>NZ_FNJV01000009.1 GCF_900103125.1 Mucilaginibacter sp. OK268 | reverse complement strand
TTTCTATTTTCCAAAACTTTTTTTTCTTTTTTTTATTCTAAGTTTTGAACCCCGCTTTCTCCCTTTTCTCTTCCTCCTCAGCGGGCTGCAAAGGTGCGAATCTTATTTTAATTTATCAAGTGAAATTTTCACTTTTTTAAACTTTTTTTTATTCGCTAAATCTTCAAAAAACAACGCCCTTTTTCCTTAAGCGGTCACAAATGTACAGAGAAAAACACTTCCCTTCCAAGAGAAATTTTGAAATAATTAAAACTATTTTACAACTACCTGTAAACTAACCCTAAATTCAGTCGCCGCACCCCTGCTTTAACCTATAATAATAGCATTTACCTTATTTGTATATTTGAAAAGTATATGAACAAGACCACATTTCCCGAAAACTTCCTGGCCTCATTAAGCGCAGAAAACGGATTTGATGAGCAAAATTTTATCGAAGCTCATGAAAATTCTGATGCGCCTACATCTATAAGGTTAAATCCTTTTAAACCTTCGGCCTTAAAAACAGGCGCGCAAGTACCCTGGTGTGCCGATGGTTTTTATTTAGATGCCCGTCCGTCCTTCACTTTCGACCCGCTTTTTCATGCCGGATGTTATTATGTACAGGAAGCATCATCTATGTTTATTGATCATATAGTAAAACACATCAGGCAAAACAAACAGCAACCTGTAAAAGTGCTCGACCTTTGCGCGGCGCCGGGCGGCAAAAGCACGCTGCTTAATTCGGCTATCGGGGCCGACGATCTGCTGCTGGCTAACGAGATCATTAAAACACGCGTACCTGTATTAACAGATAACCTGAGCCGCTGGGGTCAAAGTAATGTTATAGTCAGTAATAACGATCCGAAAGATATCGGCCGCTTGAAGAGCTTTTTTGATATCATATTGGTTGATGCACCCTGCTCTGGCTCGGGCATGTTCCGGAAAGATCCACAGGCGATGAACGAATGGTCTGAGGCCAACGTCAATCTTTGCCATCAACGGCAGGAACGCATACTGGCCGATATATTGCCCGCCTTAAATGAGGATGGCTACCTTATATATAGTACCTGCTCTTACTCGCACCAGGAAAACGAGGATATATTGGATTGGCTTTGCCAGGAATTTGACCTCGAAAGCATCCGTATACCTATATATAAGGACTGGGGTATTGTGGAAACCGAATCGGCACAGCAAAAAGCATGGGGTTACCGCTTTTATCCGGGACAAGTAAAGGGCGAAGGTTTATTTGCTTCTTGTCTGCGCAAGAAAACCAATACAGGCGAACTGGGCAACTTTAAAAACAACATGCAGCAAAAAATAAGCAGTAAGGAAATTGACCAGGTAAAGGCTTATCTTAATAATCCCGAAAGCTTCTATTATTTTAAGGTGAATGATGACTGGCTGGCCATTAACCGCAGCCATAAAGAAAGTCTGAATATTTTGCAGCGTCACCTGTATCTTAAAAAATCAGGTGTACGTGTAGGTAAACTGATGGGAAAAGATCTGATACCCGATCATGAACTGGCCTTGAGTACTATTATCAATAAGGACACCGTTTTACAAACCGAGCTCAGCCACGATCAGGCCATACAATATCTGCGCCGGGATAATATCGATCTTAATCCAACAGAAAAAGGATGGAGCCTGATGACCTTTGAAGGCCATGCGCTGGGCTGGGCCAAGCTATTGCCCAATCGTATTAACAATTATTTCCCAAAAGAGATCAGGATCATCAATCAGGCTCAAGCCCCCCAGCCCCCTAAAGGGGGGAGCTTTTGATTAGCATGATCCCTAAAAAAAAGAGACACATATAATGTGTCTCTACATAAAAAATCATTTGCTAAGAGTTCCCCCTTCAGGGGGCTAAGGGGTTAATACTCCCCTATCGATAACAGCACCAGCGTACAAGCATTTTCCGTTTGAATACCTTTTTCGTTGGCCAGGCGTCGTAACTCGGAGTTTTCGGTGCCCGGGTTAAATATAATACGCTTTGGATGGGTATCTAATATGTAATTATATAATTCTGGTTGATGCTGCGGACCAACATATAAAGTTACTGTATCAATATCGTGGTGTATGGTCTCGGGCTTTTCGATGAGTACCCCGGCCACCTCGCCTGTTTTTATCCCTACATTTACTATCGTATGTCCTTTGCTCACCAGCCGGTTGGCAGCCAGGTAAGCATATCTGCTGGTATCGGGCGTGGCACCCAGTACCAATGTTTTTTTATCAGCCATATTACTTTTTGTGATTACACTGATTATTTTTTGATTACACCGATAGATAAATCTTCCAAAATCAGTGCAATCCTATTTAATCGGTGAAATCCTGTTTAATTAGTAATTATCCTTTTTAATAGCGCTATCTGGGCCGAGTGATATATATGATGCTGTATTAATCCGTTAATCAGTTCTTCATAAGTAACACCGGTTCCCTGTTCGCGGTTCCTTTCGTCATTTGTTGGCTCATTCCATTGATCCGGAGGGAAGTTTTGAATAATGCCGATCAAATTTACGTTAACCAGTTTCAAATCTTGAACATAATTCTGCCATTTTTGCTCATCAGGTGTACCCGTTTCTGGCCAGTCGCCGCTGGTGGGTACGCCCGAAGGCAGGCCATTCATCCTGTCCATCACCTCTTCTGTCCAGGCAATCATATGCAGTACGATCTCCGCTATATTATGTACCGAGCCCGGTGGCTTTTCGTACGCGGTCTCAAAACTGATACTTTTTAAAATAGTATAAACCGGCGAACCATACCAGGGATCGCCTGACAATACATTTTGCAATTCGTGCGAAAGATTTTCTGAGGTGCTCATCTCAATATTTTTAAAGTTGCCAAAGCGCAGTTGATACCATCAATAGCAGCAGAAATAATGCCACCCGCGTAACCGGCCCCCTCGCCACAGGGAAATAAACCCTGAACCTGCGGGTGCTGCAGCGTTTCTTTATCGCGCGGAACTTTTACCGGCGATGATGTGCGCGACTCCACTCCTACTAATATAGCTTCATTAGTATAATAACCTTTCATTTTTTTGCCAAAGGCCGGCAATGCCTTTTGTAAGCGCTGGTGTATCCATAATGGCAATACTTCTTTCAGCTCGGTGCTTTTGGTTCCGGGCAGATAGGAGTTTTCTGGTAGATCATTGGACAACCGGCCCTCCACAAAATCAACCATACGTTGGCCCGGTGCTACCAGGTTACCGCCACCAGCCACAAAAGCGGCTTTCTCAATCTCCTGCTGAAAGCGCAGCATCTTAAAGGGATCGGTATCATCACCGGCTACATCTTCCATATTGATCTGCACAACCGTGCCCGAATTGGCAAAAGGATTATTTCGTTTGGATGGACTCCAGCCGTTCACTACAATTTCATTAGTCTCAGTTGCGCAGGGAGCAATAATACCACCCGGACACATACAAAAAGAGAACACTCCACGATCATCCACCTGCTCTACCAGGTTATAATAGGATGGCGGCAGATCAGGACCGCGGTATTCGCAATGGTATTGGGCGCGATCAATAATTTCCTGCGGATGTTCTATCCTCACTCCTAAGGCGAAAGGTTTGGCCTCGATCAGTATATTTTGGTGATGCAGCATTTCAAAAACATCACGCGCCGAGTGACCTGTGGCCAGTATCACCGCGTCAGCTGTCAGCTTTTCGCCATTGGCCAGCTTTACACCTTTTATTTTACCAAACTCCACCAGTAAACTGGTCACTTTGGTATCAAATAAGATCTCGCCACCAGCATTCAGTATGGTTTCGCGCATAGCGGTAATGATCTGGGGCAGTTTATTGGTGCCGATGTGCGGCCGGGCGTCTATCAGTATATTCTCCTCGGCACCGTGTGCTACAAACATTTTCAGCACTTCGTTCACATCGCCGCGCTTGGTGGAGCGGGTATACAGCTTCCCATCGGAGTAGGTACCAGCCCCACCTTCGCCAAAACAATAATTCGACTCCGGGTTTACCAGCCCTTGTTTGTTGATATTAGCCAGATCGCGGCGACGTTGCTTTACATCCTTACCGCGTTCCATAATAATTGGCTTTAGTCCCGATTGTATACATTGTAGCGCCGCGAATATTCCCGCCGGACCAGCGCCAACAATAATAACCGGTCGCCCAAACTGTACATCGGGATAATTGACGGTGAATATTTCGGGCTGATAAGGCTGATCTAAAAACACCTGCACCTGCATACGGTAAACCACCTTGCGGCCACGGGCATCGATAGATCGTTTTAAAACTTTTACCGCCGAAACTTTTTGGGGTTGAATATTTAAAGAAGCCGCCGCTAAACGGGTTATTACGGCTTCGTCTTCCTGTTGCCCGGGAGGGCATACTATTTCTACTTCTTTGATCATGTGTAATTGCCGGGTTTTTATCCCGGATCAGGACAAAGGTAAGGAAAAAACCTCACCCAACCCTCTCCAAAGGAGAGGGCTTTACAATGCTTTTTTAAGTCTCCCCCCTGGGGGAGATTTAGAGGGGGTGTTCCTCCCCCCAAAAGGGTGATGTTCGCTAAATCATCAAAAACCAAACTGTCCGCCCGTGCACAATGACCGTCCGCTATCGAACAGTTTTAAATGGCCATTAAAATCTATTTAATTGAAAATCAACAATTTACAATATGGCATCCATATTGGCATAGGCTCGTTATAAAAATAACAACACAAAATGAATATCGCCGAAGACCGCTTGATGACCTTATGGGCAGGATGTTTGAAAAACGACCGCAAGCAACAGGAACAATTATACCGGGTATTAGCACCAAGAATGCTGGCAGTTTGTATGCGTTATGCAACTGATAAAGACGAAGCGCAGGATATACTGCAGGAGGGCTTTATAAAAATGTTCAAAAACATGAACAACTATCGTGGCGATGGCAGCCTCGAAGGGTGGATCCGCCGCATCATGGTACATTGCGCTATATCACGTTACCGCAAATTAAAACCCATGGTTTTGGTAGAAGATTTTTCTGCCGAAAGCAACATGCCGATGAGCAAATCATACAACGATAACGGACTGGAAGCAAAAGATCTGATGAAACTGATCCAAAAACTGCCAAAAACTTACCGTTCTGTATTCAGCATGTATGCTATTGAGGGCTACTCGCACCAGGAAATTGGTAATTCATTAGGCATGACAGAATTATTATCACGCACCACATTATACCGTGCACGCAATATTTTAAAAGACATGATCAGCCAGCTTACCATGCGTGAGCAGCATTGCCTGGCAGGATAATTAATCCCTTACCCTGCCTACTTGTGAATCTTGAGTTATCTAAATCAACGGTTAATTCAACCATATACTTATCACCGCCGCAGTTCAGGCAACCCGCCTGAACTTATACCTGTAAGCCATAAAAGATAAAAAACTTCTCCGCGCGTCATTGCGAGGCACGAAGACAACCGACCGGAGGGAGCTCATTAATACCCTTAAAAACAAACACAACATTAATAATCTCTACATAGATAGGCTAACTACTAAAGTTTAAGCTTTTTATCCTACTCTGTACAGTATAGAGATTGCTTCGTACCTCGCAATGACGTATTTTTTTGCTTATTCCCCCAGCAGAGAGTACCGTACAACCCAAACAGAGTGAATTGTTCATACGCGCTGCCCTATCACAAAAATCATCTCAATCCTTTAATCGTGTACAAAAATGTTTTGATTATCTTTAGCGATGTGTATCTTGTCATGTTGTCATAACCATTAGCTGTTGTAACAACGGTACGCCTTTTGTAATCTAAATTCAAAACACATCTAAAAAGCATCATTAAAATGAAAAAGTTATTCTCGGTAATATTAATTATAGCGGCGGCTATGTCATTAAGCTCATGCAGTTATAACAGCATGGTTAAAATGGACGAAAACGTAAAAACCAAATGGGCTGCTGTTCAAAGTCAGTATCAACGCCGCAGCGATTTGATCCCTAACCTGGTAAATACCGTTAAAGGAGCTGCCAATTTTGAAAAAAGCACCTTAACCGCTGTTGTTGAGGCACGCGCCAAAGCAACATCTGTACAGGTTGACCCTACCAAGCTAACCCCGGAATCCATCAAAGCCTTCCAGGCAGCACAGGGCGAGTTAAGCACCGCGCTGGGCAGGTTACTATCGGTAACTGAAAACTATCCGAATTTAAAAACCAACGAAAACTTCCTGGGTTTACAGGCACAGATAGAAGGTACCGAAAACCGCATACAGGTAGCCCGCCAGGATTTTAACGCTTCCGTACAGGAATTTAACACCAAGATCCGTTCGTTCCCCGCTAATATAACTGCCAAAATGTTTGGCTTTAGCGAAAAAGGTTATTTCACCGCCGAACCCGGAGCTGATAAAGCGCCTAAGGTTCAATTTTAATAACAATGGATTTCACTGATTTTTTGAGGATGATTTCACCGATTATCTTTACGAAATCAATGAAATCATCCTCAAACAATCGGCGTAATATTTTTAGAATCGGTGTAATCACCTTTTAAAATCTGTGAAATCATAATTATGGCAGTATTTACCGACGAAGAGCAACAGCGTATCCGCAAAGCTATACAGGAAGCCGAGAACCGCAGTTCGGGCGAGATTAGGGTATGCATTGAAAAAAAATGCAGCGAAGATGTGCTTGACCGTGCCGCTAAATATTTTTACCAGCTTAATATGCATAAAACCAATTTACGACACGGCATATTGATATATGTGGCCACTGTGGACAGGAAGTTTGCTATTATTGGCGATGCCGGTATCAATTCGGTAGTGCCGACTAATTTCTGGGATGCTACCAAAGAAGATATGCTGCAGCATTTTAAATATGGAGATATTATAGAGGGCATAGTTACCGGTTTAAAAATTGCCGGTGAGCAACTGCAAAAATATTTTCCGCATACACAGGACAATAACAATGAATTGCCCGATGACATTGCCTTTATGGATGGCGATTAACCTTTAAAACTCATGTTCAAAAAAATCATATTGTTCTTTAGCCTGGTGTTGTGCGCCTTTGTAGCCTTCGCGCAGGATTTTCCGGAACGATCAACTACGCTGGTTACCGATTATACCAACACCCTATCGGCCGATGATAAGCAAAAGCTGGAAAGTAAACTGGTGGCTTTTAATGATTCTACCTCTACCCAGATCGCTATTGTAATGATCAAATCGGTAGGGAATTATGACATCGCCGAATATGGCGCCACGCTGGGTCGTAAATGGGGTATCGGGCAAAAAGGAAAAAACAACGGCATATTGATCCTGGTGGCTCTTGCCGACCGGAAGCTTACCATACAAACCGGCTACGGTGCCGAAGGTGCATTGCCTGATATTGTAACCCAGGAGATCAGGGTAAATGATATTAACCCACGCTTTAAAGCGGGCGACTATTATGGCGGGTTAAACGCAGGTGTAGACCAGATCATTAAATACACCAAAGGCGAATACAAGGCCGATAAAAAACCGCAGGCTAAACAAAATGGCGGCGGTGGCGGCAGTGTGCTCATTGTCATTATCATCGTAATTGTGATCATTGTACTCATTTTCCGCAACCGCGGTGGCGGTGGTGGCGGTCGCCAGATCATCGGTAGCCGTGGCGGCGCAAGTCCTTTCTGGTGGTTCCTGGCCGGCAACCTGTTAGGTCGTGGTAGCGGCGGAGGTGGTGGCTGGGGAGGTTTTAGCGGCGGCGGTAATGATAGTGGCGGCGGCGACAGCGGAGGTTTCGGTGGTTTCGGCGGCGGCGATTTCGGCGGCGGCGGTTCCAGCGGCAGCTGGTAGGCGGGAGCAATTAGTGATTAATGCTCTTATAAGATCTGTCATTTCGAACGAGGTACGAGGAGAAATCTTCTTAAACATGCAACTGGGCTTTGTATACAGCAGAAGATTTCTCTTTCGCACAGCGCCCATGCCCACCCCAGCTCTATCGGAATGACAATTTTTTTAGTTTTGAAAAACCGCTAAACAGCATTTTGGAAAACCCATTCACTAAATCACTAATTCAATAACTCAGTAATTCAATAATTAATAATGGATCTCACCTGGAAATTACTTTCATCACATTATATACATAAAGGCCCCTGGGCCACCTTACGAATTGACAAATGCGAAATGCCCGATGGCCGCATTGTTGATGATTACTACGTTTTAGAATACAGTAACTGGGTTAATGGCGTGGCTATAACCGAAGACAACAAAGTGCTCATGGTAAAACAATACCGCCATGCAGCCGGAATTATATCGCTGGAAATTCCCGGTGGCGTAATAGATGGTGATGAAAAACCCGTTGAGGCTTTGCGTCGTGAATTACTGGAAGAGACCGGTTACCAGTTTGATGATTTCGAACTAATCTGTACCGTTTACGGCAATCCGGCAACAGCCAACAACCAAACTTTTACTTTCCTGGCCAAGGGCGGCAAAAAAGTTCAGGGACAATCATTAGATGCCCATGAAGAGCTGATTGTAGAAGAATACACCATCGCCGAAGTAAAACAACTCCTGCTCGAAAATAAAATAGAACAGGCCATGCACTGCGCCGGGCTGTTTTATGGCATGGTGAAACTAGGAGCTTTGTAATATTAATTTTATTTAAAATCCCTTCTTGAGAGGGGATTCGCACAAGCCTAGATATTTGTCCAAAAAGGGTGTCATGCTGAGCCTGTCGAAGCATGGTGGGCAGGCCTCTGCGCTCTACCCTTCGACGGAGCTCAGGGTGACACCCCTATAATACCTCTTCAACATGTAAAGCCCAAAGTCGAAATTTCTCCTTTTATCAGCCCCAACTCACTACTCATCATTCACGATACTACTCCGGACAATTATCCTTCCGCCGCGTATCTATAATATAAATGATCTTCCAGCCATCTTTTGTTTTCAGCAGCTGAAAAACATCCACACCGCAATGGCTGAATTTATCGCCAACATAAAATTTATAAGGTGCCCATACACTGGCCAGGGGACCGTCAATCTTGATGCCGCTAAAAACAATCCGTTCGTCATATACCTCTTTATGCGGTGTACCTATCGATTTCAGAAAACCACTGGGATCCTCGTTAACCAATACCGGTGCTCCGGCCTTACTATCATTGATACTCTGAAAAACAATATGTTGATCAAACGTTGAACGCAGCAGGGTACTATCTCCCTTGCGCATGGCATCAAACAGGGTATTGATCGTTTGCTTTATACCCTCCTGATCGGTTTGCTGAGCAAAGGTTTTGAACGACAGGAGTAACACAAATAACAGGAACATTAAATTTTTCATGGTAAGCTTATTGAATATTGGGAAACTAAATATAGTTATTTTAAGAGGTCATTAATATTTCGTATATTTATATCAATAGCAGCCTGGTTCTCCTTTTTTAAGAGAACCGGGCTGTTTAGTTAAGAGAAAAACAAGGCTCAAAATCGACCATTTTTCATTTAGTTATTTGATAATCAATTATTTAATACTTTTTAAACCTGAAAAAACACGTTAAAACCGTGTTAAAATTTGTTAAAAAGTGTTAAAATCGACAATTTTCGAGCGTTTTTTGATCAAAAACAGGCCATTTTCGAGCAGAAATTTGTTAAAATTCAAGGTTTAAAAAGTTTTTGAGCTGTTAACCATCTCCCAGATCTTCACCGCTTCCATGGCTTCTTTAACATCATGTACCCGCAAAATATTAGCCCCCTTCATCAGCCCAATGGTGTTCAAAACCGTGGTGCCGTTCAGGGCCTCGGCGGCGGTAGTATCAAGTAGTCCGTAGATCATCCGTTTGCGGGAGATGCCTACTAAAGTGGGGAGGCCTAAAATATCAAAATCCTGCAGGCGGTTCATCAGGGTGTAATTATGTTCGTTCTTTTTGGCAAAACCAAAACCAGGATCAATGATCACATCGTGTACACCCAACTGCTTTAACTGCTGGTATCGTGACACAAAATAATCAAGCTCCTCGGTAAAAACATCGTCGTATTGTGCCAACTGGTTCATGGTCTGTGGCGTGCCCTTCATGTGCATCAAAATATAGGGAACCTGTAAACGCACAACGGTGGCAAACATACCCTCATCCAGAGTTCCGCCCGATATATCATTGATGATATGTGCTCCGGCCTTGATGGCAGCTTCCGCGACCCGCGCCCTGAAGGTGTCAATAGATAACACTGCATCCGGAAATGCGGTTACAATAGCCTCAACAGCAGGCAGCAGGCGCTCGGTTTCCTCAGCAATGGAAATATCTTCGGCATTTGGTCGCGAAGAGTATGCGCCGATATCTAAAAAAGCGGCACCGTCGGCCAGCATCTTTTCGGCTTGTTGCAGGGCCTCGTCAACGCCTGGTTTACGGCTACCCGCGTAAAAAGAATCGGGCGTAATATTAATGATCCCCATAACCTTTGGGGTGGATAGGTCTATCAGTTTACCACCCGCGTTAAGGGTTGTTTTTTTATGAAAAAATGTATCTTGAGCCATGTGTTTTACAAAGTTTAAATATTGTAATTTAGTTTAACTTTGCAGCATTGGCGCAAGCACGCTTTATTCAACGTTTCAACATTCAAATATTTCAAATTTGGCTAATACATCAGCAGAGTACGACGCAGTAATTAACACATGTAAGGGCCTTTTTATGAAAAAGACCCGCGACTACGGAACCGCATGGCGCATACTACGCCCGCAGTCTATCACCGATCAGATATTTATAAAAGCCCAGCGCATACGCACGCTGGAAGAAAAAAAAGTATCAAAAGTGGGCGAGGACATTACCGGCGAATATATTGGGATAGTAAACTACTGCGTTATTGCCATGATGCAGCTGGAATGCAGTACCGAAACCGCCATGGAGCTTGCCCCCGATCATGTGGAACGCCTGTTTGACGATAGGGTAAAAGAAACCAAAGAGCTCATGTTTGCCAAAAACCACGACTATGGCGAAGCCTGGCGCGATATGCGCATCAGTTCATTAACCGATCTGATACTAATGAAATTGCTGCGTGTTAAACAAATTGAAGATAACCAGGGCCTGACCGAAGCATCAGAGGGTGTAAAAGCCAATTACCAGGATATGCTCAATTATTCGGTATTCGCTTTAATAAAATTAGGGGTATAATAGACTTTGGGGAACAAAGAGCAAAGATTTTTGGAATAAAGAGCAAAGAAAAAGTCCTTGTTCCTTGCTCCAAAAATCTTTGTTCCCACATTAAATAACTATGAAAAACAGCTTTATTTGGTTTTGCAGGATAGCGGTTGGTTTGCTATTTATTTTTTCGGGACTGATCAAAGCCAATGATCCGCTGGGTTTTTCTTACAAGCTGGAAGAATATTTTGAGGTTTTCCATATCATGTTCCTTAACAGTTTTGCTCTTACTATAGCTATATTGCTGTGTACATTGGAAATGCTTTTGGGTTTTGCTCTGCTTATCGGTGTTCGTGCGGTAAAAGTGGCCTGGGGTTTATTGCTGCTCATTATATTTTTTGGCTTTTTAACCTTCTACTCGGCGTTCTTTAAAGTGGTACAAACCTGCGGCTGTTTTGGCGATGCTATTCCGCTAACGCCATGGCAATCATTCAGCAAGGACATGATCTTGCTTTTGCTGGTATTGGTGCCTTTTATCAACCGCAAAAAAATACAGCCCATATTTAAACCTAAAACAGCCGACAAATGGCTTATCGGAGCGGCCATTGTTGCATTGGGTTTTGGCATATACACCTATAACTTTATGCCCATCATCGACTTTTTACCCTACAAAATAGGCGCCAATATTCCTGATGAAATGAAAATTCCGCCGGGGGTACAGCTGGATGAGTTTGAGGTTACCTACAACCTTAAAAACAAAAAGACCGGCGAAACCAAAACCATGAGCGATAAGGAATACCTGAAAACCAATATCTGGAAGGATGCTAACTGGGAAGTTGTGGGTAACCCGGAAAGCCGCCTCATAAAAAAAGGCTTCGAACCTAAGATCCGCGACCTTTCTATACAAGATGGCCAGGGTAATGATTATACCAAAGAGCTATTATCAAACCCGTTTTACAGCCTGGTTATCGTTGCTCATGATCTGGACAAAACCAATGCCGAGGCCATCAACCGTTTAAACGCGCTGGCTATAAATGCTACAGAAAATTATAATATCCGCACGGTATTGCTTACGTCCAACTCGGCTCAAAGCGCTGAGGCATTTGCCAAGGTCCATAAACTGGTTACCGAAATTTTTTATGCCGATGGCGTTCCGCTAAAAGAAATGGTACGGGCCAATCCTGGTGTGTTGCTGCTTAAAAACGGCACCATCATCAACAAGTGGCATTACCATACGGTACCAACTTATGATGCTTTAGTAAAAAAATATTTCCAGCAACAATAGCTATGATCCGTTACCTCATCCGCAAATTATTTTACGGGCTGGCGGTAATGCTGGGTGTGGTGCTGGTGGTTTTTTTCCTGTTCAATATTTTACCTGTCGACCCGGCCCGGATGACCCAGGGGCAGCGCGCCGACGTGCAATCATTACAGGCCGTACGCAAAGAATTTGGTTTGGATAAACCCATACCCGTACAATTTGCCTATTATCTGAACGACCTTTCGCCGGTAGGTATCCATTTAAATAATACCGAAGAACAGCAACGCTACCATTATGCCAAACTGTTTGCTGTGAGCGATACCAAAGTATTGGCGCTGAAATGGCCCTACCTTCGCCGGTCGTACCAAACCCGTAAGGATGTAGCAAGCCTACTCATGGATGTTATACCAAATACCCTGGTACTGGCCACTACCTCTATGATATTCGCCATTATTATAGGCGTGTTTTTAGGTGTACTAAGCGCGGTAAATAAAGATACCTGGATAGATAAGCTGGCTATCAGTTTTTCGACACTGGGCATATCGGCGCCCTCATTTTTCGCTGGGATTATTATTGCCTGGATCTTTGGCTTTGAGCTCAGCAAATATACCGGGCTCAATATGTCGGGCAGTTTATATAGTTATGACCCGTTCAGGGGTGAGGTGATCAGCATCCGCAATTTAATATTACCCATGATCACCCTGGGTTTGCGCCCGCTGGCTATCATCGTACAGCTTACCCGTAACGCCATGCTGGATGTATTGGGTCAGGATTATATCCGTACGGCAAAGGCAAAGGGCCTCGGCAACCGTGCTATCATTTATCGCCATGCTTTAAAAAACGCGTTAAACCCCGTGATCACGGCTATAGCCAACTGGTTTGCATCCTTATTGGCAGGCTCGTTTTTTGTAGAATATATTTTTGGATACAATGGTCTGGGTAAAGCTACTGTTGACGCCTTAGAGATGTCGGATTTTCCGGTAGTAATGGGATCTATCCTTTTTATCGCCTTTATTTTTGTGGTGATCAGTATTCTGATCGATATTATTTATGTTTGGATCGATCCGCGGGTAAAATTAAGTTGATATTATAATGAAGTACTTTTTAGTTGGTTTTATGGGCTGTGGCAAAACCACCTGGAGCCGTAAACTGGCAGCCAAATTAGGCTATGAATTTATTGACCTTGACCACGTGCTGGAAGAAAAGGCAGGCATGAGCATTGCCGAATATTTTTCGAGTTTTGGCGAAGATGCTTTCCGCAAGCTGGAGTCGGACGTATTGAAACAAATTGAATATCCGGAGAACGTAGTGATATCAACCGGCGGTGGTTTACCCTGCTTTTTTGATCATATGCAATGGATGAATGCCAATGGCAAAACCCTCTACATCAAACTATCGCCCAAAACCCTGGCCGACAGGCTCAGCAATAGTAAAACTGTACGCCCGGTATTGCAGGGTAAACAAGGCGATGAACTGGTAGAATTTATAACCGGTAAACTGGCCGAGCGCGAAAGTTTCTATTTACAAGCCAGCCATATTGTAGAAGGTATTGACATGTCTGTAGAAAAACTGGAAGCCGCGCTGGGGATTGAGAGTTAATCCTTCTTACCTCAAATAAACCGCGTCTTCCTGGCCATCTTCATCCAATACCACATCAACATGTTCTTTGATCACGGTTGAGAGGGCGACACCGGCAAAATCGGTAGTTACCGGGAAACTTTTATGATTACGGTCTATCAACACCGCCGTACGCAATTTTTTGAGGGGTACATCTAAAAATACGGCCAAGCCATAAGCCAGCGTCTTGCCGCTGTTCAGTACATCATCAACCAGTATCACTACTTTATTGCTGCATTCCTGAACATCAAAATCAACCTTAGCCTGCAGGGTACTGCTTTGCTTTTCCAACTCAATAGTAAGTAGCTTGCTGGAGAAGGGCGCTATACCATCCAAAATGGTTTTGATCCGTTGAGCGATATGATTGCCACGGGGCAGTATGCCTGCTATCAGTATTTCCTGTTCGTCGAAGTTATCTTCCAGTATCTGGTAAGCAATACGGTCGAGCTTTTGCTCTATCTGGTGCTGATTTAATATCAGGAGTTTCTTTTCAGACATGTGTGCTTTTTTGTTGAAATGCTCTAATGTTCGAACGTTGTAATGTTTTTAAGTATCAACCTTGTAAATATACACCTTAACCTTTCAACTTTACAACATTGAAACCTTGCAACAATCATTTCCCATACGGGAAATAAACAAAATTTGCGCCCTCGGGTACCACCACAAAAACGCACATAAAATCGGTGGGATTTTTATAGCTGTTGATGAAACGGTCTTTCAGCTCGGGTTTAATAACACCCCGCTCTTCAAATTCTTCGAGGGTTGAGGCGTGGATGCTCCAATCGGTGTTCAGCTCGTTTCTGTCCAGGATAACCTCACCCAGTTTTAGTTCGTGCTGATGAGCTATGAAAATAGGATATGTAGATAACCCTTCCATCATAATTTCGACAGCCACTTCATGGATCGATTCTTTAAAAATTTTAAGCTCTCGTTCCAGGCTCAGCAGCGGGCTGTCCGGAGCGGGTTGTTGGCTTTCGTTACCTTCATTTAACAGGTCTTCGGGTTGCATACTTAAAAAAATAAATTCTAAACTCTAATTGCTAAATCCTAAGAATAATAAATTCTAAAATCCTGATTTTTAAATCCGAAATCGAAATTCCGATATCCGAAATAATTTACTGTCCTTGCTCCCGTAGCACCAGCAATACCACATTCTCTACGTGCTGTGTATGGGGGAACATATCAACGGGTTGTATTTTTACGGTATCGTATTTTTCTTTCAATACCGAAAGGTCACGGGCTTGGGTGGCGGCATTGCAGCTTACATAAACAATTTTCGGAGCCTCAATTTCCATCAGGCGGTTCACTACATCTGGGTGCATGCCCGCGCGCGGCGGATCGGTTATGATCACATCGGGTTTTCCATGCTCGGCTACGAAATCAGCAACCAGCACATCCTTCATATCACCGGCGTAAAATTTGGTATTGGTGATGTTGTTGATGGCTGAGTTCACTTTAGCATCCTCAATAGCGGTAGGAACATACTCCACCCCCACTACTTCTTTTACATGACCGGCAATAAAATTAGCGATAGTACCGGCACCAGTATACAGGTCATATACCAACTCATCGCCCGTAAAACCAGCGAAATCGCGGGTGATTTCATACAAGTGCAAGGCCTGGATACTGTTGGTTTGATAGAAAGATTTTGGCCCGATGCGGAATTTAATACCATTCATTTCTTCATGAATATATTCCGGTCCTTTAAAGGCGATCACATCCTGGTCAAAAATAGTATCGTTCTTTTTTTGGTTGATGATGTACAGTAGCGAAGTGATCTCCGGGAAACCGGCATCAATAAAGTTCATCAGCTTGTTGACTTCCTCCTCGCTTACATAAGCAAATACCACAATCACCATTACCTCACCGGTTGACGAAGTGCGCACGATCAGGTTACGCAAGGATCCTTCATGATTACGCAGGTTATAAAAAGAATAACCCTCTGCTATCACAAAATCACGAATACTGTTACGCAACCTATTGGAAGGCTCAGCTTGCAGATAGCAATGCTTTACATCCAGTATTTTATCAAAACGACCGGGAATATGAAAGCCCAGCGCGTTCATGTTCAGGGTTTCATCTTCCTTGTTTTCGCCGTCGTACAGCCAACGTTTATCAGAAAATGTATATTCTAATTTATTACGATAATAACGATCGGCAGGTGATGGAACAATATCCATAATACCATCCACATCAATTTTGGCAATACGCCCCAAGGCATCAGCTACAGATTTTTGTTTGAACTTGAGCTGTCCGGTGTAATCCATGTGCTGCCATTTGCAGCCCCCGCAGGTACCAAAATGCTCGCAAAAGGGCTCAACCCGGTATTCGGAGGGTTGTTTAAGCGTTACTATCCGGCCCTCGCCGAAATTCTTTTTGCTTTTGTAAACCTGCACATCGGCTATATCGCCGGGGATGGCTTTATCTACAAAAAGTACAAAATCGTCGGTTTTACCTACACCTTTACCTTCTTCGGCAATATCAATGATCCGGACATCCTCAAAAAACTTCTGTTTGGCAACTTTATTCATCAGGCTGCAAAGTTAACCGTATTTATTTAGGATAAAAACCGGAGCTTAGAGATAAGCACAAACTGGGTTTACATGGTTTACACTTTTTATGGTTAACACTGGTATATTTAACTGATAATCAATGAATTAAATGTATTTTTTTTACAAAATAGTGGGTTTACATGTAAACCCAGTGTAAACGCATCTGGCTAAAGAGATAAGAGCCGGGAAATAAGAAAACAGCTAATTCCCCGACTCGCTTTTAGATTAAGGTTTAGGGTTTATACGTTCTACTTCATGAATTACCGGACAAAAGAATATCCATTCCGCTTAAAAGCGAACTACAGAGAATAAAATAAGCAATCAGGCGAACAAGCTCAATATATAGGATACAAAATCCTCTGTATCCATATCGGCTATATCAAATTGCTCATCAATCATGTCTGAAAATTCTGTTAGTTCGGGACTCATGATAAAATATTTGTTATGCTAACATAGTAAATATTATACTAAAAACCAAATCGGTATACGGTATTTATAAAATTAAAAAGAATTCACTCTCTGTTGGGCTTAAGCAATTTCAACTTATATTGAGCAAAAACAGATGGTTTTCAAGTAACTATTTGCCCCAGATAAGGAACCTTACCATGACACTTAGGATAAGCAGAATTGGCAAAGCAAACGAAAACCAATAGCCCAGCCCAAAAAGCCGTTCACGGAAAAGCTGACTATTATTTTCGTTAAAAATGCTATCAATTATCCAGCCCAGTGTATAAAATATATTTGCTATGCCCATCATTATTAAATAGGCAAATCCCTGAAAGGCCATCTCAAATATTGTTTCTTCAAATTCTTCATGCGGCTCTATAATTATTGGCCCAAGGATGCAGTAAATCAAAAAAGCAATAAAGCCGACAATCATTAATCCCATGTTATATTTGGGTCTGTTTCTCCACCACCATTGCCTCGCTGTGACTGAAATTTCAGTATCCATATTTTGCCTAATGTTTATCCCAATTTATTTTGCGGGAGAAGTACATCAGTATACCTACTACCATAAATAAGGCAACGCTACCAATGATCAGTGCAAAATCCTCCAATTGGATGATCACAAAGATGAACGCGTAAAAAACCGACAGGATAAAGGCAAACAACAAGGCCGCCATTTTATTTTTTAACAAGGATGCTATGAACACCGAAACCAATGCTATGGTTGATACCGAGGCAATGAGGTAAGCATAATTATAACCCACCTGTTCCGAAAAGGAAAGCAGCAGGGAATAGTAAATGATCATGGCTATGCCAATGAGTACATAATTAAATATGTGTATCCTTTGCTTACGGATCACCTCGGTTAAAAACAGCGAAATAAACGTTAGCATAATGATGAGCAGCGCGTACTTACTGGTACGCATTGTTTTTTGATACTGATCAACCGGAAGGCGTAATTTTACGCCAAATATGGCGTCGCCAAGCTTTTTATCATTGTTTAGCAGGATATCATTATTTATCCATTGCTGTGGAAAAGGCCGATTATAATACAACATGCGCCAACGGGCTTTAAAGCCATCTTTGTTTACCGTACGCTCATCGGGGAGGTAGCGGCCATCAAAACTCGGGCTGCTCCAGGTTCCGCTTGCTTCCACATCGGTAGTTTTACCCAGATGCAAAAAGCTTAAGTTCTGACTCCCTTTCAGATCCAGAGCGTATTCAAAAGGTACATTTCCGTCTTTAGCCCCTGAAATATCAACAGCTACCTGTAAGCCCCCGCCAAATACCGATGCGTTGTCAAATACAGGTTCGGCAGTCAGCGTTTGATCATTAGCTTTGATCACCGGGTTGTTTTTCAGGCCTTTTAAATCGCTGATACTAAATACGATCCGGGCTTTATTCAGCAAAAGTTGATCGGGAGTCAGGGATAGGCTACCCAAATCGGCTTTGGAGAAATTACCCGATACCTTTACCAGGGAATTATAAACAGCCACATCAAATATCCCGCGGTGCAAAATCTGGGTGCTGAGTCCGGCTTTAATATGCAGGTTATCAGGCAGGATGTATAAATTTTCGATGATCTCCCTGGTAACTTCTTTATTCGATGTCCCCATCTCGGTGATCTGCTTTTTGTAAGGGATAACCAGTACCGGCCCCTTGATCACCTGGTTGCCCGACCATTTGTCAGATACATCCCGCATCATTTCATCCTGCCGGCTGGCCCGTTCATCTATCAGGTTATTGACCAGCGATGAGGGTACCAGCAATACCAGTACCAGTGTAGCAATAAAGAGCAATTTAATGGTTACCGACTCCTTGAGCCCGTCCATTATTCCTTGTTTTGGTGATTTGTCTTCGGTCATGTTATTTTTTAAATATAAAGTACTTTGAATTACAAAGTATAAAGATCAAAAAGAAGGCTCTGAGAGCCTTATTGTATTTCCTATTAACATAATAGTACTTTGCAATTCAAAGTAACAAAGAAGAATTAAACAATCCAAATAATTTCTTCTAAAAAATTAAACTGAAATAGCCGCCTTCACCAGGTAAGGAAGGATCTCCTTTTGAAAAGAAACAAAATTCTTGCGTACATCAGAATCACTCACCGAAGTGAAAGCAAAACTAAACACAATGCTTTTACTGCATTTTATTAAAAAACGCAGCCTTTGCTGGTAGGTTTCGTGCTTACGGATGCCGGGTAATTGTATAAACGAAGCCATCAACAATTCTTCCAGCTCGTTGGACAGATTTTTTAAAAAATCCTGGGAGTTGGTTGATTCCCTGATAAAATCCCAGCCAATAAATTCGTTACATATGGTATACGACAGGCGGCAGGTTTTCATGATCAGGTTGTTCAGATACTCTTCCTCATCAATATCCGGGGCATTGTGCTGTACCAGGTCATCAACACTGGCCTTGATATAATCCATCAGCAGTATATGTAAAACCGCTTCTTTACTATCAAAATATTTGTAAATGGTAGCCTTGGCAATTTTAGCCTTTTTGGCTATCTCATTAACACTGGTTTTATGGTAACCGAATTTGCGGAACAGTTCTTGCGCCGCCCTCTTTATACTATCCTTTATTTTATCGGCTTCCATTTATTAAATTAATTGACAACTTGAATGGTGAACTGGGTTGTTATAACCTGGTATGACCTCAGCGACTTTGTTGCAGGGGCTTTTACCGGTGTACCATCCTCTAATGAAAATTTTGATCCGCTGCAGGGGTCGACCACCTGAAGCCCAGTATCATCAATTTTGACCACGCATTTCTTTTCAGGTTGATAACTACTGCAAGCATCGTATGCAACAATTCCGCGGGTCTGTGAATGATATAAAATTAAACCGGCTACCCCATAACCTGGAACAAAATAATAACCTCCGGGGCTATTCAGCGCGCTGTACTTAGGATTGATAGGCGATTGAAAGTTTACCGGTATGCTCGGAACAGGGTCACCCTTGCCGCATGAAAGTAAACAAACAGCTGTTAATATGATCATTATGAACTTTCTCATAATATTTCGGTTTGAAACTGTTTTAAAAAGCGAACATCGTTTTCAGAAAATAAACGCAGATCACGGATAACATATTTCAGGTTCGCGATCCTTTCCATACCCATACCAAAAGCAAAGCCAGTATATTTTTTACTGTCGATACCGCAGTTCTCCAGCACATTCGGGTCAACCATACCGCAGCCCAATATCTCTACCCAGCCACTGTATTTGCACATATTACAACCAGAACCGCCGCAAATGGTACATGAAACGTCCATCTCTGCCGATGGCTCGGTGAACGGGAAATATGAGGGGCGAAAACGTACTTTGGTACCTTCACCATATAATTCCTGCACAAAGTGATATAGTGTTTGTTTCAGATCGGCAAAAGATACGTTCTCGTCTACATACAAACCTTCCACCTGGTGAAAAAAGCAATGGGCACGGGCCGATATAGCCTCGTTACGGTAAACCCTACCCGGCATAATAGCCCGAAACGGTGGTTTACCATGTTCCATCATCCGCACCTGAACCGATGAGGTATGGGTACGCAAAGCGATATCATCCTTGCCGCTGTTCTTTTTGATAAAGAAAGTATCCTGCATATCACGCGCAGGATGCTCTTCCGGGAAGTTCAGGGCCGAAAAGTTGTGCCAGTCGTCCTCAATTTCCGGTCCTTCCGCCACCACAAAGCCCAGGCGTTTAAATATATCGATGATCTCATTACGTACCAGCGAAAGCGGATGGCGCGAGCCAACAGCAAAATCTTCGCCTGGTAGCGTGAGGTCAAGTGCTAAGTCTTTAGCCTTTGGTCCGGAGTCAAGTGTTTCTTTTAGCTCATTGTATTTGGCTTCGGCCAGTTGCTTAAACTGGTTAAGTACTTTACCAAAAGTGCGTTTTTCCTCAGGGCCAACGGTTTTAAACTGCTCAAAAAGGTCTTTTATAATTCCCTTGGTTCCTAAAAATTTGATTCGAAACGTTTCCAGTTCATCGGCATTAGCCGGTGAAAAAGCATTTATTTCGGCTGTATACTGGTCAATTTGAGCTTGCATTATTCTGGTGTTATTAAAAAATTACTGGCGGTAAGCCAACTTCCTGATATCGCCTGCGGTGTAAACCGGTTGGGCATCTGATGCCAACAAGTGTGCAAATATAAAAAAACGGCTCTAATGTGTTTAGCTATTGCATGAATATATAGCATAAGGGCTTACGAGTAACGCTATTATTACCCGGCTTTAACACAGGCACGCATTATATAAAAACTTTTTAAAGCTTTATTTTAACAATTTTTTACTTAAAAACTGGGCAAAAATGGATGAAAAACCGCTCAAAATTGATTCAAAACCATCGATTTTAACACTTTTTAACAAATTTCAATATGGTTTCTGCAAGTTTAAAAAGTATTAAATTATTGATTGTCAAATAACTACATACAAAACGATCTGTTTTCGGATCTTTTTATCGCTAAATTAAACGGCCCGGTTCTCCTTTTTTAGGGAAAACCGGGCCGTTGTATATACAAATATACGCATTTAAGTGCGAAGTTTAAGTTGCATGCCATTCCTTACATGTAGGAAAGAAAAAACTAAAAAACATGTCATTGCGAGGCACGAAGCAATCCCCTCGCGTTCCCATGAATAGGAATAGCTACGAGATTGCTTCGTCGTACCTCCTCGCAATGACATAAGGTTAAACATGTGGAGGAGTCGGCTACCGCAGGCGATCTATCTTATTCCAATATCGAATGAAAATCACGTTCAAAACCTTCGCCGTAGATCACTTTGTACTCTTTGCTGAAATTCTCGAAAGTATTTTTGGCCAGGGAGTGTTTGCCCAAATGTGAAAGTGCCTTGCATTTCAGGATCATAGCGTCTTCGTTTACCGGGTCGAAGTAAAAAATATCATTGGCCAGTTTGATCAGGAACTCCGCGTCGTCGGCAATCTGGACCGATCCGGCAAATTGGATGTAGGAGTCGATGATCTCGTTGGATACTTCTGATTTAAAGGCATCCAACCACTCATACTCAATGTTCGATAAGAAATTGCCGCGCTGGGTGATGTGGGTAAGCTGGATGATCTTTTGCTTGTTGAGCTTGCTTTTGTTAGATACAATGTTGAGATAGTTATGATAATCAACCATGATCTGGTTATAATCGATCTCAATTTTCCAATAACCGGTATCTTTCGACAGGTGGCAATGCCCCATTTTGTCCAGCAGCGATTTGAGCTTGGCAATATTTACCGAACGGTTGTTACGTGCGCTTTTTTCTGATTTATCAAACCACAAGATCTCGTTCAGCTTTTCGGAGCTTACTCCCCTGCCCAGTTTAACCGAATACAGCAAAATAACCAGGAACAATTCTTTAAGCAGCGGTGTAAAATACTTGGTGATCTCGTGTCCCTCGGGTGTAAACAATTGCAGATCGCCAAATAAAAATATCGCGTTCTTATTGTTGTTCACCCGGTTGTCGTGGTCGGGCTCAATGGCTGGTTCCACCTGTCCGGTGTGTTGATGAACAGGAGATTCTACAACAGGCGATACCAATAGCGGTTGTGGTTGAACCTTGTTTTTACGACGGTAAACAATCACCACACCAGCTATACCCAGGCCCACAACCAATAAGCCGCCGATCCACAAAATATAGTTGATGCCGGCCTCGCTCAGTATCGGGTTATCCAATGGCTCTGGCGGGCTTAACAGCGAGTACACTTTAACCTGGGTTTGCTCTTTATCTTTAAAAAGAGTAACGGCTAAAAATTTATTGCTGTGCGGACAATAGTAAATATCCGCATAAGCGCGTGCGTCATGAAATAAATAAGGAATGGTATCTCCTACCAGCTGGTAAGCAGGTTTATCCAACGATCCTTTGATCAGCTGCAGATTGGAGTTAAACTTATGCTGCGGAAATATGAGCCCGTAATACGTTTTGGCTTTACTGTTGATGATAAGCGAATTGGCAAATACAAAATCCTCGCTTTTAACACCGATGTTAAATAATTTCTTAAACGTTTTAGTTTTGACGGTAAACTGCATCACATCATACAGGTTACGCGGGTTCACGATCTGCTGGCCCGAAGCGCTGCCATAACCGCCTATCACATACACCGTATCGCCCGCTGCATTGGCTCCCAGGCCGGCCATGTAACGTGGCGTAAATATGTCGCCGTTGGCTTTTATCTCCTGCCAGGCGCCGGTGCTTACATGATATTGTTTCACACTGTCTTTATAAACCAGTTGCCCATAACCGCCAATGGTATAAATGGAGGAGTCGGTTTTGCAGAAAAATTTATTCAGGTGCCCGGTATTGGTTTCCTGGGGTAGGTTTTTAAAGCCCTTGTCCCACTTTTGGTCTTTAATATTATAAGTAGCTATTCCCTTTTGATCAATAAACAGGTAGTATAAGTTACCATTATTGAACAGGGCCTGGTCGCCGGGAATGAGCTGTTGCCTGCCTGTTTTGTATACCTCGCTCTTTAAAGGCGATATTTTATTGACCGAGTAAGAAAGCAATGAATCGGCAGTGATGATATAAACCGTTTCGGTAGCTGCGTCGAAAGCCAAACTGGCATCGCCGGCCACGCTAAATTCCCTTTCCATTTGCCAGTTGCGGTGACGGGCCTTGATCCATAG
The DNA here is from genome assembly GCF_900103125.1 of Mucilaginibacter sp. OK268. Taxonomy (GTDB): domain Bacteria; phylum Bacteroidota; class Bacteroidia; order Sphingobacteriales; family Sphingobacteriaceae; genus Mucilaginibacter. The sequence goes on along the minus strand of NZ_FNJV01000009.1, from coordinate 239,755 downwards.
CGGATTGGTAACCGTACCGTTGTTCTGGTTAACGGTTTCGTGTGCCACATCACCCTGCCACTCGTTCAGCGGCCACCAGGATAACAGTTTATCCTGCTGTACAATCTTTACATCGCGCAGCTTAAACGGGGGCAGATCGGTAGTTTGATATTGCTTATAGGCATTGGCGCCAAACAACAACTTATAATTGGAGCTTTGCTTTAAGTGCACACCCGCTTCGCTGTAGGATGCCTTACCGGCAGATACAGTGAGCTTATCGTTCTTAAAATCAATAAATATTTTGAGCTTGCTCCAGTTATCAAACAGCTCTTTATCGTCGATATTGAAGGATATTTTGGAGAGCTTTTCGCCAATGATGATCTTGAAATGTTTGGTATTGTATTGGTTATCGTACACCAGGTCGATGTTTTGCTTATCGTCACCCACCAGCCTGAGCATATAACCAAAATATATTTGCCGGTTAGGAATGAACGACAGATCGAAGGATATTTCGAGATTGTCTTTTGCAGCAACGTTGCTGATACCCAGGTTTAAGGTGGTGCGTTTATCCTGTACTACTTCGTGGCTATAAAAACCAAGCCCGTATGATTGCGCATGAACAGGTGGTATCCATAGTATATTTAAAAAAATAACCGCAATTATTCCCGAAACAAAAAACCTCATGTTGATCAGTACTTACTATTAGGACTTAAGTACCCGTGTTGTATTTATAATTTAGCCAGTTAAACATTAACCTATTTAGCTGGCGGCAATGGCTAAATTACAATAAAAACAGTTTACATTCAAAGGTAATGTGATTATATGGGTAACAATTCTGAAGGAGGAACGCATACTATTAAAACCAAACATGATACTTTTTTAACATCTATTCTCCATTGGGCAGTATAGCCGACTCGCTTCTCTTTGGCTTCGAAGGAAAGAGGGTACACAAACACGTCATTGCAAGGTACCTCTCCTAAATCCTCTCCAAAGGAGAGGACTTTATAAAGTCTGTTTTCGTCCCCTCTCCTTTGGAGAGGGTTAGGGTGAGGTTTCTACTTTATTTCATACCCCGTGGCCTTCAAAATAAAATCAACAATGGGCTGCGGATTGGGCAGGCTGTGCGGGTGGTGTTTAAAGCCGGGCTTATGGATCACGGTGATGGAGCCGCCCAACGCTTTTACCTTTTGCTCAAACAGGAGCGTATTTTTTGATGGGTCGAGCGCTTCGTCCTCATCGGCCGAAAGGTGCAGCATAGGATAACCACCCACCACTATCTGCGCAACCTTATCCAGCGGACTTGCCTTTAACGCGCCCAGGTCTTTTACTCGTGCCAGGTTAAAATCTTTTTTGAGTAGGGCTGAGTCGGACCAGAATTGCAGATCTAACAGGGCGTTATCGGCATACATACAGGCTACTTTGGTTGGGTTAACGGCAGCCCAGTTATACATGTAAATTCCGCCGCGGCTCATGCCTTCCAGTACAGCTTTCTGGCCCAGACCACCGTCGTTCAGTATCTTATAAAAATTGTTCCAGCGGGTGATGGCTTCGTCGTTACCCAGTAGTTCGGCAACATCGCTGTAAACTACATGAAAACCATGCTCCAGCAGGGCAATGTCTGTTTGTGGTTCGTGGCCCCAGAAACGTGCTCTCCAGATCCAGGGATGGCCTTTGGCTGCCCGTTTGGGTTTTACCACTTTGCACTCGCGGCCATCGAGGGTAAATGTGGCGCAGGGATAGCCGTAAAATGAGTCGGTTTTATAAGGTTCTTTGATCGCTTTAAAAATATCAAAACCGGCATCAGGTGGCAGCAGCACGGCAGCATACAATTTTTTGGCGGCAATGGCTGAACCCTCTATATTGGGGTGGATCTTATCGGGCATCAAATCCTCATGATTGATCAATGGCGAATGCATATCCAGCACTTCCAGCTTTTCGTCATAAGCCACCTGCCTGATGTGCGGGTTAACCCGGTTCACAATAACCGGATCATAAATACCTGTGCTATCCTTTTCAAAGGACGGCATGGCCAGCAGCAAAATGATGCGCGGGTGCGAGGGCAACTGTTTGAAAGAGTTGATAAGCGTATGATAATCAGCCTCAAACTCATTATAATGCGGGCGATTAATGGCTTTGGCATCGTTACCACCCAAATCGATGAACACAATATCCGGGTTGCTTTTGAGTGCCTGCTGATAGGCCGGTGTGCTCACATAAGGGAAATTACCTTTGCTCAGCAGCGTAGCGCCGCTCACGCCAAAATTGCTCACCTGGTAACCCTTACCCAACAAGGCCCCCAGCTGTGCCGGGAACGACTGTGTTGCCGGATCGGGCAGTGTTGCGCCATAGGTGATGCTAGCCCCTATGCAGGTGATACGGGTGACCGCCCCTACTGGTACTACCAGGCATAAGGCAATGAGTACGATGAGGATGTTTTTCATGGTGATCTTATTTCTTGCTCATATCTATCACATCGGCTGCACGGCTGGCCGGTGTAACTTTCAGGTTTTGTAATTTACCGTCCACCACTTTACCTTCAACGGTAGTATTGTAAGGCGCGTTCAGCTTAAAGCCTGCATTCCATCCGGCAGGCCAGGCAGGCAGCAGGATAATCTTTTTGCCATCGGTTTGCAGCAGCATTTGCTGCAGGCCGTTTTCGCCGTTGCCACCGTTATCTTCGTCGGGGTGATAGTCGTTACCTGAGGCCCAAAAAGCCGGAAATTTCAAATCGGGCGCCTTGCGGGTAAACGCGAAGCTCACATAATCTTTAGCCACATCGGCTTCGCCCAGCATGGCGGCCTGTATCGGGTCCTGCACCCAGCAGCCTTTAGAGCGTTGTTTACGGGCATCAAAAGTATTGCGGGCTAAAGCCAGGTCGGGTTTGCCGATGCCATACAGTCTGAATGGGTATATAGCATACAGTTCAGGGTTTTCGCTGTTGAATGATTTGGCCGTTTGCGGACCGGTATAAGGCAGCAGTAATTTTTTATCGTCGCTTACCGGCAGCGGCGGCAATATGCTGTACAACTTTTGCCATTGCGCCTTAGTTTTATCATCAACGATGGTAGCAGGTAATTGCAACAGCCGGCTGATCACCGCATGCAAAGCTGCGATATCGGGCGTGGGGTTATGCACCTTCCAGAACATCTCAATGGAATTATCCGGATCAAGCAGCAGCTTGCCTGTGCTGTCGCGGCCAAAATGCTGATCGAAAAATTGCAGTCCGGCGGTGGCTATGGGCAACAGGGTTTGCTTGGCAAATTTGGTGTCGCCGGTGTACTCGTAATAGTCGAGCATCATCATGCTCAGTTCCAGTATCGGCGTAAAATAATGGCCGGTATAATTGGCCTTTACATCAGGACCCATATATTGCAATCCGCCCCAAAAAGGCGAGGTTTCGGCAAAGTATGCACCGCCGTGATTGTAAAATTGTTTCACCTGCGCCGTGTTGGCCGGCAATATTTTGGCATACATATTAAACAGAGACAGCATCATATCAAAGTCGCCTGCCATGAGCCTTGGCCAATACATGGCACGGGTATTCTGAAACCAGTATTGCCCGCCCCAGGCCCTGAAATCGGCGTTCTGCGGATCGGGTTTGCCGTCGTGTTTCCAACTGGGGTTATCCACCACAAATATCGACCCATTGAACTTGATAGGACCAGTACCACGGCCTGCACAGGCGGTAACAAACCGCTGCAATACATAGCCTTGTGTAACCTGTTTGGCTTGTTCATCACCCTGTAAAAACACCCAGCTGCGGTTCCAAAACTGCCCCCACCATTGCTGATGCGCGGCGCGGGTTTGCTCCAGGCTAAGTTTTTCGATCTCAGCCACCTGTTGTTTTAGTTTCGACAGCCATTGCTCACCGCTACCGGCAACGGCTGTTAAAGGATAAATAGAAATCAGCTGTGAAGTTATTTTACCTGATTGCAGCGTAGAGGCGTCTTTACTCAACAGTCCTTTACCTTTTACTATAGCACCAAAGGTTAAATTAGCCAGGTGCGGATCAGTGGTTGATGAATTATGGTGATACCAGGCTACCTGATTTTGCTGGTTATTCAATACGGTATCGGTTTGGCCCGCGCGCCAGTTATCCAGCTTTACATTGACGCTTACCGGGCTACCGCTCAACGCTTCCACCCTGATCACGGGATGATTGGCATCCACCCAAACCCGCAGCTTTACCGCCGATTTACCGGTGCCTTCCTGAACAAGGATCTCGCCGTTTTTAAGTTTCAGTATTTGTTTAAAGGCGGTGCTTTTGGCCAGCGGATTGGGGCTTACCGAAACGTGGATAGCGCCTAATTTCATGAGTACACCGCCCTGTTTCATCCACGGGTCTTTCTGCGCGTCGAGCTCTCCACCCCAGGCATCGGTTTTGCTGATGTAGAATACCAGGTCGCCACTTTTTTCAACCCATACATTAAGGCCGATATCGCCATTACCCAGGGGCATGGATTGTGCCGATGTAGGTCCCGGCGTATCCCAGGTTACATTGTATTGGCTCAACAGGGTATCTTGATGAACGGATTTAGCGAAAGCGGTTGAGGCCAGCGTCAAAAATAATAAAGCAATGCAGGTAGAGGCTAAATTTTTATTCTTCATCAATAATTTATTTTCGGGTAATTGGTTTATTCTCCCCGATAGGTGTATAACTGATGAGCAAATTAACCAAATGAACTTAATAAAATATTAAAAAAGGATTAACCTGGGGCAAGAAGATATTTTAAACCACGTCATTGCGAGGTACGAAGCAATCTCTACATAGGCAGGTCAACTATGCAAGTTCGCTCTGTATAGCATAGTGATTGCTTCGTACCTCGCAATGACGCGTTTTTTAACTCCCTCTCCTTTGGAGAGGGCTGGGGTGAGGCCATGAACGTTTCAACAAAGCAACTTGAGCGTTTCAACAAAGCTGCATCCTGAAATACTACCGACCTTTGTTATACAAAATTAAAACAGAAGATAATGACAAAGATTTGGTTTATAACAGGTAGCTCCCGCGGATTGGGACGCAGTCTAACAGAAGCCGTGCTTGCCAAAGGCGATAAAGTTGCCGCCACAGCACGCAAACCCGAACAATTAAAAGACCTGGCCGATAAATATCCCGGCCAGCTATTTCCCGTACAACTGGACGTGACCAACAAGGCGCAGATCGTAGCGGCGGTTGAAAGTACCATCGCGCATTTTGGCCGTATTGATGTACTGGTGAACAATGCCGGTTTTGGCATCATTGGCGCCGCCGAAGCTTTTACGGATGAACAGGTACATAGCCAGCTGGAAACCAACCTGTATGCCCCTATCGAGATCACCCGTGTGGTATTGCCTTACATGCGCAAACAGCGTTCGGGCCATATTTTGCAGATCAGCTCGGTTGGTGGGCGTGTAGGTAATGCCGGACTGACCATGTACCAGGCGGCCAAGTTTGGTTTGGGCGGTTTCAGCGAAGCGTTATCCAAAGAGGTGGCCGATCTGGGCATACACGTAACCTGCGTGGAACCAGGCGGCTTCCGTACCGATTGGGCCGGCGATTCCATGACTTACGCCCCATCGGTTGAAGGTTATGAATCAACCGTAGACGCACGCGTTGGATTTTTTCAAAGCGGCAAATTTGTACCCGTAGGTGATCCGGATAAAGCGGCTAAAGTAATGGTAGATCTGGTTGATCATCCCGAACCGCCAACACACCTGGTACTGGGCAGCGAAGCCATTGCGCTGCTAAAAAATGCCGACAGCTTACGCACCGCCGAAATGGAAAAATGGCTACCGATGAGTCTTTCCACAGATCACGACGAGGCCGAGAATTTCCTGGAATCAGAAGCAGGTAAACTGCTGATGAAATCGAAATAATTCTGTACAGGATATAATACCCCACAGCATTGTTGTATCGGCTTGAAACAACAATGCTGTTTAATTTTTTAAATTTGATATATGCTAAAAGAGAACGAGCTTAGTGCGCAATCAGAGATCCATTACTCCTGCTATTATACCAGGAGCCGTGGCGGCGAACAGTTTATTCCGGAGCATGCTTTCAGTTTCCAGATCTCGGGTGACCTTACACTTACCGGTACGGATAAAGTATACCAGTCCGACCCAGGCGATTTCCGTTTGAGCCGCAGAAACCAGTTGGTTAAATTCCTGAAGCAGCCACCACCCGGCGGCGAGTTTAAATCGGTTTCGGTATTCCTGGACCAGCAAACGCTCCGCAATTTCAGTATGGAATATGGCTACACAGCACAAAAGCAATATGAAGGCGATAGTATCATTATACTAAAACCCAACCCACTTTATAAAAGCTTTATGGACTCATTGCAGCCTTATGAGCATTTACAACAACCGGCGGATAAAAACCTGCTGTCGCTCAAATTACGCGAGGCTATCCTGATACTATTACAGGGCAATCCCGAGCTCAAGGACGTACTGTTTGATTTTAGCGAGCCCGGCAAAATCGACCTGGAAGGCTTTATGAATAAAAACTTTCACTTCAATGTACAGCTCAAAAGATTCGCTTATTTAACCGGCCGCAGCCTGGCCACTTTTAAGCGCGATTTTGAAAAGATCTTTCACATCACGCCCAGCAGATGGTTGCAGCAAAAAAGATTGCAGGAGGCACATTACCAGATCAAAGAGCAGGGCAAGGCTCCTTCTGATGTTTACCTGGAGCTAGGGTTTGAGGATCTTTCACACTTCTCCTACGCCTTTAAGAAAACGTTTGGTGTAGCGCCATCGAGGGTTTGATATAATGTTCCATGCAGGAGTGTCACCCTGAGCACCGTCGAAGGGTAGAGCGCAGGGGTCCACCCACCATGCTTCGACGGAGCTCAGCATGACAGCCTTGAATGTTTTTCAACGGCATGTACCACACAATCAGTAAATGATACCATTAGGATTGATACATCCCTGCTTATATTTGCTACATCATGGAACAAAAAACACCACTACCACCGTTCACCTTTGAAACGGCTACCCAAAAAGTGCAACTGGCAGAAGATGCCTGGAACAGCAAAGATCCTGAACGGGTATCCTTAGCTTATACCATCGACAGCGAATGGCGCAACCGCTCGCAGTTTATCAATGGCCGCGCGGAGATTGTACAATTTTTGAGTGGTAAATGGCAAAAAGAGCTCGACTATAAGCTAAAAAAGGAACTTTGGGCTTTTACCGATAACCGGATAGCGGTACGTTTTGAATATGAGTATCATGATGCCGCCGGACAATGGTACCGCGCTTACGGTAACGAGAACTGGGAATTTAATGAGCATGGCCTGATGCAAAAAAGATACGCCAGTATCAACGATGTGCTTATTAATGAAGCAGACCGCCGGCTGTAACCCATTGGTTTAGGTAATTAAAGTAGGAGCCTTCACTATCTGACATATCATATTGATGATAGCCGCAGGGCCTTTGCCTCTTTTGGCCATCTTTTTAAACTTTTCCCAGGCTTCTTCTATATCGATATGGCTTTCGGGTTTTACCAGTTCGCATATCTCCCATACCAGTTTAAACTGTGTAAAATACCTGAGGTTATGCTTACTGGCAGCTACCCATTTGTCAATCATCTCTATCTCGGCCAGCCTGGCTTCGCCCAGCATATATTTTGTTAGCAACCTATCCATCGTGTTCATACTGGTAAACTATAGGCTGCTGGTTACATACCAGATGATCATGGGCAAATCATCAACCAGTTTAAAATGAAGCGCCTTTAAGACCCTGTCTATATGGTTATCCTTTATTTTCGCAGGATTGTGTGTTTCGTACTTTAACCTGTCAAAACTATCTGGCGGGCAATGGCTTATATCATTCATAGTTTTATTGATGCTTATTTCCACTAAAACACAATCCGGAGCTTTTACCCCTACCTGGATATAAAATTTATTTGATCCGCACCAGATCGTCTGTAACGAATTTGGAATTGCGGCGTCTTTTAATCAGTTCCCTTACTAACCCTCATTACATGAAAAAGATAAGCTGTGCTGTTATTTTACTCCTGGCTTTCACCCATGCATTTTCACAGGAGAAAAAGATAAAATCCTTTGCCGATGAATACGGCATACAGGGTTTACAATTGGTTTATGTTAAGGGCAATAAAACCCAGGCCTACAACATCGGCACAGTAAATAAAGGCTCCGATAAAAAAGTAAGCTCAAATACCATTTTTGAAGCTGCCTCATTAAGTAAATGTGTGTTCGCCTACACGGTGATGCGTTTGTATGACAGTGGAATCATTAGCCTGGATACGCCCCTACTACACTATACGGGCAGCTATGAGCGGTTTGATCCCAAAGATGCCCGCTACGCCAAAATAACCGCCAGGATGGTACTAAGGCATACCACAGGTTTACCCAACTGGGGCGACGACAAAGGCGCCCGGCTATTATTTACACCCGATAGTTGTTTCTCCTACTCCGGCGAAGGCTATGTGTTTTTACAAAAAGCCGTTGAAAAACTAACGCGTAAATCACTGAACGACCTGGCACAGGAAGAGGTATTCACCCCTTTTAAAATGACCAGCAGCAGTTACGTTTGGGAAAGTAAATTTGATACGGTATCTGCATTTGGCAATAGCCCCGGGGCCATCAACCGGCATAAAAATGCAAATGCAGCTTATAGCCTGCTCACCACCGCCCATGATTATACACTTTTTTTACAGGCCTTACTAGCCGGACAGGGATTAAAACCGGCTACCCGCCAGCTGATGTTTGAAAAATCAAGCTCGGGAACGCGCTTTGACCATCCCATCATAGAAGCTAACCAGCATATTGACTGGGGGCTTGGTGTGGGTTTACAACAAAATGAACTGGGAAAATCAATCTGGCATTGGGGCGACAACGGCGATTTTAAAGGTTTCTTTATTGCCTTTCCTGATCGACAGGAGATCCTCGTATATTTTACTCATAACCCTTACGGCTTAAATATCACCGCCGATATATTGAATACTTTTTTTGGCAAACAAACCTGGTGGCAGGCCCAATGGCTCGATTATGGATTTAAATCGCCCAAAGAAATTAAAGCTTTGCGCGCCAAACTGGCCAAACGTGGCTACAGTCGCGCTGTTGAAATAGTAGAAAAAGAAAAGAAGAACAATCCTGCCTATAAGCTGCCCGAGGATGATTTAAATAGCCTGGGATATATGCTGATGTCCGATAACAAAAAAAAGGAAGCAGCAGAAGTGTTTAAACTAAATGTTAACTTATATCCAAACAGCGCCAATACTTACGACAGCCTGGCCGAAGCGTACGAGGCTTTAGACGAAAGAGAACTTGCCATTAAAAATTATAAACACTCACTGGAGCTAAACCCTAAAAATAACAATGCCGCGGAGCATATCAAAAAACTGGAACTACTACCCCTTTAAATCTATGTTCAATCGTTGCTTAAGTTCAAACTCGCCTTTGGAGGTGATCAGCAGGTTTCTTTTCTGATAAATTTTTCTGAACCAGCCTTCCTTCAGGAAATATTGCAGCATGGCCGCGCCAAGTCCTCCCGCCAGGTGCGGGGTTTTCTCGGTCCAGTCAATACATTTTAAGGCAAGCGGTCTTTTGGCAACAATTAACTGTGGAACTTCTATTTCCAATTCTTTAAACCAGCTGAGGCCCTGTGGGGTAACGCTAAACTCCTTGAGATGATCGGGATGATCGGTAATAAATCCCTTCTTCAACAACGCTTCGGTTACCAGCACCCCGGCCAGTCCCGCCAGGTGGTCATAACAACTACGCGCCGCCCGCACATCCCGCTGAGCAGAGTTAAGTTCTTTAGGGGCCGAAAAAATATTGGAAAGTGTTTCAACTGCTACCGCTATCTCAGGGTTGGCATATACAAAGTATTTATGTTTGCCTTGTTTCTGCATCTTCAATATCCCAGATTCTACCAGCTTTTTGAGATGGCTACTCGCCGACTGCGGTGTGATATTTGCAGCGATGGCTAAATCACCGGCAGATACAGGTTTGCCATCAAACAGCTCCCAGATCATGGCGGCGCGAGCCGGTTCGCCAAACAAAGCCGCCGCTTGTTTAAAACTACTCAGGTTGGTCATATCTTATCGGTTAATCCCAAATTTGGGGACGGTCAACATTCATTGTTCTTAAGTACGATAGCAGTTGGCCGGTGTGGATAGCTTCGTGATAGGCTATCCTTTGTAAATAATCGCCTAATTTCCGTTTCAGGTTTGCTTTGGGTCTTACGATCTCAATTTCCTCCAGCTGCGTTTCTGAAAAATGGCTAATCACTTCCATAAAAGCCGCATGATGCGGTGATGCAAATGCTATTTCGTCCTCAATGCTCATATATGGTTTATCCTGCCATGGCGTGATCAATTCTCCCAGGTCTCCCCGGTTAATAACGATCTGCTGATAAATATACTGGCTTTCGATGATATGACGGATAATTTCTATACAGGTCATTGCACCGGCATCGGGTTTCCAATCATATTTATCCTGGGGTATGCCGAGCCATACTTTGATACTCCGGCGTCTTATTTCATTAAAATTTAAACAGATAATTTCCTGGCTATTCATATGTGTATTATTATTTAATGCAATGTTACGATTGCTAAATAGCTTACACTTCGGGCTGGCTTTAACTGTACATAAAAAAGCAAGAGCCCAACCTTTTTAGGGGCCCGGCTACCTGCTCACACACAAATTAAAAAATTAAACCTTTTTATATACAACACGTGCAAGTGCTTTTACCCTTACTGTAGGGTGAAAATTATTGGGTGATAAAAGAACCGGATGTCATGCTGAGCGCCGTCGAAGCATGGTGGGCAGGCCTTTGCGCGCACCCATCGACGAGCTCAGGGTGACAGCCCTTTTTATGTTTCCTAAGTATTCTTTAATTTGCACTATGGCTTTATCTGCAAAAGATCATATCATACCTCAATACTCCTTTCAGGAAATGTTTCCCACGGGCAATGGCATGTTTGAGCTGGTTGAAGCCAAGGGCCAGTTTAACAAGCATAAAACGATGTTCCTGGCACCACACCGGCGCGATTATTACCAATTGGGACTGGTTGATGAAGGCGATGGACGGCATTGGGTCGATTCTACCCTGTACCAGCTTGATCCCAATTGTTTCTACTTTTCTACCCCGCAGCAGGTTCATATCAAGGAGCAGGCCAAACCTTTTATGGGTGTAAACATTTGTTTTACCCGCGAATTTATTGAGCTGGAAAATAATCGCCTGTTCAGGAACCTGCCCATTATTGCAAATCCACAAAACGTGCATGAGCTGAAACTTCAAGCCGCCGACCGTGATTTCATACGCCATATTATCAGCCTGATGCTGGACGAACAACATCGGCATCAAAGCTGGAAAAACGCTGCCTTGCAAGCTTACCTGCATACTCTGCTTATCTATCTTAGTCGCCTTTATGAGCAACAGTTTACCGCCACAGAACAAAATACTGACAGGCAACTGCTCCGTCAATTTACCACCTTAATAACGGAACATTACCTGCAACTGCATGAAGTAGCCGCCTATGCCCAATTGCTGCATATTTCCACAGGTCACTTAACAGCCATTGTGAAGGCCCAAAGCGGCAAAACGCCTATTCAGCATATCCATGAGCGCCTTGTTGTTGAAGCCAAGCGCCTGCTTTTTCATACCGGGCATTCTGTAAAAGAAATTGCCTTTGAGCTGGGCTTTGAAGATGATGCTTACTTTAACCGTTTCTTTAAGCGTTTTGAAAATTTAACTCCAATTGAGTATCGCAGAAGCATCCTCGAAATTTACCGTTAATGCATCGTTTTGTACCATACCCCCTAAGCTTTGCGGGATAATTTTGCCGCTACTTAAAAGATAAAACATGACAGAACAAGAATTAAACAAAGCGATAGTAACCCGTTTTAACCTCGAGGTTTTAGAGCAAGGAGATTTTAACGCTTACCAGGAAATTGTAAGTCCGGATTTTATAAACCACACCGCTCCTGCTGGCACCGACAATGGTTTCCAGGCTACTTTTGATTTTGTAGATAAGGTGGTTAGAAAAGCATTCCCGGATCTTCGGATGGAGATCAAAAACATGGTAGCCGAGGGCAATAAAGTATTTACCCATAAACTATTGCACGGCACACATATTGGCGAATTTATGGGGATAAAAGGCAGCGGCAAACAAGTGGTGATACCTACTATGGATATTATTTATTTAAAAGATGGTCTCTACACCGATCATTGGGCCATTAGGGATATACAGGATGTGCTGAAAAAGGCTAATTAAAGCCGCCATTTGAATGCCCGGGGATCAACGGCCCGGCTGATGCACAAGATACCTTCCAGATGATCATACTCATGCTGCAGCAGTTCGGCCAGGGCATCTTCCATGTGCCATTCCTGTGGTTGCCAGTTTTCATCAAGATAGTTGATGGTGAGTTTTTTGTGGCGCGCTACTTTTACCAGTAGATTAGGAAAACTCATGCAATCGTCCCAGAGCTCAAATTTTTCGTCGCTTAACCAGGTAAACTCAGGGTTAATGAAAACGGTTTGCTGATCAATATTCATATAGATCAGCCTTTTCATGATCCCTAATTGCGGAGCAGCTATCGCCCGTCCGAAATTATATTTAGCACGGATCTCCCGCATCACATTATCCATATCGGCTACCCAGTTGGTTACTAAAGATAGTTCGGTTTTCAAAACGGGTTTGCACTTTTCATATAACCTGGGGTCGCCCAGGAGTAAGAGGTCTGCTAATGTTTTCATACTATTTAACGGGGCTCACGGCCGCGGCTATTTTGGAATCGGCGGTGCCATAATACAGGTACCAATGATTGTCAAATATAGCCAAACCCTCCACAAAACAAACCTGGTTCACCTGCCCTGAGCGTTCGTATGGTTTTTCGGGTTTCATAAAATAACGATCCAGGCGTTTGATCAATTTGGTAGGATCGTTCTTGTCAAACAAAGCCTGCGATGCGGTATAAGTACCCTCGGCCAGTGTCTTATCGCCAAAGGATGGCACATTGCGGCTGTTGTAGATCAGCACAATACCTCTATCGGTCAGGATGGCCGGTGGACCAGATTCCACCAGGTCGCTGTCAAATTTACCTTCTCGTGTGGGCAGAGCTATCTTGAGTTCGGGCATATTAAGTGCTTGTGAGCGTAATTTTACCGGTGGCTTTTCGCCAGCCTGCATTTTTACAGGCGTCCAGTTGATCAGGTCGGTTGAAGTGGCTGCCCAGATCTGGGTATCGCCCCAATACATCCAGTACTTGCCATTAATTTTGGTGGCGATCACTTTACCACTTTTCTTATAGGTAGATACGATAGAACCAGATTTGCTCCATTTATCGGCATATTTACCACTATCTGCTTTGGCAAACACGCTGCCATGTTTTTTCCAGTTGATGAGATCGGTTGAAGTGGCTATGAGCAGGCGGGCGGTGGTGCCGTCAAAAGCGGTATAGGTCATGTAGTAAGTCCCGCGACCATCTTCTACAACCCGCGGATCTTCACAGCCGCCTTGCCATTCCAGTTTTTGATAATCGTCTTTATCAGGATACAATACCGGTGTTGGCTTGCGTACAAAATGCGTGGCATCGGTACTTACGGCCAAACCTATCCGCGAGGTACCCGCCGGCTTGCCAGTGCTATCCTGCGCCCGGTAAAGCATCCAGATCTTGCCGCCACGATTCACAATGGCCGGGTTAAACACATCCTTGACTTCCCACAAAACTTTAGTTTTTAATATCGGGTCGATAAAGTTGCCCCTGCCCGGACCTAAAACCGGATTAACACTATCCAGCTTGGTGAAGGGTAAAATAGCCCAGTTATCGGTAGTATCAACCTTAACCGCAACTTTCTTTTGGTTACTCTGACAGCCGCCTATTATTAAAGAAACAGCAATGGCAAAGGGAATAATAACGTTGAATTTCATAGATGATGTGCTCTTTATGCAGTCGCTCGGCTCCAGCCGAGTGACCGTTATTACCCGGCCTCCGGCCGATGCTAAAATATATAAAACCTGCCTCGCAGGCCAGAGGCCTGCGGATAATCGTCACTCGGCTGGAGCCGAGCGACTGCGCGAGTCAAGATAACAAACAAAAAGTCTAATCATAAAGTTCTTGATTTGATTAGTCTTTTTGTTATTAAAATTATTTGTCTTGATTCCTGACTCTCCTTTTTCATCACCAGTTTTATCGCCACAGAATCACCTACTATTTTACCATATTGGTTAGATACGATGCAGGAATTATGAAAATGGATGCCCCCATAAAACCGGGCCCAAACGTTTTCATTAGCCGCATCGCGGAATGATTTGTACGAGCGGCTTTTGATGCCGAACTCCAGTTCGGAGGTATCGGTATAAGCTACATTATCGCCCAGGGCGCTGGTCAATGCCTCGGCAGCGGCAGCGGATATGGTGCAATGCCCGCAGGTATATTCCGGAAAGGGCGGTGTTTGCAGGTGTGGCCGCCATTCATGATCAATGTATTTGTTGATCACCGTTTCGGGGCGTGCCGTGGCGTAGGTGTATTTGGCCGTCCATGATTCAATAAAGGCATCAAACAGGGCAATGGCGGTTTTAGCATAGGCATACACGGTTGTATTGAAATCGGCTTTTACCTGTTTGGCGCCGATGCCCACAATGCTGAGCCAATGCCCCGGCGGCGAAAATTTCTTGGTCACAAACATCACATGCCCGGTTACATTGAGCTTACCGGGATTGTCATCCCAAAAATCGGCCATATGCGCCTGGTCATGAGTTAAACTGTCGACCGCGTTTTTAATGTACATTACTTCGTGATAGTATTTGCTGCTTTTATCCGTTACGTCAAATGGAGGAGGTTGCGGTACACTGTATTCTTTGGCGTTGTGCATCACCATGGTACGGATCTCACCCCAATGCGGTTCAACGGCTTCGCCATATAGTGGTGGCGTAGGTGTCCACCTGCCGGGCACATTGTTAATGGCAAACTTGGGTGCGCTGCGGGTTTTCAGGTAATTATCCTTCTTGCTCCAGGGCATGATAGAGCCCACCACCGCTTTTGCAAAAGCCTCAGAATTGCTAACCATCTCTTGTGGCATACCATGCTGAACCGCCATGTTGTGCAGGCTATCGGTATAATATTTTAAACTCCCCTCGGGGAAAGTGACAGCCTCGCCTACTTTACAAAAGGCCAGCAGGGCGGCGTATTCATAATCAATAGTTTGGTTGGCGGGTGCTTTGGCTACGGTTTGCAGGCCATTCAACTGCCCAGCCAGCGAGCGATATTGCTGCGGACTGCCTGCGGCGATCACCTCATAGGCCGCCACCGTGGCATAGGCATAATTACGCGAAGCTACCACCGGCGTAAAGTTATTTCCCATCACCACCCGGTTCAGTTCATGCACCGTTCGACTAAACAATGCCGGATCATGCAAAACAGTTTTATAATCTGATTTTTTGCAGGAGGTAAATAATACGATGGCAGTTATAAAAATCAGTAGTAATTTCATAGAATATCTTTTAAAAGGCTGTCATGCTGAGCCTGTTGAAGCATGGTGTGCAGGCCTCTACGCTCACCCTTCGACGGGGCTCAGGATGACACCCATTTTTACTTTACAACATACGTTTTTTTATCAACACCTACACCAGTTATGGTTAACGATTTCCAGTTTTTGGGTAGTTTACTTTTGAGTTGCACAATACCTTCAGGGGTAATATCCAGTCCGCCAAACCCCATCAATAAACTTTGAATAATACCTCCTGCTCCAGTAGCGAAATAAGGATTGGTACCGCCTTTGGTTTCGGCAATAACCCGGAATGGCGGCAACAGGTTGGGCTCATAAGCATCTTTGAAAAAATGATACGCTTTATCACCGTTACCTAAACGGGCATACAGCAAAGTAAATATGCCTTGTGTCATGGCGGGCGTACCCTCGTTTGGCACACGGGTTTCGTAATACTCCAGGTCTTTTTTGATCTGCGCCGGATCGGTTATGGTTTTTAGCGGATAAGCCAGCAGGTTTACATCAGCCTGTTTAATGCCTTCGCCTTTATAGCTGGCAAACTCTTTGGTAACGCCATCCGGGAATTTCAGGATCGGGATATTTTGTTCTACCTGTTGCCAATCAGGGTCGGCTGTGATACCCAGTATTTTGGC
The DNA here is from genome assembly GCF_900103125.1 of Mucilaginibacter sp. OK268. Classification (GTDB taxonomy): domain Bacteria; phylum Bacteroidota; class Bacteroidia; order Sphingobacteriales; family Sphingobacteriaceae; genus Mucilaginibacter. Next base: position 223,694 of record NZ_FNJV01000009.1, on the reverse strand, counting down.
AGCGGCTGTAGCAGCTTGCAGGTTGGCTTTGGCGACGGCATTGGTATAAGCGTTATTGTCTACATTTTCGGCCCATTCATCGGCAGCCACTACATCTTTAATATCATAATGGCCATCGCCGTTACGCTCTACCCGGCTCGCCCAGAAATCGGCGGTTGCTGATAATATTGGCCAGCCTTTTTCCTGCAACCATTGCTTATCCTGGGTAACACAATAGTAGTTCCAGGCAGCCAGGGCCACATCGGCGGTAATGTGGTGCTCAAACGGACCACTCAGCGCCCAAACCGGGGTTTCCTCTACGCCGCTGTCAGCACTTTCCCATGGGAACATCGCGCCTTTATATCCATGCGAAAAGGCATTTTGCTTTGCGGCAGCTAATCGCTGAAAACGATATTCGACTAATGATTTCGCGATATCCGGGTGCATCACCAACAAAGCGGGGTACATCCACAGATCAGCATCCCAAAAAACGTGACCATTATAGCCTAAACCCGATAAGCCCATGGGCGATGGCGAGTAGGCAGTCCCTGCCCGTGAAAAGGAATACAGATGATACAACATACTGTGCACATCCTGCTGGGCCTGCGCGTCGCCTTCAATTTTGATATCGCTTTTCCAGAGGTCATCCCAGGCTTGTTCATGGTATTTGACCAGTCTTTCCCGGCCTTCCAGTTTGGCAAACATGGTGAGGCGCTCGGCCTGGTTCAGCGGGTCGGCGTCATGTGCAGAGGTGATCGACGAGCCAGCCAAAGCGTACTGATACGTTTGCCCCGCTGCAATGGATTTGCTAAATTTCATCAGGTGCATATTGTTATCCCACATCTCGTGGATCACCCTTGGTTCCTGACCATGCTGCTCGTTAAATAAAAAGGTATTGGAAGCACAAAGCTGTAGTTTACCCGTTGGGCTTTTAGCGGTTGATGTGAGTAGACTAATGGTTACGTGTGGTCTGTCTATCTCGTTATAATAGTTCTGCACCTCTTTTAAAGCGTCAGGAGCTTCCATCACGCTGGCAGCAGTAACTTTGATGGCTTTTTTAGCCGTGATGCCGATATCCATCAACACGGTAAAAGGCAGCTGCCTTAAGGAGTAATAGGTGTATTTAACGGAGGCTGCATCGCCATAATCAAAGGTGGTGGTGAAGGCGGCATGCTGCATATCCAGCTCCTGTTTAAAGTTACTGATGTTTTTGGCATCGATGCGTTTGCCATCTACTTCCAGGTACATGCTGAGCAGGTTAAAACTGTTCAGGAAGTTACTCACCCTACCTCGGCCATACAGATCATAAGCGCCGGCAAGCACCACATTTTTCACCTTAAACGGCTCGGGCGACGACACAATACCGATCATCCCGTTAGCTACTGTTATGCCATAGTAGTTAGCGGGATCTATCTTATCGGCTTTTATTTTCCAGGCATCCTGGGCTTTTAATATCGATATACTAAAACAAAAAAGACCGATCAATAAAATATATATTTTGTTCATATCAATTATTCCATTTAAAAAACCGGAGTGGTTTATTGTTAATCGCAAAGGCATAAATTACACCCTTTGCCGTTTTTATAGCTTTAATATCACGTACCTCGCCCCGGAGCAATAGCCCGGATGATGCGGTAGAGTTCTTGATTAAATCCCGCTTATTATTCAGCAGCATCACATCGCCATAGTCGGCATCGTATTTACCTTCGTAAGGTAATACACCGCTAAAATTACCACCGGCCAGTACCCCTTTATTGTTTCCTGCCGAAAATACGGTAAGGCCAAAAAGCGGCGCTACTTGTGCCGATGCAGGGAAAGCTTTAAACTCAAAATGCCCTTCTCCCTTGTTATAAAAAACGCCTGATCGAAAAGAAGCGGTTTTTAATGGCTTGTTGTCATTAAGCGAATCGCCAAACAACTGTTCTACCGTTTTACCGGCAAAATTGTGGAAGTATAAAAACTTCTTTTTGATGAGCGGTACCTGTTTTTCAATATCGCCCTTGCCCAAAAAAGTATAGTATTTTTGATCGATACCGTAAGCTACAATAGGATCGACAGTACCGTTCTTGTCCAGGTCTGACAGATAGAGTTTCAGCGGATTATCAAGCGTAGGTTTCAGTTTGGAATTGCAGCCATAATTACCGGCGAGGATATCTATTTTCCCGTCGCCATCCACATCGGCCAGTACTACTTTTTGCCACCAGCCCGATAGTTGATCTGTTTCAGTTTGATGCTGTTGTACCAGTTTACCTTTTTTGTTGAGGTATATTTTTACAGGCATCCATTCACCGGCCACCACAAGGTCGGACCAGCCATCGTTATCCAGATCGGCAAAAGCCGCAGAGCGTAACATTCCGGCATATTTTAATTCGTCAGGAATAATTATCTGGTGATATACGCCATGTCCATCGTTCATTAACAGGTACGATTCCGGGATCTTGCCAAAGCCAAAACTATCTGGCGCGCCGCCCACAAAAATATCGGGATAGCCGTCATGGTTCACATCGGCTACGGCTACAGCTGCTTTATTTACTTTGACGGATGAAATATTGGCCGAGCGTGTAAAACTCCCCTTACCATCATTCATGTACAGCCTGTCGGCCAACTCCGGCGAGCCGGTTCGCAGTTCATTGCCGCCGCTGGCCACATACAGATCGGGGAAGCCATCGTCATTGGCATCCAGGAAAACAGCGTCCACATCCTCGCTTGCTGAATCCGTTACAAAAGCGGGTTGCGCTGAGGGTTTAAAATCACCTGTTGTGGTTTGGATAAATAAAGCGCCGGACTGGTTACCGGCCCCGCAAACATAAAAATCGTCCAGGCCATCATGGTTTACATCGGCAACCGCTATTCGCGGTCCTTCGGCCGAAAGCATATGTGGAATGAGTGGCTGCTGGTTAAAATCAACAAAATCATCTTCCCGGTGTTTCCAGTTGGTGTGAATGGTATTCGTAATTTCCTGCAACAATGGTTTTGGTAATGGAAAAAACTGTTTATAATCAAACTGGCCTGTCACGTTACGTTGGTCGATCGTTAATTGTTGATTAGCTTTTACATTTTTGAATAACTGGGTTGCCTGATTGGGCCAAACAATCAGCACACTATCCACAGTTTTGCTTTTACCTAAACCAAAGTGCAGTCTCGGTTCTACCGATGACTCAAAGCCCCGGGTAAGCATCAACTGCTCATATTGCATTTGTCCGCCACAAAAAACGTAGGCTTTTACACCGATACCGAAATCGTTATCGTACCTGCCAATGAATTTGAGACTGAGATAAGCTATTTGCGGTGAGTTATTTTTATAGATACCAGCCTCATGGTTTACGTTATTGGTCACCAGATCAAGCTTGCCATCGTTATCCAGATCGGCATATACCGCGCCATTGGCCAAACCGGGGTTTCCCATTCCCCAGTCGATGCTTTTATCGGTAAACTTTTCGTTGGTATTCCCTTTAAATAAATAACTGTGTACGGCACCTAATGGCATTTTATCCAGCACCGTACTATCAAAACCCCGGCCGCTGTTCAGCATACCCTGTACCTGGTCATTCGAAACATAGGTAACATAATCCATGTCCAGTGCGCGGCGTTTGATGCCGTTAGCGATAAATAAATCCTTGATCCCGTCGTTATCAAAATCGGCCAATAGTGGGCTCCAACTCCAGTCGGTAGCGTAAACACCATCCATCAGAGCCACGTCGCTAAAAGCTTCGCCATTGCCCATGTTTTTTTGCAGCGCGTTGCGTGAGTACTGATCCTGGAAACCATTGCGGGTGATCTTGAATTTATACTGATCATAGGATTCATCGCCGCCATAACTTTTCAGCACGGTTTCTTCGGATGGAAGCATATCGGCTGTGATAATATCCAGCTGACCATCATTATTAAAATCGGCCATATCATTACCCATACTGAAGCGGCTGTAATGATTAAAATGTTTGGCGCCCGATTCTGTAAAAGTTCCATTGTGGTTGTTGATGTAGTAATAATCATTCTCGTGAAAATCATTACCCACATAAATATCTTCCCAGCCATCATTGTTCAGATCACCAACCGCTACACCCAGGCCATAACCCAGCGCGCTGCTGTAAATGCCCGCCTTTTTGGTTACATCCGTAAAATGCTCGCCGGTGTTGAGATATAATTTGCTGCCCGCCAGTTTATTCTCCGTTTTGCGCGCGGCAGTATCTCCATAAACGGCTACGGAGTGGTCCGACTGGTTGAGCAGGTAGCAATCCAATTTGCCATCGTGGTTATAATCAAAAAATACAGCCTGTGTGGAGAAGCCCGAAAAATCAAGTCCATACTCCGCAGAGCGCTCTGTAAACGTACCGTTGTGGTTATTGATGTAGAGCAGGTTATGCCCTTTTAAACCCAGCTTCCCGGCTACCGCGCACACGTAAATATCCAGGTAGCCATCGTTATTAACATCGGCCATAGTAACACCAGTGCTCCAATCTGCAGAGCCTAAAATACCGGCTTTTTGGGTAATATCTTCAAACTTGAAATTACCTTTGTTCAGATATAGTTTATTGCCTCCTTTTTGATTGGCCGTAAAAAACAGATCGGGCAAGCCATCATTATTAATGTCGCCAACAGCGACACCCCCGCCGTTATAGTAATACAGGTAGTCCAGGATACCTGGCCGTTCATTATCGCTGATGCGGTTTACAAAATGGATATTAGTTTGAGCGGAGGATAACTGCTCAAGGAGTGGGGGTGCAACAGGTTTTTGTTTGCACGAAATCACTCCCAAAAGCAATAACGCTAAAAAATAAAGTGATCTGTACTGCATGGTATAAATTATGTTAAAGCACCGGGTAATTAACCTGCATGTTTATGATATCATCGTCGCTGGCAGGGGGTTTATTATCAAGATATCTTTCAAATGGCGCTATTTGTTTTAATAAAGCATGATCCTGCATATATTTTTCCATAGCATTATATAACTGTTGCCTGCCGCTGTATTTGCCTTTATAATCGCCCACTAACCATTTACCTCCAGGCATGTGCATAAAGGTAATGCCGCCGGTTGAATTTACCTGTTTATTTACAGGTATCCCGATCAATATCTGCAACGAATCTGTTTTTTTAGGGTAATAAGCTCCTGCTAAAGATTGCCGGACCTGTAAATTATTCTGCGCAATAAAATCACGTACATCTTTTGCTGCACGGGCTATTTCAGCGTATTTATTCCTGGTAAGTATCGTTTCCTTTTTAATAACCAGATAAGTTTCATCAACATTTTTTTCGTTGATATTAAACCCGTAATACTGTTTGGCATTTTCCATAAATCCCTTCAACGATCTAAGATCATCAAGTATGTTTCCGGACGAATCAAGCTTCGAAAGCAACCATTTACCTACATTATTTTTAACATCAACAGCTATAGTCGCATGGTTATTTGCCACATCCGGCATCACCGTATACTGATATAGGTGCTCCATATGATTTTGTGTTCTGGTAACATTAAAAGTATTAGCGCTCATGCTTTCCACTTTAAAAGACTGCCCCGGTATACTGATCAAAAATGCACTAGCATCTGCACTTAACTTATCCTGTTTAGCATTGGTCAACTCATTCCTGATATCGGGCTGCCAGCGTTTCCAGTTATCGGCCGATATCAATTGCTGGCTTACCTCAAAATAATTTGCCCTGATATTAATACTGGCATGTTGATGAAAAGGTATAAAGGCCGCAATGATGAGTAAAACGAGTACAGCAAATGTTATTTTCATGTTTTAGGAACCACACTGAAATTACAATATTATTTGGATCGGTCTGCAATCTTATTCAGCGCTTTTTATAAAAACAATGGAACAGTTTTAAGCTGTTCCATTGTTCTATTAGCATAAATCAAATGTATTAATTAATAACCCGGATTTTGTTTTAGCAATGGGTTAGTATTAATTTGTGGTTGAGGTATTGGATAAAGGAAGGTATGATTATCGGCTGCGTCCTGAACTTTACCTGGTACACGTGCGCCCGTAAAGTATTTTTTGCCAGTTGCCACCTCAAACCTGATCAGGTCATTCCTGCGCCAGCCTTCCCATGCAAACTCACGGCCACGTTCGGCCAGGAGATCATCAGCAGTTAAAGACGTTAAATTTGGCACGCCCGCTCTTTGTCTGATCTTGTTTACGTTAATCAACGCACCAGCCACATTACCCTGATTCAATTGAGCTTCGGCCACCATCATATAGGCGTCGGCCAACCGGAACCTAACCCCATCATTACTGGTGCCATCACTACCGGTGCCGGGTTGCGGCTGATATTTCACACTACGGGCTCCTGCGTATTTAAAGCTATCGGCAGGGTTGCTTAACTCATTAACATAAATACTTATCACCGTGCCGTTAATAGGAGCCCCGGCGGCGGTGAATTGCTGCCCGGTAAGCCACATTTTTTTACGAACATCGGCGGCTGTAAATGTACGATAGAATGCGGTTGGCGCGCAAAACCCATTATAAGGTTGACTGGTTAAATTAAATGTTTGGTTGTTGTTATAATTCAGGGTATACATTTGAATTACGTTACCTTTAATAAGCGGGTAGTTGAAGGGTATACAAAATATATTTTCAACAGAACCGCGATTTGTATAGGTAAAATTGTCTAAAAAGTTAGGTTGCAGGCTATATTTGTTTGAATCGATAACCGTTTGAGCAGCAGTTTGAGCTTTTGCCCATTGAGGTGTGCCTGTATAAACCTGTGCGTTCAAATACAACTTACTTAACAGCATATAACCTGTCCATTTATTAACGTGACCATAGATACCAGGATTTTTGGTAGCATTATCACCAGACAATAACGGAATATTTTTAAGCAGGTCGTTTTCCAGGTAAGCATAAATATCGGCTCTTTTTACCGGGGCTAAACTAGCGCTGGTACTATAAGAGGTTACCAAGGGTATGTTACCATAAAGGTCGGTCATTAAAAACAGGTAATAATCTCGCAGTACACTGATCTCTGCAATAAGAGCCGGAGCATTTGCCGGTTTAGCAGCTAAACCATTAATAATGCTGATAACAAAGTTACATTTAGTTATACCGGCACTTAAGTCTGCCCAACCACCATTAACGTTTGCGTTATCAACAGCAAAATTATGAGTCCACAGTTGTGTATGCACACCACCATCATACCAGTCATTACCACGGGTTGGGATAATCATTTCATCTGTCGATGCTTCATTAAGCTGAAACACATTTTCTGTTTGCAACGGTGTTAAAGCTGTATAGGCCGGAGCCAAACCGGCAGCTATTTGAGCCGGTGTTTGATAAAAATTATCAATAGGTATAACCGTATATGTTTGTTTGTCGAGCTTTTTACATGACTGCATAATTAAACTGCCTGCCGCCATCAATGCCACCAATTGTAATATTTTATTATTTTTCATCTTTTTAAATTTTGATTTACAAACAGTTATTATCTAAATGATACACTTGTACCGAATGTAAAAGTTCTTACTTTAGGGTAATAGGCATAACCGCCGTAATCAGCATCGATATAGGATTGATTGCCACTACCAGCAGTAGCGCCTGCTGTTGAAACCTCCGGATCAAGACCTCTATATTTAGTTATAACAAACAGGTTGTTAGCTGCTACATATACTCTTAATGAATTTAAGCCTTTAATTTGTTTAAAGGTATAACCTAATGAGGCGTTATCCAATCGTAAATATGATGCACCTTCCAGCCACCTGTCTGATTGTGTTGGATTGCTTGTTATACCATTGGTTAATGCAGCCTTTGTAGTATTGGTAGTTGGCAAGCGGGTTACGGTTTCATAATCTAACAGCGTATTGTTAAATATTTTCTGACCATAAACACCACGTATAAAGAAGCTAACGCTCCAATTTTTGTAATTAAAGCTGTTATTGAGGCCGTAGTTGAATTTAGGACTTGGATCAATGTAATGCTTTGGTGGGTTTTGACCTGGATATTCCGCAAGAGTTTTACCATCAAACAATTCTACCCCCTGGGCATTCACTCCTGTGCTATGCGGCAAGTAAAATACATAGGGCGCATAACCTGGTACAAACCGTGTAATAGCCGTTGAACTTAAACCCTGACCTTGTGCATAACCAACTTCAAAAAAACTGGTGTTTACCTTTGTACCATCAGCCAGTGTGCCTGATAAATTGGCTATCCTGGTTTTAACAAAGTTTATATTACCCGATGCTGTCCAGTTAAGGCCATCACCTTTTAAAATCTGACCGGTAAGCGCTATCTCCAAACCTTTATTGGTTAATGCACCTACGTTTGAAAATGTAGTAGGTACAAGATTTGGAGGAGTTGGTACCGTATTAGCAAAAAGCAGATCCTTGGTTTTATCATTATAGTAGTTAATATCTCCTGATAAACGATCATTGAACAAAGAGAAATCAAGCCCGATGTTGCGGCCTATCCTGGTTTCCCATTTCAGATACGGATTAGCGTTTTGGTTAGGGGCATAACTTGATGGGTAATACCCGGTTGTTCCATCATAAAATTTATTACCCGGCGCTACCAATGCCAAACTGCTGTAAGGGCCAATGCCATTAGCATTACCTACCTGACCATATCCGGCACGTATTTTCAAATCATTAATCCAGTCCACATTATTAACCAGATCGCGTTTTAAACGATATGCCAGGTCAAACGAAGGGAAATAACCTACTTGATAATTACTACCAAATTTACTTGACTGGTCACGACGCACAGAAGCTGTTACGTAAAAACGACTGTCATAATTATAGTTTACGCGGGCAAGTAATGATTTTAGCTCGTTATCATCTTTGTAAGAACCCGGAGGGGGGAATATTAAACCCGTACCTAAAGCATTATCCAAACTTGCTTCAGAAATTAACTGTTGTGACCCTGCAAAAAAGTAGTTTGTAGGGAAGGTGCTTTTTTCAGCTACAGCAGTTGCAGAAATATTATGTTTACCAAAGCTCTTATCATAGTTAAGGTGAATGTCACCTTTATAAGAATTAGTATTCAGGTTACTGTCAACAGCCATGCTGTTACTGTTTTGGGCAACAAAACGGGGCACAAAATAGTGCGTTTGCACATTGTTACGAGTAGTTGAACCTGTAACACCTATTTTAAGGCCAGGCGCCAATGTATAATTAATATTTACATTGATGTTGGTTAAATACTCGTTATGCTTGTTATAAGTTTTGGTTAAATACAATACCGGGTTGTATGCGTTATAGCCAGCCCCATAATCATTAAATGATCCATCGGCATTTCTGATAGGTATAGTTGGGAGTGCATTAAATACATAACCTATAGCGCTATAATTGGTTAGGCTACGGTTGGTATTAACGTTTGAAATACCTAATTGAATATCTAATTTATCATTTAATGCCTTTTGTTCTGCGTAAAAACGCAAACCAAGCTGTTCCTTATTACTATTAATAATAACACCTTGCTGGTTCTGATAGTTTAAAGAGGCACGGTAACTAAACCCGTTTGCACCTCCAGATATAGCAACGTTATTGCTATGCGTTAATGCTGTACGTGTAATAGCACGCTGCCAATCGGTATTAACATCATCAGATTCACCCTGCCCTTTTTGGGGATTGGCTTTTGCTTCTGGTGTGGCCAGGTATTCGGCGGTGTTTAACAAATCCCAGTACTTACTCTGTTTTGAAAAGCCCACGTAGCCGTTATAATCAACCTGGGTTTTGCCTGCAGTACCTCTTTTGGTGTTAACAATAATAACACCGTTTGCACCACGTGAACCATAAATAGCCGTAGCTGACGCGTCTTTCAGCACATCATAAGAAGCAATGTCGGCAGGTGCAATGTTTTGAAACTGGGTAGGATCATCAAGCGGGATACCATCAACCACAAATAATGGCGATTGGTTACCGGAGATTGATGTTTGCCCTCTTAAACGGATAGAGGCCGACTGGTTAGGGTCACCACCACCCTGGGTAATTACCAAACCAGCCACTTTACCCTGAACCTGATCTAGCGGATTGATAATGGCACCCTGGTTAAAATCTTTCGCCGAAATGTTTGATACGGCTCCGGTGAGGTCTTTTTTACGCGTTGAACCATAACCTACACTGATTACCTGAACCTCGCTTAACGCGGTAGCGCTACCCACCAGTTCAACAGTTATTGTTGTTTTGCCGGTTATATCAACTTCCTGTTTGGCATAACCGATAAATGATACCACAAGTGTATTATTTGAGGCCGGTAATGAGAGTTTAAAATCGCCATTGGGCCCTGTATTGGTACCAATGGTTGAGCCTTTGGCTACGATGGATACACCAGGCATCGGCGAACCATCGTGAGAGTCTGTAACCTTGCCGGTTATTACTTTGTTTTGCGCCATTACCGGCACAGCAAAGAAGCAAAAAATGGCAAGACAGCTTACTTTAAGTAAATTTTTTAGCTGCATAAATTTAGATTTAGTGTTTAATTGGTTTGTTATAAATGTAAACTATTAATTTATCAAATAAAATAATCATAAATGTTATTTTGTTATAATAAATATTAAGTAACTGGTGATTAATTTATTACGATCGTTACTGTTTCATAATTACGGAGGACTACAGGCATTAGTAAGCTTTATATTCATATTCAGGTTGGTTTTAAATCAAAAATTACGTCAAAGCCCAATGCCCAACAATCGGCAAAAGCATTTAACCCGTTTATTGCAAAAGATCAATATCCTTTGCTACGTTGGTAGCTTAAAAGCTACTCACATGAAAATTTAATTTATTATGGTTTATATTTTATTATCCAGGAAAGGATGATTTATCATGAAAATATTTAAATTATTTTACAGGATATTAAATCACCTCATACAAAGTAATATGCGACTGGGGGCATTACCTATTTTTTTTGTTAAAATATAAGAATATATGGCTTTTTTATAATTCAATAAATTGATAATGAGTCATTTAAAAAAACACAACCTTCAAAAAATATAAATAAAATTTAAGCGTTTTTAAGGTGATTTTATACCACATGTTATACTTAAATCAACCACTTATGGGTTAGGTTTTACTTAACACCTCTACTGCTTTAATTTCCATTATTTTTTGATCAAACTGATCGCCGGAAATTATTGCTTTTGCTTTGATACGCATTTTATATACGTATATGGTGTTTACAGAGTACTCCAAAATATTAGCAATAGTTTCATTATCGCTTATCCCCATCCGTATCAGCGCGAATATCCGGAGGTCGGTATTCAGCACTTCATGATCGCGGGGCCATATCTGGTCTTCCTGTTTAAATAATGAGTTAAAAACAGTAATAAAATTGGGGAATATTTTCAGAAAAATATGATCAAAAGTATAGAATAATAACTCGCGTTCTTTTTTAATATTTATTTCATTAACTGCCAGCTGTATATCATCATATTTTCTTGCCAACAGCTTTCTGTCGATGTTTCTTTTCAGTTTTTCGAGCTTGAGGATATAGCCCGATATCACATTAAAAAAATACCCGATGTACTCCTCTTTAATGTGCGTATCCTCAATCAGCTTGTCGTTGATGCTTTCCAGTTGCTGATTTTTTTCTTCGATGATCTTTTCTTTCACCTTTAAGCGCTTGAGCTGGTTAAATATGATGAAGGCCACCATGAGTACCAAAAGTGAAACAGCAGTAATAGATAAGAGGTATACCAGGAATTTATTTTTTTCCTTTTCCATTAAAACCAGCTTCTGGGCAGCTACAACAGGTAATACAGCCCCGATCTTTATTTTCCGGAGCCGGGCGCCATAGTATTCCGCATCATTCATAGCCTGATCCACAAAAGTATAGCCATCTATGATATTACCGGTCCGGTACAGTAAATTACCTAATTCAAAACTCGCCAGGGTTTCTTTTGTTGATGAGCGGATGTCGTTTATAACACCGATGATCAGCAGATTGGTGCGTTCTTCTACCTCTGAGGGAGCACGATAAAATTGCGAAAGCCCCGTAGCCATCATAGCCCGCTGATGGGTGGTTAAAGGATACTGATAAAGTAAGCGGGAGTAATATTCAGACGGCTTTTTTGTATCTCCCAGCCTTACCTGTTTATCACCCTGATGCCTTAACCACTCATATGAATTTGGCTTACAAAGTGCAATGGTGGAGTCGAGATATTTGATGGATAAGTTGTTATTATACTGACTATAAAATACATTGTCGTCATAATCGGCCAGGTCTGAGTGGGCACGGGCTTTTAGCGAATAATATTCAATCTTACTGTCATCACTTAGTAATTGAACGTTGATGCCGTTAAAGCAGTCAAACGCTTCTTTGAACATACCAGCAGAAAGCAGTATAAAACCTAACTTAATTTTACAATCATTTTGCTTGGGAGCGTCATGCAGTATATCGCTTATATCCTGCATTTTATGAATATATACGTAAGCCGAATCAAATTGATAAACTTTATACGCTTCATATATATTGCTGCATAGCCTGTATCTGGCATTCTGATCAGTTAAAGGAGTTGTTGATAATGCTGTTTTGAGTTTTTGTATATCGGCCTCTTTTTTGTCGTCGTAAATTTTTTTTCTTGTAAGTTCCCGCTTTAGCTCGGTCAAAAGGCTATCTGTTTTTGATGACGCGAAGGTGGCGGCAGATCCAAAAAGTACAAGAAATAAAATTAGTATATAAACTCTCATAGTAAATCGATTAACTGATATGGTGTACTGCAATAGCTTAAATTTGTCTTAAAAAAACTGGCGTTGTAATTTACCTACAACACCAAAAAAAATGATAATTGTTTAAAAACTGTTATAACTGATCAACCTGGTAATGATTTAACAAGTTAAGCAGCACGCCGTTAGTCCACCCAAAACCGTCCTGCAGCGGATATTCGCCACCACCGGCCTTTGATCCCGTATCCAGCACATTATACTTCTCCATCAACTTTCCCGTTGCATCAAAAACCCGCATATTGGTACGTATCCAGGCTTCGGCAATGGAGCGGGCCAGCTCGTTCTCACCATAATTCCTTAATCCATCTATAGCCATATATTGCAATGGCGCCCAGGCATTAGGGCTATCCCATTGCTGGCCCGACCGGTTAAAGGTGGTTACCAAACCGCCCGATTTAAAGAATTTTACCCGAAGCGCTTGAGCCACTATTTTTGCCTGCCGCTCGTCGGCTATCTTAAACTCAAGCGGAAATACACCAGCCAGGGTTTGATGGGGGGTGATCTTGTTCAATTGCCAGTTATAATCCATAAACCAGCCTGTGCTTTCGCTCCAGCTATATTTCTGTATCGCTTTTTTACGTTGCTGGGCCTTGGCTAAATAAATCCTGTATTGGCTGCCATTCCCTGCTAATTGATAGGATTGGGCGATGGAGAGCTCCAAATGATAAAGCAAGCAATTCAGATCAACCGGGATGATACTGGTGGTTTGAATGGTTGCCAGATTGCCTGTGGTATCAAACCACCGGGTACTGAAATCCCAGCCTGACTCGGCCGCAGCGCGGATATTACGATAAAAATCGCCTGGTTTTTGCATGGTGGTTTTGGCTGCTTCCACATCTTTTTTAAATGATTCCTCGCGCGGCTGGTCCGAATCGTCCCAGTAACGGTTCAGCAGTTCGCCACCCGGCATACGGACTACCATACGGTGAGCCTGGCCTGTTTTTAATTTTTCTCCGCCTTCCATCCAAAACGCGTATTCTTTTAAAAGTTCCGGCTGATATTTTACTAATACCTTCTCCCCCTTATCCTTTGCCAGCAAATTAAGCATCACCGAGAAAAATGGCGGTTGTGAGCGTGTTAAATAATAGGTACGGGTTCCGTTTGGAATAAAGCCATACTTATCTATCATATAAGCAAAATTGTCGATCATGTTTTCAATGATCTGTGTTTTATGGCTCTCCTGCAATCCAAGCATGGTAAAGTAGGAGTCCCAATAATAGGTTTCGCGGAAACGACCACCGGGAACTATAAAATCATGTGGCAAGGGCAGCAATGACGAATATTTAGAAACGGTATCATGCCTGCGGTACAACACCTGCCACAAAGTATCAATGTGTTTACGTATACCTGCGGTGATATCGCTTTTAAAAACATCGTTATGGGTGCCGGGGATAAAAAAATTATCGTTTACAAATTGCTTCAGATCAAAATCGGGTTTATTTTTTTGCGCCTCATAATCTTTCATGATCAGTTCGGGATTACGTTTGGGTGTGGCATCAACAAATATCTTATTATCAGGAAATATATCGGTAAGCTGTACAGCCTCAAACAAGCCCGGATATAATTGCCGGGGAGTACGACTTTGGGAATATGTTAGTAAAAAAACAAATAACAGTACTAATGTTAAAAGTGCTTTTCTCATGCTTCAGTTAATATAAATGGAAGTATGAAGGTAAATAAAAAGCTCAAAATATGTTAAAAGGCGTAAATAATTAACATTTTGGCATGTGATGGGTCAATTAACAACCTGCTTGTTTAAAAAGCGGCGGCAATTGCTGCAATTACGCTAAGGATTAAAATATTTACTCCAACCCTGCTTCTTCCGTTTTGTACAATTTATCCATGCTGGGGTACTCTATTTTTGAATCATATTATTTAACAGATCAATAAATTAATTCAAGAAAGATGAACCAGCTTTTAAGTGCGGTGCCCATATGGGCCATATTCATGATGTGTTTCAACATTCAAAGTCCAGAACTTGAAACCCAATCAAATTTAAGTGAGGCTAAAAAAGCCATCGCGGCAAGCAATCAAATTTATTTCCAGGCTTTTGTAAAAAACGATCCAATTATTTTTATTGACCGGTATGCGGATGATTGCGTGATCATGCCCCCCAACATGGAGCCGCTGCATGGAATGGCAGGTGCGCGTCAATTTTTCAAAATGGCGTATGATCAATTCGGATTACGCGATGGCCGGTTTATCACTACTGCCATTTATGGCGATGGCGGGACATTTGTTACTGAAGAGGGGATATGGCAGTCATTTGATGCGAAGCACCGGCTTTTTGATAATGGAAAATTCCTGGTACTTTGGAAAAAAACAGCAAAAGGATGGAAAATGTTCAGGGACTCATTTAGCAGCAACCGTAGGAGGAAATAAGGGGAATTACCTATAATGGAAAGTTCAAGTTTTATAAAAAGATGTCATTTCGATAGAGCAGGGGCGGGAAAAGCATAGGGGCGAAAGAGAAATCTTCTACAGCATACCACGGAAGCATATCGCAGAAGATTTCTCCTCGTACCTCGTTCGAAATGACAATGGATTTAAATATTTCCAACACCTTGTGGTCACCAACGATTACGAGTTGAAGGATAGATAGGTTTTTTCTTAAGCTTGTACCTTATAAGCTCCGGGCTGATACCCGCCAACAGGTGCCGGGAACGCGATATTAAGACGATTATAGCTATTGATGGTAATAATTGCCATAGTGAGATCAATCAGTTCCTGTTCAGAGAACTGGTTGCTTGCTTCTTTATAAATCTCGTCAGATACGGGACCTTCAGTAACTTTGGTCAAGGCTTCGGCCCAGGCCAGCGCGGCGCGTTCACGTTCGGTATAAAAAGGGGCCTCGCGCCAGGCGCTCAGCAGGTATAAACGCTGTTCGGTTTCACCTTCGGCGCGCAGGTCTTTGGAGTGCATATCCAGGCAAAAGGCGCATCCGTTAATTTGTGATACGCGGAATTCAATTAAATGTAAAAGTGATTCTTCAACCGGTGATTTTGCCAGGTAAATAGCTAAACCATATATAGCTTTCATTGCGGCCTGGCCTTTTTGATGTACATTAAGTCGTTGTTCCATTTTTTTGATCTCTAATGATTATTGAATATTTAATTTATACTCCAATGATGAATGAGATCTCAGAAACTGGACATTATTTGAAAAAAAAATTAAAATTTATTTTACCGCTATAGATTCAGTGGTATTTCGAAGAAAAATGTTGACCCTTTTTCCGGCTCGCTATCCAGCCAGAGTTTACCATGATGGCGCGTGATGATCTCTTTACTGATGTACAAGCCTATACCAAGCCCCGATATATGGGAGGCCAGTTCCTCTACGCGATAAAAACGCGAGAATATGCGCTCCTGATGTTCTTTCTGGATACCCATACCATAATCCTGTACGGCTACCTTAACTTTATCAGGCGTGGCAGAGATGGTTACATTAACCAATTTTTCCTTTGGAGAGTATTTAATAGCATTGGAAAGCAGGTTAACAATAACCTGTTCAATCCGTTGTTTGTCTGCCGAAATGATGATCTCCTGTTCCGGTTGTTGTAATATGATCTGGTGTGTTTTGGTCGAATACTGGATGAGTTCAATAGTTTCCTGTACAATTTGAGTGATGTTAAAATCACTGAACGAAAGGGGCAGCTGCCCGGTTTCTATTTTAGAAACATCCAGCAGATCGGAGATCAGTTCGGATAGCTTTTTAACCTGGAGCAGCGCTTTCTGTAAAAATGGTTTATTACGGTCTGTATCCGGAAGTGTACGATTCAATATTTGCAAATAACCACTCAAACTGGTTACCGGCGTTTTTAATTCATGACTGGCCAGGCCAATAAATTCTTCTTTTTTATCATTAAGCTTCCGTATCTCTTCATATAGCTTAGTGTTATCCAGCGCGATAGCAGCCTGTGTGGCAACCCCGAATATCAGTTGCTCATGCTCCCGGGTAAATTTACCCGGCTCGGGATGCCCATAAAACAATCCACCTATTACCGCGCCCGATTTGGAGATTACGGGTACAGCCAGGTAACTGGTTACCTGTAAATGCCCTTCGGGCATCCCAAAGAAGGGGCTATTCTTTCCGTATCTCGGATCTTTGGTTATATCGTCGGCACGTACAATGCCCTCCCCTGTAAATGTAGGATGAAAAAGGGCCGTGTTCCGGGGTATTCCAAACCGTTCAAAGGCTTCTCTTGGTGCGCCCGACAGTGCAAACAACATATAAGATTCACCGGCCTCGCTCACGTTATTATAAAAAAACGCCCCAAACGCCGCGCCGATCAACCGGGTGGTTGCATCCGTTACTTTTTGCAGAATATCGCTCACGTCCATCTTCTCTGAAATAACTTTCCCAAGCGCGTTCAATACCTCCAGGTTTTCTGCGTAGCGTAATAACCTTGCTTCTGTTTCTTTTTGATGGGCGTTATTCCGGATAATTTTGGCGGCGCCGATCACCTTGCCGGTAACATCCCTGATGGGAGAAACCGATATAGAAACGGGGATCTCTAAACCAGCCTTAGTTACCCGGAAGGTTACATAATGTTCCACCTTTTTATTACTCCGGACCCTTTCCAGGATAAGGTCCTCTTCATCTAAGCGATCCTCAGGGATAAGTATGGTAATATGTTTCCCGATAACATCTTTTTCTGTATAACCCAGTAAATGCTCTGCTGCCGGGTTCCAGCTGGTGATAATGCCATCCAGGGTTTTACCGATGATGGCGTCATCGGATGATTCTACAATGGCGGCCAGCTTGGCGCTTTTTTCTTCGGCCAGTTTGGTTTCGGTTTGGTCAACTATGGTACCTATAAAACGCTCTGGCTCCTGTAATTTATTAAAGTAAACTTTTCCCTGTGCCCTTAGCCATCTCACCTCCGGCTTATCAAAACGAATAATACGATAGGTCATATCATAGATATGGTCGCCAAGCGGGTCCATGGCCTTTTTCATGGCCTGCTCCAGTGCGTCCCTATCCGCAGGATAAATATGTTCGGTAAACAGTTCGAAATTTATTTCAGCCTCGGGTGCCAGGCCGTACAGGTGTTTGCATTCGTCAGACCAGGTAAGTTCGCCGGTTAATGGTTTATAATCCCATGTCCCTAAATTAGCAGAAGCGATGGCCATACGCAGCCGGGCTTCACTTTTTTCGAGCTCGGCCTCACGTTGTTGATATTGTGCAAGTTGCTGCTTTAAATCGGTAAGGTTTTCCATGGTATAGATACAAAACTAAGTTATTGAATTTTGATTCCTGCCAATAAAAACCATAAAAATCGATTATTTTATCATTTTTTAATAAGCTATTTACTTAATATGAAAAGGATAGGGCAAATTGTTTAATTAGTATGAAATACTCTTTGTATCGCAGCCTCCAGCAATTAACGAAATCCCCATTTCTTTATAACAAACAACCGGCAGCAAAAATTTGCTGCCGGCTTTTGTTCGTTAATAGTTAATTAGTGATTATTTATAATCCGGATTTTGGATCAACACCCCACCGCTCTTGTCAATTTCTGTTTGAGGCAGCGGCCATTTGTAAAACTTATCTTCAAAATGATAGTTGATGAGGGTGCTTTTTACCGCGTTAAGTACCGGCCCGGCAATGTGCCATCTCAGCAGATCATAATGACGCAAGCCCTCAAAAGCAAGCTCAACGCGGCGTTCATGCCTGATACGTTCGCGCATCTGATCTTTGGTGTAGCCAGCCGGGTATGGAGGCATACTCACACGTGCCCGCAGATCGGTCATCGCTTGATAAACGGTAGCGTCCGGACCAGCGATCTCATTCTGAGCTTCGGCATACATCAGCATCATTTCGCCCAAACGTAATACCACAGCATCCTGCTGACTTAGGGTCGAGAAGCCATACGGCATATTATTAGGTTCCAGGAATTTAATGGTACCATAACCGGTAGGCCGCAAGTTGGATGGGTGATACACCTTGCCCGGACCAAAGTTAACAGAATCGGCATATACGGTTTTCGCTAGCCTTGGATCGCGATTATTGAATTGGTTTTTGGTATCGGTTAATGGAGATGTGCCATAAGGCTGACCGTCGGTACATTCAAACGCATCAACCATATTTTGCAGCGGAGCACAAGCGTCCCAGTCGCCATAATACATATCCCAGGGAGTTGTATTATTAGGCGCTAGAAAGTTAATCGAGAAAATGATCTCGGTATTGTTTTTTTGCGTGGCATCCCGGAAGATATCCTCAAAATTGGTGCTCAGCTTATATTGTCCCATCAGGTCCTTGCACAGATCCCTTACCTGGGTGAGTATAGCTAGATCAGGAGTCCCGGTGTTACCGAAAGCGGCAAATAATAACACCCTTGCTTTTAAGGCTTTTGCCGAAGATGCCGCCGCGTGCCCGCCATTGGCATAGTATGCAGCAGTATTTAAATTGGCAATGCTGTAATCCAGGTCGGTGGTGATCTGGGTTAAAATTTGTGCAGCCGGCACTTTAGGTTGCTTTTGGTTGCTCAGGTTAAGCGGTTGCAACACCAGGGGCACATCACCATAAATGCTGTATAGCTGGAAGTAGAAAAAAGCACGGATGAACCTTACTTCGCCTTCGTACACTTTTCTTTGCGTATCAGAAATATCAGCCCCTTTGTAGTTAGCCAGGTTTTGCAGGAACAGATTTATACGGGTGATACCAGTATAACTGTCATTGTAAATACCAGTTTCGTAACCGCCGGTAGTAGGGTTAAAGTTACCCTGAACAAAATCCTTGGAACTGCCGGAATTAAACTGGTTGTACCCGTTATCGGTAAAGCAATCCCTGAAGCCTATACCTACGGCAAATTCCTCGGGTTGTAAAGCTGCATACACACCCGCAAGGGACTCATCAAAATCAGCTTTGGATTTATAGAAGGTAGCCGTCGCTATCTGATCCGAAGGGTTCAGATCCAACGCTTTTTTACACGCGCCTACAAACAGCGATGTAATTAATATGATGGTTATTATAATTCGATTTTTCATGTGGGGCTAATTAAAAAGTAATATTTAAACCAAAGGAGTATATTTTATTTTGCGGGTATTGTACCCCGTCGCCGCTGCCATAACGCTCAGGATCAAGACCCTTGAACTTGGTTATAGTAAATAAATTATCGCCGGCAAAATAAACCCTAACTCTGTTGATACCCACTTTTTTGGTGAGCTGTGCAGGAATGGTATACCCGAACACCAGGTTTTTAAGCCTTAAATAGGATGCATCCTGCAGGAAGAAGGTAGACCGGCGGCCGATCTTATCCGGCGCGCTCTGACCAAAATAAATGCGTGGCATGGTGGTTGACGGATGCTCAGGCGTCCAGGCATTTAACCAATCTGTAGTTGGCGCAGCACCCTGAACAAAGGGGATAGTTCCCCAGCCAGACACATATGATTTAACCCCGTAAACCCCCTGGAACATGCCCGACAGATCGAAACCTTTAAAACTTGCTCCAAGATTAAATGAATAATTCAATTTAGGAAAAACGCCGCCAATGATGGTTTTGTCATTCTGATCAATTTTACCATCGCCGTTTACGTCCTTATATTTCAGGTCGCCCGGCAGTGTTGAGTCAGAAAACTGCTTAGGAGAATTGGCCACCTCTGCCGCTGATTGGAAAATGCCGATCACCTGTAACATATAAAATGAATTTATCGGCTGCCCGGTTTGGTTAATAGTATAATCGCCGATCTCTGTTTGGCCAAATTTTACCAGCTTGTTCGTATTATGATCAACATTAACACCCACGTTATAAGCAAAGCCGCCTAAAGCGCCATCGCGTATAACATTATTGTATGATAAACCAAGCTCAATACCGCGGTTGTTCACTACACCATCATTAATAATAGGAGCGCTTAAGCCTACAACTCCGGTAACCTGGGCCTGTCTTAAAATATCAGATGTGGTTTTATTGTACCAATCGGCGGTTAAATTAAAGTTTCTCAAAAGCGTTATATCCAAACCTATATCGGTCATGGTGGTGGTTTCCCATCTGATAACCGGGTTGTTCAGGGCTTGCTGCGCTACACCTGTTGTTAGTGTTGAATTATCAAAAGAGTAGTTAAGGTTTGGATTTCCTCCCAAATTCAATAATGCCTGGAAAGGATAGTTACCAATATTTTGGTTACCTACCTTACCCCATGAGCCCCTGAGTTTAAAGTTATCCAGCCAGGTTAAATTCATGGCTTTTACAAAGGGCTCTTCAGTAGCCCGCCATCCGGCAGAAAACGAAGGAAATATCGCCCATTTATTAGCAGGCGGAAATCTTGAACTTCCGTCATCACGAATATTGCCTTCCAACAGATAACGGCCTTTATAATCATAATCCAAACGACCAAAGTATGACATTAACGCCCATTGATTAGAGGTGCCATATGCACTTTGTATATCTGCCCCTCCGGCGTTTAGTTCCTGCAGATCCAGGTCGGGAAAGTTCTTGCGATAGCCCTGCAGGTATTGATATTTACTTTGCTCAATACTGTAACCAACTTGTGCCTTAATATTATGCCCGTGAAAGTTATGCGCATAGTTTAAATAGCTATATAAATTGGTATAAACGGTTTGTTCGTCCTGGTCGGTTAAACCCTTGCCCAGGTCCAATTGAGTTTCCAGTTGATTGGTTTTGAAGTTGTATTCATCCAGGGTGGCTTTAAAATCCTTGTACTTATCCATATTAAAGTTCACCGCACCTTTGGTGTACCAGGAAAAATCCTTATTGAACTGCACTTCAACCCAACCTTGCGCGTTCACGGCGTAATCATTAGTAACCCTGGTAAAGTTTTGATCCAATACAGCTATCGGGTTCTTGTTGTTATACTCAAAGTCATAGGCTTTAAAGGTGTAATGTCCGCTGCCATCAGTCAGGTAGGGGCCATAAGTAGGCGCTTGTGACATAGCCGAAAGAAAAAGGTCCATGGAAGAACCGTCCCATTGGCTTGGTAATGAAGGATTGCCCGCCACCGCATCTCTGGTACCTGATTTTAGCAATACGTTGGTGCCGAATTTGATATGATCGTTGATCTTGGAGGCTAAATTGATACGGGCGCTGTATCGCTTATAATCAAAGCCGCGCTCAATACCATTTTGATTAATATAGCCCAGTGACACATTATAGGTAGTTTTATCATTGCCTCCGCTAAAAGTGAGGTTATGATTTTGGGTAGGCGCTGTTCTGAATATCAGGCTCAGCCAATCGGTATTAGGGTAGTGTAGCTTATCTGTACTATTACGATACAGGTCGATCTGATCCTGCGGATAAAGGGAGTTAGGGTCTGTTGTGCCGCTGTTGATACGGGCCTGGTTAAACATCTCCATGTACTGCGCCGAGTTGGTTACCAGTTTATACATGTTAGTAGGGCTGTAAAAACCCACGTTGCCATCATAACTTACCGACATTTGCCCGGCCTTACCTTGTTTGGTAGTGATCAGCACAACACCATTGGCTGCCCTTGATCCATATATAGCGGTCGAGGCAGCATCTTTTAATACAGATACGTTATCAATATCGGTTGGGTTAAGATCACTGAAATTGCCGGGTACACCGTCAATTAACACCAGAGGGTCTGTACCGGCGCCGCTAAAGGTACCAACACCACGAACCTTAATGGATACGCTTTCGTTACCTGGTTCACCAGAGCCGACATTTACCGCTACACCGGGAGCTAATCCCTGAAGCATGGAGGCAGGATTCACTACCGGGCGCTTGTTCAGCGTTTCGCCGCTAACAGACGAAACCGCCCCGGTGAGGTTCACTTTCTTTTGTGTGCCGTAACCCACCACCACAATTTCATTTAATGCCGATGGTTGCTCTTTAAGCATCACATCAATTTGGGTTTGGGTACCTACCGCGATCTCTCTTGACGCGAAACCCACAAAGCTGAAAACCAGTACAGCACTGCTATTGCTTACCGATACTTTATAACGGCCATCAATACCGGTTTGGGCGCCTACATCGGTACCTTTTACCTTAACGGTTACACCCGGTAGCGGTACGCCTTTATCGTCTGTTACCTGGCCGGTAACAACAATATCCTGGACAGCAGCGACCTCGGCTTGTTTGGGAGTAACCACAATGGTATTGTTATTCACCACGTAGCTAAATGGCTGATCCTGGAAGCATTGCTTTAAAACATCGCTCAGATCGGCATTTTGCAGGTGTACATTTACCGGCACCGCCTTTTTGAGCAGTTTGGCGTTATAAAATACACTGAAGCCGCTTTGCAGGTGAATTTCCTGCAGGGTTTCGGCCAGGGAAGCGTTATTTTTATCAAGACTGATCTTTTGTGCAAATGACGTTGCGGCGCTCACTTGCAGTATAGAAACCAGGCACAAAAAAAACGACAATTTCATAATCAGAAATAATTTAGATTTAAGGCAGGGCCATTCCCTGCATCTTATTGCAGCAGATTTTTTATACATTTGAATGTTAGGTTAAATAATTGGTTATGAGAAATATGATCATTGATTGATACCTGACAGCTATTCAAAGCTTTATACCAGGGGCGCTGCGAACGCTCCTGGTTATAAACAGGTAAATATTATGGGTAAGGAAAATTTACTTCATAATGATTACCCTCCTTCCCTCTATCTTATAGTGAATTGATCGGGTAAGCACCATCACCTCCAGCAACTCCGTTATATTTTTGTATTTGGATACAGTACCCCCAAATTCATTCTTCTTCACATCATCGTCACGGTATTCCACATCAACATCGTACCAGCGGCCCACTTGTTTCATCACCTCGGTAATATTCAGATCATGGAATATAAAGAGGCCATTTTTCCAGGCCATAGTTTGCTGTATATCGGCGGGGCTTACTTTGATGGTCGCGCCGTTAACAGCATCACCCTGCTGACCTGGCGCCAACATTACTGCCGAACTGCCGCTGCTCATGCGCACCGAGCCTTCCAGCAGCGTAGTAGTTATGTTATTGTTATCTCCATAAGCGTTTATATTAAAGTGGGTACCAAACACCTGCACTTTTGTGCCGTTTGCTTGTACAATAAAAGGTTTGGTTTTATTTTTAGCTACTTCAAAATAGGCTTCACCGGTTAACTCAACCTCGCGGGTTACGCCGATAAAGGCCTGCGGAAACCTGATGGATGAAGCCGCGTTGAGCCAAACCCTTGTACCATCTTCCAGCACAACCTGGTACTGCCCGCCCCTGGGTGTAGTAATGGTATTAAACTCGGGCGTTGTGGCAGCCGTGGTATTGTTTGAATTGGTAAAATGATATACCAGCATACCATTCCCGGTTTTACTTACAGTAACACCAGGCCTGGTTGCCAGCTTGCCGTTTTGGGCATCATCAAGCACAATGCGCGAGCCATTGGCCAAGGTTAAATATGCTTTGTTGCCGCCGGGTAATATGGGCGGCTGTACTTTATTTGTCAGCTTTACAGTACCAGTTTCTTGATTTTTTTTACGCTGCATAAAAAACAGCCCTGCAAACAACACCGCCACAAAAACCGCAGCTATTTGCAACCAACGGTATTTGGTAACCTTACGTAATGGTAGTTGAACTATTTTACGATTGTTGTTTAATCGCTGCCATATGCGGGTACGCACATCTTCTTCCTTCACCAGGTCATCATCCCAGCCCTCTTCGGCCAATATCATTTCATCGCGGTATGTATCCAGCAGCTTTTTTTCGTCGGCTGTACATTGTCCGCTCATGTACTTTTCGTACAAAGCAAGGAATTCTTCTTTGGTTATCATTAGGCTACGATAGCAGGTTTATACTTTGTTAGTGTAAATTTTATATAGACACACACATCAATTTTTAATTTTTTTTCGGTTAATCATTAATTGTAGAATTATTTGGCGGGCTTTTCCTAATTTTATCCAACCAGTTGTATGTACAATTCCCCGATTAATGACGCTGAGCTGTGGCTTGCCATCCGTAATGATGACGAACAGGCTTTTGCCGTGCTTTTTGATCGGTACTGGCTACGGCTGTATAAAACGGCTCTACGTTATTTAAAAGATCGCGAGGCCAGCGAAGAAGCTGTACATGATGTGTTCCTTAATATTTGGAACAGGAGGCAGCAACTCGAGATCGAATCATTCCCTAATTTTTTATTGACGGCTATCCGGTATCAGGTTTATAACCGGATGCGGGCGGTAAAATCGCCGGTTTTTTTAACCATTTCCGGTACGGAGATCAGCGAATTGCTGGTTCAGAATGACGGTGAAAGCCGGATCAAAGACCAGGAACTGCTGTATGAATTAGGACGGTACCTGGACCAATTACCCAAGCGCTGCCAGGAAATTTTCCAGATGAGCCGCATCGATCACCTTTCGAACCAGGAAATAGCCGGTCGCCTGGGTATCTCTAAGCGAACGGTCGAAAACCAGATCACCATGGCGCTTAAACATCTGCGGGGTTGCCTTAAACATGCCTCAGTTATTATTTCTTTGTGGTATATTCTTAAAAAATAGGATTGTCGCATAGCCGACTCACCCGACCATCGCTACGCTCGGTCACCCTCTCCCCGGCATCGCCGCAAAGAGGGTAAAGACATTTCTCCTTCCGCGCGTCATTGCGAGGCACGAAGCAATCCCCAATAGGCAAGTCCGCTCTGTATAGCATAGAGATGAGATTGCTTCGTACCTCGCAATGACGTTGTTTTTTTAAGCCCCCACTTTCCGCCGCAGGCGAAGAGAGGGGGGGGCTAGCCAAGCGCAGACGGGGTGAGTCGTCGCCTGCGTTCAGTCGGGCAAATTTCCACGCCTTCTCCACCTGGTGTTTCGATAATTTTTCGTATATTTATATACCAAACAGCCCGCTTGTCTTTTCTGAGATCAGCGGGCTGTTTGGTTAAGGAGAAAAAGGGTTAAAAACAGACCCATTTTTACTCAGATCATTGATTATCAATAAATTAATACTTTTTAAACCTTTCAAAACCCATCAAAAATTTGTTAAAAAGTGTTAAAACGGCGTTAAAACTTTGTTAAAGTGACCAAAAGACGAGCGTTTTTCCCTGTTTTTGACTAAAAAAGTGTTAAAATAATAGGTTTAAAAAGTTTTGGACAGCACATAGAACCAGCCGAGATCAGTACAAGTTTTCTACAGAATCAGAGTTGAACTTTAAATCAAAAAAGAACCCATGAAAAAATTTGTATCGGTCCTGGCTTTGATGATATCAGTTGGCCTGCTCCCTCAACTGTTGCATGCGCAAACCTATGAGCTGGATAAGTCGATCCCCCTGCCCGGCGATGGTGGTTATGATTACCTGTCGATCGATAAAGTAAATAACCGTTTATATGTATCGCACGGTACGGCTGTAAACGTGATCGATCTGAAAACAGAAAAACCTGCAGGCCTGATCGGCGATCTGAAAGGCATACATGGAATCGCTATCGACAATAAAGCTAATCGCGGCTTTATCAGCGATGGTAAAGCCAACGCCGTAGTAGCATTTGACCTGAAAACACTGAAAGTTATTGCCACCATAGCCTTAACAGACGCTAATGGCCCCGATGCTATTATGTACGATCCATATTCCGACCGCGTTTTCAGCTTTAATGGCGAAAGTAATAATTCATCGGTAATTGATCCTAATTCATTGAAACAGGTTGGCACGGTTGCATTGGGCGGCGCTCCCGAATTTGCCGTAGCCGATGGTAAAGGCAAAATTTACAACAACCTAGAAGATAAAAGCAGCCTGAACATTATAGACAGCAAAACCCTCAAGGTGATCAAAAACTATCCGCTTGCCCCATGTGGTGGCCCCACAGGCTTGGCTTTGGATGCTGTTAATCAACGGGTATTTACCGTTTGCCGCGAAAATAAAGGTGTAAGCGTGGTTAATATCAATACAGGCAAAGTAGTAACCACTTTACCTATAGGCGCAGGTGTTGATGCCGTGGTTTACGATCCCGAAACCAAGCTGATCTTTTGCTCATGCGGCGATGGCGTAACTACCATTATCAAACAACTATCGGCTGATGAGTATAAGGTGATCCAGACATTACAGACCGCTTATCGTGCTAGAACAATGGCCCTTGATCCTAAAACGCATAAAATTTATTTAAGCGTTGCTGAATTTGTAAAAGGGACACGAACTGCATTACCCAACACTTTCAAAGTACTGGTTTACAAACTAAAATAGGGCACCGGAACAGATAAACTAGCAGATCAGAGGCTCCTCCTAAGGGGGCTCAGGGGACTTAATTGATTTGCTATGTTTATTTTACAAAGTTTCTACTAAATTAAGTTCTAATTTTAAAGAAAAAAGCTTGAAGTTATTGATCATAGAAGATGAGGCGGGCCTGCGGGAAAGTATTGAAGCGTACTTTACCGAGGAGGGCAATATCTGCGAAACGGCACATGATTTTTCTTCGGCCATGTCCAAGGTTAATCTGTACCGGTATGATTGTATTGTGCTGGATATTACCCTCCCTCATGGTAATGGTCTGGATATTTTAAAACACCTGAAAGCCGGGCAACAAGCTGATGGTGTTTTGATCATTTCGGCCAAAAACTCCCTGGACGACCGCCTCACGGGGCTTGATCTTGGCGCCGATGATTACCTGACCAAGCCCTTCCATCTTTCGGAATTAAGGGCCCGGGTTGCGGCTATTGTTCGCCGCAAAGCGTTTAATGGCAACAATATCCTTACCCTGCATGAGATCTTTATCGACCTCACCGCGAAAGAGGTTAAAATCAACCAGGTCCCGGTTAAGTTTACCCGTAAAGAGTATAGCTTGCTTTTATACTTTATAGCCAATAAAGGCAAAGTGGTTTCAAAAAGTGCCATTGCAGAACATCTTTGGGGCGACAGTATCGACATTGCCGACAACTTTGATTTTATTTATTCGCACATCAAAAACATCCGCAAAAAAATGGTGGAAGCAGGTGGCAAGGATTATATCCAGGCCGCCTACGGTATGGGCTACAAGTTTACTGATGCATGAAGCTCCTTGACAAATACAACCGGATCAACATCAGCGTAACCGTAGTTATCATGCTGGTTACGGGTGTTATCTATTACTTTACTATCCATGCCATCCTTACACACCAGGTTGATAAGGCCTTACTGGTAGAGGAGCGTGAGGTATTTGATTACGTACAACTTAATCATCACCTGCCCCAGGTATTCCGCACCAATCACCAGGAAATTCTTTTTAAAGCAGTTGACGGCCCGGTTAAAAGAAAATTTATTGATACCTCCTACCGGGATACCAAGGAGCAGGACCTGGAACCTGCTCGTGCTATTATCACCTCGGTAACCGTAGGCACGCAATTGTACCAGATAACCGTTATACAATCAACCGTAGAAACAGAGGATCTTATAGGTGATGTTTTCCTGATCACCATTGTACTTATTTTTATTTTGGTAATAGCATTGTTCCTATCAAACCGACTGATATTAAGGCGCATGTGGCAGCCTTTTTACACCATATTGAATCAACTCAAAGTATTTAATCTGGCCGAAGATAAAACCGTGGCTTCCGTACCTTCAACCATTGATGAGTTTACGGAACTCGATCAGGCGGTAGGCATCATGGCCACTAAAGCTAAGGACGATTATCTTAACCTGAAAGCTTTTACAGAAAACGCTGCACATGAGCTGATGACCCCCATATCGGTCATCAATTCCAAACTGGATACACTGGTACAAACCGGGCAATTCACTGATCCGCAAAGTAAACTGCTTAATGATATTTATAACACGGTTGCCCGCTTAACCCGGCTTAACAAATCAATGCTGTTACTCACCAAAATTGAGAATGGGTTGATACATGATCAGCAAACCGTTAACCTGAAAGAATTACTCAGCACCAGTTTCTCCCAATATGAGGAACTCCTGGGCAGTTTAAACATCAAACTGATAACAGAGCTTGCCGATTGTGAAGTTATGGCCAGTTTGTTACTGATGGAGGTGCTGGTAAATAACCTGATCACCAATGCCATCAGGCACAACCGGCAGGGAGGCTCTATCAACGTTGTCCTTGATCAGCATCAACTTCGCATCAGCAATACCGGAAAAGATGGCGAAATAGATATTGAGCGGGTCTTTAAGCGCTTTCAAAAATCTTCCGCCTCTGAAGGTATCGGACTTGGCCTTACCATTTGCCGGCAGATCTGTAATAATTATGGGTTCGATCTGCAATATCAGTTTAACGAAAACATCCATCAATTCACAGTAAACTTTGACGTTCCAGAATAATTCCAGAATTGATATTTAGCTTAGTAACGTCGAAAAAATGGAATTATATTCAAACTTTTAAAGATAAATTATAAAGCTTAGCTTTAAGCTATCGGTCGCTAAGCTCAACCCCATCTGAGTAACCGGTATGGGCCATCTTAACTTATGAAACATCTGCTCGTATCACTCCTATGCTTAATAATGAGTTCTTTTTGCTTCGCGCAGCAAAAAACGCTCGACGATTACTTACAGATAGCTGTAAAGAACAGTCCGCTGCTTAAGGATCTCAACAACCAAATACTCTCGGCGCAACTGGATAGCGTTCGTATAAAAGCCGGTTTAAAGCCCCAGGTAAGCGCCGGGAGTGCTGGCTTATATGCACCCGTTATTCATGGTTATGGTTATTCGCAGGCTATTACTAATGGGCAAACGCTCGACGCTTTGCTATCGGTAAATAAATCCTTCATCAGCAACGGTTACCTGAAAGCGCAATATAACGGCATAGGCCTTCAGCGCGATTCTTTACGCAATAATATCAAACTCTCTGAGCAGGATCTGCGTCGTACTATTGCCGCGCAATACATAGCCGCTTACGGGAGCCTGCAACAAGTAAAATTTAATAGAGAAGTGGTAACCCTGCTGAGCGGCGAAGAGGACCTGCTTAAAAAACTAACCCGCAACAATGTGTACCACCAAAGCGATTATCTTACTTTCCTGGTTACCTTAAAACAGGCGCAGCTGCAACTTTCGCAAGCCACATTGCAGTATAAAACAGATTTTGCCACGTTGAATTACCTCACTGGGATTACGGATACCACAGTCATTGAGTTACAAAAACCCGAATTGCAAAGGGCCATCACTGCTGACAAAACCAACAGCATATTTTTCAGACAATATGCGCTTGACAGCCTACGCTTACTCAATACCCGCAAACTGATCGACTACAGCTACAAACCCCAGATAAAGGCCTTTGCCGATGGTGGTTATAACTCTGACCTTACCGCTCTTTACTATAAACATTTTGGCGCCAGTGTTGGCTTTAGCCTTACCGTACCTATTTACGATGGTGGGCAGCGCAAGCTATCATACAAAAAGCTTTCGCTGGAAGAAGAATCGCGCAAAAATTATAAGAGTTTTTTTGCTCAGCAGTACAGCCAACAGATCATCCAACTGAACCAGCAGATAGATGGGTATGATAACCTGATAGCTGACATTAATACCCAGTTCAAATACTCTGAAACCTTAATAAAGGTGGATACCAAGCTGCTGCAAACCGGCGATCTGCGAATGGCCGATCTGATACTGGCTATCAATAATTATCTCACTATCCGTAACCTGCTTACGCAAAACACCATTAGCAGATTGCTGCTTATTAACCAACTCAACTACTGGAACCGATAATATGAAGAATTTATCATCCCCATATTTTAAATTTTTAGCCTTCGCATGTGCCTGCCTGGTATTAACCATATCGGCATGTAATCATGATACCGCTACTACCGACGAAGACGCCGCAGTAAAGTCGCAAACGCCGGTTACGGTAACCTTCATCAGCAACGGTACAATGGCCGATTCCATTACGCTGAATGCAACTTCGTCATTTATGCAAAAGAACTATGTAAAGGCCAATGCCATAGGCTATATACAAAAGGTATACATAAAACCAGGGCAATATGTAAGTGCGGGCCAATTGCTGTTTACTATTAAAACAAAAGAGGCGCAAAGCATTGGCAATACCATCAATGTGCTGGATACCACATTTAAGTTTTCTGGTGTAAACCGGATTAAGGCTTCAAGCAGCGGTTATATTACCCAACTGCTACACCAGGTTGGCGACTATGTGCAGGATGGCGAGCAATTAGCTGCCGTAAGCGATAAGGAAAGCTTCGCCTTTGTGATGCAGCTGCCTTACGAGCTTCAAAGCACTTTACGCAATAACCAGGACATTACGCTCACCTTACCTGGTGGCCGCACACTCAGCGGTCGTGTAGCGTCGGTTTTACCTTCGGTAGATACTTTGTCGCAAACACAAGGCGTAGTGATCAGGGTAAATAGTGCCGATCCGATCCCTGAAAACCTGGTGGCCAGGGCGCATATCATTAAATCGGCAAAAAACAATGTGCCCTCATTGCCAAAATCAGCTGTATTAGCTAACGAAACACAAACTGATTTCTGGGTGATGAAACTCATTAATGATACCACAGCCATCAAAGTGACTGTGCAAAAGGGCATCGAAACCAGGAGCCAGGTAGAGATCCTTTCGCCAAAGTTCAGCCCGGCTGATAAAATTGTGGTTACCGGTAATTATGGATTGGCTGATACCGCCAAAGTGAAAATTGTGAAGCCATGAAAAACCTGAACAATTTTTTCATTACCCATAAAAAGCCCATCAGCCTGCTGTTGTTCATCATACTATTAGGCGGTGGTTTTGCCTATTCGCGTTTGCAAACCTCCTTGTTCCCAGAGATCACTTTCCCCAAGATCAAGATCATAGCCGATGCCGGTTTACAGCCGGTAAACAAAATGATGATCACGGTTACCAAACCATTGGAGAATGCCGTTAAGCAGGTACCTAACCTGCAATACGTACGCAGTACCACCAGTCGAGGAAGCTGCGAAATATCAGCCTTTATGAATTGGGACGCGGATATTGACCTGAGCCAGCAACAGATCCAATCACGTATAGACCAGATCAAAAATGATCTGCCGCCTGAGGTAAATATCAGTGTCGAAAAAATGAACCCCTCCATCCTGCCGGTAAGCGGTTACACGCTGGAGAGCCATAGCAAATCGCCCATTGAGCTAAAACAGCTGGCTACTTATACCGTAAAACCGTTCCTGTCGCAGGTTGATGGCGTATCCGAGATCAGGGTTATCGGCGGTAAAACTAAAGAGTACTGGCTGGTGTTGAACACACAAAAGATGGGCTCTCTGGGGCTTACACCAGACATCATCACCAATACCCTGGCCCAAACAGGCTTTATCAAATCAGAAGGCTATTTGTCTGATTATAAAATGCTGTATCTTACCGTTACCGATGCCTCTGTGAATACCAGCCAGCAATTGGAAAACCTGGTGATCAGCAATAACCGTAAACGGGTAATACAGCTCAAAGATATAGGCAGCATACAGATCAATCCCGGCATTGAGTATACCAAAGTAAATGCCAACGGTCACGAGGGCGTCCTGATCGCCGTGATCAAACAGCCCAACGCTAATCTGATAGATTTATCTGATGCGATGACCCAAAAGGTAGCTGATCTGCAAAAGATCCTCCCGGCTGGTGTAACCATCAAACCGTACTATGTTCAGGCCGATTTCGTAAACGCCTCTATAAAAAGCGTAGGAGACAGTTTATGGATCGGGTTGGCACTTGCTATTATTGTAGCCATTATTTTTTTATGGTCGATAAAGGCCAGCGCCACTATTCTGATCACCATTCCGGTTACGCTTTGTTTAACCCTGATTGTTCTGTACGCGTTGGGTTATACCTTTAATATCATGACGCTGGGCGCCATAGCCGCCGCCATAGGCCTCATTATTGATGATGCCATAGTTGTTGTGGAGCAAATCCACCGCACGCATGAGGAGCATCCCGAAGAACCCACCTTAACGCTGCTTCAACGGGCGGTTGATTATCTTTTCCCGGCAATGGTGGGTTCATCCATCAGCACCATTGTTATTTTTATTCCGTTTGTCATGATGACAGGTGTTGCCGGCGCCTATTTTAAGGTGATGACCAACACCATGATCATTACCCTGGTCTGCTCCTTTTTTGTAACCTGGATAGGCTTACCTGTCATATATCTGCTGCTTACCCGCAACTATCAAACCAACAGTGTGCAGGTTAAAGAAGCGCACGGTGTAAAAAGACAACGCTGGGTTTCCTTTTTCATCCTGCGCCCTTATTTGAGTATCATTATGATGCTGGCACTTGCCGCGGTAATTATTTTTATACCGGCGGGCTTAAAAACAGGCTTTTTGCCAGATATGGACGAGGGTAGCATTGTACTGGATTATACTTCGCCTCCAGGCACATCGCTCGAAGAAACGGATCGCATGCTACGCGACATCGAAAAGATCATCATCAAAGAACCTGAAGTTGCCGCCTATTCGCGCAGAACGGGTACGCAAATGGGCTTTTTTATAACCGAACCCAACACCGGCGATTACCTGATCCAGCTCAAGAAAGACCACGGTAAAACTACCGAAGAGGTGATCAGCGATCTGCGGCAGAAAATTGAATCAACCCAACCTGCCCTGCGGATAGATTTTGGACAGGTGATCGGTGATATGCTGGGCGACCTGATGACATCCACACAACCTATCGAGATCAAAGTTTTTGGCGATGACCAGGTTAAATTACAACAGCTATCCAAACAAATAGCCACCGCGGTAACCAATGTAAAAGGCACAGCCGACGTGTTTGACGGTATTGTGATTGCAGGGCCATCGGTAAATATTGTACCCGATTATACCATGCTGGCACAATACAACCTCACCCCTGCCAATCTGCAAACACAGATACAATCGGCGTTACAGGGCAATGTGATCGGTAGCTTGTTCGAGAAGGAACAGCAATCGCCTATCCGTATGGTGTATCCCGGCAACCGCTCTTTGGACGTGGCCAGTCTTAAAAAGCTAACCGTCTTTTTACCCAATGGCAAGCCCTTACCTATCAGTCAGCTGGCCAGTGTAGAATTAAGAACAGGCGACGCGGAAGTACAGCGCGAAAACCTGCAGGCTATGGGCGTTATCAGCGCCCGGTTGGATAATGTGGACCTGGGTTCTGTTATGTCGGCCATCAAGAAAAATATTAACGCCATCAATCTGCCCCCGGGCTACCACGTAGAATATGGAGGAGCTTATGCCGAGCAGCAACAATCGTTCAAGGAACTGTTGATCATCCTGATCACTTCAAGTCTGCTGGTTTTTGGTGTGATCCTTTTTCTGTTCAAACAATTCCGCATCGCGCTGCTCATCCTGGTGGTGGCCGTATTGGGCATTGGTGGCAGTTTCCTGGCCTTGTGGCTAACCAGTACCCCATTAAACGTGGGCAGCTATACTGGCTTGATCATGATTGTGGGTATCATTGGCGAAAACGCCATTTTTACCTTCTGGCAGTTTAGGGAGAGTACCAAACATAACAATATCAACGAGGCTATTATTTATTCTATCTCTACCCGTTTGCGTCCCAAATTAATGACGGCTCTTGGGGCCATTATCGCCTTGCTGCCATTGGCCCTAGGCATAGGTGCCGGCGCTCAATTGCATCAACCTTTGGCCATCGCGGTTATTGGTGGTTTTCTGGCAGCATTACCGTTATTGTTGATCGTGCTGCCCAGTATGTTATGGTTGCTCTATCGTAATCATACATTTGTTCATCCATCAACAACAAAATAACAGGGGTTACATTTTTAAAGTATGGAATGATGGTTACCCGAATAATTGATTTATCCGAGACCTTTTAAAGCATTGCTAAAATACAAAAGCCCTACTTTTCAGTAAGGCTTTTGTATTTACTTGGCGGAACGGTAGGGACCGCCGCGAACGCGACTAAATATTTACTACAGGAGCCATCAGATTTCCTATTGTGATAAGGCTTCCTCTAAAATCGAGTGCTCCAAATCCGCAACCCAAATGGGTACTTTAATTGGGCATCGTGGTTTCTGTAACAAAGCTTTCCTTGTAAGTATTACATCCCTAATTTTGCCCCTGCTTCTAAATATGAGTTCTCCTTCAATAATAAAGATACCCTATTCTATAAATCTTTATCAAAATATCGTTTGTTCTGTGTCAGAACGACAGACTGCTTCAAGATCGCTTATTTGCTGCTATTAGTCAATTTAAAAAAGCTACGGCTTATCCTTTGAATGATGGTGGCATCCTGTGTAATGATCTCCGCATCTGCCGCCATACCCTGTTTAAGGCGAATGGGCTCCTTCATATCAGATGTATTTCTTATTTTAAAATCAACTTTAGCAACAAAAATACTGTCCTTGTAAGGAACATCTGCAATATAACTGATCCTCCCCCTGATCATACCATATTCTTCAAAAGGATAACTTTTAAGCTTTAACAATACCTCCTGTCCTTCTTTAACTTTACCCATATTATCCTGAGGAATAGCCATTTGCCCAAAAAACGCATCATTTCCCGGATTTATGTAAAAAACCTCCTGACCAGAGTTGAGAACCTGATTTTCCTGAATAATACCAGCGTATGATAGTTTGCCAGATTGTGCTGCTGTTAAAATATACTTACTTTCCCAGTCTTCCCCCTGACTGATCAAACTGTTAAGCGCCTGCAGGAACTTAGCCTTTTCTTCCCTGATCTGATTATCCAGTTCCAATATATCTTTTTGTTTTGCGGTATAATTATTATTCGCAGTGATCAAGGCCGACTCCGTTTGTACCAATGGTGATTTCTGAGCAAGGTATTTACTTTCTTGCTGCCTAAGTTCCGCAGGGGTTTCCACTCTCTCTTTTTCTAGCTTTTTATGCATTTGGTAATCATCATCAGCAATTCGGAAACTGCGCCGCTGAATTTGTTTTTGCTGGTTTAACTGCTCTATTTGTTTAGTAACATCCAAAAGATCGTTTTGAAGGAATATTCGCTTTTTTAAAAAAAAACCATCATTCACGGCCGATTTATAATTTAAATACTCCTGGTAAAAAATCTGATAGGCCGACTGCAATTCTCCTAACCGAATATTGTCAGATTGCAAAAAAAGCCCTTGACTAGCCGACCTGTTTTCAACAACCTGGGATTGTAATTCCTTTAAATTCGACACCAAACTCTTGATTTTAGCATGATCGCCCGTACTTTCCATATAGGCTAAAGCCTGCCCGGCAACAACGTTGGCGTTTTCTTTTACTAATAGTCGAAGCAGTTTACCTGACACTTTGGAGACCACGGGCTTTGGGGAATTTGGCGACTCTATTTTAAGCTGTGCATTAACAATTTCCGGGTATTTTATAAAGGCTGACAAGGAAACCATCAGCAGTAAGATACCAAAAAAAAGGGTGATACCCCAACGCAATATCCAAGATGGTACAGTCGTAATAATATCCTGCATATCATCACTATGCCTGGCTTGGTCATTGTTATTTGCGTATGTGGTTGGCATATTTTTAATTTTTAGTATGGCATATTTTTAATTTACTACTCGGTTCCTTGATCAATAAACCAGGTTTTCACTAAGTCCCCAATTCCAATTGATTTTTAACTAACCTGTAATAATCTCCCCGCAAAGCTGTTAATTGATGATGAGTCCCTTGTTCAATGATACGCCCTTTATCCAAAACAATAATATTATCGGCATTACTTACGGTGCTTAACCTGTGCGCCACAATGATAACTGTACGTCCTTCAAAAAACTTATGCAGATTATCCATAATCACTCTTTCATTATTAGAATCTAATGCGTTAGTGGCTTCATCAAAAAATATATAGTGCGGATCTTTGTAAACAGCACGTGCAATCAGCATCCGTTGACGTTGTCCCTGACTAATACCGTTTCCTTCCGAACCTATTTTGGTATTCAAACCTAACGGAAGACTATCAATAAAATCCTGAATATTTGCTATTTCTATAGCATGCCTTAACTTAGCTTTATCCGGATAATCATCACCAACAGCAATATTACGTTCTATGGTATCAGAAAAAATAAAGCCGTCCTGCATAACTACACCACAACCGCTGCGCCATGTTTTAAAAGCAATATTATTTATTTGTTGCCCTCCAACTCTAATATCTCCGTTTTGAGGTTCATAAAAGCGAAGAAGCAGCTTTAGTATGGTTGTTTTTCCGCTTCCACTCATACCCACAATAGCTGTAGTTTTACCTTGAGGAATAAACATGTTTATGTTTTCTAACACAGGTTCATTTCCTGCGCCTGGATAACGGAACGTAAGATTACTGATAGATAAACTTTTGTTTTCGGGCAGGGAATGGTTCCACTCCTTGTCTATAGGTTCCTCGTCCTCCATCTGGTGAATTTCGTTCAACCGTTCCAGACTGATCTTGGCATCCTGAAAGCCCTGAATAAAACCCAACAACTGCTCAATGGGGCTACTTATCTGTCCCACAATGTATTGCACAGCAACCATAGCACCAAGGGTTAGGTTTCCATTAATTACCGCTTGAGCGCTTAAAAAAGTGATTAGTAAGTTTTTGCCTTCATTAATAAAAGTTGCCCCACCTTGCTGATATTGATTAAGCGCCAGTGTTTTTACGCTGAATTTAAATAGCCGGGCCTGGATATGCTCCCATTCCCAACGTTTCTGCTGCTCACAGTTGTTTAGTTTAATTTCCTGCATACCATTTATCAGCTGCACTATGCTGCTTTGGTTTTTGGCGGAAATTTCAAAACTTTTGTAATTAAGCGCTCTACGCCGCTTTAAAAAAATCACAATCCATGCAGTGTATATAAAGCTACTGGCAGCAAATACAAAAAATATACTTGCATTGTAATAAGCCAGTACTATCGAAAAAACAAGCAAATTAAACATGGAAAACAGCGTGCTTAAGGTAGATCCGGTTAAGAAACTTTCAATCCTTTTTTGGTCGCTCATCCGTTGCAGGATATCCCCCGTCATTTTGGTATCAAAAAAACTCATAGGTAGCTTCATGAGTTTGATCAAAAAATCGGTAAGTATAGAAACGTTAACCCGTGTACTGATATGCAGCAGTATCCAGGAACGAATAAAATCAACACTAACACGACCTATGATAAGGGCTGATTGCGCAAAAAGTATGATGTAAATAAAATTGAGGTTACGGGTGTTGATCCCTATATCAACAATAGATTGTGTTAAAAACGGAGTAACAAGCTGTAATAAACTGCCAATACCCAGGCCAAATAACAGCTGGATAACTAATTTGCGGTAAGTAATGAGATATCGCAGCAGGAATGACCACCGAACTTCACTGCCTTTTTCATCCTCCTGCTCATAAAATTGCGGTGTCGGTGCTAATAATAAAACAACACCCCTTGTTCGGTCTTCATTGTTGAGCCAATTACGGTTAAAATCAGTTTCATTAAGTATGATTAAGCCGTTTGCGGGATCGGCTATGTAATATTTATTCTTTTTTATTCTATAAAGTACCACGAAGTGATTTTGTTGCCAATGCAAAATACAGGGTAAATCAGCGCTTTTTAACTGTTCAATACTAAGCAAAACTCCGAGAGAACGAAATCCGATTTTTTCCGAAGCGTTGCTTATTCCCTGTAGGTTTACGCCATCCTTATTGATCTCACAAAGTTGCCTTAATGTTTGTATTTTATAGTTTCGACCAAAAAATTTGGCAATCATGCGTAAACAAGTTGGGCCGCAGTCCATTTGATCGGGCTGTTGATAAAAAGGGAATCTCATTTATTATTAACTTTCTGTAATAATTAATCACTTCACTGGTTAAAGGTATTGTATTAGTTTTTATTTTTTGCTTGAAAAATAAAAACTAATATACCGGCCTTAATTTAAATTATATATTGTATATATTTATCCTAAACCAAATATTATTTTATGAAAGTATTAGAACCACTTAATGACGAAAAATTTGCACAATTTGAAGAAAGCGCACTAAATGACATGAAACAGTTTACTGGAGGCTTAAAACCTGTATCAACCTATTCAACTTCTGGTTTAGGTTGTCCCTCCGATAGCCATGACCCGGCTACGGATACATCAACTTCAGTTGATTGGACAACCGGCTCTTGTTAAGTTAACATAAGTAAACGATTATAATCAGGTTAATAAGATTAAATATATTATTGCTACCTATGAATAGGTCACATTACGGGCAATCCTGAAAATAAAAAAATATTTTTGTTTTATTTTGAATTATATGCTGTATATAATATATTTACCATAAACCAAATATTATTTTATGAAAGTATTAGAATCACTGAATGACGAAAAATTTGCACAATTTGAAGAAAGTGCACTAAATGACATGAAACAGTTTGTTGGAGGCTTAAAAGCAGTAGCAACCTATGCTACTTCTGGTGCAGGATGCATTCCGTCAGGTACCGCTTCTGATAGTCATAACCCAGCTACAGATACATCAACTTCAGTTGATTGGACAAACGTGTCTTGCTAATTTATCTCCATTAAACAGGCACGATTTTTAAGATTGTGCCTGTTTACTTAAACAAATGCAACCAGATGAGTACCTGTAGTTATTGGCTGAATTTTCAAACATCGGTTCTCTCGGATCAAAACAGCAATAACGCATCTCACAATTCCTGCATCCTTCTATAAGATCTTTCCCTATCTTCCAAAAACTCATATAATCCGTTGTTGTAAACACTTCATTTAAGTCACATTGACCTAATACGCCATATGATTTTGAGTTATCAAGATTTTTTACAATATTACCGGTTGCATTTATTACTAATTTTTTATTGTAAAATAAATTAGCTTTTTGAGCTTCTAAAAAGGAGCTAATATTGACACTAAAATTTTGAAAATCTACCGTAGAAACAAGTAGCTCCTTATAGTTTAATTTACTGTAAATAACCCGGGCACCAGTAGTTTCGTGACTGAAGCTTTGATAATCCTGGGCTTCATAAACAACTAAATAATTTATCCTTTTTTGTTCGCTAAGAAAATTTTGCCAATATTCGGCAGTTACTACAGCAGCGTTTTTTGCAACTAGTTGAATTGACGTGATATGTGAGTTATTCCATATGTTTTTCAAATTATCCAGATCAGCAATTTCCAGTTCTTCAATTAATCTTACCTGCAAATTTTGACAGCCGACTTTTTCTAATTCAGACAAAATCACTTCCCAATTGGTGTTAATTCCCGCTTCAATAAGGCAATTAGATATCACCCTTGGGGTAATAAAACTACCAGACATATCTGTGAAATTATTTACTATTGCCTGGTCAACAAACATGATAATATCATGCTTTGTTAAAAACCGAAAATATTCATCAATGACATTCCATTGCGACGGGTCAAAGTCTTTTTTTACATGAGATATAGTAGATTTATTGTACTCGATTAATATATCACATAAACCGTTAGGAGCAAAGTGAATATCTCTTCTCTCCAAATCATAGATGGCGCCTCGGTGCGCCCCCTTAACAACCTTGCAGTTATTGAATAAAACAAAGGAGGGTTCTTTTTGATCCATTAACTTTCTTTTACTTTTAAAGGTGAAATGCACTTATAAAAAGGCACTACGTATTTTATACCGTTATAGTAGTTTCTCTGTTTTATAATGTTCAACGTTGTATTATTGGGCTGTACATGCAGCTCCCAGTAGATTTGATTAAACGGAAGTTTTTTTTTCATTCGTTATAATGTAATCTGCAATAACTTTTTCGATATCATAATTGGTATTTTTTGAGATTTGTCCAAATTGTCCAACAGGATTTATTTCTAAAAAAACATATCTGTTTGTTGGGGTTAAAATCATGTCAATTGAACCGCTTGTGAGTCTTAATTGCTGGTTTAACCATAACAGCTTATTTTTTATTATGTCTGGCAACTGGAATGTTGTAATCCTGTTAGGCTTTGCGTAGTTATAATTCCGATAATCTGTTGCTGTCTTTTCGTCAAGTTGAGATGCGATTGCAGCAGTATAAAACCGTTCTTTCAAAAAGAAAATCCTTAACTCCACAGCCTTCGGTTCATAACCTTGAAACAAGGTGTAAAAAAAATCCGGATCAGCAGCTGCTATTTCTTCGTCTTTAATTTTTGTAGCTAAAAAGGATGTTTGGTAATCGCCTTTATTCGAGCTGATATTATTATCAATGGATTTGGTTATCAGCTCCGCTGTTTGTTCCCGAAATAAGGTTAGTTGTAACTTATTTTCGGTTACCATGGTTTGAGGTATATCCAGCCCGGCTTCCGCTGCTTTATCCAGCACTATTAGCTTATTGATATTATTATCGTAAAAATTCCCTAAAGAGGGTATTTTGTGAACAAGATAATAATGGATGTATTCTTTAAGTTTTTGTTCTTCACTCTTGAGATAATCCATATAGTTAATATCCTTATCGAGCTGAATATTAATATCTCCCCGCCGGTACCAAAAAAAACTGACTGATCTTAAATTAAAGGTTGATTGAGTAGAATGATTATATAAAATAATATCCTGTTCATTGTTATTTATACTGAGGGATTTTATAACCAAGTGATCATTAGTATTAATTCTAAGATACTTTCTTTTATAAAATTTTAGCCAATCTATCACATGGTTGGTTGATTCATCAGCAATATCGGAACATATCAATATCATATTTTACTGTTTGAAATATTCCAGGGGAAGAACAAAACCAGCTTCAAGTGCCTTTAATGGGGGTAAATAAATTTCTCGTCGCCTCGAATCAACTTCTGAAATTTTATAAATAGGTGTAATCACCCGCTTTCCGTTAGTTGGGGTAAACTCCCAATAAGTGCCATAGGTTTGCAGTTTTGTTTTGGCAAACTGATACTTATCAATAAGTAACGCATAATAAATCGAAGAAAAATTATCTTTTAAAACTTGAGCTTTCATTAAGGGCCCGAGCAAAGCCATTTCATGATCATCATCTACCCCGTTAATTGTTAAATGTAATACGAGTAAAAAAAAATTAGCAACCCCATCAATACCAACTTCTTTATAGCCTGGCAAACCAATTCGTGAAATAATTACTTTTAACTCTGCGGCGTTCACTGAATCAACTCTGTTGATAATAGAATCAACCCGGGGCCTACTAATCGCCCCAACCAAGTCTCTGGCCACCTGGTCACGTTCAACCATTTGAGCTAACTCCAGTCTTTCATCCGGAAATAGCAAACGTGCATTATATATTCGTCTGTTTTTAACATACTTTGCCTGAAATTGGTGGCTGGCAAGATAGGCTTTAATAATGGTGTCTGCTGCCAACTGATCGCTATCTATTCCAGCTGAAATTGCCTGTTCCAGATAATTCTCTGCCATGCCAAAATCTTTGAGCTGTATGTGTATCCTGGCAAGATCTTTGGATGTATAAGCTTTTTCATTTAAAATACCCAATGCTAGTTTAAGACTGTCTTTGGCTTGCTGTAATTCGCCTTTTTTTATCAAATTATCGGCGGAGTATGTCAGCTTGTATCCCCTGTAAAAGCTTTGTCCATAGGTACAGTTGAACATCAAAACTGATAATACTAAACATAAAATATACTTCATAAAACTATTTATTACATACACAATAACAATATTTTTCTAATATCAATATTTTTAATGTGATATTTAAATCAATGCCAGGTAGCTAATTAAATAAGATATTTAGTATCCTCAAGTGAATATTCGTCTGGCAGCTTCCGGCCATTTAAAAATATAGCTGGGGTACGCTCGATGCCAGCCTCCTTAATCCACTGTTGTTGATATTTCAGTAACTCATTGATTCCATCCAACTGAGATGGTGATATTGAATCAGCTAACCTAAAATCTTTTATTTCGCCGCTTTTAAACCAAGCCAAAAGTGTTTCCAGGAAAACATCGACAGCAAGATTACGCCAAATCGCCATAAAATATTTAACAACCGGATCTTTAAGATCACCTGAAAAAATCAATGAAACTGTGGTGTCAGGATTTAATAATAGCCATTGCTTCAATTGTAAATATGATTTTTTACAGGGCTCACAATATAAATTGGTGACAATAAGCAAGTGATTTTTTGACTGTCCGTTTCCCCAATTAATACACTGGGTTACATCTGGAGTATTTACGAGCGGTTGACTTGCCATTAAAAATCCGAATACATCATGACGGTACTTCAATTTGGATAATTCAGCAATTGTTGATGATAATTTGTTGTCATTTTTCTTTTTTCGTTCTAAAAGTTCAAATAATATGATGAACATGATAACGAAAAAAAACAAAGGAAATATGTCCATAATTTGCATTCTCAATGAATAATGTCCATAACATAGTTCAATAAAAAACTCTGCCCAAAGAAGTAGTTGAATAGAAATACAAAGAATACATACTTTATTGATTATAAAAAATTGATATATAATTAAATAAAGGCTGACAGGGAGTGTTAGAATATTTAAAATTCTGATCAGATTCCATATTTCCGGATAATGAATACTGAAAAGTGTTAAGGCAATCGTAACCGCGTAATATCCCAACCCCCAGGTGGTTAATTTAATACTCAGAAATCTTGAGGCACTTGAATTTAATACGGCACTGCAATTGTCCTGATTATTTATTATACACCATTTGTTAATACGTGCAGATACGTTACGATCTGTCTGGAAAAGAGTGGTTATGAATAGCCCCACCAACTTGACAGTTAGTAGGCAGAAAAGAAAAGTCATGGTTGTTGTTGCGCCAGCGTTAATCAACATAAAAAGAATAGGGAAAAATAACGCAGCACACATAAAATAACGATCTTTGACTCCTGATATTAAATCTGCTAGTCTGAAACTTGCATCTTGTACCGAACCATCCAAGCTATGAAAGGCAATCAAAAGTCCAGTAAAATCTGCCTGTAACTCATTTAAGTCAACATTACTGAAAGAACCCAATCCGGTATAAATTTGGTAACCACCATCCGGCGATTTATCAACAATGACTATTCCTCCGGATGATTTTGCCGATAAAATTGCTGGTAAACCAACAGCTGATAAATCTTCGAAATCAATTTTATAGGAAACTGTTATTATTCCGAAGCTGCGTAAAAGGCGCTTTATCGTACTCAAGCGAAATGAAGCACCACCGCTTAAGGTAATATTTTCACGAAGTTCGTTAATTGCTAAGCTTCTCCCAACAAGTTTTCCATATTGCTGTAATAAACGCTCCAAAATTAAATCTGATGTTTCTAACATTTTTAAATTAAAAAAATGAGTACATTTTTAAGGGAATGTCGGACTTTTGGTGCGGTCATTCAACAGCAGTTCTTTATACTCTCTGTAACACTTACTTAAATAGCGGGGTAAATTGAACTCGGGCGACGAGAACTCCTCGATACCGGGTGAATAACGTAAGATAAACCCGCTAACCTCACCGCTTTTTAGAGGTAAATATTTTAATACCGTATCCCTACAAAATACTTTATCTATCTTTCTGGATACAGAATCCGTCTTCAATAATTGTTCTTTCTTTTTTCTTTTCCGCTCATCTTTTTTCCAATACCAAAATCTAAATATTACGCCTCCTTTATAATTACCTTTATCATCAAATTGCTTGGCAACTGTTTGATTGTGAAAGTCGGGGTCATAAAAATTAAAGCTACCAACAGAGCCTATACTATTAGCGTCTATTTTAACTTCTTTTAAAATGTGTTCCTGAGGCATCAAGTAAATTTCGTGGAAACTCATATCGGTTAACAAAAGAGTATCCGTTTTATATCCAAAGCCCGATATTATTAATAGATCATTGATTTTAGCTTGCATCTTAAAATTACCATTCTTATCTGTAAGTATAGTTTCAGTCGCTGTAGATACTTTTATCCTAATAGAACCCAATGAGATATGAGTGTTATTTTCATAAACCCGTCCTTTTAAGTACTGTGACAATGCTATTTCGGTATAACCACAAAAAATAAGAATTAACAATACCCTGGCTAATATTCCAGTTAATTGGAGATCGATTA
Source organism: Mucilaginibacter sp. OK268 (assembly GCF_900103125.1). GTDB lineage: Bacteria > Bacteroidota > Bacteroidia > Sphingobacteriales > Sphingobacteriaceae > Mucilaginibacter. The sequence goes on along the minus strand of NZ_FNJV01000009.1, from coordinate 179,328 downwards.
AGTAGCTATAAGCTCTCACAATATTAAAATATTTTATGAGCGGTGTGTTTTGAAATATATTTTACAACGGGTTCAAGATATGATTTATTATTCTATCAGATTAGTAGATAATAAAGAATATTTCAATTTATTGTGATTTAACCTACCATAATATATTATAACCAGGCACCGGTCTTTAACAAAATAAATAAGATAAAACCAATGGTTCTATACCATTCAAGTGTTAGTAATATTAGTTGATGAGGGGGAAATTAAATAGGGAGATAAAATTGTCTGTATTATCGTAGACTTTAAATTATACCATCTTCATCTTAACCAGGGATTTATACACCGGGGTTGCTAAGTTTAAGCGCGGATGATTTAATAATTTTCCTGATTCTGTTAGTATTAGGGGCGAATCCCGCCTGTGTTTGGTCAGCTTATTAAAAATGAGATCAGGAGGAGATAAAAGGTGGAAAATTCGAAGTTTTTAACCAAGTTGAAGAATAGGGGTCATAATTACATTTAAGTGGTTTAGAATAAATGTCTGAAGGATTTTCGATAAATGCCCGGCAATCGGTACAAACAAACCTGAATTCGCAATCTTTACAGATTGATATAGATTGTTTATTGATTGTCCAATAGCGTTTAAAATCGTCCCTATCGATACAATCAATCAGCTTCGTAGTATTTATAAAACCATAGACCTCAGTGGTGCTGGGGCAGTTTTTTATTTCCCCGTTCGCAGAAATACTCACCTTCCGATTTAAACAGGTGTTGAACTTTTGACCTTCCATGAAGAGTTGCAAATTTGAAGTGAAATATGATGGATCGACAAGTCCGCAATGTTCATGATTATTTATCTTAAGAGGTGTAAAGGAGAATGCAATCAATGAATCATTAACTTCCTGGATATAATCTGAAATTTTATCCGGATTGCATGAAAAAAACTGTACAGAAGTTATTGGATACACTTTCTCGCTATTAACAAAGAAGCTTAATAACTCATCGGAAAACTCGATCACTAGTTCGATACACTCAAAGTCTCGATCGAGAGCGCTTTCTAATATGAATTGCACATTCTGAATGGTTTGTTCACTAAAAAAGCGAATCTGAACTGAGGTGCAATTAACCTCCTTTAATTCTGAAAATATTCTTTCATAATTATGCGAACTGAGCGCATCAACATCAACTATCGAATTCGAAATCAGCCCCGACCAATTGAAAATTGCTTCAAGCGGAGGAAATGAATTATTATTATTCTGTTCAGAGAAAAATCCAAATTCATTGTTCACCAGAAATTCGATATACTCAAGAATCGTTTCCTTATCGTCATCACAAAAATCTTCTAATAAGCTATTAAAAGGTTTGGATTTGAGTTCCTCAATAAAGTCCGTAAGCTCATTGGGAATTAGGTTGAATTTATTCCTCCCAAGATCGCATATTACCGAACGATTGTACCCCTTAACCGGAATACAATCAGCAAATAACTGAAAGTACAATTAGATAATTCTCGATATAGGTTTATAGAAATTTTTAACGAGCAAATTTTGGTTGTTAAGGGATGAAGATTTGCTTGATCTCAAAGTATCAAAACTATCAACCGAATAATCTCCAACAATTAGCAAATTGGGGGGAGCTTTATCAATATTTTTCTTTAATTCCTTGATAAAATCGTGCAAATCTTCATAGCCCTCTTCATTCTCCATTTTAGGTTCCTGAGCCATCGTTGTCCGTATCAACCCAACCTGAAGCTCCCGCGTGGGTTGCTGTCAAATTAGCAGCAACGTATGTAGCCTCAGCAGCATTGCCCCCCTTAAGGTTTTTCATTTTTTCCCCACTTAGTTTAATGGAATCATCGTTAAACAACGAATGATTAAGCTTTTTTAATTTTGCTTTCATAAATAATATTAGTTTAACCAAATATAAAAATTAAACTATAATAATACCTTTAACTATGAAATTAAATATTCAGCTATTTTTTTTTCTAAATAATAATTACAGGGAAATGAAACCATCCCAAACTGGCCAACGGGATTAACTTCTAAGAAAAAGAGTTCATCTTTATCTGAGCATATAAGGTCCAGAGAGCCTGTATTAAGATTCGCAATTTTCATAAATCGCTTGATTTTGTCAGTAGTTTCCGCATCGATAACATAGGGAACCATTCTGTTTGGGCGCTGGTAATTATAATGTCTAAAATCAACCACTGTTTGCGGATCATTTTGTGAAAATATAGCCATAGAAAACAATTCACCATTTAAATAAAATACTCGTATCTCATATTTCTTTTTTATTTGTTGCTGTAATAAAAAAGGAAAGAACTCTTTCTCAGCTTGCTCTATAATTTCATGATTTGCAATGCTTGTATACGTGCTAAAATATCTCCACATATCGCTTTTTCCCTTGATGCCAACGCTAAGACCGTCTCTTATTGCCTTAGTTATATTTGTGCGTCCGTGTATCCTTTCGCTTAAGTCCTGTTTATTGGCAACAATAATTGTATCAGGAATATTCAATCCGCAGAGTTTAGCCATTTCTAGGTGAATTAATTTATTATTCCTGGCATTCGAACGCCTTCCCAATGAAGTGGTCAGCTGCTCAAGCTGGAAATAAAAATACTCTTCCAACGTGGATATTTCCCCCTTCAGATGTTTATTGACAGCGCCTATAGCCCTTTCCAGTGCTAATTCATTCGACTTCAACTCATCCCATGCAAACCCTACATTTCCCCTTCTATACCAAAAACCAGTAATTTCAGACAAGCTAAACTCAACGCTGTTATGTCTAATCGTTATTTCTGTATTTCCCTTATCTATATTGATCTTCCGAACTTTAAGTACGTCTCCATGATTTACGCGAATATATGATGCACCATAATAATTCAGCCATTGCAGAACAATGTCGGTGCTTCGATCAAAATGTTGACTCATAATCAGTACTTTCTTCTTCATGTCATGAATTTTTAAACTATAAAACAGGCAGGGGATTCCAAAATCTTTATTCCTGGAGCGATAAAGTAAAAGTTTAAATATTATTATTGCTGAGTAAATAGTGCTTTCAAATATCAATATATCTTATTAAGCTGTTTTCTAAAAGAATCCATTTGCAGAATATAATATAGAAGACAATTATAATAATTATATTAGAATTGCATTATAAAATATATCTATCATGAAAAGAATGCTATTCAGTCTAATCCTTTTTGGATTTATTCAAACTGCTTTCGCTCAAAATTTCGAGTATTATAATACCCTTTCTAAAGCTGATTCGTTATATCAATCAAAAGACTACAAAGCCTCAGCCCTATGTTATTCAAGAGCGATTAATATTAATCATTCGAAAATTCCGGCCGAGGTAGGGTATAATGCGGCCTGCTCCTGGTCGTTGGCGGGCGTGGCAGACAGCGCTTTTTACTATCTGAAATTTATTGTTAGAACTAAAAAATATAGCAACTTAAAACATATTACTAATGACTCCGATTTAAATCTAATACACGATGATAAACGTTGGTTACTTTTGATTGATGAGGTTAAAACCAATTCTGCAATTGCTGATGCCAAGCTAAACAAACCTCTTGTAAATAGGTTAGATTCAATAAGAGAAAATGACCAGCGATACAGGATGAAGTATGACGAAACAGGTAAGCGTTTTGGCTTTGAATCAAAGCAATATAAAGCCTTGCTAAGCGAGACCAGCTTAGCCGACTCCATCAATCTTATCAAGGTAAAGGAAATTTTGAATAAATACGGATGGCTGGGGCCCGATATTATAGGCAATAATGGAAGTTTAACATTATTTCTTGTAATTCAGCATGCCGATCTAAAAAGTCAGATAAAATATCTTCCTATGATGGAGGCCGCAGTCAAAAATGAAAAAGCTTCGGCGGCTAATCTGGCATTACTACAGGACAGAATTCAAGTAATGCAGGGCAAAAAACAGATTTATGGTAGCCAGATTTATTCAGATCCAAAAACAGGCGAGCAAACAATTGGCCCTATTGATGATGAAGAAAATGTGGATAAGAGAAGGGCTTCTGTAGGACTACAGCCTCTGGAGCTTTATGCTAAAATTTTCGGCATTAAGTACACGCTTCCAGCCAAAAAAAAATAAACATCTGATCGATGGGCGTAGCTACCAATTTTCGGCTAAAAATTATTCCCCATAAATTTAGTGCATGCTTTGCAAGACATTATCTGACATCACTGGTTTTATTTGTGATTGTCTATGAACAAGAATGTAGTAATTGTTTTTATGTTTCATTAATTCCCCTGTGACACAAAATTCGCGACCAAGATAGTATTCCGATTTATTTTGCTGATTTATATTATTGGGTATGTTCATAAGAATCTTAACATTCTGCCCCAACGCGTCATTCTTAAGATATAGTACAGTCACCTCTGATGCAACTAATTTTACGTCATAGATTATCCCGCAAACTTTACCCGTATCGATAGAAGGTTTAGTTTGATCACAAAAATTGGTTTTGCTCAATACGCAAAACTTCAGTAAAACCAAATGACAAATCAATATTATTCTTCTTTTCATTGCGCCAATCTATACGTCGTAATTTATTTTCTAAAATAAAGAAATACTTAGGGGAAATTAATTCTATGGAAAATATTCTATATTAAATGTATACTGAGATTAATATCTGTACCATAAATTATTCCCATTTTCTGAAGGAGAAAAGCAAAGAGATTGTAGTTCTCATTACTTTTGATTAATTAAAAGTGAAACAAATTTGATTAATTAATCACATGAAATCAAGACGCACAGTTACTTAATGATCTGTTTATCAACACATTAATCTAAATTAAAGAAGTTCTAAATGCAAGTTTAAAATGACTCCCGAATTATTCGCATATCCGATGGGGAAAGCTGAATAATTTGGTATGCCCTGAAAATGAAAAACCCCTCAGATGATGTCATCTGAAGGGCCTTTACTGTTTTCATTATTGAATTAGCGGAATGGACGGGACTCGAACCCGCGACCCCATGCGTGACAGGCATGTATTCTAACCAGCTGAACTACCACTCCGTTTTTGGGTCTGCAAATATACGCAGCTTTTTGTATTACGCAAATGGTTTTTAAAAAAAACTCTCTTATTGTATTTATATTACTCCTTAAAGGAGTTATCAGGCATAATCAGCTCCTTTCTCCCACCTTTATAAACAACTCAATATCAGCCTAAACCAAGTACAATTTCTTCAATACTCCCCTTTTAATATCTTTTAAATTTTTTTTATTTATTTTACATCAAAGGTAAAATACTGACTACCGACGTCTCCATTTGGGGTCAATCCCTGTATTAATCCTATGAATTTCCCAGTTTGATCAGAGGTATAAAATGTCAATTGGCTCTTTCCTCCGGGGGTGATATTGACATTGGGTTGCCAAAATAAAAGACTCCGAAAATCAGGTATCCGGCTTTTGGCCGCCTCATCTGTATCATAAACCGGCGAATAAAACTCCCGCTGTAATTGCAGTCCTTCATAATCAAGCACCACCGCATGCGGATCCATTTCAACCCCACCCAAGTCGCCTTTATAGGTTGTATAGCTTAATATACCTTCCTGTACCGATGGGCCATAATAATATCTTTCTCTGATCACTTCTAATCGTTTCACCTTTAGCGGGTCAATAGCTATTACTTTATCGATATTAAACACCGGCACATCGTCAAGCATAACCAGGGGATCTCCATCTAAAAACCCTGTTTCACTCAATACTTTTATATGATATCTTTTATGTGACCGTACAACGTTCACCTCCCTTATATATTCGCGCAATACCTCTTCCATTGTGGTAAAACGGGTATAGTTATCTAAAAGATAAGTTTTATTTGGTTTCCCAAAAAAACCGGAACTATCAACTCCCGGGTCATAAAACTGTTTCATTTTATTGCCTGCATATATATTTTGTACCTGCATACCCAGGCTATGCTCTTCCAGGGCTCTTTGCATGGCTGGTGTTATATTGATTGAGGGCAAGCCATACTTTGTATACTGTTCAGAAAAAGGACTCAAAACATCTATACGGAAAGATGTATCCCGTTCTGAATTTGTTTGAGCGATGATCTCACCAGGGCCAAACAGTTGTTTGGTATTAAATACCAGCCGACCCAATGAATCACTTTTTGAAGCGTATAGCTGAACTCTTTTCCCTGGAACACTTAAGTATACCAATATATCCTCCGCAGGATGGCCTGTAACTGCATTAACCAACTTAGCGGTTATTAAATGATCATTATATTCGGGCAGAAAATTAAGTACCGCAGGCTTATTATTCAAAACATTGCTCCACTGAAATCTTCTCCAGCCCTGTGAAAGCATCAGGTTATCAAGGGCAGCATCCGTTTCTGCGTTAATGTTTTTAAAGTAATAACCTGGTGATTCAATATTTCCGCGCAAATCCGATTTCAGCCAAAGGTAATTCACAATATCGTCCCCATCCACATGCTGTAACGTATCGATCCGAAAAATCGATAGAGATAAATTAGCCGGCAATGGATTCCCTGCCGCGCTTTTAGCCGAAATATTGATATTAACCTTTTTGCGGATTGCATACTGTGGTTGATCGGCAGATGCTTCGATTAACAATTGTTTTTTAGGGCGTTTAAAATACAGCCGCTCGCAAACCGGTTGCTTAGCATTGTTAAATATGGTTATATGCGATATTCCTTCACCGAGTTTTGCTTTATCAATTATAAAATTGGCTATTCCGGAGTTAAGACTGGCACTTTCGGCTATTTTAACTATTTGCATGGTATGTGCAAAAAGATATACTTCTCCACTTCCTATGCTTGCGCCACTCACTGTGACCTCCAATTGCGGCCCACCACTATCCTTCAGCTGCATGGTGTAACCCTGGCTATTAATAGCTGGCAGCTCTTTAGAAATCACGCTCCCCACAGCTGTTTTAATAATAGCTTTATAAGTATTATTAACAACGGGGCTGAATATAAAACTACCTATCCCAAATTTCAATGGTTCAAACCGGGCTACTGTATCATTATGCCCATCAACAATAAAACCCTTATAGGTGTCTAATCCTGCGCCATTGGGCGTTGTTACCTTAAAAGCTATTTTACTGGTAATACCGCTGATCAGATTTCCGCCCTCAGGGAAAAACTGCACATCGTAGCCTGCCTGTGTTTGCCGGGCTACCGCATCAGGTGTTCTTAGCGGATTTACGATAAGAATGGTTTTATCAAAATAATAATCAGGACTGAAGTTTTTCATCCAGTTAGTGTAGCCTCTTAATCTGTAATTGCCGCTATTTAATGATACCGGGATATATAAAGAGCCGCTTCCTACTCCATTTTTCATGGCAATTTTTGCCTGTAATACAGCATTTTGCCCATGATCAAGTACATCAATGTACACAACTTTACTTAAACTGATAGGTTTATGAACACCGGCATCAACATTATAAATCTTAAACCAAATGATCTCACCAGGCAAATACGTGCTCTTATCGGTATGAACAAATATTTTTTCCTTTACAGACCCCTGCTCGTATTGATTAAAACTACTTTTAATTTGATCTAATACCTGTGCCGGGCAATTCGTATGCAGTTGCAATAATCCTCCAATCAATAAAGCTATAGTTTTAGCAGTTGCCTCAATTTTTTTCATAACCGGTACCTGGTATTTAGTTCTATTTTATATAGCAATATATTTATCTGTTAATTATCTATCCAAAATGCAGGCTTTTTCACCTTGCCACGTATAGTGCAGTCTGCACAGCCTTGGGATGAATAAGTGTATCCCAGGAGGCCAAAAGGACCATATATTGCATCTATCGGTATTCCCCCGCCCTGAATAATATAGTATAATACATCGTTGTATCCTGTTTTTGGATGAGAAAAGAAGGCCGAATCGGCCATACCACAGTCATAAGGATATTTTTCTATCCAATCATTAGGTAATTGTCCTTTGTTGATATATATTCTTTTTGATTGCACATTTGTAACACTCACATATCCAATAACAGGCTCTGTAAGATCACTTACATTATGGATATTTCCTTGTAGTTGAGTAGGCTGGGCATCAAATATACTTCCCAATTGTTCGGTATTTTTCTTCATGTTTTCCCAAAACTGGTAGCCATCCTTAGTTAGTGCATATTGTTTAAGTAAAATGGAATATCTCAATTCCATTTTTTCGGAATTACTGGCAATAGTATTAATCGGCGTCTGGAATATTACATCCTGAGTAAGTTTTTCTGATGAACCTAACACTATATTGCTGGATTTGTCACTCGCATAGCAATAATATATTGATTCATCTGCACGTCTGATCCTTACCGCACCGCCATCAACAATAAAACTTGATTGAAATTTAGTATGAAAGCGCCAGGTCTCCGAATAATCCCACCTATAATAACGGGTATTGTTAGTTGCGTCATGCGTATTTGCATATATCTGCAGGTAGTTACTTTTGGGGATAAAACCAATACTGTCAATAGATGGTGTTTGCTTTACTTCCACATAATCTGACACGTACTGCTTACCTTCGGGTGTTGTGATATGCAAGCGATACTTCTTTGAAGCATCAAGATGCATTGGGCCAATATCATATGTACCGTTCCCTTCCGACTGTAAGGTGTAACTATTGCCCTGTTCCGCTTCTACCACTACCGTGTAATTAGTCATTAGCTGTGTGCTCACACTTTCTGATAACTTCACCGTTCTGCTCAGGTTAATTATAGTAGAGTCATTGCCACTATTGATCACCCCTTCCACAACCAGGTAATGGTTATCGCTACTCACAATAGCTGGATTATATGGCTTCTTACAGCTTATCACCACTCCTATTACCACAAATAAGTACCATATATATTTACTTTTATTCATGTTGCTTTTCATTTTACTACCAATAGATTTTTGTTCAACTTTTGCAAAACTTTATATGCAGAATTCATATTGATATCGGAACCTTTATTCATATTGCTAAAACCTGATGTTATAATTGATAAATGGTATTGGCTTGGCAAATATGGAAAGCTTAAAACCACTAATTACCCCAGCCTGTTGGGTAAAATATGCGGAATAAGCATTTTGCCTTCCTGTAAGATTATATACCCCTAAAGTGAACGAATTATGTGTTCGCTGATGTACTTTATGATTCCCTTCGATGTTCATCGAAAAATCCGATCTGAAATAGTCTGGTATCCGGTACGTGTTCCTGTCAGAATAAAACACTCTTTCAGAACCGCCGTATTCATATTTGGCGATAGGCAGTGTAATTGGTCTGCCGGTACTATAAGTTACATTTAACGACACACTAAATCTGTGCGAAAACCGGTAATTGCCAATAAAATTAAAGTCATGCGGTTTATCAAAATTGGCCGGGTAATACGCTCCTCCGTTAATCAATTCACCTTCATTCGCGTTATCCTGTCTTAAAAACGTACGCGAATAGGTATAGCTTATCCATCCATTGGCTTTACCAGTGGTTTTTTTGATTAAAAACTCAATACCATAAGCTTTACCCTGGGTACCCAGTACATCATTTTCAATGTGATGGTTGAGCACCAGATTGGCACCGCTTCTGTAATCCAGGTAATCTCTTAATCGTTTATAATAAACCTCAACCGAGGTTTCAATGGTATTTTCTTTAAAATTACGATACAGGCCTAATGATACCTGATCGCCATATTGTGGTTTAATGTTAGGGTCGCTTAACTGCCATACATCAGTTGGGGCTATGGCTGTAGTATTTGAAAGCAGGTGTATATATTGCCTCAAAGTATTATATCCTGCTTTTACAGAAGTATTATCCCCCAAGTTATACCGGGCAGAAAGCCTAAACTCGGGCCCTGAATAGGTTTTGATCACTTTATTTTTGGAGTAGGTAGTACTATCCAAAAAGTTTGAACTTGTTTTTGGAAGATTCGGGGCATAATTATAAACTGTTTGCGGCCCAAAGTAATTGTAGAGCGAATACCTGATACCTGCGCTTAATGAGAGGTCATCTGTGATGTCATATTTATCGCCAACATAGGCAGCGCTTTCCAAAGCCTGCTGAGCCGGAGCTACATCAGGAGCCACTAATGATTTTACATCGTTAGGCTGCAGATTGCCGGGATGAAGTTTATAATAAATAGAGCTAACACCAAAGTCAACCGTATTTTTCCGATTAAGATAATAAGTAAAATCAGCTTTAAGATTGGTTTGATTGATATCAAAATTAAGCTTGTAGGCATTTACCGGGTTATCAAAACTTGCAATGTTATACTGATATCTGTCGACGCCGGTTGTTATGAGGCTAAAAAGCTTATCATTAAAGTTGTGCTTCCATTTGATGTTGATATTCCTATTGCTGTAGCTATAGGCTGTATCGCTATTGAGTTTAAATTTATCGTGGCTCAGGTAGCTTGTAAGATAAAGATTGTTTTTATCGTCTATCTGGTGGCTTATATCAAAATTAAGGTCGTAGAACGAAGCCTGGCTATGTTTATACTCCTCGGGCAATAGCTTGAGCAACCAATCTGAGTAAGTGATACGCCCACCAAATATAAATGAGGTTTTATCTTTAATAATTGGCCCCTCCACATTGAGCCTGCTGGTTATTAAGCCTATGCCGGCCGACCCGGCAAACTTCTTTTTATTGCCTTCCCGGTCGGTTATATCCAGTACCGACGACAGGCGTCCACCAAACTTTTCGGGTATACTGCTCTTATACAACTCAATATCTTTTACAATATCAGGGTTAAATGCCGAGAAGAAACCAAAAAAATGCGAGGGGTTATAAATAGTGGCATCATTAAGTAATATCAAATTCTGATCGGCAGATCCTCCCCGCACATTAAACCCTGTTGTGGCCTCACCTACCGACTGCACACCAGGTAATGTTAGCACTACCCGCAACACATCAGCTTCGCCAAATACTGTAGGTACCTGTTTGATGCTTTTAATATCGAGCCGATTTACCCCTAACTGTACATTACGAACATTGGCCACTTTTTCGGCAGATATTTTTACCTCCTTTAAGCTGGTTATCTGCTCCTGCATTTCAATGATCAGTTTACCATCAGCGTACAGCACTATCTGCCGCCGGGTATCGCGCATCCCTATACCTCTTATACTTAAAATTTGCCGTCCTTTTGGCAACACAATAGTAAAGTATCCAAACTGGTCAGTAGCTACACCTGTTTTGGTATTGGTAACATAAATGCTTGCGCCTACCACCGATTCGCCCGATTTACCGTCACGCACATACCCCGACAGGGTAGCTTTACCTGGTTGTATAGTATTTGTTCTGGTGCCTATTTCATACAATTTGTTTTCTGTTGTAGCCTCCGGCACCTTTTTTTCTTTCTCATCAGTAAAATCAGCCACCGTAGCGTTAGTTGTGACAGTTATAGGCTGATTTGTTACTGGTAGGGCAACTCCCGGTTTATTCCCAAAAAAACCCGCAGGCAATTTGGTTTGTATCTCGCGCCCGCGGGTAAGGAATATCTGGCGCTGCGCGGTGATGGCATAATGAAAATCAGTATTCTTAAAAGCTATATCCAACACAGTTTCAATCGGCTTATTATTTACCTCAACAGAAATTTTTAAACTATCAAATTGAATGGAGTTATAATAAAAATGATACCCCGTTTTTGCTTCCAGTTCTGTTACAAATTGGCCGATGGTGACCTGTTGAAAGTTTACACTTATTGGTACTGTTGTATTTTGCTGAGCAAAACCCAACTTAGCAAGTACCAAAAAACAGAAATTCAGAAAGTAAATTTTTTTCATCTGTTATTTTATTTTCTACCTGTATCGGTAAAATATTATATGACGACATTATCACCAGGATACTATTTTTGCCGGTTAAGTTTAAGGTATCCTACCTGGATAACTCATCATACCGGCCGACTATAGCAACCATAGCATCTTCCGGGGCTTTCCTATATTTGATCTTCCTGGTTTTAATGTATTGCTGCAGCTCTTTCCTTTTATCTTTTAAAATATCAAGTAGGGCCCCCTGTCCGCTAATACTGTAATAATTGTTCCCTTTCTTCAGGTAAAAACTTTTACGCTGTGAAAAATAGGTTTCGAGAGCATTTGAACCGGAGTTTGTTTGGATTGATTTTGAATACTTTGCCAGCACATCGACGTTACCATGATATAACTCATCATAAAAACCTGCATCTATTCCTGTATTCGTATGTAATGAGTCTGACATGATATTTACAAAATGATGATTGAGCAGATCAAAACGCTCAACCCGCTCATTTAGCAGGGTATACATAGAAAATTTATTATACAGGAGTACAACTACAACGTCTTTATTCAGATCATACATGATAGGCACATCCTTAAAAAATAAGCCGTCATAAGTAATTGTGCCGGAGGTAAATTTATTTATATCCTGGAAATAGGCATTTCCTTTTATGGCAGGGTTATACGGTTCGTATTCGGGTCCGTTATATAAGCGAGATTGTAGGCCAATTGCGGTATTGTAGGCATCTGAGATGCGCTCCATAGCAATGCGCTGTTCAGATGTATCTGCTGCTGAGGTTTGGCCCCGGGTTTGTTTCGTAATAAATGTGAGAAAGGCTACAATTACACCCAGCAATAGTTTTTTGATCATTTAGGCTTTTATAAAGGATGGAATTTACGTTACTTTAAGCTAAAAATCAAAGCGTTACATAAAATAGTTAAGCCCAAGCTTTCATTGTAGTAATCATGTTACAATGGCCAGGTTTATATATGTGTACAAATCACGCCTTTAATACATGGCTAAACCGTTAAAAAAGGACCCGCTGCTACATTATAAAGCTCACATAGCTGCCTGGCAAATAAATACAGTTGATCACAATGAAACGCTATTGTTACATCTGCATTGATTAAACCGGCAATCAAAACAGCTGTCTATCAGTTATAACAAACCAAATAAGAATTTTATGAAAGCTCTAAAAATATTAGCGGTTGTTTTATTTGCAACATTTGCCTACACCGCAGCCAACGCACAAACACATCACCGTGTGGTGCATCGTCATCACCATCATGTGGTACATCATCCACGTCATCACAAAATGTAAAATAAAAAAGGCCCTTTTAAGGGCCTTTTTTATTTTTGAATATAGGAAAGCTGTTATTACAACTTACGTTTCACTTCTACATTTTCATAAGCTTCAACAATGTCGCCTACTTCAATGTTATTAAAGTTCAGGATGTTCAAACCGCATTCGTAACCGGTTGATACTTCTTTAACATCATCTTTAAAGCGTTTTAATGAAGCCAATTCGCCAGTGTAAATTACCACACCATCGCGAATGATACGGATCTTGCTGTTACGGTTAATTTTACCATCCAATACCATACAGCCTGCAATAGTACCCACCTTGCTGATCTTAAAGGTTTCACGTATTTCCACATTGGCAACGATCTTCTCTTCAAACGTTGGTGCAAGCATACCTTCCATCGCGGCTTTGATCTCATTGATCGCATCGTAGATGATAGAGTATAATCTGATATCGATCTGCTCAGCCTCGGCCAGTTTACGGGCACTTCCTGACGGACGAACCTGGAAACCGATAATGATCGCGTCAGACGCGGAAGCCAGCAATACATCAGATTCAGAAATCTGACCAACTGCTTTAGATATGATATTAACCTGGATCTGTTCAGTTGATAGTTTCAGTAATGAATCGGACAATGCTTCGATAGATCCATCCACGTCACCTTTAACAATAATGTTCAGCTCCTTAAAGTTACCAACTGCCAAACGACGGCCGATCTCATCAAGGGTGATATGTTTCTGGGTACGTAAACCTTGCTCACGTTGCAATTGCAAACGCTTGTTGGCAATTTCACGGGCTTCAACTTCGCTCTCCAATACATTAAACTTATCACCTGCTGTAGGCGCGCCCTGCATACCTAGCACCTGTACCGGTGTTGATGGTCCTGCAGATTCAACCCTTTGGCCACGCTCGTTAGTTAAGGCCTTAACACGACCGCTGTAACAACCAGCCAGTATAGGATCGCCCACTTTTAAGCGACCAGCTTGTACAAGGATAGTGGTAACAATACCACGGCCTTTATCAAGAGCTGCTTCAATAACAGTACCTACGGCACGTTTATTCGGGTTGGCTTTCAATTCAAGTAATTCGGCCTCAAGCAATACTTTTTCTAAAAGCAGCTCTACATTTAAACCTGTTTTAGCTGATATTTCCTGAGTTTGGTATTTACCACCCCACTCTTCAACCAAAATGTTCATAGCCGAAAGCTGTTCACGTACCTTATCGGCATTAGCGCCCGGCTTATCAATTTTGTTGAAGGCGAAAATAATAGGTGCTCCAGCAGCCTGCGCGTGGTTTATAGCCTCGCGGGTTTGCGGCATCACGCTATCGTCTGCGGCAATTACTATAATTACTATATCCGTTACCTGTGCACCCCTTGCACGCATGGCGGTAAACGCCTCGTGACCCGGAGTATCCAGGAAGGTAATTTTGCCTTTGTCGCCTGGCAAGGTTACCTCATAAGCCCCAATGTGCTGGGTAATACCCCCGGCTTCGCCGCCTATTACGTTTGTTTTACGTATAAAGTCGAGCAGGGATGTTTTACCGTGGTCAACGTGTCCCATGATGGTCACAATCGGCGCACGTGGTATCAGATCTTCTGGTTCATCAACCTGGTCAAGGTTACCCTCTTCATCCTGCGGTTTTACAAACTCTATCTGGTAACCAAACTCGTCGGCAACAATGCTTAGGGTTTCGGCATCAAGCCTTTGGTTGATAGATACGAACAGTCCCAGGCTCATACAGGTAGATATGATCTGCGTTACAGATACATCCATCATCAAAGCCAGCTCGTTCGCGGTTACAAACTCGGTAACCTTTAATACTTTCGACTGTAACTCCTGCTCCAATGCCAGTTCTTCTGCAGTCGAGGCAACATCATCACGTTTTTGACGACGGAATTTGGCTCTTTGCGCAAATTTACCCGACTTACCAGCTCCGCTTAAACGGGCCAGTGTCGCTTTGATCTGGTCTTGTATATCTTTTTCAGATGGTTCCTCTTTAGGGGTATTGCTTTGAGGGGCATTACGATTGTTCCTGAAGTCAGGACGATTGCCGCCTCCCTGGTTAGGGCCACCTGCGTTTGGATTATTACCACGGTTCCTGAAATCAGGACGGTTTGGATTAATGGTTCCGCCTGCTGGAGGTGGGTTATTATGCCCCTGCTGCGGTTGCTGGTGATTGCCACCACCCTGCTGTCCACCGCCATGCTGCGGATTACCCTGGCTATCTTTACGTTTTCTTTTGCGTTTATGATCGGCATTGTTGGCATTTGATGATGATGCCACCGGATTACGCTTAGGCGCGTTAACCGGTAATTGTATTTTACCAATCACGTTAGGGCCTGTAAGTCTTTCGGCTTTTGCCCTGATCACATCAGGTTCCTGGTTCTCATCAGCAGCAGCCTCAACAACTGGTGCCTGCACAACCGGAGCTACTGGTGTTACCGGCGCTTTTGGTTCTTCGGCTTTTGAAGTTTCAACAACAGGTTGTTGCTTTGGCTCCTCTGCTTTTGGGGCCTCAGGGGCCTTTTCTACAGGCGCTTCGGCCTTTGGTTCCGGTTTGGGCTCAGGAGCCACAACTTCCGGCTGTTTAGCAACCTCTACAGGTTTTACAACCTCTGCCGGTTTTTCAGCCGCTGGCTGAGGTTTCGCGTTCAGATTATTAAGGTCAATTTTACCCACTACCTTAACACCCGGCAAAACGTCATTACGTTCGTCAGACTTTTCGGCAACAGGTTCAACCGGTTTTGGTTTTTCTGCCTGTGGCGAAGTATAGTTACCGGCGTTCTTGATCAGGATCTCTTCGTTCTCAAAATCCCGTGAACGGCGATTTTCAACCGGTTTTTCCGGAAACCCAGCAGGCTCTTCTTTTCTGATCTTTCCGATACTGATCTGCTTGGCTTCCTCCTTAATACTTTTGTCCACAGCAAACTCCTTCAACAATGCGGAGTACATGTCGCTATCCAGCTTTGCCATAGGTTGCTTTTCAACTTTATAGCCTTTTGTAGCCAAAAAATCGACAATGGTACTCATACCAATGTTGAGTTCTTTTACTGCTTTAATTAATTTTATTGATTTGTCTTCTGACATTTATTATAATTTCTCTGCTTATTATCGCAAAAATACGATTTTAATTTTGGTTTCTATGCTTATTCAAACTCAGCACTCAATATTGATAACACTTCTTTTACAGTTTCTTCTTCCAGATCTGTACGTTTTACCAATTCGCCTACTGTTAAAGCAAGTACCGATTTTGCGGTGTCTAAACCTATTCGTTTAAACTCATCGATGATCCAGCTATCAATTTCATCTGAAAACTCTTCGATGTCCACATCCTCGTCATGCTCATCTGCTTCGCGGTAAACATCTATCTCATAGCCGGTTAATTTACCAGCCAGTTTAATGTTATGACCGCCACGGCCAATGGCCAGTGATACCTGATCGGGCTTTAAATATACCGCCGCTGTTTTCTTATCGTCGTCCAGCTTAATAGAAGTTATTTTGGCTGGCGATAATGCACGCTGAATATATAACTGAACATTGTTGGTGAAATTAATCACATCAATATTCTCATTTTTTAATTCGCGAACGATACCGTGTATACGTGATCCTTTCATGCCCACACAGGCACCTACCGGATCAATACGATCATCATATGATTCAACAGCCACTTTAGCTCTTTCGCCTGGTTCACGTACAATCTTTTTGATCGTGATCAGTCCGTCAAAGATCTCCGGTACTTCCAGTTCAAACAAACGTTGTAAAAACTCAGGAGCGGTACGTGAAATGATGATCTTAGGATTGCTGTTCAGCATGTCTACCTTATGAACAACCGCTTTTACACTGTCGCCCTTTTTAAAGTAATCGGCCGGGATCTGCTCGGCTTTTGGCAGCAATAGTTCATTGCCTTCATCGTCAAGCACCAGGGTTTCTTTTTTCCAAACCTGGTAAACCTCGCCGGTAACAATTTCACCAACACGATCTTTATATTTTTTGAAGATCTCGTCTTTTTCCAGTTCCAAAATTTTGGAAACCAGTGTTTGGCGGGCGGCTAAAATAGCACGGCGACCAAAGCTTTCCAGCGTGATCTGCTCAATGTAATCATCCCCTACTTCCAGGTCAGCGTCAATCCGTTGTGCTTCGGCTAATTCTATTTCCAGGTCGTCATCCTCACTAAATCCATCTTCCATCACCTTACGGGTACGCCAGATCTCTAAGTCACCGTTGTCCGTGTTTACAATTACGTCGCAATTTTCATCTGTGCCATACTTTTTTCTGATCATGCTTCTGAAAACGTCTTCCAGAACGCTCATCATGGTTGGGCGGTCAATGTTCTTGAAATCTTTAAATTCCTGAAAAGAATCAATTAAATTAATATTGCTCATTTTCTACTTGAATGATATTAAAACTTTTGTCTCTGTTATTTTATCAATAGGGATAACGCTCTCAACAGTTTCGGCTTTTTTCCCTTTTTCTTTTACTTTTTCTTCAATGATAACGGCATCCTCTGTTATGGCTGTCAATTTGCCTTCCCTTTTGGTTCCGTCGGTCATTTTGATACCCAAATTACGCCCTATATTTTTGGCGTATTGCCTGGTTGACGATAGCGGGAAATCAATTCCCGGCGATGATACTTCCAGGTTGTATGCTGTTTCGATCACATTCTCCTCTTCCAGGTGGAAACCAACGTGCCTGCTTATCTGCACACAATCATCAATTCCCAGGCCGTTATCACCATCTACCAGCACAATCAGCTTTCCGTTCGAGTGCATTTTGATATCCACTATAAACAAATTCGGCTTATCGGCTATCTTCTCCTCAACCAGCTCTCTTACTCTTTTTTCAATATTCATTACCCTCCGGTATTTTGATTGATAATTTGATTGATAAAATAAAAGAGGGGACAAATCGCCCCCTCTTTTATTAATTAGGTGCAAATATACACAATATTATTTGATTTTCAAGCAATTCACGGCAGTTTATTACTTAAAATGTTAAATCAATGTAGTGTAAACTACCTGGGCGATTATGCCCCCCGACAAAATCCGTTAGTTTGTTACCGGTATCAAATTTATAATACCTGATAAAATAAGTTTGGTGACTTACGAACGGCGTATCCGGCGTAAAAATAACGGCTCCATCAGCTATATGGTATGTACCCGGTTGTACGGGCTGATAATTTTTCATCTCCGTATCAGTCGGCATTTTATACACCGGTATCAGCCCTTGCCAGTTTGCCCCCGAGGAATCGCGGGTAATGTCCTGGATAATAGCCGCATCTAAACCACTTATTTTGACAGAACGTTCCTGATCAATCTTACCGATATGAATTACGGGCGACTTAGGCGTATTGCTACAGCCTATGCAGGAAAAAACCAAAAAGCTCAAAAACACTTTTACCCCATTTTTTAATAACGGGTCATGTTGAACTTGTTTCAGCATCCCACATGTAAGGTAAACGCGTTGCCAAATGCTCACTTTGCATGTGGGATCCCGAAATAAATTCGGGATGACATTATGTTTTAGAAAACTCCTCACTTTTTCAGCGTTTGTTCAAATAATTTAAATATGCGTTTGTACTCATCCGTCCAGCTGCTGGCTTGTTCAAAGCCGTGATCTTCTACCGGGTACGATGCCAGTTCCCAGTTCTCCTTATGCAGCTCAATCAATTTTTGGGTAAGGCGGATGATATCCTGGTAATTCACATTCTGATCTATCATGCCATGCAGCATCAGCAGGTTGCCTTTTAAGCCGTTGGCAAAATAAATAGGCGAACTTTTACGGTAAGCCTGCTCATCGGTAAAGGGCTCATTTAAAATATTAGAGGTGTACCCGTGGTTGTAATGCGCCCAATCGGTTACCGATCTGATAGCCCCGCCAGCCGCAAAAACATCGGGCTCGGTAAACATACCCATCAAGGTAATAAAACCACCGTATGAACCGCCGTACAAACCCACATGCTTAGGGTTAACACCAAATTTTTCAACCAGGTATTGTACTCCATCCACCTGATCGGTCAGGTCCTTGCCACCCATGTGACGGTAGATCCCTGTACGCCAGTCGCGGCCATAGCCGGCACTGGCTATATAATCAATATCCAGCACGGTATAGCCATTATCGGCCAGCATATTATTGAACATAAACTCGCGGAAGTAGTAACTCCAGGAATAAGTAACCTCCTGTAGATAACCGGCACCGTGCACAAAAATAACCGCGGGTTTAGCCGGATCGGCCTTTTTAGGCAGGTACTGGCGTGCGTAAACATCATTGCCATACCGGTTTTTAAAGGTAATGATCTCCGGATCGCGCCATGGGTAGGAGGTATATTCCTGACTTATAGAATGTGTTACCTGCACCGCCTTCGCACCGGGTTTATTAGGTTGCAGATACAATTCCCAGGGCTTATTGGAATAAGAATAACGGATAGCCAGCCATTTTTCATCGGGCGACAGGGTTACGTCGTTACCGCCTTTCATCCCGGTAATTTTAACCGGATTGCCGCCACTTACCGGGATGCTGTAAAAATGCGTGATACCCGGGTGCTCTATATTGGCGGTAAAGTAAAATGTTTTTTTATCGTTTGATAATTGCAGGGTTTGCACCTCCCACTTACCGCTGGTGAGTTGTTTTTTTGCGCCGCTGACCACATCAACCAGGTAAATATGCGAATAGCCGCTGGCCTCGCTCTGGAAATAAAAGTGAGTATCATCTGTAAATCCAACATTACCAGCTGCACCGGTTTCAATACCCGGCCCACCGATCCAGGCTTCATCACGCTGACGGTCGAGCAGGCTTAGTTTACCTGTTACCGGGTCAAGGCGCATGATCCACCTGTCTTTATTATCCTGCGCGCTGATCACCACAACGGCGTTTTTGCCGTCCGCGCTCCAGAATGGACCTTCTATATCTACCTGTCTGTCTGCATTTGTTTTTTTACGTTCGGCAAGTTCCGCAGGATAGTCCTTCAGGTAATCGGGCAGATCTTTAATACCGGGGATATCCTGGGTAAGTACCGGGTAAAAGGACTGGCGACGGGTATCAAACACCAGCATTTTTGAGGTAGATGACGGCCTGCCGACTTTGGAGCGATTCGGGATATCCTCCGTAAAGCCCGAAGCCGTTACATAATTCGGCACAATAGCATTTTTTACGCCATCGGCAGCTTTGGTTAACCGATAGGTAACGTACTTACCATCCGGACTTATTTTTACCAAACCAACTCTATCACCAGCGGTAACCAATTCTTTTAATTGCTGGGGTTCCAGGGCTGCGGTTTGGGTGGAATCCAGTTTATCCTCTTTCGCCTCTTTTTTAATGATATCAAAAAGTTCCAGTTGTTGTTTTTTGAGCCACGATTGCTCATCGTTCAGCTTTTCGGCATCTTTTTTATCCGTTGGTGAACGCACAAAATTGGTAAGCTGTTTTAACTGCCCGCCGTTGAGTTTCAGGGCAAAAAGGTTATTGTTTTGTTTAAATATAATCTCATGTTCATCACCGCTGAAAATGGGGTCGTCCTCGCGCTGTTCGGTATTGGTTAATTGAATGACCTTGCCACTTTTAATATCAGCCAAAAACAGATCGCCGTTTTTTTCAAAAATCTTTTGCGTATGACTTTTATTCCATTCGCCATCAGCCGTTAAACCGCGCTGCTCGCCTATACTTACTTTTTGCGGACTGGTGTTACCGGTAGTGATGGCGTATAATACATCCGCGTCATCATGACCTGGGTTCCATTTAAAATAGATCTTTTTACTGTCGTCGCTCCAGCGGATATTGGATGGTGATACACCGATCCATTTGGGGTCGCGCATGATCTTTTCAATGGTCAATGTATCCAGTTTCTGAGCGAACGCGCCGGCAGTATTAGCTATAAGTAGTAGAGTAATGAGTTTCTTCATGTGATCAGTATGGCAAAATGCCTTAAAATGTCTGCAATTTAGCAGTTTCGGTTATCATTGTTATTTTTAAACATTTTATTGTTACAAAATGGAAATACAGGGTTCGGCATTTACTTTAAGGGGATGGTTTGATGGTGATGAAGCATCATTGCAAAAACATGCGGATAACCCCAATGTATCCGCTTTTTTACTGGATCGCTTTCCCTACCCTTATACCCTGAATGATGCTTTTATCTGGGTGGCCTTTATGAAGAAACAAGAGCGCCAGACTAATTTCGCGATAGCTATTGACGGCCAGGTTTGCGGCGGTATTGCCGTAGATTTAAAGGTTGATGCCAACCACAAGGAGGCCGAAATAGGTTACTGGCTTGCCGAACCTTATTGGGGCCGCGGCATCATCACAGAAGCGGTACAGTTGCTTACCAGTTATGCCTTTGAAAACCTGGGCATCATCCGTATACAGGCCGGTGTGTTCAGCAAAAATACCGCATCTATGCGGGTGCTGGAAAAGGCAGGTTATATTAAAGAGGGTATTATGCGCAACGCGCTGATCAAAAAAGGCGAAGTGATGGATAAGCACCTATACGCCATTTTGAAACCCGAATGATTTAACGCTTCCTAAAACCTTATTTAATGAAATGGAATAATTTGCCATATAGTGGGTTTACATATAAATCCACTATATGGTGATAAATAACACATAATTATTTGATTATCAATTAAATATAACAATGTCAACCATAAAATATGTAAACCATGTAAACCCACTTTTATAACAAAATGGCCTGCCTGTTCAGCGTAATAGCCCATCACTGAAAGGCTGTCATGCTGAGCTCCGTCGAAGCATGGTGGGCAGGCCTCTGCGCTCTACCCTTCGACGGAGCTCAGGGTGACAGGCCTTTTTTAACATTATAGACTACTTTCAGGAGACCCGGAGGGGACAAAAATACAATGCCATACTAATTCACCATTCGCCCGGAAAGATCAACCGTACGGGCAAAGGGGTTTAAAAACTTATTGGCCAAAACAGCAAATTCCCGACGGGTTACCGGTCGGTTCAGGTCAAAATCAGAGCTGAATTTATACTGCGTTTTCCAGGCTTTTTGCAGGCTTATCTGCAAGGTTTTAGGCTCCGTCAAAGTGATCTCGCTAATGAACGACAGCAGGTTACCCTGTGTAAACTTTTCACCTGGTTTTTCTTTATTAAACCATAAAAAAGCACGGGCATATATCTCCTTAAAAAAAGGCTCTACTTCGGCGGTGCTTACTACAGAATCGGGCATAAACAGTAGCTGCGCACTGTTGCCGTTTACCTTTTGAATCCCTTTAAGTAAACCCGTAGCTCCAATTTGCTGCATCGACCTCAAATAAGGGTCGTTTGGCTTGATATCTGAAAAAGGCAATAGCCAGGCTTTAAAATCAAGCAATTCGCCTTGTATTATCCGCACATTTAGTTTTTTGGTGGTTGTTTTAAAGAAAGCGCAAAAAGCGGCCGTTGCCCCCGCACCCTGCCCCACGGACATTTGAACAGAAGGATACATACTGCTGGCATTTACCAAATGTGATACCGACAGCGCTTTTTCTGTAACCAGTAAATTATCAAGATCTTTAAGCACGATAGAACCTAGCGGGATGCTGTAAGCCATAAATGGCGGATAGTTTGTTTTTGGTGCGGTACCCTCTCCATAATGTTGCCCCGGTGAGGCATCGCCCACTGCTATGGCGGTACGGTACAGTTTTACCGGGCGATCATAAGGTTGATAAAGGTCATCCAGTGTCATACGAACCAATCCTTTGGCGCGGCCGGCCTCCCTGATGTAGGGAAGGTAAGGCAGGTGATCGGGCGTTGGGTATTCATCATCCAGCCCAAGGTTTTTAAATCCCAGTTCTGTTTGCAGGTAATATATCAAGCCCAGCGTATGTAAACGTGCTTTAGCATAAAAAGCATCGCGGTTGGCCGGTTTCAGGTCATCGGCAGTGGTGGGGTATTGATTACCACATCCTGCCCATTTGATCATGTATTTATCGTTAGGCAATCTGGCTTCAGCCAGCATTTTGCTGATATTTTTTCCTTTTAAACAGCCGTACTCCGCAGCATCATAACCTTGTGGTTTGGCCATAGTTTTATCGGCAGTTTTCCCAAAGTCTTTCACAATGGCTATCCAGGTAATATCCTGTATACGGGGCAAAGCTGTGGCCGGGGCTAAACTTTCGCCGGTATCCTGCGAACTGTCAAAACCCGATATGAGTACCTCACCTGCTTTAGCTGCCACATCGCCAGTTTCGGTAGCATCAATCACTACTTTGGCTTTTATGGTGGTGGTTCTGTTATTTTCGGTAATGCTCATCTGCCAGCCTGTACCATCTTTTTCAATGGCGGTAAATGGGGTGTTCAATTTTACGGTGAGATTTTTAACGGTATCGGTCATTTTTTTGAGGATGGCCGCACCGGTGTAGGGTTCAAAACGCAGGGTGGCATTATAGGTGGTATCATAACCCAGTCTGCTTTTGTAAAAATCGCGCACATGCCTACGGAATTCGCCCCAGATACCTGTTGGTAAATTCCTGTTGCCTTCCACTACGCACATACCCACGGCGGTCATACTGCCACCCAGCCAGGGACCGGGCTCAACCAGTATGGTTTTCAGCTTGCTGCGCGCACCCTGTATAGCTGCCGCGGTTCCGGCAGCTCCGCCGCCTATCACCAGTATATCGGTTTTGATGGTTTGTGCATATAAAAATGAGGTATTTAAAAGCAGGACTACTAACAATATCTTTTTAACCATCGGTTTATTAAATAGGTACAAAACGCTAAATTAGGGCAAAAGCTTGCGGTAGTTTTAAATTATACCTAAATTAATTTTTTTTACAGCCCATGACAGATGAACAAATGAAATTCCCGATAGGGAAATTTACGCCGCCGGCGTCATATACCAACGAAGATATCCGCGAATGGATAGACGATATCAGGACCCTGCCCGGTAAATTAAGACATGCTATTGCCGGCCTAAACTACCAGGAACTGGATACGCCTTACCGCACTGGGGGCTGGACATTACGACAAGTGATACACCATTTGGCCGATAGCCACATGAACTCCATTACCCGCTTTAAGCTGGCTTTAACCGAACACAACCCGGTGATAAAACCATACGAAGAGGCCGACTGGGCCCTGCTGCCAGATTATCGTCTGCCGGTTGAGCCATCCTTAAAAATTCTTGAAGGTATACACCAGCATTTTGTTGCCCTGTTTGAAAGTTTTACAGAAAATGAATGGTCGCGCACCTTTGTTCACCCGGCTTCGGGCGATACCGTTTCGCTCATCAGGGGACTTGGACTTTACGCCTGGCACAGCAATCACCACCTGGCCCATGTTACCGAAACAGTGAAAAAATTCAAGAAGGAAGAGGTAAAAGGTTAAAGGCTAAATATTTTAATATCGAACACTGAATATTGAATTTAGAATGATGAAGTACTAAAATAAAGGAAGTTTAAATTCCCGAATTTCTTGCGTCACCACACTTCGATGTTCGAAATTCAACATTCAATATTCGTTATTTACTTCTCACTTAAACAGCGGCCGGAAAGCTCAAGTAAAAAGAGGTACCACTGCCGATAGTTGTTTCGAACCAGATTTTGCCATTGGCATTTTCGATGGAGTTTTTAACAAATGCCAGTCCCAAACCGGTGCCCGAGCTTTTGGTGGTAAAATTGGGCTCAAATATTTTTTCGCGCATATTCTCGGGGATCCCGTTACCATTATCCTTGATCGTGAGCAGTACGTTTTTACTGGTTATCAGATAATTGATGTCGATAACCCCCTGCCTGTCTGGCGGGGTTGCTTCAATGGCATTTTTGAGCAGGTTATTAAAACAACGCAGTAGCTGGTCACGGTCGGCATTGATCATAAATGGCGTTTCGGGCGGCTGATAGGCAATAAGGATATTATCCATCTGCTTAAAAATGGTGACGGCCTGGCCCAGCATGTCAAAAATATTGATCTGCTCAATACGGGTATCCGGCATTTTGGCAAAGGCCGAAAACTCCGACGCGATAGACGAAAGACTTTCGATCTGTTCCACAAACGACCTGCTAAAACGCTCAAACTTCTGATCAAATTTAGGATCTTTATCTTTCCATGATTTATCCAACAGCTGTAAGCCCAGTTTTAACGGGGTTAGCGGATTTTTAATTTCATGGGCTACCTGTTTGGCCATTTCGCGCCAGGCACTTTCCCGCTCGGACTGGGCCAGACGGTGCGCGCTGTTCTCCAGTGCTGATATCATTTTATTATACTCAGATATCAACGCACCGATCTCGTCATTACGCGCCCATTTAATGTGTTCATTCTTTTTACCGTATATGGTTTTACTTAAGCTTTCCTGTATAAAGTTTAGGGGCGCTGTAATTTGCCGGGCAATAATAACCGCGAACAACCCGATAGCCAAAAACACCACCGCGTACACATTGATCATCACATTTAACAGAGCGCTGATACGCTCCCGGTAATCTGCCTCGTTCGAAAAATAAGGCAGCTGGATATACGCTATCGTTTTATTTGAACTGATGATGGGTGCATAAGCTGCTTTATAACTCAATCCGCCTATTTTTTCCTCATTCACAAACTCCGATTTTTGAAGCCTGCTCAGGTAAATAAAAGCTTTGGCATTCATCCTTTTGGCTGTTAAGCCATACTCATAAATTTTGGGCTGGGTAGTTACCAGCGGTACCCCGTTGGTATCAAATAAAGTAAGGTCGGTTGAATAATTATTGGCCAGCTCGTTAAAACTCACCTGGCTTTCTTCATTAACATTGTATATATATTTATTGAACTGGCCACTTTCAAAAGCTGTAACTATACGGGTTATCTTATCGCGGATCATTTTATCCTGCTGGGTGTGGTATTGGGTGCTGATGGATACAAATGTGATAAAGCCCACCATCAGGAGGGTGATCATTACGGCAAATACCATCGAAAATTGGATACGCGTTCGATATAGTATCCTGTCGAAATTTATTTTGAAGCCCCATTTTAAATCATGATCGTTGATGCTCCATATTTTAACACGCATCCGTAACCAGCGGATGGTTAAAATAACCGAGCTAAAAATTAATAGTACCACAAAAAAGAAGGTAACCGAGGTGATCCCGTTATACAGGGGGTTCTCTTCTTTACTCACCACTATCAAATTACGGTTACTGGGCTTATATATTAAATGGCTGTAAGTAGTAAAGCTATCATACCACTCAGCGTTAGTACTACGTGTGGTTTTGATGATGTACTTTTTAATAACCCCTTGAAATTCGGTATTATTAAGGGTATAAACATAATTACCCTTTTGGCTCAGGAGTTTATTGTCGATATAAAACGCGTAGGAGTAATCTTTAAATTCATCTTCAGGCTTGATGTGCCCATCAACCAGCAGCTCCGGAAAGGTACCTGATGGTTGCAATGGCTTTGATTTTAATTCAATGACCAGGGTACCCAATTGTTTGCCGCCATGATTAACAGGTAAAATGGCAAAGTAGTTCTGAAACCCGAACGATTCATTTTCACGGTAGAAATAATCCGATACCTTAAATGAACTGTACAATACCAGATCTTTAAATACATTCAGCGTATAATTATCATCTGTTAGTGGTTGCTCCTGCTCGTTATACTCATGTACTTTAAATTCGTATTTCGACAAATAGCCATCAAAATATAATTTCTGGAAACGGGTTTTCAGGAAATCTTTATTGTGAACAGCATTCGGGGTGAAGTATCCGATAATGGCTGTATCGGCAATGATCTGCCCCTCTATTTTTTTGAAAATATAATCGGCAGTCGCATCATCCGGAACCTCCAGTTTTTGAACAAGCGCTTTACGTGTTTCCCGCTCCTTTACGTTTTCAAACTGATTAAGCTTGATGGCCGAAATAAGGGCACATATTAGTATTATGCCCAGAAGCGTTGTGCCATTAAGCCGCCCCTTATGATATAAATGCCCATAAGCCCTGATAATAACGAGGATGCACCATAAAAGATAAAACGATGTATACTCCCGGTACAGGGCAAAAACTATTGTTGTTATAACCACACCCAGCAGTAGCAGGAATAGCTGATGTGAGCGAGGCACTAATAGTCTGAGACAAATAGAAAGGATGATCTCATCAATAATATAAAATACCAGGAAGCTGAAACACAGCA
Source organism: Mucilaginibacter sp. OK268 (assembly GCF_900103125.1). Classification (GTDB taxonomy): domain Bacteria; phylum Bacteroidota; class Bacteroidia; order Sphingobacteriales; family Sphingobacteriaceae; genus Mucilaginibacter. The sequence goes on along the minus strand of NZ_FNJV01000009.1, from coordinate 152,238 downwards.
TGAATACGCCAAGCAAACTAAAGCCCGAAAGGCTCAATACATTATTGACATTGAAGCTTATTTTTGAATTGATGATCAAACCATAAAATAAGTTTAACAGCAGGGTTGAGCTGGCAATGAGCATCAATATACTGGCTATAACAATAAAGTAGCCAGCCGTTTTACCGGGCACAACTGTAAACAACCTGCGCCGCTGCAGATACATAAAGGTAACAAACCAGCATATGCAGAGGATATTGATACAAAAATCGCCCAGGGAGGGATATACTACGCTGGAGGCATAATATATGGGATTAAATACCGACAGTGTATAAGCAAAATCTGGCAGGTTAAAGTGCAGGTTAATATATCTGAACAATACTATAAACGCCGCTAATAGTACGATGGATAATACCGCATGGCCTTTTAAAGCAACATAACTGCATACCCTATGCATTAAAATGCACAACACCATTACAGTTAATATCCAGAAAGTCAGTTCATAATAAACAAAGGCGTAATTAATGCTGTTGGGCTTTAACTTTATGGAGAATAAATAGCTGTGATTGCTGCTGTGTACCTCATAAACGTTATTGTCTGCAAACTCGGCTATTTCAACGTTGTTATATTTAACCAGGTCCTTATCAAACGTGTTTTGCAGATACTGGTTTTCAAACGCGTAGTTGAGCTTTATCGGAATAAAAAAGATAACGGAAAAGTCGCCTTTGGTTTTTCTTATTGTTTCGTAGTAACCATTGGGTTGCCTGGTAAAAGAGTAACCTTCTTTTATAGCCCCCAAATTGTCAGGAATAACCCTTATCCCGCTCCAAAACCGTAGATTATTGTTTTGCAGCGTAATAAACAATATACGATTATTAACCGTGATGTCATTAATATCATTAAGGGCATCCTGCTCATTATCGGGCAGATATTTTAACAACCTGAAGCTTAGCTTATTGTTGATCAGCTCATTTACATAAGCCTCTTTTTTATGCAGGTTTTCTTCCAGCGTGGTACCGGCTTTTACCAGGTTATTTACAGGAGAATACGCTTTTTGAACAATAATGGCCGTAATTAATAAACTAAGGCCTATTAAGGTAAGCAACAAGCGTATTTTTCCTGCGGTAGTCAAATTTCCTGTATGTTTTAGTTAGTATCAAATAATTAGTATCAAGTATCAAGACCTCTTAAATACGGATTTAGAATTGGTAAAAAAGTCTTGATACTTGATACTAACTACTTGATACTGGATTTATTGTAAAACCGCGCTACTGGTGGGCACCGCCATATCTACCTTTTTTACCAGTCCTTGCAGCACTTTGCCCGGCCCTACTTCGGTAAATGATGTTGCTCCATCTTCCAGCATATGTTTTACAGTTTGTGTCCATCTCACCGGACCGGTAAGCTGGGCTATTAAATTTTGTTTGATAGATGCCGTATCTGTATAAGGTTTGGCATCAATATTTTGGTATACCGGGCAAACAGGTTCTTTGATCTCGGTAGCAACAATGGCTGCTTCGAGCTCAACCCTTGCCGATTCCATCAGGGGAGAATGGAACGCGCCGCCTACCTTAAGCTTCAGCGCTCTTTTAGCGCCGGCCGCCAGCAGCTTTTCGCAGGCTTCGTCAATACCTTCTATACTACCAGAAATAACCAGTTGTCCGGGACAGTTATAATTAGCAGTCACCACTACAGCGGTTGCCCGTTGGCAAACGTCCTCTACCGTAAAATCATCCAGACCTAAAATGGCCGCCATAGTTGATGGCTGTAGCTCACAGGCTTTTTGCATGGCGTTAGCACGTGCGGCTACTAAACGCAAACCATCTTCAAATGATAATGCACCTGCCGATACTAGTGCCGAAAACTCACCCAGCGAATGCCCCGCAACCATTTCCGGTTTAAAATCATCGCCCAAAACGGCAGCTAAAATAACCGAGTGTAAAAAAATGGCTGGCTGGGTAACATTGGTTTGCACCAGGTCTTCGGCTGTGCCATCAAACATTACATCGGTGATACGGAAACCCAATATCCCGTTAGCTTTTTCAAATAACTCACGGGCCTTATCTGATTGTTCATACAGATCTTTACCCATACCTGGAAACTGGGAGCCCTGCCCCGGAAAAATATATGCTTTCATTTTTTATTTCGGATGTCGGATGCTCGATTTCGGATTTATTTTACCTTATATCGATCTCCTTTTTTATCTTCTCTTGGTTCTTGATTCTTATCTCTTGCTTCTCGCCCGCGGGCTTAACCCAGTTTAGCTGATATCAAATTTAAAAATTCTGTACGGGTTTTCTCTTTTAAAAACTCGCCGGTAAATGCCGATGTGGTTGTTACCGAGTTTTGTTTTTGTACACCGCGCATGCTCATGCACAAATGACGGCATTCAATAACAACCCCTACACCAATAGGATTCAGGGTTTCCTGTATACAATCACGTATCTCATTGGTTAAACGTTCCTGTACCTGCAGGCGGCGGGCAAAAACATCAACAATACGCGGTATTTTGCTCAGGCCAACCACATAGCCGTTAGGGATGTAAGCGATATGCGCTTTGCCAAAAAACGGCAGCATATGATGCTCGCACATAGAGTATACTTCAATATCCTTTACGATCACCATCTGGCTGTATTCTTCCTTAAACATGGCCGAGTTCATGATCTCTTTAGCATCAAGATCGTATCCGTGCGTCAAATACAACATGGCTTTGGCCATACGCTCGGGGGTTTTTAGCAAGCCCTCACGCTCAGGGTTTTCGCCAATTTGTTTTAAAACATCATGGTAGTTTGCTGATAGGTTGGTGATCAGTTCGGTATTATACCTGTCAACCTTGGTGTAACCATACGCGTCATCATCGTCGTCATCGCGGACTGGTGGAATGTGGTCGTTGTTCATCTTATCAAATTATCCGCCAAAGTATTCGGCAGAGTTGTTTTCGGTTTCATACAATTTAACCGAGTGTAAAAAAACACCCTCGTAAGCTTCAATAGGCGCTTTAAGCTGGTTAAATATCTCAATGCACAATAACTCTGTCGACGCCATTTTACCTTCCATAAAAGGCACATCCTTATTGATGTTCTTATGGTCGAGCTTTTCGATCACGTAATCGTTAATGATGGTTTTGAGTTCTTTCAGATCTATCAGGTAACCTGTAGCGTGTGTAACTTCGCCTTTAACGGTTACAAACAGGTTGTAATTATGCCCATGCCAGTTGGGGTTGGCGCATTTGCCAAATACCTCAAAGTTTTTTTCAGCGCTCCATTCCTCACGGTACATCCGGTGAGCGGCATTAAAATGTTCCTTGCGCGTAATATGTATCATCATAATATTTGTGGGTGCAAATATACAAAACAAAAATAGCTGAGTTGTTTTATCTTAGCAGTCAAAAAAACCTATATGCTCATATTAATTGTAGCAGCCACATCCTTTGAGGTTGAACCTTTAGTAAACAGTTTTGGAAATAAGCTTGATGTACTGATAACCGGCGCCGGCATGGTACCCACTGCCTTTGCCCTGGGCCGTCAGTTTAATATGCACAAATACGATCTGGTGATTAACCTGGGTATTGCCGGCAGCTTTGATCGCAGCATTACCCCTGGCTATGTAGTTGAGATTACCGAGGATACCTTTGCCGAAACAGGCGCCGAAGACGACCAGGAATTTATACCTATTACCACCCTTGGTTTTGGCGAAAACACGTTTAAGCCAACTACCACACTGGAACAGGTTTGCAGTAGTCTTTACCTGGCCAAAGCAAAGGCCATTACGGTAAATACCGTGCATGGCAACGAGGAATCCATTCAAAAAATACAGCGAAGATTGAACCCGCAGATAGAGACCATGGAAGGCGCTGCCTTTTTTTATGCCTGCCGCCAGTTTAATACACCCTGCCTGCAGATCAGATCAGTGTCAAATTATGTAGAAAAACGTAACCGCGACAACTGGGATATACAGCTTGCCATTAAAAATCTGAATAACTTTGCCATTGATCTGGTTAACCAGATCATTAATAATTAAGGCTTTTGGGGAACAAGGATGAGGAGAGCAAGGAACAAGGATTAAAAAAAGATCCTTGCTCTTTGTTCCAAAAATCTTTGCTCCAATAAAAAACTACAACGATGAAACTAACACTCGGCTTTTCGCCCTGCCCTAACGATACTTTTATTTTCGATGCCCTGATTCACCATAAAATTGATACCGAAGGCCTGGAGTTTGAGGTTTTTTATGATGATGTGGAAACCTTGAACCAAAAAGCCTTTCGCGGTGAACTGGATGTGACCAAACTGAGCTACCATGCTTTTGCCTACGTGGCCGATAAATATGTATTGCTCGACTCGGGCAGTGCCTTAGGTTACGGCGTTGGGCCGATGTTAATATGCAAGGAAAATGAGGATGAATTGCACGCGCAACTCGCATCCGGCAACCCACAACTCAAAATCGGTATCCCCGGTAAATACACCACGGCCAACTTTTTGTTAGGTTACGCATTTCCCAATGCTACCAATAAGGTGGAACTGGTGTTTTCGGACATTGAAAATGCGGTGCTGGAAGGTCGTGTTGATGTGGGTTTGATCATCCATGAAAACCGCTTCACTTACCAGGATAAAGGTTTAAAAAAGATCCTGGACCTGGGCGGTTACTGGGAAAAACAAACCGGCTGCGCCATACCTTTGGGCGGCATTGTAGCCAACCGTAATTTACCTGTTGATGTACAACATAAATTAAACAGAGTATTGCGCAAATCGGTAGAGTTTGCCTTCGCCAATCCAAAATCCGGACTGGAGTTTATCCGCTCGCATGCCCAGGAAATGAGCGAAGAAGTGATGTACAAACACATTGATCTCTACGTAAACAAATACTCCATTGACCTGGGCGAAGAGGGCCGTAAAGCCATCAACCTGCTTTTTGATACCGCACTGAAAAACAATACCATTCCGGCTATAAAAGAAGAGTTATTTTTAACTTCTCTTGCCCACTAAAGGTAGCTTTAACGATATATTAAAGCCATATGTACCCACGCGTCATTGCGAGGAACGAAGCAATCCCCGATTTGCAGAGTCGCTCTGTATAGTATAGAGATTGCTTCGTTCCTCGCAATGACGCTTTTTTTATCGCTTATACCCCCTATATCCCTCCTTTCGATAGCCATTCATCTTTCACTCAAAAAAAATTTCAAAAAAATTTGCGTAAGTAAATGCTTACATATATATTTGAGTAAGCAAACGCTTACACATTATGACAAGCACCAGAAGAGACGTATTCCAGGCCATAGCCGACCCTACCCGCCGCCAGATCATTAACCTGATCGCGCAGCAGCCCCTGAACCTGAATGCCATTGCCGATAACTTTGAGGTAAGCAGGCCGGCCATATCGCAACATATCAAGATCCTGATAGAGTGCGGTTTGATAGATGTTAAAAAAAACGGGCGGGAACGCTATTGCGAAGTGAGACTTGAACCATTGAACGAGGTGGCCCAATGGATAGAGCCATACCGCAGGAGTATAGAAGAACGCTTTACTAAAATGGATGATCTGCTGGCGCGTATGCAAAAGGAAAATGGATCAAATGATAAAAAATAAAGAGGCACCAATTAAAAATTAAAAAAATGGAAAAGAATCAAACAACCATCGCCGCCGTACCCGGCAAACAGGAAATTTTCATCACCCGGGAATTTGATGCTCCACGCGAGCTCGTTTTTAAAGCATATACCGACCCTGAATTACTATTACAATGGTTGGGCGGCCAATGCGACCTCACCATGCGGATAGAAAAATTTGAAGCCAGGGCAGGCGGATCCTATCGCTATATCCATACAGACCCGGCCGGTAATGAGTATGGTTTTCATGGGGTTTGTCATGAAAGCACCGCTCCCGAACGTATCATCCAAACATTTGAATTTGAAGGCTTACCAGAAGCAGGTCATGTAGCAATGGAAACTACAAAATTTGAAGCCCTACCCAATAACAGGACAAGGGTAGTTACACAATCCGTATTTCAATCCGTTGCTGATCGCGACGGCATGTTGCAATCCGGCATGGAGCAAGGCGTTCTTGACTCGCACGCGCGACTGGAAGAATTGCTTGCAACCGTTACAGCTTAATTAATTTGATATTTCGACGGGCGCGGCCTGTCATCCTGAGCCCGTCGAAGGATCGTGCGGAGAGGCCCTACCCACTATGCTTCGACGGGCTCAGCATGACAGGCTTAATAAAAAGCATCTGTTAAATAAAGTTAAATCCTTCTTTATGATTGCTTTATCAACAAAAACAATGGTATGTTGCAGTGATTAATCTATCACTGCATATGAAGCCATTATTCTACCTGTTAGCCGGCATCGTTTTGTCGGCAACCGTGATCTCCTGCAACAACAGCTCTAAAAACTCAGGATCAAATACTATTGATAAAATAGTCGTTCATGATAATGGCGTCAATATAGCTTATACAGATACGGGTAAAAATGATACCACTTTACTTTTTGTACATGGCTGGTGCATCAACAAATCGTACTGGGCCGATCAGGTAACTTATTTTGGCAAAAAATACCGGGTGGTAGCTATTGATCTGCCCGGCTTTGGCGAGTCGGGCAAAAACCGCAATCAGTGGAACACGCTGGCATTTAGCCACGATGTTGATTCGGTGATCAAACAGTTGGATCTGAAAAAGGTGATCCTGGTAGGTCATTCCATGTCGGGCGATGTGGTATTACAGGCTGCCGTCGATAATCCCCAAAAGGTAATTGGCCTGGTGGTGGTCGATATTTTTAAAAATGTTGGAAAGAACCAGGTGCAAACCGCACAAGCAAAAAAAGAATATGCCACTGCTATAGATTCACTAAAACATCATTTCAAACAAATAGCTTTTGAATACTTCAATCAGTCTCTCTTTTATACCACAACTACCGCGGCAGTTAAAAAAAGAGTACTTAACGATGTTGCCCATGTGGATACTGCAATTGCCGCCGCCTGCATGGAAGACAATAACGACTTTAACGAGATAGCCGGGCTGAAAGCAGCGAAAACGAAGTTATACCTCATCAACAGTGATGTAGAACCTACCGACACCACTCATTTAGCCGCTAATAAGATCCCCTTTAAATTATTATACATTCACGCTACCGGGCATTTTCCGATGATTGAAAAACCACAGGAGTTTAATACTCTTTTAGATAAGGCAATTACAGATATTAAAACTCGCTAACGGTGAGCTTCTGGTTTATTTTCTATTTCTAACAGAGCAGAATAATGTATCTTGTAAGTGCATAGAAAACTCAATCAAAATAAATGAAATACCTTCTTTTCTTAATCCTGTGTTTATGGATTCATGCAGGATCTGCGCAATCAAAACTGCCGGTTATCAAAGCCACCTCAAAAAGTGCGGATATCAATGACGGAGGTTATTTAGATAAAAACGCCTGGACACTTTCGCCAAAGATCAGGCCGGATGTTTTTACCGCCGAAAGATCAAGAAAAGCCAAATGGGTTACTTTTTATACCGATATCGACTCCATCAGGGTAAAAGTAAAACCAGGGACTAAGTTTAATTTTGTTGTATTGTTAAATGGTAAAGATTCCTGCTATACGCAAATTGCAAGCGCTATACCACCCGAAGATAAATCACAAAACAATATTGCCACGCATGATACTATCCCGTTTACGTTAACTGCCAATAATGCCATCTGTGTAAAAACCATCATTAACAATACCGATACTTTAAACCTTGATTTTGATAGCGGCTCCTGGGATTTTAGGTTAACCAGGGATGCTATCCTCAAAAAAACAAAGCTACTATCCAACCAGCCCGATGCTTTGGCCGGTAAAGCAAAGCCTAATTACAATAATTTAATTAAGGTTTTTAAATTACAAATGGGGAAATCCGTTTGGACCGATCCCGAAGTAGTGGCTACAGGATTAACCGCGTACGATATGGACGGGCGTTTTGGCTGGAACCTGTTTGAGAGTAAAACTTTGGAGATCAACTATGATCAAAATTTGTTGATCATCCATTCCAAACCCTTAAAAATCCCCAAAGGTTATGTGCGATCAAAGCTGAAGATCATCCGCTCTTTTGTTACCGCCAAAGGGACTTTTGAAATAGAAAATAAAAAATATACCGGCAGTTTTTTATTTGATACAGGCTCGGAACAGGCTGTAGTTGTAGATAGTACCTGGGTAAGCCAGCAAAATTTCCCCAGGAATTTAAAGCTGCTCAAATCATCCATAATTCATGACCCAAGAGGAGTTGGATATGAAACTAAAATAGTGCTTGCTCCTGCATTAAAGATCAATGGTTTTAAACTGACCAATATCCCAACCCTTATTTTAGGCGGTAAAAACCCTGTGGGCTTTATGATCAACTATTTGGGCGATGATGTTTTGAAGAGATTTAATATGATAATGGATTTCAAAAACGATTATCTCTATCTGAAACCTAATAAATTAACAAATTTAAAATATCGGGAAAGCTCCTGATAATTTCCCTTTTATCCTATTCTCCACAGTCATCCTGAACTTGTTTCAGGATCCCACAGAAGAAGTGACAGTCATGCGTACAATCTGCTATGTGAGATACCGAAATAAATTCGGCATGACTTCAGTTTTATCCCCCTTTGGTACCTATGGACCCGTAAAGCAACTATCTTCTGAAATTGAAATTATAAGCTACTCTTAAACCAGCCACTGGCACGGTAGTACTGCCGCTTGTCCTGCTCCACTTTAAAATGCTGCCACTCAAGTTGAACTCTACATTGTTTTGGTTATCAAGCGGTACCTGGTACCCAAGAGCAAGCGTGCCGCCGCTGCTGGACCTGTCGGCATTAATAATTCCTACAATTCCAGCACTCGCAAACCATTGTTTATCAAAATAGTATTTGCCGCTAAATGCAAGGCTAACTCCCCCCAGATCGCCCCGGGTATAGGTACTATAACCCTGAGGGCCCTCATGAATAATCGCGTTGTCGCCTTTTATTTGCTTAACACCTATTGCAGGTACCAGTGCAAAGGCATCGCTAAGACGTATATTACCCTGAACATTGACATCAACTCCGGGGCTGTAACCTGATGCAAATGGGATATTGGCACCCAAACCAAGGCCTATTCCGCTGCGTGCCTGCGCATGAACAGTGGCATACATCAGCACCATTATAACCGTTAATATTGCTGATGTAAAAACTTTATTCATAGTTATCTTCTAAAATATTCGTATTTCAGGTCTCAATACAACAACTGATCATACGGATACCTTTCGGTATGTATGGCCTTTACTTCGTTGTAAAGCAGATCCCTGAATTCATCTACGTTTTCTTTTTTAGTAGCTGATATAAATATCGCAGGACTGTTATTCTTAGCCATCCAGCTATGTTTAAAATCATCCAAAGTAAGTGGCTCTGCCTGTGGTTCCAACTGGTGCTCCTCTGGTTTAAAAGCATCTATCTTGTTAAATACCGTGATCATTTTTTTATCAATGGCTCCAATGTCTTTCAGCGTTTCGTTTACCGTGCGTATCTGGTCTTCAAAATTAGGATGCGATACATCCACCACATGCACCAGGATATCGGCTTCGCGCACCTCATCAAGGGTCGATTTAAAACACTCTACCAAATGGTGAGGCAGTTTACGGATAAATCCAACCGTATCTGACAGCAGGAAGGGTACATTCTCAATTACCACTTTCCGAACGGTAGTATCCAGCGTAGCAAACAGTTTGTTCTCGGCAAACACCTCCGATTTGGATATCATGTTCATGATGGTTGATTTACCCACGTTGGTATACCCCACCAAAGCGGCACGCACCATTTGGTTACGGTTTTTGCGCTGTGTTTCGTTCTGCTTATCTATCTGCTTTAGTTTTTCTTTCAGCAGCGATATTTTATTCAGGATCAAACGCCTGTCCGTTTCAATTTGCGACTCACCCGGACCACGCATACCGATACCACCCTTCTGACGCTCCAAGTGAGTCCATAAACGGGTAAGGCGAGGTAACAGGTATTGCAGCTGGGCCAGCTCCACCTGGGTTTTGGCCTGGGCGGTTTGTGCCCGGTTAGCAAAAATATCCAGTATCAGGTTATTACGGTCAAGTATCTTTACCTGTAGTTCGTTCTCGATATTACGTAGTTGCGATGGCGACAGCTCGTCGTCAAAAACTACCATATCAATCTCTTCTTCTATTACAAAGGCTTTAATATCTTCCAGCTTACCGGAACCTACAAAAGTTGCCCTATCCGGGCGTTGTAGTTTTTGGGTAAAGCTCTTTACGGTTTCGCCACCGGCTGTGGCTACTAAAAATTCCAGCTCCTCTAAATACTCCTTCTCCTGCTCATCGGTTACGTGCGGTGTCATTACACCAACCAAAACAGCTTTTTCCTGCTTCACAGCAGTATCATAAAATTTTTGTTTCATTAATTACAGTATATCAATCCAGATGCCAGTTCAACAAATGGCATACATTTAAGCACAACCTTTATTTTGCTGATGCCAAAATTACAGTAAAGCAATATATAAATTATATTCTTATTTACTATACGCGCCAGCCTTTCAAATAATTACAGGCAAATTTCCCAAATACGGATACCAACATTAATAGAAACGATAAAAGCTTAAATTTGCGCCTGATGATATTCAGGCTCGATAAACGTTTACTATTTCCCGAGCCCGATCTGGCCGAGCCAGACGGGCTCCTGGCTGTAGGCGGCGATCTGTCGACCCTGCGGCTGCTGCTGGCCTATCAAAACGGCATCTTCCCCTGGTACAGTGATGAAACGCCTATCCTGTGGTATTCGCCGCATGAACGTTTTGTGCTTTATCCGCAGGAACTCAACATATCCGGTTCCATGCGCCGGGTACTCAACTCGGGCAGGTTTAGCGTTACTGCCGATACCTGTTTTAACGAGGTCATCACAGCCTGCTCCACCGTTCCGCGCGAAGGACAGGACGGTACCTGGATCACCGATGATATGAAAGCAGCCTATAACCAGCTGCATGCCGAAGGCCATGCCCATTCGTTTGAGGTTTGGCAAAATAACGAGCTTGTTGGCGGTATTTACGGCGTGCAGGTAGGCGATGTTTTTTGCGGCGAAAGCATGTTCAGCAAAGTAAGCAACGCCTCCAAAACAGCGCTCATCCACGTATGCCAAAGCGGTCTTTACAAGCTGATAGATTGCCAGGTACACACCGGCCACATGGAATCGATGGGTGCTCGCATGATCAGCCGGGAACAGTATATGGCGATCTTAAAAGAATAAAAGCTTTCGGCTTTCCGCCTTCCGCTTTTAGCTTCGTTATAACTACCTTTGAAACGTGCAGCAAGCAAACACTAAAGAACGCATTATTTTAGGCATCGACCCCGGCACCGCCGTGATGGGCTATGGCCTGGTTAAAGAAACCGGACCTAAAATTGAGCTCATAGCCCTGGGCGTAGTGAAGATGGACAAGATGGACGATCATATGCTCAAACTGCAGCGCATATTCGAAAAAACCGTAGCCCTTATTGATAATTACAAGCCCGATTGCCTGGCCATTGAAGCCCCTTTCTATGGCAAAAACATACAGGTAATGCTTAAGCTGGGCCGTGCGCAGGGCGTGGCTATGGCCGCAGCGTTGTCGCGCAGTATCGATATTACGGAATATGCCCCCCGTAAAATAAAACAATCCATCACGGGAAATGGTAACGCTACAAAAGAACAAGTAGCCGCCATGTTGCAAAACCTGCTCAGCTTTAAAGAAACCCCTGATTTTCTGGATGCTACCGACGGACTGGCCGTTGCCGTTTGCCATTCCTTTCAACGCATATCCACAGGCAGCAAAACCGGCAGTAAAAAATCATACTCCGGCTGGGATACTTTTGTAAAGGATAACGTGAAGAGGATAGTGAAGTAAGATGTGGGGATGATGGATGTGCAGATTTCAAATGTGCGGATGTGCAGATGAAAAACAATAAAAAACCACGTCATTGCGAGGTACGAAGCAATCTCTACACAAGCAGGTCAATCATAAAAGTTCGCTCTGCACAGCATAGAGATTGCTTCGTACCTCGCAATGACGCGCGGGTATATTATCTGCACATCCGCACATTTGAAATCCGCACATCTGCACCTCAATCCCGCAGCGCGGCCTTGATCTTTTCTTTAGTGGCGCTAAGCTCTTCCTGGGTAAAACTTAGTTTGGGACGGGCAAAGTTCATGTCGTCAACCCGGTTCATGGGTATCAGGTGAATGTGTGCATGGGGCACTTCTAAACCGATCACGGCAACGCCAACCTTTTTACAAGGAATAGCTTTTTTTAGCGCTGTTGCCACAATTTTCGCGAAAATGTGCAGCCCGGTATAGGTTTCATCATCCAGGTCAAATATATAATCAACCTCTTTTTTAGGTATCACCAGCACATGCCCTTCGGCCAACGGACTAATATCCAAAAAAGCCAAAAACTCATTACTTTCAGCTACTACATGCGCAGGGATCTCCCCTGCTATTATCTTTGAAAAAATGCTCATGATTGGTGAGTGGTTTATTAAGTTGATTCGGTGAATAGATGGAATCGTTAATTAAGCTTTAGCAGTTAAAGAAATCCTGATAATTCCCTAATCAGAAAAATCAAGGTTCAGACACACTACTCACTCAATCAACCATTCACCAAAAACTTATCTGCTAATTTCCAGTATCTCGAATTCAATAACACCGGCAGGCACGGTGATTTCGGCGGTTTCACCAACTTTTTTGCCCAGTAAGCCTTTGGCAATGGGTGATGTTACCGATATTTTACCGGCTTTCATATCAGCTTCGCTTTCTGATACCAACTGGTAGCTCATGGTAGCGCCGTTTTTAACGTTCTTGATCTTTACAACAGATAAAGCCAATACTTTTGATACATCCAGTTTGGATTCATCAAGCAAACGGGCGTTGGCCAGGGTTTCCTGCATCTGTGATATTTTAGCCTCATGCAAACCCTGCGCTTCTTTTGCCGCATCGTATTCCGCGTTCTCAGAAAGGTCACCCTTATCCCGGGCCTCAGCTATCGCTTTTGATATATCCGAGCGTCCGGTAGTTTTTAATCGCTGTAACTCTTCTTTTAATTTTTCTAAACCCTCTTTGGTAAAGTATGATACCTCTGCCATAACAATAAATTATTAAATGTTTATTCTGTTGGTCATCCAAAAAAAACCGCCCCCCTTGTTTTAAGAAGGACGCAATGACTCTAAAAACAAACAAGACTACATGGGCCTGAGCCTACATAGTCTTGCTTTTGTATTTAACGAAGATAAGTTATTTAAATTTTAATATCCAAATTTATTTGATGTGCAGGTGTGCAGATTTCAAATGTGCAGATGATTATATAATGTTATTTTTCATTTGCACATTTGCACATCTGAAATCTGCACATTATCTGATCGCCACCAGCTTCTCGGCCATTACCTCGCTTATTTTGCGGTACGAATCAAACGTCCAGCCGGCCACGTGGGGGCTCAGCAGTACCCTGCCGCTTTGGCGTAGTTCATCAAACCATACCTGCTCGGCCAGTGCGGGGAATTTTTCAACCTCCAGCACATCTAAACCGGCGCCCAGTATTTTGCCCTGTTTAGTAGCATTCAGCACAGCGCTCACTTTAGCGGTTTTACCGCGCGATGTATTGATAAAAAATATAGGCTTTTTAAAGTGGAACAGATATTCATCGTCCACCAGTCCGTTTGTTTCGGGGGTAAGCGGGATGTGCAGGCTCAGCACGTCGCTATGTTTCACAATGTCTTCCATACTCACTTCGCGGGCATAGCGGTCGCTGAAGCCGGTTTTATACTTATCATAAGCGATTACATCCACCTGGAAGCCCGACAGCTTACGAGCAAAGCTATGCCCCATGTGGCCATAACCAATAATGCCCACAGTTTTACCTTTAAGTTCAAAACCACGGTTGGCTTCGCGCTGCCAGCTGCCACCGCGTATCTCGGCATCGCCTTTATTTAAATTGTTCATTAAGGATAGCAGCAGACCTATGGCATGTTCACCAACGGCATCAGAATTACCTTCGGGTGCGTTGATGAGGCTGATACCCTTTTCCGCGGCATAGGCCTCGTCAATATTATCCATACCGGCGCCTGCACGAGCCACAAAGTGCAGGTTAGCTCCGGCATCTATCACCTGTTTATCAACCCTGAATTTGGAGCGGATCACCAGGCCGGCATAGTCGCCAATGATCTGCAGGGCCTCATCGGCTTTGATCAGTGGTTTGTAGTCGCATTGGTAACCTTTGGCGACGGCCATCTCCATAAATATGGGATGCACATCGTCGACAATAAGAATGTTATTTTTCAATTTCAAAATATTAGGAAAGGGCAAATCTACAAAACCTCATGTGATTAGCCATCAGCTATTTATTGTATCCCTGATTTTTACAGTTTGAATATAATTGTGATTTAACGTGGATAAATAAAAATCATGTCATTGCGAGGAGGTACGACGAAGACAACCGACCAAAGGGAGCTCATTAATACCATTAAAAACAAACACCACATTAATAATCTCGTAGCTATACATGTTCGCGTGCGAGGAGATTGCCACGCTGCGCTCGCAATGACATGATGAGATAGGCATACGCGCATTCCCTCCAACCCTCTTTCCGCCGCAGGCGAAGAGAGGGTGCTCGAGCAAAGCGCAGATCGGGGGAGTCGTTTCACTCCCATTTAAATATATTTGTTCAGCAACAAATCTCAATTATGGAAAACTTACAGAAACAGGTTAAGGCATTAAAAATATACGCCGGCGTTTTAACCGTGGTGCTACTGGTGTTTATGGTTATCGTACTTAAACAGGTAAACGCTGCCGGTCATTTTAAACAGATCACAGCCGAACGTATTGACATTGTGGATGCCAACGGCCAGATCCGCATGGCTATCAGTAACCGCGAGCGCCAGCACCCGGGAACCATCGGCGGAAAAGAATTGCCTAAACGCGACCGCCCTGCAGGTATGATATTTTTTAATGATGATGGCGACGAATGCGGCGGACTGGTTTACGACGGCAATAAAAAGAGCGCCAGCATGACCTACTCTATCGATCAGTATCAGAACGACCAGATTATGCAGATCCAATACAGCCAGGACAAAGATGAAGGCAGCCTACAGCGTAGTTATGGGTTAAAACTATGGGACAAGTACGACAGTTTTCCTACGGTAAAAGTGGTAGCCTATGTCGACTCACTGAAGAACCTGAAGGATAGCGCAGCCTACAATGCCGGCATCAAAAAACTACAGCAACCGGGCGTAATAACCGCCGAGCGGCTTTTTGTAGGCAAGAACAACAAAGGCGAAGTGGGTTTATTTTTGCGGGACGATAAAGGCAAACCGCGCTTAAAAATTTATATCAACTCCCAAAATCAGCCGGTTATTGAAACTCTTGATGACAAAGGCGAGGTACTCGCATCCAAATAATTGACTGCCATTTTGCTGGCCTTTATAAATTGGCACGGGAATAGCTCTATAAGTCTGGAGTTCTGAGTATTAGGTCCGGAGTCTTTTTTACTTACCACTTAGAACTCAAGACTCACAAATAGAACTAATTACAGATACATGAAATTTATCAAAATAAAAAAACTGGGCACTGATATTAAACACCAGGCTGGTAAATTAGCCGATAGTGGTTTCAGGCAAATATTTGTCCATATAGACCAACTCAAGATCAAAAAAGGGGTGGATACCATGGGGCTGGATAAGTTTATAAACCAATGCGCGCTCATGGCAGCCGGTTCGGGAGTTATATCGGGCAGCGGTGGTATGGTCACGCTGATAGCAGGCATGCCTCTTGATTTTGCCAACCTCATTACCCAGCAATTCCGGGTAACTATGGCCGTTATGTACTATAACAAGGGCAGTTACCAAATTGAATTTAATGACTTTATGGGTCTGGTAGCCACTTCGCTAAGGGTGGAAGCTGGTGTGGCTATATCCAAAACCATGATGGAGGGTATTGCCGAAAAACTACTGATGGTACTGGGCACCCGCACCGCCGAAAGAATGGTACCCATAGTAGGCGCCGTGATTGGCGGTACTGCCAACTACCTGTTCATTAAACGCATGGGCGAAATGGTAAAAAAAATGCAGGACACGCCGGTAGTGATCCCGATAGCCCCCTAACCCCCTGAAGGGAAATAGCCTATGAAAAGAATAATGTGAAGCGGGGTGTCACCCTGAGCTCCGTCGAAGGGTAGAGCGCAGAGGCCTACCCACCATGCTTCGACAGAGCTCAGCATGACACCCTTTTTTAGAAATGTCTACTCATGGGCTTACTATAAACAGATAGCCAATTATTCCAATAACCCCGCCGGTATTTTTCCATCCACTTTTGAAAATGGAATGCCAAGCAGTTTTACCATAATGGGCGTCATATCGCGCAGGTTCATTTCTTCGATTATTGCGCCTTTGCGAATGCCCGGGCCATGGGCAATCAGGCCGGTACGGATATTTTTGGTGTCGGGGAAATGCCCGTGTGTACCGCCTTTGCCGGGTTTTACAGCATTGCCGGTGCTGGCTGCGCTGAATGCAGCGTCATGCTCGCCGGTAATTGCGAAAGCGACGTTCGGATTATAGCCGCCCTTGTCCAATTGTTGCCTGCTGATGATGCGGTAATATTGTTTCACGCTGTCGGGCTGTGCTTCCAATAGTGCTTTTACTTTACTGGCGGTAGCTTTATCGGCAGGATCTTTCAGGTACAGGTAGGCAGATCCGCCAGATGCATTGAATTGCGCTTTCCAGTCGCCGGTTTTTAAATCGTTGATCAAGCCGGCTTCTTTTAGCCATACATTGGGCGATATCGTCTTTTTTACATCGTAAAACCCGTGATCGCCGCCAATAAGTAATACCGTGTTTTCCCATATACCCGCTTCTTTCAAAGCATCTACGATAATGCCTACGGCAGCATCTGCATCAGCTACCGCTTCTTGTACATCTGTTCCGTAACGCCCCTCGACATGTTCTGCATGGTCGACAGAAAATACGTGAATAGTCATCAGCCCGGGCTTACTTTTTTTGATCACATACGCGGCTATTTGAGCTATGTTCTGATTTTTCCCGGCATCTATCTTATCCACGCCACCAAACACTTCTTTTTTTACCTCGGCATAAAAACCCTGCGGTAAGGAATATTGCGCGCGAACCTCATCGCCCAGACCGCCTATGTCGGGAATGTTGTAATCTACCGGAGCATTGGCAGATACCGGCCAGTAGAGCGAAGCTACAGTCATGCCTTTTTCTTTGGCGGCTTTCCAGATAGTGGGTGCATGTATGGAACTATCCTGCCAGTAAGGCTCTTGCGGCGCTCCATCGGGGGTAAATATATTGTTATAAAATATGCCGTGTTTTGCGGGCTGCACACCCGTAACTATGGTAGTATGCGAAGGATAGGTCATGGAAGGGAACACGCTATTTACGCCCTTGGCATAAGCCCCATCTTTCATCAGCGCGCGCAGGTTAGGTGTTTGCCATTCGCTGTCGAGGTAAAAATCGGGCCGGAACCCATCAATGGTAATAAAGATAACGTGCTTGGCGGTTTGTGCCATAAGCTGCCCTGTTATCATAAACAAGGCCAGTAGTGCTATTGATAATTGTTTTTTCATATTAATCCGGTCAGGGTTTTGCGGGAGTAGGGGGAATCCACGAACAGGTAAAAAGAACAGCGCAAAGGTGTTTGTAATTCTGTTAACTTTTTATGATGTTATGATTATTTAATTTGCCTGAAGCACCTCATGATTTATGCCCGAGGATGGATACGCTTGGAAGCATAATTGCCGGAGTCAAAAAAAATGAGTATCTTTATAGATATACAACAGGCCTGCTTTCTTTTTTAAAGGGAGCAGGCCTGTTTAGTTAAGGGATAAAGGCCCAAAAAACAACTCATTTTTAACACATATATTTGATAAACAATCACTTAATACTTTTTAAAGTTTTAAAAACACATCAAAACCGTGTTAAAATTTGTTAAAAAGTGTTAAAATCGATTTTTCTCGAGCGTTTTTGAGCCGTTTTTACCCGTTTTCGACGCGAAATTTGTTAAAATTTAAGGTTTAAAAAGTTTTTGTTAAGCTTTTATTGAGCGTTCCGGCCGGCCGCCACTTCGTTAGTAAGTTTTACAAAATCGGCAACAGTGAGTCGCTCGGCCCGCAGATCGAGGGTGGCATTACCGGTCATCTGTTCTTTGTTGATCAATGATGATATGGCATTGCGCAGCGTTTTGCGGCGCTGGTTAAAACCGGCCTTTACAATCTGCCAGAACAGCTTCTCGTCGCAATCCAGGGCCTCAGCGCTATTGCGTGTAAGTCTGATCACCGCCGAAAGCACTTTGGGTGGCGGGTTAAACACACCGGCCTTTACGGTAAACAGGTACTCTACCTTGTAATAGGCCTGTAAAAACACGCTCAGGATACCGTATTCCTTGCTACCGGCTTTGGCACTACAACGTTCGGCTACTTCCTTCTGGAACATGCCAACCACTTCAACTACCTGCTCGCGGTTGTCGAGCACTTTAAACAGTATCTGGGAGGATATATTATAGGGGAAATTACCGATAATAGCCAGCGGACCGTTGAATACCGCTTTAAAATCCATCTCCAGAAAGTCGGCATTGATGAGGCGGCTGCCCAATTGGGGGTATTTTTTTTGCAGGTACTGGTATGATTCCTCGTCAATATCGATCAGGGATACCTCATACTCCGGTTTCTGCAATAAAAAGTCGGACAGGATACCCATACCCGGGCCAACTTCCAGCACATGGTTATAACGGCCATCAGGTTTCAAACTGTCCACAATTTTGGCAGCGATATTTTTATCAGTAAGAAAGTGTTGCCCTAAATGTTTTTTTGCCCTTACCAACGTCATTATTAATCAAATATTTGAGCAAATTAAGGCATATTTGTGCTTTATTCAGGAACTATAAGCTTAAAATCTTTTATTTGCAGTAAAAAAACGAGGTAAAAGCTGAAAGGCTAAGGGCAAAAGGTAATACCCAAGCCTCGAATTATTAATAAAAACAATCGCAGATCAAAATCAGTGAAATCACTTCATAATCGGTGAAATCCTGTAATAATCAGTGTAATCATACATAATAACATGAGCGAAAAAATTAAAGTAGGGATAAGCATAGGTGATGTAAATGGCATTGGACTAGAAATAATTATTAAAACCCTGGCCGATGCCCGCATTTACGATTATTGTACACCCATTGTTTACGGGCATACCAAGGTAGCCTCGTTTCACCGCCGTGCAACCCAGGTTAGTGAACTTAATTTTCATGTTATTAATGATCCGTCGCAATCGCAACCTAAAAAACCCAACATGATCAACTGCTGGGAAGAGGATGTAAAAATTGAAATGGGTCAGGTTACGGAGGCCGGAGGCAAATACGCCTTCATCTCTTTAGAACGCGCTACTTTTGATCTGAAAGAGGGTTATATCGATGCTCTGATCACAGCTCCTATCAATAAAGATAATATACAAAGCGAGCAGTTTAATTTTCCGGGTCACACCGAATATTTACAGCAACGCGATGGTGCTGCCGAATCGCTGATGTTTTTGGTGAGCGATACCCTGCGGGTTGGCGTTGTAACCGGGCACATCCCTATTAGTAAAGTATCCGAAAGCATTACCGGCGAAAAAATACTGGCCAAGCTTAAGCTGATGAACCACAGCCTGCAAAATGATTTCTGGATACGCAAACCCAAAATCGCGGTGCTGGGCCTTAACCCGCATGCCAGCGATAACGGACTGATTGGCAATGAGGAAAAAGAAGTGATCATACCGGCTATTGAAGAAGCCCGCAACAATGATATCATGGCCTTTGGCCCATACTCTGCCGATGGTTTTTTTGCCAACGGAACCTATTTGCAATTTGATGCCGTACTGGCCATGTATCACGACCAGGGACTTATTCCTTTTAAGCAAATAGCATTTGAATCGGGAGTTAATTTTACCGCGGGTTTAAATTTTGTACGCACCTCGCCAGATCATGGTACCGCTTACGACATAGCCGGTAAAAACCAGGCTTCGGAAATATCATTCCGTGAGGCGCTGTTCACGGCTATACATATTGTGAAGCATCGCCGCGAAACCCTGGAGCTGAATGAAAATCCGTTGGTATTTACCAAACTGAGCCGCGACAGGGACTAAAATCCGGTCTGTAATAATAATGTTTCAATTTAATTAACGTTAGATTAAAACATTTGCTTAGTTATCGCATTTACCACTTTAATGAATGATTTTTTTAGTCGAGTCCGATCCATTGATGCTTTCCGCGCTGTAACAATGTTCCTGATGATATTTGTGAATGACCTCGACGGCATTCCAAATACACCAAACTGGCTCAAACATGCTGGAGAAAATGTTGATGCCTTAGGGATGGCTGATACTATTTTCCCTGCGTTTTTATTTATTGTTGGTTTATCGATACCGTTCGCTTTCCAAAACAGGTTGAAGAGTGGCAACTATAAATTGCTGTCGCGCATCGTCAGTCGTTCATTTGCCCTGGTATTTATTGGCTTTTATCATGCCAATATGGAAACCTATAACGAGGTTACAACGCTGCTACCCAAGCCCGTTTGGGAAAGCCTGGTTACGTTTAGCTTCTTCTTTATATTTTTAGATTACGGCAAAGATACCTCCAACCTTAAACGATATATATTACAAGGATTTGGCATAGCCTTGCTCCTGGCCATGTCCATCCTCTATAAAACCAGCGATCCGGGACATACCTGGCTGCATTTTACCTGGTGGGGCATCCTGGGACTGATAGGTTGGGCATACCTGCTTTGCGCGCTTATCTATTATTACTCGGGTGGTTATTTATGGATCCAGGCGGCGGCATGGATATTCTTCATGTTCTTTAACATCGATTTTCACTTCGGTTTTTTGGATTTCCTGGCTCCACTGCAAAAATATGTGTGGATAGCCGGCAACGGAGCCATGCAGGCCTTTACTATGGCCGGGGTATTTGTATCGGTATTATATATGCGGCTTAAGGCCAACAACGAACTTAAATTATTATGGGCCGCCCTGATCATGATCGCCATTATCATGTTTAACATGGGCTTCATAGTACGCTACTTTAGCGGTGGCATTTCCAAAGCGCGCGATACCCCTTCATGGGTGCTTATTTGCACGGGCATTAGTTTGGTGATGTATGCCATTTTTATTTATGTGGTCGATTTTAAACATAAATACAACTGGTTCAAGATCATTGAGCCGGCCGGTACCAATACGTTTACCTGTTATATTGTGCCGTTCCTGTTTTACCCCATGTATGAAATGAGCAACCTGGGCTATCCCGAATACCTGAGCCAGGGAACCGGCGGATTGATCAAATGTGTCATATTCGCTTTTGTAATGGTTTGGCTAACCGGCTTGCTGGATAAGATCAATATCAGGCTGAAAATTTAATCAATCTAAAAAGCGTCAAAAACGACGCGTTTAAACTAAAATATGGCCCATTGAATTTCAAATACCGAAATGGTATTCGGTTTATATAATGCCCTGTTTTTGATAATTAGCGTTGTATATTAAAGTATTATCTTTACCTTTAACCGTTAGCGTATAACCGGGCTTACAACCAAATTAAAAAAACAGTTTCCAGTTATGGTATTTTTCCCTACATTTGCGGGCTAATTGTTGCTCATTGAAATCGCTTAGAACATATTCGATTCCTTTTACAGGGCTTAAACTGGGGAAACACCAGTTTGAATACGCTGTTGACGACGCTTTTTTTGACGAGTTTGATTACTCGCTTGTAAAAAAGGCGAACCTGCAGTGCCAGGTAGAGTTGGACAAACAGGAAACAATGCTGATACTGAATTTTCATATCAGCGGAACCGTTAATACCGCCTGCGACAGGTGTTTGGCCCAATATCCGCAACCGCTGGATATAACCGAACAGCAGATCGCTAAGTTTAGCGACGAGGTGATTGACGAAGATGATGAGATCATCACCCTGAGTAAAAATGATCACGAGATCAATATAGCGGGGTTAATATATGAATACATAAATGTTGCCATGCCATTTATATCGGTATGCGGCGACGAGGGTAACACCTCTTATTGTGATAAAGAGATGCTCGAAAAGTTAAACAACCTTTCGGGAACTGACGGACAAAATGAGCAGACAGACCCACGGTGGGATGTACTCAGGAAAATAAATAAATAACAAATAACAGGATCATGCCACATCCAAAACGTAAAATATCCAAATCAAGAAGAGATAAGCGTAGAACACACTACAAAGCTGAAGCTCCAACTTTAACTACCTGCCAAACTACCGGTGCTATTCACTTACCGCACAGAGCTTATACTGTTGATGGTAACGTTTACTACAACGGTAAATTACTGATAGAGAAAGCAGCAGTAGCATAAGTTTAATTTTCTGAAAATGAAGATTGGCTTAGATATTATGGGCGGTGATTTTGCTCCCAAAGCAGCCGTTTTAGGGGCAATCGAAGCTTATAAGGCTTTATCTGCCGACCAAAAACTGGTGCTTATTGGTGATAAAGAAATTGCTGCCACTATTCTTCAGGAAAACAATGTGAGCCCCGATCACTTTGAGTTTGTACACACAACCGAAGTGATAGGTATGGGCGAACACCCTACAAAAGCCATTGTTCAAAAACCGGACTCAAGTATTTCGGTTGGTTTTCAATTGCTTAAAGAGGGCCAAATACAAGCTTTTTCTTCGGCTGGTAATACCGGTGCCATGCTTGTTGGTGCCATGTTCAGCGTAAAAACCATTCCCGGCGTTATTCGTCCGGCAATGACCACTATTGTACCCAAACTTAAAGGAGGTTTGGGTATTTTGTTGGATGTAGGTGCCAATGCCGATTGCAAGCCAGATGTTATGGTGCAGTTTGGCGTATTGGGCAGCTTACTCGCACAGTCAGTATATGATATTACCAATCCGCGTGTGGCATTGATGAACATTGGCGAAGAAGAAGAAAAAGGTAATATACTAAGCCAAGCCACCTACCCTTTAATGAAAGAAACACCTCTGTTTAACTTTGTAGGTAACGTTGAAGGACGCGACCTGTTCAGTGAAACTGCCGATGTTTATGTATGTGATGGCTTTACCGGTAATGTAATATTAAAGCTTGCCGAATCGTTTTATGTAATAACACGAAAGAAACAGCTTAATGACGAGTTTTTTGACCGGTTCAATTATGAGCAATACGGTGGCAGCCCTATCCTGGGTGTAAACGCCCCGGTAATTGTAGGCCATGGCATTTCGAGTCCCGAAGCTATCAAAAACATGATCCTTTTATCAAAAAACATGATTGAGAGCAAACTGGTGGACAAAATTAAACAAGCTTTTCAGTAAAAAAATAAAAGATGAGTAAAATTCATGCTGCTATTACTGCTGTACATGGTTACGTTCCCGACTATATCCTAACCAACCAGGAGCTTGAAACTCTGGTTGATACCAATGATGAGTGGATTGTAAGCCGTACAGGCATTAAAGAGCGCCGTATACTTAAAGGCGAAGGCTTGGGTACATCTGATCTGGCAGTTCCCGCGGTTAATGGCTTGTTAAAAAAACGAGGTATAAGCGCCGAAGAAATTGACCTTATTATTTTTTGCACAACTACGCCCGATATGCCATTCCCGGCAACAGCGAACATCCTGGCCAACAAAATTGGCGCGGTGAACGCGTGGGGGTTCGATCTGCAGGCTGCCTGTTCCGGCTTTATATTTGGCCTTACCACAGGTGCCCAGTTTATCGAAAACGGTAAACATAAAAAAGTACTGGTAATAGGCGGCGATAAAATGTCGTCGATAGTAAATTACCAGGATCGTGCTACCTGCATTATTTTTGGTGATGGCTGCGGTGCAGTGCTACTTGAGCCTAATACCGAAGGCTATGGCATTATAGATTCTATCCTGAAAAGCGATGGTGCCGGTGCTCAGTATTTACACCAAAAAGCCGGAGGCTCTGTAAAACCGGCAACTCATGAAACTGTGGAAGCCCGTGAACATTTTGCTTACCAGGAAGGCCCCGCAGTATTTAAATTCGCGGTAACCAATATGGCCGATGTAGCCCATGAAGTAATGGAGCGCAATGGCCTTGGTGCTGATGATGTTGCCTGGTTGGTACCTCATCAGGCCAATAAACGCATCATTGATGCTACAGCCAGTCGTACCGGTTTAAGTGCCGATAAAGTGATCATCAATATTGAACGTTATGGCAACACTACTAATGGAACCATACCATTATGTTTGTGGGAGTGGGAGAGCAAGTTCAAAAAAGGTGATAATCTTATTCTAGCGGCATTCGGCGGTGGATTTACCTGGGGCTCCGTTTATTTAAAATGGGCCTATTAAGTGTACATACAGAAAAATAAAACATCTGTTCATTTTAATATGTTACTTAATTTATAGCCAAATCATAAAAAACATTTGCACATTTGCAGTCTGCATATTTGCATATTGCCAGTTTGCACATTATCATATAACTTAGATAATAAACTTTATCCAAAACCACTCAATCCCAAAGTATGGATATTAAACAAATTCAGGACCTTATTCGTTTTGTTTCAAAATCAGGCGTAAACGAAGTGTCAATTGAGCAAAAAGATTTTAAGATCACCATAAAAACCAACGAGGTTCAGCCGCAGGTTATTCATGCAAGCATTCCGGCGCAAACCGCCCCTGTTGCATTACCGGTTGCCCCTGTTGCGTCGGCAGAGCCGGCGGTTCCGGTTGCTCCGGCAGCGGCCGATACCTCCAAGTATCTTACTATCAAATCTCCAATGATCGGCACTTTTTACCGTTCAGCCAGTCCAGATAAACCATTATTTGTAAACGTTGGCGATGAAATAAAAACAGGCACTGTTGTTTGCATCATCGAAGCCATGAAACTTTTCAACGAGATCGAGTCTGAAATTTCAGGTCGTATCGTCAAAGTATTGGTTGACAATGCTTCGCCGGTTGAGTACGATCAGCCTTTATTTTTAGTAGAACCTATTTAGTAGATTGCAGATGTGCGGATTTCAGATGTGCAGATGATCGGTTTTAATTCATCTGCACATTTATAATTTGCACATCTGCATATCTGTAATTTATCATCTGCATATTTGCACATTTGTAATCTGCACATTTAAAAAAAGATGTTTAAAAAAATATTAATAGCTAACCGGGGTGAGATTGCCTTACGTATTATCCGTACTTGTAAAGAGATGGGTATAAAAACCGTAGCTGTATATTCAACTGCCGACCGTGATAGCCTTCATGTGCGTTTTGCTGATGAGGCTGTTTGCATAGGTCCGCCACCAAGTCGCGATTCTTACTTAAGTATTCCTAATATCATTTCGGCTGCCGAACTTACCAATGCCGATGCCATACATCCTGGCTACGGCTTTTTGTCTGAAAATGCTAAATTTTCGTCTATTTGTGCCGATTACGGTATCAAATTTATTGGAGCCACGGCCGATCAGATCAATAAAATGGGTGATAAGGCATCAGCAAAGGAAACCATGAAAAAAGCCGGTGTACCTATTGTACCCGGATCAGAAGGTTTGCTTACCGATGTAAAACAAGGTATCGCCATTTCAAATAAAATAGGCTATCCTGTTATATTAAAAGCTACTGCCGGTGGCGGTGGCCGCGGTATGCGTATTGTTTGGAAAGATGAAGAGTTTGAGAATGCCTGGGATTCGGCCCGTGCTGAATCGGGTGCTGCTTTTGGCAACGACGGCCTTTATCTGGAAAAATATGTACAGGATCCACGCCACATCGAGATACAGGTAGTCGGCGATCAATATGGTAAAGTGTGCCACCTTTCTGAGCGCGATTGTTCTATTCAGCGTCGTCACCAGAAATTGGTGGAAGAATCACCTTCTCCGTTCATGACCGAAAAGCTTCGTAAAAAAATGGGCGATGCGGCTATAAAAGGAGCTAAAGCCGTTAAATACGAAGGTGCCGGTACGGTAGAGTTTTTGGTTGATAAAGACCGTAACTTCTACTTTATGGAAATGAATACCCGTATCCAGGTAGAACACCCGGTTACCGAAGAGGTGATCAACTTTGACCTGATTAAGGAGCAAATAAAAGTTGCCGCTGGTATCCCTATTTCCGGTAAAAACTACGAGCCAACTATGCATGCCATCGAGTGCCGTATCAATGCCGAAGATCCGTTTAACGGTTTCCGTCCCTCACCAGGTAAAATAACCAATTTCCATTCACCGGGTGGTCATGGCGTGCGTATAGATACGCATGTGTACACAGGTTACGTGATCCCGCCAAACTATGATTCGATGATAGCCAAGGTGATCTGCGTAGCGCAAACCCGTGATGAAGCATTGAGTACCATGGAAAGAGCTTTAAGTGAATTTGTGATAGAAGGTGTAAAAACAACTATACCATTCCATCTTAAATTATTGCAGGATCCTAACTTCCGTGCCGGTAATTTCACCACCAAGTTTATGGAAACCTTTGAATTTTAATATAAATTCAAACTATCTTCATATAATTAAACGTACTTAGCACAATAGCGTTTTTACAGCGGTATTTAAACCATGAGCGATAACAAGTTAATTAAAGCCATCAAAGACAAAGGCAAAACGATGGAGGCAGAAATGTCTTTCTTCGATCATTTGGAAGCGCTGAGGTGGCATTTGGTAAGGGCATCAATAGCCATTGTAATATTTACCGCTGTTGTATTTTACTTTTACGACTGGATTTTTGCTAATGTGATCATGGGGCCGGCCAAGACAACCTTCTGGACCTATCGTATGCTTTGTGAAATCGGAGCAGCTTTGCATCGCTCTGGGTTTTGCATTGATAAGATCAATATTCAACTGATCAATACCGAAATGGCCGGGCAGTTTACGCTCCAGATCAATTCAGCACTCCTGATAGGTATTACATTGGGTATCCCCTACCTCATCTGGGAGATATGGCGCTTTATAAAACCAGCCCTTCACGAAAAAGAACGTAAAGCCGCTACCGGATTTGTTTTTTATGCCTGCATGCTGTTTTTCCTGGGTGTGATGTTTGGGTACTACGTCATTACCCCCATGTCCATTAACTTTTTATCAAGCTATACGGTAAGTGATCAAATTAAGAATTTATTCTCTATTGATTCCTATATATCATCAGTTGCTACCTTAACATTGGCAACCGGTGTGGTTTTTCAATTGCCGATATTGGTTTACATATTATCAAACCTGGGTATTTTAACACCCAAATTCATGCGTGAAACACGCAGATATGCCATCGTGATCATCCTGATTATCGCGGCTGTGGTAACACCAACACCCGATATGTTAACCATGACGGTAGTAAGTATCCCACTGTTTGTATTGTATGAAGTAAGTATCGTAGTAGCTGGTTTGGTTGAAAAAAGAAAACTCAAACGCCACGAAGAAGTGATGTCATAAATAAGATATACGTACAATAAATAAAAAAAGCGGTCACTAAGTAGCCGCTTTTTTTATTTAAAATCATGGTTTACACTGTAAACCGTTTTTTTATAGCAAAAAAATTATAACTAATTGATTATGAATGATATAAAAACGAATTAACCCAAAAAAGTGTAAACCATGTAAACCCACTTTTTAAGCAAATGGCTTGCTTGTGTAGTCAAAATTTATTCCCCTTTCGGCGAGCGTTTGAGCGGAACTTATTTTGAAAATCTTACTATGTGAAATTGGCATATTCGCACATCTAAATAATTTGCACATTTGTACATTAACTTAACACTTATATAACTGATGAAAGAAGGGCTAAAGATTGCCATTGGCGCCGACCATGCCGGCTTTGATTACAAACAGGCTTTGTTGGAAACCGTACCAGCAGCAGAACTAAAAGATTTCGGCACCTACTCAAACGCCTCGGTAGATTATCCCGACTTTGCCCATCCCGTTGCCTCAGCCGTTGAAAGTGGTGAATTTGATCTGGGCATACTGGTTTGCGGTAGTGCCAACGGTGTAGCCATTACAGCCAATAAACATCAGGGTATCCGCGCAGCCATTTGCTGGACAGTTGAACTGGCCGAGCTGGCCCGTAAACATAATAATGCCAATATTGTATGTATCCCTGCCCGCTTTATCAGCATTGAGGAGGCCGAAAAAATTGTAGCTGCTTTTCTAAGTACAGAATTCGAAGGCGGTCGCCATGCCACACGCGTGGGCAAAATTGCCTGCTGAGAAAACTTAAGGCAGAAACCTCTGAATAAAACATTCTATGAACATAATTAATCTACAAACATGAAAAAAATATACCTGTGGACTATTTCATCGGCATTTGCTTTAAATGCCTGCGCCCAGCAAAATCCAACCATTATAAAATACGCCAAGCTGATCACTGCTGATGACGCCAAAAAACACCTGAGTATAATAGCATCAGACGCATTTGAGGGTCGCGAAACCGGGAAACCCGGCGCCGAGAAAGCGGCAAATTATATCGCGGCTGAATTTAAACGGTTAGGCTTGCAAGCGCCTGTAAATGGATCGTACTTTTTGGATGTTCCGCTTACACAAAATCTGTTGCAGGTAACCGATTTTACAGTAAACGGAAAAGTATTCTCTTATGGAAAAGACTTCTACCTTACCGGAACCTATCCCGATAAAAACTTAACTGCCAATACAGTCGTATTCGTGGGTTATGGAACCGAAGCTGAAATAAGCGCTATCGATTTGACCGGGAAAATACTGCTTTGGATAAATGAGGACAAATCAGAAGCCGGCTCTACCCCCAACACAAGCTACCGCATGACGGCCGCCCGTACCAAAATTGTTAAAAACCTGCAAAGCAAAAAACCTTTAGCCATACTTGCAGCTAACCCGGGCATTGCTGCTGCATTGAGTCGCTTCGGTAACAGCATAGCAAGTGCGCGTTTAACCATCAAGAAGGACGACGCTGTATCATCAAACCCAAATGCACCGGTATTCAATATCACTAGCAGTCTGGCAGATGAGCTGTTAAAAACTACCGGTATAACCTATGAACGGTTAAAGGTACAGTCGGCCGCTAAGACTACTCCAGCGATAGCTGCGAATACCGATATCGTATTAAATTATCATACCGAAAAGAAAGATGTAAAAGCAGTTGATGTACTGGGCTACATGCCGGGTACCGATCTTAAAGATGAAGTACTTGTATTTTCGGCACACTATGATCACATCGGTTTAAACCCGGATCAAAATGCAAAGGATAAAGTAAATAACGGTGCCGATGATGACGGCTCCGGCACTACCGGGATACTCGAGATTGCCCGTGCATTTTCACAAGCCAAAAAAGATGGGCACGGCCCACGCCGCAGTATCCTGTTTTTAGGTAATGTGGGTGAAGAAAAAGGCTTACTGGGATCCGAGTACTATTCTGAACACCCGGTTTTTCCACTGGCTAACACTATAGCCGACCTCAACATTGATATGATCGGTCGTGTGGGTGAAGAGTATATAGGCAAGCCTGATTCAGCTAATTATGTTTATGCCATAGGATCATCTATGTTGAGTAAAGAACTGCATGAAGTTGGGGAGAATGCCAATAATACTTACACCAAGCTGCATTTAGATTATAAATATGATGATCCTAATGATCCAAACCGGTTTTACTATCGCAGTGATCATTATAACTTTGCCAAACATGGCGTACCTATTATTTTTTACTTTAACGGCGTACATGCAGATTATCATCAGCCTGGCGATGAAGTAAGCAAGATCAATTTCCCGCTGCTGGCTAAACGTGCACAACTGGTATTTTACACAGGCTGGGAACTGGCCAACCGAGATAAAAGACCTTTTGTAGACGGCAAGACATCCGAAGAGACCAGGTAAGCCTTTTTCAAAAATAGGCTATACAAAATTTTAAATGTAGAGACGCATATTTGCGTCTCTTTTTGTTTCCGGCAAATATTCAGAAGACGCAAATATGGGTAGTGTCTCCCTTTGAAACTTGAATAAAGAACCAAAGAAAAGGGGATAGTACTTACGCAGGAAAGTAAAAGAACTGAATTAGTGTATGACTAAAAATAATGCGAAATTTGAAAAGGCAATTGAACAACCCATAATTCAATATTTCATATGGACGTACAAGAACAAATCAAAGAGTATATTACCGGCCAACCTGAACCCAAACGTAGCGATATGCAAGAGTTGCACCGGTTCATACTTCAGGTATTACCGGGATGTAAATTATGGTTCCTTGATGGTAAAAACAGCGAAAATAAAACTGTTAGTAACCCCAATATAGGATATGGATTTTACACCATTAAATATGCTGATGGAAAAACCAGGGAGTTTTATCAAATTGGTTTGAGCGCGAACAAAACCGGAATCTCTATTTATATCCTTGGGATCGAGGATAAGACATACCTGGCCCAAACGTTCGGAAAAGAACTCGGCAAGGCGAACGTGACCGGGTATTGCATTAGGTTCAATCATCTAAAAGATATAAATACTAATATACTTGAAGCGGCAATACGATATGGAGTTGAGGTTACAAGTGAAAATTAAATTTC
The DNA here is from genome assembly GCF_900103125.1 of Mucilaginibacter sp. OK268. Lineage (GTDB taxonomy): Bacteria > Bacteroidota > Bacteroidia > Sphingobacteriales > Sphingobacteriaceae > Mucilaginibacter. The sequence goes on along the minus strand of NZ_FNJV01000009.1, from coordinate 121,792 downwards.
AAACTGAGACACTGCACTAATATACGTCTCTACAAAAAAAACCTTATTTTCGCATATATGGGAAGCACTGCGGAAGAGTTTTTGGTAGCCTCTGAAGAGAAGGCCTTTGATGTTGATCACCGCCGTATTATCAATAATAACATTGATAAATACAGCACTGCTGTTGAGCGCGGCCTTTCCCGCATTACTAACCTTGACAATGCCAAACGCAAAGGGCATGTGATCAAATGGAAAGTAATGGAAAACCTGGATAAGTTTTTACCTGAGTTTGAGGCTAATTTCCAAAAACGTGGCGGCAAAGTGATCTGGGCCAATGATGCCGAAGAAGCCAATCGCGAGATACTGAGCATTATCCGTAAAGCCAACGCCAAAACGGTCGTAAAATCAAAATCAATGGTTACCGAGGAAATTCATTTAAATGAGTTCCTGGAAAGTAACCAGGTAGAATCATTAGAGACCGACCTTGGCGAATACATTGTACAGCTCCTGGGGCAAAAGCCATACCATATAGTTACCCCGGCTATGCACCTCAGCAAGGAGGATATAGCCAAACTGTTTCATGAACGTTTCGGCACCCCTATTGATACCACTCCGGAGCAGCTTACCCTTAAAGCACGTGAATTACTCCGCGACAAATATCTGCAAGCGGATATCGGCATTACTGGCGCCAATTTTCTACTGGCTGATACAGGTAGCATAGCTATTAGTGAGAACGAGGGAAATGCGCGCTTATGTACCACATTCCCTAAAATTCACATCGCCATTGTGGGTATCGAAAAACTGATACCATCTATTACCGATCTCGACCTGTTCTGGCCCATGCTATCCACTCATGGCACCGGGCAAAACCTCACGGTTTATAATACCATTTTAAGCGGCCCCCGCCAACCCAATGAAACCGATGGGCCCGACGAAATGTATGTGATACTACTGGATAACGGTCGCACTAATCTGTTAGCTCAGAAAGAGCAGCGCCAGGGTTTATACTGCATCCGCTGCGGTGCCTGCTTAAACGTTTGCCCTATTTACAAAAACATAGGTGGCCATACTTATAATACAACCTATAGCGGCCCCATTGGCTCTATTATTACGCCACATACCAGGGGGATGGGTGAGTTTAAGCACTTAAGCTACGCTTCCAGCTTATGCGGCAGGTGTACCGAGGTTTGCCCAGTTAAGATCGACATTCATAAAATGTTACTCCTTAACCGTCGCGATGCCGTAAAAGAACACCTGGTTACCTCTAAAGAGCGCTGGGGCTGGAGCATCTGGACAAAAGGTATGCTCAAACGTAAACTCATGGACTTTTTTGGCGGTAAAATGAAGAACTACCTCCTTAAAACTTTCTTTAAAAAGACATGGGGGCACCTACGGGATATGCCAAATGTGGCCGAAAAATCATTCAGCAAACAGTGGCAGGAAAAAAACCGCGTTCAAGAAGAAGAATAGATCTGTAATACATTCAAAACTACCATGCGAAAAATAATTTTAAACCTGGCTGTTAGTCTTGACGGCTACATTGAAGGCCCCAATGGCGAATACGATTGGTGCTTCGCCGATCAGGACTATGGCATGACTGCATTTTTAGGCGGTACCGATGCCATATTTCTTGGACGCAAAAGTTATGAGATGCTCATGCGCGATAGTCCGGAGGTATTTGCGGCAATTAAAATGTACGTTTTCTCCAATACCCTGACAAAAGTTGAAGGTAACACGGAAATTATTACTGAAGCCGATTTTAAAACGCGTATAGAAGAGATCAGGCATCAACCCGGCGCCAATATATGGTTGTTTGGCGGAGCGGAACTGGTATCGGCATTTATAACCCATAATATGATCAACGAATTGTTGATCTCCGTACATCCGGTAATTTTAGGTGCCGGCAAACCACTTTTTACCAATATAAAAGAACGAACAGAACTCACATTGATTGATAGTGAACAATTCAGCAGTGGGTTGGTACAATTGAAATATGCGCTCAAACCAAAGTTTGATATGGGTATGTTGGATAATTTGTAAAGACCAAAATTTCAAAGGGATAACGCTTTATGGTTTCAAGAGCGCCATCGGCAAGGCTTTTTAATGATGGAAATTTCATTGGTACAAGGTTTATTTATCCAATGTACTGATTTTTGTAAAATATATGCGGTAAAAGCTTATCTGCACGGGCTTAGGGATTGCATTTTACACATTAGTGTTTATATTTGCGGTCGCAAAAAACATCATTTTATATAAATATAATGAGAGAAATACAGTTCAGAGAAGCGCTAAGAGAGGCCATGGTCGAAGAAATGCGCAACGACGATAAAATATACCTGATGGGTGAAGAGGTTGCCGAATATAATGGCGCCTATAAAGTAAGCCAGGGTATGCTGGATGAATTTGGTGCAAAACGCGTTATTGATACGCCCATCTCTGAATTAGGCTTTGCCGGTATAGGCATTGGCTCTGCCATGAATGGATTGCGCCCGATCATCGAGTTCATGACCTTTAACTTTTCGTTAGTGGCTATTGACCAGATCATCAATGGTGCAGCCAAGATCATGTCTATGAGTGGTGGCCAGTTCTCGGTTCCGATCGTTTTCCGCGGCCCAACCGGTAACGCAGGTATGCTAAGCTCACAACACAGTCAGTGTTTCGAAAACTGGTATGCCAACTGTCCTGGTTTAAAAGTGGTGGTACCATCAAACCCTTACGATGCTAAAGGTTTATTAAAATCAGCTATTATTGATCCGGATCCGGTTATTTTCATGGAATCTGAATTAATGTATGGCGATAAAGGCGAAGTTCCTGAAGAAACTTATTATATACCATTAGGTAAAGCAAAGGTTGTTAAAGAAGGCTCTGATGTTACTTTAGTAGGCTTTGGCAAGATCATGAAAGTGGTTATAGCTGCAGCTGCCGAACTGGAAAAAGAAGGTATCCATGCCGAAGTGATCGACCTGCGTACTGTACGTCCTATTGATTATGCTACAGTGATTGAGTCGGTTAAAAAAACAAACCGCTTAGTGATCATTGAAGAAAGCTGGCCTTTAGGTTCAATTGCTACTGAAGTTGCCTTTAAAGTACAAAAAGACGCGTTTGATTATCTTGATGCACCTATATTACGCATTATGGGTGGCGACGTTCCTTTGCCTTATGCACCAACCCTGATCCAGGAATACCTGCCAAATCCGGAGCGTGTTATTAAAGCGGTTAAAGAGGTAATGTACGTTACTAAATAATAACGTTATAATGATATGGTTTAAAGCCCCGACCGATTGGTCGGGGCTTTTTTATTTAATGTGAGTTGAGATAGTTCTACCATTGAATATTTTATTAAAATTGGGTTTACATGGTTTACACTTTTTACGGTTTACACTTGCTTAATTGATTGATAATCAATTAATTATTTTTTATTTTGCCATAAAAAACGGTTTACAGTGTAAACCATGATTTTGGCTAAATTTTAGTACCCCCTTCGAGAAATCCCGAGGGGACTAAAATTTTCATAAAAAGCGTGGCTGTCACCCTGAGCTTCGTCGAAGGGTCGAGCGCAGAGGCCCCACCCACCATGCTTCGACGGTGCTCAGCATGACACCACTTTGAGGATAGCTGCCAATGATTGGCTATTACTCTCCTGAAAGGGGCCCCCGTAGTTCTGTAAAAGCCAGCGTAGCTCGAATACTCACCCGGTTGATTATCAATGTAATGTTCGCCAAACCTATTTTGTGATATCTCCTAACAATAAATTTACCATCATTTTACCATCAGGAAGGGTTGATATTATTTAATTACTTATTTTAGCTAATAAATCATCAGTATGCAATACTTCAATCCTAAAGCATTAAGGTCAATATTCCTATTAGCCATAGCTTTTGTTATTTGTAACAGCGCTTATGCGCAAACACCAGCGGCTACAACCGCCCTTACCAAAGCGCCTACCGCCACTGTCACCGGCGCGACAGCTTACATTGATAAATTTTTTAAAACGTATGAAAAAGATGGCACTTCAAGGGCGATCATCAACATTTTTAAAACCAATCCATTGGTTGATTCAACCAGTCTGCGTGGATTGATAGCCAAAATTGATACCACCCGCGCCTTGATCGGCCTGTATATCGGTAAGGAGCTCATTGTTCAGCGTAAAGCATCAAACAGCCTGATCTTGTATAGTTACCTGGTAAAACACCAGAACCAACCGGTACGCTTTACCTTTATGTTTTATAAACCGAAAAATGATTGGGTGATATACCGCTTGTATTTTGACGACCAGGTTGATAACGAACTGGAAGAATCGGCCAAGATAAACGGGAAAACACCATAAGCAAGCTTAAAGCAGAAAGCTAAAGGCCCAAAGCATCTTCAGTTTTGAGCCTTTTTTATTATTTCTCATTAGCTTTAAGCTTTGCGCCTTGAGTTTTCTGCTCCTCAGTCCACCAGAATATTCTCTCCAAATTTTTGCGATACTGTAGTACTTTCTTTGCCGCTGATACTGATCACCAGCGAATTATCGTAAGGTATTTTTTCCAGCAGTTTGATGTTGGTACCTATGCCAATATCCAATTTTTGCAGGTACTGCAAAAACGAGCTGCTGGTATCTTTTACAGCAGCCACCCGGCAGGTATCTCCTGTTTTCAGATCGGCCAGGGTTACCGAATAAGGCTTGGGGACTTTGCCATTGGCTTTTGGTATCGGGTCGCCATGAGGGTCATATTCCGGGAAACCCAGAAATTTATCCAGCCTGTCGGCCAGTGAAGCATCACTGATGTGTTCCAGCTCTTCGGCAATATCATGTATCTCATCCCAATGATACCCCAGTTTTTCTAACAAAAACACCTCCCAAAGCCTGTGACGGCGTACTATCAGCACCGCGTCTTTTAAACCAACCGGGGTTAATTTTACGCCTTTTTTCTTGTCGTACTCTATCAACTGCTTGTCGGTCAGTTTGCGTATCATATCCACTACCGATGCCGGGTTGTTCTTCAACGATTCGGCAATGGCTGTTGGCGTGATCTTAAAATTAGGTTGCTGGCTAAGCCTGTAAATTGATTTTAGGTAATTCTCCTCTGATAATGTGTACATCCACCTTTATGATTACCCACAAACATAAAAAAACATAACGTTAATACACAAAATTAGTCTTATCTAATTTTATATATTTTATTAATCAAATAATTTAAATATGTTTGTATAAATTTTAACTATATGCGAACACTATTTTTACTTTTTATATTATTGATAACTAATCAGCTTTTTGCTCAAACCGGCGTTTTAAAGGGGCATGTCACTGCCAATAATGAACCCTTGTCATACGCTTCGGTCAATATTAAAGGGCTCGGGAAAGGCGTAAGTACCAATACGAAGGGCTATTTCGAGATCAAAAACATCCCTCCGGGCACCTACGGTATCACTATTACCAGCATCGGTTATGAAGCCGACACCATCCGCATCACCATTAACGATAATGAACCAGTTATAAAAAACGTAAGCCTGAAAGAAAAACCATCCAAACTAAACGAGGTAGTGGTAACCGGGGTGTCACGGGCTACCCAGCTGCGCAGCAACCCTGTGCCCATAACGGTAATGAGCAAAAAGGAGATTGAGCAGCATGTAAATAACAACATCATTGATGCTATTGTTAAAGGTGTCCCGGGCGTAAGCGCGGTTACCACAGGGCCTAATATCTCCAAACCTTTTATCCGCGGACTGGGTTACAATCGTGTTTTAACTTTGTATGATGGTATACGCCAGGAAGGGCAGCAATGGGGCGACGAACATGGTATCGAAATAGATCAATACGGTATTGGTCGCGCCGAAGTGGTGAAAGGTCCTGCCAGTTTAACCTATGGTTCTGATGCGCTGGCTGGTGTTATCAATCTGATCCCCTACATCCCCAATGGCGACGATGGCAAGCTTAATGGTGATGTCATAACCGATTATCATACCAACAACGGTATGATCGGCACCTCCGTAGGCTTATCCTACAAGCAGAACAATTGGAAATATGCTTTCCGTGCTACGGCCAAAACAGCCCATGATTATCAGAATAAGATCGACGGATTTGTTTATAATACCGGTTTCCGCGAGTTTAACCTGTCGGGCATTGCCCGGGTCGACAAATCATGGGGCTATTCACAAATTGGCGCTACACTATATGATAACCGGCAGGAGATCCCCGATGGCAGCCGCGATTCGCTCAGTCGCCGTTTTACCCAACAGATCTATGAGGCCGGACAAGACAATATCAAAAACCGCCCTATAGTTTCTAACGACGAGTTACGTTCTTATGCCATTACCACCTTACACCAGCGTATACAGCACTACAGGGTATACAACACCAACTCCTTTAAAACAGGCGAGGGCAGTATCAATACCTCACTAGGCTTTCAGCAAAGCATCCGCAGGGAATACAACCACCCTACTGTTCCCGAGCAAGCGGGCCTTTACGTGGTACTGAATACGATCAATTATGATGTACGCTACAATCTGCCCTCCTTTGGCGGGGTGGAAACCACCGCGGGTATCAATGGCATGTATCAAACCAACCGCAGCAAGGCCGCTACCGACTTTCCGATACCCGACTACAACTTGTTTGATGCCGGAGGTTTTCTGTTTGCCAAAAAAAGTTTTGGACAAATCGATATCTCTGGTGGTTTAAGGTACGATACGAGGCATGTAACCTGGAACAATTTCTATGTAGGGACAGATGCATCGACCGGTTTTGGCAAACAGGTACACTTGCCAGATACAGCAGGCGCAAGTTTACAATTCCCGGCCTTTTCGCATAATTACCGGGGCTTTTCGGGCAGTTTAGGGCTTACCTATAATATCAGCGACCGTCTGCTGCTCAAGGCTAATATTGCCCGGGGTTATCGCGCGCCGAATATTACCGAAATAGGTTCAAACGGGCTTGATCCCGGCGCGCATATTGTTTACCTGGGTAACCGCAGTTTTAATCCCGAATTTAGTTTGCAGGAGGATCTGGGTTTTATTGCCTACCTGCCCGATATGGACATTATTGCCGAAGTATTCAACAATAGCATCAACAACTATATTTACCAGGCCAAATTGAATGATGCCAACGGGAATCCCGTTATTATTGTGCCCGGCAACAGCACTTATCAGTATCAGCAATCAAAGGCCCGCCTTTATGGCGCTGAATTAACGCTGAACCTGCATCCGCGAAGTATTAAATGGCTGGCGCTTGATAATAGTGTATCCTATGTAACAGGGATAAACAAAAATCAGCAATTGATAGATAAGTATGGCGATGCTGCAAAATATTTGCCTTTTATACCGCCTTTGCATATCCGGTCGGCCCTAAAAGCTACATTGCCGGGAGTTTATGGTGTATTTAGCAAACTAAATGCCCGTGTTGAGGCTGATGCTTATGCCAACCAGAACCATTTTTATGCACTGGATAATACCGAAACTTTTACCAAAGGATATACCTTGTTTAATGCCGGCCTGGGTTTTACGATTAAAGCAGAGAAGGCTAAATCTTCTTTTTATGAGTTTTTTATCCAGGGGGATAATTTATTTGATACCGCTTATCAGGCTAATTTGAACCGGTTAAAGTATTTTGAATATTATAAATCATCGCCCAATGGGCATACCGGTATTTATAATATGGGGCGAAATTTGAGCTTTAAGGTTATTCTGCATTTTTAGTATCGGGAGTAGGCTATAACAGAAACGGACTTCCTTTATAAGGAAGTCCGTTTCTGTTATATATTGAATATGATAGATTAGTGATGACCGTGACCACCACCATGCTCTCCACCATGACCACCGCCATGGTTTCCTTGATCACCACCATGACCGCGTCCACCGCCACCGTGGTTTCCGTGATCACCACCGGGACGTCCGCCCCCGTGATTTCCACCACCCCAGTTACCGTTGCCATGTCCACGACCGCCACCCCAATTACCGCGGTTACCCCCATTATAATGAGGACGGGCATAAGCAGCTCTGCGTGCATAATTACCACGCCAGTAGTTGGCATAGTGTGCGTCACGACTATTACGGATGATCACCTGGTCATGACGGCCACGGTAGCCCGCATAATGATCTCTGTAATATCCGTGCCTTAACCATGGGTTACGGTCGTTGATCACTACTTTATAACCATTATATAAGTTATAGTTGCGGTAACGTACCGGCAAATAAGTGCGGTGTACCCATATATTGTTGTCAAAGTACACATACTGATGGGTTGGTACATCATAATAGGTATCAATATCGGGCATGTAATAATAGTTGGCATAATCATAGCCTACAGGGCCCCAGGCTGGCTGGCTGCCAATGTTTACCCCTAAGCTTACGCTTACCTGGGCACTGGCGGTTTTAATTGCAAAGCAGCTTAATAACAATACTGCCGATAAAATGAGCTTTTTCATTTATGTTTTTTTTAGTGTTGATAAGTCTCGTGGTAAAATTTCATTTAAGCTGAAAAGCAGGCCACGATCACTCATTAATAACATTGTTTGCATGTATGACACTAATTAACGCAAAAAGTTTAAATTTTTTATTTCGGGCTTTTCTGTATCTAACCGATATCACAAAAAACGAGCCCGCCAATTATGGCAGACTCGTTTCGTATATAAAAATTAACAATAATAATTAGTTCCTGTGCCCGTCGCCACCATGCTCACGGTGATCATTATCGCGGCGATCTTCTTTGACGGTCTTGTGTACCACTACCCTACGGCCATTTCCACGGTCACCTTTCCAGTGGTTACTGTATTTAACCTCTTTGCTGTCGCGGATGATAGTTTGATCACGACGACCTCTGTAGCTAGCATATTTCTGCCGGATCACATCATTACGAACCCATGGGGTACGTTGATTCACTACTACTTTATAGCTGTGGTAAACATCATAATTGCCATAACGAGGTGGCAAGGTAGCTCCATGTACCCACACATTGTTGTTCAGGTAAACATACTGATGAGCGTTCACATCATAATATGAATCAACATCGGGCAGGTAATAATAATCGGCATGATCATAACCCACAGGGCCCCAATCGGGTTGGCTGCCTATATTGATACTTAAACTTATTTGAGCGCTGGCTATTTTTACTGATAAGCAGCTAAGCAGTATGGCTGCTGTTAAAATGATCTTTTTCATTGTTTTTTCGTGTTGTTTGTATGTATGACAACAAGCCTAAACAAAAGTTTAGCCAGTACATTGTCTTACGCAGTAACTAATCAGTTACAAACACGCAACAAATTTATATACAATTACTTACCCTATTGATCGTCGTCAGAGTCTTTATCCGTAGCCTTTTTTCCGGCCATGGCCAGCACGGGTTTTCCGATCACTTTGTAGTTACCTTCACCCTTTAAAATCGACGCTAACTGGGCTTTGTCCTGCATGGTTTTTACCGCCTGGGCCAGCTCTTTATCGTATTTAAAATTGGTTTCGTAACGTCCTCTTTCAAAATAATAGCGGGAAGCTATCTCGTTTTCAAGAACCTGTTTTATTTCGACTTTGTGCTGTTGCAGGTCATTCTTTTTGCTGGTCAGCAGTTTTGATTTTAAAATATCGTATTCACCCTGAATATCATTAAACTGCTTTTCTTTGGTTGCTTCCGTTTTCAAACTGCTCAGCACCTTTTCTGCAGTAGTAGTATAGCTGTAATTTTTATCGGAAAGGTATTTTACAAAATCGCCGTAATCAGCATCCGATAAGCTAAACTCTTTTGGTTCGGCTATTTTAGCGTGTGTATCGCGGTAAACGGTGGCGTAATCAAATATCAGCAGTTTGCCTACCAGGGCCTGGGTTACATTGGCAAATTTTTCTTGTTTGATAAAAATATCCGGGTAAATACCGCTGCCGTCAAAAACCGACCGGCCATTTTTTGTTTTAAATTCATGGATTAGTGAATCGGCAACTTTTACCACGCTGCCATCATCCTTGCGGTGGGTATAATCAAGCGCCTGTATGCAACGGCCCGATGGCACGTAGTATTTGGCGATGGTTATTTTAACCAGGCTGTTATAAGGCAGGTTAAAGGTTTGCTGTACCAGGCCTTTACCATAGCTGCGTTGCCCAATGATAATAGCGCGGTCAAGATCTTGTAATGAGCCGGCCACAATTTCTGAGGCTGAGGCTGAGTGGCTGTTCACCAGCACCACCAAGGGCAGATTAGGCTCTAATGGCGTACTTACTGTACTATAGGTAAAGTTTTTATCCTTGATCTTCCCTTTTTGTGATACAACTTCCACATCTTTCTGCACAAACAGGTTCACGATCTTCACCGCTTCCTGTAGTATACCGCCACCGTTTGAACGCAGATCCAATATGATACCGTTAGGGTTGCTCTTTTTTAGTGTTACCAGGGCGTTTGTTACCTCGGCGGCTGAGTTTTCCAGGAATTTATCCAGTTTGATGTAACCCATGTTGCCGTCAACCATACCAAAGTAGGATACGTTGGGTTGTTTGATCTCATCGCGGATCAGGTTCTTTTCAAAAGGCTGCGGTGTATTATCTCGTTTGATAAGTAATTTGATAGGTGCCCCTTTTGAGCCTTTCAGCAGCAGACTTACCTGGTCGTTATTTTTTCCTGTAAGATCAATGTCATTTATTTTCAGGATCTGGTCGCCAGGGTGAATATCGGCCTTCTGAGCAGGGAAACCAGCAAAAACATCTGATACATATACCTTGCCATTGCGTGCAAAAATGCTGGAACCGATGCCCCCGTACTGGGTACTTACATAGTGCAGTTTATAATCTTCAATTTCCGATTCGGGAACAAATTCGGTGTAGGGATCGAGCCCGTCGAGCATGGCATCAACGCCTGTTTTTACCAATTTGGCCGAATTGATGTCATCTACATAATTGATATTCACCTCTTTATATACCGAGGCAAAAACATCCAGGTTTTTCGATATCTGGAACAGGTCGTCATTAAAAGCCAGCCCGCCGCCTGCCAGCAATGCTATACCGGCAAATAAACCTATCTTTTTGTATCTTTTATTGATCGCCATACCCTGTTTCGTCATTAAGCCTATAAAAATACAAAAAAGCTTATTGTTTTTTACAACTCGGGCCTTATTTACAGCCTGTTATTGTCAATATTTACCAAAGCCTTTTTCAAAGTGAACACAACATACTGCCTATCGCGGTTCACCAGGTCCATTAATTTGGTTATCAGGCTTTCTTCCTGACCTTCGGCATATTGCAATTGCTCGTCGGTAAGGTGGTTGTATTTGCGTTGTACCTTTATTTTGATGCGCTCCCAATCTTTGTTGGTGATACTAATCTCAGCCATGACTAATTATTTTCAGCAAAAATATAAAAAATACACGGCAGCAGAATTTTAAAATATCAGCTGCCTCACAGATGCTTCAAAAAAACTTTTTAAACCTTAAATTTTAACAAATTTCTGGTCGAAAACAGCATAAAAACAGTCCAAAATTCATCCAAAACCATCGATTTTAACACTTTTTAACAAATTTCAACACGGTTTTAACGTGTTTTTGAAACTTTAAGAAGTATTAATTTATTGATAATCAAATAACTAAGTTCAAAACAACCTATTTTTGAGCCTGTTTCTCCCTTAACCAAACAGCCCGGATGTCTGTTAAAAAGACACCCGGGCTGCTGATTGATATAAATATACGAAAATTTTGACGGAAGTTAAAATTGGGCTGAATCGACTCACCCGACCGTCGCTGCGTCGGTCATACTATCTTCAGTTGGACCGCCTCCGCGCGTTATTGCGAGGTACGAAGCAATCACCCCTCTAAATCTCCCCGAAGGGGAGACTTTAAAAAGATTATTTTTAAAGCCCTCTCCTTTGGAGAGGGTTGGGTGAGGTGTCTACCCCGCAATGACGTGTTTACTATGATATTTCTCTAAGACTTCGAATTATCAACTAAAGCCCCACACCAACAAGGTGCGCCGGCAGCTCCATTTTCTCACTAAAAGAATCTGGCTGCGGTACCCCACGCCCGTTTTGCAGCGGGATCAATCCCGACCAGATAGGCAACGTCTCATCTTCTTCGTCATCAATCGGCATACCCGAGCGGATCTTGGCAGATGCTTCATCGATCTTGAAAGCCAGGGCGGTTGTTTTGCGCACTTCGTTTTCTTTAATGGGCCGCAGGTAATCCCAGCTGCCCGGTACAATTTTGTCCGTTAGCCATTTAAAGGCTTCTATTTTATCCTCCACGCTCTCCACCTTTTCGGCTTGTGCGAATATCACTACCGAACGGTAATTCACCGAGTGATGAAAAGCCGATTTGGCCACCACCAGGGCATCCATAAGCGTCACGGTGATACAAACCGGGATCCCCTTTTCCAGTTCGCGGATAAAGTGGCTGCCTACCGAACCATGGATGTAAATTTTATCCTCATAGCGCACAAAAGCGGTGGGGATGGAGAACGGCTTATTTTCAAACGAATAACTAATGGTGCAATAAAGCGCTTCGTCCAATATGCTATGGATAGTTTCCGGTTCATAATTGGCCCTTTTGGCCGAGCGGCTCGGAACGAGATGTGATTTTTGGGTTGCCATTGTTTTTATTTATTTATGTATTAATGATCAAATAGTTATGCTTAATAATCCCGTAGCTACTCTTACCGGTGAGAGAACGCGAGGATATGATTAATGCTTTTATGTCCACGCGGGGGCTCTCCCAGTACACACTTACCCAGGATTATAGCCCGGTTTAAAAGTCTCCTGATCACTCTCAGGAGACCCGAAAAGGGCAATTGAACGAGATGTGATTCCTGAGTTACCATATTTTTGTTTTTTGTATAGTATTTAAGTGCTTACAAACAGTTATCTAAAAAGGGTGTCATGCTGAGCCCGTCGAAGCATGGCGGGCAGGCCTCTGCGCTCTACCCTTCGACGGAGCTCAGGGTGACAGCCCTCTTTAAGATAAGAGGGGATTCGCACAAATCCACCCGGCTCCATTTTGTTTTTTATAAAATTATGCGTTTATTGGATCACCGAAATCATCCAGTTATTATAAAACAGGTAGTCCAGTTTGTTATGCAGATACTTTCATCTCTTTTAAATATTGATAAAAATGCTGCCCAGTCGGTTTATTTACAAATTGGCAATCAGTTGATGGCATTGATCAAGGCAGGCACCTTACCAGCCGGTAACCGGCTGCCAGGCACCCGCCAGCTGGCACTTTCATTAAACGTTCATCGCAAAACGGTAATACGGGCTTATGATGAATTGCTGGCGCAGGGCTGGCTGGAAAGCCAAACCGGCAGCGGTACATTTGTAGCCCGGCACTTGCCCGCTGTTAAGCCGCAGCCTTTAGTCGCCGTTTCTGTAAATACCACGCAGGTGGCCGGCTTTGCCATTCATGGCGCCCCGCACCTTAACCGCAAAGTGGCCGATTTGAGTACATCATTACATCTTGACGATGGCTTTCCGGATACACGCCTGGCGCCGGTAACCGAACTATCAAGAGCATACCGCACCCAGTTGTTAACCGGCAATCCGTATACCCGTTTGGGTTATGGCGACACCCGGGGCACGGCCTGGCTGCGCGAAGAACTGGCGGCATACCTAAACCAAACACGGGGTCTGCGTATTACGCCCAACAATATCCTTATTGTACGCGGAACAGTGATGGGTTTGTATTTAACTTGCACTGGCTTGCTGCAGCCTGGCGATACGGTAGTGGCTGGAGAACCTGGCTGGGCGGGCGCGCAAATGAATTTTTTACAGGCTGGGGCAAACCTGCTCAAAATACCGGTTGATGATCATGGCCTGGATATCGATCAGCTCGATCGACTTTGCCGTGAACAGCCGGTACGTATGGTTTATGTGACATCGCATCACCACTACCCTACTACCGTAGGCTTGCGGGCCGATCGCCGGATACAACTGCTGGCATTGGCCCAGAAACATGGCTTTATTGTTTTTGAAGACGATTATGATTACGATTTCCACTATCAGAACAAACCGCTGATGCCCTTGGCCAGCGCCGACGAAGCAGGTATGGTATTGTATTGCGGCTCGTTTTCGAAAAGCATATCTCCGGTTATCCGGGTGGGGTATCTTGTGGGGCCCGAAAATGTGATCGGGCACCTGGCACGCCTGCGCCGTATTATTGACCGCCAGGGGGATGCTTTACTGGAGAATGCCGTAGCTGAGCTATTGCAAAACGGTATTATTCAGCGCCATTTGCGTAAATCATTACGGGTATACCGGCAACGGCACGATGTTTTTTGCGATTTGATGACCAGCCAGCTGCACAATTATGTACAATTTAAAGTACCCGACGGAGGGTTGGCCGTATGGACACAATTTGACCCGCGTATCGACCTTGTCAGCCTATCTCAAAAAGCCTTAAAACAGGGTTTATACTTTGATGGCGAAAGCACAGGCTCCAACGCTATCCGGCTTGGCTTTGCATCATCCACCGTTGAAGAATTGGAGCTTTGTGTAGAAATTCTGGCCAAATTGCTCAGAGATATTTAAATAATTATCCCAATTTTTCTGTAGAGACGCATACTTGCGTCTCCCCGTCAAAAGGCTTGATCAGCCATTGGGAGACGCAATTATGCGTCTCTACGGTAGGCCTTAAAAACAGATTTCACAGGCAACGTTTACCTTTTTGGCGTGTCAATTGATAGGTTATGTATACGTATTTGTTACAAAACCCGTTTTATAACAAATTTATTTTAAAACAGCCGCGTGTGTAAGTCAAAACGCATGCGGCATCACCAACATCAACAATTATGAAAAAGTTACTATTAAGTGCGGCATTACTGATAGCGGTAAGCATCGGGGCCAAAGCACAAGTTTCATTAGGTATTAAAGGCGGTGTCAATTTTTCAAGAATCAGCACCGACAATGTAAAAGAATCAACCCTTACCGGTTACCAGGCCGGTTTATTTGCCCGCATAGGCAACACCTGGTACTTACAACCCGAGCTTTATTTAAGCGGCACAGGTGGTAAATTTGAATCGAGCGATAACAATACCGCGTTTAACGGTAAAGTGCGGTTCACCAACCTGAACGTGCCTTTGTTAATTGGCAGATCATTTGGTCAAAAGGACCTTAACTTCCGCGTCATGGGTGGTCCTATTTACACTTATCAACTGGATAACAGCGTAAGTTTGGGCAGTAACCTCAGTGGGGCCGCTAATAATTTTAACAAAAGTAATGTAGGTTACCAGGTAGGCGCCGGTGTTGACATCGGAGCTATCACTGCCGATCTGCGTTATGAAGGCGGCTTAACCAAGGTAAGCGACAGCTTTGCCAAACGCCAAAACCTTTGGGCGCTTAGCGTAGGGTTTAAGATACTGTAAGGGTTGATTAAAACTAAAAAAGGCTGTCATGCTGAGCCTGTCGAAGCATGGTGGGCAGGCATCTACGCGCGCCCTTCGACAAGCTCAGCATGACACCCTTTTCAAATAATCTATAATATCACGTCATGCCGAACTCGTTTCGGCATCTCATTAGCAAGGTTATACAGCCTAACGGATAACTGTCCTGTGGGATCCTGAAACAAGTTCAGGATGACATAAATTTAAACAAAAGCCCCGGCAGGTAACCTGCCGGGGCTTTTGTTTAAATTTATACTACACGTCATTGCGAGGCACGAAGCAATCCCTACACAGGCAGATCGAAAGTACAGGTTACCTTGCCGTTTGCTCTGTACAGTATAGAGATTGCTTCGTCGTTCCTCCTCGCAATGACGTGAGGTTGTTTTACCTACTTCGCATTAAACTGCAATCCGGTTACGCCGGCCACTAAAGCCACTTGTTTTTCTGGTTTGTAAATAAAATACAGCTTGTGCATCTTGCCATCTGTTACCGGATTGATGGTTACATGGGTAAGCCCAGCTTTCTGATCGGCTGTAGGTACAGGCATACTTCCTTTACCTACCAGTGTACCATCGGGCGCGTCTAAACGGGCCTCAAAATCAATACTGGTGCTTGGCGGCGCCTGCCAGAAATTGGTCATGTTTACGGAACGCACACCGGTTAAATCAATATCATCCACCTCAAACCAGCCACCGTTCTGCGGGAGGATCAGGAGGTTGATACCATTATATTTAAACGCGGTAAAACCACTCACTTTTTCGTTACCGGCAAACAGGTAGTTACTGCTTTTTAGCGTTGCCACACCACGACCAGTTAAGGCTTTGATGTTTTTACCGCCATTATCTGTATAAGCAGCAGATAGCACCATGGTTGCATTTGACTGCTTGCTGCCCGGTTTTGGTATGATGCTGCCCGCGGCAGGTAATGATTTCTTTTTATTGCCTTGGTTATTGATTGAGAGTACCCAGGTAATGATCTGTTCCACATCCGCTTTCTTGATGCTTGGATGTGCAGACATCGGTACCTCGCCCCAAACACCAGCGCCACCTTTTATTACCTTTTGGATCAGTTTGTTCATAGCCTTAGAGTCTTTTTTATATTTAGCCGATACCTCGGTAAATGATGGCCCAACTGATTTACCAACCTCTTTATGGCAGCTTTTGCAATCCATGCTCAACATAATGGCTTTGCCGCTGTTTTCTGGGGTGGTTTGTTCTAATTGCGTTGCCGATACGGGCTTTTTATAATCATCAATATAGTCAACAGCCACCAAAATGCGGCTCCGATCAACACTGGCGGTTTTAGTACCATCGGTTACCTTAACCGCGTATTTAACAGGTACACCCGGCAGGTAGAAAGATTTGTTGCCACCGGTAAACTTTACCGTTACCTGCGGTTCTTCATTACCGGCATATACATTTATAGGTGTGCTTTTGGTTTTGGCATCGTGACTATCCTTGGCGGTAACTGTAATGTTATAGCTGCCTGCTTTGGTGTAAGTGTAATCCAGCTGCGGAACTGTTGTTTCTTTGGTAACGCCATTACCCAGGTTCCATGAGTAGGTAACCGGGTCACCTTCTGGATCAACGGCTTTAGCGCTTAGTTTAATAGCAAACGGCAAATTACCTGATGTTTTATTTGGCTTTACGAAAGCTATTGACGGCGGTCTGTTACCACTAATATAATCAATGCGGAATAATCCGGCATCGGGGTTACGGGAGAACCAGCCGCTGCCATACTCTAAACCATATAGCCTGCCATCGGGACCAACTTCCATATCGATCATGGAGTTCGATTTCAGTTTCGGAAAAAATGGCTCCATTTTGTCAAAGTCGCCCTCTGGTGTCATGCTAACCGCTTTTATCCAGCCACGCATCCATTCATAAGCAAGAAATTTGCCGTTATAATAATCGGGCAGACGTGTTGAATCCGGGTACATATCGGTATAATAAACCGGACCAGCCATCGCGTTACGACCGCCTGTACCTACCTGCGGAAAATCGGCCGAAGGTCCGTACGGGTACCATATAAATGCAGGGTGTGCCGGTGGCAGATCTCTTAAACCCGTATTATTGCGCGAATCATTAACCGGATGCTCAGGATCAAATGCCGCACCAGGAGTACCGGTGGCATAATCATAAACGTGATATGGCTTATTATCGGCCACAAAATACGGCCAGCCAAAGTTCCCGGCTTTACGGGCCTGGTTCACCTCGTCATAACCCATTGGGCCACGGGTATCTAAACTATCGTTGTGCGCGTCGGGTCCAACCTCGCCCCAGTACAGGTTGCTGTTCTTTTGATCTACCGAAATACGGTAAGGGTTCCTATCGCCCATTACATAAATTTCGGGACGTGTTTTTGGTGTTCCTTTCGGAAACAGGTTACCTTCGGGGATATCATAAGTACCATCGTCATTGATCTTGATACGCATAATTTTACCGCGCAGATCATTGGTGTTACCGGCCGAGCGACGGGCATCAAACTGGTAATGTCCCGGTCTGTCGTCTAAAGGCGCATAACCGCTGGTTACATATTTCTGTTTTTTCTCGTCAAATGGCGTAGAGTTATCACCTGCCGAGAAGAACAATATTTTATCAGGCCCCGGACCAAAAGCGATAGAGCCACCGGTATGGCAGCAGATCTCGCGCTGAGCTTTTACTTCCAGTATTACTTTCTCGGTTTTTTTGGTGATGGTATCGCCCTCAAAAGTAAACCTCGACAGGCGGTTAACCGAACTATCGGCAGGGCTGTAGTAAATATAGATCCAGTGGTTTTTGGCAAAATTTGGATCTTTAGCCAGTCCCAGCATCCCTTCTTCGGCATTTACACCAGGGGTATGCAGCGTTTTGTAATACACATCAAAAGCACCCACCTGTTTTACTTTTTGAGTGCTGTGATTATACAGCATGATCTCGCCCCGGCGTTGTAATACCAGGATATCCAGGTTTGGCAAAATGGTCATTTCGGTAGGTTCATAAAACTTACCTGTTGATAATTGTGTCTTTTTAAACCTATCCTCATCAGGAGGTGTTTGTGTTTTAACTTTTGAATAATTAAGATCTTTATTATCGCCAATGGCGTATTTTATGCCACCGAGCAGCATTTTAAGATAGTCGGCATCTTTATAGGTTTCGTCGGTATGGCCCAATTCGGTATAAAAGGCACGTCCGCCATCAAAATCATGGTACCATACCATGGGGTGATAGCCCATTCTTTTACCCCCTGTGTAGCTGCTTTCGTCAATAGTAACCAGTACATGCACATCGGGAGCAAGCGCCTTTTTAAAGCTGTAAAACTCGTCGGTATGTTTCCATACTTTGGGCAGGTGTTTGGTGGCTGCATTATTGTTGTCAACCACATTTAAAACACCGGGTTGCACATTAGGGCTTTTATCATGAATACCCGGATGGTCATAAAACCAGGCACCCGCCAAACGACCATACCAACCCCAATCGTACTCGGTATCGGTAGCGGCGTGTACACCCACATAACCTCCGCCAGCCTGTATGTAGCGTTCAAAGGCGGCTTCCTGACGATAGTTAAGCACATCGCCTGTGGTACTTAAAAAAATAACGGTAGCATATTTTTTAAGATTCTCATCATTAAACATGTCGGCGTTTTTGGTAGTATCTACATCAAACCCATTTTCACCACCCAGTTTCTGAACGGCTGCAATACCGGCATCAATGGAGGCGTGGTGGTAGCCCATTGTTTTTGAAAATATAAGTACACGGGGTTTACCGCGCCCGGCTATATTGAATGCAAGATATGTGATGCAGCAACAAGCCGTAAGAAACAGAAGTAGGATTTTTTTCATGGTTCAATTACAATTGGTTTTTTTGGGTTTTAATGATCGGGAAGGGGGCGCTTCGCAATCGATTACAATAATAAGTATTCAATCAAATTTATCATAAATTATTAAGATAATAATACCAATGCGTAAAAATGACACAATTAAAGAGAGAATCAAGAAATAAGAGTCAGGAACCAAGAGAAAAATGCTCTGAGTTCAATATAAAAATAGGCGAAGTGTTATTTTTTTGTCTTAATTCCTGATTCTAATCTCTTGACTCTATTACAAAAAGTCTTAAAAACAGCAAAGCCCCTGATGGGCAGGGGCCTTTACTAACCAATTATAAACCTAAATTATGAGAAGAGCTGTAGGAGAAGGAGTCGAACCTCCACGGAGTGGTTATTTTCATTGCTGAAAGTTTCCCAATTTCTCCGCCACCGCGACAAGGAGGTGTGTCTGCCAAAATTTCACCATCCTACAGGATATAAGTTCCACGACTTGCTGAGGAACTTGCTGTTGGGGAAGGATTCGAACCTCCACAGAGTAGTTAGCCCGCTTCGGGTTTTCTATGATCTCCGCCACCGGGACAAGGAGGTGTGTCTGCCAAAAATTTCACCACCCAACATTGTTTTTTTGTTTAAAGAACAGAAAGCAAGTGTCATTTGCTTGATACAAATTTAATAGACCCATCAATTCCTTGCAAATATTTCAACAAAAATATTTTATTTTTATTCAAATTTTAATTAAACTTGTATTTCAATATAGATATTCAAATTTATGTCCCACAGAAAAGCTCAAAATTTAGAAATTGATAATCTTGATATCCAGATTTTATCAATATTAATGAAGAATGCTACTACTCCGTATACCGAGATAGCTAAAGAGTTGATCGTTTCTGGCGGAACCATACACGTGAGAATGAAAAAGTTGGAAGAGATGGGTGTAATAAAGGGAGCCAGCCTGGAAGTAGATCCTCAAAAATTAGGTTATGATATTACAGCGTTCCTGGGTATCTACCTCGAAAAGGGCTCCCAGTACAACGAAGCGGTTAAGCAACTAAAAACCATAAAAGAGATTGTTGAGCTGCATTATACTACCGGCGAATGGAGCATCTTCGCCAAGATCGTATGTCATGATACCACCCACCTGCGCGAGGTTTTGAACGAACAGATTCAGGGTGTTAAAGGTATTCAACGCACCGAAACTTTTATTTCGCTTGAAGAAAGCATCAGGAGGCAGATCACTTTGGAATAAAATTTTACTCGATTATAAAAAGCGAAGGCTGTCATCCTGAGCTTGTCGAAGGATAGAGCAGAAGGCCCTATCCTTCGACAAGCTCAGCATGACAGCCGTTAATTTATTCCCTACTTAAACTTGTTCTTCAGCGCTGCCAGTTTTATGGCAATATCTGTTTCCGGTTCCTGTGCCGGTTTTTTGTTATAAGTAGGTTTATTGTTGCCTCCGGCAGGCCTTCTGTCGTCATTTCGTCTTTCCTGCGGGGCGCTTTTATCATTTTCCTTCATAGATAAAGCTATACGCTTGCGGTTCACATCAACCTCGGTCACGGTAACCTCTACTTTCTGGTGTACTTTCAATACCTCATTAGGATCTTTGATATAGCGGTTGGTGATCTGGCTCAAGTGAACCAAGCCATCCTGGTGAACACCGATATCTACAAAAGCACCAAAATTGGTAATGTTGGTTACAATGCCGGGCAGTTTCATGCCTACCTTCAAGTCGCCAATGGCATTTACACCATCGGTAAAGCTGAAAGCTTCAAACTGCTCACGCGGGTCGCGGCCGGGTTTGGCCAGCTCGGCCATGATATCGTTCAGGGTAGGTAAGCCCACCGTTTCTGATGTATATTTTTGCAGCGGGATACTTTTACGCAGCGGAGCGTTGCTCATCAGATCCTTCACGGTACAGCTCATATCTTTGGCTATTTGTTCCAGCAGGCTGTAACGCTCCGGGTGTACCGCGCTTGAATCCAACGGGTTTTCGGCCTGGTGAATGCGTAAAAATCCGGCGGCCTGTTCAAAAGCCTTATCGCCCAGGCGGGGAACTTTTTTCAGCTGATCACGACGTTTAAAGGCGCCGTTCTGATCACGATATTCCACAATATTTTGCGCCAGCTGCGGACCAAGACCCGATACGTAAGCCAGTATTTGTTTGGATGCGGTGTTCAGCTCAACACCTACGGCATTCACACAGCTCATTACGGTATCATCCAATGAAGTTTGCAGTTTATTCTGATCCACATCGTGCTGGTATTGCCCTACGCCTATTGATTTTGGGTCGATTTTTACTAATTCGGCCAGCGGATCCATCAGCCTTCTGCCAATGGATACTGCTCCCCTTACGGTGATATCCTTATCCGGAAATTCCTCCCTCGCCACATCAGATGCCGAATAGATAGATGCGCCGCTTTCGTTCACCATCACAATAACCACGCCCGGCAAATTCAGGTTGCGCACAAACACTTCCGTTTCACGACCGGCCGTACCGTTACCGATAGCGATAGCCTCGATGTTATATTTTTGAAACAGGTGCTGAACGGTTTTTTCGGCCTCACGCGCCTGTCCCGCCCCGGTATGTGGGTATATGGCGGTATTTTCCAACAATTTGCCCTGTTCATCCAGGCAAACCAGTTTACAGCCTGTACGGAAACCAGGGTCAATAGCCATCACACGTTTTTGGCCCAGCGGCGCACCTAATAAAAGCTGACGGGCATTCTCAGCAAAAACACGGATAGCCTCTTCATCAGCTTTCTTTTTGGTAAACAGGCGCACTTCTGTTTCCATAGATGGTTTAAGCAAGCGCTTATAGCCATCGGCAATGGCTTGTTTTACCTGGTCGGCAGATGGGTTGATGCCTTTTACAAAAGCATCTTCCAGTATAGCAATGGCTTCATCCTCTTCGGGTTTAATATCCAACCACAGGATCTCTTCCTTTTCGCCGCGACGCATAGCCAGGATGCGGTGTGACGGTGCCGACTTCACAGCCTCTGTCCAGTCGAAATAGTCTTTATACTTAATGCCTTCCACTTCTTTACCATCCACCACTTTTGATTGAAAAGTTCCTTTTTCAATAAACAGCTCACGGATGCGGGTACGTACTTCGGCATTTTCGCTAATGGTTTCGGCAATGATATCCCTTGCACCGGCCAGGGCTTCTTCTATGCTGTTCACTCCTTTTTCGGCATCTATATATACCTCGGCAGCGGTTTCCAGATCAACTTTATTTTGCTCCAGTAATAAGTCGGCCAGGGGCTGTAAGCCTTTTTCGCGGGCCGTGGTAGCACGGGTTTTGCGTTTGGGGCGATAGGGCAGGTAAATATCCTCGAGCGATACCATGGTTTCGGCCTCGTTGATCTGCTTTTCCAGTTCGGGTGTTAACTTACCCATGTCGGTCAGCGATTTCAGGATGGCTTCACGGCGTTTATCCAGGTCGCGCAGTTGTTGTACGCGGTCGCGGATCTCGGTCACCTGCACCTCATCGAGTGTACCGGTAACCTCTTTACGGTAACGGGAAATAAACGGAACGGTAGCGCCCTCGTCAAGCAAATCAACTGTGGCACTTACCTGCTTTTCGGCAATGGAAAGCTCCTGGGCTATTTTTTTATAATGCGATATCATAGTAAACTTTGGACTGCGAAGTTGGGTACTCTTTGGTTAAAAAACAAAAATGGTTTGTAAAAAGAATATAGGATTGGCGTTTGGCAATAGGAATAGCTATCTGCCCGAAACCAGCAGACCCTGTGCTGCCTTTATTCCGCATTTCTGATACTTATTATAGGCCAGCACACCCCTGTTTCGGATACTTTCGTTTGTTTCCTGATTAATATAGCCTGTTATAGCATCATGCAAGGTATAGGCTTCGGGACACATTAACCCGGTTGTCCAAATCAAGGGATTAGCTTTTGCCTGGTCAACAAAGCCGGTAAAATATTTTTTACTGATACAAGCCAGTATGATGCAATCCCGCGTTTTGCCATCTGCATTTTTAAAGGAATTTGATAGCTGAAAATCCATCAGTCCATCATGGCCTATATAAGCCAATAACTGTGCGTTACCATCTATGCCAATTATTTGTTTGTTATAATGAATAGTATCTTTAAGCTGCCCGGAGTTACTATATAAAAAATCTGTAGTGGTTTTTTCGATAGATTGACCGTCCCAGGCATCGGCAACCAGGTAAACTTTTTTTGTACGGTGTTTAAATACCAATCTCTCCAATATCATCCGACTTACCTTTTGGGTTTTAACCAATTGCCAATCTTTGCTTTTTTTAAAGTAGGTGCGCACCCCATTATCACAACCCCAATATAAATTATTGTCGGGGTCCTGGCCATTTCCAATTTTAGGTGGTACTGGCACTATACCTTGATATTTGTTATCGCATAGAGCCACGAATACGTGGATAACTTTAAATGAAGTGTCGGTATAAGCGATATTTTTCGGTTTTCCCTGTTTGGCAAGAGCCTTATCTGTCGAGACTTGTTGTTGCGAGGGAGAGGTACAGGCAAAACCCAACAAACATAGGACAGCAATACTTACCACGATTTTACAATAGCTTATATAGCTCATGACCTGATCATTAAAAATTGGCTTTCACCACCCTCTCAATCGCCTTACCCCAAAACTCGCCCAAAACCAAAGCGCCTTGTTTATTTGGATGCAGGTAAAATGTACCCTGATTGCCCTTTTCGGGTATCAGATGGGTAAGGTGATGTTTTTTGAAATAGTTGAATGCTTTCTTGTCGCCTACAAAAACATGATTCGGGTTGGCTGTGCCATAAGCCACTACCAGGCTATCCAGTTTGGGAACATAGTTTTGCAGGCGGGATAAGCCTTCCTGCAAATATTTAGCGCCGTTATACGTATTTGGGCTGTACCAAATGGGGTGCTGATAAATAACGATAGCTTTTGGAAAATCGGTCAGTAATTTATCAGTAATGGTTTTTACATTTTGGATATAATCTGCCGGGGATACCGGCGCACCGTGGGGGCCCTGGATGGCGCTGTCGTTAGTGCCCAGCTTCATCGAAAATATCAGTAAGGCTTCTTTATCCGTAAAGGCACCAGTGGCTTGCTCCACCTGGGCAAAGGTGTTGGTGCCGGGTAAAAAGTCAAGGGTTGTATAACCGCTGTGGCCCTGGTTGCTGAATTCAACCGTGCCCCGGTTGGCTTGTTTGCGCAGCCAGGCTATGGCGGTAGCGGGTGGTGCTTCCGTAGCCGGGTCAGTCAATTGCGCGCCTTGCGTAATGCTGTTGCCTATAAAAACAACGTTGATGTTTTTCTTCTGGGGTTGGGCGATGGCTGATGAAATGCTGCATAATAACAGTGCAGCAGTAAAAAAATGTTTCATATTGAATAGTTTACTAAACCGGGATCAAATAACGTCGTCTGTCATTTCGAACGAGGTACGAGGAGAAATCTTTTACACCCTATAACTTTCGCTGTATGTCGTAAAAGATTTCTCTTTCGCGCAACGCTCGTACCCGCCCATGCTCTATCGAAATGACAATTCAGTATAGAGGTATCCCCTTACCACTTCATGCCCATATTCCAGAACATGAATGCCCATTTATCAACCTGGCCACTGATCACCTGGGCCGTACTTTGACCCGCACCGTGGCCCGCTTTGGTTTCAATACGAATCAATACCGGGGCTGTGCCTTTTTGGTATTCCTGCAGACGCGCGCCAAACTTAAAGGAGTGAGCCGGAACTACCCTGTCGTCATGATCGGCCGTAGTCACCATGGTTGCCGGATATTCCTGCGGTTTTAAGGCATGATATGGCGAGTAGTTATACAGGTATTCAAACATTTCTTTAGAGTCTTCGGCGGTACCATAGTCATAGCTCCAGCCGGCTCCGGCGGTAAATTTGTTATAACGCAGCATGTCCAAAACGCCCACTGCGGGGAAGGCTACTTTAAACAAATCCGGACGCTGGGTGATCATGGCTCCTATCAACAAGCCACCGTTGGAACCGCCCGATACCGCCAGATGTTCTTTAGAGGTATATTTATTTTTGATAAGGTATTCGGCCGCAGCAATAAAATCGTCAAATACGTTTTGCTTTTTCATTTTGATGCCTTTGCGGTGCCAGGTTTCGCCATACTCGCCGCCGCCACGCAGGTTGGGCACGGCATATATACCACCATGTTCCAGCAATATAATATTTGATGTACTGAAGGCCGGGGTCAAACTAATACCAAAGCCACCGTAGGCATATAATAAGGTAGGATTTTCACCATTGAGCACGGTACCTTTTTTGTAGGTGATGATCATCGGGATCTTGGTTTTATCCTTCGAAGTATAAAATACCTGTTTTGATTCGTATTGTTCCGGATCAAATTTCACCCCCGATTTTTTATACAGGGTTGATTTTCCCGTGGCAATATCCAGCTTAAAAATGGTGGTGGGATATACGTAATTGGTAAAAGTGTAATAAGTTTCCTTTTCGGCCTTCTTGGTGCCAAATCCAGAAGCGGTACCTACCGATGGCAGCGTGATGGTACGCTCCAATTTACCATTCATATCATACTGCTGTACAAAAGAAGTGGCATCCTGCAGGTATTCCGCGAAGATCTTGCCGCCGCCTGTTGTGGCGCTTAATACATTTTTGGTTTCGGGGATGAGGCTTTGCCAATGCGTTACGGTTGGATTAGCGGCATCAACGGTAACAATTTTAAAATTCGGCGAGTATATATTGGTGAGGATATACAGTTTGCTGCCTACATTATCCAGTATCGAGTGCTGGTTATCAAAATTATCAATCACGTTTACAATGCTGCTGCCGGGCTTGCTCAGATCCTGAATATACAGTTCGTTCCCGGTGGTTGATGTAGCAGCGGTGATCACCAAAAAACGTTCATCTTCGGTAAGGTAAGCGCCAATATAGCGGCGCGGGGTTTTATCGCCGCCAAAAATAAGCTTGTCGGTACTTTGCGGTGTACCCAGTTTGTGGTAGTATAATTTGTGATACTGCGTCATACCCGATAGCTGACTGCCGGCCTTGGGTTTATCATAACTGCTGTAATAAAAGCCATCGGTACCTTTCCAGGCCAGACCACTGAATTTGATATCGGTGAGGGTATCGCCTACTACGCTTTTATCGGCGGTTTTAATCACGATCACCTTGCGCCAGTCAGATCCGCCTTCGGATATCTGGTAAGCGGCCAGATCTCCATCTTTAGTAAAATCGATTCCCTGCAGCGAGGTGGTACCATCGGCCGAAAATTTATTGGGATCTAAAAACATCTCGGGCATACCGTTATCACCTATTTGCCGATACAAAACCGACTGGCTTTGCAGCCCATCGTTTTTATAAAAATACGTGTATTTACCTTCTTTAAACGGCGCGCTGTATTTTTCATAGTTCCACAAAGTTTCCAGCTGTTTGTGTATTTCTTCGCGGTATAGGATCTGGCCCAGGTAGTTTTGGGTAACCTTATTTTCGGCTTTCACCCATTCTTTGGTATCTGCGGCCTGGTCATTTTCCAACCAGCGGTATGGGTCTGGCACTTTGGTTTCAAAGTAAGTATCAACGGTATCAACTTTTTTGGTTTGGGGGTAGGGTAGCGTTTTTATAGTCATTTGTTGTGCGTGGGTATAGCTGCAAAATAAAACAGCCATTGCAAATAAACAGGTAGTTAGTTTCATGTTGATTTTAAATTACAGGAAAACTAAAGATAGGGATTTGGGCATTATGCCAACAAGCGTCCGGGCATAATAAAGGTTAAAAGTTGTTAATTTTAATTAATCCTGCTATTTAATTGAACGGGGCAAGCTATATTAGCCCCCGATTACGAAAACAAGCCAAAGCCAGGTTATTTAGCCCGGTTTGTATTGATAACGTGCTCCGGATGTAATTATTTATTTACAATGGACTTTTACTATCTGTGCCTTTATTGATAATAATGCTTTTTTTTACACGTTTGCTAAACCGGATAAGATGGTAAGCGGCAAACTTATACAAGTTGTTAGTACAAATTTATAACATGAAAAAAATCTTTACATTACTTACGGCAGCCCTCATGATGCTGATAGTGTTTAACGCACGGGCTCAGGATAGTCAAGCCGACGGCGACGAACCAGCTAAACTTAAAAGCTATATTGGCATATTTGGTGGTCAGTCACGCCCACTGAGCGACTTTAAGAGCACCAATTACAGTAACATAAAAGCCGGTTTTGCCAAAAATGGGGTTGTATTGGGTATTGATGGGGCTGTTTATTTTTACAAACATTTTGCCATAGGTTTTACCGTATCCAAACAAGATCAGGGCAATTTAACCTATAACGATGATCAAATACTTTCACAGGGATATACTGATGATTTTAAAGCCGACGGTTCAACCGTTACTGCTGACAAGCGGTACAGAAGCTATAATATTTTGCTTGGCCCGCAATATACCTTTGTATATCACCATTTCAAATTTGACCTCAGGGCATCGGCAGGTGCTATTAAAAATACCGCGACACCAAGTATAGCGGTTGCTATTACCGGCGTACCGGCACAAACCGGCACATTTACCCAACAAAGTTCAAAAGGTACAGCCTTTGCTTACGGAGGTAGCGCGGATGTTCGTTTTGATATGGGATCTGGCTGGGACCTGTTACTGAAAGGCAACTATATTAAGTCAAAAGGACCCAACATTTCTACCACCGGCCGTACCAGCAACCTGGGCCGTATAGTTACCCAACAACCTATGACCGAAAGTCAGATCGTGTTTGGTTTAGTAAAAGAATTTTAATTGAAATAAAACAGACGAGATCTGTTTAGCATAAAAAGAGGCTGTATCATCAATCATGATCAGCCTCTTTTTTTTTGACTTATTCAGCTATTGAAGCGATATGTAGTTTGGGGTTGAACTGACTCCAAAGTGGGTTTACATGGTTTACATGGTTTACACAATTCATGGTTAACATTGATTTATTTATCTGATAATCAATTAATTATGTATTTTTATCGTAAAAAAGTGTAAACCCACTTTTTCCATAAATATTACCGGCTAAATTTCAATTTATAGGTAACACAACACCAGGGGTGGTCAATTTGATTTATGATACACCCGCTTTTTATTTTAATGAACCTCTATCTGTTGAGGCTGGCTGGCCACTACTTCCGGCTGCTCTTTAAACATTTCAAAAGTGCCGGTCACGCAAACCTGCTTGCCTTTGATATGCGGCAGATCCAACGTTGTTTTGCCCTTTACTGCAACGGTATATTTCTGATGCGGATAAGCCCCGCCCAGGTTTAACAGGGTGAGGGTATCACTTACCATTTTCATGGAGTAAACGGTATCGCAAAGGGTACCGGTTTTACCCAGGTTGTTTTTAAATTCAGTGGCGTTAAACGCATGCTGCGCATTTGCCGCTCCGGCAAACATAAACAGCAAAGCAGCAGAGCTTAATATCTTTTTCATGAGCATTATCTGTTCGATGGTTTTATTCCTGTAATTATAATTTAAAGCATCGAAGTTATGGCATAAGTCATAACATATTTACAAATATCCCGCTTGTATTAAGCGCCGGGCTTGCCGTCCTTGTTCTTACCACCCTCTTTATCTGCCCGGGGAGCGATCCCATCTTCAAAGTTTAGCGTATAGGCTGATTCTGATGCACGGCTCGCCGCCTCTAAAGCGCTGATATTAGGTTCATCGGCATCGAGCAGTTGGTTGCCGGTATCAATTCCTTCGCCCTGTTCAAACTCATTGCCGGGATCTTTATCTTCCTGAGCGTCGTCGAGGTTGGGGTTTTCTGGGTTTGCCATAATTTTGTGGGTTTAATAACTATACAACGATAAACAGGCCCGGATGTTTGTTTGGCTGTATGTGGGTAATGGGTGATCATCAACATAAAGCACTCCCGGGCAAAAGCATTGCCCGGGAGAGAGTTTATAAATCTCAACCGACTACAGAAATGGAGATAGCGACTAAAACCATACCTGATGGTGTAACATCCTGATTAATAGCAACCGAATAGGGTGGCACGAAAGTAAGGTTACTCCAGTTATACGTAGCCGGAGCAGTTTGATTGCCACCTGAGTTGTACGAGTTATCAACATAGACCGACATAACATTCGCTTGTTCGGAATTAAGAATGTTTATATTTCCTTGTAAAGCCGCACCGATATAGCCCGAGCTGCCGGGACCATTATCAACATAACATTGCCAACATGCACCTGCAAATTGCTGTACTCCATAAGCCTCAAGAGTTTTTGTTGTCAGCGGAAAAACATTATTGCCTCCAAAACTGGTCTCAGTACCGATCAGGGAATTAAGCGTCAGATTAAGCGTAAATTCCTGGTTTGTAAAGTTTTGTATGGTAACAATTACCTCAGCTGCAAACTGTGATAGAGTGGAATTATCATTAGCGACCAGGTTTTGGTAGGTGAGCGGTAAGCTCCAGCCGTTCATTCCCTTGAAAAAACTGAGTGGATCGACCCCATTATCCCAAATCACACCCAGCATTTGCTGATTAACAGTTGTTGAATATATATTCTGTGTACCATCAGGGTTTTCCTCCTCTACAAATGAGCCATCGTTTTGCCATCCTGCGGGGCTAATCAGGCTGCCATAATTAGCATGCATAGTTGCAGTGTTTTTAAACCCTGTGTTTAATGGCAGCAGCGTTTGCAGTACACCAATGGTATAACCGGAAAGCATTTGATTGGCCTGCATGGGTGTCATGGTTGATGGCCAATAAAGCGACGACATGGTTCCGATGCTACGGGTCATATCATAAGCCGCCTGGAGCTTGTCCCAATCGGCCAAGATAATTGCTTCTATCTGGCCCAATGCCGAACCAGTTGCCTCAAATTCACTCAAAAGCTCTTCCTCCATTCCCAAAACCGTCATCTCATAGTTATATATATTCTGCATAGCTTTATTAAATACCGCCGCGTATTTGGCCATTTGCGAATTTGCCTTTGTTTGTGATCGCCCTTGCAGTCCATTTTGAGTTGTCGAAACCCCCGTTGACATTAAATTGGCGATACAGGGCAGCCCATTCTTTACAAATTTGGCTCCCATTGAAAGCTCTTTGCCCGCTTCCGGATCGCCAACAAGACTTCCGGCCACATTCAGGGCGGTATAAGTCAGACCCTCTACCAGATCTGTTATCCAACCTCTTTTTTTCTTTACTTGCGGCGGTATTGGTGTCTTTAATTTATTGGGCAGAGCACAGCCCGTTATCAATTCAGAAAGTGTCATGGCCTGCGCCTGGCTCAATGACAGGAGGAGCGTGGTAACCTGCTGAAAAAGCAGCTGAACAGCGGTAACTGCTGTTATTTCTTTATTAAGCTGTCTTGTTACAATAATCCAGTCTCCAATTTGTTCTTCGGTTGGTTGTGGCGTGCTGCCGGTTAACGCGCCACCGTTTACAAGAGAAATAAGGCTTAAATTCATCTGTAACTGGTAGTTACTTAAAGGCGCCGCCAGGTTGGCGTACTGCGCACGGATACCGTTGGGCAAACCAAGCTCCGCACAGATGGCCGTGTAAGCAGTTTCCTCCTTTTTGTTCCAGGCAGGATAAGATACAGGCGGTTGCGCGAGTGTTGTTTGTAAAACCATCCCCGGCGAAAAGTCCCAAAGCTGCAGATTGGTTTTAGGATCATTGCTTAAGGCTGTTGTAATTACGCCGGATGGCGCCGAAGCCGCAGATGCAGCAAGCGCCTGCCCATTGTATTGATTAACGATAAGGCCTTCGGGAGTAACAGCCCAAAGCTGGAAGGGCTGAGCCCCGGGTTGACGCGGATAGGCAACCACATTATTCGAATATACTGGATTTTGAACGGTACCGCCAGATCCTAACTCCAGCGACAGCACTATATCCGGGTCGATATCGCTAACTATATAACCAGGAAATTGAAACTGCCACATTGATAAGGCCGGATTGCCCGACTGCTGATTAACCACAGCTGCAAAGTTTCCCGAGGCAGGCTTGGCAGGCAACGAAAGAAACAGGCCCGCTACTTCATCTGCTCCCCCAACATTACGAATAGTAGTACTCTCGCCAAATGGCATTGCGTGAGGAAGTACAAACCATAGTTGGTTGGTTGTATCATTAGCTGTCGCTGCAGGCGCCAACGTTACAATGTTACTAATTTGTGTATTTGGTATGCCTGGAGCCCAGAGCACCTGGTTTTGCCCCAAATTTTGAAGAACGCCACAAAGCACATTACCCCTGTGACCCTCTATAGCCAATTCCTGGGAATAACCCCAAAACCATTGCTGATCTGCCGAACCTGACTGTAATGGAGCAAGCGACACGTCGCCCCCGGCTGTAGCGCCTGTGAGCACCAGGTTTGGGTTTGTGGCGCTTACAATAGTACCATTAAGTGTTTTACGCCATAACTGGTTTATTGCTGCCTGCCCCTGAGGCAACATATAACCGCCCAACGGCGTTTTCAAACCAACACCCCAATCATTAAGTACTGTAAGTAAATAGGGAGTTTGCGCCCCCGGAGCAGCCAATGCGGTTTGAATGGTAAACCATAATCCCGAAGGCTCCGGTATATAGGGTATGGTGTTCCATACAACGTTTGGTGCAATACTCTGGAACCCATTTGTAATAACCTGAGTACCTGGTGCCGCGTTTTCTCCACCTTTTACATTTAAAAACCACACATTGCCCGAAGTACCAATACCGAGCATCCCATTGCTTAGCCTGTACCACTGCTGCCAGGATTGACTGGACTGGACTGGTTGTATGGTTACCAGTTGATCGCCCCCGCTAACTGCGGTTAATGCCATGGAGCGATCAAGCGCGCTGATGATAACGCCCTGGGCATTAATTTGCCAAAGCTGATTAAGCGCGCCAGGCTGCAAAGGCTCAATAACCACTCCCGTGTTGGCATTGGCCACTGTACTGGAAATAGTCAAAACAAAAGGAAGATCATCCCCCCCACCAGCGGTCATTTCTGTTTGCAGATAAAACCATTCGCCAATAGGTATGCTCTGCGCCGAAAGGGTGTACCAGGTTTCATTATTGCCATTGGTTTGTTCCCAGGTAATAGCAATGCTTCCATTACCCTGATCAACATTCAAATACAGGGTTCCTATATCCCCGCCCATATTTACCGATAATTGATTATTGCTATAAGTCCATTGCTGCGCCGCTGAGCCTGATGGCGCTATCAGGGTAACCGGACTGGTGTCTTTGTTGCTGGTACTTGTTGAGTTTAATACCAGTTGGTAATTGGGAGATGAGAGACTAGCTGAAGCAATAGTGCCATCGGCATTAAATATCCAGAGCTGCGATTGCGCGCCGGGTTGCCACTGTTTAATTAGCGCTCCCGGAGTATTACCCGAAGCATCAGTAGTCAGCATATAAGGATTGGCCTGGCTGTTAACAGCCCCGCTTAAACCCGTTTGGATATAAAATTGATTATTAGGTGGCTGTTGTACAACCACCGGCTGCACAGCCCAAAGCTGCTCTGATTGGCCGCCGACGGCCGTTGTGGTTAATTGAGGCGAGGGAGGGCCTCCAATCTTATAAACAATCTGCGAATCAGGTGCGGTAATAGCCTCATTCGTGGAGTTATTCACTATGGTATAAGCGCCTGGAGTACCCGCTACTGTCCAGTATTGAGTTGGGTCGCTGTCATTCCTGTTACAAAGAATTACATTCGCCCCACTAACACCCAGCACCATTTGCGGATACGCGGAGCACAAGATCATCCCCTTAGGGGTGAGCATCCAGGAGCTGTTCCAAGAAGTCCCGCTATAACCTAAGGGCCATAATACGATAAGTGCGCCATTACCCGGCGATGCGCCTGCTATATCGATTGCATTGTTTGCAAAAATGGGACTTGCCGCCGATACAAAATATAGCGGCATATTGTACACAGGCGCTATGCCAATAGGATTGGTAAAATCGGGTGTATTTGAAATACTCATAATTTATCGGTTTTAGGTTTGTTTAACCGAATTTAATCATTATCCAATTAATATTTAATTATAATATTGAATGATAATTAATAAAATATATTAACAGTTGTTAATTTCATAAACCATTAATTAACCACATTCCATGAAGCATCTGCTGCTTCGCCGGGTTTTCTGCTTTCGCGCTTAAAATGTATTTTTGCCGGGTATGCCAATCCGTAACAAACTTTACTTCGCTTCTGATTTTCACTTGGGCGCCGGCGGTTATGCCGAAAGCCGTAAACGCGAAGACCGGATAGTGCGCTGGCTGGATAGCATTAAAGCCGATGCCGCCGAACTGTTTTTAATGGGCGATGTATTTGATTTTTGGTTTGAATATAAAACGGTAGTGCCTAAAGGCTATACCCGTTTTTTAGGCAAACTGGCCGAGCTCACCGATGCCGGCATAAAGCTTTACCTTTTTAAAGGCAACCATGATATGTGGATGTTTGATTATTTTGAAAAGGAATTTGGGGCCATTATCATCAGCAATGAATTGAAGATAGAACGGAATGGCAAAAAGTTTTTCCTGCATCATGGCGACGGGCTCGGACCAGGTGACAGCTTTTATAAAGTGCTAAAGAATTTTTTCAGGAGTGGCTTTTGTCAATGGCTTTTTGCCCGCATACACCCAAACCTGGGGGTTGGTATAGCCAATTATTGGTCGACCAACAGCCGCATCAGCAATCAGAAAAAAGAAAACCCGAAACCCGGCGAACAGGAATGGCTGGTTACTTTTTGCCGCGAAGAACTGCAAACCAATTTTTACGATTATCTTATTTTCGGTCACCGGCACCTGCCGCTGGATATACAGCTAAACCCCAACAGCCGCTACATTAACCTGGGCGAATGGGTAAATTACAACACCTACGCCGAATTTGACGGAACTACGCTGACCTTGAAAAAATTTGAGTAGAAAGTGGTGATTGGCGAATAGTGAATGGTGAGTTTGACTTGCCATTCCACATATTTTCATTGCATAGCGGTTTTGGCTCACTACTCACCACTCCCTATTCACCACTCACTCCTCACCGTACAATACTTACAATATGCTGAATTATATATGCCTGAAAATATGTATTTTTGTGCGCTTTTTGCAGTATGTCTGTAACCCGATCGAAAACATAAAGAACTTTCCTGGCCGGACCATCATTAACTGCAGTATGGCAATAGATATTGAGGATAATATATGTTAGAGAAATTAGAGCTGATATTTCAACGCTGGAAAAACGTAGAAGGCGAATTGAGCAATCCGGAAGTAATGTCGGATATGAAACGCTTTGCCCAGCTGAATAAGGAATATAAAGACCTTGCCAAAATTGTTGATGAGTATAACATTTACCGCAACATCATGAGCAATATTGATACTAATAAAGAGATACTGGCTACGGAAAAAGACGAAGAATTTCGTGAAATGGCCAAATCAGAACTGGATGAGCTATTAACTCAGCAGGAAGAAATGGAAGAAACCATTCGCCTGATGCTGATCCCTAAAGATCCCGAAGACAGCAAGAATGCTATGGTCGAGATCCGCGGTGGTACGGGTGGTGATGAAGCAGCCCTGTTTGCCGGCGACCTTTACCGCATGTATATACGCTATTGCGAAAAACGCGGGTGGAAAACCGAATTGGTTGATTATACCGAAGGCACAAGCGGCGGCTATAAAGAGATTGTGTTCAACATAAATGCCGAAGATGCTTACGGCAACTTTAAATATGAATCGGGTGTTCACCGTGTGCAACGTGTACCAGATACCGAAACCCAGGGCAGGGTACATACTTCTGCCGCTTCGGTTGTGGTATTACCCGAGGTTGATGAATTTGACATCGATCTACAGGTAAGCGATATCCGCAAGGACCTTTTCTGCGCATCGGGACCAGGCGGCCAGTCGGTAAATACTACTTATTCTGCCGTTAGGTTAACCCATATCCCTACCGGCATTGTGGCCCAATGCCAGGATCAAAAATCGCAGTTAAAAAATTACGACAAGGCTTTGCAGGTATTACGTTCACGTGTTTATGAAATGGAATTGCAAAAACACCTGGAAGAAACCTCTAAAAAGCGTAAAACCATGGTTTCTACCGGTGATCGTTCTGCCAAGGTTCGTACCTATAACTATCCGCAGGGTCGTTTAACCGAGCACCGCATCGGACTTACCATATACAACCTGCCCGGCGTAATGAATGGCGACCTACAGGAAATAATGGAAGCCTTACAATTTGCCGAAAATGCTGAAAAGCTAAAAGAAGGAACAGTAGTTTAAAAGACGCCTTATCCGGTTTTTCGAGGTCGGAGGCAGGTCTTTTGATAATATATAAAATGCCATAAGCAACATGCTTATGGCATTTTTAATTTACAGGCAACCTATTCCATCTAACCAACTGTAATCCAATTGTTAAAAAATGTGAAAACTGTCGCGATGCGATAATTACAATCCCTTTTTCATCTTATTTTCATATAAGGGGGCTACTTTAGTTTTTGTACAGCGGTGATGTAGCGCTTTTACCAACACATGCGTATTGCTTTTAGCGCTTCATAACACTGTTTATTTTTTTGACAATAACTAAATTTTATTTATGCTGGCAGTAAAAACTTTAACCAATAATTTAACCACTTACAGGCGTAGTTTACGCTTAATGGGTGATAAATTTGAAATTAGTGTAGTTGGGAACGATCCTCTACTGGCCGATGAACAAATTGATATTGCCATCAACGAAATTAACCGCGTTGAAAAGTTACTGTCGGCTTTTAGCGAAGACAGTCATATTAACCAGATCAACCGCAATGCAGGTATTGAACCGGTGAAAGCGAATGCTGAAATTTTCAGACTGATTGACAGGGCGCTTCAAATATCAGAACTTACACATGGAGCCTTTGATATTACTTACTTTACCGGCACCGGTTATACCGGTGATGATGCCGCGCTTGCCGAAAATGCCGACGTTAAAATAGCCCCTTCGCCGGTGATGCTTACCAATTATAAGAACGTAGTGGTTGATGCCGCTAAACAAACCGTTTTTTTAAAGGAAAAAGGCATGCGCATTGGTTTTGGCGCCAACAGTAAAGGCTACGCTGCCGACCGCGCCAAATACATTTTGCAAATGAACGGCGTAAGCAGTGGTGTTATCAATGCGGGCGGCGATTTGCTGACCTGGGGTACTCAAGCCAATCAAAAACCGTGGACTGTTGCTGCTGCCGATCCTGAACAAAGAAAACAACCATTTGCTCATCTGGATATCAGCAATATGGCTTTTGCCACATCGGTTAATGCCGAAAAATATGCCAGCATCAGCAACAAAAAATTTGTAAGCGTAATGGCTGCAAAAAAGGGGTTCCCGGTAAGCGAGATCACCAGTGTAAGCATCATCAGCCCAACAGCCGAACTATCTGATGCCATGGCTTCGCCATTGATCAACATTGGTGTTAACGCGGGCTTATACCTGATCAACCAACTAAACCAAATTGCCTGTATTATTATTGACGACCAAAACCGTATTTATACGTCAAAGGATGTTAGTATCTGATACAAGCATTTATATATAAACATATCATAATTATTCTGGCAAACCTGCAGCTTCGTTACCCATCTACTTGGGCGTTTTGTATACAAAATACCGGAGCAGATGGTATTTTTATTAACAGTATCCCTCCCCTTGGATTTAACTGTTTAAATTGACCGATATTTGAAAATAATTTTAAGTTTTTCTTCCCCTCAATGATAAAGTGGTTTGCGTATATTGTCCTGGTATTGATATTTGCACCATGTTTATTGTTTGCCGGCGCTAAAAACAGTCTGTCAGACCCCGTTTATAGCAAAATCGTAACCATTCAGCACAATAAAATTCTGGCGGATACGATATTGGCAAAAAACGCGAAGGATGAAAAAAATAAAATTAAAGAGGTAGCAAAACCAAAAAAGCAGGCTAAGCCAACAAAGGTTGATGATTCAGGGGAACCCGTGACCTCTAAACCCAAACCCAAAAGACAACGCCGGCCCGAGGGCATGGAACGCCCGCCGGAGATACCCCGAAGAAATGGCAATTAACAGGTTAATAAAAAACTTACCAATTATTGATGAAGTACCTTTGCTTACTTTTTTTTATTGCCGGCTGCAATGCCCTATACGCTGCAGGTATTGATCGGAGCTTTCTGACTACAGGTCACAGCTATCGGCTTACTGCCGATACCGACACTATTGTCAGAAAAAGATCGGTTTCTGTAGGTGTAAGTTATGGCAGTGATGCTTTATTTTTCGGCCGTACCGGCCCTATCAAATATCCCTTTGTTACCGGCGATGCTATATATAACAGTAAATCGGGCGTGTTTGTATACGGTTCGGTACTCAAAGTATTGGGTTATGCACCCGTTGATGAGGTTGATGTAGGTGGTGGCTACTTTTACAAATTTTCAAAAGCGTTTTCGGGTGCTGCCAGCTATACCCGGTTCATATTTAATAAAAATGCCAATGTGATCAAGTCGGCATCATCCAATGATATAAACCTTAAAAACGCTTACGACTGGCATATTCTAAAAACAACCGTTGTTCTGGATTATCTGTTCGGAAAATCGAACGACTTTTTTACCACTATCAGCAATTCAAAATACTTTGAAAGCAGCTGGAGCATTTTTGACGATAAAGATTATCTGTCCTTCAACCCGTCATTCAACATGATCCTGGGTACACAGAACTTTGTGCAGCGGTACGAAGTTGATCATAACTATCAGCACGTATTACCGCCGGATGTATTGGAACACCTCAATCTTAGTGCTGCCCGCCGCAACAGGATCTTCAATATGCTTAATTATAGCTTTAAAGTGCCTGTTGCCTATAACCGGCCACATTACACACTGGAAGCGTCCTGGCGCTATTCGATGCCGGTTAACGTGGAGGGAACTCTTGAAAACAGGCGGGAATCATTTTTTAACTTTACATTTTACTACCTTTTTTATTAACGGCGTATGAATGTATTGATCATTGAGGATGAACGCGCGCTTGCACAGGAACTGGAAATATTTTTGACCAATTATAACTACATCTGCGATGTGTGTTTTGACGGCACATCGGCTTCCGAAAAAATCGCCGTTAACCTGTATGATTTTATCCTGATAGATCTCGGTCTGCCAGATTATGATGGCCTGGACCTGTTAAAAGAGGCAAAAAAGATAGATTCCGAAGCTGCCTGTATTATACTTACCGCCCGTGCCGAAATTAACGACCGCATTAAAGGACTTGATCTGGGGGCCGACGATTATTTGCCAAAACCATTTTCTTTGCTCGAGCTTCAAAGTCGCATGCAGGCCATTATACGCCGCAAGTTTGGAGTAAAAAACAACACGATTGAACTGGGAGAGTTTCTGATCGATCTGACCAATCGTACTATATCGCATGGTAGCAGCGTTGTAAACACAATTACCAAAAAGGAATTTGACCTGATAGCCTATTTAATTTTACATAAAAACAGAACCTTAACCCGTATGCAGTTAAGCGAACATATATGGGGCAGCGTGGTAAATAATGATTACGACTCCAACTATATTGACGCCCACATTAAAAATATACGGAAAAAGTTAAACACCTTCGCCTCGCCCGATTGGCTGGAAACAGTACGGGGACTGGGTTATAAAATAAAGATCAACGCTTAATTATTGAGACTCAGAACAAAACTTACACTTTTTAATGCCATATCAAAACTGGTGATCGTAGTACTGTTTGTATTGCTGGTACCCGTATTGATCAAAAATATAAGCAGTAATTATGTCGACAGTAAACTCATCAAACAAAAAAACAAGCTGCTGCAAATAGTAAAAAGCCATGGTATTGAAACCTATATCGAAAACGGTGAGGCCTACGGTAGTTATTTGCCCCTTAAGGAGGAATTCATTAGTTTGGATGAGGTGGACCCCCATTACTTTTTAGATACCATTAAGCTGGGTAAACGCTTGTTTAGCGAGGGTGATACACTGGAGTACCGGATACTAAGCCATACATTTAAGGTCAAGAACAAGAATTACCTGCTGGAAATAGGCAAGAGTGTTGATACACTTGATGAAACCAGTATCCCATTGCAAAATATCGCTTTCCAGGTATTGCTGGGCATGATATTGCTCACCATTCTAGCCGATCAGTTTTACTCCAACTATGTGCTCAAACCTTTGCGGCTCATTATTAAAACCAAGCTTGTTGGTCAAAAGTTTCCTAATTTTAACTCCTACCGTAAGGTACGCACCACCACTACCGACTTTGAATACCTGGATATCAGTATCCATAAAATGATGGAGACCATTGCTGATAAGTTCCAGAAAGAGCGTGAGTTTATTTCCAATGCCTCACATGAGTTGATGACCCCGATATCCATCCTGCAATCGAAGATCGAGAATATGTTTGAGGAGGAGGATATCAGCGATGATCTGAAGGTTCGTTTGATCGAGATGCAGAAAATACTTAACCGCTTAAAAAGCATTACCAAAACGTTGTTACTGATATCGCAAATTGAAAACGAACAATTTTTAAAAGAAGATAAGGTTCCGGCTGCTGAATTACTCCAGGATGTGTATGACGAGATTTCCATACGCCTGCAAGACAAAAACATCGGTTACAGCATCGACATCCCTGAAAATTGGGATTTGGTGAATGTTAATAAATTCCTGCTGTTCAATTTATTTTTCAACCTCATCAACAATGCTATCAAATACAATAACGAGGGCGGCTATATCAAAGTAACCGGGATGGCCGGGCACAATAACTTTATCATCAGCATAGCCGATAACGGTATTGGAATCGACGCTGAAGCCATCCCTTTTATATTTAACCGCTTTAAAAAATTCAGACAATCACTTCAGCAGGATAGCTTTGGTTTAGGTTTGCCCATTGTTAAATCAATAGCTACTTTTCATGATATTGACATGGAAGTAATTTCCGTTAAAGATATCGGCAGCACCTTTAAACTCATATTTCCGGCTACCCTCATTGTGGTTCATTAAACACACCTCTGGCGATTATTTTGTATCGACAATTTTACATTACTTGTACTAAAAATAAGCCATTTTTCAAGATCACGACAAAAAGTAATTTTCTGGCCCGAAAATTACTTTCCTAAACATTAAAAAAATATAGCTACAGTAAGTTTTTACACCCTTTAAAAAACAATCCCTGTTTTTTGCTGTTTTTGGCATTGGCTTTGCAAATGATATATAAAACATATCATAATTATATATGAAAACTCTTAGAATTAAGATAGCCACCCTGAGTTTGGCTTTAGCCACTGTAGGTATTTTAGGCTCAGGTTGCGATTCATTAACCAAAACACAAAAAGGCGCGGCAATTGGTGCGGGTGCAGGTGGTACAATAGGTGCTTTTATTGGTAAAGCAGCAGGTAACACCGCCTTGGGAGCCATTATTGGTGGCGCTGTAGGTGGTACTGCCGGTGCATTTATTGGTCGCAACATGGACAGACAGGCTGCCGAAATAAAACAAACCGTTCCGGGAGCTACTGTTACACGTGAAGGTGAGGGTATTTTGGTTAAATTTGATTCAGGTATATTATTTGATACTGACAAGGCAGATCTTAAGCCAGCTGCACAAAGTAACCTGCAAAAACTGGCTACTTCATTACAAAACAATCAAAACACCAACATTTTAATAGTTGGCCATACAGACAATACCGGTTCAGATTCACATAATATGGATCTTTCTGTCAGAAGGGCCGAATCTGTAAAATCGTACATCGCAGGTAATAATGTGAGCCCCTCACGCTTAACCACTTCCGGCAAAGGCGAAAGCGAACCAATTGCTGATAATACCACAGTTGAGGGTCGTGCCCAAAACCGCAGGGTTGAAATAGTGATTGTTGCTAACGATCAAATGAAACAGCAGGCTAAACAAGCTGCCCAATAATAACCATATAATAAGATCAAGTTAATTTCAAAGCACCGGGCCGCGAGGGCCCGGTGCTTTGTGCTTATATACGGTTTGGTCATATTTGAGTAATACATAAAAACAATTTGTAATCAACGAGTTAATCCATTATTTTTGTTTCATGATAAAAAGATCAGGAGCTTTATTATTGACCTTGCTGTACACCGTTACAGTGCTGGGCTTTGCTCTTAATCTGCATTATTGTGGTACGCAGATAGCTTCTGTTAAAATTGACTCACCTGCCCTTACTTGTAAAATGGCGCAGGCTTGCGGCAAAATGAAATGCTGTAAGGATAAGCACCTACAGATCAAAGTAAAAGACGCGCACCAGATTGAACCGGTTTCTATCCTCTCCAAACTTTTTGGATTTGATGTACCCCGTTTATCTTTCAATGGACTATTTACACCTTCCAGGCAATCATTTGCCAACCCGTCTTTGGAGCGCGGGCCGCCTGGCATGCCCTGGCAAAACATAGCCACATTTATTAAAAACTGCATTTTTCGTATTTGATCAACATTAATTGTCTACAGCATACCTGGTAAAACTACCGGCAGTTTATTTTCCAACAATTAATTAAAAGATCAAATGAAAACGCTAAAAATATTCATCGTACTTTTTGTACTTACCGCTACAGCTGCAAAAGCCCAGTTCACTAAAGCCGAGTTGCAGGTTAGCGGCCTTACCTGCGCGTTATGCGCCAAATCAACCGAAAAAGCATTGCGTACCCTTCCTTTTGTAAGCGAGATCAAGACCGACCTGATGCACAACTTATATCTTATTACCTTTAAAAGTGATGTACCTGTAAATTTTGAGCAGATCAGCAAAAAGGTCCAGGGCTCAGGATTCTCGGTAAACAGCCTAAAAGCCACTTTTAATTTTGACAATACCAAAATTGCTAATAATCTTTTCAGCTATGGCGGTGATACCTACAGGTTGTTGAATCCAACGGATAAAGCTATTAATGGTAATGTAAATCTCACCGTTGTTGATAATGGCTTCGCTCCCAAATCAGTATCCAAAAAATATTTGAGCCAGGTTACTGATACTGCTCCGGCAAGTGGCCGCATCTATCATTTAGCTATATAATCTTCATTAAGTAAAACGATCATGAAGAAATTGATATTGGCTATCGGCCTCATGGCTTTGGCATGCTCCGCATTCTCACAGGAGCTGTATGTAAATACCGAACCGGCCAGCAACATGGCCACGGGCTCACTCGGCCTACGTTTAGAGAACCAGGGATTTTTTAAACCCGACTATAAAAACCGTACAAGTTTTGAGGCCATGTATGGTGTGAGCAGGCATTTAATGGTACACGGCTCTTTATATGCGTCGGATTATTATCATAACAATCAGCATTTTGAGGGTGGCAGTATATATGCTAAATACCGTTTTTTATCTATAGATACCGTACAGAAGCATTTCCGAGGAGCTTTTTTCGCGAAGGCATCCATCATCAATAATCCTATTGTTAACCAGGAAATAACGTTGGAAGGTGATAACTCCGGCTTTCAAAGCGGAGTGGTGTTCACCCAGCTTTTACATAAACTGGCATTATCCGGTTCGGCAAGTTATCTGCGTGCTTTTGACAACCGAGGCGGCTATGATCTTACACCCTTACAGGCACGCAACGCGGTAGCTTATACTTTATCGGCCGGGTATCTGTTGTTCCCTAAAAATTACAAGGACTATCAGCAAACCAATGTTAACCTGTATGCCGAACTGCTGGGTAAAACCAATCCGGGCCATGGCCAAAGCTATCTGGATGTGGCGCCCGCGGTACAGTTTATTTTTAACAGTGTTTGCCGCCTGGACCTGTCGTACCGTACACCGATCTATAATGACATGCTCCGCAACAGCAAGAACATGTACCTGGTACGGTTAGAATATAACTTTTTTAATCTGTAGCTCCATTAATATCGTCATCCTGAGGGACGAAGGATCTATTCGCGACCATGCATATTACTAAACAGATCCTTCGCTATCACTCAGGATGACAAAAACAATAAAGCCCCGTTCCGAATACCGGAACGGGGCTTTATATAATCTGTTAAATAAGCTTATTTAAGTGTAAAGCCTGTTTTACCCATGGTACCACCATCGGCATAAAGCAATACAGTGTAAGTACCTTTCTGGAATGGCAGGTTAGGATTTACCCAATCAATAGTGTACTGGCTGCCGTCGTCCTTAAAATCAATTGATGTTTTATAGGTGTATTGCAGATCCTGGTTATCAGCGCTGAAAGTTCCGCCATCGGCAGGAGTTATCAGGTTGCCGGTTGGGTCAATAATACGCACATAAATATCGTGCATGCTTTTTATAGCGATGCTATTGCTGGCCACTGTAAAATTGATCTTGATTTTTTTAGCCGGACTGGCACGGGTAACATCAACCTCTTTACCGCTGCTTTTAACCTTATAGGCTACCACATTTGATGTGGCCAGCTTGAGCGCCTGCGCCACCTTCACCTTCGCGTCCAGATCCTGGTTTTGCTTGGTGAGCGTATCGGCCTTTTTAGCTACCGTAGCCAGGTTGGTTTTCAGTGTATCCCTCTCTGTTGTTAGGGATTGATTTTGTTTCTTCAATTCGTCGATGTCCGCGGTGTATTTAGTTACAAAATACCTTAATTGTTTTACATCTTCCTGGGCTTTGGCCAGTTCAGCCTTGGTTAATTTACCTTTAGCCAATTGAGTTCTTAATACTTTGATCTTGGCGACCAATGAATCGTTTTTGGCCTGCATTTGTTGGGATAGTTTGGCTTTCCCCGTATTTACCTGCTGAATTTGCGACTCAAGACTGTCCAATTCTGTTTGCAGACGGGTTTGTTCATCATGCTGGTACACAATTTTAGTATCTGACTTGTTTTTTTGCAAATACAAATACACATCTGTACCCAATAAAGCCAATACCACCACAATGAGGAAATAAATGACGTTGGAGTTTTTCTTAGATGGTTGACCGGATTGATTTTCCATAGCAATTAAATGTTTAATGTTTTAATACAGTTAAAAAGCAAAGCTGTTTTAAAAAAATGCAGCAATTTAACTATCGTGATTAATTTACAAGCAAATCTATGCAGATAGATATTGCCCGCTTTACCTGTATTTTTCCTTTATCAGCACTTTCATGCTCAACGATATTTAAACGTTGAAACACTAAAAATATGATTTTTAAAAGAATTACAGGTAAACAATTAAGTTAGGCAACGGTTAAAAATAAATACAATATGCTAAAATCACAATAAACCTGCAAATTTTATACTTCATAATAAAAGTGCAACGTTATGAGTTTTATATCTTTGCAGCTTTTACTTTAATCCCTATTGATGCATATATTTCGCCACTTTATACTACTAACCATATCCCTGCTTACCATTGCAACTGTTTACGCGCAGCCAGCTGAGCCCGCGTCTGATGAACCAATAGTTAAAACCGAGCCCAAACGGGAATTCAGGGGAGTGTGGATAGCAACCGTGGTAAATATCGACTGGCCCACAAGTACTAAGTTTACAAGCGATAAGCAAAAACAGGAACTGATAGATATACTCAACTCGCACCAGGAAACAGGCATCAACGCGGTAATGCTGCAGGTACGCCCCGCTGCTGATGCCTTTTATGCTAAAAGCCGCGAACC
Source organism: Mucilaginibacter sp. OK268 (assembly GCF_900103125.1). Classification (GTDB taxonomy): domain Bacteria; phylum Bacteroidota; class Bacteroidia; order Sphingobacteriales; family Sphingobacteriaceae; genus Mucilaginibacter. Next base: position 77,226 of record NZ_FNJV01000009.1, on the reverse strand, counting down.
CTGGTCGAAATATTTAACCGGTAAACAAGGCCAGGGACCTACTCCTGCCTATGACCCTTTAGAGTTTGCCATAACCGAGGCCCACAAACGTGGTATGGAGCTGCATGCCTGGTTTAACCCTTACCGTGCTACTTTTGATGGCAATTTCGGTGCCCTGAGTCCGCAGCATATCACCAAAATAAAACCTGATTGGTTTTTTACTTACGGTGGCATCAAAACATTTAACCCCGGTTTGCCCGAAGTGCGCGAATATATTGTACAGGTGATCCTGGACGTGGTTGACAACTATGATATCGATGGCGTGCATATGGATGATTATTTTTATCCATACCCTATTGCCGGACAAAAGATCAATGACGATGAAACCTTTAGAAAATACGGACAGGGTTTTGACAATATTAAGGATTGGCGCCGCCACAATGTGGATCTGCTGATAAAAATGATAGGCGACAGCGTACACGCACACAACCCGGATATCAAATTTGGCATTAGTCCCTTTGGTATATGGGCCAATAAGGCGCAGAACGACGAAGGTTCTGAAACCAGTGGAGGCTCCTCCTTTTACGAAAACTATGCCGACTCGCGCGAGTGGATAAAACAAGGCTGGGTTGATTACATCAATCCTCAACTATACTGGCCCATTGGCAACCGCTCGGCTGATTTTGAAAAACTGCTCGACTGGTGGAGCGACAATACCTATGGCAGACACCTGTATATTGGGCAGGCGGCCTATCGTATCAATGAGCGTAAAACAGTGGCCTTTAAAAACCCCAAACAGCTACCCGACCAGATCAATATGATGCGTGCTAATCCCCGTGTTCAGGGCAGTGTTTACTTCAGCTCCAATTCACTGACCAGTAATCCCTTGGGTTTTACCGACTCGCTTCGTGAAAATTATTATAAGTATCCTGCCTTACCGCCGGTGATGCTTTGGCGCGACTCTATTGCTCCTAATGTACCCCGGGAGTTCACCGCGAAAGCTTTACAGGGCCATGTACAATTAAGATGGATGGCACCTACCCTGGCCCGCGACGAGCAACCCGTTTATGGTTACGTGATCTACCGGTTTACCGATGGCGAAAAGATCAACATAGACGATCCTAAAAGCATACTGCATATTCAATACAACAACGGTTTAGGCTTTGAAGATACCACTGTACTAAAGGGCAAAACCTATATGTATGTGATCACCGCGCTCGACAGGCTAAAGAACGAGAGTGACCGATCGCCTACTATCGCCGTAACGGTTCGCTGATCAGCTGTTCATCACCGAGCCACAATTGATATCCATAGTTTGCCCGGTTATAGACCGCTGACTTAACAGATAGGCTACCAAGCCGGCTATTTCATCTGGCTGACTCATACGCCGAAGTGGTACGCTTTGCATAGCTATTTCATAAAATTCCTGTTTGCTGATGCCTATACCATCGGCAATGCCCTGTAAACCGTCCTGCGACATTTCGGTATCCACCCAACCAGGGCAAATGGCGTTCACCAATATATTTTCGGGAGCAAACTGCACCGCCCATGAACGCATCAGCCCCAGTAAACCTGCTTTAGAAGCGCAATAAGCCGAATAATTGGCCACGCCCAACCGTGCCAGTACAGACGAAGTGATCAGGATATGTTTCTCCCCCACTGCATTCCGCAATGCTGGTAAAAATGTATTCACAAAATTGTAAGTACCGGTAAGGTTAGTATTGATGATATCTGCCCAACGGTCATCATCACCCCAGTAATTTTCGCCGCCGATACCTGAGTTGGCTACCAATCCGTTAACCGCCGTATTGCCCAGTTGCTCAAAGGCACGGGCAAGGCTTTTTTGATCACGGATATCCGCTATCAACAGGCTATGATTGTCTGCGGGCAGGCTTTGCAGCGTTTGTTTTAATTTTTGTTCATCGCGCCCCAGTAAAATACAGGTATTGCCATCCTGTGCCAACTTTTGCGCGATAGCCCGCCCGATGCCGCTCCCGGCACCGCTAATGATATAAGTGTTGGTCATATTTATAGGTTGATAAGCTGCTTTTGTTGCAGGCGGTCAAGGTAAATGTCTATTTCGGCATCACCCATACCAAATATTTTATCCTCGTTCCAAAAAGTGGCATATATGGATGAACGTGTTTTCGCGCCGCTATTGTAAATGTCCAGCAGCCGCTGTTCAATATAACTCAGACCAGCCTCATTTATCTGTAAACGTTTCAAATGAGCTTGTAAAGCGGGTTTCAGCAAAGGCACACCACCCCAAAAGCTATTTTCGCCCAGCCATTTTTCCAGTTCGACCGCATCACCTTGTACATATAGTTGCCATGCTTCGGTGGCCAGTTCAAACTCCCATTCGTTCAGGCGTTCGCGGCCATCATATAGTTCCTCAAACTGCTCGCCGTTGAGTTCGCCCAGGCCTTTGGCAAAATTAAACTGTACACAGTCGGCCAGGCAAATCAAATAAATAGCCGGTGCCGACATATCCGTTTTGCGGCTAAGCATTTGTAAAACACCCAGTAAGTTCACCTGGCAATGCAGGTCGAACTCAAACCATAAGTTAATTTCGGTATAGTCGCTGTTGAGCTTACCCAGTTCGTCAATTACCTTGTTCTGGTAGGCATCCAGGTCCTCTTTGAACGTTTGGGTGATCCATTTGGCACGTGCGCTCCAGAAACTGCCTGACAGGATATTTTCCTGCAACGGGCCCTCAGAAAGCACTTCGCGCCATATCAGTACATCACCATCCAGGCCGGTTTCATTAAATCCCGACAGGGCGGCATCACCGTTTAAGATATGCAATATGTTACTCATAGGTTTTAGAATTAGTAGTGAAGCAACAGCCATAATGGCCAAAGCATCCTGATGGTAAAAATAAATTTAAAAAAGCAGCAATTATACCCAACTAAAAATTTACCTGAAATTCTGAAGATGAAATGACGCTGGTTGTTTGGATTGATCCCATCCGGACCAGAAAACTTTTTAAACCTTAAATTTTAACACTTTTTTAGTCGAAAACAGCGTAAAACGACCCGATAATATTCGTTTTAATAACGTTTTAACGCCATTTTAACACTTTTTAACAAATTCCTGATGGGTTTTGAAAGGTTTAAAAAGTATTAATTTATTGATAATCAATACAATGAGTAAAAATAGATTGTTTTTGGCCTTGTTTCGTCTTTAACGAAACAGCCCGGCTCTCTTTTTTCGGAGAACCGGGCTGGTGTTGATATAAATATACGGATTTTTAGGGATATTATCAAATGTTGGGATAAGAAGAGTGACGGGGCGAAGATACCTGTCGTAGAGCGCTCAATTGCCGCTAAGGCTGTTACTTTTGTCTTGATACAAAAGTAACCAAAAGATCAAGTCAGCAGAGAGACTTCTTTGCCGCACATAGCCTTGCCCTGCAAAGCAGTCAGAACCACGGGCTGCTAAACCTTACCTCTACTTCGTTCACTCAATTCCGATGCTTCGGCAAGGTTTGCTAATGCCCCTGCAACCGCACAGGCCACCATTGTTCTGCCTGCTTTCGCCGGAAGCTTATCTGCTGACGGGGAGCACATTCTCCCTTAGCACAGCCCATCTGCTGGTTAAGGGATAACAGTTTTAAAGCCTTCTCCTTTGGAGAGGGTTGGGTGAGGTCTCTATTTAGCTTTAACCGCGCTATCTCCCATCATTTTTTGCTGGCTGGTTTTAATGTATACACGGATGTCATAGTCCGACATCTTTTTGATCTGTTCCATGCCCGGGCGATATTTATCCATAAAATTCAACAGGGAATCACCTTTAAGGTTAGTGATGGTGCCGACCAGGTTTTCGCTGAACCTGCTGTCGATATAGCGGTTCTGTTCATCCCTGATCAATACCTTTTTAAATTTATACTCCCGGCTGTGTTTGTAAGTTAAGGCCCGGATAAACTGGGATGGAACAATCGTGATGCCAGCTACCGGTAGCGGACCAGGAGCAGCCGATACCACAATAATGTCTTTTAATTTGGGGGCCGAAGCATTAAACTCCTTCGCAAACATTTTACGGTTATTCAATGAATCTTTTACCCGGTCTCTTTTGGCACTTACATGAACTTCGTTGAGTTCAATAATCGCCGCTTCTAAACCGATCCGGATATTTTTACTGTTTGCCAGGTTAAGCGGCAGCACATACAATTTATATCCCTGCATTTTTACCCGCAAGGTATCTCCAGCTTTAACCGCGTTCATACTAAACTCGCCCTGTATACCGGTAATAGTGTTTGTTTTGGAAGTACTTACCCAGGCGCCGGTAAGCAGTTGACCTGTTTTTTTATCAGTCACAATGCCGCTTACGGTTTGTCCGTAGGAGCATAAACAGGCACATATCAAAAGCAGGGTGAACAGGCCACGCATCGGTTTATATGTTTTGATAATCAAATCATTACAAACATAAGTCCCGGATGGGGTTGATAAAATCGGTTTAACGTTTTTTAACTTATGCTAGTTAAATTCCCTCCCCACGGGAGGGGCGCCGTGGTTTGTGTTGTAGCAGGGAGGGGTTTATGCGCCAGGCATCATGAATAAACCCCTATCTACCCCCTCCCGCTGGGAGGGAATCGCACAGGACCAACGCTTTCATACAGGGAGAGTATATGGTAAAGTGTTGAAGATGGTTTAAAATATGGGGTAATTGATTGAAATATTGATGGTTGCTGGCAAAAACTCCCGATATTTGACTACCATCAAAAACCAAAGCCATGAAAAGTATCTATATCGCAATCGTGTTCCTAATGGCGACCGTGCCTGTGATATTGGCACCGCCACCGCCCATCATGAATAAAAAAGGCATGTACCATTCCACCATTTGTAAAACGGGCATGCTTTTGAAAAAAGGAGAAAGATCTGGATGCTGCAAACATCACTGCCCGAAGACCCAGCATATTTAATAATAGATCCTTCGCTGCGCTCAGGATGACAAAGAGCGTTTGAGGGCATACTTTGAAGTCATGCCGAACTTGTTTCGGCATCCCATAAGCAGGGGTACAATAAGGCGGTTAGCTTGTCCTGTGGGATCCTGAAACAAGTTCAGGATGACTGTACTTATTTATTATTTCCCCTCACATTACCACGGCACTTCTTTTATAGAACTTATCCCGCGTAAAAGATCTCTCCTCGTACCTCGTTCGAGATGACACAGTTATTTTTTAACCTTACTTTCTTCTGTTTTCTTCCCCGTCAGCAGAACAGCTTCGGGTGAAAACGGGCAGAACTATGGTGGCCTGTGCAGTTGGTGGGGCATTAGCGAACCTTGCCGAAGCGCAGGGAATGAGCGAACGAAGTGGAGGTGAGGTTTAGCAGCCCGTGGTTCTGACTGATTTGCAGAGTAAAGGCTATGTGCGGCAAAGAAGCATTTCTGGTGACAAGCCTTTTGGTTACTTTGTGGCTACAAAGTAACTGGCCCTCCCGCGGCCAAGAGCGGGTATACGCCTTGTAAAGAGCAGCTCTGTACAGCTTATAGATTGCTTCGTACCTCGCAATGACGTGAGTTGTTGGATTCTCCTAAACAAAAAACCCTGCCTTGCGGCAGGGTTCGCACATTTAACTATTTATAACTGAACAAAAAACTTCATTTTAAGAACAACCCATGGAGTTGCCGCAGTTAAGACATTTGTAACAGGTACCCGAACGCAGGGTGGTATGCCCGCATACGTTGCAGCTGGGGGCATCGCTTTGTACCCCCATGCTCAGGTCGACAGAAAGGCCTTGTTTTTTAGCGTGGTTAAAACCAGCCGGATTGTTAACCGGCACATACACATTGCTTTCGTCGGTATTAAAATCCTCATCGCCCATTTGAGGATTACCCAGAATGCCATTTTTATCGGTAATGATATGCACCAGGTCGGTGCGGTTCTGGTATTCATAACCCAGCATCCGGAAAATATAGTCGATAATACTGGTGGCGCTTTTGATATTGGCATGCCCCACCACCATACCGGCAGGCTCAAAGCGGGTAAAGGTGAATTTCTCTACATACTCTTCCAACGGTACACCATACTGTAAGCCTACCGAAACAGCGATGGCAAAACAATTCATCAAGGAGCGAAAAGTAGCTCCTTCTTTGTGCATATCCACAAATATTTCGCCCAGGGTGCCGTCCTCATATTCGCCGGTGCGCACAAATACGGTTTGCCCGTCGATAATGGCCTTCTGGGTAAATCCACCACGTTTAAAGGGCAGGTTCTTTTTTTCTACCACGCGCGATAGCTGCCGCATAAAATTGGTGTCCTTCGATCTTTCCATGATGGCCATGGCGGCCTCAATCACTTGTTCGGGGGTCAGGTCGCTTAGTTTTACGTTAGCAGCTTCGCCCAATACCTCTTCCACTGTTTCCAGCTTGTCGTCTACCTCTTCCTTAGTATCTGATTTGGTGGATAACGGCTGACTCAGCTTACAGCCATCCCGGTAAAGGGCATTAGCTTTCAAGCCCAGCTCCCATGATAACTGATAGCAATCCTTGATCTCATCAACCTTAGCCTCATTGGGCAGGTTGATGGTTTTTGAGATGGCTCCAGACAGGAAAGGCTGTGCGGCGGCCATCATTTTGATATGACCATGTGCATGGATGTAACGCTCGCCTTTGGCACCGCATTTATTGGCGCAATCAAATATGGGGTAATGTGTTTCTTTTAAATAAGGCGCTCCTTCAATGGTCATGGTGCCGCAGATGTATTCATTGGCTTCGGCTATTTGTTTTTTGCTGAAGCCCAGTGCGCGCAGCACATTAAAATCGGGAGCGTTGTACTGGTCGGCGGTAATACCCAGGCGTTTCAGGCATTCCTCGCCCAGCGACCAGATATTGAACGCGAAGCTGATCTCAAAGGCCGATACCAGTCCTTTGTCGAGCTTTTCGAGTTCATCATCTGTAAAACCTTTGGCTTTCAGGCTGTCGGTATTGATGTGTGGCGCGCCTTTTAAGCTGGCCGAACCTTTGGCATAGTTTACAATGGCCGTAACTTCATGCTCGCGATAGCCCAAATTACGCAGTGCTTCGGGTACAGCCTGGTTAATGATCTTGAAGTAACCACCACCCGATAGCTTTTTGAATTTTACCAGCGCAAAATCAGGCTCGATACCGGTAGTATCGCAATCCATCACCAGGCCAATAGTGCCTGTTGGGGCAATAACAGTGGTTTGGGCGTTACGATAACCGTGCTTTTCGCCCATTTCAACAGCCTTATCCCAGGCATTACAAGCGGCAGAGAGCAGGTAATCGGGGCAGTATTTTGGATCGATACCCGGAGGGGCAATCTCTAAATTCTCGTAATTTTCGGTAGAGTTATAAGCCGCGTAACGATGGTTGCGCATCACCCGCAGCATGTGCTGTTTGTTATCGTTGTATTTGCGGAAAGGCCCCAGCTCGCGGGCCATTTCGGCGGAAGTAGCGTATGCTGTACCCGTCATAATGGCGGTGATGGCTCCGCCGATAGCGCGGGCCTTGTCGCTGTCGTAAGGGATGCCGTTTACCATTAAGGCCGAACCCAGGTTGGCATAGCCTAAGCCCAGGGTGCGATAATCGTAGGATAATTGCGCTACTTCTTTAGATGGGAATTGCGCCATCAGTACCGAGATCTCGAGCACGATAGTCCACATGCGGCAGGCGTGTTCAAAACCTTTTACATCAAATACGCGGGTTTGCGGATCAAAAAAATGCGCCAGGTTAATAGAAGCCAGGTTGCAGGCCGTATTATCCAGGAACATATACTCGGAGCAGGGATTGGAGGCGTTGATCCGGCCACCTTCGGGACAGGTATGCCACTCGTTAATGGTGGTATCAAACTGCACACCCGGGTCGGCGCAGGCCCAGGCCGCGAAAGCGATATCGTCCCAAAGTTTTTGCGAGGCAACAGTCTTGGTCACCTTCCCGGTAATACGACTGGTGAGTTCCCAGGGTTTACCGCCTTTGAGGGCATGGAAAAAACTATTGGGTACACGCACCGAATTATTGGAGTTTTGGCCCGATACCGTGCGATAAGCCTCGCCTTCGTAATCAGATGAATAACCGGCGGCTATCAGCGCGGCCACTTTCTTTTCTTCTTCTACCTTCCAGTTCACAAAACCTTCAATTTCCGGGTGATCCAGATCAAGACAAACCATTTTGGCTGCCCTGCGGGTTGTACCACCCGATTTGATGGCACCAGCAGCACGATCGCCTATTTTCAGGAAGGACATTAAGCCCGATGAATAACCACCACCGGCCAGTTTTTCTGTTTCGCCCCGGATTTTGGAAAAGTTGGTTCCTACGCCTGAACCATATTTAAATATGCGGGCCTCGCGTACCCATAGATCCATGATGCCGCCTTTGTTCACCAGATCGTCATCAACAGAAAGTATAAAGCAGGCATGCGGCTGCGGGCGCTCGTAAGCCGAAGTTGATTTACCCAGCACTTCGGTAAGCGGGTCAACAAAATAATGCCCCTGCGGCTTGCCGATGATACCATATGAGTTATGCAGCCCGGTATTGAACCATTGCGGCGAATTTGGCGCTGCTAATTGGCCAACAATGGTATAAACTATTTCGTCATAAAAAATATCAGCGTCTTTTGGGCTGGCAAAGTAGCCGTAGCGTACACCCCAGTCTTTCCAGCAATTGGCCATGCGATGCGCCACCTGCTTAATGCTTTTTTCGGCGCCGGTGCTGCCATCGGCTTGCGGTACGCCGGCCTTGCGGAAATATTTCTGTGCCAGTATATCGGTTGCTACCTGGCTCCATGCCGCGGGCACTTCTACATCGTTCATTTCAAACACAGCATCGCCCGATGGGTTACGGATCACCGACGATCTTTTATCATATTTAAACAAATCAAATACGTTAATTCCTTCTTTAGTGAAGTAGCGTGTTGTTTTAAGCCCTTTCCCGCTGCTGGTGGCGGACATTTTGGAGGTAATGTTTTTGGCCATAGTATAATAGATTGGAGATAAGTGTGGTATTTTAAAAACACTAAGGGTGTTTTAATCAAAGCTATTAGTATAGGTATTATCTTTTATTTCAGAGTTTTCCACACATGTCAGTTAATAGCCCCCTGTGCTATATATTAACTTTTAATTATCTGATTATTAAATAATTATACGTGTTAATAATTAAAAAATTATCTTTTTTTGTCATTTTTTTGTAGCTCACAGTGCATTAATCCGGTGCAATACGCGTATATTAAACTGTTAATTAATTTACCAGTCCCTACACATGAAAAAATTAATTCTGATAGCGTTCATCGCTGCTTTTACACTGAGCGCCCGGGCGCAGGAACAGCCCAAGATATACAACCCAGATGCCGACGCCAAAGCGGAGATCAAAGCCGCTGTAAAACAAGCGGGGCAGGAACATAAAAATGTGCTTTTACAAATAGGTGGTAACTGGTGCATCTGGTGCCTGCGGTTTAACGAGCTGGTGACCAAAGATGCCGAACTGAACAAATACCTGAATGATAATTACGTGGTTTTGCACGTAAACTATAGTAAAGAAAACGAGAACAAGGCTGTACTGGCCGATCTGGGCTATCCGCAGCGCTTCGGTTTCCCGGTATTTGTGGTGCTGGATGACAAGGGCGCACGCCTGCATACCCAAAATTCAGGCTATCTGGAAGAAGGTAAGGGCCATAGTAAAGAAAAAGTCATGGGCTTTTTGAAAGACTGGTCGCCGGCCGCGGTTGATCCAAAAAGTTACGAAAAGGCGAAGTAGCACCTCTCCCAAGAGTAGTAATGTCCTAAAAGTGGCTGTCACCCTGAGCTCCGTCGAAGGGTTGAGCGCAGAGGCCTGTCCACCATGCTTCGACGGAGCTCAGCATGACATCCTTTTTAATAACCGCAATCATTCGGGAATAAAATTATATCAACAAAAAAAGGCTCACCATTACGGCGAGCCTTTTTCCATTAAAAGTATATTTAAATAAGGTTATTCAACAATGCTTACTTTAAGCATATTGGTTTTACCTTGTTTAATAATAGGCACAGCGGCAGTGTTGATCACTACGTCGCCGGCTTTGATGAGATCTTCTGATTTCAGGATGCCGTTTACGTCGCTGATGGTTTGATCTGTACTTTCCAGTTTATCGTAGAAAAAGGCACGTACACCCCAAACCAAACTTAAGGCATTTAGCAATTGCCTGTTGGAGGTAAATATATAAGTACTTGCCTGCGGTCTGTGGCTCGAGATCTGGAAAGCGGTATAACCTGATGTGGTCATGGATACGATACCTACCGCGTTGGTGTGCTGTGCCAGGTGAACGGCCGATTCACAAACCGCGTTGCTCAGGTAATCTGGCGATGATGGGTCGGTATCATTAATAACTTTAGCGGTATTGAAGCTGTAACCAAACTCCTCTACGTTACGCACAATTTTGGCCATGGTCTCGATAACTATAACCGGGAACTCACCAACCGAAGTTTCGCCGCTAAGCATCACCGCGTCGGCGCCATCCAGTACAGAGTTGGCTACGTCATTCACCTCGGCACGTGTTGGGCGGGGGGTGGTGATCATAGACTCGAGCATCTGGGTAGCTACAATTACCGGTTTTGAAGCCGCGCGACATTTGGTGGCGATCATTTTTTGCAGCAATGGCACTTCTTCCAATGGCATTTCAACACCAAGGTCGCCACGGGCCACCATCACACCGTCGGTAGCGGCAATAATTTCGTCGATGTTATCAATAGCTTCAGGTTTCTCTACTTTAGCGATAACCTTGGCAGCTTTGCCGCTTTGGGCGATGATATGTTTTAGTTCAATAATGTCCTGACCGGTACGTACAAATGATAAGCCTATCCACTCCACATCATATTTCAACGCGAATTGCAGGTTGATCAGATCTTCTTCGGTTAAGCTTGGGATAGATACTTTGGTGTTGGGCAGGTTAACCCCTTTACGTGAAGTTAAGATACCGCCGTGAACCACTTCGCAAATAACGGTGTCTTTTTTGTTGGTTTCAATAACGCGTAACTGCAGCTTACCGTCATCCAGCAAAATAATTTCATTGGCCTGTACATCTTGAGGGAAGGTATCATAAGTAATGTAGATCTGCTCGTCATTACCGATACATTCCTGAGTGGTGATTTTAATATGAGTTCCGTTAACCAGGTGAATGCCACCATCTTTTACCAAACCAATACGAATTTTAGGGCCCTGTAAATCGGCCAGGATGCCTACGTTGGTTTTGTATTGTTCGTTAATTTCGCGAATGATGTCAATTACGGCTTTATGATCCTCCGGTCTTCCGTGCGAAAAATTAAGGCGGCAAACATTAACACCGGCTTTGATCATGGCTAATAAAACATCTTTTTTAGCTGACGCCGGGCCCATGGTGGCTACAATTTTAGTACGATTATAGTATAGTTTCATATTGTTCGGGTTAAACTGGCTTACATTATATTTAGTGTAAAACCAACACTCTATTTTTAAATTTTGCGCTAAAATAACAGATTTTCCCGTGATTTTATTTTTTTCGGATCAATCTTTACGGCGGCCACAATTTCGGGTATCTTATTAATGGTTGATACCAGGTTGTCCAGATCGTCGTCGTCAATGTAATTCTTGATCATCACAAAGTAGTCGGCACTCCTTATCTCGGGCACCAAATAGCCGTCAGACCCCTTATTACCAATAAAATAGAAGTCGGTCTCGGTGGTTTCCCACTGGTAATGGAACAGCGAGAACAAAACGGGTTCGGCCCCCTGATAAATATCAACGGCGAGGTCGTTTGTTCTAACAAAATTAAAGTTTAAAGATTTGTTGATAAGGTAACAAACGCGGTAATCTTTTAATGATGTGGTTATGGCGATAAGCACAAAATCAAAATCGATCTCAAACTTTAAAAATTTCCTGTTCAAAATCATTACTTTTACAAACGTCAAAATTACGAATACAAACCGTTTGAATAAAATTTTGTTACCGAAATATATTGTAAAAGTTTTAGATTTGATAATTGACAGAATTTATTTTTCTTTGCACTGAATTTTTATTAATCATTAAACTATAAAGACTATGTCTGATATCGCTTCAAGAGTAAAAGCTATTATCGTAGAAAAACTGGGTGTTGACGAAAGTGAAGTTACACCAGAAGCGAGTTTCACCAATGATCTTGGTGCCGACTCGTTAGACACCGTGGAACTAATCATGGAGTTTGAAAAAGAATTTAACGTGGCTATTCCTGACGATCAGGCTGAAACTATTGGTACTGTTGGCCAGGCAGTTGCTTATCTTGAAAAAAACGTTAAATAAGACTCCCTAACTGGATTAAATGGAGTTTAAAAGAGTTGTAGTAACCGGGCTTGGAGCACTTACTCCGATTGGTAACACGGTTTCAGATTACTGGAACGGTTTGATCAATGGGGTAAGTGGCGCTGCCTTAATCAAAAGTTTTGATACTGAAAAGTTCAAAACTAAATTCGCATGTGAAGTAAAGAACTTTGATGCGGATGGTTTTTTGGGCCGTAAAGACGCCCGTAAATTAGATCCCTTTGTTCAATACGCCCTTTTCTCAACAGAAGAGGCCGTAAAAGACGCGGGATTGGATTTTACAAAATTAGATACCAGCCGTATAGGAGTTATCTGGGGATCAGGTATTGGTGGTTTAAAAACGTTTTTGGACGAAGTAGTTAATTTTGCCAAAGGCGACGGTTCACCCCGTTTTAACCCTTTCTTTATCCCTAAAATGATAGCAGATATTGCTCCCGGCCATATTTCTATTAAATATGGTTTGCGCGGGCCAAATTTCTCAACCGTTTCTGCCTGTGCTTCATCAAACAATTCATTGATAGATTCATTTAACTATATCCGCCTGGGTAAAGCTAACATGTTTATCAGTGGTGGTTCTGAAGCCATCATCAATGAAGCAGGTATCGGAGGCTTTAACGCTATGCACGCTTTATCAACCCGTAACGATGATCCGGCAACGGCATCGCGTCCGTTTGATCTGGACAGGGATGGTTTTGTGGCCGGCGAAGGTGCGGGTACCATAATTTTAGAAGAACTGGAGCATGCAAAGGCCCGTGGCGCTAAAATTTATGCCGAAATGATGGGCGGTGGCATGAGTGCCGATGCTTACCACATGACAGCACCACACCCTGATGGGCTTGGCGCGGCATTGGTTATGAGATCGGCGCTGCAGGATGCTAACCTTACACCTGCCGATATTGATTATGTAAATGTTCACGGAACGTCTACACCAATTGGCGATCCGCAGGAGATCAAGGCTATACATGATGTTTTTGGCGACGATATTTATCGTATCAATATCAGCTCAACCAAATCAATGACCGGTCACCTGTTAGGTGCAGCTGGTGCGGTTGAAGCGATAGCATCAATATTGGCTTTAAAAAATGGTATCATCCCCCCTACTATTAACCATTTTACTGACGATCCTGCTTTTGACCCCAAAATCAACTTTACCTTTAATACCGCCCAAAAGCGTGATATAAGGATAGTTCAAAGCAACGGATTTGGTTTTGGTGGCCATAATGCTTCTGTTATATTTAAAAAGTACGAAGATTAATTGTGGTTGTGGATGCCTATCAGTCAGTTTTATAAGCTATATATATCACCCAATAGGAAATACGTTAAAATTTTAAAGAATTTGCTCGGTTTTGTGCCGGGCAATTTGTCTTTATACCGTTTGGCTTTCCGGCATAAGTCGGTTGCTCAAAACGTAAAAAAAGGGGTAAAAAACAGTAACGAGCGCCTGGAGTTTTTGGGCGATGCCGTGCTGGGCAGTGTGGTGGCCGAAGTGCTTTTTAAGTTATACCCTTATGAAGACGAAGGCTTTTTGACCGAACTACGCTCCAAAATAGTAAGTCGTGTAAATCTTAACCAGCTTGCCCGCAAACTGGGTTTTGATAAACTGATTGAGTATGATAGCCGTATGCTTAACTCAAGCAGGCAGGGATCATTACTGGGCGATGCCTTTGAAGCGCTGGTTGGAGCCGTTTACCTGGATAAAGGGTATGATTTCACCAAAAACTTCCTGATCAACCACATCATCAAATCGCATATTGATATCCATAAGCTGGAGCAAACCGAAACCAATTTCAAAAGCAAACTAATTGAATGGTGCCAGCGCCATGGTCGTGATATTATTTTTGAACTGGTAACCAACCTGGAAGGCGAAAGTACCAAGCTTTTTACCATACAAGCCAGTGTTGATGGTGAAGTAATGGGCGAAGGCAAAGAGTTCAGTAAAAAGAATGCCGAAAAACTGGCCGCCGAAAAAGCCTGCGAATCTTTGGGGATTTAGTATCAACTTAAATGTGGGTGTCATGGTGAGCTCCGTCGAATCATGGTGGGCAGGCCTCTACGCACGAGTCTTCGACAAGCTCAGACTGACTGGCTCTTTTACATACACCTTTTATAATACTATTGTAACCCCGCTAGTGAGATGCCGAAACAAGTTCGGCATGACTCTTTTATTCCTCCTAATGCTTTTCCTTTTTCAACGTCTCACCAGGTTGTGATAGTTGCAGTGTACTATCCTTCTTGATAAAGGTTGGTGAATTCAATCCCTCCAGCACATCTTTTTCGCCACTGTTTTTATAATAATCGTATGCCTTTTGCATATGCTTGATCAGGTCATAATCGGTCCAGCCTTTCAGATCCTCGTATGATGGGGTATAGTAATTCATGAACCTGCGGGCGGCGCTGTCGGTGGGCAATTTGGTGTATTGTTTTACAAAACTAGTATTGTACCGTTTGTTAATTTCGGCCTGCTCGGCCTCTCCTTTGGCAAAATTGGCAAAACGGCGCGCCCGACCAGGGGTTTTGCCAAACAGTTCGTAAAGCCCGGTAATCGGGCTGCTTAAAAACGAAAGCACAGGAGGTTTACCGTTATAAAAAGTACCCTGTTTGCGGTAATCGCTCATGATCTCGTTAAGCTCCTGCTTTTTGGTTTGACCAAGCACTTTTACTTCGGCAAGCTTAATCACCGGCTGCATATATACCGGCATATCGCTGTTATTCAGCACCACAATCTTTTGTGGAGTAAATTCATCCTTAGTAAAAAGCAGGGTATCGCCGGCAGAGGCCTTTATCGAAAACCAGCCCAGATCGTCGCTGATCATGAGGCTGTTTGTTTTGAGATTTTTAATCAAAACCTGGCCAATACGTTCGGGTGTGCTCTTTTTTGAGATCACTCCTTTGAGCGTAAAATCCTGGGCTGAAGCTATTAAAGCGGAACAAAAACAGGCAATAAAAAGCAGGGAAAAACGATAATGCATGAGTGTGATATAACGTAAAGATACCAACTGTATTTTACACCAAGTGTAAAAAAGTGTTAAAATTAGCATTGAACCTTAGTCCATAAACGAAGTAAAGTGCATTTAAACCCAATTAATAATTGTAATTTTTGGCGTAAAACTCAGGACTTCGGGCTCAGAACTCCCCCTTTCAAACTTCAAAACAAAAAACCTATCTTTGCACATGATAAAATCCATGACAGGGTATGGAATTGCCAGTTTTGACTCCGGTAATACTAAATATACCGTTGAGATCAAATCCCTGAACAGCAAATTTCTTGAGTTATCCCTTCGCTTGCCGAAAATATTCTCTGAAAAAGAGTTTCAACTGCGTAATGATTGCAGTAAGCAAATTGAGCGTGGTAAAGTAAACCTGTCTATCAATATTGAGCAGGTAAATGCCGCGGTAAAAGCTGCCGGCATCGATAAAGATCTGCTTAAACAATACTACTTACAGCTTAAAGAAGTGAGTGAGGAACTTAATGAACCCACCAACAACCTGTTACAACTTGCTTTAGGTTTACCAGAAGTGGTGAAATATGATGATGAAACCGCATCAGAAGATGAGTGGAAACTGGTTGAAAAAACATTTCAGCAGGCTTTAGCTGCATTTCAGCAATTCCGCTCGGATGAGGGTAATGTATTAGAAAATGATGTGAAACACCGTATCAACATCATCCTGAAAAACCTGGAACTGGTAGAATTGGAAGATCCTAAACGCGTACCCCTGATTCGTGAACGCCTGAATACTTTTTTAAGCGAAGCCGCCGACAGGGAAGCTATCGACCAGAATCGTTTTGAGCAGGAATTGATCTACTATATTGACAAACTGGATATCACGGAAGAAAAAATACGTCTTAAAACTCACTGCGAGTATTTCATCGAAACCTTGAAAAATGCCGATGCAAACGGCAAAAAATTGGGTTTTATCTCACAGGAGATCGGTCGCGAAATAAATACCCTGGGCTCCAAAGCCAATGATGCCAACATCCAGAAACTGGTAGTAGGCATGAAAGAAGAGCTCGAAAAAATTAAAGAACAACTGTTAAACGTATTGTAGTATAGTCATTGAGTCAATGGTCATTAAGTCATTACAAAATAAGATGAATAATGACCCAATGACATTAATGACCCAATGACAGAATCAAGAATGGCCATAGAAGGTAAACTCATCATATTCTCTGCTCCGTCGGGAGCGGGTAAAACCACCATAGTACATCACCTGCTTAGCAAAATGCCCGAGCTTGAATTTTCAATTTCGGCCACAACCCGTGAATGCCGTGGAGATGAGGTTCATGAAAAAGATTATTACTTTATCAGTAAAGAGGAGTTTTTGCACCGTATTGCCAAAAAGCAGTTTGTAGAGTTTGAAGAAGTTTACAGCGGCACATTTTATGGCACCCTGCGTACCGAAATTGAACGGATCTGGGCAATGGGCAAAACCGTTATATTTGATATTGACGTAGAAGGCGGCATGCACCTGAAACGTAAGTACGATGGACAGGCCCTGGCCATATTTGTACAACCCCCATCACTGGAGGTTTTGATAGAGCGCCTTACCGGCAGAGGTACCGATAGCGAAGAAAAACTGAAGGAACGTTTTGCCAAAGCCGAAAAAGAACTAAAATACGCCCCCCAGTTTGATATTATCCTTAAAAATTACGATCTTGAAACCGCTTGTAACGAAGCTGAACAACTGGTGAGGGATTTTATTGGGTAGTTTGCAGTTCTCTGTTAGCAGTTAGCAGCATTATAATGGGAAACTATAAAGGATTTACTGTTATATAAAAAGAGTTTCTCCCTTGCTATGGAAATCTACGTTGTTACCAAACAATTTCCAAAAGAAGAAACGTATTCGCTAACAGATCAGATTCGCAGATCATCACGCTCTGTAAATATTTGTACCATTGAGGCCTACCGAAAACGCAGGTACCCAAATCATTTTGTGAGTAAGCTAACAGATGCTGATATGGAAAACAGCGAAACACAAGGATGGCTGGAATTTTCATTAGCTTGCAATTACATCACAAAAGAACTTTATGACAAACTATATGCTCAATCTGACGAAATTGGGCGTATAGTACAATATATGATCAGCAATCCTGAGAAATTTGGAGCAACTTGATCATATAAAAATAGGCTAACAAAAAATTCAACTGCCAACTGCACACTGAAAACTGCCAACTGATGAAAATAGGCTTACTGTTTGGTTCATTTAACCCCATACACATAGGGCACCTGATTATTGCCAATTACATGGCCAATCATACCACCCTGGATAAGGTTTGGCTGGTGGTATCGCCACAAAACCCGCTAAAAAAGTATGGCGATCTGATCAATACTTATGACAGATTAGAAATGGCTAAACTGGCTACAGACCATGCCACCAACATCAGCGTAAGCGATGTAGAGCTAAAATTGCCCCAGCCATCCTACACCATTGATACCCTTGCCCATCTGAAAGAAAAATATCCCGAACACGATTTTGCCCTTATCATGGGTTCAGATAACCTGGGTACACTGCACAAATGGAAAAACTATAAGCTGATATTGCGCGATTACAAAATATACGTATATCCACGCCCGGGTTATGAGAATGCCGAACTGGCCGATCACCCAGCGGTTACCATCACCATGACCCCACAAATGGAGCTATCGGCAACCTTTATTCGCAAATCCATCGCCGAAAAAAAGAACATACAATATTTTGTACCAGACCCGGTCCTGAAATTTATTGAAAGCAAGGGATTGTATCGGTAGGTTATCATTACAGTCCTGGTTCTTGATTCTTATTTCTTGATTCTATCTTCCTATCTTTGTTCCTGTGAGCGAAAAAACCATACTTAAACTGCAGCTGCCTACCGATCCGCTTTGGGTTAAAAACGTGGTGGAAAGCAATATTGAGGAATTATTGACCGATCATGCTTTTTGCGAGCAAAAGGCGGCCAGCAATGCCATTACCCTTATTGTGCAAAACCCCAACCTGAATGCTCTGGTACAGGAGATGGCGCTGCTGGTTCAGGAAGAGATGGATCATTTTAAGCGAGTTCACGATATTATATTGCAGCGCGGTTTTGTTCTGGGTCGCGAGCGTAAAGATAACTATGTGAATGAGCTCCGTAAATTCATCATCATAGGCGGCGGTCGCGAGGCCCAACTGATCGACAGGCTGCTGTTTTCGGCCATGATAGAGGCCCGCAGCTGCGAGCGGTTCAAGGTACTGTCAGAAAACATTGGCGATACTCATTTATCTGAATTTTACCATGAACTGATGGTGAGCGAAGCCACGCATTATGCCATGTTCATTCGCCTGGCTAAAAAATACGCGGTTGAAATAGATGTAGAAAAACGCTGGAAAGAATTCCTGGAATACGAAGCCCAGGTGATCCAAAACTATGGTAAGAGCGAAACCATTCACGGGTAATTCGTCTATACAAACAGCCTAAATACCGATACATTTTTTATTACTGGCTTTGATTGTGTTACTTTATGCATGTCGCGCTTTAAAGCCTTTTCTGTTATTGTACATATTGCGGGCTGGCTATTGTTTATGGCTTTTCCGCTGTTGTTATTAAACAACCGCGGACAGGGTGCTATCACCTGGTCGCTGCTTCAAAAACATAGCTATTGGCTGTTTTGCTACACCTATATCTTTCTTTTTTACAGCAATGCTTATTTCTTTATTCCTCAGTTCTTTTTAAAAAAGAAGTATGTTTTATACAGCATTATTGTATTGCTCTTGTTTGGCGGAGTGTATTACCTGCAGCCATTTGATAAACTGCTACACAGCATCGGGAGCATGGCAAGAGACATGTATGGCAACAACCGGCCGCCATTTGGATCATTTCCACCTGGTTATCCGGCCCCCCGGGCTTTCCCAACTGACGGAAGAATAGGGCCACATACAGGCTCGCCAAGAGATATGTCAAGGCAATTCCCATCCACACCTTTCAACGGGCCAGGCCCAGGCAGGCATCATTTGCTGCACTTACGACCGATGGATAGCATTAGCCTGTTCATATTTATTATGATCATGGCATTAAGTACCGCCATCAGAATCATACAACAATGGCGGCTCACCGAACGACGCGCCATACAGGCCGAAGCAGATAAAACTACGGCCGAGCTTTCCTTTTTAAAGGCACAGATCAATCCTCATTTTTTGTTCAATACACTCAACAATATTTACACACTGGCCGTTATAAAGGATGATCATGCGGCTGATAGTATCATGAAGCTATCGAACATTATGCGTTACGTGACCGATGATGTAGTGGCCGACCAGGTACCGCTGCAAAGTGAAGTTGATTGCATCAGCGATTATATTGAATTACAGCGTTTACGCATTGGTAATAATACCAGGGTCAATTTTATTGTGACAGGCGATGTTGAAAGCAAAACAATAGCGCCACTTGTTCTGATGACCTTTATTGAAAATGTATTTAAATACGGTGTAAGTAAACATGAAAAAACCACCATCGATATTAAGATCAGTGTGAGTGATACCGATATTTCTTTCTTTTGCAGAAATCATATTTTTGTGCGCCGGGTGGAAAATCAGCGCGGTGGAATAGGCATCAGGAATACACAGCTGCGTTTAAATCATTTGTACCCGGACAAGCATTTACTCAACATATGGAATGAGGATAAAGAGTATTCAGTACAGCTTATAATTAATCAAATATAGTTTATGGCATTGCAATGTATAGCTATTGATGATGAGCCCCTGGCTTTAAGGCTGATAAGCGAGTATGTATCGCGTTTCCCGGCCCTGCAACTGGTTAAAACATTCGACGATGCTATATCCGGGGCCGAGTTTTTAAAGGCCAAACCCGTCGATCTTCTTTTCATTGATATTAATATGCCCGATATCACCGGCATCGACCTGGTAAGAGCCTTGCAGGTAAAGCCTATGGTGATATTTACTACCGCCTATAAAAACTTCGCCTACGAAGGTTTTGAGCTGGAGGCACTGGATTATATCCTGAAACCCATCAATTTTAAGCGTTTTGAAAAAGCGGTGGAAAAAGCCGTTGATTACTACCGTTACAAGAACCAGGCAGGCAGCGAACAGCCCGAAGAAAGCTTATATGTATATTCGGAATACCGCATGGTAAAAATAGATCTGAGCGCCATTGAATATATTGAAAGCATGGAAGATTATATCAAGATACATCAAACCAATGCCCCAACGGTGCTTACGCTGATGTCATTAAAAAAAGTGCTTGAAAAATTACCTCCTGATAAATTTCAGCGTATACACCGCAGTTATATTGTATCGCTTGGTAAGATCCGTTCTATCCAGAACCGCAAAATTAAATTGACCTATGTTGAGCTTCCTGTGAGCGACAGTTATCATGATATCATCCGCAACTGGATGAAATCCAGGTAAAAAACCGTATCTATCGGCACAAAACACCCGTTTACCGATACATCCCCCTTCCAGACCACTCCCCCATATACATTTACATTAATTAATAAACACATTGTTTAACCTTATTAATGCTTGTATATCATGGAACGTAAAAGCTTTCTTCGCACCTTTGCCGTAGCAGCAGCGGCGGGCCCTTTGCTTATTGAAGCCTGTAAAAAAGACTCTTCATCAACCCAAACTGAAACAACAACTACTACATCAACTAACGGCACTACCTGTACCACCTCCCCAACAGAAACAGAAGGACCATATCCTTACGTTGGCGGCGAAATAACCAACCCACTGAACCGGGCCGATGTTACCGGTGGGCAAACCGGGGTGCCTTTAACAGTAACTTTCCTGGTAGTGAACGTGAACGACAATTGTAACGTAGTTACCGGTGCCCGGGTAGATATATGGCATTGCAATAAAGATGGCTATTATTCTGGATATGCAAATCAGCCCGGTCTGCTGGGTAGCAAAAGCTATGTAGGTGAAACCTGGTTGCGGGGTTATTTACTGACAGACGCTTCAGGTATAGCCAAATTTACTACCATTTACCCTGGCTGGTATGGCGGCAGGGCTACACACATACATATGGAAGTTTTTGTGAATAGCGTGTTGAAAAAAGTATCGCAGCTTACTTTCTCTGAAACCATATCTGATGCCGTGCATGTTTCTACTTTATATGCTGCACACGGGGTAAACCCTATACGCAACGCGAGCGACAGTGTTTTTGGCGACTCGGCAACCGACCTGGCATTGGAAACCCTGGCTTTAACGGGCAGCGTTTCGGCAGGATATTCGGGCACTTTTACTATTGGCGTGGCACTTTAAAAAGGTTGTACGTGATGCGTTTGACGTTATACGTACACAGCTGTATTCTCATTCAAAACTTATTACGTATTACGTACAACGTATGACCTAAAAAAATCAAAAGAAATGGCACTCATCAAATTAGCATATAAACAGATCATTGATGCATCGGCGCAGGGCAGATTTGAAAGAAGCGTGTTGCAGGCATCGTACCAGGAGTTTTTGCTCAAAATGCAAACCTATAACCCTAACCTGGAATTTAAAACTTTTACCGCGTTAAAAGCCCATGACGGGCGGGCCAATTCGCTGCATTATAAATTGAGTTTCTCGATTGGGCATTTTATACAGGCCCTGGATAATAAAATACCCGGATTGACCGATAACCTGGGTAACGCCGTCAAATTTGAGCTGCCGCAGTTTGAATTGATAGAATCGCACATCAATGATATTTCGTCGCATAAAGTGGCTATTACTTATACTACCGGTATTTTAACCCTGGTTAACCAACTGGCGGAGTTTATGGTATTGGCAGAGGGCGATGTATCCGAAAAATTTGTAGCCGATACCTTTATATTAAAAATGCAGCATGGGCTTTCTATAACCAGTTACCAGGAGTATCAGCCAGAGTCGCTGTTTAAAGATACTTTCCAGCAGGTTTAACCCTATTATTCCCTTTTTTTCATGATGTCAGGTTGGCGTCTGTGTGTTTTACACGCAGGCGCTTTTTTGCTATGCTTTAACAAAGCCTACCACATTTTGCAGGTAGTTGTCCATCATATCAATATCAACCACATCGTTAATAAAACCAATGTGCATATCCGGGCGTACGATGATGGCTT
Source organism: Mucilaginibacter sp. OK268 (assembly GCF_900103125.1). Taxonomy (GTDB): domain Bacteria; phylum Bacteroidota; class Bacteroidia; order Sphingobacteriales; family Sphingobacteriaceae; genus Mucilaginibacter. Next base: position 54,931 of record NZ_FNJV01000009.1, on the reverse strand, counting down.
TCTTCTGCTTTTCTTTAATACCAAAGGCATCAAATACCTGCTGGTTTCTGGCTGATGGCGGCAGGTAAAAAAAGTTAAGGGTTCCCGTATAGTTTTGGGTGATCCATTTGGCCAGGGTAAACAGATCGAGTTCCTGTAGCTTACCCAGGGTTATCATGGTGAAGCCGGGCTTGCTGCACCACTCATGCAGATCGGTTTCCTGTTGTTTCTTTTCATCGAACACTTTGAGATATGGTAATCTGTCGCCGGCTTTTACGGGCGAATCATGACTCAGGTGTAGGTTGATCTGGCTTTCGCGATAGTTGATACCGGTTTGAGATATCCGCTTAAAAAAAGCTGCCCTTAGTGCCGGTTTACCCCAAACGTTTTTCAGGATAGCGGGTAAAGCCCACTTTTTGAACAGCCCTACAAACCAATTGCGCGATAGGATCAGTTTAAAAACACGGTCGGTCGTGTTTAGTAGATCTTTCGCTACGGGCATGCGTTCGGCAGCATAGGTATCCAGTATTTTTTCCTGAAGTTGGTTATTCACTACCCCGGCCAGCTTCCAGGCCAGGTTGTAGGCATCCTGCAAACCGGTATTCATCCCCTGCCCGCCCACTGGCGAATGGATATGCGCGGCATCGCCAATTAAAAAACACCTGTTCTGCCTGAAATTATCGGCCATGCGGTGATGCAACTGATAGGTAGTAAACCAGTTGGTACGCTCCATCCCTATAGTTTGTCCGGTAATGGCATTCAGAAAAGGCAATGCTTCTTCTATTTGCAGATCCTCTCGTTGATCGAGCTCAGCGGGCAGCTGACCAACAACGCGATAACATTGCTCTTCGGGCATTGGAAAAAAGGCAGCGAATCCTTTTTTTGATAAAAACAGATTAACCTTGTCGCCAAAAGCATTACTTATTTTCACATCAGCCAGGTAAAACTGGTGTTGGTAGGTATCTCCATTAAAGGGTATCTGCAATTTTTTACGCACCAGGCTGTGTGCCCCGTCGGCACCAATGAGCCAGTCGCAGGTTATATGCTGGGTTTCCTCAGCGCTTTGTAATTGTACTATCACCTTACCGGGCTGCTGCTCTATGGTCACTAACGAAGTATTCCAGTAAACGGGACAACAGTTCAATGTTAAAAAGTCGAGCAAAAGACGTTCGTTCTTGCTTTGCTGGTACAGGTGCACAAAGGGGAAAGCGGTTTGCCCCTCGCCCACATTACTTAATGATAACGAGGCTACTTCTTTACCTTCCTGGTTAAACACAACCCCTGAAGCTTGTTTTCCCCCTTTTATAATGGTATCAATAACGCCCATTTGCCGGTATATCTCCAGCGAACGGGCCTGCACGGCCAATGCCTTGGAATGAGTGGTTGGGCCTTGTTTACTATCAATAATTACAGGCTGCACACCATAGCGCAATAACTGAGCAGCCATCATCAGGCCCGAAGGGCCGGCTCCCACTATCAATACGCTGGTATGATGCTGCGTAACCGTCATTTAATTATTAATGAAACCATCATGAGCGACCGCTCAAAAAACCGAAATAAATATAGCTCATGATAGCTTCATTACCTTTAAAAAACAAATAATTCTAATGAAAAAGCAGGAAAATTGTTGGCCGCTTGTGCAATTCGGGTACTTTTTTCTGCCATTCGGCAATAGTTTTGGTTTGTACAAACTCCGTAGGAGCTGTAAGATCGGTTGCTATGCAGAGCTTGGTTTTTGGATTGGCGGTCTTTAATATTTCTTCCAGCATGGGATTATTGCGGAAAGGCGTTTCAATAAACAACTGTGTTTGATCGAGCTTAATAGCCGTAGCTTCCAGTTCTTTGATCTTTTTGCTGCGCAACACCTTATCAATAGGCAAATAGCCATGAAAAGTAAAGCTTTGGCCGTTAAAACCAGAAGCCATCAGCGCCAGTAAAATAGAGCTTGGGCCTACCAGAGGTACTACTTTAATACCCATGCGGTGTGCTTTATCTACAATTTCGGCGCCTGGATCAGCTATGCCAGGGCAGCCGGCTTCGCTCATCAAGCCCACATCGTTACCGGCCTGTAAGCCTTTAAAAAAGTCGGCTGTACCCATATCGCGGTTATATTTGCTGTAATCGTGAATGAGCAGTTCGCTTTGCGGCGTTTTTAAACCGGCCAGCTTTAAAAATTTGCGGGCGGTCTTTTCATTCTCCACAATGTACTCTTTGATACTGTTAATAGTATCAACCAGGTAAGGGGTAAATGATTTGGCAGCCGTTTCTTCGGCCAGCGGTACGGGGATTAAATAAAGGGTTCCATAGGGCATATTGCAAAGTTGGTGTTTTTTGTTTAATTTAAGCTATTGAAAGGAGCCTGAAAAAAATGAATTCATTAGGCGTAAACTGGTTTATTGAGGGATATATTGATTTTGAGCAAAAAAAGTACGTCCTGCTGAATTATTTACAGGAAATTAACCGCCATTTTGATAAGAGCAGGCTGTATCCCAACCTGGCCGATCTTATTTTTCATTACAACAACCTGGTTGATTTTAGAAAGAACAAAACGGTGCTCCAGCAGGCCTTTCCGCAACGCTTAACACAGGCAGATATCGACGCGGTAAAGCTTACCTATCAAAAGATCATTAAAGATGATCAAAACATGCAGGAAATAGAGCAGATCATCGCCTTTGCCCTGTCAAAAATGGATCCCGCGATACAAACGGGCAAAGAGATCTATGATTTTGTAGAAAGCCGGCTTAATATTGGTCCGGTAGGTATTGTACCCCTGATGCCGTATCACGGCTATTTTTCGTTACGCAACGGCAAGGAGCGTACCAACTGGATATATGAATATCACCTTACTATTTTTGAGGATAAGTATGATAAGTACCGTGGCATCAATATATCATTTATTGATACTTATGAGCACAGCATCACCAACACACCCGAGGCTATGAAGCTGAGCCTGATCAACCGCAACAAGTTTTTACCCAACCCTGCGGTATATTATGTACACAGCGATATCACCTTTCCGTTGGAGCAAACGTTGTTGCCGGTAGCTAAAAGGAGTTTGGTAAAATATATTTCGAGCGCAGCGTAGTCCTTTCCGTCATCCCGAACTTATTTCGGGATCTCATTAAACGGTAGCCGTCATACTGCATATTTTGCATATGAGATGCCGAAATAAATTCGGCATGACGTTGTGATTTTAACCCAGGCACAATAAATCTTAAAATATTGTGATAGCCCAAAGTTTTATTATTTTTGAGCTCACAAAATTAACGACATGAATTTTCCAGCTGAGTTAAAATACACCAAAGACCACGAGTGGATAAGAGTTGAAGGCCAAGAAGCAACTGTGGGCATTACCGAATTTGCGCAGCGCGAATTAGGTGACATTGTTTACGTTGACGTTCCTACCAAAGGAAAAGCCCTTGAACAGGATGAAGTTTTTGGAACGATAGAGGCTGTTAAAACTGTATCTGACCTATTTTTACCGGTTGCCGGCACCGTTATAGAAATTAACCCCGCTTTAGACGGCGAACCCGAATTGGTAAATACTGACTCTTATGGCGAAGGCTGGTTAGTTAAGATCAGTATTAATGATGCAGCATCTGTTGATTCATTATTATCGGCAACGGATTACCAGGCACTGGTAAATGCTTAAATGAAATTATTTCTAAAATATCATGGGCTCACTATTTTGTGGGCCTTATTTGTTTTTACGATGTGCGCCGTTGATTTGGGAGATGCCGGCAACTCGCCCATGTTTTTCCCGGGCTTTGATAAATTGACCCATACCGGCTTCTTTTTCACGCTGATAGTGCTTTTTTGCAATGGGATAATAAGGCAACAAAAACCACGGTCACTCTCGTATAAACAGATAGTTTTAGTTACAATAGTTGCCATTTTTTTTGGTGGGCTGATAGAGATACTTCAGCTCACCATTTTTACTTGGCGCAGCGCCGATTGGAGCGATCTTTTTGCAGATACTTTAGGTACCTGCATGGGTATATTTGCAGTACTGGTAACATTAGGAGCAACGGGTTATGGTAAAAAATAAATTCATTGTATTAGTGGCATTCGTGATATTGACGAGCCTATCGTCATGCGGTATATTTAAAAAAGGCTGCAACTGCCCGCACTTTGGGAAAGTAAAGCCGGATGTGCGGATGTACAAATATGCAGATGTACAGATGATGGGGTAGATTGATGTGCAAATATGCAGATGTGCGGATGTGCAGATGATGAGATAGTGTTGATAGTATACTTAAATAAGAAGCAAAGTTGGATCTTCCCAAACATCTTCGTAAGTATCCGTTATTAACGGATCTCGTCCCTGAAGCAAGGCCCAAATACTTGGCGATTATCGGAAACGATTCAATGATATGTATTACGTGTACAGGTTCAAAAAAGTCAGGATCTGATGAAAAATTCTCTCCCGCCCAAATGTACCAACCAGTTGTGTCACCTTCATGGGGATGCCGGAGTCCATTTATAGGCCAAATTCCATCTTTTAGATTCTTAGCTACTCCTATTTTTGAAATCGGTAATGATTCGTAGTAAGGTGAGCCATATTTTTCACATATAGCCATTTGTTCTGTTTTGCAATCCATCATTTTCTTTTCTCGCATAAATATCCGAATAATCCGCATATCTAAACTAGTCATATATTTCTCATTTGCACATCCGCACATTTGCATATCTGCACATCTAAGGCGCACTTGCACATCGTCATCATTTTATCATTTCTCCTCTGCGCATTTGAAATCCGCACATCTACACATCAATCTCACTGTTGTTATTTGGATTTAATATAAATAAGATTACATTTGCTGTGGTTTAAAATTATACGATGACACTTTCACAACTTGAAGTAGGCGAAATAGGAATTGTAAAGGAATTTACTGATCTGGAAATGTCGGTAAAACTGATGGAAATGGGTTGCCTGCCAGGCGAGGAAATAAGAATTTCGCGCATTGCCCCCCTTGGCGATCCGATCGCTATCCATGTTTCGGGCTACCAGTTAAGTCTGCGTAAATTTGAAGCCTCCACCATCGTGTTGCAGTAGTTTTGTAAAAATTGAAAGCCGACATAAGAGTTGCACTTGTAGGAAATCCCAACACCGGTAAATCAACTCTCTTTAATATACTAACCGGTCTTAATCAAAAAATAGGAAATTTTCCCGGGGTTACTGTTGACAAAAAAACAGGCTTTTGCCAGCTGCCCGATGGCCGCACCGCCGAGATCATTGACCTACCCGGTACTTACAGCATCTATCCTAAAAGTAAAGACGAATCCATCGTATTTTCGGTTTTGGCCGATAAAGCCAAGGGATTGACACCCGATCTGATCGTGGTGATACTGGACGCCTCGAACCTGAAACGCAACCTGCTGCTTTATACCCAGATAGCCGATCTTAAAATACCCATAGTGGTAGCTTTAAACATGATCGATGTATCGGATAAAGCAGGTATAGATATTGACATCGATCTGTTTGCAAAAAAACTAGGGGTACAGGTGGTGCCTGTTTCCGCTCGCAAGATCAAGGGTATCGATCAATTAAAAAATGCCATCGCTTACGCCAATAAAATAGCGCTGCAACAAGACACCATTGATGTAGAAGCTATTGCCCCGCAAATTATAGCGCAGATCAAAGACGATCTGAAGATAGATAACTCATATCTGGCCCTGCAATTGGCTCATCAGCATGAAACGCTGAGCTATCTTTCGACCGAGCAAAGCGACCGGATAGAGAAACTGGAACATGAGTTTTCGTTCCACTCACAAAAGTCGCAGGCTACTGAAACGATTGCCCGCTATAATTTCATCAACGACTTATTGTACGATACTGTTAAAAAGCCCGAAACGGCTCATGACGAAACTGTAAGCAATAAAATTGATAAGATATTGACGCATAAAGTGTTCGGCTTTGTGATCTTCTTTGCCATACTGATGTTTATTTTCCAGGCTATCTTTTCCTGGTCGGCCTACCCTATGTCGCTTATTGAGGACCTGTTTATCTGGTTACAAAAAGTGATCAGCAACGTATTGCCTGCCGGACCACTGGTAAGTTTAATAGTTGATGGTGTGCTTGCCGGTTTAAGCGGTGTAATGGTATTTATACCACAAATAGCCATCCTCTTCGCCCTGATATCTATACTGGAAGATACCGGCTACATGTCGCGTGTTACTTTTATGATGGATAAGGTGATGCGCAAAGTTGGCCTCAATGGTAAATCTGTTGTACCACTTATTGGTGGTTTTGCCTGCGCGGTGCCTTCTATTATGAGTACCCGCAACATCGAAAACTGGAAAGACAGGATGATCACTATTATGGTTACCCCTTTGGTAGCCTGTTCTGCGCGATTACCTATTTATACCTTGATGATCGCGCTGGTTGTACCCAATCGTAATGTTTGGTGGATCTTTAACCTGCAGGGCCTGGCATTAACCGCTATGTACCTGCTCAGCATAGTATCGGCAGTTACGGTAGCCTTTGTCATGAAATTTATTTTAAAGGCCCGCGAGCGCGGTTACTTTATCATGGAGCTGCCCGTGTACCGTATGCCTCGCTGGAAAAATGTGGGCTTTACCATGTATGACCGTTCCAAAACATTTGTACTGCAGGCCGGCAAGGTGATCATAGCGGTATCGGTGATATTATGGGTATTGAAATCATACGGCCCGGGAGATACTTTTGCCAAGATCGATCAAAAATATCATCAAACACAATACGTTAAAACCATGACGCCTGATAGCTTGACCAAGGTTATCGCCTCAGAAAAGTTGGAAAGCTCCTATGCCGGCGTATTTGGCCACGTGATTGAGCCAGTGATCAAACCTCTGGGCTTCGACTGGAAGATAGGTATAGCGCTCATCAGCTCCTTTGCAGCCCGCGAGGTATTTGTAGGCACCATGGCTACTATTTACAGTGTGGAGGGAGATGCGGATAAGATGGAATCGGTACAGCAAAAAATGCACAGTGCCACTAACCCTGATACCGGGAAACCGGTATTTACGCTTGCTGTGGCATTTTCGCTCATGATGTTCTACGCTTTTGCCATGCAGTGCGCCAGCACCGTGGCCGTAGTATACCGCGAAACCAAAGACTGGCGCTGGCCCGCCGTGCAATTTGCCTATATGACCGGACTGGCCTACACTGCCAGCTTCATAGTTTACCATTGGCTGAAATAATATTTTGGTTCATGGTTGATAGATAATAGTTCATAGCTACTTGATCTTCGAATCATAGCAATAATAATCTCTTTGTAATTACTTAAAAACTTCTGGCTATGATCTATGAACCATCAACTATGAACTGATGAAATCCCTATATTTGTGTTGAGGTAAAAATTGGATAAAGTAAAAGTTTTAGAAAAGTATCTTCCGCCAGACGCGGCTCCCCTGATTGGCCGCTGGATTGATTACTTTAAATGTGAGTTTAAAATTTCGCGCAACCGCGGCAGTAAATTTGGCGATTACCGTTCGCCATACGGCGGTAAAGGGCATCGCATCTCTGTTAATTACGATTTGAACCCATACGCTTTCCTGGTAACTACAGTGCATGAGTTTGCGCACCTGCATACCTGGAACGAACATAAACAAAAAGCCAAACCACATGGCACGGAGTGGAAAGCCAATTTCAAAAAAATGATGCAGCCCTTTTTTGAAAAGGATATTTTCCCCGCCGATGTAAAACACGCTATCACCAGCTATTTGAATAATCCGGCGGCCTCCAGCTGCTCAGATCTGAACCTGTACCGTTCCCTGCGTAAATATGACGCGCCCAAAGAGTCGGTACTTACGGTAGAGAAAGTGCCGCTTAAAGCCTTGTTCAAAATAAAAGGAGGCCGGGTTTTCCGCAAAGAAGAACAATTACGTAAGCGTTTTAAATGTGTAGAGATAGCCACCAAAAGAGTTTACCTGTTTAGTCCGGTTGCCGAAGTGGAGCTGGTGAGCCACCCGGCCCCCTAAAGGGGGAGTCAAGGAGAGATATAGCGCGCTTTGACAAAATAAATCCGAAATCGAACATCCGAATTCCGAAATCAATTAAATCCTTACTTTTGCGGCATGGCAAAAGTTAAATCATTTGTAAATAACCCTTACCAGGAAAATACTTATCTTTTATATGATGAAACCGGCGAATGCGTCATTATTGATCCGGGCATGTATACCGCTACTGAACAAAATGTGGTAACCAATTTTATAAAGGATAATAATTTAACGCCGGTAATGTTATTAAACACCCATTGCCATATTGACCATGTACTGGGGAATAAATTTGTATTTGATCAATACGGGTTAAAGCCAAAGTTTCATATAGGAGAGTCGGAAGTTTTGGCGGCTGTGGTAGCCTACGCTCCCCAAATGGGCATCCGTTATGAAGTATCTCCCCTTCCCGATGAATTCCTGCCCGAAACTGGTAGTATACAGTTTGGTAATACCACGCTCCATTTGATCTTCGCGCCAGGGCATTCGCCCGCCTCCTTGTGTTTTTATGACAAGGAAGTTAACATCCTGATAGGCGGCGACGTGCTGTTCAGGCTAAGCATCGGCCGGTACGATCTTCCCGGTGGAAGTTTCAGTACGCTGATGGATAGCATTACCACCAAACTGTTTCGCCTGCCCGATGATTGTATAGTTTATCCTGGCCACGGGCCTGAAACTACCATCGGTTACGAAAAACAAAACAACCCGTTTATGAATTAATCATACGTTTGGGTTGTACGTGATACGTTTTACGTAATACGTTTACAAAAATTAGTAATTTACAGATCAAAAAAACGTATAACATCACACGTAAAACTTACAACGTAATTGAACACCTCGGTATATATAGCTAAACGGTACCTGTTCTCGGGCAAAAAAATGCACGCTATTAATATCATTTCGGGTATTTCGATGCTCGGTGTTTTAATTGGCAGTGCGGCGCTTATCATTATCTTATCCGTATTCAACGGTTTCGAAAAAGTGATCCTTTCGCTGTATAGCAACTTTACACCCGAAATAAAGATAGAGACCCGTCTTGGTAAAACTTTTAACCCGGATACCCCATACTTCAATACCTTACACCAGGATAAACGCCTTATTTCCTATACAGCGGTACTGCAGGAAAAAGCCCTGATCAAATATGGCGACAAAACTTTTTTAGCGACCGTAAAAGGTGTAAGTGACGATTTTTTAAAAAACAAACGACTGGATAGTACCGTGCAGGCAGGCTCTTTCACCTTGAAAAGCGGAGGGCAAAACTTCGCTGTTATTGGGGCAACTATCCAAAATAACCTGGGTATCAACGTTCATGATGAACTTTCGCCTATTCAAATATATTCGCCCAGGCGGGGCACAGAAAGCTCAGACAATCCACTTAATGAGTTTGTGGTGCGCTCCATTAACCCATCCGGCGTGTTTGGCATACAGCAGGAGTTTGATGACATTGTGGTCACCCCCCTGGAGTTTGCCCGCGATCTGCTCGATCAGCCCAAAGAGGTCTCCTCTATCGAGCTTACTTATAAAAAGGGCACCAACCTGGCATCGGTACAAAACAAAATCATTGACGATATCGGCACCCAATTCACCGTAAAAAACCGCAAAGAGCAAAACACCGAATTATACAAAACACTCAACTATGAGCGCTGGTCGATATTCATGATACTTACCTTCGTACTCATTATAGCAATATTTAACATCATCGGTTCGTTAACCATGCTGGTGATTGATAAGCGTAAGGACATTGCCATACTAAGCAGCCTGGGCGCCAACAAGCAAATCATACAAGGCATTTTCTTTTTTGAGGGAATGATGATATCATTCATCGGCTGTATTGCCGGTATTGTTTTAGGCTTGATATTCTGCCTGCTGCAACAGCATTTTGGCTGGATAAAAATGGGCGCGCAGATGTCGGTAATTGATGCCTACCCGGTTGATATTAACCCGGTTGACATTGGCCTGGTATTTTTAACAGTTGGCATCATTTCTGTAATAGCATCGGGCATCAGCGCACGATTAAGTATTAAAGGTTTAGATGAAATCAAACAGGATTTGTAAATTTGTGGTATGAGGATAGGGTATATTAAATATTTCGCGTTCTTAGTTGTTTTAATTGCTGCATGCTCATGTAACAGAAACTCGTCAAAAACCAAAGAGTCAACGGTTTATAAAGGCTTGTACAGTTTTGGCCCCGAAATAAAATCATTCAAGGATTGTGATAGTGGTCGTGAGTTTTGGGTTGCCGACAGTTCGGCCCAGTTAGAACTGCAATATTCGCAGCTTAATTTCGAAAAACCTTACGAGCCAGTGTATGTCGAGGTAGAGGGCATCAAATCAAAATCAGGAAAAGAGGGTATGGGATCTGAGTATGACAGCACGCTGGTTGTAAAAAAAGTTATAAAAATAACCAAAGAGATACCTCAGGACATTTGCAATTAATACCTTATTATTAATAGCTTTAATTATTCGTAACGCCTGCTATATTTCAGCCGTTCTAAACCAAATAAATAAAACTCATCTGCCACAGTGGCGTTAACTAATTATTATGGAATCAAAACGTCAGCAAAAATTCGCCGGAGTAATACAGCAGGACCTGGCCGCCATATTTCAGCGCGAAGGCATGAACTATTTGCCCAATACCCTGGTAACCATTACTAAAGTACGTGTAACACCCGATTTGGCTATTGCCCGTATATTTTTAAGCTTTTTTGGCAACAACAACCTGCAGTTGGCCCTGCAAACCATCAAATCGCATGCCTCCGAGATCAGGTATAAACTGGGCGCCCGGATTAAAGACCAGGTAAGGATCATCCCGCAGCTGGAGTTTTTTGTGGATGATACCAGCGAATACGTAGAGCGTATGGATAAGATATTTGAAAAAATAAGCAAAGAAGAGCGCCAGCCCGATGCCGAATAATATTGCCGGATGGACCCGCATGCCCGTTTAAAAACTTATTTGCAAAACAACCCCGCAGCCATTGGCAAAGTGGTTGACTATAATGCCGGCACCGACCGGCTTTTTCCGTTGGATTTTACCGCCGCCAACACCGAACTCAACATGGCCATTATTGCAGATACGCAACAATTTAGTGATTGGGTAAATGAAAAGTTAAAAGCCAATGATTGCCGCTATGGCATTGGCGGCTATATGGAGCATCGTACTATTTATGCCGTTAGTCCGCATTTTGATACAGAGGATGAGCCGCGACGGCTGCACCTGGGTGTTGATATTTGGGGCGATGCCGGTACGCCCATTTATGCACCGTTTGATGGTATAGTGCATAGCTTTCAGGATAATAATAATCTGGGCGATTACGGCCCCACCATAATATTGCAGCACAAGCTTGATGGCTTAGCCTTGTACAGCCTATATGGTCATCTGAGCCGCAAAAGCTTGAACGGCTTGACCATTGGTATGCCTGTCAATAAAAATCAGCAGATAGCCACGCTGGGTAACAACCAGGAGAATGGCCAATGGCCGCCACACCTGCATTTCCAGCTCATGTATAATATGGAAGGCAAACATGGCGACTATCCCGGTGTATGCAAATATTCTGAAAAAGATAGATACCAGCTGAATGTTCCTGATCCGGGCTTGGTGCTGGGCTTTTAACGTCTAAATAAAAGCGGCTCTCACATTAAACTTTATATCCGTTTTATTGTCGATATTTATAATATGGTAAAACGCTTGTTTATACTTGTTTCGCTGATGACAACCGCCGCATTTGCGGCTTTTGCCCAGCCTGCTTTTAAGGGCGGTCAGGGAGCGCTCATGGATTTTTTAAAAGCTAAAATTGTGTATCCAGAATATTCCAGCAAAAACTGTATTTCGGGCACTATTGATGTAGCGTTCAGGCTTGATCATAACGGTAAAGTTACCGGCGCCAGCGTACAGCGCGGCCTGGGTATCGACCTGGACGATGAGGCCCTCCGGGTTATTAAATTGACATCGGGGCATTGGACCGTGCCTGCTGATTATAACGAGAATACCAATCTGGTACAACCTATCCGTTTTGATCCTTCCCAAACCAATTGTGGCAACCTGAATAATGCCGCAAATATGCAAGCCGCTATCGACGATTATAAGAACCGACAGGAGTTGGAAAACGCTGTTACCAATTACTATATCAATAAATATAAAGGCAAAGCCGATACCAGTAAAGAGCCTACTATCCTGGCCTTAAAAAAACAGCTGGGTTTTGATGACGAGTTGATCAGCGACCTGTTGAAACAGGCTAATCAGAAATTAAAACAAGGCGATAAAGACGGAGCCTGTACCGACTGGACCTTTATCCGCAATATAGGCAGCGATAAAGCCGACAGCTTTATTAAAAAATATTGCGGGCAATAAAAAGCAGGTCATGCTGAACTCGTTTCAGCACCCCACAAGCAAAGTAAACACCGTACCTGTCGGATATCCGGCATATGGGAAGCCGAAATAAATTCGGCATGACTTATACTCTGGGCCTATAAAGTTGTTGCTTTATTTTTTACATTCACTGCATGGTTCAACACGAGCAGCAATTACGCAAAAAGGTAAAAACCTGGATCATTATATTCATCATCGGCTTAGTATTGAGTGGGGTAACTGCCTTCCCGATCGAAACAGAACTGGCCTTTTTAGCAGCGCATACCCAGGCTTTTCCTGCCTTTATGCAACCCTGGATCGTGAAAGTTTACCTGGCTGTAAAAACCACTAATCAAAATTATCCTTATTTAAGCTACGGTACCGACTGGCTGGCATTTGGTCACCTGGTCATAGCTATGGTCTTTATCGGTCCCTTAAAAGATCCCGTAAAAAATATCTGGGTTATCCAGTTCGGGATGATTGCCTGTGTTATGGTGTTTCCGCTGGCTTTCATCGCCGGCCCCATACGGGGAATACCCATTTACTGGCGTTGTATTGATTGTTGCTTTGGCATTTTTGGTATTATACCGCTTTATATCTGCTATCGCGATATCAAAAAACTGGAGGTTCTAACTTCCTGAAGGAATGATAATTGTTCTCGGTTTGGAGATTACTACACTCCGGTTAACCATTGGTATCGGCAAATTACTCCGATGGAGTTGATCCAAAATATATTGCACTATCAATTTCCCCATTTTTTGCTTCCCAGCTGTTGAAAGATGACCGCTGTTACGATACAGCATCTTATGCTTTTCATAATTATCACACACCATGTTAAAAGGCACCACTATGGTTGAATCCTGTAGATGGGTGTCTTTTAATAATTGATTAACCTGTTTTCGGTAATCATCAAGGTTGCCGGTACTGCCGTTATCAATAATCAAAGAGGCCACTTCATTGCGGGCTTTTTGCAGCAGATCAAGACTATCGGTCGTTTCTTTAAAACCAAAGTCGGGCATGGTCACAAAAACAGGTTCTATGTTATTTTTTAGTAAATCGCCTATAATGAGCGAGCAGTAATAAGCGTAAAATTCAGCCCCCATCTCGCCGGCGGCGTCGCTTGTACCGGCCAGAATAATACAATAATCAAGATTGTGGTGTAATATCTCGCTACTGGAGTATGGTGAACCCGGACTTGCGTAAAGGTTGTCATAGATCTGTTTTGTTTTGGCCTCGGGTTCGCCAAATGAAATGATCTCGGTTTTTAAACCATGTTTTAAAAACTCATCGCTAATGATAGTATCAAGCGTGGTTCCGCTGGCCCAACTATCGCCGATAATACCTACCCGGAGTACTTTATTTCTGTGCTTTACTTCATGCCGGGATACATGCCTTGGCTCAAAAGAATATCTTTTATACAAGTAATAACCAAATTCAGCTAACAACATACCTGTTAATATGAACAACAGCTTTATTCGCATACTTATACTCAGTTACAAAAGGGGGTTACGTAACAGCACTATTTTTACGATCAAATACCCAATAAAGATTTACTTTTTATAAAATATTTGGAGTGCTTTACAGAAAAAGCATGTAGGTGACATGTTTTAAGGTTTGCCGCAGTTTTTCGAGTGCGATGCCCACCTGGCGCTCAACAGTTTTTGGTGAGATATTGAGCTTACTAGCGATCTCTTTATATTTCATATCGCTAAAACGGCTCATCACAAAAATTTCACGGCACTTTTCGGGCAGGGTATTGATAGCCGCGTTAATTTGGAGGGTTAATTCTTTTTCTTCGTATCCGCTTTCTACGGTGTTGCGTACCTCATCAAAAAGATTATTCTTTTCCAGGTAAGCCACATATAAATTCTCAATTTTTTGATGTTTTAAATAATTCAGGCTCCGGTTTTGCACCATTTTAAATAAATACGAGCCTACGGAGCTTGAAAAAGTAACCTCATGACCTTTTTCCCATAAAAGGGTAAAAACATCAGCAACAATTTCTTCAGAAATGGAGAGATCATTAACAAAACGGTTGCAAAAAAGCGTAAGTCGGGTATAATAAAGCTTAAATAAAGCCTCAAATGCCCTTGTATCGCCCTGCGTAAGTTTGGTAATGAGTATTTCGTCGCTTTTAGTAATCATTTATTCATAGTTCGATCAAAATGAAGCACTTTTTAAAAAACTTTAACAAGTTAGATAAAAAAATTTAAATGTTTCAAATTTAATATGGAAATAATGATAAAGTAATTATAAAACATTCTGCATAGTGTAATATAAACACAATTAATTCGGGGTTTTAAAGCTCGTTACCGAATATTTGTAAAAAATATTTTAAAAGTCTTTGAGGGTAAGCCCTTTCTTAATTGTCTTGTTGGTATAATAAGAATGGATAACGAAGAGATAAAACTATTATTAGTAAAGTATATTACCCGAGAGGCTGACGAGCAGGAAACAGACCGGGTAAGGGAGTGGGTAAAATCGCATCCGGAAAATGAGCAGTACTTTGCCCAGCTATATGAAACCTGGCAAAACATGCTGTATTTGAAACCCGGGATTGTTGACGAGGAGAAAGCGTTTCAAAAATTTTTACCGGCAATACCGCAGGAAACAAAATACAGGCAATTATATAAATGGAGTAAGGTAGCAGCTATTGTAGCGCTATTTAGTGTACTATCTATTTTATTAATAAAGCATTATTCAAAAAATGTGCAGAGCATCAGGCTGGTATCAGTTAATAACGGAGGTATTAAAAAAATAATTTTAACAGACGGCACACTTGTTTGGTTAAACGCTGGCAGTAAGTTGAACTACAATACCGATTTTGGTAAAACAAACCGCACGGTGTACCTGGAAGGCGAAGCATTTTTTGAAATAGCGCCGGGCAAAAAAACCGTTCCGTTTATTGTGAATACAAAAAACTATACCATTAGGGATATTGGCACCAAGTTTAATTTGAAGTCATATCCTAACGATTCTTTCTTTGAAACAACCGTTATAAAAGGTGAGGTTTCTGTTGAGGGTAATATTAATAATAATACCCGTGAAATGAGCCGCATATATGTTAAACCACGGCAAGTATTGCGTATATATTATCAACAGCAGAAAGAAAAATACACTTATAAACCAGATGATCAAACTACCAAAGATCTGAACGAGATACAGGTTTTACAGGTCGACTCGGCCAAGATGGATAAGTACGATGGTTGGAAAGCAGATCTGCTTGTATTTGACGGCAACACGCTCGATGAAATATCCAAAGTACTGGAACGCCGGTACAATGTAAAAATAATCATGAACGATGCCGGGCTGCAAAATTTAAGGTACTCTGGAAGCTTCAAAAATATAGCCACTATTGATAAGGTATTGAGCTTAATAAAAGGGAATACAGACATTGATTATACCATAACCGGCAATACCGTAACCATCACTAAAAACACCAACTAATCAAAATAAAATATAAACCATTAAAAAAGCACGTATGGCAAAAAAATAACTCCTCCCTCCTTTCAATAAAAAACCCGGTGTGCGCTAACACTCCGGGCTATGTAAAAAATTAATAGCTAATACCCTACGCTTGGGGAAGCATTGTATTAACTAATTAACAAACACAAATTTATGATAAATTTTGACAGAAAACCTGTAATGGCTGTGCATGCATGGCAAAAAACCATTAAAATTATGAAGCTTGTTACTGTTTTGCTCTTTGCGGGCATAATGCACATACATGCTGCTGTTTATTCACAAAACGTTTACAATTTTAACCTTAATAATATCTCGGTAAAACAGATGTTCAGGCAGATAGAAAAAAACAGTAAATACACTGTTTTTTATAGGCTTGACCAGGTAAATGCCGATAAAAGGATAAACGTGGAGTTACAGGACGCAAGCATCGAAACGGTGATGAAAAATGTACTTCAGAACCAGCCATTAACTTTCCAGGTGGTTGACGATATCATTATTATTAAACCGGCAGATGGTAAAGTTATTGCAACAGTTACCGTAACCGGCATAGTGAAGGATGCAAGTGGCACCCCACTACCCGGAGTAAGTGTTAAACTGGCAGGCAGTTCATTAGGTACGGTAACTGATGTTAATGGCAAATACAGCCTTACCCTGCCCGATGCCAATGGTACGCTGGAGTTTACCTTCCTGGGCTTTACAACTCAGCGAATATCCGTTAATGGCAAAACCTCCATCAATGTTACACTGGCTGAGGAATCAAAGTCGCTGAACGAGGTTGTAGTAGTAGGGTACGCAACACAAAGAAAAAAGGATTTGACGGGTGCTGTAGCTGTAGTTGATGTACAAGCCATGAACAAACAGGCTTCGGGATCGGTAAATAGCCAGTTGCAGGGACAGGCATCCGGTGTTACCATCATAGGATCGGGCCAGCCAGGTGCCGAACCCCAGGTACGTATACGAGGGTTCAATTCATTTGGTAATAATGATCCGTTATACGTGGTTGATGGTATACCAACACAGGATATCAGCACTATTAACCCTAACGATATTGAGAGCTTTCAAATACTAAAGGATGCCAGCTCGGCCTCTATATATGGTGCACGTGCATCAAACGGTGTAATTATCATTACAACCAGAAAAGGTAAGGGCAAAGTTACTATACAATATGATGCCTATTACGGCAGGCAAGTACCCAAAGGTGGCAACGTATGGCATACGCTAACCCCGCAGGAGCTGGCCGACTTAAAACACCTGGCCCAAACAAATTCCGGCGTTACCGATTTTCAGGATGATCAGTATAATCCAGATGGTACAGGTTCAACTTATACTTTACCTGATTACATTTCACCGGCTGGTGCAAAAAATGGAGCCCCATCTACCGATCCTTCTTTGTACTACGTAAATCCTAATTATACCAACTCTGACGATTATAATAGCTTTTACCGCATCACCAAAGCGAATAAAGCGGGGACAGACTGGTACCATGAAATATTTAAAACAGCGCCTATGACCAGCCATAACCTGGCCGTAAGCTCGGGTAATGAACAGGGTAGCTATTTGTTTTCATTAAACTATTTCAACCAACAAGGTACTTTGATCAACACCTACGAAAAACGATATACCATTCGTGCCAACAGTCAGCATAATTTCAACAAACATGTGCGCATCGGCGAAAATCTGGCTTACTCTGTAGTTGAAAATCCGCAGGTAAGCTATAATAGCGGCGATGCGGTTATAGCTCACGCGTTCAGGGAGCAAACCATCATACCGGTATATGATATTAAGGGTAATTATGCCGGTGATAACGGATCAGGCCTGGGTGATGCCTTTAACCCTGTGGCTATGCAGCAACGTACGCGGAATAACAAATCACTTGCTTACAGGTTATTTGGCAATGTGTTTGCAGAAGCCGACTTTTTAAATGATTTCACCATCCGCACCAGCTTTGGTGGCGAAACCGCTTCGGGAGCCTCTCATAGCTTCACCTATCCTCAATATGAAAACGTAGAGAATTCGCAAACCAATCAATATAATGAGGATTCATACAGCAACTATAACTGGACATGGACCAATACTTTAGCCTATCATAAAACAATTAAAAAGCACGACATTAAACTACTCGTAGGTTCAGAAGCCAACCAAAGCTACTCCAGCAACCTGGGAGGCGCAAGACAAGGATATTTTAGTTTCGATCCTAATTATGTTGACTTAAGTACAGGCAACGTAAGCAGTGCGAGTAACTACAGCTATCGCGGTGAATCATCCCTGTTTTCGTTATTTGCCAGAGCCGATTATATTTTTGACGGCAAGTACCTTTTCAATGCCACCGTTCGCCGTGATGGAGCTTCCAACTTCTCACAAGTTCATCAATATGGTTGGTTCCCGGCCTTTAGTGCGGGTTGGAGGATATCTCAGGAAAACTTTATGAAAGGGGCTACGTGGCTTAATGATTTAAAAATACGCGGTGGATACGGCATTATGGGCAACCAGCTCAACATCACCTCGTCAAACAGGTTTGATGCCTTTAGCAGCGCTGTAGGTCAGTCTTATTATGCCCTTAATGGGGGCAATAATGTTGTGGCCGGTTTTTATCAGTCGCAAATTGGCAATCCGAACGCTAAATGGGAAAAAGACGTCAACACCAACATTGGCTTTGATGCTTCTATATTAAACAGCGCCATTACTGTTACGGTTGATTATTACCGTAAAGATATTCGCGACCTGTTGTACAATCCCGAAGTTTTAGGTACTATCGGCAACGGCGCACCACCGTTTGTAAACATTGCCAAAATGAAAACAGACGGTTTGGATGCCAGCGTAGCTACCAACTTTAAGGTAAATAAGGTTGGGTTTAACGCCACCTTCAACATCACTACTTTTAGCAATAAAATAACCAAAGTATCCAATGATGCCAATTATTTTGATAGCGATAACCCAAGAGGTTTTGACATAGGCTTTGTGCGCAATCAGGTAGGACATTCGTACGGCGAGTTTTATGGTTATCAAATAGCAGGCTTCTGGAATTCACAGCAAGAAATAGATGCTGCTAATGCAAAAGTTCAAAAGGCATCAAATGATCCTAATGCAACCTACCAAACCGATGTTGCAGTTGGTCGTTTTAAATATGCAGATGTTAATGGCGATGGCAAGATCACGGATGCCGACAGAACTTTTATTGGTAACCCCAACCCTAAATTCACTTCGGGATTAAACCTGGGGATCATCTATGCAGGTTTTGATTTTAACGCTTTATTTTATGGTGTTTTTGGTAACAAAATATGGAACAACGTTAAGCGCTGGAGAGATTTTTATTCGTCGTTTACAACAGCAAAAAGCCAAACAGCGCTTTATGACTCCTGGACGCCAACAAATCACAATGCTAAAGCGCCGATACAGGAAGTCAACTCTTCATTTAGCAGTAACGCGCAGCCAAACTCTTATTTTGTTGAAAACGGCTCGTATGTACGCCTGCGTAATGCGCAGATAGGCTATACCTTTTCACCAAACGGCATTCAAAAACTAGGCATTCAAAAATTAAGAGCATATGTATCTGGCACCAACTTATTTACGATAACCGGGTATTCTGGCATCGATCCTGAACTACAGGGACAGCCCGACGGCCAGGGCCATACCACTTTCGGAATTGACGAAGGCACGTATGCAAGTCCCCGTACCTTCTTATTTGGTGTTAGTTTAACGTTATAATTCATCATTAAGCACGATTACAATGAGAACAAAAATATATATCGCTTTAAGTATGGCTCTTGCCGTATCAATCAGTTCATGTAAAAAATCATTGGATAAGCCTCTTCTGGGAGCTTTGGAGTCTCCGCTGCTTCAAACAAAGGATGGCGTTAATGGCCTTCTTATAGGCACGTATGCTGCTTTAGACGGCATGGCAGGCACTTCGGCCATCGGCGGCGGCAATCCCTGGGAAACCTCACCGGATAACTGGGTTTTAGGCGGTGTGGCCGGCGGCGATGCCAACAAAGGCAGTATAGCGGGCGACGTATCTGAGATTGAGCCTATTATGCAATTTTATAGCGATCCTACCAACGTTTTTTACAACAGTAAATGGAAGGCTGATTACGAAGGAATTTCAAGAGCTAACAATGTTTTAAAAGTGGTAGCCAAGGTAACCACCCTTACCGATGCGGAAAAGGCAAATATTATTGGGCAAGCTCGCTTTTTAAGAGGACATTACTATTTTGATCTGCGAAAGGTCTTCAAGAATGTACCTTATATCGACGAAACTACTACTAACTTTAATCAACCCAACAATATCGATGTATGGGCAAAAATAGAAGCCGACTTTGATTTTGCTTATAAAAACCTACCAGCTACTCAAGCAAGCGTTGGCATGGTAAATAAATGGGCCGCGGGCTCTTACCTGGCAAAAACCTATTTATACGAGCAAAAATACCTACAGGCAAAAACGGTATTTGATGATGTTATTTTGAATGGGGTGACCTCAAATGGTCTTAAATATGGCTTGAATGATAAGTTTGATGACAATTTTACGCCGGAAACTGAAAACTCCAAAGAAGCTGTGTTTGCTATACAAATGGCAGCCAATGTTGACCCGGACGGCCCTACCAATGCCAATAATGGCGACATGCTGAATTTTCCGTACGGCACAAACAGCCCATTTCCATGCTGCGGCTTTTATCAGCCATCTGCCGATCTGGTAAATCACTTCCGTACAGATAATAGTGGTTTGCCCTACCTGGATGATTTCAACAGTCACGCTATAAAAAATGATATGCATTTGCCATCTTCGGCAGATTTTACACCTGATGCGGGTAACATCGACCCACGTTTGGATTGGACAGCAGGCCGCCGTGGTATTCCATATCTTGACTGGGGTGTACATCCCGGCGATTCATGGGTAAGGGACCAAAGCTATGCCGGCCCCTATTCGCCAATAAAAAATGTTTACTGGAATGGAACACAAGACGTCGACGGAGATAACCACTCCTGGGCTCCAGGATCGGCCATTAACTATAATGTGATCCGTTTTGCTGATGTGCTTTTAATGGCTGCCGAAGTTGAGGCTCAGCAGGGCAATTTGGTCAAGGCAGAGGATTATGTGAACCAGGTACGTAACAGGGCGGCAAATCCAATTGGCTTTGTACATACCTACATAGATCCTGCAAATCCTACCAAGGGTTTTACAAATATACCAGCGGCTAATTATAAAGTAAGCCCGTATCCAGGTGGTGCATTTTCAAGCCAGGCGTATGCTTTAAAAGCCATTTACTTTGAGCGTAAGATTGAGCTAGCCATGGAAGGCCACCGCTTTTTTGACCTGGTTAGGTGGGGTATTGCCGATACCGAGCTGAATAATTATTTTAAATACCAAAATACCGTGACAACTGACCTTAGAAGTGGAAAGTATGTTAAAGGTAAAAACGATTACTACCCTATTCCGCAACGGCAAATTGACTTAAGTGCAAGTGGTGGTAGCCCTGTACTTAAACAAAACTCTGGATATTAATAAAAGTTCATTCAAAACTTACCGGGACGTATTATCCCGGTAAGTTTTTAACCATCGCTTATCACCCCTCCTGTTTTAAGCATTCAAAACCTAAATATTAATTTTTATGAATAAATCATCAACGCGGTTTTTATCGCTGGATGTATTTCGCGGTATGACCATCTGCTTTATGATCATAGTAAATACACCGGGGAGTGGCGCGGCTGCATTTTCGCCGCTTGAACACGCGGCCTGGCATGGTTTCACCCCTACCGATCTGGTATTTCCCTCATTCTTGTTCGCGGTGGGCAACGCCATGAGTTTCTCGATGAAACGCTATCAGGAAATGGGTACTGCCGCTGTTTTAGGTAAAATATTTAAACGTACCCTGCTTATTTTTTTAATAGGTTACCTTATGTATTGGTTTCCGTTTTTTAATTTCAAGGGCGGCCACATTTCCTTATCACCTATTGCAGATACCCGCATCATGGGCGTATTACAGCGCATAGCCTTGTGTTATTGTTTCGCCTCGCTTATGATCCACTTTCTTTCAAAGCAGTCGGTGGTTATCTTATCTGTGTTGCTATTAGTTGGCTACTGGATCCTGTTGCTGGTTTTTGGTGACCCGAATGATCCCCTGAGCATGACCGGCAATGCAGGCATATTTCTGGATAAGTTTATCCTGGGTGATAGCCATATGTATCATGGTGAAAAAATAGCCTTTGATCCTGAAGGCATCCTGAGTACCCTGCCCGCTATTGTGAACGTAGTTATTGGCTATTATGCAGGTAAATTTATACAGCAAAAAGGCAAGGGTTATGACACCATTGCTAAAATGCTGCTTACCGGAGCGCTGTTTATATTTCTGGCCCTTTGCTGGAACATGGTATTCCCGGTCAATAAAAAATTGTGGACAAGCTCCTTTGTGCTGATTACCACCGGGCTTGATCTGGTGATCCTTTCATTCCTTGTTTACGCGCTTGAGATCAATAATTGGAACAAAGGTAACTGGACCCGCTTTTTTACTATCCTGGGCAAAAACCCGCTGCCTATTTATGTACTGTCAGAAATACTGGTGATATTCTTTTATATGCTCAGTGTAAAAGGAACCAGTTTTTACGACTGGATCAATACTTCTGTTTACCAAGTAATAGCCCCGGGAGCTATCGGCTCACTGTTGTTTGCCATAAGCTATATGCTTATTTGCTGGTGTGTAGGCTGGATACTGGATAAAAAGAAGATCTATATCCGTGTTTAAATTTTCAACCTAAATATATTGCTAAAGGGGTGGCCGTTATCAACAGCTGCCCCTTGTTGTATCAGTCCCGGTTTGCAATAAGCTTGTAACCATCGGCCATATCGGGTATTTGTTCGAACGACATCCCCGGGTAACGTTTTTCTACTCTGCCAATATGAGTACAGGCATGCTCCAGGTATTCATCATCAATTATCTCCTGTATAGCATCCCTGATAGTGGCATGAGTCAGGTTTTTAACAATGATCATATCAGAGGCCCAGAAACTTGCCGAATTAAACTGCGTGATCATTTTTTGAATATTAGCCAACGTAAATAAGGTTGCCACCAACACATCGCCGCTTTCAAGCACAATGTGTACATCAATATTGCCATCAAGTTCGTTGACCTCGTTATACCCGGCCGGAAAAGTGATCTTAAAATCCATCATTATCTTAAAAAAGGTAAAGATAAAACTCCGCCGATCATTAATTTCAATTACTGTATTTATAATTCTTCAGCAGAAAAATCAATAACTACATACATAAAGAATTAAAAAATGAAATTATTAAGCATAAATTCATCTAAAATGAAAATTTGATATAAATAATTGAATTTTTTTAATAAAAATTTGCTTTTTTATCAAAAACACTTCATAAATTACATTTTTAAAAATAACTGATTGGTAGATTTCTAATTATTACGATTTTATATGGAGGAATCAGCTTATTTTAATAAATACGATCCCATTAGCGGCGTATGGGACGAAATGTATGGCGCTAATTGCAGCGTTCGCGACCATTATTTGAAAGTAATCGAATATATTTCAAAAGAATCGGCCGATGACCTGAACAAAAAGGAAGAACTTGCCAAGAGCCTGTTCATGAGCCAGGGTATTACTTTTACGGTTTATAACAGCGGCGAGGGTATCGAAAAGATATTCCCTTTTGATATCATCCCACGCATTATTACAGCCAGCGAGTGGACCTTTGTAGAGAAAGGCATCAAACAACGACTTACCGCGCTTAACCTGTTCCTGAAGGACATATACAACAACCAGTTTATTGTAAAAGATGGCATAGTACCTATTGATATTATTTATTCTTGCCCGCATTTTTTGCGCGAGATGTACCAGCTCAAAGTACCTTATGATATTTACGTACACATATCAGGCATCGATCTGATCCGTGACGAGGATGGTACTTTTTATGTACTGGAGGATAATTTGCGCACTCCATCTGGCGTAAGCTATATGCTCGAAAACCGCGAGATCACCAAGCGTTTGTTTCCCGATCTGCTGCCGCAATGCGGGGTTCGCAGTGTAACCGAGTATCCAACCATATTGTATAAAAACCTTTTGGCGCTTTCGCCCAGGCAAATATCAAACCCAACTATCGTATTGCTAAGCCCGGGCATATACAACTCGGCCTATTTTGAGCATACTACCCTGGCCCGCCTCATGGGTGTGGAACTGGTGGAAGGGCGCGACCTGGTGGTTAATAATCATAAGGTATACATGAAAACCACCACCGGCCTGCAACAGGTAGACGTCATATACCGCCGCGTTGACGATGAGTACCTTGATCCGCTGGTATTTAACCCGGAAAGCATGCTGGGCGTTGCCGGCATTATGGGTGCATACCGCAAAGGTAATGTGGCCATAGTAAATGCCATTGGCACCGGCGTTGCCGATGATAAGGCCGTTTACGCCTATGTTCCGGATATGATACGTTATTACCTTAACGAGGAACCAATCCTTAAAAACGTACCCACACACCAATTAGGTAATCCCGATGAGCGTGAGCATGTATTCAAAAACCTGAACAACATGGTGGTTAAAAAAACCAATGGCAGCGGAGGCTATGGTATGCTCATGGGCCATGCCGCTACTGAACAGGAAATTGACGATTATAAAAAGGAGATCCTAAAAGATCCGCGCAATTTTATTGCTCAGCCAACTATTAGTCTTTCGGCGGCGCCTTGTTATATGCAGGGTTTATTAAAGCCCCGTCGTGTCGACCTGCGTCCCTATGCCCTTTATGGCCCAGACGGCATCGAGATTGTTCCCGGTGGCTTAACACGGGTGGCCCTTAAAGAAGGCTCGCTGGTGGTAAACAGCTCGCAGGGAGGTGGCAGCAAGGATACATGGGTGCTGGCGTAAGCCCCCGGCCCCCTAAAGGGGGAGTGATAAAAGATTAAGGACAAAAGACAGTAATACCGAACATCGAATTTTGAATAATGAACACTGAAGTAAAACTTATTGGGACATTAACACTTCATCATTCGATGTTGGAAATCGATATTCATTTTTAAAAATATTCTCCCTTTAGGGGGTTAGGGGGCTCATATGTTAAGCAGGGTTGCAGCAAGTTTTTATTGGTTAAGCCGTTATATTGAACGCAGCGATGGTATGCTGCGGATGCTCAAAATAAACTACGCCTCATCGCAGGATACTGTTCAGGAATTTACCTGGGAACCGGTGATCAGGATATTTGTGGGTCTGCATGAAACCGACGCCGACACCCTGGATAATGATAGCCGGTCGGTTTTAAAGTATATGGTAACGGGCAAAAACAACCCAAATTCCATATTGAATATTATTACGCTGGCCCGCGAAAATGCCCGTGGCGTTCAGGAACACATCACCAAGGACTTGTGGCAATGCCTCAACGAGTACTATCATGCAGTAAAAGATCCGCGGATAGAACGAGCCCTGCAACGGGAAGATCCCATAGGCGTACTCGATATTTTAATAAAGCAGGTAATGCTCTATTACGGCACCGTCGAGATCACGATGGAACGTGGTGAAGGCCGGAGCTTTATGAACATCGGCAAATACCTGGAACGGGCCATACAATCGGTTGATATCCTGGATACCAAATTCAGTTCCGTAAGTGATAATCCCAACCTGCTTACCGATACCACTTATTGGAAACACCTGTTACTTTCCTTAGGCGGTTATGAGCTGTACTTAAAAACCTATCGCGAAGGCTTTGAGGCCGAAAATATACTGGAGCAGGTAGTTTTAAACAACGATTTCCCGCGGTCGGTAATTTATTCGGTAAACAATATCCAGCGCTATTTCGATAGGTTAAAAAACGATACCAATGTGGATACCTACCGGGAAATGTCGTTCCAGATTGGGCGCTTGCAAAGCCGCATCAAATACAGTTCGGTACGCAGCATTAAACAGGAAGGCCTGCACGGATTTCTCACCCAGATCCGTACTGAATTATACAACGTAGGCAACTCCCTGAATGAGTATTATTTTGCCAATTCATAATTTAATTTGAACGTCATGCCTGAATTTAAAATACAACATATAACCCGCTATACTTACGAAAGCCTGGTACGTGACAGTGCCAATCAGATCATTCTTTTCCCCATAAAAGATGAGTATCAGGATGTGGTAAAGCAGGAATTACATATCACCGGCAACCCGGTTGTTGACACCCATATTGATTATTATGGCAACGAGGTAGGCAGTTTTACCTATAGCGAACAGCACTCCATGTTGACTATCAACTCCAAACTGGATGTAATTACCCGTCAGCGCCCTTTGCCAGTGAATGATATTTTCCCCGAACAGCAATGGGAAGACCTGAAACGCCTGCAATACATGGTGCCCTACATTGATTTTTTAAAGCAGGAATATTTTGAGGGCCTGCCCGAACTGCAGGTTATTGTAGAACAGGTAAGATCAAAGGACGATACGCCTTACCGGATAGCGCTCCGTTTTTGCAATTATGTGTACCTGAATTTTGAATATATCAAAGGCGTTACTACCGTTGAAACCACACTTGACGAGGTTTGGAAATTAAAGGCCGGTGTTTGCCAGGATTTTGCCCATATTTTAATGGTGATGCTCCGCTTGCTCAAGATACCTGCACGCTACGTAAGCGGCTATATATGCACCCACAGCAGTGCTATGCGTGGTGAAGGCGCCACCCATGCCTGGGCCGAGGCCTATATTCCGGATTATGGCTGGTTAGGCATCGATCCTACCAATAACTGCGTAGCTAATGAAACCCATGTACGCCTGGCTGTTGGCCGCAGCTTCCCGGATTGCTCACCCGTAAAAGGCGTTTACAAAGGCTCATCAGGACATAAACTGGAGGTTTCAGTATCGGTTGATGATGAAAACTCCCCTGCTTACGATAACCATACCCTCCATGAAACCGCTCCGCTGCAACCGGTGACCGAATACACCAAAAACAGCTATCAACGCCATATGGAGATCATTCAACAGCAACAACAGCAGCAGCAATAGAACGATGTGCAGATTTCAAATGTGCGAATGTGCAGATGAAAAGCCAATGAGCATCTTCTAATTATTTGCATATCTGCACATTCGCACCTCTACACATCTACCCCAGCTTATACTTTCTTAAGAGCCGCCATCAGTACTGGGATTTTTGGCACCATTGGATAGGCCTGCGATAATTTGCCATTACGGTTATAAATAGCAATATACGGTGTGTTTTTTATCTGGTAATATTTTTGCACCAAATAAGTATATCCTTCGGTACCTATAATGATATTGTGATATTTGGCTAAATCAAAATCGCGCTGAAAAACCTGGATTGCCTTTATCTGCGTAACAAAAGTTATCATCACGATCTGTACATCCTGTAGGTTTTTTAACTGCGGTTTCAGATCATACATTAAGTGCTGGCAGTGGCCGCAATCAGGTTGAAAGTAAATCACCATTACAGGCTTATTCTTTTTCAGATTGGCCGGGGTAACATACACGCTATCGGTAGTTAGTATATGATATGGCGGAATACCCGTATTAGCGCCGAGGGTTTGGGCCTGCGTACAGCCAGCCGCGATAAGCAAGCAAAGGAACAGATATATCTTTTTCATTAGATTAATATAGAATTTCATTAAGCATATTTACGATATTTTTAACTTTCCAGCAATTCCAGCTGCCAGGCTATCTGCTCTTCGGTTATTGGGAATAACGCATTTTCGCGTACGGTATGATAAACCGCGTCAAATAAACCATTATAATTACCCTTGTCTGACGCAACCCACTCCACGGTTTTCTGATTATCAACCCCCATCAGCACCAGTTTGCCTTCGCTGCCTTCGGGTTCAATACCAAAACCATCATCGGTTGGCTTCATGCCGGTATCCAATTGAGCCTCCTGCACATCGGTACGCAGCTTTACAAAGCTCCCCAGCGTTCCGTGGATCACAAAGCCGGGTAAATGTTCGGCTATCAGCAAACCCGATGTTAAGTATACGTTCAGTTGGTTAGGATATGATAGATGGATATTAAAATAATCATCTACCTGCGAACCTGGGCGGTGCGAGGCCGTTGTTTTTACATAGCTCAGCGGTTTGCCAAATATGCTGATAGCATTATCCACCAGGTGAGCACCGAGGTCATAAGTAAGCCCATTGCCGGGGGTGTCTTTGGTTTCCTTAAATACTTTAGGTCCAATAGGCATCCGGTATCTGTCGAGCCTGAAATGCACTTCGATCAGTTCGCCCAGTCTACCGCTTTCAATTACCTTTTTTACCGATATAAAACCACTGTCGTACCGGCGGTTCTGATAGATCATTACCTTCAGGTTCAACTTTTTACCCAGGTCGAACAAGGTTTTTACCTCTGCCGATGTCACCGCCGCCGGCTTTTCGATCAGCACATGCTTGCCCGCGTTGAGGGCTTGTACAGCATAGTCAAAGTGGGTATTGTTGGGGGTGTTTACAACAATCAGTTCAATTTCGGCATCGTTCAGCAGCTCATCGGTGGTATTATAGCTGATCACATCAGGATAAACCTTTCCGGCCTTTTTTTCGTGGCGTTCAACAATAGCTTTAAAGGTAAAACCCGGATTGGTGGTTAAAAATGGCGCATGAAATATCCGGCCCGACATGCCGTAGGCCATAAGGCCGGTAACGATTGGTTTTGATGACATAGATAGAATTTATTTAAGCCAAAAGCTCAATGCCGAAGGCCGAAAGCTTTTGCCTGTTTAGTTTTTTAGTCGTATTACAAAAATCAAACAACGTGTATCTCAAAAATACTTTTTAAACCTCAAATTTTAACAAATTTCTGGTCAAAAACGGTGTAAAAACAGCTCAAAATTCATTCAAAATCATCCATTTTAACACTTTTTAACAAATTTTAACGCAGTTTTAACATGTTTCGAAAACTTTAAAAAGTATTACACTACTGATATTCAACGAACTGCGAACCAAACGGCTTATTTTTGAGCCTTTTTATTCCTTTAACCAAACGGCCCTGCTTACAATTTTCAAAGCAAGCAGGGCCGTGGAGGTGATACACCTAAAGATACGCTTTTTTGAAGCTAAATCCTAAGGTTTTAATCACTAAATTCTAAGTTCTAAATCCTAATTTTTAAAACCCAAACTTTAAATTCGAACCCGAGCATCCAAAACCGAAACAAATCCGAAATCGAACATTCGAAATCCGAAATCAGGATATTATCTCAATCTTTTTTTAATGGCTTCAATTTCGGCCAGGTGACCTTTTATAACCGGCAAGGTGTTAGCAGCAAAAGCCTTCAGATCGGCATCTTTACAGTTTTTAGCCGCATCTTCAAACATCGCGATGGTCTTTTTATGCCCATCAACCATAGCATCCACAAAGGCCTTGTCAAAATCGGTTGTTGATTTGGCCGAAAGATCTGCCAGCTCTTTTTGCTTGTCTTCGCTTGGCGCGGCAGGCAGAGTGATGTTTTTGATTTTGGCGATACCCATTAATTCCTCATTAGCTTTGCTATGATCTTTTACCATCATTTCGGCAAATGCCTTTACTTTCGGATTAATGGCTTTTTGCACCGCGACTGTGGCTACCGCAACTTCGGCCAGGCCACCATTGGCGGCATCGGTTGCAAATTTAGAATCGCCCTGGTCAACCGCAATGCCAGTAGCGCCGCTTGTGGTAGTGTCTTTAGTATGATTTGCGCTGTCTGCGCTTTCTTTACTATCTGTTTTGGCACCATTATTACATGCCTGGAACATCCATGCCGATAGCACGAACATCATCATTAAACTTAATCTTTTCATAGTGAGTGTATGTTTATATTGTTTTATAGTCAACAATTTTTACTCAGATAAGTTTCATTTTCTTATTTGTAAAATAATTTAACAGATACTATTGCATTTTTAGTTCCCTCCCCACGGGAGGGGCGCGTCAGCCTGGTGTAATGGCAGGGAGGGGTTTATGCGGGCGATTATCATCCTATTCCATAAACCCCTTCCTCCCCTTCCCGAGGGAAGGAATCGCACAGTGCCAGAGCTTTTTGAGCCAGGTGTTATGCTAAGCCCGTCGAAGCATGGTGGGCTGGCCTCTGCGCTCTATCCTTCGACGGAGCTCAGGATGACAGGCCTTCGCTTTAATCAACAAAGGCCATCATGCAAGCATGATGGCCTTTTTAAATCTATAAATAAATCCTTTATTTCAACTTTGCCAAAGCGGCTTTTACGCGTGGGATCAGTTGTTGGATATCTTCCAGGGTGCTGGCACCTACCGAGGCACGGAACCAGTTTACATCGTCGCCTGTGCCAAAGGCCGAGAACGGCACCAGGGCTACCTTGGCTTCTTTGATGAGGTAAAAGTTGATATCGGCCGAGTCTTTCAGCACGGTTCCATCAGGTGTGGTTTTGCCGGCATAATCAATTTTTAAGGTCAAATAGATGGCTCCCATCGGCTGGATCGAATCTACCTGGAAACCTTCGGCTTTTAATGCCTGGAAACCTTCGTGCAGCGTATTCAGGCTGGCCTGAATTTTCGCTTTGATATCTGTCAGATAAGCATCTACCGCCGCATCATTGGTAATGAAGCTGGCCATAGCCACTTGTTCGGCTTTGGGCGACCATGCACCCATGTGCCCCACAATAGCTTTCATATTATCAATAACATGCGCCGGACCAAAACCCCAGCCTACCCTTACACCTGTTGAGGCGAAACATTTGGACGCGCCATCAATAAATATGGTATAGTCTTTCAGTTCCGGACGCAGGCTAACCGGATCAAAATGCTCGAAACTGCCAAAGGTCAGCTGCGAATAGATCTGATCATACATCAGGTATAATGGTTTTTCGCCCGCCGGGCGACTTTTATTTTCGGCAATAACCAGGTCGCAAATTTCTTCCAGGTCCTTTTTGCCAAACATGGTACCGGTTGGGTTTAATGGCGAGCATAAAGCCAGCAATGCCGCGCCTTTTAAATGCGGACGGATCTCGTCGGCAGTAGGCATAAAGTTATTTTCGGCAGTAGTTGGTATCATGATGGCTTCGGCGCCTAACAGATCGCTGTAGTGGTTATTGTTCCATGATGGTAAAGGGAATACCACTTTTTCGCCGGGATTAACAACCGCCAGAAAGGTAGAATAGATCAAGGGACGTGAACCGCCAGAGATCAGTATTTCATTGGCCGAATAGTCCAGGTTAAAGCTCTTCTTTAAAAAAGCCGAAACACTCTGGCGCAGGTTCAGCATCCCATCAGCCGGTGGATAATTAGTTTGATTTTGGTTATACGCCTCCACAATACCAGCCTTCAATTCGGCCGGGATGGGATAAATATTGGAGTCAAAATCGCCGATGGTTAAATTGGCGATGTTTTGGCCTTGTCTTTTCAATTCGTTTATCTCGCCTGCAATCTTGATGATCTCGGAGCCGCGCAGATTTTGAGCTAATACGGAAATACTCATTGGAAATATGAATTTTATGAGCGGCAAATATACGGGGAAAAGCTGAAAGCGAAAGGCTGAAAGCGGAAAGCCGAAAATAAGCAGAAAGCAGAAAGCTTAAGGCATAAAGCTATAAAAACGACGATTAGACTCACTCGATCATCGCTACGCTCTTAAAAAGTCGTCATTGCGCAGCGTGGCAATCCCCGACTTACAGAGACGCTCTGCATATCGGGGATTATTAATGTTGTTAATTGTTTTTTAAAGGTAATAATGAGCTCCCTCCGGTCGGTTGTCCACGTCGTTCCTCCTCGCAATGACGCGCGGGGGAGGAATGCTTAAGCTTAAGGCCGAAAGCTATCAAACAAAAAAGCGAAAAGTAACATCCAGAGATCTTACTTTTCGCTTTCAGCTTTGAGCCTTCGGCTTTCGGCTTATAAATATGCTTTTCTTAATTTGATAATGCGCATCCAGTGCATCAGTTTCATCACCGGGTAAACAGGATCTATCTCAAACCATTTGGCACCAAAATTGGCCCTGTTTGGGTTTTTGTGGTGATTGTTCTGAAATAATTCGCCCAGCATTAAAAAATCAAATGGGGTGGTATTTTTTGATTTGTCGCCATTGTCAAAATTGGCGTAACCATATTTATGACCGCACCAGTTTACGATAGCGCCATGGATAGGCCCCATTAAAAAATGGATCGGGATTAACAGGTACATCCACCATTGTGTGGCAAAAACCACATAAAAAGCGATATACAGGATACCAAATGATATACGTGATACCATGGATGAGCCTACGTAGTCAACAAAACGCCACTCGGGGATGTTTCCTTTAAAACGCTCTTCTGGATTTGACAACCTTTTAACGTGCATGCTGTAGCTTTTTGAGGTGTAGATCATCATCTGAAAAACATCTTTAAAAAAGTGCGGCGAATGCGGATCTTTCTCGGTATCACTGTAAGCATGGTGCTCACGGTGCATAATGGCATAAGCCCTTGGATTTAAAAACGAGGAGCCCTGGCAGATATAAGTAAGCAGGTAAAATGTCCCTTCGTAAAACTTGTTAGTAGTGAACATTTTGTGAGAAGCATACCTGTGTAAAAAGAACGTTTGGAAGAATAGCGACAAAAACCAGTGCGCTATAAAGAATATGATGACTACCACTGAATTGAATGAATTAGAATTTGAATGTTATTTATAATCTTTCCAAAGATACGATTAAAACCGAAATAAAGTTTTTACAGTTTCAGAATGATTACTATCTAACGCAAAAAAGGTGATTGTGTGTGTTTGTGGGAGAAAGTTTTTTTATTGCGCGGGAAGGGTGGCGAAAAACATACCTCGCGGCACAATCTATAACACTTC
This sequence comes from Mucilaginibacter sp. OK268, assembly GCF_900103125.1. Classification (GTDB taxonomy): domain Bacteria; phylum Bacteroidota; class Bacteroidia; order Sphingobacteriales; family Sphingobacteriaceae; genus Mucilaginibacter. The sequence goes on along the minus strand of NZ_FNJV01000009.1, from coordinate 22,419 downwards.
TCCTATATGTCATTGCGAGCGCAGCGTGGCAATCTCCTCGCTTGTATATTGAACGCGAGGAGATTGCTTCGTCGTTCCTCCTCGCAATGACATATTTCTTGGGACTATACAGGCGCCTTTTGGAATTATTCCAATTCAAATTGCCGGGCAAGCAATTCATATGATTTTAACCTATCATCAAAGTTTTCGGTGATGGTTACAGCCATAATTTCATCTACATCATAATCTTCGGCCAGCCAGGTTAGTTTTTTCTTTATTTCCATAGGTGTGCCCGTAATTACCCGGTAGCGGTTCTGCCTGATGCGTTCCAACTCACTCGGATCATACACCACATCCTTTACATCGGCATAACTCAGTGGTACAATAGGGCCGCCTTTTTCAAACTGCAAAAAGCGGTGATCCATCACGGCCTGGTGCTGCTTTATTTTTTCCTCATCCTCCGAGCAAAAAACAAATATGGCTACGTTCACTTCCGGCTGCGCCAGATCGTCTGATGGCTGAAAACGTTCGCGGTATAATTTTACGTTGAGCGGACCACCGCTGGGGTTTATAAAATGCGCGAAGGAAAAGCCCATACCAAAGTGGGCAGCAAACAAACCGCTTTGCCCGCTGGAGCTTAGCAGCCATTTATCGGGCACGGTTTTTACCTGCGGAATGGCCCTTATCCTGGCCTGTACGGTACCCGGCTCATAAGTATCATGAAAATAATTGTTCAGATCGGTCAACTGTTCTACAAAATCATCTTCCCTGAACTGGTTTGATGGGTTAAGCACTGACGCGGTAATACGATCGGTACCCGGCGCGCGGCCCATGCCCAGGTCAATACGGCCCGGGAAAAGAGCTTCCAACATCCTGAAGTTTTCGGCAACCTTTAGGGTACTGTGATTGGGCATCATGATACCTCCCGAGCCAATACGCATGCGCTGGGTTTGTGAAGCCAGGTACGCTATCAGTACTTCGGGTGTTGAGCCGGCCAGGATGCCGGTGTTATGATGCTCGGAAACCCAATAACGGGTGTAGCCCAGCTGTTCGGTATATTTTGCTAATTCGATGGTTTCTTTTACGGCCTGCTCGGCGGTTGCGCCTTTTCTTATCGGCGACTGATCAAGCACGCTTAAACGGATTTTCTTTGTGTCCATAATATGATAAACACAAATGTAATGATAGGGTTGCGACGCGGGTTTATGAGGAGCTTTTTATGGCATTGGGATTATAATATACAAACCACGTCATTGCGAGGTACGAAGACAACCGACCGGAGGGAGCTCATTAATGCCAATGAAAACAAACACAACATTAATAATCTTTATGCTATACAGAGCGAATAGAACAGCTTAAACCTTGAATGACTAACCTGCCTGCGTAGAGATTGCTTCGTACCTCGCAATGACGCTTTTCTTATTATTAAAGCCCTCCCCTTTGGGAAGAGTTGGGCAGGGTGTTAGTCAATAAAATGATACAGGAAAACCACATCGCCGGCAAAGGCGGGTTTCTTTTGACCTTCAATTTCCAGTTCGATGGCCATGGTGGTTTTGGTAACGCCGCGCAGGTTGATCAGGTTGGAGAGTTTCACTTTCAATCGTACTTTATCATTTACCAATACCGGTTGCGCGAAACGCAGGCTCTCGATGCCATAGTTGATCTCCATTTTAAGGTTGCGGATATCGGCTACCTGTTTCCACAGATACGGGATGAGCGACAGGGTCAAATAACCGTGCGCGATGGTAGTTTTAAAAGGACTTTCGGTTTTAGCTTTTTCCGGATCGGTATGGATCCACTGGTGATCGAGCGTGGCATCGGCAAATTTATTGATCTGCTCCTGGGTTATGGTATGCCATTCAGATACGCCTAACTCTTTACCTAATTGCGCCTCAAACTCGTTATAATTATTTACAATGATCATCAGTATTCGGTTTATAATTTGTACAGCAAAGTAATTACAATAAATTTAATTACATGAACTAAAATTAAATTCCCCCCAGCCCCCTGAAGGGGGAATAAAAAATGTGCAGATGTGCAAATTTCAGATGTGCAGATTTTTTTATATCCTGCGTAATCTTACTTATTTGCATATCTGCACATCTAAAATCTGCACATCCAAACTCCCACTCCAGGGAGTCGGGCGGCTTACGGTTTCATTCCTGTGCTTGTTAGTTTGGGCTCCAGGCTAATGTAATCGGTCATGATCTGGCCGGCTTCGCGTTTTACAAAGTCAAGGTCCTCGTCTTTTGGTTTAGCCTGTCCTTTTTTAAGGGCCGGTAATCCTAAAGCTACCCTGCGAAGGTTATTGTGCTCAAACGCTTTCTTTTCATCCGCGTCGCGTTGTTTTTTTAATGCCGCCTCGTTCAGGGTTACACTGTCTTCAGCATCGTGTTTTTTGAAATCGGCAATGTCTTCCAGCATATATTTATAGCTGTCGCTGGTGGTCATACGCTGATCATGCAATTTCTGAAGCTGTGGTAAAACACCGGTAAAGCTGCCCACTTTGGTAAAGTCGGTTTTAGCGATGATATCAAATGGCATAGCCGAAGGCTCTGTATCTTCACCATATTTATCCAACGGAATTAACGATGGGAATGCAATATCAGGCGTTACACCTTTATGCTGTGTTGAATTACCACTGATGCGGTAAAATTTAGCAATGGTCAGGTTAAGCTGGCCATAAGTGCTTTGGCTACCTGTTGATATTGCTTTCTTTCCTCCGGTTGCCGCGCCGGCCAGTTGATTGATTTTGTCGCGTATCGGCGAGCCTAAGACCCTGTCCAGATCAATAGCGCTTTGAACCGATCCCTTACCATAGGTTTGTGTACCCATGATAATACCGCGACCATAATCCTGTATTGCACCGGCAAATATTTCTGATGCCGAAGCGCTGAAACGATCAACCAGGATACTCAACGGACCAGAATAGGCTACTCCCGGATCATCGTCCTTATCCACCTCTATCTGCCCTTGGGTGTCTTTAACCTGTACTACCGGTCCGGTTTTGATAAATAAGCCGGTAAGCTCAATCGCCTCCATTAAAGAGCCACCACCATTTTCACGCAGGTCAATAACTACACCATCCACATTTTGTTGTTTCAGGGTGTCCAGTATCAGCTTAACATCGTGGGTTGTGCTCTTGTAATTCGGGTTACCTGCTTTATAATCGTTAAAATCGATATAGAAAGCCGGTATAGATATAACCCCTATTTTAACGGCTTTACCATTGTTGTTATAGGTGCGTATTTCTTTTTTAGCTGATTGATCTTTTAAGATGATCTTCTCGCGTACCAGTTCAATAACTTTGGGTTTACTGCCGACACCGGCACCTGCGGGTAATATTTCAAGCCGGACTACAGTACCCTTTGATCCGCGTATGATAGCAATGGCGTTATCAACCCGCCAGCCTATTACATTCTGAAACTCGCCGGTTTTACCTTGTGCAACACCAACTATACGGTCGTTGATATTCACCTGGTGGCTTTTATCGGCAGGGCCGCCCGGTACTATGGTTTTAATGGTCACGTATTCGTTTTCGGTAAGCAGCGAAGCTCCGATACCCTCTAACTGGCGCGACATCTCGATATTAAAGTTTGCCGCGTTTGATGGGTTAAAGTAATTGGTATGCGGATCAATAGCCTCGGTAAAGGCATCCATAAAATACTGGAAAACATCCTGATTGGATAGTTTATTGGCCTGCGTCAATAAATTCTGGTAACGTTTTTTAAGCGTTTCTTTGTTTTTAGCCATATCATTGCTGGCTAATTTCAGATTCAGCAGGTCGTATTTTACACGTTGTGCCCACATGGCATCCATTTCAGCTTGTGTAGCTGGCCATGGTAACTTATCGCGGTCATAAACAAAGTTTTCATCTTTATTAAAATCAAAGTTGGTGTTGATCTGTGCCAGCGAATAGTTTACGTGTTCCAGGTATCTTTTTTGAAACACATTGAATATATAAAACGCGTCATTCAAATTTCCACTCTTCAGGTCGTCATCCAAAACGGTTTTATATTTTTCAAAATCTTTGATATCAGATGCTAAAAAATAACTGTGGTTTTCGTCCAGCAGTTTTATATACCGGTCAAAAACTACGTTCGAAATAGAATCATTCAGATCAACCTTTTTATAATTATGGTTTAAAATCAATGAGGTGATCTGCTTACAAACAACACTTTGCTGTTCATCAGGTTGCAGATCAGTGGAGCCAGGGACTTTTATTGGTTTTGACGGCGACGCTTTACAAGCAAGTGCGGCAGCCAGTAGCAATACTAAATATACTTTCTTAAACATATCTTTTACTGTAGTTAAATCGGGGTTCGTGTAAAACATCAATACTTGTGCCTTTTTATTAATTTGCTAAATGTAAATAAAAAGAGACAGTTGAAATACTGTCTCTTAATTACAATAACAATTATACGATAATGTTTTGCTTGTAGTATATAACTACCAGCATTTTACGCTAATGTTACATAAAAATTTTACTTTATAGCTGCTTTGGAGTCAGTATCAGCGGTTTCCGCATAGCGGATCTCGGTTTTTAAACGGGTCTTATTCTCTTCCAAATAACGCATTTGTTTATCAACCGCAGCTACATCCATGGTAAGGCCTAATGAATTGGCAATGGTACGGGCTTCGATCAGATCCTGTTTAGCCTGCGGGAAATCGCCATAGCCGGTTTTTACCGCGGCCAGGTTAATGAGGTTGGTGATGGTATGCCTATTATCATTTTGCTGGCGCGATATCTGCAAGCTTTGCAGCAGGTACCATTTAGCCTCCGATAACCTATTCTGTTTCAAATACATCTGCGCCAGATCACTAAAATTATAGCTGGCCGAATTATACACCCGGAAACGCATATTATGCTGGGCCGTTTTCATCACCGATGCTTCCATCAGGAAAAGAGCATATGGAGTGCGCTCTATTTGAGCGTACATGATCTTAGGTTTCGCTACTTGTGCAAGAGGCAATCTTTTGATAGAATGGTCTTTCAAAAGCGCGATCTGCGGATAGCGTTCATGCTTTCTGAAAGGGTTGTACTTATACCACTGTGCAGACGCGGAGAGGCTAAGTGAACATAAGAATACAAGTAAAATGATTCTCATTTAATCTTTTTAACTGGGTTTAATTTAAATTAATCAGTAAACAAATATAATAATATAAATATTATTATATGCAATACCCTGTATGTGCGTAGTTTACACAGACAGTTCCTTTAACGCAGTAATCCTACCTAATGTTATAATTAATTATTTTAATTTTTATTCAAAAACTTCCACATCGCCGTCATGCAGGGCCCAAACCATATAAGGATGGGTATCGGCATGATAAATATGACCATCGGCTGATATTCCAACGATGCCGGCAAATCCGTTAAAAGGCTTTAATTCATCCAATGATTTATCAGTAGCTGCAGATATAGGCATGCCATCAGTAACCCGGGTAACAATTTTTGAAGCAACAGAGCCGCTTACAATATCCTCGCCAACACCGGTGCAGGAAATACCCGCATGGGCATTGGCGTAGTTACCGGCAGTAGTGGCCGAATCGCTTACGCGGCCCGGTATCTCAAAGCCTTTACCCCCTGTTGAGGTAGCTGCCGCCAGGTCGCCATAAATATCAAGCGCTACGCAGCCTACGGTACCCAGGCGAATAGAATCACGCAGTTTTTGTTCATACTCGTGGCGCCGCTGCGGGGTTTCGGGGTTATAATAGCCTATGCCATTTTCGGTGGCAAAATCACGGGCTCCCTTGCCACTCAACACCCTATCATCATAGGCCAATAGCTTTTCGGCTATACATATAGGGTTTTTTACATCCTCAATATTGATCACTCCCGAAAAGCGTTGCGTTTTACCATCCATCAAAGACGCGCTCAACCTAATCCTGCCATCGCTTTGAATTTGTGAACCGGTACCCGCGTTAAACAGATCGCAATCCTCCAATAACCTCACCGTGTACACTACCGTTTCCAGCGCGTTGTGCGTTTGCAGGTATTTATGACCGGCCTCTACTATTTCTTTCAAAGCCTGTTGTTTGGCCTGCTTTACTTCCTGGTTGGTTCGCGATTCGCTAAAGAAACCGCCGTGTATAATGATCTTCATATTAAACTGAGTTAATTGATCAAATTTGTATAAACTATAACTCTTTTGTGATGGGTTTATTTTGATTAGCAAACACCCCCTCTAAACGGCGAAGCCCTCATGTAATAATCTCCCCCGAAGGAGGAGACTTTTGATTGTCCTCTCATTTTTAAAGCCCTCCCCTCTGGGGAGGGTTGGGCGGGGTTTTATTGTAACAGGTCGCTATCCGGGGCCTGTATAAAAACGCCTTCCTCTACCTTCACCGTTTTTTTGATGATCAAGCGGTGCTGAGAAAGATCATATATATCAAATATAGACATTACGTGTACTTTGAGGTTATCGATAGATACCGGCGAGCCCATCTCCACATCATAAATATTGGTGGCCACAATATTACGGCCATCCACCAGGATAATTAGTCCCGAACCAATGGCCTCCATCATATTGCCTTCGGTGATCAGCAATCCTGTATCCTCCCCCAAACCAATACCCAAAATGCCGGGATTGGTTGCCACCGCGTACATTAACCTGCCAATACGACCACGCTGCACAAAGTGGGTATCTACAATTACCGAGTCGATAAAACCCAAACCAGCCGTGATCTGCACTTCGCCTTTGATCAGGGCTTCGTTGCTTTGCCCGCGGTATATCATATGTGTGGAAGCTGCCGCCGCGCCTGCCGAAGTACCTGCTATCACAAAGTTTTCGTTCTGATAACGTCGCTTCAGTATTTGTAAAAATTCGGTGCCGCCAAAAATGGCTGTAAGCCTCAGTTGGTCGCCTCCGCTAAACATCACCACATCGGCCTTGCGGATCCGGTCGAGATATTCCGGGTTACCGGCATCCTCCCGGCTTTTAATATGCAATACGTTTACATTGGTTACATTTAGTTGCCCAAAAGCCTTCACATACTCATTGCCAACAAGCTCCGGGATCTGCGAGGCTGTGGTTATTACTTCAATTAATGAACCTTCGTGCTTGTCAGATTCGGTAATAATTCGCTTTAAAATTCCCTGTTCAAAAAATTTAATATAATCGGGCTGCATGATGTGCTCCTGGATGGTCACGTTACTCCCCATGTCTACAGCTCCGCCTATAATGATTAGTTTTCCTTTCGGGACAGTCATAGTTCTTATATTTAGTTGAAGGGGCTGATTGGGCTATATCAGGCCGACCGAGTTAGCCTAAATTGGGCAATATCCCATAAATAACCATTTACTCCGTCAACTTTTTCACCTAATCAACCGGTTTTAAATACAAATTAAGATAAAAACCCGCACAAACGCAGGCTGTTGTGAACATTTAATGCCTTTTTACCTTTAAAAGTTTTATTTACACTATTAAGTTTTATAGTTTTAAAGAAATTAAGCCGGCTAAAATTTTTGTAACCAAGGTATGAAGATCGAGAATATACAAGTGTTACGCGGACCAAACATCTGGAGCATCCGTCGTAAAAAATTAATACAAATGCGGCTTGACCTGCAGCAGATGGAGCATAAGCCCACCAATGAAATTGAGGGCTTTTATGACCGTTTGGAAACGCTGTTGCCCAGCCTGTACAGCCATCGTTGCTCGCCAGGCGTACCGGGCGGATTTTTTCAGCGAGTTATCGCGGGTACCTGGATGGGGCATGTTATAGAGCACATCGCATTAGAAATTCAAACCCTGGCGGGCATGGATACCGGCTTTGGCCGCACCCGCGAAACCAAAACCAAAGGTGTATATAATGTAGTGTTTGCCTACCTGGAAGAAAAGGTGGGTGTTTTTGCAGCAGAATCGGCAGTACGCATAGCCGAAGCTTTAATAGCGGGTGAAGATTATACCGTGCAATTAGAGGCGGATATACAACAAATGCGCGAGATACGGGAAAATACCCGCCTGGGCCCGAGTACAGGCTCCATTGTGGAAGAAGCCATTGCCCGCGATATCCCCTGGATCAGGTTGAATAATCAATCGTTGGTGCAGTTGGGTTATGGCAAAAACCAGGTACGTTTCCGGGCTACCATGACCGAAAAAACCAGCAGCATAGCCGTCGATATTGCCAGCAATAAAGACGAAACCAAGCGCATGCTGCAGGAACAGGCCATCCCGGTTGCCAAAGGCATCACCATATCTTCTTTGGAAGGTGTGACCGAAGCTATCCGCAAAATAGGTTTCCCTTTAGTATTTAAACCGCTTAACGGCAACCACGGGCGCGGCATATCCATCAATATTAAAACCGAAGAAGAGGCCATTGCCGCATACCAGCATGCCGCCAAAATATCATACAAAGTAATTGTAGAGCGTTTTGTTACGGGCTATGATTTCCGCGTATTGGTGATCGATAATAAAATGGTGGCGGCCGCCCTGCGGGATCCGGCACATATTATAGGCGACGGAACCCTTACGATACAGGAACTCATCGACAAAGAAAACGCCGACCCACGCCGCGGCTACGGGCACGAGAAGGTTTTAACGCTCATTGACATTGACCGCGATACGCTCGACCTGCTGGAAAAGAAAGGCTATACGCTGGAAACCGTACCAGCCAAAGGTGAAAAGATCTTTGTAAAATCAACCGCCAACCTGAGCACCGGCGGTACTTCTGTTGATGTGACCGACCATGTGCATCCACAGAATATTTTTATCTGCGAGCGCATCTCCAAAATTATCGGTCTGGATATATGCGGTATCGATATTATGGCCGAAAACCTGACCGAGCCGCTGACCGAAAACGGCGGTGTGGTTTTGGAAGTAAATGCCGCGCCGGGTTTCCGCATGCACATAGCCCCGAGCGAGGGCCTTCCGCGCAACGTGGCTGGGCATGTATTGGATATGCTTTACCCTACCGGTAAATCTGCACGGATCCCTATTATTGCTATTACCGGCACCAACGGTAAAACCACTACCACACGTTTGATAGCCCACATTGTTAAGAATAACGGCCACCGGGTAGGCTTTACCACCTCCGACGGTATTTACGTACAGAACAACATGATGCTGAAGGGCGATACCACCGGCCCGGTAAGCAGCGAATTCATACTGCGCGACCCAACGGTTGATTTTGCCGTTCTGGAAACCGCCCGTGGCGGCATCCTGCGTTCGGGCCTGGGTTTTGGCTTTTGCGATATAGGTGTGGTGACCAACATACAGGAAGATCACCTGGGGCTGGCCGATATCCATTCTCTTGACGATCTGGCACGTGTAAAAAGCGTAGTGCTGAATTCGGTTAAAAAAGATGGTTGGGGTGTTTTGAATGCTGATAACGAGCATTGTGTACGTATTGGCAACAAAGCCGATTGTAACATTGCCTATTTCAGCTTAAATGAAAACAATCCTATCATTAAGTCGCATTGTCGCAAGGGGGGTATAGCGGCCATCTGCGAAAACGGTTTCATCACCATTCAAAAAGGCGACTGGAAGATCCGCGTGCAGCGTACCATCCTCATTCCACTTACTTTTGGAGGCACCGTGCCATTCATGATCGAGAACGTACTGGCCGCTACATTGGCTACGTTTTTATGGGGATTCAAGACCGAGGACATTAAAATGTCCTTAGAAACTTTTATTCCATCGGCAGCGCAAACACCGGGACGAATGAACATCTTTGAGTTCAGGGATTTCCGTTTCATGATCGATTTCGCGCACAACCCCGATGGCTATAACGGTATCAAGGCATTTTTAAGCCATATCGATTCGCCGCTTAAAATAGGTATCATAGCCGGCACCGGCGACAGGCGCGACGACGACATTCGCGAGCTGGGTAAAATATCGGCCGAAATGTTTGATTACATCATCCTGCGCCAGGAAAAACACCTGCGCGGCCGCACTGCCGAGAACATCATTGGTTTATTGAAAGAAGGTATCGAATCTGTTGATGCGAACAAACCTGTGGAAATAGTACCCAAAGAGGTTGACGCCATAAAGCATGCTATGAGCCTGGCCAAACCTGGCACCTTTATCACCGCCCTGAGCGATGTGGTGGATAACGCTATTGAAACCGTACAAAACTACCAGGAACAGGAACGGAACGGCTTGTTTAATGTATAACCCCCCAGCCCCCTGAAGTGGGAGCTTTTGAAAATCTTATTTACGCGTGGCTTCTGGAGCCGCGCGTTTTTTGTTTATTCTCACGTCATTGCGAGGTACGAAGCAATGACGCGTTTATTATGGTTGGAATTAACCCTACGTATCCACTCCCCCTTTAGGGGGCCGGGGGGCTGGCGCGCTCAAATAATAATGCCACAACAACATACTCGCTACCGTACGATATGGTGCCCATTTTTCGGCTACGGCGATTAATTCCTCCCGGGTGGTTTCTTTGGGTAAGGACTTTACTCTTTTTAATGCATTTACCGCAGCAAGGTCACCTATTGGGAAAATATCGGCGTGCTGCAGTACAAACATCAGGTATACATCGGCAGTCCAGTTACCGATGCCTTTGAGGGCGGTTAGTTTGGCGCGGATAACATCGTCGGGCAATTGTTCTAATTCAGTTAAATTGATCTGCCCGCTGATGATGGCCTCGGCGAGGTATTTGGTATAGGTAGTTTTCTGTCGGCTAAAATAGCAGGCTTTAAATTCTTCATCCGTTAAAAGCAATACCCTTGCCGGGGTGATCTCCTGTATATACTCCTTCAATTTATTTAATGCCGATAAAGCAGAGGCCAGCGAAACCTGTTGCTCCAGAATAATATGCACCAAAGTTTCAAAAGTATTGGGTCTTGACCATAAGGGCGGGTAACCATGCGTGTTAATGATATGAGCCAGGTCGGCGTCTGATTGGGCTAGCTCATCGCAAATGGAATGGTAGTTGGAGTGGTTAAACTGTTTTAACATTAGGATGTTGATCAATTGGTGCTTTTCACAAAATAAATAATTATTTTAGCATTAAATTCAATGGTATGGACATTCAAGCAGAAAAGCTAAATCTTTTACAAACTATCCTGAACTCCAATGATGAGGGTTTAATTATGGATGTGAAAGCCTTTTTGTCTGGCAGAAAAGCCGACTGGTTTGATGAGCTGGGAACTGAACAGCAAAAAGACATATTGGAGGGTATATCAGAGGCCGATCGTGGCGAAACTGTTCCTCATGCCGAAGTGGTAAAACTATTCGGAAAATGGGGATTGAAATAGTATGGACCAAAAAAGCGGTTGAAACGTTTGGCAAAAGAATAGCTTATCTACAAGAACACTGGACAGAAAAAGAGCTATTTAACTTTACAGCCCGTGTAAATGAGTATCTCGAAACATTACAAACTCAACCATTAATGTTTCGTAAATCCGCCAGGATAAAACATACACACATCGGTGTAATCATAAAACAAGTTTCATTGGTTTATAGAATCAAACCTAAAAGTCAACGCATTGAACTGATTGCCTTTATTGATAAAAGGCAAAATCCCAAGAAGAATAAGACCTAACCATTAGTTGGAATGCTTAAACTGTTTGAGCATGGGTTTGTTGATTATGATATTAATTTACAGCCATTGCGAGGAGGAACGACGAAGCCATCTCCTCGCATGCCTATACTTGGGATGAGATTGCTGCGCTCGCAATGACGAATTAGATATAACGCCGATTAAATTACTAATTTTTTTAGGATTTAGCATTTAGTTTTCTGAATTTTACCTTTATGAACAATCTGCCTCCTTTAGCCGAACGTATGCGCCCGGGATCGCTCGACGATTATGTGGGGCAAAAACACCTTGTAGGGCCGGGCGCGGTTTTACGTAAAGCCATCGAATCGGGCTCGCTGCCTTCCATGCTATTCTGGGGGCCGCCGGGGGTTGGTAAAACTACCCTGGCTTATATCATTTCGCAGTCGTTATACCGGCCGTTCTTTTCCCTGAGTGCTATTAACTCCGGCGTCAAAGATGTTCGGGAGGTAATTGAAAAAGCATCACAGCTTAAAGAACTGGGCGAAACGTTACCTATATTGTTTATTGACGAGATCCACCGCTTTTCCAAATCGCAGCAGGATTCGTTATTGGGCGCTGTGGAGCGTGGTATTGTAACGCTCATTGGCGCCACTACCGAAAATCCGTCGTTTGAGGTGATCTCGGCTTTGCTTTCGCGTTGCCAGGTATATATCCTGCAGTCATTGGTCGAGGAAGACCTGCTCAACCTGCTGGACAAGGCCATGAAGGAGGATGTGGTACTGAAGGATAAAAAGATCATTATCAAAGATCATGAAGCCCTGCTCCGTCTTTCCGGAGGCGACGCCCGTAAGCTGCTCAATATATTCGAGCTGCTGGTAAACGCCTTTAATACACCCGAAATAGTTTTAACTGATGAGGTTGTACTGGAACATGTACAGCAAAACATGGCCCTGTACGATAAAACCGGCGAACAGCATTATGATATTATTTCGGCCTTTATTAAATCCATGCGTGGTTCAGATCCAAATGGAGCCGTATACTGGCTGGCCCGCATGATCGTAGGCGGCGAAGACCCGCTGTTTATTGCCCGGCGAATGCTCATCCTGGCATCCGAAGATATCGGCAATGCTAACCCCAACGCGCTGTTACTTGCCCAAAGCTGTTTTGAGGCGGTTAATAAGATCGGCATGCCCGAGTCGCAACTGATCTTATCACAAACGGCTATTTACCTGGCTACATCAGCCAAAAGTAATTCGGCTACAACGGCCATTGGAGCAGCCATAGCCCTGGTGCGTCAAACCGGCGATCTGCCCGTGCCCTTGCACCTGCGTAACGCGCCAACCAAATTCATGAAAAATATAGGCTACGGTAAAGACTATAAATACGCCCACAGCTACGAAGGTAATTTTACTGATCTTGATTTTTTACCCGATGCCATCCGCGGTACACAGATTTACCAGCCAGGCAATAACGCCAAAGAGAACGAATCAAAAGAAAAGTTAAGAAAACTCTGGGGCGACAGGTATAAATATTGAGAAGCAAGATATTAGAGTCAAGAATCAAGAGTGTGAAAAGGGGGAATTTCCATCAGGTTTTTGACTCTTACACCCCTTGCGCTCGTTGCAACGAGCGCAAGGGGTAAATCTTAGCAAAAGAAGTTATCTGCTTTAACAAAACTCATCAAATGCTGCTATTAAATCATTAGCAACCGAATTTGCATCCCGGGATTCGATCCTGTGTTTGGGTATGAAATAAACCAACTCATTATCTTTAAACAGCGCAAATGAGGGAGAAGATGGGGGAATATCTGATACATAAGTGCGGAACCGTGCGGTTGCATCCAGGTCCTGCCCGGCAAACACGCTGGCTACTCTGTCGGGCTTTTTATCATGTTCCAGCGCCAATTTAATTCCAGGGCGTGCAGTACCGGCGGCACAACCGCAAACGCTATTGATAAAAATCAGCGTAGTGCCAGTCTGTTTCATGATTTCATCAACGTCATTCGGCGTGAGTAATTCTTGAACGCCCACTTCTGATATTTCATCTCTGAAGGGTTTTATTAATAAAGGAGAGTAAGGCATAAACTATTATTTTAAAGTGAGTAAATATGGTTAAGGTTTCAGGGTATTATTATAATTGAATATCATTATAAATATAAATGAAAAAATACTATATAACAAAGCGTATAAGTCTGAGACTTTTCCACATATTTTAATAAATATATTAGTTTCTATATATTTAAAACTAAATCAACCAACAGGCGACTTTCCTCGAATCCTCATTCCTGACGCTTGCCTCCTCTCACCCTTCCCTACTCGTCTTTGGTAAAGAAAAACCTGGTCATGTCTTCATTGTCATCAACATTAAAAGTTTGAGCCGGGGAAACGCTAACCAATTTCCAGCCACCAATATAATAAGGTTCCAGTAACTGCATTATCTGATTCTCGTGAGCCGCCTCCTGCTCACTCGCTTTAACTTTGAGGTTAAATTCTACATATTTTTGAACCTGAACTGTATCATCGCGGGTAATAAATACATTTGGAGGAGTACGGCCGAATATTGGCTTACCGGATTTCTCCAGAATAGAGATGATCATATGTTTGGTTTTGCCATTTTGCTGGGCAAAGGCCTGATAAACCGAGCCAATAATCAACACCAGGACCAGAATTGCTTTTTTCATAAGTAAATTTGAGTTGTTGTTTAGTTGATAGACTAACTCTTTGGCTTTGGTTTAACGCACTTATAACTAATATTTTAAAAATATTTACCTGCCTTCGCAAATTTCCCGGGGTTGTTTTATTCTTATCTCTTGGCTCTTGATTCTTATCTCTTGCCTCTCCTATCTTGTTTCTTATTTTGTATATTGAGCCCATACTTAACCTAATACTTTAAACAGCCCATGGTATCTACTTTCATCAGGCATGAATTAAAAGCTTTCTGGCGATCAAAAAACACAGGAAAAAGTGTTGCCATACGTGTGGTGATGTTTTTTTTGATCCTTTACCTGTTTGGTTGTATATTATTGGTAGGTATAAGTATGGATAAAATGCTGGAGCTCGCCTTCCCGAATGATGACCTTATTAAATCATTCTGCGGTATTCTATTGATCTACTTCCTGGTTGATCTGTTGATGCGCCTGCAATTGCAGGAATTGCCAACCTTAAGGGTGCAGCCATATCAGCACTTGCCTATCAAAAGGAATACCCTGGTGAGGTATCTGGCGCTCACTGCTGTTTTTTCGGTGTTTAACCTGTGGCCTTTTATATTATTTCTGCCCTTTATATTCAAAATCATTGCTCACGATTCCGGGTTTATTACAGCGCTTGCATTTATTATAGCTATTGGGGGTCTCACGGTTTTTAATAATTACCTGGCACTATACATCAAAAGAAAATCAAACTTAAATGGCTGGGTATTCCTGGCTTCTGCCACCGTACTGATATTGATCACCACCTGCGATTTTAGGTGGCACTTATATTCCCTGCATGATATATCCTATGCTTTTTTCGGTCGCTTAATTATTATCCCGGCCCTGGCTATTGTACCACTGATGTTAGGCATCGTGATGTATTATTTTAACTTCCAGTACCTGAAGCAAAACATGTACCTGGAAGAGCTTACCGCTCATAAGGTAAAGAAATATAAAAGCAGTACCGATATTCCGGTGCTGGCTCGCTTTGGCGCCGTTGGCGATCTGGCTGCTAATGAAATAAAGCTGATATTGCGTAACAAGCGCCCCCGTTCGGCCCTGGTTATGGGATTGTTCTTTATGTTTTACGGACTTATATTTTACACCAACAGTCAGTACGGTCAAACCTGGTATATTTTTGTGGGAATGTTCATGACCGGCATATTCATTATCAGCTATGGGCAGTTTATGTTTAGCTGGCAGGGCTCGCATTTTGATGGATTGCTGGTGAGCAACATTAGTTTTTCCGATTTTTTAAAGGCCAAATACCTGCTTTTTACCGCGGTATCAACCGTAGCCTTTTTATTAACCACCCCCTATGCTTATTTTGGGTGGAAGATAGTGGTAATGCATTTTATCATGTATTTATGGAACATCGGCATCAATACCACCATGGTACTGTTTTTTGCCAACCGCAATTTTAAGCGCATCGACCTGTCAAAAGGGGCATCATTTAACTGGGAGGGTGTTGGCGCAACGCAATTGCTGCTATCGTTCCCGCTTATTTTGGCACCTTATCTTATTTACCTGCCGTTTTTAGTTTTTAAACATCAGGATATGGGATTGATAGCTCTTGGCGTTATTGCTACCCTATTTATACTAACCCGTAATTATTGGATAAAACAGCTGGAGGCCGACTATTACTCCAAAAGATACCAGATAGCCGAAGGCTTCAGAAACAAATAATATGATTGAGATCAAAAACCTAAAAAAAGTATATAACGACGTTACTGTTGTTGACATCCCACAACTGAGCATAGCTAAAGGCGAAAGTGTTGGCCTGGTTGGTAACAATGGCGCAGGCAAAACCACGCTGTTCCGGATGATATTGGATCTGATACGCCCGGAAAGCGGTGAAATATTATCAAACGGCGAAATAGTTGCCGGGCACGAAAACTGGAAAACTTACACCGCATCGTACCTGGACGAAGGCTTCTTGATAGAATACCTTACTCCCGAAGAGTACCTGTATTTTATCGGCGGCCTGCATCAGCAAAATCACGCCCAGGTTGATGAAGCATTGGCTGCTTTGGGTGATTTTTTTAATGGCGAAATATTAAACCGGGGTAAATACATCCGCGACCTGTCAAAAGGTAATCAATGCAAGGTTGGTGTGGCATCATGCCTGTTGCAAAACCCACAACTGCTGATGCTGGATGAGCCTTTTGCCAATATCGACCCCAGTACGCAGTTCCGGCTAAAAAACATGCTGAAGGAGGCGAATAAGAGCAAAGGCATTACCACTATCGTATCCAGTCATGACCTTAACCATATCACTGATGTGTGCGACCGTATCCTACTGATGGAAAAAGGTGTGATCATTAAAGATATCGCCACCAGTTCATCAACCCTAAACGAGCTGGAAAGCTATTTTGGAGTGGGACAAACTGTGGGATCTTCACCGGTTGTAGGTATTGATCAGGAAGAGAATCACTAAGTAGGAGCTAAAAGCCGAAAGCATAAGGCTTAAAGCTGGAAAAACGCTGCAAAAAAAGGCCTGTCAGTCTGAGCTTGTCGAAGACTCGTGGGCAAAGGCCTCTACGCGCCCCCTTCGACAGGCTCAGGGTGACAAGCTCCCATATGTCTATAAATAATAAGGCACTTTACTTAGAAGCCTCTACCTTCTCCGCAAGCAAATCACTCGTCAGTTTTTCAAACTCACTGATAAATTCGGTATAGTATTCACCGGTGCCGGGACCGCTGAACCCGGTATGTATCTTACGTACATCACCGCTTTTATCAATAATGATAGTGGTAGGGAAACCTACTACTTTGGCCAGCATGGGCAGGCTTTTAGCTGTTTCAGCCTTGTTGCTGGTGTAACCGGTTATCAACAAAGGATAAGGTACATTAAACCTGTTTTTTACCTGCTGGAGCGCCTTTTTTGATTTTTCAAAATCGTTAGTACGCTCATAGGCCAGGCCTATAACCTCCACACCTTTGGGCTGAAACTTTTTGTAATAGTTTACCATGTAGGCCGTCTCATCCATACAGTTGGGGCACCAGGAGCCTAATATCTGCACAATAACAACTTTGTTTTTATAACGGGCATCCTGAAGCGAAACTTCTTTGCCGTTCATATCCTTAAAGCTAAAATCTATTTTTTTATAGCCTGGGTTCAACGCGGTAAGCGAATACGCGTCGGGTAGTTTTGCATTCGCATTTTTAACAGCTGTCCACGCTTGTACAAACGATGTACCTATAAATTTACCATCGGTTATGGTTTGGGCGTCATTAACAGTGGCTGTAAAGGTGTAAGCATGCCCGCCGTCAAAGCACGACAGGTATAATTTATTACCCGATACCGATCCTTCCAGGAAACGGTAATCACCGGTTGTGGTTAAAAATGTACCGGTAAGTTTGTTGCCGGTCTGTTTAAATTCACCTACGGTGGTATCGGCGTGTGCACCTTCACCAATCACGGCCGACCAACGTCCGCTAACATCAAAGGCAGGTTTTTCTGGTGTCGCGGTAAATCTCCATGAAGTATTTGGTTCGGCCGAAAACCCGATCAAAGCGTCGCGCTCGCCTAAATGCCTTATCCAATTCCCTTTTAAATTACCGGCTTCCAGCTTCAGCTTAAATTCCGAATCAAACAAAGGCATGCGGATAAACACCGAATCGCCTTTGGTTACCACATCGGTTACTTTCAATCGCTCGGTACTGTTTATCACAAAAAGCTCTTGTTTGCCACCATTGTCTTTCACCTCAAAATTGAAGGGAATATCCGTGCCCGATGTTGTTTTAAGGGCGCCACGCCATACCCCTGTTTTGAGTTTGGGTTGAGCAAATGATACCTGTAAAAGGAAAACGAGTACCAGGGATGCTATGATCGATCTATAGTTCATTTTTAAAATAGTCTACTAAGTTGATATACTTTGTCAAAAGTATAAAAACTGCCAGCTATTTCAAAACTATTTACCTATGGGGATATAGCGTATGAAAAGATATGACAAATAAGTAACGCTCAAAAAAAGAATGTCACCCTGAGCTCCGTCGAAGGGTAGAGCGCGGAGGCCTACCCACCATGCTTAGACGGCGTTACTAATGACGCGTGGCCCTCGTGTCATTGCGAGGAGGAACGACGAAGCAATCGCGAACAATGCAAGACGGCCTTGTATTCTACGAGATTGCCGCGCTGCGCTCACTACTTCAAAACTTCGCGTGAAATTACAATACGTTGTATTTCGGACGTCCCTTCATATATCTGAGTGATCTTGGCATCTCGCATTAATCGCTCTACATGATATTCTTTTACAAAGCCATAACCACCGTGTATCTGCACGGCTTCGGTAGTAGTGCGCATAGCCACTTCTGATGCAAAAAGCTTGGCCATGGAACCAGCCTGCGTATATGATTTGCCGTGGTCTTTTAACCAGGCTGCTTTAAGACATAGTAAACGGGCAGCCTCAATTTCAGTAGCCATATCGGCCAGTTTAAATTGAATGGCCTGTAAGTCGGCAATGGTTTTGCCAAAAGCTTTACGCTCTTTGGCGTATTGAACAGCCAGTTCATGAGCGCCCGAGGCTATCCCTAATGCTTGTGCTGCAATACCAATACGGCCGCCTTCTAAAGTGCTCATGGCAAATTTAAAGCCGAAGCCTTCATCACCAATGCGGTTCTCTTTAGGCACTTTCACATCGGTAAACATCAGGGAGTGGGTATCAGATCCGCGTATGCCCATTTTATTTTCTTTTGGGCCTATTGTAAAACCTGCCATGCCCTTTTCAACAATGAGCGCGTTGATACCATGATGCTTTTTGGAAGCATCTGTTTGGGCCATTACAATATAGGTCGACGCGGAGTTCCCATTGGTGATCCAGTTTTTGGTACCGTTAAGTAAATAATGATCGCCCATATCAATGGCGGTGGTGCGTTGTGAGGTGGCATCTGAGCCAGCTTCCGGTTCCGAAAGGCAGAATGCCCCTATCACTTCGCCTTTGGCCAGTGGTACCAGGTATTTTTGTTTCTGAGCTTCTGAACCATATTTTTCCAGGCCGTAGCAAACCAGCGAATTATTGACAGAAACTACTACCGATGCGGAGGCATCAATCTTGGAGAGTTCTTCCATCACCAACACATAGGATATAGCATCCATACCACTCCCCCCATATTGCGGCGAAACCATCATTCCTAAAAAACCCAGCTCTCCCAGTTTTTTCACCTGATCGGCCGGAAACTTCTGGTGTTCGTCGCGTTCTATCACTCCCGGCTTCAATTCTGTTTGTGCAAAATCGCGTGCCGCCTGGCGTATCATGAGTTGTTCTTCTGTAAATTCGAAATGCATAATATTTAAAAAAATAAATATAGTGATTACTATGCATGCATAGCAAATTTATTGCATAAAAAAAGAGAGCTTTTTTCAAAGCTCCCTTTCCCCTAATTAATTTAAACTATTGATTAAACCCAAAACAAAGAACAAAAAATCTCAACTTGGGCGTCTGAGAATTCAAAAAAAGTTTTTCATTGGTAGATGATTTTTAATTTTTTTCACAGATCAAATGCAGGGCGAGTTGTAGTAAACAATTTTGTTGCCACAATTTTTAATTTTTGCTAACTTAAACGTCAGTAAATATCCGTTCAGACATATATTATTATCAATATTTTTACGCAATTTTAAATACTTATAATTATTTATTTTTTCATAAAGGTAATTTCCCGATTTATAAACCAAGCCGACACCACACATGCTACTTACTGATTTTGAATACCTTACCAACTCCGATGAAGCTTTTAAGAAAAAAGTAGCCCTGCAAATCAAAAATCTGAGAAGGCAGAATCAGGTAACCCAAGAAAAATTCTTTACCGAAACAAGCATCAATATAGCCCGTTTAGAATCAGGTAAAATCGATATCAGGCTGGATACATTAAGGAAGGTTTGTTACTATTTTGATGTTTCTTTAGCCGGTTTTTTTCAAGGCATTTATTAAACAGGTATTTTTTTTATTAAATTGCTATTTCAAATTCTATTATTCCATACATCCGTTGTATTTTTTAACATACACAATAAAAAAATTTATGATCAAAAGAACATCCCCCGCGACAGCTATCGCTTTTGCTTTTGGCTTGCTGGCGCTTTCAGCCTGTAACGATAAAACCAAGACCTATGCCGATAATGATCCCGTGTTTAAAAATATGGATACATCGGTAAAACCCGGCGACGATTTTTTTAAGTATGCGAATGGTACCTGGCTCAAAAAAAATCCGATCCCTCCGGCCTATGCAGCCTGGGGAATAGGCAATGTGGTAGAAGAGGAATTACGTAACCGCATGAAAAAAATAAATGAGGATGCGCTTAAAGCCGGTGCCCCCAAAGGCAGTAATACCCAAAAAATAGGTGATTTTTATTTCAGCGGTATGGATACTGTTGATATCGAGAAGCAAGGCTTATCGCCACTTAAAGATGAGCTGATTAAAATTGACCAGGTAAAAGACATTAAAGCGCTAATAGAAGAGTTTGCACACCTGGGTACCATCGGTGTTACTACCCCCCTGGGTACCTATGCCGGGCAGGATGCTAAAAACAGCGCCAAGATCGTCCTGCAGCTTGGTCAGGATGGTATAGGTTTGCCCGACCGTGATTATTATTTTAATACAGATGCGCATAGCGTTGCCGTTCGGAACGATTATCAGCAAAAACACTTACCTACAATATTTAAGCTGATCGGCTTACAGCCCGATGCTGCTACCTTGGCCACCACACAGACATACGCCCTCGAAAAATCGCTGGCAGACAGCAGCCGCAAACTCGAAGATCTGCGCGATCCCTATCATAACTATAATAAAATGCCGCTGGCGGGCTTAAGCAAGCTGGTACCAGAGGTAGACTGGAAACCGACATTTGAAAAAATGGATTACAAGAAGGTGGATACCGTTATTGTTGGTCAGCCCGAATATTACCGGGCGTTCAGCAAAGCACTCCATACCTATAGTATAGACGACTGGAAAAATTACCTGCGCAAAAACCTGGTATCTGAGTTTGGCTCTTACCTGAGCAAGCCTTTTGACCAGGAACTCTTCCGTTTTTACGGCACCATTCTTAACGGTAAAAAAGAGCAACTGCCACGCTGGAAACGTGTACTGGATACCGAAAACGGGGTCATGGGCGAAGTTTTGGGACAGATATTTGTAAAGGAGTACTTCCCCGAAAAAACCAAAGAGCGTTATGTGAACCTGGTGGAGGTAATGCGAGCCTCATTCAAAGAACATATTGAAAAACTGGACTGGATGAGTCCTGCCACCAAAGAAAAAGCTTATTATAAACTGAGCAAAGTAATGCCTAAGGTAGGCTACCCGGATAAATGGAAGGATTTTTCGACCCTGGAGATTAATCGAGGCCCCTATGCTTTGAATGTAATGCGAGGCAATAATTTCTGGCATAAATACAGCGCTGCCAAACTGGGCAAACCCGTTGACCGTACCGAATGGGGCATCACCCCGCAAACCTATAATGCCTATTACAATCCATCAAATAATGAAATTGTATTACCTGCAGGCATATTTACTATTCCCGGCGCAAAAGATGAGGATATTGATGACGCGGTGATATATGGCTACGCGGCGGCCTCTACCATCGGTCACGAAATGACCCACGGTTTTGACGATGAAGGTCGCCAGTTTGATGCCGAAGGTAATTTGAAAGCATGGTGGCTGCCACAGGATTCCGTAAAGTTTACCAAACGGGCGCAAATGCTCGTGAATCAATTCAATGGCTATAGCATTTACGGCCTGCATGTAAATGGTAAAGCCACACAAGGTGAAAATATTGCCGACCTGGGCGGCATTGTGATAGGACTCGACGCCTTTAAGAAAACCAATCAATATAAAGAAGGAAAAACCATTAATGGATTAACCCCGGTACAACGCTATTTTCTGGGCTATGCACTGGGTTGGCTCGGGCAGGACCGCCAGGAGTCATTATCCAGCCAGATCTTGACCAATCCTCACGCCCCTGGCTTTATGCGCGTAAACGGGCCGTTTACCGATGTGCCTGAGTTTTATGAAGCATTTCATATTAAAAAAGGCGATAAAATGTGGCTGGATCCAGATAAAAGGGTGAAGATCTGGTAGCATGCCGCAAGCCTGAAAACATCAAAAATAGCGTCATTGCGAGCGTAGCGTGGCAATCCCTAACTATACAGAGCGGCTCTACAAATCGGGGATTGCCACGCTACGCTCCTTTAGATTAGCATAATTATTATATTGGATTATTTGATTGAGCAAGAAGCAGGGTAAACTAAGCTTCGCTCCGAGTTAGTGACTCACATTGCGATT
This sequence comes from Mucilaginibacter sp. OK268, assembly GCF_900103125.1. Taxonomy (GTDB): domain Bacteria; phylum Bacteroidota; class Bacteroidia; order Sphingobacteriales; family Sphingobacteriaceae; genus Mucilaginibacter. The sequence goes on along the minus strand of NZ_FNJV01000009.1, from coordinate 29 downwards.
AAGACCCTGCTTCCTTTTCATCAACCTTA
>NZ_FNJV01000010.1 GCF_900103125.1 Mucilaginibacter sp. OK268 | reverse complement strand
AATGTGAGTCACTAACTCGGAGCGAAGCTTAGTTTACCCTGCTTCTTGCTCAATCAAATAGTCCAATATAATAATTATGCTAATCTAAAGGAGCGCAGCGTGGCAATCCCCGATAGACAGATCGAATAAAAAGACGGCTCTGTATAGTTTGGGATTGCTTCGTACCTCGCAATGACGCCTTTTATATGACAGGCCTTTGTTTAAAGTTCATCTATACTTCATATTGCAACAATATTTTTGCATAAAACAATTTGGTTTTTTTTGACCTTTGTTGTATAAAATTGTTGCCTGCGTGAAACAAAGTCGTACAGATATCTTTAAAAAGCTGCAAGTGCTATTCATAGCTGCCTGTTATATTTTTATTGCCGTATCGCACATCTTTTTTTTACCACGTTTAACAGGGCCGGTTGCCGAAGCAGCCGTAAGTCATAATTCCATCTTTAAAAGGAAGACCGAAACTACAGTGGCCAGCCTTGCCCATATCAACTTTTTTCAGCGTACCGATAAGTTTATCATGAATGATAAAAAATCGGCTATCGATCTGTTAAATATGGTTGTAGGCAGTTTTATACTGCTGTTGTTTGCACAGCGCCTTTGGAAATTGAATCCCCAGCGCTTACTTACCATTAATTGGTCAGTTACCGATTCACAATACTCCTATTTATCCTTCTGCACTTTTAAAATTTGAGTTGATGAAGCCTGCCAGGGCTTGAGCTGATGCTCCATCATGTATTCAAATTAGTTTATCTATCATTTACCGGTATTTACTATTACTTTTTGCCATAATGGTTATGCTTTAAAAGCATTTTCAAACAGCTTAAATATAGGCACCGGTATAAGTTCATTTCAGAAACTTATATGCAAAGTTTAAAAATAACCGTATTGATTGCTGTGGGCCTGCTCATCGCGGTAAATACCTATGCACAGCAAAATAATGATCCGGTGGTCAGCTTAAAAACGCTGCTCAACCGGGTTGATCAAAACGCTCCTACGCTGCTTACCGACTCCGCAGCTATTAAGATCCGCCGTACGCAGGCTGCCGAAACGCATAGCAACTGGCTGCCTAACCTGCGGCTTAACTACCAGGCTGATATCGGCACCAACAACAATGTGGCCGGCCCGTATTTTGGGTTTGGCATTATCCCCGCCGACTCCAAAGTACGTGCAGAAAGCAATAACTCCGCCGTATCCGCAACCGTGGGTGTAGCCGCGCTCGATTGGGAGGTCTATAATTTTGGCTCCTACGGGGCTCAAAACAAAGTAGCCAATTCTGATATCCAGGTGGAGCAAAATCAATTTGCAAGTTCCCGGTACCAATTAAGGGCCTATACCATTAGCAACTATTTGCAACTGCTGCGCCTGCATGATCTGCTGGCCATACAGTCGCTCAACATACAGCGCAATACCGAGATCCTGCGCTCTATACAGTCGCTGGCTAAAAGTGGTGTGCGGGCCGGTGTTGATACCAGTATTTCGGAAGCCGAACTGTCCAAGGCCAGGCTGAATTATATCGAACTGGTTAACCAGCAAAAACAGGTACAATTACAGCTTTCGTCCGTTAGTGGTTTGCCGTACCAATCCATCGTTCCGGATACTACAGCCGAGATGACGCTGATCGGTCAGTCGGCAGTGGTACAATCCTTAAACCCGGATACGGTTAACCATCCCCTGATCAACTATTACAAATCCGTATATCAAAACAGCCTGCAACGCGAGGCTATGGTTAAAAAAAGCTATAACCCCAAGATCATGCTGGAAGCTGCTGCCTGGGGCCGGGGATCAAGTATCGACGCTAATGATCATTTCAACAGTCTGTCGACCGGCCTGGGTGTTGACAGGAGCAATTACCTGGTGGGTATTGGTGTATCCTATAATTTGTTTGATATCCGCCGCCGCCAGTTGAAGCTGCGTACCCAAAAAGCTACCACCGACTATAGCTCGCAAAAACTGGCAGAGCAAAAGCAACTACTGTCTATCAGCGCCAACCAGGCCGATGTAGAACTGGAAACCGCCCGGCAGCGCCTGCGGGAAATTCCGCGCCAGTTAAAAGCAGCCAATGATGGTTATCGCCAAAAGCTATCCCTATATAAAAGTGGCTTAACCGATATTATTGAACTTAATGCCGCGCTTAATATACTCTACCGGGCTGAAACAGATCTGGCGCAGGCCAAATTCGCTTACTCCGGCGCCTTGTTCCAGAAAGCTGTTACCGAAAACCAGGTCAATACCGTTTTAAACCTCTTAAAATAATTTAGCTATGTCAATGGTCACCTCCGCGCTCAAAAGGCCCATCACTACCATAGTGATCACCATGAGCCTGCTGATATTTTCAGTGCTCAGCGCAGTCAAAATACCGATAGATATATTCCCGCAGCTCAATCTGCCCACTATATACGTTATCGAAGCCTACGGCGGTATGTCGCCGCAGCAAATGGAAGGCTTTTTCTCTACCAAGTTCCAGGATCAGTTCCTGTATATCAATGGTATTAAAAGCATCACCAGTAAAAACATCCAGGGTTTAACCTTGATTAAACTGTCGTTTTATGAAAGCACCAACATGGCCGAAGCTTCGGCACAGGTGGCACTGCAAGTAAACAGGGCATCCAGCTTTTTCCCTCCCGGTGCATTGCCGCCGCAGGTGGTTAGATTTGATGCCTCATCGTTACCCGTTGGGCAGCTGGTGTTCTCGAGCCCGACACGTAGTTTGAAGGATATTTATGATATGGCAGCCACCAAAATACGCCCCATGTTTGCTACCGTGCCTGGTCTGTCGCCATCACCTCCGTTTGGGGCCAATGCCCGTTCCATCACCGTAAATCTTGATCCGGATAAATTGCGCAGTTATAATTTAACACCCGATGAGGTGGTTGACGCGCTGGCTAAGTTCAACGTAACATCACCCTCAGGTAACCTCCGGCTGGATAATACCATGTTCCTGACCACCATGAACACGCTTATTAAAAACCCGGATAATTTTGGCGATATCCCCGTAAAAACCCAGAATGGCGTGCCCATTTTTGTAAAAGATGTGGCCCGTGTAGCCGATGCTGCCGATATTACGGTGGATTATGCCCTCATCAACGGCAAACGATCGGTGTACATCCCGGTAGTTAAAACCGCCGATGCCTCCACCTGGACCGTGGTGCAAAACCTCAAAAGCAAACTGCCCGAAATGCAGAACCTGCTGCCCGATGATGTAAAGCTGAGCTATGAGTTTGATCAATCGGTGTTTGTGGTGAACGCCGTGAAAAGTTTGATGACCGAAGGTGGATTGGGTGCCTTGTTGACCGGTTTAATGGTACTCCTGTTTCTGCGCGACTGGCGAAGCAGTCTCATTGTGGTGATAACCATCCCGGTATCTATCCTGATAGGGGTATTGCTGCTGAGTATGTTCGGGCAAACCATCAATATCATGACCCTGAGCGGGTTGGCGCTGGCCATAGGCATCCTGGTCGACCAGGCCACAGTAACCATCGAAAACATCCACCAGCACCTGGAAATGGGCAAATCCAAACGCCTGGCCATTTATGATGCCTGTGAGGAAATTTCGTTCCCCTTGTTGCTGATATTGCTTTGTATCCTGGCCGTATTCGCGCCATCGTTTATGATGAGTGGCGTGCCTAAGGCCATGTTTTTACCGCTTTCCTTATCCATCGGTTTAACCATGATCGTATCATACGTATTGGCGCAAACCGTGGTACCTATCCTGAGTAACTGGCTTATTAAAGCCGAACGTTATCAGCATTATCACCATGAGGATATTCATGCCCATGCGGGCGAGGCCCTGGACATGCAGGAAGAAAGCCAGGTAAAAACACACCTGGACAATGAACAAAAACATCCTGAGGAGAATGACCTGTTTGAGCGCATTAAATTATGGCTTATCCGGGTACTTACTAACTCCATGCCTCGCAAAAAAGGCATTGTGTTGGTGTATCTGTTTAGCGTGATCATCCTGGCTGGTTTTTGCTTTGTATTTATAGGTAAGGATATGATGCCTAAGATCAATAACGGCCAGTTCCAGATCCGCATTAAAGAGCCCGATGGCACCCGCCTGGAGCGAACTGAGGATGCTTTTAAACAGGTATTGCAGATCATTAACCAAACGGTGAATAACCATGTGGAAATCACCTCGGGCTATATCGGGCTGGTGCCTACCGCTTACGGAACCAGTAACCTGTACGTGTTTAACACCGGTACCCAGGAAGCCGTATTACAGGTAAACCTGGACGAAAAGTACAAGGTAAATATGGATGAACTGAAGGATGCCCTGCGCAAAAACATCCATTATAAACTACCTGAGCTCCGGATAAGCTTTGAACCGATTGACATGACCGAAAAGATCATGAGCCAGGGTGCATCATCGCCCATTGAGGTGCAGGTGGCCGGTAAAGATATGGCCCAGATTGAAGGTTATGCTAACAAAGTGGTAGATAAGCTCAAAAGCATCAGTTATCTGCGCGATGTGCAGATTGCCCAGCCGCTGAAATTCCCGGTGATCAAGATCACACTCGACAGGCTGAAGGCTGCACAATTGGGTCTCAATATCAAGGATATTGCCCGCTCGGTTACGGCCAGTACTTCATCAAGCCGCTTTACGGATAAAAATCTTTGGCTGGATGAAAAAGGAGCTTACACCTACCAGGTACAGGTACAAATTCCGGAATATGTGATGAACACTATGGATCAGTTGAAAGAGATACCGCTGGTAAAAGGACAAAGCAGCCCTGTATTGAGCGATATCGCCACCTTTACTACCAGCTACGTACCGGGGGAGTATGACCGAGCCGGACCTCGCCGCTTTGTAACTATCAGCGCCAATATTTATAAAAAGGATTTGGGTACGGCTACCGCTGATGTGCAAAAGGCTATTAACTCTCTGGGTGCAGCACCTAAAGGTTTGATAGCCTCACAAAATGGCATGGCAAATCTGCTCACCGAAACACTGAGTAGTTTGCAGAATGGTTTGGGCTTAGCCATCCTGGTGATATTCCTCTTGTTGGCGGCCAATTACCAGTCATTCAAGGTATCATTAACGGTATTATCTACCGTACCCGCTGTAATATTGGGCTCACTGCTGATGCTGCTGGCTACCGGTTCAACATTGAATTTACAATCCTACATGGGCATGATCATGTCGACCGGGGTATCCGTAGCCAACGCCATCCTGATTGTGACTAATGCCGAAAAGCTACGGCTGGATTACCGTAATGCTACCAAAGCAGCCATCACCAGCGCATCCATCCGTTTGCGCCCTATCCTGATGACCAGCTTAGCTATGATAGCAGGCATGATACCCATGGCTTCGGGCATGGGTGAGGCTGGAGAACAGTCGGCACCATTGGGCAGGGCGGTTATTGGCGGTTTGTTTGCCTCAACACTGGCGGCCCTGTTTATTTTACCACAGGTGTTTGCCTGGGTACAAAATAAAACCACCTACGATTCGCCATCATTAATGCCCGATGAATCTGCTGAGCACTCAGCCGAAATAACAGCAATAGAAACCTTAACAGTATAAGATCATGAAATTTAAATCAATCATATTATTAGCAGCGGCCAACAGTATGCTGGCGGCCTGCTCCAGTAACCAAACGCCTGTAAATATGGCGGCGGCCTCCACCAGCAAAAAATCGGCTTATGAAACCGGTATTATAACCGAAAAAGCACTTTCGAGCCAGGCCCGCTTACCGGGGCAATTAAAGCCTTTTAATGAAGTAAACATTTTCCCGAAGGTGAACGGCTTTGTAAAACAACTATACGTTGACCGTGGAGCTATTGTAAAAAAAGGGCAACTGCTGATGACCCTCGAAGCTCCCGAAATGGAATCGCAATTACAGGCGGCCAACTCCCGCTTTTTGCAGGCCCAGGAAAACGCCATCGCCAGTAAAGAAAAATATCAGCGACTAAAAGAGGCTGCTAAAGAACCCGGCTCGGTATCCCCGCTCGACCTGGATAACGCATCGGCCAAAATGAAAGCCGATGACGCGATGGCCAGGTCAGAGCAATCCAATGTGGCATCGGTACGTACCATACAGGATTATCTGAATATCCGCGCACCATTTGACGGCATGATCGTACAACGTAATGTATCACCGGGGGCATTGGTATCCCCCGGCAAAGGCACCGATCAACCGATGCTGATATTGCAGGACATCAGCAAAATGCGTCTGGAGGTATTTATCCCCGAAGATTATGTAGACAAGGTAGACCTGCAGCAGCCCGTTACTTTTGTGTTCAATGCCATGCCGGGCAACGAGCAAACCGCCCAAATAAGCCGTTCGGCTAATTCATTAGGCAGCATGCGTTCAGAAGCTATTGAGATTGATGTGCAAAATAAAAACGGACAGCTAAAACCGGGCATGTATGCCGAAGTAAGGATCCCCATGCTTTCGGGCGCCAAATCGCTATTGGTTCCTAACAATGCTATCGTAAGATCAACAGAGCGCGAATACGTGGTTACCGTTAAACAAGGGAAAGCCGTATTGGTTGATATCAAAGAAGGTTTAGCCAGGAATGACTCCACCGAGGTATTTGGCAACCTAAAAGCCGGCGATCAAGTTATTAACCATCCCGGCGATGAGTTAAAACAAGGGGCTGTGATCAATTAGAGTCAAGAGGTAAGAGCCAAGAATCAAGAGGAAAAAATATATTCCGTCCTGATATGGACTGACGAAAAGGAATGGGTTGTCTTGTTTCTTGACTCTTACCTCTTGATTCTCATTTTTGTCGTATTTACCCTCTCAATTGTCGTATTAGGCCCTCATCAAATTGCGTTGCAACACGCATTTTTGTATAGTCAATTAATCTGTATATATTAAAGGCATACTGGCATGGCAAATATTAATTCATACTTAACTTTTAACGGTAATTGCCTGGAGGCAATGACCTTTTACAAAGAATGCCTTGGCGGTAAACTCACTTTTCAAACCGTTGGTGAACTACCTTTACCCCTTAACGAACCTATGCCTCCCTGTATGGAAAACTGCGTGGTACATGCCACACTCGTCAAAGGCGATATGGTACTTACGGCTTCAGATATGGTACCCGAAAACGGTTTGATCAAAGGTAATGCTGTATCCTTATTGTTAAACTGTAACACCGAAGAGGAAGCCCATGAATATTACGCCCGCCTATCAACCGATGGCGAAGCAACCCATCCTTTGGAAGATACTTTCTGGGGTGCCTTGTTTGGCGATCTTGTTGATAAATTTGGTAACCAATGGCTTATTAGTTTTGAGAACACGTACTAACCCAGTACATGTTCTCAAAAAATTAAACTTGTTTAGCTTTTAGTCTCTTGTGATGATAAATGTATGATCCGATGATCAGAGCATAACCGATCAACATAGGCAATACCTGAGGTATCTGGTCGCCCGAGGCCAGGCCTGAATACGTAGCACCGGTAAGGTCAAAAACAAAACCCGCGTAAACCCATTCCTTGATCCGCGGAAAGCCGGGAATTAAAATAGCGATCACCCCCAGTAATTTAACGGCACCCATAAAAGGCGACAAGTACGCAGGATAACCCAGGTGCTTAAATACGGCCAGCGCTTCGGGCATCGACAACAGATCGGGAATGGCCCCTAAGCCCATAGCGGCCAATAGTAAACCGGTGAAAACCCAGTAAATGATGTTGATCTTTTTTGTGCTCATATGATTGCGTTTTAGGTGATTACGGATTAATCCAGGCAGATCTCAGTACGTTGGGTAGGGCTCAAATGTTCAACTATTTTATCATTATGCTTGTCCAATCCAAACCACGAGCGCATAAAGGTGATTTTGCCATATTTAGCTATGTTCACCAATAACACGCTGATCAGTATCACTACCAGGCCAAATATTTGCAAGCCTGAAATATTTTCATGAGCAAATAAGGTACCCAGCAACACGGCTATTACCGGGTTTACATAGGAGTGGGTACTTACTTCTGTTGCCGGGCGAACTTTTAACAACCATACATAAGCGCTGAATGCGGCAATGGAGCCAAAAAATATCAGGTACACGATAGCTAACCACGATTGTAAAGGCACGTTTGCAAAATGAAATGAACCAAGTTCATGGTTAAACAAACTGGCAGGTATAAATGCCAGGCCCGCAATGATCATTTGCCATGAAGTGTTTACCCGGGCCGGCGCATCGCTACCACGCTTTTTTGAAACAAGCGAGCCTGCCGACCAGGCAATTGGGCCTGCCAGTAACAGGATCAAGCCTGTTAACTGCTCATGACTTATAGCACCAGATAAGGACTTACTGATAGCTTCGCCGAATAACAGGATCACCCCGGCAAAACCGAGTATCAAACCAGCTATGGTTGTACGGCTTTTAAAATTGACCTTCCAGTTTACCTTGTCGAGGATCACAAACCAGATAGGGTTAGCCGATACCAATATGGCAACCATGGCGCTTGGCAGGGTGCGTTCGGCCCAGATCACGATACCTGTGGCCACAAAAAGCATCAGCAAACCACTGATGGCCGAAGTAACTACATCTCTTTTAACCCATAGCTTGTCGCCCTTAAAGCGGCACCAGGTTAGTAATAGTACCCCGGCTGTAAAGAAGCGTAAAGCCCCCATCAGCATTGGCGGAAAGCCATGTACCGCCATCTGTATAAAAAAGTATGTGGAGCCCCATACCACGTAAACAATAGCAAAGGCTATTATCACTAAAAGGGTTGAGGGTTTATTGGGTGTTGCAGTTTTCATGTTATTTAGTTTTTACGGGTACGGTAGTAGGTTTATTTTTTTCGGCGATGAAGAATACAAGCAGCTTAGCAGCTTTATTTTTACTGCTGTTGCGGGTTACGGCATGTAGGCCATTTGGCTTTTCATAAAATGAATCGCCGGGTTTATAATGATAGGTTTTACCCTCAAAAGTTGATTCCAGTTCTCCTTCCAGTAAATAACCGAAGGTTGGGAAAGGATGCTTATGCGCTGCAGATACACTTGCAGGCGGAAAGGTCACTACCAACATTTGTACCTCCTTATTATTGATGCCGGGCTGATTAAGCAACGTTTTAAGCAGGTAGGTTTCGGTTATGTTGCTTTGCACTTTCCGGCACACACGCTTCGGTGGATTTAACTTCCCGAAACATGGAGACAAAATGGTTAGTATGATAATAATTAATGTTTTCATTTTTATAAAATTTACGGGTTCATACGGTTTCAACACCGTTTTTATCCTGATAAATATTGAGTTGTTTGTTGATCTTTTGATGCGATAACAGGCTGTCGATACTCCAGGCATAGGATGGTAGTGTAGCCAGCAAAATACTCGCAGCACTCAATGTAAATACCGAATAACCCAGCGGCGATTCGATACCAAATGAGATGGCCATGGCTATGGCAAAGCAAAACCCTAAAATTCCTGAACCTATAGCAGCTAAACGGGTAAATAAACCAATCAGGATCAAAAAACCAAAAGTAGCTTCGCCGATAGTGGCTATGGTAGCAAAAGCAGGGATCAATGATGCGGGCAAAAAACTCATTACCTGGCGGGCGTAGGCTATAAAATGTTGCCAGTCGCCCCAGCCTACATGGGGCCGGCCATTGGCGCCCAATATTCCTAAACGATCGGCAACTTCCCATAAATAAGCCGAGCCTATGGCTACACGTAAGTACAGGGAGGGTAGTTTGAAGTTTTGAATCAGCTGCATAATCTTTGTGTTTTATTAAATAACACTTAAAGTTACGCCGCTTGTGGACCATTTAGGTAGTCCACTAATAATAACAGGGGTAGTCCAATTAATTAGCGAATATTCTTTCTTATCCGGCTTAAAGAGGTTGGCGTAACACCAATGAACGAGGCCAGGTATTTTTGAGGGATCTTTTGCAGAAAAGCTGGTTTGGTTAATAGATCGAGATAGCGTTGTTCAGCCGAATCCCGTTGCAGGGCGGTAAATCGCTCCAACAGGTTCAAGATCACATCTTCCCAAAAATTACGCATCATTTCCTGCATTTCGGGATATTGTTTATACAAATTTGTTAATTCACTTTTGGGCAGATACCATATCACGGTATCCTCAATAGCCTGCAAAAAATACTTCGAGGGCTTTTCGCTGATAAAGCTATAGATCTCAATAGCCGACGAATGCTCAAAGGCAAACCATACCGATATTTCTACCTCATCCTGCAAATAATATAGTCGCAGGCAGCCTTCCTGCACAAAAACAAGATCGGCGCATATCAAGCCTTCTTCCAGTAAAAAGTCGTTCTTTTTAAGACTGCGCTGCTTAAACTTTTGAGTAACAGCGTCCAGCTTATCCTGGTCAAGGTCTGCGTATTGTTTTATAAAAGCTTTAAGTTCTGCCGTCATGATGTGGTTTAATGTACAAATTTTGTTTTTATTGTGTTCAACTAAAAAAGCATTGGTCTATATTTATCATTCATAAACCATTAATCAACTGGTCCAGTATGCTTTTAGCCGAAATTTTAATACATATTGACAAAACTGCTCAAACACCGGTTTATCTCCAAATTGCCAATGGCATTATTAACCAGATACGCCAGGGGAAGTTAAAACCGGGTTCGGCTTTGCCGGGCAGCCGTGCGTTGGCACAAAAGCTGGCTATACACCGTCAAACCGTGGTTGCTGCCTATGACGAGCTGTATGCGCAAAGCTGGGTTGATGTTTATCCGCGTAGGGGTATTTTTGTGGCTAAAAATCTGCCCGACATTAAACCCCGGTCATTACCTGAATCTACCAGCCCAAGCTGTTACAGCACAAAAACAAATTTTGAGGTGGATGATAACAGGATCCCTTTTCCACAGCTATTTCAACCCGTTAATGATACCCACCTTGTATTCAATGATGGTTTTCCAGATACACGTTTGGCTCCTATCGAGCTGCTGGTACGCGAATACAGGCGCTTCGGCAATTACCACTTTACTTCAAAATATTGGATGTACGGATCGGAGTATGGCTCCGAAAATCTGCGAACTGAGCTTGCACGCTTTTTGGGCGAAACTCGCGGATTGCAGGTTAACCCCGAGCATATTATTATTACCAAAGGCTCGCAAATGGCTATATACCTTACCTCCCAGATATTGCTCTCTAAAAACGATACAGTAATTGCCGGCGATCCCGGATATCCGGAAGCAAACCATACGTTTCAGCAAGCTGGTGCGCAAATGGCATTGGTTCCGGTTGACGATCATGGGATTGATCTGGAAGCTGTAGAAGCTATCTGTAAAAAGAAAAAGGTAAAAATTGTATACGTAATTCCGCACCATCACCGCCCAACCTCGGTTACCTTAAGCTCCGAACGGCGTATGCAACTGCTGGAATTGGCACATAAATACCGCTTCGCTATCATTGAGGATGATTATGATTACGATTTCCATTATTCAAGCGGCCCTATTTTACCACTGGCCAGTGCCGACTATTATGGCAGTATCATATATATTGGCTCGTTTTGCAAAACCATTGCGCCGGGTATCCGTATCGGCTTTATGGTGGCCCCGCCCAACTTAATTGTACAGGCGGCCCGCTTGCGCAAACTGATCGACCGGCAAGGGGAACTGCTGTTAGAAGAGGCCATGGCCAACCTGCTAAAGAACGGCGATATCGGCCGGCACCTAAAAAAAGCCAACAAAACTTATCACGAAAGGCGCGATGTATTATGTCAGCTGCTCAAAGAGCAGCTTCATGAACATATTAGCTTTAAGGTACCCGATGGCGGCTTTGCCGTCTGGGCAAATTATCTCAATGGCATTAAAGCTAAAGAAGTAGCCGAAAAAGCGTCGGCGATGGGACTATTTGTAGGTAATGGTACTGGTTATTTTCATGACGCAGCTTATGCCCCATCATCGGTACGGTTAGGATTTGCCGCTTTAACGCCCAATGAGTTGGAAGCCGCTACCGGTATATTAACAGCAGCGGTTAAAAAATTGCTTTAATAATTGATATAATCTTCGGTAAAACTACCATCGGCATATAGGTCTATAAGTCCATAGCCCGGGGCAGTTTCTCTTCTGTTGCCCTCCCACCAGGCACCGCTTACTGCACCATTGCAAAGGTAGGTAACATGGTTGTACACCAGTTTTTCGCGCAGGTGAATATGACCGCTCAGGCATAACTTAACATTGGGATGCTGATAGAACAGTTTGATGATTTTGGCATTATCGGTATGCATATCGCCACCATACATTGTCCACCTGTTCACGGTGTTATCTTCGATCAGATTGGTCGCCGTCAGGATAGGGATATGCGTCATCACCAATACCGGCGTGGAAGGATCGGTAGCTTTCAATTCCTGTTCCAACCAGGTAAATTGCTCCTCGCCCAGTTTGCCAATATACCAGGTATCGTCAATATCCAGGTGAACGCTGTCCAGTATAATAAATTTCCACCCGCTTTGTACAAAACTATAGTAGGGCTTAACCAGGCCCAACTGATCCATGGAATATTTCTTGCCGTAAATAGCCTGTCCTTTATCATCCTCGTTCCACCAGATGTCATGGTTGCCCAGGCAATAACGCACAGGTATGCTACAATCGGCCTTCATGATTGATTTGCTCAGCTGCCATTGATCATTTATGGTACTGAGATTTTCCTTATTCATATCAAACACCACGTCGCCGCCATTCAATATGAGGTCAACTTTGGCTGTTTGTTGCTGTACGTGATGCAAGCATTTAGCGAATCTTGCAGGAGCGTCGAATTTATTTTTAAGATGGATATCTGTTAAGTGGGCTACCCTTAAAACGGGTTTGTTTTTTGCTGATGTATTACCAAACGTTAGGGAAGGGACCAAAAGTAGTCCCCCGATATTTTTAAGGGCCGATCTTCTTTGCATTGCACAATAATTATGGGCACAAAGGTGCTTTATCTGTTTGGATTTTAGCTTAAGCCAGGGTTAAATAATCTGCTTTGCAAATTTTATAAATCCCATTATAATGAAAACGGCTATTTATTACATTTGGAAAAATTTAAACAATGATAGTACACCACGTTTTATTCTGGCTAAAAGCCGATACCACTGCCGATCAAAAAATTGCCTTTCGTAAAGGCCTGGAGACCTTAGAAGGGGTTGAAAGCATTAAAACACTGCATATTGGCATACCCGCCCCTATTGAGCGTGCGGTTATAGATACTACCTATACTTTTAGCTTAACTGTATTTTTTGATGACCTGGCCGGCCACGATGTTTATCAGACACATCCATTGCATTTAGCTTTTTTGGACGGGTTCCGCGTTTACTTTGAAAAAGTAGTTATATACGATGCTGAATAAGGCTGCATCATGTTAAACCATAAAGCCGCTTAGTTTATTTCAATCGGCTTTATGGTTTCTTGATAGATTCTGGTTGTATCCTATAATTTCCATAAACACTAAACTTCGGGTATCAGATCCTTTTCATTTTTCAATAAAGCCAATACTTCTGTCCATGACCGTACGCGTTGATGATGATCGATATTAGCATTATGAGCCGCATTAAACATGATGGTAGTCCCCTTAAATTTATCTAAGTTTTTAGGGTGATCGTCGATCATATAGTCGGTATTGATTAAACTTTTATCACCACAGAAAACAATATGGGTCCAGGGGATAAATGGGAAATGCTCCTGCAGCCATTCATATTTTTCGGGTAACGACAACGGAAACTCCATAGCTGCCGATACAATAAAAACTTCAAAATCCTCCATCAGTTCTTTTATCGCCTCAACCGCGCCGTGGATCACCGGCAGTGTGCGGAAAAACCCGGGTGACCGTATAAATTTCCGGATGGCGCCTTCTTCCGGAAAACCTTCGCCTTCGGGCTTACCCAACATTTGTTCATAAGTGATCTGAACGCCATAGGCATTATAATACCAGGTTAAATAATGCGCATCGGTATCGGCCAAAACACCGTCCATATCAACTGCAATTCTTTTTAACTTTTTCATCGGAATAATTTGTTTTTTAATGGTAATGAAGCTATCATGAGCCGTTTTATTCATTCCGGTTTGTGAGCTGTAGCCCATGATGGTTTCATATCTTATTGTTGTTATTATTTAAACCCCAAACTGCCTTAAATGATGATCAAGATGCTTATGCATGCCAACGCCCCAGGTAGTCGGTGTAAGCTCCCCAAAAAAAGGATGCGGGTGTTTGGTCGCCCCATTTTCGCCGGCGGTTTGGAATTTTTTGATATAGGTTATTAGCCTTTGCTTTTCTGCGGCGAAATCTCTTTCATCAGCAATTTTCAAATGCTTGTCTGAAGGAACATTCTGTGCAAAGGGTTTTTCATTAAAATATTCTTTTTGTGCCATACGCCCGAAAATACAGCCTAAGAAAGTTCTTGGTAAATTCTTTTCACTATTGGCCATTTGCAGCGTTACTGAACAATGAGCCAGCATTTGCGCAACCTCCATTTTACCCCAAAGCCGCCTTGCGGTGGGTTTCAGATGTTCAACACGGTCAAGGATTTCAGACGTGTCGGTGTGGTTAAATAGATTTTTCATATTGCAATATTATGCAATATATTTCAACCAATTGCAAATTAAATGTTAATTTATTGCAACAATTTGCAATAAATAATTATTCTTATATTTGTTTTTATGCTGAAAGAAGAACGTCTTCAAAAAATAATTGAACAGATTGCACAAGACAATAAAGTTGTATTGGACGATCTGAGCCGATTGCTCAATGTGTCTACAGATACGGTTAGAAGGGATATTAAAGAATTATCAGACAAGGGCCTGCTGAAAGCCGTTCGCGGTGGGGCTATTATCGGCTCGCCTGTACATCCGCATTTTAAGGAACGTCAGCATATTGACACACAACATAAAAAAGTAATAGCTCAAAAAGCTTTAGAATTTATAAAACCGGGGCAAGTTATCATTCTTAACGGGGGTACCACCACTACCGCGGTTATTGCCGCTTTACCCAGGGACATCAACTTAACCGTTATTACCAACAGCTTTCCGGTGGTATCTATTTTAGAAGATTATCCTCATGTTACCGTTTTTTTTATTGGCGGCGAGCTCAACAAACACGCCTTTTCAACTACCGGCCATGAAACCATTGAGGCTATCCGCAATTTCAGGGCTGATGTGTGCCTATTGGGTATTTGCAGCATTGATCTGAAGCTGGGACTAACCGGTTTTACTTACCAGGAAAGCCTGGTAGACAGGGCCATGATCGAAACCTCGAAATATGTCATCGCCTTATCTACTTATGATAAAATAGGCGCATCAGACCCCTATTATGTATGCGCGGCTAATGCCATTGATGTTATTGTTACCGAAAAGGATCCATCCACAACTGACCTGAGCGGATTTAAAGAAGCGGGGATACTGATTAAGTAAGCGAGAGAGGCAAGAGATAAGAGTCAAGAATCAAGAAAAAAATTAGTAGCAGATTGCTTTTCTCTTGTCTTGATTCTTGACTCTAACCTCTTGATTCTATACCACATCTATTTTGCTTTCAATCCGTCAGGAGCAAAATCAAGCGAGACGGAGTTCATGCAATATCTTTTATAGGTTGGCGCCGGGCCATCATCAAATATGTGTCCCAGGTGCGAACCACATCGCGCGCAAAGCACTTCGGTACGTTGCATGCCAGCCGAATTATCTTCCCGGTAAATCACACTGTTTTTCCGTACAGCCTGGTAAAAGCTTGGCCAACCACAATTGCTGGCAAATTTTGCATCCGACCGGAACAGTTCATTACCGCATACTGCGCAATAGTAAGTCCCTTTGGCATTTTTATCCCAGTACTGGCCGGTAAATGGCGCTTCTGTTGCTTGCTCCCTTGCGGTTGCATATAAGGCAGGTGGCAATATCTTCTTCCACTCCGCATCGCTCACATTTAGTTTTTTAGTATCGGTATTGGAGTAATATGGGTTCTTTTCGTGCCCTTTGTCGCTTTTCAGGTGCTGGGCACTAGCTGCTCCAACGAAAAACACCAGTATGCCTGCTAAAATTATTGTTCTCATGGGTTTATGATTTCAACTTGTTTTTGAATACCTTTTTGAATTTTTCCAGCTCGGGTTGTATCACGTATTTGCAATAAGGCTGACTACCGTTCTGGTTAAAATAGTTCTGATGGTAATCTTCGGCCTTGTAAAATGCTTTATAAGGTACCACCTGGGTTACGATATTGCTTTTGTAAGCTTTTTCGGTATTGAGCTTGCTGATATAGTAATCTGCCTTTTGTTTTTGAGCGGCATTGTGATAAAATATAGCCGAGCGGTATTGTGTACCCACATCATTGCCTTGACGGTTAAGCTGGGTAGGGTCATGGGCAACAAAAAAGGCCTCCAGTAATTCGTCAAAAGAGATCTGCGCGGGGTCATAAATAATATTACAAGCTTCGGCATGTCCTGTTGTACCGGTACAAACTTGTTCATAAGTAGGGTTGGCTACATGCCCGCCACTGAAACCTGAGACCACCTTTTTTACTCCTTTTAACTGCTGAAATTTGGCCTCGGTGCACCAAAAACAACCTGTAGCGAAAGTAGCGGTATCCAGTTTTGCACCGTGAGAACCACCAATTACCGGTTGTTTACTATGCGTATTACCTGTTACGGCGAAGGCGCAATTGGCTATGAATAACATTAAAAGCACGATATTCTTTTTCATTGATATTTAGTTTTTAAGTTTTATACTTTATCGGGTTCTATACTACTAACGTAATAAGTTTACCCGCGGTTAATGAAATATATTTTATTTAGCTGAATTTGATGATAAGCTGACAATCTTCTTGAGACAGCCGGTCATTGTTTTTAGGCTTAGTCGGCCAAAGCAGGTAAACCTTACAGCAAGATTACGAGGTTTTATGAAATATATTAGCACGGCAAAACCCGCTCTATAAATAAAGCGGGTTTTGCCCCTAAAAAGTATAAAAAGGTATTATTTCAGATGGATGATCAAATGTGCATACCGCCTGATACCTCAATACGTTGGGCATTTATCCAGCGGGCATCCTCAGTACACAAAAAGGCTACCACGCCACCAATATCTTCGGGCTGACCTACACGACCTAATGCGGTTGCATTGCTTACCATTTGATTAGTCTCTGCATTATCCCGAACTCTGCCGCCCGAAAAATCAGTGGCTATAGCCCCGGGAGCAACAACGTTTGCCCTGATGCGGCGTGGCCCCAGTTCAAGAGCCAGGTACCGGGTCAATACCTCAACCGCGCCTTTCATGGAAGCGTAAGCAGATGGCCCAGGCATACTAAAACGGGCCAAACCGGATGATATATTGACGATGCCCCCACCATCATTCAATAAGTTGAGCGATCCCTGTGTTAAAAAGTAAACTCCTTTGAAATGAATGTTCAACAGTTCGTCAAACATTTCTTCGGCAACCTGGCCAAAAGGTGCATGACCACCGATGCCGCCGTTGTTGATTAAAAAGTCGAAGTGATCCACATTAAAAGTATTTTTCAGAATACTGGTTAGCTCTTCAAAAAAGGCATCAAAGCTTTTTATATCGCCCACATTCAGTTGCAGAGCCGCGGCTTTACTGCCAGTTTGCTCAACCTGGGCCACTACGGCCAGGGCATCTTCTTTCCTGCTATTATATGTTATAATGACGTCAAGGCCTCTTTGAGCCAGTTTAAGCGCCATGTCTTTCCCTAAGCCGCGGCCACCACCGGTTACCAGGGCAATTTTATGATTTGTTGACATTGTTTTATCTTAAAATTTGATAAAACAAAGTTCAGTCAAATACCTACTCAGCCGTTTGTGAATATCAATCCGTTTTTTGCGAAATTCAAATATCGCTTAGGCGCGAAATTTCAGCGGGGCGATATTGGTCTGCTTTTTAAAAAAGGTAGAAAAATGCGCCACTTCCTCAAAACCCAAGCTATAAGCAATCTCTGAAATATTCCAGGCAGTTTGTTTTAGCAGGATCTTGGCTTCCTGTATTATCCGGTTGCTGATATGCTCGGTAGTGGTTTTGCCTGTATTCTCCTTAAGTACCTTATTGAGGTGATTGATGTGGACAGACAGCCTGTCGGCATAATCTTTAGCGGTACGTAAACCTATTTTCTGGTGTGGCGAATCAATAGGAAACTGCCTTTCCAAAAGTTCAATGAACAGGGATGATACCCTTGCCGATGCATTATGCCCCGCATAGAGTGTAGTAAGCGGCTGCAGTTTTTGTCCGTAATGGATCAGTTCCAACACATAGTTGCGCAGCAGATCGTACTTGTAAGTGTAATCGGAACCTATTTCCTCACACATCTTTCTGAAAATGTGACGTATATCGGCCGCCTCTTGATCACTCAGTTGAAACACAGGGTAACCACCTGGCTTAAATATAGGCAGATCATCCAATACTACACCGCTTTTACTGGGCAACAGGAAATCGGCTGTAAAAATGCAAAAGAAACCCAATTGCTGATCGGTCTGCGGCACCCAGTTATAGGGTATTTTGGGTGTGGCGAAAAGCAGGGCATTCTTTTCGATCTCGATGGTCTTGTCGGCATACTCAGCCATACTATGACCGCTTATGAGGCTTATCTTATAATAGGCCCGGCGGTTATAGGGCATCAGTCCGGGCGCTTTTTTGATACGGGTAAATAGCTCAGCTACATCAAATATATTGAAATGGCCAATCTCTTTGTTGATACCTTCGGGCAACAGGGAGCTCACACTTTCACCGCTTACAGAAGCCGCGTGTTCGTAAAAATCATTCAGCGTAGTAACATCCATGGCGAAAAGAATTTATAAAATTCAAATATACTATTGTTAAGTCGCAAGTATTGAATCTTAAGTCTAAAATCGTTTTTTTGACTTATGACTTCGAACTCAAGACTCCATAACTAAACACCTGATTCCCCCCGCCAATATCTACCCCATTTTGCCCTGTACATTTAAGCGTTACCTGTGGCGCACCACCCTCTGACAAGAGGTAATACAGAGTTATGACATGAGCACCGGCTTTTAAATTGACACCCTGCGTAAGCACCGTGCCCGGCTGATACCCAAAATCGGCATCGATCAATGTAGCCTCGTGCAAACGCAGATAGGCTTTTCCTGATACCTGCAACGAGAATGTATAATGACCATTCGCAGGAATTTTTATAAAACCCTGGTAACATACCATCCCTGGCTGATGACCTGCTTCTGTGCCTTTTGGAACTTTGCTGATTCCTTTAGCATTTGCGATGAGCCCATCTGTTTTAGCTACCCAGGGGAATTTCCCGGCATAATACTTCCAGGAAAGGCCTGGTAATAATTTCGTAGTTATCTTATCAGCCGGTACAGGCTCGTTATCGTAGGGGCGTGGAGCTTCTGCATCGGGGTGCCTCACCTGCAATACTTTGACCTTCATCGCTTCCTGAGTTTTCGCATAACCCGGTTTGGAGGCAAGGTTCGTTATTTCTTTGGGATCATTTACCGCATTGTATATTTCAAAATCGTCATCCGCGGTTTTGATAGCGTAACGCACACCCACCAGGTCGCCCATCCGAATGGCCTGCATTTGGTCGCGTTTTCTTCCGCGCCTACCGGCTTCAAACTCCTTGAAATCGGGTGTTTTACCACCTTCAAAATACTCTACATATACCAAACCTTGTTTTTGTTTACCTATGCCGGTTAAGGAAGGCAATAAAGAAACGCCATCCGTACGCGCAGGAGCCGGAATATGCGCGGCATCGGCAAAAGTTGGCATCCAGTCTGACAGCATGGATGGTGTGTTGATCACCTCACCGGCTTTGATCCGCTTTGGCCAGGCGGCTATGGTTGGCATCCTTAGTCCACCCTCCCAGCAATCCCTTTTTATACCATCAAATGGACCATAGCCGCCGAAAAATGTAGGGTGATTAGGCACAAAAGCCGCCGGCAAATAAGATTCTATAGATGGACCGTTATCGGAGGTAAAGATCACCAGGGTATTATCGGCCATATTCAGATCGGTTAATAATTGCCTGATGTCACCTACCGCATCATCTATCCTGCGCACCGCCGTGGCGTACCTTTTATAGGTATCGGGCCAGGGGACTTCGGGTGTGGCCGGATTATGGTCATCGTCATAAGTAGCGTTAGCATACTCGGGATACATGTAAGAGTCAATAGTTCTTGAGGCTGTATTGATCATCTGCCCGGCATCACCCAGCCATTGCAGCCCCCCTTTTAGCCCTCTCCCGGCGGGATAGGCCTGCGTGGGTAATTCAATAACGGCATGGGGCGTATCATAAGCCAGGTACATAAAAAACGGCTTAGTGGCATCTTTTCCACTTTTATAGTCGATGATCCACTTTTTGGCAGCTGCGGTCCAGAGGTCGGCGGTGTAGCATTTGCTTAGCCCGGCCGATACTTCCTCGTAATTATTCCATACCTGTTTTTTGCCGCGATATAAGCCCTCCAGCGGATAATGCTCATGGCCGTCGGCATGCCGCATATAGCCATAATAGTTATCAAAACCACGTTTCAGTGGGTGACCAGGCCAGTTGGGACCTTCCTCCTTTACTCCCTGCAAACCCCATTTGCCAAAAGCAACTGTACTGTATCCCGCGGTTTTTAACATAGAGGCTACGGTGTAGTTATTTTCCAGCATCTTATCAAACTGGTTGTCCCTTACCAATGCATTACCCTGGTTAAGCCCGGTAATAAGCGAAGCCCTTGATGGCGCACAAACCGGTGCGTTGGCGTATTGTTGGGTAAAACGGGCGCCGCTCAGTGCCATCTTATCCAGGTTGGGTGTCAATTCATAGGGCTTGCTATGATCGCCGGATGCTTTCCGCTGGTTTTGAAAAAACACGCCGATATCACCATAACCCAGGTCGTCAGTCAGTATAAAAATGATGTTGGGCTTTTGCTGTGCCTTTACGGTCAGCACATTAAAACCGACAACTAACAAAACAACCGATGCCCTTAACCAATATCTTGTGTTCATAGTTCCTGCTTACTTTTTCTCCGTGTTTCTGCTTATTTCATTTTTTAATAGCTGATCGAGCTCTTTTACCTTGTCGGGATAAGTATCGGCCAGGTTATTTTTTTCGCCGATATCATCCTTCAGGTTATAGAGTTGCGGCGATGGTGAATTGCCCGATTCTATACCAACATCCTTCATATACGCCACACCCGGGTGCGGTTTAATATACTTCCAGTCGCCTTTTATTATGGCTGTGGGATCGGCGCTGCCCTGTTCTATCAGGGTTGATCGCCCTTGTTTACTTTTACCCAAAAGGGCATCCAGATGATCTTCGCTATCTTCAGCATCCCCATTAGGGATCTGTTGATTGAGCAAATGTGCTACAGATGCTAAAATATCCATCTGGCTGAACAGGACATCCGAAACACCCGGTTTTACCTGCGCTGGCCAGCTCACAATAAAAGGTAAACGGGTACCTGCCTCCAGTGCGCTGTATTTGCCGCCCCGCATAGGCCCCCAGGGTGTATGCCCGCTCAATAGGGTAACGGCGCCATCCTGGTACCCATCATCAAGCACGGGACCATTATCGCTCGAGAATATAATGAGCGTATTTTTGGCCATACCATTCAGTTCCAACGTTTTCATCAATTGTCCAATAGTCCAATCCAGCTGTAGGATATCATCTCCACGATAACCTAAACCGCTTGTGCCTTTAAAGCGGGTAGCCGGCATGCGCGGTACATGGGGCTCGGTTAAGGCATAGTACAAAAAGAAGGGTTTCTGGCGATGATCGGTTATAAACTGCTCCACCTTGAATAGGAAGGTAGCTGATACCTCTTCGTCTACCCAGCGGGCCTGGTACCCGCCGCTCATATAGCCAATTCTGCCAATGCCATTCACAATGGTATTATCATGTCCCTGCCCAGGCGACGACTTGAGTTTCAGCAACTCCGGATGTTCTTTGCCTGTTGGGTCATTACCTATTTTTTTGCTGTAATCAACCGCTATAGGGTCATTGGCATCACTGGCCACCACCCGGTGATTTTCCAGAAAAACGGTAGGCACCCTATCAGCCGTAGCGGGAAAAATGAACGAATAATCAAAGCCAACTTCATTGGGGCCCGGCTTTATTTCGCCGTTCCAGTTCTTATTTACGCTGTCGCCCAGGCCCAGGTGCCATTTGCCCACAATGGCAGTAGCGTATCCAGCCCGCTTAAATACCTGGGGCAGCGTAGTTTTATTAGTTGGGATAATGAGCGCCGCGTTACCCGGTAATATGCCTGTGCCAGTTTTACGCCAGGGATATTTGCCGGTCATGAGCGCGAACCTTGATGGCGTACAGGTAGCCGAAGTAGCATGCGCATTGGTAAAACGGATGCCGCTTTTGGCCAGTTTATCCAGGTTGGGCGTGTGCAGTTTGGTAGCGCCATAGCAACTCAGATCGCCGTAGCCGAGGTCATCGGCGTAAATGTATATCACGTTGGGTTTTTGCTGTGAGTAGCTCACCAAAGCCCCGCTCATCAGCAGTAAAAAGGTGTTTATAGTTTTCAGTAGGGTCCTGTTCTTCATCGTATTGACGTAATTCAATAAGGTGTATAAATGACTTTCTTGGCGATGCCTTTAGCCCAACAAGATACTTATAAAACCCGGGCACCTTAAAGCTTAAAATAACACAAACGTTTGCATTGGTTTGGAACCCGGACATCCGGCAGATTTAGGTGTAAAAACTTTTTAAACCTTTAATTTTAACACTTTTTTAGTCGAAAACAGCGTGAAAGGCTTGCTTTTAGGCTATTTTAATTAGGCTTCAACCCCATTTTAACACTTTTTAACAAATTTTCGATGTGCTTTGAAAGCTTTAAAAAGTATTAAATTATTGACTGTCAAATAACTACATACCAAACGGCTGATTTTTGGGCCTTTTATCCTTTATGCAAACGGCCCGGTTCTCCTTTTTACAGGAAAACCGGGCCGTTGTATGTATACAAATATACGGATTTAAGTTCTAAGTCCGAAGTTTTAAGTCTTGAATCACCTCTTTTAAGTTGTCTGTGAGGACACAGACAACTTGAGGAAACAATGCATGCAGGAGACGCAAATATGCGTCTCTACACAGAAAATGCTGTCAGAAACCTCAACCCATGACTTAAGACTCAAAACTTCCGACTTACCCCAGCGCTCTAATCGGGCTGCCGGTCCATTCGGTTTCGGAGGCCAGGGTTTCGCCTTTCATCACCAGGGATAGGGGTTCCAGTTTTACATCGTCGCCTATCTCGCTGTCGTACAAAACAATACTACGCGCGCCTATGCTGCAACGGGCTCCTATTTTGATGCTGCCTACTTTCATCACCCGGTCTTCAAATAAATGGGTCTGCGGACCGCAATCTTCATTTAAAGCGGTATCATCGCCGATAGAAACCATGTCGTACTCGGTAATGTCAGTGGTGTTGAGCCATACCCGCCTGCCAATCTTCACACCAAACAATCGCAAGGCCCAGGGCAAAAATGGCGTCCCCTTTAAAAATTCGAGCATAAAGGGCACGGCCAGGGCTTCGTAGGTTGTGGTGATAGCTTCGCTTCTCCAAACCCGATGCGTCCACATGGGGTTTTGCTCTTTTTTAAACATACCTATCACCACCCATTTTAAAGCTAAGGAAATAAAGAATGCCGGAAGCCCCATATAAAAAAGGTAATAGAATGGTATTTTGGGTATTTGTTCGACGATCTGTAAAACAGTGCGTTCCTTGATCAGATCATGGCAATAAGCGATGAACAGCACGCTGCAACAGATGATCACAGTTTCAGGCAGCAGGATGCGGATGGTTTCGATCAGGCCGCGGGATAATTTCCGTGACCAGGATGGGGTGGTGGTAAGCGATGCCGGGTAAGTACCGCTATCCTGCCGGCGGGGCAAAGCTATGGCCGGCGAACCAAACCAGTCGCCGCGGGGGTTGTCCTGTTGTTGCTCGAGTGTTGGCGGCACCGATAGTACGCCGATCAGCATATTATCGCCCAGTTCATATCCCTGGGGAATTAAGGCGCTGTTGCCCACAAAGCTGCTGTTGCCAATGGTGGTCTTTTTCAAGATGAGCCGTTGGGCACGAATGTCCTCTTCACCCAGGGTAACGGCATCCGCGATAAACGATTCGTTGCCTATCTCCAGCATGGTATGGGTAACGTTACTGGCGGTGGAGATCTCGGTATTTTTACCAATTTTTGAGCCCAGCATCCTGAAGAAAAAGGAAACAAAAACCGTGGCATATATGGGGTGCAATACAATGAGCGCGACAGATATCAATTGATCGGAAAGCCATTTGCGTACATAAGTACTGCTGAAAACCGGATAGGTTCCGGGTTTGATGCCCCATAAAAGCAGGCGGGATAACAACACGGTTTCAAACGCGTAAAGTAATATATATACCAGGGTGAGTGCCGGTACATGGATGAAATAACTAAAATCATAATCGCCGGTTTGCAGATCCAGGTAATTCAACAGCCTGATGACAGGGAGCAAAGGCACCAAAACAACCGCCGGAAATATAATGAGCAGCAGTGTATACAGAAAACCGTAAGTCTTGATCTTGAGGAAAGGCGATTTAAGCGGTTGCGGCAATTCTTCGGGTTGCATTTGATCCACCTTTTCTGCCGGACTACCTTTCCATACCTCGTAAGCTTTGATAGTTTGGCCGCTCTGCAAATGGCTCAGGTCCTGCAGCTCACCCCAGTCTTCCACTACAGTATCGCCCGACAGCACCGCGCCGCTGCCAATATAAGCATGGGCGCCTATGCTGATCTTGCGGAATTTGATCAGCCCGTTTTCGACCGATACGTTATCCAACACCACGCCCGAGCTCAGGCTTACGTCGCTGCCAATTTCCAGCAGATCGTTGGCGCCTATGGTAACCGCGCTTATTTGGGCATCTTTGGCTACGCGGGTACCCAGCATACGCAGATATAAGGGGTAAAGGGGCGTACCGTTCATGAACTGGGCGGGAGCCAGTTGTGTTAACCTGTTTACCAGCCAGTAACGGAAATAATAAGAGCCCCACAAAGGGTGATCGCCTTCTTTAACCTTACCCAGCAATATCCATTTGGCGGCAATACCCAATAAAGATAAAAAGGGCGGTATCAGGCAATAGAGCAGTAAGGCCACTGCCAGACCGATACCCGAATTATCCTGTCCGGATTCGGTTTTGCTCACCACATAATAGTAGCCCAGATAGGGCACAAATATTTGAACAGCGAACAGCCCATATATAAATAACAGGGAGATGGCCTGCGCCAAACCGCAAAGCAAATAACGCAAAGAGGGGATCTTATGAAAGATCTCCTTATCCACGGTTTTCTTTTCCCGGGCTTTCTTTTCGGCAAGCTCCCAGGTATTGATGAGGTTTTTTACCGGGCGATTGGTGTAAATATCTTTTAATGATGCATGCTGGATCCCGGCCTCTTTGCGTAACCAGGATGAAAATGTGGCTGCCAGTAAGGAATGCCCCCCCAGATCTGTAAAAAAGTCCGATTCAGGAGTGATATCTCTGCCGGGGAACAGGTGGTTCAATCCGGCCATTACTTTTACCGCAAGCGGATCATCGGGGCTAATATGGATCTCCTCTTGTTGCGGCACATTTTGTAAGGCCTCCGGCACTGGAAGCGATTTACGGTCGATCTTGCCGCTTGATAGCCTGGGGAACTTATCCATCTGGATAACCACCAGCGGCACCATATAAGGAGGTAAAACTTCCGAAAGCCGACTGCGGCTATGCTGCTGATCAAATGCCTGACCAGGCTTGAGTGTCACATAACCCACCAATTGATCCTGGCCGGTCGAATCCTTTTTCAAGGCAACCGCCGCTGTGGCCACCTCTTCGAGCTGGTTCAATCTCGATTCAATTTCGCCCAGCTCTATCCGGTAACCGCGCAATTTAACCTGGTCGTCCAGGCGACCATGAAAATCAATGCGGCCATCGGGCTGCATCACCACGGCATCGCCGCTCAGGTAAATACGGTCGCCGGCCAGCTCCATTAAGGTTACCGGCTTATCAAGAAATTTTTCGCGGGTAAGCTCGGGCCGGTTCACATAGCCTTCGCTCACACCCGGGCCCGAAATAATGAGTTCGCCTTGTTGCCCGGTTGGCAGCAGGTTAAATTTATCGTCAACTACGGCCAGGTCATAGTTAGGCAGTGGTCCGCCAATGGTGATGGCATCCCCCGGTATCAGCGGCACCATGGTGGTGGTTACCGTTGTTTCGGTAGGGCCGTAGCTATTGTAAAATATATTTTTCCCGGGCTTGCTCCAGCGGTTTAACACTGCTGGTGTACAAGCTTCGCCACCCGCGTTAATGAGGCGCAGGGATGGTATATCATCATCCATCACCGCCAGCAAGCTGGGTACGGCATGTAATATGGTAATTTGTTGTTGTTTTAAAATATCGCTGAGCTCATCGATAGATTTTGCCGTAGTGGCATCGGCTATCCATAAAGATGCCCCGGCAAACAGACTTATCCAGGTTTCTTCACACCACATATCAAAGGATACCGAGAAACCCTGGTACACTTTATCCTGTGGGGTGATCTCCAATACGCTTTGCTCCGAACGGATGAGGTGGCAGATATGTTTATGGAGGATGGGAATGCCTTTGGGTTTACCCGTACTGCCCGAAGTGTACAGTACATAGGCCCGGTCGTCCGCATCCGGACCAACAGGTAAAGTATAGTCTTCATATTGCTCCCGAAATTCCGGAACAGCAAACACAGGGCAATCCAACACCGGCTGGGCATCACTGAAACAAGCGGCAGCCCCAATTTCCTGTAATACGATCTGCAACCTTTCTTCGGGCATCTCTCTATCGAGCGGAACATAGGCCGCGCCCGATTTTACAATCCCCAGGATAACAGCCTGTAGCTCGAGCCCGCGGGATTGCCACACCCCTATAGAATGGCCCTTGCCAATACCTTTTGAAGCGATAAAGGCCGCTATGTAATTGCTCCAGGAATCAAGCTGGGCATAATTCAGTTGCCTGTCGCCAAAAATGAGGGCGGTATTGTGGGCATATTGTGATGCCGACGCTCTGAAAATATCGGCAATGGTTTCGTGTTTAATAAAGTCAGGTCGTTCAGTCCCTTTTAGTAAGCTCTTGGCTATCATCATCATGGTTAGGCCGCTGGTAGTTTTTGTCTGCAAATTGGTAATGCAAACTTTGCCAACCAAATGTATTAAAAATGTCGGTTGGAAGAATTTAATAACACATGATTTAACAATAGTATATTATTAATATTTCATCCGCGTCTTCAACAGACGGATATATGACTTTGTTTAGGCATAAACGTTTAAAACGGTGCTTTTTTTTGTTTCGCTTTTTTACGCTCCCGCGAGATTAGCACAGCGATCCCTCCGGTTGGGAAAACAGATTTGTCATGCTGAACGAAGTGAAGCATCTATTATGCGCCAGGCATGCTGAAGAAGATCCTTCGCTATCGCTCAGGATGACAAAAATAAAAGAGAGGGATGTCGAGTGCAGCGATGACAGGGTGAGTCGACATCAGGCTATCATTCATCGCTTTATTTTATTTATATTTACGAAACCTGCTATTCGAAAAATATTTAATGTTAAACCTAAAATGTTGCTTAGTTCAATTATCAATATCTCCCACACGATCAATGGCGATGAGGTATTAAAAATAATTTTATCCGTCATAGCTGGCAGTATCCTGGGGTTTGAGCGGGAGATCAGGGGTAAATCGGCCGGGTTCCGTACGCTGGCGCTCATCTGTTTTGGCTCAACGGTATTCACCATTTGTTCCTATCTTTTAGGTGTCGACTCCAACCGCGACCGCATAGCTGCCAACATTATCACTGGCGTGGGCTTTTTAGGGGCCGGGGTCATATTTCGCAACAATGTGAGCGTTTCGGGCATCACCACCGCCGCTTCTATCTGGATAGCCGCCGCCATTGGCATGTTAATAGGTATTGGCGAATATCTACTGGCGGGAGTATCATTGGTATTAGCTTTATTTATACTTTACGCGCTTGATTTTATCCAGTTCCAGATAGATTTCCGTTTCCAACACCGCGATTATAAGATCACCTTTAAGGATAAATACCCTTCGGGCGCCATCCAACAGCAAATCAAAACCTTAAACTTACAGGTTACCAATTCCAAATTATTACGCTCCGGTGAGCAGGTGATCCTGGAAGTGCTGGTATCCGGCAAGGGCAAACAACTGGAACTGTTTAATGAATGGCTGCTTGACCAGGCCATTGTTCAATCCTTTGAGTGGTAATCTTCCTTAAAAAGCCTTTCATACTCCCTGCATTATATTTCTATATTTTAAATTCAGTACAACATGAATACTATTATTGAAAGAATTAAAAAATTTAATGCACCGCTGCTGCCCGACAAAGTTCAACTCAAATATAAAGCCATGACCGAAAGCCCCTTCCGTTTTTTCAGGGGGACGTGCCATTTGTTTTATGAAGACCTGGCCCGGGTTAAAGACTTCCCGGTTTCGCCACCAGTGTGGATCTGCGGCGACCTGCACCTGGAAAATTTTGGCAGTTTTAAAGGGAACAACCGCTTGGTTTATTTTGACCTGAATGATTTTGACGAATCGATGCAGGCCCCCTTAAACTGGGAACTGGCCCGGGTACTCACCAGTATTTATGTGGCTTTTGATACCCTAAAACTCACCAAAGCCGAAGCCGACACTATGGTGAAACTTTTTTTAAAGAAATATACCGAAGTACTGCAATCGGGCAAGGCCTATTATATCGACCCCAGAACAGCGGGAGGCATTGTAAGCGATTTCTTGATCAAAGTTAAAAAGCGGAAGGAAAAGGATATTATCAAAAAGATTGCCGCTCCTATACACAAGCAGTTGCGCATTAAAATAAACGACCAAACCCATTTTGACATCAAGGCGCCTCTAAAGACCGAACTGATGCAGCACCTGAGCAGCCTGATGGAAAAAACTGGCGCCTGGCCCAATAATTACAAGGTTAAAGATGCCGCGTTTAGGGTGGCCGGCACCGGGAGCATTGGCCTAAAACGTTATATGTTTTTATTGCAGAACACCAAAATAAAAGGCGATTTTTTATTAATGGACCTTAAAGAAGGTGCGCGATCATCCCTGGCTCCCTATAACCCAATCCGCCAACCCCAATGGGCTTCGGATGCCGAACGGATCATCACCACCAAATACCGCATGCAGAATATTTCCCCGGCATTGCTAAGTACTACGGTGTTTAAAGAAGATACTTATGTGTTACAGGAAATGCAACCCTTTGCCGATAGGATCAATCTGGATCTTTTGGCGGGCAATCTGAAGGATATGCAATGCGTATTACTGGATATGGCCACATTAACGGCCTCGGCACAATTACGGAGCTGCGGCATACAGGGCTCGGCCATCAATGATGAGCTGACTGCTTTTGCCCATGAAAATACCTGGCAAAAACCACTCCTCAGTTATGCAAAAAACTATGCCAACCAGGTTAAAAAAGATTACAAACAGTATATGGCTGGTTATAAATCCATCAAAACCAAATAAACACACCTTAATTAAGTCCTTTATTCATAATTGTTTACGCAAGCGTTTGCGTAAACAATTATTGCTGCATCCCACCGCAATTTTCAGGATCATTCCTTTCTGAAAATAGTGCCGATCAAAAAGCCTTTTTTATCGCATTTGACCGACAATCCTTATTTATATTTCATTAAAAGCCTCCAATTCCAAACAAACGTTTGCGGGGTGTTAAAACAGGCAAATTATATCTTTTTGAAATACATTCACTCCACGAATGTAAACCAACATTGATAACCCTGTTTTTTATAACGCATTGCAAAATAGATCAAGAGATACAGAACGAATGCTTTTGCACCAGGTAGCTACCGGCGATCAAAAGTCGTTCACTATTCTTTTTGAGCATTACTCCAAAACAGTGTACCCCTTTGCTTTAAAGCTTACCCGGTCTGAAGAACTGGCCGAAGAGATTTTGCAGGAGGTTTTTCTGAAGATCTGGCTCAACCGCGAAAATCTGCCGGAGATTGAAAATTTTGGAGCCTACATCAACCGCATGACCCGGAATTACGCGTACAATGTATTAAGACGCATTGCCCATGAAAACCTGATCGCTTTTGAGCTAAGCAAACAAATGACAGAGGAGGTAAATAATACCGAGGAGGCGGTTCTTCATCGCGACCTGGAGCATTCGCTTAACCATGCCATCAGCTGCCTTACACCACAGCAAAAACTCATTTATACTTTATGCTACCAGGAAGGCTTAAAGTACAGCGAAGTGGCCGGGCGTTTAAATATCTCATCGTCAACAGTTCATACGCACATGAAACTGGCCCTCAAATTTATCCGGACCTATTGTATCCGGATCAATACCCTGACCCTGTTCTATCTGCTTTTTAAATAGCCTGAATAATATTTTATTTATTGATTTTCAGCAATTTAAAATAAAAAAACAAAAATATTATTATTTCAACTCACCCTCGCGGCCTTGCTGTGTGTCAGTGTATATAAAGGGCTAAATACGCGATCTGCTTTCCCGTAAATAATTCCTTTCCATCACATGAATAACCAACAACTCCTAAATTTACTTAACCGGTATATGAGCAAAGAAGCTTCAGCAGAGGAAACTCATGAGCTTTTTGATTATATTAATGATCCGCTAAACGCGCCACAGGTAAAAGAAGTACTTGGCGATACTTTAAATCAGGAGACCGAAGAGCGCGCGTTACCGGGTTACCGGCAGCAACTGATCCTTGATCGTATTTTTGATCATCAATCGTTACCCGAAAAAAAGTTTAAGCACCGGGTATTGCGCTGGGTAAAACTTGCGGCGGCTGTACTCCTGTTTATTTTACCCGGAATATATTTTCTTAAAACCAACAAACCTAAACCGGCGGCATTAACTGCGATCACTAAACCAAAGCAAATTGATGTACAGCCGGGTGGCAACAAAGCCATATTAACGCTTGGCGATGGTTCACAAATAGTTTTAGACTCGGCCCGGAACGGCCTGCTTGCACACCAGGGCAATACGAAGGTTGTGAAATCGGCCAATGGGCATATTGCTTACAATACAACAGCTACCAGCAATGCTGCTCCTATATATAATACCATGACAACACCCCGGGGCGGCAAGTATGACCTGCAACTGGCTGACGGCACCAAAGTATGGCTCAACGCATCATCCTCTATCAGCTATCCCATCACTTTCACCGGAGCCGAGCGCAGGGTAACCATTACCGGCGAAGCTTATTTTGAAGTGGCTAAAAATAAAGCCATGCCCTTTAAAATCAATGTGAACGGGCAGGAAGAAGTGCAGGTTTTAGGTACCCACTTTAACATTATGGCTTACAACGATGAGGCCTCGGTTAAAACCACACTGCTGGAAGGATCGGTGAAAATTATAAAAAATAAAATGACCGGCATGTTAAAACCCGGTCAGCAGGCGCAGCTTTCAACCGATGGGAAATTATCTATTACAGATGATGCGGATATCAACGCGGTTATGGCCTGGAAAAACGGGCAAACCTTCTTTGTAAACGAAGATATCAAAACCATTATGCGGCGGGTGTCGAGATGGTATGATATAGATGTGGAGTACCAGGGCGATATGCCAGGCCGCTTATTTACCGGTGGTATTTCCCGCGAATCAAACCTCTCGGTTTTATTAAAAGTACTGGAATTAAATAAGATCCATTTTAAGATGACCGGCAAAAAACTAATAGTAAGCCCCTAAACCTTATTAAACTTAATTGATTTAATCACCCTAAACAACAACAGATATGGCATAAAAGATACCCCAATCCCACCATGCGGTTACCAGAAAAAAACCGGCAGTGCTACCAACACCGCCGGCTAATATTTGGTTAACCCCTTCCCGATTTTGTCGGGATAAAAAATCCAGTTTCAGATAATCTATTCAGTTAACCTAACTCCTAAAGTATGAATTTTTATACTCTTTTTAAGCCTTTGTTTTTTAAGCAAAGGCCACTCATTAAAATTTTCATGGTTATGAAATTTGTAGTTTTTTTTATGACATTGGCCTGTTTACAGGCATCGGCTACAGGATTTGCGCAGCAAGTAACGCTTTCAGAAAAAAACATTTCCATCAAAAAGGTTTTTACTGCCATACAAAAGCAAACCAAATACATTATTTGGTACGAAGACGAAGTATTGCGCAGTACGCACAACATTGATATTTCATTAGATCATGCCACTTTACAGGAGGCACTTACCGAGTGCTTTAAGGGCCAGCCTTTAACTTATACCATTGTTGATAAAACCATAGTAGTTCAAAAAAGGAACATACAGGCACCGGCAGTACAGGTTGTCAATGTAATGGTTAAGGGCCAGGTAAATGACGAAAACGGACTGCCATTACCCGGCGTAACCGTTAAGCTGAAAGCATCCTCTATATCCATGGCTACGGATAGCAAAGGCAATTATGCATTATCCTTGCCCGAGGCCAGTGGTACACTTGTTTTTAGCTTTGTTGGTTACGAGCCCCAGGAAATTGCAATTAATGGCCGCACTGATATCAACGTTCAGTTAATACCGCGAAAAAGTGATCTGAATGAGGTGGTTGTGGTTGGTTTTGGTACCCAGAAAAAAGTGGACCTTACCGGCGCGGTTGACCAGATAAAAGGCAAGGACCTGCAAAACAGACCGGTAACCAATGTTGGCGATGCCTTACAGGGTATGATGGCCAACTTAAACGTAACCACCAATTATGGCGGCGGTTCTCCCGATGCTAAAAAAAGTATCAACGTACGTGGTTTTACAGGTTATGGGGGCCAGTTAGCAAGTCCATTGATCCTGGTGGATGGGGTGGAAACAGATATTAACTCCATCAATGTTAATGATATTGAAAGCATTAGTTTGCTCAAAGATGCGGCCTCATCGGCTGTTTACGGCTCCAGGGCTCCTAACGGCGTATTATTGATCACTACCAAACAAGGCAAAAAAAATCAGCCCGCCCGTTTAAGTTATTCCAATAACTTCTCTTATGCACAACCACTGAATCAGCCGGTAATGTCTAATTCATTGGTTTGGGCAAACACCTATAACGAGGCCTATGCCAACGCCGGTTTACCTCCGCTGATAACTGATGACGCCATAAAAAGGATCAAAGCTTACATAGCCGACCCCGGAAATACCCCTACTACTATTCCGGTACCCGGCAGTAATAACTGGGCTACCTATGATCCGGTATTTGGCAATGCCAATAACGACTGGTTTAAAACTTATATTAAAAGATGGGCACCCAGCCAGCAACATAACCTGAGCATTGATGGTGGCAGCGATAAAATAACCTATTTTATTGGATTGGGATCGACCAAAAAAAATGGTTTGTTTAATTACGCCGATGACAGCTACCAGCGCAATAATATCAGGGCGAATTTAACAGCTGATCTCAACAAGTATGTAACTTTTAGCTTAAAAACGTCCTTTTCTCAGGAGAATGACCACTACCCTTATAACGGTGGTGCCAATACCGGTTATAACTTTTTTCACCAGGTAGCCAGGATATGGCCAATTATTGCCTTAATTGATCCGAATGGCGGATATGATTCCAATTCATACATACCTCAACTACAACAGGGCGGTACAAATAACAGCCGTACCAACAATAGCCGCATAAGCGGCGATATCACGATTAAGCCAATTACCGGCTGGGATATCACCGGTCACTATAGCTATGATTATAATACCTATAACATCACTTCAACTGTTTTGCCTTATTACTATTCTACACCTAATAATCCGCAAACGTTAAGCAATACCATATCATCCATCAATGAAAATTATGGATTAACCAGCTATTATAACTACAATGTTTTTACCAGTTATGAAAAGCAAATAGGAGGTCATTACTTTAAAATACTGGTAGGTGAGCAAACAGAGCAAAAAACCTATTCAAACCTGAGCGGCTATAATCAATATCTCTATAGTACCAATCAGCCGTCGCTGGCGCTTACCAGCGGCACAACCCCATCAACAACAGATGGCGGAGGCTATAGCTGGGCCACCAATAGCACCATAGGCAGGATAAACTATAACTACAAAGAAAAGTACCTGATTGAAGGCAACGCCAGTTATATGGGTACTTCCTTGTTCCCGCAAAATACGCGTTATCATTTATTCAGCTCCGGATCTGTAGGATGGAACATTTCGAAAGAAGATTTTTTTAAACCACTTGAAAAATGGATCAACAATCTGAAATTCAGAGCATCCTATGGTGGCTTAGGAGACATTTCTTATTTCCTGAATGCTTCAACACCAGTTTATTACCCGTATTTAAGCAATTTACAAACCAATCCGGCAACCAACAGTCAATGGATATTTAACCCAGGTAGTGGCGGCCGTTTACCTTATGTTTCTAATCCGGGCAGCTTAATAAGTCCTACATTAACCTGGGCAAAACCATCTATGCTTGATATTGGTGTTGATGTTGATTTCCTGACCGATTTTAGCATTACTGCCGACTGGTATAATAAAAAAATAACCGATCAGTTTGCCCCTTCAAGCACATACCCGGGCCCACTAGGTATTGCGCCACCAACGGTTAATAATGCTTCATCAAGCACCAAAGGCTGGGATCTGACCGCCTCCTGGAAACATCAGTTTGGTTCCGTAGGTGTAATGGCGCGTGCAAACATCAGTCATTATTCGGGCAAAATCACCAAATACGATGCTAATGCGCAAAAATTCATCAACCAACCTTACGTTGGCGAACAACTGGGCGCTATATGGGGCTTTAAAACCGTTGGAAAGTTTCAGACACAGGATCAGGTTAACAGCGCGCCAAACCAAAACGCTATCAATGCAAGTGGCTACAAGCCCGGAGATATCCAATATGCAGATCTTAACGGTGATGGAAAGATCACTTACGGCAGCAACACCGTTGGTGATCCCGGTGACCGTACCATTATAGGTAACAGTACACCAAAATATTTATATGGTTTCACAACAGGCATAACCTGGAAGGGGATAGATTTTAGTCTGTTTATTCAGGGACAAGGTCATGCCGATTATGTGCCGACCAACAACTATTTCTGGGGATTGACCTCACAATATCAAAGCACGGTGACCCCTAAGCTTGATGACAGGTGGTCGACCATTAATCCTAACGGATACTTCCCAAGATTGGATATCAATAATGGAAGCAGTAAAAATCAAATTGCACAATCGGGCTACCTGCTCAATACGGCGTATATGCGTCTGAAGAACGTGCAACTGGGCTACACTTTCCCGGATAGGCTTACTCAAAAATTCCATGTTTACCGATTAAAATTATATGGCAGTGTTGATAATGCCCTCACGTTTACCGGAGCATTTAAACACCAGTATGTAGATCCGGAACTATTGCAGTCTGATGAAAAGATCTATCCTTTACAACGCGTCTATTCTTTTGGTTTACAAATGAATATTAAATAATCATATAAAATTTGAGCTATGAAACCGAAAAAAATCATATATATATTCTTTGCGATTGGCTTGTTTGCCATTGCTTCCTGTAAAAAGGATGGCCTGTTGAATCAAACGCCACCTACCCAGTTAACCGAATCGTCATACTGGCATACTGTTAATGACCTGCAGAACTATATGAACAACCTTTATGGTAAGGACGGTATTTTTCCGCATTACCGGGGATACAGTAGTCTGGGTATATACAGTGTTGATGAAAATAGCGATAATATGGTTCCCCAGTCCGAAAACGGCCGACTGAACGGAGAGTTAACTGTTGCCGGCAGTGGCGGCTATGCTGACTGGAGCAACATTCGCAATGTGAATTATTTTTTGGCCAATTATCAAAAAGTAAGCGCCTCTGCAAGCGACATCGCTCCCTATCTAGGCGAAGCCTACTTTTTTAGGGCCATGTTATATTATAACGCCGTTAAAAGTTATGGCGATATGCCCTGGGTTAATAAACCCCTGAATATAGACGATAAGGATCTGTTAAACGCACCACGGTTGCCCCGCAATGTGGTTATTGATTCGATAGTTAATGATCTGGATAGGGCTATCGCGGGTTTGCCTGCAAAAAGCAAAGCCCAGTCACAACGTTTATACAAGGAATACGCCCAGGGATTTAAAGCAAGGGTGTGTTTATTTGAGGGCACATGGGAAAAATATCATGCTAACGATGTATTTGGTGTAGCCGGGCAAAATGGATCAAAATATCTACAACTTGCCGCCGATGCAGCCAATCAGGTTATTTCGTCAGGAACATATCAGCTGGACAATGTGGGTATATCCAATGGCTATTTCAATTTATTTAATCAAACAGATTATACCGGCAGCAAGGAGATCATGTTTTGGGGAGCCTATAACCAACAGGCTGGCATTACTACTTACTGGCAAAACTATTATCAGTTTGGTTCTGATGGATCGGAGGCTACCGGTATATCAAAGAACCTGGTTGATGACTATCTGTGTAACGATGGCAAGCCTATCAGTGTAAGCTCCCAGTACAAAGGCAATGATTCATTGGCCCATATTGTTAAAAACCGTGATCCGCGATTAAGGCAAAGCATCTTTTTATATGGCGATACGGTAATATCAAATGTACCAGGGTCAACTCCCATTAAGCTGTTCACATATCCGGCACTCATAGCGGGCGATAATTGTACAACGGGTTTCCAGATCAGAAAAGGGCTCAATACCGACTTTTTCCAGGATAGCCACAACGGTCCCGGAGGTACAGACGGGGTTATTTATATGCGTTATGCCGAAATTCTATTGATCTATGCAGAGGCGCGCGCCGAATTAGGCTTACTAACCCAGGCTGATGCAGATAACACGATTAACAAAATAAGAGACCGGGTAAAGATGCCGCATTTAAACCTCAGCGCTATCACAGCAGACCCGAAATGGTCGTTTCCTGATCTTTCTCCTGTTATTAATGAAGTTAGGAGGGAACGCCGAATTGAATTGGCCTGCGAAGGTTACCGCTTTGATGACATATGCCGCTGGGCAGCCGCCCCTTCGCTTGTTGTTCATAAACAGCCTTTAGGAACAATAGCCAGGCAATTTTTAACTGTTTTGCCAACTATTGTTATTGGTCAAAATTTATTTGTTAATACACAGGGTTATATACAGCCTTATGCACAAGTAAGCAGCATGGCAAATGGTTACAACTTTAATCCTGGCCGTGACTATCTGTTACCTATTTCTTTACAGGAAACTACCGTAAATCCTAAAATCAAACAAAACCCAGGTTGGTAAATAAAAATACTTCTATCGCCGGAGTGAGTACCGGCATAGTTGATTAGTTGGTTATAAGAACCCTTCTTCGGGAGGGTTCTTTTCAAAACCATCGTAACTCATAAAATGCTATCCACCAAACAGTCCATCACTAACAAATTTTCGTCTTCATTTATAAACCTTTAAAAAACCTATTATGAAAAAACACATTTTTGTAGTTAAAACATGGCTGTTCATGCTGTGCCTTGCGCTCATTGTATATGTTCCATCCTGTAAAAAGGATATCACCAATGGCACAAAACAACCGGCAGTTAATTCGGCGGCAAGCCGTTTAAACGTAACCGCTACCAATGCAGAGCTGATAGCTTATAAAAGCAGCGCCCACCAGCTTATGGTAGGTTATTACCGCACTTGGGGTGATAAAATAGTATCCGGGGATGTTAATGGACCTGCCATGACCGATATGCCGGATAGTGTAGATATTATTTGCAATTTTACCGATTATACACCTGGCAGCTCCCCTTACTGGCCAGCTTTAAAAAATACTTATATACCGGCTTTACACGCCAAGGGCACCAAGGTGGTAAACACTACCAGTTTGCCCAATACCACTTCTGATACCTCTTATACCAATCACTATACAAATAACAGTACAGGCTACGCGGCCTGGGCATTGGCTACTTATAACAGCTACAACGCAATGGGCTACGATGGGATCGACCTGGATGTAGAAAGCAACCCTTCCGGCTCCGTGCTTACTGCCGATGTGGGGTTGATGAATGCCTTGAGCCAATACTTCGGTCCAAAATCAACAACGGGTAAACTGCTCATTTTTGATACCAACCAAACAGGTAGCAACAGCCTTTTTACACAGATATACACCAAAATCAATTATGTTTTCCTGCAGGCCTACTGGCGCCAAACCAGTACGCTTAGCTCTACCTTTAACACTTTTGCTTCGTACATTAACCCCAACCAGTTTGTGGTGATGGTTGATTTTGAAGATGGCTCTGGCGACGGTCAAAACTCCAGCTATGTTTATAACCCGGTACAGATATATCAGTATGCCAGCTGGCAACCTACACAGGGGACCAAGGGTGGCGTTGGCTCATACGGTATCGACAATGAGTATTATCAGATAGCCAACGGCGTTCATAATATATATACCCGCCACGCCATTCAAATGATGAACCCGCCGCAAACAACTTCAAGCACCAACGCGGTTTCCCTGTCTTCCGGAAAAATATCTGCCGGCGATGTTACCCAGCTTAAAAGCACCTCTGCATTTACGCTCGAATCATGGGTTTACTTTAATGCCGTTGGCTCCTGGAACAACATTTTAGCCAAGAGCAATACCAGCACCGATCGCATTGCCGTACAAACAGGAGGAGGGGATAATTCCTTATACGTGATTTTGGGTAACGGCAGTAACAGCTATGGCTACACCGCCGCCAATGCCGTTACAGCGGGACAATGGTACCACGTAGCTGTGGTGTTTGATGGTACGCAAAGCACCAACGCGTCAAAGCTTAAATTGTATATCAATGGTACCTTGCAAACGCTTACTTTTTCGGGTACTATACCTTCATCCACAAGCAGCACCAATACGGCGGCCTTCCTGGCCGGTTCCGAAACCACTTCATCTACCAATACTTACCTGAGCGGAAAGATAGATGAAATACGGGTTTGGAACGCCGCGCTTAGCCAGTCAACAATTTCTGCCTGGATGAACAAAAGTTTGGGTACCTGCCACCCCAATGCTTCCAACTTGAAGCTATACTGGCAACTGGATAATGCGGCCAGTAATGCTACTGCCGTTGCATCATTGAGTACCACTTATACGGGCACCATCACCAGCGGAGTTTATACAGCGAGTACACAAGCCAGTACAACCAGCGGATGCCCATAATTAACAAACCCTATATCTGTCACAAAGCTTCCGGTTGTTTGCCGGAAGCTTTAAAAAGGCGATCTTAAGCAAATGAAAACCATATTAACCATCATAGTCCTAAGCTTTTGTTCGGCAGCTTATGCACAAAATTACACGGCCATTATTCCCGAACCGGTATCGTTGGTTCAGGGCAAAGGCACATTTGTTATTGACGACCATACCTCCTTAATCATCCCCTCAGGTAACTCCGAACTTACTACGCTGGGCAACCGTGGTAATGAATGGATCAAAACCTTAACAGGTTTTACATTGCCTGTAAAAAACAAAGCTACTACATCGGAACACTCCATCAGGCTATTGTTGAATCCGTCATTAAATAACCTCGGCAATGATGAAGGTTACGAGCTATCCATTACGGAAAGCGAAGTAAAATTACAGGCGCGCAAAACGGCAGGTATCTTTTATGGTTTACAAACCATGCGGCAACTGCTCTCTCTGTCAGACGAGGCTAATAAGCAGCAGCTTAACTTACCTGCTGTAGAAATTGTTGATTATCCCCGGTTAAAATGGCGCGGATTGATGTTGGATGTGAGCCGGCATTTCTTTTCAAAAGACTTTGTAAAAAAATATATTGATGATATGGCCCGCTATAAATTCAATGTTTTTCACTGGCACTTAACAGACGACCAGGGATGGCGCATAGAAATAAAATCACTGCCCCGCTTAACAGAAGTGGGTGCCTGGCGGGTACCTAGAACGGGGGGATGGTGGTCTTTTGATCCGCCTCAAAAAAATGAAAAGGCTACTTATGGCGGGTATTATACACAGCAGGATATCAAAGAAATTATAGCCTACGCAACCGAAAGACATATAACCATTGTACCCGAAATTGATGTTCCCGGCCATTCGCTGGCAGCTATCGCGGCCTATCCTTATTTGTCGGCAACCGGATACATTTACTCCGTAAACCCCGGAAGTAAATTTTATAATATCGACGACAATACCTTAAACCCGGCAGACGAGCGTGTATATACTTTTCTGGATAAAGTTTTTACCGAAGTAGCAGCTTTGTTCCCGGGAGAATATATACACATTGGTGGCGATGAAGCTACCAAGTATTTCTGGCAGCAGTCGGCCGTGGTACAGGATTTTATGAAACAGCAGGGGATAAAAACAGAGCACGAACTGCAAAGCTATTTTATAAAAAGGGTGGAAAAAATTCTGAAAAAAAAGAAGAAAAAATTAATTGGCTGGAATGAAATTCTGGAAGGTGGGCTTGCCCCCGAAGCTACAGTGATGAGTTGGCAAGGCATGCAGGGTGGTATAGACGCAGCCAAACAAGGGCACCAGGTTATTTTTACACCCAGCAGCAATACCTATTTAGATCTTTACCAGGGCGATCCGCAACTGGAACCTGACACATATGATATGTTGCGTTTAAAAACGGCGTATCAATGGAACCCCGTTCCGGCAGGGATAGACAGCACATTGGTTTTGGGCGGACAGGGTAATTTATGGTCAGAAGCTGTACCCACCGGGCGACATGC
The DNA here is from genome assembly GCF_900103125.1 of Mucilaginibacter sp. OK268. Classification (GTDB taxonomy): domain Bacteria; phylum Bacteroidota; class Bacteroidia; order Sphingobacteriales; family Sphingobacteriaceae; genus Mucilaginibacter. Next base: position 222,073 of record NZ_FNJV01000010.1, on the reverse strand, counting down.
CGAATACATGACCTGGCCACGCTCCCTGGCATTATCAGAGGTTTTTTGGTCGCTACCGGCAAAACAAAACTGGGCCAATTTTCAAAAAAAATTAGAGCCTCAATTTCTAATTTTAGATGCTGCGCAGATCAATTATTCCAAAGCAGCCTTTGATGTGCTTGCGACTGCAAAACTCGATGAGCAAAAACAGTTGCTGGTTTCTCTCAGCACAGATATCGACAGTCTGAATATTTACTATACCCTTGACAATACCAACCCTGATACATCGGGCATTCGTTACAACGGTACACCGATAGTTATTCCCAAAGGCATCCACCAATTAAGAGCGCAATCATTTAAAGGAAATGCTACCGCAGGAAAATTGCTGATTGTTCCGCGTGAAGAATTAGAAAAAAGGACCCGGTAATCAATTGTCCTGTTTTGAAAATGTAAACTAATTAAATGAAACACATATTATCCATAATAGCCATTGGCTTTTGCTCGTCGGCTTTTGCACAAAATTACACGGCGATCAATCCAACAGATTCCCAACAGGAAATTGTAAGTAAAGCCGCGCACATTACGCCTTCGCCACGGCAATTACGCTGGCAACAGTTGGAGTTCACGGCCTTTCTCCATTTCGGCATGAACACCTTTACCAACCGGGAGTGGGGCGATGGCAAGGAAGATACCAAACTATTTAACCCAAGCCAACTGGATGCAGCCCAATGGGTACGCACCTGCAAACAAGCCGGGATAAAACAGGTGATCATCACCGCCAAACACCACGATGGCTTTTGCCTGTGGCCAAGTAAGTACACAGAACATTCTGTAAAAAACAGTCCCTGGAAAAACGGCCAGGGCGATGTGGTAAAAGAAGTAGCCGATGCCTGCCATCAGCAAGGCGTTGGTTTTGGCATCTACCTTTCGCCATGGGACAGGAACAATCCCGATTATGGCTATACCGAAAAGTATAATGCTTATTTCATGAACCAGTTGACCGAATTACTGAGCAATTACGGCCGGGTTGATGAAGTTTGGTTTGACGGAGCCAATGGCGAAGGCCCCAACGGTAAAAAACCGGTATATCATTTTGACGCCTGGTACAGCTTGATCCGGAAGTTACAGCCTAACGCTGTAATAGCTATTATGGGGCCGGATGTACGTTGGGTAGGCACCGAAAGTGGTTATGGCCGTTTATCCGAATGGAGCGTTATACCGGTAGATCAGCAAGACAATGCGGACACCGAAAAAGATTCGCAAAAGGATATTGCGTTTAAACCCAAAGGGGATATGACCGGCAGTGACCTTGGAAACCGCGACAAAGTCAGCAAGGCAAAAGCCCTGGTATGGTACCCTGCAGAAACAGATGTATCCATCAGACCAGGATGGTTTTATCATGAAGCGGAAGATAATAACGTAAAATCGCCCGAAAAACTATTGGATATTTATTACAGTTCCGTAGGCCGAAATTCTGTTTTACTGCTAAATATCCCACCAGATAAAAAGGGCCTGATCAATGAACACGATCAGAAAAATTTGATGGCATGGAAAAACATCATCGATCAAACTTTTAAAACCAACCTGTTGAAAGGGGCGAAGATCAGCTCGGCCAATGGCAAGAATGCCAAAGCTCTTTTTAATGGCAATATCCATAATTACTGGACCACAAAAGGTAGCGACACCACTGCAGTGATAGAATGCAGCCTACCCAAATCACAAACATTTGATGTATTGAGTTTGCAGGAAAATATCACCGTTGGACAGCGTATTGAAAAATTCAACCTGGAATATTTTAACGGAACAAGCTGGGAGCAAATAACCGAAGGCACTACTGTTGGCGCTAAAAGATTGATCCGCTTTAAACCGGTTACGGCTCAAAAGGTAAGATTAAACATTACCTCATCCAGGTTAAATCCAACTTTAACTGCTATAGGTTTATATAAACAATTTACCGGGCTTTAAAATTGCACATACTTAACTACAAATATCTAATAATCCATCCGGCACGAAAAAAACCCGGATGGCCCTGCTCTAAATTTATTATGAAAAAAAACCTCTTTTTATTCGCCCTGATTTTATTCGCTCGGACCACGTTTGCTCAGCAAACCGATGAAGTAACCATCGTACCTAAACCTGCATTTGCCGAAAAAGGTGTTGGCCAGTTTATCATTAATCAGCATACCAGTATCGTAGCCAAAGAACCTGATGCTCAAAAGGTAGCCGGCATGTTCAATTATTTTTTGAAAAAGCAATACGGCTTTACTTTAAATATCAATAATGCAGCTGTTACAAATGCCGTTGTTTTAAATACCTCATCTGCTAAACTGCCTAATGAAAGTTATCAGCTTAAAGTAACCAGTAAAGGGGTGAATATACTGGGAAACCGCGCCGGCGTATTTTATGGCGTTCAGTCATTATTACAACTTATTCAGCAAAAGGGTAAACAATTATCTGTCCCGGTGGTGAACATTAATGATGAACCCAATTTTGCATACCGCGGCCTGATGATGGATGTTGGCCGGCATTTTTTTGATGCCAACGAGATCAAAAAGATCCTGGACGTAATGGCTTCGCTAAAACTAAACACCCTGCACTGGCATTTAACAGACGACCAGGGCTGGCGCCTGGAAATAAAAAAATATCCAAAACTAACCGCCATCAGCGCCTGGCGCGATTCGACCATTATTGGTGGTTACGGCGATTTTAATCCGTTCATCTACGATGGAAAAAAGAGCGGTGGCTTTTATACCCAGGAACAGGCTCGTGAAATTGTAAAATACGCGGCCGACAGAAATATTGAAGTGATTCCCGAAATTGAAATGCCGGGTCACAGTACCGCCGTATTAGCTGCATATCCCGAATTAGGCAATGGAACCGGTCCGTACAAAGTACCAGGCTACTGGGGGGTACATAATACCATTTACAATCCAGGCGAGCCAACCTTTCAGTTTTTACAGGACGTTTTAACCGAGGTGATGACTATTTTCCCAAGTAAGTATATCCACATTGGTGGAGATGAGGTTCCGAAGGATGAATGGAAAACTTCGGCACTGGCACAAAAGATCATTCACGAAAATAAGCTGAAAGATGAGCACGAACTGCAAAGCTGGTTTATTAACCGCATAGAAAAATTTTTAAACAAAAACGGCAAAAGCTTAATTGGCTGGGACGAAATATTGGAAGGCGGACTAACACCCAATGCAACCGTAATGAGCTGGAGGGGCGAAGCCGGTGGCATACAGGCCGCTAAAGAAGGGCATAACGTGATCATGTCGCCCAATAGCAATATGTATGTAGATCATGCCCAGGCCAAAGACGGTAAAACAGAACCCCTTGCTATTGGCGGTTTCCTGCCATTAGATGTGGTTTATAATTATAATCCACGGCCTACTGCGCTAACTTCCGATCAGCAAAAACATATTTTAGGTGTGCAGGCCAATATGTGGACGGAGTATGTATCCACCAACAATAAGTTAGAATATATGCTGTTTCCCCGTGCCATCGCGTTAGCAGAAGTTGGCTGGACAAAAACAGAGAACAAGAACTATGAAGATTTTGCCAGCAAAAGATTACCGGTAGTTTTAGAGTCAATAGAGCGATCGGGTGTAAATTACCGGATCCCGGAAGCAAACGTGGTGATTACTGATGACGCGCCAACCAAAAGAAAAAGAATAACCATTACCCCTTTTGTTGCGGACAGCAAAGTATATTACACCATAGACGGGCACAAGGTTGATAATACTGTCGATCTGTATTCAGGTCCATTCCTGTCACCCATCACCAATGGCCGGCCTTTAACTTTAAAGTATATCATCGTTACCCCTGAGAACAAAACGAGTAATGAATTTAGTGTTGATATTAAATAACGCGAGTTCGGGATAAGAAATGCAAACCTGATCCCGATGTCCGCTATGTTGAAAAGTGGGTTTACATGGTTTACACTTTTTATAGTTTATATTTTTATATATTATTGATAATCAATTAATTTATTTATTTTATATCAAAAAAAACGATTTACAGTGTAAACCATAAATAATGGGGTTTACATTGGTCAGCTTTGAGCAAAATATTCAGGGTGTCTTTAAATAACATGAACTGCTTATCCCAGGCTCACGTTTAATAATATCGTAACCTGCCGATTAACCACACAAACCAAAAGCCTCCAGCAAAAACTGGGGGCTTTATAGCTCCTTTTGAGGTAAGGATCCCGGGTTATTTCTCCGGCGGTCTCAGGAATTCACTTCTTCTTTTCCGGTTGGTTGTCCTTCACCGGTAGTTATCAAACTATTCAAACTATTGCTTATATAACCGCACCAGGCGTTTGAACAAGCACCATAACATTCATATTGAGGTGTTAAACCTACGTGTGTAAAACGCAGTTCTGTTTTGCTGCCATATTCAGTAATTTCAAAAATAATTTGAGTGCCCGTCCATTCGCTTTTGTCTTTCACAAAATTGAGTTTGCTATCTGTAACAAACCAAACAATCTTTTTGTCAGGGATCAGCTCTATTAGTTTTTGTTTGGAATAATGCACATCCCCAAAACGGACTTCGAATTCATCATTTAGTTTTTGAGAACCGCCTTCCATGTTTTCTGTCCACCATCCACAAACGTTACTGATAGCATCAAAAACCTCCCCTGGCGATTGGTCTACCGTAAAAACGATGTTATAATTTTGATCTCTCATTTTTTCTCTCCTTCTTATTTTAATAACTCAGCGCTCATTTCTCGCGCTTTTTTTACAGCTTCTTCTATAGGGTTTGGCTGGCCCTTACCCTTAGTAATAAGGTCGTACAAACTTTTGGTGATGTATGTACCCCATGCGTTAAAACAAATATCATAACATTCATATGCCGGTACAAGTCCAACATGTGTAAAGTTGATCTCTGTTTTGTCGCCTTTACTGGCAATTTCAAAAACAACATCTGTATCCACCCACTCGCTCTGGTCTTTAATAAAATTAAAATGATTTTGCAGTACATGCCAAACAACTTTTTTACCGGGTATTAATTCAGTGATTTGGAATGTGCAGCTATGTACGTCCTGGTAATGGTAATAAAATACGGCGCCGGGTTTATCGGTATCACCTTTAGTTTCTTCCGACCACCATCCGCGTACGTTATTGATGGCATCGAAAGCTTGTGCTGGGGTTTGGTCTACCAAAATGGTAGCTGTGAAATTTTGGTTTTTCATGATTTCTATTGATTTATTTTTTGTTTGTTCTTTCGTTTAACAGGGCTTCTAAACTTTTCAATTTACTGCCCCAGAATTCGTCAAAATATTCTAACCATTTATGTAATTCGTTAAAACCCTCCTGCTTCAGAATGCAGTGACGTTCCCGGCCGATATCCTGTATAGAAATAAAGCCTGCATTATATAGTACTTTAATATGTTTGGATACGGCGGGCCGGCTCATATCAAAATTGTCGGCTAATGAATTAATGGTTAAACTATCTTTCGAGAGCAGGTATAACATTTGTCTCCGGCTCGGGTCGGCAATTACCTGGAATGCATCAAGCCTGTGTTGTTCCATTTGCTGCGTTGTTGATTACCTTCAAAAGTTTTTGTACCAATTCTAACCAGCCTTTTTCCATTGAGTTGAACATTGACAGGAAGTTGTTGGTTCCTTCGAATCCACGATGGATCAGTAAAAGGTCGGTGCCATTGTCTTTCTCAGTTAGGGTCCAGTTCACTACGGAGGTGGTTAACGATCCGTCGCCGGGTCCAAAATTCCAGGAATAAGAAAGTTTTTTGAACGGAACGATCTCCAATACTTTGCAATGAAAAACCCCATCGAAATCCATATCGGGCATAGGGCTCGCATGGAAATTAAATTCATGCCCTACGGTGGGCTCAAAATTGTTCTTCATCAACCATTGAGCAATCAGCTCGGGTTTTGTCAGATATTCCCAAACTACCTCTGGTGGATTGGGGTAAAAAAATTGGTGTTGAATGATCTTTGCCATAATGCGTAACTTTTAAGTTACCCAAATGTATATGTAACTTATGAGTTACGCAAATTTATTTTCAATTTATTTTTCAGGGCAAAGAAATACAGGCAGTAATGCCGATTATATATCTGCTAATGCATTGCACCTTCAGGAAATAATGCGGCAGGTGAAATTGGAGTATAAGTGGGAACGCTGAATATGGTTAGGCCGAGTGTGTGCTTATTGGATACACACACGCCCTAACCAGATAATCAGTGAAAATATAATTAAACCACCGAGTGCCGTAAGGCTTCCGGTGATGAGCAGATAAGGATTACTATTGGTCGAACACTGTTCAGAAAAATCCTCTAAAGAGTGTTGTTGTTTGAGTTTGTCTTTCACGAACATGTTTACCTGCTACTTTTTTATATAATTGGTCAGATCAGTTAAAATTTTGAATTTAAAAAATTGTTTATTATTTAAAAGCTGCCGAAAAATCAGCTATACTATAGCCAGAACCAATCTCTGTTTTATCATCGTTTCCATTAGGAGAGATCGAAATTAATTTGCTTGCCCCTTTTTCGAAGCTTATAGCTTCGCTGTAATTGTTATTCGGATCCGGATCATCCAGAAAAACATGGTCCATACTGGTGTAGGGTAACTCTTTTGTCCCGGCTTTATATACTTTTACATTATATTGCTTAGTAAGTAGCTCTGTACTGATAAGCGGCTCTAATTCGACGAAATCCCCAAACACCCCGGTTACATTTTTCACTTCTTTTACGGAAGTATAAGTAATCTCATATGTATCGTTATTAACCGTATACTCAAAAATTTCAATATCCACCGGGCCTCCATAAAAATCTTTAAAGGGCGTACTGAACCTTAACCGTAAACCCATGTTTTCTGGGTTTGTGACAGGTGTGAGCACTAAATTATTTGATAAGGTGGTGCCATCATAAAATATCTTTTTAACCTGGTTAAATGGACTTGCAGCTACTTCGATATTACCAACTGTTTTGCCATCCGCTTTTTTACGGACCTGAATCTTATCTCCCGGAGTAAAAAGGACCCCGGTTTGACTTGTTGTGAATGCGTCATCAATCGCCTGCCCTAATATTTTATTATTAAACACAAACTCCAGTGTATCCGTCATCACATAACCCTTAATTGTAAGGTTAACCGGTTCAACTTGATTGGGATTGAGCAATTGCTCTTTTTTACACGCCAGTAAAAACAGCGCGAAAACTAAGATTAGGTATTTTAGTTTGATCATGAATTTTTGTTAATATGTAATATTTTTCAAAAAACCGGAGCATCAAATGATGCCCCGGTTGTAATAAAAAACTTATGCTAAGTTTTAGAAAGTAAATTTAGTCCAGGTAGCTAACCAGTTACCAGAAGCAGAAGTAATGGCACCACGAGTTTGTGCAGGGCCAAAATTAACCGCACCTGAATTATAGAACGGCTGAGTCATACCCCAGGTAGGAGCGGCAGCTGCAGTTGAAGTATTTAATACGCCTGAGGTGACAAATGCACCGGTACCCAATACTGAAGTTGCAGCAGTAAAGCCATGAGTGGAAACATTGTTTAATGATACCAGTGAAGCATTTGCGTCAACATCAGCTACGATGCCTGTAGGATAACCAGTAAATAAAGAATTGTTTACAGTAGCCTCAGCACCACGACGGTTACGGAAAGCCCATTTAAGTCCTGGGGCAGTAATAGCCGGTGATAATGTTGCAGCAGAAGTACCTATTACACTGAAATTTGACAATGTAGGGTGAGTTTTAGGTAATTTGCTAAAAGTTGCATCTTCAGCAGGTGCGTTATTATCAGACTCGATACCATTTGAATCGCTGGCACCGCTGCTGGCGCTATGGGTTGAGTAAGCATCTACTACACCGATAGCAAACTGGATAGTACCGGTAAAGCCATTATCAAAATCAAACTGATCATCGTCATTTGCAAACGAAATCAGGAATTTAGGGCTTACTTTACCACCAAAAAACTCAAACCCGTCATCAAGACCATAAGATGCTTGTACGTGATCGATAGTAGTACCGCTACCTACACCGCCTAAAGTTAAAGAGTTTACTTCAACGTTGGGAGCTAATACATAACCGGCAAATTCGATACGGGCAAACTGAATAGTACCGCTGTTATCAGCATCATTGGTACCACCATAATGGAATTTAGGATCATCGGCCAAACCTTCAATTAATTTATCGCCTACGTTAATTACAGCGTTACCTAAAAGGATAACACCACCAAAATCACCAGGTTTTCCAACAGTAGCGTTATTACCATCTAACAGGTAACGGCTGGTGAAAACGATAGGGCTGCTTGCAGTACCAACAGCATTAATTTTAGCACCTTTTGCTATTACCAATACACCATTTTGAACATTCGGAGTATTTACAGTTGATTTGATGAAAGTACCTGCCGCAATAGTCAGGGTAGCACCGCTTCTTACGGTAACCACACCACTAATTTCCCAAACATGAGCAGCATCCCAGGTAGTGTTGGTAGTAATATCGCCGCTTACTGTAGTTACCGGTAACGATGTAACAGAAGATGGGTAATCGGTAGCAGCAGTACTACGGTTATCAAACGAAGCGCCATTATTGGCTTCTTTTTTACAAGATGTTACTAAAATTCCTGCAGCCAGGCATAGGGCTACTAAAGATACTTTTTTCATTTTGTTGTTTTTTTGTTTTTCAGGGAGGTAGTTTAATTTTTAACCCCCATTATTCGGTTTACTTGGAATTCTCTGTAGGTCAGAATAATAGCATCTCATCTTTTTCAAGATCAAAAAGAGAAGCTGTTTTCAGACTTAATTTTTTATTATCTTTACAACTGAACAAAATTCACCTGTATCGATCTTCTGGTATAAGCCCTTGGCTTGGTAACAGGCATCCTTCCGGGGATTTTTATATTACTTTCAGGTTTATCCTGGTTGTGCCGGTAAGCGAGCAAGCTATTCGGTTTTTAAACGAAGGGTTGTTGAGCACCCTTCGTTTTACTTTTATAGCACAGCAGGATTTTATTTTTTCCTCCATTTTTAATCGTTTAACCATTATATATCTACATTCATGATGTATTCGCGTTGTTAAAAATTATAAGTAAGTGATGTGCTGTAGGTACGTCCAAAGCGCTGTTGAAACATCACCTGGTCTCCTTTTTCGTAATTATTACTAAACCCCGATTTGAGGACAGTCTCAGAATTTGCCTCATAACTGGCTGTATTGCGGTAAATAGTGGATATATTATTAGTAAGATTAGCCATGTTGAATTTAACTTCCATCTTATTTTTCAGGAAACGGTAGCTAATTTGAATATCCAGTTGATCCCTTGGCTTTTCATATTCAATAAAGGAAGGGATATCACTAACGATGTAGGTTTTACGTCCCGATTTATTATAAGCCGCATTAAAACCAAGATGGTTGCCGATGTACTGTAAGCCCATATTATACAGGTAAGGCGACTGCCCATACAGGGATCTTTTTTGTTGAGTGGGAACTTGTATATATGGTTTGCCGCCTCCGGGGTCTACAGTATAAGTACTTTGCACGGTTGACTTTTGCAGGGTAAGGTTACCGTAAGCTGTTATGTTTTTCAGGATTCCCTCATCAGCTATAAAACCGAAATTTTTGCGCAATTCAAATTCCAGGCCATACACTTTTGCCCAATCCGCGTTTTGCAGGTAATAATTTGGATTGCCATTCACCCTGATAGCATTTAATTCTACTGGCTTATCAAAACGTTTATAAAAACCACCTACCGAAATAATTTCGCCCAGGCCCGGGAACCACTCTGTTTTAAGATCATAGCTATTAATGCGGGTGCTATACAAACCTTTGTTCCCATATAAAGCATCCAGTATCGGGCTATACCTCAAAAACGGGTTATTATCCATCAATTCGGGCCTTACCACACTGCTGGAAACAGCTCCCCTGATATTCAGGGACTGTATAGGGCTGTAGGTTAAATTAGCCGATGGGAGCCATTGCCAGCGCTTATCGGGTTTTATCGAAAATATATTCTCTGCCCCTCCTTTAATAATTGCGCCTTGTTTAATCTCGGTATATTTATAATACTCGCCCCTTAAACCCCATACCAGCCTGAGTTTATCAAATAGCCGGTTATCCAGCATCACATAGCCCGCGTGTATCTGGCTTTTACCTTTGTAGCTATCCAGGAAGGAGGGATCGATAGCGTATATAAATTTATCATAAGCGATATTTTTCGGGTCGATCATTTCACCTATAGGCTTATACCATACACTATCCGCGTACTTTTCGGTAGCTGCCAAAGCCGCGATCTGCCAGTCAAATTCCGCGTTTTTGTGATTGCCAAAATAGCCCGCTTTTAAACTGCTGCGGATACCGGCAAATGTAAATGGCAGGGTACCCGACAGGTTCCAGGAGTAGTGATTTTCTTTATTAAAAGCGTGCTGACGTGATGTTTCTGATATTCTGGCTTCGGTAAGTCTACTAAAACTATAAAAATATTGATAACTATCGCCTACCAAAACGGGGCGACTCGTAGCAATACCCGCGTCTTTTTCCTCCCTGCTTACCGAAGTTCTGGCAGCATCCCATTCTATTTTTACTTTTCCCAATTGATGCTGTCCGCTCAGTTTATTTTGCAACAAAGTGGTATAAGTTGGGTCATCTGCCTCCAAAATCCGGTTTGGTGTGTGGATAGGTATATAACTACCGCCATTATCAAGATCGTACCCCGTTATCCTTGTCAATGTATTATCATACACATGCGTATAAGTATTGCGTAGGCTAAAACGGTTTTTACCCAGTTGCAAACCCACATTTAATAATGCCCCCAAAGTGGTATTAAATACATAGGAAGCGCCTGTATTTAAATCAGGGCGCTGAATGCCCCAGCCAGACGATCCCCCCCGGGACTGATCATCTATAACGTTAATATTTTGCGTATTACGATAACTTATGGCGCCGGTAAAGCCTAACTTATTATTGTTTACAGTATCCAATGTCAATAAACGACCTATAGAAAACTGGTAGTTTTGCGAAGGAGCTGTTTTATATTTATACATGGTAAAGTTGTCATTCGTAAACCTTTTACTTTGATCAACTACCTTTTTTTGATAATCCGCGTCAGAGAGCGTAATATTAGGGGCCGTACCTCTGTTGGTGTGAACCAGGTCCTTAGGAAAATCCCTCCGGCCGTCGTCAAAACCGAAGTAATCATATTTCCCACGTTTGTGGCTCAGGAAATCTTTACCGGTGCTTTGGTCATTGTATGCCGCCCCGGCCGTGAAGCTTATGAAATTTTCATTCGGGATATCCTTGGTATTAATTTGGATGAGACCACCACCAAAACTGGCATTCATATCGGGTGTAACCGTTTTACTCACCACCACATTGTCTACCAAACCAGCGGGGATCATATCAAAAGAAAAGTTACGGCTCTGCGCCTCGGTACTTGGCAGTATCGTTCCATCCAGCGTGGCCGTATTGTAGCGTTCGCCAATACCCCTAACCAATACAAACTTATTATCAATCGTACTCACTCCACTGATCCGTTTTAAGCTTTCACCGATATTTTTATCCGGTGTGCGGGCCAACTGCTCAGCACTGATACCGTTACTAATTTCCGAAGCGTTTTTCTGCCGGATAAGCAGTCCATCAACTGATGCTTTGCGATAGCTGGCCGTAACAACTACTTCTTTTAAAGCAGAGCTTGCTGGTTTTAATGTAATATTTAAAGAGGTATTCTTGTCCTCCGTTACCACCACCCCGCTGATGCGCATTGTTTGGTAGGATATATAAGTGATCTCCAGCGTATAAGTACCCGGGGCTACACTTAATATGTATTCGCCATTTACACTTGTTTGTGTACCATTCCCTGTTTCAATTATTCTGACAGATGCACCTGGAAGAGTTTCTCCTTTTTCATCCAGTACTTTCCCGCTGATCTTACCAGGTTTTACAGGTGCAGGCAGCTTGTATAAGAGTACAGTATGCTCATCGGCAAACTTGAATCCTACGTGAGTGCCGGTCAGTATCTGTTTTAGCACCTGGGCTAGGGTTACGTCTTTTACATCGATATTGATACGACTGCCTTCATTGAAAATAGACTTGTTATAATTGATCACACAGCCTGCTTTATTTTCTAATATGGCAAGCCCTTCCGGGATGCTTGCTGCTAATAATTTCAGACTGATATTACCAGGAACTCTTTCTTGTCCTAAAACTGACCCAAATGAGTTGCCGGAAACATGGCAAAATAATAGGAACATAAACAGGATTGCCTTGCAGCTAATTCTGGAAAAATGGTTATTTACTTTTTTGTAAAAGCTTATATTCATAAGTTTACGACGATTTTTAATTTTCACGAGTTAAAAACTATTTCTTTGAAACCGTTCTGTTGACGCAGGGCGGTTTCGTATTTTAATTACTATTTCTTTGTATAAGCTTTCGCGTACGGATTTTATCCCGCGGTTAAATGTTCATTCACAAGTCTCCCCCCACAAGACAATTTTTGTTTTGTCGTCACTAATTTTATATTTGATATGACCGCTGCTCATAATTTTCAACTGCCGCATCACTTCGTTAATATTTATATCCGAAAAAGTGGCGTTAAACCGGCATGCTTTTAACTTAGCGCTCTTTACTTCAAAATGAACATTGTAGTAGCGTTCAAGCTTAACCAGCATGGAGCCTAAGTTTTCATCGTGAAACACAAACCGGTTATTTGTCCAGCTATCTGCTTCACTAACCTGCCCAACATTGATCCTGAACTTTCCGTTATCTGTCTCATAAACTATCTTCATACCTGCTGTTAAAAGCGAAAGGGTCTTACGGGCTCCGGGGCTTTTCTCGATTACTCCTACTTTGCCTGTCCTTACTGATACGGTAAATATTTTGTCTTCCGGATAAGCATAAATATTAAATGAAGTCCCCAAAACCTGAGTTTCCATTTTTCCCGACCGGATAATAAAAGGACTCGTAGCATCATGCTTCACCTCGAAAAAGGCTTCGCCCTCCAGAGAAACATTCCTGACTTTTCCTTTTTCAAAATGTTCTGGCCAGGAGATCTTACTGCGGCTACCCAGGTAAACAATGGAGCTATCAGGCAGTAGCATTTTTACTTTTTCTCCACTCGCTGTTGTTTTGGTGATAACAGCAATTGATCTTGCAATTTCCGGTTGCTTTTTCTGGCTGGCTTTGTATACAAATACAGCGGAGCAGATCATAACTAATGAGGCTGCATATTTAAGTATCTGGTATCGCTGAATGGTTTTTTGCTTCTTGTGGTCAATTTTTGTCCATAACTGCTCCAAGCCCTCATTCGCTTCAGCCGAGTTATCCCTGATCGCAGGTTCCTGCTCCCAGGCCTCACCCATAAGATCAGATAATTCCTGTTCTGCGTTTTTGTTGTTGTTTAAATAGTGAAACAAAATGGTATTCTGACGGGCATTTGTTTTGCCCTCCAGGTACATTTTAAATAATCTTCTGATTTCCTCTTGATGTTTCACCTTTATGATCCCAATATTTTTTAACAACTTATATATGTATATAAGATTGGGAAAGGCTTAACAGCTATATGACCTGGTGATATATTTTCCACTTTGAATTAAGTGACTCATAATCAGCATAATAATTTATATACTTTTTTCATGAAAACTTATTTTGAAAACTTTAATAAGGGAATAATATCGAATAATGAATTTTGAATTTCCAACATCGAAATCATATAATGGGTTTACATTAAATAAGGGTAAAACACATTTAATTTATTGATTATCAATAAATTAAACCAATACAAACCATAAAAAGTGTAAACCATGTAAACCCACTTCTGTAACAAATGGACCGCCTGTTCTGGGGTTACCTCCATACCAAATAGTTTTGCTACTAATACTATAAAACAATAATTGCCCTTTCGGGCAAGTAATACAAACAGCGGGTTCAAGAAAAGATAAAAAACCAGGCTAACACATTTCGGGAAAGGAGGCCAGCATCAATAACACAAAAGGAAGAACAGTATCCGGAGATAAGTAACGGATCCTGGTACGGATATGGGTTAAGGATTTTTTAATGTGGTTATTCACCGTATTTTTAGAAAGGCCCATTTGTCTGGAAATATCCTCATGCGAGCAACCATCTTCTCTGCTCAACAGATATGCGACTTTAACTTGTGGAGAAAGCGTTTCAATAGCATTCATGGCTATCTGGCGGCATTCCGTAAAATCCATATAACTTTCTGTTGAATTAAAAGCCGGCTCTTCGGCATTTGCCGTTCGGTAAACAGACATCCGGGCTTGCTTTTTTAAGGCATCTAAAAAGTTGCTGCGAACCATGCTAAACAGATAGGCTTCAAAATTTTTATCAGGGTTAATTTTCATCCTGTTTTCCCATAAACGAACAAATACATCCTGGGTTAATTCATTGGCTTCTTCAGAACTACGTACAAAACGGTAGGCAAAACAATATACTTTTCTTCTGTATAATTTATAAACTTCACCAAAGGCATCGGTATTCCCGGTTTGGATAAGGCACAAAAGTTCCTTGATAGATAAGTTGTCCAAATGTTTCATACAGCAGGAGATTAAGCATTGCAAGTTAAGCGGGTAATTTGAAGTTAATGTTAACTATAAGAGAAGCTTTACCAGTTTACCGGTGAGTAATTACAGTACTTGCAGAAGTAAGCATTGCACGGGAATCGGCCAATATGTTTCCGGCAACAAGGTTCAACTTATTGGAGCTTTTTAGTCGTGCGATCGCAACAGTACTATTACCAGCAATTCTATTCAGGGCAGCTTTAACCAAGGGGTCTTCCCAGGCACCGAAAGGTTGCAAAGGAAGATCATTCAATTCTGTAACACTAATATCGGGATCTATGCCAGCGCTATAACCTCCATTTCCTGTTGCGTTAAACAGTTTATAAACAATCGGGTGCATTTCCCATTCCACTTGTTTGGGGATCCTGGCATCAGAAATTTTAAACGAAGCTTCATCTTTACCTCTCGTTTTTTCGCCGATCAGCACAACCTGCATATAGGGTTTTAAATTGTTGATCATCACCTCCGAAGCCGAAGCGGTTGCACCCGTTCCTAAAATAAACACCCTTTTTAAGTTCAGGTTAGCTTGCAAAAGTGTATTAAAATTTAAAGTATGATCAAAGCTGGCCGCATCACCTAAAGATTCGGATCTGGTACCTCCATTTTTATTCCCTTTATAAGTGATAAAAGGAGTGGTATACTTCACTCCGGATGCGATCATGGTACAAAGTCCCGCGGCTTCCGCAACCTGCCCTCCAGAGTTGTAGCGAAGATCCAGAATAAGCTCTGTTACACCGGCATTTTTAAAACTCATAAAAGTATTATATAGCGAGGTGGCCAATCCTGGACTAAAATCGTATATATACAGATAGGCAATTTTGGAACTCCCCTTGTCGACAATACTACTTACGGCAGGTTGTTCAAAAGTAAACCCAGCAGTTAACTCAGCTGAGCCAATATCTTTTAACTCATTTCCGTTCACCTCTGCCAATGTGATGGTAACCTGGCTGCCCGAAAGCAATTCCTGTTGTAAAGCCACGGCATTTTCCTGGGTTATAATTTTACCATTAATTTTGCTGATATAATCGCCGCGCTTTAAACCGGATCTGGAAGCCGGAGAATCGTTTAAGACAAGCTTAACCACTCCAAAAACTAAGCCTGTGTTTTTTTCTTTGATCGTAGTATAATCAAACCCGTATTGACTTTTGTTGGTAGGGCTAACCGTGGAGAGATCACCGGGCAATAAAATATAGGAAAAGCGGTCACTGGAATTTCGTATGGCGGAAAAAAACTCCAGCGGAGTCCTGTTAAGCGCAGGTTTGGAAGGCAGTCCATCACTCCAGTAATAATAGCGTTTCAGGCTATCAAGCATCCAGCTGTTTATATTTTCATTGCTGCCGGAGGGATAGCTGGGCGTATTATTATCTTTTTTGCAAGAACTTTGTAAAATAAGTATAGATACCAGACAAATCAGGACAAAGTGACTTTGTTTGTAAAAGTTAAGAAATGGCTGCATAATACTATAAAAGTATATTTGTCTGCCAGCAAATATACTTCGCCATTGTTAATAGAGAATTAACTTTCAAGTAGTTCCGGTGTTAAGTTGTATTACCTCCTAAGGAATGAATATCGAACATTTAATCACATAAGGCGTCCGGTTGTTGGCATTTTTCGGCATGACAGTGCATGATGGTTTGGAGGGAAGTTGTTATTAACTTACCCTTTTTAGAAACCAGTTATTAGCTGTCTTTCATACCCCAACGTTAGCCGCAGCAGCTTTAAAAAGTAATTTTTATGAACAGGAAAAATATTGTGCCAACTATATCTTTATTGTTGTGCGTATTTACGGGCGCATATGGTCAGCAAAAAAAATCCTCAAACGGGAAATATCAAATTGCCGTTTACTACTTCCCGGATTATCATATCGATAAACGGAATGAAGAATATCGCGGAAAGAACTGGACAGAATGGGAGCTTGTAAAAAAAGCAAAACCACGTTTTGAAGGACATGATCAACCCAAAGTTCCTTTATGGGGGTATACGGATGAAGCCAATCCATTACAAATGGCTCAAAAGATAGAAACAGCTTCTACGCACGGAATTAACGCGTTCATTTTTGACTGGTACTATTATAATGATGGGCCATTTTTGGAGAGGGGCTTAGAAAACGGTTTTATGATGGCTAAAAATAATAACCTGATGAAGTTTAGTTTAATGTGGGCAAATCATAATTGGAGCGATCTTCATCCTGCTACTCATGGGAAACCTCAAAAACTGATGTACCCGGGTAAAATCACCGCCGAAACCTGGGATAAAATGACAGATTATATTATAACAAAATATTTTAAACACCCTTCCTATTGGAAAATAGATGGATGCCCATATTTTTCAATCTATGACCTGGGAAATTTCCTGGATAGCTTTGGAAGCTTAGAGGGTGCGGCAAAAGCGATCGCTGATTTTCGGGCCAAAACAAAAAAAGCCGGGTTTAAAGATTTAAATATTAATGCTGTTGTTTGGGGCAATACCATACTTCCCGGGGAAAAAACAATTATTTCTCCAGACCTTTTGGTTAAAAATTTAGGATTTAATTCGGTAACAGATTATGTGTGGATACATCATGTAGTCCTAAATAGTTTTCCGACCAACGCGTATGATTCTGTAAAGAATGTGTATTTTAAATATGCTTTAAACGCCAGCGGAAAATTCAACGTACCTTATTATCCCAATGTATCTATGGGTTGGGACTCATCTCCACGAACTAATCAGGAAAGTTCATGGGGAAATTTCGGATATCCTTATACGCCCATTATTATCGGCAACACACCCAATGCCTTTAAAAATGCATTAATAGAAGCTAAAGATTTTATGGATAAACACCTTAATAAAACCAAAATCCTGACTATTAATTCCTGGAATGAGTGGACCGAAGGTAGTTATTTAGAACCCGACACTTTAAATAAATTCGGTTATCTCGATGCTATTAAGCAAGTATTTGTTGATAAGTAAGAAAGCCGCTCTACTTTCATAAAGCGGCTTTGTAGTCCGTAGGGCAACTATAAGTGAATGGCCCCTTCAATCCGCGAGCCACTTCGCGCCTCCCAATTCTTTCAGACTATGGCTATGGGGTCACCGAACCAGCACGATGCAGCCTGGGCGGCGTCATCAAGATTAGGCCCACTGTCAACAGCCCAGGCGACGAACCCGTCAGGGCGTATCAGTACAGCGCTCAGACCTAATTGGTCCTTTGCACTGCCTGAAATATACTTAATTTGATCACCATATTCGTTCGCCAAAGTTTTAAGTGAAGCATTCTTGTCAAAATCAAGCAGTATCCCCTGGCCATCGTGCATTAATTCGCCAATCCTCGTGCCGTCTTCCAACTCAAAGTTAGGAACGCTGCGACCAATCAGCGGGTGGTTGCCATCGAGATTGTAATGTGTGTTGACACCCCACACCCTTCCGGCAAAGTAAGTGGCACCATCGCGGGTATCAATAAGGTCACGGATAATGGCGTTCAGCGCGCGGGCAGTTGGGCCCGGTTTCATGATCGCGACCTGCGCGCGCGACCAATCAAGTACCTGCGCACCAAGTGGATATCGTTCGGTATAATAACTATCCAGCAAGTTTTCCGGGGCTTTCTCCTGGATAGTTGCAGCGAGTTTCCAGCCCAGGTTCATTGCATCACCCAAACCAAGGTTAAGTCCCTGGCCGCCCAGCGGCGCGTGAATATGCGCGGCGTCGCCGGCTAAAAGTACCCGTCCGTTGCGGTAGCTTGTGGTCTGTCGTGCGCGGTCAGTCCAGGTGGTTGCGATATGCAGGGCAGTGATAGTCACGTCGGTGTTCGAAATGCGGCGTAGCACCTCCTGCACATGTTCAAGCGTAATCGGCTTTTTTGAATGATGAAATGCCCCGCCATCAAAATCTTGTATGATTACGTAACCCGGCTGCGACTGCAGGTACATGCCTGTTGGTGTTACATTACGGCCCGGGCTAAGCTTCTCCGGGTCGGCAATGTCAACCAGGGTGGAGTAGCCGGTAAATTCCGGCTCTGTACCGGCAAATTCAAAACCACCCGCTTTACGAACAACACTACGGCTGCCATCGCAACCCACAAGCCATTTACTTTGAAAAGATCGGTTACCTGATTGAACAGTCACTCCGTCTCCGGTTTGATGAAAGCCTGTAATAGCCAGCCCGCGCTTGATCTCTACGCCCAGGGCTTCTGCGCGACGGGTCAACACCGTTTCAAGCTCCTGCATTTCAGAAATTAAGCTGGTTTCGGTGGAGCTTGGCAGGCGATACCTCCACTGTGAAGTGTCAATATCGTCATCATGAAATACAATGCCTGCAAAGTGCCCTCCCTGGCGACGGGTCCCTTGTTTGGCATTTAAGTGGGGATTTTTAAGGCGTTTATGTAGCTCGAGTTCTTGTAGTAAATCACGACGGTACAGCGCTTCAACAGAAAGCGCATTAAGGCCCCGTATCCCGAAAGGAACTTGCTTTAAGGGAGAATGCGGATCTTCCGCCTTTTCCAGTATTAGAACAGAACATTTGGCCAGGGCCAGTTCACAGGCAAGGAAAAGCCCTACCGGACCAGCGCCTGCGATAATTACATCGTGTATAGAATTATTTTGTGTAGTTTTCATTATAGAATAATTAAAACACAAAATTCTGGAATGCTCCTGTATTAGGATTGTACAAATGCGACAAAATCGTTGCTCACAGCCTGCTTCCTCTTTTTTGATTTTCGTGCGAATGCTGCTGGTGTAGTGCCGCTGTAGCGTTTGAATTCCCTGCTAAGGTGGGATTGATCTGTATAGCCCAGCTCATGAGCTAAGCCGGCAATGTTGGTATTGGGATCAAGCCATAATTGGTTTCGCACCTGCTCAAAGCGCATCAGAGCTGACACATCTTTAACTGTATAGCCAGAAGATTGCTTGAAGTTTCTTTCCAGTGTACGAACCGTAGCATGAGCCGCCGCCGCTACCTGGCTTACCAGCATGGTACCGTTTGCTTGCCGCATAGCAACTCCCGCTTTGAATAGCATACTGCTGGTAGAAACCCCCAACCGTGTATTCAGAAAATACTGTTTTACCTGGGCCAGCGCTTCATCTATTCTGCCGGCCTGAATCCACTTATTCAAAATGGGTTGAAGCTGGGCTATAGGATGCCCAAATATGTGCGCACCTTCTTTACCGGCCGGTAGCCCGAGCAGATCAAACACGGTCCAGGGAAAACACCTGATAGCGATGATCTCTAAACGGTTTTTTGTGTAAAAATGAACAGGCTGATTGAGCAGCCCCATCATAAACGGAGATGGCAATGGCTGCAAGTCTCCATTGTAAGAAATGCTACAGTCGCCACCGAAATGAAAAATAATTTCAGCGTAACCATCGGGTACTACCTCAAAACTCGATTGTAGTACTCCAGATTCTCTTCTGTTATACCAAAAGCACTTTATGGTATCCCGTAACTCTTCAGGAGGTTCAAATTCTTGATGCTGCATTTGGAAAGATAGCATATTATAGCCTGTGGTACAGTATTTCGCCGCACTCCAAATTAGTCAAAGAAACTCGATAAAAAAAGCTGCTCTAAGAAAGTAGAGCAGCATCGCAGCATTTTCAATTAATTCATCGCGAGGTTACCCGCTTATTTATTTTTTGATAATTTTAAGTCTTCTTCGGTCAGCGTACGCTGATTTTGAATTGTTAGGATAACCAATATTTAAAAAACCTTCTTTTTTATGCGTTTATAATACCATTTGCAGGATCGGCTATGGTAACACTCTTTTTATTCAGAAGAGTTAATACTACAAAATGGTTCTGGTTCCAGTATAGGATGGCCGGAAGAAGGACTTCCTGTAACTTATCTGTACACCTCTTGTCCTGAAACCTATCTTCTCGGCAGTTTCACTAATACCTACTAGGGATACTCCCTGCTTACTAAAACCGGCTTTTTGCCTTAAAGCACCTGCGTTATAATGCTTGGCAATCATACGCAGGCAGGTAGGCCCGCAATCCATTGCATTCAATTTCCGGTAAAAAGGAAAAGGCATAAGCTGGTATGAAGAATTTTTTAAAAGTAGAAATAAATTTAAATATGTTTTTCTTTTTTTATTGTATTATTATATATCTTTAGTTTAACCAATAATATAAAAAACAGCCCCATAATAGTTGGTTTTTGACATCTATTAATAAAACTAAATACAAGCCCTAAACTTAAATGCAATATTTAAACAAACTTTTGGAGTCAAAAGCCAACGGGCCAGAAATTGCCTTGTTACTAACTACTTTGCTCGATGTTAAAATATCCGCCACCACTCTCACCAAAGAAATAGAAGAGCATCCTGATTATCCCAGCCTTTTAAGTATCAGTGATGTACTAAACGGTTATGGAATTGAAAATATGGGCATTAAATTTGACACTGACAAATTTTTAGAAATACCAGTACCGTTTATTACCCAATTGAGAGGCAAAAAAAGCACCACCAATTTTTTTACTATCGTAAAGGATTTTAATGGGGATAATGTCCGCTTTTTTGACCCAGAAAAGCATAAATGGGGTACGCTCGCTAAAGAGAGCTTTCTTAAAAATTGTTCTGGAATTGCCTTATTGGCAGAAGCCGGGGGCTCTGCCGGCGAGAAAGATTATATAAAAATAAGGCGGATAGAAAAAAGAAAAAATAATATTCAATATATTACCGCTTTAAGCATCCCAGCGATAGTTCTTATTGCCGGAATAACGGCATTTATGCAGTACGGATCAGGCGTTTTGCTACCCTTTGTTTTTACCCTGTTAACGCTGGCTGGTGGCATCACTGGGGCTTTGTTGCTATGGTACGAAATAGATCAGCACAATCCCGTATTACAGCAAATATGCGGCGGAGGTAAAAAAGCAAACTGTGCTGCGGTATTACAATCAAAAGCGTCAAAAATAGCAGGAGTTAGTTGGAGCGCTATTGGGTTTAGCTATTTTATGGGGATGCTACTGTTACTATTGTTTTCGGGCATTGGCAATCCAGGTGTTTTATTTACGGTAGCCTGGTTAAACGCGGTAGCGTCGCCATACATTCTGTTTTCTGTTTATTATCAATGGCGGATAGCTAAACAATGGTGCTTGCTCTGTTTAGTTACACAGGCCTTACTTGCTCTGCAGCTGATAACCGTGTTTGCTGGCGGCTGGCATACCTTATTGCCGTTTAGTACCATCACTCCCGGATTAATAGTGTCCGTTATAACCGCGCTGGCAGTACCTTTTATAGTAACTGCTATTTTAATACCCGCCTTGCAAAAAGCGAAAGAAAGCAAACGCGTGAATACCGAACTGCAAAAACTGAAACACAACAGACAAATATTTGCAGCTCTGTTGCAAAAACAAAAGGAGATAACCGAAAACCCCGAAGGGCTTGGCATAACCCTGGGCAATCCTAATGCAGCATATAAACTCATAAAAGTTTGTAACCCCTACTGCGGCCCTTGCGCCAAAGCACATACCCCAATGGAAGAACTGCTGCACAACAACCCAGAAATACAGGTGCAGATACTTTTTACCGCCAGCAATAAAGAAGGGGATATTCAGGCTCCTCCCGTTAAGCATTTGTTAGCAATAGCAGAAAAAAACAGAGAGTCCATTGTAAAACAAGCATTAGATGATTGGTATCTAGCCGAAAATAAAAATTATGAGGCCTTTACCTCCAAATATCCCATGAATGGGGAATTAAAGCAGCAAAACGATAAGATTGAAGCCATGAGAGAATGGTGTAATAAAACAGGTATAGAGTTTACACCAACTTTTTTTGTATCTCTCCCGGAAACTAATAATGAAAAAACAACAAGATATTATCAATTACCTGACGTGTACAGTGTAGCAGATCTAAAATATTTCTTTTCTGTGTGAGGGCAGAAAAGCATACCCGGAATATACCGGCCATAATAAGAAGGATGTAACAAAACCCTTATGTTTCCAGGCATATAAGAGAAGTATAAATTATTATCATTTAGTTTTTAAACAATGGAAAGCTAAAATTAAAAACCTTAGAGCTTGGCACAAGTGATATACTTACCCCAGAACAATTGAAAAATGTAATGAATGCAGGAGGGAGTAGTGATGGCAATTGTCTTCGATACGGAGAATGGTGTAATGGCCATTTTTTTCTATCAGTTCTCTACTATGGCACCGATATGAAATCCCGACCCTGTAAGGACCTTAGGGCATATCATCTTCTCTCGTCCATATGACCTGGACAGGAGCTCAAGCCGCTCAAATTTGGCAAATGATCAGGCTGCAAAACGGTCATTAACTAACACGGGATGCAACTTGTATTTTTGCTACTTCCGCAAATTCTTCATCAGAGGGTGGGATATGCAGCCATTCAAACCCATTCCTTTTTTATCTATGATTTCATTTACCATTAAGGTTCAATTTAGTTGGCTAAGGATAAACAGGATGTTGCGGACAATATCAATTACCTGTTATATAAAACCTTTACCTTTACGCGAGAATAATCAAATGAACCGGATACTACTGATAGAAGATGAAGAGCGTATTGCTGAACTGATTAAAAAAAGTTTGGAGGAACAAGCTTATTCAGTTACAATTGCGTTGGATGGCCTTACCGGTAAAAAACTGGCTGTCGCCAATGATTTTGATCTCATCATTACAGACATTATTCTACCGGGTATGAACGGCATCAAGCTCTGCAAAGAGATTCGGAGTTTAAAGCCTGTTATCCCAATCATCATGCTAACGGCCCTTGGCACAACAGACGACAAGGTAGATGGCTTTGATGCCGGGGCAGATGATTATTTAGTAAAGCCATTTGATTTTCGGGAATTACTGGCACGTATAAGGGCGGTTATGAACCGCAAGAGCATTAACCCTATTGTCCAACCGGTTATTTTAAAATATGCTGACCTGGAATTAAACAACCAGACCAAGATCGTAAGCCGTTCGGGTAAGGAGATAGGCCTTACCCCCAAAGAATTGAAACTGCTGGAATACATGATGCAAAACAGCGAAAGGGTTTTATCCAGGGCGGAGATTGCGGAAAAAGTATGGGATACCCACTTTGATACGGGAACAAACTTTATTGATGTCTATATCAATTACCTGCGAAAAAAAATCGACAAAGACTTTAGCAGTAAGCTCATCCACACTAAATCCGGTTTGGGCTTTATTTTTAAAGAAGAGACATGACCATACGCAATAAACTCACTTTGTTGTTTACCTCCATCATCGCCACCTTATTATTGGCCTTTGCATCGGTGGTCTATTTTTCCTTTTCAAAAAACAGAGAGAATGAATATTACAATTCTTTGCGCCATACTGCCATCAATAAAGCGAACCTTTTGTTGGATGCTAAAGTTGCCCCTTCGGTATTACAACTAATCTACCGAAAGGCTGAAAATTCCTTGTTTAAGGAAGAAGTAGCCATTTATGATACCTCCTTTAATCTATTATATCATGATGCGGTGGATATTGACCAGGTAAAGGAAACCAGACGGATGATAGATGAGATTGTCAAAAAAAAGGAGATCAGGTTTTACCAGGGGGAGATGCAGGTTGTAGGTATTTTTTACCATCACCATAACCAGGATTATGTGATCACAGCGATAGCCAATGACCAAGGAGGCTATGTGAAACTTCGCAACCTAAAATATACCTTAATCATCTCGTTTTTTGTAGCTGTATTCCTGATCTATATAGCGGGCCATGTTTTTTCGAGCAAAGCCTTAAAACCGGTTTCTGATATGGTGGACAAGGTGGAGGAAATAACAGCGACTAATTTGGACCTGCGTATCGATATCGGAAAAGAAAAAGATGAGATCGGCGAACTGGCGGTTACTTTTAATGAAATGCTCAACCGCCTGGAAAAATCTTTTGACGCGCAAAAGGAGTTTGTATCTAATATTTCGCATGAACTGCGCACTCCACTTACGGCTATGCTCACCGAATTGCAGGTTGCGGTAGAAAAAGAAAGGAGTAACGAATCCTATAAAGCATCCATTCACCATGCCATCAGCGACGCGCAAAAGCTGGTACGCTTATCCAATAGCCTGCTCGACCTGGCTAAAGCCAATTATGACCATACAGAAATCGCTTTTAGGGAACTGCGTTTGGACGAGGTAATCCTTGATGCCCGGAATGATGCCCTGCATGACCAGCCGGGTAGCAAGATCAATATCTTATTTGAAGGAGAAATGGATGACGATAATGATGTTTCTGTCAGAGGCAATGAATATCTGTTAAAGGTAGCATTTATAAACCTGATGGAAAACGGGTGTAAGTTTTCGGCAGACCGGGAGACCTCTGTAGCGATCTCCTATTTTAAAGATAAAACCATTCTGCATTTCCGGGATAAGGGTATCGGGATAGCTGAGCCGGAATTACAGCACATCTTTGATGCTTTTTACCGGGGGGGAAATCAGCAATTTGCCGGGGGAAATGGCATAGGGCTATCACTCACCAAGAAGATCATCGAGTTGCACAAAGGAAGTATCTCGGTAGCGTCCGGGATCAACGAAGGCACCACATTTACTATTGAACTGCCTCACTTATGAAACATCATTTGCTCCATGCTCCTGATGCTATAATTCTAATGAATTTCTAATTTTTTTCTAATGGTCCTCTAACGGACCTTGCTAAAACGGCCATCTACCTTTGCGCCGTAAATAATCGCTGTCTCAAGCAGTAACTATGTATTGATTAAAAGCAAGGTCATTATGAAAAAAAATGTGTTCTCCCCTATAGCGCTTATTGGCTGTATACTCATCATGGCTGCCTGCCATCAACCGGAAGCAGCCAAAGAAACAAGCGATTATACTTTATCCGGAGATACGGTCCAGGTAATGTCAAACTCCAAACTCGCGGGCAAGCTTAAAAACGATGTGGTGAAAGAGCAATCGTATCGCTTACAACTATTGACAGCGGGTACAGTAAAAGCCATCCCAACCCAATATGCAGAGATCGCCCCGCCATTTTCGGGCCGGATCACCAAATCCTATTTAAAGCTGGGGATGCGTACCACCCCTGAAACGCCTTTGTTTGAAGTGAGCTCCCCTGATTTTATCACGGCGCAAAAGATCTTTTTCCAGGAGAAATCACAGCTGCAACTGGCAGAAAAAACCCTGAAAAGACAACAGGATTTGACAGCGCACGGCGTGGGTACACAAAAAGATATGGAAGAAGCCAAAACCGCTTATGAGGTAGAAAAAAAGGAATATGAGAATGCAGTGATCGGTATAAAGATATTCAAGGCCGATCCTGATCAGCTGGTACTGGGCCAACCGCTGGTGGTGCGTTCGCCAATTGCCGGGCAGGTGATCGAAAACAAGGTGGTACTTGGTCAATTCATCAAAAATGATGCGACCAGCGTGGCAACGGTAGCCGAACTATCCAAAGTTTGGGTGGCGGGGCAGATCAAGGAAAAAGATATCCGCTTTATCCATGAACTGGACGAATGTTCCATTCAGATCGCTGCCTTGCCGGAAAAACAGGTCAAAGGCAAAGTTTATCATGTAAATGATATAGTGGATGAAGACACGCGCAGCGTTCAGGTACTCATCGAATGTAACAATGCGGACCGCACGTTAAAACCGGGGATGTATGTTACCGTAGATTTTGACAATGCCCCATCCCAGGTTATCCTGATCCCTACCACAGCCGTATTGCAAATGAACGATGAAAGCTTTGTATTTACAGAACCGGCACCGGGCAAATATGTAAAACGGAAAATTGAAACAGCCAATACCGATCACGACCGGGTAGTTATTAAATCAGGCTTAAAACCAGGCGACCGGATCCTGACCTCTGGTGGCTTTTACCTGTTGGATGCTAAATAAGATAAAGCCATCATGAAGAAACTTATTTTTACCGCTATAAACAAACGCTGGCTTTTCGCAGCGTTGTTCGTCTTGCTGGCCATATTTGGCTATTATTCCTGGACACAGCTATCTGTAGAGGCTTATCCTGATATTGCCGATGTTACCTCACAGGTAGTAACACAGGTACCCGGCCTGGCTGCCGAAGAGGTGGAGCAACAGATCACCATTCCTGTGGAAAGGGCATTGAACGGGATGCCGGGTATGCACGTAATGCGCAGCAAAAGCACATTCGGGCTTTCTATCATCACTATCGTTTTTGAAGATGGTATTGAGGATTACTGGGCCAGGCAACGCATTACCGAGCGCCTGGGCGATGTCACGCTGCCTTATGGCGCGCAGCCCGGTCTTGATCCGCTTACCTCACCCATCGGGGAGATCTATCGTTATATCATCGAAAGCAAAAACCATGACCTGCGGGAGATCACCGACCTGCAAACCTGGACAATTATTCCACGCATCAAGCAAGTGGCAGGTGTCGCCGATGTGACCAACTTTGGCGGTATCACCACGCAATACCAGCTGGAAGTTGATCCCGGTAAACTGGAACAATACAAACTATCCCTTACCGATATACAAACTGCTATCAATAATAACAATGCCAACGCGGGCGGGAGTGTACTCACACGTGGCGACCTGGGTTATGTTGTACGGGGCATCGGCCTCGTAAAAACGCTGGAGGGTTTGGGTAACGTTGTGGTTAAGTCGGTAAATGGTGTACCTGTTTTTTTAAAGGATGTAGGCACTTTGAAATACGGCAACCTGGAACGCAAAGGTATTTTAGGTTATACCGACCGTAAAGTAAACTACAGCGAAGGCGATGAAGGCATTGTGCTACTGTTAAAAGGCGAAAACCCATCAAAAGTATTGGAGGGCATCCACGCAGCTGTGGAAGACCTGAATAAAAATGTATTACCCGAAGGTGTACGGATCAGGCCATACATAGACCGCACCAGCTTGGTTGACACTACCCTACATACCGTGTCCCATACGCTGCTGGAAGGTATGAGTCTGGTTATTATTGTACTGATCGTTTTTCTGGGTAACTGGCGCGGCGCATTGATCGTGGCCATAACTATTCCACTGGCATTGCTCATTGCTTTTATCCTGATGCACTTTACCCATATCCCTGCTAATCTGCTTTCGCTCGGAGCTATTGACTTTGGGATCATTGTAGACGGAGCCATTGTGATGATGGAAACCATTTTGAAAAAGCGGGAAGAAAGCCCCACAGAAGAATTGCAGGAAACTACCATCGAGCAAAGGGCATTGGCCGTTGCCAAACCCATTTTGTTCTCTACGGTGATCATCATTACCGCTTATCTGCCCCTGTTCTCTTTTGAAAGGGTAGAAAAGAAGCTGTTTACCCCGATGGCTTTCACAGTTGGATTTGCGTTACTGGGAGCATTGGCCGTTGCACTGTTGCTGATACCGGGGCTGGCTTATGCCGTTTACCGGAAACCCCGGAAACTGTTCCACAACAAATGGCTGGAAAAATTAACCATAGCCTATTTTGAAGGCGGTAAAAAGGTGATGAAAAAACCACAGCAGGTTTTTATTCCATTGGCAATCGCTTTAATTGGTGCGGTGGTGCTTTCCATCACCGTAGGTAAAGATTTTTTACCGCCTTTGGATGAAGGCTCTATATGGTTACAGGTGCAATTGCCTCCCGGCGTATCCTTACAGAAATCGAAAGAAATGAGTGATACTTTACGGCAGCATACCATGAAGTATAGTGAAGTAACCTATATGATGGTGCAGGCCGGGCGTAATGATGACGGTACCGATCCCTGGACGGCCTCGCACTTTGAATGCAGTATTGGCATTAAACCTTACAGCGAATGGAAGAACGGGAGGACAAAAGCCGACCTGATCAACGACCTGGACAAAGAATATGCAACTATGCCGGGCTATACGGTCGGGTTCAGTCAACCGATGATCGATGGCGTAATGGATAAAATTGCAGGCGCGCACAGCGAGCTGGTGGTAAAAATATACGGAGAAGATTTTAAGGAAACCCGCCGTATTGCAGAAAATGTCATGACCACGATTAAAAGCATCAAAGGTGCTGCCGATGTGGCTATTGACCAGGAGCCGCCATTACCCCAATTGCAGATATCTGTTGATCGTGATGCCGTGGCCCGTTACGGCCTTAATGTAAGCGACGTATCTGAACTGATCGAAGTAGCCATTGGTGGCAAAGCCATATCGCAGGTGTTTTCAGGCAATAAAGTTTATGACGTGATCTGCCGTTATAATGAAGACAGCCGTAATACACCTGAGAAAATTGCTAACCTGATGCTTACTTCTCAAACAGGTGCCAAAATCCCGTTGTCGCAAATTGCAACCGTAAAAACTGCTACGGGTGAAAGTACCATTACCAGGGAATTGAATAAACGTCATTTGACGGTTAAACTCAATTTAAGAGGGAATGATCTGACCGCGTTTTTAAATGAAGCGCAAAGCAAAATTGAAAGTACCATCAAGTATGATCACAATAAATACACGATCAAATGGGGCGGGCAGTTTGAAAACCAGAACCGGGCTTATGCCAAACTGATGGTGATTGTCCCGCTGGCATTGGCCATCATGTTTTTACTGCTCTATGGTGCATTTGGTAAATTCCGCCAGGCAGGGCTCATCTTGTCTATTGTACCGTTGGCTTTATTCGGCGGTATGCTGGCATTGAACATCAGGGGAATGACCTTGAATGTCTCTTCAGCAGTAGGTTTCATTGCCTTGTTTGGTGTAGCCATACAGAATGGTGTGATACTGATCTCGCACATCAATGACCTGCGGAAAAAAGGGTACGATTTGCTAAAAGCAGTTGTGGAGGGTGCTGAAGACCGTTTTCGCCCGGTATTGATGACCGCCACCGTTGCAGCATTAGGATTACTGCCTGCATCCCTAGCAACAGGCATCGGTTCTGATGTGCAAAGGCCATTGGCTACAGTAATTGTATACGGATTGTTTGTAGCAACAGCTATCACCCTTTTTGTGCTGCCTGCCCTGTATTACATGCTGGAAAGCAAATGGGGAAAGGATGATTTTAAACCGGCAGAACCTCAGAAATAAGCTATAAAGACATGAAAACTAAGAATTTCAATATCATATATCTGTTATTATTCATCGTAGTGATGAATAATACAAAAGCATTGGCGCAGCAAAGCGCTGATACCTCTTTTGCAAAGATCAAACTGCCGCTTACTACTTTTTTAAGTCTGGTGGGAAAACAGAACCTGGATTATCAGGCTCAAAAATACAATGTAAGTATTGCTGAAGCCGGAATAGAATCTGCGAAAGTATTTCCCGATCCGGAACTATCCTTCGGGGCATTTGATAATCAGAACGCCAGTAAGAAACTGGGCTACGGCTATAACGCTGGCCTGAGTACCACTTTGGAATTGGGCGGAAAAAGAAGATCAAGGATAGATTTGGCCAAAAGTGAGGTAGAGTTAAATAAAGCCATGCTGGAAGATTATTTCCGTAACCTTAGGGCAGATGCGTCACTGGCTTACTACACCGCCATGCAGAACTTTTATATTTTCCAGGTTCAGAAAAACTCCTGGGAGAATATGGATAAGCTGGCCAGGGCTGATTCTATCCGTTTTAAACTGGGCGCTATTACAGAAACAGATGCCCGGCAATCCAAACTGGAAGCTGGCACATTAAGAAATACCTTGTTCCAGAATGAAGCCGACTGGAAAACAGCCCTTGTACAACTCAATTTACTGACCGGAAAAGTCCATGCCGATACATTGTTTATGCCTTCAGGCGATTTTGACAAACTGGACAGGGACTTTTCATTAGGTAACCTGATAGCAAACGCGCAGAATAACAGGGCAGACCTGGTGGTGGCTTTAAACACCAAAACTGCTGCTGAAAAAAGCCTGCAACTGGTTAAGGCCAACCGGACAATTGACCTTGGCATTAACCTGGGCGGTACTTATAATGCGGCAGCTACCAATGAAATAGCGCCAACCCCGGCCTATCACAGTTTGAATGCCGGACTGTCCATCCCGCTGAAATTCTCCAATCATTATAAAGGGGATATTAAAGCCGCGCAGTATACCATCAAACAATCGGCAGTACAATATGACCAGGTATTGCTGCAAATCCAAACAGAAGTATTACAATCCTGGATGAATTATAAGGCCGCAAAGAAACAGGCCACGCAGTTTAAGAATGGTTTACTCACCGAAGCGCAAAAAGTTCTGGACGGTAAAACCTACAGCTACAAGCGCGGAGAAACCTCGCTGCTGGAAGTGTTGAATGCCCAGCGTACCTATAATGATGTGCAGCAGAATTACTACCAGGCCCTATTCAATTACGCCTCGGCCCTGATTACGCTGGAGCGCTCAGCAGGCATCTGGGATTTACAATAATCAACCGAATCATGAAAAAGAAATTTTACTTAATCTGCTTATTGCTGGTTTTCCTCACCATGTTTTATTCCTGTGAAAAAGACCCCAGTGGCAATGGCAGCTTAAATATTACGGTGTATTATCATAACCAGCCCGTAGCAGGAGCCAAAGTATATTTAAAAATTGGTGTATACACCAATCCAAACTTTACAGATAGCCAGTATGATGAGATCCTTACTACAGACGGCAGTGGTGTTTCTACTTTCAGTAACCTGACACCGGGAAGATATTATATAAAAGCCATTGGATATACAAATCAAACAACGGTACAGGGAGATAGTGGTGCTACTGTAGTACGCCGCTATAGGGGAGATAATATATCTAACTTTACTATCGATGTACACTAATCATAGTGTTTTTGAACATTAAAGCAAAATGATTTAAAAAACAACCAGCTTTGTCACTGACCCAGTAACCCCAGATTGGAAACCTGATCTAAGAAAATCAGAAACTAGGGACAACGTTTAAAGAACTGGCCTGGTGCTGAAATTGAACACTATTACCATTGGCTTGTGCCTTATCATGTTCGTTGTTGCCGAATATTTCTTTACCATGCAATAAGTAATCGCCGATAAAGTCAATCACACCTAACTCTTCCTGGGTGGTGATCCTGGAATAATTCCTGTACATTTCAGGAAGATCACGCATTAAGGAAAATCATCTAATAGCAATAGAATGCTGCTCCCTAAAAAGAGGCGGGCCATAAACAAGGAGAGTATTCTTTTAAGCATTCCAAAGTAAAGACCAGCTGTTTGCGGCTGATTTTACCTCATAAACTGCCATTAATAAAACTATTGTTTTTAAAGATCATAATTCCCATTTTCCTACAGATTTTGTATGTATTTATGGCCCGCTCATCTGCTGTATTTATTAGGGGGTTATCAATAGGCCTCTAAACAGAGCTTTAGATTTTTAACTTTGATCATTATGAAATGGATCACCCGTGAACATCCCAAAATTGACCGCATAGCCTGTCCATGGCTGATCAAACGCTTCATTGATCCCGAGGCTGAAATCATTTATGTACCCGTTGACCAGGTAATTGCGCAGGCCGCCGTTTTAAATGCGGTTCCTTTTGATCTGCCAGGTGTGGAATACACTCATTACGATGACCAGTGCAGCTTTGATTATTTTATCAAAAAGCATGAGTTAAAAGATGTGGCACTTGACCGCATAGCGGCCATTGTGCGAGGTGCGGATACAGACCGGCATGATTTCGCCCCGCAGGCATCGGGCCTGTCAGCTATCTTTTTAGGGTTATCCAAAAACATCCCTGATGACCATGAATTGCTGGAACTGGGCATCAAAGTTTATGACGGCTTGTACACCTGGGCCAAATATTTGTACGAACAAAAACATATCCAGGAACCGGTAGAATATCTTTTACTGGAGGTTTTTAATAAATACCTGAAACAGCAGGGCTCCAAAAAAGCACCGGCATGGGCTGGGGAAATCAGGGAAATGATCCAGGATCAGATTGATACCAATATGGCGCTGAGTCTACAACAGGTATCGGAAGAACTGAAGATCAACCCGGCCTATTTGTCACGGGAGTTTTCCAAGTATTTTGAGGATCTGTCCTTTGGAGAATATATCCGCAAAATGAGACTTGAAAAAGCGATCAACCTGATGGAGACTACCAATTATTCTTTAACCGAGATCGCTTACCTGACCGGATTTTCTGACCAAAGCCATTTTAACCGGATCTTTAAGAAACAAATGGGCATGAAAGCCTCCGAATACAAAAAAAATCTTCCCAAAAAGTAAAGCAGGTTCTACTTCAGTAAAATCCATTCTATTTTCCCGCCCGAAATTCTCATAGCATTGTGCTTACAAATACAGCACTGGATTTCCAGCTATGAAACATCCCGTTTTATCTATGCATTCAAAGATTGGCCTGCTTGCAGGTATACTCCTTTGTTTTTCGCTGCCCGAACGAAGTTACGCGCAAGGTAAATCTTACCTCGACTCTCTGCTTCGGACAGCTACAGCCAATTATCCCCTGATCAAAGTCAAAAGGTTGCAAGCCCAGGCCCTGCAATACGCGGTGAAATATAAACAGAATGGCTTGATCCCATCGCTCAATGCTTCTTACCAGGTAGATTACGCGACAGCCAATAACATTACCGGTATGATCTACCCACAGTATATCACGCCCATCAGCGGACCGCCCAGCAAGGGTAATGATTACAGTGGAGTACCCGGCAGCGCCGCCGCACTCAACCTGCAATGGGAACCCATCACTTTTGGCCAGCGTGGTGCCGAAATTGATTTGGCCAAAGGCCGACTGCAATATGGACAGGCAGATGAGAACCTGACCTTATTTCAGCACCAAATTTATGTGATTGGTGCCTGGTTGAATTACCAACTGGTGAGTGACCTGATCAAGGTTTATCAGTCCAATATCAATAAATCGGCTTTTAACTTAAAGCAGGCACAAACTTTAGTGGTCAGCGGTTTAAGGCCGGGCACCGATTCCTCCTCTTTTCATTCCGAATATACAAGGGCAGAAATGCAGTTAATCGCTTTTGAAAGGCAAAGGGATTCCACATTGATCGCTTTGAAAGAACTGGTCGGCGGTAAATTACCGGCTGGTTTGCCAGCGGACTCTTCGCTCTTCAGCAATCTTCCGGCCATTACTTTAGCCGATACTTCAACTACCGATCACCCGGAAGTGCAATTGGGAAAGGCAAATGTCAGCGCGAATGAACTGGCCTTAAAATCATTAAAGAAAAGCATATTGCCACATTTGACTTTGTGGAGTACCGGTTATGGCAGGGGTTCAGGCATTGGTGCTGATGGTTCGGTCAATTCAAGTGATGGCTGGCGCTTTCAGCGGTATAACTATGGGGTTGGCGCACAGATCGCTTTCCCTATACTGGAAGTTTTCAGGCAGAAACCTTTGTGGAAACAGCAGGAGCTCCTTACCGCATCCAGCCGGGAACAGCTGGCGCAAACTGAATTGCACCTGAACACGCAAAAGGAGATCGCGGCATCCAACTTTCAAAAGGCGGTACAATCTGCCAGGCTGGCACCGCTGCAATTCCATTCTGCTGAGTATTCCTATAAAGCTATCCAGTCCAGGTATAAATCAGGATTGATCAATTATTATGATGTGATCCAGGCGCAGCAGCTTTTATTTCAGTCCGCGGCTACTGTGAAGATAGCTTATTATGGTGCCTGGCGAGCTTTGTTAAACGAGGCCGCCTATAGCGGCAGCCTCAACCTGTTTTTAAATCAATACGGCAAATGAATATTATCCAATTTTTATACGCCTCACTAAGAAAGCCGGTCACGATCATAGTAGCCGTTATTGCTATCATTTTCTTTGCAGTGGTATCCATCAAAACCATGCCTGTGGATATTTTTCCTAAGCTGGGGACACCTACCATTTACGTTGCCCAAACCTATGGCGGTCTTTCTGCCGAACAGATCGAAGGTTTCGTGACTTCTTATTACGAATATCATTTTTTATACGTAACGGGTATCAAATCCGTAGAAAGCAAAACCATACAGGGCGTTACCTTATTAAAACTCAACTTCTACGAGGGCACCGATATGGGCCAGGCCACCGGGGAGGTAGTATCCATGGTGAACCGGGCACGAGCCTTTATGCCGCCGGGAACCGTGTCGCCCTTTGTCACCCGTTTTGACGGCGGCAGTGTTGCCGTGGGCCAACTGGTTTTCAGTAGTTCAACCCGGTCTTTGGCCGAAGTGTCGGATCTGGCCTTATTTAAGGTACGCCCCATGTTCTCCACGCTGCCGGGCGTTTCCGCACCTCCGCCATTTGGCGGTAACCAGCGCTCGGTGCTGATCAAAGCCGATCCCAATAAATTACGCAGTTACGGCATCAGTCCAGAGGAACTGGTAACCGCCATCGCTAAAGGAAATACCATCCTTCCAGCGGGTAATTTGCGGGTGGGTGACCAGATGCTCATTGCGCCGCAAAATACAGTGGTAGATAATATCCAGGAACTGGGCAATATTCCGGTGAAAACCGGCAGTGGTCCTGGTGTTTATGTGCATGACCTGGCGCAGGTGGACAATGGCGCTGATATTACGGCAGGTTACGCGCTCATTAATGGCAAGCGTTCAGTTTATATCCCGGTAACCAAACGGGCTGATGCCTCGACCTGGGACGTGGTACAAAAAGTAAAAGCTGCTATACCAGATATGCAGGCGGCCATACCGCCGGATATTAAAGTCAGTTATGAATTTGACCAATCAGACTATGTAATTAATTCCATCAAAAGCCTCATGACAGAAGGTATTTTAGGCGCTTTGCTGACCGGTTTAATGGTGCTGCTATTCCTGCGCGACTGGCGTGGTTCACTCATTGTTGTTTTAACCATTCCGCTGGCCTTGCTTTCAGCCGTGATCTTTCTGAAGCTTTTTGGTCAAAGCATCAATATCATGACGCTTGGTGGTTTAGCTTTGGCTATCGGCATATTGGTGGATGAGGCGACGGTAACTATCGAAAATATTCATCATCACCAGGAAAAAGGCGAACCGAAAGGCCGGGCTATACTGGAGGCCTGTAAAGAGATCGCTTTACCCAAACTGCTGATCCTGCTTTGTATACTGGCCGTATTCTTCCCGGCTTTCTTCATGTCCGGCATTCCAAAAGCCATGTTCCTACCGCTTTCCCTTTCGGTTGGTTTTGCGATGATCGCTTCTTTCCTGTTATCGCAGTCCTTTGTACCGGTCATCGCCAACTGGCTGTTCAAGGATAAATTGGGAGATAGCGCGAAAGAAGGTAAACGGATGACCCGATTTAAAGAGCGTCATGAAAACTTGATCCAGCGCCTGTCACCGGGCAGAAACATCCTGATACCTGTTTACCTGGTGCTTTCCATCGCTTTAGCGGCACTGCTTTTCTTTACCGTTGGTAAAGAGTTATTTCCAAAAGTTGATGCAGGGCAGTTCCAGGTGAGATTAAGGTTAAAGGAAGGTACGCGTATAGAGCGAACGGAGCAAAGTACAAAACAGTTGCTGCACCTGATCGACAGTATTTCCGGCGGAAATAAAATCGCCATCTCCTCTGCCTATGTTGGCCTGGTAGGTTCAAGCTACCCGGTCAGTGTGATCCATTTATGGACCAGCGGGCCGGAAGAGGCTTTGTTAAAAGTTAAATTCATTTCAGGTGCAGGTATTCATCTGGATGATTTTAAGGAAAAGGTACGCCAGGCGGTTAGTACGCAGATGCCCGGATCACATATTTCATTTGAACCGGCAGACCTGGTGGAACAGGTGATGAGCCAGGGAACAGGAACACCGGTACAGATACAGGTTTTGGGTAGAAGCCTGGTACAGGACCGGGACTTTGGTAAAAAGATCGTTGAACAGTTGAAAAAACTACCTTACCTGCGGGATGTGGCCTACGGCGCACCACAGGGTTACCCAGCCATGAAGATCGAATTTGACAGGGTGAAACTGGGGCAGTTAGGCCTGACTGTGGAGGATGCCGGTAAATCACTGGCCGCGGCTACCTCATCCAGTCGTTTTACGCAGCCTAATTATTGGGTAGATAAAGCAGCCGGAACCGCCTACCAGGTACAGGTGCAGGTACCAGAACTGATCATGAACGATCCGGGACAGGTGGATAACATCCTGTTAAGTTCCGCCGGCGGCAAACAGGTTTATATGCGGGATGTAGCGACCTGGAAAATGGGTAATACGGAGGGCGAGTTTGACCGCCTGAATCAAAAGCGCTTTATTACGATTACTGCAAACTTACAGGGCAATGCACTAGGTTCCGCCATCCATGATATTGATAAAATTATTTCAAAGACAGGCAAGCTGCCGGAAGGGATGAAGATTCAACAGCCAGGACAAGCTGAAGTGTTTTTACAGACTTTCCAGGAATTGCAAAACGGTATTTTACTGGCTATCGTGATGATCTTCCTGCTGCTGGCCGTAAATTTCCAGTCGTTCCGCTTATCGCTGGTTATCACCTCAGTTATCCCCGGTATTTTAGCGGGCAGCCTGCTGTTGCTTTGGATCTGCGGCAAAACACTGAATATACAATCTTATATGGGCTGCATTATGGCGGTTGGTGTGGCCGTAGCTAATGCCATCCTTTTTGTAACGCAAGCGGAAAAACATCGGCGTGAAAAACTAAGTGAGCCCTATTTACAGGGGATCAAAGACCGGATCAGGCCAATTCTGATGACCAGTTTAGCCATGATAGCCGGGATGATCCCGATGGCTTTGGGCTTGGGCGAAGGCGGCGACCAGACGTCACCTTTAGGCACAGCCGTTATCGGTGGCCTCATCTTTTCCATGTTCTCCAGCCTGATCATATTACCTTTAATTTACCAGTCGTCCATCGGGAATCGCCCTGTACCGGTAATTTCTCTTGACCCGGATGATCCTGCAAGTAAGTATCACCTCTTAACCGAAAATCAATCATGAAAGCTATAAAATATATCTACTTCATCCCGGTTTGCCTGCTGGCAGCCTGCGGGGGCAATCAGGCAGAAAAAGCAGCCCCGCAGGGTCTGCCGGAAAAGCCTGTGGTTAAACTGATCACGCTGAAACTGGAACCTGTTTCCAATAAATTGAACCTGACCGGCGAAATTATCCCTTTTGACCGCGCTAATATTTATGCCCGTACACCGGGTTATGTTAAAGACGTGAAAGTAGATATCGGTTCTAAGGTTACGAAAGGACAGATACTGTGCATCCTGGACGCGCCTGAATTAAAAGCCGCCCAGGCTCAAAGCCAAAGCAATAGCATGGGTACCAGATCCAAATATGAATCCAGCAAATCAACTTATTTACGGTTGTTGAAAGCTGCGCAAACACCCGGTGCAGTGGCGGATAATGAACTTGAAATTGCACACAATCAAATGCGGACGGACAGCTCTGTTTACCAGGCTTCCCGTTCGGCAACGCAAGCGAATAAAGCACTGGAGGATTACCTTGTGATCCGTTCGCCCTTTAATGGTGTGGTGACCGCAAGAAATATATTTAAAGGCGATTTTGTAGACAATACGGGTAAAACGCTATTGTTCCGTGTGGAAGATAACTCATCTTTAAGAGTGGATGTCGCCGTTCCGGAAGCTTATAACTCAACCAAACTAAAGGGTAATGAAGCAACTTTTACCGTATCGGCCAATCCGGGGCAGGTCTTTAAAGCTAAGCTGGCCCGGAAATCGGATGCCATTGACCCACAAACCCGGAGCGAAACCTGGGAGCTTACTTTTTCGAATGCGAATGGCTTGCTCAAACCCGGTATGTTCGCGCAGATCGTATTGCCGGTCAGCCGCCCCAAAGACGGGTTCCTGGTTCCTTTTAAAGCTGTGGTGACCACGCAGGAGCGCAAGTTCGTGATCAGGGTAGAAAACGGAAAGACGAAATGGGTGGATGTTAAAACCGGGTTTACCGGCAAAGAAAAGACGGAAATTGCGGGCGATTTGAAACCCGGCGACCAATTGGTGGCACAGGCCAATGAAGAACTGAAAGAAGGTATAATCGTTCAAATAAAACAGTAGCACAATTATGAAATGGATCACCCGTGAACGGCCAAAAATTGACCGTATTGCCTGTCCCTGGCTTATTAAAAACTTTGTTGACCCTACTGCAAAGTTCATTTTTGTACCTAAAGATCAGGTTATTGACCAGGCTAAGATACAGGATGCTATACCTTATGATATTGCGGGTGTAGAATATACCCATGAGGGCGAGCGCTGCACCTTTGATTATATTATTAAAAAACACAGCTTGACCGACCCAGCGCTACTGCAAATCGCGGAGATCGTCCGGGGTGCGGATACGGCGCGTTTTGACCTGGCACAACAGGCGGCGGGGCTTTGGGCCATTTCAGCAGGGCTGTCTTATAACTTTAAAGACGACCAGGAACAACTGGCATTCGGATTAATCATTTATGATGCCCTGTATAGCTGGGCCAAATATGTACAGGAGGAAAAACACATATGGCAGAGCAAATAATCAAATCCAAACCAGCTTATTCTTTGCTGGATATTACGAAGTATTTTTTAAAGTTGGGCACCTGGGGGTTTGGCGGCCCGGTAGCTTTAGTTGGTTATATGCAGCGTGACCTGGTGGAGAATAAAGAATGGCTGACTGAAGAAGAATATAAAGAAGGATTGACATTGGCTCAATTAGCACCGGGACCTTTGGCTGCTCAATTGGGTATTTATATAGGCTTTGTTCATCATGGGCTGATCGGCGCAACGCTGACGGGACTGGCTTTTGTTATTCCGTCATTTATTATGGTGGTACTGCTTGGCATGGCTTACCAACTTTATGGAGGACTGGTCTGGATGCAGGCCGTATTTTATGGAGTGGGTGCAGCCGTGATTGGCATCATCGCGATGAGCGCCTATAAACTGACCGTTAAATCCATTAGTAAATTTGAGATACCTGCTATGAAATCCGAATGGTTGTTGTGGCTGTTTTATATAGCAGGGATCGTAATTACCGTTATTACCGAAAGAGAAGAAATAGTATTTTTCTTGGGCTCCGGTATTTTATATATGCTGATTAAGGCACCGCCGCAATGGATCAAAAAACCTGCTGTATTACCGGCCGGAATATTGATCAGTACCGGCTTTTGGAAATATGACGACAAGACCTTACAGGAAATCGGCTGGTTTTTTGCCAAAGCAGGTGCTTTTGTATTTGGCAGCGGCCTGGCCATCGTGCCGTTTCTGCATGGTGGCGTAGTCAAAGAATTTGGCTGGCTGACAGAAAACCAATTTGTGGACGCAGTTGCCGTGGCCATGATCACACCGGGGCCGGTGGTGATCACCGTGGGTTTTATCGGTTATCTCGTCGCCGGTTTTCCGGGAGCTTGTGTAGCAGCATTAGCTACTTTTCTGCCATGTTATTTATTCACTGTTGCCTTAGCACCATCATTTAAAAGGATTGCCAAAAATACGAGTATCAAAGCGTTTGTGAAAGGCATCACAGCAGCGGTGATTGGTGCTTTGGTCGGTTCGGTGATTGTGATTGGAATGCGTTCGATCACGGATATCCCGACCGCTTTAATCGCTATAGCGGCAGTTCTCGCATTGCTGTATATTAAAAAAATGCAGGAGCCTTATATTATTGGTATTGCAGCGATCATTGGCTTATTGATTAAAGCATTATAATTGAATACCAAGCAACTTTTATTATTTATAAATCTCCCGAATAATTCTTAAAATTCTATCTAAGTGCTCTAGTAGATTCCCATTCACCCCTCAATGCGACATTCCTTTGGAATTATCATCCGGTGGTTCTCTTCTTTTGTGCTGATAGCACGACCTGCATGGCTGTTCCATTTGGACGGATCACATTCATGTCCGGCAGACATGTCTACGCGTTTACCATTTACGGTAATGCGCATGTAGACGGCCATAGGGCCACGTTTGTAGTTTTTTTGCTTTCTCAGGTAAAAAGCAGGTAGAAATTACTTTTAATAATTACAGGCTTAAAAGTGAAACAAAAGTAAGCTTGTAGCCTGTTATTACCAAAATGCCAATAATTGAATATATTGGTAATCAATTCGGTGCGTAGTGTTTTCCCATTTAAGTACGCACCGAATCTGCCTCTTTTTTGTTGCGATTTAGTTCGAAAAATGACGTTTTGATGGAAACAAAAAAATGCAATCATTTGATTTACAGGATTTCATCACCTTTCGATATTGTTTTAAGTAGCCTTAGGGAAAACTTTTCGAACCCCTTTTTATTGGATTTGCGTTTATTGGCAACTTCTTAAACCATTGATATTTATGCATTTAAAATATTGACTTGCTAATGGAGATCTCTTTTTTAGCATAATTTAAAAATGAAATATAATCTTACAAGCGGTGGTGCCAAGTCGGGCGAGCTGAAATGGGTAAGCAAAAGACATAGGCCGCTCGCCTACGTTCAGTGTAACGAATGCCACCACAACACTAAAACTTCAGATCAATTTGTCTCAACAAAAAATAATTGCAATAAATTTGCGCAACTTAAAAGTTGCATATATATTTGCAACCCAAAGGTTGCGCAATTGAATATTAAAAAATGAAACAAGATATATTCCAGGCCATAGCTGACCCAACACGCAGAGCTATTTTAACTTTAATTGCTATCCAGGCATTAACACCAAATGCAATGGCCGAAAAATTTGATATGAGCCGGCAGGCAGTGTCAAAACATATTAAAGTATTACACGAATGCGAATTGATTAAACCTGAGCAGTCTGGCAGGGAAATTTATTATCACTTTAATGCAAGAAAAATGCAGGA
Source organism: Mucilaginibacter sp. OK268 (assembly GCF_900103125.1). Classification (GTDB taxonomy): domain Bacteria; phylum Bacteroidota; class Bacteroidia; order Sphingobacteriales; family Sphingobacteriaceae; genus Mucilaginibacter. Next base: position 181,069 of record NZ_FNJV01000010.1, on the reverse strand, counting down.
ATTTGACAATTGGTTAGCCCAATTCAGGCAAAGCTGGGAAACTCAGTTTAATCAACTTGATAAAGTATTATCAACAATTAAAAAACAGAAAAAATGAACAACGATTTGCTATTTGATTTTACTGTTGACAAAGCAGCGAAAACGATATTTATAACAAGAGAATTTGATGCCGGACTTTCTTTGGTATGGGATGCTTTTACTAAACAGGAAATACTAGACCAATGGGCAGCACCAGCACCTATGCGCTGCAAAACCAAATATATGGATTTCAAAGTTGGAGGGCGAAGATTTTATGCCATGATAAGCCCCGAAGGGCAAGAACGCTGGATAATACAGGAGTATACTTCCATTACTCCCAAAACCAATTTTAAACTGTATAATTCCTTTGCAGATAAAGACGAAAACCCTGAATTGCCGGGTTCTGAATGGGATCACAATTTCAGCGAACAAAATGGTATAACAAAAGTGAACATTACCATTTTTAATGAATCGCTTGAACGAATGGAGAATTTACAAGAGGGCTTTAGGAAAGGGTACACTGTTATGTTAACAAACCTGGAAAATCTGCTGAAATCTTTATCACAGAAATTATAAGAAAAAAAATCTACAATCGCATTGACAAGAGAAATGCTGAAAACCGAAAAGAGCAAACAGAAAAACTTAACCATTTAACCATAAAAATCATGAGAACAATTAACCCCTGGGTCAACTTCAATGGCAATGCCGAAGAAGCATTCACTTTTTACAAATCAGTTTTTGGCGGAGAATTCGCAAAGATTATTCGTTTCAAGGACATATCAAGCCCTGAATTTCCGGTAGCAGATAATGAGGCAAATAAAATAATGCACATTGCCCTGCCGCTTGGCAAGCACAATGTGTTAATGGCCAATGACGTTCCCGAATTTATGGGACGAACAAACGAAAACGAGAACAGGTCTAAAATATCAGTTAGCGCAGAAAGCCGTGAAGAAGCAGACAAAATATTTAACGGATTATCAGCAGGGGGAGATGTTGAAGGGCCGATTGGCGACAGTCCCTGGGGTACATATGCTGGAATGTTTAGAGACAAATATGGTATTGAATGGATTGTGGAATTTGACCCAAATTACAACGGGTAAATTTAACAGGGAAAACAACGAACACCTAACTTTACATTATTTTTCCCCTTGCTGGTGCACGCGTGCCGCGTGTTCCGAAAATCAAATCGAAACTACAAAGCCGCTTTACTTTTGTAAAGCGGCTTTGTAGCCTTGAGTGGCCGAATCTCGAACTTTTTTCACAGAGATTTGAAACGGTTAGCGAATATTTAAGGGTGACACCTCAAGTTTTTATTCGCTTAAATTCAGCACGTTACGTCATTTTTCAATTACCTTCTATTTCGGGATGTTTGATTCTGTGTATTTTACTTAACATAATATATATCGTGTTAGTCATGATTTTAATAAAAGGCTTCCTTTAAGGGGCAAATTAAAAAGTCGGCATACCTGGCTTGCTATTCTGTCTTCAAACTTTTTATCGGGTTTGCCAATGCGGCTTTTATGGACTGGAAGCTTACCGTTATTAATGTGATGAGTATAGCGCCAATAGCTGTAACAACAAATATCCACCACGTGACATCGGTGCGATACTGATAGTTACGCAGCCAGTTGTGCATAAAATAATACGCTACAGGCGAGGCTATTATTATTGACAAAAACACCAGTATGGCAAAGTCTTTCGATAGCAATTGCCACAAAGTGAATACGGAAGCGCCAAGTACCTTGCGTATACCTATTTCTTTAATACGCTGTTCGGCCACGAATGATGCCATGCCAAACAGACCGAGACAGCTGATAAATATTGCCAGCCCAGCGAAAACAGTAGCCAGCTTACCGAGGCGTTCCTCATCACCGAATTCTTTAGCATATTCCTGGTCAACGAAGTGATACTCAAATAGCTGTTCAGGATTATAGGTTTTTAAAACAGAAGCGATGTTGCTAATAGCTTTACCGGCGCTCATTTTCGGACTTATCTTTAGCAGTAAACAGCCTCCCGCCCATTTCGCTAAAAAATCAACCATAGGTGGCACCTGTCCGTAAGGCGAACGGTTAATTATGTCTTTAGTTACGCCTATGATCTTAAACCGTTTGCCATAAAAGGTTATGTAGTTTTCTGTCGGTTTTTTCATGGACATAAAATCAGCTGCTGCCTGGTTGATGATCACCGCTGATGAATCGGAAGGGAATGTCCGTGAGAAATCACGGCCAGCGCTAAATTCCCAGCCAATGGTTTTTCCATAATCGTATGAAATATCGTCCTGACTGAAACTGGCATCCAGGCTAGGGTCTTGTCCAGGCCATCCCACGCCGCCGGTAGTCCCAGCAACTTTGTTAGGTGGAGCGTCTGCTTCGGCCATTTCCGTAATTGTGCCATTGCTCGCAAGGGCCTGTTTTATCACATCAAAATGTTGGTGGAGTTCAATAGTTCGGATGGGAATAGCAACCAATCTGTCCTGGCTATAGCCTATAGGGCGGTCCTTGGCAAAAAGTATCTGTCGGATAACTACAATGGTACCGATGATCAGCACAATGGAAACAGTAAACTGAAGTACTACCAGTACTTTACGCGGGACCGAAGCGAGCCGCCCGACCCGGAACACCCCCTTCAATACCTTCACAGGCTTAAATGACGACAAGTAGAGTGCCGGGTAACTGCCGGTGATAATAGCAGTGATAAAGCTTAGACCAATTCCGGCGAGCCAAAACGCCGGGTTGTTCCAGGGAATGACGATTTGTTTACCAGTCAGCTGATCGAATGCTGGAACACTTAACACGACCAATAGTATGGAGGCCAAAAATGCCAGCGATACACAAAGTAACGATTCAGTGTAAAACTGGTGTATCAATTGGCTGCGGGATGAACCTATTGCCTTACGAATACCTACTTCGCGCGCGCGTTTCTCAGACCTGGCTGTACTTAAGTTCATGAAGTTAATACAGGCCAGCAGCAGTACAAACGCACCTACAATACCAAAAAGCCACAAAAATTGTATTTTGCCACCGATATTTTTTCCGTCCTTAAACGCACTGTACAAATGCCATTTACTCATTGGCTGCAGGAACAGCGCCGGTTTCGCTTTAGCTGAAACCGGTTTTAAATGCCGCAGTTGTTCATCCTTGATTTTTAAAGACACTTCCCCGATGTCGGCATTGTCAGCCAATTGAACATATAAATTAACTTTGCCTGGCCCCCATGGCTCGCGCATTTCGCTCAGTCTATAATCTGTATAATAACGGTCCCAGCAACCAATAAAAGCCAGACCGGCAAGTGTAGTATTTTCGGGCAGATCTGCATAAACGCCGGCTACTTTCAGGTTCTCCAGGTTGTTCAGCTTCAATATTTTTCCCATCGGGTCCTCATTCCCGAAAAGCGCCTTAGCTGTCGACGCCGATATGAGCACTGATGTTGGGTCCTTTATGGCATCGCGCCTGCCCCGGAGCATATTTAGTGTGAACAGGTCCGGACCGCCGGATTCCATAAAGGCCCCTTGTTCAGTCAGTTTTTTGTCGCTTACCCCCAGTATATAATCTCTCGGGAGCGTCGACATTGCTACAGACTTAAAATCGCTGCCATAGTTTTTGCGCAACGCGGCTGCCAGGGGATATGGCACCTGGAACGAGGTTTTCACTTCGCCATTGTTGGTCACATTTTGCGCCACCTCGGCTATATGGTGATAATTATCGTGATACTTATCAAATGATACTTCATCCAAAATCCACAAACTGATCAGCATTACCACTGCCATGCCCACTGCAAGGCCACCTATATTAATGAACGACAATACCTTATTCTTAATAAAGTTGCGCCAGGCAATTTTGAAATAATTTTTAAACATATAATTGCGATTTAATTTTACAGGAGCCCAACTTGGAGGGCTTCCTGAACGCAATATTACCGACGGCAAGTGTGATGGGATGGCCAACTTATCATTTGGCAACTCTTTTTTCAGGCCGTTCTTGTATTCCACCGGGGTTTTGCCGGTCATCTCTTTGAAAACGCGGTTGAAAGTTCTTTGGGAATTAAACCCCGACTCGTAGGCGATCCCCAGCAGTGTGAGCCGGTTGTGGGCCGGGTCTCGCATCTTCCGGGCAGTTTCACGAACCCTGAACTCATTAATAAAGTCGCTGAAGTTTTTCTCCATCCCCACATTAATAATCCGCGATAAATCGTGCGGATGGATATTCAGCTTTACTGCCAGGGAGGTCAATGTCAGTTCGGCATCCTCGTAAAGACGATTTGCGGCTACGGCTTCCTTTAGCCTGCGGCTTTTTTCCTTTGCATCATATTTATCTGTTATCGGCGTGGTCAGTTGTGTGCTGCTATCCGATTTTAGCATCACTTCGGCGGCCACGCCAATAAGCACAAAAGCAACGGTAAAGCTCAAGACATCATTAAACAGCCATAACATGCAAAGCAAGGCGAGCAAATGCAGGGCCTTATCCAACCGGCGGAAAGCAAAGCGCGGCCTATCCATTAGCACCGGTTGCAAGCGGTTATAAAAACGCTGTATCAACCGGTGTGACAGGTATAAATAAATGACAACCGAAATTAGCACCAGCCAGCCCGGCATCCAATACGTAACCAGCAAAGGGCAAAAATGCAGAATATCCTTTCGGGCAAATTGTAGATTTGGTGACGTCATCAGCCGCACATAAAAATACAACAGCGGCCCTAGAGCTGGTAAAAAAATCGGCGAAAGCCCGCCAGTCTTCAGTACAATTACAGCTAAAGCGGCACTTAAAAACAGGTTGGCTGTTTGGCCTTCCCTTTTTGCGAATGCTAAAAGTAGCGCAAGTGTAAACCCCGAAAACAGGGTTGCCATGGCGACCACATGGTACAGGTTAATATGGAATATATCAGGATTCAAGTAATTCAAATAGCCCAAAGGCTGTTCCAAATTTACAACATATTGATATATACAAAATTATGCGATGATAAATATGTTTTGCTGCAACGGAAGCTAACATAGGGCGTTCGGTTTTGGGGTGGGTAGGGGCCATTGGTTTCGCCGGTTTGTTGTTTTGTTACGAATAAGTATACCAAACAAAAAGCCGCTTTACTTTCGCAAAGCGGCTTTGTAGCCCGTAGGGGAATTCTTTGAACACTTAATGGAGTTTTTAGAGGCTGTTGGGCCGATTTTGGAAGATGAAAACAAGATTTCACGTGCCTGAAATTTTAAAATGTAGATTATCTATTTTTTGTGGTTCGAGCCCAGCCTCAGGAAGCTTTTCAACCTAGCGGTAAGAAAAAATTAACTGACTCGAGATTGCCTCGTTATTACAGATCAGCATCCAAGACATTTATAATTCAAATAATACCTCAATGCGTATTTGTAAAATGTTTAGGCAGCAATAAGGATGTATCACCGGGCCGAGAAAGTAAAATACTTTTCTCATCGAGTGTTTGTTTCAATCTTTTATCGCCAATCGTATCCAGCAGTTCATTTTTCAAATAAAAAAAACGAATTGCATTGCCGGGTGATTGCCATTTAATTATTTTACAACTACAAGCTGCGTTTTGCGGCGTATTTATAATCTCCTCTATCCGTCCCCTTTTGCCTTGTTTGATGAAAAGCTCCCGTATGCCGATGATCCTGTTTTTTTTTCCCTGGTCAAAGTTCCAGGAAGCGGATATGACATCCACATAAGGCCTGCCTTCATCCAAACGCATCAATGATAGTTTAGGCGACTCGATGCTATCCCGGTCGTTAACGACATGTGAGTGAATGGAAACCAGCCAGGCTGCCTCAAACTGCATATAGCCCGCATGTTCGAAATTAGACCCGTAACGGATGAATTTGAAGTAACCATCCTGGTATTTCACATCCATGATATTAGAAACAATTTTATGGAATCGCCCGGCATCATAGGTCCGGGCCTGCGGCGATCCGGTATAGCACAGCCAGATTCCCTCCAGGCTGTCGATCTCGGCGCTTGAGGGCCGGTAGGGCAAAATGCTTAAATCACGGAAGAGTTTTTTTTCCTTTGAATTTTCTTCAGCCCAAAGAATCCCTCCAACTAATAAAATAAAACAAAGCAGGATTACAATTGCCCGATATGTTTTGATCTTTTTGGACAGCGATAATATACTGCTCTTTATAGGAAGCACATCAACGATTGGCACTTCAACAGTTGCCGGCTCATCCACTAACCCTGCATCAACTGGTTTTTGTGCAAAACCCTTTCTACCCTGTCCATATAAATAAATGTAACAAGCATCAACCAAAAATGGGCGCGGGTTCGACACGATCCCATTAATAGCATCTTTTAGCTGACCGCCGGTTATGTCATATTTGCGGAATGGGTAAACGGCAGACGCATTGTTTTCACCCGGTGGGTAATAATTATGGAAAAGGGTTTCACTGGTATTGGGAAGGCTGTTACTGATCTCGCTTAACATGCGCGCCAGGTCTTCATAATTCTTTCTGTTCGTATTTCGTTTAATACCCTGGCCGGTTGCTGCCTCGTATTTCAGCACTACCTTTGTCAGCAGGTATACAATTTCGTCCTTTCCCGTTTTGAGCGTCATATGATTTTTAGCATTTCAGGTTTGCTCCCGGTTTCGGAAACGTTTCGGAAATCAAGCAATAAATTTATATACAATTCAGCAATTTTAAAAAAGATGGAATTGAAGGTATAAATATAGATTTGTCATTCCTGATAAAACCAATTATTATGAAAAGAAAAACTACACTGTTGTTGTTAATGACAGCCATCTGCTTTTTAAATTTAACGGCCCTTTGCCAAAGTAACGATCCTATAAAAGCAGGTGAAGGTATTGCGGTCACTTCTACTGATAACGGAAAAGTCAGGGGCTATGTTCATAATGGAATTTTCACCTTTAAAGGAATCCCCTATGCGGAAGCTGACCGGTTTACCGCACCACGCAAACCCAAAGCCTGGAATGACGAGCGGAGCTCGATGACCTATGGGCCGGTTTGCCCCACCGATCCGACTACGACAGTGAACGATGCGTTTGAATTTGCTTTTAACCACGATTTGGGTTATTCCAATGAGCATTGTCAGACATTGAACGTATGGACGCAGAAATTAAATGACGGGAAGAAACGCCCGGTGATGGTGTGGTTGCATGGCGGCGGCTTTACGGCCGGCTCATCTATTGAACTGCCATCCTATGACGGGGAGAACCTGGCTAAGAAAGGAGACGTTGTACTTGTTTCAGTAAATCACCGGTTGAATGTCCTGGGTTTCCTCGACCTCTCTGCTTATGGGGATAAATATAAAAACTCAGGGAATGCCGGTCTGGCTGATATTGTTGCGGCCTTGCAATGGGTAAAAGACAACATCGCGCAATTTGGCGGCGACCCGGATAACGTCACTATATTCGGGCAGTCGGGCGGCGGCGGAAAGGTAACCTGTATGATGAATACAGCCAAGGCGAAAGGCCTATTTCACAAAGCGATCGTAGAAAGCGGCAGTTATATCACTTCTTTTACTGAAAAATCCATTTCACAGCGCGTTGCAGCTGCTTTGCTGGATGAATTACATTTGCAGGCTTCCCAGGTCGACTCCCTGCAAAAAATACCCTATGATCAATTGAATGTCGCCGGTAACAGGGCGCTAAGAAAAGTAGGAACAGCGTTGAGAAAAGAAGGAAAACCGGCAAACGTCGGCTGGAACGCGGTATTGGATGGCGATATGTTCCCTAATCAGCCGACCGATCAGGCCGCCGTGGACCTTTCAAAAAATATACCGCTACTGGTGGGTACCACTAAAAATGAGTTTGCAGCTTTCGCGCCGACCCCGAAGGGCCAGACCATAGAAGATCTGAAAGTTATTTTACAGAAAAAATATGGCGACCAGACCGACGCTTATATGGCAGCGGTGAAACAAGCTTACCCAAATACTAGCAAGCCGTTTGAATACAATGATATCGAATTCGGTTTTCGCTCATTAGCCATCAAACAAGCCGATCAAAAATCCGGGTTAAGCGGTGCGGCGCCGGTTTATATGTATCTTTTTACCTGGCAATCCCCCGTAAACGATGGTAGATACAAGGCTATGCATTGTATGGATATCGCTTTCCAGTTCGATAATATCGGGCGCTGCGAGGAAATGACCGGTGGCGGCAAGGATGCCTATGCACTTGCCTCGAAAATAAGCAGTGCCTGGATCAGTTTTGCCCGCAGCGGTAATCCCAATACGCCAGGTTTGCCAAAATGGCCCGCCTATACGTCTGCAAATGGCGCGACGATGATCCTGGATAACAAATGTGAAATGCGTGATCACCCGGATGCCGAACTGCTTAAAATAGTCAACGCTCCAAAAAAACAATAAAAATTATCAACGATGAGAAGACTCTGCTATGTTTTTGCGCTCGCCATGCTTTGCAGCCCCTTATGCTATGCTTCAAAGGTGGATACCCTTGAAATACCGAGCGCGGCCATGAATAAAACTTACAAAGCGGCCATCGCATTACCAGATAGCTATAACAAAAGCAAAAAGGACTTCCCCGTACTTTACCTGCTGCATGGCGGCTTTGGGCACTTCAACGACTGGCTGCTGAAAACGCCTGATAAAATGCTGGTGCGTAACCTGGCCGACCAATACAATATGATTATTGTAATGCCGGAAGGAGAAATATTCAGCTATTACATTGATAGCCCGGTTGATCCAAACAGCAAATTTGAAACTTATATTATCAAAGAGGTCGTTCCTTTTATCGACAGCAAATACCACACGGTCAAAGACAAAAAAGGCCGGGTGATCACGGGCTTGTCGATGGGCGGGTATGGCTCGCTTTACCTTTCTACCCGCCATCCCGAATTATTTGCGGCGGCCGGGAGCATGAGCGGGGCGCTCGACCCGAATATGACCACCTGGAACCTGACCCCGGAACGGTTTAAAGGGCTTACCAAGTTTCTGGATAAAATAATGGGGCCGATGACGCCGGATAGTTACCTGCCTTATTCTGTGGTAAATATGGCTGATCAAATCAGAAAAAACGGATTGCCCATCGTAATGGATATCGGGGTAGAGGATTTTCTGCTTGAACCCAACCGCGAATTGCACCGGCGCCTGGTATATAACCATACCCTGCATGATTATACAGAACGGCCGGGCGGCCATACCTGGGAATTCTGGCAGGATGCCTTGCCTTACCAGGTTTTGTATTTTAGTAAACGTTTAAAGGCCAATGGCGTAATGCTCTAATCCATGCTATCCATCCTCGGCTTTTTAACCATCTGTGTCTTTTTAGGGTTGATCCTTACCAAGCGCCTGTCGGTATTGCTTTCTTTAATCCTGGTACCGGTTTTATTTGCATTGATCGGTGGTTTTGGGGCGAAAGAGATAGGCGAAATGGTACTGGGCGGGATCAAACAAGTAGCACCCACAGGCATCCTGTTGATCTTTGCCGTATTATACTTTAGCCTGATGATCGATACAGGATTATTTGACCCGGTGATCAGGGGCATTATTAACCTTGCCAAAGGCGATCCGTTGAAAATTACCCTGGGAACCGCCATTTTGGCCATGCTGGTTCACCTGGATGGAGACGGTACGGCCACTTTTATGATCACCATCACTGCTTTATTCCCTATTTACAAAAAGTTGGGCATGAAGAAGCTGATACTCCCCTGCATCGTCGCGCTCAGCGTGGGCGTTATGCATTTGGTGCCCTGGTCGGGCACTGTAGCCAGAGCTTTAAATGTGATGAAAACTGACCCTGCGCATTTGATCATTCCGATTCTCCCGTCCATGATCGGAGGGATTCTTTGGGTGTTATTTGTGGCATTCTGGCTTGGCAAAAAAGAGCGTAAGCGTTTAGGCGTTGTTCAGCTGGATTACGATCACCACCAGGAACTTTCTGACGAACAAAAAGAAAGCCGCCGGCCCGCATTATTCTGGTTCAATGCGGTTCTGACCATCGTTTTGATCGCGGCGCTTATTTTGTCGCTGGCGCCGCCATCGGCTTTATTCATTATCGGTTTTGCCGTAGCGATACTGGTTAACTATCCCTCGCAGGCCGAACAAAGAAAAAGGATACAGGCACATGCAGCCAACGTGTTTTCGGTTTCTATCATCGTTTTTGCAGCCGGGGTATTTTCCGGTATACTCACCGGAACCAAAATGATCGACGCTATGGCATTATCAATGGTTTCCATCATTCCCAAAGAGCATGCAGGTTATTTGCCGGCATTGGTCGGCGTCACCAGTATGCCATTGAGTTTGGTTTTTACCCCTGATGCCTATTATTTTGGCGTAATCCCGGTTTTAAAAACCGCGGCTACCCATTATGGCATAAATTCCATAGAAATAGGTCGGGCAGCAATTTTAGGGCAGATGACAACAGGTTTCCCGTTAAGTCCATTGACTGCCTCAACATTTGTTTTGGTAGGATTGTCGGAAGTGGAATTAGCCGATCACCAGAAATTCACTTTTAAATGGGCTTTCGGTACCACTATAATTATGACCATAATAGCAATAGCATTTGGGGCGATAAGCATATAAATGAAACAGAGAGATAAAGTCCGTATTGGTTGTGGTGCAGGTTTTTCGGGAGACCGGCTCGAACCTGCTGTGATCTTAGCCGAAAAGGGTGATTTGGATTACCTGGTCCTGGAGTGCCTGGCCGAGCGTACCATCGCGTTAGCTCAAAAAAGAAAAGCGACAGACCCGGCACAAGGGTATGATCCGCTGCTGGAGCGACGCATAGCGTTGCTGTTACCCTTGCTCAAAAAAAATAAAATCCGCCTCATCACCAATATGGGGGCGGCAAACCCGGTCGCGGCAGCGGATAAAATTATTGAAATAGCAAAAAGACAAGGTATCTCCATCAAAGTAGCGGCAATTACCGGCGATGATGTTTTGAAATCTATCAGCGGCGATGAGATCGCTATGGAAACAGACAATCCTATTTCCCGGTCAGGACAAGTCATTTCAGCCAATGCCTATTTAGGTGCGGATGCTATTTTACCGGCGCTGGCAACGGGCGCCGATATTATCATAACCGGGCGTGTCGCCGATCCGTCCTTATTTGTCGCGCCACTGGTACATGAGTTTGGCTGGTCTTTGGATGATGTGGATATTATTGCTAAAGGAACAGTGATCGGACACCTGATGGAATGCGCGGGGCAAATAACAGGTGGTTATTTTGCCGATCCGGTTAAAAAGCCAATCGAGAATATGAGCACATTGGGCCATCCTTTTGCAGATGTTTGGCCGGACGGAAGTGCAACTATAAGCAAAGTTGATGAGACGGGAGGCAATATAACCTTAGCAACTGCAAAAGAACAGCTGTTGTATGAGGTAACAGATCCTTATCAATACCTGACGCCCGATGTATCAGCAGATTTCACCACGGTATACTTGAAACAGGATGGAGAAAATCGTATTAAGGTAACTGGCGGCAGCGGCAATAAAAAGCCATCCACCTTGAAAGTCAGCATTGGGTACAAGGCAGGCTTTACCGGCGAAGGGGAGATCACTTATGCAGGCGCAGGCGCACGGGAAAGGGCGCATTTAGCAGGTGAAATTATTCAGCAACGATTAAAAAACCAATTTCCTGATTTAAGGACCGACTATATCGGCCATACATCGGTTCATCCTTCTTCGCTTGCAAATGACTGTCAGCCTTATGAAGTACGTTTGCGCGTAGCCGGAAAGGCGGCCACTGCTGATCAGGCTGCGATTATAGGTGAAGAAGTGGAAGCGCTTTATACCAATGGGCCGGCGGGTGGCGGCGGGGTGCGAAAATATGTAAATGAGGTGATCGGTATAGTGTCGGTACTGATCGACAGGAACAAAATAAAACCATCGGTAATTGTGAAAAGTTATGGGCATTAAACTTTATGAGATAGCGCACAGCCGAGCAGGTGATAAAGGCAATACCTTGATTTTATCACTGATACCCTACAATGAAAAGGACTATGAGCTGCTCTGTAATCTGGTGACTGCGGATAAAGTGAAGGAACATTTCAAAGAGGTCATACATGGCGAAATTGTCCGGTATGAGCTTCCTAATATTTGCGCGCTGCAGTTTGTATGCCTGCAGGCTTTGGCAGGCGGGGTTACTACATCCTTAGTGATGGATACCCACGGCAAAACCTTAAGTTATGCACTGCTGGAGATGAATCTTGAATTGCCAGAAACTGCCTGATATTAGCTTTAAAACACCAACGCCACTCCGCTTTTTAGACCTTCCTGATAGCGTTCCTTATCAAACTTGTAAAGGAAGGGCGACCTATGCCTTCCTATTTTGCGGGTTTCGTCTAATTTAGTAACGATTTTAGTCAGCAACAGTTTTTTGGTGAAGTTACGATCATCAAGTGATTTACCCAATATGGTTTCATAAAGGCTGTGGATCTCGGGTAAGGTGAATTTCTCCGGTAATAACTCGTAGCCGATTGGAAAGTGGGCAATGTGCAACCGCAAAGCAGATAATGCTTCATTGATGATATGCCCGTGATCAAACATCATGGGCGGCAGTTCATTAACCGGCCACCATCTGGAATCTGCTTCCAGTTCGCCTTTCGTGGATTCTACTTTCGAAAATTCGGTAAGCGTGTAGAACGCTACGGAAACAAAATAGTCAAAGATCCATGAATCCGCCGGAAGGTCAAACCCTGTTATTTTCTTAATATATTGGGGTGTAAAGCCATTATCGATTACACGCTGAGGGTTCCCGAATGAACCGAATTGCTTCAGGTAAAGGCCTTTGATACCAGTGCGGTCAAAAGCAATTCTGCTGGCGGCATCTTCGATGGACTCTGTTTTTTTGATGTATCCACCCGTCACTGTCCATTTTTCTAAGGTGTAAGGCTGTTGCAGCAATACTTTCAATTCTTTTTCGTGATACCCCAAAATTACATTGTCTACAGCTACGTTCTTGAGGAATTGGTCGGAATATTCGGAGAAACTGGCGAAGCCTGGGGGTATAATCATGATTCAAATTTGCTTTCCAAAGATACAAAAGTTATTAATTCCGTTAAAAATACGGAATTAATTTGGATATATGAAGGCGCCACCATATCTTTATTCCGTTTTTAATACGGAATAAAAATTATGAAAAGCATTCAATTCTTTTTTATCTTACTTGCCTTGCTTTTGTCAGTTGGAATTACCCGTGCTCAGGACAGCGGTGAGATATCATTTGACAACAATTGGCGTTTCAGAAAAGACACCTTAAATGGTGCACAAAATCCGGAGTTTAACGATTCGGGTTGGCGTATTTTAAACTTGCCGCACGACTGGAGCATTGAGGATCTACCAAATCAAAAAGAAGGTGAAGTTCAGGGGCCTTTTACCAAAACGTCTGTGGGCAAAGCCGCGACAGGATTTACCGAAGGTGGGACCGGCTGGTATCGTAAAACTTTTACTTTAAACAATAATTACAAAGGAAAAAAAACATACATCCTGTTTGACGGCGTCTACATGGATGCTGACGTCTGGATCAACGGTCACCATTTAGGCAATCATCCGTACGGCTATACGTCATTTTATTATGACCTTACTAATTATTTAACAACCAATGGCAAATCAAATGTAATTGCCGTACGGGTTAAGAATTTAGGTAAGAACAGCCGCTGGTATTCAGGCTCGGGTATTTATCGTCACGTCTGGTTGTTGGCTGTCAATCCAATCCATACAAAGCTTTGGGGGAATTATATTACGACACCCGAAGTCTTAAAGGATAAGGCAACAGTAAAAGTTCAAACTTCGATAGAAAACAAATCATTAAAGCAAAAGACAGTAATTGTAAAACTCGATCTGCTTAATCCTTCAGGCCAGGTTGTGGCTTCACGAAAAATGCCTCTGACCGTCCCGGCTGATAGCAGCGCTGATTTAACTCAAAAATTGATCGTTATCGATCCAAAACTGTGGGGATTGGATAATCCGGTATTATATAAGGCCAGGGTAACGCTGACCGCGGACAACAAAACAATCGATCAAACGATCACGCCTTTCGGTATTCGCAGCCTGCAATTTGACGGGCAAAAGGGCATCCTGCTTAACGGACAAGTGATAAAATTGAAAGGCGGATGCATTCATCATGATCTCGGCCCTTTGGGAGCAGCCAGTTTTGACCGTGCTGAAGAAAGAAAAATAGAACTGATAAAAAACGCTGGGTACAACTCAATTCGCCTGAGTCATAACCCGGCTTCATCAGCATTACTTAATGCCTGTGACCGCCTGGGCATATTGATACTCGACGAAGCCTTTGATATGTGGGAACTACCAAAAAATGCACAGGATTATCACCTTTATTTCAAAGATTGGTCGCAAAAGGATTTGGCCTCCATGGTACTACGTGACAGGAACCATCCATCAGTGATGATGTGGAGCATTGGTAATGAAATTTATGAAGCCCCTGACTCATCGGGCATTCAAAATGCAAAGCGACTTTCAAATGAAGTCAGAAGACTTGATCCAACAAGGCCAGTTACTGATGCCATCGTTTTCCTACCACCCTACACCAAAAAACCGTGGAAGGATTATGAGGCGCACGTAGCCAACCTCGATATTGATGGCTACAATTACTTCCTTGACCCATCTATTTATTTTCAAAGGGACAGCGCGACCCTCCACAGGTTCGAGACCGAACGGGCCAAACACCCCAATAAGTTGTATATGTCAACAGAATATCTTCCAAATGCAGCATTGGAAAACTGGAATGCGACTGAAAAATATCCCTGGTTCTTGGGCGGGTTTTGCTGGACGGCTATGGATTATATAGGTGAGGCCGGAATAGGTAAATCGATATTGGTTCCTGAATCTCAAAAGCTATCAAAGGGTCTGATGGGTATGGGCTTGTTCTACCGCAACAATTGGCCGATATTTAACGCCTACTGCGGCGATCTTGATCTGATTGGCGACCGCAAAGCGGAGTCCTATTATAAGAATGTAGTATGGCGCAACAGCCCGATAGAACTTCTGGTGCACCGCCCGATTCCTGAGGGACAGAAGGAAGTGATAGCAACCTGGGGCATGTCGGACGAAATCAAATCATGGACCTGGCCCGGCCAGGAGGGTAAGAAAATGCAGGTTGACGTATATACGCGTAGTAAAACCGTAAAACTTGAACTAAACGGAAAAGTGATCGCCGAGCAGACTGTTCCTGAAGGATCGATTACAGCGACCTTCCAGGTCGAGTATGAGCCCGGAACATTGGCAGCTAAAAGTTATGACAATGGAAAGGAAACCGGTTCAAGCGTATTATCGACCACTGGCAAACCAACTGCAATCCGGCTTATTGCTGATCGTAAAATAATAAAGTCAAATCAGAACGACCTTTCATTTATAAGTGTCCAGATTGTTGACAGCAAAGGCAATGTTGTTCCGTCAGTGGATGACACAGAAATCAATTTTAAACTTTCAGGTAATGCGACGATTGCTGCTGTTGGGAATGGTAATCCATCGGATATGTCCAGTTTTCAGCAGCCGCATAAAAAGGCTTACCAGGGCAGAGCACAGGTGATCCTTAAGTCATCATCGAAACGAGGCCTTGCGACTTTAACAGCCTCGGCTCCAGGACTAAAAGAAAATACTATTCAAATGCAAATCAATTAAACATAAAAAAATAAAAATCATGAAAAAGCTAAGCTTAATTTTTACCGTTATTATCGGACTATTTCTATCCTTGAATGTAAAGGCTCAAACCACCCCCGATTACTATCCTGGCAAATGGAATATACTTGTGACGGGTACTCCCAATGGTGATTCTAAGATGACTTTCATTCTCGAAAGGAAGGATGGCAAGTTAACCGGCGCTGTACAAGATTCAACAGGTAAGGAATTAACTAAAATTACTTCTATAGAAGAGAAAGATAAAACCATAACAGCGGCGTTCACCATCCAGAGCTATGATGTTACACTTTCGCTTGATCCGGTAGATGACGACCATGTAAAAGGCAGTTTGATGGGCATGTTCGATGCTAAAGGAGTACGTGTAAAGGAAAATAAATAACCTGAATAATTTAACCGTATTCCTAAGTAGTTAACATGAAGACTGTACAGTTTCGTCAACGTATTGCCGTTGCCTTTTTATTGGTTGGCCATACCGCATTTTCACAGGAAAAGTTACCCCAACTGGGTCATGCCCCGGTTAGCGAGATCGTTAAGTTAATGACACTTAAGGAAAAAGCGTCTGTAGTCGCCGGAACCGGCATGCGCTTCCAGGGCCACGGCGCTGTCATTGGAGAAGCAGACGGACGTGTGCCGGGCGCTGCCGGAAATACCATGAGCATTAATCGTTTCGGCATTCCGGGTACGGTTCTTTCTGACGGGCCTGCCGGAGTACGTATCGATCCTTTTCATAAAGGTGATAGTACGAAATCTTATTATGCGACGGCCTGGCCGGTTGGCACCTTACTGGCTTCTTCATGGGACACGGCTTTGGTTAAAAAGGTTGGTGTAGGATTTGGTAATGAAATTAAAGAATATGGCGTAGATGTGATCCTGGCACCAGGTATGAACATTCAGCGCAACCCATTGAATGGCCGCAACTTCGAATATTTTTCGGAGGACCCCTATGTTTCCGGATATATGGCTGCGGCTATGGTAAATGGCATCCAATCAAACGGGGTAGGAACCTCTATAAAGCATTTCGCAGCTAACAACCAGGAGAGCAACCGTAATGCGGTAAATGCAATCATCAGTGAGCGGGCGCTTAGGGAATTATACTTGCGCAGTTTTGAGATCGCTGTTAAGCGGTCGCAGCCTATGACGGTGATGAGTTCCTATAATAAGATCAATGGAACGTATACTTCTGAAAGCAATGACTTACTGACCAAGATACTGCGTGAAGAATGGGGATTTAAAGGCATGGTAATGACGGACTGGTTCGGCGGTAAAGATCCCGTTGCTCAAATGAAAGCCGGAAATGACCTGCTTGAACCAGGTACACCGAAACAGCAACAGGCAATTATTGATGCCGTAAAAAATAGAACGTTAGACGTCAAAGTGCTCGATCAAAATGTGGAGCGGGTATTATTGTACATCCTTAAAACACCTTCGTTCAGAAAATATCAATATTCTAACACACCCGATCTTAAGTCACACGCAACCTTATCCAGGAATGCGGCAGCAGATGGCATGGTACTATTAAAAAATGACAATTCCGCTCTTCCGCTAAACAAAGGCCAGAAAGTGGCATTGTTTGGGATCGGATCTTACAAACCGGTGATTGGTGGAACAGGAAGCGGAGCCGTCGTGGTAGCTTACACTGTTGCTCTTGAAAAAGGTCTTTCCCAAATCGGCTATGTGCCCGATACGGCTTTGAAAAAGATTTACGTTACCCAGATCAAAGGTGACCTGAAAACGCACCCCGAAAAAAACATGGTATTAGGTAGCCCGCATTTGGTGCCGGAGCCTGAATTAAGAGCGACAGATATCAGCGCAGCAGCAGACCAGGATGATATCGGTATTTTTACCATCAGGCGGAACGCCGGTGAAGGCGCTGACCGAAAAGTGGAAGATTTTTATCTTTCAGAAGCCGAGAAAACACAACTAAAAGCTGTGGATAATGCTTTCCACGCCAAAGGGAAAAAGCTGATAGTTGTATTGAATATTGGTGGCGCCATAGAAATGGAAAGCTGGAGCAAAAATGTTGATGCCATTTTATTAGCCTGGCAACCCGGACTGGAAGCAGGAAACGCTATTGCCGATGTTTTGAGCGGAGCGGTTGGTCCATCAGGCAAGCTGGCAACAACTTTCCCGGTTAAATATGAAGATGAGCCATCTGCAAAAAGTTTTCCGGGTACACCCGCTAACCGCCCGACTGAAAGTATATACGACGAAGGAATATATGTTGGCTACCGGTATTTTAATACATTCAGCGTAAAGACCTCGTATCCGTTTGGCTATGGCCTAAGCTATACCAGATTTGCCTACAGTAGTCTAAAATTGAGTGCGGCTACCTTCAGCAAAAAACTAACTGCAACAGTTACCGTCACCAATTCCGGAAAAGTTGCAGGTAAAGAGGTTGTGCAGCTTTATTTAAGCGCCCCGAATAAAACGCTTGACAAACCTTCAGAGGAATTGAAGGGGTTTGGCAAAACAGGGTTACTTCAGCCTGGAGCATCACAAACACTCACTTTTACAATTGATCCTAAAAATCTTGCTTCTTTTAATACTGAAAAGTCAAGCTGGATAGCTGATGCCGGAAAGTATACCGTAAAGATCGGGGCTTCGAGCGAGGATATCAGAATGACTAAGCCATTTGCATTAGCTAAAACCTTGATTGTTGAAAAGGATCATCAAGCAATTGTTCCACAGGTCACCATCAATGAATTAAAAAAACTGACAAAATGATGCCATCAAAAAAAATATCACCCAATATCCTCTTGTTTTTATGCGTCTGCGGATTCTCGTTATCAGTTCGGGGACAGCAATCGACAAAGTTGCCACAGTTGGGAAAGTCTTCTGTAAAGGAAGTGATTGCCGCTATGACGCTTGAGGAAAAAGCCTCGTTGGTTGTGGGTGGAGGACTCAATATCCCTCCTGCGATGAGAAAGAATAAAATGTTTGCTGGCATGGTTGCACAGCCGGGTACTTTAGCAGCAAATACGGTTAATCCCGTACCGGGTACCGCCGGAAACACGATTGCGATACCAAGGCTGGGCATACCCTGTATCGTGGTAAACGATGGCCCGGCAGGCTTACGCATGATAGGGGGCTTTGGGGGGCAGAAGTATGAATGCACGGCGTTCCCGGTAGGTACGCTGTTAGCATCAAGTTGGGATAAAGACCTGATTTTTAAGACCGGGCAAGCGTATGGCAATGACGTATTGGAATATGGGGTCGATATATTGCTCGCACCTGGCATGAACATACAGCGAAATCCGTTATGCGGCAGGAATTTCGAATACTATTCTGAAGATCCATTGTTATCAGGCACCATAGCTGCCGCCATGGTAAACGGCATACAGTCGCAGGGTGTAGGCGTATCCATAAAACATTTTGCTGCGAACAATCAGGAGACAGACCGTCAAACCGTAAATACGACTGTAAGCCAACGGGCACTTCGCGAGATATATCTTGAAGGTTTCAGGGTCGCATCCAGGGAATCACACCCATGGACCGTCATGTCCTCCTACAATTTACTAAACGGAAAATACACATCCGAAAACTACGATCTGCTAACTACAGTATTAAGAAAAGAGTGGGGCTACAACGGGCTTGTGATGAGCGATTGGGGTGCCGGAAAAGACGCGGTTGCACAGATGAAAGCAGGCAACGATCTGCTGATGCCCGGACCTAACCAGGTTAGCACCATAATACAAGCTGTTAAAGATGGCAAATTGGATGAAAAAGTATTAGACAGAAATATTGAAGATATCCTCAATCTTATTCTCAAAACTCCCCGCTTCAAAAATTACAAGTATTCAAATAAGCCTAATACAGTAGCAAATGCTGCAATGTCGCGAAAGGCGGCTACCGAGGGAATGATTTTACTGAAAAACACCGATAGCGCGCTTCCGTTTACCGAAAAAACAAAAAGTGTTGCCTTGTTTGGAAATACTTCATACCAGGCGTACATAGGAGGTTCAGGGAGCGGGTATGTTGCCGTAGCTTATTCTGTAAACTTAATAGATGGGTTAAAAACCGCTGGCTATGTGACCGACGAATCCCTGAATGGAAAATACAAGACCTATATGACGAAAAATGCTCCTAAAGGTGGCGATATGATCGCGAACATAATGGGTGGCAAGAAACGTGCGCCTGAGATGCCTGTAACAGATTCGCTGGCTGAACAAATGGCTGGGAAATACGATATAGCGATTTTTACAGTTGGGCGCAACTCGGGAGAGGGTGAAGACAGAAAGCTGGATAACGATTTTAATCTTTCAGCGATGGAATCAGCTTCGATAAATACTATTTGCAAGGCATTTCATGCCAAAGCGAAAAAGGTTATTGTAGTACTTAATATCGGCGGGGTTATAGAAACAGCAAGTTGGAGAAACAATCCTGATGCCATATTGCTCGCCTGGCAGCCAGGTCTTGAAGCGGGAAACGCTTTAGTAGATTTACTCAGCGGCAAAGTAAATCCTTCCGGTAAACTGGCGCAAACGTTCCCTATATCTTATGCCGATGTTCCATCGGTGAAGAACTTTCCCGGTATTGAAGTAAAAGATGATTCGACCATAAAAAGAAAAGTGGTTTATGAAGAAGGTATTTATGTAGGTTATCGCTACTATAACACCTTTAAGGTGAAACCTGCCTATGAATTTGGCTATGGTTTATCTTATACTAATTTTACCTACAGCAACCTCAAATTGAGTTCAAAATCATTCACCGGCAAGATCGCGATAAGTGTTGACGTAAAAAATACAGGAAAAGTTGCCGGAAAAGAAGTTGTACAGGTTTACCTGAAAGCACCCAAAGGAGACCTGGATAAACCTGCGGAAGAATTGAAGGGGTTTGCTAAAACCGGATTATTAAAACCAGGCGAATTGCAGACACTCACTTTCACTATCAATGCTAAAGACCTTGCTTCGTTCAACACATACCAATCGGCCTGGGTTGCGGATCCGGGACGATATGAAGTAAAGATCGGCGCTTCCAGCGAGGATATTAAACAAACTACGTCGTTTACATTGAATAGAAGAATGATCGTTGAAAAAGTTACCAGGGTGCTGATGCCTCCAATGACCGTTGCTGAACTTAAAAGCAGAAATCAGGAATAACAAAAATGAAAGCTGAGAACAAAACGATAATAGTTACCGGAGGCGGCAGCGGTATGGGCCGCGAACTCGTACTGAACCTGCTGGCAAAAGGTGCAAAAGTAGCTGCGATAGACATCAACGAAAATACTTTGCAGGAAACTGCAGCATTGGCGGGTGACAGGAATGTAAATTTAAGCCTGTTTGTGACCGATATTACCAATAGAACGGGGGTGGAAGGCTTATTAGAGAAAGTGATAAGCAAATTCGGTGCGGTGGACGGTATTATTAACAACGCCGGTATCATTCAGCCGTTTATCAAAGTAAATGACCTCAGCTACGAGGTGATCGAACGGGTGATGAATATCAACTTTTACGGTACACTTTATTTGATCAAGACTTTTCTGCCACACCTGCTTACCAGGCCTGAAGCGCATATTGTCGACATATCCAGCATGGGTGGGTTTTTACCAGTCCCGGGCCAAACCATTTACGGCGCATCCAAGGCAGCTGTAAAATTGCTGACAGAAGGACTTCATTCCGAATTGTCGGGCACGAATGTAAGAGTGACTGTAGTATTTCCCGGCGGTGTCCGCACCAATATCATGTCCAACTCCGGACTTGCCGACCGAATGTCTTCTTCAACCGAAGGGGCTCAAAAGATTCTTTCTGCCGATAAGGCCGCAGCAATGATTATCGCGGGGATGGAGCAAAACCGTTACCGGGTATTAGTGGGCAAGGATGCTAAAATGTTGGACCTCCTTTATCGCTTGAACCCTGCGTATGCGGCAGGACTGATCGCAAAGAAAATGGGTGCATTACTTTCTTGAGAATAAAGATAATTCATATTCGATAATGGATACAAAGAACCGGCGTTTACCGGATGTGACCGTTAATTAACCCAATACAAAATCGTAAGTTTAAGCATTGTTAGCTCAAAGCTGAACAAAGAAAGCAAATGGGAAAAACGCTGAAAAAAACTGCTCATAAAATAAATACTACGATTATTTGCAAAAATTGTGGTGACCAGGTATCGGGCAATTTTTGTAGTAGTTGTGGACAACGGGCAGACACCCACCGACTGAACATGCATTTTATTTTGCATGAGCTGCAACATGGACTGATTCATTTTGATAAAGGGGTTCTGTACACTGCTAAGCAGCTTCTGACAAGACCCGGTCACACTATCCGCGAGTTTTTGGAAGGAAAAAGAGTCAGGCATTTTCAGCCACTATCCTTTGCTATTGTGCTTGCCACTTTTTATGGGTTACTCTGGCATTACTTAATTTTCGACCGGCTTCACGCGAGTCTAATTGACCCCAGAAAGGACATAACAAGGGCTTCCGGGAAAATCATTACCTGGATAACTGAGCATTTTGCTTTTGACGGTCTGATCCTGATCATAACCAGCACCTTGGTTTCCTATGTCATTTTTAAAAAACGGAAATATAATCTTGCAGAACACCTCGTTTTGAATACATACTTAATGGGATTGTTTTTAATTGTTAGCCTACTCGTTTTCCCCCTTGTTTATATTTTCGGTAACGCATTAACTCTCCAATATGGCATAGTTCAACAGTTTTTTTTACTCCTTTTAATGTGCTGGTGTTATTCCCAGTTCTTCAACAATACTTCGAAAGCTAAGATAATCGGCCTCACTTTAGGCTCCTTTTTTATTATTTCGCTTCTAAATCTGACTATTGGATATTTTGCCGGTTGGATTGTAACGCAATTTTAGGGGCAGAAATAAAAAATGAATTATTACAAAACCAACGATAAAAGATTTCTAAAAATGGCTTCAATATTCATTCGGTTTTGTGGCGAAGTGGATCCAAGCGGGATTGATCCCTCTGAATTTCATTTTAGACTCCTGCCGAAATCTGCAGCACCTCAATAGAAGATAATACATCAATAGCCTAAAGGGAGTCGAACACCTAAAACATTGATTAAATCATCTCAGGCCACTTTTTTAGAAAAAAAAATTCCGCTAAAATTTTCGTTAAAATATCGAACACCTTTTTCGAGCTTAAAAGAAGACCTTAATTTTCTGATAGCCAAAAAGTTAACTGCATAAAAAAAGGAAACATACAATTATGTACGTCTCCTTTAGTAGCCCGTAGGGGAATATGGTTAGCCTTGTAACAGGCTTATTTTTAATATCTTATGAAGGCTCAAAACCTTGCTCACCAGCGAACTCACCAATGTGTCCGCTCAATGCAAATCCAGTATAAAGATACAAAAACCAGATTTTACATCCAAATACTTTCCCTTTTATAGGTCAACTAAGATGCGTTTGGATGCCTTCTTCTTGGCCCTGCTCATGACCCTGGTGTAACGCTGTGTTGTTTTCAGATGCCGATGCCCCAGCATCTTGGATATGGTATAAATATCCGTTACCTTAAAGAAACAGCCGACCTATAGGATGTTCTTAAACATCTAACGTTCCACCTAGCGAGGCATACTTTTGCCACAACAGTTACTGATCAATAATATAAATAAAAAAGCTCACTGACTTTCTCATTTTTTCAAGGTCCATTCAATAGAATCAATTTGTAATTTTCCGTTAAAATAGCCCTCAGCCCTGAGCTGGTTTACTCCTTTAACGGGGTTGATATTTTTAAGCACAAGATCGTGTTTGGTTGTACCTGTTTCTGCCTGATTTACTTTTTTACCGTTGAGGTAAAGCGTAACGGATGAGGTATTGGCAAATACTTTCAGCGTAGTTATGGCCCCTATCCGATCCGTATTTCTGCGGCCGCTGATATACAGCACAAGTTCCTGGCTCCAATTGGCTTTGTACCAGTAAAAGGCATTCTTTTTATTTTACGGGCATAAGTAACTAGGCCCTTCATGTTACGGGCAGGCACCCACCTCCGTTGGTAGATGGCACCGAAAAAATCGAAGTTGTAAATTTCGACCCGTAGATATAGGATTTGATACCCGGTGATAAATTGAGCCTTGCTTATTGTAAATTAAGATATCGTTGAAGGCATCATTTACCAATCATGTATTAACTACTTTTGGAGAAAATTAGTATCCAATGAAAACTTTAGCCGAATTTAAACAATCACTAAATTTAGAACAGCCCATTGGCGAACTCTCTGTTCAATTAAGAAGCCTTTGGTATGACGGTAAAGGCGACTGGTATCAAGCGCATGCGCAGGTTGATCATCTAAAAGATCAGGCATCCGCGTGGATACATGCTTATCTGCATCGTAAAGAGGGTGATATTGCAAATGCTGATTATTGGTACAGCAAGGCAGGGCAAATCCGTCCGAACCTGTCTTTGGAAGAGGAATGGGAACAGTTAGTATTTCAATTTCTTTGATGGAGTAAACCTTGTGGTTTCCGAATTATTTCATTTTCTGAATCACTTTCTTTAACGTTTCTGTAGATTCCCAAATATTCAAACGCGCAATAACATGTTCGTTTATAATTGTACTTTTATTGACAGATAAGACCTCTCCATAAATTTCGACTGGCGAAAGTATTAGTGTCGGTGTTAATGATAACATTCGTGAATATGCAACCAATTTAAGAGCCTCTTCAGATTTGGGAGCGAGGAGAAAAAGGGAAGAAGCTCTTGACGCCTTTCTAAGACCAATTTTTGAAACTATTTGATCCATGAATGCTGTTTATCTATTATGTAAATAATGTAAAGTTTAGAAAGAACCTACAAATTCTTTCTAAACTCCCACTAATCCTCCGGCTTCTCCCGCGCATCTGCCATCCTCACAATCCTCGGCTCAAACTTGGCCAATACTTCAACCAGGTCGCTTTGCGCAGCCATCACGGTGTGAATATCCTTGTAGGCCATCGGCGCTTCGTCCATATCGCTGCCCATTAGGGTGATGCGTTTATCTACCAAATTGGCGGCAATCAAAGCTTTATCTAATGTTTTAAAGGCTGCACTACGGCTCATGGCCCTGCCTGCACCATGACTGGCGGAGTTAATGCTGGCCGCGTCGCCTTTACCACGTACCAAGAAGCCGGGCGTACTCATGCTGCCGGGGATAATACCTAACACGCCTTCGCCGGCCGGGGTGGCACCTTTACGGTGTACCATTACTTCGGTGCCGTCGG
Organism: Mucilaginibacter sp. OK268; assembly: GCF_900103125.1. Lineage (GTDB taxonomy): Bacteria > Bacteroidota > Bacteroidia > Sphingobacteriales > Sphingobacteriaceae > Mucilaginibacter. The sequence goes on along the minus strand of NZ_FNJV01000010.1, from coordinate 156,324 downwards.
CCAGTTGCTCTTTCCAGGCAAAGTTGTGGTGGTTCTCTATCCTGCTGATAGGTTTAACACCCAACGCACGGGCAATTTTATTATGGATCTCATGGTGATTGGCGCTGGCATATTCGCCGGCCAGGTTCATGGCAATCCAGTATTCCTGGCCTTCGTCTTTATCCAGATCTAACCAGGCCAAATGTTTGGCTTCGGCAGGGAGTTTAGTTTTGGTCATCGCGATACGGCTGTAATGGTCGGCCACGGTACCTCCAAAGCCACGAGAGCCAGAATGAGAAAGCAAGGCCAAATATTTACCGGTCGGGATCTCGGCTAAAGCCCCTTCGGTAATGTCCAGTTCGCCCCACTCCACAAAGTGGTTGCCGGTTCCACTGGTTCCTAATTGCGCGTATGCTTTATCTTTAAGAGAGCGGATCACCTTGGTTTCGCCCCAGGTTTTGCTGTCAAACAAGGAGCTATCAAAGTACGATTTGGTTGTACAGCCCATCCCAAAGTAGGTGTTATCAACCAATATATTTTTCAGTTTGTCGGTTTCGGTATCAATAGCTTCGGCAGGCAAATCGAAAATGCTTAAACACATGCGGCAGGCAATATCCACACCCACTGCAAAGGGGATAATAGTATTAGCCGTAGTAGCCAACACTCCGCCAATAGGCAGGCCGTAACCCTGGTGTGCGTCAGGCATTAAAGCCCCGGCAACGGCTATGGGTAATTGCACTGCTGTACGCATCTGCGCTAAAGCACCTACCTCAATATTTGCTAATCCCCATACTGGGAAGTCGGCAATCTCTTCTTTCAGCTTAAAATTGCTGCGTTCTTGCTTTACAAATTTGCCTTCTTTACGCATAGCAATTACGTCTTCGGCCAGGTTTTTAAACTTGCCACCTTTCTTTAAGGCGTAAGGCATCGGGTCGTCAATCAAGGCTTCTAAATTGGCCAGTATTTCGGGCTTAGCCATTACGTTGTGTTTAAGCAAACCATTAGCCACGCGACTAAAGTTTACCAATACTTCCACATCATTAATACCTAATGCCTTTAACTCGTTGTTGCCTATTTTTTGCTTTTGCCCCCCAGCCCCCTGAAGGGGGAGTATTTCGGTGCTATTTTGCTTTCTCATAAACGTGAGCTTGTAATTTAACAATTTTAAAAGTCTCCGGGCCCAAACCCCTCTCCCCGGATCGGGAGAGGGGGCGTTTGTGAACGAGTTTAGCCTTTCGACAGTACAAAGAGAAACACCAAGTGCGCAGCGTATTTGCGCAGTAAGAATATTTTTTTAATCTTTAATCAGAATTTTAAGATTCACAGAATATTAGTTGTGGTTTTAGCATTCTGAAAATTCTTTAATCCTGCAAATTCTGATCCCATGCCTGTTAACCGCAACGCCCTTATCCGCTACCGCACCATTGACCAATGCCTGCAAAACCGTTTTAAGAAATGGACCCTGGACGATTTGATAGATGCCTGTAGTGATGCCATTTACGAATACCAGGGTATTGATACGGGTGTGAGCCGCCGCACCGTACAGGCCGATATGGAAATGATGCGCAGCAATAAGCTGGGCTACGAAGCGCCGATCGTAGTGGTTGATAAAAAGTATTATACGTACAGCGATAAGAATTATAGCATTACCAACAGCCCGCTAAATCAACAGGACATGCAGGTATTGAGCGAGGTATCTGACCTGCTGAAACAGTTTAAAGGTTTCAGCCACTTTACCGATCTGAATGAAATGGTAAGTAAACTAGAGGACAAGATATATACTCAAAAAACGCAAAGCGCGCCGGTAATTGATTTTGAGAAGAATGATAACCTGAAAGGCTTGGAATGGATAGAAGTGATCCGTAAGTATATTGTGGCCAAAAAAACCATGTGCGTAACCTATCAATCATTCAAAGCGCGAGAGGCCAGTACGTTTTGCTTTAGCGGGTACTTGCTTAAAGAATATCGCAATCGTTGGTTTGTGTTGGGCATATCACACCAGCGCTATAAACCGTTGCTTAATTTGGCATTGGACAGGATACAAACCATTACCGCGCACGATGATGATTATATTGAGAACACCATTATCGATTTTTCAACCTATTATAACGACGTAATTGGCGTAACCAAATCACCCGGTCAGCGCGATGTGGAAGTAGTGTTTTGGATTGATGCTAAAAATGCGCCCTATGTGATAACCAAGCCTTTGCACCACACCCAAAAGTTATTAAGTGAAAATGATAAGGGTAAAATATTTAGCATCCGTGTAATTATGAATTTTGAGCTGGAGCGTGAGTTATTGGGCTTCGGAGCAAAGCTTCGGGTGCTTGGCCCAAGGATATTGGTTAAACAAATCAAAAAACAGTTGTATGAAACTTTGGAGAGTTATAAAGTGCCGGAAGAAAAAGAGATTAACCCTGAAAGCTGATTAAAAGCTGGGGTAACTTATTATGGTCTTTCCGGCTTATTGCAGAATATACTAGTAGATAAACAAGATTTTCTAACGCCAACTCGTTTTAGACGGCAGCGTAGGGAATACCCTCACTCTAATATAGATCTCATTTTCAGCACATTATATTAAAAAACTCTCTCGGCTTACTGATAACTCCATGTCGTTTTTTTCAGCGCTGCATGGCAAAGTATCGTTGAATTCTAATAAATTTTAATGATTGATTTCGGTAGCCTTTGGAGAACGAGATCTAAGTTGGACGGGACTCGAACGGAGTCCAGTACTATCCTTATTTTCAATAATTTACAAATTTGTATTCGTGAGGACTCCCGAACTTTTCACAAATAATTTGATATCGTTTGATTCCTAATGACTTATGTAAAAATAAGCATTAACGTTAATTGTTGCAATATATACTGGCATAAAGTTCTCGGATTAGGATCGGACTCGGTAATAATCGGGGCCGAATAGCGATTAATTAGACATGGCGACACTTAGAATCACCGTTGTTTTTTGATATTTCAATAATAAAACCAATAATCCCCCCTTAAATTAAACATTGAACAAAGTGAAGATTTAAGTATTCTGGCACGCTATAACGGATGAGTACAGCCGATATATTTATTCGATAATGTTCAGTCATCCTTTATTGGGACACTGGTATTAATCGAATTTCTATTTTGATGAGAACCCTCATTTCGCGTTGATAACTCATCTGATATTACATACTTATTAAATGTGGCTTTACAACCAAAGGAGCTCTGATTAAGGTACAATTGTCCTTTTGTAAAGATAATTCTCTGAGCATTATATTACCAGATTTAAAGAGATTAGCGAGCTCACTCGTATCCTTGATATCTAAGAACGTAGCAAAAGGAGATCATTCGTTTTGGCTTCTAAATGCTGAGGGTGCAAAATGACAATTTTTAATATTTCGCGCAAATAACGTTTTGCTAATTCAATTGTTGGAATGGTAGAATTATCGGGAAGTTTTATTTCACGGCTTTTTTGTGCCCTTTTATCAGCGCCGTGAACAACAGCAGATCTATAATCATAAATTTTCTTAATATTATTAAATACTTCTTCCGCATGGTATTCTGAATTTTTATACTTTCGAATTAAAGCTGTTAGACGCATTGACAATTTATAGGTAATATCACTTTTTTCGCCATCACTTAAAAGCAACTCCAAAGCGATTATTAAATCAATAATTATATCTTCTTCTTCCTGCCGCATCATTGATTTATAAAATCTTTTGAGGGATATATCTACCTTATTGTCGGGGGAAAGATCAGCTTTATTAAAAAGTTTTTTAATTTCCTGGAGCTCCTTAAGCGTTAGTTTTGTATATGATTTCCTTGTCCAGTAAAAATTTTCAAAGTGATGAGGATAGCTTTTAGTGATCGCACCTTTTACTGGTTCGACATCAGCATAGTAACTATCACACCAATTGCTTGGATAAACTAATATCTGTGCAAAACCAGATGTATAGTCAGTTACCAATTTTAAAATAGTAAAAAACCTTTCAATTATATTTAAGGGATATAGGAACGGATCGCTAAAATGGAAATAGTCGTAAAGGCTTGATTGTCTCTTGTATGAATAATTCCTCAATACAATTTCGTGAGTTGCCGACATATACAAACTGTCAACAATTGCCGGTGAATAAGCAGTAATTCGATGCCGCGCACGGTTATTTTCATCAGATATTTTCCTGATAACCACGTTGTTACTGATTTTAAATGTATCAACTTCAAACTTTACAAATAGTATAGGAACTGCAATGTCAAAATGTAGTGTCTCTGAATACATATAATTCTCGACAGACTTATAGATTTTTTCAAACTTTGTTCTCGAAAACTTTACTCCATGTAAATAATAGTAACGCTCAATAAAACCTTCAATGAAGTTTGCGACGAAAAAATCGTAACTTTTATCAAGTTCGGCATCCTTATTTGGTAATCGAAAATAATCTTTCAGGTCTGGATTCGATTTAATTTCATTGAACAGCCAGATAAAATCAGGACTATTTTTTAAATCAATAGCCGGTTCCTGACCACTATATAAAGGTCTAAAAACCTGCGATATATCTATTTTTAACGGGTATTTTGAGATCGTTGGAAACCCATTTTCGTTATAACCCAAATTTGGATAATCGCTAAATTCAGCTGGGTAGTACCTTTCTTTAATTGCGGGCTCGATAAAGGGTAGAATCTTCGGTAACAAGTTACAGAGGTGCTCGAAAAAATCAGGATTTTTAAACATTAAAGCGTGTCATAATTGTCAATAAAATAGTTTTTTCCAAACATTAAAAAGTTGTCGTGGTCAAGGTTAAGTTAGCAAATTTTTAGGACACAATCTTATTTCATAAGCCAATGACGTCTATCTCAAGCAAAGGTATTGAGCTGTGTAAAGTGCTTATTAAAATGTACCAACAATACCTCGGTAAATCTACCAGTAATATATCCTTTTACCGCCTCTCCAGGATCTCCTTTGCTCTTCCACCACTTGATTGTTAATGTCAATTTATCATCCTCAATTTGTGGTTTTAGCATAGCAGTTTCTCTCCATTGCTCAGGCGAATGACTGTAAAGTATTTCGTTATCTGAGTTTTCGACTAATTCCCAAGTTTTCAATTTTTCATCAGTTATAGCCTTATTTATCGCTTTGTATAAGGCCTCTGCTTTATCTGTAATTGCTACTATTTTCATTGCTTGTATTATAAATTCGTATTTATTATGCGGGCGTTAACCATTTTGAATATTCTAAAACATCAATCATTGGTACTGTCCCGCTAAACTGTAGTTGTGAAATCAGTTTAAACAAAAACGCTGTTGCCGGTTTACCGGCTAAAACAAAATCGTATTCGTGATTAGCAGCATTCAAACTGAAGTAACCATGTGCAGCAACACAACCCAAATCCAAAACGTTTAGCTCGCTTATCAAGCTGTTTTTCAATGCCTCTCCCATGCCGGGTGTCCAATCACTTTCAAATGTTAAAATACCGCCAATGATTTTGATTGGCGGTTTCGCAGGATACGTACCACCAGCGTGCGGAATCGGCAAACTTGTTCTATGTAAGTCACGCACCGTTTTAAGTTTCTCGGCGGCATACTTAACGTATTGGGCGTTGATTGTTTGCTTGGCCTCAAAAATCGCATATACGCTTTCCGCAGGTATAATATATTGCCCTTTAAAATTGAAAATAAATGGTGAATATTGCCTGTCGAAAACAACTACATCAATCTGATCGCTGAAATTCCCTTTACTATCAACAACATGGGCTTTTTCTGCTCTATAACGTTCAGGTAGATACTTTTGCAAAAGCTCCAACCATATAGTCTCACTGGCATCGCCTTTCGTACCTGGGTGATTAAACGATTTTCGCGCAGTCTCCAGTTGTTGGTGTATATCATCGTGTAATCCGTGTAGTAATGTTTCTAATGACCAGTCTGCCATAACTAAACTTCTTTAAATGGTGAGGTGGGTATAATTTGTTTAATAATTTGAATTGCTCTGTCCGCCTCCACTTTTTTAGAAGGGTACGCGTCTAATATAATTGAGGGTATAAGGCGTTGAACGAGATCCGAAAACGTAAAACCAAATGCGCGATCGTTTTGAGGACCGGTTAGTTCTACTATTTCTTTAATTTTTTTGTCGTCAAAACCCAATTCTTTTAAAGGTGTTGAAAGAACTGCAAAACGTGATTCCTCGTTAGGGCGTTGAAAGTAAACAATTTCGGCTGCGCGACGTCTGATTGCAGGGTCTAACGAATTCGGCCTATTGGTGCACATTATAACTGCAGCCGGTAGTTGGCCATTGCCCAAGCTGTCGATACCTCTTATGAATGCGTTTACACCCGCTTTATCTTCATGGTGCATTTGGTCGCTTTCTCTTGATTGGGCAAGTGAATCAGCTTCATCTACTAAAAGGATTACAGCTCCGCGAGATTTTGTACCACCACTTTTTAGTTTTTTTGCTTTGTCTAACGTATAACCAAATGCTGCGGAAATTAATTGCGTCATTTGGCCAACTCTTCCCTGTCCTCTTGTAGCTAAGCTTAAAGGGTATAATTCAACATCTAACCCTTCTTGCCTTGCAACGGCATCGCCAATAGTGTAGGCCAATTCTGATTTTCCAGAACCAACATCTCCAGCAAGTATAATAAGTGGTGGCCTACGTGTTACAAAATTGAGTATTTGACTGGCTCCATTATGATATTTATCAACCCATTCATGCACTCCATTAGGGTTAATCAGAAGGCTTAAAATCTTTTTTATTTTCTCTTTGGTATCATCCAAACCAACCAGCAAACCTAAACGTTGTTGCATGTCGGGATCAGGATAAAGAATAGTATTCTCAAATAATTCTGAAAATGACGGCTTTATATTTTCCATTTAGTAACTTTTTACTGATGAACGATCAAGTGACCTACCACCTGAAGAATAAACTTTATCTGAACTGAAATAGCCACTCACACCTGGCGTTGCGGCATTTCCTCTTACAAAAGGCAATTGCGTTTCAAACTGTTCTTGCTGATAAGGCGTTAAAGCGCTAAAATTTGAGTTTGTAACCATGAATGTATAGAAGGAAGCCCCTGATATATCTGCATTAGGCCGTAACCGTCCCGGATCGTCATCTGTGCCAATCATCCCTGCCAAATCACGGGCAGTATACTTTAAAGTAGGTTCTATCCAATTGCCATTTCGTTTAAAGCCATAAGAAACCTCAGTTAAGTAGCCCCCTTTTAAAAACTCAATAAGTTCCTTCTCATAAATTTCAATCTGACTGTCGGACGGTGAGCCGTAAAAACGCTGCATCCTTTTAAGGTCTGTGACAACTTTTGATGCCAAGTATTTGGCATTTGTTAATGTAAATGTGCTTGAATTTGAATAACTGTCGCTGCTCATAATTTTAAACGTTAAATGTGGTACCAAAAACTTTCTGCCAGTAATAAACTGTTTTCTCCTTTGTTGTTGCAGATAACGCACTGTCAATAGCGTCGCCCGCATCTATGGCGGCATCTACGATTTCATCCGCTTGCGCTCTGGGATATAACTTAGCTGCGTTATTTTTAGGATTTACAGGGTCAATAACCTTAATTGGATTAGTGAATACTGGTACATCAGATGCTTTATAATAATCATAAAAAACTATTAACTCATCGAGGTTGCTGGTTGCCAGATAAGTAAAGAAACTTTGTAAGGCTTCAGGATAGTCAGAAAAATCAACGCCTTTATCCAAAAGCTTTGACATAACCAATTCAACCATGAATGATTTGAATCTAAACCCACTTCGTTCTGTCTTCATCAATCTTACCCAATATTTAGCAAGGCGTATAACTTGTGCAAAATGCGTTTCTTGTTTTTGTTTGCGTGATCTAATAAAATCTAAGTGTCGAGGAATACAGGTTTCCAATAAAGAACCGTCATCCTGGCTTACGACACACCCATACCAATCTTTATCTCCAAAATAAAGTATCGGCACCACATCAACATCTAAGCCCGATCCTCGAAATGAGATTGTTACTGAATATGTTTTAGGTTGAACCTGGTCTGGGCTTAAATTGGGGAAGGCATTGCGTAGCTTTTCGGCCAAGTAAGTTATTAAAGCGCTAATGTCTTTGGGCGCTTCAGAACCTGATATGTAACAGGCCATATCTATATCGTTAATTGTTCTCAGTGCCGTTCCTTTCGCCAAGCTACCCGAAAGCAATATTTTTTTTAGCGAAAAATCAGGGTGATCGTTTAAATATCCAGTAACCTTTTCACGTACACGTCCCGCTTGCGCACGGTATTCATCCGCTTTATCTTTTGGAAGATTAACCCTGTCCTTTGCAAACTGGGCTATTTCATTGTGACCTACATGCTCTCTCGCCATATCAGTTGTTTTTTAGATTAAAAAATAATTTCTTATCTTCATTTAACCTATATACAGAATTGTGTGAATTAAGCTAAAGCCTGTAAAAATTCACGCTTTTTTGTATAATCAATTAGATACCTTTTTCACATAATGAATAACGCCGCAAAAGTATCACCAGCAGAAGATGAACCAGATGACGACTTGATCGCTTTGATGGGCATGAAAGAAGATTTTCCAGATGAAGCGCTCGCTGCCTACGGTAAAATTTACCAACATTATTGGGAAATAATGTTGACTATCGCCAAAGGAGTAACCAGAGACGAAAAAATGGCAGAAGATTTAATAGCCGATACATTCAATGTAATTTACAACAGGGCCTCAACGTTTAAAAGAGGAAAACTCCGTAATCCTGATAACATCCGTTTATCTATAACTAAATGGATGACTACCATTATGGAGCACGTTTTTTATGATAACTTTTTGGACGATGCTTATAAAAAGCATTCAGATAGCGAAACCTTTGAGGAATCTTGCATCATAGAAAAGCAGTATATAGTTAAACGGCTTAATACCGACTTTGATGAATTTATAGGGGATTTAGAAAATGAGGAAGAAACGGAAATTCAACAGGCAATTGCAGATTCCAGTGGCGACTCGGAAAACATTAAGCATGTACAGGCTTATATCAACAAGCAGTCAGACAGGGATCGCGATATAATTTTAACAACATACAATTATTACGAAACAAATAAATACACACCAACTGAAGTTTTGGACGAATTAGAAGATAAATGGGTAACAACCCGCGAAAATATCCGTAAAATCCTTCAAAAGTTTAGAAAAGCAATTAAAGAAGAACTACAGTCAAAAATGATAATCAGAAAATAGGCCGATCATGAACAACGAAATTAACCATATTGACGATTTGTTTGATGATAGTATTAGCAAATCGCTTAGAAAGTTAGGTTTTATTTTTCCCAGGACATGCGCTGACTTTAATAAAATAGAGGAAAACATAAAAGTTAACAAGCTTAGCATGCCAATGAATTTAAGAGATCCTTCTGTTTTTCTTGGAAAGAAGGTTTTCCAAAACCATTCTGCAATCACACTTTCATTATCTGATTACACGATGAAGCTCGCTCAAGCAGCCAGAGAAGGAAATGATATTTCTGAAGAAGTAAAGGACAAAATGGAAAAAGATAAATTGGCCGCGAAGAATAAAAACAAAGCAACTTAAAATGTTACCTAAAATCCGGGAAGCAGAATTATCTGAGTTGGCAGAAACCATTGCCGATATATATTGTCCCGATGGAATAGTTTTGCCGGAAGTCATTGCTGAGAGAAAAAAGATTTCCTATTGCTATGGTAGTTATGGCGGTGCTTTCGACGGGTTGATTGAACAAGAACACAATTCCTTTCATATATTCATCAACATACAAAAAAGCCCAGCGGAAAGCCCGAGATCGCGTTTCACTTTTGCCCATGAATTGGGGCATTATTTTATAGACGAACACCGCCAGGCTCTTTTGAATGGTAAAACTCCGTCGCATCCATCTTTTACTAATTTCTCTTCCAAAAATCTCGTCGAAGTTGAGGCTGATTATTTTGCATCAAGTCTACTATTGCCTGAAACTCGAATAAAAAGGGACTGTCACAAGAAGAAATTTAATTTTGCTCTTATAGAAGAGCTGGCAAGAAAATATAATACCAGTATAACTGCAACGGTTATAAAGTTGATGACCATTGATAAGCATCCGATTATGTTGGTATGTTCTATCGCTGGAAAAATCAAATGGTTTAAATTCAGCCATGATTTCCCTTATAAATGGTTAAAAAAGCCATATGGCACTGTACCTAAAAACACACTTGCCGGCGTATATTTTAAAACAGGTGAAAAGTTTGATGAGGAATTACCCATTACTGCTAATGATTGGTTTGAGAATGTTTGGGATAAAGATGTTGATCGCTCGTTTTTCGAAAAATGTATTTATTCAGATCGTAATCAATTTGTATTAAGCATAATTTGGGAAGAATAAATTTTATGAGTAGTTGTAGCTCGAAGATGATTAAAATATTCCCAAAACCACTGTTTTTCGTGTATTATAAATTACATGAATCTTTAACTTACTGTACACATTTTTTCCCGATAAGGTCTATTTAACTCTGATATATACAAGTAACAATGCTTAATAAAAAAGGTTCGCTTTCATATTGTCTTAAGATAACATTATTAGTTGTGTAATTGCAACTACAATATGACTTGCGACCGTGGCACATTGAATAGATATGCTAGCGTTGTCCGTCTGGTTCGGAAGCTTCTCAAATATCATGTACTCAAATATTCCACATGTGATGCGGGATTTCTTAACAATGTCAATATTGGAAAGCCATATAAATAGAGAAGTATGCCGCTTTGCGTCTTTCGTTATTAACAATGATCCTCTTCGATGAATTCTGAATGTGTTAATTCACAATAGTACTTTGATTCTTATATGTGTTATCTTTATTCATGCAACTTCCCTTATCAACATTTAAAGCAGAAATCATTTCACTCTTTCGCGACGGAAAAGATGAAATCGTTAACCTCTTTGATATAGGCCTTGAGGATTATTTGGAGAACCACTATAATAAGCTCTCATTTACCAATACCTTTCTTTTTTCTCATGAAAAAGTCAAGTTTTATGATGTTTTTTTTCCTCTGGAAATAGAAACTAGAAAAAGTTGGCACAGCGCCTACGATCTTTATCAAAAAATTAATTCTTTAAATCTGATTGAAAGTTTATTCACAAGATCGAAATATGTTGCAATTATTGGCTATGCTGGTTCAGGTAAAACAATGCTTGCAAAACATTTATTCTTAGAATGTTGCAATTCTACCTTTTTAAAAAAGATTCCAATTTACATTGAACTTAGAACATTAAATAGCTTCTCTGGGGGGTTGAGAGAATATATTTATTCTGTCTTGACAAGTAACAAAATAAAGCCTAATTCCAAAATAATTGAACGGGCGTTAAGTAAAGGCAACTTCACATTTATTTTGGACGGATACGATGAACTACGTTCAGATATATTGGAGAAAATAACAATTGAGATAGAACAATTTTTTGATGAATTTCATAAAAATTATTTCGTTTTGACCTCTCGCCCTGGATCAAATGTAGAAAATCTATCGAGAGTTATTTGCTATTATGTCGATCCACTAAATAATGATACTATAAACAGCTTTCTGGAAAAACAATTGAGAGCTGCTAATGATGATGAGTTACTCCATAAAATCATTGAAACAATAGAAGATCGGAAAAATTTTGACTTTAAGAGCTACCTGTCCAATCCATTGTTACTATCTATGTTTATTTTAACTTATAGCAAGTATCCTGACATCCCCAAATTAAAGAGCAAATTTTATGGTCACGTTTTGGATACGCTTATTACAAAGCATGACAGTATTTCAAAGAAAGGAGGTTTTAAACATCCAAGAAAAAGTCACCTCGCTAATGAAGATTTTGATAATATTCTTAAAAGTTTTGCCTATATAAGTTTTTTCGAGTCTCGCTATGATTTTGATTCTGAATATTTGAAAGAGCGACTAAAATTTATAAAGCCTAAATTGAACCTTACATTTGACTTAGATGATGTTGCGTATGACCTATCGGTGTCGCTATCCGTAATTGTCTTAGATGGGTTTAGTTACAGATTCCCGCATCGTACGCTCCAAGATTACCTTACAATCCTATTCATAAAGGATTTAGATGACAAAGCAAAGGAGGTTATTTATGGTGAAAAACTAATTAAATATTTTGAACGATATAAAACTGTTGATCTAAACTTCGTCATGCTATGCCTCGAAATGGATAAGCATTCATTTTATAAATTTTTTGCCAAAAAGATTATCGGTGATTTTATTTCAGGCCTCGAAGGGAAATCTCAAGACGAAATTTTCATTCAGATAATGAAGGATCTGTTGGAGGGTTATGATGTTACAAGGTCTATTTTTAATCAAGTGGTTTGGGCAAACACCCCTCACAAAAAGGCTAAATTAGTTTATTCGCTATTATATTCTCTTGAGTTTTTAAAGACAAAAAATCCGTCATTGGTTGTTGATTTAAATATTAAAAATAGATTGTTGGATATCTTTGGTAACAAGATCTTGAATGATATCAAAAAGAAAGGCTATTTGATAAAAAAGGACCGAATTGAATATTTATCCCTTGATAATCTGCCGGACGAACTTATTTTAAAATTAATACATAACTATAAATTAAATAACCCTATCACCACCCTTATTGAAAGGATACAATCTTGTAACATAGAAATTGATACCATGATGTCACAGGAAACGCAAAATATTCACTCTATATGGGATTTTTCAGATGAGAATTAAATCTAAAAAAAATCATTAGAAAATGAACGCCTTTAAAAAATTTGTGCATAAAGAATCCGATTCCCTTCAGACCCAATTACATGAGTAATTTTAGTTTAATCGCTATACGCCCTCTATCTAATTGTGCAGAGCGTTTTCTCAGAAATCTAAAAGCGGACCACCCTTACATTTTTCACCAAGCATACAAATTTTGTATCAAGGCTAGCGCTGTTGAATCGATTAATTATTTCCCGAATAAAGATACCAATCTGTATAATATACCCCGAAAAGAAATCGGGAGAAAAAAAACGCTTGCTGATCTGGAAGTTAAGGTATCCGCTGTCGTGGGTAAAAATGGATCAGGTAAAAGTAACCTTTTCGAGTTTATCTTTCTTGCCGCCTATATCATAGCCAACAAGCAATTGATACTGGAAGATAATGGAGTGGAGGCTCAACATGACCTTAATGCTGCACTAATAGATACGCCAGCAGATCAGGACAAAATCATGGAGCTGAAAAAAGCGGTTTCGGAGCATGAGCAATTATTTAGTGATTTCGCCGCAGAAATATATTTTCGAGACGATGCCGACATCAAGTGCATTCGAATTGAAAATGGCGATCGTCAGATTATTCAGTTTAAGGAAGGAGCTACACCGGATACTTATAACCCTGTCCTTTTTCCAGCAATTGATTTTTCACTTGATCATACCGATTTGGGTCGTTATTTCTATACCGTTGTGATTAACTACTCCCTTTACGGATTGAACTCCAGTAAGAGTGGTCAATGGTTAAAATCATTGTTTCATAAAAATGATGGCTATCAAACGCCTATCGTGATCAATCCATTTCGCCGGGACGGCAATATCAACGTTAATTCAGAACTACATCTAGCGCAATCCAGATTGCTCGCGAATCTGATGGATGAGACAATGACCGTTAAGAATGTCCTCAGTGATAAGCCGATTAAATCGGTTTTGTTCAGCTTTGACGAAGTACAATTAAAAAAGATAGAAGGCGCAGAAATGGAGCCTAGTATTATACGCCAACTGAAAGAAACGACTGAAACCCTCGAAGATATCTTCGTGTCAACTTATGAAGTTTTTATGCAGAAGGAATGCGAGATCGATGAATTCCGCACAAATATTATCTACTTTGATAAAATCACCCGGTACGTCTTCAAAAAGCTTCTTAAAATTGCCATCAAATATTATCCTGAACATGAGTTTCACAAATTCAGTGTTGAACTTGATGAGGTTTACATTCGCCAATTAGCAGGTTATTTAAACTTTTTAAAAGGACAAAACTCACATATAACGCTTAAACTCAAACAGATCCTGAATTGTGTACGATTTAATTTATTACGTGCAGACTCTGGAAAAAGAATTGTTTGGAAAGATGAGAAAATTGAAATCCCAATCGACATTTTAGAAGAACGGCTTCAAACCGCTACGGGGGGAATTAAAGTACTGGATCCTCTGGAATACATGCCCACAGCCTTTTACCGTCCGGCATTTATCCTTGTTGATGATACAGCGTTTCATTCGCTCAGTTCAGGAGAACAACATTTAGTGCATACTACTCAAGCCGTTCTTTATCATTTGATTAATTTGAATACAGTATTCAACAGGCCAACTTTGTTATCCTTCCAGCATGTTAATTTGATGTTGGATGAAGTGGAGCTTTATTTTCACCCTGACTTCCAGAAAAGAATCGTTTCGGAATTATTGAACGGCATAGCCCGGCTCAATATTCCCAACATAAAATGCTTAAATATCCTTTTTTCAACCCATTCTCCTTTCATTTTATCTGATATTCCTTCCCAACACGTACTACGATTGGATGCAGGTAACCCTTGTCCGACTGGACAAGAAACGTTCGGGGCAAATATTCATGACCTCCTTGCCGACAGTTTTTATTTACAGGGTGGATTCATGGGGGATTATGCGCAAAAACAAATTACAGATGCTATTGATTACCTGGAAAAATGCGAACATCATCCTGATGGTTCTGTGACGACTCCGCAAGGTAAGGGACATTGGAACAAGAAGACTATTAAGAGTCTCCTTGGGATCATTGGCGAGCCTGTTCTAAAACAAGCCGTCGAAGAGCTATATTACAGCAAGTTCCCGGACAAACTAGAAGAAGAAATCAAGAGATTAACGCAATTGAGGAAGTTATGATACCAATAGGCTCAATTAAAATGGAAGGGGTGATTGGAAATCATCGGACACTGATTGAAAAAATACTCAAGGACGCAAAAACAGCCCTAGACATTGTAAAAAGAGATTTCGGTAGTTCATTTATACAGGAAGAAAAAAATTATCTTGATAAAGTAATCGCCTGTTTTGAAGAAAAAGGATTTCTTACCTACGATCAGGAGCAAATCAGTAAAAAAGCGAAAGATCTCGGCAAAGTGCCCGATAATGACAAGGCGAAAATCAGTCTATCAAGCCACATTCTGAGAGCACTAAATTATAAGCACCTCAGGAGGACCTTTTACCCCAAATTTTTCCGCGAACTCGGACTCCGAGCCTGCGTCTATTGCAATTCTCAGCCAACACTTTCCATTCAGAAGTTCAGTCCCAACGAAAGCAGCGTTACTATACAAGGAAAATTTCAATTGGATCATTACAGGAACAAAGATGAGTATCCATTTCTAAGCATTTGTTTTTATAATCTTTATCCGGTATGTAGTTGTTGTAACAATGCAAAAAGTAAATCTTCAGTGGACTTTGACCTTTATGGTGATCAACCGGCAAAACCCTATACGTTTAAATTGTCCCCAGGCAGTTTAGCGAAGTATCTGGCAACTGGAAATGCAGAAACTATCAAAATCCTATTTCTTGACCCGGATAAAGATAATTTACAGGATCCCAACCTAAAATCATTTCAGGAAGTTTTCAATATCCAGGGAATTTATGAAACGCAAACAGATCTGGTAGAGGAACTGATCCTTAAATCACAAATATATACAGGCTCGTATAAAAAAGCATTGACAACCTCGTTTAAAAAACTTTTATCAAATGAGAAATTAGCCAATCGGATGCTGATTGGCAACTATATGGATCTTGAAGATATTCACAAAAGACCTATGGCTAAATTCATACAAGACATTGCTATTCAGCTGAAAATGATTTAGTTATACACGGCGTATAATCCATTAATCTTAGTGAATTAAATGGGATTAACATATCACATTTTGCGAAGAGTCATACGGAGAATGCTTGGCCATCTGCGCTAAAGCTCAATAGTAACCATTTGAAGTACAGGATTGTAAATGTTAACATCTACATTTTCAGTTTCGATAGAAACAATCAGACTGTATCGAACGATACTATTGGCAAGCCCTAATTTTTTTCGTGTACGATACCATCCATTCTTTGGATAGACCGCCAATACATGTCGTGTGGAAAGGTCGGCACCAGAAGTAGCTATAAAGTCTTTCTTCAGGCTTCCTCGATTTCGCGCTGATTTCAAACTCCACACTTCGCCTTCTCGGTTGACGTTCTCATCACTTTCATCATCTTCAGCCGCTTTAGAAACCCGGAGTTTAAAGGTGTCAAGGTCCTCGGCTGGTTTGATAAGTATGAAGTCTAGGGAATGCGAATGGTACTGAAAATTATTGACATATCGTCGATCACCGGGATTGGGCTCTATAAAATAAGACAAAGTTATTTTCAGACGCACATTACTTTCTGCTAGTTCGTTACGCAAAATGTCCGCCGGCCATGGCAATTGGTAGAGGTGGTATTGATGATACTTGGGCGAATTCGTCCCGACCTGCTGGAAGGGCTGTATCGTTCGCTCTATTATCATGTGGAGACAATTTGAAGCAGAATAAAGCGCCCTTTGCAGATTTGGAACGCCGTGTCCGTAGCGCCTCAATAATGTTCGTTTCTCAGCAGAAGTCGTAGGGAAATGTCGTCCGTTGCCGAGCATTTGTGCGGAGTATTCAGCGGAATGGGCTATCAACCCTCGAACTGTTTCCGGCCAATATAGAGGATATGCGGTTGCAATTTCGGCAGCAAGTTTTGCAGCAAGCGCCGCCGCTCCGCTAGTATCTCCAAAAAATTGAAGGACATTATCCTGATGTCGTTTACTAGTGCTAATTAGTTGTAATTCCGGAACGTGAGAAACATCTACTTGATTAGTGGTCATATTGCCGCCCTCCATCACGATATCTGGCTTGATCGGCCATTGGCTGTCCCAAAGTAAAGATGTTGAATTCGAAGGTGACATGCCACCACGAGGTGCAAGTATCCTCCATTCAGGAAGTGTCGCAGCGTCTAATCTATCCTTCATCGTATAACTTCCCACGGTAAGCGCATTATACGCTTGTCCTGGGTCGTGAACACTAGAGGTGTCGTTCAGGTCGGTATAATCGATATGTTGATTTGTAAATACATTTCCGCTACTGATTAGTAATAATTGAGGTGGCGAAGCTTCACTTGCTTTTCCGTACGCAATTCTATCGATCATCGCTGACCAAGAAGATGGTCGCCCCCTGAATGCAAAGTCCGCATCTGTGATACTAAGGCAGAATACGCGGCGATTACCTGGATGAGTGATCGCTGGTTGATTGATTGCGTTTAATGTGATCGTTCCATAAAGGTCAGGATCATTTACAACACCGTATTGTTTGATCTTAAAGGATTCAAGGGCGTGAGTAATTACAATCCTTTCTCGAGAAGCGAAAGCCTCCGTTAGATCGCCATATAGAGCGAGTCCGGCCATACCGGTGCCGTGCCCTTCTCCTGACCAACTATCAAAATTCCCCCAGTCAGAATTATAGGCGTAAAGTCGATCATTAGGAAGGAATGGTGTAATTAAAGGATGGCGATTATTTACGCCGCTGTCCAAAAGACAGATAAGCACAGAGTTCTCATCGATTTGTACATCAGTTCGATCCAATAGATCCTGAATCAACTCCTCCCGGCCACTTAAACCCTCTCGCATAAAACAGTCAGCAGTTTCTTGTGGGTTACGCAATTCAGCTAGATTATCTAGTAGTAATAAGGATGATGAAAGCTGGTTAGCAGTCGCCTTAACTAGCCGTACAATATGTTCCGGAAATTGTATCTCTGATTGTCCTATCTGTGCTCCAATCGCTCTTAAATTTTGGTTGACACGCTCGATTCGTTCTCCATCATTTGAAGTCCTCCTGAACCAAACCTCCCACCATCTGTTCTCATCTCCATTTGGAAAATCGATGAGCAGTCCGTCGCTCCAAAACTCCCGCAGGGTAGCGATCTGAATCAATTCAAGATTTGCAAAGAGTGAATTATATTTGGGATTTGTCGCAACTATATTTCCGTCATCATCCTTTTTAGGGACATCTTTTTCAATATTAATATAATCCGTTACGTGTTTTATAAAATGACTGATTCCGCCTTTTGTCAACATGGCTAGAGTACGATATCGCTCTCTGCCCATGTCATCATCACTAAATTCCTTTGTTACCTTAATAATTTGATATTTGGGATGGTCAGCATCGCTATGTAAACTATTAAAGTTTAACGGAAAATTCCACTCTGAAATAAATTCGACGTAGATGGCATCATCGCTTACTATATTCTCCGGCAAGGGCTCATTCTCAAGTTGCTCAAACCGCTGTCTGATCTGTTCGAGCTGTTGCAAAATGCGATTACCGTGAATCGCTCGGTTCCTCGCAACCAAAGGAAATTCTATAACTACTGTATGCGGATACCGATAAGTTTCAGGAGTTACATGGCCGTTGATCTTAATATGCGGTAATTCGGAAATAATTGGCATTATAGCTTTTTCTTGTGAAGGATTCGGTTTAGTAAGGTTAAAGATAATGAATTTCTATCACTCAATACCATTTCCTTTACAACCTCTTCACAGGCTTTTACTAGGTCCGAAAAATTAAGTCCATCAGCAGTTGTTGCCAATTGGTCAAAATCCGGATGGCCGTCAAAAATAAAATGCTGCGTTTTCTCTCTCAAAATTTCTGCGATTTCTTCTTTGGTTGGCAACGGATAAGATATAATTTCGTCAAAACGCCTGAATAATGCCCTGTCCAAAGCATCAGGTAAGTTGGTTGCTGCAATAATGATACTATTGCTTTGATCCTTTTCAATATTGATCAGAAAACTGTTGAGCACCCTCTTTACTTCCCCGACATCCTGGCCGATATGACGGTGGGAACCTATCGAATCAAATTCATCGAAAAGATACACTGCACGCTGTGCAGGCATTGCATCAAAGATCAGACGGAGTTTAACAATTGACTCGCCCATAAACTTAGACATGATCCCATCCAAACGGACGATAAATACGGGGATACCTAATTCACCTGCGATAGCTTCGGCTGTCATTGTCTTTCCACATCCTGGAGGTCCCATCAAAAGAAGTTTTCGCTGAGGGCTAAGATTATGCTGTTTCAAAATCTCGATTTTGCGCTGTTCGTCGATAACACGAGAAAGAACACTATGAATCTCGGGAGAAAGCACCATATCTTTCAATGATAATTGCGGCTGAAAAATATCTATCAGTTCTGCCAGTTCACGTTTTTGTGGGGACATGTGAACCGTCTTGTTCCTATCAAAAATTTGATGCGATCTATTTTTTCGAGCTTCCTCAATAAGTGATTTTAGTTCTTGAGCAATGTTAGTATGCCCCTGGCGAGCTTCGGACGCGGCGATTTGAATAGCCGATGAGAAAAAACGATCCTCGTCGCCCTCGCCAAACGACTTGATGAGACTTTTAATTTGTTCCGCAGCTGCCATGGCGCAAAATTAAGGATTAAGTTAGGATTTATGACGTAATATATGAAGTTAAAATATATCCTCGACAATGATCATTAAACTTGTTAACAATATAACATTGTTATATATAGCACACACTCAACTCTCCTGGTCTGAACGGCTTCTCTCGCTTTAAAATGTTATAAAACAACCGTAAACCATATCCGCTTTTTGAGCGTTTTGTATAAAATCCCTAACTATGTCAACACAATACAGTTATTTCAAATTCCGAAGCCGGTTTGAGCTATTCCCCCATCGTTATGATATCGGCTGGCCAATCTTTACAGACAAGATTTTCGGGTTAAATTTCTTTGTGGATAAGATCTATAAAATCAGGAAAGATGAATATGCCCTGTTTTACAATCACCAGCTAAATCACTACCTGGAAGGGAACGCCGGCCGGGAAGAAGCTTTTTTCAATCATGTTTATGATATCATAAAGAACAGGATTAAATACTATAAAGGCCTTAAGCCATCTGGTAGTACCTATGCCAAAGGGCTGATTTTTACAGCTAAGTTGGAAGTATTTCTGGCATTCCTGAAAAGTATTGATCAGTGGCATAAAGTTGAACCCTTGGAGTCAGTCATCGGTGAAAAAGATAAACTGATCGATCAGTTAAAGGCGCGGATTGAAAAACTGGAAGCCCAATTAAAGCAAGCGAAAGATTTCGATGCAAATGAAAAGGTCGTCATCACTAACGGATATATTGCAACGTTCATGGATCTTGTGCATCAGTTTCAAAACTTGACATTGGGACAGACTAAGCTGCTCAGCTCGCAAGGCCAGAGCCCATGGTACAAAATGATTGCCAAATACTTCCAACACGGCGTAAACGAAATACCGATTGATACTGCTCACAACTACTTTGCCCCACGTAATAAACCCAAACCGCCAAAGTATATTGAAATAGCTGAGGAAGATAAGCTCTTCGAGATAGTTCTCAAGAATAAAAAGTAGAACTACCCTACTATCCGTGACTAAACGCCTACAATGGTCATTCATTTTACATCTTTTGCCTTGACATTTGCTTTCAGATCGTTCAGACGGGGCTATTCCATTCCACGTCTGAACAGGTTTGAATTTGAACTAAAAAAGGAGGCAAAAATGAATTTGGAAATTATCACGAAAGAAGATCTAAGAGAGTTTAAGAATGAAATGCTAGGCGAGATCAAACAACTGATGCAGCCAGGGCAAGGGCAATCTAAGAAATGGCTGAAAAGTAATGAAGTAAGGAAACTACTGAATATCTCGCCGGGTACTTTACAAAATCTACGAATCAATGGCACATTGAGTTTTACCAGGATAGGCAGCATCATGTACTACAAACTGGAAGATATCAACAAGCTCTTGGAAGGGGGCTTGAGATGAGGCAAACCATTTCAAATGCAGAACTCGCTGGCTACGGCAAGCTACTTCGTCGTATGAGCAAGGACCAGCGACTGATTGCAACGCATATCAGCTTATTTTCGGCTTTATTTATCCAATGGCAACGAAATGGTTTTGCCAACCCTTTTGCGGTTACCCGCAGAGAGCTAATGGCGTTCAGCAAGATCGCTTCGATTGCTACTTACCATAAATGCATCCGGGAACTGGATGAATATGGCTATATCCGTTACCAGCCATCTTATCATCCAAAACTCGGCAGCCAGGTTTATTGGCCTGCCGGATGGGAGGCGGAAGGATGATGCGTAACCGTATAGCGGTATATCTGAATAGCTGTGTATCTGCGCAGCTATATATCTGCATAGCCAAGCAGTTTACAGTCCTTCCGCGAAAGCGGGGGGAGCGAGCGGAAGTCGGGCACACCCGACTTTTTCCGCTCGCCCTGCGGGGCAGAGCCGATTCGCGTATACCTGTGGTATACTTTACCCCCCGCTTAATACAATAGGTTATGTTTTCGGTATACCTGACGGTATACTGATTTTAAAGAAATAACAGGCAATATGACCAAAGATGAAAATGTAAAAACCATCAGGTTTCCGGTTAAAACAGATGAAAAGATACAGAGTTTGGCCAATAAGCATGGTCTGACCAAATTGGATCTTTTCATCTATATGGTGGACTATTTTTATAAGAGTAAGAAAGATCCGAGGGACCTGAATGACGAGCTGCTTAAGAATGCGATCAATCGCAAGACCGACAACATTGTAGCTTTTATCAAAACACAGGAGCAGGAATTATTGATCCCTATGAAGAAAGATTCGGAGAGGATCATAACCGTACAGGGTAAGATCGTCGATTTCTTTAATCATCATATCCTAAAGTATAATGATGTGCAGAAAGCTGCTTATGCAGAACAGTCAAAGAACATTAACCAGATCGCCAAATACCTGTCGGGATTGGATACCGCTCAGTATGATAAAAAGACACTCAAAAGCAGGTTCTCAGAGATACTGGAGCACTATATCCAAAACAGGGAGCAAATGGGTATGCTGACCAAGCAGGTAGAAAAAGATGAACTGATCAAGTATGTCCGAAATATGCTCAGGAACTTATAAAGAATTGATAGCATGTATGTAAATATTACCAAAAGCGAAACAGGAAATAACAAAGGCAGCAGCAGTCAATTGGTGGCCTATTTGGAAAAAGAAAACCGGTTAGCAGAACAGTTAAAGCAAAGCTACCGGCCGGAATATTGGTTCAATCCTGAAAGAGATAATATTCAGGCCTATGAAGTAAGGCAAGGCATAGATAACAATATAGCCAAGCTGTCCAGAGATGAGGCTAAGTTTTTCTTGGTCAATATCAGCCCGAGTGAAAAAGAGCTGCTTTATCTAAAGTCCCAGCTTGGAGAAGAAGGTGCTAAAGAGCAATTAAAACGTTATGCTAACGAGGTGATGGATGCCTATGCTAAGAATTTTAAGCGAAATGGTATTGATGGTAACCAGGACCTGGTGTATTACGGGAAGCTGGAGAATCACAGATACTACACTTACAAAGATCTGGAAGTAAGAAAGGGACAAGTAAAGCGAGGCGATAGGAAGCCTGGTGAGCAAATGCACATCCAGATCATTGTCAGCAGGAAGGATGCCAGTAATCGTGTCAAATTAAGCCCTTTGAATAATTCCAGGGGTACCAATGCCGTGCATAGTCAGCAAGTCGGACAGTTTGACCGGGTAGCTTTTAAGCAAGCTACGGAAAAGTTATTTGACAGCCGGTTTGGATATGACCGGGAGATCAAAGAATCATTTAAATATGCCAATACTTTAAAACACGGTTCTTATGAACAAAAGCAGGAGGTAAAAGAACAGCAAAAACAAGAACAAGCGGTCAAAATAGAAAAGCAGCAAAGCCATCATCAGGGGAAAGGACTTTTAGCTACCTTATTGGATGGGCAAAGTGTTTATGTTGCGCCTGCACAGGATGATGATAAAAAGCGCAAGAGGAAAAAGAAGCGAGGGAATAACCTGGACCAAAGCCAGGGTCACTCCATGTGATACGTGCTCATAGTCCATACGGCTGCGGCATGCGGCAGAATACCACCACGCGCTTCGCTCCAGGCTGCATTCCACCGCCAGCCTCGCCGTCGCGCGACAGGCGTGCTTTCGTTGCCTCGGCACACCTGCCTTTTCCGGATGGCTGATTAAAATAAGATCGTCACAGCACCGCGGTCACAAAATTAGCCACGCAGGAAAACTGTCAAGGGTGTATAAACCCCGATGGTAGAATCGGGGCCCTTGACAGTTTCCCAGCTAACAGCTCCGGTTGTTTAAGCGGTGCAATGACCGGATGTGTGCTAGGTACAAATATCTATAGTGACTTATAAATTTCATATTGGCAGTATTTATTATTGATCTTTAGTTTACAAGCCTTAACCTTGTTGGGTAGGGGTATCAAGTTGATCGGGTTTGGGCTGAACAGACTCACGTTCTGATATGGAGTCGATGTCATATGTAAGTTGCTTCCCGGTACTTTTATTAATAAATAACAAGTTATTTATTTCAACCTGTATATCGCTGTCATTTTGCATTAGCCCCTCTTTAATCATATTAGAAAGCTTTGTCGCTATATCAATTCTTTTTAATTGGCCCTCCAATAACTTGTTTTCTATATCCACCTGTTTTTCTAAAAGCTCTAATTTTTTTCTTTCAATATCTAACGCATTTGATTCCTTCGCTAATTCCTTTTCCGGTAGATTATCGATTTCTTTATGAATTTTGCTGATCTCTGCCTCATTTTTTTGAACTTCTGAAATTCGTTTACCAAAAAGTTCAGCGTCTAAAGCTTGCTTGGATTTTCGCAAAACATCCTGAGTTTCTTCTTTTGCCCATAAACTCTTAAATTGGATAACTAGTTTCGCCCATTTAGACCCATTGCCCCAACTTACCAATTCAATATTAATATCTTCATCGTTGATAAGTTCTATAGCCTTTGATAAACAAAATAACATATTGAAAAAGGTTGTTGCTTTTGGACGGTGATCAGGTGTTGTGATCACTACATCCCATTGACTCACAGCTCGCTTATAAAGGCTATTTTCATATTTATTTATCAAGTCTTTTAAGTTCATTCCTTTCACGTTTGACCTGAGTTGTTCAATATCGATATCTCCAACTAAGAGTTCGTCATGAAAGCCAAACGCTTTCATTTCGTATCTATCCTTAATTTTAAAGTTTATTGTTTCGAACCCTTCGCCCAGTTCAGTATAAGGAACGAAATTATTTTTGTCCTTACTAGCCATTATAGCAAGCGTAACTGAACGTTTGTAGCTTGCAGTTCTAGTGCCAGTTAGATCTTCCAATAGCAATTTATCGTAATCAATGGAGGGGCCGAAAAACGAACTCTTATTTGTTATAAAGCTTGAGTCGCGGATATCAAAAATATAACAGAGGCCCAATAAATTATAAGCGAGATATGCAACAAACTTTCCATCTTTATATAAATACTCCAAAATGGGGAACCAATCTTGAAGAGTCTTTATTACAATAAGATCAAGCGCAATTCGAAGGGATTCCTCATTTAATTTCAATTGATGGAGATCTACAATATTTCTATCTAGAATTGTTAAGACATTCCCAAGAGGGGAATAATCAACTGGACGTTCCTTAGCCTGATGCATTTTGATCATCTCTAAAAATGCAAAGTACTTATCAAATATGTTATCTCCTTTTCTACTCGCTGATTTAACAGCACTCTTTTCAATACTCATTTTTATCGTGTAAGGTTAGGTAATAGAATAAATCAATTGCTCTAATAAGCTACAATCATAGCTTTATATTTAACGCGAAATCCAGTAAGGATCGATCTTACTGGTTTAGAAATAACATAATGCGTTTAAAATAATATCGGCATCAAGCTACATTAATGACTCTGCTTCTTAAGTAATTCAACTTTTTCACGTTCACTTGCCAGTAACTCTTGGTAAAGCTTTTTGTTTTCCTCAAAAAGTTCTATCAATTTATCTATGGGGTTAAAAGTCGGGTAGTAGTTAAAAAAAGCTGCTTGATCGTGATTGTTTACTGTATTTCCAATTATATTGAATACGGCTTCTTCATTGAAATTTTTGATTGCCTCTTCTGGAACTTTTAATATTTTGGCAACTTGTTCTATAATATCATCTTCGATTACTTCTTTCTGTTCTAAAAGAGAAACCCTTTTCTGACTCCATTCACCACCTAATTCCAAAGCAAGGGCTTCTTGTTTTAAGCCTAACATTTCACGGAAACGTTTCACATTACGGCCCTGGTGTATCTTGTTTGGGTTTTCGGCAGTTGTGCTCATTGGTCAGATGTATTATAAATAATGATTTAGACAAATGTAATAAAAAAATAACCTTAGGTGATAAAGCTGGTTTAGGTCTTTACGGGGATAAATTACCTGACTATTATTCTTCTTTAGAAATCCACAGAATAGGTTAGCATTTATGCGATAACCAGATTTGTATTGCCGGTCAATGTAGGCCGGTAACAATTGAGTCAGTATGCGTCTCGGATATCATGCACCATGGGAACATTATCCCAAGAACCTGTACTTCGAAGAAGTGCAGAATCCATATCTGGTTTTGAATCAGTTTTTCGGAAGCTGGCCGGACACTCACAAAAAAGATCTCAAACAGTGGCGAAAGGCAGTTACCGCTGACACCTATTTCAAGGGAAAGCCACACGGTCCCGGTGAACTTTTATTTATCAGTGAACAGGTCGTTCGCTTAGTCGAGGCCTGTTATTTATTATGGGTTTCCTATAAAGGCGGTCATCGACACGAAAACCTACTCACACCGAAACTGCTGGAAAAGGCAAGGCAAGAATGGATCTATTTTCCGGACGATCTTTCGGAACAGGAACTACTCAATCCTTATAAAATACTCAAAAAAACATACAAGGACATCAATGTGCAACGATACCGTGATCATCTGAAATACTGGTTATATGGTGCTATGTATAATCGCCCCATTCATGACGACGAGGTCATAACCCAAATGAAGACGATTTACCGTAATCTTAGTCAGCTATATGACGCAGCCTGGGTTATTCAGCAAACTGAGGGTATCCGGACATTAATAAAACATAAATATGATAAGCTTCAAGATGAAAAAGAAATAGCTATCAAAAGGTCAGATAAAATATTGAGCGATAAAGTGCCGGAAATAGCAGAAGAAAATCTGTTTATTGACCCAAAAGCGATCACGATAAAACCATTTGAACCAAAGATGACACCAGCGGAAAAACTGGGAATCGATACGGTTACTGGGCACCTCTTAAAAATTATACCGACAATACGCTCTATTACTTACCTGGGCAGTTACCCAAAACCCTTTACTTATTACCTTTTGATACTGGTAGATGACGAAGAAAAAATGCCAGAGCATAGTATTGTTAATAAGCTGATCGATAACACCAAGGCACTCACGAACATTTACCCAATCGTTCATAAGGTGCAAAGCGCGGCTGATGGAATTAACAGTAAGGGCCGGTTCTGGTCTATTGTATTTGAAAAAGGGATCAATGTCTATACCTCTGAAGGTCTTTACCTGCCTACACCCCATGTGCTCTCTCCAAAACAACAAAAAGCAGCTATAAACGCCAACTGGAAACGATGGTGTACCAATGGAAAAGAGTTCTTTCAGGGCGCTAAACGCTATTTAGAGGAAGGGAATAACAAGTTAGCCTTATTCCTGCTGCACCAGGCCGCAGAACACACCTTGATCGGTGCGCTGCAAATACTGTTCGGCTACCGGCAATCTGTTCACAGCTTGTCAAAACTAATGTCGCTAACCCTGCTTTTCACTGAAGACCTGGTAGTGATCTTCAGTCTGGACACTGAGGAAGGTAAAGAGATCTTCAATTTACTACAGAACGGCTATTCCAAGGCACGTTATGATGAAAATTTTACCGCTGACGAAGAGCCCGTAAAAACTGTGACACGTTTAGTCGGGATATTATTAGCCAAAGCCGAGGCACTTTACCGTGGGCAGCTGGAGCAGCAAAATTTATCGGCAGAGGAATCGATATAAAAAGACTCCTGTAAGTAAGCTATAAATTGACGGCAGAAGAGAGCAATGATGCTTTAATACCTAAATGGATCAAAAATACGGCGAGATTTTTAGCAGAGAAGTGCCAGCCGGAAAGCATCAATTATTTGTGCTCATCATATCATTAATAATTCTGACGCCCTGGCGGCAGCGGGCTACTGCCTTTTTTTGATTAACAACGTTAACAGTAATGCCATGATGACAAAGAAAACAAAGGTCAATAACAGCGAAAAAGTCAAGTATGAAGAGCTGTTTTTTTATACAATACCATTATGCAATAATGACTTGTTATTACATAAAGAAGTGCTTTATAAGCACTTTCCTGCTTATAAGAAAATAAACAAGGAAAAGGTTAAGCTAAATAGTGTATTTGTTGATTACCATACAGGTGTATTTACGCTGGCGCTACAAAAGGATGAAATGCGTTTTCAGCAGATTTACTTTCGCGTTGAAATGGGCACATTGCATGTTGCCTGTGATTGTGGTATGCCGGGACAGGTATTATGCGAGCATGCTTATCGGGCGTTAAGCAATATTATTCATCGTAAACTCGGCAGGCTTGAGCCTTACTACTGGCCTGGCTTCGAACCGGATGCAGAAGGTATAAGTAAGTATTTGGATATCAGGTTCACACAACAGGATGCTTATATTAAACCCAGTTTTGATTTTGGCAATTTATTCAAACGGGGATTAGGCTTTAAAAAGCAAGATGATGTGTCGTTTGAGCAAAAACTACCGGAGCCCGCATTTAAAAAGGAGGGTGTTCATGATGTGTTAGGCTATCAACTACTCTATAATTCACATTCTTTTTACCGCAATCATTTACCCTTTCTGATACCTTTTATTGGCACAACAACTAAAAGCGGGGATGGTATTAGTTACTATAAAACTTATCTCAAAAACGTAAAGCAATTCAAGCATGGTTTGAATCTTTCCAAAGAGCAAATTATACTTAATGAGATCAGCTATGCTATGTTCGAAATAGCAACTTCTATCCCGTTCAATAAAGTAAAAGGCGAATATTCACCGGCTACCAAGGAATATATGCCCTTAATGCTCAATTTATGGCGAAAGGCAATTCCCAAACTCAGATTTGAACAACACATTAAAAGTTCCTATTCGTATAATTTAAATACCCTTCCCAGTCGCCCGAAAAAAACGGATCTAAAAGTAAGCCAGATTACTATGAGTGAGCTTGACATCAGCTTCGTACTAAGTGATAACGGTGACTATTATCAACTTGTCCCGATTATTAAGGCAAATGGAAAAGATATCAGTGAGCATTATTTCAAAGTATCGCTTTTTATTATTGAACCAATAACGTCTTCACATTATCATTTTCATCTGATTGGTAATCTGCAAGATGAATACCTGCTGAATTGGCTGGATGAAAACCAACGAAGACTTACTGTTTTAAAGCAGGATTTTGAATCCTTTTACGATGGATTCTTAAAGAAACTAAGTGAATGTTATCAGGTAATGTTTCGACGATACAAAGGAAGCAAATTACAGCCTTACCGTTATGAAAGGTGTAGATAAATTCATAGTTAGGTACCGGCGACGCCACTTATAGAGAGTACATCGGTTGATGCGTTGGAGAATTTAAAAGATGTCAGCGGGAATGGGGGTTATTTTGACACTTAATACTTGTCAATTTAGGTCTCCTAAACCTCTGCTTCTAAACACTAGATAGTATGCCCGCTGTTGTCGTCCAAAGGTTTTTTCTCATATAAACAAATGTGTCTAAAGGGTCTAGCTGTGTCCACTAATCTCTTTCCTTTTTGGAGTGCTTATTTTTATGTATATTGTCAATTTAATCTATGTAAATTGTAAGTATATTATATGTAAATTGTAAGTTTGTCTATAGTTTTATAAGAAATGAGCAATTTTATACAAAGACAGTTAGCACCTATTATTAAGGCCCAGCAAACAAAATTTCCTGTTTTAGCGGTTACTGGTCCCCGGCAATCGGGTAAGACAACCTTGTTAAAAGAGCTTTTTAGTGATTACCGTTATGTGACACTGGAAAATCCAAATACACGTTCATTCGCATTAGAAGATCCTATTGCTTTTTTGAATCAATATGATCAGAAAGTTATTTTAGATGAGGTGCAACGGGCACCGGCTTTATTTTCTTATATACAGAGCAGGGTTGACGAATCCAAAATAATGGGACAATATATCCTATCGGGGTCACAAAACTTCCATTTGCTAAATAGCATTACGCAAACACTGGCCGGCAGGGTAGCCTTATTTAAGTTACTCCCTTTGGATTTTACTGAATTAAAGCATGGAGGCTTATTAGCAGATTCCTATACCCAGGCCAGCATTAAAGGTTTCTATCCGGCTATCTTCGACAGGGATATTGATCCCGTTGTTTTTTATGCCAATTATATTCAAACTTATATAGAAAAAGATGTAACGGAATTAATGAATATCAGGGATTTGAAACTCTTTCGGACGTTCTTAGGCTTGTGTGCGGGACGTGCGGGCCAATTGTTAAATTTCAGCGCCTTAGCTAATGAATGTGATATTTCACATAACACAGCCAAGGCGTGGTTATCCATACTCGAAAGCAGTTATATTATATTTCTTCTACAGCCTTATCATCAAAATTTCAATAAGCGTTTGATCAAAAGCCCTAAATTATATTTTTATGATACCGGATTGTTGAATCATCTGTTAGGAATTAGAGCACCTGAAGAATTGGAAGAGAATAGATTGAAAGGACACATATTTGAGAATATGATACTGGCTGAATATCAAAAAAAGAATCATCACTTATATCTGCATCAGGATTATTATTTCTGGCAGGATAGTAATGCCCATGAGGTTGATCTGCTGATGATGAAAGGGCAAAGCTTTTCCATTTTTGAGATCAAGGCAACTCAAACCATTAGCCCCGGTTTATTTAAAGAAATGGATCGTTTTGAAGAAATCGCTGCCCCTGCCGAAGTAAATAAGACACTGATCTACGGCGGTTCTGAAAATGAAAAAAGAACAAAATATAATGTGCTTAGCTGGAAAAATGTTTCAGAATAAAAGTCATTTTAATTAGGCGTTAAGCAAACCCTTATGCACGTTGCAATATCCAGGTAGAATCAGCATTAAGCCCTTATTCTGTGACATGCTAAAGATATATGTGTTATTATTTAATAAGATAATCGGTTATTTTCCGATTATCTGGCTTATAACAAACAATGTATTGCTTGTCTAAACCCGCATAACACTGTATTGATTTTCTTAACTTTGTATTATGAAAAATGACGTGGAACGGTCCATATCTGAGTTCAACAATGAGCTCAAGTTGAAAGGTTTCAATGCCTTCCAGCTCGAAGATGATAGCCATGCCACACGCTTTTATAGCCGAAAGGACTTTTATAAGATCTGCCTGACTACGGGTAAAAGCATTATCCACTACGCCGACCGGAGTTTTAAGGCAGAGGGTACAGTCTTGTTCTTTGGCAACCCGCATATTCCTTATTCATGGGAAACCATATCGACCACATACGTCGGCTACACCTGTCTTTTTTCAGAGGAGTTTCTTAACGTTTCGGAACGCGCAGATATCCTGCAGCAGTCACCTTTTTTTAAAATAGGCGGCACACCTATTCTTACGATCAACGAGGAGCAACGAGTTTTCCTGAATACCATTTTCCAGAAAATGATTAAGGAACAGAAAAGTGGTTATGCCTTTAAAGATGACCTGGTCCGCAATTATATTAACCTGATCATGCATGAAGCAATGAAATTGCAACCCTCTGAGAACTTTGATCAGCATAAGAACGCGGCCAATAGGATCACCGCGGTTTTTCTTGAGTTGTTGGAAAGGCAGTTTCCCATCGAAAGTCTAGATAAGCCATTAGTATTGAAAACGGCACAGAATTATGCGCAAAATCTCGCCCTGCATGTCAATTACCTTAACCGAATGGTCAAAGAAGTGACCGGCAAACCAACCACTGCCCATATTGCCGAGCGGATCATCAGCGAAGCGAAAGCCCTTTTACAACATACTGACTGGAACATCGCGGATATTGCCTACGCCCTTGGCTTTGAATATCCGAGCTACTTTAATAACTATTTTAAGCGTATGACAGGCACTAATCCATCATCGCTTCGTATCCTGGAAGTTTGAAATCCTTAATCATTGGTTTGATACTCATAAACAGCAGAGGTAAGGGGCGACCTACCTTTGCCTTATGAAAGATATTTTCGAAAGATTGAAAACGGGGGAACTCATCAGATTGGATGATCCGGAGTTTTTCAGGGTAGATGAAGTAGTCAGCCGCACACTGGCATTATCACCGGCACTCCATGCCGCAACTAGTGTAGATGAGGTAAGAACAAAACTTAGTGAGATTATTGGCACTACGCTGGATAGTAGTACCACCATATTTGCACCGTTCTATACCAATTTCGGTCGCTTCATAAACATAGGTAAACACGTCTTTATCAATCATGCTTGTTCCTTCCTGGATATGGGTGGCATCACGCTTGAAGACCATGTGCTCATTGGCCCGAAAGTGAATCTCATTACGGAGAATCATCCGCTTGATCCGAAAGACCGGCGGGGGATGCTATGTAAACCGATTTTGATAAAACGAAATGCCTGGATCGGTGCCGCTGCAACCATTTTACCCGGTGTGATCATCGGCGAAAACGCAGTGGTTGCCGCCGGTGCAGTCGTCAGCAGAAATGTTCCGGACAATACTGTTGTGGGAGGAATACCGGCAAAGGAAATCAGATCAATTTTTTAAACAAGGAGACACAGCAAAAATATGAAACGACTATTCAGTATTACAGTAATGTCCCTGATAATCCTGGGACAAATTTATGCACAATCAAATCAAAAATCAAAAGCAGTAAATATGAAACAAATATCACCGAAGGAGTTTACGACCTTCAAAGTAAGCGATAACGTTGCCCAGTATGCGGTTACTTTTAAAAACCAATACCAGATGAATGTAGCCGGACATCTTTTTATTCCTAAAAGTTTGGATCAGCATAAGAAAAATCCGGCAATCATTGTTGGGCACCCTATGGGTGCTGTAAAAGAACAAAGTGCCGATGTCTATGCTTCGAACATGGCCGACCGGGGGTTTATTACTTTAGCTATTGACCTGTCGTTTTGGGGCGAAAGCGAAGGTGAGCCACGCAATGCAGTTTTGCCCGATGTATATGCCGAAGATTTTATGGCAGCAATTGATTTTTTAGGCACCCGCTCGTTTGTGGATAGGGAAAGGATTGGTGCCATTGGCGTTTGTGGCAGCGGAAGTTTTGTGATCAGTTCTGCTAAAATTGATCCACGCATGAAAGCAATTGCAACGGTTAGCATGTACGATATGGGAGCTGTTACCAGAAACGGCATCAAAAATTCGCAATCGCTTGAGCAGCGTAAAGAAATTATTGCCAGAGCCGCAGATGATCGTTACAAAGAATTTATGGGCGGAGAGTTTCAGTGGCGTAATTATCTGCCGGTAAAGTTGAGTGCAAATGCTGATTCCATTACGCGTGAGTTCTACGATTTTTACCGTACACCGCGTGGCATACATATTCCTAAGGGCAGGACCCTGGAACTGACACAAAACCGCACAACTACGGCTGAAGTGAAGTTTATGAACTTCTATCCATTCAATGATATTGAAACGATCTCGCCGCGTCCACTGCTCTTTATTGCTGGTGATCATGCTCATTCAAGGGAATTCAGTGAAGATGCATACAAACGTGCAGCAGAGCCCAAAGAATTGTATATTGTTCCGAATGCCGGGCACGTAGATTTATACGATAAAACAGACTTAATCCCTTTTGATAAATTGGAAATATTTTTCAGGCAGAATTTAAAATAGTAAAAATACGGCTACAAGGATAGTGAAAGCATATGGCGTACCAGGCAATTAACATTAAGAAGGCCTTTAGGGCTTATTGAACGTACAGCAGACCTTTTCCTTAACATTACCAGCAATTATCGTTTTGTGCTTATGAAATCATGGACGGCTACAACTGTTTTGACATTTTCACAAGAAGCGACATTGCCAAAGACCTTGAAAACTATCCATCATACCTAAATGAAGTTTTGAAGCTAAAACAATTTTCTAATCTAGAAGTATTAAATTAGGCAATAACACCCCAAGAGAGCTTAGTTTGATTTTCGTAATTTTTAGTTTGAATATCGTAACTTTTTGAATACTAAATTAAGTAGCTTTATATAAACACTTTAGCTTATGATCTCTCTAACTGTAAACGGACAGCCCCGGGAAGTAGCTGCCGACCCCAATATGCCCCTGTTATGGGTCATTCGTGACCTGCTGGGTTTAACAGGAACCAAATTTGGCTGCGGCGTTGCGCAATGCGGTGCCTGCACCGTGCATCTGAACGGCGAAGCTGTTCGTTCCTGCGTCACCAAAGTAAGCCGGGCAGCAGGTCAGCAAGTGACGACTATCGAGGGCTTATCGACCAATAATAATCATCCATTACAGTTAGCCTGGCAGGAAGCCGATGTACCGCAATGCGGCTATTGCCAGTCTGGTCAGTTAATGTCAGCAGCTGTGTTGCTCAGGGAAAACCCAAATCCTACCGATCAGGATATAGACGATGCTATGTCGGGAAATATTTGTCGCTGTGGTACATATCCGCGTATTCGTGCGGCGATCCATCAGGCAGCTAAAATGCATCAGGGAGGAGCAAAATCATGAACCGCAGAAACTTTATACAATCGGGCGCTATTTTAGGTGGAGGCCTGCTTATCTCATTTACTATTCCACAGGCCAATAAACTGAGCGCTTTGGCCAAACCTGTCGCTGCCGGAGGTTTTACACCCAACGCCTTTTTAAATATCGGAACCGATAATACGGTTACAGTGACCCTCAGTCACGTAGAAATGGGACAGGGTATCTGGACAACACTTCCGATGCTGCTGGCGGAGGAACTGGACGTTGACCTTGATCAGATCATCGTCAGGCATGGCGGAGTGGATAAAGCTTACAACCATACCATTTACGGCATCCAGATCACGGGAGGGTCAAGTTCTACCTGGTCTGAGTTTGACCGTTACCGTAATGCCGGGGCTACTGCCCGCACCTTGCTTACGCAGGCGGCAGCTCAGCGCTCGGGCGTTGCGGTAACCAATTGCAAAACAGAAAAAGGTTTTGTTTTAGCAGGAGATAAAAAATTCAGTTACGGCGAATTAGCAGGAGACGCCGCTAAACTTCCTGCTCCGCAACAAGTAACATTGCGACCGCCTTCCGATTGGAAATACATTGGCAAAGGTTCCAAACGTGTGGATGCCCAGGTAAAGACCAACGGCGAGGCAAAGTTTGGGATGGACATGCAATTCTCCGGTTTACTTACCGCGATGGTTGCCCATGCACCGGTTTTTGGAGGCAAGGTAAAGTCGTTTGATGCTACTAAAGCCAAAGCTGTACCGGGCGTTCAACAGGTTGTTGAGATACCGGGTGGTGTGGCCGTTATTGCCGACCATTTCTGGGCGGCACAGCAAGGCAGGAAAGCTTTGCAGGTAACCTGGGATAATGGCCCGGGCACTGCACTAAACACCACTTCGCAAACCATCGCTTATAAAAGGCTCGCCGCAACCAAAGGCGTATCTGCGCAGGCAAAAGGCGATGCGGATGCCGCGCTGGCCAAATCGGCCAAGCATATATCTGCCGAGTATGTATTTGCTTATCTGGCGCATGCACCCATGGAGCCCTTGAATTGTACAGCCAAAATTGATGGGGACCATTGCGAGATATGGGCCGGAACACAGTTGCCGGGTGTTGACCAGGCCAATGTTGCCAAACTATTAAACATGAAGCCCGAAAACATTAAAATCAATATCCCATTCCTTGGCGGCGGATTTGGCAGACGCGCCACCCCAGCTTCTGATTTTGTAATTGAAGCGGTGCATATTGCCAAAGCCAGTGGCAAGCCTGTAAAAATGGTTTGGACACGCGAAGATGACATGAAAAGCGGCTATTACCGGCCATTTTTTGTGCATAACGTACAAGTAGGTTTAGATGAAAAAGGCATGCCCATGGCCTGGAACCATAATATAGTGGGGCAATCAATTATGGGTGAAGCAAAAATGTTTGGCCCTCCGCCACCTGTAGATGATACGTCTGTAGAAGGTGTTAAGGGTTCGCCCTATCTGAATACTGTCCCGGATCATTATGTGGGCTTGCATACCACAAAAGAAGTTGTGCCTATATTATGGTTCCGTTCCGTAGGGAATACGCATACGGCTTACGCAATGGAAACCATCGTAGATGAAATGGCTTATGCCGCCGGACAGGACCCGGTTGACTATCGTCAAACTTTGTTAAAAAGTTCGCCACGTCATCTTGCAGCACTAAACCTGGTTGCCGCTAAAGCCAACTGGAAAACAAAGTTAGCTCCTGGAAGATTTAAGGGTGTAGCCGTTCATGAAGCGTTCGGCAGTTACGTTGCTATAATTGCCGAGGTTAGCATAGTGGATAACGCTGTTCGCGTACACAAGGTAGATTGTGCAATTGATTGCGGCCTCGCCGTAAATCCCGACGGCGTAAAGGCACAGATGGAAAGCGGGATCATTTTTGGTTTAACTATGGCACTTTACGGCGAACTTACCCTAAAAGATGGACAGGTACAGCAAAATAATTTTTATGATTACCGTATTGCCCGTATGAACGAAAGCCCCGAGATCAATGTATATATTGTAGATAGTAAAGAGAAAATGGGCGGTGCAGGTGAGTGTGCAGTACCGCCTACGGCACCGGCCATAGTGAATGCCATTTTTGCCGCAACCGGTAAACGCATATACAATTTACCCATCATGAATACCAAACTTATTAAACAGGCATGAAAAAATTAATCTTCATCAGTCTTGTATTATTTACCGGCGCGTTGGTCGTGTTGTCCTTTAAATCAGGGAATGATGAACCGGGCAGCTATCCGGTGATACGTAAAGACAGTGTAGCCTCTGTAAAAGCTTTTAAACAAGTGTATACCGTATTAATGAGTGCCAGGTGCATGAATTGCCATCCGGCAGGCAATGTTCCGCTTCAGGGCGATGATAATCACCTCCATACCATGCTGCCACAACGAGGTATCGACGGTAAAGGGGTGTATGCTATGAAGTGTGCTAACTGTCACCAGCCAACTAATACGCCAGGCCTGCATACGCCGCCCGGAAACCCGAACTGGCACTTACCACCGGCCAATATAAAAATGGTTTTCCAGGGCCGTACGCCTCGACAGTTAGCCAAACAATTGATCGATCCTAACCAAAACGGGCATAAGGACATCAAGAAGCTCATCGAACATGCAGATGATGGATTGGTGCTCTCCGGCTGGAACCCGGGCGAAGGCCGGAAGCTTCCTCCGATGAGCCATGCGGCATTTAAAAAGGCGTGGATCACCTGGTTAACTACGGGCGCTTTTGCTCCTTCGAAATAAATAGTTCGCTAAAAAATTTGATTTCGTGAGGTCTTCAACTTTAACCCCAATTATTTCGAAATCTTTATCAAAGCAATAAACATGGTTCCTAACCGATCCCGAGCAAGGTTCGAGCTCTATCAATATTACCGGAGCACCGGCCAATTAGAAAAAGCTAAAGCGCTCGGTAAATCAATATTAAAGTTGCCTGTAAAGATTGAATCACCGATGATCAATTTCATTAAATTATCAGTCAAGTCCTCAGATCAAATCCAATGAGCAGGTGTCTGATCTGCTCATTGGTTCGACAAATACAGTGTGGGTTAGATCAAATATGCTTTAATTGGCTTAAGAAGCGCATTTGCTCGATTACTGCGGGGTTAAATTGTACAGCCTCGGGAGAATCGATATTATCCCCGGATTGGGCAGAATTCAAACCAAATCGTTGAGCAATTGGAAGTTTTGAATGAAATATATGCTATTTGAATCAATAATTCTATGAGTTAAACAATGACATCAGATTTATCAACTGTAAATTATCCGGCTCCCGTGAGTTAACTTACGAGGCTTGGGAATTGGAAGAAGATTAATTAGCCGCTATTTGATATTGCCTTTGATAATATCTTCAAAAATATTGTCAATGTGATCTTGTAACACAGGTGTCTGAAAAGTATCCGGAACTAAGCGTGCTGATCAATAATGCTGGCCGTGCATTTGCCTTCGCTAACATTAAAATGCCGTGTTCGCTGAATGCATAAGGCAATGTACCGCCCAGATGCTGCCTTGAAGGTATCGCATTTTGCGATACCATAAACTCCGTTTCTTCATCTGATAACTGAAACATAAAATGTGGCGGAAATCGTTCGAGATTCCGCTTTACGTGTTCTCTTAGCCTTATCGCTTTCACGCCGTACATTTCTGCTAAATCCCTGTCAAGCACTACTTTGGTGTTCCTGATGATATATCCTTTCAAAGATGTTCTCTTCATTGATTATTAGCGGCTTGTTCATATTGCTTTTGATTTGTTTTGGGATAAAGAGAGTTTTTTCTTCAACGCTTTCATGTCATCACTGACCTTTACATCAAGTATTTTGGCATAGTGCTGCGTCGTTTTTAAAAGAGTATGGCCCAACATTTTACTAACGGTTTCAATAGGCACTCCATTGGAAAGAGTTACTGTTGTCGCAAATGTATGACGAGCAAGATGAAAAGTTAAATGCTTCTTAATATCACACAGATCAGCAATTTCTTTAAGATAGGCGTTCATCTTTTGATTGCTCAAAACAGGCAATAGCAAGCCTTTAACATCACATTGCGGATGGTTGTCGTATCGTTTGATGATTGCAAGTGCCCGTGGCAAAAGTGGGATGCGTGAGCTGGTATCCGTTTTCTGACGGGTAGTAAAGATCCATTTTTCTCCGTCTATTCCGGTGCCAATTTCGATGCGCCTTAATTTTTGCACGTCCGCATAAGAAAGGCCCGTATAACAGCAGAAAACGAAAATATCGCGGACTTGGCATAGCCGTTCAATGGTTAATTTCTTGTGTACAATTTCGTCAAGTTCTGGCTGTGTGAGAAATGTTCGTTCGGTGGCTTTCGCTGTGGACTTGAATTTCAAGAAGGGATTAACCTTTAACCAATGATTTGCCAAACAGTGATTAACGATCTTTTTCAAATGCTTGATGTATTTAGCGGCTGATACACCGGAGCACTTGCAAGCTGACTTCAGGTAATATTCAAAGTCTACAATGAAAGCATGATTTAGACTCTGTATTTCGATATCATTCCGTCCATAATTGGTTTTTAGAAAGGCGGTCAAATGCTTGATTGATGTTTTGTAGCCTTTGAGTGTATTAGATTCAAATCCATTTCCAATAAGCGTTTCCATTCGTTGATTATGTTCCTTGAATAACTGCATTAAATATCTATTCTTCTCTGCCTTCCCGCACAATTGGTTTTTGATGTTTTCAGATGTAACGGTCTGACCGCTTTCCAGTAGGATCTGATGCGCATGGCGCACTCTTAGCTGCAATGTATCAAGATAGGCGTTAAGCATCCTTGCACTTTCTTTCGTGCCAATGCATCTCCCGGCATTGGAGTTCCAGCGATCTGGTTCGCACTCTCTTCCTGCGGACAGTTCAGACCTTTTGCCGTTAACGGTTATTCGGGTGTAAATAGGTACCGGACCCTTGATCCAGGCTTTTGGCTTCTTTAAATAAAAAAGCAGGGTGAAATTTGTGTTCATAAACAAGCTTTAAGAGTAAACAAATGTAAGCTTGCATCTTTGCGAAATCAAGATGTTCAATGATTAAACATGTTGATTTTCAGTTAATTATATAAGATCTGGTGAGTAGAAACTCAGCCATTTTTTACTCACCGAATAACTCACTTTTTTAATGAGAATTGGTGCATAAAATGGCGTTTTGATACCAACAAAAAAGGCTGCAAATGTTTGATTTGCAGCCTTTTAGTGTTTTTCGATATTGTTTTCCGTAGCCCGTAGGGGAATCGAACCCCTGTTTCTAGAATGAAAATCTAACGTCCTAACCCCTAGACGAACGGGCCTTTTTTATTTATTTCCCCTTGTTTTGGGATTGCAAAGATATAGCTTTACCGATAAATTAAAAATAAAATTTAAAAAAAATATTTTAGCTATAAATACTACCCGTTTTAAAGCGTCTCAAACAAAATCATGCCTTTATCATTGTAAATCTTTGCCATGTTAAAGCTATCTTTATAAATAAATAAAACATACTTTATGAAAGCAATTTGGAACGATCAGGTCATAGCCGAAAGTAATGATACCATCGTGGTCGAAAACAATCACTATTTCCCTATAGAAAGCGTCAAGGCCGAATATATTGAAAATACCGATACTCATACTACCTGCCCATGGAAAGGACTGGCGTCTTATTATACACTGCATGTTGATGGTAAAAAAAATCAGGATGCTGCCTGGTATTATCCCCAACCAAAGGAGGCGGCCAACCACATTACCAATTATGTGGCCTTTTGGAAAGGTGTTAAAATAACCGAATAAACATGAAGAAATACGATGCCATTATCATTGGCGCCGGGCAAGCGGGTGCTCCATTAGCCAAAAAGCTGGCTAACGCGGGCAAAAAGACCGCTATTATTGAAAAGCGGTTTTATGGAGGCACTTGCGTAAACGACGGTTGTACACCTACAAAAGCCATGGTGGCATCGGCAAAAGCAGCTTATATGGCAAGCAAAAGCGCAGAGCTTGGTATAGCTGTAAAAAAGTTTTCGGTTAATATGCCTCAAATTAAAAAACGCAAAGACGATATCGTACTCCGCTCGCGCAACGGAGGCTTGCATGCTGCAGAAAAGACCCCAAATCTTGATGTATTATTTGGCGAGGCTACTTTTTCAGGTCATAAAACCATTCTTGTAGCATTGAACAATGGCAAAAAACAAACCCTGCAAGCCGAGCTTATATTTTTAAACCCAGGCGCTAAGCCTTTTATCCCGGAGATAGAAGGCCTGAATGATATTGATTATCTGACATCAACAACCATACTCGATCTGGATTATGTTCCAGAACATTTGTTGATATTAGGTGGTAATTATATCGGTCTGGAGTTTGGCCAAATGTTTCGCCGGTTCGGCAGCAAGGTTACTATATTGGAAAAATCAGCCCGGATCGTATCACATGAGGATGAGGACATCTCTGCCGAAATGCAAAAGATACTGGAAGCAGAGGCTATTACTATTCATAATCAAACACAGGCTACCGGATTTAAGCAGAAAAAGGGTGGTAAAATAACCGCCACTATATCTGTAAATGGCGAAGAAAAAAAGGTCAAATGCACTCATGTATTGGTAGCGGTTGGCCGCACCCCTCAAACAGAAACACTTAACTTACCCTTGACCGATGTAGCCACTGACGAAAAAGGAAACATTAAAGTAAATAGCAAACTGGAAACTACCACTCCCGGCATCTATGCGCTTGGAGATGCAAAAGGAGGACCAGCGTTTACCCATATCTCGTATAACGACTATATCATTGTTTACCGCAACCTGATCGAGAAACAAGATCTGAATATAAACGACCGGCCCGTACCATATTGCATGTTTACCGATCCGCAATTGGGCAGGGTAGGGATAGATGAAACGGAGGCTAAAAAACAAGGGTTGAATTACAAGGTAGCCAAACTACCCATGGCCTATGTAGCCCGAGCTATTGAAACCGGCGACACCCGCGGTTTTATGAAGGCTATTGTTGATACCCAAACAAAAAAAATACTAGGTGCTACCGTTTTAGGACCCGAAGGCGGTGAGATCATGACCGTACTTCAAATGGCGATGGAGGGTGGTATTACTTATGATCGGATACGCTATTGTGTGTTTGCTCATCCGCTGTATTCGGAATCATTAAATAATCTGTTTATGACCCTGGAGGATTAGCCCCCGTTTATGATAAAGGTTAAAGATATAAGCAAGCGCTTCGGCAAAGTTAAGGCTGTTGATACCATTAGCTTTGAGGTTCAGGAACAAGAGAACCTTATTTTATTAGGCACCAGTGGTTGCGGCAAAACTACCACACTTAAAATGCTCAACCGGCTTATTGAGCCAACATCAGGCAGTATTTTTATCAATGGGAAAAACATAACAGACGAACAGCCAGAAACGCTAAGACGTGGCATTGGCTATGTTTTACAGAACAATGGCCTTTTCCCACATTATACTGTGGCTGAGAATATTGCTATAGTACCACAATTGCTAAAGTGGGATAAAAAGAAAATCTCCGACCGCACAGCCGAGCTGATGGAGAAACTACATCTCAGTTCTGATTACCTGCATGTTTATCCCAATGAATTAAGTGGCGGTCAGCAGCAGCGTATTGGCTTGGCCCGGGCTTTGATATCTGACCCGCCGGTTTTATTGATGGATGAACCTTTTGGCGCTTTGGATAATGTTACGCGGGCTGCTATCCATAAAGAATTTAAGGCGCTTGATGAGTTGAAAAGAAAAACTATTATCATGGTTACCCATGATGTGCAGGAAGCTTTTGAATTGGGCGATAGAATATGCCTCATGGATCAGGGAAAAATCGTACAATCAGGCACACCGGCCGATTTGCTGTTTAAGCCCACCAATAAATTTGTGAAGGATTTTCTGAAAGATCAGCGTCTACAGTTGGAATTTAAGGCGATGCGATTACTGGATATTTGGAATCTGTTGCCTAATCACCATAAGGAAACCCATACCTCCCCATTATCAGCCCATACGGACCTGTGGACAGCGCTGGAACACTTTAAGTTTACCGATTCAGAGACAGTCTGCATCAGCAAAGATAAAAACGAATTAAAAACCGTTGGGTTTGAGCAACTCATGTCGGCATTTAATCAATATAAAAACAAGCAAGGGCATGAATGAACATCAGCAAACCTTACTGGAATTCATGCAGCAGCAGGCCGATAAGCTGGCTGTACAAACCATGCAGCACATCGGGCTTACCTTTATTTCGCTCTTTTTCGCGGTGCTTGTGGGTTTGCCCCTGGGTATTATTATCGCCCGCAAAAGAAAGCTTTCCGGTACTGTTTTGGGCTTTGCCGGGATATTGCAAACCATCCCGAGTATAGCCCTGCTGGGCTTTATGATCCCCCTGTTGGGCATTGGACCAAAACCAGCCATTGTTGCTTTGTTATTGTATGCCCTACTTCCCATCATCCGGAATACCTATACCGGCATTACCGGTATCGACGCCGCGGTGAAAGAAGCGGCAATGGCCATGGGCATGAGTAAATGGCAAATATTGATCAAG
The DNA here is from genome assembly GCF_900103125.1 of Mucilaginibacter sp. OK268. Lineage (GTDB taxonomy): Bacteria > Bacteroidota > Bacteroidia > Sphingobacteriales > Sphingobacteriaceae > Mucilaginibacter. The sequence continues at coordinate 114,242 of NZ_FNJV01000010.1, read as the reverse complement.
GTAGAGCTACCCCTGGCTATGCCTGTTATTTTGGCGGGTATCCGCACCGCTACGGTCATCAATGTGGGTGTGGCAACATTGGCGTCTTTCATAGCAGCGGGCGGCTTAGGCGAGTTTATTTTCGGCGGCATATCGCTTAATAATACCAATATGATCTTGGCCGGAGCTATCCCGGCAGCTTTACTGGCCATTATTTTCGATTTCCTGCTATCACTGGTACAAAAGCTCAATTTCAGGAAATTAAAACGCAGTAGTTATGCTTTGCCCGTTGTATTGCTCTTGCTATCATCTTTTTATTTTATTCCTACTGCATACGGCAGTAAACTCACAGCGGGCTTTACACCCGAGTTTATGGGTCGGCAGGATGGCAACCTGGGGCTGGAGAGTAAATACGGTTTAAAGATACATACCATTGTGATAAGCGATGCCGTAATGTACAAGGCTGCTTATGAAAAAGAATTGGATGTGATCAGCGGATATTCTACCGACGGACGGTTAAAAGCTTACGGCCTGGTAGTTTTGAATGATGATAAAGGCATATTCCCACCTTATTATGCCGCGCCTATTGTAAGGGACGATGCATTGAAGAAATTCCCCGAGTTGGAAAAAACACTGAATTTGCTATCCGGCAAAATAAATGATTCCGTGATGACCGATTTAAATTACCGTACTGACTATCTTCACCAAAGCCCTGAAAGGGTGGCCAAAGACTTTTTAGTAAACCATAAACTGTTTAAACCAGCCCGCAAGAGCAATGAAGAGAATATTGTACGCATCGGCTCTAAAATATTTGGCGAACAATATATACTGGCCAATATGTACAGCATGCTTATAAAAGGATATACCAATTATGATGTATCAACAAAAACAGGACTGGGTGGTACCAAAATTTGCTTTGATGCTTTAACTAATGACCAGATAGATTTTTATCCGGAATACACGGGCACTGGTTTACTGGCCATATTACAAGCCTCAGCAAAAACAATAAATGAGGTAACAAAAAATAAGGATAGTACTTACAATTATGTGCAGCGGGAATTTAAAAAACAGTACCAGATAAGCTGGCTAAAGCCCATCGGGTTTAATAACGCTTATGCTTTAATGATGAGAGAGCAACAGGCCAAAAGTTTAAATATTAAAACAATTTCTAACCTCAAACGATATTTGAATAGTAAATAGTTCCATGAATTTAGTTGATTGTTATAAAAAAGTGCGTCAGCGTACCGAATATATTTGCAGTCCTTTGCAAACGGAAGACTACGTGGTGCAACCTGTTGTTGACGTTAGTCCGCCTAAATGGCACATCGGTCACACTACCTGGTTTTTTGAAACTTTTATTCTAAAGCCTTATTTTATGGGCTACCAGGAATTCAATCCTAACTACAATTATGTATTCAACAGCTATTACGAAACTGTTGGTAATCGCGTTATTCGTACAGACAGGGGCAATTTAAGCCGCCCAACGGTTAACGATATTTACCAATACAGGGCTTATGTAGATGAGGCCATGGAAAGATTTTTAAGCGTGGAACCTACTGCGGATGTTAAAGAGCTCCTGATACTGGGCTTCAATCACGAAGAACAACACCAGGAACTATTACTAACCGACATTAAATATATTTTAGGTCATAATCCTTTGTTTCCGCCATATTCAAGCGGCTACCACTCTCCAAAGGTAGAAGCCGTGGAAACTGATTTTATTAAAATAAACGAAGGCATTTATGAGATAGGGTTTACCGGTGAGGGATTTTGTTTTGACAATGAACTAAACCGGCATAAGGTTTATTTGAATAGTTATGAAATAAACCCAAACCTGGTAACCAATGCCGAGTATCTGGAGTTTATCAATAGCGGGGGCTATCATGATTTCCGTCATTGGCACGCCGAGGGATGGGATTGGGTTAAAACCAACAAGGTCGAATCACCGCTTTACTGGCATTTAATTGATGAGGAATGGCATAATTATACTTTCCACGGCCTGGAATTGCTTAACCCGAACAATCCGGTATGCCATATCTGTTATTTTGAAGCTTACGCGTATGCCTCGTGGAAAGGCCTTCGTTTACCTACCGAGTTTGAATGGGAAGCCGCGGCAACACAATTTAGCTGGGGCAAAAGCTGGGAGTGGACAGAAAGCTCTTACCTGCCTTACCCTGGCTTTGCGAAAGCCCCGGGCGCCATTGGCGAGTATAACGGCAAATTTATGGTGAACCAAAAAGTATTGCGAGGTGCTTCGGAAGCTACATCTCCGGGGCATAGCCGCATTACTTATCGCAATTTTTTTCAAACAAATTTACGCTGGCAATTTACTGGCATCAGGCTTGCAAGGTAATTGCATAAATACGGAGATATGGACTCAACCTTAGCACATACGGACTTGAACGGCCCATCAAAAACAAAAACCGATTTGTTTTTCAACGATGTAATAACCGGTTTAAAATCAACACCAAAGCGGTTAAATTCAAAATATTTTTATGACGCCAATGGCGATAAGCTTTTTCAGGAACTCATGAACAGCCCGGAATATTATCCAACCGATTGTGAGTTGGAGATATTTTCTGAAAAAACCGCCGAAATTGCAGATGCCCTTATTGCCGAAGGCGACGCCTTCGACCTGATTGAATTAGGCGCAGGGGATGCTACTAAATCAACTTACCTGCTTAAATATTTACTGGAGAAAAAGGCTGATTTCACCTATCTGCCTATCGATATTTCAGAAAATGTAATAGCCTATCTGAACATGACCTTGCCCGTTACTTTACCGGGCCTGCAAATTACAGGGCTAAACGGCGAATATTTTCATATGCTCACCAAAGCAGCCTCTATTTCTTCCAGGCGCAAGGTGGTTTTGTTCCTGGGATCGAATATTGGCAACATGCCTATAAATGATGCTATTGAATTTTGCAGGGAATTGCGTAAACATTTATCACCCGGCGATATGGCCTTGATTGGGATGGATCTTAAAAAAGACCCTAAAGTTGTGCTGGCTGCTTATAACGACAAAGAAGGTATTACCAAACGGTTTAACCTAAATCTGCTGGAGCGTATTAACCGTGAACTAAACTCCAATTTTGATATCTCTAAATTTGAACATTACCCTACCTATGATCCGGAAACAGGAGCCTGTAAAAGCTATCTGATCAGTACCGTTGATCAGCAGGTAACCATTAATGGTAAAGAAACTATCGGCTTTTTAAAAGACGAGTATATTTATATGGAGATATCTCAGAAATTCACCATTATGCAAGCCGATCAAATAGCTATCAATACGGGATTTGTGCCGGTAGGGCAATTCTTTGATACCAAAAAATGGTTTATTGACGCTATTTGGGTAGCCGCCTAATTGTTTGAACAGCCGGGCCATTTTATCGTAAAGGTGGGTTTACATGGTTTACACTTTTTATGGTTAACATAAATATAACTAATTAATAGTCAATAAATTAATTATATTTATCATCGAATAGTGGGTTTACAGTGTAAACCATCCTATAACCAGAAAATCATGGTTCAGACAAAAATATTATAATAATTTCGGGTTCAATTCCGAGTCGATCAGTCCGCCTATAGGTTTGCCCATGAGCCATTTGTGATGGTCATTTTTTTGCCATTCGTTTTTGTACGGAGTTATCCGGGCCCCATCGGCCACATAAATAATGGTCATTACCTCGCGCATCTGATCAGAATTATTACCCGGCGCGTTGTGTATGGTAAAACCCCGATGCCAGGTGGCATCACCGGCCTTCATGGTGTTGGCCCTACTAATTTCAAATTGCTTTTCCTTCACATAATCATCAAATAACGTTTCCGATTCATCAGAAATTTCATGATTAAAAACGGCGCCGTTAATATATGATCCCGAAGCAAAAGTTAGCATACCCATATCTACATCAATATCAACCAAAGGCATCCACATGGTTACCGTATTATGAGTATCAATAGGCCAATAGTACTGATCCTGATGCCAGGGGGTAGGCCCACCGCCTGGCTCCTTGAACAAAGCCTGATCATGATAAATCCTCACATTGTCAACCCCCATCAAATCAGCCGCTATTTTTGCCATCCGTTTGGCAGTAACAAACTTTTTACTGTCCGCATCAACCCGCCACAAGTTCATGATCTGTAAAAACGCCTTGCCGTAAGTATCCCTTTCTTCCAGTTTACGTTTTTCCGTATTATATCTTTCTGCAGCACCCACAATCACAGGCCTGTAGGCCTTTACCTCCTCTTCTGAAAGTACGTTTTTTATTAAGGTATGCCCTTTTTCAAGGAATTCCTGGATGTTTTCGGCTGATAATTTCTTAAGATCATCCAGCCCAGGCAGATAAGTAAATGCACTAATCATAATTTTATTAGCTTTTTTTTCAAAGGAAGCTTATCTTTATATAAAAAAAAATGAAATGAATGGCAGGAAAGTGGCGTATATTATCCACCACCCAATAAAATTCATTACTTTACGTTAAAATATGCAATGATCAAAGCCTCTTACGAAGTCCTTCAGCCCGCAAACAGTCAATCATTCCTCGTCAGGAAATTTGATAAACTGGCATTTGATGCCCCTTACCATTTTCATGATGAATACGAACTGACATGTGTTATAAGAGGCACCGGCAAACGCTATGTGGGCAGCCACATGGAAGATTTTGTTTCTGGCGATCTGGTATTGCTTGGCCCCAATCTTCCGCACTGTTGGAAACTGGAATCCGGAGAAATACCTATTGAGGACGCCAGCGCTATCGTGATACAGTTTAACGATGCTTTTTTGGGCGATGAGTTTTTTAACAAATTTGAATTACAGCATATTAAAAAGCTTTTTCAAAAAAGCGGCAGCGGCATTTTATTTCACTCCGATACCCAGAAGGAGGTAAAAGAACTTTTGTTGAGCCTGGCTAATGAGAAGAGCAATTTCAGGATACTGATATCCCTGCTGGAAATATTACAACGTATGGCTTCGTCTGACGAGTATATATTGCTTGATCAGCACCGGGTGATAGCTGAGCGCTCCCTGGCCGAGCGTGAGCGGATAAATCCGGTATTGGCTTACCTGGTTGAAAATTTCAGAAAGCAGGTTTCATTGGATGCTGCGGCAAGCATAGCTAACATGACCACCAACGCGTTTTGCAAGTACTTTAAAAAGGTTACCCGTAAAACATTTATGGAAACCATTATTGAGTACAGGCTGAACTATGCCATACAGCAGCTGGTACAAACAGATAAGCCCATATCAGAAATATCGTTTGAAAGCGGATTTGGCGATGTATCGCACTTTTACAAGATGTTTAAGGCTAAAATGCACCTGAGCCCTTTGAATTACCGCAAAAGATTTATGCGTAACCTGCTCAACGGCGATAAAAAACTATCTGCTTAACACCAAAGGCTACTATACAGTTTAAGTTACCCCACAAAATCTAAATGTGGACTAAACAGCACCTGGAAAGCAAGTTTATCATCAGGAGACTCCGCTGGAGTCCACGATTTCTTTAAATTTTAACTATAAACAGGGGGCCTCTATGAGGTCGAATGGTAGGCCTGGTATATCTTTAACTATAAACAGGAGGCCTTATGAGGCCAAATGGCAGGCCTGGTATTCTACTATAGGATAAAGCATTGCCGGCCCCAGCGGGGCCGCATGTTTATAGCGCTAAAAGAGCAGGTTCTTTGGCTCCGTAGGTGCCTCCTGTTGAGCTTTTAGGCTGGTGAATTTTGTGGATTAACTTAAACTAAACACTGATTATACCACGCTTTATAGCGTATATAACCAGGCCTACCAGGTTTTTGGAACAGGTTTTTTCAAACAAACGTGCCCGGTACCCTTCAACAGTTCGCACGCTCAGGAATATTTTGTCGGCAATTTCCTGGTTGGAGTATTCCTGGCAAACCAGTTTTAACACCTCAATTTCACGCTCATTAAGGTCGGCTTTATTGTTAGGAATAGTATCACTATGCTCATTTGTGACCAATTGCTTGATCAGTGTTATAGACAGGTGTTCATTAAAGTAAAAGCCCTTGTGATATACGGTAGATATGGCCTCAATGATCTCCTCGGGTTCGGCATTTTTCAGGAGATAGCCCGATGCCCCGGCCTTCATCATATCCACAATGTACTTGTCTTCATTAAACATGGATAGCGCCAGGATCTTGATGTGCTTATAATGCTGATGCACATAATCAGCAGTTTGGATGCCATCCATCTCGGGCATCTTGATATCCATCAATAATACATCCGGCGATTTATCCACCAATAAACCCACCAGCTCTTTGCCATTAGATGCTTCCAATATCAGGTCAAAATCCTCACAATCTTCTAACGTTGCTTTTAATCCGTTCCTGAAAATTTTATGATCATCAATAATGCCTAATTTTATCGTACTCATTGTGTAACAAATAGTTGGGCTAATATAGCAAATAGTTAGTATCAAGTCGCTAGTATCAAGTATCACGATTATCCGCGGCTTTAAAACAAATATACCTTATAATCAACATATTAGTATCAAGCATCACGATTATTAGCGACTTTATATACAGCACCATACAAGAATGTCTTGATACTTGATACTAGCGACTTGATACTAAATTATGCTATTTTTAATTTTATAGTGGTAAACGTACCAGCCGTGGGCTTGCTTATAATGTTAATTTCGCCGTTGATGAGTTGTACACGACTCTCCAGGTTTTTGATGCCAAAGCCTTGTTTTACTTCATTTAATTTAAACCCCACGCCATTATCCTTAAACTCCATGATCATAAAATCGCCTTCCTGTTTTACCGAAAGGTGGATAATGGTAGCATCGGCATGTTTAATGGCATTCCCAAAAAGTTCCTGGGCTATTCGGTATAGTGCCAGCTCAACTTCATTTGGAAAGCGCTGATCGTTTATTTTTTTTTCGAACCTTACCTTAATACGCGTGGCCTGCTCTACTTTATTGCCCAGGGCCTCCAGGGCTATCAGGAAGCCATAGTCGGTGAGTACCGGCGGCAAAACATTGTGGATAATATTGCGTATCTCCTGGATGCTTTCGTCAATAAGCCTCCGGGTATCTGCTAGCAGGGGCTGGGAGTTTTCATTGATGCAATTTTTATCAAGCCGGTGCATATTGAGCTTAATGGCTGATAGTACCTGCCCCACGCTATCATGCAGATCTTCGGCAAGGCGCTTGCGTTCGCTTTCCTGTGTTTCAAAAACAGCGTTCATCAAATCGCCTTGCCGTTGATCATGCAATGCACGTAATTCTCCTTGATTCTTCATCATTTTGCGCTGATAAATGATCACGAAGAAAAACAAACAAGTAATTAGTATAACAACTACTAATGTTCCGATAATGAGTACCGGGATCAAGTTGTTTTCTGTGGTTTGCAAAGTAATCCTATTGAATATAATATATTGGCAATAATGTTAGTTACACTGTTAATGATATAATAGTTAGGTCTATCCCCAAGAGGAATACGCGTAAATATCATAAAAAGAAAAATATTAACAGCAAAATAAAATAGCACACCCGCATTTATCCAAAAAAGCCCTTGTTTCTCTATATCAACATACTTTAACGGATTTAACAGTTGATAAAAATAAAAGAGCGATAGCATAATCATCATAATACCTTCTGCTGTTCTTGAAACAGAAGGATATTCCAGCATATTAAAATTATAATAGAATGTAATAGCTAGTGTTATTACTGCAAGAATAATAGTAATCTTTTTAAAACTCGACTTTAAAAATAATTTATAATAGATAACCGTAAAGAATATGACAGTTACTATAATATTAATATGCATTAATGGCATATTATTACTTATCCCCCATAATCCGGGTAAGATCCACATAATAGGATCAAAAAAAGATTCCACAAGAAAAAAAATAGCAGCTATTTTTAATACCTTATCGAGTCGTTTGTAATTATATAAAGCCGCAAGCACAGGAAATACTCCAGATACTGTAGAAATAACGTCTAAAGTAGTATCAATAACAGCCATATACTTTTACAGATGTTTTTTATTAATACCCTTGCGTCAAAGCGTTTTGCGGGCAGCCGGATGAGCCAGGACAAGGATGAGAATCATCTCCCAAAGAACTATCGTCTTTCGCCGCCATTAATTTATATGTCTTTTCATGTGTTGAATACGTTGTGGACATAACCGTTTCACCTTTCATATCAGCTGGTAGCATATCTTCGCCATCTTCGGTAACACCCGATATTACAAAGCGCATATCACCATCAGCATTGGCAATGGTCTTGATAAAGAAATTACCTATCGCTACAAAAAAGCGCTGAAAACCGCTTAGCTGCTGCCTGTTGGCATAATAAATACGAAGAGCAAGGCAGCCCGGCTGAGCAAGGATTTTATTTACAATAACCTGCCCAAAAAGCTGAGAAATAGCAGCCCCTTTAGGGATACGATGCCTGTGATTGGCTGTATACAATGCAGCGCTTTCAAGGCTTATGACGGCGCCTTCGTTGCCGGTAATAACACCTCTTGCTTGTTGTGTTTCTGTTGTTGTTTCCATGATTCTAATTAATAGGGTTTGGGATTAGTTGATAAAACTAACATTAATTAGTAATTAATTCAACAAACCCAAGCCGGGAACTAAAACTTATCCCAGCATTAACAATCACGTAACACACTCATAAACAATAAATAAGGAATTTTAATCAATCATAAGGCGCTGCAATATCACGTAATTTTACGTATCAAAAACTGTAATATTACGCGGGTAAAATATCTGCACTTATTATGCAATATAAAGCAATAATCCTAAATCCTTATACAATCGATACAAACACTTATTAACAATATTTAGTAAGCAAATATTGCCCTTATTGATTTTATTATTTAGGTTTATGATAACTATTAACTGATCCTATAAAATAAGGGCGATACTTTACAGCATCGCCCTTTTACATTTTAAAACAATCGTAATATATAGGAAAACTCATACACAATAAAAACAATTACCAGCACGGCATGGAACACCCGGTTGTTTACTTTCATGGCTACCATACACAGTACAAAGTGGGTAATGTTACGGATGGGGTATTCGATGCCGTAGTGATGTAGGTAAGTGCTGCCTTTGATCAGGGTGTCAATAATATCCAACAGATAGCTAAAGCCCAATATACCGAAGATCCATTTGCGGCGGGAATAAAAATAATCTTCGTAGTCTTTATAATCGTTCAGGTCATCGGGATATAGTAAAGCGCAAACACTATAGTATACCACTATGTAAATAATCACAAAAAGGTATTCGGCAAAAAGCCAGTGTTTAATATCGTGCAGGTTATACTCCCACCACCAAAAATGGAGCAGTAAGATAAACAGGTAAAACGACCACAGGGAATGTACCCAATAAGGTTTACTGCGCCCCGGGTGCTGAATTTGCTTGGCCGCCCCTCTGAGCAGGTGAGTAATACTCAAACCCAGTATAATACCAATTGCAGACTTAATGTGGCTGAAAATATCCATAGGCAAATGTTATGGAGGATAATAAAACTAAAAATATAAATTTTTAGTCAGCATTTTAACTCCAAAACATTTAGGGTACAGCCAATTACTAAAATATAGCCTCGGCTATACGCTTGGTTGGCCCGGCGTTGCTCATGGTATAAAAATGCAATACGGGTACACCAAACTTCACCAACTCCTTACATTGGTTGATCATCCATTCAATACCCATGTCTTTGACGTCTTTTTCTGATTTACAAGCATGAATAGCATCGCACAGATCTTCGGGCATATCAATATGGAAGGTTTTTGAAAGGTTAACCAACTGTTTTGATGTGGTGATAGGTTTTAAACCGGGTATAATAGGCACATGGATACCATTGGCCCGGCAGTTATTCACAAAATCAAAATATTTCTGATTATCAAAAAACATCTGGGTAACAATAAAACTGGCACCCATATCCACCTTTTGTTTCAGGTATTTAAAGTCGGTTTTAAGGTTTGGGGCCTCAAAATGTTTTTCGGGATAACCGGCCACACCAATGCAGAAATTGGTTTTGGCGATATTATCATAATCTTCATGTAAATAAACGCCGTTGTTCATGTTCACTACCTGCTGCAGCAGATCGGTAGCATAAGCATGCCCGTTGGGAGTAGGCACAAACGACGAATCACTATTCCGGGCATCTCCGCGCAATACCAGCACATTCTCGATACCCAAAAACTCCAGCTCTATCAGGGCGTTCTCTGTTTCGTCGCGCGTGAAACCACCACAAAGCAAATGCGGAACGGTATCTACCTTGTACCGGTTCATGATAGCTGCGCAAATGGCGATAGTGCCGGGACGTTTGCGATAACTTAGTTTTTCCAACAAACCATTAGGGTGCTGCTTATAAATGTAATCCTCACGCAGCGAGGTCACATCAATAAATGGCGGCTTAAACTCCATTAACGGATCAATAGCGTTGTATATGCCCTGGATGCTTTGTCCCTTTAGTGGTGGAATTAGCTCAAAAGAGAAAAGTGTTTTGCCGTTAGCGTTGGCTATGTGTTCGGTTATTTTCATTAGTATTTAGTGCGAGAAGCGAGTGAGAGTGTGTGATTAATTGGTTATTTGATTTTTTTGGTGATTTATTAATCCGGCTAATAACATCCTTATTTTTGTAAGCCGGTCAGTTAATAATTTTAGTGCTACTTCATCAATAAAACCCAGGTCAAAGGAAAGATAAAGTTGCGTTTCCAATTCATATGCTGAACCACGTGCGATAAAGAAAAACCGCATCGAATCTTTAGGGTGACTACGACCACAACCCTCCGCAATATTGGATGGAATAGAAATAACTGCTCTTTTTATTTGCGATTGTAATCCGTACATCTCCTCCTTAGGAAATGCCAAAGTAAGATCATAAACAATTTTAACTAATAGCCTTGCTTCCTTCCAGGCTTCTAAATCTGTAAATGTCATTTTTTTATTTATTGTCTGGCATCCCGCACTTCGCTCTCACACCCCACTTAATAGTTAATGTTCGGGCCAAGCCAGCGTTCAACCGTTTCGAGATCCATGTTCTTGCGAACAGCATAATCCACTACCTGGTCTTTGCTGATCTTACCTAAGCCAAAATACCTTGCTTGCGGGTGCGCGAAATAGAAACCGCTTACCGAGGCTGCCGGCAGCATAGCCAGACTTTCGGTGAGGTGCATATGGGCGTTATCTTCCGCTTTTAGCAGATCAAACAAAGTAGTTTTCTCGGTATGATCCGGGCAAGCGGGATAACCCGGTGCCGGACGGATACCCTGGTATTCTTCTTTGATCAGGTCTTCATTACTTAAACGTTCCCCTTTTGAATATCCCCAGTGCTCTTTACGTACCAATTCATGCATCTTTTCGGCAAAGGCTTCAGCCAGGCGATCGGCCAGGGCTTTGGCCATAATGCTGTTATAATCGTCATGGTCGCGCTCAAACTCTGCTACCAGCTCATCACAACCCAAACCCGTTGTTACAGCAAAGCCGCCCATGTAGTCAGGCACGCCGCTTTCTTTTGGGGCGATAAAATCTGATAACGCATAGTACGGCTCACCTTTCATTTTTTCGGTTTGCTGGCGCAGGGTATGTATACGGGTTAACAGCTGCGTACGACTTTCATCGGTATACAGTTCAATATCATCGCCCACACTATTGGCTGGCCAAAAACCGATCACCCCACTGGCTTTTAACAGTTTCTGATCTACAATCTTTTTCAGCAGTTCCTGTGCATCGTCAAACAGTTTTTTAGCCTCATCGCCCACAAATTTGTCGGCAAATATTTTCGGGTAGCTGCCACGCAGTTCCCAGGTATGGAAAAACGGTGTCCAGTCGATGTAGGGTACCAGCTCATCCAGCGGATATGATTCAAATACTTTTGTACCGATAAATGCGGGTTTTATAGCTACATCGCCATCCAGGCTGATCTGGAATTTTGATTTGCGGGCGTCATCTATAGTCACAAAACGCTTGTCCGATTTTTTGTTCAGATGCGCTTCACGGGCTTTGGCATACTCCTCTTTGATACCCTGAATATAGGCATCCCGGTTATCCTTGCTCATTAAATTACTGCACATGGTAACACTTCGCGAAGCATCTATACCATGTATCACCGGTCCGGAATAGTTCGGGTCAATCTTCACAGCCGCATGTATGCGTGATGTGGTAGCACCGCCCACAATCAGCGGGATGGTAAAGCCCTGCCGTTCCATTTCTTTGGCAAAGTGTACCATTTCATCCAACGATGGAGTGATCAATCCGCTTAAGCCAATAATGTCTACATTCTGGGCTTTGGCCTCTTCAATTATTCGTTGTGCAGGCACCATCACCCCCAGGTCAATGATCTCGAAGTTATTGCAGGCCAACACTACACCTACTATATTTTTACCGATATCATGCACATCGCCTTTAACGGTAGCCATTAATATTTTACCCGCATTGGCACGGTTCCCGCTTGAATCTTCACCGGCATCAATAACCCTTTGCTTCTCGAGTTCGATAAAGGGCAGCAGATAGGCCACCGCTTTTTTCATTACCCGGGCCGATTTTACCACCTGGGGCAAAAACATTTTACCCGCGCCAAACAGGTCGCCCACGATGTTCATGCCGTCCATCAGCGGCCCTTCTATCACTTCCAGCGGCTTGCTGTAAGCCAAACGGGCTTCTTCCACATCGGCATCCAGATATTCGATGATACCCTTTACCAGCGCGTGTGAAAGCCGCTCCTGAACGGGGCCATTGCGCCATTCTTCATTACGCACTATCTCTTTACCTTTACTTTTGATGGTATCGGCATATTCTACCAGGCGTTCGGTTCCATCCTCCCGGCGGTTCAGTAGTACATCCTCAACCAGCTCCAGCAGGGTTTTATCAATTTCCTGGTAAACCTCCAGCATACCGGCGTTCACAATACCCATATCCATACCCGCCCTGATGGCGTGGTATAAGAATGCCGAGTGCATAGCCTCGCGCACTACATTGTTGCCCCTAAAGGAGAATGAAATATTACTTACCCCACCGCTCACTTTGGCATAAGGCAGGTTTTGTTTTATCCAGCGGGTAGCTTCAATAAAGTCGACCGCGTAGTTATTATGTTCTTCGAGGCCGGTAGCCACGGTTAATATATTGGGGTCAAAAATGATGTCCTGTGGTGGAAAACCGACCTCATTTACCAGGATATCATACGAGCGTTTACAGATCTCGATACGACGCTGCAGAGAATCGGCCTGACCGGTTTCGTCAAAGGCCATCACTACTGTAGCTGCGCCATAGCTTAATATTTTACGGGCCTGCTCCCTGAACTTATCTTCACCCTCTTTTAGCGAGATAGAGTTCACGATACCTTTACCCTGGATACATTTTAAGCCAGCCTCGATAACCGTCCATTTAGAGGAGTCGATCATGATGGGGAGTTTGGCAATATCGGGTTCAGAAGCTACCAGGTTCAGGAATTTCACCATCACCGCTTCCGAATCGATCATACCCTCATCCATGTTGATATCGATCACCTGGGCGCCGCCTTCTACCTGTTGCAGGGCCACGGCCAGGGCTGCTTCATAATCTTCGGCCAGGATCAGTTTCGAGAATTTAGGCGATCCGGTAATGTTGGTACGCTCGCCCACGTTCACAAAAATACTCTCAGGAGTTATGGTAACCGCCTCTAAGCCGCTCAATCGCAGATTCGGATCAACAGAGGGGACTATTCTTGGTGAGTATTTAGCAGCTTTTTCGGCAATACATTTAATGTGTTCGGGCGTAGTGCCACAACAACCACCTACAATGTTTACCAGTCCGGCTTTTATAAAATCATCCAGCTGATGAGCGGTTTCGTGCGCGGTTTCGTCATACTGACCAAACTCATTGGGTAAACCAGCGTTGGGATAGGCAGATATAAACACATCGGCTTTTTCGGAAAGCTCGGCCAGGTGAGGGCGCATTTCTTTGGCGCCCAAAGCACAATTTAACCCTACCGAAAGCAGGTTGGCATGACGTACCGAGTTCCAGAAAGCCTCCACCGTTTGCCCGGATAGGGTACGACCAGAAGCATCTGTAATGGTACCGGAGATCATGATAGGCAAATGTTTACCCGACTCATTCGCGTACCGGTTAATGGCAAATAAAGCAGCCTTGGCGTTCAGGGTGTCAAATATGGTTTCTACCAGTAACAGGTCGCTCCCGCCGTCAACCAGGCCACGTACCTGGTCATAATAAGCTTCGGCCAGGTCATCAAATGTTACCGCACGATATCCCGGATCATTCACATCTGGTGATAATGAGGCTGTACGGTTAGTAGGCCCCACGGCGCCGGCCACAAAACGGGGCTTAGCCGGATTTTTGGCGGTATATTCCTCAGCCACTTCGCGGGCCAGGCGTGCACCCTCGTAGCTTAGCTCATAAGCCAGTTCTTCCAGCTTATAATCGGCCAGGGAAATTATTTGTGTGCTAAAAGTATTGGTCTCAATAATATCGGCACCGGCGTCCAGGTATTCGGCATGTATAGCCTTGATAATATCGGGGCGTGTAATGTTCAGCAGGTCGTTATTTCCTTGCAGGTCGGAGTTATGATCTTTAAAACGCTCCCCACGAAAATCCTGCTCGGTTAACTGGTACCGCTGTATCATGGTACCCATCGCCCCGTCAATTACCAGTATGCGTTTCTCTAATTCTTTTCTAATATCCATGTTTGAGATGTGAGATATGAGATTTGAGACTTGAGATCAGGACAAAATCCGTGATCTGAAACTCATTTCCCTATCTAATAAACAAGGTACTAAATGTGATAAACGCAAAAGCCGAAGCTGTCTCATATCTCACATCTAATATCTCAAATCTAAAAAAACAGCTTATCTCGAAAAGTCGGGTATATGACTGACTTTCGCTTATCTTTCCCAACGCTTTTTGTGTTGTTGAGTAGAATGTAGCACCTTGTATAGTACAGGTTGCTAAGACATCGCAGGGTCTAATCCCTCCGCCTTTCTCTATAAGCAATGCAAAGGTGCACAATAAAGCTTTAATATGCAATAGTTTTGCCCCCTTCTGTTGCATACGCCAAACGTGTTTACAATTGCATGAATATTCGGCCTGGGATATTGATGGATTATGTCATGAAAACTCAACGACTATGGCTCCTGAAAAACTTTTTAAACCTAAAATTTTAACACTTTTTTAGTCAAAAACGCGGGTAAAAGGTTTGCCCTTTGGTCATTTCAACAGCTTTTTAATGCCGTTTTAACACTTTTTAACAAATTTTTGATGGGGTTTTGAAGGTTTAAAAAGATTAATTTATTGGCTATCAAAGAACTACTTGCCAAATGGTCTCTTTTTGTGCCTGTTTGGGCCTTAACTAAACAGCCCGGTTCTCTTTGCAAAGAACCGGGCTGTTGTATAAAAATACCTTTTGTTGGCTATTATCTTCTTCTGCCGAATAAACGCAGGATCATCAGGAAAAGGTTGATGAAATCAAGATATAGGGTTAATCCACCCATCAATGCCATTTTTGAGGCCGATGCATCACCATATTCTAAACCCGCGCCAATGCGTTTTAGTTTTTGTACATCATAAGCGGTTAAGCCTACAAATACAGCTACACCTACATAGCTAATGATATAATCTAGGCGACTGCTGTGCATAAACATATTCAATAAAGATGCTACGATAATACCAATCAGTCCCATCATCAGGATTGGGCCAAATTTGGTCAAATCGGTATTAGTAGTATAACCGGCGATGGCCATTACACCAAATACTACCGATGTGGTAATAAATACGCCTAAAACAGAGCCTGCAGTAAAAACCAATAGTATATAGCTTAAGCTAATACCCATTATTGCTGAAAACGCAACAAAAAGGAACGCTAACACCCCGTAAGATAGTCGGTTAAAACCAAAAGAGATGATCAACACGAATGCAAGCGGTGCAAACATCGTAATAGTACCCAAACCGGTATTACGGCCTGTGGCCGGATCAATAAGCATATTAAGCAGGGCCTGATTCTGAGAAAATAAGAATGCACAAACTGCCGAAAGCCCCAGGGCAACAAACATCCATAAAAACACATTGGCTATGAATTTACGGGAAGCGTCTGTTTCGTTTAATTGTATTACGTTTTTATAAACGTATTCAGGATCTTTAGTTTCCATTTTATATTAAAATAAATTAATACTCAAATTTACGAATAAAATGTGAATATCATGTGAAGAGAGGGGGAGGAATAGAGTCAAGAGATAAGAGTCAAGACGGGTGTCAAGGAGCTCCGTTGAAGTATGGTGGACAGGCCTCTACGCTCCACCCTTCGACGGAGCTCAGGGTGACACCTCTTTTTTTATATTTTCTGTGTTGCCTTAGTAAGAAATCCTGAGTAACCTCAAATCCATGCTCCACCTATCCTTGTTCTTTGCTCTCCAAATCCTTGCTCTTCTTTAGCAGTTCAGGGTTTTGGGCGGGCAGCTCTTTTACATGCCGTTCTACTTCGGTTTGCTGTACGTGTACGGCATATTCCGCAGGTTCAATGTGGCTGCCGCTGGCTTCGGCATAAACCTGGGTAAACTCGGCGCCAATGTATAGTATGGCCGATGTATAATAGATCCACACCAAAATAACAATAAGCGAGCCCGCGGCACCATATACCGACCCCTGTGCTGTATATTGAATATACAGACCGATCAGGTATTGCCCCAGCATAAACAGCAAGGCGGTAAAAAACGCGCCACTACGTACATCCTTCCACTTGATCTTTACATCGGGCAAAAATTTAAATATGATCCCGAATAAAACGGAGATTACAATAAGTGTTACACCCAGGTTTATTCCCTGTACCAGTAATTTGGTAAACTTTAGGGCTGGCAATAATTCCTCTATTTTACCCCCGATAGCATCTATAATAAAATTAACCAACAACGAGGCCAGCAGCAAAAACCCCAGGCTGATAATGAGTGAAAATGATACAAAACGGTTTCGGAGCAGTTTGATCCAGCCGCTTTTGGGTTTGGCTTTCACCCGCCAGATGATATTTAATGAATCCTGTATCTCCACAAATATGCTGCTTGCACCCACCATTAAGGTAACAATACCTATAGCAAAACCAAACCCGCTTTTGCCGTTTAGTTTAAGGCTCGCTACCGTACTATGTATCTGGTTGGCCGCATTAGCGCCTACATAAGTACCTATTTGCTGGTAAAGCGTATCTGTTTTGGCAATAGGTACAAGGCCTACCACCGCTATCAGCAAAAACAAAAGCGGAGCTATCGAAAAAATGGTATAATAAGCCAGCGACGCGCTTAGCTTTAAGCCGTTATCGCTTATAAAGCCGCTAAAAGTAGCTACCAGTATTTTCCACAATCGTTTTAAACGTTCTTTACCTAAAAAATTCATTTGCGCTTATTTAATTGATGCATCGAACCAAAGCTTAGCAATTTTGATGCCTTCTTTAGGAGCAAGGATTTGGGGACTTTTGGAGCAAGGACTTTTTAGAGCAAGGAACAAGGATTTATGGAGCAAGGACAGGAATAAAGATTTTTCCAATCCTTACTCTTTATTCCCTTAATCCTTGCTCCAAAAGTCCCCAAATCCTTACTCCCAAAATCCTATAGTCCAGAAAAAGGGATATCGAGTAATTCGTAACTGGCCCAGCCGTTAAAATCGTAATGCCACCATTCGGTACTCAACACTTTAAAGCCATGGGCCTGCATTATTGTTTTTAATAATTCGCGATTGTCCAGCTGTTGTTTACTGAGGGTGGGATAATTGGCCGCGGCCTTTCTGCTAAAGCTATCAAAACCTGTAGGCATATCCAGTTCTTTTCCTGTTTTAAGGTCAATCAAACTCAGGTCAATCGCGCACCCCCGGTTATGTTTGGAGCCTTTACGCGGATCGGCCACAAAATTGGTATCACTGGCCATTTCATAAAATTTAATGGTAACCGAGTAAGGGCGGTAGGCGTCATAAATTTTAAGCCCCAGGCCACGGGTTTGCAGGTCGGCCTCTACCTGTTGCAAAGCTTTTACAACCGGCAGGCGGGCATAAGCCTTAGCCTGCTGATACATGCGCCTGTGCATAAAATTATTGGTGGTAGCATACCTGATATCCAACGCAATCTGCGGGATGTAACGCTTTATCTCGACCAGCTGTTTATCGGGATTAGCTTTGATTTGTTTTTTATACCGGGCCGGACCGCTTATTTTGGTGCTATCAATGTACTTGTAATGCTGCGCGCTGGCGTTTATACCGGCTAAAACAAAAAACAGTACGATGATATAACGATGCATAGGATAGGATTTACCGGTGCGACACGATGAGCAGATCCAGATCTTTACAGGGAATGGAAAAACGCTCGCCGATATGTTTATTGGTTAAATGCCCATGATAAATGTATACCGCATTACGCACACCCGACTTTTGCCATATCACGTTTTTAATACCGCCCTGATCGCCGATATCCAGCAGTATGGGGGCAAATATATTGGTAAGTGCATAAGTAGCTGTGCGGGCCACACGCGAAGCTATATTGGGTACACAGTAATGGATAACATCGTGCTTGCGGAACACCGGATGGGTATGATTGGTAACTTCTGATGTTTCAAAACAACCACCCTGATCTATACTCACATCGATGATTACCGAGTCGCGTTTCATACGACTTACAGTAGCTTCAGAAATGATACACGGACTGCGTCCATCCTCGGCCCTCATGGCGCCAATGGCCACATCACAGGTGGTAATGGCCTTTTCGAGCACAATAGGCTGTACTACCGAGGTAAAAACCCGGCTGCCAATGTTATTTTGCAAGCGGCGCAGTTTGTATATCGATGGATCAAAAACTTTTACTTCGGCACCCAGGGATATGGCGGTGCGGGCTGCGTATTCACCAACGGTACCTGCTCCCAGGATCACAATTTCGGTAGGGGGTACGCCCGTGATACCTCCCAGCATCAGGCCTTTGCCGTCAAACACATTGCTTAAATATTCGGCCGCTATCAATATTGATGTGGCGCCTACAATCTCGCTCATGGCACGTACCACGCTCAGGGTATTTCCCTCGTCACGCAGGTGTTCAAAGCTAAGCGCGGTAATTTTTTTGGCCATCAGCGCATGCAGACACTCGGCCTTTAAGGTGGCCAGTTGCAGGGCAGATATCAATATCTGTCCGGGTTTCATCAATTCGATCTCCTGCATGGTAGGGGGAGCTATTTTGATGATGATATCAGCCCCTTCGTATACTGATTTATGATCGTAAACAATGCGGGCACCCTGCTCGCTGTAATCCTTGTCAGAAAAATTGGCGGCCTGGCCCGCGTTGCTTTCTAAAATAACGTCGTGCCCGTTATTAACCAGCAAAGCTACCGACAGCGGGGTTAAGGGAATACGGTTCTCCTGGAACGAAACCTCCTTTGGAATGCCGATGTATAACTTATTCTTCTTATTCTTAACCTCCAGCATCGACTCCTGAGGCTGCATCATTGCCTGTTTGGCAATGTCAGAAAACCCACTGTATATCCCTGAACTCATGATGTTTTAATTGTGGCTGATGAAGATAAATATAATTAATGATTTATTGAATTATCGATTTAGTGAATTACTGCTTTTTTATGCATTCCAGAACCCCATCTGCACGTCTGATATCCGCACATTCGTTCTCTTGTTTTACTAAAAATTTTCAATATTAACCTGTCGCGAACCATCGTTTAAAGCTTTGATCCTGATGTTGGTATAATGCGGCGGCAGCAGGTCGGGTATCTTTTCGGGCCACTCAATAAAACAGTAGACGCCCGCGTAAAAGTATTCTTCATAACCCATATCCAGCGCTTCTGTTTGGTCTTTAAGCCGGTAAAAATCAAAATGATATATTTTATCTTTCGGGCCCTGGTACTCATTCACGATGGCAAACGTAGGGCTGGTAACCGCGTCCATTGTACCTAAAAAACTGCACAGGCTTTTGATCAGGGTGGTTTTGCCGGCCCCCATATCGCCATAAAAAAGAAATATCCTGTTATTGGCCGCTTGGGTTATGATCGCTTCGGCGGCGGCAGGCAGACCTGCCAGTGATTGAACAGTTAAGAGCATTTAATTTTATTATTTACTGGCCTGTCATCCTGAGCTTGTCGAAGGATCGCGCGGAGATGCCCCACGCACCATGGTTCGACAGGCTCACCATGACACCCCTTCTTTTACTTTTTCCCTCAAAAATACCTAAATACTTTGACCTTGTAAATCACAGAATCATCAAATATTTTGATGATTCCCTTTAAATGCTTTCACCAGTATACAAAAAAAGCTCTGCCTTTGACGGACAGAGCTTTTCATGTTTTTCAAAAGGTATAAAATAACTTATGATTTTTTACCGGTGTTGAAACCAAATGGTACAACCACCTTAAAGCTGATATTACGGCCCATATTAAAAATACCATGATTAATACCATCAGGGGCGGTAGGATTACCGAAATATTTAAGCCTGCTCATGTTTGATTGGTAATTTATATTAGCCAGGTTAGTGCCTTCAATAAACAGTTTCAAAACCGGCTGACCTGATTTGTTGACAATGTTACCACCAAAGCCTGCACTTAGCAAATTGTAACCCGCGGTGGCAGTCTCTGTACCGTAAGCGGAAAAGAAACGGTTTTGGGCGCTGTAATGATCAAAGCCAACAAAAACATACAGATTTTTAAAGTCGCCAAAGCCGCCGTTAAACGCTCCGCGCAATTCTGAGTGGGTATGCAATGGTGGGATGAACGGCAAGTATTTTAAGCTATCGGGCACTGGACCACCGTTTCCTTTGTTCTCACCGTAAGTTAAACTCAGTGAGTTTTCAAAATGCAACCATGGCAATGGGTGCAAATCGACATTAACTTCGCCGCCATAGATCCTGGCTTTGCTTTGTACATAGGTAAAAGTATTATAACCTTGGGTGATCACCGGACTGCCATCGGGGTTCAGCTCCTGCTGTTGAAATATGTAGTTAGAGATCTCATTATTAAACAACTCCACGCTGGCAGAGATATTTGGCAGTGTTAAGAACGCGCCGATATCCTGTTGAAAACTGAACTCCGGTTTAAAGTTCTTATCACCTACGTGATAGATCTGTGAACCTGGATCGGGGCCATTGGCAGATAGTTCGGCAATACTCGGCGCCCTGAAACCACGGGCAAGATTAGCCTTGAACAAAAACTGGTCGGATACATTGTAGGTTGCACCAAAACTGCCCGAAAAGCCGGTGAAAGTTTTGCTAAGGGCGTCAAACTGTGATGTAACGTTAGGCGCGGTGGTTGGGTTGGGACCTTTGTATAACTGAGGGAAGCCATGAGGCCCGCCAATAGTATCTACGTAAGCGGCATCGCCCTTGAAAGAGCGTGAATCAAAACGGGCACCGGCCGAAAGATCGAGTTTACCAAAGCTTTTCTTGATCACAAAGAAAGGCCCGATATCAAACTGGTGATAGGCCGGGATAGGAAAATCAGTGGCGCCATCGATCGTATTTTTACCATACTGACCATTTACACCAAAGGTGGTTTCATAATCATCGCCGATGTTAAAGTTGTATTTAACATCATAGGTGTAAGTGTGCAAATGCAGGTTTAAGCCTGGAATATCTCCATACTCAGGATGGGTATACTCCCGTCTGTGACTGAGTTGATAGCCCAGGTTAACCAGCAGGTTGCCATTACCTAAAATAAAGTTACTGTTGTTATAGATGCGGTAAAGCTGAACGCGTTGATGTAGGGTCGGGATGCGGTAGGAGTTTAGTTCAGATTCCGGAACGATAGCAGTGGCGCCGTCTTCGGTTATTTGCTTGGTGAATTTACGGGTAAGCGAGTCGCGGCTGCCATCTGGGATATCCTGCTTATCATCAAAAACAGAAGCGTGTAAATAAGAGTAGCCCCATGATTTGTTCAGACCCACCATTACACGGGCATCTTTTTCCTGATAACCGGTAGCATATACCCGGCCGTCTTGCTGGTTCTGATAATTCTTAGCTTCTTTAGCTGATATTACCGTTCCCCAGATCAGGCCGTTCTGGTTGCCCTGTAATCGGAAAGAGCCATTGAGCAAACCCTGGTTGGTACCATAAATACCTTGTACCGAACCTAATATTTTACCTTCAGGAACGGGTGCCGGGGTAATCAGGTTAACCACACCACCGATTGCGTCAGAACCATAGGTTAAACTGGCCGGGCCTTTGATGATCTCTACCCGGTCAATCGAGTTTTGATCAACTTCGATACCGTGCTCATCGCCCCATTGCTGACCTTCCTGGCGTATACCATCCTGTAAGGTAATTACCCGGTTATAGCCCAGGCCATGGATAAATGGCTTGGATACGTTTGGACCGGTAGTAACCGCGCTTACACCTGGCAGGGTAGCAATCTGATCAATAATATTACCCGAAGCTGCGCGCTGTTCCAGGTAGGCTTTACCTACGGCTATCATAGGTACGGGACTGCGTTTTATCTCGGTAGCTTTACTTACACCGGTTACCACTACTTCACCAGCCTCCAATGACGAAGCTTGCAGCTTTACATCAAACACAGATGTTTTTGAAAGATCAACCTTTTGGTTGAAAGTGGCATATCCAAGATAGCTTACCTGTACCAGGTAAACGCCACGGGGAACATGGTTTAACACGTATTTACCATTTACATCGGTAATAGCTCCGGTATGCAGATCGGGGATGCTTACGGTAGCACCAATAACGGGTTTGCCGTCGGCTTTGTCGGTAACCGTACCGGTTAAAGTGCCCACGGCCTCTTCAACAGCCGCGTTTTTTGTTGTAATTGTATGCGCATTCGCAAAAGCAGAAAAACCTATAAAAAGCAATAATAAGCTACTAATTAGCTTTAATTTCATAATAAAAGAATTTGGGGATCAATAAATACCACACCAATGGTGGCCTATTTTGCAGGAAAAAATGATATTATGAAAGTACGGGAGGGGCACGACCGGCAGCCAGCACGAGCGCAATGCTTACGAAGCTATAGTCGCTGGCTTTAAAAAAATGCAGGGTAGCTACTTGTGGCACTAAACAAAATGCCTGATCAATAACAGCTGCCTGGTGATGCATGGCATCGCACAGATAACATTTTTCCTTAACTGTTTGTTGTTGGTGGCTATGGTCGGCGGTTGCGTAAACCGAGCCGGTAGTTTTAACAAGAAGGTGTTGATGAGTATAAACAACATACTGACCGGCTATAAAGCAAATAAGCAATAGCCATGAGTATATTATATGTAACCTGTTTTTCTTCACCTTAAGTGTCATTAATCAAAAGATCACACAAAAATAGTTAATAAAATGTTAAAAATAACGCAACATTGTAACATTTATGATAACCGCACATTTGTTTATTAGCTTATAGTCGATAGTTCATGGTTCATAGCCTTTTACTATGAACTATCATCTATGAACCATCTGCCCTCAACTATGAACAAATTTATCACTTATATTTGCCGGTATGACACCTGCCGAAATTAATGTGAAATGGGATGCGCTGCAGCAACGTATTGCCCAGGATTTTGATAACGAAAAACCCGATCTGAAAGTAATGCTGTTTTTAATTGGTGTGCAGGAATTGGGCCAGGGACCACGCAAATTCAGCAAACGCCAGAAGGAAGAGCTGATGCATATTGCCAATTGCCGCCTTTTTAGTATGCTGGGTTTTTATGAGCTGGAGGGCCTTGACCAGGACGGTTGGCCGCATTGGAAAAGAACAAAGGTTATCCCTAATTATACCTTGCTGGAGCAGGAGATGATCCTCAAATCACTGATGATCAGTTATTTTGAAGAACTGGAGGGAAATTAGATGCTTTTTGCGGCTTCACTGCAAAAAGCGTAAAAACGTAAAAAATAACGTCATTGCGTAGCGTAGCAATCCCCGATTTGTAGAGCCGCTCTGTATATTAGGGATTGCCACGCTACGCTCGCAATGACGTACTAACCGATCTAACGATATATGAAAAAACTCTTTACTATAACTCTGCTCCTGCTGAGTATTGCCGCCTTTGCCGGGCCACCTAAAAACCAGTATGTACGCATTAGAACCAGTTATGGCGATTGTATCATCCGCTTATATAATGAAACGCCTCTGCACCGCGATAATTTTATAAAACTGGCAAAAAAAGGCTTTTATAACGGCACTTTATTTCACCGGGTGATACAGAACTTTATGATCCAGGGTGGCGACCCTGATTCAAAAAAGGCAATACCTGAATTGGAACTGGGCGATGGCGATGTGGGTTATACCGTACCTGCTGAGTTCAGGGACAGCCTGTTTCACAAGCGGGGTGTACTGGCCGCGGCACGCGACGAGAACCCGAAAAAAGCATCAAGCGGATGCCAGTTCTATATCACCGAAGGCAAACGTTTTACTGATGGCAAGCTGGATACACTGGAGAAAACCCGTTTGAAAGGCCGCAAGATACCGGCATGGCAAAGGGAATGGTATAAATCTGTTGGCGGGGTGCCTCATCTCGACCAAAATTATACTGTTTATGGTGAGGTAATTTCGGGGCTTGATATGGTGGACCGTATTGCTGCCGTAAAAAAGGATGCGTGTGATCGCCCACTAACGGATGTTCCTATGACAGTAGAGATTCTCAGTAAGAAAGAGTGCCGGCAATTGGATAAAATACTACGTTGATATCGGGTTTCGGATGTATTTGTTTGAACCATGATTAAGGGATTAAATGATGGCCCTGATTACGATTTGACTAGAAAATCCTTTTATTCCCTAATCAAGTAAATCGGGGTTCTGACAATTCCCAAAATCAAAAAAATCGTACCTTAGTCGTTCAAAAATCCAACATCTAAATTCCAAAATGAAAATAATAACCTATAATGTTAATGGTATCCGCTCGGCCATCAGTAAAAACTGGTTGGCCTGGTTACAGGCTACTGATGCCGATGTGGTTTGCCTCCAGGAAATTAAAGCGACCCCTGATGTATTAACCGATCTTGGACTGGTAGACCAGCTGGGGTACAAACACTACTGGTTCCCGGCCGAAAAAAAAGGATACAGTGGTACCGCTATCTTTAGTAAACAAACACCTAAACATATTGAATATGGCTGCGGCATCCCTGATTTTGACCGTGAAGGCCGTTGTATCCGCATTGATTTTGACGAAGTATCCGTCATGAGCGTTTATTTTCCGTCGGGTTCCAGCGGCGATGAGCGCCAGGTGTTTAAATACCGGTTTTTAGATGAATTTGGCAGATACCTTACACTGCTCAAAAGCCAATATCCCAAACTGGTGGTATGTGGTGATTATAATATCTGTCACCGTCCTATTGACATCCACAACCCTAAATCAAACGCCAACTCTTCCGGCTTTTTGCCCGAAGAACGCGAATGGATGGAGAAATTCATCGAAGGGGGCTTTATCGATACCTTCCGTCACCTGAACAAAGAACCGCATAATTATACCTGGTGGAGTTTCAGAGCGGGTTCAAGAGGCAAAAACTTAGGTTGGCGTATTGATTATGCCATGGCCAGTACCGAACTGGAGGCCACCATTAAACGTGCCGCCATTTTACCCGAAGCCAAACACTCCGATCATTGCCCGGTGTTGTTGGAGCTGGAGTTTTAGTCCCCCGGCCCCCTGAAGGGGGGGTGCATGAAACAATTAATAACCCACACGTCATTGCGAGGTACGAAGCAATCCCCGATAAGCAGATTCGCTCTGTATAGCATAGAGATTGCTTCGTACCTCGCAATGACGCGCGGAGACAGACATAAAAAGAA
This sequence comes from Mucilaginibacter sp. OK268, assembly GCF_900103125.1. Classification (GTDB taxonomy): domain Bacteria; phylum Bacteroidota; class Bacteroidia; order Sphingobacteriales; family Sphingobacteriaceae; genus Mucilaginibacter. The sequence continues at coordinate 88,562 of NZ_FNJV01000010.1, read as the reverse complement.
AGAGGCCGTCTCATAAGTAATTATGAGGCGGTTTCTTTTTATTGAGATAGTTTTGGCAGCTCATTAGGCAGTAAAGGTATATCTGCTTAAAAGCGGCTGTTTGCTTGTTGTGTAGGTTGATTTTTTGACGAAAAGGGACGAATAAGCCTTTAGGCTTTCCATTTTCTGAGGTTATGAGCGATAGAAAGTAACCCGATCTTGATCTATTTATTTAAGGATCATAATGAGTTCTGGTGATGTGTTATTTCACGCTGAATTTATAACTTCAAGTTGTTACAAAAGCAAGACGAAAGTACAAATGTTAATGCACTTCCGTCTGCTTCAAAATTGCCAAATAACCTGCTGGCTGATGCTGTTTTTTGCCCCTGGGAGGGAAGGTATTGCTATGCTAACGCAGCGAACCTAAGATATACCACAGCTGCTGACAGTATAAAAACTATAATCAACATTGGGAGCATTTTGTATTCTTGCTTTTTAGTATGAACAAACATACCTGCTACCATAATTATGCAAAAGCAAACGGCTGTGATTGGCGTTAAAATTGGCACAATACCTGTAAGCCACGGAATTATAATACCAAAACAACCTAACAACTCAAAAATTCCTAATATTCGGATTGGTATTATAGAATCATTCGGTGTCAAATGTCCGTCTGAAACGTGTTTTTTTTTGCTGCCACTTATTTTCCCATAACCAGGCATAATAAAAAAAGCAGCAAGAAGTCCCTGTATTATCCACAAAATTGTATTCATTTTTGTTCATTATGAAGTTAAAAATTAGCTATTGAAAACGTTGATGGATAAGCATAAAAAATTGCCTTGAAAAAAATCAAGGTTGCTCTCCAGTAGATTTTGTTTAAACAAAATCTCTTTTTTCTTAACTTCTTTCTAATCTTTTTTCGGATGGTCTAACCAAAGATTTACATCTTCCATGTAATGAACTTATTTGTGGTAATGATGCAAAGATAGTAAAATGATTATGCACCAACGGTTCGCCAAAAATGACGAGTTCAATCATTTCTGACCTGTATTGTTCCTTTTCCTTCATTTTCATTCAGGGCACGGACGGTGTTGTTTGATTGAAAAACTTTAATCTTGCAGTAAATCTATACCATGGAAGCTGCAATATCCCGCCCGGTTAATGAATATAAAGAGGCTATCCTTTTGAGACAGCCTCTTTCTTTTTATCATGTAACGTAATATGTAATTCAAAAGTTCTCCGCCAGCCGGCGAAGGTTAGGGGGCTACGCTTTCACACGCTCAACGTAAGTGCCGGTAGCGGTGTCTACTTTTACTTTATCACCAATGTTAATGAACAGTGGCACACGGATCTCGGCACCGGTTTCAACGGTAGCATTTTTTAGTGCGCCGCTTGAGGTATCGCCTTTAACAGCAGGCTCGGTGTAAGTAATTTCCAGTTCGGCAGAGCCTGGGATAGAACCCATGATCGGTTCTTCGCTTTCAAAAGCAACAATCACGTTCATGCCTTCTTTTAAAAATTTAACCGCGGGACCAAATAATTTTTTAGGGATACTATGCTGATCATAAGTAGTATTATCCATTACTACCAATGTTTCGCCCTCGTCATATAAATATTGATAATCGCTTGTTTCAACACGGGCAATATCTACCTCTTCGTCGGTACGGAAACGGTATTCAACCAATTTTCCTGATTTTACGTTACGCATACGGGCCTGGTAAAATGCACGTAAGTTACCTGGTGTACGGTGTAAAAACTCTTCAACCTGCACTAATTCGCCGTTAAAGCGAAGCACATTTCCATTCTTAACATCTGATGCTTTAGCCATAAAAAAATATTGAGGCCGCAAAATTAGAAATTTGATTTGAGATGTTAGATATGAGATTTGAGATTTTTTATAAAGCCAGATGAATAAATATTTGATAATCACATGTCTCAAATCTCATATCTAACATCTCAAATCTCTATTGTTTGTAATCCGAAATGCCCAGGCGTTCATTACAAAAGCCATACTCGTGCTCCTGGTTTGAGCAGATGATGGTTAGGCGGTTGTGCGCAAACTGCTCCACGAGGCCCAGGTACCAGTCAACACCCTGCGTATCCAGATTGGATGTGGGTTCATCCAACATCAGGATAGGGGTATCGGCACAAAAGGCCAGTATCAGCTTCAAACGCTGTTTCATACCTGATGAAAAATACCTGATCAGCTTGTTTTCGCTTTTGGCCAAACTTAACAAACCGATCAGTTCCTTTTTGTCGATACCGGGTTTGTATTGTTTAAATTTAAAGTGAAAATCAACCATCTCGGTGAGGGTAAACTCTTCTATCAGCTCCAGGTATGGTGCAGCAAGACTCAGATGCTGAAACACCTCCGTTGCCTCAACCGGTTTATCCTGAAAAGTATAGCTGATGGTACCTGCCGAGGGTGTGAGGCTGGCGTTTAAAACCTGCAGCAGTGTTGATTTGCCAGAGCCATTAGGGCCTAATATGGCGTAAGCCTGACCGCTGTTAAAAGTATAATCAACCCCCCTGAAGATCCAGTCGCGGTTAAATCTACGGCCGATGTTTTGAAGGGTGATGTTCATATTGTCTGAATCAGAATTTACAGAATTTCAAGATATACAGAATAATAAAAGATCCAATTAAAATCAGAATAGTAAGAATTCAGCTAATTCTAAAATTCTGTAAATTCTGATTCAGACTAAAAATTAAGTATTCCCAAAGCCCTTCATGATACCTCTTTGCGAGTTTTGCAAAAAGTTAATGATCTCATCGCGTTCGATGCTTGGGGTAAACTCGGCCTCGATAATATCAAGGGCCTTGCTCACATTATATTTTTTCAGGAATATGATCCTGTAGATCTCCTGGATCTCGTTAATGGTTGCTGCTGAAAAGCCTCTGCGGCGTAAACCAACGGAGTTGATACCTACGTATGATAGCGGCTCGCGACCCGCTTTGGTAAACGGAGGAACATCTTTACGTACCAGCGACCCACCAGATATCATACTGTGCGCGCCGATCTCTACAAACTGGTGTACGGCAGATGAGCCACCCACAAAAGCATAATCGTAAATATTGATATGTCCGGCCAGTTGTACCGAGTTGGCAATGATCACATTATCACCGATAACGCAATCATGCGCTACGTGCACATAAGCCATCAGCAGGCAATTACTGCCAATAGTGGTGGTATTTTTATCCAAGGCGGTACCCCGGTTAAGCGTAACGCACTCGCGTATGGTGGTATTATCACCTATAGATACGGTGCTTTGCTCGCCTTTATATTTCAGATCCTGCGGAGGGGCAGATACTACCGCGCCGGGGAATATGCGGCAGTTTTTACCGATGCGGGCGCCATCCATAATTACGGAGTTGGAGCCGATCCAGGTACCTTCGCCAATCTCCACATCCTTGTGGATAGTCACAAAAGGTTCAATCACCACGTTGTCGGCTATTTTAGCCTGCGGGTGTATGTATGCTAAGGGTTGGATCATGCTTCGTTGGTTTTATTAACTTTTACAATTTGCGCCATCAATTCGGCTTCTACCACAATACGTGAGCCAACCATACCAATACCTTTCATTTGGGCAATACCACGTCTGATAGGGGCAAGCAGGTTGCAATGGAATATGATGGTATCGCCAGGCACAACCTTGTCCTTAAAACGGGCGTTCTCTATCTTCAGGAAAAGGGTAATATAATTTTCTGGATCAGGTACAGTGTTTAGTACCAGGATACCACCGGTTTGCGCCATGGCTTCTATCTGCAATACGCCAGGAAAAAGCGGCGAACCCGGGAAATGCCCCATAAACAGGTCCTCGTTCATGGTCACATTCTTTAATCCTACCACATGGCTTTTTGACAGCTCCAGGATCTTATCGATCATCAGCATTGGCTGCCTGTGTGGCAATATCTTCATGATTTGAACGGTATCATATACCGGTGTCATGTTAGGGTCATACACCTTTACGTGTTTGCGGCTCTTTTCTTTTTTGATAAGCGCCTTTATCTTTTTCGCAAAAGCCACGTTAGCCGCGTGACCGGGCCTTGCGGCCATGATATGTCCTTTCAGCGGAACACCAACCAGGGCCAGGTCGCCTATCATATCCAGCAGTTTATGCCTTGCGGGCTCATTCTGGTGGCGTAATTCAATATTATTTAATATACCCTGCGGCGCTACTTTTATGTCTTTACGGTTAAAGAGTTTGGCCAGGTGGCTTAGTTCTTCCTCATCGACCTCTTTATCCACCACTACAATGGCGTTGTTCAGGTCGCCGCCTTTAATCAGGTCGTGCTTTAACAACATTTCCAGTTCATGCAAAAAGCAAAAGGTACGGCATGAGGCTATTTCCTTTTTAAATTCGGCAATGGTTGAGATACTGGCATGTTGACTGCCTAATACTTGTGAGTTATAATCAACCATGCAGGTAAAGCGGTAATCATCAAGCGGCATAGCCACCATCTCCACTTTACGGTCGGGCTCAGAGTAATGTATATTGTAAGGTATATGATAGTATTCGCGGTCGGCATCCTGTTCAATCAGGCCGGTTTCCATGATCACATCAACAAACTGTATAGAGCTGCCGTCCATAATGGGTGTTTCTGGGCCATCCATATCTATCAGCACATTGTCTATCTCCATACCTACCAGCGCAGCCAACACATGTTCAACCGTGTTTACGGTGGCCCCATTTTGTGAAATGGTGGTACCACGCGAAGTATCGGTCACATTATCAACATCGGCATCAATGATCGGCGCACCAGGCATATCAATCCTTCTGAATTTATAGCCATGGTTTTCTGCCGCCGGGTTAAAGGTCATGGTTACACGCTGACCAGTGTGTAAGCCTGTACCCGAAACCGATACCGGCGCTTTAATAGTTCTTTGTTTTACATTCATATTTACAACGTTCAGTCGTTCATTAGTTCAGTTGTTCATTGCTAAAATAATTCATCAGTAATCGCGGGAAAAACTTCCGTAAAACTAATGAACCTGCGAACTAATGATTACCTTTTCTGAGTTCTTCAATTAATTTTTCGAGTTCATAAACCTTGCGGTCAATCTCAGGCAACCTCCTTAATTTAGAGTGCGCCTTCAGATAATCCTTAAACGGCATATAAGGCGTACCGCCCCAAACCATACCCTCTTCGGTAATGGAGCTGTTGATGCCTGTTTGTGCTGATACCTGTGTGCGGCCGGCAATATTTAAATGACCGGAAATACCCACCTGGCCGCCAATAACGGCATTTTTGCCAATTTTTGTACTGCCGGATATACCCGCCTGGCCTGCAATAACCGTATGCTCGCCAACCTCAACATTGTGCGCTATTTGCACCAGGTTATCAATCTTTACACCTTTACCTATAAGGGTTGAGCCCATGGTGGCCCTGTCAATAGCGGTATTGGCTCCCACCTCAACATCATCCCCGATAACCACATTGCCAATCTGTGCAATTTTTGTATAAGTACCATCGGGATTGGGTGCAAAGCCAAAACCATCGCTGCCAATCACCGCTCCCGAATGTATGGTAACGTTATTACCTAGCACACAATCGAAATAAACAGTAGCCCCCGAAAACAAGGTAACATTATTGCCGATAGTAACATTATCGCCAATGTTAACATTAGGATATATTTTACAATTATCGCCAATTTTTGTGTTGGTGCCGATGTAAGCGAACGCGCCTATATAAGGGTCGGCGCCAATTTGAGCTGTTGGGTGTATAAAACAAGGCTCCTCGATGCCTTTTTTGTTTAGTTTAAGGGTATTATATTGTTCCAAAAGAACCGTAAACGCGCTGTAAGCATTTTCAACACGTATCAAAGTAGCCTTTACCGGCCCGCTAAGCTGCTGATCCTGATTGATGATAACCACAGAAGCGTTGGTGGTATATAAAAACTGTTCGTACTTGGGATTGGCCAAAAACGTAAGACTTCCGGCATCGCCATCTTCTATCTTAGCCAGCTTATCAACCTTCACAAAAGCATCGCCCTCAACAGTTCCGTTGAGTAATAAACTTATTTCCTGAGCACTAAATTGCATCGACAAATTTAAATGTTAAAATTAAAGCAGCAAATTATTAATTAGTTGTTAGTTATGCGTACCGGCTTTTGTATTAAATATTAATCATATCTTCATTTATCGGGCCAAAAGTCAGTGCTCAGCGTTAGGACACCTTGCCGGTCATTTACCCCTACAACAAATCTTTACTATAACAGGTAATATGTTTTTTAACCGTTTTGATCAGCGCTTCCAGGTTTGAGTTGTCGCTGGCTTTGGTTATATCACATACCTCTCCATCTTTCATCAGTATGCCTATATTACCATCCCCGGCTGTATAAGCATTGTTACGTATGGATGTGGTAAAAACAAAATAGGAGGCATCCTGCTCGCTGATACCATATTTTTCCATCGCCTTTTTGGTTAGCTGCGCCACAAATGCGGCATCCGGTTCTTCATTAGTAATATCAACATGGTAAAGATTTCGCTGAACCAGGTTTTTGGCCAGGGTTGACAACAAAAAATCCGGGTGGCTGGCCCAAACTTTCACTGCCGACATAATATCGGCATCATCCAAACTCGCGAAAATATCCAGGTGATGATCCTCTTTCTTAAAAACCTCCCGGCTGATATTGCTTTGGATAAAATGCTTCAGTGCGGGTGTGGCAAACAGATCCTCACCCTGTAATATCAACTCGCGACCGCGTTTAAATACTTTCACCAGCAATTCCTCACCGGCTATAACGGTTTTATGCAGATAAACCTGCCAGTACATGAGCCTGCGTGCTATCAAAAATTTTTCGATAGAGTAAATCCCTTTGGCTTCTACCACCACATGATCGTCTTTCACGTTCAGCATCTTGATGATACGGTCTGAGCTGATCACCCCTTCGGATACACCGGTAAAAAAACTATCGCGGTTCAGGTAATCCAGCCTGTCCATATCCAACTGACTCGATACCAATTGATGCAAAAACCGGCGTGGATAAGTATCGTTAAATATATCAATCGCCATGGTTAAACTACCGCCAAACTGCTCGTTTAGTTTGTTCATCAACATGGCCGATATGTCTTCATGCGCTACACCTGCTATGATGGTACGCTCCAGCGCATGTGAAAACGGGCCATGACCAATATCGTGCAGTAATATGGCTATGGTTAAAGCTTCTTCCTCGTCATGACTGATCTGATGCCCTTTGTTACGCAGCGTTTCAATGGCCATGGCCATCAGGTGCATAGCGCCCAGGGCATGATGGAAACGGGTATGCAAGGCCCCCGGGTATACCAGGTGGGTCATACCTAACTGCTTGATATATCTTAACCGCTGAAAATAGGGGTGTTCTATCAGGTCAAATACCAGCTCGGTAGGGATACTGATAAAGCCATAAACAGGGTCGTTTATAATTTTCTTTTTATTCAAGTTGGATGTTTACGATGCAAAAATGTAAAACAAAGGTAAAATAAGCGCATGATGTTTGTTAATTTTTGTTAATACCTTTACTTATCAACAACAAATCGCTCCCTTTGAGGTTTATTGTCTGAATCAGAATTTACAAAATTTAAGAATTACCAGAATATCCTTGTTTAAAAGTGGATATTTGATCAACTTAATCTTATTCATACCATTCTGAAAATTTTCAAATTCGGAAAATTCTGATTCAGAATACTTTAAATACAGATACTACTATGCAAGACACCACCATTTTATGGGCCGATGACGAAATTGACCTTTTAAAGCCACATATACTTTTCCTGAACGAAAAAGGATACAAAGTAACTACCGTAACCAACGGCAACGACGCCGTTGACGCTTTTAAACAGCATTATTTCGACCTGGTTTTCCTGGATGAGAACATGCCGGGCTTAACCGGTCTGGAAACCCTGCAGCAGATCAAGAATCTGAATAATGATGTGCCCATTGTGTTGATCACCAAGAACGAGGAAGAATACCTGATGGAAGATGCCATCGGTTCCAAGATCGATGATTACCTGATTAAACCGGTGCATCCTAAACAGATTCTGCTCACCATAAAAAAGCTGACCGAAAACAAACGGCTGGTTACCGAAAAAACAACCATGGCCTACCAGATGGATTTCCGGACGCTGGGTATGACGCTTAACGACAACCTGAGCCACCAGGAATGGGTAGATGTATACAAAAAACTGATATACTGGGAGCTGGAGCTTGAAAAATTGGAAGACGCCGGTATGCACGAGATATTAACCCTGCAAAAAGCCGAAGCCAACGTGCAATTCTGTAAGTTTGTTGAGCGTAATTATTTAAACTGGATCAAAAATCCGGAATTTGCCCCAACCAGTTCTCCGCAACTCTTTAAAAAGAAAGTGTTCCCTAAACTGGATGGCAACGGTCCGCTGTTTTTTATCCTGATAGATAATTTGAGGTATGATCAGTTTAAGGTGATCAACCCTATTATATCTGAGTATTTCCGTTTGGAAGAAGAAGATACTTACTACAGTATTTTGCCTACCGCTACGCAATATGCCCGTAACTCCATATTCTCGGGCCTGATGCCTTTGGAAATGGAGAAACGCTACCCTACCATGTGGCAGAACGACGAGGACGAAGGTGGTAAGAATTTATATGAATCGGAGTTTATTGCTGATCACTTGAAACGTGTACTACGCAAAGAGTGCAAATACTCCTACCACAAAATACTGAACATTGATGAGGGTCGTGCCTTGAACGAGTCAGTAAGCAACCTGATGAACAACGAGCTGAACGTGGTGGTATACAACTTTGTGGATATGCTATCCCACGCCCGTACCGACATGCAGATGATCCGTGAGCTGGCGAGTGATGATGCCGCATACCGCTCACTCACATTATCATGGTTTGAACACTCGCCTTTATTTGACCTGCTGAAGTTTTTGGCCTCCAAACAGGTACGTGTGGTGATCACTACTGACCACGGTACCATCCGCGTTAAAAACCCAAGCAAAATTGTGGGCGACCGTAATACCAATACCAACCTGCGTTACAAACAAGGCAAAAACCTGAATTATAACGCCAAGGAGGTATTCCACATCCGCAACCCGCATGATGCCATGTTGCCTAAACTGCACCTGAGCTCGAGCTTTGTATTTGCCAAGGAAGACAGCTATTTTGTATATCCAAACAACTACAATCACTTTGTGAATTTTTATAACGAAACCTTCCAGCACGGCGGTATTTCGCTTGAGGAAATGATCATCCCGATAGTTACTTACGGGCCTAAATAACCCCCTAGCTTCCTGAAGGGGAGCTTTTGAAAAATAAAAACGGCCATCACTTTTTGAAAGTGATGGCCGTTTTGTTATTTATCCTGTCATGCCGAATTTATTTCGGCATCCCACACGCAAGGTTTACAACATGCTGGTTAATTGTCCTGTGAGATCCTGAAACAAGTTCAGGATGACCCGTATTTCTTAGTATTTACCAACCATACGCTTCACAATATCATCAGCACTCAGCTTTTCCTGTTCGCCGGTTTCCATGTTTTTGAAGGCCAACAAACCGCTTTGTATCTCCTCGCTGCCGATCACTACGGTGTAGGGGATATTTTTATTGTTGGCGTACTCCATCTGTTTTTTGATCTTGGCGCCAGCGGGGTAAAGCTCGGCATTGATATTCTGGCGACGTAGTTGTTGCAACAGGGGCAGGCCGTATAACTCGCCTTCTTTGTCGAAATTACAGATCAATACCTGTGTGCTTTGGTTGGCCGCGGCCGGGAATAAATTCAACTCTTCCAACACATCATAAATACGATCGGCACCAAAAGATATCCCAACACCGGTTAATCCTTTAAGACCGAACATGCCGGTCAAGTCATCATAACGGCCACCACCACCGATGCTGCCCATGTTTACTTCGTTGGTTTTTACTTCGAATATGGCGCCGGTATAATAGTTTAATCCGCGGGCAAGGGTAATGTCCAACTCCAGCTTAGCGGTTTGCAATGGGCATTTTTCGATATAGCCAAACACCGTTTCAATTTCGTCACAGCCTTTCAGTCCCACTTCCGACGAAGCCAGTGCCAGGCGCAGGCTTTGCAGCTTTTCGGTATTAGATCCTTCCAGTAAAATAACTGGTTTTATCTTGTCGATATCGGCCTCGGTAAAGCCACGTTCAAGCAATTCTTTGATCACGCCATCAAGTCCGATCTTATCCAGTTTATCTATAGCTACAGTTAAATCAATGATGTTATCAGCTTTATCTATAATTTGCGCGATACCTGATAGAATTTTTCTATTATTAATTTTAATGCTGAAATCTTTCAATCCAAGCTTGCTCAAAGCCTCGTCATAGATCATCACAAACTCGGCCTCGTTCAATAAAGAATCAGAACCAACTACATCTGCATCGCACTGGTAAAACTCTCGGTAACGACCACGCTGCGGCCTGTCGGCACGCCAAACCGGCTGTACCTGGAAACGCTTGAACGGGAAAGTGATCTCATTCTGGTGTTGTACTACGTAACGCGCGAAAGGCACGGTGAGGTCGTAACGGAGGGCTTTTTCGGGTTCTACAAGTTCCCTAATTTTCGATCTTAAATCAAAAACTTCTTGAAGATCAAATAACTTAATACAATCCCTGCCCTCTTCATCTTTATAAGAAATTTGCTTCAGTCGTTCCTCATATTCTTTTAATTTACTTTCATTCCAAAAATTGCCACTGTTCAATACTTTAAATATCAACTTATCCCCTTCATCTCCATATTTACCAGTAAGGGTTGACAGATTCTCCATCGTCGGTGTTTCTATCTGCTGATAGCCGTATTTACGGAACACGCTTTTAATGGTATCAAAAATATAGTTGCGTTTCACCATTTCGGTTGGTGAAAAATCGCGGGTGCCTTTGGGTACAGATGGTTTGATGGATGCCATGCCGCAAATGTACAAAAAAGCAAATTATGGCTTTATTATAATCCAGCCTCTGTAACACGTCCGCTTCAAGCCCAGTATTAACTTAAATGACACTCTTTTTACCTAAGCACTTGCGGAAAAAATATATTTTTGAGAACCATGAACATTATTGCCCAAACGCCGCGCTTGCTGATACGTGAATTTACACCCGAAGACGAAACCCTTTTACTTGACCTTGATGCTGATGCGCGTTTAACCCGCTACGTAAAAAAACGCACCGAGCAGGAAAGCAAAAAGGTTTTTAAGGATACTCTGCGGGATTATCAAAAGCAATCGGGTATGGGGCGCTGGGGTATCTTTAACCTCGCGGATAATGATTTTGTGGGTGTTTGCATCCTCAACTATAGTGAATTTGATAGCAACAGCATTGAACTGGGCTACCGCCTGCACCTCAAATACTGGGGATCGGGCATAGCTACGGAACTTGCCCAGGCATTGGTATCGTACGGGTTGAACGAAATCGGACTTAAAGAAATATGCGCGGTTACGCATCCCGAAAACAGGGCATCACAAAAGGTTTTATTTAAAGCAGGTTTTCAGCCGCACGGTCGTGCTTTTTGGTATGGCGAGGATCTTCCTTTTTTTAAGGTGAGCCACCCCCTCTAAATCTCCCCCGACGGGGAGACTTTAAAAAAAGCACTTTAAGTCCTCTCCTTTGGAGAGGGTTGGGTGAGGTTCTTCAACTCTTTAATAATATCCTTGCAACCACCTTCAATCAGTTCAAAAACGGGTTCAAATTGGTTATCATCGTAATAAGGATCAGGAACTACTTTATCGCCAAGCAATAGTTTTACTTTTTGGGCGTCATCGTCATCACGGGCCATGTTCAACACATCGCTCAGGTTGTTTTTATCCATCACAAAAATATGATCAAAACGATCAAAGTCTTTTGTTTTAAACTGACGGCAAACCTGTTTGCTGATGTCGATGCCGTGGTTACGTGCGGCACGAACAGAACGCTTGTCGGGTCCTTCGCCCACATGCCAGCTACCGGTACCAGCCGAATCCACCGTCCAGTTTAAACCCTGCTCATCACTCAGGTGCTGCATAATGCCTTCTGCCAGCGGCGAACGGCATATATTGCCCAGGCAAACCATTAGTATTTTCATTCGATTAAGCTTAAAGCACAAAGCCGAAGGCCAAAAGCTTTTTGCTTTAAGCTTTCGGCCTTTCGCTTAAAAATTTATCCAAATATCTTATTCAATACACCAGCAAGACGTACGCCTGCTTTCAGCATTTGATGATTCAATATGTCGATGTATTTAAAATTGTATTTATAGCTCAGGCTATCTCCGGTTTTGGTATCGGCGTATAATTTTTCGGCCAGTTGATTGCTTTCGAATAACCATTCGCTTATTGGGGCGCTTTGCAATTTGACACGCTCTGCCGCGGTGGAATGATTGATCATGGCTGCATATTCGGTATAGCTCAGTTGCTGAATATCGATCAGTCCGCTGTCCCAAACCGAATGCAGATTGCTTTCCTTACCAAACCATTGTACTTTAACATCGTTACCGCCCTTATCGTTGGTATGGCCGGTATGTAATGGCTGATGCACATCCTCCACAATATGGATCAGCATGTGCAGGTAGATCAATTTATTAGCCTTGGCAAGTCCCGGTTTTTTTAACTCCGCTATCAAGAAATTAAGCTTAGTATAGGCATCGGTAGCAGTATCCGCTTTTAAATAAGCCTGTAGCTCCGGATACGTATAGCCTTTATCCAGATCAATAAAATGCCAATTGTACATGTAGTTGTAGGCTGGGTCTGATTTAATAAAATCGGCCCAGTTACTACCAATGGCTATCGACTCATAACCTAAAATTCCTTGTATAGCTTTGCGCGCTTTGGGGGTTAAATAACTGTCGGCTATCTGTCCGCAAACACGGTGACCGGTAGGTCCCCAGGCCATACTTTGCAATGGAATATAAAATACAGCGATAAGCAGGATGATCTTTTTGAAAAATTGGGTTTTCATTATTTTAATTTTTTTAATGACAATAAAGCTATCATAAGTCTTTTATATTTTATTCAAATGAATACTCATGATGGATTATTGTTACAATGGTTTTGGTGAGCAGCTTGTTCGTTTTATTAAATGGGCGTTGATGGGTATAACGTTGGATGTACTGGCAAATTGGATAAGCGAATCCGTTTTTTGTTTCACCTTAAAATATTCTTCATAATCGCCGGAACGGAAGCAACCTTTCTCATCTTTATAACTGCCATCAGCATTACAAAATTCCCCTTTCAGGTGTATGGTATCCTGCCGTTGAGTATAGGTTCCTTTGATGTACTCGGCCCAGTGGCCGCTGTTCATACAGCTATCGGCGCCGTAATTTACTTTGCTATAGGAACTGATCTTTACAAAGAACGAATCGCAGCTGAATTTAAGATCATAAAGCGAATAGGCAACTAATCGTTTTTGCGCCGGTACAGAATCCTGGCGCCATTCGCCCTGAACATATTTTTCGCCCGGCTTTTGTTTATCCGGATTCATGGTACAAGAGTAGAAAGCCAAAAGCAGAAAGCTTAAAGCCAAAAGCTTAAAGCGCGAGGTGGAGGATGGAAAGTAAAAGCTAAAAGGCTTTGACATAAAATTTGCTATAAAAGCAGTAAATAAAAAGCCCCTCTCCTTCAGGAGAGGGGTTTGGGCTGAGGTTCTTATTTTAATGAACCTATCATATCTTCGGGCCTTACCCATTGGTCAAATTGCTCGTTGGTTAACAAGCCCAGGCCTATGGCGGCTTCGCGTAGTGATGTGCCTTCTTTCAGCGCAGTTTTGGCAATTTTAGCCGCGTTTTCGTAACCGATGTGCGGGTTAAGCGCGGTAACCAGCATCAGCGAGTTTTCCAGGTGCTTTTTAATGCCTTCGTAGTTAGGTTCAATACCAACTGCGCAGTGGTCGTTAAATGACACACAGGCATCACCAATTAAACGGGCCGACTGTAAAAAGTTGGCAGCCATTAAAGGCTTAAATACGTTCAGTTCGTAATGTCCGTTTGATCCGCCAATAGATATAGCCACATCATTACCCATTACCTGGGCTGCCACCATGGTAACCGCCTCGTTTTGGGTTGGATTAACCTTACCCGGCATAATTGACGACCCCGGCTCGTTATCAGGGATATGGATCTCGCCGATACCTGAACGCGGACCAGAAGCCAGCATCCGGATATCGTTAGCTATTTTCATTAGAGATACGGCTATCTGTTTCAATGCACCATGGCTTTCCACAATGGCATCATGCGCAGCAAGAGCCTCAAACTTATTTTCGGCTGTAATAAATGGCAAGCCTGTAAACTTGGCAATGTATTCGGCCACTTTTACATCATAACCTTTAGGGGTATTGATGCCTGTACCTACAGCGGTACCACCCAAAGCAAGCTCAGATAGGTGATCCAACGTATTACGCAAGGCTTTAAGACCGTGATTTAATTGCGATACATAACCTGAAAATTCCTGACCAAGTGTTAATGGCGTAGCATCCATCAGGTGGGTACGACCGATCTTTACCACGTTTTTAAACGCCTCTACTTTAGCCTGCAAGGTATCACGCAGTTTTTCAATACCGGGGATGGTTACATCGATCAGTATTTTGTAGGCCGCGATGTGCATAGCGGTTGGATAGGTATCATTTGATGATTGTGATTTGTTCACATCATCATTCGGGTGAATGAAGGTTTTGCCTTCGCCCAGTTTATTTCCCTGAAGCACATGTGAACGGTTGGCCACTACCTCGTTCACGTTCATGTTTGATTGTGTACCTGAGCCGGTTTGCCATATCACCAGCGGAAATTCGCTGGCTAAAGCGCCGGTTAATATTTCATCGCAAACCTGTGCTATCAGGTCGCGTTTTTCGGCGGGCAATACGCCTAGATCAGTATTGGTATAAGCGGCAGCTTTTTTCAGATAGGCAAACGCATCGATGATCTCTTTAGGCATAGATGCCTCCGGACCAATTTTAAAGTTATTGCGTGAACGCTCTGTTTGTGCTCCCCAGTATTTATCGGCAGGTACCTGTACCTCGCCCATGGTATCGTGTTCGGTTCTGAAACTCATGGTAGTATTAAAATTTTAGCAGGGCAAAGTTATGGTTTTATATGAAGTAAGGGAATGGCTAAGCGTAATCTTTTTAATACAGGAATTGGTTATCTAACCTCCGCTATGGTAATCACTTTATAATCCACATCCATCCTTTTCGCGTTCTGTTCAACCGTTTGATCAAAACCCGCCTTCTTGCGACGGGCATTTACATTGGCCACATCCTTAATAGGCCAAATGTACCAACCGATATCCTTTCCGTTTTTAAGTGGTAGGCATGAGGCCTGTGTGCCGTAGATCTGTTCTTTACCATGATTAGATAATTGCCTGTCAAGCATCATAGCATATAGCCTATAAGGCAATTCTCCCTTATCCGCAGCCTTTTTAATTATGGGTAAATATTTATCAATTTTAGACGAATGTTGAATTACATTCCATGCAGCTTCATTTGTGGGTTCACCTACCAATGTTTTGCCAGGATAGCCGAATTTTTTAAACACCTGTTCCACAAAATCAATATTCATCGAATCCAGGTGATGTTGCAATTTCCAATAATAATTCATCGCATGCGCAATTGAAAGAGATACACTTTTAGCTACAGAATCCCTTTTAGATGGCTCCATTAAAAAAGTTAATGCTTCCCGGTACTTCTGATCGAGCACAATCACACTGTCCATTTGCCGCTTCAAAGTAACATTCAGCTTATGCTGCCCAATGGCAGCATGGCAAACAAAAAGAAATAGAATAAGGATTACCAGTTTCATAGATTTAAGCTTGTGATTGATAACGTTATAAAGCTTAAAACTATTGCATCTCAAAACTTTCTTTCCTCACCAGCTACCCATACTTCCAATGCCTTGCGCTTGTCCTCATTCTGTTGCAGCCATTGCGTATCGGCAGCCTTATTAGCGCTCAGGTCCATCAACCGGGCAAAAGTGGGCATGTGTTCTGTTTGGGCTAGTTTGTAAAAGAACTCTGTGTAATAATTCGTGAAGAACTCATTCCCGGTTTGTTTTTCGGATAGCTGGCCTATGGCTATAAATATGGCCTTTAACTGGGCGGCCAGTAAATCGGCAGGGGAGGCATATCTTCTGTTGTTGGTAGTGGCAGCCGCGGTGAATATTGCTTTATTTAAGGCGATGTTAGCTGCATCTGTTTTCCCTTCAGTTTTTAGTACTCCTCCTTTTAAAATACTTTGCATATTGGTATAAGCCTCTGCAGAGCGTGGGCCATCGGGCTCCAGCAATAAAAAATTGCATAAGGCTAGCAGGGCAGGAGCACGTTTGTTTTGATGGAATGTTACCAAACCATATAACCGCTGACTATTGGCGTGCTTAGGATCAAGCTTAATAGCTTCCATGGCGGCCAGTTCAGCATCGGCATATTTACCGGACCTGAAATAGGCCAGCCCTATGTTAAAATACAAGGGCTGGTAATCCGGCTTTATATTTATTCCTGCTTTATAAGCATCTATAGCTTGTTGTGGTTGTTTAGCGGCATCATAAATGCTCCCCAGGAGCTCGTAGGCCGGCCCCGTAAAGTTGTTACTTGTTTTAACTACTTTATTTAAATATGGAACTCCATCCATACCCTTACCGGATGAAAATAGTGAAAAAGCTACCTGGTAATTAGCCTGGATATTTTCCGGATCAGCGGTTAGGGCTTGTTTGTATTTTTCAATAGCGGCGGTATAGTTATGCGCGTTGTTAAGCTCAATCCCCTCTTTTACCAACGCGCTTACATCTGCATTTTGGGCGTACGTGGCAATCGACAACAACAAAAATAAAATAATGAGTTTGAGTTTTTTACTTAAATCCATACCTAAACATACAAAGAGAATCTACTTTAAAGAAAAATTTAAAACTTTAATTCGTACCTGCGTTATAATTTCTAATTTTCGCATTCGTTTAAGTTGAGAAATTCATTTATGAGATTAGTGTACCAAAGCATTTTAACAGCTACCGCCTCCCTGCTGATATTAACATCCTGTTCGTCAAAAAACAATGATAAAAATAAAAGTGTAAGTCCCGCCGAAAGCAAACCTTTAGATACCGCCGCCCTGCTGGCCTATAACCCCAAAAACGCCGATAAAAAGATAGATGAGGTGATGAAAGAACTTCACCGCACCCGTGGCTTTAACGGCAACGTGCTGGTGGCTAAAAAAGGGAAAATAGTTTATGAAAATGCGATAGGCTGGGCCGACTATCTACACCGCGACAGCCTGAAACTAAGCTCGCAATTTGAACTGGCTTCTGTTACCAAAACCATGACCTCCACCGCCATTTTAATGCTGATGGAGCGCGGTAAGCTTACTCTTAACGATGACGTAAAGAAGTTCTTCCCAGATTTTCCATACGATGGCGTTACTATACGCCTGCTGCTTACGCATCGCTCGGGTATGATGAACTATGTATATTTTATTGATGAGATATACCGCAGTCAGCATTTGAACCAGAAAAAGGGGCTAACCAATGCCGAGGCCATGAAAATGATAGCCGACTATAAACCGCGCCCGTTTAATGTACCTAATAAACGTTTCCTGTATAATAACTCCAACTTTATGGTGCTGGGCGCTATTATTGAAAAAGTGAGCGGAGTGAGCTATGCCGATTTCATGAAACAGAATGTATTTGCCCCGGCCAGCATGGTGCATACCCATGTATATTCCAAAGCCGTGTACGACAAGATACCGGTTGACGTTGTAGGGCATGATCGCGGGCAATGGCGATATTCTGTAGCGCAAAATTTCCTGGACGGCCCGGTAGGCGATAAAGGCATTTACAGCACCGTTGGCGACTTATTTTTATTTGATCGTGCTTTGCGGGCTGGTCGTTTATTAAAGCAGGCCACGCTCGATTCGGCTTATGTACCGCGCAACCCGATGGTGCATGGCCACTTTAGTTATGGTTATGGCTGGCGTACGTTTACCGCGCCAGGACAGCAGGTTATTTACCATACCGGCTGGTGGCATGGTTTCAGGCACATTTATTTGCGCGATATGAAAAACGATATCACCATCGTATTGTTAACCAATTTAGCCAATGGCAGTTTGTTAAAACTGGACGATCTGTTTAAGGCCGCGGGTATGCCTGTTGTACGCAAAAGCGCTTACAGTGGCAACGGTGATACCACTGATGATTAAGGACCGGATGTGCAGATATGCAAATTTCAGATGTGCAGATGAAAACATTTACTCATCTACACCTCAGTTAATATCATCTGCACATCTGAAATTTGCACATTTGCACATCTAATTTTAAATACCATGTTTGATAAACTAATGGAAGCCCAGCAAAAGGCTGGCGAAGTAAAAAAACGCCTGGATGCCATCAGCGTATCCGGAGTGGCCGAAGGTGGTAAGATCACCGTTACTGCGAATGCCAATAAAGTAATACAATCCATCCATATCGATAGTGCTTTCCTGGCCGATGCCGATAAAGAAGAAATTGAAGAACTATTGGTAGTGGCCATGAACAAGGCGCTGGAGCAAGCCGAAAATATCAGTCAGAGCGAAATGGCAGCCATGACCAAAAATATGTTTGGCGATCTGGGCGGTATGTTTGGGAAATAAGCCCCCAAATTGGGTTTACATGGTTTACACTTTTCTGGGCTATCATTTTTATATTTAATTGATAATCAAGTAATTAATAATTATTTGTGCCGTTTTGTGGGTTTACACTGTAAACCATGTTTTAGGGCCTCCGCAAGAGACGTTGAGTAATAATCCATGATTAGGCATAGTATATTAATAATATTACAAAATGTGGCTGTCACCCTGAGCTCCGTCGAAGGGTAGAGCGCAGAGGCCTGCCCACCATGCTTCGACAGAAAGACAAGCCGCAGATTCGACTCACCCGGTCTGCGCTTTGCTGGACCATCCTCTCTCCGGCTTCGCCGCAAAGAGGGTTGAGAAAAAAGAAATGAAAATCCCCTCTATGCGCAAAGCGGAGAGAGGGGTGACGAGCGCAGCGATGTCGGGGTGAGTGGATATGCGTCTAATTTTCTCCTTATGTCTACTCACGGTCTATTACCCTAAAAGCGATCATCTTTGTAACTTTTCTGCCATGAGATACTTATGTGTTGCAACATTCAGTTATAAGTATTTAGCTTTGACCCATTCAAACAAATTAACGACTAAAATGAAAACTACCTATTACGGACAATCGACCATTGAGATAGAGGCAGGCGGCAAAAAATTGCTATTTGATCCTTTTATCACCCATAACGCATTGGCTAAAAATATTGACATCAATACCATTAAGCCAGATTATATCCTGGTATCCCATGGCCATGGCGACCACGTTGCCGACCTGATCGAGGTGCAAAAAAATAGCGGCGCTAAAGTGATCTGCATAGCCGAAATCGCTAATTGGTTGAACAGTAAAGGCATCGACAACGTGCACGGCATGAACATTGGCGGTGGGTTCAACTTCGAATTCGGACGGGTTAAAATGGTTAACGCCATACATTCCAGCACTATGCCCGATGGTGCAGCAGGCGGCAACCCTGCCGGCTTTGTGATCTATACCAACGAGGGTAAAAACATATACTTTGCCGGCGATACCGCGCTTACCTATGATATGAAATTGCTGGCAGATGATAACCTGGCCTGGGCTTATTTACCTATTGGGGATAACTATACCATGGGTGCCGACGACGCCATAAAAGCAAGCGAATTTATTAACTGTAAAAACATTATCGGTATGCACTATGATACGTTCCCGGTAATTGAGATTGATAAAGATGAAGTGGCGGAGAAATTTATCAAAGCCGGTCTTAACCTTAAGTTACCTGCGGTTGGCGAAACTATCGAGTTGTAAGAAGAATCTCCAGAACCGTCATGCCGAACTTGTTTCGGCATCCCACAAGCTGGTTGTAAACCTATGGGTGAATGTCCTGTGAGATCCTGAAACAAGTTCAGGATGACTTGGGAATTACCCAACAAAAAGGCCTCCTGGTAGTATCAGGAGGCCTTTTTGTTGGTGAAAGAGGGTCACTACGCTTTCGTAGTATCCTTTTTAGTAGAATCTTTCTTTTCTTTTTTGTGTTTCCACTTTTTCTTGCTCTTGGTTGTATCAGTTTGCATGGTACTGTGCACGGTTTTTACCGGTACTCCATAAGCAAAAACGCTTCCGAAAGAAATCGCTGTTAGGGCGATTATACAAAGTGCCTTTTTCATAGTTGTTACGTTTTAATTAAATAGTTTTACCTATCTATAACAAATCAAGCACCGATTGTTTGTGTTAATTTTTAATTAAATAATTGTTCCGTCTGGTATAACCGCGCGTTTTTTGATCACCACAATGCCATCCTGTACGGTGTGCGTGTCAAAATCACCATCAGGTAACGTTTTACCCATGTTTATTTTAACATCGTTACCGATGTAGGTATTTTTATCAATAATGGCATTTCTGATCTGGCACCGTTCACCTATACCCATTATCGGCTCCTTATTTAATTTCAGTTCGGCTATCTGCTCCAGGGTTTGATAACTGTCGTTACCCATTACATAGCAGTTTTCAATGATCGTTTCTACACCAATACGGGTACGGATCCCGATCAGCGAGCGTGTAATTCGTTTGGCATTAATGATACAACCATCGGCAATAATGGATTTTTCCATCGTTGTACCCGATATTTTTGATGGTGGCAGCATACGCGCCCTGGTGTAGATATGATTTTCGCCAAACAGGTTAAACTTGGGTATATCATCTGTTAAATCAAGGTTGGCCTCAAAAAACGATGGAATAGTACCAATATCTGTCCAATAGCCTTCATATTGAAAACTGGCCACCTTGTGTTCGTTGATGGATTGCGGGATGATCTCTTTACCAAAATCGGTACGGTCGTTGCCTTCCAGCAGCTCATACAAAAGCTTACGGTTAAAAATATAAATACCCATCGAAGCCAGGTAAACCCTGCCCTCGGCTTTCATTTCATCGCTTACCTCTGATGCCCAACTTTCAAAATCCGATTGTGGCTTTTCAATAAAAGCGGTAACCATACTATTCTCATCGGTTTTTAATATACCAAAACCCGGAACGTCGGCAGCATCAACCGGAATGGTAGCTATGGAAATATCGGCTCCTGTATCAATATGATGATTAATCATTTCCTCAAAATCCATTTGGTACAACTGATCGCCCGACAGGATCAGCACATATTCAAATTCATGAACAGCCAAATGGTGCAAACTTTGCCTCACTGCGTCGGCTGTACCCTGAAACCAGGCTCCGCTTGTTGGCGTTTGTTCGGCTGCCAAAATATCAACAAAAGCATCACTAAAGCTGCTAAAGTGATAAGTGTTTTTGATGTGCTTATTTAACGATGCCGAGTTAAATTGCGTTAATACATAAATACGGGTAATTCCTGAGTGCAGGCAATTGGAGATAGGAATATCAACCAACCGGTATTTGCCGGCAATAGGAACTGCGGGTTTAGAGCGTGTTGCCGTAAGGGGGGATAAACGACTGCCCTGGCCACCGCCAAGTACAATTGAAATTACTTTAGATGTCATATCTCGTAGGGTTTAAACTTTCATACAGATCAATATATTCTTTTGCCGAACGGTCCCACGAAAAATCGAGCGCCATCATGCGTTTGCGCAACTGTTGCAATTGAGCCTGGTTTTGATAAAGTGTACTGGCACGGAAAATAGCATAACCGATGTCATCAACGCTGGCATTATTAAAACGGATACCATAGCCATTCTCGTCGCCAAAATCAATTACCGAGTCGATGAGGCCACCGGTACTGCGCACCAGCGGCATAGTGCCATATCTTAAGGAATACAACTGGTTAAGACCACATGGTTCAACCCGCGAAGGCATCAGTAAAAAATCGGCACCGGCATAAATCAGGTGGGCTAATGCTTCGTCATACCCGATAAACACATTGCATTGACCGGGGTATTCCTCTTTCAATTCGAGCAGGGCGGTTTCCATTTCTTTATCACCAGAGCCCAGGATCAGGAAGCTAGCCTGCCCTTCGTTATCCGTAATACTGCGTTCAATGGCTTCCGGAAGCAGATCGGCTCCTTTTTCAACTACTAAACGACCAATAAATACAAAAAGAGGTTTATCAGCATCCAGGCCAAACCTTTCGCAGATCACGCTTTTATTAGCTTGCTTTCCTTTGGCTATTTGTTTGGCCGTAAATTTAGTGGCTATCATGGCATCCGTTTGCGGGTTCCATACATCGGTATCAATACCGTTGATAATACCGTAGCCTTTTCCGCTTTCTACCCAGAACAGATATTCCAGCCCGTTGGAGTTCACCGTAAGCTCATGCAGGTAAGTAGGCGATACTGTGGTATACTTCCAGCAGCATTTTACAGCCGCCGCCAGTGGGTTAATGCCACCGGCCCAATCCAGCAAACCTGTTTTTGTCAGGTCGATCTCGGGCAGGTAGGATAGATTATCCCAGCCAAAAGCGCCATGATACTGCCCGTTGTGAATGGTGAATACCGTAGGCGTATTAGCCAGTCGCTGGTATAATTTGGAGTGGTACAGTAGGAACGGTACCAGGCCGGAGTGATGATCATGACAATGGATCACATCGGGTGTTTGCCCGCTATAACTTATCCAATCTAAAAAAGCCAGCTGAAAAGCGATAAACTGCTCCCGTTCATCCGGATAGCTGTATACGTTTTCACGATCAAGCAGTCCGGGTATTTTTACCAGGTACAATTCAAAGCCCAGCTTATCCGTTTTTTCTTTTAATATCTCAAAAAAAAGCCTGCGGGTGCCCAATAAAGTAGCGGCGCTGAAAACCACTTCAAATTCGTTTTCACGGGTGAATTTGCGGTCGTAAAAAGGCATAACAACAGCCGCCTGCAAACCCGCCTGATTTTGGTATTTGGGCAATGCCCCAACCACATCAGCAAGCCCGCCAACTTTGGCAACGGGGTAACATTCGGCACTCAGATGGAATATTTTCATTAAGGTTTTATTGGTTCAATTTAAGCAAAGATTGCTAAAAGAGAAACCTATCTGAATTAATATAGTTTTTGAAATTTAGACAGATTATTGTAAAAAACTTATTAAGGTTTTGAGCCTTAAATTGCGGTATTTGCACCAAAAACATAGAAAATAGCAAGTGCGGGGTTGAGCCTCCGGGTACACTGAGCGGGCTTTGCTATTCTAAAAACTCTTATATTTTATCTTATCTGTAAATAAATTGCCGTCAACACTTGGGACGCCACCCTATTGGCACAAGTCTTAGGTTGAGAGAGTAATATATAACAAACAAGTAATATCTCTAAAGAGAAGGCTGTCACCCTGAGCTCCGTCGAAGGGTCGAGCGCAGAAGCATGCCCACCATGCTTCGACGGAGCTCATGACACCCGTCTAACCGCGGACTATTACTGTTGAGAGGTGGAGGTGAGCGCGGGCCGACTTGTGACTAACTCCAAGAACCAGGGGAACAAGCACAAGTCATCTCCCCACTAAACATCCGCACGAGACTTGCGCTAAAGAAGCGGTCTGATAACGCAGGCCGGAGGCCCGGGTAATAATGGTCACTCGGCTGGACTCGCAAGTGTTGGCAAGATATGAACACTATGTTAGGCTAAAGCCAATAACTGTTCCCTTATAGCCCGTTGGTTAAAACCAACGGCAATGAAAGATAAATCAACTGTTTTTTATTCATTGCCGTCCCATTTATGGGGCGGATAATAGCTGTATTTCCTGGCTTTAGCCTAAACAATCCTCCCAACACTTCCCGGCTGAAGCCGAGTGATGTATATTTACAGGCCTCCGGCCTGCGTTATCAGAATATCGTTATATTCTACCCGTGGATAGATATATTTAATTAGTAACTGCGGCCGGAGGCCGGGTAATAGTCGTCACTCGGCTGAAGCCGAGCGACTGTAGGATCTAATTTATAATCCCAGATTATATCTTATTTCTGGATTCTTACCTCTTGACTCTATTAGTGCGCTTCCAGCCAGTTCAATCCCGTGCCAATTTCCACCATAATAGGCACTTCGGTTTTGATAGCGGTTTTCATGTTGTGCATAATAATGGGTTTTATCAGCTCAATTTCGTGATTGGGCACATCAAACACCAACTCATCATGCACCTGCATGGTCATTTTGGCTTCCAGCTTTTGTGCTTTTATTTCCCGGTGGATGTTGATCATGGCTATCTTAATCATATCCGCTGCTGAGCCCTGTATAGGGGCGTTAATGGCATTTCGTTCGGCAAAACCACGTACGGTAGCATTAGCCGAATTAATATCTCGCAGATACCTGCGCCTGCCCATCAGTGTGGTTACATAACCGTTTTCGCGGGCAAAGTTCATGGTATCGGTCATGTATTGCTTAATACCGGGGAACTGGGCGAAGTACTGGTCAATGATATCGGCAGCCTCTTTACGCGGGATACCCAGGTTTTGCGATAAACCAAATGCCGACTGCCCGTAGATGATACCAAAGTTTACCGCTTTGGCATTGCGGCGCTGGTCGCTGGTTACTTCATTCAGGGCTATGCCGTATACGTTGGCGGCTGTTGCTGTGTGGATATCCAGGTTATCGATAAAGGCCTGCATCATGTTGGGATCTTTACTGATCTCGGCAATAATGCGCAGCTCTATCTGCGAATAATCGGCAGATACAATACTGTGCCCGCTATCGCGGGGAATAAAAGCTTTCCTCACTTCGCGACCACGCTCGGTACGGATAGGGATATTTTGTAAGTTAGGATTCACACTGCTCAAACGTCCGGTTGCTGCCACTGCCTGGTTGTAGGAAGTATGCACACGACCGGTTTTAGGGTTCACCATAGTTGGCAACGCATCTACATAAGTAGACTTGAGTTTTTGTAACTGGCGGAAATCCAGGATATCCCTAACAATATCGCTTTTGGCCGCCAGGGATAATAATACATCCTCGCCGGTTTGGTATTGCCCGGTTTTGGTTTTTTTGGCTTTGGGATCAAGCATCAGCTTTTCAAACAGCACCTCGCCCAGTTGTTTTGGCGATGCGATATTGAACCGCACACCAGCTTTTTCATATACTGTTTTTTCAAAGCCGGCAATGTCGGTTTCCAGTTGTTTGGAGAATTCACGCAGGGTATCGTGGTCAATTTTTACGCCCTCAAACTCCATATCGGCCAGCACATATATCAGTGGATGCTCAATTTCATTAATCAGCTTTTCACTCTCTACCTGTTTTAATTTAGGCTCAAAAATGGCCTTAAGCTGTAGGGTGATGTCTGCATCCTCTGCCGCGTATTCTTTTATTTTTTCGATCTCTACATCGCGCATATTGCCCTGGTTTTTCCCTTTGGGGCCAATAAGCGTAGTGATAGAAACCGGTTTATAACCCAGGTAGTTTTCTGAAAGGATATCCATACCATGACGGGTATCCGGATCGATCACATAGTGGGCCATCATGGTATCAAACAGGCTGCCTTTTACCTGGATGCCATACCATTTCAACACCAGGACATCATATTTAATATTTTGCCCTATTTTGCTGATGCCTTCATGCTCCAGTACCGGCTTAAATTCGGTCGCGATACTCCTGGCATCATCCTGATTTTCCGGAACGGGTACATACCAGGCCTCACCAGGTTTTATCGCGAAGGATAGGCCCACCAGCTCACAATTGTTGGCATCGGTGCCGGTAGTTTCGGTATCAAAGCAGATGGTTTGCTGTTTGAGCAATAGGGATATTAGCTCCGCGCGTTTCTCTAATGTATCCGCCAGGTGATACTCATGCGGTACGTTATCAATGTTTTTGGCAGCGGTGACAGGTGGTTCATAAATATCCTCCACATCAACAGTCATAGTGGTGCGGGCGGTGGCTACCGGATCGCCAAACAGATCTGTTTGAACTGAAACGGCCTTCATCTCGGTAACGCTGAAATCGTCGCCAAAAACACGGCGCCCTAAAGTACGAAACTCCAGTTCGGCAAAAAGTGGCTCCAGTAGGTCTTTGCTTGGCGCGCCCATTTCCAGGCCTTCTTCATCCAGTTCTACAGGCACATTTAACAGAATGGTAGCCAGCTTTTTAGATAACAGGCCCTGCTCCGCGAAATTTTCTACATTTTCACGCTGCTTGCCTTTTAACTCGTGGCTATGGGCAATGATCTCCTCCATCGACCCATATTGTTTGATGAGCGCTTTGGCTGTTTTTTCGCCAATACCGGGAATGCCGGGAATATTATCAACCGCATCGCCCCATAAACCCAAGATATCTATAACCTGTTCTACGCGTTCAATTTCCCATTTCTCCAGTACCTCCTTCACGCCCAGGATCTCCATTTCGTTACCCATACGGGCCGGCTTGTAGATGCGGATATTTTCGGATACCAACTGCGCGAAATCCTTATCGGGTGTCATGCAATACACCTGGTAGCCTTTTTGTTCGGCCTTTTTGGCCAGGGTTCCAATGATATCATCAGCCTCATAACCATCAGAAGTGATCACCGGGATGTTGAAACCCAGTATCACCTTGATCACATAAGGCAGGGCTTTGGACAGATCCTCGGGCATGGCCTCACGGTGAGCCTTGTATGCCTCATAATCGGTATGGCGTTCGGTTGGGGCTTCGGTATCAAATACTACAGCCATATGTGTTGGCTTTTCTTTTTTCAAAACATCCAGCAGAGTATTGGTAAAACCCATTACAGCAGAGGTGTTCAAGCCATTCGACGTAAACCGCGGACTTTTACTTAAAGCAAAATGCGCCCGGTAAATAAGGGCCATGCCATCCAAAAGAAATAGTTTTTTCATTGATATTTTACACTAATTGCACTTATTTATTCGAATTACACGAATTTAGGGTACAATGGTTATATGCAAAAATAGTATTTATAGACACAAAGGAATCATTTATCAGCTCTATAATTAATTCGTGCAATTCGATATCATTCGTGTAATTAGTGCTATCTAAAATCGCAGCTGGCCAGGTGATCATTCACCATACCGGTAGCTTGCATGTGCGCATAGCAAATGGTAGTGCCGAAAAATTTAAAGCCCCGTTTTTTCATATCCTTGCTGATGGCATCAGATATGGGCGTACTGGCAGGAATATTTCTTTCGGGGTGATTGATCAGGGACATGCCATCGGGCATAAAGCCGTACAGGTATTTATCAAACGAGCCAAACTCCTCCTGTATTTTGATAAACAAGCGGGCATTGCTAATAGCAGCCAGTATCTTTAGCCGATTACGGATGATACCAGTATCCTGCATCAGGTGCTCTACATCCTCATCCGTAAAGGCGGCTACTTTTTTTACGTCAAAGCCGGCAAACGCTTTCCGGTACCCTTCCCTGCGGCGCAAAATAGTGATCCAGCTTAAGCCAGCCTGTGCGGATTCGAGTATCAGAAATTCAAACAGCGTTTTATCATCATGAACTTCTTTTCCCCATTCTTTATCATGGTACTCCATGTACAGCGGATCAGTCCCAGCCCAGGAACAACGTTTTAAGTCGGAAGTCGAAAGTCTTGAGTCAGAAGTAGCCATATCTATTGATTTAAAGTTATAATATTCGTCATTGCGAGGCACGAAGCAATCCCTAACTATACAGAGCAAACTTACAGGGTTGCCTTGCCTATTGGGGATTGCTTCGTGCCTCGCAATGACGTGGTGGTGTTTTATCTGGAGTTAAAGTTAACTTCCAATTTACATACTCCAACCCGAAACTTGCTACGCTTCATTCAACTCATCCCAATACTCCACCGCTCTGCGGTAATGAGGTATTACGATGGAGCCGCCTACCAGGTTGGCTATCATGAATATCTCGTTCATTTCATCGCTGTTTACACCGGCTTCATGGCATTTGCCCAGGTGGTATTTGATGCAATCGTCGCAGCGTAAAACCATACTGGCTACCAGGCCCAGCATTTCTTTGGTTTTAACATCCAGCGCGCCATCGGCGTAGCTTGTGGTATCCAGCGCGAAAAAGCGTTTAATATTGGTGTTGGCGGTCTCCATGATCCTGTCGTTCATTTTGGTACGATAGGCGTCAAATTCTTCTACAAGTTTTCCCACGGGTGTTTAATTAGTGAATTACTGATTTATTGAATTAGTGATTTTTTAAAACTTTTTAAAGGTATGATTTTAACATTTTTTAGGCTAAAAAGGGGGCAAAAACGGACAAATAACCACTTAAAATTTATCCAAAACCATCGATTTTAACACTTTTTAACAAATTTTTGGCATATTCTAAAAGATTTAAAAAGTATCAATAAATTAATAATCAATTACATATACACCAAACTACCGGTTTTTGTTATCTTTTTTCCTTAATTAAACAGCCCTGCTTTCTGTAAAAAAGCAGGGCTATTATCCATACAAATTTACTAAATTAATTAGCATTTACGATTGCGGATTCATTAAATTTTTTAGATGAATTTTCGCGCCCGGTACTTCTGTTACTTTATTTGATACTTTTGTAAACCTAATTCTTATAAATGAAACAATTATTTTGCCTGCTGCTTTTGTTGTCACAGGCCCCGCTTTTTTTACACGCCCAAAGCAATTACAAACCCGGCTACGTTATTGACAGTAAAAATGACACCCTTAAAGGCTTTGTAGATTACCGCGAATGGGTCAGAAACCCTCGCGAGATCACCTTTAAACAAACGCAGACTGCCACCCCACAAAAGTTCACAGTGGTAAACGCCAATGGCTTCGCGATAACGAATGCCGAGTATTACGACAAATTTATAGTTAACATAAGCACCAGCCCGATTGAACTGGCTCAACTAAGCCACACGTTGGATACCGCTTACACCACCGATACCGTTTTCCTGAAGAACTTAGTTAATGGCAGAAACGTTTCGCTTTATATGTGGACAGACAAAGTGAAATCCTGCTATTATTTGCTTAACAAGCATACCCATACCATTGAATATCTGAGGCAATACCAGTATTTAAATGACGAGCGCCAGTCTGTTGCCAGTGTTAATGGCTACATCAACCAGTTATTAAGACTGGCCTATCAATATCTGCCAGGTGATACTAAAATTCTTACCAGGATACAGAAGGCCAATTATGCTGAAAGTGACCTTACATCAGTTGCCGTCGCGCTAAACGGCGGTAAAGCAAGCCAGCAAACCGTCACCTCCACCTCTGGTATTCGTTTTTTCGCAGGAGCGGGTGTTCGTTACAGTAAGCTTCAGTTTAATAGTTCTGCCGGCGCAGGCCCGTTTAGTAATGGTGTACATGACAATGTTTTTTCGCCAGTGATCGCAGCGGGGATGGATATCCTGGTTAATAAATATACAGAAAAGCTGCTTTTCAGACTGGAACTCACAGGGGCTATTAATCATTACCTGCTTTCTGAAGCCTTAACCGGTCTTAATTCTACCGTAAACGCCCTTGATGTTAAAATATATCACTTTGCTGCCATACCGCAGGTAATGTATAGTTTTTACTCTACCGATAAGTTGAAAGCTTTTATTGACCTGGGCCTGGCCATGAATATTTATAAATACAACAATTACAATTATTCAACCACTTACAACTTTGGCGCCGTTGTAAATCAAAGCAATTACCCCTCTTTTCAGAGTTTTGAATTTGCAGTGCCGGTAAAAGCAGGGGTACAGATCAATAAGCGGATAGAGGTTTACGGAACTTACTGGCTGCCATCATCACTCACCAAATACATTTATTATTCGGCAGATCAGTCTGCATTGCAAGCAGGCGTAAATTATATTTTCCGATAGCTGACCTATATTTCAGGGCCGTCTTTTTTATCTTTGGATTATCCGGGTAAAGAAGGCGGCTTTTTTGTACCTGTTGAATTTTATCAAACATAAGCCCATGATCAACTTTAAACGTGCCGACCATATACACATCTGTGTCACGCCCGAACGGCTGGAAGAAGCCAGGTTATTTTACACCGATATTATCGGACTGGAACCAACCAAGCGCCCGGATGTATTTTCATCGGCCGGATATTGGTTCAGGATAGCAGACATCGAACTGCATATCGGGGTAGAGGAAAGCCATCCGCGCTCTATCAGGCATACAGCCTTTGAAGTCAGCGACGCGCTGGCCGCGCGCAAATACCTGGAAAGCCATGGATTAGAAATAATGGAAGAACCATTGATCACCGGCCGCAAGCGTTTTGCTTTTATCGACCCGTTTGGTAACCGCATGGAGTTGCTGCAGCTATTATAAAGCCAGTTCGATATTCGGATCCCAGAACACGGTTTTAAAATCCTGTACCTGGTCGTCCTTTACCTGTACGCCTTCACTTTCCAGCAATTCAGCCATCAGGTTGCCGCCGAAATGAAATTTAGCGGTAAGTAAACCCTGGCGGTTCACTACCCGGTGGGCTGGCACTTTGGGCACTACCTTACCCGCCGCCTGCATGGCATAACCTACCATACGCGATGAGCCTTTTGTACCCAGATAGCTGGCAATGGCGCCATAGGAGGTTACCCTGCCCACCGGGATGAGGCGGGCCACCTGGTATACTTTATCGAAGAAATTAATGTCGTCCATGGTAAAAGCTAAAAGTCGAAAGCAGAAAGCTTAAAGCTAAATTACTATTTATAAATTCAAGAACCATGTCATTGCGAGCGTAGCGCGGCAATCTCCTCGCGTTTATACATGTGAGGAGATTGCTTCGTCGTTCCTCCTCGCAATGACATATTTTCTATTATACGATCAAACAGTTTTAGTACCCTCCTACGCAAACGAAAACTTAAGATAGTTAATGTTCTTATTATCCTTTAAATATTTCTTTTCGTAATATGTTTTGATCGACAACACCTCATCGGCATAAGGCGAATGATACAGGTCTTCGGTTCTGATGTGGAGCTTGAGTTTCAGTTCTTCTATCTTTTCGGCAGTATAAGCATGCAGACCATCATTGTCAGTTTTTAAATTCACACAACCGCCCGGTTTTAATATTTCGATATACTTGTTTAAAAATCGGGGAGAGGTGAGGCGTTTCTTTTCGCGGCTCAACTGGGGCTGCGGATCGGGGAAGGTAATCCAGATCTCATCCACTTCGCCGGCAGCAAAGTAGTCGAGCAGATTTTCTATCTGGATGCGCAAAAAGGCTACGTTGGGCACATTTTCTTCCAGCGCGGTTTTAGCGCCCCGCCAAATGCGGTTGCCTTTATAATCAATACCAATAAAATTTTTATCAGGAAACAACGTGGCCAGGTTCACGGTGTATTCGCCCTTACCGCAGGCCAGCTCCAACACTACCGGGTTATTGTTCTTAAAAAATCCTTTGCTCCATTCGCCTTTAAAAGGTTTACCGGCATCTAATTGTAATACATTGCTAAAAGTATCAATTTCAGCAAAACGTCTTATTTTATCTTTTCCCACTTTTTTAAATAATTGCAAAAATAGGCTTTTCTGCAAACTGTGGAAATTTGGGAGGTTTTGTTAAATCTGTGGAATAACCGCTTATTGTAGAGACGCATATTTGCGTCTCCCGCCAACCACGGCATCCGGGCAATAAAAAAGACGCAAATATGCGTCTCTACATCAATACTTAAGACTTTCTACTTCAGGCTTAAGACTTAAAAGCATTACATCACCACCGGTGGTGGTACATCGGGCATGCCTCCTTTACGAGGGGCTTCCGGTTTGCTTTTAATAACCGAAAGAACTGTCGATTTTACGGTATCCCATAAACCATGGATCGAATCGCCGCTGATGTAGTTAGAGGCTTTTTGAGATACCAATCCAACCAATGTTTTAACTAAAAAGTTGGAGCGCTTGAACAATGTTTTATTCAACGTAACCGGCAATACGATCCTGGATAACAAACCAAAAAAGTCCTGGTTAAAAATCCCAGGTTGATCATCGCCGGCATTTCTGTTACCTGAGTTCAATAACGACATAACGCTGGCAAATATGGCCGAAGGGCTACTAAAGCGCTTGGCTAATTCTGTACCTTGTTGCGCTTCAATAACGCGTATCCTCGCAATCTCTTCCTGCAGATCTGTAATATTTTTTATTGAAACGTCCATACTTTATTTTTTAAACAGTTTTTGTATGAAAAGGTTGATCAGCGGCTTTTCAATACGCTCCTTATTCATTTTTATAACAATGGCTATTATTAAATAAATAAGCGCTACACAGCCAAAACCTTCCCAATCTGAATTTAACAAATAGGCCAAATAAAAAGCTAAAGTAAGACTGGCAAACATGAAGGCCAGTACCATGCTTATAGCCGTAATGGCATCCGTGATCATACTGGCTAAAATTGAAGTTCCACCTTCAATTGCCTCATATTTCAAAAGCTTGAAACGCGTTTCGGCATATTCCTTCAGCTGGTCAACAATGGGAGGTAGTGGTGGTGGTGTTTCTTTTTTGGCTTCCATAGATGTAGTTTTATATTCGACAATAAGAATCAAGATATTAGAGTCAAGAATCAAGACAGAAGACATCGGCAAATCGCCAATTACGCTTCTTGATTCTTGACTCTAATATTCTTGGCTCTCTTTTACCGAAGGATGAGGTAAAATTAAGCGTGTTCCAGATCGTCCTGATACTCTTCTTCGGCTCCCCTGATCTTTGATTTTATATTTTCAACCACTTTATCTTTTAAACCTACCAGGTTATCGATCTCAGCTGCTGCGGTATCTTTGATTGATTCGCCCAGGTTTTTTAATGATTCGGTAAGCTTGTCGCGTGTTTCATTACCTTTATCTGGTGCAAACAAAATTCCCAGGGCTGCTCCTGCTGCCAAGCCTGCAAGCAATGCAACAACTACTTTTGTGTTATCATTCATTGTAATATAATTTTAAGTTGAACATTTGTTGTAATATGATTAAATATCCTGCCAAATATTACAGATCGGTCAATTTTTCTGCAATTTCTGTATAATTTATTTTTTTAACTCCCGATAGTGCTTTGTTCCTCTGTTCACAAAAGTGTTCAATTCAATCTGTCAGCTTTCGGGTGTTGTATGTATCCGTTCCAATCTGTCGGCTGCCATTCTGTTCGTTTCGTATATCTCCAGCAATAATAAAAAATAAGACAATAACACCGGTCCGAAAACCAAACCCAGTATCCCAAAAAGCGGCAACCCTATAAACACCCCTATAACAGATATAATAGGGTGCGTATTAGCAATACGCTTGTTAATGATCATGCGTAAAACATTATCAATATTACCAATAACCAGCAAGCCGTAAATCAGCAGTAAAACCCCTTTTAGCGTATGTCCCTGCGCAAATAATAAAATACTGGCAGGTATGGAAAGCGTTGGCGCGCCTACCACCGGCAAAAAAGATATAAAAGCCCCTATTACGCCCCAAAACACGGCATCGGGTATCCCAAACGCATAAAAGCCTATGGCCAGCAACGTACCCTGTATAACGGCTATTATTCCCTGCCCTAAAACGTTAGAATAAGTAGAATCGCGTAGGGCCGATGCAAATTTTAAGGCATGCTGCTCACGAAATGGGGCATATTTTAACAAACCGGCCTCAAATTCACGTATTTGCGTGAGCATAAAATACAACAGAAAGTACAATACCAGCAAGGTGATAATGATATTGGCCGCGCTGCTTAAAATGGACGGAAAAAGCTCGGTACCAAAAGACCCCAGCTTTTGAAGGGTATCTTCGGCAAAGTGGGGTTGGTTCAAATTGGTTGCCGCAAAGGCATCTATTTTAGATGTCCACTGTTCAATAGGTAAGGATTTAATGTCGATGCTCGATATTTTACCCACCACCATGATACTTAGCAACAGAAAGGGGATAACAATAACTATAAGGGATGCAAATATGATGAGCAAAGCCACCGCCACGCGATTCCATCCTTTGTTTTCGACCAGGTAAAGGTACAGCGACCTGAAAATGGTGAACAACACAATAGCCCCTAATATGGAACTGAATAAACCATGTAGCGCGTACAGCAAAAAACAACCCAGTATAATGATACTTACCAGGATAATGTTATTGCGTTGCTTATAATTAAAAATTGACATTTAGTATCAAGTAGTTAGTATCAAGTATCAGGACTTTAATTGTACAGTTGCCCAATAAAATTGTTTTGATAATGTTTGACAATTGGAATATCAGGCCTTGAGTGCCAATTTACAAATATCTTGATACTTGATACTAACTACTTGATACTTAAAAAATGTTAATCGGCGTTGTTTAGTAAATTGTTTATCTGGGTGGAGCTTGTTAAGATGGTATCCAGGTAAAATAAACAATCCTCGGAAAGATCGGGTATTTCATATTTCAACTGCTCCAGTGCCAGGTGGATATTGGAGAGCTGGTTTTTAATATCGTGCTTTAATTTACGCAAGTTGTCGTCAGCACTCCTTGCTTCCAGATCTTCCATTCTATTTCAGGTTGATGGCCTTCATTTTGTTGTACAACGTTTTACGGTCGATATTTAATATTTCGGCCGCCTTTGTTTTATTAAAATTCACTTCTCTTAAAACTTTAATAATGGTTTCGTATTCGGCTTCGAGGGCCGCGTTTTTCAGGTCATGGCGCGGCTCTTTTACTTCTGGTGCTTCATAGGCCTGGTGGTTGTAAGCCTGCTCAAACGAAGGTGCTTTAAAGTTGGAGATCTCCAGCGGCAATGCCTTCATCGTGATCTCGTTATCTTCGGCCAGTAAAGCCGCCCGCCTGATCACATTTTTCAGCTCGCGGATGTTGCCCGGCCACCGGTAGTTCATAAAACAATCAATCACTTCGGGTGCAAACGTGGTTACATTGCGGCCCAGCTCATTATTGGCTATTTTTAAAAAATGTTCGGCCAATAGCATAATATCGTTGCCCCGCTCGCGCAATGGCGGCATGTAGATGGTAAATTCATTAAAACGGTGGTACAGGTCTTCCCTGAACTTGCCTTTTAATATGCCATCCTGCAGACTTTCGTTGGTGGCTATAATAATGCGCACATCCAGATCGATCTCTTTGGTGCTGCCTATCCTTTTAACCTTGCGTTCCTGAACGGTGCGCAGCAGGGCGGCCTGGATCTCATAGGAGAGGTTGCCCACTTCGTCCAAAAA
Organism: Mucilaginibacter sp. OK268; assembly: GCF_900103125.1. Lineage (GTDB taxonomy): Bacteria > Bacteroidota > Bacteroidia > Sphingobacteriales > Sphingobacteriaceae > Mucilaginibacter. The sequence continues at coordinate 53,655 of NZ_FNJV01000010.1, read as the reverse complement.
CAAAGTACCGCCGTTGGCCATTTCAAAATGCCCTATTTTAGTATACAATGCACCAGTGAACGATCCTTTTTCGTGTCCAAAGAATTCGCTGGCTGCCAGCTCTTTGGTTAATGAACCGCAGTCCATCGCGATAAAAGGCTGATTATGGCGCTGACTGTTCAAATGTATACTTTTAGCAACCGACTCCTTGCCTGTACCGCTTTCGCCCAATATAATTACACTATAATTGGTGGGCGCCACCAGCTCTATCTGGCGTTGTAGTTCTTTGGATGATTTGCTGCTGCCGGCTACAAATTCGCTGGCGAACACCAGCTTTTTATTATCGCGGCTTTTTGATTTTTCAGTAACGATATTATTATCGATCCCTGTATCTTCAACCAGGGCGTAATGCGTTTCAACGGCCTTATTAATCGTATTTAATATTTCGTCGGGATATAAGGGCTTGGTGATATAATCATAAGCGCCCATTTTTATCAGCTCAACCGCCATTTTAATATCCGAGTAGCCCGTAATAATGATAACCCCGGTTTTAGGATATTGGGTTTTGATATTCCTGAGCATTTCGCGGCCATCGGTATCTTCTAACCTAAAATCGCATAACACCAGGTTAAATTCGTCATTTTTAAGGGCTTCCATGCCGCTTGTACCACTGGAGGCGGTACTCACATCAAAGCCGTTACGGGTTAAAAATTTAGATAGCAATAAAGCCACATTAACTTCATCATCAATGATGAGGATTTTCTTCATAAGAGCAATACTGATAACGGTAAATGTACTAAACGCGCTTAAGTTACAAACAATGTTGCTAATTTATGGAGCTTTATTTAAAAACAGGCCTTTAAACACAAAAAAGGCGCAAACAAAAAGGGCAGCCAATTGGCTGCCCTTTTTGTTAATTAGGTATATGTAGGGCCATATTTAGAAGCCGTATGCTACACGGATACCTAAAAAGCTTACTTTGCTTTGATCAACGCCAGTAGCATATTTTGTAGTTGCTTCATAACGGATACCAGCATCAATAAAGTTACCATTTGCACTGATAGGGAATTGAACACCTACTTGCGGAGCATAAACAAATGCGGTTGATTTATTAACACCAACATCTTTTTTGTTTAACAAAAATGCTGCACCAGCTTCACCTTGAACATAAAAGTTTGGAATAACAAAGTATTTTAAACCAGCTTTTACAGGGATCAATTGAAAGTTTGTAACATCAGCACCAGCAACACCACCGATATCTTTTTTACCAAATATGTTGTTATAACCTGCATTAACAGTAACAAATAATTGGTTTGAAATAACCGGGATATCCGCTTGTACCGAACCACCTAAATTCCATTTGTAGTTATCTTTAAAGTTACCCAATGGGATACCTGCGTCAACACCAATGCTGTAACGGATACCGTTGTTGGTGGTGGTTGATGTAGTAGTAGTTGTTGTTGGGGTAGTTGTTTGTGCTTTAGCGCCAAATGCAAATCCTGCAAATGCTAAAACCAGGGCCGAAATTTTAAATGTATTTTTCATAACAATTGTGTGTTTTTGATATATGTTTTTTAAACACAATGCAAAGTAAAGCACAGAATCATATATGATTTTTCATCCAAAAGTCACGAATATTTAATCGATTGATTAACAATGATTTATTTTTTGACCATTCGGGTATTTTGGTCAGGACAATGTCAAATTGAAAGTTTACACACCTATTTGTGTCAAATTAACATGGAATTAACATAGCTTTTCAGCCGGCAAAAAGCCCCTTTTCTGCGTGTTTTATAGCTAATTTCAGTTTTAAGAGATAAAGGGCTCTATAAATTACAATCCAAACAGCCTGGATCGTGAATACTGTTAACAAAATTTTAACACGACAGGTAAGCAGGTTACTCCCCTTTAAACGCGGCTTTACGTTTTTCCAAAAAGGCTGCAACGCCTTCTTTAAAATCTTTTGTGCCAAAGCATTTTCCAAATTGCGCTATCTCGATGCCGTAACCATCCACACCATCGGTAAATCCGGCGTTTACGGAGTTTATAGCTGCAGCAAGGGCCAGCGGCGCTCTCAGTAATATTTTTTGTAGCAACTCCTCAGCTTTGATCAATAGATCTTCCGGGCAAACCACATGCGTAACCAGGCCGTACTGATGGGCCTCCACAGCGGTGATCATATCGGCGGTCAATATCATTTCCAGCGCTTTGCCTTTTCCAATGAGTTGAGCCAGGCGCTGGGTACCACCGTATCCGGGTATTAAACCCAGGGTTACTTCGGGCAGACCCATTTTGGCGGTTTCGGAGGCTATACGGATATGACAGGACATAGCCAGTTCCAAACCGCCGCCCAAGGCAAAACCATTAATGGCCGCGATCACGGGTTTATTGCCATTGGCGATCAGGTTAAATACTTCTATTTGTCCTTTGCGGGCAAGGGCTGTGCCCTCATCAACATTCAGATTGGCAAATTCACTGATATCGGCACCAGCCACAAATGCTTTGGCGCCGGTTCCGGTGATTATAATACCACCAACAGCGGGATTTTTAAAAGCCGCATCAAAAGCTACATGCAATTCGGCAAGGGTATCCCTGTTCAGGGCATTAAGCTTGCTTTCGCGGTTAATGATGATGTATTGTATCCGTTCTTTATTTTCTATCAGCAGATTGTGAAATTCCATAGGGTTGTTTTATTTAAAAATTACGATGCTCATGCACCCAATCTGTAATATAAGCTACAATGTCCTGTGTGCTGGTTCCGGGCGGAAAAAGCTCGCCCACGCCCGATTGTTTCAGCGCTACCATATCTTCATGCGGGATAATGCCCCCGCCGGTAAGCAGCACATCATCCATCTCTTTTTCCCGGAGCAATTTAATAATGCGCGGAAAAACGGTCATATGCGCGCCAGATAATATGGATATGCCAATGGCGTCCACATCTTCCTGCAGGGCGGTATTCACCACCATTTCGGGGGTTTGGCGCAGGCCGGTATAAATTACTTCCATCCCGGCATCGCGCAGGGAGGTGGCAATAATGCGTGCGCCGCGGTCGTGCCCGTCAAGACCTACTTTAGCTACTAAAACGCGTATGGGGCGGTTAAAGGTATTACTCATGTAAAACCGTATTGGTTGCCGTAAAAGTAATAAGAAAGCCGGGAATATTTCGGATGTCGGATGTTCGATGTCGGATTTATATTACAGGACATCGAAGCTCATCTCCATCCGGCAAAAAAACAAACTTATAAAATTCAAACTGCCGTCTCTTAACAAAAACTTTTTAAAGCTCTATTTTAACACTTTTCGGATCAAAATGAGGGCAAAAACCGGTTAAAAACTGTTCAAAACTCAATCAAAACTCTCCATTTTAACACTTTTTAACAAATTTTTGATGGGTTTTGAAAGGTTTAAAAAGTATTATATAATTGATATTCAAATAACTACATCAACAACAGTTGATTTTTGAGCCTTTTTATCTCTTTAACCAAACAGCCCTGCTTACAATTTTCAAGTAAGCAGGGCTGTTTGGTGTATGTACTTAAAGATACAAAAAATATCCAGGGATTACAATAGAATACGTTATAATTTGTCTGGCGGCATCGACTCACCCGCCCATTGCTTCGTCCGGGCACCCTCTCTCCGGCTGCGCCGCAAAGAGGGGTTTGGGAGACTCTTTTTCTCAACGCGTCATTGCGCCTGATCGATAACTTACACCTTGTAAAAACAAACTACTGTCTTTTTAACCTGTAAGTATAATTATAACCCGTGCCTTTTTTCACCAGGATCAAACTATCACCTTTGGTGGTTGAGGTGTAGGTACCGTTCAGTAACAAGCCCCAGTCGAAATTGGCGGTATGTACCGTACTGTCTGTAAAAGCTATTTGATTGTTGCTGGTCACGTAGCTGCCTCTGCTCGAAACGCCGAAAGCGGTATTTAAAGTAGCCTCGTAGGTTTTACCTGTAATAACAACTTTGGCCGTAGCGTTAGTTGCACCAACGCTTGTGGATGTAAATGCACCGGTATACGTTCCGTCTAATTTTTGTGGGAGCGGGGTTGCCTCATTTTTGGAACAGGCAGCAAAACTTAACGTAGCAGAGAGTAAGATAAAAAAGATAGGGGTTTTCATAATTTGGTTTTTTAATCATTACGGACAATTGAGCAATGATGTAACAGGTTGATGAAAAATCCTTATCGGAGAGGCATGTATGGCGCAGACCCGCTCTTGGCCGCGGGAGGGCCTTTACTTCAGCTTGGTGGTCGGTGTTATTACCGTATCCATACATAGACTGCCGTATAGGGGGGCATACATGGTGCAGACCCGCTCTTGGCCGCGGGAGGGCCAGTCACGTTTTTCGTTGTTGTTTGTTTTTTTATAGGTACTCAAGATGGCTTCGCCGTATGTCGCCACAAAAGTAACCAAAAAGGCTTTCAGGAGGCTTCTTTGCCGCACTTGGCCTTTACCCTGCAAACCAGACAGAACCACGGGCTGCTAAACCTTACCTTTACTTCGTTCCCTCATTCCTCCGCTTCGGCAAGGTTTGCTAATGCCCCTACAGCCCCACAAGTCCATCATGTTCTGTCCGCTTTCTTCCGAAGCTTATCTGCTGACTAAGAGAATATTTGTTTTGTTTAATCAATAATTACCAAATCCTGGTAATCCCAAAATCCGATAAATCATGGTTCAAACAACTGCCCGCTTTCGTCCGAAGCTTATCTGCTGACGGAGAAAGGAAATTCATTAATTAAAGCGTGGTCAGCCACGGGGTTCACTTGGGCTAAAGCCCATAGCTATTTACTTGTAATCCGTTGGTTAAAACCAACGGCAATGAAGGGTAAATCAATTAGTTTTCCATTCATTGCCGTCCCATTTATGGGACGGATAATAGAAGCATTTGATGGCTTTAGCCAAAAACGATCTTCCGAACACCTGTAGTTCCATCACCAGACCAATTTGTACCCATGTCCTCTTACGGTAATAATCTGCACGTTGGGGTCGGCTTTTAAATGTGTTCGGAGTTTGCTGATAAATACATCCAGGCTCCGGGCATTAAAAAAGCTATCATCGCCCCAAATGGTTTCCAACAAGGTTTTTCGTGGTAATATATGGTGTTGATTTTTACACAACAGCCTCAAAATATCACTTTCACGGCTGGTTAATTGCCATTGATTGATGCCTTGCTGAACGGTATTTTTTAGCGGGTTAAACGTAATACTGCCTATCTGGTGACTTTCGCCCGCAGGCTTGCCGGTACTCAACAAACGGTTATCGCTCAGCAACACTTTAATGCGCACCACTAGTTCCTCTACACTAAAAGGCTTTTTTAAATAGTCGTTAGCGCCCGACTCAAACCCGGCCACCACATCCTTGGACTGTGATCGCGCCGTTAAAAAGATGATCGGTGTTATTTTGTCGGTTTCGCGTACCTGGCGGGCTACCTCAAAGCCATCCATCTTGGGCATCATAATATCCAGCACTAAAATATCGGGCCTGTCGCTTTTGTATTTTTGCAGAGCTTGTTCGCCATTGGCGCACAGTATTACCCCGAAGCCGTTTTCTTCCAGGCTTTCGCGCACTATATGGGCCAGGGCCTGCTCATCTTCGGCCAGCAATAAGCGTATTTTACTCATCTTACATCGGTATTGATATCATAAACTGACTACCCGTATTGACTTCGCTTTTTACAGCGACATGGCCGCCATGCGCTTCTGCAATATACTTCACATAACTTAAACCAAGCCCGGTACCTTTCACATTGTGCACATTACCGGTAGGTACCCGGTGAAATTTTTCAAAAATTCGCCCCAGGTGTGCCGCCGGGATGCCCATACCCTTATCGCTTACGGAAAAAACGATCATATTGCCATCCCGGTATACATCTATCTTGATATCGGCCGGCTCATTGGAATATTTAACTGCATTGTCCAAAACATTCAATATGGCGTTACCGAAGTGCAGTTTATCCGCCGCAATATAATCAACCTGATCCCTATTATTATAGGTGATGATAGCTGTTTCACCGGCTTTAGCTCTTTCGGCGGTTATCAGCTCATTCATCAGGGTATCAACCTGTATTTTTTCTTTCAGCAAAGTTATTTTATCGCGTTCAAAGGCCGCCACATCCAGTACTTTGCCCACCAGCTCGTTTAGTTTGGCCAGTTCATTCCTGGAGGTTTGCAGGTAGCGCTGTGTTTTTTCGGGATCATTCAGGGCATTAAATTTTTGCAGGCCTTCAATAGCGACGGTAATAGTAGCGATAGGCGTTTTTAATTCATGCGTCATGTTGTTTATAAAATCATCCTTTAACTCTCCCAGTGCTTTTTGCTGATTGATGGTTTTGATAATATAATAAAAGCAATATATGGTGAACAATACCAGCAGTGCCGATAATACGAGGGTGATCATCATTCCTTTGATAATGGCATATTGCGGATTGCTAAAAACAGCACGGGTATGCAAATGATTAAAAATGGAATGATCCAGGAAAACGAACCCGTGATAATCATATGGATAGTCGTTAGTTTCAGCGTAGCGCATACTGGGTGAGCCCGCCGGTGTCCCCTTTTCAGAAAACAGCAGATTAAAACCGGCGCGAATATTCATTTTATCAAGCGTGGTAGTAAAATACCTGTGCAGCTTTAAACTATCGGCCTGCCTGTAATTGGGCGGCAGCTCATACATACCGCTTTTTACAATTTGATGATGAGCGAATATGCTATCCTGTGGAATATTGCTATGCGCCTTAACATATGCCTTTATTTGGTCGTCATGAGCCGAAATATCTGACATTCCCCATAGCAGGGTAAGCTGGTTCATTAAAAAGGGCACATAAAAGGAGGTTTCGGTTATCAGCTCGGGCAAGGTTGCCCTATGGTTTATTTTGGTTCCGTAAAAATCAAGCGCGTTACTGGTGATGTGAAATGGTTCTCCTAACCATGAATGAGGAAGCGAGATACGGATGCTCAATTGTTTATGTATCGTATCGGCCTCATGAAGGGTGTCAATTTTAATGATGGTTCCAGGGGTAGAAAGCCGCTTCACCATGACAACCCTGATAGAATCAAAATAATCCTTTTTACAGCTGTCTAAAGCCTGTTGCATAGCCATATCAACATTGGTGTCGAAGTTTTTTTTATTTACCTGATAGGCATTGACACTCCAGTACAGCTGGAAAATGATGATGCCGCTTAACGACAGGGTGATTAAGATCAGTACAATTTTAAGTTTCCTTTTCATGATTAATGGATTGATGAAGATAAAAGTAAATACATCAATATCTGCCGGCACTTTCTGTTAACATTGCTTAACATTAAATAATAAAAATTAAGGTTGGGGGTTTAAAAAGAGGTGTCATGCTGAGCCTGTCGAAGCATGGTGGGCAGGCCTCTGCGCTCTACCCTTCGACGGGGCTCAGGGTGACAGCCTTTTCCATCCATCGTCTGTGTCCTCACAGACGATTTGCTTTTACGTTTGGGAGCAATAAGTTGCCTGTGAGGACACAGGCAACGGGAAGAAAATCGCAGAGCCGACTCACCCGGTCTGCGCTTCGCTGGACCACCCTTCTTCGCCTGCGGCGGAAAGAGGGTAAAAAAGCCCCTTCTATGCGCAAAGCGTAGAGAGGGGTGACGAGCGCAGCGATGTCGGGATGAGTCGATATACATCTCCGGAAATAAATTTTAACTTTGTTTTGTTATGATGATCTGTGTGGCAACTCCATTTACTTTACTCGGGCAAAACCTGTTGTTACTCCCTCAGAAAGCGATCTATTGGGAGCAGCAAAAGACCCTGATCATTGCCGATGTGCATTTGGGCAAGGTTGGTCATTTTCGCAAGGCGGGCATTGCCATTCCACGGGATATGGAGCAAAGCGACCTGGCTACCCTGTCGGACCTGATCCATGAATACCAGCCTCAAAAGTTATTGTTCCTGGGCGACCTTTTTCACAGTGATATGAATAACGACTGGGATTGGTTTATTCTTTGGCGAAGTCAGTTCCCCGGTCTGCAGATCATCCTGGTGCGGGGCAACCATGATATTATACCAGATAAGCACTACCAGCAATTAGATATCGAACTACATGATGAATTGCTGATGCACCCTTTTTTGATGCAACACCATCCATGTGACGATGCACGGCTGCAAAACGCGGAAGGCTACGTTTTTTGTGGACATATTCATCCGGGCGTTAATCTGAGCGGCCGCGGCAGGCAATCTATCACGCTGCCTTGTTTCGCCTTTGGCGGTAAACAGGCCGTGCTCCCTTCATTTGGTCAATTCACCGGCAAGGTGGCTATCCGCAATCAAAAAGCCGACAGGATCTTCGCGGTTTTGAAAGATAAAGTGCTGGCTATTGATTAAGAAAGAGAATCAAGAGATAAGAGTCAGGAGTCAAGAAAAAACTTTCGTACTTATTTCCGCGCGTCATTGCGAGGTACGAAGATAACCGACCGCAGGGAGCTCATTAATACAGATATAAAACAATCAAAATATTAATAATCCCCGATTAGCAGAGTCGCTCGGTATAGCATAGAGATTGCTTCGTACCTCGCAATGACGCGTTTTTTAGATTTTCCCCTTCCGATACAGCCTATCTTACCTCTTGATTCTTAATTCTTGACTCTTCCTTCCTGTGTAATTTGAATGTAATTTCTTAGATTGATTCTAAATAGACTTTTCACCTCCAATAAGCCGAAAGCATTTCTATCTTTTGGCATATAATAAATACTTTTGCCTAAAATAAATCTATTTCATAATGAGCGAATTCAAACAAACCTTTAACTCATCACTGGGAAAAAAGCTGATCATGGCTTTAACAGGCTTGTTTTTGTGTACTTTTTTAATTGTACACCTTGGGGGCAACCTGCTGTTGTTTAAGGACGATAATGGTTTTGGTTTTAATGTGTATGCAAACTTCCTGACACATTTTCCACCAATTGAGGTTATCGCGTGGCTCTTGTACGCGTCGATAGCGGTACATGCCATATATGCACTTATCTTAACTGTAAAAAACCGCAAAGCGCGTCCGGTAGGTTACGCCGTAGCGGCAAAATCAGATGCAAGCTGGTCATCAAAAAACATGGGGCTGTTAGGCTCAATCCTGCTTGTATTTATCGTGATACATATGGGCGATTTCTGGTTCAAATACAAATACACCCATGAAGTTGGCTTTAAGGAGTACCGCACCGACCTGGCTACAGACCAAACTACTGTATCAGACTATACACCTGTATCTGCCGATTTCAACCACTCTGTTTCTACCGAAAACAATGTAGAGATAGTAAGGGTAAAAGACCTGCATGCACGCGTGGCGCATACCTTTGGCAACATCTGGTATGTATTGATCTATGTAATTGCCATGGGTGCGTTATCCTTCCACCTGTTGCATGGTTTCCAGAGTGCTTTCCGCACCCTGGGATGGGTACATCGTAAGTATACACCTATAGTATACGGCATTGGCGCATGGTTCTTCGCGGTTATTATACCTATAGGTTTTGCCCTTATGCCTCTATGGTACTTTTTTATGCACAAAGGGTAATTTAAGTTGATTAAGTTAAATGGTTGAGTTACATCAGCCACTCACTAATATAAATTATACGAGAAATGAGTTTAGATGCTAAAATTCCTCAAGGCCCATTAGCCGAAAAATGGAGCAAGCATAAATTTAACCTGAAGCTGGTTAACCCTGCCAACAAGCGTAAATACGATATTATTATTGTAGGTACCGGTTTAGCGGGCGCATCGGCCGCGGCTTCACTGGCCGAGTTGGGTTATAACGTAAAATCTTTTTGCTTTCAGGATAGCCCACGCCGCGCGCACTCTATCGCGGCGCAGGGTGGTATCAACGCAGCAAAAAACTATCAGAATGATGGCGACAGTGTTTACCGTTTATTCTACGATACCATTAAAGGTGGCGATTACCGTGCCCGCGAAGGAAACGTTTACCGTCTGGCCGAGGTATCTGTAAATATCATCGATCAATGCGTGGCACAGGGTGTTCCTTTTGCCCGCGAATACGGTGGCTTGCTGGATAACCGCTCATTCGGTGGTTCGCAGGTATCACGTACATTTTATGCCCGCGGTCAAACAGGACAACAATTGCTGTTAGGCGCGTACTCAGCCTTAAACCGTCAGATACATGCCGGCAAAGTAAAAATGTATACCCGTACCGAAATGCTGGATGTGGTTGTGGTTGATGGTCATGCCAAAGGTATTGTTACCCGTAATATGCTTACCGGCGAAATTGAAACCCATGCAGGTCACGCGGTATTATTATGTACAGGCGGTTACAGCAACGTGTTCTACCTGTCGACCAATGCTATCGGTTCAAACGTAACAGCTGCCTGGAGGGCTCACAAACGAGGCGCTTTCTTTGGCAACCCATGCTATACCCAAATTCACCCAACCTGTATCCCGGTAACCGGCGATCATCAGTCGAAACTGACGCTGATGTCTGAGTCGTTACGTAACGACGGACGTGTTTGGGCGCCAAAAACTGTTGAGCTTGCCGAGCAATTGCGTAAAGGCACACTGAAAGCCGATCAGATCAAAGAAGACGACCGCGATTATTTCCTGGAACGTAAATATCCCGCCTTCGGTAACCTGGTTCCGCGCGACGTGGCTTCACGTAACGCTAAGGAAATGGTGGAAGATGGTCGTGGTGTTGGTGGTTCTGGTTTTGCCGTGTTCCTTGATTTTGCCGACGCTATTAAGCGCCTTGGCGAAGAAACTGTTAAAGCTAAGTATGGTAACCTGTTTGATATGTATATACAGATCACTGACGAGAACCCATACAAACAGCCGATGCGTATTTACCCTGCGGTACACTATACCATGGGCGGCCTGTGGGTTGATTATAACCTGATGACCACCATACCGGGTTTATATGCCCTGGGCGAGTGTAACTTCAGCGACCACGGTGCTAACCGCCTGGGTGCATCCGCACTAATGCAGGGTTTATCTGATGGTTACTTTGTGATCCCTTATACCCTTGGTGATTACCTCGCTAACATCGGCCCTAAAAAGGTGGATACTAATCATCCAGCTTTTGAGCAAACCCAAAAAGACGTTATTGAGCACGTTAATAAACTATTGGCTTTAAAAGGCACCAAAACGGTTAACGAATACCACCGCGATCTTGGCCACATCATGTGGGAGTATTGCGGTATGGCGCGTACCGAAGAAGGTTTGAAAAAAGCCAAAGGCTTGATCCAGGCCCTGAAAGCTGATTTCTGGAAAAACGCCATTGTAACCGGTGAGAATGAAGAAGTAAATGCTTCTTTAGAGCGCGCCGGTCGTATTGCCGACTTTATTGAACTGGGCGAATTAATGGTTGATGACGCTTTAATGCGTGAGGAATCATGCGGTGGCCACTTCAGGGTAGAGTCGCAAACACCAGATGGTGAAGCTAAACGTGATGATGAAAATTTTGCATTTGTTGCTGCCTGGGAGTTTAAAGGTGAAAACCAACCAGAAGTACTGAACAAAGAACCACTGGTGTTTGAATCAGTGCATTTATCACAAAGGAATTACGCGTAAGGTAGATTTGAGACGTGAGATTTGAGATTTGAGACAAAAAAATATACTACTTAAAACAGCTAAAGCTCTCACATCTCATATCTAAAATCTCACATCTAAAAAATGCATAATCTAAAGGAATTGAAAATTTGGCAAAAAGCGATTGATCTGGCGGTAGATGTATATAAAGCTACAGTAAGTTATCCAGCCGATGAACGGTTTGGATTAACCAGTCAGATAAGACGGGCCTCAGTTTCAATTTCTTCAAACATTGCAGAAGGAGCCGGCAGAAATTCAAAAAAGGAGTTCTGTAACTTTTTAGGTATAGCTAATGGTTCTGCTTATGAGTTACAAACACAATTGATTATATCAAATAAGTTAAATTTATTAAAAGATGATTTGTTGAATGACTTGCTTAAACAGATTGAAGAATTGCAAAAAATGAATTATGCATTTCAAAAGATGTTATTGAACTAGTAAACAAACAAAATGTCTCATATCTCAAATCTCATATCTCAAATCTAAATAGAATGAACGGAAATATGAACCTGACGCTTAAAGTATGGCGTCAAAAAAATGCGCAAGCCGCGGGCAAATTCGTAACCTATAAGGCCGAAAACATTTCGCCTGATATGTCATTCCTGGAAATGCTTGACGTGGTGAACGAAAGCTTAACCCATAAAGGCGATGAGCCCATTAACTTTGATCATGATTGCCGCGAAGGTATTTGCGGTATGTGTTCACTATATATCAATGGCCACCCACACGGCCCTAAAAGAGGCATTACTACTTGCCAGCTGCACATGCGTACCTTTCATGATGGCGAAACTATCACGATAGAGCCATGGCGCGCTTCGGCATTCCCGATTGTAAAAGATCTGGCTGTTGACCGCTCTGCGTTCGACCGTATTCAGCAGGCTGGTGGTTATGTATCGGTAAACACCGGTGGTGTGCCTGATGGTAATGCTATAGCCATACCAAAGGTTATTGCTGATGAGGCTTTCAACTCGGCTACCTGTATTGGTTGCGGCGCTTGTGTTGCTGCCTGTAAAAATGCTTCGGCTATGCTTTTCGTATCGGCCAAGGTTACACAGCTGGGTTTATTACCGCAAGGTCAGCCAGAGCGTTACCGTCGCGCACAATCTATGGTAGCGCAGATGGATGAAGAAGGTTTTGGTAACTGTACCAACACTGGTGCTTGCGAAGCGGAATGCCCTAAAGAAATTAAGCTAACCAATATCGCACGGATGAACAGTGATTTTTTAAGCGCTAAACTGTTCCGCCAGGAAGAAATTCACGAAGAACAACACGGTGGGTAATCCGCAATAGCGAACAATATGCAAAAAGGCTTTGGAGATTTTCCAAAGCCTTTTTTTTATGTGGTGTCATGCTGAGCCCGTCGAAGCATGGTGGGTGGGCCTCTGCGCGCGAGTCTTCGACAAGCTCAGACTGACAGGCCTATTCTACAACAAATCCAATGCTTCCAATTCCTTTTCCAATTCCCCGGCCGAGGTAAAGTGTATACTTTTAATACCTGCTTTTTCAGCGGCCAATATATTACGGTAGTTATCATCGATAAACAAGGCGGTTTGTGGATCAACCTGGTAACGATCAAGCAGGATCTGGTAAAACTCCGGTACAGGTTTACGCATCTTCTCGATACCTGATACCACAATGCCATCAAACCAGCCTAAAAAATCATAACGCGCCAAAGCCACCGGGAAAGTTTCGGCCGACCAGTTGGTGAGCGCGTATATTTTATATTTACCACTTGTTTTTAGCCTCCTGAACAGCTCCACTGTATCATGGAAGGGCTCACCCAGCATTTCTTCCCAACGACCGTAAAACGCACGAATATTGGCCTCGTGCTGCGGATGTTGAGCCACCAACAAATCGGTGCCTTCCTGTAAGGAGCGACCGGCATCCTGTTCCTCGTTCCAGTCAGACGTACAAACCGTTGCCAGAAAATCTTTCATTTCCTGCTCATTGGTAAACAAGGTACGGTACATGTAGTGCGGGTTCCAGTCGATCAAAACCGCACCCAGATCAAATATGATGGTATTGATCATTTCTTTTTATCGGAATGTTCGTAAACTTTAACATCAGTAACTACCGAATCCTTCAGGGAAAGGATCAGTTTTTTAACATACGTGGTTTTACCTTTTTTGGTTATCTCATCAATATCATACACCATTTCGGTGGTATTGCTCAGCTGCGGACGGTGCAGCAGGTGGATCACCTCCTGATATTTTAAACCCTTGAGTTTATAGCTTTTTAACAGGTCCTCCAGCATTTTATCCCTGTTGGGAAACTCCAGTCCATCGCCGTAATCCCAGTTTTCACGATCAAATTTTATGTTGCGTTTACAGGCCGCAAAAGACAGGGCGATTACACAGAATAGTAAGATTGCTTTTTTATTAAACATAGTGCCAAAAATCATTGATCAAATATAGCAAGATTCGATTAACGAGCTTTTTATAAAAGAAAATGTCATTGCGAGGAGGAACGACGAAGCAATCGCGAACAATACAAGGCGACCCTGTAGCGTATGCGATTGCCACGCTTCGCTCGCAATGACATAATGGAGAGTATTTTATTCAGCTCCTAACAAGTACGCCTTAAAATCTGCAAAATCCTTGCTCAACGGTACGGCCAGTTTTGTTTTATGCTGCAGCTCTTTTACCTGTTCTGGTATCTCGATCTTAGCGGTTATGGCTTCACTGAAAACATCCGGGAACTTGCAGGGGTGAGCTGTTGATAAGAACACGCCGGCGGTATCCACACTACTATGATCTTGTTGATAATCGGTAAGCGCCTGCCAGGCTATAGCTGTATGCGGGCACACTACATAGCCGTAGATATCAAATACCCAGTTAATGGCCTTTAGGGTTTCTTCGTCGTTATATTTAAAGCCGACAACCAGTTTTTTCAACTCGTCCATGTCATCTTTAAACAGATCGGCAATGCGCACCCAGTTGCTTGGGTTCCCCACATCCATAGCATTAGATAGGGTAGCTACCGATGGTTTTGGTTGATAAACACCTGTTTTTAAAAACTCCGGAACGGTATCATTATCGTTGGTCGCCGCGATGAATTTTTCGACAGGCAAACCCATTTTCCAGGCCAGTAAACCTGCGCCGATGTTACCAAAGTTTCCGCTCGGTACCGAGAAGATCACTTTTTTAACACCTTGTCTTAATAACTGGGCGTAAGCATTAAAGTAATAAAAGGTTTGGGGTACCAGACGTGCTATATTGATAGAATTGGCCGATGTTAAACGGAATTTCGCGTTCAGCTCGGCATCTGTAAAAGCTTGTTTTACCAATGCCTGGCAATCGTCAAAAGTACCGTCCACTTCCAGTGCGCGGATGTTTTGGCCGTTGGTAGTTAATTGCTGCTCCTGCACACCGCTTACTTTGCCTTGCGGGTATAATATGGTTACCCGCGTATTAGGTACACCTAAAAAGCCCAACGCTACTGCACCACCTGTATCGCCACTGGTAGCTACCAGTACGTCCAGTTGTTTTTCGCCTTCTTCTAAAAAATAGCTCATCACCCGGCTCATGAAACGGGCGCCGAAATCTTTAAAGGCCAGTGATGGGCCATGGAAAAGCTCCAGCACATGCACGTTATCATCTAGTTTTACCACAGGAGCCGGGAAGTTGATCGCATCATCGATCAGTGCTTTCAGATCAGCTTCCGGAATAGAATCGCCAAGTAAATTTTGCGCTACCTTAAACGCGATCTCGGGCAGGGAATATTTATCCAGGTTATTGATAAAATCCGCATCTAAGTGAGGGATGCTGTAAGGCATATATAAACCTTTATCCTGCGGCATGCTGTTAAAAACCGCGTCTTTAAAGGATACTTCTGATAAGGTGTTGTTGGTACTGTAGAGTTTCATTTTTTATTTCGGATGTCGAAATTTCGATTTTTCACTTTTGTTTACACCCAATGGTGTTCAAGAGAGCTTCGCTGTTTCGGATTTATTTAATGGCTGTCATGCTGAGCTCGTCGAAGCATGGTGGGCAGGCCTCTGCGCACGCCCTTCGACAGGCTCAGGATGACACCCCTTTATTTTTTGAATTTTAACTTTTGAATTTTGACTTAAATTAAAATCTCGCTATTACCTTCGGTCCGGCATCATTAATCGTGGATACATAAGTGTTCGAGCCAATTTTCAAGCCGGTTAAATGCTGCTGTAGTTTTTGTGTAATGAGCGCGGCCGTTTCTTCGTCCCTGGTAAATGCAAAAACAGATGGACCAGAACCGGAGATGCCAAAGCTCACCGCGCCCATGCCCATGGCTATCTCGCGCATTTTATAAAAATCAGGGATCAGCATGGAACGTACGGGCTCAACCAGTACATCTTTCATGCTGCGCCCTATCAGATCAATATCCTGCATAAATAAACCGCTTACCAGGCCGGCAATATTGCCCCATTGGGTCACGGCGTCTTTCATCTGTATATTCTTACGGATGATCTGGCGGGCCTCCCTTGTGGGCACGTCTACATCAGGGAATACGATGGCGCAGTAAAGATCCTTAGGATGCGGCAGCCTTACCACATCCAACGGCTCGTAGCTACGAATCAGTACAAAGCCACCAAATAAGGCCGGGGCAACGTTATCGGCATGACCCTGACCGCAAGCCATTTCCTCGCCTTTCATGGCAAAAGGCAGCAAATTTATCGGATCAGATTCATCGCCCAATAACGTTTTAATGGCAAACAAACCCGCAACGGTACTGGCCGAGCTGGAACCCAGTCCGCTGCCTATCGGCATTTTTTTGTGCAGTTCTATATCCAACCCAACATCGGTACGACCAATGCTCTGCAAATAATGCAGCACGCTTACGCTCACCGTGTTTTTGGCCGGATCAAGCGGCAGGCGACCGTCATCACCGGTAATTTTGCTGATGGTGATGCCTGGTTTATCAGTCATCCGCATGATCACCTCGTCGCCGGGTTCATTAACGGCAAAACCCAGTACATCAAAACCGCAAACCACGTTGGCTACTGTGGCCGGGGCAAAAACGTGAACCCCCCTGCCCCCTGAAGGGGGAGCTATATGCGAGGGGTTTTTTAATTCTTCTATTTTATTATCTTCCATTTTTTTATCAAACTATAGTTCCCCCTTCAGGGGGTTAGGGGGCTTTTAATTAGCGCCCAGATTTATCAGATCAGCAAACACACCGGCTGCGGTAACTTCAGCACCGGCACCAGGGCCTTTTACCACCAGCGGGCGTTCTTTATACCTATCGGTAGTGAAGGAGATGATATTATCACTGCCCGATAGCATATAGAAAGGGTGGTTTTCATCAACCATTTGCAGGGTGATGGTTACTTTACCATTCTCCAATTTGCCTATATAACGCAATACCTTGCCATCTTTTGCAGCCTGGTCTTTCAGTTTGGCAAAGTGGGCATCCTCTGTTTTTAGTGTGGCGTAAAAGTCATCTACCGATTTTGCTTCCAGGCTGGCTTTTGGCAATACGCTTTCGATCTCTACATCCGCTTCTTCCATAGCGTAACCGGCATCACGGGCCAGGATCAGCATTTTGCGCATAAAATCCTTGCCGCTCAGGTCATCGCGAGGATCGGGTTCGGTATAACCTTTTTCCTGTGCTTCTTTTACCACATCGTGGAAATTAGCATCGCCCTTAAAGTTATTAAAAATGAAGGAGATGGTACCCGACAGAATCGCTTCGATGCGCTGTACCCGGTCGCCACTGTTCATCAGGTTTTTTAGGGTGTTGATGATCGGCAAACCCGCACCTACGTTGGTCTCGTAGAAAAAGTCGACCCCATGACGGCGCGCGGTATCCTTAAAGGTTTTGTATTGCTGATAGCTGCCGGAGTTCCCTATTTTATTACAGGTGATCACCGAGATATTGGCTTTAAACACCTGCTCATAAAAACCTATCGGCACCGGGCTGGCGGTATTATCAATAAATACACAGTTGGGCAGGTTCATCTCTTTCATCTTGCTGATGAAGCTCTGAAGATCGGCCTCATAAGGCGAAGCCTGCAAATCATCCTGCCAGGTATCCAGTGATACGCCATCGCTGTTGAAAGTCATTTTGCGGGTATTGCTGATGCCCGCTATTTTTACCTGTATGCCATTATTATCTTTTAAATACTGGCTGTGGGCGTTCAATTGATTAAACAGTGTTTTACCGATGTTCCCTGTACCCAGGCAAAAGGCATGCAGCGTTTTGGTGAGCTGCACAAAAAAGGCATCATGCACGGCATTCAGCGCTTTAGAAAGATCATTAGCCGAGATAATCACCGAGATATTATATTCTGATGAGCCTTGCGCGATGGCCCTTACGTTAACGCCATTGCGGCCCAACGCATGGAACAATTTGCCCGACATGCCCGGGGTTTGTTTCATGTTTTCGCCCACGATGGCCAGTATGGCCAGGTTTTTTTCGATCACCAGGTGCTCCAGTTTTTTGGCCAGCAGCTCCAGTTCAAACTCTTGTTCTATCACCTGTTTGGCACGCTCGGTATCCTGTGGTTGTACCGCAAAGGTGATGCTATGCTCTGATGATGATTGGGTGATGAGGATCACATTGATCTGCTCACGGGCCAGCAACGAGAACAAGCGACCGCTAAAGCCCGATTTACCCACCATGCCGCTGCCTTCCAGGTTCAGAATGCTGATATTATTGATAGAAGAGATCCCTTTAATAGGCAGGCTTGACGCTTTACAATCATGACGGATCACCGTACCTTCAAACTCTGGTTCGAAGGTGTTTTTGATCACGATAGGGATCTTTTTCAGGAAAGCCGGGATCATGGTTGGCGGATAGATCACCTTGGCGCCGAAGTAGGAAAGCTCCATCGCCTCGGTATAGGTAAGCTCCGTTAACGAGAAGGCCTTTTTCACCATCCGCGGATCGGCGGTCATCATGCCGTTAACGTCTGTCCAGATCTGTATCTCCTTGGCATTAAGCGCCGAGCCGAATATAGCCGCGGTATAATCGCTGCCGCCTCGGCCCAGGGTAGTGGTTTGCCCCACATCATTACCTGCTATAAAGCCGGTTACAATGAGCATTTTATCTTTATTGGCCTCGTACAGGTTACGGATCAGCATTTCAGACAGCTCGGTATTCACTTTGGCATTACCAAAAGCGCTGTCGGTTTTGATCACTTCGGCAGCATCAACAAAAAGCACATCTTTAAAATGCTGAGCAGCTATTTTGCTCACCATAATGGTGGAGCAGCGCTCGCCATAGCTTAATATCTGGTCGCGGGTTTTGGGGGTCAATTCCCTGAGGGTCAGTACGCCCTGCAGCAACTCCTCCAGCTGGTTAAAATGAATTTTTAAACGGGTAAAAGCCGGATTTTGGTTTTGCACATCCAGTAGGCTTTTCACCACATCAAAGTGGCGTTTTTCCAGTTCGGCCAGGGCCGCGGTAAATTCCTTGCCTTCGGAGGCATCCTCGGCCATTGATGCCAGCAGGTTAGTTACCCCGCCCATGGCCGATAGTACCACTACCGGTTTTTCCGGTTTTTTAAATTCATCGCTCAGGATGTTTAAAAGAGTTTGGATGCTTGCTATTGATCCTACGGATGTACCGCCAAATTTTAGAACTTTCATTTATGGTTTAGTGTCAATAATATTTAAACAAAAAAGCCTTCCTCTTTGCGGAGGAAGGCTTTCATTTGGTTTCTTTTTTATGTTTTTACACCATACGATTATCTTCCTCCGAGGTTTATGCCGGTGGTAATAATAATGGTAATAATGGTGTTGTTAAGTGTCATATATAATGTCTGTAAAGTAAGTAGATTAATCTTTAAATAGCAAGGATTATTTTATTTTTTATGAAAAAGCGAATAAAAAGGCTGATTTGTATCATATAATTGCTTGAATGCTAAAAAAGCAGATACAAACTGCCGGCTTTTGCCATAATTTTTGAGCATTACACCCTAAAATAAAGCGATGGCAAATTAATTATTACTTTTGGGGCTATAATATGCAGGGATTAATCACCAAATCAACAGGAAGCTGGTACCAGGTACAAACCCCCGATGGGCAATGTATAGATTGCCGCATTAAGGGGAAATTCAGAATGAACGGGATCACCACCACCAACCCGGTGGCTGTTGGCGATGTGGTTGATTTTGAAATGGAGCCCAATAGCGAAAACGGCGTGATCACCAATCTCCAGCAGCGTAAAAATTATATTATCCGTAAGGCCATTAACCTGAGCAAGCAGGCGCAGATCATCGCCGCCAATCTCGACCAGGCCCTGCTGGTGGTTACCCTGGCATCGCCCCGTACCTCACTGGGCTTTATCGACCGTTTCCTGGTAACCGCCGAAGCTTATGATATACCCGCGCGATTGATATTTAACAAACTCGACCTGTTTAGCGATGAGGGCCTGGAGATACTGGCCGATTACAAGGCCATATATGAAAATATAGGCTACCCCTGCTTTGAGGTATCGGCGCTTGATGGCACCAATATCAACCAGGTGCAGGAATTGTTAAAGGATAAAGTAACCCTGTTCTCCGGACACTCGGGTGTGGGCAAATCAAGCCTGATCAACAGTCTGCTGCCCAGCCTCGACCTTCGTACGCACATGGTATCTGAATGGAGCGACAAAGGCATGCACACCACTACCTTCGCCGAAATGTTTGAACTGCCTCAAGGCGGTTTCATTATTGATACCCCCGGCATCCGCGAGTTAGGCGTAATCGATATTGAGAAACAGGAGCTGGGCCACTTTTTCCCCGAAATGCGCGAACGTATGAACGAGTGTCGCTTCAACAACTGCCGCCATATTAATGAGCCAGGCTGCGCCGTACTGGAAGCCCTCGAAAACGGCGAGATCGAACTATCCCGCTATGAAAGCTACCTGAGTATTTATCATGGTAACGATACCAGGGCGTAGTTCTCAGAATCAAGAAGTAAGAGTTAAGACAATAAAGTCCCGCCCGTCATCCTGAACTTGTTTCAGGATCTCTCAGGACAAGCCTTATGCGACCGGGCGTATGGGATGCCGAAACAAGTTCGGCATGACTTCATTCATATTATTAACTACTTTCTGCCAGCCTTCAAAAAGTCCCTCAAATAACTGCAATCATTTACCGCCAGTTTATAATAGGCTGTTTTGCCATAGTTTTTTTGCAATTCGGCAAAGTAAGGATTGCGCCTTACGGCTTTATCATAACCCTTTTCGGCATTTTGCAATTTGGTGTAATTATAATCCGGAAAATCGGAGTAGGATGGCAGCTTGATTTGCTTTTGACGGCATTTGGCAGCCATAAAGGTGCATTTGGCTTTAAACTCCGCACTGGCACTCAACTGCCTGGCTTGTAAAAACAGTTTTTCGGCATTGCTGGTTTTTATATAGTCGGCGTCATAATAGTATATGGATTTACGGCCATAATCTGTCGACGACCAATCATAGCTGATCAGGTACCAGGCATTACCATAGGTTGAGGTATTGTATAAAGCCGTAGCCATAGCGAAGTAACTGGTCGCGGCATTTTTAGGATCGGCTTTAATTTGTTTTTGATAAGCCACCATGGCCTGTGCAAACTGGCGCTTATTATATCCTTTACCGTTTTTATTTAACAGCAGTTTAGGGTAATCGGGCATCTGACTGATGAATGGATCGGCACCGGTTGCTTTTTCATCGTAAAAATTGGTTGGGAATTTATTCAAAGCTTTTTCATTAACCTGGTTTAAAGCAGCAACAGCTTCGGGATATTTATGCTCCCGCAGATAGGCGGTACCCAACAGCCCGTACAGATCATCCGTTTTATAAATAACCAGTTTCTTTGTCATAAAATTAAGATACGGGGTAGCTGGCGGGCTTTTTTTCCAGGCCACCAATTTATTGATGGCCGATGAATGCAGGTAGT
Organism: Mucilaginibacter sp. OK268; assembly: GCF_900103125.1. Taxonomy (GTDB): domain Bacteria; phylum Bacteroidota; class Bacteroidia; order Sphingobacteriales; family Sphingobacteriaceae; genus Mucilaginibacter. The sequence goes on along the minus strand of NZ_FNJV01000010.1, from coordinate 32,286 downwards.
TTTGCCAAAAGCTGATGGTTTGATAACTTAGCTCTATCACTTTTTTTATGGTGGCATCACCCTGCAGCATGGCCAAAGCGGCTTTACTGGTATCGCGCTGTTTAAGATAGACTGGCGCCATAATGTTCTGATAAAAATTGCGCGCGGTAGCTGCAAATGGATATTGCCCATAAAAACCCCAATCGCGACTGGAAGTATTGACTTTAACCTCATGGGCAACTTTTCCATCGAGCCATTTGAGCGATGGTAATAAAGCAGCTTCGTTTACCTCATTATATTGCTGCATGCCCTGCGCGGTAAGTAGCAGCTGGATGATCTGTTTTTGATCATTAAATTTATCGCTTAGCTTTTCGCCTTTAAGCGCGTCAAGGTAGGCCATACCGCCTTTGGTATCTTTTTGCATCCAGGCCATGTAGGCTTGTGCCAACTTAGCCAGGCCATATTCAGGGTATTTTTTTTCTGATGATAGTTGTTCACAAAAAGCATTCAACTGTTTCATGTGGTTTTGCGCACGGAGCCTGCTGCTATCGGCCAGTTTGCCGTAGTAAGAATTAACCAGGATAGAATTACCTTCCGTTGTGGGCGTAAGATATTCTTCTTCCAGTTTATTAATCTCACGCACCAGCAATACACCCACCATATCAGATGTTGGTTCATACTGATAAACTTGTTTTAAGGAGTGGCTATCTAACTCTGAATTACTGAAACCATCAATAGCCATAATCGCGGCCTTCTCGCTTTTACTGGTAGTTAAAGCCAAAACCTGCGCGCTTTTTACACGGATATAGTTATAATTACGATAGGCCTGCACGCGTCTTTCGGGATATTGGGCAAATACCTTCGAAAACAGGTAAGCGGCCTGTACCGTATCCTTCAGCCAGCGCTCTTCGCCAGCCTTTAACGCCAACGACCATCCTTTTACATGGCTGCCTGATTTATAATCTGCAATGTATTTATCGTACACATTAACCGCATCTTTATCATTGCCACCATAATGCAGCAGGCGTTGTGCCTGGTACAGGAAACGCAATTTGATGAATGGATCTTTCTCAGCAACCGCATATTGCATAGCTTCTTTGCCGGCGGCTTCCAGACTTGCGGTATCTTTGGGTTTGGGATCCCAGTAATCAGATTTTACATTCGCTATCGGTTCTACACTTTTGGCAAAACGATAATATTTCAACGCGCTTTTGTTCGATGGGAGCGCCTGCAAAAAAGTGTTATTCTTTAAACTATCTGGCAAGTTCCCTTTACCATCTAAGTATCCTACGTATAAAGCGGTATCGGCACTGCCTTTTAGTTGGTACATGGCTTTCTGTACGTCGGCCGCTTTAACGCTGCCACTTAAATACGCTGCCCATTCGCGCGAGTTAATTTCGGCCTCGCTTACCCGTTCATCATCGTCATACAGAAATTTATATCCTGTAAAATAAAAAGGCTCATACTCCTGCGTACGCTGTAGGTTGTTGTGGAAAAACGAAATGTAATAATCGTACGGATCAGCCTCCGGACCGCAGGCAATATTAATAGCAATTTCGGCAAAAAAGCAAATGATCAAACTAACGGAACAGATGAGTAGTTTTTTCGAGGTCGTCATAGGTATAGGTTTTTATAGTAGCTTCATCCAGGTGAAAATAAATAACGTTTACCGTATCCGCCTTTATAAGCGGCGATAAATAGCTGGCTGTAGCCTGCAAATTACCCGCCGATGCGTTTTCCCAGCGCAGCTCATCGTTGGTTTTTAAACCGTAATCTGGTAAATTGGTTTTAGCCCGGTAAAGGTTATTTTTTATAAATATAAATTGATTTTTATTATTCAGATCATCGGATGAGATCCTTTTAGCTATACCGATATATTCCTTATTCCGGAAAGCTACGGCCCAGCTGAACAGAGGTAAACCGATATCAACAGGCATGGGATAAGCGGTCACATTATCGCCCAGGTATTTTTTTAATTCGCTTATTTCCAGGATGGAGTTTTGCTCCCCGTACTTGCGCAGGTTGCCCATATTGTAGCACATCAGCATTACGCGATTTACAGGAGGGATACCACTCCCTTTTTGATTTTTTAACTGATGCAGCCGCAGGGTAGCCGAAATAGTTTTTGTTTTCAGTTCTTTAACCTGGCGCAATTGCCCAAGCAGATAAAAATAATTTTCGCGGGTTGAGGCCGTCCAATCGCAATCTATCTGTAATTCGGTAAAAGAGGTTTTGCCGGCCTGCTGCACTTTCCCATTTACAAAGCGAACAATGTTACCAGCCAATGCATCAAGCTGTGGGCGAGTCGTAGTTTTTAGTACATTGTTAACGATGAATATTACGGGCACCATCTCCACCGTATCCGGAAGCTTGTTTTGAAATGTTATGGGCGATACCGGGGCCGGATTGATGCCACTCTCGTCCATATCCACATCCATGATACGCATATACAGTTTATGCGCGTGCAGCCTGTTCAGATAGCCGGATTCGGTTTGGTTACTTTTATAAACCGTTTTCCAGAAATAAAAAGAAGTGTTGATAACCCGGTTGTGCCGGCAAGAAGAGAAGCAAGATTCAAGAATCAAGACTGTAAGAAAAAGGACTAAGGTTTTTTGTGCCGATCTCATCCCTGTATCTTCTCTTGATTCCTGACTCCGGTATCTTCGGTCTAATCCAAGGCAGCTTTAAAATCAGCCATCAGGTCTTCCAGGTCTTCGATACCTATCGAAAGGCGGATCATGGTTTCCGGGATACCCATTTCGGCGCGTTTATCGGCACCCAACTCAAAAAATATAGTTTGAGCAACCGGGATAGATAACGTACGGGTATCGCCCAGGTTGCTTGATTTTACAACCAGTTTCAGCTTATTTAAAAAGGCAAGGCAATCAATACTTTCATCCAGCTCGATGCTCATCAAACCGCCAAATTTTTTGAATAGTTTGCCTGCACGCTCATGCTGAGGATGGCTTGCAACCCCCGGGTAAAATACCTGTTTGATCTTAGGATGCGCCTCAAAATACTGAGCAAGCGCCAATGCATTGCTACAGGCGCGCTCCAAACGCAGGGCCAGTGTTTCGGCCCCAACAGAAATAGTATGCGCGGCTTCGGGCGATAATGTACCGCCAGAATCTCTTAGTCCTTTTTTGCGAATCTGGGTAAGGCCTAATGTCTCAGGTTTTACTTGTTTTTTAAAGGTCTCGAAAATATTAGGATAAGTAGTCCAGTTAAATAATCCGGTATCTGTAACACAGCCGCCCAGCGCATCGCCATGGCCACCAATGTATTTAGTTAAGGAGTTGATCACCAAACTTGCTTTAACATCAATAGGGTTAAACAAGTAAGGCGAGGTCATGGTGTTATCCACAACATATATGATCCCTTTTTGTGCGCAAAGCTCACCAATAGCTTCCAGGTCGGCAACCTGTGTAGCTGGGTTAGCAATGGTTTCAACAAACACCATTTTGGTGCTGGCTTTAACTTCGCTGCGTACATTTTCAACATCGGTAGCATCCACAAAAGAAATATCCAAACCCATATCAATATAAGTTTGAAAGATACTGCGGGTGTTACCAAACAGGAATGAACTGGCTACAATATGATCGCCATGTTTTATAAGGGCCATTACCGTTGCCGAAATAGCCGCCATACCGGTTGAAAAAGCGATAGACGATAATCCTTTTTCCATATTGGTAACCTTATGCTCCAAGGCGGTAACAGTAGGGTTACCCTGGCGCGAATAAGCGTATCCTTTTTTCTTGTTCTGGAAAATATCAACCAGGTCCTGCACATCCTCATGCCCATAAGTTACCGAAGTATGTATGGGTTTGTGTAATGATCCATGCTCTGGTTTACCTAAGCGGTCGGAGTGTAAAATGGTGGTGGTAAAGCCTCTTTTTGTTGTCATTTTGTACCTATTAATTAAAAAACATAATAGCGGTTGCGAACTTAGTTTTTTTTGAGCAAAAAATAACGGTTTTGTTGCATAAGAAACAGGATATGAGAATCAAGAGACAAGAAAAAGCCATGAATTAAATAAAAAATCCTGTTTCTTATCTCATGATTCTTGACTCTTACTAACTTGCTGCTTTAAAATTTAAAACAATGAGAGCTGTTTTACAACGCGTTACTGAGGCCAACTGCAAGGTTGATGGCAAGATCACAGGCGAGATCAAACTGGGTTTCCTGGTTTTATTGGGCATTGAAGAGGCCGATACTGATGATGATTTGAATTGGCTGGCCAATAAAATTACAGGCATGCGTGTTTTTGGAGACGAAAACGGGCTGATGAACAAAGCGCTGGCTGATGTTGACGGGGAGATCCTGCTTATCTCGCAATTTACCCTGTTTGCCCAGACAAAAAAGGGCAACCGGCCGTCCTTTATTAAGGCAGCCAGACCAGATAAAGCTATACCGATGTATGAGCAAATGATCAAAACATTGGAAACACTTACCGGCAAAAAGATAGCTACGGGTATTTTCGGTGCTGATATGAAGATCAGCCTGGTGAACGACGGACCTGTCACCATCATCATGGATACAAGGGATAAAGATGACCACTAATTACACGGATTGGATCGAATTACACTAATTTTTTTATTCGTGAAATTGGTCTTAATTAGTGAAATTAGTGTCCACCGTTATTCGTGAAATTCGATCCCATTCGTGTAATTAGTGTTAATCATGGCTGATTTGTTATTTAAGGAAGAGTCCTATAAAATTATTGGTGCCTGCTTCGAGGTACATAAAATACTTGGTCATGGATTTAAAGAAGCCGTTTATAAAGACGCTTTGGAATTTGAGTTTATCAGATCAGGAATTCCTTTCATCCGGGAAAAGCCTTACACCATCTTTTATAAAGAACAAAAGCTTAAACACTTCTTTGTTGCCGATTTTGTGGTTTATGATAATATCATTCTCGAAATAAAGATCAGCAACGTCATCGGTGAACCGCACATTAAACAAACGCTAAACTACCTAAAAGCCTCAGGTCTCAGATTGGGTGTCGTTATTAATTTCGGTGCACCGTCTTTAACTTATCAAAGAGTAATATTCTAATAATCAGGCTATATACCAGCCAATTCGTGTAATTCGACAAAATTCGTGTAATTAGTAAAAAAATTTTATGGAAATTAAAGAAGCGCAGCATCTTGTAGATAAGTGGATAAAAACCATGGGTATCCGGTATTTTAATGAGCTCACCAATACAGCCATTTTGATGGAAGAGGTGGGTGAAGTGGCCCGCATTATGGCGAGGCAGTATGGTGAGCAATCATTTAAAAAATCGGATACAGAGGTTAACCTGGCAGATGAAATGGCAGATGTGTTGTTTGTATTGATATGCCTTGCTAACCAAACCGGAATTGACCTCACGGATGCGCTGGAGAAGAATATGGAAAAGAAAAGCATCCGTGATGCCGACCGGCATAAGAACAATGAAAAGCTGAAATAAAGCAGCAAAACAGAATTATATTTTGAAATAATAATTTATTGGGAATTTAATTTTGTTTTTATGTATATTTACAAGGCTGATCAGAATTTATGGTAACATATTAATTAGCCTTGTTATGAAAGTTTACCTTATTTCCATCTCTTTCTTAATCGCTCTATCGGCTTGTGGACACAAAGCCGATCAACATTTTAAGGTAACTGAAGTTGCTTTAGCCCCGCCAGTAGTAAAAGCAGATAATGAAGTGCTTGAAAAAGCTCCTGTTGCACAGTATGATGCGATTGAAGAGCCATCCGGCAACTCAAATACCACTGATCAAGTTCGTGACACCACAAAAAAGATCATTAAAAGCGGTACTATTCAGTTTGAAGCCAGCAACATTAATGCTGCCCGCAAAAAGATCCTGCAATCGCTCAAAAAATATGGGGGCTATGTGGATGAGGATAATCAGACTACCAACAGCGATATAAACCGTAAAGAGTATAATTTAAAAATAAGTATCCCGGCTAAGTATTTTGATTTTCTGGTTGATTCGGTGTCTGCATCGGCCGATAAGATCGATACCAAAAATATTTCTATAACGGATGTTACCACCCGGTATATCGATATGAAAACCCGGTTGGATAATAAAAAGATCCTTGAAACCCGTTATCTCGAACTGCTTAAAAAAGGAACAAAGATCTCGGACCTGCTGGAGATTGAAAATAAGCTGACCGGGATCCGCAGCGATATTGAATCGGCCCAGGGACAGCTGAATTACCTGAATAAACAAGTAGCTTACAGTTCCCTGGATATCACTTTTTATACAAAAGCAACTACCCAGAATATTGATGATCAGTTTACTTATAAATTTAAATCCTCCATCACTACCGGATGGGACTTTTTAAAAAACCTGTTTTTCGGGATAATTTCAATCTGGCCTCTCCTGGTAATTGCAGGGATTATTTACTTCATGTTAAAAAGCTGGAGAAAGAGAAGAAGGGTAAAAAAAGAGGCGTAAGGCCTCTATCATCTCCACGCGTCATTGCGAGGTACGAAGCAATCTCTACGTAGGCAGTCAACTATGCAAACTTGCTCTGTACAGCATAGAGATTGCTTCGTACCTCGCAATGACGTGATGGTTGTACTATACTAAAGCAGAACTTTACCTAAACCAACCTCACCAACCGCTCTCCCTCCAACACAGGGATTGCGGTTGTAATATCGATTTGCAAGCAAAATTCAATATCTTTTTCGATGCCTAATTTCTTAAGCCGCTCGCCATGGGATGTTTTCTTCAGATAAAGATTAATATCATCCTTACCTAACTGAAAAAGATCATTGGCGGCAATGGCGGCATCATCCAATACAAAATCTTCGGTTTTTAGCTGTTCAATTACGGCACCGGCAAACAGGGTGTCTTCCAGGTTAAAATTATTTTTCCAGCCGGCACATACCAGTAATATATTTTCGTGCTGGGTTTTTAACCAGTTACTTAATGCAGTAAGATTTAAAAATGAGCCAATAACAATACGTTTGGCGCTACGTGATAAATGCAGCGCGTGCGTGCCGTTGGTAGTAGTAAGCACCACCGTTTTACCCGCCACCTTTTCGGCAGTGTAGGAGAATGGCGAGTTGCCAAAATCAAAGCCCTCTACTACTTTTCCATCACGCTCTGCTGCCAGAAGGTAATCCAGCCCTTTCTCTCTATACGCGGAACACTCTTCAACCTGTGATACCGGGATAATAGCCTCAGCACCGTTTTCAATACCATAACATATAGATGATGTTGCCCTGAAAATATCAATAACCACTACAATGTATTCTTCTACATTATAAAGCGACAGCAATGCCGGGGTAAGGCAAACGTTTAAATTTTTAGTCATTTGTGATTTGGTCATTATATCATTTAGTCATCAGGTCATTATTGCAATGAGCCAACAAAAATGACTTAATGACCAAATGACCCGAAGAAAATGACTACTTATAGAAAGGCGGCTTTACAATTTTAGCCTTCACTTTGTTATCCCTGATGCTGATGTATATGTCAGCGCCTTCTTTGGCAAACTCGGTATTTATATAACCCATGCCAATGGCTTTTTGTAATGATGGCGATTGTGTTCCGGATGTTACCCTGCCTATATTGTTACCATCGGCATCAACAATAGGGTAGTCGTGACGGGGGATACCTCGTTCGATCATTTCAAAGCCTACCAGCTTGCGGCTCACACCGGCTTGTTTTTGCTGTTGCAGCGCCTCGGAATTGGTAAATGTTTTGCTGAATTTTGTTACCCAACCCAAACCGGCTTCCAGCGGAGAAGTGGCATCATCAATATCATTACCATATAAGCAGAAGCCCATTTCCAGGCGTAAGGTATCACGTGCGCCCAAACCAATTGGTTTAATGCCGAATGGTTCGCCGGCTTTAAAGATAGCCTCCCAGATCTGATCGGCATATTGGTTATCGAAATAGATCTCAAAACCACCTGCACCGGTATATCCCGTAGCAGATATGATCACATTATCAATGCCGGCAAACTTTCCTCTGTTAAAGGTGTAATACTCCATAGATACCAGGTCGACATCGGTAAGGCTTTGCAATGCTTCAGCTGCTTTGGGGCCTTGGATAGCCAGCAGCGAGGTGCGATCTGATATATTCTTCATCTCCACACCCATGGTGTTATATTTAGATATCCAGTTCCAGTCTTTTTCAATATTGGAGGCATTTACCACCAGCATATAGGTTTTTTCATCTAAACGATAAACCAGCAGGTCATCCACAATACCACCATCCTCATTAGGTAGGCAGGAGTATTGTACTTTGCCGTCATATAATTTGGAAGCATCGTTGCTGGTAACCTGTTGTATCAAGTCAAGGGCATGGTCGCCTTTTAAAATAAATTCGCCCATGTGACTTACATCAAATACACCTACCGCTTTACGTACAGTTTCGTGTTCGGCGTTTATCCCGGCATATTGCACAGGCATATTGTAACCAGCAAAGGGTACCATTTTGGCACCGGCTTTAATGTGTGTATCTGTTAAGGCAGTGTTCTTCATCGTTAACGTTTATGGCGCAAAAGTAATTATTCTGACGGGAATTTCTAAGGCCCAATGAGCCTTGATTTTTGAGGTCAAATTTTAAGCGGACTTAAGGACTAACTCAGCTTCTCATAAAACTGCGCCAAGTCATGACTTACCGCGTTTACATCGTGCTGCTGTTCAACCAGCTTTCGCGCGTTTGTGCCTATAGTACGGCAATATTCTTCATCGGTAATGCAACGCTCAATGGCATCATAAAACTCTTCCTGGTTATTGGCTATGATAATATTGGTGCCGTTTTCGAAATTTATACCTTCGGCCCCGATGGATGTGGAAATGATGCACTTTTTCATGGCCATACCCTCCACAATTTTCACCCGCATACCCCCGCCCGATAAAAGTGGCACAATCATAATAGCTTTACTATTTACAAATTCAAACGCATCGTCCACTTCGCCCTGGATAAATATTTTACCCATCACTTCGTAATCGTCAAAGCGTTCTGGAATGTTGTGACCGGCTACATAAAACTTTACGCGCAGATCACCATCAGTAAGGTCCTTGTGAAAATTGTCAATAAACCACTCGATACCTTCGCGATTAGGCAACCAGTCTAGCGATCCCAGGAAAAACAAGCTTGGAAATTCTGTTTTTTCAAAATCGGGCCGGTACAGGGTAAGATCGATCCCTACCGGGAATATTTCAACCGGGATAGTGGTTCCATATGATAGGATGGTATTTTTATCTTCGGTTGTAAAAACGGCAATAGCATCCACTTTATTGAGTTGCTGTAGCTCATAATCCTTTACCCGTCGGGCCAGCATACGCAGATACCATTTTTTAAACAGGTCGCTTTTTTGCTGCGCCAGCCGTTGCCATACCTGGTGCTCAATATTATGTGAGCGATAAATCAGTTTGGCCCTGGAATGCTTACGTATAGCCGCTAAGTAAGGTGTTACAAACAAACCTTCAAACTGCACAATATCATAAGCCGTTTGCCGAAGCTCGCGGATTAATAGTTTTTCGAACTCAGCGTCGTAATACCGGTCAATATCATTTGATTTTTTGCTGATCAGGTTTATTAGTCCATCCAGCATAGATATACTGATGTCGATATTATAGGTGGTATAATTTATTTTAGTCAGCAGGTCATCCGTTACTTCATGTGGGCTTCCGTTATATTTTTTGGCGTTCAACGCCACCAACGATACCTTATGTCCAAGCGCAACCAGGCCTTTTATGGTGTTACACACCACAATGGCATAGCCTCCGTTTTGCGGAAACGGCACTCGGTGAGTTAAAATAAGGATTTTCAATTGGATATCTGGTTTGGTGCAAAAATACCAACCAAAACGCCGTAATCAAAGGTATCGTTAAAAAATACTTAACTGCGGATCGGTAACACGGAAAGTACGGCGATGATATGGGGTATATCCTATCTTCATGACCGTTTCGCGGTGTTTAATAGTAGGGTAGCCTTTATTGCTATGCCAATCATACTCAGGATGCTCGGCTGCTATTTGCAGCATAAAATCGTCACGATAGGTTTTGGCCAATATAGATGCCGCTGCTATACTGAAAAATTTACCGTCGCCTTTGATGATACATTCATGCGGAATGTTAGGATATTTTTTAAAACGGTTGCCATCAATAATCAAAAACTGGGGGGCCAAATGCAGCTTTTCGATAGCCCGGTGCATGGCCAGGAAAGAGGCATTTAAAATATTGATCTTGTCGATCTCCTGGTTATCAACCGATGCTACGGCGTAAGCAATAGCATTTTGCTCTATCTCGGTACGCAGTTGATATCGTACATCCTCAGATAATTGTTTGGAGTCATTCAGCAAATGATGGTCAAAATCTGGCGGAAGTATTACCGCGGCAGCAAACACAGGTCCGGCCAAACAGCCACGCCCTGCTTCATCACATCCCGCTTCAATCAAATCATACTGGTACCTGGCTGATAACATATGGGCAAATATATGTGTTTGGGATTTGGGGAGCAAGGACTTGGGGAGTAAGGATCATGGAACAAAGATTTTTGGAATAAGGAGCAAAGATTACTTAGGAAAGGAATAAAGATAAGGGCTTTTGTCTTTGATCCAAAAGTCCTTATTCCTTGCTCCAAAAATCTTCCCACCTAAAAGATCCTTAAAGTAAGCAGGGTAATATCATCAATGGATTTGCTTTTAACTACGTGGTTTAAATGCTCCAGGAGGGTATCATTAAAATTATCGGGCGATAAATGTCCATGAGTCTTTACAAAATCGAGCAGTTTATCTTCGTTCCAGATCTTGGTGTTGATGGTTTCAAAATCCATGAGCCCATCGGTATAGTTAAATATCAGGCTACCGGGTTCCATATCAATCTCACCCTCATTTAAAAACGGCAGTTCTTCAAAAACCCCGATCATGGTGGTGCCCAATTTTAAATGTATGGCTTCTCCATCTGAGTACAGGATGCTGGGGTTGTGGCCTGCATTAATATAGTTGAGCTTGCGTTTTTTTTCATTGTACCGGGCCAGGAACAGGGTTATAAACCTTTCGCCCTTGGTATTGCTCAACACTATTTTATTGAGGCGGTCAATAATATTGGTCAGGTCTTCCTCTACCGCGGCCCAGGCATGCAAGCTGGCCTGAAAGTTGGCCATAAGCAAAGCGGCCGAAATACCCTTGCCTGATACATCGGCAATGCACCACAAAAATTCGTTTTCGTTCAGCCGGATAAAGTCAAAATAATCACCGCCGATGTTTTGATGCGGTAGGTATTTGGCGCCTATTTCTACACTGTCATCCTTGTGCATGCGCAAGGGGATCAGCATATTCTGCACCTCAACGGCCAGCTCCATTTCGCGTTGAAAACGTTCTGATTGCAAACGTTCCCGAAACAGCTTCTTATTTTCCAACGCCACAATGATCACATTCATGAGCGTTTGAATAAAGTTCAGGTCGTTGTTAAGCATCTCGCCCGAGGTATTAAAATCGCCAATGAGGGCGTAGGCTAAAACTTTGCTTTTGTGATGTATGGGGATAAAGTAATTATATTTTTGGAGTAGGGGATCGTGATGATCAGTTATAGCAACGGGCGATTTAATCTTGCTCAGCTTATTACAGGCTCTACTCAACAGAATGGCAGATTCAATCTCACCGCCATATTTGGAGATACAGACAAACTTATTCTCCTTCTCAATAAAAAAGCGAAGTTTCCCAACCTGCAGATAACTCTGCAAGATCACTTCGAGCATTTGTATAAGTATAGGAGTAGCGGTGTTTTTATTAATGGCCCGGGTAATCTCTAACAGGGAGTTTAACTCCGACTGTCTTTTGAGCAACAAGCTGATTAATTCATCTTCACCAGAATTATCTTCTATGTATTGCATCTGTTGTTAGTAGTCACTGACTAAAGTAAAAAAATATTTTCAAATGCGTGTACTTTGTGATTTTATATCGAAGGCATCGCGCAAGCCAACGGTAACGAGGTTAAAAGCATATACCAATAACATAATGGCCAAACCCGGAATGATGGCAAGGTACGCCGAGTTCATGACAATATAGCCATAATGTTCTTTTATCATTCCGCCCCAGGTGGGCATGGGCGGCTGCGCGCCAAAACCTAAAAAGCTAAGTCCGGCCTCGAGCAGGATAGCCGAAGCAAAATTAGATGATGCCAGCACCAGGATGGGGCCGGTTATATTAGGTAAGATATGCCGGGTAATGATACGGGTATTGTTAAAACCCAGTGCCCTGGCCGCTTCAATATATTCTACCTGTTTAAGACTCATCACCTGGCCACGAACCAGGCGGGCTACTTCAACCCACATGGATAAGCCTACCGCTATAAATATTTGCCACAGTCCTTTGCCTAAAGCAAATGATATGGCAATAACCAACAATAGGGCGGGTAAGGACCATAATATATTCATCAGCCAGCTGAGGCAGGCATCTATCCAGCCACCAAAAAAGCCGGCAATGGCGCCTATGGTTACACCGAGCAACATACTGATCAGTACCGACATCAAGCCTACCGCCAGCGATATACGGGTACCCAGCAACATCCGGCTCAGCATATCCCGCCCGTAAATATCGGTGCCCAACCAAAAGGTGCGGGAAACAATCTGATCGGCCACTATCTTATCCGTAAAACGTTTATAGATCTCCTTGCTCCTGTTGACCGAAATGCCCGGGTTTAATAATACCGAACCATAATGGTACCGGGGCTTGATACCGTTCACCACTTCAAAAATATTATAGGCTTTTCTTTCGGGTTTGTCCTCATCGCCAATGTATTCATTTACAATGATAGAGTCCTGAACAAAACGATATCCGGTAATGGGAACATCCCGGTAAAACGAAGGTTGACCAAAAAGCATCCGGGTAAAGAAACCAACGGTATCAACCGGCTCACTTTTACGTACCTCTAGCATCATAAAAGAGGACCCTGGTTTCTTGATACTGAGCTGTATGGCCATATTATTGGCATGCGGACTCTGATCGGGCATGATCAAATAACCCAGTATGGCCACCAATAAGGTAAGTATAATAAAAACAAGCCCGGCAAGGGCAATCTTATTGCGTTTAAACGCCTGCCAGGTACGTTTTGATGGGGTAAGTTCTGCCAATAGTAATTTTGCTTTCGGCTAAATATCGCTTAAAAAGGATCAATTAACAAACGGGTAAATCAATCTTTACAATGGCTTGTTATTTCACCACCCTATCTTTCCACAAGTATTTGCGATTGTTGCCCATCAGCCCAATCACCACAAAATATACGATGTGCACGGGAATGAGCAAGATAAGCAAACTTACCAGGTAGGTACGCTTAAAAAATGTAGTTATAGGCAGCAGATAAAGGATCTCGAACAGGTATTTCAGTAAAAATTGAACCAGGAATAGCTTTAAAAAATACAGGTCATAAAAGCCCAATGCCGCGTTAACCAGTAACGAAACGTTAAATAACCAGATACACAAACCAAAGACTACCACTTTTTTATCCTTGTATTTGGTTGATTTGGAAGCCCAGCGCCGTCTTTGCTGCATAAACTCCTGCAGGGTATGCTTGGCGTGGGTATATACCACAGCCTCAGTTTGTTTTAAAAAGCCGATCCTGCCGGGATAACGTTCGGCAACTTTTTGCAATAACAGTTCATCATCACCCGATGCCAGATCATCAATACCGGCGAAGCCGCCAACCTCATAAAATACATCTTTTCGATAGGCAAAATTTGCCCCGTTACAGGTTGATGCCCGGCCATTGCCAATAAATGCGGCGCCAATGCCTATTAAGTAGCCAAACTCAAGGGTTTGCATCAGTTCGAACAGTGAACGCTCTTCAAAATAAGTTACCGGCGATGATACCATGGCCAGGTTATTGGTTTCGTAATAACCAACAATGGATGATAACCAGGCAGGCCCCATGCGGCAATCGGCATCGGTGGCAACCATGAGCTCGCCTGTGGATAATTTGATGGCTTCGGCAATAGCTTTTTTCTTATAGGAGTTGAGCGCGCGTTCTTCCTGCAATTGCAACAATTTAACGCCGCGGTCGGCATAACTGCTGATAATGGCTGCGGTATTATCCGTGGAGTGATCATCAACAATGATCACCTCGAACAAATGTTTGGGATAGTCCTGCGCTAAAACATCATCAATGGTTAAACTGATCCGCTCTTCCTCGTTACGGGCGGCTATCAATATGGTAACTTTGGTTTGGAAGGGTGTATTTTTTGCCGGAGTGACCTTTACCCTGCTCCATCCACGTATCAAATAAATTAATAATAGCAGGTAAATACCTGTTAAAAACAGCGAAACGAAACTATGCAGTGCGATCAAAGAATTTGAGTTTAAAAACGAATAAAGACCCTAAAATAGCCGGAATAATTAAATTTATGAGCCATATTGACGACACGCCGGCAATAATAGCTATTTTTTGATCGGTTACATAGGCAAACAAGTGCGAGGCGGTAAAACTGCGCACACCTACATCAAGCAGATCAAGTGAGGGCACGGCCGATGTCACAAAGAAATAAACAAACAGCATCATCACCATCGGAAAAAACGCGAACTGCGGAATAAGCAGGTGAAATACGATACAGTATTGAATGGTGAATGTAACATAGCGGGCCATGCTAAATCCCAGGATCCGAATCAGTTCATCGGTTTTGTACCGCCCCATGATCTCAAAAAACTTATTATATTTTTTGAGAAAGGCTATCCGGTTAAGCAAATTAATAATGCCTTTGATATGAAAAAAGCAGATCAGCAATATGGCCAGGGTTAAGGCCGATATCAGGATGATCACCACAAACAACCAGGTACTTACCTGAATGTATTTATAAAAAAGCCATACGATAGCAATCAGGCCTAAAAGGTTGGTCATAATAATTTGCCCAAAAGCCCCAACAGCCATGGCAAAAACACCATGAATACGTTTGCGATTAGGCAAAAACATAACCCGGCCACCGTATTCACCAACCCTGTTCGGTGTGGAAATAGCCCAGGTAAGTCCGCAAAAAACAGCCTCTATTGATTCCCATATAGAAATATTAACCAGTCTTTTAGCAAGATACTGCCACTTAAACGCCTCCAGTACCCAATTAACCACCATCAATAAAACCACTATGCCCATAACTACAAACACATGGGTACTATTTATTTGAGCGGTTAACGCTTGAAACTGTTTGAGGTCGTCATTTTTTTTATAAAACTGGTGATATATATACCAGCCGGCCATGATCAATACAGCCGCTTTAAGCGAAATGGAAACTATTTTTTTTGTAGAGGTAGTCAAAGGTAAATTTTATGCAATGTTACAAAAAAACCGGGCAAGCTTTTCGCTTGCCCGGTATAACATCACATTAGATGTTTTGTTTATTTTAAACGTGCTTTTAAAAAAACTATTGCATTGGCGTATGCATCTTTGGTTGCGTTGCTATCATAAATGGGGTTGCTTGGGTTTGCAAATCCATGATCAGCATCATATTGGTGCAGGTATAGTTTTTTACCTGCCTTTTTCATGTCCGTATCAAATTTGCCCACTACTTTGGGGTTTATCCATTGATCTTTATTGGCGAAGTTTCCCAACACATCGGCATTTAACGTTTTTAAGCGATTAACATCCTGCTCCGGCATCCCGTAGTACATTACGCAACCGGCGGCTTTTTTACCAGCCAATAAACTGGTCTGCAAGCTCCAGCCGCCACCAAAACACCAGCCAATGGTAGCAATATGTGCTTTAGGACCAGTATAAGCAATAGCTCCGTTGATGATAGCTTTTGCCCGATCTTCATTTACGGCCTGCATAAATTTGCCCGCGTCTTCTTTTGTGGTGGCCACTTTACCATCGTAAAGGTCAAGGTCGATCACATTGACGTTGCCCAAATCGTTGTATATCTTTTCAGATTCTTTCTTTACAAAGTCATTCAAACCCCACCATTCGTGTATCACCAGGATATAGTTATTGGTAGCCTTTTTCGCTTTCAGCAAATACGCGGTTGATTCTTTACCATCAGCGGTTTTATAGGTGATGGTTGTACCAATAGCACTTTGAAAATGAATGGGCAATGGATTTTTATGTGCTGCTCTGAATTTTTCGCTGGAGGCCAGCATGGCAAACTGCCTTGTTGCCGAAGGCTTGCCACAGCAAACCACCTTGCGCTGCGCAAAAGCAACAACGCCCAGGCAAAAAAACAAGGTTAAAAGAATTAATTTTTTCATAGATGATTTTTTTAGTGTTAATAAACTAAGCATTACACTGGCAATACGTTGTTAAACTATTAGGGTTGCGTAGTCGGGAAAATAAATTTTAAATAAACCCTAAAAGCTCGTTATTGCCGACCGGGTATTCTATGCTATGGCTTTACCTGGAGTTATAGATAATTCCCTTAATAATGTTTATTAACGTCCCCCGCAACATATCTCTCGTTTTCGGGCATGACCAGGCTTTCTTTGCTTTCCATAAAAACAGGCTTAATACGATGTTAAGTTAGGTATTTTTATTAAAAAGCATTAATAGTAAAAATGTTTTACATAACCACTGGCAGCAAAAAAGTGAAAGCAGAAGAGAGATTATACAAGTAAGCTAGCAGCTAATCATACAAGATAAGCCAAGTAAGCTTAATGATTTACAAACTTTGTTTTATTAAACAGAATTTTTTGAGAGGGTAGCAAAAAATAGATTTTTTGTTGGAATAAGGGGTGCAGCTAAGGTTTAGCTGACTAATACATATAGAAATATACTGCCGGTAAGTTAACCAGCCATTAAAAATGCCCCAAACCGATCTAAGACAGTACTTTTAAAACAAAACACCGGGTAATGTAGCCCCGGTGTTTTATTTTAACTTATAATTTACCAACGACCGCCACCGCCGCCGCCTCTGTTACTATCTTTTGAGTAGCCGCCGCCACCGCCACCACGGTTTCCACCGCCGTAGCCGCCACCGCCGCCACGGTTTCCACCGTAACCGCCACCACCGCCGCTTCTGCGGTCAGTTGCTTTTTTCTCTTCGGCCTGGCTTACTGCGATTGAACGACCTCTAACTTCAGAGCCATTTAAGCCGGTAATAGCCAATTGGGCAGCCTCATCATCAGGCATTTCAACAAATCCGAAACCCTTGCTTCTTCCGGATTCCCTGTCAATAATTATTTTTACGGTGCTTACTTCACCGTACGCTTCAAAAAGCTCTTTTAAATCGGCTTCCTCTAATTGAAAAGGAAGACTTCCTGCAAATATGTTCATCAATTTTTAATTTATAATAGCAAGGTTCTTTTTTTACTTGCCTCGTTTTGTTAACATCAAATATAGTAATAGATATTTGATGATTACTGCAAGAATTTGTGAATGAACGTTTTTATTTTTTTTAATAATTAAAATATCCTTTAACTAAAACAAAATAATACGCATTTGCGTTAAAGCTTTCCCCAAAACACCTGTATCTTTTGAGCCGAATCTCCTAATTTACAGCCTGAATGATATAAAGTTTGCCATTTAGGTTAAAACTATCACCAGCTGCTTTACCTATGAGCAGGGAGCCGATAGGAGAGGCCGCCGACACCGCAAAGTAGGTTTTTCCGTCAACAGAGAGACTTCCGGCGCTTATAGCCAGGTAAAAATTGCCATTATTCGTCGTGATCACACTGCCGGTTTCAGCTTTTGTGCTCTCACCATTGGTACTGATACGGTTAAGAGCCACCATTAATTTATTGGCTTCATTCAGTTGGGTTAAATTACGGTTGGTTTCCTGTTGCATCATGGCCCGGCCTGTTTCATACTTATCCCCGGCGCTGCTTTTGGTATCTTCGTTTGATGCTTTTTGTGCTTCTTTAATGCCCAATTCTGCCGCATCCATGCTTTTACGTACATAATTTACGCATTGATCATGCAATTTCTTTTTCAGATCGCTCATTTATATGATTAAATTTCACCAGTAAAAGATAGAAAAAGTTATCAGGAGCGTCTTTTCTCTATTTTTCAGGAAACAAATAAAGCAATTTATTATCAGGAGCGGTGACAAAATTGAGCATAAAATAAAAGCCCCCTTGCACTCGCTGCTTGGGGGCTTTAAACCTAAACCTTATCACTATTTGCAGGTGTGAACCTACAAAGTAGATAAACGTATCAAATTGCCAAAATGGTATATTGACCTGCCACTAATTGACAAAATAATGATAATTCAAATACGAAAACCACATCAATCACCTAATTATCAGACATTTGCAAATTTTCTTAAAGGTGAAAAAAATTGCCTTACTTGAATTTTATTGCAAAAAAACGCCGGGTAATTTTATCACCCGGCGTTTTGATATTATTTGTTAGCTGATGCTTTTTTATACATTCTCCATCCCGTAATGTTTCAGTATCTCTGGCGGTACGCCTGTCCATTTTCCGGGGGCATTACCTGCATAGCCAATATCTTTAACACCCATTTCGCTGGTGAAAAAACCTGATGCAGTTAAATCGCGCATGCGGTTAAAAAACGCTACACCCTGAGCCATATCTGGCGTTGCTTTACCCGGGTAAGCGATCAGGTCGATAAGCTCTATTTGTTGCGTATGACTGCTATCGGTAAATGTTTTGCCAAAGCGGTTCAGGCATTGCAGATCAAGCCAGCGCAAACCACCACGTAAGGGAGTTTGGTGCTGGGGTATGTCTTTTACAATAAATTCGATAAAATCAGGCACTTTGGCATCTGTCGCGCTGCCCGATTTTTCGTCCTTAGGGATAATAATATCCACCAATACGGTTATGGTAGCCATTTCCGCAGTTGTAAAGAATTTATCGGCATTCAGCTTTTTATCGCGTTCAACCTCAAAAGGCTGGCGACCAGCTTCGGGCGCTGTAGCTGTGGATGCAGCTTCTTCATCTGTTTTTTTAGTATCGGTTTTACAGGCTTCCAGTAATAATCCTGCTGAGAGTGTACCAAAGCCTATCGCTTTTAGGGAGTCACGTCTGTTCATAACTAATTTTTATTGGGGCTTGTTAAACGTTTAATTTTTTTCTTTCCTGTAAAATATATTCAGCGGTACGCATAGACAGGGCCAGGATAGTCCAGGTAGCGTTTTTATCGCCCTGCTGAACAAACGGAGCCGCATCAACTACAAACAGGTTTTTGCAATCATGTGCCTGACACCATTTATTTAAGGCCGATTTTTTAGGATCTTCGCCCATACGTATGGTTCCTACTTCGTGGATGATCTTGCCGGGGGCCTCTAAACCGTAGTTGGTATCGGCACCTTGCGGGGGACCGTAAATAGCACCTCCCATGTTATGCATAATCTCCTGGAAGGTTTCCTGCATGTGTTTGGCCTGCTTGATCTCGTCATCGGCCCATTTGTAATGGAAACGCAATACCGGGATACCATACTTATCAACCACATTAGGGTCAATTTCGCAATAATTATCATAGCGGGCTATAGCAGTACCACGGCCGGCCATACCAAACTGGGTACCATAAAAACGACGGTAATCATCTTTTAATGAAGCGCCATAACCACCTGCCTCTTTCTTTTTACCATTACGATCCGGTACCGCGCCATTCATATTATGGATGCCGCTTCCAAAACCGTATGATGGCATGTGTAAACCACCACCATATTCGATGTGGTAACCACGAGGGAAATCCAATTTTTTATTATCCAGCCACCATGGCGAGTAAATATGTACACTGCCCACACCATCTTCGTTGTAGCGTTTGCGATCCATCAGTTGCGGCAGGAAACCTCCGGCGCTTGATCCGGTTGAATCATGCAGATAACGACCTACTACACCGCTGTTATTGGCTAAACCACCCGGATGTGCTGCTGATTTGGAATTCAACAGGATCCTGGCCGATTCACCGGCGCTAGCCCCAAGTACTACCGTTTTGGCATTTACCTGGTATTCCTGCATATCTTCTTTACTGATGTATGATACACCTGTAGCCAATCCTTCTTTATTCGTCAATACCTCACGTACCATAGCATTGGTGATCACCTTTAGGTTACCTGTTTTTACCGCAGGGATAACCAAACATGATGATGCCGAGAAATCTCCATAAACTTTACAGCTACGACCACACTGTCCGCAGAAAAAACATGCGCCACGATCCTTATTACCAGGCAGAGCCTCAGTTAAAACCGAACCACGACCAGTAATGGTAGTTACACCTGCTTTTATTGCACCTTGTTTTATATAGAGTTCATTCAACCTTGGCTTTGGCGGAGGTAAAAAGATACCATCGGGCTCATTTTCTAAGCCTTCTTTGGTACCGTAAACACCTATCATACGGTCAACCTTATCATAATATGGCTTTACTTCCTCATAGGTAATTGGCCAGTCATCTGTAAGGCCATCTTTGGCTTTAAAATCATGCGGCCCCATACGTAATGAGATACGGCCCCAGTGGTTGGTACGACCGCCCAGCATACGCGAGCGGAACCAGAAAAATTCTGTTTTGTCTTTAGTGGTGTATGGTTCGCCTTCCAGTTCCCAACCGCCGTAAGCAGCGTCAAAATCACCAAAAGGACGGGTTGTACCCGCACCACGACGTGGCGACTCCCATGGCCATTTTAATTGTTGTGAGTCTTTGGCTGGGTCAAAGTATGCTCCGGCCTCCAGCATTAACACTTTTACACCGGCATTGGCTAACACATAACCAGCCATACCGCCACCAGCTCCCGAACCTACAATTACTACATCGTAAGTTTCTGCTGATTTCTTGATTTGTAAATCGCTCATATAATATCAGGTGTGTCCTCTGTTAAGAGAAGAAAAAATGCACGCACGGGCATGCATTTGCATTCATTTGGTTTTTATGGTATAAATATATTGAACGCAAAGCGTTACAACATAAACATTTTTAAATATTATAACTGCTTGATGTAAATATTGCGGAATGCAACCTCGTGGTTGTGGTCTTGCAGCGCGATATGGCCTTTTGGATATTTCGCGAAATCAGTCCAGTTTTTGAATTTACTGTTATTCAGCAATTCTTTCCACTCGTCGCTGCCAATTTCGGTTTCCACTATTTTAGTACCATTTAACCAAAAAGTAAGATGACCCTCTTTTTTACGCAATACTACCGAGTTCCATTCGCCGGCTGGTTTAGCCACATCGGCCGAAGGGGCTTTCATATCGTATAAAGAACCGGCAAGATGGTTTGCTTTTTTATTATCGCTGGCTTTGGCATTATCCAACACCTGCATTTCGATACCGGTAAGGTAAGTTTCGTTGAATTTAGGGTCTTCGTGTACACCAAAAATAATCCCGCTATTGCCTGTTTCAGAGATCTTCCAATCCAGTTTCAGCTCATAATTTTCGTATTCACCATCGGTAACCAGATCACCCTGACCTTCGGCTTTAGGGTCAAGTTGCAACGCGCCGTCAACAACTTTCCAGGCACCAGAACCGGTTTTTAAATAGGTATGCCAACCAGTGGTTGTTTTACCATCAAATAAGGGTTTAAAGCCTTTGGTTTGGGCCAATACCGCAAAATGAAGCACAGGGATAGCCATAAGGCTCAAAAGTGTCTTTTTCATTATAAATGTTTTAGATTTAATTAAGATATACCATTAGGTTGGGATAAATATATCTGCTTTTTTTCAATGCTAAAACGATTATATGAAAAATAAATTACAAACAGCTGTGAATAGCCGTGTAAAAATCTGGTTATATAAAAGCGCCCCCCTTTTTTGGTTTAATGTTTCCCAAAATTGAAAGAAAGGTCTGATGCCAAACCAACCGTTATGTAGCCATAACTATCCTCAAAAAACTGGTTATAATCATCCTGCCCGCGGTACCCCCCGCCAAACATCAGGGCGGTACTCGGCATAAAAGGAAACTGGTAATAATACTTTAAACTTACGTTAAGGCGCTTCTTGAAATCAACTGCCGAGTAATTGTCATACTTATCAGCAATGTAAGTAAAATCAAAACGGATACGCTGCCAGTTTTTATATACCTTTTTACCCTTCTCCAAGGGATCGTCATAGGCCTTAGCCAGGTTATACATACGACTGCCATTGATCCGGATAAATCCATAATGATCCTTTAATCCTTCAGACACGCCCAGGCCAAATAAGCCGGCGTGTACTTCAAGGGCTATATTATCGTAACGGTTAATAATCAGGTTCTCTTTATCGGTTCGTTTGCCTGTATAATAGGTAAGCGTATAAAAGTTGGTAGTAAATTTCCCGCTATCGCGATTAAAACTGCCATCGGGATTTAATGATGGCCCCCTTACGCCGTTAGAGTGATGCGAGTAGCCAAACGACAGGAACTCTGGTTTATAAGTATCCTCATTCAGCCTGTAAAACACGGTGAGCCCCGGCATAAAACTTGGTGATTTTACCGGCGCCCCTCTTGATGCCAGCAAACGTACTTTAACCCGTGCGGTAAACACGGTAAAAAACCGTGATTTAGGCGTTTGAAATAATATAAAGTTGGGTGCCAGATCGGCGGTTAACTGGGTTTTTACTTTGTTGAAATAATCATTACCCCCTTCGGATACCCGCAGGTTTTGTATAAAAATATTATCAAAAGCGTTATTGATCAGCCGCTGCTTTAACAGGGTGGAGTCGGCTGTGGTATCAGCCATTGATACATATGGCAATTTAGACGCGGTACTTTTAGCTATTGATATAGTTGGCAAACCAAGGCAAAGCAGGCAGCAAATTACTTTTAGGGCAGAGATTATATTAATATGGTAAGCGTTGTTTTTAAACCACGCTTTATGAGGTAAAAAATTGATCAATGTAGTATGTATTATTTTGACCGGTAGTAAATGAATTTTAAATCAATAATTTCCAGTCGTACTATGTTAAAATACTGTTAAAAACTATGGGGGCAATATTAGATATTATTCTTTTTTATGTGGCACATGCAGTGTCAAGCAAACGTAAAAGCTGTTTATTTGCCAATTAGATGACCAAGCTCTGATAAAATGCTGAATTGTTGATATTTATAGCCTCGGCATCGCTTGTTTTTCAATTCTGTTTGTTATATTTGGTTATAGCCAATTCTTCATTTTAACCTAAGAGCCATGATAAAAGTTTCAAATATCCTTGCCCGCAAAGGCGGCCGCATAGTTACCATTGATGCTGGTAAATCAGTTTTGGAAGCATTAAAATTAATGGCTGATGAAAACATCGGCTCGGTGGTTATATTGGAAGATGGCGAATATGCCGGTCTGCTTACCGAACGGGATTATGCCCGTAAAGTGATCCTGAAGGGGAAATCATCTCACGAAACCCTGGTAAGGGATATTATGAGTACCGGCTTACCCCGCATACTTCCCGATAACTCCATTGAAACCTGTATGCACATCATGAGCGAAAGCAATATCCGCTATCTGCCTGTTTTTATTGATGATGCGCTGTGCGGCATTATTTCTATCAATGACCTGGTTAAAGAAACCATATTGTCGCAATTAGAAACTATTGAGCAGTTAAAAAACTATATACACTCTTAGTGGGAGTAAGGATTTTGGGAACAAGGAGCAAGGACATTTAATCATACATCCTTGCTCCTTATTCCAAAAATATTTGCTCTTCATTCCATGCATCCTTACTCCAAATACCCTTATTCCTTGCTCCTTGCTCCAAAATTGCTGTAAAAACAACAATTTTTTATACCTTGCGTAACACACCAAGTAGAACATAGTGACGTTTCAGGATTTCAATTTCAACGAACAATTATTCGAGGGCATACAAAGTATGGGCTTCAACACCCCAACTCCTATACAGGAAATGGCCATACCCGTTGTTTTAAAAGGGCATGATCTTATTGCCTGCGCACAAACCGGTACCGGTAAAACCGGCGCTTATTTGCTGCCCATATTAAATTTCATCAGCAATAGTAATAAACACCATACCAGCGCGCTTGTATTGGCGCCTACACGTGAGCTTGCCCAGCAAATTGACCAACAGGTAGAGGGGCTGGCCTACTTTACAGGCATCAGCTCCATAGCCGTATTTGGCGGTGGCGATGGCGCTGTTTACGAGCAGCAACGCCGGGGTATCCAGAATAATGTAAATATTATTATAGCCACACCCGGCAGGCTGATTGCCCACCTTACATCGGGAGTTTTAAAGCTGAACCACCTTACCCATCTGATACTGGACGAAGCCGATCGCATGCTGGACATGGGTTTTTCTGACGATATCAAAAAGATCATCAGTTACCTGCCCAAAAACAGGCAAACGCTGCTTTTTTCGGCCACTATGCCAGGCCGCATCCGCGCACTAGCCAAGGCCATTATGAAAGAGCCGGAGCAAATCAATATCGCGCTATCGCAGCCCGCAGTAGGTATCGATCAGCAGATCTATCGTTTGCATGATCAGCAAAAGACACCTTTGCTGCAGCTTATCCTGCGCGATTCTGCCTATGCCAGCACTATTATTTTTGCTTCGCGTAAGGAGATCGTTAAATCATTATACAAAGAGCTCAAAGCCATAAAAATTAACGCCAACGCTTTTCACTCCGATCTGGAGCAACGCGAGCGTGAGGAGATACTACTCCAGTTTAAGAACAAACAGTTACCGGTAATTATTGGTACTGATGCCTTGTCGCGCGGTATAGATGTAGAAGGTATCGACCTGGTGATCAACTATGATGTTCCAGGCGACCCGGAAGATTATATCCACCGCATTGGCCGCACTGCCCGTGCAGCAACAACCGGCACCGCCATCACGTTTGTGAATCACCGTGATGAGCGTAAGCTTAAGAACATTGAGCAACTCATAGAACGCCCTATTCGCCTGGTTGGGTTACCCGATGAGCTGGCAGCTATTCAGCCTACTCATAGTCATAGCGCCGATCAATCAGACAATAAAAGAAAACCCAACAGGCGCTTCAATAAAAAAAAGCCAAAGAGTAATAATACCAATACCCAAAAATGAACAGGAGCATAGCCCAAAAGCTGCTTTTAAGCGTACTATTAGGCGCAACACTATTAACATCTGCTGTTAACACCCAGGCACAAAACAAAAAAACATCGGGCAACCCTGTGGTTGAAGGTTGGTATGCTGATCCGGAAGCCAAAATATTTAACCATCAGTACTGGCTGTATCCTACCTACTCCGCCAAATACAATGAGCAGGTATTTATGGATGCCTTTTCATCACCCGATTTGGTGCATTGGACCAAACATCCCCATATTATTGATACAAGTGGGGTTAAATGGGTAAAGCGTGCGCTTTGGGCGCCTGCCGTTACCGAAAAAGATGGCAAGTACTACATTTTCTTTGGCGCTAATGATATCCAGAACAATAATGAAAAGGGTGGCATAGGCGTGGCTGTAAGCGACAAACCCGAAGGCCCTTTTAAAGACTACCTGGGCAAACCACTTATCGACCAGGTTATTAACAAAGCACAACCCATTGACCAGTTTGTTTTCCGTGACGATAACGGCCAGTATTATATGATATATGGCGGCTGGGGCCAGTGTAACATCGTGAAGCTAAAGAACGATTTTACAGGTGTTGAACCTTTTGAAGATGGCGTAACCTATAAGAAAATAACCCCTGAAGGCTATGTAGAAGGTCCCGTGATGTTTAAGCGCAAGGGCAAATACTACTTTATGTGGAGCGAAGGCGGCTGGACCGGTCCGGATTACCGGGTGGCTTATGCCATCGGCGATACCCCTTTTGGCCCATTTAAGCGCATCGGCACCATTTTAAAGCAGGATGCCAGCATTGCTACCGGCGCGGGTCACCACTCGGTGATCAATGTACCGGGTACCGACGAATGGTATATTGTTTACCATCGCCGGCCACTGACCGAAACGGATGCCAACCACCGGGTAATGTGTATCGACAAAATGTATTTCGATATTGATGGTAATATCCAACCGGTGAAAATTACCAACGAGGGAGTGACTGTCAGGAGATTGAGGTAGCCAGAACTTTTTAAACCTTTAATTTTAACACTTTTTTAGTCAAAAACGGGGTGAAAACACATGCCTTTTGGCCATTTCAACAATGCTTTAACACCATTTTAACACTTTTTAACAAATTTTTGATGGGTTTTGAAACGTTTAAAAAGTATTAATTTGCTGATTTTTAAATAATTACGAACATAACGGTCGATTTTTGGCCTTATTTTTCCTTAACCAAACAGCCCGCTTGTCTCCTGAAAAGACAAGCGGGCTGTTTGATATATAAATATACGAAAAATCTGGGAGAATGGCCAATAGAATTTCACCGATAACAAAACGGCCGGGAGGCCGGGTAATAGTGGTCTCTCGGCTGGAGCCGAGCGACTGCGAACATTAAATTTTTTTCCCGTCAGCAGATAAGCTTCAGGCGAAAGCGAGCAGAACAATGATGGCCAGTGCGGCTGCAGGGGCATAGCAAGTTTTGCAGAAGCAGGGGTATTGAGCGAACAAAGTTGGGCAAATAATTGCAACCCTGGTTCTGTCTGATTGGCAGGGTAAAGACCCTGTGCGGCAAAGAAGCATTTCTCTGAAAGCGTTATTCGCTGTTGTTTGTTTTTTATTGGTGCTCATTATCTCGCTTCGCTCGGTCTTGGTTACTTTGTGGCTACAAAATGACTGGCCCTCCCGCGGCCAAGAGCGGGTATACGATAGGCATATCGAAGAAGATCCTTCGTTCCTCGGGATGACAAATATTAGGATAGACAAACGTGACGTGTCACTTTTTAAAAACAATGGCCCATACGATCAAGCCCGCTATAGCCGCCATAATTACATAGCTGCCGGGCCGGGCAAAGTTCAACGTCCAGCCCATAAACCTGATACGTTTGGGAACGATGGTGCGCGGGTCATTTTTATTGAAATAAAACACCCCGTATTTATAGTTTGAGCCGTCTTCGGTTGGTTCCATATCACCTTAATTTGCTTACTCAAATATAAGCTTTAATCACCCAAACAAATCACTACTCAAATACCTGTCGCCACGGTCGCAGCAGATGAATACGATAATGCCTTCTTTTAGCTCGGCAGCCAGTTTGATAGCGGCTGATAGTGCCCCCCCGCTACTCATGCCGGCAAATATGCCTTCGGTTTTGGCCATTTCACGGGCCATTTGGGTAGCTTCTGCTTCGGAGATATCCATTACGCGGTCGACCCGACTGGCATCAAATATTTTTGGTAGATAGGCCTCGGGCCAGCGACGGATACCCGGGATAGACGAACCTTCGGTAGGCTGGCAGCCGATGATCTGTATGTCCTTGTTTTTATCTTTAAAATACCGGGAGCAACCCATAATAGTACCCGTAGTACCCATGGCGCTTACAAAATGGGTTATTTTACCGTCGGTATCGCGCCATATTTCCGGACCGGTAGTTTTTACGTGGGCCATGTAATTATCGGGATTGGCAAACTGGTTCAGCAGGAAATAGCCTTCGGTAGCGCCTTTTTCTTCGGCATAATCGCGACAAAGTTCAATACCTTCCAGCAGGGTTACCTTAGCGCCGTAAGCTTCCATGGTCAGCGTACGTTCGCGGGTTGAGTTGGAGGGCATCACCAGTTCAATCTCCAGTCCAAAAAGTCGGGCTATCATGGCCAGCGCGATGCCCGTGTTGCCGCTGGTAGCTTCGATGAGTTTAGTACCCGGTTTGATGTCACCTCGTTCAATAGCGCTGCGGATCATGTTGAGCGAAGCCCGGTCCTTCACACTGCCGCCGGGGTTATTGCCCTCCAGCTTGGCGTATATTTTTACGTTAGGGTTGGGGTTTAGTTTTTGTATTTCAACCAGGGGCGTATTTCCTATGATATCAATAATGCCAGCCATAATTTTTATTTTATTGTTTTAGTATCAAGTCGCTAGTATCAAGTATCACGACTTTTTCTTTTTGCATACCTAAATGTATCATCACTTTGCAATCTTGATACTTGATACTCGCTACTTGATACTATTCTTTTTAAAATCTTGCGACTTGATACCATTCTTATTACACTTCGTCGCTTTTCAGTGTCCGGTGACTTGGGGTATGGTATACCCTCGAATACGGCGGTACGCTTTTAGTAAGCCATACGTTACCGCCAATGAGGCTGTTATTCCCAATGATGG
This sequence comes from Mucilaginibacter sp. OK268, assembly GCF_900103125.1. Taxonomy (GTDB): domain Bacteria; phylum Bacteroidota; class Bacteroidia; order Sphingobacteriales; family Sphingobacteriaceae; genus Mucilaginibacter. The sequence continues at coordinate 4,338 of NZ_FNJV01000010.1, read as the reverse complement.
TTTCGCCGCCAAGTATGGTAGCGCCGGAATAGATCACCACATGATCCTCAACCGTGGGGTGGCGCTTGGTATTGGCCATACTTTTATCCACACTCAGCGCACCCAGAGTAATGCCCTGGTACAATTTTACGTGGTTACCAATGATCGCGCTTTCGCCTATCACAATGCCGGTACCGTGGTCGATATAAAAATATTCGCCGATCACGGCGGCGGGGTGTATGTCGATACCTGTTTTGGAATGCGCGTATTCGGTCAGTATCCGGGGAATCAAAGGCACATTATCTGTATACAAACTATGCGCCAGGCGATATAAGGATATGGCTAAAAAGCCCGGGTAGGTGCGCACTACTTCAAACTCACTTTGGGCAGCGGGGTCGCCATTAAATATGGCCTGGATATCCGTATTCAATATCCTGAACAGCTCCGGCAGCCCTTTAAAAAACCGGCTGGCACGTTCTTTATTATCACAATCATCGCAGCCTTTGGTTACCTCCATCATGTGGCATAGCTCATTCTCGAGCAGGGTAAACTCTGCCTTAAGCGCGGCCACATCAGCAAATACTTTACCGGTTTGCTCCGGATATAGCAAATGAATTACCTGGAGTGCCCAGCGGGTGATCTCCTTGTTCGACGGCACGGCCTCAAGCTTTTGCTGCTTGTTAAAAATTTGCTCGTAAAAATCCTCACTCATGTTTTATGCGGGCCGTTGTAGGAAACAGCCCCTTATTAATGCAAGTTTAGGCAAAAGAATGTGTTTTATATGTAAAAAACGCTACTTAATTGATAGATATAGATGCTTGGCGGTGGGCGTGTTATTGGTGAAGTGGTGTTTTGCCTGACGTAGACGACTCATCCGGTCATCGCTTCGACTTGATTGTTTTTCTTCTATGTCATTGCGAGGAGGAACGACGAAGCAATCTCTTCGCGTTTAAACATGCGAGGAGATTGCCACGCTACGCTCCAATGACATGGCTTATTTGTTATTTAAGACCCCTCTTTCCGCCGCAGGCGAAGAGAGGGTCGGCGAGCAACGCGATGCCGGGGTGAGTCGATGCCGGTTGCTATGTATCCCAAAAAAAATAAAAAATAATTCTTGACAAACCGATATTAATCGTAATATTGCAATATATATTATGGGAATCACCAAAACAGAAATATTTACCGACGAGCAAAACAAGCTGGCTGTGCAGTTGAAAGCCATCGCACACCCGGCGCGTATTGCCATATTGCAGCACATTATAGCGGCTAAAGCTTGCATCTGTGGCGATCTGGCTGATGAGCTGGGACTGGCGCAACCTACCATTTCGCAACATCTTAAGGAGTTGAAAAACGCGGGATTGATACAGGGTACCATAGAAGGCGTTAGCGTTTGCTATTGCATAGAGCCCAATGCCTGGAGTAATTTACAAACGGAATTAAATGTGTTGTTCTCGTCGTACAAGGACCTGAATAACTGCTGCTAAAATTTTTTATACCGATCAATCGCAATATTGCAATAATAAAATATATCAATCATGAACAAAGTAGAAGCCATCAACTGGGCAACATTTAAAGAAACGCTGTTACAACACCCGGAACTGGACCTGCAATTTCAATATGCCGAAGGTAAACTGGTAGATGCCGCTTACCACATCACCGAAATTAAACAGGCGCCTATCACCTCTGTTGATTGCGGCGGTGTAATGAATGCCTGGACAGAGATCATAGTGCAGTTATGGGTTCCGGAAGCCGAACAGCAGGAGCGATCTATGAAGGTAAAAAAGGCTTTGTCGATAGTGGATATTGTTGAAAAAATGCTGCCGCTCAATCCCAACGGAACGGTTAAAATAGAGTTTGGCAATTCGGAATTTGATACCCGCCAGATGTTTCCGGGAGATATGATCGTGAATGGCGAAAGCCTGATCATCGACCTGCGCCCGGATGCCGTACAGTGCAAGGCGATCAGTCGCGGCGGGAGTTGCGGGACTAATGAAAAAGGCGAGGAATGCTGTGCACCAGAGCCTGCAAAACCAAAGGTAGAATTAAAGACCCTGGCCGTTAAAGCCGAAGCATGTTGCACGCCGGGTTCGGGCTGCTGCTAACTCATTACGAATACAGATATGAACATTGAACAGGCACAACCTTACCGGCAGGAGATCATTGCATTACTGGAGTCGCAAAAGCTCCCGGTAAATGATCTTCCGGATAATTTAAATGATTTCCTGGTTGCTACACAGAACCAAAAAGTTGTTGGCGTTGCCGGATTGGAGGTTTATGGAAATTTTGGTTTGTTACGTTCACTTGCCGTACATCCCGAATTCAGAAACACGGGCATAGCGCAGCAACTGCTACAACGCATAGCTGAGGAAAGCCGTTCAAAAGGCCTGGTGGCGCTCTACCTACTCACAGAAACGGCATCAGCTTACTTTGACCGGAAACGCTTTCTTCGCATCAGCCGGGACGAAGTGCCACCCGAAGTGCAGCAATCATCGGAATTCAGCCATGTTTGCCCGGTTTCTGCTATCGTCATGAAAAAAACACTAAAAAATACGGATATGAAGAATGTATTGGTGCTTTGCACCGGAAACAGCTGCCGCAGCCAGATAGCCGAAGGTTATTTACGTCATTTTGCAGGCAATAAGGCCAATATTTACAGCGCCGGGATCGAAACCCATGGCGTTAATCCCCGCGCTATCGAGATCATGAAACGCGATGGTATCGATATATCCCATCACACCTCCAACAATGTTAATGAATACCTGGACATTGATTTCGACTTTGTGATAACCGTTTGTGATAACGCCAAAGAGAGCTGCCCGTATTTTCCAACTAAGGCGGTTAAGCTGCATTATAACTTTCCCGATCCGGCAAAAGCAACCGGCACCGAGGACGAGATCATGGAGCAATTCAGGCAGGTACGCGAAATGATCAGGCAGTATACCCAAAACTTTGTGAACGAAAATTTAAAAACATCCCATGCCGGTTGAACATTGCGCACCGGTGGTGGAGCGTAAAAAGCTGAGCTTTTTGGACCGGTACCTTACGCTCTGGATATTCCTGGCAATGGCCGTAGGGGTAGCTGTAGGCTATTTTATTCCTTCATCAGCCGGGTTCATCAATTCATTTTCCAGCGGTACAACCAATGTTCCACTAGCTATCGGTTTGATCCTGATGATGTACCCGCCATTGGCCAAAGTAAAATATGAAAACATGGGCCAGGTATTCAAGGATACCAAAGTATTAAGCGCCTCTTTGGTGCTCAACTGGATAGTAGGGCCCATCCTGATGTTCTTTTTGGCGATAACCCTGCTGCGCGACCATCCGGCTTACATGGTAGGCCTAATCCTGATCGGCCTGGCCCGCTGTATAGCCATGGTAGTGGTATGGAACGAACTTGCCGAAGGAAACCGCGAGTATGCTGCCGGGCTCATCGCCCTCAACAGTATTTTCCAGGTATTGCTGTACAGTGTGTATGCCTGGGTGTTTATCACCATTTTGCCGCCGCTGTTTGGCCTTAAAGGTTTAGCCGTACATATCACCATGGGCGAGATAGCCAAAAGCGTAGGCATTTACCTCGGGATCCCTTTCGCTGCCGGCATCATCAGTCGGTATACACTCATAAAGATCAAAGGCGAAGATTGGTTCCAGCAAAAATATGTGCCCTTTATTTCGCCGATTACGTTGATCGCCTTGTTGTTTACTATTGTGCTGATGTTTAGTCTTAAAGGTGGTCTTATTGTACACATCCCCTTTGATGTTGTGCGGATAGCTATACCGCTGGTTATCTACTTCGCCGTAATGTTCCTGCTGAGTTTCTTTATTGGTAAATCATTCGGAGCCGATTATTCCAAAAGCACTTCCATCGCATTTACCGCCACGGGTAATAATTTTGAACTGACTATCGCGGTTGCCATCGGCGTATTCGGCATCAATTCTGGCGAAGCTTTTGCTGGTGTTATTGGTCCGCTGGTGGAGGTTCCCGCATTGATCGCTTTGGTTAACCTGGCTTTTTGGTTCAGGAAGAGATACTACTTAAACAGGTAACAAGACAGGGCTGTCACCCTGAGCCCGTCGAAGGGCAGAGCGCAGAGGCCTGCCCACTATGCTTCGACAGGCTATCTAAGTATTTCTCATGTCATTGCGAGGAGGAACGACGAAGCAATCTCCTCGCGTTCTCATCGGCAAGAATAGCTACGAGATTATTAATGCTGTTAATTGTTTTTTAAGGTATTAATGAGCTCCCGCTGGTCGGTTATCCACGCTGCGCTCCTTTAGATTAGCATAATTATTATATTGGACTATTTGATTGAGCAAGAAGCAGGGTAAACTAAGCTTCGCTCCGAGTTAGTGACTCACATT
>NZ_FNJV01000004.1 GCF_900103125.1 Mucilaginibacter sp. OK268 | reverse complement strand
ACCGTCCGGTATTCCCGGGTGATGATGCCCGCGAATTCTGGGTAAGGGCTGAGGACCGCACACGTGATACCGCTCAGCGTTATGACAGACTCGGATTGGCTGAATATGAAGCCATGGAAGCGTTTAAGCGGTACAAGTTCTAAAAAACAACATGTCATTGCGAGCGGAGCGTGGCAATCTCCTCGCGTTTATACATACGAGGAGATTGCTTCGTCGTTCCTCCTCGCAATGACATAATTTTTTATACATCGTATCAGCAGTGAGGACACAGACAACGGGAATAAAAAGAAAGCCTGGATATGTGCGATTCCCTCCCTCGGAAGAGTAATAGCCCATCAGTAGACATAACGGACAAATAATATTAAAAAAAGGGGCTGTCACCCTGAGCTCCGTCGAAGGGTCGAGCGTAGAGGCCTGCCCACCATGCTTCGACGGGCTCAGCATGACACCCTTTTTTGAACGAATGTCTAATGATGGGCTATTACCCTCGGGAGGGGCAGGGAGGGGTTTCGTTAAGCATATGGTTCAATCGCTTGTATAACCCCCTCCCTGCCTTTACACACAGACCAAACGCACCCCTCCCGTGGGGAGGGAATTAAGAATAAAGCATAACGTAAAACCCAATGACCTCCACGCAAATCAAAAATCCCAGGCTCCTTTCGCTCGATGTTTTCCGCGGAGCGACTATTGCCGCTATGATCCTGGTAAACGACCCGGGCGATTGGGGGCATATATATGCGCCATTGGAACATTCCAAATGGGATGGCTGCACACCTACCGACCTGGTGTTTCCTTTCTTCCTGTTTATGGTGGGGGTGTCTGTGGTGTATGCCATGGAAAGTAAAAAGGCTACCGTGCCGCATGGCAAACTGTTATTGAATGCTTTGCGCCGTACCCTTATCCTGATCGCTATTCCCTGGATCACGCAATTGATCTTTCACCCCGATGGTGGTTTAGCGCATCTGCGCCTGCCTGGGGTATTGCCCCGCATCGCGCTGGTTTATTTTATCTGTACCATCCTCTACCTGAAAACATCACAAAAAACCCGCGACTGGATATTTGCCTTCGCGTTGATTGGTTATTTTATCATCATGACCTGCATACCGGTACCGGATGTAGGCTATGCCAACCTGAAACCCGAAACCAATATGGGTGCATGGATCGATAGACTGGTATTCACTACTAATCACCTCTGGCGCGAATCACATACATGGGACCCTGAAGGCCTGCTGGGCACCTTACCCGCCATAGCTACGGGCCTATTTGGCATACGGGTAGGCAGCTGGCTAAAACGAAAGGACCGCGACGATAATGTTAAAGTAAGCTGGATGTTTACCTATGGCGTAATTGCTGTTGTGTTGGGGCTTATCTGGGACCTGTTTTTCCCCATCAACAAAGCATTGTGGACCAGCTCATTTGTACTGTACACCGGCGGACTTGCCACTATTGCTTTGGCCCTTTGTTATTGGCTTATTGATGTGCAGGGCCGTAGGCGGTTCACCTACTTTTTTGTAGTTTTTGGGGCTAATGCCATCACTGCCTATGTATTGTCGGGCTATATCCCGCATTATATGGGGATGATCAAAATTGGCGGGGCATCCATTTATCAAACTCTGTTTGCACCTTATTTTTCACCCATCAACGCTTCGCTGGTCAGCGCCCTATTTACGGTGGCCATATTATGGCTGGTGATGTGGATATTCTATATCAAAAAGATCTTTATTAAAATATAAGCATGAAACTCAACCTTATCACTCTCCTGGCAAGCATTTTTCTGTTGGCCACTAATTTAAAAGCCCAAACAACTACACCTGATTTTAAACCATCGCACTTAAAGGCGGCTGAGCAACTCCTGTTGACCATGGGCACCGACAAACAATTCGACGATGTGGGTGACAAAATAGCCAACACAACCAGTACGCAGCGGGTACCCATGGAATACAGGGCGTTGTATTTAAAAGTAATGAAGGTATTTATGGGTAAATATGTCACCTGGGATCAGCTTAAAGACCGGATAGAAAAATTATATGCTGCTGAGTTTACGGAAAGTGAGCTTAACCAGCTAACGGCCTTTTACAACACACCATTGGGTAAAAAGATAGTTGAGAAGCTACCTGTGTTCATGCAAAAAGGCACGTTACTGGGTCAGCAGGCAGTTACCGATCATCGATCCGAGCTGGAGCAAATGTTGAAGGACGCTTTTCAAAATGCCGACCCTCCGACTATAAAAGATCAACAACACTAAATCCTCATTTTCAAATAACTTGTAACTAAGGATTTCGTTTTGCATCTTAGCATTATATATCCCCATTAATTATATGAATTTAAACCTTAAGCTTTCCACAGTTGCCCTGGCAGTGATCATCAGCTCGGGAAGCGCCATAGCACAAGTAAAGAAAAAGCCAGCTACATCGGCAAAAAACAAACCGGCTGCAGCACAAGCGGCGACAAAAGCTAACACCTTACCCGTTGATGACCAGGTGATCATAGGCAAACTGCCCAATGGTTTAACTTATTACATCCGCAAGAATGTGGAGCCCAAAAATAAGGCCGAACTATACCTGGTGAATAAAGCCGGATCGGTTTTGGAGACCGACGAACAGCAGGGTCTGGCTCACTTTACTGAGCACATGGCTTTTAACGGCACCCGCGATTTCCCGAAGAACGCAATGGTTGATTATCTGCAAAAATCGGGTGTAAAATTTGGTGCCGACCTGAATGCCTATACCTCCTTTAACGAGACTGTGTATCAGCTGCCCATTCCGTCGGATACGGTTAAGATATTTGAGAACGGCTTTAAAATACTGGCCAACTGGGCAGGTTATGTAAGCTTTGACCCCGGCGAAATTGATAAAGAACGTGGCGTAGTATTAGAAGAAGAACGCCTGCGTGGTAAAAACGCGCAAGAGCGTTTACAACTGCAAACCTTACCGGTATTGCTGAATAATTCGCGCTATGCCTTGCGTTTGCCTATCGGTAAAGAGAATATATTAAAGAACTTCAAACCGGAAACCATCAAAAGTTTTTACCACGACTGGTACCGTCCCGATCTGCAGGCGGTTATAGCTGTGGGCGATTTTGATCCTAAGCGTGTAGAAGAATTGATCAAACAAAACTTTTCGCAGCTGCAAAACCCAGCCGGCGAAAAAGCACGCACCAAATATACCGTACCGCCAACACCCGGCACCGCGGTTAAAATAGCTACCGATAAGGAATTTCCGTACACCCTTGCACAGATCGTTGTAAAACATCCGGGAGCAGCAACTAAAACTACTACCGATTACATGCAGCAAATACGTGAGGGGTTGTTTAACCAGATGCTAAACGCTCGTTTGGGTGAGCTGCTGCAAAAACCTAATCCGCCGTTTTTATATGGCCACTCCAGCTATGGCAATTTTATTGGCGAACAGGACGCGTTTACCTCCATCGCTGTATCCAAACCTGGTGAGTTGGAAGCCGCCGTTAAAGCCGTAGTTGCCGAAACCGAACGCGCCCGCAAATTTGGCTTTACCCTTACCGAACTGGAACGCGCCAAACAGGATGCCCTGGTAGGTATAGGCAATGCTTATAGAGAACGCGACAAAACCCGTTCGGTAAATTTTGTACGGGAATACCAGCAAAACTTTTTAACCGGTGAAGCTATACCCGGTATTGAATTTGAGTACAATTTTTATGTAAATAACATTGGCAAAATAACCCTTGCCGAAATGAACGCTCTTGCCGGGAAATTTATCAGCGATCAAAACCGTGTGGTGATTGTAGAAGGTCCGGATAAGGATAAAGACAAACTGCCCGATGAAAAAACCATTTTGCAATGGATAGCTTCGGCGGGGCAAAATGTGACCGCCTATGTTGATAATGTATCGTCGGATCCATTGATCAGCAAACTGCCTGATGGCAGTGCTGTTACCAACGAGGTGAAGGATGAGGCCATCGGCACCACCACCCTTACCTTAGGCAACGGTGTAAAGGTTGTTCTAAAGCCTACCGATTTTCGTAACGACCAGATCCTCATCAACGGTTACTCATTTGGTGGTACATCATTAGCCAGTGATGATGATTTTACTTCGGCAAATTTAGCCTCACCTATAGTAAGCAGCAGTGGTATTGCCCAGTTTAACCAGGGCCAGCTGGATAAAAAGCTTGCTGGTAAAAACGTAAACATATCACCTTACATTAGTGATTATGCACAGGGTATCAACGGTAATTCATCGCCGGCAGATTTTGAAACGGCTATGCAGCTTGTTTACCTGTATTTTACACAACCCCGTAAGGATAAAGATATCTGGCAATCGCAAATTGACCAAACCCGGTCGCTGCTGGCCAATCGTGGTCTCGACCCGGTAAATGTTTTCCAGGATACCGTGGCCGCTGTTTTGAGCAACCATAATTTCAGGTCGATGGTAACCTCGATCGACAGGTTAAACAAGGCTACCCTGGATAAAGCATACGCTTTTTATAAAAGCCGTTTTGCCGATGCCAGCGGCTTTACCTTTACCCTGGTTGGTAATTTCAATGTAGAAACCATTAAGCCATTCCTAACCCATTACCTGGGTGCCTTGCCATCAACCAACAGTAACGAAAACTATAAAAATCTCGAGATCCATCCGCCTGCGGGCATCGTCAATACCACGGTGAATAAAGGTGTAGGCGAAAAAAGCAGCGTACAACTGGTTTTCAGCGGCGATTATGATTATAATGATGCCAACAATTTGCAAATGGATGCGCTGGAAGAGGTATTAAATATTAAACTCATAGAGCGCCTGCGCGAGCAGGAAAGCGGTGTGTATGCTCCGGGCGTACGTGCCTCCTACCGCAAAATTCCAGGAGGTCGTTACAGTATCAACATTTATTTTGGTTGCGCCCCCGAAAATGTAGATAAGCTGATCAATGCTACCATCGAGGAAATTGGTAAGATCAAACAGAACGGTGCCCAGCCAACAGACATCCAGAAGTTTGTGGCCAAAGAAGCCCGTTCAACGCAGGAACAACTGAAAGAAAACTTCTTCTGGGCAAGCTACCTGGCTTCTTCCTTACAAAACAAAGAGAACCCAGATCAGATCCTCACCCATGTGAATAGCCTGGACCAGGTAACTGTTCAAAGCACCAAAGATGCCGCCAACAAATACCTGAGCGGTAAAAACTATATCAAACTGGTACTAATGCCCGAGAAAACAGAAAAGAAATAGTTTTTCTGTCAGGGATATAAAATACAAAACGCCCCACCGGTAAACCCGGCGGGGCGTTTTGGTAATGTTACGTCATCCTGAACTTGTTTCAGGATCTCACAGGACAATTATACATCATGTATAACCCTAATGATGGGATGCCTCGGCATGACTTGATATTATAGATTAGTTGAACAGGGTGTCACCCTGAGCCCCGTCGAAGGGTAGAGCGCAGAGGCCACATCACTATGCTTCGACGGAGTATGACACCCCGTAAACCCTAATGCATATTAAAATAAGCAGCAGCCGTATCATGGGGCTGATGTACCACCACACCCACACATTTACCGGCGGTATCTACCTCAAAAGAGATCCCTTTATCCAGATCGGTATAAACCTGTACTTTGCCATTCTTATTTTGATAATCGCTGGTTGGTTTCAGGTTGTAGCTTTTTTTGATCTCATCGACAGTGCTCCCAACACCAAGGCCCTCTGCGGTTTTAAATTCCGGCGAATTAACCAATATCTTCTGGATCCTGCTGATGATCTCGTCCTTCTCGCCCATTTTACGGTGCGCAAATACACTGGTTCGGTAACCATCGGCTTTATGTCCGGTGTACCATACCATTAAGGAGCTCCCCATGGCCGCGTCCGAGCTATCTGGCCGGCCTAATAACTGACTCACATTGGTTACATCTTCACTTAATACAATGTCACCAATGCTCCTGCCCGGGGTGATTAGTTTATTGGCTGCGGAGGTTTGGATTTTAGCGGTATCTGTATCGGCGCTGTTTTGTTTTTGCGCCGGTTGTTTACAGGCAAACAAGGCCGCACAGCATAATAATAGCACACTATTTTTCATCATATTTATCATAACGGTATTATATTTATTTTGTTGGGTAGCTTGATATACCTAACCAAAATAACATTAATTTGTTGAACAAATAATGACATCCAAAGGCCAACAGGTTATACAGCAGTGGTACAGGCAAAAAAACTGGCAGCAGTTCCCTTTTCAGCAGGAAATGGAGGCGGCCTATCTTTCTGGCTACTCCGGTTTGCTTAATGCGCCAACAGGCAGCGGCAAAACCTTCGCGCTGTTCCTGCCTTTTCTGGCCGGCTTTATCAATCAGCATCCCAATACTTACACCACGCAAAAAAATAATGGTTTGCTTATGCTGTGGATAACGCCACTGCGCGCGCTCACCAACGATATCCGCAAAGCTATGCAGGAAGCCTGCGACGAAATTGGCCTGCCCTGGCACATTGCCACCCGCACCGGCGATACGCCCGCCGCCGAAAAACAGGCTCTCAAGAAAAAGTTACCCGAAGTACTGCTCACTACCCCCGAGAGCCTGCACCTTATGCTGGCCCAAAAGGAATACCCTAAAATGTTCAGTCAACTACAGGTAGTCGTAATCGACGAATGGCACGAGCTCCTGGGCACCAAACGCGGCGTACAGGTGGAGTTAGGATTGTCTAAGTTAAAGCACCTCACCCTGGCCCTCTCCAAAGGAGAGGGAGCTGAAAAGTTTGATGAAATAAAAAAAGATAAATACCCTGGGTATTATACTACGGACGCATTAAGCTGGCAAGCCAATATTGACAATGCCAAACAAATGCGGCATCAACCAACAGAGGCAGAAAATATTTTATGGCAGTTTTTGCGGGGGAAGAAAACAGGCTATAAATTCAGGCGGCAACATCCTGTTTTAGGATATATACCTGATTTTGTTTGTATCGAAAAGAAATTAATTATTGAGATAGACGGAGGATATCACGATGAAACAGAACAACAGGAACTTGATGAGGCGAGGAGCAACTATCTAAAGGAACATGGTTATTCAATAATCAGGTTTAGTAATAATGAAGTGCTAAGTAATCCGGATAAAATAGTCCAAAAAATCATACACAACTTGCAAGAAAGCCCCCTCCCCCTCGGGGAGGGTTGGGGTGGGGTGCAAATCTGGGGTATCAGCGCCACCATTGGCAACCTGGAGCAGGCAGCCGAGGTTTTGTTAGGCAACGATTTCCCGCCGGAGCGCGTCAAAATGGTGCGGGCCAATCTGGATAAAAAGTTGGATATCCGGTCCATCATCCCAGAAAATGTAGAGAATTATTCCTGGGCGGGGCACATTGGTTTAAAACTGTTGCCCGAGGTAATGGAGATCGTAGCGCGTAGTAAAACCACGCTCATATTTACCAATACCCGTTCCCAATCCGAAATTTGGTACCATGCCATCCTGGACAATTACCCTGAGTACGCAGGCATCATGGCCATGCACCATGGCTCGCTGGATAACGAGCTGCGCAACTGGGTGGAGCAGGCCCTGCATGCCGAAGCTTTAAAACTGGTGGTATGTACTTCCAGTCTGGATTTGGGGGTCGATTTTCGCCCCGTAGATACCGTGGTGCAGGTAGGCAGTCCCAAAGGGGTGGCCCGTTTTATGCAGCGTGCGGGGCGGAGTGGTCACCATCCCGGCGCAGTATCCCGGGCTTATTTTGTACCAACCCACTCGCTCGAATTGCTGGAGGGTGCAGCCCTGAAAGAAGCCATTAAAAAAGGCATTTTTGAAAGCCGTGACCCGATGCTGCTCACCATGGATGTGCTCATCCAATACATGGTTACCCTGGCCGTATCCGACGGCTTCAGGGCAGAGGAGTTATTCGAAGAAGTAAAAACTACCTACGCATTTGCCGATTTGACCCGCAACGAATTTGGCCAGCTGCTTGATTTTATCACCACTGGGGGCAAAACCCTGGCCCAATATGATGAATTTTTAAAAGTAGAGGTAGAGAATGGTCTGTACAAAGTAAACAACCGCCGCGTGGCCATGCGTCATCGCCTCAGCATCGGCACCATCACCAGCGAACTCAGCGTACGCGTAAAATGGCTCAGCGGCGGCAGCCTGGGTACTATCGAAGAATCATTTATATCCCGCTTAAAACCGGGCAACACGTTCTGGTTCGCGGGGCGCAGCCTGGAGTTTATCCGGGTAAAGGAAATGACGGCCTATGTTAAAAAATCAAATTCCACCAAGGGCATTATCCCCAGTTGGAACGGTGGTCGCATGCCCCTGTCGTCGCAATTGGCAGCAGTGTTCCGCGACAAGTTGGATGAGGTAGCGCACGGGGTAGAAAAGGACGAGGAAGTGATCGCGCTCAAACCGCTGTTCGATCTACAGCAACAGCTTTCGCACCTGCCCCAAAGCCACGAATTTTTGATCGAGTCGTTCAAATCGCGCGAGGGGCACCATCTGTTATTTTATCCTTTTGAAGGACGGTTGGTACACGAGGGCATGGCGTCACTGCTGGCCTTCCGCATCAGCAAAATAAAATCGGCCAGTTTCTCTATCGCCATGAACGATTATGGCTTTGAATTGCTTACCGACGAAGATGTACCCATTGAACATGTACTGGAAGATGCCAGCTTTTTTTCGATAGATAACTTGTTGGATGATATCCAGCACAGTCTTAACGCCAATGAAATGGCCCGTCGGCGCTTCAGGGATATCGCCCACATCGGCGGACTGGTATTTACCGGTTACCCTGGTCAGCCCGTAAAAAACAGGCACCTGCAGGCATCTACCTCCTTATTGTTCGAAGTATTTTCGGAGTATGAGCCCGATAACCTGCTGGTACGGCAGGCCTATAACGAAGCGCTGGCTTTTCAACTGGAAGAGTTCCGGCTGAGGGCAGCACTGCAGCGCATCGCCGCACAAACTATCATCCTCAAAACCATCGAACGCCCAACGCCATTCGCGTTCCCCATCATGGTGGACAGCCTCGGCCGGGAAAAGCTCAGCACCGAAACCCTCGAAGAACGCATCGCCAAAATGGCACGCAACTACGGCGCCGAAGGGTTTGACAAGGTTGATGACAACAGAAAAACCCGCAAACCGGGAGTTACAAGGAAAAAGGGGCTTTAAAGGTTTTTCTTCCACGCAATTTGTCTGAACCATGATTTATGGGATTAAAGGATTAGTTGGGGGTTTTACTTGCACTCGTTCACACTTCGCTACCGCGAGATTAGCGTAGCGTATCTCGTGGTTATCACCGGGTAAGCTTTCAGCTTACATCAGTTGAAAGCTGAAGCCATGCTACGCCACGAGTTGGAAACTCGCGGCAGCGAAAGTAGAGGAAGAAAATCTGATAGTGTTGAATACTACTTATTCGGCAGTATATGGTTTCATGATCTACTCGGGCTACTTCTTGAACGACAACCGGGTGAGATAATCTATAAACACTTCTTCATCGGTGCCTAATTTAGGGCTTCCTGTAGAATAAATGGACTTAGAATTAGCGGGAAATCCATCTAACGCGACCAACGGTTCAGGTACTGCAGATTGGGAAAAATAACAAACCCCAGCGAGTTCAGAACCAAATTTCGTAGACATCACTGATCGTACGTGAGCATCTATCTCCGGAATTGTTTTCTCCTCTTTCAACCCATCGATAAAACAACTTATGATGATATCCCCAAAGTCTTTTTTGAAATCATCACTAATATTGATCTTAGCTTTTTTAATATTGCCCTCCAGGCGACTCAATATAGCAGGTACCTGATCCCTAATGACTTTTGTTATCTCAGAAATAGTGCTTTCATCTAATATGCGGGTTGCCATAATGTTTGTTTTTTAAAGTGGTGGGTTTTGATGATGTAAGCATAACTTTCTAATAAAATTATTATTTTTAATTTAAGATATTACGTTTTTTTTGTTCATTAACATACTCCATAGATAACTCATTATTCGCTACCGCGAGATTAGCGTAGCGTATCTCGTGGTTATCACCGGGTAAGCTTTCAGCTTACATCAGCTGAAAGCTGAAGCCATGCTACACCACGAGTTAGAAGCTCGCGGCAGCGAAAGCAAATATCCACTATATTATACAGTATATAGATCCGTCATTGCGAGCGTAGCATGGCAATTCCTAACAATACAGGGCGAACTTGCTAATCGGGATTGCCATGCTACGCTCGAAATGACGCGTTTATTATTTTTTCCATCTGCACATCTGAAATCTGCACATTCGCACATCTTATTATTTCTCATCTGCACATCTGAAATCCGCACATCCGCACATCTTATTTCACATCTATTTTTACCTTTGCCCATATGGATACGATTACCTGGCACGATTTTGAGCAAGTAGAGCTCCGGATCGGGACCATCCTCGAAGCAGCAGAATTTCCGGAAGCCCGCAAGCCCGCCTTTAAGGTGAGGGTTGACTTTGGCGAATTTGGCATCAAATGGTCAAGCGCGCAGATTACTAAACATTATACTATAGATGAACTGCCCGGGCGCCAGATCGTCGGCGTGATCAATTTTCCCAAAAAACAGATCGGCAAATTTATGTCGGAGTTTTTGGTAACCGGCTTTGCCGATGAAAACGGAGATATTGTTTTAGCCGCTGTAGATAAACCTGTGCCCAACGGCAGCAAATTGATTTAGATGAGATACTTCAGTTTTGAGGACGAGCCAACGATCTCGCCGGATGATTTTTTTATGGGCGAAGCTTTAAAAGAAGCCAAATATGCCCTGGAAGAAGACGAAATACCCATTGGTGCCATTGTGGTGCATGGCGGCAAGATTATCGGCAGGGGCCATAATCTTACCGAACGACTCAACGATGTATCGGCCCATGCCGAAATGCAGGCCCTTACCGCGGCGGCCAACTCCATGGGTGGCAAATACCTGCAGGGTTGTACCTTGTATGTAACTATGGAACCCTGTGTGATGTGCGCCGGAGCATCGTACTGGTTCCAGGTAAGCCGGATAGTGTTTGGGGCTTATGATACCAAACTGGGTTTCGGCAGGCTCAACCAAAAAATAACCCATCCCAAAACCGTGATCACCGGTGGCATCCGCGAAAACGAATGCTCCGAACTGGTGAAGAGTTTTTTTAAAAGTAAGAGGAGATAAATCTGAATCAGAATTTACAGAATTAAAGAATTTTCAGAATCTGAAGAATATCTGAGTATTTATTTTGTTAATTCTTTAATTCTATAAATTCTGATTCCAGACAAATACCTGACAAATTTTTTAGAACAAAAACTCAGTTCATCTCTTATATTTGTTACGTCACAACATTAAACTTTTAAACTTAATAAAATAACTATTATGGCATTTACACTACCGGCGTTATCCTACGCTACCGATGCATTGGAACCGCACATTGATAAACTGACCATGGAAATTCACCATGGCAAACATCACCAGGCTTACGTTACCAACTTAAATAAAGCTTTAGAAGGCAAGCCAGAGGCCGATAGCAACATCGACGATATCATCAAAAACATTTCTAAATTCCCGCCTGCTGTACGCAACAACGGTGGCGGTCATTATAACCACTCTTTATTCTGGACATTGCTTTCTCCAAGCGGAGGCGGCGAGCCTACCGGCGCTTTAGCCGATGCTATCAAAAGCACATTCGGTTCATTTGCCGATTTCAAAACCAAAGTATCTGAAGCCGGTGCAACCCGTTTCGGATCGGGCTGGGCATGGTTAATTGTTACTGCCGATAAAAAACTGGCTGTAACTTCAACCCCTAATCAGGACAACCCATTAATGGACATCGCCGAAGTAAAAGGCACCCCAATTTTAGGTATCGACGTTTGGGAACACGCGTACTACCTGAAATACCAGAACCGTCGCCCGGATTACCTGGCGGCTATCTGGAACGTGATCAACTGGAAACACGTTGCCGAGCTTTACGCAAAAGCAACCGCTTAATTAAAAAATTAAGCACATAAAAAAGGGGCAGGTTCAAATGAACCTGCCCCTTTTTTTAATTTTAATGATAGTATAATAACCCCGTCATTGCGAGGAACGAAGACAACCGACCGGAGGGAGTTCATTAATACCAATAAAAATAAACACAATATTAATAATCCCCGACTTACAGAATCGCTCTGTATAGCACAGAGATTGCTTCGTTCCTTGCAATGACGCTTTGGGATAGACTGCCATCCTGAACTTGTTTCAGGATCCCTCAGGACAGGCTAACCATTATGCTGTACACCTTGCTTATGAGATGCCGAAACAAGTTCGGCATGACGTAAGAGTTGCTTTTTATTCTCTTCATTTTTTCGTATATTTACATAAACAGCAGCCCGGTTTTCTAAAAATAGAAAATTGGGCTGTTTAGTTAAGACCAAAACAAGGCCAAAAACCGACCGCTTAACATGTAGTTATTTGACAATCAACAAATTAATACTTTTTAAACCTTCAAAAACCTATCGAAAATTTGTTAAAAAGTGTTAAAATCGATGGTTTTGAACAAGTTTTAAGCAGTTTTTGATGTGTTTTTGCCCTGTTTTCGACTAAAAATTGTTAAAATTTTAACTTTAAAAAGTTTTAAGAACAGATGTGCAAATATGCAGATGGGGTTCCAAAAGAAATTCACTAAATCAATAATTCAATAACTAACATATGAAAGCCATCGTTTTAGAAGCCTCCGATAAACCACTGGTATGTAAAGAAGTTGAAAAACCAACCCTTGCCCCTGGCGAAGTTTTAGTCCATATCAAAGCCGCAGCCCTAAACCGCCGCGACTATTGGATAACCGTAGGTAAATATGCTGGCATCAAATACCCGAGCATATTGGGCTCAGACGGTGCCGGCGTGGTAGCCGAAGTAGGCAGCGAAGCGGACAAACAGTGGATCAATAAAGAAGTAGTGATCAACCCCAGCAATAACTACGGTAAAAGCGACGATTACCAGGGTACCGATTTTAAAATACTGGGCCTGCCGGATGATGGCACCTTTGCCGAATATGTAAAAACCAGGGTGGAATATCTCCATCCCAAACCCAATCACCTTACCTGGGAGCAGGCAGCCTCCATTCCACTGGCAGGTTTAACCGCCTACAGGGCGCTATTTACCAAAGCCAAGGCAAAAAAGGGCGACAAGGTTTTGATATCGGGTGTAGGGGCGGGCACAGGTGTTTTTGCCTTGCAATGGGCCGTTGCAGCGGGTTGCCAGGTGTTTGTAACATCGGGCAGTGGCGAAAAAATTGAACGTGCCAAAAAACTGGGTGCTGCGGCAGGTGTAAACTACAAAGCGCAAGACTGGGCCGAACAACTGAAACTGATGGCCCACGGCTTTGATATTATCATCGATAGTGCCCTGGGCGCAGGCTTTGCCAAATTCCCGGATCTTTGTAACCCCGGCGGTCGCATCGTGGTATTCGGCGGAACAGCAGGTAACATTCCCCCACTCGACGGACGTAAAATATTCTGGAAACAATTGCAACTATTGGGTACCACCATGGGCACCCATGATGATTTTACTGCAATGCTGGCTTTTGTAACCAAACACGAGTTAGTGCCGGTAGTTGATGAGGTATATGATTTCAAAAACGCCCAGAAAGCGATAGATAAAATGGAGAGATCCTCACAGTTTGGTAAAATTGTGTTGCAGAATTTATGGTGTTGATTTATAAACAACTATATATCAATTATTTATATAAATAGTGAGTCATATTCTATGCCTAACGGTCATTAAATAAAATGATTGCAAAATAATCTACTAATTTTGTGGACTTTATTTTAGGCATGATCAAAAAACCCATCGACCTGCTGCTGCAAGAATCGGCAGAAGAAGGCGAGCACTCATTAAAACGTACATTGGGCCCGGTTAACCTTATCCTCATCGGGATAGGCATTATCATAGGGGCCGGTTTATTTTCATTAACAGGCATCGCCGCCGGGCAACATTCGGGACCGGCCGTAACCATATCATTTTTAATAGCAGCTGTTGGTTGCGCCTTCGCAGCACTTTGTTATGCCGAATTTTCGGCCATGATACCGGTAGCTGGTAGCGCCTATACCTATTCCTATGCCACTATGGGCGAGCTTTTTGCCTGGATCATTGGTTGGGACCTGGTGTTGGAATATTCCGTAGGCGCGGCTACAGTGGCTATTAGCTGGTCGCAATATCTGACAAAATTTCTGTCCTGGTTTGATCTTTATCTGCCGCCACAGCTGATCCTGTCGCCATTTGAAACTTCAAAAGCGGCCAATGGTGATATTGTGCGGGGTATCATTAACCTGCCTGCAGCACTGATCGTTATTGTGGTTACCAGTATCATTATCAGGGGCACTAAAGGCTCGGCATTGGTTAATGCCATCATTGTGAGCCTGAAAGTGGGCGTGGTATTAGTGTTTATTGCCGTGGGTTGGTCGTTCATCAACCCGCAGAACTATCACCCCTATATACCCCAAAATACGGGCGTGTGGGGCGATTACGGATGGTCGGGCATATTAAGAGGTGCCGGACTCGTGTTCTTCGTATTCATCGGTTTCGACGCGGTATCAACCGCGGCGCAGGAGGCCAAAAATCCGCAGCGCAACATGCCTATAGGCATTATTGGTTCGCTGGTGGTGTGTACCATCCTGTTTGTGATCTTCGCCCATGTGATGACGGGTATGGCCAATTATAAAGAGTTCATCGGCTCGGGGGCGCCGGTTGCCATCGCTATTGAAAAAACGCATTATCAATGGCTGAGCAAGGCTATTGTACTGGCGATATTGATCGGTTATACATCAGTGATTCTGGTTGATTTGTTGGGGCAATCAAGGGTATTTTTCTCCATGTCGAAGGATGGCTTGTTACCCAAAGTATTTTCAGATGTGCACCCAAAATTCCGCACACCCTGGAAATCGAATATCGTACTTTGTGCCTTTATCGCCTTGTTCGCGGCATTTGTACCTATCCGTGTGGTGGGCGAAATGACCAGCATAGGTACCCTGCTGGCCTTTGTTATGGTATGCGCGGGTGTACTTATTTTACGCAAACAGCAGCCCAATATTCACCGGCCATTTAAAACACCATGGGTGCCTGTGGTACCTATATTAGGCATTTTGGTTTGCTTTGCCATGATGACCTTTTTACCCGGAGATACCTGGTTGCGATTAATAATTTGGTTGGCAATTGGTTTAGTTATATATTTCACCTACGGTAAAAAGAACAGCGTGATACGCAAAAGGCTCGCGGCTAAACATGGATAGCTTTCATGAATGAGGATATACTAAAACTAAAAATTGAACGGATAAAGTGGGAAACAAAGGATACAGCTACCTTTTATTTGAGCAATGTTTCGGGCAAACCTATCCCATATAAGGCCGGGCAATTTGTTACCCTGATATTTAACCATCGTAACGAGGAGATTCGCAGGTCCTATTCTTTAGGTTCATCACCGGATGAGGAATTGTTATCTATCACCGTAAAACGCATTACCAATGGCGAAATATCCCGTTTTATGCTCGCCAAAGAACACCTTGGGGATATTTTAACCGCGCTGGCTCCAGCCGGCAGGTTCACCATCAATCAATTTGAACAGGAAAAGGATATTTTGCTTTTTGCAGGTGGCACCGGTATTACCCCGATATTTTCGCAGATCAAGTATGTACTCAAACGTCCCGGAAAAAGCAGGCTAACGCTCATTTACAGTAACCAGGATGCCCATTCTATTGTGTTTAAAGAGGAGCTGGATAACTTGGCAGTACAACATCCCGACAGGTTTAAAATTATTTATCTGCTCAGCAGTGAGGCTAACCGGCTGAATAACGATAAGGTGGAAGCCCTTACCCGCCAGATAGTGCAACAGGATGTGGATAAAGCGGAATTTTACCTGTGTGGCCCTTTCCCTTATATGCGTATGATCAGGTTTGCGCTGGTGTACATGGGGATCGACCCTAAACAGATCCGTAGGGAAAACTTTGTGATAGAGACGGTATCAGTTACCACTAGCATCCTGAATTTCCAGCCCCGGACCATCAGGATCAGGTTTAAAAATGAGCTGCACGACCTGGCTGTTGGCGAAAATCAGTCCATATTGCAGGCTGCCCTGCAAAACAATGTACAGCTGCCTTATAGCTGCCGAAACGGGGTATGCTCAACCTGTACCGCGAGATGTACCAGCGGTAAGATTGAAATGGTAAAAAACGATGTGCTCACCGATGAAGATATCGCCGAAGGCTGGGTGCTCACTTGTACCGGTCACCCGGTAAGTGATGATGTGGTAATAGCGTTTGGGGAATATTAGGGTGTCATGCTGAGCCCGTCGAAGCATGGTGGGTAGGCCTCTCCGCGCGTCCTTCGACAAGCTCAGGATGACAGGCCCACCTTGTACATTATGTTATGCCAAATGCTGTTTATGTACCCGGCGATGCACCACTTCTTTTACTTTTTTTGATTTGGATTTTTTGCGTTTACCCAACCAGATAATAAAACCGGTTATAGGCAACGAAGCGCAGATCAAACTGGTTAAAAACGCGATGATCTTAGTGGTTAAACCGCCTATTTGCCCTACGTGCAGATCATAATTCATATCGTTCATTTTCATGCCCGGGCTTTTCTTATCGTGCGGGGTTTGTTTTAAGAGTTTGCCTGTATATTTTTCAAAAATAAACTCATCGCTTTTGTAATAATGCAGCGTTTGAGCGTAGGCATTTATACCAATGGTTCCGGCTGCCGAAGCATCCTCACTAATGGACAACATCTCGGCTCTGGGGGCTCGTGCCTGTGCTATTGTAAACACCTGATCAATGACCGGTTTACCCTTTACCTTGTTCTTTAAAAGCGAGTCGGACTTGAGTACTTCTTTTTCGGAAGGGTAGGAGCGGCCCAGGTTAGCGGTTGTATAAATCCCCTCCCTTACCGACTCGAACACCATGGATAATCCCGTTATCGATAATATAAGCGCTATAGACGTAGCATAAAAACCGAGTACATTATGCAGATCATAGTTTACCCTACGCCAGCGCCCATTCCATTTGATATTGAAGCTGCGCTTACGGTCGCTTTTACGTTTGGGCCACCATAGTATTAACCCGGTGATCATGATCACCATAAATATAATAACAGATATACCCACCACCAGGCTACCTATTTTGGGAGGCAGCAACAGGTAAAGGTGTATAAACTCCACTACTATAAAAAAGTTCTTCGCAGGATTTTCTATGTGGGTTACCTTACCGGTATAAGGGTTTAGGTAAACATATAACATCTCGTTCTTTGGCATATTAACCAGCACACCCGCAGGGCGATCAACTCCATAATAGTACATATAGGTGGCGGTAGCCCCTTTATGATCTTTTAATGCTTCGGCTTTTAATACTGATGGATCCAGATAGGGTTTATGCTGTACCTCAACTTTGCGGTAACTGTAAAAAGCATCCTGTATCTCGTCCTGAAAACAGAAAAGACAGCCGGTAACACTCACTATAAACACCACCAGCCCGGATATAAATCCGAGCCAGCGATGACAAAACAGGATGATCTTTTTAAAGGTCATATTAAAATTTATAGGCAAATGTTAGTGCGTAACTCCTTAATTTTTGCGGATTAACGGTGGTATAACCTATCCAGTATTTTTCGTTGGTGAGGTTATCCATTTTAAACCCTACCCTGTATTGACTTACATCATAAAAGGTAGAAGCGTTTAACACAGTATAAGCAGGTAATGAAAATACACCAAGCGTTTTACTGTTTATAATTTTGTTATCGCTTGCATAATTGCCGCCAAAACCAAAGCCAAGACCTTTTACCAAGCCTTTTGAAATGCGGTAGCTGGCCCAAAAGTTAGCATTATAAGGTGACCCGGCTGTAGTTGGGCGCAAGCCTTCTACAGTGGCATCAGCGGTTTTCTCCAGTTTTGAATCATTGTATGAAAATCCTGCAATAATATTTAAGCCTGTTATAGGGTTTGCTATTATCTCGGCCTCAAAGCCACGGCTAAACTGGGTACCATCCTGTACAGAAAGACTTGGATTTATAGCTGAGGCACGTACAACATCTTTTACCTTAATATCGTAGTAACTTAAAGTACTGCTCAGTTTACCATCAAACAGATCAATTTTAACACCACCTTCAATTTGGTTGGCTTGTTCAGGTTTTAATGGTTTATTATCTTCTGTTATTCCGGTTTTATTGGTAAAACCGTTCTGATAGTTGGCAAATAAAGCTATATGATCCTTAACCGGCTGATAGATCAAACCGAACTTTGGTGAAAACGCGGTTTGTTTATACCCTCCTGACGTAGTATTGGTTGTTGGGTCGTAATTACCCTTATTATCAAAACGATCTACACGTAATGCGGCTGAGGCAATTAATTGATCGGTAATATTAAACACATCAGAAACATAAGCGCTATAAGTATTTGTTTTATAGATTGAGGGGTAAGTAAACCCATATTTACCAGTAGCATACAAAGCATTCATAGCTGCCTGGTTAAAATTGGAGTAGTCATGGTTACCTTTTACCGATACGGTATCAAGGGTGCTGCCGAAAAAGAACTGATTGGAATTTTCCCGGAAGAAATCCAACCCGGCAACTACCCGGTTCCTGAACTTGCCTATTTTAAAATCGCCGTTGAAGTTTTGCTGTATCTCGATCATATTATCCGTACTGTTACGGGTTGACTGATCATTGCGCGAAACTGAATCGCCGGGAAGTAAGTAATAGTAAGGACCAAAGCCGTTTGAGAAGCTATTGGTTGAACTAAAGTTGGTACTTGTTGTCCACTGATCGGATATTTTATATTTTACCTGTCCGAAAAAGTTGGTACTTCTTGACGTTTGTGTCAGATCATCGCCATAGTAGGATTGTTTATAATCCAATTTTAACTGATCGGCCCTGGTGTATCCCAAAGCAGCAACTGATTGCCCATAAGGCATAAAGAAGATAGACTTGCCGATGTTTTTACCATAAGATAACTCTGCGTCTGCCGATATCGTTAACCTGTCATTAACCTTATAAAGTAAGCTTGGCGCAATAGCCCATGCACGGTTAAAGCCATTGTTTTGAAAACTACCATCATTATTGAAGGCTGTATTTAAGCGGAACAATACTTTTTTCTGCACGTCCAACGGAGAGTTTATATCAAGCGCCACACGGTGGAAGTCATAATTACCACCGGCAAAGGAAACCTCACCACCAAATGAGTCGTAAGGAGTTTTGGTTACCCGGTTTATCAGGCCGCCGTAAGAGGTTAAAGTGCTTCCGAATAAAGTTGCCGACGGACCTTTGATCACTTCTATTCTGTCCAGGTTAACCGCATCAATGCCGGAGGTTATATTACCTGCTATGCCATTTCGCAACTTGGCTTGTACAATAAAACCACGTGAGTTATAATAACTGCCACCATCGCCACCACGACCGGTTGGCTCCCACATTTTTTGTATGCCCGGGGCGTTACGTAAAGCATCGTCAACCGAAAAAATTTGCTGTTCCTGTAATAACTGGCTGGTTATGGTAGTGTAAACCTGCGCGTTTTCAAGGTTGCTCAAAGGCATTTTAGCAACGTCAACACTCTTTTTGGTTTTAAACTTATTTACCTTACTGCCACTGATACTTACTTCCTGCAAGTTGTTGGAGGCTTTGCTAACAGTAAATTGTGGTAAGGTTAGCGTTTGGCCCGCTGCCAGGTCAACGGGGGTTTCCTGGCTTTTGCTGCCAACCTGCGATATAACCAAGGTGTATTTACCTTGGGGCGCCCTTAAAGTAAAATCACCATCTTCATTGGTGATGGTACCGTACTTGGTGCCTTTTAGAGTAACCGAAACGTTTTCGGCCGGGCCATCATTCTGAATAACAATGTGGCCTTTGATGGTTCCTTTTGATTGCTGAGCAATTGCAGCTGAATTGAAGAGCAGTATAATTGCTAAAATTAAGAGAGAGAATAGTTTGTGAAAATTAAGTTGGGGTTGCGTCATTTTATTTAGACTAATTATAAACAATCCGCCAAAAATAAGACACAGCCCCTAACAATCCAAATTATTTAGAATAATTATAAATAATAAAATACAGCCCCAGGAAATTAGCTAAACCAATTTATATGGCTAAAACTTAGATATCCATTACCTCTTTCTTCCTTTTACTCTTCATTCGTTTGGGTACAAACTCAAGTATTTCATTTTTTAAAGCTTCAATCATTCTTCGCTTTAAAAAATTACGCTGTATCACTATGCTTACTTCGCGTGCAGGTTCGGGTGATTTAAAATAGCGCACCTTGTCCAGTTGTTTATCAGTTAGTTCGGCTAAAGCCAGCTCAGGCAAAATGGTAGCGCCATTGTTTTGGTCAACCATGCGCTTCAGGGTTTCAACACTGCCGGTATTATATTCAAAATGAAGGAAGCCTTTGGTCGATTTACGCCGCTGGCAAATATTTAAAACCTGTTCGCGCATGCAATGCCCTTCGTTAAGCACCCAGATCTCCTCCATATCAATATCTTCTGGATTGATATTCTTCTTTTTGGACAGTTTGCTGTTTTTAGATACATAAGCCACAAAGTTCTCGTAAAATACAGGGATCTCGGTTAATGAGCTTTCATGGAGCGGGGTCGACATGATACCACAATCGATCTTGCCCAGCTTTAACTGCTGTATTATATCTTCGGTAGTTTGCTCCCAAACGATCAATTTAACCTGCGGATATTTTTCAATAAAACCCCGTATGATCTTGGGTAATATATAAGGTGATACGGTGGGTATAATACCAACCCTCAATTCGCCGGATAGTTCTTTTTGTCTGTCGGTAATAATTTCTTTTATTTTTTCGCTTTCCGACAGCATGATACGGGCTTGCGTAATAATCTCAATGCCAATTTCCGTAGGGGTTACCGGCTGTTTACTACGATCGAATAGTTTCACGCCCAGGGTATCTTCCAGCTTTTGCACCTGCATACTTAATGTAGGTTGGGTAACAAAGCATTTTTCGGCTGCGATCACGAAACTCCGATAGGTGTCAACAGCTACAATATATTCCAATTGAGTAATAGTCATATAGATAAATTCTATTCAAATATAACAATTATTGATTTTCTCTATTGAAATATTATGATGAAGTTTGAAATACGAAACCCCGATGACTATGGAAACTAATAAAAAGAAACTGACCACTGCCTCTGGCAGACCATATGCTGAAAATGAAAATTCGCAAACAGCCGGACCAAGAGGACCTATCTTGTTGCAGGACTATATTCTTCATGAAAAAATGGCTCATTTTAATCGTGAACGTATCCCCGAACGCGTGGTACATGCCAAAGGGTCTGGCGCTTATGGAACGCTAACCATAACGCATGATATTTCAAAATACACCCGTGCCAAAGTGTTTAACCAGATAGGTAAACAAACTAAATTATTTTTACGATTTTCGACCGTTGGCGGAGAAAAAGGTTCGGCCGATACCGAGCGCGATCCGCGCGGTTTTGCCATCAAATTTTACACTGAAGATGGCAACTGGGATCTGGTAGGTAACAATACACCTGTATTTTTCATAAAAGACCCTAAGAAATTCGGAGATTTTATCCATACCCAAAAACGCGATCCATATACCAATTGTAAAAGTGCTACCATGGTATGGGATTTTTGGTCGTTAAACCCAGAAAGTCTGCACCAGGTGACCATCCTGATGAGCGACAGGGGTACTCCTTATGGCTATCGTCATATGGATGGATTTGGCAGCCATACCTTCTCGTTCATCAATGCTAAAAATGAAAGATTTTGGGTGAAATTCCACTTTAAAACGCAACAAGGCATTAAAAACTTTACCGATGCAGAAGCAGGCCAAATGCGCGGCAAAAATCCCGACTTTGCGCAACACGACTTGCTAACAGCTATTGATAATGGCAATTTCCCGAAATGGGACATGAAAATACAGGTAATGCCCGAAGCTGATGCCGCAACATATCATATCAACCCATTTGATTTAACCAAAGTATGGCCTCATGCAGATTATCCATTGATAGATGTAGGTGTTATGGAGCTAAACGAAAACCCCGACAATTATTTTGCCCATGTAGAGCAGGCTGCTTTTGCCCCGGCACACGTAATTGATGGTGTTGGCTACTCACCTGATAAAATGTTACAAGGCCGTATCCTTTCTTATCCGGACGCACATCGCTATCGCCTGGGCGGTAATTATGAACAGATCCCGGTTAATAAATGCCCGTTCATGATAAACAATTACCAGCGGGATGGTCAAATGCGTGTAGATGGTAACGGAGGTTCGGGTCCTAACTATTTCCCAAACAGCTTTGATGATATTGAAGCAGATCAAACTTACAAAGAACCGGCCTGGGATTTTGGTAACTCTGTAGGCGACTGGTATGATCGTAACGGAGAAGGTGAAAACGATCATTATACCCAACCAGGTAATTTATATCGCTTAATGGATGCACAAGGAAAACATGATTTGATCACCAATATCGTAAACTCTATGAGCGGTATTGATGGACCTAAGAAAGATCAGATCGTTAATCGTCAGTTGTGTCACTGGTTCAGAGCGGATATCAATTTAGGTATGGCCATTGCCAAAGGCCTTGAGCTTGATCTTGCTGAAACCATGAAGCAAATGCCGGCTTCTGTATAGTTAGCAGTCTTCGGTTGGCAGTTTGCAGACTTATATAAAAAAAGCGATGGAGTTAAAAACCATCGCTTTTTTTATGAATCCGTATTAAAACCTAATAGAATATCAGATTCTGAAGAAATTGTTTGCTGTTAAAAAGCTGCAAACTGCCCACTACTAACTGCAAACTCCACTACTCCACCGTAACAGATTTGGCCAGGTTACGCGGCTGATCGACATTACAGCCCCGCATCACGGCAATATGATAAGCCAATAACTGCAGCGGTATAGTAGCTACCAGCGGTACAAACGCTTCGTTGGTTTGCGGTATCTCGATCACATAATCAGCCATATTTCTCACCTCGGTATCCCCTTCGGTAACAATAGCGATGACGTGGCCTTTGCGGGCTTTTACCTCCTGGATATTACTGATTACTTTTTCGTAAGATGAATGCTGGGTAGCAATAAATACTACAGGCATATCATCATCAATTAAAGCAATAGGACCATGTTTCATTTCGGCAGCCGGATAACCTTCGGCATGTATATAGGATATTTCCTTAAGCTTTAAAGCGCCTTCTAATGCAACAGGGAAAGAACTTCCCCTACCCAGAAACAGGCAATTCGTTGAATCTTTGAATTTCGCGGCAATTTCTTTCACCCGCTCATTTGATTTTAATGCTTTTTCTACCAGTTGCGGAACCTCATTCAACTCTGTCAGGTATTCTACAAGCTTGCTTTGTGTTATAGTGCCTCTTTGTTGCGCTATGTAAAATGCCATTAGCGTTAATACACTTACCTGGGCGGTAAAAGCTTTTGTAGAAGCTACACCAATTTCCGGACCGGCATGGGTGTAAACCCCTGCATGGGTAACACGCGGTATAGATGCTCCCACGACATTACAAACACCAAATATGGTAGCACCTTTTTCCTTCGCTAATTCAATAGCGGCCATAGTATCGGCGGTTTCGCCCGATTGTGATATGGCTATCACCAGGTCTTTTTCGGTAATGATGGGGTTACGATATCTAAACTCCGATGCATATTCCACTTCAACCGGAACACGGGCATACTCCTCGATCAGGTATTCACCTACCAGGCCGGCATGCCAGGAAGTACCACAGGCTATAATAATGATGCGATCTACATTTTTTAGCTTCTCAGCATACTCTTTGATGCCTCCCAATTGCACTTTACCCTGTTGCGGATATATACGCCCACGCAGACAATCACGAATGGAACGCGGCTGCTCATATATCTCTTTAAGCATGAAGTGATCATACCCGCCTTTTTCAAGCATCTCCAGCTTCAGATCAAGCTCCTGTATGTATGGGGTTTGAACCGAATTATCTATATTTTTGATCAGCAGGTTTTCCCGGTTGATGTAAGCTATCTCATTATCATTTAAGTAGATCACATTTTTAGTATATTCTACAATTGGTGTAGCGTCCGAAGCTATAAAATATTCGCCTTTGCCCACACCTATCACCATTGGGCTCCCTTTACGGGCTGCTATTAACAGATCGGGCTCATCGGCATCCATGATCACAATAGCGTAAGCACCTATTACCTTATTCAAAGCAACCCGCACAGCATCGCGCAGTTCAAGTCCTCCCTGTAGCTGTATATCCTCGATGAGATGAATCAGCACCTCGGTATCCGTATCACTTTTAAAGGTATGCCCTTTGGCCAGCAAAGTTTCTTTTATAACACCGTAGTTTTCAATTATGCCATTATGAATAATGGTTAACTTACGGTTTCCTGATGAATGAGGGTGTGAGTTACGGTCGCTTGGTTCACCATGTGTCGCCCAGCGGGTATGTCCCATGCCAATTGATCCCTTCAGGTCAATATCTTTAACAAACTTTTCAAGATCATCAACCTTGCCTGCCTTTTTGTAAACTTTCAGTTCCTCATCAAGCAAAGCAATGCCGGCACTATCATAGCCCCGATACTCTAAACGATGAAGCCCTTTTATAATAATGGGATAAGCATCCCGGTAGCCTATATAACCAACAATTCCGCACATAATAAATTTAATAAAATGTAAATGGAGCAAAAATAATTAGCTATATAACATAAATCACAGCTTATTATTTTGATTTTTTCACAAATAGGAAGAGTTTTTCCCTACTTAAAAACAAATTTTAAAAAGTGGAATTGGCTTAAACAAAAAATCCCCTTAACGGGGATTCTTTTTATTAATATATGCTTTTATTTATTTACGTATCCGGGTGTAAATAATATTTAGCTTGATCTTATAAGGTGAGCTTTTGTCGCTCCCAACTGCAACGGTACGGGCTGCTGTTTGCACGCTCGGAGTAATACTTGTTGTTCCAACACTACTGCCACTTGCTGTGGTAACTTCGGTTGTATCAATCGGGGCAATAAAAGTTCCGTAATCAACTGTTTTTTTACGTATCAAATCCTGAACGTAGGCTGTAACGAGAAAATGATACTCTTTCTTGGTTTTATCGTACCTGCCTCCAAACGCTGATATTTGATTACGCGCATCACTTGGTGAAGCATCCTGGATATATGTCCGCTGGTGAGCTATATCTAACTGATACATAGTTAACTTTGGCAACGGCGCGTAAGGTATTCCGGAGTTAGGCTGAGGCGTAATGACCAACTCAGCCCGATTCAGCACAATGGAATCCGGGTTAAATTTGTCAAGGCCCGGAAAACTCACTTTAGCCCTTAATCCTGCCAATCCTTGCAGATAAACTGTGTTTTGTGAATTTACTTTATCTGTTAATAATGCCTGAATAGTTGTAGTATAGGTATATTTTATCTCGGCACTATGCGATACAATAGGCAATGTAACTGAAGCAGTATCTATTGTTGAACCATTAACTGTTTTATAAAACACATCTAACCGTGAAGAGTCAAGTGCCAGTTGTAAAATACCACCTGCGTCAGTAGCTTGTCCTTTATTCACCGTAACATATAAGCCTTTTACTGCATTTTGAAAGAGTAGTGTAGAGGCTAATTGCGAACCGTTTGCATTGAATAGATTATTGTATATAAACGCCTTACTAAATGGTATACGCACCTGTGGGCCAACTTTTTGTATCGTGTCAACCTTACCTGTTCTGATATTGGCTATAGTCACACTATCATGTGTACGTGCTGTAAATGTTCTGGTTCCCAGCACCGCTCCCAGATTCACCTGCCAGCGCTTAGTATTGTAATAAGTTTGAACAGCAGCTTTTTCTGCTAATTGATAAACATTCGCAGTATAGCGCGTAGCAACAGAGTCGCCATAAAACCCATTAGCATATCTTAGCACAAGTACGGCTGAGTCAATAGTCAATGTACCTGCAGGTACAGTATAAGCTGCGTCGTTTGGCAATGAAATACCAAGAGCCACATTTGAGATAACGGTTCCAAATGAAGGATCAGTAAAGTTACCAAGTGGTGTTTTTGCAAGTGCCGATGTTACTGCCGAAGAATCGACTTCTGTACGGATAACAATGTTGGTATCAACAACCAGGCTACCATTAATCTGGTTGGTTGGATCAATACCCAAACCAATTCCATCCTGTCGTTTACAACTAGTAAAAATAAAAAGACTTATTAACAGGGTCAATAAGTCTAATCTTAAAAATTTCATATATAATATTAAAGATTAAGCAACATGCACCAATTCATCGTTGGTAATTTCGTCGTAAAAATTGTAATAATTTTCGAAATCTGCGGTAGAATCAAATTCTAAAACCGATTTATTGCTGTTTTTAACATTATTTAACACATCTGCATCTATATTCTCACTGCCCAAAACAATTCCGTCAGAGTACTGAATGGCCCCAGCGTATAACGCAGAATTAGAGCCCTCTTTATAAGCTTCAACATGTTGTTCGGTCATGTTACTCATTACCGCTTTTTGTGCGAAATCAGCATCCAATTTCTCTTTAAAGTCATTTTCGTAAATAGAATAAATGATCTTAGAGTTTTTAAATGTCGGGTCGTCCTTATAAGTAGTTTTTAAGTAAGCCGGAACCAGTGAACTTAACCAGCCATGGCAATGAATAATATCCGGAGCCCAGCCTAATTTTTTTACAGTTTCCAATGCGCCTTTACAAAAGAAGATCATTCTTTCATCGTTATCAGCATAAAATTTACCGTCTTTATCACCAAACACATGTTTACGCTGAAAATATTCCTCATTATCTAAAAAATACACCTGCATACGCGCGGCCGGGATAGATGCTACTTTAATGATCAGCGGGTTATCATTATCGTTGATAATGATGTTCATTCCCGATAAACGGATCACTTCATGAAGTCTGTTCCTACGCTCATTGATATTGCCAAAACGCGGCATAAGGATACGAATTTCGTAACCTTTCTCCTGCATAGCCTGCGGAAGTTGGCGTGTTATTTCAGCAATTTTTGTGAGTTCGAGAAAGGGAGACATTTCATGAGTTATAAACAAAAGCTTAGATTTACCCATCACTTAATCAGTATTAAATATGTAAAGAAGTCAAAAAATTTGAGTCTGCAAATATAAGCATTATTATATGAACTGTCAACGAATTACGCAAGTAACTTTTGGTATTTTTTAGAGAAATGTACACCTTTACCAAAATTTGTAATAACTTTTACGTTGAAGATATTTACCACCAAAAATGAAATAGCTCAGTATTTTACCGCTAAACAGGGCAAAATAGTGGGTTTTGTTCCCACCCTGGGCGCTCTGCACCAGGGCCATATATCATTAATTAAACAAGCTCAGCAAAATAGCTCAGAAGTAGTTTGCAGCATTTTTGTAAATCCTACACAGTTTAACGATACTAAAGACCTTGAAAAATACCCCCGGCCTATAGCTGCCGATATAGCGCTGCTTGAACAATCTCGCTGTGATGTTTTGTTTAATCCGGAGGTTAGTGAAATATATGATGATAATGAGAAATGGCATTTAGACATAGGCGATCTGGAGCATTTATTGGAAGGCAAGTTCAGACCAGGGCATTACCAGGGCGTTACTCAGGTGGTTTCTAAATTGTTTAATATTGTTAAGCCCGATCTCGCTTTTTTTGGCCAGAAAGATTATCAGCAGTTCCTGATCATCAGCAAAATGGTTGATCTGCTGCATATGCCTGTCCAATTAATCATGTGTCCTACCCAACGAGAAACTGA
The DNA here is from genome assembly GCF_900103125.1 of Mucilaginibacter sp. OK268. Classification (GTDB taxonomy): domain Bacteria; phylum Bacteroidota; class Bacteroidia; order Sphingobacteriales; family Sphingobacteriaceae; genus Mucilaginibacter. The sequence continues at coordinate 450,089 of NZ_FNJV01000004.1, read as the reverse complement.
TGGACTAGCCATGAGCTCAAGAAATATTCATTTAACTCCCTATGACCGCGAGCATGCTCTTATACTCTCGAAAACTTTGAATTGGGTTAAAACCAATTTTGATGCAGGTAATATTCCAGCTCTAAAACAACAGGCAGAATCAATGATCAGCAATGAACCCGGGATCGAGCTGGAATATTTCGAGATAGTTGACGGAAAAACTTTGCATACTGCGGTCTCAGACACTCAAAATATTGTTGCACTTGTTGCTGCCCGTGCCGGTAAAACAAGATTGATAGATAATATGTTGATTGGCTAACAGCGGGAGTGCCTTTGTGCCAATGCGTCTGTTATCAGCTAAAATATTGATATAAATCATTTTACAATCTATGGACCATCCACTATGATCTATGGACTAAATTATTCCTAACTTTGCGCCATGATTATTGAAGTATTAAAGTCCAAACTTCACCGGGTTAAGGTAACACAAGCCGAATTGAATTACGTGGGCAGTATTACAATTGACGAAGATTTGATCGAGGCGGCTAATATTATACCTAACGAAAAGGTACAGATTGTAAATAATAATAATGGCGCGCGCTTTGAAACTTATGTAATAAAAGGCGAACGTGGTAGCGGTACCGTTTGCCTTAATGGAGCTACTGCCCGCCTGGCTCAGGTTGGCGACATTGTGATCATTATGTCATATGCTTACATGGACGCTGAAGAGGCCCGTGCTTATGAGCCTATATTGATATTCCCAGATTCTGATAATAAGCTGATCAAGTAACCCTAATTCTCCCCAATACTTTTCTTTTTTAACTTCTGCTAAAAAGCGGACAGGTATATTATTGCATATTTCCTTTGCTTTTTATTCCCCTGACAAGCATATTCAGTAAAATTACCTATTAATTAAAATTTATTAATGTAAATATGACATTAATAAATTTTAATTAATACCTTTATAAGGCATTCAGGACAATCCTTTGCCTGCGATGCACAAAGGCACGAATTTAATTACCACAACGCGGGGTAATAGCTTCTAGCCATACCAGTTTGAACCAATTAAACTTAAATCTTATACTATGAAACAGGCATGTTTTATTCCATCTGCTTTGCGGCAAAACCGGCGAAAGCTGTTCACCACACTATTTGTTATCCTATTACTCTTTACGTCTCAGTTAACATTTGCTCAAATTACCTGGACCGAAGCAGAATCTGGCGCTGTATCGAATGGCGCGGCTGTGCAGGCGAACAACAGTAGTTCAGGTGGGCAACAGGTAGGCAATCTCGGTGGCCCATCAAACGGAACGGTCACTATCCCTGTTAATGTTACTACAGCTGGTCAATATACCTTATCCCTGAATTACCTGACCGCCGATCCTCGTAATTTATACGTAACCGTAAACAATGATGCTGCGGTAATACTAGCTTGTAATTCAGGTAGCTGGGGTACTGTGGCAACCACTACCCTGGTTATTAATTTGCAGGCTGGCGCCAATATCATAAAATTAAATAACAATGCCTTGCAATGGGCCCCTAATGTAGACCGGATAGGTGTTGCCCCCATATTTTACGAAGCCGAAGCCGGAACATTAGCAGGCGGAGCCAGTATACAATCATGCCCATCCTGTTCCGGTACTTCAATGGTGGGTAACCTGGGTACAGGATCAGTAACCAATACTGTGAATGTAAGTACTGCGGGTAATTATATACTCACCGTTTATTATGCAACCCAAGATCCGCGTTCATTCTTTGTATCGGTAAACAATGCAACCGCAACTGAGCTATCCTGTGTTCCATCGGGTGGATGGACTACCGTGGCAACAGCCACCCTAACCGTAGCGTTAAACGCCGGCAATAATACCATTACATTAAACAATCCGGGATGGTATGCTCCCAATGCCGATAAACTAAGCTTATCGGCAATACCTGCTACTACAAAAAATATAACTTTTGCACCAAACAGCCGCATTGAATACGACCTTACCACAGGCAAATACAATGTTTATTTTAATGGCACTAAAGTTATTACCGACGCTTATGCTACAGCACAATCAAACAATTTGTATTCAAGTCTTAATTATACTACCCGAACATATAGTTCCACGCCCGTTTCTGATGGTTTAGGTGCGGGAACCAAGCATATCATCTCGCTGTCGGGCAGTGGACTCATCCCTATGCAGCAGGTATTTTATGTATATAGCAACCGGAGTTATTTTTATACAGAAGTTATATTAAATGGAACCGGTGCCAATTGTTACGGTATGACCCCTCTGGCATCCAACAATGTCGTTTTACCTGTAAGTGGAGACAACCGCGTATTAAAATCACCTTTTGATAACGATACCTTTATTTCATATGATGCTCAATCAATAGGCAGCTCGGTAAATGTTACCAGTTCAGAGGTGAGTGCTTTGTATGACAATAACAGTCGCAACGGATTGGTATTAGGTTCCATTGAACACAGTAATTGGAAAACCGGGGTATTGGTAGCAGGCTCGGGTAGTAACACCTTATCGCAATTAAATCTTTTTGGAGGTTTTACTAATGTTAATATCACTCGCGATGTTAGAGGGCATGGCTGGGTTGGTGTAGGGGCAACTACCTGTAAATCGCCCAAAATGATGGTCGGCTTTTTTAGCGACTGGCGCGATGGCATGGAGGAGTACGGAAAATCAAACCGGATAGCCGAACCACCATATATTTTTAACTGGACTTTGCCTACCCCATTCGGCTGGAACAGCTGGGGAGCGATACAAAGCAACCTGAACCTGACCAACGCCAAGGGTGTGGTTGATTTTTTCGCCAATAACCTAACTGGTTTTCGTAATGGCAATACGGCCTACATTGATCTTGATTCGTATTGGGATAACCTGAACGACAGTGAACTGAAACAGTTTGCCGACTACGCCAAAAGCAAAGGGTTAACACCAGGGGTTTACTGGGCGCCATTTGTTGACTGGGGCAAAAGCAGTCGTACGGTAGAAGGTAGCACCTATAACTATACCGATATCTGGGCGAAAGAAAATGGCACCTACCATGACCTCGACGGTTGCCGAGCCTTAGATCCCACCCATCCAGGCACCAAACAACGGATAGCTTATATGATCGGTCGTTTTAAAACTGCGGGCTTCCAGATGATCAAGATCGATTTCCTGGGGCATGCAGCTATCGAGGCTGACAGCTATTATGACGGTAATGTTCACACTGGCATGCAGGCTTACAAACAGGGAATGGAATATCTTACCGATCAGCTTGCCGGGCAAATGCTGGTGTACGCGGCCATTTCGCCCAACCTGGCAACAGCACGTTACGCGCATATGCGCAGGATAGCCTGTGATGCCTATTCATCTGTAAATGATGCCAAATACACCCTAAATAGCACCAATTATGGCTGGTGGCAAACCTATATGTACAATTATATTGATGCCGATCACGAGGTTTTGGCTAATGAAACATTGGGTACCAATCATATACGGGTTACCTCGGGGGTTATTACCGGCACAGTAATTACCGGCGATAACTATTCAACAACCGGACAGTGGACAGGCAGGGCACAAACCCTTTTCCAAAACCAGGACGTATTGGATATTGCCCGTAATGGAATAGCGTTCAGACCGGTTGACGGCAATACAGGCACCGGCACAAGTGAACAATTTGCCCGTAAAATAGGCAATTACTTGTATTTGGCAGTGTTCAACTATGGCACGAGCAGCAAATCATACACCGTAAATTTCAGCCGTATAGGCTTATCTAACGGCACCTATGCTATGAAAGAATTATATACTGGTACTACATCAAACATCAGTAATAACTCCATGAGCGTTACTGTTGGCGCCGCTGATGCAGCCATCTATCGCATAACTGTTGGCGCAGGTACTCTGGCAGATGTAAAAAACACCCAGATCATCCCCGCTAAAGCTCAATCAACATCAAAACTCACCTTTTACCCCAACCCGGCAACCTCTGTATTGCATTTAGATAACTCTATTGAAATATCGGGCCTACAGCTTACTGAATTTGGGACCGGACATACGGTTAAAAAGTTCTCAAACATCAACAACACGCATTATGAGTTGGATCTGAACGGCTTATCACCCGGTTATTATGTCATCAATATAACCGATAACAAAGGCAAAACTAAAGGCTACAAGGTTTATAAATACTAACCAATCGGGGGGCTTACTTACGGGCAGGTTCTCCCGATCATCTTTCATTTAAATTTAAAACACATAGTGAGCAGATCACTTTTATAGCAAATAATTATAATTATTGCTGTAGCTTTGAGCACTAAACCCTCACTGTTTCGATGAAACTTTTATTCACTTCTCTCCTCCTGTTGGTCACAAACATATGTTTTGCGCAAAGGCAAAATGTTTACTTCCTGAAAAATAATGGCAAATATGTAGACGTTCGTGACAGCGCCGATTATATCAGGATAGTTAGAGAGCCTGACTCCGCCTCAACGTTATATAATGTCTTTGAATTTTATCTCAATGGCACCAAAAAGCTTTTAGGCAAATCAAGAAGCATTGATCCGCCTAAATACGAAGGGCCATGCATTGCCTACTATCCCACCGGCATAAAACAACGATTGAGTTATTACAAAAACAACTCAAAAACCGGAAATGAAACATTATACTATCCAAATGGCAAACCCTACCTTTCATTAAAGTATCCCGATAAAGAAACCCGTGAGAGCGAGTATCGGGATGATGAACTGATAGAATCCTGTAACGACTCACTAGGAAATGCCATTGTGAAGAATGGGAACGGATACCTAAAAAGTTATGATGATAAATTTGTCTATATTGAAGAAGAAGGCAATATTAAAGAGGGCAAAAGGGATGGACTATGGAAAGGCGATTTTAAAAATACGCATACCACCTTTACAGAAAATTATGATAACGGCAAGCTGCTAACAGGTACCGCAACGTCAGAAGATGGTAAAACCACTACCTATACCGGCTCAAGAAGGGTACTTCCGCAATTCAAAGGAGGCATTGAGGCCTTTGGGCGATATTTGTCAAGAAACATTAAATATCCAGATCTGGCCCGTCAAAAAGGGATACAAGGCAGAGTAATACTATCGTTTGTGGTCGAGAAAAACGGAGATCTTTCTGATATCAAAATAAATAAATCAGTAATCCCGCTTCTTGACGATGAGGCTATACGCGTACTCCGATTATCTCCAAAATGGATCCCAGCCACTCAGTTTGGTATGCCTGTACGCTTGGTGTACAGCGTGCCCATAAATTTTTCCTTAGGTAATTAATTGCGGGGATCAGCACCTATGCCAAGTGATAGCTTCAGGCTTACATCCACATCACTGGCTTTACGTAATTTGTAAACCATCCGGATACGTACACTGGGTTGTCTCACCAACTCATCAAGAAAATGTGAATTATCAATATCCAGCACAATACTGTTACCCGCGGTAGCAGCAATATCCTTTCGTATAGCCACCATTACCTCATCGCTCCCATCGGCTTTGGCCATATATACCCGTAATGAAGCAATATTGCCAATGTTATAGTTAGCGGGGTCTTTGGATTCCAACTTCGCTGATGAGATGCGCACCTCGCTTATTTTGCCCGCATTATTGCCATCTTTGGTAAAGTCCTGGTCAAAGCTGTTAGCGGTACTTATAGCCGTATGAGGCTCACCTATACTTGCTGATGCCGGAATCACCATATTGGCTGTATATGGGAACGTTCCTTTTACAACACGTTGCATCATGGCGCAGCTCCCCAAAAATAAAATTGAAGCAAGCAAAATAAATGTAAGTTTCTTCATCATTTTAATTCAGCTGGTTGACCGGTAAGCTACGGATAAAAGTCCAGGGATTCTCTTATACGAGGCTCGACTTAAAGTTCGGTATAATTTACCTTAAAATCCTATAAAAACACAATATATGCAGGTTTTGAACTGGTTTATCGCAACAATATTTAAAAATACATTTTTTGCATTTAAAAACACATTTTAGTGCATGAAAAGCAATGCAAAATTGAACCAGAAGAGCTTTCTGAAATTTTATAAAAAAATAGTCAAAAAAGTTTAACAAATCTCTATCTTTGCACCCCGACACTGAGGTCGGGATTTCTCGCCTTCAGTGCATAGGAAAAATCGTTTACTGGCTCTTAAAACGCCTTTAACTTTTGACTTAGAACTTTTATTTAAAAAAAGCCCTATGCCCAAAGATAATTCCATCAAATCCGTTCTCATTATTGGCTCCGGCCCTATTATTATCGGCCAGGCCTGCGAATTTGATTACGCCGGCTCACAAGCAGCCCTTTCCCTGAAAGAAGAAGGTATTACCGTATCCATCATCAACAGTAACCCTGCCACCATCATGACAGATAAGGTTATTGCCGACCATGTGTACCTGCTGCCGCTTGAACCTGAAAGTATTGAGAAAATACTACAGGAACAGCAAATTGATGCAGTACTGCCTACTATGGGCGGCCAAACCGCGCTTAACCTTTGTATTAGTGTTGCAGAGCTCGGAATTTGGGAAAAATATGGTGTTAAAATTGTTGGTGTTGACCTGGCCGCGATAGAAAAAACCGAGAACCGAGAAGCTTTCCGCCAATTGATGGTTGATATTGGTGTAGGTGTTGCTACTTCAAAAATTGCCAACTCGTTTTTAGAAGGTAAAGAAGCGGCACAGGAGATCGGCTTTCCGCTGGTTATCCGTCCAAGCTATACGCTTGGGGGTAAAGGCGCCGGTTTCGTACACAAAAAAGAAGATTTTGACGCAGCTTTAAGCCGCGGCCTGCAAGCATCACCATCACATGAGGTTTTGGTGGAGCAGGCTGTTATAGGCTGGAAAGAATACGAGCTGGAGCTGTTGCGTGATAACAATGATAACGTGATCATCATTTGCTCTATCGAGAATTTTGACCCAATGGGTATCCATACCGGCGACTCAATCACCGTGGCCCCGGCCATGACCCTGAGCGATCGTTGCTACCAGGATATGCGCAACCAAGCCATCCGCATGATGCGCGCCATTGGTAATTTTGCAGGCGGCTGTAACGTACAGTTTTCGGTTAACCCTGCCGATGAATCCATCATCGCTATTGAAATTAACCCACGCGTGTCACGCTCATCGGCGCTGGCATCAAAAGCAACCGGTTACCCGATCGCTAAAATTGCCGCCAAACTGGCCATAGGTTACAACCTTGATGAAATTGAAAACCAGATCACCAAAACCACATCGGCTTACTTTGAGCCTACGCTGGATTATGTGATCGTTAAAATACCTCGCTGGAACTTTGATAAATTTAAAGGTGCCAACCGCGAGTTAGGCCTGCAAATGAAATCAGTAGGCGAAGTGATGGGCATTGGCCGCAGCTTTATTGAAGCATTGCAGAAAGCCTGTCAGAGTTTAGAGATCGGTCGTGCGGGTTTAGGTGCCGACGGCCGTCAGAGCCGCAACCTGGAAGAGATCATGCACAGCCTGGAGCATCCAAGCTGGGACAGGCTTTTCCATGTATATGACGCTTTAAGCCTGGGCGTTCCAATTGAATCAGTTAGGAAAGTCACCAAAATTGATCGCTGGTTCCTGAACCAGATCATGGATGTGGTGAACCTGGAAAACGAGCTGCGCCGTTACTCGTTAAGCAACATCCCAGAGGAATTCCTGTATACCCTGAAACAAAAAGGTTTCTCAGATACTCAAATAGCGTATATACTGGGCAATGTGACCGAAGAGGATGTTTACCAGCGCCGCAAAGCATTGGGTATTAACCGCGTTTACAAAATGGTTGATACCTGTGCTGCTGAGTTCCCTGCCAAAACACCTTACTACTACTCCACTTACGAAGGCGAGAACGAATCGGTATCGTCTGATAAAAAGAAAATAATTGTATTAGGATCGGGCCCTAACCGAATCGGCCAGGGTATCGAATTTGATTACAGCTGCGTGCACGGCTTGCTTGCCGCCAAAGAATCGGGCTTTGAAGCTATCATGGTGAACTGTAACCCTGAAACTGTTTCGACCGACTTTAACATGGCCGATAAGCTTTATTTTGAGCCGGTATACTGGGAGCATGTACGTGAGATCATCGAGCTGGAGAAACCTTATGGTGTAATTGTTCAGCTTGGCGGACAAACGGCTTTAAAAATGGCCGAGAAAATGCACGAGCATGGTATTAAGATCATCGGTACATCGTTTAATGATATGGACATCGCCGAAGATCGTGGCCGTTTCTCAGACCTGTTGAAAGAACTCGAAATCCCTTACCCTAAATATGGTGTTGCAGAAAGCGCTGAAGAAGCGCTTGAAGTAGCCCACCATGTTGGTTACCCGGTATTGGTACGCCCAAGCTACGTATTAGGCGGTCAGGGTATGAGCATTGTGATCAACGATGAAGACCTGGAAAAAGCTGTAGTTAGCTTATTGAAAAACCTTCCTGGAAACCGCGTGCTGATCGATCACTTCCTTGATCGTGCCGCTGAAGCTGAAACTGATTCGATCAGTGATGGTGATGATGTACATATTATAGGTATGATGGAGCATATTGAGCCTGCTGGTATCCACTCCGGCGATTCATTCTCGGTATTGCCACCATTTGACCTGTCAGACAACGTGATCGGCCTGATGGAAGAGTATACCATAAAAATAGCCAAGGCCTTAAATGTACGTGGCTTACTGAACATACAGTTCGCGGTTAAGAACGACCAGGTGTATGTGATCGAGGCTAATCCCCGCGCTTCACGTACCGTACCATTCATTGCCAAAGCGTACGACGTCCCTTACATCAACATAGCGGCCAAAGTAATGCTGGGAGTTAACAAGCTGAAAGACTTTACTATCGAACGCAAACTTTGGGGTTATGCCATCAAAGAACCTGTGTTCTCCTTCGATAAATTCCCTGAAGTGAACAAGGAGTTGGGCCCCGAAATGAAATCAACCGGCGAGGCTATCCGTTTTATCCCTAACCTGCAGGATCCTTATTTCAGGCATTTGTACAAAGAAAAATCAATGTACCTGAGCAAATAAAATAATTTAAAACATTAGATTGCACACGCAGTTTAATTACCGGATAACATTTACCTGCGGCCCTGGCTGCAGGTAAATTATTGTTGAACTAAGTTAGTATAGATTGAGAGTTACTTCGAATAATACGCAGGCATTCAACCTGAATAATGTTGATCCTGAGGAGATAGGTGATGTTCTTGTAAAAATTGAAAGATCCTTTAATATCCGTTTAGACGACACATCCTGTAAAGATGTAAAAACCTTCGGCAAGCTTTGTGATATTGTTGTAGAGAAGGTAAAACAAACCAATAACGACAGCTGTACCACCCAACAGGCATTTTATAAAATACGCAATGCCATTAACTCCACCATTTCGCCGCCCAAGGAGTTAATAAAACCCCAAACCAAACTGGCTGATATCTTCCCGAGAGATACCCGCTTACAGGTGATCGCTGAGATTGAACGCGAAATGGGTTTCAAGATCAATCTTTTGCAGCCTAAACAGGGCATTGTAGGCACTTTTGCTTTTGTATTGCTGGCATCTGCGGTTGGCTTCTTTTATCAGCCTATAATGGCTTTTATTGGAGCGCTGGTGGCCATAACCGGCTTAATGCTGGCAGGCAAGTTTGGCAAGGAGCTTAAAGTAAAAACCCTGGGCGACCTGGCCGAGAAAGTAGCACGCGAACATTACATCAAATGCCGCCGTGATGCCTCAACCGTTAACCGTAATGAGATATCGCAAAAAATAAAAGAGCTATTTACAGCCGACCTATACCTGGAACCATCGGTATTAACCCGCGACGCTAAGTTTTAAGCTCCACTAAAAATAATCTCTTAAAATAAAAGGGGATCCATTATGTATGGGTACCCTTTTATTTTAAGATGCTATTCAAACACCTCCTTTTAGGCACCCAATTTTGTTAAAAAAGTGAGTTTGCATGGTTTACACTTTTTATGGTTTACATTTATTTAATTAGCTGACAATCAATTAATTAATTTTATTTTTCCATAAAAAAACGGTTTACAGTGTAAACCATGATTTTGGCTAAAGTCTCAATGTCATTTCAACGAACAGCAACGGGCATAGTGGAGGAGTGAGGAGAAATCTTACGCGCAATCGAAGAAGATCTCTCCTCGTACCTCGTTCGAATGACAGCTTTAGTTAGTTCCCCCATCAGGGGATTAGGGGCCTACTTATCTACCATTAATCCTTTTACCTCAAAGGTTAGTTTCCTTTTCGTATTCGTTTTCACCTGGTGTTGTTTTTTGCCGGTAACGGTATCGCCAGCCAGGTGCTGAAGATCGTCGGCTATAAATTGCTTTTGAGCCACGCCTTCAATGATCACCATGCGCCCGGTCAAATTGCCCGGAATGTTTATATTGTAGTCTTTAAAATGCGCGGTTATCACTTTGCCCTCGCCTGCATCTAATTCAAACCAACCTCCTTTTTTGTGGATCACCCTGATCACCCGGCCTTCAATAGTGGTACTGATCCTGGTCTTTTTTCCCATAAAACCCTCCAGTTTTGCTGCATTCATCATGGCCTGCGTATTTGGTTTTTCGCCATAAACCATACCATGAGGTAGGGGGGTGTGCTGCTGTGCAAAAGCGGCAGTTGAAAGTAAAAAAGCGATTAGAAATATGGGGGATCTCATGGTTATTGTTTACTGAATTGTAACAATTATATAGGCAAAATGTTATCAGGCCCGGCAATATTGCCCTTCTTCATGCTACGCCAGGCACAAAACACCCATTTGGAGGCTGTAAAGGCTGTTTTTAGACTGCAAAAAAGGATTCCGGTTGCCATTTGTTAAGATATGTTAAAACCCATGTAGCTAAATAATATGCAACAGTGTATAGAGTTAATAAAGTGTTTTTAATAAACATACTTATTACTTAATCTATTAACACACATGGACAAAACCTCAACTAAATCAATTTTTTTTGCTACATATTTGTTAGCTATTTTTTTAACAGTTACCGGATGTAATAAAAGCACAAGTACAACCGGCACCCCACCAACTATGGTAACAATGGATGTAACCACTACCGCTGCCGGAACAGGCGCGTATAGCGGTGGATTAATTACAACCCCCTTAACCGAAACCCTAACAAGCATTGGCGTATGCTGGAGTGCAAGTAATCAAAACCCAACTACTGCCGACTCTAAAACCTCGGACACAGTTACCGTAGAGAGCTATGCCAGTAAGGTAACCGGTTTAACGCCCAAAACAACGTATTATTTAAGGGCATATGCCATTAGCGCATCCGGAACCTCCTATGGCAATACCATACAGTTTACTACCAGCGCAGATTTGTCTGCTGTAGGGGGTACAGTAAGCACGGTTGCCGGTAGTGCAACCACCGGATTTGCGGACGGAACCGGATCAAGTGCTGTGTTTGACAGTCCGCAGGGATTAACCATTGACGCTGCCGGTAATATTTACGTGGCTGATTCCTTTAACAGCGCCATTCGGAAAGTTACTACAGCAGGGGTGGTAACAACCCTATCCGGTACCGGAAGCATCGGTTACATTGACGGCCCAATTGCCAGTGCTAAGTTTTATGCGCCGCAAAGCCTGGTGGCGGATGCTGCCGGGAATATTTACGTAGCCGACTTTGGTAACAATATGATCCGTAAAATATCGGCAGATGGCATTGTAAGTACACTTGCTGGAAGCGGTGATGCCGGCTATGTGGATGGTACAGGAAACAAAGCTACTTTCAACAGCCCGCGTGGTTTGGCATTAGATGGCCAGGGTAATTTATACGTAGCCGACCAGGGCAATAATCTTATCCGTAAAGTTACGGCAGCAGGAGTGGTAACTACCATTGCAGGTAAAACAACAGCAGGTTATGCTGACAATGCGACAGCAACAACCGCGCAATTCAACCAGCCAAATGGTATTGCACTGGATGCCCAGGGCAACATTTATGTAGCAGATCTGCAAAATTATGCCATCCGCAAGATCACAGCTGCCGGGGTAGTAACCACTGTGGTTGGCGGCCTTAAATTATCTGCGCTGATCAGTAATCCTGGGGCTCTTACTTTTGATGCTAAAGGAAATTTATTTATAAGCGATCAAAATGGCCGTGTATTGGAGTTAACAACCAATAAGGTTTTGCTCTCATTAGCCGGAAAAACAGCAACAGCGGGTTTTGCCGATGGGCAAGGTACGAGCGCTCTATTTAATGCCCCACAGGGGCTTGTGGCCGATGCCAGTGGCAATATCTGGATATCTGACAGCAACAATAACCGTATACGTAAGTTGGTTCCACCGTCGGGAATTTAAAACTATTGGACTTTTTGGACGAAAGATAAAGGACGAAAGGACAAAGGATTTTATATCATCCTTGTTCTTTCGTCCTTAATTAGTATGTAAGGATAATGGATTTTTTGTCTTTCAGTCCCCTTGTCCAATAGTCCAAAAGTCCTTTAGTCTCAAAGTCCAAAACTATCCAAAAAGCTGGCCAAATACCTCTTCAATACTACTCACAATCTTTATTTCAATATCGTAACGTGACAGATCCATCCGCTTTTTATCCTGCCCACCTGATGGAAGGTTATATTTAGATATGAAAATCTGGTTAAAGCCCAGCTTTTGAGCTTCGGCAATACGTTGCTCTACCCGGTTTACTGCTCTTATCTCGCCTGATAACCCGAGCTCACCAGCAAAGCAAGTTTTAAAGGGTATAGGCATATCCTCATGTGACGATATAATGGCCGCTGCCAAACCCAGGTCAATAGCCGGATCCTCTACCCTGATACCGCCGGTGATATTTAAAAACACATCTTTGGCGCCTAGTCTAAAACCACAGCGCTTTTCCAATACAGCCAATAGCATGCTCATCCGTTTGGTATCAAAACCCGTAGCTGTACGTTGTGGTGTACCATAAGCCGATGTACTCACTAAGGCCTGTGTTTCTATCAACATAGGGCGCAGGCCCTCCAATGTGGCTGATATGGTGATGCCACTTAATGGCTCATCTCGCTGTGACAATAGTATTTCTGAGGGGTTGGATACTTCCCTTAAACCCTCGCCCAGCATTTCATAAATACCCAACTCGGAGGCTGAGCCGAAACGATTTTTTACCGTACGTAATATGCGGTAAACATGATGCCTGTCGCCTTCAAACTGCAAAACGGTATCAACCATGTGTTCCAGTATTTTTGGCCCTGCAATCATGCCATCTTTCGTGATATGGCCTATCAGAAATACGGGAGTTGATGTCTCCTTGGCAAAGCGCAGCATCTCGGCGGTACACTCGCGTACCTGTGATACACTGCCGGGGGTCGATTCGATGTGTGAGGAATGAAGCGTCTGTATAGAGTCGATCACTACCAGATCGGGCTCCAGGGCCTCTATCTGTTTAAAGATGTTTTGGGTGGATGTTTCCGTTAGGATAAAACACCCCTTATTAATTTCGGATTGAGCCCCTATATTAAGTTTTTGACTGCCAACCGAAGACTGCTGACTGAGAACTTCTGGGGCTAACCTTTCTGCCCGCATTTTTATCTGCCGTTCACTTTCTTCGCCCGATACATAAAGCACTTTCAGATTTGGCATATTGAGCGCCAGTTGCAACATCAGAGTTGATTTACCAATGCCTGGCTCACCACCTATAAGTACCAGCGAGCCTGCTACTATACCCCCACCTAAAACCCGGTTAAACTCCTTATCGGGAGTTTGCATACGGTGTTCTTCGCTGAAAGTAATATCGGCCACCTGCACCGGCTTATTGGCACGTTGCTGAGTATTAGAAGTAACTTTCCAGGTAGGTACAGATGGCGTATTACCCTTGTCAATGATCTCCTCAACAAAAGTATTCCATTGCTGACATGAAGGGCATTTGCCCAGCCACTTAGCCGATTCAAAGCCACAGCTTTGACAAAAGTATGCGATCTTGGTTTTAGCCATATCTTAAATCTGCATATTACAGATGCACAAATATGCAGATTTATATACTAATTCAGGATATAATTACTAATTAAATTAGCATTTATTACACTGCATATTATCCCTTAAATGCAATTTTTGCAAAAGTTTAATTAATTACACCTAAAGCAAATTATCAGGAAACATAAAACTATCTTTAGCCGTATCATGCCTGTGTTTAACACTTAACAAAAGTACACGAAGTTTAAAACATAATCGGTAATTGTACCTTTAACTATTGTAATTGACCTTTATGAATAAATTTTTATCCATTGTTATTGGGTTCATGCTATTCAATTTTTCAGCAAAAGCGCAGGATACAGGAAATAGTATTGAGATAAGCGGCACCTCAGGTATTAAAATTTTTTCGCCAGAGAAAAACTATCTGACCGGTCCTTTATTTGGCGGAGAACTGGCTTATCACCTTGATATGGCAAATAATAAAAGTGATTACATCCGGATATTAAATATCAAGAGTATTGACGCGGTATTTTCTTATCGCAACATGAGCCGTGTAATACTAAACCATGACCAGGCAACCAAGGGCATTATTGGCGATACCTATGCTGTACTGGGCCGGTTAGAGATCGGTTTACTAAAAATAAATCGTACTGAATTATTATTTACTCCAGCTTTTGGTTTTTTGTATGCTACTGAAACTCATTTAACCAACAGTCAAAACGTTATTATAGGAAGCCATATCAATTTAGCTACTCAGGCTGGCCTCAAGATATTTACCCCCATAACCCATACAACTGGTATACAGGCCGGGGTTGAGGTTTTTCATTACTCTAACGGCGCCACCAAACTGCCTAATAATGGTATAAATGCGTTTGCCTACACACTGGGCCTTGTACAAAAAATTAATCAGAGCGGCCCCGTAAATGACCGCGAACAACAACCCGAGAATAAGCACTTTTTTGAAATTGGCGCTAATGTTGGCAGCCGGGGGGCCATAAGTGATAACAAGGGACTTTATAAAACAGGGTTTTACATGGGCTATAATTACAAATTTAGTCCGGTATTGAGCATTAAATTAGGCACTGATGCGGTTTACTATAACACTGTTTATAATAAAACCAATACAGTACAAAGCTTCCTGAATACCTTTCAATCTTACGGAACCTCGTATGATCGCTGGAGGGTTGGTATTGCCGTCGGGCCCGATCTATGGCTGGGTAAACTGGCCTTAATGACCGGCTATGGGTATTATTTACATTACAACAGTTACTACCCAACAAAAACATACTGGACCGCCGGTTTTAAATACTTTATAACTCCTTACCTGGCACTGCAGGCTAAAGGATATGTTCACAACACCGAAGCTGATTATGTGGGTTATGGTTTGCTATTCAGGGTCCATTAATAATTAGGATAAACGAGTTCCACAAACCCCTATAAACAAAATATGCAGCTATTATTTAAAATAGCTGCATACCTGAAATCTGCATAGCTGCAAATCAATCTCTTTACAGTTTTATTTCTTCGTCTTTTGACGAGAAGAAACGGAACTCTGTGATCTGGTAAGCAGGATTGCTTTTAACCTTGATCCACTGGCCGTATTTAACAAACCACTTCATTTGGCGGTTGTAAATGCCTTTTTTAATGTAGGCTTCAATATATGGATGTACACATAGGGTAATACCCTTTTCGTTTTGCTCATCCAATATATAATTGAAGTTATTCTCAATATCATCCATCAGCAAAATGGTTGGCCTAATGGTACCAGTACCATTACAGGTTGGGCACACTTCGCTGGTAACAATATTCATTTCGGGCCTTACGCGCTGGCGGGTAATTTGCACCAAACCAAATTTACTCGGTGGTAAAATGGTATGCTTGGCCCTGTCGTACTGCATTTCGGTACGCAAATAATCAAACAGCTCCTTGCGGTTCTGCGGCTTGTGCATATCAATAAAATCGATCACCACAATACCGCCCATATCACGCAAACGTAACTGGCGTGCAATTTCCTTAGCCGCTTCTTTATTTACCTGGTAGGCATTCTCTTCCTGGTTCTCTTTACTGGCTGTGCGGTTACCGCTGTTAACGTCAATAACGTGCAATGCCTCTGTATGTTCAATTACCAGGTAAGCGCCACCGGCAAGGTTAACTGTTTTACCAAAAGCGCCCTTGATCTGTTTATCAACACCAAAATGCTCAAATATAGGCTCCTTATGCTTATGCATGCGGACTATACTTTCCATATCAGGCGATATTTCATGGATGTATGACCGAATTTCTTCGAACATGCCATTATCATTCACATAAATATGCTGAAAATCGGGGTTCAATATATCCCTGAGGATAGTTGATGTACGCCCAATTTCGCCTAAAACCTTTTTAGAAGGTTCAACAGACGGCAGCTTAGTTATAAATGATTCCCATTTAGATATCAGATCAAGCAGGTCTTTCTGTAATTCATCAACCCCTTTGCCTTCAGATACTGTACGGATAATAACGCCAAAATGCTTTGGCTTAATGCTTTCAACAACCTTCCGTAAACGATTTCGCTCTGTATTGCTCTTTATTTTTTTGGAAATAGAGATAGCCTCCGAAAATGGTACCAATACCACATACCGGCCGGCTATTGAAAGATCAGAACTTAAACGTGGTCCTTTGGTTGATATAGGTTCCTTAGCTATTTGTACCGGTATAAGTTGGTTTTTTGATAATATCTCCGAGATCTTTCCTCCCTTATTGATATCACTTTCCAGCTTAAAGCTGTCCAAAAGCTTCGATTGGTATCCCCCGCTACGTACTTGTTTGGTCAGTTTAAGCAGGCTTTGTACCTGCGGACCAAGATCAAGATAATGCAAAAAGGCATCCTTCTCGTAGCCAACGTCTACAAAGGCTGCATTTAAACTGGGCATGATCTTTTTGATGCGCCCCAGGTAAATATCACCAACAGTATAATTGTTGCTGACCTGCTCTTTATGAAGTTCTACGAGTTGTTTGTCCTGTAATAATGCAATGGTAGCCCCGTTTGGGGATGAATCGATAATTAATTCTTTTATCAACTGCTACTCCATTTCTTAAAACGGTAAAAACCGCATGTTAATAAGTGGGTAAAAAACACTACTAAAGTTACCTGCTTCCTAAAAAAGCAGGTAAGCTGCTTTAAAAAAAGCAGCTTATTTCTTTTTATGTCTGTTTTTTCTTAAACGCTTTTTGCGTTTGTGGGTAGCCATTTTGTGTCTTTTACGTTTTTTACCGCTCGGCATAATAATAATTTTTAATGTGTGATTAATTCTTTAACTCTTTGATGTATTCATCAATCCGTTGCCCGAATACAGGATCGGGCATCATTTCTTTACATTTTTGGTAAGCATCAATAGCTTCCTTTTTCATGCCCAGTTGTTTGTAGCTTTCGGCCAGATAAAAAGTTGGCTCTAACTCCTGTTTCTGGGCAATTAATGTTTTAAACCTGCCTACCGCTTTTTCGTACTGGCCCGATTTCATGGCAAACATTCCTAAATTCAGGTTTGCGTTCCAGTTGTTCGGATCCTTTTTTACTACTTCAAGCAATAAAGCTATACCTTGCATTGGGCTGGCGCCGCCATTTACATAAGCAACACCTAATCCTGTTTTACCCACAAGGCTTTCTGGTTTTAATTTAAGGGCACTTTGAAAAGCTTCAACCGCATTGGTTACAAATGCTGGTTGTGTTAAAGTGTCCTGTGTAAGTTTGTAAGCATCGTTAAAACGATTCCCTGCATTTAACCAATCTTCCAGCTTGTTTTCCTTACGGGCCAAGGCCTGGTAATAAAATGCTGCCGGAGCTGGCTGGTTAACATCATCCCACTGACTGGCCAATTGCTTCTGCAATTTTTGTTCGTCGGCGCCTGATGCGTTTTTTAATTGCCCTTCAAGGTCATTTATCTTTGCTGTTAATGCCGCCCCAATTGCGGTTTTAGCAGTCGTAGATACCATATCAACCGTTACAGCAGTGGCCGCTTTGCGGTTCCCTGTCATCACGTTTGTTTTATCTGGTTTAGTCTCTTTGGCTTTTATTAAACCTTTAACAGGTAAATAGTACAAATAGCCCATAATCACAACTACGGCTGCACTAATGGCTATTTGTTTCTTATTCATGCTTATAAATTATTTGCTGTTTTTGTTACCTGTTTTAACTTTTTCAACAAAAGTTTTAGCTGGTTTAAAGCTTGGTACAAAATGCTCTGGAATAATGATGGCAGTATTTTTTGAAATATTGCGGGCTGTTTTTTTCGCTCTTTTCTTTACAACAAAACTTCCGAAGCCTCTTACATAAACGTTCTCGCCGCCAACCATTGAGCTTTTCACTACTTTAAAAAATGCCTCAACTGTTTCCTGCACGTCTACTTTCTCTATACCTGTCTTAGATGAGATTTCAGTTATAATTTCTGCCTTAGTCATATCTGATTTACTTTTATTTAATATATAAATACTTAACTGTTTTGGGGTTGCAAAAGTATCGCTTTATATTTTAAGAGCGAAATATTTAACAGTTTTTTTTTCGTAAGTAGGTAAAACGTACAATTCTGTTACAAATTGTAAGCTAAATCGTTAAAAATGAAAGGTAAAGGAGCAATGATCAAAAGGCTAAATACAGCGTTATGTGATTAACAATAACGCTGATTTCGTTAACCCGTTTTAACATCCGGCAGGCTTTTGATGATCGATATTTAAAACAGTTTAGCCATTCGCCTTTTAGCTTTGACCTGCTTACTTTTACAGCCATGAATTTTACTGACGAACTGGTGCAATGGTATCTTCAAAATAAACGCGACCTCCCCTGGCGCAATACCACCGACGCCTATGTGATCTGGCTGTCGGAGATCATCCTGCAACAAACCCGGGTTGAACAGGGCCTCCCTTACTTTTATCGTTTTGTAGAAAAATATCCAAACGTAAGCAGTTTTGCTGCAGCCCATGAGGATGAGGTATTAAAACTATGGCAGGGCCTGGGCTATTATTCACGCGGCCGTAACATGCTTAAAACAGCCAGGCTGGTACAGGAACAGTACAACGGTAAATTCCCTCAGCGTTATGATGATCTGATTAAATTAAAAGGTATAGGCGAATATACTGCCGCGGCTATTTCCTCATTTTCGGCAAACGAAGCCAAAGCCGTTGTTGATGGCAATGTTTACCGGGTACTTGCCCGCTATTTTGGTATTGATGAACCGATCAATTCAACCGGGGGTAAAAAAACATTCCAGGAGCTTGCCAATAATTTAATTAATAAGAAAACTCCCGGTTTACATAATCAGGCTATAATGGAGTTTGGCGCGATGCTGTGTAAGCCAAAAAATCCGGCTTGCGGTATTTGCCCGGTACACCTGAATTGTGTTGCTTTTTTGAACAATGCTACCGCTTCACTCCCGGTTAAATTAAAGACGGTAAAAGTGCGCGAACGTTTTTTTAATTATTTTTTAGTAACTGATGGTGACTCCGTATTGATGAATAAAAGGGGCGATAAGGACATCTGGGCCAATTTATACGACTTTCCGATGGTTGAAACGGCCTCTCTTTTACCAATCCAGGAATTGATGGATCAGCCGATGGTAAAGGATTTTTTTGGCAACAGCATCAAATTATCCGCGGATAATTTACCCGTACAAAAACATATACTTACCCACCAGCGCTTGTATATCCGGCTTATTAAAACGCAATCTAAGCCCATTAAATTAGAATCCAACTGGTTTTTCACCACTGTTGAAAACCTGCCAAATCTGGCTCTTCCCAAACCTATAGTTATATTAATAAAAAATATTTTTAATTTATAAAAGAATTTTTCGTTATTTTATGGCATGTCTGGAATTAATAAAGTAATACTTGTAGGTCATTTGGGCAAAGATCCTGAGGTGCGCATTTTAGAGGGTGGAGTATCAGTAACCAGTTTCCCTTTAGCTACTTCTGAAACCTTTAATAAAGATGGCCGTAAAGTTGAACAAACCGAGTGGCATAACATTGTAATGTGGCGTGGTTTGGCCGAAATGGCAGCCAAATTTTTACAAAAAGGCAAACTGGTTTACATTGAAGGTAAACTACGTACCCGTTCATTTGAAGATAAAGAAGGCATTAAAAAATACACCACCGAAGTAGTAGCTGAAAATTTCACCATGCTTGGCCGCAAAAGTGATTTTGAAGGTGACAGCAGATCGGTTTTAAAGCAGGAAGCCCCACTTAGTTACCAGGGTAATTCGGCGGCAGATGATGGTCAAGCTTATTAACCTATACCTTATTGCTATAAAAGTGCCTGCTGAAATACCGGCAGGCACTTTTTATACTACAACAGGCTATTGCCTAACATAGTAAAAAGAGGGTACATAATTAGCTTCACAAAGCTCATTAGCACCACATTGATGATTTAAGGTAAGCTTATTCCCATCGGTAATAGCTACATTGTAATCATACGTTTTTAAACCGTCAACGGCTTTAAGATCATCAATAGTACCTGGTTTATTATCTTTATTCAGGTAACTCAACATATCATAAAGCCCTAATTTAGCATTGCTGATTTTGTATTTACCCGTTTCCCTGGCAATGATGCCCAGATCCTTTTTGGTGACAGTATCGATAACATACAACGTGTGTTCGTAGGTACGATCACTTTTGAATTCATAGGTAGATTTCTGCGTTGTACTTGGAATGGTTGCCTGCCATTTCCCTACCAGATTGCCATTATTAACAGCATCTTTTTTACAGGCAGGGAGCGTGGATAGCAGCACAAACATCAAAGTGATAAAAGGCGCGTTAAGGTTAGTTACTCTTTTCATAAATAAGCTTTAGATAAGTATAACAGTCTTTACGCACCTTTAAACCACAATGATACAGTCATCATAAAACGCTCCGTGCAATACACACACGGAGAGCCAATATAAAATTTACCGGTAGTTTAATTATCTGCCACCCGGCGGGCAATGTTCTTTTAAATAATGAGTGAACAGGGTTCTTAAATGCAGACTTGTACCTTCGCCCTCGGAAATGCTGTGTGTACGGTTAGGATATGACATCAGTTCAAACTGACGATTATACTTTACCAACTCATTGATCAGCTCTTCGGCATTCTTATAATGCACATTATCGTCGCCTGTGCCATGGATATATAGCAGGTTGCCACGCAAATTTTTGGCGTAAGTAATCGGCGATCCTTTGATAAATGCCGCACGGCCTTCGTCATCAACAGGTACACCCATATAACGCTCCTGGTAAATATTATCATAAGTAAGCTGATCACCAACAGCGGCTACAGCTATACCAGTTTTATAAATATCCGGATACTGGAACATCAGGTTAAGGGTTGATGAACCACCGCCGCTCCAGCCATGAACAGCTATGCGGGTTGAATCAACAAATGGCCATTTTAAGATCTCTTTTGCCGCCATAGCCTGATCGCGGATGTTCACGATGCCTATATTTTTATAGATAGCCTTACGCCAGGCTGTACCTTTTGGTGCGGGTGCGCCACGACCTTCAACCGACATGTAGATATAGCCATCATTGGCCATACTGCCTACATACAGCCTGTTACTGCCCGCTCCCCAGGTATCGGTAACAGTTTGCGATGCGGGTTCGCCATAAACCATAAAAACCACAGGGTATTTTTTATGCGGATCAAAATTAGTAGGCTTTTTCATCCAGCCATCCATTTCAATGCCGTCAACCGTTTTAACCTTAAAAAACTCGGTCTTATTTGTGGCGTCGTTGTCTAATGTTACCCGGTTACCGCCAATGTACTTATGTCCGGGCAAGCTTACCACCTCACTTACCGGAGGAGTGTAGCTATTGGAGAAATTATGCAGGGCAACCTTGCCGTTCGGCGATATATCATAGCCATGCGTACCCGGTTCATCAGCCGGCGAAACACGTTCTGGCTTTGCAGCACCGGCAATTTTTATACGATACAGATACTTTTGGGTAGCATTATCAGGCGAAGCCATAAAGTAAATATAACCAGACGTTTCGTCAATCAGGTTTACGCTGATCACATCATAATCGCCTTTGGTCACCAGGGTTTCTTTACCATCGCGGGTTACCCGGTAAATGTGTTTCCAGCCATCTTTTTCGCTCACCCATAAAAATTCTTTGCCTTTATTTACCCATTCCCAGCCTGCCGGGTCGCCGTTGTTCCAGCGTTCTTTACCATCAATCCAGGCATTGCTTTTTTCCTCACGGATTAGGTGCGTAGTACCATTGGATACATTGACAATAAACACCCTGCTTTCGGTTTGTGCCCTGTTCAACTGCTCCAGGATAATTTCGTTGGAGTTCAATGTCCATTCCATCCTCGGTATATAATGCTGTACAGCATCACCAGGCGCGTTTATCCAGTTGGTTTTACCGGTGCTGATATCCACAACACCCACTTTGCATGAGCTTGGGTCCTGCCCGGCAACCGGATATTCAACAGGCACCACGTAGGGATAAATAGAGTCTGTAGTATTCAGCATCAGGTAGCTTTTTATTTTGGTGGCATCTATCTGCCAATAGGCTATCGACCTGCTATCGGGCGACCAGCGGAAACCATCGCGGCAACCAAATTCTTCTTCATAAGCCCAATCGAACGTTCCATTGATCAGCCTGGTAGTGCCATCGGTAGTCAATTGCTTAACCGAAGCATCAGCAAGATCTTCTACGTAAATATTATGCCCGCTCACATAGGCTGCCTTATTGCCATCGGGGGAGAATTTGGCAAACATCAGCGACGATTCCGGCAGGTTTTTACCCAACTGCCACAGCTTTTTGGTATTGGTATCATATACCCAGTAATCACCCCGGGTATCATAACGCCACACTTTTTTGGTGTTGGTATTGATCAGCAACTTTTGTCCGTCGGCCGATACCGAAAATCTTTTTACATTGAGCGGAGCCTGTCCCTGCGGGGTAAGCATATCTTTACTTATCCACAAGGTTTTTTTGCTGGTATCGCGGGTGTCCAGGATCCTGATACCATCGCCGCTGATTTTGTAATACTGGTAGCCATCCTTTGTCCAATGGGTTGGCAACCGTTGTGCTTTTGCTGTGAACCCGCCCAAAATGAGCAATACAGCGGTAAGGAATAATGATCCCGAACGAAAAAATTTCATATACTGCGTGTTTTAATGAAGATTGCGGCGTTATTTTATAATTAAGTAAAGCCGCTGTAAATTTTGCATTAAATTAGCACAAATCAAGCACGTAAATTATCCAGTGTAATGAAAAAACTATTGCTATCTTTTATTATCTGTACATCCCTTTTTGCAAGTGTCCAGGCCCAACGGGCCGACCGTTCCAAGTTTATCAGGGATAGTTTGGACCTGTACATCAGCAAGGCTTTAACCAATTGGCGCGTACCCGGGATTGCCGTTTTTATTGTAAAAGACAATAAAATAGTACTGGTAAAAGGCTATGGCATTAAAGAACTGGGGCTGCCCAATACGGTAGATATCAACACCTTGTTTATGATAGGCAGCAATACCAAAGCCTTTACTGCAACCGCCCTGGCCATGTTGCAGGCCAACAATAAACTATCGCTTGATGAAAAAGTAACTAAATATATCCCCGAGTTTAAACTGGAGAATAAATTTGCCGGGCAGGAAGCTACCGTACGCGACCTGCTATGCCACCGCCTTGGTTTTCAAACCTTTCAGGGCGATTTTACTTTTTATAACACCAACCTTACCCGTGCCCAGGTGATCGAAAAACTGGGCGAACTTAAGGCCGCTTACCCGTTCCGCACCAAATGGGGTTATACCAATGCCGCTTTTTTAACTGCCGGCGAGATCATCCCGCGGGTAACGACCAAACCCTGGGAGGTATACCTTAAGGAGGCAATTTTTGCCCCACTGGGCATGACTAACACCCTGGCCCTGACCAAGGACCTGCCCAAATCACTCAACCGAACCGTACCTCATACCCTGACCGACGGCAGGCTTGCACCCATACCTTATTGCCAGATAGACGGACTTGCCCCTGCCGGCGCCATAAGCTCATCGGCCAGCGACATGGGCAAATGGGTAACGGCTTTGCTGAACAACGGCAAGGTAGGTAACCGCCAGATCATACCTCAGGCGGCCATTATGGCCACCCGCGAACCACAGGATATTGTAGGCAGCGAATACCACCTGAATGGCGAAAACAATTTTGAGCTATACGGACTGGGCTGGTTTATACAGGACTATTTAAACCACCGCCTGATTATGCACGAGGGTGGCGTAAACGGCTATTTATCATCAGTTACCCTTTCACCGCAGGATAACCTGGGTATTGTGATACTCACCAATACCGATCAAAACCTGCTTTATGAGGCTCTGCGCTGGGAAATTCTGGATGCCTTTTTTGGCAGGCCCTATCATAATTACAGTGATGCTTACCTGATAAATTATAAGGCACACACCACTGCCGAGCAACAAACCGAACGGAAACTACGTGATACTGTGGCGCTTGCTTTAAAACCTGCGTTACCCCCAAATGCCTACTTAGGTAAATATACCAACAGCTTTTATGGTAGCATGACCGTAACCCAGGGCGAAAATAGCGACCTGGAAATGCGTTTTGAACATCACCCAACCATGTTTGCCAAATTGCAGCCACTGGGTGGAAACCGCTTTTTTGTCACTTTTTCTGACCCGGTTATGGGGAAGGCTATTTTTCCGTTCAATGTACAAAATGGCAGGGTTACCGGCGTAAAAGTTAAGGTAGCCGACTTTGTGGAACGCGGCGCTTACGACTTTAAAAAAGAGTAAAAGAATTTGGATGATGCCCCTCCGAAAACTTTTTAAACCTTAAATTTTAACACTTTTCTACCCAAAAACTGGCTAAAACAGGCTAAAAAAACATTGAAAAACCTCGTTTTAACACTTTTTAACAAATTTCAACACTATTTTGAGCAGTTTTTAAAACTTTAAAAAGTATCAAATAATTGATTATCAAATAAAACATATAAAACGGTCGATTTTTAGCCCCTTTTTATCCTTAACCAAAACGGCCCGGTTCTCTTTTTTACAGAGAACCGGGCCGTTTTGTTACATACAAATATACGTATTTAAGTCCGGAGTTTTAAGTCTTAAGGGTTCAAATCAAAATGTCGTCTTCTGCGCGCCGCAGGTTTCCAGTCAGTAGTATGCATACTTCAGCTACCCTCAGGCTACGCTAATTTCGCGGAAGCCAATACTAACCAGGCATAAGTACCCCACTCCCGGATATGGGATAGGTTTAAATCGTTAAATAAGATGGTAAAATTTTTGTAAGATGGTTAAAACTTCAAATTAGCTTTAAGCCATTGCTGTACATCTTCCTGCAGTGTAATGGTCGGGGGGAGTTGATCATGTATCAGTTTTTCCATTTTATTACCGGTATTGGCAAAACGGTAATCCCAAAGTATCATTAATTTGTTGATCAGGTAAACTACTTCATTGCCCTCATCCTTTGTAAACGGCGTGGTATCCGGTTTACCGTTTACCCGCGGATCGTTTTGGTTATATACGCTCCATTTGTAATCGGTATAATGTAAATTTCTTCTTGAAAAAAGGATCATGAGCTCAGTAATTTCTTTAAAGATACATATAATAGTTCAAATTGACGCCGAATCGACTCACCCGACCATCGCTGCGCCGGGTCGTTCGTTTTCCGCCGAAGGAGGGGAAGGGGTAGTTACATACAATAAAAACCCGTCATTGCGAGGTACGAAGATAACCGACCAGCGGGAGCTCATTAATACCGATAAAAAATAATCAAAATATTAATAATCTCTACGTAGAACGGTCGGCTATACCATTTCTATTTGCTCTGTATAGCATAGAGATTGCTTCGTACCTCGCAATGACGGGTGGAGAAAAGGTTTTTCCCACCCTCTTTCCGCCGCAGGCGAAGAGGGTGATCCCGTGGAGCGCAGATGGGTGAAGTCATCTGCAACCTGTAATTCCATCATTCAAGCCTATCTTCGTAAATGGCCTATCAACTAACAAATTGATGCCTCACTTTTCTCCGATTAATTTGTAATTTCAGCCCTGTATAACCAGGTTTCCATGAAAAAAACATTTCTAATTACCATTGCCGCTTTGTTAAGCACTGCCGCCATAGCGCAGGAGAAACAAAAGCCTATCTATTATTCCATATCCTTTCCCAACGCTGCACACCATGAAGCAGAAGTTGTGATGACCTTGCCCCAGGCCCCTATGAGTTTACGTTTCCGGATGAGCCGCTCATCAGCAGGACGTTATGCTACGCATGAGTTTGGTAAAAACATCTATAATGTTAAAGTAACCGGTATCGACGGTACCGAGATCCCTTTTACACAAATAGAGGGCGACCTGTATGAGGTTGGCCAACATCCGGATAATATCAAAATAAGTTATACCCTGTTTGGCAACTGGACCGACGGTACTTATGCCAGTATTGATCCCAGTCATGCCCACCTGAATATGCCTGCGGCTTTTGCCTGGGTATTGGGACAGGAAAAAAGACCTGTAAAGTTTGAATTTAACGACCTGGAAAAATACGGCTGGAAAGTATCCACCCAACTAAAAGCCGAAGGAGCCAATGTATACAGTGCCCCTAGCCTGCAATATATGATGGATAGCCCCACCGAGCTGGCCAATTACAAAATAGCCAGCTGGGACGTGACCAATACCGACGGCAAAAAAGAAAAAATAAACGTGAGTATCCACTCTGATGACGACCAGGCCGCGGTGGATAAATTTGGCAAAATGGTACAAAAACTGGTGCTGGAGGAAAAAGCCGTTTATGGCGAGCTGCCTACCTATGATTATGGCGAATATACTTTTGTGACTGATGTTTACCCAACTAACTCGGGCGATGGGATGGAGCACCGTAACTCCACCTGTATTGTTTACCCGGTTGATAAGGTTGCCGGTAATGAGGATGGCCTGCTGGGCATATTTTCGCATGAATACTTCCACAGCTGGAATGTAAAACGCATCCGTCCAAAATCATTGGAGCCCTTTAACTTTGAGCATGCCAACATGAGCAGCGAGCTTTGGTTTGCCGAAGGCTTTACCCAGTATTATGGCGATCTGCTGCTTACCCGCGCCGGTTTTACCCCGCTTGATGATTATACCCGTACACTGGCAGGCCTGGTTAACCAGATCCTGAATACACCGGGCGCCGCTAAATATCCGGCTACACAAATGAGCCGTTATTCGGTATTTGCCGATGCCGGTGTGTCTATCGACCCGAACAACAATATCAACGATTTTACCAGCTATTATACCTATGGCGGCGCCATAGCGCTGGCGCTGGACATGCGCCTGCGTGGTGAATTTAACCTTACGCTTGACGATTATATGCGCCAGGTTTGGTTAAGCCGTGGCAAGGTCATGAAACCATACACCATACCCGATCTGCAGTCCGATCTGGCTAAGGTGACCAACAACCCTAAGTTTGCCGCCGATTTCTTTAAACGCTACATTTACGGTACCGATAAAAACAATTATGAGGAACTATTGAACAAAGCCGGACTGGTATTGCGCAAAGTGCAGCCAGGTAAAGCATGGGCAGGTTCATTGTCTACTAACGCCGGCCGTGGCCGTTCAGGTCAGCCGCGTGCCGCCGGGGCCGAGGGATTGCCTATCCTGTCGAGCACCATTATAGGTACACCGGTTTACAAAGCAGGCTTAGATGCAGGCGATATTATCCTGAAAGCCGATGGCCAAACCATTACCGATCCAAAATCGTTTTCTGATGTACTGGCCGGCAAAAAACCAGGCGACAAAATAACCGTGAATTATAAAAACCGCACCGGTGCCCATGAAACTACCATTGCATTGGAAGAAAGTCCGTATTTTGAAGTAGTTACTTACGAAAAAGCAGGCAAAACGCTTTCGAAAGAACAGGAAACTTTTCGTAATAATTGGTTGCAATCAAAGGTTAAATAAAATTTGCAGACTCAAATTAACACCCCACTTGTCATTTCGACCGGAGGGAGAAATCTTATACGTTTAGTATATCGCTTGCAAAAGATTTCTCCTCGTACCTCGTTCGAAATGACATGAGGGAAAAAGCTAATAATCATGAAAAAAATCGCAATAATAACCGCCCTTTTAGTCGCATCAACCTACAGCTTTGGGCAAGACGTGAACAAGCTTATTGATCAGGATGATGTAACACGCATCATCAAAACCCTGAGTGCCGATGATATGCAGGGCCGGGCAACTTTTACACCGGGTATTGAAAAAGCAGCTCAATTTATTGAGGGTGAATATAAAAAAGCAGGCCTAAAACCCCTTGCCGGGAATACCGGCTACCGCCAGAATTTTACCATGATACGCTCAACACCCGTAAAAACAACCGCGTTCATAAATGGCAAAGCTATTGTACCCGATAGCGTTTTCACCATCGGCAGCGCAGCCTTTACCTGGGCCAGCGACAAGGATGTACAGGTGGTAAACGTAACCGCCGACAAAAATTTCAGACAGGAATACGTGGAAGCGCAAAAAAGCGGCAAAAAAACGCTGATGATCATTGATCCCAAATTTCAGAGCTTGTTTAAGCGCGCCCATGATGCTTATAGCACGCGGGGTAGCGTAAGCTTTAAGGGCAAAACCGCATCACCTATGGCACTTGTATTGGGCAAGTTTGATAACATCACCTCGTTTGATATCAGCTATGAGAACAAAAGCGAAGAACTGCCTTTGTTTAACGTTGCCGGCATTATCCCAGGTAAAACCAAACCAAACGAATTTGTGGTTTTTTCGGGCCATTATGACCACCTGGGTATCCTCAAAGCCATGGAGGGCGACAGCATAGCCAACGGTGCTGATGACGATGCATCCGGAACTACCGCGGTGATATCCTTAGCCAAGTATTACAAAAAACTAAACAACAATGCCCGTACGCTCATCTTTGTGGCCTTCACTGCCGAGGAAATTGGCGAATACGGCTCGCAGTATTTTGCTACCCAGGTTGATCCGGATAAAGTGGTGGCCATGTTCAATATCGAGATGATAGGTAAGGCTTCTAAATTTGGTGAAAACTCGGCCTTTATCACCGGGTTCGACCGATCAAACTTTGGCACTATCCTGCAAAGTAACCTGAAGGGAACCAAATTTGAGTTTCACCCGGATCCTTATCCAGATCAGGACCTGTTTTACCGCAGCGATAACGCGTCGCTGGCAGAAAAAGGCGTGCCAGCTCATACTATCTCAACCGACCAGATAGATATTGATAAGCTGTATCATACCGTAAAGGATGAGTTTAGCTCGCTGGATGTAAACAACATCACCTCTACTATCCGGGCCATAGCGCTCAGCTCACGCAGCATCGTTTCGGGCAAGGATACGCCGACAAGGGTACCGAAATTAGAAAGATAATAGGACAGCAGGAGACACATGTGATGTGTCTCTACGTTTAATCATTGTAGAGACGCATTACATGCGTCTCTATTTTCATTTGATAACACATGAAACATATTCCCAAAATA
Organism: Mucilaginibacter sp. OK268; assembly: GCF_900103125.1. Taxonomy (GTDB): domain Bacteria; phylum Bacteroidota; class Bacteroidia; order Sphingobacteriales; family Sphingobacteriaceae; genus Mucilaginibacter. The sequence goes on along the minus strand of NZ_FNJV01000004.1, from coordinate 420,778 downwards.
GCGGTAGTAGGGCCTGAATCAACGGGAAAGTCAACCATGTCTGATTATCTGGCTGCGTATTATCATACCATCGCTGTACCCGAGTATTCGCGGGAATATTGCGCCGCACTTACCGGGCCATGTACCTGGCAGGATGAGATCAATATGTTTCAAGGGCAACTGGCGCTGGAAGCCACTTTACTACCCCAGGCCAATCAGATCCTGATATGCGACACCACTTTTTTAACGGTAAAAATATGGAGCGAACACATGTTTGGCCAGGCACCGCAGGAGGTACTGGACGAATTACCCAAACATCCCTACGATTTTTATTTACTGTTAGATATCGACTTGCCCTGGCAGGACGATCCCCTGCGTAATTTCCCCGAATTACGCGAACATTTTATGGCCATATGGCACAAAGAACTTGCCGCGCTGCAGGCCCGCTATGTGGTGATATCCGGCATAGGAAACGACCGGTATGAAAACGCGGTGAAAGCTATTGATGCTTTTCTATTAGAACAAGGATTTATGGATTAAGGAACAAGGATTTCTTGTATCCTCTGTCCTTGATCTTTGTTCCTTCTCTCCTTGATCCAAAAATCCCATCAAAACGCTTCTCTAAACAAAAAATTATTGTTCATATAAATTATTTTTCACCGTGATGCAACGTTGCTAAAAATGATGCGTCATTTAATCTGAAACCTGATCAGAAATTTGGAAGCCATATATGTAGATAAGCATTATAACCTGGTGGTTGAATGCAAACAGGGAAGCAAAAAGGCCAGTTACGAGTTGTACCGGTTGTATTCTAAAGCGATGTTGAACGTTGCCTTTAGGATCGTGGGCAATATTGCCGAAGCTGAAGATGTTTTGCAGGAAGCTTTTCTGGATGCTTTTAACAAGCTAAAGGATTTCAGACAGGACACCACGTTTGGCCTATGGCTAAAGCAAATAGTGGTAAACCGCTCTATAAACCTGTTGCGTAAGCGCAGGCTGGAGCTGATAGAACTGGAGGGCGACCATCTGGAAAATATACCAGCCGAAGAGCCCGAAGATGATGAAGATGTACAATACCAGGTGGCTGTGGTAAAAGAAGGCATGAAACAATTGCCCGATGGCTACCGGGTAGTACTATCGCTTTACCTGCTGGAAGGTTATGATCACGAAGAAATAGGACAAATATTGAATATATCAGAAAACACCTCAAGAACACAGTTTTTGAGAGCTAAAAGAAAGTTAATGGAAATTTTAAAAAGGAAAGGAACAGAATTATGAGCAAGCGATTTGAAGATTTCATTAAAAATAACCGTGAAGAGTTTGACGAGATTGAGCCATCGACCGATCTGTGGAGCAAAATTGAGCAAAGCCTCAACATGCCGGAGGAGTTGCCAAAAAAGCTGGAAACAAAAACCTTTTCGCTTGCTTTCGTACTTCGGGTCGCCGCATCGGTAATCATTGTCATGGGCATCGGTTTCGGAATATACCTCCAAAGCCAAAAAGCCGCAAAAGGCGTGGACCTGGCCGCCATAAACCCTGAGTATGCCAAACAGCAGCTGCATTACGCATCGCTTGTTGAAACTAAATTAACAGAGCTGAAATCGGTTTCCAAAGCCGATCCGCAACTGTATAAAGAGTTTAGCGCCGAAATAGCCAAAATGGATTCTACTTATAAAAGACTTAATGCCGATTTAGCCACCAGCCCTAACCAGGAGCGTGTTTTACGTGCCATGATCCGGAACTTGCAGGTACAAACCGAGGTGCTTAATCAGCAATTGAGTGTAATAGAACAATTCAATCAAATGAAAAAAGACCAAAAAGATGAAATCAAAAATATTTAAACGGTCGATGTTTGCTTTAATGGCCCTGTTAGCCATTAATACGATCAGTTTTGCACAGCAAACCCCTGCGCCGATTCCGGTTCCGGTGCTTCCGCCTATGCCTCCAATGGCACCTTTAAACAAATTAACTCCACCCGACAGCAAGGACTTTCAGCTAAAAATGAAAGATCTGCACCTTAAAATGCAGGGCCTGCAAAAGCAGATGGGGCGTATTAAACTGCAGCAGCTTAAACAAATGAATCTGAAGCTGAAGGGTTTTGACAAGCAGTTTAAGCACTTTGACCAAAACTTTAACTTCAAGCTGAATGATAGCGCCATGAACTTTGCCTATGATTTCAGTAATATAGCGCCGCAGATAGCTTTAGGGTTCAAAGATTTTGACACCAATTTTAGCTATAACACCGATAATGATAAACAAGATGGTGTTGAAAAAGTTAAAAATTACAGCAAAAGCTACTCAATAGACGGTAACGATGTGATCAACCTGGATAACCGTTTTGGTAGGATCACCGTGAATACCTGGAGCAAAAGTGAGGTAAAGGTTGATGTACAAATAAAAGTTGGCGCCAATGATGACGACCTGGCTCAAAAACTGCTGGACAATGTAACCATCAGGGATAATAAAGATGGATCAGGGGTTTATTTTAAAACCAACATCAACAATGATGATAATGGCAGCTCATGGTCGTTATTTGGCGGCAAACGCAACAATGTGCGCAAAATCGAGGTGAATTATACGGTATATATGCCATCCAAAAATCCATTGAACGTAAGTAATAAATATGGCGCAACCAGCTTACCTGATCTGGATGGAAAATTAAACATCAATAACTCTTACGGCAGCCTGGTAGCCAAAAACCTGAGCAATCCGGGTAACCAGATCACGGTTAAATATGGCAGCGCCACCATTGGTTCACTTAACGGTAGCGATCTGGATGTAGCTTATGGCAGCCTGAGCCTGGGCGAGTGCAATAAACTAAATGCCGACATCAGCTACGGCTCGGCCAAAATTGGCCGCATCACTACTTCGGGCAACATCAACGTAAAATTCAGCGGTAACCTGAATATTAATGAGGTAGATAAAAACATCAAGAATTTATCGGTAAACTCATCCTACTCCAGCGTAAAACTGGGTATCAGTAACGAGCAAAATGCCGACTTTGACGTAACCGTACGCTACGGCAGCTTTAACTATGGCGGTCATGATATCAATATCACCAGTAAAAGCCCATCTGATAACGACCGTGGCTATAGCCCCACTAAAAATTACAAAGGCCATTTAGGTAAAGGCTCCAACGATAGAAACATAACTATTAACACCAGCTACGGCAGCGTAAGCTTTGATTAAGACGAGAATCAAGATACGAGAGTCAAGAATCAAGACCTTTATTAGTCATGCCGAATTTATTTCGGCATCCCATAGGCAGATAAGCACGATGCTTATCTTGTGGGATCCTGAAACAAGTTCAGGATGACGCACTTATTTAGTCTTGATTCTTGGTTCCTGACTCTAATGTCTTCGCACAACACCTTATATTTTAACATTGATTGCAAACCCCTGCCATTTTCGGCAGGGGTTTTGCTATTTTAGGGGCAAACAAATTTAGCCTGCTATGGAAATATTTGCGAATGCCGAATCCTGGATATCGCTCGTTACCCTTACGTTATTAGAGATAGTCCTGGGGATAGACAATGTGATATTCATCTCCATTTTATCTGATAAGCTCCCAGCAAATCAGCAGGCTAAAGGCCGCAGGATTGGCCTGGGTATGGCCCTGATCACCCGGGTATTGCTTTTATTATCCATCAGCTGGGTCATGACACTTACGGCACCCCTGTTTAACCTGGCACATATTTTTAATGTTACCGATGCTGATTGGGTAGAAAAACTGGCCATATCTGGCCGCGACCTGATCCTGATCATCGGCGGTTTGTTCCTGATCTATAAAAGCACCGCCGAGATACACCATAAAATTGAAGGCGAAGAAGAAAACGCTGAAAAAGTAAAACGACACAGCTTCTGGGGTACCATCATCCAGATTATGCTGCTGGATATTGTTTTCTCGCTCGATTCTGTGATTACCGCCGTAGGTATGGCCAGCCATGTAGAGATCATGATACTGGCGGTTGTTATTGCTGTAGGTATTATGATGTGGGCTTCAAATGGCGTGGCCGGCTTTGTGAACAAACACCCTACGGTAAAAATGCTGGCGCTGTCGTTCCTGCTGCTGATAGGCGTTTCGCTTTTAGCCGAGGCTTTTGAGCAGCATATCCCTAAAGGTTATATCTATTTCGCCATGGCATTTTCGGTACTGGTGGAGATGCTGAACCTGAAAATGAAGACAAAAGCTGTGAAGAAGGCGGGAATCAAGAAATAAGAGTCAGGAATCAAGATAAAAATAAAAAACGCGCGTCATCCTGAACTTGTTTCAGGATCTCACAGGATGAGCAGCCATACGGGATGTACTTGCATGTGGGATGCCGAAATAAATTCGGCATGACCCCTTATCTTTTATCCTTACTCCAATAATCTTTGCTCCAAAAATCCCCCTAAAACACTCTGCACAGTAAGCCCTTCAAATATTCGCCTTCGGGGAAGGAGGCTCTTACCGGATGGTCTTCGGGTTGGTGGAATTGGTAAATGAATTGCACCTGTTTACCGGCATCAAGCGCGGCCCAGGCAATTACCTGTTTAAAGGTTTCCATATCCATAGCGCCTGAGCAGGAATAGGTAGCCAGTAGGCCGCCTTCGTTCAATAGCAGCATGCCCAAACGGTTCAGATCCTTGTAAGCCCTGGAAGCTCTTGTGAGTGCAGAGCGCGATGGAGCGTATTTTGGTGGATCGAGCACAATAACATCAAACTTTTCGCCATCATCCCTGAACTTACGCAGCTGCACATTCACGTCAGATTTTATGGCCATATGTTTATCAGCGTCCAATTTGTTTAACAGGATGTTCTCCTTCAACGTTTCAATCGCCAATGCAGAGCTATCCACACTGGTTACTGCTGTAGCTCCATTTTTTAAGCTATTGAGCGTAAAGCCACCGGTATAGCAAAAACAATCCAACACTTTTTTTCCTGTAGCATAATTGGCCACTATATGGCGGTTATCGCGCTGATCACAATAAAAGCCTGATTTTTGGCCTTCGGTGATATTGATGCCGTAAACGATATTATTCTCCAGCACTTCTACAATCTCTGGCGGAGGATTACCAAAAAGCACTTTATTTTCGGCTTCTGCCAGGCCTTCGTGGGCCCGTGAGGAGTTATCACTTTTGTCGGATATACTTTCGGGATTTAGCAACTTTTGCAGTTCATCAATAATTACCGGCATCAACCGCTCCATACCCGAAGTGAGCACCTGAACAGCCAGGTGGCCCGCATATTTATCAACAATTAAGCCCGGTAAATAGTCAGCCTCGCTAAAAACCAGGCGACAGGTATTGGTTCCGTTTGCTAATACATGAGCCCTGCTTTTAATGGCCGTGGCCAGTTTACGGCGAAACCAATCGTCATTAATTTCAACGGCTTCGTCCCACTCCAAAAGGCGCAGGGCAACCCGCGACTGATCGTTATAAAAACCATAGGCCATAAAATCGCCTTTTGCGTTGAGCAGCCGAACCACATCGCCATTGGCTGGTTTACCCTTTACTTTTTCAACAGCGCCCGAAAATACCCAGGGATGTTTTTGCAAAACAGCTTTCTCTTTACCCTTATTTAGTAACACATCAATCATAGCCGCAAAGGTAATAAAAAGCTTAAGGCTGAAAGCCAAATGCAAAAAGCTTGTTACTTATGCCTTTGACCCGATTTCTTAATTAAACTTTCATAAATTTTATTACTCCAATACAATATTTACCGATTAAAAACATTTGGTATCTTAGTATCGAAAACATAACATGAGAAAGACTTACTTATTTTTAGTGACCATGCTATTGGCATGTGTAAGCTATAAAAGCGATGCTCAGGCAGTACCCCGTATCCCTGAGGCCAGTTCTACACAAACCATTATCCAGGATTTTGGACTGGGAAAGGTTACTATTACTTACTCCCGGCCCAATGTTAAGGACCGTAAAATATTTGGTGGTATAAATCCTTATGGTGAAGTTTGGCGGACCGGAGCCAATGCCGCTACTACTATTACCTTTACCGAAAAAGTAATCATTGAAGGGCATGCTGTACCTCCTGGTACCTATTCCTTATTCAGTATCCCTCAAAGAAATGAGTGGACCATCATCCTGAACAAAACCGTTAAACAATGGGGCGCTTACAACTATAAGCAAGCCGACGACCTTTTACGTTTTGATGTAAAATCCATCCGTGTAAACGAAAAACGGGAAACTTTTACCATGGCATTTGCCAACTCCACTACCCGGGCAACAGATCTGTACCTGGTTTGGGACCATACAGCGGCTCTTATCCACATGGAGACCGATGATGATGCCAAGATCATGGCAAATATTGACGAATTGATGAAAGGCGACCGCAAACCTTATTATTTTAATGCTATCCAGTGGTATTATGAAAATAACAAAGATGTGGACAAAGCTTTAGGCTGGGTAGCTGAGGCCGAAAAAGAAGAGCCTAAAGTTCCCTGGTTTAAACTATGGGAATCGCGCTTGTTATTGAGAAAAGGTGATAAAGCCGGTGCAATAGCCGCTGCCGAAGCCGGTATTGAGCTTTCAAAAGAAAGTAATGATGATGAATATCTGCGGCTGAACCTGGAAGCGCTTAATCATGCTAAAGATTAAAGGTGAGGCAATAAAACACTACACGCCCGGTTCTATTTGATCCGGGCTTTTTTGTGACATGAATTTATTGATCACGTAAGCCACAATCATCACTAAAAAGCAACCGATAGGGTTAAGCCATAAATAGGCAACCGTTTTACTCAATCCTAAATATAATATGATCCCTTCACTAATAATAGCGGCAATAAACACCGGGGTTCCGGTTATCCGTTTCATATAAAAAGCAACTATAAAAACGCCTAATACGGTTCCGTATATATAGGACCCCAATTGGTTTACGGCCTCCAGTAAATTGCCCAATTTACCGGCATACAAAGCCATAATTACACATACTACTCCCCAAAATACGGTTGCTATACGAGATACCAGCAGGTAGTTTTTATCTGATGCATCCTTATTGATGGTGCGTTTGTAAATATCTATCACGGTGGTTGAGGCCAGTGAATTAAGGGCGCTTGCTGTTGAACCCATAGAAGCCAGAAATATAATGGCTATCAAAAGGCCTACCAATCCCCGGGGTAAGTATTGCTTAACAAAGGTCAGAAACACGTAATTAGTATCGTTATCATCAGCGCTGGCATTGTTCTTTTTCATCAGTGTAATAGCATCCTGCCTGATGACGTGCGATTGGGCATCTGCCACTTTTAAGGCATCCTTTGCATGATCTATTTGATCCTCATTTTTGCTGTCAAGGGCTTTTATCAGATCGTCAGCTTTTGCTTTTCGCTGTTCAAAGGCCTTGGTATATTGTTGATCGAGATAATTATATTGAGTTGCATAGTTGCTTTGCTTTACCCTGGCCACCTCATAATTATTAAAGAACATGGGCGGTCTGTTAAACTGGTAAAAGGCAAAAACGAGTACGCCAATCAGCAGGATGAGGAATTGCATAGGGATTTTAATGAGCCCATTCATAATGAGGCCTAATCGGCTTTGTCCCACCGAGCTCCCTGTTAAATAACGGCCAACCTGGCTTTGGTCTGTACCAAAGTAGGATAATTGCAAAAAGAAGCCTCCTATCAGGCCGCTCCACACGGTGTACCGGTTATCCCAGTCAAATTTCCAGTCTATCACATTCATGTGGCCAAGCTTACCGGCCATTTTCAGGGCACGCGTAAAACCTACGCCTGTTGGCAATAGATTAACCACCAGTATACCGGCCAGGAACATACCGGCAAATATGATACTCATTTGCAGCAACTGGGTGTATGATACCGCTTTACTGCCACCATAAACGGTGTAAAATATAACCAGGCCGCCAATAAACAGCGTAGTATAAACCGTATTGATATTTAAAATGGTTGATAAAATAATGGCCGGCGCATAAATGGCGACCCCAGTCGAAAGGCTGCGTAATACCAAAAAAAGGAACGATGTAAGCGCACGGGTTTTTAGATCGAAGCGTTGCTCCAGAAACTCATAGGCTGTATAAACTTTAAGGCGATGAAATATCGGCACAAAAGTTACGCAAAGCACGATCATGGCCAGTGGCAACCCGAAGTAAAATTGTACAAAGCGCATCCCATCGGAATAAGCCTGTCCGGGAGCCGAAAGAAAAGTAATGGCACTGGCTTGGGTAGCCATAACCGAAAACCCGACATGATACCAGGGTAACGAGCGGTTGCCCATTAAAAACTGATCGATATTTTTATTGCTGCCGCTTTTCCACACGCCATAAAGCACTATGGCAAAAAGTGTTAAGCCTAAAACTATCCAATCGGGTAAACTCATTCAAAAACTTTTGTAATGAGCCAAAATACTAAAATTAAAAAAACCAGCCATGCGACTACAATGCCGTAAAACTGGTTCCAATTTTTTATAAATGAAGGCAGATCAGGATCAGGCCTTTTCACCACGGCCTTTAACCAATACAGCTATAAAGAAACCGGCGGTTAATAAGCCTAAAACACCACCAACGGCTATCCAGGTAAATCCTTTATCAATTATTGCTCCTATAAAAAGCCCAGAAACTAAGCCTACAAGGTAAAATACAAAATCAAGGCTTTTTTCTTCTTCTTCGTGTTGTTTCATATTACTGTTAATTATAACGTTTGCAAAAATAGATGATTAATTGATTTTTACCAATAAATTATTTCAGTATAAAAGGCTTATCCTATTTTAAACTTTTGGTTCCTAAAAAATTAAGCAGGGTTGTCATTTCGAACGAGGTACGAGGAGAAATCTCCTGCTGCAGACAAAGCACCATGGCATGTTGCAGAAGATTTCTCTTTCGCGCAACGCTCATGCCGGCCCATGCTCTATCGAAATGACATTCTTTATTTTACCCTTCGACAAGCTCAGGGTGACAGGCCCTTTTATTTTATAGCGATTGTCCTTTTGGTTTACTTAATAAATTGATAAACAAGCGATATGCTCCCGGTACACCGGCAGGCAATTCCCTGAAAAAAGCCAGTGAAGTATATACAAAACGCCCTTTGCCATAATCGCCTACTATTAATGATCCATTATTGGGTTGCTCGCCCTTATCATTCATCTGTAAAACGGCCTTGTATTGCGGGTCGATGTCACTTACAAAATATAGGCCCCGCTCTTGTATCCAGCCTTTAAAATCGTCCTGAGTAATTTTATTGGGATAGTTTAGCACCGGGCTTTGCTTATCCAGTATGGTTACTTCGGCGTCTTCATCGGTAACCCTTTGGTTCACTACGCGGAAAGGATATGGGCCTATCTGCTTTACCACCAACCCCGCGTTATTATTATACTGTACTAATAAATTACCGCCATTTTTAACATAGTCCATCAGGCGGTTTTGTTCATAGGCTAGCCGTTCATTCACGTTATAGGCGCGTACCCCGGTAATGATGGCATCGTATACAGAAAGATCAGCATTCATGATCTCGCTCTCCGAAAGCAAGTGTACATCATAACCTACCTGGCGCAGCGCTTCGGGCATCAGATCGCCAGCTCCGGTAATATAGGCTAATTTTTTACCCGCTATTTTCAGGTCGAGATTTACCAGCCTCGTTTCGGCGGGTGGGAACAGCGTAATGGCCGGTACGTGATCATACCTGATGCGACGCAATGCCAGGGAAAAGGTTTTCCCGTTCACCGTTACCACGGCCTGCAAATTATTGGTGCGGGGTTTATTATCTGTTGGCGCAATGGTAAAAGCCACTGTCCACTCGTCATTTTTATTTTTCCCGGTAAACTCAATTTTCTTAGGATCGATCTTCCAGCCAGCAATAGGTTTTAAACTAATGTCGCCGGTAGCCGCCGTGAAGCTTTTTAATTTTATTTGAACCAACTGTTCCTGCTGCGAATTAAAAATATAATCCTGGTTTTCGATATTGGCGGTAACCGGCGGTGTAATTTCCAGCGGTTGATAAACCTCTCCCCTCACTGGGTCTACATATTTATATAGCAGTCTGCGTTCAAAATGTACCGGCTTGCCTTCAATAATAAATTCAAAATCAACCTTGGGCAGGTCGGGGTTCTCGGGGTTACCGGCCAGGGTTTCATCAGGTAAATTATAGGCTCCAATACTATGCGGGGTTTCCAGCCAGTAAGGTTGGGTCAGTTTATCGGCAATACCGCTTTGCTCAAATGTTTGCTGCTGATTGGCCGGGATCACCTGGCTGTTCAGGTTGGAAACATTGTTTTGAAAAGCGATACTGTTGATCTTTACCCTGTTGCTATACCTGTCGACCACCTGGGCGCGTACCTGGATCTTATCACCAAGGGCATAAGTTGGCTCAGTGGCATAAGCCTCAAACCATAAGCCCGAGCAAGCGGCAATCAGTTCGCTCAACTCTTTGGTTTTTTGTACGCGCCAGTACATATCCGATACTTTTTCAACACGGTTTAATAATTGCACTAATGCCGGTACCGATCTTTCCGGAGCTTCGGCATTAAAATCCCTGTTGATGATGCCAATGGCGGCGCCAATAGATTCGCCGTCTTTTACCCGTTTCCAGGTAGTATTAACGCCGTCCATCAGGTCGTTTTGCGGAGCATCGCCCAAAATGGTCTTAAAATATTCATAAAACTCACCACGCTGTTTGGCCGAACCAAAACCCTGTGTTTTATGGTTACTGCGGCTATCGGCAGCAATTTCGCCATAACCCTTGCCTAAAATGGAGTTGTAAACACCTACATTAATCTTGAATTGATCTGCCGCTGTAGTATTCACACTGCCAAAACTAAAGGTGTTCCATAACAGGCGTTTGGCCTGCCATGGCTGTACATATTTTAATTGTTCGGGATAGCGTTTAGGATCGGCCGCGGCTGTAAATGCCTCCTGCGCCAGTATGGCTGATGAGGTATGATGGCCATGGCCACCTTCGCCGGTAGTAGGGAAACGGCAGATCATCACATCGGGCCTGAATTTGCGGATCACCCAAACCATATCACCCAATACTTTCTCTTTATCCCATATTTTCAGGGTTTCTTCGGGACCTTTTGAAAAGCCAAAATCATTGGCGCGGGTAAAAAACTGTTCGGCACCATCAATGCGGCGGGCAGCCAGCAGCTCCTGTGTGCGTATCAGCCCCAAAAGTTCACTTTGTTCATTTCCAATCAAATTTTGACCTCCATCGCCTCTTGTGCAGGAAAGATACCCCGTGCGATAATGCTTTTCCTGGGCCAGGTAAGCCAGCAAACGGGTATTCTCGTCATCGGGGTGAGCGGCTATATACAGCACGCTGCCCAGTGTATTGAGCTTTTTAAAATTTTGCTGTATAGCACCCAGGTCGGCCGGTGGCGAAGTTTGCGCTGATACGATGGTGGAAAGGTATAAAAAGATGGTAATGAGGTTTATCCGCTTCATGCTGGCAAATATATTTGAAAGATGGAAATTTATTATCTTTATATCAATAATATAACATTGCATAAATATGGAATGCGCTATATTTCAAAAGGATAACAGGCAAACCATAATTGCTGCAATAACCTAAAATTTCGGCTGATTAGTAAAACAAATCTGTCATTCATGAGTAATCTTAATCAGTTGATTAGCTTTTCGCCCCCAATCGCTATGCATTAATCAATCGTTTGATTAATTTTGTGCCGTTAAAAGAAAATGGACAAAGATAAGATAGATAAAAAAGACCACATCCTGGACGTCGCCGAGCGCGTGTTTTCAGAGATGGGTTTTGACGGCGCCTCTACCCGGATGATCTCGGGTGAAGCCAGTGTGAACATGGCCATGCTCAATTATTATTTTGGTTCAAAAGAAGGTTTATTCCTTGCAGTTATTGAACGTAAGATCACCTATTTTCAAAATATACTGCAAATTTTAGGTAACGACGAAAGCATCAGCTCCTGGGGGAAAATAGAATCATATATTGAGATCTATGGCGACCGGGTAGTGAACAATAATTGTTTTCAGAAATTGCTATACCAGGAATTGACCATGAACCGCCGCACTGAGCTAGCCGAAAAGATACGTAACATACTGATGAAAAGCGTATCGGAACTGTTCAGAATAATGCAGGAAGGAATAGATAATGGAGAATTTCGTAAAGATACCGACATGCAGATGGTAGTATCCACCCTTTACGGAACCAAAAATTTCATTCTGAATACCCCGCTCATGTCATCAACTATGCTGGGGTACGATATACAGGACGAAAAAGTGTTGGAAGAACAATTTAAGCCTCGTATCAAAAAATATTTAAAGAACCTTTTAAAAGCGTATTTAGTTAATGAAAATGACAACTCTAAATAAAAACCCCAACCACCTATCACTGTTTAATGCAGTGCACCCCTTCTGCCTGTATGCTATTACGTTTGTAATAACAGCTTCGCTATTTGTGGGAACCGCAAATGCGCAGGACAGAACCATCACCCTGGATGAGGCTATAAAACTTGGTCTGGACAACAGCAAGACTTTAAAGCTTTCGCAATCAAAAATTGACCAGGCTGTTTCTGAATACAACCAGGCCAAAGACCAATCGTTGCCAACCGGTAAAATAAGCTATGGTTATACCCATGCAGAGATTCCGGCTAACAGGCTGGCCTTAGGTGCCGAAAGTTTCAGCTTACCCAACAGAGCCGACGCTTACCTGGGTATACTTACCTTGAATCAAACTATTTTTGAAGGTAACAAGCTCAAGTACGCCCGCCAATCAACAGACCTGTTAACCCAGGTTGCCCGTTTAGATGTGGTGAACGATAAAGACCAGATCACCTATGATATCATCAGTGCATACTATAGCTTGTACAAAGTATTACAAAGCAAAAAAGTAGTTGCTCAAAACTTAACCACTGTTGATGCACAGATAAAACAGGCACAAAGGTTTTTTGACCAGGGACTGGTTACTAAAAATGATGTGCTGCGTTTCCAGCTGCAAAGGTCAAACATTGAGCTTAACGGCATCGATCTGGAAACTAATCGCCGTATTGTTAACTACAGTTTGAATGTGTTGTTAGGATTACCCGAAGGTACCCAACTCAATATTGCCCAGATCACCGAGGCCGACAGGCAGATTGCACCATTAGGTAACTACTTAGATACAGCCATGACCAACAGGCCAGAGCTACAGCAGTTTGACCTGCGTACTAAAGTATCTGAAACGAACATTAAAAGCATCAGGGCTAATACATTACCTACATTGGCAGCATCAGTTGCAGGATATTATGTAGATGCCAATATCAACCCTATCCCTAAAAGCGGTAGCTATATTACACCGTTAACAGGTGGCTTAACCCTGTCATGGAGCTTTAGCTCATTATGGACTAACAAAAACAAGGTTACTGAAGCTAAGATAGAGCGCGAGCAAACTGTTATTAACAAAAGCATCTCGGTTGACCGGATCAAAAACGAAGTGAACCAGGATTACCAAAACTACACCATGGCTTTGGATAAGATCAAGCTTTTGCAAACAGCCATTGAGCAGGCCGGTGAAAATAATAAAATATTGGAATCGAAATATAAGAGCAATATATCATCTGCCACAGATCGTGCCGATGCCGAAACATTACTTTATCAGGCCCAGATCAACCTGGAACTGGCTAAAGCCGATGCAGGTTTGGCTTACTATACCCTATTAAAATCAACTGGAAAAATTAACAAACAATAATACTAAACCAATCAATACTATATACAATGGCAAAGGAACACGAAACACAGGAACAAACACCTAAAAAGAAACCGAATAAAGTTATCCCTATCATATTAGGCGTATTACTTATTGGCGGTATCATTTTCGGGATCAAAGAATATATATATTTCGGTAAACACATTGATACCGATGACGCGCAGATCGATGGCGATATCAGCCCGGTTGTTGCCCGCGTAGGTGGCTATGTTGATTCGATCTATTTTGAAGAGAACACCCACGTGAACGTTAACCAGGTACTGGTTAAGATAGATGACCGCGACTATAAAGTTAAAGTGGAGCAAGCACAAGCTGCCCAGGTAGGTGCAAGCGCCGGCATTAACGTAAATCAATCACAGATCTATGCTACCGAGGCCAATTCATCAAGCGCAAGGGCACAGGTTGCATCAAATGTTGCCCGTTTAGATAAAGTACAAAAGGATTACAACCGTTATGCCAACCTGGTAAAAGATGGTTCTGTAACCCAGCAACAATTTGATCAGGCTAAATCTGATCTGGATGTAGCTAAAGCTAACCTACGCGCTTCACAAGATCAATACAAATCAGCTCAGGAACAAATTGGCACTACACGCAGCCAGTTAAAGGTAACCAACACCGGTGTAACTCAAAAGCAGGTTGACATTGATTTTGCAAAACTGCAATTAACTTATACCACCATTAAAGCACCAGCTGGTGGCCTGGTATCTAAAAAAAGCATCCAATTGGGTCAGTTAGTACAGGCCGGCCAAACACTGTTCTCGATCATTAATGATAACAGCTTGTACATCACTGCAAACTTTAAAGAAACACAGTTGAATGGCATGGCAAGCGGTCAGAAAGTTGATATCGACGTTGATGCTTTCCCTGATCTGAAACTGGAAGGTACCGTATATAACTTTTCGCCAGCTACAGGTGCCAAGTTCTCTTTACTGCCCCCGGATAACGCTACCGGTAACTTTGTAAAAGTTGTACAACGCGTTCCTGTTAAAATAAAAATAAACGCTGATAAAGCGACCCTTGAAAAATTACGTCCAGGAATGAGCGTAAAGGTGTCTGTAATTAAAGGATAACTCTGATTTCGGAATTCGGATGCTCGATTTCGGATTTATTATTCTGTTAATTCTGATTCAGACAAGTTTTAGAATTTAACACTTAGAGTTTAATATTAGGATTTAGAATTTAATACACTATGGCTGAAACAGGCTTTAAAAAATGGATCATCACCATCACGGTTATCATAGCTTCGTTACTGGAGCTTATTGATACCACGATCGTGAACGTATCGCTGCCCGATATACAGGGTAACCTTGGCGCTACACTGGAGGATATTGCCTGGGTAGTTACCGGTTACGCTGTAGCAAACGTAATTGTGCTTCCTATGTCAGGTTGGCTGGGAAGCCGTTTCGGGCGTAAAAACTACTTTATAACATCAATTATCGTTTTCACCATTGCTTCGTTTTTATGCGGTAACGCAACCAACTTAAATGAGCTGGTATTGTTCAGGATATTGCAGGGTATAGCAGGTGGGGGCTTAATATCAACCTCACAGGCTATCCTGATCGAGACCTGGCCGCGCGAACAAATTGGTACAGCTACCGCATTATTTGGTTTAGGTGCGGTGGTAGGGCCTACTGTAGGGCCTACTATTGGTGGTTACATCACCGACCACTCCTCATGGCGCTGGATATTTTATGTAAACATACCGGTGGGTGCCCTGGCCGCATTCTTCGCCTACACCTTTGTACGCGAAACGCCTAAGGACGAGAAAGGGAAACCTGTTGACTGGTGGGGCATTGGCCTGCTTGCAGTTGCAGTAGGTAGTTTACAAACTATATTAGAAAAAGGCGAATCGGAAGATTGGTTTGCCACACCTTATATAACGGTGCTTACTATTTCAGCCGTATTAGGATTGATCCTTTTTATATGGCGCGAAATGAGCATAGATTACCCGATAGTGAACTTTTCCATATTAAGGCACCGAAGTTTCGCGGTAGGGATGTTTACCTCCTTTATACTCGGTTTCGGATTATATGGATCGGTATTCGTATTCCCGGTATTTTGTCAGAATTTGCTTGGCTTTACGGCACAGCAAACAGGCGAGATCCTGTTTCCGGGTGGTTTATGTACCATTATCATGATGCCATTTATAGGTAAGATGCTTAATAAAGGTATCCCTGCCCAGTTTATGGCAACCGCGGGCATGTTCCTGTTCTTTGTATTTACCACCATGCTCAGTAACTCTACATTGGCCATGGGTACAGGAAACTTTTTTATCCCGCTGGTAATACGCGGTGTAGGTATGGCTTTATTATTCGTACCGTTAACCACATTGGCCATTGCCGATCTGAAAGGTCCGGAAGTTGGTCAGGGAACCGGCTTAAACAATATGATGCGCCAGTTAGGCGGTTCATTTGGTATTGCTACCCTTACGACTATTATCCATATCAGGCAGGGTGTACACCGTAATAACCTTTTAACCAACGTTACGGCTACCAACCCGGCGTTTACCGACCGGTTTAATACATATCTGCATGGTTTTATGGCTAAGGGACATTCATTGATAGATGCTACCCGTATGGCTTATGGAGCGGTAGAAGGCGCCGTTACCAAACAGGTATTGCTGCTAACTTATGATGATGCCTACTGGATCTCAGGCTTAGTGATGTTATTCTCGATACCGTTACTGTACCTACAGCCGTTTAAAAAGGCTGTTAAAATGCCGGTAGACGCGCATTAATAAAAACGATAAAAGCCGTTCCTCTATTACCAGGAACGGCTTTCCCCAAAAAAAATTAACAATTAAAATTTAAGTACTACCCCCTGTCAACACTTTGCTTTATGAAAAGATTTTGCAGATCAAGGGGGCGTTTAATCTTAGGTATAAATTTAGAAGTTTTTAATTAACAAACGCAAATTAAATTAAGCAATTACGCATAATTTATGAAAAAGACATGAAATTTGTAAATCTCATGTCTTTTTTTTGTGAAAATTCTATCCGGAAACTTAAAAAATTAGCTTCCCGGTTGATGTTATTAGCGATGCAATACGTACAGCGTCAAAAATACGCTCCTCGGTAGTGGCTAATTTTATCAATGAATCCTCATGGGCATTCACACACATCTCGCAACCATTAACCGCGGATATGGCCAGGCTCATTAATTCAAAAAACTCCTTACCTGTTACCGGTTTCATCATCAGCTGCATACGGATACGGGCCGGGATCTGGGTATATTTCTCCTTCTGGGTAAAATGCCTGAATCTGTAGAATACGTTGTTCGAGGCCAGTAAAGAGGCGCAACCAACAGCTTCGGCTATTTCAGCAGCATCAGCGCCTTGTTCCTGCGCATATTTAGTGAAGAACACGGTAAGCGGGGTATTATTATTATTAACAGCGGTGCTCAATCCCAGCAAGGCACACTCTTTAGCGGTTAAATGGGCCGATGTAAGCGTGCTTGTAAAATTCAGCTTCAGATCGCGCAGGTAACGTGATTCGCCTTTTTCGAGCAGGGTAAGAGCCTCTGTTCTGTAGTTTTTATCTATTCCAATACTTTCCAGCAATTCCTGGATCACTTCGGTACTTTCGTTCATTTTTTTTAGCTTAAAGCTCAAAGCCGAAGGCTTAAAGCAAATTATGATTCAAACAGCTTTTAATCGCTTTCGGCTTTACGCCTTAAGCTTTCAGTTGATATTCAGCTTATAAAAAAATCCCCGCACAAATTTTCTGTACGGGGACATATTGTATAATAGGGGTATTAAACGGTAAGCGTTTCTTGTCCTTTTTCCCAGTTGCAAGGGCAAAGCTCATCTGTTTGTAACCCATCAAGTACACGTAAAACTTCTTTAACGTTACGACCAACGCTTAAGTCGTTAACTGACACCCAACGGATGATACCGGTAGGATCGATAATGAAAGTAGCACGGTAGGCAATTTTTTCGGTTGGCTCTAATATACCCAGGTCTTCAGCCAATGATTTTGAAGTATCGGCAAGCATCGGGAATTTCAGATCGCGCAGATCATCATGATCACGTCTCCAGGCAGCATGTACAAATTCAGAATCTGTAGAAGCACCAATTAAACGGGTTTCACGATCACGGAACTCACCATAGTTTTTGTTGAATTCAGCAATTTCTGTTGGGCACACAAAAGTGAAATCTTTTGGCCACCAGAACATTACTGTCCACACGTTATCGTCATTCACCAGGTACTCAGAAGTTAGTGTTTCAAACTCTTTGCCTTTTTCAAGACTTACTACAGCAGTTTTAGAAAATTGAGGGAATTTTTGTCCTATCGTTAACATATTAGCTCTTTTTTTATTATTTCCGCAAATATAGAACTTTTAGAGTGTGCGATCCATTCTTAAAATCTATGTCTCATAGATTTTATTTATACATTACATTTATTGATATACTTTTTATTTGTTCATTAATATATCCTGCAAAAAATTCCCATTTCATAAAAAAAGCGGCACCTAAGGCACCGCTTTTTACGAATATAAAAATGCCTTACAATATAAACTTCGTACTGAGGAAATTGGAATCACTACCGTTCACAATTTCATTGATAATTTGTTTATTGGTCTCGTTCAGTTTGGTAGCAACCAATGAGCGTATGGAGAATGCCCGCAGCGCGTCAAATACCGAAAGTGTACCCTCGGCACTGTCCTTACGACCAGTAAACGGAAACACATCCGGACCGCGCTGACACTGACAATTGATGTTGACCCGGCTTACCAGGTTTACAAAAGGATCTATCAGTGAGGAGATTTCCTGGGCATCGTTACTGAAGATGCTCACCTGCATACCATGTGGCGAATCGATCTGGTATTCAATCGGTTCCTCTATCGACTCAAACGGAATTACCGGGATAATCGGGCCAAACTGCTCTTCGCGGTACAGCTTCATTTTTTCGTTCACCGGGTAAACTATGGCCGGGTAATAGAACGAAGCCACGCTTTCGCCACCGTTTTCATTGATAATTTTAGCGCCATGAGCTATGGCGTCATCCACCATTTCTGTCAGCGACTCAGCCTTATTCGGCTCAGGCATTGGAGTAAGCTTTACGTCCTTATCCCATGGCAGGCCAAATTTTAGTTTGGATACAGCCTCGCTCAGTAGTTTTAAAAACTCATCGGCTATATCTTTATGCACAAATATCATTTTGATAGCCGTACAGCGTTGTCCGTTAAATGACAGCGCGCCTAAAACACATTCGCTCACAGCCAATTGCAAATCGGCATTTTTGGTAACGATAGCTGCGTTTTTGGCATCCAGACTCAACACCGCCCTTAAACGGTTTATTTTGGGGTGACGCTTTTTCAAGTCGTTTGCCACTTTACTGGAGCCGATAAAAGCCAGCACATTTACTTTGCCGGTTTGCATCAGTCCGGGGGTAACCACCGCGCCGCGACCATACACCGTATTCACCACACCTTTAGGGAACGACTCCTGGAAGGCTCTTAACAGCGGGTAGTGCAACAGCGTGCCATGCTTTGGTGGTTTAAATAAAATGGTATTGCCCATAATAAGGGCGGGGATCAGGGTAGTAAAAGTTTCGTTAAGCGGATAGTTGAACGGCCCCATACACAGCACCACACCAAGCGGCGAGCGGCGGATCTGGGCGATCAGCCCTTCGGCCATTTCAAAGCGGGATGATTTACGGTCGAGTGCCTTCAGGGCATCAATAGTAGCGTTGATGTACTCGATGGTGCGGTCAAACTCCTTTGCCGAATCGCCATATGATTTACCAATCTCCCACATCAGGAGCTTTACTACCAGGCTGCGCTGTTCAATCATTTTATAGATGAAACGCTCCATACATTTGATCCGGCCATCAATACTCATGGTAGGCCATTCGCCACGGCCATTATCGTAGGCGGTGATGGCTGCCTCCAGGGCATCGTTGGCTTCTGTTTCGGTACAAATAGGATAAGTGCCTATTAGCTTGCGTTTAAACCCATCCGGGCCGGGGAAACAAACAGGAGAATACACTTCGGTCACAGGCCCGTTCCAGGGCTTCATCTCTCCATCACACAGGTATTCACGCTGATGCACTTCTGTTATCTGGAATTCGGCCGGTATCTGGCTTTCCTCCACAAATATCGAACTGATCTGGTCTTGAAAACTCATATTATATTGGGGTTAGAATTTCTATAAAGATAAAGAAAGCCCCCTTTCATTAACAAATCTTTTTATTCAGTTCCACTTTTGTTGATAAATTTTCAATTCAAGCCGATTCTTTGTATAAAACCATGCCCGCATGGTAAAATACGTTGCCATCAAAATCACCGTCGGCGGTAAAGCCGGTATCATCCAGGTATTCGATATGCTTGCCCCGGATGCTGTAAAAGCCGGTATAAGCCATTTTCCTGTTACCACGCCCTTCAACATAACGGCCGTCTGGTAATAACTCATGGCGTATGTAACCATCACTTGTTACCCAAACGCCTATATGTTGATCCTTTTCCATATTTATGCTATTGCAGTTGAGGTTGTTAATTCTTTCCAGTTTTCCAGGTCGCTTTGAACCGCAGCTATTTTATTATTTGCCGCATTGTAGGCATCCTCGCCCAAAAACAAATTGACCGGCGGGTTTTCGGCATTTACAATTTCAATCATAGCCTCTGCTGCCTTATCCGGATCTCCGGCTTGCTGCTGATCCAGTTCGTTCTGGTGCAGGTTTTGTGAAGCGCGCACATTCTGATAAGCGTCTATCTGGTGTTTCGGCGCTACCAACGAGCCTTCTGACAGGAAACTGGTACGGAAATAGCCCGGCTGTACAATAGTTACTTTAATACCAAATGGCTTTACTTCTTCGGCCAGCGATTCTGAAAAACCATTCACTGCGAACTTGGTAGCGCAATAGATGCCGAAACCTGGAAAGCTGCCTGTAAAACCACCTATTGATGATATATTGAGGATATGCCCCGACTGTTGCTCACGCAAATAAGGCAATGCCTTACGGATCACGTTTAGGGAACCGAATACATTTACTTCAAAATTATCACGTGCTTCCTGGTCGGTTAATTCTTCCAGGCCGCCAATAAGGCCATAACCGGCATTGTTAACTACTACATCAATTTTACCAAAGGTGCTAATGGTAAGCTCTATGGCTTCCTGTACACTTTCTTCGTTTTTGATATTCACGGCCAGCGGCAAAAACTGATCGCTATGGTTATCAACCGCTTTGCTCAGATCGCTCAGGTTTCTGGACGTTGCAGCTACACGGTAACCTTCTTTTAATAATTTTTTTACTAAGGAGAGTCCTAAGCCTTTGGAGGCACCGGTTACAAACCAAACTTTTTTATTGCTCATTTTCTTGTTTTCTTAATGTTTTAGATAGAAATAGGGTTAGGCCCAGGCTTTTAATTAGCCTTCAAATCATGTTCAAGATCAGTTGAACAGGTAAGCTCTTCCCACTCGTGGATCTCTTTATACAACGAATCCAATTTGGTTAAGGCGCGGTTGTAAGCATCGCCACCTAACAGTAAATGCAGTGGTGGATTCTCCACACCGGCGATTTTGATAATAGATGCGGCAGCTTTTTCGGGGTCACCCGCCTGTTCGCCATCCATTTTCAGGTATTTGGCATGAGTTTCCCTTACATCCACATAATCTGCTATCGGATTTTCGGTGATGCTTAGCGAATCAGGTGTCAGAAAACTAGTCCTGAAAGCACCCGGTGCAACCACCGTAACTTTTATGCCCAAGGCTTTTACGTCAGCAGCCAATACTTCAGACAGACCGATCACCGCATATTTGGCAGCGCCATAGATGGCCCAACCTGTTCCCGGGGCAATACCCGCTATGGATGATATATTGATGATATGACCAGAGCGTTGCTTACGCAGATAAGGCATTACAAACCTGATCACATTGAGGGTGGCAAATACGTTTACGTCAAATGCTGTACGGGTTTCTTTATCGGTCAATTCTTCAATAGCGCCTCCTATGCCATAGCCGGCATTATTGATCACTACATCTATCTGACCAAAAAATTCATAGGTATGCTGCAGGGCCAGGGATACACTGGCTTCGTTTACCAGATTAACCTGTAGCGGTAAAAAATTATTGTTTTGGGTGTTAACTGCTTTTATTAACTCCTCTTGATTCCTGGAGGTGGCGGCAACAAGCTGACCAGCATCCAGTAATTGTTTAACTAAACTGAGCCCAAATCCTTTAGAGGCACCAGTAATAAACCATACTTTTTTGTTGTTGTCCATTTTTGTTCTAATTGATAGAACAAAGTTAGGGTGTCAGACGGGCCTATCGATTACGTCAATCAAACCAATGGTTACAAAATTCAAACATTTTTGATTTTGTAATGGTGTTTTACTTGTGTTTTGCAGGGAAGATACAGCGAGGTTATAACAAATATAACGAATTGCGTGCATGAAAACAAATGAATAACAGTAATTCAAAATCACATATCGCAAACGACTCACCCGCCTGCGCTTCGCTGGGCGACCCTCTCTGCTGCTTCGCAGCAAAGAGGGTGAAAAATAGATTTGTCATGCTGAACGGAGTGAAGCATCTGTTGAGCGACCAGTATGGCGAAGAAGATCCTTCGCTATCGCTCAGGATGACAAAAGTAAAATTTAAACATTCCTGAACGACGATGGCGTAAGCTGGGTTTGTTTCTTAAAAAAGTTATTGAAATGCGTAGCCTCTTCAAAACCCAGACAATAGCCTATTTCTGATATATTCCAGTCGGTGTGTTTGAGGAGCGATTTGGCTTCGCTCAGCAAACGATCGGCAATGTGATCGGTAGTGGTTTTGCCGGTGGTTTCGCGGATGGCCCGGTTGAGGTGATTTACGTGCACCGAAAGGCGTTGTGCAAAATCATTGGCCGAGCGCAGGGCAAACCGCTGTGCCGGGTTTTCTATCGGGAACTGACGCTCCAGCAGCTCAGTAAATACTGAGGTGATACGGCTTTTGGCATCGGCGTGTTTATATACATTCTCTGAAGGTTGCGTTTTGAGGGCATAATAGGCCACTTCGGTTACGTAATTGCGGATCAGGTCGTATTTAAAATCATAATCGGAGCCTATTTCATCCATCATTTTGGTGAACAATCCGGTCACATAGCGGTCTTGATCATCATTCAGGCTATACACAGGCTTGGCACCCAGGGCAAACATCGGCAGCTCGCCCAGGCCACCCCGAAAACGTTCGGTAAAGAAAGCTTCGGTAAAGATGCAGAAGAAGCCCGACCGGTCATCAGACATATGCTCAAAGGTATAAGGCACATGCGGACTAAAAAACATCAGCGAAGTGCCCGACAGTGTAATGCTTTTATCGGCATAATGGATGATGTTTTCACCACGCATCAAACTGATCTTATAAAAACTTCTGCGGCTATAGGTAACCGGCTTGGCATTGGGACCAATGCAGTCCTCTATCCTGAAAACGTTAAAGTGACCTATGTTTTGCTGCAGGTTATCGGGCAGCCAGTCAAATTTGTTCTTGTAAAAATCTTCGAGTGTTTCTGTTGCCATACCCAAAGTTACAAAATTCAAACACAGGCACAAATCAGCATTGTCTATTCAAGGTCATTTTGACCCTGTATTTTAACAAATTTTAACACTTTTTGAGCCACTTTATCCCCGAAACTTGTTTAAAAACAGGCCATTTAACACTTTTTAACAAATTTTAACACAATTTTAATGAGGTTTTGATGAGTGGAGATCAGGGTCAGGATATTTTCAAAATTAAAAACCTATCCGTTTGGTATGTCAGGAGGTACTTGTCTGCGAAACCCCTTCCTCCCCTTCCCGAGGGAAGGAATCGCACAGGCCCTGCTCTGTGCAAGTAGATAAGAATGTCATCCTGAGGAACGAAGGATCTTCTTCAGGAGGGAAGCCGGCGGTATTCATAGCGAAGAAGATCCTTCACTGCGTTCAGGATGACAAGTTTATTTTGCTATAGCACAAAAAAAGAGACACATGTGATGTGTCTCTACATTATTTTTTATCATGGAAATCCCTTAATCAAATCAATCAAGGTTCAAACCAGATTTACTCCTGTTCTTCCAGATCGGCGGCGGCGGCTTCGTCTAAAAACCAAAGGGTTTCGCCGGCGATGGAATCGATCAGTTGGGCCGGGTATTCTTCAATATCTTCAGCATCTTCCAGTACGTGGTGTACCGCGATAGCTTTACCTTCGCCATAAACCAGGAACGCGATATATCGACCTTCATTGATCAGCGGGGCATTCAATGTAATACGCCATACTTGCTGGTCTTCCAGCCAAACTTCTTTTACACCCGGTTTGGTATCATGCAATACTGGTGTATGCGGGAATAAGGAAGCCGTGTGCGAATTATCGCCCAAGCCTAATAATATCAGGTCGAAATTTGGCTCATCCTCGTCAAAAAATGTACTGATCAGGGTCCAGTATTTGGCCGCGGCTTCTGCCGGTTCAAAAGTGGTATCAACAGCATACACATTAGCCGGACTGATCAGCAAAGGCTCAAACAGCGCCTTTTTAGCCATCAGGTAATTGCTGTCCTTATGATCCTGTGGTACGTTACGCTCATCGCCAAAAAAGAAAAATACCTTTTCCCAGTCAAGCTGGTCGGCGTAAGAGGTAGATGCCAGCAGTTCATACAATTTTTTTGGTGAGCTACCGCCCGATAAGGCCACAGTAAACTTACCCCTCGCGGTGATGGATTCGTTACCTATTTTAATAAAATAATCTGCCAGGGCAATTAGTACTTCGTCGGCAGTATTAGAAATATTCAATTTCATGGTTGTGAGTAGTGAGTGGTGAGTAGTGAGTGGTCCGTTCTCTATGCTTTCTTTTGATAGAACTCAAAACTGACCACTCACCACGCTCATTATTAACTTTTCTTCCCGTTTACCGGCAGGGTGAACCAGGTAAATCCGTCGCGGGCAATTAATGCTTCGGCGGCTTCCGGTCCCCATGAATCGGCAGAATAGTTAGGGAAATTCAGGCTCTTTTTATTTTGCCAGGTGCTCAGGATCGGCATAACCAGTTCCCATGCAGCTTCTACCTGGTCGCCACGCATAAACAGGGTTTGATCACCCAGCATGGTATCCAGTATCAGCGTTTCATAAGCTTCAGGCGCCTGGTTGGTATAAGTTCCTTTATAGTCAAACACCATATCTACAGCGTTCAGCACCATATCAATTCCCGGGCGTTTGGCCTGCACCTGTAAACGGATGCTCATTTCTGGCTGTATGCTGATGATGAGCCTGTTTTGCTGCCAGCTTTCGGCGGCTTCGGTAGGGAATATCAGGTGAGGAACATCCTTAAACTGGATGGTAATAACGGATGACGGCTGGTGCAATCTTTTACCCGTACGTAAATAGAACGGAACACCCTGCCAACGCCAGTTATCAATAAAGAATTTGATAGCGGCAAAAGTTTCGGTGTTTGATTCCGGGTTTACTTTTGGCTCTTCGCGATAGCCCGGTACTTCTTTACCTTTCATCCAGCCGCTGCCGTACTGGCCCCTAACGGCCGAATTACGTACATCCTCCGGACTAAACCTGCGCATAGCCTTTAATACGTCAACCTTGCGGTCGCGCACTTCGTCGGCATTAAAGCTAACCGGTGGCTCCATGGCTACGTGGCAAAGCAGTTGCAGCAGGTGATTCTGGATCATATCGCGCATAGCGCCCGATCCGTCATAGTAGTCACCGCGTTCTTCTACACCCAGTTGTTCGGTTACCGAGATCTGTACGTGCTCAATATAGTTACGGTTCCACAATGGCTCCATAATGGAGTTGGCAAAGCGGAAAGCCATAATATTCTGAACGGTTTCTTTACCCAGGTAATGGTCGATACGGTAGATCTGTGACTCGTCAAAAATACCCGACAATAGTTTGTTCAGCTCTTTGGCGGTTTCCAGATCGTGACCGAATGGTTTCTCGATGATGATCCTCACACGCTTTTTATCATCGGCCAATTTGGCTTTTGATATGTTCGATGCGATGATCGGGAAGAAGTTTGGCGCTACAGCCAGGTAAAATATAACGTTGGCTTTAGCTTTCCAGTCGGCGTTATGTTTTTCGATACGTTTGCCAAACTCTTTGTAGGTTTCAAAATCGTTGGCATCCGATACCTGGTAATAGATGTTATTTACAAAGTCGGCCCATTTTTTCTCGTCAACTTTACCGCTGCGCGAAAACTGGTTGATATCGTTATGCAAATTCTCGCGGAACTGCTCGTCGGTCAATTTGGTACGACCGGTTCCTATAATGGAATATTGTTTTGGCAGCCATCCATCTAAAAATAGATTATACAGGGCCGGCGCAATTTTCCGTGAATTTAAATCCCCCGTGCCACCAAAAATGATGAATATAGTAGGATCTGATTTAGTTTGTGTGCTCATTTCTCAATGTTATTTTTTAGATAGAGTCAGGAATCAAGAGTCAAGAATCAAGAGAGTAAAACTCCCCATAGTAAATGATTCATTATGCTTGCTTTTCCTTGATCCTTATTTCTTGACTCTTGATTCTTATCTCTTGATTCTTATTACTCCGCTGCCCATTGTGTATGGAAGGTGCCTTCTTTTCCGATCAGCTCATAAGTGTGCGCGCCAAAATAGTCGCGCTGAGCCTGGATCAGGTTTGATGGCATCCTTGCACTGCGGAAAGCATCAAAGTAACTTAACGATGCGGCGTAGGCTGGTGCAGCTACCCCGGCAGCAATAGTTTTTGACAATACTTTTCTGATGCCTGGTACCACACTTTCCACTATGGCCTGTACGTTGGAATCCAACAGCAGGTGTTCCAGGTTGGCATCTTTTTCGTAAGCTTTAAATATATCGTTCAGGAATTTTGAACGGATGATACAACCGCCTCTCCAGATCTTGGCAATTTCGCCCAGGTGCAGATCATATTTATACTCTGCCGACGCGTTTGACAGCAAATGCATGCCCTGCGCATAGCTGATGATCATGGTGAAGTAAAACGCCTGCTCCAAAGCAGCAATCAGCTCGGCTTTGTCGCCATCAAGTACTATCGCATCTTTAGCGTAAAGCTTTGCGGCTTTTTCGCGCAGTTGTTTGTATTTTGATAAGTCGCGCATAGATACCGCGGTATCTACTGTAGGGATAGGAGCCTGCAGGTCCATAGCCACTTGCGAGGTCCATTTACCGGTACCTTTAGCACGGGCTTCGTCCTTAATATCATCTAACAATAAATGATCGGTACCCGGCGCTTTGAATTTGAAAATATCCTTGGTAATGTCCAACAGGAATGATTGTAGCCTGCCTTCGTTCCATTCGGCGAAAATTTTACCGATCTCGTCGTTGTGCAGTTTCAAACCTTTTTTCAGGATCTCGTAGGTTTCAGCTATCAATTGCATAATACCGTACTCAATACCGTTGTGTACCATTTTAACAAAGTGACCAGATGCACCCGGACCAATATAGGTTACGCAAGGTACGCCATCAACTTTGGCGGCAATGGCCTCAAAAATAGGCTTCATCACGTTGTAGGCATCTTTATCGCCACCAGGCATCATACTCGGGCCACGGCGTGCGCCTTCTTCGCCACCAGACACACCCATGCCAAAGAAATGCAGGCCAATAGCTTCCAGTTCTTCTACACGACGGTTGGTATCGGTAAAGTGCGAGTTACCGCCGTCGATCAAAATATCGCCTTTCTCCAATAGTGGAGTTAGTTCTTCAATTACACTATCCACAATTTTACCTGCCGGTACCAGCATCATGATGGCACGCGGAGTGGTTAAACTCTGGACGAATTCCTTTACATCTCCAAATCCTTTGGCGGCACGGTCGCCGGCTTCATCGTTTAGTGATGCTACTTTAGCGGCATCTTTATCATGCCCGGCTACTGCAAAACCATGGTCGGCCATGTTCAGCAGCAAGCTGCGGCCCATAACGCCCAGGCCTATCATACCAAAAGCATATTTATCGTTTGTTGCGCTCATTTTATCTTTTAATTTATTGGTTCAATGTTCACCTCTCCCTGCCCTCTCCAAAGGAGAGGGTTCAAAAACAAATGAAGTTAAAGTCCTCTCCTTTGGAGAGGATTTAGGAGAGGTTAATGCCCCCCATTTTCTTTTTTTAGATCTTCTAATATTTTTTTGGTGGTCTCGAAATCGGTGTGCTGGAACGAGCGGATCCCCAGTTTCTGGGCTGTGTTCACAAACATGATACGATCGTCAAAATACACACATTGCTGCGGCGAAGCCTGGGCTATACCCAAACCCAGTTGCCAGATACCCGGATCGGGCTTGCGCATTTTTACTTCGCACGATGATACAAATGCATCAAAGCACTCATGAAGTTTGAATTTTTTAACCCGGTAATCGTTCAGCTCCTTGCCTTCGTTGTTTAGCGAAATGATACGGAAACCGCAGTCCTTTTTCCACTCCTTAAGCCAGGCCAGTGTTTCGCCCAGTTCAACAGATTGGGCGTACATGAACTCCTTAAAGTCCTCACGAACAAAATCGCGCGGATGGTTAAAAACTACCGTATCCAGGTATTGGTCAAGCGTGATACTGCCAATTTCATATACGTTGAAAATGAAATTGTGCAGCTCGTTCACTTCGGCCTGATCAAGGCCAAATTTTTCGCAGGCAAGCTTACGCGAATCGCGCCCCCAGCCGTTGGTGAGCAAAATGCCACCAACGTCAAAAAAGAGGATTTTAATATTTGCTGCTTCCATGGGGCAATTAGCTTACTTTGCTTTTTTGCTCCTCGATAGCGTTTAATAATTTTTCAAACGGCTTGTTGAATTTTTCGATGCCTTCGTCTTCCAGTTGCTGGGTGATGGCGTCCAGGTCAATTCCAAAATCTTTTAGTTTAGCCAAAGTAGCGGTTGCTTTATCCAAACCACCTTCCAGTGTGTTTGCTGCAATACCATGATCGCGGAAAGCGTCAACAGTTTCCAAAGGAACGGTATCCACAGTATCCGGACCAATCAGGGCCTCAACATATTTGGTGTCTTTGAAAGCCGGGTTTTTGCTGCCGGTACTTGCCCAAAGCAAACGTTGCGGCTGAGCGCCTTTGGCTGCCAGTTTTTTCCACCTTTCGGTGCTGAACACTCTTTTGTAAATTTCGTATGCTTTTTTAGCAGAAGCGATAGCTACTTCGCCAACCAGGTCTTTTTCGCCTTTAGCTTCCAGCAACGGATCAACAATAACGTCGATACGGCTCAGGAAGAAACTGGCTACTGATGCAATATGAGCGATCTCATGACCTGCGGCCAAATGATCTTCTAAACCAGAGATATAGGCTTCGGTAACAGCCTCATAACGCTCTAAACCAAATAATAAGGTTACGTTAATGTTGATCCCTTTGGCGATTGACTGCCTGATAGCAGCTAAACCAGGTTGTGTTCCTGGGATTTTGATCATCACGTTGTTACGGTCAACTTTTTTCCAAAGTTCTTCTGCTTGTTTGGCTGTACCTTCGGTATCCAAAGCTAAAAACGGAGAAACTTCCAGGCTCACATAACCATCTACTTTGTTCGATTCGGTATAGATACCTTTAAACAGGTCGGTTGCCTGTTGAATGTCTTTTACAGCAAGACCAAAAAACAAAGCCTCATTGTCGTCAGTAGTTTTTGACAGCTCTACAATATCGTTATCATAATCGGAGCTGCTGGTGATGGCTTTTTCAAAAATGGCCGGGTTTGAGGTTACGCCTCTAACGCCATCTTCGTCGATCAGTTTTTTTAACTTTCCGGATGCCATGATCTCACGATCAATAAAATCAAGCCAGATGCTTTGTCCGAAACTATGTATTTGCTTTACATTATTAGTTGCCATTTTATTAGGTTGTTTTAAAGTTCATTATTTAATTAACGAGGCAGATGTATTTTTTGTGCAGATGGCGGTTTTACCTCCCAAACCGCCTGCATTTATATTGATAAGTTAAAGTTCCTAATTTATATTGTAAAATAGGTAACCTGAGTATCATTGTTTAAAGCAGGAGACGCATGTGATGCGTCTCTACGTTATCCTTTGTTTTGTAGAGACACATTACATGTGTCTCTTTTTTCGGAGTCCTTGATCTTTTATCCCAAAATCCTTCATCCTTCCCCTACGTATTCAAAGCCATCAAAATTTGCAGGTTGTAGCCTATAAAAAGCCCGCTTTCAATAACCCCGGTGATGGATTTGATATCACGCTCCATGCTGCTGCCTATCTCACCAAATTTGCAATCCAGTATCACGTTGCCGTTCTCGGTAATTACCGGTCCGTCTTTACCTTTTGCCGGGCGCAGTAGGATGCTGTTGGCACCCAGTTGCTGCAGTTCTTTTTCTACATACAACAAGGCTTGCGGAAACACCTCAACCGGAACGGGAAAATTCGAGCCTAATTTAGTCACCATTTTCGAATCGTCAACAATAATATAGCTTACCTCGCTTGAGCTGATGAGCAGTTTCTCCTTGAACATAGCCCCGCCACGACCCTTGATCAAACTGTTGTTAGGGTCAACCTCGTCGGCACCATCAAACAGCCAGTCGGGTTTGTTTTCGTAAAGGCTAGTTAAAGGCACGCCCAGCTTACTGCAAAACATGGATAGCTCAAGCGATGTAGGGATGGCCTTTACGTTCAGCTTTTCTTCCTTTATCCTTTTGGCTATAGCTACGAGGGCCAGGTATGCGGTTGAACCCGAGCCAACGCCCAGGATGTCACCATCCTTTACCTTCGCGGCAATTTCATCGGCCACCTTTTGCTTACCGCTAATGTGGGTGATCTCCGACGACCATTCCAGGTTTGTGATTAAATTGCTATTCCAATCCATTCTTTTGAAATTAGAATCAAGAGACAAGAATCAAGAAACAAGACAGCAACCATTGAAGCTAAATATCTTATCTCTTGATTCTTATTTCTTGCCTCTCTTATAAAAGCGCTTTTGCTTTTTTAACTACGTTTTCAACTGTAAAACCAAAGTGTTTGTACAGGTCTTCTGCCGGGGCCGACTCGCCAAAGGTGGTCATGCCCAGCATATCACCTTCGTCGGTAGTGTATTTATGCCAGCCCATTGGGGATGCCATTTCTACAGCCAAACGTTTGCGGCTTGCTTTTGGTAATATTTTTTCTTTATAAGCGGCATCCTGTTTCTCGAACAGTTCCCATGATGGGAAACTTACCACACGGGTCGAGATACCTTCTGCTTCCAGTTTTTCTTGTGCCTGCATGATCAGGGATACTTCAGAACCGGTAGCTATCAGGATCAGATCCGGACCTTTGCTACCTTCTGATACGATGTAAGCACCTTTTTCCAGATCGCTGGCTTTACCATATTTATCCTGATCAAGGATAGGCAATGCCTGACGGGTGAATATCAATACAGTTGGGCCACCTTTTTTCTCGATAGCTACGCGCCATGCATGAGCAGACTCGTTAGCATCAGCCGGGCGGATAACCGTTACGTTAGGAATTACACGCAATGTTGCTAAGTGCTCAACAGGCTGGTGGGTTGTACCATCCTCGCCTAAACCGATACTATCATGGGTGTAAACAAATATCGGGCTGATCTTCATAATAGCCGCCAAACGGATCGGCGGACGCATATAATCAGAAAATTGCAGGAAGGTAGCGCCAAACGGCAGCAAACCTTTGGTTAACGACATACCATTTAACGCCGACCCCATGGCATGCTCACGAATACCAAAGTGGAAGTTGCGGCCATGCCTGTCTTCAGAAGTGAATGAAGTATACTCTTTCAGGTTGGTTTCTGTTGATGGAGCTAAGTCAGCCGCACCACCGATCAGGTTAGGCAGGCTCGGGGCGATGGCGTTCAATACTTTACCAGATGCCTGGCGGGTTGCCATTTTAGGATCTGAGCCTTTAAATACCGGCAACTTATCTTTCCAGCCTGCAGGTAGTTCGCCTTTAAACGCGGCTTCGTACTCGGCAGCTAATTCTGGATATTTGGCTTTATAGTCGGCAAATAGCTTGTTCCATTTTTCTTCTTTGCCTTCGCCTTTAGCACCTTTTTCGTGGTAGTATTTGATTACCTCGTCTGGTACGTTGAATGATTTTTCAGGATCGAAACCGAAGAACTGTTTCACCAGCTTAATTTCATCGGCACCCAGCGGCGAACCGTGTGAACCTGCGGTACCTGATTTATTTGGGCTACCATAAGCGATCAGTGAACGAACACGGATCAATGATGGTTTTTGTGTTTCTGATTTAGCGTTGATCAGAGCCAGCTCTAAAGCGTGGGTATCATTTACGTCTGATACTTCCTGCACCTGCCAGCCGTATGCACGGAAACGGGCACTTACATCCTCGTTAAAGGCAATGTCGGTGCTGCCTTCAATAGAGATGTGGTTATCATCATACAGGTAAATCAAGTTACCCAGTTGTAAATGGCCTGCCAGTGATGCTGCTTCTGATGTTACACCTTCCATCATGTCGCCATCGCTGGTGATCGCGTAAATATTATAGTTAAAAAGGTCGAAACCTGGTTTATTATAACGGGCTGCCAAATGTTTTTGCGCTATGGCAAAACCTACACCATTGGCAAAACCTTGTCCCAGCGGGCCAGTAGTAACATCCACACCCGGAGCCAAACCATATTCCGGGTGACCGGCGGTTTTGCTGTTGAGCTGGCGGAATTGCTTGATATCATCTAAACTCAAATCATATCCGGTTAAATACAAAAAGTTGTACTGTAATATACAGGCGTGCCCTGCCGAAAGGATAAACCTGTCGCGGTTTGCCCAATCAGGATTTTTAGGGTTGTAGTTTAAAAACTTCGACCATAAAACGTGCCCCATAGGTGCAAGAGCCATCGCGGTTCCCGGGTGACCAGAGTTTGCTTTTTGTACTGCATCGGCCGATAATACCCTTACGGTATCTATCGCCAATTTTTCAATGTCCTTAGAATTTTCCATTGTTAATTCGGTGTTGTATGATTTTATTTAGTTGGTGTTGCTTTTGTGATCCTGCTCTCCGCGTCAGACAGCCATAGTCTTGAGCCGCCTTTTATACCGTCGGCATTGGTTACTATCCTCATATTTTTATCCAGCTTAAAAGTAAGCTTATCTGAGTTGCCGCCGCCAATATATAAAGTATCGTAATTGAATACAGTTTTTAAAATTTCAAAAACTTTCTCCATCCGCTTGTTCCATCTTTCCTTGCCATGTTTTTCCAGCGCTTTCTCGCCGATGTATTCATCATAATTCCTATCGGTTTTAACAGGCAATTGCGACAATTCCAGGTGGGGCAATAAATGGCCGTCCATCAGCAAAGCAGTACCAAAACCGGTACCCAGGGTTATAACCATTTCCAGGCCTTTGCCATCAACTACGCCCAGGCCCTGCATATCCGCGTCGTTTACTACCTTGGCTGGCTTACCTAAAGCCTCGCTTAGCTTTTTGCTCAGGTCAAAACCGGTCCATAATTTGGTGCCCAGATTGGGTGCCGTTTTGATGACGCCATTTTTTACATATCCCGGAAAACCTACCGATATATAGTCATAAGCCGGAAAATCCTTCACCAGGGTTTTGATGGCTTTTATTAAATTTTCGGGACTGGCGGGCGCTGGCGTTACAATTTTATCATAATCCATTTTTAGCTCGCCCTTTTCATTCAGGATGGTGGCTTTGATATGTGACCCACCGATATCGATGGAGAGGACTTTTACCTTGGTTGGCGTGTTCTTCATTCGTATAGATTTAACTGTATTTAGGTGCGGCCCGGGGCTGATTAAACCGCTAAAAAAATCCCGCACGTAAATATCACATTTTTAATAATATCTGACTGTTAATTATTCAATTAAATTAGTGTAACTAATACAATAAGCAACAAGCAGCACGAAGGTAAAGTTAGCGCAGCTTTTTTCTTTTCAAACCGAAATCAAAAGTATTTTACTCAATAATGGCAAAAACGCCATTAAATGTTATTCCCGTTAGAATTGATTGTTTTTATTACACTTTTTATAAACTTTTAAACAGGGAAGTTGTTTTTGGCCAGCATTGATAATAAATTATAGTATTCACATCCATGATTAATATATTTATAATCCTAATTACAAATAATGGAATTTGACAGACAAGTTACGATATCCGACAAGGTAAATTTATTTTTCGAAGCGCATTTACAAGGCAGGCTGAATGGCAATGTTGCAACGCTTGATCTTTCTTCAAAAGAGATTAATTTAATTAACATAGAGGGGTATGATTTTCTTGATTCCCTTTTTAAATTGAGGCAACTTCTTGAAGAGAAACAACTTTTTATATTATGTCAGGGTTCGGTGACGAATGTTCACCCTTCCAGAATGGCTCGGGACATGAGTTCAGGGCTAAAAGCATATTCGCTTGTACTTGGTAAAAAGGCTGCAATTGAACAATTGGTAGAAATATTTGATCCTGCTCCTGCTGAGAGGGTTGGACTTATAATAGAGCAAAGTGCATTTTGGGAAAAATGGATTAACACCCCCAGAAATTAACTATTGATAACGCTCCGCTTCTACTTGTGCCCCCTTGCAACCCCATCGGGGTTAATGCTTTGTAGAAAATAGCCGTTCCAGGGTAAGTGCCGTAGGTACTGTACTCGGGTTGCATACCTACGGCATGCTAAATGTTTATTGTTTATTTTCTACAAAGCTTTTACTCCTACGGAGTATCTTGATCTGCTTGCGCTCGTTTGCAACGAGTGCTTATTGCATCGCCATAGCGTTTTAAATGCAAACCCATGTTAAGCACTCGTTGCAAACGAGCGCAAGGGAGTGGCTTTTCTTTATTGCTTTCCTTATCTCGCTACACTTAATTCTTTTCGCCTTGTCCAAAAGTAAATCGCGAAGCAAACAGATACAAGAGCTATAACCGCCCCAAATTCGTCAGCAAAATACTTGGTTTGTGCGTTAGCAACTGTCATTGGTGTAAAAAAAGTTTGAACAAAAAGGTTATGACTGGCATGCAGCATAACGCCGGTCCACAAGCTACCTGATTTTAGTCTGAACCAGGTGCAAATGAAACTCATACTTACTATAGCTACCGTAAAGCAGGTTAAGCTGTACCAGAAGGGCGTGCCACCGTTATAGCTTCCCCATATGATTAAAGGAAAATGCCATACAGCCCAGATAATCCCGGTTATCAAAGAGGTAGCAGTGAAGCCGCTAATTTTACTGAGTTGGGGCACCAGGAATCCCCGCCATCCTATCTCTTCGCCCAATGCCGTAGACATACTCGCGAAAAAGCCCAGGACGCCATTTACCAGGAAAAACAAGGGAATAAAAACACTATCGGGAAGATTACTCCATCCCAGGGACTGTGCGGCTTCTTTGATGAACTGTTTATTATAAAATCCGCCCCATCCCATCATCCAGATAATGCCATAGCTGATCGCCGCGTATATCAGCGGTACAAAATAAGCCCAAACCTGATATTTCGGTTTTCCCCATTGCCAGGCCAGGCGTGTAAAGTCGAGTTTGAGTATTTTACACGTTAGGTAAGTTGCCAGGGCAGGGCACCACATAATACCGTATCCATATATACGCCCGCCGATCCGGCCTGTACCCTGGTGTAGGGTCAATACCCAAACAATAGCGCTGAATACTAAAGTGAGTAAGAGATATACAAGAATTGATTTCTTGATCTGTGGTTTAGTTTGACTTAATTCCATCCTCAAATATAAATAAGTACGCTAATTAGGAAAATAATGGCGACGTCACAATTCTGCGGTCAACAGCAGCGTAATTACCAAAATTCGCTTGGCTTATATCTACTTGCGCTCTTTTTCACGCGTCATTGCGAGGCACGAAGACAACCGACCAGAGGGAGCTCATTAATATCGATAAAAAACAAACACAATATTAATAATCTCTACATAAGCAGGTTCATTACCTAACTAGTTGCTCTGTAAAGTATAGAGATTGCTTCGCGCCTCGCAATGACGCGTTTTTATTTAAATCCTTTTTTGGCGCAAGTCTTGTGCAGCGACCTTGTGGGCAAAGGCTGACTTGTGACTTCAATGCCCGGCATATAAGCACAAGTCATCGCCCCGCGGGTCCACACACAAGACTTGCGCTAATACGGGCAAATCATGACGATCACAAGTGGGACGCTTGCGGTAGCGGAACAGCAATCGAACAAAATAAACATTTAAAAACCGTGGCAAATTATTTAACTTCCTGATAAACTAAACGTTACACATTATTATTTATTAATCGCATTGCCAACGCATTTTTTATTAACCCTTAAAATCAAACATTATGGCCACCGAAGAGACAGAAGCGTATGACCACCACCTAACCCTATCAGACAAATATAATTTGGAATTCTTTTGGAGTAAAAGTGGTAATAAAATGGAACCTAATATGGAAGCCAACGATACAGTATCTGACAAATCTCAGACTACTTCCAGCCCCCAAGAACCAGAAGGAGAAAAAGAAGGTTCAAAATGAATTCTAATCCAATTTGCCGCAAGCGTCCCGCTTGTGGTAAATTGATTAGTTGGGTTATTGCAAATCATGGTGACCACAAGCGGAACGCTTGCGGTAGCGGAAAATCTTCCTCCAATGTCATCCTTCATTCCGTTCAGGATGACAAGCTTTGTAGTGCCAAACGAGCGTAAGGGTCAGGTTCCGCTAACTCCTGTAATTACTAAAAATGAAGCTATTTGCTTTCCGGGTGTTATGACAGTTAAAGCATTGTTCTTTGGTAGGGTGTAATGCTTTTGTGGTTACACTATCGCTGTAAATAAACTCCTCATATCCCCAGCCGCCTGTTTCGTTAAACTGGGAGCTGTTTTTAACCATTACATCTATCAGCTTTCTTTTGCCTTCGTAAATATCCCCGTTTTTTTGAGGGAGAGATTCCAATACGTCAAACACGATAATAGCGCCATCGGCAAACTGGCCTGTTTTATAACCTTCCAGAGCTTTTGGATTGGCATAGATATGATGAAAACCCGAATGTGACGCGAAAGTAGGATTGTTAACTGCCGTTTTCACATGCGTCCAGTTCCGGTAACCTTCCGGGATTGAAATACCTTCAGGGCTTTTCTTTTCGGCCCGGCTAAATGAATACATCATGATCACCATCAGGCTTAGCAGGCCTACTATAATTATTTTTTTCATAGGTTTGGGTTTAATTGGCTTTATCAAATCTACAAATATTTGACCATGAAGACATTATGCCAATATCACCTTTTAAAGATGGAGCTCTGCCTGAAAATCAATATATTAAATAATCCCTCACAATTTGTCATCCTGAACGGAGTGTCGGATCTTCTTCTACATGTATGTCGCACAATAGATGCTTCAACCGTCAGCGTCTCCCTCATGTCATTGCGAGGAGGAACGACGAAGCAATCTCCTCGCCTTCAATATGCAGGCGAGGAGATTATTAATGATGTCAATTGTTTTTTACGGCATTAATGAGCTCTCTCCGGTCGGTTGTCCACGCTACGCAATGACATATTCTTTATAAATAATTGAATGCGTCATTTCACCTTCAAAGCTCTATGGTTTTAAACACGGCATGACAAACTATTATTAGTTCATCGCTGCTCCAATTTAAATAATCAGTTTGTTCTCCCCGGCTTTTAAAGAATAACTTTTACCTTTCCATACCAACACACCCGATGTATTTGGCGGCAGGTTGATCCAGACCGTCCATTTATTTTTCGCCAATTGATATTTTACGGATAGTTTCCCATTAGGGTGCGGGATCTCGCCGCTTACATTTTTTAAATCGCCTAAATGGGGCTCAATCTTAACCTGGTTAAAGCCCGGCGCGTAGCTATCTACCCCTAATACCGTCCGGTAAAACTCAATGTTGGGACTGGCGCCCCAGGCGTGGCAGTCGGAGCGGTTATGTTCCAGGTCGGATATTTCGGCCCAGGTGGTCAGGCCCATATCGATGTTCTTGCGCCATATATCCAGCCATTGCAGGTAGTCGTCACCAAAACCCCCTTTTATTAAAGCCTGGTGCAGGTAATATTTAAAGTAGATGGTGCATTTGGTGATGGTAGTATCGGTAAGCATTTTTTTACATACTGCTGTAGCATCAGCACTGGCCAGCATACCGGTTAATACCGCCAGGGTATTGGTGTGCTGCGAAAACAGTTGCTTATCCTCCGTATCGGCATACAACTGCCTGCCGGCATCCCAGTATTTATTTTGAATAGTAGTTTTTAACTGTGCGGCTTTGGCCTTGTACATTTGGGCGAAAGCGGGCATACCCATCTTTGCTTCCATTTCGGCAGCCTGGCTATAGGCCCACATCAGTTGCAGATCCAACACCGCCGAATGGCCATCTTTACTTTGCGGGGCTTCGCCAAAATCCCAGCCTTTGTCGTTTACCCAGTCCACAAAAGTCCAATAGGGTGTATCTTTCAGCGAACCATCGGCCTGTTCGTATTTACCAAAGAAAGCCAGCACAGCCCTTGCCCCTTCCATCTTATCTTTTACAAAGGCGCTGTCGGGCCGGTACATCCAGTAATCATGCAGCATCCCGATGTACCATAAGGAAAAGGTGGAGATGATCTGTGGTGAGAAGGATGGATGACGGCTCAGCGTTAAACCTTCGGCAATACGCGATTGATCCATCTGGTTGATAGCGTTGCGGGCCAGCCTGTCGTCGCCACTATTATAATAGGATACCAGGGCCTGGATGCGGGTATCACCTACATATTGCAACTGCTCGTAGTAGGGGCAGTCGGTATAAGTTTCGCCGGCGCAAAGGCGGGCAGTGCGCCAGCCAATGTCCAGTATTTTTTGCATTTCGGGCTTGCCTGTTTCCAGCTTTGCATTGAGCTGGAATGGGTAACCGGTGAAGGTGCCGAAAATATCATCGATAACCAAAGGCTCATCCCCGGTTTTAACCTGTAACTGAATGTAGCGGTAAGTACGCCAGGCCAGGGTAGTGAATGTTTGACCAGCCGAACCATCGGCAGTAATACTATCCCTACGACCGGCAAAAATTTTACCATCCACATCGTTTCGGTTACCTTTAACTATACCATGATTCAAGCTATTGAACATCGATTCGGCATAGGTTAATTTAATAGCCGCGTTTTTCCCCTTGCTAAAATTAAGTGTTACAAAAGCGTTGGTTAAGTAAGTTTGATCGAGCAGCAAAGTAGCTGTGGTATTGGCCGGTATGGTTAACGTTGTTTTTACTGATGGAAAAGATTTGGGCACACTTACACCCTCTGCTTTACGAAGTGAGGGTATACGCTGATATTTCAATTCCATTTGCGGCAATGATGAGGGTACCAGCATCCAGCCAAAAGCATTCACGGTACCTTTAGGGTTACCAAAGTCGATTTTACTGGCATTTTTCCAGGAGCTGTCGTCAAAATCAATAGCGTTCCAGTTTTTGATGGCGGCGCTCATATCTACCAATTCGCCCGGCCCTGCAACGTAATAAGGATGATAACCTATCCCGGTAAGCGGCCGGTAAGCTTTATCACGGATGCATTTCCAGGTTTTATCGGTATTCACTATTTCTTCAGCAGTGGTATTACCCTGCATAATGAAGCCCGTACGGATAGAGATCTGCGCCTCGGGACGGTAATCGCCCTCGTTCCAAACCAGGGCGGCTACGCTGTTGTTGCCTGCTTTGAGGTATGGAGCCAGGTCGATGGTTTCGTAATTCCAGTAATAAGTATCGCCACGGGCCGGACCTAGCGATACCAGCGTTTGGTTCACGTACAGCTTATACCGGTTATCGGCCGATACATGTACCATAAACGATGCGGGTTTAGCACTCAGACTGATATTTTTCCGGAAATGATAAACACCGTAATCCTTTGCCGGCTCATCGGGCGCGGTGATCCACACGGCTTTCCAATGACCGCGCAACAGCGATGGAGAAATGGTTTGCGACCAGGCTGTAGCGGTGATCAATAAGCAACAGAGCAACAGGAAGTGCTTAAAAAATATTTTCATCATCACGTTTTACTTATGGCAATTAACAGCAGGGGTTAGGCCGTTGGCATATAATTATAGCTAAAGTAGTTAATTGATTTAGCATATACCTCATCTGCAAACGCAAATGCCATATCAGTCTGCCTGCGTTATTTTTTTGCCTTATGCAGTTCAGACCGGACCCCTGTATTGATGAACCAGCCTCCGGTAACTTTACCGGTTTTATCGGTTTCAAATTCTATCTGCCTGTCTGTACCATCGGCGTAAAAGAACCGGGTGTTAGATTCGGGTTTGAGTTCCACATCGGCTATCCCATTCTGATGGCGATATAGTTTCCCATCTTTTTTGATGATATCGAAACTAAGGGTTAAAGTCTGGAGCTTACGTGAATAACTACCCAAATACCTGTTTAATATAGTAGCATCGACAGCTATTTCTTTATGAACATAAGGTAAGGCTACCTTCATGTCAAATAAGATCCCGGTAATACCATAGGCTATACTGGAAACATCCGATTCGTTATTTGATAAAATGATGATGGTGACATCTTTTACCGGATAACGCGTTAAAATAGTATGGTAACCCGGCCATCCACCGCTATGACTGATAACAACCCCAAACTGATCTGCACCGATACTTACACCATAACCATAGTATTTTTTAGTTACAGTATCCATCAATGATTGCGTTGAAAGCATTTCGTTTTGGGTAGCCAGGCCCAATAAGCTGTGATTTTTTAATGCCTGATCCCACTTTAACAGATCGCCGGTTGTTGAATTGATAGTACCGTCACCTTCTATCCCATCCAGGTAAAAAACTACGTCGTCCTTTGTTAAGCTGTCGGGAAGTACATATTTTTTCAGACTGTCTGCAAAAACAAATCCATACGCATAATTGGCAATGGTATCTTTTGTTGAGCGCCTGGTATTATAAACCTGCGAGTGATCCATCCGCAAGGGCACAAAAATATTTTTATACATAAAGTACCGATAAGTTAAGCCCGATACTTTTTCAATAATGCTGGCCAGGATAGCATAGCCGGTATTGGAATACTCAAACTTTTTGCCGGGAGCAAAATTCGCCGGAACTTTTTCTGAAGCCAGAAAATTGATCATATCATCATTAAACGCGATCTTTTTATGATCCCACTTATTTTCCATCGCGGTCATATAATCGGGCAAACCCGATGTATGTGTGAGCAGGTTTTGTATGGTTACACCTTTGTATGGAAGCTGAGGGAAAAACTTTCGCAGGGAGTCAGTTAATGAAAGTTTCCCTTTCTCTAACAGCATCAGGATTCCCATAGCCGTAAATTGTTTAGAAACAGAGGCCAATTCAAACACAGAATTGGTATCAAGCAGCTGTTTTGTATCGTAATTGCGGTAACCAAACGCCTTCTGGTAAATTACTTTTCCGGCCTTTGCCACCAGCACATTCCCGTTGAAGTTATTTACTGCAACCTGAGCCTGCATAAAATTATCAATGGAGGTTGAATAGTTTTGCTGAGCCAGTGCGGTAAATGGCAGTAAAAAGAGCAATATAAATACGTTTTTCATAGCCTCTAAATTTAATAATTACTGCTGTCAATAAAAAGGCAGTCTACCGTCATAAATATTGATGGCTTGGAATGAGGATCGTCTCCAAGCTGATGCTAAATAAATTTTTATGTGTTTGCCTTGCATAAATCATCTATCTTTAACTTTTGCCAAACCTATGCCCATGGACATTTTAACTATATGTATACTGCTTCTGATTATTTTTTTAATAGTTGGCAACAAAACGGATACTAACCGTAAGTTGAGCGATATTGACAATAAATTAGCTGAATTAAAACGGTTAACAGAAGCACTTAAACTTTATAAACCATTTGAAGAACCGGCTAAAAAGACCGAAGAACCCAAACCCGTCATCAGTGAAACACCGCCGGTTGTTACGCCCGATGAACCGGTTAATATATCCCGGCCAGAACCGGTTGTACCTCCTGAGTCACAGCCAACATTTATTAAACCCGATCATATTGAGCGGCAGCCCGAGGTGATATCAGACAGTCTATCGGCCATCCACCGACCTGTTAAAACGGGAGAGTTTGCTCCGCCAAAACCTAAAGAACCGAAACCATCCTTCTTTGAAAGCCACCCAGATCTGGAAAAATTCATTGGCGAAAACCTGATCAACAAAATTGGTATTGCCATACTGGTTTTAGCCATCGGCTTTTTTGTAAAATATGCCATTGATAATGATTGGGTAGGCCCGATCGGTCGTGTGGGCATCGGTGTAGCATGCGGAGCCATTTTAATTGGTATTGCCCATCGCCTGCGTAATAGTTATAAAGCATTCAGCTCGGTATTGGTTGGTGGCGGTTTAGCCGTGTTTTATTTTACCATAACATTGGCATTTCACCAGTTCAATTTATTTAGCCAAACCGTAGCGTTCATTATTTTAATAGTGATCACCATTTTCGCGGTACTGCTTTCGTTACTGTATGATAAGCAGGAACTGGCCGTGATAGCCCTGGTAGGCGGCTTTGCCAGTCCGTTTATGGTAAGTACCGGGCACGCTAATTACGATGCCTTATTTATATATCTGTTGATATTGAATACCGGCTTGCTTATCATCTCCTACTTTAAAGCCTGGCGGGTGCTCAACATCATCAGCTTTGTGTTTACGGTGATTGTTTTTGCATCCGTGCTGTATACGCTTACTGCCCCAAGCTATCATATCGGCTTTATTTATGCCAGTATCTTTTATGTGCTGTACTTTATCATCAATGTGGCGCATAACGTTAAGGAAAATAAAAAATTCATCGCCTCTGATTTTACCATCCTGCTCAGCAATACCGCGCTTTATTTCGCGGCCGGCTTATACCTGCTTACGGTGATGAAAGAAGAGCAGTTCCGAGGCTTGTTTTGTATAAGCCTGGGCGTGGTTAACCTGGTATTATCCTACCTGTTATTCCGTAACCGTAAGGTAGATACTAACATTTTGTACTTGCTCATTGGCATCACGCTTACCTTTATTTCGCTGGCGGCGCCTATACAACTGCATGGCCATAGCATTACTATTTTCTGGGCATCTGAAACCGTATTATTATACTGGTTGTACCAGCGCTCGTCTATCCAGTTAATGAAACTTACCTCTTTACTGCTTTGGGTAGCCATGCTGCTGAGCCTTTTGATGGATTGGTACCAGATATACGTAGACAATAACTTAAGTCTCACCGTTATTGCCAATAAGGGTTTTATCACTACACTGGTTGCGGCCATCAGCTCTTACCTGTTATCAATATTGGCAGGCAAAGAAGAACCGACCACGGTAAAAGGCATAGCTGTTGACCGGCATGTTTTCAGTATAACGGCTTTGGCGCTTTTGTTTTTAAGCGGATTATTTGAGGTTAACCATCAGTTTGTAAATCATTTCCCCAATACCCCGCTTAATATATTATACATGATGTTGTACACGCCCGTGTTTGTATATACGTATTACCTGGTATCGTTAAAAGTAAAAGCACTCAATTTTAATGAAAAAATAAGGCTGGCCATACTCATGGTATGCGTTACGGTTTACCTGGCGCTTACCCCGCAGTTTTTCGCTCTGCAACGCTTGATGCTGGAGCAGCAAAAAATACCGGCCGGTCATTTTACCGCGCATTGGATAGCGGCCATTTTTGTTGGATTATTATTTTACCGCATTATTCGTTTGAGCCAGAAAAACCTGGATTCTGGGATGAAGGTGATGTTCACCTGGCTCATTAGCGCGGCGGTGGTATTATTTTTAAGTTTAGAGATAAGCCTGCTGAGCAATTTGTTATTTTATGGCAATAGTCATTCCATCAATCGTATTGAAACGGTTTATATTAAAACCGGGCTGCCTATTTTATGGGGCTTGCTATCCTTTGCCCTGATGTGGCTGGGGATGCGCCATAAGTTACGGGTAATGCGGATAGTATCATTAAGCCTATTTTCGTTAACACTGCTTAAATTATTCTTGTTCGATATCAATAACATACCGGTGGCGGGTAAAATAGCCGCGTTCTTTTGCCTGGGTATCATACTGCTGGTGATATCGTTCATGTATCAAAAGGTTAAAAAAATTATTGTTGATGATGAAGCCAAACCTAAGGATGAATAAAATATTAACCCTCACGGCACTCTGTTGCGGACTGATGCTGTCGGCATCGGCACAACAAAATTTTAAATACCAGGCTACCCTGCCCAAGGTAGATAGTACCGGCTTTTACCGCATCAGCTTGCAGCCTGCTTTTGTAGCCAAAGCCAAAGCTGATCTTTCCGACATCAGGATAGTTGATGCTAAAGGCAATTTTATACCCTACATCCAGGCCGGGAGTCTACCACAGAAGGATCAGAAAAGCTTTGTGGTTTTTAACCAGGTTGACGCAAAACTGAGTACCGATACCGGCACCACTTTTA
This sequence comes from Mucilaginibacter sp. OK268, assembly GCF_900103125.1. Classification (GTDB taxonomy): domain Bacteria; phylum Bacteroidota; class Bacteroidia; order Sphingobacteriales; family Sphingobacteriaceae; genus Mucilaginibacter. The sequence goes on along the minus strand of NZ_FNJV01000004.1, from coordinate 376,889 downwards.
TTGTAGAAAATAAAACAGGCCTGGCGCTCGATCGACTGTGGATAAGGCTGCAAAACACGGCCGTACAACGCAAGGTGAATTTAGTGGGCAGCGACGATCTGAAACAATGGTTCGCCATTCAGGAAGATATCCCGTTACAGGAAGCCGTGGTGAATAGCGAGGGCACTTACATGCAGTCGCTCTCGTTCCCGGCAAGCAATTACCGGTACCTGAAATTGCTGGTGAATGATAAAAATAAAACACCCATCAAGTTTTTGCAGGCGGGTGTGTATACAGAATACGCGGCTACTTTTAGCTACGTTCCTGTTTCACCCGTTCAATTAACCCGAATCGACAGCAACAAAACCACGTTCATTACTATCAAGCTTCAGGACAATTACCAGGTCAATAAACTGCATTTAAATATCACCGCGCCGAAATATTTTAAGCGCGACGTATCGGTTTACCAGGTTAACGGGCATGATAAACAACTACTTGGAGAGGAGGAATTAAACTCCACCAAAGCTACCGATCTGCTGATAGCAGCTAAAACCAATCAGCTGATAGTGCAAATAAGCAATGGCGATAATTTACCTTTAACCATTACCGGCATAGACGCTTTCCAATCGGCCGAGTCACTAATCAGTTACCTGGATGGTAAACAAACCTACCGTTTGTTGGCTGGAGATCAATCGGTACAGGCACCAGAATATGACCTTAAATTTTTTACAGACAGTATCCAGGGTAATACCCCACAGATAAGTCATGAAGTGGTTAATCAAAACGTTGCTTATCAAACCAAGCAACCTGCAAAAGCCGATCGTGATTATACGGTGTTTATATGGATTGCTATTGTGGTGGCCGCGGGCTTGCTGCTTTTCCTGACCTTGAAAATGACCAAGGAGGTGAAGAAAAAAGCAGGGGAAAAGAAAGATTAAAAGGCAACCCTGCCCGTCATCCCGAATTTATTTCGGGATCCCACAAGCCAGGTAATGAGCATGCATATCACTCTGCACGTGGGATGCTGAAACAAGTTCAGCATGACTTGCCTCTCTTCATTTCCGCTACCGCGAGATTAGCGCAGAGCGTATCTCGTGGGTGGCATGGTTAAAGCTTTCAGCTTTAGTGTTCAGCTGAAAGCTGAGACTATGGTTGCCACGGGCTGAAAGCCCGCGGCAGCGGACACGCACATTTACTCTGCGTATGGGGTGCTGAAACAAGTTCAGCATGACAAAACTACCTCACCCTTTAATACTCAAAATATCGTGCACCGCGTATTCCGCTTTTTCATATTGGAAGGTAAAACCGGAATCGAGCAGGCGTTTGGGTTTTACCCAGCGGCTTTTTAATATCAGCTCGGGCTCGGTACCAATCACTACCGCCCCGATGTCAAGCAGCCATTCCGGTGCGGGCAGACCAAATGGCATGCCATAGCTTTTACGTATGGTTTGCATCATATCGGCATTTTTTATGGCATCGGGCGCGGTACAGTTAACCACCCCTTCTATTTCGGGATGATCAAGCAGCCATTGGGTGCTGCGGGCCACATCCTGTTCATGCACCCAGGCGATGTATTGTTTACCGGTACCTTGTTTACCCCCAAGACCAAACCTGACCAGGTTAAGCAAACGTGGAAAAACGCTATCACTACGACCCAATACAATACCCATGCGTAAAGCTATCTTACGGGTATGCGGAGTTTCGCTTTTCAGGAAAACCTCCTCCCATATTTTACATACATCGATAGAAAAACCATAACCAATTTCGCCGGTTTCCTCATCCTGCGGATGGTCTTCCGCGTGGCGGTATATCGTGGCAGAGGTTACATTGATCCACAGTTTTGGCGGGCTGCTCATTTTATGTATAGCGTGCCCCAGCAGCTCGGTAGGTAAAACCCGGGAAGTAATAATCTCAGACTTGTTTTTTTCGGTATAGCGGCAATTTACATTTTTACCGCAAAGGTTTATCAGCATATCGGCACCGGCCAGTTGTACCGTCCAGCCGTTCTCGGCCTTGCCGTCCCAAACTACCGTACGGATATTATCAATAGTTTTAGCCTGTTTACGGGCCAGTATGATCACTTCGTTTGCCTTGTCTTTATAATAATTCGCCAGTACGGTACCTAAGTAACCGTTGCCACCGGCGAGTACAATTTTTTTGTAGGTTTTCATTAGTTCAGGTTTAAGATCAGTGCCAATAAAATAATACGATATGCAACCCAGGTAATGGTCAATGTCCAGCCCAGGTTCAATAGCTTAGTTCTGCGGATGTGTTCCAGAAACATTAATCCGGCCACTCCCATAAAATACAAGGCGTACACTTCAGACCCGAATTGAAACCAATGGTTTATTGCCATCGGAATTAAAAGCAGCAAACTGCCTGCCAAAGAAATGGTCATCATGTTGCCCAGGTAGGTCCAGGTTTGCCGGCGGTCCCAAAAGCTCATCACTGTTCCCTGGACAATGATCTGTCCGCCACATATCATATACTCACGGTAAGCATTACCCAGAGGCACCGTTGGGCTTAGTAAATGCGCGTAAGCGGTAAGCGTATACCCAACAATAAACCAGGTAAACAGCAGGTAGGCTATACGGTAACGCAGTTTAAATGTGGGCTGATACTCAAAGCTATCGCTCCCTTTAGAAGGCGGAATAATAACCCGCCTGTTGTGTGATATAAAAGCGTAAAGCTTGCTCATCAACCAAACAAACGGCTTAAACGCGAACAGAGGCGCGAATCCCGGCCATGTATTGCCTATTATTTTAAACAGGCTTTTGATGCCATAAGTTACTTCGCCGGTTTTCAGGTTGACCAGGGCAATTTCATCAGCAGCGCGCTGGCGATCGTACACCGGGCAGCTATTTTCGGACACCTGCTGATAAGCCTGCCGGCCATCGCCGGCCAGCATGCCTGTTTTAACAAAAGCTTTGGTATATACACTGCACATAGGGCATTCAGCATCAAAAAGTACCACATGATCTTTTAGCGTTTTCATACTGCTATAATTTTATGTTCTGATGATTCAACAACACAAAATTACTATTTATTTTGAATTTTCAATAATTATTGAAAATATAATTAAAAAATCATCGCTTCATTCTTTCTTCTTTCATCACGCTGTATCCTCATTTGAGTTATGTCTTATAGGGCTCTTCGTTTGTTGCCGGGAAAACGTGGGGTAGAGAAGCTTAATTAGTGAATTTTTCTGAACCTTGATTAAAGGGACTTTTCACGGATTAATTTTTTTTTTGCGTTCAAGAGGGCTCCGCCGTTTAAGGATTACCACGATTTTTAATTATTGAGTTGGTTTTCTTGACGCTAATAAGGGCGTTGCCTCCGGCACGCGCTATCCGCTTATACGCCACAAGGCATTAGCCACGGGCCGGTATCCGCTACTATCGCTAACGCGGGGGATAATTATTGAATTAGTGATTTACTGGATTGAGCACAATCATTCTTTCTTCCCGTCAGCAGATAAGCTTCGGGTGAAAGCGGGCAGAACGATGCGAGCCTGTGCGGTTGCGGGGCATAGCAAGTTTTTGCTGAAGCGTGAGGAAATGTGCGAACGAAGTAGCGCAAAATAATTGCGGCCCTGGTTCTGCCCGGTTTGCAGGGCAAAGGACAGGAGCGCAAAGAAGCCTTTCTCTGAAAGCCGTTATTCGAGGTTGTTTATTTTTATTGGCACTCATTATCTCGCTTCGCTCGGTCTGGTTACTTTGTGGCGACAAAGTAAAGGCCCTCCCGCGGCCAAGAGCGGGGATACGCCATGCCAAACTGCTCTGCCCTGTACAGCATAGAGATTGCCACGTCGTTCCTCCTCGCAATGACGCGCAGAGAGAAAACGTATTATCCCCCTTGCAATTCCAAACTATCTTAATAACTTTGAAAATCAAAGCACTTTCAATGGAAGAAAAAGACATTCATGCCGAGCTCAGTTCCATCCGCGATCTGATGGAGCGTTCGGCCAAGTTCATTTCGCTTAGTGGCCTGTCGGGCGTTATGGCGGGTATTTATGCCCTCATCGGGGCGGGCATTGGTTACAATCTGCTTAAAACCGGTAATTATGAGGGAAATAATATCGTATTTATCACCGAGTTATTCCTGGTAGCCTTCGCCGTTCTTGTTCTTTCCATTGGCACAGGCATTTGGCTATCCTACAGAAAGTCCAAAAAGAATGGTCAACTTTTCTGGAGTACCGGCAGCAAAAGATTGCTGATCAATATGGCTATTCCCCTGGTAAGCGGCGGACTGTTTACTTTTATCCTCATTTATCATGGCTATTATGGTATTGTTGCACCGGCCACGCTCATATTTTATGGCCTGGCTTTGGTTGCCGGCAGCCATTACACCTATTCGGGCGTAAAGAGTTTGGGGATAATAGAGATTTTATTAGGTTTGCTTGCCGCGCTGATACCCGGATATGGCCTGCTACTCTGGACCATTGGTTTTGGCGTGCTGCATATTATATATGGCACCGTGATGCACTTTAAATACGATTCGTGAAAATATCGTTAGACCAGTTTGATAAAGCATTTGAAAACCGCATACGCCTACAGATCATGAGCGTATTGGTTGCCAATGAAAGCTACGATTTTAACTCGCTCAAAGAGTTATTGGAGCTTACCGATGGCAACCTGGCTTCGCACCTTAAAGCATTGGAAAAGGAGGCCTATATGGAGGTGCAAAAAAGCTTTATCGGCCGTAAACCTAACACCCGCTATTCCGTGACCGAAAAAGGCAGGGCAGCTTTCAAGAAACATTTGCAGGCACTGGAAAATCTCATCAAACAGCAGAAAAACTAATAGCCTGTCTTTACTTCCTACTCATCTCTTTCAACATAAAATCTAAAGCGGCCTTATCTGGCAAAGGCTTTGCTGTTAGCTTTCGCTTAATATTATAATGCACTGCTTTGTTACTTTGTCGCAAAACACCCGTAAAAAGTCTCTTTTGCCCGTTTTACAGTTGTTGCTTAGCAGGTAATTTTACATACACCATAATCAAAGCTGATGACCATGAAAATAGTAAGAGTACACTACACCACCCGGCCCGAATTTGTGCCTATAAACCAGGCCAATATTGCTGGTATTGTAAAAGAATTAAAAGCACTTAACCACCCGGGAATTAAGTATGGTTGCTGGTTGCTGCCCGATGGTAAAACTTTTATGCATTTTGACCAGTTTGAAAATGAGGCTGACCATGAGGTCCTGACATCCCTGGCATCATTCAAAAAATTTGATGCCGAGCTTTGGGCTAGCGGTCTTGAAATTGAACCCGTACTCGACCTGCTTTCGCTGGTTGCATCTACTGAAAAGTTCTGGGGATAGGTAAAAGTTGAGAAGTGTTCGGACGATTGTTGTTTGGGCTAAAGCCAACAAATTATTCATTATCCGTCCCATAAATGGAACGGATAATGAATAAAGGAAAGATTGATCTTTCATTGCCGTTGGTTTTAACCAACGGTTTTCAAATGAGCAACTATTGGCTTTAGCCCAAAAAGCTATTAGTTAATTTTCAGCCTTCCGAACACTTCTTTTGGTCACACCCTATGGTTTTATACCTGCCTTTTTATACTTAGCGGTGCGCGCATCATTAATAACACCTTTCCAGTTCAAACCGAAACCAAAATCGTAGGTATTACCCTGATCATCCACATAGCATTTCATATCATGGGGTACATCCTCAAACTGCTTTTCAACCGTGTGCATATCAGCCGGCATTTGCAGCGGTAACAAGGCCGATGGCTCGCTGTTGCCCGTGAGTATATCCAATGTGGCTTGTCCCTGTACGCCAAAATCAACTACAATGGCATTGGCATTCTTTTCAAATTCCGAAAACACCATAGGGTTGGCCATATTAACCGAAACTATCACCGGCTTGCCTTTCATTTTGGTATAGGTGTCATTCACCATTGCCAGGTCGGTTACATTAATAGCTGTTGCCGATTTATCTTTATAGGTACGATTGGTAAATTTTTCCAGCGGATCACCGCCGGCTATGCTGGTTGCCCGGGCATCGGTAGCGGTGTATTTCTGATACTGCAAACTCACCGGTACATAACCGTTGCCCCCATTTTTGGCATCTTCACTGTTATAACCTCCGCCGCTGTTGGGGCTGTTGATAAACACAAGGGCATAATCTGCCTCGTCGGGGTTTTCGGTAACCTTAAAATATTTTTTTACTGTTTCTATATTTACCGGGGATTCCAGCTTTTCGGGGGTTGACATACCCAGGAAGTTTTTGCCTGCCGGGGTAAATTGTTTAGGCACATATACCGTTTTGTTTTTCTGCAAAGGCAAAATATTGCTCTTGTTTTTCAGCAGTACAATAGATTTCAATTGCGCCTGATAACCGGCATTCATAAAATCGGGATTACCGACGATACTTTTTGATACCTGCGGATCAAGGTATGGGTTTTCAAACAATCCTGTCCTGAACAGATTACGCAGCAATCTTACCGCCGACTGCTCAAACCGTGCCCGCATAAACGTTTCACCATGCTCTTTTACGCCCATCTGGTAAGCAGCCACCACAGGTGCCACCTCGTTGTTACCTCCAAATTGATCAACCCCGGCCATCAATACTTTATAATGACGCTGTGCCACTGTAAGCCCTTCCACTCCCCATGATTTGCCCGACAAAAACTGATCAACAGCGGTTTCGTCGCCCGTCACCAGCCAGTCGGTGCATACCACACCATCAAAATGGTATTTCTTCCGGAGCAGGTCATTAATAATATAGGAGTTGTAGTTATTGGCAACATTCTCCTTATTCTTTACATCCTGATTAAAGGATATGGTATAATAAGGCATTACCGATGCGGCCATGCCTGTTTTACCCTTCAGCTTAAAAGCACCTTCTGTAAAGGGGATCAGGTGTTGCTTAAAGTTGTTACCGGGATAAACGGCGTACTTGCCATAACCATAATGCGCGTCGCGGCCACCTTCGCCGGTACCACCTCCGGGCCAATGTTTCACCATGGCATTCACGCTGCCATATCCCCATCCACCATTGATCTCTTTATCGCCAACAGAAGTTTGAAAACCATCAATATACCCCCGCGCCATATCGGCCGAGAGCTGTGGATCTTCACCAAAAGTACCACTCACCCGCCACCAGCGCGGATCGGTAGCAATATCAACCTGTGGCGATAACGCGGTAGCAATACCCAAAGCCCGATATTCCAGCGCGGCGATATGACCAAAATCTTCCACCACCTTGGGATCAAATGTAGCAGCAAAACCCAATGAACCGGGCCACATCGAGATCGATCCACCCGCACCCGCATTAAACTCGGCAGTAGCTACAGTGCCATGCCGCGGGTCGGAACTGTTATTGTTCGGGATGCCCAATCCTAAACCCTCCACAAAAGCCTGCGCGTTATTATTCCATTGCGCGGCTACCTCCGGACTTTGCACCGAAGTGATCAGCACATGCCGTACATTATCTTTTTCCAGGAATCGCTTTTGCTGATCGGACAGGTCGTATGGTTTGGCGCCACTTTCGGCAAATACCTTACCGCCGTAAGTCCCGGCGAAAGGCCCGGCTGGAGCGGCGGGTATAGGCTGATGTTTACTATACAGCATCAAGCCGGCTATTTGCTCCACGCTCATTTTTGATGCCAGGTCCTTCGCCCGTACATCAACCGGCAGGCGCCAGTCCTCGTACTTATCCAGCTTACCGTTCTTGTTCAGGTCTTTAAAAGCAAGACCATCCACCGTTAATATTTTTACGCCGGATGTGGTGGAATACCCCAGGTTTTGCCCGCCGGTATTGGTCACCCAAACAATATCGTCCGATTTTTTCTCTGTCCATTTGATTTGGCCCATCGCTACGGTTGCAGGCAGCAGGCCAAGCAAGGCTATGAGTTTAAATTGGTTCGCCATAAAATTTAAGCAGGTTGGTTATAAATGCCATCACAACATATTAATGATGTTGTGATGGCGGTTTGTCTTATCTCTTGATTCTAACTTCTTGACTCTGCCTTATAGCTTCAATTCCTTGATAGCTTGCTCGGGCATCAGCGCTTTGTTCACTTTCTCTACCGTAATATCTTTGGCCAGTTTAAAGGAAGCTTTTTCTTCGATCATTCTTGACGACGAACCTACTTTTACTTCATACTTACCTTCATCTGCTATCCAGGCTTGTCTGTTGGTATAAAAAGAAGCGAGGTCGGCAGCCTTGATCACAAAACTCAAAGTTTGCGATTGTCCAGGGGCCAGCAGGCGGGTTTTACCAAAGGCTTTCAGTTCATCCTCGGGTTTATCCAGATCTTTTTTAGGGGCAGCCAGGTATAGCTGTACCACTTCTTTACCAGCCACGTCACCCGTGTTTTTTACGGTTACAGTAGCTGTAATGCTATTGGCAAAATTTGCCGAACTCAGTTTCAACCCGCTAAATTTAAAGCTGGTGTATGACAAGCCATAGCCAAACTCATAAGCCGGTTTAACTTTTGCCGCATCGTAATAGCGATAGCCCACATAAATACCTTCTTCGTAAACCACCTGCTCGGGTTTATCGGCAGGTGTACCCGGGAAATTATTGGCAGATGGCACATCCTTATAATCAACCGGGAAAGTGGTAGCTAATTTGCCCGATGGATTTACCTTACCGCTCAGCACATCGGCAATGGCATTGCCTGCTTCCAGGCCAGGTTGCCAGGCCAGTAAAATACCGTCGACCTCGTCGCGCCAGCTGGCCACTTCAATTACGCCGCCGATGTTTAACACTACGGTCACTTTTTTGCCTTTGGCATGAAACGCGCCTGCAATGGTTTTGATCAATGCTTTTTCCGCGTCAGATAAGTAGTAATCATTCTCCAGTTTACGATCAGCACCTTCGCCGGCATTTCTGCCTATGGTGATCAGGGCAGCATCAGCACCATTGGCCTCGTCGGCTACAATACCGGCTACATCCATTTCGGGAATCGGTGCCGGGTGATCAAAAAAGTTTTTAGGCTTAGGCTGTTTCAGCTTCATTTCGGCCAGGTAAGTAGCATAGCTTTTTGAAAGTTTTTCCTGTAGTTTATAACCGGCATTGGCCAGGCCCTGCATCAACGATATGGTGTATGCTTTATTTACGTCGCCGCTTCCGGTACCACCTGCAATAATATCATACGAAGTATTGCCAAATACAGCTACCCTTTTAGCTCCTTTTAAAGGCAAAGCATGGTCGTCATTTTTCAGCAATACCATACCCTGTGCTGCGGCTTCACGGGCTACTTTTGCATGGCCAACCAGATCGGGCTTATCAGAGTATTTATATTTAGTGAACGATGGTGATTTGATAATGATATTCAGAATCCGTTCCACATTGGCATTCAGCTGATTAATATCCAGCGTACCATTTTTAACCGCGGCCACAATGGCAACTGATTGGCTCGGGCTGCCCGGCATGATCAGGTCGTTACCGGCTTTCATCTGCGCTACCGGATCTGCACCACCAAACCAATCAGTCATTACAAAACCTTTAAAGCCCCATTCTTTTTTGAGGATGGTGGTTAAAAGATCATGCCTTTGCGAGGTAAAAGTACCGTTGATCTTGTTATAGGACGACATCACTGTCCAGGGTTGCGCTTTTTTCACGGCTATCTCAAATCCGCGCAGATATAGTTCGCGCATGGCTCTCTCACTTACAATAGTGTTGATGCTGTTACGGTTGGTTTCCTGGTTATTGGCTGCATAGTGTTTGATAGATGTACCCACGCCATTTGATTCTACCCCGTTAACAATAGCGGCGGTCATACTGCCGGCAATCAGCGGATCTTCTGAGTAATACTCAAAATTACGGCCGCCCAGGGGGTTGCGATGAATGTTTAAGCCGGGGGCCAATAATATATCCACTCCGTATTCGCGCACCTCGTTACCAAAAGCCACACCAACCCTGTTCACCAGTTCGGTATCCCAGCTTGATGCCAGCAGGGTTGCCACCGGGAAAGCGGTTGCATAATACGTTTTTGATTTGTCGCCATTGCGGATAGGCTCGATCCTTAAGCCGGCAGGCCCATCAGACACGGTCATGGAAGGGATACCCAAACGGGCAATGCCATGGGTACGACCCGCAGCGCCGGGCACTTTCTCAGGTATATTATAAGCATCCGGATCAGATGGGGGGAGTTTAAACCCGCCGATATCTATCGGCTCATTCATCTTATCTTTTGATGGCGGCGGCATGCCGGGCATTTTAAAGCCCATGCCCACCACCAGTTTCGATTTTTCTTCCAGCGTCATAACAGCTATGATCTGCTTTATGTTATTGGCACGCAGTTGCGGCGCCTGTGCTTTGCTCTGCGCATGCACAGCTGTATGGAAATTGCCGGCAGCACACGCCATCATCAGCGCGACACCGAGTTTGTAGCTTATTCTCATTGATTAGGATTAAAAAGGTTAGCGCTTATTTATTGGTTATAAATGTCTAATTAACAGCAAATAACAATCATTGTGTCAATATTACACAATACTATGTATTAACTTTTTAAATTGCAAATGTTAACAACCGAAAATAAATCAGGAGCGATATAGCAGATCATCCAAATGCCGCCTTTTACCAATGCTAAACCCTTTTTTAAAACTTTAATTAGTTTTTTTGATTTAGTATTTAATTCAGTAATCTTGAATAAACCTAACAGTGCTTCGCTCACAAGCGTTGAGAATAAAATTTAAATAGGAGACGCATGTAATGCGTCTCTACGTGCTGTTTTTTGTAGAGACGCATTACATGCGTCTCCTGAGTTATTTAACCTAATTATACCTATGAACAGAACCAAAGTAGCCATACTCGGAGCCGGTTTTATTACCGACATCCACATGGAATCGTACCATCGCTTTATACCCGAAGCTGAGGTGGTTGCCGTATACGCCCGCAATCCGGATAAAGCCAAAGCCTTTGCCGAAAAATATCAGATAGCTCAATGGTTTGATGATATCGATCAACTGATCGCCGAATCCGGCTGTGAGGTGGTGGATATCTGCCTGCCCAATTACCTGCATGCACAAGCTACCATTAAAGCTGCTAATGCCGGTAAACATATCATTATTGAAAAGCCGCTGGCCGTAACACTGGAAGAGGCCGACGAGATGATTGCTGTGTGCAAAGCCAATAAGGTAAAATTGATGTATGCCGAAGAGCTTTGCTTCGCGCCAAAATATGAGCGTGCCCGGCAATTGGTCAAAGACGGCGCCGTGGGTGAGGTATTTATGCTAAAACAAGGTGAAAAACATTCGGGCCCGCACAGCGATTGGTTTTATGATATTAACCTGGCCGGTGGCGGGGTTATTATGGACATGGGTTGCCACGCCCTGGGCTGGTTCCGGTGGATGCTTGATCATGCCAAAGTGAGCAATGTGTACGCCACCATGAGTACCGTATTTCATAAAGGCCGTACCAAAGGCGAAGATAATTCGGTAATTATTGTAGAGTTTGAAAATGGGGTGACTGCCGTAGCCGAAAACAGCTGGGCCAAACATGGCGGCATGGACGATCGTTGTGAGATATATGGTACCGGGGGCGTAATTTATGCTGATCTGTTTATGGGCAACGCCGCGGTAACCTACAGCCGCGAAGGTTATGGTTACGCCATGGAAAAAGCCGACACCTCCAAAGGCTGGAGCTTCACCATTTTTGAAGAGGCCTTTAACCAGGGTTACCCTCATGAGCTCAAACACTTTATTGATTGTGTACGCCACGATAAAACTCCGCTTGTAACCGGCGAAGACGGCAGGGCTGTTCTGGAGATCATTTACGCGGCCTATGCTTCGGCAGGACAGGGTAAAAAGATCAACCTGCCATTTTCGGCTAAAGTGGCCAAACCGATAGACCTTTGGCTAAACCATCAATAAGCGACATGACTATACAACGGTATAAAGATTACGATTCGTTATCATCCGCGGCAGCATACTGGGTATGGCGGCAAATCAAACAGAAACCCGATTCATTGATCTGCTTTCCTTCTGGCGAATCACCAACGGGCATGTTTAAATTCCTGGTACAATATGCTAAGGGGGAGAAGATAGATTTTAGTCAGGCGCATTTTGTGGGCTTGGATGAGTGGGTGGGTATGGATAAAAATGATGAAGGCAGCTGCAGTCATTACCTGCACAAGCATTTCTTTTCGCTGTTAAAGATAGCGCCGGCACAGGTAAGATTTTTCGATGCCAAGGCTGCTGATCTGGACGGGGAGTGTCGGAAAATGAATGAGCATATTAGCAATCTTGGCGGCTTGGATATGATGATCGTAGGTATTGGTATGAACGGACATATCGGCCTGAATGAACCCGGCACGGATTTTAACACCTACGCCCATCACTCCGAATTAGCGACTGTAACTATTGATGTAGCCAAAAAGTATTTCACACAACAACCACAATTAACCGAAGGGATCACCCTGGGACTTCGTCATTTGGCCGAAGCCCGGACACCGATGCTGATCGCGAGTGGAGCGAAAAAGGCAAGCATCATAGCGCAGGCCCTGAACGGCCCGGTAACAACGGATGTACCGGCATCTATCTTCCAGACCCTGCCAAACGCGCAGATCTTTTTAGATCATAGCGCAGCAGAAAAGTTGAATAAGGAGTAAAATAAAAGAACAATCACACACCCATATCGACAAAATCTATATAAATAAATTATTGAATAGTTTTTAAATATAATCACTAATCACGATGCCCGATCAACCAAAAAAACCACAGCAAACAGCAGATCATTTAACTTATGATGCCATTGTTATAGGCTCAGGCATCAGTGGTGGCTGGGCCGCCAAGGAATTATGCGAGCTGGGTTTAAAAACCCTGGTACTGGAACGCGGTCGTAATGTAGAGCATATCAAAGACTACCCAACGGCTACGATGGATCCCTGGCAGTTTAAACACCGCGGGCAAATGACCCGGGAGTTTTTGGATGAGAACCCATTGATCAGCAAAGCGGCGGGTTTTGGTGAAGACGATGCGCATTTTTTTATAAAAGATAAAGACCATCCTTATATACAGGAAAAACCGTTTGACTGGATCAGGGGCTACCAGGTTGGCGGCAAATCGCTTACCTGGGGGCGTGCTTGCCAGCGCTGGAGTAAGTATGAATTTACCAATCCTGAGCGTTTTGGCTATGGTATTGCCTGGCCCATCGGCTATGATGATGTAGCGCCCTGGTATTCGCACGTAGAAAAATTCATTGGTGTATGTGGTAATAAAGATGGCATTGAATCCATGCCCGATGGTGAGTTTCTGCCGCCCTTTGATATGAACTGCGTGCAGGAGGTGGTCAGCAAAAAGATCAGTGAGCATTATCCCGACCGCCACCTGGTACATGCACGCTGGGCGCATTTAACCAAACCCAACCAGCTGCATCTGGACCAAGGGCGGGGTAAATGCCAGGCGCGTAATATGTGTATGAGGGGCTGCCCGTTTGGTGGTTATTTCAGCTCGGTAAGCTCCACATTGCCCTGGGCCAAGCGTACAGGCAACCTCACTATAAGACCATTTTCGGTGGTTCACTCTGTTATTTATGACGAAAAGCTGGGCAAAGCAAGCGGCGTTAAAGTGATAGACACCAACACTAAAGAAGTAATCGAATACAAAGCAAAGATCATTTTTATGAATGCATCGGCACTGAATACCAACCTCATCCTGCTGAATTCAACCTCGGCACGTTTTCCGAACGGCCTGGGCAATGATAACGGACTGCTGGGCAAATATGTGGCCTTCCAAAACTACCGGGCATCAGTAACAGCCAGCATGGATGGTTTTTTAGATAGATACTATTTTGGCCGCAACCCTACGGAGCTGATCCTGGCTAATTATCGCAACCTGCACCAACAGGAAACAGATTACAAAGGTGGCTTCACTACTTTCATGGGGGCTTACCGCAGCCCAATGTCTTACGGCAAAGTCCATCCATCAATCGGCGGCGATTTTAAAGATGCCTTAACCGAGCCCGGACCATGGCAGGTGTACATGTACCTGCAAGGTGAAACCATCCCCAAAGAAAGCAATCATGTACGCCTGAGTAAAGATCAGAAGGATCAATGGGGGATCCCGCTGCTCATCACTTCTGTAGAGTATGACGATAACGATGAGCGCATGATCCAGGATTTTTTAACCCAAAGCGCCGAAATGCTGGAAAGATCCGGCTGCACAAACATCGAAAAACACGAGAACAAACAAGCCCCCGGCCTCGATATTCACGAAATGGGCGGCGTACGCATGGGTAAGAATCCCAAAACCTCGCTGCTCAATCAATGGAACCAACTACACCTGTGCAAAAACGTATTTGTGACCGATGGCGCCTGCATGACCAGCACCGGCAACCAAAGTCCGTCCATTCTATACATGGCCTTAACCGCAAGGGCGGCTAATTATGCGGCGGATGAGATCAGGAAAGGGAATTTGTAATTACCATATAACCGTGTCATGCTGAACTTGTTTCAGCATCTCATCAGCAGGGTTGAACACCGTAGCTTTACATGTGGGATCTCGAAATAAATTCGGGATGACTTCCTGATTTTGTATCTATTTTTTATGCTCCAAATTTCAGCCAAAGCAGGTAACCAACCCACACCAGTATATTGGAATAAACACCTGCCAACACATCGTCCATCATTACACCCGTGCCGCTGGGGAGGGCTTCCATTTTACGGATACCTAAAGGTTTTACAATATCAAAAAAGCGGAACAGGATAAGTCCGCCGATCAGGGTATAAATATTCATGGGCACAAATACCACCGCTATCAGCATACCGGCAACCTCATCGATAACCACCCGCGAGCTGTCTTCACCCCAATCGGGCTCCACCTTGTTACTTACGTATACACCCAACAGGGTTATTACAATGGTAATCACAAACAAGTACCAGGGGTTTTGCAATGCCGGGCTTTGCCATAACAACCAAATAAACCCGCAGGTTACTATAGCCGCATAGGTACCACCGCCCTTTAAAAACCCGATGCCAAATATGGAAGCTATTATTTTATTAAAATTCATTTGTTCAATAGTTCATTAGTTATTGGAGCCTATTCGGCTCCCCTCTTGAGAGGGGAGCCGAATAGGTAGTGCGGTTGCAGGGGTGTGTTATTAGCCTTCATAAACACACCCCTCCGCCCCTCTCAAGAGGGAACTCACACAAGCCCAACCTGGACAAAATATTTTCGCCTCACTGCAAACTGCCAACTTCTATTGCTTATCCAGTACATCTTCCGCTGCTTCGGCTACTTCCGGTTCGATGGTGTGCCTTTTGGGAAAGTTGAATAACAGTGATGTTAATACCGGGATGATAAATACCCCCACGGTAAACACCGAGGTGAAAATATCAGCTTTTTCGCTTTCCATAAACTTAGAGAAAGACGACGTTTCATTAAAGTGTACAAACAATGATGCGGAGAGTTTAATACCCAACACACCGATCACGATAAAAGCTACGGTCTCTAAAAAGGTAAATTTCTCCATCAGCTTCACAAAAGCCTGGGCCACAAAACGCATAGCCAGGATACCGATGAATACACCAATATATATCAACACTACGTGATCTGTAAAGGCCACCGCAGCAAATACGTTATCAATAGAAAAGGCCAGGTCCATCAGCTCAACCAAAGCCACAGTTGCCCAGAATACACCAAATACGCCCACGGTTGAACGGTATAGCCAGTTCTTGCTTTTATCCACCTCTTCTTCTCCGCCATCGCTATTGGCAGCCTGGATTTTACCTTTAAAATAATCAAAGCTCAGATACAAAAGATATAAACCGCCAATAGGCTTTAACCACCAGATTTTTACCAGCCAGGCTGCCAAAAACAAACATACCCCGCGCAATATATAGGCGCCTAGTATCCCGTACCTCAATGCTTTTTTACGTTGGGTTGGGGGCAGATCCAAAACCATAGTGGCCAGCACCGCGGCATTATCAACAGAGAGCAAGCTCTCAATAACAATCAGGTTTAAAATGATGAGCAAACCGGCTTTAATATCGGGGCCCAGGATGGTGTGTAAGAAATCCATATAACAGGTAAGGAATTAATTTCGGGTTAAATAAACTAAATTAAATCGGTATTCAACATGCTTTTTAAAATATTGGCCTGTACATCAATATTGCTGATGTTTTCCATAAAGCTCATATCCGATATCTTTTTATAATTGTCGGCCAGCAGGTTTTTGATCTCGAGGGGCATGGCCGCTTTCATAGCGGAGGCATTACCTTCCAGCTTGTCGTTCTTGTCCCGCAGCTCGTGTATCAGTTTTTCCTTTTTCGACATATTGTTCGTCATGTCGATACCGGCTAACTTCGCGATATCCAAAAACACGAACAGATTGTCGGACAGCGAATAGATAAAGTACCGGTCGTCTTCAACAAACTTGTAAACTTCCGCCACCTGCGTGCCTGCCTTTAATCCGCAGTAAAACTCGGTTTTAAATTCATATTTGCACAAAACGCCCATCAGTTTACGCTGAATGGTGGCATACTCATCGGTGTAAACGTCTTTATCATTATAGGCAGTTATCTCCTGCAATAACTCGGGTGCAATGGGATAAAAAAAATCAGCAGCAAACCGGGAGCTAAACGCGTTGATATTTTTAGACAGCGGGTTATCTGTTGAATTATCCGACAACACCTGGAATAACTTCCGCAATGACAGATTGACCTTCAGCGCCTGTCGTTGTTTTTCGAGATTGAAATTAGCCAGGGTATAGTAAGGATCGTTCAACCGGTCAATCATTTCCTTGTTGATCTGGATCTCATCGAAAAGCAGGCTCACGTTGGTTTCGTTGTTCTTTTTGATCTTGCGGAGCAGATCGATCAAGCTTTGGGTAAATTGCAGGTGAAACAGATCGAGCTTGTTGATATCCAGCTCGGGGTTGGTTTCAAAAAGCTTGTGGATCACCTGGCTGCGCAGGTATATTTTATAAATAATGTCATCACCGAAAAAAACAGAGAGCAATTGCAGCTTACTGAGCATCCGGTTTGACTGATTTAAAATATTTAACCTGCTTTCATCCATCAATTTGGCGACCTCAAATTTTGATTAAATGCAAATTTACGAAAATAACCCCACCCAAACCCTCCCCAAAGGGGAGGACTTAAAAAATCATGGGTAAGCATATAAATTTACAGAAAGTCTCCCTCTTTGGGGGAGATTTAGAGGGGGTATTACCCGTTGGTAACCGTTTTTTTCAGTTCCACTTCCAGGTTTTGCAGTTCGGTGTTGAGGGTTTTGCGGTTGGCAGTACCTTCTTCGTGAATGCGTTTAACCTCGGTAAGTGTTTCAATAAGCGACGCGGTTGTTTTTTTCAAAGTATCCAGCGATACTACGGTTTTCTCGTTTTCCTTAGCTACGTCGATACTGTTTTGTTTCAACAGCTCGGCATTCTTTTGCAAAATGGTGTTGGTGGTGTCCGAGATCTTTTTCTGCATCTCCACGTTTTCCTTTTGACGGTTCAAAGCCACAGCAATGGTCAACTGGTTTTTCCAAACCGGGATGGTGGTGGATACAATAGACTGTGCTTTTTCGGCAATGGTGGTATTGTTGCTTTGCACCACACGTATTTGCGCCAGCGATTGCAGCATAATGAAACGCACCACTTTCAAATCGGCCAGGCGCTTGTCTAAACGATTCACAAAATCGCGCATATCGGCGATTTCATAATCATTATAGGCCGATGGATTGGCATCCATTTGGGCCAGCTGCTCGCTCAGTTCGTTGTATTTTAACTGGCCGGATATGATCAGCTCTTCCATCTGATGGATGTAACCCACGTTGCTATCAAACATGGTTTGCAGCGAGCTGTTGTCCTTTAATGAATTAACACGACCGGCCTTGATCTTGTTGGTGATCTTATCGATATTGTTAATAACCGTATCATATTTCTGGAAAAGCTTTTTGGCATCAACCACCAGCTTTTTCATAAAAGGGATGTGCGATATAAAGGAAGTGAACGCGTTCTGATTCAACTCATCCACATCAATATAATTCAGTTCGGTAAGCAGCTCATTGATGAGGCCGCCAACCTCGCCCGAGTTGTAGGTACGTACCGAAGTCAGGAAAGTATTGCTATACTTTTCCATAGAGTTTTGCACCTCCGTACCGTAATTGAGGATGGAGTTTACATCTTTTGGATCGAGAGCCTTGGCTACTTCGCCATATTTTTGTACCTCGGCCTGGCTAATATTGGCTAAATCAACATTACCTTCCTTATCCAGCAATTTTGCCGGTGTATTGGTATTTGTAGCCGGAGCCGGATTAATATCTAAATTAACCGGGGTTATATTCAGTTCGTTATTTCCTGGTGTGCCTTCCATTGTATTGAGTTTTAATGTTTTTTTCGGGATCGTGGTTCGTGTTGCGAGGTTCGTATTAAATAGTACGCGAACCACGATCCACAAACCTCGCTACCTATAAATAATTTTGTGCCATAGTTTTAACCGACTCTTCCAGTTTCCTGTCGCGGGTTGGTTCACCAATGGCGTTGAATTTCCATTCGCCGTTCTTTTTGTAAAATACGCCCATCGCCATAGATACGTGACCAGCAAAATCCTTGCTGTGCGCGATATCATAAGTGGCAAATACTTCATTTACCCGGGTTGGGGTGCCTTCATAAATGCGGATAGATGCAAACGGAATGGTACCAAAATCCTGCCCGCGGAAGCTATTGAGGATAAAACCCACATAGCTTACAGACGCACTCAGGCCAGACAGGTCAACGGTGATCACCTCATTGTCCAGGCCGTCGTTGCCAGATAAGTCACCAGTTAAATCGTCGCCGCTGTGTTTTACTGCGCCATCCTTTGATTTCAGGTGACCGAAGTAAACCACATCTATCAGCTGTTTATTATCATCATATAAGGCGCAGCTGGCGTCAAGGTCAACTGCTTCTTTGGTGGTACCAAAACCAAACAGGCCTTTCTTTTCAATAGCGCCCCAGTTAATGCCTACACAAATCGTTTGCAATTTGCTGCCGTTACTTTTTTCCAGACTTATCCTTTGTCCTTTTTGAAGATTGATAGCCATAATTTATTATTGGTATTTGGTTAAATAATCCTGTAAACCGCCTTTCATGCCAACTCCTACAGCTTCAAACTTCCAGTTGTTATCTTTTTTGTAGATCCGACCGAATTCAACAGCAGTTTCTATCGAAAAATCCTCTTCCAACTCGTATTTCAAAATATCGGCTCCTGTGGCAGTGTCAAATATCCGGATGAAAGAATTACGTACCTGGCCAAAGTTCTGTTTGCGGGCTTCGGCTTCGTGAATGGTTACCACAATGCATATTTCAGATACTTTGGAATCGGCTTTCGACAGGTCGACTTTGATCTGCTCATCGTCGCCATCACCGGCACCGGTCAGGTTATCACCGGTATGTTCCACCGAACCATCAGGTGATTTCAGGTTGTTATAAAAAACAAAATATTCGTCGGCTATAATTTTCTTGTTATCGCCTAATATAAAAACAGAAGCGTCCAAATCAAACGCGCTTCCTGTTGAAGAACTGTTGGTATCCCATCCCAGGCCAATGGTAAACTGGGGGGCATTAATGCTTTCCCGCTGACCTTTTTGCAAGTTAATTGCCATGTTGAATTAATTTATGATTGTTTAAAAATAGGTTTTCTTTTATAAAGTTCAGGTTAAGTTCATAGGCCTCGATTGTATGGTAGCCATTACCCAATGCCATATCATAAAGCAAGTTTATAAAATCAAATGTTTGATCCTGAATAAAAATACAAAAACTCTCAAAATCGTAATTTAAAATATACTTTACGATCCGGGTGTTGATGCAAAAATTATTGCTTTTGACGATGCCATCCAGATCAAAAATATTTTTTACCTGGTGATAATTTAAATGGTTCTCGATATTGGGGTGGATGTTTTTATTCACCAGCTCGGCAAAGTACAGCATGAAGATATCATTGCTGAGGCCATACTCGCCCACCATTTTCATGATCATGCGCTCGTGGCTGCCGGTTATTTTAATATCATCCAAAAATATCAGCGTTTTGTCCTGCAAAAAATCCTTATCGATATGAAACGAATCATTCCCGATCAGGTTCATCCTTTGCTCGGCATCCAGTTCGCCGTAATCCTCTTTATAGGTGATGGTGCGGTGCACTTTGGTTTCCTGTACTACGGGATAACTGTGCCGGGCCAGCCAGCGGTTAAGCCGGGCCACAAACCAGTTTTTCATGGCGAAGGTAGCCGTTGGGATAAACGAGTACGGGCTTGATATCACCACAACTTGCTGTTTGATGGGATTTTCGGCCAGGTAATCCCTGATAAAACCATCGGCCAGGTGGGCACCAAAATATTTAGCCACGGCATCATCGCCAAACTTAAAACGACTGTAATCATCCGGGTTAAACCCAAATGCCTGCGCATTGTTGATATGATGTAATGAATAGGTAGTGTTCATTCGTCAATTATTGAATTAATGATTTTTTTGGAGCAAGGAGAAAGGATATTTGGATTAAGGATTTTTTTATCCTTTGTTCCTATAAAATCATTGTTCCAAATATCCTTTCCCCTTGCTCTCAAAATCTTTGTTCCAAAAATCCTTTTATCTATAATAATTTAATAATGAAGAAATGGATGTGTTGTTTGAATTGACAAGCAAACTTTTTATGCCTGCCGCCGTAGCACCTTCAATATCGGCCTTAGGGTTATCGCCAATGTGAATGATGCCTGCTAAAGTTATATTTTTTTCTTTACTGATCTGTTTAATATTTTGCAGCATCAAATTAAAAAACTCCAGGTTGGGTTTCGACATCCCTACCTCGTCTGAGTACAGCTGAAAATCAAAGTATTTATCCATCTTTAATTTTGCCAGTACCTTTTTTAATGTTGCTCCTTTTATAAAACCGGTGTTGCTTAGCAAGCTAAACCTGGCACCGCTTTTTTGTTTTAGATTGTCCAGCACCTCAATTGTTACAGGCTCATAAACCGTGGGCAGGTAGTTAAACACCAATGCCTCCATATCGGCATAAAGTTGAGCAGTATCAATCTCATTCAAATTCAACTGGTTATCATTGATCAGGCTGATCACCATCAGGAACATCTCTTCGGCATCGATGTTTTTGCCGGTACGTTCGTTAACGGCGTTGCACATCAGGTCGACCGTGCGAAATGCTTTGGCCACCTCATCGATACTTTTGCCAGATGGGTTATAATCGTGGTGAAATATTTTTGCACGTTCGGTTTTATAATCAGGATTGGAACGGATCAGTGTAAGCCAAAGATCAAAGGAATAGTGCTGGTAATAAGGCATAGGTTTTTGGGGGAAAGATGCAAGAGATTAGAGTCAAGAATCAAGATGGGAAAAATAAAAAATAATTTGTCATCCTGAGCGATAGCGAAGGATCTATGGGTAAGCTATACTTGTTGACGAATAGATGCTTCATTACATTCAGCATGACAAATGAGGTCTTGATTCTTGACTCTTGTTTCTTGATTCTAATATTGTTTAAGTATTTCTAAAAAATTATCTGTGGTATGTGGTTCGCCAATGGCACGGAATTTCCAGGTGCCGTCTTTGCGGTAAACTTCGGCAAAGGTCATGGAGCACATGCCGTTGTAGGTGGAATCACCAGAGAGACTGAATTTGGCTATCTCCTTGCCGTGATTATCCACCGCGCGGATAAAAGCATTATCAACCATGCCAAAATGCTGGTTGTTTTTGCGCCCCTGATATATAGCCACAATAAAAAGAATACGGTCGAATTTTGGGTCGAGCGAATCCAGCTTTACGATGATCTGCTCATCGTCGCCATCACCCGCGCCTGTACGGTTATCGCCGGTAAGCCAGATATGACCCGACGGGTGCCTCATGGAATTAAAGTAGATCACATCGCCTTCATATAAGCTTACTTTATTACCATTTGGCTTCTCAAAGGTACGGCCCCTGTTAGCCACCAACCCGTTTTTATCCAGCAGGAAAGCAATGGCATCCAGGTCGTACTCAGCCTCTTCACCGCCACCAAATAGCTTGCCCAAAAAGCCGCCACCGCCGCTTTGTTTTACATCCCAGCCTAAGCCAATAGTAACCGACGACAGATCAAAACTCTCGCCTTTATCATTTTTACGCAGGTCAATAGTTTGACCTTTTACTAAATTAATTGCCATAGTTGATAGTTTATTAACCTCCTCTAAATCTCCTCCAAAGGAGGACACTTCAAAAAAACATTTTCAAAGCTCTCTCCTTTGGAGAGGGTTGGGTGAGGTCTTATTTAATGATCTGTCCTTTAAAATATTTACTTAAAAAGAAGGCCAGATCTTCTTTATAGCCCACACCCGATGCTTCGAATTTCCAGGCACCGCCACGGCGGTATAACCTGCCAAACTCGATGGCCGTTTCGATGGAAAAATCTTCGCCCAGTTCATATTTACATACTTCGCTGCCGGTAAGGTCGTCAATAATACGGATGTAGGAATCGCGAACCTGGCCAAAGTTTTGCCTGCGGGGCTGCGCCTCGTGTATAGTCACCACAAATAATATCTCTTGTATTTTGGGGTCTACTTTAGTCAGATCCACGTTGATCGATTCGTCATCACCACCATCGCTGTTTCCTCCAGATGGATCATCGCCGGTATGGTGAACAGCCGAATCGGGCGAATCTACATTGTTATAAAAAACAAAAAATTCATCCTGCGGAACAAACCTGTTCTCATCGATCATAATTGCCGATACATCCAAGTCAAAGTCGTAGCCTGTGCCTTCGTTCGGGTTCCAGCCCAAACCAACTGTCATTTTTGATAAACCGAGATCTATTTTTTGTCCCTTTTGTAAGTTGATAGCCATGTTAAAAGTATTTTATTAAAAACTTAAGCATCCCTATAATACTGCAGGAGCTAAGTTTGTTTTGTTCGTGAATTGATATTTTAAATATTAGTCTAAGATATACGCTTTTTTAATCCGTGCATCCAAAACAACATAACAATTATGTTAGGATCACATCCATGGATTGTGACTAAGGGAAATGCGGAATGTTACAGGAAGGAGCCGATTTGGGTGATATGTTTCAGGTTATACGTTTCCCTATTTTTTGACATACAACGTATAACCTAAAACGTACAACCCTAATTCAAATGATTACTTTTGAATAATGAACAACATCCCGATTCATTTATTAAAGGACAGAACCGACTTTGGCATTCACCTGAAGCATTTTAAAAAGGGCGATCCTGTGGAGATGGACCCGCGCGTGCTGGAGGCGCACCGGGATGATCATTATATTTTCTTTCTGATAGAGGAGGGTTCCGGCTCTTTGATGATCGATTTCAACGAAGTTCAGTTATCGGGAGGTATGCTTTATTATATTCTGCCAACCCAGGTACATCAACGCATCCGTAACGAACATACAGATGGCTGGTTTATTGGGGTTGATACCTCACTGATACCACCTGCATGCAGAAATGTATTTGAAGGGCAGCTGTTTCTTCAGCAACCTTATGTTCTCCATGAGATCCAGCTGAGGCAATACCAAAGCCTGCTGCTGTTGCTCCACGAAAAATATGACGAGGATGATACCAATCCCTTTTACGCAACAACTATCCATGCCTTATTAAAATCTTTTTTAACTATTGCAGCAGGTTGCTATAACGGACATTCCGGTACAAATTTGAAAGTATCCCGCCCGACTCAACTCACCAGCCAGTTCAAAAATCTGCTGGTAACCGAGTTACGGTCAAATAAAAGTCCGGCAGATTATGCCTCCATGCTCAATGTTTCTGAAGCCTACCTGAGTGAAGCGTTGAAAAAGATCACCGGGTTCCCGGTAAGTTACTGGATACAGCAGGAGGTAACTATGGAAGCCAAACGCTTGTTATACTATAGCCAGCTCACGGTTAAAGAGATCGCCCACACTTTGGGCTATACCGACCACTCTTATTTCTCCCGGCTATTTCGTAAAGTAACGGGCACTTCAGCAATCGCTTTTCGGCAACAATACCGTAAATAGTCCTATCATTACACCAAAGCCGCCATTTATTTACACTTAAAAAGCCAGTTTCTTTGTACCATCAAAAAAATGTTACATGGAAACATCTATTTTACAACAAATCAAAAATAAAGCGGGAAGACTCATCGGGCAGCAATTGATCCAGGCCGGGCGGGTGCTGGAAGTGCGCGTTTGGGATTCCGCTACCATCATAGAGATCGACCTGCATTTACCCCTTGTGGATATGCGGCAATGGACAGAAGTACCCTACATCAAATTCAGGGTGGGTGATTCGTGCTTCCGCGATTATACGCCATTTGGCTGGGATGCCGATACGGCCACCTGCTCGTTGCTCATCGATATAGCACACGATGGCTGCGGGAGCCGCTGGGCAAAGCAGCTTTCTGCCGGCGATACGGTTCAATACATCAAGACAAGGACTACTCATCAGGCACCCCATCCTACCAACCTGGTGGTGGGCCTGGGCGATGCCAGTAGCCTGGGGCACCTGTTGGCTTTAAAACAGCTCACTTTGCCCGGTATCCGCTTTGACGGCGCCGTATTATTGGACAACCCACGGACCGGGCAATTGGTTAAGGATTATTTCTATTCACCGCTAAACACGTTAACCAGCCCATATGAACTGACTGACTGGCTAAAGGAACAGGGCTATTGCACGCCGCACACCTCGTTCTACCTCACAGGGAATCGCAGGCTGGTTGTTGAACTGCGTACCTTATTAAGAAACCTGGGCCATTCCAACATCCAGGCAAAGGGATTTTGGTCATGAATTGTCCAATTATGGCAATTCCATTCGATTACATGACTAAACTCCTATTTTATTTAAAATCATATACATCTCCTTTATGGAAACTGGATTCAGAAAATGGATCATCGTTATCACCATCATCACTTCAACTATTATTGAACTGATTGATACCACCATCGTTAACGTATCCATCAACACCATGAGTGGTAACCTGGGCGCTTCGCTGGAAGATACCGCCTGGGTGATCACTTCCTATGCTATTGCCAACGTGATCATTATCCCCATGACCAGCTTTTTAGCCGAAAAGATTGGCAGGAAGCAATATTATATTGGCTCCATCTTATTATTTACACTGGCATCGGCTATGTGCGGGTTCTCCAATAATTTATGGGAACTGGTGGCCTTTCGTTTTCTGCAGGGTATCGGCGGCGGCGCCTTGCTATCCACCTCGCAATCTATCCTTTTTGAAACCTTTCCTGCTAAAGAACGGGCAACCGCCAGCGGTATATTCAGCCTGGGTATCATTATCGGCCCGTCCATCGGTCCGGTAATGGGAGGCTATATTGTGGATAATTTATCGTGGCAATGGATCTTTTATGTCAATATTCCTATCGGCATTTTCGCGGCACTGCTGTCATACATCTACCTCAAGCCTACCAAAAAATCAGCGGATGGGCGAAGCATCGACTGGCTCGGTATCTTCCTGCTCACCGTAGGCGTGGGTGCATTACAGGTAGTTTTGGAGCGCGGCCAAACTGACGATTGGTTCTCCGCAACTTACATCCTGGTGCTTACCATCATATCGGTGCTATCATTAGCTATCCTTATCTGGTGGGAGCTGCGGATCCCCTTCCCGGTAATCAACCTGCGGGTGTTAAAAAGCACCACCTTATCCATTTCGGCTATCATGACCTTTGTTTTGGGCTTTGGATTGTTCAGCAATGTGTTTGTTTTTCCGCTGTTTTCGCAGCGGATCATCGGTTACTCCGCTTTTCAAACCGGCACCATGCTGTTGCCCGGAACTTTAATGGCCGCCATGATCTCGCCTTTTTTGGGTAAGATGCTGCAAAGCGGTCTGCGGCCGCAATACCTCATCATTTTGGGATTTGGCTTGTCGGCAGCGTTTGGGTATATCATGTCGGGATCAAACCTGGCAACCGGAAGCGCTTACTTTTTCATTCCTTTGATCTTCCGGGGACTTAGCGCAGCATTATTGATTGTCCCATTAACAGCGCTGGCCGTATCAGAATTAAAACCGGCAGAGATACCGCAGGGCGCAGCCCTCAACAACATGATGCGGCAGATGGGCGGCTCATTTGGCATAGCTTTAATTAACACCTACATCGCGCACCGGGAAGCGGCCAACCGCACTGCCTTAATTACGCATGTTACTGCTTCGGACCCGCAAACCATCATGCGGCAGCAATCCCTCATCCATAATTTTATGGTGCATGGCTCCAACTACCTGCGTGCTTTGCAGCAATCCATCGGCGCGCTGGAAAACATAGTAGTAAGGCAAACTTTTTTGCTGAGTTATATGGACGCTTTTTTACTATTGGCTATTTTAAATGCCTGCTGTATCCCTTTAGTGATCATCACCATTAAAAAAAGGAAGGAAGTGAAAGCTGTAAAGGTAACTATACCCGATGCGCATTAAAGACGGCACGAATTAGGGTTATGTTACCGCAGCACTAATTTATAATGCAAAATAATGCCGTTGGTGTGGGCACGACCGGCATTAATGCTTCCATAAGCAGACAGCGAATACGCATCAAATACATGGGACTTTTCAGCTGGCAAAGGCCGACGAAGCAAACCAGATACCAGCACGTACCTGCACACGAAATACTTTATAAACGCGGGCCTTTAAAAACAGGCTGGCCCGTGGCTGCTGCCAAACGGAAATTTGTTAGTTCTTCCATGTGTATAATGATCACATACTTTATGATCGCGATACATTTTAGGATTGTTGGGGTGATTGGCGAGCAATTCTGGGTGAGTAGCTTCAGTCTTATCAGGCTGAGGAACTATCGTAGCTTTTTTCTTCATGACGAATCCTCCTGAAATTAAGGTTTTAGAGCAATTGGTTATATAAATTTAAGCATAAAACTTACTCATTGCAAGGGTTTTATAAAGAAAATATTATTTTATTTATGAAAGGAATAAAAATACTTGCGGTGCTTTCGGATTTACCCGAGACCCTGAGAAGGCAAAAATTTGTCATCCTGAGGAACGAAAGATCTTCTTCAATATGTCCTATAGTATAACAGATGCCTCAACCGTTCAGTATGACAAAGGGAACTTGTACAATTATAGAAGATCCTTCGCTATGCTCAGGATGACAGCTTTATAGGTTTGCCAGAGCTGCAAGAATCGTTAGGCAGAATATTTTTTTTCAGAAATTTCTTGATTTATAAAATAATTGTGTATCATTGTGCCATGAAAACAACAACAATACTATGCTGTATACCGCAACCGATTTATCGGAGGGGATAGCTATGTATTGAGTAAAATATAATCAAATGCGCAAATCCTCTTAGACAAATCTAAGGGGATTTTTTGTTTTAGGGAGAAATTTCAGGGTAGTATATCAATTGGTCAGATTACTCCGTTTGGAGCGGAGAGGCTCCTGGTTCGAGTCCGGGTTACCCTACTGATTATAAAGGAAATATAGCTCAATGGTTAGAGCAGCACCCTTATACGGTGTTGGCTAAAGGTTCAAGTCCTTTTATTTCCACGGGTTTATTTTCCTATGGTGCAAGGGCAGCACATCAGATTCTGGATCTGAAAGTCGTGGTTCCAACGCACGTAGGAAAACAGTTTATTCAAAAACAACAGATGTGGCTTTTTGCCTTGATCTGTTACTGCTTAACCGGCCAGTGCCGGGTAGGGTGAAGCGCGCGATAAAATACAGAAATTTCTGTAAAAAGAATAAATAACAAAAATAAAATGGCCGGTTGCCCGAGTGGTTCAAGGGAGTCCTCTGCAAAAGGAATGTCCGCAAGTTCGAACTATCTCTTGAGCGGGCATTGCCAGGACCAAGCGGGCGAAAAATCTTGTACCGGCCTCATTTTTTAATTATTTTGTCATGCGGAGCGAAGCATCTGTTATACTATAGGACATATTGAAGAAGATCCTTCGTTCCTCAGGATGACAAAGGAATTATCTAGAGCTTAAAACTTCGGACTTAAATGCGTATATTTGTACATATCAACGGCCCGGATTTTCTTTAAAAAGAAAATCCGGGCTGTTCTGTTAAGGAGAAATACAGTCCCAAACCGCACCATTTTCCATTCAATATATTGATAACCAAATAACTAATACTTTTTAAACCTATCAAAACCGTGTTAAAATTTGTTAAAAAGTGTTAAAATCGATGGTTTTGAATGAGTTTTGAACAGTTTTTCGCTCGTTTTCAGTCGTTTTTGAGGCAAAAAGTGTTAAAATAAAACTTTAAAAAGTTTTCGGATACGGATTTTAGCATTTGAAATACCCTCGCCGGATATTTGGCAATCTGCCCGCAAATCATTAAAATAGTACCTCCTAATTAATTAACATTAACGATGAAATTCAAACCATCCTTATCGCAGGTGCTCGG
The DNA here is from genome assembly GCF_900103125.1 of Mucilaginibacter sp. OK268. Taxonomy (GTDB): domain Bacteria; phylum Bacteroidota; class Bacteroidia; order Sphingobacteriales; family Sphingobacteriaceae; genus Mucilaginibacter. The sequence continues at coordinate 348,641 of NZ_FNJV01000004.1, read as the reverse complement.
CCTTTTGCTGATTACGGTTACCCTGCAAAGCTGCGAACCTACCCAACCCGGCAACTGGAAAAATGAACAGATCAGCAGTCCGGATAAATTTCACCAGCTTAACGCCGAGCTTCTTAAACAGCTGAAAGTGAACAATGAAAAAGACCTGGAAAACATCATGTCGAGGGATTTTATTGATACCCGTGGCAAAAACAGGCAAATAGAACTGGTAAGCAACCGCGTAAAAACAACCGACTACACCCTGTTTGATGAATATTATGTGGTAAACCGCTATATAAGTGGCGATACCATCAGCTCTGGCATTAAAGGCCCTACCGGTTATTCATTAACCTACCAGGGCGCTACACATGAAATGTATCTGGCCTTTTTTGTACCTAAAAATAAGTCGACAGCCAACCAGGATATGATCACGGCGGTTTACTGCAAATATGATTATGGCTGGAAACTGAGTCAGCTGGATGTGAGCCGTTATAAAGTTAATGGCAAAACAGCCCCTGAACTGCATGATCAGGCCCAGCAGTGCTATAACAAAGGTTTTTTAATAGATGCCTTAAATATATCTTCATCGGCCATAGACTGCTCGCGCCCCAGCGATCTGTGGAAATACAACAGCGAAGAGGATATGAGCAGCTTTTACAATAAGGTTTTAAAGGAAGCCTATGGCCTATATAGATTCCCGCTGGCTATTAAGCAGGTACCAAGCCATCCGTATATCATCCGGATATTTAACCAGACCACGCCCGAGGGTGTTTTTCCGATGATCTACTATATATCATCTATCAAAGTACAAGATACCACGGCTATCAAACAGGAAAATGAGAACATCAAAAAAGTGATCAACCAAACCCTACCCGGTATTGACCAGGACAAAAAATACGTACTATACTCGGCTTTTAATAAATTACCATCGGGCATGAAAGTTGATCATTTTGATATGACCGCGAAACTGAAGTAGAAGTAAATCAAAACAATATACCGGACAATAATTTGCCCGGTATATTGATAAAAACTTAATTAACCGTCCACTGGCTGCTTTCAGCAGTAGCGCCGATAGCGGTACACTGGGCAAACCCGCTTTGATTTTCGAGGTTCAGGTAAGTGTTCTGCCATTCGTTACGGAGGCGTTTATAACCATTGTAATCTTCCAGCACCCAGTAGCTGCTGTAAAAACTATCCGGAACGGCGGTGCTTTCGGCATAGCTGTACAGGTGTTCGATATTGAGGTAATGACCGGTACTTACATTTTTGATGCGGGTATGGCCGTTAACCTGCTCCAATGTCCATTTGCCATTGGCCACGGTGCTTGACGAACTGTATTTTGCCTGCCCGTTATCTTCATACAGATAGGTATTCAACCATTTGTTTTTGATACTTACGCCCGTAGTTACAGGCGGAGTAGTACCGCCGCTGATGGTGTTCATTAAATTTTCGGCATTAGCTGGCTGCACATTGGCAAAATAAGTAAACACCTGGTTAAGCTGATTTTGCACGCTGGTGTTGCCCTTGTATTGTTTACGGTATTGATATAAGCGATAGATCTGCTCCAACTCATGCTGATGATAAGGCACACCCAATTTTTGCTGCATGGTGGTTAAAAAGCCATAGCCAAACTCAACAGTTGGCTCGATCATGGTGCCTTCGCCATAATCATTCCAGGTGGCAAACTGAACAATACCCACACTTGATGCCAGGGCTTTATCCAGCATGGTACCAAAAGTTGAAGTGCCGTTATAGGCGATTTGCCAGGTTGGCCCGCTAGCCCCACCGGCCGCGTAAAAGGAGTTGAAACCCGGGTATACTACTCCTACCGAGATGGGGAAACTGGATGCCTGCGCGTAATAATTATTCACCACGGTTGGGTGATCCTGGTATATCCAGGGGAACTCGCCACCTGCGTTGTTAGCACCAACCTGGCTGGTAAAGCCATACAAGGGGATAACTTTGGGTTTGGGGTTTAGTCCGGCCAGAATCTGATCCCATTCGCTGGATGAATGGAAAGTTATCGGGCCAAAATTGAGCACTACCGGCACATTGTTTACTTTGAGATAGTTGCCCTGGTTAAAGTAGTTGCTTTGCATGTAGGTAAAATCGCCATGAGCGCCACTGGTTTGGCCGGCATCCCAGTTGCGGTCTTCCTCCACAATAGAAAATTGCAGACCCACCGCGTTTAGTTTGGCAATAAGGGCATTGGAGTTATTGAGGTTGTCGGGATAATCATAAAGTACACGGGTACCGGGCCAATCTATAGTAACCCCATCAACACCGGAGTATTTCATCAACAGGAGCTGATACTCAATAATATCGGCATCGCCCGAGGCATAGGGCCCGGTTTGCGGGTAATAATAAGCGGCAATTTGCCGGCGACCGTTGGTAATGATGTCTGGATTTTGGGTGTTCATTTTCCAGTGATACCCCCAGGCGCCTTTTGATTCGGGCGTTTCAAACCAGGGCATCCAGTGTATAAAGATCTTTTTGGAGGTGGATTTGCCTACCGGAACGGCGGCAAGCGTTTTGTTGTTGATGGAATTTGGCTCGTCGGGCCGGTTTTCCGATGAGTTTTTCTTACAGCCAAAACATAGCATGGCCATAAGCATACAGATACTGAGCTTTTTCATAAGGTAATTGGTTTTTAATTGGTTACAGCTGCCGGGCTTAGGGTGGCCCGGTATTAATACAAAGGAGAGAAGTATATAGCGTAATATGCAGCAAAAGCCAGGCTGTCTTATGAAAATATAAATCAACAGCTCGTTGACAATACTATTAATCAGCTAATTATCAATAACATACGCAAACACCAAACACATATGAATACATGAAAAATATAAACTATCTGAGATTTCAAAAACACCTAAACACATACATATAATTAATTATATGATGTTCCAGGGGCTGTGCAATATCACCGGCTATCCAAGCTTTTAATAAACGCGATGATATCTTTGCTTTCTTTGGCGCTAAGGTTGAGTTTATCAAAGGGCAGGGTTTGATTATCGATTTTTATACCCAAACCGGTACCGCCGCCCTTGTTGTAAAAATCCATCACCTGGTCAAGTGTTTTGTACACCCCATTATGCATATATGGGGCTGTGCGCGAGGCATTGCGTACCGTGGTTACTTTAAAAGCGTGCTTAAATGATGGCGTTTGTACTATATTAAACCGGCCCAGGTCGTCATCAATCGTGTGCGAGGTTACCGATTGAGGAACACCAATCACCTCGCTTTCCATTTTCATGAAACGTGGCGGAAGGTTGCCGTTAAACAAAGGCATATAGTGACAAGTACCGCACTTGGCCTTACCCATAAACAGGTTAAAGCCATGCAGCTCATCTTTGGTCATAGCGGTATTATCACCACGCATATAAGCATCAAAGCGACTGTTCAGTGCAGTAAGGCTACGCACATAGGAGCCAATGGCGTTCATCACCTCAAGCGTGTCAATCGTTGTACGTTTTTTTGAAGGATAAGCACTGGCGAATTTTTCGCGATAGATTTTATTTTGCCACAACCGTTTGGCAGCCCTGGCCATTGAGCCATGCATTTCATCAGGATTTTGCACAACGTTACTCACCTGGTCTTCCAGCGTTGTCGCCCGCAGATCGTAAAACTGTGATGGCTGAAGGCCCGCGTTTAATAGGGTTGGTGTGTTTCTTTTTAGCGGTTGTTTACCGCCGATCACGGTGTTCTTGATCAATCCGTCGGTAAAAGCTTTTTGGGGTTGATGACAGGAGCGGCAGCTTCTTGTTCCGGTACCAGATAATACCGGATCAGAAAACAGCATTTTGCCCAGCATTACTTTTTGCGGGGTTGATACCGCATCGGCATTGGGCGCGTAGGCGTTTACGTCAAAAGCATTGGTATCAAACAAAGTTTTGGCATCCTGGCGCAGTAAACGGTTGTACCTGATTACATGGATCTTTAGGTGCTGCTCTAAATCTGAAATACTCCGGCTGATAGGATTACCATACCGTGTTATAAATTCTGCCCGGTTAAAATTATCGAAACCTGTGTGCGTTTCCAGATAGGCAACAGCAGCCGAAATTTGCGATGTCAACTTTTTAGAAGCTTCATCATTACCAGCATAAAACTTCAATACGCTTTTAAGACTTTCCAGGCTTGTAGCGCTTTCGGTCATACTTTTCTGCGTTAGCGGATCATCAAACCCGGCTATGCTCAGCGTTAATATCCTGAACACTTCGAGCCGGGCGGCATCAAACACCTGCCCGTCCAGAATATCAATATTACCGAAATAAGTTTTGTATTTATTGCATCCATATTGCAGCGTTTTAAGCTGCTTTACCAGATCCTTTTGTTTGCTGGCATCATACCTGGGGAACAGGTAGCCTTCCATCATCTGCAACCCGGCAGGTTCAAATACCTGTCCGCTGCCCATTTCCACTTCTGGTACGGGCGCTCCGTTTACCGACCTGGTGGTGGCAGCGTCAAAATACTCTGCGGCCCATTCTATTTTTTTATACCGGAGCCGCGCCTGCAAAAACAATTGCTGCAATTGCTTTTCGTTGGACGAATTACTTTCGGCAGCCACCTGGAATCTATCTTTCAAAAATCCTGAAAAATCATCTACCTGTGCCAATAATACCTGTGCTATCGCTTTACCCGGGGTTGGTTTCTCCTCTCCGCTTGAAAAAAACGCATAACTTATTACAGCGATCAGTACTACCCCTATAAAAACAACTTTCTTCATGTACGATAATGGCTATGCCTGTAAACTGTCTTCAAAACTCAAAACCGGATAAAAAAGTACAGGGGCAGTTCTATCGAACTGTCCCCTGATTTAATATTATTTATAGATCGCGGTACCTATCCTGATATTAAAACTCAAACGCGTTAAGCATTGGATTTGCGTTTTTGTCCCGGTCGGTCAATGGCTGTAAGCTCCATCTTTTTTCAATAAACGATAGGATACTGATAGTTTCATATTGTGTGTGATCTACATATCCTTTTTTAGCAAATGGCGAAATGATCAACGCCGGCACACGTGTACCAGGTCCCCATTTTTTATCAATTACCGGCGGGGCCACATGATCCCAAAAACCACCATTTTCATCATAAGTAATTATAATTACTGCGTCTTTTCCATTGGGGCCATTTAGCACATCGTTGATCAATTCAACAGTATGGCTTTCGCCATTCTGTACGTCGGAATAACCCGGATGCTCGTTATTGATACCTAATGGTTTTACAAACGAAACACTTGGCAGAGTACCATTTTTAGCGGCATCAATAAAAGCGGTTTCGTCTTTTAGGTGATCCTTTTTAGCCTGTGTACCATCGGCATATTTGGCAAAATATGCAAATGGCTGATGGTGAAACTGGAAGGTAGCATCAGGCTTACCAGCCAGGGCATTATCCCAGCCACCTGAATACCATGCCCATGAAATATTTTTATCACTTAACCTGTCGCCAATGGTAGGCATAGTTTGATTAGGAACCAATGTGGCAGCACTGGCGCTGGCCGGATGTGGGGCATTTACCGTATAACTGGTATTTACCACATACCCATCAGGTGTAACCGCACCATCGGTAATTACATTACCAGAGCCGTCCAATTTAGCAACCATGCTGGCCGGTGCATTTGGGAACACAGGGCTTGCGGCAGCAATAAGCCACTGGTGGTTCAGGAACGAGCCTCCGAACGCGCTGTGAAAAAAGTTATCGCACAGGGTATATTTTTGAGCCATACCCAACAAAGGCAATAAACTGGTTTTATAATAACCCATTGCCAAACCGGCGGTTGTATTATATAGGGCAAATTTGTCCATTTTACCACCGTCTATCTGCATTTGCTCCTGGTAATAACGGTGCAATACATCTGGTGTTTCCTGATCAGATGGGATATATTGGTCAATATTAAAATAGGTATTAGGCAAATTAGTTGGGAAAGCGCTGGTGCCGGATATAGGAGGCAAATAAGTATAAGCGTTTCCGTTGGCATCAACCTGGGTAACATTAGCAGTTGCTGCTGCCGATAATCCATTGGCACCAGAGAATTGACCGTACAGGTTATCAAAGCTATGGTTCTCCAGATAAATGACCACTACGTGACCTACCTTATCGATAGCAGGAGTGGGATTGTTTTTGTTTTTGCAGCTGATAAAGGCCGCACTTATAGCCACAATGCCAATGGCCGGAACTAATAATGCACCTATTTTTAAGTAGCGCGAGTTGCTTTTCATGATGGAGATAACGGGTTTTAAATTTGTTAAATTTCCCATCGCAAAAGACAACTTTAGCATCAATTGAACATTAGTTTAAAATAATCATTGTGTTAAGATAAAATACTCCTCAGCGATGTTTTATAACCGTAAAAGATTAATCTGAGCAATAAACAAATACTTCCCCAAAGTGTAAATTCTTAAATTATGGGTTTAATAGCTGATTTATTACTTCTTGTTAAGAAACTCCACTAAAAGTTACTGATCGCCCAGCAAGTACTTTGCTAATTGTACAGATATTAATGGTTCTGTTAATTAAACTTAACACCATCTATTAAGATCAGTAACACGCATTAAATCAGCACATAATAAAACTGATCATCAATTATTGCAAATAATTACAATCGATTGCGATAAAATTTGAATCAAGCTCCATATTAATCAATTATTTATCTTTTATTAATCATCCGCTCTTGCTTTGTATGCAATTATAAACCAGTTGCATACCACTCTTGCCAACCCACCGGCAATGAGTTAGTGTACCAGATTAACCGATATAACCATGAATCACTATCAATCGTACCCGCCGTAGGTGTGCTACCGCATTACACCTACTACCTTAACCAGGTAACCCAATAATTTAAACTTAATCATTAACGAGAAACAGTATGAAAAAACTTAAATACTCACTTATAATATTTTTTCTTTTCCCGCTTAGTTTGTTAGCCCAGCAAATTCCAATCAGCGGAAAAGTAATTGACTTAACCGATGGGTCGGCACTTCCGGGGGTAAGTGTAAAAATTAAAGGAACAACCATAGGCGCCATTACCGATATAGCCGGGAAATTCCAACTGAATGTTGCCAATACCGATGCCATTTTACAGCTATCTTTTCTGGGTTATGTAACACAGGAATTGGCAGTTAAAGACATCAAAGGTGGTACTATAGCCTTAAAAACCACCAACAAAAGTCTGGATGAGGTGGTAGTTGTAGGTTACGGTGTACAAAAAAGAGCCACCATAACCGGCTCCATAGCAACGCTGCAAAGCAAGGAGATCGTTACGACCAAAAACGAGAGCGTGATCAATATGCTAACCGGTAAGATCCCCGGTGTACGCATTCTTCAAACAACCGCCGAGCCTGGTTCTTATGCCAACGTTTTAAATATCAGGGGTTATCAAACCGCGCCATTAATTGTAATTGATGGTATCATTGGCGGCGACCAATCGACCATAGGCAGAATGGACCCCAATGAAATTGAAAGCATCTCTGTATTGAAAGATGCTGCTGCGTCGATATACGGTATGCGCGCCGCAGGGGGCGCCATTTTGATCACCACCAAAAAGGGCTCGAAAAATGGGAAGATCAGCATTAATTACTCGGTTAATGATGCGGTACAAACATTCCTGGGTATGCCTGAAGGAGTTGGCGCGGTTGATTATATGATGCTGACCAATGAAAAAGTTAAACGCGATTTCGCCAATAACTTTGTATCCAATATTACCCCGCAGTTTTCCTATGCCGATATGAAACCCTGGCTTGACGGCACCCGCAAATCGGCAGACTGGGTAGCCCTGGCTTTCAAGAAAACCGCCAACCAGATACAGCATAACTTAAACATTGACGGAGGCAGCGACAAGATCAGCTATTTCTTCAACTTTGGTTATCAAAAACAGGACGGTGTTTTTAAAAGCGGCGATCTGAATTACAATAAATATAACTTCCGCTCAAACGTTACAGCCAGCATCAGCAAAGGGTTAAAAGCACAAATCTTAACATCGGCTTGGATGGATGAAAAAAATCAGCCTTTAACCGATGAATGGACCGTTTATAAGTATACCTGGAACGAGAAACCTATTGACCAGATTTACGCCAATGATAACCCATTATACCCCAACCTGATACCTGGTGGCGACAACGTGAACCCGGCTATTGCTACCGATGCCAGTAAAGTGGGATCAAAAAGGTTCAGGAATAAAAACATCACCAGCCAATTAAACCTGACCTATGACATTCCGGGTGTAGAGGGATTGAGCGCTAAAGCATTATTCAATATTGATTACGGCACTGCTGATAATAATCAAATTAAAAGATCATACTATTTGTATACGTACAGCGCAGCTGATGATTCATATATACCAAGTTTAACCAATTCGCCCGCGGGCATAACACGGTCTTATTATACTCATTTTAACACCCTGAGCCAGGTAACACTAAATTATTCACATACATTTCTGGAAAACCATCATGTAACCGCCATGGCTACTTATGAACAAAGCCATGAAACCGCGGATAACTTTAACGCTTACAGAGATGTGGAGATACCAGTTGACTATTTATTTGGTGGCTTGCAAAACTCCAACATGTCTGGCGGTATGGATGCCGGAGCGTTACAGGATCGCGCGCATAAGAGTATTATAGGCCGGTTTAACTATGATTACAAAGGTAAGTACCTGGCCGAGTTTAGTTTTCGCCGGGATGGTAATAACCTGTATCAACCAGGGCCAGACCAATGGGGCTTCTTTCCGGGCGGATCAGTAGGCTGGGTGTTAACCAAGGAAAGTTTTTTCCGTAACCTGATACCTGAAAATATCCTGACCAATTTAAAGATCAGGGCTTCTTATGGCCAAACCGGCGACGAGGCCAATGCGCCTCCATTCAACTATGTTAACGGATATACCTACCCGGTAAATAAATATATTTTCGGAGCCGGCTCTGTTAACGGATCGGCACCTAAATTGGGTAACCCCGGTTTAACCTGGTCAGTAAATACCATCAAAAACATTGCGATGGATTTTAGTCTGTTTGGTGGCAAAATAGATGGTACTATTGAAGTTTTCAGAAACGACAGAACGGGCTTGCCAGCTCAACCTTCTGTAGCTTTACCGGGTACTGTAGGTGCCGATGTACCGCAGATCAACTATAACAGCGACCGTGTGCAGGGGCTTGACTTTAATCTCGCATACCGCACCACATTTGGCAAGCTTGGTTTAAACCTCGCCGGTAATATTAGTAGCACCCGCTTAAAAGCATTGAATGTGCTTCGTGGTAAATCTGGTAATGAGTATTTGAACTGGAAAGAAAACCAGACAAACAGGTATCAGAATGTTTGGTGGGGGCCTGAATATGCCGGGCAGTTCACCAGTTACAATCAGATATACAATTATGGTGTAAACACCGGCGGAGGTAATAACAACGTTATTCCGGGTGACTATTATTATAAAGACTGGAACAATGATGGGGTGATAGACGATAAAGACAACCATCCTATTGCTACTTCAGATATCCCTTTGTATAACTATGGCCTTACTATAGGCTTAAGTTATAAAGGCTTTGATATGAATATGGTTTTACAAGGTGCGGCAGGCGTTTACGTACAATACGGAGAACAGTTTGCATCGCCGCTGATGTATAACCGAAGCGCGCTGACCCGCTTCCTGGACAGCTGGCACACCGCTGACCCTTATGCTAACGTTTTTGACCCCAACACGGTATGGGTTCCTGGATTTTACCCTGCCATGGGTTCGCCTGATGCACAGGGCACTAAGGCCATACAAAGCGCCAGTTATCTGCGTGTAAAATCACTGGAGTTTGGATATTCATTATCGCCAAATGCCCTGAAAGTTATAGGCATAAAAAAATTAAGGGTTTATGTAAACAGCTACAATCTGTTAACATTTACCGGATTGAAGAATTACGACCCTGAACACCAGGGCCCTAGCCCCAGGAATGGAAATGACGGCATTTCCGGATACACCTATCCAATAAACAGGACTTTTAATCTGGGAGCCAACGTTTCCTTTTAAACTATTGACATATGAAAAGTATAAACAAATTAATCATAGCCATCTCTATCACCGTTGGAGCATCGGTAACTTCCTGTCAGAAGTTGAATATACCGCCAACCAATATATTTACGCCCGAAGTTATATATAGCAGCGAGGCAGGTGTTAAGTCGTTTTTAGCAACCATATATCAGAATTTACCTATCGAGGACTTCAAATACAGGCCCGATCAGGGATTTAAAACCGGAGGTAACGACTGGGAGAATTTTTACAATGAGGCAGGAGTAATCGGTGAAGAAGTTGGGCCCTTTGGCGGTATGGATATTGCCGGTGGTTTCGGGTACTGGCCATATGGCGATATCCGGAATGTGAACACCCTGATATCCGAGCTTCCTAAACACGTTTCTACACTAACCCAGTCAACCGTAAACGCGCTTTTAGGCGAAGCCCACTTTTTAAGGGCTTACTATTATTTTGGCCTGGCCAAACGCTATGGAGGGGTCCCTATTATCAAGGAGCCACAAGATCCGGCAGCTCCATTGTCAACCCTTCAGGTACATCGTAATAAAGAGCAGGAAACATGGGATTTTATTGGGTCAGAACTTGATTTAGGCTATCAGATGATGCCCGAAACGAGTGATGCCGGCAGGGCCAACAAATACGCGGCAATTGCCTTAAAATCAAGGGCCATGTTGTACGCGGCCTGTATAGCCAAATACGGATCTGTAAACTTTGTTGATGGCCCGGCAAGGTCAGCAGGATTGGTAGGCATTCCGGCCGATCAGGCAAGCAAATATTTCCAGGCTGCCTATGATGCTGCCAAAGCATTGGAAGGTCATTACTCGCTTTATAATGCCAATTCCGATAAGGTACAGAACTATGTCGACCTGTTCCTGAAAAGCGGGAGTCCAGAAAACATTTTCATCAAGCAGTACTCCATCGCTAACCAGACCGCCCATAGCTGGGATGCTACCATGTCGCCCCGTTATATGACAGCCAACGCGCTTTCACGCTCGTACCCAACATTGGATCTGGTACAACTTTGGGGCAATCTGCCTGTAACCAACGACGATGGCACTCCAAAACGTTTCAATAGCCGTGCGGACTTAATGCAGGGTCTTGAACCCCGGTTACTGGCTACCATTTATTTCCCCGGCACTACTTTAAGAGGGCTTACCTTTGATATGCAAAGAGGTATATACCCCTCTTTTAGCGGAACAGCTGCCGCAGAAGTGGCCAAACAGCCCAACTCACGCTCATACATACTTGCTGGCGATACAAAAACACTGTACCAGGGCAAACAGATCATCGGCTTTACCGGCCCCTGGACCGGTGGCGATGAGTTAACCCGCACAGGTTTTTATGTGCGTAAATATGTTGATTATAACAAACCCCAGGCAACTGTGGATCTGAACAGAAGCGAACAGCCGTGGATAGACCTGCGCTATGGTGAAATCTTGCTGAACCGCGCAGAAGCCGCTATGGAATTAGGTAACCCTACTGATGCACTAAGCTCCATTAATCAGCTTAGGACACGGGCCGGCGCTACGCTTTACTCATCAATCGACCTGACTAAAGTGCGTAACGAACGCCGCATGGAACTTGCTTTCGAAAACCAATACTATTGGGACCTGAAAAGATGGCGTACTGCCGATGTGGTACTTGACCGCGCGCACTTTAAGGGCCTGATGCCTTATTACGTATTTAACGAAAATAAATACATTTTCCTGGCCGAGCCAGAGCTGTTTAACCGTGAATATACCTTCCAGAAACAATTTTATTATGAAGGGATCCCTGGCGGCGAGATCGGCAAAAACCCAAACCTGCTTCCTAACAACCCTAACTATTAAGCATTAAAATTTTTAAATATGAAAAAGCTAATTAGCAATTTTTTAGTGGTCGCAGCTATTCTTACCATCTCTGCTTGCACAAAAATAGATAACTATGATGGCCCCAACGCCTCATTTCAGGGTAATATCATTTCATCTGCAGGCGGTAACCTGCAAACATCCGGCGGCAGTACACAGATCAAACTACAACAGATCGGGTGGACAACCCCGCAAACCATCCCCAGTAAATTTGATGGTACGTTTGAGGATACCAAGCTGTTTAAAAGCGCCTACAAGGTTGTACCTACCAATGGCGCATTCTGGCCGGTAACTGATACCATAGTGGTAAACATTGCCCAGGGCACCAAGCATGATTTTACGGTTACCCCTTACATCGTTATCAAAAACTTCACTACAAGTTTAACCGGGACAACCCTAACCCTTAAGTATGATATTACCGCGCCTATTGCCGCCGGTTTACCGACCATTAAGGACACGCAACCTTATATCAATACCACTAAGCTTGTAGGCGCCGGGGCTTCCATCAGGGAGTATTCGGATGCTTTAGCCGTAAGCATCAACAAAAACTTTACGGATCTGACCGATGCCGAAAAATCAGTAACCCTAACCGTACCAAACATGATTCCGGGCCGTACATTTTTTGTACGTGTAGGGGTGCGTTTAAGCGACAGTTTCAACAGCTCCAATTTTTCGGAAATAGTGCAGATAGATGTTCCTAAATAATTTAACCTAAACAAACAGGAAATGAAATTCATAAAAACAACGATGGTATGCTCCATCCTTATCATAGGCCTAATTGCCGGTTGTAAAAAAGAAAAATATGCGTCGCGGGATACCTCGGGGCTTAAACCGCCGCCTGTTGATACCACGACAACTCCTCCGCCCGATCCTACATTGGTGGTGTTTGATAACGCCGACAAGAAAGATGGCTGGCAAACGGTGGGCGATGTAAACATTACCACATCGGGCCAAAAAGAAGGCACCGGTTATATTAAAAACACCATAACAAATGGATCCGATTTTATGCAGTTTATCAAGGATCTGCCAACACCACTGAATACCAAGCTTACCGAAACTAATGGGCAGTTCAAATTCTGGCTCTTTTTATCAGACCCTACCATTATTAAAGATGGCTCCATAGAAATTACCAGTTCAGGCAAGTCAGACGATCATGAGTCGGCCTGGGATGTAGCGCCTTTGGTAAGTACATTAAAAAGCGGCTGGAACGAAATAGCCCTTAATTTTAACGTGGCTATTAAAACCAACGATGGCGGCGCAGATTATTCGGCGATAAACCATTTCCGTATATTCTTTTCCACTACCAGCAAAAGCCACCCCGACTTAACTACGGGTATAGATGACCTGGTGTTCAGACAGGCGCCACCCGCCCCGCCGGTTGTATTTGACGGTGCCGACCTGGCCGACGGCTGGCAAACAGTAGGTACCCCAACCATCGAAACATCAGGAGCAAAAGTGGGTACAGGATATTTAAAAAACACCATCACCAACGGCAACGATTTTATGCAATTTATAAAGGATGTGGCCGTACCTGTAAATACAAGCTTTACCGCAGCTAACGGCAGGTTTAAATTCTGGTGGTATGTGTCAGATGTTTCTTTGCTTAAAAATGATGGATCTATCGAGATTACCAGCTCCGGCAAATCAGATGACCATGAGTCGGCATGGGATGTGGCCCCGCTTATCCCTAATCTGAAAAACGGATGGAATGAAATAACGCTCGACTTTGACAAGGCGATCAAAACAGATGATGGAGGAGCAGACTATACGGCGATAAACCATTTCCGCATATTCTTTTTCACAACCGGGAAAGCCCATGCGGATCTTACTACCGGGATAGACGACCTGAGGTTTATATCAAAATAAACACCTCTAATTTTTAATAACAATACCGGTGGCGGCAGCATTCTGCCACCGGTATTTAAAGCAAATAGCAGACATAAAAAGTAACCTGTTAATCCAACCCTTCATTCTACCTCAATTAAACCCCAAATGATGAGAAAACATAAATCCGGCACTTTAAGTTTAATAGTCTTATTGGCCACAATCAGCACTTGCTCCATGAACAGCTGCTCAAAAAAAACATCGGATAGCAGCACCCCACCTCCACCCGTTGTTGTCCCCCCTCCAACCACTCCTGTCGACGTTACCCCTTCGCCTGTTGGTGATGTGGTAGGTAAAGTTGTGGTGGGTTACCAGGGCTGGTTTGCCGCTATTGGCGATGGATCGCCCATCAACATGTTCTGGCATTGGTCAAACGACTGGGCAAAAGCGCCTTCGCCAACCAATAAAGCTATATATGCATGGCCCGATGTGCGTGATTATACTACGACTTTTAAAACCGATTTCGCCAATTTGAACAATGGCAGCGAAGCGCGCGTATTTTCATCCTATACCGATCAAACCGTTGATGTACAGTTTAAGTGGATGAAAGATTATGGTATTGATGGGGCCGCCTTACAGCGCTTTAACCCCAGCGGCATCGAAGGCCCGGTACGTGATGCCATGGCCGCCAAAGTAAAGATAGCTGCCGAAAAAAATGGCGTAAAATTTTACATTATGTATGATGTAAGCGGCTGGACAAACATGGCCACAGAAATGGAAACCGACTGGACCAATAAAATGTCGGTTTATACCTCCTCAACGGCTTACGCCAAACAGAATGGTAAGCCCGTAGTGTGTATCTGGGGTTTTGGTTTCAGCGATGATAATCATAATTTTTCGGCTGCTTCCTGCCTGGCTGTGATCAATTGGTTTAAAAGCAAGGGCTGTTACGTTATTGGTGGTGTACCAACTCATTGGCGTAAGGAGGAAAGCGATTCCCGCCCTGGCTTCCTAGCTACTTACAAGGCCTTTGATATGTTATCGCCATGGATGGTAGGCCGCATAGGTAACGTGATCGAATCAGACAATTTCTACAATACCATCAATGTTCCGGACGAAACTTATTGCGCAGCTAATGGCATTGATTATCAGCCCTGCGTTTTGCCCGGCGATTTAAGTGCACAGCAAAGGGCCCATGGCGATTTTATGTGGCGTCAGTTTTACAACATGAAACGCGCCGGTGCGCAGGGTATCTACATCTCTATGTTTGATGAATACAACGAAAGCAACCAGATTGCCAAGACCGCAGAAAGCCAGGCTTTTGTACCGGTGGGATCAGGCTTTAAATCATTGGATGAAGACGGCACTCCCTGCTCATCCGATTATTACCTGAGGCTAACCGGAGACGGGGCTAAAATGTTCAAAGGACAGATAGCCTTAACCACAATACGACCCACCATACCTAAACCTTAATTCATATTAACCTTTCAATAAAAGCCCTGCTGTTAATAACAGCAGGGCTTTGTTGTTGCCGGAGACACATCATGGGGGTCTCAATATAACCGAGTTATAAAAGTGGGTTTACATGGTTTACACTTTTTGGGGCTTATACTTATTTATTAAATTGATAATCAATTGATTATGATATTTTTTATTAAAAAAAACGGTTTACAGTGTAAACCATAACTTAAAAACAAAATGCCCTCTTATAATAGTAATAGTCCATGATTAGACATTTGTCTAAAAAGGGTGTCATGCTGAGCTCCGTCGAAGCATGGCGGGAAGGCCTCTGCGCTCTACCCTTCGACGGAGCTCAGGGTGACAGCCACCCTTTTTTGATATTATTGATGTGTGATGTCTAATGATAGGCTATTACCATTACATACATCTCTACATGTACTCGTTCCAAAATCATCTGAAATCCGTACATCTGCACATTAAGCAGCCTATTTCACCCAAAAGCTGCCTCTCAACCTGATATCTTCAGACGACGAACCTACCATGATCTTAAACTCGCCGGGCTCCACCACGTGTTTCATCTCACGGTTCCAGATCTTTAACTCTTCTGTATTTAATTTGAACTGAACCTTGCCGCTTTCGCCGGGTTTCAGACTGATGCGGCTAAAGCCCTTTAATGATTTTACCGGGGTGGTCACACTGGAAATTACATCGCGGATATATAATTGCACTACCTCTGTACCTGCTACCTTGCCGGTATTTTTTACAGTGACGCTGATATTGACCGAACCATTAGCCGGTATACTTTTCTGACTAATATTTAAGTCTGAATACGCGAATGTGGTATAGCTCAAACCATGCCCAAAGGAGAACAAGGCCGAAGTATCCTGATCAACATATACGTGTCTTGACGTAGGTTTATGGTCGTAATAATAAGGTATCTGCCCTGTCGACCGAGGGAAGGTCATCGGTAATTTACCTGATGGGTTGATTTTTCCAAGTAGTACATCGGCAATGGCCGATCCCCCAGCCTCACCCAGGAACCATGATTCAACAATGGCCGGTATTTTTTTTGCCACAAAGTTGATGCACAAGGGCCTGCCATTAAAAAGCACCACAGCAATAGGTTTACCTGTTTTTTGCAGGGTCTCTATCAAGCGGGTTTGCCTGGCGTTAAGATCAAGATTCGATCTGTCTTTTCCTTCGCCAACTTCACCAATATCTTCGCCCAATACGACTACGGCTACATCGGAGTGGTTCACCAGGTCCACTGCTTTTTGCAGCTCTTCGCCTTGTGTTGCCGCGGATGTATCTTTGGTAGAGTAGCCGGCTTCATATTCAATTTTCATATCACTGCTGGCTTTTTGCCTCAGTGCTTCCAATATGGCAACGCCCTTACCATCGGTGTTGGCATAACCGCCCAGGTAAGTACTGGCAGCCAGCGGACCAATTACGGCTACCGAATGCGTATTTGCATTAAGCGGCAACAAGCCATTATCGTTTTTCAACAGGCTGATACCTTCCTGCGCCGCTTTCAGGGCCACAGCATGGCTCGCTTCGGTATGGAATACTTTTTTAATCAGGCTTTTATCAACATAAGGATGATCAAACAGCCCCAGCATAAATTTAACCCGCAGTACGTCGCCCACAGCCCGGTCAAGTTCGGTCATGCTTAGCTGTTTGGTGGACAGCGCTTTTTTGATGGCGCTCATCAACTCCGCATGCGGAAAATCATAAAACTGCATATCCAGCCCGGCGGTAAGCGTTTGAGCCAGCGCATCGGCGGTATTGGCCGCTACCCGGTGGTTGATCATCGACATTTTGATAGCCCCCAAATCTGACAGCACAAAGCCTTTAAAGCCCCATTCCTTGCGCAGCACATCCTTCAACAACCATTTATTATCGACACAAGGTATCCCATCAAGTTCGCTATAAGCGGCCATCATCCCCAATGCCCCACCCTCTTTGATGGCTTTTTCAAACACATATAAGAACGATGATCGCGCTTCACGTTCGCCCATATTTACCGGGGCCGTATTACTGCCCGCCTCGGGTATGCCATGAACAGCAAAATGTTTGGGTTCAGCCAATACGGCATCCGGGGCGCTTACTTTGATGCCTTGCAGGCCCTTTACCATGGCAACACCATTGGCGGCCGCCAGATAAGGGTCTTCACCATAAGTTTCTTCCACACGGCCCCAGCGCGGATCGCGCGGCAGGCAAAGCACCGGCCCCAACACCATGGCTACCCCATGTGCACGCATTTCGGTAGCAATAATATGCCCTGCCTGGTGCACCAGGGTAGTATCCCAGGCTCCGGCCAATGCCAAAGGAATAGGAAAGGTAGTGCTTCCCAAGCCCGAGTAACCATGCAAGCCCTCTTCAATAAACAACACGGGGATACCCAACCGGGTATGCTCAACAGCATAACGCTGTATCTGGTTGCTGATATCGCTGGTTAAAGGATAAAGATCATGCACTGAACCAATGCCTTCGGTGCCTATGCTGATGCGGGCACTGTCTGAGTAAGATTCTGATTCGTGGCCTTTCATATTGGCCACTTCATGACCACTGTACATATCCAGCTGCCTTATTTTTTCGGCAACCGTCATGCGGCTTAACAGATCGGCTACCCGTTTTTCAACCGGTAAAGCGGCATTTTGATACGGGTATTTAACAGGTGGTTTAGGCGACTCAAAAGAGCAAAACGCAATTATTAAAATAGCCAGCGCACCGGCATACTTTTTCTTCATAAAATGTATGGTTATCAGGTTTAAATATTTTGTATATCGGCAATCCGAGTGAATTGCCAACCAGGAGCTAAACTATGCGCCGTAAATAATAACACATTAATAAAACATTAACAGTGCCTGTTTAGAATATAAAATGTTATAGAATTTGCTAAAATCGATTTACCCGTGCCTGAATGGCTTTATTTTTCCTGAAGTATAAGAAGTTTAGGCCGCATCAATTTTCAGTTTCCTTTTTATAAACACCACTATAAGCATAGCAACAATTAAATAAGCGATAAAGCTCCAGGCTTTGTTTTGGTGTGCTTTAAAACTGTAAATAACTTCGCCATTTGCCTCAACCTGGCTAACCCTGCTCCCAAAATCAAGACAGTCAAGACTTAGTAAATTGTAAATACAGGAAGGATTGTAAAGCGTAACCTTTTCGTTGATGTGTAATTGATCTCCTATCGACCAATCGCTATTTGTATTAAAATCGATATTATACGTTTGCTTGTTTTTTAAGGTAATTATCAATGAATAGTTTTGTTTACCTCCTCTGCCACCTTCATACGACGTGACCCTGACTTCTTTTGCCAGGATCAAGCCGGTAACCTTGTTTAACTGTTTAACAGTAAATAGCTGAGCAATTAACTGTCCGCATAAGGCAATACCCAACACCCATAACAACAAATTGACAATATATTTATTCCCATTCTTTTTAAAGGATGTATTAATATGATCAATAAAGGTCGGCGATTGTAGTTTGGGCATTATAAAGCACAAATTACATAATCTTTTTATTTTTTCTTATCGGTAAGCGGCGGTGGTATACTATCCTGAAGTGGTATCTGCTTCCGCAGCATTTTGCCTGCATAGCCGGTTAAATACAGGTAATAATCATTGGGGATATCGTCCTCATACTTCACAAAATTGCTTAAACCCACAGGTGGATTTTTGGATGCCTTGAGTATGGCCGTACCCTCGTCAACTTCATCAAACATGGCTACGTACAGCATTTCGGCGCCGCTGGATATGGCCCCGGTGATTTGTTTCCAGTAAAATTGCCCACGGTTACGCGGGATCTGGTTTTGCGGGCTGTGCGGGTTCATATTATGCCAGCTAAATCCCGGAAAAACCACAGGTACATAATCCAGTTTATTGGTTTTGCACCAGGCTATATCCTCGGCAATGCGGTGTTTAAATTGTGGGTACGATTGCTCGTTATACCGGCCAACAAACCAGGGATGTATAATATCGGCCTTGCGCAGCACATTATGCAGATGCGGGTCCTTTTCGGTATCATTCCCAAAATCGCGCCAATAGGTGGGTACCCCTAGCAGAACAGAGCAACCGCCATAAACCGGGTCGTTCTTTAAAAAATCAATGATCTTTTCAGCTTCGGTTAAGCCATAGCGGCGGTGATCGTTGAAACCAATACCCCATACAGCTACCAGCGGTTTACCATTATGATACAGGTAGGTTTGCTTGTTGCCCCGGTTGGTTAGTTTCAGACTATCAACCAAGTGTTTCCAGTCTTTGATCACCAGGGAATCGCCACAGGCCTGCATCCCCGAAAGATCGTACATCACCGATACGGCCCTGTTATATTTTTGCGCATATTTAAGTACATTACCCAGCACCACATCATTATGCGCCTTGCCGCGTCCTCTTTGCACATCGCCTATAAAGCGCTGTACAAATACCCCGTCTATACCGTACTGTTGCATCCATTTAAAGTGGGTTTCGGTAGAAGATGCATCATGCGAACTGTAAACATAGGCATAGCTGCTATCGGCATGTTTAAAGGGTGTTTTATAGGTTTTTTTGTACTCGCTTACATCGGGCCATACATCAATATTGGTGTGGCCGGGTTCAAATTTCCCGTGCGAATTGTAATGGTTCCAGCCACGACCACCACCATCATCGGGAGCATTGAACCAGCCCTGGTAACCGGCCATCATCAGGCCTTTATAACTGGTAAATGCCGAGGTTTTGCTATGCTTGCTTTGGCTGTAAGCGAGGGTACCAGTCAGCAGCAGCCAGGCCACCAATATGGATTGAAATCTGGAAGAATTAAACATGGGTTTATTATAAAAGGTTATAATTATAAAAGCCAAATTTGTGATCGCCGCTTAATTAATTCTTAAAAAATCATTAATTGAAAAATGGTTTAACAAATAAATGATCCGGCATTTTGAGGCATCATCCGGAAAAACTTTTTAAAACTTAAATTTTAACAAATTTCTGCCCCAAAAGGGGCTAAAAACGTTCAAAAATCAGTTCAAAATCATCGATTTTAACACTTTTTAACAAATTTCGATACAGTTTTGAGCAGTTTTTAAAACTTTAAAAAGTATTAATTTATTGATTGTCAATTAACTACCTACCAAACGGTCGAGTTTTGGGCCATATTTCCCTTTAAAACAACAGCCCGGCTTCCTGTTTTCGAGGAGCCGGGCTGCTGTTTTATACAATATACGAAAATTATTCCGGATGCTGAAATGCCTTCTAAGGGTGTCATGCTGAGCACCGTCGAAGCATGGTGGGCAGGCCTCTTCGCTCCACCCTTCGACGATGCTCAGGGTGACAGCCCTTTTTTCGTATCACTTATTTAATCACACCCAGTTCCTTACCCACTTTGGTAAACGCCGCAATAGCTTTATCCAGGTGCTGGGTATCATGGGCGGCCGATATTTGTACCCTGATGCGGGCCTTGCCCTGTGGTACTACCGGGTAGTAAAAACCGATCACATAAATACCCTCCTCGAGCATTTTGGCAGCGAACTCCTGGGCCAGCTTGGCTTCGTACAGCATTACGGGTACAATGGGATGCACACCCGGTTTGATATCAAAACCGGCTTCGGTCATTTTTTGGCGGAAATATTGGGTGTTGCTTTCCAGCTTATCGCGCAGGGCGGTAGTTTCGCTCAGCATATCCAGTACCGCTATCGAAGCGCCGGTAATGGCCGGTGCCAGGGTATTGGAGAACAGGTACGGGCGTGAGCGCTGGCGTAACATATCAATAATTTCTTTACGACCCGATGTAAAACCACCCGACGCACCACCCAGGGCTTTGCCTAATGTGCCGGTAATAATATCTATCTGCCCCATTACGTTATGGTGCTCATGCGTACCTCTGCCGGTTTTACCCATAAAGCCCGAGCAATGGCTCTCGTCAATCATCACCAGGGCATTGTATTGCTCGGCCAGTGCGCAAATTTTATCCAGCTGGGCAATGGTTCCGTCCATGCTGAAAGCACCGTCAGTTACGATGATGCGGTGGCGCAGATCTTTGGTCGCTTTTAGTTTTTCTTCCAGATCGGCCATGTCATCGTGTTTATAACGCTGGCGCTGGGCCTTGCACAAACGCACGCCGTCAATGATGGAGGCATGGTTCAGCTCGTCGGATATAATGGCATCCTGCTCATTAAACAGGGGTTCAAAAACACCGCCGTTGGCATCAAATGCCGCGGCGTATAATATAGTATCTTCAGTTCCTAAAAACTCTGATATTTTAGCTTCCAGCTGTTTGTGGATATCCTGTGTACCGCAAATAAAACGCACGGACGATAAACCATAACCATGAGTATCCATCACGTTTTTTGCCGCCTGTACCACTTTGGGATTGCCCGACAGACCGAGGTAATTGTTTGCACAAAAGTTAATTACTTCCTGACCACCCTGAACGGTAATATCAGCACCCTGTGCCGATGTGATGACGCGTTCTTTTTTATATAACCCTGCATTTTCAATGTCGGCAAGCTCCTGCTGTAAAACCGGTTTTAGTGTATTATACATATCTATACTGTTTTAGAGAGGGCAAAATTAAACATTCCTCCGCGGGGAGGGAACTGAAAGGAAAAATAATATCGAATAATGAATTTTGAATAGCGAACGCTGATTCGACTCACCCCGACATCGCTACGCTCGTCACCCCTCTCCGCTTCGCGCATAGAGGGGATTTTATTTTCATTATTTGGCGCAAGTCTTGTGTAGTGGCCCCTGCGTACAGGCTGACTTGTGACCCGACAGAACACAAGTCAGCAGCCCACTGGCCACAACACAAGACTTGCGCTAAGGGCGGGGAGATCCATCATCAAATTGATAAAGAGCTAATTGCATGATATAAGTTTAAGTTTAATCAAATGTAACAAATATTATTAATCGATAAATTAAATAGGAATGAACAACGACAGAGCACAAGTCAGCAACCCACCGGCAACCACACAAGACTTGCGCTAAAAAGGGGGGCCTGTCACCCTGAGCTCCGTCGAAGGGTTGAGCGCAGAGGCCAACCCACCATGCTTCGACGGCGCTCAGCATGACAGCTTTTTTTATACCCTCTCCTTTGGAGAGGGCAGGGTGAGGCTCTCCATTGTTAAATATTTATTAAGAGCAGTTTAAAACATTTTGCGGTTAAAACGTATTGATTAGTTATAGAATATGAAAAACTGCATACTATTGATTTTTATAGTGTTATGTGCTATAAATACTTCGGCACAACAATATTTATTATCGGGCCGGATAACCGATCAAAACAACAACCTGATCCCCTTCTCATCGGTATACATCAAAAACTCCACTTATGGCACTACCTCCAATGAGGATGGGGCCTACCAGTTTAAACTAAGCCCGGGTACTTATCGCGTAATTTACCGGGTGGTTGGTTATCAGGAGAAAATTGTTAGTGTAACTATAGCCGACCATGATCAACAACTGGATGTGCAGATGCAGGATGAGGTGTTTGCCACCAACCGTGTGGCATCTGTTTATCAGAAAAATCATGACGCCGGCGATACCATCATGAAACAGGTGATCAAAAACCGTAAATATTATATAGAGGAAGCCACATCATACTCCTGCGCGGTTTATATTAAAGGGGTACAAAGATTGCTGAGCGCCCCCAAATCATTATTATCACCGGCAGTTCGGCAAACCCTTGATCTCGACGCCAACGGCAGGGGTATTCTTTATCAATCGGAGTCGCTGTCTGATCTCAGTTTTGAAAAGCCCAATAAAATAAGGGAGGTAACCATTGCCAAAAAAACGTCGGGTATTAACACCGCATTCAGCTATACCAAGGCGTCAGATCTGCAGGTGAATTTTTATCAGAATGTGTTTGCGATCAATGGACTAAGCACCAGGGGCTTTGTATCGCCGGTAGCTTCTTTTGCCGGTATCTTTTACCGGTATAAACTGCTGGGTACCTCGGTAGAGAATGGCCGCACCATTGATAAGATACAGGTGATACCCCGTCGCGGGCACGGCCAGTACTTTGAAGGTAATATATATATTGTGGAGGGCGACTGGCGCATATACGCTGCCGATTTGTACGTGACCAACAAGATGAGTAACATCAACCTGATTGACACTTTACAAATAAAACAACAGTACATAGCCGTTACCGACAGTGTTTGGATGCCTGCCTCGGTACAGTTTAGCTTTAAAGGCAAGGTATTGGGATTTAGGTTTGGGGGCTATTATAATACCATTTACAATAACTATAAAATTAACCCCACTTTTCCGGATAGATTTTTTACCGGCGAAATATTAAAGGTTGATACTACCGCCAACTCCAAAAAAGAAGATTTCTGGGTATCGGCACGCCCAGTTCCTTTAACACAACAGGAGGCGCGTGACAACCAGAAAAAAGATAGCATAGCTGCTTTTAAAAAAACCGACCAGTACCTGGATACCCTGCAACACCACAAAAACCGGATCAATTATCCGGGATACCTCATATTTGGGTATCATGCCAGTAATCGCAGTGAAAAAGACTCGTTGTATATATTTCCTTTCATTCAAACCTTTTATTACAATACGGTGGAGGGCTTTGGCATCAATGCCAAAATAAGATACACCCATGTTTTGGACAGCCTCAGGAGGTACAGTATAACTCCCGATGTTCGGTATGGCTTCACCAACAAAACGTTCAGTGCCAATATGTACGGTGAGTACATGAACGACCCTTTTCATAACGCTAAATTCTTTGCCGGTTTTGGCAGCGATGTACTCGATCTGAATAATGTAGGTACACGGTCCTTATATTTTAATACCCTGAGTACGCTGCTCAGCGAAAATAACTATGTAAAATATTACCGTTCGCACTACGGCATGTTTGGTTATCAGCGCGAGATATTGAATGGTGTTTTGCTGAACGGCAACCTCAGCTATGCCAGCCGCAGCCAGTTATATAATACCGCTTTCGGAAAGTTAAAAGATGTGAAAGACCGGGAATTTACCTCCAATAACCCTTTGGCCCCGCCGGGAACGCCGCCCGATGATCATTCGGAGCTATTTCCCGATAACCAGGCGCTTGTTTTCGCGGCATCGGCTATTATTACTTTTGATCAGCAATACGAAACCAGGCCTACCGGCAAATTCAATCTACCCTCAAAATACCCTACCCTAACCGTAAATTACCGTAAGGGTATCAAAAGCGCGTTTGGGTCTGATGTCGATTATGATTTTGCTTCGGCTGATATTTCGCAAAACAATATACGCGTAGGGCTAACCGGCTTCTCGTCGTTCAAAGTATCCGCGGGTGGCTTTTTCAATAATAACAAGCTGTATTATATGGATTATAACCACTTTTTGGGTAACCAGGGTCTAACCTTCGACCCAACCTATGTGGGTAGCTTCCACTTTTTACCTTTTTATACCTATAGCACCAACGGCGCATTCCTGGAGGCGCATTTCCAGCATAATTTTGCCGGGTCGATATTCAACCGGATCCCTATCCTCCGGAAACTAAAACTCGAAGAATTGATAGGTGCCAATTACCTCACCACCAAAGGCAATACCAACTACCGCGAGTTTTACATCGGGGTACAACGCCTCATTTTCCGGGTTGATTATGGTATCTCCTACGCCGGCAATCAGAAATATATACAAGGGTTCAGGATATTTTATGGTATAAGGTAAGCTGAAAGCTTAAGGCTTAAAGCCGAAAGCCTAAGGCGACAAGTAAAAGCTTTACGCCTTAAGCTTTTTGCTTTCAGCTCAAATAACTATCTTTGCGCCTCATTTAACACCGTTTGCAGCGGTATCAATGGATTATGGCACAATATAATACACTACTATACTATTGTTATTCAACAATAGCTGATGCGGAGCAATTTGCTGCCGATCATTTAAAATTTTGCAAAAGTTTAGGCTTAACCGGTCGCATTATTGTAGCAACCGAGGGACTTAACGGCACCGTTTCTGGCTCAGCCGAAGCTTGTAAAACTTATATGGATACGGTGCATGCCGATCTTCGTTTTGCCGGTATCGATTTTAAGGTTGATGTGGTAGATACCCCTTCGTTTGTAAAAATGCACGTACGGTATAAATCAGAGATCGTACACTCTGGTCTGCGCGATCCGAAGGTGATCAACCCGCAAGAGCAAACCGGCAAACACCTGGAACCAAAAGATTTCCTGGCGATGAAGGATCGCGACGATGTGGTGGTGCTTGATGTACGCTCCAACTATGAACACTCCTTAGGCAAATTCAAAAACGCGGTGACGCTGGATATCGAGAATTTCAGGGACTTCCCGGAGATGATCAACCAGTTGGCCCAATACAAGGATAAAAAAATATTAACCTATTGCACCGGCGGCATTAAATGCGAAAAAGCATCGGCCCTCTTGCTGCATGAAGGCTTTAAGGATGTTTACCAGCTGCATGGCGGTATCATCAAATATGGTAAAGAAGCCGGCGGCGAAGATTTTGAAGGCAAATGTTATGTTTTTGACAACCGCCTTTCTGTCGACGTGAACAGTGTGAACCCGGTGGTAATATCTACCTGCCGTAACTGCGGTAAGGTTACGCCCAAAATGATCAATTGCGCCAATCCGGAGTGTAATGAGCATTTTACCCAGTGTGATGAATGTGGCACTAAAATGGAAGGCTGCTGCAGCGATGCCTGCCAAAGTCACCCCCGCAAAAGGGAGTACGATGGTACCGGCTATTATGTAAAAGTGCCTCAACCCATCAACACGCAGAAAAAAGAAAAGATACAGCTGGCTGAGTAAGGCTTTGGCGGATGTGATGTCGTCGAATTGACTAACCCCGCCTGATAATAAACCCGTCATTGCGAGGTACGAAGCAATCTCTACATAAGCAGGTCAGTCATGCATGTTTGCTCTGTATAGCATAGAGATTGCTTCGTACCTCGCAATGACGGTGTGGAGAGCCCCATAAACAATAAACCCCGATGATGTTTCATCGGGGTTTATTGTTTTATTAAGCTTTTTTCTTAGCCGGCGTTGCTGCTGGTTTAGCTGCTTTATAACGCTTATCAGGCGTTCCGTCTTTCTTTAATTTTGTTTTATTTGCCTTGTATCTTTTATCGGCAGTACCGTCTTTTTTGGTTTGTGGTAATGCGTAGCTGGTAATAGCGCCAAAGCTCATTACAGCGAGCATCAGCATAGTAAATAGTTTCTTCATGTTTTTTAGAATTATCGTTGTTTAAATGCAAGCTAAGGAAATAGCTTAGTATCTGCAATAGCCATTTCGTGCTTGTTGTAATACAACTATGTAGCTATTATTGTTTTTTAATCCGGTGGGCAAACTGTATTTTCGTACAACTGATCACATTTGGGTATCTGTTATTAAGCACTATGCGTAAAGCTATTTGGATTAGTTTACTCCTGTTTTTCACTGCTATTTTTCATTCCGGCGCGGTTGATATCAAAAGCATAGGTGTTCCGTATGTACAAAATTATACCAAAAATATATACCAGTCGGGCAATCAAAACTGGTCGGTTACGCGCGACGAGCAGGGCATTATGTACTTTGGCAATGCCGAAGGGCTGTTAAGTTTCGACGGTAAATACTGGCAGCAGCACCATATGCCCAACGGCCTTATTGTACGTTCGGTTTTGGCCGATGGTAAGGGCAAAATATACACCGGTGCCTTTGGCCAATTTGGCTACTGGCAGGATGATAACAAAGGCTTCTTAAGGTATAACTCACTAATTAATCTCATCCCTCAAAAATACCGGCCCATCAACGAGGAGATCTGGAAAATATATATCGATGGCGATAGGGTGCTTTTCCAATCATTCGGCGCCATATACATTTATGCAAAGGGCAGTATCAGCGTTGTTAAAGCAGCCAAACCTTATTTGTTTTTATTCCAGGCCGGTAAACGTTTTTTTGTAGAACAGGTATCGGCAGGTTTGTTTGAATTAAAAGGCAATAAGCTGGAATATATACAGGGGAGCAATATATTAGGGATCAGCGGTGTACTGTCTATACTCCCTTTTCAGGGCAATAAATATATCATTGGCACCGCGCAAAACGGCCTGTTTATTTATGACGGTGTTCATATAAGCCCCTGGGCCAACCAGGCTAACGACTTTTTAAAAACCTACCAGCTTAATAATGGGGCTGTTATCCCGGGGAAATATTTTGCCTATGGTACCATACTCAACGGTATTGTGATCGTAGATACGGCAGGGCATGTGGTACAACACATTAATAAGGCAAGTGGGCTGCAAAACAATACCGTTTTAAGTTTATATATCGATAGCGAGCAAAACCTTTGGGCGGGACTCGATAATGGTATCGACCGTATTGAGGTAAACTCACCGCTGTATTTTTACTTTGATAAAACAGGTAAATTCGGGACGGTTTATGCCAGTATCATTTTTAACAATAAAATATACCTGGGCACCAACCAGGGCCTTTTTTACAGCGACTGGATTGCCGATAACAACCAGCTTTTTCAATCATTTGATTTTAAACTGATACCCGGTTCACAGGGGCAGGTTTGGGATCTGTCGTTACAGGACGGGCGCTTGCTTTGTGGTCATAATAATGGCACCTACCAGGTAAACGGCAATACCATTACCAAAATTTCGACGATGACGGGTGGCTGGACCATCAAAAAGCTCAACCATGATCTGTTGATCCAGGGCATCTACAACGGTTTGGTGATCTATAAAAAAGACGCCGCCGGCAATTGGGTATTCAGCCATAAGGTAGAGGGCTTTGGCGAGCCATCGCGCTATGTGGAGCAGGACAGCAAAGGCCAGATCTGGGTAAGCCATGCTTACAAGGGTATTTATAAACTCACCCTAAGCAGCGACCTTAAAAAAGTAACCTCCAGTATATATTACGACAGCAAATATGGCCTGCCGGGCAGCTACAATGTGAACGTTTTCGACCTGGATAACCGCGTAGTATTCTCATCCGATTCGGGTTTTTATATCTATGACGACATTACCGACCGCTTTTTTAAATACACGCAGCTCAATAAAAAACTGGGAACTTTCGCCTCGTCGGGTAAAATCATCAAGGCTATAGGGAAACGGTATTGGTTCATCAACCAGGGGCGTGTTGCCCTGGCCGATTTTTCGGTGCCCGGCAAAACCAGCATTGATACCAACAGGTTCACAGTACTTAACGGGCAAATGGTGCAGCATTATGAAACCATCAACCGTATCAATAATTTAACTTATCTTATCAGTATCGATGATGGTTTTGTGATATTGAATGATGGCGACGCGCTTTTACCCAGCCCGGTAAAAATCCCCCAGGTGCTGATACGCCGCATTGAAAACGTGACCGACAAGGTTTACGTGATCAGCGATATGAATAGTATACATAACTCTATCGAGATACATTATTCGCAAAACAATATCCGCATTGCCTATTCATTACCTTATTACAAACAAGCTAAGATCAAATTTCAATATTACCTGGAAGGATACTCGAGGCAATGGTCTGACTGGGCGCCGCAAAGCCAGAAAGAGTTTACCAATCTTAACCAGGGCACTTATCACTTTAAGGTTCGGGCCAAGATCAATGATCAAAATGTATCAGCTATAACTACTTTAACCTTTACCGTGCTGCCACCCTGGTATGCGAGCAAGCTGGCGATTCTTGTTTATGTGCTATTGCTCATTTTGGCCTATTACCTGGTAAGATATTATTACCGTCTGAAATTAAAGCGCCATCAGCAGCACATACAGGAGAAACTGCAAAAGGAAAAGGAGGAATTTTTAAAACAGGAGGCCATTGCCAACGAACAGCATATCATCAATATTAAAAATGAACAGCTGCAGGCCGACCTCGCCGGTAAAAGCCGTGAGCTGGCCAACTCGGCCATGAACCTGGTTTATAAAAACGAACTGCTGCAAAAGATCAGCGAAGAAATAACACACCTGAAAGACAGCTCGGGCAAAAAACTAGCCGACGATCAGTTACGTCGCATACAAAAAGTTATTGACGAGGGCATGAATGATGAGCGCGACTGGAACATATTTGAAAAAAGTTTTAACGAAGCCCACGAAAACTTTTTCAAAAAACTCAAATCCGGGCACCCAGATCTGGTGCCGAATGACCTGAAATTATGCGCCTATCTGCGCATGAACATGAGCAGTAAAGAAATGGCCTCGTTGCTGAATATTTCGCTACGCGGTGTCGAGATACGCCGTTACCGGCTGCGTAAAAAGCTCAACCTGGAGCATGATAAAAACCTTACGGAGTTTCTGATAGAACTATAAACACTACATCATTACCTCTCACAACCTTTATAAATGTTTAGTCGACAGACTTTAATATTGTAGTACACACACAATCAATTCGCAGTTGTTAATAAATTAACAATCAGATCATTATAAATTAAAACAGTTTCCCTTGAGAAAGTGTTTTATTCATGATGTATTAATGTTGAGTTAATTTTTTTGATAAACGAGTAATATCTCCCCAGTTTTGTAGAACTAATAAACCAATTATTCCATTCTATCATTTTTATTATTAACCACTATGAAGAGATTTTTTACTATTTCGGGGTTAATGTTATTGTTCTTATTTTCTTATGACGCGGCGTTTGCACAAAACGTTACAGTAAAAGGAAAAATAATCGACAATACCGGCCAGGCCTTAATAGGCGTAACTGTTTCGGTAAAGGGAACAACAACAGGAACACAAACAGATGCTAATGGAGCATACTCCATTAGCGCCCCCGGCAACTCCACACTGAGATTTACTTATTTAGGATATGCCACTCAGGAAACACCGGTTAATGGCCAAACCAGTATTAATATTACACTGTTACCCCAAACTAACGAACTGCAGCAAATTGTAGTTATTGGCTACGGTACCCAGCGCAAGCTCGACGTTACCGGCTCTATAACCACCGTTAAAGGAGCTGACGTGGCTAAACAGGCATCGCCAAATGCTATAAGTGGCCTGCAAGGTAAAGTAGCAGGTGTGCAGATCACCAACAATGGTACACCGGGCAAATCGCCGGATATCACCATTCGTGGTTTGGGTACTATCTATGGTAACACCAAGCCCCTTTTTGTGGTCGACGGTGTATGGTATGATGATATCAGCTTTCTTAATCCGCAGGATATCGAAAGTTTCAGTATCCTGAAAGATGCCTCAAGTACGGCCATTTATGGTATCAGGGCAGCTAACGGTGTTGTGCTTATCGGTACTAAACGTGGTGTTAAGGGAGCCCCGGTTATCAACTATAATGGCTTTGTGGGCTTTCAAGCGGTTACCAACCAGGTAAAAGTGGCTAACGGTACCGAATATGCTACTGCTGTAAATGAATTGGCGGCTCTTAACAATGGTAAACCTGTATTTGCCGATCCGGCCAGCTTTGGTACCGGCACCGATTGGTACAAACAGATCCTGCGTAAAGCTTTTATCACCAATCATGAACTATCAGTTAGCGGCGGTACAGATAAGTACACCTATAACTACTCGTTTGGTTACCTTGATCAGGATGGTTTGGTACAAACCAACAATTACAAACGCTATACCCTGCACTTATCAAACGATTTTAAATTAGGGAAAGCTGTAAAACTGGGTTATACTGCCAGCGGATTATCCAGCACATCAAGAGATATCCCGACAACCATTTTCAATCAGTTGTATGGTGCAGCGCCTACCCTGCCGGTACGTAAGGCAGACGGCAGCTATGGCGACCCGAATGATTATGGCACAGGTGATGGTAACAACTACAACCCGCAGGCTACACTTGATTTTTATAACCAGCGTAGCAAAAACAAGCGTGTTACCTATAATGTATACGGTGAGGTTTCAATCCTGAAAAACCTTAAATTCAGATCAAGCTTTGGTGGCGATGTAAGCCAGGCCGAGGTGAGGTCATTTGTGCCCATGTACCAGGCTACTGTTAAACAGTTCAGCAACAAAACCAATCTGAATATCGACCATACCGATGTACGCAACTGGATCTGGGAAAATACCTTAACCTATGATGTTAAAATCAACGACGACCATAAGTTAACTGCCCTGGTAGGTTATAGCGCGCTTGAAAATGTAACCAGGCAAAACGATGCACAGGCCGATAATGTGCCCTACAAGGCCAACGGCAATCTGCAAACATCGTTCCCTGATACAGCGAAGGTAACTTACCTGGCTACTCCGGGCAGACAGATACGTTCCCGTGCATTATCGCAATTCGCCCGTGTTAATTACTCCTACAAAGACAAGTATTTGTTGAATGCCTCTATTCGTCGCGATGGTGCCTCACAATTTTATGGTGCACATACTTATGGCTACTTTCCTTCTGTAGGTGCAGGCTGGGTGGTTACCAATGAGGATTTCATGAAAGATCAAAAGGTGTTCAGTAATCTAAAATTGCGCGGAAGCTGGGGTAAAGTAGGTAACTCTGTAGTACCTATTAACCCAACCGTTCAGGTTATAGCAACAGATCCGTACCTCACAGCCATATTCGGTAATCCGCAGGTGGCCTATCCGGGTGCAAGCATCAACAGTATTGTGCCTCCTTCCATCGTATGGGAAAAAACAGTATCATCTGACTTTGGTTTAGAAGGCGGCCTGCTCTCTAATAAGCTAACCTTTGAAGCCGATTATTATAATCGCGAAACACAGGATGCTATTTTCGCTATACCGGTAGCAGGTTCGCTGGGTACCAACAACAGCTCCATCATCGGCAACCAGGCCACTATCCGTAACCGCGGCTTTGAGTTTTTAGTAAGCTGGAAAGATCAGGCATCAAAAGATTTTTCTTACAGCATCAGTGCCAACCTGGGTATCAACAACAATAAGGTACTTAACGTAATAACCGGTCAAAACCCTATTTATGATGGTGGTGCCGGTATTGCCAACGGTGCATTAGCAACACGTACCGTTGTGGGCCAACCTATTGGTCAGTTTTATGGCTACAAAGTAACCGGGATATTCCAGAGTGACCAACCAACAACCGGTGTGAAACAACCAGGAGCGAAGGCGGGCGATTTTATTTACCAGGATACTAATAACGACGGTATTGTTGACAGTCGCGACCGCGTAGCACTGGGCAATCCGCTGCCTAAATATAACTATGGTATCAACACCTCTTTCACCTATAAAAACTTCGACCTGGCTATTGATTTTCAGGGAGTAACCGGTGTAAGCGTGTATAACGCCAATATTGCTTACCGTTTTGGTAATGAGAACTTCACCCAGGATTTTTATGACCACCGCTGGCACGGTGCAGGTACTTCCAACACCTACCCTTCAGTTAATGTAGGCAAAAACTCAAACGCAGCACCAAATTCATTTTATGTTGAAAGTGGTGCATATTTCAGGGTAAGGAATGCTCAGTTAGGTTATACGTTACCTGCCAGCCTGCTCAGCAAATGGAAAATATCCAAAGTAAGGCTATTTGCCAACGCTCAAAACCCAATCAATATTTTTGGCTATAAAGGCTTCTCGCCCGAAATAGGCGGATCAGTTGGCGACGGCGGAATCGTTACCGGTCGTGGCATTGATGCCAACGTTTATCCATTGTATGCAACCTATAATTTTGGCGTTAACGTTACTTTTTAATCAGTATAAAGATGAAGAACAGTAAAAACTTATTCATGCGTAAAGCCTTTATTTTAGGCTTTATTGCATCCACCATATCCATTCAAAGCTGTAAAAAGAGCTTTTTAGATGTTAACCCGGCTCAAAATACGGCAGCCACCCAGTTTTTTAAAACACAGGATGATGCTACTAAGGCCGTTAATGCCATGTACGCCAACCTGCACGAGTGGAACAACATCGCATTTGCGCCCATCGCTGTTGAAAGCATGGGTTCTGACGATGTAGAAAAAGGAAGTACCGCCAGCGATGCTACCTTTTTTAATGATTACCACAACTTTACCATTACCGCAGGTGATGCCCAATTGGGCGGTTTCTGGAAAGGGCAATATCAAACCATCAACTTTGCCAACCAGATAATCGTTAATGTACCAGGCATCAGCATGGACGAAGCATTAAAAGCCCGTTATGTGGCCGAAGCTAAATTTATCCGTGCCTACGAATATTTCAGGCTGGTTAGGGCTTTCGGCGATGTGCCTTTACGCATAACCCTGCCTAAAGATGCCTCTGAATATAACCTCCCGCGTACCCCGAAAGACCAGGTTTGGGCGCAGATTGAAAAAGATCTGACCGAAGCAACTACCGTATTACCGCAAACTTACAGCGCTGCCGAAACTGGGCACGTAACCAAGGGTGCTGCTTTAACTATGCATGCCAAAGTAGCCATGTATTTAAAAAAATGGAGCGATGTGGCCACTTACACCACGGCAGTAATGGGTATGGGCTATTCGTTATATCCTGATTATGAGCAAATGTTCAGAACAACGCACAAAAACAACCAGGAGTCTATTTTTGAGATCCAGTGTAACCTGATACCCAACAACCCGCCTGCCTCCAACTCACAATACTCACAGGTACAGGGCGTACGTGGTGTAACCGGCGGTGGCTGGGGCTTTAACGTACCAAGTCCCCAACTGGCAGCAGCCTAT
The DNA here is from genome assembly GCF_900103125.1 of Mucilaginibacter sp. OK268. Lineage (GTDB taxonomy): Bacteria > Bacteroidota > Bacteroidia > Sphingobacteriales > Sphingobacteriaceae > Mucilaginibacter. Next base: position 315,034 of record NZ_FNJV01000004.1, on the reverse strand, counting down.
GAAACAGGCGATCCGCGCCGCGATGCCACTATCATATTCAGGGGCGAAACTACCCCCGAGGGCGACAAAATTCCGGCAACGGGCGATAACCCTATGTACAATCAGAAATCATACGTACCATTCGCACTTTATGTATCGGGCTTTAACGAAGGCTGCCAGCAAAACAAAATTGTGTTGCGTTATGCCGATGTATTGCTGATGAACGCCGAAGCCAATAATGAATTGGGAAATTCAGGGGCAGCCCTTGCTCCACTAGAGCTGGTACGTGCCCGTGCGCGCGGCGTAAATGCCGGTGTACTACCTAAGGTAACTACTACCGATCAGGCCGCACTTCGTACAGCTATTTACAACGAACGCCGCTTTGAATTCGCGATGGAGTTTGAACGTTATTTTGATGTGTTGCGCCAGGGACGGGGTACTGCTGTTTTTGGCTCACGCGGATGGAAAGCTGGCAAAAACGAAGTTTGGCCCATCCCGCAAACAGAAATTGACCTGAGTGGCGGCGCTTTAACCCAAAATTCAGGATATTAATTTTCGATTGGTTTATTTACCGGCTGTCTGTTTCATGGGCAGGCAGCCATTTTTAACCGCTCCCCCGGTTTTGCAAACAAGCAACCCGCATACACTATCTACATGAAAAAACTATTGTTAACCCCCTTTTTATTATGCCTGGCCCTATACTGCCTGGCGCAAAAACCCGCAACAGCCAACACCGATACTATTAAACCCGTCGGCATTATCAAAAACCTGAGCGATAACGCCCTGCTTGATGTGGTACAGCGCCAAACCTTTCGTTATTTTTGGGATTTTGGTCACCCGGTAAGCGGCCTGGCCCGTGAACGCAGCAATACTTCTTTTGACTATGGTAACGAGGTGGTAACCACCGGCGGATCGGGCTTCGGCATCATGTCTATCATCGTAGCCGATAGCCGCAAATGGATAACTCATGAGCAGGCTGTTAACCGCATGGCTAAAATTGTTGAGTTTTTATTTAAGGCCAACTCTTTTCACGGCGCGTTCCCCCATTGGATGAATGGCGAAACCGGCAAGATCATCCCATTTGGCCGTAAGGATGATGGCGGCGATATTGTGGAATCGGCCTATCTTTTCCAGGGCCTGCTTTGTGCCCGACAATACTTTGCAGCCAACACCCCGGACGAACGACGCATACGCGATGTGATCAGCTGGATGTGGGGCGAAATGGAGTGGAACTGGTACACCCGCGATGGCAGGGATGCCCTGTACTGGCACTGGAGCCCTAACAACGGCTGGGCCATGAACTTCCCGATACATGGTTTTAATGAATGCCTGATCACCTATGTGCTGGCCGCTTCGGCAGAGCGCTACCCGGTAAGTGCCGATGTATACCACAGGGGCTGGGCTCAAAGTGATTTCTTTAAAAACGGCAAAACCTTTTATGGCGTAAAGCTGCCTTTGGGCTTTGATTACGGGGGTCCACTTTTCTTTTCACAATACTCGTTCCTGGGCTTAAACCCCAAAGGCTTAAAAGACCAATACGCCGATTACTGGGAGCAGAACAAAAACCATACACTCATCAATCATGCATACTGTGTAGATAATCCTAAAAAATTTAAAGGCTATGGCGAAAACTGCTGGGGACTTACAGCCAGTGATAATTTTGAGGGATATAATGCCCATTCACCCACTAACGACCTGGGGGTGATCACACCTACCGCGGCCCTGTCGGCATTTCCGTACACCCCTGAGTATTCCATGAAAGCTCTGCGCCATTTTTATTATGACCTGGGCGATAAGATCTGGGGCGAATATGGTTTTGTTGATGCCTTTAGCGAATCGCATAACTGGTACGCTAAATCATACCTGGCTATTGACCAGGGGCCTATCATCGTGATGATCGAAAACTACCGCACCGGCTTGTTATGGAAACTATTTATGAGTTGCCCTGAAGTACAGAAAGGGCTTACCAAACTGGGTTTTGAAAGCCCGGCTATAGCTAAAAAGTAGTGATTTTTATGTTCATTGTTACTGCTGTAAAAAAATATTAAAAAAATGTAGATCAAAAGGCATTAAATTTGTTTAACTAACTATTGAATAAACAGATCTTAAAAATAGCCCATGATCCACAAAAAAATTATACTGGGAATGCTAAGTTTACTCTTAGCATTTTCTTTTTCGGCCCGTTCACAAAACTTATCATCCTTTGATCGCGGCAGCTTTGCTGTAAAAGGCGATACTTTACCTTACCGATTACTGTTCCCCAAACATTTTGACCCTACCAAAAAATATCCACTGCTATTTGTGTTGCACGGTGCCGGCGAGCGCGGCAACAATAACGAGGCGCAGTTAAAATATGGCCCTTCGCGCCTGTTGCAGGATAGTGTGCGGGAAAAATATGAGGCCATTGTGGTTTTTCCGCAGTGCCCGACAAACAGCTATTGGTCAAACGTGCAACAGGAAACCGATCCGGCTACCCAGAAGCGTAAATTCGTTTTCCAGGTAAATGAGCAGCCTACTACAGCCATGCGCATGTTGATGGGTCTGGTTGATCAGTTTTTGGATAAACCTTTTGTTGATAAACATCGCGTTTATGTAGGCGGCCTGAGTATGGGCGGCATGGGCACGTTTGAAATTATTGGCCGCGAACCAAAAATATTTGCCGCGGCTTTTGCCATCTGTGGCGGCGATAATACGTTGAACGCCAAAAAATACGCCAAAAAAGTACCACTCTGGATCTTCCACGGCAGTAAGGACAGCGTTGTTCCATCCGATCATTCTGAAGTGATGGTAGCGGCGATCAAAGAAGCTGGCGGCAACCCTAAGTTTACCCTTTACCCTGGCGTTGACCATAACAGCTGGGATAATGCTTTTAAGGAACCTGAGCTATTCAGCTGGCTCTTTTCGCACAGTAAGTAGTTTGGAGTGATGGGTTTTCCCTCCCTGCGCGTCATTGCGAGCGCAGCGTGGCAATCCCCAATAAGCAGAGCCGCTCTGTACAGTTAGGGATTGCTTCGTACCTCGCAATGACGCGTGGGAATGAAATGCCATGTCTGCTTACGCTCGTTTTAACCCATACTATAATTTCATCAACGCGTTCAGCTCTTTTTCGCTTATCTGGAAAATGGTACCATGCCTGATACCTGTGGGCAGGTTGATCTTATCCGTAATATCCGTCCAGTTTTTAAGATCGGTTGAGCTGATGGCGCCATAGTGATGATCCATATACCTGTCAAAATAAACCCGCCATTCCTTACCGATCTTTAAAGTTGTAGGTCCTTCGGCCCAATAATCACCTGTAATTTTACTACTCGCCGCCGAGTACGGGCCTGTTAAACTATTGCTGTACGCTATTTTTATATTCTTTTGTGGTGGTGTGCGGGTCTCGTCCTTCAGGAACATAACAAAGCGTTTGCCATCTTTTACAATAGTGGCATCTATGGAGTTAAAGCCAGGGTCATAAAGCAGTTTAGTTTTGCTATACGTTTTAAAATCCCTGGTAGTAACATAATAAAGCCGGTGGTTATACTTACTATCCCCTTCCGAATCTGTAGTGGTAAACTTGCCCGGGATGGTTGTTGCCCAATAGATCATATAGGTTTTTGTTTTACCATCATAAGTTATCTCCGGAGCCCAACAATTGCGAGCTGTGGGTTCATCGGCCATTACGGGTACAAATTGCTGTTCGCTCCAGTGTATCAGATCGGTGGATGAAGCGTAGCCAATTCCTCTATCGTTCCAGCTCACTGTCCACACCATATGGAATAAACCATCGGCGCCACGGATAATACAGGGATCACGCATCAGTTTATCATTAGCTACAGTGGGCTTTAAAAATGAGCTGTCCTTTTTTAATGCTGTCCATTGATAACCATCGCGACTATAGGCCAGGTGCAAACCATCCTGCCCGTTATCTTTAAAATAACAAAACATATAAACCGGTTTTTCAATAGCTTGTTGGCTGTGAGCCATAGAAAAAATCAAGAATTGAAAAAGGAGAAGGAAACAACGTTTCATGGTTGAATTATAATTGTATTTTTCACAATTATAATCAATTGTTATGGCAAACGGAAAGCCGGCTTAAAAATTACAGCAACAATTATTCCCCTGATTTTGGAGGGATGTTTTTCATATTAAACCGGGGCTTGTAAGCCGGTTTAGCTGCGGGTTCTTCGGCTGGCGGCGACGTACCAGTTGGCTGTTCTTCTTCCGGGTCCTGTTCAGCTGTTGGTTCAGTTTCGGCAGGCTTTGGCTTTACCATACCCGCCTGGAAACGTGGCTTGTAGGCCGGTTTTGCGGCTGGCATTCCAGCCTCTGGCGATGGCTCCTGTTTTGCTTCCTGTGGTTCTTCTGCTACAGGTTCGCTTTCCGCGGGCTTGGGCTTCATCATCGCGGCGTTAAACCGGGGCTTAAATGCTGGTTTTGCTGGGGCTTGCTCGCTAGGTGGTGGTGTATTTTCTTCTTTCGTCTCTGGCTTTTCCTGTGGCTCTGCGGCTTCTTCAGCAGGTTTCGGCTTCATCATCGCAGCATTAAACCGGGGCTTAAATGCCGGTTTAGGAGCGTCAGCTGCTGGCGTAGTGTCTTCTTCTTTTGCTTCTGCCTTTTCCTGTGGTTCTGTAGTATCCTCCGCTGGCTTGGGTTTCACCATGCCGGGATTAAACCGGGGTTTAAATGCCGGTTTGGCTGCAGTTTGTTCCACCGCAGGTGTAATTTCTTCTGGCGTGGTTTCCTGCTTTTCCTCAGCAGGTTTGGCAACCCCACCAGCCCTGAATTTGGGCGCGAAACCCAGTTTGGGTGATGGCGAGGCTGTTTCCGTCAGACTCTCAGTAATGGTTTGTTCGGCCAGCGGGTTTTCGATTCTTACTTTTTCTGTTTTTACTTCGGGAGCAGCCGGAAACTGTCGCCTGAGCTTATTGAACCAGTACTTTTTGGTATGGTCGAAGCTTTTTTCGCCCATTTGCTCAAAGTGAGTTTTAAATTCAGAAAACAGCGCTGCCTCCGCCGCTTGTAAAGCAACCAGGTCGATCTTTTTCTTTTTAAAAAACTCTTCGAATAACATAGGGTTAGATTTGAGATGTGAGATGTGAGATGTGAGACAACTTCATGTTTCCCAATCTCATATCTCACATCTAACTTCTCATATCTATTTTAAAGATCCACGTTCACATCCAACTGGTTAAAGTGGATGCCTTTATCGGTTTGTTTCCAGTCATCACGTTCCTCGTCGGTGGCGTTCATCAGCTTGGGGAACCATTCCAACGGGAAAGCCTGCTGTTTGCCATCTGGTTTTTCAACAAAAAGCAAGCCATTGGCAAAAGTTACTTTTACCTTTTTTTCTTCCTTACGTGAACTGAATAGTGGCATGATGTTAATATATATAAACCCGTCATTGCGAGGTACGAAGATAACCGACCGGAGGGAGCTCATTAATGCCAATAAAACAAACACAACATTAATAATCTCTACGTAAGCAGGTCAAATATGCTTTTTTATTTGCTCTGTATAGTTTAGAGATTGCTTCGTACCTCGCAATGACGTTTAGTGAAAAATCAAACTTACTCTGCCATATTATGGTAAACCGCCTGCACGTCGTCGTCCTCTTCCAGGCGGTCAATCAGTTTCATGATATCGGTAACCTGTTCTTCGGTAACTTCATGGAATGATTGCGGTACGCGCTCCAACTTGGCCGATTTTACTTCAACACCTACTTCTTCCAGCGCTTTCTGCATTTTACCAAAATCTTCAAAAGCGGTATGGATCACGCCGATATCTTTACCTTCTTCATCAGCCTCCACAAACAGATCTTCCAAACCTGCGTCTATCAGTTCAAACTCCAGTTCTTCCAGGTCGCGGTCGCCGGGCTCAAATGTAAAAACAGATTTGCGGGTGAAAATGAAATCCAATGACCCGGTTTTACCCAACGAACCACCATATTTGGTAAAATAGCTGCGTACGTTAGCTACGGTGCGGTTGGTATTATCGGTAGCGGTTTCTACCAATACGGCAACACCATAAGGGGCGTATCCTTCGTATACTAATTCTTCGTAATCCTTTTCATCGCGACTGGTAGCTCTTTTTATAGCGGCTTCCACACGATCTTTAGGCATATTTACCGCCTTGGCATTTTGTACTGCGGTGCGCAGGCGCGAGTTGGTAGTTACATCACCACCACCTGCTTTTACGGCCATTACAATCTCTTTACCTAAACGTGTAAACTGCACGGCCATTTTGGCCCAGCGTTTAAATTTTCTCTCTTTGCGGAATTCAAATGCTCTTCCCATAATTCTTTTTTTGTCCATAGCCCATGGTTCATAGTCCATGGATCAAGCGAATATAATATTTGTTTTATATAAGTTTCAAACCCTTAGTCTTTTGCTTTACGCATTCAACCTTCGGCTTTATATAACGGTTTTTAAATTAGTCAGCATATCATTGGTCATGGCAGCCAGGTCATATTCCAGCTTCCAGCCCCAATCTCTTTCGGCATAACTATCGTCAATTGATTTTGGCCAGCTATCGGCAATGGCCTGTCGCGGATCATTTTCGGCATAGCTTATCTCAAAACCCGGGATCTGTTTTTTGATCTCCTCGGCCAGTTGAGTTGGCGTAAAACTGATCCCCGCCAGGTTATATGATGAGCGGATGGTCAGTTGTTCGGCAGGGGCATCCATTAAGGATATAGTGGCCCTGATGGCATCATCCATATACATCATGGGCAAAGCGGTATCTGCCGAAAGGAAGCTGGTGTATTTACCTTTTTTTAAGGCCTCGTGGAATATATGCACCGCGTAATCGGTAGTGCCGCCGCCCGGATTAGCGCGCCAGCCGATGAGGCCGGGGTAACGGATGCTGCGTACATCCAGTCCGTATTTGGTAAAATAATATTCGCACCAGCGTTCGCCGGCCAGTTTGCTGAAACCGTAAACGGTGTTAGGGTCCATTACGCAATACTGCGGGGTATGAAGCTGCGGAGAGTTTGGCCCGAATACCGCTATGGAGCTTGGCCAAAAAACTTTGGCGGTTTTAAACTCCACCGCAAAATCAAGTATGTGGATGAGGCCGGTCATGTTTAGATCCCAGGCCAGTTTGGGTTTTTGCTCGCCTACGGCCGAAAGTATGGCTGCCAGCAGGTAAACCTGGGTAGGGCGGTGTTTATCAAATATATGGTGCAGATTGTCCTTATCCAGCACGTTCACCAGCTCGTACGGACCGCTATGACGTATGGCGTAACCCGGATCATTGATGTCGGATGCTATAACGCTTTCGGCTCCATGTATCTTTCTTAAAGCAACAACCAGTTCTGTCCCTATCTGGCCGTTGGCTCCTATCACTAAAATCTTTTCGCTCATGTATTTTTGAGTTTAGGCAAAGGTAAAAATTTGGGCGAAATGTGTTGAAGGAGTTGATGAAGTTTATTCGGGCTTGAATTGCGATTTTGAATAGTTTGAGACCTGATCTTGGCCGCGGGAGGGCCTTTACTTTTGTCTGAACCAGAATTTACTGAATTTTAGAATTAACAGAATAACAATGCAATGACTTAGAATTTCTTTTCCCCCTTAGCAGATAAGTTTTAGATGAATCATGTTAATCCTTGAATTCTATAAATCAAGGTTCAGACAACCCGCGTTAGCGATAGCAGTGGATACCGGCCCGTGGCTAATGCGTTGTGGCGTATAAGCGGATAGCGCGGGCCGAAGGCAACGCCCACATCAGAGTCAAGAATCAAGAGACAAGAATCAAGAAAACCAACTCAATAATTCAATAAATCACTAATTCAATAATTGCATAAACTACCAATCTGATAGATTAAGTTCAAATCCTCAAAAAAAAATCGCATATTTGGAGTTTAACAATTTATTATATAACAAATTAACAAAATGAAACCTCCGATGGAAGCTTCATTACAGATCAAAAACAAATAACAACAAAATGAAAGTCGCAGTAGTAGGTGCTACAGGATTAGTAGGCACCAAAATGTTGCAGGTTCTTGCAGAACGCAACTTCCCCGTTACAGAATTAATTCCCGTAGCTTCAGAAAAAAGTATTGGCAAAGAAATTACTTTTAATGGTAAGCAGTTTAAGGTGGTTTCTGTTGAGGATGCGATTAAGATGAAGCCGGACGTAGCGATTTTCTCGGCCGGCGGAAGCACTTCATTACAGCAAGCTCCTTTATTTGCAGCCGCTGGTACAACTGTTATTGACAACTCATCGGCATGGCGCATGGACCCTACCAAAAAACTGGTAGTACCTGAAGTAAATGCGGATGTATTGACCGCTGATGATAAGATCATCGCCAACCCTAATTGCTCCACCATACAAATGGTAGTGGCCTTAAAACCGCTACACGATAAATACAAAATTAAAAGGGTAGTGGTTTCTACCTATCAATCGGTAACCGGCACAGGCGTAAAAGCTGTCGACCAGTTATTTAACGAGCGTAAGGGTATCGACGGACCTAAGGTTTATCCTTATACAATCGACCTGAACGTGATCCCGCAGATAGATGTTTTCACCGAGAACGGCTATACTAAAGAGGAAATGAAAATGATCCTGGAAACCAAAAAGATCATGGGCGACGATAGCATCAAAGTTACTGCTACCACAGTACGTATCCCGGTTATGGGTGGTCACTCTGAGTCAGTAAACATTGAGTTTTTCAATGATTTTGACTTGACCGAACTACGTGAGCTGCTAGCTAAATCGCCAGGTATTGTTGTAGTTGACGATCCTGCCAACCTGAAATATCCAATGCCGCTTGACGCGCATGATAAAGACGAGGTATTTGTAGGTCGTATCCGTCGTGACGAAACTCAGGACAATACCCTGAACTGCTGGATAGTATCAGACAACCTGCGTAAAGGCGCTGCTACCAACGCCGTGCAAATTGCCGAATATTTGGTTGCCGCGCATTTGATCGGTCAACCGGTTGAAGCGTAATTTTAGCTTTAAATAGAATTAGGCCCTGTGATGAGAATTGCAGGGCTTTATTATTTATGGTTAAAAAGGCCTTGTTCATGGTTTTCCCTAAATAAACACCTAATTATGTAGGGGATTTTGTTACTGTACTACCTCTGAATCTGTTGCAGCCTTTAATTCTAATTTTTCAATGATACGCTTTCCCCAATTTTGAAAAGGCACCTCAATTAAATTATAAGTAAGCAGCGAAACCGCAACACTTATGGAAAAAATGATCGAAAACCTGACCATCACATCCATCGAGGAATTATTACAATAGTGACTTAAATGGTATTTTTGAAGTAAGCCCGCCACCAACAGGTGTACCAAATAGATACTGTAGCTTAATTTTCCTATCCAAACGGTAAATCTGTTTACCAATAAAACGGATGGATACCCTGATAAGCCAAATGCTAAAAATGCAAAAGCGATGGCAAAAATATAATGCACTTTAAACACATTGCCTCCCAATAAGTGCAAAACTATGAATGCCGCAATTAAGCCATAGGTCCTGTATCTCCGGGGATTCAAAGCATTATTATATTTATTTGCCGATATATGATAAAGACATATCCCAATTAAAAAAATCGGCAGTTGCGAAATAAAGTTCTCATAAGTGAACACGCCCCAGAGTATTGGATCATTAATAAGTGGATGTTTTGACATGATACTAGTAACCATTTTTGCTAAAAGCATACCGATGAGCGTGATGTTGATAGCACTCCAGACAGATCTGATTCTCAAAAACAAAAAGGGAAATATCAGGTAAAAAAGAACTTCGATACCAACCGACCAGCCGCCAGGGATGGTAGAGTTAATCCAGAATGGGCTTAGCCCATGTAAAAAAAGAAGATTGGCCAGTTTAGAATAATTTGTAGGCGTTTGTACACCTGTTAACAAGATCAATAATATCATGAAGTAGTAAAGTGGTAATATTCTGAAAACGCGTCGCAAAAAGTAATTGCGTAATGGATGTGCTTCACAGTTCATTTTTGCATTTAACGACAGGCAAAGTGTAAAGGCACTCATCAAGAAAAAAAGTGTTACACCTTTATCACCATTTTGCAGGAAAGTTTCAAAAAATGCGGGTAATTGGTAATTATTGATCCCTGCAAAATATGGATGCGTGTGATGAAGCACCACCAATATAATAGCGATACCACGTAAAGAATCAATATATTTAAACCTATGCATTTATTGGGGATCAGGTGTAATGGTTCGGTCTTATAATTTTAGTGACATTTGAATCATATTTCCCTAACCTACTCAGTTTATGTAAACAAATAAGTAGCTGTTAAAGTAATATTTTTGACAGGGATAATCAATTGATTATCCCTTTTTTTATTTAAACTTGTTTGCTATGAAAACCATTAAGCTGATAGTTGTTTTGTGCTGTTGTTTAGCTTCAGTCAGAGTGTTTGCGCAGAATAGTCCGCAAGCTATTGAAGGTGATCTGCTCCGGATACTCAAAAAAGTAAACTATTACGGATCGCACAAAAAAGAGTGGAAAGCGATGGACTCGCTGTTGAAGCAAAACAAGATCTTTGCTGTAAAACTCAAATATTATACGTCTAAATATCCCGAAACCATTAAACAACCCTTTACATCATTGGTTAAGGAGCGTTTGGTGATAGCCACTTCTGCCGATGGTATATTCCGTACCTATTCCTGGAACACACAGTTGGGTGTTAAAGGCTTTGATATTTATAATGTGCTGCAATACAAAAACGGGGGGCAAACGGTGTCGCTCTTAAAAATGGATACCATTGGTAAAAAGGGATATGTATCGCTTTGGTACCCTAAAATATACACTTTTACTACTGCCGGCAAGGTTTATTACCTGGCTACTTATAACTCGGTTTATTCGGCTACCAAAGCCGGGCAGGGCTTAAAAATATTTACTATTGATAAAGGTAAGCTGATTGGCAATCCGCCGTTTATAAAAACACCCACCGGGGTATACAGCCAATTACATTATGATTTTGATGTGAGCTCCATAGCCGACTGGAAATCGTACCCGGCCATTTATTTTGACAAAGCCACCCAAACCATTCATACACCGCTGGTTGATTACAATCATAAAATGACGCATAAGCTAATCACTTATAAATTCACCGGTCGATTTTTTGAAAAGGTAAAATGATACTGACTTAAGACAAAACCTAAAATCAATTTTATGGACCGGTTTCTTGAAGTATTTAACAGCGTAGTAGAAAACAACCGTGCAGCTCTTGAAAAAAACCAGATCAGTTCATTTGTTGAGTGGTGGTATGATTCATGGGTTTTAAAATTACAGAAAAAGGGATGGTCATCGACGGCATTACACGAAAACCCCATTCATTCCGGCATATTTTTCTCCATTTGGTTAACTGAGAAAGATCTGGAGAAATCAGTATTCAATTACAATATTCATGCGCTGAAACTCCGGGAACTGGAGGGGTATACCATCAAAAGTCGTGAATTCGCGAACGACTTCCGGTTGGCATTTACCTCGGATCAATCTTCCTGGAAAAATGTATCGGTCAATTACGGCCCGCTTACGCTGATGCAGGGATACATGCCCCTGGTGCAGGAAAGCTTTGAAAAAGATGTGGATCACCTGTTGAAGAAATTCATCCCGTTATGCCCCATAATTGACCACCTGTTTGAAGTAAGAAAAAAAGTTAAATGACCTATCAACTCATCCGCGCTTTTTAAAAACTTAAAAAGTTAACTTAGCCAAATGATTTCCTTTGCTCACCGTGTATTTATGGAAGTGGCTGCCAACCTGAGTTTCAGCAAGGCAGCACAGGTGCTGTTTATTACACAGCCAGCCATTAGCAAGCACGTTAAAGCCCTGGAAGATCAGTATAAAGTCCCTCTGTTTGAGCGCAAGGGCAACAGCATCCTGCTTACCGACGCTGGCAACAAGCTCAACGAATACCTACAGCAGGCTACCGAAATTGAGCGTAAGATAGAGTATGATCTTTCGGTGCTCAGCAACCTGTCGCAAGCCGCCGGGCATTTGCGTTTGGGGGCCAGTACCACTATCGCCCTGTATATTTTACCATCCATACTTTCGGGTTTTCAGCGTGAATATGCCAATGTGGATGTACAATTGGTAAACCGCAACTCGGAATATATTCTGAACGCCCTGCTTAACCACGAAGTCGATATCGGTATTATTGAGGTTGATAACAAGCTCACCACGGTATCTTATACACCATTTATGAGCGATGAGGTGATCCCGGTATGCTCAGCTAAAAGTCCGTTGGCTGGTAAGTCGCTTACACTAAAACAACTTTTAAAAACGCCATTGGCAGTGAGGGAGCGAGGGTCTGGCACATTGAACGCGGTACTAAAATCATTATCTGCTTTGCACATCAAACCGGCCGACTTATCCGTAAAGATCCGCCTGGGCGGTACCGAGGCACTGAAAAATTTTCTCCTGGCCGATCAATGCCTGGGCTTTATGCCTCGCCCATCCATCATCCGTCAGCTGGCCGAAGGCGACCTGGTAGAAGTGCCGATTGAGGGATTGAAGATCACCCGTGATTTCTTTTTCATCCGCCGTAAGGGGACAGAAGACTATGGCTTAACCAGCAATTTTATCAATTTTGCGCTGGGGCATCAATAGCCTCACCCCAGCCCTCTCCAAAGGAGAGGGAGCTAAAAGCAAACCTATCTGCGCCGTTTGTAACCTACGCAAGATAAAAAGTGGGTTTACATGGTTTACACTTTTTACGGTTAACATGAATTTATATTATTGACAATCAGTAATTTATGTGAAAAAATGCCCAATATGCCGGGTTTACATGTAAACCATGAAAAACAATGTCCATTCACCAACACCTATGATTACAAACGAGCATAAGGTGCAAACGTGCTTATTTTCAAATAACAAAAACCATCTGCCAGTCCAGCTGTAATTATATTATACTTAATTTTTATAACTTAAAATTAAAATATAAAATTATGGCAAGTTTGAGCAACAGAAAAGTAGCGATCCTTACCGAAGAAGGATTTGAGCAGGTAGAGTTAACAAGCCCTAAACAAGCGTTGGAAGCAGCCGGCGCAATCGTTCATGTGATATCGCCCAAAAGTGGAACTATTAAGGCCTGGGATAAAACCAACTGGGGTATTGAAATTAATGTAGATCGACAATTGAGTGAAGTAAGCCCGGATGAGTACGACGCACTGGTACTGCCCGGTGGTGTGCTTAACCCGGATAAATTACGACAAAATAAAGACGCGGTAGCCTTTGCATCGGCATTTTTAGATGAAGGTAAACCTGTGGCAGCCATATGCCATGGACCGCAATTACTGATAGAAACAGGTTTGATCAAGGGTCGCCGACTTACCTCATACCCATCATTACAAACCGATCTAAAAAATGCCGGGGCCGATTGGGTTGACCAGGAAGTAGTGGTTGATCAAGGTCTGGTGACCAGTCGCCGGCCGGCTGATCTGGACGCCTTTAACCGTAAAGCCATAGAAGAAATTGGCGAAGGCGTGCATCATCATGTCTGATATAAGCTGGCTTTTATAAATACCTTATCCAAAGTTTATACCAACGCAGAGAAACAATAACCGATAAATCCTGTTGAGTATATAGTGAGCTTATTATGCCGAGTTTGTCAACCGGGCACGCTGTGAAGCATGCTCTACAATCATTAAGGACAAATTCAGTACAATAACCTAACTGGGGGTAGGATCATTCGTGGTTCTGCCCTTTTTTATGAGAACTTCCGATAAAAGTCTCCCCCTTCGGGGAGATATAGAGGGGGCTTTTTTATCTTTACCCCATGCCTGTAAAAAAAGTGTTGATCATTGGTGCCGGGATCGCTGGTATAGCTACGGCTATCCGTTTGGCGGTAAAAGGTTACCAGGTTGATGTTTTCGAGGCCAATAATTACCCGGGCGGCAAGCTATACGAGTTTGAGCAAAACGGCTTCCGGTTTGATGCCGGGCCCAGCCTGTTCACCATGCCCCAATATGTAGATGAACTGTTTACCCTCGCCGGTAAAAACCCTTCAGATTATTTCAACTACCAAAAGCTGGATGTGGTTTGCCGGTATTTTTATGAAGATGGCACCACCCTAAACGCTTATGCCGATCAGGAGAAATTCGCGGCAGAAGCAAATCAACAAACCGGCGAGCCAGCCGATTCCATCAAAAAACACCTTAAAAACAGCGCCAATATATATGGCATTACTAATCATGTTTTCCTGGAGCAGTCGTTACATCGCCTGAAAACTTACTTACATGGGGATACAGTACGTTCTGTTTTCAGGTTTCCGCAGATTGATGCTTTTCGCTCCATGCACGAGGCCAACCAAAGTCTTTTTAAGGATAAACGCCTTACCCAATTTTACGACCGGTATGCTACCTACAATGGCTCCAACCCCTACGCCGCACCGGCTACACTCAATGTGATCCCGCACCTGGAGCAGCATTACGGCGCCTATTTCCCTGAGGGTGGCATGTACAGCATCATGAGCAGCCTGGTAAAACTGGCAGAATCGCTGGGTGTGGTATTTCATTATAACTCGCTGGTGGAAGATATCATACTGGAAAAGCAAAGCGCAAAAGCCATCAAAGTAAAAGGCGAATTAATACCTGCGGATATTATTGTATCCAACATGGATATATGGTTTACCTATCACAAATTGTTAAAGCAACATCCTCATCTATTCCCTAAAAAAGTCCTGAGGCAGGAACGCAGCAGCTCCGCCCTGATATTTTATTGGGGCATCAGCAAACAATTCGCGCAGCTAAACCTTCATAATATCTTTTTCAGCAAGGATTATAAAGCCGAATTTGATCATATCTGGCAGCAAAAAGATATTTACCATGATCCAACCGTATATCTTAACATCAGCTCCAAATACAAAGCGGATGATGCACCTCCCGACTGTGAGAACTGGTTTACTATGATCAACGTACCCGCCAATACCGGGCAGGATTGGAACAGTCTGATCAGCACCGCACGCCAAAATATATTAGCCAAACTTAGCCGTATCCTGGGTGAGAATATCAGCAACTTGATCATATCCGAAAGCATTCTTGATCCGCGCGATATCGAGAGTAAAACATCATCGTACCAGGGATCGTTGTACGGCACCAGCTCCAACAACCAGTTCGCGGCATTTTCACGACATGCCAACCGGTCGTCGGCAATTAAAAACCTGTATTTTTGCGGCGGCAGCGTGCATCCGGGCGGCGGCATCCCGCTTTGCCTGCTTTCGGCCAAAATTGTGAGCGATTGGATAGGGTAATTTTGCCGTACGATTCGCTAAATTTGACCATCCAATCTATATTGATAAATTATAATAACCTATGAAACTTCAGCTTTTTGACAAACAGGTTTATACCGACAGAAGAAATGTATTAAAGCAAAATATCGGGCAAGATGGTATTATCCTGTTATTAGGTAACGAGGATAGCAGCATGAACTATAAGGATAATTGCTACCCCTTCCGTCAGGACAGTACTTTTCTTTACTACTTCGGCCTCGATGTGCAAAACCTGGCTGCCATAATTGATACCGATACCGGCGAAGAAGTAGTTTTTGGCAACGAACTAACCATTGACGATATCATCTGGACAGGCACCCTGCCTACCGTGCACGAAATGGCGGGGCTGGTTGGCGTTACCCAAACAAAGCCATCTGATCAGATATTGCACTATGTACACAAGGCCCTGATAGCCGGCAGAAAAGTACATATTTTACCACCTTACCGCCCCGAAAACCGCATGAAACTGGCTACCTGGTTTAACGTAAGCCTGGAGGATGTGCAGGATCATGTATCCGTTAAGTTGATTAAAGCGGTGATCGCGCAGCGGGTGATCAAAACTCCTTTGGAGATCCAGGAGATGGAAAAAGCGGTGTCCATTAGCGTAGATATGCAGCTGGCCGTTATTAAAGCAACCCGCCCCGGTATTAAGGAATATGAGCTGGTAGCCATAGCCAACGAAGCAGTAGCGGCAGCCAACGGTCGCCTGGGTTATCCGGCCATTATCACTACACATGGCCAAACACTGCATACCCATTATTATGGCAACACCCTGCAGGATGGAAACATGGTATTGAGTGACATTGGCGCCGAAAACGACATGCACTATGGCGGCGACCTTACCCGCACTTTCCCGGTTGGGCGCAGTTTTACCAATAAACAAAAAGAATTATACGAGGTGGTGCTAAATTCGATGAATCACGCCATCAGTCTGCTAAAACCAGGTACACGCTATAAAGATATTCACCTGGCGGCCTGCCAAAAATTGGTAGAGGGATTAAAACAGGTTAACCTGATGAAAGGCGACGCGGCCGAAGCCGTTGCGGCCGGTGCGCATACCATGTTTTTCCAATGCGGACTTGGCCACATGCTGGGCATGGATACGCATGACATGGAAGATCTGGGCGAACCATATGTAGGTTATACAGATACGCTGAAAAAAGAAACAGTGTTCGGATTGAAATCCTTGCGCCTTGGTCGCGAGCTGGAAGCGGGCTACGTACTTACCGTGGAACCCGGTATTTACATCATCCCCGAGCTCATAGATCGCTGGAAAGCCGAAAACAAGTATGCCGATTTTATCAATTACGATGTACTGAACACCTATCGTGATTTTGGCGGCATCCGTATTGAAGATAATTTTTTGATTACCGATACCGGCAGTCATTTGCTGGGTAAGTATCTGCCAAAGACTTTGAAGGAAATTGAGGGGTTGAGGGAGTAAAGAATTCCTTTTATAAAACACGTCATTGCGAGCGCAGCGTGGCAATCCCCGATAGGCAGAGCCTCTCTGTATAGTTAGGGATTGCTGCGCAATGACGTAATGGTTAAATATTGTTCTTAATTTTCCCTTACCATTTTCTCCAAAGCATCTATCCACATCGGCGAGTCATTCAAACTTTCAACCAGCTGAACTTTTTCGCCGCCGAGGGCTTTAAACTCGTCACCGTATTCGGTAGTTACTTCGTAAACGGTTTCCAGGCAATCGGCTACAAAAGCGGGGCAAAATACCAGCAGGCTTTTCTTACCTTCTTTAGCCAGTTTGGTTACAATTTCGCTGGTATAGGGCTGTACCCATGGGTCGTTACCCAAGCGTGATTGAAAGCAGATGGTATATTTATCTTTAGGAATATTCAGTTTTTCGGCGATCAATTGTGCGGTATGGTGCGACTGTGCCGAATAACAGTTTTTATTAGCATCGGTGAGCGTTTGGCAGCAGTCGCTCAATTTTAAACAATGCTTCTGGGTATGATCGGCTTTAACCAGTTGCCTTTGCGGCAAACCATGAAAGCTGAACAACACGTGATCGTAGCTCTCCGGGTTATATTTCTGAGCATTATCGGCAAAGGTGGCAATCATGCCTTCGTTATCATGAAAAGAGTTCACGAAGGATATATTAGGTTTGGTAGGCCATTGCATTAACAGCTCCATCACCTTATCATAAACAGAACCGGTACTAGCCGACGCATATTGTGGAAACAGGGCGATAACCTGTATATCATCCACCAAAGCGGCTTTAAGCCTGTTCAGCGCCGATTCAATAGAAGGGTTTTGGTAACGCATAGCCAGTTCAACAATGTATTCATCGCCCAGGCGTTGTTGCAGGGCTTTTTGCTGCAGCAGGCTATAATGCATTAATGGTGAACCGGTTTCCTTATCCCAAATGGCCTGGTATAATTTAGCCGATTTTGGCGCCCTGAACGGAGCTATCAATCCACGTACTAACAGCGTACGTGATATAGGGTTGATATCAATTACCCTCGGATCCATTAAAAACTCATTCAGATAAGTACGTACATCCGCCGTTGAAGGGCTATCAGGCGTACCTAAATTCACTAATAAAACTGCTTTTTTACCCATAACTATTTCAGCCGCAAAAATATAAAATTATTGCCCCCTAACAGATTTTGAGGGGATATATTACAAATAAATGATTGGTAGGGGAATCATCCTATCAAAGCGCGTCATTGCGAGCGCAGCGTGGCAATCCCTAAAGTACAGAGCGGCTCTGCTTATCGGGGATTGCCACGCTATCGCTCGCAATGACGTTATTTTATGCTCCCCCTTCCGGGCTCTGGCAAGGCTCTCCACAATTTCCACCAGGGTATCCCCGGCGAATCATGGTGTTCATAATGATAGCCGAAAAAATAACAGCTCAAAAAGGCCAATACATGGTTCCGCCGCTGGCTCCTGGCAAAATAAGCGTTATCATGCTCGCCTTTATGGGGCTGATAAGTACCAAAATAAAATAACTGTAGCGTGCTTAACAGCGAGGGTACCACCCAAAACATAATCAGGTTGGGTTGGGGGATCCAAATTTTTAAAATATTGAACAAAACAGCCATCACCACAATTTGCCATATCGAAAGATAATTGCGAATAAATCTTACATACCAGCTCCAGAAACTCCCTTCATGATAATCTGGGTCGCTGGCAGTATGTACGTGGTTATGGTGCTCGTGGTGTTTGGTGTATAGTTTTGGATACCAGAACGAGGCATATAAAAGAGTACAGATGTACCCGGTAATGTTATTCAATGTACGGTTGGATGATACGGTACCGTGCATGGCATCGTGCGCGGTGATGAATAAACCCGTATACAGGTGCATTTGAACCAGCATCAATAAATAAACCAAAGGATTAGCAAAGCTGAAATGCCAGCGCATTAATAAAACAATGCTGACCGCCCAGCTGCCCATAACCAGCATGGCAATAAATAAACCTGTATTTGATGGGCTTTTTGGCATGATGCTCATACAACAGCAAAAAGCGTGCTGTTAAAATTGTTCAAGCGCGGCCTTTACGTCCTGCATCAGCCACATAGGGGTTGATGTGGCGCCGGCTATACCAATGGTATCATTTGGTGAAAAGGTAGTCTTATCCAGCTCGCTTGCTGATGATATAAAGTAGGTATTGGGATTATGCTTGCGGCATACTTCAAACAACACCTTTCCGTTTGACGATTTGCGACCAGATACAAAAACGACCTTATCAAATTGGCGCGCAAATTTGGGCAGATCCTTATCCCGGTTGGATACCTGGCGACAAATAGTATCGTTTGCTTTAAGGTTGTATCCACGGGATATCAGTTCATCCTTTATACCATAAAACTTCTCCATGCTTTTGGTGGTCTGAGTGTACAGCGTAATGTTTTGCGGAAGCTCTACATTGTCCAGCTCGGCAATATCCTGGAAAACAAGGGCCTCGTTGTTGGTTTGTCCTTCCAGGCCAATAACCTCGGCATGACCGTGTTTACCAAAAATCAGGATCTTCTCATTAGCATCGTACGAGGTCTTGATGCGGTTTTGCAGTTTTAAAACCACCGGGCAGGAGGCATCTATCAGCGTAATATTATTCTCTAAAGCGGTGCGGTAAGTATCAGGGGCCTCACCATGTGCGCGGATCAGCACTTTTTCGTTACGCAGGTTTGCCAGCTCGCTATGTTCAATAATCCGCAAGCCCAGCGCTTTCAGTCGTTCCACTTCTTCGTCGTTATGCACAATATCGCCCAGGCAATACAGGTAGCCATCCTCGGCCAGTATTTCTTCGGCCATATCAATAGCATAAACCACCCCGAAACAAAAGCCCGAATCCTGATCAATAGTAACCTTTAACTGATACTCTCCCATGGTGTTGCAAATTTACAGCAAAAAAAACGTTGATGGTAATGTTTTTATAATAACGCTTAGCTTAATGCATTGTTATTGCTTTCTTTAGCGCAAGTCTTGTGCGGTTGCTGGTGGGTTGATGACTTGTGTTTATGAGCATGGTAATGTCACAAGTCAGCCCCCACAATCCCACGACACAAGACTTGCGCCAGAGTGTGTAGCAGGGGGGTGGGCACCTCAGTTCAATATCCCCAAGCCCATAAAAAACAAAAACTGCATGATCAGAAGCGCGGGGGCCACTATACTTTGCAGCTTAAACTTAAATTGATCAAAAACAAAGAGCAACAATGCGCTCAACCCAAACCAGCAAACATAATTTTTTAGGGGGATATGGCTATTTGCCCAGTGCCAGTAATCAAAATGAATGGCCATGGGCTCTATCAATATATCCAACAATACCAGGATAATGGCACCTGTTAGTATTCTTATAGCCTTGTTTTTAATGCGGCTTCTTTGCAGCAATACCCCGGTGGAGTAGATCAGCAAAAACCAATTTACACCAATCATCAGCGGTATCCGGAACAATTGGATGCCCAGTGTTTCGCCATAAGCATAGTTGCCAAATAACCAACCGGTATGCACGCCTATTAGTTCTGCCATAAAACCAATAACAAAAACAAGCAGGGCAAAAAGAAAAAAGCGGCCATCCAATTGATGATGATTGTATATAATGACGATCGTCATCAGTAGTAAATGCCAGGGCACCAGTTTTAAAAATAACACATCGGTTGCCGGCAGGGAGCATCCTACCAAGCCAACCACATGAAATAATATAATGATGATAATGGATACACGCTGCGATCTTGTAGCGATCATGTTCAATGGATTTTTCAAATCCTGCGCCCTTTCCATACCGTGGTTTTGGTGAGATACTTTTGTATGGATAGAGCCGCGATGATCAGCATATTGAACATTTGTACAGGGTGCATGATAATGTTGCTCACCGGGCTCTGATCTGATAACAACGAGATCATGATACGGCTCAACGCAATTAGTCCCAGCATAAAGAACAACAGAGGTAAATTTAAGGTCATGATCACGATCATCGGTCCACCGATAATGAGCACAATGTAGATTAAAAAGCCGATAATGCTGTAATTAAAAGCCGCCAGGAAGTTTTTACTAAATCCGTTTATGGCCTCGTTATAGCTTTTGTACATACGGCAGCTGATCATGCCATTGGCCAGCAGCGATTCGCCATTATAAGTGTTGGCTTTAATCAACCGCATGATCTCTACATCCTCCACTACTTTATTTTTTACCGCTTTGTGCCATTGATGTTTGTGATAAGTAAAGGCATCAAACAGCATAAACTGCCCGCTTGCTGCCGCTACCGATGCATTTTTCACCAGGTATATCAAGCGTACAGGCAATAAGTTTAGCAGTATAAAGTGCATGAGCGGTACAACGGCCCTTTCGCCTGGAGTTTCCATTTGTTGGTTAGTGAACAGGCTCAGCAAGCCCAACTGGTGCAGGTGCATCCGGTGCACCGCGCTATTGATCAAACCATCTTTTACCTCTTCATCAGCATCCAGAAAAAGCAAATACTTACCATCAGCCTGCTGGGCCAGTTGGTAGCAGGCGTGATTTTTACCTATCCAGCCATCGGGTAATTTGCCGCCTTTTATCACCCGGAAATGCGGGTGATTTTCAGCAAAAGTCGAACAAACGGCATAAGTATCATCGGTTGATTCATCATCCAGTATGATCACCTCATAATTTTGATACTCTTGCTGATGGATAGATTGTAACAACAAAAGGATATTCCCAGCTTCGTTACGGGCCGGGATGAGGATGGATACTTTGTCCTGATAGGCCTTAGCTACCCGGTGCAATTTAGGGTTGGATATAAAATTAAACAGGGTTACTGTAAAACGCAGAACAATAAAAAAGAGGGTTATTGATATGGCAATGATCACTTTTATAATATTATTTCGGTTTCACTTTGTTTTGATAAATCGTAATGCTGCTGATAAGCCTTCGCAAGCTCATCTATACTTTTATAAGCCGAATTTCCATCGATGCTTTTTAAGTAAACGGTGGCCGTTGGCTTTTTATGTTTTAAGTACTGAATAAATGTTGCCGAAAATACAAGCCTGAAATTATCCCGGGCCTGTTCTATTATCCGCCAGATCCCCTTTTCAAAATATACCTTGTCGACAAAATTCGAATAAAGTTTTCCCTGCGGAAATATCAATACCAGGTTTTGCGGATCATCAAGCAGTTGGGCGGCATAGTTTAGTGACTGTAACACATCCCTGGAATTTTTATTGACCGAAAAGGCGCCTGCATATCTTAACGCCGGTGCTTTACGGGCCGTATCTTCCAGCATCATCACGTGAAGTTTCTTTTTTAACAGTCTATCATTAACACAGTATAATATCAATCCGTCCCAAAAACTAAAGTGGTTGCTGATGAGCAGGATTGATCTTTGAGGATCGGTTTCAATACTGTTAAACGATAAATTATAAAAATGCCTGCCAACTATCCACCTGATATAGTAGTGCATAAAGCGATTAATAAAAAAGTTCTTTTTATCGTACAGCATGCTATCGCAAGTTAACTAATAACAGCTATCAGTGCTCCATATTAGCCTGTTTTTTTAAGGCCTGCTGATGAAAATCGTTGATGTGTTGTTTCAGCTCTTCAAAGGGCACCTCGCCCGCAACGCCGCAGTCAAAATGATGCATGTAGGCCCGTGGTTTCAGACCTTCAAAATAATCGATCAGCGTACATTGGTAAACTATCTGGCAGGGGCCCTTGATCTGTTTAATCAATCGCTCAATACCATTTTCAACATGGATGTACGTTTCATGATTGGAGTAAAGCGCCCCCTGCGGAAATATAGTGACCAGGTTTTCGGGGTTGTTCAGCAAACCAGCCGAATAGGTTAATGACTCCAGCATTTCGCGCGAGCCTTTTTTCATGGAAAAAGCCCCCAGGTATTTAAAATACCAGTGTTTTAAAAAATGATCATGCTGCATCATGATATAAAGGCGGCGCTTTAAGTTGTTAAAGGCGGCGTAGTTGGCGAAAAAGCCGTCCCACCAGCTAAAGTGATTGGTGAGCAGCAGAATAGAATGCCCCGGGCGTGGTTCAAATGGCTGTAGGTTGATCTCTTTAAAATTACGGCCCATCCACCAGCGCATAAAGCGGTAAAACATTCTACTTAAAGTATCATTCTGGCGCGATGGCAACATAATTTATTGTACTAAATATTCATCCAATGCTTTAATAACCAACCAGTGCCCTAGTGCCAGTTCGTGCACCTCGGCATTATCCAGCTTTTCAATAAAAGGCATCGCTGCCGATTTGGGGAACAGCTTATCATCCTTACCAAATATCAGCTGGCAATTAATTTTATACTGATTGATCTGAGCGGCTATTTTTTCCACATCGGGTTTCAGTAAACGGATCAAATTTAAGGTATAATAAGTATCCAGCCGTTTTTGTTCGGTATCAATTTCATTATAGGCTATCTGGTACAGGTTATCATCTATCATACCTGCCCGCTTTGCGGTTTTCAGCACAAAAGGGGCCAGCCATTTGCTTTTGGTTACCCCCCTGAATAGGAATTTACCCAGCGGGTTATGCAATAAAAAATGAAACCCTTTATATACCGACAGCCCATCCGGTGCCATTAATATCACATCATCAATTAAGTGAGCGTATTCTTCCAGTAATATCAAAGCCAGGTTGGCGCCTATGGAGTAACCCATCACCGAAAACCGCTGTTCGCCATAGGTTTTAAACCATTCCTGCATATACGTATGCACCATATTTTTGGGCATACCAGCGGTGATCTGCTCTTCTGTCCAGCCTTCCAGCTTACTGCCTCCGTGAAAGAAATGATCGAAACCGTAAATATGATATTTGGGTAATATGGACTGTTCAAGCACCTGGAATTGCTTCCCCGTCATGCCATAGCCATGAAAAGCCAGCAATGGTTTCTGACCGGTACCATATTCATGAAAATGCGCTTTACCCAAACCGGGCAGATGTAAAAAACCCATTATTTTTTGATGTGCAAATGTGCAGATTATAATTATAGATGTGCAAATTCTATTAATTCATAAATTCCGGTTCAGACAAAAACATCCGCACATCTATCATCTGCACATCTGCACATCTATATGTTCCATGATCATTTTTGTTGCCCCGGTATGCTCCTGTACGTAGTTGTATATTTTTTTGCTGGTTACAGCATAAAATGTTTCGTCGGTAATTAAAGTATCCACAATACCTTTTAGTTGTGTTTCATCGCTGATACTGAAACCTGCTTTTAGTGCTATCAGTTCTCGTGCTTCGTTAAACTTTAAATAATGCGGACCAAAAATTACGGGTAAACCAAAGGCTGCGGCTTCAAGTGTATTGTGGATACCGGCACCAAAGCCACCTCCAATGTACGCTATTTCGCCATAGGCATATAAGGATGACAGCATACCGATGTTATCGATAACAAGAGATGTGAGATTTGAGATATGAGATGTGAGATCCGATTGAACATCTTTTAATTCAGAGTATTTCACAACTGTACCCTTTGGTAGCAGATTGATCAGGTTATTTATTTTTTCCTCACCAATCTCATGCGGGGCAAAAATAAATTTCCAGTCGGGATATAGTACAGGCAAAGTGGCCAGCAGCTTTTCATCTTCGGGCCAGGTGCTGCCTGCAATAAAAAGCTTTTGGGCGTTCTTAAATTCGCTTACGCCTGCTATCTCTCTTGGGCTTTGCGCATTGGCCCATACCCGGTCAAAACGGGTGTCGCCACTTACAGTTACGTTGGTAAACCCAAGATGGTTAAGCAACTGTTTGGAGTTTTCATCCTGTAAAAAGAAATGGGTAACAAAGCCTAACATTTTACGGTGCAAACCGCCATACCATTTAAAGAATACCTGCCCGGGTCTGAATATACCGGAGACTATATATAGTGGAATATGCTGCCGGTTCAACTCCTTAAAATAATGATACCAGTATTCGTATTTCGTAAAAATGGCCATATCCGGTTTTATGGCGGCAATAAAATCGCGGGCATTATTGGGGGTATCCAAAGGCAGGTAATAAACCGCGTCGGCAAGCGGGGTATTTTTCCTGATCTCATAGCCTGAGGGTGAAAAAAAAGTAACCACAATACTTTTGCCGGGATACTGCTCACGCATAGCCTCCAGAATTGGCCGCCCCTGTTCAAATTCACCCAGGGAGGCAAAATGGAACCAGATACTGCTCTTAAAACTGACCAGTTTTTGTTGCAGGCGACCCTTTATCCACAGGCCGGCTTTTGTGTTAAAAAACGAAGCGAGCCATATAGCGAAGTAATATAATTTGATCCCAATGTTATATAAAAACATCAATTTAAGTATGAATGATTATCTTAGCCGGGCATAAAAGTAATAACAATAATTACAATATGAGGAGAGTAGTTGATTGAGTGAGTAGTTGATTAAGTTATAATAGTTTATAGCTGTTTTCACTTAACCATTCACCTGCTCACCTAATCAACCACTCACTCGTAATAACGGAATAAATATGTCAACCCCTAAACGGATATTAATAACCGGAGCTGCCGGCTTTTTGGGCTCGCACCTATGCGATAGGTTCATCAAAGAAGGCTATCATGTAATTGGCATGGATAACCTGATCACCGGCGATCTGCGTAATATTGAACACTTGTTTAAACTGGAGAATTTTGAGTTTTATAACCATGATGTATCTAAGTTTGTGTATGTTCCTGGCGAACTGCATTACATACTGCATTTTGCCTCGCCTGCAAGCCCTATTGATTATTTAAAAATACCTATACAAACCTTAAAGGTGGGTTCATTGGGTACGCATAACTTGCTGGGACTGGCCCGGGCCAAAGGTTCCCGGATGCTGATCGCCTCTACATCGGAGGTTTACGGCGACCCGAACGTTAACCCACAGCCCGAAGAATATTGGGGTAATGTAAACCCGGTAGGTCCACGGGGGGTTTATGACGAGGCCAAACGTTTCCAGGAAGCCATTACCATGGCTTACCATACCTTTCATGGGCTAGAAACCCGTATAGTACGGATATTTAATACCTACGGTCCGCGTATGCGGTTAAATGACGGGCGTGTATTACCCGCTTTTATTGGCCAGGCTTTAAGGGGCGAATCATTAACCATGTTTGGCGATGGTTCACAAACCCGCTCATTTTGTTACGTGGATGACCTGGTTGAAGGCATATACCGCCTGTTGCATAGTGATTATGCACAGCCGGTGAACATAGGCAACCCTGATGAGATCACTATCAGACAATTTGGCGAGGAGATCATTAAGCTAACCGGTACCGATCAAAAACTCATCAGCCTACCATTGCCGGTTGATGACCCCAAACAACGCCGGCCTGATATTACCAAGGCCAAAGCGATTTTAGGCTGGGAGCCCAAAGTATCCAGGAGCGAGGGCTTAAAAATCACTTTGGATTATTTTAAATCCTTGCCCGAAAAAGAAATAAACCACAAGGATTTTGCGTACTATAATAAATAACATACCCTACTTAAAATGAAGATATTAGTAACCGGCGGTTTGGGTTTTATTGGCTCCCATACCGTTGTTGAATTGGTAAATGCAGGTTATGAACCTGTTATAGTTGATGACCTGTCAAACTCCGACCCTAAAATACTGGATCAGATAGCCCGGATAATAGGCTACAAACCCGTTTTCCATAAACTTGATCTGAGCAATGAGCACAGTGTAAAGGAGCTGGCCGTTAACGAGCCTGATATTGATGGCATTATTCATTTTGCCGCTTTTAAGGCAGTAGGTGAGTCGGTACAAAAACCATTAAAATATTACCGCAATAATTTTTACTCCCTCATTAATTTGCTGGATGCTTATTACGGTAAACCACTAAATTTTATTTTTTCATCAAGCTGCACCGTTTACGGACAGCCAGACATATTACCCGTTACCGAAGCTGCACCGGTGAAACCGGCAGAATCTCCTTATGGTAACACTAAACAAATAGCCGAAGAGATCCTGAGAGATACGATAGCCTCTGGTAGTAACTATAAGGTAATAGCACTAAGATATTTCAATCCGGTAGGAGCGCATGAAACCGCGCTTATAGGCGAGCTACCTATCGGTGTACCACAAAACCTGGTTCCTTTTATCACCCAGACAGCTATTGGCAAACGCGAAAAACTGACCGTATTTGGCAATGATTATGATACTGCAGATGGTAGCTGTGTCCGCGACTATATACACGTAGTTGATTTAGCCAAAGCGCATGTGGCAGCTCTAAAACTGGCCGAAAAAGAAAGCTTTACCGGTTATGACGTATTTAATATTGGCACTGGTAATGGCAGCACCGTATTAGAGGTGATACACGCCTTTGAACGCACCACCGGTGTAAAATTAAATTACCAGATTGGCCCGCGCCGTGCAGGTGATGTAGAAAAAGTTTGGGGCGATGTAACCAAATCAACTAATAAACTGGGCTGGAAAGCCGAACTGGGCGTTGAAACCATGATGTTATCGGCCTGGGAGTGGGAAAAATATATATCACAAAATCCTTTATAAAAAACAAACACTAATCACACGAATTTTATCGAATTTCACTAATTGAAGCTTTTTTATCAGTACAATTTGATTCGTGAAATTCGATAAAATTCGTGTAATTGGCGTCTATTAAACATTTACAGATGAAAAAGATCATTATTACAGGTGGTGCTGGTTTTATAGGATCGCATGTGGTGCGCCGTTTTGTAAAAAACTACCCTGATTACACTATTGTCAATTTAGATAAACTAACTTATGCAGGTAACCTGGCAAACCTTACTGATATTGAGAACGAGCCTAATTACCGCTTTGTAAAAGGCGATATAGTTGATATAGCTTTTATTAACGAATTGTTTGCCACCGAACAGCCAGACGCGGTGATACACCTGGCTGCAGAATCGCACGTTGACCGCTCTATTGTAAGTCCGCTGGAATTTGTGATGACCAATGTAGTAGGTACCGTTAACCTGCTTAACGCGGCCCGTGAAAACTGGAAAGGGCGTTACGATCAAACCCGTTTTTACCATGTTTCAACCGATGAGGTTTATGGCACCCTGGGCGATGATGGCATGTTTACCGAAGAGACTGCCTACGATCCGCATTCGCCATACTCGGCATCAAAAGCCAGCTCCGACCATTTTGTGCGTGCCTATCAGGATACCTATGGTATGAACACCGTACTATCCAATTGCTCTAATAACTATGGTTCCTATCACTTTCCTGAAAAGCTGATACCCTTGGCTATTAACAACATTAAACAAAGCAAACCCGTACCGGTATATGGCAAGGGCGAAAATATCCGCGACTGGCTTTGGGTAGAAGACCATGCCCGCGCTATCGACCTTATTTTCCATAAAGCTAAAGCAGGATCAACCTATAACATCGGTGGTCATAACGAATGGAAGAACATTGACCTGATTAATTTGTTATGTACTATACTCGATAAGAAACTGGGTAGGGCCGAAGGAGAATCAGCCAAACTGATCACCTTTGTAACAGACAGGGCGGGACATGATCTAAGATATGCCATAGATGCATCCAAACTTAAAGATGAATTAGGTTGGGTACCCGGAATAACATTTGAAGAAGGACTGGAAAAAACAGTAGACTGGTACCTGGCTAATGAAGAATGGTTGGAAAACGTTACATCAGGCCATTATCAGCAATACTACAGTGAACAATATGCTAACCGTTAACTGCACCGTACGCATGAGCGCCAGAAAAATAATTAACTGCGAATATTATGTTTGGGTTATTTAAAAAGAAAAAGGAAAGGCATGCGAACTTTAACTATGATTCGATCATGGTTGATATGCACTCACATGTATTGCCCGGAATAGATGATGGTGCCAAAACACCAGAAGACTCCATTATCCTGATTCGGAAGATGATAGAGCTGGGGATAAAAAAGATTATTGCGACCCCGCATATAATGGTTGATTTTTACAGGAACACACCCGAAACCATTAATAACGCGCTTAACATACTAAAAGCTGAGCTGATAAAGGAAAACATTGACATACCCGTTGAAGCAGCCGCCGAGCATTATTTCGATGAAACCTTTGAAGCCCGTGTAGATGAACGCAGGTTGCTTACCATGGGCGACAATTATGCCTTATTTGAGTTTTCGTTCATCAATAAACCGCCAAACGCTATAACGGTTATTCAAAAGATGAACGACATGGGCTATAAACCGATCCTCGCCCACCCAGAAAGGTATCCTTATATGGATCTGGAACAGTTTAAAAACCTGCATACCTGGGGTTGTAATTTCCAGCTGAATACCATTTCGTTAACCGGGTACTATGGCCGTGAAGCAAAGAAAATGGCCGAAAGCCTGATAGACAATGAGCTGATCGATTTTATATCAAGTGATATGCACCATCCCAAACACGCAGCGGCGCTAAAGGATGCTCTGCGTACTACTTACATCGAGAAGTTACTCTTTGATTACCCGCTGAAAAACACTTTGTTGATGTAGGGAGAAGCAAGAAATAAGAGTCAAGAATCAAGATATGAAAAATGGGTCTTGGTTCTTGACTCTTATTTCTTGCTTCTCCTCTTATTCGTATCTCAATGCTTCTACCGGGTCAAGCCTGGAGGCCTTTTTTGCCGGATAATAGCCTGATATCAAACCAATAAAAGTACATAACAGCACGGCAAAGAACAGCCATGCCCAGGGCACCACAAATGTTCCGCTAATTTGAACAGCTATTAGGTTACCTATTGCCATTCCTAACAATATACCAACAGCCCCGCCTATAAGGCATATCACAATAGCCTCTATTAAAAACTGCTTGCGGATCACCGCTGGTGTTGCCCCGATAGCCTTACGCACACCTATCTCGCGCGTACGTTCGGTAACAGATACCAGCATAATGTTCATGAGCCCTATTGCCGCCCCGATGAGGGTAATGATACCGATGGCAAAACCCGCGACAGTAATACCCATTAACTGGCCCGAAAGTTCTTTCTGTATAGAATCGCTCCGGGTAATATCAAAATTAGTATCGTTGGCGATGTTGAGGCCACGAATGTTCCGGAATAAAGAGGTAGCCTCACCTATGGATGCATCAAGGGCGCCGGGATTGGCAACCTTAATAGTTATAGTGTAGGAGATGTTGCGCACCGTATCTATCTGCTTAGCTTTAAGTATGGGTATAATACAGAATTTATCGCCGCCAAATGAGCTGGAGCCTTTTGACGCGATTACGCCAACTATACGGTATTTATTACTACCAATAAAAAGCGACTTGTTTATCGGGTCTTCCTTTTTAAAAAGTTTTGATTTGATCTCGTCACCAATAAGTACCACGTTGGCGCCATGTTCCAGCTCTGATGATGAAAAATTACGCCCGAAGGATAATTTTTTCCCGCTGGTAGCCAGATAATTTTCATTGGATCCAGAAATAGAAATATTCGGATTTGTTTTTTGATTGCCGTATTTAGCCACAGCCGTACCTGTCACATCCAGATTGATGGCGGTTAAAACCGGTAATTTAAACGTTTTTTTAAACCGTTCGGCCTGGTCGTAAGTAACTGCCGGGTAAGCTTTATGATTTCCGCCATTGCCAAAGTTGAGCCCTTCACCACGATTTTGAATAGTGAACGAATTGGCGCCCAGATCGGCAAAAGCATCATTAGTAAACTGTCGTATCCCCTCAATAGCGGTTAAAATACCCACCAGGGCCATAATACCTATAGCAATAATTAACGAGGTAAGCGATGTACGCAGCCTGTTGCCGGCTATAGATTGTAATGCAATGGAGACATTTTCTTTGTAGGAGGTTTTTACCGGCATGGTATAAAAATAAAAAAACTTTGCGGTTTGACTGTGCACTGCATCATTTTGTTACAGCAAACTCAACCGTTATAATAAATAAAATCACGTTTTAATATTTAACCTATAAGTTATTATATCATTTGCACGGTTTATAAATAGATAATATCTTTATAAACATCACAAACCTTACCTCATGAAAAAGTACCTCCTGTTTTTTGTCATTAGCTTTTATTGTTATTTATCCTGCCACGCCCAAACTACCAACACGGTTAAGAAAACGGTAGCGTTTCATCCTCCTGATCAAAGCACATTAGTTCTTGACTCAGCCGGTAATACTTTACCCTATGAAAACTGGCATAACAAACTCATAACCGGCCAGTATCGTTTTACATTTAAAGTGCCGGGAGATCAAAATGCCGGCCTTATCTTAACCCAGCTTTCGGCAGAAGAAATAGCAGAGCGTTACGCTAATATGCCTGAGCCACCGCAAGGTCCTTATTTTAATAATGGGGAACCCATAAAACCATTTTCCATTGGCGGCATTAACAAGTTTAAATTTAATACAGAGGCCTGGGCCGGCAAAGTGGTGGTGCTTAACTTTTGGTTTATTAATTGCCCCCCATGCCGACAGGAAATCCCTGAGTTGAATAAAATAGTTGCCAGTTATCCTAATGATTCTGATATTATTTTTATAGCCATTTGTTTGGATAATAAAAGTGATGTTGAAGACTTCATCAAAACATCCCCTTTCAGCTATCATCAGGTTGTTAATGGGAAAACTTATGCAGATCTGTTTGGTATACGTCAATACCCAACTAATGTGGTAGTTGATAAGCAGGGCATTGTGAGGTATAATACCACGGGATACGGCCCGGGCTGGGAGCAGTGGATTGATAAAGCAATCAAAAAGAGCCTGGCCGCTGAAAAATCAAAGTAAACAAAAGAGGCAGCCCATGGGCTGCCTCTTCATAATATCTTAAAACCTGTAGTTTATACCGCAAATGAAGTACCACAGCCGCAGGTACTGGCAGCATTGGGGTTATTAAAGGTAAATCCGCGGGCATTTAAACCGTCCTGAAAATCAATTTGCATGCCTGCCAGGTACAAGCCATGGGCTTTATGCATAAATACCCTTATACCATCAATATCATATTCCTGGTCGCCATCCTTTTTTTGATCAAAGCCAAGCACATAATTCATGCCCGAGCAGCCACCACCTTCAACACCAACACGCAGGCCAAAATCGTCGCCTATCTCTTGCTGATCCTTCAATTTAAAAAGTTCTTTAACGGCTCCTGGAGTAAAGGTTACCGGTGCAATTTCAACAGCAGTACTCATCTTATTTTTATTTAACTATACAAATATAATGTAAAATGTAGATTTTTGTTGCAACCGGTATTTTATGACCTCAGTTTAACATTTTATAAAACATGCAAACATTACCCTATATACTTGATATTTTAAAATATACTATTGCGGGCATCGGGGTGGTGTGGGTTGCGCTGTATTTATTTAAGCCTTATCTTGACAAGGCCCAGCAAGTGCAGGTACTGGAATTAAAAAGAGCCGTTAGCAGTCAAACTTTACCGCTACGCCTGCAGGCTTATGAGCGGGTCATCTTATTTATTGAAAGGGTTAACCCTGCCAGTATGCTTCTCCGCCTTAATACTCCGGGCTTGTCTGCAGCCGAACTGCACATGATGGTTGTTACCGAGATCCGGAACGAGTTTCAGCATAA
Organism: Mucilaginibacter sp. OK268; assembly: GCF_900103125.1. Taxonomy (GTDB): domain Bacteria; phylum Bacteroidota; class Bacteroidia; order Sphingobacteriales; family Sphingobacteriaceae; genus Mucilaginibacter. The sequence continues at coordinate 282,895 of NZ_FNJV01000004.1, read as the reverse complement.
TGTTACCCAGCAAATTTACGTGAGCGTTAGGGTATGGAACGTAGTAAAAAGGGTAAAGGATGATACACTGACCCTGGTGAACAATACCATTAAGACTCTCCCGCCGGATGCTTCAGGCACCGAGATGAGCAAAACTATGCTGATCCATCTAAGTCAGTTGGAGCAGGATCCATATGAAATAGCCACAGGTTTGGTTAGGCAGGATATAGAAGAATTATTTTAACCTCATGGCCGAAAAAAAGTTCAGCACCACATCGGGCATCGAAATTAAAGAGGTTTATACCCAGCCATCCGCTATGGATGAGCTACCCGGTGAATTTCCGTTCACCCGCGGTATCCAAAAAGATATGTACCGGGGCAAAGCCTGGACCATGCGCCAATACGCGGGTTTTTCTACCGCCGAGGAATCCAACAAACGATACCATTATTTGCTGGGACAGGGTACAACCGGTCTTTCTGTAGCGTTTGACCTGCCCACCCAGATCGGGTACGACTCAGACCATGAGCTTGCCGAGGGAGAAGTAGGTAAGGTAGGGGTAGCCATTGACTCCTTAAAAGATATAGAGATATTGTTTGATGGCATAGCCCTCAAGGATATCACCACCTCCATGACCATCAACGCCACGGCACCCATTTTACTGGCCATGTACATAGCCCTGGCCAAAAAACAAGGAGCCGACCTGAAGCAGATCTCCGGAACGGTACAAAACGATATATTAAAGGAGTATGCCGCGCGTGGTACTTATATATATCCACCAGCGCCATCCATGCGGCTGATAACCGACGTGTTTGAATATTGCAGCAAAGAGGTGCCTAAGTGGAACACCATATCCATATCCGGCTATCACATCCGCGAAGCCGGTTCAACTGCTGTGCAGGAACTGGCCTTTACCCTGGCCAATGGCAAAGCTTATTTAAAAGCAGCGCTGGACAAGGGATTAGATATTAATGTGTTTGCCAAACGTTTATCCTTCTTTTTTAATTGCCACAACAATTTTTTTGAAGAAATAGCCAAATTCAGGGCAGCCCGCCGCATGTGGGCACACATCACCAAACAACTGGGTGCGACTGATGCTGGCGCGCAAAAGTTACGTTTCCATACCCAAACCGGGGGCTCTACTTTAACGGCGCAGCAACCGTTGAATAACATCATCAGGGTAAGTAACCAGGCTTTGGCCGCGGTGCTGGGCGGCACACAATCGTTACATACCAACGGGTACGACGAGGCTTTATCCTTACCAACCGAAGCTGCAGCCAAAATAGCGTTGCGCACCCAGCAGATCATCGCTTTTGAAAGCGGTGTTACCGATACGGTTGACCCATTGGCCGGCTCTTATTTTATAGAGGCCCTAACCGATGAGATAGAGGCAGCCGCGCAATTATACATCGACAAGATAGATGCCATGGGTGGCGCTGTTAAAGCTATTGAACAGGATTACATCCAGCAAGAGATAGCTGCATCGGCTTACCAATATCAAAACGATATTGAAAGCGGCGAAAAGGTATTGGTAGGTGTAAACCGCTTTACCCAGCAGGAAGCTGCCGAGCTAAATGTTTTCAGGGTGGATGACAGTATCCGTAAGATGCAAACAGAAAAATTATCAACATTAAAAAGCAGCAGGGACAATCAAGCAGTAGCTATAAGTTTACAACAATTGCAGGAAGCAGCCAAAGGCCAGGAAAATTTAATGCCCTTTATCCTCACTGCTGTAGAGTGTTATGCCACATTGGGGGAAATTGCTGACACACTGCGCCACGTTTTTGGCGAATATTAACACATGTTGTAAATTTTTTCAGACAGTTATTATGCCCTACTGTTGATAAATAAAACCAATACTTTATTTTATTTACCAGTATACCAGAACATTAATTTTTAACTGTTGCGTTAACATCAAATTGGCTCAACTATTGTGGCATGCCCTCGTATAAAAAATAATTATCCCCCTGGTAATTATCCTGATTTTTTATTAAATTAATCGGTTCATATTAATTGGGACTAACGGAAATATAATTGCAATTTTTGCCGTAAAAATCAATATTTAATGAGTTTTTTTCATTAAAAAGCTGATTATCATGCCAGAAATTTATTTGCCAAAAAAGTGAAAATTTAATTTTTTTATAAGCTTTTTTTGGCAATATTCGATGTTCCGTAGCAGGCCCAAAAATTGTTTCGCTGGGGGTTGGAAATCAATATATTACTAATATCTATATGGAAAAAACCTGTACTACCGTTTGGAATAGCTGCCTCCAGATCATAAAAGATAACATCCCAGCACAAAGCTTTAAAACTTGGTTCGAGCCAATAAAAGCTTTACGCATGGAAGGAAGCGTTCTTACGATACAGGTACCAAGTTTATTCTTTTACGAGTGGCTCGAGGAGCACTATGTAGGCTTACTGCGCAAAACAATAAAAAAACAATTAGGCGACGAAGGGCGTTTAGAGTATAATATAGTTGTGGAGCAATCATCAAGTAAACCATACACCACTAATATGCCTTCGAACGGAAATGGTGCCGAGTCCAAAAATCAGTCAATGCCGATCCCTATCTCGATCAATAAGGACATTAAAAATCCTTTTGTGATCCCCGGCTTGAAAAAATTAAATGTTGATCCGCAGCTAAACAGGAACTACACCTTTGAAAACTTTGTTGAAGGTGATTGCAACCGTTTAGCCCGCTCTGCCGGTTATGCCGTTGCTGCAAAACCCGGTGGCACTTCTTTTAATCCTTTAATGATATATGGCGGTGTTGGTTTAGGTAAAACCCACCTGGCCCAGGCCATTGGTAACGAAATAAAGCGCTCATTGCCCGATAAACTGGTACTTTATGTATCGTGCGAAAAATTTACCCAACAATTTGTTGACGCGCTTAAACATAATAACATTAATGATTTTGTGAACTTTTACCAGGCTATTGATGTACTGATCATGGATGATGTGCACAACTTTGCCGGTAAAGAAAAAACGCAGGATTTCTTCTTCCACATCTTTAACCATCTACATCAATCAGGCAAACAACTGATCATTACATCAGATAAAGCGCCTAAGGATCTGGCTGGTTTAGAGGAACGTTTGCTTTCAAGATTTAAATGGGGCTTATCTGCCGATCTGCAGATCCCTGATCTGGAAACCCGCATGGCTATCCTCAAAAACAAGATCTATCAGGATGGCATTGAGCTTTCGAACGATGTAATTGAGTACGTAGCGCACAACATTGATAACAATGTACGTGAGCTGGAAGGCGCCATGGTATCCCTGCTTGCACAGTCAACGCTGAACCGCAAGGAGATCGACCTGAATCTGGCCAAGCAAATGCTCAAGAACTTTGTGAAAAACTCATCCAAAGAAATTTCGATGGAGTATATCCAAAGCCTGGTTTGCGAGTATTTTGAAGTACCTATTGAAATGGTAAAATCACAAACCCGCAAACGCGAAATTGTACAGGCCCGTCAAATATCCATGTACCTGGCCAAAGCCCACACCAAAAGTTCATTAAAATCAATCGGCCACTTCTTTGGCGGCCGTGATCACTCTACCGTAATATACGCCTGCCAAACCGTTGAGGACCTTATTGATACCGATAAGAAATTTAAAGGTTATGTTGCCGACATTCAAAAGAAGCTAAAAATGTCATAACTGACCTATTATCATATTACTATGGGCCCTGCATATCATTTATGCAGGGCTTTTTTGTGTTGGATGCTATAACCAGAATTTGTCATGCTGAACTTGTTTCAGCATCCCATTAGCAGGTTTAAAACCATGCTTATCTGTAACTGTGCAAGTGAGATGCCGAAATAAATTCGGCATGACTTTTCAGTTTTTGATTTTCTACACTATAGCACGCGATTCCTGCTAAATGACTCAATTATTTTTTATTTAGTTTTTCTGTTGTTTTTATGAGTATATCAGCGTACTTAAATATGTCATCTATTCCGTTAATGTCATATTTGATCTCTTTTTTACTTTCATCAAGTACAACAAGATGCTTTTTGCTGTTCAGATACAAACGGCAGATCGTTTTTCTGTTATTGTCATCAAGTAAAATAGCAAAATAAGATTGAGCGTCTCTAAATGTAATTCTTGTAGATTCAATAGTTTGTCTTAATATCGACTTTACGATATAAAACCCTTCAAGCTCTTCTTCTGTTGTAATGATATTAGTTGCAGCCTTTTCCTGAGCCTCTTCAACCTTTGTTGCTTCTTCGCTATCCTTTTTCTTTTCTTGATTCAACGCAGATTTTAATCGTTCATTTATCGTATCATTTATCAATTGATTAAATGATCGTTTAACAATAGGTATAAATTGCTCTTTAACTTTTGCTGTTAGTACCCCTGGATAAATTTGTTTGGTAAAAAATGCCACAAAATTTTCAGAAGGTGATTCTATCTCTTTATTAAGAATTACTTTTAACTCGTTAAGATATTTAAGCTCGCTTGCCGTATTTGTTATGTTCTCTTCATCAAAATAGGATTTATGAAATTTCTTTAACTCTGCAATTTCAACCTCTTTGATCTCAGTTAGTTTAAATTCAAAAAATGGCGTAGTATCCATTTTATTTTTCTCAACCAGGTCTGTATAAAACCGATAGGTCATCCCGTTTGACAATAATCCAAATTTGGCTTTTGTTGTATGAAAATATCTAAACAACTGCGAGTTATGCGGATCAAGATTTTCGAGATGATGTTTACATTCTATTAAAATAGCCGGCTCACCATCTTTCATGATAGCATAATCAACCTTTTCTCCTTTTTTTATACCTATATCAGCAATAAATTCGGGGTTAACTTCAGAGGGATTAAATACATCATAACCCATTATCTGTATAAAGGGCATAATTAATGCGTTCTTGGTAGCTTCTTCGGTTTGAATTTGTGGGAGCATTTTTTCAGCGCGCGCTGCAAGCTGTAATATTTGGTCTTTAAAGTCCATGTGGATAAGATTTAGGTTTAATCTATTGGTTTACTTAATGTTAAAGATACTGTATTTGTAATTATTAACAAATACTCATTAATACGGCCAGTGGAAGATTGCTATTTGGCTAAAGCCCACAAATATTTTCATTATCCGTCCCATAAATGGGACGGCAATGAATAACAGACAGATTGATCATCCATTGCCGTTGGTTTTAACCAACGGATAACAAGTAAAATAGGAAAGGGCTTTAGCCAAAAGGGAGGAAGTTATCTATTTCGCTTTTGACGCAAATCTTGTGTACAGTGACTTTGCGAACAAAAGCTGACTTGTGCCTTCAATACCTGGCATATAAGCACAAGCCATCACCTCACAGGCCACACGCGTCTTGATTCCTGGCTCTTATCTCTTGATTCAAATTCCTTACCTCTATCCACTCACCGGCTCCATCATTTTTAAGATGGCATCGATGTATTCGCGGTTGTTGGCCAGGCGGGGTACTTTATGCTGACCGCCCAGTTTACCTTTTTCTTTCATCCAGTTGAAAAAAGTGCCTTCGGGGGCGCGACGTACAATAGGGCGGCGCAGGGCCATATCTTTAAAACGCTTGGCATCATAGTCGGAATTGATGCGGCGCAAGGTTTCATCAAGCAGGTCGACAAAACGTTCAAATTCGGCGGGTTTCTTTTCAAACTCAATGATCCATTCATGCGCTCCGCAATCATTACCATTAAAGTAGACAGGGGCTGCCGTATATTCCCTGATAATGGCGCCTGTTTGGCGACAGGCCTCTTCCAGCGCTCGTTCGGCATTGTCAATGATCACCTCTTCGCCAAAGGCATTGATGTAATGTTTGGTACGCCCGGTTACTTGTATACGGAATGGCGCTAAGGACGAAAACCTGATAGTATCGCCGATCATATAACGCCACAGGCCGGCGTTGGTGGTGATAATGAGGGCATAGTTCTTGTCCAGTTCCACCTCATCAAGCGTGAGCGTTTTAGGGTCATCGTCGTGCAGGTTTTCCAGGGGCAAAAACTCGTAGAATATACCATAGTCCAGCATCAGCAACATATCGCCCGGCTCTTTGGTATCCTGGATACCAAAGAAGCCTTCTGAGGCATTATAATTCTCCAGGTAGTACATATCATCGCTTGGGATCAGCAATTTAAACTGCTCGCGATATGGAGTAAAATTAACCGCTCCGTGAAAGTACATCTCCAGGTTGGGCCATACTTCGAGTAGGTTTTTTTTGCCGGTAATTTCCAGTATGCGTTTAAACAGTACCAGGTTCCAGGTGGGGACGCCGCTGATGCTGGTTACATTCACATCCTTGGTGGCCTGTGCTATCTTCTCAATTTTTTCCTCAAAATTTTCCAGCAAGGCGATGTCCAGATCGGGGGTGCGGTGAAACTCGGCCCAAAGGGGCAGGTTTTTCATGATCACTGCCGAAAGATCGCCAAAAGAAGTATCGGCACTCAGCTGGCTCATCTGGTGACTACCGCCAAGCGTCAGGATCTTCCCGGTGAACATGCGGGCATTGGGCTGGTTATTAAAATAAATAGTGAGCAGGTCTTTACCGCCTTTGAAGTGGCATTCCTCTAACGCCTCCTCACTCACGGGGATGAATTTACTCCTGTCGTTGGTGGTACCTGATGATTTGGCAAACCAGCGGATCTCAGAGGGCCACAATACATTTTTTTCGCCCATGAGCATACGCTCGATATAGGGTTTAAGCGTATCATAGCTTTGTATAGGTACCCGTTCTTTAAACTGATTGAGGTTATCGATGCTTTTATACTGATATTTGCGCCCCCATTCGGTGTTTTCGGCGCCAGATATCAGTTGCTCAAACCACTCCTCCTGCACCTCGTTGGGGTACTTCATAAAAAGCTCTATCTGATGAATACGCTTTTTCATGAACCAGGTGAATACCGAATTAAAGATCGTCATGGGTTGTGGAATAGAATCAAGAGGCTAGAGTCAAGAATCAAGATATGAAAAATTTCAGTTAAACATAAAAACCTTTCAACTTATTATTATTATTATTATTTTCTTGATTCTTGGCTCTTGCCTCTTTTACTGCGGAAATACTTTTCTTTTCAAAACAAAATTCGATCCCAGGTATACTTTACGCACCATTTCATTTTCAGCCAGCACCTCCGGAACACCCGATTCCAGTATTTTACCTTCAAAAAGCAGGTAAGCACGGTCTGTAATGGACAATGTTTCCTGTACGTTGTGATCCGTTATCAGGATACCGATGTTACGGTGCCTTAACTTAGCCACCATAGCCTGGATCTCCTCTACCGCTATCGGGTCCACCCCGGCAAAGGGCTCATCCAGTAAAATAAAGTTGGGCTCGGCAGCCAGGGCACGGGCAATTTCGGTACGACGGCGTTCGCCACCCGATAACAGGTCGCCCCGGTTCTTACGAACCTTGTGCAAACTAAATTCGTCAATGAGCTCTTCCAGTTTTTCGCGTTGCCTTTCTTTGGTCATCTTGCCCATTTCCAGCACTGCTTTAATATTATCTTCTACAGAGAGCTTGCGGAATACCGATGCTTCCTGGGCCAGGTAACCGATACCCTTTTGCGCCCGGCGATACATCGGGTCTTGGGTAATGTTTTGATCATCCAGGTGAATAACGCCTTCATTAGGTTTTATCAACCCAACGATCATATAAAACGAAGTAGTTTTACCGGCACCGTTCGGCCCAAGCAAACCTACTATCTCGCCTTGCGATACCTCAAACGATACATCGTTAACAACCGTACGCTGTTTATATTTTTTTACTAAATTATCTGCTCTTAATATCATGTTGCAAATTCAATTACCCCCTCTAAACGGCGAAGCCCTCATGTAATAATCTCCCCCGAAGGAGGAGACTTTTGATTTTCTTATTTTTTAAAGCCCTCCCTTCCGGGGAGGGTTGGGTGGGGTTATATCCTTATTCCTTTTATATTCAACTGTATAGTGCGCCTTTCGCGCCATACGTTTTCTTCAATGCTGTAGCAGATGTCAAACGGTACACCTGGCTTTAGCTGCTGCAGGTATTCGCCATGGTTAAAGGCGATACAATCAAACGCTGCCGAGCCTTCCTGCATTACCGACATTTTAATATGGGCAGCACCCACCAAAGCGGCATTGCCACTAACATACACATTTTTACTGATGAAAACCGGTGACATATTCTCGGGCCCGAACGGTGCAAACTGGTTCAGGATCCGGAAAAATTTTGGTTCTATCTGGCTTAAACGTAATTCGGCGTCAATTTGTATCTGCTGTATCAATTGTTCAGGCGAGATGGTCGCGCTTACCACTTCTTCAAAGCGCGCTTTAAAGGCTTCCACGTTTTCGGGCTCCATGGTTAAGCCGGCAGCATACTTGTGGCCACCAAACTGAATGAGCAAGTCTTTACACTCGCACAAAGCCTCATAAAGATCATATCCTAATACCGAGCGGGCCGACCCTGCCACATGCCCGTTGGAGCGGGTGAGTACAATGGTTGGCCGGTAATATTTTTCGGTAAGGCGCGATGCCACAATACCAATAACCCCTTTATGCCAATGCTCATTAAAAACCACTGTTGACTTACGACCGATCAACTCCTCGTCATTATCGATCATATTTAAAGCCTCACCCGTAATATCCAGATCGTGCCCCTTTCGTTCGGCGTTATGAGTGTTGATCATCATGCCTTTTTCGCGGGCCAGTTTTTCGTCGCAGGCAATCAATAGTTCAACCGCGTGTTTGGCATCATCTATCCTGCCGGCAGCATTGATACGGGGACCTAACAAAAACACAACATCCGATATGCTAAGGTTGTTACCCGTTCTACCGGCAATTTCCACCAGGATTTTAACCCCCATACAAGGATCGGTATTGATCTTTTGCAAACCGAAATGAGCCAGCGTACGGTTTTCGCCGGTAATGTGTACAATATCACAAGATATGCTGATGGCCGCCAGGTCTAGATAACGGGCAACTTCCTCAAAAGGAATATCGTGTGTTTCGGCATAAGCCTGTATCAGCTTAAAGCCGATACCGCAACCCGAGAGTTCTTTATAGGGATATTCGCAATCATGCCGTTTAGGATCAAGTATCGCTATGGCTGCTGGCAGTTCGGCACCCGGAAGGTGGTGGTCGCAAATAATAAAATCAACCCCACGGGTATTGGCATAATCAATTTTATCAACCGATTTAATACCGCAGTCCAACGCTATGATGAGGGTAAAACCATTATCAGCAGCATAATCGATACCCTGGGTTGATATCCCATAACCTTCTTTATAACGATCGGGGATATAATATTCCAGGTTTTCGTACCGCTCCTTAAAAAAGCTGTATACGGTAGCAACAGCAGTGGTGCCATCCACATCATAATCACCAAAGATCAGTATCTTTTCACCTGCGGCTATGGCATTGTTAATCCGTTCAATAGCCTTTTCCATATCCTTCATCAGGAAAGGGTCATGCAGGTGCAAAATATCGGGCCTGAAAAAGTAACGCGCCTCATCAAATGTACCTATCCCCCTGTTAACCAGCAGAGTACTTAAAACGGCATCAATATTCAGGTCGTCAGCTAATTTTTTGACTACTTCATGATCAGCATTATCCCTTACCGTCCAGCGTTTATTCATACATTTGCAAATAAAAACAGTAAAGATAACTATAGTTAGTATCAAGTAGCTAGTATCAAGTATCAAGATTTTTGAATACTTGCAAAGTTTTTTGTCGTGATACTTGATACTAACGACTTGATACTAAAAAAATGGAAATTTTCGCGTTAGGTGAGGGCTCTTATTCGGTTGATGCAAGTAAGAAATTTATTCCTTTTGATCCACAAACCGATAATCCGAAAGATCGCCCCGCGTCTTTATTTATCCACGTTAACCCTTTCCTGATCAAAACAGATCATGACCTGATCGTGCTGGATACCGGGCTTGGTTTTAAAGATACACGGGACGAATTATTGCTGCACCAAAACATCCGCAACGCCGGTTTTGATCCGGAGGATGTTACCCTGGTACTGATGTCGCACCTGCACTATGATCACTCTGGCGGTTTGGTTGTGGAACGGAACGGAAAACTGGAGCCCAGCTTTCCGCAGGCACAACATGTAATACAACGCCAGGAATGGGAAACCGGTTTGGCAGGTAAATCCTCATCATATCATAAAGAAATATTTGAAGCGCTCCAGGGAGTCAATATTACTTTTGTGGAAGGTAGCGGAGAATTGCAGCCGGGTATCAGGTATGAACATTCGGGAGGGCATTGCCCTTATCACCAGGTATTCTGGATAGAACTGGAAGGTAAAAAAGTATTTTTTGGAGGCGATGAACTGCCCGAACCCGAGCAGCTGATCAGAAAGTTTATTGCCAAATATGATATGGATGGCCGTAAGGCGATGCAGTTACGCGAAGAGTATGGAAAAAAGGCAGCAGGGGAAGGTTGGATCTGCCTGTTTTATCATGCTAAATCTTTTGCTATCGGTAATGTAACGCGTAATGACGAACATTTTAAAGTTGAGCCCGCTTAGTTGTGGGCGCCTACTTCAAAAAGTTCTTTTATTTTTTCGACGTTAAGGGGCTTTGATATAAAGTCTTTTACCAGCGGATATGATTTGGCTTTGTTTATATCATTACTGAACACCGATGATGAAATGATATAGATTTTGCTTTTGCCCTGCGGATCGATATTCAGGCGCTTAAACTCATCTAAAAATTCCCAGCCATTCATAATAGGCATATTAATGTCCAGCAAAATATAATCGGGCATTTTTGCAGGATCTTTCCGTTGTATATCGGATAATTGTTCAATGGCGAATTTTCCGTTTAAACACGCCATGATCTCCGTATTAAGCAACGCTTTTTTTATTAATTTAATGGAGATGAAATTATTGATCTCATCATCATCAATTAACAATACACTCACAGGTTTATCATTAATGGTCATAAGGCATTTAAAATAGATGTGCTTTGTTATAGATATACTTATACGCTACGTGAAATTAAAAAGTTATATTCCTATAAGTTGTTAAGCCTGGTATTGTTTTAACCGGGTGTATTAATAACCACAAAGTGGGGTGTTTATTTTATGTCGACCAACTTTTTCCAGTAAAAACATCAGGCAAAAGTGTATCGAATTTTTTCAATAGCGTTTCAGTAAATTTCTTCTCGAATAATAAAAATAGTGCTAAAAAAGCTAAAAATCAAATATTTAAAATATCAAATCCAAATTTTAACTATCCAATAAAAAGCTATTGGTGTATTGAAAGTTTAATATACACGTAAACAATGCTCCAAAAAGAATCAGTGAATAAAATGACCAGCCGCCAACTAAATGACTAAAAAGAAGAGATGAAGAAGGATGTGCAGATATGCTTAAAGATGTGCGGATGTGCAAATGGAGTCTCATCCAGTAATTAACTAAATGAGTGGATGATCTTTGTAACCATCCACTCATTTAAAACTTGCTTATTTTATTTTTCATTTGCACATCCGCACATCTGCACATCCGCACATTTGCACATCTATTCTATCACGCTTTCTTCAAAAGCATAATCTTCCAGCGGCGGGCATGAGCAAATCAATGTCCGGTCGCCATGTGTATCATTAACCCTGCCCACAGATGGCCAGAATTTGTAAGCGGCCACATAAGGAAGCGGGAATGCCGCTTTTTGACGGGTATAGCTATGCTCCCATTCGTTGCCGGTAATTACAGCAGCAGTATGCGGGGCATTTTTTAAAGGATTGTCTGTTTTATCTGATACGCCTTCTGCCACCTCAGCAATTTCGTGGCGGATAGCGATCATGGCGTCACAGAAACGGTCAAGCTCATGCTTTGGTTCCGATTCGGTTGGCTCAACCATAACGGTACCAGCAACCGGGAACGATACTGTTGGCGCGTGGAAACCATAATCCATCAAACGTTTGGCGATATCAGTTACTTCAATACCAAACGATTTAAATGAGCGGCAATCCAGTATCATCTCGTGTGCGCAACGACCATTGGCGCCGGTGTATAATACCGGGAAGTGATCCTGCAGGCGTGCTTTGATATAGTTGGCGTTCAAAATAGCATAACGTGTGGCATTGGTTAAACCATCGCCGCCCATCATCGCGATATAAGCGTGTGATATGATCAGGATAGAAGCTGAACCCCAAGGAGCTGCTGATACCGCGTGGATAGATTTACCCCTGTCGATATCAACCACCGCATGACCCGGCAAATAAGGAACCAGGTGTTTAGCTACACCGATAGGACCCATACCCGGGCCACCACCACCGTGTGGGATACAGAAGGTTTTGTGCAGGTTGAGGTGGCAAACATCGGCACCGATATTGGCCGGACTTGTCAGGCCTACCTGTGCGTTCATGTTGGCGCCATCCATATAAACCTGGCCACCGTTCTGGTGTATAATATCACAGATCTCGATGATCGATTCTTCAAATACCCCGTGGGTAGATGGGTAAGTAACCATTAAGCAGGAAAGTTCATCTTTATATTGCTCAGCACGGGCTTTCATATCAGCCACATCAATGTTACCGTTATCATCGCATTTTACTACCACGATCTTCATACCGGCCATAGCTGCTGAAGCAGGGTTGGTACCGTGTGCCGATGATGGGATCAAAGCGATGTTACGGTGATGATCGCCACGGTCATGATGATAAGCGCGGATAACCATTAAACCGGCGTATTCGCCCTGTGCACCAGCGTTTGGCTGTAAGCTCATGGCCGCGAAACCGGTGATCTCGCTCAGCCAGTTGTTGATCTCGTCAAACAGCTGCATATAACCGCCTACCTGGTCGGCAGGAGCAAATGGATGGATCTTGCTAAACTCGGCCCAGGTAACCGGCACCATTTCGGTAGTAGCGTTCAGTTTCATGGTACATGAACCCAAAGCGATCATGGAATGGCAAAGCGAAAGATCTTTGGTTTCCAATGATTTGATATAACGCAGCATTTCATGCTCTGAATGGTGCGTATTGAATATGGCGTGCGTTAAATAAGCCGACTGACGTTGCAGATCGGCCGGGATAACCGTTTGCAGATTAGCTTTCAGCTCGTCGATATTGACATCGGTAAGCGATTTGCCTTTTACTTTGGCAAAAAACCTAACCAGCGTTTTAACATCTTCCACAGAAGTAGTTTCATCAAGCGAAATGGTAACCACCGAACCGTTATAGCTCAGGTTCATTTCGTTGTTTAAAGCCTCTGAATGGATAGGACCGGCTAAGTGGGCAACATCAAACTTTAAGGTATCAAAGTATGATTCGTTCAGTTGCTCGTAACCTAATTCGCCAAGGGCTTTGGCCAATAAAACAGTAAGACCGTGGATACGCTCGGCAATTAATTTAACCCCTTGCGGACCATGATATACCGCATACATACCAGCCATAATAGCCAGTAAAGCCTGCGCGGTACAAATATTTGAAGTTGCTTTATCGCGGCGGATGTGCTGCTCGCGGGTTTGCAGGGCCATACGCAGAGCGTAGTTACCAGCACTATCGATCGTTACACCGATGATACGACCCGGGATAGAGCGTTTGTATTCTTCTTTAGTAGCAAAAAACGCGGCATGCGGACCACCAAAGCCCATAGGTACGCCAAAACGTTGTGAAGAACCTACCACAATATCGGCGCCCCATTCGCCCGGAGGCGTTAACAGCACCAGGCTCATGATATCGGCAACAACGGTTAGTTTAATGCCTTTTTCATGTCCTTTAGCGGCAAAGTCGGCATAGTTATAAACCGCACCGTTACCTGCCGGGTACTGTACAATAGCGCCGAACATATTCTCGGTTAACTCTACTGTACGGTGGTCACCTATTTGCAGTTCAATACCATAAGGTTCTGAACGGGTTTTTAAAATATCAATAGTTTGAGGGAACAACTCCTCAGATACGAAGAAAATATTGGCGTTACTGTTTTTACGCAGACTGTACTGCATAAACATCGCTTCGGCAGCCGCAGTACCTTCGTCCAATAACGAAGCATTGGCAATTTCCATCCCAGTAAGGTCGATGACCATGGTCTGGAAGTTAAGCAATGCCTGTAAACGACCTTGCGCGATCTCGGCCTGATAAGGGGTGTACTGCGTGTACCAACCCGGGTTTTCCAGGATGTTGCGTTGAATTACTCCCGGCACAATAACATCGTAATAACCTTTACCGATGTATGATTTGAAAACTTTGTTCTTTGAAGCGGTTTGCTTTAAAGTGTTCAGGTAATCAAATTCGCTTTTGGCGGGCGGTAAGTTAAGCGGAGCTTTCAACCTGATCCTGTCAGGCACGGTTTGCGATATTAATTCATCCAGTGAATTTACACCGACAGTTTTTAACATTTTTGCCGTATCGGCCTCATTTGGAGCAATATGTCTCGACTGAAACTTCTCCTGGTAGTCTGCGTTCAACATCATGAATCAAGTGTCCCTCTAAATTTAGCGCAAAGGTACAGTTTTACAACATGAGTAACAATTCTCTAATATATTATTGACAAAGGATTTACAGGGGAGGTGGAATTTCGGAATTCGGATGTTCGATTTCGGAATTAGCCTCAGGGGCAGGAAGCTTTTAATATTGTCAAAAAAGTGGGGTGTCACCCTGAGCACCGTCGAAGGGTCGAGTGTAGAGGCCTGCCCACCATGCTTCGACGGTGCTCAGCATGACACCCTTTGGAAAGAACAAAAAATAAATCCGAACGGCGTAGCCCTCTTGAACACCTTTAAAAAACAAACAAAAGTGAAAAAATCAAAAATTACTCAATCTCCACTGGCACCAACTGCCGCAGGTATTGCTGAATGGTGTTTTCCAGACCGTAATAAAGCGCGTCGCTGATGAGCGCGTGGCCTATGCTTACTTCCTGCAATCCGGGAACCAGCTCGGCAAAATATTTCAGGTTGTTCAAATCAAGATCGTGCCCGGCATTGATACCCAGGCCTGCGGCCTGCGCGACTTCGGCGGCTTCTATATATGGCGCAATGGCCAGTTCCCGGCCCTGGTGATAATGCGTAGCATAGCCTTCCGTGTATAGCTCAATACGGTCGGTACCGGTTTTGGCGGCACCCTCCACCATTTTAGCAATCGGGTCAACAAATATCGATACGCGGATCCCGGCTTCTTTAAAAACCGCTATCATATCTTTCAAATAATGATAATTCGTTATCGTGTCCCAGCCATGGTTGGAGGTGATCTGCCCCAATACATCGGGCACCAGGGTCACCTGCTCAGGCTTATTGGCCAGCACCAGGTCAATAAACTTTTGTTCCTGGCAATTGCCTTCGATATTAAACTCGGTGGTCACTATCTTTTTCAGTTCAAAAACATCATTATAGCGGATGTGTCTTTCGTCGGGCCGGGGGTGTACGGTGATGCCCTGGGCGCCAAAGCGCTCGCAATCTTTGGCAACTTGTATCAGGTCGGGATTGTTACCACCGCGCGAATTGCGCAGTGTAGCTATTTTATTGATATTGACAGATAAGCGGGTCATGGTTCAAAGTTAATACATCCTTTATACAATAATAAACCTAATCTTATTTACTAAGTTTTATATTTAAGTTATGAAACTTAAAACCATTATCACAGACGTTGTTAAATTATTTGTCATTTATATAGTTACGTGGTTACTGATGTGTTTATTGTCCGGCTCATGGGATAGTAAAGGCTCCCTTGAACTTAATTTCCCTGATACTTATTTCGTTATTAAAAGATCGACTATTACTATTCCGGCATTTTTACTGCTTACCACCGTAACCTATTTGATTGCCGAGTTTTTTTATCGCTATAAACGAAGGCTGCAAAACCTGATATTGATAATAGCCAATTTTTTATTCCTTATTACATTATACCCTTTCTCAACCTTACTTAACCTGGTACCCAAACCCGGTTGGACAATTTACCCGCCACTATCGGCATTGCCCAAATCCACTCCAGATCAGGAAATGAACACATTTTACTTTATTAAGCAAATGACCCCGGTATTGGTCATTATTTTTATGCTGATATTGGTAATAACCGCTATACTTACAGGCAAAAACTGGAATTTGAATAAGCATGAACAAACCCCTTCTTAAATACCTGCTCCTTATATTGATCTTAGGCAGTCTACAATATAAGGTTGCCGCGCAAGCCAATTACCGTAAAATAGAAAATTACAAACCATTTTATGGCTGGGCGCACCATGCCCCGCAGGATTGGATGATACTGCGCCAGTTTGAGAACGAAGGCAAAACCTACTACCTGCTGGTAAATCCGCAAACCCTGGTGACCAAGATTGATGAGCCCGGCTTTTACCAGGTGAAACCCATGAGCATCACCGAAGCCCGCGATTTTTTCAAAAACACACCTTACCAAAAAGCACTTCGCAGGTCCGAAAAGCAATCGGTAGCCCTGCAGGATGCAGGTATTGAGAGCGGCATCCCCAAAGAAACAGGCATCAGCTTAACGGCCGATCTTTGTCCCTCGCACCGCCCGCTCGACAGGCGCATATTTACCGACATTTTTACGGAGTTCCAGAAAGTGGAACGCCCGGCACCCATCGCCCTTTCGGTTACCGGCGTTTGGATGCGCCAACATCCGCAGGACCTGGAATGGCTCAAACAAATGCAGGCCAAACATGAGATCTACATTACCTGGATCAACCACTCTTTTAATCACCGGGTAAGCGCGAAAGCACCGCTCAAAGAAAACTTTTTGCTGGAGCCGGGTACCGATATGAATTACGAAATCCTGGAAACCGAAAAGGCCATGCTCAAAAACGGTCTGCTGCCATCGGTATTTTTTAGGTTTCCGGGTTTGGTGTCGGACCAGCAACTGGTATATAAACTAACCGACTATGGCCTGATCCCCATTGGCACGGATGCCTGGCTGGCCAAAGGTCAACAACCACAGGCCGGCAGCATTGTGCTGATCCATGGCAATGGCAACGAACCCACCGGCGTAAACGATTTTATCAAATTATTAAAATCAGAAGCAGGCTCCATCGCCAAAAAACAATGGCTGCTATATGACCTGCGGGAAAGCGTGGAGGAGGAGTTCGAGGGGAGCAATTGACATTTCCCGGTCTTAGGTATTACGCCCAATATTCCGTATATTTGTATATACAGCAGCCCGGTTTTCCTGATCAAAAAGGAAAACCGGGCTGTTTGCTTAAGGGTAAAAAGAGCCCAAAATCGACCATTTTTAACATAGTTATTTGACTATCAACAGATTAATACTTTTTAAACCTTTCAAAACATGCAAAAAATTTGTTAAAAAGTGTTAAAATAGCGTTAAAACTTTGTTAAAATGGGCAATAATCAAGCGTTTTCATCCTGTTTTGACTAAAAAAGTGTTAAAATTTAAGGTTTAAAAAGTTTTTCGGCTGCCTCCCGCTCTGGAAATTCCGCTACCCATTACTACATCTGTTTTATAAATATTAAATTAGCATTTGCCATCTAGCTTATCTTAATAAAAACCTATGAAAACAAAATTCGGCCTGTTCTTTATCGCGGTCATGTATACCCTGCCCGGGCTCTGTCAAACCTATATTAAAAATGTAACCCTGGTTGATGTTACTCAAAATAAACTATTACCCGGGCGAACGGTAGCCATCGCGGGTGATATCATTTCGGGGATCTATCCGGCAACCGTAAAGATCCCGGGAAACGCCACGGTGATCAATGGTGAGGGAAAATTCCTGATGCCTGGACTTACCGACTCCCATGTGCATTTTTTCCAAAGTGGTGGTCTGTATGCCCGACCCGATGCTATCGCCCTGCAAAAATATATGCCCTACGAAAAAGAAACAGCCTGGACCCATCAGCATATGGAAGATTTTCTGCGCTGCTATACCCGTGCGGGCATCACCACGGTTATTGATCCCGGCGCAAACTTTAACTACCTAGCCCAGCGCGATAGTTTCGCCAATAAAAGTTACGCACCGGCTGTCTACATGGCGGGGCCATTATTAACCACCTATGAACCGGAAGTTTATAAAAACCTGGGAAACGACGAACCATTTAACCTATTTAGCAATACCGCCGAGGCAACCGATCTGTTAGCAAAGCAATTACCGCATCGCCCGGATTTTATCAAGATCTGGTACATCGTGCTCGGGAAAAATAAAGAGGAAGAAGCCAAAAAGTACCAGCCCGCGGTAAAAGCCATTATTGACGAGGCGCATAAAAATCACCTGCGGGTGGCTGTACACGCGACTGAAAGACTAACGGCGCAACTGGCGGTCGAAAGTGGTTGCGACTACCTGGTTCACGAGGTGGAAGACGAAGTAGTATCTGCCGATTTTATCAACTTGCTCAAGAAAAACAAAGTAGTGCTTTGCCCTACACTGATTGTGATGGATGGCTATTTCAATACTTTCTCGCAAAAAAAGAATTTCTCTTATGATGAACTCATACAGGCCAACCCCGAACAGTTGGGTTCCATCAGCGATCTGAAACATTTAGCGGATACTATTTTAACCGGTCGTTATAAATCATTAGGAATAGCCCGGATGCGTGCTGCGGCAACAACTGATTCTATCCGGATGGTAAATCTTAAAAAAATGGCTGATGCCGGGGTAATTATCGCCGCCGGCACCGATGCGGGTAATATCGGTACCCAACATGCCTCTTCGCTTTTTACGGAGTTAAAGGCGATGCAGCAAAGCGGCATGAGCAACTGGCAGGTGATCCAATCGGCCACTATTAACGGGGCCAAAGCTATTGGTAAAGAAAAGGAGTTTGGCAGCATAGAAAAAGGCAAAAAAGCCGACCTGGTATTACTCAACGGCAACCCCGCCGAGCAGTTAGAAAACCTGCAGAAAATAAGCCTGGTGATTAACAAAGGTCATGTCCTTTCGCCGGATACTTTGCTTAAGGAAACCCCGTTGGCCCTGGTGCAGCGCCAGTTAAATGCCTACAACCTCCGGAATATCGACGGGTTCTTAGAACCTTATGCCGATGATGTAGAATTATATACCTTTCCGGATAAGCTTATAGGCAAAGGAAAAGATAATATGCGTAACCTGTATTCGGCATTTTTTGAGCATGTACCAGCCCTGCACTGTGAGATACAGTCACGGATTGTAAAAGGCAATGTTGTTATTGATCATGAGCGTGTAACCGGCACTGGCAAACTACTGGATGCCGTAGCTATTTATCATATCGAAAACAATAAGATAAAGAAGGTATATTTTATACAGTAATCCAGCTCAGGTTAGTTTTGCAGTTGCTTAAACAATTCAGGCAAAAGCCTGCCGGTGATCAATGCTGCTTCTTTAATGGCTGTGGCATCGGCTACGCTGGAGTTGGTCATGATGACGGCTTTTAGAGAAGGGATGATGAACATAAATTGTCCTCCCCAGCCCAGGGCGTAGGTTATTTTTGTCCCCTGGTAGTCGGCGTGGTACCAACACAGGCCGTACAGGGAATTATCCAGTCCCCAGGGTGTTTTGTAGGTGACCTCGGGGTTGATGATGGAAGCTATCCATTTGGCCGAAACGATCTGCCGGTGATGATATACGCCTTTATTTAATACCAGGTTACCCAACTTCAGCATATCAAGGGAGCGCAGGCGGATGCTTAACAGTCCGCAGCCATCGTAGTAGCCGTCTTTCATTTTTTTCCAGTCGAAATGGGTAATGCCCAGCGGATCGAACAGGAATTTTTTGGCGAAAGCCCGGGTATCCATATGTGTGCTTTTGGCAATGATGACAGATAGCAAATGCGTAGCCGCGTTATTGTACCGGAACACTTTCCCGGGTTCTGAAACCAGCGGCGCATTGATCACATAACCCGATGGATCGGGAATGTTTAGTAAGGCGCCCACATTTACGCCTTCGTGATTAAAACCGGAGGCCTGGTTCATGACCTGCCTAATGGTGATATCCTGTTTCCGTTTATCAGTATCTGTTTTCAGTTTCGGGAAAAAATCGGCTACTTTTTCATCTACCGATCTGATATAGCCTTTATCAATAGCAATACCAATGAGCAAAGCAGTAACACTCTTGGTAAGCGACTGGTCATTAAACAGGGTAGTACTATCCTGTCCATTAAAATACTGCTGGTGGATGATCTTATCGTTCTTTGAAATTACCAATGAATAAAGGAGAGGATTGTTTTTGATATAGCTTATAGTATCAATTGGGATCTGGGCAAAGCTGCTGAGATTACCAACAAAACTCAAGATCAGGAGGAGCACGATTCTTTTCATAGATTAAAAATAAGCAGGGATCTCCGCAAGTAACATTCCGTTTTGACCAATGGGATCAGGCTTTTGACGAGTGGTAAAAGTTAAGGTAAACAAAAAAGGCATGATCCGAAAACCATGCCTTTTTTATCTTGACTCTTGAATCTAAATTCTTGATTCTTTAAATTTAGTACCTGTAGTATTCCGGTTTAAACGGACCTTCAACAGTTACACCGATGTATTCAGCCTGATCCTGGTCAAGTACTTCCAGCTCTACACCAATTTTGGCCAGGTGTAAGCGGGCAACTTTTTCGTCCAGGTGTTTTGGCAGGGTGTATACTTTGTTTTCGTATGCAGCACCATTTGTCCAAAGCTCTAACTGGGCTAAAGTTTGGTTGGTGAAGGAGTTACTCATTACAAAGCTTGGGTGACCGGTTGCACAACCCAGGTTCACTAATCTGCCTTCGGCTAGTACAATTACGTCTTTACCGTTAATGGTATATTTATCAACCTGTGGTTTAATTTCAATTTTGGTATTACCGTAAGCCCCGTTTAACCAGGCCATATCAATCTCGTTATCAAAGTGACCGATGTTACAAACAATGGCTTTATCTTTCAAAGCACGGAAATGTTGCTCACGAACGATGTTTTTGTTACCGGTGGCAGTAACCACAATATCAGCCTCAGCAATAGCGGTGCCTAACTTTTTCACTTCAAAACCTTCCATAGCTGCCTGTAACGCGCAGATAGGGTCAATTTCGGTAACAATAACGCGTACACCTGAGTTACGTAAGCTATCGGCAGAACCTTTACCTACGTCGCCATAACCGCAAACAACAGCCACTTTACCAGCCATCATCACATCAGTAGCACGACGGATAGCGTCAACCAATGATTCGCGGCAACCGTATTTATTATCAAATTTTGATTTGGTAACCGAATCGTTCACGTTGATAGCAGGCATTGGCAAAGTACCGGCTTTAACACGCTCATATAAACGGTGAACACCGGTAGTAGTTTCTTCTGACAGACCTTTGATATCGCCGATCAGCTCCGGATATTTATCCAGTACCATATTGGTTAAATCGCCGCCATCATCCAATATCATGTTCAATGGTTTGCGGTCTTCGCCAAAATATAAGGTTTGCTCAATACACCAGTCAAACTCTTCGGCGTTCATCCCTTTCCAGGCATAAACAGAAATACCGGCAGCAGCAATAGCGGCGGCGGCGTGATCCTGGGTGGAGAATATGTTACATGACGACCAGGTAACTTCGGCGCCAAGGGCAATTAAAGTTTCAATTAAAACAGCGGTTTGGATGGTCATGTGCAAGCAGCCTGCAATACGTGCGCCTTTTAAAGGTTGCGACGGGCCGTATTCTTTACGCAGAGCCATCAGGCCTGGCATTTCAGCTTCGGCCAGCTCAATTTCCTTACGGCCCCACTCGGCCAGTGAAAAGTCTTTTACTTTGTATTTAACGAATGCAGTTTCTACTGATGACATAACATTTCAATTTTTATGAGACACAAAAATAAGTCATAAAAACATCAAAATGAAATGAACGGCATAGCGGGCTTAATTAATTGCCCTATGACAATTGGACGCTGTGCGTCTGACGTTTTAAGTTGTACGTTTTTAACTAAGCGTTGAAGATGCCGAAGTAACGTAAAACGTATTATGCTCCCAGAAGCTTTTTATCCGCTGATTGCATGGTGAGCTTACCGTTATAAACACCCCCGGTTTCAACCAATAAAGTTTGTGTGTTTATTTCACCTGTAATTTTGCCTGTAGCTTTTATTTCGAGCGAATCGGTTTGAATATCGCCCTTAACCGTTCCGTAAACAACAATTTCCTTGGTTTGGATATTCCCGGTGATCACTCCTTTTTCGCCCAGTATCAACCCTTCGGCAATGTTTACATCTCCGTTTACCTGCCCATCAATACGGACAAAAGCCGGAGCTTTAAGGTTACCATCTAAAATGCCGCCATCACCAATCAGGGTGGAGATAGCCTGAAGATCAAGCGCAACTTTATCTTTTTTTCCGAAAATAGCCATTAGAGTATTGTATGAATTGGTGAGCAGTGAGTAGTGAATAGAGAGTAGTTAATATTGGCTCGTCTAGTAAAAACCATTCACCACTCTCTATTCACTACTCACCAATTTACTTATTGAGCGTTAAAAAGTTAACCGGGTTGATCGGTCTGCCATTTTTACGTACTTCGTAATGCAGGTGCGCACCGGTAGAGTGGCCGGTGGAGCCCACAAGCCCTATTTCGTCCCCAACACTTACTTCCTGGCCTACTTTTACTTTGATCTTTGACAGGTGACCATATACAGTCTCCAGATTATTGATATGCGCTATGCGGATGCAATTGCCATAACCACCACTCCAGCCTGCAAAAACCACTTTACCACTGGCGGTACATTTTACTTCATCACCTTTGTGGCCCTTAAAATCGATACCTGGATGAAATTCGGCATGGCCGTCTTCAAATGGATCGTTGCGATAACCAAAAAATGAAGTAAAGGAACTTATACGCGGATATCCCATTGGTGTAAACGCGATGGTACCCACCAAACGATTCAGATAATCGTTATACAAGGAATATACTTCTTTATCGCTCAGTTTTTTACCCTCGGCATTATTATCACCGCCAACACCTTTGTTTGAAAAACCTTTTAAGCCCCGGCGTTTTAAATAACTGTTAATAGTTTTTAACTTTCCCTCAATAGCTTGAATATATGATTGTGCGCTGCCTTCTTTAACCTCGGCAGATGCCACAGGAACAGCACCTTTTAATTTTACTATCTGCGCAAGCAACTGTTGTTTCTCCTGTTCCTGCCGGGTATTTTCTGTTCTTAAGTAGATGACCAAACCAACCAACACTACTACAACAGACAGTGTGCTAAACACATAGTGCCGTATTCTGTTCAAATGTTTGGTTTTTATTTGTACCGATCTGGTATGCTGGTGGTTCTTGCTAATAATAACAACCGTACTAATTTCAGAAGGTTTTTTGCTCATCAAATTCATTAATTAGGGGTACGCAATATACTTATTACAATTTATAAATCAACCCTTGTTGTAAATAAAACAATAACTAATAAGCAATTAACGGTTAGGCCTTGGGCAACCTTTCATCGTCAGCAAAGTGTTATTATTGTGTTTTTTACATACAAGCTGCTAATCATTTGTTATTTTTGTTTGAAGTAAATTTTAGTGTAAACAAAAAAATTATGTATCCGGAATATTTAGTTGCCCCAATGCGGGAAGATTTGACAAGAGTTGGCTTTGAGGAGCTTAAGGATGCCGATGCTGTAAAGCATGCTATTGAAAGCGAAGGCACTGTATTTGTAATGGTAAATTCGGTTTGTGGTTGTGCAGCAGCTAATGCACGCCCTGCAGCAAGAATTGCCGCAGCAAATGAAAAACACCCCGATAAACTGGTAACCGTTTTTGCAGGTATGGAAAAAGATGCTGTTGATGCTGCCCGTAACTACATGCTGCCATACCCACCATCATCACCAGCTATGGCTTTATTTAAAGACGGTAAACTGGTACATATCATCGAACGTCATCAAATTGAAGGCCGTCCGGCACAAATGATTGCCGATAACTTAATTGGCGCGTTTGAACAATATTGCTAATTAAGCTCAAGGCTTAAAGCAAAAAGCTGAAAGGATGATCAAACTCCTTTCAGCTTTTTTATTTACGATGGTATTGTACCTCAAAAGGCACCGGAATAAGCTTTTTAATATCGGAGATGCCGGGTGTGAGGTAAAGTAGGTCCAGGTCAGCGTCTTCTTCTTTCTGGAAGTACTCCACCCGGATAGGATAAAAGCCTTTCTTTAATGGCGTTATATATGATCTGGCTCCATCACCACTATGTAATCCATCATAGTCAATTACCAACTGGTTGTTAATATAAAATCTTGAGCCATCATCAGAAACCAGTGCAAAAAAATAATAGCCATCTTCTTTTATTTGCAACCAGCCATCAATAAGCAGGGCAAAGTTATTTTTGGCGGGAAGTTTATTGAGTTTGAAAGCTGTATCGGTAAGCCCCGATTTAAGGGGCTTTAATTTACTGAAATCGGGTAGTTTATCCCATTTACCCTCATAATAAGCATAATGAAAGCCACCCGGTATTGAATTTTTCACCTTCGAAAGGCCAGGCAGATAGGTTCCTTCTTTAAATTCAGCGATGCTGGAAATATCATATTTGCCATTATTCGAAAACCTTTTTGCAATTAGTTTGCCCGGCGCAGATAAAGTAAACTCCTTTTTTATTTTTTCTGATGCCAAAGTAGGTTCCGTTCCATCGGTAGTATATCTTACATTTGATGAATCGCCAAAAAACCACATTTTAATTGGCTTGCTCTTCAGGAGAGTTCCGTTCGTCGGATGAATTGTGGGACTTTGGGTACCATAACCCTTGTAGATAAACTTCAACCCATCATGCGTGAGCTTTAGTCGTACCGAACTATGCGTTTCATCCGGATACATCACAGATTTCCAGGTAAACCCAGCGGGAGCCATTTTTTTAAACACGGCATCCATGGTATCAATCTTCATGCTTCTACCATCCTCACTATCACGACCGCCCATAAAAAGGGTGGTATTTAAACCGGCTAAAGCAGGTAATTTACCGGCGGCCATTTTGGGTAGATAAACCTTATCCCACCAAAGACTAGGATCAACCGCGATATATGATTTAAAAGTCTTTGGTTCATTTAACAGCGCGTACACTACAAATAAGCCACCCAATGAATGCCCCCAAAGTGTATTATTGCCATTGGAGGGGTATGTTTTATTAACATAAGGGATCAATTCATTTTTAAGAAAACCCAGGAAGTTATCTGCCCCGCCCGAAGTTTTCCAATCATCCGCATGCGTTGGTGTAAAGTCTTTGATGCGGTCGATATTTAAAACGCTGACAATGATGGTTGGAGGCATATAGGGTTCCCCCTCTAAAAACTGCTGAAGTTGCAGAATAAGGCCTGTATTCCAGTTGCCGCCATCAAGTACATACAGTACATCATATTTATCGGTACTGCCTGGTTTATAACCGGAGGGAGTAAACACCTGTATCAACCTTTTTTGCTTTAATATGTCTGAGTTTATGGAATCAAGCTTACCATGATAGATTTTCGTGACAACGGTATCTTGCGCTTTAACCAGGCTGCTAATCATCAGTATGAGCAGTATTAAGAAAAGATAGAACTTGTTTTTCATTTTAAGGATCATTACTCAGTTTTTAAACTCTTTACCGGATTGGCCATTGCTGCTTTAATCGATTGAAAACTTACAGCAAATAGAGCGATCAGCAATGCAGTCACACCTGAGTATATAAATAACCACCACGATATTTGAATACGATAGGCAAAATCCTGTAGCCAATTGTTCATGGCCCACCATGCTAATGGCGAAGCAATTATGAACGCCAATAAAACAAGCTTTACAAAATCTTTGGATAGTAAAGTAGTTATACTTATAACAGAGGCTCCTAAAACTTTTCGTATACCGATCTCCTTTTTACGCTGAGCTGCACTAAAAGCCGAAAGCCCTATCAATCCCAGGCAAGATATTAATATGGCCAATGCTGAAAAACAAATGAATAACCGGCCAAAACGTAATTGGGCTGTAAACTGTTTGTTATAAGCTTCATCAGCAAAAAAGTAAACAAATGGTAGACCCGGTGCTATTTGTTTCCATTGTTTTTCAACCAGGTCCACGGTTTGTTGAACATGATCTGAGTTAATATCTAAAGTAAGACAGGTAAAAAAGCCGTTAGCCGGTCTTATAAACAAAGGTTTTATCACCTCTTGTGAAGAATGGACATGAAAATTTTTCACCACACCAACAACTGTACCTTCGCCAGCAAATTGTCTAAATCGCTTACCAATTGCTTCATCCGGGTTTTTATATCCCAGCTTTTTCACCATGGCCTCGTTAATCAGCAAAACTTTGTCTCGCTCGGTATCGTATTGTGGTATAAAACCACGCCCTGCTACGATCTTTATACCATACTGCTTTAAAAAATCATCGTCGGTATAATAAGAATCTGCCGGTATTTCCTGTTGCAGGTTGTGGCTATCATCCAAAAATACGCTATAACTGTTATTAGGTGTACCGGGTATGCTTGATGATAAACAGGCTCCCTTTATTCCGGGAATGTTTAAAAGTTGTTGTTTTACGGCGGCGGCATGCTCATTAATGCGCTTATCGAACTGATAATCAATTACCAGCTTATGCTCTTTTTTAAATCCTAATGTTTGATTTTGCATAAAATCAAGCTGTGTATAAACTACAAGAGTGGCAACAATAAGCACAATTGAAATGGTAAACTGCGCAACGACTAATGATTTGCGAAACAGCAAACTGTTATTCCCTGGCATAAACCGTTTCTTAAGGCTATTTACAGGCTTAAATCCTGATAAAAACAAAGCGGGATAAATGCCCGACAATAAGCCAACCACTATCGCTATGAGCAACAAATAACTAACATAACTTAAATGTTCAAATACATTTGTACTAATGATTGTGCCTGAAAGCCGATTAAACAGAGGTAATAAAAAAGCAGCCAGCAGCAGAGCAATAAAAAAGGCTATTAAGCAAAGAAAAACCGCATCCATAAAAAACTGTAATACCAATTGTTTTTTTGATGCGCCAAGCACTTTACGTACACCAACTTCCCTGGCTCTTTTTAGGGAGAAAGCTGTAGTAAGATTAATAAAATTAAAACAGGCAATAAAAAGCACAAATGCCGCAACGATTGAAAAAACGTATATATTATTGATACTGCCGCTCTCTGAACTACCCGTACGGTGCCCTCTGGGATAACCGTACAGGTATACTTTTTTTAAGGGCTCAATTGATAACTTATATTTTACCTGGCTCTGATCCATATTGGCATTCACAAAGGCGGGTAATTTAGCACTTAGCTGTGCCGCATCAACACCTGGCTGTAAAAGCAAATACGTATAAAAGCCAAAACTCCTCCAATTATGTTCCCAATTTGCATTTACCAGCGATGACATGGAAAAAAGCATATCAACCCGCAGATGCGAATTGTAGGGAATATCTTTCATTATACCCGTTACCGCCGCACTTTGCTGTCCGTTTATTAGCAGTGTTTTACCAATCGGATCTGCATCACCAAAATACTTTTTGGCAGCCGATTCAGAGAGTACCACATTATATGGCGCATTAAATAAATGCCGGGAGTCACCGCGTAATAACGGCCATGTAAAAATGGAAAATACCGAAGCATCAGCATAAGCGACTTCTTCTTTGGTGGCGTTATTGGGATTACTTTGGATGATCATATCATCCATAAATACCCGTGCGACAGCTTTTACTTCGGGGTAAGCTGCGATTATAGCCGGCCCCATTGGCGCCGGTGCGCTTTCATAATTAATCCCCAGAGGAGTTTTAATATCTGTTACCAGACGATAAATATGATCGGCCCGTTCGTTATAGCTATCCCGGCTAAGTTCAAATTGCACATACAACAAGGCAAAAAAACAAACACAAATACCTGTTGCCAAACCTATAATATTAATAATGCTGAATGCTTTGTTAACCAACAGGTACCTTACCGTAGTTTTGAAATAGTTTTTTAACATGTTACTTAAAATCTAAATCCTAATTTTAAAATCCGAAATCGAACATTCGAAACAGCGTAGCCTTCTTGAACACCCTGAAAAAACAAATAATGGTGAAAAATCCGAAATCAAAACTACTCTGTTTTTAAACTCTTTACCGGGTTGGCCATTGCTGCTTTAATAGCCTGGAAACTTACAGTAGCCAGGGTAATTACAATAGCCCCTATACCCGCGCAGGCAAATATCCACCAGGATATGGTGGTGCGGTACTGATAACCCAGCAACCAGCGCTGCATAAAGTAATAGGTTAATGGCGCGGCGATCAATATAGATATCACCACCAGTACCACAAACTCAGTAGAGAGCAGGCGCCACAGGTTGGCAACGGATGCGCCCAGTACTTTGCGTACCCCGATCTCTTTGGTACGCTGTTCGGCAACAAACGATGCCAGGCCGAATAAACCCAGGCACGAAATAAAAATGGCAAGCGTTGCAAATGTAGAAGCCAGACTACCGATACGTTCCTCATCCGAGAACTTTTGGGCATACTCATCGTCATTAAATTTATACTCAAACGGACTCCCTGGATTATACTTTTTAAATATGGGTTCTATTTTATTCAAAGCATCATGTATGGCCATGGTAGGTTTGATGCGCACAGTTATCCAATGCACCCAACTGGGCTTCATCGTAAAAACAGTAGCCACCGTTTTGTTGTAAGGCGATTCCATCACCATATCTTTAACTACTCCTGTAATAACATGATCTTTACCATTCCAGAACATTGTTTTGCCAACGGGATTTTTAATGCCGCTCATTCTCAATGCCGATTCATTGAGTATAAATGCATCGGTATCTGTGGGGAAGTTTCTGGAGAAGTCGCGCCCATTAATTATTTTCCAGCCCACGGTGTGGCCAAAATCATAGGTTACAGCGATGCAACCAAATGTAGGGTCGAAACCGGCTGGCTTTCCTACCCAGTTAAAACCACTATTATTTGACCATATTTGTGTTGTGGTGCTGTTTGATTCGGCCATATCCTCTACAGCGCCGGTTTGTATCAGGTCATGCCGCATGGCCTCATAATGCGCGTAAATTTCAGGAGTGTTCATTTCAATAGTGATCAGTCCAGCACGCGAATAGCCAACAGGTCGGTTTTTAGCATACTGGATCTGCCGTAAAACAATAACGGTACCTATAATTAAAATAATAGATACAGTAAACTGCACCACTACCAACACTTTACGCGGAATTGAGGCTAAACGCCCAACCCTGAAAGTTCCTTTTAAAACTTTTACCGGATTGAAAGCCGATAAATAAAAAGCAGGATAGCTGCCCGAAACCAGGCCGGTAAAAATTGAAAAGCTTAAAGTAAACAACCAAAATAATGGATTACTCCAGGGTAAGGCCACCTCTTTATCAGCTATATGGTTAAAATATGGAATGGATAATAAAGTTAAAACAATAGTTAATATCAATGCCACAAACACAACCAGTAATGATTCACTCAAAAACTGACCGATCAATTGGGTACGAACAGAGCCGACAGCTTTACGGATCCCCACTTCTTTGGCCCGTTTCTCGCTTTTGGCGGTGCTTAAATTCATGAAATTGATACAGGCCAGCAGCAATACAAATAAGCCAATGATACCAAATAACCAAACAAACTGAATGCGCCCGCCAACAGCAATGCCATTCTGAAAATCGCTGTATAAATGCCATTTGCTCATAGGGTGCACCTGCATTGTTTCATCATTGAGTTTAAAGTAGGGCTTTGTAATGTTTCGTATTTTGGCCGATACCGTTTTAAAATCAGCATGCTCATTCATCAACACAAAAAGATGGCAGCCGTGATTATCCCATGCTGTTTTTTGGGTTGCCCACCAGTTTCCCGGGCTATTCCATGGTAACATAAATTTGGCTGCGTAAAAGGTAGTATTGTGGGGCAGGTCCTGGTAAACACCCGTCACCTTCATGTTGGTTTTATTATCAACAAGTACTACTTTGTTGATAGGATCTGCCCCCCCGAACAGCGCCTTAGCAACCGACTGCGCGATTACCATGGATGAAGGATCCTTAAAATTACTATAACTCCCTTTTATCATGTTCAGTGAAAGTATCCCGGGCATATCGGCCTCGGCCCACATGCCATTTTGCGATATCTTTTTATCGCCTACCGCCAGTATATGTGCACTTTCCCAGGTAAGGGCCGTCAGTTTAAAATCCCCTGCATATTTGGTGCGGAGCTCATTGCTCAATGGTACAACGGTTGATGGGAATGTTCCTGTTTCACCATTAGCTGTTTGAGTGACCATCAGCTGACCAACGCGGTCATAATGCTGATGATACTTATCAAATGAGAGTTCGTCCCATATCCAAAGGCCAATAAGCATGGCTATGGTCATGCCCACAGACAAACCAATGATGTTAATGGCAGAGTGTACCTTGTTTTTGATAAGGTTTCTCCATGCAATTTTTAAATAGTTCCTGACCATGATCATTAAAAATCTAAATGCTAAAACTTAAACTCTAAATCCTAACTACTAAACACCGGTACCGGCTTATTGAATTACATTTTGCTTTAGGCTTTTAGCTTTCTGCTCTAAGCTTTTATTCGCTTCGTAAACTCCTTATAGGGTTGATCAACGCTGCCTTAACCGATTGGAAGCTTACAGTAACCAGGGCGATAAAGACGATGATAACTCCCGACAAGGCAAACATCCACCATTGTACCGGTGTGCGATAAGCAAAACCCTGTAGCCATTTGCCCGTGGCATACCACGCAATTGGCGACGCGATAAACAGGGCGATAACCACCAACACCAAAAACTCTGATGATAATAAAGCAAACAATGAACTTACACTGGCCCCCAAAACCTTACGGATGCCTATCTCTTTAACCCGCTGCTCTGCCGTAAACATGGCCAAGCCAAGCAGGCCCAGACATGAAATAAATACAGCGAGGAAAGCAAACCCATTTGATAACTTGCCCACGATCTGCTCATTTTGATATAGCTTCTGATATTCCTGATCCGAAAAATTATAGGTAAAGGGGAATGCCGGGTTCAGCTGGCGACATAGTTTTTCCATACTGGTCAGCGCTTCACGGGTTTTACCGGGCTCAGTTCTTACCAGGATACTTCCATACGTTTCATGCTCCCTTAGTCTTATGATCAGTGGTCGTATTTCATCGTGCATGGAGTTAAAGTGAAAATCTTTTATCAAACCCACAATCTTTCCCCGGTTTCCCCAAAAAGTAAGCGGCTGACCAATTGGGTTTTTATAACCTATCCTTTTCAAGGCGGCCTCGTTCAGTATATATCCAACTGAATCTGTTGGATATTCCTTTGAAAAATCGCGACCGGAAAGCACTTTCAGTTTCATGGTCTTCACAAAATCATACCCTACAGAAGCCTGGGTGAACTGAATATTGACAGTTGTATCTTTCCCCACCCAATTTACTCCACCTGTACTATTTTGGATATTGGTGGGTTCGATACTGATGCGGGTTACCGATTGTATTCCGGGCATTCGTAAAGCCTCGTTTTTAAATAAATTGTATTTAGGCAACAGGTCACCTTCAAGCGGTATGTAGACCATATTTTCGCGGTCGTACCCCAGATTTTTTGATTGGATGTAATTCATCTGGCGCGAAATAACAATGGTTCCTGAGATGAGTATAACCGACAGCACAAACTGGAATACAACCAAGCCTTTGCGAAAAAGCGTTGTGCCAACATCCAGTTTCAATGCGCCCTTCAAAACCTTCACCGGGTTAAATGATGATAAAAATAAAGCCGGATAGCTGCCTGATACCAGCCCGGTTATTAAGGTGATCAATCCCAGTTTAACCCAAAAAGAAACCTGATTAAATGGCAATTCTATTTGTTTTTGTGTTACCTGATTAAATACCGGTAGCAATATAATCAACAAGAATAATGATATGCACACTGAAATAGTGGTGATCAATAACGACTCACTGATAAATTGCTGTATTAAAACCCAGCGCTCCGCCCCAACAACTTTACGTACACCAATTTCTTTAGCCCGCTTAACCGAACGGGCGGTGGTTAGGTTCATAAAATTGATACAGGCTATCAACAAAATAAATATAGCTACGATACTAAAAATACGTACATATTCTATGCGTCCTCCCACAAACTGATCTCCCTCAAACTTACCATGCAGATACCCTTCATCAAAACGCTGGATACCCAGATCAATAATAAAAGTTGATGTTTTGCGAATGGTACCGTTATATAGGTCTAAGAAATGAGCGATCTTTTTTTCAAATATTACAGGGTTGACATTGGGCTTTAACATAATAAACGTGGCAGGTCCCTGGTTACCCCATTCCCTGGCCCAGCCGTTCTCATCCAAAAAAGCATACCAGTTGATGAGGTAATCAAATTTTTGCGACGAGTTTTTAGGCAGATCTTCAAATACAGCGGTTACCGTAAAGTTTTTGCTGTTTTCATAACGGATAGTTTTACCTATTGCCTCCTGCGGGCTTCCAAAAAAACGGTTGGCCATTCTTCGGGAGATAGACAAACTTACTGGTGAGCTTAATGCGGTTTGCGCATTACCCTGTAGCAATTTAAGGCTGAAGACTTTAAAGTAATCAGCGCTCGCCGCTGAACCTTGCTGTTTTATAATTTCGTCTCCAACCTGAAATGTATTCCACTGATCAAAACCAAAACTGGTTGCGTACTCCACCTCCGGCAACACTTTTTTCATTTGATCAGCGGTTGGCCCGGGTGTATTATATGATCCATGCATCTTATGATCAAAGTTCTGATGCTCATATACCGAATATAAACGAGAGGTGTTTTTATGAAAACCATCTACACTCAGTTCATTTTGCACCCATAACAAAATAAGCAGGCTGCATACCAAACCCACAGATAGGCCCGCCACATTAATAAAAGTGTGTGCTTTATTTCTGACGATGTTTCGCCAGGCGATCTTTAAATAGTTTCTGATCATGATATCCGTTTTTAGCTTAAAGCTAAAGGCGCAAAGCCTAAAGCTTTTTATTTATACTATTTATTGCTTTCAGCTTTAAGCCTTCGGCTTTTTGCTTTATTCGCTTCTTAAACTTTTTATAGGATTAACCAAGGCCGCCTTAACAGCCTGGAAACTAACCGTTAACATAGCTACTATCACAATAATGCCCCCTGCCAGGCCAAACATCCACCATTGCATTGGCGTACGGTAGGCAAAACCCTGTAGCCATTTGCTCATGCTGTACCAGGATACCGGTAAAGCAATTAGTAAAGCAATAACTACCAGCACCAAAAACTCCAAGGATAGTAAAGTAAGCAATGAACTTACACTGGCGCCCAGCACTTTGCGGATACCGATCTCTTTTATCCGCTGCTCTGCGGTGAACATAGCCAACCCCAGCAGTCCCAGGCACGAAATAAATATAGCCAGGAAGGCAAACGCATTGGATATTTGGGTTACGATCTCTTCATTCTGATATAATTTCTGATACTCCTGATCCGAGAAATTATAAGTAAACGGAAATGCAGGATTAATTTGCTTACACAAGTTTTCCAACCCAGCCAGCGCATCGCGGGTTTTACCAGGCTGTGTTTTTACTAATACGTTGCCATATTTCTCGTCCTCCCGCAACCTGATCACCAATGGTTTGATCTGCTCATGCATGGAAGCAAAATGAAAATCTTTGATCACCCCAACTATAACCCCTTTTTTATCCCAAAAAGTGAGTGGTTTGCCTATAGGATCGGCATATTTTATTCTTTTTAAAGCAGACTCATTAATCAGGTATCCTATCGAGTCGGTTGCAAAGGCTTTTGAAAAATCGCGCCCGGCTGCCATTTTTAATTTCATGGTTTTCGCAAAATCATAACCAACCGAAACCTGTGTAAACTGTATAATTACATTGGGGTCTTTACCAGTCCAGTTAACATCGCCTGTCCAGTTTTGAATATTTGTTGGGGTGTTACTGATACGGGTAACCGACTGTATCCCGGGCAAGTTCAAAGCTTCGTCCTTAAAAGTGCTGTATTTGTTTATAAGCTCACCACTCATGGGGATGTATATCAGGTTCTCGCGGTCGTAGCCAAGGTTTTTTGACTGAATATAGGACATTTGCCGGGAAACAATAATAGTGGCCGTTATCAGGATAACTGATAGCGCGAATTGAAATATAACCAAACCTTTGCGAAACATTGTTGCACCTGAATCTAATTTCAAAGTGCCTTTTAACACCTTAACCGGGTTAAATGACGATAGAAACAAAGCTGGATAGCTACCCGATACTAAACCGGTAATTAAAGTGATTCCGATCAGCTTTAGCCAAAACAAGGGCTGATAAAACGGCAGTTCTATTTCCTTATGAGTAATTTGATTAAATACCGGTAATAATAGTGTTAACAGTACTAATGCTACTACTACTGCCAGTGAAGTAACCAGTAATGATTCGCCTATGAACTGCTTGATCAAAACCGAGCGAACAGCACCCACTACTTTCCGTACGCCAATTTCGCGGGCACGTTTGACCGACCGGGCGGTGGTGAGGTTCATGAAATTGATACAGGCTATTAATAAAATAAAAATGGCAACAATAGTAAACAAACGCACATATTCTATACGGCCTCCTTGTGGTTTTCCCTTTTCAAAATTCCCCTGCAGGTAACCATCGCCAAAGCGTTGCAGTCCTAATTCTTCGGTAAAAGTGCCCTTCTTTTGGCTTTTATTTAAGTTATCTAAAAAGTGAGCTATCTTTTTTTCAACTGCGTCCGGGTTGGCATCGGCACGCAGCATAATAACTGTAGCCGGCCCGTTATTGCCCCAGCTTTTTGCCCATTGGTTCTCCTCTATATAATTATACCAGTTCAGGAGGTAATCATATTTCTGCGAGGCGGTATTCGGCAGATCTTCATATACCGCGGTAATGGTAAAGTTCTTTCGGTTATCATAGCGGATGGTTTTACCAATGGCTGCCTCTGGGCTACCGAAAAAAGCCCTGGCCATTTTACGGGATATAGCCATACTTACCGGCGAATTTAAGGCTGTTTGTACATTTCCCTGTAGCAGTGGGATACTAAACATTTTAAAACAATCGGCCCCGGCATCCGTACCGTTCATTTTTAATATTTTATCACCAACCTGGAAAGTATTTTCTTCCCCATAACTGATCCCTGTGCTGGCTTCAATTTCAGGTATCTGCTTTTTTAATTCTTCTGGCAACAACCCTGGCGTGCTGTATTGTCCCTCCACCTTATTATCAACATATTGCGTTTCATATACCGAATACAAACGCTTGCCATTGGTATGATACTGATCCATACTCAGCTCATTTTGCACCCATAATAAAATGAGCAGGCTGCAAGCCAACCCAACCGACAAACCTGCTATATTAATAAAACTATGCGCTTTATTTTTGATCAGGTTGCGCCACGCAATCTTTAAATAATTCTTGATCATAAACCCCTCCTAACCTCCCCAAAGGGGAGGAATTGTAATTATTTGTTAATTTATTTCAAAACCCAACCGTGCCTCTCTCTCTTTTGGAGAGGGCCGGGGTGAGGTTATTCGCTCCTTAAACTTTTTACCGGGTTAGCCAACGCTGCCCTGATAGCCTGAAAACTTACGGTAACCAGCGTTATTACTATAGCGCCTGCTGCTGATACACCAAATATCCACCAGGAAATTTCTGACCTGTAGGCGTAACCCTGTAACCAGCCATGCATAAAATAATAGGCAACCGGAGATGCTATAAGGAAAGATATCGCTACCAATATCACAAAATCGGTTGACAACAATCGCCATAGGTTAAATACCGAAGCGCCTAAAACTTTGCGTACACCTATCTCTTTAACACGCTGCTCGGCCATAAAAGAGGCCATACCAAACAAGCCCAGGCAACTGATGAATATGGCCAGAAAGGCAAAAAAGCTGGCCAGTTTACCAATGCGAGTTTCCTCATCAAATTTTTTGGCATATTCTTCATCAGCAAACTTATAATCGAACGGCGCGGCAGGTGAGTATTTCTGGAATATGGTCGCAATCTTGTCTAATGCTTCGTGCGTACTTGACCGCGGATTGATCTTTACGGATATTACCCCCTCAGGATTTTTATCCAAATAAAAAAACGTTTGCTTAACTGGTTCATAGGGCGAACTCATCAACATATCTTTGATCACCCCGATCACTCTAAACGGCTTATCGCCCCACTTTACAATTTCGCCAACCGGGTTTTTAAAATTCATAAATTTTGCAGCAGCCTCATTGATAACAATACCCGATGAATCCGTTAAAAATGCTTTTGAAAAATCACGGCCACCTTCAAACTGCCAGCCAACCGTTTTTCCAAAATCGTCGGTTACACCAACAGTCGCGAAATCGTCCTGCATCCCCGGGGCTTTTCCTTTCCAGTCAAAACCACTGTTATTGCTCCACACACCTGTTACAGGGCTGCCCGATTCGGCTGTTTGTATCGCGGCACCTGATTTGATTACCTCATCTTTAAATGCGGCGTAATGATCATGGATATCCTTTGTTTTTTCTACCAGGTATATCAGGCCATCGCGACTATAGCCTATGGGCCTGTTCTTGGCAAACTGTATCTGCCTGAAAACGATAATGGTACCAATAATAAGCGTTACAGAAACGGTGAATTGTAAAACCACCAGCACCTTGCGCGGTATGGCTGCCAAGCGCCCAACTTTAAACGTCCCTTTTAATACTTTGATGGGTTTAAATGACGACAAATAAAGGGCCGGGTAGCTCCCCGCAATAATGCCAGATATCAGGCTGAACAAAAGGCTCAGGCTCCAAAACCATGGATTGCCCCATAAGATCGACATTTTTTTATCAGCAACACCGTTAAACCAGGGCAGGGCCAGCATTACCAGGATGATGGAAAAAATAAAAGCAAAGGCAACAATCAGCATTGATTCCATAAAAAATTGCCAGATCAGCTGTACACGCTGCGAGCCTATGGCCTTACGGATGCCCACTTCCTTGGCACGTTTCTCGGAACGGGCCGTGCTCAAATTCATAAAATTGATACAGGCCAGCAATAGTACAAACACACCTATGATGCCAAACATCCATACAAACTGGATGCTGCCACCGGTATTTATACCATTTTTAAACTCCGAGTATAAATGCCATTTGTACATAGGATGCAGAAAAACGGCAGGCTTAAAATCAGCCCCGATTTTATCACCCTGGGCGGCTATGTTGATCAGCTTGATATCCTTGATCTTAGCCGATACTTTTTCCCAGTCGGCACCAGGGGCCAGTTGAGCAAATATCTGCCATGAATTATTACCCCAGCGGGAAGCCGCGTTTTTAAGCCATGGCATGGTAGTCATGTACAGATCCCATGGAGCAAAAAAGGTTACATCCCTGAATTGGGTATTGTTAGGCATATCCTCATAAACGCCGGTTACCTTAACAACCCATTGGTTATCAATTTTTAAGGTTTTATCCATCGGGTCGACATCCCCAAAAAGTGTTTTTGCCAGCGATGCATTTATGATGATAGATGACAGGTCTTTTAGCCCGGATCGCGTACCTCTGATCATTTTCAGGCCAAGCATATCTGGAAATTCGGCCTGTACATGGTTGCCCAGTTGCGTAAATTTCTTGTCGCCATAGGTAATAATATGCTCCTGTGTCCAGGTAGAAAGTACTACATACTTAAAATCGCTCTTGTACGATTCACGCAGCTTTAATCCTAAGGGAATAGGCATAGCGGTTTGACTGCCTACACTACCATTAAATGTTTGATGCTGCCAAACCTGTACAATCCTGTCGTAATTAGTAAAGTATTTGTTATACGAAAGTTCATCCCATATCCATAAACCTATCAGCATGGCTACAGCCATACCTACCGATAAGCCGGCGATGTTGATAAAGCTGTGCACCTTATTTTTAATCAGGTTTCGCCAGGCGATTTTTAAATAGTTTTTGATCATGATTCTTTAAATTCTAAACCCTAAAACCCTAATTTCTAAATCCAAAATTCCCTTACTCGCTCCTTAAACTTTTTACCGGGTTAGCCAACGCTGCTCTGATACTCTGATAGCTTATGGTTAGCAATGTTATGATAGTTGCTCCCGCCCCGGTTAGCGCAAATATCCACCAGGAAAGTTCGGCCCGGTAGGTGTAGTGCTGTAGCCAACCGTGCATAAAATAATAAGCAACCGGCGTAGCTATAAACAATGCAATAATTATCAGCGATACAAAATCTCTGGACATTAAGCGCCACAGGCCAAAAACACTTGCGCCCAATACCTTGCGTACACCAATTTCCTTTACCCGCTGCTCGGCCATAAAAGATGCCATGCCAAACAGGCCCAGGCAGCTGATAAAAATAGCCAGCATGGCAAAAGAACTTGCCAGCTTGCCTATGCGCTCTTCGGTGGCAAATTTTCTGGCGTATTCATCATCAG
This sequence comes from Mucilaginibacter sp. OK268, assembly GCF_900103125.1. Classification (GTDB taxonomy): domain Bacteria; phylum Bacteroidota; class Bacteroidia; order Sphingobacteriales; family Sphingobacteriaceae; genus Mucilaginibacter. Next base: position 244,766 of record NZ_FNJV01000004.1, on the reverse strand, counting down.
CAAAGCGGTACGAAAACGGGACCGAGGGCGAATAAGTTTTACAAATCGTTTCTATTTTGCCAAGCGCGTCATGCGCGCTCATTTTCGGGTTGATCTTGATCAGTACATCATCCATGGCGCCATGGCCAATACGGAAGAGGCTTTGTTTAACCGGCTCATAAGGCGATTCCATCACCATATCTTTTACTACACCAATTACGGTCATATCCCACTTTCCTACGCGCACTATTTCGCCAACAGGATTTTTCAGTCCCATATACTTTACGGCAGCCTCATTCAATACAATGGCTGTGGAGTCGGCAACAGAGCGGCTTGAAAAATCCCTGCCATCTGTAAATTGCCAGCCCACAGCTTTACCATAGTTTGTGCTCACGCTGATATTTCCAAAAAAGGAGGTCATCGATGGATCTTTGCCTTTCCAGCCCACATCGCCCCGGTGGTTGTTTACCCCGGTGGTTGAACTGGTTGATTCTGCTATCTCCGCTACAGCTCCAGATTGCAGCAGATCGGTCCGCAACGCGTCAAAATGTTTGTGCAGATCATCATTGGTCACTTCAATATCCACCAGCCCATCCCGGCTGTATCCTACCGGCCGGTTTTTGGCAAACTGTATTTGTTTAAAAACGATGATAGTACCAATGATCAGGATAACAGATACCGTAAACTGGGTTACTACCAGTACTTTACGTGGAAGCGCTGCAAAACGCCCCGCTTTAAAAGTACCTTTTAATACTTTAACAGGGTTAAATGAAGAAAGATATAAGGCCGGGTAAAGCCCGGCAATTACACCGGTAAATAAGGTAAAACCTATACAGGCCAGCCAAAAAAACGGAGAGTTCCACAAAATAGCCATCTGTTTACCGGCTATATCATTAAACCAGGGCATCGCCAGCCAAAGTAGCAATAGCGAAAATGCAAAAGCCAGTGTGGCGATCAGGAACGACTCGCAAAAGAATTGTTTGATCAATTGCCCGCGTAATGAACCTACAGCTTTACGTATACCTACCTCCTTAGCCCTCTTTTCGCTGCGGGCTGTGCTCAGGTTCATAAAATTGATACAGGCCAGCAGCAACACAAATATGCCGATGATACCGAAAATCCATACATATTGGATAGCACCACCCGTATTAACCCCGTTTTTAAATTCTGAATACAAATGCCATTTGCTCATAGGCTGAAGAAACAGCAGGGGGTTAAACTTCTTGTCCTCTCGCTCCAACTTATCGAGTTTGATAGTTTTTATTTTTGCCGATACTTTGGCCATATCCGCATGATCAGCTACCTGCACATACATGAGCAGGGAATTGTCGCCCCAATCGGTAGGTGATCTTTCATTACCTGGAGCATGGATATAATATTCCCATGGACCAATAAATGCCACATCGTGAAAGGTTGTATTATTGGGCAGGTCTTCATAAACACCCGAAACTTTGAAGCCGTCTTTATTATCCAGCCTGATCACCTTGTTCATGGGGTTGGCATCGCCAAATAAAGCTTTGGCTACCGATTGGGAGATCAGTATTGAGGATGGGTCTTTTAATCCGCCGCGTGAGCCTTGCAGCATCCTGAGCGAAAGCATTTCGGGGGCCTCCGCTCCCATAAAATTTCCTTTATAAGAGATCTTTTTATCATCAACATTTAAAATGTGACTGCTTGTCCATGATGACAAGGCCAGATGCTTAAAATCGCTTCCGTAGTTTTTGCGCAGCTCCGCATCCAGGGGCAGGGGAATCGGTGCCCCCGTATTGATATTGCCATTAAAAACCTCGTGCTGCATTACTATGGCTACACGATCATAAGTTTGGTGATATTTATCAAATGACAATTCATCCCATATCCACAACCCGATCAACATGGCTACGGTCATCCCTACGGCTAATCCGCCGACATTGATAAAAGAAGAAGCCTTATTTTTGATAAGGTTTCTCCACGCGATTTTTAAATAGTTCTTTAACATGCTGTACGTTTTATGTTGTACGTAATACGTTTATTTTGCTTTTAGCTTAAAGTTAAAGACACAAAGCCTTTATTTATCCTGTTTATTGCTTTCAGCTTTAGGCCTTCGGCTTTTAGCTATTACTCACTCCTTAGGCTCTTAACCGGGTTCATTAATGCAGCTTTAATCGCTTGAAAACTCACTGTAAACAAGGCTATCAATATGGCCAGCAATCCGGCTAAAGCAAACATCCACCAGCTTATATTGATGCGATATACAAAGGCTTGTAACCATTTGCTCATACCCCACCAGGCTATTGGTGTTGCAATTACCAGGGCTACCATAACCAGTTTTAAAAAATCCTTTGATAACAACCCAACTATACCCGATACACTGGCTCCTAACACTTTACGAATGCCGATTTCCTTACTCCTTTGCTCGGCGCTAAAGGCGGCCAAACCAAACAAACCCAAACATGAAATAACAATGGCAACCATTGTAAATGAATTAATGATCTGCGACAAGGTGATCTCGGTTTCATATTGTTTTTGCACCTCGGTATCTAAAAATGAATACTCAAAGGGCACTTCCGGAAGGTCCTTATGCCATATAGCTTCCATTTTCTTTAACATAACCTTATAGTTTGAACTATTAGTTGCCACTATAATGTTATTAAAATCGCTCTGTCTGCCATCATAAACAAGCATAAAGGGCTTCACTTCGCTATGCAGGGAGTTATAGTTAAAATCCTTCATCACACCGGCCACCTCAACAAATGTTACCGGGTTAGGCTCATACTTGGTATATAAGCGGGTACCCACTGCAGTTTGCAGATTTAACCCTAAACGCTTAGCCAGGGTTTCATTGATCAGTACCCGGCTTGAGTCACCTTGCCTGAAATCGCGCCCACTGATCAGTGTTATACCATTGGCCTTTACAAAATTTTCATCGGTGTTTATATTTTGTGCATCAGTTGCAGTTGCCATATTACCCCCGGCCAGGTAAACACCATGATCATGTGGTACAAACTGGCCTAAATAATTATCGGCATTACTAACTGCTTTTACATCGGCCAGTGCTTTCAGGTCATTTGTAAAAACAGGCATTTTACTTTGGGTACCGTTGGTGTAAAAATTAAAGATCAGTTTTTGGCTTTTATCAAATCCCAGATCTTTGTTTTTAATATAATTAAGCTGACTATAGATAACAATGATCCCGGTAACCAGCACAATTGACAAAACAAACTGGAACACTACCAACGACCTGCGGATACCCGCAGCCGAGATATGACTGGTAAAATTGCCCTTGATCACTTTTATGGCCTTAAACGCCGACAAATAAAATGCAGGATAACTGCCGGCCACCAAACCGGTAACCAATACCAGGCTTAGCAACATTATCCAGAGCCTGTAGTTGGTAAAAAACGATAGATGTATATCTGTGCGGGTTATCTGGTTTAAATATGGCAGCAATAATATGAGCAGGGGCAGGGCTATGGCCACCCCAATAAGCGCCAATAAAAACGACTCGCCCAAAAACTGTTTAATGAGGTCGATCTGGCCTGCGCCAATTACCTTCCGTACGCCTACTTCCTTGGCCCGTTTTGATGCACGTGCGGTAGACAGGTTCATGAAATTGATGCAGGCAATTACCTGTATCAATACGGCTATCAATATTAATATGTACAAGAACGATGGATCAAGTGTTTTGGTTAATTCATGTTCGAATCCAGATGTTGTATGTATAGTTGTAATCGGCTGTAGATACAGCACTTTTTTCATGCCTATCTCCTTCAATTGCGCCGCGCCATATTTATTTAAAAATTCGGGTAGCTTTTTTTCCAGCGCTGCAGCGCTGGCATCGGGTCTAAGCTTTATATAGGCATATAGAAAGTTATTACCGGCCCAGTTGCTATTCTGCCTAACATACTCCCCTAATCCACCGCTATTCATGGCCATAAACATACTGGCATGAACGTGTGTTTTCCCCAGGCTTTCATCAACCACACCGGTCACTTTAAAATCATGCTTGCCAAATGAATTATCAATAGATATCATTTTACCCATCGGGTCTTCCTTTCCAAAAAGCTTATCGGCAACAGGTTTAAAAAGCACAAGAGAGTAGGGTTCGGTCAATACCTTTGATACGTTCCCCGCAACAAAGTGATAACTGAACATATCAAAAAAAGTGGAGTCGACATAAACGGCCTCCTGCTGATAAAATGACTTCTCTTTATAACGCAGCAAGTGTTGTTTAGCGCCAAAGCCCTCTGTGTTTGTAACACGGGTAAATTGCATTACTTCTGCAAAATCACTTTTCATAGCCGGGGTAATAGGTGGCGAACTTGCTGCACTGTGATGCTTATCGCCGGTTAACTCCAAATCGGTTGTAACCCGGTATATATTATTCACATCTTTATGATGCTTATCATAACTATACTGATCCTGCACATACAACAAAATGTACAGACAGCATAAGGTACCTGTTGCCAGGCCAATGATGTTTATAAAACTGAATGTTTTGTTCTTTAACAAAAACCGCCAGGCTGTTTTTAAATAACTTTTTATCATAAACCCCTCCTAACCTCCCCAAAGGGGAGGAATTGTAATTATTTGTTATAATTTATTTAAAACCCCGACTATACCGCCCTCTCCTTTGGAGATGGCGGTGTGAGGTTACTCGCTCCTTAAACTTTTAATTGGGTTACCCAGCGCTGCCCTGATACTTTGATAACTTATGGTTAATAATGTTATGATAATTGCCCCAGCACCAGTTAATGCAAATATCCACCAGGAAAGTGCGGCACGGTAAGTATAATGCAGCAGCCAATCATGCATAAAATAGTAAGCAACAGGAGTGGCTAAAAACAATGCTATAATTACCAGCAATACAAAGTCGCGCGACATTAAGCGCCATAAACTAAATACTGATGCACCCAACACCTTGCGCACACCGATCTCCTTGGTACGTTGCTCGGCCATAAAAGATGCCATACCGAACAGCCCCATACAGCTGATGAAAATGGCCAACAGGGTAAAGAACCCAGCCAGTTTGCCTATACGCTCTTCGTTAGCAAATTTTCGGGCGTACTCTTCATCTGTAAATTTATAATCAAAAGGGCTCGCCGGGTCATATTGTTTAAATACACCTTCAATTTTATGTAATGCCTCACTGGCACTTTTGCTTGTGTTCAGCTTGATATCAACTATCCCTGGAGCGTAGGGAGCTATATAAAATATAGTTGGTTTTACAGGCTCATAGGGTGATGACATGACCATATCCTTCACTACACCTATAACTTTAAAATTCTTGTACCATTTTATGGTTTCGCCAACCGGGTGTTTAAAGTTCATGAATTTTACAGCCGCTTCGTTCAGCACTATACCCGACGAATCAGTTGAAATGTCCCTTGAAAAATCGCGCCCGCCGGTAAGCTTCCAACCGGCTGTTTTTCCAAATTCGGGACTTACCGGAACAATGCCGAAATCATCCTGCAAATTAGGATCCTTATCCCTCCAGGTAAGACCACTATTATTGGAATATACTCCAGTTAACGGACTATCAGACTCAGCCATTTCAACTATTGCCCCCGACTGCAGCAGGTCATTCCTTACCGCGGTAAAGTGCTGATGAATAGCATCCGTTTTCATTTCCATCTGTATAAGACCGGTGCGGTTATAGCCTATTGGCCTGTTCTTGGTGAACTGCACCTGTCTGAAAACAATAAGGGTACCTATAATTAGGATAACAGAAACCGTAAACTGCACAACTACCAGCACCTTGCGGGATAGGGCGGCGAGCTTACCGGCTTTAAATGCCCCTTTTAAAACTTTTACTGGCTTAAATGATGATAGGTAAAAGGCAGGGTAACTACCCGCTATGAGCCCGGTTATCAGGCTAAAGCCAATTCCCAGTATCCAAAACATCGGGGTAGCCCATAATACCTGCATGGTTTTATTGGCTACCTGATTAAACCAGGGTAAAATAAGCACTACAAGAAGTATGGAAAACAGGAATGCAAAAACGGCGATCATTATCGATTCTACCAAAAACTGACTAATTAACTGGCTGCGTAATGATCCTACCGTTTTGCGGATACCTACTTCTTTAGCCCGTTTTTCTGACCGGGCCGTACTGAGGTTCATGAAATTAATACAGGCCAGCAGCAGTACAAATACGCCAATAATACCAAACATCCATACAAATTGTATAGCCCCCCCGGTATTAATACCATTTTTAAACTCCGAGTATAAATGCCATTTGCTTATCGGATGCAAAAACACAGTTGGTTTAAAAGACATGCCCAGCGTATTACCCTGAGCAACAAAAGCAGCCATCTTCAAATTCTTTATTTTGGCCGATACCTTGTTTATATCTGCATTGGGGCTTAGCTGTGCAAATAGCTGCCATGAATTATTACCCCAGTTTGTAATGTTTGTTTTTACATGAGTAGTCATGTACAGATCCCAGGGTGCAATAAACGCCACTTCAGCTAAGCTGTTATTATGCGGCAGATCTTCGTAAACGCCGGTAATCTTAACGTTCCATTTATTGTCGATCTTTAAGGCTTTAAACATGGGATCGTTATCACCAAAAAGAGCTTTAGCCAATGATGCAGAGAGTATGACAGACGATGGATCTTTTAGCCCCGATCGTGTGCCTTTGATCATTTTTAAGCTAAACAGGTCTGGCGCTTCGGCCTGCATATAGTTTCCCTGTTGGGTTAGTTTTTTATCACCAAATGCCAGGATGTGCGGGCTTGTCCAGGTTGATAGTACCACATACTTAAAATCATTCTTATAGTCATCCCGCAGCTTATAACCTATTGGCATTGGCATATCCAATTGTGTGCCTACATTACCATTAAAGGTTTGATGCTGCATAACCTGTACCAGCCGGTCATAGTTTGTAAAATACTTATCATATGACAGTTCGTCCCATATCCAAAGACCGATGAGCACGGCCACTGCCATACCAACCGAAAGACCAACTACATTAATAAAGGTATGCGCTTTGTTTTTAAGCAAATTGCGCCACGCCATTTTTAAATAATTCCTGATCATGAACCCCTCCTAACCTCCCCAAAGGGGAGGAATTGTGATTATTTGTTAATTTATTTAAAACCCCAATTATACCTCCCTCTCCTTTGGAGAGGGCCGGGGTGAGGTTATTCGCTTCTTAAACTCTTTACCGGATTAATCAGCGCCGTTTTCGCTGCCTGGAAACTTACCGTTGCCAGCGCTATCACGATGATCATCCCTCCGGAAAGCGCAATCATCCACCATTGAATACTCGTGTGATACGCAAAACCCTGCAGCCATTTGTTCATGGCGTACCAGGCTATAGGCGAAGCAATGACCAGGGCAATGAATACCAGTACCAAAAATTCAGATGATAACAGGTTGAAAAGTGACCCCACACTGGCGCCCAATACCTTGCGGATGCCGATCTCTTTTACTCGCTGCTCGGCAGTAAACATAGCTAAGCCTAAGAGCCCCAGGCATGAAATAAAAATAGCCAGAAAAGCAAACGCGTTGGCCAGCTTACCTACTATCTGCTCGCTACGGTACAATTTCTGATATTCTTCGTCAGAAAAATAATAAGTGAACGGAAATGCCGGATTGATCTGTTTGCACAGCGTTTCCAGACTGGCCAGGGCCTGTTTGGTTTTACCCGGCTCTGTACGGATAAGTAAATTACCATAGGAACCACTTTTACCCAGCCAAATGATCAAAGGATTGATCTGCTCATGCATGGAATCAAAATGAAAATCCTTCACTACGCCAATGATTGTACCTTTATTATCCCATAAGGTTAATGATTTACCTATAGGATTGGTGTAGCCTATTCTTTTTAAAGCCGTTTCATTGATTATATAGCCGGCAGTATCTGTAGGGAAATCTTTGGAGAAATCACGCCCGGCTGCCATCTTTAATTTTAGTGTGCTTATATAATCATAACCAACAGCGCTTTGGTTAAACCTGATCCGGAGATCGGGGTCTTTCCCGGCCCAGTCAACACCAACTGTCCCACTGGTCATTTGAGTAGGTCTCGCGCCTGAAACGCTGACCGCCTGGATCCCCGGCATTTTTAAAGCTTCCTGTTTAAACAGATCATATCGTGCGGAAAGCTCACCATCTACTGGTATAAAAATGAGGTTTTCCCGATCATAACCTAAATTACGCGATTGAATAAAGTTCATTTGCCGGGCCACCACAATGGTAGCGGTTACCAGCACTACAGAAAGCACAAACTGGAACACTACCAGCCCTTTACGAAACAAGGTTGTACCGGCCTCCAGTTTAAGAGTGCCCTTTAAAACCATAACCGGGTTAAATGACGATAGGAACAGAGCAGGGTAGCTACCAGACACAAGACCGGTAATAAGCGTAAGCGATATAAGTTTTAGCCAAAATCCGGCTTGACCGAATGGCAGTTCAATTTGTTTTTGGGTTACCTGGTTAAATAAGGGCAATAACAAAACCAATAACATTAAGGAAATAGCTACTGCAAGCGTAGTAACAAATAATGATTCGCCGATGAATTGTTTGATCAGTACTGATCGTACCGCACCCACTACTTTCCGTACGCCTATTTCCCGGGCCCTTTTTACAGACCGCGCCGTGGTCAGGTTCATAAAATTGATACAGGCTATCAATAAAATAAAAATAGCCACAATACTAAACAGGTTTACATATTCAATACGTCCGGCACCCAGTTTACCATCTTCAAAAGTCCCGTGAAGGTACTCCTGATCATGGCGTTGTATAGCTAACTCAACAGTGAAAGTCCCCTTCTTTTGGCTTTTATTATAGTTATCCAGAAAGTGCGTTATCTTTTTTTCAAACAAAGCAGGATCGGCGTCAGCGCGGAGCATAATACTGGTATATGGCCCATTATTGTTCCAGTCTTTTGAACTGGGGTTTTCCTCAAGGAAAGTGTACCAGTTCATTACATATTCAAATTTATTGGAAGCGTTGGCGGGCACATCATCAAATACCGCGGTTACTTTAAAGTCCTTTTTATTTTCATAACGGATAGTTTTACCCATAGCAGCCTCGGGGCTACCGAAAAAGTCGCGGGCCATTTTACGCGATATAGCTAAACTAAGCGGTGAATTTAAAGCCGTCTTCGCATTCCCCTGTACAAGCGGATAACTGAACATTTTAAAAAAATCGTCACCGGCGGCTGCGCCATCCAGCTTTAGTACTTTATCACCTGCCCTAAAGGTACCGCGTTCGTAATAACTGGCATTAACAGCATATTCAACCTCCGGGAGTACCTTTTTCATCTCATCGGCCAAAATGCCCGGGGTACGATATTGTCCCGAAATTTTATGATCAAAATACCGGCGCTCATATACATTATATAAACGCGATTTATTTTTATGAAAAGCATCAACACTTAACTCATTTTGCACCCACAGCATAATAAGCAGGCTACAAGCCAAACCAATAGAAAGACCAGCTATGTTTATAAATGTATGTGCCTTGTTCTTTACTAAATTGCGCCAGGCGATTTTTAAATAGTTTTTGATCATATAGCAAGCTTACATTATTAGGTACCTTGACTTAAGATAAAATATTGTGCCACATATTTAATTTACTATAAATCAATTAGTTAATCAATAAAATCATCTCAAACTGTTCGAATCCGTACAGGTGGTGTTCGCTTTTACGCGGTATATGCTAAAATAAATTATATCTGTCGTAACATACAGTACATATAAAACGTCATAGCTACTTTAAGCTAATCTGTTTAAACTGAGGATGTGCCAAATTCACTATTCTGTCTTCAGTTTATATTTTTTGAGTACAAAATACTAATATTGTTATATGACTGATCTGAAACCAATTTCAACGTTGTTGTTATCGTGCGCGCTAACGGCAGCCCTAACCTCATCGTACGCGCAGCAGGCGCCGAAACCGGACGATCCGGAAATGAAAATTTACCGTGCGGTACCTACCAAGGTTAATGACCTGATACACACCAAACTCGATGTACGTTTTGACTATAAGAAACGTTACCTGTACGGCAAAGAGTGGGTTACTTTAAAGCCCCATTTTTATCCAACCGACAGCTTAAGGCTTGATGCCAAAGGCATGGATCTTAAAAATATATCGGTGGTAAAAAACGGAAAGAATATCCCCCTGAAATTTACATACCAGGACAGCCTTTCGGTAGCCATAAAACTGGATAAGGTTTACCATAACAACGAAAATTATATCATTTATATCGATTACACCGCCAAGCCAAACGAGCTAAAATCAAAAGGCAGCGCTGCCATCAACGATGCCAAGGGTTTATACTTTATCAACCCCGATGGTACCGAAAAAGATAAACCAACACAGGTTTGGACACAAGGCGAAACTGAAAGCTCATCGGCCTGGTTCCCGACCATTGATAAGCCAAGTCAAAAAACTACCGAAGAGATCAGCATGACCGTGCCCTCCAAATACGTTACGCTATCCAACGGAAAGCTGGTATCGCAAAAAACCAATGCCGATGGTACCCGTACCGATTATTGGAAAATGGACCTGCCACACTCGCCATACCTGTTCATGATGGCCGTTGGCGATTTCAAGATCTATAAAGACAAATGGCGCAATAAAGAGGTAAACTATTACCTGGAGCCCAAATACGCCCCTTACGCCAAAGAAATATTCGGATTTACACCTGAGGTGATCGAGTTTTACTCTAAAACATTAGGCGTTGATTATCCATGGAACAAATACGCCCAAATAGTAGTTCGCGATTATGTGAGCGGCGCCATGGAAAACACCACCGCTACCTTACATGGCGAATATGTACAGGGTACGCACCGCGAGCTGCTTGACGCTTACTATAACGACGGTCGCAGCACCATAGTGCATGAGCTTTTTCACCAGTGGTTTGGCGACTACGTGACGGCCGAAAGCTGGAGCAATCTGACTGTGAATGAATCGTTCGCCAACTTTAGCGAAACCCTTTGGGCGGAGCATAAATATGGTAAAGATGCCGGCGACGAGCATAATCATAATGATATGCTGAGCTATTTCAGATCGCCTGATGCCAAAACCAAAGACCTGGTACGCTTTCATTATGACGATAAAGAAGATGTTTTTGATGTAGTTACCTACCAAAAGGGCGGTCGTATTTTAAACATGCTGCGTAACTATCTGGGGGATGCCGCGTTTTTTAAAGGACTGGGTATTTACCTGAAAACAAATGCCTTCAAAAACGGCGAAGCACAACAGTTACGTTTGGCACTGGAAGAAGCCAGCGGTTTAGACCTGAACTGGTACTTTAACCAATGGTATTATGGTGCCGGTAACCCGGTTTTAAACATCAGCTATAAATGGGATGATGCCACCAAAACCCAAACCATTTACCTGCAACAAAACCAGGATGGCCAAACCTTTAAATTGCCTATGGCCATTGATATTTATGCCGGTGGCAAAAAAGAGCGTCATAAAGTTTGGATGAACGACAAGGCTGATACTTTAACTTTCCACGTAGCCACCAAACCTGACCTGGTGAATGTGGATGGTGATAAAATTTTGCTGGCCAAAAAAACCGATAATAAAAGTATCGAGGAATTCTCCTACCAGTACTTTAACGCGTCATTGTATATGGACAGGTATGAGGCCATTGAAGCGGCTGCTGCCAACCAAAAAGAAAAACCTAATCAAAAAATCATCATAGCCGCTTTAAAGGATAAATATTATGGCTTGCGCATCAAAGCCATTAAGGCATTGAACCTTACCAATGATGACATCCGCACAGCGGCACAGCCCATACTGGCTTCACTGGCACAAACCGATGATAATACACTGGCCAAAGCAGCGGCCATCACCGCTTTAGGCAAGCTTAACGCTTCGGGTAATTCAACTTTATTTAAACAAGCACTTAACAGCGAATCATACGCGGTGCAGGGAGCAGCTTTAACAGCCCTTAGCCAGGTAGATGCAACCGACGCGTTGAAACAAGCCAAAGCGCTTGAAAAGGACAATAAAGGCGCTTTAACAACCGCTATATTTAGCTTGTATGCTACAAAAGGAGGAGCAGCCGAGTGGCCTTACGTATTTGATACCTTTAAAAATGCTACTCTACAAAACAAGTTCAACAGCGTTCGGGTACTTGCCGATATGACCGGCAGGGTCGAGAAACCTGAATACGCCCAACAGGGTATTGCAGAGCTTAAAGAGTTTGGTATTAAATATAAAATGTATGGTGCCGACAAATTTATAGCTACCACAATGCAAACTATCAAAACACAACGCACACAATTAAATGACGTTGCGTCGGCAACGGCTGCGGATAACGCGGCTAAGGAACTTGCTCCAGACACCAAATAGGATTGTTTCTTTCAACAAAAAGGCCGCCATTTCAATTTCAATGGCGGCCTTTTTGTTGTCGTTAAATTCCCTTATATCATTGCGAGGAGGAACGACGAAGCAATCTCGTAGCTATTCTCACCGATGAGTATAAAACGCGATGAGATTGCCACGCTGCGCTCGCAATGACATGATAGAAAGAAACCTTAGTATTAGTGTACCAATGTACCTACCGCTTCGCCCTGGGCTATTTTCATGAAGTTACCGGATTGGTTCATGTCAAACACAATGATCGGTAGTTTATTTTCACGGCAAAGGGTTATGGCAGTCATGTCCATCACGTTCAGGCCTTTGTCATAAACTTCCTGGAACGATATCTCGTCGTAACGGGTTGCCGATGGATCTTTCTCCGGATCGGCAGTATAAATACCATCAACACGGGTACCTTTCAGTACCACATCGGCTTTAATTTCAATAGCGCGCAATGATGCGGCTGTATCAGTAGTAAAATATGGATTACCTGTACCGGCGCCAAATATCACAATTTTGCCCACTTCTAAATGGTGCATAGCACGACGGCGGATATAAGGCTCGCAGATTTGCTCCATTTTAATGGCCGATTGCAAACGTGTTTCCACGCCAATGCTTTCCAGCGCGTTTTGCAGTGCCATACAGTTAATTACCGTGGCCAGCATGCCCATATAATCGGCCTGGGCACGTTCCATACCCGATTTCTCGGCACTTAATCCCCTGAAAATATTACCGCCACCAACAACAATCGCAATTTCAATACCTGCATCATATACGTTTTTAATGTCATGGGCATATTGCAATACCTGGTTGTTATCAATACCGTATTGCCTTGCGCCCATCAGCGATTCGCCCGAAAGTTTGAGTAAGATTCTTTTGTACTTCATCTGGTGTGGTTTGTTATGAATAGAAATAGATGTAATAGGAATAGACAGAACTTGCTTGCGTTTATATCATGAATTGATAAAGCTCTGTTCATATAATGGGTAGTTCGGCAAAAATAAAGAATAAAAGCCAGTGTTAAAATTTTATGTTGTCTTTGTTAAAAAATCACCTTTTAAGATGGTGTCTTTTACTTCAAAATCCGCATCAAAAACAACAAGATCGGCATCAAAGTTTTTCTCAATTTTACCTTTTTCTGTTTGTTTAGCTAATTGTGCCGGATATAAGGATGCCATATTTACCGCCTCAGCCAAATCAATACCTACCTTTTTTACGCAGTTTTCAACCGCCTTTAACATGGTTAGGGTAGAGCCTGACAGTGTACCGTCGGGCATAGTATACCTATCGCCCCTTAATTCATGCTGATAAGCACCTTCTTTGGTGGAGGTAACGGCATCCGTTATTAAAAAAAGTTTGTCGCCCAGTTCGCGTTTAGCCAAACGGATCATGGCAAAATCCACATGGATGCCATCGGCCACAACACTGGTATACGGACGTTCTTCAAAAATAGCGGGGATATAACCCGGTTCGCGGTGATGCATTTGCGGCATGGCGTTAAACAGGTGGGTTACCGCCTGCACCGGTTTATTTAAAAACGATTTTCCTTCGGCATAAGTAGCATTGCTATGGCCCGATGAAATAATAATGCCCTGGTTAAACAGGTAATCAATCACTTCCTGATCCTGCAGCTCTGGTGCTATCGTGATCATTTTTATCACACCATCGGCACGTTCCAACCAGCCCTTCACTTCGGCCAGCGTAGCTTTCTTGATGAATTTTTCGGGATGCGCTCCTTTTTTTGCCGGATTCAGGTAAGGTCCTTCCAAATGAAGTCCCCAGAAAGCGCCTTTACTTTGCGCACGGTATATTTTGGCAGCATCTATCCCAGCTTCCACAATATCATTGGTATTGGTACCTATGGTGGCAAATACCCCGATAGTTCCCTGGTTCAGCAGATCGTTTTCCAATTGGGCAAGCGCTTCAACCGTTGGTTTACCGGCAAACAGCTGGCCGCCGCTGCCATATATCTGCAGGTCGATAAATCCGGGAGCAAGATAGTAGCCTTGCAGATCCTTTTTTACAGCATCCTGCGGGATGGCCGTATCGGCAATTACATCAATGATCTGACTGCCGGAAATTAAAACGGCTTTACCTTCGGCGATCTGGCCACCAGAAATCAATTTAAGATTGTGAAGCGCTGTTATCATGATACTGCTATTTTATAACGTCGTTCTGTTATCCCCTGTATGGGACGGATGTCATGCTGAGCCTGTCGAAGCATGGTGGGTGGGCCTTTACGCTCGATCCTTCGACAAGCTCAGGATGACAGGCCAAAAACAATATGGCAAAAAAAATCCCCCTCGTTAAAACGAGGGGGATAAAATATTTAAGCTCCTAAAGCTACTCGCTTAAAGGCGGTTACTGTTAACCCCTTTTCAACAGTGCTCAGGAATTGAGCAACGCTTTTTGAAGAATCTTTTACAAACTCCTGGTTTAACAGGGTTGAATCTTTGTAGAATTTGTTCAGCTTACCTAAAGATATCTTTTCAACCATTTCTTCTGGTTTGCCTTCTGCACGGATCTGATCTTTAGCGATCTCTAATTCGCGCTCAACAGTAGTAGCATCTACACCGTCTTTATCAACCGCGATTGGGTTCATGGCAGCAATTTGCATCGCTACGTCTTTACCTGCCTCGTCAGCACCAGCCGGGTTCGAGTTTAAAGCAACCAATACACCTAAACGGAAGTTACCGTGTACATAAGCGATAACTTTTTCGCCGTTAATAACTTCTAATTTAGATACACCGATCTTTTCGCCGATCTTGCCGGTTTTGTCGATAACCGCTTCACCAATAGTAGTGGTAGTAGCGTCAACATCTATAGAAAGAGCATAAAGCTCTTCGATGCTTTTTGGTTGGTTTTCAACTGCTTTGTTTGCAATTTCATTTGCAAAAGTAATAAACTCAGCATTTTTAGCCACGAAATCAGTTTCGCAGTTCAATTCAATAATTACACCGGTTTTACCATCAGCAGAAGTGCGTGAAATAACAACACCTTCGTTTGATTCTCTGTCCTGACGGCTTGCTGCAACTTTAGCACCTTTTTTTCTTAAAAAATCGATAGCTGCTTCAAAATCACCGTTAGTTTCGGTTAATGCTTTTTTGCAATCCATCATACCGGCACCAGTTTGCTGGCGCAGTTTGTTTACGTCGGCTGCAGATATTTGTACTGTAGACATGTTTTTTGAATTTTAAGTTTTATGTTATCGGTTATGTGTTTTGGCCAAAATTAGCTGGCCTGTATAACCTGCAACTATTTTTAATATTAAAACTATGGGCTGTAAATTGTAATTACAAGAAGAACTTATAACCCACAACCTCTAAAAGTTAAAAGTCGTAAGTATGAAGTCCAAAGTCTAAATACTTCAGACTCGCGACTCCGTACTTACGACTTCAATATTACTCTTCTGTTTCGGCAGCAGGAGCTTCGGCGTCAGTATCGGCCACAACGTCTGCTACTTCAGCAGTTTTGCGGGTCCTTTTAGCACCTTCGGCTCTGTCAGCTACTTCAGGAGCGTCAGCTTTTGCTTTAGCAACAGCCGCTTCTTTTTCAGCTTCGTCTTCTTTTTCGCGTTTGCGTTCATCTAAACCTTCTTCGATAGCTTTGATGATAATGCTGGTGATCAATGAAATTGATTTAGTAGCATCGTCATTCGCAGGGATCGGGAAATCGATGTTTGAAGGATCAGAGTTGGTATCAACCATAGCAAATGTAGGGATGTTCAACTTTAATGCTTCAGAAACCGCGATGTGCTCTTTCTTAACGTCGATCAGGAATAATGCTGCAGGTAAACGGTTCAAGTCAGAGATACCACCTAAAAGGGTTTCTAATTTGATACGCTCACGCTGAATCATCAGACGTTCTTTTTTAGAAAGGTTGCTGTAAGTACCATCTTTAGTCAATTTATCGATGTTTGACATCTTTTTGATCGACTTACGTACGGTTGCAAAGTTAGTTAACATACCACCTAACCAACGCTCGGTGATGTATGGCATGTTTACGGTTTTTGCATAATCGGCAACAATATCTTTCGCTTGTTTCTTTGTAGCTACGAATAATACCTTACGGCCTGATTTTACAATTTGTTTTATAGCTGCAGCAGCTTCTTCAACCTTAGTTAAGGTTTTATTTAAATCGATAATGTGAATACCGTTGCGC
The DNA here is from genome assembly GCF_900103125.1 of Mucilaginibacter sp. OK268. Taxonomy (GTDB): domain Bacteria; phylum Bacteroidota; class Bacteroidia; order Sphingobacteriales; family Sphingobacteriaceae; genus Mucilaginibacter. The sequence goes on along the minus strand of NZ_FNJV01000004.1, from coordinate 228,323 downwards.
TCCATGAAAATGTACTGTGACATTTTCGGATCCCATTTACGGGTAAGGTGACCAAAGTGTACACCTGCATCCAGTAAATCCTGATATGTTGTTCTTGCCATTTTGTTGTCCTCCTTTGATTAACGTTTACTGAATTGGAATCTCTTACGTGCTTTCTTACGACCTGGTTTTTTACGCTCAACCATACGGTCATCACGTGTCATTATACCTTTAGCGCGTAGTGCTGGTTTCTTTTCAGGATCCAGTTCAACAATGGCTTTAGCAATGGCTAAACGAACGGCTTCTGCCTGTCCTTTGATACCACCACCTGCAACATTTACTTTAACATCAAATTTTCCGGTTGAACCAGAAACCTCAGTGCTCTGAGTAACGATGTATTGTAATGGCAATGTTGGGAAGTACTCTTTGTAATCTTTACCGTTTACGATGATCGCACCATTTCCTTCTGAAAGGTAGATGCGGGCAACGGCTGTTTTTCTTCTGCCTGAAGTGTTAGTTGTTGGCATTTTTTTTCTCCTTTAAAAATAAAAAGTTAAATGGTTGTTGGGTTTTGTGCTGCATGAGGATGCTCAGAACCTGCATATACATACAGATTACCAAATAATGCTTTACCCAAACGACTTTTAGGTAACATACCACGCACGGCTTTTTCAATTACGCGTGTTGGATGTTTTGCCATTAACTCCTTAGGAGAAATGAAACGCTGACCACCTGGATAACCAGTGTAAGAAACATATTGCTTTGCGCTTAATTTGTTTCCGGTCAACTTTACCTTGTCTGCATTGATAACTATTACATTATCACCGCAGTCTACGTTCGGGGTGAAATCTGGCTTGGTTTTTCCACGGATGATCATGGCGATCTTCGTAGACAAGCGCCCCAAAATCTCGCCTTGTGCGTCAACAACAACCCATTGTTTGTTAACGGTTTTTTTGTTGGCTGAGACAGTTTTGTAACTTAACGTATTCACTTGCTTTAAATTAAATTGTTTAAACGTTTATTATACCCCGCATTTTCGGGACTGCAAAGATACAGCTATTTATGTTATTAACAAATGGTTTTGAGCTTTTTATTAAAGAAGCGGAGTGTTGGTTATTTATGAAACACTTGAGGTGATTTTTTTATAAGATATATGAGGCAGTGTAGAGATTGTCAATTAAAAGGTTTTTTGAGGGCGTTGCCTGCGGCCCGGGCTATCCGCTCATACGCCCTCAGGCATTAGTCACCGGCCGGTATCCGCTGCTATCCCTAACGCTTTTTAATTATTGAATTAGTGAATTACTGATTAAACACAAGAATTCTTTTCCGTTGTCTGTGTTCCCACAGAAAACTTGTATGCAAAATTTTCCCATCCGTCATTGTGAGCGCAGCGTGGCAATCCCTACTTACAGAGCGGACCTACCTATCGGGGATTGCCACGTCGTCCCTCCTCGCAATGACGCGCGGGGGCAGGAGGCTTCTGCTTTCTTTCCAGCGAAGCTGAAGAGGGTTGACCAGGCGCAACGGCTGGATGAGTCGGCACATCCCATTTTAACTTCCGCCAAAAATTTCGTATCTTTATATACATACCAGCCCGGTTAGCTTTCCACAAGCTAACCGGGCTGTTTTGTTAAGAGTAAACCAGAATCGTAAAATTGTTATTTCAGCAGAGATACGGGGGAATTTAGGATGGCATGTTAAAAAACCCTTCCATGGATATTCCCTATAGCCCTACCGGCAAAAATAATCTTTACAACCGCTTTTTATAAACACGCATTGCAAAGAGATAGGCACAAAACATAATTGTAATGCACCATGCCAGGGCGACCCATATTTGGTTGCCTACCGGCTGGTTATAAAGCAGTGCGCGGATGGTTTCAACTATTGGTGTAACCGGCTGGTGCTCGGCAAAGGCCTTAACGCCAGATGGCATCGATTTGGTAGGTACAAATGCAGAACTGATTAGTGGGAGAAAATGAATAGGGTAGGCAATTACTCCTGCGCCATCCACCGATTTTGCCGATAACCCGGCAATCGCCGCAATCCAGGTCAGCGTTAGTGTAAACAGTGTCAGTATTCCGACTATAGCAAGCCATGACAGAATACCTGCCGAAGAGCGAAAACCCATTAAAAGCGCCACGAGAATGATCACGATAAGCGAGATCACGTTGGATACAAGCGAGGTAAGCATATGTCCCCACAGTGGGGCCGACCGCGCGATTGGCATCGAGTGGAAACGCTCGAAGATTCCCCGTTGCTTATCTAAAAACAGGCGGTAAGATACGTAGCCTGCACTGTTTGCAATGGCAACCAGCAGTATGCCAGGCAACAGGTAATTCACATATTTATCCGTACCGGTTTTAATGGCGCCACCTAATACGTAGACAAACAAAAGCATCATTGCGATAGGCATAATGGTGACCGTGATAATGGTGTCCAGGCTGCGGAAAACATGACGCATGGAACGGATGAGCATAATGCCCATGTCCATGAAAAAATAGTTCTTCATCTTAATCGTTTCCATTTTATTTATCCTCCTTTTTATTACCAATGATTTTAAGAAATATGTCTTCCAGTGTCGGCTGTTTTTCAATGTATTCAACCTTTGCGGGTGGAAAAAGCTTTTTCAGTTCGGCAAGGGTGCCACTTACAATAATCTCCCCCTCGTGAAGAATGGCGATCTGATCGGCAAGCTGTTCGGCCTCCTCCAAATACTGCGTCGTCAGGAATACGGTCGTACCACTGCCGGCCAGTTCCTTAATAATTTTCCAAACTTCAATGCGCCCCTCGGGGTCAAGGCCGGTGGTTGGCTCATCCAAAAAAACAATCTGCGGTTTTCCTATTAGACTCATGGCGATGTCGAGCCTGCGGCGCATACCGCCAGAATAGGTGGAAGCCCTTCGATCAGCCGCATCGCTTAAACCGAAACGTTGCAGCAGATCATCGGTCACCTCGCGCGGATGGCTTAGATGCCGTAGCCGGGCAATCATGACCAAGTTTTCCCGGCCGGTCAAAACTTCATCCACGGCAGCGAATTGCCCGGTCAGGCTGATCGATTGTCGCACACTGTCGGGCTTTGAAGCCACATCAAATCCATTTACGGTAACCTGTCCGCCATCTTTCTTCAGCAGCGTCGTGAGGATGTTGACAATCGTGGTTTTTCCTGCACCGTTGGTGCCAAGCAAGGCAAAAATGTTGCCCTTTTCCACCTCGAAGTCTACACTTTTTAAGACATGGAGCTGCCTATAGGACTTTTGCAGCCCTTTCACTTGAATTGCATTCTGCATATGATTCTTTTAAATAAATGTAACTTTTGACAGATCAGCCCCCAGCCCTTTGAGTGTGGCATAGGTTAACTTATCCATCATTGCATCGTCGAAACGGATGGTTTTTATTGCACGGTAATACCTGTTGGTGAGCGCATATGGCGAACGAAACGACACATTTTTTAGCGTCGCGCCATTAAAACTGACGCCGGTCAACGCGGTATTGTGGAATTTAACACTGGTAAAAACCTGTTTATCAAGACATAGCCCGCTTAAATCCGAGTAGTTAAAATCCACACCGTCAAAAACACAATTTTCGAATAGCGTTTGCCTGAGGTCTGTCTTGGTTAGTTTTACATCAATCAGTTTAGCATTGCTAAATTTTGCACCGGTTAATGCAGACCTGCTGAATTCTGTCCGCACCAGGATAGCCTTGTTAAAGCGTGCCTCCGTAAGGTCGTTTACAGATAATGTGCAATCCGTCAGATTGGCCTCTTCAAAATTGGCCTCACGTACATCGCTGCCACTAAACGAGCTGCCGGTCAAATCTGCTTTTGCAAAATCAGATCCACGTAGCGCGCTCCCGTTAAATTTGCTATTATGCGCCGTAACACCTGCAAAATCACTCTTTGCCAAGTCGCTCCCACTAAAATTTGTCAGCAATTGTAGTTCCCCGGAGCCTGATGGACCAGTTGCCACTTGTTTTGTTTGATCCATATCAGCGTTAGCGGTTACCTTATAAAGCGTTACATCTTCTGGAGACTGCTGATTTTCTGAAAAATAGTTAAGATCAACGCCCAGGATTTTTGCCAGTTGATTTAGAGTTATAATGTCTGGCAACGACTCCCCCCGTTCCCATTTGCCAACCGCTTGCGGACTTACAAATACATGTTGGGCAAGCCCGGCTTGCGACATGTTGATTTTCTTTCGTGCCTCAGCAATTTTGTTACCGATCATTTTTGTGTCCATATACTATCTTTTGATTTAGTCTTTCGACATGGCAAAGATAACCAGCATCTTAGCCAGATTTTGCACAAAGCCCGATCATATTAGTTGTAAACCCGCTACTTATAGTTGCTTTTCAACAACCAACGGTAGTATATAGCACATTCAAATGTTTCGGCTTACAAATTGAACTAATTGTAGTAAGCAAGCGAGTTACGAGACCGTATAAATACGGATAAGGTAGCCCCATCTGGCGCGAAAAGGATGACAGGGCTTAACGATGGTCTGGTGAGTTGCGCCTATACTAATCTGCCAAGTTTTTCTGAACCTATTTCACGCCTCCCACATGACGCGTTAACCACCTCGCAGAACCCCTTGCTTTGAGATGCTGAAACAAGTTTGGCTTAAGGTTGGCTACTCTCCCTAAATTTTCGTATCTTTATATAATCAGCAGCCCGGTTGTCTTTTAGCAGACAACCGGGCTGTTTTGTTAAGACCAAAACAGGGCCAAGAATTACCCAATTTTAAGTTAAAAAATTGATAATCAACAAATTAATACTTTTTAAAGTTTCAAAAACTGCTCAAAACCGTGTTAAAATTTGTTAAAAAGTGTTAAAATCGATGTTTTCCGGGCAATTTTGAGCTGTTTTTACGCCGTTTCGATAAGAAATTTGTTAAAATTTAAGGTTTAAAAAGTTTTGTCGGCCTGGTTACCGCTCATGAGCTCCGAAAATTTAACAATCAATTATCCGGGGTAGTATTTTAATCATTACCATATAATTCTATATTAGCGGTAACTCTAAATAATTAATCTAATTGACCCTGTTGATTTGCCGCTATGCGCTTGCCTTTTGCCTGATGATCCTGAGCGCGAACATCCTGTTGGCACAAACAGGTTCTGTGGGTGCTGATTCGCTGGAAACCCAAAGGGATGCTAATGGTATTTTGAGTTCGTTTTTCGGAGGCAAAAGCCCCAAAATAGATACCGGCAAAAAAAAGAAGCCCTCCACCTGGTCAGTGTTGCCATCGGCTGCTTATAATCCCAGCGTGGGTTTCGCTATAGGGGCTATCACTTCTGGCGGCAAGTATTTTGGAAATCCCGAAAATACCACCATGTCGGTAATTAATGCGGGGGCTTATATCTCTACTAATAAGCTCTCAACATTTGAGTTCAAGCATAACGCGTTTTCGTCCGAAAATAAATGGAACCTTCAGGGCGTTATGCAAATTGGTAAAACCATAGCTAAAGATAACGGCCTGGGTACCGGGCACCGGAGCTTTGGCGAAGGCGATTTTCACATGGGAGGTCAACATTATGACAATAACCCTGATGAGTACCCAGTGCGGTACGTATACATCAAAATTAATGAGCGGATATACCGAAAACTGGCCAATCATATTTATGCAGGCGCGGGCCTTAGCTTTAACTTTTACAGTCATATTGATGATGACCGTAAAAATATACCAATAACGGCTACCCATAACTTCCGGTACAGCATTAAAAATGGCTATTCACCGGATGCTTATGCCGCCAATGGTGTATTAGTAAACTTTCAGTTTAATAACCGCGACCAGCCCAACCGGCCATTCAGTGGCATTTACGCCGATGTTATTTTAAAAGAAAATGAAACCTGGCTCGGCAGCGAACACAAGGCCTTACAGCTAAAAATTGAATTCAGGAAATATTGGAGCCTGTCTGACAGTAACCCCGAAAAAGTTTTGGCTTTCTGGCATTGGGCCAATTATCTGCTTAGCGGATCCTTGCCTTATCTTGATCTGCCGGGCACGGGCAGCGATGCTTATGGCCGTATCGGACGGGCTTTTATTATTGGTCGTTTTAAGGGACTCTCATTTGTATATAACGAGATGGAATACCGTTTTCCCATCACCGATAACAAACTATTAAGCGGTGTTACTTTTGTAAATATCGAATCGGCCAACAATCAACGCGATATTAAGCTGCTCCGATACTGGGAGCCGGGTGCAGGGGTAGGGTTACGGTTGCTGTTTAACAAATATACCCGCTCCAACCTGTGCATTGATTATGGCAGGGGCAGCTATGGCTCAAGCGGCTTTTTCTTAGGCCTTAACGAGGTGTTTTAATATCGATACTTTGATTTTATACGTCAGTTTTGCAGTACCTGGATCTGGTAAAACAAAAGGGGCGCAAAAATTTGCGCCCCTTTTGTTTTATATTTTTAATAATTGCTTAGCTCTCGCGTAGGTTAGCCAAACCACCATCGTAATGATGAACCGGTGGAGTTGAAAATCTTGAACCTTTTGTAAAAGCACCAAAGATAACCAGTAAACCACCCATAATTACCTGTGGCCAAAATGTGATGTGAGCGTAATCATATATCCATGGTGAGCAAAACAGGAATGAACCACCCAGCACATCCAGGAAAAAGTGCATTTGCAAAGGGAACTGTTTAATGAAACCAAACTGATGATTGCTAAAAATTGCCATTATCAGCTGAAACCATCCTAAGATCATAGGTAACAATAAAGCTGCTCCTATTTTATGACCTTCAAAACCAAATAACCATGGTGAAGCAATTAATACTATAGCTATCACGTAGTTAAAAGCTGCATAAAGTGTTGGTGAAATAAAACTTTTCATTTTAAGCGAATTGTATAATTTATCTGTATAAATATATGTGTATCAAAAATTGTTTCAAAGCTAAGCAATTATACAGGCATTTGGTATTAAAATGTACATAATATAAAAGCTATTATTAATTTAAATAGCTACCTTTAATCGGTTGCTATAAAAAACGGTCAAAGATATAGCGTTTTTAAATTAAAGCAACCATTTTCTTCTCTAAACCGGGCATTAACTGAATTGACCCGGGAAAATAATACCTCAGGCAACATATACTTACTAACAGGTGTAAATACCTCCATCCTGTTGTCATTAAACATTAAAAACATAAAACTATGAGCAAGGACAAGCAAGCCGTTAAAGAAAAAAAGAAACCAGCGGCCGAAGGCAGCAAAAAAGCGCCATCAGACTATCAATCGGGCAAAAAGGACGCTGTAAAGCCAATCATTGAAGCGGCCAAAAAGAAAAAGTAGCAGACATAAACACAAAAACCTTTCATAGTTATATATGAAAGGTTTTTTGAGGATAAGACTAAGGCTTTATTAATAACTTTTAGGTTGTTCGGTTTTATCTTTTTGCTTTTTTAAAGTGACCACAATAACTCCATTCGCGCCTTTTTTCCCATAAATGGCTGTAGCCGCTTGACTTTTAAGTACGCTGAGGCTTTCAATGTTGTCTGCGTTCATATTCTTCATATCTGCTTCATTGATCACTTTGCCATCTAATACATATAACGGATCGGCTTGCAAGATACTCTTGTCGCGAAAAGTAATAAGCGAAGGGTTACGCAGGGCTTTGTCTGTATTTTGAGCAATCAAGTTAGTTTCATTCTTACTCTGATCTGTGCCGGTTACCCCCATTTTATCCGGGCCCGGTTTGCCTGATTTATCGTTATCTAATTTAAAACTTATCGGAACGGAGTATTGAACTCTTACAGTCCTCCCGTTTTGTATGCCTGGTTTCCATTTAGGTGATATGTCCAATACCCGCACCGCTTCTTCGTCAATGGCCGTACTTACTCCCCGCTTTACTACGATGTTTGATAATGAACCATCAACTTCTACAATAAAGCTGGCAATAACACGCCCTTGTACACCCTTTTCTCTGTCGGCCTTAGGATATTTTACATTAGTGGCTAAAAATTTGCCAAAAGCTTCCAGGCCACCCGGAAATTCAGGTACTTGCTCAACTGAGGTAAATACAGTATTGATATCGTCATTTGCTGGTTTAGCAGCAACATCATTCAAGGTAAAGCTGATCGGAACGGTATATTGAACCCTTACTTTTTTATGACCTTCTATACCAGGCTTCCATTTGGGTGATAGTTTCAATACCCTAACTGCCTCAGCATCTATAGTTTTACTTACACCCTTTAAAACCTTCAGCCCTGACAAAGACCCATCCTTTTCTACCACGAAGGTTATAATAACTCTCCCCTGTACACCTTTTTCACGATCAGCCTTGGGATATTTAATGCTTTTACCCAAAAATTGACCAAAGGCTTCAACTCCACCCGGAAATTCCGGCACTTTTTCAACAGAGGTAAATACATTGCCTTTTTTCCTGACAGTATCTATTCCAATTTCGTGAATGGCATGGGAGACCTCCTTTTTTTCTAAAGATCTGTCTTCGTGAATGGCATCGCCTAAAAATGCCGGCGTTGCGGGTGTGGTAAATAACTGATGAGCGCTATTATTAATAACGGTAATCGGCTTGCTGTTATTAATAGTTGCAGACGATAAAATAAGCATCAATATAAACAGTGGTGCAGAGAGACCGTATTTAATGAGCGATATGCGCTGTGATTTATTTTTTTGTAACATGATGATACGCTGTTTTAATAAACTGTGATTAAAAAATGGATTAACCAGCTGATGTGCCGGTGTTTCAAATGTTTGGCTCAGCAGTAATAAGGCGTATTCGGCTTTGTTGGTGCCAGCTTGTACAGCCTGCCTGTCGGCAATGTATTCATGAATGTGTTTGATAGCGAAACGGTACATATATACTACCGGATTAAACCAGTTAATGATCATAACCAGTTCAATCAGCATTACATCTGCCGAATGCCATTGCTGCGCATGAACCTGCTCATGAGCCTCAATTATGGTATTATTAGAACTTGCTTGATCCAGCCGTACCGTATTGAAAAAAGAATAAGCGACAGTTGCCTGCGGTTGGTTGATCACTCTTTTTAATTTGATAAGCTGCCAGATAAGCCTTACCGATAAAAACAATATGCCTGCACCATATAAAACGGCTAGCACCTGACCAATACTGATGTGGCTAGCGGCAATAGGTTTAAAACTGTAAATCATTACTGGACTGCTATAAATAGTATATTTTACCTGCTGCGTAATAAACAGATTTTGCACCCAATCTGCCTGGATCATTGGTATAAAGAACGATAGTAACGCGGCCGTTACCAGGTAGATGCGGTTAAGCTGAAAAAAAGTTTCTTTCCGCAGCAGTAAAACATAAAATACATAAAACAGTACCAGGTAAATATTTACCAGTAATAAGTATTGCCACCAGCTCATAACTATTGGTCTTTAAGTTTTTCAATCAGTTTCATAATGGCATCAGCCTCTTTCAGGTCTATTTTTTCCTTCTTTACAAAAAAGGACAACATTCGGTTTACCGAGTTATCAAAATAACCACTCAATAACTTATCGGCAGCAAAGTTCTGGTATTGATCTTTACTCACTACAGGGTGATACTGATGGCTTTTACCAAATGCCGTATGCCCTACAAAACCTTTTGTTTCCAATATCCTGATAATGGTTGATACCGTATTATAAGCGGGCTTGGGTTCGGGTAGCTGGTCGATCACATCTTTTACATACCCTTTTTCCAATTGCCATAATACCTGCATAATTTGTTCTTCGGCGCGCGTTAATTCTTTAATTTCCATAGTACATTTTGTAAATTTTCTTGATGCATTAACCAACACTGCATCAAATTCTCCAATTGGTTAATCTAAGTTAGATACTATAAATGAAAATAACAACTAAAGTTTTAGTTTTTATTTTTTATCCGCTTTATTGTGCATCTTCGTTAGTAATTTCATACCTATTATCAATGAATATAACCTTTCATGGTGCCGCCCGTAATGTTACTGGCAGCAAACATTTGATCAGATTAAAAGACGATACTTCTATTTTATTGGATTGTGGCATGTTCCAGGGCATGGGCGATCACGCTGAGGATCTCAATGAACATTTTGGATTTAATCCTAAAAAAGTCGACTATCTGATACTATCGCACGCGCATATTGATCATTGCGGATTGATACCGCGCCTGGTGGCTGAGGGTTTCAGCGGCCCGATATTTTGCACATCGGCCACTATGGACCTGGCTCGCATCCTTTTACTTGATTCTGCACATATACAAATGCAGGATGTTGCTTATAGTAACAAGCACCGTGCCCGCAAGGGTCAACCACTGTTGGAGCCACTGTATACGGATGAGCAGGCGATGGCTGCCCTGCGTCTGTTTAAAATTGTTGAATATCACGAAGAATATGAAATAACACCTCGCGTAAAACTCACCTTTACAGATGCCGGGCACATTTTGGGCAGTGCCGCGGTACATTTAGATATCCTGGAAGATGGCAAGACCACCCATATTACTTTTAGTGGCGATGTTGGCCGTTATGACGATATGTTACTAAACGATCCCGAAACATTTGAACAGGCCGATTACATTTTGCTGGAATCAACCTATGGCGACTCGCTCCATAAAGAGCAGGGGCCGATTGAGGATGCCTTGTTGGATATCATCAGGCAAACCTGCGAGATCAAAAAAGGAAAAGTGATCATCCCGGCGTTCAGTGTTGGTCGTACTCAAGAGTTGTTGTATGCCTTAAACGCGTTGGAGTTAAGAGGCGTTCTGCCCGACTTAAACTATTATGTAGATAGCCCACTATCGCAAAAGGCAACCGAGGTGCTTATGAATCACCCGGAAGTGTACAACAAAGAGGTAAAAGAGGTTTTAAAAACCGATGCCAATCCTTTTGGCTTTAAAGGTTTACGTTTTATACAATCAACAGAAGAATCAAAAGCGCTGAATAATGACCAGCGCCCTTGTGTTATCATCTCGTCTTCGGGAATGGCCGAGGCAGGCCGGGTAAAGCACCATATTAAAAATAACATCAACAGTGATAAGAATACCATTTTAATGGTTGGGTATTGCGAACCCAACTCCCTGGGCGGGCATCTGCTTAATGGCGACCATGAGGTACATATTTATGGTGAAATGTATGAGGTTAAGGCTGAGGTAAGATCGATCAGATCCATGAGTGCTCACGGTGACTATGAAGACCTATTACATTTTCTGGCCTGCCAGGATGTTGAAAAGGTCAAAAAGATATTCCTGGTTCATGGTGAATATGAAGTACAACAGCACTTTAGCAATAAGCTGAAAGATGCAGGATTTAAGCAGGTAGAGATACCATTCCAACATCAAAAGATAGAATTGGAGTAAAATAAAAAATGCCTTATAAATCATATAAGGCATTTTTTATTTTATTGAGTAACTAATTCTTTAAAAATAATCGCCCGAACCATCATAGGTTATTTGAGACGAGCCGGTAGGTATAAATTTTATCAGGAAATTGGTAACCGTAACAACGCCCGCGTTATCTACTGCTGAACTATAGGTATAACTCACAACGGTTCCATCAGGACTATCAGCACTTAGTACTTTACCAGATGCGGTATTGAAAGTTATAGTAACTTCATAACCATAGTTTCCCGTTTTTTGAATCACTACCCGTTTTGCAATGGAACTGATTTTAGCCTGACTTCCATTTACAGGCACCAAAAAACACGCCAATACAAATACAGCTGCAAATAATACAATTAGTTTTTTCATCATCTATCAGTTAAAGTTAATTTATAATAATAGCAACAAGATAATTATAATAAATACAAAAATAACCTACTCAATAAGAAATTTATGGAATAGGTTTACTTTCCTCCACGCAAGTTCTGCGTTGAGTATAAATCGTGGCTTTTACCTTACTGGTTGTGGCTTAGGCAACTCTTTTCTCGGTATCATTTCGGCACGTTCCGATGTGTTGTACACAAAAGACGCGATGATGGTGGCCGCTTGTTTCAGGTCATCTTCTATCAGCCGGTCATAAGTATCTTGATTACTGTGGTGCGTGCGTGAACCATAATCAATAGCATCCTGTATAAATTGGAAGCCCGGGATACCCACTGCATCAAACGATTGGTGATCGGTACCGCCGGTGTTGCGGATGGTTACGGTTGTAGCGCCCAGATCTTTAAAAGGCTCCAGCCAGGTTTTGAATATAGGGCCAGCGGCCGAATCTCCCTGTAAATAAATACCGCGTATTTTACCAGTACCATTATCCAGGTTGTAATAGGCTGATAATTTGGCCTGTTCCGGTTTTAACTGCATGGTTTTAGGATCGCCAAAATGATTCAGCACATATCCGCGTGAACCAAACAAACCCTGCTCTTCCGAGCTCCATAGCGCTATGCGTATAGTACGTTTAGGTTTAAAGTTGATGGCTTTTAAAATGCGCATGGCCTCCATCATTACTGCACTACCTGCCGCGTTATCAGTAGCGCCTGTAGCCGCATGCCATGAATCCAGGTGGCCACCAATCATGATTACCTGCTCTTTTAGTTTTTTATCCGTGCCCGGAATTTCGGCAACTACATCATAACCCTGTAAGTCGTCGGTTAAAAACTGGGTTTTGATATCAGCCTCCAACTCTACCTTTTGACCCGCTTTTGCCAGGCGCAAAATACGCTGGTAGTCTTCACTGCTGGTTTCCAATTCGGGAGATACCGCTTTAGCCGTATCGGCGTATGATGCGCCATTGGTAGTAAATACCGTACCATCAGTTCCGCGGGCCTGGCTTAATATCAGTGCCGCTTTTTCATCATGTATAAATGTTCTTAAAGTAGTCTGGAAAGCACGCAGTTTACGCATAGCGGCAAATTGCGGCGAGTTGACATCAAATTGCCGGCGCCCTTCGGCTGGTTGCATAGTAGCATTGGCCATTTCGGCAAGCTCTTCGTCTGTATAGCGGGCTGCATCCACTTTAAAACTGCGCTCAACCAGCGGTTTGGTGTCAAATATCACCACCTTGCCCTGCAGCTTACCTTTGTATTGATCCAGCTCAGCAGCAGAATCGGCTTTTACAACTACAACATCTCCTTTGATCAACCCGCCAGTACCGGGTGTCCAGGCTTTGGGGATCGCTATAATAGCATGATAGTAGGGTATAGTAATAGCGGCGTAGTTTTTTTGAACTTCCCAGCCTTTGCCAAATTTACCCCAGGCCTCCAGTTTGGCATTGGCCAGGCCCCAGGTTTTCAATTGGTTAACAGCCCAGTTCTGCGCCCGCTTTAAGCCAGGTGAGCCTGCCAAACGTGGACCGGAAACATCTGTGAGATAAAAAGCGGTTTCCATTACTTTGGAGTGATTTAGCCCCTCCTCGCGGATCTTTTGAACAATGGCCGGGTCAACGGTTTCCTGTGCAAATACAGGTAAGGTAATGCCTGCGGAAATGAGGCATGAAAAAAGTAGTTTTAATTTCATGAATAATAAATTTTGTGATCAGTCAATAACAAATCTATTTATTAATCATCAGAAAAAGCAGCAATCCGCTCTTAACAAATTTGTTACAAGCGAACGCTTCAGTAAGGCTTTCAAAATAAGCCCATGACATTTTATTAAAAGTGGGTTTACATGGTTTACACTTTTTATGGTTAATACTAAAGTAATTACTTAAAAATCAAATAGTTGGTTTTTATTTTCGTCAAATACTGGGTTTACAGTGTAAACCATAATATTCTCTGCGAAATACCCCGATGGGGCAATTAAGCATCATTTATGTGGATACTTTAAGACACTGGTAAAACCCCGAATAAATCTCAAATACGTCATTGCATCCCCGATAGGCAGAGCGGCCCTGTACAGCATAAAGATTATTAATATTGTGTTTGTTTTATTGGTATTAATGAGCTCCCTCCGGTCGGTTGTCTTCGTACCTCGCAATGACGCGATTTATTGTTATATAATTTTATTAATTGATCAGCAGTTTATAGCCCCGACCGTGTACATTGATGATCTCCACATTGGTATCATCTTTTAAATACTTGCGGATCTTGCTTAAAAACACATCCATACTGCGGCCATTAAAGTAGTTGTCATCATGCCAGATGTTGAGCAAAGCTTCTTCGCGGGTAAGCACTTCATTTTTACGCATACACAATAAGCGGAGCAGCTCAGCCTCTTTGGTTGAAAGTTTTTGCTGGTTATCGCCAATGGTGATCATCTGCAAGGTAAAATCAAATACGTACTTGCCAATTTTAAATGAGGTTTGTTTCTCCTCTTCTCGTTTCTCCTTATCGGTATTCTCGGTTCTTTTAAGCATGGCATTAATGCGCAGCAATAGCTCCTCTATACGGAAAGGCTTGGTGATGTAATCGTCCCCTCCCAGGTTAAACGCCTGCATCTTATCTTCGATCATACTTTTCGCTGTTGCAAAAATAATAGGCACATGCGGGTTTATCTTTCTGATCTCCTTACCCAGCGTAAAGCCGTCTTTTTTAGGCATCATGACATCTAATATCAGCAGGTCATATACCTGTTTGGTAAAGGCGCGCAGGCCTTCTTCGCCGTCTTTACATAAAACAACATCAAATTTACCTTTTAACTGCAGGTAATCCTGTAGTAGTGCGCCCAGATTGGCATCATCCTCAACCAGTAGTATTTTTTTCATATTACGTTTATTCCGTGTGGCCGAAAAAGTCGGCACCCCGAAAGATTTGTTTTAACTGTTTTGTCTTTCAGACTTGTCTGAGATCTCTTATACCTGCGAAAACTTAAGCTCAAATTCCGAGCCTTTGTCTTTTTCAGATCTTACACTTATTGTGCCGTTCAATCTTTTTACAATCGTATTCACATAGCTTAAGCCCAAGCCAAAGCCCTTCACATCATGAAGGTTCCCGGTAGGGATACGATAAAACTGCTCAAATATCTTTGTCTGCTGATCACGGCTCATGCCTATTCCCTTATCGGCCACCCTAATGAGTACCTGTCCGCTTTTAACCAACGTTGTAATAGTTATGCCTGGTGTGTCTGCGCTGTATTTTATCGCATTATCTACCAGGTTGTACAGCACATTTGAAAAGTGCAGCTCATCAGCTATGATCGTTGTATTTTCATCTGTGAGTTCCAGGGTGGTTTTGGCGTTGCATTTATGTAGTTTGAGCGCCATGCTATCTATTACCACCGTTATCATATCATTCACATCCAAGGGCTTTTTATCCAGCTTAAAATCGTTCTTTTCAATACGTGCTATATTGAGTACTCGTTCTATATGACTACCTAAACGGGCGTTTTCTTCAAAAATAATATTAGCCAAACGAGACACCCGGGTCTTATCTTCTGCAATTTCATTATCCTTTAAAGCTTCGCTGGCTATCATAATGGTTGATACCGGAGTTTTAAATTCGTGGGTCATATTATTGATAAAATCGATCTTCATTTCCGAAACCTTTTTTTGCCTGAGGATCGAGAAAATGGTATAACCAAAACAAAATATCAATACGATCAATAATCCACCGGTGGTACCCATGGTGGCGGTCATATTACGTAATATGAGTGAGTTTTTTTGTGGGAATGATAACCTGATCTTACCCGGATCATTGATCACATCTTTACCAAATATGGGGGTTTGATAGGTATTGGCGGCTATAAATACGGGTTTATTACCATCGTTATCAGTAGCACTTGAAAATATGAGTGAATCGCTGCTGGCGGTTGTTACTTCGTAGCTAAAGGGTAGAGAAATGCCTTTATTATGTAGTTCAAAACGTAATAAAGAATCAATCCAAAACGGATTTATGCGTTTATTTAACGGCTCGCCCGTTTTACGGTACTCTTCGGCAAGGTTTTCAATTACGGTAGTTTTACCAACATTTATGTTTTGCAGCGAATCTGTCTCCAGCATTTTTTTGATCTGCGCTACCTGTCGTTCTTTTTGTTTACGGATCTGCTCGCGCTGCCATAAAGGATTTATTTGCGGCACAGAAATGAGCTGTTTCCCGAATTGAGGATCGATATATACATACCTCAGGGTATCATATTTATGCAGTTTTTTAGTACGTATGCTGCCGCTGATACGGGTACGCACTATTTGGGGTGTAAACCGGCCGTGCACTACCCCAAGCTCATCAGTATACTCTTCTACCTTTACTTGGAAATCAACTGTACCTTCCTGCTGTAGCAAATTAGCCAGTTCATCATCCATCTTTTTATGCATGATCATCCGCTCCAAACTATCACGTAAAAGGGCTATTTTCTTTTCGCGCAGGCTTTGTTTTTTTCTTTTGGGCAGATACAGTTTATTGGCATCACTTTTTACCACTTTTATTCCGGCACTGGCATCATCCGGGTTGCTTACCTTTCGCTGTGCCTTGTTACTTAAAAAGTTCATGGCATCCTGCTTGCTCACTTTTGACACCACGTTGTTAAGCGCCTCGTTTACAGAGCGATCAAACAGTTCCGACTGCATCTGGTACGATTGCCGCAAAAAGTATAATTGCATGGCCATTACACCGAGCAGTGCAAAACCCATTAACCCAATTATTAAACCGATGCTTCTTTTCTTCATTTGTTAACAAGCAAAATTATTTTAAAATAACCGTACAACAGTCCCTTTTAACAAATTTTAACAATTATCAGCGGCAATAACCTTTTGACATATAACATTTTGCCCTTTCAGAACCCATAAATGGCCTGAATTATACAATATACAAAAATGAAACGGGAAGAGGGCGTTAAACGGGGGGCGAAAGTAATAGCCCATGAGTAGACCTAACGAACAAATAACGTTCAAAAAAGGAGCTGTCACCCTGAGCTCAGTCGAAGGGTCGAGCGCAGATGCCTGCCCACCATGCTTCGACGGAGCTCAGCATGACACCCTTTTTTAGAAATGTAATCCATAGGTTATTACTGGAGTGCGGGGCGCACAGCGGTTGTAAAAATAGCTAAAAACAAAAAGCCCCTGTTAAAGGGGCTTTCTTAAAATTGACAATATCTTTCTTATCGCACAGCGAAATTAGAACGGCAGATCATCATCATCGGCCGATGAAGCGATATCCGGTGATGGTGCTGCGTATTCTGGTGTTGTAGCGCTACCGGCACCTGCCGCCAGTGCATTCACACGCCATAACTGTAATGAATTGAAATAGCTTTTTTTGCCTGATTTGTCAGTCCACGGACGGCCTTTCAGGTTAAAAAACACTTCTACATCATCGCCTACTTTAACAGCGTCAAGCAGCGCGCAACGGTCCTGTATAGCTTCAAACTTTAAATATTCAGGATATTGAGGGTTCTCAATATATTCAAGTATTAGTTCGCGTTTTTTAAGTGACTCAGTAACCTGCACTGTTGGCGACACTTCATATACCTTACCTTTAACTTCCATAATAATCTTCTCAAAAAAATTTAAAATGTAAAGTTAATAGATAAGAAATTAAAATAGGGTGTTTTTAATTTATAAATTCGCAAAATAAATATGCAAGTTTTCCACACCGAGAGTAAAATCGTAATTACATGCAATAAAAGGCTTTCGCCTTACCTGCAGCAGGAAGTTGAGGCACTGGGTTTTAAACCAACCCGTGTTTTCCAGACAGGGATTGAGCTTCAGGGTACCGTAACCGATACCATTGCGCTTAACCTTAATCTGCGTTGCGCCAGCCAGGTGCTTTATTTACTAAAAAGCTTTAAAGCCGATGATCCCGCACAGCTTTATAATGAGCTGCTGACCATTGAGTGGGAAAAACTGATTGATTTTGCCGGATATTTCTCGGTATCGTCAAATGTAAATAACGAACATATCCTTACCCCCCTGTTTGCCAATGTAAAGGTAAAAGATGCCATTGCCGACAGGATAAAATCTGTAAAAGGCATACGTCCCAACTCGGGCGCCGAAGCCAACAAAACCCTGATACACCTGTACTGGCAGGATAGCGACGCCGATATTTTTATCGATACCTCGGGCGAAACACTGGCCAAACACAGTTACCGCAAAATACCGGGCAAAGCGCCTATGCTGGAGGCTTTGGCGGCATCAACCGTTATGGCTACCAACTGGGACAGGCAAAGCACGTTCATTAACCCCATGTGCGGATCAGGCACATTGGCCATCGAAGCCGCTTTACTGGCAACCGATAAATGCCCGGGCCTGTTCAGGATGAACTATGGCTTTATGCACATTTTAGGTTACGATGAAACGGTATTTTTTACCGAACGCCGTAAATTAAAGGATAAGTCGAAAAAAGAGACCGGATTTAAGATCATAGCTACCGATCTATCTGCCGATGCGGTTGACATCGCGCAAAAAAACGCAAAAACCGCTGGTGTAGACCATTTGATAGATTTTAACGTTTGTGATTTTGCAGACACCGAAGTGCCTGAAGATGCGGGCATCGTGATGTTTAATCCCGAATACGGCGAACGCCTGGGTGTACACTCCAAACTGGAGGCCACCTATGCACGTATGGGCGATTTTATGAAAAAGAAATGCCTGGGATACCGGGGCTATATTTTTACGGGCAATCCCGATCTGGCTAAAAAGATCGGTCTTCGCCCGTCGCGCAGAATTGAATTTTACAATGGTAAACTGGATTGCCGTTTACTGGAATATGAGCTGTATGAAGGCAGCAAAAGAGAACCAAAAGAAGTAGAAGTATAAATGAAGAAGATCATATTATTGTCCGCTGCTATTTTATTATCAGCTTACTGTAAGGCACAAACCGAACTGGCATTTCCGTTTCAGGGCGGCGGCGCTGTAATGACCCGCTTTTTCAGGGATAGCCTGAAAGTATCGCCTGAAATCATCAAAAAGAAAGCCAGCGGCACAGCTGTATTTAAATTTACGGCCGATGAAAAGGGTACCATCAAAAAAATAATTGTTTATTATGCTGATGATTATGTGCTAACCCTGCCCATTATTGAAGCACTAAAAAAATCAAATCACAAATGGGTGATCCCTGATCATGAGAAATTACACGATTTCATTATCCCGTTTTCTATCAGCTTTAATCCGCCGGCTATGGCCAGTAATGCAACTATCAAAGAGGCTTATAAATTTTACAGCCAGCGCAAACCCATTATATCTTACAACCAGGTACCATTGGAGTATGCCACCCTGTTACCAACAGTTGTTGTAAGCTACGATATACCGGAATAATAACCCTAAGTTTTTAACTGACAAAGCCCATGATCATTGAATTGATCATGGGCTTTGTTTTTGCTTCCCTATTTTCCACCTTCCCGCTTTAATCTTTCAGGCAATACATTTAACCAGTTAAAAAAAATTCAATTAAAAATAAAAAATAGAAATCCATCTACCCATTAATTTCGTTAGGTATAGATAACCAATATATTACGTAAATGAAAGAGATGCTGAATTTCAAAATAAAGGCGATTGCGGCCAATATCAGGAATACCCGGGAGGGCCTGAATTATACGCAGGAATATCTTGCTGCAAAGTTAAGTATATCGCAAAATGCTTATAGTAAAATTGAACTGGGCTATACTAAAATAACGGTTGAACGCCTTTTCCAAATAGCCGCCATATTAGGCTCGGATGTTCATGACCTGATTGAGACCGAAAAAGTGGCAGCCGCCTGATAAGCTGAAAGCTAAAGGCAGAAAGCCTAATGCTCTATGAAGCAACCCATCTGGTTATTTAAAGCTTTAAGCTTTCTGCCTTCGGCTTTAAGCTTTTTAGTATTTTTGGCTGATGGAACACAGTGAACTGATTGATGCAACCGTACAATTTGTACGCGAAACACTTAAAAATGCCGAAGGCGGCCACGACTGGTGGCATATACAAAGGGTTTGGGTTAATGCCAAACTGATAGCGCAAACAGAAAATGCCGATTTGCTTACGGTAGAACTGGCTGCCTTATTACATGATATTGCCGATAGTAAATTCCACAATGGCGATGAGGAAATTGGCCCGCGTACCGCCGGCAATTACCTGCAAAGCATGCACGTAGATGCAGCCGTGGTTGAGCATGTACAGCAGATCATCCGGCACATGTCGTTCAAATCAAGCTTTGACAAACTCACTTTTCATTCTCCCGAACTGGCTATTGTACAGGATGCCGACCGCCTTGATGCTATCGGCGCCATTGGTATTGCCCGGGCTTTTACTTACGGAGGTTTTAAAGGCCGGGAATTGTACAATCCCGAAATTGCGCCTAACCTGAACATGAGTAAGGAGGAATATAAAAATACATCGGCCCCAACTATCAACCATTTTTATGAAAAGCTGTTATTGCTAAAAGATAAAATGAATACCAGCACAGGTAGGAAACTGGCTCAGCAACGACATGATTTTATGGAAGCCTATTTAAAACAATTTTATACGGAAGTGGGATCGTAAACTAAATAAAGTTTAGTTTCTTTGCGCAAAATTTGAGGTTGATGAAAAAAACGATACTGCTAACTACTCTCCTGCTGAACATTACCTTATTTGTATTTGCGCAGGATACCCTAAAACAACAGCGTTTTAATCTCCATTTCCAGCAAACTGTTATTACCCAATACAAGCCATCATTTGGTGCCGACTATACCGGGGCCAACAGCTTGCTTACCAAATCAGAAACTCAAAGTTCCATCACCACCACACTTTTTGGTGCAGCCCGGTTATGGAAAGGGGCACAGGCTTTCTTTAATCCCGAACTCTCGGGAGGATCAGGCCTGAGCAAAACCCTGGGTGTAGCGGGCTTTCCTAATGGTGAAACTTTTAGGGTAGGCGCTGCGGAACCTAAAATTTATATCGCCCGGCTTTACTTTACCCAGAATTTTGAATGGGGTAAAGAAAAAGACACCCTCACTGATGACAATAACCAATTGGCAGGTTTAAAAAGCAAACGATATTTTTCCTTTACCATTGGTAAATTTGGCATGGCCGATTTTTATGATGGTAATGAGTTTAGTCATGACCCACGCTCACAATTCATGAACTGGGCCTTGATGGATAACGGCGCCTGGGATTATCCGGCCAATACGCGCGGCTACGTTTTGGGTTCACACCTGGAATTGGGCCAGCCTAACTGGACACTGCGTTTTGCCTTCACCATGTCAACCACTACAGCTAATGGCGCCATCTGGGATGCTAAAATAGGCCATGCTAATACCCAAACACTGGAGTATGAGCGCCGCTACACCATCGATGGTAACAAAGGTACTGTGCGGGTATTAGGTTTCAGGAACAACGGCAAAATGGGCACCTATAACCAGGCCCTGGCTCAAAACCCGGTGAACCCTGTAGTTGATACCAACCTTACCTATGGCAAGCATAAATATGGTTTTGGCATCAGTGCCGATCAGTACCTGAGTAAAGATTTTGGGGTATTTGCCAAAGTAAGCTATAACGATGGCAAAACCGAAACCTGGTATTTTACCGAGATCGATCGCTCATTAAGTTTTGGTGGGGTGCTTAAAGGTACTTCCTGGAAACGTGGTGATGACGAACTGGCTTTGGCCTTTGTAGCTAATGGACTATCAGCGTCACATCGCAATTACCTGGCAGCCGGAGGCTATGGTTTTATTATTGGCGATGGCAAATTGAATTACGGACACGAGCTGATAGCGGAATTGTATTATAAAATAAATGCTTACCAAAAGAAAGTTTGGCTCACACCCGATTACCAGTTTATTGTGAATCCGGCCTACAATAAAGACCGCGGCCCGGTAAATGTATTATCGTTAAGGGCGCACGTAGAGTTTTAGATAGATAATTATAATGTTTTGCTTTTCAATTAACATAGTTTCCTGCGTATAATTTATATCCGGGCAAAATATTATATTTGATTATGCCTAACACTTATACACAACTCTATATTCATTGTGTCTTCGCCGTAAAATATAGAAATGCCATTATCCAATCTGAATGGGAAGGTTATTTGCACCGATATATTACTGGCATCGTTCAAAATAACGGACATAAATTACTCTCTATAAATTCTGCTACAGATCATTTGCATCTATTTATCGGCCTTAATCCAAACCAATCCATATCTGAACTAATGAGACTGGTAAAGGGTGATAGTTCCGAGTTCATCAATAAATCAGGTTATACGAAACGTAAATTTCAATGGCAAGAAGGCTATGGCGCATTCAGTAACAGTAATTCACAAATTGATGCAATTATTAAATATATCATTAACCAAAAACAACATCATCTTAAAAAATCGTTTAAAGAAGAATATCTTGATATTCTAAAAGACTATTCGGTTAAATACGATGACAAATATATTTTCCAGGATTTAGTTGATTAATTCTCTGATTGCTCATAGGTAGCTCCTACGGAGCAAAATACACTAGGTGGTTTTCTACAAACAGGTAGCCTCTACGAGGCATACCATCGTCGTAGCATCTTATTAATTTATTGTTTATAAAAACGGGAGCAATGCCTCATAGCTTTTCTACAAACAGGTAGCCTCTACGAGGCATATTATAGCCGTAGCACCTTATTTAATTTATTGTTTATACAAAAACGGGAGCAATGCCTCGTAGAGGCTACCTGTTTGTAGAAATCTAAATTAGAATCCTTTGCTCCGTAGGAGCTACCCAAAAACGTCCAAATCAATTACCCCCAAATCGCCAGCACCCCAAAATAAAGCAACATGCATCCGGAGCTTAAAAAGTTCATGCGCATAGCATTTTTATAATCGGCGTTCTCGGTTGATTGGCCAACCTTATAAAACCAGTAGTTAAAAAACAAAAATATAGGCAGGGCGCAAAGCAGAAAAAAGTAAAAATTCAGCATCTGCCCTGCCAAGTGCCAGTAATAATAAGATAAAGCTATCCCCAGGGCAAATAGTGCACCCGAAAAAATAAACGAGCCTTTATAACCCAGCAACAAACTTATCGTGCGGTCGCCGCGACGGCTATCCTCCGCATGTTGGTAAACCTGGGTAAGCGGGTATGATGCCCCGATAAGGCAGGAGCATATAGCCCCGGCCACAGCAAAACCAATATCCCAATGCCTGAACAAGCTTATACCACTTAAAGCAGAATAAGTGGTATAATAAATAAACGCCCCCTGGAAAAAGAAAACCGTTAAAAAACTGATAATAGGATACTTTTTTAATCGCGTAGAGGAGTGGCTGTACAGTTTTGACATAATGCCGTAAAGCAATACCGCAAAAGCAAACTCCCAACTGATCAGGAAGCCCAGCAAAAAGGCCACACCTTCCAGCAGTATCGAAAAATAATACAAACTGATATCCACCTCAGGCGGTTTTGCCAGCAGGGCAATGCTTTCTTCGTCGCGGTCAAAATAACTGTTATAGCCGTTACTTGCCGGGAAAGCCAGTAAGTGCCAGATAAAAAACACCAAAATAGCCGGCCAAAAATGAACAGCATCTGCCTGGCTGAAAGCAAACAGATATACCGGGAGCAAAAAAACAGAAAACACAAAACGCAGATGCGCCCATGCCGATCGGGTAGGTATTAACTGTTTCAGGTTCATTTATTGGGCAATTATGATAAATATTATTAAACAAGGAAGGCAACCCTTCGTAGTCTCATTAACGTAATAATAGTAAACATGGTTGCCTTGTAGATTACGAATGTAAAAAATGGTGCCTTATAAAATGTTATGTTTGAAAGTACGTTCGTAATTCATGATGAAAAAAATTTATATCGCCGCAGTTTTAGTTTTTTTAGTAATTAACAGCTTTGCACAGGTAAAAACAACGGTCACCAAATCGGCCATTAGCTTTAAAATTAAAAACATGGGTATCAGTTGCACTGGCGTTTTTAATGGTTTGCAAGCCGATGTACAGTTTAAACCTGCAGACCTTACCGGTAGCAGCATTACAGCCTCGGTTGAAACTGCCACGGTTAATACGGATAACGAGATGCGTGATAATCACTTGAAAAGTGCTGATTATTTTGATATAGCTACTTATCCAAAGATCACGCTAAAGTCAGTATCATTTAAACATAAAAGTGGAGACAACTATAGTGGCAGTTTTAACGTAACTATAAAAGACAAAACAAAACTGATAGAGGTACCTTTTACTTACATCGAAACGAGTAATATCGCGGTGTTTAATGGCAGCTTTAAAATAAACCGCAAGGATTTTGGCGTAGGCGGCAATAGCATGGTACTGGCAGACGAAGCCACGGTTACGGTAAACACCGAAATCAGCAAGTAGCATATAAGTATCAAGTAGCTAGTATCAAGTATCATGACCGAAGCGTTTTTCACGCAGGATTATCAAAAATCTTAATACTTGATACTAACTACTTGATACTAAAACAACAATAATAATACAAATGGATAGTTGCATCAGTGCCATTGGGATAGCTAATCCCGATAATAGAATAGCTCAAAACGATATTTACCATTTTATGGTGAACGCGTTTGGCTTGGATGCAACTAATGCGGCCCGATTAAAAAGCATTTATGACCACTCCGGCATTGATCATCGCTATTCGGTGATCCCGGATTTTGGCGCCGGCGATCCATCTCAATATACATTTTTTAAACAATCAACCGATCTGGAACCTTTTCCAGGCACTAAGGAACGGCTTAAATTTTACGAAAAGGAGGCCATTGCTATTGCCATTAAAGCAGTACAAAACTGCCTTGCAGGCTTTGAGGAGGGTATTCTATCGCAAATCACCCACCTGATCACCGTGAGCTGTACCGGCATGCATGCCCCCGGTATTGATATTGAACTGGTTGAAAAGTTACCACTTAACCGCGATACCGAGCGCACCTGTATCAATTTTATGGGATGTTATGGCGCTATCAACGCGCTAAAGGTGTCCGACTATATTTGCCGGGCCAACCCCGAAGCTAAAGTACTGATAGTAAGTATTGAGCTGTGCACTCTGCACTTTCAAAAAAATAATACGCTTGATAACTGGGTAGCCAACTCCCTGTTTAGTGATGGGGCAGCAACTGTTTTAGTCGAAAACACGGCCAATCGCTCAGGTACAGGAACCTATTTTTCTCTAAAGAACTTTTATACCGAATTTGTAACCGAGGCCCGTGATGATATGGGATGGCATGTGGGCGATACGGGTTTCGAGATGATACTGACATCCAAAGTATCCAAGCAGATCAAAAAACATATCGGTGCCCTGATGGATCGTTTTCTGTATAAAGTAAAAATGGATGCCGGGCAGATCACCGCTTATGCCGTACATCCGGGCGGTCGCAAGATATTGGAAGCGGTTGAAACCGCGTTGGAACTTCCTGAAGAAAGCAATGCATTTGCTTACCAAACCTTGCAGGAATATGGCAACATGTCGTCGGCCACTATATTATTCGTACTGCAAAAAATGCTTGCCGCCCAAAATCTCAAGGAGCAAAAAATCATGAGCTTTGCCTTTGGCCCCGGTTTAACTGTTGAGGGAATGATACTCGAAATGCATTAAACCATGAGCGATGTAATCATAGTTGGCGGAGGACTGGCTGGTTTATTCAATGCCATTTTATTGAACCGGGCTGGTTTACAGGTTACCGTGATCGAAAAAAAAACATACCCCACGCACCGGGTATGCGGCGAATACATCTCCAACGAAGTGATCCCCTTTCTGAGTAAACTGGATATCGACCTGGAGCCATTACAAGTGGCCCGCATCAATCGCCTGGAGGTAACCGCGGTATCTGGCACCAAACTTTCGCAAAAATTGGACCTGGGTGGTTTTGGTTTAAGCCGCTTTACTTTTGACAACCTTTTATACCACAAGGCCGTAGCCGAGGGCGTCAATGTACTGCCCGGCACACGTGTAGAGGATATCCGTTTTATTGACGAACATTTTGAAGTGATTACGCCGGGCAATACCCTGACCGCCCCATTGGTAATTGGTTCATTTGGCAAACGGTCCAATCTTGATCAAAAATTAAAACGCCCTTTCTTTTATAAACGGAGTCCGTACCTGGCCGTGAAGTTTCATGTGAGGATGGATTTTCCGGACGATCTTATTCAGCTCAATAATTACAAAGACGGCTACTGTGGCGTAAGCAAAACCGATGGCGACCGCTACTGTATGTGTTATATGGCTCACCGCGATGATCTTCGCAAATACGGCACACTTGAAGCGCTGGAGCAGCATGTGATCCGCAAGAACCCATATCTCGATGATATTTTTAGCAATGCCGAGTTCTTATTGGACAAGCCCGAAGTGATCAATGAGATATCTTTTGAGAAAAAGGCCCCTGTTGAAGATCATATCCTCATGAGCGGCGATACCGCCGGCATGATAGCCCCGCTTTGCGGCAACGGTATGACCATGGCTATCCATTCAGCTAAAATATTATCTGAAAAGATCATCGCCCATTATCAGTCCACAAAATTTACTGCCGATAAACGCACCGCGCTCGAAGCTGATTATACCCATAGCTGGAATAAGGAATTTGCCCGTCGCCTTTGGGTTGGCAGGCAATTGCAGCGCTTATTTGGTAATAATACTACCACGGCGCTCACCTTAAATATCCTGAATGGCCTGCCTCCGGTATCCCGGTTTTTGATCAGTCAAACGCATGGCAAACCTTTTGCCTGATACCGACGTATTCACTATATGCCTGATTTAACCATACGCGCCTCCGATGCCGAAATAATGGACGATTTTGATCTGCCAGCTAGTGAAATCAATCCGGTGTTAGCCGGCTTAGGTAAAGTAAACTCCTTGCTGGGTGGTCATAAAAGCCTGATAAAAGCGTTGAAGAACTTTCCGATACGTACCGGCTATTCCATAAGTGATTGGGGTTGCGGTGGCGGTGATGCTTTAATTGCTATTGCCAAATGGGCCGCTAAAAACAATTTACAACTGCATTTAACCGGTATCGATGCCGCACCCGCCGCTATTAATTTTGCCCGGCAGGAATCGGTCGGATTTAATAATATCGACTATCTGCAGGCCGATGTTATTACGGATACCGATCGGATCAAAACCTATGATATCATTATCAGCAGCCTGTTTACCCATCATTTTGATGATGAACTGTGGGTAAGGCTTATCCAAAATATGCAGGCATCGGCCCGCAAAGGCGTCATCATTACCGACCTGCACCGCCATTGGCTGTTGTACTATGCTATTATAGTGATAACCCATGTTTTTACCCGGAGCAAAATGGCACGTAACGACGGGCCGCTGTCGGTAAAACGCGCCTTCAAAAAAGCAGAATTAGTGGCCTTATTAAAAAATGCAGGAATTGATAACTATAATTTAACATGGCATTGGCCATTCCGCTGGCAGTTAATCATCTACAAATCGTAACTTTACGATATGAATTTGCGTGTACTGGTTTTAATAACCGCCCTGGGCGTGGCAATTACGCTATCAGCCGTTAACTTTTATTTTCAGCACAAGTGGTACGATGTTATGGTAACCTTTCTGGCTACGCTCATTACCAGCTATGTGGTTTTCTATTACCTGATTGAAAAATACATTTATTCGCGCATTAAGCTGATCTATAAACTCATCCATAATTTAAAGCTGGGCCGCGATCTGCGTGATGCCCTTGGCGAACATGTAAGCGCCAACCCTATCAACGATGTGGAATCAGAAGTGAAGGAATGGGCCAAACAGAAAAAGATTGAGATAGACGAACTGCGCAAACAGGAAAAATTCCGCCGCGACTTCCTGTCAAACATATCACACGAATTCAAAACGCCCCTTTTTGCCATACAAGGTTATATTGAGGCTCTCCAGGATGATGATTTTGATGATCGCGATATGGCTCGTCAGTTTTTGGAGAAAGCCTCTAAAAATGTGGATCGCCTAAGCTATCTGATCAAGGATCTGGATGAGATCTCCAAACTGGAATCGGGCGAAATACCTATCAATTACAGCAAATTCAAAATCAATGATCTCATCAAAGAGGTTTTTGAATCGTTGGAGATCAAGGGCAAGCAATACCATATTAAATTAATATTTAAACAAAAATACGACGAAGGCATTTTAGTATATGCCGACCGCGAAAAAATACGCCAGGTATTGGTTAACCTCATTGACAACTCCTTTAAGTATGGCAAGGAAGAAGGCAGCACTTCGGTAAGTCTGTTTGTACTGCATGACCAGGTATTGGTTGAGGTAACTGATGATGGTATCGGCATCGAAGAAAAGTTTCTACCGCGTTTATTTGAGCGTTTTTACCGTACCGATAGCAGTCGCTCAAGGCAAATTGGAGGCTCAGGCTTAGGGCTGGCCATCGTGAAACATATTATCGAGGCGCACCAGCAAACCATCAATGTGCGCAGCACCGAAGGCCTTGGTTCAACATTTGGTTTTACGCTGCAAATTGCCAAACAAGCCTTACATTTACCCAATATACCAGTGTTGAAAAGTTAACACTAACTTAACATAGCAAACGTACCTTTACCCCAATTTAAAGCATTATGTCACTTAACAGCATATTCCAATACTTTGTACCCAAGGACAAGAAAATATTTTTTCCCTTATTTGAGCAGGCGGCAAGCAATGTAGTTACTATGGCTACCGTATTGGTTGAGGCGGTTAACTCGAACAATCCTGCAACCCAGGAAGAGCTTTACAAACAAATAGATAAGTTGGAGAACAAAGGCGATGAGTTAACCCACCAGATATACCTGGAACTGGGCAAAAACTTTATCACTCCGTTTGACCGCGAAGATATACACGCACTAGCCACCGCTATTGATGATGTGGCTGATTATATTCATGGAGCTGCTAACCGCATGAGTCTTTACAAAATAGATGACTTTAATGAGCATATCCGCAAGCTGTCTGACCTGATATTACAGGCCAGCATCGACCTGGAAAAAGCCGTAAAGGAGCTGAAAGACCTCAGGAACGTACGCAATATAGCCGACTCCTGCATCAGGATAAACAGTGTGGAAAACCAGGCCGATTATGTATTTGACCGCGCCGTAGCCGATCTTTTCCTTTATGAAAAAGACGCTATCCGCCTCATCAAATACAAAGAAATACTTGCCGCGCTTGAAACCGCTACCGATATGTGCGAAGACGCGGCAAACGTTATGGAATCAATTTTAGTTAAAAACGCTTAAGCATACTTAATCATCACTAAATGGTTACCTCCCTACTTGTTGTCGTAATTGCCCTGGCACTTATTTTTGATTATACCAATGGCTTTCACGATGCAGCCAACTCCATTGCCACTATCGTATCAACCAAAGTATTAACGCCTTTTCAGGCGGTACTGATGGCGGCAGTATTTAATTTCGCAGCATACTTTTTTATCAAAGATCACAAAGTTGCCAATACGGTGTCAAAAATTGTATTAGAGCACTTTGTAACCATTCATGTGATACTCGCGGGCCTAATTGCCGCTATATCATGGAATTTAATAACCTGGTGGTTTGGTATCCCTTCCAGTTCGTCGCACACGCTTATCGGTGGTTTTGCAGGTGCGGGTATGGCTAACGCTATTTACATGCATGCCAACCCATTGAGTGCTATAGAAATGCATTATGTGCTCACTATTATAGCATATATTGTTTTAGCACCTTTCATCGGTTTGATCATCGCTTATATCATTACTATCCTGATACTGCATATATGTAAAAAGGCGCGCCCAGCTGTCGCCGAACGCTGGTTCAAAAGACTGCAACTGGTATCGGCAGCGGCGTTAAGTTTTGCTCACGGTGGTAATGACGCTCAAAAAGTAATGGGGATATTATATGTAACCCTGGTTACTTCTAATATCATTAAAACCGGTGCTCCTATGCCCGAGTGGATTCCATTGGCCTGCTATACCGCCATTGCAGCAGGAACCATGTCTGGTGGTTGGAAAATTGTAAAAACTATGGGTTCCAAGATCACTAAGGTAACTCCATTGGAGGGTGTAAGTGCGGAGACCGCAGGTGCTGTTACCTTGTTTATCACAGAAAGATTTGGTATCCCGGTATCAACCACACATACTATCACGGGTTCAATTATTGGTGTAGGTTTAACCAAACGTGTTTCGGCAGTGCGCTGGGGCGTAACCATTAACCTGGTTTGGGCCTGGATCATTACTATACCTATATCTGCCCTTATCGCCGCTGGTGTATTTGCACTCATACACATCATCGGATAAGTTTTTTTTATTGCCTGCATTTTTTACTAAATTTAACCACTATGAGAACAAAGTTTTTAGTAATTACCGGTTTGCTGGCATTTATAACATTAGCCAGCTGCGACACCCTTAATCAGACAGTACAAGCTGCAGTACCATCGGCCCAAACCATACCAACCAATTTAGAGATAGGCAATGGCCTTAAGCAGGCGCTTGAAATAGCCACAGGCAAAAGCTCAGACCAGTTATCGGCCGTTAACGGCTTTTTTGGCAATGCAGCGGTTAAAATACTTTTCCCGCCAGAGGCTCAAAAGGCCGAAAAAACTTTGCGCAGCCTGGGTATGGGCAAACTTTGTGATAATGTGATATTATCCCTTAACCGTGCTGCCGAAGATGCTGCAAAACAAGCCAAACCTATTTTTGTGGATGCCATTAAGCACATGACGCTGCAAGATGTAACCAATATTTTAATGGGTAACCAGGATGCGGCTACGCAATATTTTGAACGCGCTACTACTCCCCAGTTAACTGCTAAATTTAAACCGGTAATACAAACCAGCCTGAACAAGGCCAACGCTACTAAGTATTATACGGATGTTGCAAAGGCCTACAATAAAGTCCCTTTTGTAAAGAAATTGAATCCGGATATCAGCGATTACGCTACTCAAAAAGCTATCTCGGGCTTATTTGTAGAGATAGCTAAGGAAGAACTGAACATCCGTTCCAATTTAGGAGCCCGCACCACACCGTTATTGCAAAAAGTATTTTCTTTTGCCGATAAGAATAAGAAATAAAAAAGATGTAGATATACTCAAAGAAAAGAGCGAGGGAGATTTTCCTTGCTCTTTTCTTTTTGCATGTATTATT
This sequence comes from Mucilaginibacter sp. OK268, assembly GCF_900103125.1. Classification (GTDB taxonomy): domain Bacteria; phylum Bacteroidota; class Bacteroidia; order Sphingobacteriales; family Sphingobacteriaceae; genus Mucilaginibacter. The sequence continues at coordinate 197,575 of NZ_FNJV01000004.1, read as the reverse complement.
ACCCGCACGTCATTGCGAGGTACGAAGACAACCGACCGGAGGGAGCTCATTAATACCAATAAAACAAACACAATATTAATAATCTCTATACTGGTAGATCGGCCATAAAAGTGAACTTGCTTACGCTCTTCTGCTTGCTCTGTAAAGCATAAAGATTGCTTCGTACCTCTCAATGACGCGTTTTATAATGGTATGGCCCAACTCATCATGTCTGGTTGACTCACCATAAATAGCCCATATACTCTAAACTATTGTTAAGTTTTATTTCTGCGTCTGGAATTTCACCTTTACGGTAACCGTTTCGGGTTTGTGGTTATTATTCCCGATCCATGAGGGGCCGTTTTTGATCAGGTCGATCGCTTTTTGATCAGCTACAGCGTTCAGACTTTTTTTGACCTTAAAATCACTTAATGATCCGTCGGCGTCTACGGTGAAGCTTACATTTACATTGCCGGTTGTACCATCTGGTAAAACGGCATTGGTTTGCAAATATTTTTTAAAGCTGCTCCAGTTATTTTGTGGATGAGCGCTTTCGGCAATGGGTTCTCCGTCCACATCTTTTTTACTACCATAACCTACTACCACAACCTCGTTAAGCGAACTGGAGGCATCCTTGAGCTCAACCTTTAGGCTATCGCCTACTTTTGCGCTTACTTGTTTACGCTCGAAACCGATGGATGCAATATCAAGGGTTTCATTGGTTGAAGACGAGGCCGACAAGGCAAATTTACCATTGGTATCTGTTACGGTTGACTTATTGGTGCCCTTGATACGTATGGCGGCCCCGATAACCGGCGAGCCATCGCCCTTTGAAATAATGATGCCTGTTATCCGGCTGGCTTCGGCTTGTGATTTTGAATCTGCCGGGATCACGGTTAAGCCATCCACCTTTCCGGGCAATGCGGATGAACCGTATGTTTTAGGGGCCTTTGATTTTCTCAAGGCTATCACATTATCCAGGCTATCCTTTTTACTTTGCGAAGTATAGCCCATTACCACCGTCTCGCTTAACTGCTGTGTATTATCGGTTTTATTGGCCTGAGTTTTAACCTCCCGCAAAACTATAGGGGCCGGTTGCTTAGATGCATAATCAGTTGCAGAAGGTGTTGCAGCTTGTTTATTATCAGTAGCAGATATTTCCTGTTGATAAACGGCTTTATCACTTGCTTTATCAACCGGCTTGTTGGCTTCTTTCACCACAGGCGCTGGTTTTATACTTTGGGCCACCAATGCTTCGGGCTGGGTGGCCGGCTGATTTGGCGCCGCTACAGTATCTTTAAGTGGTACAGCCTGTGTCTTGTCGGCCTTGGTTTGCTGCACTACATCGGCTACTCTTGCTTTCTCCGGTGTAGGAGATGAGTTTTTGAGCCACAATCCACCAATGGTCAATACGATTAAAACCGATGCCGCTATAGACCACACTTTCCATGAAATAACCCGGCCTCGTTTTTCGGCTGTGCGTTCTTGCAGGCGACCGGCCAGTTCGTTCAGGTTTGCCTGCTGATCTTTCGCAGTGGCTTCATAACCTTCCAGGGCATTCATCAAAAACGGATCGTCAAGTGCCTCGCGCTCCAGCCGGTGCATGGCGGTGGCATTAAGCTCCCCGTTAAGGTACTTCCTAATCTGCGATATGTCGGCTTTTTTATTGTTCACTGTTCTTCTCCAGGCAAATCTTCAAATTCCTTTTGCCATTTTGTATATAACTTTTCACTTCATTTAAACTAAACCCGGTTATATCGGCCACCTCTTTATAACACTTCTCTTTTAAGTAAAACAGATCGATGCTTTGCTGCTGCGCCCCGGTTAGTTTATCTATACAACGCTCCAAGGCTTTATAGGCTTCTTCGCGGTTATTATCATCAGGATGCAAAAGCGGGGTAAATTCCATAACCTCATCCAAAGCAACTACCTCTAATTTTTTACCGGCCCTTAACTGCATCAAGCAATAATTGCGCCCCAATACATACAACCAGCTCCTGAATATGCTGATATCATGCTGTTTTACTTTAACAACCAACTCTTCAAATATGCCCATAACGGCATCTTTAGCCAGCTCTTCATCCTTGAGGTATTTTAAGCAAACGCCATAAACCAAAGGCATATACCTTTCATACAGCTGTCCTAAAACAGCAATATCACCGTTATCACGGTAAACAGCTAACAGTTCGGCGTCAGTTGATGAGCTTAGTTTATTTGGTTTGATAAAATTGGTCATTAAACAGTGCCAAAATAAATTTTTTATATCGTTTATGGAAATTAAGCTGCTATAACATCCTTATTAAAATGAAAGCAAATGTGCAGATTTCAGATGTGCAAATATGCAGATGAGGTTCTGTAGGTATAAAAATCACTAATTCACTAAATCAGTAAATCAATAATTATCAAATGAAACAGCTACTATTCATTTTAATATTCGCGGGCCTAACCGGGTTTAAGCCTGCCACCAACCGCCACATCAGCGGAACGGTATATGACGATAACAGCCAGGCCCTGCCAGGCGCACAGGTAATCATCACCGGCGGCCATCAAGGTACGCAGACCGATATCAAAGGCCATTACACTATTGATGTACCTGAGGGCAAAAACACGCTTACTTTCAGTTTTATAGGTTTTGAACCGCAAACTATAAAGATCAGCAAAAGCAATACGTTGGATGTTCACTTAAAAGCATCAAATAAATCGCTGAACGAAGTTGTGGTTGTAGGTTATGGCGTACAACACAAAAAAGATGTAACCGGGGCCGTTACTAGTATCAATTCGGCCGCCGCCGATAAAATGTACTCAGCACCTATAGCCGGGGTGGTTGCCGGCAAAAGCAAGAGATATTCGAACAAGTCTGTTCAGATGAGTTCAATACAAATGATGCCCTCACCGCCCGAGAACACTGAAAGCTATAAAGGCATCAACGAAAATGGTTTTAAAACCGTTACAAGCGAGCCGTTATCCACCTTTTCCGTTGATGTTGACGCTGCATCATACAGCAATGTAAGGCGTTTTATCAACAACGGCCAACTCCCCCCTGCCGATGCCGTACGGATTGAGGAAATGATCAATTATTTTCATTATAACCTGGTCGGCCCAACCAATAACGAACCGGTTGCCATACATACCGAACTTTCTGCCGCCCCATGGAACAGTAATCACCGTTTGTTACGTATCGGCTTAAAGGCCAAAACCATTGCTAACGACAAGCTGCCGGCATCCAACCTGGTATTTTTGATTGACGTTTCAGGATCGATGTATGAACCCAATAAACTACCGTTAGTGCAATCATCCTTAAAAATGCTGGTTAACCAATTGCGCCCGCAGGATAAAGTAGCTATTGTAGTTTATGCCGGCGCTGCTGGCGTGGTATTACCGGCAACTTCGGGCGATAAAAAGACCACCATTAGCAATGCCATCGACAATCTGCAGGCAGGCGGCTCAACAGCCGGTGGCGCGGGTATTAAGCTGGCCTACAAAATAGCCATGGAAAACTTTATGAAAGGCGGCAATAACCGGGTAATGCTGGCTACCGACGGTGATTTTAACGTAGGCGCTTCCAGCGATGATGACATGGAAAAACTGATTGAGAAAGAACGTGAAAGCGGCATATCCCTATCTGTTTTAGGTTTTGGCATGGGCAATTATAAAGACAGTAAAATGGAAACCCTGGCCGATAAAGGCAATGGTAACTACGCCTACATCGATAATATTACCGAGGCCCGTAAAACACTCATCAGCGAGTTTGGCGGTACCCTGTTCACCATTGCCAAAGACGTAAAACTACAGGTAGAATTTAACCCGGGTAAAGTACAGGCTTACCGTTTATTAGGTTATGAAAACCGAGCCCTCAACAAAGAGGACTTTAACAACGATAAAAAAGATGCCGGCGATATGGGCTCTGGTCATACCGTAACCGCTTTTTATGAGATAGTGCCCGCCGGTGTTAAGGATGATTATTCGAGTAGTGTTGATCCGCTTAAATATCAAAAACCAAAGCCTGTGCCTTACACCAGCTCATCTGATGAAATGCTCACCATCAAGTTCCGGTACAAACAACCTACCTCATCGGTAAGCAAAATGAGCCATGTGGAAGTGTATGACAAGCCAGTGGTCCTAAATTCTACATCAACCGATTTCCGGTTCGCGGCTGCTGTGGCCGAGTTTGGCATGTTGCTCCGCGATTCGCAATTCAAACAACATTCTACCTACGACCAAGCCATCAAAATGGCCCGTACCGCCAAAGGCGACGATAGCGAAGGTTACCGCGCCGAGTTCATTAAACTGGCCGAAAGCGCGAAATTGCTCAATCCAAACAAAGCATTGGCAGCCGACGAAGAACGTTAAATCACTACAGAACCAGGGATACAGTGCCGGTAAGGGGGAAATGCGCGGCTGGCCTGTATCACCTTTCTGTAAACAAAGCCTCTGCTCATGCAGGGGCTTTTGTTGTACCCTAAATTTATGTATAGCTTTACAAAGCATGAATACTCCTGTGAAACTGTACATCAAAAACATGGTATGTAACCGCTGTAAAATGGCGGTACAAACCGAATTGGAAAAAGCCGGCCTGGAACCTTTAAGTGTTGAGTTGGGCGAGATCAGTCTGAAAGAAAAACCTGGCGACGAGCAGCTTCAGCAGCTGGAAATATCCCTGACAGCATTGGGTTTTGAAATGATAGACGACCAGAAAAGCCGCCTGATAGAGCAAATAAAAACCGAGATCATCAAACTGGTACATTATACAGATACCACTAATCCACTAAAACTTTCGGCGCTGTTAGCCAACCATCTGCACCACGATTACAGCTATCTGAGCAATTTATTTTCATCCGTTGAAGGCACTACGATAGAAAAGTATTACATCGCCCAAAAAATTGAAAAAGTAAAAGAACTACTGATCTATAACGAGCTGAGTCTTTCGGAGATCTCTTATCAGTTAGGTTATAGCAGTGTAGCGCATCTTTCGGCCCAGTTTAAACAGGTAACCGGGATGACACCATCGCAATTTAAAAGTCTGCAAAAGCATGGTCGTAAAAATATCGATGATGTGTAACCGGGCTCTTTCCCGATAAAAATCTTATAACAACCATCCATAATTCTGTAAGGCCGCCCGGCTCTGCTGTAGGTAAATTTGTGTTATCAATTTAATATTTAAATCATGACACATACTTATCAAATAACCGGCATGACCTGCAGCGGTTGTCAGCATAAAGTTGAAGCCCTGCTTACGCAGGTAAAGGATGTACAAAAGGTAGATATCTCCCTTGCCGAAGGTACCGCCGATATCACCATGGCGCAGCATATCCCTACATCTACCTTACGGGATGCCTTAAAAGACTATCCCAAGTATCAACTCAGTGAAGCACAGCATACCATGAGTATGGATATGGATACCGAAAACCGTACCTGGCTGGCGACCTATAAACCCATATTGCTCATTTTCGGCTATATTTTAACCATAGCTATTATAGCAGGGTATACCGCACATGGGTTTATGACCATGACCGCCATGCGCATATTTATGAGCGGCTTTTTCCTCACCTTCTCCTTTTTTAAACTGCTTAACCTCCAGGGCTTTGCGGATAGTTATTCCATGTATGATATTGTAGCAAAGCGGTTCAGGGCATGGGGCTATATATATGCTTTTGTTGAGCTGGGATTAGGCCTGGCTTTCGCGCTGGGTATTCAACCTATTGCGGTAAATGCGGTCACCTTTGTGGTGATGACAGTAAGTTTGATTGGTGTGCTGCAAAGCGTGCTGAACAAACGCAAAATTCAATGTGCTTGTCTGGGTGCTGTTTTTAACCTGCCCATGAGCACGGTTACCATTGTAGAAGATGCCCTGATGATCATAATGAGCGGGGTAACCTTGGTGACCTTCCTTTAAGAAACCCTCAGGTTACCTAAAAAACTTTTTAAAGCTTTATTTTAACACTTTTTTAACTAAAAACAGAGCTAAAATGCATCTAAAACTGCTCAAAACTCATTCAAAACCACCGATTTTAACACTTTTTAACAAATTTTAACATGGTTTTGAGCGGTTTAAGAAGTATTAAATTATTGATATTCAAATAACTATCTATAAAACAGTCGGTTTTTGTTCCCTTTTTCCTCTTAACAAAACAGCCCGGTTTTCCTTTTGATTGGAAAACCGGGCTGTTTATGTTTATATATACAAATATACGCAATATTTAGCGGAATATCCAGGCGTTATTGAACCACCTCACTGATCTGGATAAGTGGCGTGATATTGGTATACTTCGGAAAATCAGCTCTAATTTCGTCCAAATGTTTTGCAAGGGCGGTTTCGTAATCAGAAAGTTTATCGAAATACAGGTAACCAATGGCCAGGAACGGAACCGGTGTACCAGGCGTTCCGCTTGATATGCCTTTATCAATAGCGTAAATTTTGAGGTTAAAGAACTTAGCCATCAACGGCATATGGTTCTTGGTGTAGTAGTCCATGTCAAAGGTTTTCCCTTCTCCATTTGGATAAAGAACGGTTACTTTGATCATTCCTTTTTTTACTTTGGGAGCATCTGTAGTTTGAGCTTGCAGGCAACTTACAGACATTCCCAAAAACAGGAGCAATAAAATAGCTTTTGTTTTCATTTTATAGGCTTTTAAGGTTAAATTTAAAGGTATCGAAAAAAGCCGGGATCAGCCTATTTTTCCGTAGTGACGAAAATAACCGATCCGCAAAATGTTGACTTTCACCTATTACGTGTCGGCGCCTGGAAACATTACACCCAAGCCCGGTTAAGGTCTATTCACTTGTTAAACAGGTAAAAATCCATTCTAAAACTACCCACTATATGTCATTTTTTTTCATGTAACCAGCATTATACATTTAAAAACCATCTTATTACCTACCTTTGCGGTTTGCTCCGGATATAAAACATCAAGGGCATTTGTTATAAAAAGGGGAATTACATGTACGATATCTGTTGCATAGGGCATATTACGTTAGATAAAGTGGTGACACCACAGGCGGTTAAACACATGGCCGGTGGCACATCTTTTTACTTTTCAAGCGCCATCCGGAATATGGATGTAAGCTATACGCTGGTGACTTCGCTTGCCGAAAACGAAATGCCAACCGTTGAAGCTTTACGCGCCAAAGGTACCGAGGTTCATGCATCAACCTGTGCCCATACCGTATATTTCGAAAATATTTACTCGGGCAACCAGGATCACCGCACCCAGCGCGTGCTCCAAAAAGCCGCCCCTTTTACTGTAGAACAATTGCGGGGCATTGATGCCCTGATCTTTCACTTAGGTCCGCTTTTGGCCGATGATATCCCGGTTAGCCTCATCAAGGAACTAAGCAGTCGTGGCAGGGTATCGTTGGATGCACAAGGTTATTTACGCAAGGTGGAAGATAAAAACGTGATCCCCGTTGACTGGCCCGCCAAAAAAGAAGCCCTGCAATACATCGATATTTTAAAGGTGAACGAGCACGAACTGGAAGCCTTGACCGGATTGACAGATATTAAAAAAGGTGCCTTAGTACTAGCCGACTGGGGCGTGAAAGAAGTGGTGATCACCCTGGGCAGCATGGGCTCCGTAATTTATGCCGATGGTCTTTTTTACAATGTGCCTGCCTATATCCCCACAGCTGTTGTTGATGCTACCGGTTGCGGCGATACCTATATGGCCGGATACTTATACCAGCGCACAAAAGGCGCTTCGTTCCAGGAAGCAGGCGAATTTGCAGCCGCCATGGCCAGTTTCAAAATAGAATCATCAGGACCGTTTACCGGTACTAAAGAGGATGTGTTGAATTTGCAGGAAGTAGGTGAGAAAAACGTTTGCTGTTTATAGTTAATGGTTAATAGACCATGAGCGGGCGGAAGAAATAAATTTCTAACAAATTTGCCATTTCGATGGGTAAAAGCAGGAGCTTGTGTTAGCGGGCGAAGAGAAATCTTGTACAATTTGCTTATCCAGGCGTAGAAGATTTCTCCTCGTACCTCGTTCGAAATGACACCCCTTTTAAATTCCTTTATTAATCGTTCAATTCAGTAAGGTAACACTCAAGCAGCAAAGACATTTTCTTCTCCGTCAGCAGATAAGCTTCGGACGAAAGCGGGCAGAATATGGTGGCCTGTGTAACGGCAGAGGCATTAGCAAACCTTGCCGAAGCCGGGGAATAGTGCGAACGATTGGAGGTAAGGTTTAGCAGCCCGTGATTCTGACTGCTTTGCGGGGCAAAGGCTATGTGCGGCAAAGAAGCATTTCTGGTGACAGCCTTTATTCGTTGTTGTTTGTTTTTTATCGGTACTCATTATCTCGCTTCGCTCGGTCTTGGTTACTTTTGTGGCGACATACGGCGAAGCCATCTTGAGTACCTATAAAAAAACAAACAACAACGAAAAACGTGACTGGCCCTCCCGCGGCCAAGAGCGGGTATACGCCATGCAAAACGTCCCTGTATAGCTTAGAGATTGCTTCGTTCCTCGCAATGACGCGCGGAATTGAATTGTGGACATTATTTATATCTCCCTTACATCCGTAGCACTTATCCAGCCTTCGTTGCCGTTGGATAGCCTGATCTTTACCCAATCGTTACTATGCTCCAGGATATCAACCTTGGTGCCGTCGTGCAGTATAAACAGATCTTTGGACTTTAATGCAGGTTCACTTTTGATGGTTACCGAACCGCTGAAAACAATGGCTTCGTGATGACTGTCGAAATAATCCGCCTGTCTACCGGCTATAAAAATACAAACCAAGCCCAAAAACACCAGCGCAATAGCCGAGTAAAAGGAGACTTTTTTAATGGTTACCGACGAGGTAAAGCGATAAAGGATCAATATCCCCGAACCTGCCAGTATCAACAGCACACTCAGCACAGCCAGGGTGCCTAAAGAGCAGGCCAAAATAAAGCTATGCCACCATTTGGTGATAAAAAACTCGGGCGTTGCTTCCAGCTTGTCGGTAGTTTTTAAGTTGGCCAGCTGGATATTGATGCGGATATCCTCATCGCCCGGCGAAAGCTTGTGTGCCTTTTCGTAATACAGCAATGCCGATGGAATATCGCCGTTTTTATAATAGGCATTACCTAAATTAAAGTAAACTGCTACCGACCGGTAACCGCCATCAACCAGTTTCTGGTAGGATGCTATGGCCGCCGGATATTGGGCTTTGGCATATTCGGCGTTACCTTTTTTAAACAGCGCCGATGTAGCATCATCGCTGAAAGCCAATAGCGGCGATATGGTAAGCAATAACAAATATATAATACGCCTCATCGGGGTGATTAATTAGTGATTTATTGAATTAGTGATTTCACAACATTTTAAACTATTGGCCTGTCACCCTGAGCTTGTCGAAGCGCGCGCGCAGAGGCCCACCCACCATGCTTCGACGGGCTCAGCATGACACCCCTCTTTAGATTTTGAAAATCATAACCATCTGCACATCCGCACCTTTGCATATCTGCACATCTATAACTTATCTTCAATGTCATTGATCATGTTTTTTGCTTTGTCAAACATCTGCTGTTCTGATATACCAGATACCGGTGCATAACGTGCCATATCGCACAGGTCAAGCGTATCCAGCAGTTCATTGATCAGTCCTTCATCCAGCGAACGTGCTTTCAGTTCCGAAGCAATTTTTTCCCGGTTCAGATCGGCTGCGGCAATATTGAGCTTGTCGCTTAAATAACCGTACAGGCCCCTGAACACATTTTCGTAAAAAGCTTTGGAGTTTTTAGCTGTTAACTGTGCCTGCGCGCTGGCCAGGTGTTTGGCTGCTATTTTACCGGCTTTCCTTCTTTTTACCTCAACAATATCGCTGTTATTCTTTTCGTACCATTTGCCGTATACCAAGGCGCCTAAAAACAACAGCGGACCAAAAGCCAGTAAACCGTAGTACAAGCCCGAGTCATAAAAACCTTCGCCGTTTTTGGCGATATCGCCACTGGTTTTAATATAACGGATGTCCTTATTCAGCAATTTTACATCCTGTTTATCGGCACCGGAAAAAGCGGTGACATTATTTTCCATGGTTCCCTTGTTCACCTTTATCGTGAAACCCTGGGTTGGCAGCGATACATATTTGCCGGTAGCCGGGTTAAAGTACGAAAACTTAACCGGATCGATGGTAAAATTGCCCTCGTGCCGCGGTATCAGCAGGTAACTATAAAGACGGCTGCCGGTTTCGCCGCTTTCTTTTTCGGCAATGGTGTCCTCCGTCTTTGGATCGTACTTCTCAAAATCGGCAGGGAAAGCCGGACTTAATGGCTTTAACAATTTCAGGTTCCCGGTTCCCGAAATTTTAATGGTATAGTTGATCGGCTCATTAGCCTTGATCTCTTTTTTATCTAAGGAAGTGCTGATAGAGAATTTACCCACCGCGCCACCAAAGCCATCCGGTTTTCCAGGCGGGAGTGGTTTTACGTGAATAATGGTCGGCGCGCTTTTGATCTTGTATTTAACATCATTATAGGTGCCAAAAAACTGTCCGAACATATCGTCGTCACTGGCTTTGGCGGCCTCCCGTATCACAAAAAGCATGGATATGGGGTCGATGTTGATATTACCGGTATGCTCGGGGAACAGGATATTCTTTTTCATATCGGCCACGTTGAATTTTACGCCTTTGTAAGTTTCCACATGCCAATTTGGGCTCTGATTTGGATTTTTGATATCCTGGCTAAAAAAACCGTTCAGATCCGGAAGTTTGTCCGGTTCGCTGCCTACTATAGCTACCCGCGTATACAATTTATAGGTTAAAGTGATCTGCTCGCCCAGGTACACGTTGCTTTTGTCGACATCGGCCCTGATAAATAATGATTTATTAATATCTGTTCCTGGTCTTTTCATGGTAACCCGGCTATCGGGCGCATTTTGCGACTGAGCGGCAGCAGCGGCCGCGGCAGCATTATTCTGCTGAGACGCCGATCCTTTCACCGCCTTTATCTTCAGGGGTTTGGTGTTCAGCTGCCGGCCACCCGAAAAAATAGTTGCCGGCCCAATGGTATAGGTACCTTCTTTTACAGCAACCAGTACATAACTATAAGCCATGCTCGAAGAAGCGTTGCCATTGATAACTTCCATACTGGTAGACACGTTAGGGCCCGATACTACCAGGAAACCGGTAAATGAAGGAGGCGTAAAACGGTCGCCGCTATTATTGATGGTAAAAGTTACTTCAAACTGCTCGGTTGTACTTACTTCTGTTTTACTTGCCGAAGCCGTAAAATGAATATCGGCAGCAAAAAGCAGGCTTGTACTCAGCAGAAATAATAACAATATGCAGTATTTTTTTTTCATTTAATTCTTTCAAATCTGTAGCTGTAAGTCAAGTTTTACAAGTCTAAAACTGCCGTCATTGCGAGGTACGAAGCAATCCCAAACTATACAGAGCGGCTCTGCAAATCGGGGATTGCTTCGCACCTCGCAATGACGATATTTTTATAAAGTCGCTCACAACTTAAACCTACCATTCTTTTTCTATGTGCATTTTAACGCCTTTTTGCTTTTTGTTTTTAAGCTTATCCTGCGTTTGTTTTTCATCGTTGTTCAGGGCTTCCAGCATCCGTTCCGCATCATCTTTTGATACATTGTTAGGATTGGGTTGCTGGTCGCCTTTGTTCTTGTTCGGGTCGTTTTTATCCTTGCCGTCTTTGTTATCCTTATTGTCTTTATTGTCCTTGTTCTTATCGTCGTTCTTCTTGTCCTGATCCTTCTTATCCTTATCTTTGTTGTCCTTGTTATCTTTGTTCTTGTCCTTATTGTTCTTGTTGTTTTTATTCTTGTCCTGTTTTTGCTTTTGTTTCAGCTTTTCCTGGGCATAAGCCAGGTTGTAGCGTGTTTCCTCATCATCGGGGTTGTTCAACAATGATTTCTTATAAGCTGTTACGCTTTCTTCCAGTTTTTTTGACTGCAGCATGGAATTACCCAAATTATGATAGGCTTTGGCCAAAACGTCTTTATTCTTGGTTGATGCCGCTATTTTGGTAAACTGCTGCCCTGCATCGGCATACTTATTTTGCTTGTACAGCGCATCGCCCAGGTTAAAGTTACCTGCAACGGTTTTGCCCTGCTTACCAACTGATGCCCGGTAGTTATTTTCGGCATCCTTATAGTTTTGCTGCTGGTATAGCTGATTACCCTTTCTGATATACTTTTTTTCCTGCTGGGCAAAAAGGATAGAAGCCTGCAGCACCAATATGACTACGATGATATATTGCTTCATGACTTTTTTACTTCAAATAATTTTAACCCGCTTAACCGCATGTTTTTACGGTTAGATATAAAAAACTCCGCCACTAATAAAGCCAGCGCTATGGCCAGGAAAAACTGAAAGCGGTCTTCAAAATCCTTGAATGATTTGTTATCATATTCTTTACGCTGAACTTTAGCTACCTGATCCATCACAATGCTTAAACCGCTGTTAGAATTGTTGGCCCTTACATAGATACCTCCACCGGCTGCTGCTATATCCTTGCCCATTTCTTCATTGAGTTTGGTGATGATCTTATTACCGGTTTCATCGGTACGAAAAGTGCTGTTAGCCTCGTCCGGATAAAGCGGGATAGGAGCGCCCTCTGCCGAACCTACGCCTATAACGTTCACCATTACTCCCTTGCTTTTGGCCGATGATGCTGCCTCCATGGCATTATCCTCATGATTTTCGGCATCTGTTATCAGGACTATAGCTTTACCCGTTCCGTTCTTAAAATCAAATGATTTTACGCCCAGATCAATAGCCGCGCCTATAGCCGTACCCTGTGTAGGTACCATGCCGGTACTTACGGTATTTAAAAACAGCTTAGCCGCCGAGTAATCGGTGGTCATGGGTAACTGTACATAGGCCTGGCCGGCAAAAACAATCAGACCGATACGGTCATCGTGCATCCTGTCCACCAACTGCGAGATAGCCCGTTTGGCGTTTTCCAGGCGGTTTGGAGCCAGATCGCGTGCCAGCATACTGTTGGATACATCAAGCAATATCATCAGATCGGCGCCTTTGCGTTTTACTTCTTCGGTTTTTGAACCCAGCTGCGGATCGGCCATGCCGATGATCAAAAAGGCATAGGCCACCACAAAAAAGATAAACTTGAGCCATGGCCTCGAAAACGAAACCTGCGGCATCATGAGGCGTACCACCTTTTTATCGCCCAAAGAGGCAATGGCTTTCCTTTTCCAGCTGCTTACCAGAATAAACAGCAGGATAAATACCGGAATAACCAGCAGTCCCCATAAAATATCTGTATGTGCAAAACGTAGCATCTTTTTTTTATTAAGAATCGAGAGCCAAGAATCAAGACAAATGCAAAAATATTGCTGACTCTAAATTCCTTATTATACCTTATTGACTAAATCCATCTTCTTCTTGACTCTTGATTCTATTTTCTTGATTCTATTTTAATTATGTTAAAGCTCCTTTAAACAGGGTATTTTTCAATAAAAATTCAAGCGATAATAATACCAGTGCTATGATGGCCCAGGGCATAAACATCTCTGTTTTTCTGCGAAACTGGGTTACATCAATCTTAGCTTTCTCCAGCTTATCAATCTGTATATATATCTGCTTCAGTGTTTCGTTATCTGTAGCCCTGAAATACTTGCCCCCGGTTATGTTGGCAATTTTTGAGAGTGTACCTTCGTCAATATCCACCTTCATGCGCTGGTATTGTACCCCCATTGGTGTAGGCACCGGGTAAGGCGCATAACCATTGGTACCCAAGCCCACAGTATAAACCCTTACCCCAAACTGTTTGGCTATCTCGGCAGCCGTAATGGGCGGTATAGAACCGGAGTTGTTGGAGCCATCGGTAAGTAAAATGATCACCTTGCTTTTGGCGGTGCTGGTTCTTAAGCGGTTCACAGCCGTAGCCAGACCCATGCCTATAGCCGTTCCGTCTTCGATCATACCGTTCTTGATATCGGCGTACAGGTTGATCAGTACATCATGGTCAATCGTGAGCGGGCACTGTGTAAAGCTTTCACCGCTGAAGATCACCAGGCCAATACGGTCATCAGGCCGGTTCTTGATAAAATCAATAGCGATATTTTTACCGGCTTCCAGGCGATTGGGTTTAAAATCCTCGGCCAGCATACTGCCCGAAATATCGGAGGCAATCATAATATCGATACCCTCGGTAGTACTGTTTTGCCAGCTTAATGACGACTGTGGCCTTGCCAGTGCCACAATTAAGGCGGCAATAGCCAATGACCGTATCACAATCCCCACGTGTCTGAAACGGGCTGTATTGCTTTTTTTAATAGCAAAGCTTTTCAGGGTAGGCACACCCAGCGTGCCCTGTAACTGGCGCTGTTTCCATACGTACCAGGCCACCATTAATGGTATGATGATAAACAACCAGAAAAATCCCGGATGGGCAAATTCTATTCCTTTAAACCAGCTCATTTGTTATCCTCTTGCTTTTCAATGGGTAATTGAATGGCTTGCTGCGTTCTGTTCACAAAGGCAACGGCATTATCCATGCTTTGTTCATTATCCTGCGGCAATGGTTTCTCTTTCGCAAATTTCACCAAATCGGCCAGTATCAACACCTGGCGCAGCGCGTTGCGGTTATCTTCGCTTATATCCATGTACCGCAGACTAGCAAATATCTCGTCAGAGGTTTGCTCATGCGCTTTGATCACATAACGATTTTCCAGGTAGTCGCGCATAATATCGGTAAGCTCGGTATGGTATTGTTTCGTCTGCTCCTGCTGCCATAGCTTTCTGTTACGCAGTTCGGTTAGTTTTTGCAGCGCTAACACATGAATAGGCACAAGCGGTTTTGGCTCTTCAACAACCACCTTCTTTTTATTCTTACTCCTCAGGTAAAAAATCAAAAAGAGTACCCCGCCGATTATGATGGCTGCTTCTATAATGAGTACCAGCACCAGGTTATCCATCAGCCAGTCTAAAAAAGTATACTGAACAACCAGTGGCTGTTTAATATCGTAGGCGGCTTTGGTGGTATCCACCGCAACGGTGGCTACTATCAGCTTCAAGGGCGCGGTTTTAATCTCAGCACCCTCGGTATGGAACGCGTATGCCGGGATCACATATTCACCACTGTCAAATGCGGTGATGAGATAATGATGCCCGATGGTTTCGATACTGGCGTCATTTTTATCAACTACAGTATCGGCTTTACCGCCTACTATTAAAATTTTATTGGCGATACTGTCTGCCAGTACCGGGAATTCAACCTTGTCCTTATCTTTTACGTGTACACGGGCTGTGATGTGCAGCTGTGTTTGCTCGCCTATTTTAATAGCCTTACGGTCGAGGCTGGCTCCAACTTCCGCGGTTTGCGCACTGCTTTCGTAAACAAATCCGGTAAGCAGTATGGTTAACAGTAGCAGGTGTTTTATAAAGCACTTTATCATCTTTTGCCTTCCCGCTTTTTAAATAATGTCATCAGTGGTTTAACGTATGATTCATGGGTACCAATGCTGGTAAAATCCACACCCGAGCGGCTAAAGGTTTCCCTCAGCTGGCCGTTCCTTCTTAGCCCTTCGGCTTTAAAAGCGGTGCGTACGGCTTTGTCGGAGGTATTCACCCATAAAAGTTCGCCAGTCTCTTCGTCCTTCATCGGGATGAGGCCCAGGTTCGGAAACTCTTCTTCATGTTTATCATAAAGGCGCAGGGCAATCAGGTCATGCTTTTTATTGGCGATCTTTAATTCATCCTCAAAGGCAGGACTAATAAAATCGGAAATAATAAAGGCGGTACACTTTTTCTTGATGGCCCGGGTAAAGAATTTGAGCGCTTCGGCAACATTAGTTCCTTTGCTTTCGGGCTTAAAGTCGATCAGCTCGCGGATGATCATCAGGATATGACTGCGGCCTTTTTTGGGTGGAATGAATTTTTCGATCTTATCGCTAAAAAATAGCACGCCCACCTTATCATTGTTCTGTATGGCCGAAAATGCCAGTACCGCGCAAAGTTCGGTGGCTATATCCTGCTTTTGCTGATTTTGTGTTCCAAAGTTTTCAGAGCCGCTCACGTCAACCAACAGCATAAAAGTAAGCTCGCGCTCCTCATCAAAAACCTTCACGTAAGGATGGTTAAAACGGGCGGTCACGTTCCAGTCGATGGTGCGAATCTCATCGCCCAGCTGGTATTCGCGCACCTCGCTAAAAGCCATACCACGGCCCTTGAAAGCCGAATGGTACTCGCCCGAAAACAGGTGATTGCTCAACCCCCGGGTCTTGATCTCGATCTTCCTTACTTTTTTTAGCAGTTCTTTGGTATCCTTAGCCATAATTTGGAGGAGAGAGTGGAATCAAGAGTCAAGAGCCAAGAATCAAGACAAAAACTTAAACTCTTGTCTTAATACTTGATTTTTGATTCTTTTCTCTTGGCTCTTGACTCTTATCTCTTGATTCTTTTTCTCTTATTTCTTGACTCTTATCTCTTGATTCTTTTCTTACGGTACTTCTACCACGTTCAATATCCCTGTAATAATATTTTCTGAGGTGATGTTCTCAGCCTCGGCTTCATAGCTTAAACCGATACGGTGACGCAGTACATCATGGCAGATGGCACGCACATCCTCGGGGATCACATAGCCCCTGCGTTTGATGAACGCGTAGGCTTTCGCGGCCAGCGCCAGGTTGATACTCGCCCTTGGCGATGCGCCAAAGGTGATCAGGTTTTTATAGTGCGCCAGTTTTGCCTGCTCAGGGTAACGGGTAGCGAAAACAATATCAATAATGTATTGCTCTATCTTCTCATCCATGTACACTTCCCTTACAATTTTACGGGCACGCACAATTTCCTCCGGTTTGATGATAGGCGATGGTTTTGGCATACCGCCCGGCAATATATTGGCACGGATGATGCGTTTCTCCTCTTCCTTATCCGGATAGTTGATCACCACTTTCAGCATAAAACGGTCAACCTGTGCTTCGGGCAGCGGGTAGGTACCTTCCTGCTCAATCGGGTTCTGGGTAGCCAGTACCAGGAAAGGGTTTGGCAGCGGGAAGGTATTGTCGCCAATAGTTACCTGGCGTTCCTGCATCGCTTCCAGCAGCGCGCTTTGCACTTTGGCTGGCGCACGGTTGATCTCATCGGCCAGGATAAAGTTGGAGAACAGCGGTCCTTTACGCACAATGAACTCTTCTTTTTTCTGGTTGTATATCATGGTACCCAGCAAATCGGCCGGTAAAAGATCGGGGGTAAACTGGATCCGGCTGTAGTCGGCCTGGATGGCTTTGGCCAGCGTGTTGATGGCCAGCGTTTTTGCCAGTCCCGGAACTCCTTCCAAAAGGATGTGCCCGTCGGCCAGCAAACCGATCAGTAAGCGTTCCACCATATATTTTTGCCCGATGATCACTTTATCCATCTCCAATTTCAGGAGGTCGATAAAAGCGCTTTCTCTTTGTATCATTTCATTCAGCGCCCTGATATCGGTTGAATACGATAAGCTACCAGGTACAGTGCCTGATGAAACGTTTTCAGTATTACTTTTTAATTCTTCCATGCTTCTTTTTTGTTCGGTAGGCAAACTTACTCACCTTAACATTTTTTCGCCAAAAAAAATGCCCGCTTAAATGTTAAAATTTGTTAAATCTTTGTCGTTCGCCGTAAATATATAGGTTTTTATGAGCCTAAAGCGCAAAGCAGAAAGCCTAAAGCGACTATTATATAAAAAGAGGCTTTAATAACTTTTCAGATACATATCAATGTCACTGAGTTAAGAAATTAGCCCCGACCCCATCGGGGTCAAAGCTCGGCAGAAAACAAAAGAATAAAAGTACCGTGCCGTAGGTACGAAAACCCTGTGTTATTTATCAGCGGATTATGTGGCGTACCTACGGCACGCGAAATGTACTACTATTGGTTCCTACCGAGCTTTTGCACCTACCGGTGCACTTACTAATTGTTAAGTCAATGGCATTACTATGCATTCGGAAATAATCGGCGTTTGTAACCAAATTCTTATAACAGAAACAGAACGATTTGGCTACCTTTAAAGTATTATCAGCTATTGTAATATACATGTACAAAAAATATCTACTCCTCATGCTGCTTGCTGGCAGTATATTTTTCTCAGGCATTGTTCACAGTCAAACTGCATTTAAAAACATCCCCCTTCCGCCAAACATCAGTAGTGTAAACGAAGAATTTTCGGGCATGACGCTATACGCCGGCAGGGTTTACCTTGAACCGCAATACGGCAGTCATAAAGAAACCAAACTTGATGGCGACTTTTTTATATACAGCCTGCTGGCCGATAGTGTCGGCCGCGTGATAGATGGTAAAGACACGGCGTTAACCGCTTACCGGCCCATCCGTGTTAAAAATCTGGATAAATTGCCCGACTCCGTAAAAACTTATTATGAAGGTTTTGAGGCTATAACCATTGTCAATAATATAGCATACCTGTCTATCGAAACCAACGATACTTACGACTATTGCTTTCTGCTCCGGGGAGTCCTGGACACCCTTCAAAATACCATCACTATCGATCCTCTGCACTTCGCGACGCTTAAAAGGCCCCTGCGTATTAACAACGCGGGGTTTGAAAGCGTTACCTGGCTGCCTAAAGAGAAAAAGCTGCTGGCTTATTACGAGTATAACGGGATGCCTGGCGGTGGTAAAGGTTATTTGATTGATACTTCGCTTCAGAAGGCTCCACAATCTGTAAAAGTACCGTTCCTCTATTTCAGGATAACGGATATGGTGGCTACCAAAAAGGATAAGATCTACGGCATCAATTATTTCTGGAACGGCGACTATGATGCTTACCTTAATAACGATCAGCTTAAAAACCAAGAAGAAAATATAAAAGCAAGCATTCCCGATCTGAAGGATAATATTACCCAAAACCCGGATTATCTGAAAAAGAAAAGCACCAACTATGGCCGCATTGTGATGCTCAAGAACCGGAAAGATAAACGTTGGAAACAGGTTACCGCGGCATTCCCTGCACCAAAAAATAACTGGGAAGGTATAACACTTTACCGGGATGGTGCATTGATTATTACCGATGCCAACCGCAGCAGCAAACAGTTGACTACGTTTGGGTATGTGAAATTTTAATAATGTTGAGAGGCTTATATTTTAAACTTGTCATCCTGAGCGTAGTGACGGATCTATCCGCTAACATGCATACTGAACAACAGATTCTTCGCTGCGCTCAGAATAACAAACTATGTTTTACTGGCTATTTTCTAATCATCCGCACATCTGAAATCTGCACATCCGCACATCTAACTCAGTGCTTATCCCCAAAGCCAAACTCTTTATAAGTATTGGGCGCGCTATCCGCGTTTTTGAACGCGAAAGTGAAGGTGGCACCCCAGCTTTCAAAATCGGCATTTTTATCGGTCGATGTTTCCACATGTACCGAGCTGATCATGTATACGCCTTCACGGCTCAGTTTAAAATAGATTTGTCCCTGGGCATCAGAGCTTAGTTTTTGCGGGAACACATTACCGTTTATAGTTCTGATGTATACAATTACCACGGCATCTTTCAAAGGCTTTCCTTTAAATAGTACCTGGGCGGTTACATCATCGCCATAGCTGGCTTTATACGGGTTTTGCTGTATTACTATTTCATAAGTTTCGCCAAGCGGTTTATCAAAATCCTTACCGTTGGGTTTATCAACTGATATCAGCGTTTTTAAGTACCGGTTTGTTTTTTCGACAAAATACTGCTGGTTGCTGTTCTTGGCATCTTCGGCTATCTTATCCAACCCTTCGTTATCCAGATATTTCAAGAATTTATTTCTTTCCGATTCGATGCTTTCGCTTTTCACCATCTCGATGAGGGCTATTCCGCTATTCTCCAGCTTGTAATTCAGCACATTGGCCGATGTATCTTTGGGGGCCTGTGTCAGGTCGGTCTTTTTTGATCCTTCATACAACATGAACTTGGTCAACTTGGCATCTTTATACCGGTATTCGGCGTCTTTTTGAAAATCATTACCGCTTAACAGGTGCAGACTGAGCTTGTCGCCTTTTTTCATGTTAAAGGATTCCGGCAGCAAAAAATAATCCTGTGAGCTGGCGGCAAACCCAATGATCAGCAAGAGCGCGAGGAGTAAAAGTCCGTTTCGTTTCATAGTTATTAGATAGGATTACCAAACATACAAAGTTTTAAAAACTTCAGTAGTTTTACAGTATGATTTTTGACCGTAAAAGCCTGAATAACGAAAATTTAACATTTTTTTACAAAAAACTGTTGCTGCCGCGCCTCATTGAGGAGAAGATGCTGATCCTTTTACGCCAGGGCCGCATTGGCAAATGGTTTTCGGGAATAGGGCAGGAAGCTATTGCCGTGGGCAGTACGCTGGCCATGCAAAACGACGAATATATATTGCCCATGCATCGCAACCTGGGTGTTTTTACTACCCGCGATATCCCGCTTTCCCGGCTGATGGCCCAGTGGCAGGGTAAGCCTTCGGGTTTTACCAAGGGGCGCGACCGCTCATTCCATTTCGGCACGCAGGAATATAAGATCATCGGGATGATATCGCACCTGGGGCCGCAGCTGGCCCTGGCCGATGGTATTGCCCTGGCAGATGTTTTAGCGGACCGGAAAAGATCGACCCTGGTATTTACCGGCGAGGGAGCTACCAGCGAAGGTGATTTTCATGAGGCCCTCAACATTGCCTCAGTTTGGAAACTACCGGTTATATTTTTGATCGAGAACAACGGCTACGGTCTATCGACCCCAGTGAACGAGCAATACAATTGTTTAAAACTAGTTGATAAAGCTGTAGGATATGGTATAGAAGGCCGCCGCATTGACGGCAACAACATACTGGAGGTTTATCACACCATTAAAGAGATAAACGATAGCATCCGTGAAAATCCGCGACCGGTACTGTTGGAGTGTATGACCTTTAGGATGCGGGGGCACGAGGAAGCCTCGGGAACTAAATATGTTCCACAGAATTTGTTTGAATGGTGGGCCGGTAAAGATCCGGTAGCCAATTTTGAGCAATATTTATTGGACGAAGGTGTGATCCGTCCGGAGTGGATCCCGGTATTTAAAAAAGAGATCACCACGCTTATTGAAACGGAATTTGAAAAGGTATACAACGAGGCAGATATTATACCGGATATAGCAACCGAAGTGCTGGACATGTATCAGCCTTACCAATTCCCGGCTGCACAACCTACTGCAACCCCGGCAACCCATAAACGTTATATTGATGCTATAAGCGATGGACTGCGCCAGGCTATGCGCAAACACCCCAACCTGGTGATCATGGGGCAGGATATTGCCGAATACGGTGGCGCCTTCAAGATTACCCAGGGCTTTTTGGAAGAATTTGGCAAGCCGCGTGTGCGTAACACGCCTATTTGCGAATCGGGCATAGTGGGAGCAGGCATGGGCTTGGCCCTGAATGGTTACAAAGCCATTGTTGAAATGCAGTTTGCCGATTTTGTTACCTGTGGTTTTAACCAGATCATTAACAACCTGGCCAAAACACACTATCGCTGGGCACAAGCGGTTGATATGGTGGTGCGGATGCCTACAGGTGCAGGTACAGGCGCAGGCCCTTTCCACTCGCAGAGCAACGAGGCCTGGTTCACCAAAACACCCGGACTAAAAGTAGTTTATCCAGCTTTCCCGGCTGATGCCAAGGGTTTGCTATTAGCCGCTATTGACGACCCTAACCCGGTCATTTATTTTGAACATAAATATTTGTACCGCAGCATCAGCGGCGATGTACCCGATAACGATGTGCTGATAGAAATTGGCAAAGCCAATGTAGTGAAACAGGGCACACAAGCCAGTATTATTACCTTTGGCCTGGGTGTACACTGGGCCCTGGAATATGCCGAAAAACATCCTGAACTATCGCTCGAGATCATCGACCTGCGCAGCCTGCTGCCATGGGATCACCAGGCAGTGGAAGAAAGCGTAAAGAAAACCGGCAGAGCCCTGGTATTGCATGAAGATACCCTAACCAGTGGTTTTGGCGCGGAGATAGCCGCGCATATTGCTGAGCATTGCTTTAAATACCTGGATGCCCCCGTAATGCGTTGCGGCAGCCTGGATACCGCCATCCCCATGAACAAAGCCCTGGAAGACCAATTTTTGGCGAAAGCAAGGCTGGAGGAAACGGTGGAGAGGTTGCTAAAGTATTAGTTAACACGAGGTGTCATGCTGAGCGCCGTCGAAGCATGGTGGGCAGGCCTCTGCGCGCGCCCTTCGACAAGCTCAGGGTGACACCTCATGGTTAATAAAAAATACGTCATTGCGAGGTACGAAGCAATCTCTACGTAAGCATATCGGTTACGCCTATTTGCTCTGTACAGTTTAGAGATTGCTTCGTACCTCGCAATGACGTGGTTTTTGAATTTTTTCTTGTCTCTTGATTCTTATCTCTTGCCTCTAAAACCTACTTCCACTTAAAACTCTTGATCATTACAGCTATATCCTGCTTGATAAAATTAAGCACGGGCTGAATAGAATCCAGGCGGGGTTCGGAGTTAAAGTAGAGGGCGCCGCGCAGGTAATTTTTTGTACTGTCGGTCAGGAAGAACTGTGCCGATGATGCCGCGTTGCCATCAATGGTATAATAGATACCATAAACCTTACGCTCGGTATAACCTATTACACCTTCATCAATAGAAGTGGCTTTTACCGTATGTTTAAAGGCGAAGGTGCGGGCATCCTCCACCAGTTCATTAAATACTTTTTTGGAGGTTACCGGCTGATAGCTTAAATGCAATGTAGCATGAAATTGCGGGAACTGCATATTTACCCAGCATGGTTTCGCACCTTTGGTTCTGTCGGGCTCGATAACGGCGTATTTAGGATAGCTGAAAGAATAAGGACAGCCCGCGTTATAATCCTGGTATTCTTTTTTAGGAAAAGCGATGCGGTAATATCCCCTCGGCTTTGGCGAATAATCATGGTTACCACCACAGGCCGCCAAAAACAACAGCGCTGCCGTCAATAGCCCTGCATATCTCATACGCGGTTATCTTTAGCATTCCATATCTCCCATGATCTTTCGGCTTGTAGTACCAGCATTTCGTAACCGTTTTTGGTGGCGGCGCCCTGCTCGCGGCCTTTTCGCAAGAACAAGGTTTCTTCCGGGTTGTAGATCAGGTCATACAGCAAATGCTCATCGGTTATCGCCTCATAAGGTATCGGCGGGCACTCATCAATCTTGGGTGCGGTGCCAACAGGGGTGGTATTGATAATGATCTTATGCTGTTTAATGTGATCCGGTTTCAGGTCGCTGAACAGGATATGATCGGGATGCGGTTTACGGGTAACGGTTTTATAGGCAATACCCATGTTTTCCAGCACACATTTTACCGCTTGTGCCGCGCCGCCATCGCCCAGCACCAGGGCCTCATCTTCGGTATCCTTTATTAATGGACGGATAGACATTTCGAAACCATACAGATCTGTGTTATATCCCTCCAGCCTGAAATCATGGCCTCCAATACCGACCTCGCCGGTAAAAGCTGCCTGTACAGGACTTTCGGCAATTACACAGATACAGTTTACCGCTCCGGCTTTGCGGGCATCATGCTCAATCCAATCCAGGTAGGGCAACACAGCCACCTTATGTGGGATGGTGATATTGAGACCGCAGATATCCGGGTGTTCATCCAGCAGATCCTGCAGGTCTTTGATATGCTCCAGGGGATACAGCTCATAAGCAGCATCGGTTATACCTTCGTCCTTAAATTTTTCGGCAAAATATTTCTTTGAAAAAGAATGTGAAAGGGGATAGCCTATAAGTCCGTATTGTTTCATGGCGTAATATTAGCAACATTTCATAAGTTATGGAAACTATTGAGCAGTGGGAGGCTGATTCCTTTTCAATTTAAAATACAAAACTTTCGCCTTTTGCCTGCGCCAGCAAATAATGAATGCTATAAGCAAAGTACCCGCGGGTATAAACAGGGCGTAATCATGCATGCGTTTGGTGGTTAAGGCTGCCAGGATGGCGCCTGCTAAAAAACAAACGCAAACAAAGCCGAATAGCCGGGCCTCGCGCAGGGCCACGGGGTTTCGCGCCGGCATAGTACCCCTAAAAAAAGCCTCGGCAAAACGGCGCAGGTTACCGGTTGTCATGACGGAGTTATAGGTCCATTGCTCCAGTTTGGTAAAGCTCGAATTTTGCATGGCCGCCACCAGCGATATGGCCAACACCAAAGGTATATCCGGAAAAGAATCAGATAAAAACGAACAGGCTATAAGTACAATGATCTCGAAACCCAGACAGGTTAAGGCGGGCTTGGGCAGATATTTTAATACTGATGGCAAGTGCATGCGGTAAGCGATGAACACACCGATCAAAAATGCTATAATAGGCGGAATGTGGTGCATGGCCTGCTGCCAGTCGCCCAGGGCGGCATACATCCCCAGAAACACTACATTACCCGTCATGGAATTAGCAAATACGCCACCATGCCCAACATAGGTAAATACATCCAAAAAACCGCCAGACAAGGTAAGCAAGGCGGCAACTTCTATAGAATTATCAGAATACACCTGCACCGGCGTTTGGCCGGAATTTTCTGTTGATGAATTTTCAGCTTCTGTGACCATTGCTGTTGTTCGATAGTTTTATAGGTAAATGATATCATGCCCAAGATAGCTAAACAAATTTATGGAAAGTGCACAAAAACGAATAAGCCGCGAGGTCTCGCGGCTTATTTACAATTTACTGAGGAGTTATTTAAAACAGGGGTTTTACTGATTAACAGACCATTCGCTCAACTGAAAATCCACACTGCCATTATTGGCGGTTACATACAAGCGATAATACTTGTATGCGGTGGTGTTAGTAAACGAATAGCTTTTGGTTTGATTGCGCGAAGGAAAACTTTCATTGGTGCGAACATCCAATTGCGTAAATGTGGAACCATTATTAGAGCCCATTAATTTCCAGCTTTTAGGATCGCGGTCAGGGGCATCATTGCCCGAGGTGAGCGCGTATCCTTTTAATATTACTACTGATGGATAAGTTAACTGCGCCCAGAAGCCGGTATCATAACCCGCCACAAAAAATTTGGAAGCCAGGTTATTATCAATCATTTTTAATGAGCCTTCATTTGCGCCTGCGCCACCGCTGTTTTCTTTACTAACGGTAAGGGTAACGGTTGTTGGGGTACTTCCGGGGTAAGTAACATTTGGGAACGTTGCCTTAGCCTGTTCTAATTGAACGGTCCAGTCGTTACCTTGTTCGTCCAGGTTTCCAAAAGCAGTAAGGGCCAGCTGTTTCAGATCAGCTCCGGCAGCGCCGCTCCAGAAATGTACAAACTCACCAAAACTCAAATCCCTGGTGTATTCGCTGATGTTGGTTACACCGTTTGAAACCGTATGTTTTGGGAAATTAGCCGCCAGCAAAGTGAAATATTTGTTGAGCACCGCGGTTTTTCCATATTGGGTATAAAGCGGGTACCACCAGTCTTTAAACCAATGTGTATTGGCGCGGGGGTAAGGATCTGAGCCACCTAAAACCAGGTTATACCAGCGCTGGGCATCGGCGGTACGTCCCAGGCCAAGGTATACATCATAAATATACATCTCCATCCATTTGCTGTCATGCCAGATATTAAATGCCGGCGAACCATGTACATTTTTTGAGGCACCCTCTACAATGTGCCCAACTTCATGCGTGGTAAGGTCCAGGTCGTTACCAGTACCAGCTGTCCAGGCGGTAGTGCTTGATGATCCGCAATCAATTACGTTTCTGTAGTCATGACTGCCATCCAAATAAGTACTGGGATGCCCGCCGCTATACTTAGCGGTATGCAATATCACATACAGCTGTGATTCTGTTCCGAATGAACCATAAGTTTTTTTGGTGTAGTTCCAAACCTGGGCCAGATAGGTACTAGGCCAGGTGATGCTACGGTCAACATCGTTATCGTAGTAAACCGCCACCCTGGTATCGTTAAATACGCGGTTAAGTAGCTGGTTGTGTTCAAACCAATGCTCCTGCCAGGTAAGCGGGGCATCGGCAAGGACAGTGTTTTTCTTCGGATCGTCATTTGACTGGTCAGTAATCTGGTTTTGTTTGGTGCATGACATGACGGCTCCGAGCAGCAGAACGCTCAAGAACGTGGTTTTGATTTTCATAGTGTTGTGTTTTATAAGGTTGATTAATAAGTTTCATATTAAATACACGCCATATGACCAAATCATAAAAAGCACCCCTGATCACCAAATCGCTGTTCTATAATTATATATATTGATAAAACGATTTACTAATATATATAATTATTATATCATTTTGTATTATTTGTCGAAACTTTATTTCTAATATCTTAATAATTATATTATTGATTAATATGTAGGTATTGTGTATAGCTATGGCTTCTTAAAATGTACTATGATAAGAAGCCCCCACATCATTGCGAGCGAAGCGTGGTAACCCCAGATTAGCAGGGCCTCTCTGTAAGTAGGGGATTGCCACGTCGTTCCTCCTCGCAATGACGCGCTAAGAAAGAGATGATTACGAAAGCTTCTTCTTCTTTCACTCCTTAAAACAAAAAAAGCCTCCAGAAATTAATCCGGAGACTTCTTAATTCATATAGTAAGACCAGTTATAAATTCAAAAAATGATCGAAAGTATCGCTGCGGATACCTAATCTTAATGTTTCCAGCGGAATAATATCTGTTGGGGCAATATTACCCAAGCTCACGTTGGCGCCTATCAGTTTAATAAACCATACCTGCTGTGCCTTTTGCGGGGCTTCCCAAATAATGGTGCCTTCGGGTATCTGGGTCAGGATCTCATCCACCAGACCCTGCCTTACCTCGCCAGAATCGCGGTAAATACCTACGTTACCGCTTTCACGGGCTTCGGCTATTACCTTCCATGAACCTGCCTCAATTTCGGCGTTCATCAGTTTGATCCATTTATATGGTGCAAATATCTTTTGCACATCTTTGGAACCTACTTCCGATATCACGGTAACCTGTTTAGCCAGGCGACTGATATATTCGCATTTGATCTCATGCTCAATAGTGATGGATCCGTCAGACACTTCACAATGCTCCAGCTTGTATTTATCCAATAGACGACAGTAATCATCAAACTGGTTACGTACAATAAAAGCCTCAAACAAAGTACCTCCAAAATATACTGGAATGCCTGCTTCCTGGTACAGCTTTACTTTTTCGGTTAAGTTAGGGGTAACGTATGAGGTTGCCCAACCCAGTTTAACAATATCCGTATAAGCTCCACCTACTTCCAGAAAATCCTCCACTTGCCTTAAACTCAATCCTTTGTCCATCACCATGGTAATGCCTTTATCACGAGGTTTAGCTGTACGTTCGGGAAGATCATTGATCATATAATTCATACAATAGATGGTTATAGCCTATAACTAAAAGTTCTAATGGTGCAAATATCCGAAAAAAAACTGACTCAACTATGCAATTGTGCTAATTTCAGATGTGCAAATGATGAAGTTTTTGTAAAATTTATATCGCAATTAAAAGGGCTGTCAGTCTGAGCTCCGTCGAAGACTCGCGCGTAGAGGCCTACCCACCATGCTTCGACGGAGCTCAGCATGACACCCGACGCTCCTTGAATAAAAATAAAATGGCGATTGATACTGAAATCAACCGCCATTTTTTTATCATTTGCACATCTGCACATCTAAAATCTGTACATCTGCTACTTCGTATACTTATTAATAATATCCACAATCACCTTGTTCTTTTGTAATTGCGGCAGGTAATCAAATAGTATATAATGTTTGTCCGGATCGCTGGTCAGGGCCATTTCCAGGTGGTTTAGGGCCTCATTGTATTCGCCTTTGGCAAATAAATAAGCCACCATTCGGTAATAAAGCTCAGCCGCTTCGGGGTTATTTTTGATAGCTTCCGATATGATCTCGATAGCGCCGGTTAGCCTGTCCTGCTCATACAATATAGATGAGTAGTCTAACCAGGCATCAATATCCAGCGGGTTTAGTTCCACCACCTTTTCATAAGCCTGCTCAGCTTCGGTCATATGACCCAGTTTATACTCGGCATCGGCAATGGCAAACCAGTAATCGGCATTGGCAATATCCAGGTCGAGCGCTTTTTTATAAAAATGCAGGGCCTCAAAATAACGTTCTTCAAAATCAAGCGTAACACCTATGCCAAACCAGGCATCGGCCAGCTTAGGATCCATTTTAACTGATTTTTTATAAAAGGCGCGGGCATCGTCCATCTGCTCCAGCTTTTCATAGCACTCGCCAATGGCACAGTAAGTATCGGCATTAGGCTGCTCGTACTCAAAGGTATGGCGGTATACTTCAATCGCTTCAGCATATTTTTCCAGGTTAACCAGGGCATTACCCTTGTTAAAGTAGGCCGACGCAAAGCTGTCCTTGATCAGGATGGCGTAGTCATAAGCGTCAATGGCTTTTTCAAACAGGCTCAGCTTGGTGTAGGCGTTGCCCAGGTTATACCATGCGGCATAACTGTAAGGCTCGTTATCAATATACTGTTGATAAAACTGCACGCTTTCCTGCTGGTTGTCCATTACGTCATAGCAAAAAGCCAGTTCGTACAGGGCATCCTGGTTTTCCATATTCTGCTTAAGGCAAAGCTTAAGATAGGTTATGGCCGTGTCATAGTCGCCCATGTTTTGGTACACGTAGGCAATATGCAGCAGGATCTCGTCGGTCTCTTCAGCCAGGCCCAATGCTTTTTCATAATTTTCCAGGGCTTCGCCATAGCGCTCCATACTTTCGTATAAATTGCCGCGGATAATATAAATATCCGCATCAGAAGCCTCCAGCATGGCAGCTTTGTCTAAAGCCGCGAAAGCTTCGGTTACTTTGTTGGTAACTACCAGTAATTGTGCCTGTTTAATTAAAAAAACCGCTGCAAAAGGGTGTTGGTTACGCGCGTATTCTGCTACTTGCAGAGCCTTGGCCGGATCATTTTTCTCGATGTAGTAGTCGATAATGTTCTCAAACGCCTGGGCATCAAAAAAGTACTGGTCGTGATTACGGATCATCTCCTCGTACCGTTCTACCGAAAACTTTGGATCTTCGGTAAAACCAAATTCAAATTCTTCTTCCATTCAATTTTGTTTGCAGAACATCCGCTTTAGGTTAACAATTGTTATTGTCTTGTAAAGACTTATTGAGTTCAAAATACAACAAGTAAGCCTCCAATAAACAATTTAGTTTTCAACATTCACACATTTTTAACATGATCTGCTTGCAAAGTATTGATAATTAATGACAATCAATTCACGAGCCAAAAGTGCGTAAACTAAAAATTGCCTTAAGATTTTTACCTTTGACAAAAGTAACAATTATGAACCTCGATATTTCAGACATTCTAAAACGTTTACATATAAACGATATTAATGATGCTTTTAGTACAGGAAAGCACTGGGGCAGCAGCGCCGGCGCTACCGTAAAAGATATTATATCGCCGGTTGACGGCAAAAAAATAGCTTCCGTAAAATTTGCTTCAGAAAACGATTATAACCAGGTAGTTGAGCAAGCCGCCAAGGCTTTTAAAACCTGGCGCAACACCCCTGCACCAAAACGCGGCGAGATCGTGCGCCAGATTGGTGAAGCTTTACGTGCCCACAAACACGACCTGGGCAGCCTGGTATCGTACGAAATGGGTAAAAGCCTGCAGGAGGGCCTGGGTGAGGTTCAGGAGATGATTGACATAGCCGACTTTGCTGTTGGTTTGAGCCGTCAGCTTTACGGATTAACCATGCACTCCGAAAGAGCCAACCACCGTATGTATGAGCAATATCATCCGCTGGGCATTGTAGGTATTATTTCGGCATTTAATTTCCCGGTAGCCGTTTGGAGCTGGAATTCCCTGCTGGCCTGGGTTTGCGGCGACGTTTGCATCTGGAAACCATCAGAAAAAACACCATTGACTGCCATTGCCTGTCAGCACATTGCCCAAGAGGTATTTAAAAAGAATAATATTGAAGAGGGGGTATCCAACCTCATCATCGGCGATCGTAACATTGGCGAGCTGATGGCTGCCGATACCCGTGTACCATTGATATCGGCTACCGGATCAACCCGAATGGGCAAGGCGGTTAGCGCAGCCGTAGGCGCACGTTTGGGAACGAGCCTGCTGGAATTAGGTGGCAACAACGCTATTATCATCAGTGAAAATGCCGATCTGGATATGTCACTCATCGGCGCGGTATTTGGCGCGGTTGGTACCGCCGGTCAGCGTTGTACCAGTACACGCAGGCTCATCATCCACGAAAGTGTTTACGATGCCTTTAAACAAAAACTGGTGAATGCGTACAAACAGATCCGCATTGGCAACCCTTTGGATGAACATAACCACATGGGCCCGCTGATTGATCACGACGCTGTGAAGCTATACCTGGACTCTATTGAAAAATGCAAAGCCGAAGGTGGCAAATTCTTAGTTGAGGGCGGTAAGCTTGAAGGGGATAACTATTTATCAGGCTGTTACGTAAAACCTTGCATTGCCGAAGTGGAGAACCATTTTAAAATAGTGCAGCACGAAACTTTTGCGCCGATACTTTATTTGATCAAATATAGCACGCTTGAAGAAGCTATTGATTTGCAGAATGGTGTTCCGCAGGGTTTATCATCGGCTATTATGACTAATAATTTGCGTGAGGCAGAACAATTTTTATCCTATGCTGGTTCTGATTGTGGCATAGCTAATGTAAACATCGGCACATCGGGTGCAGAGATAGGCGGCGCGTTTGGTGGCGAAAAAGAAACCGGCGGTGGTCGCGAATCTGGTTCTGATGCCTGGAAAGTTTACATGAGGCGCCAAACAAATACTATTAATTACTCAAAAACGTTGCCTTTAGCACAAGGGATCAAATTCGACCTATAATTTTTTATTTTCTAATTTTTGTACATGTTCAATTACCGCAATTTATTAATCACAGGCACCACCTTATTAACTGCATTAACATTAAGTCAAACAACTTTTGCACAAGTAATTCCACCATCAGAGCCCGAGCCTCCAAAAGGCTGGCAATTGATGGACCTGAAAGAAAATGGTTTTTATGGTATCAGCCTGAAACCAGCTTATCTTTTTTTACAGGGCAAAAAAAGCAAACCCGTGGTGATTGCTACAATCGATAGCGGTATTGATACTTTACAAAAAGACCTGAAAAGCATCCTTTGGACGAATACCAAAGAAATTCCGGGCAACGGTATCGATGATGACCACAATGGTTATGTGGATGATATACATGGCTGGAACTTCTTGGGCGGCCCGGATGGCAAAGCTGATTTTAATGAAACAACCGAGGAGGTACGTGAATACAATAAGCTGAAAGGTAAATTTGAAAATATCACTGATACTAACGCTGTCGATAAAAAACAATACGCTTACTGGAAACGTGTAAAAACCATTTACGATAGCACCGTTAATAAATCGCGCACCGAAACCGAACAACTGCAACCCATCATGAACGCGTTGATGGTAACCAGCGGTTATATTAAAAGAGGGCTGAGCCTGCCCGCCAACGGTACTTTTAAACAAGCCGACCTGGTAAAGCTTAAGCTGGCCAATGATACCCTTACACAAAGCAAATATGTTTGGGAATCCATATTCTCGCAGGAGGGCACTAATAAAACCAATGCCGCCATCATCAAAGACCTGAGCGAGTACCTGGCCAAACTAAATAATGATCTGTCGCCTGATCTGGAAGCACGTAAACGCATCGTTGGTGATAATGTAGATAGCATGGATCATAAACCTTATGGCAACAACCTGCTTAAATTTACAGATGCATCACACGGTACAGGTGTAGCCGGTTTGATAGGGGCCATTCGCAACAATAATTATGGCATTAACGGTGTTGCCGATAACGTGCAGATCATGGCTATTAAAGCAGTACCTAATGGGGATGAATACGATAAGGACATTGCCAATGCTATACACTACGCGGTTGATAACGGCGCAAGGATTGTTAACATGAGCTTTGGCAAAAAAATATCGCCGCATAAAGAGTGGCTTGATGAAGCCTTTAAATACGCGGCATCAAAAGATGTGTTACTGGTACAGGCGGCAGGTAACGATAACCAGGATGTGGACGTTACTCCCGATTATCCGAATGATACCTTTTTGGATGGCACTGCTGATGCAGATAACGTGATCAACGTTGGTGCATCCGGCCCTAAATTAGGCGAACACCTGGCCGGTGATTTCTCCAACTATGGTAAAAAGAATGTTGACGTGTTTGCTCCCGGTGTTAAAGTAACTACAGTGGATACCGATGCCGAATTTATGACCGAGGATGGCACCAGCTTTTCGTCGCCCATTACTGCAGGAGTAGCGGCTTTACTACTGGAGTATTATCCAACATTGAGCGCCAGGCAGCTGAAGCAGATCATCCTGCAATCGGCAACACCATTAACCGGTACTATGGTGTTCAGGCCAGGCAGCAAAACCATTAAAGTTGATTTTGCCTCCCTGAGCAAAACCGGTGGTATTGTAAATGCCTACAAAGCACTGCAGATAGCATCCAAAACAAAAGGCGAGCGAGTTAATTGATAAACGTACCACGCGTTATTGCCGCCCTTCTACAGCATATGTCATTGCGAGGAGGAACGACGAAGCAATCTCGTAGCTATTCTCATCGATTAACACCTGAGGAGATTGCCACGCTTCGCTCGCAATGACATGGGAGGAAATATACAACAAGAAAGCCTTGCCGGTAAACCGGCAAGGCTTTCTTGTTGTACGGAGTAATAATCTATTTAACCCTGCTATTCAATTCCGACAGCGGCATAGTCACCATCCTACCAATCGGTTTTTTACCTCTATAAGTGATCACCCGCAGCGTTGTAGCATCCTTGGGTGCATCAATGGGTTGGGTATATTTTGGATAGAAATTATCCGGGAACGAATTATCAAAACTGTAATAGGTATCCAGGCCATCTACCTCATTGATGAGGGTTATTTTTAACGTGCCATCAGCATTGCGTATGCCATTGAATGAAGGATCATAAGCGCTTGGCGCGTACTTGGTTTCGGCAGCGTTAAAACGATCGAACTGTTTTTCTACTTTGCCGAAGAAATAAGGCCAGCTTTTCTTTTGCTTTGGCGACCATACCGACTCGGCAATGGCCATTCCCCTTGGCCAGGTCATATATTCGGCCTGGCGGATGTTATACACCTGCTCGGTCCATAAATTAGCCTGCCCGCCTTTGATCAGTTTCGCGTCGACACTATCTGGCACCGGCTCAAACTCGTATGATTTGCTCAGGCGCAGCGTGGCGTATATCTTTGTTTCGTTCACGCGGTCGCTTTGCATGTAATCCAGGTAAGCAAAAGTGGTTGGACTCATCACCACCTCATGCCCCTGTTTAGCGGCTTCAATACCGCCCTTAATACCTCTCCAGCTCATTACCGCGGCATTCGGACCAAGTCCCCCTTCAATGATCTCGTCCCAGCCCATGAACTTTTTACCTTTTGATTCTACTATCTTCTCTAAGCGTTTCTCAAAATAGCTTTGTACCTCCTGTTGTGTTTTCAGTCCTTCTTTAGCCATCAGGGCTTTAATGGCATCGCTTTGCTCCCAGAAATTCTTGGCGCATTCATCACCGCCCATGTGTATATAACCAAACGGGAACAGCTGCGCCACTTCGGTTACTACCTTATCCAGGAAAGTGTATACATTTTCATTGGCCGGGCAAAGGGTATTATCCACAATGGCTGTGTTATGCGGACCATCCCAGTTCATAAATGGTTCGCCCGAGTTAACTACATATTTATCGGCACCGGGTGTGCAGGAAAGCTCCGGATAAGCAACAACAGCGGCAAGACTATGCCCCGGTACATCTATCTCCGGTAATATATTTACAAAACGTTCCTTGGCATATTGCACCAACTCGCGGATATCATCCTGGGTATAAAACCCACCATAGGTGCGTGGCTCATTAGCCGCTGGTGGGCTAAACGTACCAAACTGGCCTACTTTTTTAACGTTATAAGCACCAACAGTGGTGAGTTTTGGCAAACTCTTGATCTCTACACGCCAGCCTTCATCATCGGTTAAGTGCAGGTGCAACAGGTTCAGTTTGTACTTCACCATGGCATCTATGTATTGTTTTACCTCTGCTTTGGTAAAAAAGTGACGCGCCACATCAAACATTAATCCCCTCCAGGCAAAGCGTGGGTAATCAGTAATTTCCACACAAGGCACGGTCCATTTCACATTTTTCACCAGCTGCGCGCTTTCAATATCAGCAGGCAATAATTGCATCAGCGTTTGCACACCATAAAACAAACCCGCCGCTTCATTAGCCCTGATCACAATCTTTTTTGCCTTTACCGATAGGGTATATCCTTCGGTACCAATAGCCGCATCGGTAGTTTTATTGAGGATAAGCTTGATAGAAGCCGTTGGGGCAACGCTTTTGATGGTCACAGATGAACCCGCCGCGGTGGTCAGTTTCTTTTTCAGATAACTAGTTATCGAAGCCAGTTCGGGCTGACTGCCGGCTTCCACAATAACGCTTTTGGGCAGCAGGAACTGGCCCGCCAGGCGTGTTGTTTTTACCGGTTCGGGGATAATGGATAAGCCGCTTTGGGCAACCTGGCCAAACGATAGCGCGTGCACAAGGCAACAGCAAAGCAATAAGGATAATTTTTTCATACAGAAGGGATATGTTTTAATTGGGAAACGGTATGCAAATTAAACTTTTTAAATAAAATTAAAAAGTTGCAAGGTAAAATTTGTTGTTTTAAATTGCATATCAATACATCCGTAGCTGCGCCTGTAGTACTTAACTGATCGTACAAACCAATTATTCATTTACCTGACCTAAAACCAGATACCTATGGCAACTGACAGAAGAAAGTTTTTAAAACAATTTGGCACCTCGGTTCTCCTAACCTCGGCATCGCTTACCAGCCTGGCCGCCAAAGAAGAGCATGAAAAAAGAATTTTACAGGCCGAAAAACGTGTAAGCCCTAATGATAAGATCAGGATAGCCACCATAGGCATGGGCATTATGGGTTTTAATGACACCCACGCGGCCCTTATCGTTCCGGGTGTGGAATTGGTTGCCGCCTGCGACCTGTACAAGGGCCGCCTGCAACGGGCTAAGGAGGTTTACGGGCCCAATATTTTTACTACCGATAATTACCATGATATTTTAAACCGCAAGGATATTGATGCCGTTATTGTGGCTACCAGCGATAACTGGCACAGCCCCATATCTATTGAAGCTATGCACAAAGGCAAAGCTGTTTACAGCGAGAAGCCCATGGTGCACCACATCAGCGAGGGATTGAATGAGATCAAAGCCCAACAGGAAACCAAAGCAGTTTTCCAGGTGGGCAGTCAGCGGGTGAGTGGCATTGCGTTTAAAAAAGCGCAGGAACTTTACCAGTCGGGCGCCATTGGCAAGATCAACGCGGTAGAGGCTTCCTTTAGCCGGCAAAGCGCGCTGGGGGCATGGCAATATACCATTCCGCTAGATGCATCGCCCCAAACGGTGGGCTGGGAGCAGTATCAGGCTAACAGCAAGGTAAAGCATGCCTATGACAGTAATCGTTTCTTCAGATGGCGCAATTACCGCGAATATGGCACCGGTGTTGCCGGCGACTTGTTCGTGCACTTGTTATCGGGTATTCATTTTATAACCGGCTCCAAAGGACCTGATAAAATATTTTCGATAGGAGGTTTAACTTACTGGAAGGATGGCCGCAATGTGCCTGATGTGATGAGCGCGGTGATCTCCTACCCCGAATCGCCGGAGCATCCGGCTTTTCAGGCTACGCTCCGGGTAAACTTTGTAAGTGGTGAAGGTGACCGTGCCTCCACCAGAATCATCGGCTCTGAAGGGGTTATTGACATGAGTGATGGTGGCGGCTTTACCATCCATAAAAGCAAAATGCCGGTAGCGCCGGGTTATGGCGGCTGGGATGCATTCGGAACCTATCCTGAGGCCATGCAAAAAGCCATTGTAGAGGAGTACAATAAAAAATATTCCGCTGCCGACCAGCAGGCGCCCAAAATGGACGATGTGGTTTACCACGAACCTGAAGGCTATAATGATTCCAACGAACATTTTGCCAATTTTTTTGATTCGATGCGCGCCGGGAAACCTGTGGTAGAGGATGCAGCTTTTGGCTTCCGAGCAGCGGCCCCATGCCTGGCTTGTAACGATAGTTATTTTGAGAACAGGATCATTAAGTGGGATCCGGTGGGGATGAAGTTGGTGTAGGTAATGGAGACCCTTGTTGTCATCTCGAACGAGGTACGAGGAGAGATCTTCTGCGCGAGCTATGTATATCGCAAAAGATTTCTCCTCGTACCTCGTTCGAAATGACATTTAGAGTTTATATAATTAAGCTGAAAGCTTTAACCATGCCCCCCACGAGATACGCTGCGCTAATCTCGCGGGAGCGAAAAAGGCCTGTCACCCTGAGCTTGTCGAAGGGTCGAGCGCAGAGGCCTGCCCACCATGCTTCGACGGAGCTCAGCATGACACCCTTCTCTTTTTTGAAGAACTTCCAAACAAAAAAGCCGCGTTAAGCGGCTTTTCTTATTCTTAGTAAAATTTAAATCTTTATTCTTCCACCATTTCGCTGTTGGGGCTGTTTACTTCAGGAACCTCGTGTTTGAAATAATGTTTCTGAAATATCAGTATCATAATAACACCTACACAAATAGAAGCGTCTGCCAGGTTAAATACCGGTCTGAAAAACTCAAACGCCTCATTACCCCAAACAGGTACCCACGCCGGGAAAGTCCCCCTGAATAGTGGGAAGTAAAACATATCAACCACGCGTCCATGAAATAGTGGGGCATAATTGTACATGATACCATAAAAGGTTGAGTCGATGATGTTACCAACGGCTCCGGCCAAAATAAGCGCCACATTCATAATGAGCCCGCGGTGATATTTATGCTTTATTAAATAAATAAGCGTATAAACAATACCGCATACCGCAAAAATGCGGAATAGCGTTAAAGCCAGTTTACCTGCATCACCTCCCCATTCCATACCAAATGCCATACCATTGTTTTCGGTATAGTGCAACATACCATGACTACCCAAAAAGCGAATCTCTTCACCCATGAACATATGTGCCCTTACCCAGGTTTTAATGATCTGGTCAAAAAGAATAATAAATATAGCAGTTAGAAAAGGTTTGGTGTAAGCAGCCTTCATTTATTGCTTTAATTTAGCTTCCATAGTTAAGGTGGTATGCGGCACGGCGCGCAAACGCTCCTTTGGTATCAATTTACCGGTTTC
Source organism: Mucilaginibacter sp. OK268 (assembly GCF_900103125.1). Classification (GTDB taxonomy): domain Bacteria; phylum Bacteroidota; class Bacteroidia; order Sphingobacteriales; family Sphingobacteriaceae; genus Mucilaginibacter. Next base: position 160,418 of record NZ_FNJV01000004.1, on the reverse strand, counting down.
GCGGCAAATACCATAAGTTTTGTTTTCAATGCGCACCAGGGCGGCTTCCAACTGGTCAATAAATTTTTTCTGACGGGCAGCTAACTGGTTAATTTGTTCTTTTTCCAGTGTGGCCGAGCCATCTTCTAATGTTTTATAAGTACCGGCAGTATCGTCAGTTCCGTTAGCATTTGGCGAACTTAAAGAAGTTGCCAGGGCGTTTAATTCTTCTTTAGCAGAACGCAGTTTATCAAGAATAAGAGCTTTAAACTCTTGCAGGTCTGATTCTGAATATCTGGTTTTTTCGTTTTCTACTTTCATTTATACTTTACTAATAACAATAAAAATTTCATTTCCGTCAATCTCTACTTTGTCACCTTCATATAATTGAGCGTCAAGCACTATGCTCTCAGCTAAAATTTCCGCGCAAATATAGGATAAATTATTTTTTACCGCTTCGCTGATATAAGGATGATCGCTGATGCGAACATTTATCTTATCAGTAACTTCAAAACCCTTTGTTTTACGCAGGTTTTGGATACGGTTTATCAACTCTCTCGCTATCCCCTCCTCTTTCAGTTCATTGGTTATGGTAACATCTAAAGCCACAGTTAGTTTTCCTAAATTTGCAACTTGCCATCCGGGAACGTCCTCGGCGATGATCTCTACATCCGACTGCTGTATAACATACTTACTATCAAGAACCTGTACACTTCCCACACTTTCCAGCGCGGTTATGTCATCCTGTGTAAAGTTATTAATAGCCTCTGCAACAGCCTTCATATCCTTGCCTACTTTTTGACCAAGGGCCTTAAAGTTTGGCTTTATTTTCTTTTTAATGAAGCCCGCGGTGTCGGTAATGTACTCAATATCCTTGATGTTTGTTTCAGACAATATCAATTCTTTTACCTGCTCTACATGCTGCTTAAAGCCCTTGTCCAATATAGGTAATAATATTTTGCTGAGGGGCCTGCGCACAGGGATCTCGATCTTTTTACGTAATGATAACACCAATGATGATACATCTTGTGCCAGCTGCATACGTTCTTCCAGGTCGGCATCAACCAGCTCATCATGGTAGGTTGGGAAGTAGGCCAGGTGTACCGATTCAAATTTCTCTTTACCGGTAACTTTGTTCAGATCTTTATATAAACTATCGGCAAAGAACGGCGCTATCGGAGCCATTAATTTACTAATGGTAATTAAGCAGGTGTACAATGTTTGGTAAGCCGACAGTTTATCGTCGGAGTTATCTGATTTCCAGAAACGGCGACGGCTTAAGCGGATATACCAGTTGCTAAAATGCGCGTCGACAAATTCCTGTATGGCACGGGCGGCTTTGGTTGGCTCATAATCGGCATAAAAACCATCAACCTCGCGGCTCAGGGTATTGAGTAAGGATATCACCCAACGATCAATTTCAGGGCGTTGTGCCAATGCTATCTCGGGCTCACTGTATTTAAACTGATCGATATTGGCATACAGCACAAAGAATGAGTAAGAGTTATACAGTGTACCAAAAAACTTACGGCGTACTTCGTCAATACCTTCTTCGTTGAATTTAAGATTGTCCCATGGCGCGGCATTGCTGATCATATACCAGCGGGCCGCGTCGGCACCATATTGTTCAATGGTCAGGAACGGATCAACAGCATTGCCCAAACGTTTTGACATCTTGTTGCCGTTTTTATCCAGCACCAAGCCGTTTGAAACCACATTCTTGAACGCGATACCTTTATTGCCCACTTTTGCATTTACCGCCTTTACTTCATCACTGCATTCGCTCAGCATTACGGCTATAGCGTGCAGGGTAAAAAACCAGCCACGGGTTTGGTCAACACCTTCGGCAATAAAATCGGCCGGGTAGGCAGCTGCAAACTCTTCCTTGTTTTCAAAAGGGAAGTGCCACTGCGCATATGGCATAGCGCCTGAGTCAAACCAAACGTCGATCAGATCAGGCTCGCGGAACATTTTGTTACCTGCAGCCGAAGTCAGGATCACATCGTCCACATAAGGGCGGTGCATATCTTCCAGCTTAAAACCTGCGGGCATAAAGCCTGCAGCTATCGCCTTTTCGATCTCGGCATTCAGCTCGGCAATGGAGCCAATACATTTTTCTTCCGAACCATTTTCTTCGCGCCAGATAGGCAGCGGCGTACCCCAGTAGCGTGAACGCGACAAGTTCCAATCCACCAGGTTTTCCAGCCAGTTACCAAAACGACCAGTACCAGTTGATTCTGGTTTCCAGTTGATGGTTTTGTTCAGTTCCACCATTTTATCCTTTACCGCGGTGGTACGGATAAACCAGCTATCGAGCGGGTAATATAATATCGGTTCGTCTGAGCGCCATGAGTGCGGATAGCTGTGCTCATATTTTTTAACGTCAAACGCTTTATTGTCTTCTTTCAGTTTGATAGAGATCAGTACATCCGTAGCCTTAAAACCAGGCTCGGCACGTTCTGCATCGCTATAGTATTCTTCTTTTACATAGCGGCCGGCAAAATCGGTCACTTCATCAACAAAACGACCCTGTTTATTTACCAGGGGAACTTCTTTGCCTGTTTCATCCAATACCATTACCGATGGTACGTTCTGTTCTTTACAGGCCCTGAAATCGTCCGCACCAAAAACAGAAGCGGTATGTACGATACCTGTACCATCTTCGGTAGTCACAAAATCGGCCGGGATCACGCGGAAAGCGTTTTTCTCCAGGTTTTCATTGCTCACATAAGGCATCAGCTGGTGATAACGCAAACCAATCAGCTCAACGCCTTTAAACTCAGCCCTTACTTCCCAGGGAATAACTTTATCACCACCCTTATAATCCTGGAATGACGCGTTTTCGCCTTCGGCTTTAAAGTATTTACCAACCAATGCTTTGGCCAACACTACACTCACCGGCTCATAAGTATAAGGGTTAAACGTGCGCAGCTTTACATAGTCGATATTTTCGCCAATGGCCAGCGCGCAGTTTGATGGCAGTGTCCATGGCGTGGTAGTCCAGGCTAGTATCGCGGTGTCCTCGTTTACATCCTCAAACAAAACAGGGATCAATGGATGTTGCTGGTCGTTCTTTAAATGGAACTGGGCCACTATCGAAGTGTCCTTTACCATTTTATAAGTGCCCGGCTGGTTGAGCTCATGCGAGCTTAAGCCGGTACCCGACTTTGGCGAATACGGTTGTACCGTATAACCTTTGTATAAAAGATCATTTTTATAAAACTCCTTCAGGATCCACCAAAGGCTTTCAATGTATTCGTTTTCGTAGGTAACATACGGATCGTCAAGATCAACCCAATAACCCATTTTTTCGGTCAGGTCGTTCCAAACGTCGGTATAGCGCATTACCTCCTTACGGCAGGCATCGTTATAATCTTTAACGCTTATTTTTTTACCAATATCATCCTTGGTTATCCCTAAAGCTTTTTCAACAGCAAGCTCAATGGGCAGGCCATGGGTATCCCAGCCGCCTTTACGCTTTACCTGGAAACCTTTTAACGTTTTGTAACGGCAAAAAATATCTTTTATAGAACGCGCCATCACATGGTGAATACCGGGCATACCGTTAGCGCTCGGCGGCCCTTCGTAAAACGTGTAGGGGTTACTTGCCGGACGACTGCTGATACTTTTGCCAAATATGTTGTTCTGCTTCCAAAACTCCAGTATCTCTTTGCCTGTTTGCGATAGGTTTAACTGCTTATATTCCTTATACATCTATATAGTTCACCTCAATTTTTAGAGGTTGCAAAAATACGGAAATTATAAATGATTTTTTTAATTTGGACGAATGAAAAATAAAGTAAGGCGTACGGTGTTGATGTTGTTGGTTGCTGTGATCCTGTTTTCGGCCGCCATGGCCATCCCGGCCTTATACCATTCCAAGTGGAAAGACCTGGTTCAGGGTGCCGCGCTGGGCTTAACCATAGCCGGTATCATTAGTATTGTTACCCTGATTATTGATTATTTACGTGAAACAAAAAAAGGAGCCTGATCAACTATTTTTAAGACAACAATAAAATTATATCTTTATATATACTTATAAAAAGCAACAAATGAGATCTAAAGCATATATCATAATTTCGGGAATATTATTTATTGCCGCTTTAATCATCAGCCTGCAAAGCGCAGATCACTCCACTATCGACAAATGGGCCAGCTTTGTGATGGGCCTTACCGCTGTTACGTTCTTAAGCGGTCTGATATCGCTTTTTACAAAAAACAAGCCCGCTAAAAACGAGCAGGCGCTGAATTAATAAATGCTCCTGCTGGCACCGCCATCAACCTGGATGGTTGTACCGGTGATGTAAGCGGCCTGCTCCGATGCCAGGAAGGCAACCAGCGCGGCCAGTTCTTCGGGTTTGCCTATGCGGCCAAGCGGTATACTTTTCGCCCGGTCTTTTATAGCCTGCTCAGGGTCTACGTCTTTTGGCAAGGTGTGTTTTATCCTGTCGGTCAGGATTAATCCCGGGGCCACATTATTTATGGTGATATTGTACGGACCAAATTCATCGGCCATTAGTTTGGCCATGCCCACTACACCCATCCGCATAGTGGTCGATAGTACAGAACCGCCCAACACGGCCTTTACCGAAACACTAACAATGTTGATAATGCGCCCGCTGCCTGTTTTTTGCATATGCGGCAATACCAACCTGCTCAGGCGCGCAACGCTTAATAAATTAAGATCAAAAGCTTTTTGCCATTGCTCGTCGTCAAAGTTTTCGAATTTATCAAAAGGGGGGCCGCCAGCATTGTTCAGCAATATATCTATCCGACCGAAAGCGTTTGCGGCTTTGTTAACGAAAGCTTCTATCTCCTCGGCCTTAGACACATCAACAGGTATAGCGATTACCTCGTTGCCGGTGATCTGTTTTATTTCAGCAGCGGTTTTATTTAATTCCGCCTCATCGCGCGAGCCAATGATCACCCGGGCGCCTTCGGCAGATAAAGCTGTTGCTACCGCTTTACCTAATCCTTTGCTGGCTGCTAATACTACAGCTACTTTGTTGTTGAGTTTAAGATCCATAATACCCCTCCCTGCCCTCCCCGAAGGAGAGGGTTCTGATTTGCGTGATTTAAAGTTTATTACACTCCCTCTCCTTTGGAGAGGGCCGGGGTGAGGTGTTATTCCTCAATATCCGGTCCTTTTATTTTCTTACGGTCGACGCCGCCATCCAGGCTCAGTAAAAAAGCAGGGAGCAGCGTGAGGTTACTGATCATGGCTACCAGCAGTGTTATGGATAATAAGATACCCAATGCCACGGTTCCGCCAAATTTGGATACCGCGAATATGCCGAAACCAAAAAACAGTACCGTCGCGATAAATATCATGCTCACCCCGGTTTCGCGGATCGTGTCTGATACTATCCGTGATATGCTTTTACGCGTATAGCGAAGTTCATGGCGGTAACGGGTTATAAAATAAATAGTCTGATCGGACGAGATCCCCATCGCGATACTAAATATCAGTATGGTTGAGGGCTTGAGCGGGATACCAAAAAAACCCATGATACCCGCCGTTATGATGAGTGGCACCAGGTTGGGCACCAGCGAAATGGCAATCATTTTTACCCCCCTGAACAAGATCCACATCACCCCGGCTATCAGCAAAATGGCCCAGGCCAGGCTTTCGTAAAGATTTTTGAGCAGGTAATTGGTTCCTTTTATAAAAATAATGCTGGAGCCGGTAAGCTCCACATGAAACTTTTTGGGATTAAATATCGAGTCGATACGGGGTTGCAGCTCGGCCAGTACCACATTCATTTTTTTGGATCCGGCGTCGATCATTTCAAAAGTTACCCGGGTTGTGCGGTGATCCTTATCCAGGTAAGTGTTCAAAGCGCCGGATGAGCTTTTACCCGAGTTAGCGGCATAGTTGAGGATAAAATTCTGCTCCAGACCATCGGGCAAACGATAGTATTCCGGATTGCCGCCATAAAAGGCCTGGGTCGAGAATTTTAATACCTGGATGAGGGAAATAGAACGGCTGAACTGCGGATACGAGGAGATCAGCTTTTCCAGTTTTTCAACCTTGCGGATCACGGTTTGGTTCACCACGCCGTTTTTGCGTTTGGTATCGATACTTACCTCCAAAGGCAGCACCCCGTTAAAGTTCGATTCAAAAAATTTCAGATCTTCAAGCGTATTGTTGTGCTGCGGCAGGTCATCAACCACATAGCCATTAATATTGATACGATAAATACCCACGGCCGAAATAGCTACCAGCACCAGCGTGGTGATATAGATAGCTTTCCGTTTTTGATGTACCAGGGTATCCAGTTTAATCAACAAGGCTTTCATCCATTTACTGTCCTTAATACCGGCTTTTTTTGCTTTGGGAGCAGGCAGGTAACTAAATACGATAGGTACCAGTATCAGGCTCAAAGCAAATGTGGATAGGATGCCCAGCGAAGCCACCAAACCAAACTGGGTTAACAGTTCGCTATTGGTAAAGCATAATACACCAAAACCAATAGCGGTAGTAATGTTGGCTATAAAAGTGGTGATGCCGGCCTTTTCAAGCGCGATGGCCAATGCCTCCATTTTATTGCCCGATATTTCAAACTCGTGGTAATATTTATTGAGGATAAAAATGGTGTTCGGGATGCCGATAACCACCACCAGCGGCGGGATGATGCCGGTTAAAATGGTCATTTCATAGTGCATCATAAACAGGATGCCCAGGCTCCAGAGCACACCCAGCACCACAATAAGTACCGGGAATATCACCGGGAAAAACGACCTGAAAAAGATGAGCAGAATGATAGCCGTGATCAATATAGATAGCCCCAGGAACATGGAAAACTCATGCGCCACCAGGTCGCCCACAACGGTGCGGATCAGTGGCAGGCCCGAGTAATGTACCTTGATGCCATGCTTTTGCTCAAAAGCTTGCCCCAGTTGAAGCATTTTGTTAATGATGGGCACACGGAAAGACGTATTGATTATTTTATCGTCAAAAGTAATAGCCATTAAGGTCGACTTGCCATCGTTGCTCAGTACCAACCCTTTGTAAAACGGCAGGTTTAAAAGTTGCTGCTTTACACTGTCAACCGCCTGCGTCGAAGGTAGCACGCCGGTAACCAATGGCTTTACTATAAAACGGTGCTGCAGGGTATCCTTTTGCAAATTGTACACATTAGCAGCCGAAACCACGGCCTTTACACCTTTGATCTGTTTAAGCTGCGTGCCAATCAGGTACCAGTCGTTAAACACATCTTTATCAAATATTTTGTCTGATTTGATCCCCAGAACCATCGATGAGGCATCCTGGCCAAAGGTTTGTTTAAACTGGTTATAGCGGATATAGGCCGAATCGGTAACGGGCAGCACTTTGCCCCCGTTAAAGGTTATTTTTACTTTCGACGCCTCAAAACCCATAAAAGCACTCAGTGCCAAAACGCAGATAAGTACGATGAGTCTGTTTTTAAGGATAAAAGAAGCGGTATGTTTCCAGAACATTTGAGTCACATTAAGGGCGCCGCTAAACTACGAAATTTGATTTACCCACCGGCTTAAGATATTGACATTGTGACAAAATCTTAACCTACCGCCTCATTTATAGCACGCGGGAGCAGATAATTTTAATTCATATCAGGTATTTAACACGCCAATGTTAAATGAACATAAATAACAAGGACAGGCCCCTTTTATTCCGGATTTATAGTTGTAAATTTGATTTCTTAATTTACTCATCTCTAAGAATTTAATAAATTCTAATACTGCTCTTTAAGTTCATGCCATGTTCAAAACCGATCCCCATCACATCGTTGCCATTGGCGCCTCCGCGGGCGGTATGGAAGAGATCAATTCTTTTTTTGATCATACCCCTTTAGATGGTGTATCCTATGTAATTATTCAACACTTATCAGCCGATTTTAAAAGCAGGATGCTTGATCTGCTGGTGAGGCACAGTAAGCTTATTGTTGAAGAGGCCGAAGATGGAATGAAAGTGCTATGCAACCAGGTATACCTCATCCCCAGCAATAAGTATATGACCATACGCGGGGGGAACCTGTATTTAACCGAAAAGGAGAAAATTCAAGGCCCGCACTTAACCATCAACACCTTTTTTGAGTCCCTTGCCGCAAATTATGGCAAAAGAGCTATTGGTATCATATTCTCCGGCTTAGGCTCTGATGGTACAGAAGGTATAAAGGCTATTAAAAAAGCAGGCGGAATGGTGATGGCCCGCGACCCCGAAACTTCGGAGTTTAGCAGTATGCCTTCTCATGCTATCGCTACAGGATTGGTTGATTTTGTACTGGAACCCGCTTTAATGCCCGGTACCATTGAAGATTATGTAAAATATGGAGGGGATTTAATAGCCTATCAGCAGGAGGATGAAAAAGACCTTTCGGCAATTATCAACCTGATCAAAGAAAGATCACCGCTTGATTTTTCGGACTATAAACAACCAACCATATTACGAAGAACAAAAAGAAGGGCTTCAAGCCATAATTTTAATACGCTGGGAAAATACCTGAGCTATTTAAAAGAAACGCCTATGGAGGTAGATGCCCTGGCCAAGGAGTTCCTCATCAGTGTTACTTCCTTTTTCAGGGATCAGGCAGCTTTTGATTTTATTGAAAGCAAGATATTACCCGATATACTGGAAAAGCTAGCCCCGGAAGAAGAGCTGAAAATGTGGATTGCCGGTTGCGCTACTGGCGAGGAAGTTTACTCATTGGCCATATTGATAGCAGAGCAATTAACAGGCCCGTTATCGGATACGGTAGTAAGGCTGTTCGCGACAGATATTGACAGCGATGCGCTGATTCACGCAGGCAAAGGGGTTTATAGTAAAAACATTGCCCAAAACATGTCCGCGGAGCGGCTCGAAAAGTACTTTTTTAAAGAAGGCGAATTTTACCGGGTAAAACCGGTTATCCGCAAGATGGTGATCTTTGCCAAGCACGACCTTGTTAAAAACCCGCCTTACTGCAATATGCACCTGATCAGCTGTCGCAACCTGCTCATTTATATGACTCTTGTTTTGCAAAAGAAAATATTTGCTATGATGCTTTTTGGCCTCAAAAAAGATGGTTATTTATTTTTAGGATCGAGCGAAAACCCGGTGTCCATCATCAAAAACCTGGAAGTAGTCCATAAAAAATGGAAGATCTATAAAAACCTGGAAACCAAACGGGCCATAAGTTTTGAGGAATTCTCCATGCCCGATGTGCCCGATGCCAAACATACTCCATCCCGCTTTTCACCAGGCCAGATTAAAAACACAAATCATAATAACCTCTCCGAAGAGATCCATGAGAGCCTGGCCCATAAACTGGACTACCTGACTGTTTGTATCGACGAACACAATCAAGTGGTACGGTCATACGGAGATACCACAAAATACCTGCTCCATAAACATTTCAGTTCCGACCTGGCAGAGCTTTTACCCAAGCCGCTTGCCGTAGCTTTTAATACCCTGAGTAAAGAGGTTTTAAAAACAAATGAAAATGTGGTGCTTAACGGGATAAAAATTAAGCAGGGCCAGCAGGTGGTTAATGTGAGCCTGTCCATCAGTCCGTTAATATTAAAAGGCAGGGAAAAATTGTTGTGGGTAACTTTCAGTGAAGATAAATCTGCCCTGCCAATACAAAAAAACGCGGTATATGATGAAAAGATCTACCTGGATCAATATATCATTAACCTGGAAGAAGAACGGAAGGACTTACAGGACAAACTTAACCTTTCCAATGAAAAACTGAATACCTCCAACGAGAACATGCAATCTTTTAATGAGGAGCTGATCTCGGCCAATGAGGAAATGCAAAGCACCAACGAAGAAATGCAATCCGTAAATGAGGAACTGCATACCATTAATTCAGATTACCAACTCAAAAACAAAGAACTGCTGGAAATTAATGACGATCTGAATAATTATTTCAGGAGTAATATTAACGGGCAATTATTTATTGATAATGAACTGCGCCTGATGAAATTTTCGCCGGGAACGGTAAAACAGATCAACCTTCTGGAATCAGACGTCGGCAGGCCGCTCAGCAATATTTCTACCAATATCAAATTCGAAACCATTCTGGACGATATCAAAAAGGTATTGGCAGAAGGCTGTGTTATTACCAAAGAAATTGAAACCAATAACGGTAAATGGTACCAGATCATGACCATGCCTTATGTGCAGCTGGCAGATCATAGCAACAATGGCGCTATCATTACTTTTTATGATATCACCGAGTTAAAAAGGATCCAGCGGGAATTCAACATCAGCAGTAAAATGTTGGGTATGGCTATCGACTCTGCCGAAATGGGGATCTGGTCGATAGACGCGACAACCCGTGAATTTATTCCATCACCACGCCTTAAAGAACTGTTTGGCTTTCATCTTGATGAGCCAATGACTTTTGAATCGGCCATAGCCCAGATCGATAGTGAATACCAGTCCTTACTAAGAAACACCGTTGAAGCAGCTATTGACCGTGGAGAAATATGTGATGTAGAGTTTCCACTGAAGGGATTTCACGATGGTAAACTGCGCTGGATAAGGGCTAATGGAAACCTTACGCACGACCTGGATGGCAAGCCGGCATACTTTACGGGATTGATGCTGGATGTTACCGTACATAAGCAGGACGATATCCGGAAGACCGATTTTATTGCCATGGCGAGCCATGAACTTAAAACACCGCTAACCACGCTACAGGCCTACGTACAGATGCTGGCCGCCAAAGCCAGTAAAGCCGGGGATACTTTTGCCGTTGGGGCCCTGGAGAAGGCCAACATACAGGTGAAAAAAATGTCGGCCCTGATCAATGGTTTTTTGAGTGCATCGAGCTTTGAGGCCGGGAAAATTTACCTGAATGAACAGTCTTTTGAGGTGAATACCCTGCTCAAGGAAATTGTGGAAGATATGATGCTGATCACCAAAAGCCACTACATCGTTGTAACCTCCGATTGTGATATTGTGGTTCGTGCCGACAGGGACAAGATAGGCCAGGTGATCACCAACTTTTTAAGCAACGCGATCAAGTATTCGTCAAAAGGAAAAAATATTACGGTTTCCTGCCGGGAAATTAAGAGCCTGGTTGAAGTAAGCATAACAGACGAAGGTTTGGGCATAGCGCTACGGGACCAGGCAAGGCTGTTCGACCGTTATTACCGCATTGAAAGCGAACAAACACAAAACATTTCGGGCTTTGGGCTGGGCCTTTACCTCTCGGCCGAGATCATCCAAAGGCATAAGGGTAAAGTATGGGTGGAAAGTGAGATGGATAAAGGATCAACATTTTACTTTAGTTTGCCATTAGTTTAATTGGTTGGTATTGACTTTGTATTTCATTTATCCTATGATTGATGTTATCATCACACCACTATTAAACTTGCCTAATATAGTACTTTATTGGACCATATAGCCTGCGGTATGGAGGTAACACCAACCACAGGCTAATGCTATTTTAATATATGAGTATGGACAAATTCCGTAATGGCGGGGATTTTTTCATATAAGCCACGTGCAGCAATAGAGGCCGACACTCCTCCCAACCATTTCATGACGCTGGCTAATTTTCCCGATGGATTGTCTTTGTTCTCTGCAATAATCGTTTGAAGTTCTTCAACCTCTTTACCTTGAACTCCTAATTTTTCAAGCTGCGTAAAGTCAACAGCAGTGTTAAAGGTAAAACCACTTTGTTGAACATGTTCTCCCGCAGTAATGTTTAGGGGATTATTGCTTCCGTAAATGTTGGTTGTGATAATATTTTCGATTTTGGTGTTTTTCTCTTTATCCATTTTGAAATCGTCAGTTAGGTTTGGAAATTCTTTATTTAGTTCAAGTAAGGTATCAATTAGCTTCTGCTTCGTCATGTCTATTATATTTTTTAGATATAATTTATTGAATTCCTGACCTGCGGAAAGCAGCTTTATTTGCGGGTTCGAAGCTTCGAATGGCCCACGCAAGAGCTCGGTGAGTGCAGGGGCGAACTCTTGGGTACATATATCCGATTGAATTGTCGCAAAATTGGTTTCCAGCGAAGGGACGCTTATATATACATTTGCCACTGATAACATTTCCATAATCTCGAGAGTCTGGTTTAAACGAATCATCACTGTGTTTTTCCGGCCATAACGATCTCCAATTTTTGCCATCGGAACGCATGGCACTTTCCTGTATTCGGGTAGAAGCTCCTTATTGTCGTTGTAACCTTCCAACTCCCATTTAAGCCACGACTGAAATGTTTGATTATCGATTGTGAAAGCAACTAACTTAGCCCTGGTTAATGCCTGGGTCAGCGTTATCTTATCATATGCCAGTTCGTTAATTATTTCCTTTATCATTGAATCGTGGTGATTGGTTATTAGGTTATATCTGGGGTTAACTGGCTGAGTTGTTAATTTTACAGCACATGATAAAGATAGAATATCTTTATCATCGCATTGATAATTTTATTTAGGAACAGACTTTGAACCCGCCCAATAATTTAGTGCATGGTTAACTTGTACTAGATTTGTTCATTTAGCCTGTGGTTGGTGTTATCACCGCACCACTAAATCCCCCGCTACCGCGACATCCCAACCCGTTAAAACCGCTGCTTTTATTATTCGTCACATTTTTTTTAGCCTGTGGTCGGTGTTATCACCGCACCACCCCTAAATAACTTCCCGATACATTAAAACCGCTAATTTTATTATTCGTCACATTTTTTGATGGGTTTGTCACATTTCAATTTTAACGTCGGCTGGCTTTTGTACTATTGTAGCTGTAAACCAACCGTTCAAAAATCTAACTTATCATGTACAAGCAACTGAATATAAAATTAAAAGGCTTCGCCCTCATTGAATTCTGGATAGTTACCGGCTGCCTGGTGCTGTCACTCATTTTATCGGTTATTGACGAGATACGTCTTAACGATATCAATCATACCTATTTTGTGGGCATCATGGCGCCCGTGTTGTTTAACCATATAGTTGTGTTTATTTGCTATGGCTTTATTTGCTTTTATATGGTACCCGCGTTTGAAAATCAAACGCATACTTCAGCGGGTGGCACTTTATTTATTTTAATTTTCATGTATGTCTGCACTACGCTGGGCATCATCAACCTATATTTCGCCACGCTGCTGGCCATCAAGCTGTTATTGGTGTTTTTTAACCGCGACACCCGGAACACTGCAAACGCCCTCTATTATGAATCAACATTACTTACCGCTTCCTGGATACTGCTCATTGTGGCCGCGCTTTATTTAGGGCTACCCGAAGGGGTTAAATTTTTTATCGCGTTTACCGTTCCGGCCATGATCATTGTTTATTTGTACTCGGTACACCACTTGCTCCCGGTTACATTTTTACCCAAAAAGAGCTATGTACGTTACTATGGGCGCATGATGGGCTTAACGCTGCTGTCATGCGTGATTCTGTTGATACTGGGTTTTTGTTTTAAAGGCGGCAGCCGGTTGTTAGGGCCAACATCACATGCATTCTCCATCCAGGCCAATACCGACGAAAACCAGATAGCCATTATTGTGATTGGTAATTTTTTTGCCCAGCTCATACTCGTAGCCCCTTTTTCATGGAGTATTTACAAAAGCCGTCATGCCAAAAAGGACGAAGAGATCAAAACACTGAAAACAGAACTGGGTAAATCAGATGCCAGTCTTAATTTTTTAAAATCACAAATAAACCCACACTTTTTATTTAACGCCCTCAATACCCTATACGGAACCGCGCTACAGGAAAACGCCGAGCGCACCGGCGAGGGGATTCAAAAGCTGGGTGATATGATGCGTTTTATGCTGCAGGAGAACATACAGGATAAAATCGCTTTATCGCGGGATACCGACTATCTGAAGAATTATATCCTGCTGCAAAAATTGCGTACATCGGCATCATCCGATATCGTTATCGAAACACAGATAGAAGACATTACCTCCGATCTGATAATAACCCCCATGCTGCTTATCCCATTTGTTGAGAACGCTTTTAAACACGGTATTAGCCTCATCAGTCCATCACATATTAAAGTTACCCTGAATACCAGCGGCAACACCCTTTATTTTGATGTGCATAACAGTATCCACATTAAACCGGATAACGATCCCGAAAAAGGGCAAAGCGGCATCGGGCTCGAAAATGTAAAACAGCGGTTAACGCTGCTATACCCCGGCAAACACGAGCTGGTTATCCGTCAAAACGCCGCGGAATTTTTTGTTCATCTTACCTTGCAATTGGATAATTAATGTGAGTTCGGGATATCGCATAGTTGACTCACCCGGTCTACGCTTCGCTGGACCGCCCTCTCTCCGGCTTCGCCGCAAAGAGGGTAAAGAAAAAAATAAAAACCCCTCTATGCGCGAAGCGGAGAGAGGGGTGACGAGCGCAGCGATGTCGGGGTGAGTCGATTGCGCGGATAAGAGCTTAGCATAACTCACACTAATTAATTACATTTAAGGAATGATAGCCATTGCCATTGATGATGAACCCATAGCGCTTAATATTGTGCAGGCACACGCGGCCAAAGTGCCCTTTGTAGAGTTAAAGGCTGTATTTACCAACGCGTTTGAGGCCCTGGCTTATCTGAGGCAAAACAAAACCGACCTGATGTTCCTGGACATTAAAATGCCCGACATCAGCGGTCTTGATTTTTTGAACAGCATCAACAATCCGCCCATGGTAATTTTTACCACAGCTTATTCGGAACACGCCGTAAAAAGCTTTGAGCTTGATGCTGTGGATTACCTGTTAAAACCGTTTTCACTGCCGCGTTTTTTGAAAGCCTGCAACAAAGCACATGAACTGTTCACCTTACGCAATAAACCTGATGCCGGCGAAGAAATAAGCTCCATATTTATCAAAGACGGCTATGAGCAAATTAAAGTTGAACTGAACGATATATTATTTATTGAAGCTGCCGGTAACTACACCCGTATCCACCTGGAGGGCAACCGCTCATTAAGCACCCGGGTAGCCATAAGCGATATGTTGTTATTGTTACCCGCCAAAAAGTTTATCCGTACCCACCGGGCCTTTATTATCGCCTGCAATAAGGTAAGCAGGTTCGACCGCTTACAAGTAAACATCGGCAGCCATAGCATCCCCATCGGCGCCACTTATGCCCAGTGCCTTCAGGAACTTGGCTGAACCCCACACGCTCCTGCCCCTGTTATCCAGAAACCTGCAATTATAGCAGCCAAAAATCACTAATTCACTAATTCAATCAATCAATAATTATCAGTATATTTGTATGTATACAACGGCCCGGTTTTCTGTAAAAAGGAAAACCGGGCCGTTGTGTTAAGGGGATAAAAGGTCCAAAAAACAGCTATTTTTTACTCATATAATTGAATATCAATAAATTAATACTTTTTAAACCTTTTGAAACTCATCAAAAATTTGTTAAAAAGTGTTAAAATGGATGGTTTTGGATGAGTTTTCGGCAGTTTTTGACCCAATTTCACCCTCTTTTTGGGCAAAAAAGTGTTAAAATTTAAGCTTTAAAAAGTTTTGGGCTTACCAAAATCCATAAATGCCAATAACAATGTATTTTTGTATATGAGAAGACTGATACGCAGTTTTGGTTTTGCCTTTAAAGGTTTGCAATATGCCACCAGTACCCAGCCCAACTTCCGGATACACCTGGTAGCAAGTGTTATTACCATTGGCCTGGGTATCGCCCTGCACCTTTCCGCTGCCGAATGGCAATGGATGGCGCTCAGTATCACCCTGGTGCTGGTAACCGAACTCATCAACACCGCCATTGAAACCCTCACCGACCTGGTTTCGCCTACATACAACATCAAAGCCGGTCATGTTAAGGATGTGAGCGCCGGCGCGGTGGTGGTGGCCGCGGTGTTTGCGCTGGTTACCGGCGGTATCATTTTTATACCTAAACTTATTTTACTGGTATAACATGCTTCATAAAACCCGTGGTATTGTATTTAAAGCAACCGACTATGGCGAAAGCAGTGTTATTGTACAGCTCTTCACCGAAAAATTTGGCCTGCAATCATACATCATTAACGGTGCAAAAAAGCCCAGGGCCAAAATAGGGCGCAATATGCTGCAACCCCTGCACCTGCTTGACCTGGTTGTTTATCATAAAAATACAGGCAGCGTACAGCGCATCTCCGAACTTAAAAATTCGCCGGTGTTGCAAAGCATCCCTTATGATGTGATCAAAAGCTGCATCGCTATGTTTCTGAACGAAGTGCTGTATAAAGCCGTAAAGCAGCAATCGGCTGATGAAAATTTGTTTGATTTTGTATTCAGCGCTATAGAGTGGCTCGACCATCAAACCGGAAGTGTGGCTAACTTTCATTTGCTGTTTTTAGTTCAGCTTACCCGTTACCTTGGTTTTTACCCAGATAGATACCAAGCTGGCCAGGCCGATTATTTTGACATGAAGAACGGTACATTCAGCAACTATAAACCCGATAGCTTACTGTACTTGTCGCCGCCGCACACGCAAAATTTTCACCTGCTTTTGCAATGCAGTTTTGAAAATATACAACAGTTAAAATGGAGTAATGACGAACGCCGGTACCTGATCCAGAAGCTATTGGAGTATTACGCGTTGCATATAGAGGGATTCGGCAATATACGCTCTGCCGATGTGTTGGAGGAAGTACTGTCCTGAAAATTTCTGATCATATTTTATAATAGTAAAGGACAAAGGCCCTGAAATAAAAAAAGAGAAAGCCGAAGGCTGCCTCTTTTTTGTTGACTGACCTCATTATTTACCATAAAGAACTAATTGGTTAGATCGATAATAACAATTGTTACAAATATATGCACTATAGAATTAGTAGACTAATTTTTTAATAAAAATTTAATATGCATTGAGCTTATAATGTGCATAATAGCTATTGGCTCTATCAATAAGACATCAATTTTAAGTGCATGGTCAATATTTACCGCTTTGGCGCAAACAAATTAAAACGTGGTAACTAAGGTATTGTAAAGATATTTACCTTTGCCGCCGTTGCAATATGAAGTAGTTACTTATTAAAAACTTAAAAGTCTGTTAATGTTGCTAAGGGTAAATTTGTAATAAGTTTTATACTAACCATTTCAAAACTTTGCCCGGGTCGGTTGTCGTATATGGATCAAATACCATGAATAGTTCAGAAAAAATAAAAGCAGGGATTCAAAAGCTAAAAGCAGCATGTACTAATCCAGGCTATTTTTTCAAAACTTTTTTCAGCAAAGAAAGGGGCAGGCAGTTTATAAAAACCCATTTGTTTAATCCAGATCAATCAGCGCAGCTTAAAGCCCTATCCATTGGTTTTGGTGTATTTATGGGAATAGTACCTATATGGGGCTTTCAGCTGATCGTAGCGTTTTCATTAGCTATGTTATTAAAGTTGAATAAGGCGCTTGTTATTTTAGCTGCACACATCAGTTTTGCCCCCTTAATACCGGCGGTAATATTTTTAAGTTATAAAGCCGGTGGCTATTGGATGGGTGAAAAAAATATCGAAATCCCCTTTAATGGAAATATCTCCTTAAAATCGATCAGCCTCCATCTGGAACAATATCTATATGGCAGCATATCACTTGCCATAGTTGCTGGCGTAACTGCAGGCTTAATAACCTTTGCATTGCTTAAACTTGTAAGCAAAAAAACCATTATGGCTACTTAACAGGTAACCAGAGGTACACGTGCTATTAAATTCTTTAATCTGTGTACAGTACCCAATTTAGTCATTGGCGACTTTTAAGAGTATTATATTAAAAGCGTTAACGACTAAATATTTGCATATCTCATTATTAAAATATACCCACTAGCTAGTTGTAATGATAAAACCTTTTAACAATAGAGGTTGAAAAGATCTGTTTATTGAAGAAAAACAAGCTAACTATTTATTTATCTGTGCATTTCACACTTATTAATAACACACAACCAATGTTTTTTAACGAAAACGTTATCGTAAATAAAAACAGCTAAAACTTATGAAAACCTGATCTCCCGGGATATTTTTGGTAAATACAGTTTAGTATTTTGCCAATTACAAATAATAAGAAGCGCTTTAATTAATTATAAAAACGGCTTAATTATTAACCATAAAACTGCTTTATAAACCTGCAAATTTCATTGTCCTGCGAAAACGTGAATACTGTTTGGGCATTACCTTACAGGTGGAATAAAAGCGGCATCCATTAACCCATAACCTTAGATCAATGAAAAAATAAATCAGGCCTTCCAAAAAAAAGAAATCGGCAGTGGGTTCAGCACTACCGAAATCAATACGTATCCCTTTTAGCCAAACAACAATATTGAATGTTGCAGGGACTTTTTTGCCTAATTCAACCGAAATTTTAATAAGCAATACAAATATGAAGAAAAAATACTCACATTTTGTCATGTAACAACGTGCATTTGTGCATGATAGTATCTGCTGCATACTGTCATATTAAAACAGGCTTAACCTAACATGCTACGGTTTAAGTTTCCTGTATTGCATCCATTAAATTTTACGGTCATGAAGGCTACACAGGTTCATTAATGATGGATCTGTATGCCTGTTTGTATGGCAAGGTGCGCCTATTCTATTTAAACCAAAAACAAACCACTATAAACCAATTAATACTATTAAAATTATGAGAAAACGAATTACTCTCCTCATTTTATTTTTTCTGGCCAGCAGCACGCTTGCGCTGGCTCAGGATCGATCCGTAACAGGTATAGTTAAAGACGACAAGGGCCCGATACCCGGTGTAACCGTTAAAGTAAAAGAAACGGGAAAAGGTGTTGCTACCGATGTAAAAGGCCATTACACCCTCAGTGCCCCATCAAACGCCACACTGGTGTTTAGCATAGTTGGGTATACCAGCCAGGAGCAACCTGTAAATGGCCGAAATCAAATCAACATTACTTTGACTGAAGATAATAAACAGTTGAACGAGGTAGTAGTAGTTGGTTACGGAACCCGTCAAAAAAAGGATGTAACAGGAGCCGTATCAAGCATAAAAGCTACCCAGCTGGAAAACGAAAATCCAACAAGTATCGGCGACGTGCTTAAAGGCAACATTCCCGGACTTACGGTTAGCATGAATACTTCGCCCAAGGGTGGTGGAGACCTGTTACTTCGCGGAAAATCAACCCTAACCGGAAACACGTCACCATTAATTGTGCTGGATGGTGTTATCTATAATGGTCAACTGGCTGATATTAACCCTAATGACGTAGAGTCGGTAGACGTACTAAAAGATGCCAGCGCCCTTGCAGTTTACGGTTCACGGTCGGCAGCCGGTGTGGTTGCTATTACTACCAAGAAAGGAAAAACAGGCCCGCCTATCATTACGCTTAATTCAAACTTTGGTATTGCCCAATTGGAGAAAGAGCAAAAAGTATATGGCCCGCAAGGATTTTTAGATTGGCGCGCAGATGTTATGCGGAGCATCAATGTAAATAACCCTGATTATGAGTATACCGACCCCAGAAAACTGCCATCAGGCATAACTGTTGATCAATGGATGGCCTTAACAAAGGCCACAGGTGATCCGGTTGATCAATGGCTAAGCAGATTGGGTCTGGTAGCTAATGAAAGGGCCAATTATGCCGCCGGCAAAACTGTTGACTGGTTTGATAAGGTTTTCCGCAATGGTTTCAGACAGGATCATACCATCAGCATGGCTGGTAAGCGCGAGGATGTTAATTATTACATGTCTTTAAACTACACTAAAAACCAAAACCTGATTGCCGGCGGGGATTATAGTAACATCCGCGCCAGATTAAACCTGGAAGGTAAAGCCACCAGTTTTTTAACCGTTGGTATTAATGCTCAATATGCTGTAAGGGATGAGAGTAATCTTCCGGGCAGGAATAGTGACGGCAGTATCGACAGGCCTCACACTATAGAAGCCGATTGGAATCAAATAACCAACAATTCTCCTTATGGCGATTTTTATAACGCTGATGGCACTTTAAGAAGGATACCTACCGATGATGCCGGTCTAAATGCCCGGAATCCATTTTTAAATACACAGTATGATGAAAGCATGAACGTTCAAAATACTTTGTTTGCCAATATTTATGGCCGCTTAACATTACCGTTGGGTATTACTTTTCAAACAAACTTTACGCCCAGTTATGACTCATACCGCACTTTTTATCATAACTCATCGCATAATCCCAACGTAACTGTACCCGGCGGCCAGGCACAGCGCTCCAATGAAAACCGGTACAATTACCAGATAGATAACTTATTGAAATGGAACCATACGTTTAACAATATCCATAACATTGACGTTACCTTCCTGGCTAATACAGAAAAATATCAATCATGGTATAGTTATGAATACAATGAGGGTTTTAGTCCTAATGATGACCTCAGTTTTCATAACCTTGGCGCGGGTAATAAACCTACAGTAAGCAGCGATGACCGTTACTCCACAGCTAATGCTTATCTGGGGCGTATCAACTATACCTTAATGCAGCGGTATTTGCTTACCGTATCTGTTCGTCGGGATGGATATTCGTTATTTGGACAAAAGCATCCCAGTGACAATTTCCCATCAGTAGCAGGTGGCTGGATATTTACCGATGAGAATTTCATGAAATCAAACAAATGGTTAAGCTATGGTAAGCTTCGTTTATCCTATGGTGTTAATGGCAACCGCGATATCAGGGATGGCAATGGCACAGTTGACCCCAACAGGGCGCTTGCGGTAATCACCTCAGATAAATACCCAACAGTTACTCCGGGAGGCACTGCAACAGCAAATTCGGCGCTTTACATCAGCAGAATGGCCAATGCCGATCTGAGATGGGAACGCACCACATCTTTAAATGCCGGTATTGATTTCGCATTATTCAACAGTCGCTTAAACGGCTCTATTGATATTTACAGCAAAAAAACCACCAATTTGCTTGTACAAAGAACCCTGCCTCAGGTTTCAGGTTTTGCTAATGTTATCTCCAACATAGGGCAGGTAAACAATAAGGGTTTTGAGTTTAACCTAACCAGTAAAAACATCGTTAGCAATAACTTTAACTGGAGCAGCTCATTTAATTTCTTCCTAAATCGGAATAAAATAGTGCATTTATACGGCGCGGCTGATGTAACCAATGCTGATGGAACAGTGAGCCGTGTTGAAAACAGCGATAAAGCCAATGGATGGTTTATCGGTAAGGATATCGATGTTGTTTGGGACTATAAAGTATTAGGTGTTTGGCAAGTTAATGAAAAAGATGAGGCTGCTAAATACGGCGCCGTTCCGGGCGATTTTAAACTGCAAAAACTGGTTAACAGCGGCCCCAACCAATATAAATATACCGATGATGATAAGCAATTCATTGGTTATGAATCGCCAAGGTTTACCTGGTCTTTACGTAACGATTTCAATATTTATAAAAACTTTGATTTTGGTTTTTTACTACTCTCCAACTGGGGGCAACTTAGGCAGTACAACCAGGCTATCAATAACCAGGGCGGGGTGAGTATTTCCAGGACTTCATCATATGTACAACCTTACTGGACACCCAATAACCCGATAAACGATTATGCCCGCTTAAATTCAGGATCCAGCGGTACAACTGTCAACGTATGGCGTAAGGCTTCTTTCATCAGGCTGAATACCGTTTCATTAGGGTATAACTTTCCAAAATCCTGGCTTACTCCTTTAAAAATACAGAGTGCAAAATTGTATGCTAACGTAAGCAATGCCGCGGTATATGCCCCTCATTGGGATTTTTGGGATCCGCAAAATGATGGTCCAACCCCAAGATATATATCAGTAGGTGTAAACGTAGTATTTTAAAAATTTGAACTGATCAACATGAAAACGATAAATAAAAAAATAATAGCGACCATTACTTTAGCAACCGTGCTAATTTCAGGAAGCTGTAAAAAGGATTTTCTTAAACCTAAGGATCTTTCTGACTTTACGCCCGACCTTACGCTAACTTCGGTATCAGCCATGCAGGCAGCGCTTAATTACCTGAATAAAAATTTAAGAGCGGAGTTTTTTGGCGATTCTGCACCGATGCTCACGGAATCGATATTCTCCGACGTAGCAGTTGAAGGCACTACCGATAAAACTACGCCAGCCCAGGATCTGAATGTACGTATTACCCCAACTGCCAACTTAAACAGCGACGATTACAACAAAATTGGCTGGTATTGGAAACAATGGTATCAGGGTGTACGCTATGCCAACACCATCATTTCGCGTATAGACAATGTTAAATATACTTCTGATGCTCAAAGAAACGACATCTTAGGCAGAGCCTATTTTCATAGGGCTTATTGCTATTACCGCCTTGTTCATGAGTTTGGTGATGTACCATGCCCTGTGAAGGAAGAAAGCGTTCCGAATGTTGCTTATGCTTCGGTAAAACGCGAAGTGATATTGGCCCAAATGAAAACCGATTTAGAGTTTGCTCAAAAATGGGTAACCGACGGCGGTAACAAAGGTGACGTTACCAAAGGCGCCGTTAGCCATTTGTTGACCAAGGTAGACCTCTCGCTTGGTAAATTTGATGACGCCCTTGCTGCAGCTAATTCCGTGATCAATGGTGGCCCTTATCATTTAATGACTGCCCGCTTTGGAAGTACCGGCGCCGATGTTACTAAAAATGTGATCTGGGATTTGCACCGTCCCGACAATAAAGCTCTTGCTTCGAATACAGAGGGCTTATACCTGGTAATTGACCGGGATAACCTGGAGGGGAACACGGCAAACGGATCGCAATTAATGCGTAACTGTACGCCTTTTTACTCGCAGGCGAATGTCATACTAACCCCAGGTAAAAACAAAGCCGGGATAGTTGATGCGGTGACCGCCGACATTCCGCTGACTCTTTATTATGGCAGGGGAATAGGACGCTATCGTGGAACTCCATATAGCACCAAATACATCTGGACCGATAATACCGATTTAAGGCATGCTCCCGGAAACTGGATGAATATGACCGACCTGGTTTATAATAACCCAGCCTTAAAAACATCCGACCCTGATTGGTACGGCAAACACCTGGAACAATGGACAGCTGCCAACGTTGCTACCCGCTTTTTAAATGGGCCAAGAGATACGATACGCTGCTGGTTTGGCTGGCCGCATTACAAAGTATTTATCAGCTCTACCAATATCGCCACTGATAAATTCTGGAGCCCGCCACGTGGTACAGATACGGATTGGTACGTATTTCGTTTGGCCGAAACCTATTTGTTAAGAGCCGAAGCCTATGTATGGAAAGGCGATCTCAACAGCGCGATGGCCGATCTGAACGTTGTAAGGGCAAGAGCGCAAGCGGCGCCTTTAACCGATGCAAGCCAAATTAACATAGGCACTGTTCTTGATGAACGCGCCAGGGAGCTTTATTGGGAAGAACCCCGTAAAACCGAGCTTACCCGTATAGCTTATATTTTTGCGTTAACCGGCAAACCATCCTACACCGGCAAAAGCTATAATGTAAATAACTTCTCCGAATCAAATTTCTTTTATGACCGTATCATGGAGAAGACTGATTTTTATAACAAAGGTGTAGTAACCAACTCCGGCAATAGTTTTACCATATCACCATATCATGTGTTATGGCCTATTCCCAACAGCGATATCCAGTTAAATATTAACGGGCATATCAATCAAAACAAAGGGTATGCTGGTTCGGCAAGCAATGTTCCGGCATTGGACAAGATCCCGTAACATTTGCCTTTAATAAAAAAGGGGATAAAGCAATGCTTTATCCCCTTTTTTATTAAAATACTATCCGTGTAAACTATCTCAATTATTTTGACTGATAGCTGCCAAATAGTTGCACCAATTTATCCGGATAGTTGCTGATGATACCATCAACACCCAAATCGGCCAGGGCTTTCATGTCTTTTTCTTCATCTACTGTCCAGGGTAATATCAGCATCTTGTTTTCGTGTGCTTTTTTTACGATATCGGCATTTACAAAAGTGAAATATGGACTATAGATATTTGGTGTAAAACCCAATTTCTTAAGATCCTCGTCCACATCTATTTTCCCAACCAGGTACGAAAGTTTCATCTTAGGATCTGTTTTATGCAAAACCTGCAGCGTTCTTACATCAAACGACTGAATGATCACCCGCTTGTTGATATGCTTACTATTGATCACATCCATCATAATCTTAACAAAAACATCGGGTGCGGGATTATAAATACCATCGCCGGCCGGGGTGCTTTTGGTTTCGATATTGTAATAAACAGGTTTAAGCTTATTCTTTTTTACATAAGCCTCCACGCTGTCTATCAGGTCTGATAATAGCGGCTTGTAGGTTTTTAACCTGGCCTGTTTAGGGAAACGGACATTGGGTTTAGTACCCGCATCAAAACGACGAATGCTATCATATGTCATTTTGTACAGAGCCATGCTTTTTTCTTCGGCTGGGGTTATTTCAGAGCCATCCGGCTTAAGCATAATGGCCGATGACATCCATTGATCGTGCGATACCACAACCTTACCATCGCTGGTTATATTCAGATCGAGCTCCAGGGTTCGTACACCTGTTTTTACACCATTGAGCATAGAAGCTATAGTGTTTTCAGGCATCAGACCCATGCCACCGCGGTGACCTTCTACATCTAACTTTTGCTGGGCAAAAACGGTGCTTAATCCACAAATAATGGTGCTTAGCGTTAGTCCTATTTTTTTCATTTTTGTAAATTTAGTTCCTTTTTAAGAAGAAAAACAGGTACGGATGGCTTTTGTTAAATTATAGTGTAAAGCCCGGTAGATTTTTTCCGCCGCTAAAATAACAGCCAGCACATTGCCTGCAAGTTAAGGATGTATTAAGGTTTTCTGATGTTTCAACAACAGGTAATCACTGAACAAGCCGCTTATTTGCCAAAAAAGTGGGTTTACATGGTTTACACTTTTTATGGTTTACATATTTACAATTAACTGACAATCAAATAATTAAATACAATTTAAAGACAAAACACCCCAAATAGTGTAAACCCACTTTCATGAGCTTCTTAGCACAATTAAATTACTAATATTTTTAGCAATTATAAATTGAATTGCTTATATTTATAAAAAATAAGGAGAGCAATGCAAAATGAAAACACAGGAATTAGCTTTAACAAACAGTGAGAAAAAAATTACCGCCCTGATGGCTTTGGAAAAAATCACAGTAAATGATCTGGATAACTTCGATATGGGCGAACGGCAATATTTAGGAGCGGTTTGTACGCAAATGCTGCAAAACTTAAGGGATAAGGAAAGGGATGATTTTTTGAGTAAGATAGAACCGATTATGCCGGAAAGCAATAAACAGCAGATCTGGGAATATAACCACCAGGCCATCACCGATGCCATTGCAAGGCTGACCGAACAGCATGGCAGTATGCCCACTAAAAACCACCTGGCCCAGGAAACCGGTTTGAGCCGGCAAACCATCAGCAAACATTTAAAAGAATATCAAACCCATCCCGGGCATGCCGAGCAAATAGAGCAGTTTAAAATAATGGCCCCCATGCTTATGGCCAAAGTATTCCAGTCTGCAACTAAGGGCGATATCAGGGCTGCCAGGCTTTACCTGGAAACCGTTGGCGCTACCGGTAAACAGCAAAGCAATACGGTTGTTAAAAGCCAAAACAACCATATCCAGATTAACAATACCATACTGAGCCAGGAAAATCTAAAACGCCTGAGCGCCGAACAGCTCAACCAGATAGAACATATCGTCGCAAAGGCTTTGCCCGAAGGCAAAATGATTGGATAGCCATCCCACTATCCTCTTGTTACTCACACGCCGCAGACCTGCGCATGCTACCGCAAGCGTCCCGCTTGTGGTCTTCATGTGAGTAACTGAAAGTCTTGCACATTTACCACAAGCGGGACGCTTGCGGTAGCGGGGGGACATTCGGACAGTTGGAGAGCGCCGCACCATTATTTCATAGTGAAAGGAATTGTTTATATTTTTTATATTGTGGGCTGTTCTCTATAATAATTTTTATCGCTAAAATATTGAGAGGGATTATTTTTAGCTCTTCATCTATCATAAGAAGCCCTTTTACAATGAAAAATTCAATCAAAGCATTCAAAATACCCTCATAATCACTTGTAAAATCTATTCTAAAGGAGACAGACAAAACCAAATTATTTTCCAATAAAACCTCTATGCAATTCGATTCCTGATTACCATAAAGATTAATCGCTTTGCTCCAAGATGTTTCTTTTGGTAATATTAAAGAGATGTCTTCAAAGAAGACATCTTTAACTTGTTGTGCTTTCCAAAAGGGGGAATCATCAAACTCTTCATTATTTTTAGAAAAAACAAAGTTGGGGGAGTGAAACTGTAAACTTTCCCTTGGGAGAACATGAAATGTATATTGCCAAAGTGCCATATAATTTATTTAATGTTAGCGCTTTTCAAAACCTACCGTCCCCCCCGCTACCGCAAGCGTCCCGCTTGTGGCAAATGAGCAAGGCTTTGACTATGTAATTATTACATTCACCAATCCATTTAAACCCGCATAATCCCGTGCACTGCTGTGTAAATATTCATAGTCATGCTCAACTATTCCTGATATAACTGGGTTATTATGGATATAATCTATCTTTTGTTGTATCACTTCTGCACTCCATAGATCAACTGGCTGATTATGTTGCTGCCAAAATTGATGCTCAGTATTATTACTATTAGCCTGCCCGGCTTTTTTAAATGAATTGAGTAACCATTCATGTCTGCTTTCCTGATTATTGTCTTTTATTAAATTGATCAGTTGTTTGGCGGTAAAAGATTTAAAGTCGCGCAGCAAGTCCTCAGGTTTTTGAATTGTTGATTTAAAAACCAAATGTACGTGGCTCGGCATAATACACCATGCATAAATTTCCATTCCCTTATTTGTAGTACAAAAATTCAGGTTTTTGACTATGCAATTGAAATATTCCAACCGGACAAACACATCACCCCAAAACACGGTAGCGAAACTTACAAAATATAACCCTTCGGCGTTTTTAAATTTATAATTACGACTCATCTGTTAAAAATACCCGCTTTTCTGCAATTTATACCATGCTTGTTTACCACAAGCGGGACGCTTGCGGTAGCGGGGGAGACATTCGGACAGCGGGAACTCTACGGACGGTGGGGGTTATCCTTTCCTCACTTAAGCAACAATTGAGGGTAAGGATAGCGTGGCTTATGAAAACCTATATCGAAAGCAAATTGTTTTCAATATCAATCTTGGCCACGTTGCTGAATCCTGTTGTTTTAACAAATTTCATGTTATGGACGAAGCTTTTTACACAATCAACTGGATTAATAGCTTTTAATACAATATCGCTCATCCTATTGGATGGTATTAATGTAGAGAGCTTTACATTATTAATCCTATGTCCTGTTGCTCCATCTAATTCGTCAACAACCACAGTTATCGAAACATAGTTAACAGGAAAGTAAATAGTTATTTCCTTTGCAATCCTAATGACTGAACTACATATGTGCTCCTGAAGTAATTCATTGTATTTCGAAGTAGACATGTTCTTTCTTGACAGTTTTCCCGTAGATGTCAAGCTTAACTCAAACCCCGGTATAATACTGTACGACATTAACTCCATCTCTACATCGATGTAATTCGGGTTAAGTTTGAATTTTAATTGTTTCGACGCTTCGGTCAAGTCATCAAATGGTGCAAAGTATTCTAATGTCTCTTTGTAGGCATTTTCATCCTTATTTAAAACTCCACGAGCCATTGCTTGCAGTTTATCATAATCAGCAAGCTCGTCTTTAAATGAACGAAGTTTTCTATTAAAATCCGATTCGTCATGATCCTTAGCCTGATGCAATGCCCGATTCAACTTCTCAATCTTTTTGGATGTTAAACCAAATAGTTTATCAAAGAATGACGGTTTGTAATGATCGATTTGACGCTGTGCTTTTTCCTCATTCCCTGTCTCTTTCTCTGGCTTTATTGGTTTCTCCTCATTTAATATATCATTCCAATTAATGGGGTCGCTATGGTCTTTGTGTACAGACTTTAAAACATTAATATATGATTTATAATCAGCTTCTGCCCTTACTGCATTCTGTATATCTTGTGCCTTTTGCTGTAATTTATATCTTTTCGCAGTCTCTCGGTTATGCTTTTGCTGCGTTCTTTCAGCTCTTCTTACAGCTGCGCTATAAGACCGTATTACGCCTTTTAATGTGGTCATTAACTTCTGATTATAGTAAGCTTAAAGGAAACTTTTCTTCTTTTTCAACCACTGATACCTCCTGGCTTGCTTTCATAATAGCTTCAAGCATTAGTATCGTCTCTCTGTATTCCTGCGCTTCTGCTAATTGCGTAAATTCAATTTCAGCATTAGCATGTTCTTTAACGAAGCTTTCGATTTCAGTTAGGCTTACTTTGAAAAACTCTTTCCTTCCATTTACTCTGTTAATTCTTCTGTCATCAAATTCTTTGTGAAGATCTCTCTCTAATTTTGGCGCATCTTCTGAGTAAATTACCGCATGAACATCATACCTGAACGGAACCGAAGCGTCACTAAGTTCTCTTACTCTATCCAATGGTTCCAGTCGTCTAGTCATACCTATTTTATAAATATCTTCCCCGAATGAACCAATGTTGCTTATAATATAAATATGTCCCGCTTTCGTAAGTTGTGCCATGGATAATGCCCTCTGTTTTCGTTCCTCGGCCTCCTTTAATTTTTGTTGTAATTCAGAAAGTTTATTATTCAGCTCATCCAGTTCGTCTTTACTTGCGTAACGTAAGTCTTCTTTCACTCTTTGCAGTGCCTTTTGATATCTTCTCTCGTCTTCCTCCGCTTCCCGTTGAGCACGTTCTATATCTCGCTGGACTTTTTCTTCCTCTCGCATTTGTTCCCTTATGCGCCTTTGTTCTTCTTTTTCATCTTGCTTCTTGTTCTCGTACTCATGAACCAGCGCAAGCTCCTGTTTCTTAAGTTCATAAAACTCATATGAAAGAGTAATGTTATTGATAGTACCAAGCTTATTAATTGCTGCATAGGCTTTTTCTAATCGCTCTATAGATTTAGTCGCATTGTTCCATTTTACTTTGGCAATTAACGCATCACATTCTCCGTTGAATGCGTACAACATATTCTTTTTATTTAGCTTGGTCATTTTGCGCCCATCCGCTTTATTACCATTTACAGTCCATTCAGTAGGGCATATCGCAGCGGTATCATTACTGATCATTGCTTTTTGTTTCAAATAGTTCTGTTCGATCTTCTGTCTAAATTCTTCTGACGTTACGTAGTCAAACTGCGGCTTGTATAAGCCAAAGTCCATGACCTCAATCTCATCGTTATAGATTGAAAGCTGGTGTTTCAAAGTTTTATATATTTCCAGCCCTTCCACATATTTATTATTCAGTTCACTCAACGAACCCTCCGTATTACTTAACTCTTTCATCCTGGCCTCAACTAGTTCTTCTATATTCAATACAGGTTCATACTTGCTTTTGAAGCCCGCAATCAATTCATTCTGATTGTTAATGGTATTTTGAGCTTGTTCTGTAAAAGTTTCGGTTTCCTTGATGTGTTCTTCTTTCTCTAATAGTCGGCTATTGAGATCAGCAAGCAGCCCTTCCAAATTAGCTATTAGACCATTTTTATTTCTGTGATTAACGATTAGGAGTATCGTCAATATTACAATTATTGCAGAGAGTGCATAAATGAGTGTCATCTGTGTTGGTTTAGAAATGAAAGTTAATAAATGAAATCATAACATTCAAATCGTTAAAGTAAACACCCCCAACTGTCCGAAGAGTTCAGCACTGTCCGAATGTCGCCCCCTCTCGCTGCCGCACACGTACGCCAGCAGAGGGATTAGCACGTCACCACGATCTCGACTGGATTGGCAATATTCAACTTCCAAACACAATTTAATGTACTTACAGCAACGATTTGACCCTCCTCTACCGTAACCTTATCAAATGGATTAGAACAAGTAAAAAAAGCGATCCAAATTACACGCTCTGTTTGCATGTCCAAAACGGCTATAAATCCATCGCCACCAAGACTCGACTCTCCACATATAACTTTTATGCCATTTAATATATCAACACATTTATCTAAAACTCCACAATGCCCCGTCCATAATTTCCCTTCTGCTTCAAGGTCATCTATAGAAGTAAAAAACGAAGGCTTGATCGAATATTCATAGGGTCTTTGCCACAACACTTCCACTTCAAGAAGTTGTATTCGTTTATCAGGAAAGATAATCCCATCTACGATAGGACATTCCAAATGTTCTATAAATTTTTTTATATCTTCCATTCAATTACTTCTGACTCTGCTCTATTACTTTAATTGCTGTCTACTACTGCTGGTTAGGCTTTAGTCCCCTCGTGGAACAATCCCCGCTGCCCAAAGAATTCAATGATGTCAGAATGTCTCTGATTTCGGATTGCTATGCTCAAGTAGCAGAAAGGTATAAAAAAAGCCTGATATCTCTATCCCGCTTTCGTTGGCGACACGCATGCGCCAGCAAAGGTTAACACCAATATGTGCAATGCCTAAAATAAATTGTACCTTGCAACTTTATTCAAAACAATATTATGGCATCAGGAACAGTAAAATTTTTTAATGAATCAAAAGGCTTCGGCTTTATTACGCCCAGCAATGGTGGCAAAGACTTGTTTGTACACGTTAGCGGTTTAAGCGGCGAGATCCGCGAAGGTGACGAGGTTACTTTCGATGTGGAAGAAGGCAAAAAAGGCCCCGGTGCAGTTAATGTTAAATTAGTTTAAGCATATTGGGAAGATCGACAGAAACATTCGGTAAAAAGGAAAAAGAGAAGGCCCGCCTTAAGAAGGCTAAAGACAAAAAAGAAAGGGCTGAGGAGAGGAAGGCAAATGCCGGTACGGGTAAGAGCCTGGAAGATATGATGGCTTATATTGATGAGCATGGAAATATCACGTCTACACCGCCCGACCCTTCACGGAAACTAAAGGTCAATTCGGAAGATATTCAAATCGGCATTG
Source organism: Mucilaginibacter sp. OK268 (assembly GCF_900103125.1). GTDB lineage: Bacteria > Bacteroidota > Bacteroidia > Sphingobacteriales > Sphingobacteriaceae > Mucilaginibacter. The sequence continues at coordinate 129,551 of NZ_FNJV01000004.1, read as the reverse complement.
CTAAACGGCAAGACCTGCCACATGACACTGTACGGAACGGCGTAGTTAGTTTTTTTAATGAAGCAAAAGGCTATGGCTTTATCCGCGACCTGCAAACTGAGGAAAGTATTTTTGTGCATATCAACGCCCTCACAGGACCAATAAAAGAAAATAACCTGGTTACCTTTGAAACCGAGCAAGGGCAAAAGGGACTATCCGCAATCAACGTAAAAATAAAATAAATACCCTCATTACCACAAGCCTACCCGCTTGGGGTAGTGGGGTATTTAATCAAAATAGTGTTGCCAGGTTTTTGACTCCCAAAAGCGTTTATCATTAAGGTTAAATGGGTAAACTCCATTATTTTTAACCACAAATCTTCTAAAACAACCTTCTCTGATATAATAAGAAGCATCTTTTAAATTATTGGTATTTGTGAAAGTCGGACCACACATTTTTAAATCAATACAGGTATCTCTTCTCATTCCCAAATAGCACGTCGAATTATAAAACCATTTCGTATCTTTTTGGGGTATAATTTGTTTATAGGTTGGATTTTTTGCGATGACCAGTATACCCATCTTTCTAAAATCAGAGCTGTATACTATGGTATCAATAATTATAGTGGTAGTGGAGTCAGAGAAAGAAGAATCATTGAAGAAATCCTTTCGACTTTTTAATTGAACCATAAATGCCTGTGCCAAGCTTCTTTTATCTTCCTGATAAACTTGTTGACTGGGAACTGTATGATTTATAAAAGCCTTAGGTGTATCCGTATTCCATTCAAATGACAACCATCCGTAAATCCACCCAAAGTAAACTACACCACAGAGAAATGCGACTAAAATTAGACTAAATATTTTTTTTGACATATTACTCTATTGCTTTTCCCCTGCTGTCCGAAGAGTTCAGCGCTATCCGAATGTCTCGGACTTCGGATTACTATGCTAAAGGAACAGAAAGGTATAAAAAAAGCCCGATATTTCTATCCGGCTTAAAGTGCGAGTTACAGGGATACTGTTGTCTTTTTATCTATATCTCTCCACAAGGTATTAGTGGGCATACATGACGTATTGGAGAACACGGATCATCCGGACAGCATCTAAAACATAAAGGAGGAACAGATATGCCACCAGTAATATTTTTCATTTGCTCTCTTGTAAGCGCTTTTCCTTCCTGAAAGGCTGAAGCTTTTTCAAATAATTTTTTCATCTCTTTAGCTCGTTTTACAATTTGTTAATTATTAGTTTAAATTTAGCTAAACAGATATTATATTTCAAAATATTTAATATTATTATCAATTTTCGCATACTTTTACAAGCGTATGCGGGAGGGATACATATCTATAAGTTGCCGCGATTAGTAGCTCCTATAAAATCGGCGGATGAGTAAAAAACTCGGGTATTATGGTATAATTACTCTTGTCAGAATTATTGATAACTGATTTGCTGGCTTTCTCGGTATTGTCAATCTTAAAAAAATCGTCTTTGAATTCAGGCTTTGGAAGAATCAATGTTCTACCATCAATAAGCGTTACCCTCATTTCACTTTCGTTTTTAAATTCAAAAACTTGTATAATACTACTATAACGCTTGATTGCTTTTTGAGGAATTAATATGCAATAAATGGTGGAAAGTATAGTTATCGGTATAAATAAGGTCCAAAAATCAATATTAGTACCTCTCTGAAACGCAAAGCAGAATATAATATTGACTAATACAAATATAGGGGGGCCGAAATAAATGGTTTTATAAAACGATCTTAAATCATCCCTCAATTTTTTAGACCATAATTCAGTCAATACAAATTGTTCATTTTTATTCGTTGCCATTTTGGTAGGCCTTCAACATCATTTTTTAATCCGATTATACCAGTCACTGGTACACGCGTGTTGGGCGTGTTCAGTTTAGTCCAACTTTAATCCCTGAACTACCTTTTTCACCAGGAAACGCTTTCTAAGCCATTCACGAATGGGCTCATCGTAAAACCTTAGGCTCAGCCATGCTATAACTATAGCGATAATGACCAATCCCAAACCTACCAAAAGGCCCTGTGCCATGGGTACTTTATTATTGCTTACCCATGCAATATGCCAATACATTAGCGGATAATGGGTGATATAAAGCGGGTAGGATATAGCCCCGAGAAACTTACAAACCTTGATGGAACTTTTGCTGATCAGCTTCCCGCCCGCGCCAATAGCTACAATCAGCGGGAAAATAATAATGATCACAAATGATTCATATATCCCGTTCATCCACAAATGTGTGGGGCCCCCAATCCTGGGGACGGATAAAAAGAGAATAATCAATAAACTACAAACGGCAAACGCTCCTTTAATATGGATCAGTTTGCCCATACGCATCAACAATACTCCCGCGAAAAACGGATAAAGCAAACGTATAAAGCCAATACTAACCTGCGTTTTATCAATGCTCCAGCCGCCAATAACATCGCCTTGCGGTCCCCATACTAAAAAACTAACGAGCCAACCGGCCGATAATATCACAAATATGGTGAGTACCGTTTTAGAGAAACGGCGAATGAACACCGCATAAAGAATATTGGCAATATATTCGTACAAAAGCGACCATGCGGCGCCGTTCAATGGGTGCGTTTCCTGCCAGCCACGGATATCCATGGAGGGAAGCAGCGGGATCATAGTAAAGCCTAGCACCGTAACCAGCAGCAGCTTCCAAACAGGCGTTGCGGCAACAAGTGGCATTGCCGACCCGGCCTGAAAGTAAAAAAGCAATGCGCCAATGATGGTACCTACAATTACCAGGGGCTGTAAACGGATAAGGCGGCGTTTGTAAAAATCCCACTGGGTCATTTTGTCCCAGCGGTCATCATAGGCATAAGCCACCACAAAGCCCGACAATAAGAAAAAGAAATCGACCGCCAAATAGCCGTGATTAATGATCTGGTGAAAACGATCGCCGGAGTATGTTTCAAATACATGAAATATAACTACCAGGATGGAAGCTACGCCACGTAATCCGTCGAGGATTTCATAATGGCTTTTTGATTTGAGATAAACTGGGCTTTGGGTCATTGCCCGGGTAAAATAAGTAAAAATTGAACAGCTTGTATTTGGAAGGTTAATTTTTGTTTGATGGGAGATTTAGGCGAACGATTCTCTCTGATTCTTTCGGATTCCCGAAAGGCAAAGCAATCTGTGCTTATGCTTTCTTTACAAATTCAGATTTAAGGGCCATTGCACCAAATCCATCGATTTTGCAGTCAATGTTATGGTCGCTATCAACCAGGCGAATGTTTTTAACTTTAGTTCCGGCCTTTATGCTTTGTGACGAACCTTTTACCGGGAGGTTTTTTATAATTACTACCGCATCGCCATTTTGTAAAATATTGCCGTTGGAATCTTTTACAATAAATTGATCGTTCCCGGTAGTGTTATCTTCTTCGGGTCCCCACTCGTGACCACATTCGGGACACACCAGCAGACCGTTCATTTCATACGTGAAGGTGGATTTGCACAATGGGCAAGGAGTTAGCTCTATCATATCTAAGTTTTGACAAAGGTAAAATTATTACCCGCTTTATGCAATATCGCATATAAGGGTGCTTATCGCGACCAGGCATAAAAAAAGCCTCACATTTCTGTGAGGCTTTTGGTGGTCCCAACTGTAAATATATCGAACCATTTCCCGCTTGATTCGCGTTTAATAGTAAATTTAGCCCGAAAAGCTTTTGGGTTCAAATCATAAATGTGGCAGGTTTCTAATACTACCTTTCATAATTGGTAGAAAGCTTACCTATACTATTTCTGCAACTCCAACAAACGCGATTTAATTTCATTTGACGTGGGATTCAACTCGTTGGCTTTTTTGTATGAAGTGATAGCTTTTTGCTTTTCTCCTTTCATAGCATAAGCTGCGCCCAAAGCGGCAAAGGCTCTTGAAGAAGACGGGTAATTAATTGTATTCATTTCCAGTAGCTTAATACCATTATTTAGGGTTGCCGGATTTTTCACTAACCATTGTGCCCAGTTGTTGAAATATGCTTCGTCAGGCAAAATCGGATACCCAAACCTTTGCGATAATCCTTTATAGTGTTTCATAATGATCTCCGTATTGACCTCTTTATCACTTACCGGAGGAAGATCCCAATGGTGATAGATAAATCGAAGTCCATCATAGTATGATTTAATAGGAACAGTCATATGACTCTCAATCGGATAGGGTATATATTCGAAATCTAATCCTTTGATGTTTCGCTTTTTGAGCAAGGAATCAAACTTTAAGACATCGGTATGAAACGGTGATCCAGGTGAAGAAGAATCTTCATTACCATCGCTAAAAAAAAGCGTTTTAGACAAAGTTGATCCTGCTTTCAATTTTTTCTCCGCGAGCTTCAGAAGGTATTTCTGATCCCACCAGAAGGATGGGCTCACGGCAATGTATGCGTCGAACATATCCGGATAATTAATCAGGCAATTGATGGTTGTCAGCGCTCCGAATGAGTGTCCTGCAAAAATGCGGTAAGGTTGAGTTTTGTAATTTGAAATGACATAGGGCATGAGTTCTTTCTGAATGAATTGAAAAAAATGCTCGTTTCCTCCGCTGTTCTTATACGGGGAATTAGCAGTGGTATCCGGTTTTCCAGAATAATCAGCATTGCTGTGAGATGGAGTAAGGTCACGGTTACGGTCCGTATTTGTTATTCCTACAACGATCAGTGGCGGAATAACATACACATCTTGTCGGCTGAGGTATTTAGAATATTCTACCATTTGGGTGAAATGATTGTCGGCATCCAGAACATATATCACCGGATATTTTTTCTCGGGATTGGCAGAATCTTTCGGTGTGTAGATCAGTATCCTTCGATCTTCGTTAAGAATGTCGGAATGTATCGTTACAACTTCTCCCTGATCAGACTTAATTGGTTCTGCCTTTTGAGCATTTGCTTTAAATGAAAAAAAAAGCGGTAGAATAAAAAACACGAATGTGAAATTCTTTTTTAGGAAACCGGATTTCATATGATCTGGAATGGTGAACTAACTCCAATAATAAGGTTTTTCTTGGTCACTTAATTTAAAATCCTTGAAGAATTTACTTTCAGCAACAAGTTTTTGCATAATTCATAACATTGATTAAAAGCTACTTGTGCCATGCATATTATGAAAAGGTTTTAAAACAGAAAAGCCTCACATTTCTGCGAGGCTTTCGTGGGAGTTACTGGGTTCGAACCTTGTAATATTATGAGCTGATTTACAATCAGTTGTCTAATGTTCAATTTAACTGGTACTCACTTTGGTACTCTACCTGAATGACATTACAAATATAAGAATTTTGGTAAAGTTTTATATAGCTTTTTAGAAAATGGATGGCTCCTTGTATTTTCAGAAAAACATCTCACTTATAGTTTTTTACAATCAGATATGTTGAATGGTAGCCTTGATAAACATCTCTGTTTTAAAGATTTTGAGAGAACGCTTGTTATTCAAAAACACAAAAGCTATAAAGAGTAACAAATATTCTGGGCCTTTGCAAAGCTTTTTAAAGCCATCCGCTTTCAGGTTGCAGGGTGGCATATCATAGCCTTTCCATTGAAACTTACCATTATTATTTTTCCTGTTTGCCTCAGTCTGGATTGCTTCACATCCCAATGTTCGCGATTCGCCCATTCTCAACCCTGAACAAATCGTAGAAAGCTGTTGGTTAAGCCTTGCAGAACTTCCACATTAAATGAGTTATCAAGGCAAATCCTTACCTCCTTTATAATTAAAAATTATTATCTTAGGTTATAAATTCTTATCACATTTATGCCCAATATTGAATATCTGTTAGCTCTCAGAGAGAAGTACGGAACCAAAAACAATGTTTCAAAATCACAACTAAAACTACTCACTGAAAACCATAATCGACCATTAGATAGCATCCAAAGAACGTTTAGCTACTCAGGCTTAAATAGTAGGATGGTTAATTATTTTGAAAATCAACAATCAGCCAGGCTGGTCATGCTTTTCATAGATATAACCGGCTTTTCGACTAAATGTAAAGAATTTACGAACAGCGAATTAGCTAAATATCTCAATGCCTATTATGATCTGATCATACCCGCAATCTATGCGTTGGGTGGCGAGATCGAAAAAATAATGGGCGATGGAATCATTGCGATCTTCGGCGAACCTTTCTTGCAGGATAACATTGATACTTTGTTCGAAAAAGCAGACCAATGTGCGAAAAATGTAGTGATGCTCACCAAAGGCACTAATAAGCAGGTGAAAGTAGCTATACATGAGGGGAACATTATGTATTACAAAAATAAAAGCATCAATTATCCTGAGTATACGATCATTGGTAGACCACTCACAGAGCTATACCGTTTGGAGTCTGTTGCCAAGGATAAATCAATTAGTTTTTACCGGGTTTCTCAATACGACAACAAAAGCTATACCCAGTCGAACGCCTATTGTCTCAGTGGCTACTCTAGGACACAATGCGAATATTTCACAAAATCAGGCGACATCGAGGTATCATTACCAGGTGTAGACTGGCACTATATCAAACACCTAACCTGTACCACATGAGCACCACACAGCACAATCAACGTTATTGGGAAATTCTACAAACAAATATCGAATGGCTACGCTTCTCGGAAACTAAAGCTACTTTGGTTTTGACCGTTTACGGTGTATTGTTTACTTTAATCTATACAAATTCCACGGCAGTATTCACGTCCGTTAGTGCCTCGGGCTGGTTATTATTTATGGTATTTGTTTATGTAGGATTCGCCTTAACGTCAATCGGATTTGCATTCCTTTGTATAAATCCAATATTGCAAAACAAGAATCCAAATTCAATTATCTATTTCGGGCACATCTCAAAAAAATTTAAGAACAAAAGGGAATACATGGACTTCGCTAAAACTATTCTCGATGACGAAGAGAAGTACGCCGACCAAATTACAGAGCAGATTTATGTTATTTCTAAAGTTGCCTGGAATAAATATGTAAAAGTGACGTGGGCGCTACGCTTCTTTATCGGCGGCCTTGCCTGGTTATTACTTATCCTGATTGTTTATTTAATACAAACACTCCATAAATAATACGATGGCAAATCTCGACGCAATTAAGGCATGGAACAATAGCTATTCTAAGACAAGCCCTATAACAGAAAAATGGAATGTTGATAATAACTTGAACGAAGCCTTCGACCCAGATCGCATAAAAAAGGGGTTTGATCTCGATATAGCAAATTTAGGGCCCTGGTACGCCGGCTATTTCGAGATGGGGCTACCCGCGAACGTTGCCTTGCTTTTTATTGATGTCTGCGGCTTCTCTACCCGGTTTCAAGACCTCGATGGGGAGGAAATTGCTGAATATTTCGATAAATATTACAATGAAATTATACCTATAGTTTATGAATTTGGTGGCGAGATCGATAAAATTATTGGTGATGGGATTATTGCGGTTTTTGGCCCTCCGTTTACAACAGCGAGTCATCGTCATCACATAAAACAAGCCAGCCATTGCGCAAAGAGAATAGTACGCAAGACCAAAGGCACAGACTTTTCCAGTAAAGTAGCATTTCATGCTGGTACCATTAATTATTACCAAAATAAAACCGGCCTGTATAATGAATTTACAATGATTGGGAAACCGATAACAGAGTTATTCCGTCTGGAGAGTATAGCAGAGGACGAATGCGTCAATTATTACGATGACACGGACATCAGAGACTATTACCTTTCTATCATGCAGGAGCCGGCACCAGCTGATGCGCCTAAGAGCTTAGCTGCCTGGTCCCATTATAGCAAACCGGTTACTGGTGTAAAAGGAGTCGACTATAAAAAATTTTTCAGAATAGAATACAACTACAAATAATCAATAATGGCTCTGAAGGATATAATTAGCGAGATCGAACAGGATGTAGCGGACGTAGCTTCCACCAGTTTCGACTATGCAAATACTAACATCGTTCCCTCTACTAACGATAACGGTCTCAGTTTTGAGCGCGGGAAGGCTAAGAATGGGAAAATTTTGAACACCTGTGTCTTATATGTAGATATTCGTAATTCCGTTTCTCTTACACAAACCCATTCTTCTAAAACGATGGGCCAAATTTACACAGCATTTACAAAGGCCGTGGTAAAGGCAGGGCGTCATCATGGTGGCCATACACGCAATATCATTGGAGATCGGGTCATGTTGGTATTCCCATCTGATAACTGTTGCTCAAAGGCCGTTTCCTGTGCAATCACGATCAATCATATTTCGCGCCAAGTAATTAGTAAGAGATTTCCTAACGTCGATTTTAAAGTAGGTATAGGCATTGATTATGGTGAGCTAAAAATCATTAAAGTCGGCATTCAACGTAACGGGAATGAATCGCCGGAGAATAAAGGTCTTGTCTGGACAGGTTACCCGGCTAACATTGCGTCAAGGCTCACAGATATGGGCAATAAGAAAGTTGATGAGACCTATTATTTGGTACATTATTATTCTTTGAACCTAACCCAATTACTCGGCAAGTATAATTTGCCAGGTCAGTCCTTTTATGCTAACACTCCCACAAAAATGGAGCTATCCGAGGCCGGGTTTGCAGACTGTATAAGAATGCACAATAATGGCAACATTTACTTTCTCTGGGGTAAACTAAAATCCTTTGAAAAACTAAGCAGAAGCAATACTTTTCCCGCAATTTTGATAACTGAAAAGGTTTTAAGAGGGCTACGATCTGAAGCAGTGAATGCCCAACTTTATAAACCCAGCCTTTGGTTAGAGCAAAATCATCCCATAAAAAATGTTACCGGTAAAGTTTATGGCTCAAACGCAACATGGACTTTATAAATCCTGAATTAATACATGTCGATGATTTGCTGTAAGGTGGCAATAGCTTTTTCGGCTAAACAAAAAAGTCTGTAAATCGACGATTTACAGACTTTTAGGCAATTTTGACAATGCTTTTAGCGGAATTTGGACGGGACTCGAACCATTCTTGCATTCATTTAAATATCAATTATTTATAACTTCAAAAATCAAGGAGCCATCTTAAAGGTCACCGTAAAACTTGAGTAGTTTTTAGTTGTTTTAAAGAACTTATTGATGTAAATATAGCAATTTTGACTTTAAAAATCAAATCACCGACGAGGGTACTTTATCATAACTGACGATCACACTTCAATATTTATAAGAAATCAAATTCTAAACATGGGTGCTAGTTTATTAGTTGTTTTCAATTACTTGGTTTATGAAATCTCTATGTTTTGATTTAGTAATAGATACACTAATCAACTCAATAATAACAATATTAAGGCAAGCACTAATATGCTAGTCCCCCAAAAAAAGCCTAAACAAATAAGGAAAATAAAAAAAATAAAATTATAAATAAGATTTATGTGATAGGATGGTACCATCGTTCTGACATTTTCTGAATCAATAATATCTACTGTTTCTTTATCTGCCATCCCGACTTGGTTATAATTTAATCCCCAACCTTGGTTTGCAAAATAAATTGTATTCCTCTGTAAATCTATAAGATCGTAACCATACTCTTTCAGTTTTGTTAATATGTTTTATTTTACCTTAATGCACTCTATATCAGCTTGTTTAGAAAGCTAATAGGTTAGTTTCATAATTTAGTTAATTTCCGAAAAGGGGAGACGCTCTCACTTTCATTTGGGGGAGTATGAGTCTAAAAGTGGGGATCCGATCAGGCTCCCTAGTCCAATATGTAATCGACTATAACTTGGAGCTAAATAATCGAAGTAGCTCTCCTGATTATAAGCTGGCTCAATGTTACCAAGAGAGACATTACCGTGCATAAATTGTATCAACAGGTTCCCTAACCTTATTTAATTGAACTACAATTTTTTTCAGCAAGGAGTGCTTTAGAATTCCATTGGTAAGTTTTAATTTTCGAAACTTGTTTAGAGAATCTAATTTAAGTATATAGATATACCTTATCGCTGAATCCGGAGCCTTAAGTAGATTACTGTCCAACACCATATAAGTATCATAATGTTGGGGTGGAATCAAGTATCCCATATATGATGTGTCATTATACAACGTACTATCCGTCATAATTTCATTTTTAAGTAACGCGCAAGCTATAATGCCTGAAGTATTGTTTTTTATAGTAGCAATCTTATTGTTGCTATCACAGGAAATAATAAATAGTAGAATTCCTAGGGCACTGATCTTGATTCTTTTTTTCATAATTTGAATTTTATTTAAACAATGAGTAACACCAAACATTTATGCAAAGCACGAACTTCTCTTCTTTGACTTACACTAAACTACAAGCATAGCGAATCCGTATATATACGCACAAAAAGCAAACGAACTTAGTTGGTCTCTTTTAAAATATTTCTCATTATTTCGTTAGCAGTGCTTTTTACATTTATGATTCTTAAAAAGAACATTATTAGAACGAATGGAATAAAGAATAATATATGATAATCTTGAATAAAACTAGAAATGATCAAAAAGAAAATTAAGGAGATTTCACGCCACGAAGATGCATAAAAGTAGAAGTTTACCTTGGTGTCCTTTTCAGGACTAATTAGAAACTTCCCTCCGTCCACTTTTCCAAAATACTCACCCCGTGTAGTAAGCAACCAAAATTTATTTTTAAATTCTGTACAATTTTCGGATACATCAAATATTATATATCCACGTTTATCCAATTCGAAACCTATTCTTTTGAAGACAATTTCCCGATTAATTTCCGTTTTTTGTGAAATATGATATTTAATTTTCATCATTGATTATATCCTCCATTAATCCACCAATTTGATATTGGTCCAGTATTTTTTTGAATAGGCCCGTCATACATTGGCGAACCTAATAAAGTAGTAAAACCGGGATTAACTGATCCCATAACGTTAGGGACCCCAGGGCCGGCCCCTATAGACCAGCTTGTATAAGTAGTTGAAGTCCCATATGATCCGGAAAGAAAACCAATATTACCTCCTGTTTCAGTAACAGGCCCGGCCCAATCCGAAAAGGTAGGGTGGTATCCATTTTTTCCTGAAACATTGAAATAGTTTATTGAGCCTGACCCCTGAAAAATCGTGTATGATTTGTACACAGTCTTATAAGCCATTGTCCAGCCTTTATTTGTTGTAATTACCCCATATTCAATTGCCCCCGCTTTATTAGCAATACCACCGGCTACTATCACGGAAAATCCTTGTATAATATATCCATATTTCGCCAGTTCCTGTGCGTGGGGCCCCTCATCCAGATTAGTGACAACTTTGGTGTTTCCAATATCTGCATCTATAAATTCAAGATGAAAATTAGTAATTCCCCCGGTAGTTTCGTTCAAAAGATAAGAAAATGTGTAATGGGACGGAGCATTATTCTGTGTCTCCGCCTGTTTTTGCGCACTTATGCTTTCTATTTGCGCCTGGGCTGTCGGGTTCAGAAAGGCATTTGGTGCGCTTAAGAAATTCAGCCACATGGTTTCTGCCTCGGAGGTATTTCTGGGGTCATACTGTGATAAAGCCTTAAAATATGCCTTAGCTTGTAGGGACACCAGATCATTATAGCCATAATATTCAGCAGGAGGCGGGCCGTAATGATTCTCAATATCGTCGCCCGTCGGGTCATTCAAGCCTACAGGATCATTAAATGCAAAATTATAGGGTGTCCATCCCGCATATTTATCAACCATAGGGTCAATAGCGTTAAACCGTCCTAATTGTGGATCGTACTCCCGGTAAAAAGTGCTGTAGCTGTTTTCAAATCCCAAATCATCCTGTAATTCAGATCCACCGTTGTATAACTGTTTATTAGCCGTTGTGCCTTGCGCCGTACGTACAACTATCCCCTGCATGGTCATGCCAAAGGGGTAATATTCATTTTCCTGGGTTATCGCCGCAACTCCAGTGCCATTATCATGGAAACTTACGCGCGTATTGCCTAAATTATCTTTAATAAAATATTCATAGGTAAAAACGGTGGCTGTTGTGTTGGACAATGCCCGGCCTTCTGCTGTATTAAAACAGGTTAATAACGCACTTCCTGTTCCAGTGGTGGAATACATAAAGCCATCCAGGTAATCATATGTATTAATAGGGGAATGAGCGGCGTTGTACACCACCTTACGTATCCTGATACCCGATGCATCATATGTATATTCAATTGAACCTCCACCGGTAATGGCGACTTTACTCACCTTATTTATGTCATTATAACTAATGATTTCCTTTTTATTGGCATCAGCTGTCAAGTTGCCGTTTGTATCATAGCTATATTCATTAGCTGTACTGGCACCATCATTAAATCCCAGTGTATTGGCTGACGCATCCGAGACGCTGGCTATTTGATTGCTACTATTGCTGTTCTGATAGTTATAGGTAAGGTTATCCATCGCTACAAATGCCGTTGCACCTGACGCAAAGATATTTCGTGTTAGCGATTGAATATTGCCATTATTGTCATAGGAGCCAACAGATTCGTTATAACCATTTACTTCAACATTCCAGGCAGATCCGCTGTTTGCCGCGTATTGCGCATTGGTTAATCTGTCGGCAGCGTCATAAGTATAAGTATAGGCACGCTGCCTCACCGGGTTTGTTGAAGCTGAAAACTGATCATTCGCTTTCCATTTTATTTCCGATATTTTACCATTATACTTTGGCGAATTAGTTAAGCCTGTACCATCGGCCTCGTTATACAAAATAGTCATACCAAATAAATCGTTTGTATCGTTATTCGTTGACCCTCCGTCAGCAGTTAAGGTACTGTTGTTGATACTGCTTAACCATCCCCTTATATTATATCGGTAATCAACTGTTTGTAGGTAAGTACTGCCGCTAACTAGCCCCAGTTTTTTATCCTTTAATTGTCCTATTTCGTTATACTCATATTTTCCTATTACCTGATCCGTTGCAGCGCCATTAACATTTAGCGCAACCTGAGTGAGTCTGTCCATCAGGTCGTAAGATATCTTGTTGATTACCGTTGTATTGCTTAGCGATTTTACCTGTTTAGTTTGAGTGATATGCCCACCATAAATATCAACGGCATTACTGGTTACATCCAATGCGTTTTGATTAACCAGGTTATTGGCTTGGGTTTGTATCACGTTACCAAATTGATCGTAAAACAGAGCCTGTTTTATCCAGCCTCCGGCATTTCCGGCAGGGCTAATTACCCGACTCAGGGTGCCCGTTAACAGACCGCTATTATCTGCTGCGGCGGTGGTCGCAAAACTTGTTTGACTCGGGTTTACATACTGGTTTACCGGAGTACCGGTATTATTAAAATCATAATCATCATAGTAATTAATTTTAAGAACATCGGCATCTACTACATTGGTCGGAAAACACTGGTTACTGTATCCATAGGTAGTTCCGGACTGTCTTTTCTCAAAGGCAAAGGTCGTAGCATTATCATAGGTTAGCCCGTCGAGGTAGTTTTGTAATATTTGCTGCTTTGTGCTGCCGGTAGCTCCGGGCGGGGCACTGTACCTGTATAAACCCGTCATGATTACACGGTTTGCCTCATCATATTTAGTATAATACCAGCTATCAGTGGCATAGGCCCCGCGTACGCGACCATCCTGCATCAATACCAGCCGGTTATTGCTGTCGTAAACCATGTAAACAGCCGCTGCCCCAGGTGCTTGTTTGGTAACTAAACGCCCCTTTATATCATAAGTATAAGCAGTTGCCCAGGCACTAATAAATGTGGCATTAAAGGCTGGAGGAGATGCACCATAAATTCTTTTTACTCCTTCCGGCGATACCTGGTATAAAAGATTTCCAGCATCATCATAAATATAAATGGTTTCCAGCCAGGTAGTGGTACCGGCCTGTACCTTTTTTGAAACTAACTGGCCAAGTCTATTAGTAAAACTTAAAACATGATTTCCATTTTCGTCTGTTATATCATTTACAGATAATTGGGTTTCTGCATAGTACGAATTGGATGGTCCTGTAGCCGTCCATATCATAATGTTATCGGCGGCGGTATTCAGTCTAAACTGACTTTTAACGGTATGACTACCAAGTTGCCAGTCGCTACCGGGAGCACCGTTTTCCAGTACCCTTTGTAATGGTGAATTGTCATAAACCACTCCAGCATAGGGCGCATTGTCTGTAGCAATTTGTTGTCCACTGGTTTGATAAAAGGATTGCTGGGCGGCTGCCGGATTTGTCTGTAGTGAACCGTTGGTGGTTGTGGATGCATAAGGTAAGTATTGTTTGGGCTGGTGGCCATATTGGTCGTAGACCATAAACTGGACGATATCCTTCTGCAAGGGGCTGCCCTGTTGGGTTATACGTTGTATAGGCCTGCCTAGGCCATCCATATAGGATATTTGTGTTTGTGCGTTGCTGGCATTAATTTGGGTTTGACTTGTAATACCTACCACTTTAACAATATCGGTACGTATTGCATTATTCAGGATCAGGTTTGGATCATCCGCTTGTTGGTCCTGGCTTGTTATGGTAACAAAAAAACTAGGGTTAGTCGAATTTGGGGAAAATGAGAAACCGGGAGCCAGGGTAACACTATGATAGGCCTGATAAGATGTACCCTGATAACTGGATACAGTTTCATCAATTACGTATTTTACACTTTGTCCATAAATTGGGGTGCTGAGAACTGTTAAAATAGCAACAAAACACAAATTTCTATAGTATTTTAAATTTGTCATGATTCTCATATTTGATTATTTGTTACAGTTCGGAGCCAGGAATATTATTTTTGCTGTTGTAATAGCCACTTTTTGCAAGGCCTGTGGTAACATAGTGCAGCGCAGTGTGTAAGTTTTGTCTGAGCTTACAGATCCATCAGAATTAAGTGGTACACTTACCGTCACCGTGTTTGACCTACCCGGTAGCGTAACCCAGGTATTGGGCGCTGTATCATAAGCCTGTTCCCACAAAAACTGATTAGTGTAATTCCCTATAGGTGTCGCTGTAAAGGTGTCAGTACCTAAGGGGTTACCTCCGACTCCTTGATCACCATATCCTATAATTTGCTGTGTGCACAGGTTATAGGCAACAATACCGGTAATATGAAGTGCAAAAGCCAATTGGGTGTTAACTGTGATAGTATGGGTCGTTGTTACAGTTCCATATAGGGAATGGGTAAGCGTTAGTTTAACGGTATAATTACCAGCCGTTGTATATGTATGGCTCGGGCTTGTACCGCCATTAGCCAGGGTACTTCCATCTCCAAAATCCCAATTCCTGACGATCCCAACGGGTTCGCAGGGATCAACGGGACCATTTAAGAAACTAACGGCGGTATTTGTATTCACCGTTGCAGGCATGCTGAATAACGCATTTAGGACGAAATCACTTCGATAACTATAAACCAATCTCTTTAAGATATTTTGATTCTGATCAGTAACGATCGTGGGCCTGCTCAAACCGTCATATGCATAAAAAGTGGTGTTACCATGGGGGTCGGTATCAGCAATTTTTAATTTATTTTGATATCCTGTCAAGATAACCTGAGCTAGTTCGGGGTGGAAGAGCATGTCGTCGACATTCACTGGAACATTACTGTTCTGTACCTTGATGCTGAAAGTAGAATTTAAATTATTGACGGGTATTCTGATCCTATAATAGGTCCATACGCCCGTTGTATTGGTATATGTTATTACACCGCTGTTGGAATGACTGGCTGCATCTGTTAAAGTAACTGTCATCGAACCGGGATTCGTAGTACTTATCCAGCACGAGAAAGCGTAATATAGTCCGGGGCCTTTATTGATCACACTTTTTGTAAATGTAAAATTCGGTGGTGCCACTAATAAACCTTTACCAATCCTTCCGTTTACAAGAGAGTAAGCGGCAGTTGGAGATTCATCAAAACTGTGGAGTGTGGTAAATGTTGGAAAATCGTTATCAAAATTGGAGTAAAGCACCTGGTTAGCCAAAGCGTTTTTAATGTATGCCACTGGTTTTAAACCCGTGATATCATAAAGCGTAGCTGTTAAATTCTGATGTCCGTCATCGTGTGAAACAGGATTCCCCCCTTTGCTGTATTCCTGAATATTAACAGTTATCTGATACCGCGTATCATTGACAAATTGATTATTGCTGTTGATCGTAGAAGGGGTAAAATTAGTTAATGGCGCATTTGTTTTTAATATCAGCATTTGCGACGGCAGAACCTTATTGGTAAAACTTGCCGTTGTATTTGTGATTTGTGGATTAGCGACAGAAAATATATTAAACTTATTCAGCTGGGCCGCGTTTACCTGTTCACTTTGTCCAGGTTTTGTTATTGAAGATACTTTTTCAATAACCGTATTATTCATATAGTTTGTTTTCAACGCTAAAATCCCCGCTGTTACCGGATCGGTATTGGTAGACGCCGTATAATCCTGCGGATAGGTATACTTTGTTTTATAGGTTGTAGCATTAGTGCCATCATTACTTGTTGTCGTTTGTGTACTGCTTAATAAGGTGTGGTTGGTGCCATTATAAAATGCATCTTTTTCAACGGTTGCCGCCTTAACGAAATTTGTACCCGGATCATACGTTTTTTCTATGGTTGTCGTCTGGTATTTATTCATCGCGGCTAATAACCGGTATTTACCATAAGCAAATGCTTTAGTGTTGATATCATTTGAGCTATAGGTAAAATAATCACAGGTCAATCCATAAATACTTACCGGGGAAGTATTTTGGTATACGGGTGTGTAATTGTAATCGGTTCGCTTAATTAATTGCCCGGTTTCATTAAAGACCTGGGCATTTTGCAGTACCCCCCTTTCAAAACTATAATTAGGGTTTGTTGGATAAGGGAAGCCATAATAACCATCTGTCATTAATCCCTGGCTCATGCATGTACCGGAAGAAGGATTAGTGGTAGTTGCATATTGTGAATAAGTAGACTGCCATTGATTAGGTGCTGCGTACTCTGGAGATGTCAGCTGTGCATAGGTTGCGGGGTTACTATACTGGTATACTATTTTGCCTTTACCGGCCTGGCTTTCTGTACCGGATTGATATAGCACATCTGGTGAATCAAAATCATAAGGGTTCAAGTCATATTCAAAAAGGGCAGTAAAAAATCTGGCCTGGGTTGGCTGATCACTATATTCGTTGATGGTATGAAGGGCTCCACCGTAATCTGTATATACTGGTATAGAGAAAGCAAATTGCGGCCGGTTTACCAATAAGCCTCCGGAATAGGTGTAGTTTTTTACAATATCGCTGCTGGCATTTATCCCATCATGAAGTGTTACTGTTTTTGCCCTGATGCCTCCTCCAAAAAATGTTTGATTTGTTCTCGCATCAATATACTGATTAGGTTCATAATCAATTTTAACACTACCACCCGTTGGAAAAATAACCCTGGATAGGGAGCCTGCTGTAATTGCACCAGGGCTCACCGTACGATCTGCACCACCTGAAAGTGCATTAACTACTCCTGTATAACCCGGTATCTGTTGCAATCTATATCTTTCTTGCAATGGTTCATTAGGATACATATACAAGTTAGGCACTAAGGTGGTCGCCTTATTTCCATTAAAATATCCCCAATAGTCCTGTTGGCAATAATCTAAACTTTCCGAAGCAGAAACAGTACCTTGTGGCGCGGGCAGTACTGTGATAGGAGCAATCCCGCGAAGTGTCGTTCCTAAATATTCAAATTCATAAGGTGGACTTACAGTACAATTATTGGCAAACTCGTGAAGAGACTGTAAAAAATAGTATCCCCCTACATTTATCGTATTTAAGGAAATTGTTTTAATAAGATTGCTGGTTATATAAACTTGAAAAGCCGTTAATGTCAGTTTAGTTTGGTGATTTGTGTTACTCGGACCGTTGTTTGCTCCAGGGTTATATATATTGCTTGCTCCGTAGACAAAATTAATCTGCTCATTATCAGGAACAATACCGGGATAACTTATCGCTACTGATTCAGATATACCCGATAAAAGCTTGGTATCCGTTATCGTTTTTGTGTAAAATAGTTTTTTTTGATACCAGCTGTTCGATGTATTATTGTTGGCAAGGTAAATATCTGTCGACGGAGGGTTAGTATACACCGTATCTATTACTTCCAGATTGATATTCGTTCCGGGCTGCTGGCCGCCATAACTTAACAGTAGTGCCCCTCCAGACGGGGAATTTACAGCAGTCAAGCCCCAAGCCGTGGTATAAGTAATCGGCTGGGCATATTTTATTAGTTTATCTCTTAAATAATGTACATTATTGATAACATCAGCCGGTGTCACCGACAACGTAATGGTACTGGTCGGCATAAAAGTATATTGCATACCATTATTTGTGGTAATGGTAAATGAAGCTATTGAACCGGAGGCTGAATATGATGGCTGAATATTCAGGTCACTATAAGGCAAGGTTCGGATAACTTTATTATTGTCGAACATAAACTGGCCGGAATATCCACCGAAATTAAAATTGAATACATCGGGCTCTGTGTCCGCATTGCTATTGACCAATGAATTTAGTGTATTATAGTTGGCAACATCTCCACTGCAGTCCGTACGGCTTTGAGGAGTAAAACTAAGTACCCGGGGAGAACCGCTTCCATATAACCAGCCCATTCGTGTATCTGTGCCCGTGCCTGTATAATCATCCGGCAAACTTTTCACCGAGCGGGTTATTGTACCACCGGCATCTATGCTCCAGCCAACGCCGATGTTATAACCATCATTGCCGTATGGCTGAGCTATCTTAACGCCTTGATGATAGGATAAACTTATCGGAATAGAAACGTCTCCATTTTTAATTTCATGGATCGGTATATTAATATAGGGATTACCAGTCTGTAGATCTACGGGCACTCCAATTTGGGCATAGCTAGTTCGGTAAAGCGTAGAACTCAATAAAATAATATAAAAGATTTTTCTCATTTTGAAATCTGATTCTATAAATGATTCAACTGAAAGATTAATTGTTAGGCTTAGTCATTTTTAATAGGACTTCTTCCAGTTTATGAATCCGTTCATCCTGATTTTGAAGTTTTATCTCCTGTTCTTTTTCCTTTCGGTCCTTCTCAATCAGATACAAAGTCAACTCTTCCACTTTTTTCATCAGCAGCTGATTCATCTCTCCCACATTAAGCCCATTCTTTATCATTTCCTGCTCAGACGGAATGCCTGGCAAATGCTGATTTTTATCGATATAATCTTTGACCCCAATTAATGGAAGAAGCGGGTAATCTTTTTTAAATACATAATCACTCCATCCACTCAAATCGATATTCACCTGTTTGGCATGAATAGTTCCGTTAACATCTAATTTATTTTGAGGAATTAGTGTACCAATGCCAACGTTCCCTCCATGCAATACGGTAAATACCGCAGTGCCGCTATTATTACTTAGGTAAATTCCATTTGTTCCAGCAGCCAAATATCCAGGAGTCGCGTCTCCGAACCGGATGTTATTGGTCAAGCTGGAACTGCTGACAGTGATGTCAAGCTTCGCCGCCGGAGCAATCGTACCAATCCCTAAATTGCCTTGCTTTAAGGTGAGATAAGTACTTGCTGCTGAACCCCATGACTGAACGTCTGTTGTTGGATCTCTTTCCCACCAGGTCCGCGTATCGGTTTGCGGCGTTATATAACTTCCATCTATCGAAATGGCGTCATGTAACCTGGCTGTCGTAAAATCGCTTCCTGCCGCATTTCTGACCAACCATACATTATTTTGTACATTATTAACAGCCGCTCCTCCGGTAGAGCTCAATAACATGTTATTTTTGGCTACACTGCCTAAGGAGGTAGATTGATAAATGGTCAGTTTAGCGTTAGGATTATTACTACCAATACCGACATTCCCGGTATTCGTATTGTATATATTGGTGCCGGTTGTCCATTGAGCCCGGGCAAATGGGGAAACAAACAGAAGCGCGAGAATGATCAGGTTTAACTTTTTCATAATTTATATTTAAAAAGGATCGTACTGAAATTGAGGGTGTGTTTGACCATTGATCATTCACGAAATGACTAACCAGGAAATAACAATCCCATGACGCATAGTAGAATACGCAACGAAATATTGTCGGGATTATACCTTATGAAATATCTGGAAGGAAAGGTTTCATATTAGTGTGATGGTTTTAGGTTGAGGTAATTGTATTTTTTAGTGTGTTTTTAACAATTATCATTTCAACTAAAGCTAAAAAATTTATTAATAATATACAATAGCCAAGCAAATTTTATTTTTGTGAACAGATTTATTCTGCCTTATTGCTAAAGACGGCAAAAGAAAGCACCAAGATCTGCTGCCTGGGTATCGGCGACAATACTAAGATTAGTCGGTTTTGCAAAACGTTATATTATACATTAGTAGATAAATGCACACACTATCCCATTTTCGACGCTTAGGCAAAAAAAGCGAAAGGCGGATGAAATGTCAAGGCCGAAACACAATTAAAAACAAATAAAAAGGTTTCGTTTATATAGCCTTGACATTTCATTCCGCCGGTCGGTAACTTTGCCGGTTGCGGTAAAATGGAAATAAGGAAAAAAAGGAGGGTCAGAGGAACATATCTTATGCCTGCGTAACGGCGAAGTCGATAGCATAACGAACCCGGTGCTATAGCGG
This sequence comes from Mucilaginibacter sp. OK268, assembly GCF_900103125.1. Taxonomy (GTDB): domain Bacteria; phylum Bacteroidota; class Bacteroidia; order Sphingobacteriales; family Sphingobacteriaceae; genus Mucilaginibacter. Next base: position 109,049 of record NZ_FNJV01000004.1, on the reverse strand, counting down.
ATAATGTAATAAAATCGTCGATTATCGTAGCTGGATGATTCCAATGGAAAATGTGTCTTACTGATTTTCAGCAACGAGGCGATAGAAATTAATCAACTCCCTCCTGCCAATATTGCCGAAGCTGTCACGACTTAGTTTTATTTCATATCTTCAATAAATTGCTTGTAGATCCCTTCGGCCGTTTGATTAAACCTGGTTACTCGCATTGCCAATATTCTCACTGATCCCTCATCAGGATCAAATGCGCTATTATATCTTGATTGTGAATAGGCGTTTTGTAGTAATGTATACAATTGTACTCCCTCAGTAGTATTAAGTTCAAACACATCTTTCAATTCATCGGTAAATAACAGAGTAAGCCTTAGCAATCTTGATAAATTATACATTTGTACCCGGTAACCTATGACGGCCTGGATAATGCCTTTTAACGTGCTCTCTACCGATTGGTGCAGCAGGAATGCCGCAAGACGAAAATTGTTATCTGCCAGGTATAGCTCTGCTCCTCTTAAAAATTGCGCTCCCTGTATCCCCCATCTTTCCCAATTGAATTTCACTCTTTCTAATAAAATCTCTTTGGCTATTTTACGCGGCTCCGGCAATACCAAATCAGGTGATTGATAAACCATAGTTCCATTTTCCATAGCCTTAGTCCAAAAGCGCCTGCCGATATCGAGAGCTTTCTTTGCACTGCTAACCTTATGGACTATCGCATGTAGGTTAGTCAGATGTCGGCAGTTATCTTCGATTTTATTGCTAATTTCATGTTCCGGTGTTTTTTCTTCATCAGCTATTAGAATCAACATGTAAAATGTAAAAGGCTTTGGATGTATCCCTAAATGAATGATCATCCTAACCAGTGGGCAGCATTTTAAAATCAGGTTCTGTAACTCCTCTAAAGCCAGTTTTTCTGCCGTTGTAGGAGCAGGGTTTATGATTCTTAACGCAGTTGGCTTTGTAACTGTTTCGGTTAAATCAATTTCAATCTTGCTTTTTTTAAATTCCGGTTTATCGCTTTCCCGTTGATGAATCAACCACGCAGCTGCATATAGTTTAATTAGATTTTCGTAAACCATAATAACCTCGCCTGCATACAGGCCCTCGTCGTCTGCCTTATTGTATAGCGCCGCATGTGACCATTCATGTAGGTAATCCCTGTATTCTTGTGGTTTAATTTTACTAAAGACTTTCTTAACGGCTTTATAGGGATCAAGCTGTTCTTTCCTGGAAATATTCTTAGGAAAATATGTCCACCTTTCTTTTTCTTCTTCCAGTTGGGCTTTTGTCAGCTTTTTCTTACGATAAGAGAACTGTTGATGGTTGATGAGCAGTAAATACATAGCCTCTAAAATTCTTAAATTGAAATCATAAATAAAAAGTAAGCTGCCTGGGCCATGACGTTCGTCTTTATAATGCTCGTTATTGACTACGTAATAACGCCATTCTTTTAACCTCTTGGTATGACCTTTTACTGAATCAGCACTAAAAAAATCAGCTACAACGGCCAATGGGTTTTCAACCTCGTAATGGCGAAGTGTTTTTGGGTAATGTTCCCAGGGGGCATAAGTTCCGGTGTACATAATGATCTATTTTAAACCGGCCTCCATTAACCGGCAACACAAAAGAATAACACACTCTACCTGTACCGAACCATAGGCGGTTGTATTTTACAAATAGGCAGTTGTTTTGTACATTTACATATAAACGATATTTTTGAGACATGGCAGAATCTACAGTACACATCGGAAGGAAAATTGGACGCATTCGTGAATTAAAAGGTATGAAACAGGAGGTACTTGCCGCTGCTTTAGGAATTAGTCAACAAGCTATTTCTAAAATTGAACAGAGCGCTGATGTCGAAGAGGATGCCCTCCAAAAAATCGCTAATGTATTAGGTGTCCCATCTGAAGCTATCAAAAACTTCAGTGAAGAAGCTGTATTTAATTACTTTAATAATTTTCACGATAATAGCACAGGCGATTTTCGGCATCATTGCACATTTAATCCTTTAGATAAGTTAATGGAGCTAGTAGAAGAAAATAAACAGCTTTATGAACGCCTGCTCCAGGCTGAAAAAGAAAAGAACGAATTGCTAAATAAGAGATAGTTTTAATGTCAGTCAAGTATGGATTTCAGACAACAACTTTACTATGGCATATTGCTCAGAAGTATAAAGGCTAAGTTTGATCATGATGCTTTTACCAGGCTATTCTCGTTTAACTCCGATTTCATTTTAGTAAAACTATTGAAAAGCCTCTTAGAAGCCAAGCCGGACAACCGGATCGTTTACGAGTTGCATGCCGAAATTTCCCAGCAAGGCTATAATTGGTTCAAGGGAGAGATCTATCAATTCATCAGCGATAAGAGTTTCCTTCTCCGAAAAGAAATTGCTACAGCTTCATTAATGGAGGACATGATTGACATGGGCTTTCCCTGCTCAGAGATACTCGATCTCGTATCCAAATCATGCGGTAACATAAAACCCCTTTGCATTGTAGAATAACCCATCATTTGTAGCTTTACCAAAGTTCAATTATCGCTGGTATTTGTACCAGCGAGTTTACCTGTTTATACAAGTGTTCACTTATATAAACAGGTAAAGCATTTATTTATGCTAAGTCAGAAATTAAAGTGGAAACGGTTCGATTTCCGCTTAGCGTACTGAACGGGAAAGACGATTTGGCAATCGATCTTTCCCGTTTTTTTTAGCCCCTAATGCATTGTTAATCTGAAAGATAAGTGCAACTGCCTCGTTCAATCTTCCGGTTCGATATTCACTTTTGTCAAATCGCAGTTTTTCCCGAAATATCGAACCGAGTATCTCTCTTTTTTTCAGAACATTGCCTTGTAAATAAAGATTCCTCAGATCGGAAAGCGCCTCTATTGCTTGAAAAAGCATTTTATCCAAACTCGCAAGGTTTGAACTTTGTAATTTTACATCTGTAAGATTGATTTCTAATCTTTTGATTTTTTCTGCACAATCCTTTTTCATGATCACGAAATCTTCAGGCTCTACTTTCCCATCAAATAAGAGTTCTCTTGCATTTATTTTGTTTTGTCCTATAAAGAATAAAATCAAATATAAAAACTGAATATATGCTGCCTATTTAGTTTTAGAACACTGCGTTGCTTGTTGCAATAATTTTGAATTTTCAGTTACCTTTAAAATGAATTACAGCGTCATCAACGGCACAATGATTTAAAAATTCTTTTGATGCCCTAGAGATGAATTTCAGTCCGATCTTTATAATCCGTGCCTTTTTAACCGGTTATGAATACTAAAAAAATGTAAGAAATTAAGTTTCCGATCCCATGAATGATCCAACCTGGATAGATACTGCCTTTTCCTTTTTTTTCATTTAAATAACAGGCCAGATAGCCAGATGTCCCGGGCAATAAAAATGCAAAGCTCAGAAAGGCTGGAGTCATACCAGGAATGCTCAGGAATAATAAGACATGCATCGCTCCGAATATAAAGGCTTGTATAATATTACCGGTCTTGTATCCCAGCCAGGTGATCAATCTTTTAGCGATAAACCCTCTGAAGAATATTTCTTCGGCTAAAGCTGTTTTAATGAAGGCGACGATGAGGATCAACAGGATTCTATTTGCTCTCGATGTGAGAAGCCTGATCTGTTCTGGTACAGTACCTTTGCCCGCCGCTATTTGTCTTATTACGGGACTGGCATACATAACGGCTATTCCTATACTGCCAAGAATAAATCCCGATAATACAGCAAGTGTTATTGCCGGGTAGGTTGTTTTGTGAATGCCAGTATAGCCGAAAAATCCCTTGACTGTTTTATTGATAAGGAGATAAACCAGGAACGGAAGAAACGCGAAAACTAACAACTGGACAATAGCACCTATTAAGCTAATTATAATCATATAATGACAATTAATTTTTTGACCTGATTATGAATTAAGGCCAGTGATGTTCAACAACTTGCCTAAGTGGATTTCAACGCTCAATATAATGTTTTTAATTGGGTAGCTTAAATGAAAAAAAGCAGGTCCAGATAAAGTAATGAGCAAGTTTCGGGTTGATTATTATGTTGATATGCCTTAGGTTTGTTTGATATGGCTAAAGATTTAACGCTTAATTACTATCGTATAGAAAAGGCGATAGACTATGTAGTAACTCATTTTAAAGATCAGCCCGATCTGGACGCTATTGCTGAACGGGTTAACCTTAGCCTGTTTCATTTTCAGCGCTTGTTTTTGGATTGGGTCGGTCTTACCCCAAAAAAGTTTCTCCAGTACCTTACGGTAGATTATTTAAAAAGCAAGCTATATGAAACCCATAATGTTATTGAGGCAATTTGCAGCGGAATCAGGTGTCAACCGATCCATGAATCAGGTGGTCAATATCAGCGGAATATCCATTCGTCCTAATCGTTCAGTGTTTATTACCATGGCACTTCTCCCGTTTCAGGATTATTTTCTTCACTAAAGAATTTTCCAGTCGGCCCGTCTTTGTCAATCAAAGCATACTTTATGATTCGCCTTCCAGCAACTTCAACACTACCTGGCCCACTATGACCGTTAAAATCCGTCTTTGTATATCCTGGGCAAACAGCGTTTATTTTGAAGTCGCTATCCCTAAGCTCGTATGCCAAAACAACTGTATACATATTCATTGCTGATTTTGAAGAAAGATAAACAGCTCCTTTGTAATCGTAATATTTGTATGAAGGGTCGCTGTGCAAAGTAATTGAACCTTGACTTGAACTTACATTTACAATACGAGGTTCAGAAGATTTTTTCAATAAATCAATAAATGCCTGTGTAACTCTTACAACCCCGAAAACATTTGCATCATATGTTGTTTGGAATTGGTTTATGGTTGAATCAAGTGCTGACTGTGGATGGCCACCATAAATGCCAGCGTTATTGATAAGTATGTCCAATGTTTTTGTTTTCTTACCTATTTCTGTACAAGCATTTTTTACAGATTCATCATCCGTAACGTCAAGCTGGATAGCCTCTACATTGCTTAGTCCCTCTGCCATTAATTTTTCCACGGCTGCTATACCGCTTTCTAAATTGCGACTGCCGAGGTAAACATAAATCCCTTTTTGAGCAAGTTGCCGTGCAACTTCAAAGCCAATGCTTTTGTTAGCTCCTGTTACTAATGCTGATTTCATTTTTTTATTTAAATTAGTGAAGCAAAAGTAAATAGCTAAAAATCCGTGGGGATGGACAAATCAATTTATTCTCTAGACGAATCTTGCCGAGCTTCTAAAAACTCACTTACGCTTTTGCCCGTGCATTTTTTAAAAAATCTTGAAAAGTAATCAGGATCATTAAACCCTAATTCATAAGCTAATTCTTTTACAGAAAGCGGAGAGTACTGTAGTTTTCGCTGTGCTTCGATCATTAAACGGTTGGTGAAAAAATCCTTAGGCGAAGCTCCCGAATATTCTTTTACGATCCGGTATAAGCTGTTTGTGGTCAAAGCCAATTTTTCTGCTATTGCATTAACAGAAGGTTGCTCTGTAAGATGTGTCTCCACTATTAATTTGAACTCAATAAACTTTGACAGATTGTTGTTTAGAATATTTATTGGTTCTGTGTTTTTGAAATAAGCACTATTTAAATCTGTTAATAGTGAGTTCAAGTAAGCTAATATTATTTCTGTGTCAGTTGGATGTTCGCCTATTTGAAGAATCTGATTTAAAATTTCAAAAACCTTCATTACTCTCTCTCTTGTGGCATTGTCAAAAATTATAGTCTGTGAGTTTAAAGGATTAACTAAAAAAGGAAATTGTTGTGGTAACAATGCCAAGGTGTTTTCATCAAATAATACTTTAAAATATTTAAGACCAGCAGTTTTAGGCGGGGGCGTAAAAACTTGATTAGGCATTGCAAAAAGCAAATGCCCGTCAGTAAGAGTGATGTCTTGTAAATCCAGATTGTAAGTAATAGAGCCGCTGTCAATCAGCATTATAAAATAAGAAGTCAGCCGACGAGGTTGTAAAAGCTTTTTCTGAATATCATCAGAAAGATAAGGATTGTTGTTTGAGATAATCTTTATACTCAGCTTGTCGTTCTTTAAGCTCTCGAATTTTTCGTTTCTATCTTGCATCTGGTCTACTCAAAGTTCATAAGGTTTTTCTTTGCAATTCTGACTAACCTTTATTAGTCATCTGATTATTGAGTTATTTTTTTTCATTTCTGGCGATATCTTTCCTGCGAAAAGATGCCAGGCTCATTTGGATCCAGCCCAATTTTAGCAATTTTCCTTCGGATTGCAGCTAACAGCCTTGATTTTTCATCCAGAAACACATAGGCTGTTTTAGGCTGGCACTTTTCTCCTTTAACGACCATGCTGTAAAGAATAACAGCTATCTTTCTGGCCGTAGCGGTGATAGCAGCTTAACTGCCTTTCTTGAATGCTATCCGTTTAAAGAACTTTCCCAGATCCGATTCTTTTAGGGTATACTACTATTGATCCATTTAATATCGGTTGTCATATATGTGGAATCCTTTGAGCGTTATAATTGGGATTGGGCAAATGTTCTTTACGGGCTTCGATGATAAGCAAACCGTTACTGCACCAGGCATTCTGCGATTGGTACCACTGTAACTCGTTGTTACGTACAAATCCCTGTTCAAACTTCCAGTTGGTGGTATCAGGCGACCCATTATTGTTAAATTCATCGGCCCAAACCAGCTTATAGGTTTTAGGCGTATCAATTGTCGGAATTGCGTTTTGCGCGTAACCCATTGAAGTTGCAGCTGCCAAACCAACCATACAGCAATGCCATATCATGCTTCTCATCTCATTAATATCAATCATGTTAATTGAAGCCGCCCTACTAATGGCAAGGGCGGCTTCTTTAATAAACATCCGCTTTTAAAAAACAGCTTACAGGTGTTTCGGATAGTTATATAGGTGAACGCCATGTGTTTTGAAACCTTGCTGATCCTGCGTATAGTTAACGACTACGCCAACAGTAACCTTTGTTGACTCCGTTAACTTAAATGAAACCGCTGAATTCGTAAAGGGCGCATAGTAAATGCCCGTGTTTCCCGGAATCGAACTATAGTCGGGTAAGGAATCGCTGTTGGGAGCTACGACCACGTAAGTGATATCTTTAGTACCCTGCCACACAAATGGTGCGAGATCAAAAGTATAACTGCCAGCTGGCAAAGTGATGGTTTGGTAAACCTTGCCGTTTAGAATTTGAGGGGAACCCCAGCCCGACTCCAAATCCATATTGATACCGTCGCCATCTGTTGCATAGCCACCCTTGCCATTATGGCTAAGGATAGCCGTGTTGGTGGCCCAGGATGCCAGCGTACCCCAGCGGCCGCCGGCATCCATACTGGATGCGACGAAATTATTGCCCGGATTTTGAATATACTTGGAAGTAATATCATTGGCAGGGCCAATTACCAGTCCATCTACATCAATAATAACTATTGTTGTAGCTAAGGCCTTGTTCAGGGCATATTTTGACGGATTGGCTACCGACACCGCTAAAATCAGTTTTTTACCAGCATACTCGGCTTTTTTCATGGTGGCCAGGTCTATAGACAGGTAAAAGGTACCGGCTACTTTACCAGATGGGATATCGATGTGCGACGGCAGCGTAAACATGGCATCTGGCATTAATTTATAGTTCACTGTATCAATGACTCCCGAAGTAAATAATTGGCCGATGGTGTCAGTATTCGTTTTGATATCAACCCCATAGCCACTTTTATCCGGACCCGATACAGAAACACCTAATATTATGTTCACCTTGCCTTTGGCCTGATCAACCACATAATTATAGGTCGATGTGTCAGTACCGGACGGCACAGGATAATTGTTATTCACACCGCCGGATTTGAGTATGGATTGCGGCATATAGACCATTGAAAAGCCATAAGGCAATTGCGATGCACCCTTTTTACAGGAGCCGATTTGCAAAGCTAAAACGATTACTGTGACAGGTAACCATAGTGTTTTATTGAACTTCATAACTTGTTATAATTTAGTTAATGATAATTTACCAACCTTGATTTTGGATGAGAATGCCCTTTGACTTAGATACCTCTGACTGCGGAAACGGATAATAGTACATTTTTACCACATCAAATACCCGGTTCTCCACAACGACATTAGTATTGTAAGTGAACTTTCCCGAAGCATCCTTGCCCACGGCAACGCCCCGGATAGGTTGGTTTAATACTGTGACAGCATCTTTCCAGCGCAGGAGGTCCCAATACCGGTAATCTTCAAAAGCCAGTTCAATACGGCGCTCATGCTTTATTGCTGTCCTGAAAGATGCCTGGCCGGCAGCAATTATCAAGGGCATTTGTACGCCAGCGCGGCTGCGCACCATGTTAAGCGCCATTCGGGCGCTTAGCGCATAACCATTGGCATTATCCGGGCCGTAAGCTTCGTTCATCGCCTCGGCATATTCCAGTAACACTTCCCCGTACCTGAAAATGGGAAAGTTGTGGACCGCGGTTTGCCCCTGCGTGAGGTTGAAGCTATCGTTAACAAACTTTTTAAGATAATAACCGGTGCGGCTAGTGTTGGTTATTGACATATCATCTGTGCCGCCCGAAGCCTCGTTGATAATACGTCCATTCCAGGTACTGTTGTTGGTTACGATAGAAAAGCTCAGGCGCGGATCGCGGTTGGCATACGGGTTCAGGGGATCGGGTGCCGAGGTATACTCATAATCATCTACCAGGTTTTGCGAAGGCGTTATGCCGCTGGCACCTCCTTGTGTTGTTATCGGATAATTTTGCGTTTCCAACACGCTGTTCGCCGGATACCGGATAGCCCAGATAGTTTCAGCGCTTGTCAACGTATTGTTAAGTAAAAAGTATTTGCGGTAATCACCGTCTAACGCGTATTGGCCCGCGGCCTGACCGAATGCCACCAGGTCATGTAAAGCAGTCGCGGCGCTTTGCCAACGTGTAACATCATTTGCGCTGTTGTGTAAAGGGCTTGCGGCAAATAGAAGCGCGCGCGCCTTTAATGCTAGTGCTGCCCCCTTGCTCAATCGCCCATCATTGTTGCTAAATGACGAGGTTTTCCAGTTAACCTGGAGGCTGTCTTTAAAATTGTCTACCTCGGAAGTAATAAAATTGATAATATCGTCATAAGATGCCTTCGCAATGTTCGTATTATCGGTTATAGACAAAGTTTTTGTGACGAGCGGTACACCACCATACCGTTTCGCCAGTTCAAAATAATACCATGCCCGCAAAATATGGGCCTCACCACGGTACCAGGCAATATTAAGAACATCATTATGGTAGCTCAGTTTCCCGCTGGCTGATATCGTATCACGGTTCATGGCTAAAAACCATTTGTAATTACCGGAATTCTCCAGGAAATAATTAGCAGCCCTGATGCCGCTGTAATAATTAGCGTAGTTATTATCGGGGTTGTTGCTGGCATTCCAGCTGCCATTATTAAACAACATGACGTTTGAACTTGCCGCAGTTTGCTTAGCCTCGTCAGAGACGGGGGCAAAAAGATTATTATCTATAATTGCAAACTCATTGCGCAGATAAGTATATGGGGCGTTGCCAAACCCGTATAGTGAGTTATAATTGGAATTAAGGGTCTGCGCTGTTTGAGAAGTATCAATTTTGGTATCAAGAAAGCTTTTTTTACAACTGCTGATAGTTGCCGCAAGCATGCCTGTAAAAAACAACTTAACGTATATATTTTTTCTTTTCATGTTAATCATATTAAAATTTGAATGACAGGCCAAGGTTATAGGATTTCAAGGCAGGATAGCCGGATGTTGTTTCAGGGTCGATATTGTAATGTTTCCTTAAATATGACCAGGTAAGCGGGTTAACCGCGCTGACATAGATACGCAGGCTCTCCGTGTGGATTTTTCTGAGCAGCGCCGGGGAAAAGGTATAACCGAATTCAGCATTTCTTATCCGCAGGTAATCCCCGCTTACCATCCAAAAGCTTGATGCTCGATAATTGTTATTATTGGCCAGGGTAGATAACCTTGGATAAGTTGCCGTCGCCCGCGTGTCAATACCTTGTGCCGGGAAATAAGCCCAGGCATTTTGCGCTGTCGGATAAACGTTGATATTATTGACGAAAGCTACGGTTTGGTAATAGGCCTCTGAAATTAAATTTACGCTATTGCCGGATGCACCCTGAAATTGCACTGAAAAATCGAAACCACTATAACTTACTTCGGCGTTGAAAGTATAAGTAAGTGTAGGAAACGGCGACTTACCGATTACTGTTACATCGTTTTGATCTATCTTTCCGTTACCGTCCAAATCCTTGTATTTGATATCGCCCGGCTGCACTGCGCCGAACGCTGGTACGGGTTGCCCCGTCTTAAGCGTGCCATCGCTATTGAAGTCTGTGATGTTATAAAAGCCGGTGGAAACCAGCCCGACAGGGGTCCCGATGGCCAACCCGGTAGTTTGGGAAAATTTATTGACAGTGGGGATCTCAGATTGGAAATCGACTGTGTTTTTGGCAAACGACACGCTCCCGCCAAAATTATAATTCATTTTACCGGCATGATCGGCATACCGGGCGCTTACTTCAAAGCCTTTGTTGGTCACTTTGCCAATATTAAGGTAGGGCTGTGAGCCGCCAAAGGTACCTAAAAGATCATTGGTCCTGGTAACAATACCGCTGCGCTTATCCAGAAACACATCGGCCGTTACTGATAGCTTCTGAATTAATGTCATATCAAAGCCAATATCGTATTTCAAGCTTTTTTCGGCGGTGATGTTTGGATTGGCAATGTAGCCCTGCACGGTGCCGTTGTTACTTGCCAAACCGTTGTTGCCGGTGTAGTAAGTGCCGTTCTGTGTAAAATATTGCTGGTACAGGTACCTGCCATTGTTGGTTTGATCGTTTCCTGATAAACCAACGGAGCCTCGTAATTTAAGGAAGCTAAGCACAGAGGACTTGAGAAACGATTCTTCGGATAGAATCCAACCTGCGCCAATGGCCGGATAGGCTTTCCACCTGTTGCCGGGGGCATAGCTGTCTGAGCCGCTGTAACCTACATTGACATCCAGCAGATATTTTGCATTGTAAGCATAATGAACCGCCGAACCTAAGTTCTCATAATGATAAAAGATATTGTTGCCCGTATTTAAACCAGGGTTGTTGGTCGAATAGTCGGTCATAAAATTACTGGCCAGGTATTCCACGGCGGCACTGATCCGGTGCTTGCCGAAGGTACGATCGTAACCTGCAGTTAAGGTTCCTTGTTTCCAGTCATACTGATTAACAGGCGATGACCCGTTGGCCACAATAGTCGCCTGTTTGTCGGTCGTAGTTTGCAGGCCATTATTATAACGAGCATAAGTTGCCGTATAGCTAAACGCATTGCGTGTCCAGGTATTTAGGGAGGCGGCCTCTTTTAAATAAAGGCCGGGGGTAATGAAATCGAGCCGCTCTTTAAGACCAAAGTTTGCCTGCAAAGTGCGGTCATGTGTACCAATCCAACCTAATCCATGCAATGTGGCGACCGGATTATTAGGGTATAGCGCCGTACCCGACCAGTGGCCAGTCAGGCTGTCCCGAACGGGATATATATTTGATGGATAACCGGCTAAGTCCTGCCATAGTTGCGAACCATTGTAGTTTGGATAGTGCCTGTCTTCAATTCTACCTCCCAGATCTATCCGCGCCTCAAAGATTTTAAAGAAATTAAGATCGAGATTTGTCCGGATATTAAATCGCTGTATTTGCGCGTTTGATGTGGCAGCCGTGTTTGCTATATCATATATTCCGCCCTGATTCATGTAGTCAAGGATCACCATATATTTCGTTGCGTTGTTCCCTCCGTTAAAATTCACGTTAGCATCGGTGTAAGGGGCATTTTTCCTGAGTACCTGATCAAACCACTCTACATTGGTGGCGGAACCATTTTTATAAGCTTGTAATTGCTTATCGCTGTATTTGGGTGTCCATAAAAATTGATAGCCATTTAAACTATAGTTATCGTTACTTATCGCCTGGTTGTACAGGCGCGCATAATCATAGGCACCGAGCGGTTTATCAATACGCATCGCCTGCTGCAGACCGCTAACTACATTTACTGCTACCTTGGAAGGGCCGGTTTTTCCTCTTTTCGTTACAACCCATAAAACGCCATTGGCCCCCTTCATTCCAAAACTAGCCAGCGCGGCCGCGTCCTTCAGAACTGTGATGCTTTCTATTTCGGCCGGCGACAAGTACTGAAAGTATGAGGAAGTAGTCTGAAAGCCATCTACATAGATCACAAGCGAACTATTGTCATAAGTTCCAAGCCCACGGATGTATAAGGAGGCTGCGTCATATCCCGGCTCGCCCGATCCCTGCAGCACGGTTAGGCCAGGCAAGCGTCCATAAAGAGTATTGGTTATATTAGCGGTTGGCGTTTTATATAGTGTTGAACCGCTGACCGAGGCTCGCGCTTTTACATTTTCTGTTTCTGAAATAGTTAACAAGTGGCCGTCCCCCATTCGTTTCAGCGAGTCGGCCGCGCTAACGCGTGGGGAGATATTTTTCTGCTGCGCATTTAACAACTGTGTACCCAATGGCAAAGTGATAAAGGCCCATATAATTAGTTTAATCGTTTTTTTCATATCATCGCGTAATTGTGGTTAATAAAATCAGAAGCAACTAATAGCCTGGGTTTTGAACGATAATGCTTTTGTTGACTTCCGTTTGGGGGAATGGGTTGAGGTATTCACGATCTGCCCAAAACGCCTGATAAAGTAATTTGTCCTGATAATCGGTGTTGCCATTAAGTTTGGCTCCGGTGTTGCCATTGTAGGTAAAGGCGGTAATGCTTCCACCGATCAGCCCATTGTTAATGCCGGCCAGCTTCCAGTGTTTGATGTCGTGGAGGCGATAGTTCTCATCAAAAAATTCAATCATCCACTCGCGCTGAATGATTGCCCTCAAAAGATTTTTATCCTTTTCGGTAATTGCAGGTAAGCCGGCACGAAGATGTATTTTATTGAGCCTGTCCAGTGAAAGCTGGGTTTGCCCGAGTTCGTTGTAGGCTTCAGCAGAGCTCAAGTATGCGGAAGCCAGCCTGAAAACAGGAAACTCAAACCATGAGCGTGTGCCTGCTTTATAATAAAATTTGGTAATGCGGGCGCATCCTGGATTTTGCCACTGGAACATACTCTGGTTGCTCCAGTTGTTGTCACCGGGATTGTTCCAGGCATCCATCTGCCAGGGCTGAAAACAAGCTTTAAAACGGGCCTCGATTGCGTTCATATTGTCCAGATATTCTGAGAACGGTTTTACGGTTGTGGTATTCGGCCAAACCTCATCTGTCCCGTCGCTTTTATAATAAAATTTCAATTGATTTGTATTCAACAGGTTGCCATACGCCTGCCATGTATGTGCATTATAAAAAGTGTACATTGACGACGAGTTGTCTGATTTATAAGCCAATACCACTTCCATGTTTCCGGGAAGAGAGGTGGCTTTGCCATAGTCATCAAGCGGGTTGCCGGTATTGATAATGGCTAATCCACCCTGGCCCTCCGCTTCAGCGATCTCGGCTTCAGAAGCTTTAGCGGCTGCATCCCATCTCGAAGGGTCATTACCGCCTAAGCAAACCAGGTTATTGTTGCCACCAAAATTGAGATAAGGCGTAGCTGTGTTAAATAAAGGTCTTGCGGCATATAATAGTGCCTTAGCTTTTATTGCCATAACTGCACTTTTAGTCATACGGCCCCGCCATGTGGACGGCCATTGTGACGGCACGACGGCAGATGCATAATCGCACCAGGTAACAATAGAATCCAGTACCTGTTTCAAGGGGTGCCGCGATACAACCAGGTTATCGGTAGCGGCGAAACTTCTACTGACAATGGGTACGCCTCCATACATTATCATCATTTGTTCATACCGGTATGCTATTAAAGCCTGCATCTCGGCCCTGACAACGGCCTTATCAGCGTCAGACATGTCTTTCACCTTACCGATATTTTCTTTGACCAGGTAATCTTGCCGGATGGCGGTATAGTTATAATTAAAACCGTCCATATCTTCGTTGCCACTGTTCGAACTCATACCGTTTAACACCATTGGATTAGCTATGGTCCATGCAAAACCATAATTCATAGCGCCGGAAAGATTGTCTTGAAGCATCGAGTTCCAATAACCCTGATAAGGCAGCCCCTGTGAAAGACTTTGCTGGTAAGCTGAGGCAATAGCAGCCTGGGCATTTATCGAAGTCGAGAAAACGGTATCGACGGTAGTGGAATTAGAGATGGGCATCTGTAAAAATTCCTTTTGGCAGGACGCTAAGCTAATTATGACTGCAATAGCAGCAAATAATGTCGTATTTTTCATATTCATAAAAAGTTTACGGTTAAAGTTGAATGCTGGCCCCAATGTTATAAACCCTGGTCAGCGGATAGAGATAACCCATGCTGTTTTTTCCTGCATCGGCTTGCTCCGGATCAATTCCTTTTAAAAGAGCAGAACCCCAGGTAACGAGGTTATTACCATTCAGGTACAAGCGCATACCTTTAATTTTCGCTTTTTTGAGAAAACCCATGGTGCTTGGAAAAGTATAACCCACCTCCAGGTTTTTTAATCGGGTGAAGTCATTTGATTTTAGCCAGAAGTCACTAAGTACCGCGTTATTCGGTCCGCCTCCGCTAAAAGAAATCTCCGGATAAGTGATTTTTTCGCCGGCCGCATACTTTGCAGCTGTCCAATGCCCATCATAAGTTGTTTGTAATACTTCACCAACATTTTTTGCAAAAGGGCTACTCAGGATATAACCAAATTGCGGAAATGAACCTTTGGCAGTACCTATAAATAATGCCGACAGATCAAATCCTTTGTAGGAAAAGCCTACTGTCCAGTTATAGGCTACTTCGGGTAAATTAGGGTAGCCGATAGGTACCACATCTTTCTGGTCGATAGTTCCATCACCGTTTACGTCAACAAACTTCAAATCGCCAAGCCTTGCGTTGTTACCATAGGTATTATAGGGCCGGTTATTGAGCTCTTGCTGCGTATTGTAAAAACCATTGGTAAGTAAGCCCTTATATTGCCCGATAGGATAGCCTGTGTCGTTCATCCAGGGGTACGGGTAATTAGCTTCAGCTTTATACTCGACCTTATTAACCGCGTACGAAAAATTACCTTTCACAAAGTAGTTAAACTTGCCTATTTTATCGGCCCAGCCGGCCTCAAGTTCGAAACCATGGTTACTTACCCGGCCAACATTGGCAGGCGGTACATTGGAAGACGCAACACCGTAAGTGCCCGGAATAATACCCAGGGTTACTAAAATATTATTCCGGGTTTCCCAAAACAATGACGATGTTACAGACAGTCGGCTTTTAAAAAATTGAAAATCTGCAGAAAGGTTGGTTTTTTTAGCGCGTTCCCATGTTACCATAGGGTTACCCAGCGCCGTCTCTTTGGCAGGAGAATAATACGGGTTTGCGCTTGAGCCGTCGGCGTTGCCGAAATAGTAACCGTAACCTGTGTATCCCCATGTATTAGGGAGATACAGGTAACGGCGGTTGTTCAACTGATCGTTTCCCACCTCGCCGTACGAGCCCCGGAACTTAACCAGGGTGAGCCAGTTGTTTTTCGGGAAGTAGGGCTCGTTCGATACGATCCATCCAGCCGATACGGCCGGAAAAAGGCCAAACCGATGGCCAGGCGCAAATTGTTCTGTGCCGTTATAGGCTAGGTTACTCTCTAAAAGGTAGCGCTCGTTATAATTATAAGTAACACGGCCTACTACGCCCATCAGACCGGACGGCGCATTGTAAGACATACTATTAGACGTATAACGCTGTGCATTACCTAACAACAGGGCGCTGACACTATGGCCACTGAAGTTGTGGTTATAATTGATGCCCGCCTCCGCGTAAACCTTGCGCCAAGAGCTATTGCCTATATTATCTGCTGTATAAGCAGTGTTTACCTGGCCACCCATAAACACAATATTGCTTGGATCAGATGGATCACGCATGGCGCTGTATTGCGGTATGCTGTTTATTCGGGCAAACCCCTTGTTGTAACTATCATCATAAGAAATAGTCGCATGCGCTTCCAGACCTTCAGCAAGGTAATTCATGGTATGTTTTAGCGTTAGGTTGCTTGTCAGATTTGTACCGTACATGGTTATAGTGCCAGCGGTAAGCAGTTGCGTAAGCGGGGTGTAACCGCTGCCTCCTTTTGCCCCCAGCGGGTTGGTCGCATCACCAGGCAGGCCGACAAAACTGGTTACCAGATGCCCGTTAACGATGCCCGGGCCGCTGAAAGGGCTGTTTTCGAGAATGTTTTGAATGATATTCTGATACCGGTTACCGAAATCACTTGCACTGTTATTGGCTCCCGGAACCTGATTGATGGATGATTGCGCTGCAATATTGAAAGTCAACTGGAAATTCTTAGCGACGTTTATGTCAAAATTTGAGCGGAAATTAAAACGAGTGTACTTCGGGTTTACATTAGCACCGCCGAAAGATGAATTGGACAGAATGCCATTTTGCTGAAAATAGCCCAGCGAATTGAAGTATTTTACTTTATCGGTACCGCCGGAAACATTCAAATTATATTGCTGCTGGCGGCCAAGCCCGTCAAACTGGTCATGATAATAGTTATGACTGGTGTAATACAAGGCAGGGCTGTTTAAAAGTGCTGTTTTCTGTGCCGCTGATAGGGCTCCCATGGCGTTGACCTCCGCTGGAGTATAGTCTCGGTTATTCTGGAACTTCCATATTTCATCATTGGTGAAAAGCAGTTGATCATAAGTATGGTCGCCGAATGCCTGAGCGTTTCCGACAGCTTCGTTGCGTAGTTGGGCAAATTGAGCGGAGTTTACCGTTTGAAAAAGTGACGCGGCTTTTGTAAAGCCTTGGTTTGCTGTGAAGCTTAATTGTAAACCGTTTATTTTTCCTCGTTTAGTCGTAATGATGATAACACCATTTGCACCTCTTATGCCATAAACGGCCGTTGCGGAGGCGTCTTTAAGTATGCTGATAGTCTCTATCTCGTAAGCATCCATGGCATTAAGTACGGTATAAGGTTGCTCGGCCGGTTGCTGGATACCATCTATTACGATAAGAGGATCTGAACCGTTTAAGGTAGCAATGCCACGTATCCGTATGCTTGCCGCGTTCATGCCAGGTTCGCCGCTGGATTGCACCGCACTAATACCCGAGGTACGCCCAACCAGCATATTGGTTACGTTGGAGAGGGGGGTCTGTGTTAGGTCCTTACCAGATACTACGCTAACAGCGCCCGTAATGGTGGTTTGTTTTTGTTTACCATAGCCTACCACAACAACTTCATTTAAAGCGCCCATGCTTGGCTGAAGCTGCACATTAAGTGACCCGCTTACACCAACTTGAATTTCCTGCGGTTTGAAACCTACATAGGAAAAAACAAGTATGGCCTGCTCGTTGACGGTAAGTTTGTAATTTCCTTCCTTTTCGGTTACGGTTGTGTTGTGGGTGTTTTTTTCATTTACAGTGACGCCAGGCAATGGTCCCCCCCGCTCGTCGACAACTTGCCCGGTGATCACTCTTTCAATTCGGCCGGTGGTGGGGCTTTCTGTACCCTTATCCTTTATGACCACTACCTTATCGTATACTACATAGGTAATTGGCTGATCAGCAAATATTTGCTTTAGTACATCTTTCAAAGGTTTATTGGTAACGTTGATATTTACGCTGTTTGTCCCTTTTAAAAGTTCACGGGTATATAAAAACCTGTATTCGGTTTGCTTGGTGATCTTCTTAAAAATTGATTGCAAAGACATATTGTTTTCGCTTAAATTGACATTTTGCGCATAAATTTTTGCAGAAGCATTGAGACAAAGGGCTATAAAGAATATAACGGTGAGCTTCATGATGATTATTTTTTTCAGAATATGGCCATGCCGCGAAAGCATGCGGGCGCATTTAGGAATAATTTCCATAATTTTGAATAGTTTGGGCGTTTGTAATATGGTATATGTCAATTCGATATTTGAATAGCCCGGACTTAACCGGAAGTGCTTGCAACGCTTTCGGTTTTTTTGGCATCAAATTAATTCGCTGAAAAGATAATCAGCCGTACAGGGTTTATAAATTTCTCTTCATATCTTCAGATTTGGGTTTATATTGGGGTTAGTTATTTTTGTTAAGTAGGGTTCATCATCAGTTTACAGTTACTATTTTTCCTTCAATATCAAACCTGACGCGCCCGGTTAATTCAATCATTTTCAATACGTCCGATAGTTTTGATCCGGCGGGGAGTTCCACAAAAAAGTGATCGCTGGTTTTTGTATGATAAACCACATCAATATCATACCATCTTGATAATTGCCTCATCACAAAGTGAATATCCACATCTTCAAAATGAAGTATCCCATTTTTCCATGCCACAGCACTTTCAACATCAGCATCAGGTATAACTTTTATTACCCCGGCCTTATTCAACTCTGCTTGCTGGCCTGGTTTAAGCAGGTATTGTGACTTTCCGGCAGTAAACTGTATGGCCCCTTCAAGCAGCGTTGTTTTGATACTTGCTTCGTCGGCATAGGCATTAACATTAAAGTGAGTCCCTAAAACCCTGATCGCCGAGTTGTTAAGTTTTACTATAAATGGTTTTTCTTTATTTCTGGTCACTTCAAAATAAGCTTCACCTATAACTTCAACGCTCCGTTCATTGCCGCTGAAGCAGGTGGGAAAGCGGATGCTTGATGCGGCGTTTAACCAAACCCGGCTGCCATCGGGCAGTACAACCAGGAAATGGCCGCCGCGAGGTGTGGCAATGGTATTAAAGACCAGTTGGGGCTGGTTTTGGGCGGCGGGATCATAAACCACTTCACCATTTTTGGCTTTCATAACCAGGCTACTGCCCTGGTTGGCAATCAACCCGTTCCTGGCGGAATCCAGTATTACCTTTTTCCCGTTCGAGAGGGTGAGAACCGCCTTATTGCTTCCCGGCCCAACATCATTTTTAAAAACATGTGCTGCGCAAGCCTTTTGCTGAGCGCCGGGATGCTTGTTGCTGGTAAGCCGCCAAAAAAAGAAAGCCCCAAATAAGCATGCGCAGGTACCCGCAATAGCAAGTCGCCTAGGCCATAAGTGTTTTAATTTAGGCTTATCAGGTGCCTGGATGCCGGCCCTTGTATAAATAGCGGTCAATATTTCGGCTGAAAACTCTACATTCGCGTGGCTAGGGTCATTAATGGACCTATTAAACTCTAGTTCCAATAACTGAAACAGTTCTTTTTGATCAGTATTTTCAATGTAATCCAATAACCATTGCTTATCATCAAGTGATAACTTATGCTTATGAAGCAGCTCTAAAAGCTTTTTGTCTGTGTCGTTCATTAAAGTTATCCGATATTGCATACCCAAATACGTTGCAGCGCTACCAGCACTATTTAAATGGTAAGACACGGTTTATACCCTAAATACTCAAAACCTGTAAAAGGAGGGGGTACTAAATGAAAGTATTTTTAAAATATTTTCTTTAGAATTTTAGTACCATTTTTTTAGGGGGGGGGGGGATTTGCGGGCGACAAAGTGCGGGGAGTTGAACGCTCAACCGAGCAGAACCAAAGTCAAAAAAATATACAATAAATGATCAATTGGGTGCCTTTCAATGTATTCCTTAATGTTTTTAACAGCAGCAGCTAAATATTCCTTTACCGTGTATTTTGAAATCTTAAGTTCAATTGCAGTTTCCTCGCATGTTTTACCCTGCAATTTACATAATTCAAAAACGCGTTGTTTCTGGGGTGACAGGTTTAAAAAGGCTTCATCAAGTAGTTTTAATTTTGCCTCTTTTAAATAAGCATATTGTTCGTCGCCGCAAAACAGGTCATTTTCAATATGTTTAAACATTGACGATTCTTTCAGCATTTTCTTTATACGGGTAATTGACTTGTTATAGCTCACGCCAAACAGCCAGCCGGATACCTGTTTTAAGGGATCGAGTGTCATCCGTTTTTCCCATAAAGACACAAAGACATCCTGCATCACATTTCTCGATTCGTCAGGGTCCTTTAAAAGTTTTAAAATATTTTTATAAATGGCCGTCCGGTATTTTAAATACAATTGTTCAAAAGCTTTTACGTCATCATTTCGCAACGCAACAACCAAGTCGTTATCATTAAGGTGTACTGTGCTCATCACGAAAAAAACGGCTTAACTTATTCAACAGTAAAATATTTAGGCTATTATTTTATACACAAACTCATGATTATCGATAGAAAATAACAAACTAAGATTATATATGGCCTTTAGCAAAAAGAGCATCAATAGGATTTGCAGAGATCCTGTTTTTGCCTAAGTGCTAAAAATAAAGCAAAAGGTATATAATAAATGACAGTATATTATCATATAATAGCCGAATTCTGCCCGCTTTATATTATGGAATTGGGGGGGGGGGTAAATTGAAACGAGTAAAACTATGCCTTCTGTAGCCCCCCTAGTTAAGATCGCGCAAAATCTGGGAACAACTATTTCTAGTTTAATGGAAAACGATGGTTGGGCGAAAGCTATAATTACCTCCAGAAGTGAAGCTGAGCAAAAGTTAATGCCTACAGAGAAAGGCTATTCAATTTTTCCATATGCCTCAGGATACCATGGAAAAAATGCAGCTTTTTCTTTTTGTAGCTAAAAAGGGGGAAGTAAAATCGCACCTGTTATCACATGAAGGTGAGGAATTTATTTTTGTAATCGATGGAGAAATGAAAATGCAGATCGGTGATAGAATTAATTAAAATAAATATCTATTTTATTACAGGCTTCTTAAATGGACATTCAACGTGAATGCCCATAAGGGAAAATTAACTAAGCATATAATTTCCAAATAGCGGTTGAACGGTTCGATAAGTTTCCCGTCACCTTATACAAAAAATCCGTTTCATGCACTTAAGCGCAATAAAACTTGCAAATCTTCCAAAAAACGGTTCGAAATTTGTATCGTCGGGAGTACAAAATATCCTATGTAGAAATTTTTAAACGGCCTTCAATTATTTGAAGGCTGTTATTATTTTCTACAAAAAAAGATGGAATCTACAATTGTCCAAGCATAATAGATGTTATGATATCCATTAAGTTGGCAGCAGCCTTTTCATTCAATACCTGATGATCTAAGGATGGCGAATACAAACTACTGATCCATAAGGTATGGTAATCATAGGCATCGGCGATTTCATCAACTTTTTTGACTGTTGCGCCCTCAGTTCGTGTCGCGCAAATAATAATATCACAGTTACCTATGTCATCTCCAAATTTGCTGTCTGCAAGCTGCCGGAGGGTGTCTCCAGAAATAACGCGAGAGCCAGGATCACCCTGACTTTCAAAACCAATCTTGACCCCATTAAATTCTATCGTAGTAAGGATATCTCCTGAAAGCTCTAAGCTAGCGTCAAATTTAACGTGCGGGTACTTAGTCGTTAATAATTGAAAAGCCAATTTGATAGTTGAAGACTTTCCTTCTGCTCCCCGCCCATAAACTGCGATAATTGTTTTATTCATCTTTGCTTGTAATCAAAGTTATTTATTTGAGTAACAAGGTAAGCTAAGATACAAGAAATGCGATACCTTTATATACTAAAACATAAAGCATAGCTTATGAATTCTTATTTATTTGCTTCTTATTTTATGATATCTGAAATCTGATCATTTATGCTAAAAAATCATGATAGTAAATCACTGCTGGTTATTCTGTCTGTACTAACGTTAATCTCATTTTGTACCCTGATACTTGCCTTATCTCCGGCAGTGATCCCTTTTTTTGATTTTTCCACGCAGCAAACTGCGAACATCGGAAGCACCATTGGAGGAATTACCGCCCCGGTTTTGACTATATTTACCAGTTATCTGCTATATATCACCTTGACACGGCAGACAGAATCAAACACCGAACAGCGTTTAAAAAATGAAAGCGATATTATATTTTTACTGATCAATCAAATGGACAGTGAACTGGATCGGTTTTATATTAAGCAGACGCGAGGAACTGTAGTTGAAAAATACACGGGCCTCGAAGCCCTGAATGATTTTGCCCGCGGGTTCCGCTATGATTATAATATCGAGCAGTTCGGGAATACACAGGGACATTCCTTTAAGGTCTGGTATGAAGCCGGGCAGCTTGCCGTAATCATTGACACCTTTAATCTTATTGAAAAAAGGATACAACTTTCCAATTTGAATGAGGAAACACGCTACCTGTTTCAGCTTAAACTCGATTCTTATTATGCCGGTAAACTTAAAATACCGCTGAGTTCCCTCTCTGAAGCCTTCGAACTCTACCCGCACCAAAAAGATACCATCACGGAAAAAATACAGGCTTTGGTAGCATATAAAGGCAAAACCGAGTTTTTTGCATCAGCCGACGATCATAATCAGTAAATGGAAGAAAACAACACTTGTTTGTGGTGTCAGCTAAATTCAGCCGTATCGGCTATCACATTTATTAAAAAAGCCCACACTATCCCGCAAGCCCTAGGAGGGAAGTTTATCTGCGCAGATGTCTGTGATACATGCAATCATTATTTTGGTAGTCCCGGTTATCAAAGAGTAGCTATAGAGGTAGTTTTACGGGAAGCATTTGAGTTAACCCGAAACATGGTGTTTAGCAACCCCCAACGTAAATCAAATTACTATGCGCGATTTAAATCGGTATTTTCAAATTAAATACGACCAATAAAACATTCTCTTTTAAGCAGCTTTACTCTATCAAACCAGGTTTCCAGGCAATGATAGCCGAACAATTTAAGAGAGGGTTATTTAAAATTTTTCTGGAAGAATACCATCGCCAGGTTGGGGCCGGAATGGATGAGCGGTATAATTTTATCCGGGAATACGCTCGCTATGGACTGGGAGATTATCCTATTTTCTACCTGGTCCCGAAATTGCCTGTATTATTTTACTCAGAAGATGAATTTATAGCTCCAAGGCTTAACTTCTCCCAACCGCAACTGCAAAACATTTCCGATTATGAATTTTACATGTTTAACCTATTCGGCCATGGCTTTTTAATACCTACACACAGAAATTGGCACCTGAATTATCATACCTACATCAAGCACGCCCAGGATCATTTGAAAGATATGTATAGGGGAATAAAGCTAATCAAGGAATTCAAGGATGTTGATTTCGCCTGCAATTTTATGGAATTCAAGGGGTCGCATTGGGACGTGTAGTTTCATACTGTGTAATTTGGATTTTACTTTTGATCGAGCCGCCAATCATTGAAGATAGCAACTCCGGCCTTTGATTTACACTGTGTATCCCGATTTTTATTGATTTCTTCGATGATTTTATCTTGCTGAGTTTCACTAGGCCCGGACAATGCCCCCAAACTGCAATGATTATTCAAGACTAAACAAGAACATTGCTATAAATCTCTGTATTTCTACATTTATAGATTTCTATAATTCTACAATTGCAGTTTTATTCATTTACAGCAATAGCCATTACATGGATAACCCGCGTTTCTTTTTTCGCTTCCTGCGCCGGTTTGGTGTTAGTGCCGGATCAGCCATATCACTATTAGAGTGGTCAGTGCCGAGCAGATCGCTGATAAAACCGCGATCAGGTACACCCTGATCAGCCACCTGCTGCCGATCCTGTTGTTGTCTTGTCTTATTTGTTCCGTACTGACCACCGTCATTTTGATCTGAAAGGCGATTCCCGTTGCCAGTGTTTCCAGTTGCTGTAGCTGATAATTTGTGTCTGTTATCCGCTTTGCTGATCCGTTCCTGTAGTCGTCCTGGGCCTTGAGATTCAGTAAGCGGATCTCCATCAGCAGTTTTCTGGCCTCTTCTATGTCTTTGTGCAATCTTGATGGTTCTTCCATCGGTATCGGCTCCGGTTGCACTTTGCCCGGCTGCTGTTCTAAGGTTTGCCTGGTGAACTGCTGCGCGATCTCTTTCTTGTTCATAACTGATACTGTTTTTTACCGATGACCATTTGTAAGCATTACCTAAATGTTGTCCCTTGAACTGCATGCCTTCAAAACCATAAGAAATACCACTCACGAAGCCGGTACTGGCCTGGTTGAATCGTACATCGATGCCTTTTGCTTCCAGTTGGCTGATGAACTGTTCTGTGGCTGGTTGCTTACTCAGCACTTCTTTGAGCAAGACCTGTAATTTCATTTTAGTAGAGGGAGCGTCGGTGCGTTTCATCATTTCCAGTTCGTTCTTGGTCATCGCTCTTTCCTGTGCCTGTTTACTGGAAATGACCTCTGTTAAATCGTATTGCTTTTCGAGCTTCCTTAAAATGGCTTCACTGCGCTGATAGTCTTTGCTATCGGATACCAAACTGCCGTCATAGCCGATACGGTTAACCAGCAGGTGCAGATGTGGGTGCTCAGCATCATAATGCCGGAAGATCATATACTGGTTCCGGTCAAAGCCCATATTGTTCAAATATTCATTTGCAATAATGTTCATTTGTTCATTGCCCAGATTTTCATCCGGCGGAAAGTTCAGGGAGGTATGATAAAAATATTTGGCCAGATTGGGACGCAGCATCCTGACCATCCTCACTTCTTCCATAATGGACTTTTCGTTTACTCCAGTAAAAGAAGTGTCCAGTATTTCCGCTTTACCCTGGCTTACTTTCTCCAGGTTATAATTCAGTGCTCCCCTGAATCCTTTGCCTTTCACCTGGTCTGCTGTCATGGATCAATAATTTAAGTATGTCCCTTTGCTGTTTGGCCAGTTCTGCGATAACTCCAACGAAATTGGGCTGTTTGCCCGCGTTCATCTGCCTGGTCACCTGGTTGAGATTGACACCGATCTGATGCAGTTCACGGTACATCGCGGCAGTGACCGGCGATACTTTGACCTGCGGGAATTTTCCTGTAAAAATCTTCTGCCGTATCCAATTGGCGGGTGTCATCGCCGAGGCTTCGGCATAGGTTAATACTCGTTCGTTCTCGCTGGTAGTTAACCGGATATTGACCTGTACAACCCTTTTGTCTTCTTCATTTACCAGTGGTCTTCCCATGATCTTTGATTTTAAACGAAGTGCAAAATCGCTCTTGTCTCCGAAGGAGCAAGCCGTTTAAGCGTAGCGAAAACATGGCTTGCTCCATATGGTAAAGACAGTTTTATTTACTAAAGCTGATTCGTTTGCTCTTGACTTCTCCCTTTAAGACTTTCATGATATCCTCGTAATTATAATAGAGAATACCTCCGATCTTGGTGAATGGGATTGTACCATTATCCCGTAATGTTTGCAGGGTGTTGTTGGAGATTTTCAATAGATTCTTGACTTGGTAGCTCTTGATAAACTTCCTTGGTTCATCTGTCGAGCCAGCACCTATTAATGCCTTCATCTGGTTTAACAGTTTTTCTCCGAACTCTTGTAAATCCTCCTTGGTGATAATTTCTGCTGCCATAGCTTTTCAATTTTGTTAATCCAATTTTTTAATAGCGATTGATAACATCTGTGTTGACATGAGCTTAACTATAAGCACCAATTATTTCAGATGCGTTGCTTCAGTACAAAATTGAGTGAGGTGAGTGGGAAATTACTCCGAGTTTATCCGAGTCGGAGTAAATTAATTAGTATTATACTTAACCATCGAGACCTATATCATGTATTTATACTTGCGAAAATAATATGTTTCTAAAAGAGAGTTGAGGTAATATCAAAACGGATCTTTCGTTACCAATTATTAATAATCTAATTTATAACTTTTTGCTAAAATTTTTAGTTTAAACAGTGGGTGGTTTACTTATCTTTGATGAATAAGTAAAACTGCATTTATGTTCAATACACGGGAGATCGCCTATATAATATGGGGAACCTTACTTTTAATAATCCTTCTTTTCTCCGGAAAAAATCGGTCATCTATTACCGATTTGATAAAAGCGTTATTCTGTAAACAATTTATTTACGTTTATCTGATTGCGTTGACTTATCTTTTTCTATGCGTTTGGATACTTTACAAAGGTAAGGTGTGGGATGCCTCGCTGGTTAAAGATACCGTAATGTGGTTCCTGTTCGTTGCCTTGCCATTGATGTATAATGCCACTAAGATCAATAGCTTTAAAAAGTTTGTGAAGCAGGTAGTACGTCCCCTGGTGGCTTTTTCGGTCATTTTTGAATACATTTTCGGCCTGTATACATTTAACTGGTGGATTGAAATCTTGATGGTTCCTATCGCTGTATTCATAGGTGGAATGCTAGCTTTCAGCGAAAGAAAACCAGAGCACAGGCAGGTACATAAACTGATGAACGGCGTGTTTATTTTCTTGGGCCTGATCTCCTTAGCCGCTGTCATTGTCCATTTGTTCTATCATTATACCGACTATCTCAACAGGTCGACCTTAATACAGTTTGTTATGCCGCTGTTCTTATCGTTGATGTTCGTGCCTTTGTTATATGGAATAGCCATGTTTACCCATTACGAAACAGCTTTCGTGGCTTTAAAGAGGCAGTTCCGACTGCCTGGTGTTTACAAGTACGCCATGTTTAAAGCTATGCTCCGGTTTCATGGCGATCTTGAAGGAATGGAGCGATGGAAAAGAATGGTTTTTAGCAAGAATCTTCAAACCCGTGAAGAAGTCGGTGAGGCCATAACGTTAGTTAAAACCCTGCAAGATGCAGAGCAAAACCCTCACACGGTAAACGAGGGGCTTGGATGGTCACCCTATCAAGTTAAAGATTTACTAGTTTCAAGGGGAATAGAAACGCCTGACTACAGAAATATTATGGACGAGGAATTTTGTGCAATTTCCTTTCCTTTTAAATTAACTGATGACCCCATATTTTCGGATACCATAACCTATATGGTGCTTGGTGAACAATTAGTAGCAACAGAACTCCATCTCGGGCTAAAGGTGTATAATGGAACTGTCGACAACTCATTATCCCTGATGCAATTACTACAATGTTCGGAGATGCTTTATCAAAATGTATTTGGGGAGCATTTACCGGGAAAAATCAAGGAAGCGATAATTAAAGCAAAAAATACCGTGAGCAACAATACTTTGGCTAAACTATCTGTAAAAAAAGACTTATGGACAAACCAAACAAAAGGGTACAGTGTGGATTTCACGATTACTCATATTAGGCATCGTTTATAGTTACCAACTTATATACCTATAAGTAAGAAGTATTACTTACTTTCATCTAAGATATTATAATATGGATAGCATAATTGACCATAACAGGCTTATTGATCATAGAAACGAGGATATTTTCAAAAAAGTCCAGTCCAAATTTGAACTTAGTTTTGAACCGTCCTATAACGGCGAGCATTCAGTATATACGATAGGAAACTCGATCACATTTTATATTCCTATTGGCGTTTATTCAGCAGATATGTTCACCCACGAGTTGTTACACGCATATATTGACTATCACGAAGCATACATCGGCGGAAATTTCAAGAATACAATGTGGCAGAGCAATATCCTAAAGCAACTTTTTGATCTTCCGTTAGCTGAACATATTACCAACAGCATTGCTCATACGCTGATGTTACCGCTCTATCTGGAAATGGGTTTTGACAGGAGTATGTTTCTGCTGGATTATCACGAATTTAAAACAGAGCATGGTTTCCTCAGCCAGATTGCCAGATATTATAAACAGGGCGCTTTATATAATCTTTCGGCTATCAGAAACTTTATTGGTAAATGTTTCGCGTTCAAATGTGATCCGAACTCAACATTCAACTACAATAATGAACTACAGCAGTTAAGAAAAATCGATTCCCAATTGTATCAGATATTGGAAAATTATTTTCTTCGATGGGCCAGATATGATTTTACCGCTGATCCGATAAGCGAGTATAGAGAGATTAACGCAGATTTTTATGCCGCTCTAAAGCCTTGGATGAATGGGAAACGGTTTGGCTAAGTTTTTAAACTGATTTCCCTGCAAAACCAGGGACGCCCATTTTTATAATAAATTCATCAAAGGCTTGATCCAATACCGAATTTCTATGATCCATATCTTTATGGAATAGGGTAGCTATCGACCATTGTCGTTCGGCAGGACTTGCAACCTTTTTTTGTAGCAGTTCGATGATGTTTAATTTCTGATCAATAGCACTGCCTATAGCTTCAATGTCCGATATTGAAGCAAATTGCAGGTCGTCTACAACCGAACCATTGAGCTTGTCGAGCATTGGTAACAGGGTTGAATTAATAGAAAAAATATCTTCGTAACCAACAATAACACCGACCACTGCGGTGATTTTTGAAAATCTGGCATCATTGATTTGCCCCGATAGTATTTTCTGCTTAAAATCCATTAATTGATTGCCTTTTGGATATTGCCGGCTTTCACTTCCTTTTCCATTGTTTGTTTTTCAAAATATGTCCGGGCATCAATATTAAGCAAGGAGGTTTTTACCTCAAATAAGATGCATATATCTTCTTGTACAATTGCAAAGTCCGGTAGTTTTCCGTCGGTTTGTACAAAGTCGTTGTCAAGATCAATGAACTCATGCCTGCCAGGTATCGACAAATGCTCACCCACATAGGCACGATACACCATTCCAAAAGCATTTCTAAAGGGATTTTTACCTTTTTTACCTTCACTTTCGGCCAATTCCTTTTCTTTATCCCCTAACAGATAGAATATACCCGAACTTGCCCTGTCGAGTAAATATTTAGCTTGAGGCACCACATAAGTTGTGGAAGACAATTTTGACGATTTTTCTACCTTGACAGCGGGCATAATTGTTAAGGGTTCAAGCGCATACATATCTTTAAGCTTGTGAGGGGTTTTCCAATCTGCTCCCCGTACAAATTCCCGATAACGCTGTGGTGTCCCGCAAGACAATGACAGGAATATCCGTTGCGTTTCCAGTGTTATGACATGTTTCAGTTCTTTTATTTCATTTTTTATTTCGTAGTCCAGCGTGCCGTTTGTCAAAATCCACATGGCAAAGCCGGTTGACATGAACTCAATAAGGGTCAGTCCAAAATACTCTTTAAACTTCTTATCAAAATCATAATCTGTTGGAGTAGCAAGAACCAGCTTATGGAACAACAAGAAACCTCTGCCAATTATAGTCTTTTTACTGGCCTGTAACGGAAATTGAATTTGTCCTATTCTGTTGAAATACAGGGAAAACTTGCTTAGTGTATCTTCCCCTAAAGACTCATCCAGTTCTTCCAAATTTACCACCTGATTGTAAGCTTTATGAACCGCTGGATTGTTTAAATCAAGAAAGATCCCTTTATAATCATTTGCAGAAGAAAGAAGCAGGAAACGTGCCATCCTGGAGAGCGAAATAGATAATGATCGCCTATCCTGCTCACTTCTTCCCCTGGCCTGTAACCAACCCCATATCCAGTCCGGAATATTCTTTCTGTCCGGTTTAAGGGTGCCATATTTCAATGCCGCATTCACGGCACCAATCACATACAGTCCGTCGGACAAATGGAACTTTTTTAACTGGTCGTAAAGCTCAGTAAGGGAGTTTTTTCTAGTCATAAATATACTTTTCAAGTCAGAAACACGAATCTATCTACAAGGGCTTCGACGGGTTGTGAAGACTGTTGTAGATGTCTTTATAAGTGCGGTCTGTCATAAGGGCCGGATATACCTGGTCGAAACCAAAATTATAAGGAAAGTCGTTAATAAGGTTTTTATCTTTTCCCAAAATGTATTTACCATAGTAGGAAATAATAATCTTATAGATTTGTATGGTATCAAAAATTTCCCGGCTAAGCAGTTTAGAATACCGAGTTTGCGAATAATGTTGCTTGGTATGAATGGTCTGATCTCTCAATTCTTGTAGGTCAGTTAAGGTTTGCCACCAGGTTTCCAACTCCGGGTCTGGCGTACGATATATATCCGTGAAAATATTTTTCAGCTTATCGGTTAATGAAAAATAGCGCTCAATATGATTTTTATCCATCACTTTGGTGCCATTTGGCTTGGTGTAGGTGTAATCGTCCGGAATAAAATTATTTATAAAAGCTTCAATTGAACTATAAGCAAAGATCAGGGCAGTTGTAATGAGTTCAAAATAGTCAAAATACTCTCTTTGCTGTTCTGGTATGGGAAAGTCACCAGTGTAATATTGATGCCTTATCAGAATAGTATCATTATAAAATTTTCTTGCTAACAAAAGATTCCTTTCGCAAATGCTCGAATACAACCCAACATCATTTGGTCGATCCAAAAAAGTAGAAAGCCCATCAAATTCTAACACCCAATTATCGCCGAATGTGTGCCGTCAGTTCAGGTTATCTTCTTGCAAAATGATATCAGGCTTATGAGTTCTTAAATCCGCATGTTGTCGGTATTCCGAGTTAATTTGGTCCGCCACATATAGTAAAGGATCTATAATTCTCCAAGAGTCATTCAAATAACCGACATAATAGATAAGGTCGTTATAGGAATAGCCTTTGTTGATGGCATTCTCGACTTCCGGTGTTTTTGCGGCCAACAGGTCTGAAATAAAATCAAGGGATTGTTTGAACCTCCACATTAAGACTTCACTGGCGTTATTATGTAGTTGAAAGAGCAATATCCTCCCGTCATTGCATCTATAAAAAAAGGAGTATCTAGCTGCCCTCATGCTCTCCAACGTCGCTCGATCTTCCTTTCTTCCGATCATTTTAAAAATGTCTTCAAGTTTGGCCGCAAGCTCCGTGTAAAACTCTGATGTTGAGTTGTACTCGCCTATGACAAAGTCTTCTGTCAAATAGAAATTGATCCACGAAGGGAAATTTAAAAATCCGTCAGCAGGTATGATATCATTTTTTTCAACCTCAATTAGAC
The DNA here is from genome assembly GCF_900103125.1 of Mucilaginibacter sp. OK268. Classification (GTDB taxonomy): domain Bacteria; phylum Bacteroidota; class Bacteroidia; order Sphingobacteriales; family Sphingobacteriaceae; genus Mucilaginibacter. The sequence goes on along the minus strand of NZ_FNJV01000004.1, from coordinate 78,356 downwards.
TAACAGCAAAGCCTTTTTTATTTAACGGCTTATAAAACTTTTCTTGTAGAACCAGTTGAAATAACTGTTCTGAACCGGTAAAGCCAACCGTTGTGATAAAATCTGGCCAAATCATGATTTTGGTCAGATTCGAATATATAATTGAAGTTTGCCTCCTAAGCCCTTTTCTACAATATTTCTTAAAGTAGAAAAGCGAACATCTTTTAAATTATTTTCAACTTTGGAGATGTATGCCTTTGTTGTACCACACTTCTCAGCGAGCTGATCTTGGGTCAGGCCCTGGGCCTTTCTGGCCTCATGGATTAAAACACCGATTTTGAATTCTTCATAGCCTGCATCAAAGTCTGCGCGTTCACTTGTTCCGGGTTTATATAATTCATCAAGATGATCTCTGAATTTGGTTAAATTATTTGTTTTCATAATATTCCTTCCTAATTTTTAAGGCTTTGTCAATTTCTTTGAATGGCGTTTTCTGAGTCTTTTTTTGAAATCCGTTTATCGCGACAACTATTTTTCCTTTATCAAAGAAACAGAAAATGCGGATAATGTCACTTCCTGCTTGCACTCTTATTTCATAAAGACCGTCCGTACCTTCCAGGTGTTTAAAATAAGTTTCCGGTACATTCTCATGTTCTTCAATGACTTGAAATGTCCAATATATTTTTTTCTGAATTTTTTGTTGCTGCTTTTTAAAAAAATCCAGAAAGTAGTTTTTGAAATATACTATTTCTCTTACTTGATTCGCTCTCATACAAATATATCAAATGTTGCCCAATTGGGCAACAGGGTTTTTAAAACTTGTTACGCTAATTTTTTTCTCAGTATGGCCATATCATCGCTTACTTTTTTTTCAAGCACACGGGCATAGATCTGTGTCGTAGCAATTTTAGTATGGCCTAACATTTTGCTGACCGTTTCGATTGGAACGCCATTAGAAAGCGTTATAGTGGTCGCAAAGGTATGGCGGGCAATATGGAAGGTCAGATTCTTTTTAATGCCGCAGAAGTCAGCAATTTCCTTCAGGTAGCTGTTCATTTTCTGGTTGCTCAGCAAAGGAAATATCATTCCCTTTGAAATCGCCCTGATATTACCAGCATAACTTGTAAGAATATTTTGCGCGCTGATAAGCAAAGGGGTATTGACCGGAATAGATGTCTTCTGACGGAAAGTTTTAATCCATGGCTCACCATCAATTCCTTTTACGATATGTTCCGGCCTCAAATTCATTAGGTCAACATAAGAAAGGCCAGTATAACAGCAAAAAACAAACATATCCCTGACCATAGCGAGGCGTTCAATCTTAAACATCTTTCTTTCGATGGATTCCAACTCCCATTCATTTAAAAACTCTTTCTCCACTTTCTTCTTTTTCATCTTAAACCCTTTGAAAGGGTCTTTTTCAATCCAACTCAGGCTTATAGCCAGGTTAACCATTTTCTTTAGCCGTACGAGGTGCTTCAATACCCCGTTGGTATCCATCGGCTTTTGGTGATCAACTGGTTTATGGTTGTGTAAGAAAATTTCAAAATCGGAGATGAATTTGTAATTGAGCGCAGAAAGCGCTATATCTTCCCTTTTATATTTCAGATTAAAGAATTTAATGAGGTAACGTTGCGTAACGTAATAATGCCGCATAGTACCGATGCTCAATAACGCTAAAGCCTGTTCATTGTGATAAGCTATTAATTCGCTGAACATGATTGGGGCACCATCCTGCACGTTTCCAAGAAAGGCATCTTTTAGCGTATCGCTTGTGATCCGCTCACCGTTAAGCTCCATATCCCGGTAATGCCCCCTGATAGTCATCCGGACTTCGTCAAGATATTCATTGATAGCCCGGCCTTGCCTGGTGTCCTTTCTGCCTCCGCCTTTGATCTTGTCCCAATGTTCTGTATCTGCCTGGAAGTTCTTCAAAGCCATATAGCTCTTGGTGCCATCCACCACAAGACCTAAAAATACCGGCGCAAAGCCGTCCTTTGTCCTTTCAGCCCTCAATTTGAAGTGAATACTGAATCTGTTTGTTGCTTTCATACTTAATTTGTTTTGACACATTTTAAAATGGTTTGATATTTTGGTACTCCAAACCGCTGGAAATACCATGTCAAACAGGCTAAAAACAGGTCATTTTTAATGCTTTTTTTCAGAGTTAATTACCTGACAAGCAATTAATTACAACGCTTTAGAGTACCACAAATGTAGAAAACAAATGCTGGTACTCACTTTGGTACCGGAAACATTAAGAAAGTATGCGTTAAATTGAGATGACTGAAAACATAAAACCCTGTAAATAATATAATTTACAGGGTTTCGATACGGCTTGATATGCCTCTTGGTGGGAGTTACTGGGTTCGAACCAGTGACCCTCTGCTTGTAAGGCAGATGCTCTGAACCAGCTGAGCTAAACTCCCTTGCTTTTGGGTCTGCAAATATAGAAGTTCTGATCTATTCTTCAAAAAAAAAATTTTCAATTTGTATTAACCCGTTGATTATTAACAATAAAAATAACAAAACGACTTTTTTAAAGCTTCACATCGCTATATTATTTCGGCCGGGGCGTGGGTCTTCGGGTAAGATTTCCATATTGGGGCATTGAGCCGTTTTAGTAGATTTTAAGTTAAATCACAGGGTTGTTTGCACATAGTTTGCACAAACAGGGTAACCATAATACAAAAAACATGGTTACTTACAAGGTATTATTAGATGAAAGACGGGCAAAGTCAGATGGGACTTATTCAATTATTATTAGAATTACTTGTGATAGAAAGGTAAGCACTATCAATTCTGGGGTCCATATTCAAAAGGAATATTGGGATAACAAAAACCAGAGTATAAAAAGCACACACCCCAATATGCAATTATTAAATAAGAAGGTTACTGAGTTTTACTTGAAAATTCAAAAGGCAGTACTCGAACTTGAAAATGAAGAGATCTTTAATTTCGATAACTTAAAGGAAAGAATTAACGATAACTACAAACCCGTTAAAAGCGTAAAATCCTTACCTTTTAAAGAATACTCTCAGCAACTTATAGAAGCGATGCTTTCTATTAATAAAGCCGGTAATGCTATTATTTATCAAACGGCAACTAACAAATTAATGACTTATGCTAATAACCCGAAGCTTAGATTTACTGATATAACATACAAATTCCTTGAAGGATTTAAAAATGATCTCATAAAGTCCGGTTTAAAAGCCAACTCAATTAGTAATTATTTTCGTACTCTACGGGCGATATACAACAAGGCAATTAAAGAAAAAATTGTTGATAGGGCACACTATCCATTTTTAGATATTACAGTTAAAACAGAACGGACTGCTAAGCGTGCAATAAGTTTAGAGGAATTAATTAAAATAACTAAACTTGACCTTAAACATAAATCTCAAGAATGGAAAGCTAGAAGCTACTTTCTTTTAAGCTTTGCGCTTCGGGGAGCTTCCTTCACTGATATAGCCTACCTAAAGTCAGAAAATATCAAGAAAGGATATGTGGTTTATAAAAGAAGGAAAACAGGAAAAGAGCTTAAAGTGAAACTGCTGCCATATACCTTGGGGCTTCTTAATCACTATATCGACCCAGATGCAAAATATCTTCTACCAATATTACCGGCTACAATTATTGAGGATAGCCTGGAAGCAAAAAAGGTAATATTTCAATGGATCAAAACATCAAATAAATACCTTACCCGCATTGGAGGTAATTGTGGTATTGAAGAGGATGTTACTAGTTACGTAACAAGGCATACTTTTGCAACCTTAGCCAAGAAAAAGCTTGGATATTCCAATGAGGTAATCGCCGAATGCCTAGGTCATGAATATGGCAATAAAATAACTAATACCTACTTAGATAGTTACGATCAAAGCCTGATCGATGAGGTAAATGAAAAGGTTATTCAGCTAATAGAGTAGATGAAAATATTAAGCAGGGTGGGCAACTACCTTGCTTTTTTTACCTTAGTACCTTTTAATAAATACATGCTACAATTCAACTTCCATCCAAATTACCAGAGAATCCACAAACATTTCCAATGGCCAGTGACACCAGAACAAATGCAAGTAGAGAATCCCACTGGGTACCCAATAGTAATTGATTGGTGGGATGAAGAACGAGATAAAGCCGTATTCAACAGCTTTCAGGAGATATTGTTAAAGTATGATCTTGTTGAATTTGGTGATGATTTGCTATTGTTGCTCCTTTTAAAGTACAAGCTTATAGAAGAAAGAATTTATGATTTAGAGCTTGATTACAACAATCGGAAGAGAGCAAAGGACCTGGCAATGTTTCTGCTACTTGCAAAACAAACACCAAAGAATAAATACAACAAACTAGTCTTAGCAACAAATACTGATACAGCCAAAGTAAATGACCCCGATCTGGTAGCCTGGATAAGTCAGCTTATAACTGAAAACATAGAAAAAGGTAACTACCCTATCTCTCTATTGGGATTAGCGGCGGATGATATGTATACTGAAAGAGAGAATAACAAGGAGTTAAATTTGGAGAAGTTAAGCACAGCGGCAACTGTTCGCTTAATTACACCTGCCAAAGTGATTAAAGAACAACAGGCCGATCTCTGCTTATTTATTTATAAATACCTGGTATCAGAAACCGATATTAAACCAGAGCCCAATACTTGGTTTTCGGATAAGCTGTTGAATTTCTATTTTGATATACTTGAGGGGTTTCAATACGTTGATCATTTGAAGATTGAATCAGAACCTAAGGATTGGACGAGAACGTTTCTAATGAATAGGTTTAAACAGTTAAATTCCTATTTTACAGGGAAATAAAATCTTTTAAAAACAGCGTTTTCTTATTTCCTTTCACCTTTCGATTCCTTGACACTTTTGTATCACCAAAGGCAATGTAGCCGGCGGTTAATACAAAAAAAATGAACATATTCGAACAGTTAAAATCAACAAGGAATCAAGAGTTTGCAAATGCCATTCACCCCAATACCGGAAAATTAAGCCCTCGTAAAGGTTTTCTTGTTATACGGAGTTTATACTATCAACAGTTTGGGGAGGTGCAAATAGCGATGGCCAAAATCCAGTGGAAGAGATTAAATGAGGATTTATTTCTGGATGGGGTTTTCCATGATATTGCTTTAAGGAGTTTGTTCCATAAAGAATCAAAAAGTAATCACATAAAAACAGCTATTGAGGATTTAGTCGACAAATACATCTATATTGATGAGATCGCATTAGTTTTAGATGTTGCACAACGCAATGTTATATCAGTTCGTTGGGGGATTTTGCAAAAATCGATAGAGCAGATCACCAAATCAAATGCCGCTATGTATGCGATGTTTAACGGCTCAAATACGTTATCGGACGTATGGAGCAATTTTGAAAAGAACGCGCCATATGATGTCGATCAAGCTATTGATGATGAAGCCAATGGATTTGAAGATGACTATTCAGACGACGACATGCCGGAATAATCCAGAAATCGACAAAGCGGGTGTATAGCACCCGCTCTTTTTCTTAATCACTCACCTTCAAAACTCAACCAATGCACAATATTACATTCGATAAGGAGATTGTCTTTCCTATTGAGATTACCAGATTTACAGAAATACCAGAAGTAAACCCTATACCGTCCAACACCATTATTTATAAAACGGTCTGTGGGCTCGGTGCTACTCATAGCGAGATTGTTTCTAAAAGAGATAGTATAATCATTCTGCCACACCTGTCAATAGTAAAAAGCAAACATAACGACCCTAAATATAAAGATTCAACCTTTGCTGTTCACGGTGAAGTTACCGTCGAGCAAGTTTATAATTATTTAGCTTCTGGTTCTGCTGAATATCGTAAGTTATTAACGACTCCGGCCGGGTTAAAAAAAATCATAAAAGCCACACAACTAACCGGCCTGAACTACAAAAGCTCTTTCTTTGTTTTGATTGATGAATGTCACAAGTTAATACAGGATGCGGGATACAGAGGTGATATGCTTGAAATGATGGAAAACTTCTTTCAATTTGATCGAAAGGCCATGATTTCAGCAACACCAATCCCTCCAAGTGACTCCAGGTTGGTCGAGCAAAAGTTTAAGCACTACAAAGTTACTCCGGACTTTGATTATAAAAAGGGTATAAAGCTAATTAACTCAAACAGTGTAATAAGCTCTTTAAAACAACATATAAACGAGAATCCATCGGAATGTTATTTTATATTTTTCAACAGTGTTAGTGGGATCCTTAGCTTAATCAAGCAGCTCAAAATAAAAAGAGATGTCAAAATATTCTGTTCAGAGGAATATAAGAATCATTTAAAAGACAAAGGCGTAAAATATGCCCATAGTTTATATGACGGTTATACAAAATATAACTTCCTTACCAGTAGCTTTTATAATGGTTTAGATATAAACATTGCAGATGTAGTCCCTAACGTAATTATCATTAGCGATTGTAGTTTTGGAAATCATTGTATAGTTGATCCCTTCACCGATGTTTTGCAGATCAGTGGAAGGTTTCGAGAGATACAAGACCTCCCTTTGGTGCATATAAATAACGTGAGTAGATATATAACACCATTAAACCCAGATGAATCAAAGGACGAAATTGTAAAAAGCAAAAAAGCATATGAAACCCTAAGCGGTCTTAAAACCTCATTTATTGAACAAGATAATATTTACTTTCTTGACCAGGCATTAAAAACATGTAAACCATACTTTAATTTATTGGATGAAAATGGTAACTATTCCTACTTCTTACAAGATAATTATTTAGATGAAAATAGGGTAAGCCAGTATTATAGTAGTACGTCCCAGTTAATGTCGGCTTATGTTGGTACAACGCTATTTAAACTTAAAGAAGAAAGTGTAACTTTTAATAAAGATGTATGCATTAAACTATCACATCACAAAGTTAAATATTTGAAAGCGAGTAATAAAAACAGCGTGGCCACCTTACAAGACCTTGAAGCAATAAAGGGTACAGATACTTATTATAAAGAGCGTTTACGAATTTTAAATGTATTCCCTATAACTTTCAATGCGTATGAGCGATTGGGGATAGAAAAAATCATCAGTCTTAACTACAACAGAGTTAAAATGCAAAATGAACTTCTGGAATTGGATATAAAAGAAAAGAAAAACAGTTATCCGTTAATAGATTTAATCAATAAAACCTTCCAACTCAATAAATCCTATTTAGTAAAAGATATAAAAAAGAAACTTCAAGAGCTGCATGACATACTTGGTCTATCTAGTAAAGCTAAATCAACAGATATAACTTTATACTTTCATATCAAGCCTTATTTTAACCATATTGATTCGAAATCGGCAAGGGCCTATATATTAATGGAACGGAAATACAACAGCTGCAACGAACTTGCAGCTTAATTGTATTTATAGACCATACTATGCAACCCTCAATTTAGGATAAACGATAGCTTGCTTCGGCTTAGATTTAGAATAGTCATAATGCCAGTCAATTTTATCACTTAATTTAAGCCAAATTAAGCTCTTGGTTTGACCTTTCATTATCTTATATTTTTCATTAATAAACCCTTTGGCTATAAGCTCTATGAACTGACTGTATACCGTTTTGTAACTTATGCCAAGCAGTTTTGCAAAGTCTGTAATGGTTTTGGTTGAACTTAAAGGACCTTCGTTAAAAAACTGTCTTAAGCATATTAACATAGCTTTTTGATTAGCCGATAAATCGGCATCCAAGAGTTCGTATGGTATTCTTTCAAAGCGAGGTTCTTTATCAAAATGATATTGATTGCAAGTGTGTTTCTTCTTTGAATGAGTAATATTCAAGAAGCCACCTTTTTCTAATCTTTTTACAGAATTGATTATAAAGCTTCTGCTCATTCCAGCTTTATCTGCAATCGTTTCATAAGCAGGATAGCATAGTCCAGTAGTTGAGTTATGAAATGATCTGATGGTAACATAGGTTAAGGCATCTAAGTACTTAATGTTTTGTTGGTTTAAGTTTAAAAAATCTGGCATAGCGATAAATCGCCTGTTAGGTTGAATCACGGTCATGAATCATTAAAAGTAAATAAGAAGAAATCTTAGGGATAGGAGTGTATCTGGAAGTCGGGAGTGATGGTCGTGTAACTTGTTGTTACATAGTTAAATATACGAAAAATACATGATATTTCCTAATGAATACTCTAACTACTTAAAACTATATAATGTATAGTTAGCGATCTTTTGAGAAAGATCTTATCCTGCACATTTTATTATCAATGTTATTAATATTATACGGACTAGTAATATTTTGTGCGGCCAAGATAGCAGTACTTTTATTCCTTAAGTAAATGCTAACTATACTAAGAAATACACATATAGTATAGTTAGCGTATCTTTTGGGAATATTCAGTATAAATAACAGATAATCAATGGTTTGTATTTAAGATGCGGTAAATTTTAAGTATCTTTGTATCAATCTGTTAGTGCGCGGTCACGTACTAAATCATTATATATTTGGAAGAACAAAAAGACAGGCATAGACCTGTCTTTTTGCATTTAAGGCAATACTGCTTAGTAAAATACACTCAACCATCTTCATTTAAAAGGCACTCAAGTAAAGTAGACTTATCAAATCTATCGGAAAGTCATTTGTCAGGCTTACCTTTTAATACGAACAGGTCAAAATCAGTAAAACAGTCCCCATTTCTTTAAACGCCCCCTCTGGCCTTTCCAATAACACCCGCCCCCCTATAAGTAATTACTTCTCAATAATTTTTTTGAATAAGCTTTAAGCAGATCCCCCGGTCTGCATTCATCCCCTTACCATGTTCCTGATGAAAGACGATTTGTTTTGAGTGTTAAAAGCAAGAGCAGTGTGCCACGATCCATAAAATCCGGTCAGCATAACCAAACGCAGGCAACTGTTAGAAATTAACAAAGAATGCTGCCCAGAACTCACTTTCTCAATCGCCTCAACACTCAAAACAATTCAATTACTAACCCTTAAACGACATGAAAACACATGACAGAACTCAACAAACGACCCGAAAACACAAAACCTACTATTGCACCACAACGATCTATTAAACTCGGCAAGCAATGGAAGAAAGTAAGCACAGGCTCTCATCCTAATGATTTGAAAGGTGTTAACGACACCATCATGAACAAATACTATCGTATTCTCCAATTGATCAAAGAGCAATACCTCGAACGAGGAACGATATACTTTGAAAGGGACTATAAAGATGATGGTAACGATCCTTTTGCATTACACAGTTTCATTTGTGATAAACTCTCTTTTTATCTGGAATGTGACTTGCTGGGCATCATGCAGATACATTACGACTTTGATGACTTCCGATTTGAGGCAGAAGTAAGGAAATTATTGTGCATCCCAATCAACACAGGCAAATGCCTACACAAGCCTAAACAACCAAACTTACCAGCCTTCTTTCAAGGCGTTCAAAACCACCAGGACAAACAATACATTAAAACACTTTAATTCCAATCACATGCCTAATAACCAATATCAATTCAACTGTGCTATATCTGTTGATGAACTTTATGTTCTGATCAAATGGCCTTTCGTTCAGGACCTAATGAATTATGAATGGTTCAGATCGGAATGTCTGCTATATCAAGCATTTGAAGAGCAGGAGCATTTAGATTCAGCCTATTTCGTACCCTTGAAGCGTCTTTACGAGGTAAAGAACGAAAGCTAAGCCATTTCAAAAGCGCACATCCAGCTACTTGCTTTAAAAGGTAAAACTTCCCAACACACATTCAAAATGCTTGGTCTGATCGACCAGGCATTTCTTATTAACAGCTATTGTAAACACTTAAACCAAATGAAACAGCAACAACCAATTAACCCGATTCAGTCAACTTATAATAAGACAGTCAAAGAGGTATATTACGCTATCTACAGGAATGCCAAACAACTGCTATCCACATTGGAAAGAGAGGAATTACGCTACAGCCTGGAACGTGAGGACAAAACCACAACTAAAGTTGGCACCATCATCCATGAGTTTATTAATCCATTGATCTATTTAAGGTTGGAGTGCCACCCAAATGAAATACTGGCCATTCACTATGGATTTGAACAGGTCTTAGCTGTAAACCAATACAGTAAAGTTACCTCAGCCTTTATCAGGAGCATTTATAAACTGACAGCCAAAGACACCACGGCTATTAATATTGAGGAAGCGGTTAGGACGGACTGGTGCATTAAAACCTGTTCAGAAATGTACGAATATATTGAAGAGCGCAATAAGCACCATACATTCAAACAGATCAAATACAAATCTGCAACCGTTAGAAGAAAACAAATGCAGGCAGTTGCCTAAAGTATTATTGACTTATCACTAACTTTGTATTAAAACAAGGAGGGAACCGCCAACATACCATTACATAGACATATCATCTTATTAAAATATAAGCGTTAAGCTTTGTTTGTTTTGTATCAGGAAACCTAGGAAATTTCGTATTACAGCAAAAACAAATGAGTTCAACGTCCAACGCGAAAGCGTAGGGCGAAGACTTGTTTGTTGCTGTAGGGCTCTCCTAGGTGCCCCTGATGCGCAGACTAAGTTAAGTCCTGCGCTTTCGTGTTTTATAACCTGCCGATTTGAGGACTATTCGGTGCCTTAATTAATCACAATGAAAACAATTAGGATCATATTGCTCCTTTCCCTGTCTACTTTATCACTACATGCCCAAAAACTAAAGATCACAGCGCTGGATGCATCTATCCAAAGGCTTTACGATGAGCGAGCTCCATATACTTTGGGAAAGATAATGACCATTGAGGTATTTGATAACAGCGCATCAATGACGATTGGTACAGATAAGCCAATGTTCTTAAAGAAATCGTCCGATAATACCTATACAAACATATCTAAAAACGAGAGCGGAACAGAAACCTATACTTACACGCTGAAGCTGCATACCTCGCTTGCAGTACTTACGTCAGCGGAGTTCACCTGGAATGTTCAAGAAAATAAGGGTGCATACAGGACAGCCTATTGGAAACTCACAGCCAAACGCTTTTAAAATTCATAACCTTAACTCACAAATCAATCACAAGATCAACAATGAAAACAACTCTATTGATGGCATTGACTGCCACAGCTTTACTATTTACATCATGCAGCAAGAAAACAGATAACAACACGGAGCCTGTAACACCAAAGCCGCCTATTGAAACTATACCAACCTTGGCTGTTCAAAGCTTTGCCGGAGGTGGTAAACAAGAATCGACTGATGGAGTGGGTACAAATGCACAGTTCTATACGATTTCAAAGCTCACATCTGACAAAGCCGGTAACGTTTATGTTCTTGAACCTGTATCTACAACAGACAACCATCTTTATTTTAAAATAAGGAAAGTAACACCAAATGGAACAACCTCTACGCTATTCAACTCTGGATATGAAGAATTCGTAAACAACAAACCAGTCCACAAGTCAAAGATATATCGTATACTGGACATCGCCTCTGATCCAAATGGTGCCTTATATGTCTTGGCCAACTTAACCGATTATTCAACTACTCCATCTAATGGTGGATGGTATTATCAGGAAATAGGTGTTTATAAATTTGACATATCGACGGGTGGCTTTGTCAAAGTATTAATCTCTTCTACTACATCGGGCGATGCCACAAATGTCTGGGCTGAACCAGCTACTGTATTAAACAACATAACAGTAGATGCGTCAGGAAATGTTTACGGAGCGTTCATTACAGGAAATTCTACGCCAGGCAAGATGAACGTATATAAGATTAGTTCAGGCTCAGGAACTTTAATGGCAAGTGTAGATGGTGGCTTTCCCGGCTCACTATATGCCCAGGGTAATGGTGAAGTTTATGCAATTACCACGACAGGTATTGTTAAGATTTCGAACTCACAGTCAACAAGTACACTTTATACATTTCAAAAGCCTATTGCTGCACTTCCGGCTACGCTATCAGGCAACCAGAATGGGACCATTTACAGTTATGGAGATTTATATAGCCCTTCAAAAGAGCTTAAGGGTTCAGGCTTTTATAAAGTGAAGTCAGATGGTACAGTGACAAATGGAGGCATTATTACTAGCAATCCTGTTATATGGGCTGCCACAGCAGATCAGTCAGGAAATATTTATTATGCAACTCACCCTAATGGCTTTGTTATTCAAAAGGTTACTATCAATTGAGTTGACTTATTAAAAGGTACAGAATCTAAATAATAAGAGAGCTTACTTTCGGGTAGGCTCTTTTAATGACATAAGCCTACACTTGGCTCCCTCACTTTTGGTTGCTTACAAGGAGAAAGCCAAGTTATGCTTATGGCTGGGCGCAGAGGCCACTCACACACCAGGAAGATCGGTGTTACTTACCTGAAAGCTATACAACAGAACCGCCAGGCTTCGTTGCGTTCAATAAGTGCTACGCACATATTTCTCTCCACTGCATCTGCAGCCTGTCACTACTGTTGTCCGTAGCAATTACGGTAATCCACATGAGCTTTCTCTGTCTTTATATACCTTTCGCTTATGCTGCGCTTTTACTTGGTCTATTCGACCAGGTAACACTTGCAACACTCAATATCTATAAAGCCAGGCGCTCATTATAACTTTTGCTCACCTGCTTCTCGTCGAGGACTTCACAACTGTCATGGCGTTTGAAAGGCTAACACACAGCCCCAAGGAGTCAAACGCAACGCCAGTTTTTTGTGTGAAGCATTCTTTGTAGCCGCACTTCGTGCTATCTCTACAAAGATCCTCTCCTCTATTCGCAGGCGGCTCGCAGAGAGTATTAACAATTGTTTTAAATAAGTTGTTAAATATTATTAAAGCCTATTTGTTTGAAATGATAAATAATTATATTTGAAGCACCTTAACCCTGCAATATGATCGCATTATCACAGTAAGAATACCCAACCCTTAGCCTTCAGAAAGGCATCAATCAAATAGCATTTATTCATTTCAAAACAACTTAGCACCAATCTACTACGGATTGATCTTGTCCATATATTTTAAGCAAACTTTTTGCCCTTATATCATGAAGAAACTCATCTTTTCACTTAATCTATTTTTAAGCTTTTCATCATTAGTACATGCCCAATGGACAACCAGTGGCACTGTTACTTCAACTACTAATTCCATTGGTATTGGCACGACTGCGCCTTTAAGCAAACTTCATGTTTCTGGTGGAAACATACTCATAGATAATGCGAGCTGGTTTGCCGCTAGAAATACTTCTGGTGCAGCAACACCATTACTTGGTATTGCTGCGGACAACAATATCTATTTAGGGGATTTGTTCGCAGGCACTCCTACAGGCAGAGTGATTTTTCGAACAAATGGCGCAGATCGATTAACCATCAATTCAAATGGTAGTACAGGTATAGGGACAAATAATCCACAAAGTGCGCTTGAGGTTAATAATAATAGCTATACCGACGCTAGTCAATTAATTGTATCAGGCGCAGAAGCAACAAGATATTATGGAGTAATGGGAATAACGGTTCCTTCAGGCCATACCGTTTTATCATTTGGTGTTAGAAGTAATAATACGAATTATTTCGAGACACTAAATCTGGTCAATGATAATGTTGGCATTGGCACTAAAACCCCAGATCAGAAACTGTCCGTAAATGGTACTATTCATTCTAAATCCGTATTGATCGATCTGAACGGTTGGTCTGACTATGTATTAAAGAATGATTATCAATTACGTCCATTAAGCGAGGTTAAAAACTACATCGATCAAAATCAACATTTACCGGAGGTCCCATCCGAACAGGAAATGGTAAAGAAAGGTCTTGATGTGAGTGAAATGAATAAGTTACTGATGAAGAAAGTGGAGGAATTAACCTTATATATGATCGAGCAAAATAAACGAATAGAAGATCAGCAAAAAGATATTAATGATTTAAAAATACAGCTAAAAAACAAATAATGGTAAAGAAATTAATGCTCCTGCTGCCGTTTTTAGCTGCCTCACTAAACGGATTATCACAACAATCGACGCAAAACAACACATTTATCCCACCATCTCCGACGGCCGCCTCGTTAGGGAAATATATCAATAATTACGGGAACTCGTCCACGGGAGCGATCAATGCCTCCGTCCCCATCTTTAATTTACAAACCGGGACATTGGATGAAAATATTCAACTCAGGTATAATTCCAACGGATTCAAGCCAGCCGAAGTTCCCGGTTGGGTGGGCGCTGGTTGGACCTTAAGCGGCGGCGGCGTAATCACCCGGACCGTAAGGGGGCTTCCCGATGACACTTATCTGTATGGTTATCTTAGTAATCTGGCCGATGCTGCCGACTTTGACAATACAATTAAAAGCGGACGGACGATCACTTTTCAAACCTACGATAAAATTAATCATAATCAATTTGATTTTCAGCCGGACATGTACAGCTTTCATGTCGGGAATTATTCCGGGCAGTTTTATATGGACTTTGGCGGAGATATACATATCATGCCCTATCAAGATATTAAAATCACTTATAGCAGGGCAGATGATCAAAGTCATAATATCATTGCCGGTATTGAGTCCTGGGTGATCAGCACGCCGGAAGGGGATACCTATACGTTCTCAGATAAAGAATGGTCAAGAACACCAACTACGGTCGCGACACAGCCGTATGAGATAAAAACCGTATCCAGCTGGTATCTTACAAATGCTACCTCAAAAAGAGGAGATTACATCAACTATTATTATCAAGGCACACCAAATGCTTATCGCTATCAGGAATTTCCGTCTGAGAGCATGGGACTTGCCAGCTGTGCCACATTTGGTGGGAGTCCGAGTGTTCCAATGAATAATTTCTCAAAAAACCCTACCTGGCACGAGGTCATATACTTAAGTGAGATTGAAACCAAATCCGCGAAAGTGAAATTTTTCACGAGTGACCGGGATGATCCCTATCAGATCCAGGCGACCGGTAGTACGTATACCTTAAAAGATAAGCAATTAGATTCCATTGCTGTTTATAGTTTAAACAATCTGACGGTACCCTTAAAATCTTTTGCTATAAAATATAATAATCCTCTTGGGCGCATACGTGCAGTACCGGTGGAGTTCAGACAATATGCCAAAGGCGGAGGGATATTTAACAAATACAATTTTGATTATTATTCATTTCCAAATGTTCCCTATAATTACATGGGTATCGATCACTGGGGGTATTACAACGCTGCGGGTAATGGATCCCTCATACCCAGAACAATCATCACGGCGCCGGCCTTTGGTATGTACGATCAACCAGTTGGAACCGCTGACAGGGGGGTAAACACCTCTGTTGCAGTATGTGGTATTCTAAAAAATATAAGATACCCAACGGGCGGGCAAACAACTTTTGAGTACGAACCTCATGATTATAGTTTTGGATATGAACGAACCGTATACTTTAGTATCCCGGCCGTAAACACCTGGAAATATTATACGACGGGTGATGGACCAGACATCGATGGGACCTTTACAATAGCACACCAGGCGGAAATTACTGCAACGGGTACGATCGAGATCAATGACGGTAGAGATTGCTTACAGGAAACAAGATCATATCCCCCAATAAAAAAAACTTTTCCTGCCGGTACCTACGATGTTTTTGACAGTTTCCTGGCGGACGTCGTTGCCCAGGTAGATTCACGCAAGGTGGGTTGTCTTTACAGGATATCCATCAATATTTCCGGCAAGGACTATTACAAAGCCTTTATGGATTTCGGAGGAGGTGTCAGGCTGAAGAAAGTTACGAATTATGACGGGATTAATCATGCTAATGACATGATCACCACTTACCGGTATAAAATGAATAATAGTGAGTTGTCCTCCGGTGTGATTGGGGCAGATCCTAAGTATTATTATTATTTCGATAGCAATCTTACTGTAGATGGCAATCCCCTGGGAGATCAATGCGATGCCATATTCGTATTAAGATCTTCAACAGTAAATACTATCCCTCTAACTCAGGGCAATTATATTAATTACCAGAGAATAGAAGAAATTAGAAACGATAATTCAAAAACGGTAAACTATTATACTACTTATAGAGATTATAGTGATTTTGATCCTGAGTTTCAAACGCCGGTAGTCAACCATAACTTAGGGACAACCGGGACACAGGACTTTTTGAGAGGTAATTTACTGGGAACAGAAATATATGATAGTCAAAATAAGCTGTTAACAAGATCAACACGAAGTTATAAAACTTCTGTCCCCTATACATTTAGTCAATATTTTTGGACATCCATCCCGATCTATGTACAAGGTTTTCAAAGCGCCATAACGAACTTTGTCGGCGCCGCCCGGGAGGCCGCGACATTATACTACATGGATAAACAGCGGGATGTAACCTATAGCAATACAGACTCCGTTGTTGTAAATCATGATTTTTATTACGATAATCCACCCAACCTGCTTGTAACCAGGGATGTTACAACCAAAAGTGACGGCAAAACCTACACAAAAGCCAATATTTATGGCGATGAGTATGTTCCATTAACCAATTTCACCAATGGGGGCAACAATCCGATTGAACAGGTCGTTTATTTAACCGATAGCCAGGGTACCCGTGTCGTTTCAGGATCAATCAATGAATACGGAGATAGGGGCCTGCTAACAAAATCGTATAAGCTGAAAGAAACATCGCCGATAAGCCAGGCGAACTTTAAGTTTTCGGCAAGTGCTAAAGGGCAGCTGCCTTATCCTTCATCACACGGGAGTTATGTCCATGATGATCAATACGAGGAACAGATAGCCTATCAGTACGACCCCACAGGGAACCCAGTTCTGGCAACTCCAAAAGATGGCATAACTGTAGGCTACAAATGGGGTTATAACCAGGAATATCCGGTAGCTCAATGTAAGAACGCATTGAATACCGAGTTTTATTACGAGGGGTTTGAAGAAAGTACTGCTACGGGGGTAACGAACGGGACAGCACATACCGGACTAAAATATACAACCAGTGCCGGGGTGAGCTGGACCAAGCCGAATAACCGGAATTATATGATCAGTTATTGGTATCTGAGTGGAGGTCTGTGGAAATATAGTGGAGAACAAGTTTATGCCGGCCCTTCATTTACGATGACCGGAGGCACGGCTTACGACGATGTGCGAATCTATCCTAAAGATGCCTTGCTGACCACGTATACCTATGAACCATTGATTGGCATGACCAGTTCAACGGACGCCAAAGGAGAAACGACAACCTACGAATACGACAATTTCCAGCGATTGATGAACCTGAAGGACAAAGACGGGAACATTGTGAAACACATGGACTATCATTACCAGGGACAGTAAACCGAAGGATCAACCTACAAGACATTATCACGATGAAGCATATAAATAGATTACTCATAGCCTTCGGCTTTATGCTTTATGCTTTAAGCTTAAAAGCACAAACGCAGGTAACGGCCCCGATGACGGGCACACCGGCGGCAGGTTCTTATTTCAGTTACAGCAGTATTGCACTGAGCCCGGGCTTCAGTTTTACGGCAGCAGCAGGGAGCAGTTTGAGCTTGTATATCGCCAACCCGGATTGCCAGCCGCTGGGCACCGCGCTGAGCCAAAACCAGAATTACATACTCAGTTCTGTACCACGCAATGCAGGTTACAACCCGGCAGTAAACACTTACTCTACCTGTGAACTGATGCAGACAGTAAGCTATTTTGACGGATTGGGCAGACCCTTGCAAACAATACAGGTCAAAGGCAGCCCTTTGAATAAAGACATGGTACAGCCCATTGCCTATGACCAATTTGGCAGGGAAACGACGAAGTACCTGCCGTATGCGGCCACTACCGCGGATGGCAGCTATAAAACAGATGCGCTAATCACAGGGATCAGTAGTTTTTATAACCCAACGGGCAATGGTACCAGCGGAACACAACAAAGCAACGGTATCGTGGTGATCCCGCAGCCATTCGCCCAGACCAATTTTGAACCTTCGCCCTTGAACCGGGTGGTAGAGCAAGGCGCGCCTGGAACAGCCTGGCAGCCGGTTGCAGGAAATACCACGGGACATACGGTAAAAATGGTTTATACGATCAATAACCTGAACGCCTTTAGCGGGACCGATACGGCAGTCAGCATGCGGGTAACACTTTATAACGCGACGATCAACAGCAACCAGAGCCGAACGCTGACCATCGGCAATACCTCAGGCAATTATTACCCGGCTGGTCAGCTGTATGTAACCGTGAGCAAGGACGAAAACTGGAAAAGTGGTCGTGGAGGAACAACCGAAGAATATAAAGATAAAGAAGGCCATGTGGTGCTGAAACGCACGTTTAATTACACCGCTGGCGCGCTGCAAATGTTATCTACCTATTACGTGTACGATGATTTGGGTAACCTGGCCTTTGTACTCCCCCCGCTAAGTGGTGCTGATGCCGGGATCACGAGTACAGCTAATCAACCTGTGCTGGATAACCTGTGTTATCAGTATCAATATGACGAACGCAACCGGTTAAGCCGGAAAAGGTTGCCCGGCAAGGACTGGGAATATATGGTCTATAACAAACTGGATCAGCCGGTGCTCAGCCAGGATGCGGTTCAGCGTGCCAGCAAGCAATGGACAGTAACCAAGTATGACGCTTTAGGAAGAGTGATCATGACCGGTTTATGGACCGATGCCGCAGCCTTATCGCAATCCCAGCTGCAAACCAATATTTATAATGCCGCCCAGTGGGATGTACGCAACACCAGCGATATCAACACAGGCTATAGTATCACTAGTTACCCGGCATTAAGCAGTTCTTTAAGCATCAACTATTATGACGACTATAGTTTCAGCAATATCACCGGGTTCCCTGCCAAATTCGGCACGATGCCATTCGGAGGCAGCACCCAAACCAAGGGTTTGCTTACTGCCAGTAAGGTAAATATACTGGGGAGCACCAATATGCTGTGGGGTGTCAGCTATTACGACGGTTTTGGCCGTAACATACAAACCTATAAGCAGCACTATCTGGGTGGCGGCACGCCAAACGCCAATAACTATGATGTGATCACCACGGGATATGATTTTACCAATGCTGTCACTTCTACCACTCGTCAGCATTATAACGCCACCAATACAACAAACGCGGTATTGACCATCGCCAACTTGTATTACTATGACCACATGGGGCGCAAGGTTCAGACCAAAGAACAGATCAACGGCGGGACGACGGTGCTGTTAAGCCAGACCGATTATAACGAGATCGGGCAGTTAAAGACCAAACACCTGCATAGCACCAACAACGGGTCTTCGTTTTTGCAGAATATCAGCTATGCGTATAACGAGCGGGGCTGGCTTTCGCAGGTAAACGACCCTAGTGTAGCCCCGGCGGCAGATAAGCTGTTCAGCATGGCGCTGAATTACAATACGCCGGTGCCGGCCCACAACGTGAGTTCGCAGTATAACGGCAATATCTCCGAACAGTTGTATAACAAGGGTGCCGCAGGGCTAAAGTATGTGACCTATAATTACGATCAGCTGAACCGTTTAACAGCGGGCAATTCGGTAGAGGCATTTAGTGAGAACGGTATAACCTATGATGCCAACGGCAATATCAAGACCATGATACGTTTGGGGCCAAACGCGGGAACGCTGACCTATAATTATGGGAGCACCAACCAGTTAGCTTCGGTCAGCGGTGGAATTACCCGGAGTTATGGATATGATGCCAATGGCAATGCCACCAGCGATGGCCAGGGTAACACCATCACCTATAACCTGCTCAACCTACCGCAAACGATCACCGGTAAAGGCTTAACCTATACCTATGATGCCAGCGGTCAGAAGCTACGGAAGATCTCGGGTACGACGATAACGGAATACATTGGTGGCATCCAGTACACAGGAGCAGGAATAGACTTTGTGCAGACGGAGGAGGGCCGGGTATTGAACCCAACAAGTTCACCGAACTATGAGTATACCCTGACAGATCACCTGGGGAATAACCGGGTAACATTTGACCAGACGAATGGCAAGAAGAGTGAAGACGATTATTACCCTTTCGGATTGAATGTGCCCAGGGGAACGATACCAAGTTTGAGAAATCATTATCTTTACAATAAGAAAGAGTTGCAGGATGAGTTGAACCAATACGATTACGGTGCCAGGTTCTATGATCCGGTGATTGCCAGGTGGACAAGTGTGGATCCGTTGGCGGAGAATTTCCTCAATCATTCACCGTATAATTTTGTTGCGAATAATCCAATAGTACTTATTGATCCAGATGGTAGAAATGTTACTACTATTGACGGAGGTGTGAGATTTGATAATGTAAATACCAACGATGCTGTTGAGGCTTTTAAATTGCTTACAGGTAGAACTAAAAATGCTTATGTTGATGTTGAGGGGGATAAAAGTACAAGAGGCCATGTTAATCAAGCAAACAAGAGTGGTTTCTATGGACAATGGAGCGTGTTTTCAGTTTCAAATATTGGAGTGGGGCTTAATGCTTTACAGGCATTACATGACGCGTCTGGAAACAGCCTTGACAATCTTGTGCTTGAAACTCATGGCGGTCAAGAGGGTACGGGAGGTGAGTCAAGTTTTGCCATAAATGACATACACAATACGACTAATCCTAATTATATTTATGATAGTAATTTACTGTTTTTAATGGGAACGGATTATACAGGAAATCCACAATATGATGCAATCAAATCAAAAGTGGCACCATTACTTGGAATGGCTAATTTGGTTACGGATGGTGGAAGGTTTATAATAGCGGCATGTAACATCGGAATGGGTAAAGGAGGCCAACAGCTTGGACGCGATTTGAATAAAATTACAGGTAACAGACTAAATATTTTTCTACCTAATGGGTGGGTAACAGAGCCAATAGGAAAGGCTAAAGACGGATCCTATACCGATTGGATTGAGGGATCATTTGGGGTTAATAATTCTCCTGGATGGTTACAGACTTCACCAAATGGTAATCAAAGAACTATTGAAAAGATAAAAATGAATAGACAACAGGGGCCCCCAATTCAAATAGTAAAATGAAAAATCTTAAATTGCTAATTCTTCTTATGACGTTCATGGGACTCCATCATTTAAAAGCCCAAACGCTAGAATGTTGCCTTGCTGGCGACCATCCTAAAACATCGGCGTACAGACCGCCGCAACTTATTGATTCGGCTTTGTTTTTATCTGATATTAAAAATAAAGCAGGTTTGAAATCGGCCTTTGACCTTCTAAAGCGGGATACCTTATTGGGTCTTTATGAAATGGTTTTTAAAATTAACAGGCAAGGGGTGTTAATACCTGAAAGATATACTGGAGAAGACGATAAACATCTTGCAGAGATACATAAATACGTAACAGGTACATTTAACCATTATCGTTGGAAACCAGGTTATAAAAAAGGGTGCAGGAAATGCAAAGCGACGTTATCAATGGAATTGGCGTTTTCTTTAGACACGCATAATAATATAGTCGATGTTTTCATAACGCATACAGAATACATTCGTAATTATAGAAAGAATATCTTAAATATTAAGTTGAATTACAAAGACTTAAAGTCTTTGTAATCCTTAACTAGCGCACTCCTGTGGCGTGTGAGTAAGAATTGATAAGTAACAATTAGCCCAACCACAGCGTTGGGCTTTACTTTTTAATAAGAGTTACTTTGAATAAGCTTTCTTAGCTTTATAGTCACGGATCACTAAATCCATATAGTGAAAAATGCGTTGCTTTTCTTCTTCGGGAAGGCTTTCGAGATCATCCAATCGTTTGATGGTTTCTTTATCGTAATTGGCATTTAATCCCTCGCCGAGTAGGTAATCGATAGATACCTTAAATGCTCGTGCTAACTTAACAATGACCTCGATAGATAGGGAATTATCGCCCCTTTCATACTTACCTATCATTATTCTGGAAGAGTCAGTTTCTTTTGCGAGGTCATCTTGTGACCATTTATTTGCCACTCTCGCGCTGATCTGTGATCAGTGTGTAATATGGGTTTAAGCATTTGCAATGTAAGAATATAAAGTAATAGGCCCAGCGATCAACCACTCTTTGGGCTTTTACTTTTTATAAGCCATCCTTGTCTTAGCATGCTGGATAAGGCCATCAATAGCATACATGATATGCTCTCTATCCTCATCAGGGAGTTGCTGGATGGATAGAACCTTATCTAAAAGAGCTTCATCTATCTGCTTATCAGCCTTACCTACCAGGTATCTAATGACACGCTTAAAGCATCAGCAATCTTACTGGCGACCTCGGCAGAAGGTATAGCCTCATCCTTTCGTACCTACCGATAAGGTTAGCATGAACGCCGGCTTTGATTGCCAAAAACATACAGATAGTCCTAATTCAATAGCGACCGATATACATGCGAATAGCATTTTGAGTTATCTTATTAAAAGGTACTGAGGACGAGTAATAGGTGAATAATAGCAAGTTTTACCTTTTAAGACGAACAGGTTAGAATCACACCCAACCAATCCAACTACACTCAATCAGAATCAAACAATCTTCAAATGATAGATACAGTCAATTGCAAGTCAAACAACAATCTACCTTTTAAAGACAGTAGACAGATATAGCATTTTAACCATCCTCAACAACTTTCCTTTTTCCTATTTTTATAGCATACTTGCTACTATAAGGGTACTTACAAAAACTCTCAAAAAATAGGAAATTGGTATACAGTAGAATGTTCTCAACTTACAATCTCATGCTGTTTAAAGCTCCCAATCAAACCTGCACATTTCCAAATCAACCAGTATAGTAATATGAAACTTAAACGTAAAATGTGCTGAATAAAAAGGGAGGAAGAGTGAGATAATAATTATTCAGCAAAGTTAAGTGTGAGCCTGGAATACAAGGCAAGGAATTTCCGGCATAAACCCTATCCTACTCACTGCCTGACATTTATTCCGTTCCTCCTTGCATTTAATTCAGTCTTGCACTTGAGGGGCACCATAATTATTTATTCACTTAACAAATTCAAATTATGGAAAAGCAAAACATGCTTCAATGTGCAGAAATTCAGTTAACCTACAGGCCAGTTATTAAGGCTCAACACAGGCCCAAGATTGAAACGGGTAGACAAGCTTATGAATTACTATTATCGTCCTGGGATGAAGGTAATATTGAGCTTATAGAGCAATTTAAACCGATGTTACTAAACCGGTCAAATAAAGTACTTGGGATATATACAGTGAGTACAGGAAGAATGGCAGGATGCTTTGTAGATGTAAAGTTGGTGTTTGCGTCAGCGTTATTAAGTTGTGCTCATCACGTGATTTTAGCGCATAACCATCCATCGGGTAATTTACGACCAAGCGAATTAGATTTAAGTATGACGAGGAGAATTAAAGAGGCTGGAAGAGTATTAGACATTCAAGTACTTGATCATATTATCGTAACACCTGATGGCTACTATTCATTTGCAGATGAAGGGATCTTATAAAAGCAAATCATTATATTAGCAATACAGTTCAATTATTTATTTACAAGGTTACTCTGTTTGTACACAGTTTGCACAAAACAATAATTAAGATGTGAAAATGGCTTTTTGAAAGAATTAAGGAGGATTTTGGAGTTGCTTGTAAGGCAGATGCTCTGAACCAGCTGAGCTAAACTCCCTTGCTTTTGGGTCTGCAAATATAGAAGTTCTGATCTATTCTTCAAAAAAAAATTTCTAATTTATATTAAACTGCTGATTATTAACAATAAAAACTATAAAGTAACTCTTTTGAGTTCTCACATCGCTATATTATTTCGGCCCGGGCGTGGGTCTTCGGGCAAAATTTCCATGTTTGGGGATTGAATATAGCCGGCATACCATTTTATAGCACTAACCAGGTCAATAGCATCTTCGGCGGCAATGTCAATGGTTTCAAATGCAAATAATTTACTATTGGCATAACCATATAACTGCAATTCATCATCATCGGGCCGAAACTGTTCCTCATCAAGGCAATAAACCCTAACCTTTAAGCGGGTATCCCTGGAATGAATAACATCCCGGCAAGGGTTTTTAGGATCGGTTGCCAATAAGTAAACGTTATGGTCCATAAATTCATAACAATGTTATGGTGGTATGGTTTCCGGAGTTAGTATTTATATTTTAGGGAGCTTCAGCTATTAATTTCCGTGTAACCAGCACCCACACATTGGGAAGTATTTTCTACAACACATTGATAAACAGTGCCCAAATTTGCCTTTTACTTACTTAAATTATAGCTGCCGGGCAATTGGCATTGCATTTGAATTAAGTTTATTGCCCTTCTAAAAGGGTTGTTTTTCATAGGTAGATGTAGGGCCGAAACACTGCGAGAGTTTTTCGGCCTTTTTTATTTCCCCACTTGCAACCGCTTCAAATTTATACAGAACAAATCGCGCGACCTGCCTTTAACCCGCCCTCATTCATAAAAAACTTTTTAAAGCCTTATTTTGGCAATACCGGCTATCCGTTTATATTCCCGATTTGTTTAATTTAGTTCAGGCTCATACCTATTTACTGATCGAAATTAAATAAAGTAAAACTACTCTAATTTGGAGTGGGTTATTTATCCACATCCGCCAATCCGGGGTGTTGAAATAGGCGTATATCATCTACAAAACGAATTAAAAATTCAAAAAACTAATTTCTATGAAAACAGACTCACAAGAAAGCATGCTCAATGTAAATATGGCCCGGAGGTCGTTTTTGCGTTATGCAAGTGTTGGCGTTGCTTCCGTTGGCTTATTAGCCACCGCCGCGTCATGCCACAAAGATCATAAGATCAATCCAGCCACAAACACCATCGATCTGGGCGCCAAAGGCGATGTGGCCATTTTAAACTACGCCTATGCCCTGGAACAACTGGAGGCCGCCTTTTACCTGCAGGTTGCTGCTACCCCGTACAGTGGTATCACGTCGTCAGAAACCGCTTTGTTAACGGATATCCGCGATCATGAGGTTTTACACCGTGAATTTTTCAAGGCTGCCCTGGGCGCCAGCGCCATCCCCGCTTTAACACCCGATTTTTCTTCTATCAACTTTAGCGACCGCGCTAGTGTATTAGGCGCAGCAGCAGCGTTTGAAGATACGGGCGTTACCGCCTATGACGGTGCGGGTTACCTGATCGATAATGCGGCTTATTTACTAATAGCCGGTAAAATTGTTTCGGTAGAAGCACGCCACGCGGCCTTGATCCGCAATCTGATCACACCGGGTTCATTCGCCGGGGCAGATGTGGTTGACCCTACAACCAGCATCAACAAATCAGCAACCATAGCCGATGTTTTGAAGATAGCCAATACCTATTTAAAAACTAAAGTCAGCGCGGTAAATTACGGTTACAAAGCATCTTAAAAAACATCACCATGAATTTATTTAACATCATAGAAGAAATTGAAAATGTTGATCCGGAAGTTTACGGCAGAATAAGCGAACGCCGCGACGTGATCAAAAATATAACCAGCTTTGGTTCAAAAGTGGCTTTGGCTGCCATGCCATTTGCCATAGGTACTATATTTAAAAAAGCATACGCGCAAAGCTCATCCACACCATCTGTAGTAGCCATATTGAATTACGCACTTACACTGGAGTACCTGGAATCTACCTTTTACAATGCCGGTAAAGCCAAAGGCACAGCCCTGATACCCGCGGCGGCGGCCACTAATTATTTTAACCAGGTAACTACCGACGAAAATAACCATGTAACCTTTCTGAAAGGTGTTATTACTTCGTTGGGTGCTACACCGGTATCCGCTCCTGAAATTGATTTAACAGCTGGTAACGGCTCAGGCACCGGACCATTTGCCGATGTACTAACCAATTACCAAACCTTTTTGACCGTGGCCCAGGTATTTGAAGATACCGGTGTACGCGCTTATAAAGGCCAGGCTGGGAATATCCTGGCTAATAAAGCAGCAGCAGAAGGTGTAAAAGCCGGTTTATACCAAACCGTATTAACCGCGGCTTTAGGCATCCATGCAGTTGAAGCGCGCCATGCTTCGGCCATCCGTCAGATCCGCGGGCAAACACCATGGATCACCAGTACGGCCACTTTAGGTAATGATACCGGCAACCCGGCTGTAAACGGCAATTATGACGGTGAACAAAACGTAATGCAAGGCACTGTTAATGTTACCACATTAAAAAACGCGGCAGGTGGTAACACTACCTCGGTTGCCGTAGCTACCGCCGCTTTTGATGAAGCTTTAAGCATGGAGCAGGTTTTAGGCTTACTGCAAGGAAGCTTCCTGGTTAAGCATTAAGAAAGAGTCAAGAAGTTAGAATCAAGAATCAGGACTTTTTGATAGATAACACTTACGAAGTTTTATAAACTTCGTAAGTGTTTTTTTGTTCCTGAACATTGCGGCGGATATTCAGTTAAACCAACCATTTAGTCATGCCGAACTTGTTTCGGCATCCCATAAGCTAAGTGTACAACAAGATGGGTCAGCTGTCCGGAGAGATCCTGAAACAAGTTCAGGATGACAAACTTGCTTATTTATTCAATCCCTGCACACCGAATTTAATCAGGTCGTCTGGTTTAATAAAGCCTACTGTTCCGTAAACTGGCTTGCCTTTGGCATCAAAAATAATGAGTGTAGGATATGCCCGTAAACCCCATTGAGCGGCAAGCTCCAGGCCCTGGCCTTTTTCCATGTCCATGGCTACGTTTATAAAATTACTGTTGTAAAAAGCTATTACATCCTTGTTTTTAAAGGTGGTGGCTTTTAGCATTTTACAGGGGCCGCACCAGGTGGCGTAGGCATCAACAAAAATATATTTCTTTTTGGCGGCGGCTTGCTTTAAAGCTTCGCCCCAGGAGTTTTCAATAAAATTAATCTGGCTCGCTTTTTTGTCGCCATTTTTTTGGGCGTTGCCATTAAACGGGCATAATAGGAAAAATAAAACGACAGCAAAAAAGGCAGAAAAAAAGGTTTTCATTATACAGGCTTAAAATATGCGTCATAAAAATAGCACATATAAACCGCTATTGGCTTATATGTGCTATGAATATCTGTTATATCAGCTAAACAAACAGTTTATGGCTTGGTACGGTGACCTTCTCCTTCTTGCTGCTGTTGCTGCTGGCGTTGGGCCTCTTGTTGCTGACGTTGCTGTGCAGCCTGTTGCTGACGCTGAGCTTGTTGTTGTTGTTGCTGTTGACGTTGCGCGGCCTGTTGCTGACGCTGAGCGGCTTGCTGTTGTTGCTGAGCCTGTTGTTGCTGGCGCTGGGCAGCTTGCTGTTGTTGCTGTTGGCGCTGGGCAGCCTGTTGCTGAGCCTGCTGCTGTTGACGTTGTGCAGCCTGTTGTTGCTGGGCTTGTTGCTGCTGACGCTGTACCTGCTGTTGCTGACGTTGAACATCCTGCTGCTGACGCTGTGCTTGCTGGCGTTGCTGTTGAACTTCCTGCTGCTGGCGTTGAGCCTGATCACGTTGCTGCTGCACCTCTTGCTGCTGACGCTGTGCTTGCTGGCGTTGTTGTTGAACCTCCTGCTGCTGGCGTTGGGCCTGCTGCTGTTGTTGCTTAACCTCTTGCTGCTGACGCTGTGCTTGCTGGCGTTGTTGTTGCACTTCCTGCTGCTGGCGTTGAGCCTGATCGCGTTGCTGCTGTACTCCCTGCTGTTGGCGGCGGGCCTGCTCCTGCTGCTGCTTAACTTCCAGCTGCTGACGTTGAGCTTGCTGTTGTTGCTGCTGAACAGTCTGTTGTTGGCGTTGGCCCTGTTGTTGCTGACGTTGAGCTTCCTGTTGCTGACGCTGCGCCTGCTGGGTTTGTTGCTGACGCTGCAATTGCTGTTGCTGACGTTGCTGTTCGGCAGGGTTTGTATTGGGTTGCTGCGTACGCTGACCCGGTCTTGCATTTGGTTGCCCAGGGCCTTGATTTGCAGGCTGTCCCGGCCTTGCGGCGGGTTGGTTATTATTAACCCTTACCAACCTGTTATTATTGCTTTTAGCTATTTCGGCTAAACGGGCGGCGTTATTCCGGTTTACAGTTGCCTGTCCGCCTACGCGGTGCGCTATGCCGTTATTCGGGTTTTCTTTCCGGTATTCAGCTGCATTTACCACCCGTGCAGGCCGTGCATCTGGTGCTTTTCTAATCTCGGGCCTGTAAATATTAAGCCTGTTATTGGTAATGCTTGTTCTGCCTCCCGGCTGGTTACTATTGTTAACCCGGTATACCTGTACATTTTGACGGGTTACATTTCTAACCTCATTAACCCGCGGACCGGTTACATAGGTACGGTTATTATAAACATAAGTATTGTTTATAACCGTTGTGTTATGAATAATGTTAACTACGCGGGTATGTGGTACATAATAATTATAAATGTTAGGGCGGTTAATATAGGCCTGCGGTGCACATACCCAATAGTAATCGGGCACGCGGTAGCTGTTACCAAACGAAATATTGATGCTGATGCCCGGTGTTAGCGGAGCCCAGCCGTAATAACCACCACCTCTTCTCCAGCTTACCCAGGCCGGCGCCCATTCATGACCAGGGATCCATTCCCATCCATAATAGTCATCATAGCGCCAGCGGCCGTAATGAAAGGTAGCCCATCCCCAGGGATAATCAGAAACCCAGGTATTACCATAATCTGTCATTACCCAATGCCCGCGTGTGGCATAGGGCCTGAATCCGTCTTCGGCATCAGGGATCCAAACGTTACCATAGGTTGGGTCATCAACCCAGGTACCATAGGGATCAAGTTCGTCATAGAACTGCTGGTCAGATACATACTCCCCCTGCTGTGCCCTGACTTTATTTGGAGCGGCGAGCATTATTAAAAATGCTACTAAAAATAATCCGCCTATTTTTTTTATAATTTTCATTTGTTCATCAGGATTAAAATGTGACCGGTGTACCCGGTATCAATATAGGTATGACCTATCAAATTATAAAACGTTTAACATCAAAATTGTTTTAAGCCGCAACAATATGAATAAGCAGGAGAATTGCTTTTAAATAGGAGGCGCCTACGGAGCCGATACTTTTCCTATCTTTTATCTACAAACATGTTACTCCTCCGGAGTTGTCTTGTTCAATTCGTTAAACTCCAGAGGAGTAACATGTTTATAGGCAGAAAACATTAATTTAAAGGCTCCGGCAGGTGCCTCTTATCGGCCATTGATTGAAAAGCGATTTCCCTGTATGAATAAATGGAACAAACCATGTCTCAATTTTTTTATTTATACCTTGCATATGCTATCTTAAAAATTAAATATTTTTACATCCCATTATCTTTACCATTATGAGTACAGTAAATATCCCAAGGCTTGATCTGAACAACTATATTAACGGTAGCGCGGCCGACCGTCAGCAATTTTCAGACGATATAGGCAAAGCATTTAATGAAACCGGTTTTGTAACTATTACCAACCATGGCCTGAGCAAACAGCTGATAGATGAGCTTTATGAGCAGGTGAAAGCACTTTTTACCCAGCCCGATGCCATTAAACAAAAATATGAGATCCCGGGTCTTGCGGGCCAGCGCGGTTATACCGGCAAAGGCAAAGAAACCGCCAAAGGCTTTAAAACACCCGATCTGAAAGAATTTTGGCAGATAGGCCAAACGGTTACCGATGGATCGCCCATTAAAGAGCAATATCCGGATAATGTGGTTGTTACTGAACTTCCGGCTTTTAATACTACCACCCGTGAAGTTTATAAAAGACTGGAATCGGCAGGTATACACTTGCTGAGGGCTATCGCGCTTTATTTAAATTTAGAGGAAATTTATTTTGATAATAAAGTGCATAATGGCAACTCGATATTACGCACTTTGCATTACTTCCCTATTCTTGATCCCGATTCTGTTCCGGCTGATGCGGTACGGGCAGGGGCGCATGAGGATATTAACCTGATTACCCTGCTGATTGGCGCCAGCGCCGACGGCCTGGAGCTGCTTACCCGCGAAGGTACCTGGTTCCCGGTTAAGGCCTTTGGCGAAGACCTGGTAGTTAACGTAGGCGATATGCTGCAACGCTTAACCAATAATAAACTTAAATCAACCACGCACCGGGTAGTAAACCCGCCGCGTGAGCTGATGAAAAACTCCAGGTATTCGGTTCCGTTTTTCCTGCACCCGGTATCAGACATGGACCTCACCAGCCTGGAAACCTGTATCAATGCAGAGCATCCGAAACTATACCCAGACATTACCGCCGGCGAATACCTGGATGAACGCCTGAGAGAAATTGGCTTAAAAATGTAGTGAAAAGCTTAAGGCAGAAAGCCCAAAGCAGAAAGCTAAATAAAAAGGCCTTTTGCTTTGGGCTTTTTGCTTTTTTGGCCTTCTGCTTTTTGTATTGTTTATTTTTAGTATCATTGAAATAACTAAACCGTTAAATCATCAATGATACAGCCCTTAAAAAACCAGGAACATACAACTATTATAAAAGGGCTTATCCTAACGGTAGTATTACTTATCTGCTGGTCATTAAGCTCAAGGCTGTTGCTCCATGACTTTTCAAAAACAGCCCAGGTACTGGTATCCAGGATCACTTTTTGGTTGTATACCGGCATCATTTGCCTGTACGCTGTGAGGGAAGAAAAACAGTCTTTTTTATTATGGACTGATAAGAGCTATTCGATAGGCTACTATATACTACATATTATACTTATTTTTTTGGCGATAACTCTGATCGGTGGCTTAGGTTACTTGATACTCAAATCTTTTGGTTTACTTAAAGTAAGCGACGATATTATATGGATGAGAAAAATAAATGCCCCCGTAAAACTTTTTGGTGTTTTTACCGCAGGCGTTGCAGAGGAATTAATTTTCAGAGGCTATATGATGACCAGGCTATCCCTTTTATTTAAAAACAAGCATCTGCCTATATTCATCTCGGCGATTATATTCGGTGTGGCGCATATCGTGTACGGCACCTTAGCTAATGTGCTATTCCCAACTATTATCGGCATAGTTTTCGGATATCACTACTATAAATACAGGAACATCAAAATGCTCATGATTTGCCATTTTCTGATCGACTTAAACGCCCTTTTCAATACCGCTGTCAAGCATTAACCATATTGGTTTTAACTTGAGCTTTGTTATCCACATTAGCTTCAAATCCTTGCTGCCTTCTTTTATACAATACAAACAGGGCGGCAGCCAGTACACCTATAATGCCTTCAATACAAACTGCACGTCTTGGGCCCATTCCGCTGGCCAGCCAGCCCACCAGTAAACTACCAATAGGGATCATTCCCTGGTAAGCCATTACATAATAGCTGATGGCCCGGGCCCGCATGGCCGGGATGGCATGGGTTTGTATATAAGTATTAATGGCCGATGTTTGCGCCATCATACCTATTCCCGTAAACACCATAAATATTAAAGCGAAGGGTAATTTACCAGCATAAGCCACCATCAATACGCTAAGCCCGAAAACCAGGCTGGCGGTTATCATGATTTTGATGAGGTTTTTGTTGGTTTTTAAATTAGCCAGGTAAACCGCGCTGATCACCGATCCTAAACCGGCAGCGCTCTCAAACCAGCTGAAAGTTTTGGCATCGCCATTAAATATATCTTTCGCAAAAATGGGCATCAGGGTATTAAAGGGGATAACAAATAAGCTGCTGATGCTCAGCATCACGATCAGGCTGCTCAGATCGCGATCGCCGGACACATATTTAAAACCTTCCTGCAATTCAACCCAGATACTTTTTTCCGACCGGATGATCGCCTTGGTGTTCAGCTTCATCATAAATAAACAACCCAGCACGGGTATATAGCTTAAAAAGTTGCCGAAGAAACAAAAATCTTCACCAAAGGTGCCCAGGATAATACCAGCCACTGCGGGGCCTGCGATGCGTGCTAAATTACTCATGGTGGAGTTAAGGGCGATGGCGTTGGGCAGGTCGTCCTTGTTATCAACCATCTCCATCATTAAGGCCTGGCGACAGGTAACATCAAAAGCATTAATAATACCCTGTACCAGACTTAAGCCAATAATAGCCGGGATGTTATAGAACTTGAACAAGATCATGAAGGCAAGCGCCCCTGCTTGTGCCATGGATATCACCTGCGTTATTACCAGTATACGATAGCGGTTATGCCTGTCAACAATACTGCCCGCATAGGGGGCCAATATCAGCGAAGGGATCAAACTTACAAAGCCAACCACACCAAGCAGCAGGGCCGAACCGGTAAGCCGGTAAACCAGCCAGCTAACGGCAGTTTTTTGCATCCAGGTGCCAATGAGGGATATAGACTGACCATAAAAAAACAGTTTGAAATTTCGCTATTTAAGAGAGCGGAAAACATTCATTGGGGTAATACATAACAAAAGCGTTTCAGGGGAGATCTTAATACAAGACTATTGAAATTCTTTATGGTACAAATATCGGGAATGGTGATATATTTGTAAAATAGATTGTTTTAATGATATTGATTAGTAAAACCGATTGATTATGGAATTCAGACAATTGCAATACTTTGTTAAAGCCGCCGAAACCGTGAACTTTACCGAGGCGGCTGCCGCGGTTTTTATTACCCAAAGCACTCTATCACAACAAATTAAACAGTTGGAGGAAGAGCTGGGCATGTTGTTGTTTGACCGTATTGGCAAACATGTGCGCATTACCGAGGCGGGCCATGTATTTTTAACCCATGCCCGTAAAATATTAATGGATGTGCAAAAAGGCAAACAAGCCATCGCCGAATTAAACAATGCGGCTACCGGCGAATTAAATATAGGGGTATCCTATGCCTTTACCTCCTCGTTATTCCCGGTACTTG
The DNA here is from genome assembly GCF_900103125.1 of Mucilaginibacter sp. OK268. Lineage (GTDB taxonomy): Bacteria > Bacteroidota > Bacteroidia > Sphingobacteriales > Sphingobacteriaceae > Mucilaginibacter. The sequence goes on along the minus strand of NZ_FNJV01000004.1, from coordinate 45,722 downwards.
CTCCGTTTTCCACCAAATACCCGGGTATTAAAATTTCTATTATTTCTGATAATCATGTAGAACTGGAGAAAAGACTTCGTTTGGCCGAATTGGATCTGATCGTGGCTTATCACAATGAATCAGACGATGAGGATCTGGAAATGCAGCCACTGTTCAGTTCCAGCATTGTGATGGTGGTTGCTAAAAATAATCCACTGGCGCAACTCAAAAGCGTAAACCTGAAACAACTGGCCGAGCTTGAACTGATATTGCCCGGCAAGGGTTTCAGCTCGCGCACATTTATTAATGAATTGTTTTACAAACACAAGATGAGCCCCAATATCAAGATCGAGCTAAATGATGTGCATACGCTGCTATCCCTGGTACAGGACGGCGACTGGGCAACTATTCTGAATGAAAAAACCTTAATAGGCTGGGATAGACTGGTTGCCATTCCGATAGCAGGGCAGGAAGTAAAAAAACAATCCTACATCCTTTGGCAGAAAGGCGTTTACCGCAAAAAGGCCGCGATATTATTTACCGAACAACTCATGAAAACCATGAATAACGAATGACTGTAACTTATTTTATTTGGCCGCCGTACGTCCTTCCACGTGTACCGATATGGTGCTGGCATGGGCAAAACCCAGGGTGCTACCTGGTACAACTTTAAAATAGTATTGCAGATAACTGCTCATGATACCTTGCGACAGGCGAATATAAGTACCCTTAAAATCTTCGCTCATCGAAAAATCTATCAGCGGTTTTACATAGTGCATCTGGCCTTTATCGTCAACACAGATCTCAAAGGAGTAATAGAAATCCTTATAGGCCTTATTGATGGTGATATCAAAGTTGGGGTCAAGATAATCGTCGGACGAATCAAAGTTATTGGTAATATCGGGCTTGGTAACTTTCTGCTTTACCGTTATCTGTGAGCTTTTACTGATGAGCTGCACAGGCTGGCGGGCCGAAAAGGCTTTGGCAATATTGCTGTTGGCTTTAGCTACCAATCCCTTTACAAACAAAGTATCCTTGCGGCTGGGCCGCCTTAATATAGAGGTGTCGGTATGTAATACGTTTTTCACATAATTATCGGCATAAAACAGCATATACACTTTAGATCCATTGATATCGATCGAGTCGCCTTTGGCCTGCAGTATCTCCATCACGATGCTATCTTTGCTCATTTTTTTTATTTTGAGCCATGACCGTGCAGCATTAAAAACAGAATCGTACCCACGGGTAAGTGGAAAATTGATAAATGCATTTTTTGTAGGACTAAAAACGCTCACCGAATCGTCTGACACAAATTTCAGTTTCCACTGCGGTTCCAGCTGATAACCATATTCATTAAATGACAAGCCGTTTTTTTGCCGCCTGGCTACCTCGCTGTAGTTAATACCATTATAAGCACTGAATGAGATCAGGTGTTTTTCTTTGGCGCTGCCCGGATCCTTGCACCCGGAGTAAGTAATAACGATAATAAGCAGCAACGCGGCGCTTAGATATTTGATGTGATGATGGGTAAAAAGCATATCGGCTTAAAGATATAAATTCATTTAGCTTCAATAAAGTTTTGATAAATAATGTTATTCCATACTAATTGTAATAGAAATGTCATCCAATTAAGCATCTTTGCGAAAACTATTGAAAATGAAAAAAACCTTACTTCTTATCACTATTTGCTTAATTGCATTAAATGTTTCGGCACAGAAACAAATTTTTGAGAGCCCTAATTTAAAAGCGGCCATTAAAGTTCAAAAACTGGTAGCCATTTTACCATTCTCCGTAAGTATCACTTACAAAAAACAACCCAAAGATTATGACCCCGCAGCCAATAAGGCCCAGGAATTAAAATCGGGCAAATCTATCCAATCAAGCATGTACACCTATTTACTTAGAAGGGTTAACGATTATTCGGTAAGTTTTCAGGATGTGGAAAAAACAAATGTTATTTTATTGAAGAATAAGATGATAGATAGTCTTGATACGTATACCAAAGACGAGATAGCGAAAAAACTTGGCGTAGATGCTGTAATTTATGGATCTTATTCACAAGCCACTACAAGATCAGAAGCAGGAGCTATTGTAACAACCGCTTTATTTGGCGGCTGGGGCAGCAAAACCGGAGATGGAACTATCGTTATGCAAATAGCGAATGGTACAGATGGTGAAACCTTATGGAGATACACTAAAAGAATGAGCGAAGGTATATTGGTATCAACAGATGATGTAATTGAAAGCCAGATGAGAAAAATCTCCAGAAACTTCCCTTACATGAAATAGAACTGATTAGATAGATATCAATAAAAAGGCTGCTTCATAAATATGGAGCAGCCTTTTATTATTAAACCTCTTCGGCAGGTAACGCCGGTTTCTTTTTGCGGAAGAAGAAATGAGTTTGGCTATAGTAGCTAAAGAACACGATAAATATCGTAGCGACGATCTTGGCTGGGGTTGGATAAAGGCCCATTACATCAACCAGTAATTTCAAAAACAGCAGGTTTAGCAGGATACAGATGGCATTAACCATCATAAAGCGTGATAACTGCCCTCTTTTGCTCAAACCCGATTCTTTAAAAACCACATACCTGTTTAAATAAAACCCGGTACAGAACGATATACTGAACGAAAGCATCTGGGAAGCTATATGCGGGCTTAGCGTATAAAAACCCAGGTCGATGTTATGCTTTTTAAAAATAAAATTATAGCTGAAGCTGAAAAGCAGGATGTCAAATACCGTATTACTGCCACCGCAGGCCGCGTAACGAAAGGTATGCAGCGGCATCCATTTTTTAAATGGTTTGTAAAACAGGTCGATAAAATTCAGGATCCCTTGCCTGATAAAATTGTGGACTTTACGCATACCGTTTTTTTAAAATACAGAGCTACCCATTACCTGGCCATCTCCTCTTTGATCGCTCTCAAAAACTCGTTGGCATGTTGCGATCCGATGATGTAAAGCAGGCCGTCCCTGTCGGTAAGATGTATGGCATCATTGCCGGCAGCATAAAACCGAATGGTTCCTTTGGTATGCAGGTTATATACAGGGTTATTGAACAAATAGCGACTGTACACCCCTTTCTCAACTTTCACAATACCGTTCAGGTCTATTTTTACCAGGCGGGTTGTCCATAAACCATTAAGCCTGATGCTTTTATTTTCAACCCGGGTGCTAAAGTGCAATAAAAAACCCATGATGATAGATATGATGATAATGGCAAAACCTACTACTACCAACAGGTCGCCGTTGCGTTCACGTTCATCAGTAAAAAAATAGGCCGCGAAACAAAACATGGCCAAAACCAGGCGTATAGTTATCGGGATAAACTCCCGGCCCAGGTACTGTTTTTCTACAAATATTGCTTTATCGCTCATCTTAATTTATACAGTTCGAAGATAATAACTTTTTTAGTGTTATTGCTCACTTTATACCTTTCATCGGGCCGGTAACCACCAACCCACATCACCTCGCCATTACCATTTACCAGCACCGGCACTTCTTCTTTTTGATTCAAAGCTATTTTCTGATTGATAAAAAAATCGCTCAGTTTCTTTCGCCCTTTCATTCCCAGGGGGTAAAAATGATCGCCCTCCTGCCATGCCCGCAGTGTTAGCGGAAATTTTAACAAGTCCGCATCAACAGACACAGCCAGCGGATTATCTTTTATAATCAGCGGACTATCATCATGCAAAACCGTCATTTTATAATTACCGTAATGCACTTCATGTGTTTTTTCGGCAATAAGCACAGCCTCGTGCCCGCTATTTTTCCGTTTCTCCAATATCAGCCGGTCGCGGTCCAGAATCAGCAAATATGCTGCCGATTCAAATACTCTGCCGGGGTGCTTATCCAGTGCAGATATCAGGTCATCAACGGCAGTTTCGTTAAAACCGTATGGCTGCAATAATTTAAACAGCAATAAACGCATAGGGTTTAATTGCCTTACCTCATCCAGTAATAAATAATTACCATCCGGACCCGGTTTAATTATTGTTCCGGACAACGCTGTTATCTGATTCTCGAGCAGTATCTCCAGGTCGCGGAAATGCTTCAGGTTATTTTCAAAGGTTTTCTCCAGGGCCGGGTTTAGTTCTTTCAGTTTGGGTATCACCTCCAGCCTGATCTTATTACGGGCATATTTTGCCGAAGCGTTGGAGCTGTCTTCTACATAATCCAGCTTATTTTGGGCAACAGCCGTCTCAATTTCCTGCCGGTTCAAAAACATCAACGGACGTACCAGGGCCCCATTTTGGGGCAATATGCCGTGCAGTCCTGCTATGCCCGTGCCGCGGGTAAGGTTTAACAATATTGTTTCAATTGTGTCGTTTTGGTGGTGTGCAAGCGCAATAACCTGGTAATCTGATTGCTGGCTTATGGTGCCAAACCATTGATAACGCAGTTCGCGCGCGGCCATCTGGATAGAGATTTTATTTTCGGCCGCATAATTCCGGGTATCAAAACGGGTGGTATGGAAAGGTACACGAAGCTGATTGGCCAGATCATTACAAAATGACTGATCACGCAGAGCTTCGTCACCACGCAGCTGAAAGTTACAATGAGCAATGCCAAAAGTATAGCCGGCCTGCTTTAGCAAGTGAGCCATTAAAACAGAATCCATGCCACCGCTTACCGCAGCCAGAATTTTGCTGTCGGGCGTAAACAAAGTATTTTGTTCAACAAAATTTACAAACTGTTTAACAGGTAACATTCATCAAAATTATTAAATTATGAGAACCAAGAGTTAAGAATCAAGAATTAAGAGAGAAAAAACACGCTACAAATGGTTTTTTTTGTCATGCCTCTTGATTCTTAGTTCTTGATTCTCTTTAACCCCAACAAAAAACTAATTTTGCCAACGTGAGTAAATATGTTTTAAGCTTTTTGTTATTGATGCTGGCGGGCAGTGTTATGGCCCAAAAAAAGAAATCAATTGTAAACCTGATACAGTCAGAAAGCAGCTCTTTTACCAAAATTAACGGGCGCGATGTAATTAAGGTTTATAAAGGGGTTTTTAAACAGGATTTCTCCACCCTGCGTTCAGACAGCGCCTATTTTTATCCCAACGAAAACGCTTTCGATGCTTTCCGCAATGTAAACATCAATCAGGGCGATACCCTGAATATTTTTTCTGACAAGCTCAACTACAACGGCAATACCAAGCTGGCCATACTCACCGATAATGTAAAAATGGTTGACCGCGATGCTACCTTAACTACTAATTATCTTACGTATAATACCGCTACCCGCATAGGCACCTATACCAGTGGGGGTAAACTGGTGAACAAGGATAATGTGTTGACCAGTAAAAACGGGTATTATTTTGCCAAATCGCGCGATTCTTACTTCCGGTATGATGTAGTGCTCACCACCATTGATGCCATTATTAAAACGGATACGCTCCGTTATAATACCGGCACCCGCATATCTTATTTTTACGGTCCTACCAACATCTATGGTAAAAAAGATAAAGATACCCTGTACACCGAAAACGGTTTGTACAACACCGTAACCGAGCAGGCTTTTTTTGGTAAAAAGAACCTCTACAAACAGGGCACCAAATCATTAAAAGGCGATAGTTTGTTTTATGACAGGCTTAAAGGCTATGGCCGTGCGGTTAAGAACATCACGTTTAACGATAATGAGCAAAAAATAACACTCAAAGGCGATCTGGGAACCTATTTTAAAGCCGACGAACGCACCGTTGTTACGGAAAATGCCTATATGGTGATGATCACGGAGCAAAAGGACAGTACCAAAACTGATTCGGCGGCCGCCAAAGCACCTCCAACCTTGGTTAAAAAGGGCAAAGATGCAATAAGCAGTAAAATTAAAGATGGTCCCGACATGAAGAATATTACCAACATGACCAAATTGGCTAAAGATCTGAAACCCGGAACCATGGTGAGTAAAACCGATTCAACCTGGATAGACTCCGCCGCGAAGGCATTGATCAAGCAAAATAAAAACATGAAACCGGCCGAAGCAGTTGAGAAATTGGCAGAGCTGTCGAAAATGGCCGATGATATCAAGAAAAAAGGCACCATCGGGAAGGAGGACTCTGTTAAAATAGATTCCATGGCGAAAAAGCTCGGCGTGCAAACCAAAAATATAAAACCGGGCGAGGTTGATAAAAAGCTTACGAATATGGCCAAGCTGACTGCCGATATCAAACCCAAAAATGGGGCTAAACCGATAGCAGCACCAGCAGATACAAACAAACAAGGCGAAAAAGTAAAGCGCGACTCGATATTCATGACGGCCGATACGCTGGAAACCCAGATCATGACCTTCAAAAACCTGAAGATATACCAGGAAAAGCAAAGGCTGCTTAATTTCAGGGACACTTCGGCGGCAGGCTTAAAGCGAGCCGTTTTAAACCAGAAACTGAAGGGGATGCCTACGGTTTATCTACGCGCCCCAAAAGACACCAGCTACCTGCACCGCGATTTTTTCGGAAAACCCAAGGTAGATTCTACCCAGATCAAAAAAGATCTCTTAAATGCCAAAAGAAAGGCGAGACAGGATAGCGTGCGGGCTGTAAACATGAAGAAAGATCCGGTGTTTGCCCGCCGCGAGTTTGATGTGAAAGATACCTCCCGCATCAGGATATTGATCGCCCATCATCATGCTAAAATATTTAAATCGGATCTACAGGGTAAGGCCGACTCCATCTTTTACAGCAACAGTGATTCCACCATACGCTGTTATGTAAAACCCATGTTCTGGACGCAGGGTTCACAGCTTTCGGGCGATACCGTGTACCTGCAAATGCGAAACAAAAAGCTGGATAATATAGAACTGTTCCCATCGGCCTTCGTGGTGAATATTGAGAAGGATGATTCGGTGCACTTTAACCAGTCCTCGGGCCGAAAGATGCGGGGTTTCTTTAAAAATGACAAACTTCACCAGCTATACATCGCCGTTAACGCCGAAAGCATTTATTTTAAACGTGATAGCGGCAAGGTAGCCGGTATGCAACGTTCATTAAGCAGCCGCATCCATGTCGTTTTTAAAAATGGCGAAACCAAGGAAGTTACTTTTTTAACCAAGCCCGAAAACCGCTATATCCCTATAGCTAAAGTTACCGAGGAGGATAAATTATTGAAAGGCTTTATCTGGAAGCCGAAGGACCGGCCGGCCTCCAAAGAGGCGATCATTCCAACGCGTCATAAAAAAACACCTGCTTCAAAATCGCCGCCTCCGAAAATTAAGGTTGATAGCTTAACGCAGGCTAAAATGGATAATTTGAAGGGAATGATATTGAAGCTTAGCAAGGATTCGACAAAAACCGACTCCGTCAAAAAGCTACAACTAAACCTTCAACACCTTACTGATTCCATAAGCAAAGCAGCGGCACTTGTAAAAACTCCGCCATCAAAAATCAAAGCTGATAGTTTAAACCAGGCCAAAATTGATAATTTGAAAGGAATGATATTGAAGTTGAGCAAGAATCCAACTAAAGCCGACTCCGTGAAGAAGCTGCAGATGGTTCTGAAAAACCTTACTGATTCGATAAGCAAGGCGGCAGCAACAGCAAAACCCGTTAAAGGCACCGCTGATGCTACTATTAAGGGTAAGCAACCGGCAATAAATGCGGTTAAGGATACAGTAAATAAGGCACCAGGTACAGGGAATTTGCCAGCCATAAAAGCGGGTAAGGATACGACGGGCAAAGCTGGAGGAACGCCGCCGCCAATAAAAGCGGTTAAGGATACGACGACCACTCCGGTTAAAAAACCGGGAAGTTAAAGGGTAATAAAACAATATGTCATTGCGAGGTACGAAGCAATCTCATCAGTGCAGGTAGTAGATATTGCAAATCGTATACCCGCTCTTGGCCGCGGGAGGGCCAGTTACTTTTCCTTGATGAAAAGTAACCAAGACCGAGCGTAGCGAGATAATGAGTACCAATAAAAAAACAATGAATAAATCAAGTCAACAGAAATGCTTCTTTGCCGCACAATGCCTTTACCCTGCAAACCGGGTAGAACCACGGACTGCAATTATTTTGCCCTACTTCGTTCCCACATCTCCTTGCGCCTCAGCAAAAACTTGCTATGTCCCTGCAGCCGCACAAGCCCACCATCGTTCTGCCTGCTTTCGCCCGAAGCTTATCTGCTGACGGGAAGATTGATAAGATAAAGAAAAAATAAAAAGACGCGTCATTGCGAGGTACGAAGACAACCGACCGGAGAGAGCTCATTAATACCAATAAAACAAACACAACATTAATAATCCCCGATCTACAGAGCGAACTAAAAAGGTTCTCTGTTCAAGTAAATCATTCTTGTTTGATATTTTTATCGCTTATTCCTCCTTCTTACCTCCCAACCCGTACTTATGCAGTTTCTTTTGCACATAACTTTGCCGGCGATTACCGGCTTCTGACAACGTGGCTGCGTCTGAAAAACGAGTATCTGCTACTTTGGGTACACCAATACGCTGCGCATTGTAGATTCCGGAGTGCCCACTGAAAAAATAGGCCGTAAAGCAAGCTACCGCGAAAAACAAAACATATTGCCCGCCAAAAAGCTCTACCCCCATGATGGTACAGGCCAGCGGGGTATTGGTTGCCCCGGCAAAAACCGCAATGAAACCCAGCGCTGCAAATAAGCTCACCGGCGCATCCATCAATACCGATAGTGTATTACCCAATGTGGCACCGATGTAAAAAAGCGGGGTTACCTCGCCACCTTTAAAACCAGTGGCCAGCGTGATGGTGGTATAAATGGTTTTCCAGAGCCAGCTCCAGGTATGGGCGCCGCCCGCGTGAAACGCCGAAGGAATAGTAACGGCACCCGCATATTCGGGATCGACGCCCAGGCTCAGGTAATCTGGCTTGCCAATCAACGCGGTAAGACCAATAATGATCAGTCCGCCCAATACAGGTATCAACCAGGGAATAGGGATTCGCTTCACAAAAAAGCTCTTGATGCCATGCACCATCCATGCAAACAGATAGCTGGCCAATCCGAATGCTGCTGATGCGATCATGATCTTAAAAAGCAAAACAAAATCAAACGACAGGTATGCCGAAAACCAATGTGGCGCTGTTGCAAAAATATCGATGTGATAACTAGTATGATGAACACCCCAGGCGGCAACCGTAACATCGCCTATGATACTGGCTATAAGGCAAGGGAGCAGCGCATTGTATTGAATGCGACCTATGGTCAATACTTCCATGGCAAATATGGCCCCCGTAAGTGGCGTGCCAAAAACGGCTCCAAAACCCGCGGCAATACCGGCGATGAGCACAATGCGGGTATCATCATTATTTAACTTAAACCAGCCGCTAAACATTTGCGCTATGCTGCCGCCTATTTGGACAGCTGTGCCTTCGCGGCCAGCTGAGCCACCAAACAGATGTGTGATAATAGTAGTGGTGAGCACAATAGGGGCCATACGTTTTGGCACGCCGCCGCCGGGCACATGAATTTCGTCAATAATGAGGTTGTTTCCTTTTTCGGCCGATCCGCCGATTAGCTTATAAATAAAGTAGATCAATACACCCGCAACAGGTAGCAGATAAAGCAAAAAAGTATGAGCAAACCTGAAATGGATAGCCCAATTGAGCAGCCATAAAAACAAAGCAACCATACTGCCAATAACTATAGCGATGGGTATAATGATGACCGTCCAACGGAGCAGATGCTTCAGGATCGAAAAATGTTCGGACGTAAAGGGCTTATCGTTCATGAGCGACTAATTTAGGTTGTTTTATTGGGTAACAGAAAACTATACTATTGAGAAGTATGCGAAAATAGCGGACAATACAACCCGACTCTGTAAAGCATACGATTGCTTCGTACCTCGCAATGACATGAAGTAAAACAGATTTTTTACAAGAAGGTAATAGAAATTTCAGCCGGGCATTATGCCGGTATACGTTTAAAACAGATGTGTTGAGTTTTTTTTCCACCTACAAAAAATCAGCACAGGGATTAAACCTGTGGGTTAATTTATTGTAGGCGCCATCAGCTTTTTAGGGCGGTTAAGTAGGAAGACACCATTTCCTTTGTACGAATATAGCTCCTTTTTTTATAAAGCCATAATTATCCGGGGTAAGTTTAAAAACAAACCCTTTTCGCGGCATTTAAACTGACCGTTTTAAACGGCCAGCTCAACTTCTTTAATAGAGATGAATAATGTGCGGCCCTGGTATTCTACCCATAGATCAGCGAAGCCATTACCGTCATAACCCAAAAATTTCATGAAGGGGTTACTGATGTTTAAATTCTTCCATCTTTTACCAATGTACTTAAGTAATTGACCACGTTTTAGGGTTGTGTGCTTTGCCATAAGTTTAATTTTTAAAAGTGAACAGAAAACTAAGTTAGTTAACATCAACGAAAATATTTAACCTTTAGAAAATATTTTTTCAATTGTATCAGGTATGTTACGTCTCTTTAGGCTGTCAAATGAATGACCTGAATATAAGAAAAAAAATACCCAGATAGCTAATTAACTTTATATGAGTTAATTGTATTCAGTTTACATTCAGGCAATCTTGGCTTTACCTGTACACAGCTCCTTACACTTGTCTTTACACTTATCAATCACCTCCAGGTAATAATTTTCATATAAAGGCAAAATGGTGGCCAAATCAAATTCCTTGGCGCGGGCCAGGGCGTTTTCTTTAAACTGGTTCAGCCGGTCTTCATCTTCCAGTATATAAATAGCACTTTCGCCCATACCTTCTACGTCGCCAACATCCTTCAAGAAACCGGTTACACCGTCAACATTTAATTCGGGCAAACCACCCGCATTGGTACTGATCACCGGCACCTTGCAAGCCATAGCCTCCAAAGCGGCCAAACCAAAGCTTTCTGATTGTGATGGCATCAGGAACAGGTCGGCTACCGAAAGTATTTCTTCAATGGCATCCTGCTTACCTAAAAAGCGTACGTTATCGGCAACACCTAAGTCGCGGCATAACTGCTCGCAGCCAGAGCGTTCAGGGCCGTCGCCAACCATCAGCAATTTTGAAGGGATCTTTTTAATTACTTCGGCAAATATCCTGACCACATCTTCGGTACGTTTTACCTTACGGAAGTTGGAAGTATGTACCAACACCTTTTCGCCCGATGGCGCGATGGCCTTTTTAAAATGGTCTTTTGCTTTAAGACTGAAACGGGTCAGATCAATAAAGTTGGGGATCACCTTGATATCGGTATCGATCTCAAAAAACTCATAAGTATCGTGCCTCAGGTTTTCGGATACTGCGGTAACCCCGTCAGACTGATTGATAGAGAAAGTAACCACCGGTTTAAAAGTACGGTCTTTACCTACCAGGGTAATATCGGTACCGTGCAGGGTGGTAACCACCGGGATATAAATACCGTAAGTTAGTAATATCTGTTTAGCCATAAATGCGGCCGAGGCATGCGGAATGGCGTAATGAACATGCAATACATCCAGCTTTTCATGGCGAACCACATCAACCAGGCGGCTGGCCAGGGCCAGCTCATAAGGCGGAAAATCAAAAAGCGGATAGTTGGATACCGATACCTCGTGGTAAAACAAGTTTTCGGAAAAAAGATCTAACCGGGCTGGTTGGTTATAGGTAACAAAATGAACCTGGTGACCGCGGTCGGCAAGGGCCTTACCGAGTTCTGTGGCTACAACACCGCTTCCACCAAAGGTTGGGTAACATACAATTCCGATTTTCATTAAGTTGGTTAATTATGGCTGCAAGTTTAACAGCAATTTATGGCAAATGTGTTAACACTGTGTAAAATGATATAACTTAGTCAAGTTACTCATTTTTTTAATTTTACACTACTAATATCGGTTCCTATGAAAAATGCTATCCAGTTAAAAATCAACAGCATACAGCACATAGGCATCCCTGTAACCAACCTGGATGCGTCACAAAGGTTTTACAACCGACTTGGTTTTAATAACGTGATGCAAGCCCACTTTACTGATCATGGCGAACAGGGCACCTGTGTAATGATGCAGCGTGAAAACATACTCATGGAACTTTACCAGTTACCCGAGGCAGGCTTAGCAGAGATCAGGAGCCGTGGCAATGGGCATATTGACCATGTGGCTTTTGATGTAAGCGATATTGATGAAACCTATGCGGTCATAAAAGAGGCGGGGTTTAACATCATCGAAGAAGCCCCGGTTTTTCTGCAATTCTGGAAGAATGGCTGTAAGTATTTTAACATCACCGGGCCTGATGGTGAAAGGTTGGAATTTAACCAGGTGCTTTAGAACAGTTCACGAACAACAAACAAAAAACTTTAACAGACTATCTGATGTATATTACACCTGGCTTATCAGTACTTAATCTTTTACCTGGCATTAGCGCTTTTCGGCCTTCGGGATCAAGTGTCCATACATTGATCACAACGTTTGTTAAATTTCCCGATATGTCTTTGTTCTTTATGACATTGATCTCCCTGATAGCCTCTGTAGCTATGAGCCAATTTTCATCCTCTAGTAAAAAACCATCAACTGCGAATTTGGCATCATTTATAACACCTAACCAAGCTTTAATCTCCTTAACTGACTTTGTCTTGATATTTACTGTTTTTTTAAGCACTACGAAGATAACTCCATATTTATCCAGATTTTTTACCCGAGCAGGCATCGTAGCATGATCTTTTAAAACCCTTATAGAATCAATTTCATCTGGTTTAATACCATCTAAGTTTCCAATGATATTATCGTTAGTTACAATCAAGGGTGCACCTTCTCTCATTACTGCCAAGTGCCGATAAATGGTATCACTTTGCGCCATTACGAAAGCCACTTTAAAACTCAATAACAGAATAATAATTACTTTTTTCATGCCAAATGGTTTAAATCCTGTCATAGTAAATACTTTACATTACCTATAAGATGCAGCTATTAGCTAAATTCCATAAATATTATTTTATTTATTAGGCTTACTTAGACCATTTCTTCCAAAGGCACTTTTTCTTTTTTATTGATCCTGAAGATCAAAAACATGATCAGTGCCGAGAGCAAAATGAATATCAAATAGCTATAACTCAGGTTACGTTCATCTTTGGCTGGCACCACATTAACAATGGCGTAGCTTAAAAAAGAAACAATTACATAAGTGATACCCCCGGTGAGCCCACCAGCAATACCGGCGTTTTTAGGGAATTTACTCAAACAAAAAGTAAAATAGTTATTGAAAGTATATCCTGCGCAAACATGAATAATGAATGCAAAAAATATCATCGAATATAAATTGCTAATGAATTGCAGACTGAGGATCATCACCAATACAAAAAGCGCCTGCATGACCACGTTAACTACCATCCTTTTAAAGAATGGGCGATTGATAGTTGCCTTGCCGATAAAGCCGCCTACCATCCACGCAAATCCCAATACCAGCGAACTATAACCAGCAATAACAGGGGTTAGGTGTAAATGATGCTCAATAATAAATGGCCCGGTCATGTTATAGGTCATCACCATACAATACGCCAGTCCCAACATCACAATACCCAGCGTAAAGCTGTAGGTTTTGATCATGTTGGCATATACCCTGACGATCTTCTGCAAATGAAACTCTGAAACATGCACCAGGGTTTCGCCGCTGAAAATAAGCTCCAGTATTGCAAATACCACCGCGAAACCAGCTAAAAAATAAAAGTTAGACTCCCAGCCAAAAGCGGTTTGCAGGTAGCCCCCAACAAAAGGTGCCACGATAGGCCCTGTTGACCAAATGATAGAAAACATACTCAGGTAATGCTTTAACTTATCGCCGGTAAACAGATCCACAAAGTAGGCCCGCTTGGCTACTATAATGGCGCCAACCGTTATGCCATGTATCACCCGCATCAGGTAAATGAGATAGATATTATGGGTGATGGCAATCACTACGCTGGCAACCGCAAAAATAATTAGCGAAGCCAGACTAATCTTGTACCGGCCAAAGCTATCCAAGACACTGCCGATAAACAGTTGTGATACACCATAACTGATCAAAAAAATGCTCAATGTTAGCTGTACCTGCACATTGCTCACACTCATTTCGCCGGCCATGGTGGGTAACGATGGGATATAAATATCAGTAGCGAAACCAGATAAAGGGATCAGGGCAAAAGCTAGCAATGTTGCTATTGACTGGTGATGTTCCTTAATTGCAGAACCTTTTGATGTTAACGTGCTCATAGATACCGCAAAATTAACATTCTTATCAGCGGTATATTGGACGAACCCGTGCCGGGACAGTTACACTGATCAAACAATCGCCGCAAAACACGCTAATTATGAATTAGTTAAGATACAATCCTACAGCAGTCATCACATCATAAAATTACATCACTCAAACAAAACGCCACCTTATTTTAATAACAAGGTAGCGTTTTGTTTGAGTTGGGCGACGTTTCAAAGCGGATTAGTTAACCACCAGGTATTGCCAAAAGGATCTTTTATCCCGCTACTACGACCATAAGGCTGGTCTGCTGGTTCTGTAACGCTTGAGGCACCGTTTTCGAGGGCTTTTTTATAGGTTTCGTCGCAGCTATCTACATAAATAAATAAACCTGCATTTTGCGGGAGATAGGTTTCGGTACTGTCGCAAAACATAATGGTGCTGCCTTGAATGCTGATCTCGGCGTGCATGACATGTTTTTCATCGCGCATTTGTTTATACTGCTCCTTCGCGCCAAACACGTTTTGCATAAAGGTGATGAAGGCGGGTGCATCCTTTACAATAAGGTAAGGCATAATACGCTGATAGGTTTCGGGAATGTTTTTTATGGTTTCCATGACGATATGTTTTTTTATTCAAAATTAACCGGACAGGTTTCAGCAAAATTGTAAAAACAAGACATCTTTTGATTTCGGATTTTTCGTTTTTGTTTGTTTTTTAAGGTACTCAAGAGGGCTACGCCGTTTCAGATGTTCGATCTCGAATTTATTTAAAATTAATCCGCGTTGCGGTATTCCGTTCCTTCTGCCTTGCCAGAAAAGTAAAAGCTGGGGTGATAGCCGGTAAAAGTTTTTACATCATGTATAAAGTGCGACTGGTCATAATAACCACATTCTAAAGCTATCTGGGTTAATGATTTATTACTGCCGTATTGTTTTATGGCATCCTGAAAACGGATCAACCGCAAATAGCTTTTAGGACTAAAACCGGCATACTCCTTAAAACGCCGGTCGAACTGCCGCGTTGAAAGATTAAACGCATCGGCCAGCTGCGCAACTGTTTTATGCTGATTGGCATGGATCACCTGCCTGATGGAGGTGATGATCCGATCATCTGTAGATGTATTGTGCCGCAGACGCATCAGTAAAAAATCGGTCAGTATCACAGCCCGTTTTTGATTGTCGGGCGCCAGCATCATCCGTTCTTCCAGCTCGCGGCCGGCGCTGCCCAAAAAAGTATCATAATCAAGCGCCAGGTTGGTGGTTTCGCTGCTGGGGATCTTAAAAAAACGGGGAACGGCAAAAGGATAAATGTAAGCACCAAAAATGCCGAAGCTTTGCCGGGTCACAAAACGCCTGTAACGGTTAGTTTGGAATTGAATACCCGAGGGTCCCCCGTTTTCCTGTCCCCGGTCGTTAATTTCATCAAAGGTAGATTGATAATGAAACACCATCTCGGTACAACCATCGGCTATAGAGCGGTAAACATACTCCGGCTCGCCGGCAGACAGTTCATGCTCCAGCACCCAAAAAAACCTCACAAAAGGTTTTAATATATCCGGTGGCTGAATGGTATAGTACTTCATTGCGTAAGTAGGATGTTTGAGTTTATATATAAAATTAAGGTTTATTGTTTAATTTTATACTGATGATCAATATCTTATAAAAGTTATTCATAAAACATTGACTAATAAAAACGTCATTGCGAGGTACGAAGCAATCTTTAAGCTATACAGAGTGACTCTGCTTATCGGGGATTGCTTCGTACCTCGCAATGACGCGTTTTTTTATAGAAAAGGGAAATATTCCCTATCGTAAGAAAATTTTTATTTTATTCCCAATTTGGTTTTAACCGAAGCGGTAAGATCGGTGCCATCGTTGGATACAAGCAGTGCAGAGCCTTGTGAAGAATCAAGCACATAGTTAACACCTTTTTCTTTGGCTACATCATTAACCGCGGCGCGGGCCTTATCGGTTACCGGTTTCACCAATTCGTTTGATTTGGCATCAACCTGTTGTTGCGCAGTAGCCTGGTAATCCTGCATCTTTTTTTGCAGGTCCTGTAATTCGGCTTGCTTTGTTGCCTTTACGGCATCGGTCATGGTTTTGCTTTGATCCTGAAAAGCCTTCCCCTTGGTTTGCAACTCATTATTCATTGCAGTTAACTGGGTTACAAATTGTTTTTGATAGGCATCTATCTGGGGCTTAATAGTTTTAGCCTCGGGCATCTGACTAACGATGGATTGAAAATCAACATAACCGATCTTGGATTGCGCATTTGAAAATTTACCAACAAATAGTAAGCTTAAAGCGAGCAGCGTGACTTTGAATAGTTTTCTCATGTTCAGTAATTTTTATTTATTAGAGAAAACTGAAACGAATTGATTGGAAAATTGTTTTACTTAAAGTTAAAAATCAAGATCAACATAGGTAGATGAAAACAAAAAGAGACGCGAATACGCGCCTCTACAATTCTAATATATCCAGAGACACGTCTTTGTATCCCTTTAGGTTTTCAAAAAACTTACATCCCCTTATTAATTGCTTCATAAACCACATCCTGGATCCTCGGCCTGATGTTGAGGCTGCCCAGTTTGTTACTTACGTCAGGGTGCACCCGGTTGCTCAGGAATATATACACCAGGTTATATTTCGGATCCACCCAGATACAGGTACCTGTAAAACCGGTATGCCCATAAGTTTGAGGCGATGCCAGTTTGGAGGGGTAATGCCTATCTTCAATAGGGTCCCAGCGGTCAAAACCCAATCCCCTGCGGCTCACTGCCGACTGCTTGGAAGTGAACAGATCAACTACTTCGGGTTTAAAATATTGCGTCCCGCCGTAAGTACCGCGGTTAAGTAGCATCTGGTATAATATGGCTACATCATTGGCGCTGCCAAAAAGCCCGGCATGGCCAGCTACACCACCCATGAGGGCCGCAGTAGGGTCGTGCACATAACCATCCAGCAAACTTTGTCGGTATTCCTGGTCGTTCTCGGTAGGGGGTATCTGGTTTTGGTTAAACCGGTACAGGGGTAAAAAACCTGCGGTTTGCATCCCCAGCGGTTTGTAAAAAGCTTGCTGTACATATACATTTTCGGGTATGGCGGTGATACTTTCTACCACTTCCATCATCAGTACCAGACCTACATCACTGTATACATATTGCCCCCGGGTTTTAAGTGGAGAGCTCAGGATATCCGGAAACATTACATCCTTATAATAATCCTTCCGCAAAAAATAATGCTCAGATACCCGGGTAGGATAGGCCGCAGATGAATCGGTACTATGGTCTGTTGGTTTTACTTTTTCAAATCCTTTAATATCGGGGATCAAGCCGGCCTGGTGCATCAAGAGTTCGCGTATCTGTATATCGTTTTTATTGCTGCTCCGGGTTTGGGGTAGGTAATCGCCAAGGGTAGCTTCCAGGTTTAGCTTTCCTTCATCGGTCAATTTCATGGCCTCTACGGTGGTAGCGGTTATCTTGGTCATAGATGCCAGGTCAAAAATATCCGTTATCTGGTCGGGTATGGCTTTGTCATAGGTATGATAACCGTAGGCCTTATTAAATATCACCTTGCCATCCTTGGCTACCAACACCACACAACCAGGAGTAGCATGCTCGGCGATGGCCTCACGGGCAATATCATCAATGCCGGTTAAGTTATTGGCATTGATCCCAGCATCCTCCGGAACGGTATATTGCAGCCTGATCTTATCGGTAATAAAACCCATGCCCGCGGCAAATTGCGGCGAATAGGTACGGGTAAGTTTTTGCGTTACTGGTAAACCACCAAAAATAACCTGTGCACTGTACAATGCCGAAACTACTGTTAGGCGCTCGCTCCATAAAATGGGTGCGGTAACATTGTTCAGCTTACTTAAAATCGCGCCACCACCAAACGCAGCCACAATCACATTTTTGAGTTTTTGGCTGCTGTTAATAAAATCAATAACCTGCGGATTGTTCAGATCAGCATCTGTGACCTGCAGAATGATCGTGTTATACCATTTCAGATCGGCCGACAAATCTGCGAGTGTTTTTGCCCCGCTATAAGTACGACCATCAAATGCCTGTACTTTACTGTATTTATTAAGCAAACTATCAAACGCGGAAGCATACGAACTGGAGAAATGAACGCTGGCTATTTTTAACTGATCGAGATCTTTCAGCGGCAACAGGTATTTGCTGTTGTTAAATAAGACGGTTGAGTGTTCAACCAGTCGTTCTTCGTTAATATAAGCCTGCCCGGTTGGTATAAGCGGTGGCGGTATTTGCGCGCAGGCGGTATTCAAAAAGGTAAATCCAATCAACACAAAAGGGATACAGCCCCATTTATTTTTTATCATATACTTTAACTCCGTTTATATAAGTACTGGTCACTTTAATTTTGGGCAATTCGGCGCCTTTTACTTTCATGATATCCTTGTCCAGTATCACAAAATCGGCGTATTTGCCGGGCTCCAGGCTACCTTTTTCCTTTTCTTCAAAATTGGCTTTTGCAGCCCAGATGGTTATGCCTCTTAAAGCTTCGGTACGGCTCAGGGCATTCTCAGGCTGAAAACCTCCATCCGGAAACCCCTTCAGATCCTTACGTTCCACCGCTGCATAAAACGTGTACATCGGGTTTATATTCTCTACCGGAAAATCTGTGCCCAATGGCAACCAGCCGTTTTGTTTTAACAATTGCTTATACACATAGGCCGATTTTAAACGCTCGCTGCCCAATCTTTTACCAGCCCAGTACATATCTGAGGTGGCATGTGTAGGTTGCACCGAAGGGATAATGCTGTTATCACCAAATAGTTTAATATCCTGAGGTGATAGTACCTGCGCGTGCTCAATGCGCCAGCGGCGGTCGTTCTTGCCCTTCAATACCGAGGCGTATATTTTCAGCATCACCCGGTTGGCCGAATCGCCAATGGCGTGGGTAGCCATCTGAAAGCCTTTGTCATAGATCTTTTTGGCTACCTCCTCAAAATGCTTTTGACTGCTTAACAAAAAACCTTTCCAGTTTTTCTGATCATTATAGGGTTGCAGTAAACAAGCACCCCTTGAGCCTAACGCACCATCAGCATAAACTTTAAAGGCCCTCACATTCAAACCGGGAGTTTTATATGCGCCATGCTTAAACAAGTATTCGTAATTCTCTTCCCGGTCGGCCAGCATTACGTACATACGCATTTTTAGTGATCCTTTGTGTTGCAGTTCGGCAATAGTGCTCATCATGGTATAAGGCAGACCGCAATCATCAACGGTAGTTAAGCCCACCGCGAAACAATTCTTTTGCGCCGCCAATAATGCGTCTTCCACTACCTGGCCAGACGGCTCAGGAATCTTGCGGGTTACTATCCCCACCGCGTTATCAACTAAAATACCAGTAAGTTTTCCGTTAACGGTTTCAATTTCGCCGCCGTTAATGGTTTGCCCTGGTTTTACACCGGCAATGTTCAGCGCTGCCTGATTGGCTATGGCCGCGTGGCCGTCAACCCGGCTCAGTATTACCGGCCTTACCGGGAACAGGGAGTCGAGCCTGGCCTTGTTTGGAAATTGCTTCAGCGCCCAATCATTCTGATCCCAGCCCTGCCCGGTTATCCAACCGTCGGTATTACGAACTGAATAAGCCTGTACCGAATCCACGGCTTCATTCCAGCTGTGCGTGCCTACCAGGTTAACTTCCTGCAGGCCTAAGCCATATTCATAAAAATGAGCATGAGCATCAATAAAACCGGGATATATAGGCGCGCCTTGCGCATCGACCACTTCGTTGGCCAGGTATTTTTGTTCCAGCGTATCCGCATCGCCTACAGCCAATATTCTGCCGCCTTTAACTACAATGGCGTTGGCGGTGGTAAAGGAACTATCAACCGTATAAACTACGGCGTTTTTAACCAAAAGGTCGGCATTATACTCTTTTTGCTTGCAGGCTACCGCGAAAAGGAGCAGTGCTGGCCATAATTTCTTCATAAACTAAATCGTATGGTACTGGTAATGTAATTATTAAACGTTAAATGTTTATACAATTATCAAATCATAAAGTTATGCCTTCAAATATTTAATTTAGCATCGAATTCGAAATTGGAGGGATTTTTTTTAGATGTCAGATATCATACAGCTTTTACCGGATGCCGTTGCCAACCAAATTGCCGCTGGCGAAGTGGTACAACGCCCCGCATCTGCCGTAAAGGAATTAGTGGAGAACGCGATTGACGCCGGAGCCGGAAAAATTCAGCTCATTGTAAAGGATGCGGGTAAATCATTAATACAGGTTATTGATGACGGTTGCGGCATGAGCCTTACTGATGCACGTATGTGTTTTGAGCGCCATGCCACCTCAAAAATACGCAAGGCCGATGATCTGTTTGCCATACGCACCATGGGTTTCCGTGGAGAGGCCATGGCATCTATAGCCGCCATTGCCCAGGTAGAAATGAAAACCCGTCGCCATGAGGATGAGCTGGGCACCTGCATTTTTATTGAAGGCTCTGAGGTAGTGAGCCAGGAGGCCTGCCAGGCCAATACCGGCACCTCCATATCGGTTAAAAACCTTTTTTATAATACACCGGCCCGTCGTAACTTTTTAAAAAGTAACCCGGTAGAGATGCGCCATATCATTGACGAATTTCAACGGGTAGCACTGGCCAATCCACAGATATTTTTTACCCTGCACCATGACGCACAAGAGGTATATCACTTGCCGGGGACTGCGCTAAAGCAACGCATAGTGCATCTGTTTGGCAATAATTATAACCAACGCCTGGTACCGGTTGAGGAAGATACCAGCATCATCAATTTGCGGGGTTTTGTAGGCAAGCCCGAGTTTGCGCGTAAAACCCGGGGCGAGCAGTTCTTTTTTGTGAACAACCGCTTTATCCGCGACGCGTATTTGAACCACGCTGTACTCACCGCGTTTGAAGAGTTGTTGCCAGATGATAGCTTCCCGTTTTACGTACTGTTTATTGATATAGATCCATCGCGCATAGATATCAATGTGCACCCTACCAAAACCGAGATCAAGTACCAGGACGAAAAGGCTATTTATGCCATTATCCGTTCGGCGGTAAAACGGTCATTAGGCAGGTATAATATTACGCCAAGTTTGGATTTTGACCAGGAGAACAGCATTGAACACCTGATAACACCCAAGCCTTTTGAGGAGATCGTAGCGCCAACCATATCTTTCAACCCCGATTTTAACCCTTTTGCTGCCGAGAAAAAGCCGGTACGCGAACACCCTTTTTTGCGAGAGGACGGTGGCTTTAGAAGCAACCCCATTCCTAAAAATTGGGATACACTATACGAGATCAGTAAAAAGGAAGAAAACCTGCAGCATGAACTGCACCAGGAAGAGCGTATCGCGGTAAATGAGCAGGAGGTAAGTAAATCGAGCGAACGGCAATTATTCCAGATCCATAACCGTTTTATCTTGTCGCAAATTAAATCAGGTTTTATGCTCATCGGGCAGCAGGCCGCGCATGAACGTATTTTGTATGAGCGTTTTTTACAGCAATTGCAAAATCATTCGGGGGTCAGTCAGCAAAGTTTATTCCCACAATCGGTAACACTAAACGGTAGCGATTTTGAGTTATTAAGAGAATTGTTGCCCGATATCCGCTCACTGGGCTTTGATATACGCGAGTTTGGGAAAAATACAGTAGTGGTAGAGGGTATACCAGCCGAACTGAGCAATGTGGGCGAGCATGAGTTGCTGGAGCACTTGCTGGAAGGCTTTAAAAATAACATGGCCATTTTAAAACTGGATAAGCGCGATAACCTGGCCCGGTCATTGGCGCGCAACGGGGCCATTAAAACCGGCACTAAGTTATCACTGGAGGAAATGAACCAGCTCATTGACCAGCTTTTTGCCTGCGAAACACCAAACCAGGCATTGAACGGTAAGCCCGTAATCAGTACCTTTACCATGGCCGAACTTTTAGAACGATTTGAAAAATAGCCTGACCGGCTTTTATTTATACTATGAATAGTCAATCACCATTTGCCAATATACCACCGGTTGTAAAAAACCTGCTGATCATTAATATTATATTCTTTATAGGAACATATGTTTTAGGCAGGGCGGGGATAGATCTTGTAACATGGCTATCCGCGTTTTATTTTAATTCGCCCTTATTTCACCCCTGGCAAATTGTTACCTATATGTTCATGCATGCAAACTTCCAGCATATTTTTTTCAATATGTTTGCTTTGTTCATATTTGGTCCTACCCTTGAGTACACTCTCGGCTCCAAACGTTTTTTGCAATACTATTTTATTACAGGTATTGGTGCTTTAATTTTACAGGTGCTGGTACAGGCGATTGAGGTGCATGGAGTAATAGGCTCGTTTACGGTTATCAATAGAGATATAGCCCCTTATGTTAACTATGCCGGGTTTAATAAATTAAAAGAAATTTATTATGGCGCTACATTAGGAGCTTCCGGATCAATATTTGGCCTATTATTGGCATTCGGCTTTTTGTTCCCCAATGTAGAGATGATGATATTGTTTATTCCTGTACCAATAAAAGCTAAGTATTTAGTAACAGTATACATAGTTATAGAATTAATAGGCGGTTTCGGGCAATTTGCCGGCGACTCAGTGGCACACTTTGCACATCTTGGCGGCGCTTTGTTTGGCTATATTATATTAAAATACTGGCGAATACAAAGGCCAAACAATTTTTATTAATAACGGTAGTTATCCAATAAACAAAAGTATATTTTATGAGTACCCTCTGGCAAAATATTCAGTACAAAATGCTGCGGTCGGGCAATAAGCTCAACCTGCTCATTGGCATTAACGTTATTGTTTTTTTGGGTATTAATATTCCTGCAGTTATTGAAAATCTTTTTGGGCAACCAAGTACAATTGCCTATTACGCCAATGATTACCTGGCAACTACCGCTTACCTGCCAAAACTGCTTACCCGTTTTTGGACGCCTTTTACTTACATGTTTATGCACGCAGGTGTGCTCCATATCCTGTTTAATATGCTTTGGCTGTATTGGATGGGGCAAATATTTGAAGAGTATCTTGGGAATAAACGTACCATAGGTTTATACATCATGGGGGGGCTTGCAGGTGCTCTTTTTTATATCGCCTGTTATAATCTCTTTCCGGCTTTTACACACAACCCGGGTTTACAGGCTATTCCGGTTGTAGGGGCCTCTGCCAGCGTTATGGCCATTGTAGTGGCTACCGCCACACTGCTGCCTAACTATACCATATCATTAATCCTGTTTGGACCGGTAAAGTTAAAATGGCTGGTATTAGTAATCCTGGTAATTGATTTTCTGGGCATGGTTGGCCCTAACGCGGGCGGCGAAATAGCTCACCTGGGCGGTGCGCTACTGGGTTTTGTTTATATTAAACAATTACAAAGAGGGCACGATTGGATTGGCAGTATCGGCAATATATTTAAAGCTAGTCCTAAATTAAAAGTGGTGGCTAAAAATTCCAATAAAAATAGCGCCGAGTACCCACGTCAGGATGAAATTGACCGTATATTAGATAAAATATCACAATCGGGTTATGACAGCCTGACCAAGCAGGAAAAAGAAATTTTATTTCGCGCAAGCAATAATGAAAGTTAAACGCAAACAGAGCTTTATAGGTAAAATACTTTTATGGATAAATCTGTTCTTATGTGTTGCTTTACTGATCAGCTATTTCGCCCCCCACGTTGACCCCAGAAAGGTTTGGGTCTTCGCTTTTTTTGGCCTGGCCTATCCTGTATTACTCATCGTTAACCTTATTATGCTTGCCTATTGGCTGCTGCGCCGTCGCTGGCAGTTTCTGTTATCATTTGTCACTATTTTATTGGGCTACAATGTGCTGTTCAATAATATCGGTTTCAGATTAAGTGGGGCCGAAACTGAAAAACCCGCCGCAGAGAACGCCATTCGGGTAATGACCTATAATGTTCATAACTTTAAACGGTACGGGGCCTCAAACGATATATCAACCAAACATCAAATTCTAACCCTTATTAGCCAGCAACAGCCCGATATTATCGGATTTCAGGAATTTTACACTAAAAACAAAGGCCAGTATGAAATGCGCGATTCCCTCATCAGGATTATAGGCGCCAGCAACTTTTATTTTGAGCCTTTTAATTTTAACAGTACCGAGGCTATTGGTATGGCCATCTTTTCCAGGTTTCCGATAGTAGGCAAAGGAATGATCCGCCTGACAGAAACCCGCTCCGAGAACCAGTGTTTATTTGTCGACGTAAAAAAAGGGAAGCAAACCTTTCGTTTTTATAGCGTCCACCTGCAATCTATCCGCTTTGACCCCGAAGATTATAAATATCTGGACAGCGTATCCAAAAAAGGCAAAACGGATATGCAATCAACCAGACGTCTGGGAGGTAAGCTCAAAATAGCCTTTGAAAAAAGAAGCGAACAGGTTTTTAAGATCAAAGAACACGCGGCCAAATGCCCGTATCCATACCTTATCACTGGTGATTTTAACGATACGCCTACCTCCTTTGCTGTTAACCAGATGGCTAAAGGGCTAAAAAACGCTTTCCGTCAAAAAGGATCGGGCTTTGGGCGTACCTATAATGGTGATTTTCCGAACTATCAGATCGATTATATTATGGCCAGCCCCCAGTTTGAGGTAGCCACCTACAAGATCATCGAAAAAAAACTATCTGACCATTATCCCCTGCGCAGTGATGTGGTGCTCAATTAGGGAAAAGAAGCAAGATGTTAGAGTCAAGAATCAAGAACATGTAAAATAATCTTGGTATTGTCTTAAATCTTGATTCTTGGCTCTAATCTCTTATCTCTATAAGTTAACATGAAATTGAAAAAATCGTAAGTTTGCGCTCATGCAACAAAATTTGTTTGTTTACAATACTTTAACCCGTAAAAAGGAAAAATTTAAACCGCTTAACGCGCCCCATGTGGGCATGTACGTATGTGGCCCTACTGTTTACAGTGATGTGCACCTGGGCAACTGCCGTACTTATATATCCTTCGACCTTATCTTCAGATACCTTACCCAAATTGGTTACAAGGTTCGCTACGTTCGTAACGTGACCGATGCCGGTCACCTGGAAGGCGATGCCGGTGATGAAGGAGAAGACAAAATATCAAAAAAAGCAAAAATAGCACAGCTTGAACCCATGGAGATTGTACAAAAGTACACCGTTGGTTTTCACGATGTAATGCAAATATTTAATACACTACCACCCAGTATTGAACCTACAGCTACCGGCCATATTATTGAGCAGATAGAAATGGTAAAAGTGATATTAGAAAAAGGATACGCTTATGAAGTTGATGGTACTGTGTATTTTGATGTGGAGAAATACAACAAAACCAAAAACTATGGCATACTGAGCGGTCGTAATCTCGAAGACCTGCTAAACAATACCCGCACCCTTGGTGGTCAGGACGAAAAACATGGCAAGCTTGATTTTGCTCTATGGATAAAAGCCAAACCCGAGCATTTGATGAAATGGCCGTCACCCTGGAGCGTTGGCTTCCCGGGTTGGCACCTGGAATGCTCGGCCATGAGCCAGAAATACCTGGGCAACCAATTTGATATACATGGCGGTGGCCTTGACCTGGTACCGACCCATCATACTAATGAAATTGCCCAACACGAGGCCTGCTGCGGTGTAAACCCAGCCAATTACTGGGTGCATACCAATATGCTTACCGTGAATGGGCAAAAAATGTCAAAATCATTAGGCAACAGCTTTTTGCCACATGAGCTTTTTACAGGCGATAACTCTATCCTGAATAAAGGCTACAGCCCCATGACCGTAAGGTTTTTTATGCTGCAGGCCCACTACCGCAGTACGCTTGATTTTGGCAACGAGGCTATGGAGGCATCTGAAAAAGGTTTTAAACGCTTAATGAACGCGTTTGCGCTACTTAACGGATTAAAGGCAAGCAGCACTACCGAAATTGAGATAGAGCCCTTGTTGCAGCGCTGCTATGCAGCTATGAACGATGATTTTAACAGCCCCGTGCTCATTGCCGAACTATTTGAGGCGTCACGTATCATCAACTCGGTTCATGATGGCAAAATGAAGATAGATGAAACCAATTTGCAACTGCTAAAAACCCTAATGAACACTTTTGTGCTGGATGTATTGGGTTTAAAGGACGAGCAAGCTGCAAATGACGACCTGCCGAATGTACTGAACCTGATAGTTGAGCTTAGGAGCGAGGCTAAGATCAATAAAGATTATGCCATATCAGATAAAATACGCGATGGCCTGGCCAGAATAGGCTTTCAGTTAAAGGACAGTAAAGACGGTACACACTGGAGCAAATCCTGAGCTATTAAAGCGAATTGTAATAGCTAAACAGCTTGGCTAAGGCCGCATCGTTTTTATAGTCTACAGCATTATTTTTTAAATACGCTTGTATTTCCGTGCTTTTATCCGCCATAGCGGCGAGGATACTTTTTTGGCTGGGTTTTATCCGGCTGATCTGATTATTGGCAAAAAGATAATAAATATCGGTAAGTACAAATGTTTTGGAAGTGGTAGCGGAACCATACGGCTTATCCGTACGTATTACTTTTCTGTAATGCTTTAATAACTGCGTTTTGCCACCGGCAATCACCAGGTAAAACGAAGAAGATGTTTGGTTATCAATAGCAGGATAACCACTGTTAAACGTTGGAAGCAGAATGTTACTATCTTCAATAGCCGAACTGGTAAACTTAAAGGCTTTTACCGGTTCAATAAAATACAGCGCCGTTGTATCACTTTTATTTTGAAATAAAAGCAAACCCTTTACCAAATCATATTTCACCTTAATGGCTACTGATTTTCCATTAACAAAGTCAATGGCCCCTTCGGCCCAGCCGTTGATCAGAAATGGATTGCCTTCAACTTCAGTATAGGATTGCTCCATGTACGGCTTACCCTGCAGATCATGTATTATCTGGGCGTGGCTGGCTAAACAACCAAATACCATAGCCATAAAACAGATGATAAATTTGTTCATTACAACGTAATTTTTTATAAATATGCGCATAATGCTTTTTTTAATCAAAACATAATCAACGCTATGCGGTTAATTAGTTTTTAATTCAACGCATTTAGTTAATATTTGCCGTTAGGTACCAGTTTTTGCATGATTAGCTTCGCTCAGTTACAATTAAATATCAACCCCTTCGTTTCAAATATGAACCTATTTAGCTGCGATGCTGCGGGGTTATTTACTTATCACCTTAATTCAAATTACATTCCCGACTTAAAATTTATTGTTAAATTGCCCCAAAATCTAATATGACCATGAAGAAAATAATATTAGCTGCTACATTTATTGGTTACAGTGCATTTGCCTTTGCGCAAGTTGCCCCCGCACAAGTAAATAAGGTAGTTAGTGCCGAAGAAGCTTTTAATAAATTAGTAGAGCGCAGAGGCATAAAGGATGGCTTTTTAGCCGTTACCGATCCGGAAGGCATTGTTTTTAAACCCAATGCAGTTAAGATAACTGATTTTTACTCTAATATCGACAAACAAGCAGGCAAGCTGAGCTGGATACCTAAATTTGGCCGCATATCAGCAAATGGCGATTTAGCCTTTACTGCCGGGCCTTATACTTACACCAACGGTAAAAGCGAAGACGACAAAGTTTTTGGCGATTACGTTTCTGTTTGGCGTTCTGATGCTGAAGGTAAGCTAAAGCTGCTGATAGACCTGGGTATACAACACCCAGAGCCTGAACAGGAAGAAGTAACGGATTTTAAAGAACCTACAGCAGCTCGTGCGGCGCCAAGTAAAGATCCCTTTACCGCAAAAAGCATTATTGTAAATACCGACAAGATATTTAATCATTCATTAACCATATCTGCGCTGGCCAGCTACAAAGAGTTTTTAAGCCCTGAAGCCCGTTATTATTTCCCTGGGTTCGACCCCATGACAGGTCCGGATGTTATTATGAAATTCATTAACAACCAGGCCATCAGCATCACCGCCGAAACTACAGACGGTGGCCGCTCTGCCAGTAACGACCTGGCTTATACTTATGGCCATGCCCGTATAACCAAAGGCAATGTGGTAAGCAATTACAACTATGTGCGTATCTGGGAGCTGGATAAAACAAAAAAATGGGATATCCTGCTGGAGGTGTTCTCGGCAATTGAAAACGAATAAGGAGACTATACTATAAACAAGAAGAGCAATGTACTTATACATTGCTCTTCTTGTTTATAGCAAAATGTCATCCTGAACTTATTTCAGGATCTCACAAGACAAGTTAGCCCGCTTGTTGTACAAAGTACATATCATATGGGATGCCGAAACAAGTTCGGCATGACTTCGAAAATATAATTTAAAACAGCTGCTCGATAATATCAGCGGCCGACAACCCTTCGGCCTCGGCATGGTAGCTGCGTACAATACGGTGGCTTAAAATAGGCTTAGCGATCGCTTGTACATCCTCAATATCGGGCGAATACTTCCCATTGATCACCGCATGGCATTTAGCGCCCAGTATCAGGAATTGTGATGCCCTTGGACCGGCGCCCCAGCTCAGTAAACGATTGATCTGAGGTGTTGCAAACTCGCCATTGGGCCGGGTTTTGGATACCAGCTTAACGGCGTACTCCAACACATGATCGGTAACCGGTATATTACGTACCAGCTGCTGAAAATAAATGATCTGGGATGCGTTCAGTATCTTATTAACATCTGTTTGTACCGTACTGGTGGTATTTTTAACCACCTGAAGCTCTTCTTGAAAAGAGGGGTAATCCAATGCTACACTAAACATAAAGCGGTCAAGCTGCGCCTCTGGCAGGGGATAAGTACCTTCCTGCTCAATGGGGTTTTGCGTAGCCAGTACAAAAAATGGCTGGGCAAGCTTATGTGTAATACCGGCAGCCGTAACCGCTTTCTCCTGCATAGCCTCCAATAAGGCTGCCTGGGTTTTTGGTGGTGTCCGGTTAATTTCGTCGGCAAGGATAATGTTGGAGAAAACCGGGCCGGGTATAAACTTAAAATTCCGGTCTTCGCCCAGTATTTCAGACCCGATGATGTCTGATGGCATCAGATCCGGCGTAAATTGTATGCGTTTAAAATCAAGGTCAAGCACCCTGGCAATAGTTTGTACCAGCAGTGTTTTGGCAAGGCCCGGCACCCCAACCAGCAAGCAATGACCGTTGCTGAAGATGGATACCAGAACAAATTTCACCACTTCATCCTGCCCAATGATAACTTTACCTATTTCGGAGCGTATTTGCTGATATGCCTGCCTTAAAGCATCGGCAGCTTCCACGTCAGATCGGTGTTGCATAGTGTTAGTTTTATTTAGCTTGCGCGGTAGTTGTTGGCGGGGTGATCCATTTTTTTAATATATCACAGGATTGGTATTCCTGATCAATCTTAATAAATGTTTCCTTTCTGCGTTTTTCAAACCATTGGGTTACTGTGCGATTGGTTTTATCTTCATAAGCCATATCCTTTAGTTTAGGAAAATCCTGCTCTAAGTTGGCTTTATGTGCATTTGTTGCCGATTTAAGGTATAATATCTTATAAGTTTTTTTACCATCGGCACCGGTAAACACATCGGGTTTTGATATGCTGCCAATTTTCATAGTATCAACAGTAAGGGCAACCTTAGGATCAAGCTTATCAGTAGGGATAAAGGTTGTACGGTTTTGAACGTTTTCTGCATTCAGCATCATACCGCCATTGTATTTGGTATCCTTGTTATCAGAGTAATAAGCAGCCGCGCTCGAAAAGTCGATCTTCTTATTGGTCATCATCAGGGTGTAAATACTATCGGCTTTTACTTTCGCCCTTTCTAAACTGGCCTGGGTAATTACCGGGGCTATTAATATATGCCTAACATGGACCTGCTCGCCCCTGCGCTCGATCACCTGCAAAAAGTGAAAACCGAAATCGGTTTCAAATACAGGTGATATTTCACCCGCTTTAAGTCTAAAGGCATTCGCGGTAAATTCTTTCACAAAGGTTGTACGGTCGGCAAAGCCCAGATCACCACCATCAGGCGCCGATCCCGGATCCTGAGAGTATAAACGGGCAAGCGTTCCAAAATCTTCTCCTTTTTTAATACGTTGGCGCAATTCTTCTGCTTTTTCTTTATACAGTTCTTTTTCTTCTTTATTTAATTTCGGCTGAAATACGATCTCGCCAACCTCCACTTCTTTATTAAAAGATGGTAAGCTATCCTTCGGGATCTTGTCGTAATAGGTTTTAACATCCTGCGGGGTCACGTTCAGCTTCTCGGTAATGTGTTGCTGCATTTTCTGCGCAACCATTTGTTCTTTCAGGTCGGGGCGAATCTCGTCTTTATACTGAATAACTGATTTGCCCAGGAAGGCTTCCAGTTTTTCCTGGCCGCCTGCTCTTTGGGTCATTTCGCGCATACGGCGGTCAACATTGTTATCAACCTCATCCTCTTTTACCTCAATACTATCAATAGCGGCTTGTTGTGCCAATAGCTTTTGGGTTAGTAAGGATTGCAGAATACGGCATTTTACGCCCGGATCCGGCTGGTTACCCTGAACAAGGAATTGAGCGTATGATAGTTCAATATCTGATTGTAATATGGGGGCATTACCCACAATGGCCGCAATTTTATCTAAAGTATGCTTCGGGCCCGATGGTACCACTGTTGAATCAGCCTTTGCTGCTTTTTTTGCAGTTGAATCAACTTTGGTTTGCGCGTGGGCAACTGATATGATCAAAACAAAACTTAAAATGAATATCCCTAACTTTCTCATGTAATGCACTTATACTCTAAATAATACGGATCAATAGTCCGTTAAAAACTTCGAATTTCGGTAAAATTTATTAATTATAGCTGAACAAAAAATGGCAATTACATATAACTGCCTATAATTGCGCTAATATGGCTATAAAGCTTGAAACCATTTAACTACTTTTGGTTAAAATTTGTTAAAGTGAAAGTTGAAAACCCGGTTGCCCTGCGTTTTATATTACAGGATGAGCTTTATCTGTTAAATACAGATAAAGCTTTTTACGAAAAAAGAGAAATACATCAACCCATCATTGAAGAATCTGAACCCGAAATAAAAACGCCGGCTATTGATACTACACCTCAAGAAGCTAAGCCTGAGGTAAAAACGCCAGAGCTTGCTTTTAATTATCTGGGCAAAAATTTAAAGAACTTCTTAATACTGGTTCACTATCCCGATCAGGAGTTTATTGCTGACGCCCATCTGGCCGCATTGCAAAACATACTGAAACGCAAGGAATTTGAGCTTGATGATGTTGTTATACTCAACATGGCTCAACATAGCGAAGCGACTATTGGTCAGCTTGCCGATTTTTTTAAACCTGTAAAGCTCCTGTTATTAGGTCAGTCAGCTATACCTCAAGGTCTTACTTCGCTCGCCTTAAACACGCCAAAAACATCAGGATCCCGCACGGCGCTCTATAGTTTCAGTTTTGATGAGATGATGGCCAGTGTCGACAACAAGAAAATTTTCTGGGAACTGATGAAAGCTCTATAAGTCTACAATATAAAGTCATTTGTCAGAAAATCTTTGATCCTTTAATCCTTCATCCCATAAAATATGCAGCAATTAGTTTTTGCAACCAATAACCAACATAAGCTTGAGGAGGTATCGGCCAAAATAAAAGGCCGGTTTAAACTATTGAGCCTGGATGATATTGGCTGCACCGATGATATTGAAGAAACCGGGACCACCTTTCGTGAAAACGCATCGATAAAAAGCCATTACATCTATCAGCAATACAAACTGAACTGTTTTGGTGACGACAGCGGACTGGAAATAGACGCCCTAAAAGGCGAGCCTGGCGTTTACTCCGCACGCTATGCCGGCGAGCATGGTAACCATGCAGCCAATATAAGCAAGGTACTACAAAACCTACATGACGAAAAAAATCGAAAGGCACGTTTCTGCACCGTGATATCGTTGATCTGGAATGGTGAGGAACATTTTTTTGATGGAACAGTTGAAGGCAACATCCGTACCGAACTCAGCGGTACCGAGGGCTTTGGTTATGACCCCATATTTGAACCTGAGGGATACAACATCACCTTTGCCGAAATGAGCATGGACCAAAAGAATAGCATTAGCCACCGTGCAAGAGCTGTTGATAAGCTCATCGATTTTTTAAGCACCACAAGCGGTCTGTAGAAATAATTATTTTTCGGTTAACCTACGCGTAACATTCCGTTTAAAAGTTCGTATACCTAAACTTTTAGAAGTAACCATGAAAACCGTATTACATTTAAGCCGCGCTGTATTTTCTAAAAACACTGATCAGCAATTTGCCAATAGCCTTACTCATATTAAAGAAGCAGACCAGGTAGCAGAGGCCATTAATAAGCGATTAAACGAAATGCAAAAAAAGCTTAAGCCAAAAAACTGTTGAACTTAGTTATGTTTGGCAAGATTTATGCTCTTATGCCATAAAATAACCCCAATCATGAAAAAGATATTTCAAACCTCAATCGCAATCTTATCCGTTATTCTTGTTTTATCAGCCTGCTCTGGCCAAAAAAACACAGTCTCTAATAATGTATCACGTGGCAAATTTGTGGGTACCTGGACGTTAAACAACGTAAGTTATGATGGCCTTGTTCAAAATGCCGTTCAAAATGTATTTGATCAGGCCCCTCCCGAAGCATTTGCGGGTAGTACCTGGAAACTAACCAATAGTGGTAATGGTGTGTATACTTTATCGAACGGTACCTCACAAACTATATTCTGGTCGGTTTATAATGGCGGCAGCACAGGCACACAATTCCAGTTTAAAAAATTGTACGAAGGCGATAAAGCCAAAAACGTAGCCGAAGGTTATCGTTTAGATATTGCCAGCAATAACGGCTCAACCATGACCTTGAAATCGCCGGTTGCCATCGGTAGCGGCGGTACCGGGTATATCATTTACTCGTTTACAAAAAGCAATTAATTTTAAGGTAAAAGGACAAAGGCGAAAGGTAAAAGGTTCGTAAAAAAAGGTAAAGGGAATTTAAACATTCACCTTTACCTTTTTTTATGGGAAGAGATATTTAAACCTTTCGCCCTTAATCTTTATCCTTTCACTCTATTCTGAAGGTGCAAATTTCAGGCACACCGGGTTACCAATTTCCAGTTTAAAACCGGTTGGCGATATACGGCCAGTGGTTTGATCAATCCGGAATACAAATATGCTGTCGCTGTTTTGGTTGGCTACCAGCAGGAATTTACCAGTGGGGTCGATAGCAAAATCACGCGGATTTTTACCCATAGATGATTGGCGCTGTACAAAAGTAAGTTCGCCGGTTTCCTGGTTAATAGCGTACACAATGATCTCGTTGGTTTCTAAACGATTAGAAGCATACAGGAATTTACCATTTGGCGATATATGAATAGCCGCACCTGCGGTTTGACCCTTGAAACCCTCCGGAAGAAGGGTTATGATTTGTTTCTGTTTAAGCTTACCGCCAGCATAATCAAACACATATACATTTGATCCCATCTCAGTTACCAGGTAGGCGTGTTTTTTATCCGGCGAAAAATCCAGGTGCCGCGGACCATCGCCCGGGGTTACGCTTACGGATGTAGGCTCGGTTAAAGGTGAGCTTTTACCAGAGCGGAAACGATATATGTGTACCTTATCAGTTCCCAGATCATTATACAGCACATATTTCTCATCGGGCGATAGTATGCTCATGTGGGCATGTGGCCCTTCCTGACGGCCTTTATTAGGACCAGTACCGTCGTTTTTTACTGTCTCCACACCGTTGGCCAGTGAGCCATCCTTATTGATAGGCATTACCGTAACCTGCCCGCTTGAATAGTTGGCGATAAAAGCGTTTTTACGGGCCTTATCCACTGTGATGTAGCAAGGGTCGGCGCCGAGGGATGATTGCTTATTGATGAACTGCATTTTGCCTGTTTTAGGCTCAAATGAAAAAGAGCTTACTTCGCCTTTAGGCAGCTCATTTACGGCATAGATAAACTTATTATCGGCACTTACGGTCAGGTAGGATGGGTTTACCACACCATCAATCTGGCTCAGGTAGGCCAGCCTGCCATTTTCGGCATAAAAGCGATAAACCGCTATGCCCTTGCTGGTGCCTGTGGTATAGGTGCCAATGACGAGGTCATAAGTTGAGGGGCCTTTCTTTTTGTTTTGCGTGCTTTGCGCCTGCACAAGCAAAGGCAGCAATAAGACAACGAACAATACGATTTTTTTCATGAGAGATGAAATTGGTTTACGAAGCGCAAGTTAACAAAATTGCTAAAAAAACAGCCCTCCCACCCATCGGGTATCCATCCTGAAATAAAAACTTTTTAAACCTCTTATTTTAACAATTTTCTGATCAAAAATGGGGTAAAAAGGCTTGATAATTGCCCATTTTAACAAAGTTTTAACGCCATTTTAACACTTTTTAACAAATTTTTGATGGGTTTTGAAAGCTTTAAAAAGTATTAATATATTGGCACTGAGAACATTAAACAAAAACAGGGCTAAAAATAGCCCTGTTTTTGTTTCTGAACCTTGATTTTTGGACTTTGCGACTATGAGATTTTGGGACATTGTGACGGTAGGACTTTAAGATTTTTATCCTGTAGTCTCAAAATCCCATAGTCCAAAAATCATAGTTCTACCAATCTTATTTGATCAGGTGTTTCAGTTGGATAATTTCTTTCTCGTCAAGGAAACGCCATTTGCCGCGGGGCAGGTCTTTCTTGGTGAGGTTGGCATAAACCACCCTGTCGAGCTTTACTACCTCGTAACCCAGGCTTTCAAAAATACGGCGTACCACACGGTTTTTACCGCTATGTATCTGTATACCTACTTCTCTTTTTGTGCCACCGGCTACGTATGATACCGCGTCGGGTTTTATCAAGCCATCTTCCAGTTCAACACCAAAGCCAATTTTGTTCAAATCGCCCTGGGTTAAGGCTTTGCTCAGCTCCACCTGGTACAACTTGCTGATATTGCTGCGCGGGTGCGACAGCTTGTCGGCCAGGTCACCATCGTTGGTCATTAATAATAGCCCGGTAGTGTTCCTGTCTAAACGACCGATAGGGTAAATGCGTTCTTTGGTTGCTTTTTCAACCAGGTGCATTACGGTACGGCGTTCCTGCGGATCTTCGGTAGTAGTGATATAGTCTTTTGGTTTATTCAATAGTACATAAACCATTTTTTCGCGGCGGAGGG
Source organism: Mucilaginibacter sp. OK268 (assembly GCF_900103125.1). GTDB lineage: Bacteria > Bacteroidota > Bacteroidia > Sphingobacteriales > Sphingobacteriaceae > Mucilaginibacter. The sequence continues at coordinate 10,468 of NZ_FNJV01000004.1, read as the reverse complement.
TTTCGCCATTGTATTTGATATCGTCCTTTTGAGGGTCAACCTTGGCGCCCAGTTCGTCAACCACCACACCGTTCACCGAAACCACACCGGCAATGATCAACTCATCGGCTTTACGTCGTGAGCAGATACCGGCGTTTGAAATATAACGGTTCAGGCGGATAAGCCCATCGTCTTTTGCTTTTGGTTCAGCCGGGTTTTTACGACCACGCATGGTTCTGGCAGGGGCATCCTGATCGCGTGATGGTTTGTCACGGTAAGGTTTGTCCTTAAATGAAGCGTCATCGCGTTTTTTAAAGCCGCCTTCAGTCGGTCTGTTACCAAACTTACGATCGCCGCCTTCGGTTGGTTTGTTGCCAAACTTACGGTCGCCACCTTCGCTAAAACTTCTTTTGGGCTTTCCTTCGGCACCTGCAGCTGAGCGGGTACGTGGGGATGAGTATGGTTTTTTGTCGCCAGCTGCGCTGCCGCCAAAGCTTCTTTTTGGTCTTTCTTCCTCACCAGATGATGGCCGGCCTGAGTAAGGCTTCCTTTCGCCTGCTGAATTGGAACCGAAACTTCTTTTCGGTCTTTCTTCATCGCCACCGGTAGTTGGCCTGCCAGAGTATGGCTTGCTGCGTGGTGTAAATGATTTTTTATCGCCCGATGGACTATCACCTGTTGGACGTCCTGAATAAGGTTTTGATCTTCCGCCAGATGATGAAGCGCCATCCCTGAAATTGCTTTTGGGTTTGTCGTCGCTAAACCTGTTGCTTTGAAAAGGTTTTGGTTCTGGTTTAGTGAATTTTTTTTTCTCTCCGTTTGGAGTGGCTTTGCCTTTTGCGGTTGCAGGTCTTTTGGGTTTGTCGTCGCTTCTGGAGCTCCGGCCTGTTGTTCTTTTTGGCTTGTCGTCGCGACTACCTGTTGGTCTCTTAAATACCATATTTTTTTGTTTTGCGCTTTCGCAGCGTGAGGGTCAAAGATACGCTTTTTTGGCAATTTTTAATCAAAAAAAGCAAAAAAATTAAGCGGTTCAAAAACCCGGTTTAAACAGTTTTAAAGCCTGTTTTTGGACCAAAAACCACAACTAAAATCTTTAGTATTTTGCTAAGTATTTGATTATGTGCCCTGTATAACATACCTTTGCAGCACATTTTAACCAAATGTATAGTTAATGATAAAGAAAGAAATGATCAAAAAACACTTATTTACGTGCTCCGTAATGCTAGTGCTGGTTCTCATTTCAAAGCTCAATATTTTCAGCACAACCATCAATGAAAAGGTTGCGAGCACTGGAGATATTAGCCATCGGAACTCGAAATTTATTTTTATAAAAAGCAATGCAAATGCATACAATTTTGCAAACGAAGCTTTACCTGTAAACGATGCACGGGTGACACGGAAACTGAAAATATCGCTTAAACAGCATAACTTCAAAACCGTTCAGTCGACTATTCTGCATCGCAAAGCCGAAAAATGGTTCCCTGTTATTGAACCGCTTTTAAGGCTTTATGGTATCCCCGATGATTTTAAGTACATCCCACTGGTGGAGTCGGGCCTTTGCGAAGGCACTTCGCCCAAGGGGGCACGTGGCTTATGGCAGTTTATGCCTGGCACCGCGCGTACTTACGGACTTAAAGTAGGCCATGGGGTCGACGAGCGCCTCAATCTGCGCAGATCAACCATTGCAGCCTGCAAGTATATCAAAGAACTATACGGTGAATTTAATAGCTGGACACTGGCTGCAGCCGCTTACAACAACGGTTCAATTAAGCTGGAAAGGGCTATTAACAAACAGAATGAAGATAATTACTTCCGCATGAGCCTGAACCGCGAAACCGGTTCATATGTTTACAAGCTTATTGCTATGAAAGCAATTATCCAGCAACCCAAGAAGTACGGGTATAGCGATTATTTCGCCATGACCCCGCCTTCATCATTGCTGAATTTTAATTAATTGAGATTTAATTAATTAAAGAATACATTACGGAGCACCCCGAGTCCTGCTTTCCCAGATGGAAAGCAGGACTTTTTTTGTTGGTGAATGGTTGAGTTAACGATTCGCTTCCACGAGCTTTCACCTGAATAGAAGTCGGAACCTTAATAAGTAAACTTCGGTTTCCCGCTGTCACATGTTACGCTTTTGGGTGGGATAGCCAGGGAGCAATCTGAAACTACACCCCATTTTTTATTGAACCCGGCTTGTTGTGTGGTATAAGATCGTACTTTTTGCAGAAAAACCGCTGTATCCAATTTGATGGAATACGCGATAAAACCCGTTGCGCCGCCGCATGCTTTTGAACCTATGTCCGTAAATTTCCAGTCGACGGCATTTTCACAGTTAAATTGCTGTGCCATCTTTTGAATATCAGCATAAAGTTCCCGAAGCTTTTTTTCGTCCTCGGTTTTAAGGCTTTCATGATTGTCTTTACACGAGACTATAAATAACAAGACTATAACAGTACTCAGCAACAGGATCTGCTTTTTCATAATTACATGATAATGATTTATTTATAGTACGGATGAAAAAGCAAAATGCTACAGAGATCCTTATAAATATTATCGTTTAGTTGGCGGACGGTGTTATCACCACAGTTGTTTGGAAAACTATATTTCAATAAAAATTTGTCATTTCGATAGAGCCGGGATAGGCCTAAGCGTTGTGCGAAAGAGAAATCTTCTGCAGCATACAAAGTTACAATTGCATGTCGCTGAAGATTTCTCCTCGTTCCTCGTTCGAAATGACAACCGGTTTTATCTCTTCCAAACACCTATAGTGTTACCACATACAAACTAACCACAAATTAAAGCTACCTTCACCCATTACCCCTGCCCCCTCACCTCTGCTAAATCATAGCTAATTGCAAAAAATGTTTGATGAACTCATTGATAGCTTTATAGATAACCATGTAGGCATAGCCGATCATTTTTTAAGCGCGGCACTTGCTGCCGATCTGAAAGGAAACCTGCTTGCCCTGTACCACAAAAAGCTACTCCTGGCGGCAGGAACCGGCAATGATCAATTGGTCGCGCACAATCTATCCGTAAGAGGCGATAGCATTTACTGGCTCGACCGTAAACACAATGACCGGCACGAAAATGATTTTTTTAATTTGATGGATAGCTTTGTAAGTCATTTAAACAGTACCTGCTATACCGGCATAACAGGCTATGAATTTCATTATACCTTATATGATACGGGCAGTTTCTACAAAAAGCATCTGGATCAGTTCAGGAATAATGATGATAGAAAGTACTCCATGATCATTTATTTAAACCCCGACTGGCTGCAGGCTGATGGTGGCGAACTATGTATTCATCATGCCGATCAACTGCAGCACATATCCCCCGAAAACAGGAAAAGTGTTTTCTTTAAAAGCGGCGAACTGGAACATGAAGTATTGTGTACCAACAAACCCAGGATGAGTATAACCGGCTGGTTGAAAGTGAATGCGGTATAGCGCTGAGACGCGTGCACCGGACAACCAGGATACGTAAAGAATTAGTCCCTTGACCATCAAGACTATATACTGGGTAAACGTCAATATTAACCAAAAAGTACGGCGCAAAAAATATACTTTCAAAAGCTGCCGAAAGTAAAAAACCATAAATATATTTGGCTCATCATCACCATTTTAAAGCCTGTATTTATGATTCCCGAGACCAAAAAAACTGCTGTCGACCATGCTCTGCTGACAACTTTTGGCACCACCGATCTGGAAGAGATCCATGAACTCACCGCCGGACTATCATCGGCTCTTGTTTTCCGGATCGTCGTTGGTGGCAAGCCTTACCTGCTCCGCATCATTACCCGCACAGATGCCATGGCCGATCCCACACTCGAGTACAATTGCATGCAAGCAGCGGCAGAAGCCGGGATAGCGCCCAAGGTTTGGTATACCCATGTGGAGGACAGGTTAGCCATTATTGATTTTATAGAAGCTAAGCCTTTCCCAATGGAGGAGGCCAAAACGAAGCTGCCTCATCTGCTTAAACGGCTGCATTCGTTGCCGTCTTTCCCTTTCCGCATCAACTACCTGGATAAAATTGGCGAGTTCATTGAAAAATTCAGGACCGATAAACTCATGCCCGAGGATATGACCGCCGAGTTATTCGACTTTTATATCCGGGTAAAAAGCATATATCCGCGTAATGCCGAAGATATGGTAGGCTGCCATAACGATCTTAAACCAGAAAACACCCTGTTTGACGGAAAGCGGGTATGGCTCGTGGACTGGGAAGCCGCCTTTTTGAACGATCGCTATTTGGACCTGTCGATCATGGCCAATTTCCTGGTGAAAAATGAGGACGACGAAAAGATCTACCTGGACACCTATTTTGGCCACGAAGCTACCGAATATCAGCACGCCCGCTTTTTCCTGATGCGCCAGATACTCCATTTATTTTACTTTGTTGTTTTTACCATAGTGGGTAAAACACCCGATAAACCCATCGATCTGGGTATGATAGTGCCCGACTTCAGGGAATTTCATGACCGCATCTGGACAGGCAAGCTCAGTTTAGCCGATATGGATAACCGCTTGCAATATGCCCAGGTTCATCGAGAACAATTGCAGCATAATTTGGGTTTGAAGAGGTTGGATGAGGCGCTGCGTATTGTAGCGAATTATTGATTTTCATCGCTTGTTATCATCACTGCTTTCGGCTGGTGCACATGTGCTAATGAAAAAACATCAAAACTCGCGTCATTGCGAGGTACGAAGCAATCTCTATGCTATACAGAGCGAACTTACCTGTTTGACCTGCCTATGTAGAGATTGCTTCGTACCTCGCAATGACGCGCTTATTATAAATAGCGTTTATAAAAAATAAGCCGCTTCGGCTGTTGATTAAAAACTCTAAACCCTGTAAATATTAACCTTATGCTGACACGCTTAGCATAAAATCCACGTCAATTTTCTGTATCTTTGCTTAATTTTTTAGCAATTTCTTTTAAAGGTATTATCTTACATACGCTTTTAAAAGTAAACCCGTTTACCCGGGTTTAATAAATTTGGTACCAATAACATATATGAACGAAATAACCGTTGACCTGGGCGAACAAAGCGAAGTTGAAGTTTATGGCGCCAGGGTACATAATTTAAAAAATATTGATGTTTCTTTTCCGCGCAACAAGCTGGTGGTGATCACCGGTTTGAGTGGCAGCGGCAAATCGTCACTGGCTTTTGATACCATTTATGCCGAAGGGCAGCGCCGTTATATGGAAACATTTTCGGCCTACTCGCGCCAGTTCATGGGCGGTATGGAGCGCCCCGATGTGGATAAGGTATCGGGCCTGAGCCCGGTTATTGCCATTGAGCAAAAAACAACCAGCAAAAACCCGCGCTCAACCGTGGGTACCATTACCGAGATCTATGATTTTATGCGGTTGCTTTTTGCCCGTACCGGTGAAGCTTACTCGTACACTACCGGCGAGAAGATGGAGCGCATGAGCGAAGATCAGATCCTGAAAACCATTACGGAAAAATTCGACGGGCAGCCGGTAAATATCCTGGCTCCGGTGGTAAAAGCCCGTAAAGGTCATTACCGTGAGCTTTTTGAATCGATACGCAAGCAAGGCTACCTAAAAGTATGGATAGATGGCGCCATGGCCGATGTGGAGCCCAAAATGCAGGTGGATCGTTACAAGATCCATGATATTGATATTGTGGTTGACCGTTTGGTGGTATCTGACAAAGACAGCAAACGTTTATACACTTCGGTACAAACTGCCCTTAAAATTGCCAAAGGCATCATCCGCGTAGGCGATAAGGATAATAATGTAGCCTATTACAGTAAATACCTGATGGACCCGGTATCGGGTATCTCCTATGATGAACCTCAACCCAATACTTTCTCCTTCAATTCGCCTTACGGCGCCTGCGAAAAGTGTAATGGTTTAGGCTACATTTTTGAGGTTGATGAAGCTTCGGTTATTCCCAACCCCAAACTGAGCATCATGAACGGCGGCCTTGCCCCAATTGGCGAGTACCGCGAAACCTGGATATTCCAGGTATTGAAATCGCTGGCCAAGAAATATGAGTTTTCACTGTCGACACCGATCGACAAACTGACGCCGGAGCAAAAGGATATCATCCTGAATGGGTCGCCGGATATGATCACCGTTGCGGTGGAGTACAATAAGTGGAACGTGCAAAGCTACCAGATCACTTTTGATGGTATTGTGCGTATGCTGGAAGAGCAGCAGGAACGCCGCGGTGACGAAGGCATGGACGATATGGAAAACTATCGCGTGCTGAAAACCTGTCCGGTTTGTGAAGGTGCCAGGCTTAAGAAAGAGTCGTTGCATTTTAAGGTCGACAATAAAAATATATTTGAGCTTGCCTGTATGGATATCCGTGCCCTGCAGGAGTGGTTCACCAATTTGGAAGACCGGCTTACCGAACGCCAGAATGTAATTGCTAAAGAGATCCTGAAAGAGATCCGCGCTCGGATTGTGTTCCTGCTGGATGTGGGCTTGAGTTATTTAACACTCGACCGTACCGCTAAAACGCTATCGGGCGGTGAAGCACAACGCATCCGTTTGGCTACGCAGATAGGCTCACAGTTGATGAATGTGATGTACATTCTGGATGAGCCCAGCATCGGTTTACACCAGCGCGATAACGAACGCCTCATCAACGCGCTCAAAAACCTGCGCGACCTCGGCAATACCGTTTTAGTGGTAGAGCATGATAAGGACATGATACTTGAAGCCGACCACGTGATTGACATGGGTCCGGCAGCGGGTGTACATGGCGGACAAATAGTTGCCCAGGGAACCCCGGCGCAACTTATGGCCGAGCATACCTTGACCACCAGCTATATCAATGGCGAGCGCTCTATCGCTATCCCCGAAAAACGCAGGGAAGGTAACGGCAAAACGATGAGTCTGAAAAAGGCTACTGGTCATAACCTGAAAAAGGTATCGGTTGAATTTCCATTGGGTAAACTTATTGGTGTTACCGGAGTATCTGGCAGCGGTAAATCGAGCTTAATTACCGAAACTTTATATCCTATACTGAACCATCATTTTTTCAGGGCCAAGAAACAACCTTTGCCTTACGAAAAAATTGAGGGGCTTGAAAATATCGACAAGGTAATCGAGATCGATCAAACGCCTATTGGTCGTACGCCGCGCTCCAACCCGGCTACTTATACCGGGGTGTTCTCTGATATCCGTAACCTATATGTGGCCCTGCCCGAGTCCCGGATCAGGGGTTACAAACCTGGTCGTTTCTCGTTCAACGTAAAAGGCGGTCGTTGTGAAACCTGCCAGGGTGCGGGCATGAAAGTGATCGAGATGAACTTTTTACCCGATGTACAGGTGCCTTGCGAAGAATGCGGCGGCCGTCGTTATAACCGGGAAACGCTGGAAGTACGCTATCGCGGCAAATCCATTAGCGATGTGCTGGACATGAGCATTGAGGATGCCACACCGTTTTTTGAGCATATCCCATCTATTTACCGCAAGGTGAAAACCTTGTATGATGTAGGTTTGGGATACATCACCCTGGGGCAGGCATCAACAACCCTGTCAGGTGGTGAGGCGCAGCGGGTTAAACTGGCTACCGAGCTATCCAAAAAAGACACGGGCAACACTTTTTACATACTGGACGAGCCAACAACAGGTTTGCATTTCGAGGATATCAACGTACTGCTGGGCGTACTGTACCAACTGGTTGATAAAGGCAACACCGTACTGGTCATCGAACATAATCTGGATGTGATCAAAGTGGTTGATCACCTGATCGATTTGGGTCCCGAAGGCGGATCGGGCGGGGGTAATATCCTGTTCTCCGGCACACCAGAAGGCTTGTGCAAGGTAAAAAACAGCTTTACCGGCCAGTTTTTGAAAAAGGAAATGGGGGTAAAGTAAATTTTTTGCTAAACGTTCTTTAAAACGACATGTACAACATATTGTACATGTCGTTTTGTTTTTATATCTTTATATTAATATAAAAGACAGATGGAAATTACCACATATACCGCATTCAGGCAGCAACTAAAATCCTTTCTGGATAAAGTACGCAATGATCATAAACCGTTATTGGTAACCAGTACTACTGGCGACGATGTGGTTGTCATTTCAAAAGCCGATTATGAGAGCATGGAGGAAACTTTTTATCTGCTCAAAAGTCCAAACAATGCTACACGGCTTCTAAAAGGCATTGAAGAATATGAGAACGGTTTAGGTCAGGAAAAAAAGCTTATTGATTAGTGAAGATCATTTTTCTGAGTCCGGCATGGGATGACTATTTATATTGGCAAACCACAGATAAATCTATTTTAAAGAAAATCAACGCCTTAATTAAAGAAATAGAACGTATTCCTTATGATGGTAGTGGAAAACCAGAGCCATTAAAACATAACCTGGCTGGTTGGTGGTCTCGCAGAATTAATCTCGAACATCGTTTGGTGTATAAGGTAGAGCATGAATCTATTTTTATTCTTCAGTGCCGTTATCATTATTAAACGATCTGTTAAAGCCTGCCAGTTAAAAGGTGATTCACGCACAGTTTTCTTTATTTTCATTTTGTTAGCTTTACTCATTAACTACTAGCTGAAAATGAAAAAAACTTTTCTATACCTCTTTGCCGCCACCATATTGGCCGCTTGCAATCAACCCAAAACAAACAACGCCTCCAAAACCGACAGTCCGGAGCTGGCCAAAGTATTTGATAATTACTTTGAGGAGTCGTTAAAGTTGTACCCGCTTAATGCCACCAACATTGGCGATAATCGCTATAACGATCAGCTGCCCAATGATGGCTCCGCAGCGTTTTTGACCAAAGCCCAGGCTTTTTACACCAATTACCTGGCCCAGGTAAAACACTTTAACCGGGAAGACCTCAGCGAGGCCGATCAGCTCTCTTATGATATTTTTATCTACGAGACCCAGCTTGCACTGGATGGTTTTAAACAGCATTTTGAATACATGCCTTTTAACCAGTTTTATGCCCTACCGCTTACTATGGGTCAGTTAGGCTCGGGTTCGGGCGCGCAGCCATTTAAAACGGTTAAGGATTACAATGATTGGCTAAAACGCGTATCGGCGTTTTCGGTATGGGCCGATACTGCTATCAGCAATTTTAATAAAGGCATTAAAGCGGGCGTAGTTTTACCCAAAGCGCTGGTACTAAAAGCCATCCCCGAACTGCAAGACCTGGTAGTTGCCGACCCTGCAAAAAGTTTATTTTACGGGCCGATCACCAATCTGCCCAAGAGTTTTTCTGACGCGGATAAAAAACAACTCACCGAAGCTTATAAAAAAGCGATCAACACCGTTATCTCGCCCACTTATAAAAAACTGGCCGACTATTTAAAAACAGAATACCTGCCGCATGCCCGCGCAACGTCGGGCTTCTCGGCTTTGCCAGATGGGGCCGCCAAATATGCTTACCTGGTAAAACAACAAACCACTACCGACAAAACACCCGAAGAAATTTACCAAACCGGACTGAAAGAGGTAAGCCGCATACGTGGTATTATGGATAGCATCAAAACAAGCGTTGGTTTTAAAGGCGACCTGCAAGCGTTTTTTGAATACATGAAAACCGATCCTAAGTTTACCCCATATAAAACCCCAAAAGATGTTTTGGCTGCGTTTGAAAATATCCACAAACTCATGGGGCCCAATCTGAAAAAAATGTTTAATCATGTGCCCAAAACCCCTTTCGAAATCAGGCAAACGGAAGCCTTCCGGGCTGCATCGGCCAGTGCTGAGTACAACCCCGGATCGGCAGATGGCAGCAGGCCCGGTATATTTTATGTGCCCATACTGGACGCTACCAAGTTTAATATTACCTCGGGTATGGAATCCTTATTTCTGCATGAAGCCATTCCCGGCCATCATTACCAGATCTCGTTGACACAGGAAAACACCTCCTTGCCAAAATTCAGGCGGTTTGATGCCAATGAAAATGCCTATGTAGAAGGATGGGCCTTATACTGCGAATCGTTAGGTAAAGAACTTGGGCTGTATACAGACCCTTATCAATATATGGGCGCGCTGGGCGATGAGATACACCGTGCCATCCGCTTAGTGGTTGATGTGGCCATACATACCAAAAACATGACCCGCGAACAAGCCATTAAATACATGATGGATAACGAAGCCATCAGCGAACAAGGTGCCACTGCCGAAATTGAGCGTTATATGGCCATACCGGGTCAGGCATTGGGCTATAAAATAGGGGCGCTTAAAATACGTGAGCTTCGTAATAAATACGAAAAACAGATGGGCAGCAAATTTAACCTGGCTGAATTCCATAACCAGGTATTGAAAGATGGCGCTATGCCGCTTGCTGTATTTGAAGCAAAAATGGATTCCTGGGCAGCAAAACAATAGATAAATTAGAGGTTGCCACAGCCTTGATGAAACAATTCCCTCACGCGTCATTGCGATTTCTATGATACAAACAAATGCTTTTGGTAAGGTACTTGGTTTTTAATAACAGCGAAGATTCGATGGATGATTTTATTTCTTACT
>NZ_FNJV01000013.1 GCF_900103125.1 Mucilaginibacter sp. OK268 | reverse complement strand
TCCGAACAGAGAAGTCAAGCCCGCCAGAGCCGATGGTACTGCGGTAAAACGTGGGAGAGTAGGTCGGTGCCCAATCTTAAATCAAGCCCTTGCTGGTAACAGTCAAGGGCTTTTTTGTGCCTTGAAGGTTTTGGGCATTGCTATAACATATAAGTTTCTGATCATACAATGAGATGTGAAAACAAAAAGCCTCAGTTAATAGCTGAGGCTTTTTGTTTTTAAAAAGTTTGAGGTGTACCCGGCTTTGCTAATGATAATCTTGTGTCCCGTATTATTTACTCTTTGTGATCAGCGTAGGGCTTCATAAATCTCCGCGCTCAATAACCCACTTCCACCACCATAATGCTGTACTATCTTAATATCAGGTTTATTGGCCCTAAAGTAAGCGCACAGATCCTGTTCTGATTGTTCTTCGATGCCACCGCCCAGTAATACCAGGGCAAATTCCTGCGTTTTAAAAGCACTGATAGCTTCTTCGTCAGTTATACAACCTGTAGCATTCCATGCCGGGTTATTATTTACCAGGCGTATCACCGTTTGTAATATCTCCGGGTGCCTTCCTATCACTAATATTTGTGTTTGGTTCATTGTTTTAATTCTTATCAGCAGTGTAATAATTCGTTATTACCTTGCCCGGCACCTCTCTTTCTGCCAAAGGCAAAAAAGAGAGGGCGAACAAAGCTCTATCAATCATCATTAAAAAATTCAAAATTTCATAGGAACGTCTATCAGCAAAAACTCGGCTTCTGTAAGTGCGGTTATTTTAAACTGATCGGTGTCCCAAATACCTAATGCGTCGCGGCTATTTAATAGCTGTCCGTTTATTTCAACCTCACCGCTCAATACAAAAGCATAAACGCCGTTACCTTGTTTCTTGATGGTATATTCGGTATCGATACCTTTATCAAATTTACCCAAATGAAACCAGGCATCCTGGTGTATCCATACACCTGCATCATCGGGGTTGGGTGATAATACTTGTTGTAGCTTGTTGTGCCTGTCGGCCAGATTTAAGGTAAGCTGATCATACCGGGGCTCTACATTTCTTTTATTGGGATATATCCATATCTGTAAAAACTTTGCCCGGCTTTCCCTGTCGTTATTGTATTCGCTGTGGTAAATGCCGGTACCGGCACTCATGGCCTGTATATCACCATTTTTGATCACCGCCACATTGTTCATGCTATCTTTGTGTTCCAGACCGCCTTCTAATGGTATGGAAATGATCTCCATATTATCATGCGGGTGTTTTCCAAAGCCCATGCCGGCATCTACCGTATCGTCGTTCAATACGCGTAATGCGCCGAATTGCATCCGGTCGGGATTATAATAACCGGCGAAACTGAATGATTGATAGCTGCTTAACCAACCATGGTTAGCGTGACCGCGGGTTTCTGCTTTATGTAAAATGGTTTGTGCCATGATGTTTACCTTTTTGTTTATATAACAAATTTAAGGCAATGGCAATGATGCACACTTGATGTAGATTAAGAAATGAACACGAATTAACACAACCAAAAACGAATTACACGAATTTATGAGGACAAACTTCATGATTTGTACCAATTTCGTGTAATTCGAAGAAATTCATGCTAATTAGTGTCTCTTATTTCGCATGCGGCTAAAAAATTCAGGAGTAACACCAATGTATGATGCAATCTGTTTTAGCGGCAAATGATCTATTAGGGTAGGATACCGTTTGCAAAAATTGTTGTAACGTTCTTCTGCGGTCAGGCTCAAGCCATCAATTAACCTTTGCTGACTGGCAACTAATGAGTTCTCGGTCAGTATCCTGAAAAAATGCTCGAACTTGGGTATTTGCTGATAGAGTTTCTCCTGATTGGCTTTGGACAGCAGCAATACCTCCGTGTCTTCCAATGCTTCGATATTCAGGATACCGGGCTTTTGCGAAAGCAGGCTGTACATATCAGCGATCCACCAATCGGGTGGGGCAAAGCTCAGGACATGTTCAATGCCGCCTTTATCAACGGTATAACCCCTTAAACAGCCAGAAGTAACAAAGGCCGAATGTTTACATATATCACCATCAGTAAGCAAAAACTGTTTCCGTTTTATTTTTTTGCTTTGTAAATAGGCAATAAAGATATCCTGTTCATCGGGTGTGAGATGAATGTGCTTGGCAAGATTATCCAGTATAAGCTGAAATGACATACGCAAAAATGGATTTAATTTTTATAAAATGTAAATTAGCTTTCATCAATCAATGATTTAGCCCTGTCCCTCATGCCAAAATAAAGGTATGTTATGCTGATAAGCCGCATTTATAAATTAAAAATTATTGATAAGATTGTGAATACCTTGAGATATTATGTCCCGGGAGAATTTGCAAACAATGTAAACCGATGTGCATTTCCAATTAGTGCATGCAGCAATTGTTAATAAATAGCCTTATGATGAAGAATTATGCTTTAGTAGTCTGGATGTTTGTTCTTGTTACATCATCTGCATTTGGGCAGCAAAAATTTAATGGCCTCGATGTCAATCTCGGAAACATTTATCGTTTGTCTGATGCCAAAACCCGGTCGATAAGTCCGGAGAATTTTAACGGCGAAAAAGGTAAAGGCGGCATGGCCACAACCGGAACCGGCGCCAATGCCTCCCGCGATCTGGGACAAACCTGGAAAGTGAGCCCAAGTGTTATTATCAAAAAAGGAACTACTTATACCGTTGCTGAAATTGATGGCCAGGGTGCTATCCAGCATATCTGGATGACCCCAACCGGGAACTGGCGCTATTCCATACTTCGTTTTTATTGGGACGATGAAACTACCCCATCTGTAGAAGTACCCGTTGGTGATTTCTTTTGTATGGGCTGGGGTAAATATGCACCGCTGCAATCGCTGGCTGTTGCGGTTAATCCGGGCAGTGCTTTTAACTGCTACTGGCCTATGCCTTTCAGAAAAAAATGCCGTATCACCATGGAAAACATCGACGACCGCGACATGGTGCTTTATTACCAGGTCGACTATACACTCACTCAAGTACCCGAAGATGCTGCCTATTTTCATGCGCAGTTTCGGAGGGTAAATCCATTACCCTATAAAAAGGACTATGTTTTGGTTGATAGTATTCAAGGCAAAGGCCAATATGTGGGTACTTACCTGGCCTATGGTTCCAACAAGAATGGCTGGTGGGGCGAAGGCGAGATCAAATTTTTTATGGATGGCGATACCAAATTCCCTACGATAAACGGTACGGGAACTGAAGATTATTTCTGCGGATCATATGATTTTGATACCCATCATAAAGATGCCAACGGTAAAGAAGAAGATAAAACTGAGTACACCGAATTTTGCAGTCCGTACAGCGGCCTGCACCAAGTGATCAGGGGTGATGGTCATTATAATATAACACAGCGTTTTGGCTTATACCGCTGGCACATTGCCGACCCTATACGATTTGAGAAAAGCTTAAAGGTTACCATACAGGCCCTGGGCTGGCGGCATGATGGGCGATATATGCCTTTGCAGGATGATATCGCTTCCACCGTTTTCTGGTATCAAAGTGGCCCGCATGGCCCTTTCCCTAAGTTCCCCTCACGGGATGAATTAGAAGTTAATTAATGTTATTGTATATATATCTACCTCATGAAATTATATAAAATAGCAAAAGGCATCTTACTGGAACATAACAACTCCGCTTACATTATTGATGATGAATGGGACAGTCTCATCAACCGTGATGACCTGGCTGGATATCTGCAATCAATATCTGCTGATACCACTCCGATAAGTGCCGAAGTAAGGGACGAACACCTAAATGGAAAAATATTACCACCCATTGGCAGCCAGGAAGTTTGGGCCGCCGGCGTTACCTATTTAAAAAGCAGGGATGCCCGCATGGAAGAATCGGAAAGCTCTGGCGGGGCGACTTTGTATGATAAGGTTTATGATGCCCCGCGTCCCGAGCTGTTTTTTAAAGCCATAGCGCAGCGGGTTTCGGGAACCGGAGCAGAAGTTTATATCCGTAAAGACTCGGAATGGAACGTGCCCGAACCGGAACTTACTTTATTTATCAACTCCAAAGGAAACATACAAGGTTATACCATTGGTAATGATATGAGCTCGCGAAGTATTGAAGGCGAAAACGCTTTGTATCTGCCGCAGGCAAAAATATACGAAAAGAGTGCTGCGCTTGGCCCATGTTTGCTGGTAGCAACTGAACCGATAGCAGGGGAATCAGATATTAAGATGCTTATTAAACGTAATGGCGAAGTCGCTTACCAGGATGCCACCACCGTATCACGGATGAAACGATCCTTAACCGAACTGACCGGCTATTTATATAGTGAATGTGATTTTCCTGTAGGGGCTTTTTTGATGACAGGAACCTGCCTGGTGCCGCCACCTACCTTTACTCTGCAACCGGGTGATGTGGTTGAAATCACCATCGATGGTATCGGTATGCTGGTGAATACCATCACTTTAAATCCAAAACATAAATAAGCATTGTATGAAAGTCGTTAAAATTGTATTCTTTGCTTTATGGGTAGTTGTTTTAAATGCATGCAATCTACAAACAGCGCCGCCCTTAGCTGCCAAAGGCACTTTTGCTTACGACCTGCAGTTTTTAAAAGCAAAGGATAGTCTAGTTGTTTTAAAGAGCGATGATGGTAAAGGGCAGATTATCGTTTCGCCCAAATACCAGGCTAAAGTATTTACATCAACCGCTGATGGCTTAAATGGTAAAAGCTTTGGCTGGATAAAATACGAAACTTTTAGTGCCAAACAATTGGACGCCCATATGAATGCTTATGGCGGTGAAGACCGCTTATGGCTTGGCCCCGAAGGCGGTCGGTTTTCCTTGTTTTTTAAGCCGGGCACCAAAATGGAGTTCGATAACTGGAATACCCCGCCGGCTATCGACAATGAAAGCTGGGACCTGGTTTCATCAACCGGTAAAAAAGCTAGTCTCACAAAAAACACCAGCATACAAAATTATGCGGGTACAACATTATCCATCAAACTACAGCGCGATATTGAAATATTAGAACCCGCAGCTATCAAGCAAATGTTGGGGATCGATGATTTGGATAGTACAGTCAAATCTGTGGGTTTTACTACGTTAAACACCATTACCAACAGCGGCACTACCGCCTGGGATAAAACAGCAGGAGCGCCCTGCTTGTGGAGCCTGGATATGTTTACCCCTTCGCCCAAAACGGTAATTATTGTGCCTTATAAAGAGGATGCTACAGGTAAGGTAGCCACTACCAATTATTTTGGTGAGATACCTAAAGACAGGATAGTATACAACAACGGAACCTTATTATTTAAGGCCGATGGCAAATCGCGCGGTAAACTGGGGATTCCGCCAAACCGGGCCAAAAACAGGATAGGCAGTTATGATGCTGCGAATAATGTTTTAACTATTGTACTTTTTGATCTGGACGATAAAGGCGATTATTTAAACCAGGAATGGAAACCGGACACAGCACCCTTTACCGGTGATGCTGTTAACGCCTATAATGACGGCCAGTTGGCAAATGGCAGCCAGATGGGCCCCTTTTACGAATTGGAAAGCGTATCGCCAGCGGCATTTTTAAAGCCCGGCGAAAAATTGTCGCACAAACATAGTGTATTCCATTTTATGGGCGATATAAATGCCCTGGATAAGATAGCGTTGAAAACACTTGGTTTCTCGCTTCATGATAAAACCCACAACATTTAAACAAACATTCAAAACCTAATTATTAAACCCATTACAACCACCCGATGACCAAGAACAACAATCTGTTTGCCGTAGCCCTGATCACCTCCCTGTTTTTTATATGGGGCTTTGCGCTCAATCTTAATCCTATCCTTATCCCGCACTTGAAAAAGGCCTGCCAACTGAGCGACCTGCAATCGTCATTAGTTGATTCGGCCTCTTATATAGCCTATTTCTTATTACCTATACCCGCTGCTCAGTTCATGAAACGCTACGGTTATAAAGGTGGCATATTGTTAGGGCTAATCTTATTTTCGGTGGGGGCATTTTTGTTTTATCCGGCTTCTATTGTTCGTAATTACGCTTTTTTCCTGGGCGCGCTATTCATCATATTTTCGGGAGCAGCTTTTTTAGAGACAGCCGCAAACCCCTATATTACCGCCCTCGGCGATCCGGATGGAGCTACGCAGCGCATCAACTTTGCGCAATCATTTAATGGTTTGGCGGCAGTTCTGGCTCCGCTTGTTGGTGGTGTGGTTATTCTATCGGGCAAAACTTTAACAGCAGCGCAGGAAGCGGCTATGCCACCGGCGCAATTAAATGATTATTTAAACAAAGAAGCCTCATCGGTACAAACACCTTTTATTATCATTGGTGTGGGCGTACTCATTGTAGCTATACTTTTATACAGAACACACTTACCGCAGATAGTTGAAGAAGGCGAGGGAATGGAGCATCATGAAAGTCTGTCGCTTTTTCAAAGGATGAGTTCCCTCTTTAAAGAAAAGAATTTACGGTTTGGCGTAATTGCACAATTCTTTTACGTAGGTGCGCAAGCCTGTGTGGGTAGTTTTTTCATCCGTTTCTCTGAACGCGTTGCGGGGATGGATGAAAAATCGGCAGCCTATTATTTAACGGCAGGCATGTTCGCGTTTTTGGCAGGCAGGGCTATCGGTACATTTTTAATGACATTTATTAATCCTGTAAAACTGCTGGCCATTTTTGGTATCACCAATGTAATACTGATTGTGGTATCTGTTTTTCTGCATGGCAAGTTCCCGGTATTTGCGTTGATAGGTGTTGAGTTTTTTATGTCGATCATGTTTCCTACCATTTTCTCCTTAAGCATCCGGGGATTGGGTGCCAAAACAAAGGAAGGCTCGTCATTGGTGATCATGGCTATTGTGGGCGGGGCTGTTTTTCCTCCCATCATGGGGCGCTTGTCCGACTTAACCAACATACAAATAGCCTACCTGGTACCGGCAGCCTGCTTTTTGTTTGTGTTTTATTTTGCCATAAAAAATCTGAAAGTAAAAGAGGTGAAACTTTCCGTTTCCCATTGATCAATATTGGATAATTATAATATATAAAGATGAATTTAGAACTCACTGATAAGGTAATTATAGTAACCGGTGGTGCAAAAGGCATTGGTGAAGGGATTGTAAAAGTGTTGGCCAGCGAAGGCGCTATACCAGTCATCGTAGGCCGGGTAGAGGCTGATAACCTGAAGGCGGTACAGGCGGTAGAGGCAGCGGGAGGCAGAGCTTTCCAGGTAGTAGCTGAATTGACAGATCCCGCAGCAAGCGAGAGCGCTATTAAGGCTGTGGTTGCCCAGTTCGGCCGTATTGATGGTCTGGTGAATAATGCCGGTGTAAATGATGGTATAGGTTTAGAGAGTGGTGATTACGAAGGCTTTATGGCTTCGTTGCATAAAAACGTTGTGCATTATTATTTGATGGCGCATCATGCTTTACCCGAACTAAAAAAATCAAAAGGAGCGATACTGAATATCACCTCCAAAACGGCAGATACCGGCCAGGGTCATACCTCTGGTTACGCGGCATCAAACGGGGGGCGCAACGCCTTAACCCGCGAATGGGCCGTTGAATTGTTAAAATACGGCATCAGGGTTAACGCCATAGTGGTAGCTGAATGCTGGACTCCACTATATGCCAACTGGATAAAAACACTCCCGGATCCGGATGGTAAATTGCGCGAGATTGAATCCAAGATACCATTAGGTAACCGCATGACCACCGCCGAAGAAATTGCCAGTACCACAGCATTTTTATTATCACCACGCTCAAGCCATACCACCGGGCAGCTTATTTACGTAGATGGTGGCTATGTGCATCTGGATAGGGCATTAGCCAACGCCTGATTAATAAATATAGGAATTGTTTTCAACTAAAAAGCCATACGCAAATAGCGTATGGCTTTGTTTGTTTACCACAAGTTGCGGCAAACTAATTGTATAATGTTCAGGTTGGTTGCATTTTGGTTAAGCTAAAGCGTAAAGGCCTTCAAATATATCTGAGCGTACTCGCCCCAGTTTTTCATTACGGAGGATAGTGTTGTATTCAGGGATTTATTATTTACCGCTTTGCCCTTTTTAGGTGGTGCCAGGGCCTTATCCTCAATCGGTACGTCGGTCACTTTGGTTGCAAACCAGGTAACGTTTTCATGAGGCAGTGCCACACCTAATATCATCCCTGGCAAGCCGTTAAATAATTCAGGTCCGCCTGATAGGGGGATCTCATCCGTATAAAAAGCCACAACATAAATAGAATCAAGTACCAGGGCATTAGCGCGGCGACAAGTATAGCCTGCAATTTCTCGGGTTTCGCTGGTGATTTTCCAATTGATCTTCCGGGTACTGTCTTTTACCAGGAAGGTTTCTTCAAATACCTTTTTCTGATTGGTAACCGTACTGGCAGACAGATCGGTAAAAACAGTATTTACTTGTCCGGCCATGGGGCTGTCGCTAAAAAAACCTCCGGTAGTGGTTTCGGGTTCAATAGGCGTATACAGGGTTTTGTTGCTGCCAAAAGTTAAAGTGCTTTTTAGCGCTTTGAATTGCTTTTGTGTTTTTTTATAAGAATCAAAGGCCGGGCGCAGAAAGCTTTCATTATCCTTAGTGATCTGTTTTTCGAAAAGGGCATACATGTTTATCGTTTTTTCAAACGTAATGGTACCATTTTCGGTAAAGTGTTTGTTTTGAGCAAACAGCCTGTCGCTGCCAAAAGCTAACAATATGGTGATGGTTAGTATGATGTATTTCATGTGATTATTTTTTAGGTGCGCCACCGCCCATGTGATTAAAATCCCAAACAAGCGAAAGCATAAAGTATCTTTTTATAGCGGTGTACCGTTCCTGGGTAAGCAGATTGCCCGATCCTGTGCGGTTATAACCGACGTTCTGATTCAGGAGGTCATTACCTGATATGGATAGTTTGAGGCTTTCGTCCTTCATAAATGATTTGGTGATACTGGCATTCAGGGTAGTGCGCCTGAAATCTTCGCTAACGGATTGTGTAGCCGCGTTATATTGATAATTAGCGTCGGTACCTATCTGGAACTTGGCTGGCAGATAAACGTTAAAGCCCGCGTAGCCATTAAACCCGCTCCCGTTGTTATTGATCAGTGGTTGTAACGATTGGGAGTTTACCGTATAGGTTGGGCCTGCACCGGCCCAAAAATCATATTTCTTTTGCTTGTATTTTGACAGCCTGAAGCTGGCAGAGTAGGTGTATACTTTGGTTTCGTTGAGCTGATTTTTAGCCAATTGATTACTTGAAAGGTTAAAATAATTGCTGCCGTTCATGTTTAAACCAAGACCTGCATTAATATCAACTTTGGGTATTTTTTGATCAAAGTAGGCGTTAAAATACATGTTAGAGGTTTGGTGCCCTTTAAGGTTTGATGATTGATAAGTACTTACCCCGGTTGCATCATCGGTAGTTACGTTGCTTACAATGGGGTTAATGGTACGCGAATAAGAGCCGCTTATCCAGACGGATTGCCCGCTGATAACCTTGTAAGAGTTGTAGCTGGCACTGATGCGGTTGGTAAACGATGGTTTAAGATCGGGATTGCCCAGTGTTATGTTTAGTGGATCGGTATTTACCCTTACCGGCTGTATCTGGTCAATAGAGGGTTGTGAGGTATTACCATTATAGTTTATCCGGAACGATTGCTGTTGCGAAAATTTGTATTGAAAACTGGCCTGCGGGTACCAGTTCACAAAGTTGCGGGTAAGGGTATTGTTGGTAAACTCATCTATCTGTTTAAAATTCACGGTAGATACCTTGGAGCCGAAATTAATGATCACTTTTTTCTTTTTATAATTGAATATGGCCCCAAGTTGGTTTGATAGCTGATTTAACTTAAAATTATTGCTCAGCGTGTCGTCCAGTATAGTATAATTCCCCGAAGCATCCTTGTCAAATGAGCGCCTGTCTGACCGCCCGTTGTTGATATTGATACCATAATTTACTACCAGTGCCAGCGCTTTGGTAAAAGGCTCAGAATAAGTGATATTGGTATTCAGGATAGAGCTTTCGCTTAACCCTGTTTTATACTGGTCAATTTTCTGGGTAGTGTTCTGCTTGCCAAAGAAATCGGTTTCTGATTTTAAAAAGCCGTTTGTTTTATTTTGATTATATGCCTCAGTAACATTTATGGAAAAGCTGCGGCCCACTTTTTTGAATTTCTTATTATAAAATACACTGGCATTCAATATTTTTTGATCACCATTATTAATAACGCCCCTGGTGTTCTTATTCAGCAAAGTATCATTGCGCAAGCTGGTAGTATTATAATCACTATTGGTAATGGAACTTTTGGTAGTACCATCAACAGATACTTTAAGGTTGGATGAGGTATCTATCTTTAATTGATAAGTAGCATCCAGCTTTTGCCTGAACATATGATTATGGAAGGTTTGGTCGCTACTGCTGTTTAAAGCAATTCCCGGTTGATTGTTAACCCCCGGCAGGTTATTTTGGGTTTGCGTGTTGCGGGTACCATCAACATTTAAAGATCCTATTTTATAATTAGTATTGATCGATTCTTTGTCGCTGTTCCATTTGGTATCATAATGAGCGCCTCCTGAGCGGGCAAGGGGAATACCCTGGCCATTGTACTGGCCGCTAAATGAATCCAATCCATCATCACCGCCACCGCCATAAAAATAGATCTCGCCACCATCGCCAAATTCTAAACCGCCGCCAGAGCTGCCGTATTTTGAATTATCTTCCCAACCTAAACCTGTTTTACCCGTATTGCCGATAGTTCCATAAAGCGAAAACTTTTGCTTACCCTTAAACCGGTTAAACATCAATTGTTCCTGATAATATTTATCGGTACCGCCTTCGGCATCTATCTTGCCGAAGTAGCCATTTTTCTTATCCTCCTTTAGTTTTATATTGATGGTTTTGTTTTTTACGCCATCGTCGATGCCGGTAAATGCGGCCTGATCGCTCTTT
This sequence comes from Mucilaginibacter sp. OK268, assembly GCF_900103125.1. Taxonomy (GTDB): domain Bacteria; phylum Bacteroidota; class Bacteroidia; order Sphingobacteriales; family Sphingobacteriaceae; genus Mucilaginibacter. The sequence goes on along the minus strand of NZ_FNJV01000013.1, from coordinate 175,622 downwards.
TTATCGTATAGCTGCACCTTATCAACCATATCGGCACGCAGGTTTTTGGTAACCAAAGTAGGGTCATCCCCAAAAAACTCTTCCCCATCAACCAATACTTTGCTTACCGTTTGCCCCTGGGCTGTAATTTTGCCATCCTTATCTACCTGTATCCCTGGTAGCTCCTTGAGCAGATCTTCCACCTTAGCGTTGGGCTGCACGGTAAATGCGGCGGCGTTAAATTCGGTAGTATCGCCTTTTATTTTAACGGCTGCTGCTTTAGCCTTAATGATTACTTCGGCAAGCAGCTGGGTTTTCAAGATCATTTTAATGCGACCAAAATCATGCGTGGTGTGTGCTGAATCCAGGGTGAAACGATCTACATAATCGGCGTAGCCAGGATAAGTTACCAGTAATATCAGCTTTCCTTTTTTGAGGTTGTTTATTTCAAAGTTACCATCTTTTACCCGGGTAAATTTTTGAAGAATAGAATCTTTGGCATTTAATACACTAACTGTGGCATTGGTTAGTTTGGAACTGGAGGCGGTATCAGCAACCGAACCTTTAATGGAATAAGTATTTTGCGCGAATACCGAAACCGTACTTAAACAAAGTATTATTATTAGTGCAGGTATTGTGATTTTCATAAGGTTCTTTATGAAAACCAAGGTATAACTAAAACTTTAGTATTCAAAAGGTTTTAACAAATTAACCTGTGAATTTAACATTTATTAACATTTGAGATTATAAGTGATTGATTGTTAATGATATTAAAAGTGAAGTTTTACTCGTAACGCAACGCTTACAGTCCCCTCGGGTCCTCTCTCAGGAAACCTGGAGTGGGTTTACATGTAAACCCACTATATGATGGTATAATTTATTTAATTTCTTGATTTTTAATTATATATAATAATGTTAACCATAAAAAGTGTAAACCATGTAAACCCACTTTTTAACAAACGTTTACTCATATCGCAAGGCTTCAATAGGATCAAGACGGGAAGCTTTTTGTGCAGGATAGTATCCGAAGAAAATGCCGGTAACCGCGCAAACAATAAATGATAATACTACCGATGATTCGGAAACTATAGTTGGCCATGATAGGGTAAGGGTAACTACATTTGATGAAACAATACCCAAAATAACACCAATAATACCACCGGTAATACTGATCAGGATAGCTTCCATTAAAAACTGCAACATGATGTCTTTTCCACGGGCGCCAATAGCCATGCGCAAACCAATTTCACGTGTACGTTCATGCAACGCGCCAATAAGCTGCCAATCTTTGTAATAATTGTATTACCATTATTTATAGTGAATTATATTTCCTGCAACGAAATTTATAAAGCTTGTAGGAACTGAGATGGAAGACAGTAATTCTAATGATCGTATGATTTATAAAAAAGCCAAGCAACAGTACTGTGTTTAGGCCGTCTGTTACTTAAAAAAAGTATATTTTAGCGTTGTTATTTGAACTGGCCGCCCAGGTTGGTTTTTTGTAAACAGATTCCCTGCGATGATAAAAAAAGGTAAAGTTTTAATACTTGATTTAAAGGTATATAAGATCGTATTTCTTTTTATTTTGCTCATGCCAACGCTTAAAAGCCAGGCACAGGGATTGATGTTCAATTCAAACGACGCCCTGATGAGCGAGCGTACTTCTTATACAGTGTTCAGCTCAGATGCGCCTACCTTTCATGATCATTTACGGATGAACTTCGATCTGTCATTATGGGACAATGAACACCTGGGCTATGTTTTTAACATTATTGATGGCCGTAAAAACTCTTACAGTTTAACTTACATTTTTAATCTCGATGGCTCGCCCGCGCTGAACTTTAATATCGACAGCAAAAGCAACAAGATCAAGATCCCGCTTCATTTATCGCAACTGAACAAACGGACCTGGATAAACGTCAAAGTAGATATCGACCTGAAAGCTAATACCGTTGGTTTTTATGTGAACGGGCAATGGTACAAAGCCGGCGGTTTTGGCTTTGATGATAGGATAATGCCGGTTATTACTTTTGGAAAAAATCCGCACTACTCCGATGTTCCTAAAATGGCCGTTAAGAATTTAACCGTTAGCGACGATAGTAAAACCTACACCTTTCCGCTCAATGAGTGGTCTGGTAATGATGTACATGACAATTCCGGCGAAATTCTCGGGCATGTTGATAACCCGGTTTGGCTCATCAATGGCTCTTATTTTTGGGAAAAAAGGACAGCCTTTAGTTTTCATGAAGTGGCCGGGGCTAATTTTAATCCCCAAGATCAATCCTTGCTTGTTTTTAAAAGTGATTCGCTCATTCGTTATGATGTAAAGAGTGGCAGAATATCAGCCAAAGCTTTTCAGAACAAAGCACCCATTCCCTTATTCCTGGGCAAGAGTATCCTAAACACCCGGGAGAATAAATTGTATGCATATGAAGTGTTACGGGCAGCCAAACCCGGTCCGTGTGTGGCCTCGCTCGATCTTAATACCCTGAAGTGGGATGTTGTTGGAAACGCTAATATCAAAGAACAAAGGCACCACCACAATATTTTTTATGATAAAGACCAAAACGACCTTTATCTGTTCGGTGGCTACGGCTCGTTTGCCTATCATAACGATTTTTTTAAGCTCAATAAGCAAACCGATAACTGGGATAAAGTAGTATTCACCGGCGACAGAATCACCCCGCGCTTTTTTTCGGCCAGCAGCCAGGCAAATGAAAACAATGAGGTGTACATATTCGGTGGTTATGGTAACCAGTCGGGTAACCAGATTGTGGGTGGCAGGCACTTTTATGATCTGTACAGGGTTAACCTGAGTAACCACGCTATCAAAAAATGCTGGGAAATAAAACCCAATGAAGAGGATTTTGTACCCACTAATAACCTCATCATTTCTAAAGACGGCCGGTACTTTTACGCCCTTTGCTATCCCCACGAACGACCAAAGACCCAGCTACGTTTATATAAATTCTCTATCAAAGATGGCTCGTACCAGGTTGTCAGCGGAACTATCCCGGTTACATCTGAACGTATTGAGAGTGATATCAACCTGTTTTTTAACCCCTTGCAGGATGAATTCTTTTGCGCTATACAGGAGTTTACAGATCCAAACCGATCGACTATCCGTATCCTGGCACTGGAGTTTCCGCCGGTGAGCCAGCAGGATTATGAACGATCTCAAAAAGCCATCGCGCCAGCCAGCCCGGTTTTTAAGTATGTGATGTTTGGGGTGTTGGCCATCATGACAATCGGCATAGCACTCCTGATGATCAAAAAAAGGAGAGCAAAACAGCCAGCACAAGAGGCCCTTGAAGATGAAGATCCCGCCATGGCCGTTATTAATAAAAAGAACGATGAAAAGCGCGCCAACACCATTTACTTGCTGGGTGAATTTACTGTTTATGATAAGAACAGCCGGGATATCACTTACCTGTTCAGCCCTAAAATAAAGCAGTTGTTTATCCTCCTGTTACTCAACAGCAGGAACGCGACCGGAGTGGTATCCAAAAAAATATCTACCATTTTGTGGCCTGATAAGGATGTAGCAAAAACAAAGAACATCAAAGGGGTTACCATTAATCACCTGCGCAACATTGTTGCCGATATAGAGGGTATCGAACTCACTTTTTTAAACGATACCTATTGCTTTAAGCTGGACGACAACATTTTTTGCGATTACTTTACCGTAACCGGAGCCCTGGAACAAATAATTGGTCCCGACAAGGCTGCTGAGGCAACTATCCTTCAGCATTTTGAGCTTATTGCCCGGGGCGGCCTGCTGCAATATATCCCCGAAACCTGGCTGGATGATATTAAGCTGGGTTACGAAGAAACCCTGATGCCTGTGATATTACCCGAGGTTAAAAAGATATACGAAAGCGGCGATTTTCGCAAGGCGTTGGATATTGCCCGGGTTGTTTTAAATATCGATCCGTTTAATGATACCGCCTTGAAATACAAGCTTAAGGCCCTCCGCCGTATCAAGGGAATAGAGTATGCCCGCAAAGTGTATGACGAGTTTACCGCCGAGTACGAAAAATCGCTGGGTATTAGTTACCAGGTGCCCTTTGATAAGATATGTTCCAACAAAACGGAGCCGCGATAAATAAATTTCGGAATTGAAAATATCGCTCCCCATCAATTTAACATTTCCCGCTTTTAAAACTTTTTAAACCTTAAATTTTAACACTTTTCTGCTCGAAAACAGGCTAAAAACGTTCAAAAATTGACTCAAAACCATCGATTTTAACACTTTTTAACAAATTTTAACATGGTTTTGAGCAGTTTTTGAAACTTTAAAAAGTATTAATTTATTGATTATCAAATAATTACATTAAAATCGGTCGTTTTTTGACCTTGTTGGGGTCTTAACAAAACAGCCCGGTTCTCTGATAAAAAGAGAACCGGGCTGTTGCTTGTATAAATATACGAAAAGTTTGACGAAGGTTTGGTGGCAGAGTTTAGCGTGGTTGTGGTAAGAGTGGCCAGTTCTCTCTCCACGCGTCATTGCGAGGCACGAAGCAATAACGCGCTTTTTATTCTTTCTTTAGATCCCTTCTTTACGCTTAGATAGCAAGGTATACTCAATAATAGCTAACCTATCCTGAGAGATCCTGAAACAAGTTCAGGATGACTTTAAATTTTCTTCTTCCCGTCAGCAGAACAGCTTCGGGCGAAAGCGGGCAGAACAATGTTGGCCTTGTGCGGCTGCAGGGGCATAGCAAGTTTTTGCTGAAGCGATGGAAATGTGCGAACGAAGTAGGGCAAAATAATTGCAGCCCGTGGTTCTGCCTGATTTGCAGCGTAAAGGCCCAGTGCGGCAAAGAAGCATTTCTGGTGACAAGCCCCTTGGTTACTTTGTGGCTACAAAGTAACGGGCCCTCCCGCGGCCAAGAGCGGGTATGCGATAGGCATATCGAAGAAGATCCTTCGCTCCGCTCAGGATGACAAGGCCCGCCCCTCAGAAACCCACTTAATTCCCTATGGTTAATGAAATTTTAGCCGTGTTAATCCATTTATTAACCCATCTTTTAATACCGCCGGGTTTATAATTGTTACGCCAAATGAACGCGTAGTGCCGATCAATAGGTTTAACCAGCCTGTTTATTTATAACACTCATTTGGGCAAATTATTATAAACCATTTTAATCAATTATTTATGAAGGAAATTTTTACCTATTATGGTGGGTGCCATGGTATCCATTATGCGGCAAAATTTAAAGGGGTGGTACGGCATGGTATCATGGCCCTTTTGTTTTTGCTTGTATGCTCCGTGGCTATGGCCCAAAGCAACCGTAGCGGTTTGGTTGTTGATGAAACCGGACAGGGGCTGCCTGGCGTAAGCGTAAAGATCAAGGGTACAACTATTGGCACCGTTACCGGTGTTGATGGCAAGTTTGTCATCAGCGCTTCAAACGATCAAACCCTGGTATTTACGTTTGTGGGTTACACCTCGCAGGAGGTTGCCGTTGGCAGCCAAACCAGTATTAAAGTATCCCTGGTGTCCAATGCCACCAATGTGAACGAGGTGGTGGTAGTAGGTTATGGTACGCAGAAAAAAGCGACCGTTACCGGATCCATCGCGTCGGTTACCAACAGTGAGATCGTGACAACCAAAAACGAGAACGTGCTGAACATGCTTACCGGTAAAGTAGCCGGTGTGCGTATCGTACAAAACTCGGCCGAACCAGGCTCATTCGACAACGCTTTTGATATCCGTGGTTTTGGTAATCCGCTGGTGGTTATTGATGGTATCCCCCGCGATAACATCACCCGTTTAGATCCTAATGATATTGAGAGTATCTCGGTACTGAAGGATGCTTCGGCGGCCATTTATGGTGTGCGCGCGGCAAACGGTGTAGTTATCGTGACCACTAAAAAAGGCAAAAAGGGTACTGTGGAATTAAACTACTCGGGCACTTATGGCTGGCAGGTACCGGCTTACATGCCAAAACCTGTTGGCGCGCTTGATTTCATGACGCTGGTTAACGAGCAGTTACTGCATAACGTAAACGGCGGGCAGATAAAATATACCGATGCCGATTTTGCCGCTTACCGTAACGGCACCAAAACTAGTACCAACTGGTATGGTAATGTTTTTGCCAACAGCGCGCCTCAGCAGCAGCATAACCTGAATGCCATTGGCGGCACCGACAATACCAGCTATTTTGTGAGTATGGGTATTACAGATCAGGATGGCTTTTTCAAAAGCGGCGACCTGAACTATAAAAAATATAACCTGCGCTCAAACCTCACTACCAAAGTCAATAAAAACCTGACCATTGATGTGAACCTGAGCGGAACGCTGGAGCAAAAGAACCAGCCATACCAGGATGCCTGGTGGATCATCCGCTCGTTCTGGCGCCAGGTGCCTACGCAAAGCATCTATGCCAACAATAACCCCGCCTACCTGAACAATGGCGAGGTCGACGGATCAAACCCGGTTGCCATGTCTGATGCCAATATCGATGGTTATAAACAGATCAACAATAAGTGGCTGCAATCATCGGTTTCGGCAACTTATAATGTACCGTTTGTACAAGGCCTGAGTGCTAAAGGTTTGTATAACTACGACTATTACATGTCGAGTAATAAACTCTACCAAAAACCATACAATCAGTATACTTATGATGCCAACTCCCAAACTTATAATACTATAGCTAATCAAACGCCGGGATCACTTGAGCGGCAGTTTTATGAAAAGCCCAGCAGCTTAATGCAATTATCATTAAACTATAACCGGGCTTTTAAAGGCGGGCACAACGTTACAGCTTTAGCGCTTTATGAAGAGAGCGAGCAAAAGGGCGATAATTTTAACGGGCAGCGCCAGTTATCATTACCGGTTGATCAGTTAGGAGCGGGTAACGCGCTAAACCAGACCGCCACGGTTGATGGCGGCTGGCCTTATGACTTTGTGACCAAATCATTTGTGGGTAGGGTAAATTATGATTACAAAGGAAAGTACCTGGCCGAGTTCAGTTTCAGGGATGATGCCAGCTCCAAAAACTCCCCGCTTAAAAGATGGGGCTTTTTCCCAGGTGCATCAGTAGGATGGCGGGTATCACAGGAGGGTTTCTGGAAAAACTCCAAAGCGCTGTCGTTTATTGACGACCTGAAGATCCGCCTGTCATACGCCAAACTGGGCGATGATGCCGGTTTAAATGCTTACCAATACCTAAGCGGTTATAACTATCCGGCAAACGGCAATAATAACCAAACGCCTCCGGGATCGGTATTTGACGGCACTTTTGTAAACGGCGCGCAAAGCAGGGGTATCCCTAATCCCAATATTTTCTGGTATGTAGCCAAAACTTATAATGCCGGTATCGACCTGCAGGCCTGGAACGGTTTGCTGGGGTTAACGGTTGATGCTTTCAGACGCGACAGAAGCGGATTGCTAAATACCCGTGCCGATAATTTACCCGGTGTAGTGGGTGCAGGTTTGCCACAGGAAAATCTGGATAGCGACCGTGCGCAGGGTTTCGACATCGAATTAAATCACCGTTACCACATCGGCAGCTTTAACTATTTTGTGAAAGGAACCTTTGGCTATACCCGTACCCAATGGATTAGCAGGGTACATTCGGAGTATGGCAACTCCCAGCTTAACTGGCATAATAATAATGACAATCGTTACAGCAACATTTTTTGGGGATACGGCTCAAACGGGCAGTTCCAAAACTATCAGCAGATCCTGAACAGTTCGCAGTTTGTATCCCGTAACGCGGTAGTAGGCGATTATATTTTGCAGGACTGGAACGGCGACGGCGTGATCAATGACCAGGACGTACATCCTATAGCCCAAAACGTAAGTAATAACAACTACAGCGTACCATCAACCACATTTGGTTTAACGCTTGGCGGTTCATACAAAGGGTTTGACATCAGTACAGTATGGCAGGGAGCCGCGGGTATCAATGTTTCTTATATCGAACAGCTTAACATCCCGTTATGGGGCGGAGGCAGTGCGCTAGCCATGTTCATGGACAGATACCACCCAACCGATCCTAAAGCCGATCCTTACGATCCTAATACGGTATGGACACCAGGCACTTTTGCCCTTACCGGCACCACGGCTGATGTTAACTCGCTTTCCAACATCCACAGCGCTGCTTATGTAAGGCTTAAATCGGCCGAGTTGGGTTACAGCATTACACCTGCAGTGGCCAAAAGGTTAGGTATTAAGGGTGCAAGGATCTTTGTAAATGGTTACAATATGCTAACCATCACCAATTTAAAATATCTTGATCCGGAACACCCATCGGCCACTTACGGCTATTTATATCCATTAGATAAAATATTCTCCGTTGGTGTAAATGTTAAATTATAATCAATCCATACAGATCATGAAAAAATACTCATATATCATATTTGCTGTTTTGCTTTGCTGGACGTCGGCATGCAAAAAGCTCGATACGCCACCACCAAGTATTGTTAAAGACGCCGATATTTTCTCGAACAGCGCCGGTATACAGGCCTACATGGCCCGCATGTACGCCGAGCTGCCTATTGAGGATTTCAGGTATTCACCAACCCGTGGCTTAAATTTCTTCTGGATCATCAGTCCTTTCAGCTGTATCAGCGGCGAAGGCTTAAGCCGCGACCAGAACAGCGCCACGCAGGAAACTTTTGGTTACTGGGGCGATGCTTATACGCTGATCAGGGATGCTAATTATTTTGCAGAAACCCTGCCTAAATACTCATCAAACTTTACCCCTGCACAGATCAGCGCCTGGTTGGGCGAGGCCCGTTTTTTGCGTGCCGCTACCTACTTTGCACTGGTAAAACGCTACGGCGGTGTGCCCATTGTTGATAAAGTGCTCAACTATCCGGCACAAAGCATCGATGAGTTAAAAATTCCGCGCTCGTCAGAAGAAAAAGTTTATGATTTTATCTCTACCGATCTGGATTATGCTTATGCCAATTTGGGCGAAAGTAACCAGGTAGGCCGGGCCAATAAATACGTAGCCGCAGGTTTTAAATCGCGCGCCATGTTGTACGCGGGCTCCATCGCCAAATACAATAACATTACCCTTACCGATGCCAGTGGCAACAGGCTTTGCGGTATCCCGGCTGCTAAAGCGGTTACCTATTTTAAAGCCGCTTATGATGCCGCCGTATTGCTCGATGGTAAATATAGCCTGTACAAAAAAGCATGGGCAGCCGGCGATAAAACCGCCCAGTATCAAAACTATGTGAACCTGTTTTTTGATGCCACCAGTCCGGAGAATGTGTTTGTGCGTCAATATCACTATCCCGAATCGGTACATGGATATGATGCGTACAATGTACCACGCCAGCTGATGGGGGCAAACGGATACTCATCAGAAATTAACCCTACGCTTAATTTTGTGGAGATGTTTGATGGTATCCCTAAAAATGCCGATGGTACTATTAAAACCACAACCGGTGGTAAATATGACTTGTACACTAATGCCATGGATCTGTTTGCCAATGCCGAACCAAGGCTGCGGGCGACAGTTATTTTACCGGGCGATGTGTTTAAAGGCGTAAGCATTGAGATACGCCGCGGTATTTATACCGGCAGTTCAACAGGAGGTATCAGTCCGCTTTTACCGGCTGGTTCAACCGCGCATTACCCAACTGACCATATGGTGCAATCATCAAACGCGAGCCAGACGCCCTACACTTTACCTAACGGAACAACCATGAACCCCGCCGGTTTAAGCGGTTATTTTACCGGCGACGGAACCTGCTCGGTATCGGGCTTCTCGATCCGTAAAAACCTGGTACCGGATAAGCCGACATCAGAAGTGCTGGAAAACCGATCTGACCAAACCTGGATAGAGCTGCGTTATGCCGAAGTATTGTTAAACCGTGCCGAAGCAGCAATCGAGCTGAATGCCTTAGGTCAAAACGACAAAAGTTACCTACAGGACGCGTTTACCGCCATTAACCAGATCCGCGACAGGGCCGGCGCCAACCTGCTGCTGAGCCCAACCGACCTGAGCAATATTAATGTGGTACGTACCGAACGGAAGAAAGAACTGGGCTTTGAAAACAAAACCTGGTGGGATTTGCGCCGCTGGCGAGTGATAGACAAGGAACAGAACAGTACCATTTACCGTACGCTGATGCCATTTTACTCGGCCAATGACGGTAAGTACTTTTTCGACGCCCGTTTAGATGAGCGCAACAGCCGCTATACTTTCGATGTGCGCTGGTATTATGAACAAATTCCGCAGGGCGAGATACAGAAGAGTCAGAATTTAATTCAAAATCCAGGTTATTAATTTTAAGAGAGATGACCATCATGAGCTGCCGCTAAAAACAAAACGAATAGCTCATGATAGCTTCATTACCATTAAAAAAACAAATTATTCCAATGAAAACTATATTTTATAGCATAGCATTAAGCGCACTGGTTGCCGCGGGCAGCTCGTGCAAAAAGGTTGATAATTATGCAGCGCCCGATGTAACCTTAAAAGGCGTGGTAACAGATGCCGGTACGGGTAAAAGCGTACAAACCGAGCAGGGTTCGGGCACCAGGATCAAACTGCTGGAAATAAGCTGGAGCAGCAACCCTACACCTTTTTATATATCCTCGTTTCAGGATGGTACCTATAACAATACCAAATTGTTTGCGGGTAAAAATGTGATCTCGGCCGAAGGTCCTTTTGTACCACTGGTGCAGGTTGATAATACCGGCAAAACTATTGTGGATAAAAGCCAGACGGTTGATGTTAAAGGCGTAACTACGGTTAACTTTTCGGTAGATCCATTTTTAAGGATAGATTGGGTAGGCGATCCGGTTGTTAACGCGGATGGTACCATTACCACCAGCTTTAAAATTACACGTGGCACCAGCGATCCAAACTTTCAACAGGATGTAAGCGATCTGGCGGTATTTGTTAATTCAAACAAATATGTGGGTAACAATAATTATGATAACCGTTATACGCCAAAACTTAGCGGCTCTGATGCCAGCACTTCGGTAGGGAAAACCTTAAGTGTTACAACCATTGGTGGTCCGCTGCCGGGCAAGCGAGAATACTTTATAAGGGTAGGCGCCAGGATCTCATACGGTTTAAATTATTACAATTATACCGACGTTAAAACGGTAACCGTTCCTTAAATTAAACACATAATATAGGGAGACACATGTAATGTGTCTCTACAAAAAATGGCGTAGAGACGCATCACATGCATCTCCTCCCTATATTACAAATGCAAATAATATACCAATGAAAAACATTCTACTTGCCTGTTGCCTCGTCGCATTATCGTTCGCGGGTTATGCGCAAAATTCAAACCTGGTTAAACTGCCAGAGAAAACGGCTTTCCAGACGAGCAGCCCCTGGATCCCCGAGATCGATGTACGATCAGACATAGCCATTGTTTATGGTGCTAACGACCGTCCGGGCTTAACGTTTGAGCAGCGGGTACAATCATGGCGCGACCATGGCTACCAGGTGAATTTTATGACCGGTATAGCCTGGGGCGACTATAAAGATTATTTTTTAGGAAAATGGGATGGCAAAAACCACCTGGGTGTAGGGCAGGTAACCATGAAAGGCGATACCATCTTCCACGGGAGGGATATGCCTTATATAGTGCCCGATGCCTCGTTTATCGAATACATGAAAACCGCGGTGGTAAAAAAAGTGATCAACGCGGGTATCACCAACATATTTTTAGAGGAGCCTGAATTTTGGGCGCGTGCAGGTTACAGCGCGGGCTTTAAAGAACAATGGCAAAAATATTATGGCTTCCCCTGGAAACCGCAGGATGCTTCGGCCGAGAATACTTACCTGTCGAGCAAGTTGAAATATCACCTGTATTATGAAACCATCAAAGAGGTCTCCAACTACGCTAAAGCCTACGGCAAAAGCAAAGGTTTAAATATCAAAGTATTTATAGCTACGCACTCGCTGGTGAACTATTCGTCGTGGCAAATTGTAAGTCCCGAAGCCAGCCTGGCTTCGCTACCGGGTATTGATGGCTACATCGCGCAGGTATGGACAGGTACCGCACGTGAACCTACGTTTTTTAATGGTCTGCGTAAAGAGCGCGTGTTTGAGAACGCTTTCCTGGAATATGGTTCGGTAGTTTCCATGACCGCGCCAACCGGTCGTAAAGTATTTTTCCTGACTGATCCGATAGAAGACTGGCCACGCGACTGGAGCGATTACAAGCGCAATTACCAGGCTACTTTCACCGCAAAATTACTATATCCTATGGTTGCCGATTACGAGGTAATGCCATGGCCCGAGCGGATCTACACCCATCCGTACAAAGTAGCCGGTACCGACCAAAAGACATTGATCCCGCAGTTTTATTCTACCCAGATGCAGATCATGGTGAACGCCTTAAACAGTATGCCGGCATCAACCAACAACGTATCGGGTGTAAACGGCATTGGTGTGCTGATGAGTAATACGCTCATGTTCCAGCGTTTCCCAACGCATAATGGTTTTGAAGATCCGCAATTCTCTAACTTTTACGGTCAAACTTTGCCTTTGTTAAAACGTGGCGTACCGGTACAAACCGTGCACATGGAAAACCTGGAATACCCGGCATCGCTAAAAAACATCAAAGTACTAGTGATGAGTTACTCCAACATGAAACCGGTATCAGCAGCGGTGCACACTTATCTCGCCAACTGGGTAAAACAGGGCGGCGTTCTGATCTATTGCGGAAGGGATGATGATCCGTACCAAACGGTTATGGAATGGTGGGATACCAAAGGGAATAAGTTTACAGCCCCTTCGCAGCATCTGTTCAAGTTGCTGGGGGTTAATCCAACAAAGGACGAGCAAGAGTTTAAAGTGGGCAAAGGTGCGGTTTATGTGTTGAGGCAAAATCCTAAAGAGTATGTGCTGGAAGCCGGGAAGGATGATAACTACATCAGCACCGTAAAACAAGCCTATGAGAAAAAAGCCAAAGCGGGTGAGCTCACATTTAAAAACAGCCTGTATCTGGAACGTGGTCCGTATGATGTGGTATCTGTAATGGATGAAAATACCGACAGCAAACCCTACACCATCAAAGGTCCGGTGATCGATCTGTTTGATCCGCAATTGCCGGTACTGGTAGAAAAGGTAGTGAACTCGGGTGAGCAGTCTTTATTATATGTGGTTGACCGTGTGCCCGATAAAAAATTGGCGCAGGTACTGGCTTCGGCATCAAGAATTTATGACGAAAACAGGCAGGGCGGCAGTTATTCTTTTGTAGCCAAAAGCCCCGCCAAAACATTAAATAGTGTACGTGTGCTGTTGCCCGCGCAACCCAAAGAAACAAAGGTAACCGATAGCACAGGCCAGAATATCAGCGATGTGAAAACATCATGGGATGCATCGTCAAATACCCTTTACCTGAGTTTTGGCAATAGCCCGGATGGTATCAAGGTTGATTTGAAATGGCAAGAGAATAATTAACCAATTATCTATAAACCTCAACTAGACACCTATGAAGAAGAACATGATGATGATCAAAAGCATGCTTATCTTGCTGGTATTTGCCTCTTGTCAAAAGAACAGCAATACCGCGGCCGACAAACAAAAAGACAGTGTACAAAAAGTAACCGCCGCACCACCATCCGATGCGCCAAGAGCCGCCCTGCGAAGCATTGTTGAAAATGTGACCACCGCCGATGGTAAAATTTACGGCGCCAAAGACAATACCGGCAAAACCATGGATTGCCTCAAGATCATTGCCAACCCATCGGGTGGTTATATTGGGGTGTATCATACCATGATCAACGGGACGTTTAAAACCAATGTGGCATCATCAACAGATCTGCTGCATTGGACCTGGATCCGCGAACTGGCTGGCAGTAATACCGGAGGCGCGTCGCAGCCTACTATTGCCGCTACTTCAACCGGTGGTTTTGTAATGGTTTGGGAGCAGGAGCCCAACAACCACTTAAAATTCAGCTATTTTAACAGCTGGACCGACCTGCAGAACGGTGCTGTAGCCAAATCATTTGAGGCCCCACATACTTTATCAACCTGTGCAGAAGGTACACCTAACATTTACTCGGCCAGCAGCACTTCTGTTGATGTGGGTTTTCACTACTGGTCCAATTGCGATGTTGACCGCCAGGCACGCGGTACCACCACCTGGACATCATGGAGCGCCAGTGCACAGCCGCAAATTGACAATGCCATTTTATACTGGGGCGTGCAGGGTAATATTGGCGACCGTGACGGCTACCTGAAATTTCAGAACTTTAATTTTGGTTTGATTGAAGGACAGGGCACTAAGGGCGATTTTGGTACCTGGCGCTGCTACCTGTATGATTACCAAACCGGCAATGCCGATAAGCTGAACATCCATACCGATGGCGGTAGCCAGGCATTCGCTAACCCAACCATTACAGCCCTAACTGTTGGTGGGCAAGCCGCGTTGGTTATCACCCAGTTTATTCCTTCGCAATTAGCTGCAAATGGCGAAGCCGGAGAGCTGATCTATTATAAAAAACTGTGAGTTGATGATTTTTAATAGTTATGATACCATTTTGCACAGTGCCCACTAAGTTGGGCGCTGTGTATTCATATTTTACCCGCATAAACACATAGTATATTGTTACACATAATCCACCCAACTTTATCAAAAAATATCACCGTACAACTATAAAATATTGAATTCTGCCCGTATATTGCATGGCCCGATTAATCGATTTAGCGATGTTGATATAAGCCTATCTAAAAATTAATAATGAAAAAATTATTCTTATTGGCGTTTGCCCTTTTACCAGTAGCAGCTATTGCGCAGCAAACCACCCCGCCTGTTACTCCTGTTGATTATATTAACCCTTTAATGGGGACGGAATCCAAGCCCTCACTTTCAAACGGAAACACTTATCCGTCTATCGCGCTGCCCTGGGGCATGAACTTCTGGACGCCACAATCCGGTAAAATGGGCGACGGTTGGCAATATACCTACGATGCCGATAAGATACGGGGTTTTAAACAAACCCACCAGCCATCACCCTGGATGAATGATTATGGCATGTTTTCCATATTCCCGGAAACAGGCAAGCTTAAACTGAATGAGGCGCAACGTGCCAGCTGGTTTTCGCATAAAGCCGAAATTGCCAAACCCTATTATTATAGTGTATACCTGGCTGATTATGATGTAACTACCGAGCTTACGCCAACAGAACGCGCCGCCAATTTCAGGTTTACCTTCCCCAAAAGTGATAGCTCACATATTGTGATCGATGCTTTTGATAAAGGATCATACGTAAAAATTATTCCCGGCGAGCAAAAGATCATCGGTTATAGCACCAAAAATAGCGGCGCCGTACCTGCCAATTTTAAAAACTACTTTGTTATATATATAGATAAACCTTTTGAGCTGGCTTCTACCTGGCATAACTGGCAAAAAGATGGCTCGCTGGAATATACCGGCGATCATGCAGGCGCGGTCATCAGCTTTAAAACCAAAAAAGGCGAACAAGTACATCTTCGTGTAGCATCATCTTATATCAGCACAGAGCAGGCCGAACTTAACCTGAAGCGCGAATTGGGTACCGATAGTTTTGATGTTACCTGCCAAAAAGGAAAAGATGTATGGAACAAAACATTAAGTCATTTAACACCTGAAGGTGGTACTATCGACCAAACCCGTACTTTTTACTCCAGTCTTTACCGCATGCTTTTTTTCCCTAACCGGATGTATGAGGTTGATGCTAAAGGACAAATCGTTCATTATAGTCCTATCAATGGAAAGGTATTGCCGGGATACTATTTCGCGGGTACCGGTTTCTGGGATACTTTCAGGGCGTTGTACCCATTCCTTAACCTGGTTTATCCATCCATGAATAAAGAAATGCAGGAAGGCCTGGTGAATTCCTATAAAGAAGGTGGCTGGCTGCCTGAGTGGTCGAGCCCGGGTTATGCCGATTGTATGATCGGTAACAACTCCGCATCGGTAGTGGCCGAAGCTTATTTAAAAGGTTTGCGCGGATACGATATTAACTCGCTGTATGAGGCATTAAAACATGGTGCCAATAATGAAGGCCCCAATGCTACAGGCCGCCGGGGAGTGGAGTACTACAATACCCTGGGTTATGTGCCTTATGATGTAAAGATCAATGAAAATGCTGCCCGTACACTGGAATATGCTTATGATGATTTTGCTATATACAAGCTGGGTAAAGCCTTGGGCAAACCGGCATCTGAAACTGATATTTACAAAAAACGCAGCCAAAACTACCGCAACCTGTTTGATCCTTCCACCAAACTGATGCGCGGTAAAAATAAAGATGGTTCGTTCGAAACACCGTTCAATCCATTTAAATGGGGCGATGCCTTTACTGAAGGGAACAGCTGGCATTATACCTGGGGTGTGTTTCATGATATACAGGGGCTGATCAACCTGGTAGGTGGTAAGCAGCAATTTGTGGCCAAACTGGATTCTGTATTTACGCTGCCGCCTGTTTTTGACGATAGCTATTATGGTACCGTGATCCATGAGATCCGTGAAATGCAGATAGCCGCCATGGGCCAGTACGCGCACGGCAACCAGCCTATCCAGCACATGATATACCTGTACAATTATGCCGGCGAACCCTGGAAAACGCAATACTGGGCACGCGAAACTATGAATAAGTTGTACAAAGCTACACCAGATGGCTACTGCGGTGATGAAGATAACGGACAAACATCAGCCTGGTATGTGTTTTCGGCGATGGGCTTTTACCCGGTAACCCCAGCCAGCGATCAGTATGTACTGGGTGCTCCATTGTTTAAAAAGCTGACCGTAAAGCTGGAGAATGGCAAAACCATTACCATCAACGCGCCAAAAAACAATGCCGATAATAAATATGTAAACAACTTAACCGTGAATGGCAAACCTTACGACTTTACCTGGCTTAGCCATAAAGCCCTGTTAAGCGGAGCCGAGCTGAACTTTGACATGTCGGCCACGCCAAACAAACAACGCGGTATTAAAGCTACCGATGTACCTTACTCCATGTCGAACGAGAAGTAAGGGAGGGGTTTTTGAGTTTTTTTAAGTAATTTCCATACATGTCATTGCGAGCGCAGCGTGGCAATCTCCTCGCGTTTATGTATACGACGAGATTGCTTCGTCGTTCCTCCTCGCAATGACATGTGTTTATAAGTAAGAGTTCAATAATGCCAACTGCCCACCGCAAACTGCCCACTCAATCACCGCTATTCTTCTTATAAGCCAGCCACACATAAAAGGGTATGCCGCCCATCAGCAGTAAAAAGCCATAATAAACGGCTTCTTTACCGGTACCGGCGATGGTCCATAGCGCGTAGCCAAAGGCTAAAATAGCCAGTATCACCGCGCCTGTTAAGCCATCAACCTGTTTTTGCTTTACGCGGATAATCAAGTATGACGCTGCCGAAAGCAGGTAAGGGATCAATATAGATAATAAGGATAACAGCAGTAAAAAACGAAACTGCTCCACCAAGCCCTTGGTATAATTCATGCTCATAAAAAGCGATACCATCACACTGCTCACCAGGATACCCACATAAGGCACTCCTTTTTTGTTTTTGCGGGCAAAAGCGGCAGGGAATAGTTTGTCGCTGGCAATGGCAAAAGGCATTTGGCCCTGTAATAACGTCCAGCCGTTGAGCGAGCCAAAGGCGGCAATAGCTATACCTGCGCTCACCCAGTAACGGGCATTGCTGCCATATATCACTACGGCGGCATCGGCAAAGGGGGTAACCGAATGTTTTAAAGCCTCTGCCGGGATAATCCCGATCACGCTAAAACTGCTCAAAATGTAAACCAGTGTAGCAATTAGCAAGCCCAGTAAGGTTGCTCTAGGAATGGTTTTTTCGGGATTGGCCACACTGCCGGCAGGTACCGTAGCGCTTTCAATACCGATAAAAGCAAACATGGTCATGGTGGCGGTAGCCGTTAAAGCACCGTATATAGTTGTGCCGCTACCGTTAAAAGGTGAAAAGTTTTTGGCCTGTATAAAAAATAAACCGCCGATAGCCACTAGTATCAACGGTGTTACCTTTAATATAGTAGTCACCAGCTGGACCTTGCCGCCGGTTACTACGCCACGGGTATTAATATAGGTAAGCAGCCATATAGTGCATAAACCGGTAGTTATTGCCGTAACAGCACTGGAGGCCAGCACCGGGAAAAAGGTACTCAGCGCGCTTACAAAGGATATGGTGATAGCCGCGTTGGCGCATGATACCGCCAGGTAATAACCCCAGGCCACCAGGAACCCGGCAAAATCGCCCAGTCCGTTGCGGGTATAAGCATAAGGGCCACCCGTAGCATGGGGCAGCAGTTTGCTCAGGTTACTGAAAACCTTGGCCAAAAAGTAAGAACCGATGGCCGAAAATACCCAGCCCAACAGACCGATACTGCCGTAGGAGGCCATAGCCGCCGGCATTAAAAACACGCCCGCACCTATCATATTGCCAACCACCAGGGAGGTGCTGGTCCATAAACCTAATTTATTTTTTTCGGAGGATGATGCAGACATAGCTGTTCCTGATTTTTTTGCGAAGATAAGATAGGATATTTATTTGCGCTATTCTTCAAAAATGGATAGATGGTTCAGAATAAGTACGATCAATACATGTAGATGTTAAAATAAGTTAAAATATAATTAATAGTCAGGCTGTTGCGCTAATTTTATGTTGCCTATGAATCCTAAAATCCTGATATTGCTTTTTATTATTTATTTAATACCACCGACTAGGGTTAACGGGCAGGTGGCTAAAGTGCAGCAGGGCTTGGTGCTTAGGAGTGGCAATACTGCCAGATTAGCGGATGTGCAGGTTTTAAATAAGCGCAGTCATATCACCATCCGGTCAAATATAGAAGGCGTATTTAGTATTGTGGCTTTACAGGGTGATACTTTGCAGTTTTCAAGCCCTAATTACTTAACCGGGGAATTGGTTGTAAGCGATTTTGCCGATAAACTCATATACCTGCAGCCTATTATTGAATTAGCAGAGGTGGTGATCAAAGAGAATTCGCTTATCAAAGACCTCCGGGAAACCCAGAAGGGGTACCGGAAGAAAAGTGTTTTTTATACCGGCACACCACATTATTATTACCTGTTTTTAAAACCGATGACCTTTATATATGAAAACTTTAAAAGCGAGGTTAAGCAGGCCCGGCGGTTTAACCACTTTGCCAAACGGGAACTAACCGCTTACGAAATTACCAGGCGCTTTAATGATTCATTGATAAAAAGTGTTGTGCCTCTTAAGGCTAATGAAATTGATGATTTCCGTGTTGATTATGCGCCTACTTTACAACAGCTGAATGCCATGAGCGATTATGACCTTATTATTTATATCAAAAATAGTTATGAGGATTATAAAAAGAAAAGCGCTGATAAAAAAACACCACATCAATTGTGATATTTATATCACCGCTATTTTATCCTGTACCAACAAAAAACACTTCATTAGTTAAACATTTATAGGGTAAAATTCGTTGTAGCTGGTACATCAACCTTTCGACTTATCTAATGAAAAACCGCGCCATTTTATTTTTGACGGCTATTGCCGCGTTTTTTATCATCAGTTTTACCATTACCGGGAATAAGGACACTTTACCCGTTGCCGACAAAAACAACGGTGGCTTGTTTTTACCCGGCCATTTTAAAGCTGTAGTGGTAGTAGATAGCCTGGCCGGGCGTGCCCGCCATCTGGCGGTTAATGATAATGGCGATGTATATGTAAAGCTCCGTTTCCCTGACTCTATAGGTGGCAACGTAGCCATGAGGGATACCAACCACGATGGTAAAGCCGATATCATCAAAAAATTCGCGGATTATGAAGATAAAGGAAGTTATGGCACAGCGATGCGTGTACATAAAGGATATCTTTATTTTAGTTCGGAGATCAACGTATACCGAATGAAACTCAATCTCAATACCCTGGTTCCCGATGGTAAGCCGGAACTGATCGTGCATGATATACATCCCCCGCAGGAGCATGATGCCAAACCGCTTGCTTTTGATAATAAAGGACATATGTATGTGGCTTTTGGTGCGCCCTCCAATGCCTGCCAGGAGCAAAACAGGGTTCCGGGTTCAATGGGTATTGAAGGTTGCCCCCTGCTGAAAGAGTATGGAGGCATCTGGCGTTTTGACGAGGATAAACTTAATCAGCAGCAGGCCGATGGTATGCGTTATGCTACCGGACTGCGCAGCGTAGTGGCAATGGACTGGAATACTGCCGACAATTGTTTATACGTAGTAGCACATGGGCGTGATGACCTGCGCTTGCAGTTCCCTAAACTGTTTACCCCCTGGCAAAGCGCGGTGCTACCTGCCGAAGAGTTTTTGAAAATTAAGGAAGGTACAGATGTCGGCTGGCCATATTATTATTACGATCCTATTAAAAAGAAGAAACTCTTAAACCCGGAATATGGCGGTGATGGTAAAAAAGCGGGCGATGGCGCCAAATATGCCCAGCCTATTATGGCTTTTGCGGCGCACTGGGCACCAAATGATCTGTTGTTTTATACAGGTAACCAGTTCCCGGCAAGGTATAAAAACGGGGCATTTGTCGCGTTTCATGGTTCTACCAACAGGTCGCCGTATCCGCAGGCAGGTTTCTTTATTGGCTTTGTGCCTTTTAAAGGTGGAAAACCTGTAGGTTCCTGGGAGATTTTTGCCGATGGATTTGCCGGGCGCACTACCATAGCAAGCGTGAGCGATGCCGTTTACCGGCCGATGGGAATATCGCAGGGGCCCGATGGTTCCTTATATATAAGCGATACCGAGAAGGGTAGGGTATGGCGTATATTTTACCAGGGCGACAAAATAAAGTTCACAACGGCCCAACTGGCAAAAATGGAATTGCGGAAAAAACTACCAAGCTTTAAAACCCCCGACATAACACGTAATAATTTGATGAGCGGGATGTTAACTGGCGGAGCTAAGCTGTACGCTACCTATTGCACCAATTGCCACCAGAAAAACGGTAAGGGTGATGGTAATCTTTTTCCGCCACTTGGCGGATCTGAATGGGTTACCGGGGGCAAATACATGGAAAAGGAAACGGCTATCCGGGTACTGCTTAATGGACTTGAAGGTCCTGTGAAGGTTAAAAATGTACCGTATAATAGTGTGATGCCCAAACATAATTTTCTGAGTGATGATCAGATAGCCCAGGTACTGACCTATATCCGCAACAATTTTGGGAACAACAGCAGTTTGGTCACCGCATTAGAAGTAAAAAAAGTACGTGCAAGTTTAAAAGTAAAGTGATTGTTTCAAATACGATGGGTTTAGTTGTTAACCTTTACTTTTAATGCCAGCACTTCACTTTTAGGCTTTATAAATACGTCGATGTTTAAACCACATTCGCGTAATAAACGGGTATGATTGTAAGCTACCTGTTTGTACAATTGCGGATCAAGGTTCAACAGTACTTCATTGTTTAAAATGCTGGCATATATGAACAGCTTTGATAATTTGTTACCCGACTCATCCGAAACCTGGTTTAAACAATTCAAATAGCCATTTATAGTTGAATAATCATTATTGGAAATAGCGCTTTTTATTTTAAGCCCATAAAACAACGACTTCATAAAAGGAGTAAACAAATATTCTTCCTGTTTATAAGAGGCTGAAATTTCATCGTTGTTTTTCAGCAGGTCGGTTTGGCTATCCAGTAAAAAATATGCGTCGCACTCGGCTATCTTTAAAAAGAAATTATAGGAAAATGATGTTTCGGTACTGGTTTTATCTATTGTATGAAGGGCGTTAACAAACCTCAATGTTTTATAAGGTTTCTGGCAAATGAAAGTGGAGTAAGCCGATAACAGGAAAATAAGATCATTCGCCTTTCTGTTATGTATGCTTTCGCTTTGTTTTGGCGGATTAAAATAGAAGCGGGTGATCTCGGCAAAAAAGTCCTTCCTGATCATACCATATTTCAGGTATTGATAAATAGCATTCAGACAATGTAGCGGGTTGATCGCGAATTGATGGAAATCATGCTGCGGGAAACTTTTTAATTTCGCCAGGTAATCTTCCAGTTGTTTCAAATCCAGCTGAAGTATAGCTATAGTAGCTAGAGCCGTATATGTAAGTACTTTCTTATGGTCAGAAAGCTCAAACTTCAATAAAGTCTGCAGAGCTTTTTTGTAATCGGTATTTACCAGTTCCAGTCCAAAAAAGTAATAAAAAAGCCCGTCGCTGCAATCCTGTTTAAAATAATTGGCAGTAGCTTCAGCGTTGGTCGACCCAAAGCAGACTCGCTGGAGCAAATCGCCTAAAAAAATGATCAGCTCCGATTTTTCTTTGGGATTAAGATTGGTTTGCGCTAAAAGCTCAAAGCTTTCCTGCTGCCCGTTTTTAACCGCGTGAATCACACACCATTTGATAACCGGTAATTTATGCTCGCTGTTATTAAATGCACTGTTGATCAGTTTGATCAGCTGCAGGTCAAAGCGTTGATTGTTATCTAAAAGCAGTTTGCGGGCTATAGTAAATTCCAGGAAATTATTGTTCCCGAACTGAACCATAGTTTTAAACTGAAAGTCGTTACTGGAGTTTATTTCGCGTAAAAAACCAATGCTTAACAATTCGTTATAAGCATGGCTGTATTGTTTAAGCAGATCGTTGCATTTAAACTTATCCAGCTCATATACACCAGCCTGAAAATCCATCTCATCAACCAAACCCTTCAACAACAGGATCTTTTCGGTTGCGTAATGGCCCAGGTAAACCTTGTTGAGTATAAATATGGAAATGAGCTCGTATATGCAGATGTGATCAATGTTGTTGAGCGAAAAATTATTCTTATTCTGTTTGTAATAGAATTGAAAATATAATGGATGATTGAAATTATTAGCCACATCAATGGCGATCAGGTTCTGAACGTCGGGATTTATTTTACGACTTAGTTCCTTGATCTCCTGGATATTAAACAGGGGCACATTAGTGGTAAGGTCATGATCTGTTATAAAACCGGTGAACCAGTTTTTAAGACCAAACTCCATATTGTGTTTATTATTGATCCAGTTAGCCGACCGCATGGTTAAAACCAGCTTAAACCACTCATGTGATTGGTAGAAGGAAAAAATATCCATCAACTGGGTCAATACCAGTTCAAACTGATCGTTTTTGAACATGTGTTCATCAAAACCATCAATAACCAGGTAAAACTTACCATCGTTACGTTTATTGATGTCAAATAGTGCTTCAATATCTTCCTCATGCGAGTAGCCCAATAAGGCCAGCAGCCAATCGTTCAGGTCGCGCCCGCTTAAAAAAACATTCATTAAAGCGCTGCTGCTAAAAAACAGGATAATATCGTTACTGTCTGATTCTAATTTTTCATCTATCCAATGGCAAAGTCCGATGGTTTTGCCGTAGCCGGAAGGGGCGGCAAATACGGTTGCTGTGTAATCACCTCTTAAAAATTCATCAAAATGATCGTCGATAAATTTGCGGCGGATAGTTTGGCCAAAAGGGATACCGGAGCGGTTTTTTAAAGCCTGAAGTGTAAAATGAGTGATCTTGGCCGCATTTTGACTCAGGGTTTTCCAGTCAACATGCTCGTTTTGCGATTTTTCAGAAGGTACGCTTTCACGTTCGCAAAAATCATCCCAGCCTTCGTAGTCACAAAATTTTGCTAAAACATCAATGGTGAATAAAGATGGTTTGAATTTACTGTATGCAAAACCGTAAACCCGTTTCAATGTAGTTTCACTTACGGTTAATTTTGTTTTTGAATATATTTGAAATGCAAGCGCCTTGCAATCACCCGGAGTAATGCTTCTGATATTAGCATTGGCGAGTACTCTGGATTTCAACGTTTCAAACTGAATTGGTGAAAAGGATATCATAGGCTCAAGCAATTAGGTTAATAGGTTTGTATTTATATTACGCAATTAATCTGAATAGGTTGTTGTTATTTACACAATTAATGTTTCTGCTATTATTATACGGGGGTAATATCAAATAATGTTGCAACCGTATTTTACCCAAATATTGGGCTTTTAACATAATTTGCTGTGTTTACGAGAAATGTAGAGCTGTAGGTTTTAAAATATTATTTAATGAACAAAATGAACAATGATTTAGTCTATGAATGAGAATTGAACTGGCTTGAATAAGTGAATAAGATGTATTAATAATTATCCTCAAGCGGTATGTAGTTTTGAAAGGTGTAACTATTTGCACCTACCTTAACTTCATTTGCATGAGAACCTTTACCTTTTATAGCAGGTACATAATAGTTTTATGCCTGCTATTGTGTGCTACAAGCCAAATATTCGGACAACGCCATTTTGCAACAACTCAGCAAAGCGGTGCTACTGGTTTGCTTTGCTTGGGCTGCGTGGTTAACAATCAAGGCAATGCCATTGATGCGAATCTGCAAACTTTCTCTACTTTAAACGTGCCAGTTGGGCTTTTAGCATCAACTTACCAGGAACTTATTTTCCCAGGTACAGTTCCGGCTAATACACAACTGACCATTAAACTGGGAACCGGGGATAACTTGCTTGACGTAACACTTCTTGGAGGGGTTACTATTACTCCGTATAACGGGAATGTAGCAGGCACACCGGTTACTGCGCCTACTTTGGCAAGTGTTGCCAGTAACAATAATCAATTAGAGCTTATTTACGCTCCAACGCAGGCTTATGACAGGGTAAGGGTAACACTTAGCGGTGGTTTGTTAGGGGCATTAAGCAGTATATACCTGTATGACGCGTTTTATACAACGCCTGGTCCGCCTATTTGTAATACCACTTATGACGAATTACATGGTATATCATCAGCATTACTTGGCCTGGGAGTAAACGTAGGGGGAGTTGCAAATCCTCAAAACGCTATTGACGGCAACCCAAATACAGCATCCACCCTTAACGCGGGTGTTGGTGCGTTAGGGGCATTTGCACAACAAACACTCATTTTTCAATCAGCATCAACTATTGGCGATTCTGTAAGGCTTACCTTAACTTTACCTAAGGCATTGCTTGATGTAGGCCTTCTTTCCGGTACATTCGTATCAACTTTTAATGGTAATACCGATAATAATGATACACAGGTTTTAAATGGATCATTACTACGTTTACGTTTGCTTGATTTGTCAAATAACAGGCAGAGGCTAACGATTACCTTCGTGCCAACGAAGGTATTTGATCGTGTTCAGCTCAGGCTGGGTGGGATAGCCAGCGTGCTGTCAACCCTTGACCTTAATGAAGGCGAGATACTGATACCACAACCGATAATAAAAGTTAATAATGTAGCGGTAACTACGGCTCAGTTATGTGCCGGCAGTACAGTTACCTTAAATGCTACTGCCAACTTAGCAGGTACAACTTTTAGCTGGTACACCCAGCCAACAGGCGGTATCCCAACCTTTACAGGTGCAAGTTTTACTACACCAGCTTTAACTAACAATATTACTTATTATGTATCGGCAACCCGACCGGGTTGTGCTACGGCATCTACCCGAGCTCCGGTAACTATTAATGTTAACCAAATTCCAGTGGCACCTGTTGTCGCCAATGCTAATATTACCGTATGTCCTAACTCAACCGCAGTATTTGCGGCTACGCCTGTAACAGGTGTTACTATCAACTGGTATGCAGCGGCAACCGGTGGTACATCATTGTTTACAGGTAATACTTTTACCAGTCCTGCTTTAAGCGCTACTACAAGCTACTATGCCGAAGCAGTAAGCGGGGGTACCTGCGTAAGTACTACACGTACTAAAGTAACGGCTACTATAAGCCCGCTACCTGCAGCACCGACAGTGACTACACCAAACGTAACTATTTGCGATGGTGATGTAGCCGTACTGGCCATTGCTTCGCCTGTAGCCGGACAAACTTACAACTGGTATGCTGCAGCAACAGGTGGTACGCCATTGTTTACCGGAACTAACTTTACAAGCCCCGCTTTAACTGCCAACACTATTTATTATGTTGAAGCGGTTAATGCTGCCGGTTGTGCAAGCGGTACCCGTGCTGCTGCCAATGTAACTGTAACGCCTAAACCAGCTGCTCCTACGCTGACAGTAAATAACTCAACCATCGTAGCAGGCCAAACAGCTACCATCAATGTAAGTAACGCGCAAACAGGTATTACTTATAAATGGTATTCTTCAGCGGCGGCGGCTACACCGGTATTTACAGGCAATCCGTTCATAACACCAGCTCTTTTCAGCACTACTACCTATTATGTAGCCGCTGTTAACGCTACTGGTTGCGAATCGGCTACACGTACACCAATAACCATTACGGTAACCATCAATAATAATTCGCCTTGTACATTTGCTAATCAGCAAAGCTCGGCCATTAATGGTTTGTGTTTATTATGTTCTATCAATAACGATGTCCTTGCGGCTGACGCCGACACAACTACGGCATCAACCATAACCGTACCCGTTGGACTTTTAGGTGGATCGGCTTCACAAACATTGATATTCCCTAACCCGGGTTTTGCAGGCGATACCATTAAGCTTGCTTTACAAACACCAGGCGGTTTAGCCGATGTAAGTTTGCTTGGCGGAATAACTGTTGCTGTTTACAATGGAGGAACATTGGTAGGCAGCTATCCGCTTAATAATTCATTGCTGACTTTAAGGTTGCTAAGTGGAACCGGTAAGTATGCAGCATATATACCCGCTGTTGGGAATTATGACCGTATAGTAGTAACCCTTAATTCAGGTGTCGCTACTTTGCTTACCTCATTACAGATCTATTACGCGATACAGCAATACCCTACACCGAAATTTAATCCGGCCGCCCCTGAAATTTGCAAAGGCAGCCCGGCTACACTGACCATTACCTCCCCAACACCTGCTAACGGAACCTTCAGCTGGTTTACTACACCAACCGGTGGTGCTGCCGTTCATACCGGAACATCTTATACTACGCCTGCTTTAACAGCAAATACAACTTATTATGTTGAATATAGCCGCAGCGGAAGTTGCGTAAGCCCAACACGGGCGCCTGTACAGGTAATAGTTGACGATGCTCCGGTGAAACCAGTGGTAACGCCTTCGAGCGCTACGATACTGGCCGGACAAACAGCTACTTTCAAAGCTACCGTTGTAAACGGAGCCACTATAAAATGGTATACTACTGCAACCGGTGGTACACCAGTATTTACAGGCAGCACTTTCACTACCCCGGTATTGAATGCTAATACTACTTACTACGCCGAAGCTTCATTAGGCAGCTGCGTATCACCAGACAGAACTGCTGTACCTGTAACCGTTACCCCGATAGTAATACCTGATGTAAGCGTTAATCCGCCAACACAATCAGTTAACATAGGAACAACCGGTACCATAACCGCGAGTTCAACCACTCCCGGAACCGTATTTAACTGGTACACTACACCAACCGGTGGTACCCCGATATTTACAGGAGCAACTTTTGTAACTCCGCCTGTATTTGCCAATACCACTTATTATGCCGAAGCTGTAGTAACAGCAACCGGCGCAAAATCTGCCACCCGTGCACCAGCAGTAGTTAACATTATCCCTGTTGGTACCGATCCGGTAGCCTGCGCCGCGGCCACAGCACAAACCAATTCTGTTAATGGTTTATGTTTATTATGCGGTATTACCAACCCTGGTGGAGCAATTGATAACGATCGTAATACATTCTCACAAATACATGTACCTATAGGTTTATTAGGAGCTTCGGGACAACAAACATTGCAATTTACCCATGCAGGTATTGTGGGTGATAGCGTTATTGTTGAATTGGGTATCCCTGGTTCACTGGCCGACGTAGGCGTGTTATCACAAATTCAGATAGGTACTTATAACGGAGGTACTTTCAATAACGATTTCTTTAGCGTAAACGGATCTTTATTAAATGTTACTTTATTGAACGGTACAAGCCGTTTTAGGGTGGCCTTTAAAGCAGGTGCGGCATTTGACCGTGTTGAAGTTCAGTTTAACTCAGGTTTAGCCGGCTTACTGAATACTGTAAATGTTTATGACGCGTACCAGTCAGTAGCCGTGCCGATTATCAACACAGCTAACGTAAGCACCTGTCAGGGTACAGCCGCTACGCTGACTGCCAACAACGTACCGGCCAACGTAACTATCAAATGGTACACTGCCGCTTCGGGTGGCACACCAGTATTTACCGGTGCAACCTTTGTTACGCCTGTACTGAATACTACTACCACTTATTATGCCGAAGCCAGCCGCACTGTTGATGGTTGCGCTCAAACTAAACGCACACCGGCAACAGTAACCATTGTTCCGGCACCAGCCGCTCCGGTAGCTAACGCTACAACGGTAGCTGTATGTTCTGGTCAACCGGCCATATTCACGGTACAAGCTGTTAATGGCGTTACCTTTACCTGGTATGCTACTGCAACCGGTGGCACTCCATTATTTACCGGCCCACAATTTACAAGTCCGGCATTGACTGCTAATACTTCCTACTATGTTCAAGCTAATGCCGGTTCATGCGGAAGTTCTGCCCGTACCCAGGTACAGGCTAATGTAATAACTACACCGCTGGTACCAACCGTATCTCAAACGCCGGTACAAACCTGCTCTGGTTCATCAGCAGTATTAACTGCCACATCAACCCAGGCTGGCGTTACCTTTAACTGGTACACTACTGCTACCGGCGGCACACCTGTAGCTTCGGGAGCTCAATTTACTACTCCGGCATTAACTGCCAGTACATCATATTACGTTGAAGCTGCGTCAACAGGGGGCTGCACCAGCTCAACAAGGGCAAAAGCGGATGTGTCGGTTAATCCGACACCCGTTGCGCCTACTATTGCTGTTAACCCTGTAGGCGGGCAGATCACTTCTGGTCAAACCGCTACTTTAACAGCCTCATCAACTACACCGGGTGTTACCTATAAATGGTATGCTTCTTCATCAGGCGGTACTCCAGTATTTACAGGTAATCCGTTTACTACCCCGGCGTTAACTTCTAATACTACTTATTATGTGGAGGCTACAACAGCAGCGGGCTGTGTTAGCACAACACGTACATCGGTAAATCTTATTGTAAATCCAATATTCTCAACCAGTTGCGATTTTGCGTCAACACAAACATTTGATGTAAACGGCGGCCTGCTTTGCGTTGGTTGTGCCGTAAACTTTCCTAATAACTCTGTTGATCAGGATACCACCAACTTTAGCCAGTTGAGCGTTCCGATCGGTCTGGTAGGATCAAACGTATCGCAGAAATTAATATTCAGCGATGCAGGTGCTGTGGGTGATACCGTAACTGTTAAAATAGCAGTTCCTGCGAGCTTAGCTACTGTGGGTGTATTGAACCAATTACAAATAGCTTCTTACAACGGAAATACTTATAATAATGACCGTGTTACCTTAAGCAGCAACCTGCTGAAAATTACATTGCTGAACGGTAACCAGACCGCCTTAGTGAAGTTTGCTCCGCAAACGGCATTTGACAGGGTCGAGATCAGGTATAACGGCGCTTTGGCATCAGTATTTAATACACTGAATATTTACTATGCTACCAAACAGGTAGAAGCGCCAAGACTTGCCGCGAATGCTGTAAGTATCTGCTCAGGCAGTACAGCTACATTTACCGTAAATAACGCTCGTGCAGGTGTACAGTATAAATGGTACACTTCAGCAACTGGCGGTACTTCGGTACATACAGGTACATCCTTTACAACTGCGGCATTAAACGCGACGACAACTTATTATGTAGAAAGCAGCCGCGTATCCAGCAGCTGTGCTAACCCGAACAGGGTAGCTGCAACTGCCAACGTTACTCCCGCACCGGTTAACCCGGTTCTGGCACAAGCATCTGTACAAGTGTGTTCAGGTTCATCTGCCGTGTTAACCGTTTCGCCTACACAAGCAGGTGTGGTATATAACTGGTATGCAGCAGCAACCGGTGGCACACCAATATTTACAGGTGCACAGTTTACAACCCCAACACTTACTGCCAATACATCTTATTATGTAGAAGCATCAGCAAATGGTTGTGTTAGTCCGGCCCGTACCAAAGCAGATGCGGTAGTTAGTCCTGTGCCTGTTGCTCCAACAGTAGCTGTAAGCCCGGCCGGTGGTCAGGTTACAACAGGAAGCTCAGCTACGCTGACTGCCAGCTCAACTACTGCAGGTGCTATCTTCAAATGGTATACTACAGCAACCGGCGGAACACCTGTGTTTACAGGTTCGGTATTTATTACCCCACCTTTAACAGCAACTACAACTTATTATGCTGAAAGCTCATTGGCTTCTGGTTGCGTAAGCGCGCAACGTACCCCAGTGATCCTGACCGTTACTCAGCCAATCATTATACCGGATGTGGCCGTTAACCCGCCAGTACAAACCGTTAACGCGGGTACTTCGGGCAGCTTAACAGCGTCATCAACCACGCCAGGTGCTGTATTTAACTGGTTTACTACACCAACAGGAGGCACCAGCATATTTACAGGACCAAACTTTGTAAGCCCTGCCGTATTTGGACAGGTTACTTATTACGCCGAGTCAAGTATCCCTGCTACCGGAGCAGTATCTGCTTCAAGAGCATCAGGTATAATTAATGTAAACCCAATAGGACCTAATCCGGTTCCTTGCGACGCGGCGATCGATCAAACCAATTCAGTAAGCGGCATCTGTTTACTATGCGGTGTGAGCAATCCTGGCGGCTCTGTTGATAACAACAGCGAGACCTTCTCACAAATACACGTACCGGTAGGTTTACTGGGCGGATCGGCACAACAAACCCTGCGTTTTGCCAATACAGGTATTGTTGGTGACAGTGTAACTGTTGATCTGGGTATACCAGGCTCACTAGCCGATGTAGGCTTACTTTCACAGATCCAGGTAGCAACCTACAATGGCTCGACTTATAACGGCGACCGTGTTACCGTGAACGGATCATTACTTGTTATTCGTTTATTGAACGGAACCAGCCGTTTCCAATATAAATTTAAAGCAGCCCATACATTTGACAGGGTTGAGATCACCTTTAACTCAGGTGTTGCCGGCTTGCTGAGCGCAGTGAATGTTTATGATGCTTACCAATCGGTAGCTTCACCAACTATCACTACCTCGAATGTTACTATTTGCCAGGGATCGCAAGCTACTTTATCTGCAACCGTACCTGCTAATGTTACCGTAAGATGGTATACTTCGGCAAGCGGCGGTACAGCAGTATTTACCGGTGCTACCTTTACAACCCCGGTATTAAATTCCACTACAACTTATTATGCCGAAGCCAGCCGCACCGCTGATGGTTGCGCCCAGGCTATACGCACACCAGCAACTGTCACGGTTACTCCGGCACCTGCCAAACCAGTTGTTGCCATACCAACAGTAACTATATGTTCTGGTCAGCCAGCCACATTTACTGCACAGGCAGTTGCAGGTGTTACCTTTAACTGGTATACCACCCCAACAGGAGGCACACCAGTATTTACAGGTAATCCGTTCACAACCGGTTTATTAACAACAACTACTACTTATTATGTTGAAGCTTCGAGCGCGGCATCTTGCGGTAGTTCAACCCGTACGCAGGTAACCGCTAATGTAGTGGCTACACCACTGGTGCCAATTGTATCGCAAACACCTGTGTCAACCTGTTCCGGTTCATCAGCTGTATTGTCGGCTACTTCAACGCAGCAAGGTGTTACCTTTAGCTGGTATACTACTCCAACAGGTGGCACACCAGTAGCTACAGGGGCACAGTTTACAACACCAGCATTAACCGCCAACACTTCATATTATGTGGAAGCGGCAGCGGGAGGTTGTACCAGCTCAACAAGGGCCAAAGCAGATGTGATTGTTAATCCAACACCTGTTGCTCCGGTTGTTACTTCAAACGCTCCGGGCGGACAGATCACATCTGGCCAAACAGCTACTTTAACTGCTACATCAACCACAGCTGGCGCTACCTTTAAATGGTATACATCAGCAACCGGTGGTACAGCAATATTTACCGGAGCTTCGTTTACTACTCCGCCTTTAACATCAAACACTACTTATTATGTTGAGGCAGTGTTAGCAAGCTCAGGCTGTACAAGTGTAACACGTACTGCGGTTACTGTTAAAGTAAACCCAATATTCTCAACCAGTTGCGATTTCGCGTCGACCCAAACATTTGATGTGAATGGCGGCTTGGTTTGTATTGCCTGCGGTGTAACTGACGAAAATAATTCAGTTGATCAGGATACTACCAACTTTAGCCAGCTACATCTGCCTATCAGCGTATTGGGTTCATATGTAGCTCAGAAACTGATATTTGCTGACCAAGGTCTTGTGGGTGACACGGTAACCTTGAAAATAAGCGTTCCTGCAAGTCTGGCCGATGTAAATGTATTAGGCTCTATACAATTAGCTTCATACAACGGCACTACTTATAACAACGACCGTATTACATTAAGCAGCAATTTACTGAAGATCGCTATCCTGCCTGGCGGGCAAACAGCCATCATCAAATTTGCACCAAAAGCAGGATTTGACAGGGTTGAAGTTCGCTTGAACTCTGGCTTAGCAACATTGTTAACTACGCTTAATATCTATTACGCAACCAAACAGGTTGAAGCACCAAGGCTGGCTACCAATACGCAAAACATTTGCGCGGGTGGTACTGCTACTTTCACGGTGAGCAATCCACGTGCGGGCGTAACTTACAGATGGTATAGTGCGGCAGTAGGAGGTACACTGCTACACACAGGTACAAGCTATAGCCCAACCAATATACTGGCAACTACTACTTATTATGTAGAGAGCAGTCATACAGCAACCTTATGTCCTAATCCGAACAGGGTAGGTGCAACAGCTAACGTTACGCCATCACCGGTAAACCCGGTATTGAGCAGCTTCCCTGCTGAGATTTGTGCGGGTCAGCAAGTAACCCTTACAGTAACTAATGCTAACGGGGCTACTATTAACTGGTATACATCATTAACTGGTGGAACACCAGTATTTACAGGTGCAAGCTTTAACGTAACACCGGTATCAAATATCACTTACTATGCTGAGGCCGTAAACGGTTCTTGTACCAGCCCGGCGCGTACGCCAGCTGCAATAAAAGTTGATCAGCTGCCATCGAAACCAGGTGTAGCATCACCAAACGTGGCAGTTTGCTTAGGCAGTCCGGCTGCACTGGCAGTAACTTCGCCAGAGGCAGGTGTTACCTATAACTGGTACACTGCAGCTACCGGCGGTACATTGGCACATACCGGACCTACATTTACTACTCCGGCTATTACACAAAGTATCACCTACTACATTGAAGCCACTAACTCTACCACCAGCTGCGTGAATGGCGGTGGTCGTACAGCGGTTAATGTTACACCAAACAGCTTGCCTATCGCGCCAACATTGAGCGCGACGCAAAGCTCAGTTTGTAACGGCGGTAGTCTTACATTAAGTGTGACTAACCCAATTGCGGGTGTTACTTATAACTGGTACACTACAGCTACCGGAACTACAATTGCATTTACCGGTACATCATTCGCTCTTACTAATTTAACAGCGAGTGCCACCTATTATGTTGAGGCCGTAAGTGCAAGCAGCTGTACCAGCACTACTCGTACACAAACAACTATCACGGTATTGCCTGTACCTCCAACACCTGTAATACAGATACCAGCAGGTGGTTTAACTGCTTGTTCAGGATCATCAGCTACTATCAATATATCTAACCCACAACCAGGGTTGGTTTACAGATGGTATGATGCACCGGTTAACGGACCGTTGTTATTTACCGGGACACAATTTATTACACCGGCTTTAACAGCAACTACAACTTACTATGTTGAGGCAGCAAGTGCAGGTAACTGTAATTCATCAGCACGTGCACAGGCCACGGTAACAATTACCCCGCTTCCATCAGATCCAGACCTGACCTTGGCTAACGTACAGGTATGTTTAGGCAGCCCTGCTACCTTATCAATTAAAACACCACAAGCTGGTATTACCTATAAATGGTATACCGATGTTACTAGAGCTCACTTACTGTTTACTGGTAACCCATATGTAACCGGCCCTATAACTGCAACCACAGATGTTTATGTAGAAGCGGTAAACGCTACAGGTTGCAGCAGCAGTGGCTTTGCTTTTGCACAAATTACTGTTGTACCAGCACCACAATCACCAGTAATCGCAGGTGGTAACACGATGCCAACTTGTTCGGGATCCGCTGCTATAATAGCTATTTCTAATCCGAGTGTGCTGCTTACTTACAAATGGTACAGCTCAGCTACCGGTGGCGTAGCGTTAGCAAGTGGGGTAACTTTCACCACACCTGTATTAACAGCTAATACTTCATATTATGCAGAAGCATCTAACAGTATCGGATGTACCTCTGCAACCCGTACTAAGGTTGATGTGGTTGTTAACACATTGCCTAACGGGCCAACAGTAACTACCCAGGCTGGTTCGTCAACACCAACTGTATGTGCAGGCGGTTCGGCAGTATTGATTGCAGCAAGTACTACGCCTGGGGTAACGTTTAAATGGTACAACGTAGCAACCGGTGGCACACCGATATTTACAGGTGCTACATTTACTACCCCGGTGATTACAGCAGCTACTACTTATTATGTAGAGGCAGTAAGTACTACCACAGGTTGTACCTCAAGTTCACCACGTACTTCGGTAACTATTAATATTGATAACACCAAAGCACCAGACCCTACAGTTGATGCTACCAGCTTAACTACTTGTCAAAACAGTGCAGCTACTATCAAAATAACTAACCCTGTAGCTGGCACAACTTATAGCTGGTACACATCAGCAAGCGGCGGAACTTCTGTACATACAGGTTCAACCTTTACAACACCGGTGTTAACTGCCGATGTAACCTATTATGTTGAAGCTACAAATGCACAAAGCTGTAATGCCTCAACAAGGATAGCTGCACCGGTGAAAGTAACGCCTCAACCACAAACACCAACGGTTTCTGTTCCGAATCCGCAAGTATGTTTAGGTAGTTTGGCAACGCTTTCTGTAGCATCACCACAACCAGGTATTACTTATAACTGGTATACCGATGCTGGCAGAACCAACCTGGTAAATACAGGGTCAAGCTTCTCGCTCGGAGCTGTTAACGCTAATGCCACTTATTATGTAGAAGCAGCAAGCGGATCATGCTCAAGTTCAGGTTTGGCAACAGTGCAGGTAACTGCGGTTCCGGCACCTGGAGCACCGGTAATAGCGGGTGGTAATTCTGTAAATAATTGCGCAGGAGGTTCAGTAACATTAACTATCGATAACCCGCAAGTAGGCTTTACTTATAACTGGTATAGCTCAGCAAGTGGTGGTACTGCGTTAGCAAGCGGCACAAGCTTTACTACGCCTACGCTTACTACCAATACCATTTACTTTGCCGAGGCAGTAAATACTACAGGTTGCCCATCTGCTTCACGTACAAGCGTTACTGTTACCGTAACATCTGCACCAATAGCACCACAGGCAAGTACTCAGGGTACATCTATATGCCCAGGAGCAAGCACTACCATATCAGCTACAAGCGCTACACCAGGTGCTATTATAAAATGGTACGCTGGTAATACGGGTGGTGCTGCACTATTCACCGGTACCAACTTTACTACACCGGTATTATCTGCAAACACTACTTATTATGCCGAAGCTGAAGTTACAGGCGGTTGCGTGTCAACCACCAGAACACCGGTAACCGTTACCATACTTACTCCGCTGGCTACACCGGTAGTTTCCGTAGGCTCAACTACTGCTGAGAGCATCACCTTTACATGGGCTGCTGTTACAGGAGCCACCGGTTATCAGATCAGCTTAGATAACGGACAGCACTTTGTTGCACCAAGCACCGGCGCAGCAGGCTTAAGCCATACTGTTACCGGCTTACAACCTGGGCAAACGGCTACCATTATTGTACGTGCCACCGGAAGCACCGATTGTCAGCTAAGCGCTAACTCTGCTGCCGTAACCGGAACTACCAGCAATCCTTTTGGCAACGGATTATTTATACCGAATGCGTTTACTCCTAACGGTGATGGAAATAACGACATACTGTACGTTTATGGAACTACTATCAACACCTTATCATTATCCATATACGACCAATGGGGTGAGTTGCAATTCAAATCAACTAATAAAGCAAGCGGATGGGATGGTACCTATAAAGGCACTAAGCAGCCGGTAGGTGTATATGTTTATTATGTTGAAGCTACCATGAATGATGGTCAGGTAATCAAGAAAAAGGGTACAGTTACGCTATTAAGATAAGGCCTTTGTAAGTGCAGTATCATGTAATAATTACATGATACTGCACTTCATGCCCCATCACAATTAATAAAACTACTATGAAAAAAAGAGTTATAGTTATCATGGCAATACTGCTTCAGATTGGAGCAATAAGTCAATTAAAGGCGCAGATCGATCCGCATTTTTCGCAGTATTACGCCTATCCCCTGTACCTGAACCCAGCCTTAACCGGTGTGATCAATGGGGATACCCGTATCAATGCGAACTTTAAAAATCAGTACGCAACCATCAACAACGCGTATCAAACGGGTGCCTTATCTGTTGATTTCAGGCCAACTGATAAAGTGGCGGTAGGATTTAATGTGATCAATCAGGCTGCGGGTGATGTAGGATATAACTATTTTGCTGCTTATGGATCTTTTGGTTATGCCATAGCGGTATCAAATGATGGCTATAAAAAAGTAAGCTTTGGTGTGCAGGCGGGTATAATTAACCGTAGCTTCGATCCTACAAAAGCCCAGTTCGGCAGCCAGTTTAACCCAAGCAGCGGTTTTGATCCATCGTTGCCAAGTAACGAAAACTTTTTAAATACAAATGCTACCATCTTTGATGCGGGCGCGGGTGTTTTTTATTATGATGGTGATCCCCTGCATAACGCCAACCTTTTTGGTGGTGTAAGTGTATCCCACCTTGCCAGGTCAAAAGACCCGTTTGCGGTTGATGGTAGTAGTCTTAAGTTACCCATACGCTATACTGTACACGCTGGTATACGTATAAAAGCTTCTGATTATTTTGATATTATCCCGCATGCCATTTATATGAGGCAACAAAAAGCCGAAGAAAAAGCCGTAGGTGCTTATTCAGAATTAAAACTACAGGATGATAAAGGTTTAAT
Organism: Mucilaginibacter sp. OK268; assembly: GCF_900103125.1. Taxonomy (GTDB): domain Bacteria; phylum Bacteroidota; class Bacteroidia; order Sphingobacteriales; family Sphingobacteriaceae; genus Mucilaginibacter. Next base: position 138,632 of record NZ_FNJV01000013.1, on the reverse strand, counting down.
ATTGGGCGGTATGTATCGTTTTAAGGATGCGGCTATTGCTAACATTGGATACCATGTTAACAGCTTGATCATAGGCGCCAGTTATGATTTCAATACATCATCGCTTACCCGGGCCACATCTGGCAACGGAGGTATTGAATTATCAGTAAGTTATGTATTTCGTAAACGCATCCAGGAACCGGAAGCAGTTTGCCCAAGGCTTTAAACTTTATCAACATGAAGAAAATAATTTTTACATTACTTATACTGCTTGTGTTTAAGGGGGTTAACGCCCAGTATAGTAAGGACAATCCGAAGGTTTATGGCGACAAAGCCTTTAACAATAAGGATTACTATGAGGCTGCTTTTTATTATAAAAGAGCTGCCGAAGGTTTAAGTCTTACCCTGCTACAGGCTATACCTTATCATGCCGGCGAAAAAACCAGCAAGAAACCTACAAAGCAAAGTGATCAGGCTTATATATCTTACCAGTTAGCCGAGTCATACCGTTTGTATGAAAATTATGTTGAGGCCGAAGGCTGGTATTATAAAGTGATCAGCGCCAATTATGAAAAAGAATATCCTTTAGCCCGGCTTTGGTATGGTGTGTGTTTAAGAGCCACACAACGCTTTGATGACGCTATAAAACAATTGGAGCAGTTTAATGCTAATTACAATGGCGATAGCAAGTACAAGGATATCGCGACCAAAGAGATCAAAAACTGCCATTTTGCAAAAGATCAATATCAATATCCATTACTGGTTGAAGTGACTAAACTAAAAGAGCCTTACGCATCTGATGGTTCTGATTACTCTCTGCTACAACGTGATGGCAATAGCTATTTTACTTCATCAAGGTTTGTTAAAGATGATAAAAAGCACCTGAATCGTGTATATCTGCTGGATAAATCAAAATCTGGCGTACCTACGGTGGTCACTTTCAAAGACCCGGAAAATAAAAAAGAAGTAGAATATGGAACTCCATCGTTCAACGAAAATGGAAAGAGGATGTATTTTACCCGTTGGTATAAAGAAGGAAGCAAAACTATACATGCCATTTATTACTGCGACAAAGTAGATAACGATTGGTCGGCCCCAAAGAAAATGAACAGCAATGTAAACGCAGATGGGTTTAACTCTATTCAGCCATTTGTTACTTCTGATGGTCTGCGTATGTTCTTTTCTTCAAACAAACCGGGTGGACAGGGTGGCGACGATATCTGGGTAGCATACCTGAATTTTAATGGCGATGCTGTAAGTGCAACTAACCTGGGTAGTGTTATCAATACCGCATTTGATGAAGAGGCTCCTTATTACGATCTGCCGAATAAAAAATTGGTATACAGTTCAAAAGGATTTGTAGGTCTTGGTGGTTTTGACTTTTTTGAGAGCCAAAGCACACTTGATAAGTGGAGCGAGCCTAAAAACCTGGGTTATCCAATTAACTCCGCAAAAGACGACTTGTATTATCTGTCTGACCATGATGATGCCAAGAAATTCTATATCAGCTCTGACCGCGAATCAGATTGTTGTTTGGCTATTTTTTCAGCCGAAAATAAAAAATATACGTTATCAGGTATCGTAACTGATTGCGATACTCATCAGCCGTTAGAAGGCGTTAAAGTAAGTTTTATTGACTCGTTAACAAAAGATACCATTCAGCGAATGGTGGTTAATAAAACAGGACGTTATGCATTTGACGTAACCGATAAACGTCCGCATAGCCTCCGGCTTGAAAGAGGCTGTTACTTTGCTAAGAATATCCCTGCACCAGCTTCGGGTACCATGCGTAATGATACTTTATACAGCCCCGATATTTGTTTACAGGCCTTTACTCCTGATAAACCTATCGTGATCAAAAATGTGTTGTACGACTTTAACAAAGCTACATTAAGACCGGCCTCAAAGCTTGTTTTGGACACGCTGGTTATTGTGTTGAAGGATAACCCAACTATAAAGGTTGAATTAGCCGCACACACCGATTCAATAGGCTCAAACCTATATAACGATAAACTATCTCAAGCAAGAGCTCAGGCATGTGTTACTTATATCATATCAAAAGGTATTGAATCGGCACGTATATACGCTAAAGGTTATGGCAAAAGAAAACCCGTAGCACCGAACTCATTGCCTAATGGGAAAGATAATCCTGCTGGCCGCCAGTTAAACAGACGTACCGAGTTCAAAGTATTAAAAGACCTTAAAGCACCTGGAAGTAATCCTTGTAAATAGAGGGTGTTTATGACTATGATTAGCTGCTGATTACATATAATTTGCGGGTAGTTATGCAATGGATAAAATAGTGTAAAGATTTTAACAACAGGGTTTATGATCAAGGAGGATAGATTATCAGTAAGCAGGCCGTTACTCAAAACCAAAGGATTTTCAACCCTGCATTTGCAGATATTTGAATACATACTGATAGGGAAAACCAACCGGGAAATAAACCGCATATTGGGATATACCGAACGATCACACGCGGTTGTTGACCATTCACGTAAAGTGATGTACAAACTATTGGCTATGGAAGATCTTCATAAGGCCGATTTTAAGGACAGGGTGGTATATCCGCGTAAATTTCAGTTCTGGTGGAAAAAACTATTGAATAAACATAAAACGGAGTTGTTATCCATGGCAATAGCACCCAAGTTTTACGAATAAAACTTAACGCCCAGGGCGTCTAACTGATCTGATAAGGAGCAATGAAAACATGATTCATTGCTCCTTTTGTATTAAAAGGCTATTAGTTACCGCGTTATTGATATACTGCTGTAAAGTTGTGTTTCCCTTTAGCACTATGGTACCTTCATTTTCGGCATGGGCCGAACCCGCGATCACCGCATCTGTCATTTCAATAAAGTTTTTGATCGCATCCTCCGAAAACCCTATTTTCTTAAGGGTAGATGGCCATTGGTGGCGGGGGATCTGTTTAGCTTTTACGTCCCGGTGTAAAGCTTTTGAAAAGGCATCCGCAACATCGGCCGAAGTGTGTGATGCCGGACCGTATACTTCGTAAATCTTACCGCCGGAATCATCATTGGAAATAATATCCGATGCGAATTTGGCTACATCCATAGGTGATATCATGGGAATTGACAGATCAACCGGGTAAAATGTTGGTAAAGTGCCGCTTTCTTTTACCACGGGCAGATAAGCCAGCCAATTACTGTAATAATAGGCGGGTCTGATATAAGACTGTTCAATAGCCAAACCGTTAAAGGCATGTTCTAAAAGGTACGACATCAGTAAATTCCCCGTACCCTTATCATATTGTGCCCCCATTGATGAAAGCCCTACCATCTTTTTTACCTTCGACTTTTTTATGGCTTCCCTGATATTGGTAAGACTCTTTTTAGTGTCGCCTATTACGTCCTCACCTTTTCCTGTTTCAGGAGTGATAACAAAGAGTGTCGAGCCGTTTTTAAGAGCCTCTGTTAAGGCCTGCTGATCAAAAACATCAGCTATAGCAGCTTCAGCACCTTGTTTTTTAAGTTGTTCTACTTTTTCTCTATTTCGTACAATCCCTTTTACGGGTTCCCCTTTTTTTACCAGGTTAGCTACAACTGCCGAGCCAACCTGTCCTGATGCTCCTTGAATAATATTCATAGCTTTAAGTATTACATTTAACTTTAATAATTATGAACAAGCAAATACTAATCCAAAAGCCCCTCTTTAATATAAAAATGATTGGTTTCGGTTAATATTATATCAATAAGTGTTAAAGCTACATTAATTATTGCTTTGGTCTTGTTCTTGAATGAGTAAATTATATGGGCTTTATAAGCTGATTTTTACAAATTAATATATGAAAATAAATTAAGGTGCGAATTGACATACGGTAGGTTAATCATGAATCCTCTTGATAACGCGACTTATGGGTAATTCTGGATGGGAATGAAAAATAAAGCAAGACAGTTATTTCATTTCTCCATACTGTAAATTTTTTATTGACAGATAATAATACTCAACAAATTTCAGATTTGTTAATGAGAAACAAATGAAAGAACATAAAACTCTTTGCTAAACCTGGATTACCGTTAAGTAATAATAGGCGATAATATTATTCGTTTAAGCGTGTATTATTTACTAAAATGATAAGTATTAAACACTATTTAAATCGTTTGAATGGGCGACTGGTGAAAACAGCCTGTAATTGATACCTTTAGAAGCTAAATAAGATCAATGAGCAGTTTATTAAAAGATATTTATTCCCCGGCATTTTATAGCCGGTTTGCAGATGTACTTGCCGTTGTGCTTCCTGATTTTGATAAAAAACGTTTCCTGGCGCTTATTTTTATAGATGGGTATGAGAACAAAGCGTTAAAAGAACGGATGCGGCATAACTCCATCGTGCTGCATGAGTTTATGCCGGCTGACTTTCCGGCTGCCGCTGAAGTAATGAAAAAGATCATTATCCGCCTGCGTGCCGAACATTTTGGCGAAGATAGCCTGGCTATGATGTTCCTGCCAGATTATATAGAAGTTTATGGCATCAATCATTATGAAGCTTCTGTAAAGGCCCTGGAATTTATCACCCAGTTTGTAAGCTGTGAATTTGCGGTACGGCCGTTTTTATTAAAGTATACCGAGCAGCTGATGAAGCAGATGCAGCAATGGTCCTTACATGAAAACTACAAAGTACGCCGTTTTGCAAGCGAAGGTAGTCGACCGCGATTACCCTGGGGATTGGCCATACCGACGTTGAAAAAAGATCCGGCACAAGTGATGGCTGTTTTGGAAAGCTTGAAGAACGATCCTTCCGAATGGGTGCGCAAAAGTGTAGCCAATAACCTGAACGATATTTCCAAAGACCATCCGGAGGTAATGATAACCATTGCCCGCCAATGGCATGGGATCAGCAAAGAAACTGACGCTATAATAAAGCACGGCAGTCGCACACTGCTAAAAAAGGGGCATGCAGAAATATTGCAACATTACGGCCTGGAGAGCAAAAGTCTCACCATGACCGGTTTCCAGATCCTGACACCTGAAGTTAAAATAGGGGATAGCCTGGAGTTTATGTTTATCGTGACAAATGATCATTCCGAAAAACAAATCGTAAGGCTTGAGTATGGTATTTATTATCATAAAGCAAACGGGCAGCTTAGTAAAAAAGTGTTCAAGATAAGTGAACGGCCCTACCTGCCCGGCGAAAAAGTTGTAGTTAAAAGAAAGCAGTCGTTTAAGCTCATCACTACCCGTACTTTTTATCCTGGTTTGCACCAGCTTTCCATCATCATTAATGGTGAGGAGAAGGAACTCAAAAGCTTTAATATATTTGTCTGATCATTAGTTCATAAAAACAGATGCCCAACCCGCTTATTAGTTATTTTCAACAGTTTCGGCACATTTCTGATGAAGATGCTCGCCTGATACTGAACGCTTTTGAATTTAAAAGCTTTAAGGAAGGTGAGTATCCGTTTAAAGGGCACCGGATCTGCTCCGAAATGTATTTTGTTTGCAAAGGTGTGGTGCGTATAGCAACCCATAATGAACGGGGCGTTGATATAACCCACTTTTTCTATCGCGAAAATCACCTGTGCACTATTCTGCAAAGTTTTAATGAAGGCATCATCACTCCAGCGGCAATTCAGGTCTGTTGCGATGCCGAAATTATGGTGGTAACCAAAAGTAAGCTGATGGCCCTGTATGCGCAGCTACCTTACCTCCGGGACCTGATAGATAACATTAACCAGCAGCACCTGATACACAAAGTAAATGTTCGTAACCGTTACCTTGGTGAAACCGCCGACGATCAGTACAGACTGTTTGTTGAACAAAATCCTGATATTGCGCTACGTGTATCTTTAAAGGATATTGCCAGTTATTTAGGTATCACCCCACAATCGCTTAGCCGGATCCGAAAAAATATACGCTGAAGCGTTAGTGATCTAACTAATCTCCTGGAACATAATATAGGCATCCACATAACCCAACTGCCTGTGATTAAAGCCTTTTGGAATGGTGCCGATGATGCTGAAACCCAGTTTTTGCCAAAGTTTTACAGCTGTAGTGTTGGTGCTTACTACAAAATTAAACTGCATACCTTTGAATCCGTTTTCTTTAGCTATCAGTAATGAATGCTCACAAAGTTGCTTGCCCAAGCCCCTGCCGCGTGTATCCGGATGTACCATGTAGCCACAATTGGCTACATGAGCGCCCAAACCAACCTGGTTGGGTTTAATAAAATAGGTGCCCAGTATTTTATCATCCTCTTCGGCAACAAAAACTCTCATGGTTGGCGCAAACCAAAGTTTAGGCAGATCTTCTTTAGTGCTGTCCGGATCAAAAGCGTAGGTATCGCCGGTTTTAATAACTTGTTCAAAAATTTCCCAAACGCCCTCGAGGTCATTTAGGGAGGCTTCTCTGATGATCATAGGTATAAAGTGGTCTTTTTCTGAGACCGGAGCAATAATACACAGATAATCCTAATTTATCATTCCAAGAAATGTAGACTTACGAAGTTTTTAAAACTTCGTAAGTCTTTACCTTTCCTTTTGCCAGTAATGGCTTTATTACACCAGCACAGTTCCACCATCGGTGATCAATATCTGACCGCTTGAAAACTGTTGTTTCATGAGGTAAGTAAATGCCTGTGCAATATCTTCGGCTTCACCAACACGTTTTACCAACAGGGAATCGCCAACGGTTTTATAATATGCTTCGCGATCAGCCTCGGGTATGCTGTTCCACAGGTTAGTTTTTACAACGCCTGCCGAAACCGCGTTTACACGTACCGGGGACAGCTCAACAGCCATGGCCCGGGTTAAGCCTTCTATAGCACCGCAAATACTTGCGCCAAGCAACCAGCCAGCTCCCGGACGTGGGTTAGCAATGCCACTCATTAAAGAGATAGAGCCACCCTGGTTAATATGAGGCGCTCCGTATTTTATTGATGCCAGTGCACCCCAGTAGCGTAGGTTAAAATAGTTGTGCGCTTTTTCCAGTTCCAGCTCGTTTACATAAATTAAGCTGATGTTTTCGGCGGCAGTGTATACCAGGTGGTCAAAATTACCTATGCTATCAAAAAACGCCTTGATGTTTTGCTCCTTGCTTAGGTCTACCGCGTAACCCGCGGCACTTTCAGGCAGCTCTGCCAGGGCGCTATCTACGCGTTGTTGGCTGCTGGATACTACAACCACGTTTGCACCTTCGGCGGCTACTGCTTTGGCAGTGGCCAAACCAATACCCGATGTACCACCCATCAATATAATTCGTTTATTCAGTAATTTGCTGTTTTGATTTTGTGTGTTCATGATATAAATTATTTATAGCACAAAGTTCCGCAGGTTATGGGCGTATCCACTTACCATTTGGTAAAAACGTTCAACCCGTCAGCAAAAAATATATTTACATTATGAATATACCATCCGGTATTTTTATAATTACTTTTGCCACATTTTATTTAAAGTTTAAAACCATGTTAAAACGAGTAGTGGTAACCGGCCTGGGGGCGCTAACCCCACTTGGCAACCAGATAAAAGATTTTTGGCAAAATGTTGTGACCGGCAAAAGCGCTGCCGCGCGCATCACCCATTTTGATCCCACTTTATTCCGCACGCAGTTTGCCTGCGAACTGAAAGATTTTAACGCTGCCGATTTCCTGGACAGGGCCGACCTTAAGCGTACCGACCCTTTTACCCAATATGCCCTTGTAGCATCTGATGAGGCCATCAAAGATTCGGGCTTCGACCTCGAAAAGATGGATCCCTTTGATGTGGGCGTGATCTGGGGATCGGGCCAGGGTGGTATGGAAACTTTTGAAGAACAAGTGCGGGACTATACCCTGGGCGATGGGCATCCGCGGTTCAGCCCGTTTTTTGTGCCCAAGCTTATTACCAATATGGCCTCGGGTATGATCTCTATCCGCCATGGCTATATGGGTATCAACTATACCACCGTATCGGCCTGTGCAACTTCAAATACGGCCATTATGGATGCTTTTAATTATATCCGGCTGGGTAAGGCCAAGGTGATCATTACCGGTGGTTCTGAAGCGCCTATTACACCCGCTTCCTTTGGTGGCTTTAGCTCGATGAAGGCCATGTCGACCCGCAATGATGACCCCCAGGGTGCTTCCCGCCCATTTGATACGCACCGTGATGGTTTTATCATGGGCGAAGGGGCCGGGGCCCTGGTGCTGGAAGAATATGAACATGCCGTAAAACGTGGCGCCCATATTTACGGCGAAGTACGTGGCGCCGCCATGACTGCCGATGCCTACCACATGACTGCCACCCATCCCGAAGGCCTGGGCGCTGCCAAAGGTATGCAGTTGGCCCTGGAAGAAGCCGGGGTTTCCATTTTCGATGTAGATTATCTCAATATGCACGCCACATCTACCCCAGTGGGCGACCTATCCGAACTGAAAGCTATACAGGTGCTAACCAAAAATCAAAAGAACAATATACAGATTAGCGCTACCAAATCCATGACAGGGCATTTGCTGGGTGCGGCTGGAGCCATTGAAGCTATTATTTGTTTGCTGGCCATGCGCGACAGCCTGATACCACCCACCATCAATACTACCGAGCTTGACCCCGCAGTACCCGACAGCCTGAACATTGTTTTAAAGGAGGCCATCAGTCACCAGGTGAATTTAACCATGAGCAATACTTTTGGTTTTGGCGGGCACAATGGTATTGTTGTATTCGGTAAAGTGTAAAGGATAAAAACTTTTTAAACCTTTAATTTTAACACTTTTTTAGTCGAAAACGGTATAAAAAAGCTTAGTTATTGCCCATTTTAAAAAAGTTTTAAGCCATTTTAACACTTTTTAACAAATTTATGATGGGTTTTGAAAGGTTTAAAAAGTATTAATATATTGATAGTCAATTAAGTGAAGTAAAATTGATCGATTTTTGACCTTGTTTGGTCTTAACTAAACAGCCCGGTTCTCTGTTGAAAAGAGAACCGGGCTGCTGTTTGTATAAATATACCGAAAATTTGTGGGATAAACAAAAGCTCCGCGAAGAGGACATGATATTAAGAAACAACGTCATTGCGAGGTACGAAGCAATCTCTATGCTATACAGAGTAATTAGCTAAGTGACACCTGCCTATGTAGAGATTGCTTCGTACCTCGCAATGACGCGTGAAGAGAAAGAGCTAAAGCCGATGACCACGTGGGTCGCTCCGCTAATTATTTCCCCACCTGTTTAATCACCGCGATGATATCCTCTTCGCCATGCAGGGCTTCGGCTTCCTGGAAAGTTTGGTAAGCTATTTTGGCCAGGGGCGAATTCAGGCCTTCGGCTTTGGCCAGGCGCAGGTCCTTGGCAATGTGTTTCAGCGCGAAGGCGGCTTTATAATTATCGTTTAAAATGGCATCGCCCTTTATTTTGGCAAAAACATTGCCCAGGGCGCTGTTATTAATAATGGTGAGCATATCTTCAGTCTTGATATCATTTTGCTGCGCGAACAGCACTGTTTCGGCCAAACCCTGGGCATGGAAGCTTAATAAGGTATTGATGGCCAGTTTAGCGCTGTTGCCCGCTCCGGTTTCGCCCACCAGCAAAACCATTTTGCCCAGTTTTTCCAGTACGGGTTTAGCTTTTTCAAATGTGGTCGATGTTCCACCCGCCATGATGACCAGTGTGCCGTCCTGGGCCTGTTTTACACTGCCCGATACGGGGGCATCCAGGTAGTCGCTGCCTTGTTCGCGGCACAAAGCGGCCATTTCTTTACTGATAGCCGGCGATACGGTGCTCATGTTGATGATGATCTTGCCTTTAACTTTGGCGCTTAGTAAGCCATCTTTTCCGTTAAATATATCGCTGATGGCCTCATCGTTGGAAACCATGATGAAAACTACTTCGTTTTGCTGTATCAATTCTTTGGGTGATGGCGCTATTGCGGCGCCGATGGCTTTCAGGGCTGCCTCTTTTGCCTTACTGCGATTGTAAACGGTTACGGGGTAGCCTGCATTGATCAGTTGCTGCGACATCGGGATACCCATGTTGCCCAGACCTATCCATCCTATTTTTGTTGTATTCATGGTATATGTTGATTTAAAATATGCTGCAAAGTTTCGTAAACAAAACTGATAGAATGCTTAACCAAATGGTAAAATCTTCTTTACGTATTGTCATTTTTTGACGATTAAAGTTCCGGATGATTCTAAATTGTCATTTCGACAAACAGCAAAGGGCAAAAAGGAGGGGTGAGGAGAAATGACATTCTGGGCTTATCCGAACTCATGTTAAAAGAACGGGCAATCATTATGCCGGGAATTGGACGCCCGATAAGCGGGCACATTCGGTGATGAATTTTTCCTGCACCGCCAGATCTGCCGCTGCCGGCAGAAAAGGACGGTGCTGCAGATGGTAAAAATATTCGCCCGATACCATGGCCCGCGGTTCGTGGCTGGTGGCCAGCCACACCTGTGTTTTAGGCGCATCGGCCAAACTATCCGGCGCGCCGGGGCCGCCCATTTTGGTAGCCACCCAGCCGGGTTCCAGGGCATTTGAAAATACGTTGGGCCATTTACGGGCCGCTGCAAAGGCCAGTATCACGTTATGCAGTTTGGAGTCGGCATAGGCGCTAAAACCGTTCCAGTGGCGGTCGGTCCAGCTGAGGTCATTCAAAGAGGCGTCCCCACTGCGATGCAGGCCCGAGCTGAGGTATACCAAACGTTTGGGCTGATGGATCAGCGCGGTCAGTATATAAGGCGCCAGGCTGTTCACCGCGAAAACGTGCGACAGGCCATCAATCGTTTCTATGCGCCGCGGTTCGGTATAGCCTACGGCCGCGTTATGGATAACAGCATCAAACAAACCCAGGGTGTTTACCTTTTCGGCCAGGGCGATGGTTTCTTTGATGCTGGACAGATCGCCACTTACTGCGGTTTCGGCACCAGGCACGGCGGCCAAAGCTTCCCGTACCCTTTGTTCGTTACGGGCATGCAGTACAACTGAATGCCCGGCTTTAACCAGCAGTTGGGCGGCCATTTGCCCCAACCCATCTGCCGATCCTGTTATCAATATTCGTGACATGATCTTTTCCTTTCGTTTTTGTGATAACAAAGTTCGGATAGAAAAGGTGAGGGGGGATTACCAAATGGTAAAAAAGAAAAGAGACGCATGTAATTTGTAAAATCGGGTCATGCCGAACTTGTTTCGGCATCCCATAAAAGTGTGCCGTATAGTGGTCAGCTTGCCCTGTGGGATCCTGAAATAAGTTCAAAATGACAGGCTGCTAAACAAAAAAGCGACAGGTAAAACCCATCGCTTTAAAAATTATAAGGAGTGCTCTGGTTTTACAAACCGAAAGCCTGTTTTACTTTATCAACATAATCCAGTTTTTCCCAGGTAAACAGTTCTACTTCACGTTTCAGTTCGCTGCCATCATGGGCAATGAATGTTTTGGTTACTATTTCGCTTGGTTTACCAAAGTGACCGTAAGCAGCGGTTTCGCTATAAATAGGGTTACGCAGTTTAAAGCGGGTTTCAATAGCGTAGGGAGTCATGTTAAACACTTCTTCTACTTTTTTAGCTATCTCTCCGTCGTGCAGGTTTACTTTGGCTGTACCATAGGTGTTTACATAAATACCCATAGGTTGTGCCACGCCAATGGCGTATGATACCTGAACCAGCACTTCGTCGCAAACACCGGCAGCTACCAGGTTTTTGGCAATGTGACGGGTAGCATAAGCCGCAGAACGGTCCACCTTTGAAGGATCTTTACCGGAGAAAGCACCACCACCGTGCGCGCCTTTACCACCATAGGTGTCAACAATAATTTTACGACCGGTTAAGCCGGTATCGCCATGCGGCCCGCCGATAACGAATTTACCGGTTGGGTTGATGTGATACTTGATCTGATCGTTAAAGAAGTGGGCGTATTTTGGATATTTAGCTTCAACACGTGGAATAAGGATGCTGATGATATCCTGTTTGATCTTGGCCAGCATAGCTTTTTCCTCATCAAAATCGTCATGTTGGGTTGATATTACAATGGCGTCTATACGTTGTGGCTTGTTGTCATCGCTATACTCTAAGGTAACCTGCGATTTGGCATCAGGCCGCAGATATTTGATCTCGCTGTTTTCGCGGCGGATGGCTGCCAGCTCAATTAAAAGGGCATGGGCAATATCCAGTGCCAGGGGCATATAGTTATCGGTTTCAACGGTGGCATAACCAAACATCATACCCTGGTCGCCGGCGCCCTGTTCTTCTTTGGCCTGGCGGTCGACACCCTGGTTAATATCCGGCGATTGCTCATGAATGGCCGATAGCACACCGCATGAGCTGCCATCAAACATATACTCGCCTTTGGTGTAACCAATTTTATTGATCACCTCACGGGCAATTTTTTGTACGTCTAAATAAGCTTTTGATTTTACCTCGCCGGCTAAAATTACCTGCCCGGTTGTTACCAGTGTTTCACAGGCAACTTTTGAATTTTCATCAAACGCCAAAAAATGGTCGATCAGGGCGTCTGATATTTGGTCTGCAACTTTATCCGGATGTCCTTCTGATACGGATTCAGAGGTAAATAAGTATGGCATATAAGTCTGATAAAAAATTAATTAATAAAACCGAAAGGAGTAAGTTTTAACGGATCGAGGTAAAAAGAAGCGTTGGTTTTAGCACTTTTTTACGTGGTTGCAATCCAGCCTTGTGTATCAAGGCAATTAAATCAGTCCACTTTCGGGTGGCAAAAATAAAACAAATTTCACAAAGCCGAAAATACATTTACTTTTGGGGGCTGAAATTCTTGATTTTGAATTCATTTTGATTTCGGATTAACTCCGTTGAGGGCGTTGCCGTTTCGGATGTTCGATTTTTCACTATTAATTGTTTTTAATGGTGTTCAAGAAGTCTTCGACATTTCGGATTAGAATTTCGGATTTAGAGTTTAGAGTTTTTGAAGCTGAAATAATACATATAATTGAAACGTAAAGCGTTATTTATAATAAACCCCATATCGGGTGGGAAGAAGAAGGACGGGGTGCCTGAGCTGATAGATCAAAACCTTGATAAAGCGGTGTTTGATGCAACCATTGTATTTAGCGATGGCGTATCACACGCGCGCATCATTGCGTTGGAGGCTGTAGGCAAGTACGATATTATTGTGGCTGTTGGCGGCGATGGTACGGTAAATGAAATAGCATCGGCCATTGTAGGGAGCGATACGGCCCTGGGTATAGTGCCTTACGGATCGGGCAATGGCCTGGCTCGTTTTTTAGGTATTCCCATGAACCCCAACCAGGCTATACAAACCCTTGTAAAAGGCCATGCAGAAAGCATTGATTCGGGTACGGTGAACGGGCAGCCATTTTTTAATATGGCGGGTATGGGTTTTGATGCCCATATCAGTGAGGTGTTTTCGCACGGAAAAAAGCGCGGCTTTATATCCTATGTTAAATCATCTATGCAGGAGATAGCCACCTATAATGAGCAAGAATACCAGTTGGAGATTGACGGCAAGGTTTACGAGCGTAAAGCATTTATGCTCAGCATAGCCAATTCATCGCAATACGGTAACGACGCGCATATATCGCCCAATGCATCGGTTCAGGACGGGTTGCTTGATATTTGCCTGATCAGGAAGTTCCCGCTGTGGCGTTTCCCGGAAATGGGTATCAGGATGCTTACCAAAACATCCGAGAGCACGAGTTATGTGGAAATTATACGCGGTAAGCAAATTAACGTAACCCGCCAAACCGAAGGCCCTATACACCTTGACGGTGAACCGCAGGTAATGGGTACTGCTATACATATTAATATAGTGCCCAATTCGTTAAAAGTTATTGTGGGCCCAACATATAAAAAGAATTAAGTAAAGTGAGCGGGTGTGTGGTGCGGGTGCCTGATTTCGGGTATTCCGTTCCTGGCAACTGGCTCCTCACTCTCGCTTCAAAAAAAAGTTATGGCTAAAAAGAATTTCACCGGGGTAGTATATTCTACCGATCCTGATTTTCAATACCAGGAAAACGGGGGGCAAGCTGCACAAACACTACCCCCGCAGCAGCAAAACCTTAAAATTTATCTCGACCGCAAGGGTGGCAGTAAACTGGTTACCCGTGTTACCGGCTTTGTGGGTACCGATGCCGATCTGGAGCTTATTGGCAAGAAATTAAAAACAAAATGTGGGGTAGGCGGTTCGGTAAAGGATGGTGAAATACTGATACAGGGCGATTTCAGAGATAAAATTTTAACCCTGTTGCAAACCGATGGATACAAGGCAAAAAAGGCGGGTGGGTAATTTATGCTTGTAAGTGCTATTGGGTTAGTATCTAAGCGTATAACATACACATACAACAAAAAGAAATATTTAGCGTTATACTACTCCCGGCCGCTATGAAATGGCTTTAAAACCAATATTGTAACATATTAATAACACAATTTTTATCAGTTAATGCTTGATAATCTAAAAAAAAATGGTTTTCATTGCAAATAATTGTCGTGGCAACACACAATATTTAAGCATTGTTACGTTAATAATGACCAATTAGGCACAAAATGTAATTCGGTATTAAAAAATTGTAAAGAATAACATAAAAGATTTTTTTATTTCATTAAAATTCTATTTTTGTTATTCGCTAATTAAAAGCACATTTAACAAACTTATAATATAAACAAAAACTAAAACTAAAATTTAAAAGTAATGGCAAACGCACCAACAAAACCAACTACTCCTGTTAACAAAGAAAGCTCAAGTGCATCTGGCTTGTTTGCATCCTTAACTATTCCAATCTGCCTGATTGTTACTACTCTTATTTTCATATTCGTTCTGGGCGATCCAAGTCACTTCAAAGGCGGCGACAAAACTGCTTTTCCTGTAGATATTTTCGGAACTGTATATAGCGGTGGTGTAATCGTGCCGGTGATCATGGCGTTTTTGTTAATGGTTATCGTTTTCTCTATCGAGCGTTTCGTAGTAATCGGAAAAGCTTCAGGTACAGGCAGTGTAGATGCTTTTGTTAGAAAGATCCAATCACAACTGAACGCAGGTAACATCTCTGGCGCATCAGCAGAATGCGACAAACAAAAAGGTTCTGTAGCAAACGTTATCAAATCAGCATTGAAAAAATACGCTGAAATGGAAGCTGAACCAAATCTTGACGTTGATCAAAAAACTTTGGCTATCCAAAAAGACATTGAAGAAGCAACTGCATTGGAAATGCCAATGTTAGAGCAAAACTTAACTATCATTGCTACATTGGTATCTATCGGTACATTAACCGGTCTGTTAGGTACGGTTGTGGGTATGATCAAGGCCTTCTCTTCATTAGCGGTATCAGGTGTACCAAACCAGATTGAACTATCTTCACACATTTCTGAAGCTTTGATCAACACTGCGTTCGGTATCAGTACTTCTGCTGTTTCTATCGTAATGTACAACGTATTTACATCAAAAATTGACAAGTTAACTTACGCAATTGACGAAGCCGGATTCAGCATTGTACAAACATTTGCTGCATCACACAAAAATGCCAACAGATAATAAGTATATAGGTTAATTAGCTTTCGTCCCCCCATTTGTGTCCTATATATAACCAGGAATAATGCGTGGATGTTATAATTATTAAATTCTATATATTTTAAAAAAAAATCAAATATGGCAAGGATAAAAGTTCCAAGAAAGAGTACAGCCATTGACATGACCGCCATGTGCGACGTGGCCTTCCTGTTGCTGACTTTCTTTATAATGACCGCGAAAGTACGTACCGAGGACCCGGTTCCTATCGATATGCCAAAATCATCGATACAGCAACCAATTCCGGAGAATGACTTCGCTACCATTTCTGTAGGTTCACAGAAAGCATTTTTTGGAATAGAGGGAGTGAATATCCGTAAACAAACCTTAATTCAAATGGGCGAACTTTATAAAACAACGTTTACGCCCGATGAGTTAAACAGGTTTTCTACGATCACATCAATTGGTGTTCCCTTTAACCAAATGCATCAGTTTATTGCTTTATCGGCTGATGACCAAAAAAAATATAACAAACCAGGTATCCCCCGTGATTCTGTAAGTAACGAATTATTTAACTGGATCCGTGAAGCCCGTAAAGCTACCGTAGCATTGGATAATGCGCAGTTGCGTATAGCGATAAAAGGCGATAGCAAAGAAGAATACCCGGTTATTAAGGATGTTATCAATATTTTGCAAAAGCAAAAAGTGAACAAGTTTAGTTTAATAACAAACTTAGGTAGTGGCGGTGGCGCTGCTCCTAAAAAATAAAAGATCATGGCAGAATTAGATACCTCCGGGGGAGGTAAACACAAAGGCGGGAAGGTTCGCAGTAAAAAGCAATCCACCCGCGTAGATTTAACAGCGATGGTTGATTTAGCTTTCCTGTTGATCACTTTCTTTATCATGACAACTACCTTGGCCAAGCCCAAAGCGATGGACTTGACCATGCCCGATAAAGATGATAAAACAAAGGATCAATTAGCTGTTAAGGCTTCATCATCACTAACCTTATTATTAGGTAGCAATGATAAATTGGAGTGGTATCTGGGCGAGGCAGGAAAATCGGCACCTACTATAATTGGTTATGGTCCAAATGATCTGCGCAAATTGCTTGTTGAAAAGAAAGCAGATATCGAGAAAGCTACAGGCAAACCAATGATCGTTTTGATCAAGCCAAGTAGCAAATCAAATTATAAAAATGTAGTTGCAATACTTGATGAGATGAATATCGTCAATGTACAAAGCTACGCTATAGTTGATATTTTACCCATTGAAGTTACTGATTTACAGAAGAATGGGCTTTACAACGATACTAAATAATTTAAAATAACGTTATTAACTACCATTAAATCTTAAAAGATGTTTGGATCGAAATTAGACATATTAGATCAGAAATGGATCGACGTTGTTTTTAGTAGCAGAAATAAGGCCTATGGGGCTTATGAGCTGAGAAGGGATAACTCCAAGAATACATCAAGGGCGCTTATTATAGCAATCATTGTGTTTGTATTTGTTGTTGCTTTACCTACTATCATCAACAGGATCCAGGGACTTATCCCTAAAGCTGATCAAAAAGTGAAGATAACAGACGTAGTGCTGTTACCTCCACCACCCGTGGATCAAACCAAAAAACCACCTCCGCCGCCACCTGAACCGCCTAAACCAAAGGTTGACCAGGTACGTTTCCCACCTCCGGTTGTGAAACCGGATAACGAGGTTAAGGAGAAAGATCCACCGACAATAAAAGATTTGGAGACTAAGGACCCTGGTCAGAAAGACCAAAAGGGTGATCCTAACGCCGATATCAGAATTGATGAGCCGGTAGGTAACTCCGATGTTAAACAAGTAGTAGAAGCCGATCCTAACCAGATCTTTACTTCGGTAGAGCAGGTTCCGGAATTCCCGGGAGGTTTGGAGAAATTTGGTGCCTATTTGGGTAAATCTATCCGTTACCCGGCAGTAGCCCGTGAAAACGGTACTCAAGGTAGGGTAATTTGTACCTTCGTTGTGGAAAAAGATGGTTCATTAACTGATATCAAAGTTACCAGAGGTATTGGTAGCGGCTGCGACGAAGAAGCGGTTCGTGTATTGAAAAATTCACCACACTGGAAACCAGGTATTCAGAATGGTCGCCCGGTACGTGTACAATATAGCGTGCCAATCAGCTTTACGTTAGCAAGCGAATAATGCCACTCAATTTTAATAAAGAACAAAAATCGCCCAAAAGGCGGTTTTTGTTTATTTTAGGCGCTGTCACCTTTGTTTGTTTCGTCGTATTGGGCTTAATGATCATGTTTTGGGACCAGTTGCCCTTACAATTACCGCAATACCAGCGAATGCTTTTCGGAGCCTTTGTTATTGCTTATTCCATTCTGCGGTTTTCACGATTGTTTAAGAAGGATCAGTATGAAGATTAATTTTAATAGTCAGTTTTTACTTTTTGCATTGCTCCTGAGTGCGGGCTTACAAGCCTGTAAACAAAAGTCGACAAAATTTTCTGCTGATAATGATGCTAAATCGGGCAAAGCAACTTTTGTTGCCGATGCTTCCTTCTCACCCATCTTAGATCAGGAACTGTATATTTATTCCAGCCAAAATCCCAATGCCAAAATCAATGTTTTGTATAAAACAGAGAATGAGGCCGTAAATGACCTGTTAAACGATAGTGTACGCGTAGCCATACTGTCGCGTGAGCTTACTGCTGATGAACGTGCTGTGATCACTAAAAGGACATTGTCGGTGGAGTCTGTACGCTTTGCCATTGATGCTATAGCGCTTATCGTGAACACAGCTTCAAATGATACCTCCATTACTGTAGGCCAATTGAAAAAACTGCTCACAGGACAGGGCGATTTAAACAGAACCATTGTTTTTGATAACCCTAATTCGAGTTTGGTAAGATATTTGAAGGACTTTACCGGAAGTAAGGGATTTACGCAGAAAAACATTTATGCGCTTAAATCAAATAAAGAGGTTTTGAAATATGTAAGCGAACACCCTGATGCTTTAGGCATAACCGGGTTTAGCTGGCTTAATGATCCGGATAAGGATTATGCCGGATATGTAGAAAAGGTTAAAGTAGTAAGTGTCAGGGATGAGTCAAACAAACAGTACCCGGACACTTATTTTAAACCATCACAAGAGTCGCTTGTCTTAAAACAGTACCCTTTAAGCAGAGGGCTTTATGTAATCAATTGTACAAGCAAAGTAGGTTTGGGCATGGGTTTCGCTAAATTTTTAGGCAGCCAACCAGGCCAGCGTATCATACTAAAATCAGGCCTGTTGCCTGATTCTATACCAACGAGAGAGATTAGTTTAAAAAATAAATTTTAATTAAAGATGAAAATGATCAGTAAAATAGCCACGGCATCATTAGGACTGTTATTAGGAGGTTCATCAGTTTTTGCGCAAAGTCTAGCCGACGCCAAAAAAGCTATTGACGCCGAACAGTATCAGAAAGCCAAATCAATGCTTAAAAACCTTACGACGACACAAGCCGATAAGGATGAGAACTTTTTTTACCTGGGTTGGGTATATATCAAACAAGATTACGCCGATTCGGCAAAAGCGGCCTTTAATAAAGGTATTGCTGTAAACGCTAAATCAGCTTTAAACTATGCTGGTTTAGGTGCTGCTGCCCGTTTAGATAAAGATAACTCGGGAGCAACCAATAACTTTAACCAGGCTATTGCACTGGCTGGTAAAAGCTCAAAACCATATCAATATGTAGGCGAAGCTTATTTATTGCCGCTTACACCTGGCGCAAAAGTAGCCCCGGCTGATGCCAATGCTGCTATTGCTGTTTTACAAAAAGGTAAAGTGGTAAACCCTAAAGACGCGGAATTATTGATCACTTTGGGTAATGCCTACCGCTCACAATTAAAGAGCAACGAAGCTTACCAGGCTTACTCAGATGCATCAACCATCGATCCTAAAAATCCGGCTGCAAAAGTAGCTACCGGCGTTTTATGGCAGTTTGCCAATAACTTTGAAGATTCTGAGAAACAATTCCAGGACGCCTTAGCTATCGACCCTAATTATGGTCCGGCTTACCGCGAATGGGCCGAAACAGATGTGCGCTGGTCATATACCGATCCTAAACAGGCATCAGTGAAGATCAAAGAGGCAGCTGATCATTATAAAAAATATATCAGCCTGACCGATCAGTCTGTTGAGTCACAAATGCATTATGCCGACTTTTTACTGTTGGCCGGTGATTATAAAACCCTGCAACAGGTGGCTGCTGATCTTTCAAAATCAGCAAACAGCAATGCGAGAGCATACCGCTACCTGGCTTACTCGGCTTATGAGAACAAAGATTATCCTGCCGGTTTAACCGCTATTAACACCTGGTTCCAGAAAGCCGACCCAAAACGTATCCTTCCGCGCGATTATTTATACCAGGGGCGTTTGCAAATGGCATCAGGTCAGGATTCAGTAGGTATCAATACTTTAAGAAAAGCATTGGCTCTTGATTCGACCCAAACAGATGTTTACGGAGAAATTGCTAAATCATTGTTCCGTGGAAAAAAATATGTAGAAGCTGGGGATGCCTATAAAGTGGTTACCCAAAAAGGTGGGCGAAATGTTAAGCTTACAGATTATTTTTATGAGGGTATTAGCTATTACTATGGATATGACGAGAAAAAGCCAACTGCCGATTCATTAATAGCCAAAGCCGATTCAGCTTTTAGCTACGTTACCCAAAAAAGCCCAACTACCGCTGATGCTTACATTTATCGTGCACGTGTTAATGAGTTAAAGGATAAAGACCGTAATAACATTATGGGTTATGCTAAGCCTTTTTATGAAAAATATATTGAGCTGGTACTTGCTAAAGGAACACCAGATGATAAAACTAAAAAGAACTTGGCAGAATCCTATGTTTATTTGGCTAACTATGCCGAGTTTAAGGAAAAAGACTTAACCAAGGCTGCGGATAACTATGCCAAAGCACGTGACGCAGATCCTACTAATAAACAGGTAATTGCTTACTTTGCGAAAAAAGCCGGTGGCGGTAAAAGCAAATAAGGTTTTATAATAGCAAGTACAGAGGGCTTATCTCTGATACTTAAGCTTAAAAATAAAAAAGGCCTCTTGTAAAAGAGGCCTTTTTTATTATAGTTCCATTAGTATATTTGCAGCATGGAATTACAAAGTACACCGCTTAATTATTTGCCCATCATTATTCAAATGTTAGTGGCTTTAGGGTTTGTGGTAACCACCATGTTTGTAACGCATAAAATTGGTCCTAAGCGTAAAACTAAGGACAAACTGACCCCCTTTGAATCGGGTATCGAAGTAGTGGGTAATGCCCGTACCCCCATATCCATTAAATATTTCCTGGTGGCCATATTGTTTGTGCTGTTTGATGTGGAGGTGATATTTATGTATCCCTGGGCTGTTAATTTCAAAGAAATGGGCGCCAAGGGTATGGTCGAAATGTTCATATTTATGGCCACGCTTTTATTAGGTTTTATATACGTAATAAAAAAGAAAGCGTTAGACTGGGACTGATCGGATGTGCAAATATGCAGATGTGCGGATGTGCAGATGATAGGATTCCGTTAATTCTTAAATTCTGTTAATTCGGATTCAGACAAAATCAGCGGCACATCAAAAAGGATTAGAGAATTCTTTTTTAGAACGATTCTAAATATAGCTACAGAGTAGCCATCGTGTACTTTTTACATGGTTATTATTGTAAATTTGCACTCATTATCCGTCTTTTCCGGATAGTGGATTTCTATTAAAATAGTTCAATGAGTGATATTCAATTAGTTGACGCTCCTGCTGGAGTAGAAGGCGCCGGATTTTTTGCTACCTCGCTTGATAAAGTAATAGGTATAGCACGCTCAAATTCATTATGGCCCCTGCCATTTGCCACCTCGTGCTGTGGTATTGAATTTATGGCAACTATGGCCTCTCATTATGACCTGTCGAGATTTGGTGCCGAGCGTTTAAGCTTTTCGCCACGTCAGGCCGATCTGTTAATGGTTATGGGTACTATCGCCAAAAAAATGGCCCCGGTATTAAGGCAGGTATATCTGCAAATGGCCGAACCTCGTTGGGTGATGGCTGTTGGCGCCTGTGCCTCAAGCGGCGGTATATTTGATACTTACTCTGTTTTGCAGGGTATTGATGAAGTGATACCGGTTGACGTTTATGTGCCCGGTTGCCCACCCCGCCCCGAAGCTATTATTGATGGCTTTATTAATATTCAAAAATTGGTACAAACAGAATCGCTTCGCAGAAGAAACGAACCTAAGTACCAGGAATTGTTAGCTAAATACGGAATTCAATAATGGTCCAGATCCCTAACGAAGAGCTTTTAAAAAGAATTGCTGAAAAGTTTGACCAGCAGGTAACGCTGGTAGGCGAGCCTTATGGTTTGCTTACTGTGGAAACCGGCCGCGAGCAGATCATTGATCTGTTAACTTTTTTAAAGACCGACGACGCTCTCCGGTTTATATTTTTAACAGATATTACCGCCATACATTATCCGGAGCAGGAAAAGCAGATTGGTATTATTTACCACCTGCACAGTTTAACCACCAATACCCGTATCCGTATTAAAGTGTTTTTAGCCGATGGCGACGTACATATCCCTACAGCTACTACCGTATGGGAGGGTGCCAACTGGATGGAGCGTGAAACGTACGACTTTTTTGGGGTTATATTTGACGGCCACCCCGACCTGCGCCGTATACTGAATGTTGATGACATGACGGCTTTCCCGATGCGAAAAGAATTTCCGCTGGAGGATCCAAACCGTGTTGATAAAAAGGATTACTTCTTCGGAAGATAACATATAGATTAGATGTGAGACGTGAGATTTTGGATATGAGACCATTTTTCCTATTGGTAACAATTCAAAAGTCTCAAATCTCAGGTCTCAAATCTCATATCTAAATAAATAATTATACTGATGCAAAATCATCCTGTATATACAGACAACGATCCGCAAAACGAGCTTTCGACCCTTAACCTGGGGCCAACGCACCCTGCAACCCATGGTGTGTTCCAGAATGTGCTACAGCTTGATGGGGAAAGAATTGTAAGCGGCGTATCAACCATTGGTTATATACATCGCGCGTTTGAAAAAATTGCCGAACACCGACCTTTTTACCAGATAACCCCGCTTACCGACCGTTTAAACTATTGTTCATCACCCATTAACAATATGGGCTGGCACATGACGGTTGAAAAACTGCTGGGCATCACCACTCCAAAAAGGGTTGATTACCTTCGGGTGATCATTATGGAACTGGCCCGCATATCTGACCACATCATCTGCAACGGTGTATTGGGTGTGGATACCGGCGCGTTTACAGGCTTCCTGTACATGATGGAGCACCGCGAGTCTATTTACGAAATATATGAGGAGATCTGCGGATCGCGCCTCACTACCAATATTGGTCGCATCGGCGGTTTTGAGCGTAATTTTAATACTATCGCTTTTGCCAAGCTGCGTGCCTTCCTGAAAAATTTCCCGGTTACACTGAAAGAGTTTGAATCGCTGTTTAACCGTAACCGTATTTTTGTTGACCGCACCAAAGATGTGGCCGCCGTTACTGCCGAAACCGCGTTGAGCTATAGCTGGACAGGTCCTTTACTGCGTGCTGCCGGTGTTGATTATGACGTAAGGGCGATGAACCCATACTCATCATACGAAGATTTTGATTTTGAAGTGCCTGTGGGTACCAATGGCGATGTTTACAGTCGCTTTTTGGTACGTAACGAAGAAATGTGGCAAAGCCTGCGCATTATTGAGCAAGCCCTGGTAAAACTGGAAAAAGAGCCAACAGACATTTTTCATGCTGATGTGCCTGAGTTTTACCTGCCTCCAAAAGAAGAAGTTTATAATAACATGGAAGCCCTCATCTATCACTTTAAAATTGTGATGGGCGAAATTCCTACTCCGAATACCGAAGTATATCATTCGGTAGAAGGTGCCAATGGCGAGCTGGGCTTTTATCTGGTGAACGATGGTGGGCGCAGCCCATACCGTTTGCATTTCCGCAGACCAAGCTTTATCAATTACCAGATGTATGCGCCAATGAGCCGTGGTATGTTATTATCAGACGCTATTATTAATATGAGTAGTTTAAACGTTATAGCCGGAGAGTTAGATGCTTAAAGTGGAAGATACTCAGGTGCCGGTTGATTTTTCGCCGGAACTGATCAGTAAATTTGATGATATCGTAAGCCGTTATCCGCTGGGGAAACAAAAATCGGGCTTACTGCCGATACTGCACCTGGTACAGGCCGAATTTGGCTGGACAAGTGTACCTGCAATGGATAAGGTGGCTGCCTATTTGGAGATATTACCAATTGAGGTATATGAAGTAGCTTCATTTTATAGCATGTACTTTTTACGCCCGCAGGGTAAATATGTATTGGAAGTTTGCCGTACCAGCGGTTGCTGCCTGGTAGGTGCCGAAAAAATCATGGATCATATTGAGCAGAAGCTGGGGGTAAAAGAGGGTGAAGTTACTGCCGATGGCCTGTTTAGCTGGCGCGGTGTAGAATGTTTGGCCGCTTGCGGTTTTGGTCCGGTTTTACAAATTGGCCCTGAATATACTTTTTACGAGAATTTAACTAACGATTCGGTAGATAAATTGATCGGCGATTTAACAGCAGGAAAAAGAGATTAAGGATTTAAAGACAAAGGATTAAGGACTAAAAATCTGGGTTTAGAATTTAGTAATTAAAGTTTAGAATTTAGAGACTAGTATTTAGCTTTTAGAATTTAGAGATTAGAATTTAAACAAATGGGTCGCAAATTATTATTAGAACATATAAACGTACCCGGCATCAACACTTTTGATGTTTACCGCTCCAAGGGTGGTTACGCTTCTGTTGAAAAAGCTTTGAAAACCATGTCGCCAGAGGCGGTGGTTGAAGAAGTGAAGAAATCGGGCTTGCGTGGCCGTGGTGGCGCGGGTTTCCCAACGGGTATGAAGTGGAGCTTTTTGGCTAAGCCAGAGGGTGTGGCACGTTACCTGGTTTGCAACGCTGATGAATCGGAACCCGGTACTTTTAAAGACCGCTACCTGATGACCTATATTCCTCACCTGCTCATTGAGGGTATGATCACATCGAGTTTTGCATTAGGCGCCAATACTTCATTTATCTACGTTCGCGGCGAAATGATGCCGCAGATCAGGATCCTGGAAAAAGCCATTGCCGAAGCAAAAGCAAAAGGGTTTTTAGGTAAAAATATTTTAGGCTCGGGTTATGATCTGGAGCTTTATGTACAGCCCGGTGGTGGTGCCTACATTTGCGGTGAAGAAACCGCTTTGCTGGAATCATTGGAAGGCAAACGTGGTAACCCGCGTATTAAACCACCATTCCCGGCTATTGCTGGTTTATATGGTTGCCCAACGGTAGTAAACAACGTAGAATCGATAGCAGCAGTAGTACCTATCATAAACGAAGGTGGCGACGAATACGCTAAACTAGGTATCGGCAGGAGTACAGGAACCAAGCTGATATCAGCTGGTGGTAACCTGAAAAAACCTGGTGTTTACGAAATTGATCTGGGTTTACCTGTTGAAGAGTTTTTATATTCTGACGAATATTGTGGTGGTATTGCCAACGGCAAACGCCTGAAAGCGGTTGTTGCGGGTGGTTCATCAGTACCTATTTTACCAGCTAATCTTATTCTGAAAACCATTAATAACGAACCTCGCTTAATGAGCTACGAATCATTGGCTGATGGTGGTTTTGTAACGGGTACCATGATGGGTTCGGGTGGTTTTATTGCTTACGATGAGGATGCTTGTATCGTTCGTAATACCTGGAACTTTGCCCGTTTTTATCATCATGAAAGCTGCGGACAATGTTCGCCATGCCGTGAAGGTACGGGATGGATGGAAAAAGTATTGCACCGTTTAGAGTACGGTCATGGTAAACAAAGTGATATGGACCTGTTGGTTGATATCTCTAAAAAAATTGAAGGAAACACGATTTGTCCGCTGGGCGACGCGGCAGCATGGCCGGTGGCCAGCGCTATCCGCCACTTCAGGGATGAGTTTGAATGGCACGTGACTAATGCAAACGAAGCAACAACAAGGAATTACGGTTTAGCACATTACGCAGATCCGTTGCCGAAATTGGAATCTGTAGCTGGATAAAAAATAAAACCACGCGTCATTGCGAGGTACGAAGCAATCCCCGATTTACAGAGTCGTTCTGTATAGTATAGAGATTGCTTCGTACCTCGCAATGACGGGAAGAAGATAAGTTTCTAAAACCTTAGGATTTAGAAAGTAGAATTTAGAGTTTATACAAGGACGTTATATAAAATGTCAATGAAAGTAACCATAGACGGAATACCCGTTGAAGTAGAACCGGGAACAAGCATTCTGAATGCCGCAAGGCAGATCGGGGGCGATATTGTTCCACCTGCGATGTGCTATTACTCCAAGCTGGAAGGCAGTGGCGGTAAATGCCGTACCTGTTTGGTTAAGGTAAGCAAAGGCTCTGAAAAAGATCCGCGCCCGATGCCTAAACTGGTAGCATCATGCCGTACCACGGTAATGGATGGTATGGAAGTGCAAAATATTACCTCGCCCGAAGTGATTGAAGCCCGCAAAGGTGTGGTTGAAATGTTATTGATCAATCACCCGCTGGATTGCCCGGTATGTGACCAGGCTGGTGAATGCCATTTGCAAGACTTAGGTTTTGAACATGGCGCTGCTAAAACCCGTTACGAGTTTGACCGTCGTACATTCGAAAAGATTGATATCGGCGATAAGATACAGTTACACATGACCCGTTGCATCCTTTGCTACCGTTGTGTGTTCACCGCCGATCAGATCACCAATACTCGTTTACATGGTATCCTGAACAGGGGCGATCATTCGGAGATCTCCACTTATATATCAAAAGCTATTGATAACGATTTTTCAGGCAACGTGATCGACGTTTGTCCGGTAGGAGCGTTAACCGATAAAACTTTCCGCTTTAAAAACAGGGTATGGTTTACCAAACCAGTAGATGCGCATCGTGATTGCGATAAATGCTGTGGTAAAACTACTTTATGGTACAAAGGCGAGGATGTGATCAGGGTAACCGGCCGTAAAGATGTTTATGGCGAGGTAGAAGAGTTTATTTGCAATACCTGCCGTTTTGATAAAAAGAAAACAGCCGACTGGGTAATTGAAGGCCCACGCAAGATATCGCATAAATCAGTGATCAGCTCAAATCACTACGAATTTATACCGCTGCCGGTGGTTAAAACCAACCCGGTACTGATGGAAGCGAATAAAGAACAATTTGAACGAGACACACGCTTATAATGGGATCGACTGCAGATATACTGATTAAAATTGGCCTGATACTGATCATTTTCGTTATCAGCCTGGTGATGGCTATGTACTCCACCTATGCCGAACGTAAAGTTGCCGCGTTTTTCCAGGATAGGATAGGCCCTAACCGTGCCGGTCCATGGGGTATTTTACAACCTCTGGCCGATGGTGGCAAAATGTTTTTAAAAGAAGAGATCATCCCAACCAATGCAACGCCTTTCCTGTTTATTGTTGGGCCTTCCCTGGCTATATTGACCGCCTGTATAGGTTCGGCTGTTATTCCATGGGGGCAAACAATGGTTATCGGCGGTCATAGTATTGATTTGCAGGTAACCGATATCAACGTAGGTGTACTGTACATTTTTGGCGTAGTATCATTAGGTGTGTATGGCGTAATGATAGGTGGCTGGGCATCAAACAATAAATACTCCTTATTGGGTGCTATCCGCGCGGCATCGCAAAATATCAGCTATGAAATTTCGATGGGTTTATCCATCATCGCTTTGCTGATGTTAACCGGTACTTTAAGCATGCGCGAAATTGCCGAGCAACAACACAGCTGGCACTGGAATGTATTAAGGCAGCCACTTGGTTTTATACTATTCATCGTATGCGCCTTTGCCGAAACTAACCGTACGCCCTTTGATTTGCCCGAGTGCGAAACTGAGCTGGTTGGCGGTTATCATACCGAATACTCCTCCATGAAATTAGGTTTTTACTTGTTTGCAGAGTATATCAATATGTTTATCTCATCGGCGGTTATGGCTACCTTATATTGGGGTGGTTACAACTATCCGGGTATGGACTGGGTATTGGCCCATACAGGTCCGGCTATAGGTCCGCTGATCGGGGTTGGTGTATTCTTTATAAAAATTATCTCATTCATCTTCTTTTTCATGTGGGTGCGCTGGACTATCCCACGTTTCCGTTATGATCAGTTGATGGATCTGGGTTGGAAAATATTGATACCATTGGCCATTGCCAACATTGTGCTTACCGGTATTGGTAGTACATTACTTACACACTTTGGATTTTAATAAAATGGAATCATTAAGCAATAAGAAAAAAGTACTGGAAGTAAAGCCACTCAATTTTATGGAGCGTGCTTACCTACCGGCTATTGTTAGTGGCCTGGCTACTACCATGAAGCACTTTTTCAAGAAACCGGTAACCATCAGTTATCCGGAAGAGAAGCGCGAATTTTCTGAGAACTTTCGTGGTATGCACTCCCTGAAACGTGATGAGAATGGTAAGGAACGCTGCACCGCCTGCGGATTGTGCGCGCTTTCATGCCCGGCCGAAGCCATCACCATGACGGCAGCAGAGCGCCAGCCAGGTGAAGAAAACCTGTACCGCGAAGAAAAGTATGCCGCTGTTTATGAAATAAACATGCTGCGTTGCATTTTCTGCGGATTGTGTGAAGAGGCTTGCCCTAAAGAAGCTATCTATCTTGACGGTGATATTGTACCTGCCGACTATTTGAGGAAGGATTTTATTTACGGTAAAGACAAATTAGTAGAGGCCCCCTTAAATCAATAAAGAAGTTTTATACCTTTGCCCAAACTTTAATGGGAAAGGGTATTTTGTAAATATAAACATGAGTACATTTTACTTCATCGCGTTTTTGTCCATATTCTTTTCGATACTGGTTATCTCGGCCAAAAACCCGGTACATAGTATCCTTTACCTGATACTTACCTTTTTTACGTTCACCATTCACTATATTTTATTGAATGCCCAGTTTCTGGCCATCGTTAACTTTATTGTGTACATGGGGGCTATCCTGGTATTGTTCCTGTACACGCTGATGCTCATCAACCTGAACAAGGAAAGTGAGCCAGTAAAGCCATTTATGATAAAAATAGCAGGTGTGTTTGGCGGAGGTATCCTGGCGGTAGCTTTGGCATCGTCATTAAAACTGATAGCCACATCAAACCCGGTGATATTAAAAAACCCTGACCTGGGCCTGGTGAAAAACCTGGGTAAAGTATTGTTTAATGAATTTTTATTGCCATTTGAGGTATCGTCTGTATTGCTGTTATCGGCAATGGTAGGCGCTGTTTTATTGGCTACTAAAGACCCTAAAACTGCATAATAATGGATAGTTTAACAAATACCCTACACGCGGTACCGCTTAATCATTATATATTATTAAGCGCCATTATTTTTTCGATAGGGGTAATGGGCGTATTGATACGCCGCAATGCTATCGTGATTTTCATGTCGGTTGAGCTGATGCTTAACGCGGTTAACCTATTGCTTACCGCTTTCTCGGTTTACCGGGGTGATGCCAGCGGACAGGTTTTCGTGTTCTTTATTATGGCATTAGCTGCCGCGGAAGTTGCGGTAGGATTAGCCATCATTGTGATGATCTATCGTAATACCAACTCGGTTGACATCAACGTACTGAACAGGCTGAAATGGTAGAGTGATTTTGGATTTCGGAATTTCGATTTCGGATCTGTCATCTATAAAAATATAAACGCGTTACGTAGAATACACGTATCACGTACAACATAAAACGTACAACGTATAAAACATGAATCAATACATCTGGCTTATTCCCATATTACCGTTAGCCGGTTTTATTATTAACGGACTTGGCCGCAATTCATTATCAAAAAACGTAATTGGCTTTATTGGCAGCCTGCTGGTACTGGTGTCTTTTGGTTTAAGCCTGGCAGTTTTCTTCCAGATCAAATCAAGCGGTCATCCTATTAATGTTACTTATTTCGATTGGATCTCTGTTGGTTCGCTTAAAATACATTTCGCGTTCCTGGTTGACCAGTTGAGTGCTATCATGCTGTTGATTATTACGGGGGTTGGCTTCCTCATCCACCTGTATTCGATAGGTTATATGCACGATGATAACGGTTTCGGTAAATTCTTTGCTTACCTGAACCTGTTCGTATTCTTTATGCTTTTACTAGTGATGGGTTCAAATTACCTTATCATGTTTATCGGTTGGGAAGGCGTAGGTTTATGCTCCTACCTGCTTATCGGTTTCTGGTATACCAATCCAAGCTATGCCGATGCCGCAAAAAAAGCCTTTGTAATGAACCGTATTGGCGACCTTGGCTTTTTGTTAGGTATATTTTTGATCATACATTTTTTTGGCAGCATTGATTTTGCTACCATATTTCCTAAGGCGGCGGCTTTAACTGGCGATCAAACAATACCCTTAACGGCTATAACTTTACTGCTTTTTGTAGGTGCTGTTGGTAAATCGGCCCAGTTGCCCTTATTTACCTGGCTACCCGATGCCATGGCCGGCCCAACACCGGTATCGGCGCTGATACACGCGGCTACCATGGTTACAGCTGGTGTATACATGATAGCGCGTTCCAATATTTTCTATTCCCTGTCTCCGTTTACTATGGAGGTAGTAGCCATCATTGGTTTGGCAACGGCATTGTTCGCTGCATTAATTGCATTAACACAAACAGATATTAAAAAGGTACTGGCCTATTCAACCGTATCGCAATTGGGCTATATGTTTTTAGGTTTGGGTGTTGGTGCTTACACAGGCGCTTTCTTCCACGTATTAACACACGCTTTCTTCAAAGCTTTATTATTCCTGGGCGCGGGCTCGGTGATCCATGCTATGAGTGGCGAGCAGGACATGCGCAAAATGGGTGGCTTGAAAGGTAAGATCAAAATAACCTTTGCTACCATGCTGATAGGTACTATCGCGATATCGGGTATCCCTCCATTTTCTGGTTTCTTTTCAAAAGACGAAATCCTAGCTCATGCTTATGCGCATAGCACCACATTTTATGTGATTGGTGTATTTACCGCTATGCTGACTTCATTCTATATGTTCCGGATGTTGTACCTTACTTTTTATGGAAAGTTCCGCGGTACACATGAGCAGGAGCACCATGTACATGAGTCGCCGGCAACCATCACTATCCCGTTAATTGTACTGGCCATTCTTTCGATGATCGGTGGTATGATCGGTGTGCCCGAAGTTTTGGGCGGTCACCATGAGCTGGAACATTTCCTGGCGCCGGTGTTCGAGAAGTCAAATGCTATTTTGGGCGAACATCATTTACAGGCCAATACAGAATTTATACTGATGGGTACATCGGTACTGGTAGCTTTAATCGCGTTGGCTTATGCTTACTTTAAATATGTAAAGGGCGGAAGTCTGCCGGTAGCAGATACCGAAGAGCGTCCGGCACTGACCAGCATATCCTATAACAAATTTTATATCGATGAGCTGTATGATCTAATCATCCGTAAACCTTTGGATTTTCTTTCCACTTTCTTTTATAACGTGGTGGAACGCCTGGGTATTGATGGTTTGGTGAATGGATTAGGCAAGGGTACTATTGAAACCAGTAAAGGTTTGCGCTTACTGCAAACCGGTAATGTGGGTTTCTACATATTTATCATGGTACTTGGAATTATTGCTGTATTGGCGTATAGCATATTTGGATTAACTAAAATATAAACGATAAGCGTTTACCATATAACATGACCGTTAGTATATTAATATTTTTACCAGTAGTAGCCGCAGTTATAGTAGCCTTATTAAAAAACGGGACCGCTAAACACGCTGCATTATTTTTCTCAGTTGCCGAACTGGTAATTGCCGGCTTATTTTTAAGCAAGTTTATACCCGATGCAACCACCCAGTTTGCTATTGATGTACCATGGATACCAAAATTTGGTATTTACTTTAGTGCCGGTATCGATGGTATCAGCATGGTGATGGTATTGTTAACCACGTTGCTTGTACCGCTTATTGTTTTATCAACCTACCAGCACAAGTATAACAACGAAGGCGCTTTTTACGGGTTGATACTGTTTATGCAGGCTGGTTTGCTGGTAGTGTTTACCGCTTTAGACGGATTTTTGTTCTACGTAGGCTGGGAAGCAGCATTGATCCCGATCTACTTTATATGTGCCCTGTGGGGTGGCGAAAACCGTATCCGCATTACCATTAAGTTTTTTATATACACGTTTGCCGGTTCATTATTCATGCTGGTAGGTATCATTTACCTGTACCTGCAATCGCCGGGCAAAACATATGATATTCATGAGTTTTACCGTATTGGTTTGGATGCTAAACACCAGTCGCTGGTGTTTTGGGCATTTTTCCTGGCCTTCGCTATCAAAATGCCTTTGTTCCCATTCCATACCTGGCAACCGGATACTTATACCGAAGCGCCAACAGCGGGTACTATGCTGTTATCGGGTATTATGCTTAAGATGGGCATCTATGGTGTTATCCGCTGGTTAATACCAAATGCACCACTTGGCTTTGCTCATTGGCAAGCCCTGGTCATGATATTAGCGGTGATTGGTATCATATATGCTTCGCTGATCGCCTTTAACCAAAAAGATGGCAAACGCTTAGTCGCCTATTCATCCATTGCACACGTTGGCTTAATAGCTGCTGGTATATTTGCCTGGACATCGGTAGGTGTTCAGGGAGCCATGATCCAGATGCTCAGCCACGGTATCAACGTGGTAGGTATGTTCTTTATCTGGGATATCATTAGCCGTAGGTTAAATACCCGTGATATCAGCCAGCTTGGTGGCATTGCCAAAGTTGCGCCAAAATTTTCAATAGCTTTTTTAATTATAGTGCTGGGGACAGTAGGCTTGCCTTTAACCAACGGTTTCGTGGGCGAGTTTTTACTGCTTAACGGTGTGTTTGAATACAGCGCCTATCATTATTTCAATATTGCATTGGGAGCAGTTGCCGGCTTAACCATCATTTTTGGCGCGGTATATATGCTGCGGATGTACAAAAATGTAATGCAGGGTGAAACCAACGAGCTAACCGCTACTTTTACCGATATTAGTGGATCTGAAAAACTGACCTTATGTATTATTTGCGTGCTGATCATCGCAATAGGTGTTTATCCGCATCCAATCCTGCACATATCAGAGGCAGCGGTAAATAATTTAATACATTCAATAAACATTAAACAATATTAAAGGAAACTCTAAACTCTAATTTCTAAACTCTAAATAAAAGTAATTTCTAAAATAGGGATGATTAAATTTTAAGGTTTGAAATGGATGCTAAAGAAAATAATGTCAAGAAGTATAATTTAGAGGATAGGACATTTGACTTTGCTAATAGTTGTAAGGAGTTTTTAAAAACAATAGATAGAAATATACATAACGTTGAATATTATAAACAGCTTATTCGCTCATCTGGTTCGGTAGCTGCAAACTTTATTGAAGCTAATGAGAGTTTTAGCCGCAACGATTTTTCAACATCGGGTGAAGATTTGCCGGAAGGAAGCAAAAGAAAGCATATTGTGGCTCAAATTGATTGACGTAAATGAATCACAGGCATTAAAAAGAGATTCGTTAATTCAGGAAGCGACGGAATTGATGAAAATTTTTGGAGCGATACTTGAAAAATTGAAGAATACTAATTAAAAAAATAATTACAACTAATAAGTTCGATTTTAGAGCTTAGGATTTAGAGCTTAGAATTTAGGATTTAGAATTTCACATAAATGAATACTTTAATCATCATATCTGTTTTACCAATAGTGCTTTTGTATCTCGGCTTATATAAGGCTACAAAATCATTATTACCGGTTACTATTATTGGTTTGCTGGCGGCCTTAGGTTTAGCCATTGCCCAATGGAATAATGTTGCCTTGCCTATATATCACGGTATGATGATGTTTGATAATTTTGCTATCGCGTTTTCGGGGATCACCATTATTGCAACTATACTTATCCTGATGTTGTCAAAAGGATATTTTGACAGGATAAGTAAACATATTGCAGAGTACTATGCTATTATTTTGTTTTCGTTGGCAGGTATTATTGTGATGGTATCGTTCTATAACCTGGTGATGCTGTTTATCGGCATCGAGATCATGTCAGTAAGCTTATACATATTGGCAGGTATCAAGAAAAGTGATTTTGCATCGAACGAAGCGGCTTTAAAATACTTTTTGATGGGCGCTTTTTCAACAGGATTCCTGTTGTTTGGTATCACGTTATTGTACGGCACAACAGGTTCATTTAGCCTGGAAGTGATCCGCGACTGGGTTTTGGCCCATCCGCATGCCGACCCGATGTTTTACACCGGTATAGTATTGATCATTGTTGGTCTTTGCTTTAAAGTAGGCGCTGCCCCTTTCCACTTCTGGACACCGGATGTGTATGAAGGTGCACCAACGCTGATCACCGCGTTCATGTCAACCGTGGTTAAAACCGCGGGCTTTGCCGCTTTCCTGCGCTTGTTCTCGGCCTGTTTTGCGCCATTGTCTGATTTTTGGGTACCTGTCATATTGGTTATTACCGTTATTACTTTGTTTATCGGTAACATCACCGCCCTGTATCAGCAAAGCTTTAAACGCATGCTGGCTTTTTCGAGTATATCACATGCCGGCTACTTGCTTTTTGCTATTGTAGCTTTAGGCTCAGGCTCGGCTAATTCAGTATTTATTTACGCGACAGCATACTCTATAGCTTCGATCATTGCGTTTGGAAGTTTGATACTGGTACAGCAACAAAGTGGTAGCGATAATTTTGAAAGCTTTAATGGCTTAGCAAAAAGTAACCCTTTTCTGGCATTTGTGTTAACTATTGCCATGCTTTCACTGGCTGGTATACCACTTACCGCAGGCTTTATGGGTAAGTTTTTCATGTTCTCCGGGGCACTGGCCAAATATCATGTTTGGTTGGTTATTATAGCAGTAGTAAATGCAATTATCAGTATTTTTTACTATTTCAGGGTTATTATCGCCATGTATTTCCGCACGGCTGATCGTACCGAACTGGTGGTGCCTGCTTACTATAAAATAGTATTTATCATCTCGGCGCTGGTAACTATTCTTATCGGTGTTTACCCTGATTTTATTGCCAGGTTCATTTAATCAATAACTGGATAACTGCAAATTGATTTAATATTTGTAGTTTTACAGATATAGTGAATGGAAAGTTTTTGGGAATACCTTCAAAATTTAACGGACGCTCAATCCATTATAAGCAGGGGGGGCTTTTATCTCTTGCTTGTTGTTGTGTTTGCTGAAACCGGCCTATTTTTTGGTTTTTTTTTACCGGGAGATTATCTGCTGTTCATGGCAGGCCTGCTGTGTGCGGCAGGGAAGGTTGATGTAACTATATCCACATTGGTTTTATCGCTTATTGGTGCCGGAGTATTAGGTAACTTTGCTGGCTATTGGTTCGGATATCGAACGGGGCCGGTATTGTTCAATAAAAATGATTCCCTGTTCTTTAAAAAACGATACGTGACACTGGCCAGCGATTTTTATAATAAGTATGGTGGCATGGCTTTGATTTTAGGCAGATTTTTCCCTATAGTTAGAACATTTGCCCCTATATTTGCAGGTGTGGTAAAGGTTGATATAAAGAGGTTTACTTTATTTAACTTTATAGGCAGTGTAACCTGGGTATGCGCGTTTACCCTGAGCGGCTTTTTTCTGGGAAAACGCTTTCCGCAGTTAAAAGATTATCTGCAGTACATTGTTTTAGGATTGATCATAGCTACTTCTATTCCGTTGATAGTAGCTTATGTAAGAAAGAAAATATTAGAAGCAAAAGAAAATAAATAATATAAATAGAATATACTAAATGAGTACACAACACCCCTGGCACCAGGTTTCTCCTGGCGAAAATATCCCTGAAATTGTTAATGCAATCATCGAAATCCCTAAAGGTTCAAAAGCCAAATATGAAATTGATAAAGATTCAGGTTTATTAAAGCTTGATCGTGTTTTATTTTCGTCGGTAATGTACCCTGCAAACTATGGTTTTATCCCGCAAACTTATTGTGATGATAAAGATCCGCTGGACATCCTGGTGTTATGCTCTATTGACGTATTCCCCATGTCGATCATCGAGGCCAAAGTTGTAGGTGTGATGCACATGGTTGATAATGGCGAGCAGGATGATAAGATCATTGCAGTAGCCAAAAATGACATGTCAGTAAATTATATCAACGACCTGAATGAGCTGCCCCCGCATGCCATGACCGAGATCGTTCGTTTCTTTAAAGATTACAAAAAGCTGGAAGGTAAAAACGTAACCATTGAACATTTATTGGGTTTACGTTACGCACATAAGGTGATACAAGAAAGTTTGGAACTGTATAAGACTACATTTCCTGTCACGCAATAATTAATAGATGGACCCCGCGCATTACGAAATAAGTACTTTTTATTTAATTGCAACCGTATTCCTGGTTTTGCTCAACGGTTTTTTTGTAGCCGCAGAGTTTGCCATGGTAAGGGTACGGGGTTCACAAATTGAAATAAAGGCCAAATCAGGAAGTGGAGTTGCCAAGGTTGCTCGCGGCATATTACACAACCTGGATGGTTACCTGGCTGCAACACAATTAGGCATCACTATAGCATCACTGGCATTAGGTGTTGTGGGTGAAGAAGTAGCCACTAATATTGTGATCAGGGGCTTTCTGGCCATTGGAATAACGCTTTCCAGTGGTTTTATTACTGCCAGTCATATTTTAGCTTTTACCTTTATTACGGTATTGCATATTGTATTTGGTGAACTTGCTCCTAAATCAATAGCCATTCAAAAATCGGTACGTACCGTGCTGGCGGTTTCTCTTCCACTTAGGTTTTTCTTTGTGTTTTTCAAACCTTTGATATGGTTGTTAAATGGGTTTGCTAATTTTATTTTGAGGCTTTTAGGTATTAATACTTTAGAAGGCGGAGAAGCTCATCACAGCTCCGAAGAATTACAATACCTGCTTGAACAAGGTAAAGAATCAGGCGCTTTAGATTCAAACGAACATGAACTGATCCAGAACGTGTTTGATTTTAACGAGCGTGTGGTTAAGAACATCATGGTGCCCCGTACAAAAATATCAGGCATTGATATCAGTTCTACCAAAGAAGAACTGCTGGATATGATCATCACCGAAGGATATTCACGCATGCCTGTTTATGATGATGTGATCGATAAGATCATTGGAATTGTACACGCCAAAGATATCTTACCGTTGTTGGCCCGGAATGAGGAGATCGTGTTAAAAAACATTATCCGCAAGCCCTATTTTATTCCTGAAACCAAGAAGATCAATGATCTGATGGCCGAATTGCAGCAGAAACGGATTCAGATAGCTATTGTGCTTGATGAATTTGGTGGCACAGCGGGTATGGTTACGTTGGAAGATATTGTAGAAGAACTGGTGGGCGAGATACAGGATGAGTACGATGAGGAAAAACCTATTGTTGAAAAAGTGAACGACCGGGAATTTATCGTGAATGCGCTTGCCCCTATATATGATGTGAATGAACATCTGCCGCATGATCTTCCGGAAGATGGCGACTTTGATACGGTATCGGGATGGCTTGGAGATATATTTGGCAAGATCCCAGACGTAGGCGAACAAAAAGAATCAAACGGATATAATATTACCGTGTTGCGTAAATCCGATCAAAACATCGAATCAGTTAAATTAGAGTTGCTGATAAATGAAGAAGATGCGGTAGATTTACACTGAGTGATGCTGAAAGCTTAAGGCTGAAAGCACAAAGCTTTATGTATTCAGACTTTTGGCTTTAAGCCTTAAGCTTTCAGCTTTTGATTTTATGCTTTTTTATACACCTGATATAGCACCCTCGCACCCGCAATATTTTCTTAGTGAAGAAGAAAGCAAGCATGCTATCCGTGTATTGCGGCTGGAGGCAGGCAGCGAAGTACAACTGATTGACGGCCGTGGCGGCTTTTATACCGCGGTGATACAGGATGCCCATCCTAAGCGTACCATACTGCAAATTACTTCGGTTACAGAAAACTATAACAAACGTAACCATTACCTGCACTTAGCAGTAGCCCCTACCAAAAATATTGAACGCCTGGAGTGGTTTCTGGAGAAAGCCACCGAGATTGGTATTGATGAGGTATCATTGATCATCACTCAACGATCAGAGCGTAAGGAAGCTAAGGTTGATCGTTTAAACAAGATCATTACAGCGGCTATAAAACAGTCTATTAAAGCTTACCATCCGGTTTTAAATGAACCGGTAAAGTTAAATGAACTTTTATCGCGCCCGTTTGATGGACAAAAGTTTATCGCACATTGCGAACCAGGCGATAAACTTAACCTGCGTGATGAGTTACTGCCACATGGCCGTTACCTGATATTGATAGGACCTGAAGGTGATTTTACCCCCGCCGAAATTGAAAGTGCTTTGCAAAACGGTTTTAAACCCATAACTTTAGGTGAAAGCCGCCTGCGTACCGAAACAGCAGCACTCGAAGCCTGTTTTGAGGTGAACTTTTTAAATCGCATATGAAAATAGCTAAAATTTTTTGTTTTGCTTTTGCTGCCATTATATTCATGAGTAGCTTTAACAATCCTGCTTACAAAATTGCACGGCTTAAATATAGCGGCGGTGGCGACTGGTACGGCGATAGAACCGCATTGCCCAACCTGATCAAATTTTGCAACGAAAATTTAAAAACCAACTTTGAGGCCGATGACGATGTAGTAGAAGTAGGCAGCGCTTCGTTGTTTAATTATCCCTTTACCTTTATGACAGGTCATGGCAACGTGATATTTACCGATCAGGAGGCGCGCAATCTGCGCAAGTATTTAACCGGAGGCGGTTTTCTGCATATCGACGATAATTATGGTTTTGATAAATTTATTCGTCCGCAAATGAAAAAGGTTTTCCCGGAGCTTGATTTTGTAGAATTGCCGGTTAATCATCTCATCTATCATCAAAAATATCCCTTCCCCAATGGCCTGCCTAAAATTCATGAACATGATGGTAAACGGGCGCAGGGCTTCGGGCTTATTTACAAAGGCAGACTAGTGTGTTTTTATACCTATGAGTGCGATCTGGGCAATGGCTGGGAAGATTATGGCACCTATGCCGGCGATACGCAGGAAGCCCGCTTAAAAGCCTTAAAAATGGGCGCAAATCTTATTCAATATATATTTACTCAATAAAAACACCAGATAGGTGTTTTATATAATTGTTATTGAGGATAATAATTGATAACTTTATAATGGTTGTTTCCTAAAAACAGCTTTTAACCACTTTATCCTAATATTCAAAACGAATGTATCAACTCAAGGTAAATAATCGGCATGATATTGAAGTTAACCGGACAGGGGAGAACCTGTTGGTGAACAATGCCAAAATTGAGCCAGATATTAAGCATATTGGAGAGGGGATCTATCACGTTATTGAAAACAACAGATCGTATAGGGTAGAAGTGGTTAGTTTTAACAGCTCTGATAAAACTGCCGAGATTAAAATAAACGCCAATACTTATTCCATAACCGCCAAAGATCAATTTGATGTATTGCTGGATAAACTGGGCTTAAGTAGCCTGAACAGCACGAGGGTGAGTGAAATAAAAGCCCCGATGCCTGGTATGGTACTTAAAGTTTTTGCCTCTGAAGGCGATGAGGTTAAAAAGGGTGATAACCTGTTGGTGCTTGAGGCTATGAAAATGGAAAACATCATCAAATCGCCGGCGGATGTTTCTATAAGGAGTATAAAAGTAAAGGCAGGTGATAAAGTAGAGAAGGGACAGATCCTGATGGGATTTTAATAAACTCACCTACTTTTTGGACACTATTTGATGTAAATCGCAAAAAAGCTAACGTTTTTTTATGGTTTTTATTGTTTATTTATTCATTTTTTATTAAATTACTTTTCTCAATTTAATATTTCACTATATGAAGAAAAATTTACTAACAATTTTGTTGTTGTTTTCTTGTATTACATTTGGTTTAGCACAAAGCCGTGTTATTACAGGTAAAATAACAGATCAGAAAGACGGTTCGCCCTTACCTGGGGTAAGTGTAACTGTAAAAGGGGCTCAGGGAGTTGGCACTCAAACCGGTGTAAATGGCACATACAGCCTTACGGTTCCGGCTACTGCAAAGGTGCTGGTTTTTAGATTCCTTGGATTTAAGGAAACCGAACTTCCTATCAATGGAAAACCGTTAAATGTACAACTGGAGTCAGATTCTAAACAACTTACCGAAGTTGTAGTAGTTGGTTATGGTTCACAACAGAGACAGGCTATAACCGGATCTATCGCTACAGTATCATCAAAAGAGATACAGAATACTCCGGTAACTACACTTGAGCAAGCCATACAAGGTAAAGCGGCAGGTGTAAACATCCAGGCCAATAATGGTAAACTGGGACAGGGTATCAAAATAAGCATCCGTGGTACTGCTTCCATTTCGGCAGGTACACAACCTTTAGTAGTAATTGACGGTATTGTTACCACCAGTACTGATATCTCAACAACAACGGCCGGTACAGATCCGCTTGCGGATATCAACTTTAATGATGTTGAATCCGTTCAGATCCTGAAAGATGCGTCGGCTACGGCTATATACGGTGCACGTGCATCAAATGGTGTACTACTCATTACTACAAAAAAGGGTAAGGCAGGTGATGCCAAGGTTAACTTTTCAGCGCAATGGGGCACAAGCAAGCCTTCGCGCCATCGCGAGTTTTTAAATAGTACCCAATGGATGGCCTTAGAAGAGCGTGCTGCTATTGGTGCTGGTAAACAAGACTTTTTAAATCCGGATTTGGGTTACGCTACAGTTGAAGATGCTATAGCTGACGAAAAAGCATTTGTGGAAAGTAGATTTACCCGGTATGCAGCGGGCAGTACGGATTGGGGTAAAACCAATACCGACTGGGAGAAACAGGCTTTTCAACATGCTCCGCAATCCATATATGACTTGAATATATCCGGCGGTAACGAAAAAACAACCTATTACATCGGTGGTCAATATCTTGATCAAACAGGTATACTTAAAGGGAATGGCTTCATCAGGATGTCGGGCCGTATAAACCTGAATACCAAGGTATATAAGAACCTGGATGTAGGTATGAATTTAAACTTTACCCATACTTTAAACAAGCGTATTGATAATGATAACTCGTTTGGCACGCCATTGCAAATTGTTGCATTGTCGCCAATTACTCCTATCATCGATCCCCGTAGTGGTTTAATAAGTGGCACTCCTCCGGGGCAGTCAGGTAATTATCCGGTTTATTATAATCCTTTAATTAATGTTGATAATGCTTATTTCCATACCAATGTTTACCGCACGTTAGGTAATGTATATGGCAACTGGCAGATCCTCAAAAAACTTTCATTCCGGTCGGAATTTGGTGTAGATCAAACTAACCAGAATGAGGACTCCTACCAGGGTGTAGCCACTTTGAGAAATAGCGGGCAACCGAATGGATTTGGTGAAAATACCCAAACTACCGTGTCGCATTTTACGGTGAACAATTACTTTACTTATAAGGATACTTTCGGGGCGGATAATACCTTAGATGCAACGGCAGGTACAAGTTATGAGTATTATAATAATGCGGGTAACGATATTCAGGGTCAGCAATTTCCTTCAGACGCGTATAAGCAAATTATTGACGCGGCTGTAAAATCTGGAGGCTACTCCAAACGGTCTGAATATAGTTTTGTATCCTATTTTGCAAGAGCCAACTATGCTTACAAGAGTAAATACTTGTTAACAGTAAGTGCTACTGCTCAGGGATCTTCCAGATTCAGCGAAAAAAACCGCTATGGTTATTTCCCTGCTGCGTCTGCCGGTTGGGTACTGAGTCAGGAAGATTTTTTGAAGGACTCCAAAACTTTCAGCAATTTAAAGTTGAAAGCCAGCTATGGTTTAACTGGTAATGGTAATATTGGTAATTATGCTTCATTAGGCTTATTTTATGGCGATGCCGGCTACAATGGTGTACCGGGTCAGCGTTTTTATCAATTGGCTAATCCTAATCTGAAATGGGAAACCACAGCGCAACTTGATTTGGGTTTAGAGGTAGGCTTTTTTAATAACCGTTTAAATGCGACGTTTGATTATTACAACAAAAGTACCCGTGACCTTTTGCTTGACGTAAACGTACCTCAAACATTGGGTATTGCCACGCAAACACAAAATTTGGGTAAATTGTATAATCGGGGCTATGAGATAACCGTATCATCGGACAATTTTGTTGGCAAATTTAAATGGACAACCGCTTTTAACCTGGCTTATCTTAAAAATAAAGTTACGTATGTTAATGGACAGATTATTGGTACAAATGATTTAAACAGGGTAATTGAAGGACAACAGATAGGCGTATTTTACGGACCGGAGTATGCCGGTGTAGATCCGGCTAATGGCGATGCCTTGTATTATAAAAACACCAAAGATGCCAGCGGAAAAGTAATTGACCGCAGCACAACCAATAATTACAATCAGGCATCAAGTGTGGTATTAGGTAACCCAATACCAAGCGTTACAGGTGGTATAACCAATACATTTAACTATGCCGGTTTTGATCTGGCTGTTACCTTCCAGGGTTCATTCGGAAATAAGATCTACAATAGCGGAGGCCAGTATATGAGCGCGAGTGCCAGTAATGGATTTGATAACCAAACCGTTGATCAGTTAAAGTATTGGGACAAACCAGGTGATATCACCAATATACCCGAACCTCGTTTGTTTTATTCTAACGGTACCAGTCCTTCCAGCCGGTATCTGTCTGGCGGTTCATACGTGCGTTGTAAAACGGTTGCTTTTGGTTATAACATCCCTAAAAGTGTGTTGTCAAAAATTAAACTGGATAGAGCAAGGGTATTTGTTAACGCTTACAACCTGTTCCTGATAACCAAGTATAAAGGCTGGGATCCGGAAGTTAACGCCGATTATCAGGCAAGTACTATCAATCAGGGTGTTGATTTTTACTCGGCTCCACAACCGCGTACAATTACTTTTGGTGTTAACGTAGGATTGTAATATTTAATAATTGTAGAGATGAAAAAACTTAGATCATATATAAAAATCATTACGGTTGTTAGCGCCATAACAGCATTAA
Organism: Mucilaginibacter sp. OK268; assembly: GCF_900103125.1. Classification (GTDB taxonomy): domain Bacteria; phylum Bacteroidota; class Bacteroidia; order Sphingobacteriales; family Sphingobacteriaceae; genus Mucilaginibacter. Next base: position 96,070 of record NZ_FNJV01000013.1, on the reverse strand, counting down.
CCGCTTGTAAAAAACAATTAGACTTAAAACCACATGACCAGATAGATGCTACCGATGCTATCACAACCGATAAAGATGTACAAAGTAACCTGATAGGTGCATATAACCGGGCTGGGTTATCATATATTTATGGGGGCGATGTTTTTTTAATGCCCGACCTGATGGCAAGCCAAAGCGTAGTTAAATGGAGTGGGACTTTTCAGGATCTTACCGAAATGGTAAACCAGCGAGTAACTATAAACAACGGTTATGTTGATAATTATTGGTTGGATGCTTACCGGGTAAATAATCAGGCTAATTATGTATTGGCTAACCTGGATAAGGCAACCGCAGCCAATAAAAACTCATACGAAGGGCAAGCCAAATTTTTGCGCGGATTAATGTATTTTGATATGGCCCGCTTATTTGGTAAATCATGGAATGATGGCGATCCTAATGTTAATTTAGCGGTGCCGATAGTATTGAAACCAACAACAGTTATCGGGACTGACTCTTATCCATCACGGTCAACTGTAGCGCAGGTATACGCCCAGGCTATAGCCGATCTTACGGATGCTGAAACAAAACTGACTACTTCAACTTCTTTTTACGCCAATACTTATGCTGCATCAGCCATACTTGCCAGAATATATTTACAACAGGGACAATATGCAAAAGCCGTTACAGAAGCTACAAAAGTTATTAGCAGTGGGGCATACAGTTTGGTTGCCAACTATGCCGATGAATTTCCTTTTCCTAACCAAAATGCGGTTCATGTTGATAATACAACAGAAGATATTTTTGCCATACAGGTAACCGCTCAGCAAGGCGTAAATGACCTGAATACCTTTTACGCTTCGTCTGATTATGCAGGCCGTGGTGATATTTCAGTTAGGTCAACCTTCCTGGATGAATTTGAAGAAGGAGACGGACGGCTTGCTGTTTACAACGAGGATTCCGGTGGTTCATTACAGGTTGATAAATTTGATAATTTATACGGCAATGTACGCGTAATACGCCTGGCTGAGTTATACTTGATACGGGCCGAAGCAAACTTCCGTCTGGGCACATCAACAGGTGCAACACCTGTTGAGGATATCAACGTGATCAGAGCCCGGGCAGGTCTAACCGCGCTAACTTCTGTTACCCTTGATCAGATCTTGAAAGAAAGGCGATTAGAGCTGGCTTTTGAAGGTGGTTTCTTTTTGCATGATGCCAAGCGTTTGAAACAAAATGTAGGTGCTTTGCCTTATACCTCTCCAAGGTTGGTATTCCCTATACCCTTGTTAGAAATAAACGCTAACAAGAACCTGAAACAAAATGATGGTTATTAATTAACCTGATTTATAAAACAAAATAAAAAAACCGGCCTATCATAAGGCCGGTTTTTTTATTAGTTAAAGAGAGAGTTTTATCAGGTTACCATATCTGGCTTACGAACAGAAAAATAAAAGCAAGCAGATTATAGACCGCCCAATAATCTTTTATTATAGAGATAGTGGTTTATTATAATGTTATGAATTCAGGACTACCGGCTTCTTCACAAATGGGACAATATGCTTAAAGGCCGATGCCCGTAAATGTAGTTATAAACAGAAGATGCCGTTCAGTTATTGAACGGCATCTTCTGTTTAGGATTATAATGATCTTGTGTTATCTCGACTTGAAAGTTTTAGCTTTTTTAACCCCATAATGAGGTTTGCCGGTAGGGTAGATTTCAGGTGCGCCAACCAAGGTCATCGCGCAGCGGAAACCAACTTCGGCACTGGCCTCATCCTGATCCATAAAACGGCGGCTGGCCGGATTTAACCAATAAGCCATATCGTTCCAGGAACCTCCCTTGTAAACTTTTGAACGGTTGTTAACAAGCGTAGTATTTCCGTACAAGGACAGGTTAACGGTGTCTTTATCGCCCCTCAAATCGGGATTAAATGCTTTACCCGAATTGCGGACAGCTAATTGTGCATTCGCACTTGCAGCATTAGCAGCAGCCACGCTGCCATTAGCTGCCGGGGCAGCTGTTGTTGCATTGATTGAATCCGGGCGTTGACCTTGTAAGGCTAAAAGCTCACTGTATTTTAATTTTCTGTTGGCTTTTGCCGGATCTTTGATCGGGCGACCGTATTTATCTTTGGCGTAAAGGCCTTTTGATGGGTCGGCTAAACGTTTATTGGTGTATTCGTTACCACGGAACGGGTTAAAGTCATCAAACTCTTCAAATGAGGTTTGGCGGTAAGTATCGGCAACCCATTCGTTTACATTACCAGCCATGTTATACAAACCAAAATCGTTTGGTGCATATGAACGTACCGGCGCGGTGATATCCGCCTTATCATTCAGGTAACCTCCAACACCAGCATTATCACCGGCACCGCGTTTAAAGTTGGCCATTATTAAACCCCGGGTTTTACTCTTGGCAGAGCGTACACCCAGGCCATTCCATGGATACATTTTACCGTCGTCGATATTTTCAAATTGGGTATTGCCTGCCAAAGCCAGTGCAGCGTATTCCCATTCGGCCTCTGATGGCAGGCGGTAGCCTTGTTTCAGTATACCATCTTCCATCCGTACGGGCCTTACGGGTTTACCACCTTTGCCTGCACCTGCCGGCGCGTTCGGACTCAGGTCTGGCATCATTTTCTTTCCGTCAAAACCAGGTCCTCTTTGCTGACCGTTAAGGTACATGTCGTTATTGTAAGGTTCTGCTGATGCAGCTGATTGTCCATTTTTGCCACCATTCAAATCTTTCCAGGCTACCATACGGCCCGACTCGCGTAAGATATTCTCATTGGTACGGTCGGTACGCCATTGGCAATAGTCCTGCGCCTGATCCCAGGTTACGCCCACTACAGGGTAATCCTGAAACGCTGGGTGACGCAAATAGTTATCTACGTAAGGCTCATTGTATGATAATGGTTTACGCCATACCAAAGTATCGGGCAAAGCATCGTAATATAACTCCCTGTCATTTGGAAAAGTAATAGCCGTCCAGTGCAGATAATCAAGCCAATCCTGATTGGATACTTCGGTTTCATCCATATAAAATGAAGGAACGGTTACCCTGCGTTTTACATTATTATAGTCGTAAGCAACATCCTGGTCTGCACTGCCACCCATCACAAAAGTACCACCTTCAATGGGCACCAAACCGGGCCCTGGTGAGGGATGGGTTTGCCTGAATCGTACATAACCACCATTGTTTTTGTCGTTATAAGTGATCCCGGTTTTTTGCGAAGTTTCGTGTTGTTTACTGCAGCTGCTTACCACGGCACTTACAGCCAACAGCACGAAAGCAGTTTTAGTAAAAAGTATTTTCATATTTTTACGGTTATATTATAAGGTAAATTTAGAAAAAAATGGGTATAATGCTACTGCGCATAAACCATTATTCAAAATAATTCAAACTATTATCAGACATTTGAACGAAAATTTGTTGAAATTAGTTGCACCAGTTTGCTTTTTTTGATTGAGCAATTATTGCAATAGTTCTTAAAAAATGCTGAGTAAAATTTTGGGCGTACCTGTATATGAATTAAATTATTAAAGCTAAATTCACCCAATGAAGTTGTCTACCTTTCGCTATTTTGTTTATTCCGTGCTCTTTCTGCTACCAGTTTCGGTTATTGCACAAACCCCAGTAGGCACAAGTACTGATGGTAGCAGTATCAGGGCAATACCTGTTCAGGTACCTTTTTTAAATATATCTCCGGATTCGCGCTCAGGGGCAATGGGTGATGCTGGTGTTGCTATCTCGCCAGATGTTAACGCGAATTTCTGGAACCCGTCTAAACTCGCATTTCTGGAGAGCAATGATGCGCTTTCATTATCTTATAGCCCCTGGTTACGACACCTGGTACCCGATATCAGCCTTTCATATCTGAGCTATGCCCATAAATTAAATGACCGTAATACCATAGGAGCGTCTATGCGCTATTTTAATTACGGCTCGGTACAATTAACTGACGATCAGTCAAATGATCAGGGTACTTACACCCCTAATGAGTTTTCGATAGATGGTTCATTTGCCCGTAAATTTGGAGAGAATCTCTCCTTAGGATTAACGCTGCGGTATATACGCTCAAGCATATCAAGTATATCTTTTGCGCAGGGATCGGGACAGGTTAACAAACCAGGTAACGCGATTGCTGCAGATGTGTCATTATTCTACAAAAAACCGTATGGCAGTGCAAATCTTTTTGCCTTTGGCGCGCATATCTCCAACATCGGTACAAAAATAGGCTACAGTGATGTGGGGCCGAAATACTTTTTACCCACCAATTTAAAATTAGGTGTGGCCAATACCTGGGAGCTTGATGAAACCAATGAGCTGACCGCCACTTTTGATATTAATAAATTATTGGTGCCTACACCTCCTATACGTGATGCAAACGGAAATATCATCAAAGGACATGATGATGATGTATCTGTACCAGCCGGTATCTTCCAGTCATTTGGTGATGCTCCGGGTGGCTTTAGTGAAGAGTTGAAAGAGATTAGCTTCTCTCCGGGTGTTGAATACTGGTATAACCATCAATTTGCGGTTAGGGCCGGATATTTTTATGAAAACCCGGATAAGGGCGACAGGCACTACCTTACCCTGGGTTTAGGTATGAAGTATAATATCTTTAATTTCGATTTTTCATACCTGGCGGCCAGTCAGCAAAATAGCCCTTTGGCTAATACGTTGCGCTTTACCTTGTCGGCAAATTTTGGTGGTATATCAAACGTGGGTAGAAGATAATGGGTAAAATAAAAGTAGGTTTTGGGTTTGATGTACATCAGTTAAAAGAGCAGCACCCATTTGTTTTAGGCGGTGTAAAGTTAGAGCATCATTCTGGTGCTTATGGGCATTCAGATGCCGATGTATTGTTACATGCTATTTGCGATGCCTTGCTGGGAGCAGCTAATTTGCGCGATATCGGATTTCATTTCTCCAATACAGATAATCGCTGGAAAGGGATCAGTAGTCTGGTACTGTTACAGCATGTGGTGGTACTGATCAAAGAAAAAGGTTTTACTATTGGCAATATTGATGCGATGGTGTGCCTTGAAGCCCCCAAGATAAACCCGCATATACCAGCCATGAAGACCTATATAGCCGAAGCCGCGTCTATCAGCGAGGAAGATATATCCATTAAAGCAACCACTAATGAACAAATGGGCTTTATTGGCCGCGAAGAGGGTGTAGTAGCCTATGCGGTTTGCCTTATTGAGCGCGATTAAGATAGTTGTATTTCCTTATTCTGAGCCTACAGGTATTAGTCGCACCTCTAATATCTTCATTAAGCCAGCTTTCTTTATTTCAACCGGTGCAATAGTTAGGCTATGTACGCCCGGTTCCAGCGTAACGGTTCCCAATACCTGTTCTTTAACCTGTGCGCCTTTAGGTATGGCATCAATGCTGCCTTTTACTTTAAGGGTGCCAATACTCAACTCATAAGTGCCGTCATCAACATTATCTGCTACGTACTTTAAAAGTATTTTATAAGTAGCAGGTTCAATTAGTCTGAAGTCCCAATTTACAGATTGATGAGTATTTTTCCAACCTTCTACGTAGTAGCTGTTTGTTTTTCCATCGCCAAAACCAAAGCCTTTACCTTCCAGCCGTGCATCAAATGCCAATAGACGATTGGTTGTTTCACGACTTGCTAACAGGCGCAAAGTATCTGTTTCTATTGACCCTGTTGTTTCCATTAACAGAACCGTGTTACTGGTATCAGGAGCTTGAACAGGTAAATGAATAGCTATATCAAGCGGATCGATCCGGGTAAATTGTAACTCTTTTTTATCAGCCAGCAGCCACACTTTATTAACCTTGCTTTTTAAGCCTCCTACTATCAATTTGCCATTTTTGGGCCAGTTAAATACGTGCAGATAGAGCAGGTTGTTTTTTCTTGTTGATACACCCCAGCTTTGATAGGGTAAAGGGGTTTTGGTAGTTTGATAGATACTTGCCGAGTTTTTGCTCATCCACCGGCCTATGCCCTGCAAAATGGCCGTATCCTCAGGCGCAAATTCTCCATTGCCCATGGGACCTATATTCATCAGCAGGTTGCCTCCGCGCGATGCTGCTTTGGCTAATAACCGGATAAAAAAGCCGACAGGTTTATGGCTTTTATCAAATTTTGAGTAGCCATATGATTCATTGGTAGTAGGTATAGCTTCCCAGTCGCCACTTGCCGGGAAAAACTCTGCGGGGCGGTCGCCGGTGTTTTTATAATCGCCCATCTGTAAATTGCCGTTTCCCCGTACCAGTCTTCCGTTCACTACAATGTTAGGGTCGGTTTCACGGATAGCCTTCAGGATACGGATGTTTTCTGATAGCGGTAGTTTTTGCGGTGTATCAAACCACAATATATCCGGATGATATTTGGTGATGAGCTCTTTTATCTGCGGGATGGCCTTTTTATTGACATAATTAACCGCTTTAGGCAATAACTCCGGGTGCAGATCATACCAGTCGCGCCCGCCAAATAAATTCAGATCGCCTCCCGGGTTTTGGTAATCCCAATCGTTACCCGGCGCATCCGGATGTTCCCAGTCAAAAGCATGCGAATAATAAAAGCCGAACTTAATGCCGTATTTTTTGCATGCTGCAGCCAGATCAACCATAGGGTCGTGTTTCCAGGTGGTTTGTTTAACCACATTGTAGTCGGATACCTGCGAATTGTACATGGCAAAACCATCATGATGCTTGGCCGTAATGATCAGATATCGCATTCCTGCATATTTGGCTGCCTGTACCCATTTATCGGGGTTAAATTTTACAGGATTAAACCGGTGCGCCAGTTCCAGGTAGGTTGAACGTGGTATTTTAGCCTTACGCATCAGGTGTTCGGCATAGCCGCCGGTATTTTTGCCATCCCATTCCCCGGCAGGTAATGAGTATATCCCCCAATGTATAAACATCCCAAAACGGGCATCACGCCACCAGGCAATCCGGGCGTCCCGTGTTTTCATCGATGCCGGCCACCAGCCATGCATAGCTTCCTCAATAGCCTTTTGATCACGTGTTTTAACGGTGTTGGCCATGGTTTTGTCCTCATCGCCTTTATCCTGAGCTACGGTTGTTAACGCGGATATACTGAAACATAAAATCAACAGGTATGAAAGCCAGGAAGGGCATACTGCAGGTATCTTATTGGTCATTGGTCAAAAATAGGTACCGACCAATATCGTTTAATTCTCAACTTATTTAATGGCAGAATTGAGCATATCTATACACTCGATTGGCATATGATCGTATTTTAGCTATTAGTATAATCGTAAAGCGGTAATAACTTTAACAGAGGGGGCATTGCGAAGAGCAAAGTAAGAGCCTCACCCAACCCTCTCCAAAGGAGAGGGCTTTAAACACTCATGTTATAATCTCCCCCTTTGGGGAGATTATAACATGAGGGCTTCGCCGTTTAGAGGGGGCTTTTCCCAATGACGCTTTGGAGGTCCTTTTAAACCTGATTTTCCTTTTCTTTCTCAACCTTAACGTTGCCTGTACGTTTGAGTACTCCCCAGCCGCTAAGCTCACCTTTTAAAGCTTTTCTGATAGATTTAAACAACACGTAATACATCAACTGGCGCCACATAAAGCGTTGTGGGATAATGTAAATAAGCTTTCGGTAATCCTCTTTTTCCATACGGAAAGCGATGATGCCCACAATAAAATCGATCAAAACAAAGGCTACATAGTAGAACAGCATTTTCTCGGGTTTGGCACCAAAAAGAGCGAATATCATCATCAGATCTGCCAGTGGCGAAAACAAGGGCAATATGATCTGGAAGATCAAAATGTTAGGCATGCCCACCATCCCGAAGAACTTATATTTTTTGTTAAACAGCGCGTCGCGGTTTTTCCAGAAGCTTTGTATTACACCAAAGCTCCAGCGGAAACGCTGTTTCAATAGCATATTCACTGTTTCTGGTGCTTCGGTATAGGCAATGGCATCGGCGCAATTTTTTACAATATAGCCTTGCTTTAATATACGCATGGTCAAATCGCAATCCTCGGCGAGCGTATCATAGGTAAAGCCGCCCGCTTTAAATATGGCCGATTTCCGGAACGCGCCAATAGCACCGGGTACTACGGTAATACTGTTGATGAGGTCAAATGCGCGGCGATCCATATTTTGAGCTGTAATGTACTCGATAGACTGCCAACGGGTTATAATATTGGTTTCGTTACCTACTTTTACCGTACCGGCTACCGCGCCAATCTCCTCATCGGTAAAATAGGTCATTAAATGATAAATGGCATCTGTTTTTAGCTGCGTATCAGCGTCGATACAAACCACATAATCATTTTTGGCATGAGTAATACCGAAGTTAAGGGCAGATGCCTTACCTCCGTTTGGTTTGGTCAGTATCTTAACCAGCGGATTGCCTTCATAAGCCGCAGAAACCACTTCAAATGTTTTATCTTTTGATCCGTCATCCACAAAAATGATCTCGAATGAAGAGTATTCTGTTTTTAATAAACTTTGTATCGTAGCAACAGCATTCACCTCCTCGTTGTAGGCAGGCACAATGATGCTCACCGGTGGCAACGGGAAATGATCACCACGTGCTTTTACCATCTTTTTATTTTCGCTATGTTGTCTTACAGCCAGTATGCCAATTAAAACAATACGGCCAATAGCCAGGAATATAGCCGATAAAAATATGTAGATCAGTATCCAGTTAACGTAATAATAACCGTGTACGGCAACATCATAAACCGGCCCCAGGATCCCTGTATGCGGGTCGTTCGGTATAGGTGGCATCAGATCAGCCTTGGTTTTGCCCAATACATCGGCAATGGTAGTAAACTGATATCCATGCGATTTAAAGAAGTGGATAATTTCGGGCAATGCTTTTACCGTTTCTTCGCGGGTATCGCCGCCGGCATCATGCAGCAATATCATTGATCCATTATCTTTTTGCCTGATGGTGCGAGCAATAATACTGTCGGCTGTAACACCAGGCTGCCAATCCCATGGATCAATAGATTCGCCAATGGTAATATAACTTTGCCTGCGGCTTTCCGCAACCGGGATAACCTCGGCCAGTGTTTGTGGCTCGGCATCTGCATTAAATGGTGGCCTGAACAGGATGGTACTTCGCCCGGTTATAGATTCAATGAGCTTACGGGTGGAGTTAAGCTCTAAAATAACACGGTCAAGACTGATGGTTGAAATATCCGGGTGGAAAAACGTATGGTTACCAATTTCATAACCTTCTTCATACTCGCGCCGCACCAATTGCATGTTTTTTTCGGCCATGGAGCCTACTACAAAGAAGGCCGCCGGTACATTTTCTTTTTTGAGGATATCTAAAATACGCGGCGTAAAGTCGGGATCGGGGCCATCATCAAAAGTTAAAACTACTTTTTTAGGCGCGTAACCATAGCGGCGTATCACGTACTTGGTAGGTAGTTTAATATACTGTTGATTGGTAATGGTATAACTGCTGGTATCCAGCTTTACATCTATCTGGCCGGTAGTAGGAGAGGTGATCAAGTCAAGTACCTCGCCTTCGCCGTCATAATCAACGTTCACCCGGTTGTTTAAGCCTACCGTGGTTAGCTTTTTTAGATCGATACCTGTTTTTCTTAAAGAATCGATCGAAAGATTTTTCTGGAAATACGACCATAAACGCGGATCCTCCGATCCCAGGCGCCACAAGGCCACACCGCCGGTAGCCCAATCATCGGCCATGCGGATCACGTTAAAATTGGTGGCGGCATCCGTAAAGTAAATGGTATGGTCAAGACTATCCTGGTCAAGGTAGGTAAAGTGCAGGTTGGCGGATAGGGGATCAAAAATGATCTTGCTTTGTTTTTCCTGCGCGGTACTGATGGCTTGTTGATAACCTATGGCGTGGCCAACACTCTTTTCGGGCCAATCGTATCCTCCTGCCGCAAAAGTTAAAATAACCTTTTCACTGGGTACCTTGCTGCAAACATCATCCAGTATTTGTTCAACCCAATGCTGGTTTGACAGGTCGCCGGCATTGGTGGCATCATAATGCTCATCAATGGCCATAACAAACAAAAAGTCGTTATAATGCTGCAACTTAACCAAATCATAAGCTTCATCATCGGCAATTACGTTTTGGGTTACCAGGAAGTTTTTGGCATGTAAGGCTTTGTAAAGCTCCTGCAAAAAGGTAAGGTACTCTTTACTGTTACGGTCTTTAATTTCATTAAAATCAACATTAATACCCTGGAATTTGTGTTTAGTGAGGCTGTTGATAATACTGCTGATAAAGCCGGTACGGAGCCTCTTGCTTTTAATGATCCGTTCAACGTCTTTAGTGTCAAAGCCACCGCTTACGTTATTGTAATTGACGTAGTTGGATAACATGATGAGCACCGGCTTATTGAACTTTTTATTGATATTGACAAGTCCGGTATCAATTTTAGTAATCACGGTATCAACTTTTGGGGCGATGGAAAAACCTTCGCTTACCACCATATCCAGGTGCCCCAGATTGGTGATCAATGAATTATAGGCCTGTGGATCCCAGGCCAGGTAAAAGGCTGCGTTAATACGGTCTTTATTATTCGGGTGTTTAAGCTGGTGCAAACGCCGGGTTCGCTCCATAGCCTCAATCTCGGATTTTTGTATATTGAAGTACTTGAACTTGGTCGACCTTTTTAACTGGTCAAGTTCCTCTTTCGACATTTTTTTTGGAGCCGGGTTCAGGTTAGGCAGATCGGGGTAGTAGGTTGACTTAATGGTAACAATTACAGCTATTATCCCAATGATGAGTACTGCAAGAAGTACGCGGCTTAGCCACTTGAATTTATTCCATCTACCTGGTGAATCGGCTTGAAAAACTTGCTTATTTGAAGACATTAAGTGAGTTTACTTCTAAATTTAAAAGTACGGGTTACAGATGAAGATTTAATGAATGATATTGCTTTATTTGTGTGTTTTGCCAGGTTCTATACCAGAAAAATCAACACCACATTTACAATTACCACCACATCCCTTTTTTGCGGTCAAACTCTTATACATCATACGGCTGATGTAAAAAATTGCGCCTGCAAAAAGAATAATTACTATAATGGTTTGAATATTCATGTCACAAAAATACTACATTTTTAATATATACCCTATTATACGTATAGACGTTCCGATTAGTATAAAGTTTAACGCTGTTGAAAGGCAATTGTTCCGCCAACCCAGTCAAAATTTTGATTATAACGCACGCCTATCATTTTACCGCGGCTAAGCCTGGCCAGGTTAATAGCCAATGTGGGTTTAGTATCACCGTCGGGCCATAAGTATAGCAAGCGTATCTCGGCCTTTACGCCGCCATCCGGAGCTTGTATCACCGGTTCATAGTTTACCTTTTGCTGTAATATCCAGTTCTCGGGATTTGTGATGTTTTTGATATCATCGGCGATAACGTCAATGATCACGCCCTGGCCGGCAAAGGAGAACAAGGGTTTAAGTACATAATTCTCCAGGTTGGCAGGTATTTGAGTTACCTCGTGTAAAAATTGTGTTTTGGGGATATGATCGCCATGCAGGTAAGGCATGGTAAATTTACTGATGCGGTAAAACCAGTTAGGGTGTGTTATCCACTCCACATCAAGCGGCTGGCGTATGTCAACTACCTGGTTAAAAATGTTGTCATCTCCCTCGATCTCATCAAATATCAGCCGGTTGTAAATACGCCTGATGCGTTTTTTTTCGCCATTTATCTCATAAAAAAGCTGATCGCCCTGTTGCTGCAGATCGCTTAAAGAAACAACCGGGATGCCCAGGTATCGCTGGGTGATGTAAAAATCAACCGCGGTTTTTTGTTCGGGAGCGTTCACATCCATCAACACCACCTCATCGGGCTGGTAGGGGCCGAGGATGGTTTTTTTTAACAGATCAAGGTAGGATTGTTCGTTAAACCCGCTAAAGTAGATGGTTTTGTCGGCATCGATATGGTAAACTTCGCGATAGGTATTACCCAAATGAACCTGGAAACCATACAGCGAAGGGAAACCCTGCAACTCGATCAACTTCGGAACGATCTGGCCATCCGTATCCTTACAAACCCCAAAATCAAGGGCGATGAAATGAGGATGGTCATTTTCATTGGGCAAGCGCCACTTAAGGGGGATGGAGCGTTCGGTAAGCTCCTTAAACCCGGGCTGCAAAATAGTATCGATGATGCTGTTGCCTGCCGCTACCAATCTGTCACGAAAATCATCGGTCAGAAAAATCGGTGTTTCGGCTACGCGGAAAGTTACAGGGTTGTGCAAGCCATCATTAAGACGGTTTAAAAAAGCCCCATATTTTTCTACCGTAAAATGTTCGTTAAATGTTTCTCTGGCTGATGGATCCATAGGTATAGGGTATAAAACAAACTTAACATTTTAAGGAGCAAGGAACAAGGATTTTTGGAGCAAGGATTTTTGGAACAGGGAGCAAGGACTTTTGGAATAAGGATAAATAGCTGAGGAGTGATATCGAATAATAAATTTTGAATTTCGAACACCGAAATCATTATTTCATATCCTGTACCTGATATTTAATGACATGGAATGCTTCGAATTATGGTTTACATGTAAACCCGCTTTTTAATGGTAAAATTTGTATAAGTTATTGATTGTTAATTATATAAATCGAAGTTAGCCATGAAAAGTGTAAACCATGTAAACCCACTTTTATAACCGGATGAACTACCATCTCAGAAATTATGCTTAAATCCATCTTTACTCCAAAAGTCCTTGTTCCTTACTCCCAAAGTTCTTGCTCCTTATTCCTTGTTCCAAAAATCCTTTCTCCTTTTACCTCAATTTTTCATTAATTTGCTTTGTCAATTAAAACCTGGCAATACTATATTAATGCAAAAAAATAAAAAGAAGATCGCGGTTGTTGGCGGAGGGAGCTGGGCTACAGCCAATATTAAAATGCTGGCTGATAATACCACAGAAAAGGAGATTTTTTGGTGGATGAGGAATGTGCAGGCGGTTGAGCATCTGCATAAATTTGGGCATAACCCGCATTATTTAAGTTCGGTTGAAATTAAATTACCAAAGCAAAATATCTCGGTTAATCTAAAAGAGATCATACAATATGCTGATATCATTTTGCTTAACGTACCGGCGGCATTCTTAAAAGACGCCCTGACCGGGATAACACCCAGCGACCTGGCTGGAAAGAAAATAGTATCAGCCATAAAAGGAATAGTGCCTGATGAGAACCTGATCATTGGCGAATTTTTAAACCGGAAGATGGGTGTTTCGTTTGATGATTTTATGGTAATCAGCGGCCCATGCCACGCGGAAGAGGTAGCGCTTGAAAAACTATCATACCTCACCATCGCATCGGGCGATACCGACCTGGCTGCCGAATTTGCCGGGATGATCAATACCCGTTATATCAAAACCATCGTATCCGATGATATATATGGCACCGAATACGGGGCTGTGTTAAAAAATGTGTATGCCATTGCCAGTGGTATTTGCCATGGCGTAGGTTATGGGGACAATTTCCAGGCAGTACTGATATCAAACGCTATACGTGAACTGGAACGCTTTGTTGACGCGGTGCACCCCATCAACAGGGATATCAAGGAATCGGCTTACCTGGGCGATCTGCTGGTTACGGCTTATTCTCAGTTTAGCCGCAATCGTACTTTTGGCAATATGATAGGTAAAGGGTATACGGTAACATCGGCCCAGCTGGAAATGAATATGATAGCCGAAGGATATTATGCAGTAAATTGCCTACATGAGGTGAATAAACAGTACAATGTAGATATGCCTATATGTGATGCTGTTTATGCCATTTTATATCAGAAAAGCCCTCCCGCACTGGAAATGAAGAATTTGGCCGAAAAATTGAGTTGATTATTTATTATATTAGTAATAAACTTAATTATAATCCCTTATGAAAAATCTATTCAAAATTGCCTTACTTGCTGTGTGTACATTTGTAATATCACCAGCTTTTTCACAAACTAAAACCAAGAAGGATACCAGCTTCTTTAAAAAAGTTGGTCACAAAACAGGCGAAGTAGCTACGAAAGTTGGTCACAAAACAGCCGAAGTGGCATCCAAAGGTGCGGCTGCCGTTGCTGATAAAAAGTATGCAGACAAAGTGGGGCCACGCGGACAAACCATTTACATTGACAAAAACTCTCACTACTTTTATGTAAATAAAAAAGGGAAACATGTTTATGTTAGCAAAGCTAAATTGAAAGACAAACCCGTTGAGAAAAAATAACAAAACCCGGCAGCTCGGGATATAGGTATAAAAAACTAAATATGAAACATAAAGCTTTATTGATCCCGGCAGTTGGATTGATATTATTGGTTTTTGCCTGCAACAGGGCTCCTGAGCACCAGGTTAACAAAAAATTGGTAGGTAAATGGCAATCGAAGGATGGTGAAACCAAGCTTGAAATAACCGATAAAGGATTTACGATGGATGATGGCAAACCTGTTACTGAAGATTATTTTGTAACGAATGATACCATCTTTACTTCTTACCAGGGTAGTAGGCCATTTACCAAATTCCTGATCAAAAATTTGGATGATCATAAGCTCACGCTGTTTTACCCAGACTCAGACCTGGTTGAGTTTTCTCGCTAAAAAAACAAAAGCCTTCATGCTGCGGATGCAGCTGAAGGCTTTGTTAACAAAACTAAACTAAAACTAATGCTTCTTTACCAGAGAAGCTACATGAAAAACTATTTTCTTTTAGAGTCAAGAAGTAAGAGTCAAGAATCAAGATGAAATCACACTGCTCATGGATTTCTGTCCTGATTCTTGGTTCTAATCTCTTGACTCTTTGAATTAGAATCTTCTGCGACGTTCCGGACGCTCTTCACGGCTTTTGCCAGAGAAATCACGGAAACCACCACCGGTGCTGCTTCTTTCGCTGCTGCCACGATGACCACCGCCTTCACGACGTTCGCCACCACGGTAACCACCGCCACCTTCGCGACGCTCGCCACCACGATATCCACCTTCACGACGCTCGCCACCGCCACGGTATCCACCGCCGCTGCTGCGATTATCACTGGTGCCTTCGCCAGATATTTCTATCCTAACCGGGCGTCCTTTGAATTCAATTTCTTTATAAGCGCTCATTACTTTCTCTACATCCTCATGTGGAACTTCGAAAAATGAATAAACACCTTTTACATCGATTTTACCAACGGTACGGCCACTTATTTTGGTAGTGTTACAAATGTAACCCAGCAGATCGCCACGGTTAAATTCATCAACAGAACCTAAGTTTATAAATAAACGGGTGTAAGCTGATTTGCCTCCTGGTGCGCGTTCGCCGCGGTCGTCCCTGTCTCTGGTACGGCCTTCTTCAGCGCTGGCATTCAGATCCGGAGCGTTTTCGTAATAATCAAGGAAGCGGTTAAATTCGATAGAAGCAAAACGTTTGATAAAATCTTCCTTGCTGATATCTTTAAACTCCTCGATGATGCGTGGCAGGTATTGTTCAATCTGCTCCTCGTTAACGGTTACGTTATGTACTTTATGTACAATCGAGAACAGTTGTTTTTCGCAAACGTCAAAACCTGTAGGGATCTCGGCTTTTGAAAACTTTTTACCAATTACACGCTCAATCTGGCGTATTTTACCTAATTCTTTACCGTTAACAATAGAGATAGATACACCGGTTTTACCTGCACGGGCTGTACGGCCGCTACGGTGGGTGTAGTTCTCGATCTCATCAGGTAACGAGTAGTTGATAACGTGGGTAACATCATTAACGTCGATACCACGGGCTGCAACGTCTGTAGCTATTAATAGCTGCAGGTTGCGCTCACGGTAACGTTTCATTACCTTGTCACGTTGTTGTTGTGATAAGTCACCATGTAAAGAATCGGCATTATAACCGTCTTTGATCAGGGCTTCTGCAATATCCTGGGTCTCGATCTTGGTACGGCAAAAAACAATACCAAAAATATCGGGGTTAAAATCAACAATACGTTTAAACGCGGCATACTTGTCACGGGCACGTACTATATAGTACTCATGCTCAATGTTGGCATTACCGGTGTTTTTGGTGCCCATAGTAAGCTCAAACGGATTCTCCATGTATTTTTTGGCGATCCGCCTAACTTCGGCAGGCATGGTGGCTGAGAACAGCCAGGTTTTTTTCTCGTCGGGCGTGGTAGATAAGATATTATCAATGTCTTCCTGAAAGCCCATATTGAGCATTTCATCAGCTTCATCCAATACTACGAATTTTACCTGCGAAAAATCTATCGCCTTGCGGTTGATGATATCAAGCATGCGACCTGGTGTGGCCACTACGATCTGTACACCGCGTTTAATCTGGCGTAACTGATCGGAAATGCTTGCACCACCATACACAGCAACAACGTGAACGTTGTTCATATGCTTGGCGTAATTTTTAATGTCGTTCGTGATCTGTAAACAAAGTTCACGTGTTGGGCATAAAACAAGTGCCTGTGGATGATTTTCTTCGAAATCCAACAGCTCTAATAATGGTAGGCCAAAGGCAGCAGTCTTACCGGTCCCGGTTTGGGCTAATCCGACAAAATCGTTGCTGCCTGTTAACAATACCGGAATTGACTGTTCCTGGATTGGCGTTGGGTTTTCAAACCCTAACTCAGAGATGGCATTAACAATATCATGACGGATTCCCAGTTGAATAAATGGGTTCATGAATTAAAATAACGAATTTGGCAACATCGCCAAATCGGGCGCAAAGATAGAAATTATATTTTTTAAATACAAGAGCAACGGCGTTTTTTAAAATTATCATAACTTTTTGATAATTTGAGAGTTAGCACAGGGTAGTATTGGCTTTATTTCTATATTTAATTAGAATTTTGATAATCAGTAAAAAGTGTTGTTCATGTTGCGACGGGAGTTTTTCGCCTTTTCCTAACAGGATCTGATTATCTGAGCCTGTCAGCAGATTTTACCAGTTTTTCATCGCGCTGTATACTTTTAGCCGCCAGTATCAGCAATACAATACTTAGCGAAGTAAGGAATAGTCCTATCCCCATAGTATGCGTATCAAGTTGTACACTTCCTATTGCTTTTTTTACTGTTTGGGCCATCCAAAAGCTGTAACCAATTAATACCAGTATGGCGCTGTAGCAAATAGCTATTTGTTGTTTGCGGTTTTTGTATAAAAAAATAACCACTAAGGGTATCAGGGCTACTACAGCGGTTATAGCGGTAAGAGCTGTAAAGGATTCTGTGCTTTGCTGGGCGCTGTTCACATCCTGGAATATGCCGGTAACCATAATACTTACCGGTTTGCCGGAAACATAAACGTTATGGGCCAATGGGAAAAAGAAAAGCGCGAACAGCACAAGGCTGGCAAATAACAGATAAATGCTTTGAATACGTTGCAGCATGATATTGAAAATTATAAGGGCAAATATAATTGTTTTAATTGTTGCCGTACTGCATTTTATTGTATCGTTTATTTTCTTTTTATGATAATTAATGCACTATATTTATAATTATTTTCTAATTAATTGTTGTGATGATCAAGCCCCCAGTTAACAACCTATCGCCCCAGGATGTAAAATTTGATGACGCTCATTTGAAAAAGATATTTTTGGAGCACCTGAATAGTATTTATTGTGGCAAGCAACACCTGATACAGTTTTTCAATGAAATTGAAGGGTTGGCTACATTGCAATTTTTAAAGAACGCGATAAAGGAATGTTGCGATGATGCTCAGGATCAACTGCAGCACCTGGATAGTATATTTAATTCCATCAATGAAGATCAGTCAAAAATTAGTGTTCTGGGTATGAAAGCCATGACGCTCGAGGCTTATATATCGGCTATTAAGGCAGGTAAAACACCAATGGAGCGCGACGTTTTTATTGTTTTTTATCTCCAACTGATAGAAGGTATTGAAGTTACTTATTTTAAAGTGCTGAGGAACCTGGCCAAAGCTATAGGCTATAGCAATACCTTTTTGGATAAACCATTTAACCAGGCTCTGGAAGATAAGATCATGTTTGAATCTATTTATAAAGAGTATATCAGTGAGCCGGCTCACTGATCAAAAGTTATTCTGAGGTTTCCGACTTTGGATAGCTATGTTCGTGCATTTTAAGTAAGGACAAAGCCTGGGTTAAAATAAAAACGCCCCGTTGTCGGGGCGTTTGCATTATGGGTGCGAGTATATTTTATAAACAACAGCCCCTACTGGCGACTGCCCCGGACCGCCATCAGTATATCCTTCCGAAATCAATGTCCCATTAGTAGGGTTAAGATCACCACCGGTGACCACTTCCGTATTTATCAAAGTGCTCCAGGCAACAAATTGACCTGAAGGTGTGTACCATGCATAGTTTCTTAATAAGGGAAGAGCAACCTTTTGTTTCACCTTTGGTGAAAATGAACTAAACAGCAATAGCATAGTCAATAACGATAGGCATAAAAGACCTCTAAATTTTTTCATTGGAATAATGTTTAAAGATTAAATAAATAGAAAATTATACAATAAAAATATGAAATATATATATGCAATACTTAGGAAACTTGCTATTTGATTTTCTTCAGTTGATTATTCACAAAACGCTTAAAACTCCACATAATCCCCTGTACTTAGCATGTTAACCTGTTCGTGTTTATCTTTCTACATATTTTTACTTTGACTAAATAATGAATACCCTTATGCGGCATATTATTAACTTTGCCGTGTGACCGCTAAACAACGTTATTTTATTGAACTGGCTTATGATGGTACCAATTACCATGGTTGGCAAATACAGCAAAATGCTGTAAGCGTACAGGAACTACTAAATAAGGCCCTGGCTACTATTTTGCGCCAGTCTGTTGAAACTATCGGTTGCGGTCGTACAGATACAGGTGTGCATGCCCGAGAGTTTTTCGCGCATTTTGATGTTGAGATTCATAGTCCATTGATCATAGGCGATAGTGAGAAAACAGAAAACCATGGACTATCGACCATCGACTATGGACTAAAAGTACGCAGCCTCAACTCTCTTCTTCCGCCTGATATCGGTATAAAAAATATCATCCCGGTTCATGAGAATGCTCACGCACGTTTTGATGCTACACAGCGTTCTTATCAATACCATATCCATTTTCATAAAGATCCATTTTTGCATGGCTATTCGTGGATGGTACGAGATGTGCCCGATGTGGTGTTGATGAACCAGGCGGCGGCTATCATCATGGAGTACACCGATTTTAGCTGTTTTAGTAAATCGAATACGCAGGTTAAAACCAATAATTGTAAAATAACCCGGGCCGAATGGGTAAAAACAGAACAGGGTATTGTTTTCCATATTTCGGCCGATAGGTTTTTGCGTAATATGGTACGGGCTATAGTAGGTACACTGATGATGGTAGGCAAGCACGAAATAGAGCCCGAAGCCGTACGCTCCATTATTGAAAGTAAAAACCGCTCAAATGCCGGTACAAGCGTGCCAGCCTGCGGCTTATATCTAACAGAAGTGGAATATCCGTATTTGCCCCTAACCCCCTGAAGGGGGAATAAAAATAGAGTACGAATTTTTAACTGTTTATAATTATACATTACATTTGATATAGTGGATAACGATAAAAAAAATACCGATCAAAAAACACCCCCTTCAGGGGGCGGGGGGGGCGTAACCGGAAAAGCGCTTGATTGGAAACTGTTAAAACGGGTGATGCATTATGTAAAGCCCTATAACAGCACATTTGTAATTTCGGCATTTTTAACCGTTTTCCTGGCAGCTGGAGCATTACTACAGCCTATCCTGATACAACACACCTTAGATAATGATATCCTGAATGATAATTACGACGGATTGTTGTTTATGGTAGGGTTGATGATAACGCAGCTCATCGTACTAACCATTGCCCAGTATTATCAAACCTATTTAACCAATGCCCTGGGGCAATCTGTTATCCGTGATCTGCGTATTGATATTTTTAATCACATTACCAGTCTGCGGCTTAAATACTTTGATCGTACGCCTATTGGTATGCTCATTACCCGTACCGTATCAGATCTGGAAACTATTGCCGATATCTTTTCAGAAGGGTTGATCTCCATCATGGGTGATATGCTGCTGGTATTTGCTGTGATAGGCTTTATGTTATATGAGGACTGGAAGCTGGCCCTCATCACCTTGATCCCAATGCCCTTCCTGTTTGCGTCGACCTATGTTTTTAAGGAAGCCATTAAGTCCTCCTTCCAGGAGGTTCGGACCCAGGTTGCCCGCTTGAATACTTTCCTGGCCGAGCATATTTCGGGCATCAGCATCATTCAGCTGTTTGCCCGCGAAGATCAGGAGATGCGGAAGTTTAAAGATGTTAACCTGAAATATCGCGATGCCAACATCCGCTCCAATTGGTATTATTCTATATTTTTCCCAGTGGTTGAAATTCTGTTTGCCATTTGTATGGGCTTGTTGGTATGGTATGGCTGCAAAAGGATGTTGTCTGATAGTCAGTTGGCTGCTATTTCGGCAAGACCGGGTGGTATTACTCCTGGCGTTATTACCGGCTTTATTGTATTGCTCAATATGTTGTTCAGGCCGATCCGTCAACTAGCCGATAAATTTAACACACTACAAATGGGCATGGTAGGTGCCGACAGGATATTTAAAGTATTGGACACCGACGAGGTTGCTGTAGATACCGGTGAGATCAATACAGGCAGACTTCACGGTGATATCGAGTTTAGCAAAGTATGGTTTGCCTATAATGATGAGAACTGGGTTTTGAAAGATATCAACTTCCACATTAAACCGGGTGAAACGCTGGCGCTGGTAGGGGCTACTGGCGCAGGTAAATCATCAACCATTAATATCCTGAACCGTTTTTACGAGATAGGGGCCGGCAATGTAAAAGTTGACGGGCACGATATTCGAGATTACCAGGTTGAGTTTTTACGCTCGCAGATTGCTACCGTGATACAGGATGTGTTTTTATTTACCGATACCATTGCCAATAACATCAGTCTGAATAATCAATCCATTACCCGCGAGCAGATCATAGCTGCCGCGAAAGATGTAGGTGCGCATGAATTTATTGAGCGCCTGCCCGGTGGCTACGACTATAATGTAATGGAAAGAGGCTCTACGCTTTCGGCAGGGCAATCACAACTGATATCCTTTATTAGGGCATTGGTGTATAATCCTGCTATTTTGGTTTTGGACGAAGCCACATCGTCTGTTGATACCGAAACCGAAATGCTGATCCAGAATGCGATCAACAAACTGATGCAGGGGCGCACGGCCATCGTGATAGCTCACCGCCTCTCCACCATACAAAACGCCGACCGTATTATTGTGCTTGACCATGGCGAGATCATGGAAAGCGGCACTCACCAGGAACTCCTCAAGATCGAAAATGGGCACTACCGTAAGCTATATGATCTGCAGTTTAATTCGGCAGGGATAGCGAGGTAGACCTCACCCAATCCTCTCCAAAGGAGAGGGCTATAAAAATGTTTTTAAGAAGTCCTCTCCTTTGGAGAGGATTTAGGAGAGGTTGGTGCTGTCTTTATCGGTTCAACAGGTTGCTCTTCTTTCTCGTGCTTTTTGGCAATGTCGCCGCCATGCGGTTTATCGGCATGATATTGTTTATCTTCTTTTCGCACTTTACTTTTGCCGCCGTTGTCATTTGGCCTTTTGGTAGGTGTGTCAGAAGGCGAAGGTTTGTTGGGTGAATTTGCTGGCTTTGTCATACTAAATGGAACAACAGGAGCAGGGTTTTTGTTTAATTTGTACGTTGCAGACGTTAATAAATGTTAAAACTATAGGTATAGCCGGTTAATAAACCATATTTATAACTAATAAACTTTTACCTTTAATGCAGGTTTGTTAATTTCGCACAAACACAGATGTGAGATGTGAGACGTTAGATCTAAGGCGGGCTTTAAAAATTAGCTGTCTTTTGTCTCATCTCTCATATCTCACGTCTCATATCTCAGACATGGAAGAATTTGAAGCAAGCGCGTCAGCAAAAAAAACAAAAACGATATACATATCAACCGTATTCGGTATAGCTATGGTGTTGTTAATGGTAGGGTTGTTAGGCCTGTTTTTGGTATATGCCAACAATATTTCACGCTATGTAAAAGAAAACATAGTGCTGAACATTTTTGTTGACGATGCCGCGCATGAAACCGATGTACTGCAGTTGCAAAAGCAGCTGGAAGGCAACGTGATGGTGAAACAAACCCAGTATGTAAGTAAAGAACTGGCCGCGCGCAATCTGCAAAAAGACCTGGGCGAAGATTTTGTGAAATTTTTGGGCTATAACCCCCTGTCGCAATCTATAGACGTTTATCTGAAGGCAGATTATACCAACAACAAGGATATTGAAAAATTCAAGACCGAATTGTTGAAGAATCCATTGATCAAAGAGGTTAAATACCAACAGTCTCTGGTTGATCAAATGAATCAGAATGTAACCTCCATCAGTTTGATCATCCTTATTTTTGCCGGCATATTCGTGGTATTATCAGTAGCGCTGATCAACAATACAATTCGCCTGGCTATTTACTCACAACGTTTCCTGATCAAATCCATGCAGCTGGTTGGAGCTACTAAAAGTTTTATCCGCAAGCCGTTTTTGCTGTATGGCATATGGCATGGTCTTTTGGGTGGATTGATCGCTATTATATTACTGGTAGGTACGCTGTATGTAGCTTATAGAAACATTCCCGACCTGGTTTTCCTGCAAAACTACACCGAATTTGGTATTGTGTTTTTAGGAGTAATAGGCCTGGGTATCTTTATATCTGGCTTCAGTACCTTTTTGGCAGTTAATAAATTTTTACGTTTAAAAATATACGACCTATATAGGTAAATTAAAGGCGAAAGGCTAAAACTGAAAGGTTCAAGCTTAAGCAAAATTCACTAACTCATTAATTCAATAATTCACCAATTAAAGATATGGCACAACCAGTTAAACCAGCTTCAACTGTAAAAGCAACACAGGCAGCAAAATCAACAGGTACCGAACCGGTACAATTCATATTTGATAAAAGCAATTACAGGCTGCTGATCATTAGCGTTGCTGTGGTAGCTTTTGGCTTTGTATTAATGGCAGGCACAACTGACATTTACAGCACTACCAAAATTGTAATAGCACCTATCGTTGTATTAGCAGGATTTGCCCTGGGCTTCTTCGCTATATTAAAAAAGCCAGCAACCAATTAATTACAATAGCTGATCCAATCCCAATCTACCCCTAATGAATATCATCCACGTTATTATCCTGGCTATAATTGAAGGGATAACAGAATTTTTGCCTGTATCATCAACCGGGCATATGATCATCGCTTCATCCGTAATGGGCATAGCCGCCGATCCTTTTGTTAAGCTTTTTACCATTGCTATACAGCTTGGCGCTATATTATCGGTAGTGGTTTTATACTACAAAAGATTTTTACAGTCGGTTAATTTTTACATCAAGTTATTGGTGGCCTTTATCCCCGCGGCCGTATTTGGGGTGCTATTTAGTAAAAAAATAGACGCCTTATTGGAGAGCGCGCTAACTGTAGGCATTACTTTATTTGTAGGTGGTATCATATTGTTGTTCGTAGACAAATGGTTCAACAAGCCAACTGTAAAAGCCGAAAAAGATATCAGCTATTTAACGGCGCTTAAAATCGGCTTTTTTCAGTGCCTGGCCATGATTCCCGGTACTTCACGGTCGGCGGCAACTATTGTTGGAGGGATGTCGCAAAAACTGACCCGCACCGCCGCGGCTGAATTCTCTTTCTTTTTAGCTGTACCTACCATGTTTGCAGCCACCGCCAAAAAGCTGTATGATTTTCATAAAGAGGGCCACATATTTACCGGCGAAGAAATTAAACTGCTGGCCATAGGTAACGTTATCGCGTTTATAGTAGCCATGCTGGCCATCAAAACATTTATTACTTTTTTAGAGCGTAAAGGTTTTGTGATATTCGGCTGGTACCGTATTGTTGTGGGCGCGGTTATTATCGGTTTAATATTGAGCGGCCATCAATTGCAAACCGTATAGTTTCTTAAAAACGTCCGACTTATAAAATTCAAACAGCCATCCTTCCGGAAAAACTTTTTAAACCTTTATTTTAACACTTTTCTGCTCGAAATGAGGGTGAAAACAGGTGAAAAATGCTCAAAAACTCATTCGAAATCATCGATTTTAACACTTTTTAACAAATTTTTAGCAGGTTTTATTTTCTTTAAAAAGTATTAAAAATCTGATATTTAATGAGTTAATAAGAATTTAGCTTGATTTTTAGCCCTTTTTGTTCCCTTGTTAAATAGTCCTGATTATGATTTTCAAACATGGTTGGTTTGATAGCTGAGTATCTTAAAGATACAAAAAATACAGGAGACTGGAAAAGAATAAAAAACGCGTCATTGCGAGGTACGAAGCAATCTCTATACTATACAGAGCGGCTCTACTAATCGGGGATTATTAATATTTTGATTGTTTTATATCTGTATTAATGAGCTCCCTGCGGTCGGTTATCTTCGTACCTCGCAATGACGCGCGGTGAGAATACGCCGCAGGCGAAGAGGGTGGCCAGGCACAGCAATGGTCGGGTGAGTCGCCTCCTGCGTTCTGCATTCCATACTATTTCCCTACCTTTGCCGCTTTAATAGCACCCATTGAAGAAAACATATACGCACATACAGGAATTTGCCGAAGGACAGTTGCTGCTGGTTAATAAACCCTACAATTGGACAAGCTTTGATGTGGTTGGCAAAATCCGCAATTCATTTAAGCCGCTTAAACTTAAAGTAGGGCATGCAGGTACGCTCGATCCGCTGGCTACCGGTTTGCTGATCATCTGCACCGGCAAAATGACCAAACAGATCGATACCTTCCAGGCCGAAGAAAAAGAATATACCGGTACTATGACATTGGGCGCCACCACGCCATCTTATGATATGGAGACCGAGCCCGATAATAAATTCGACATCAGCCAACTTACCGAAGAGCAGCTGCGTAATAACTGCAGGCAGTTTACCGGCGATATACAACAGTATCCGCCGGCACATTCGGCTATAAAAATTGACGGCGAGCGTCTGTATGAAAAAGCCCGCAGGGGCGAAGAGGTGGAATTGCGTTTACGCAATGTAACCATTAGCGAGTTTGAACTGACGCGTATTGAATTGCCCGAAGTTGATTTTAGAGTGGTGTGCAGCAAGGGTACTTACATCCGGTCGTTGGTGAATGATTTTGGGGCTACGCTTAATAACGGGGCTTATCTTTCCAAACTCAGGCGTACACGCAGCGGTAATTTCCGGGTAGAGGATGCCTGGGAAGTAATGGAACTGGTAACCATGATCAGGGAGTTGAAGACGGATGGTGGTGCATCGGTTGAATAATACCGTAAGCTTAAAAACCAATCTGTCATTTCGAACGAGCGGCCGGGGCAAAGAGGGCAGGGCGAGGAGAAATCTTTTGCGCCACGTTTACAATCAGGCCAAATTTGTACATTTAAAACATGCGGAATCATAACTACTATGTTTACATTACAACTAACCCTGATCGGACAGTACTGTATATTGGTGTTACAAATGATATCAGTGTAAGAATTATTCAACATACAGAAAACAAGGGCACAAAGCGATCATTTACCGGTAAATACTATTGCTACCTCTTGGTTTATTACGAGCATTTTACACACATTGAACATGCTATTGAAAGGGAAAAAGAGATTAAAAAGTGGAGGAGAGAAAAGAAAGAGGCTTTGATTGCCACAACAAATCCAAACTGAATATTTCTGAATGAGGAAGTAAGTGGGGAGTAAATGGAATTTTATGTATTATAAATAGTTGAATTCAATAAAAAAACCGTTGTCATTTCTACCGAAGTGAAAAATATTTTGCGATTGATATGTCCCGCGTAAAAGATTTCTCCTCGCGCCACTACGCTTTCCATCCCTCTGCTCGTTCGAAATGACATTGGGGTTTTTAATGTTAGCGGAAGAAATCTTCTACGCAAGATATGTCCCGCGCAAAAGATTTCTCCTCGTACCTCGTTCGAAATGACAGGGTGGGTATTTTTAAGATATAAAGCAACCAAACAATTACATCCCAAAGTCAAAATAATTGACTTTTATAGTCTTAACGGTCAAAAAATTAACTTTGTGTTTTTACGCATATCATGAGGGTTTACAATCATATTGACGAATTTACAGCGGTGAAAAACGCAGTAGTTACCATCGGTACTTTTGATGGTGTACACATCGGTCACCGTAAAATTATATCGGGGATAAAGGAAATAGCGGATAGCATAGGCGGCGAAACAGTTATTTTAACCTTCTTCCCGCATCCGCGCATGATACTGCACCCGGAGGATGAAAGCCTGAAACTGATCACCACCATTACCGAAAAAGCAGCTTTGATGGAGGATCTGGGCGTCGACCATTTGATCATCACCCCGTTTTCAAGAGATTTTTCGAACCAGACTGCCGAGAGCTATATCCGGGATGTGCTGGTGAATAAAATAGGGACTAAAAAAATTGTGATCGGTTATGATCACCGCTTCGGGAAAGATCGTCAGGGCGGCTTCGAAGATCTACAACGGCTTGGTCCTGTTTATGGTTTTGATGTGGTTGAAATACCCGAGCAGGACATCAACGAAGTAGCCATCAGTTCGACACGCATCCGCAACGCCTTATTGAATGGGGAAATAGACCTGGCCAATTCTTTCTTGGGTTATCCTTTCTTCATCACCGGCACCGTGATTCGCGGCGACCAGATCGGCAGGCAATTGGGTTATCCCACCGCTAATATCGTGGTAGAAGAAAAATATAAGCTTATCCCAACCGACGGTATTTTTGCCGTAACGGTCACTGTTGCAGGCGAAAGGTATAAGGGCATGGCCTATATTGGCAGCCGCCCAACGGTAAATGGCCTTACCCGGAACATCGAGGTCAATATTTTTGATTTCGACCAGGAGATCTATAACCAGGCTATCCGCATGGAGTTTCACCACTATGTACGCGGCGACGTTAAATTCGCCTCCCTTGATGAACTTAAGGTGCAGTTGGCCAGGGACAAAGAAGATGTATTAGCGCTGTTGTAACCCCTCCCAACCCTCCCCAAAGGAGAGGGCTTTTAACATTGAGCCAAGTTTTTTTAAAAAGTCTCCCCAACCGGGGGAGATTTAGAGGGGGTTTCGTACCTTTACCTGTCAATATGACTCAGTCGGTTGCCTTGGCGCAATTGTTGAGTTTGTTCGATTATATCAAAATAATATGTTAGATTTTATCAGTAAGCTTTTTGGAAGCAAATCAGAACGGGATGTAAAAGCGATACAGCCTATAGTTGAAAAAATTAAGGCTGAATTTGCAAAACTCGACAACATCAGCAATGATGAGCTTAGAGCTAAAACCATAGATTTTAAAGAAACCATAGCCCAGGGACTTTCAGGCATTGATAGCGAGATTCAAGCTATTAAAGACCGTACCGAAAATGAGCTGGATATGGACGTAAGCGAAAAAGTGGAGCTTTATACCCAGTTGGATAAACTGGAAAAAGACCGCAATAAAGAGCTGGAAGATATATTGTTAAATATACTGCCCGAAGCATTCGCGGTTGTTAAAGAAACTGCCCGCCGTTTTGCCGGTAATAAAACCATTGAAGTTACTGCCACCCAGTTTGATCGTGAACTGGCCGCGCGCAAAAACAACGTGATTATTAAAGGCGACCAGGCTATACACCACAATACCTGGCTTGCTGCCGGTAACGAGGTTACCTGGGATATGGTACACTATGATGTGCAGCTGATTGGTGGTATTGTACTGCACCAGGGTAAAATATCAGAGATGGCTACGGGTGAAGGTAAAACGCTGGTAGCCACGCTGCCTGCATACCTGAATGCGCTGGCTGGTCAGGGTGTTCACATTGTAACGGTGAATGATTACCTGGCCCGTCGTGATAGTGAGTGGATGGGCCCATTATATGAGTTCCACGGTTTATCGGTTGATTGTATCGATAAACATGAGCCAAATTCTGATGAGCGCCGCAAAGCTTATCTATCAGATATCACTTTTGGTACCAACAACGAATTCGGTTTTGATTACCTGCGTGACAATATGACACGTAGTCCGGAAGAGTTGGTACAACGTAAGTCACATTACGCCATGGTGGATGAGGTCGACTCCGTATTAATTGATGATGCCCGTACACCTTTAATTATATCAGGTCCAATACCTCGCGGTGATGAGCATGAGTTTTATGAGCTGAAACCACGTATTGAGCGTTTGGTTAACGCGCAAAAAGCCTATGTAAACGGCGTATTGAACGAAGCTAAAAAAGCTATTAACGAAGGTAATACCGATGTTGAAGGTGGTGGCTTAGCTTTATTACGTGCTTACCGTGGTTTACCAAAAAGCAAGGCTTTAATTAAGTTTTTGAGCGAAGGCGGTAACCGGACAATTTTGCAGAAAGTGGAAAACCACTACATGCAGGATCAGGGTAAGGATATGCCAAAGGTTGACGCGGAGCTTTTCTTTGTGATCGACGAAAAAAATAACCAGGTTGAACTGGCCGAAAAAGGTATCGAGCTGATCACCTCATCGGGCGAAGATCCTCACTTTTTTGTGATGCCTGATGTAGGTACCGAAATTGCTGAGATCGAAAAATCAAGCCTGGCTCCCGAAGAGAAAATTGCCCGCAAAGACGAGCTGATGCGTGATTTCTCCATCAAATCTGAACGTATCCACTCGGTTAACCAGTTATTAAAAGCGTATACCCTGTTTGAAAAAGATACAGAGTATATCCTGGACGAAGGCAAGGTGAAAATTGTGGATGAGCAAACCGGTCGTGTGTTAGACGGTCGTCGTTACTCTGATGGTTTACACCAGGCTATCGAAGCAAAAGAAAATGTAAAGGTAGAAGACGCGACACAAACCTTCGCTACCATTACCCTGCAAAACTACTTCCGTATGTACCACAAACTTTGCGGTATGACGGGTACTGCTGTTACAGAAGCAGGTGAGTTTTGGGAAATATACAAACTGGACGTGGTAGAGATACCAACCAATACCCCGGCAAGTCGTGCAGACAGGCAGGATCTGGTTTATCGTACCGTTCGTGAAAAATACAATGCCGTTGCCGATGAGATTGTGAAACTGACAGAAGCCGGTCGCCCGGTACTGGTAGGTACAACATCGGTTGAAATTTCGGAATTACTGAGCCGTATGCTGAAACTGCGCGGTATCAAACATAACGTACTGAACGCCAAAATGCACCAGAAAGAAGCCGATATTGTGGCCGAAGCTGGTAAAACAGGTACCGTGACCATCGCCACCAACATGGCTGGTCGTGGTACGGATATTAAGCTGGGCGCCGGTGTTAAAGATGCGGGTGGTTTGGCCATTGTAGGTACCGAGCGCCATGAGTCGCGCCGTGTTGACAGGCAGTTACGTGGTCGTGCAGGTCGTCAGGGTGACCCGGGTTCGTCTCAGTTCTTTGTATCGTTAGAGGATAACCTGATGCGTTTATTCGGATCAGAGCGTATATCTAACCTGATGGTACGTATGGGTATTGAAGAGGGCGAAGTAATTCAGCACTCCATGATCTCCAAATCAATTGAGCGTGCGCAGAAAAAGGTAGAAGAAAACAACTTTGGTATTCGTAAGCGTTTGCTGGAGTATGATGATGTGATGAACTCACAACGTACGGTGATCTATACCAAACGTAAAAACGCCCTGTTTGGCGAACGTTTAGACGTTGACCTGAGCAATACCATATTTGATGTGGTTGAAGATATTGTGACCGAATATAAAGAAGCAAACAACTACGAAGGCTTTACGCTGGAAGTGATCCGTTTGTTCTCGGTTGATATTGAACTGGACATTGAAGAGTTTGCAGCAAAAAATATTACTGCCCTTACCGACAGAACTTTCCAAACGGTAATGGACTTTTACAAACGCAAACAAGAAGCGGTAGCTCAACAGGCCTTCCCGGTACTGAAAGATGTATATGATACCCGTGGTCAGTATGTTGAAAATATTGTGGTTCCGTTTAGCGATGGTATCCACGGCATACAGGTTTCTGTACCATTGAAAAAGGCGGTAGAGAACCATGGGGTAGAGGTGTTTAAATCTTTTGAAAAGAACGTGACCCTTTACCTGATTGATGATGCCTGGAAAGAGCATTTGCGCGAGATGGATGAGTTAAAACAATCGGTACAGAACGCGGTTTATGAGCAAAAGGATCCACTATTGGTTTACAAGTTTGAAGCTTTTGAACTGTTTAGAGGAATGCTGGCTAATGTGAATAAAGAGATCGTAAGCTTCCTGTTCAGGGGCGGTATCCCGGTTCAGCAGCAACCGGATGAGATCAAAGAAGCCAGACCTGAGCCAAAACTTGATCTGCGTAAAATGAAAACCACCAAAGCCGAGCTGGTAAGCGAAAGCAATGGCATACCGATGGATGATTTCCGCGAACAGCAGAAAGCTACCCCGGTTAGGGTTGAAAACAAGATAGGTCGTAATGACCCTTGTCCTTGCGGTAGTGGTAAAAAATATAAAAACTGCCACGGCGTAGGGCAGAATTAAGAATACACAGTTTTGTCATCCGGAACGGAGTGAAGGATCTATTATTGAACTATGTATGTAGACGAATAGATTCTTCACTCCGTTCAGAATGACAAATCTTTTTTTAGATAAAAGGGCCTGTCATCCTGAGCTTGTCGAAGGATCGCGCGCAGAAGCCCGCCCACCATGCTTCGACGGGCTCAGCATGACAGGCTTTATTTTTAATAGAAACAGAAAATGAAAAAAGCAGTATTTGATCATCAAGCTAAACCAGCCTTTATCAAATACTGCATTTTTTTTGTGCTTTTGATAGCATCAACCCAGGTATTTGCGCAGCAAACACACGGCAGGGTTGAGGTGATTAGGGATCCCCTTGTGGATACGCTGATAGCCAAACGTTATGAGATGAGCAGCGCGAGTGGTGTTCCCGTCGCCTTTTCATCTTACGGTTACAGGGTGCAGTTCTTCAGCGGATCAAACCGCAAGGACGCCTACAATGCCCAGGCCAGACTGCAAAGCGAATATCCCGAGTTGCGTACCTATATCATTTATAACGAGCCAAATTTTAAGGTTCGTGCCGGCGATTTCAGGACACGCCTGGAAGCGCAGAAGCTAATGCAGGAATTGCGGGCCTCATTCCCGAGCCTGTTCATCATCTCAGAAAAAATAAATCTACCCAAAACGGATACCAATGATTAAAGAACAAATACAGGAATTATCCCAAAAAATATTTAATGATGTAGTGGCTAATCGCCGCCATTTGCATACCAATCCCGAGCTATCATTTCACGAGCAAAAAACATCTGCTTTTGTGGCTGGCAAGCTGGAAGAACTGGGCTTAACCTACGAAAAAATGGCTGATACGGGCTTGGTAGCTTTAATCAAAGGCGATTTACCATCCAACAATGTCGTAGCCCTTCGTGCCGATATGGACGCGCTGCCTATTATTGAGGCTAATGATGTGCCATACAAATCACAGAACGTTGGCGTTATGCACGCCTGCGGTCACGATGCGCATACTTCATCGTTATTAGGCACCGCCCGTATTTTAACAGAGCTGAAAAGCCAGTTTGCGGGTACAGTAAAGCTGATATTTCAACCTGCCGAGGAAAAACTGCCCGGTGGGGCCAGTATCATGATCAAAGAAGGGGTGTTGGAAAATCCTAAACCGCAAGCCGTATTAGGGCAGCACGTAATGCCTTTAATTGATGCCGGTAAGGTAGGTTTCAGGGCAGGTAAGTATATGGCCTCGACTGATGAGATCTATGTTACGGTGAAAGGTAAAGGAGGCCACGGAGCCCAACCACAACAAAATATCGACCCGGTAATTATTACCGCACATATATTAACCGCGCTGCAACAGGTAGTAAGTCGTTTTGCTGATCCAAAAAGCCCGTCGGTATTGTCATTTGGCAAGGTGATTGCCAACGGCGCTACCAATGTGATCCCGAACGAGGTTTACCTGGAAGGCACCTTCCGCACCATGGATGAGAAATGGCGCGAAGAGGCCCACAAACGCATGAAAAAAATGGCCGAAGGGATCGCCGAAAGCATGGGCGGCAGCTGCGATTTTAATATTATGCGTGGTTATCCCTTCCTGATCAACGAAGAAGTGCTAACTGCCGCAACCCGTGGCCATGCCGAAGATTACCTGGGTAAAGAAAACGTGCTCGACCTGGATATCTGGATGGCTGCCGAAGATTTTGCCTACTACTCGCAAGTTGCCGACAGCTGTTTTTACCGCCTGGGAACCCGTAACGAAAGCCGCGGTATTACCTCATCGGTACACACACCAACCTTTGATGTGGAAGAGGATGCGTTTAAGATCAGCACCGGTTTAATGGCTTACCTGGCTATTAAGCAGCTGGGGAATTAACACACGCCTGTCATGCCGAACTTGTTTCGGCATCCCACAAGTAAGGTGTACAGCATACTGGCAAGGCCTATCTGATGGGATCCTGAAACAAGTTCAGGATGACTCTGGGAGACTTTTGGATTACAGATAACATTTGAATATTGAACATCAATACCTTGATGAAAAAAACAATAATAGCGCTGGTATTAATCATTGCCTCGAGTTCTTCTTTCGCGCAGCAGATCAAGCGTTTTAATCCCGATACGATACGTACTATTGTTATCGACTCGTTGGTTGATATCAAATCGCACAGGCTAAACGCGCAGGATTTTATTGATGCCGTACTGGCCGATACCAGTTTTTACAAGGCTTTTCAAAACATGAAACGCTACGGTTTTACCGCCGAGAACCGCATTTTTACTTACGATAAAAAGAACAAGGTTGATGGTAAAATATACCGCAAGATCATCCACAGCAATGCTGCCGGCAAACACCGGATGGAGTATATAGCCAAAGCGGATAGCGGTAACGTGTTTAAAAAGAACGGTAAATACCAACTATATACCGTAGAGATGTTCGACTATATTTTCATGAACGCCTATAACTCCGACTTTACCAAAGGCGATGCGCTGCCAGGATCAGGAGGTAAAAATGAATCGTATAAAGACAAACTTAAAACACTCATTTTTACCCCGGGGCGTAAGGTAAAAGGGATCCCTTTTATCAGCAGCAAAACCGAGATATTCGCGGGCGATATGCGTGGGTACTATTACTACGAATTTGCGCGTGGGAAGTACCTGGATACTATCCCGGTTTACCGTTTCAGGGTACGGTGCAAGCCCAGCACATCAGACGGTGATACCATGATCAAGGAAATGACCACCATATTTGATGAGCGCACCTTCCAAATATTGGGCCGATATATCGATATGAAGTTCAGCAATATGTTTGTTGATTTTAATGTGCAGATGAACATCGAGCTCAATAATTTCGGTGGTGAACTGCTGCCCACTAAAATAACCTACCAGGGCAACTGGAATATCCCTTTTCATAAAGAAGAACGCGCCAGCTTTTTAATTGTACATAAGGATTACAAAAAGGAATAAGCCAATCAATTATAATTCTTCTGATAAATGGCCGGGGTAATCCCTGTCCACCGTTTAAAGGTGCGGGTAAAAGCGCTTAGCTCGTTATAACCCAGCATGTAGGATATTTCCTTAACCGGATAGGAACCTGCTTTTAAATAGTTAATGGCCAGTGATTTGCGCACCTCATCAGCCACCTGCTGAAAGTTAATGCCTTCTTCTTTGAGTTTCCGTTGCAAAGTTCGCGCGCTGATATTAAAGTTGGCCGCTATATCTTCCAACGATACGATGCCTAAATAAGAGTTGGCCAGCAAATAATTATGGATCCGGTTTTTGAGCGTTTGTTTTTCAGCCAGCGCATCTTTCAGCGGACTTACCTTTTGGAGTAAGATCTGCTGTAGTTCATAGTTAGCGGTGATGATCTGCTCGTCCCAGTATTTTTTATCAAAGGTGAGGGTGTTAGTAGCGGCATTCATAACCGGCTTGCAGCGCATTACGCGTTCATATTCCGCAATGTTATCAATTGGCCTGCCGTAGCTGATAGCCCGCGGACTTATCTTTTTCATCATCAATCCATCCAGTTCATGTACCACAAAAACCATCAACAGGTCAAGTGTTTGTACCGATGTAGTAGAGCTTTGCCAATCAGGTGAAGTTGGGATAAATTCTACCGAAAAAGAATCTTCATTTTGCCTTACATTCAAAGTAAATGCTGTGGTGATTAAATGGGTTAACGATGCGGCAATAGTTAAGGCATTACCAACGGTTTCGCTGCTCTTAATGATCTCGCCAACAATACCCAGTGCCGATAGCTGCAACGACTCACCAAAGTGCAGGCCAAATAAATCATCCTTACTTAAATGAATAGCGTTGAGCCATAAGTCGCCCACCTGTTTGGGGCTAAGCGGCTGTTTATCCGTTTGCAACTGGGCCGTGGATATGTTTGATAAACGGCACAATGTTTCGGGAGACAGGTCGCGTTGTACAGCGTAGGCCAGTAAACTTATTGTTAGTTTTTTAAGCTGATCTTCCATGATTTTTTGATTGCTGTACTAATGTACCTGTAGTAAATGGCACTGCCAAAAAATGGCGTAATGTGGTAAGCAGATGTCGCGTAATGGTAAGTTATAAGCTGGCTTTCCGGGCGACCTTTGGTTTATCAAAAAGAAAGGAAAACACCATGTCGCTATTTAAAACAAAGCATTTATCAATCAAAATGACCGGTGTGCTATGCCTGTTGGCCACCATTGGCTACAGCCAGACACAACTAACAAATTCTATTCATCAAACAACAACAAGTAACATGAAAAACGAAGTAAAACAAGTAGTAACCGATTTTTTAAACGCCGTACAAGTGGCAGATATTGAAAAATTAAACACCCTGTTACATCCTGATGTGCAGTGGAGCCAGCCAGGTAACAGTCGCATTTCGGGCATTAAACATTCCAGTAATGAGGTGTTTCAGATGGTAGGCAAAATGTTTGAACTATCTGCCAATACCTTAAAGCTCACCGATATCAAATCCATCTGTGTTAGTGGTAACAAAGTGGCCTGCCTGCTGCACTGGAATGCCGCCCAGCCTGCCGGTGGTATTTTGGATGTAGATAATATTGATGTGTACACCGTGGAGAATGGCAAGATCATCAAGGTTGAAGTATTTACCGCTGATGAAGCTAAAGAAGAAATGTTCTGGGGCGATTGAAATCTTTATACCATTAGGTTATCCACAGAGACGCATCGTAGGCGTCTCTTTTTGTTTGATACTTATAATGAGGGGTTTAATATCTGTTTAAAATAGCTTATTTTTAAGATGAAATCAGCAAACCGGCATTATCATGACATTTAAGTTATTTATCAAAAACAAGCGTATTGTGCTATATGGCGCCGCGTTGGCTGTGCTTTTGTTTTTATTGAAATGGCTCGAGTTTCATTTTATTATTATCAGTAACGCTTATGAGGTTTATGTAGGTGCCATAGCTGTGCTCTTTACTTTGCTTGGGATCTGGCTTGCCTTAAAATTGACTAAGCCCAAAGTTGAAATGGTGGTAGTTGAAAAACCAGTTTATATCAGTAACGTGTCTGACTTTTCTCCAAATCAGCATGAATTGACCCGTCTTAATCTGAGCCGGCGTGAGCTGGAAGTATTGGAGTTGATGGCCGAAGGGCTAAGTAATCAGGAAATATCCGCACGTTTGTTTGTATCGTTAAATACCATTAAAACGCACTCATCAAACCTGTTTGATAAAATGGAAGTAAAACGCCGGACGCAGGCTATTGAAATGGCTAAAAGATTGTGCATTATACCCTAATAAAGCTCATACTTTGGTATGAAATGATGTTTCGTTCATCAAAATCACCCAAAAGTATGACCGTAAAAAGTTTTTGATCGCTCAACTTTGTCCTGTTAAACCAATTAAAATAAACATCATGAAAAAAAATGTACTTGTTTTTGGAGCAATCGCAGGAATCATCACAGCAGGATGGATGATGGTTGCGGTTGTTGGCCACTACAATAACTCAAACTTTGAGGGCAGTATGTGGATGGGCTACGTATCTATGATCGTGGCCTTTTCCTTTATTTTTGTCGCTGTCAAAAATTTTAGGGATAAATATAATAATGGCGCTATCTCCTTTGGGAAGGCTTTTAAAATGGGGCTTTACATCGCGTTGGTGGGTTCAACCATATATGTACTGACATGGCTGGTTGCGTATTATTGTTTCATGCCCGATTTTATGGATAAATATGTGGCGCACGTTATCTCCAAAGCACAAGCGAGTGGGGCCAGCCAGGCCGAGATCGCCCGGCAAAAGGAGCAAATGGCAGGTTATGCCGCTATGTATAAAAATCCGCTGGGGGTGATCGTGCTTACCTATATGGAGATTTTGCCTGTGGGCCTGGTTATCGCTTTAATAGCCGCATTGATCTTAAAACGCAAGCCTGCTACTGAGGTGGGGATACCTGCTGTTTAATAATTTTTAGGTCTCTTTTGCGGGAGGATATATTTCGCGAAACTCTGAAGAAGAAAAGGCATCCTTAAAGGATAAAACAAGGTGTCATGCTGAGCCCGTCGAAGCATGGTGGGCGGCCTCTGTTCACGACGCTTCGACGAGCTCAGGGTGACAGGCCTATTTGTTTTTAAAGGTTTTCGCTAATTCTGGCAATAGATCCCAATTGCCATTTATAATAGCCTCTTTCTTTTCGCGCCGCCAGCCTTTTACTTGTTTTTCAAAAGCGATTGCCTGATTGACGTCATTAAACACTTCATTAAAAACAAGTGTTACAGGTAGGCGTTTATAAGTATAACACTTTGGGTTTTCGCCTGATTGGTGTTCTATTAATCTTCTTTCGATGTTGTTGGTTATTCCTGTATAATAGGTGCCGTCGCTACAACGCAATATATAAACATGATAATGGTTCATCAATTTAAAGATAGCTAATCGTCTTGGTAAAAATAGAAAAACGGGTGTCATGGAGCCCCGTCGAAGCATGGGGGGCAGGCCTCTGCGCACGCCCTTCGACAAGCTCAGGGTGACAGGCCTTTTGTACACGGTATCTACGATATATTATAATCAGAGACGCATGTGATGCGTCTCTACAAAAAAGCCGGATCTTTAATGATGGGCCTTCCAGGTTTTTAGTTCCTCGGCAATAAAATGGTTTACCAGGTCGGCGTACATTTTTTCTATCGCGTCGGGGCAAAGTCCTTCTGCTTGTGCCCAGGACCTTCTTTCGGCAAGCATGGCTTTAAACCGCTCGGGCGAGGCTACGTCAGTGGGGTTTCTTTTGAATTTGGCAGCCGCTTGTACATACTTAAACCGGCGACCTATTAATGCGATCACCAGCCTGTCTATAGCGTCAATTTCCCGACGTATATCGGTCATGTCCCGGCATTCGTCGGGTAGGTTGCTGGTGGTCATCTTTTTATACTTATAGGAGGGCTTAGCTTCGTTATTTTTCAGTGTAGCAACGATCATTTTTATATGGCCAGATCTTCCTCCGTAACAACCTGGTAGCGCGCTTCATGCAGGATAGGGAAATTGCAGGAGTTAGCAATAAAACACATTTTATTAGCTTCCTTATGCAGTTCCTCGGCTTTGTCAATCATCGCCCTGTCCATAATGGTAATCACCGGTCTTAACAGTATCACGGTAAAGCAGCCGCTTCCGTTCCTGTTCTCAAGCATTACGCCTTCGGCATTGTCTTCATAGGCGGTTACCACAACTCCCACTGTAGTGCACAAATGCAGGTACCACAGCATATGACAAGAAGAAACCGCCGCAACCAGCAGGTCCTCGGGACTGTGCTTTGATCTGTCGCCACGAAAATTTGGATCTGATGAACCTAAGATACACTGTTTGCCATCAATGTTGATCTCGTGACATCGTTCATAAGCCCGGTAATCTTTAGTTCCGTCACCTGTATTACCGGTCCAGGTTACGTTTGTTTGATAATGATGATTTTTCATTAGATAATTTGTTTTTTAATCGCAATGAAGCTATCATGAGCCGATTTATCCATTCTGGTGTGAGCGGTAGCTCATGATGGTTTCATAGTGTAATATAAAGTAGGGTCGGCAGGACTCAAACCCGTTTCCTGCTATCGTTTTTTAATTAAGTTATATCCGCTAACCAGCATATAAAAGCCATAAGCAGAAGTGGCCAGGGCTACTCCAATACCCATTATGGTTAAATCAAGCGCCTGGGTATACTGGTGACCGGCCATCAGGATGATACCGGTTAAGGCTGCCAGGCAGGTCCAGGTGGCTAAATAATAGTCGATTGTTCTGTTGAACACTTTTGCCATGGGGTAAAAGTGCAAACCAACAATCAGGGCAATGGCGGGTAACGTAAACTGTTGATATCCCAACACCAGCAGTATAACCGAAATAATGGGTATGGCCGTTCCTTCAATACCAAAAATGATCCCGAAACGGGTAGCCATCATTTTACCTTCGGCCGCATCGCTGTCGCCGGTAAATTTGGGAAATCTTTGCGCAGCTATTAATATTGTAATGCCGTATACCACAAATATGACACTGAAAATAGAAAAAAGGATCAACACCGCGTGATGATCATAATGCTCCAGGCCGCCCTGTGCTATACCCGCCCACATCATGGTAAAAAGGGCCATGAGCAATAAGCCCCCACCAATACTGCGGATAGCTATTCTTGGTAAAATTTGTGGTTCAATTGCCATGGTTTTAATTATTTACGCTGATTAATGATAAAGTGATACAACAACAAACTATCTGTTCTTTACAAAACTACAGGTGGTTAGCGGTAATAAATTGTATAAAAACGACATATAAGCAGGAGCAATGCTGCTATGCCTGCTATTTTTACTCTGCAGTTTTAATATGGCTCAGGTTTTGAATTTTACCCTCGCCGAACGACCAGTTTTCTTTGCCGCCGTTTTCTACCAGTGTGATGATCACATCATTGATCAGTACAGGGGTTTGGGCTGCTATTTTACCGGCGATGGCGGCGTATAGTTTTTCTTTTTGTTGATAGGTGCGGCCCGAGCCTGCCGTTATCTGCACGTACACCATATTGCCGCTGTGCGCTATACCCAGATAGTTTTTGGGGTAGTATAATTGCGAGGCCTCCAGCTCTTCAATAACATGAAAGTAATCATCCAGGGGTACATTAAATTCTGCCATTAATGATTCATGTACCGCCTTGGATATTTTGTCCTTGGCATCAGTAGCCAATGTTTTCAATAAGCTTATTCGTACAAAAGGCATAAAACTAAATTATGGATAAATATTATACTAACTTATTTTAGATAAGTTTTTTAGCATTTTGTTACTTCTTAATGACAAAAACGTACTGATTTAGCACAATAATTACCTTGCCTGATTTTTTACATGCCGTAAATAACGGCATGTCTGTTTTGCTTGTTTAAACGTATAAGTTTTATCTATAACGGGGTTGCTATCAATAAAATTCAGGATATACTTTAAGCGCTTTAGCCTGCTTTTCATCATGCCCAAAAATGGGGAAGGCCTTATGCTCAGCAGCAATAGCTTGTATCTTTTTTAATGATGGGGCTGCCAGTTCCGGATCCGGTGCAGCATAGGGTATATTATTCCTGAAGTTAGCTTCTGTTAGCGCGGCATCGATACAAAGCAACACATAACTGGAACTTGCTGTATTGATGAGTACCGACTGATGACCGGGTGAGTGGCCCGGCGTTGATATCAACCGGATATTATCGCACAGCTGGTAGTCGCCATCAATTACCTGGTAGTTCATATCCCTGATACGGCATGCCGGCGGCGAATAATTTTCATCGTCTAAAATAGCCAACTCATTTTGTTGTACCAGAATGGGGGTACGGGTTTCCAGGAAATAGGGGTTCCCGCCGGAATGGTCGCTGTGAAAATGTGTAGCGATCACCAGTTTGATATCTTCCGGTTGGTAGCCAACACGTTTAAGCAGATTGGGGATGCGGTGTTCCTCCTTCATATACATGTACAACAATCCGTCGAGCGGTGTGCCCTTGTAAAAATCGGGATTGTTCAGAAAAACTTCGGCAAAGCCTGTGTCTATCAGGATAGGCCCATCGCTGGTATCCAGTAAATAAATGCAAAGCGGCGAATGGATCATTTGGGGGTTATCGGCCCCCAGATCGGTATTGAAGAAAAACGCCTTAAGTATCCCATGGCCTGCCGGGATGATGTACAACTTATTTACGACAAGATCTTTGCTGAGCATACGGTTAATGTTTAAAATTTAAACAGCACTTTTCCTTCTTTTTTTGCTTCAACGGCGGTTTTGATAGCCTCCTGGTAATTATCAAGTGGAAAGCTCGCGGCAACTTCCATTTTAAATTGAGGATCACCAATAATGGTTACCAGCGAATTTATGATACTGGCCTTTTGTTCGGCAGTTTTACTTTCCAGGTAAGCCCTGATACCGAATCCGTTGATGGAGATATTTTTGTAAAGCACATCGGCGCTGTAAAGCTGTATGGGGTCAGGGCTTAAGCG
This sequence comes from Mucilaginibacter sp. OK268, assembly GCF_900103125.1. GTDB lineage: Bacteria > Bacteroidota > Bacteroidia > Sphingobacteriales > Sphingobacteriaceae > Mucilaginibacter. The sequence continues at coordinate 55,695 of NZ_FNJV01000013.1, read as the reverse complement.
GCTGTAAATGATCAGTCGGCCGCCGGGTTGCAGGCATTTTAAAACATCGCTGCCGGTTTTGCCACCTACCGCGTCCAAAGCTACGTGAGCGCCTTTACCTTCGGTTACCTGTTGGACGTATTCGATCAGGTCATCTTTATTTACATTAATAACATGAGCACCATAAGCGGTTAAAGTAGCTGTATTTTTATCATCCCTCACGGTAGCTATTACATTTATGCTGCGCAGCTTGGCTATTTGTATGATCAATTTTGATACGACTGAATTACCCGCGGTGATCAATAGCCAGTCGCCAGTCTTCAAGTCTGCCCGCTCCAGTAAACCCCAGGCGGTAATCGGGTTTAGCGCAAACTGAATGGCTTTATCTACCGGAAAATCATCGGGTAGCACCAGTACATCATCCTTTGACAAGGCTACATATTCGGCCCAGGCATTCCGACTGAAAAAAGATACGAGGGCGCCAACCGGCAGATCGACACCTGGGCCTGTGCTTTCAATAATGCCGGCCCCTTCCAGTCCCGCTATCTGCGGTAACTCGGGCTTGACCCGGTAATTACCACTGATGAAGAAAAAATCAGAAGGGTTTATTGGGCTGCCCAGGGGTTTTACAATTACCTGATTTTCCTTTGTTGTGGGTTTGTCAAACTGTTTTAATAACAACACATTTTGAGGGTCACCCGTTTCTTCAAAATAGATGGCTTTCATTATAGGTTAGTTAGTTTTAAAGAGGCTTCATTATAGCGGCCGCCGGTATCAGGGTATTTTAACAACAAGGCGCCTATTTCCTGCAAATCGGCAGTGGATAATTTTACATCAACGGCACCGGCATTTTCCTGCAGGTACTTACGTTTTTTGGTGCCAGGGATAGGTATAATATCATCGCCCTGTGCCAATACCCAGGCTAAAGCCAGTTGTGCAGGTGTGGCGTTTTTTTGTTGGGCAATATCGGCAAAGGCATGAGCTAGTTTTTGGTTATTGTCCCAATTGTCCTCGCTAAAACGGGGCAGCATCCTGCGGAAGTCATCAGCCGCTAATTCGTCTTTACTTACCGTGTTGGTTACCAAGCCACGGGCCAGCGGACTGTAAGGTACCAGCGAAATATTCAGTTCGCGCAGGGTGGACAGGATATCACCTTCTACATCACGGCTCAGTAAAGAGTATTCGCTTTGCAGTGCGGCTATCGGGTGAACCGCATGTGCCTTGCGAATGCTGGCCGCGGACGCTTCTGACAGGCCCAGGTAACGTACTTTCCCTTCTTTAACCAGCTCGGCCATAGCGCCAACCATTTCTTCCACAGGTACATTAGGATCGATGCGGTGCGCATAGTACAGGTCGATGGTGTCGATACCTAAACGTTTCAGGCTTCCTTCCACCGCGTTTTTGATATGGGCGGGTGATCCGTCGAAATAAATATTTGAATTTCCGCTGCCTGCGTAAGGAGCATTGGGATCACGGTACCTGAAACCAAATTTGGTAGCGATAAATACTTTATCGCGATTGGTTTTAAGTACTTTCGATATCAGTTCTTCGTTTTTACCGTCGGCGTACATATCGGCCGTATCCCAAAAGTTGATGCCCAGGTCGAGCGCCAGGTTAAGGGTGGCTATAGACTCTTCATTATCAATGGGGCCATAGGCAAAGCTCATACCCATGCAACCCAGGCCAATGGCCGATAATTTTTCGTTGGTGTTTCCTAAATTTCTGTATTCCATAGTGTTTCTGTTTTGATAATACAAATATATAGCGCCCACGAACCGTGCCGTTTACACTTATCAAACCAAAACCTATAAAATTCAAACAATTAGCCTCACCTATATCCTCTCCAAAGGAGAGGACTTCAACTTCGCTTTTTGAACCCTCTCCTTTGGAGAGGAGGGTGAAGTTCTCAAACAATTAAACGCGGAAGGCTTTTGGATTGAGTGTGGTTTGTTTTTTAAAGAAGTTATTAAAGTAGGCCGGGTATTCAAAGCCCAGGCTGTAGGCAATATCAGCCACGTTCCAGTCGGTATAGCGGAGCAGGGCCTTGGCTTCTTTGGCCACGCGTTCGGCAATGTGCATACTGGTGGTTTTGCCGGTGATCTCTTTCACCGCCCGGTTCAAATGATTCACATGTACCGATAAACGGCCGGCATAATCGGCAGCGGTACGCAGCTTCAACGCATAATTGGGCGAATCGATAGGGAATTGGCGCTCCAGCAGCTCCATAAATAAATTGGCTATGCGCGATGAAGCGTTGCTGTGTTTAAAAAAAGAATCGGCCGGTTTTAGTTTAAGCGCCTCGTGTACAATAAGGTTTACATAATTACGCAGCAGATCATATTTATACATATAATCGCTATCGATCTCATCCAACATTTTGCAAAATATATCGCTGATGATCTTCACTTGTTCATCATTAACAAAATAAACCGGACTGCCGCCTACTTTAAACAAAGGCGAATCAATAAAACTTTCGCTGCGGTTGTTACTGCTAATAAAATCTTCAGTAAAGAGGCAAAAATAGCCGGTTTGCTGTACCGGGGCTGCCTCCCAGGAGTAGGGGATGGTTGGATTTGAGAATACCAGGGCACATTTATCAAACGTGATGCCCTTATCGGCATAATACAAGGTGCCTCCTCCGATGCTCAATGATATTTTATAAAAATCGCGACGGTGATAGCTGGTCAGGTTATGACAGATCTCGCCACGGGGGTATACATTAAAGTGCCCGGCGCCACGTTGATTATCTGCCAGGGGCATCATCTTCATGGCGGGATGACCTTCGTAAAATTCTTCGATTGTTTCGGTTGGATGCATACTCAAAGTTATGAAATTCAAATAACCGGGAAGATGACCGCAATGGATATGCGGCTATCACCATAAATCTTTACATTAAGATTGCAGCTTGGCCAATCGTTCTTTAGCCCGTTGAGGCAGACCTGTGTTGCCGCTTTGCTTATCGTAGTTCAATTGAAGATGAGTGATGAGCCAGATGCCGTTTTGCTTTTCCAGTTTAGTATGGTAAGTTCCGGAAATTGTCCATACATCGTCGTCCATAAAATGATCGGCCTTGCCCACATAATCTGCATCGGCCTGGTTGCCGTGAAGTTTTACCCTGAACTCGGAGATCTGATGATGGGTAGAGTCAAAACCCGGCATAAAATGCGACCAGATATCTATAATTTCCTGGGGTGTTTGTACAGAAGGTTCACCGCCCACCATTGAAGTATAGTCGTACAAAACAGTTTCCGCCATTACATTGTGCACTGATTCCCAGTCACGGGCATCAACGCTATTGAATAAATTTGTAATTGCTTGTATTATTTTATTGCCTTCCATACCCCTTTAGATGTTAAAATATTGAATTTGTTTCAAACTTAAACCTAATTAATTAATAATTTATCAATATCGGCTATGCATCATTCCAGGTGCCCGGTTTGAGTTAGCTGATCATTAATAGTTTGTAGTTTTTCGATAATAGTTGCCCACTCGGCACGTTGCTTTTTGACTCTTCGTGGAATCAGATAGAAATAAGCGAAAGCCATCCATGCGAATAAACAAATATACGCAACACTTCCCCAAATAGCACCCATTTTTATAACCGGCTCAATCATAAATAAAGTCACACCAACAAATAGGGTGATCAGGTACAGTTTTACTAATTTGGTTTCAACAATTTCCTGTTTCCTTTTGATGGCCAATAACTCCTTTAAATAAGCAAAACTATCGGCCTCGGCATGGCTTTTAAACAAATCTAATAATAAACCATTGGAAATCAATAGATAAGCCACGAAGCCGGTAATGGTAAGCAAACCACCTATAACGGTGGTAATCATAGAGGAATGATAGCCGTAATAGAGGAAAACTATATAATAAATAGTTACGGCTATCAGTAAGCCATTTGTCCAAAGCAATTTATTCCTCGTTTTTTTCTTCAGCCGGCCTGATTTTTTAATAACCTCCTTTATATCAGGCTTAGCAACAACATCCTGCTGTTGCCAAATGGCTTTAAAATCAATATTGGTGCTCATACTTTTTGAATTTTTGGGAGAGCTTTTCTTTTATCCGGTAAACTTTTACCCTGATGTTGGTTTCGGAAAGGCCTACGATGTTCGCGATTTCGGCTTGTTTAACATCCTCCAGTTCCAATGAAATAATAATACGATCGATCTCGGGCAGTTCGGCAATACATTTGTACAGCAGTTGCACCTGGCTATCAGTGTCTGGCGGTGGTTTATCTTCCAGTTGAACCGGCATTTCGCCCTTGGGCATTTTACTTTGCTTTTCCAGTTGCCTTAAACAGTGGTTGGAGGCTATACGATATATCCAGGTACCGATGGTCGATTCATTGCGAAACTGCGATAACTTTTGCCATACCGTAATAAAAGTTTCCTGGGTAACATCCTGCGCCCAGTCATGATCATTCATATATCCCATACACAGGCGGAATATCTTGCTGTAATAAGTGTCGTATATTTCTTCGAATGACATGTTTTGAACTCCAGTCCAATGTTTATGCGCTGTTAGATACCAAATTTTTTAAAATGCTACACTTTTATAAAAGTATTAATGATAGATTGTAAAGTTTGCGCCACTCTTTCAAAAGTTTAAACAGGGACGCCAGAAATACGTTTATATTAGGATCATGATAAACCAATATGGCTGCCGATATTAATAAACAAGAGTTATTACCCCATTTGTTCCGTACCGAATACCGCAAAATAGCTTCGGTGCTTTATAAGCATTTTGGTTTTGAATACCCCGAAATTGCTGAAGATATTGCCAGCGACACTTTTTTAACCGCATCAGAAGTATGGAGTTTAAAAGGATTGCCCGATAACCCGGTAGCCTGGTTATATACCGTGGCCCGCAACAAGGCCAAAGATTATCTGAGACGCGATAAACTATTTGCTCAAAAGATCACCAGCAACCTGCAGGCAGCTTATGAAGGTCCTGAAGAAATGGTGATAGATCTGTCGGACGAGCACATTCGGGATAGCCAGCTCCAACTGATGTTCGCCATCTGCCAGCCCATACTGCCCGCCGAAGCCCAGATAGGTTTGGCACTCCGGATCCTTTGCGGTTTTGGCATCAACGAAATAGCCGACGCCTTTTTATCCAACAAAGAGAGCATTAACAAAAGGCTGTTCAGGGCGAAGGAAAAACTGCGCGAGGAAAATGTAAAGATCGAATTTCCACCGCCAGCCCAGATCAGCACCAGGATACAGCCGGTTTTAACCACATTGTACCTGCTATTTAACGAAGGCTATTATTCCAGCAGTAAAGATACTACCCTGCGTAAAGATCTTTGCCTGGAGGCCCTGCGCCTGGCCGTTTTATTAACCGAAAATAAAAGCACCAATTTGCCCGATACCAACGCGCTTATTGCCCTCATGTGTTTTCACGCTTCGCGCTTTGAGGCTCGTACTGACGAGCACGGAGAAATGATACGCTATGATGAACAGGATACCGGCTTATGGAATACAGAGCTGATAGCAAGAGGTAATGCTTACCTGCACAGGGCATCGCAGGGTGACCAATTAGGTAAATATCACCTGGAAGCAGGTATTGCTTACTGGCATACCATTAATACCGATACACCCCAAAAGTGGGAGAACATATTACAATTATATAACGGCCTGCTGCAAATTGCTTATTCACCCATTGCCGCCCTTAACCGCACTTACGCGCTTTCCAGGGCCAGGGGGAAACAGGAAGCTATAACCGAAGCCGAAAAATTACAGTTGACTGGTAATCATTTGTATCATGTTTTACTGGGACACCTGTATACCGGGATTGATCAGCAGGAGGCTATAAAACATTTACGAACCGCGTTGAAACAGGCGAAAACAACCACCGAGAAAAACCGGATTCGTAAGGACCTGCAAAAATTGGAATAGTTTTGGAAAAGAATCAAGATATTAGAGTCAAGAATTAAGAGCTAATCTAAATGCGCTCAATGATGATTAGTCCTTGGTTTTAATCTTGATTCTTGACTCTAATATCTTGACTCTCAAAAACTATGGCATATGACGAATTATTAGCTAACCGGATACGGGAAGCCCTGAGCGAACAAGAGCAGGTAAATGAAGTAAAGATGTTTCAGGGTTTGTGCTTTATGGTTAATGATAAAATGTGCGTTTGCATACGCAACCAGGATATGCTGTGCCGCATAGGCAACGAGCAGGCGGCTATCGCATTGGAAAATGATAATTGCCGCCAGATGGTACACGGGAGCCGGGTGATGAAAGATTTTGTTTTTGTGGAGGCAGAAAACCTGCGCACAGCGAAAGATTTTGACCATTGGATAAACCTTTGTCTGCAGTTTAACAAGATCGCGAAACCATCCAAAAAGAAGAAAAATAGTTGAAATACCTCTCCATAACTGTTTTTTATACAATTATATCACGTTGATTAATAATTTTTTCCTACTTTACTTCATCGATTGGCATCTAACTTTTTAGATTTTTTTTGGAATTTCTTTTATTTATGCTTATATCGAATGTAATTCTATCTTTGTTTTTTATTATAATTCGGATTATATAAGATGCTAAAATACTCTAAACAGACCAGGTTATTGCTGGCTGTTGACTGCATTATTTTTGGATTTGACGGAGAAGTTTTAAAACTATTACTGATCAAAAGGGGATTTCAGCCCGAGAAAGGGAACTGGAGCCTGATGGGTGGTTTTGTGCAGGGCAGCGAAAGTATTGACCAGGCGGCTAACCGTATCCTAAAACAATTAACCGGGCTGGAGGGGGTATACCTGGAGCAGCTATATACCTTTGGCGAACCTAACCGCGACCCTATGGAACGTACCGTTTCTGTAGCGTACTTCGCGCTTATTGATATACAAAAGTATCAAACTCAGATCAGTTCAGATTATCATGCCGAATGGTTCCAGCTAAAACGGACACCCAAGCTGATATTTGACCAGCAGGAAATGTTGGAGCAGGCCAAAAAACGCATCCGCTATAAAGCGGCCATGCACCCTATATTGTTTGAGCTTTTGCCTACCAAATTTACCATTCCCCAGCTGCAAACGCTTTATGAATGTGTTTTTAATACCACTATTGATAAGCGAAATTTCAGCAAAAGAGTGCTGGCAACCGGGCTGCTCATTAAGCTGACCGATAAAGATAAAGCAGGCTCAAAAAGAGGCGCCTATTATTACCAGCTCAACATGCAGAATTACTACGCCAAATTCCAGGCTTTCATGAATTTTATCCCAAATCCGGATACACTTTAACTTTTATACTTCTTAAAGTTTTTTAATTAGTCGAGCGCTTTCTGGCAAAATAAATAAAAGTGATTTCAACAATCATTAACTGAAAATATTAAACCCAATGTCATTTCGAACGAGGTACGAGGAGAAATCTTTTACGATTCGCATTTGGAACCTTGCATTACGCAGAAGATTTCTCCTCACTCCACTGCTTTGTCCATCGCTGTTTGTCGAAATGACATAGAGGTTTTCTTATTTAGGCCCAATAATTAATCATCATCCGCTCCGCCTTCAGCTTTTGACTCCAGGTAGAATGCTCCCTTTAGCGCTGCTTTGGCATTAGCTGGTAAACTGGTCATCGGTTTAATTTCTACATAACCCAGTTCCATTACACCGGTTGCAACCTCGGCCTTTTTAAAGCTGTAGCTGGTTGCTTTACCTCGTCCGGTTTGCTCATCGGTCACTATATAGATATATTGTCTGCCGCCGGAACGCACAACCGCATCAACCGGAACAGCCGGTACAGGGTGACTGCCTATATTGATGAGGGCGGTAACATACATTCCCGGGATCAGGTTTTTATGCTGCCGGTTATCGATCTCAGCATGAACAATAACACCCTTGCTTTCATTTTCAAAAGATTTATTAATGCCATTGATCTTCCCGGTGATCATCATGTCGCCCTGATTGGTAAGTTGAAAATTTACTTTCTGGCCGAGCTTTACCTGCATCAGATCCTTTTCAAATACGGTAAGGTCGCAATGGATCTTGGAATTATCCACCACTTCCATGATGGATGTGCCCGGCTGTACAAACGCGCCTGTATTGGCCGAGATTTTACCCACGGTTCCGGTGATGGGCGAAACTACAGGAAAACTGGAAACAATATGACCACTGTTAATACGATCTGGACTGATGCTTAATTGCCTGAGCTGACTTTCAAAGGCCTTGATCCGTGAAAGTTCGGCATTATAAGTAGCCTGTGCCGATTGAAATGATTTGCCTGTTCCGGCACCGGCGTCCTGTAACTGGCGCTGCCGGTTAAACTCTGCCTGTACATAGGTAAAATTGCTTTTGGCCGCCAGGTAATCCTGCTGTATTTTGATAAGGTCCTGGTTGCTGATGGTGGCCAATACCTGGCCGCGTTTAACCTGCTGCCCTTCGAGCACACTGATATGCCCGATCACCCCGCCCGAAAGGATGCTTACATCCGCCTTGTTTTGCGGAGGAACAGCCAGCTGCCCGTTTGCCTTGATTACCGCGTCAAGGTTCTTTTGCGGGATAGTACCTACTTCGATGCCCACATTTTTCATTTGGGCCCCAGTAAGCATCAGGTTATCTGGTTTGGCGGTTTTTACTTTGGTTTCCTCTTGTGGTTTATCACTTTCCTTTTTTGACGAACTGCCCGAACAGGCAGCCAGCACGCCGGTACCCAAAATGATCAGTACCGGGATAGCGTATTTATATTTTTGAATCTGCATTTTATTTTCCTTTGATATATTGAATTTGTATGGCCGACTGATTTAAGCGACTTACCGTTTCGAGGTAGGCAAGCCTGGTTTGTATAGCTGCTGATGTATTCTGGATATATTCGATATAACCTATCTCTCCCAGATTGAAGGATACCTGCGCTATTCTTAACTGTTCATCGGCTTGCTTTAATCCGCCGGAAGTATAATATTCTACCGCCTGTCTGAATTTTTGATATTGCTGTAGCTCTTGTTCATATTGGGTGCGGAGCTGCTGGCGGGTTTGGTGATAATTGATCTCGGCTACCTGGGTCGCTATTTTTTCGGAACGGATCCGTGCCGTGTAAGCCTTGCTGAAAACAGGCACAGCAATACCCACCTGGAAACCACCGATTCGCGTACCCGGCGAATAGCTCCGGTTGATATTGGCCGGATTAAACCCCGCGATGAGCAACTGTTGGTTATATCCCAAAGTAAAATCGGGCATGAGCCGCGATTTTTCGACTGCTACCTTTGCTCGGGCCACTTCAATTTGCTGAAGGCCCAGGCCTACCTGTGGGTTATCGGCTACATTGGCCGTATCAGAGCGGAGATCAAGCAGTATGGGCAAAGCGCTTTCGCTCACAACTACCGGTTCAGCCATATTCAATAATTGCTGTAATGCCAACTCATTACTGCGTAGGTCGGCTTGTGTGCCTATCCGGAGGGCTTGAATTTCCTGATACTTATTACGGGCACTGATCACTTCCAGCGCGGATGTTTCGCCTGTTTTTCGTCGTACCTCCGCTTTTTTTACAAAGCCGGAGTAAATGCTATCCTGATGGTCCAAAACCCTTAGCATTTCCCGGTTCAGAAGGTAAGCATACCAGGCGCCGCGTACCTGCCTGATGATATCAGCCTTCGTGACCGCACCCGAACTTTCGACCAACCGGGTTTGCTGATCCAATAATTTTCGCTGGTTTTTATAAAAGCCCGGCCAGGCAATGTTTTGGCTTATGCCGATGCTGTTATCAATATTGCCGCCGCTGGTAGGATCCTGGGTAAGCAGAAATTCGGTCTTAGGCAGATCGGCTGATGATTTTTGTAAAGCCCGGGCCTGATCAACGGATAATCCTGCAGAACGTACCCTCAGATTTTGATTTAGTGCTTTGGCTATCGCGCTATCCAGCGTTAATGGTGGATTGCTTTGCGCATTTGCCTTAGGTGCACCGATTATAGCCAGTATGCCTGTAATTAAAATAGCAGCGACAGCCTTGGGCAATTTTATTTTGCTTACCTCTTTTCTATTAAACAGCAGGTAAAGGCAAGGCAATACAAACAGGGTTAAAAATGTGGCGGTAACCAGGCCACCTATTACCACGGTAGCCAGTGGTTTTTGCACTTCGGCACCAGCGCTTGATGACAGGGCCATAGGCAGGAAACCCAGCGAGGCCACAGAGGCGGTCATAAGTACCGGGCGCAATCTTGTTTTGGTGCCTTCCAGTACACGGTCATAAATATTGCTCATGCCCTCTTCTTTCAGTTGATTGAAATAGCCGATGAGCACAATACCATTAAGCACGGCCACCCCAAACAGGGCAATAAATCCCACCCCTGCCGAGATGCTAAAAGGCATACCGCGAAGCAATAAAGCAGCTATGCCACCCATGGAGGCCAATGGAACGGCCGTGAAAATGAGCAGGCTTTCCTTAACCGAGCGAAATGTGACATACAGCAATACCAGTATAAACAGCAATGCCGCAGGCACCGCTATGCCCAGCCGGCTTTTTGCCGCTTGCAGGTTCTGAAACTGCCCGCCATAGGTCATATAATAACCACCGGGTAGTTTTATCCGGCCAGCCAGTTTATTTTGAATCTCCGTTACGGTTGATTCCACATCGCGGCCCTCCACATTAAAACCTACGTAGATGCGGCGCCTGCCATCCTCACGGGAGATCTGGGCAGGAGCATCTTTGATACTGATATCGGCTACCTGGTTCAGCGGTACTTTATTACCCGATGGGAGTGGGATCAGCAGATTTTCCACATTGGCAATGTTTTCGCGCAGGTTGCGGTCCATGCGTACCACCATATCAAAACGCTTCTCACCTTCAAATACCACACCTGCCACATTACCGGCAAAGGCTGTTTTTAGGATTAGATTCACGTCGCTGATATTTAAGCCATACTGGGCCATCCTATCACGGTTATAGGATACCTGTATCTGCGGCAAGCCGATCACTTTTTCGATATAAGGCTCGGTTACACCTTTTACCGTTGAGATCTCCTTCGCTATTTTACCGGCCTCATCAGCCAAAACATCCAAATCTTCCCCATATATCTTAATGGCTACGTCCTGCCTGATGCCCGTCATCAGCTCATTAAAACGCATTTGCATGGGTTGTGAAATAGAGGCGTGGATGCCGGGGAGCTCTTCCAACACGGCTTCCATTTTTGCGGACATTTCCTCCCTGGTCGCAGCGCTTTTCCATTCGGACTTTGGTTTCATCGCCAGCATCATATCTGCCCGTTCAATAGGCATAGGATCGGTTGGTATCTCGGAACTGCCGATCCGGGTAACCGCCTGTTTGATTTCCGGGAAACGGTCCTTCAATAATTTCTCCGCTTTCCCGAAGGTCTTGACCACTTCAGAAAGGGAGGTGCCCTGCATCATGGAGATCTCTACAGTGAGGTCGCCCTCTTCAAGAGTAGGGATAAACTCACCGCCCATGCGGCTGAATGCCCATATCGAGATGCCAAATAATATAAAAACTACTGCTATGGTCAGCATCTTCATCTTTAACACAACTATCAGCGCCCGCTGATAGATTCGCTGTAAGAAATTGATGATATGATCGGAAATATTGGTTTTATGTACTGTTTTCTTACTCAGGAACAGGGCGCTGGCCATGGGTACATAAGTGAGCGATAGGATAAAAGCGCCCAAAATAGCAAAGGCCACAGTTTGAGCCATCGGCCGGAACATTTTACCTTCAATACCAATGAGCGACAGTAGGGGAAGATAAACGATGAGGATAATGATCTGCCCAAAAGCGGCAGATTTCATGAGCTTGCCGGCGCTGTTTTGTACCTCGGTATCCATTTGTTCGGTACTCAGCTTTTCGATAGCATTCTTCTGATATTGGCCGCTGGTAATATGATGTACCACGCTTTCTACAATAATCACCGCGCCGTCTACAATAAGTCCGAAGTCGATAGCGCCTAAACTCATCAGGTTGCCCGAAACGCCAAACAATCGCATCATTAAAAACGCGAACAGCATAGCCAGCGGAATAACAGAAGCTACCACCAAACCTGCCCTGAAATTGCCCAACAGGAGCACCAATACAAAAATAACGATCAGCGCACCTTCCAGCAGGTTTCGTTTTACGGTGCCGATTGCCCGGTCTACCAGTTCGGTACGGTCAATAAAAGGCTCAATAGTCACGCCTTCGGGTAGCGATTTTTTGATCTGCACCATCCGCTCTTTTACGTTTTTGATCACCTGGCTAAAGTTTTCGCCTTTCAGCATCAGGGTTACACCGGCCACTACTTCGCCCTGGCCATTCCGGGTTACCGCGCCATAGCGGGTGGCACTGCCAAACTGCACCATGGCAATATCCCGTATCAAAACGGGCGAACCTTTTACATTTTTAACAACAATTTTTTTGATGTCATCCAGGGATTTCACCTGCCCCAGGCCACGGATAAAGTAAGCGTTGTTGAGCTGTTCGATGTAAGAGCCACCTGTGTTTTCATTGTTTTTTTGAAGGGCGGTATAAACATCGGGAATGGTAAGCCCCAGTGAGTTAAGTTTATCATTATCCAGTGCCACTTCGTATTGTTTAACAAAGCCGCCCCAACCGCTTACTTCGGCAACGCCTACAGTACCGGCTAATTGTGTACGTACCAACCAATCCTGGATGGTGCGGAGATCGGTAGCAGTATACTTTTGCTCGTAGCCTTTTTGGGGATGGATCACATACTGGTAAATTTCCCCAAGCCCGGTTGTTATCGGCGCCAGCATAGGCTGACCAAGGTCGGTGGGGATATTGCTTTCAGCTTCTTTTAATTGAGCCGTTACCTGTTGTCGTGCCCAGTATATATCAATATTGTCTTTAAAAACTAGGGTTATAACGGATATTCCCGAACGAGAGATAGACCGTTTTTCGACTATCCCGGCAATATTTGCCATAGATAGTTCAATGGGAGCGGTAATAAATTGCTCTACTTCCTGTGCGCCCAGATTGGGTGCCTGCGTAATGATCTGTACCTGGTTATTGGTAATATCGGGTTGCGCGTCGACTGGTAAATTGACAGCGGAATAGATCCCGGCAATCACCAGCAGCAGCGTCATGATCCCAATAGTTACCTTGTTCCGGATAGAGAACGCGATAATATGATCAAACATGAAATTTTATTAAATTAATGCGACAATCCATGCCTCGTCATGCGTGATGACGGGCAAAAAAATTAAAAGGAAATTCGTATTAACTTAATCGCGGCGGCTGCCAGATAGCGATGTCCTGCTCAGATAAAGCAGGAATGATCAGATCGGGATATGGAATAAAAGTATTTTGTTGAAATGATAGAGCTTGTACTTCGAGAAGTATGTCTCTAACACTTGAACAGCAGGAGCAAGAACAAAGAGGAGTACAAGCCTCGCGGGAGCAAGCTTCGTTGCCATCATGCGCCTGCCTGATGGTTAGGTGCGATTGAGCCAATACAGCATCATCCCTGTCCTGGCACGGCATTACCGAGAGGAGGGAAATGTATAAGCTTATGATGATGGCCAAATATTTCATCGGTGACAAAGTTAGATTATTTATGCTAAAAACTCAATGGATATTATTGGAGGTTAAGAAAGAGAGTAGGTTCAAAAAGGTTTGCTTCATTAAAAAAGGCTTTACGAAATCGTAAAGCCTTTTTTGTTATTGTGGAGAATATTGGAAATTGAGTTAATGATGATCTCTTAACTGTCAATTTTTATAATCCTGTTCACTAAAAGCCATATCTTAACCCAACCTGGAATTGGTAAGGATTGCCGCTTAAAGAAGATACACCGGCATTGGTATTTACGGCATAAGCATATTGTTTGTTTACAGCGTCGAAGCTTTTAATGGTGTAAATTGAAGTTGTAGTAAGATTATGGTTTACACCCCAATTCTTATCTAATAAGTTACTAACGTTAAACAGATCGACAGATATCTCCACGTATTGTTTCTTGAAAAACGCTATTCTTTTGATAAGTCTCAGGTCGATCACCCCGTAAAATGGATTAACACCACCGTTGCGTTCCGCAATTTTACCAAAGCTATTTTTAATGTAGTCCTTCATCCCTTTTTCAACTTTGGGGTTATTCAATATCGCATTGATGCCATCTTTTAAATATTGCGGGGTAGATGCGGAGTTGGGGTCATAAATGTAGGCCAGATCATTGCTTGCCACAAAGTCGCCATTAACGTTGCCGTTTACAACCAATGAATACCGGGTACCGCTGATGCCGGAGAATCGTAAACCAGCGCTAAAACCATGAAATGTTGGCGAGCTGCCATAAAACACAATCTTATTCCTGAACTGATTATCCGAATAATTCATAGTGCTCAAATTACGCGGGTCATCTTTTACGTATTGTACCAGCGTCGCTGTGTTCGCCACGTTTCCGTTGTAAGAGGTATTGTCTTTGGTTTGGTTCCAGGTATAGGAGAAAGATACTTCACCTTGTTTATAATACCTGTAATCGGCGTCAATAACAAATGCCATTTGATTTACCTTGCCTACACTTTCAAGTTCCAGCACCCGGCCCACTGCTGTAGTTTTTCTACCCTGTGTCCAATCTGCCGAACCGTTAGTCGGGTTAATGGTATTCGCCGGAACATATACTCCGCGGTTATCCTCAGCCGCGATCCGGAAATAAGGCTGATCCACGATATTCTTGTCCAGATAAGTGTAGTTGTTGCGCCCTAAGCTTACATAGGCACTCGCGGTAACGCGAAAGTTTTGTGCGAAGAAGTGGGAGTATGATGCATTAGCTTTATATACCGTTGGTACCTTGGCATCCTTACCGTTCATATTAATGGTTGCCAGCTTAGGTATCGCTGGGTTGTTCAGTAGGTCCTGGCCAGGTGCACTATTGGGATCTTTGCGGTAAGCTGGAAAGTTTGGCGTAGGTACCTGGCTGCCCGTAAGATCAACACTTAAGATATGCGAACCATCAAACAGCATGTTATTAATCATGGAGTAGGGGTTGAGCGCAGAACCTAAAATACCGCCACCAAGCCTGATGATATCCTTCCCGTTTTGACCTAAATCCCAGGTAGCCTGTATCCTGGGTTGTACTTGCAGGGTAGCAAGCTTATTTGAAGTATTTAATCCTAAAGTGTTATAAACTACCTGGTTAAAGTTTGCCTTGTCCAGGTAATCAGTATAATCTACACGGATACCAGCCGTCAGGTCAAATCCTGGGAATAATGAGGTTTGAACCTGTGCATACAAGTTTGGCGCAAGAATGTTGAATTTGATATTATGATCTGGTGAAACATAAATATCTCTTGCATAACGGTATGGGGTAAGGTTGTTAAAATTAGTCAGCCCCGTAAAGTAAAAACGTCCGTTTGTTTCGCTACCATAGATGGAATTCTGGTTGGTAAAAGATAAACCACCACCAAAGGTAAAGTTATATTTGCCCTTGGTCCAGTATACAT
This sequence comes from Mucilaginibacter sp. OK268, assembly GCF_900103125.1. Classification (GTDB taxonomy): domain Bacteria; phylum Bacteroidota; class Bacteroidia; order Sphingobacteriales; family Sphingobacteriaceae; genus Mucilaginibacter. The sequence continues at coordinate 40,339 of NZ_FNJV01000013.1, read as the reverse complement.
TATCGGTAAGCTGCGCTACATTATTATTGAAATAATCGCCGCCATAACGTTGCCCGCCTAATTGTATGGCAGTTGAATAAGTTGACCCATCAGCAGCTGTGGAAGAAATATTCTGTACAATGGCGCGTGGAATATTGTCTGCAGGCAATTGGCTGTTAGCAAACATTTTGTTGTATTCCCAATAATGCTGTATTTTAAGTTCGTTGGTTAGCGTAGGGCTTAATATACTACGTAACGACGCCATCACACTGTTATTGATACTTTTTCGGGTACTGTAAACCTCATAGATATTAATGGCTGTATTATCACCATCCGATTGGTTATCCAGATCGTAAATAAAGTTATCACGGATTGTAAATAAATTTTTAGAGTTGATCTGCCAATCGATCCGGGCGAAACCCGCATGGGTGTTTTTAAATTTATCAAACTGGCCAAATTGTGGGGAATTAGCAACACCATATTTGCTCCTTGCTATGGATAAAAAGTTATCCAACGTGGCCTGGGTTACATTGTTTCGTTTTTCATCGTCTGCAGATTGTATGTTGGCAATGTACAATGGCCGGGAGTCGGCCTGGTGATCCCAGGCAATAAAGAACTGTGCTTTATCCTTAACGATAGGGCCGCCAAGCGAAAATCCATATTGATAAGTAGAAAAGGCCTGGTTTCGTTTTAATCCGTTTAATCCGTAAGGGCTTGAAAGCCAGTTTGCACGGGCATAAGTGAACGCGCTTCCGGAAAGTACGTTGGTACCTGATTTTGTTACCGTACTGATGGTTCCCCCGCCAGCGTTACCATAGGTTACATCGTAGGCATTGGTAACCACCTGGAATTCCCGCACGGCTTCCAGCGATATAGAATAGGCACCGGTTGGCTGGCCGCCTGAAATAGTTCCGCGCGCGGCCATCCCATCAATGGTATAATTGGTTGCTGATCCCAGCTGACCATTCAGGCTGCTGCCAGAACTAAGTGGCGACAAATCTGCCAGTGTTGTAAAATTACGCCCGTTTACCGGTAGCTTTGCAATATCCTTAGCGGTAACAGCTGTGGAAGAGCCTATATTTTCAATCTTGTTGCGTGACGTAGCTGATTTAATTTCAACTACATTTAGCTCCTGAACTTTGTCTTCCATCACAAACGAAACCTGGAGCAAATCGCCCTGGTTAAGTGAAAAGCCGGTTTGTTGTTGTGTAGCCATACCTACAACTGCTACGGTAATGCTGTAGGGTGTACCCAATGGAAGTTCTTTTAAAAGAAACGTCCCTTTTGAAGTTGATTTGGCTTTAATGGTAAAGCCTGTTGATTCATTTTTTACGGTTATGGTTGCATCGGGTAAGGGGGTACCGCCAGGACCTGATATTTTACCGGAAATACCGGCCAAATTTGTTTGTGCCATACCTGCCGTGACAAACAGGAAGCAGGCTACACCCAGAAGGCATATTTTTTTCAGAATACTTTTGTATAAGATTAACATTTCATGAGTTTTAGTTAATCGCAAAAGTGTTTGTATTATATTAACAAGGTGTTTGAGGAATATTAACCTTATAACATTTTTGTTACATAGTTGCCAAATCATTACTATAGTCTGGTGGCAACATTAAAACTCTTAAAATTTAGCTATCATTATTAACTATTTCGCATCAAAAGCATCATCCTTTAATTTATACAGGCTTTGATTGTACAGGATGGCATGAGCTACTTCAGGTTACTTGTTTTAGGGGGCAAGGTGTTCGTGTTTTTGCTTAAAAAAAATCAGTCTTTTAGAACTTAATCTAAAAGACTGATTATCAAGTGGAGAATATCGGAGTCGAACCGATGACCTTCCCGAATATCATTCGGGACGCTCTATCCAGCAATTAATATTTCAATATATTTTCTGCTTTTCTTTCTCTTGATCTCCGTTTCCCGGCCTATTGCTGCGGCACGGGTAGGATAGGTTTCCTGATGCTTCAATACCCAATCGCTGGCTTTCTTGGTTGATTTTGAGCCAGAATTATTATGTCTGAAGAGCCTGTTTTGTAAATCTTCTGTGTGACCAACATAATATTGATCTAAAGCTGACGAATAAAGAATATAGACATAGAATTCCATAAAAAAAGCCCACTTTGGAGTGGGCCTGTGTGGTGGAGAATATCGGAGTCGAACCGATGACCTTCCCGAATATCATTCGGGACGCTCTATCCAGCAATTAATATTTCAATATATTTTCTGCTTTTCTTTCTCTTGATCTCCGTTTCCCGGCCTATTGCTGCGGCACGGGTAGGATAGGTTTCCTGATGCTTCAATACCCAATCGCTGGCTTTCTTGGTTGATTTTGAGCCAGAATTATTATGTCTGAAGAGCCTGTTTTGTAAATTTTCTGTGTGACCAACATAATATTTCTAAAGCTGACGAATAAAGAATATAGACATAGAATTCCATAAAAAAAAGCCCACTTTGGAGTGGGCCTGTGTGGTGGAGAATATCGGAGTCGAACCGATGACCTCTTGCATGCCATCCGAATATGGACAAACTTAAAATGGTTTAAAATAGTTATAAATATCATTGATAATCAGTATTTTATGATATTTATATGACCTGTTGACTATTGTTTTTTTGCTCATTATAACTATCTTTGTTTTATCAATGGTTTATCACAAGACTTTAGATAAACTATAGCATGACGGTTTGCATGCCAGGATAATATAAATTTTTAATAGCTATGGAAATAGCAATTAAGTCCATTCTTTGGACCTATAGAGAAATATTAGAGACTGAAAAAAATTATGTAATTGGCGAACATGAAGTAAGGATCCGGTTAAGTCAAAACCGGGACTCCAAATACTTATCAACCGGCTATAGCAGCTCAGTTGACAATTGGGATGCTGCCCAAGGACTTCCCAAGATGAGCCATCCTCATTATGTGGCATTGATAACTCGAATAAAGAAATTTCTCGATGATATCAATTACGAAATAAAATCAGCAGAAAAGGCTGGCCGCTTAATTACTCATGTCGAAATTAAAGCCCGGTTAAATAATCAGCTTAAACAATCGGTCGTTGTTGGTAAGCCCAGTAAAATTTTGGCTTATATCAAGTATTTAATCGACTATTATGATTCCGTTGATAACCCCGGCTATGCAAATGTGTTCTATAATAATAGGCTGACTGTAAAAAAGCTTTTGAAAGACAAGGATAAGATGTTCGTCGCCTTTACAAAGGCGGATCATGAAGCTTATGCAAAACAAATAGCAGGAACTTCGGAATCAACGCAAAGCCATTATCTACGGACATATTATAGAATATGGAATCTTGCCATAAAAGATGGATTGGCAATGCAGGACCATCATCCTAAAAACGTCATTAATTTTAAGGCTTATAAGCGCATCCGGACGAAGAAACGTTCTATCAAATCTGATTTTTGGGAACGGATTATGAAACTTAGACTGGCGAAAGGCACAAGGATATACCGTTCTCATTTATTGATGCAATTCATGTACTATTCGAGAGGTATGAACTTCAATGATATGCTTAAGTTGAAGAAAGAGCAATTTGTCAATGATGGGATTCAATATAAACGTTCAAAAAACAAAAGGAAGTATGATTTTGAATTACACCCTAAAGCAGTTGATGTCATTAAAATATTTGAAATATTTTTTGAGCAATCAGACGCCGGGTTTATTTTCCCTTTCCTTATGGCGGAACACGACACGGCACGAAAAATTGACGCAAGGATTGATTCAGCTTTAAAAGATTTCAATGAGGATTCGCAAGCAATGGCAGAAGCTGTTGGTTGGAAAAAGAAATTTACCTCCAATGCATTAAGACATGGTTTTGCCAGTCATTTGAATGAAAAAAACGTTGATATCAAAATCATTCAGGATGCACTAGGCCATGAGACACAATCCCAGACAAAAGTCTACCTGGATGACATTGACGATAGTATTATTGCCAACGCAATAAAGGAAGCCTTAAAATAATTTTAAGGCTGGTTGACAGGGTTGTGAGCTGTCGGTTACGTACAAACCTTGTCTATTATTTGCTCCTGGGTTTACTTAGGGGCAAATAATAGATTTATGGAAATTTTTATCAAACCAGTCCTCTGGACTTATAGAAGAATTACAAAAGGAAGGAAAAACCTCGTTGAGGGAGAATATGGCGTCAGGATAAGAATGACACAAGCCCGGGCTAATACCTACATTTCAATTAGTTTTAGCAGTTCACTCAAAGAATGGGATAATAAAAATAATTATCCGCGATTAACACATCCAAAATATAAGGAACTTGCTGTCAGGATTGATAAAATTATAGATGATATTCAGTTTGAAATAAAGTTGGCAGAAAGGGCCGGCAGATACTTGACCCCTAAGCAAATCAAAGCAGCAGTTACGGATAGCGGCCAAAGCTTTACAAAGGTCAATAAGCCCAATAAGATCCTGGCTTATATTCAAACGATCGTTGATCAATACGAAGAATCAGAGAATCATGGGTATGCGGATATCTTCCGGAACTGCAAGGTTAGTATTCAGAAATTGCTCAACAATAAGGATTGCATGTTCGTAGAATTTACCAAAGCACATCATGAAGCCTATGAACGACATCTCTCAAAGAAATCCGAGTCTACTAAAAGTATTTATCTGAGGACGCTTTACCGGGTTTGGAACCTTGCTATTGCGGACGAGATCGTAACCAAAGAGTACCATCCCAAAAAATACATAAAATTTAAGGTCTATAAAAGGATTCGCACCAAGAAGCGATCTATCAAATCCAGTTATTTCCAAAGCATATTAAAACTAAGTTTTCCGGAAGACAGCCGGGAATACAGATCACATCTGTTATTACAGTTTATGTATTATGCCAGAGGTATCAATTTCAATGATATGTTAAAACTGAAATCCGGCAACATTCAAAACAACGGCCTGATCTATAAACGTTCAAAAAACAAAAGGGATTATAACTTTGAAATGCATCCCAAAGCGATCAAGATCGTAAATACATTTCTAACCTACCCTGTTCAATCTGATGCAGGATATATCTTTCCATTTATCTTCCAAACACATGATACCGCAAGAAAGATCCATACCCGTATTAAATCAGCCTTAAAAGATTTTAATGAAGATGCCAAAGTTATCGCCAATACTGTCGGATGGGAGATCCAGTTCACTTCAAATTCTCTAAGGCACGGTTTTGCAAGTCATCTAAATGAAGCGAACGTCGGCATCAGGATTATTCAGGAGGCTTTAGGGCATGAAACCCAATTACAGACTCAAACGTATCTCGACGATATAGATGGTAGCGTTGTTACCGAAGCAATAAATAAAGCATTATTGTAAATGCTATTTTAACCATCAATAGCTTTGCGGAAGAGGAGAAACAATCGGTATGATAAATTTCAATCGGTTTCCTCTTCCGTTAGAAAGAGCTCCTGGCCAACATATTTTTTCTTTAGTGGCTTCATGTCTCTGCTGACCTTGGTATCGGTTATGCGTGCATATAATTGGGTCGTATTAATACTTTTATGCCCAAGCATTTGTCCTACAGTTTCAATCGGAACCCCGTTGGTAAGTGTTACGGTAGTTGCAAAAGTGTGACGGGCGCAATGAAAAGTCAGCCGTTTTGTCCAGCCCATCATGCTGGTTATATCTTTGAGGTAGGCATTAGCCTTTTGATTACTTATTTTAGGCAGGATAAAATCTTCATCCAGAATTCGCGGATAATCTTTATAGTGTTCAACAAGACGCAACGCCGGGCTCAATAGGGGAACTCTTACACGATTGTTATTTTTCGTCCTGTAGGTCTGAATCCAAAGTCCGCCATCCTCGCCTTTTAATATATCGGCCCTTTTTAGCTTAACCGTATCGGCATAGGAAAGACCAGTGTAGCAACTAAAAAGAAATAAATCCCTTACAACATTCAGCCGTCTCTTCCTGAACCGCCTTTTTGCAAGCTCATTAAGTTCATTGCTGGTCAGATATTCCCGATGCACTTCTTCATGCCTTACCCGATAGGCGATGAATGGATCACGTTTTACCCATCCAATCTCATACGCTATTTTTATAACAGTCCTTAATTTTTTGACCATCTGTATAGCCGTATTAATCTTAACGCCGTAGTCCGTTTTAAGGTAGTACTCGAAATCACGTACAAACCGATAATCTATCTCGTCCAAACGAATATCGTCGGCTTTATTTTTCATAGCGACATACTTTTTAATAACCCTATAAACCATCTTGTATTTGGCAAGTGTTCCGGGAGTATAATCCTTCCCCAGTAGCCCAGCTATTTGATTTGTATGATAGCTCCACGCCTCTGACAGCATTTTTGGCGGATCAATTTCCTCGCCCTGCATCAGCTTACGAATATGTACTGCCTGAAATGGCTTTCCCGAAGTGTAGAGTTCAAGCCTGCAGGAATAAGCTCTTGTGTAGAGCACATCCAGCCAGGCATTGGTAATACGGGCCTCCTCTTTATTTCCCCTGATCCGTTTAGTCTGACTGTTCCATTCTTCACGCAGGCACCTCTTTCCGGTTGACCATTCCTCGCGCTGTCCATTAATGTTCAGCCGAATGTAGATGTGCAATAAAGTATTCAGCTTATTTTTGGGTGCCTTCAGAAGAAAAAGCACACTGAATGTCTGCGACTGCGCAGGCGTTATAACTTCTTTTTCGGGCTTTTTTTTTCAGCCCCGGAAAGCATTTTGTCAATATCCTCTGCCTTATAAAAGAAGATCTTACCGACTTTATTATGGCTTATGGTTCCGGCGACCCGCATATTCTGCAAAGTTCCGGCAGATATATTTAAAAGCTTTCGCACGTCTTTACTCCTAAGCCACTTTTGCTGTTGCAGAGTTTGCGCTTCCTTGAGCGGTTTTAAGATTTCGAACAGCTCATTTTTGAAATTCTCAAGGTCCTTTTTGGTCAATAAATCGTCTGGGGTCACATTCAAATGTTTAGAAAAACTGGACAAATGTAACGAAAAATAGGACATAAAAAATGAAATTGTTTAGACTTCCCAAACATCTGTACATTAAACTCATAAAATAATCCAGAAAAACGTTATTCATGACAGAGTTCGGCCTTTATCTTGCAAAAAAATCCGTTAATAAAGCGGAGATTTCCCGTAAGACAGGAATAGGCAAATCAAGATTAAGCGAACTATCCATGAATCCCTCGGCAAGGTTAAGAGCAGACGAGCTATATTTGATCGCCCTGGCAATTGATTCAGACCCGGCCGAAATTTTAAGCCACTTATTTAAGGGGCTAAAGCTCAAGGAATAATCTGATAAGAATATGTTAGGTCGGTATTAAAGCGAAAGTGGTATTTCTGCCACTGTATTAATTTAGATTTTTGATTTCTTCCAAAATTTTTCGAACGAGAAATGGGATTTCTCCTTTTAACATTTCTTCATAAACGACCTTTTGCGCGTTAAATGTGTCAATTGCGACACATAGATCGTCTGACACTTGATAATCGTTTGAATAGTTTTTTATCAGGAAATCATGAAGAATCTCACAAAACATTCCCAGTTCATCTTTTTTGAAGCCACGAATTTGTGGTACTAACCAAATTGCGCCTATTTCGGTTTTTCCATTTCGTTCGTGAGAAAACAATAAGCTAGGATTTAGGTACAAAGGGAAATCATCTACGGCAAAAACCTTATGAACCTTTTGAACTGTAACGAATTTTGATATTTTGATTGGTCTAATGTCGTCGAAATTGAAGTCTTTGAAGTTATTTAGAATATCGATATTTTGTTGAAACATTGACCTTACCTTTTTGTCTTCCGTACTTTCTCGTTTATTGGTAAGCTCTTCAATTTTAATTTCGTAAAAATCATTTTTATAATGTTTAAAAACATTATAAATACAACTTGTACTAGTCACCCAATAATTTCCTCCTTTTGAGTCTTCATCGTTCTTGGCCTTTTCTTTAGCTACTCTATTTTTTAGTTTGTACGCGAATCTCTTCTTTGCGTTGTCATTGGATTTCCGTCTAAAATCAACTAACTCTTTAATAGCTATTTTTTGCATTGCTTTGATATGAAATTATCTGTTTCTCAATATGTTTACTATAGCTTTAATGAACAGTTCAAAGAATCTATCATCTTTCGATAGGTAAGCAAGACATTATCGAATAGGTGTAAATTATTGCAAGTTTCATCTCTTAAAAAATGCACTAAATTGCTTATTCCAGCCTTCAATGTTATTATGAACGATCCTTTTTAGAAAGGCTGGATTGGCTTTTGCGTTTTGTTTATTCAATTCAGCTCCCGTCTTAAAAAGAGAATGTCGAAAAATGAATGTAGCATTGCCTGTCTTGAGGTTTTCGAAAATGACCAGGTCATCTTTCGTATATTCAAACATCAGGTATTCATCAAAGCCACCTAAGCCTATCGTTACGTCGGAAGGTTCCATTTCTTTCAGCATGGCGAAACGATAACTATTACCCTGGAATGATCCTTCCCGGTCATGATCTACGAATTCCTTATCCACCAGCTCTAACTTTTGCGCCACGGTCAAATTACCTGACGACAACATCTTCTTGTGTTCAATCTTGGTAACCGGCACGATCGGTTCAAAAATATTATCGTAGATCATAAAATATGCGCCTAAAGCTATCGCCATATTCATAGCAGCGCCCGCTTTCATATAAAGGGCAGGATCATCCTTCATTTTGAAGGCCGGGAAATGAAGTATAACCTCCTTTTGTGGGGTTTCAGCTTTTTCAAGCGCTAAATGATACTGATGTAAAAGTTCCTTTTCCCAAATATGGAATTCCCTGTTATAATCTATTTCTTTTTCAAAACGCTTACTATAATAGTGAATGTGTTTCCAAATACTCTCTTTGCTCTCTGGCTGTTTCCGCACATATTTCCCTTTTGTGTTTTCCCTGAGCGAGCTCTTCTTACCGGTAACTGTCAGTGTTGTTGTATGTCCATTGATTAGGTCAAAAAGCCCGGGGTGGCTTTTACCTAGTTCAGTCAACGAACGCACACCGAAACCAATGTAAAAGGTTTTGCCTTCATCTACTACTCCTTTAAGGTACTTGCTGGGATTCAAAACACGATTCATAGCCTATTATTATGTTATTAAAGTGTATAAGGTTGACGATCTGCCGAATTCCTTATTTTTATTTCTATTTTTAACATTAATACTTTCAAGCGTGACATATGCAAATCATGATTTTGTCACGCTTCGCGGTAATTACTTACAGTAAGACCCTTGAAATCTGGACTTATCAATCTTTCTGACTCGCATTTACTTGAAGCTTTATGCACAAGTGATGATGATCATTTATTGTACAATGAATTCGTAAAACGATTTTTACCGGATGTGCAGTCCGAGTGTGAGAAGGTATGCAAAAGCAGAAAGATCGATAGCCATGCAGGGATGCAAATTGCACATGAAACCTTCGAACGTGTAAGGAAGTATAAGTCTTTCAAGAAAGACCTGGTTAAGATCCCTGATGAAAGAAAGGGCATATTGATATATTTGAACCGGGTCTCTTTAAGTTTATTTAATGATTTTCACAAACGATGTCAAAGTAAAGAGATCCATCATAAAAGTTATTTTGATGATATCATTCCGGCAGAAATACCGAGCGCAAGCGCTAATGATCTTAAAAGAAAAAAAGATCTGGCGGTTTTGATGCTTAAAAAATTGAATGCAAAAGAACAAAAAGTATTATTAACCGATATAGAATATAAGCGTCAACATAAGTATCTACCAGATGATGTCTTAGATATCTTAGCAATAGAGTTAAATGTTAAATCAGGTTCAATCAGAAAGATAAGAGAACGTGCCATACAAAAAATTAAAAAAGCTATCGACGAGTTCAACCAAGGGTGAGGAAACACCTTATACAATGGAGGACTTTGAGAAAGGCCTAATGTTGGCAGGTCTTCTCAGGCCGAACTCCATACAGGAACTTAATGAGCGGGAACAAGTAGAAAAATACGAGTCGGAAAATGTGGCCAACGCGAAGCCCATTTACTTCAAACGGGTTGTACTCGCTGCAGAGATCGTTGCCAAGTTACATACCGAGCCTTCTTTAGGAAAAGTAAAATTCCAAAAGCTGGTATTCTTATGCGAGCACGTGGCTGGGATGGAATTGACCGAGCGTTATACCAAACAAGCGGCAGGACCATTTGATAACAAATTCATGCACTCAGTCGGCAAAGAGTTCAAAAAAAATAACTGGTTTTCGATCGAACAAACCTTTACCGATAATTATACGCGGTATAAGTTCTTGCCAATGGAAAACATGGAAGGTTATAAACACTATTACGATAATTATTTTAAGGACGTTGACGATAAAATCCAATACATTATAGAACTATTCCGAAAGCAAAAGACTGATCAAACAGAGTTAGCAGCTACAGTCTTCGCTTGTACACTTGAATTATCGGCCCAACAGAGTTCAATTAACAAAGACACGCTTTTAGAACTTTTTTATGATTGGTCTGAAGGTAAAAAAAGGTTCACTCCGACCGATGTACTCGCTTCTTACGATTGGCTCCAAAAAGTGGGTATAATTGCGAAAGCTTGAAATAATTTAATAATGTAAAACTGAATGCCGTTTCGAGCTAAGTATGGTTACCTCGCCGTATTGGGTGCATTTATGCCATAAGTCCAACACACCTTGTGGTGATTGTCGTGGACTAATTACAGGCTTTTGATCCTTAAATCTTTAACAACCTTCCTATTGACATATATAAACCCTTAGATTTATTACAATAAACTTTGCCTCATAAAAGGTACTTATGCGATAGCCTGTTTAACGAGGCTCATAATGTATTCTAAATGTTCAGTATCTCTTATCGTTAATTCATAATCTCCATTTCCATTGTGGCCTTTAAGCATCGATACATCCCTCATTAAATTTAGAGAGTCATTTAACTGCCCCTTTTTTAAATTAATCCAAAATTTAATAGAGTTTGATTGCAGTTCGACATCTACAATATTGGTTTTGGTTTTAAAGGCTATATAAGTTTTCTTAGGCACTACTTCAATGTTGTCGGAGAGGTTCAGTAAAGCATTTTTGAAAGATTCATAAAGCTCTTTTACTTCGTCGGATTTATTACTGATATGATCCTCTTCTGTATAGACCTTTATTTCTTTGGCGACATGCTTGAGTGTTTCACTTTGTGTTGCTATTTGTTTTATACTTGGTGCTGCTACCGATTTCTTTATACTGTCAATTAGTACCGCGCCATTCTCATACATTTTTATTTCCCATAACTCAATTGCAAGGTCCTTAAAGTTTGTAGCCTGCTTTTGATTTTCGGTAAATGATGTAGATACAAAAGCCACTTTGGTCTGACTCCAATCTATATCATCTCTTTTTAAATTCTGTTTTAGACTTTCGTTATACTCGACTATAAAATCAGCTTTGTATTCCAGCATTAAATTAAGATAAGACAACCCTTGGTCAACAACACTATGGTTTTTATCTCTTTTATATTCGATGATGATAAAAGATCCAGCCTCAGGATCGAACGCTAAAGTATCAATCCGTTTGTTTTTAATGGTGAACTCCGATTTAACTAACTTTAAGCCCATAATGGAATGGAGATTGGATTCAAAAAGTTGTTGAATGTCTCTTTCCAATTTAAAAGGCACTTCCTTTAACTGAGTAAGCGATTTGTGATTGTATTGGTATAGGTTCATTGTAATTTTAGTAAGTCAAGTTTTTAAGACTTCTTTATGTAAATTATTGGAATATTAAAGCTACATATTGAACCCCATTGTTATTTGCTATTCAACATACATAGTTTAAAATAAAATGCTACTGCATATGCCATATCTCTTTTACTAATCCCCTTAGTACCTTGTCTCTCTTTTCAATAAATGTATTTATATCGTCTATTTCAATTTCATTTACCATTTCGGGAAGATAGTTGTGTTTGGTAAGAAATTTAAGCCGCCTTGAAATGTTTAAACCATTAAATTGTTCGGCATGATTTCGCCTAATTAGTACATAATTTGCTACAGAGTCTATTTTCTTTAAATAGAGGGTATCCCCCTCAGGCTCTCCATTGTTATCTAAAAAATATATAGAGCATAAAATATAGGAAATTTGTTTTTTACTTCTAAGTAAACTTTCAAATGACACGTCATCATCCGCAAAATAATATAGAATTCTTGCGAAAAAATAATGGTAAAATCCCCAATTATTCATTACTTGTAAAGGCTCAAAAGCGGTCAAGTTATTACCTGTTATTTCAAGTAGTTTTGTTTTTAAGATCGATTGTAGCTCTGACAATTCGGAATTACGTATTTCCCTGACTAAATCATAGATGTAATTTCTGATTGTGCTTTGTGTAATTGCTTTATTTTGAAAGGTTCTAAAAACAGTATAATTATCAATAAACCTATTTACTGTATAGATTTTTTGATTCATCGATTCCTCGCTATCAATTTTGGAAATGGGTGATAAGAAAAGGGGATAAGATAACGAATCTGCTATGGTATAGAAATTGGCAATATACAGGCTTTCAAAATCCTCGCAAGGTTCATTCTTATAAGAATATAAGTTAATGTAAATACTAGAATAAAAATCAAAATCAGATTTGATAAAATAATAATAATCATCAGACTTTTTTAAGAATATTCTTGCAGTGTTACTCTTAACCCAAGAATGAAACTGGGTGCCAATTTGTTCAAAATCTAAATTTTCAGATCCCTTTGTTTTAGATCGTTGTGTTTCTGCATACTTAGCTCTCAACCAATTTCTAAAAAAGTCCAAATCGCTATCTGTTCCAATTGCTGATTTTATATCAAAGACTCGTTCTTTCCAAAAAACGTTCATCTCCTCGCTTTTTGTATCATCATCGATCATGGAAAGTAGATATCCTTTTAAGATTTCGGTTGGATTAAGGCTTAACCCTCTATCATTCATAGTCTCAAAAATAGTATACGCACTTTCCATGCTAAATGCTCTTATCTCAACTAAAACAACATTATTCAAAAGCCATTCGATAAAAATAGGGAGCTTAACGTTATCGTATAAATCTTCTGGGAATAAAATAGTTATGTCTTCATATCTTTCAATTATGTTTTGAATAGATTCATCTTTTGAAGGTTTCGCTGAGTTTTCAAGGTTTTCTTCTAGTTCTTCGACATCTTCAAATATCGTGTCAGGGTTATCGATAAGGTGTTGAATTACTTTAGCCCTAGACTCAACATTCAGTATTAAAGTGTCCTTTGCACCTCTACGCACAAATAGATGCTTTCTAATATCAGTTTTTAATTCTTCCTTCAAACCCAAATCATTTTGGGCGTGTAATAAATAGATAAGTAGAAGAGTAAAAGAGGTTAACCGTTGTTGTCCGTCAACAATTGAAAGTTCCTTTTTATCATCACATAATACAATAGGCCCCATGTAATAGCTTCCGTACTCCTCATAAGTTTCTAAAGTATCGCCTGGTTTGTAGTTCTTTTCAAATGCTGTAGCAAGATCGCTTATTAATGCTTCGATCTGCTTTCTTTGCCAGCGATATTCCCTTTGAAAAGAATCAATCCTAAACCTGTTATCGCTTAATATATTAGCAAGACTTCTGTCTTTAGCTTCTACAAATCTCATATCAGTTCTTTAATTAAGGGTTTTTGAAGATAGAACGCATTCTCATAAATACCAAGGTTAGCAGTAATTGGATCTAATTCTCCATGGAATAATTTGCAACGCAGTTGATATAACAATTCGATAATCACTTTACTTACTAGTTCATAGTTGTTAGAGAAATAAAGATGCTTAATAGGATTGATGGTAATCGAATTTGGTGGTTCTTTATAACCTACGCCATCTCGAAGTGGCTGTACAATAATAATGTCAGGCTTTTTGGGATTCATTTCCAAAAAACAAGCGTCTAAATATTGCTTTTTTTCCGCTGGGATAGCGATATAATCAATATGGGAATGCAAATCATTAAGTGACCAATCGAAAAGCTCAACAATATGGATAGTTTGACTTGTTCTCTTAGTTATGATTTGACAAACCCATCTTTTTTGTGTTTTGGGCAAATTTCTTTTAAATTCTACCATATAATCATGGTGACCAAATGATATAACCTTCTGAGGCAAAGGGTTTTTAAATAGATTGATTGTTGAAAAGGATATTCGTTCAACTTCATTGGGTATGGTATGCGCTTCTAGTTCAAAATGCAATTGACTTAAATAATTACGGAATCGTAGCGCATCGTCATCTCGTCCACGTAATAAAGCAATGATTTTATCCTTATATCGATTAGGGTTGAGTTTTATATAATCAATAATGGCGCGATCTGATGTGCGATCTACTGACTCGTCATAAAAGTCTTTCATGTACCAAGCATTAAATGGAAGCCACGACTTGATAAACATTGTAAAATAATCCAGCTCCGCTTGCCTAATCCAGTTCTCTAAATATACGTTAGCCATTATACCAATTGTGATTAAGTGTTTAGTTTAATATAATCCATTGCATCTTCTTCACCCTCTTCAATAGCAATTTCTACAGCATTTTTGGCTGTCTTTAAAAGTTTTTCCGATTCAAGTCTAAGCTTTTCTGACTCTTCTATAGTTTCTCTAATTTGACTTTGAATCTCAGGTGGTGCTTTCCATATAATAAATTCATCGATATCAGCGGGATATAATTCAATTTGCCCGGAGGACCCTTTAAAATATTTCTCAACCTGTAGCTTCCCAATAATAGAGTTTAATTGCACAGATAAAAAAACAGGATCTAAATCCTTAGTCCTTAATATAGTTACATGATTATCAGGCAAAGCAAGTTCATTTCTCATATATACTGCACTCCGACCAATCGTTCCAACACCAGTGCCATTTATTAGAACATCATTTTTTCTGATAATAAGCTCGGCCGCTTTGTCTTGTACCATTCCTAAGCGATTGTCGGAATAATCTATCCGATTTTCCCTTATATGCTTTGAATTTAATACGGGAAGACCCAAAGGAGAATCCGTGTATACAGGTTGTGTACCTCTTTTATTAATGATTAAATGTGACCGAAGTTTTGTCGCTTGGCCTGTTTTGAAAATATGTTTTTCTAAATCATCATACTTAGGTTGATAATATTCAGCATCGAGTCTACCCGTTTCCCAAAAGCTTTCTTTAAAAGATTTAACGTTTACAGCTCTGCTATTATATAGCAAATTTTGGAGTTTTAGTTCTTCTAATAATATGATTTCAGCTTGTTTGTAAATGATTTTCGAATCCTCAATATTTTCGAATCCTTTTACTACGATTTTTTCTATGACTTTTTGAAACGTCTCTGAGAATATTGGCACTAAAATATTCTTTATACTACCTTTATTCAGGTGTAATTGACCAGTTGCTCCAGTGATATATTTATTTATAAATGTTTGTCCAATCGTAGTACTAAGATATTGTGCCAAAAAATAAGGATTAACTATAGTATTTCTTAAAACTGTAACCTCAGAGACCGTCGCATATTTACCTTTTCTAAAAAAAACATCAACTTTTCCAATTGAACCGAAACCAATAGAAGAAATCATAACATCGTTTGATTTCAAATAAAAAATATCTTTTTCACTTCTGACTTTTAATAGGCTATCCTCATCCAGCCATTTGTAATTTAATTCACCCGACCGTATTACTGGTACTGTGCCGTCAATGTCATAGGTAGGCGTTTTACCGCTTGTTATTTTACATATATTCTCAAGTGTGTCGAATTTTTTTTCTATTATCTTTTTTTCATAGTACAAAACTTTTTTTAGAAAATACTCGCTATCTAATCTTAAAAATTCATTTGTTGCTCTGTATTCACTATAGTTTAAAACACTGACTTCAAGCCCTTTTAACAACGTCTTATATCGACTTTCATTAAAAGGGCTGTTTAAAAAAAACTTAGCTGTTCTTTTTTGGCAAATTCTATAAAAGCTTCTGCTATGCCATCTTTAGTAAGTCCATCGTGGTTATACAAATCGTGCTTTACCATTAGATGACCGTGTCTATCTAATAAATATTCATTTAAGTCTGTTGGATTCTCATCGTAAATATTCAAGGGTTCAGCTGATTCTTGTACCCCCTCTGTAATTTTAGCTTTTTGAGGATAATCCTTTTTACGTACATAAATTTTTTCACCACTATTATCTTTGCTAGGCTCCTGCATAGTCCCAAAAAAGATAGGATAGTCATCCTTCCGCGGGCATAGTGGACCAGCATCTGGGTCATCGTTCCACTTTTGTGCCAAAAGGACAGAGGTTTTTGTACCTGTATGTGGTTTGAAAAAGTTACCGTGAAAACCAACCACACCCAGTATTCGGCAGTGTTCAGAAATAAATTCCCGAACGCCCTTATCGCTACTGTTATTAAATCTTCCTTGTGGTAATACTATCGCTAGCCGGCCTCCGGGTTTTAGAAAATCCAGGTTACGCTCAATAAATAATATATCGCGGCCAACTGCGGTTTGATATTTTCCATTAGGCTTTTTCCCCAATTCATATTTGGCCAGCATTCTGCTTTCTTTAATATCTCCTGCAAAAGGGGGATTAGCCATCAGAATATCAAATTGAAAGTCACGGTTAACATAACTTTCATTTTCCTTGGTTTCGGTTTTTATTTTACGATGTTTCCTTAAATTTTTCCAGCCATTAGCGTAAGTATCTAACCAATCTTCGTCCTTGGTTTTTTCAGTCCACCGCTCATAATCTAATGTGTTTAGATGCAAGACATTTGTTTGCCCATCGCCAGCTATAAGATTTAAACATCGAGCTACTCGTACTGCTTTTTCATCAAAATCTATTGCAAAAACATTATTTTGCACATAGTCTAATACCCGAGGAATTGGCGGTTTGGTAGTCATCATATCATCATCGGTAATTCCTTCTTCTTTATGAATTTGATTTTTCACGTAAAAAAAAGTGTGAACCGGAAAACCACAACTCCCTGCCGCAGTATCTATCATTGTTTCGCTCTCTTTGGGGTTGAGCATTTTTACGCACATGTCAATCCCATACCGAGGTGTAAAATATTGTCCTTTTTCTCCTTTGCTACTTTTATTAATAAGATACTCGAAAGCTTCATCTACTACATCAAGGTTAGAGTTAAAAAGCTTTACCTTTTCTAAAGAAGATATGCAAATTGCCAAATGCGAGGGAGACAATATAAGCTTAGTTCCATCTGGAAATACACCTTGCCATTTCGTGTTAGCAAGATTGAATAATTGTTGAATTTTGTCTTTCAATTCAACCTCAGTATCTCCATGATTCCTAAATTCCAAATAACGCTTGCGGTTTCTGCCACTTTCCATCTCGTCATATAGCTTCGTAAATATTAATTTGAATAATTCTTCAAATACATCTACTCCGGCGTTAGCCAAGACTTCGTCCTCCATTTCCAGTACCAAATCCTTTAACGATTTCTTTTCTGTTACTAAGCGATCATTCTGTTTGAGATCGTCCAAAGTCCAAGGCTCGTTTAGTAGATCCGCGAGTTTTTGGGTTGCTTTAGGTATAGCAGGTATATATTCAAAATAATTAGGGTCTTTCCGATGATAATACGAAATACTTTCGCCGTTAGACCAAACACCAATTGGCGCACCGGTGGCATTACAGTAAGAGTGCAATTGCTCTTTCCCATCTTTTAGTTTAGGTTTTTTGATTTCAACCATGATATACACAGCCCTGGAATCTACCTTGCCGAATACTACGATGTCAGCCCGTTTTTTTTCCCTGCCAAAAGTAACTGCATATTCCAATTCCATACGTTCGTACGCGTACCCATATTCAGCATGCAAAAGGATTAAAAACAATTGCCTTACTACTTCTTCTGGCGTAAGTTTTATTTCCCTTTGACGTACAGAACAAATAGCATAGGGGATTTTATTGCCTTTTTTGTCGTCTTTGAGTACGATACTTTGTTCCAGTTGCTGGATGTGATTTTCAGTAAACTGAGTTAGTTTATAATTAGAATCTTTAAGAATTTTTTGGAGTACAGTCATTGCTTCAGTAGAGTATTTATAATAAGGTATTGCTATTAATTATCTTGATTCTGATTTACAACATTAATAGCATTTTAGGCTAACTAATGTACAGATTTTAGATATTAATAACTTAATTATTTGGCACGATGTAATAATTAACAAACATTAATTCCAGTTTGTGGATATATGCAAAAATAGAAAAATACAGATGGTAACCGGACAAAAGTTTGGTAAGTAGATCAACTGCGCAAACCCTTTACTTGAAATGGAAGAACATGCTTCTGTCTATCCAAGGAGCTGCACGACCTTTTCTTGCACCTCATCCACTATTCTCCAATATTTAACTATATAATGCTATAAATGCAGCAAACAGGTTCATGCCTAAATGGAATTATTTTTTGATCGTTCTTTTCCATTTTTTCAGGTCACTGGAATTTTCCGCTTCAATAGCATTGGTGATCAGTTTTTCTATCATAAAGGGTTCATGCATATTATTATGTATAGGTTCAAAAAGTTGCAAATACAATTTAAAGGCGTACTTTTAGAATTATCTAAACTTATCGTATGTTAATTTCTAAAACGCCATGGATGTTAAGGTTTTAAAAGCTGGGTCCGGCGATTGTATTTTAATACAGCACCAAAATCATAATATCCTGATCGACGGCGGAAACGATTCCGTGTACTTGCTGATCCAGATAGACGAGATTTATAAAAAGGGTCAGGCTATAGACCTTTTAATTATTACCCATCACGATGACGACCACATTAAGGGTATCATTGATCTGTTAAAGTTAGTTGTTGACGGAAAATACGGTGAGAACTTCATTCGCCAAGCCATTTTTAATTCGCCCAGGCTGATCAGCGGCAAGATTCTGCCAATTGACGATCGCTCGCTTTCCTATAAACAAGCCCACGATGTCGAAGATCTGTTGCTGAAGATCCAATCAAAATGGACAAAAACAACAAATGACACTAAACCAATTGTATTTGAAGACCTGACATTAACTTTTTTATCACCTATTTCAGAAGATCTTGATACTTACAGCCAACAGACAGGCGCTTATCTCAGCAGTGATTTTAAATGTGACTGGAAATCACCAATGGCCGTTTTAGAGCGTTTTATTGACGACGACAGTCAAGATATCTCTCTTCCAAATAGAACCAGTATCGTTATTCTTTTGGAGTGTGAAGGGAAGCGCATTCTATTGCCAGGAGATACTACCCCTGGTCGTATGGAGCAGATTATCAACAAACTGGCAGCAGAAAGCGAACACGGGCGAGCTGCCTTTGACTATGTGAAGTTGCCTCATCATGCCAGTTATCGTAGTCTTAATAAAAATATTGTCGAAAAAATAGCTTGCACTAAGTTCATCATTAGCACAAATAGTAAAAAACACTATCTGCCCAATAAGCGCGCCTTACTCAAAATCTATAAATTTTTAAAACGTGAGGATGAGCAAATCGAATTTCTGTTCAACTATGAAGAATCTTTAAATAATCTGGAGATCACGGAGGCGGAAAAAAAGAAATACAGGATAAAACTGACCGGTAATAATCGCAATTATGGGATCGGTATCTGAAAAACTCAAGGCCTGCGGGGTAAAGATCAACACGTTGATCAAAGGGGTTCCAGGCTTCGGCTCAGGCATACTGTACCTGACCCCTAATTTCGTTGACTACAATTATATTTTAACGGCCAGGCATGTCTTTCAGGAAACCGCGGTATCGGCTTTCGCTTACCCCCATGTAGGTGATATTGAGATCTGTTATTCAGAAAAAGGCAAACTCACCCGGCTTGAACTGATCAAAAAAAATGTTGTCAAAGACAAGTTGATCGTCTTTGATGAAGATTTCGCAATCCTCATCGTCAAAAAGATCGATACGATCGCTTTCCGGCAAATTTTGGTTTCTAATGAGCTACAGGAGGAAGAACAAGACTTTTTTTCCTGGGCAACATTTTCCGCCAATAAAGATGAGCTCCATCGTTTCGATTTGCAGCGAAATGACCCTGAGCGGAAGCGCCTGAAACTCGCAGGCCATGTCGACCCAAAATATTTGCCCGGCATGTCCGGCGCAGGCGTGTTTCATGCCGAGAAAAGTGTACTATATGGCATCATCACTTCCTATCCAAATGAAGAGCTTCAAAATGATACAGTCGATTGCGCATCGATCTCTTTTGTTGAAATAAATGCGAAACTCAAATCTTCGAAATTAGTTGAACTGGACATCAAATCATCGGGGCATAAAAGAGAGGTTGGTACTGAAGTGGTCGATATTCATCAAGCATTCATTAACAATGTTTGTCTAGATCTCGAAATGGCCAGGAAGCGCCTGAAAACAGACATTGCGGATGATTGGTATTACGATCCATTAAAATATATTGACCTGCTTAACCAAAGTTATCTTTTTGAGCAGCTGGAGCCCTATTTTGGTAAAAATGACTATACAGCTAAAGAAGCCGAACGTTTTTATGTTCCAAAGAAAAAATTCACCTTAAGACTGGCATTGGTATCTCCGTTCATTGACCGCGTTTTGTATATGGCGACGGTCGGAACATTGGCTGATAAGCTGGACCGGGCAATGATTTCCAATGTTTACTCTGCCCGTTACAACCGTTTTTCTGAAAAACAATTGATCTTGAATGGTGTGGAGCAATGGAAAAAAATGCAGTACCGCCTGGCCGAACTGGCTGTTTTGAAGAATGGTGGAGGAAATTTCAAATATGGCTGCCTAATTGAAATTGACTTGCTGAACTTTTATGATAACATCAATAAAAGCCTATTGCATGAAAAGATCCTAAGAGTTTGCGAAAACGACAACGAACACAACGCCGCCAAATTACTTAGTGTCATCTTGCATAAATTCTCTACTAAGGAACTGGGCCTGCCGCAAAACAGCGATGCCTCCTCCTTACTGGCTTCGTTTTATCTGAACCAGGTAGATATATTTATGAGTCACCATGCACCCGCTTATTTCAGGTTTATGGATGACATCCGCATATTTTGTAAAGATAAATACGAGGCTCGGAAAGTATTACAAACCTTCGAGTTTGAACTTAGGCGCTGTTATCTATCCGTTAATTCTCAGAAAACTGAAATATACACACTGGTCGATGGTGAAACTCAGGTATTGGGACCAAACGAAAAAAGGAGGAGTCAATTAAAACACAAATTCGACGTTGATCTTAACAAGATTGCTCGGTTACGTCATTCTCAAAACCACCAATATCTGAACGAAGCGTTCCACGGCTGCATCACTCTGCTAAAAGAGAATTTGATCCCTGGAGATGATATTTCACCTGAGGAGGCGGCCAGAAAATTAAACTACGCCTTTAACACCATATCTTCCTTAGCAGTTCGGGGAATCAATTTAGAAGCTGGAACAACAGAGTTCAGGGATCTGATCCTCAAGGCGGCAGCAAGCTTGACCGATAAGCCCTGGTTAACACCGGAAGTAAGTCGTGTACTCAGCCTCCTGTCAACTACTGAGATAAAGTCCTATTTTTTGGATACATTAAAGAAAATAGTATTGAAGGATAAATACAATACCTATTCTTTTCAAACTTATCAGATCTGGCTGCTCTTGGCTAAACATAAATGCGAGGTGTCGGCCTTAAAGAAATTCGCGATCAAGCAGATCGAAAAAAATGATGATACGAACAAAGCGGTTATTGCGGCTATGGTCATTTACATGTGCTCGGTCGATAATGGCTACCGCAGAGTTATACTGAGAAAATTCTCGGAAGGTTTTACCCATGGCTATTTTGAAAACCGTGTCGCACTAATTGCATTAAGAGCATTTAAAACAGAGATCATTGATGCTAGCAAGATAGATTCAACTCTTACCAAAGCGCACGCCTTTACGCATAGATTCAAGAACAAAGACCTTGTTTTCGTCCAAGGCTTCGAGGAAGATGAAGAGGATGAAATAGATCCGTTAGAACAATTATATTCCATTTGATCATGAAAAGATTTGTTGTCATGTTTATTAAATCCGGATGGCATGCCTTGGATATAGATGATTTTTCTGACTACTGCGACCTGATTGACGCTTTACCTCAAAACACATTAGTCACTTTTCAATCGGCTGATCTAATCAGGTATCTGAAGTCCTCGGATGGGAGGAGGCGACTGCCTGCTATCATTGATTTGGAATGTTTCGATAAACAAATGTCCCAGGAAGGTAAAGAGTTCCGAAAATACAAGGCATGGAAGGCGCTTAGCTTCCTCAATTATCATAAGATAGTGGATTCTGATTTTGAATTTAAACAGGAAACTTTCAAGTTGCTTCTGGAACATTTGGCTACTTTGTACCTACAGCTGTTAAACAAAGATGAGGAGGAGAAAATCCGGTTTGAAACGGTAGAAACAAAGATTAATAAGATCATTTACAAACGGCAGTCTCTTGGTGTCCGCATAGATTTGGAACTAGCTAAAAAACGGTGTGGTGAGCTGGAAGAAGAAATATATCATATCAAAAATGTTTTGCAGCAGGACTTCCGGGTCTTTTCACCAGATAACGAAGAGGAACAGCTTCATTATCTCGCATCAAAGGGCTACAACCTGATCAAATCC
Source organism: Mucilaginibacter sp. OK268 (assembly GCF_900103125.1). Lineage (GTDB taxonomy): Bacteria > Bacteroidota > Bacteroidia > Sphingobacteriales > Sphingobacteriaceae > Mucilaginibacter. The sequence continues at coordinate 17,847 of NZ_FNJV01000013.1, read as the reverse complement.
CCTCTTTTTACTTTCAAAGCGCGCAGGAAAGACGATGAAGTATGCAGATTGTTTTACGAAATGCTGCGGAACCAACGCGATCTGGATAGTTTTTTATACATGCTGACCCATTGGGGGGGAGCACAGCGAACTTACCCGACCTATCTGGGCTTTGGTTCGATCACTTCGAGGATCATCCTGAGGGAGCCTTCTTTGCAGAATATGCGTAAGCGAAATAGGACAGTAATCGTTCCTGATGAGCGGACGAAGCTGCTTTATATTGACTACTCGCAATTTGAAGCCGGAATTTTAGCCTCGTTAAGTAAGGATCCGTTGCTGCTCAAATTATATGAAGTAGATATTTATAAACACCTCGCCAAAAATGTACTGGGTGACGAAGAAAATCGTTCAGATGCCAAGATCATATTCTATCGCTATATGTACGGCGACACATCCTTAGATACTAAAGCGAAAAATTACTTCCAGCGATTCAGACAACTGGCGGCGTTTAAAAAGAGTATTGATGACGAAATTCGGGTTTCTAAAAAGATCGGCACTTCATGCGGCAACTACAGATTCCGGAACGATGACGATGAACATACCTGGTCGCTCAGCCACCGCATTCAGGCAACGGCTTCATTGATTTATAAAAATGCGGTGATCCGGGTGGCTGACGAACTTCCATCTGCCAAATTTTTAGTTCCCATGCATGATGGCACTCTATACCAGATAGAAACTTCTAGGTACTTATACACTAAAATTCGGATAGAAGAGATCTACAAAGAAGAATTTAAAAAGATGTGCCCAGAGATAGAACCGCTAATTACCTGCTCAGAATCTTTTGAGTAAAACCTTTGCGGTAAATTTACGCAACAATAAATCTTTACACATGAGTAAAACCATCTCCTATGCTGTTTCAATAAGAAAAATAGCTGAAAATATCAATCCAGAATGGACACTGGATGATTGGTTTCAATGGCCGCCTAATATGTTCGCACTTTGTGCGCAAATACTTAATCGGACGGGTCTCTATAAGGCAACTTTAATGAATACCGATTGGTGGAATCGTAAAGATTGGGAAAAAGAAATCGATGAATTAGGAAAACAATGGATTAAACATACAAGTAACCGACTTTTGGGGAACTCGGATCGTTCTAAGTTCAGGGAAACGGGGCTTCTAAAGGAATGGTACGATACATTGAAAAAGGATTGGGATAATGAAAATGACCCAACCGATGTAGATCATCTTAGAGCATTAGGGAATCTTTATAAGGGGCCAGAAGATCGTGATAAAACAAGCGAAGGTATTAGAATGCTGGGAGAAGCATTGATACAGATTTATATTTTGGCAGATTCAAGTTGCTCAGGATTAGGCTTTTTAGGACAACATTTAAAAAAGGAAAATCTCGAAAATCGAATATTCATGGCCACCGCCAATTTGTTGCTTAATAATACCGGCTCCTTAAGTACTACGGCTAAATTTCATGGGGTGGTCGTGCCAAAAATGCGAACTCCACAGTCGGGATTGATAACTCGATCTTTAGGCCATCATCTGACTTTTCACACTACTGAGGTCGAAGTGGTTTGGCGCACCTTTCCTCGTTTAGAGGATGGAAACAAAAGTCTTAATATTTTGGCAGTACCATATCCTTGGGATGTTGAACCGACGGACTTTATAGTCGTACCTGATAATTATCACCCGGTACGTTATTTTATGGGTAATATTAAAAAAGACATTCACAAAGAATTTCTTCTCGGGTTAGTACGAAAAGTGTGGGAATTAGCTGAGAGTAATAATCATGTCGATATAATTGTATTGCCAGAAATGGCGCTTTCGGAAATTCAATATAATTATTTGCTGGCCGAATTTAAGTCCGCTTTTCAAAACCAAAATGGCTCTATGCAACTGCCTGCAATTGTAACAGGAATCATGAAAAAGAATCTAAAGCAAACCGGCTACGCAGGAGTGGATGAACCTTTTCAAAATGAAGTGCGGATGGAAGTCTTTTTTTCAGGAAATTGGTACACCACCACACAGCGTAAACACCATCGCTGGCAGCTAGATCGCCAACAAATCCACCAGTATGAACTAGAAGCTCATCTTGCTGCAGATCGTCGTTGGTTTGAGTATAGCTCCATAGCTCAGCGACGTCTTACAATTTTGGCACCGAATTCCTGGATGGCATTGACGGCGCTAATCTGTGAAGATCTTGCACGACAGGAACCTGTTGGTGAAGTAATCCGAGGAATTGGTCCGACGCTGCTTATGGCCTTGTTGAGTGACGGGCCGCAATTGACCAGTAGATGGCCGGCTAGATATGCAAATGTTTTAGCGGATGATCCTGGCACCGCAGTGTTATCATTAACATCACTGGGCATGGCGCAAAGGTCTAAAGCCCCAAAAGATGTTCCGTCCTTACCCGAACCGGTGGTCGGTCTCTGGAAAGATATGTTTAGCGGCTGGAAGCAATTAGCGATGCCTAAACAATTTCAGGCATTACTCTTCACCGTCACAGCAAAATTTGAAGAAGAGTTTACTTTGGATGCGCGTTCGGACGGAAGATCGGCGGCAGTATTTCAATTAGAGAATATCGACCCTAAACGGATCGAAATCAAATCGGCTGAACTTCCAAAATCAAGTGTAACGGAAGCACCTGATTCAAAGACTGAGAGAGATGAGAAATTCAATAACATTCGCGAATTATCTGCCGTGCAATTCGCTGCGGATGCTATTCTTGATATGTTATGCTGCAAAAATTTTAGCGGAAATGACTTTGACAAAGCAACCAGGTTGATTTTACATTTACTTGCTGGCGAGGAATCATTACCACCATCTTATCAGCATTTTCGCGAACGAATCGTTTCCCGAATTGAGCAAGCTTGGGAAGACCCAGCAAAACTTGGTACAGCCGCGTCTGCAGGAAAGCAAGGAAATGTTAAAATGAGCATAGCAGCTAAAGATCTGCGAAAACTAATTAATATCTGCCATGGTGATACAGAATTGAAAACAGCTGATCTTTACGACTTACTCATTCAAAATTGTCACGAAATGTTGCTAGAGGCCGGCCGAAAACCTGAGGAAAATCTTACGCCTTTAACTATCCTATATAATCTTCATAATCGCGTAACCAGCTGGCACCCGGCAGAAAAGGATTGCTTCGAAATCGATGGGCTAGATGTTTCCCGGGCTCAGAAAATGAAAGCAGTCATTATGAGTCATATCAATGAAAAACGAAAACAAGAAGCCATTGGGTCAGAATAGTTAGATTTTTTTATAAAATAAGTGGTGCTGAAAGTACTGCAAAGGCATCAACAACCGGTTATCGAGTTACTTGATAATAATGTTGCAAAGAAATTCCGATGACATCTTTAGGATTTAAGGAGTTTAGCAAAGACGAGTTTTACCTTTGTTTTACTTTCAAATCAATGCTAATAATCCTACCAAAATTAAATTGACCTCTTGCATACAATTTAAGATATTTATTTTTATTAAATAACTGTAAATCAATTAATTGTATAGATTTTTTTTAAATTATATCAGGCAAAATAAAGGGGTTACATAATGCAATGTTAAGTTCAAAACCCGTGATAAAGCATAAAAAAAGCACTTACAAATACGTAAGTGCTTGATAATCAGGTGGAGAATATCGGAGTCGAACCGATGACCTCTTGCATGCCATGCAAGCGCTCTAGCCAGCTGAGCTAATCCCCCGTTTCGGGTTGCAAATATATTATATTAAGTAATAAAATGAAACCTAAAATGATTATTTTATTTCATGGTCAAAGTCACTTTAATTCGGGAAGGTGTATCACTTTGGTTAAATCTCAACAAAACCTCTTAAAATAAGTAAAGCCCCTGATGGGCAGGGGCCTTTACTAACCAATTATAAACCTAAATTATGAGAAGACTTTTTTATCGTTTTTATTATGGTGTAAAAATAACACTAAGTTTTTAAATTCACCAATTTTATTTTGTAATTTTTTTGTAACATTTATCAAATACTCATCTATTTCGTATTTGATTATCAAAAATACTAATAAAACTTTAATAATGTGATAATTTTTTAATTTTTTTATCACAGTTTGTATTAGTAGCAAATTGACAGGTCAATTATTTAATAAACTAATTCAGTTTTATCTAAAAAATTTACTTTCAATAGAATTTTTTGTTAAAAAAATGTTAAAAAACATATTTAATATAAAATTCACTCATTTTTTGTCACATTTTTCTTTAAAAAATCAATAAATTATTAAAAAATTCATTTTAATAAGCCTATTTTTCAAAAAAGTAATTATAAATCAATTCTTTTTATCAAAATATAAAACTCCATAAATTCCATCTTATTGTTTAGTGTGAAAGAAAAATTACTTTAAACAGGCATCATTTTAAAAATGCTTTGTCACTTTTGCAGCGGATTTTATATTTTATTGATCATGACAACTACCGATACCTCTAAAGAACATCCGCATTTAACACCGCTTACTTTATGGATCATGACCATAGCCACGGGGTTAGTGGTGGCCAATATCTATTATAATCAACCTCTGCTTGCCGATATCGCGCACACTTTTGGTATAACCGATAAAAAAGCACAGCAATTATCCCTGTTTACTCAAATTGGCTATGCCTGCGGCTTATTATTTATAGTGCCCCTGGCAGATATGGTGAAACGCAAACGACTGATATTGTTAGATTTTATACTGGTTATTTTCGCTTTACTGGTCAGCGCGCTTGCTCCATCAATATTGGTATTAACCATTGCCGGTTTTTTATTGGGTTTATCCTCTATTATACCACAATTATTGATACCGATGGTAGCGCATCTGGCCAAACCACACCAGCGGGGCAAAAAGCTAGGTTTTGTAATGAGTGGGTTGCTGATAGGGATATTGCTTTCCCGTACGCTAAGCGGTTTTATTGGTCAGCATTTTGGATGGCGGAGCATGTATTATATAGCAACCGGCTTAATGGCGGCTATGTGGCTGATGATATTTTTCTTTTTACCCGAGGTGCAGCCTGATTATAAAGGGAACTATAGAAAGCTGATGACCTCGCTCATCCATTTAATAAAAACACAGCCGAAACTGCGCATGGCTTCTTTCAGAGGGGCCTTATGCTTTGCTGGTTTTAGCGCTTTTTGGACTACCCTGGTGTTTTTATTAAAACAGCCCCAGTTCAACGAAGGGAGTGCGGCAGCGGGCGCCTTTGGACTTGTTGGCGCCTTTGGTGCGCTGGCAGCCGGATTGATGGGGCGCCTGAGCGATAAAATGAATCCATATAAGCTATCGGGCTATACTTTATTGTTGGTGCTGATCTCCTACATTATCTTTTACTTTTCAAGCAGCAGTATCGCCGGGCTCATTATCGGGGTAATTGTTTTGGATATGGGTGTGCAGGCTACGCATATCTCTAACCAGTCTATCATTTTTGCATTGATACCAGAGGCCCGTAACCGGCTCAACACGGTATACATGGTGTCTTATTTCGTGGGCGGTGCGTCTGGGACGTTCCTGGCCAGCTTGCTCTGGAACAACTACGGATGGGCAGGGGTATGTGCTATTGGCGGTGGCTTAGCGCTTATAGCCTTAATAGCGCACTTCATTAACTATAAGGAAAACGTCCGGAATTAGTATTACTGTACGGAGATGGGCGGTTAGCGTACGCTTTTGGGAGTTCGTACAAGGAGGTTGTACTAAAAAAAACAGAAATTTTTATTATGGTGAAAGTATCTTAAATACAGCTATTTACATAGTATTGTAATTTTTTTTACAGATTTTAATGACTTTTTTGAGGCGTAATCAATTTTTTGGCACTGATTTGGAATACTAGTTATTAAATGTAACTGTTATGAAAGCTATAAAGAAAACCATTAAGGAAGAAGAGAAAGAATGGGAGAATCCGGTAGAGCCTACAAAAACATCAGATGAACGTGATGAAGAACAGATACTAAGGCAATACAAGGAAGCCAAACGCAGGAAAGATAATCTGACCGAAGACGACGATACAAAGAAAAACTAAAGATATTTAAAACACGAAAAACTAGAACTATGAAGACCACTAAAAAACCATCAATCAGCAAGTTAATAACCAATTTTGATAACCAGTTAAAAAGGATCATCATGAACGATCTGAAAGCTATTAAAGCTAAAACACCGTTATTGCCAACTGCTGCTTAATTGCACACAAACTATACTAACCTGCAACACCAACATATCTATGAAAAATCATAAAACACCATTGGCAAGTAAATTAATTGCACGCTTTGAGAATCAGTTGTTAGATATTTTATTAGAGGATTTTAGAAATTTCAGAGCGAAAAATAGCTTCAAACAAAGCAATCAACAGACAGCTAAACAACAAACATTGTCAGCTGCCTGATCCATATATACATTATACCTATGAAAAGATAGAGCCCTGCGAAAACAGGGCTTTATTTGTTTTGAGCATATTTGATGATCAGCCCTGCCGTTTTTTCCGATGCGCCGGGTTGGCCCATACGCTTATCCAGTTCAGCATAATCAGCCAGCACTGTTTGCCTATGGTCTTTATTATTTACCAGCAGGTCAATCTCTGCGCTGATCCTGGCTGCGGTACAATCTTCCTGTATCAGTTCCTTTACCACACCCTTATTCATGATCAGGTTAACCAGCGATATAAATTCTAATTTAACTAACATGCGTGCTACGGCAATGGTGAGTGCATTGCCTTTGTAAACAACCACCTGCGGTACATGAAACAAAGCTGTTTCCAGTGTGGCTGTGCCCGATGCTACAACAGCCGCATGTGCGTGGCTCAGTAAGTTATAGGTGGCATCAAATAATACAGGTATATTTTTCCCATTTAAAAACTGATCATAATAATCCTGTTTAAAAGAGGGGGCGCCGGCTATTACAAATTGATGATCCGGAAAGCGTTCAACAATACCCATCATTTCGGGCAGCAGGTTACTGATCTCCTGTTTACGGCTACCGGGTAACAGGGCAATGATTTTTTTACCGGCAAGCTGGTGTTGTTGCAAAAAATCGGGATCAGCTTTAAACGCAGCAATGGCATCCAGCAGGGGGTTACCTACGTAATCAACTTCCATGCCCCAGCTTTTGTAAAAATCCACTTCAAAAGGCAGGATGCAGAAGAGATGGTTCACTATCTTTTTAATCTTTAATACCCGTTTCTGGTTCCAGGCCCAAACTTTGGGCGAGATATAATAATTTACTTTTAAGCCGATGGTTTGCGCATAGGCAGCAATCTTGAGGTTAAAGCCGGGTAAATCAATGAGGATAAGTACATTAGGTTGCCATTCATGAATATCCTGCTTGCACTGTTTGATGTTTTTGAGGATGGCTGGTAAATTCACGATCACTTCTACCAGGCCCATATAGGCCATTTCGCGGTAGTGTTTTACCTGGGTACCACCTTCGGCCAGCATCAGATCGCCGCCAAAAAAACGGAACTCCGCATCCGGGTCGAGCGCTTTTAAGGCTTTCATTAAATTTGCCCCATGCATATCGCCCGAGGCCTCACCGGCTACCAGGTAATATTTCATCGTATGGGCTGCAATTTAAATACAAATATCGCGAGCATAAATAAAAACGTGACCGCGGCTATACCGATCACCGTTTTATCCAGCTTTTTTTTAGCGTACCACCTGATAATTAAAAGATTTAAACCAATAGCCACCAGGTAGGGGGTACCTGGTTTATTAAACAATAAAAAATTACCTCTTAACAGGAACAGAAAAATGAACAGACTTATGGCAGGTAATATAGCCCCGTAAATTGTACCTGCTATTACTGTATTGTGCTTAAACATTGAATTTCCAATTATTTAAATAAGGGATGGCATGATGCGCGGTCATATCAAACTGAACGGGCACTACAGATACATAGTTGTGCTCCAGGGCCCAAACGTCGGTATCTTCGCCGCCATCATTTAATTGAAAAACACCGGTTAACCAATAATATGGTCGTTTATGTGGGTCAATCCTTTCATCAAATTCCTCCGCCCATTTGGCAGCTGCCTGGCGGCACACTTTGATGCCCTTTAAATGCGGGGTATTCGGGAAATTTACATTCAGCAGCGTGGCCTGTGGTAAACCGTGAGCCAGAACCTGTAAAGCCAACTCCTTAACGTATTTGATACAGTGACTAAAATCGGCCTGCAGGGTGTAATCATCTAAAGAAAACCCAATGGATGGGATACCCTCAATAGCACCTTCAACAGCGGCCGACATGGTGCCGGAGTACAACACGTTGATAGAGTTATTTAAACCATGGTTGATGCCGGATACACACAGATCGGGCTTCTGGCCTTTGAATATTTTATTGACGGCCAGTTTTACACAATCAACAGGTGTGCCTGAGCAGCGGTACATTTCAATACCTTCGTAAAGATCTACCTTATCCAAACGTAGTGGTTTACCTATGGTGATGGCGTGACCCATGCCTGATTGCGGACTATCCGGCGCTACTACTACTACCCGTCCGATGTCGCCCATGGCTTCCATCAGCACTTTTATACCGGGGGCAGTTATGCCGTCGTCGTTTACAACAAGTATGGTTGGTTTCGCTTTATTCATGCTGCGAAATTACTGATATTTTGGGGGAAACCTCTCCTAAATCCTCTCCACAGGGGAGGACTTCAAAAGCATTTTAAAACCTCCCCATTGCCTGTGTCCTCACAGGCAACAATGCAAATCGTCTGTGAAGACACAGACGATGGTTGAAAAAGCATTATTAAATAAAGCCCTCTCCTTTGGGGAGGGTTGGGTGGGGTTATTCTGTTAGAATAGTAAACACAAAATCAAGCGGTTCAAAATGACGGATGAGTTCTTCAACAAATGATTGTCCCCATTTTACATACATTAAACCAAAATTCTCGGTGCGTTCCTGCAGGCTGTCTTTCGGGAAGAGTTCTGCCTTAACTGTCGATAGCTGCTCCAGCCGTACATCATAGTTGCGTTTTTCGGCACGGATCAGTTTCTTTTCGAGGTTATCAACTGCGTGTTTCAGGCGGGCCTGTACAGCAGCGGCTGAGGACGACAGTGTTGGATCGATCTTATAGGAGCGCAGTTTTATCTTTTCAAAAACGGCGGTCAGTTCGCGCCATTCTCCTTCCAAAGAAAGGTTATGGTCGCTATGTTTTTTTATCCATTCGGTTTGCAGGGCATCTGTTTGCTTAAACAGGGCAGCCACATTCAGATCCATGCGCTCAATTTTGGCGGCTTGTTCTTTACGAACCACTAATGCCGAATTGCGTAAAATCAGGATAGGAAAATCGACTTTATAAAAATCAAAATTTGATTTCAGTTCCAGCCAGTATACTACTTCGGCGCCACCGCCTATGTAGGCGATGTTGGGTAGGATGCATTCCTGGTAAAGCGGGCGCATCACCACATTGGGACTAAAACGCTCGGGTGATGTGGCAATTTCCTGCTTTAGTTCTGCTTCGGTAAAGCGGATCTCGGTGTTCATTACCTGGTAGCTGTCCTGTTCAAAAACTATACGTTCGCGCAACTGGTCTTTCAGGTAAAAAAAGTTGATCTCGCGTGGATTAACCTGTATATGCACACCCAATTTTTGCAATTGCTCGTTGGTGGCAGTTATATTTTTAAAGCTGTTTTGATTGATGATATCCTGCTCCATGATGGGAGCAAACTGCTGCTTAAACTCGTGATCGTCGGCATCGATGATCACCAGGCCGTACTGACCAAACAACGCATTTACCAGGTAGCGGGTAGCATCGGCCAGTTTATCAAAACGGGTATAGGCTGTTTCTACAATTTCGGCCAGCTCCTTGGAGTGGCCTTCCATGCCCAAAACGCCCTTATATTGGTTAAGCGCCTGGCGCATGGTATCCGGATTGATACGCCCGGTAGCGCCCGATGCTTCGTACCACCAATGTACTTTTTTGCCGCCAATGTTGGTATAATTGATCTCGGCAAAGTCATGGTCTTCACTGGCCATCCAGTAAACGGGTACAAAGTTTTTATCGGGGTGGGCTGCTTTTAATTGCTGGGCTAATTTTATCGCGGTAGCAATTTTATAAAGGAAATATAAGGGACCTGCAAAAATATTAAGCTGGTGACCGGTTGTTATGGTATAGGTATTATTGAGTTTTAGGAGTTGTAAGTTTTGAGTTACGAGTGGTTGTACGTTATACGTTGTAAGTTCTACGTTAGCTTCATCACTTCCGGACTTTCCGACTTCCAGACTTCCGGACTCAATTCCATATTGCTTTGACAGTACACGGTGCAAAATCTCACGATCGGCAACAACTTTCTTGTTTTTCAACAGCTCGGCAAAGTCGGCCATATCCGGGCGGTAACTGTAAAAAGGTTTCAGATCTGCCCGGTTTTCGAGGTAATCAATAACCGTAGGCGAAAAAAATCCGGTGTTTTTATAGCTTGTACAGGAGGCTTCCATTAGTCCAAATGTAAAATCATTAGTGGTAATGCGCCACAAATTAGCATTATTTTACAATTTGTCCATAAAGGTCAAAGTCTTCGGCACTGTTAACTTTCACATTTACAAAGCTTCCAACGGTTGCGTAATCAATGCTGGCATCAATCAATACTTCGTTATCTACCTCGGGCGAATCAAATTCGGTACGGCCCACAAAGTAATCACCATCCTTTTTGTCGATCAGTACTTTAAATGTATGGCCAACTTTTTCCTGGTTTTTATCAAACGAAATGCCCTGCTGAATTTCCATAATGGCATCGGCACGATCCTGTTTTACTTCAGCAGGTACATCGTCAACCAATGAGAAAGCATGTGTTTTTTCTTCGTGCGAGTAGGTGAAACAGCCTAAGCGATCAAATTTTGTTTCTTCAACCCATTGCATCATTTCTTCAAAATCGCGCTCAGTTTCGCCGGGATAGCCGGTTATTAAGGTAGTACGCATCGCAATGCCGGGTACCTTGTCGCGGATCTCGTTGACTACATCTATTGTTTTTTGTTTGGTAAGCCCGCGGCGCATCGATTTCAGCATATTATCGCTGATGTGCTGCAAAGGCATATCCATGTATTTACAGATATTATCGCGCTCGTTCATCACATCCAGTATCTCCATCGGGAAGCCGGAAGGGTAAGCATACTGCAGCCTGATCCATTCTACACCGTTTACATCACTCAGGCGGCGCAATAATTCATCCAGGTTACGTTTGCCATATAGATCAAGACCGTAATAGGTGAGGTCCTGGGCAATTAGTATCAATTCCTTAGTGCCGTTTTTAACCAGGGCCTGTGCATCTTTAACCAATTGGTCAATAGGTGTGCTCAGGTGTTTACCGCGCATCAGCGGGATAGCGCAGAAGGAACATGGGCGGTTACAGCCTTCGGCTATTTTAAAATAAGCGAAATGTGATGGGGTGGTGAGCAAACGCTCGCCTATCAGTTCGTGTTTATAATCAGCACCAACAGAATGTAACAGGTTTTGCAGATCATTGGTACCAAAATAAGCATCCACATTAGTGATCTCGGCTTCCAGCTCGGGTTTATAACGCTCACTGAGGCAGCCGGTTACAATTACTTTCCCTACTTTGCCTTGTTCTTTCAGTTCGCTGTATTGCAAAATGGTATCGATAGATTCCTGCTTGGCATTATCAATAAAGCCGCAGGTATTGATCACCACGATATCGTTTTTTCCAACTTTATCGGCCTCATGCACCACATCAAACTGATTGCCTTTAAGCTGGCCCATCAATATCTCAGAGTCGTATATGTTTTTGGAGCAGCCCAAAGTAACCACGTTTACACGTTGTTTAACTGGTTTTGCCGTTGGCTTTGAAATTTCTTTTGTTTTCATAACACACAAATCATTGCAATAACTATAATGTCATTGCGAGGAACGAAGCAATCGCGAACTATGTATAAAGAATGCAAGGGAAGAGATTGCTTCGTCGTTCCTCCTCGCAATGACATATTTTATATTATTGTTTGAATAAACTATTTACAAACTCGGTCCTGTCAAACAGCTGTAAGTGTTCTACTCCTTCGCCCACACCTATATATTTTACAGGGATCTTAAACTGATCTGATATCCCGATCACTACACCGCCTTTAGCTGTACCATCTAATTTGGTTAAAGCCAGGGCATTAACCGCAGTAGCTTCGGTAAATTGCTTACATTGTTCTATGGCGTTTTGCCCGGTTGAGGCATCCAGTACCAGCAATATCTCATGCGGTGCCCCTGGGATTACCTTTTGCATCACATTTTTGATCTTGGTCAACTCGTTCATTAAGCCTACTTTATTATGCAAACGACCGGCGGTATCAATAATAGCTACGTCATCGCCATTGGCAACGGCGGATGTCAAGGTATCATATGCCACAGAGGCCGGATCGGAACCCATAGGCTGAGCCACTACTTTTACGCCAACACGCTCGCCCCAAAGTTTGATCTGGTCCACAGCTGCTGCACGGAAGGTATCCGCGGCGCCTAAAACAACCTGGTTACCGGCTTGCTTTAACTTATGAGCCAGCTTACCTATGGTGGTAGTTTTACCCACACCGTTAACACCAACCACCATAATTACATAGGGCTTGTGGTTGCCATACTCCAGGTTGCGGAAATCGTTACTGTTATTTTCGGCCAGTAATTGCTGTATCTCGTCTTTCAGCAGGGTATTCAGCTCGCTGGTACCTACATATTTATCACGGGCTACGCGAGCCTGTATACGCTCAATTATTTTTAGGGTGGTACTTACGCCCACGTCTGAGGTTACCAGTACTTCTTCCAGCTCATCCAAAACGTCATCATCAACGGTTGATTTACCGGCAATTACCTTGGTGATCTTTGAAAAAAAGTTATCCTTGGTTTTTTCTAAACTGGTATCAAGCGCCTGCTGTTCCTGCTGCGTATTTTCCTTTTTCTTAAAAAAATCAAATAATCCCATAATTTTCTTTCGATGTGCAGATTACAAATGTGCAAATTTCAAATTTCAGATGTGCAGATTAAAATTATCGAGTGAATTTCTCATCATTTGCACATCTGCACATTTGAAATCTGCACATCAACAAAAAAAGCCCTCTCGTAAAAACAAGACGGCTTCTATATTTTGATCGGCAGTTATTACAGTGTTTTACCTGCAATTGCATCCTTAACAAAATCGTTAGGGACAATTTGTGTTTTAAATGAATAAGCACCAGTTTTTGGTGATTTATTCATGGTGATCACTTTTGAATATTCTTTGCCTTTACCTGCTACTTTCAGTGTTGCAACTACTTTCTTTGCCATGTTGTTTAATTATTGAGTTAGTGAATTATTGAATTAGTGATTTCAGCTTTAAACTTAATCAACCATCAATTGAATCAACTAATTATTTAATCTCTTTGTGAACGGTTACTTTACGTAAAACCGGGTTGAATTTTTTCAATTCTAACCTTTCAGTTGTATTTTTTTTGTTCTTAGTGGTAATATAGCGAGACATGCCTGGCATACCGCTTGTTTTGTGTTCAGTACATTCTAAAATTACCTGAACCCTGTTGCCTTTTTTTGCCATTTTCTTTTTATGTTGTACGTGTCACCTCACGGCTTACGTAATTTTTCAAATTATATTCTGCACGCTTTCCATTTCACGCATAGCGTAAAACATCAAACGTACGCCCTACTAAATGTATCCTTTTTTTACAAATTTATTGATACAAGCGGTAATACCATTTTTAGTGATGGTTTTAACAGCTGATGTAGATACCTTTAAGGTAATCCATTTATCTTCTTCAGGGATATAAAACTTTTTAAGTTTTAAGTTAGGATGAAACCTGCGTTTTGTTTTAACGTTTGAGTTAGAAACGTTATTACCTACAATAGATCCTTTTCCTGTTAGATCACAAATTCTTGACATGACAAATATTTTTAATTATCAACCCTTTATTCAAAAAGAGTTTGCAAATATCAGACTTTTAAATCAAATATTCAAGGGTGTTTTTAAAATATTTCAAATTCTTTTTAAAAGCGGTCATTCCCTTTGGTTTCAACTCATTACCGCCAATGAAATTACTTCTTAAATTTTTTTAATAAGTGGAGTTTTTTAATTTACACTTAACACATAAATTACTAATTTACGCCCACCATTTTAACCAAGTATGAAGATTACATCATTTGACGAGTATAAGCAGGTTTACCAGCAAAGTGTTGAACAGCCTGAGCAATTTTGGGCCGGTATTGCCGATAATTTTTACTGGCACAAGAAGTGGGATAAGGTGCTGGACTGGAACTTTAAGGAACCCAACGTAAAATGGTTCCAGGGAGCAAAACTCAACATTACCGAAAACTGTTTGGACCGCCACCTGGAAACTCTGGGCGATAAACCCGCTATTATATGGGAGCCAAATGACCCGCAGGAAGATCACCGCATATTAACTTATCGCCAGCTGCATGATAAGGTTTGCCAGTTTGCCAATGTGCTTAAAAACAACGGCGCTAAAAAAGGCGACCGTATTTGTATATATATGCCCATGGTGCCCGAGTTGGCCATCGCGGTTTTGGCCTGTGCGCGTATTGGTGCCATCCACTCGGTGGTGTTTGGTGGCTTTTCGGCACAATCTATAGCTGATAGGATCAATGATGCAGAGTGTAATATCGTGATAACTGCCGATGGCGGTTTTCGTGGTAATAAAGATATCCCTTTAAAAAATGTGATAGACGATGCCCTGGTTCAGTGCAAGTCGGTTCAAAAAGTAATTGTATTAACCCGCAGTCGTACACCAGTGTCGATGATCAAAGGCCGTGATGTTTGGTGGGAAGATGAAGTGAAAAAAGTAGAAACCCAGGGTAACCCGCAATGCCCGGTTGAAATAATGGATGCCGAGGATATGCTGTTTATCCTGTATACTTCCGGCTCAACCGGTAAACCAAAAGGCGTGGTACATACCTGTGGGGGCTACATGGTGTATGCCGGCTATACCTTTGCAAACGTATTCCAGTATAATCAAGGTGAGGTGTATTTTTGTACTGCTGATATCGGCTGGATCACCGGGCACTCTTATATAGCTTATGGTCCGCTATCGCAAGGCGCCACTACATTAATGTTCGAGGGGGTACCTACCTACCCGGATGCCGGTAGGTTCTGGGAAATAGTTGATAAGTATAAAGTAAACATATTATATACCGCGCCAACAGCCATCCGCTCGTTGATGAGCTTTGGGGAAGAGCCGTTGAAAGGTAAAGACCTGAGTTCATTGAAAAAATTGGGATCTGTAGGTGAACCTATCAATGAAGAAGCCTGGCATTGGTTTGATGAAAAGATTGGTCATGGCAACTGTCCGATTGCTGATACCTGGTGGCAAACAGAAACCGGTGGTTTAATGATATCGCCCATCTGTAATGTAACGCCAACCAAACCGGGTTATGCTACTTTACCGCTGCCCGGCATTCAGCCTGTATTGGTTGATGAGAACGGTAAAGAGATAGAAGGCAACGGTGTGAGCGGTAACCTTTGTATCAAATTCCCATGGCCCGGGATGCTGCGCACCACTTATGGCGATCATGAGCGTTGCCGCACCACTTATTTTGCTACTTACGAAAACCTGTATTTTACTGGTGATGGTTGCCTGCGCGATGAGGATGGTTATTACCGTATAACTGGTCGTGTGGATGACGTGCTGAATGTATCTGGTCACCGTATTGGTACTGCCGAGGTAGAGAATGCTATCAATATGCATAGCAGTGTAGTGGAATCAGCTGTGGTGGGTTATCCGCATGATATTAAAGGACAGGGCGTTTATGCCTTTGTGGTGTGCCCCGATCAGCATGGTGACGAAGAACTTAACCGCAAGGATATCATCATGACCGTAGCGCGTATCATCGGCGCCATTGCCAAACCCGATAAGATCCAGTTTGTAACCGGGCTGCCTAAAACCCGCTCAGGCAAGATCATGCGCCGTATTTTGCGCAAGATAGCCGAAGGCGATACCTCTAATTTAGGGGACACTTCGACACTGCTTGATCCGGCTGTAGTGGATGAGATAAAAGCAGGAGCATTGTAGGTTAAGAAGCAAGAAATAAGAATCAGGAATCAAGAAAAAACAAATGCAAATGATAAGAAGATGGGAAATAAGGAAGATAAGTTCCCAATCCTTTTTTCTTATCGTTTGCATTTTTATCCTTCTATCTGTAGCTGGTTTAGCATTTACGATAAAACCCTCCGGCAAATACCGGCTCGATTTTTTTACCAAACACAACCAGTTCTACCTTTGCGATTCGGCTTATAAAAGCAATACCGGTTCTAATACTTTCTGGACGCCAGAAGCCTACCACGACAGACTGGGGGTTGATTATGATATCCTGGGTATAGGTATTGAAAGTTACGGCCATGTAAAAGCTGATCTGGAAATATTGGACAGTGCCGATCCTCAGACGGATTTCGGCCAATATAATCATGTGGTAGAGGCTGGCATCACCATTCAATCGGGTTTGTTGCAGGTGCTCAATTTCCCGGATTATAAATCATACCTCAAGCTCATCATCAAACCTGGCAAATATCGCGTAAGGGTTTATTCGTCTGGTTTAGGCAATGTGGATACTGAGGCTGACGAAGGGCAGGATCATTATAAAATAACAATGTGGCCCGACAGTCGCATGGAACGCAAAGTACTCAAGCAGTTGGTGAAAAAATAACTACAACAAACAGCTCCAGTAAACCCAGGCTATAAACAACAGCTGCAAGGGTATCCGGAACCGTAAATACTCCGGACCGGGGCCATCAAAAGTGGCTTTTTCCATATTGATATGTTTTATAGCGGCATTGATATTGGCCGGGGTAAGCACCATAAAAAACAGGATTAGGCACCAGGCTGCCAGTGTACGCGTAGCCGGAATAAGTAAACCTGCCGCAGCTGCTATTTCTATCACACCGGTAATATATACCACTTGTTTTTTGTAGGGGATAAATGAGGGCAGCATCAGCATCATGCCCTTTGTAAATTTAAAGTGCCCGAGAGCCGTAAAGGCCATCATCACAGCCATAGCTATATGGGCGGATAGTTTTATATTAAAGTCACCGGATAATTTAGTAACCACCAGGCCTATACCAAAGGTGGCCAGTAATACGATCAATACTTTCATGTGTGTTTTATTTGATGCAAATGTGGAGATACGCCTGGTAGCAAACAATGAACCTGAGTTAAGTAATGCGACGGCGGATCCTGCTCAATCCCTGTGGTGTAACGCCAATATACGAGGCAATATATTTTAAAGGGATTTGCCTGATGAGGTGTGGCTGTTCGGTAAATAAGTTCAGATAACGTTGTTCGGCGCTGTCATTTAACAGGGATAGCTCGCGTTTGGATTTGGCCAGGAAGATGGCTTCGCTGGCATGGCGACCAATGGTTTGGCCAACCTCCGTCTCCTTGTAAATCTCTTGCAGATCATCATAAGTTAATCGCCATAACGTGGTATCAGTCAATGTCTGGATCTGATAGTGCGATGGCTGCCGGGTTAAAAAGGAGTCATAAGCGCTGATAAAGCTATTGGCAAAAGCAAAGGTGAAAGTTACATCATTCTCATCTTTGGGAATGTAGTAACGCACCATACCCGTTTCCATAAACGACAGATAATTCTCCGTTTGCCCTGTTTTTAAAAGCACCGCTTTCTTTGGAAATTCATGCCTGGTCAACTTCGACGAAAACAGCTGCCAATCCCTGTTGCTCAGGGGAACAATACGCTCCAGGTATTCCCGTATTTTTTCCATAAAGGTGAAGATAAGCACTGTGGATTATATTTTACCATTTTGTGGTGTCATGCTGAGGTTTAAATACTTGGCTATTTATAAAAAATATGTCATTGCGATTTCTATGATACAAACAAATGCTTTTGGTAAGGTACTTGGTTTTTAATAACAGCGAAGATTCGATGGATGATTTTATTTC
>NZ_FNJV01000008.1 GCF_900103125.1 Mucilaginibacter sp. OK268 | reverse complement strand
GCAGCCACCGCTACCGAGGCTTGTTGCTGGGTACCATAAACGCTTACCGGCAGCTTCTCGTACCGGGTCTCTTCCAATAAATTTAATCGGGCCATGTATCAGTATTAATAAGTTTATATGCTTGTTCCAAAACAAATATATCAGATATTTATGTAGTGCAGCTATTAATTTAGTGTAAATCCTCTCCAAAGGAGAGGACTTTGATTCGCAAACGTTTGTGTTAAGCCCTCTCTTTTGAAGAAGGGTCGGGGTGAGGCCTTTTATTAATTTAACTTTTGCAAAGCCCCGCAACAAATCGTAATTTAAAGCCATGTTACCGTTTAATCAAAATCTGCAGCAGCTGTTCAATATCGCCCAAAAAAATAAAAAATTGGGTATTGGTCTCATGTCGGGTACTTCGCTGGATGGGCTCGACATCGCCCTGTGCAGTTTTACCGGCAGCGGTCTGCAAACCCAGTTCGAGCTATTGCAATTTATAACCATACCTTATCTGCAAAGTTTTAAGGACGAAGTGCAACAGGTTTTTGCCCGCAAAACGGCCGACCTGGAGCAGGTAACTTTACTGAATGCTTTTATAGGTAACTATCATGGCCAACTGGTTTTGGAAGCATTGGCCGGTTGGGGTGTAGATGCAGGTACGGTTGATTTTATAGCCAGTCACGGGCAAACCATTTACCATGCGCCTCAGCGGCTGCACCATCGGGCCAACTACCCAAATGCCACCCTGCAAATAGGTGATGGTGATCATCTGGCGGTAAAAACCGGGATATTAACCATCAGTGATTTCAGGCAGAAACATATCGCCGCAGGTGGCGAAGGTGCGCCTTTGGCTTTATATGGCGACGTGCTGTTGGGCAGTAAACCCGGCGAAAACCGGATACTATTGAATATAGGAGGGATAGCCAATCTCACCTATCTGCCTGCCAATGGCGATGCCAATCAAATCTTATGCACAGATATCGGTCCTGGAAACACGCTGATCGATGCGGCTTGTCGTAAATTTTTTAATACGGCGTATGACAAAGATTCGGCTATTGCCTATGGTGGTAAAGTAAATGAAGACCTGCTCAGGGCATTGCTCAATCATGCTTTTTTTGAGGAAGCGGCTCCAAAAACCACGGGTCCGGAATTATTTGGTTTGGCTTATGTGGAGCAGGCTCAGTTACGTACAGGTACAGAACACATTAAAAACGAGGACCTGGTAAGTACCTTAAGCATGTTTACCGCGGTAGCTATTGAACATTTTATCCGGACAAATATCAAGGCCCATGATCTGCATGTATTTATAAGCGGCGGTGGTGCCCGAAATCCTTTTGTAATTAATTATTTAAAACAGGCATTGGCCGATACCCAAATTGCCGATACCGGCAGCCTGGGAATCGATCCCGATGCCAAGGAAGCCATACTATTTGCCTTGCTGGGTAACGAGGCCTTGTGTGGTGAACCGATGACCATTGGTAATAACCTCGCTGTGCTGATGGGGAAGTTTAGTTTTGCGCATTAGGAACTTTACAAAAACAAAACATATTATTCCTTACTTTAGAATAATATGCTGCCTTTATTAATTGCCGAACAAGTACGCCAGGCTGATGCCTATACTATAGCTCATGAGCCCATCTCTTCTGTTGATCTGATGGAGCGGGCTTCTAAAGCATTTGTGGGCTGGTTCATCAATCATTTTCCGGATAAAAAACAATCGATCAGTTTTTACTGTGGCACAGGCAATAATGGCGGCGACGGGTTGGCTATTGCACGCATACTCCATCAGCATCATTATAAAAAACTGACCGTAAAGATTGTGCGTTGTAGTGATAAAACCTCTGCCGATTTTGATATAAACCTGGAGCGTTTAAAGCAAATTGATATCCCGGTAACGGAAATAAATAAAGGCGACGATCTACCTGAGGAAAGCAGCACCATCATTATCGACGCCCTTTTAGGAAGCGGTTTAAATAAACCGCTTACCGGCGATTATGAGCGATTGGTTAAACATATCAATGCCCTAAACAAAACGGTTGTGGCTGTTGATGTGCCCACAGGGCTTTTCTGCGACGGAGAGATACAACCGGAGGCCATAGCTATTGAAGCCGATCTGGTGATCAGCTTTCAGCAACCAAGGATCAATTTTTTGCTGCCAGAATCGGCCCCTTATATTCATTGCTGGGAAACGGTAAATATCGGCATTGACGAGGGGTATGTACGATCCATAAACTCACCTTACCAGTTTATAGAGGAAAAGGATGTAAAAGCCGGACTGAAACCTCGGCGACATTTTAGTAATAAAGGGACTTACGGTCATGCCCTTATCATAGCCGGGCAGACCAAAACCATGGGAGCGGCCCTGCTGAGCGCTTCGGCCGCTGCTCATGCCGGTGCGGGGCTTACTACTGCCTGCGTACCCGAAAGCGGACTCATCGCCCTCAATAGCTATCTGCCCGAAATTATGGCCATTGTGCGCAATGAAAATGAACTGCCCGAAATTGAATGGGATAAATTTAGTTCGATAGCCATTGGACCTGGCCTGGGCAAAGCTGATGATGCCCTTCAATTGTTATCGGCATTGATCAAAAACTATAAAAAGCCCATAGTTGTGGATGCCGACGCGCTTAATTTGTTGGCAGAACATCCCGACTTATTGAAAAAATTACCGGAAGGAAGCGTGCTAACACCTCACATGAAAGAGTTTGATCGTTTGTTTGGCGAGCATAAAAACTGGTGGCAGCGGTTGCAAACAGGTATGCAGCAGGCTAAAAAGCTGAATATCCATATCGTTTTAAAGAATGATTATACCATAACCTTATCGCCGGAGGGGCGGGCTTACTTTAATTCATCGGGTAATGCGGCTATGGCGTCGGGTGGTATGGGTGATGTGTTAACCGGCATCATTACCGCATTGTTGGCTCAAAAATATGCTCCCTTGCAAGCCTGCCTTATTGGTATTTATGTACACGGCAAAGCCGGCGATGAATTGGCCTTGCCTAATAGGTTGAATGTGGTTTTGCCGGGTAAGCTCACCGCGCAATTGCCAATCACCATGGCCAAATTAATAGCATAAAAAAAACGGTTGCAAGTATTGATACAACCGTTTTTGATTAACTATTAACTGATCTTATAAAGAACTAAATACTCAAATTTATGGCGTTAGATTTATGATATTCATTAGGTTTTTCGATCTAACTATACATAAGACGCATCAACTACCCTAATAGTTACAAAAAAACAAATATTTTGTGTGGATTTCGGTTAAATAATTGTTAAATAACATGATAAGGTACTGGTTTGTTTCCAAAAATAGCTTAAAATAGCCTTAATTGGGGTATAAACTGTGTTAAAATTTGTTAAAACTATCGGGAATAGGGAATGGACTACGGGAGCCATAGTATGATAAATGCAATAAAATGGGAGGATAGCGAGGATCAGAATTTACCCAGAACCATCATTTGATCCATGGTAGGGTTAACACTGCCGCCTTTTGGCTCAAGGGTTACGGCAAAAGCATCGGCAAGCGCTATCGACTTCATCTCTTTCATACCGGTCGAATCATTTTTGGCATCAAAAACACCCAGGTCAACCGGTTTGCCGCCAACTAATGCCCAAAGCTGGTATTGATGATCTTTATCGTTCTCGGGCAGTTTAACATTGCCCATGTCGATCATTACTTTTTTCTTGGAAGGGCTAAATGCCAACATTACTACTGATGCCGGGGTTTTAGCTGTTCCCTGTAGTTTCAATAATTTAAAAGATGGGTCGCGGAAAATGCCCAGTTCCCTGTCCATTAAATTTACGCGGTTACTAAAATGTTGATTTTGCAATTGCATAGCCTCCAACTGATCGTTAGAGTTTTTGAGGCGCGAGTAAACGCTCACCAAAGCAATGGTACTGGCTACCAACAAAGCCAAACTGGCAGCAAAGGCATATTTATAAAAGTTGTTTTCCTTGCGTGCAGTTAATTCCACCAACTTATGGTTAACGGGGTGTGGCTTTTCGGGGAAGTTATTATCGTCGCCTAAATTGGTAAGGATACTGCCCATTACCCGGCCACGTAAATTTTCTGAAGGTTCAACAGCATTTTCCTGAGCGTACAGTTCCAGGGAGCGCTCAATTTCATCCAGTTCCGCTTTTACGGCAGGATGTTTTTGGGCCATCTCTTCCACTTGCAACTTTTCGTTGGGGGTTACATCCCCCAGAACGTAAAGTTCCAGTATCCCTGTTTCTATATATGCTCTTATATCTTCCACTACTTCAATTAAAATGTTTTCTGAGTTGCTGTATACCCATTCGTAACCGCGTTTTAATGGTACCCAGCGGAACGCCTAATTCATCAGCAGCTTCCACATGCGTGTAACCTTTAAAATACACCAGATCGATTATTGATTTTTGTTCAGGCTTTAATGTATCAACCAGATCTTTAACACCCATCAACTCAGGCTTGTAAACCGTGCTCCTTTGCTCGTCAATGGAATTTACGGTATTTTCAAGTTCCTGGTTTTTATTCTGGTTCTTAAAATCCTTTGATCTGATTTTATCTATAGCCAGGTTGCGCGCGATATTTACCATCCAGGTAAACAGGCGGCCTTTTTCGGTGCTATAGCTGGAGAAGGAGTGCCAGATTTTTACAAAAGTTTCCTGTAAAACATCTTCGGCAATGGCGGTGTCGACAACAATGCGTGAAATTACGCCGAACAATACAGCAGAATACATATCATATAACGCTTCAATAGCAATTTTCTCATGATTTCTCAATGAAAAAACCAACTGCTCCTCGGTCAGCGATATTTTATGTTTCTTACTCAACAGTGTGAATATATAAAGGAATTATCACATATCAAACAGATGCTTTTCTGCATGATAGGATGAACGTACCAGTGGTCCGCTCTCTACGTATTTGAAACCTTTATCTAATCCAAATTGTTTTAACCGGGCAAACTGATCGGGATGGATCCAGTCAATCACCGGGTGATGGTTGCGTGTTGGCTGTAAGTATTGGCCTAAAGTAAGTATGTGTACACCGGCCGCCAGCAAATCGTCCATGGCTTCTAAAATATCGTCTTCGGTTTCGCCTAAACCCAGCATAATGCCCGATTTGGTTCGTAAACCGGCTTCTGATACGTGTTTTAAAGCCTCCAAGCTACGATCATACTTAGCCTGGATGCGAACCTCTTTGGTCAAGCGGCGTACGGTTTCCAGGTTATGTGAGACTACCTCAGGGCGGGTTTCCAGCACGCGTGCCAGGTTATCCCAGTTACCCCTGAAATCGGGCAATAAAGTTTCTAATGTAGTATCGGGGCTTTCGCGGCGTATAGCGTTGATAGTTTCGGCCCAGATAATGGATCCGCCGTCTTTCAGGTCGTCACGATCAACAGAAGTGATCACGCAGTGTTTTACCTGCATTAGTTTTACCGAAGTAGCTACGCGGTTAGGCTCGTCTATATCAACGGCTAATGGCCTGCCGGTTGCTACGGCGCAAAACGAGCAGGAACGGGTACAAATATTACCCAGTATCATGAAGGTAGCTGTGCCGGCTCCCCAGCACTCACCCATATTAGGGCAATTACCACTCTCGCATATGGTGTGCAGCTTATGTTCATCAACCAAACTGCGTACATGTGTATACTCTTTTCCAATAGGCAGCTTTACCCTAAGCCAATCTGGCTTGCGTTGGGGTTGTTGGCTAACAGCAGGAATTACCGGCAAATCAATCATGGTACAAATGTAATTAAAAACCAAATAACCCTTTATGGGCTATAGTACAAGTTTTACGAATAAATTATAATAGGGGGATCAGAATCAAGAGATAAGAATCAGGAAACAAGAATAAAAACCTACGTCATTGCGAGGTACGAAGCAATCTCTATATTGTACAGAGCAAACGTACATAGTTAACCTGCTTATGTAGGGATTGCTTTGTACCTCGCAATGACGAGTGGGGTATATACTAAGAAACTGCTAGTTTAAAACCGACAGGGCTTCGTCAACCGAGATCTCTCCGTGAGATTGATCGAGTACACATTCACCATCTTTGATCAGCAGCAGCTGCGGTGATTCATGGTGTACCTGGAAAATTTCGGCCACTTGTTTTGACAGATCACGATAACTGATGAGATCTAAAAAATAAAGGGGCATGTCTTCGGGAAGATCTTCCCAGTCCAACTCAAAACGTTTTTTAGCCATCATGCTGATGGAACAGCGGGTGCTATGTTTAAATATCAGACTGTAGCCCTGGTGTTGTTTAATGCTATTCAATTGATCTACCGACTCCAACGAAATCCAATTCATAAAGATAATGATATAGTGTACAGTGCTATAAGTGTTATTAAAACACAAAATAACGCAAAAAACTTCCTATAGCTTTAAATGAAAATAAAAAATGACAATTGCCTGTTAACGACGGCTTTTAGGATATGAACCATAAGCTGGGCATAGTTTATTGGAGCATGACGAGATCGTGCAACCAACTACCAGGGCTATAAACGCTATGTAAATAATTTTTTTCATCGTATTAATTGATACAGGTTTTTACGTTGATCAGTTGTTTAATGTTTCGGCAAGATGGGCCATTTTTATAGCTGTAATAGCAGCCTCATCACCTTTGTTACCATGTTTGCCACCGGCACGGTCAATAGCCTGCTGTTGGTTATCAGTGGTTAATACACCAAATATAACAGGTTTTGAATATTTTATGGCAACATTACTTACACCATTTGCCACAGCATTACAAATAAAATCAAAATGACGGGTTTCGCCTTGTATCACACAACCCAGGCATATCACCGCTTCCAGTCCGCCTTTTTTTAACAACAAGTCGGCGCCTGATGTAAGCTCAAAGCTGCCGGGTACCGGGTATACTACAATGTTTTCGGGCAGGGCGCCATTATTTACCAGGCTTTGATAGGCACCCTGGTAAAGGGCATTGGTAATTTCGGCATTCCATTCGGCTACAACAATACCAAAGCGGTATGGCTTTGCTGATGGGATCTCGGTATTTGAAAAATCTGATAGGTTTTTAAGCTGTGTAGCCATTTTGTTGTAAAGTTAAAAAGTTGAAAAGTTTTAAGGTTAAGAACGTACTCCTTTTAAACGCTTAAAGGTTATAAAATTACGGGAGATTCAGCTCTCGTAACATTACAACCTTTAAACATTGCAACCTTTAAACAATTAAAGTTTCGCTTCGGTACGAGCTATATACTCGTCAATATTTTGCGCTTCGGCACTTTCAGGATATTCTGTTTTTATCCTTTTGTAAGCCTCGGTGGCTGATTTGTTATCTTTTTGTTCTTCGTAAACCAAGCCTAATTTCTTTAAGTAAAGAGGCGATAAAAATTTGTTTTTCGCTTTATCAACAGCTTTGTTAAATGATGAGGCTGCTTTATCATAGTCTTTTAGTTCTACATAAGCATCACCGGCACTACCCAATGCTTCGGCAGCTACCATGCTGTCGTCGCCGCGATAGTTGTTCAGGTTATCAAGCGCTTTACGGTATTCGCCTTTGTTTAAATAAGCGGTGCCTAAGTAAAAATAAGCCAGGTTAGCGGCCTTGGTATTGCTGTACTCGGTAATGATCTTTTCAAAACCCGGATAGCTGGCATCGCCTTTAATGGCTTTGTCCCAATCTTTTTTGGCCCAAAAATCCTGCGCAACGTGCATTTGGTCGGCAGCCTGAACTTCGCGCGGACCTAAATATAATTTCAGATATAAAAGATAAATAGCAATAAGGGCAATGATGGCCCCACCTATAAATAATAGGCTTTTTTGATTCTCGCGCACGAAATTTCCGCTTTGTCCAAAATTATTTTCTGGTGATGCAGCTTTGGTGTTCGCCTGGGTTTTTGACATTGTTGTTCTAAAATTAAGTGTGCAAAGTTACGGTTTTCAAAATTTCTGGCAATAGCTTTTGTATTAAATCTTTATGGAGATGATTTTACGCCCAATTATACCAAAGATTATTGGGGAATAATGGGTTATTTAAGTTGTTATTTTTTCTGAACCATGATTATGCAATCAAAGGATTCTCCTGTTTTTTTCGTAGTAATCCCCAAATCAGGCAAATCATGGTTCAGACAAAATAATGAAGCAATGAACTACTGAACTAATGAACAATTCTAACTAAATTTGCCTCCCCGTTATGTATTTGCAGCAACTGTCAGTTATCAATTTTAAAAATTACCAGGAGGCCGAGCTTGTGTTTAGCGCGGGGGTGAATGCCTTTACCGGTAACAATGGAGCCGGCAAAACCAACCTGTTAGATGCTATTCATTACCTGTCGTTATGTAAAAGTTATTTTAACCCGATAGATAGCCAGCAGATAAAGCAAGACGAGGATTTTTTTATTATCACCGGTGTTTTTAATAAAAATAAACAAACTGAAGCGGTGGCTTGTTCTGTTAAACGTAACCAGAAAAAACAGTTTAAACGGAATAAAAAGGACTATCAGCGCCTGGCCGATCACATAGGGTTACTACCGCTGGTGATGATCTCCCCATACGATACCAGTATTATTACCGAAGGGAGCGAAGAGCGCCGAAAATTTGTTGATAATGTAATATCGCAAACCGATAAT
Organism: Mucilaginibacter sp. OK268; assembly: GCF_900103125.1. Lineage (GTDB taxonomy): Bacteria > Bacteroidota > Bacteroidia > Sphingobacteriales > Sphingobacteriaceae > Mucilaginibacter. The sequence continues at coordinate 333,736 of NZ_FNJV01000008.1, read as the reverse complement.
CATTACCTGGATGAGCTCATTACCTATAATAAGGTGCTGGCTAACCGCAACGCGCTGTTAAAATTGATTGCTGATACCGGCCGTTATGACCCCAGCTTGCTGGAAGTACTCGATGAGCAGCTTACGGGTTCCGGCAACCGTATATTTGAAAGACGTAAAGCTTTTATGGAAAGTTTTACCGTTATTTTTAACAGTCATTATAGTTTTTTAAGTGATGGGGCCGAGCGTGTTGAATTGGTTTATGAATCGCAACTGCTACAGGATGATTTCGCGGCTTTGTTAAAAAAGAATGTGGAGCGCGACCGGGCGCTGGAGCGTACCACCGTGGGCATACATAAGGACGATCTGCAATTTGGCATCCATGGTATGTCAATGAAAAAATTTGGATCACAGGGGCAGCAAAAGTCGTTTTTAATAGCGCTTAAGTTGGCGCAGTATACTTTTTTATATCAGCAAAAAGGGTTTAAGCCTTTGCTGCTGCTGGATGATATTTTTGATAAGCTGGATGATGAACGCGTTACCAAGTTGATGAAAATGGTATCCAATAATGATTTTGGACAAGTATTTATCACCGATACAAGCGTAAATCGCGTACAGGACATTTTTCAGCGAATAAACGTAGACGTAAAACTATTTAAAGTAACAGGAGGGGTAATTGATGCGTAAAGCAAATGACAAATCGTTAAAGGATGCTATTGACCAAATGCTGAACGTTTATAAAATTAAACGCCGCTTTGACGAAACTGCTGTAGTGGCCGCCTGGCCCGAGTTGGTAGGTAAACCTGTGGCCAACCGTACCAAAGAGTTATTTATCCGCGATAAAAAATTGTTTCTGCGTATCGAATCATCGGTGATCAAAAACGAGCTCATGATGATGCGCGCCCAGATCATGGATAAGATAAACGAAAAAGCAAACGGGATACTGGTTGAGGAAGTTATTTTTCTTTAGAAAAACGAAGCCTATGCTTTACACTAATATCATCACTGATCATGGAGTAGGCAAAAATGAATATGCCTGGAATGATAAAAGCCAGCTGAACCTCGGGGTGGGCTTTATATAACAGAATAGAAGCTGCTGCCAGGCACACGATGAGTAAGAGGTATATGATACATTTCAGAAATAGTTTCATACAGTATAGCTTTAAAAATTACCGGGTTTATTAATCCAGGATAAACTCTATAAAAATGTAATATTAACCCTGTTGGGTAAATCTACAAAACATATACCAAACTAAAACAAGAAAATAACATTTACCGGTGTAATTAACTGAATTACACTGGTAAGTTATCTAAAAGTTAAAATCTTTCGAAAGCCGAAAAGAAGAAATTGCCTTTGATTTCCGCATTTGCTGTGAAGATTTAGATTTTACATGTTTTTTAGACATTTATGCCAAGGTTTTTTATATTTGTGTTATTAAACCTTAAACCAGCCTGGATAATTTAAAGCTATCCCCAAACCTAAAAATCACTGTTATGAAAACACTCATTCGACTGCTCGTAGTCTGTTCATTTGCCTTATTACCCTTGCAAAATACTCAGGCAAAAAAACACATCCACATCAATAAATTTTTTAGTATTGGTTTAAATTTGGGTAATAACACCAGCTATAATGGCTCCATTTACCTGTATGGGCCTACTAATATTAGCTCTTACTTTGGCCCTGGCGGTTCTTCCTATGGCCCCCTCACGGCCGGCACCTATTATGTAAACATGTATATTTCCGCACCCGGAACGCATACTTTTACGTTCAATGGGCAATCTGTTACCACCTCCGAGGGGCATGCCACATTCAGTAATGTGAGCATTACTAGCACGGTCTTTGCCTTTGTTAATTAAATAACTTTCCTGCGAAGGTACTTCCGGGAATTTTTTTACCAGGGTAGCCTATAATTATGATTGCCTTCGCAGGATGTTATTTTTTACAAATGCAGTCATACTGTAGCTATGTGCTATGTACAACTAAAACTTTTCGAAAGCCGAAAAGAAGAAGTTGCCTTCAATATCAGCGTTTTCATCAGAATCAGATCCGTGAACAGCGTTCGCGTCAATTGATTTAGCGAACAGGTTACGGATGGTACCTTCTTCTGCCTTAGCCGGATCGGTAGCGCCGATCAGTTTACGGAAATCTTCAATAGCGTTGTCTTTCTCCAATATAGCGGCTACGATCGGGCCTGATGACATGAAGTTAACCAGGGCGCTATAAAAAGGACGTTCTTTATGCACTTCATAAAACTGGCCTGCTTTTTCGGGGCTTAATGAAGTATATTTAAGAGCGATGATCTTGAATCCACTCTTTGTGATCTTGTCTATAATCGCACCAATGTGGCCGTTTGCTACCGCATCGGGCTTTATCATGGTAAAAGTTCTGTTGGTTTTCATTGAAATGGTTTGTTTTAATTAATTAGTATCAAGTAATTAGTATCAAGTATCAAGATTTCTTGTAACCTATTAATGTCACTTTTAGAAACTGTCCTGATACTTGATACTAATTACCTGATACTATATGGTTTCATTATTGCTTTTTAAAATTGGCGCAAAAATAGGTTTTTACATCTGTAACATAAAGCGTTTTGAATTAAATTAGATGGTTTGTATTTAATTTATTTATTTAGCTTTGCAACTCTTTTTTAAAATTGATGTTAGATTTAGCCTCGCTTAAAGAACTTTTAGCACAGCCTCAAAAAATAGTGATCACTACCCATCATAAACCTGATGGTGATGCGATGGGCTCGTCCTTAGGTTTATATAATTATCTGATACAGCAGGGCCATCATGCTAAGGTGATCACCCCTACAGATTATCCCGATTTTTTGAGTTGGATGCCTGGTAACGAGGAGGTTATTATTTATACCGAGCATCAGGAACAATCGGCAACGCTCATTGCTGATGCCGATATCGTGTTCTGTCTGGATTTTAATGCCTTGGGCAGGATCAATCAAATGGGTGAGCTGGTAGGTGCAAGCAGTGCCTACAAGATCATGATCGACCATCACCTGGAGCCCGAAGATTTTGATGATTACCGCCATTGGAACATCAACGCCTGTGCTACCGCCCAGCTTATTTATGATTTTATTGTGAATGAGCTGAAACATCCTGAATTAATTAATAAAGATGTAGCTACTTGTCTGTATACCGGCATCATGACAGATTCGGCATCATTCAGGTTACCCAATACTACCTCAACCGTACATCGTATAGTAGCCGATCTGATTGACGCGGGCGCGGTTAACTGGCGCATACATGAGCTGGTTTACAATAGCGCGTCAGAAGGCCGGCTCAGGTTCCTGGGGCATTGCCTGGCCAATTGTTTGGAAGTGCTGCCCGAATATAATACTGCTATTATTGCAGTTAGTAAAGACGATCTTGAGAAATATGACGTTGATACCGGAGATACCGAAGGAATTGTGAATTATGCTTTATCCATGGCGAGTATACGCCTGGCAGCATTTATTGTAGAACGACGCGATAAGGTAAAACTTTCGCTGCGCTCCAAAGGAGAATTTCCGGCTAATGAGATCGTTAAGAAATACTTTAGTGGTGGCGGTCATCGTAATGCGGCCGGCGGTCATTCTGAAGACAGCCTTGAACAGGTTATACAACAGTTTAAACTAATATTACCAGAATATAAAAAACTATTAATACAGTAAAACAGTAAAAATGAAAAGAAAATTGATGTTCTTGTCTCTTGCGGCTATAGGTTTAGCAAGTTGCAACGGTGGATTTAAGCAGGGCGATGGCGGCTTGCTTTATAATATTCACACTTCTAAAGGTGGAGCCAAAATTAAAGAAGGCGACTTTATAAGCCTTAACATGGTGGTAAAAACCGATGGCGACTCTGTGCTAAACAGTACTTATGAAAGCGGCCAGCCTACAAGAATGGCTATGCCAAAACCACAAGCCAAAGGTGATGTGGTAGCAGGTATTGGTTTACTGGGCGAAGGTGATAGCGCTACTTTTAAAATAGCTTCCGATTCGATATTTAAAGGTGGTCAGCAACGTCCTCCGGGCTTTAAAAGCAAATATCTGGTGTTTGTAGTTAAAGTTGAAAAAGTGATAGCTAAAGGCGCTCTTAATGAGCAGGTGTTCCGTGGCCGTGTAATGGATTATATCAAATCACAAGGCGATGCTTTAAAAGCACAGGAACCAGCCAAGATCAAAAAATATATTGCTGATCATAACCTTACATTGACCAAAACAGCTTCTGGCTTGCAATACATTATTACCACTCCTGGTACTGGCGAAAAACCAGCAGTTGGCGACACCGCGGTAGTAAATTATACCGGTAAAATGGTTAGCGGTAAAGTATTTGATACCAGCATTAAAGCAGAAGCTCTTAAAGCAAAAATACCTGTTGATCCAATGCGTCAGTTTGCACCTATCCGTATCCCTGTTGGCCAGGCCAAAGTAATACCAGGTTGGGACGAAGGCTTGCAATTGTTAAACAAAGGAGCAAAAGCCATATTCATCATTCCATCTGACATTGCTTATAAAGATCAGGGAATTGGCCCAATCGGTCCATACTCTCCATTGGTGTTTGAAATGGAAATGGTTGATGTAGTTAAACCAAATCCTAACGCTCCAAAACCGGTTGTACCGCAATTAACACCGCCACCAACTAAATAATTAAAAGAAATTGAACACAGCCTTTTTGCCCGCGGGCAAAAAGGCTTTTTTTTGTTAATATGAAACGTGCTATTTATTTCATTCTGCCCCTGATTGCCTTATTTACCATAAGCGTAAAGGCGCAAGTAACCGATCTGAAAAAGACTGCCAATGGTGCCTTGTATAAGATATTTACCAGCAACACTGGTGTAAAAGCAAAACAGAACGACGTGATCACCTTTAACTTTATCCAAACTACGGATAAAGATTCGCTATTGTTCAGTACCTATAAATCCGGTAAGCCGGTACAGGCGCAAATACAAGCATCACAAAACGTAGGTGACCTGATGGAGGTATTCCCTTTGCTGGCCGCTAAAGACAGCGCCCTGGTTAAAGTACCTACCGACTCTGTTTTTAAAGGACATGAAGAGGCCCGTCCTCCGTTTTTTCCGAAAGGCAGTTATTTAACCTTTGTTATTAAGATAGAAAAGATCCAATCGTTGAATGAAGCTATTGTTGAGAAGAATACTGAAGGACAAAAACTAAAAGATAAAGAACTAACAGCGGCCAACAGTTATTTAGCTGCCAATAAGATAAACGCGATACCAACTGGCTCTGGTTTAAGATATGTGGTTACCAAGCCATCAGTAAAACGCAAACCCTTAGCTGGCGATACGGTACTGGTAAATTATACCGGGCGTATATTAAATGGAAAAGTATTTGACTCAAGCATTGCAGCCGATGCTAAAAGCGCGGGTCTGGATCAACCAGGTCGTGAATATAAGCCGATAAGCGTAGTGCTTGGCCAGCAGCAGGTAATACCTGGTTGGGACGAAGGCTTGCTGTTACTGAACGAAGGATCAAAAGCTAAATTTATCATTCCATCGACCCTGGCTTATGGCGATAGGGGCGCCGGTCAGGATATACCACCATACAGCACATTGATATTTGATATAGAATTGGTACAGGTTAAACCAGGCAAACATGCCCCGGCTAAAACCGGTGTAGTTAGCCCGGCTAAAAAACGGGTTTACAAAAAAACGCTCACTAAAAAGACAAATTAATAAAAAAGCCTTCTGCCAAAAAACAGAAGGCTTTTTTATTTTTGCATTATGGTACTAACCGACACGCACACCCACTTATATTACGAAACCATTGCCGATAAGCGTACGGCCTTAATGGATCGCTGCTTGAGCAATGACATCAGCCGCCTGTTTTTACCCAATGTAGACAGGGAATCCGTGCCAATGGTGTTTGACCTGGTGCAGGCTTATCCCGGCCAATGCTTTCCGATGCTGGGTTTACACCCCTGCTCGGTAAAAGAAAACTGGCAACAGGAACTTAACGATATTCGGGAAGCTCATCAGCAACATAAAATTGTAGCCATCGGCGAGATCGGTATCGATCTGTACTGGGATAAAACCACACTGAATGAGCAGATAGAAGCTTTTCGTCAACAGATCAACTGGGCAAAAAGTCTTAAACTCCCTATCGTTATCCATTGCCGTGATGCCTTTAATGAGGTATACGAGGTGCTGCAACAGGAGCAGGACGAAAACCTGCGTGGTGTATTCCACTGCTTTACCGGCACGCTGGAGCAGGCCCAAAAGGTAACGGCTTTGGGCTTTTACCTGGGTATAGGCGGGGTGGTTACCTACAAAAATTCGGGTTTGGATAAAGTTGTAGCCGAAATTGACTTGAAACATATAGTTTTAGAAACAGATTCTCCGTACCTTACACCCGTTCCGTTCCGCGGCAAGCCTAATGAAAGTTCATACCTGATCTACATTGCACAAAAGGTGGCGGAGCTGCATCAAATACCCCTGGATAAAGTGGCCGATACAACCACCGAAAATTCAAAAAGGCTATTTGGTATTTAACAAAATTATTTATTGAATTTTATACAGCATACTAATATTTCATGAGCCAGATACTGATCATCTATACCGGAGGGACAATTGGAATGATGACCGATCCTGTGACCAAAGTTTTAAAACCTATCGACTTTGAGCATATCATGGATAATGTTCCGGAACTTGAAAAATTAAACTGCAAAATTAAGGTTCACTCTTTTGATGAGATCATTGATTCATCAAACATGAACCCGGCTATCTGGAGCGAACTGGCTGGCATCATCCTGTCAAACTACCACGATAACGATGGCTTTGTGATATTGCATGGTTCCGATACGATGGCCTATACCGCATCGGCCTTAAGCTTTATGCTCGAAAACCTGGGTAAACCCATCATATTTACCGGTTCACAACTGCCTATAAGCGCTATACGCACCGATGCCAAGGAAAACCTAATGACGGCCATTGAGATTGCCAAATCAAAAAAAGGCGACCGTGCGCGTGTACCAGAGGTTTGCATTTACTTTGATTATAAACTGTTCCGTGGTAACCGGGCGTTTAAATATAATTCGTCCAAGTTTGAGGCGTTCCGTTCACCTAACTACCCTATACTGGCTGAGTCAGGCGTTCACCTGCGTTTCAGCGCCAATGATATACGGCACCCACAGGAGGGTTCTGAACTTATTATCCATAATAACCTGGTGAGTGATGTGGCCGTATTAAAGCTATATCCGGGCATTGGTACTAAAGTGGTGGAGACTATTCTAAACTCCGATGTAAGGGGTATAGTAATGGAAACATTTGGAGCAGGCAATACAACTACAGATAGTTGGTTTATTGATTTGCTAAAAGGCGCTATTGACAGCGGTAAGGTTATCGTGGATATTTCGCAATGTAAAGTAGGTACGGTTGAACTGGGCAGGTACGATACCAGCCGCCAGTTGAAAGATATAGGCGTAGCTAATGGCTATGATATGACCTTTGAATCGGCTGTAACCAAAATGATGTACCTGCTGGGGATGTTTGATGATCCGGCCCAGGTAAAATATTATATGGAGCTTGATTTAAGGGGCGAGATTACGGTATCGTAGATATGCGCGTCATTGCGAGGTACGAAGCAATCTCTACACAGGCAGGGGCAACCAAGCATGTTTCTCTGTACAGCTTAGGGATTGCTTCGTACCTCGCAATGACGCGTAAGAGAATAAATCTGCCCCTCAAAATATCCTTTGATTAATAACCGCCATAAAGCCATCCTTAAACTTTTCGCTCACGGGGATGTGCTTGTCGCCAATGTAGATGTGGTTATCCTGGATCTTGTTGAGCTGTTTGGTATTGACGATATAGGAGTTGTGTACCCGCACAAATGGTACTGTAAGCTGTTCTTCAATATCCTTTAAGCGGCGATAGATCAATAGTTGATCGGTATGGGTCACTACCCGCACGTATTCCTTTTCGCCTTCGAAATACAGGATATGTTCCAGCAGGATCTTGCGCAGCACCTTGCCCGATTTTACAAAAAAGTATTCCTGGTCGGCTTGTACAGGCATGGCGACCGCTGCCGGGGCTTTACCAAAGTACGACTCTATTTTTTGCTGTGCCGCCAGGAAACGTTTCAGGGTAATAGGTTTCAGCAGGTAATCAATGGTTTTAAAAGTATAACTTTCGGCAGCAAACTCAGAGTAGGCTGTAGTGAAAATAATTTTTGTATCGGTTGGTAACAGGGCAGCAAGCTCCATCCCGCTCAGATGGGGCATGTTGATATCTAAAAATATAAAATCAACCTTGTTTTTGTTCTCTTTTAAAAAAGCGAGTGCCTCCAAACCGTTGTAGCACTTGGTTAAAAGCTGCCATTGCGTGGTTTGACCAATCAGCATTTCCAGCAGTTTTACCGCATTGGGTTCATCGTCAATAATAATACAACTTAAATTCACGCTAAAGGGATCTTTAAAAAAGCCGTAAATGATTGTTCGTTTTTATGGGTATCCAGTTCAAAATTGTTTTGATAAAGCAAGGTAAGTCTTTTACGCAAATTAGTGATACCAAAACCATTGCTCCCGTTTTGCTTTGGCTTGTCATAGATCCGGTTAACGGTTTCAAACATCAGGTAATTATCCTCCTGAACCAGCGAAATTTTGATGCAATTATCCAGGCTTGATTTATCGATGCCATGCTTAAAAATATTCTCCACAAAAGTCATCAGCAGCATAGGCGGGATACGCAAATCGGTATTAAATTGTTTGGTGAAGGTGAGTTGCACTTCATGACGGATACGGATCTTTTCCAGCTCCAGGTAATTCTCCAAAAATTTAACTTCGGTATTAATGGAAACTTCGTCTAGCGGGCTTTCATCTAAAAAATAACGCATAATGTCTGATAGGCGCTCTATCAGCGCTGCTGTTCGGGGAGCTTCGCGGTAAGCCTCATAATAAATATTGTTGAGCGTATTGAACAAAAAGTGAGGCTGTACCTGCGATTTGAGCAGGTTGAGCTCGGCCTGGCTTTTTTGTACCATGATCTCTTCGGTTTGCTGCTTTAATTTAAAGTAAGCAATAGCGATACGGAATATAAAGCTGAGCGCGAATATCAAGCCGCCACCCAAAACAAATTTCAATAAGGCGGGAAATGTTATCGGCTCGGTTTGTCCGGGTTTGGCAAAATAGGTGTTATAAAAATAGGTACTCAAATAACCCCGGCCTATGCCTGCAACGAATAACAGGAGCAGGGAAAGCAGTGCATACAAAACATACCTGCGGGTTTCATAAAAACGTGGATACAGAAATCGGATGTTGCCGTATATGATCAATACATAATAAACAATGTACATGTTGGTATAAAACACACTTTCCTTAATGCCATCCATAGAGGTGAACGACAGGAAAAGTATAATATAAACAGAAATCCAGACCAGCCACTGGAGTTGGGTAATTGTAGCCTTACCCTTAAACACTTGCATCATGCCTAAAATTACAAAGGTTTTTTGGGGTTCTGTTTTTTTTTCAACGCTTACCTTGCTTTATTCAACTAACCGGCTCTGAGAGTCAACTACTTGGTCTATAGTAGCTTGGTTGAAAGTATCCCCCTTATGGTTAAAAATAGGCCTACACCAGTTGAAATGATTTTTAGTGACAATCGATAAACAACAGCTTTGATCATTAAATAGTAATAACCTTAACAATTAACTATCATGAGAACCGACTGCTCCATCTTTAAATTTATTATTACCACTTTGGCCTTGCTATGGGCGCTAATGGGTAATTTAAAACCGGTATGGGCACAGGCCGATACCATACGACTGACTGATAAACGACTGATGACACAGGTACTGAAACCGGGCAACCGCCAATACCTGGTGTATTTTCAAATGCTGAAAAACAAAAAGAACTTACGTTTCTGGTACTGGATACGTAATACTTCCATCGAAAACCGTAATGGCGAAGAGGTATTTACCGTAAACCAACATTGGTTTGGCAGCGATACGTTGGCCTACCGGTCGGTGTATTCGGTTAACAGAACGGCTGATTTTGCACCGCTTTACCATGCAGAAACCATTAACAATAAAACAAAGGCCTATAACTGGGGCGTGGATAAAATTACCGGGGCCGACAGTGTAAAGGATAATACAGCTAAAAACTTTTCCCTTGCGTTTACACAACCCAATTTTAACTGGAACCTGGATATCGAAACTTTTGAGATGCTGCCACTGGCAGCTGGTAAAACCTTTGCCATTAACTTTTATGATGCCGGTTTACAGCCCCCTGCATACATGTTGTATAAAGTAATCGGTAGCGACTTGCTCAGCACTTTAAACAATGATAGGGTTGATTGCTGGAAACTGTTTACCGAAGGCGATTCCCAGGGCAAGCATTACACGCAGACTTTTTGGATAAGCAAAAAAGGCCATGAGTTTTTAAAGGAGGAGGATACTTTTGATGGCGGCTATCGCTATAAAATTAAACTCCCCCTGATGACACCTGATCTGATGAAAAGGTTTAAGCAATAAAAAAACATTTGTGTACAGGGAATTAGTCGGAGGGCAAAAAGTCGAGCGCTTTTTTTATAGTCAGTAAACTTGTTCCAAAGGCCAGTTCGGCTGGCTGCTGCTGACTGTTAAGCAAGTACGAAATAAATATCACCACACAAAAGGCACTCAGTATGCTCAGTAAAAAGAATTTAATGGCCCTGATATCAGTGTAAGTTAATTCGCGGGTGGTTTGATCATGATGCAGATGAGCAATACAGCTTTTTAGTAATACCAGTGAAAAAAGTAAAACCAGTGTCAGTATTTTAGGCAGTTCCTGCCAGATCAATAAACTGTAAATGACGATCAGTGTTCCTATCAATAAAAAGATCATCAGTAAAGCAATAATTGTTTCGCGGACTCTTTCCATGTTGTTGTTTGAGGCTGTGACACCAACATGAGCTTTTACCCCTACACCAAATGCAGAAAATTTTACTTAATGATCTTTAAATGGTAACCCAGGCGTAAGGCAAATTGTATGTAATTGGCCAGGAGGCAAAAAATAAATATCAAATGACGGTGAGGGGTTATATAAACCACTCGCCATCATCAGGTACATGACATCGCTGTATAAGGTTATGCGCTGCTAAATTCGCTTTGATATCGGCACGGTTTTCCGTGTAGTGATTAGCGGTTTCCAGATGCACTACATAAACGCAGGCTTTGGGCGCGTAATTACAAACGGTTATGATATCGTTTATATCCATTACAATAGGATCGCCGGTTATAAAGCGGGCGGCGCCACCATTGAGTACGATATGAACGGGTTGATATTTATCTAACGCATCCTGTACTTCTGGACACCAAATGGTATCGCCGGCAATATAGATGCTGTCGCCGGCATAGTTGATCACATAGCCCGAAACAGTACCCATGCGTTCCCCTATTTCGCCTGTTCCGTGCTGCCCACCGGTGCGACTGATGCGGATATCCTCCCAAACCAATTCGTCATTAACGGGGATAACATTGGTAAAGCCTGCTTCCCGGATCGTTTCGGTATTGGCAGGTTGACAAAACAGGGTAATATCTTTGGGCAATAGTTCCCGGGCGGTAATATCCCAATGGTCGATGTGTATATGGGTAAGCAGTACGGCATCTACACGGTCAATCAATAACTTCAGCTCGTTTTCGTCAACAGGGAGATCGACCAATGGATTTCTTAAAGTATTACCGGTATTTGGAAAAGGATCATAGCTGCCTTTGGGGGCCAGCATCGGATCAATGAGGATGGTTTTGCCATTGGCAGATAATATCTGGGTTGCGTGGCGCAATAATTGCAAGTTCATGGTAAAGCATTTAAATTTGACGCTTCAAAGATCGGGCTATCATTTAGCAAGCCCAAGAAGGTTACCTTTTAGTAACCAGTTCACTATTTGGTTACCATGAGTTACAATCAGTTCAGACATTGCGGTCTTAATGTTACCTTAAACATACTTTCGGGTAAATGGAAACCCATCATCCTGTATCATTTGTTTCACAATGCCGAAATGCGTTTTACCGAACTCTGGCGCATCATTCCTAAGGTGGCCAAAAAGGTATTGCTTGATCATTTAAAACAAATGGAAGCCGACGGCCTCATCATCCGAGAAGAAAAACATGGGTTCCCGCCAGAAGTGAGTTACCGCATATCTGAAAAAGGAAAGGCCCTGGGGCCCGCACTGTCCGCTCTGGAAACCTGGGCCAATGAACATGCTGTTGAAGAGGTGGCAGAGTTTAAGAAAACCGCCGTGGGGAAATATAGGCCGCGGTAGAGCCTCTTGTTTGGGCTCTCTGTTCTTTACACGTCATTGCGAGGAACGAAGCAATCTCTACACAAGCAGGTCGATCAGAAAAGTCGGCTCTGTATAGCATAGAGATTGCTTCGTTCCTCGCAATGACGCGTGTGATAGAAGGGCGCTTTCCTTACCCAAAAATTCCCTCAAATGTCTTATTAACAAAAGCCAGATCCTCTGTCAAAAGCGTAAAGTTAACCGCTTTAGCGTTATCAATGGCCTGGGCGGCGTTGCGGGCGCCTGCCAGTACCACGGTGATACCTGGCTGCAGGGTTGTCCAACGTAATACCAGTTGTGACAGGCTCGCGCCTTTTTCCTTCGCCAGCGGGCGGATAGCCTCTAAAAACAGGTTTACTTTCCCTATCGAAAACTGGTTGAAATAGCCGTTGCGATGATCATCATCACTCAGTTTAAAATCGGGTTTGTATTTGCCGGTCAGCAGGCCACGCTCCAGCGGACTGTAAGCGATAATGCCGATATGGTTCTCCATAGCATAAGGCACCACATCCTGTTCAATAGCGCGGTTAAGCATGCTGTAAGGCACCTGATTTGATGCCAGTTGAATGCTTTGCTGCGCGGTTTCCATTTGCTGAAGACTGTAGTTGCTCACACCTGCCGCCCTTATCTTGCCTTGTTTAATGAGCAGTTCGAGCGTCTCCATGGTTTCTGCTATGGGGGTGGCGGCATCTGGCCAGTGAATTTGCAACAGGTCGATATAGTCGGTGCCCAGGCGTTTCAGGCTGGCTTCCACCTCGCGGATGATGCTGTCTTTAGCAGCATATTTATAAACCGGTAACTTATTCCCATTATCATCGGCGGCGTCAAAAAAGAACTCGCCTTTTCCGTTGTTGCTTTGATCCCATACCAGGCCAAATTTGGTAAGCAATTGTATTTTACTGCGATCGTAACCGGCCACGGCTTTGCCTATCAGCTCTTCGCTTAAACCAAAGCCATAAAACGGCGCGGTGTCAATAGTGGTAACGCCATGATCGATAGATGCCTGTACGGCTTTGATCGATTCCTGTTCTTCGTTACCGCCCCACATATTACCGCCAATGGCAAATGCGCCGTAAGTAATGGCTGATAATTGCAGCTCTGTATTTCCTAATTTTCTGTATTCCATTTGTTGTGTTGCCGGGCTTATTTTACCGGCTGGGTTTTGTAAATCAAAATATCGCCATCGCGCAGATGGGCGGTGTTGCTAATAAAGCGCTGGATGTGCAGTTGGTTGTTATGTAATTCCAGTCCGGCGGCATCGCTCCATTCTTCGTGAAAGATGAACGTATTCTCATCTTCGGCCTGGTGCAGATCATACTGCAGACAAGCGGTTTCCTTGGTGGAATGGCTTACCAATTCCAGTAAATGTGCTTTTAAAGTTTCGGCCTCGCCGGGTATGCTTTTAACTATTGCAGTTAAGTAAATGCTCATGTTCTTGTATTTTTTGGGTAGTGATGAAATTTTCGGTAAGATGATCAATATAGATGGCCAGGTCGCGCTGTACGTCGGCATTTTTCTCTACATCGTGAAAATGCAGACTTTTTAAAGGCGTCATCCCGGTAAAGGCGTTCATGCGGTGAAAACCGAACAGTACGCCGTCGTCTACACTGGTTTCGTTAAAGAATTCATTAGGCAGGGTAAAAGCTTCGCGCGGGGCGTTCCATGATGAAGTGATCATGTACTCCCTGCCATGCAGCATGCCGCCTGTGCCATAATTAATAGCCGGGTTTTCTGAACTGCGGCCATCACTATGGTAAATACCTTTGGCATGACCTTCGGTAAACACCAGGTCGATATATTGTTTTAGCGCATGCGGCACCTGGAACCACCAGATAGGGGTGTGATAGATCACCACATCGGCCCAAACATATTTTTCAACTTCTTCGGCCGGATCATAATCATCGTTAACATCGGTATATTTTACCTCATAACCAGGTTGATTGCTGAAAAATTCGACGCTGGCATCGCTGATGGTTTTGTTGAATTGACCTCCGGAATGACCAAATTTTTGTCCTCCGTTTATTACAAATATTTTTTTCATATTGTTGTATTTAATTTTGATGGCACAAAATTATGTCGGATTTATCTACTATTAAAATAATTTAAATCATACATTTGTATCATAATTATAATAGTAGGATCATGGTAAATTTAGAGTGGTACAGGACTTTTAAAGCGATATACGAAACCGGAACCCTTACCGGCGCGGCCGAAGCGCTGTATGTATCGCAGCCTGGCGTGAGTTTGCACCTGGGTTCGTTAGAGGCTTATGTAGGTTATAAACTGTTCGACCGTACCTCGCGAAAAATGGTTTCGACCGAGCGGGGCAAGATCCTGTATAACTATATCCAGGAAGCACTGCAAAAGCTGGAATTGGCCGAAAAGCATTTCCACCGCAGTACCGAAAAGGATACGCCCACCATTAGCATAGGCATGTGTTTTGAAACGTTCCAGATCACGCTGGAGCCTTACCTGGCTACGCTGCCCTTTAACGTGATCATTAAGTTTGGCGAATACCCGCAGATGCTGGCCGACCTGGACAATGGTATCCTCGACCTCATCATTACCCCGGAAAAAGGCAGTAATAAAAGCATCGAATACATCCCTTTTTCCAAAGAGACCATTGTACTGGTTGCCGGGAAAAATATTGACTGTGCCGAATTTGATAAACTGTTGGCACAGGACGATATGGCTGGTTTAGAACAATGGCTTAGCGCGCAGCGCTGGTATGGTACTACGGGCGATATGGAGCATTGGCTGCGTTTTTGGTACAACAACTTTAACAGGCGGCCTAACTTTAAGCCCAATTTTATTGTGCCGAATTTAAATTCGATAGTACGGTGCCTGAGCAGTGGTACAGGCCTGGCGGTGATCCCTGATTTTTTATGCAAGCGGGAGATAGAAAACGGTGATGTAAAACTAATATGGGAAGGCCGGAAAAAGGTAGAGAATACTCTGTATTTTTCCATGCGCAAGAAAACCATCTACGCCAAAGAGATAGAAAGCATCAAGGAAATTTTTATAAAGGAAATGGCGTAAATAATTCCACTATGTCATTGCGAGGAGATTGCCACGCTATCGCTCGCAATGACATAGTTTTAAAAAGAAGAGTATCACCACAGTCGGCCGACTCCAATCCACAAATGTTGTAAACCCACATCTCCATGGTTTACATGTAAGCCCAGTTTTTCTTGCATAAATGAATCTATGTAGTTGGTTATCAATTGTATAGATGCGTGTTAGCCATGAAAAGTGTAAACCATGTAAACCCACTTTTTCGCCCCCTCAGGGGGGTTACTTTTTCCACTCATTATCAACCATCCGCCAAATGCCGAGTGAGTTGGCATTCTGCAGGGCCGGCGGCAACTGACTATCGGGCCAGTTTTGATAACATACCGGGCGAACCCAGCGTTTTACCGCATTAATACCCACAGCTGTAAAGCGGCTATCGGTAGTGGCTGGCGAAGGACCGCCATGTACCATGCTGGCACAAACCTCCACCCCGGTAGGTACACCGTTAAACAATATCCTGCCGGCGATAGATGGCAGCAGATCTATCAGCTCTGGATGGTCGATCAGGTCTTTTTCTGTACCCATTATGGTGGTGCTGAGCTGGCCAGATACTGATTTTAAAACCGCTATCAGTTCTTGCTCATCGCGGCAGCTTACCATGAGCGAGTAAGGGCCAAAAACTTCCTCGTGCAGTAGTGGGTTCTGCAAAAATGTTTCGCCGCTTACCTGGGCGATGATGGGCAATGCTTCTATATCGTGTGCTGTAGCTTGGGCTTGTTCAACCAGGGCTACGCCATCCTGTTTAAGTGCGGCGTTACTTTTTTTCTGATAAGCTGAATGGATACCGGCGTGCAGCATTTTGGCGGGCTGTACTGCCTTAATGCCGGTGCTTAAATGTTCCAGGAAATCATGCAGGGCCGGACTTTCTACCGCGAGCATTAAGCCTGGATTAGTGCAGAATTGCCCCATACCTAAGGTAATAGAACCTGTGTATTGTGCGGCCAATTCGGCGGTGTTTTTTTGCAGGGTATCCGGTAAAAATATCACCGGGTTGATGCTGCCCATTTCAGAAAATACCGGTATCGGGTTTGCTCTTTGCGCCGAATAATCAAACAGTGCTTTACCGCCCGCGGTTGAGCCGGTAAAGCCTACCGCCGCGGTATGCTCAGCTTGTACCAACGCTTTGCCGCTTTCAAACGAAGTGCCGTGTACATGCTGAAAAACATCAACAGGCATATTGCAGATGGCTATGGCTTTTTTTATAGCCTCATACACCATTTCCGAAGTTTCGGCATGGGCCGGATGGGCTTTTACAACTACCGGGCAGCCCGCGGCCAGTGCACTGGCGGTATCGCCGCCGGCAGTAGAGTAAGCGAAGGGAAAATTACTCGCCCCGAAAACTACTACCGGGCCCAGGGGGATCAGCATTTTACGCAGATCGGGTTTGGGCATGGGTGTGCGTTCGGGTTGTGCGGTATCAATAGTGGCTTCTACCCAACTACCTTCGCGCAGCATGGTAGCAAACATGCGCAGCTGTCCGGTAGTGCGGGCACGTTCGCCGGTTAGGCGGCCAATGGGCAGGTTAGTTTCTTCGGATGCTTTTTGCAGCAGGGCATCGCCCAACGCTTCTATCTCCTGGGCTATGGTATCCAGGAAGGTACTTTTTTCTTCGATGCTCTTTTTTCGATAGATCCCGAACGCGGCGTATGAGCGCTGCATTACCTGGTTTATTTCGTCGACACTGGTTTCTTTAAATGGGTTAGCCATGACAGATGTTTATAATAGATGATCATACAAGCAGCCTTAGCCGCGAATATTTTTAACAAAGATATTTAAACAAGGTTCAATAAAATTGACCGAAACTATCCTTTAATGTTATGATTTTGGCTTTTTGAGGAAAGGAAGGGCTGGGATCTAAAAAGGACCTGAATTTTACTTGCTGCTAAGTATGCTCCAACGGAGCATTTGGAGGCCTTTTTTTATTCTGTATTTAAAAGTAAATGCGTTTTTTTGAAACAGGTAAAACAGCAGGTTTTGCCAGGCAAATAATAGGTCTGTTTTGTTCATCGCCAAATATAAACAGCAGTACACAGAATCGTCCAGGCACTTTTGAAATACCCCGGTTTGTTTTACTGCATTGTTTTTTGACAAGAACCTGTAGTGATAGCTATAAAACCTGTAATCATAGTTATGAGAACTAAAACCACTTTCGCCATAGATGCAGGTATCGATATTTGCATATTGTGTTTTGTATAATTTGCTGACAAATACTTTTAAGGTGAAATGATAATCGGCTGCTATTTTAAAGGAGTTATTGTAGGTACCTAACTCGTCAAAAAGATCTCTTTTATAAAACGCGCTTTGGTGATGCAGGCCTTCTGTTAAAACTTTGTCCACTGTATCGTAAGCATATTTTGTGTTTGATAACTGACCAATAACATTACCATATATCAGGTGGCATGGCTTGTTACTTAACTCTAGGTGTATAGTCGATAATACCCTTGTATCATACAATATATCATCACCACCCATAAAATATAACCAACCACCTTCAGCTAGTTTTATCCCTTTGTTCATGGCGTCATAAATGCCTTTATCTGGCTCGGTTAAATATTTAAGCGGTAAATCTTTGACATGGCTATTGATGATGGACATAGTATTGTCTGTGGACAAACCATCGATTATAATTACCTCGTAGTTAGTAAATGTTTGACTCAGAATGCTGCCTAAAGCATTTGATAGTGTGGCTGCACTATTAAAAACCGGTATTATAATGGAAAAGAAAGGCTTATCTGACATAGATTTAATAGCGAACTAATGTATAAAATTATTTACTTTAGTTCGCTATCACTGGTTCAACTATGATTAATAAACTACCTGTTTCCGCCATTATTGTAGGGTACAATGAAGCCCGGTTATTGGAGCAGGCCTTAAAACCATTGTCGTTCTGTGATGAGATCTTATACTTTGACCTGGGCTCTGCGGATGATTCTAAAGAAATAGCCTTGCGATTCGGCGCGAAAGTAATTGATCATGCCCGGGTTGACAGTTGCGAGTGGATACATGCCAAATATTCCAAATCAACAAAACATGAATGGGTGTTGATCACTGATCCGGATGAGGTACTGAGCGAAGAGTTGGTCGCCGAAATTCATCATATTTTTAATGGCGGAGTACCACTTGAAAATATTGGAGCGATTAGCTCACCCTGGATCTTTTATTTTAAAGGGAAAAGGCTTTACGGTACTAACTGGGGCGGCATAAACCGGAGAATATTATTGGTAAATCATAATCGCTTTGAATTCCGGGAGCTTATTCACCTGGGTCGAAAAATAAAAGAGGGATATACCACCTACGATATTGTTTTTAAGGGCAAAAATTTTATTCATCATTACTGGATGATAGGTTTCAGGAAACTTTTTGAGAAACATTCCAGGTATCTGCGTAACGAAGGGGAAGCCCGCTTTAAAAACGGAATCCGGAGCACGCCTCGTGAAATAGCATTGCAGCCTTTCCGATCATTCCGTAACAGTTTTATCGCTGCAAGGGGCTACAAAGACGGTTTTTCGGGTTTCTTTCTTTCCTGTTTCTGGGCATGGTATGAAACAAGCGCAAAAATCCGGAATTATGCTTATCAAAACAAGCGAACAAATAACCGAAGATCTTCGGTATAGTTTCTTTGCTCAGCTGAATCCCAACAAACCAAAAGATACTGATTCGTTAATAACGTAAGAAGTAATTTTTTAAAAATATACTAATTATGACGGAATACGTGTTAATTTTACACCTGTAAAACCATTTAGTTGGTGCCGCCGCAGTTATATTAATTAGGTCGGTTAAAGATTTCCACTATAAGCGGTTATAGTTTTTGGAAAACAAGTGTGTTCCGGGGTAAAACCCGGAGCGCATTTTGTTTTTAGGGCACCAGCTAAATTAAAACCGCTGATGCCATAAAATATGCTTATCTTTAAGCAATTCCTTTCATACCACTAAATAAATTCTTAGGCATTGCCATTTTCTGACACGGTGATAATTAAGTTTTAGCTAATAAAACAATACCAGCATCACCGCCAAAATGAGCAAAGCATTTGTTTACCTTGTTTAAAAACAATGTTATTGTATCATGAATTGTCGTTGCTGTTGTAAACATTAAAGCAAAGAAATAATGATAGTTGACAAGCAAGCAATAGAAAAGCAAACCCGTATGTACATGTTCGATTTGTTGAATACAGCCAAAGAACATGGTTTTAAAGGAGAAGATAACTGGGAATTAAGTATGGCGACCGATACCGAACGAATAAAAATTCAAAAGGATTACTATCCAACCATCGCAGCCAGAATATTCCCGGAAATATTATTACAGGTTTTTCATACAATTAAATCAAGGCTTGATCAGCCAAGCCACCAGGAAGACCGCAAAGAAGGAACGCGTAATGGTTTGAATGAGGAACTAACCTATTTAGTAGCGTTTAATCCTAAGAGGCCACGTACTTAGTATAAAGTAATAGTGTAACCAGCTATTCGCCAGATGCAGCAGGTTATAAAAAATAAAGGAAGGAATGATGTGAAAATTTAATTTGATGAGTCAGGCATCA
This sequence comes from Mucilaginibacter sp. OK268, assembly GCF_900103125.1. GTDB lineage: Bacteria > Bacteroidota > Bacteroidia > Sphingobacteriales > Sphingobacteriaceae > Mucilaginibacter. Next base: position 313,884 of record NZ_FNJV01000008.1, on the reverse strand, counting down.
AATTAAATATAATGATAGGTTGGGTATTTACCGGGTACTCTCTACAGTATACACAAAGCTATCTGCTTTATAATATCCTAAATTGTATTCAATTGGCCGTTCACCCTGGTCAAAAACAAATCTTTTTCTGAATAGTACCGGACTGCCAACGGCTATCCGCAATTTCTCGGCAATAGAGGTATTGGCTGATTTTGCACTGATCTCTTCTTTTGATAAGGTGGCGATAACGGAATGATCCTGCTCCAACATTTCGTATAATGGTCTCTTAAAATCTTCATCGCCTGTAAGGCCAACACGGGGATGAAAATAGGAAGCAAAATAAACAAATGGCTCATCGGTACGGCCTCTTACCCGTTCCATTTTTAATATTTTGCGGTCGGTTTTTATTTCAAAGAATTTTGCAAGAGCCTCATCCGGGAATACCCAGGTAACGTGCAGTTCAAAGTTCTTGATCGGGATACCTCTTAACGCCATTTCCTGCGAAAAGCTTAACCAGTTGTTTGACTTTGAGCTAACTGCAGCCTGGGCAACTTTGGTACCGAACCTTTTTTTGCGCACCAGTAATCCTTCAAAAACCAGTTTGTTAATTGCTTGTCTTAAAGTTGTACGTGATATGGCTAGTTTTTTGGCAAGGTCGACCTCATTGGGCAAAAGTTTACCTTCCTGGTACTCTTCTTCTGCTATCAACGTTCTTAAAAGGGCTTCGGCCTGTACGTGTAAAGGAATAGGACTTTTATGATCTATAGCGTATTTCATTTATTAGTGTAAATTACAATAATAACCATTTTATTCAACAAGTTTATTTGTTGCTACATAAAGACGTGCTGAAACAGTTTTTAGTATTTGGCAACCATATATTTTAAGTACAAAAATAAATTAATTAGAAATTACTTGTACGATGAATTTATTTATATGTTTGTACATAATAAATAATAAGTCGACGGATTATGGATGTTTACTTATAGGAAAAAATCCTCCAAGGATTTTTACAGGCATAAATTAATATGTATGTACATTATTACAAATAAATGAATACTAATCCAAGCCCTTCAAATACCCCAGCCTTACACAAAATCACCTACGAGCAGATTCGAAGAACTTCGCAATTTTTAATGCCTGTAAGATTAAATAACAACAATATTACACAGGATGAATATAATGTTTACCCAGTTCGTTCACTGGGAGGAGGGAAAATTTTTAACGGCTATCATTCATTGGCACAATACATCATCAGAAAAAAAAGAGTGATCATTGATGGTTATGCAGGAGTTTTATGGGATATAATAAAGACATCGTTAAACGAATATTTTATAGCGGATGGATTAACGGTTAATTGGATAGAAACTACAGCATATTTAAAACCTGCACAAGTAGTTGAGACATTGATCGAACCATTCTTAGGGGCTCCGGATGCTGTTTGGGGAACTAAATGTACCTTGTCTCTTCACGATTTGTATGAGCTGGATAAGTTAACAGAGCAATTACCAAATGAAGCCGCAGATCTTAACATAGTGATGGGGCCTGGAGCGGCGTTGAGTGGTTGGGATGCCCCGGTAATTTATATCGATCTGCCAAAAAATGAATTGCAGTTTCGAATGAGAGCAGGAGTTATAACCAACCTGGGTGCCAATGGGGCTAATGAACCATTTTACATGTACAAACGTTTTTACTTTGTCGACTGGGTTTTACTCAATAATTATAAAAAACAAATACTTGATAAAATAGCCGTTATAGCTGATGGGCAGTGGGCAAATGATATTAACTGGATGTACAAAGCCGATCTTACAGATGGTCTGAACCAGCTTAGCCAGTCGGTGATCAGGGTTAGGCCCTGGTTTGAACCGGGAGCATGGGGTGGTCATTGGATACGTGAGCATATCAAAAATATCAATAAGGATGTGGTTAACTATGCCTGGTCTTTTGAGCTGATTGTGCCGGAAAATGGATTGGTGTTTGAAAGCGACGGTTACTTGCTCGAGGTATCTTTTGATTTCCTGATGTTTAATAACCAACAAGAGGTGCTGGGTGTTCACGCACAAAAATTTGGCGACGAGTTTCCCATTCGTTTTGATTTTCTGGATACTTATGACGGTGGTAACTTGTCTATCCAGTGCCATCCTTCACTAAAATATATACAGGATAATTTTGGTGAGACCATAACCCAGGACGAAACCTATTATATACTGGATTGTAAGGACGAGGCTGAGGTTTACCTTGGTTTTCAAGACAACATTCAACCCGAAAAGTTCAGATCGGTATTAGAAACCAGTCAGCGTGAAAATAAGGAAGTAGAAATCACGAATTATGTTCAGGCGCATGCGGCTAAAAAACACGACCTGTTCCTGATCCCAAACGGTACCGTGCATAGCGCAGGGGCCAATAACCTGGTGCTTGAGATCAGCGCCACACCTTATATTTTCACCTTTAAGATGTACGATTGGCTAAGGCTTGACCTTGATGGTAACCCCCGCCCCATTAACATTGATCACGCCTTTAATAACCTTAATTTTGATCGTAAAGGTGAAAAAGTCCAGGCGGAGCTTATTTCTAAACAAGAGGTTATCCAGCAGGGAGAAGACTGGCAACTGGTGCATGTACCCACACACCAGGAGCATTTTTATGATGTTCACCGGATGGAATTTGACAAAGAGATCACTGTTGAAATCCATAACCAATGCCACGTAATGATGTTGGTTGAAGGATCGGCCATTGCTATAAAAACAGCCAATGGAACCGAACAAACTTTTGCCTACGCCGAAACTTTTGTGGTACCGGCAGCGGCACAATCCTATACATTAACTAACCTGGGTAAAAGCCGGGCAAAAGTGATCAAAGCCTTTTTAAAATAAGCATTAGCCACATGACAGTAAAACAAAATAGCACTTACTTGTATCTCGTATGTCTTGTGGCCGCTCTCGGCGGATTTTTATTTGGTTTTGACACCGCTGTAATTTCAGGGACGGTAAGCCTGGTTAAACACGATTTTAATTTAAATGCTGTTAGCGAAGGCTGGTTTGTAAGTTGTGCATTATTAGGTTGTATCATAGGTGTTAGCCTTTCTGGCAAATTGAGCGATAAATATGGCCGTAAGATTGTGCTGATCATTTCGGCAGTGCTTTTTCTGGCATCGGCTTTGGGCTGCATGTTCTCAAATTCATTTACTACTTTAATTATATTCAGGTTAATAGGCGGTTTGGGTATTGGCGTAGCTTCTATGGTATCGCCCCTATATATTTCTGAATTCTCACCATCGCGCTTCCGTGGAATGATGGTATCATTATATCAACTCGCCTTAACCATTGGTATTGTGCTGGCTTATTTTTCAAACGCTTATTTGGCAAGCCATACATCAGGTGTATTTAATAATGCTGATATAAACAAAATATTTTCGACCGAGGTTTGGCGTGGTATGCTGGGTTTGGGGGCATTACCCGCTGGTATATTTTTGATCTGCCTGTTTTTAGTCCCTGAATCACCACGGTGGTTATTGTTAAAAAGCCAGGAGCAAAAAGCAAAAGCTATCCTGATTAAAATTGATGGTGCGGAAGCTGCACAGAAAGAAATAGATGCCTTTAAAACACTAGATAGCGATAATAATGAAGGTTCTATTAAAGAACTATTCACCCCGGTTTATCGTAAGGCTTTATGGATAGGCTTATTGTTGCCCTTCCTGTCACAAGTGTGTGGTATTAATGCGGTTATTTATTATGGCCCCAGAATTTTGGAGCAGGCTGGTTTCACGCTTAACAATGCGCTTGGCGGGCAGGTAACCATAGGACTGGTTAACGTGGTATTTACTTTTGTAGCCATTTTTACCATAGATATATGGGGGCGCAGACCTTTACTGTTTGTTGGTATTGGGGGCGCGGTTATTTCATTGCTCATTATCGGGGCCTTGTTCGCACTCGGAATAACTACCGGGCCATGGATATTGATCTTTATAATAACATTTATATCCTGTTTCGCATTCTCTTTCGGGCCGGTTTGCTGGGTGGTTGTAGGTGAAATATTTCCTAATGCTATCAGGGGAAAGGCTATGGCTTTGGCTACACTATCATTGTGGGTAGGTAACTTTTTAGTAGGGCAACTAACACCCATTATGCTGGAAGGCCTGGGATCCTCATGGACGTTTTGGCTATTCGCACTCTGCTGCTCACCTGCGTTGTGGCTTACTTTTAAGCTCATTCCTGAAACCAAGGGCCGTTCATTAGAAAATATCGAAGCTTACTGGAAGCAGGCCTATATTCAGGATACTCAAGAAAAATAAGCCAGGTAACATTGGTACTCATTCCCTGATATGTAAGAAAAATGTAGGTTAGAAATCTGGCAGATTATTCGCCTGTGATTCATTGTTTTATCATAATTATTCATCAAATGCAATAAAGTTGCATTTGTATTTATTCTTTATTACTTTCAACCGAAATAATAAAATGAAGTGATGAATAGTTTCGAAACAGATTTTGAAGTGATAATTATTGGTGGCAGTTACGCGGGACTGTCTGCGGCCACTTCTTTAGGGCGGGCGTTGCGCAAGGTTTTGGTGATTGATTCTGGTAAGCCTTGTAACCGGCAAACCCCGCATTCGCATAACTTCTTGACCCGTGATGGCGAAACACCGGCAGCTATTACTCAAATAGCTCTTGAACAACTCTCGATGTATAACACAGTCAAGCTAATTGCAGATACCGTTACAAATGCTATAGCAAAAGAAGATGGTTTTCGCATACAAACGCTATCCGGCAAAAAGTATATTGCAAAGAAAGTGCTTTTTGCTACCGGCATAAAAGATATTTTGCCAGATATACCTGGCTTTGCTGAATGTTGGGGCATTTCTGTAATACATTGTCCTTATTGTCATGGCTATGAAGTTCGGCAGCAACCTACCGGTATTTTAGGAAATGGAGACGGAGGTTATGAGTATGCTAAGCTTATCAACAACTGGACAAAAGATCTTACACTGTTTACCAATGGAGCATCAACATTAAGTGTAGAACAGATGAAAACATTGCAGTCGCGCAATATTAATATTGAGGAAAGCAAGGTGAGGGAAATAGTACATGAAAATGGTTATATCAAAGGCATATCACTGGAAAATGACAGGATTTATCTGATAAATGCTTTATATAATCGCCCGGCCTTTATACAGCACTGCGACCTGCCCGGGAAGCTCGGATGCGACCTTACGGATGCGGGTTATATTAATGTAGATGGTTTTGGTCGCACCAATATACCCGGAGTTTATGCCGCTGGCGATAGCACTACCCCTATGCGCGCGGTATCCATGTCGGTTGCATTGGGGACAGCAGCAAGCGCATTTATTAATAAGGATTTGATAGACAATAACTACATTTAAATATTAAACCAATAGTATGAGTAAACTTAAATTAATGATTGTGACATTGTTGCTTCCAATTGTTTTTATGGAGGCAGCTAAAGCTGATGAGGGGATGTGGATTCCTATGCTGATAGGTAAAAATTATGATCAGATGAAGAAGCAGGGTTTTAAACTAACCCCAGAAGATCTGTACAACATTAATAAAGCCAGTATAAAGGATGCCATCGTTTCATTAGGTGGGGGTTTCTGTACAGGTGAAGTAGTATCCAACAAAGGACTGGTTTTTACTAATCACCACTGCGGTTACGAGGCTATATCAGCCAATTCAACATCACAGAATGATATTCTGGACAATGGCTTTTATGCTAAAAGCTATGCCGAAGAGAAGCCTATACCTGGATTATTTGTACAGTTTTTGGTGCGAATGGAAGATGTAACCCCGCAGGTAACTGCCGCTTTGCAAGGTGCTACAGAATCCAACCGTGGAGAAAAACTGGAAGAGGTTAAAAATCAGCTTATAGTTGATGCCACCAGGAACAGTGGTTATGAGGGGGCTATCAAAGATTTTTTCGACGGCAACCAATATTTTTTGTACCTGTATGAAACCTATAGCGATGTTCGTCTGGTTGGTGCCCCACCTCATCAATAGGTAAATTCGGAGGTGATACCGATAACTGGGAATGGCCAAGGCATACAGGTGATTTTTCTATTTTCAGGATCTACAGCGGTAAAGATGGTAAACCGGCCGCTTACTCAACTGATAACGTGCCGTTGGTACCTAAGAAGTTTTTGCCGGTATCTATCAAGGGCGTTAAAAATGGAGATTTTGCCATGGTATATGGATACCCAGGCCATACAGACAGGTTCCTGACATCAAATGGTGTTAGATTAGCTACTGAAGAAACTAATCCGGTAATTGTAAAATTGCGTGATATCCGCCTCAAGGCTTGGAAAGAGGAGATGAATAAGAGTGTGGATATCCGCCTTAAGTTATCATCAAAATATGCCGAGATAGCCAATTATTGGAAATACTTTATTGGTCAAACCGAACAGTTAAAGCAGCTGAATATTTATGACCAAAAATTGAAAGAAGAGGCCGAGTTCACACAATGGGCCGCTGATAAGCCGACCTACTCAGGTTTAATGGATAACTATAAGAAAATGTATGCTACCTATGAACCTTATGCCATTCATCGCACATTTGTAGAAGAGGGTTTGTTGGCCCCCGGGTTTGTATATAATACGCTGGTTACTTATAATATTTTAAGGGGGCTTCAGGCTCGTAAGGATGATGCTAAGGCTGTTGAAGATCTAAAAAAAGACCTCAAGGAAGTAAATGATGGTTATGTAAGTAACTATAATGAAACGGCCGATAAAAAAATCTTCGCGCAGATCATGGCTACTTATTATGCCGGCGTTCCGAAAGATCAGCACCCGCAATTTATTGAAGACATTGTTAAGAAATACAAGGGAGCTACTGTTGAAGATTCATTTACAAAATTCGCTGATGAGCTTTGGAGTAAGAGCATCGTGATTAACCCTGATAAATTTAAGGCCTTCATGCAAAACCCATCTATCGAAACATTGGGTAACGACCCAGCATACCAATACGCCAGACAGGTGAGCCCCAGGGCTTATGCCCGTAATGCTTTTGGTTCAAAGGTTAGCAATTTTGAAGAGCAAAAAGAAAAGCTGGATAAGCTGTACCTGCAAGCTTTACTTGAGAAAAACCAGGGCAGATTGATGTATCCCGATGCTAACTCAACCATGCGTATTAGTTATGGTAACGTGCAGGATTATGCCTCCAAAGATGGTAAGCAGTATAATATTACCACCAATTTGGATGGGGTGATGAAAAAGTATAAACCCGGCGATAGCGAATTTGATCTCCCGTCCTCATTGATCGATGCATACAAGAAAAAAGATTTCGGTCAGTATGCCGTTGATGGGACTGTGCCTGTATGTTTTATCACCAACGATGATATTACAGGCGGGAACTCTGGCTCACCGGTTATAAACGGCAATGGTGAATTGATCGGTTTGGCGTTTGATGGTAATTGGGAAGCCATGAGCGGAGATATCGCTTTCGACAAAAAGTACAAAAGAACTATTTGTGTAGATATTCGCTATGTGTTATGGTGTATGGATAAATTGGGTCATGCCGATAACCTGATCAGCGAGCTGGATATACATAAAAATTAAGCAATCGCTTGTTCAAAACAAAACGGGTAGCATGAATATTCAAGCTACCTGTTTTGTTTATATCGTTTCCACCTTATCACGTATTACGGTACCTTTTCTGCTTTTAAGGATCATTAGAATAATGCCCGCCACAATAAAAGGGATACTTAATAATTGTCCCATATTTAATGACATATGGGCTTCAAAGGCCACTTGATCTTCCTTTATACCTTCTAATAGGAATCTGGCCGTAAATACCAAAGTCAGAAATAAACCCAACAGAAAACCATTTTTTGATGGCCTGTATCTGGTTACTAAGTTCAAAATGATAAAGATACCAAGATATGCCATAGCTTCATAAAGTTGCGCGGGATGTCGGGGAACACTATCATCCCTGACAAAAATAAATGCCCAACTCATTTGCGTTGGACGGCCGATAATTTCGGAGTTCATGAGATTGCCCAGCCTGATACAACATCCTGCCAGCGGAACTACTAAAGCCAGTTGATCCATTACCCACAGCAGGTTTATATCCTTATGGTACTTGCGGTGGTAAAGCCAAAGTGCTATAAATATACCAATGCCACCACCGTGACTGGCCAGTCCCTGATAACCGGTGACCTTAAAATGGGGTGTAAACTGAAAAGGTAAAATTATTTCTATGATATGCGAATGATAATATTCCCAGTCGTAAAACAGGCAATGGCCCAGCCGGGCGCCAATCAAGCTGCCGGCTACTGTATAAAGAGTAAGGCGTTCAAGCAGGTAGGGGTTAATACAAGCAGTTTTAAAACGCTGTTTAATGATCAGGTAGCCCAGTACAAAGCCGCCTAAAAACAAAACGGAATACCAGTGCAGGGCATAAAAGCCAAGGTCAAAAATGTTGGGATTGGGGTTCCAGGTAATGTACACGGGTATATTTAAATGTGTCGGTATAAGCATTGTCGTAACATTTTTTCAAAGCCGGCAGGCTCCAGGTTTTTACCGATAAATACAATCCGGCTGTTTCTTTCAACTTCATTTGCCCAGGTATCGCCGGCGGCAACAGCCAGGTCGTTCATGACTGATTGTATGATGATTTTTTGTAGTTGATCGTGAATATTAAAAATGCCTTTTACCCGGTAAACATCTTTAGCCTGAAAATTCAGGAAAACGGTTAAGCGGTGTGATAGCAATTGCAGGTCAAATGGTTCATTGAAATTAAAACTTAATGAAACCAGATCCTCATGTTGGTGGCGCTGCAGTGCAAAGGTCCGGTTGCCTACTTTAGGCAATTTAACTTCAATTACAGCCTCGCGTGTTGCCTGATAAATTTCGTCAAAAGGATAACATTCACGATGACCAGATAATACAATAGCCAGTGGATTAATACCTCTCAAAATATTTTCAATATGGGGCAGTTGTTCAGCGGTCACCATGTCTGTTTTAGTGATGAGTAAAATATCACTAAAGCTGATCTGATTGCGTGCTTCGTCGGTTTCGCGTAGTTGTTGTTCAATGTTACGGGCATCTACCAGGCATATTACCCGTTTGAGTTTGTAATAATAAGGCACATTAGCATTAGTGAGAAAGGGCGCTGCTACCGATGCTGGGTTAGCTATGCCAGTGGTTTCTATCACCAGTTCATCAAATTCTTCGCGACCTTCCCATAAAACTTCCAGCAGCGAGTAAAAGTCTTCATTCAAAGTGCAGCACAAGCAGCCATTGCTGAGTTCAAACAGCTTATCATCGGCACAAATAACCAATTGCCCATCTATCCCTTCCTGGCCAAACTCATTTTCAATCACGGCTAGTTTCTCAGTGTTTTTGTAGGCTATCAACCCGTTCAGGAAAGTGGTTTTACCGGCGCCGAGAAAGCCGGTGATTATGGTAACGGGCTTTGCTGCTGTCACGCTCATTCTTCAGTCTGTTTAAATTGAAGCAAATATAATTAATAAATGCAATTTTGTTGCTTTTGATTATTCTTAACCAGGTAAATAATAATGTAGTTGTAAGTCCGTTTTTATACAGCAAAGTGTTTTAATAACACTTTGTAAACTTTTAATAGCTAAAATGTTACGGGGAAAAATAAAAAATCAACGAAACTATTACAATCCAGACTTGATAGGTTGTTGATTTTTTTTCAGTTTTGTCGATTGGTTAATATTTTAATTACGTCTTATTAACCTGCTGTTACCTAGGTTATGATTGATTTCACAGAAGAGCTGTCCGAAGAGGAACTGATACGATTGTTGAAGCAAGACAGGCTTGGTGCATTCCATGAGATATACTCCCGGTACTGGAAAAAACTATTTGACGAGGCATATAAGAGGCTAAAGAACAGAGAGCTGGCAGAGGAGGTTGTACAGGAACTTTTTACTAACCTTTGGACAAAAAGGCAAGTACTTCAAATCAATACTACTATAGGTGCATATCTGTATTCGGCCATAGCTAACCAGGTTATTGATATTTATCGCAAGGAATTGGTGCGTTCAAGGTATAAAGAAGCTTTTAAAGTTGTACATACCGAGGTTGATAACTCAACCGTAGATTCCATCATGTTAAAAGATCTGGTTTATACCATTGATGAAGAAATAAGCCATCTGCCAGATAAATGCCGCTCCGTATTTGAGCTGAGCCGTAAAGAACATAAAAGCAATAAAGAAATAGCCAGATACCTGGGCATATCCGAGAAAACGGTAGAACAGCATCTTACCAAAGCTATAAAACAAATAAGGCTTACCCTTACCCACTACCTTACTCTTATGCTGTTTTTGCTGCTAAAATAATTTTTTTAAAAAAAGTTTCAAACCGACTAAGGGATGTGTCTTTCTCAAACGTCAATCATAGTATAAACCGAATTTTTTTCTTTTCATGAAAGAACATCTATCTATTGAATTACTGGAACGGTATATTAATGGCGAATGCACGGATGATGAGGCTGCCCAGGTAAAACAATGGTACCTGTCATTTGAACATGATGCTAATTATACTTCGGCCCTGAATGCCGCTCAGCAAAAAGAGTTGGAAGAAAAGATATATAACAGTATACTGAACAATATAGATGCTGTAAATGATCAGGATGCGCTTGTAATAAATAAGAGAAGTAATACCTGGTTATGGGTAGGTGCAGTGGCTGCCATGTTATTGATAGCTATAATGATAGGTTTATACCGTCAAACAAATACGGGTAACCAAGATATGCTGGCCAGTAACCAGCAGGAAATGGTTGCTATCACTAATAACTCCCACCGTATTTATAAATCAAAACTTCCCGATGGTAGTACGGTTTGGTTAAACCCCAACGCACAATTAAAATATCCAAAGGAATTTGCAGCATCGTCACGTATGGTTTTTATGTCGGGCGAATGCTTTTTTGAGGTCACTAAGAATCCAGAACGTCCTTTTATAATCAGTAGTCATTCTATTATCACCAAAGTTTGGGGGACAAGTTTCCGCGTGCGTGACAATGAGCAAAGCAGCGAAGCTGATGTGGCTGTAGTTACCGGTAAAGTATCCGTGAGTATTAAAACCAAACAGAATATAAACAACACCCGGTTAAATATAGAAAATGGGGATGTGATGCTTTATCCTCATCAAAAAGCGATATACTCTGCATATGATCATACGCTAAAGCCAGTTACCAAATCTGATGAAAGTGCGCTTAAAATATGGAACCACGAGGATTTGTTATTTGATAATAAACTGATGAAAGATATTGTACCTGTACTAAACGCGAGGTATAAAACACACATTGTTGTAGCCAACGAAAAATTGAACCACTATATGCTTAACGCCGATTTTACGGGCTTTAACCTGCCCGACGTTCTGGAGGCTCTTAATAAGTCGTTAAGTATTGATTACGAAATAAAAAATAACACCATCGAACTTAAATAAACCAACTATTAACCAAACCCATGATTGAATGAAAGAGAGAACAAAAGCCTAAAAATCAGTTATAAGCCAGTAAGAAAACTGGTATAAATAAAAAAACTTAGAAGTGTTACGACCACTCCTAAGTTCAGATTAGCCCAAATCAATTGACACCATTTTTAATGGTGGCGGGGCGTTAATTGTCTCATTTTTAAAAAGAAACATAACAAATATATGAAATTTCGTTTACGAACACCCATTCCCTGGTATCAAATCATGAGGATAACATTTATTCAAATTCTGATATCAACCATGTTAACCGGTATGGCATACTCAAACCCCTTGAGTGCCCAGGGTATACTTGATAAAAAGGTAAGTATATCATTAAATAATACCACCCTGGTTGATGTATTAACTCATTTGCAAAAGAATGATGATATTAAGTTTATATACAGCAGCACAGCTATCAACGGCACTCAGAAGGTTTCTGTTAACATGGAAAACGAGTCGCTTAAAAATGTGCTTGACGAAGTATTAAAAAGTAAAGGCATAAGCTATGAAGTACTGCATGGCAGGATCATCCTGGGTAAAGCCGGCGCCGTTGATGAAACAGCCCCATCTCCTGTAACTACTCCGGCAAATACAGAAACGGATGTTGCTACAACGCCAATAACCGGTAAAATTGTTGACCAAAGTGGTGAGCCCATTATTGGAGCCAGCATTCTTGAAAAAGGCACTACAAATGGTGTGTCAACAGATCTGAACGGTAATTTTAAACTGAATGTAGCCGGTCCGTCATCGGTATTGGTAGTAGCCTATATTGGTTATAATAACCAGGAGATAACTGTTGGTAACCAAACCACCATTACCATAACCCTGGTTGAAAACGTTAAAAACCTGAACGAGGTTGTTGTGGTAGGTTACGGTACACAAAAGAAAGCTACCGTTACAGGTGCTATCAGCAGTGTTAAAGCTGCCGATATACAAGATCAGCAGGTAACTCGTATTGATGATGCTTTAAGAGGTCGCGTTAGTGGGGTAAGCGTTGTACAAAGCTCCGGACAGCCTGGCGCTGCTCCGCAAATACGTATAAGGGGTGTTACATCAAGAATAAATAGCGAGCCGTTATATGTTGTTGACGGAGTTGTTGTTGATGACATATCGTTATTGAACCCTAATGATGTTGAATCAACGGAGGTTTTGAAAGATGCGTCTGCAGCTATCTACGGTTCACGTTCATCAAATGGTGTTATCCTCATCACTACCAAAAAAGGTAAAAAAGGGGATGCTGTAATTAGCTATAACGGCTATGTTGGTTTTCAGGGGCCGGTAAGTAAGGTTAAACTGGCCAATGCGTCACAGTATGCCACTTTAAGAAATGAAGCACAGGTTAATGATGGCAAAGCTCCTATATTCACCAATCCAGGATCATTAGGTGCGGGTACCAACTGGCAAAATGAGATCTTCAGTAACAATGCTTTGATTCAGAATCATAACCTGAATATCAGCGGTGCTACTGATAAAGTTACTTACTATACTTCTTTTGGTTACCTTGATCAAAAAGGTATAGTAATGCCTGATATTTCTGATTACAAGAAATTCAACTTTACAACCAATACTACTTATAAAGTAAAAAAATGGTTCACTATTGGTGAAAACTTTACATACTCTTACAATCGCAATAAAAGTGTAGGTAATACTAATAGTGTATTTGGCGGTCCGCTTAGCTCTGCTTTAAACCTCGATCCACTTACCCCGGTAACAGTAAGTGATATTGGTGCCCAACCAAACGCATCTGTTTATACAGATCAGGCTAATTACATAGTAAGAAATGCACAGGGATTGCCATATGGTATATCCAACTATGTATCGCAGGAGATCACCAACCCTTTTGCATATGCTCAAACCCGTGTAGGTAATTACAGTTACGCTACCAATCTTTTGGGTAATGCTTTTGCCGAGATTGAACCTATTGAGGGTTTAAAGATCCGTACGCAGATAGGTGCTAAACAATCATACTATGGGCAAGATGGTTTTACACCGCTTTATTATCTAAACTCAAGTACAAGCAACCTTTCGAACACTTCACAGTATCAGGAAAACGACAGAAACCTGTCATGGAACTGGGATAATACAGCTACTTATACCCGTTCATTCGGTAAGCACAATTTATCTGCTTTAGTGGGTACCAGTGCGCAGAAAATCACGTCATCAGGCCTGGGTGGTACTTTCATTGGTGAGCCGGTAAATTCATTTGCCGACGCTTCAACCGGGTTCGCTTTACCAGCAGCTAACAGGATAGCTACGGGTATTATTGCTCAACCACATACACTGGCTTCGTTTTTTGGTAGGGTTACTTATGATTATGATCAAAAATACCTGTTCACGGGTATCATCCGCCGCGATGGTTCATCAAGGTTTGGTAGCAACAATGTTTACGGTACCTTCCCATCAGCCGAAGCTGGTTACGTGATCAGCCGCGAAGATTGGTTCCCGAAAAATACCTTTGTTGATTTTATTAAACTGCGTGGTTCATACGGTATTGTAGGTAATGAGATGGCCGTTGGCGATTTTGCTTATGCTGCAACTATTGGTAGTGGTCGTAATTATGTATTTGGTAACGATAACCTGATTGTAGGTTACAGTCCTAATGCACCGGCTAACCCGGATTTGAAATGGGAAGAAACCCGTACAGCCGACCTCGGTTTCGATGCTACCTTGTTCAATAACTTAAGCGTAACCTTTGATGTTTACAGGAAGCTGACCAAGGGTATGCTGCAAAATGTGCAGTTACCAACTTATGCCGGTTTTAGTGGTCAGCCATTTGCCAACGTTGGTGATATGGAAAACAAGGGTGTGGAGTTAAGCCTGGGATATACCGGTAAAGTAGGTGATTTTAAATATAACGTAGGTGGTAACATATCTTATAACCACAACGAAGTAACCAGCCTGGGCAATCAAATCAACTACTTTACTGTAGGTAGTGTACAAAGCTCAACTTATGAAATTGGCCGTACCGCTGTTGGGCAGCCGGTGGGGGCATTTTATGGCTTCCAGGAGTTAGGTGTATTCCACTCACAGGCAGAAATTAACGCTTATACCAAAAATGGTCAGTTAATACAGCCTAATGCTAAACCAGGTGATTTTAAATGGGCTGATGTAGATGGTGATGGTAAAATAACTTCGTCAGATCGTAAATTCCTGGGTAACCCGCTGCCTACCTTTACTTATGGTGTAAACTTTAACGCCAGCTACAAAAACTTTGACATTAAAATATTTGGTCAGGGTGTTTGGGGTAATAAAATTTACCAGGCTTACCGCCGTTTAGATATTGCTTCGGCAAACTACCCTATAGCGGCTGTAAATGCATGGACGCCAGAAAATGCAAGTAGCAACTACCCTCGTTTAACTGATGCTGATCCAAACCAGAATTTTAAAAACCCATCAAACTTTTATCTGCAAAATGGCGCTTACTTCCGTATCAAAACCTTGCAGTTAGGTTATAACCTGCCACAAAGCTGGTTAAAATCTGCAGATGTTAAAAAGGTTAGGGTATTTTTAAGCAGCAACAACCTGGTAACCATCACCGGTTACAAAGGCTATGACCCTGAAATAAGTGGTGGTATTGATATGGGTATTTACCCTCAGGCCCGCACATTTATGGCTGGTTTAGACATTACTTTATAATAACAAATAACAAGATTGATCATGAAATCAAAATATATTATATATACGGGAGCAATTTTGCTGGGTGTAGGTGCTTTCGCTTCCTGTAAAAAATCATTCCTGGAATTAACGCCACAAGGACAGTTCCTTCAGTCAAACTATTACGCTAACCCTGCGGAGGCGCTTACCGCTGTAGTGGCTGCTTATGACCCTTTGGTTACCGAAACAGGCGGTATTGATAATACCTACTCATCACCACTGGGAGCATTGAACGCTGCATCGGATGATTGTTACGCAGGTGGTGGTAGCTCATCAGACGTACCCGCCTGGCAGGCTATTAATAACTATACCCTGTCGCCAACTGTTGGCCCTCAAAACCAATTCTGGGCTATCAATTTTCAGGGTGTAAACCGCGCCGACGTGCTATTGGAGCAATTACCTAAAGTGCCGGGTTTAGGTGCCGACCTATTAAAAAGATATACAGCCGAAGGCCAGTTCCTGCGCGCGCACTATTACTTTGACCTGGTAAGGTTATTTAAAAACGTACCGTTAATACTAACTACTTTAAATATCAACAACGTGTATCAACAACCTCAGGCACCTGCCGATGCTGTATATGCGCAGATAGAAAAGGATCTGTTGGCAGCTATTGATGGTTTACCAGTAACTATTATCGCTTCAGAGAATGGTCGTGTATCTCAAGGTGCTGCAAAGGCCCTTTTAGGTAAAGTTTACCTGTACGAAAAAAAATGGTCAGATGCCGCACGTTTATTAAACGATGTAAATACCAATTACAGCTATAAACTGCTGCCTAACTATGGTGATATATTCAGTACCAAAAACAAGTTCAACAGTGAATCTATCTTTGAATTGGTACACTCTGGTACACAAAGCTATACCTGGAGCAACTGGGATCAGTTTAAATCAAACGTGTATGTACAAATGATTGGCCCAAGAAGTTATACCGGTCCAATTTACTACAGCGGTGGCTATGGCTTTAGCCCGGTTACTACCCAGTTAGCTGATGCCATGAAAGGCGATCCGCGTTATGGTTACACCATTGTAAATATCGATAGCTTAACCAAAGCTACTAAAACAAGCTATGCGCCAAGCTATCAGAATACTGGTTACTTTATACAGAAATACGCGCCTATAAACGCCAATAAAGTAACAACTGGTATTACCGAACTGAACTGGCCTAATGACTACATCGAGATCCGTTTGGCTGATACTTACCTGATGGAAGCTGAAGCCGATTTGAACGGTGGTGGCAGCACTGCGCGTGCCCAAACTTTACTTGATGCTGTGCGTAGTCGTGTGGGTTTACCATCTGTAGCGGCAACTCTGCAAAATGTGTATACCGAAAGACGTTTAGAGCTGGCTACCGAAGGTCATCGCTGGTTTGACCTGGTACGCTGGGGACAAGCACCTACTGCTTTATCGTTTAAAGGCTTTAAAGCAGGTGTGAATGAAATTTTACCTATCCCATTGAACGAGACAACCAATGGCAGCCAGGTAAAACAAAACCCAGGCTATAATTAATATAACCGCTTATATAGAAGGGCTGCCGCGTGATGTGGCGGCCCTTTGTTTTTTTATTTGTTTTATATAATTATTGAAGTAAATTGTTGTTGATTTTACAAGCTTACCCCAGCCGATAAAATCAGATTTAAACCACCATATCCAATTTGTGAATTAAGGACATGCTTAAAAAAAAGACCTTCTTTTTTGTTTTAATTTCCCTTATCCCCTTAAGTTTTATTTTAACACAGTGTTATAACGCCGGTGCTCCGGAGAATGATCCCCGCGGGCAGTTATTTGCCGGTTCAGAGAGTTGTGCTAAATGCCATAGTGATATTTATAATTCCTATGCGCATACCGCTCATTTTCAAACGACACGTCCCTCCTCAGCCGATAATATTAAAGGTAGTTTTATCAAAGGGTTTAACATTTTAGATTATGGTAGCGGGCTGCATGTAGCCATGGAAAAACGAGGTGATAGCCTTTACCAGGTTGGATACATGAACGGTAAACAAACCGAGGCAGAGAAGTTTGAGATAACTGTAGGCCTTGTAAATGCCCAAACCTATTTGTATTGGAAAGAGAACCAGTTATTTGAATTGCCGGTATCCTACTTCACGGCTTTACATGGCTGGGCTAATAGCCCGGGGTATGATCCGACCCGTGTGAATTTTCAGCGGCCGATTTTGCGTAAATGCCTGGAGTGCCACACCTCCTATATCAGCGATCTGCCTCAGGCGAGTATGCAGGTAGGGTTTGATAAAGCCTCCTTGATATATGGCATTGATTGTGAACGGTGTCATGGCCCGGCTGCTAATCACGTTAATTACCATACCGCTTATCCGGATGAAAAAAAGCCAAAGTATATTACCACTTATGCATCTTTAACAAGGGGGCAAAAGATGGATGCCTGCGCGGTTTGCCATTCTGGTACAAAGGGCGATTTTCAGCGTACGTCATATGCTTTTCATATGGGCGATACTCTATCCAAGTTTAAAGAAATGACCTTTTTGCCTGATGATCCTAAACATCCCAGCCCCGATGTGCATGGTAATCAGAGTGCGTTGCTACCCACCAGCAAATGCTTTATCATGAGTAAAATGGACTGCAATACCTGTCATGATCCGCATGTTAACCAGGAGAAAAGTATAGGGATGTTTACCCAGAAGTGCCTGAGTTGCCATAGCGAGGCCAAGCACAATTTTTGCAAAATGGCTCCGCAGATAGGTGCGGTAATTAATAACTATTGTATCAACTGCCATATGCCGCAGCAATCATCGCATGTGATTATGGTAGGAGGAGGCTCTCAGGGTAAAACCAGCGCGCCTTACCTGTTGCGAAATCACCACATCGCGGTTTACCCCGAGGAAACTCAAAAGGTGCTTGATTTTATTAAGACGAAGAAAGCATAAACAGGGGCGGAAAAAGAGACTGTATCATAAACCAAATTAACCGCCCTTGGTGTTGTGCCAGCTATGAGTTGAAATTAAGCTGATCATATTTATACAAATTGGATTTACATAATTTATGGTTTACACTGTAAACCCACTTTTTGATGATAAAATAAATTAATTATTTGATTGTCAGTAAATTATAATAGTGTAAACCGTAAAAAGTGTAAACCATGTAAACCCACTTTTTGTTTATAAAGTCAATTCAAAACTATACATCAATTTGTGATTAAGTATCCGGATAGATCAAAGAAAAAGAGGTTGATCATGATTGATGATACAAACCTCTTTTTGCGACTTAATAGGTAAGCGTTAAACCTCCGCCCCAGCCCATGTCGCTGTCATAATGAGTGGACAGCGCAAAATTGCGGGTAAAAATATACCTGAATCCGGCCGCGTATTCCCTATCCGTATTACCCATAAGGGTAAAACGCAGGCGACTGGTAAGCGGTATATCATCCCTGCTTAGCTGAAACCTGAGCTTGCCATTGCCATCAATACGGGCATCGGCCACAACCAGCATGGGTAGCGTATAAGCCAAACCGGCAACTACCGTTTTACGGTTGTCTTTATTACTTACCTGGCCAAACAGGTTTTTTTCTGGTTCGCCATTTTCTTTCTTGTAATGGTAATCAAAACCACCATAAGCGTATAGCCATTGCATACGGCCAAAATATCGGCCCAACATGGTTTCGCTTTCGTAACCATCATGATCATGCAGACCAAGATGCCACAGAGTCGAAAACTTCCAACGGGTATTGGCCAGTGCAGCGGTACCATCGCTGCCATTGCTTTCCAATCCTACCCTTGCCGAAGCGTAAAAGTGCTGGTCATCGGCATAGATCTTTTTAATTGCCGCGGCTGGATCCGGGATCTCGGGGTTAGGCGGCGAATTTTCATAACTGAAGATACGCCCCATACCGCTCATCATATGGTAAAGTATATGACAATGGAAAAACCAATCGCCGCTTTCGCTTGCCCTAAACTCAATGGTATCCCTCTCCATCGGCATAATATCCAATGTGTTTTTTAAAGGGGAATGATCGCCCTGGCCATTCAATACCCTGAAGTAGTGCCCATGCAGGTGCATGGGGTGCCGCATCATGGTATTGTTGTACAGGATGATGCGCACATTCTCACCTTTTTTGATCAGGATCTTGTCTGATTCAGATACCGTTTTATTGTTGATCGTCCATACGTAACGATTCATGTTACCGGTAAGGTCAAACCGAAGTAGCTTGGTTGGCCCTTCGGGCAGCGTAGTCACTTTGGTTGACCGCAGCATGCCGTAATTCAGCGTAACAATATCGGAGGAATTACTGCTCATGTCCATGCCATCCATATTCATGCTACTCATATCCTTATCATCAGCCTTTTTATCGCTCATCTTCATGCTGCCCATTTTATGGGCTTTCTGACCTTTTTTATCAGCAGGTTTTTCTGCCTCCCCGGTTATTTCAGGATACATCACCGTGTTCATATCCATCACCTGGTTGGTCATGGTCATGCCATCCATCTCTTTCATATTGCCTTGCATGTCCATCATCCCGTTCATCATTTTCATGCCCTCAAAATATTTCAGGCGCGACAGATGCGTGGCTTTATGCTGCGTACCCGAACCCAGCCAAAGCGAAGTGTATTTGGTTCGGTCCTCTGGCGTAGCCAAAAATTCATAGCTGCCATCTTTAGGAATGGTGACCACCACGTCATAGGTTTCAGCAGTAGCGATGATCAGCCTGTCAACCTTTACTGGTTCCACATCTTCGCCGTCATTGGCTACTACGGTGAGCTTGCCGCCTGCATAATTAAGCCAGAAATAGGTTGATGAACTACCATTAACCACGTGCAGCCTTACCTGATCGCCTGCTTTAAACTGCGGGGCGGTGTTCTGTGCTTTGCCATTGCTGAAAAAACGATCATAGAACACGTCGCTCACATCCATGGCCGTCATGCGCTTCCATTCATTAGCTACCTTGGTTTTAAATTGCCCTTCTTTAATAGCCTCAGCATAGTTTTGTGTGCTGCCTTTGCGTATGGCATACCAGTCGGTAGCGTTATGCAGCAGGCGCTGTACCTGTTCGGGGTTATCATCTGTCCAGTCGCTCAGCAGTAAGGTATAATCCTTAATGGGTGACGGTTGCTTTTCATGAATAATAAAAGCGCCATACATCCCGCTTTGTTGCTGCGTCATAGTATGCGAATGGTACCAATAGGTGCCATGCTGTACCAGCGGGAATTTATACAGATGTGTTTCACCAGCCTTTACCGGCGATGTGGTGAGGTAAGATACACCATCGTACCGGTTAGGTAATATCAGCCCATGCCAGTGGATGGATGTTTCCATCATCATGTTATTGTGTACGTAGATTTCAGCGGTATCACCCTCGGTAAAGGTAAGGGTAGGCGCCGGTATCGATCCGTTAATGGCCATTGCGGGCCTGGCTTTACCGGTATAATTTACCGTGGTATCGCCTATATATAAATGGTAAATCTCCCTGTTGCCTATTTTGGTGTAGAAAGGCTCCCGCTTACCGCCAGCACCCTGATCCATTTTCATAGACGTATGATGTTGACCGAAAGCAGTAGCCACCAGGAACAGATTTACCCATATTAAAAGGTAAGTCTTCATAAAAAGCCTGTTTGTTATTTGGCAACGGGAGCCAGTGTTTCTGTTGTTTTACCGCAGGTTAGCATTTGCTTGCCGTAATATGGATTTTTAATGGCGTTGGTTTCGCTCAACCAGGTGGCCTTTTTCATAGGGCAATATTGTTCATAAACTGTGTTGGTGTTCAGTTTAAGGCCTTTAACTACGGCGTACATGTTTTTGGATAAACTGGTGAAATGTTCGCGTTGGTGATCAATGGCATCGCTTTCGCTGATATGGCGGCTATCAAACTCCAGTTTCTCAGCGTAGGTCATCCACAATTTATGCTGATCGGCAGTTAACTTATCCATGGGCACGGCGGTAATGGCTGTTAACAGATCTTTAGCTTTTGCTTTTGTTTGCGCGTTGTTATCGGCAGTAAGCGCATTCTTAACATCCAGATAAGCGCTCAGTACATTGTTTACAGCGGTGTTGGCTGTTTTATCCTGGGCCTTAACGGTTGAATAAGTGATCAGTGCGGTGAAGAGTATTATGATGGATTTTAACGTTCTCATGATTTTTTAAGATTAAAAAGCAATTATTTTTTTTGATGATTATAATCGGTAGTTAACGGGTTAACAACCATATGATTCAAATGACAAGGCGTAATGTCGCCCCAAATTAAAATAGGATTACTTATCAGATCTGGAGAGAACGTTGTTGTATAGCTATTGCTTTGCCCGATAAATCCGGTGGGGCCTTACCTGAACTTAGCTTAAATGTATTTAAAACGAGGTAATGTGTAGCAGCCGGAATAGATTGAAATGGCCTGGTAACGATAGCCAAGAACGGTAATTGTACATCAACACCAGCCGGTTTTATATTTTCTTTAATTACATAATTGCCATGCTTTTTACAGCAATCGCAATCATCGCTTTTTGAATTGTGTTTATGATGATGATGTGCGGCCTTGTGATTCATGGCCTGCATAGCCATTTTGTTGCCCATTAAGCTTTGACCGGTACAATGTACCAGGCATACAAACATTCCTGTGGTGAGTAACAGGTAAAATGCTGCTATGCTTAAAACGGCTGCTCTTTTCATCTGACAACAAAGTTAAAGCATTATAACGGATATGTTTTATAAAATTTTATGTGCTATTTATAAAATTTTGGTCAATAAAAAAGCCCTTAGCTAAATGCTAAGGGCTGTGATAAAGTTTAGATAAGTATGATTAGTATCCCGGATTTTGCTGCAGTTTTGAATTCAGGATAATTTCGGCAGAGGGAATAGGGAAAAGACGTTTGTTTACGTTGTTGTCGGTTTTATAACCCCATGACTCTTCGTATTTACCAAAACGGATCAGGTCATTCCTTCTCCAGGTTTCCCAGTTCAGCTCACGGGCACGTTCCTGTAAAAGATTTGGCAAGTCGACACTTGACCAGGTAGCGGCTTTACGTTTTGCCCTTAACTGGTTAACTAATGATAAAGGGCTATCACCATTAGTTGCTGTTGCTCCACGCAAAATAGCTTCAGCTTTCATCAGCAATACATCTGCATAGCGGAATACCGGTACGTCATTACTCTGGTTACGATCTGTAGCCGTAACATCCGGGTAGTATTTGTTGTTACGGATACCTTTGGCTTTACCCAGTTCATCGCCGCCAACCTCAAAGGTAGGTACATCAACCAGGGTCAAATCAGGTGTAAAAGTTAGCTGGAAATCAACAGGCGCGGTAGGATCCGGGCCGCTGTAGGAGGCGTCCAGACCTTTTTTTGTGGTTTTAATAATGATCGGGTTGCCGGCAAAGTCATATTGTTTACCAATAAGCCAGATACTGGTACGGATATCATTAGGGTCGTTAAACTGTGCGTAGTAAGATGGTATAGTGCTGCATGGATTGCTCAAACGGTACAATAAACCGTATTTGGCCTGTAGCGCAGGGTGCAGACTGTACCAGCTAAACTGTTCACCTTGTGCTTGTGCATGGTCAAAAGGAATAGCGAAAATAAATTCCTTGTCCTTAGGACCGTTATCCGGATAAAACATTTTGATATAATCATCTTCAAGGCTGTATTTGCCCGATTGGATAATGTTATCACACATCTTCACTGCGTCATCATAACGGCTTGTACCTGTATAAATCTGTGCATTCAGATACATTTTGGCCAATATGGCGTAAGCGGTGTATTGAGTCGGTCTTCCATACGTGGTTTGATCAACCACCTGGCTCAGGCTGGGGATCACCGCATTCAGTTCCTTTTCAATAAAGGCGAACACATCTTTACGAGCGGTGGTAGAAGGTTTATCAGCCGAACCAAAAGTGGTTACTACCGGGATATTGCCATATAGGTCCATCATAAAGAAGAATACCATGGCGCGGGTGGCCCGCAGTTCGGCAATGGTAATGGTTTTGGCCGCGTTATCAGGAGCTGTGGCAAAGCTTGCAATAACACGGTTACAGGTACTTATGGTACCAAATCCCCATGTCCAGGCGTCTTGTACCTCCGGAAGGTCGGCATTCCAGCTGTGATAGTGTAATTGTTGGTAGCGGCCGCCATCGCGCCATCCGCCGGCTCTTGCGGGCATAATAGCCTCATCGGTACTTAGACTTTGCATTTGCCAGTAAGCTTGGGCAAAAGAGCCTCTCAATTGTGCGTAAGCAGCTCCTGATGCCAGGATAAATTGTTGCTGCGTTACAGGGAAGTTAGCAGGGGTTAATTCGGTTTCAACCGGTACATCAACCTTGGTGCATGACGATATGGTTAGCGCGGTTAAAAATATGGCGCAGTATTTATGAATGGAAGTTTTCATGTTGATCTCTTAATGGGGATGATTTAAAATGATGCACTTAAACCGAACAGGAAAGCCCTGGTACGCGGATAATAGTTCTTATTATCAATACCCGGCGTAAGCCCTCCTAATGAAACTTCAGGGTCGATACCCTTGTAACCCGTTATAACGGCCAGGTTGTTGCCTGATACATACAAACGCAGGTTGCGGATGCCCGGAGTGAACTTAGGGAAAGTATAACCCAGGGTAGCATTATCCAACCTTAAATAAGAGCTGCTTTCGATATAACGGTCGGAATACAGGTAAGCGTTAACATCCTTTGGCGATTCGTTAGCTGATGAAACGGGCAGATTATAACTCCTTACATCGCTGGTACGGTTCAGGTCGGCCAGGGTAGCGTTCAATACTTTGCCACCTAATGAGCCACGGATAAATACGTTCAGGTCAAAATTGTCATAAGTAAAGCTGTTGTTAAACCCGAAGAGTAATTTTGGCTGCGCGTTGCCTGCGTAATAATAATCTTTAGATGTTGGGGTGGTAGTAACACCGCCGCTACGGCTGTAGAATTGTGATATACCAGCTGCGTTTTTACCCGCGTATTTATACAACAGAAACTGACCAACCGGATAACCGGTTTTCAGGATCTGCACCTTGTAGCCGGTTTCGCCCTGACCACCGGGTTCTGCCTGTGGTATCGAATCCAGCTTAAAGCTGTTATTTGATAAGGATACCAGTTTGTTATTGTTATGCGCTATATTGATAGAGGTGTTCCAGCGGAATTTGCTCGATTGTACGGGTGTCGCATCAATAGTAATCTCATAACCTTTGTTGGAGATGGAGCCCACGTTGGCTGTTAAAGTACCTACAAAGTATTGAGTGGTTGATACCGGATAGAAATAGATCAGGTCGTTGGTCTTTTTGTCATAAGCTTCGATAGTACCGCTTAGCCTGCCTTTGAACATCGAAAAATCCAGACCTAAGTTGTACATGGTGGTTTTTTCCCATTTCAGGTCGGGATTGGCATTTTGTGATGGGCCTATGGAGTTGGTGAATGTACCATTGTAATAAAATGCACCTGACGAACCGTATTTGATCTGTGATATCAGTGGATCAAAACCCAGGGAGTTACCGGTGATACCATAGCTGGCGCGCAGTTTCAGATCATTAAATAGATGCTGGTTCTGCATAAATGATTCTTCAGTGATCCTCCATCCTAATGAGGCTGACGGGAAAGTACCCCATTTGTTGTTGGCGCCAAAAGCCGATGAACCATCGCGTCTTAATGACAGCTGTACCAGGTATTTATTATCATAACTGTACTTGGCCCTGCTGTAGAAGGATATTAAGCGTAGTTTTTGATACAGGTTTGGCCCCCAGTCGGTCACAAATCCTGCTTGTGGCGAGCCTAAACCAATATTCAAATAACCGATATCATCTGTAGGGAAGTTGCGGTTGTTGGCCTGAAAACCATCACCGTTAACATCCTGCTGCAAGCTGTAACCTGCCAGCACATTGATATCATGTTTGCCGGTAGCTTTAGCATAGGTCAAAAAAGTTTCACCTACTTTGCGGCTGTTTTCAAATGAAGAACGGTAAGCCTCACCATTTACACCCTGATCAAGCGTGTATTTGCTATTGTAATAAGCACCGCCGTTTACCTGTTCGCTTTGTGATGATAGGCTGATGTTGTAGGTAAAGTTAAAAGGTAGTTTCAGCTCGGCAGTAGCATTGATCAGGTTTAGCTTGCTTTTGGTTTTTTGATAAGCATCGGCCAGTAAAGCTACCGGGTTATAGTATTGTACCCTTTGCAAATTTTCGGTATACGCGCCGTTTTGCATTACCGGAACGGTCGGCAGGTAACGCAGCATATTGTACAGTACAATATTTTGGTTAGGGATGATGTCTGAATTGCTGGTGGCGTTATTTACTGATAAACCCAATTTTAACCGGTCATTAAAGGCCTTTTGCTCTACAGCTATTTTGGTAGTTAAACGGTTTAAAGCGCTGCCTTTCAGGATACCTTTATCATCAAAATAATTAACAGAGGCGCTGTAGGCTGTTTGGTTAAAACCGCCGCTAAGGGCCACATTATGGTTTTGGGAATAACCGGTGCGGCTTACTTCTTTTTGCCAGTCGGTATTAGCACCTTTTTGATCGGATGGGTCAAGCGACAGGTTATTTTTGGTCAGATAGTCGTTCAGTTGGGTAGCATTCATCATCTTAATGCTGTTGGCGATCTTCTCAAAACCGGCATAAGCATTATAGGATATTATAGACTGACCGCTTTTTCCCTTTTTAGTAGTGATGATAATTACGCCATTAGCCGCACGGGTACCATATATGGCAGTTGCAGAGGCGTCTTTCAGTACATCCAATGTCTCAATATCATCTGGCGATACCAGGCGGAAATCGGCACCGGCTACGCCGTCGATCACGTAAAAGGGCTCCTGGGCCTGACCGGTACGCAAGGTTGACGGGCCGCGCAAGCTAATAGATGGCGTTTCGTTTGGGTCGCCCGAACGGGTAATGTTTAAGCCAGCCACTTTACCTTGTAGTAACTGAGCGGGGCTGCTGAACGCACCCTTATTAAAGTCTTTATTTTGAACGGATACGATAGAGCTGGTTAACAGCTTGCGTGATTGCTTACCATAGCCTACTACTACCACTTCTTTCAACGCGGCCTGATCTGGTTTCAAAGACACGTTAAGCGTACCACCCGAAACCGCAAGCTCCTGCGACTGGTAACCGATGAATGAGAATATCAGGGTGTTATTTTCGGCAGCCTCAATGTGGTAACTGCCCGAGATATCAGTTACGGTGCCATCGGTGCTGCCTTTGATCTTTACCGATACGCCGGGCATGGTTTCGCCTGTTTGCGAATCAATAACTTTGCCGCTAACCCGCATGAGCCTGGCGGTGGTTTGTACATATATGGTTTGATCGACCCTTTTGAATGATAAGCCGGATTGTTTGGTTATTTTTTTTAATACCTCATCAATAGGCTGATTATTTTCAGAAAGACTGATCTTTTTGCTAAGCTGTTCCTCTGTAGCGTTATGGATAAAGCGTAAACCGGTTTGTTTTTCTATCAAAGAAAATACCTCCTTGATCGATTTTTCAGAAACCTGGATAGTGCAATTGATAGAATCCGACGCGCGGTTTACGTTAGCTGCACTGACTTGTACAACCGTGCACATCAAATAAATAGCACTTAAAAGCGAGAATATATATTTTTTCATATTTTTGAGATTGTTTTACTAAATGAATTGGGTCCTTTGGCGAGAACCTGATTACGGAGCAGGTAGTATGATCTGATCATGCTGCCTGTTGTTGTTTTATGGTTTTTCTTACTTCATTAAAATTACCTTTCTTGTGTTTAGTTACATTTACCGGATATGATGATCTTTGTGCCCTGCATTTGCCATGATACATCCGCTACCATCCTGATTTGCTCCATTACTTTAGCCAGCGGGATATTATCAAAAGTGCCTTTCAGCTTGCAGCGCAGCAGGGTGCTGTCTTTTAATAGCACAGGTACGCCATACCACCTGCTTAGTTTTTTAGCGGCATCTGGCCAGCTGTCGTAGTTAAATACCAGTTTGTTTTCTTTCCAGCCGGTAATATCATCAGTAATAAAATCGGCAACATGGGCCTGATGATTGTTTTTGGAATAGATCATTTGTTTACCAGGATCAAGGATGATACGCTTGGATGGGTCGTTATTCATATCCACCTGAACTTTGCCCTGTACCAGCGATACGGTAATATTGCTGTCGTTTTGGTAAGCCGAAACATTAAAATGTGTGCCCAGCACTTGTGTGGCTATTTTGCCGGTATGTACAATAAATGGTTTTTGCGGATCTCTTTTTACATCAAAAAATGCCTCACCCTCCAGGTACACTTCCCGTTTATCATCACCAAAACTATTAGCGATACGCAGGTTGCTTGATGAATTAAGCGTAACCGTGGTGCCATCCGGCAGGTCGATTTTTTTCTTTTCGCCGGGAGCGGTATGCTTTTCGGCCATGGCAAAGATATCGGCCGGTTTGTTGCTGAGCTTAGCTTTATATAACCAAAAGGCACCCGCCAGGATCAGGGTTGACGCGGCTATGGCCAGCATAGGACGTAGTTTTAGAATAATAGTGTTCTGATGCCCCGTTTTTGCTGATCCGTTTTTACGAACCTGCTCTGTTGCCTCCAGATCATCTATCTTTTTATTTAAACGTGCTAATGCTTCATTAGCTTTACCACTATTATTGGGTATAGCCTTTTTTGCCGACCAAATCTCGGCTATATCTTCAAACGCGTCAGAAAATTCCTTGTCTGTTTGAACTTTTTGTAATAAATACTGGGTCTCCTCTTCGGTTATCCTTCCCTCCAGGTAGCCTATGATCAGTAGGTAATGATGTTCATCCATGTATGCCATTTTGAAGTAAGTATTCAAAAAGGCATAATTCGATTACATGTTTTTACGATTTAACATAATGTTAACATTGGTGCCAATTACTTAACAAAAAGCAAGCGTTTCCTGAAATAATTTACGGATCGGTAAATATGTGTCTTTACCGTATGGGGAGAAATGCTTAAAATTTCGGCAATTTCCTGATGATCAAGCTGGTGCTGCCAGTTCATTAGAAAAATGAGCTTGCCTTGTTCTGGCAGTTCATCCACAAAGCGTTCGATCATCAGGCGCCGATCCTTTCTGAAAAGCATTTCATCCGGGCGAAGGTGATCACTGATGGCTTTGTCCGATGCGTACTCTTCGGGCAGTAGCTGCATTTTTTGATTTTTGCCTTTTAGGGTGTAAACCCTGTTTTTTACAGCGCCGTACAGGTATGATTTTAAGGAGGTATGGATATGCAAACGTTCCCGTTTTACCCAGATGTCTAAAAAAACGTCGGCAATAATGTCCTCTCCATCATCGCTGTTTATGCCTAAAAACCGGCAAAAATCAGATAATAATGGATAATATTTTAGAAATAAGGAATTGAAGGCTTCCCTGTCATCTGCTTTTACCCGCGACAGTAATTCTATATCATCCATTATAAATAATCAATAGGGGCAATAATATCATTAAGGTATTACTATGCTTAATTTTATAAGTTAAGTTATTGTTAAGCTTTAAAAGCTCAAAATTCAACACCTAACAACCCCTTCGGAGAGTTTTATAAATTCAGCAATAGTGTTTATAAATTGGTATTCTAAATTGGTTTATCGCCGGCATACGTTGCATACCTGCATTAAGGGTCTGGTGTTTCAGTCAGGATAACTCCCTGAACCCTTGTCCAAAAGAAGATAAAATTAATGAGATTCCAAATATCGACGCTTAACTATTTAGGATACTGCTCCATATTTGCTTTTTACATAGCTAACCGTAGCGGTGATCATTTCCCGGAGTACACCTTCATCAACATCCTGCAACTTTTTAATGTAGATGCAGCCTTTCCCGGCTTTGTATTTACCAAAACTGGCAAGCAGTTTTTCTTTCTCAACGGGCTCCTGCATCAGGTAAAGGGAAATTTCGGCTTTGCGCGGGGAGAAGGCTACCAGCGGCATATCGCCCTCGCGGCCACTTGCATATTTGTAATGCCCACTGCCAAAGCCAACTATAGCGGGTCCCCACATTTTGGCTTTTAGTCCGGTTTGATCTTCCATGATCTGTACCAGTTTGAAACTATCTGTGCGTTTGGTTTCGTCCGGTACCGAATTTAGAAATTCGGCTACACTGGCAGTGGTTTCTTTGGTTTTGTTTTCGGCCATCGGTATAATATGTTGAAGGTGACAGGTTCCTGAAGCTTGGTGAAACTCAATTAAAGATAATTATAAAATTCAAACAGCCACAATCAGTAGAAAACTTTTTAAACCTTTATTTTAACACTTTTTCCTATCAAAATAGACTAAAAACGGATCGAAAACCGCTCAAAACTCATTCATAACCATCGATTTTAACACTTTTTAACAAATTTTTGATGAGTTTTGAAAACTTTAAAAAGTATTATATGATTGATTGTCATGATATTGCGTGTAAATAGTTCTGATTTTTGAGCTTTTTATCTCTTTAACCAAACAGCCCTGCTTACAATATTCAAGTAAGCAGGGCTGGCGTTTGGATGTACTTAAAGATACAAAAAATTTTGGGGATATGCAATGGGAGTTCACCAAAAGGAAGGAGTAAATCATAATTAAAACCATGTCATTGCGAGCGTAGTGTGGCAATCTCCTCACGTGTATAGCGATGAGAACGCGAGGGGATTGCTTCGTCGTACCTCCTCGCAATGACATATTATGGGTTAGGAATGAAGACTATTAAATTAACTCCCTTCTTACCTTAATGATGGATAATTATAAAACTGCAGACGACCAGTCCCGTTTACTTTGATGGTTTTGGTTTCGTCGGCGCCGTGGCTGTTTTTTAGAGTAAGACTAATCTGGTTTTCGCCTTTTTGCAACGGGATGCGGGCGTATGAAATGTACGACGGCAGGGTTTGCCAGTTACGGGTATCAGCTTTTTCTGATAGCAAGCTATACAGCTGTATGCCATAGCCTATGCCCTGTAATAAGGAGTTGGTATTGCCATTATTGTCCTTAGCGGCGGCACGTACAGAATACTCGGCTATCTTTTTTACGGCCAGCCTGGAGAGTGTTTTGCCGATCTCTTTTAGGGTACGTTGTTGCAGTGTTTTAAAGGCAAGTTCATTAATATCCTCGGCTTTTTCAAAGGGGATCTGCTGTTGGTTGTTGGTGACTACCGCGCCCGAATAATATGGGGTTTGTGCCACGTATTTTGGCCAGGCAACCCGCAGGCTTTCTACCGATTTGGTATTTACTTTATACCTGTCGCCGCTATAATTGAAAGGAACCACTATGCCCCCGGCTGCGTCGGTAAAGAAAAGATCTCCGTTATCATTCCTGATCAGGCTGAAAAATAAATCAACCTGGGTTTTAACCGGGGCCAGTCCGTTTTCCCAAAAAAGGATTAGCTCACCGCCCTCGCTTGGTTTGGGCAGCACGTAATTGTTGATGCCGAAGGTTTTTTCAAATTGATCTGCCTCGGTTGTAAAGCCATTCAGATTTGCCGTACGGATCACATCCTGCTGTAGTCCAAGCGGCATAGTTGTACCGTAATAGGTTTTATCAGGGCTTTTCAAATATAGCTCGGCAGCGTTACGGTACGATATAAAGGCGTTATTAACATCGTTATTGCTTTCATACAGCATGCCCTGTAGCATCAATGAAAACGCGTCGTTAGAGTAGCGGTTATCCTTATTGTTGAATTTATCGCCTTGTACCTGGGCCTGCAAACTGATGCGCCTGGCTTCTACTATAGCATCTTCGGTATTGTGCAGGTACATGTAGTTGAGCGCTTTGTAGTAATGGATCATGAATTTCTCAAAATCCTCGCCCTTGTACCGTTGCTCCATAGGGTTTACCAGCGCGCCAACGGCTTCATCAGCAGCACTGGTCATGCCCTGTTCCAGCAGTGAATCGGCCGCATTAAAATACTGGTTGCTGTTTTTATATTCTCCGTTCAGCTGACTTATCCTTCCTTTTTCCATCAGGTAAAGGAGCCGGTTACGGGGTTTTTGGATCAGGCTGTTTTTGTCAAGCTCAGTCTCGGCCGCTTTGTAATTCCCGGCCGAAACATTTTTATAATACGGAAGAATACGGTCATTATAAGATGCGCAGCCTGACAAAAAAAGCATCAATCCTATAACAGACGATGCCTGGAGAATATACTTGCGGAGGTTTATCATTTTTATAAGAATCAAGAGTCAAGAGTCAAGAACCAAGAACGACAGATCAATTTTGTATTGTCTTGACTCTTGATCTTTATACCCTCACTCTTCCTATATCGGATTATTTACAAGAATCAAGAACTAAAAATCAAGAACGACAGAACAATTTTTATTGTGTCTTGACTCTTGATTCTTAGTTCTTGACTCTTCTATACGGGCTTAGTTTTTAACGTATTTGGCTATTTTCTTTTCGCCTATCCAAACTACTTCGTTGGTTTGGATGTTGGTCAATTCCAGGTTTACCTGGTAGTAAACTACTTTTTGGCGTTTGTGTGCGTCAACAATAGAATTGATAGAACCCTGCAATATATAATCGGCGCCGTTTTCCAAACCGAATTTTTTCATGCTTGAAACGGTAGCATTGGTTTGCTGATCTTCTTTTTCGGCACGTAACTCATCACGTTTTTTGCCGCCCTGTACCAAACGTACTTTTTGAGTTTGTATAAACGCGCTTTCCACATCTTTTACAAATGTTTCGGCATCAATATGTTCGTGGCTTTTGTTTTGAACAAAGCCCACAATAACTACCGGTCTTTTACCCTGGTGCTCTTGTTGGTGTGTATTGATCCAGTTGGCATTTAATATTTTATCGGTAAGGTCGGCTGCTACTAATCTCGAGTCGCTGTTGTTCCAGTTTCCGCTGATATCGATAGTTTCGTCTGTACTAACACGTGTTACTTGTCTGGAGCATGAGGCTACTAACATTCCTGAAACTGCAAGGGCAGCAACTGCTATAAATTTGTTGAATTTCATGTGTATTGTTCGGGGTTTTATATAGTAAGATTGTATTTTATGTGAATTGTTACCAGCCAAATCCTATTCCAACGCTGGTACGTCCGCCCCAACCACGGCCATGGCCGCCCCAACGGTTGCCCCAGCTACCGCCCCAGCCGCTATTCCAGCCCCAGTTACTGTAGGGGTATGAGTAGCCGCCATAAAGGCTCCATGATGGTGAATAATCATAACCGTTCATACGTTCCTGATGACGCCATTCGCGGTTTTGCCTGCGACGTTCCAATCTGGCTTCGTACCAGTCATAAGCTTTATACGTGTTTTGAATAGTAGTGCCGTGCAGGCTGTTCAGCGTATCGGCCCCACGGGCATATTTGTATTGACTTTCCAAATATCTTGGATTTTGATCAGGTTCTAAAGCAGTTGTTTGCTGAGCGTGTACTACGCCGCTGTAAAAGCTACCTATCAGTAAGCTGGCAATGATAATTAATTTCCTTTGCATGACTTTAAATTAGATATAGCAAAAATAAGTAAAAACAAATCGTATGTACCTACAGAAAGTTGACGTACAGTCATTTATTTAACGTTTTTTAACTATAACGATCATATATAAACGAATAAAAAAGCGGCTCTGCCATTTTGATGGAGATATACTTTTTCTATCAGACTTGAATTGGAGGGAATGGATTAATGGGGACTATAAATAAATTTTGATGTGGAGTTGTGTCATGCCTAACTTGTTTCGGCATCCCATAAGCAAGGTTTACAGCATCGTGATTAACCTGTCCTGAGGGATCCTGAAACAAGTTCAGGATGACTTTTCTTTTTATACTACATGGTATAGAAACCTCTTCCTCCCAAGGAATCGCACATGACCCCGATATAATCACTGCGTTTTCTGATCCCTCCGGCTTGCTACTATACCAAAGGATAGCGCTATCCTTTGGTATAGTACTATCTTTTGCATAGCAATAGTGGATACCTTTGATCAAACAAAAAAATAAGAAACAATGAAAAAGATATTGAATATCATTTCAAGCGTTAAGGGGAACGAATCCTTCAGCAACAAACTATCCGGCGCGATACTGGAAAAATTATCCGCGACTTATCCCGGCAGTACCGTGCAGACACGCGATCTGACTAAAAATCCATTTCCGTATTTGGAGGAATCACATCTTACCGCGTTTTATACGCCAGATGAAGCGCGGACAGCCGAGCATCGTGAGGCTATCAGACACTCAGACGCAGCGATAAGCGAATTGAAGGATACAGACGTTATTGTAATTGGTGTGCCGATGTATAATTTTGCTATCCCATCTACATTAAAATCATGGATAGATCATATCATTAGACGTGGTGTTACTTTTAGTTATGAAGAGGGTGGTTTACCGGAAGGGCTTGTAAAAAACAAAAAGGTTTATCTGGCTATCGCCTCCGGCGGGGTATTCTCCGAAGGACCTATGAAAAGCTACGATTTTACAGAATCGTATCTGAGAACTGCCCTCGGTTTAATTGGTCTTACGGATATAACCGCTTTCAGAGTGGAAGGACATTTCAAATCCGAAACGAAAGAAACCGCTTTGCCCAAAGCTTTGGGTACTGTTGAGGAGTATGCTTATTAACTATACTGGAGTAGACTCTTAGAGGTGGTGCGGTGATAACACCGACCACAAGCTCAACTACGTGAGTTTTTAAGAAAGAAAGAAATAAAAAGGTTGTCATTTCGAACGAGGTACGAGGAGAAATCTTCTGGGATTCGCAATTGAAACTTTGTATTACGCAGAAGATTTCTCTTTCGCGCAACGCTCATACCCTCCCATGCTCTATCGAAATGACAACCATTTTTTATAGGGGCTGTCATCCTGAGGAACGAAGGATCTTCTTCAATATGTCTTGACGAAGAAGATGCTTCACTCCGTTCAGCATGACAAATTTATTCTTTAATAAGGCAAGAGCTCGGGATATTGGCCCATTTAGTTATGATCAATCTGCGACGTAAGCGTTACCGGCGCATTTCCCCAGATATCGTTATAATATACTGAGTTGAGCACCTGTATATTTTGAGCTTTTTTTGTGCCTATAACCTTAGGGTTATCCTGCGCTCGTACCATTTTTATACCGCTGATGCTGGCACCGATCACGTCATCAAAAAACAGGGCATAGCGGCTGTCGCGCTTTTCATAATTAAACGTGCAGTTATTTACCGAGATCCCTTTCACATGCCTGGCCCAAAGTCCGAAGGATGGCTGTATCTTCAGATCGGCAGCATTATATTGCCCTACGCCAAGCTCAGCCGGAGCGCTGGCCGTATCTGCCAGCGAATTGCCGCCTTTTACCAGGAAATTGACATCATCAAAAACTACATTTTTAATATAGCCTGTATGCAGACCATTGGGCAGTTTAAAATCCAGGCCGCCGGTAACATCGGCATTATCGGGCAGCTTATACCCCGCAATAATGGGTGTGGCCTTGCGTTGGCTGCCATCGTATGGTTTCCGTTTGCCACCGTATGAACTGCCACCGTAAACCTCATACACATCCAGGCCTTTGAGGTTAATGTTCTCCACCTGGCCAATGTTTACGTTTTTAACCAGTAGCTCGTCGTGTTTTTTACCATTTTCAGTAAATACATACCTGCCTGCTTCGGCGCCAATAACCCGCCCGCGATTGGATATGGATATAAAAAATGGCGTGGTGGCCCGGTACATTTTGGAACGCTCCCGAATAGGGCCGGTGCGGCCACTATTCAGGTAAACATCTTTTACGTGGGCTCCATCATTGGTGGATATGGAGAAGCCGGCCTTGTTGGCGCCCAGTACATAAATATTATCCACATAAACCTGCGTAATATCATCAACTGTTTCGGAGCCTATCTGGATGAGGTTACAGTTGGTATCGCCAATAATATTGCGCACCAGGTAATTACTGGCCGGCCTTGTAAAGCCCAGCGAACAGTCGGAGCCGGGTTTTACCACATCATCGGAGCTCACCCGGGAGAATATATTGGTGACGGTTACATTGTTACACTCCATAAAATCATACACGTCGCGCACATTGGTTTGGTTGTTTTTGCAGATGTAGGTATCGTGAATGTTGATGCCATCGGTCCCCGTAGCCAGTAAAGCGAAATGCCCGGAGCGGTCGAGTTTGAGCATGTGGTCGCTATCGAAATTTTTTGTGCCATTACTGCCTATATAGTAAGGCTCGTTTTTAGTTTCATCGTACCACAGATCTTCGGGATGATAGATACCGCCGATTTCAACATGGGTACACAACTTGAGCGAAAATAGTTTATCGCAACGGTTGTCGGGCGCGTTTTTCATGACGCCGTCGCCGTTAACCAGGTTGGCGTTGCCATTGATCTGGCCATTGCCTATAATTTTTACGTTGTCGAGCCGCTCGCCAAAGAACATGGCGTTTTTAAAATAATGGTGACCCACATCCTGCTTGGTCATATAGTTTTCGGGATCGGCATAGGGGCCGGCATCGGTAGGGGAAAGACCCGAGCGGTATTTGCGGTCGCTAAACCAGGTTGATTCCGGCGCGTCGCCGCCTTTCAGGGCTTTTATTACAGCGTCTTTTTCCAGGTACAGGAAAACATTGCTGAGGAGGTGAACGGTGCGCACCATATAGGTACCCTGGGTAAATAAGAGGGTTCCGCCGCCCAACTGGTTAAGGTAGGCGATAGCCTTGTTGATGTTTTCGGTATCGTCTGTACCGCTGCCGGTAACGCCAAAGGATTTGACGTCCATTTTTCCAGAGTAAAATGAAACCGGGTTTGAATAACCTTTTTGCACCCCATCCTTAATATTGAGCTTAAAGCTGTACAATTTATTGGGAGATAAGCCCGAAACCGAAGCTGTAGCTGCTTTGGGATCAATTTTGGCCTTTGCTACCGTCCACGTTTTGCCTTTATCTGTAGATTGTATTAATTGTATACCCGAAGCATTAGCACCCTTAGCCCATTTAAAATTTGCTGTTGTATATAGGGTAGGTGTTTCCCGGTAGCTCATGGCTGTATCGGGGATGCGCACCAAATCAGAGATGGTATGGGTAGCGTTTAACACCACCGTTTCAGATCCTGTGCCGGGGCTTGTCAGTATCTCGGGCTTAGAAGTACTGTATACAGCCCTGAATGGATATTTTCCTACTTTTTTGAGATTTACATTGCTGATCCTGAGCTTGAGATCGGCACCGTTTGCAGGCCTCAGATCGAGATGACGGAATGTGATGACTGATCCCAAAGCGGGCGATCCGGAAATGCTTACATCGCCAACTTTGGAATAGGAGTATTTAGTGCCAACCCTCCCGATGGATTGTGTGGACAGGCCGCTTAGTTTTACATCGCCCCGGCCAATAACATTTACGGTTGTATTATCCATGGTAACGGTAATACCCGCCGGGATATAAATTTTTACAGTAGCATCGGGACTGCGTTGGCCCGCGGTAAAATACAATACCATATCGCGACTGGTATTGGCGGTTATGGCTGTGTGATCCAAACTTAGCTGGCCACTAAGCGCCATAGGTTTAACGGCAATATGATAGGTTTTGGTGGATGCCCCTTTTGAGGTTACCACCAACTTATCGCCGGTTTTGATATCCCCGGTGGTTTTTGCTGTGCCAGTTTGATCGGTAATGGTATATTTTTGAACAGAGCCATCAGCAGAAGCCAATTGTCCGGGCAGGTCGCTTACGCTTACTTTGGTAGAGACCAGGCCTTGATCTTCTGGAGTATCCACCGTAAACAGGTAAGTAGTGCCGCTGATGAGCACCAGGGAATCATTGCTTATTCGGGCAATGTTTTTGGCGTTTTTGCCAAAGGTGATGCGGGTATCCAAACTCCGTGTTTGGCCAATGGCGACTATTGCCGGCAGAACGAAACACAAAAGGAGTGCAAATTTTATTACAGATAGCTTGGTCATATCGTTTATATCAGGTGGCCCGGGGAACGGGAGGCTGTTGGGGTGAAATCAGCCTATACAAATAAATAGGAATTTACGACACCCGGCTCATTAAATATTGCCTAACTATTCATCTATTTTGACAATTGCCCGTTCCAGGCTATCCTTGATATCCCTATTAAACTCGTCATAAATAAATATAACATACATCGAAACTATAGGTGAGTTCATCGAAAAAATTAAGCGGTCGATTTTCTTTAAACTAAATTAGGAAGAAATGGGACTTTGTAATAAAGTACTATAGAATACTAACACTGCTATCTATGAACAAACGACTAATCAGGTTGCTCACATTATTATTTATTGTACTGTTTGAATTTAATGCGTTAACGCTGAAGGCCCAGGGTAATTTAACATTGACCGGCTCCGTTGTTGATAATTCAAATAATACCCCGGTTGAGTTGGCAACCGTAAAACTGATTAGTTCTGAAGATCCCAATAACATAAAATCGCTCCAAACAGATTCTGCCGGTAAATTTACCATCAAGGGCCTTAAAAAAGGGACCTATAGCATTAATATATCTTACCTTGGCTATAAAATACTGGATAAAACCGGCATCGAGCTTACCGGTGCCACATCTGTGCATAATATAGGGGTATTGAGGCTTGTACCCAATTTGAATCAACTTGGTGAGGTACAGGTGAAGGCTGAAAAACAGCTTGTTTCTAATAAACCCGGAAAAATGGAGATCAATGCCCAAAGCAAGATCTTTGCGTCGTCAAATACGGCGTTTGATGTTCTGCAAAAAGCGCCGGGTGTAGCTTTGCTCAACGGCTCGTTTAAAATAAACGGGAACGTGGAGCCCGATATTTTATTGAATGGTCGCAGGACACCCTTGAGCCTGGAGGAGCTGAAATCTATCCCTTATGATAATATTGAAAAAATTGAGATCATCAGCAACCCCAATTCATCATACGAGGGCGACAGAAAAGCGATCATTAACATCGTACTCAAAAATAAAGTGAAAGAAACCGGCTATAACACCTCCCTGTACACAGAATATGCCCGGAACAAATACAACCAGTTTAACTTTGGCGGCGATTTTAGCTTTAAGCAGAAAAAATTCACCATTACCGCCTCAGCCGGCAGAATATGGACCCCTGCTTTTACAGATATCACCGGTAACCGTTATTATAACCAGGGTGGGCAGGATTATTTGCTCAATACCAAATCGTTCATTAAAAATAAGCCCACGCTGGTTTATTATAATGCCGGGCTGGAGTATTATATAGATACAGCCAACACTTTTGGTGTATATTACCGGGGCAATACCCTGAAAACAACCCAGGAGCCCAACAGCGTGTCCAAAACATTTTTAGGTAGTACCGCGGATGATAACCAACTGGTTAGTCTCATCAATACCACCGGCTTAACCAAAACCGATGCAACAAACTCCACCTACACGGTTAACTATGAGCATGCTTTTAACAAAGGCACTAAGTTTAGTTTGGAATCAAACCTGGGGCGTTATGACCTTTCCCAAAATCAAAATACCATCAGTTCAAATGTAAATACGCCCACTAACACTTCGGGGATCATCAATGATGCCAGATCAACCATCGATCTTTTTAACGTAAATGCTGATTTCTCGACAGCCTTGTCAAAAGCGGTAACCCTGCAATTAGGCGGCAAATTTAACAACAGTACAACCAAAGATGGTTTGGTAAGCGACTCGGTAAGGAATAACGCTGTAATTAATGCCGCCCGCCAAACTAACGATTTTAAATACGATGAAAAGATTTACGCGTACTACTTTAATTTAGATTATGATTTTGGCTTTGCCACCTTGGAGGTGGGTACACGGGTAGAGGATACGCGTTCAACAGGTACCGCGGCTATAGCATCGCAGAGCTTTACAAAAAATTATACCAATGTATTGCCAGGCGCCCAGTTGTATAAAAAATGGGGCCCGGGACAAACGCTTACCCTTTCGTACGCCAAAAAGATAAGCCGGCCCAGCTATCGCGATCTGAACCCTTTTGTGTTTATTATTGACCCCTATACCTATGTAAGCGGTAATCCTTTTTTAAACCCGAGCACTTACAATAACTTTAAAATAGAGTATTCCATCCACTCCGTTAATATGTCATTGAGTTACAGGACCCAGAAAAACATCATTACCCAATTGCCGGTTTTAAATTCCGAAACCAATATTTTAACCTACTCGCCACTTAACCTGGATAAAAAGAGGAATATTTCGTTTGATCTGAATTTTCCCTTAAAAGTGGCCAGTTGGTGGACCCTGGAAAACTCCAGCACCGTGCTGCATGATCACTATGAATCGCAACTGTCTGGCGGGGCATTTACACGGAATAAAATAAACTTTACCAATAACTTTGTAAGTACATTTACCATTAGTCCGGGTTTTTATTTTAACACGGCCTTCTTCTATACTTCGCCATCTGTTTTTAACTTTTACCAGGTTAATGCCCTCAGCTCGTTGGATCTGGGTTTAAAAAAGGAATTCCTGAAAAAGAAACTGACCATCGATGTGAACTATTATGACATCTACCGCGGCCGGAAGGATGTTTTAACGGTTAACTATTTAAACCTGCATAACTCCTTATCGCAATTTACCAATACACGCTATTTTAATTTCAGGCTCACCTATTCGTTCGGTAACCAGTCCATTAATGGCAATCTGAAAAATGAACCAAAAGATACTGAAGAAGGCGGCCGGGTTAAGAATGGCTTGAATCAATAAACTTCAAACTTCCTTGATGACCCGTGCTGGATTTCCTCCGACAAGCATATTAGGGGGAACGTTCCTGGTAACTACGGCGCCCGCAGCCACAACCGAGTTTTCTCCTATCGTTACCCCGCCGATAATCGTTGCGCCGGCGGCGATCCAGACGTTTCGCTCAATGACGATGGGTTTTCCAATGGTGATCTTGCGGCGTTGCGATGGTTCAAGTGGATGACCCGTTGTGATGATGCTTACGTTGGGTCCAATCATCACATCGTCTCCAATGCAGAGGCCGCCAAGGTCATAAAAGGTGCAATTCTGGTTGACAAAGACATTATGCCCCAGGCGGATTTCGTCGCCGCCGGCAGTATAGAATGGCGGGATCAGTAAAAAACTCTCATCGACCTTTTTACCAATAAGTTCGCTGAACAAGGCCCGGATCTCGTCAGCATCGTTGAACGTCAATAGGTTAAGTTTGGCGGTGATCGCCATCGCCCGTTTAAAGTTTGCCGACATCGCCGCTGATTCCGGCGTTCTGTTGTAAATTATCCTGGTACTGTCCTTATTCGGCATAGGTATAATTAGGCTCGTGTTTTAGCATACCAGGGGTGGTATCGAGATTCGCCTAAAATATTAATTTCATCAATTGTATTTCTTCCAATCAATTAAACTCATTAAATAATATGACAAAATTAGATTTCCAACAATTGCGACAACTATAATTAGGACAATAATTCCTCCCTTGAAATTTTTCCACTCTGGCCACTTGTCAAATTCTCTGGCATAAGTTTTCCATTTCTTATCTGGGGTGAATGAGAAATAATTCACACATAAGATTATAATCGCAGAGGTTAATGATTCTGGAGAAGAAGCACGAGGAAGATAATGTCTATTGAAAAAAAGCATGTAATAAACAAAAAAAGTGTAAATTATTATTAATTCTAATATACCAACTAATGCTCCTGCCTTCCATGCCGAACCCCAAGGATTAGGAGGATTTTCAAAAAACTTATAAAACTTATAAAATAGATAGAAATACGCTTTTTTTAAACTCATGACATTAGCTGGTTAATAACAAATTTATTTCTTTTTCTTTTCATAGTCTTCGTGTCGAGGATAATATATTTTCTGTGGAAAGAAGATATGGCGCCAATCTGCCCAGGGCATCCAAAGAAAAATAAGATTTCTTAAAACAGAAACGCCCCCGGTATAATTACCAGGGGCGCTTTCATAAAATAGGTTTTGATTGGGGCTTGATAAAAGACAGGGGATTTAGTTAAACAACAATTGCTTTACAGCATCTTTATAATTTACCCC
Organism: Mucilaginibacter sp. OK268; assembly: GCF_900103125.1. Taxonomy (GTDB): domain Bacteria; phylum Bacteroidota; class Bacteroidia; order Sphingobacteriales; family Sphingobacteriaceae; genus Mucilaginibacter. The sequence continues at coordinate 273,004 of NZ_FNJV01000008.1, read as the reverse complement.
GATAGGTAAAGAATTATTTAAGCTGGTTTCGATGGTGTTGCCTTTAACACAAATGATAAATGACTTATTTATAATAAAAGACCTGTTTACCCTAATAAAGCTGCTGTTGCCCAGGAGTTCTTCGGTTTTGGTCATGGTTAAGTTTACTACGTAGTTCATTTTGGCTAAATGAATTTTCACATAATCCCTTAGTCCTTCAACGTATACAATTTCGGAGGTATTCAGGTTCATCATTTTCTTATCTACCTTAACCCATATAAACCGCTCTTCTTTTGATAAAGCTTTTGTGGCCGTTCTTGTGTTGAGGTCCTCCAGTAAGCTGTTACGCTTAGGCATCAGTTCTTTAACACTTATATCGCTGTTTAAATTATAGTGCCTTTGTTTAACCTTGCATATGGCTTTAATGAAGCGTTGGTAATCAAACGGCTTCAGCAAAAAGTCGGTTACATCAAGTTCAAAGCCGTTAAAGGCATATTGCTGATGGGCAGAGGTAAGGATGATCTGTGGTTTTTGCGATGTTAACCCGCTGATGAGTTCCAGGCCCGACATCATTGGCAGATTTACATCCACTATAATGATATCCGGTTTTTTGATATAGATCAGATCCAATGCATCAATGGCTGTCCGGCAAACCGTTAACAGATTCAGGAACGGAATACGGGAAATATATTGTTTTAATGTAGACGCGTCTGTCTGGTCATTTTCAACAATAATAACAGATAGTTGACAAGGGTTATTCATAATGCAAGTATTATGATATCAAATAATTAATAATTTGCTAAAATCAACGGTTTATATTTATTGAAATAAAACTTTTAGCTCTATCTTATTTTTTCTTAAATACGTTAATTGTTATTATTTATGGGGATATTAAACCGTAAATTATAATTTGATTTTATGATTGATATATTTGTTAAGGCCGCATTAATAGCAGGTTACGTATAAATGATTTTTTTTAATAGATACTGTTGGTTTTCATTAATAAAAATATATATTTATGTTAACGTGTTAAAAGCGACTATTATTTAAATATCCCTTAATTAACCTAATAATATATAAAGTATATGTAAAAGCAATGAATTACTGATATCAGGCAGATCGTTTTATCAACCTTTAACCTGTTTAGGTTTTCATTGATCGTGGTATTATTAGTTAAGTATGAGTTAATCATATATCGTTCTTTTCCTTTTATTTTAAGCAGTTCAATAAATCATCAATCGGTGTAGTTAAGGATGAGTTATATTCTTACGCTATTAGGTAACCTCTGAAAACCAAGAGATTGAACAGAAGTTATCGTAGCCGTTGACGATGTTGTTACCACTGTTGTTGTTTCAGTTAGATGCAGGGCCTTTGAGTCTGGTTGAAATTTGAAAACTGTTGCAATTTCAAATATTGCTTTTAAGGTTTGGGACTTTTTCATAGGTTCTTTTTTTATTTAAATTAGAGTATACTATAAATAATATGAAATTTATTGTGCAAACAGTTTTAAATGGATGGTAAACAAGTTTAAACGCATGGTGAATAATACCCATGGTATTCATATTTTCTGGCATCTGATTTTTTGGGGATCATTTATTGTGTACGAACTTTCTGTATTATTAATATTATCATCGGGAGAGATCTCTTTGCTTGATCAGATAGTGCACTATCCACTTAACATCGCGCTGTTTTATTATAATGCCATGGTATTGCTCAGAAATTTTTCTGAAAAGAAACATAACTGGTTCGTATCATTTTTAATCTTGCTTCCTTTAGAGATAATTGTCTATTTAGCACTTAATTATGGGCTGAACTATATGCTGGAAAGCTGGTTCCATGTAAAGGTTTTAAGATCAATTCGTGTCCCTTATTTCTTTTTTGTGGCCAGCGTATGGCGTGCCATATATTTTATCGGCCTGAGCACATGCTATTGGTTTGCTTTATACAGTGTGTACAATAAAAGGAAAATACTTCAGCTTGAAAATGAGCGGATGAAGTCTGAAAGCAGGAAGATATTGCTTGAAAAAGATCTGCTGGCTACACATAACAGCTTGCTTAGGGCTCAAATTAACCCGCACCTGTTATTTAACACATTAAATTATATTTATAATACGGTATACAAAAGCTCGGAAGAAGCTGCAGAGGTTATTATGCTTTTATCAGAGATCACCCATTATTCATTTAAATCAACAGGCAGTAATGAAACTGTTAGTTTAAAAGATGAAGTGGTGGCCATAGAAAACCTGATTAAACTAAATCAAATAAGGTTTAATAATAAACTTTGTATTGAATTAATATTAAAGGGCGATTTTGAAGGTATTAAAATAATTCCGCTGGTGCTGCTAACTTTTGTTGAAAATATATTTAAATATGCTAATTTATCAGATGGTGATTTTCCGGTACAAATTTATGTGGGATTAGACAACGGTAGCTTAAGCTTTTATACCATCAATAAAATTGGGCGAACCCATTCCATGCCGCATAATAATAACAAATTAGGCCTGGTGAACGTAAAGAACCGGCTGGAGAACCAATATAAACGTCAATACGATTTAACTATCAATAACAGGGATGGCATATTTTCAATAGATTTAAATATAAATTTACATGAACACAATAAAGTGCTTTATAATTGATGATGAATCACATGCAATTGATTTACTCAAAGATTATATAGCTAATACACCTGACCTTACACTTTTAGGAACTTCTAATAACCCCATGGAGGGTTTGGCCGCTGTGCGGAAGGAGAAGCCTGATATCCTTTTTCTGGATATAGATATGCCCATGCTGAATGGATTGGAGCTATCTACCCTGCTTGATCCCCAAATTAAAATCATATTTGTTACCGGGCACGCTAATCATGCAGTGGAGGCTTTTGAAAAAAACGCGCTCGACTTTTTACTTAAACCCATTTCATACCCCCGGTTTTTAACGTGTATTAAAAAGGTAATGGGGAGTATGGAGGAGAAAGATAGTTCAAAAACGGGTGAGCATGAACAGGGCTTTTTTTATATAAAAAGTGATTTTGGCAAAATAGTAAAGATCGACCATGAAAGCATTGTTTACATAGAAGCCAGCAATAATTTTATTACCATATACTTAAACGATACCGACTACAAAGCTTATATAACCCTAAAGGATATAGAGTTACATCTGCCAGAAAGCAGTTTTAGCCGGATCCATAAATCATTTATTGTAAATACCAATAAGATTAAATTTATAAATGGTAACCAGATCTTTTTAACTAACAAAAAGGTACTTCAATTGGGAGCAACTTACAGGGATCTGTTTTTTAAGAAACTGGATCTGAATATTTTGAAAAAGCGCTAACATCACCCTTTCCTTTAAAGCCTGGCTTTTACCGATAGTTTATATTTTAACATACAGTAATAAACGATATACTCCTGTTCCCGCTGGTCTTCGGTAAATAAACGGTTAAAGTGCATGTGGATCATATCGGCAAGCAGTGCAACCCTTCGCTCTGTGCTAAATTCGAGGGATTCTTTAGCCACCCGGCCGGCCTGATGCAAAAAATCCTGATGGTATTTACTCAGTTTTAGCGTTTTAAAGTAATGCTGATCATGGAGCAAGGATTGAATTTCGGTTTTTAATTCCCTGTATTTCAAATCCAGATCAACCTTTAAAGCCTTATTGCCCGAAAACTCCTGGTAAAAATTATCCGACACTAATTGTAAAAATGATATTTGATCGGTAACAGATGGCATAAACAAGGCCATTAACCTATCAATATCAATGATAGCGAGACTATGGTTCGAATAAACCGAGCCCCTGGCTTTTATAAAATGAATGACCAGCTTACTGCTCGCACAAAAAAAATCTTCAACGAGTGGTATGATATCGGCCCCGTACCGCTCTATTTCCCTAACATAAGTGTCGGTTTGTAGTTGTTTGATCTGGTTGGTTTGCAGACTTACGGCTAACTGATCTTTTAATTTTACCATCACCTGGCCAATATCGGTTGGGTTTACTTTTAACCGGAGCCGAAGGTGATAGCCTGATTCCAGGTACCGGATAAAAAACCAGGAACTTATCTCTCTTTTTTCTAAAGCAGCCATGAGTGGTAAAATCTGATCGGATAATAAGTGATCAGCTACCTGGGGGCTGCAATAAATTTTAAAATAAAGCCATTCGCTTCCCGGTACAAATTCCCTTTTGATTTTTCTGTTGAGTGTAGGCTGGGCTTTAAATAACTTAGCCGGGTAAACATTATCTGTTTGATACAGGAAGGTTATAAACTGGTTGATCATGGGTTTCCCCGCTATCGCCACTGTTGACCGAACTGGCTTAGGTAAAAAATATTCCAGCAGCTTAACCTGTTCCGAGCCTGCTATACAGCTTAGTAGTAGCAATACATCTTCTTTTTGGGTAAGGTTAAAAACGAGTTGCTGATCGGCCCTGGTTAAACAGATCAGATTGGGTAATTGAACACGCTGTTTTATTACCTGCATTTTCTCTAAACCATCTTTTTCTGTAGCCTTGTTCAAATAATCGATATCGTTGGTAGTTAAGTACCATTTGGCAGCGCTTAGGATAACATTGCCCATACTTACTCTTGGGTAAAATTTTAAATTGGGGAAATAGTATTCCAGATCAAAACTTAAATTATGCTGAATGCCCTGGTATTGAAGGTCGCACAGGAACTTAAAGATACTTAAATGATTATGCACGTAATTATAGGCCGAACTTAGCCGGGGTTGTACAACTTTTTGCAGAGATACCGACTCCAGTACCAGCTCGTCATTTACAACGGATACCACCAGGTCGGATAGTCTGATCTGGTGAGATGGGGGCTGAACCGGAACGGAGTTAATGGGTATCTCATATTGGTAAACCGGGTACCGCCGGTTGATATTATCGGTATGAGTATCAGAGAGTATGCCGATATCGGCGAAGATCACATCCGGGTTCGCCTGCTCTTCAATTTGGGCTATTTGCCTGCTTAAATCCAATACATCATCATTAAATAAAGTAAAACGGCCAATGATGGATGTGCCCGAACATCCCCCTGCGTTTTCAATAAAAATCTGGCCCTCAGTTTCCCGGAACATCACCATCATGGATGGCGGCAGTGGAGGGCTCATAGTATCAATCTTGCTTAAATGCGATGGGCTTAATTCAATAGGTTCAAAAGTGCCACGGTTTGTATTGTTTGTCCAAAGCTGAAGCAGCACCTGATGAACCATGGTCCATTCTATTACGGTTGAGTTTTTAACGCTTGGGTTAAATTTAACCTGGCTCAGGAGCCCCTCCTTTGTTGAGCCAGAAGCACTGCCATAGGCTATGCCGGCGTCCGGGTCAAGGGCCTGTAGCAAGGGCACTTTTTGTCTGTCGAACCGGGTCTTGAATTCCGTTATAAAATCTTTAAGTTGTTGTGGTAAAGCATAGGGAACTAAAACCTGTAAAGCGGTTATGGCCGCCGAAATTTGTTCCTGGTACTTTACGTTCAAACTCCCGGTCAGCTTTTTTCGCTGCAGGTTTGAATAAAAATTCAGGTTAGTTTTTTTTGCGCTGCCGGTTGTTAACTGTTTTATTTCATCATCAAGTTTCAATAATAACTCTTGTGCAAAAGGTTTTACTGTATTTAATTTTTTATACAGGGCATTCAATTGAAGCGAGAGGTCATTATCCCTTGCATAAGGCGTGTTGATTAAGCGGTATAAATAATCTTCGCCTATTAAATTTGGCCCAAGCTGTGTTGTTAAAATCTGACTGGAGAGCAGCATGCTCAAAAATTCAGCGGCTTCCTCATTGCTGAATTTCCACCCGGTTTCTAAAATGGATAACAGCTGGGTTTCTGAAAGGGGGCCTTTTTTAAATAACCCAACAATATTGTCTATGTACCTGTTTATTTTAATCGAGTCGAGCGTATAGGATGGCGCCGAAACCCCTTCCTCATAGGTTGTTTTTACAAACCTGTAACTTTTATTAAAACGATAGATAGTGGGATTTAAAAATAATTGCCTGGGATATGGAACCTCATGGAGTAACTTTTTGGCAAGCAAGAGTGAAACTTCCTGGTCCAAAAGCAGTTGAACGCGGTCATGCGCTTTATCTTTCAATATAATTTCATCATCCATACCCCAGCCAACCACTATCGACGATGCAAAGCAGCCAAAAGGTGTGGGCCTGAAACACATGCGGTTGATATACTTTTGGATACTGAGCAATTCCTTATCATTAAAGGAGCTGACATGAAAATGCTTATGGAACAATACCTGGTATAATACCGGGTTGGACAAGTAAATGGCATATTGAAATTGCGGATCATTGGCAATCTCCTGCACATTGGGGACGGAGTAATCCTCAAAACTAAATAGCGGGATCCGCAATATAAGATCGCGGATAAAATGATAATCGGCCATGATTGGTTCAGGATTAAGAAGATACTAATGTTTGATTGAACCAGGTAACTATATCGGTTATTAATGAAGGAATATGATCAATGCTTGCACCGGTATCGCTTTTCTCTTTATATCCATGATCGGCACCATCGTAGATCTGATGATGAAGGTTTGTCTTTTTGTTGAATAGGAATTCGCTGACGATCAAATCAAAACCTTCGGCATGTACCACCTTGTCTTTTGATCCCATGGCCATAAAAATGGGTATGTTGAGCTGTAAGAGATTTTTTAGCGCTGGTTCGGCGAATGTAGCCCAGCGCAGGTAAGTATGTCCCTGCCAAAACTTGCCGGTTGAGGCCGGGTTTTGCATAATTTCAGCAAATTGCCTGGTGAGTGTATCAATCTCATGCTGTCCTTCGCGAAAGGACAACTCTCCGCGCTCTATCCGTTTGCGGACGTAAAGAAAATATTCAAAAAATTGCGATGCCCCGTCGCCGCTTAAAAATACAAGGTGGCTGATATCTTTATTGATGGTAGCCAGTTTAGCCGCAACATCCGATCCTTCGGAATGCCCGCATACGATGATATGCTTATTGCTGATTAACTGGTTTGACAGGATATATTGTAATACCGCATCAACCTGAAAAACCCGGTAAGCAAGACTGGTTTTTTGATGATACTCCTCCGGCACCTCAGCTTCCTGGCGGCCGCTGAAAGTAAACCCCACCTTTGAAATAATAATGAAGTTAAAATTTTGAATGATCTGCGGATTGGTATGCAATGAAAAGGTTAACCTGTGCCCATGCTCATTTTCAATACATAAAGGTACCGCACCCGAGCCCTGCAGGAAAATAAATGTGCTTTTTGCGGGAGAAAATCCAGGGGTATGAATATAGAATCGAATAGTTTCCTGTTCGTGCTTAATCTCATATTCTTTAAAGCTGTATTCGTGTGGCGATACTGGCATATAGTATAATGTGGTTTAGGTTAACCGGATATTTATAACACCTATAAATATTGTAAAATAAAATGATTTTGTTCTATTAAATTATTATCTTGAATATAATAGTTTACAACCTGCAGATCTACTTATATCATATATATCTACTATTCATGACGATGTTAGAAGCCACTTTTGAGCAACAGTTGAACCGCTATTTTACAAATTGTAAATGGACCCAGGTGGGCAGGGAGTTTCAACTGCAGGGCCCCGGACTAAGTTACCTTGGCCTGGATGCAAATCTGAGTGCTAATCTGTCCGGATTTTCAGCAAGTGAATTATCACTGACAGATGTGGCAGATTTTCATGAAGTTAAGGATAGTTATAACCTTTGTTTTGAAGATACCTGGTCGCTTTTATTTTGGTTAAGATATTTAAAAGCCAACCCTGGGATCAGAAAGATCAACATCATTCACCTGGATGATCATACCGATCTGATGCCGCCTTTGTTATATAAAAAGGATGGCGAATATTTTCAGGTAACGGATGATAAAAAGGTGAATTTTGATGAACCGGAAAGTATTATTGATTTTATCCGGGAGGGAAGTATTAACCTGGGATCATTTATTGCTCCGCTTATTTTTTTCCTGGACAGGGTAAATATATTTCACTTGCGAAAAGAGCCTTCACCGAACGGCCCAACAAAACAGAGCCTGGTAGAATCGTATATTAATGATTTTCCATACCTGGATAAAGACCGCATTTCTATATCCGTCACCGATAAAAATGATGAACCTGCCAAAGGGTTTTATTATCGGGGTAATGATCTTAAATCGTTGATCGGGGAAATCAACGGTGATCCCACTTTCCTGCATATCGACCTGGATTATTTTTTGAACCAATTCAACGGTAATTTCCGGAATGACAACCCAGGTAATATCATTACCCATGTTGAACTGGAAGAGGAGATCCGTTCTATCTGCGCGCAACTTAGCCGTATCCGGTCGCAAATTGTTGATGTTACCATAGCTACATCCCCGGGGTTTTGCCCGTCAAGCCATTGGGATTTCCTGATCAACAGTTTTATGGAACGGTTTAATCAGATTTAGTGCTGGCATGATCGATTTGGCTAAAGCCTTTTTTGATTAGTTGAATTTAACCGTTGGCTAAAGCCGAACGGCAATGAATTAATAATTTGGTCGAAAATAAAATTTGTCTGCAGGCTAAAGCCAAACCGAAATATAGTCAGAAGTAAAGTCAAAATTCATTGCCGTCCCATTTATGGGGCGGAAAATATAGAATTGAAAAATGGCTTCAGCCGAATAAATTAAAAATCGATTTCCCGAGGAGGAGAGACTATGCTTCCATATGACCAGCCAATTGTTTGGCATCATAGCGGAGTTTGCAGATCACGGATACATAATATCTGCGTAACAGGGCATATATCAATAATTCATTTCTGTTTTGTTGGGTTAAAAAGAAACGGTTGAGCGCCATATGAATAATGCTATTGATTATTTGCAATGGGGTTTTACACTCGCCAGGGTATTCTTTACAGGTTTGTGCCAGGGCCGAAAGTGTAAGCTTGTTTTGTTCGGACCGGGTTTTAAGTATTTCTTTAAATCCCCAATACGCCTCGTTTCTACCCTTGATCATCGTTTCAATACTTTGTTTATGAGCCCGGTATAATGTATCAAATGATACCTGGAGTTGTTTTGAACCACCCGTACGTTTAAAAAAATCGGTCTCCATTTGATACAGCAACTCAATCCTGCCGGCAATATCCAATTCAAAATCATTCAACAAGGTTTCCACGTTAAGTATGCCGATAAGCCAGTTATCCGGTAACGTAATGCCGCTTTTAAACAACTGCATGCTGGCGCAACTGTCGTGATAAAACAATTGCTCACAATACTCCATCGTTCTTACACCATATCGGTCAACCTCCGGAGTGTAGGTGTCCGCGTCCATGGCCCAGATCTGGTGGTTTTCCATTTGGCCTTTTAGCGAGTTTTTCAATTCAGCAATAACATTGGCATATTTGGCCATCGCGTACGAAGCCATTTTTATTCTTAAGCGCAAGTGATTATAAGGATCGTTATACCTGATAAAGAACCACTGCGAAATGATGCCTTCATCGGTCATGAGGTTTAATAAAGGATAGAGGGTTTCCAGGGATTGCTGAAGTACAACAGGCCGGCCATAAATCTTATAATATATCCATTCTTTTTGCTCCGGGAGGTGTTCATCAAGTTCCGGATACCGCTGAGTTGTTACCTTGTTATCTGGTATGGTTTGAGGGGCTTCTGGTTTTCGCTTATCCAAAACCGGGATGATCATTTCATGATGAAAGCTATCGCCCTGGTTTTTAAATAAGGTTGATGCCGGGTTACCTATAAATTCAGTAATGGTAATACCATTTGCGTTTACCGCCTCCAGGAAAACGGTGCAGGATAATGCTGAGCGGATATCGATCAGCATTTCTTTATCGTCATTGGCGATGGTGAATAGCTGTGGAAATTTAAACTGGTGCTGTAACTCTTTCAACGCGTCAACAGGGTCGGCAAATTGTTCCACAACAGAGCTGACATCCTGTAGCGTGATGTGCCATTGCGCTTTGGAAAGTATCAGGTGTTTGTAGGTAATGCGGGGAAGGAAGGGCTGGTTTAACAGATGGCCCCAATGCCATGTAAATACCTGTTTAGGGTTTTGATATTGAAGCTCGCTCAGAAAACGGTATACTGCCGGACCTTTATAAAAATTGTGATTACAGGTTAATACCGGGATGATCCTCTTGTTTAATTTTTTTGAATGTAAAATGATCTCCTGGTTTTTAACCGAGATGAGCAGATCGGTTAAATGTATATTTTCTTCAGACTGGCTAAAGGCCCCGGATTGAATATCAATAGTAAACCGCCGCAGTATTGGCCGGTAAATAGCATTGTCGATAACATCGTTAGGGATAAAAACTATTTCGGCCAGGATAACATCAGCGTTTAATGCATCCTCCCGGCTGATAAAATTGGATAGCTGATCGCGCAGACCGGGCAAACCATAGCCCGATTTATTGACCAATGCCAATGCCGATGGCGCCGATTGTTTTTTGATAAAAAAATGAAATGCTCCCTGGTCGAGCTGATCTGACGAGGATGCAATGAGGTTACCCTGCAAATAAAAGTTTTTAACTGCTGCCGATTCGTGGCTTTTAAAATTGCTAATGTCATCAACGGTAATTTCAACCTCTTTTTGTTTATTGGCAACAGCCTCTGCCAGCTTTTTGAGTTTTAGGGTTTTTAAAACATCAGTTCTATCGGCTGTTTGTTCCAGTGTATTTAAAGCGGAAATATTACCGTTAAATATGCAGTCTTCTGAATTGGAGGAGGGATAAATAATACCACTTTGCTGGTCGAGCGCTGTTAGCAGGGGTATTTGAGCATCACCGTAATGGGCTGTAAATTCTGTCATGAAATTGAGCAGATCATCATTTATAAAAGCCGGCCCCAAGGCGTTGAGTTCCTCAATTTCGGTTAGCAGTGTGCTGGTTGCCTTATCGGTAATATTTAAATTATCAGCACCCTTTATAAACAGATCGGCCTGGAGGTATTCTGCCGAAGCAACATCCGGATGATAGGGACTGAACAGAGCGGATAGGTGCTCATGTATGCGGATCAAAGGCTTATCCGATTGTAGCTGGTGATGGATGTTTTTAATAAATGAAATCAGTTGCTCGCTATCAGGGTACCGGCTGATGAGACCGATCAGTTCAGTAAAAGGCTCCTTTGATTTTAGGAATATGGCGAATAATTGCTTTTGCAAATAGCCAAAGGTATATTCATCCTTAACATCCGCCTCAAAACCCTGAAGCGGATAGTAATTAAATATTAAATGATTTTGTGGCTTTTTGGCCTCCGCTTTTTCTTGATATCCATTGCCGATCAGGAAATCTGCAACCAGTTTGATCAGTATTTTAACTGGCGTACCTGCTAATCGTAGCTGCCTTAAGTTTTGCTCCGGATCGATAGCCGAGCTTGTTGCCTCAGGGGTAATGCTACCAGCCGCATACCCTGCAAAAAGCCCGAAAGGCAGCGGACGGATACAGCACCTGACAAAATATTTATAGAGGGTTTTTAATAATTTCTCTTTTTTTTTAGGATTTAGCTCCCCGCTTTGCAGTTTCAGGAGCTCGTGGTAAACAGTTGGCGAGGCCAGTAAAATGCCATCCCGGAAATTATCAGTTTGGAGTAGATTTGTGAGAAAAATTTCTTCCTGGCCATTTGCTTCGGCAATGTGAAACTCATCCATTTTTTGTAAACTAAAAATGGGGAGCCTTAAGGAGAAAAAATCACATTGATAAGCAAAATCAGGACTATCCATATAACAAACCGTCTTCGGGTATCAGGTAGATGTCTAACAGGTTCAATTCTTTTAACCAAAAAAGAAAATCCTTCACATTGTCGATCTTAAATTCGTCTAAAACGGGCACGGCAACTTCGCTCACCAGCTCTTCTTTCCATGAGGTTTGGTTTTCAATAAAAGTATCGCCAGGCAGCATATATATTGACCCCTTTTTGTTCAGGTACCGCTGATCAAAAAGCCCGGGATTACGCTCCAGGATAAAGGACCTGTTTTCCACGATCTCTTTACCAACGTAGCAGGTTAAATCGCCACCGAGGTTACTCAAGAAAGGGGCCGACATAATAGGCGATTTAGTTGCGTAAACCCATAGTCTTTTATGCGTTAACGAAAATCGTGGTTCAATAACCGACAGACCCTGAACCGGGGAGCTGTGAAAAACTTTAAAGCTCATGATCAATAAATTAATTTTTTACTACTTGTGCTACTCGTACATGCATACCACTTTACCCAGCCTGTTGGCATCGTTAAATGACGTTTCTAAAAATTCGCAGGCATTTTTATAAGACAGGCTGTGGTAATTGCTTAAACTCAGCTTATCATCAAGATAAAGATCAACCGCTTTGCCCAGATCTTTGGTAGTGCCCAGGCAGTTACCAGTAAAGCTGATGTTGTTCATGATAAAGTGAACAAGCAGGTTCTCGGGTAATTGCATGGTCTCGGTATCTATACCGGGCGTGTTGTATAAGGTGTTATTCTCAATTCCGCAGGTAACATACCTGCCGTTAAACTTAAGCAGGTAGTATAGTTTTTTAAGGTATATATTACAAAACGGATCAATGATGGCGTCAATGTTATTATGCAGGATGTTTACTATGGATTGATCGATTTCTTCGTCCTTTGATTTGGTATTGATCAGTATAGTGGCGTTTTTAATATTTAGTTTTTCCAGCTGCTGCGCCTTTTCTGCGGAAGAGGTTAACACATATACATGTTTATATTTAAAGCTGGGAAGCATCTTTAACACAAACAGCGAAGTGTTGGACGAGCCACCAGTAATTAGCAGCGTTGATTTGCTGTTAAGCTTAGCTTTGCGCAGCATGCTCATGCCGGTTTGCGCACCGATAGAAAACCCTGCGGCAACTTCCAGTGGAAAAGTGTCGGGGATCTTATAAAGCTTCCGGAAATGAAGTACTTCTTTTTCCCTTGATGTAGAATTACTGGCCACTCCTGCTATTAAGCCCATTTTGCGTTTTCTGAGGCGTATTTCTTCATAGTTCCAGTTTGGTATTACGCGGTCGCCTTTTTGCAGGCCGGTAACCAGTTTGCCGGTTTGTTCCACTTCGCCAACAAACTCCGACCCAATGGGCAAATAAGCCGTTGTACAATTATCGCTGATAAAGTACCGCGAGGCTTTCATAATAAAATTCAGGTCGCGGTAGTTGAGTGAAAAGCCTTTTTTCCTGACCAGCACTTCATGGTCGCCCAGTACAATATTCTCTTTTTCCGGAAAGCTATCATCCAAAACAAAATTTACGCGCTCTCCAAAAAAGTTCACGGCAAATTTACTGGCCGGGTTGTCAACTTCAAATTCAGGATGTACTACCGCTAATTGTTTCATGGGTTATATAAAATTAATAGAGCTGGCTGTTCAGTACGGGTTTAGGGCAGGTATTTTTAAACGCGCCCCGGTATGACAAGCTCACGTCGTAATGGGTGGTACCCTCGGTACAGCCTTCATGTATCATGTTTTCGGTTGGGGCAATATAAGCTTCATAGGGCTGTATAGGAATTTTTACAACCGGATACTCGCTAAAATACGTCATAAAGTCCTTATACAGATGCCATTGCGAATACTCCTTTACAACTGTTTTTTTGGTTTTCATCCATTCAATCATGGCGTTGACAGGCTGATTGACATATAATAAGTGCCTTACCTCGACACCCAGGTTTATACATAATCTTCGCCCGGCTTGTTCGGTCTCCCCGAGGCTAAACCCGTCGAAATTATCGATATGCAGGCCACCCAGGGAGTTAAACTTGAGGTATACGGTCACCGTTTCCAGGTTTGGCTGATTGAATGTAAATGACGCAGGGGGCACAGGCTGGTTCTCAACCAGTAATGTTTTAAGATATTGATTAATGTGGCCGATGCTTTGATTTAATTTTGCACCATACAGATCCCTGTAATGGTTGAATTTAAATTTGCTGTTGATGTTTTGAAGCTTAAACTCTTTCAGCTCTTCAATTACATAATCGGGCAGTTTAATAATATTGATGATGCTATTCAGATCCGGCTCCTCATCCCCATCCTGCGCAAGCAGTAATTCCCGTTCTTCTTCGTTAGCATCTCTCCAGGGTTTTACGGGTTTAAATGCATTATCCCGGTAAGGTATCCCGTTTGACGCCGTACCCTTTGCGATCATTGTTCCATCGCTAAGCAAAATTGTAGACTCCCAGTCTGCATGCGGATAAATTTTGATGCCATCTTGTATGATCATGATTTCAATATTTATAGGTCAAATACTAATTTGTTACTAAATCCTTGGGTTGCCTGTCATTAAAAATTTCCAGGTAATCAAATTTTTTAATCTGGATATCTTCCTCCATATCAACAGACAGGCTATCCACTATCCGGTTTTGAATATGTGTGATCAACCTGGTCAGATCCATACAATAAACCGAAGTATTATTAAATGAATTTTCGGTGCTGTACCTGTGCGGTAAATAGCCGGCGCCGCAAATGTTCCGTATTTTGCATGATGAGCACTCCCTGCATAAGCTGTTATGGCTTTTGAAGTAAAGGCTGGCCAGATCGGTATTCAGGCCCTCGTCAATTTCGTGGTTATGCACATTAGTATCGGCTTTGGTAAAGGATGGCCCGCAAATTTTTAACGAATCGCCGGCTTCGTATGAGCCGTCCGTTTCAATCACTATTAGCTGGTTATCGCCGTCGCCCAGGTCATCCGCCGAAACTTTATGACCCAGCACCATCTGAACTATCTGGCTGAATTTCCTGATCCTTGGTCTTTTATTTTGATTAGAGTCATTATACCATTCATCAAACAAGGCAATAAGCCAATCGCCGTAAGCGGTAGGCGACCCATAAAACCGGGTGCCTGGCGAAGGTGCCGGGGGGAGTTTATCCCAGTTAGAGTCGGGCAGCAATATATCAAACGACTCGATGCCGATGGACTTGTGATGATGATATAGTTCCTGCGGATCGGCATCTACATTGATCACCGTTAATACAGCCGGTGCCTTTTGGCTAAACTGCGAGTCGCGGGCCAGTTGATATTTTTCGATCACCCGGTCATACGATCCTTTGCCTTTATGGTCAATCCGGTACCTGTCGTTAGTTTCTTTATCACCATCTAAACTAATGCCCAGCTTAATATCCAGCTCTTCAAACAGCTGCATCCATTCCTCATCAATGAGCAGGGCATTGGTTTGCACCACGTAAACGATCTTTACATGATCGGCAATGTTTTCCCGGAAAATATCCAGGAAACGGCGAAAAAAAGCTTTGCCGGCCAGTAAGGGTTCGCCACCATGTAAAATGATCGAAATGGCCTGCATTTCGTGCTTTTTTGAAAATGAGTCGATCCGCTGGGCAAGCTTTTGGATGGTAAGGTCGCTCATTTTTTTAGGCTGCATTAAATAGCTGTCGTCACCCATATTGTACATATAGCAATACGTACAGTTGAGGTTACATCTGCTGGCTATTTTAACAACAAAAGAAAATGATTTAGCTTGCATAGCTTTGAGCGTATATTTCGTTGATGATTTCGGTATAGTTTAGCTTTCCAAGCGGATACAGATCCAGGATCTCTCTCGGGAGGTTGTCTACTACCGTCGACTGGATCTCTGAGATCAGTTTGACCAGGTCTTTGCAGTAGATAGATGGATTGTCGAAGCCGTTTACTTTGCTGTAGCGATGCGGCATATAACCGCCCCCGCACATTTCAACAATAGGGCACCTTTTGCAGGTTTCGCTCAGGTACTGGCCATTGTGCACATAAGTGGCCACCAATTCTTTATCCAGGGCATCATCCAAAGCGTTGGTTTTAATATTCAGGTTTTGTTTGGTGATGCCATTTCCGCAGCTTTTAAGTACATCTGATGGCTCAATACCACCATCTGTTTCTATTACCAGGAGGCCGTTATCCTTATTACCAATGGAATCTAAAGATGCCGATGCGCCCAAAACCTGTTTGATAAGCATATCAAACAGCCTGATGTGAGGCCTTGCCTGTGATTTATCATTAAACCAAAGATGGAACATGATCAGCATCCAATCGGCATAGGGTGTAAGTGATTTGGAAAAGGGCCCTTTAGCAGGCACGTAAGGCGCCACCTGGTAGTTGGCTAAAGGGAATAAGAGGTCAAATGATTCCACATTAACTACGTTGGAATAATGATAGTATAACGCCACCGGATCGCAGTTAAGGTTCATAACGTTAAGCAAACCCACCCTGATCTTGCCAGTTACCGGGTGCTTATTGTCCTCCAATTTATTGATACCGGCTACAACCCGTTGATAGGTGCCTTTGCCTTTATGGTCAACCCGGAAAGCATCATTGATCTCTTCGGTGCCATCCAAACTAACGCCTATCTGTATCTTCAGTTCATTAAATAATTTGCCTATGCTGCGGGTAAGTAAAACACCGTTGGTTTGTATAAAGTAATTGGCGGTAATGCCATGTTTCTCAAACAGGGCATTTGTTTTATTAACAAAGTTTATAAAGAAGGCTTTGCCGGCCAGCAACGGTTCGCCACCGTGAAAACCAAAAGCAAAAGCGGTTAAATGATGCTTTTCGCAGTGTTCAATAACCCGGGTAAGCATAGTATCAATTACCGCTTCGCTCATGAACTTTGGTTGTTGTAAATAAGTTTTATCGCCCAAATTATACATGTAACAGTAGGTGCAGTTGAGGTTACATCTGCTGGCTATTTTCAGAACCAAAAAATCAACCTTGCTTGTTGGGTTTGATGGGTTTGGTGAGTGGTGATGCACTACCTCTAAGGTTTCGGGTTTTTCTGCTATCTGGGTTTGCATAATTTTTTGAATAAACTGAGTTGTTATAGCCGCTTGTTAATTAGTTTATTGGTATTTACTGTTAACCGTTATTTTGTGCGCCGGGCTGTTTTTAAAGGCCTGTGGCATCAATGCCGGGGAACCTCTTCAGAAATAGCCGTGCCGACTTTTCTACTTTACCGTTGTGCGTTCTTTTTACTCTTTCGCGCGGTTCGGCAATGGGTAAACCATAATTCTTTAGTTGCAAATTATGTAGCCCCCCGATTAATGCTTTAATTTCTCCTGACATAATTTCTATGATTTGGTTTTTTTATTAAAACTAATGGGGTGTTAATGGAAACCCAAACTTTTTCGACTAACTGAGCCTACTATAAGACGAATACATAATTCAACGGGGTGTATGATTTATGACCGGTTAATATGTATTTAAACAGATATGATCATGGTTAAAATATAATATACAGAACCAGGGGGGTAAGTAGGCCATATGCTTAAAAACAAAACGGCCGGTATGGTTTATCAATCATAAACCATACCGGCCATTTACGGATAAAGCAAGAAACTACATGCAATCAGCACCTCTGCTGAAAGTTCCGCTTACTGAACCATGGATAACGCTTGATTTTTCGGTAGTAGCGCCACCAGAAATTGATTCGCCGGCTTCTTTCAGCGCATCATTTTCTAATTTTTTTAATTTAGCATACAATTCTTCCGGAGTTAATTCGTCCAGATTCAGGCGGAAACTGTAAGTTCCTTTGTTTTCTTGTTTTTCTG
Organism: Mucilaginibacter sp. OK268; assembly: GCF_900103125.1. GTDB lineage: Bacteria > Bacteroidota > Bacteroidia > Sphingobacteriales > Sphingobacteriaceae > Mucilaginibacter. Next base: position 255,555 of record NZ_FNJV01000008.1, on the reverse strand, counting down.
ACATAGCTTTAAAGTTTTAATTTTGAGTAAAGCTAAATGCCTGATACTTTGGGCTGAAACTTTTTCGACCAACTATGTGCTTTTGCATGCAAGAAGCATAGTCAATGGGCGACGAATGGAAATAACAGATGTTTAGGAGAGCAAAGGACGTTGCTGGCTTATGGATCGGGGAGCTACAAAACAAAACGACCGGCATAGTTTATCAATCATAAACCACACCGGCCGTTTACTGGTAAAGCGAGAAACTACAAGCAATCTGCGCCCCTGCTGAAAGTTCCGCCTACTGAGCCATGCACCACACTTGATGATGAAATACTTGTACCACCAGAAATCGATTCGCCGGCTTCTTTCAATGCATCATTTTCTAATTTTTTTAATTTAGCATACAATTCATCCGGAGTTAATTCGTCCAGATTCAGGCGGAAGCTGTAAGTTCCTTTGGTTTCTTTTTTTTCTGACATGGCTTTAAAGTTTTAATTTTTAGTAAAGCTAAGTGCCTGATAACTTGAGGTGAAACTTTTTCGACTAATGGATATCTCTTAAAGACCAATTCAGTTTAAACCATTACAATTTGATTTTTTAACAAGGGAAATAGTAATTGGGGAATTCAGATGGAACAAAAAGATATACTTATCAGATCTGTATTTTATACCAGGACTGTTTAGGAGCTAATTCAATTTTTGCTCAAATATGTCCATTCCTTACCACCAAACCAATCTTAATAATAACAAGCTTTGCATTGTAAGTTAATTCTGTTTGAAAAACTAAAAATATGCAACGTCGAAATTTTTTAACAACCGCCCTGGTAGCCACTGCTTTAGTTACTTCTGCTAAAAACTTTACCAGAAAATTGCCCGATAAAAAAGGGTTTGTAATAAAAAAAGGTAAAAATCGCTTTGATGAAAAAACCATGCTGATAAATAATAGCCCCGTTGATCTCAAAGTATCAACTAAAGACACTGATGGCACATTAAGTATCTCTGAATACACAGGGTTTGCTAAAGGAGGGCCGCCCCTTCATATACATCTTTATCAGGACGAAATATTTTACATTTTGGAGGGAGAGCATCTTTTTCAATTAGGTGATAAACAATATCATTTAACTGCTGGCGATAGCATTTTTATTCCGCGCAACGTACCCCATGCACCTGCCCAACTAAGCGATAAGGGTAAATATCTTTTCTTTTTCACCCCATCAGGGAAAATGGAAGATTTTTTCAGAACTTTAGGGGAATTAAAGCGTCCTGTTTCATCAGAAGACGCAAAAACAATTTTTGAAGCTCATGATATGAAAATTGTGGGTCCGCCATTATCCTTTTAATAAATAAAAGCTGCAAAATGCCAATCTATGATTATCGGACCCCCAGCCCGGCTTTGCGTGAATATGTAAAGCGATATCAGATTTTAGGCTGTGAATTTCCGGTTTCGATAGTTGAATTACCGGTGAAAGCTTATTGGCCGCGCGCTGAAAACTGCCTTACATTTTTACCACGGGACCCTGAAAAAATTGAAAATAGCTTTGATGGAAAGTTAATTGAAAGTACACGCTCAAGAGTACAGGGGCAGTATTCTATTTCCAGGAATATACATGTTGGCCGGGATTTTATGGTCTTTAATGTGGTGTTTCAACCAGGAGGCTTATTTCGGCTCACCGGGATCCCGTTACATGAATTAACCAATTCTTTTGCAGATGCTGAAGCGATTTTTTCAACAGAAATCAAATTAGTTAATGAGCGTCTTAGCTACACAAAATACTATACGGAAATGATTGATATTATTGAAAGCTTCTTACTTTCAATGGTCATTAAATCAAAAAAACAAGCATTGCCAATTGACAAAATAAGTCGGTTTTTGCAAGCAAATCCAAATAGTGCTTCAATGGACTGGCTTGCTAACCAGGCCTGTTTAAGCCAGCGACAGTTTTATCGTCAATTTATTGAAAGAGAAGGAATAAGCCCCAAACTGTACGCCCGGATTGCACGTTTTGAAAACGTAATGAAAGTGAAAAATCTTAATCCGTCAAAAGGCTGGCCCAATATTGCTTATGATTTTGGATATTACGACTATCAACATATGGTAAAAGACTTTATTGAATTTACCAGTATTACACCAACAGCTTTTTATAATGCATCTGCAAAAGGACCTGAGGTTGCTTTTGGTATGAGAGAAACTTATTAGTTTTTTTAATTTATCCGGCATAAGAACTGAAACTGGCTCAGCCGGTACTGCAGTTTTCTTTATTCCTGGTTCTGGTCGGCAGGCTATAGGAATCAGGGACTGCAAAAAACAAAACCCCACAGACAATTGCCTGTGGGGTTTTGCTCTGGTAAAAAAACTACAATTACTATGCAGCAGCCCTGCTGAAAGTACCGCCTACAGAGCCGTGAATAACACTGGCTCTGGCATCAGTGGCAGCACCACCAGAAATTGATTCGCCGGCTTCCAGTAATGCGTCGTTCTGCAATTTTTTTAGTTTGTTGAATAACTCTTCCGGAGTTAACTCATCAAGGTTCAGCCTGTAGCTGTAAGTTCCTTTGGTTTCTTTGTTTTCTGACATGGCTTTAAAGTTTTAATTTATAGTAAAGCTAAAATCCATATAATTTGAAGGCGAATTTTTTCGACCAATTAAAGCGACCTAAAGACCAATAACATTTTATATCAGTACATATTCATAATTAACACCAGGGGGCTCCTACAAAAAACGGCCGACCTGTTATGAATAAGTCGACCGTTTTTAGGTATCAGGATGTTATAAACCTAGTGCTCTGGTAAAAGAACAGGCTCCCGAACCGTGAATAACGCTTGATAAGTCGGATGAGATACCACCAACAATGGATTCCCCCGCTTCTTTAAGTGCGTCATTTTGTAATTTTTTTAGCTTAGCGAATAGTTCTTCTGGAGGTAACTTGTCCAGGTTTAAGCGGAAGTTGTTAGGATCTTTGTTTTCTGACATGGCTTTAATTTTTTTTTGTTTATAATAAAACTAACCGGGTTACGATTGGAAGCGAAACTTTTTCGACCAATCAAAGCGACCTAGAGACCAATAATGCTTTATAACTGTATTTATTCCTGATCAACGCAGGTATGCTTCATGAAAAAGACCGGTCTGTTCATAACAGACCGGTCTTTTTTCTGACAGCAGGATGTTATTGATTGGCAGCCCTGCTGAAAGTACCGCTTACAGAACCATGAACTACGCTTACTGAACTTTGTTTGTCGGCACCACCGGCAATAGATTCACCGGCATCTATCAGCGCGTCATTTTGTAATTTTTTCAGTTTGTCGAATAACTGCTCCGGAGTTAATTCGTCAAGATTCAGCCTAAAGCTGTAAGATCCTTTTTTTTCTGACATGGCTTTAAAATTTAGTTTGTTTATGATAAAGCTAGCCGGGTGGTGTTTTAAAGCGAAATTTTTTCGACCAATCAAAGTAACCTGATGACTAATAGTGTTTTATGCCTATGTGTATTCCTAAATTAATAGCTGCCGGAAAATGGCCCGGTCTATTATGTGCAGAACGCGCCATTTTTTTTAGCAAAGAAGGCACTAATTAACCGATCTGCTAAAGAGGTTCCCTGGAATAACGCTTACTGAAGCGCCTGCTCCGCCCGAAATAGATTCTCCGGCTTCTTTAAGCGCCTCATTCTGTAGTTTTTTCATTTTTTCAAATAACTCTTCCGGAGTTAATTCGTCAAGATTCAGCCTGAAGCTGTACGATCCTTTTTTTTTTGACATGGCTATAATTTTTTTGTTTATGATAAAACTAATCGGGCTAGCAGCCAAAGCAAAGCTTTTTCGACTAAATGCGCCATCCTTTGGACTAATGATCAATTATCGTGGATTTGATGGTTTTGGAACCGGAGAGAGGATGTTGACTTTTGTGGAGCGCGGTTAATACTCTTTGGGATTTAAATTTTAATTTATGTCCGATTTTTTGTATATTCATATAAATGTATAGCCCGGGCTTTTTCATAAGAGGTCCGGGCTGTTTGGTTAAAGGGGTAAATAGCCCCAAGACAGGCTGTTGGGTATGTAGTATATTGATAGTCAATAATTTAATGCTTTTTAAGCCTTCGAAAACTATGTTAAAATTTGTTAAAAAGTGTTAAAATCGTTGGTTTTGAATGAATTTTAAGCAGTTTTTGACCTGTTTTACTCGTTTTTTAGGCTGAAAAGTGTTAAAAATAAAGCTTTAAAAAGTTTTCCCTGGTACTGCTCTGCGCCGGCCTTAACACTTGGCCATACCGTTATATAACGCCTCCATATTTATAGGCTTTTATCCATAGTTCCTTTGGTAATGAAAACCAGGTAACCTGCTCATTTTCATAAGCGGAAGGATTATGTCAATTAGTCATCCAAAGCCATCAGTTGGTCGAAAAAATGAAGGTCTTAATTACATTCTTCGCTATAATTACATAAACAATACAGTAATTAATTACAGTTAAACATAAAAAGATTGGTTAAAAAATTAAGGACGCTATGAAAAAGGACTTAAATCATTTTAAACAAACGCTGGCTGCCCAGGATGATCAATTTATTTTGGATAATGAGGCTTTAACCACTATAAACGGGGGCGATAAAGAGTATAAACCGCTTTATCATGATCCGGAGAAAAAAAACATATGGACTAAGAGTTCGGTAATTTTTGATCAGGACAATAACTATTATTCAAAATGAAAAAGAAAGACAAAAAATCAGCTGATGCTGAGAAAGACCTAAAGTCATCGGCAATTGAGCAGCTAAAACTCAAAGGAATTGAGCTGGAAGGTGGTGATACCATTTCCGGCGGATTTATTGAAACAATGGATACAGGCGGTCTTCCGGGCTTTATTGAGGTACATATAGACAAATAGGCCGATGGTTTAAAATTAAACTTGAACATGGTTACTGATCCCTAAGCTAATGAATTTGAATACGCTCGTTTTAAAAGTAGCAAGCAGATGTAATCTGAATTGCACCTATTGCTACGTTTATAACCTGGGCGATTTAACTTATCAGGATCAGCCAAAATACATGTCGGCAAAGGTGGTTAACGCTATTTTGCAAAAGGTATCCGGCCACTGCGAAAAACATAATATCAGGGGCTTTCATTTTGTTTTTCATGGTGGTGAGCCCCTGCTGCAAAGCATGGAGTTTTTCTCGGGCTTTATTAACAAAGCCAGGGAGATCATTAAGCCTCAAACACATCTCCATTTTGCTGTTCAAACCAATGGGGTGCTTTTGACCAAAGAGTGGTGCGAATTTTTCTTGAAAGAAGCCATAACCATAGGCATCAGTTTAGATGGTTACGAGGAAATTCATGACAGCAAGCGTGTTGATCATGCGGGCAAGGGATCATATCAAAAAGTTATTGAGGCCATTAACCTGGTTAATAGTTACCAGGGAAGGCTAAACCTGGGAATACTGACAGTTATTAATACCCTGGCAGATCCGGATAAGCTATATCAGCAAATAAAAGGGCTAAATATCAGGAGCTTTAATTTGCTTTTACCTTATGCTTCCTGGGATGTTCCGCCGCCGGGTTGGGTTAAAAGTAAAACCGTATATGCCGACTGGCTGATCAGGATTTTTGACCGCTGGTATTTTGATGATAAGCCCAAACCTTCAATCCCAATATTTGAGCAAATACTGGGTTTGTGTATAGGTTTAAAGCAAAGCTCGCAATACTTTGGAGGTGAAAAGCTCGACTTTTTGATCATTGAAACTGATGGGAGTATTGAGGTTTCGGGCGCGTTAAAAGTATGCGGACATGGCATGACCAAAGAAGATATGAATATTTTGGAAATGGACCTGGATAACGCGTTACAGAATAACCAACTGAATTTGCATTACAACAGTCACCAGGAATTGCCCTTTCCGTGTAGTAACTGTAGGGTTGTTAGTATTTGCGGAGGCGGTTTTTTACCAAACCGGTATAGCGCGGTAAACGGGTTTAACAATAGGTCGGTTTACTGCCATGATTCGCTCAAATTAATATGCCATATACATAATACACTAATGGACAGTTTGCCGCAAAAGGTTTTAAGTAAAGCAAAAAAGAACCTGCTTTCCTATGATCATGTTTTTAACGAGATACATTCAATGATAAGCTATTAAATAATAATGATGAAAAAGAAATTTAAATTTCACAAGCAGTTAGACCACATGGATTGCGGCCCCACTTGTTTAAAGATGATCGCATCATATTATGGGAAAGATTATTCATTAGACTTTTTAAGGGCCAACTCATTTATCACCCGCCAGGGGGTGAATTTGCTTGGTTTGAGCGAAGCTGCTGAAAAAATCGGTATAAAAACATTGGGTGTTAAGGTTACGCTTAACCAACTGGTTGAGGATGTACCGCTACCTTCTATCCTGCACTGGAATCAGGAACACTTTGTTGTTTTGTATGATATTCAACTGGTTAAAGGAGGCTTATTGTCCAAAAAAAGCAAATTGAAGTTTTTGATTGCTGATCCGGGACATAATTTGATATCTATTGACCAGGCCACCTTTTCAAAATTCTGGTTAAACACCGGCGACAAAAAAGGGGTAGCGTTGATCCTGGAACCAACCATTGAATTTTATAATCAGGAAGAAAATCAGACAACAAAATCAAGCGGCTTTAAATTCCTGTTTAAATATATAGCACCATATAAAAAGTATGTTGTTCAGGTTATCATCGGGATGCTGTTGAGCAGTCTTATCGCCCTCATCTTCCCGTTCCTGACGCAAAGTATGGTCGACTTTGGGATACAACGACATAATATAGATTTCATTTACCTGGTTCTTTTCTCCCAGCTCTTCCTGTTTGTAGGCGGGATGACGGTTGATATGATCAGAAACTGGATGTTGCTTCATATTAATACCCGGGTAAGCGTAACCATTATTTCCAATTTTCTGGTTAAGCTTATGAAACTGCCTATCAGTTATTTTGAGTCGAAAAATGTTGGGGACATTACGCAAAGGATCAATGACCACCACCGCATCGAAACCTTTTTAACAGGATCAACCTTAAGTACGCTCTTTTCTATCATCAACATATTGATATTTTCGATCGTACTAGGTTCGTACAACGTCAAGATCCTGGCTATTTTTGGTATTGGTAGCGCTATTTCTATTGCCTGGGTACTCCTCTTTCTGAAAAAGCGTAAAGACCTTGACTATGTACGTTTCCAGCGGATGCGCGAGAATCAGAATACCATATATGAGTTGGTTACCAGTATGCAGGAGATTAAGCTGAACAATTGCGAAAGAACCAGAAGATGGGAATGGGAACGCATACAGGCCAGGTTATTTAAAGTAAATATCCAGAGTTTGGCTTTGGAGCAATACCAGGAGATAGGCTCGTCATTTGTTACTCAGCTTAAAAATATCCTGATATCATCTACCGCTGCCTTTTTGGTTATCAATAACAGCATTTCACTTGGGGTGATGCTCAGTATATCTTATGTAGTAGGGCAAATGAATAACCCCTTGAACCAGATCATTGGTTTTGTGCGAAGTGTTCAGGATGCTAAAATAAGTTTGGAGCGGTTAAGCGAGATACATGATCAAAGTAATGAGGAGATCGATCTGTCGACAAAGGCCGGAAAAGTAAACAAAGAGCTATTTGAAATGAGCGAAAGTACCGATAATGTGATCAACAGTCAGGTTATCAACGGCAAAACTTATAATACCAAAAGAGGGATACACCTGGATAATGTTTCTTTCCAGTATGGTGGCTCACAGTCTGTAAAAGTTCTTAAAAATATCGACCTGTTTATTCCTGAAGGTAAAGTGACCGCGATAGTGGGCTCAAGCGGGAGCGGAAAAAGTACACTGCTGAAACTGCTACTGAAGTTTTATCCACCTACAGAAGGCCAGATCACAATAAACGAATCGGATATACTGGACCTGTCTGCGAGGGACTGGAGGAAAATCTGTGGAACCGTGATGCAGGAAGGTTATATTTTTTCGGATACCATATCGCGCAATATCGCGGCCAATGAGGATACTCCTAATGAAGAAATTTTACAACATGCCATCAAAGTTGCCAATATTCAGGATTATATCAAAAAACTTCCGTTAGGGCTTACAACCAAAATTGGTAATACCGGTACCGGGATGAGCGGTGGCCAAAAGCAACGTATTTTTATTGCAAGGGCCGTTTATAAACAACCTAAATACCTGTTTTTTGACGAGGCTACCAGTGCGCTTGATGCCAATAACGAAACGGTTATTATGCAAAACCTGCATGACTTTTTTAAGGGGCGAACCGTATTGGTTATTGCTCACAGGTTAAGCACCGTAAAAAATGCCGATCAGATTGTGGTGATGGAAAACGGAACTATCATTGAGGTGGGTAACCATTTGGAATTAGTACAAAAAAAGGGCAAGTATTACGAGCTTGTTAAGAATCAATTAGAATTGGATGCTGCTTAAATTTTTTGATTATGCCAGATAGATTAGATTTTGTAGAACACAGTTACGAGGTTGAGGAAATTATAGGTAATGTACCTCCCTGGTTAATAAGATGGGGCATCATGATGTTTTTATTTGTTTTTGGCATAATTATTTTATGCTCAACAATAATAAGTTTCCCATCGATACTTCCGTCAACCGTGGTTATTGACGCCAAGAACCAACCTTTTAGGGTTAGCTGGCTAAAAGATGGAGCTGAGTTATATAAAACGGATATAAAAGATGGTCAGATGGTTAAACCCATGGATACCTTGCTAATTGAAACCAATTCGTCGGGTAAAATTACTTCGGTAATGACCAGCCCAGTGCTGGGTAAGGCCATTGTACTTAAAGGCGCCGAAGATAACCCTCGTAAAAACACCATTATCATCAATCCTACATTGGGGAACTATGAGGTACGGTTATATATAAAGGCGGAAAGGGTAGGCGAAGTTTTGCCTAATCAGAAAGTGATGATCAATCTGGCCGAATACTCTGCAGCAACATTTGGCCCTTTAGAAGGCAGGATAACTGAAATTATCAGGATCCCGGTACATGATAAATATATAGCAAAAGTGAAACTGATGGATGGTCTGAAAACCATCAAAAATAAAACCATACCCTTAGCCAGCACGCTAACAGGTGATGGGTATATAGAGCTATCTAAGAAAAATATTTTTTTGAGAATATTCGGAAGCTTATTTGACAGGAACAGCTAAATCTCTCGTTAATAATAATAGTTATGCCTGCATACATGTACATGTATGCAGGCTTTTTATTGGAAGCCCAGAATAGATCAGTTTCACAGGGGAACTAATAACAACTATATCATAACAGAAAAGCCTCATCAATTTGACGAGGCTTTTCTGTTATGTAAAATTGGTTAAATATTAATTTGGCGTACTCCATCCATCGCCCCAGCCACTACCACCGGCGTTTTTTGACTCTTTTAACAGCTTATCATACTTTATAGCTTGTTTAGCAGTTAAAACGGCTTTTATTTTGCTTATGGTAGCTGTGCGAAGGGGTTTTATAGCAGCCAACATTTTGGTATTATCGCCATGTGTATCTGTCTTGATCTTATCAAATTTTTGGGAAGATCCCTCGTATATTTTTTCAATCTTAGTGGTTTGTACATTATTGAGCTTAAGTTCTTTTTGCAGTTCTTTAGCTTTTTCGGCCGGACTATTGGTACCCGGGTGATTTTGGGCATTGCTTGCTGTTGTTATCCCAACAAGGATGAAGCACGCTAATAAAAAATTTCTCATGGCTTAAAATTAGAGTTGATTGTCAATTATTTATCTAAATGTAATCTATTTTAACAATATATAAAAGCCGTAATACCCCGGTTGTTTTTATAAATAATCAGGTCGATATTTTTAAAGTATATTTATGTACTCATATACCCGACCAAATGAAACCTAAAACAATACTGTTGATCATATTCTATACCCTGATGGTGTTCCGGGTATGCGGTCAACAGCCCGGCCGCGAAATCCAGATCAATATAGATACACTTTTAAATGCCCGGCCGGTAACTACACTTACTCATGGTAAATTGGTAACGTGGAGCAAGGGTATCGATGGTGATGGACAGGGTGATGGCTATCTCACAATGGCAGCGGCCCTGTTTAATAAGGATAAAGATCCGCACGCGTTACCAGATCATCCGGGGATAGAGGCTACGCCGGAACATCCGTCAATTACATTACATTATAAAAACAGCGCTGGCACAGGTTACCAGGCCCATTTTGTTTCGGGCGAAGGTAGTTTTGGATTTTATGTGCCACCTAAAAGATATATGGGTATGTACCTGAGCCTGACCAGCGCCGAAGGGGGCTCGCAATTACAAATAGAATTAACGTATAAAGATGGAGTAGCCGTAAAAGATTTCTGGCTGCCTGATTATTATAATGACATTATTGCCAGGGACACCAGTTTAAGTTATGTGGTACATGACCTGGCTAAGTGGGATAAAAAAAACAATATGGCGGAGCGCAACCACCATAATATTGATGCCTTGAACATTTACCCTGATCCTCGACGGGTTTTACTACATATTAAAGTTAAAAAGGGCACTGCCGGATATCTTTTATTTTGGGCTGCTACCGGGGTGCCCGTTAAATAAAATTCTATTTAACTAATACCAGGTTAATTGTAATGCGTTTATAAAACAATCAATTATTACAATAAATTTGCAGCAAAATTAACGGGGTTTATATTTTGCTTTAAAATGCGTTTAACTGCCTGGTGTTTCCTGCTTTTATTATTGAGTTGTTCGGCAGTGTTTGCGCAGCAGGACTCGGTAATTGCTGGTAATACACATAAACGATCAGTAAGCATTCACCAGCCTGGTACCTCGCTGCTTGACTCTGTAGCTGCAGCTATGCATGCCCGCAAGATTTTTGTGGCCGATTCCATCGCCATGCGTTACATACACGCGCCCGACTCAGCAACCACAAGAGAGTTTGCAGATAGTTTACTGGCTCATACCTTATATAAGGGCTATGGGTTTTTAGATATTCCTCTAAAATCAAAAGACCTGGTGAGGGACGGGCACAACCGCCCGCTGCGTGATCCCTGGATAATCATCATTATTGTTGGCTTGCTTTTATATACAGCCGCGCTTAATATCGCCTTAAATAAGGATGTGGCTTATGTGCTGCAATCGTTTTACAGTAAGCGTGTACTTTCACAAGCTGGCAAAGAAGAAGGTTTTGTAAGCTCATGGGCCTTTTTGGGCCTCTTTTTATTGTTTTGTTTAACCTGTGGTTTGTTCTTGTACCAACTTGCCGCCTATAAAAGTGTTTATTATATTGTGAGTGGGAGCAGGCTGTATGTATCGCTCACAGTGATCATTATTGGCTTGTTTGCCTTGAAGTTTCTAGCTCTTAAATTTTTGGGGTTTGTTTTTGATATGAACCGCCTGGTAAGCGAATACCTGAATATATTGCACCTTACTTACTTTAATTTAGCATTTATATTTTTACCGGTTGTAGTTTGTTTTAGCTTGCTTGGGAGTAGGTATGTACCGGCTTTGCTTACCATAACACTTATAATAACGGTGATTATATTTGTATGGCAATACCTCAGGAGCAGCGTAAATATTATTTCTACTTTTCGATTTCATAAGTTTTATTTATTTACGTATCTTTGTGCCCTCGAAATTTGCCCCGTTTTAATTTTGATAAAGGCATTGAATATTAGAATTTAGGTAGTTTTAAACGAATTGATTTGGAAGACAGAAAGAAAAAGGTTAAAAGTATATTAGTTACTTTATCAAAACCCGAAAACGATAAGAATCCGTATGCAGAACTGGCTAAAAAGCTAAACCTGAAAATTGACTTCAGATCTTTCATTCACGTTGAAGGCGTTCCTGCAAAAGATTTTAGAAAGGAAAAAATAAACCTGAGCGATTTTACCGCGGTTATTTTTACCAGCCGTAACTCAGCAGATCATTTCTTTCGCATTTGCGAAGAGATGCGCTTTGAAGTTCCGGTAGAAATGAAATATTTCTGTCTGTCAGAAACTATAGCATTGTACCTGCAAAAATATATCCAATACCGTAAGCGTAAGATATTTTTTGGCAAACAAACCGCTGCCGATCTGGCAGAGGTGCTTAAGAAACATTCGGCCGAAAAATTCCTTTATCCATGTTCAGATGTTGCGGCAGAAGAAACACAACGTTTCCTGTTGGAGAACGGTTACAATTTTACACCAGCTGTATTGTTCCGCACCGTTTGCAGCGATCTTTCTGATCTGGCCGATGTGTTTTATGATGTGATCGCGTTTTTTAGTCCGTCAAGCATTCAGTCCTTATATAAGAACTTTCCTGATTTTAAACAAAATAACACCCGCATAGCAGCTTTTGGTGCCACAACACACAAAGCAGTGCTCGAAGCAGGTCTGATCCTGGATATCCCGGCGCCAACCCCAGCTGCCCCATCCATGACAATGGCCATTGAGCAATATGTTAAACTGGTAAACAAATAAATAATTTAGAAATTTATTGAACCCTGTTGCAACTTTTTGTGAAAAGTTAGCGTATTAATGCCAACTAATTCACATTATTGTAATTGGTTTTTTGCCTCTATACGATGTAATAACTTGTCGTTAAAATAACGCGAAGGACATCTATTGACTTTATTTTAGGTTAAAAAAATGTTTTTTGGGTTTGTTAGCGCAAATTTTTGATATATTCGGGGGGCTCATAATGTTATAGTTTATATAACTGAATTTGTTTAAAAATGAAGCATATCTACTTTTTAATAGTTGTTTTGGCGGGCGGATTATTGAGCGGTTGCAGTAAAGGAGGCGATAGAGGGGAGGTTACCGGTATCCCGCAACGCTCATTCAGGTCCGAGGTACCTTATGGTATGGTTTATATACCTGGCGGAACCTTTCTGATGGGACAAACCGATCAGGACGTAACTTTTGCGCAGATAGCGCAAACCAAGCAGGTTACCATAGCTCCTTTCTTCATGGATCAAACCGAAACCACCAATAGCCAGTACAAGCAGTTTGTTTACTGGGTACGTGATTCCATAGCTATTACCAATTACGCTAACGATAATAAGTATTATATTCAACCTAAAGGTGCTGGTGCTAACGCCAATAATAATAACGGCAAAAAATTCATTAACTGGGATTACGTAAAAAAGAACCCCGTTTGGAGTAATAAAAAAGGCCAGGCCAATAATGCTTCAAAATTACAGGGCATGTATTACCAGGGCGACGATCGCGTTTTTGATCGTAATGAAATAGACGTACGTATATTAAAGTATAACTATTCCATTATGGTACTGCGTGATGCTGCCAATTATAAAAACGATAAAACTAAAAGACGTTCTGATTTCATTTTACGCGATACGGTAGCTGTTTATCCGGATACCTTGGTATGGTTGAGCGATTTTTCATACGCCGCCAATGAACCTATGGTTGAAGGTTATTTTTCGCATCCGGCTTTCCGCAATTACCCGGTAGTTGGTGTAACCTGGCGTCAGGCAAGAGCATACACCGTATGGCGTACCCGTTATAACGATGCTTATAAAGATTCACGCCGCTTACCGCACCGTTTACCATACAGTTTGCCTTCCGAAGCTCAATTTGAATATGCAGCACGTGGCGGCAGGATAGGTACCGATTATCCATGGGGCGGCCCTTATATTAAAAATGCCAAAGGCTGTTTACTGGCCAACTTTAAACCTGGCCGTGGTAACTATACAGATGATGGCGGAGCTTATACCGTAAATGTGCGCTCCTATTTCCCTAACGATTATGGCTTGTATAACATGGCCGGTAACGTAGCTGAGTGGACATCATCAACTTTTGACGAATCAGCCTCATCATTTGTGCATGATCTTGCACCAACATTTAATTACGAAGCTAAATCAACCGATCCGGAAGTACTGAAACGTAAGGTTGTGCGCGGCGGGTCATGGAAAGATATCGGATATTTTCTTCAAAATGCGACCCGTACCTATGAATACCAGGACACCGCGAAATCATACATTGGTTTCCGTTGTGTAACTGATTATTTGGGCCGTGATATTAAAGACAAACGATAAACAAAACTAATTAATAAACATCTACACAAATTATTTCTGAATTATTATGGCAGGGAAGAAAAAACCGTTCGGGGTAGGAAACTTTGTATCATTTGGAGCAACTATAGTGATTTTTGGCTTGTTGTTTAAAATACAACACTGGCCAATGGCGTCATTATTTATTACAATTGGACTGGGAATGGAAATAATACTATTTGCTGTATTAGGTTTCCAAAGAGAAGATAAGGATGTTGACTGGACCCGCGTTTATCCGGAATTGAACGAAGATTTTAGCGGCGAATTACCAAAAGCCACTACCAGACCAGTAATTAGTAACTCATCAAATACACAGGCTTTGGATAAAATGCTGGAGGATGCTAAAATAGGTCCGGAACTGGTACGCAGCCTGGGCGATGGTTTAAGAACTTTTGGTGATAAAGTTGCCGCTATATCAAGAGTAACTGATGCCGGTGAGGCTACTATTGCTTTTACCGATAAAGTAAAAACAGCATCTGCAAGTTATGATAAGCTGAGCAACGCTTTTGATAAAGCATCAGCCAATTTATCAGAATTAGCCAATTCCAATGTTGATTCAAAGGCATATCATGAGCAGGTAACCAAATTGGGCCGTAACCTGTCTGAATTAAATGCTGTTTATGAATTGGAACTGCAGGATTCAAGTGCTCATTTAAAATCAATGAACAACTTTTATAAAAATCTGTCTTTAACCATGAACAACTTCAATGAGTCGTTAGATGATTCGAAACAGTTTAAGGAAGAAGTGGGCCGTTTAGCTAAAAACCTGGCATCGTTAAATTCGGTGTATGGTAATATGCTTACTGCAATGAACCAGCCACGTGTTAATTAATATAATTAATAGATTTTTATACAAGCTAATATTTATATAGATGGCCGGAGGTAAGGAAACCCCAAGACAGCGAATGATAGGCATACTATACCTGGTGCTTTTAGGCTTAATAGCGCTTAATGTACCCGATAGCTTGTTAGACGCTTTTAAAAACATTACAAGTAGTTTAGACCAGTCAAGAACAAATGTTACTACCAGTTTACAAAGCACCTACTCGGCATTTGAAGCAACTAAGTTAAAAGAGCAGCCCGAAAAGGCACAACAATACTTAACTAAAGCGAAAGATGCCAGTAAAGCAGCCGATGAATTGAACGGTTATATTGAAGAACTAAAAACAGAATTAATAAAAAGAGGCGGCGGTATTAACGAAGAAACAGGCGATGTAGATGCAAGGGAAAGCCTTGATATATCGCCCGAAGTAATGATCAACGCTAAAAAGGCCGATGTATTAAAGGAAAAAATTGAAGCTACCCGCGCACACTTACTACAAATATTAGGTAAGGACAGTGTGGGGGTTAATTTTTCTTTAAATGCTATTGGTCCTAAGAAAAAATCATGGCAACAGGCTTATTTTGGTGATGGCATCCCATTGGGGGCAGCATTAACAACTTTAGCGAAGATCCAGGCTGATAATAAAAATGCCGAAAATGAAGTGGTAAAAAAAGTATTAGGTAAGGTTGACGTAGCCCAGGTAACTTTAAATCAGTTTAAGGCAGTTGCGGTGGCGCCAAGCAGTTATGTTTTAGCAGGTCAGCAATATAAAGCCGAGATTTATTTAACTGCGTATGATCAAAATTCAAATCCTGCAATTACGGTAGGTGGATCAACCATACCTACCTCAAATGGTGTAGGTACTTATACTACTACAGCAAGTGGTGAAGGGTTACATACATGGACAGGCAGTTTATCCGTAAAACAGGTAGAAGGTCCGCCTAAAGTATATCCGATTTCTGCTACCTATATGGTGGCAAAACCATCGGCCGTGGTATCACCCGATAAAATGAACGTATTATATATTGGTGTACCAAACCCGCTTTCTGTATCGGCGCCGGGTGTGCCAAAAGAAAGTATGAAAGTAAGCATGAGTGGTGGATCTATCAGCGGAAGCGGCGGCCATTATACAGCTACTGTAAGCAGTATAGGTACAGCAAAAGTTACTGTTTTTGGCGATAAAGGTATGGTTTTAGGTACGTCTGATTTTCGTGTAAAACGTATCCCAGATCCTAAACCACAATTTGCCGGTAAAAGCGGTGGTAATACCAGTGCTGCAAACTTAAGGGCGCAGGACAGGGTATTTGCTAAATTGGAGAATTTTGATTTTGATGCTAAATTTAACGTAACGCGTTTTACCCTGCTTGTTGTAAAGCCCCGTCAGGATGCTACTATATATTCAGCCAGCGGTTCTGAGCTAACAGGTGCTATGCGTGCGGCAATGAATACTGTTACACCGGGTACTACTGTTGTATTTAAGGATATTATTGCAGTTGGCCCTGATGGAACACCGAGAGGACTTGACCCGATTGTAATATCCGCAAATTAAAGGCGTATGAAAAAGAAAATTTTGGTAATTGTACTTTGCTTAGTGTGCGTTTCGGCAGCATTTGCCCAGAAGCGCCCGGCTAAAAAACGTACCCGTAAACCGGCTACTACCACGCAGCAACAACCAGTACAGCAGCAACCAACACAGCTGCAACCACAGCAATCCAGTCAGCAGGATAATGTGGCGAGCCAGCCTCCTGTTGCCGATACTTCAAAACGTAAGGCATTTGATCCCAACAAGCCTTTTGAAAGACCGCTTGATGGGTATTACAAAAAAAATAACATCCTGAATGCCAAGGTTACCCCTTTGCCAAATCTGCGTGAAAATGATGTAGTTTTTGCTAAACGTGTTTGGCGGGAAATCGATGTTCGCGAAAAAATGAACCAATACCTGGCTTCACCAAAAAGCAGGTTAATTGATGTGCTTTTAAATGCCATTGCCGCAGGTGAGTTAACCGCCTACGATCCAAGCCCAACAAAGGACGATCCGGGAGGCGATGCTTTTACGGTTCCGCTTTCTTCAGGAGGCGCCAAATCAAAAATGGCAGATAGTTCGGTAGTTGATAAGTTTGATAAAGACGGTAATAAAATAGGATCATCTTTACAGGCCGGTGAGTTTAACCCTGACAGCGTAGTGAAATTCCGTATTAAGGAAGATTGGGTTTTTGACAAGCAGCGCTCGGTATTTGAACCACGCATTATTGGTATAGCCCCACTGATCAAACCAAAAGCAGGCACTCTTGATCTGGATTATCAGCCCGCGTTTTGGGTGTATTTTCCGGAAGCAAGACCGATTTTTGCTACTAAAGAAGTTGCCAGCCGTAACAGCGACGCGACAGGTCTCAGCTTTGACGATGTTTTCATGAAGAGAATCTTCACCAGCTATATTGTTAAAGAAAGTAATGATAAGGACGAACGCATAAAAGATTACGCACAGGGCATTGATAAGCTTTACGAATCAGAACGGATCAAAAAATCGCTGATGGATTGGGAGCTTAATCTGTGGTCATACTAACCAATTACCAACCTAAATTTTAAAGCCAGAATTCAGAGCCTGCGGGTATTGAGTTTTGGCTTTGTTGGTTTCTATACAATCCTCTTTCAAGCGTCATTGCGAGGAACGAAGCAATCTCCAAGCTATACAGAGCCGCTCTGCTTATCGGGGATTGCTTCGTGCCTCGCAATGACGGGTTGGTTATATTGCTCTTTTAATTTTGACCAGTCTCTGCCTCTTTGCCAAAATATCCTAAAATGGCTTTGGCCTGTTTCAGGTTCACTACTTCCAGCAACATTTCCTCACTCGCTTCGCGAATCTTCTTTACCGATTTAAAGTATTTCAGCAGCTTTTCGGCAGTAGTTTTGCCTATGCCATCTATCAGTTCCAGTTCGGTAGCCAGGGTGCCTTTATCGCGGATCTTCCGGTGAAAGGTAATACCAAAACGGTGTGCCTCATCGCGCAGATGTTGGATCACCTTTAATGTTTCCGATTTTTTATCCAGATACATCGGATACTGATCGTTAGGATAATACAGCTCTTCCAGGCGCTTGGCTATACCTATAACGGTTACCTGCTTATCAATCCCCAGTAGTTTAAGGCTGTGCATGGCCGATGATAACTGACCTTTGCCACCATCAATAATGATGAGTTGTGGTAGTTCGGTACCTTCATCCAGCATGCGGCGGTAACGGCGGTGTACGGCTTCTTCCATGGTGGCAAAGTCATTCGGGCCCTCTACGGTTTTTACATGAAAGTGCCGGTAGTCTTTCTTGGATGGCTTGCCATCTTTAAATACTACGATAGCCGATACTGGGTATTTACCTTGGAAATTAGAGTTATCAAAACACTCAATATGACGGGGCAGCTGATTCATCCGCAGATCTTTCATCATTTGCGTAAGCAAACGTTCTGTACGGATCTCGGGATTCAGCTTTTCATACTGGTCTATCTTTTCCTTTTTAAAGAAGAGTACATTCTTTTGCGAAAGATCGAGCAGCTTTTTCTTTTCACCCAGTTTAGGTACTGTGAACTTAATCCCGGGATGATCTTCCAGATCAATACCAAAAGGCACAATGATCTCTTTGGAATCACTATTATAACGACTCCTGAACTCGGATATAGCCAGGGTTAGCAATTCCTCATCACTTTCATCCAGGCGCTTTTTCAATTCAATAGTTTGCGTTTGGATGATGGTGCCATTCATCACTTTTAAAAAGTTAACAAAGGCTATTTTATCTTCAGAAGCAATGCTGAAAACATCCACGTCCGTTATAGATGAATTTACAACGGTTGATTTGCTCTGGTAGTTCTCCAGCAATTCAAATTTCCGCTTTAAGCGGTGTGCAAGCTCATAGTTATATTCTGCAACCGCGGTTTCCATTTCGCCTTTAAGGCGGCGTAGCACGACTCCTATTTTACCGTTCAGGATGTCTTTGATTTCCTCAATGCTGTTGTCATAGTCATCCTCGGTCTGGTAGTTTTGGCATGGCCCTTTGCAGTTGCCCAGTTGATATTCCAGGCAAACCTTAAACTTACCTTTATCGATGTTTTCGCGGGTAAGCTGCAGGTTGCAGGTGCGCAAGGGATAGGTTTCCTTAATAAGCCCCAGAATGTTGTGCATCATGCTCACCGAAGCATAGGGTCCCAGGTATTTTGAACCATCCTTAACAATGCGCCGGGTCCAGAAAATACGGGGGTAATTCTCGTTCTTGATAATGATCCATGGGTAGGTTTTATCATCCTTAAGCATCACATTGTAGCGGGGCTGATGCTTCTTGATCATACTGTTCTCCAGCAGCCAGGCATCTACCTCGGTATCAACAATAGTAAAAGTGATGTTGCGGATCTTGGATACCAAAACGCGGGTTTTGGCATTTACATGTATATCCTGATTAAAGTACGAGCCCACGCGGTTGCGCAGATCTTTAGCTTTACCTATATATATCAATTCCTGCTCACTATCCCAATATTGATAAACACCTGGTTTGTGAGGTATATTTTTTAATGCAACTTTATAATCAAATTTTTCACTCATAACTCATTTAATGAAAACAGATATCAGTGCGTCATTGCGAGGAACGAAGCAATCCCCTATTTACAGAGTCGCTTTATGGATAAGCCCTGTATAGTTGGGGATTGCTTCGTTCCTCGCAATGACGTTTGGGGTTAATCTAAAACCCTAATTTTTTATCAACTTCGGTTGTACCCTGCTGTTGCTGATTATACTGATTGCAATCCATCACTATACTCACGCCGTTTTTGGGTGCATCAAAGTCGACATTCTTCTTGATGCCTAAGGCGGCGTTGGCGTATACCTTTTTCATATAAAACGCAAATATAGGCAGGGCGCTGTTCGCGCCTTCACCCAGTCGGGTTGATTGAAATGCGATGTCACGATCTTCACAGCCCGTCCATAAACCGGTAACCAGTTGTGGTGTAATGCCTATAAACCAGCCATCAGAGTTATTCTGGGTTGTGCCGGTTTTGCCCCCTATCGGATTGCTGAGGCCATATTTATACTGTAAGCGGGAGCCTGTGCCATCCTGAATTACACCTTTAAGCATGTACGTCATCACATAGGCGGTTTGCGGGTTCATGGCCTGTACCACTTTCGGTGTATGGGTATATAAAACGTTTCCGTTTTTATCTTCAATGCGTAATATATAGGTAGGCTCTGTCCATAGGCCGTGATTAGCAAATACCGAATAGGCTGCTGTCATTTCAAATACCGAGGCATCAAATGTGCCCAGGCAAATAGAAGGATAAGGCGGTACCGCGCTGGTTACCCCCATTTTTTTGATCAGCTCCACAACTGGCTCGGGTTTAACCTCACCCATTACGTGCGCGGTTACCCAGTTTTGCGAGTGGGCCAAAGCCTGGCGCAGCGTAATAAAGCCTGGTATAGTTTCAGATGGAGATGAGCGCGGGCACCACGGACCGCTGCCATATCCCCTGATGGTGTCAGGCACATTATTGATCTTCATACAGGGTGAGTAACCATTATCAATAGCTACCGCATAAGTAAACGGTTTGGCAGTTGAACCCACCTGGCGTGTGCCGTTTTTTACCTGATCATATTTAAAATGCTCAAAGTTGGTACCACCTACCCAGGCTTTAACATAACCCGTAGTTGGGTCCATACTCATCAAGGCGTTACGAAGCAGCATTTTACAATACACAATAGAGTCGATAGGTTTCATCAGCGTGTCGATGTCGCCATGCCAGGTAAACAGGTTTAGCTTGTCTGGGGTGTTAAAGTTGGTGGTGATATCCTCATCACTCATTCCCTGGGCTTTCAACTGCTTGTACCTGTCAGACTTGTACATGCCCTGCTGCATCAGCAGTTTATAATTGTGAATGCTTTTGGACAGGTTTTTTCCACGCCAGTGATCATTAAACTGTACCTGCAGATCGCGCATATATTGCTGCTGGGCCTCCTCGGCGTATTGCTGCATGGTAGCGTCAATAGTGGTGTATATTTTCAGGCCATCGCGGTCAAGATCATAAGGTGTACCGTCTGACCGGTTAATGTTTTGCTCTTTAAACAGTTTTTGCAGCTCTTTTTTAAGTACCGACCTGAAATAAGGTGCCGGGCCATCAAAGTGGTTGTTCGGGTGAAAATCGAGTCCAAGCGGTTTTTGTTTGTACTCATCGGCCTGGGCCTGGTTCAAATCACCTTTTTCAACCATACGATTGAGCACCAGGTTACGGCGTCTCAGCGCGTTTTCAGGATGACGGATGGGCGAGTAGATACCAGGTCCGTTAACCATACCAATCAATAATGCTGCCTGATCTGGTGTAAGCTTGTCAGGCGTAGTATTAAAGTAAGTACGTGCTGCCGACTTAATGCCATAAGTATTATAGGCGCCAAAATCAACCGTGTTGAGATACATCGTCAGGATCTCCTCTTTGGTATAATGGCGTTCCAGCTTAACAGCGGTTACCCATTCCTGCATTTTTTGAATAACGCGTTTAAATGGATTGGCTGCTCTTTCTGAGAACAGGTTTAATGCCAGTTGCTGTGTAATAGTACTGCCACCCTGCTTTTGTCCGATCAGTAAATGCAGAAAAATGGTAAAGCTCCGGCCAAAGTCAATACCGGAATGGTCAAAAAAGCGCTTATCCTCTGTAGCTACCAGCGCGTTAACTACGTTGGGTGATAGCCCTGCATAAGTTACGTTGGAGCGGTTTTGTATATAATAGGTACCTAATACCTTTTTATCGGCCGATAATACTTCGGATGCCTGG
This sequence comes from Mucilaginibacter sp. OK268, assembly GCF_900103125.1. Lineage (GTDB taxonomy): Bacteria > Bacteroidota > Bacteroidia > Sphingobacteriales > Sphingobacteriaceae > Mucilaginibacter. The sequence goes on along the minus strand of NZ_FNJV01000008.1, from coordinate 233,937 downwards.
TTGCTCTTGGGATTTTCCAGATCACGGAAGGAAGGTAGCTGACCAAATACATCAAAAATAGTAAGCGCTATCATCAATCCTACAAATACAAAACCCGCTATTACGGTGCGCCATATGTACCAATTGTATCGTCTTATATCCTGTTGCGTTAGCTTGGGCTTAGTGGTTCTCATTTGAATAATTTTTCTGGTAATAGTCAATATAACTATCCACCGTTTTTTGATCGGCTAATTTATCCAGATTTTCCTTGGTAATGATAAAAAAACTGTATTTATCCTTAGGAACCTTCATAATATCCGGCAATACCGGGATAATGCTCTTGGCATATTTCCGGGCATCGCTCAGGCTAAAAAAGCGACCAATGTAAATGATCTGGTTGTCTGGTCCTGCATTTACCAACTCGTGTTTAAAGCCATAGCCAAAAAAACGGATGCGGTTAAATTGTCCTATTCCAAAACGTGAAGAGGCCAGGTTAGTTGTACCCGAAGTTACATTTATAGCAAAATAATAATGTGAGCTATCGCGCTTTGAAAATATCTGGGCAATATTTTGTGCCACAATAACGGGTGGAGCCACCGTTGTGTTAACGCTATCGGGATTGGCCTTGTTAGCTTGTTGTAGCACGTATGCCGGCTGTTGTATATGAGTATCGCTTAGTTTGCCCTGTGGCGCGTTTAGCTGCGTACTGAGCTTTGTTGTCGCTGAAGCCAATCCGTTCAGAGGCGCATTTACCGGGTGGCGGTACTCTGGTGCCTGTGGCGACGGTATATATGTTTTCCGATATTCTGTTTGTTTTTGATAAGCCACAGGAGGAGTAAACGGGATTTCGTTCGGATCTTCGTTATTCAATACCACCGGACGGTTGGCTACTTCGGCCAGGTTGGCATTAATGTAGGCCAGGTGTTGCTGGGCCAGCGGGGTTATTAATACGTCATCCGGGTATTTTTCAACTATCTGCTTCATATCGGCCATAAATGGCGGTAGTTTTTCCTGGTGCCCTGCGGCTATGGCTTTTAAATAAAATAACTGTGCCGAGAAACGATTGTCCGGGTATCTTTTTAACAGATCGTCTGCACTGCTGATCACCTGCGCGTATTGTTTTTGCTCATACAGGTCATACACCTGGTTATAGAATATGTTAAACCCGGCATTGGCATCATTCAGTTTTTTACTGTATTCCGGATCAAGAATTATTTTGGCGAACGCGGTTTGCGGATACTCTTTCAGGATGCGGTTTTTATACATATCAGATTTGGCTGCATCAATATCCGTATATAAACGGTACAGATTATAATATATAGCCGGTTTGTCGGGATTATCCGGAAAGCGGGCAAGCATTTTCTCAAAGGCGGCTATAGCCTCTTTTTTATCTTCCAGCACATCACGGTACAGGTTGCCCAGATCAAGATAGGCATTGTAGATACGGATATTGGATTGGCTAAGCAGATCGGGTGTCAATGGCAGATCGTGAATGAGATCTTGTTTATAGATGACGTTTCTTAACGAATCGGCCGCTTTACCGGTAACACCCGCGAGTTTGTCTGTAGTTGTGTTCGGTCCCGCAGGTCCGGCGCTTGTAGGCAAACCGCTGTTGGAGCGTTTGCTGCGGCGCCAGTTGTCTTCCAGTCTGCGGTTTCCCCATTGGCGCTTAAAGGCGGTATATCCCTGACTTACCGCGGCATTATTATAAAAATAGAACGAACTCACTGCGTTTTGCCCGTTTTGACCATTTTGTCCAGGCTGGCGGTTTAGGCCATTTTGCTGCGATTGCGCGTCGGGGTTATTTAATGTAAAGCTGTTGCTGAACGGGTCGCCGTTATTGGCACTGGCCGCTGCTGCCGCAGCTGCGGCAGCAGCGGCTTTTTCTTTGGCAGCTTTACGGGCAACCATAGCGTCAATATGTGCCATGCGTGTTTTTTCGTCAAGGGCGGCTAACATTTGCAGGGTATCCTCGCGGGCTATAGTTTGCAGCAGGCCGGTCAGTATTTGCAGATTGTTGCTCTTTTTAACGATAAGCTGATAGCCAGGATAGCTGGGCGACAGATCGTTAAGAGTGCTGTCGTAATATAGTTTGGCTCCTTCGTAATCGGCCTTGTTTTTAAAATCGATATCAGCAATGCGCAGGTATGATACTCCCCGCTGATTTTGATTTTTAGTACTGTGACGTATGGACAGTTTATAATTTTTAACAGCGTTATCAATATCGCCTGTGGAGTAATATTGCTGCCCGATGTGGTAGTATATCTGGTCGAAAAAATCGATATTGTCGTGATTCTTCAATAATTTACGCAGCTGGTCTAGCTTGCTTAATTTAATACCATTGCGGTTGTCCTGTATCCGGATGCGGTTTAAATTGGCATTAAAGGCCATTTCGAATGAGGCGTTGCTTTGTACAATGCGGGTATAGCTATCATAAGCATCGGCTGGTTTTAAGTTAAGCTCCTGTAGTTGGGCCAAAATAAAGATCCAGCGTAACTTTAGCCTATTTATCGAACTGAATTGTATAGCCTGTTTGGCATCTTCCTCGGCTTCGGCATAATTTTGCGTGTTGATGTTGTATTGCATGCGGGTTGCATACACATCGGCAGTAAAACTTTTACCCGGTTTTTTAGGGTTGATGTTTTGTACCGCCGAATCAATCACAAGTTTGGCTTTTGGGAGGTTGTTAAGATATAAAAGCGAACGTCCTTCCCAAACCATAGCCTCCTGGGCCAGCGCAAAATTATTCCCAAATGATCGTACTACGTAGCTAAAATATTCAACAGCATCAAAATAACTACCCTCCAAAAAACGCGCTTTGCCCAAAACCAGGTAGGCATTGCCAATATAATGGCTTTGCTCTTTGATGTTGATAATGGTATTGGCTTTGGTAATAGCCAGCTCCATATCCTTATCCGGCGAACCGCCCTGGCTGGAAGTATCAGGGTAAACATTCAGTAATTCGGTATAAGCATCAGGAAACGATGCGGCAAAACTTTCCTGCTTGCGGCGCAGCAACTCGTTGGCATTAAACAGGATATTGTAATGCGCGGTAAGGTTTTGCATAGAGCGGTTAAGGCCGCTTTCTTTTTCGAGCGAGCATCCCGCGATAGTGATAATAAGGGCAAACAGTAAAAATTTACTGTTTTTATACATGGAAGATATAGGTAGTTGCCTCAAAATAAGCTATTGGTTTTAAAAGCCTCGCTAAAATACTAAACATTATACGATTTCGGATTTAGGATGTTCGATTTTAACGGTTGTTAGTTTCTGATGATGTCGATCATTTCGGATGTTCGATCTCAGAATATCGTAATTCAGATTTATTATTCTGTTAATTCGTTAATTCTGAAAATTCTGGTTCAGACATTTTAATTCTTTAATTCCGATAATTCTGGTTCAGACCAACAGCTTTTCATAAATTTGCGCATGGCTAAAAATGAACAGGACGACGAATCTGAAAATGTCAGAGAGGCAAACACTTATGCCAAGTTCAGCGGTGTAGCTTTCCAGATGATAGCAGTTATTGGCGTATTTGCTTTTGCAGGTTATAAAATTGACGAGGCTATGGCGCACCGGGTAAAATGGGTAACGGCTGTGTTATCGCTTATTGGGGTGTTTATTGCATTATATATTGTTATCAGATCTGTAAAAAGTTGAAATTACTACCTACTGTATTATCCTATTTGTCGTTTATTATTATCATAGCGGTGCCACCGGTGGTGCTGGCTTATATTGGTTACGGCAATTTACTCACCCCAAAGTTTTGGCTGCTGTTTTTTTTCCTTTCGGGCCTTACCTTTTTAACGGTAATTGCTATCCTAATGGTGGCCAAAATCAACAAAGAAATGTATGCTCAGGCCTTTTTGGCCGCAACAACGGTTAAGCTATTGGCTTGTATGTTTTTCGCCTTGATTTTTCTTTTAAAAAACAAGGTAAACAGGTACGTTTTTGTGGCCGATTTTTTTTATATATATTTCTTAAATATGGGTTTTGAAATTTATGGTTTGTTACGTAACTTGCGCAACCAAAAAATAAGGTAGAAAACTTCATCTAGATGAATAATAGCTCGATTTTGAACTCAAAAATATTTAAACCATTACTGATTTCCGCGCTTTTTTTGCTTTTCTGTGTTAAGCCAACATTATCTTTTTCACAAGAAAAGGCTGCGGAAGCAAGCGAAAAACCATTTGATCCGAAAGAAGTAGTATTTGAACACATCGGTGATTCACACTCCTGGCCTGTGGCAATACCATTTATGGATGAGCACTTTGTTTCGTTGCCTATTATTCTGTATACAGATAAAGGTTTGGAAGTTTTTTCTTCTGGGAAATTAGGTTTCCATCATGAAGAAGGTCACGAAGCTACAATTTACAAAGGTGAGCATTATAGCTATAAGCTTGAAGATAAAAAGGTAGTAGCGGTTGACGAAGCCGGTGAAGCTATTAAGGATGCTAAAATATATGATTTTTCTATCACCCGAAATGTGATCAGTATGTGGTTGGGGATGATCGTATTATTGATCGTATTTTTTAGTATTACTTCGGCCTATAAAAAACGCGTAGGTAAAGCACCAAAAGGTTTACAAGCGTTGCTTGAGCCGGTTATCCTTTTTGTAAGGGATGATGTGGCTATTCCGAACATCGGCGTTAAGTATGTTAAATACATGCCTTTGTTGCTAACTATTTTCTTCTTTATATTGATCAACAACTTGTTGGGTTTGGTTCCCTTCTTTCCGGGAGGCTTTAACCTAACCGGTAATATTGCGGTAACTATGGTGTTATCGGTAATAGTGCTTGTGGTTATTAACTTTAGTGGTAATAAATACTACTGGAAACACATTTTTACACCCGATATTCCATTGTGGTTGTATCCTATCATGGTTCCGGTTGAGATCATCGGTATCCTGTCAAAGCCATTCGCGTTAATGATTCGTTTGTTTGCGAACATTACAGCCGGTCACATCATTGTACTAAGCTTAATATCCTTAATATTTATCTTTAAAACTGCATGGATGGCAACAGTGTCTGTGCCGTTCGTAGTATTTATGGATTGTATCGAGTTGCTTGTGGCATTTTTGCAAGCCTTTATTTTCACGATGCTTACTTCCCTGTTTATCGGGATGGCTGTTGAAGAGCATCACCATTAATCTGAATTAATTATAATTATATATACACGTTAAATTATCAAACAATGATTGGAATGATTGGAACAATTGCACAAGCCGCTGCTACAGGTGTTGTGGGCTTACAAAAAATTGGTGCAATTGGTGCAGGTTTAGCTGTTATTGGCGCTGGTATCGGTATCGGTCAAATCGGTGGTAAAGCCGTTGAAGGTATCGCCCGTCAGCCAGAAGCTGCCTCAAAAATTCAAACTAACATGATCATCGCTGCAGCCCTTGTTGAAGGTGTTGCTTTGTTTGCCGTGGTAGTTGCTCTTCTCTAATATTTATTAGGAGGAAAGAAAAAGAACAACCCGGGGCGATTGGCTCCGGGCTTGTTTTAAAGAGGTTAAAAAAGAATAAACATATAAAGTAAATATCTATACATAATTATGGACTTAGTTACCCCCAATCTTGGTTTGGTTGTCTGGACAACGATATCCTTCGCGATCCTGCTGTTTTTACTGGGCAAATTTGCCTGGAAACCTATCTTAGGCGCCCTTAATGATCGTGAACGCTTTATTGAAGATTCACTGTCAAAAGCCGAAGCCGCTAAAGATGAAATGGCCCGTTTAACCAACGAGAATGAGTCGTTACTGAAACAAGCCCGTGCCGAGCGCGACCAGATACTGTCTGAAGCCCGCAAAGTAAAAGAGCAAATGATAGTTGATGCCAAAGAGCTTGCCCACAAAGAAGGTGCACGCATGATTGAACTGGCCCGTGTGGAAATCAACAACCAGAAATCAATAGCTATGGCTGATGTTAAAAACCAGGTAGCTACCCTGTCATTACAAATTGCCGAAAAAGTATTACGCAAGCAATTTGAAGATCACCAGAAACAAGACGAACTGGTGAGCCAACTATTAAAAGAAGTGAAATTGTAAATAGATTTAAGATATGAGATTTGAGATATGGGACAGAAATAGTACCGGTCTCACATCTCACATCTAACGTCTCACATCTCAAAAATATATGTCAGAATTAACAGTAGGAACCAGGTACGCCAAATCGCTAATTGACCTTGCGCAGGAACAAGATATTGTTGATGCGATCAAGGCTGATATGGATCTGTTTTTGCATACCCTTAAGGCAAATCCTGAACTTAAAGCTGTTTTAAGTAACCCGATCATCGCGCACATCAAAAAGATAAAAATACTGGATGAAGTGTTTGCTGGCAAGGTGAACAAGGTTACCATCGCGTTTTTTAAATTGATGGTTAACAAAGGTCGTGGTGAGGTTTTATATACTACCGCACTGGAGTACATTAACCAGTTTAACATCAAAAGGCATATCACCAAAGCAAAAGTTGCTTCGGCTACAGAGCTTTCTGCAGCTAACAAGAAAACACTGATTGCTGAATTGCAAAAGACAATTGGCGGTACTATTGAACTGGAAGCTAAGGTTGACCCAAGCCTGATTGGTGGCTTTGTACTAACCGTAGGCGACAGGCAGGTAGATACCAGCATTGCAGCCAGCTTGAAAAAATTAAAGAAAGAATTTGCCGAACAGGCAGCTTAATATTAACACTAAAACTCTAAATAAATTTTAAACAATGGTAGAGGTAAGACCAGACGAAGTATCGGCAATTTTGCGTCAGCAGTTGGCAGGCTTCAAGTCAGAATCTGAATTAGAAGAAGTGGGTACTGTACTCCAGGTGGGTGACGGTATTGCACGCGTTTATGGATTGACAAAAGTACAATCAGGAGAGCTTGTAGAATTTGGCACAGGATTGCAAGGTATCGTGCTTAACCTTGAAGAAGATAACGTGGGTGTGGTATTGTTAGGTAGATCTGACGATATTAAAGAAGGTGATACGGTAAAACGTACCAACCGTATCGCATCTATCAACGTAGGTGAAGGTATGCTTGGCCGTGTTGTGGATACCCTGGGTACCCCAATTGACGGTAAAGGCCCTATCACTGGTCAAACTTACGAAATGCCTTTGGAGCGTAAAGCGCCTGGTGTAATCTATCGTCAGCCGGTAACTGAGCCTCTGCAAACTGGTATTAAAGCGATCGACGCGATGATCCCTATCGGCCGCGGACAACGTGAGCTGGTAATCGGTGATCGTCAAACCGGTAAAACTGCCGTTTGCATCGATACCATCATCAACCAAAAAGAATTTTATGATGCCGGTCAGCCGGTTATCTGTATATATGTAGCTTGTGGTCAAAAAGCAAGTACAGTAGCTAACATTGTACGTACACTGGAAGAAAATGGTGCTATGCCATATTCAATCATTGTAGCCGCAAACGCTTCAGACTCTGCAACCATGCAGTTCTTTGCTCCGTTTGCAGGTGCCGCTATCGGCGAGTACTTCCGTGATACCGGAAGGCCAGCTTTGATCATCTATGATGATTTGTCAAAACAAGCTGTTGCTTACCGTGAAGTATCACTGTTATTACGTCGTCCACCGGGCCGTGAGGCTTACCCAGGTGACGTATTTTACCTGCACAGCCGTTTATTAGAGCGTGCCGCTAAGATCAACGCGAATGATTCAATCGCCCAGGCGATGAACGATTTGCCGGAGTCTATCAGAGGCATCGTAAAAGGTGGTGGTTCATTAACCGCATTGCCTATCATCGAAACACAAGCTGGTGACGTATCTGCTTATATCCCAACCAACGTAATCTCTATTACCGATGGTCAGATATTCCTGGAATCAAACCTGTTTAACGCGGGTGTTCGTCCGGCCATTAACGTAGGTATCTCGGTATCACGTGTGGGTGGTAACGCACAGATCAAATCCATGAAAAAAGTAGCCGGTACCTTGAAATTGGATCAGGCTCAATACCGTGAGTTGGAAGCGTTCTCAAAATTCGGATCGGATCTTGATGCTTCAACTAAAAACGTACTGGACAAAGGTATCCGTAACGTGGAGATATTGAAACAAGGTCAGTTCGCTCCGGTATCTGTTGAAAAACAAGTTGCTATTATATACTTAGGTACAAAAAACCTGATGCGTAGCGTGCCTGTAAAAGATATCAGGAAGTTTGAAGTTGAATTTACCAGCCAGTTAGAGGCTCGTCATCCAGAAGTTTTAGCTGCCCTTAAAGCAGGTAAATTTGACGATCAGATCACCGGCGTATTAGAAACTGTAGCCAAAGAACTGGCAAGTAACTATTAATTTAGATATGAGATATTAGATTTGAGATATGAGACAATGGCTTATATCTCGAATCTTTAAAAAAAAGCAATAGAAATGAGTAGCGGAGAAAAGGGAAAATGAGTTAAGTCTCATATCTCATATCTCACATCTCACATCTCAACAAAATGGCTAATTTAAAAGAAGTAAGAAACAGGATAACATCTGTATCATCAACCCAGCAGATCACCAAGGCCATGAAAATGGTTTCGGCGGCTAAGTTGAAACGTGCTACAAATGCTATTGTACAATTGCGCCCTTATGCCAATAAGCTAAAGGAGTTGCTGGCTAATTTATCTGCAAGTTTAGAGGATGGTTCATCACCTTATCTACAGGAGCGTGAGCCTGTACGTGTATTGGTGATTGTAGTAACCTCAAACCGTGGTTTGGCTGGTGCTTTTAATGCCAACGCAATTAAAACAGCTAACAACCTTATTGCCGAAAAATATACCAAGCAATTGCAGGCTGGTAATGTTTCGATAGTAGCTATCGGTAAAAAAAGCCAGGAGTATTATCAGCGTCGTAAGTACAACGTAATTGGTAACAATAACGATTTGTACCTTGACCTTAACTTTGAAAATACTTCCAAAATTACCGAAAGCATTATGGAAGGTTTTGTTAATGGCGATTATGACCGTGTGGAGCTGGTGTATAACCATTTCAGGAACGCGGCAGTACAGTTTTTAATTGCCGAGCAATTGTTGCCAGTACCAAAACCTGAAAAACAAGAAGAGGTAAAAACTGCTAATGTTGATTACATACTGGAGCCTTCGCAAGAAGAAATCGTAGAGCAGTTGATACCTAAAAATATCAAGATACAAGTATATCGTGCTGTATTGGATTCCAACGCTTCTGAGCATGGCGCCCGTATGACAGCCATGGATAAGGCGACTGAAAACGCAGGCGAATTGTTAAAAGCCCTTAAGCTTTCATACAACCAGGCCCGTCAGGCAGCCATCACCACCGAGCTTACCGAAATTGTGAGTGGTGCCGCGGCTTTATCCGGACAATAAAATTTATAAAAGAGTTTATAGTAAAAAGGCCTTCTTGTATAAGAAGGCCTTTTTTGTGTTTGCTTTTTTCTGACCGGTTTAGCTTTCAACAAGCACACGATTACCTACGTCTGATCTTTTATGGTAAAATATGTAAGACCCGGCCAACAGTAAAATAGGCAGGATGATAAAGATCAAAGCCGGCAAGGGTTTGCCAAGAACAATGTTGGAATACAAGGCGCCCAGTATGTCGAACGCGATACCAGCATAGGCCCATTCTTTCAATCGTGGATAACCAGGAACAAGAATCACCGCGAAGGCAAGAAGTTTGGCAATACCCAAAAACGGCACCAGGTAAGCAGGGTATCCGAGTCCGGTAACAATCTTGACCGAATCGGGGTAAGCGATAGCGTCAAATACCGAACCTACACCTACCATAGCGAGCAATATACCCGTGCAGATCCAGTAAAATATATTTATCTTCTTCATAACTATTTAGCCGTTTGCTTCAGATCGAAATTGATCATCCATTGTATGCCGAATTTATCCCGGCACATGCCGCAATAGGCTCCCCAAAAGGTTTTGTTAAGCGGCATTTCTATTTTACCACCCGCGGCCAGGCCATTGAATAGCTTGTCCGTTTCGGCCTCACTTTCGGTATTAATGTTGATGTAAAAGTTATTACCCATGGTTAAGGTTTGCCCCATTGATTCTAAGGTGTCGGTGGCCATCAGGTTATTATGTTTACCCATAGGAAGCGACGCGTACATGATCTTTTCCTGATCTTGCTTAGGCATTCGCTCAAATCCCGGACTTTCGTTAAAACGCTGAAAACCTGCAAATTCTACACCGAATATGGATTGGTAAAATTTCATGGCCTCTTCGGTATTGCCCATGAAATTTAAATAAGGATTAATGCTGATCATGATTATTGTTGTTTTGTTAAAACAAAGGTAAGCGCTATATCTATTAGACATGATGTGCTAATACGACAATCTTAGGTAGGGTATTGCGACAAAATGGTATATTTAATCATGATCAACATTGCCATCTTAACGCTCAAAAACGCGGTCATGGCCTCCATCGCCGATGCTGCCTATGTATTTGCTACCGTTAATGAACTCTTGGAAAACTCAGGAAAGCCGCCTTTATTCGTCGTGAAACTGGTAGGGACAGACAAGGAAGTACAATTAAACAATGGCAATTTCTCTGTTAAGCCGGATGTGATCATGGATGATTTGCCGCAAACCGACCTGATCATTATTCCATCCATGATGGGTGATGCCATTGCTGCGGCTTATGTTAATAAAGATTATGCATCCTGGATAATTGATCAATATAAACAAGGTGCCGAGGTAGCCAGTTTGTGTACAGGCGCCTTTCTGCTGGCATTCACCGGTTTGTTAAGAGACAGGCAATGTACAACGCATTGGGCCTATGCCAACGAATTCAGGTATTATTATCCGGATGTAACCCTGGTCGACGAAAAAGTGATCACGCATCAGCATGGTTTATACTCAAGCGGGGGAAATAACGCCTACTGGAACTTGCTGTTGTACCTGGTCGAAAAATATACCAACCGCGAAATAGCCATTCATACAGCCAAATTTTTTGTGATCGATATCGATCGCAGGTACCAATCGCCCTTTATTATTTTTAACGGTCAGAAGAACCATGAGGACGATACCATCCTGAAATCGCAGGAGTTTATTGAACAGAATTATAAAGGAAAATTAACCGTCGACAAAATCGCGGATGTTTTTAATGTCAGTCGCCGTACGTTTGAGCGCAGGTTTAAAAAGGCTACGCGAAGTACTGTGGTCGAATACATCCAGCGTGTCAAGATCGAAGCTACCAAGAAACAGCTGGAAACTGGTAAACGATCGATCAATGAAGTGATGTATCATGTGGGTTATTCTGACGTGAAAACCTTCCGGGATATTTTTAAAAAAATAACCGGCATGACCCCGAACGATTACCGGATTAAGTATAACAAAGAAGCGACTGTTTTTTAAACAAAAGCCCCCCTTTGTCATCCTTAACGTAGCGAAGGATCTAATATCTTTTATCATTGCTTATGACGAGCCCGCGTCATGTCATTGCGAGCGTAGCGTGGCAATCTCCTCGCGTTCTCAACAGTATGCATAGCTACGAGATTGCTTCGTCGTGCCTCCTCGACATATTCTTTATTAATAATTGAGTCCTTATTTTAATGTAACACGTTATTGCTCCTTCACAGTCCCTGAATTTTAATCCTCAGCATAACAAATTAGACCAATTCATTTAATACCGCCCTTTTCAATGCCATAATATAGCCACAGTGCAATCCTTCGTGAAATGGCAACAACTCCATGGCTTCATTAAACGAGTTGATGGTGGTGCCGTAACGACTCAACCAGGCAGGGTAATTGGTAAATATATTAGCTTGCATATCGGCCTCCAAACGGTCAATACTGCTCAGGAAAAGTTCTTTAATATGGGCTATCTCTTCTGTATCAATAAAGCGTTCGGGCTTGGTATCGGGCCTGAAGGGGGTGTAGTATTTATCCTCTACAACAAAGGGTAACCCGGCGCGGGTATAGCATATACCTTGTTGCCCTGATATCAGGTGAGCCAGATTCCAGACGAGGTTATTATTAAAGCCGGTAGGTATATGGTTAAGTTGCTCGGTGGTAAGGCCCTCCACCTGGTTAAGTATAAATTTTCTGGGTTGTTTTATAAATTCAGATTTGAACATGTTTGGTTTTATTTGTTAAGGCTAAATTATGAAGATTAGATGTATTATTTGATCAAATTACTTAATGATGATTGCGAATACTTTAAGCCTTATATCTTTTATCATACCTTTGCCAATTAAAATTTTAGTATAGTTAATGCAGCACGACAGTTTAAATAATCCGCAGGCCCCGGTAAAATATAGCCGCCCTGTTATTTATTTTTTATTGTTGTGGACAGCATTGAACGTGTTGCAATCGGCTACGCTAGAGTTGCATGCCGATGAGGCCTATTACTGGGTATTTTCACGCATGATGGACTGGGGGTTTTATTATCACCCGCCCATGGTAGCAGTATTTATCCGTATTGGTGATATGCTGATGCATAATGAACTCGGCGCCAGATTGATCACTTTACTATCGAGCACAGGAGCCATATACCTGGTCTGGTTGATGCTGAAGCGATATGAGGTGAGTGCCAAATGGTTTATCCTGTTGATGTCGGGCATACTGATATTTCATGTATATGGATTTACTGCCACGCCCGATGCCCCGCTGTTATTTTTTGCCATACTCTTTTACTTTTTTTATCAGCGATATCTTGATAGCGATAGCTGGTTACTGGCTATTATACTTGGCGTTATTGTAGCCTGTTTGCTGTATAGTAAGTACCACGGCATTTTGCTGGTTGGTTTTACCCTTTTATCCAACCTGAAGTTATTAAGGCGGGCCTCATTTTACCTGATAGCGGTGCTGGCTTTGGCTTTATTTGTGCCCCATATCATATGGCAGTACCATCACAATTTCCCGGCGATAAACCTCAATTTATTTGAACGCTCTGAAGGTGGTTTTGATATTACTTACGGCTTTATTTTTCTGGCAGCTCAGTTGCTCATCGGCGGACCGCTCATCAGCTGGTTTATATTCTACAAGGCTTTCACCACCAAAATAAAAGATGCCTTTATGCGTGGCCTGATGGTTAACGCTGCCGGCGTTTTTATATTTTTTTACCTCAATACCTTAAAGGTAAATGTACAACCGCATTACACGCTGATAGCCTTTGTGCCGCTGATAATGCTGGCATTGATCGGGATTAAGCAAAAACAACTTAACCCGGTATGGCTTTACCGTCTGGCAGTGGTTAACGTTGTGCTTATTGTGGTTTTCAGGCTTTGTATGGTGGCTGGGTTCCCGTTTTTAAAGGAAAATAATCAATTGGCCAGCTATTATGGATTCAGGGATTGGGCCAAAGCGGTACAGGCCAAAGCCGGCGATCATTATGTGATCATGAAGGATGAATATCAAAATCCATCCAAGTATTGCTTTTATACCAATTCATTAAAAGGCTTTGGGTACGATTCGCGCTATTACCGCACCACCCAGTTTGATATGTGGCCTTTTGAGGACAGCCTGCAGCACACCAATATATATTACCTTACAGAGGATAAAATTAAAGGTATAACAACCGATAGTATCCATACCAGTAATACCGCGGGTAAATGGTATGGTGGCTGGGTTAAAGATACACGTACTTATCAAAAAGTGATCTGTAAACCTGCGGTGGACAGTATGACCTTGATTCCGGGACAACAGCAGTCGGTAGAGGTGCTTATTACCAATCCATATCCATTCCCAATTAATTTCAACAATACCAACACCTTGCACCCACTCGCGGTAGAAGCTTGTTTTTTATTAGGTGAAGACATTGTAGAGGTACAATCGGCTCAGCAAAATATTTATGACCTGCCCACGTTAAAACCCGGCGCGCAGGCTCACTATAATTTTACATTTAAAGCCCCGCTTAAAAAAGGGAATTACGGCTTGTTTTTTTCCTGGCGAACGGAACCGTTTGAAGGAAGCAGAAACAGCACCTATATCAAGTTTACAGTTAAATAATACATCACCCCATGCTTAAAAAACTATACCTTTTTGCAATCATTACCTTTATAAGCAGTACTGCTGCTTTGGCACAAAATAGTCTCGATATCCATTTTAATGGAATGGGCTTTCTGGATAACCGCGAATACAAACCTTTTGTGCTACGTTCACGCACCTACTCGGGTGTGCGTACGGAGTTGGATATGGGTTTAAATATCGATAGTGTGCATCACTTTATTGTTGGTGCCAACGCCCTGCATGAATTTGGCGCGCAGCCTTATTTTGTAAAGGTTAATCCTGTAGCCTACTACAGCTATACCGGTAAAAACTGGTTGTTTAACGCGGGTGCATTTCCGCGCGAAGGTTTACTGGACGATTACCCACGTGCTTTGCTGAATGATACCCTGCGTTATTACCGCCCTAACGTAGAAGGTTTACTGGCCCGTTATCACAACGAACATTTTACTGAAACCGGTTGGATCGACTGGGTGAGCCGCCAAACCGATACCGAACGCGAAGAATTCTTATTTGGTTTCTCCGGTAAATACCGTCCTTCGCTTTTTGGCCCTTTTTATGTGTCGCATTACTTTTTACTACTGCATGATGCCGGTCCGGGCATTCCTATCCCGAATGATCATATACAGGATAATGGCGGAGGCCAGATCCGTTTAGGTCTTGATTTTAGTCATAAAACCTTTTTAGATTCGTTATCTGTGGAAGCAGGCGGCATGATGTCATTTGAGCGCACACGTGGTGTAGATGGTTTTCAAAAACCAAAAGGCTTTATAGCCAATGCTTATTTAAGCTGGCACAAGTTTGCTTTGTTTGATGAGTTTTATAAAGGCGACGGCAGTCATATTATATACGGCGATTCGTTTTATCAGTACAAAACCTATAACCGTTTGGATATCATTTATACGCCGTTTTTGTTTAACCGTATAAAAGGGCAGTTTATTTTAAGCTTTCACCAGGTGCCCGGATCTGCTATGAGTAACCAGGAAGCGTTTAGGGTAACGTTTGATTTGGGCCGGAAAACCTTGCTCAAATTCAAGGATTAGTAAAGAAAGAAATTAACCTTAGTCAGGTATCAAGTGCTTAGTATCAAGTATCAAGATTTTAATATGGTCATGATACTTGATACTAAAATACTCGATACTAATTTTAAAACAAATCACATATACTATGCAATTAAAGCACAAACTACTGGTTCTTTTTGTGTTAGTGTTTATAGCTCCTGCAAGGCTATTGGCACAAGAGAATCAATTTTCGGGCTGGGCGGCCTGGTTTCACAGCCAGCGCTTATCTGAGCACTGGGGTTATTCATTTGACGGGCAATTCCGCTCACATGATGATCTGAGCTATTTAAAACACACGCTGCTGCGTCCATCGGCAAATTATTATTTTGCCAATAACAAGGTAGCGGCCTTGGGTTATGCCTATATAGCAACCAATGGCCGTACCGCCAATGGCGACAAAACCTTCAGGCCCGAACAGCGGATCTGGCAGCAGTATACTTACTCGCATAAGCTTGGTAAACACATATCTGTAGCACACCGTTTCCGTTTGGAGCAACGCTTTTTAGGGGAAACAGCCAATAATAAAAATGACGATTACTTTGCCCAGCGTTTCCGGTATTTTGTGAGGGGGATAATCCCGTTTAAGAATGATTCGGCTATATTTACCAAAGGCCCATTCCTGGCTTTGCAGAACGAGGTGTTTTTTAACGTTCAGAATAAGAACAGGGTGAACAAACATTTTTTTGACCAGAATCGCGCCTATGTTGCGGTCGGCTATCGCGTTAGTAAAAAGTTTGATGTAGAAGCGGGTTACCTTAACCAATACATCAACCTGGCCGAAACCTATACGCTGAACCACGTGGCCCAGCTGGCTATTTATACGAGGTTTTGACCTCACCCTGCCCTCTCCAAAGGAGAGGGTTCTTACTTGAATATTGGCAAAAAAAGAGCGATAGCATTATTAATGCTATCGCTCTTTTACTTTTTAATCTTTAAACACCGTGCTAATCAGGAACCCTCTCCTTTGGAGAGGGCAGGGTGAGGCCTACAGCCTGCTGATATCCCCGCTGCCTGCTTTGGAGCTGCTGATATTTTTAGCGCCGCCGGTATAGTGAATATCGCCAGAACCACTTACAGAAGCATCTACTTTATTGCTGGCATTTACAACGGCATCGCCAGAGCCAGCTACACGCACCGCAGTGCTTACGGTTACCAGGTCGCGGGCCTTAAAATCACCGGAGCCTACTACGCTTACACTTGAGTCATCGGCACGGCCTGATAGGCTCATGTCGCCAGAACCTGATATCCTGCTTTCCAGTTTTTTAACATTCACCTTACCCTGCATATCGCCCGATCCGGTAATACTTAATTTTAAGGAGTTAGTACTGATACCGTCTTTAAAAAAGATATCGCCAGAACCGGTTACCGAAACACCATTCAGATCCTTTGCGGTAACGTAGATCACCATTCTTTTATTTCCAAAACTCCAGTTATTCCAGTTGGAGTCTTTTTTACTGTGTATTTTTAATACTCCATCCTGTACTTCGGTAACAATACGGTCGATAACATTAGAAGGTGCTTCTACCTTTACCGACTCAGTTGGGCCCTGTGTAATGTAAACATCAAAAGAACCTGCCAGATCAATAGCATGGAAGCCGGATAAATGACGGTCCTGTGTGCTTTGTTGTATGATTTTAACCGTAGTAACAGGTTTGGCATAAGTATAGCCAGCGGTGCCTGTTGCTAAGGCGGCAAGTAATAATAGTTTGGTTAGTGATTTCATGTTAACGTTAATTATTTGTTTATAAGACGCAACACGCGCCGATAGGTTGCACTGTTTTTTAAATAAAGAAGCTTTCCGGCCTTTTTTTGTCATCTTGACAAACCCGATTTAACTTAATACAACTCAATTGCGCGCTACCCCTATGTAATAATTAAAAGTATCTACTTCAATGTTATCTTCTGTAGCGCCATCCAGTTTTAATGGTGTAAAGCGGGTAGTTGGGGTGATGAATTGATAATCTCCACCTTTTACTTTAACCCTTACCGGCATGTTGAACTTTTTACTGCTTACGTTTATCCAACGGCAACGTATTTTATCCTTATAGGTCAAAAACTCCAGGATAGGGATGGTTTTATAATGCAGGTACTGGTCAAATATGGGCGCCAGATTCATACCGCTTTGCTCGGTAATGTAATTAACCACCTGGTCGTAAGTAACGGTTTGATGGTAGAATGTTTTGTTGAGCCCACGCAGAATATTTCGCCATTTTTCATCATCATTAATAACGGTACGGATCATGTTGAGCAGGTTGCCGCCTTTATAATACATATCGCCCGATCCTTCCCTGTTTACGCCGTAAGGGCCAACAATAGGGCGATCATTCTGTATTGCCAAACGGGTGCCGTGTACATATTCCTGCCCGGCCTGTTTGCCATAATAGGTTTCCACAAATAACGATTCGGAGTAGTTGGTGAAACTTTCGTGGATCCACATATCAGCTACATCTTTGGAGGTAATATTATTACCAAACCATTCGTGCCCGCTCTCATGTACCACAATAAAATCCCATTTTAAACCCCATCCCGTACCCGAAAGGTCGCGGCCCAGGTAGCCATTCTGGTAATGATTACCGTAGGCGGTGCCGCTTTGGTGCTCCATGCCCAGGTGTGGTGCTTCTACCAGTTTATAGCCGTCTTCATAAAATGGATAAGGGCCAAACCAGTACTCAAATGCTTTGAGCATTTTGGTAGCATTCTCATTCCATTGTTTTTTAGCCTTGTTCAGGTTGTAGGTTAGTGGCCAGTAATCCATGGTCAGCTTTCCTTTTTCGCCGGGATAAACGCCATCGTAGTGTACATAATCGCCAATGTTAGCCTCAATATCATAGTTGTTGATGGGGTTGGCTACAAACCAGTCAAAACGGGTATAACCATCTTTTAATTTAGTTACTTTACGTAAGCGACCGTTTGATACATCCTTTAAACCATTGGGTACGCTGATGCTGATGAGGGCGCTGTCAACCTCGTCATACTGATGATCTTTAGTAGGCCACCATATGCTGGCGCCGATGCCCTGGCAGGCGGTAGCCACCCAGGGTTTACCTAAAGAGTCGGTAGTATACACGATGCCGCCATCCCAGGGAGCGCGTTTAGCCACTGTGGGGTTGCCGGAGTAAAATACGGTAAACTCATCGGCGCTGCCTTTGGTTATGGTATGCGGAAAGGTGATGAATACGGCGTTAAACTCCCGTGTATAAGGCAGCTCCTGCCCTTTGTAAACTACCTTATCAACTTTTAGGTTAGCAAACAGGTCGAACTGGAGTTTGGTAAAATCCTGTGTGGCTGTAAATTTAAACTGGTTGCTGCCGCTGATATATCTTTGATCGATATCAAACTTCACATCCAGGTGATAGTAATTGATATCATAACAGGTGCGTAATGGTGTTAAACTACCGCGCAGGGTATCGGCGCGGGTAAAAGTTTCGCGGTTGGCGCCAAGTTGGGCTTTTACAGATAGGGTAGTAGCACTAATTATTAATGCTAATGCTATCCGATATAATTGTTTTATTTTCATGTTAATGGGTATTCTAATTTGAAACAGAGCAGATAGTCTATTTCCAGGTTTCTAATAAATTCTTTTTCCAGAGACCAATGGCGTATTGTCTGAACAATTCAGGCCCCTTTTTAAAGGCTTCGTCAAATGTGTATTCGCCACCAACATATTCTTTTTCAGATAATCGAACCTTGTTTTCACCCCTGATCGCATATTTTTTACTGCCCTCGTGCATAATGATCTTCATATAGCTTGGGCTTACATCTCCGTGGCATACAGTTTTATACATGAGCCACACCTCTGCTTTTCCATTATTGTCAAGATCAGTAATGGCAAAAGTGTTTGGGATATAGCTGGCTTTAATATCAACCGGACATTCCTTAATAAAATCATAGGTTTGCCAACTGAGTTTGGGTTCTGTATTATTACCAATATTATAATGATAAGCATATAGAGCAGCATCCCTTTCATCTCCATTTTCACTTCCTTTGGAGGGTGTTTCCCCAGTTTCTGTAGTGATAACCATGTGTTCACCTTCTCTATCATTATAATGCACTGCATTGATAACATGCCCCGAATAATGTATGGTTTTAGGTATTGCCTTTACGGTTAATTGAGTAACCTTGATCTGAGCAAAACTACTTTGTATTTGTACAACAATCATCGTCAAAAACAGTCCTAATAATTTCGTGTAACTTAGATAATAAATGTTTAGTCTCGCGGCCCCCAAATATTCTTTCTCCAAAGCTCCTGGGCATATTTTCTGAACAGCTCCGGCCCGCTTTTAAAAGCATCGTCAAAAGTATATTTGCCGCCATCATAGTCGCCCGGCCCCACTTTAACTTTGTTTTGCCCTCTGATAGCATATTTGTTACCACCCTCATGCATAATGATCTTCATTTCGCCCGGACTGATATCACCGGCGCATAATGTTTTGTACATCAGCCATACTTCGGCTTTGCCATTTCTGTCCAGATCGGTAACAGCAAAAGTACCCGGAATATATATCGCTTCCAGGTCAACCTGGCAATCCTTCACAAAATCAACCATTTGCCAGTTTAGCTGTAGGCTCCCGGTGCTCTTTATGGTGTATTGATATGCGTAAAGTGCCGCGTCGCGGCCGTTGCCATCTTCGCTATCTCCCTTGGTATCGGTTATCCCGGTTTCGGTAGCGATTAATAAGTGCTCACCTTCGCTATCTGTAAAACGTACAGCATTAACAATATCTCCTTTATATTTAACTGACGATGGTATCGATCTTTTATTAAGCTTGATCACACCGATCTGTGCCATAGTAATTTGCCCCGCGAATAAAAATATAAGCAGGCTCATGAATTTGATGTAATGCATGCTCATACTAATCTTTCAGTATACCGATATAGTAGTTAAATGTATCCACTTCAATATTATCCAGAGTAGCGCCTTCAATAGCAACCGGGGTAAAACGGTTAGTAGGGGTAATAAACTGATATTCGCCGCCTTTAACCCTTACCAATACGGGCATAGTAAAACCATTTACATCGGCTATCCAACGGCTGGTCAGTTTACCATCTCTGGTAGCAAACTCCAGCGTAGGCAGGTTTTTATAATGCAGGTACTGATCAAAAACAGGAAGTAGTTTTTTGCCCGATTGCTCGGTGATATAATTGACCACCTGGTCATAAGTAACGGTTTGATGATAAAAGGTTTTATTTAAGCCGCGCAGGATCCCGCGCCATTTTTCATCATCATTAATAATGGTGCGCACCATATTGAGCAATACCGCGCCTTTGGGGTACATATCTCCGGAGCCTTCTTTGTTTACATTGTAAACACCTACAATAGGGCTCTCGTTTCCAATTCCTATTCTAAGTCCTTTGTTGTATTCCTGGCCTGCTTTTTTGCCCCAGTTGTTTTCAATAAACAACGATTCGGAATAACAGGTAAAGCCTTCATGTATCCACATATCGGCCAGATCTTTACCGGTGATGTTGTTGCCAAACCACTCGTGACCGCTTTCGTGTACTATAATATAATCCCATTTAAGTCCCCAGCCCGTGCCCGACATATCATAACCCAGATAGCCATTCAAATAATGGTTACCATAAGCAGTAGCGCTCTGGTGCTCCATACCTAAATGCGGTGTTTCTACCAGTTTATAGCCATCCTCGTAAAACGGATAAGGGCCAAACCAGTGTTCAAAGGCTTTAAGCATAGGCTTTACATTTTCGGCAAATTGCTTTTTGGCTTTCTCCAGGCTGGCAGGCAGTACCCAAAAATCAAGGCTGAGCTTGCCTTTTTCGCCATCGTATGTATCGCTAAAGTGGGTATAATCGCCAATGTTGGCAACTACATCATAATTGTTAATGGGGTTGGCCACAAACCAATCAAAGCGGGTATAGCCATCTTTAAGCGGAGTTACTTTACGAAGCCTGCCGTTTGATACATCTTTTAATCCTTTGGGCACGCTGATGCTGATCATCATACTGTCAACCTCATCGCTCAGGTGATCTTTATTAGGCCACCAGATGCTGGCGCCAACACCCTCGCAGGCGGTAGCTACCCATGGTTTGCCCAGGGAATCTTTTTTAAACACAAAACCACCATCCCAGGGGGCATTAACAGCTACAGTTGGCTTGCCCGAATAGTATACGGTAAACTCGTCCTTACTGCCTTTGGCAATCGGTTGTGGAAATGTAACAAAAACGGCATTGGCATCGCGGGTATAAGGCAGGTTTTTACCTTTATACACTACTTTGTCTACATTCAGATTGGCAAACAGATCAAACTGCAATTTGGTAAAATCCTCTGTAGCGGTAAATTTAAATTGGTTGCTGCCACTGATGGCCCTTTGATCGATATTAACCTTCACATCAAGGTGATAATAGTTAATATCATAACAGGTACGCAAAGGCGTAAGGCTGCCGCGCAGCGTATCTGCATGCGTGTATTTTTCTTTCTCTTCTAAAAGCTGGGCTTTGGCAATAACCGGGAGGAGTAATACGATTGCCCCCAATATAAACTGATAATTTAGTTTAATTAATGATGAGTTGTTCATTGTAACGGATCAGTCAATGTTTAAATGAACCTAAATCTACAAATATCTTGTGATTAAGTTTATTTTAAAGATAAGTTGCTTTTAAATTCACCCTAAAAGGGGGGCGTTTTAAGAAAAAAGCCCCTCTCCGTGGGAGAGGTTTACTGTAAGGGAGCAATTACGCAATTTTATATCTGGTATATTTACCGAATACAGTAAGATATTGCGTTTCAAAAGCAATTCTTGTAATTGATTTATAATCTATTGATGATGGGCTATCCTCAAAATATCCTTCTGCATCAAAGTATAAAATATGGACATGTTTTTTACCGGTTTTAACGATCGGGCCAATGGAGAAGGGATTGATCTCAGCTCCTTCACATTCAACAACTACATTTAATTCTTTAGCCTGTAATAATTCAAAGATAGATTGCCAGCTGCTTAGGTTAATGGCATAATCTATTCCTACCTTTTCAATCTCATTTTCCCAAATCATCATTTGATTAAAATATTCATCACTTTTATCATAACGGAGCTTCTTAACCTGTTTAACCGGTACTATGCTATATCCGTCTATTTTAAAATCATCAGACTCGTGGATTAAAATAAATTTATCGGAATAATCAAGAATATACCCATTGCTTATTTCAGTTTTACCTTTTGAAACTCTTCGGTATAATCTTACCCGTTGTTTATTCTCTTTATGGTACTTAATTTTTTCAAGTATTTTCATCATTGATTCAAATGAGATTAAATCTACTAAATCTTCTTATGGGAATTTTTTGCATTCACCCAAAACGGAGAATAAAAAAAGCCCTTCTCCGTTGGGAGAAGGGCTGGTGTGAGGCTTATTTCAATATCTGCACATCAATAAAACTGTCGTTATAAACAGTTTCGGTGGCTTTGATGTAATCGCTTTCATCTGCCTTATACGGGTTCTCAACAAATTTTTGCGGGTTACGTGCTATGATCGGGAACCAGGTACTTTGTACCTGGATCATGATGCGGTGCCCTTTTTTAAAGGTATGCAGTACATCCTGCAGGCGGAAGTTAACATCGGTTTTTTGATTGGCCACCAAAGGTTCCGGTTTCTCGAAGCTATTGCGGAAACGAGCCGGCATTACTTCGGAGCGTACCATTTGCCAGTAATTGCTCAGGATAATGTTTTTGTTGGGCATATATGGATTGTTAGGCTCATCGGCAGGGTAAACGTCAATCAGTTTTACCACAAAATCGGCATCGGTACCGGTAGTGGCTATTTTAAGATGTGCCATGATCTCGCCGCCAAGGGTTACGTCGTCATTTAATACATCGGTCTGATAAACCAGCACATCCGGGCGGCGACCGGCAAAACGCTGATCTTCGCTCATATAATTGTGTGGGGTAAAGCCCATGGTAGTGGTATTATCTTCGGTATACGGAACCGGCTTAAGCGGATCGCTCACAAATGATACCGAACCGGCGGTAGCTGGCTGAGCGTCGGCCAGTTTGCCATCGGCACCTAAATACATTTTTTGATGAACGGCATTTGGAGCCGGCCATTTATCAAAAGTAGCCCATTCTTTTTTACCTGTATTGTACATATAAGCGTTGGGCAAACCTGAGTTTTTGTCGCCATTGCCTTTCAGGAAATGGTTAAAGAATTTGGCTTCGATATTTTTTTGATAAAAAGTAGCGATGCTATCACCAAAGTAAACGTTGCTGTGCATGGTGTGCCCGGTTTCGCGCGACCAGCGGCCGTGCCCAAACGGACCCATTACAATGGTATTGTAGGCATTGGGGTCGGTTTTGTTGATGGTTTTGTAAATAGCCAATGGACCTGTCAAATCCTCAGCATCAAACCAGCCGCCTACCAACATTACCGCTGGTTTTACTTTGCCGTAATGTTTTAACAGGCCGCGTTTTTGCCAGAACTCGTCATAGTTGGGGTGGTTGATGGTTTCCTGCCAGAAGAAATTGTCGTGATAAAATTTGTCTGCATTTTTAAGCGGGCCAAGATCCAATAGGTATTGATATCCATCTTTGCTATTGGGTTTAAGCATGGTATACCAGGCCTTGGTAGTGGTGTCGGTTTTTTGAACACCGAAAACCGGGAAGGTAAAAAAGTAGCCTTCCAGAAATGCACCGTTATGATGAAAATCGTCAAAAAAGAAATCGGAAATAGGAGCTTGTGGAGATGACGCTTTTAATGCCGGATGGTTTGACAGAATGCCCGCCGCGGTGTAAAAACCGGGGTAAGATATACCATACTGGCCAACCTTGCCATTATTGCCGGCTACATTTTTTATCAGCCAGTCAATGGTGTCATAAGTATCAGATCCCTCATCAACATCGGTTTTGCTTTTTTTATTGTCGATAACCGGGGTCATGTTGGTCCAGGTACCCTCGCTTTTCCAGCGGCCGCGCACATCCTGGTATACAAAAATGTAACCCTCTTTCATGATAATTTCCGACGGACCCAAACGTGCCGGATATTTATCCTCACCGTAAGGAGCAACGCTATAACAGGTACGCTGCATCATAATGGGGTACTTGTTTTTGGCCGAAGCATCTTTCGGCGTGTAAATGGAGGTGAAAAGTTTTTTACCATCGCGCATGGTGATGTACACGTCTTTTTTGGTAAAATGTTCCTTTACATAGTCGCTTTGAGCAAAAGCGTTAATGCTGCACATGAGTAACAGTGCAAAAAGTGAGTAAATTTTTTTCATGAGATCAGTCAATTTAAACCCCTAATTTAGCAAGTAAATCGTTAATTCAACTTATTACTGCAACACTGTTACAATAAAGTTAAAATAAAGACCATTTACTATTTCTTTTTTCTATAATTATCTGCCCTATTTATGACATCATTTCCAGCCCAGTATTCCACTTTATCGGCCATTGCTTTAAAAGAATATATTGAAACAGCTTATCGTTTAAATCTGACCACATGCCGGTTTTTACTGCACGGGGTGAGCGATACCTATATTTTAGAAGGAGCTGATTCAAAATATATTTTAAAAATTTACCGCGATATGCACCGCTCATTAACCGAGATTCAGGGTGAAGTGGAATTGTTGAATATGTTGAAAGAGTATGGCGCCAATGTATCCTACCCGCTGACCGATATTTTGGGTAGCCAGATACAAAAGTTTGATGCCGCCGAAGGCATCCGTTACGGCATTTTGTTTTCCTATGCTGAAGGGAAGGTTAGCCTTGATCTGTCTGATGAGCAGCTAAAAACCGTAGGCCGTGAAATGGCCACGGTTCATAACATCACCTCGGTGGTGAAGCTGAACTATAAAAGAAAAGCTTATACCATTGATACCACGCTAACCGGACCCCTGAAAGTTCTGAAGCCTGTGTTTGCCGACCTCCCGGATGAATACACTTATTTAAAGGAAACAGCCATGCAGGTAATTCAAAAGCTAAATACGTTTGATACAAAGAAGTTTAGCTACGGATACTGCCAGTATGATTTTTTGCCCAAAAACTTTCATTTTGACGATAATGGCGGGATCACCTTTTTTGATTTCGATTTTGCGGGACAAGGTTACCTGGCAAACGATCTGATGTCGTTCTTTGTGCATTTTTTTATGCATGTATTTACCGGCAAACTCACCGACGAAGAAGCCGACCGCATGTTTAAGGTTTTTATAGAAGCCTACCGCAAAGTAAGGCCGGTATCTGAGCCGGAAATCAAGTCCATTCCATATCTGGGCGTAGGGTTCTGGATATTTTACCTGGGCTTTCAATATGAAAACTTCGATGATTGGTCGAACCCGTTTTTCGGTCCGAAATTTATTAAAGACAGGGTTGCGCTGATAAAAGTGTGGACAGATAAGTATTGTGAATTTTGACCATTAATCTATAAAATAATAGCCTAATAACCATTAACTTTGCCAACCACAAAATACAAACTTATGCAATATGATGTTATCGTTATCGGTTCGGGCCCAGGTGGCTATGTAGCCGCTATACGTTGTGCCCAGCTTGGTTTAAAAACCGCGATTGTTGAAAAATATACTACCCTTGGCGGTACTTGTCTTAATGTAGGCTGTATCCCATCCAAAGCCCTGCTTGATTCATCTGAACATTACCATAACGCGGCCCATTCCTTTAAAACGCATGGTATTAACCTGGATAACCTGAAAATTGATTTCGGCCAGATGATCAAACGCAAGCAGGAAGTTGTTGATGCCAATACCAGTGGTATTGTTTACCTGATGAAAAAAAATAAGATCGATACCCACTATGGTGTAGGGTCTTTTAAAGATAAAAATACCATCATCGTTAAAAAGAGCGATGGCACCGAAACTGAGATCACCAGCAAAAACGTGATCATCGCTACCGGTTCAAAACCATCGGCACTGCCATTTTTAAAGATCGATAAAAAACGGATCATTACCTCAACCGAAGCGTTAACCCTGACCGAAATCCCTAAACACCTGGTGCTGATAGGCGGCGGTGTTATTGGTTTGGAGCTGGGTTCTGTTTATGCCCGTTTAGGCTCAAAAGTATCTGTAATTGAATTTATGGATGGCATTATCCCAACTATGGATAAAGGTTTGGGGAAAGAGCTGCAAAAAGTGTTGACCAAACTGGGTATGGAGTTTTACCTGGGTCATAAAGTTACCGGCGTTACCGTAAAAGGTAAAGAAGTAACCATAACCTTTGATACCCCGAAAGGCGAGAAACAGGAACTGAAAGGCGATTACTGCCTGGTTGCTGTTGGTCGTGTGGCTTACACTGATGGTTTAGGCCTGGATAAAATTGGTATCACGGTTGAAGAACGCGGCCGTAAGATCACCGTGAATGATCACCTGGAAACCAGTGTGAAAGGCGTGTACGCTATTGGCGACGTGATTAAAGGCGCCATGCTGGCCCACAAAGCCGAAGATGAAGGTACTTTGGTTGCCGAGATCATTGCCGGTCAGAAACCACATATCGATTATAACCTGATACCGGGAGTTGTTTATACCTGGCCAGAAGTTGCTGCTGTTGGGCAAACCGAAGAGCAGCTGAAAGCAGCTGGTGTAAAATATAAAACAGGATCGTTCCCATTCAAAGCCAGTGGTCGCGCACGTGCCAGCGGTGATCTGGATGGTTTTGTGAAAGTACTGGCTGACGCTACTACCGACGAGATCCTGGGTGTTCACATGATCGGTCCGCGGGCTGCTGATATGATAGCCGAGGCCGTTGTTGCGATGGAATACCGTGCCAGTGCCGAAGATATTTCGCGCATGAGCCACGCCCACCCAACTTACACCGAAGCCATGCGCGAAGCCTGCTTAGCAGCTACAGACAACAGGCCGATACATATGTAATTTATTTGTTGTAAGGTTGAAATGTTTTAATGTTGTAACGCTGCTTGGCTAAGTTTTAAAAATTTGAAGACCTGGAGATTTGGAAAATAGCTGTTTCCATTGCTGTTGAAG
Source organism: Mucilaginibacter sp. OK268 (assembly GCF_900103125.1). Lineage (GTDB taxonomy): Bacteria > Bacteroidota > Bacteroidia > Sphingobacteriales > Sphingobacteriaceae > Mucilaginibacter. The sequence continues at coordinate 207,063 of NZ_FNJV01000008.1, read as the reverse complement.
TATATTCTTTATGTGATGCTGAGCCCATGAAATCAGATTGGGGGATGAAAGACCAGATAAGAAGAGCAGCCTGTTCAATGTCTGATAACATTGCAGAAGGATTTGAATATAATAACAATCCTGATTTTATCAGATTTTTAAACTATGCAAAAGGGTCCTCAGGCGAGTTTAGAAACAAGTTGATAATTTTGTACAGATCAGGTAAAATCAATGACACGGTGTACAATGATTTGTATACAAAAAGCATCGAGTTTTCAAGTAAAACAAAATCGCTTATTGATTACTTAAAGAAATTCGAGGCAGAAAAGAAGAAAAAATAACATTTCAACCTTACAACAGTAAATGAATATACTGTTAAACTTAGGGATCACAATAACCACCATCGCGGTTATGGAATTACTATCCTGGGCCATGCATAAATACCTATTTCATGGGCCACTGTGGTTTATCCACAAAACGCATCATCAGGAACGCCATGGCTGGTTTGAGCTGAACGATCTGTTCAGCATAGGCTTCGCTGCCTTTGCTTTATGGCTGATGTGGATAGGGCATATCAGTTTAGACTATCACTTCTGGATAGGCACCGGCATTAGTATATATGGTATCATCTATTTTATCTTCCACGATTGGTTTATCCATAACCGTTTTAAAGCCTTCAAAAGTAATAACCGCTACCTGGCAGGGATCCGCCGGGCGCATAAGATCCATCATAAATCCATGCAGAAAAATCCTTCGGAAGAGTTTGGGTTGTTGGTAGCCAGCAGGAAGTGGTTCAGGAAATAGTCTGAACCACGATTTTGGGGATTTAAGGATTACCACGATTATTTCTTAAAATCAAGGTAATCCCTAAATCTGTTTAATCAAGGTTCAGACAAAATTTTTACACCGCTATAACATGTTTCCCCTTTTTATAGCCAATAGCTGCAAAATATAAGATGAACAAGTAAATAGGTAACAGGATCCAGTAAGATGTTTGAGCTGCTGCTTCAGGGCCGAGGCTGGTTTTAAATCTATCAACCAGGAAACCATAAATAGGCGGGAAAACCGCCGCGCCAGCAATACCCATAACCAATAATGACGAACCGATTTTGGTAAATCTACCCAGGCCTGATAAAGCCAGCGGCCATATAGCCGGCCACATTAATGAATTGGCCAGGCCCAAAAGCGCTATACAACCAATTGAAATATATTTAGGCGTAAATAGCGCTATAATGGTCAATACAGCTCCTAACACAGCCGAATAAACCAAAGCTTTTTGCTGACTAATGTAGCGGGGAATAAACAGGATACCCGAAAAATAACCAATAACCATACAGATCAACGTACCCGATGCAAAATATTTGGCCGTAGCCATGGGTATATGATTGGCGGTTCCATAACCTATGATCGAATCGCCGGCAATTACTTCGGCGCCTACGTAAAAGAAAAGTGCAACTACCCCCAATATTAAATGCGGAAACTGAAGTATGCTGTTTTTGCCCGAGTTGGCTGCTGCTACCGCCTCGTCCTCATGTTCGGTATCAATTTCGGGCAAACCCGAAAAGTAAATCAGAACGGCTAATATAGCAAGCACAACCACTATAATGATATAAGGTAATATTACTCTTGATGCTAATTCGTTAAGCTGTACTATTTTTTCGGCCGGACTTAGTTTTACCAGACTGGCGCTAAAAGCATCTATGTTGTTTAATACCAATGCACCCAGGGCGATAGGGGCTAGCACACCCGCGCATTTATTAAAAATACCCATAATGCTCATGCGCTTAGCTGCACCTTCGGGCGGACCGATAATAGTGATATATGGATTTGATGCGGATTGCAAAATAGCCAATCCCGTGCCCTGCACAAACAAGCCAATTAAAAAAACACTGTATACTCTGGTGAGCGCGGCAGGAATAAAGATAAGTGCTCCCAATGCAATAACTATTAAGCCAACAGCCATTCCATTTTTAAATCCAAATAGTTTAAGCACCCAGGCCGATGGTTTGGCCATCAGTAAATAGGCGATGTAAAAAGCAGTTGTTACAAGATAGGATTCAAAATTATTAAGCTGACAGGCAATTTTTAAATAGGGTATCAATACAGAATTTAGCCAGGTTACAAACCCGAAAATGAAAAATAATGCACCTATAATAATAATAGGGTTGATACCCGAACTTTTTGCTGCCGGCTTTTCGGCTTTGATAACAGAATCCATTTCTTTTAGTTAAATTGTTAAGAACTTAATGAAGTTTCTAAAATAATTAAAAAAGTTGGTAGATTGTATTGGTAATGTGAAAATTAGTGAAAATATATGGAGATACATCTCCCTTATTTTAGTGATTTATATCATTTATATGATTTTTTGTGGGGATTTTTCTTTAAAAAGCAGGTTGATGATGTGTTTTATTGGTTTATCAAACGTTTGTGTGGCTATTTATGTGCAATACCGGTAAAAATTAGGATTTAGAAAAAAAATTTAATTTATTGTGCGGTGTTGGTTCTTCCGACCATCGATATCAGAAATCTTCAATCCAAATTAAAATTCCGAAATTCGGACGCTTACATTCATCGGCTGCATGAAAATATTAATAGTTAACAATACCGCTATACCGGCTACCAAATATGGCGGTACCGAAAGGGTGATCTGGTGGTTGGGTAAAGAGCTTAACCGCCTGGGGCATGAGGTTACTTACCTGGTGGCCGAGGGTTCCACTTGTCCCTTTGCTAAAGTACTGGTTTATGATTCTGCTGCTGATATGAACTTGCAGGTACCCGATGATATTGATGTGGTACATTTTCATTTCCAGGTAAGTGGCTTTACCAAAAAGCCATACCTGATTAATGTACATAATAACCCGGGCTATGGGCATGTATTGGATCAAAACTCCGTATTTGTATCTGCCGATCATGCTGCCCGCCATGGTTCAACCTCATTTGTACACCATGGTCTCGACCCCGACGATTATCCTAAGCCCAATCTGCAACAGAAACGTACCCATACTCACTTTTTGGCTAAAGCAGCCTGGCGCGTTAAAAATGTGAAAGGCGCCATTGATATAGCCACCCAAAGTCGTAACAAACTGGTGGTATTGGGTGGCACACGTTTAAACCTGAAGATGGGATTGCGCTTTACACCCAATTTAAATGTGAGCTTTAAGGGCATGGTTGATAACGACCAAAAGTCGGTCGTGTTGAATGCTTCAAAGGGCTTACTGTTCCCGGTTTTATGGCATGAGCCTTTTGGTTTGGCTATTATCGAAAGTTTGTATTTTGGCTGCCCCGTGTTTGGTACGCCTTACGGATCGTTACCCGAACTGGTACCGGCCGAGGTTGGTTTGCTCAGCAACAGCAAACAGGAACTGGTAGCCGGACTAAAAGCTATAGATACGTTTAACAACCAACTTTGCCATGATTATGCCATGGAGCATTTCACCGTTCAAAAAATGGCGCAGCGCTATCTTTCGCTATACGAAAGAGTTTTAAATGGCGAAACCCTGAACCCGCTTAGCCCGACACTTAAGGAAGCATCTCCCAAATACTTGCCCTGGAACGCATAAGATAGAGAGAGGGGTGTCACCCTGAGCTCCGTCGAAGGGTAGAGTGCAGAGGCCTGCCCACCATGCTTCGACGGAGCTCAGCATGACACCCTTTTTAGAAAAAGTCTTTTCACGGGTTATTATTCTCCCTGCAGTCGAGATGACAATGTGTTTTCCTTTTCGTATTATAATGTGTTATTTTGTACTCTAAATATCCCTGGTGAATAGTTCAGCAAGCACTTTATCTTCCGCAAATAAAAAGCCATACATCGTAGTGCTGGCACTGGCCATATTGGTGAATATAGCCGGCATCGGTATCCGTTATTTTACCGACGACCCTAGTTTGTACAGCGTGATTGCCCGTGGCATGGCCCAAAGCAATAATTTTACCGACCTCATCTATCATGGGAAAGATTGGCTGGATAAACCCCATTTTCCGTTCTGGATGGCCGCGCTCAGTTTTAAGATCTTTGGCATCAATACCATCGCTTATAAATTACCAGCTTTGTTGTTTTTCCTGATGTCGGTGGTGTATACCTATAAACTGGCCCGCAAATTTTACGACCTGGAGACCTCATTGATCGCCACACTGATCTTGCTTACCGCGCAGCACGTGCTCATGTCGAACACCGATGTGCGGGCCGAGCCTTATATCATGGGTTTGCTCATAGGGGCCGTATATCACTTTTATAAACTTAAAGAGCGTTTTGGCTGGGCCGATATTTTGCTTGGAGCCCTGTTTACAGCCTGCGCGGTCATGACCAAGGGTATTTACCTGCTCATCCCCATCGGCAGCGCTATCATAGGCGATTACCTGTTTAAAAAAGATCTCAAAAGTCTGTTCCATTGGAAATGGCTGCTGGCTTTTATATTGGTCGCCGTTTTTACCCTGCCCGAAATTTATACCTTATATATACAGTTTGATATGCACCCCGAAAAAGTGGTGTTTGGCAAAACAGGCATATCGGGAATTCATTGGTTTTTGTGGGACAGCCAGTTTGGTCGTTTCAACAACAACAGTTTTATCCGCAATACGCATGGCAGTATCTTCTTTTTTCTGCATACACTGCTGTGGGCCTTTGCGCCGTGGATGCTGTTGTTTTATTACGCGCTGATCAGGCATATTGGCAAAATGATCAAAGGGGTAAAGCTGCCCGAGTATATTACCATCAGCGGCTCGGTAGTAATGTTGCTGATATTTTCGGTATCCAAATTTCAGCTACCCTTTTATACCAATATCCTGTTTCCTTTCTTTGCTATCATTACGGCAGGTTTCATCCGCGAAGCGATCCAAAACAAAAACAAGTTCTTTACCATTGCTCAATACGCTATCGTGGTGTTGCTCGTCATCGCGGTAACGGTGCTTAACTTTGTTTATGCGCCCGAACGCTGGCCCGTGTTTATAGCGCTTTGTATCCTGCTCATCGGTATTGCTTTGTACATTTATAAAAACAGCGGCAACCCGCAAAGGGCCCTGGTTTTATTAACCGCTGTAATGGGTTTATGGGTTAACGCTTACCTCATGGGCGTAGTTTACCCCACGCTGCTCAAGTTTAAAGGCGACGTCCACGCGGCCGAATACATTAATCAACATTATCCAAACGACGAGATCATAGCCGCTTTTGATGTGCCCAACGCTTTCGATTTTTATACCCATCAGCCGGTAACCTTTATGAGCATGGCCCAGGCGGCCACGCACAGCAATGCCCTTATCCTGATAGACGACGGATTAAAGGCGGAGCTGGAAAAGAACCACACCAATTTCCGGATAGTACAGGCATTCTATAATTACCCTAATGAAAACATGACGCTACCATTCATCATCAAAACCAGCAGACTGGGTACATTGGAACGCTTTTATTTGGTGAGGATAGGTAAGGGTTTGTAATATTCTGTTTGTGGTGCGGTGATAACACCGACCACAGGCTAAAAGAGCAGAGACTAAAATCCCTGCCGAGTGACAGTTATTACCCGGCCTCCGGCCGCTGTAGAAAACGAAGTCATAATTTAAATCGCAGGCCAGAGGCCTGCAAATAGTCGTCACTTGGCAGGAGCCGAGCGACGGCGGAGGCGCATGATGTTTTAGCGAAGTTCAGAAAATCAAAATCATTTGTCATCCTGAACGGTTGAAGGATCTACTCTGCGATTGAAAAGTTTAATAACAGATGCTTCGTTCCTCAGCATGACAAACTTATCATTCCAACCACAGACTGAAAATCAGATAAGTCATGCCGAATTTATTTCGGCATCTCACCTGCGAGGTTGGGGACAGGCATGGTTTTAAACCTGCTGATGGGATGCTGAAACAAGTTCAGCATGACACATTATGTTTTTTTTCGGATGCGACCATAGCGGAACATATTCAGCAGGGTTTGCTTTTGCCTGTTAATTTTCGTATATTTATATGAGCAATGGCCCGGTTTACTGTTTATCAGCAAGCTGGGCCGTTTTGTTAAAGGACAAAGGGGGCAAAAAAGAGATTGTTTTGAGCTTAGTTATTTGATTATCAATAATTTAATACTTTTTAAACCTTTCAAAAGCCATCAGGAACTTGTTAAAAAGTGTTAAAATCGAGGTTTTTGAATGATTTTTAAGCGGTTTTCGACCAGTTTTGATCCATTTTTGAGTCAGAAATTGTTAAAATTTAAGGTTTAAAAAGTTTTTCATCATAGCGGGGATACAATAACCGCAGGCAATAAAATAAAATTCCGAAATTCGCCCCCAATAAATCCGACATCGAACATCCGATATCCGACATCAAAAAATATGCTGCAAATACAGGAAAACGTATCCCTCAAAAACTTTAACACCTTTGGTATCGACGCTTATGCCCGTTATTTTGTGGAGATAGCCCACGAGGATGAACTGGTGGAGTTGTTTGCCGATCCGCAATGGCTGCAAATTGACCGGCTGGTGTTGGGCGGTGGCAGCAACCTGCTGCTGGTGAGTAATTTTGAAGGACTGGTGATCCGTATGAATATCCGTGGGATTGAGCACCGCATCAGTCATAACGATGTTTTTGTGGAAGCCGGCGGCGGCGAAGTATGGAACGACCTGGTGAACTTCTGCGTAGCCCGTGAATATGCCGGTATCGAAAACCTGAGCCTGATCCCCGGTTCGGTAGGTGCATCACCTATCCAAAACATCGGCGCTTACGGCGTGGAGCTGAAGGATGCCTTTTTGAGTTGTCGTGCTTTTGAAATAGCAAGCGGCACTTTTAAAACATTTACAAAAGAAGATTGCAAATTTGGCTATCGCGAGAGTGTATTTAAAAATGAACTCAAGGGGCTGTATATAATCGTATCGGTAAAATTCCAGTTATCACTTATTCCTGATATCAATACACAATATGGTGCTATCGGGCAGGAGTTAGCCAATCGGGGAATTACCGCGCCTACTATAAAAGATGTTTCGGCGGTGGTATCACATATCAGGGTGTCTAAACTACCTGATCCATCAACTATAGGTAATGCAGGCAGTTTCTTTAAAAACCCCTTGATCAGTGTGGAGGATTTCAATGTAATCCAGGCAAAATTCCCCGACGTGGTCAATTATCCCGGTGGTGATGGCTTGATCAAATTAGCAGCCGGCTGGCTTATTGAACAGTGTGGCTGGAAGGGAAAAGTAGTAGGAAATACGGGTACCTGGAAAAATCAAGCGCTGGTATTGGTGAACCATGGCGGTGCCACCGGCAAGGAAGTGTACAGTTTTTCGTCGCAAATCATAGACAGTGTGTACACTAAATTTGGCGTTATGCTACAACGCGAAGTGAATATTATTAGTTAAATAATTTTATTCTAATTAAACTTTTGGTTTCGTTTAGCGTCAATTGTATAACATTCTTGTTACATTAGTTAATTTCATTGCTTTTTCATTTTGGTTGATTTTTATCTTTAATACTCTGCTTTTCAGTTCGTTAATTGTCTATATGGTGTAATTTTTACACACTTAATTTTTTCTGAAAAAATCTCTTTCGTCATTGTTCGGGTTAAAAGCTCAATTTTTAAGTGGCATCATGGTTGCCTAAGTGTTGATACAAAACTTTAACAAAATGACAAAGATTGAGTTTAACACCCTAGTACTACGTCAGGCAAGTTCATTAAGGTCTTACGCCCTTCATTTTACGCATGACGCAGATGATGCTAACGACCTTGTCCAGGATACAATGTTGAAGGCCATAACTTATTACAATAAGTTTAAAGAGGGTACTAATTTAAAAGGATGGTTATACACCATCATGAAAAATACATTCATCAACAACTATCGCCGTTTTGTTAAAATGAGCACTTTTGTTACCAAGTCTGACGAGATATCTTCTCCAAACCTGGTATACAGCTCGACAAAAAATCAAGGCGAAGCAAAATTTGTGATGGACGATATCAAAAGAGCGCTTGACCGCTTACCCGAAGATTATTATGTACCCTTCACCATGTATTTTGAAGGTCATAAATACCACGAAATTGCCGATCATCTGGATATCCCGATCGGTACTGTAAAAACCCGCATCCACGTAGCCCGCAAGTTGCTGAAAAAGAACTTGAAAGCGTACGATAACGGTATTGCGAAACCCGTTTACGCGGAGAATTAATATCTATTAAACTCAAATTATATATCATAGAAAAACCCGCTTTTTAGGCGGGTTTTTTATGTTTTTGATCCGGGTGAGTAATTTATGCTGCTAGCCCCGTTTGCAGATCGTAGGTATAGGATGATCCACTGATCACTATTTTTACCCGGTGGTTAGGCAGGAATTGAATAGTGCCTTTATAATCCCAGGTACCATCGGCACCGCTGCCTTTGGTAGCAAAGCTGGCCGATCCGCTGATGATATCCCCATCTTTTGTTGGGTCGATGATAAGCGAGTTGAACGAAAAATTATAGCTTGAAATAGTTGTTTTTTGTGCTGTTGTTTTGGCCTGCAGATTGGCATAAACATTCATAGAGCCGTTCATAGATAATTGCGAATTTTTATCACCCGGCGTTAATAGCTTCATGCTGAGCGTTTCGCCGCTTTTAGTCAGTACGATATATTCATTTGATGTGATGGTAACATATAAGCTATCGTATACACTGATGCCCGAAAGTGTTCCGCCAGTGCACTGTACGTTATATTTGATCTTGTTCCAGATGCTAAATTTGGCGGTATCGCTCAGGTCAAGCGAGAACTGGAAAGCCGTATCAATTTTAAAGTCGCAGTCCGGACTGTGGGTTGATTGTACTTTCAGCCGCCCTTTGTGGTTTTGATCCATATTATCGGGCATATTAGCACCATCTGCAATACTGAACGAGCCATATTCGCCATACAGTATCTGTTTAAGGTTCATCGCGATATTGCTGCTGACCACTTTGGTGCTTACCGTACTGGGATTACTTTTGTTATTAATATTTGCTGATTTGATACATGCAGAGTAGCCAATGGCTATGCAGGCAAGTAGTAAAAAGGTGAGTTTGGGGTACTGTTTCATAAAAAAGGTTTGGTGTTCTTTGCAAATTTAACTTATTATCAATGAATTAAGGAAAAGGGGATTCAAATTAATTTGTGGGGAAAACCTGGCGTATGTTTGCCGACCGGATCGAATTATCCACAGAACATAACAAACAAAGCATCAATATACTACCAAACTAATAGGTATTTTCTTAATTTCGCAACCTCATACGTGTAAACAATAAAATGGACTATCAATTTAAAGATATAGAGCAAAAGTGGCAGCAGTTTTGGGCCCAGAACGGAACCTTTAAAGCTGAGGATAAAAGCGCCAAACCTAAGTATTATGTGCTGGATATGTTCCCTTACCCATCGGGTGCGGGGCTGCATGTGGGCCATCCGCTGGGTTATATTGCCTCTGATATTTTTGCACGCTATAAACGTTTAAAAGGTTTTAACGTGTTGCACCCAATGGGTTACGATAGCTTTGGCTTGCCGGCCGAGCAGTATGCCATACAAACCGGGCAACACCCTGCTATTACTACTGCTGATAATATTGCTACCTATCGCCGCCAGTTGGATCAGATCGGTTTCTCGTTTGATTGGAGCCGGGAAGTGCGTACCAGCTCGCCCGATTATTATAAGTGGACACAGTGGATCTTTATGCAGCTGTTCAATTCCTGGTATAATAAGGATGCCGACAAGGCCGAATCCATTGCCAAACTGGTAGCTCATTTTGAGCAAAAAGGCTCGGCAGGAATTAATGCCGTATGTGACGAAGAAGTTTTAAGTTTTACTGCTGATGAGTGGAAAGCCTTAGGCAACCGCGAACAGCAAAGTGAACTGTTAAAATACCGTTTAACTTATCTGCGTGAAAGCACCGTAAACTGGTGCCCCGCTTTAGGTACCGTATTGGCTAATGACGAGGTGAAAGACGGCTTTAGCGAGCGTGGTGGTTACCCTGTGGAGCAAAAGAAAATGATGCAGTGGAGCATGCGCATTACCGCCTATGCCGAACGCCTGTTGCAGGGATTGGACACCATTGACTGGCCCGAGCCATTGAAAGAAATGCAGCGCAACTGGATAGGCAAAAGCACTGGTGCAAGCGTGAAATTTCCGATTGAGACTTCTCCTAAATCCTCTCCAAAGGAGAGGACTTTGGAAAAAAAAGTTGATAACTCCCTCTCCTTTGGAGAGGGTCGGGGTGAGGTCAATTTTATAGAAGTTTTCACAACCCGTGTTGATACCATTTTTGGGGTTACCTTTTTGGTGATAGCACCTGAACATGAATTGGTTGCAGCGTTAACGACGCCTGAGCAAAAGGCGGATATTGACGCATATATCACCCAAACCAAAAAGAAATCGGAGTTAGACAGGATGGCTGATGCCAAAACAGTATCTGGTGCTTTTACCGGAAGCTATGTGTTGAACCCATTAAATAACGAAAGGATCCCGATCTGGATAGCTGATTATGTTTTAGCAGGATATGGTACTGGTGCCGTAATGGCCGTGCCATCTGGTGATCAGCGCGATTATTTATTTGCTAAGCATTTTAACCTGCCGATAGTACCTATTATCGATATACAAAATATCGAAACAGAAGCCGACCCAACCAAAGAGGGGAAGTATATCAATTCCGACTTTATGAACGGGCTTGCTTACAAGGAAGCAACCGCTGCCGTAATTGCCAAACTGGAAGCCATTGGTGCAGGTAAAGCCAAAGTGAACTTCAGGATGCGCGATGCCATATTTGGCCGTCAGCGTTACTGGGGAGAGCCGGTGCCGGTTTATTTTAAAGATGGGTTGCCTCATTTAATTGAAGAGCAGCATTTACCGTTGTTATTGCCCGAAGTTGATAAATATTTGCCAACTGAAAGCGGCGAACCACCATTAGGCAGAGCTGAAGGCTGGAAACATCCGGAAGGTGAATATGAACTAAGCACCATGCCGGGATGGGCCGGTAGCAGCTGGTACTGGTACCGCTATATGGATGCGCATAACGATAAAGAGTTTGCATCCAAAGAAGCCATTGCTTATTGGAAAGACGTGGATTTATATATTGGCGGTAGCGAACATGCTACCGGGCACTTGTTATACAGCCGTTTCTGGAATAAATTTTTAAAAGATCTTGACTTGGTGGTTGAAGAAGAACCGTTTAAAAAGCTCATCAACCAGGGGATGATACAGGGGCGTAGTAACTTTGTTTATCGTTTAATTGATGAAGAAGGTCGCGGAACTAACACTTTTGTATCCCATGGGTTGATCAAAGAGTACAAAACTTCGCCATTACACGTGGATGTTAATATTGTAGAGAACGAGGTGCTGAATTTGGAGAAATTCAAAAAATTCAGACCAGAGTTTGAAACTGCCGAATTCATATTGGAAAACGGCAAATACATCTGTGGTGTAGAGGTTGAAAAAATGTCGAAATCTAAGTTCAACGTAGTGAACCCGGACGATATTATCAGTCGCTACGGCGCCGATACCCTGCGTATGTACGAGATGTTCCTTGGTCCGCTGGAGCAGAGCAAACCATGGAATACCAATGGTATCGAGGGTGTGTTCAAATTCCTGCGTAAATTCTGGCGTTTGTTCCATAACGAAGCCTGGGAGTTTAGCGTGTCTGATGCAGAGCCAAGCAAAGCCGAACTGAAATCGTTGCACAAGATCATCCGCAAGGTAGAGGAAGATGTGGAACGTTTCTCATTCAATACCTCGGTATCCAGCTTTATGATCGCGGTTAACGAACTGACTGACCTGAAATGTAACAACCGGGCCATCCTACAGGATATGGTGATCGTGCTATCATCTTATGCTCCGCACATTTGTGAGGAACTGTGGACCTTGTTAGGTAACCCGGCTGGTAGTTTATCATACGCGCCGTATCCAAAATTCAACAGCGCTTACCTGGTGGAGGATGAGTTTGCTTACCCGATCTCTATCAACGGTAAAACAAAAATGAACCTCAATATATCATTAAGCCTGGAGCCCAAAGCTATTGAAGAGTTTGTTTTAGCCAACGCCGATGTACAACGATACCTGGACGGAAAAGCTCCTAAAAAGGTGATCGTAGTAAAAGGCAGGATAGTGAACATGGTGGTTTAAGCCCAAGGAATTATAAAAATTGTTGTCATGCTGAACTTGTTTCAGCATCCCATAAGCAAGGTCATCATCTTGCTTACTGCGTACCTAACACGTGGGATGCCGAAATAAATTCGGCATGACTTTTTATCGGACAATGACATGTAAGGAAGTTTACACAGCGTTAATATCTTCTTAGTGTAACATATACATGACAATTACTAATTTCCTAAAAAAATAAAAGTTTGGGGTGTAACATTTAATCTATTTTCGCCTCCAATTACGAAAATCCTTATAAATGAAACGTTTTTACATACTTATAGCACTTTTTTGTTTTGCACTTTCGGCGAAAGCCCAGTTTGGTGTGGGAGGGAGCGGGCCAACTACAACGGGCCGGATATCGGGCACGGTGATCGACTCCATTACAAAAAAACCAATGGATTATACTACTGTGGGTTTATATCGCAGTGGTGGCAAATCGCCTATTACCGGTGTGGTAACTGATGAAAAAGGTAACTTTAAACTGGATAACGTAAAGCCCGGCAGTTATAAACTGGTGATATCGTTTATTGGCTATCCGGCAAAAACTATTGACCCTGTGGTTACCACGGCATCAAAGCCGGATAATAAAGTGGGCAATGTGCTTTTAGCCCCAGGTTCCAAAACACTGAAAGAAGTTAACGTAGTTGGCCAGGCGCCACTCATCGAGAACCGGATTGATAAGATAGTTTATAATGCAGAGAAAGACCTTACCGCCGCAGGTGGTAATGCTACGGATGTACTGCAAAAGGTGCCTTTAGTAGCAGTTGACCTTAACGGTAACGTATCTATCCGCGGCGATCAAAACGTACGTGTATTGATAAATGGCAAGCCATCAGGTGCTACATCGGCCAGTTTATCGGATGTATTAAAAACAATCCCTGCCGATCAGATCAAGAGCATCGAAGTGGTTACCTCACCATCAGCTAAATATGATGCTGAAGGCTCTGCAGGTATCCTGAACATCATTACCAAACAAAAAAATGTATCAGGTATCAGTGGTTCTGTGAGCGGTGGTTTGGGTACGCGTCAAAATAATGGTAACGCAAATATTAACTATAACCACAACCGTTTAAGCTTATCTGCTAACGTGGGTGGTAATATGACCTGGCCGCAAACATCCATAACTTCATCTGAACAAAGCTTTAATGCTGATAACCCTGATGCTTCTACCCATTTTTCACAAAGCAGCAACGGTACAAGCAGGGTTAAGCGTCATGGTATCATTGGTTCTGTATCTGCGGGTTATGATTTTAATGCCTTTAATAATTTAAGAACATCCATCAGGGTAAACCAGGGTGGTTTTGATCCTAACAGTAAGTCAAGTACTAACCAGTTGTATGGCGATACGTTAAAACAGGCTTATTCAAGTAATACCTTAGGACATAATACTTTTGGCGGATTTGACTGGAATGTTGATTATACACACAAGTTTAAAAAAGAAGGACATGAATTAGCATTCTCGACCCAATGGAGCCACAGCAAAATTGTGACCGATTATACCAGTTTTTTTGATTATCCTGCTGATTTTACACACCCTAAGTTTACTAATCAAAAAAATAATATTGACGGTACCAATAATGAATACACTTTTCAGTTAGATTATACTTTGCCAGTAAGTAAAGTGCTTAAAATTGAGGCCGGCGGTAAAAATATAATCAGGAGGATAGGTAGTGTTTCTGACTACTTTATTCCCTCAACTACCGATGAGTTTGTGCTCGATCCCAATAATACTAACACATACAAATATAACCAGACAGTTTTTGCGGGTTATACCGTATTTACCTTTACGCTGCAAAAGGGTTACTCCATACTGGCTGGTGCACGACTTGAAAATACCGATATACATGGCGAGCCAACCAATGCAGTACAGGATGTGCAGCCTTTTGACCAGAACTATAATACCTTTATACCAAGTTTAACTGTTCAAAAACAAATAAGCCCAACACAAACTATCAAGGTGTCATATAGCAAACGTATTACACGCCCAAGCTTACAGTTTTTGAATCCGTTTGTTAACAAAAGCAATATCACCGCGCAAACGGTTGGTAACCCAGAGTTAGCGCCAGAAGTATCACAAACAGTTGAACTGGGTTATAATACCTTTATCAAGTCGTCAGTTATTAACTTATCGGCCTATTATAAGCATACTTCAGGGTTGATCGAAGGTTTGGCCACACCTCTTGATGTAGCTACTGTTGGACAGAATGCAAGTATTACCACCTTTAACAACATAGGTGTAAATAACTCGTTTGGCGCCAGTTTTTTTGGCTCGGTTAACCCGATCAAAATATTAACTATACGTGGTAGTGTTAACGTTTATACCTATAAACCAACACCTTATGATGAGTTTAAAACACAGCAAACCCAACTAAGTACGCAGGTACAATACAATGCGTTCCTGAGCGGGTCTGTTACTTTGCCAAGTGGCTTTATAGCCGAGGCCTTTGCGGTTCAAAACTCGGCCAGGCGTACTATACAGGGTTCAAATCCTTCATTCAGTATATTTGGTGTAGGTGTTAAAAAACAGTTTATGGAGAAAAGAGCCTCAATTGGTCTTAATGCTATTGAACCATTTAGCACTTACAAAAACTTTGATTCAAATATTAAAACGCCAACGTTTACGCAATCAAGCAAGTTCGCGTTTCCGTTCCGCTCATTTGGTATAACCTTTAGCTATAGCTTTGGTAAGTTAAGCTTTAGCAACCCGCAACAACCTAAAAAAGGTGTCAATAATGACGACCAGAAACAAGGTGATCAAGGCGGTGGTGTACCAGCAGGAGGCGGACGCTAAAAATAGATTCAGGACTGTTAGAGTCAGGAATCAAAACAATAAAAAAGCTCCCGGTCATATGGCCGGGAGCTTTTTGTTGTAATAACCATTACGTCATTGCGAGGAACGAAGCAATCTCTATGCTATACAGAGCAAATTTGTATAGTTGACCTACTTACGTAGAGATTATTAATGTTGTGTTTGTTTTTATCAGTATTAATGAGCTCCCTCCGGTCGGTTGTCTTCGTACCTCGCAATGACGCGTTTTTTATTTGTATTGATAGGCAATCTTTATTCCTTGTTCCAATAATCTTTAATCCCTTCAATGGGCTTCTACATTGATGCCGATTTGCTTAAGTAATAGCGAGGCATTAAAAGTTTTACACTCGCCGTGTTTGATCTTATAATCAAATAGCATTTCGCCATCCTTAACCTGGATATCAAAATAAAAATTGCGTACGTAATCAGGGTATTTGGTTTCCAGCTGGGCTATTTGCAGATCGTGCGTGGCTACCATGCCTACCGCCTTTTTAGCGATCAATTGTTCAATTACCGCTTTCGAGCCCAGGTATTTATCCACCGAATTGGTGCCCCTCAGCATCTCATCTATCAGGAAAAATATCTTAGGCTCATTCTCCACGGCAGCCAGCAACATTTGCAGGCGGTCAAGCTCGGCCTTAAAGGTAGAGGTGCTTTCGTTCAATGAATCCTTAATACGCATATAGCTGATGATAGTAATGACCGATACCTGCATGCTTTTAGCACACACCGGTGCCCCGCAAAGAGCCAGCACGGTATTAATGCCGATGGTACGCAAAAAGGTGCTCTTACCCGCCATATTTGATCCGGTAATGATATCTATTTTAAAAGCATCGTCCAGTTCATAATCGTTTTCAATACGCTTGGTGGCATCAATAAGCGGATGGGCGAGTCCGTGGGCTGTAAGCGTATAGGCTTCGCGGTCATCAATCTGTGGGAAATTCCATTCCGGGTAGTTGATAGCCAATCCGGCTAAACTAAGCAGTGCCTCAAATTCGGCTATTACTTCAAAGGCCGCTTCCAGGCTTTGGTTGTTCTGGCGTTTCCAGTTCTCAATGGCTATTACCTGGCGTATATCCCACAAAAAGAATAAATTAAGCACAAAAGCGATGATCATATTCAGGTGGTAATTCAGCTTATTGATCAATGACGCCAGTTCTTTTATTTTGTTGGATGTTTGTCCGCTTTTGAGTTGCTGGGCCAGGTCGGTATTATAAATCGTTTGCCATTTTTCGTTTTCAACATGCTCAAAAACATCGGCATAGTTGGCCAGGGTATTGCCTATTTTACCGGCAATCAGATCAGCCTTTTGGATGTATGCAGCTTTAGAAAAAACCAGGCCCATATTGATGAGGCCCACCAAAACGGCCGCCAGTCTTACTATCGGGAAAAACCAGGCCAATACCAACAGCCCGCTGAATAGGTAAGGAGCGATTTTGGTATAACGATCGAGCCATTTTTCGCCTGGCATATTCAGCGATAGGTACAGGTATTTGAAAAGATTCGGCAGTTGGTTAGCGTCTTGTTTCAGGGCAAATAATAAACGGGTCTGGATATCCAGTTTCCAGTTGTTTTTTGCGGCGATCTCCTGAACGGCGGCTTGTCGTGGAAGGATGATCTCTTTGGCCGATGGTTTATCGAACCAGTGTGCCAGCTTATTGTTGCCGGTTGAGGTGGCGGTACGATTTACCAGTTGATACAGCGAAGCATTGCCAAAAATATCAAGGTCAGCGGTGTAGTAATGTTTTTCGTTGGCAAACCGGGCTCCGTCATTATAAATGCTGGCATGGGTTTGTATGTTGTCGATCTCATTGAGGTTAACCTTTTGCAGATCTTCAAAATATTGTTTCTGGCGCTCATACTTGCTTTGGCGCGACACCAGCCAGGCAAAAGCGAAAACAAGTACTACAAATGCGCCAGCTACAATGCTGAAATTATCAAACTGCACGGCAACATAAATAGCTACTACAATAAGCGCGAAGATACTGAGCCGGAGCAGGGAGTAGGTATTGGCCAGTTTTTTGTATTTACCAGCTTCCTGACCGGCCGCTGCCGCACGTTGCTGATAATCATTAATAATATCCTGTTGCATGATTGCTGTTAAAAAATTTGTGGCTAAATAAACACATATATTTTAAATAAACGTTTATTTGGGAATTATTTAGCCTCACCGTTTAGGAGAGGGCAGGGTGAGGCCAAACGTTTATTTGTTCAATATATGAAGATCACTTTTTTAACCGTTGGTAAAACAGAAGATGCCTACCTAAAAGAGGGTATCGACAAATATGTAAAGCGCCTGAAGCATTACACCAAACTGGAACTGGTTGAAATTAACGAACTGAAAAATACCAAAGCCCTGAGTGCCGAACAGCAGAAAGCCAAAGAGGCTGAGTTGATACTTAAAAAAGTAACTCCGTTAGATCACCTGATACTGCTGGATGAAAAGGGTGTGGAATATTCATCAACCCAGTTTGCAGCTTATATCAATAAAAAAGAGATCAGCTCATCGGCCAATATGATATTTGTTATCGGCGGGCCTTATGGTTTTGATCAATCTGTTTACCAGCGGGCGAATGATAAAATATCCCTATCGCGGATGACCTTTTCGCACCAGATGGTACGCCTGTTTTTTGTGGAGCAGCTTTATCGCGCTTATACTATTATTAAAGGGGAACCTTATCATCATGAGTAGATGTGCAGATAAAAAATAATGCTCTAATCTTCCATTTGTTCTAACATTGTAATTGCTCGTGAAGTAACATAATAATCTGCACATCTGCATATTTGCACATCTGCACATTTTCTCCATCTGCACATCAAAAACCCTATCTTTGCTAAATGTCAGCAGGTCACGATCATTCACACGCGCACGGTCATCATCACCATGATCACGCTCCCAAGCTCGATCATTTGAATACCGCATTTATCGCCGGTATCATATTGAATTCTATTTTTATAGTAGTTGAGGTAATAGCCGGTTTAACAACACATTCTTTGTCGTTATTAACAGATGCCGGTCATAACCTGAGCGACGTGGCCTCTTTAGCTTTGGCTCTGCTGGCCTTTAAGCTCACTAAAGTGAGCGCCAATAGTAAATATACATACGGCTACAAACGGTCGACCATCATTGTGTCGTTTTTTAACGCGCTGATCCTGTTTGTGGCGGTAGGTTTTATCCTATATGAAGCCGTAGTTCGTTTTATGAACCCCGAAGTAGTATCTGGCGGTACCATGGCCTGGGTGGCTTTTATCGGTATTGCCATTAATGGTTTTACAGCCTGGCTTTTTGTAAAGGATAAGGATAAAGATTTGAACGTTAAAGGAGCCTATCTGCACATGGCTGTTGATGCCATAGTTTCATTTGGTGTGGTAGTATCTGGTTTGATCATCTATTTTACAAAGATCTATTGGATTGATAGTGTAGTGAGCGTAATTATAGGTATTGTGATACTACGTGGTACCTGGAGCCTGCTTAAGGACAGCCTGCGCCTGGAAATGGATGGCGTGCCTGCCGAAATGGACCTGGAAAAGATTAAAGCCGAACTCATGAAAGGCAAAGGCGTAGTTGATGTACACCACATGCACGTGTGGGCCCTCAGCACTACCGAAAACGCCCTGACCGCCCACCTGGTGATCAAGCCTGAATCAATGACTGATTTTGATAATATCAAACACGACCTGCGCCACCGCCTGGAACACCTCGATATAAACCACAGCACTTTTGAACCCGAATTTGCCGACGAAAAGTGCAAACAGCCGGAGTGTTTGTAAGGGAATGGAATACATTATTTACATAAAGCTCCTGGAAGAAGGAACGAATGTTTACAGGCCTGTTTCGGCAACAAAAATCGGGGAAAATGTATTTCAACTAAAAGGGTTTGATATCTATGATCCAGAAGATGAGATTTGGGAATTTTTACCGGGAAGTACGATTTTAGTTGAAGAACGGACTTTGAGTAATAAAAAAGTTCTTGTTGCCATGGCACAACATTAATCACCTACTTGCGCTCGTTTGTAACGAGTGCTTATTATGGCGCGGCGATTGCATCGCCATAGCGTTTAAAACGCTAATCTACGTTAAGCACTCGTTGCAAACGAGCGCAAGGCTAATAGATTATTGCTGTATAGGTTTCAAATAATTCTTACTAATTTGAGGCATTATTTAAGCTATCATGAGCACAACAAACAGACGCAAATTTATAACCACCACGGCTGCTTTGGCAGCCGGAACCATAGCAGCATCAGCCATGCCAACATCAGATTATCAAAAAGACGAATTTCCCGTAGTTCACCATGTATTTTTCTGGCTTAAAAATCCAGGTTCCATTGAGGACCGCGACAAGCTGGTAGCTGGCGTAAAAACCCTTGCCAAAATTGAAACCATCAAGAAAATAAAGGTAGGCGTTGTAGCCAGCACCGAAAAACGCGACGTGGTGGATAACAGCTGGGCAGTATCCGAACTCATGTTTTTCAGCGACCTGGCCGGGCAAGCTACTTATCAAACCCATCCCATACACCTGGAGTTCATCAAAAACTGCAGCCACTTGTGGGAAAAGGTTATTGTGTATGATGCGGTAGATGCATAAGTAACAAAAAATACGTCATTGCGAGGTACGAAGCAATCTCTAAGCTATACAGAGCGACTCTGTAAGTAGGGGATTGCTTCGTACCTCGCAATGACGTGATGGATATTGAATAAAGTATTGTAAATAAAAAAAGCCGAAGTTATTCGGCTTTTTTAGTGGCTTTTTTAGCTTTTGCTTTTGGTGCTGCGGCAGGTGCCGGTTCAGCAACTTCTTCAACAGCAACAGGAGTTTCAACAGCCGGAGCAGCAGCTTCTGCTGGGGCAACGGTTGGATCTGGCTCATTAAAAAGCGGCAGATCTTTTAGCAGTTGAAACCATGATATTACTTTTTTCATGTCTGAAGAGTAAACCTTCTCTTCGTCATGATCAGGGGCAACTTCAAAAAAGAAATCCCTTAATTTTTTACCGTCGGCTTTAGCGTCGGGGATGCTGGCAGCGCTTTTCATCTGCTCAAACACATCAGTCAGTTTAATATCGTCGTCAAGCCCAAAAATGGTGATCTCGCTCAGTGCCGCTAATTTAGCGGTCGACAGGTTGGCTACCAGTTTGGTTTTTTGCGCATCGAGGCTTTCCAGCACATAACCATTTTTGTTTTGCGCCAGGGCTTTCCATAAACCCGGTTTGCCCGATACTGCTACAATTCCTTGTAAATTCATTTGTTTTATCAGTTGTGAGTTTTGAGTATTGGGTTTTGAGTGAGGTATTAAACTCATCACTCAAAACTCCCAACTCTTTACTAATTAGTCTTCTATTACTTCGATGGTTAAAATTTTATCGCCCTGACGGATAGCGTCAACCACTTCCACGTTTTCAACCACTTTGCCAAAAACGGTATGGTTGCGGTCTAAGTGAGCAGTATTATCGCGGCTATGGCAAATGAAAAACTGTGAACTGCCAGTGTTACGACCAGCATGTGCCATTGAAAGCACACCACGATCGTGATATTGGTTATCGCCGGTTAGTTCGCAATCAATTTTTTGATCAGAGCCACCTGCACCGGTACCGGTTGGGTCGCCACCCTGAATTACAAAGTTTGGGATAACGCGGTGAAAGGTCACGTTGTCATAAAATTTTGATTTCGCTAATTTTAGAAAGTTAGCAACAGTATTTGGGGCATCTTTGTCGAAAAACTCAACAGTCATATCGCCCTTTTCGGTTTTGATAATCGCTTTGCTCATTTTATTTGTTTTTTGGAAAACAGTTGGCAAAGGTAATAATTTTGAGATGAAAGGGAAAAGGCTTAAAGCGAAAAGGTTAAGGCCTAAAGCTTTTTATATCATCATTGATATGCGGTAATACATTAAACGTTTATTCGTTACATTTGAATAGTAGCATCGTAATATATCTGCAAGTGAATATCAAAAAATATAGCAAATACCTTTTAGCTTTTTCCTTTCTCCTTTTACCTGTTTTTGTAAAAGCCGCTTCTATATTGATCCCGATGGATGATGAGCAGAAAGATCACCTCAAATCATACGGTATCGCTTTCTGGACGCTGAAGAACGGTGAAGAGGTGGATTGGCTGTTGAACTATCGCGGTGGCAGCTTTATGATGAAGTACGACCCTAAGATAGAGGAGGAGTGCAAAGTTCGCGGGGTAAGCTACCAGGTGCTGGCCGATGCCAAGGTAAACGAAATACTGACCGAAGTAAGCGATCCATCGGTTAATATGGATGTGATCAAACTGGAAAAAGCACCCAAAATGGCGGTGTATTCGCCGAAGAACAAACTACCCTGGGATGATGCCGTAACCCTGGTATTAAAATATGCCGAGATACCTTATGATGTGGTTTATGACGAAGAAGTAATTCGCGGCGACTTACCCAAGTACGATTGGCTGCACCTGCACCATGAGGATTTTACGGGCCAATACAGTAAGTTTTACGGAGCCTTCCGCTTTGCCCAATGGTATACCGACGATGTAAAAGGACAGGAAGAACTAGCTCACAAGCTAGGCTTTAAAAAGGTATCAAAGATGAAGCTGGCGGTTGCTAAAAACATCCGCGATTTTTGCGCCGGCGGGGGCTTCTTGTTCGCGATGTGCTCGGGTACAGATACCTTTGATATTGCCCTGGCTGCTGCCAATACCGATATCTGCGAAAACATGTTCGACGGTGATTCTGCCGATCCGGATGCACAATCAAAACTGGATTTTACGCAAACATTCGCTTTTCAGAACTTTACGCTGGATATGAACCCCATATCGCATCAGTTCAGCAATATTGATGTGACCAGCACCCGCCAGGTTGATCGCACACGTGATTTTTTTACGCTGTTTGATTTTTCGGCCAAGTGGGATGTGGTACCCAGCATGCTTACACAGGATCATGACAAAGTGATCAAAGGCTTTATGGGATTGACAACCGCCTTCAACAAAAGTATGCTGAAGCCCGGCATAACCATCATGGGCGAAATGAAAACGGCTAACGAGGCCCGTTATATCCATGGCGAATATGGCAAAGGGCAATGGACATTCTATGGCGGTCATGACCCCGAAGATTACCAGCATGCTGTAGGCGATCCACCAACCGATCTGAAGCTGCACCCCAACTCGCCAGGCTACCGGCTGATCCTAAACAATGTATTGTTCCCGGCAGCCAAAAAGAAGAAACAGAAAACGTGAGTTTAGTTGGCAGTATTCTTTAGTTTGCAGTCTCCAGTTGGCAGTTTGCAGCGAATATTCATCAAAGTAAACTGCAAACTGATAACCGCCCACTGCAAACTGGCAACTGCCTACTTAATTATAGAACGTCCAGCTTACACCGAACTTAATGAGGTGATCCTGTTGCGGATAGCGGTTCACGGTATAATAGCCCTTGCTTGACAAGCCCTGGTTGGCATAATCATACATCAGGAATAAATTGGTACGCTGCAGGGTAGCTTTGAAATATACCGATGCTATTGGATACGATGAAAAAGTAACATTAGGTCCGTTATAAAACTGGCCTAAGCCCACCGCGTATGACGGCGCCACATACTCTGAATTATAACGCACATTGATCCCAACGGCCGATTGCAATACATTAAAAAATGTCTTGGTCAGGTATAGGTTACTATACGTATATATTTCGGGTGTACGAAGGGTTGATTGATAATCGGTTTTTTGATAAACTACGTAATTATCAAAATGCAAGTTGCGCCATTTTAAACTTTTGCCAACGCTTATTTTCAGCAAGTTGATGTCGTTACCCAGCTGTGCCGGGTGGGCGTCGTTACCGCCATCCTGCGCTGTAAAATACAGGTAATTAGATATTAAAAAATACTCCACCTTTACATCAAACTGTAAGGGGGCGTTAATATAATTGAAGGATAAACTGGTGGTTTTTTGATTGCTGAAATTATTATGAAAAATATAATGATTGGATATCCAGTCGGTATATACCAGCGGCGGCGAACTGTTTTGGGTATAAGCCTCCAAAACAACTTTGCCTACGCGGCCGCCCCCGGCCAGGTTAAGTTTGGCATCGTACAAATAATTGCCAAAATCACGCCCCTGCACTATCTGCCTGAAATCGGCATCCAAACCTATACGGTCGCTGAAACGGTAACCCAGTTTAGCTTTTAACGTAATATCCTGAAAAGTGGTGTTTTGTACCCTGTCCTGGTGAATGTATTTGGCGCCGTACTGGTTTAATGCGGTATCACTTACAAATTGCGCGTAATGCCAAAAATCATGTACCAGTCCAAGATCCAGCTTTAGCTCATTTTTGACAAACTTGACCGATTTGCTGCGCAGATAAAAGCTGTACGAAAACTCATTCTGAATGTGTGTGTATACCGTCGAATCGCGCGACCGGTTACTGCTGTAGTAATAATCAGGGAATACGTTGTAGGTATCAACCCCGCTCTCGATATAGTTATACCGGCCATTTTTGATGTTCAGCGTATGTGATACACGTTGGGTAGGTAAAACCTTGGAGTTCTCTTTGCCCTTATTTAAGCTGTCAATACGGCCCAGGTAGTAAAACTGTTTAATATATATGCCCTTATCGTTCCAGTTCTCGTAGCTGTTAGGTAAACGCACAGGGGCATTTGCTTTAAAAAATACGGTACCTGGCGGGCTTGTAAAAACATTATCATTTAAAATAGACCCGGTTTCGGGAGCTTTTAGGTTGTTAAATGTGGCATTTGCCAGCAGGTTATAACGTTTGCTTTTCGACTCGTACCAGGTAAATATGGCAGCGTTCAAACCGCTTACATTTTGGCCCAGCACGCTGCTGTTGCTGTAAAAACCTTTGGAGCCGTTAAAGTTTAAATTGAAGCCCACATTCCAGTTGGGTTTAATGTTTTGGGTATGGATCACTTTAAACAGCTGCTCGGCCGAACTGCCAAAACCATTAAAAAGCGATAAGTTGGAATAGGCTACCCGGGTGTTATAATAATTGATATCCTGCGGTTGCAGCGTGTAAATATCAAGGGCGTGCATGCCCATATCAAAACCAATGGTTTTAACCGGTTCAAACAGCAGGCTTCTTTGCGATAGCCCGGTATAGCCCAGGTGTATGCGCGGGTTGCGGGGATCAAGCAATGGACTATAGTTTTCAAAACGGCTTATACCCGTGTCAATAGCAAATGTTTGGGTGCTGTCGTTAAGCAACAACTCGTTGGTTACGCGAATGAATTTTGAATTGTAAATTACCGAATCGTGCTTGTTCTCTTCTTTTTTACGCAGACTGTCCAGCAATTCGTCATCACTCACCTGCCTGGTTTGTTTGAGGGTATCCCGGGTAGGTAAAGTTCGTTGGCGGCCCGTTTGGTTATATTGCGCAAACGCGCTATGTACCGATATGCACAGCAGGAACAATAAAATATATTTAAATGGCTTACGCTGTTTTAGAGTCAAGATATGAGAATCAGGAATCAAGACAGAAGCCTCCTCATGTAAACGATGATGCGGTGATGTCCTGTTAAAATATTTTCTTTTATTCACTTTAAAAACTCTTTTCTTGATTCTAATATCTTGACTCTTGGTTCTTATCTCTAACTGCCGGCTATCAGTTCTTTAAGTATCAATGTTAGTTTGGGTTCGGCCTCTTCGGCAATTTTTATAATATCTTCAATCACAACAGGCGCAAGCTCATCATTAAAACCTTCGTCGGTTAATACCGATATCGCGAATACAGGCAGCCCCATATGGTTAGCCACTATAACTTCGGGTACGGTGCTCATGCCAACGGCATCGCCGCCAATAATTTGTAAATACTTGTATTCTGCTTTGGTTTCCAGATTTGGGCCGGTAACAGCTACATAAACTCCTTTATGGCAAATAATATTGTTGGCCTTTGCTATTGTTAATGCTTTATCAATCAATGTACGCTGATACGGCTGGCTCATATCCGGAAAACGGGGACCCAGTTCATTATTATTACGCCCAACCAATGGGTTTTGCGGTTGCAGATTAATATGATCGGCAATAATCATCAGGTCGCCCTTTTTAAAATCGGGGTTAAGCGAGCCACTGGCGTTTGAAACAAACAATGATTTAATGCCCAGGTATTTCAACACCCTCACCGGAAAAGTGATCTGCTGCATGCTATAGCCTTCGTAATAATGCAAACGGCCCTGCATGGCTACAACCTTTTTACCGGCCAGCGTACCAAAAATTAATTTACCCGAATGAAATTCCAGTGTCGAGATCGGAAAATCGGGTATGTTGGAGTACATCAGTTGTTTTTCAACCTCTATTTCTTTTACCAGGCCGCCAAGACCGGTGCCTAAAATAATGCCTATTTCTGGTTCAAAATCGCCAATGCGGCTTTTAATGTATTGGGCTGTGCTTTGAATATTTTCTAACATAATCTGTTACTAATTTATCAAACTGTTTTTGTTGGTTATTTAAAAACTCAATACCTATAGGTAATACCAAAATATTAAGTTTTTTCACCACCTGCTGCAGATCCTGTTCCCCTAAACGCTGTGCGTCCTTTTCTGTTGTGATGATCAGTTTTTTTTGTGCAGTGCAGGCCAAAAAATCATCGGCAAGTTTACTGATATTTTTTAAGCTAAACTGATGATGATCGGGATATTTATGATGGATGATGTGCGTTGTTTGCTTTTTTAAATGCTCCAGCAAAGGATGAGCGTTTGCTATCCCGGTAAGCAGGAATACCGTTGTGGTATCATCGATAGCGGTATTGGTAGCCTGCCCGTTCATATCCTGAAGCGGTAAATAGCTTATCGATGTAAAAAAAACGCTCTGATGTGGTAGTGGATTTATTCGCTTGATAACAGCTGCTTGTTGTTCGGGATCCAGAGTCGCAGGGCATTTGCTGATCACCAAAATATCGGCACGTTTGCGCCCTGTAAAAGGTTCGCGCAGGTTGCCTGCGGGTAATAGCAAGCGTGGTTCATTAACCCGGTTATAGTCAAATAGCAAAATATTGAAACTCGGTTTAACGGCCCGGTGCTGGTAAGCATCGTCCAGAATAATCAGATCATGTGATGCCTGTAATTGTTCGATCCCTTCTACCCGTTTTTCGGCCACGGCAATGGTAACGCTGGGGAACTTGTTTTTGAACTGAGCCGGCTCATCGCCAATGTCCGAAGCTTGCGTATGGGTATTAGCTACCATAAAACCTGTTGTTTTACGGCCATAGCCCCGACTTAAAGTTGCCAGTTTATAATTGCCTTTCAACAAACGGATCAGGTATTCTGTCATCGGGCTTTTGCCAGCACCACCCACATCCAGGTTGCCTACGGCGATCACAGGCATGTTAAACGACCTGCTCTTAAATATCCCGGTGTTATAACACCAGTTGCGGATAACCACCGCCAGGCCATATAGCAACGAGAAAGGAAATAAAAGCCAGCGGAGGTATATCATAGGTGGATAAATGTCGACATGATTTTGGGACTTGAAAAAACGGGTGTCATGCTGAGCTTGTCGAAGTATGGTGGGCAAGCCTCTCCGCACGATCCTTCGACAAGCTCAGGATGACAGGTCTTTCCCTGAAACGCGGTGACATTTTTATTCATTTAGCCTTATAATATCAAAAAAACAAATCTAAATATTTTTGAGCCCATTTTTATAACTTAGTGTTCCAACCATTATTTCCGATGAAATTCAAACTACTCACTCTTTTCTTATTTGCGACTTCAATCGCCTTCGCCCAAACAGATCGTAAGCTTACGCAACAGCTTAATGACGCGGTGAAGGGATTTCATGGTCAGGTAGGCATCTATGTGCAAAACCTTAAAACCGGCAAAACCGCGTCCATTAATGCCGATACCTTGTTCCCTACAGCCAGTATGATCAAGGTAAGCATTCAATGTGGTTTGATGGATAAAATTGAAAAGGGAGAGCTGCAATACAATCAAAAACTGGTTTACCGCGATTCGCTGTTGTACAAAGGCGAGGATATATTGGGCTCGTTTAAAGATAAAGACACCATCCAGCTAAGCAAGGTGGCCCTGCTTATGATCACCATGAGCGATAATACAGCAAGCACCTGGTTGCAAAAGCTGGTAGGTGGCGATTATATCAACAACTGGCTGCAGCAAAATGGGTTTAAGGTAATGCGAGTGAACTCCCGGGTACCCGGGCGCGAAGCTATCCGCAGTATTTATGGTTGGGGTGTAAGTACGCCGTTTGAAATGTGCCGCCTGTTCACCATGATTAGGCAAGGTAAGGCTGTTAGTCCGGCTGCCAGCGAGCGTATGAGCCGTAACATGGCACGTATTTACTGGGACGAGAAAGCGCTATCGCAGATACCACCTTATGTGCAAACCATATCTAAACAGGGCGCCGTTGATGCCGCGAAATCAGAAACCGTGCTTGTAAGTGCCCCTCATGGCGATTATGTATTTTCTATCATGACCAATCATAACACCGACCAGCGCTGGGTACCTGACAATGAAGCCAGCGTACTCATCAAAAAGATATCGGCCCTGCTATGGCACTATTTTGAGCCCGGCAGCAATTGGAAACCTGCCGAGGGGATTGATAAGTATATGAAGAATGAGTAGTGCTGAATCAGGAGTTTTAAGTCTCAAGCTTTAAACACATTTCAGTAATATTTCTGTTCCCTGCTTCTAATATGCAGGCCGTTTTATTATAATTGGAAAATATATCAATGTGTTTATCTGACACCTGCCAATTGCTGCCTTTATGATGAAAACAATATTTACTTTATTAATACTATTCCTGCTTGCTGTTACTGTAAAAAGCCAAACCCGCGCCAATTTATCTGGCACAGTGACTGACGATAAAACACAGGCCGTAGCCGGTGCTTCGGTTTATTTGCTCAATACCAATTACCATACTATTGCCGATAAAAACGGGAAATTTGTATTCAGAAACCTGGATGCCGGTACTTACACCCTGCATATCAGCGCGGTAGGTTATGCCGCCAAAAATCAGGAGGTAAAGGTTGGCGTTGGCAATCAATCCATCGATATACAATTAAAAGATGCGGCTAACCAGTTGGACGAGGTTACCGTAACCGCCCAAAAATATGAGGAAGACGCTCAGCGTGTACCTATCAGTATTTCCACCTTAACAGCAAAACAGATACGTGATTACCGCCTGTGGGATCTTAAAGATTTGACCGCTATTGCACCCAACCTTAATTCGGCCGGTCCGGGCGATAACCGCACGGTGAGTGGTATAAGAGGTATCGTCACTACTTCATACGATCCGGCGGTAGCTACTTATGTAGATGGCGTAAATCAATATGGGCTTGATACCTACATTCCCCAGTTGCTGGATGTGGAAAGGATAGAAGTTTTACGGGGCCCACAGGGAACGCTTTACGGCCGTAATGCCACCGGCGGGGTTATCAATATCATCACCAAACAACCTACCAATACTATAAGCGGTTTTGCCGGACTCGATTTTGGTAACTACGGGCAGCAGCGCTATACCCTGGGCCTGCGCGCTCCGCTTATTAAAGACAAACTATTTTTAGGCGTTGCCGGTGTTTATTCGGGCTTTAATGGTTTTTATACCAATACCTTTAACAATACCCATTTTGATAAGCAGCATTTCTTTTTAGGTAACTACTACCTCAAATTCCTGGCTACCTCCAAACTGGCGTTGACCTTAAATGTTAAAAATTATAATAACCGCAATAATGGCGCTTTCCCGCTGGCAGGTTCACCGGCTGATGCCCTGAGCGATCCGTTTAAAGTAGATCAGAACGCGACCACCAAAATGATCGATAATACTTTCCAGTCGTCGCTGGCTATTAGTTATGCCGGGCGCGATTTTAACTTTACCTCCCAGTCGTCATACCAGGTTAATAACCGGTATTATACCACGCCAATTGACGGTGATTTTTCGGCCATCGACGGTATCTCGATCATCAATAATTATGGCGGCGACTGGAACAAAGTGAAAACCGGGATACAGGAATTTCGGTTTACTTCGCCGGCCTCATCAACCTCGGCTTTAAAGTGGACAGCCGGCACTTATGGTTTTTACCATTATGCACCTAACCGCCAGGGTACCCATTTTGGTGCCGATGCGGCTGCCGTAGGCTCACCCATGACAGATTTCACCAGCATCAATACCAATACTGATCGTAATTTAGGTGTAGCCGTTTATGGCCAGGCAACATATACTATAAGCCCCGAATTTGATATTACCGCCGGGCTGCGTTATGACCACGAACATAAGAAAGAAAGCATACTGGGCGAATTTCAGCCCGATGGACAGGCGGCTATCGTAACCCGTTCAGATACCTCGTCAAAAGCCAACTTCAATGCCTTTTCACCAAAACTGAGTGTGGCTTATCATCTTTCGGCCAACAATAACTTGTATGCCAGTTACAGCCGGGGCTTTAGGGCTGGGGGTATTACGGAGTTGGGGTCTGACCCATCGCAGCCACCGTTGTATACTTTTAAACCCGAGTACAGTAATAACTATGAAATAGGTTCGAAAAATAATTTTTTGGATAACAAACTGCGCGTAAACATTACCGCGTTTTATACGCGGGTAACCAATGCGCAGGTGCCCACGCTGATATTGCCTGATGCCATTACCGTTACCAAAAATGCAGGCAAGCTAAGCAGCAAAGGCGCCGAACTTGAGTTGGGTGCCACGCCCGTGAAAGGCCTGTCAGTTGATTATAACTTTGGCTATACCCATGCCCGTTATACCAGCCTGGCAGTAGGTAACAATGGACAAATTGTCGATCTTAAAGGGAATCGCCAGATATATACGCCTGATATTACTTCCATGATGGCTGTACAATACGGCTATGAGCTGAGTGGACCTCAAAAAGTGAAACTGGTTGCACGTGGCGAATGGCGCTACCTGGGCGATCAGTATTTTGACCTGGCCAACCAGATAGAGCAAAAAGCCTATAGTAAGTTTAACGCGAGGATCGGGGTGGATACCAAAAACTTCAGCCTGTTTTTCTGGGAGAGCAATATCGCCAACAAAAAGTATATCGATTATGCCTATGACTTCGGGGCATCTCATTTAGGTAACCCGCGTACTTATGGCGTATCGTTAAGCACGAATTTTTAAGTCTTGAGTTCTGAGTCTTGAGTTCATTACTTAAGACTCTTTTCTAACTTAGGACTCGAGACTTAAGACTCAGAACTTGAATTAACTTTTCATCTTCTTCAACAAAGCCTCTACCACCTTAGGGAAATGATGATGCTCCAGCTGCTGACCTTTGAATTTAACCATTTCCAGGTTGTCGCCCGGCTCAATCCTGAATTTAGATTGATGGATGATCTCGCCTTCATCAAACTGCTCGTTCACAAAATGTATGGTAATACCGCTTTCCTCTTCGCCGGCTTCCAGGATGGCTTTGTGCACATGATCGCCATACATGCCTTTGCCACCATATTTGGGAAGCAGGGCAGGGTGAAGGTTAATGATCTTGTTGGGGAAGGCTTTTAATAACGATGCGGGAACCAGCCATAAAAAGCCTGCCAGTACAATAAGGTCAACCTGCAGGTTTTTAAGTAGTCTGATCACATCGTCGGTTTCAAAAAATTCATGCCTGGTAAATATGTGCGATGGTACTTCAAAATTATCGGCTCGTTGTAATACATAAGCCTGGGGATTATTGGTGAGTATCAGCACTACTTCGGCATCGGCATTGCGTTTAAAGTGCTCCATTAACTTTTGGGCGTTTGACCCTGAACCTGAAGCAAAAATGGCAATTCGTTTCTTCATTAAAATTGGGGGCTTTTCAAAGGTGATGATGTTACCTGTAAATGTTTATTTATAGGGATTTGTTTTATGCTGCTGGTAATTTTATTATAAAAAATCACTGGTATCATAATCCAAATATAAAAGTTTACTTATTGTGTTAGTGCTTTTTGCTTGATAAATCCGTACCGCACAATTCTTCGTCTTTTGGTTGATGAATAATTCGGCTCTACATCCCCGGTTTGCAATACCAGGGAGTAAATCCCTAGTGTATATATCTGTGCATTGGTAAAAGGCTGCGTTTGTTTTATAACCCCTTTGTTGCCGGTAGTATCTTTGCAGGTCATATCTGAAGTAAAGAAAAGCCGGTTGGGGGTAAGTGTCCAGGTGCCGGTTGTATTTTGGGCCAGGCAGGCAAAATTTACAAATGTGCAGGTATTGTTGGTATTGAAAGTAAATGTCTGGGTCGAGTCGCAGCCAACGTATAAGGTATCCGCAGTGCCAATCTGAGCATCGCCTACAAAGTTAGTAACCTGTACATTGGCCAGCAGCCAGGTGCCGGTTGTGAGCAAACGCGGTATATTACTGTTGGCATCCTTTTTACATGAATTACTCAACAGGTTAATAATAACTAAGCCTAAAACAAAAACTAACGGGGTTTTATTTTTCATAGAAAATATGCAGGCAAAAATAAATATTCCCGGTTATTAGTTGGCAACCAGGATGTAATAATAACTCTTTTAAATGGAAATTATTTTAATAAGCTATTCGAGCCTTTTATCTCCGGAAAACGAAACAGGATTCGGCTGTTTTATTTTTACTTTTGACTTTTTATTTACCTACCATGCGTATACCTTTTGAAAAACTGAAAGCTGAATTTAAACGGATCCTGACCGGTATTGATTTTACCGATGAAAAGGCCGAAAAGTGTGCAGCCATTTTTGCCGAAAACAGCAGGGATGGTGTGTATACACACGGCCTTAATCGTTTCCCGGTTTTTGTACAGCATGTAAAAGATGGCCTGGTAAAACCAGCCGAAGAACCCATAAAAGAAGGAGGCTTAGGCGCTATTGAACAATGGGATGGTAATTATGGTCCGGGAATGTTGAATGCGCGTATCTGTATGAACCGGGCTATTGAACTGGCGCGCGATAACGGTATAGGCTGTGTAGCTATCAAAAATACCAATCATTGGATGCGCGGCGGCACTTACGGCTGGCAGGCTGCCGAGGCCGGTTATATAGGTATCTGTTTTACCAATACCATTGCCAATTTACCACCCTGGGGCGGGCTAGACCCGCGTTTGGGTAACAACCCATTGGTGATAGCCGTGCCCCGCAAAAACGGGCATGTAGTGCTGGATATGGCCATATCGCAATACGCGGTTGGTAAGCTATACCAATATAAATCAAGAGGAGAACAATTGCCGCTGCCCGGTGGCTACGATAGCGAAGGGCATTTGAGTACCGATGCCGCAGCCATTTTGCAGTCGGAGCGTTTACTACCGGTTGGCTTTTGGAAAGGTTCCGGACTTTCGCTGGTGCTTGATCTGCTGGCTACGGTTTTAAGTGGCGGTAACTCCACCGCCAGGATCACCGCCAATGGCAAAGAGGCCGGTATCTCACAAGTATTTATCTGCATAAAACCAAAGAACGACGACCATACCGCTGCCCTCATCGAGGAGATCATCAGCTATACCAAAACCAGCAGACCCGAACATGCCGGAACAACCATCTCCTACCCCGGCGAAAACACACTGAAAACACGTGCGCAAAATTTAAAAGAAGGTGTTTTGGTGGATGAAAAGATCTGGAATACGGTGCTGGGACTGTAGAGGGAGTCAAGAGATAAGAGTCAAGAATCAAAAGTGGGGAACGTGCGATTCCTTCCTTGGGGAAGGGGAGGAAGGGGTTTGTAAAGTAATACAGATCCGTACCATGCGTATAAACTTTTCCCTGCCTATAGTGGCGCAAGTCTTGTGTGATGGATTGGGGTAAAGGCTGACTTGTGACTTCACCTCGCTGTATTGTATACAAGCACAAGTCATCAGCCCACCTGCAACCACACAAGACTTGCGCTAAAAGGGGTGGTCGGTGTTATCACCGCACCCCCTTTTAATCCTGCTTCTTGATTCTTATCTCTTGATTCTCTCCTAAGCCCCAATCATCATACCCTCAAACTTTTCCCAGAAACCATCGTGCGGAACGGGGGCTATGATGGTTACCGGCTCATTTTTAACCGGGTGAATAAAAGTTAATTTACGGGCATGCAGGCAAATACTTTTGCGCAGGCTGCCGCGGGGGTAGCCATATTTGTTATCGCCAACAATGGGTGTGCCCAAGGTTGAAAGCTGCACCCTGATCTGGTGCGGGCGACCGGTTATCGGGTCAACTTCAATGAGGTAATAGCCATTAAGTTCGGCAACCAGCTTGTAATGCAGTTCGGAGCGTAAACTGCCCTGTACTTCTTTATCATGCGCCTTGGTTACATTTTTTTGCGAGTTTTTTACCAGCCAGTGTACCAGTGTACCTGCCTCGGGTTGGGGGCGTTTGCGCACTACGGCATAATAGGTTTTATGCATATCACGGGCCTTGAACATTTTGTTGATCCTGTCGAGCGCTTTGCTGGTTTTGGCAAACAAGATAACACCGCTTACGGGGCGGTCCAGCCGGTGTACCACGCCTAAAAACGCGCCGTTGGGTTTGTTGTATTTTTGGGCGATGTATTTTTTAACCTTTTCATCCAGCGGTTCATCGCCGGTTTCATCAACCTGTACAATATCACCGGCACGTTTGTTCACGGCAATAAGGTGATTGTCCTCATAAAGGATATCCTTATCGGTAATATCGTAGCTGGTATAATTAAATTCGGGACGCATTTTTTGTTTAGTTCATGGTTCATAGTTGATGGTTCATGGGAGCTTCAAAATTGGCTATGAACAATGAACCATCAACTATGAACTGGTTTTAGTATTGTTCCTGTTCGTTCGGGAAACTTTTTGATTTAATGTCGCCAACATAATTTTTGATGGCACCGTTCATCTGGTCGTACAAATTGGCATACTGGCGTAAAAAGCGGGGTTTAAAGCCTTTGTTAATACCCAGCATGTCATGTATCACCAGCACCTGGCCATCGCAATGCTGCCCGGCGCCTATGCCTATAATAGGTATCTGTACGCTTTCGGCAACTTCTTTGGCCAGTTTGGCGGGGATCTTTTCAACTACAATAGCAAAGCAGCCCAGTTCCTGTAAGGTAAGAGCATCTTCGCGTAATTTCTGTGCTTCGGCATCTTGTTTGGCGCGAACGGTGTAGGTGCCAAATTTGTAAATAGATTGTGGTGTTAAGCCCAGGTGACCCATCACCGGTATGCCGGCGGTGAGTATACGGGTTACCGATTCGGCTATTTCAATACCACCTTCCATTTTTACGCCGTGGGCTCCCGATTCTTTCATGATACGGATGGCCGAGTTGAGGGCCTCTTTGGAGTTACCCTGGTAGGAACCAAAAGGCAGATCGACGATCACGAGCGCGCGTTTGGCCGCACGCACTACCGATGAAGCGTGATAGATCATCTGATCAAGCGTTATAGGCAGGGTAGTTTCATGACCGGCCATTACGTTCGAAGCCGAATCGCCCACCAGGATGATGTCCATCCCGGCATCGTCAACAATAGCTGCCATGGAATAATCATAAGCGGTAAGCATGGCAATTTTCTCGCCACGGTTCTTCATTTCCTGCACAATATGTGTAGTGATCCTTTTAACTTCTTTATGTATTGACATCGATAAATATGTTTCTGGTATGCAAAGGTAAAAATTGAACAACACGAATTACACGAATTGCATCGAATTACACGAATAGATGATATTAATTAAAAAATAGTTCAAATTGGCATGGATTTACTATAAACGAGGATTTGACGGCTATATATATCATTTCGTGAAATTCGTTATTTGTAAATTAGTGAAATTCGTGTTATAATTTCCAAATAAAACTGTACTTTTGCGGCGTGAATCAGGAAGTTCCTTACTTCGATATTTCTATTAGTTTTCACGGGGCTTTGAACCAGGCGATCCGATTTATTAATCCTTTCAATTTTTTTGATAAATGACTTACCTCACCAAATTACCGGCTGTACTATTACTTGATGATGGAACCGTTTTTTACGGTAAAGCCGCAGGAAAGATAGGTACCACTACCGGCGAAATATGCTTTAATACCGGGATGACCGGTTACCAGGAAATTTTTACCGACCCATCATACTTTGGGCAGATCATGGTGGCTACCAACGCGCATATCGGTAACTATGGTATTACCCATGAGGAGGTTGAATCTGGAAATATCCAGATTGCCGGTTTGGTTTGTAAAAACTATAACATAGCCTACAGTCGTAAACAAGCCGATGAATCGATACAAGATTATTTCCAGGAACAAAACCTGGTAGGTATATCTGATGTGGATACCCGTCAGCTGGTACGCCATATCCGTGATAAAGGCGCTATGAATGCCATCATATCTTCGGAAATCCTGGATATTAATGAACTTAAAGCTAAGCTTGCCCTGGTGCCATCGATGGACGGGTTGGAGCTATCTTCAAAAGTATCTACTACCCAAACTTATACCTTTGGCGATGAGAGCGCGAAATACCGCGTAGCTGTGCTCGACCTGGGTGTGAAGAAAAACATCCTGCGCAATTTTGATGATCGCGATGTTTACGCCAAGGTTTTCCCGGCCAAAACCACCTTCGAAGAAATGGAGCAAGATTTTGCCCCAACCGGTTATTTTATATCAAACGGCCCCGGCGATCCGTCGGCTATGCCTTATGCCATTGAGACGGTTAAAAAAGTTTTAGCTTCTGAAAAACCGATGTTCGGTATCTGTTTAGGTCACCAGTTGCTGGCTTTGGCAAACGATATCCCAACCAAAAAAATGTTTAATGGTCACCGCGGCTTAAATCACCCGGTAAAAAATATTATTATCAATCACTGCGAGGTAACTTCACAAAACCACGGTTTTGGTGTAGTGCCTGAGGCTGTACGCGCCTCTGACAAGGTTGAGATCACCCACGTGAACCTGAACGACCAGTCGATAGAAGGTATCCGTGTAAAAGACAAAAAAGCGTTTTCGGTACAATATCACCCGGAATCATCCCCGGGCCCGCACGATTCAAGATACCTGTTTGATGATTTTATCAAACTGATGTCTTAAAGATGTGCGGATGTGCATATTTCAAATGTGCAGATGATAAAAAAAGCCTTTCAAGTTTAGCTTGAAAGGCTTTTTTGTTTTGGGGTATAATCGAGGGAACGAATCCATAAAAAAACGCGTCATTGCGAGGTACGAAGCAATCTCTAAGCTATACAGAGCGAACCTGCTTATCGGGGATTGCTTCGTACCTTACAGCAATGACGCGCGGGGGAAATGTCCTGTGAATAGGCGGGTGTCTTTGCTCCAAAAATTCCATAGTCCAAAGCCCTTGTTCCTTACTCCAAAAATTTGTATATTTATATCACCCAAACGGCCCGGCTTTCGTAACAGAAAGTCGGGCCGTTTAGGTAAAGGAAAATCGGTTCAAAAATCGACTGTTTAGGCTTTAGTTATTTGATAATCAGCAAATTAAAACTTTTTAAAGTTTCAAAAACACGTCAAAACCATGTTAAAATTTGTTAAAAAGTGTTAAAATCGACGTTTTTGAGTGATTTTTGGTCTGTTTTTAGCCGTTTTTGAGCAGAAAAATGTTAAAATAATAGGTTTAAAAAGTTTTTGCGGACCTGTAAACTGGTAATTTTAACAAATAATCGTAAACATCTATTCTGAAAATAAATTCATTATGGCCGATAAATTCATACTGCAGGGCAATGTTAAATGGAGCTATGGTCATGAACTGGCCGGCATATCCCAGAGCAAAAAAATACTGGCAGGTTTAGTAACGTCGACACCTGTGCTGCTGCGTCACAACGGTTATATCGCATTAACCACTGCCGAACTGATCATTGAGGGCGTGGAGGGGGATGAAGACCTGGTTGTTCCGCTGGATAATGTTAAACAGGTATATCTGGGTTTCGATGAACTGTTTCCCGTAACAGCCGAAAAAAGCCTGGGGATGCTTTGGCAGCCTTTAAGAATAGAGTACTATTTATCCGCCACCGAAACACAGTACCTGTACCTTATTATTGATTATAACGGGATATATACCTACGATAAAGCCTGGTTTAATACCTTAACAGAAATACTACAGTAAATTATTCATCATATTTTATGCTACCGTTTAAAACATTACTCTTATTAGGTTTAGTTTTTGTAACTCATGCATGTTTCTCGCAAAAAATTAACGATATACCTAAAGATGCCATAAAGGGCGACTTTAATGGCGATGGCAAACCCGAATATGTTTGGGTAGTTAGACCCAAAATAGCCGATAGCGGCGTGGATTGTGTTGGCGGATGCGCTATTAAGATCGTATCCTCTAATCCTGAAATAACTGCCCTCGTGATACCAAATGCAATTGGCGGAACTATTACTAATCTTGGCGACCTGAACGATAACGGCACTGATGAAATAGGTATCCTGCCCGAGTGGTTCACCAGTTGCTGGAGTCCTTATTATGTGTACACACTGGCCCACAGGCACTGGCAGGAAGTTGTGCCTTCGTTCTCAACGCATTGTAACCAATGGGAAGCCGACGTAAAACCTATTGAAAAAGCCCCAGGTAAAAAAGGTTATGTGGTAATCAGGTACAGTGCATTTGAAAAGGAAGATATCGTAACCAAGACCAAAATCCTCCCCATAAAATAACCGCCTGTTGTTAAGTTGCTGTAAATAAGCTTTTTTTATTTTTATTTGGATTTATTCTAAATAAGGTATTACTTTGTTCCTATTGATAAAGGACATACCTGTAAAAAATAGTTTAAAATATAAAGTCCTGCTCTTGAGCAAATGCTGCGGTGCGATAGCTTTGCTGGCCGGGCAGGCACCAACTTAATTAACAATGCATATGTGCGATTCAAAAATCATAAGCCAGGTTGGAGCATCGGTAATAAGCCGGTGCTCAGAGTGCCGCTGTATATTTATCTGGAATAACAACCTTATCCTGAGCTTCTCGCCCGAACAGTTTATACAGTTCAGGGATTTTACAGTTGAGCTTGATTTTGCCGAACACACCCACTCCTTTCCCGATGGGCAGGAACGGCTGGTGATGCGCACCCCGGTTAATGATGTACAATTAACCTTTACTACAGAAGAGTGGGAGGATTTTCATGCAGCCATGGCCGAAGCCATTTATATGCAGGAGATCTACTCGCTGATGTATGATAATTGAATAGGAATCAAGAGTTGAGAGTCAAGAATCAAGACAGCTTCGAAAAACAACCCCTGTTTTGGTTTTTCCTGATTCTTGACTCTTAACTCTTGATTCTCTTCATCACTTCCTGAGCTACTATTTGCCCGGATATGATGGCTGGCGGCACTCCTGGTCCAGGTACGGTCAGTTGGCCGGTATACAACATGTTTTTAACATGCTTAGCCCGCATGGCTGGTTTAAAAAAAGCGGTTTGCGCCAGAGTATTGGCCAGCCCGTAGGCGTTACCTTTAAAGGAATGGTAGTCGGCCTTAAAATCGTTTAGCGCGTAACTGCGTTTCACTACGATGGAATCACGGATATCCTGCCCGGTAATATGCTTGAACCGATTGAGCATCAGGGCGAAATATTTTTCGCGGATACTTTCATCATCGGGTAAACCAGGGGCAATGGGCATTAGGAAAAAGAGGTTTTCACCACCTTCGGGCGCTACGCCAGGATCGGTTTTGGAGGTACAGGAAACATAAAACAGCGGACTGGTAGGCCATTGCGGCGAGGTATAAATCTCTTTGGCATGCAGTTCAAAATCTTCGTCAAAAAATAAATTGTGATGTTGTATACCTTCTACCTTTTTGTTGGTGCCGATATAAAACAATAAGCTGGACGGCGACATGGTGCGGCTATCCCAATATTTTTCGGTATAATTCCGGTGAGATTTGGGCAACAAGTGTTGGTCAACATGTTCATAATCAGCCCCGGCTATCACAAAATCTGCCTGGAATGTGCCTTGACTGGTATTTATATTATTGGCCGCATTGTCCTTTATGTCGATGTTAACAACCTCAGTGTTTAATTTTATTTCGACACCTAATTCTTCGGCTAAATTCACCATGGCTTTTACGATCTGGTTCATCCCGCCTTGTGGGTACCAGGTACCCAGGGCCAGGTCGGCATAGTTCATCATGCTGTACATGGCCGGTGTATTTTGAGGTGTCGCGCCCAAAAATAAAACCGGGAACTCCAGCAGTTTGATCAACCGGGGATTTTTAAAATATCGGCGTACATGCTTGCTCATACTGCTTAACAGCTGCATGCTCAAGCTCTTTTTGATGAGATTAAAGTCAATAAATTCGGTAATAGAATGGGAGGGGCGAAACACATACTCGCCCATACCAATCCGATACTTATAGGCTGCTTGTTTTAAAAATTTCTTTAAGCCTGCGCTGCTGCCCGGTTCTGTTTGCTCAAAAAGGGCTTCCAGTTCGGTCATACCGGCCGGTATATCCATTGCATCATCGGGGCCATAATAAATGCGGTACCCGGGGTCTAATCGCTCTAATTGATAGTAATCAGCAGGTGTTTTGCCAAACAAAGCGAAAAAGTTTTCGAATACATCGGGCATCCAATACCAGCTGGGGCCCATGTCAAATTGAAAACCATCTTTTTCCCAAATCCGGGCCCTGCCGCCAGGCTGATCGTTCTTTTCTAATATGGTAACTTTAAAGCCCTCTTTGGCCAGCACACAGGCGGCTGATAAGCCCGCGAAACCTGCCCCGATGATGATAATATGCCTGCCGCTGTTCATATAGCTATTGTGGTCCAAGTTAAACAAATTGTTTTGTGGTCATAAAAAAACAATAACGGTTTGAATTTGTACTTTTGGGGATCAGCCCATGTGTAAATGATGAATCTGTACGACGAGACCAGTTTTGAATGCAGTAAATTGATAACCAATAAGTATAGCACATCATTCAGCTTAGGGATAAAGGCTTTCGATAAAGGTTTTCGTTACCCTATTTATGCTATTTATGGCTTTGTAAGGTATGCAGATGAAATAGTAGACACCTTTCATGAGTATGATAAGCTAACCTTGATCAGCGCTTTCAGGAAGGAAACGTTTAAAGCCATCCAGGAAAAGATCAGTTTAAACCCGGTTATACACTCATTTCAACAGGTGGTAAACCAGTACGGTATCGAAACCGGGCTTATTGACGCTTTTTTACGCTCTATGGAAATGGACCTGGACAAAAAAGCCTATGATCCGGCTTGCTATGAAACTTACATCTATGGTTCGGCCGAGACGGTAGGGCTCATGTGCTTGCGTGTTTTTACGAATAATAATGAGGCACAATATCAATCGCTTTTGTCCCAGGCCCGCAGCCTGGGCGCTGCTTTTCAAAAAGTAAATTTTTTGCGTGATATACAAGCTGATTATCAGGAGCGTGGTCGTACCTATTTCCCAGGCATTGATTTTAACAATTTTACCGAGCAGGATAAGCATCGTATTGAGGCTGAGATTAAAAACGACTTTGACAACGCTTTTGAGGGGATCAAACAATTACCCGCAGGTACACGTTTAGGGGTTTATATAGCTTACACCTATTATCTGAAATTGTTCAAAAAAATAAGTTATACCCCTGCGAATGTTATTCTGCAAAAAAGAATACGTATTTCTGATACCCGTAAAATGGGTTTATACGTTAAAGCTGTTTTACAACAAAAACTGAATGTGATTTAAGATAATGAGGAGAAGTATTTTTTTTATAGCCGGAATGTTTTC
Organism: Mucilaginibacter sp. OK268; assembly: GCF_900103125.1. Classification (GTDB taxonomy): domain Bacteria; phylum Bacteroidota; class Bacteroidia; order Sphingobacteriales; family Sphingobacteriaceae; genus Mucilaginibacter. Next base: position 166,639 of record NZ_FNJV01000008.1, on the reverse strand, counting down.
GTTTTTGTTCATGCTGCAAAGCGTAAAGGCCGATGAGCCTAACCTGAAAAATATACGCAGGCAATTAAGAGAGGCCATTAATGATAGTAAAACCACTGATTCTCTTTATAAAAGTCTGAGCAGTATAAAAAATCGTACGGGTATTATTGATGGCTTTATTGCCGGTGTACAGGCACTGAAGGCGAAACATGCCTGGAACCCATACTCCAAAATAAAATATCTGAAAAACTGCGAAAAAACCTTTGAAAAGGCCATTGAGGTTGATCCGCATAACATCGAAATCAGGTTTATGCGCTTTTCTGTGGAAGACAGCGTGCCTGGGTTTTTAGGCTATAATAAAAATATAGCTACCGATAGCAAGGAGATCATAACCCAGCTGGATAAAAAGAATTACGGTACAGCCGATAAGGAACTTACTGTAGAGATCATCAAATTTTTGGTGAACTCCCGCAGATGTACCTCTGCCCAAATTGATGAGTTAAACAAGCTCTTAGCCGCTTTAAAGTGAAGTATACCTACTTATTGATCAATATATTGACCGTATTTTTTCCGGTGGTATTATCGTTTGATAAGAAGGTGCATTTTTTTAAAAACTGGAAATTCATCTGGCCGGGGATGACCATAACCGCGCTTTTCTTTTTGTTTTGGGATGTACTTTTCACGGTAAAGGGAGTATGGTCATTCAACCCTCATTATATTACAGGGATAACGCTTTGGGGACTGCCGTTGGAGGAGATATTGTTTTTTATAACCGTACCATTTGCCTGTATCTTTATTTACGCCTGTTTAAATTATTATATCAAATGGCAGATGGGTAACAGGATCACCCGTATTATAAATAGCTTGATCATTATGCTGAGTATATCAGGACTCATTTTTTATCATGATCGTTTATACTCTATCGTAACTTTTGGCCTGTTATTGGTGTTGATGCCCTTGCTGCAATATGTATTTAAAGTAAGATGGCTTAATCGCTTTTATTTGGCTTACCTGGTGGCGCTTATCCCTTTTTATATAGTAAATGGCATACTGACATCTATACCGGTAGTCATCTATAACAACACTGAGAATATGGGTAAACGGATAGGTACGATCCCGGTAGAAGATCATTTTTATTTAATCATCCTGTTGTTGATGAACATCGGCTTTTTTGAGTACTTTAAAACCAAAAATCAATTATCTTGAGTCAGCTTCCCGAATATACTAGATCACAATTGGCCTTGCGTAATGGACAGGACAAGCCGCAAATATGGGTAGCCTATAAAGGGGTGATCTATGATGTGAGTGAAAGCAGGCTATGGAAAAACGGCAAGCATTATGAACATTGGGCCGGACAGGATCTGACTGATGAATTGCCCGATGCTCCGCATACCGAAAGCGTATTTGAGAAATTTGAGAAAATAGGGCGGTTGAGTCAGCCGACTACGTAGAGGAAGGATATTCTTGAAAGAAAAGCCCTCCTCTTAGAAATCAGAAGAGGGCTTTGAGACTTATATTTCAAATTTAGCTAAGCCAACAAATTCCTGTACACGGGTTGCAATTTCTTCCTGAGACAGGTTTCTTAATCTCTCTGAGCCGAATTTTTCTACGCAGAACGATGCCAGTGCCGATCCGTATATGATAGCGTTTTTCATGTTATCAAAATTTACCGAGCCCACTTTAGCCAAATAGCCAATAAAGCCACCCGCGAAGGTATCACCAGCTCCCGTAGGGTCAAAAACTTCGGCCAATGGCAGGGCTGGTGCGCTGAATATTTTATCCTCATGGAAAAGCAGGGCGCCGTGCTCACCTTTTTTAATGATCACATATTTGGGTCCCATGGTTAATATTTTACGGGCTGCCTTTACCAAAGAGAACTCACCTGATAGCTGACGTGCTTCGGCATCATTAATGGTGATAACGTCTACCAGTTTAATAGTGGCTAATAATTCATCAAGCGCAATGTCCATCCAGAAGTTCATGGTATCCATTACAATCAATTTTGGACGTTTGGTTAACCGTTTGATAACCGTTTGTTGTACCTGCGGCGATAAATTACCCAACATCAGGTATTCACAATCCTGGTATGAATCGGGGATAATAGGATCAAAAGCCTCTAAAACGTTTAGCTCAGTAACCAATGTATCACGGCTGTTCATGTCATTATGGTATCTTCCGCTCCAGAAAAACGACTTTTCGCCTTGTTTTATCTGCAAGCCTTCGGTGTTTACATTGTGTTTTTGAAGATCTTCAATTTCGGTCTGCGGGAAGTCGTCGCCTACTACAGCAACGATTTTTATACGGTCATAAAAGTAAGATGCGCCCAAACTGGCAAAGGTTGCCGACCCGCCAACAATTTTATCTGTCTTTCCGAAGGGTGTTTCAATAGCGTCAAATGCCACAGTACCAATAACTAACAAACTCATGTAAAATATTTTTAAATTTTTTTTGCGCAAATATTGTGAAATTAACGCAGAAATTATACTTTTGCACCACTCCAAACGGAAAATAGTCCTGAGTAGCTCAGCTGGTTAGAGCATCTGACTGTTAATCAGAGGGTCGCTGGTTCGAGCCCAGCCTCAGGAGCACTGAAAATCAATGATTTAACCCAACTCTGGCGAGTTGGGTTTTTTTATTTGCAAAAAATTTGCAAAAACGCCTGAAATTAAATTTGGTTGCTGGCGCTAATTATCGAGAATCTGACATTATTACAGCTTTTTACCGATAGTAGTTTGGATAGGAAATCGTAAACCTTCGGGATTTTATTGTTGTAAATTCCTAAACAACCGAGCTAAGGAACAAGAATGTAGCCTACACTGGGTTGAATCTGAACTATTTCATGGATGAGTTGAAGAAAATAACGTTTATGACGGTTGTATAAGTGAGGGCGCTTGGTTGATTTTTAAGGTAACCAGTTTAGCTATTTTTAAAGAATTGGTTTGTTCATAATGAACATAAAGAACAGATCGTCAATAACGTTTTGCAGCTACCTTATTTACTATTAAATAATAAACAGGGTTATTTTGATCACCTTTTAGGCGACTGCTAAAAACTAGATGAACCACAGCAAAAAGATAAAATACGCTACAAACAATATGTTTATTTGTAGCGTATTTTGAAAAAAAATATTAATTTCTTATAAGCTCCCACTCTGAGAATTGGAGAATACTGCCGGTTTGTACAGCAGAAATATTTAAGCGGTAATAAGCATAGGAAGTTGTATTCGTGAAGGTATAAGTCTTCTTAAGCAATCTTGATGCAAAAGTTTGATTGGTTTGCGTATTTAAGGTTGTCCAGGAGGTGCCATTATTTGAACCTTGCAGGGTCCAGTTTTTAGGGTCACGATTGGGAACATCATTTGCAGATGTAATAGTATATTGAACAACTGTTGCTGCTGTAGTTGGCTTAAACTGCACCCAGCCAGATGCATTTTGGGTAAGATATTTTGTAGCGGTATTGTTATCAATGATTTTTGTAAACTCTTCACCTGATGGTGAACCTGTTTGATATTGAGCAGTAAGCGAACCAGCATAATCAGTTATATCTGAACCACTTGGTGCCGGTGTTGTATTAACCTCAAGCGCAGAAAAAATGGCATCTGTATAAACTTTATTTTTATTACCTGCAAAAACCATAATGCCCGCCTTATCCGGGTCCGGATGCCACTGTGCCTGAGCTACGGCACTACTTTGCGAGTTATCATCATAAGACATTCCAAGCATTACCTTTGCATTGCCCAGCGTGTTAGCCCAATAGTTGAACCGTGAGGTATTATCCTGAAAATAGCCCATATCCATAACAAAATTCAAATATTGGCTTAATGAAGTTTCCCGAAAAATTGGACCGGGAGCGCCACCTGAATAGAAAGCACCGCCATACATCTTTGTGGTGCTATTTGTCGATAAGGGACCGAAATATTTGCCTAACTCCTTGATCAGGTTTCGGTAATTTGTGTTATCGGTAGCACCATGCTCCACATCAAGTGAAATTCCGTCAAAACCAACAGTATTAACGCAATCGTTCACAAATGAAGCGAATTGAACATAATTGTAAGCAGTGCCGTTATAAGTGGTAAACGGAGTTGCAGAACTCCAGTTGGCATTATCATCAACATTCATCAATACTTTCAGCCCTCTTGAACGTAGTGTTTGAATATCAGCAAGAACCTGTCTTTTATTTTTATAATATGCATTTTGCATCGAACCGGTATTATAATGCACCGTATCTGCAAGCTCCCATAGGGTTCCTTCAAACACCACCACCACATTTGCTTTATCCGTAAATGTGGTCATTGGTAATATGCCTTGATTTGCGGGGGTAACATCAAAGACATAATAGGCTACTTTGTTTTGCCCTGCTGCGGGCAATGCCGTAGCGGCCAGGCTTAGATTCTGCGATGCAGCAAGCTTGTTTTTTTGTGTAGCAGGTGTGCTTAAATCTTTTGCTTCTTTTTTACATGCAATAAAAGACAGTAACAAGGTTGAAGCAAACATGCATTTTAAACGGTTCAATTTTTTCATAAGTGGTAGTTTTAGTGTATGGTTTATTGGTAAACTATTCGTTGGTAAGCGTGTCGCAGAACCTATTTACATGGTTTCCGGCAGCAGCATGGATATTGAACATTTTTCCGTGTTTTCCAAGCGGAGACAAAGTGAACGGCTTAGTTATATTTATAAAGATAATGCCGTGGATATTTAATATTGACAATATATTATCATACTATAGCAGCAATTTATCAAGATTTCGATGGTGTGATAAAAAATACAAACAATCATTGCATTTATAATAACAAAGTCATGAATAATTTTCGAACCGTTTAGTTGGGCAACTGAAGTTCTCTAATGAAAGTCAATTAATTAAAAGAGGGGGCTTTAAGCCAGAATATGCGGGCAAAATGAATTTCTATTGTTCGGCTATGGATGATTTAATAAAACACTGCCGCAAAATCTAAGAGCAAGTTTATCAACTATTGAGGAAGTTGAAAATGAATTAAAAAATGGTGGGGACTAATGCGCTAAATTCGTCCATTACAATTTTGTCAATATTTTACTTCAAAAAGCAATAGATTATGTTCGCCTAAATTTCCAATTCTTCCCAATTCTTTGCAATTTTTCAATGAATTGGTTCGAAAAAGGCCACTGTTGGGAGCGCTGAAAATCAATGATTTAACCCCACTTCGGCAAGTGGTTTTTTTGTACCCTAAATTTTGATGTGTATAAGTTGGTGCTGTGATAACACCAGCCCCAGACTGAACGGGTGGGGCCTTGTGCACAATACAGTATTATTGAAAAATAGGCTCAAATAGAATTCTAAAAAGTTTAAATCTTATCTTGCAACTGTCTTATTTATTTAACACGCACACACCGTTTCATGAAAGTAATTTTTAATTCAGTACTTCTAATTCTTCTTTTATTTTACTTTAAATCTAATGCACAACAGAAGAGAATTATGTATCAGGATTCTGTCCAGACGGTGAAACTACAGGGGAATGCCGGGGGAAAGCGTTTCGATGGAATTGGTGTGGTAAATGGGGGAGGCGCTACATCGGTACTGCTGAAGGATTATCCCGAACCCCAACGCAGTCAGATTCTCGACTTACTTTATAAGCCAAAATTTGGAGCTTCCGTAAGCGCACTGCTTGTTGAGATTCCCGGCGATGGCAATTCAACGCAGGGGTCTATGCCGAGCCACATGCACACGCGTAACGATCTTGATTACTCTCGGGGCTACACCTGGTGGATCCTACAGGAAGCCAAAAAGCGCAATCCCGATCTTACCCTCGATGCTACCGCGTGGAGTGCTCCCGGATGGGTTGGGAACGGAAATTTTTGGTCGCAGGATGCAGCCGATTATTACGTTAAATGGCTTCAGGGGCTTCGTAAAGTTTACGGCCTTGAATTAGATGCCATCGGCTGCCGCAATGAAAAGGGATTTGACTACAATTTTGCGAAGACACTCCGTTCTACCCTTGATGCCAACGGCTTTGAAAAAATTAAGCTTCATGCGTTTGATGATTGGCCGAAAGGGAAAGTAGACTTCGTTAAGGACTTGTTTAAAGATGAGCAGCTTCGCAAATCCATAGATATTATCAGCGCTCACGTATTTTATGAAGTAGACACCGCTTCCCAACAAGTTCAGGAGATGGCTCAGAAACTTGATAAACCTATCTGGAACACTGAGGATCATGTTTATAAGAAAGGCTTCGATTGCCTGATCAGTATTGTGGAATGTTTCAACCGCAACTTTATTCAAAGCGGTGCTACCAAGATCGTGAATTGGTATGATATTGCAGGTGTTTACCCTATCGAGCCATACTCGGAAGACCCTGCTGCTGTACTGGCACAGTCGCCATGGAGCGGGCATTATCAGGTACGCGAGGCTTTGTGGGGTTATGCACATTATGGGCAATTCTCGAAAGTTGGATGGCAATACCTGAATGGGGGTAGTGTTAACCTTAAAGGTGGTGGAACTTTAGTAACCTTAAAATCGCCCGCAAAGGACTACAGCATCATTATCGAAACAAAAAACGCAAAAGCTCCACAAAAAATCCGTTTTCAGATCGGCGAGGGGTTGTCTCTAAAACAGCTTTGCGTATGGCGTAGTAATGAGAAAGAGCATTTTGTACAGCAAGCTGGCATAAAACCAACAAAGGGCACATTTACACTTACCTTAGAACCCAATTCAGTTTACTCTCTTTCCACTACTACGGGGCAGCAAAAAGGAAGCTTTGCTAATATTCCCGATTCCAAGCCCTTCCCTTTTCCATATTATGAAACATTTGAACAATATTCCTTGCCTAAAGTATGGGGGTATTTACCACGCTACACTGCCGATATTGTCGATGCGTTTGAAATCACTGAACGCCCGGATAAAAAAGGCAAGTGCCTGCGCCAGGTTGTTCCAGACGCAACCAACTCCTGGGCACCAGATTGGCGACCTTACAGTATTTTAGGTGATGCACAGTGGAAGGATTATGAAGTAAGCGCTGATGTTTATTTAAATGCAGGCGATATTGTTGGGGTTATGGGCAGGGTCAATCACGTTGGTACCGGGTATGGCTTTATTCCAAAAGGCTATTACCTACAGCTTGAAGACAATGGCAAATGCAGGATAATTGTAACCAGGGGAAAAGGGAATAAAAAGGAACTTACCGGAGATGCTGAACAACAGGCAATTATCAGAAAACAAAACGATGAAAGTGTAGGTGGGGAAAAGGTGCTTGGTGAAATACAACTTTCAAATATCAGCCACAGTCAATGGCATAACCTGAAACTCCAATTCGAAGGATCTATTATTAGCGCATTCGTTGATGAAAAGCAGGTGCTACAAGTGACGGATAGCTTGTACATCCAAGGAATGGCAGGACTGATTGCTGGGGGCGGTAAAAAGCCCAGTACACCTTTTTTCGATAATTTATTGATCAAGGGCAGAAATGCTCCCGTGCCGAAGCCTTCTCTTGCAGCACCAGGACAACTGCCGATCTATATCGTTAAATAATTTAGCCTGTGGTCGGTGTTATCACCGAACCATTCGGCCTCACTCTTCCTTTAGTGCAAGTCTTAAGTGATTTTCCCCAGATTGGCCTCTCGTAATTTCTTAGATTCTATTTGATCAGCCTGGAGGCCTCTTTAGATACAGAATGCTTTTTATCAATATAAAAATACCTTTATATCCTTAACTTCAGTAGTTTATCCGCATTACCATGCGCAATTTTTGCTACGTGTTCATCAGAAAGCTCAATTGCATTCAAAAATTCAATACCCATTTCGTTTGTACTAAACGGATAATCAATAGAAAACATAATGTTATCAATGCCGAAAGTATCTAAAGCAATTCTTAATGGTGGCTGCGTAAAAAAGCCACTGGTGGTAATATGAACCTGCTGGTGGAAAGTATCAGCAAGCGTACGCTGGTTGGCGCCTCCGTTACCTGGTTTGAATGCCCGCTCTGACCTGGCCATCATCATTGGCAACATTTCTCCCATATGACCAATAACTAGTTTAAGTTTTGGATACCTGTCGAAAATCCCTGAATAGAGCAGACGTAAAACATGCAATGCGGTTTCTGAGTGCCATCCCCAGCCGTAACAGGCCAATGCTTCTGCCATACCCGAATGATTGGGCAATCCACTATAATAAATATCTGCTATTCCTTTTGGGGGCAAGCCGGGGTGAAGATAAATAGGCACAGCCAGCTTTTCGGCCCGTTCAAATATCGGCGCAAATTCAGGTTGATCTAAAAACCGATCCTGTGTCAGTCCCCTGATCATAACACCGCGAAAATTATACTCTTTTACTGTGCGTTCCAATTCGTCGGCTGCGGCCATGGGAGCTGTCATCGGCAGGTGTGCAAAAGCCGTAAACCGATTCTCAAAACCCGCGATCCTTTCGGCGATCAGGTCATTATACTGCGTAGCAAAAGCCGGACCTTCCCCGGGCTTAAAAGGTTGGCGCCAGAGCTATCTACAGAAAGTACCTGCATTGTAATCTCGTTGGCATCCATTGATTTTAGTCGATCACCGGTAATATCTGCCAGTTTTGGTATAAGCTGCTGCATCCTTTCTGATTGACCAAAACCGCCCAAAGCGGCTTTAGGTATTTTATTAGCCATTTCCGGAAAGGAAATATGTTCTTCGAGTGTTACTATTTGCATGTTGAATTGATAAATAAAATTGGGTTGTATATTAAGAGGTTAAATGCATCAACACAAAGAAACACACTCAGGTTTTGAGCCGCAATGCACCATTAATGGTAGTTATAGGACTATTTTCGTATGAATTATATTAAAGGATCGTTTTGCTTCCTTTGAAAATGCTTACCCAGCAGATCACATCGCGCAAAACTTTGATAGCATTGTGCAGGGTATTGTAGATGGTGCGTTCACTAAGGCCGGTTTGATCGGCAATGTCCTCGAAAGAAACAGCATCAAAGTAACGAAGGCGAATGATCTCTTTTTGCCTGGGTATGGAGGAGACATTCACATATCACTTATAACACTTACTCAGATGAAAAATCATCTATCATATTAAATGTAGGTACGAAAAACAGGCTTCCTGTTTTGGCTGTGCTGAAATCTAATATCCTGTCATAATTCCCTTCGGGCAAGCCAATAAACATATTATTCAACATCTGCTGCACTGTGCTGAATGTACTGGCGTAAGCTATAAAATAGGTACCCATTTCATTGGTAGACATATTGCCAAAAGGCATATTATCCCTAACAATTTTCAATTCGTCGCCAACATTGGCTAAGGCTATGTGTGAATTGGATGGTTTTACGTCATCGCCCATTTCTATATCATTCGCCTTGTACCGACCGATTACTTTCTCTTGTTGTTCGGTCGAAAGGCCTTTCCATGCGGTTAAATTATGGATATACTTTTGAACAAAAAGATAACTCCCGCCTTGATAAACAGGGTCATCATTTCCCACTATGCCAAACAATTCCCTATCCTGCCCGTGAGGGTTTTCAGTACCATCAACAAAACCTAAAATGGAGCGACTGTCCCAATATCTGAAACCATGGATTTCTTCAGTACTGATAGCCACGGGACTTAAAAGATCCGTTATGGCAGATGCCATATCATAACATATACTGGTAGTATCGGCCCTGATATGAAAATGCAGATCGCCTCTGGTAGAAACCGCTGTGTGCTTGCTGCCGATGATAGGCTCAAAATTGGCTAATTCTTTAGGTAATGGCATAGGGAGTCCAAGCCTAAGCCAGGCATCATGTCCAATTCCCATTACACAGCTGGCCCGGGAAACAGGGAAACGGACATTAACAGAATTATTAAGGTTGATGATCAGCTTGCAAAGCTTGCTGAAAATAGCCTTAACCTCCGGGTTATCCTTGAATTCCCAAACCATAAATATGGTATTGTCATTGGTGTAGTCTGTAACATTCTGTGAATCCGGATTCATAAGCTTATCATATAAGGCTGTTGTGCGTTACGAAAATAAGCAAAATCCTCAACGCATTATGATAAGATCCTTAATTCTGATCGGGAAAATCGGCACCTATTGTAATTGCTTTCCAGGTCTCCAGTTCGTCAGCCATCGCAGTCAGTTTTTCTGATGCCCGCTTATAGGCGTCCCGACCAAGGTACAGGTGCAGCGGCGGTTGCTGATTTTCGGAAAGCTGTATCAATATCTCTGCGGCCTTATCCGGATCGCCGGGCTGTTTGCCGTTGGCTGCCAGGTAGCGATCCTGTGTATCTTTAACTGCCCGGTAACCATCGATCTTACTTTCGGTAAAAGCGAGTGAGTCTTTGGTGAGAAAGCCGGTGCGAAAACCTGATGGTTCAACCACAGTCACCTTAATGCCGAACTCTTTAACGTCAAGCGCTAACACTTCAGAAAAAGCTGCTACCGCAGCTTTGGTAGCCGAATATACCGACCATCCTGGCGCACCTACAAAACCGGCTACAGAACCCATATTGATAATGAAGCCCGCTTTCTGTTTACGCATAACAGGCAGGATGCTCCGGGTAACATTAATGATAGCCAAAACATTGACATCAAAAATATTCCTGATATCCCGCTCTACAATTTCTTCTACCGTGCCAGCCATACCATAACCGGCATTATTAACCAGCACATCAATTCGTCCGAATGCGGTAATAGTTTGCCTGATAGATTCTTCAATACAATCCAGATTACCCAGATCTACTGCCAGGGGGAGAAAACGGTCAGTGTCGATCACACCGACAGCATCTTTAAGGGTTTGCGCGTTGCGCGATGTGGCAGCTACCCGGTAGCCACTATGCAGTAACTTTTTTACAAGGTTGAGCCCCAGCCCCTGTGAGGCCCCGGTTACATACCATACTTTTGATGAGTCCATAGCTTGTTTGTTTTAAATCTGTTCTGATTTATGGCGTCATGATCTTTGATGTATCCTCAATTAAGGACTGCATCAAAACCGCGGCCTTGGTATGTTTGAGTATCGGTGCAATTTGCCCGCCCCAAAACAATATCATATCCCATTTTTGCTGCTCAAGCGCCGCTTTTCTTAACGATGACATGAAAGTAGTTTGCAAGGGGAAGGGCAGAAATTGTTTCTCTTGTCCCACTAAATCTTTAGCCACCCTGCTGGTGATACCACGACCAAGCCGGCCTGTAAAGGCACGTGACAGTGTGGTGTATTTAGCGGCATCAGAAAATAACATTTGCCGGTGAATGGGTAAGGCACCCGATTCATCACAGGCCAGGAATGCGGTACCGATCTGCGCGGCGTCTGCACCCAAAGTGAGTGCTGCCGCTACACCACGACCACTGGCGATACCGCCCGCGGCAATGATGGGTGTTTTTACTTTCTCTTTAATCAATTGGACTAATACAAAAGTTCCGGTAGTTGATTGTTCGGCAGAGGCTAAAAACGAAGGGCGGTGACCGCCGGATTCAAAACCCGAAGCGATGATCATATCTACCCCAGCAGCTTCCAGGGCAATTGCCTCATCCAATGTGGTGGCGGCGCCAACAGTTTTAATACCCAGTTTACGGCACTGTTCCAGGATATCTGCAGAGGGTATACCAAACATAAAGCTAAACACTTTTGGACGGGTGCTCAGAATGACTTCAACCTGGTTCTCAAAACGGGGTTTAAAGACTGCCTGCTTTTCGGGCAAAGGGATCCCTGCTTCATCAAAATAAGGTTTAAACAAAGTTTTAGCCTGTTCAAAGTGTTCGTCAGAAACAGTGCCATCTATGGCATCGGTATCAGAAACCCAAAGGTTAATATTATAGGGTTTATTGGTGGCCGCTTTTAGCTGTTTGTCTTTTTCATAGATCTCCTGCGGACTCAAAGTATAGGCGCCAAACCCACCTAAACCACCAGCGTTGGACACTGCCGCCACCAACTCAACCGTGGATAATCCACCGCCGAATGGTCCCTGCATGATCGGATAATCAATGCCTAATATTTCCGTTGCTTTTGTGTTATACCACATGATTATATAATTTTTATTGCTTTATGCCGCCAATCATTTTGTAAATGATTAACTACTTAGCCCCGTCAAATAAACCACCTCAATCTTATCGTCTTTTATCTTCCCTTTCACGTAATCAAAGAACGTAGCGGCATAGGCATAAGTTTTATGTAATTCAAAGGCTTCCTGGTTTTGATATACCTCATAATTGACGATCATCTGCGGAGAATCCTCCCGGGTATTCACCAGAAATAATTCACAACCTGTTTCTTTGCGGGTTTCCATAGCCATGGCAACCATTGCATTTTTTACTTCCTCCTCAAAACCTGGAAGGATATCTATATTGGCGATCAACTTTATCTTACTATTCATGACCAAAATATTTTTAATCGGTTTTATTGAGCGATATCGCTGATCATTTTATTAACGATGAGCCATTTGCCATCTATCTGGTGGAATGACAGCAATTCATGGTAATTGAAATCATACATTTTTACCTTTACTTCGGCAACGGCTATAGAATTGATCACCCTGATGTCAATAATATCCCCTTTAAATGGTTTGCCCGAATCTTTGGGACTTTGGCGGTGCGCCACGCCATCCAAATACTGCTCCAGTGTTTTGGCATAGGGTTGACCTTTTACATCGCCAAATAGTAGTGTACCGTTATAGTAAATTTTGCTTAATGCGTTAACATCTCCTTCGTATATTCCTTTGAAGTAGTGTTCTTCGAGCACCTCGGTAATGGCGGCTCTGTCTTGCTGATTATTTTCCATTTTCTTTAAATTTTGTGCTTTAATGCCCTGCAAGGTGCAGAGCATTAAAGCGATTAATAAAAAGGGTTTCATATCAATTTAAATTATGCCCGGCTCCTATACCACCATCTACGTTGATGATAGCGCCGGTAATGAACTTACTCTTGGCAACGGTATAAACCATTTCCGCGATGTCTTCCACTTCGCCCACACGGTTCAGCAGATGCAATCCTGCGCTTTGATCGGCATTATCACCATGCATAGGGGTACGGATGGTGCCAGGCCCAATCGAATTCACTCTGATGTTATCTTTACCAAACTCACCTGCCAGCTGTATAGTAAGCGCTTGTATGGCTCCTTTTGATGCCATTGGTGCAGTAATAGGTACTCCTGCAAGGGAATGGTTAACCAACGGAGTGCCAATATTGATCACTACACCGTCGCGCTGTTTCAACATTTGTGGAATAACCGCCTGAGTAGTAAAGTAAGTACCCTTCAGGTTGGTGTTCAAAAACTTATCCAGGTAGACTTCATCCACTTCCAGGAAAGGCTTGGTTTCAAATATGCCGGCATTGTTTACCAGCACATCTACCGAACCAAACTTTTCAATAGCTTTGGCTACCAGCTGTTCGCCGGTATGTTTATGGCTTACGTTGCCGGCAACCATGGCCAGGTTATCGCCAGCACCAAGTTCGTTAAAAACCTGCTCCAATTTGTTGGCTGTTGATGAATTGATTACTACATTATCACCCTTTTCCAAAAAGTAACGGGCTATTTCTTTACCGATACCGGATGATGCGCCGGTAACGATGACGGTTTGCTTTTTCATGTTTTATTTTTTATCGGCCGTGATGCCTTTTTCTCTTAATACAGATACTTGTTCGCCTGCATATCCCCAATCGTCCAGGTCAACTTCCTGTATCACCACATGGGTTAAATGCGGGTCTTTATTTAGCGTGTTGGTTAACAAATCAGTTACACCTTTTATTAAGGCTTGTTTTTGTTCACGGGTGACTCCTTCACGGGTGATCTCGATTTTTACGAATGGCATGGCTGTAGGTTTTTAAGCTAAAGTTGTTTCTGCAACAGCGTTAGCGGTGATAGTTACATGTAGTTCAAACTCATTGTAGATCAAAGTATCGCCCAGATCTTTGAAGAAATTACCTGAACGAAACTTCATTCCATATTTGGTACGGTCGATCACGATCTTGCCTGTCGCGGTGATCACATCGCCAGCATGATCTATCTGCGCGTCAAACGCTACCGGGTGAGTAAGATCCTTGATGGTCAGGTCTCCATTAATATGATAAGAGCCATCGCCTTTAGGCACTGATGTGGTGATCACGAATAAAGCTTCGGGATATTGTTTTGAATTGAAGAAATCCTCTGAAGCCAGGTGACCGGCAAATTGCGCGTTGGTGGCTGGATCGGTTATATCCAGAATGTTAATCGATATAGTATCGATTGTAAATTGGCCGCCTGTTAGCAGACCATCGTTAAAGGTTAAAGAACCCTCTTTAACGGAGATAATTCCGTTGTGTGCGCCGGTTACTTTACGACCGATCCAGTCGATGTTACTTTTAGCGCTTGCTATTTTAAAATTTTGTGTTTTCATGTCTTTATGTTTTTAATGACAACACAAATGTGGGGAGGAATGAAGAGGAACTTACGTGACCTACATCACATTTGAAACGGTAAATGAATTAAGTGATGTACATCACATTTGAGGTAAAGAGATCACGGGTGTTCAGAAGAATCAAAATAGACGCTAAAACCGGATTTGGCTAAAGCCTACAACAGATTTCTTATAATCCGTTGGTTAAAACCAACGGCAATGAAGAATAAATCAATCTCTATTCATTGCCGTCCCATTTATGGGACGGATAATGGAAGCATTTATAGGCTTTAGCCGAAATAACTATCTTCCCAACACCTGTAGTGAAAAGATCAGGAATGATAAAGCCGGCTTAACGTTTCTCTCGAAACCCCCAGATAGGCGGCAATTAAATGTTTGGGGACAATGTTATATAGCGCAGGATATTGAGCCAGCAGCTCTTCATAGCGATGTTTGGCATCATTGTTCATGAATGATAATAACCTTTTTTGAGAGGCAACATACCCTTTATTGGTACGCCAACGGAAAAAATGTTCTACCTGATGGATCTCATTACATAGTTTTTCCCGGTCGTCGTTCGACAGGCAAAGCACCTCGGCATCTGTAATGCAATCCAAATTGATGGTAGCTTTGGCGTTACTATAAAGCGCGTTGTAGTCCGAAGCCCACCAGGTTGGCATAGCAAATTGAAGGATGAACATTTTCAGGTCATCATTGATATAAAATGATTTGAGGCAGCCATCCAGTACAAAATATTCACCATCTACCTTGTCGCCGGCGGCAATAATAACTTGCCCTTTTTTGAAAGACTGCGGTTTGAAATGCGAAAAAAAATAGTCGAACTGCTCATTCGTTAATGATATAGTTTTGGCGATATGCGCTTGGAGTGTTTCTTTGGCTTGCATCAAATCAAAAATACTTAATGCATTTAATATTTTGCCTATCTAACGTTAGTTCGATATAAAGAACTCCCCAGGCCATTTCGACCAGCATGGACGAACAAAATTATGGTTTACAGTGTAAACCCACTTTTTAGCATTAAAAATAATTAAATAATTGATTATTAATGATTTAATTTAATGTAAACCGTAAAAAGTGTAAACCATGTAAACCCAATTTTAACGAAATGGCTCACTTGTTTAAAGATTATGCTTAGCTCAGTATTAAAGTAAAAGCCCCGGGATTTTAAAATTCCAGGGCTTTTGCTTTTCAGATGCAAGTATTACATTTTAACTGCTCCTATGGCTTTTTTTCTTCCAAAACTGTTTTTTTGACTGGAGAAAGCTGACCAAAAATATCGGTTATCTGCAGGGCTATATAGTAATCCTGGGCTTTCAGGTTCATACCTTTAACCAAAAATCCTATACTGGTGATGTCTGGATCAGTCCCTTTGATAGATGCAATGGGCTTGCCGGAGTATGAGCTGTTTTCATATATTTTTACCTCATAGCTTAATTGCGGTGTCGCGGTTGGTAACATACTCCAGTTTACAAAGATCTTTTTCTGGGAGTGATCATAATAAGAGGCCAGGTCATAAATACTTGCCGGCAGTATTTCCGGTTTATCCTTTTGACTGGTAGGATAAAAGGTTTTCGGTTGCCCCGGGTTTGTACCGCATGAAGTTACCTTTACGCCATCATTACCATACTTTTCCGCCTTCCATGATCCTTCACCTGCTTCAGCTACTAAGGAATCGGGGTGTGCCCATTTGTTTTGATCCGTTAACATCCAATAAGATTTGTAAACCGCTGTCCTTGATCTTTTTTGCTCATCGGCAAAATTTTCAAGGAAACTCCCGATGTCCCCATGAAGCATAGCCTCTTTTTCGGGCACCACAAAAGTTACATAATGCCGGTAAGTTTTTTCGCTTTGGTCATATATCCAGTAACCTACCATTGTTGTGGAGTCATTTACAGTCCATCGCTTTACAATATTGGTATACCAATGATCAGGCTTCCAACCGAAATCGGCATGCGAATGTAAACCAGTACCCTCGCCCCCAAAACCGCCAACAAAAGTTAACGGATCCTTATACTGTGCCGATAGCTGGATCTTGTTCGGGAAATCCCAGATGGAAAATATATTGTTGGGCATGCGGGTTTCATTTAACCCAGCCTTTTGTATCCCGCAATAACCACCACTTTTGCCAATGCCAAACTGTACGCTGCAGGCATAGGTATATGGTGCCAGGCCGTCGGCCGGGAACATCACGTCGGCCATCATCAATTCGGCTTTGATCTTACCCATTTTTACCGTTTTTACATACGGTCCCCATTTGGGGCAGCTTTGCTGGGCAAGGCTAGGTGTTACAATGGCGAGAGTCAGTATCGGAATAAAAAGGCTTTTTATTTTTAATTTCATTTGATTAGTGTGTTTTTTAATTGGCACGCGTTGCATCTATGGTTTGTTCAACTACCAGATAGGAGCCGGGTACATATATACGTATAGGGAATCGAAGATTTAAACTATACATTCCATCGGGCAATCCATCGTTATGTACAAACTGAGTAGGTATCCTTTGGTAGATATTAAATCCGTTACCTAAGGTGCTTATTGGAAATGGAACAACAGGAAATTTAAACACCATGGCATCGTCTGTATAATAATAAGAACTGGTGTACTGCTGCAATGATTGTAAGTATGGCGGAACAGGGTTTAATCCTGCAGCTGGCCGACTGATGATCTCTCCTTTTTTGGGATTAAAGAATACTCCGTTTTTATCCATATACTTAACCGTGATCATATTCGGTGTATCGGCAATTTTAGTTACCTTTAGTAGCGGTGCTTTACCCCCTTTAGATTTAGTTTCGTCGCCCACCAATATCCTGGTTTCGCTGGTTGAACCTATAGTTGGTGCCGACTCAAAATCGGTGGTATCCCTAAGCAAAAAATCGCCTATTTTGGGGTATATTTTTGTTCCCGTTTCGTTTTTTATTTCCAAATCAAATTGATATTCGCCGTAGGGTAGTTGTAGGCCCCCGTAGTTACCCAATATCTGACCACTGGCAGGGTTAATAGAAATTGGAGCCGCGTTAATGGTTTTAAGTTTAGCGTTGATCAACTTTAAAGTTGTATCAGTTTTAGGATTGTATAACGCTGTCCAAACCGTGACGGGGTATGTTTTACTAAACAGATCATCTACAATTTTACCGGTTGCTTTATCATAAAAATGTATAACCCTTACAGAAAAAGGTTGCGAAGTCCCATCTCCATTCAATCCGGCACTGAGAAATGGACGCCCCTTAGGAATGATGATAGGGCTTTGTTCGTAATGAATATATGGACTTAAAAAGCCATTGGTTGTTTTTTTACATGCGTAGCTGGTTACTAAACATATAATTAGTAATGGGATATATAAAAATAAGTTACGTTTCATGTTGTGATTATTGTTTAAAAAATAAAACATGTGAGTTGCTAAGCACATTAAGCTGACCTGTTGAAGTGGTAAGGCCCGTTGTTTGACAGCGTACCCTAACACCAATCGTATCCGGTATATCAGATGCCACTATCACGTTTGGTAGCTTGCCTTTGATAAATGTGTAATATTCGATGCTCGGAGCTGTGCTGGTAGCCGAAGTATATCCTAAAGTAGGGTCATATGTTTTTTCGAACGATATAACCGCCTGGCTCCCGGTTTTGGAAGTGTTGAAAATAACCCCGTTTTCGGTTAACGACTCATAGGTTACTGTTTTAGGGATTATATAAGTATTCAACGAGTCTTTAAATACATTCAGATCGTATTTGATTAAAGTATCAATACTATACCTGGCAAAGGGGTTCTTTTTTTGAGCCTGCAAAGTTTTTGCCTGTAGGTAATTATTAATAGCAAAGTCTGTAGGGGCATAAAATGTTATGCCTTTTTGATTGATTACATCCTTTAACCCGGCTTTATCAACTACCATTAATAAAGTATCAAACATATTATATCTGTTACTTTTTAAATAGTCATAAGTGCTTAAAGTGGTGGTTGTGTTTTCTAATTTACCACCAACGATGTAATCGTTTTTTTTGCATGAAACCAGTATGATACCAGCTAACGCAGAGATCATAAAGAATTTAATTATATTTTTCATTTTCTTGTCTGTTTAATTGAATTACTGACCTGCTGATGCCCACCATGCGTTTTGTGTTAACAAAGGATCCTGAGGTAAAAGGGTTCTCAAATCAAGCGGCCATAAATAACCCCGGTTAGTTATCCGGTTGGGTAAATAACCATCGATAGAATTATCATAATTGGGGTTAGTAATAAGACCTGATCGTACGAGGTCAAAATACCACTGACCTTCGCCGTATAATTCTCTTCCCCGTTCATCCATTATGGTGTACAGTAAATCATTCTGCCCTGTAAAAACATAAGAATCAAGACCGGCCCGTTGACGCACGCGGTTAAGGTAAGTCAATGCGCTCCCGGTATTTCCGAGGTTCAGATCAGCTTCGGCCTTTAACAGGAATATATCAGCAAGGCGTAAAACAACCATATTATTGCTCACAAAAGGAAGAGTTTGCTGTTGTGGATTTTGATAGATTACATTGGCATATTTAACCATCAGGGTGCTGGTGCTACGCAAACCATAAAATGTAGACTTGACGCGCACGTCGGTACCCACCCTGGTGGTGTCGTATAACTTATTGATCAGTTCTTTATTTACGGCCCAGCTTGAACTTTTACCTTTTACAAGTGGGTCTGCCAGGAAAATGGAAAAAACGCTATTATTTCCATCATTGGTAGCATTCCCGCTTTGTGCTTCATTCTGATTTGGCGAGTAGATCATGTTGATCTCAAAGATGCTTTCCGGGCTCTGGCCTTTAAATATATTGGCGAAATTTGCCCCCGGTTCCAGTGAATAATTACCATACTGTATCACACTATCGGCCGCGGCTGAGGCTAACTGATATTGCTTTTGCCACATATATACCTTTGATAAAAGCGCCAATGCCGATCCTTTACTTGCCTGAACGGCAACTTTTGAAGCATCTGAGTAATTGTAGCTTAAGAGGTTTGAACTCTTTTTCAGATCGCTCACAGCCTGGTTAAAACCATCTGCATCTGAACTGCGGGCTATAGGTTTGGCATTAATGGGGTCGGTGTAAGCTTGCGTAACTATAACCGGTTGGCCCCAAACCTGGGTAATATAATAATAGCAATAAGCTCTGATAAAATAGGCTTCGCCCAGGATCTGGTTTTTAGTAGCCACAGGGTCGTCTGTGAATTTGGAAGCAGGAATGTTTGGTACTTTGCTCAATATCAAATTACACTGACTTATCACCTGGTAAAAGCTGGTCCAATTGTGCAGCACCGACTCATTATAAGGAACATAATTAAAATTCCACTGATTGGTAGAGCTTAGAGAGCCTATTGTCCAGTCGCTACCATAGGTAAATTCATTGGCCGTAGCATCTCCTAAAATAAAATATGCTTTGCCATTGGTTAAAGCTGTACGTAACAGGCCGTATGCACCTGCTAGTCCGCTTTCGGCTGCTCTTTCACTTGACCAGAAATTATCGTCGGTTGGTGTGTCGATCGGCCCTTCGTTGATGTATTTTTTGCAGGAGGTAATTAATCCAAGGCCGCAAATAATTATAGCTATAATGTATTTATTTATATACTTTTTCATCTGTAATTTCATTGAATTAATTAAAACTGAACATTTACACCTAAGGTTACTTTCTTAGGAATAGGGTAAGTAGCCCCATCGTAAATACCAAATGGATTTACCTGTTCGGCATCAGGAACTTTGGCTTTTTGGAAAGTATACACGTTTTGTAAAACAGCATAGAAACGGCAACCCGAAAGTCCCAAAAGATCTAAATACTTTTTAGAAAGTTTGTATCCTAATGAGATATTGGTGATTTTTAAATAGGCTCCGTTCTCATTAAACATAGTTGAGAATGGGAAGAACTGGTAAAAATAAGCTCCACTTGGATTTAAGGCCGGATACTTAGCTTTATAGCCTGCCGGATCTTTAGCCGCTAACGCGGGATCCCAGAATCCAATTTTGGACAGATCCGGAATACCTGAGTTGGTAAAGTTGGTGATACCATTTGCCCAGTTATCATATTGGTTCGATAGCAAACTATTGATGATATCTCTTTTTAAGGTAAAGGTCATCCCGATACCTAATGAGAAGTTTTTATAACTGAAATTATTGTTAAAACCACCTGTTATAGCGGGGTTTGGGTTCGCGGTAGGCAGCAAGTCGCCTTGGGCATTACCTTTGTCCTCGTCAGACCAAACATCAAAATCGCCATTAGCATCCATCCATATTGGATAGCCTGGTTTAACCCCGTAATTTCCTTTAAAATAGGTAAGGGCCTGACCCGTATATGGATTAACCGGTACCTGTGATTGTGAATTGTAAACTCCCTGATAGATCATCTGGTTAAGCATATACATTGGCTTACCTACCTGGAAAATGTAATTGATGCCTAAGCCGCTATTGGGATCATTATAAGTTGCATAAATGGTTCGATTACCGTTGGGAAGACTCCGGATCTGATTTTTATTATACGAAAAGTTAAAGTTGGTGTTCCATTGAAATTTGCTGGAAGGAGGAAGGTTATGAGTGTCAATATTAACCTCGATACCAGAGTTGCCGACAGATAAACCCGAGTTAGAGGTTTGTTGTGTATACCCGGTATAAAAGGCTAATGGGAATGTATAGTACTTATTACTTTGGATCTTGTTATAATAATCGACGGTAAGGTTAATACGGTTGTTAAAAAAAGCGCCATCAAAGCCGATATCAAATTGCTTGGTTGGTTCCCAGGTAAGGTTTTTATCAGTAACACCATTGCCTGTATTAAAGTTAGGCGTACCCATGGCCACACCATTGTAATAACCTTGTGTTAAATTATAACCATTATAAGGCGCGTAAAAACTGGATGGCTGATCACCATTTACACCATAACTTGCTCTTAATTTCAAGAGTGATATCCATTTTACCGATTTTAGATAATTCTCATCAGAAAGTATGTAGCCCGCACTTACCGATGGAAAATATCCCCATTTGTGGTTGGAACCAAACCTTGACGAAGCATCTGCACGCATGGTAGCATCAAACAGGTATTTTTCTTTATAATCGTAATGCACCTGAGTAGCATAGGATAGCAGCGACGATGCCTGGTAATCCGTTGAAGCAGTTAAACTGGCTTGCGGAACACCCTGAACCACTTTTATATTATCATCTGGAACGTTATCTCCATAGATGTTTTTGCTGTTTACCACATCCCTTTGAAAGTTTTGCAGTACCAGGATATTGATATTGTGATTGGTGCCAATTTTTCGTCCGTAGGATAAAACGTTATTGACGTTGGCAGACACATAATTGCTGCTGTAGTCATAAGAAGTGGCAATCCCCTGTGCCGATAGTGTTGTAGGTGAGCTAAATTGGTTTTGGCTCATATTAGTACTACCCGATCCTTCAATTTTATACAATAACCCAGGTAGTATCTGGTAGTGTAAACCTATAAAGCCGGTTAAGAGATCGTTTCTGTCCAGGTTTCTTAATTGATCATAATCACCCCGGTACCTGGCAATATCCGTGTCATTGGTATAGTACAATGAACTTGGCTGTTGAAAACCAGATAAAGGATTGATCTCATGCGGGTCGTTGCCTAAACCTGGTTGCCTGTCGACCCTCGAAAAGCTGATGTTTACCTCGGTGCTCAGTTTTTTATTGATTTGATAATCAATATTCGAGCGGAAGGAATATCGCTTAAAGCCTGTTCCATATAAAACGCCATTCTCGTCATAGTTATTCAAGCTGAAGCGGTAATTAATAGCATCCGTAGCACCGGCTATGGATAGATCGACATTGTGGATATAGCCTTTACGGTAAAACAATCCCTGCCAGTTAGTGGCATTATTAAATGCCGGATTTAAACTGTCTGTGAGCATTTGTGGTAATGAACCAATGGCTCTTACACCACCCTGTTGGGTTAGGAAATTAAGTTTTTGATTCCGCTCAAAAGAGCCGGTGGCTGTTTCAACTAATTTAGGCTGATCAGAGAAACCACCGTAAACGTTTAAGTTTATTTGCGGTTTTCCTTTAACCGCTCTCTTTGTTTTTATAGTTACTACGCCATTTGCACCCCTTGAGCCCCATATGGCTGTAGCAGCGGCGTCTTTGGCAATTTGTATGCTTTCAATATCATTAATGTTGATGCCCGCCAATACGTCGGTTTGGGTATTATCATAGTTACCCAAATCCGTAAGGCTGGTAGGTACACCATCAATAATAAACAAGGGAGTGCTCATCGCATTGGCTTCGGAAAGATTAGATGATAATGACGAATTACCCCTAACTGTGAAAGTGTTACGTACTCCTGGTTGCCCACTGAAATTTTGAATATTAACCCCTGTTACCTTACCCTGTAAGGCAATATCAAAACTGGGTGCTGGTAAGTTTTCTATATCCTTACCAGAAATTACCGTTATGGCGGCGGTAGTAGTCCGTTGCTTAATTTCATGATAACCTACTACAACCACATTATTTAGCTCATTTTTGGATGGTTGAAGGTTTACGTTAATAACCGATTTGCCATTAACATCAACCTCCCTGGCATCGAAACCGATAAATGAAAACCGGAGGACGGCATTGGTAGAGACGGAGATTTTAAACTTACCTTCCGAGTCGGTAATTGCCCCTCGTTTCTCTCCCTTAACGGTTACGGATACCCCGGGGATAGCTCTGCCATCATCGGCGCCTTTAACTGTGCCTGTTACATTTACCTGGGCATAGGCAAGCCCGTAATAAAATAACAGCAAACAACAAATCAGAATCTTTTTGTAAATGTTCATCATGCTTTACTGGGTTAAATAAATAAATTGGATTGTTTTATAATTAATTATTGGATAATCGCCGGTTAACAATACATACCTTAATTTGCACTGATAAATAGCCCCACTTTCAGTGTCGGACTTAACTCGTAAGTGATTGCTTTTCAATCAGAAAACCAATAATCTCTTAAACCAAACCTATCGAATAATTTTATTGAGCACCTAATTAAAGGGCACGCAAACGTTTGCTGCTGATGTTTTAAACGCAGTACTTAAAAAAGTAAATTATTTAATAGTTAAAACAAAAAATAGGAGCTCAAATCGGGCATAAGGACCCATTATTATTAAAAAATCAGAAAGGATTTAATTGATATGGGTAAAAAAGAAAGATATTTTTGTTATAGAAAGGTAATTTTTTATGATTTTATATCAATTTTAAAATAAAAGATATATAAATACGTTACAAGGCCTTTTTATTGAAAATAAACGCACCAAAAATCAAAAATTTGAAGACATCTAAAAATATTCCTGTTTTTTGGTAAAACCCGAATCATACGTTTTATCAGAGAGATGAAACTATGCTTTTTCAAAAAATAACGCAAACGTTTGATGTGACTAAATTTAATGCGATGGTATCTATTACATCTTATCACGCTGTTTTTTAGTTGCTTTGAATGCCGTGTTATGTGTATTCAAATGCAATTCTGGCAGATCTTGCACTCATAACATCTCTTTCAAATAAAATTCGGGTTTAAAAATGACCGGTTCGGGATAGGCTTTGTCTACTTACCATATATAGTGGTTGAGTTAGGGGCAGGGTGAGGATACTTTTGAGGAAACAATAACAAAAACTCAAAAAATTTAAATCATGAAAACGAATAAACACATCCTTATCAGTAAAATTATCGCCGGTGCTTTTGTCCTGTTTACAGCAACCACCAGCTTTGCTCAAACCAGCACATCTGCTAACACTCAGCAGCCTGATGCTATCCGCCCTTTCCACGCTCACATTTCAGATGAGGCTGTTGCCGATCTGCGCCAACGTGTAAAGGCAACCCGCTGGGCCGAAAAAGAAACGGTGACCGATCGCTCTCAGGGCGCTCAACTGGATAAAATACAAGCCCTGGTAAAATATTGGGGAACAGGTTACGACTGGCGCAAAGCCGAAGATAAACTGAATGCCCTGCCGCAATTCATCACTAATATTGATGGGCTGGACATCCACTTTATTCATGTACGCTCCAAAAATCCAAATGCCCTTCCGGTGATCATCACTCATGGCTGGCCGGGTTCTGTTTTTGAACTCCTGAAAATTGTTGGCCCGCTGACCGATCCCGAAGCTTACGGCGGCCGCAAAGAAGATTCTTTTGATGTAATTATACCTTCAATGCCTGGTTATGGGTTTTCTGGTAAACCCACCGGTACAGGCTGGAACGCCGATCACATAGCCCGTGCCTGGGATGTGTTGATGAAACGCTTGGGCTATAAAAATTATGTATCGCAAGGCGGCGATTGGGGTTCGGTTGTTGCTGATAAAATGGCGGCTCAAAAACCAGTTGGATTATTAGGTATCCACGTTAATATGCCTGCAACTGTACCTGCTGATATAGCAAAATTACTGGCCAGTGGCCGTCCTGCCCCAGCCGGTCTGTCCGCTAAAGAAAAAGCTGCTTATCAATCATTAAATAATTTGTATACCAGGGGTGGCGGATATGCCAGTATCATGGTAACCCGTCCGCAAACCATTGGTTACAGCTTGTCTGATTCCCCAGTAGGATTGGCCTCATGGTTCTACGATAAATTTGCCGACTGGACCTATAGCGGTGGCGATCCTGAAAAATCATTGACCAAAGATGAGATGCTTGATGATATTTCATTATACTGGTTGACCAACACAGCCACATCAGGAGCACAACTTTATTGGGAAAACAATGCCAATAACTTCAACGCTGTTGATATTTCGATCCCTGCCGCGATAACTGTTTTCCCTGGCGAGATCTACCAGGCACCAAAAAGCTGGGCCGAAAAAAGCTACCACAAGCTGATCTATTTTCATGAGGTAAATAAAGGCGGTCACTTTGCTGCTTGGGAAGAACCTCAATTGTTTGCCGAAGAGCTTCGTGCAGCATTCAAATCATTACGTAAATAAAATTGATCTTATATAAGCTATACACCGGCCATAGGCCGGTGTATTAAAACAAACAGCAAACGCATTAAATAAAAGGAGAAATTAAGATGTCAAACGAAACACAATATGGTCGCCGTCGCTTTTTAAGTACAGCGGCAATCACTATCGCAGCTACTCAACTCGGAATATTCAGCCCGGCAAAAGCACAATCTGAAAAAGTAAACTCAACAGGTAAAACACCATTTAAACCCAGTGCAAATAAGGCATTTGATAACATCAAACAAATTAAAGCTGGCGTACTGGATATAGGATATGTTGAAGTAGGGCCTGCCAACGGTAAAGTTGTTGTCCTGCTGCATGGCTGGCCTTATGATATCAATAGTTTTGTTGATGTGGCTCCTTTGCTGGTATCGGCAGGTTACCGGGTAATTATTCCGCATTTGCGTGGCCATGGCACTACCCGTTTTCTTTCGGACAATACACCCAGGAACGGCCAGCAGTCTGCTGTCGCTTTAGACATCATCGCTTTGATGGACGCGCTTCAGATCAAAAAAGCCATATTCGCCGGTTACGACTGGGGTGGACGGACAGCCTGCATCATCGCGGCCCTGTGGCCGGAAAGATGTGAGGCCCTGGTTTCGGTGAGCGGTTACCTCATGACCAACCTGGAGGCCAGCCAGCATCCCCTGCCGCCAAAAGCCGAATACAGCTGGTGGTATCAATATTACTTCGCCACAGAACGCGGTCGTGAGGGTTATGACAAATATCGTCGTGACTTCGCGAAATTGATCTGGGAAACCGCATCACCAAAATGGAATTTCGACGAAGTTACCTTAAACCGCAGCGCGGCTTCCTTTGAAAATCCAGATTATGTGAGCATTGTGATCCATAATTACCGTTGGAGACTGGGTCTGGCCGAGGGCGAAACCAAATATGATGACCTGGAGAAACAACTGGCAAAAAGCCCTGTTATAACTGTGCCAACCATAACCCTTGAAGGCGATGCCAACGGTGCGCCGCATGCGGAATCTGCATCTTATCGTAACAAATTTTCTGGTAAATATGCGCACCATACTATCACCGGTGGTGTAGGGCATAACCTGCCGCAGGAGGCTCCAAAGGCTTTTGTCGACGCGATCATTGAAGTAGATAGTTATACTAAATAAGCCATGAAATATTCGGGCTTAAAAATGTCTGATTCAGCATGCCCGTTGTCCACTTGCTGTATTTACTGATAGGACACCGCCCGATATGAGGGTATATTTGAGCAACAATAACAAACAACAATTTAAAAAAACAAAACAATGGAAACCAATAAAATAGATTCACCAGTGAATTCAATCAAAATCATCGAAGATATTACCGATAACAAAATCGAAAAAGTATTATATACCGCCAAAGTGCGTACCACAGGTGCCCGCGAAGGTTTCTCCCGCAGCAATGATGGCCGTTTAGATATCAGGCATGCTACTCCCGGTACATCGGCTCCGGGTACTAATCCAGAGCAGTTATTCGCAGCTGGCTGGTCAGCATGTTTTGAAGGCGCAATGGGTATTGCAGCTGCCAAAATGAGAGTAACACTTCCAACGGAATCAGCAATTGATGCAGAAGTGGATCTGGGAATTACTTCTGGAGCTTACTTTTTACAAGCCCGTCTTAATGTAAGCCTGCCCGGTTTGGATCGTGAAGTAGCACAAGCTTTGATAGAGGCCGCTCACCAAACTTGTCCGTATTCCAAACTAACAAAAGGCAATATCAACGTGGTGATCAATCTCGTTTAATACCCCTTTCTAAATAAAAAAAAGCCTGCCCGAGATAATCGGGCAGGCTTTTTTATGGGTAAATTTCGACTCTATTTAAATATCAATGCTTTCACCTATTGCTGGCAGATGTAGCTCTATGCCTGCTGTTTTAAATTGCTTAATGGCACCGGCTTTATCGATCTTAATAAAGCCGAATGTATCGTAATGAACGCCTAATACTTTATTGGTTTTAACAAATTGAGCGGCTTCAATGGCTTCTTCTATACCCATGGTTAATGCATCCCCTATCGGGAAAACGGCGAAATCGATATCAGCCCATTTAGGGATCAGTGTCATATCTAAAGTAAGACCGGTATCACCGCTGTAATAAAAATTACTTTCTGCGGTTTTTAAAACAAATCCGCAGGCTACACCGGCATAAGTTCCATCGGGCAAACTGCTGGAGTGCTGAGCGATAACTGATTTTGCGGTACCAAAATCAAAAGCAACTTTGCCACCCGGATTTAAAGGGTGTACATTCTTTACCCCCTGTTTGCTAAAATAAGAGTACAGCTCCCAAATGCCTACCACCATAGCTCCCGTGCGGTTGGCAATAGCTACCACATCAAGCATGTGGTCAAAATGTCCGTGTGATACAAATATGTAATCTGCCGGTATGGTATCAATATCGATGTCTTTCGCTAATTCATTTCCTGTAATAAAGGGATCAAATAAAATGTGTTTGCCACCAGCAACTACCGAGAAGCAGGAGTGGCCGTAATACGTAATTTTCATGGGGTGTTTTTTATATAATGATAATTAATTTAAAGTAATGATCCCGGCGCTTGCCTGTGGCAAAAACCGGCTGTAATCGTAAATGATATAAGCGTGTTTGCTCATAATTTCGCCTACCTGAAGCGGGCCTTGCATCATTTTTTGAAGGAACAGATTGGGTTTGGAGGTATCCCCGGTGCCAGGATTAAATGCTTTTTCGAAATTGGGAGGAAAGGGCAGTTCCGGGATATTGTTTTTGATGGTATAGAGATTTGAAGAGGCGAAATTAGGCGTGGATTTAAGCATGTCTGCATAACCCATATGAGGTGAATAGAGGTGCCAGCCGCCCCGTATATTAGTGCTGAATGACACAGCCTCTTCTGTGCACTTCAATTCCCTGGCAGAACCATATGATGTTTGGGCATACGCACCGATACTCAGAAACGATGCTACTATTAATAAAAGTAGTTTTTTCATGAATGAGATATTTTACTGTACTGTTTATATAATAATCCCAACTCTCTTTTGAAGAGCTGGGATGGCTTGCTTATACGGATAGTCGCATAGTATCCTCATCGGTTGGCTGATTGCTTTTACTCTTTTTTCCTGCAATGCTGATCATAGCACAATCCTGCGGGTTATTTTCAAATGGTGCCCTGGTGAGGAACGACATAGAAAATAACGATATGATAGAGATTAATAATCTACTTTGTCTATACTTTCCTGTGCTGTTCATAATATATTACTTTTAACGTTGGTATTGCCGTTCAGGTTGGCCCGGGTTGCAGATAAAACTTCACCGGTAGTTGTATTTTGGATAAAGCCAACTACCTCCCAGTTTTGTGGGTTAAAACCCAGAGGAGCTTTAATAGTGCTTGTCCCTTTTTTATCTGAATTTAAGTTGACGGTTTGCAGCTGGCGTACTATCTGTGCATGTGCTAAGGTCCGGCCACTGTTTTCGCCGGCTGCCACTTTACTGATAGCCGACTTTTGTACAAGAGCTATCAATAGATTGTCTGTTGCCGAACCGCTGGTTACCTGGTAGTTGATAGCCAGCTTATCTTTATCCTGCTGAACCTGTAAGGCAACGCCTGCCGAAGCTGTGCCTGCCAATGCCCCGGAAATAGCATTGCGAAGAGCCGGCTCGTCCGATCCTATACATTCGGCTTTACCATTGATCACAACCTGTGGGGTGTAAATTTGAGGGTTATTGAGCCATTGGCCGTAAGCAACCTGTCTTTTTGAAAATTCAGCGTTGCTGAACACATCTTTCCAGCCCAGGCGGTTCCAGTAATCAACATGATAGGCCAGTACATAAACGGGTTTGTCTTTTGATTCTTTTTGAATTTTGGCCAACAGATCATCGGCTGCCGGACAGCTTGAGCAGCCTTCGGATGTAAACAGTTCCAGCAAAGCAAATCCTTTTCCGGTAACCGGGGGGGTGTCTTTTTTAGGAGATGCCGTTGATGGATCGATCAAAACGGTCACTATCAATAAGGATGCTATCGCACCCGCGCAAAAA
Organism: Mucilaginibacter sp. OK268; assembly: GCF_900103125.1. Taxonomy (GTDB): domain Bacteria; phylum Bacteroidota; class Bacteroidia; order Sphingobacteriales; family Sphingobacteriaceae; genus Mucilaginibacter. Next base: position 137,419 of record NZ_FNJV01000008.1, on the reverse strand, counting down.
GTTAAAATTTTGAGAGTTTTCATATCTTCTGATTTTTTTAATTACCTCAAAAGTATTCTCCTAACAGTTGCTTATTTAGTGCAAAAAGGCTCAGTTAGTCATAATCCCGGTCCGACCGGACATTTATGAACTCCAAAATATTGGGCTTACCGGTGTAGTTTACCTGTTCTCGAGCCAGTTTAAAAAAACAGGGGCTTTCTCTTTATTAATCAACAATTTCTCGGGTGTAGGGATAGTGAGTTTTACAAATAACTTACGCATAAAGTAGTGCTCCACCTCTTTTATCGCGTTAAAATTTACGATATACTGCCTGTTTAGCCTGAAGAATTGCACGGGTGATAATAAGCTGATCACCTGGTCAAGCGATTGACTTAAAGAGTACTCCTGCTGATCAAAACACATGATGGATGTAGCCTCATTCCGGATATAAAAGAAAGCGATGCTATCGGTAGATACGGTGGTGTATTTGTTGTGCTTAAATACCAGGAAACTCTTTTTGCCAGCCGGTGGTGCAATTTGTGATAACAGGTTACCCAGATCGGGCATAATACTCTGCTGGAAAAAGTTTTTAAGCTCATCAACCTTTTTAAAAGCATCGGTGATATCGGTTTTTGAAAAGGGCTTCAGCACATAATCTACGCTATTGGCCTTAAATGCTTCCAGCGAATACTCATCAAACGCGGTACAAAAAATGATTGGGCAAGTGATCTTAACGGATTTGAAAATTTCAAAACAAAGGCCATCAGAAAGCTGGATGTCCATGAATATCAGGTCGGGCTGCTTGTTTTCAGTCAGGTAGTTTATGGAGCTTTCGATGCTCTGCAGTTGTGCTATCACTTTTGCCTGCGGCCTAACCTCGGCTATCATGTTTTCCAATGACCGGGCCGCTTTTAATTCGTCTTCAATGATGATAATGTTCATGTATTACCGGGAGTTTTATTTTGAATATTTTATTGTCATTAATGATCTCGATCTTTTTGTCTAACAGATGGCTGTAACGCAGGCTGATGTTTTTTAGCCCTACGCCCAATGATGATTCCTCATTTCTTTTCGGCTGCATCTGATTTTCCATCACTAAGCTATCATTTTCCTCATAAAGTTGAATATGCAGTGGGCGCTCCAATGATACCACATTATGCTTGATACAGTTTTCTATCAGCAGTTGTAACGTAAACGGAGGAATGAGGGTGCCAAAGTATTTTTCGCTGATGGTATTAGTAAAAGTAAACCCATCTTCAAACCGGGCCTTTAATAAAAAATTATAAGCTTCCACTATTTCCAGTTCTTCTGATAGATGGATCAGATCCAACTTGCGGCTTTCCAGTGTAAATCGATAAAAATTGGACAGTTTCAGAATAAAATCTACCGAATTTTTATCATGAGTTTCTACCATAGCCTTCAACGTATTTAGGCTGTTGAATAGGAAATGGGGATTAATTTGTTGTTTCAATAATTCGTATTGCGCTCCCAGGTTGTCGGATTTGGTGCGCTCCAGTTCGATACTAACCTGCTGGTTTTTGTAGTTTTGATACATGAGGTGTATGAACATGTAAAAAACCAGGTTAATGAGTATACCCCGCACCTCAACCATCAACATTACCGGTCCGAAATTGATGTGCGATAAAATTAATTGCTGTATCGATGCTAAAGCCAGCATGACTCCAATACCGATCAATAGACTGCTCATGAGCCGGTAATAAGAGAAACTTCTGTTTGAACGATTGGTAACCGGGTTTCCGCGCAGCGTGTATATATTATAATACCATACAAACAGGGCAAATAAACCGGTAATTGCCGAGTTTACTGTAGCTTCTGCCGGGTTAAAATGCCGCTCCGCAATTTGCGGGACAGATGATAATAAACCCAGAAAGATTGAACTGGCCCATATGATCCTCGGAGATATTTTAAAGTTTGTATTTTTCATTCAGAATCAATTGTTTTACGGGAATGCAAATGGTCGTAAGGCAAAGATAAAGTAAATTATCGCCGACATTATCCCGGTTATGTGCTAAGCTACAACCCAAGCAGAAAATTACTTATCTGTTTGTGGCCGAGTTAGACATTTTACATCTTCAACCAGACTATTGCAGCCCTGAATATCTACAAACTTTTAAACGCACATAGTTGATATGGATCATTCGCCTCGCCATGGACACAACTGAGCCAATCCTGCTGAGCTACCATTTCCGAACAAGGGCCATAAGTAAAAATCCTGATCGTCCTGTTCCGGGGTTCTTTTTGCAATATTTCCAGCACGGTTTTTAGGATCTCTCCTTCAAAAGGTGTATACAAAAAGAATACCGTGCCACGGGAATAGTCTGCCTGCCGCGCGTCTATATTGATAAAATCAACGTTGGATAAGTTGAGCTGCCGTGCACATGTATTAGCGTAATTGCAGTAAGCCGGTTCATATTCAATTCCTTTAGCCTCTACACCGCTGATCAAATTCACCAGGATGGCTACCTGGCCCAAGCCCGATCCCAGATCAAAAAAGACATCCTCCTGCCTTAAGTCGGCAAGTTCCACTATCTCGAATATTATTCTGGCGGGTGTTTTTTGATAAAATACCATTTCGGGTTCCCGCTCCATGGTAGCTTCAGGAATGACCTGGTCAGATAAAAGCCCGTTGATGAAATCATCCAGGTTGTCATAACCGATCTTATCTGGCTGACTAACATCATGTTCAAAATATTGATCAATAGCTTTTCTGAAAGATGCTCCGGTATACATGCCGGTTCTGATCTTTTCCCGGAGTTGTTTAAACAGGTTGCTATCTATTTTTTCCAGCTCGGATTTTACCTTTTCTGCGCATTGTTGGAGTATATTTAATTCTTCTGTCTGCTCCGGGTTTTGCAGCAGTCCTTCAATCCGGTCAAGGATGTGGAAATCAATAAAGTCGATAGCATTTGCCCGGCTGTTAAAATTGATTTCCTGGTAGATCGCCTCGTCTTGTTCTATTGCTTGTATGTCGGCTTGTATTTCTGCTAAAACCATTATTGATTGTGTACCGATAGTGTTACCATCCAAAATTGATAGTTTTTTTAAGATCCGGGTGCAGACTTATAGAGACAGGGCAGGTTGCCGCTGCCAATTCGAGGATCTTTTTTTCCTGATCGGTATAGTCCATTGGGAATTTAAAATCGAGGATGATCTCTGCTACCCTGCGCGGGTTGGCAGCCATAACTTTGGAAACATCGCATTTGGTATTATCCATATTGATACCGTGCGAGCGCGCAGCCAAAGCCATTACTGTTAAAACACAGCCGGCTAATGATTCGGCAAGCAAGTCTGTTGGCGAAAAGCCTTCCCCTTTTCCATGATTATCAGTCGGCGCGTCGGTAATCAATTTAGAACCCGATTGCAGGTGGATCGCTTCAGTCTTTAAATCACCAATATACGTGGTTGAAATAGTTGCCATACGGTTAATAATTATTATAAGTGAAGTTAATGTTTTTAAAAACTACCTAAAAACTGGTATAAATAATTCCAAAAATACTGGTATTTCCATTGATGTATTTATGAAATAGTTTTGTATAGTAATTAATGATGTGTAAGATATCCCTATAACCTCAACACATCTAAGGGAACTATGTAAAGTTTACCAGCATTTATCAAATAATCTATACAAGCATTAACCAAACCAATCCGTCATGAAAAATCTTATCGTTTTAATTTTGCTCACTGTACTTACAGGGATATCTACAGTGAAAGCACAGAGTATTATCGACAAAGCAAATAACTTACTTAACAAGGCCGATAACGCGACAAATACCGCGGGCAGAGCCGGTGGCACCGGCGATAAAGTTTTAGGGTTCTTTAAAAAGAAAAAGAAAGTTGATGCAGCTGCACCCGCACCTGTTAACGCGCTTTCGGGGTATAAAACGGTTATTACTATTAAAGGTATCACCATGGAAAACCTCCGGAAGCTGAATACTAATGTAAAAGCTTGCGCCGGAGTTGATAGCACTAAAATGAAATTTAGCGGTACCGGTTCTATTATTTTAGTGGCTCATGCCAAAGGTAGTACAGAAGATCTGTTAACTGCCCTGGAGAAAACTTCCAAAACCATATTTACTGACAAGAATATAGAAGGTATGGAGGATGGGAAAATAGATATTGCCCTTGCTAAACCGTAAGCGATTGATCTTGCCGGGACGTAAATAATAGGGGTATTTTTATTTGTCGGTTTTTTATATAAAAGCGTTGCGTGTTGCAGAGCTTTTTGATTTGCTGATCGTTCGTTCAAGTTATCGGTAGATATTCATTTTTGTGAGCCAGGCTTTAAAGTATTTTGGCCATTCCTGCTCAGGAGAACCGGGCGCGCCCATGCCCCAGCCATGCCCGCCGATGGGGAAGAGGTGTATTTCGGTTGGTATCTGATGATCTTGTAATGCCGTGTACATTAAACGGCTATTCTGCACATTGGAGATAGGATCATCCTCTGCCTGGGCCAGGAAGGTAGGTGGCGTTTTCTGGGTAACATGCAGTTGCACCGAGTAGCGTTTTTGAGCCTCCCTGTCGGGGTGTTTGCCTATAATCTCTTTTTCTGAATGCGTATGATCATATGGTGGCAGCATGGTTATCACCGGGTAAAGCAGTGCGGCGAAATCCGGACGGGCGGGTACAAGATCAGTTTTATCAACAGGAGTATAGAATTGCTGATCAAATGTGGTTGCCGTTATCCCGGCAAGGTGACCACCTGCCGAAAAGCCCATGACCCCGATACGGTGCGGATCATATCCATATTTTTTTGATAGGCTCCTGATGATACGCATGGCCCGTTGCCCGTCTTCAAAAGGTACATTGGTATTAGCCCAGCCTTCGCCGGGTAAACGATAGATAAGCTCAAATGCTGTAATTCCCTCAGACTGCAGCCAGTTAGCAGCCGGGGTGCTTTCTTTCCCGGCTTCCAGATGAGCGTAGCCGCCACCGCTGATCACCAGTATGGCTATTCCGTTAGGATGCTCTGGCTTGTGAACAATTAACCTGGGCGCAGAAATGTTGGTGTAGGAACCCTTCGCGCTTATATTTTCAGGCCCTTGCGGACCCGGGCCATCCGGAGGCGTACCCCGCCAAAGCGGGATCTCTTCTGTTTGGACAGCGCTTTGCGCAACGGCTATATTTTTGTTAAACAGCAATAATATTGCAGCAAAAGCACCGATAAAAAGAGAGATATGGGGTTTTATCTGATGATTCATTGTTAAAAAATGGGGTAATTATTTCTTTTTAGCGGATTGCGTGGCGGCCTCAATAATTAATTTGGCTACATCCTGGGGGTGAGATTCAAATACGGAGTGACTGGCGCCTGCTATCTCAACCGTGTGGCTATGGGCCCGTTTAGCATACATCCGTTCCAGGTCGGGATTGATGATCCTGTCGGATTTGGCTACCATATACCAGCTTGGTTTTACTTTCCAGGCAGGGTTTGCTATAATGGCATGAAACACAATGTCGGCAGTAGGCATCTGTGAGTTGGCCATGAACTCCGCTTGTTCTTTTGGAAGATCTGCAGAAAAATCAGCGTAAAACTTAGATGGATCGATATAATCAAAGCCATCCGCGCCCTTTTGAAGTGATTTATAGGCCGATGGATAAAGCTTTCCGTTGCCAGCTTCACTTTCGCCATTATCAGGAGCATGAGCGGCAATGTATACCAATCCTGCAACCTTAGGATCATTCCCTGCTGTGGTAATAATGGCACCGCCATAACTGTGAGCCACTAAAATACAAGGTCCGTTTTGCTGGGCGATAATTCTTTTAACGGCAGCAACGTCGCCCTCAAATGTAGTTAAGGGCTGTTGCACAACGGTTACGTGATAGCCTTTTTTAACCAGTATATTATAAACAGGTTTCCACCCCGATCCATCTACAAAGGCGCCATGTACAAGAACTATGTTTTTGATGTTTGGGCTATTGCTGATGGATGGAGGTGCAATGGTCGATTTATTGATGGTATAAGCATTTGAAATTGAACCTGAAAATATGCTAAAGGCTAAGGCTGCTATGCCGAGTTTGATGGAGGTTTTCATAGAGGTTATTAAATATGATGTATAGGAGAGACGGGTAGCTTAAAAAATTGTTATCTAATTTAAGCTTTATGATGGTAAGATGATAATGCTCATCAGTTTTATATCTGCGCCAATCCGCCGGCTTGTCCAAAAAAAATACCCGGGGACAATTGTTCCCGGGTATTTTTAATATGTGTTATGATGTCCTTTTCGGGAGTAGCCCTGAGTAAACATTCGCTAAAAAAGGATGTCATGCTGAGCACCGTCGAAGCATGGTGGGCAGGCCTTTGCGCTCTACCCTTCGACGGGGCTCAGGGTGACAGCCCCGCTTTTTGTGATATCATTGATGTGCTATGTTTACTCATGGGCTATTACTCTTTCAGGAGGCCTTGAAGAGACGAAAGTCGGTTAACATAAATTCATTGTATTATCCTGTAAAAATGATATAATTATTTGATTATCAATTATATATGTGGATTTGGGTCGAAAAAAGTGTAAACCATGTAAACCCACTTTTTGTCAATAGGTAACCGTTAATGTGGGTTGATTGCTCGTGGCCTCCCGGCTGTTAAGGGTGATATCATTGGTTGAGCTATTGGCACCGTTGTTTTTCAATAAGAACGAGACGATATGATCTGAGTTTCCCAATTGTGTATTGATGACGTTCTTAATATCCAGGGCATAGGTGCCAACGCCGGTTACCACTATTTGCCCTACATAAGTAGTATCTGTTGGGGCATTGTTCCAATTGATGGATGTTTCGCCCCAGTTTTCGGTTTGTGTCGTATATACCGAAATGGTACGGGTAGGTGCTGTATTTACACCGTTTACATATAAACTAAGCGTGGCAGCCTGCACGCTTGATGCGGGTACCGAACTGAGATCAAATTTCTCATAGGCTTTCCGGGCGTAACCTACAGCATCTGATTTAACTACAGTATAAGTTAAAGTGCCATAGTTTGTGGTGGCATAGCTACCATCCCGTACGTAAGCATCGGCGGTGGCATTCAGTATACTTGTTGTCCCGGTGGAGATATGCTGGTAAAAACCGATATCCGGCGCGCCGGCAGGTAAAGCAGTGCCATAAAAATCAATACCTCCATTGCTCCCCATAACTGTTCCCATGTTAATACAAGGTGAAGTTGATTGCAGGTTAAAGTTGGTGGTAGCACCGGAAGCAGCGCTTACAAATTGGGGATCTGAATACACGCTCCCTGACATTGTTCCCGTTGCCGGACCGTTAACAGATGTCATGGATTGCGGATAAAAACAGTTGTTACGGAAAAGGCAGTTAGCGCTTGTGCCGTTTTGTGAAAACTTGGCTACTGTGCCTGTGCAATAAACAATGTTGTTACTAAACTCGGTAGTATTACTGGTGTTGTTAAAATCGTTATAAAATAATTGTGCAACATTCCCAGTTATAAAAAACGTGTTGTTGTAAATTTTAATATTGGTATGACTTCCGGGGTCGTAGAAAAATAATCTAATTCCGTCTCCTACATCATTTACACTAATATTATAACGTACTGTTACATTGCTAATGCCGTGCATAAACAGCATAAAGCCCCTTTTGTTGTCGTGCGTATAATTGTATTCAAAAATGTCGCCGTTAACGCCCAGGTCTGCGTCAAAAGGCTCACCATCATTTGCACCGCCACCTGTAATGCCAGATATTTCGTTGTGTGCCACTAAGGTTCCCACGCTATTAGATGTCCACATACCCGCATAGTTGTAGGTGTTTGTATTATAGCATAAATTCCTGCCAATGTTCCTGGTAATGGCCGAATTGGTATTGACCCCGTTTAATACAATACCGTCGCCATAAACATTCTCTATCAAATTGCTATCGATGAGGATGTGAGAGCAGGTTCCACCTGTATTCCTGATACCCTCTACAGTTACATCTTTTACGTGACAACCTTTTATGAGTACCTCGCTATTATTCCCTCCAACTATTATTCCTCCTGTTCCTTTGTTAAACAGGGTTGTATTAGATTCAGTGGTGTAAGAGTTGACATCATGCACAAAACAATTCAAAATTTGTACATTGGTAAAAGCGGTAGAAGTAGCAGTCTTAATATGAATGCCATATAACCTGGATGTACCACCCGCTGTCTGTTTGTTGGTAACCTCTAAATTTTTTATTTGCCAGTAAGATTGACCTATTAATTTAACTGCCCCGGTTGTATCGGCACCCGAGCCATTAATTACTGGTTTGCTACCTGTCCCGTACATATCAATAACAATAGGGCTCCCGGAACTGCCCGATCCTTTTGGCAAAAGCTGTCCGCTCCAGCTACCCCCGGCTTTAAACAGGATCTGGTCGCCGGGTAAAAAGGTTTGGGTATTTACTTTGCTGAGGCTTTGCCATGCGGTGGCTGTGCTTTGCCCATTGTTACTGTCGTTACCCGCCGGGTCTACATAATACGTTGTGCCGATTGAATGGGTGTTCTTCGCCAGGTTTTTTGAAGCGCCGGTGTCGGTAGGTACCCGGTTGATAGATTTGTTGCAGGATGCAAATAGTGCTATTGCCAGTATAGGCAATAAGATGAATGCTTTTCTCATTTTGATGGTTTTGGTTAAATAATCGGTTGCGAACAGTCTTGGGCACTGATCATAACAAAGCTCGCCACTTTGAGAAAAAACAAGGGGTAAAATCCTGAAGTAATAGGGGCAATATTATAAACCCGATAAACTCTTGTGAATTATGGATTTAAAGAAGGGGATTAAAAGGGTATCCGGCTGAATTAGTAAATCGCCAACCCATTCACATCGGTAGAAAGAACTTCGCTCATGTAATCCAGAAAGGGGCGCATGTTTTTAAATGTGCTGTTTACCTGGTCAACAAAAAGAGGGTCTAAAACTTCGGCATCTGTAAAGCGTTTCATCAGCAGGAATTGTTTATACCGTAACAGGTCAATAGCCTCATGACCGGCATCAAAACCTTTAGGAGTTGTTTTTAATTGCTCGCCTTTCAACGTTTCAAATACCGAAATAAATGTGGGGTCATTCAATATATTTCTGAGCGGGGTGGCATCAAAGGCTATGTCTTCCCTGATCAGTTTCAGATCCTGCGGATTTGGTCCCCAGAAACCACCACCAATAAAGCTGTTACCCGGTTCAATATGAAAATAATACCCGCCCCGGCGGTATTTGGTGGCACGTTTAAAACTACCTGGCCAGTGTATTTTGTAAGGCGTTTTATCGGAGGAAAAGCGGGTATCCCTGTAAATACGATAAAGACTCTTTTTGCCGGAAACGGTTTCTATCAGATCATGCATGTTCATTTTCTGCAACAAGGCTTCGGCAAAAATCTGCAGGTGGCCTTGCTCTTTTTCAAACTGGGCTTTATGCAGGTTGAACCACTCCCTGTTGTTGTTCTGTTTCAACGCGTTTAAAAAATCAAAGCTCGATTGAGGTATCTGTGGTAGTTGTTTCATAGGATATTGCGACGTTTGAAAATTAAGAAACCCGATGCAAATATACCAGGGTTAAAAAAAGCCTTGTCATCCTAATAACAAAAAAGCCCCGAAATATTCGGGGCTTTTGATAGATCGATAGCCTTATTTGGTGGTAAAATAACTGATGCCCGGCGGGTTAAAATATATTTCGGGTAACAGGCTGTTAGGATCAGTTGGTTTGGTTGGCCTGGCAGTGGCCTTTAAGGTAATGCCGGTAGTACCAACCACATAATCTGCATACAAGCCATTGGCCATAATGGTATAGTACCTGCCCGGTGCCATGTTGATGGCTTTGGTAACAGCGCCAACCTTGGTGCTTGTGCCTGCCAGGTACAGCTGGAAGGTGTACCCGGTAGTGCCTACGGCATTAGCATCTATGGGTAAAAAATCGGTTAATGTGTTTGCCGTAATGCTGGTAAAGGGTGTTAATGTAGTGGCCGTAGTAGCACCTGCGGCAGTGTAAACGCCTGTTACATCAAGTGCCGGGCTGTTGGGTATAAAATTGCCAAATCGCACGTAGATCTTGGTCATATCGGCAGTAGGGAACTTATCCTCCACAAATATGGAACCTGGTTTATCCGGATAGCCGATGGTAAACAAGGAATAAGTACCCCGTTCGGCAAGCGATGAGGTGAGGCTCACAACGGTTGTGTTGGGTGCTGCGGTTTGAGGGCTCACCAATGCGGGTACCGGGGTCGAAGTTGCAATTTTAATGGTTGCATTGCCCGAGGCCACCAATGCATAATTAACCGATGTACCGCCCGGGTAAAGACCACCATATTGCGTGGCAGTGTTAAAAGCCGCCGGGTAAGTGATACCCGTAATGATCGATGTAGGTTTTAAATTATCTGTTAACCCCACGTTTTGCTGCGGACTTATCTTTTTGTCGTTCACATACTCGTCAACAGCGGGCAGGCCGGGGATAGCTTGTATAAACCTCAGTTGTGCACCCGTTGCCGGTTGGGATATCTGGGTGATGGTATTTTTTTTACAACCTGTGATCATGATCAAAAACAGGCATGTAATGATATAAAAGTTCCTTTTCATAATGTCTTTTTTTGAAATAATTAAGGTAAAATAAACCATGGCTTTTTAGTATGATAGTCCGGGTCAAGGGCGCCAAAACTCTTGAGGGCTGGCACGTTCCAGATATACTCTGAGTTATAGCGCGGCCGTACCACATAAACCTGCTTGCCCCCGTTATCAGGGTAAAGTGTGCCCGGTTTACTAAAGCCCTGGAAAATGTTGGTATCGTAATTATATCTGCGCTCATCGGCCCAGGCTTCCAGTGATCCCCATACAAACAGCGAGATGAATTTTTGCTGCATGATATCGGCCAGGGTCAAGGTAGAGGCGCTTTGCTTAACACATGGCCCGCTCATATAAGCAGCTATGGCGGCTGAGGATATGAATTTTTGGTTACCGGTAAGTGATGCGGCTTGCGGCGGATTACTTACAAAATCCAAACTGGCATTAACCCCATTGATGTAGGCCGCATATGCACCGGCCAGATCACCTTTTTTGTATAAGGCTTCGGCTTTGAAGAATTGTACTTCGCCGTAGGTCATTAATACGCCGCGTGAATTATCATTATAGATATAGCGTTGTGCATAAGGGGCGGTAGTAGGATAACTGGTTACACCATTACCAAATAAATAGGGTATAAGGGTAGTGGCATCTGAGGCGTTAGGGTCGCCATTGGTGCCGATAACGCCACGGTATACTTTATCCTTGCTTTGCGATATCAATTGTTTAATACGCGGATCCAAAGTAGTATCCTGTGTGGTAGAGCCGGTAAAAATACGGCCATCCAACAAGCGAACTATAAAGTCTGATTGTTTGTACGGGCCAATATTACCCCTTGATGGTCCCCAGAAGTTGGAATCGCCAGATTGTGAACCTTTACACTCTACGCTGGCATTATCCGCATTGCTCACGAACGAGCTGTCGGCATATTTCTTTACGTTATCGGCATTAAATGAGGCTTTGTTGCTTAGATGCAGCGCGTTCTGAGCCAGTATCGCATAAATGAATTTGATCCATTTGCTGCGATCGCCGTAGTACATATAATCGCCTTTGGCCAGTGTTGGCGATATGGTCTGGTTATCGGTTTTAATGGCCAGGTTCATGTAATTTAAGGCCAGCTGGCAATCTTTTACCACTTCGGCGTAAACAACAGAACCATCATCATAATCAAAGGTGAGGCGTGTAGGGTCAAAGGCTTCTTTCACGATCATATGATCATACAGATCGCCGCCGGTCTGGAAGCCCCATGCCCGCAGCGCGTAGCCCACGGCCACATAATCCCATTTCTTTTTGGGGATAGCATCCTGCCATAACAGGGTGATGTTTTGCCCCAGGCTAAAATAAACCGTGCGCCACATTTCGCCGTTGGAGTCAGACGCTGGCAGATAACCTTCTTCGTCCCAAACATTGTTGGCCGTAGCCGATCCCCATACCTGGGCATACTGGCCTATATAACGGCTATCGTACCAAACACCGCGTGCCATACCCGCCTGTATAGGCGGCAACAGGGCCGATGCATCAGCCGTGACCGGTGCGTTGGGGTTGGTATTTACATCTATATATTTTTTACAACTGCTTGCCGAAAACAGCACAAGCATTGTCAATATGGAATATTTAAAACTTTTCATGTTGTCTTCTTTTTATAACTTCACTTTTAAACCTAAAGAAATTACCCTCGGTGTAGGTACGGTACCATAATCAAAGCCGGCAGCGCCTGTTCCTAAAGTGGAGGAGTTGGTGCCGTTCACGTCGGGATCTGCCCCGGAATAATTAGTGATGATAAATACATCCGTAGCGGTTACAAACACACTAGCCGATTTAAATACGCTTTGACGTTTTAATAACGATTGCGGTAACCGGTAGCTTAACGTGATGTCCTTTAACCTTACCCAGTTAATATTATGCTCAATAAAATCGGCATCAACGGCGTTGGCATAATAGTTATTCTGTGTATTGGGCGTAATCTGGATATTGTTAACGGTAGGGTTAGCCGAGTTTTCGTTGCCATCTTTTAAAACACCCGGTACAATAATAGGGGCCATGCGGTTCAGCGTACGGGCGCTTAAGCCATAACGTGTCATGAAAAGCTCGTTGCCATTAAATATATCCCCGCCTTTGCGTATATCGAACAGGAAGTTCAGATCAAAATCTTTAAAAGTAAAATGGTTACCCAAACCTATGCTGAATTTTGGCTGTTTGTCGCCCCCTACACCAAAAGTTACGTTACTGATAGGGATACCACTGGTTGGATCGATCAGGATCTGGCCGGCCTTATTGCGGGCATAACCATAGGCCGCGATATTGGTAGTGCTGCTGCCCGGAAAAATGCTTGAACGCACGTTGGAGTAGATCCAGGTATCGGAGTTATAATACTCCGGCAAGCCACCCAGGCTCACTACTTTGCCGCGGGCCGCGGTAAAGTTTAATAATACATCCCAGTTAAAGTTTTTTGATTTAACAGGCGCGCCGGTTAAGGATACTTCAAAACCGTGGTTTTTTACTTCGCCACCATTAATGTATTCCAGTATGTACCCTGATGCATAGCTGATGCGGGGATTAAAGATCTGGTTGGTTGCCTTTACTTCGTAATAGCTGATATCGGCACCTAAACGACCGTTAAAAAACTGAAATTCGGCACCCAGATCAAGCTCTTTATCGCGCTCGGGCCTTAGGTTGGGGTTGTTGCCGGTAACGTCATAGGCAAAGCCGCCGCCTGTAGTGGTTTGCTGTAACAGGGTCGATCGTATTTTGTATGGAGCCGTAGGGTCTTTACCCACTTCGGCATAGGATGCCCTTATTTTACCGAATGATAATATGGGGTTATCCTTTAAGCCCGGCAGCTCGGTAAATATAAAACCGAGACCAACGGATGGATAAAAATAATGGTCCTGCTGTGTGCCCGATAGTTTGGATGAATATTCCTCACGCGCGGTAGCATTCAGGGTTAAAATTTCTTTATATACCAAACCCAACCTGGCGATGCCTGAAAGGTAGCGCACTTTTTTCACATAGTCTGATGAACGCTGTGTGGTTGGTGTGGTATTATTGATGTTGTTAAAATCGGGCTGGATGAATTTTTCGCCATAATAACCATTGATCTCATCCGAGTTGGAAATGGCTTCGGCGCCAACCGCCAGCGTGGTTTTAAAATCGCCAAATTGCTTTTTGCCGGTAGCGAAGAACGAACCGTTGATTTGCAGGTTGCCATCGTTGTAATTATCAATGATACCGCCGGTGGCAATACCGCTGGTGGCCGCAAAGCTGTTTAGCGGCGAGTTTTGGTACGATGAACTGTACTGGCTTACAAAGTTATTACCTGCTGTCGCGGCATAATCAATACCGGCCAAGGCCCTGAAATTAAGCCAGGATGCGGCATCAAACGACAGGTCGACGTTACCGATCATGCGATTCGTTTTATCGCGGCTGATGTTGTTATGGGCATCCCAAAGTGGGTTGTCAAAATCCACCGTAGCATCCGATGTTATATTTGACGCACTTGCGGGTAGTATCAACCTGCGGGTACCATCGGGATTCAGGTAATTGCGCACGTCATCATTGGAAGGCCATGCCAACGCGTTGATATAAGTACCGGAGTTGCCTTTGTTCAGTTTACGGTTATCGATATTAAAATAGTTGAACGAAGCGCTACTGGTTAATTTGGACGAGATTTTTGACGTGCCCGAAAAACGCAGCGAAATCTTATCGTTATAGGCTACCGGCAGTACGCCCGTAGTGTTCCGGATAGAGGCCGAAAGCCGGTAAGTAGTGATCTCGTTACCACCTTCAAAGGCCAAGTTATTGATCACTGTATGACCGGTTTGCATAATATCCTGCAGGTTATTGTAGGTTTTTGTACCTGGCGCATAAGCCGGACCGAATAGCGTACGTACAATACCGCTGCTGCTGCCATTTTGCCCCACGCCATAAACCGTTTGAATTTTGGGGAAACGATAGGCGGTAGCAAAGCCAAAGTCATTATCATAAGTAACTGTACCCGGGCCGGCATGGCCTTTCCTGGTGGTGATCACAATAGCACCGCCCGATGCTGATGAACCGTATACCGCGGCCGCGTCTGCACCTTTCAGCACCGTAACCGTTTCAATATCGTCGGGGTTGATGTCCGCTATACGGTTGGTAAAATCCTCGCGACGGTTATCGCCATTGGATGCCAGGGAGCTTTGGTCAACCGCGTCATTACTTACCCGGATACCATCAATAACAAACAGGGGGCTGTTTGAACCGCCAATGGAGTTTAAACCACGTAATACGATAGATGATGACGCACCGGGGTTACCGCCGGTGGGGGTAACAGTAGCGCCGGCCACACGGCCCTGTAAAGCATTGATAAAGTTTTCGCGCTGGGTTTGCTGAATGGCTTCGCCCTTAACAGTTTGTACCGGCGAAGTAGAATAACGCTTGTCGGCCTTTACACCAAAGCCTATCGTAATAGGTACTTCTTTTAACATGGTGGCATCCGATAGGAGCGCTATGTCTATTACAGTAGCGGCGCCAACTGTTCTTTCCTGAGGCTTCATGCCTATAAAAGAATACACGATAACCTGGCCAGGACTTGCACTGATGGCATAAGCGCCTTTTGAATCGGACTGAGTGCCGGTGTTGGTTCCTTTAATTTTTACGGATACCCCGGGTAATGGACTTCCATCATCCGCCGAGGTGATTTTTCCAGTAATGCTTTGCACTTGCGCCATGGTTTTTAGGGCACAACAACATAATACCAGGAAAAAAAAGAGTAAACTTTTTTTCATACTTAAATGGGTTAATTATATAGTGTTTGTTAGTTGCAAATTCCCGGGCAAAAACCGTTAAGATCATTTTTGCCGGTACCAGGCGGTGAATCCTGCATAAAACCGCATAGTAATAAAGTCTGTGCTAAATATATGTATAATTTATTTTTAATTATGCGCTATTTATCTGATTTTATTTTATAAGTTGCAAATAACCGCATGTTTATAGCGCTATAAATACACCTGATTCAGGATTGTTACAAAAAACTACATTTGTATATGCTTAAAAAGGAACGCCACGCATTTATCATCAAACAAATAAACCTGCATAACAAAGTATTATCAGCCGATCTGGCCACGGCGCTAAACGTATCTGAAGATACCATACGGCGCGATTTGATGGAGCTGGATGATTCCCGGCAGATTGTTAAAGTGCATGGCGGCGCCCTGTCCAAATCATTCCACTACCCCTTTCAGCATACCGATATCTACGCGGTTGATGCCAAAAAGGCCATTGCCCGTAAAGCTATCGGCCTTATTAAAAGCGGCATGATGGTGTTAACCGGCGGCGGTACCACCGTATTGGAAATGATGCAGGCACTGCCGCAAAACCTGGCGGTTACAGTATTTACCATTAGTCCGCTGGTGGCGCTGCAACTGGCCGATCATCCTTTGGTTACGGTGATATTGATAGGCGGGGAGTTCTCCAAAGATTCGCAGGTTTGTGTGGGCTCACAGGTAGTGAATTATCTGCATGAGATTAAGTTTGATATTTGTTTTTTAGGCACCAACGGTATTTCGATAGCCGATGGCGTAACCGATTCCGACCTGAATATCGTCCATCTGAAAAAGGCGATGATCAATGCCTCCAACCGCCTGGTGATCATGTGTATTTCTGAGAAATTAAACTCCGTACAACGCATGAACGTTTGTCCGCTGGCGAAGGTTGATTACCTGATCACCGATCTTGATCCGGATAACCAGGTATTGGATGATTATAGGGAAAAGGGGATACAGCTTTATTGAGAAGTGATTTTGTAGCCCCTGTAGTCGCTCGACTACAGAGCCAAGCTACAAATGTTGGAAATACCCCAAAAACATGGTTTACACTGTAAACCGTTTTTTTAGGGTATAAATATATTAAGTAATTGATTTTAATATAATTACATATTTGTAAACCATAAAAAGTGTAAACCATGTAAACCCACTTTTTTAGTACAATGGTTTGTCTGTTCAGCTTCTAATTCATCAACCGGTACTCGCTGGGCGATTTACCCGTTTTTGTTTTAAAGATCTTGGTGAAGTGCGATGGGTGCTCAAAGCCCAATCCGTAGGCAATTTCGCTGATGGACTGATTGGTGCCCCACAGCATGGTTTTCGCTTTATCTATCAGTTCGAGGTGGATGTGTTCCTGTGTGGTTTTACCGGTGAATTTACCTAACAAATCAGACAGATAGTTGGGCGACAGGTTGAGCCTGGATGCAAAATAACCCACGTTTGGCAGACCTGTTTCTATGAGGTTGTTTTGCGAAAAATAATCTTTCAATAGCTTTTCAAACTGCTGTACCACATCCGAATTAACTTTGGCCCTGGTGTAAAACTGGCGGTCATAAAACCGGTTGCAGTAATTTAACAGCAATTCAATATTGCTCACGATAAGGCCTTGCGAATGCTTGTCGATATTTTGCGCGTACTCCTTTTCGATCTTAGCCACACAATCTTTAATGATCTGTTTTTCCTTCTCCGAGATGTGCAGCGCCTCGTTTATCTCGTAATTAAAAAACGAATACTGATGTATCTTCTTGCCCAGGTCTGTACCATGTATCAGGTCGGGATGGATGAACAATGCCCAGCCTTCCTCTACTTCAACATCGGGTCCCGGGCCAATAACCTGGTCGGGAGCGGTAAACATCAGGGAGCCTTCATTAAAATCATAATGCCCCTTGCCGTATTTTAATAACCCGTCGAACTTTTTACACGAAATAATATAAAACCCAAAGCGATAAAACACATCTGCTTTAGGACGATAGCTTTTATAAAAGTCGCAATGGTCAATCACACTCACCAGGGGATGCCTGGGTGGGGCATATTGTACCATCCGGTGCAGATCGCTGATGGATTTGAGGTCAATGTATTTATTGGGCATTTTTTTATTGATAAGATAAAGTTACTATAAAAAAGGGAAGGCTGCGCAGGTTAGGGAGTAAGGATTTTTGGAACAAGGAGCAAGGATATAAGGAGCAAAGACTAAGGAAAAAAGAAAAGTCCTTGCTCCTTGTTCCAAAAATCTTTGCTCCCTACTAAATGCCCATTTGGCCTACTATCATTTTTTTGAAATCCACATCATCCATCTGGTGCCTTGCCTCAATTATTGGCCCGGCGTCATGACCTACAGGGTAACGCAATTTTTCGGTACCATCGGTAGCCGCCTCATAAATAGCATCGGCCACTTCGCTAATGTTTTCAGACATCGGCCATTGCTCTAACGCGCTGATAAATTTATCAAAGGGAGTCTGGTAATCACCTGATTCGCCAACGCCGTAGATGGATATCGAACGACCTGCGAACTCGGTTTTATAGCCGCCCGGTTCAACAATTTTTAAGTGGATGCCCAATGGGTTGAGTTCGTATTGTATAGATTCTGTTAAACCTTCCACCGCGAATTTAGTAGCATGGTAAAGTGACGAGAATGGGAAGGTAACCTTGCCGCCTATAGAAGAAACGTTGATGATAACGCCCGATCTTTGTTGACGCATAACCGGTATTAAGGCTTGTGTTACTTCGATCAGTCCAAAGAAATTAACATCGAACTGTCGTTTGATCTCGGATTCTGTAGCAGCTTCTAACGCGCCAAAGGAACCATAGCCCGCGTTGTTCACCAATACATCAATTGTACCAAATTTTTCGATGCCGGCTTTTACGGCGTTTTGTATGCTGGCTTTGTCGGTTACATCTAACCTGGTTAACAAAACCTGGTCAAGTGCCGATAGCTCTGTTTCTTTTTCTGGTGAACGCATGGTAGCTATCACGTTCCAGTTGTTTTTATGAAATAATTTAACGGCCTCTTTTCCAAATCCTGATGAAGCGCCGGTTATTAATACTGTCTTTTTCATTGCTTTTATATTTAATTGCTGAAGCAAAGGTGCGGCGAAAGGCGCTGGCTGATTTATACTTTTCTACTCATCACTTATACATTTGAGGGATGGGTATCCCAATCGATAAATTTTATATGGTGATGTATCATTTTGATAAGTCTTCCCTTCCAAAATGATAGCTGAAATTCTTCCCGATTTTTTTAAATAAGGCTATTTTATTGCCCTATCCCGTTTTAAGCAGGATTTATGGCAACAGGCATTTTATGGCATGTTATTGGTTTGTGTGCCCTGATTTATTAATAGTCAAATATTTATATCATGGCATCAGTTTATATCGTACTTAAAATAGTAGCCTTATTGGCGATTATCATTATTCCCTTAGCTGGCCCCAAAAGAAAAAAATCAGCATACGCTACCGGAACAAGCAAATTTGCAGTAAATGAAGATGGTTACCTGGAACATTACGCAGGTAACACCGTACACCACCATCCTGTACAATGATCTCAATGCTGCTTAAATTGAAAAAAAAGCCTTTCATTTTGATAGGCTTTTTTTATGCCCTGGCATAGGGTTGTAAAATAAAATCAGCGTTTAAATGAGCTAAACACATAAATACGCATAGACCCATGTAATGGGCATTCTTTTGGCAATAGGGTATATACAGTTATAAAAACAATCCATGCTTGTAACTGAAATAAACTAAAAAAAGAAATGGAAGATGAACGAATTATTATAAGGTCAGCCATTCCGTCTGACGTGGTCTTTGCCGACCAGATTATCCATGAAATGGAAAGTTCCGCAATAGCAAGAGGTTCGGGAATATCCAAAAGATCTGCAGCCTCTGTCATAGAAAAAATAGATGAGGGTAAAGCGATAGTCGCCGTAACCGAAAACGGCGAATGGGTTGGTTTCTCCTATATAGAAACCTGGGATAATGAACAGTTTGTCTCGAACAGCGGACTTATTGTATCTCCGAAACACCGTAACCTGGGTGTAGCCTCCCAAATTAAAACACAAATATTTGAACTATCCCGAACCAAATATCCATCTGCAAAGGTGTTCAGCATCACCTCGGGTTTGGCCATTATGAAAATGAATACCAAACTGGGTTTTGAACCTGTAACCTATGCAGAGGTTGCGCAGGAAACCAAGTTTTGGGACGCTTGTAAAAGTTGTGTTAACTACAATGTACTGCAAAGTAAAAACAGGTGCAATTGTTTGTGCACCGCCATGTTGTTTGATCCACAGTTAAACTAATTATTTATGGTTATGATAAAAGATTTGAATGAGCGGGCAGATGTTTCTCCGTTATGGACAGGCCTGCCTATGAACGCACAGCTTTTTAGTGAGTCGGTAAGTTTGCTGCAACAATTAATTAAAACACCTTCATTTAGTGGCAACGAAGGTGCGGTCGCAGATATTGTACAGCGATATCTGGCCGGTTACTCCATCAAAGTAAAAAGAAAAGGTAATAACGTTTGGTGCTATAACAAATACTATGATGGTACTAAACCTACCATCCTGCTCAATTCCCATTTAGATACGGTTAGGCCCAACGAAGGCTATACCAATGATCCTTTTTGCCCCGAAATAACATTAGGAAAACTATATGGCCTGGGTAGTAATGATGCCGGAGGGTGCCTGGTATCGCTCATCGCTACTTTTCTGCATTTTTATTGTTACCAGGGCCTGGGTTTTAACCTCTGTCTGGCAGCTACTGCGGAGGAAGAAAACTCCGGTCAAAACGGTATTAAATCCATTTTACCCTTATTGGGTAAATTAGAGCTGGCCATTGTAGGCGAGCCAACCTTATTACAAATGGCGGTTGCCGAAAAGGGAAACCTGGTGATTGATTGCATCAGCAACGGCCGCTCGGGTCACGCTGCCAGGGAAGAAGGGGATAATGCTATTCACAAATGCCTGAAAGACCTGGATTGGTTCAGAAATTACCAGTTTCCGCAACAGTTTAGAGGATTGCCGCCGGTAAAAATGACCATCACCATCATCAAATCGGGTTTACAGCATAATATTGTACCTGCTTTATGTGAGTTTACGGTAGATATCCGTAATGATGATACGTACAGCCAGCAGGAGATCCTGGATACCATTAAAAAGAATGTGTCATGCCAGATCATCGTGCGTCCAGGGTCATTGGGGGCATCTTCAGTTCCGGTTGATCATCCGATCGTGCGGGCCGGTATTGCTATAGGGTGCAAAACCTACAGCTCTCCTACCACTTCAGATCAGGCCTGGTTAACTATTCCATCAGTAAAAATAGGCCCTGGGGATTCTGCCAGGTCTCACTCCTCCGATGAGTTTATTTACCTCGAAGAGATCAAAAAAGGGATCAACACTTACGTCAGGCTATTGGAAACCCTGCCGCTGATGTTGATCAACAATCCAAACAAGTACAGAAATGAAATCAAACATATTAATAATTGATGACGAGGTTAAGCTCAGCGAATTATTGGCCCGTATACTAAGCCTGGAAGGGTATCATGTAACACAGGCGGCAAATGCCAAAACAGGGATACGTATCGTTGAGCGTGAGGATATTATGGTTGTGCTGAGCGATGTAAAGTTGCCCGACGCCAATGGGGTAGATCTGGTGAGTAAGATCAAGCAGATTAAACCTTATATAGAAGTGATCAATCTTACTGCTTTCGGATCCATCAGTGATGGGGTTTTAGCCATCAAGAACGGGGCCTTTGATTACCTTACCAAAGGCGATGATAATGATAAGATCATACCCATGGTAAGCAAAGCTATACAAAAGGCCAACTTACAATACCAGGTAAGTGAGCTGCAGGATCAGGTAGAAGCACAACACGGCTTCCCCATTGTTTTAGGACGATCGCCCGCTATTTTGGAAGCTGTTGAACTGGCCAAAAAAGTAGCTAAAACTGATGCGACCGTTTTACTGCTGGGAGAAACGGGTACGGGTAAAGAAGTATTTGCCGAGGCTATACATTATGAAAGCTTAAGAAAAGATAAACCTTTTGTGGCGGTTAACTGCAGCGCTTTTAGTAAAGAATTATTGGAAAGCGAGCTGTTTGGTTATAAAGCCGGGGCTTTTACGGGAGCTGTTAAAGATAAAAAGGGGCTGTTTGAAGAGGCCAGCGGCGGAACAATTTTTTTAGATGAATTAGGAGAAATGAGTCATGATCTGCAAGCTAAATTATTGCGCGTATTGGAAAATGGTACTTTTATTAAAATTGGCGAAACCAAAACCACCAAAATAAATGTACGGCTGATTGCTGCTACCAACCGCGATCTGCAAAAGGAATCGGAGGAAGGGCATTTTCGGCTTGACCTGTTTTACCGCCTATCCGGGTTTTCTATAGTGCTGCCCCCGTTGCGCGAACGGATAGGGGATATAGAAGTGTTGGCCCGGCATTTTATTAAAATTTACTCGGCTAAGGTTAAAAAGAAGATACCAGATGTTGATACAACATTTTTTAAACTGTTGAACCAGCACAAATGGAACGGGAATATCAGGGAGCTTAAAAATGTGATAGAAAGAGTGGTTATCCTGATGGATGAACCCTTGCTTACTCCAAAGCTTTTACCTTATGAATTTCATAATGGAGGTTACTATGACCTGGTTGCACTTGATCTGCACAGTGTGGAGAGACACCACATCAGGCGTATATTAAAATACACCAAGGGTAATAAAACGGAAGCAGCCAGGATCCTCGGTATCGGCCTGGCCACACTTTACCGCAAAATTGAGGAATACCAAATACTCATGAACTGATCAAAATGAGAAAACCATCTTAGTAAAGTGAGATGGTTTTCTTTTATAAAGCAACATTCAAAAAATAGAATTAAAAATAAGTTGCTGATAGTCAATTAATATACATCAAGGTTTTCAGTCTGGTATACCTATTGGCTACTAAGCCGCAAATAGTACTAACGTAGTTATGGCAGAGCAATAACAATAAAACAAAGCTTTAGCCCACTACAAAAACAAATAATATCCATATTCAAAATGAAAAAACTTCTATTGTCACTTGTTTTAGGCATAACATTAACTACTGCCTATTCCCAGGATCATGCAACTGCCTTAAAAAAGGATAGTGTCATGGTTAAGGATACCGTAAAAACCAAAGCCGAGCCATTCGCTTTTGGCGATTTTACCTGGCTTAACGGTAACGACCGCAGGCACAAAGCCCTGTTGGATACTAAATATTTTACCGGCCGTTTCTTGCTCGATTTTAATTATACCGCGTCAAATAATAATCCTATCGATCATACCGTAGTTGGTTCAACTGCGTTGGCGCGTGATCACGAATTTGAAATTTCAACCGTTGCGTTCGGTGGTGATTTTCACTATGATAATGTCCGTGCAAGTGTGCTCACGCAGTTTGGCACTCGGGCCACTGTAGTACCCCGCAATGATTTAAGTGTTACCCGGGGGCAATTTGATCTGGGTACCGCCTATCGCTATTTAAGTGAGGCTAATGCGGGTTATCATTTTAACGTATTGAATGGTATTAACGTTGACGCGGGTATATTCATGTCATACGTAGGTTTGTTCTCTTATTACAATGCCGAAAACTGGGCCTACCAACCATCATTTACTTCTGATAATACCCCCTGGTTTTTTAATGGTATCCGTGTGCAGATATTTGTAAGCGATAAGCTGAAAATTGAACCATGGCTGATTAATGGCTGGCAATCATATGGCATGTTTAATAGCCAGCCAGGTATAGGCGGTCAAATTTTATGGCGCCCTGTTGAGTGGTTCCAGGCTTTGACTAATACCTATTACGGTGCCGATACCCAGGATAAACCTGGTAGAAAGCGTTTTCACTCAGATAACAGTATTGAGGTGCGCTATTTTAAAAGTCAGGATAAAGGCAGCTTTGTTAACAGCGCGGCATTCTCCATCACCGGCGACATCGGTTTTGAAAAAGGCGATGGCGTAAATGGTTTCCACTCAGATCCTGTTAAGGGGCCGGCTCAATATTTTGCCAGCGGTATGATCTATCACCGTATGGTAATGGCCAAAGGTCATTTGGGTTGGACAGTTGGCGGTGGTGTGATCAATAACCCGGGTCGCTACCTGGTGTTATATCCAACAGGCGATGCCAACCCCATACCTGCTATCAACACAGGAGCAGTCGGTTCGCATCCGTTTACGGCTAATCCCGGCGACCAGTTTCATGGCTATGATTATTCAACCACGATTGACTTGATGCCAAATGATTACCTGACCTTCCGCCTGGAGGTGGTACATCGCCATGCCAGTGTGCCTTACTTTGCTGGCCACGGCGGCGTAACCTCTCCTGATGGGTATAATACCACTCCCGTACCAACAGATTTTATACCCGATCTGGTACCATCCGAAACAAGGTTTATAGGGGCGTTATTAGTAAGGTTTTAATAAAATACTACAAAACCTGCAATAACTTATGCTCAAGTGTCGGGGTAAGTTTAGTAAGGTTGGAGCCGGGAGTTGCAGCCCGGCTTCTTAAAGAAATACTATTAGTTTATAGTATCATTAAATAATATAAAAAATGAAAACATCAATCAAAGTGCTCATCGTAGTGATGGTGATCTGTATACAAGGTATACGTTCACAAGCACAAAGTACAAAAAACGCCACCGGTATATATCTTAATGAACAGGATTACAAATCAGGTAAATTAAGTTACGCTCTGGATAAAAATGATAAACTCCAACTGAACGGGTTTTTAAACGGAAAGCATGTAGCGCTGATTTACCAGGGTAAAAAAATAAAGCTATCTAAAAGTGAAATATTTGGATACCGTCAAAATAACCAGGATTTCAGGTTTTGCCAAAACCAGACCTATAAGATACTGGATACAGCCGGTTTTATGTTGTACAGCAGTCAGCAGTTAACCCAGCAAGGTAAAGGATATGCACCTGTTGAACGCTACTTTTATAGTATCAGCACCGCAAACCCGCTTTTAAGTTTAACTATAGAAAATATGGATAAAAGCTTTCCGAACCGGGCTGAGTTTCGTTACAGCATTCAAAATTATTTTCGCCGGGATGCTGATCTCATGGCGTTTGATAAAGCTGACAATCAATACGAGATCAAATACCTGTACTTTGAGCATAAACACTCCTAATACCCAATAAATTGTTCTCTAATTAACTATTAACGCCTATCATGTAAAAGCCCCGGTTTTGTTCGGGGCTTTTCGTTTTTAAAGCTGTTTTGTAACTTCTATATCATAATCAGTAGTTTTTTTAAATTTCTTAAACTTTTCATAAATCCGGATCGTTACCTATTAACTGAAGATTAATAAGTGTTTATCATTAAAAATCAGGAATTATGAAGATTTTTGTAGCTAACATTCCATTTTATGTAGGCGGCGTAGGTATCAGGCAATTGTTTGAATTATTTGGCGCCGTTGCAGCAGTGAAAATTATTACAGAAACCAAAACAGGTAAAAGCAAGGGTTTTGGTTTTGTGGAAATGCAGGATGATCAGCAAGGCTTGCAGGCGATCAAGGAACTTGACGGCAGCACTATAGGCGATCGTGATATTGTGGTTAGACTCGCTGATCAGCAACCCGAAGAAGTCCATATACATAGACGCCCGCGCATCTCAGTAAGATAAATCAGTGCGCTTTTATCATTAATTTTTGGTTATCCATTATGAACGAAATGATAACAATGGCAGAAATTGCTGCCAGAACGTTAACTGTTAACGTAATACACTTGCTAAAAAGCGAGATAGGAGAACAGGGGATAGTTGCTGCTTTAGGTAACCAGGTGTTGATCAGTATCAGTAAAACTGATTTTGAACAAAAGTTGGGTAAGCTCCTGCAAAAGATCTATTACACCATTGATCAGCATTTTCCGGTACGTCAGGATCATTTATCGGTTGTTATACGTGACACCGATGCCCGGTATGAAAACGTGTTCAAGATATGGAAATCGGTCTGAGCGTTTTTTGATCAGTTACGATGTATTGTGGCGGGCTATGCAAGGTATGGATACAGAATGTTTCCATGCCTTTGAAGTTACAGATCAATCCTGTATAACTACAAAGCGCTGGCCGACAAAACCACGATAAGAGAATAATTACGAAACGAAATAATAACAATTTAGAAATCATTTATTGCAATAATGCTCACTAAAAGATGCTAACTTGCGGCACTCCGCTACATAGCATACTCGTCGTCGAACGCAAAGAATAATTCATTTTATCCTTCTCTGTTTTTTCCGATCATTAGGCCATGCGTTCGTCATTAAAGCCGATGAACTGACGGTGATTAAATCACATTAGTTTATTTTATGACGATCCTTATTTTTTTTATTGCGCATTGGTTTTTGTCTTTGTTTTTTCAAACCTTCTTTCAACACCGTTATGCTGCCCATCGAATGTTTACCACAAGTAAAACTGCCGAACGGGTATTTTATTTAATGGCTTATTTTTTTGAGGGGGCTTCTTTTTTAAACCCGAGGGCTTATGCCATCATGCACCGCGAGCATCATGCTTACAGCGATACCGAAAAAGACCCGCATTCTCCCCATTTCTTTACAGATATTTTTCAAATGATGAAGGCCACTATTATAACATTCCGTGATCATTTAAAACGGACAAAAGACCCCGAAGCCAGGTTTTCAGGCAATTATCCTGAATGGCCGTTAATTGACAGGATAGGTTCTTCCATACTTTCCAGGTTGTTGTTCGGGGCAGCATACACTTGTTTTTATATTGCTTACGCCAGCCATTGGTGGATGTTCCTGCTTTTGCCAATACATTTTATGATGGGGCCACTTCACGGGGCTATTGTGAACTGGTGCGGTCATAAATATGGTTATACTAATTTTGATAACAACGATCAGTCAAAAAATACTACCCCATTTGATTTTCTGATGTTGGGAGAATTATTCCAAAATAATCATCACAGGCACCCGAATAGCGCTAATTTTGGTACAAAGTGGTTTGAGATAGACCCGGTTTACCCGGTGATGAAACTGATGCATTGGATGCGCATCATTAAATTGCGCAAAGCTTTTTAAACAATAACTAGGCTATGGTAACGGTAACACCGGCGCTTTCCAGTGTATTGACCACATGATCCGATACCTGATCATCGGTAATGATCTGGTCTATTTCATCAATGTTACATATTTTACCAAAACCGCGTTTCCCGAATTTGGTTGAATCGGCCAGTACGATAGTTTTGTTGGAGATGGCCATCATTTGTTTATTCAGGTGGGCTTCCATAGCATTGGTGGTGGTAAGGCCGTATTCAATATCAATACCATCCACACCCAAAAACAACATGCTGCAAAAGAAATCTTTCAGAATGTTTTCTGCATAAGCACCCATTACCGATGATGAGCTTTTTCTGATCATCCCACCCAGTTGCAATACTTCAACCCCAGGAGTATGGATCAGCTCGATAGCTACATTTAATGACGAGGTGATAACTGTAAGGGCTTCCCTGGCTTGTATGCTTTTTGCAAAAGCCTGTATAGTTGTACCTGAAGCCAGGATGATGGAATCATTAACCCCAATGAGGCCGGCAGCAGCAGCCCCGATGCGCATCTTTTCGGTCGAATTTATTTTTTCTTTTTCATTTACCGGCCTATCAGAAGTGTAAGGGTTACTTTGTGTAGCACCCCCATGCGTACGGAAAAGCAAATGTTTTTCTTCCAGATATTTCAGATCCTTCCTGATAGTTACGGATGAAACTTTCAACTCTTTACACAGGTCAACTACTTCAACATAGCCTTCCTTTTGCATTTTATTGATAATATACTGGTGTCGTTCTGTTAAATTGATCATAAGTCATCAATCAAATTTATATGGCCAAATTACGCATTATGAATATCAAAAGTTTAATAAAGTATACGATTACTGATATAACAAAAAAGGAATAACCGCTTAGTGCAACATGATTTGCAACTGTTGTATATCATGTTAACTTTAACTTATTGTTAGGCTACTGTTTTTAATGATTTTTTTCTGGTAGTGTTAATGTAGTGGTATTTAAATATAAAAGTGAATAGTAATATCAGAAATTCCTGTCTATATTTAGGTCCCAATTAATTATAAACGTAAATAGTAAAGTGCATAAAATTATTAACAGTAATCAAATTCAGCAATTGATTGCAGGCGAAGAGTCTGCATTTGATGCTATCTATGAAATGTACTGTGAAAAAGTTTACAGGCTGGCATTCAGGTTTTTAAAAGATAGAGAACAAAGTGAAGAGATTGTTCAGGAATGTTTTATAAACCTTTGGACGAGCAGGGAGAAACTGAACCCGGAAGGAAATATATGGCTGTACATTTATGTAATTGCCAAAAGATTATCATTAAATGCACTAAGGCAAATTTGCCAATCGAGAGAGTTTGCAGATAAATTGATCGGTCGTGTAGTAACGATACATAACGATACAGAAGAAGATCTGCTGGTGAATGAACTGGAACAGTTTACAGAAAAGATCATTAATAAATTACCAAAGCAACAGCAATTGATATTTAGGTTAAGCCGTGTAGAGCACCTGTCGCACAAAGAGATAGCTGATCAATTACAGATATCGCCCAATACGGTAAAAAATCACATGGTTGAGGCGCTCAAAACTTTAAAATCTCATTTACAATATTCTGACCTCATCTATTTTTTAGCTTTGGTTTTATCAATCCATAACTTTTAATAAGGTGTTGTTTAAATCATTTCTGCAAATCTGATCAAGGTATCCTCTCAATTCTTACTCACTTCTTAAACTTTTTACAGGATTAGCTAATGCTGCTTTTATAGATTGGAAGCTTATGGTAAGCAACGTGATCATAACCGCTGCCAAACCTGTTAATGCAAATACCCAGCCCGATATAGTAGAACGATAATCATAATGCTGTAACCAATTGTGCATCAGGTACCATGCAACCGGGCTTGCGATCAATAAAGAAATAATTACCAGCCTTATAAAGTCAGTAGATAACAAACGCCACAGGTTGAACACCGAAGCCCCTAAAACTTTACGCACTCCGATCTCCTTTACACGTTGCTCGGCCATAAATGAGGCCATCCCAAATAATCCCAGACAGCTGATAAATATAGCCAGGCCCGCAAAGCAACTTGCCAGTGTGCCTATACGTTCTTCGTCCTCAAATTTTTTGGCATATTCCTGATCAACAAATTGGTAATTTAAAGGTGTTGATGGGTCATATTTCTTGAAAATTGCTGTGATTTTGATGAGTGCATCATGGGCACTCATTTGTGGATTAATTTTTAGGTTGATATTTGATAGGTGTTGCCATCTTGGTAAATAGAAAAAGGTTTGCTGAGCGGTTTCATATGCCGAACGATTAACCATATTTTTCACTACACCAATAATTTTAAACTTTCCATTACCAATCCACTCAATGGTTTCACCCACCGGGTGTTTAAGCCCCATAAACTTTACTGCCGCCTCATTAACAATAAATCCTGAAGAATCTGATAAGTAGGCCGGATCGAAATCCCGCCCTTCTTTAATTTTCCAGCCTACGGTTTTTCCAAAATCAGAAGTAACGGCCATACTTACAAATTGCTCCTGAACACCGGGGTCTTTGCCGCTCCAGTTAAAACCGCCGTTATTAGTATATACTGCTGTAACAGGACTTTCTGATTCAGACACGCTGGTTACCGCCCTGCTGGCCAATAAATCATTTTTTAGAGGTTGATATTGTTTTTTAATATCATCGGTTTGAAGGTTTACATTGATTAAATTATCGCGATTATAACCAACCGGGCGGTTTTTAGCAAACTGGATTTGTTGGAAAACAACTATGGTACCTATTATCAACACTACAGAAACAGTAAACTGTACTACTACTAAAATTTTGCGTGGTATAGCCGCCAAACGACCTACTTTAAAAGTACCCTTTAATACTTTTACCGGCCGGAATGAGGATAAATATAATGCTGGGTAACTGCCAGCGATCAACCCTGTTAATAAACTAAAAATAATGCCCAGCGCCCAGAATAATGGGTTACTCCATAGTATGCTTATTTTTTTACCTGCAAGGTGGTTAAACTCAGGCAGGCATAATTGAACTATTAATAATGATAACAGGAAAGCCAAAAAAGCTATTAAAAGCGATTCACTAAAGAACTGGGTAATTAACTGGCTTCGAACAGAACCGATAGCTTTGCGGATGCCAACCTCTTTGGCTCTTTTTTCGGAGCGTGCGGTGCTCAGGTTCATGAAATTAATACAGGCAAGCAGTAGCACAAATACCCCTATTATGCCAAACATCCATACATATTGAATACGCCCTCCGGTATTGATTCCGTTTTTAAATTCACCATACAAATACCAACGGCTCATGGGTTGAAGAAAAAGCTGAGATTTATACCGGGCATCGTTATTGTGAGTACTGGTAAGTGCGTTCAGTTTTAGGTTTTTAATTTTAACTGACACCTGGTTTATATCAGCATGATCGGCAAGCTGAACATACGTTTGAAACCAGCTTGCTCCCCATGGGTTATTAAACCGGGTAGCATATTTTTCATGTATAGCCAGCATTTGCCATGGAGCTATAAAAAAAAGATTACCGAATGAGGAGTTGACAGGCAGATCTTCATAAATACCGGTTACTTTGGCATTTGTTTCTTTATCTATCTTAATCGTCTTATTCAACGGGTCGGTATCTCCGAAAACAGCTTTTGCGGTTGTTTGTGAAAGCAGAATAGACGTAGGGTCGTTTAAACTATTGGCGGTGCCTTTCAATATTTTTAACGACAGCATGTCGGTAACGGCCGGTTCCATGTAATTTCCTTGTTGGGTTACACTCCTTTCGCCATAAGTTAAAAGATGATCATTTGTCCAGGATGTTATAATAACATGTTTAAATAAGTCTCCGAAG
Source organism: Mucilaginibacter sp. OK268 (assembly GCF_900103125.1). Taxonomy (GTDB): domain Bacteria; phylum Bacteroidota; class Bacteroidia; order Sphingobacteriales; family Sphingobacteriaceae; genus Mucilaginibacter. The sequence goes on along the minus strand of NZ_FNJV01000008.1, from coordinate 107,239 downwards.
TTATCGCGTAGTGCGGGTGCCAATGGCAATGCCGATCCTCCTCCTGTTTCTATTTCATTATTGACCCATGCATTATCCATTACTTTTGCAATGCGATCCGCATTTTTAAAACTGGTATCATATGACACTTCATCCCAGATCCATAGCCCGATCAATATGGCTACAGCCATACCGACTGCAAGCCCACTAATATTGATCAAAGAAGAAAACTTGTTTTTGATCAAATTTCGTTTGGCGATTTTTAAATAGTTCCTGATCATATAGGTTTTATTAAAAAATGATAATATCAAGTATAGAGGAAATGGAAGCCGGTTTTACTATGTCCTAAAGGTAATTTAGCTCAAAGTACGGTTGTGGGTTCAAACAAAATGCCATGTTTTAAATATCTTATTATTAGTTAGTTATAAAATTAAGCAAGGATCAAATGTTCGTTTTTGATACAGCGGTTGTTCGATATTGGACTTTCGATATACTTGCCCGGAATGTACTCAGGAACAGATGATTGTTTATGATGGCTAATTTTTTTTATTTCTGACTAGTCCTATCGTATAGTTAGTGTGTTCTCTACATACTAACCCCGTTCTGGGGTGCTATAAACCATAAAATATGAACAAGGATAAACTCGAGCGTTTATTGCAACAATATTTTAACAATACCATAACTGATACAGATTGTATTGAGCTGCTTGATTATCTGCGTAATAATGATCCCGACGAAATAGCCAAGACAATAGATGAGCGATTGCTGATGCTTGAAGAGGGGCCGGAATTCAATCGTTTTCAGGCTAAAAAAGTTTTGGAACGCATTAAATCCGATGCCAGGTTCATAAATCAAGCCGCCGAACCAGAGGATAGTAAACCTGTTAGTAAATGGTATAATAGTTGGATAAAGGTTGCGGCTATCCTTATTTTTTTTAGCGCTGTTGGCTTTTATTTTTTATTTAACAGATATAGTAAAGTAACAGATCAAAATAATTTGGCTGTAGTTAAATCTTCTGAAATTTTACCGGGTAGTACCAAAGCAACCCTTACACTGGCCAATGGAAAAGTTATTTCACTAGACAATGCAGCTGATGGGATGCTTACAAAATCGGGCCGGACAGTGGTTAATAAAGCTCATAACGAAGGACTTGTTTACAACACGCTGGCCGATAATAACAAAACAACCGCTAATACCGATACTATATATAACACTTTGACCACTCCCCGTGGAGGTGAGTATAAAGTAAAACTGCCTGATGGTACTAATGTGTGGCTAAATTCTTCATCTTCTTTAAGTTACCCGGTTGAGTTTGCGGGTAACGAAAGGTATGTGAAACTTACCGGTGAAGCCTATTTTGAAGTCGCTAAAAATAAACATAAGCCCTTTTATGTGTGTACCAATAATAACGTATGTGTGAAAGTTTTAGGTACACATTTCAATATCGCGGCCTATAATGATGATGCGGAATTCACTACTACTTTGTTAGAAGGCTCTGTTCTGGTTACAAAAAATAGTAAACAACGTTTATTGAAACCCGGCCAGCAGGCTGTAGTAAAAAATAATACCGATTTGATTAATGTTTCTGACGCCAGCATCAATCAGGTGATGGCCTGGAGAAACGGGTATTTCGTATTTAATGATGATAACATCAGCACAATCATGAAAAAACTGTCGCGCTGGTATGATGTGGATATTGAATATCGCGGCAACTTTGAGAATTTGCGTTTTGGCGGTACATTTTACCGCTCCAAAGGAATTACAGAGTTATTGAATAATCTGGAAAAAATAGGAAACGTACACTTTAAAATTACAGGAAGGAGGATCATAGTTATGCAATAAATCTACATTCCCATTTCTCACTTATTATTATCTGGAAGTAAACCAGGAGCGTTTCGGACCGCCCCTGGTGTCAGCCTTGATCCGGCTATGACAGATAATGAAATTAATTGCAGCGAATACAACCACTTAATTAATAAACTGACATTCAAATGTATAAAAATTTTACTGCATTTACTTGCGGCAAACAACGTGGGCGCCTATATAAACCTGTGCTTATCATGAAACTAACCCTAATTTTGCTAACGGCCACCTTTTTACAGGTAACAGCAGCAACTTATGCGCAGAAGGTTACATTGAAGGCCGAAAAAAGCAATCTGAAAGAAGTATTTGAGCAAATACAAAATCAAACAGGATACGATTTTTTATATAACTCAGATGATCTGAAGTTTGCCAAACCGGTAAGCCTTGATCTTAAAAATGCCTCTTTAAAACAGGCGCTTGATATGTGCTTTGACAACCAATTACTCACTTATGTAATTGAAAATAAAACCATATTAATTAGTAAAAAAACCGGTCAGAACGATAATATAAAGCCCCCGAAAAAGATTACGGGAAAGGTTACTGACAATAAGGGTTTTCCTTTACCCGGTGTAACAATCAAAGAAAAGGGGACAAGAACGGGTGTTGTGACCGACAATAATGGAAATTATACCATTAATGTTAGTGATGATAATGCCATACTTGTTTTCAGCTTTGTTGGTTTCGTAACGCGCGAGATACCGATTAATGGTAAACCACAAGTAAATATAACGCTCGAAGATAACCCAACGGATCTGAACGAAGTTGTGGTGGTGGGTTATGGTACGCAAAGAAAGGAATCGGTTACAGGAGCCATTACCTCTATTGGCACTAAAGATCTGGTGCAATCGCCAACTGCAAATTTGAGTAATGCCTTGGCAGGGCGTTTATCAGGTTTAACAGCTATTCAAACCTCAGGAAAACCAGGCGATGACAACTCAACCTTATACGTGCGTGGCGTTGGAACCTATACGGGTGTAACCGCTCCGCTTATCATGGTTGATGGTGTTGCCCGTGATACCTATAACGATATTGACCCTAATGAGGTTGAAACGGTGAGCATATTAAAGGATGCTTCTGCTACCGCGGTATATGGTGTTCGTGGTGCCAATGGTGTTATCTTAATAACCACTAAACGAGGTAAGGAGGGAGCTCCCAAGGTAAGTGGTACTGCCCAAACGGCTATATCACAATTCTCCAGTATGCCCAACTTTGTTAATTCATATCAATATGCTTCATTATTAAATGAGCAGAGTTATGAAAATTACTGGATACAACATTCCCGCGATGGAGATGTAAAAACATGGAATGACTTTGCTCAGAAAAGAGATGCTAACTGGGTAAAAGAAGCCACGATCTATTATTCTCCCGAAGATCTGAAATATTATCAGAATGCGCATACGCCAACTGTTGGTGGCAAACCCAATCCTTATTATGATCCGTATGGTCACCCGGATCAGGATTGGAAAAAACAGATCTTTAATAAGTTCACGCCGCAAACTCAGTACAACGTAAATATCACAGGCGGAACACCGTCAGTAAAATATTTCGTATCCCTGGGCTATCTGAAACAGGGCGGCTTATTTAATACGGATTATATGCCATTTGGCGATGACATGCAATTCAAGAAAAAACGCTACAATTTACGTTCAAACCTCGATTTTGATGTCAATAAAAACTTCAGGGTATCGGTTGATATTGCAACGCAATACGTAACGGTAACGGGTATGGATAATGACGAGTATACCTGGGAAAAACGTATCCTATGGTCTTCGCCACTTGGATCGCCTGGTCTTATCAATGGTAAATTTGTTGTACCGTTTAGCAATCAGAACGAGCAGTTGAACCCACTATACGCTATAGCCAATAGCAACAATTACAACATCAATACCAATAGTACTTTAAATTCTTCCATCAAATTAACGCATAAGCTTGATTTCCTGGTTGAGGGATTATCAGTAAACGCGCGGGGAGCCTATGATAGTTATTTCCAGGATCGTTCATACGGAAAATATACACCGCTACTATATGGCGTACGACCAAATCCTAATGGCGACAAATTAAACCCCATTCTGGTGCAGCTCACCAACGATGTAGCGCCGATGCGGTCAACCGATTATTATACCGGAAAATGGCGCAAGCTATATGGAGAGTTCTCTGTTAACTACAACCATACTTTCGCAAAAAAACACGCTGTTACAGGCCTGATACTGGCTAATGCCGAAAAACGATACGACCCAACCTATGTACCCGATCTTCCGCATGCTTATGAAGGCGCTGCTGCAAGGGTGACTTATGCTTATGACAACCGTTATCTGGCGGAGTATAACATGGGCTATAATGGATCGGAGAATTTTCCCGAAGGTAAAAGGTTTGGCTTCCTGCCGGCTTATTCATTGGGATGGATAGCCAGTAACGAATCCTTTTTTCCAAAAACGGACTATGTAACCTATTTGAAAATCAGGGGAAGCTTAGGAAAAGTAGGTAATGATGGTATTTATATACCAGGCAGTAATCCTGCACAGTTGGCCCGCTATCTGTATTTACCAGATACCTGGAAATATGGGGATAGCTACACTTTCGGAACATTAAATGATCGTAACAGTGTACAGGGAGCCATGGAGAACGTATTAGGAAATCCAAATGTTACCTGGGAGGTTGCCACCAAATCAAACATCGGTTTGGAAGCGCATTTGTTTAACGAGCGTGTTTCTATCACCTTTGATCACTTTAACGAACATCGTAAAAATATCCTTTCGTATAGGGGCAGCGTTCCTGGTATTGTTCAGGCAACCCTACCCCCTTACAACCTGGGTGAGGTGAAAAACTGGGGTAATGAGTTGGAGATCTCCTATAACAGTGCCCCTGGAAAATTTACCTGGTGGGTAAAAGGAAATGCCTCAACCAACAAAAACAAGGTTATTTTTAAAGACGAGGCTATCGCCCCGGGACAGGAGTATAACGCAGCTACAGGTCGCCCCATCAATCAGGGATCATATCTACAGGCTGATGGTTTATATACCTCATGGTCGCAATTATATGCTATGGACGGTAATGGAAACCCAATACTGTCAAGCCCTGTAAGAGCTTTGGATAAAAGTGGAAAACCTTATGTAAATGCTGCAGGACAACCGGTTTATCAGAAAGACCTGGGTTATGCAGGAGCTCCACTACAACCAGGAGAGGTAAGACTGGTTGATGTTAACGGCGACGGTATCATCAATGAAAAGGATTATGTGCGAACCGGCAAAACGGATATTCCTGAGCTTAGTTATGGCCTGTCATTCGGTTTCAGCTATAAAGGGTTCGACTTTTCGGCCTTATTGCAAGGTGTTGGCGGAGTGGCCAAATACGCTATGCAGGAGCTGCACTTTAACAAACAGCAGTCACTTTTTGATGTGGATTTGAACCGCTTTACGCAGGAGCGGTATGATAATGGCGACAGGATCGACTTTCCTATTGCTGCCTATAATCAGGCGGCGGCTTATAGCACTTTTTTCCTGAAAAGCACCTCATATCTGCGATTGAAAAATATGGAGATAGGGTATACCCTCAAGCCAAGCTTCTTGAAGAAGGTAGGTATTAAATCCGCTCGTTTTTATGTGAATGGATTAAACCTTTACACGTGGTCACCTAATAAAATATGGGGCGATCCCGAAAACTTAGGCTATATCGGTTACCCGCTAACCCGAACTTATAACGTGGGTTTAAATGTTAATTTTTAATCAATTAATAGCTAAATGATGAAAAGAATAAATATAATCATATTGCTTTTTGTGGGGCTGATAAGTGGTTTGGCTTCAACAAGCTGTAAAAAAAGCTTTCTGGAAAAACCCAAAGGAGGATCAGTAACCGTTGATACTATTTTTGATAGCAAAAACCAGGCGCAATACGCGATAGCAGAAATGTATTACCTGTGCGTAAGGGGGTATTTTCCTCAAACCTATGATGGTTGCCGCCCCGAAGCCATAACAGACCAGCTTTATATCATACACCCGGCCTATGACTGGGCTTCAAATACCATTGGTACAGGATCATACATAACCGGAAACATGAGCGCTGATGCTAGCTGTGATTACGGATTTGGATCAGATAATGGTTCGGGATATGGCTGGCATTATAAAGGCATAAGGCAGGCCAACCTGGTGTTAAAAAACATCAATAAAGTTGCCGATGCCGATGCCAATTGGAAAACAGATGTAAAAGGACAGGCTCTTTTTTGCCGGGCTATACAGCATTTTGAAGCATTCAGGTATTATGGCGGTATCCCCATTGTAAACAAACCTTTGGACGGAGATTCAAAGATCGCAGTACCCCGCAGTTCTGTGCAATCTGTAGTTGATAGCGTAGTTAAATGGTGCGACCAAGCCGCAAGTATGCTGCCTGCTACACGTGCATCTGCCGATTTTGGAAAGGTTACCAAACTAGCCGCTCTGGCTTTAAAAGCCAGGATATTGTTATATGCAGCAAGTCCGCTTTATAACACACCTGCCAATTTAAAAGCTGAAGTATCAGGTGCCCGTTTTGGGGATAGCCGCGATACCGTATTGGCGTATCCGAGCTATGATCAGGAGCGTTGGAACAAAGCTGCCAAAGCTGCTAAAGATATAATAGACAACGCAGGAGGTGCTGGGGTATCGTTATTCAATACAGGGAAGCCTTTAACTACAGGTGAAACTTATGCCACACTTGGCGACTATGAATCGGTATGGAATGTGTTTGCTAACCCGGAACTGATATTAGTGAACACAGCCAACCAGGCTGGCAGTGGTTTTGTATGGGGTCAGTATTTATCATCAAAACTGCGTTTGGCTCAATGGGGGGTGAAAAATAATGTACCTGTTGAGTTTATGCAGCAATATGAAAAACTGGACGGTACCAAATGGACTTTGCCAGCTACCGGCGCCGATCTGCCGGTTGATATTAAAGCGCTTAATCTTGACCCCCGGTTTTACCAGACCATTGCTTACGACGGTATGTACTACAGCAGCCAGCGCGGTGTTTTAGCCTATTATAAAAAAGGGGATTATTCAACTGATGGTAATTTGGCCAGCAGTGATGCCGGGGTTGACGGTTATGCCACAGAGGTTTACAAGTTTGTTGCCCGTGTAGATAACATGACCGATAATCACTTGGCCTGGCCGGTATTTCGCTTAGCTGAATTTTATTTGAGCTATGCAGAAGCATTGAATGAATACCAGGGGCCGGGGGGCGATGCCACCAACTATCTTAACCTGATCAGGAAAAGAGCCGGGATGCCCGAAAAACATCCTGCCGATGCCGGGTCATTCAGGGATGCTATTCAAAATGAACGTACTATAGAATTAGCCTATGAAGGTCATCGGTATAACGACCTTAACCGTTGGCTAAAGGCAAAAACAGTGTTAAATGGCACTTTGCACGGTATACAAACTACCGCCAGGAAAGGTACAGATGGGCAATTAAAACGAACCTGGCAAACTGTGCCTTTTGTTACAAGGATATTTCCTGCAAAATACTATTACGTCCCGTTCCCAAGCAAGGAGATCAGTTTAAGATATCTGGGTAATAAGAGTTGGGATGGACAAAATCCGGGGTGGTAATCAGCTATACACATTAACAAGTAATAAGAAAAATGAAAAAAGAATATATAACCCTTTTTGCATGGATTTTTACGTTCTGTAGTTTTTCTGCCGCTAATGCGCAAACTACAAATGTTACTCAGGCAGATTCCACTAAAACCAACAATAGTGCTACAAAAGCCATAGTTGATGGTGGAATAAAAACTGAAAGATCCTGGAGAAATACAGGTGCCGTTTTTACCCTTCCGGGTGAAGACCTAACCCATATGACGGTAGGCAATTTATTAAATACACTTCAAGGCCGGATCCCGGGCTTAACCGTAGTTACCGGATCTGGCGAACCAGGCTATGATAACCCTACACTTTATGTGAGGGGGCAAAGCAGCTGGAATATAGCCGGGAACCAGGTGCTCATTTATCTGGATGGCTCACAGGTTGATATGGGAGCTATAAGTGGTTTATCGGCCTATGAAATAGAATCGGTAACACTATTAAAAGACGCGGCTGCATTAGCCGTGTACGGGTTACAGGGCGGAGCCGGTGTATTAAGTATCAAAACCAAAAGAGGCACGGTGATGCCTAAAACTCAGATAACCGTAAATGGCAGGTATGGGATACTCAGCGCTATCGACTTACCCACAGTAATGGATGCCTATGGTTATACTACAGGCTATAATCAGGCATTAAAAAATGATGGTCTGCCCATTAAGTACCCCAATCCCGAGTTGTATAAGGCGGCCAACGACCCGTTCCACCCAAATGTGAACTGGTATGACGAACTGCTTAAAAAAACCTCAACTATTCAGGATTACAATTTCTCTTTCAGGGGCGGCAATGCTACAGCTAAGTATTTTGTATTAATGAACTATACCAACTTTGAAGGTTTATACAAAAATGCCGATATCATTGATAAAGATTTTGGTACAAATGCCAAGTACACCAAGTTAAATCTTCGGGCTAATGTAGAGCTACAGTTGAATAAAAATCTATCGGTAATGGCCAACATCAGTGGTATAACTGAGGATAGAAATACGCCTTCGGGTTTTGCCGCGGGTGATGTATTCAATGCACTCATGTACTTGCCGGCTTCGGCCTTCCCAGTGAAAAATCCTAATGGTTCATGGGGAAATAGCTCAGCATATGGTTTTAATCCGGTTGAGCTCTTACAACAAAATGGTGTATACAGTTCCCATACCCGCACCCTGCAAACTACCTTTAGCTTTACCCAAAAACTGGATGCCATAACAAAAGGCTTGGATCTGCGCGGGTTAGTATCATTTAGTAATCAATATGTTGGTGTTTATCAAAAGCTTTTCTCGGTGCCATCTTATGAGATCGTAAAAGATGCCAATGACCAGCCGGTGATGTCAAATGGCAGTGTTGTTTATAAAACGATAGGCACTATCAGTCAGGCAACTAATGATAATGGTGGCCCATTTTGGAACAGGACTACTGTGCAGGTAGGTTTTGATTATGACCGTAGTTTTGGCAAACATACTTTTACCGGTATGATCATGGCCCGCAGACAGGGCTATAGCCACAATGGATTGACTTATCAGGTACGTACACAAGGTTTGTCTGGTGACCTAACATATGACTATGATCAAAAATACATTGTTGATTTTTCTGCCGCATACAATGGATCAGCTGATTTTGCACCAGGTAACCGATATGGATTTTTTCCTGCCCTTGGTTTAGGTTGGATATTATCTAAAGAGGGTTTTCTGAAGGATAACACTTCTGTCAATTTTCTGAAACTAAGAGCTTCTTACGGTTCTACAGGTAATATCAATGAAAATTATCGTTTCCTGTATCAGCAATTTGCTGTAGGAGCCCCGGGGTGGATTACCGGAACCGCTAACACCAACCATGGTGGTCTTGCAGAAGGCCCTTTCACCAACGCGAATGCTGCCTGGGAAAAGAAAACCACGCTGAATATTGGCGTTGACTTTGAATTATGGAAAAGGCTTTCGGGTACTATTGATGTATTTACAGAAAAACGCACGGGTATCCTCGAGATCCCGTCGGCAGGCGTACCTGATTACACAGGCTTTAACTTGCAATATGCCAATACAGGTGAGGTACATAATAAAGGCATTGAAGCCTCTCTTAAGTTTGATGAAAAGCACCGTAATTTTGAATATTATGTAGGAGGATCGGTAGCTTTTGCCCGGAATAAAATAAACCAAAGGTCTGAAGCTCCACAACCTTATAACTACCTGTACACACAAGGCTATCCGCTTAACCAAATGCGTGGATTGGTTTTCAAAGGTTTCTACCAACAATCCGATTTTGACGCTAACGGTAGTTTAAAGCAGGGAGTAGTTGCCTCGTCTTATACCAATGTGAAGCCGGGCGATCTGAAATTTGCCGACCAGGATGGTAATGGTATCATTAATGATTATGATAAAGTACCCTTAAATTATACCAAACTGCCCGAAATTACTATCGGCTTTAATCTTGGTTTCAAATTTAAAGGATTTGATTTCGACGCTTACCTACAGGGAGTGATGCATCGTACGGTAAGCCTCCTGGATGATGCACCATACTATATTAAACCATTTGTAAACAATAATAACATTACCGCATTTTCGGCAAACAGCTGGACGCCTGAGACGGCCAACACAGCCACTTCGCCACGCCTTTCGACCTTGAGCAATGCCAATAACACCCAGGCATCTGATTTTTGGATGCGTAATGGCAACTTCCTGAAATTGCGCAGTGTTGAATTGGGCTATACTTTACCTCAAAAAGGTTTTTTAAAGAAACTTGATGCCGTAAGGATTTTTGTGAACGGAACCAACTTGTTTACATGGGATAAAATTGACGACCTGGAGGCCGAGCGCCTTTCTATGGGATATCCTTTAATGAAAACTGTAAGTTTTGGAATGAAAGTGAAATTGTAGTAATAAACCTTTTGTAATTACAAGGAAATGAAAAAAAATCGATATATAATAGCATTGCTGGTAATGGGTACGCTGCTTTACTCCTGTAAGCGTGATTACCTGGACGTGCAAACTTTACAGGCCGGTGTTACTGTTGATAAACTTTACAGCAACTACACCTATGTACAGCAGCAGGTTTGGAATATTTACAGTTACCTGCCCGATGGCTTTGCCGATCTGAATATGGAGGCTGCTACCGATAATGCGGAAGCTACCAACGCTTTAGACCAATCGCAAACCTTCAATACTGGTACCTGGAACCAGTACAATAATCCCGATGATGTGTGGGCCAACAATTTTAAGGGCATACGCCAGGCTAACCTTTATCTGAAAAATAAAAGCGCAGTTGATATTTCCTATATCAAGGATAAGATCACATCGACAGATTCAACGGCTTATTTTAACGCCCGTAATAACGTTAAATTCATGGAAGGAGAGGCGCTTTTCTTAAAGGCATTTTTCTACCTCGAATTGGTTAAACGTTATGGAGGTGTACCAATTTTTGACCAACCGTTTGATTATGATGACGCTAACACCTGGAAAAATGTACAAAGAAACTCGCTCGACGAGTGCCTTAAGTATATTGTTTCCCTGTGCGATAAGTCGGCGGCTATTATACCTGCTAACCTTAGCCCCTATTCCTGGTACGAGGCCGGTCGTGTTACGCAGGGTGCAATAAAAGCGCTAAAAGCCAAGGCCTTATTATATGGAGCAAGTTCACTTTTTAAAGATAACGGCTCAACTGTAACCTGGGCCCAGGCAGCAGCGGCGGCACACGACGTCATAGCTTTAGGTTCTTACTCGCTTGATGCCAATTACACCAATTTGTTTGGAGCAAATAGCACAACATCAGCCGAACTTATTTTTTACCGCCGTTACGGAGCCATAAACACTATTGAGTTTGCCTCGTATCCAATCGTATTTCAAAACAGCAGAGGCAATAGCATTACACCAACTGAAAACTTTGTAGAGAGTTTTGAGGTACTTCAAAAGGATGGATCGGGTAATATAACCGGTTCGGTACCCTTTAGCTGGAGCAATCCAACCCACGCGGCAAATCCTTATCAGAGCCGTGACCCTCGTTTTGCCGCTAGTGTGGTGTATAACGGCGCGACTTTTAAATCTACCGGCATCGAAACGTTCACAGGTGGTAATAGTGGTCTGCCCAAGCAAAATGCTACTAAAACAGGCTATTACATGTCAAAATGGGTCAATCAATCAATTGATCTGGTCAATAATACCACGGCTAACCATGCCTGGATCTATTTCAGATATGGAGAGCTCCTGCTGAATTACGCAGAAGCTATGTATAATGCTTATGGTGCCGATGCCGATCCGCAAGGATACGGGATGACCGCCCTGCAGGCTATCAACAAGGTAAGACAGCGCGTAAAAATGCCTGTATTAACAGCTTTGAGTCAACAAGTTATTGAACATGAACGTAACGTGGAGTTGAGTTATGAAAATCAACGTTTCTGGGATGTTCGCAGGTGGAAAGAAGGTTCGCTGTATTTCAAAACCCCGGTAAATCGCATCGAGATCACGAATACAGGGAGCTCGAATAGCTATGCCGTTAAGCAATTGGAAGCACGGGTATTTGACGAAAAAATGAATTGGTTCCCAATCCCGCAAAGCGAGATCGCGAAGACCAATTGGAAACAGAACCCAGGTTGGTAATCATATCCGGATCATCATACGTACAAAATATGGTGATCCCTCTTAAATATTAAGGATTTAAAAAATATTTTATGAAAATTCATGTATCATCAATGCTAAAATGGACTGCCTGTTTAGTATTGACCATAGCTTCCTGCAAACAGGAATATCTGGAAGGTGTAAAATCAAATCCAGCGGTAAAAGTTTATTTACCACAGGCAGAAAAATCAAACGGACTTGTGGACGCCCTTGTAGATGGCAAACTGACCGTGGACAGTGTAGCGGGTACGGCTAATTTTTCGGTTCCTGTTTATCGTGGTGGTGAATCAAACTTCGATGCTTTAACCGTAGATGTGGGTATTGATAATACCGCGATAGCAGGTTTGGTTACATCTGGAGCATTACCTGCCAATACCATTGTACTTGACCCGGCCGATTATACGTTGCCATCAAAAGATTCTGTGACGCTTGATAACCATATCATGAAAGGTACCATCATCCCTAAAGTAAAGATCGCTTCTATGGCTAAATATGGCGGGAAAACGGTGGCCTTAGGTATTAAAATAGCCAATTCATCAAAACAGGCCATCAACACGGATATGAATAAGGTGATCATCTATTTTGATGTAGATCAATTATTGGATGCGGTTACCCCTAAAAGCAATATGGTTGATAAAACCAAATGGACGGTGTTAAAGATAGCCTCCAACGATAACGTTACATTTAAGGTTAATGATGACGGAAGTATATTGGCATCAGGAGGCAGCGGAGGGCACCAGGGTGTTTATCAGCCTTTTGAAATAAGAGCCAATAAACAATATAAAATCGACTTTAATGTACAGGGGCAAGGCGCCACCAATACCTGGTTTGAGGTTTACCTGAGCACCTTGCAGCCAACACAAGGTAAAGATTACAGTGACGGCGGCATACGTATGGCGCTGAACACCTGGACGGGCTGCGGAAATACACCTTTTAACGGTTTATTATCAGCTGTTAAATGTGCCGGTAGCGGCAATGTGGTTTCATTCCCTAATGCCGGTACTGTTTGGCTGGTTATTAAATCAGGAGGAGATAATCTGGGTACCGGTGGTATAAAACTCACTAATATAGATTTTAGAAGGGTTAATTAACCTATGATATTGACGAGCTCTTTTTGAGATGTAGTTGATATAGTATATGGATACTATGAAGCGTCCCGGGGTGAGATACGGGGCGCTTTTTATTTATCACAAATTATCAAATAGTAGTACCTTCAAAAAATGTTAAATAAGAAATTTATAGGCCTGATCAGTATATTGTTTGTCATGATTGTTTGGGGGAGCAGTTATCCGGTAACCAAGATGATCATCAATGACATAGCGCCGATAACACTTGCTTTTTGCCGTTGTTCTGTAGGGGCTATTACTTTATTGCTTATATTTTTTATCAATAAGGATAAACCGATCAGGGAGTATTTGGTTGATGCACCCTGGCTTCCCATTATTTTTATGGGTCTAACAGGTGTTACCTGTTTTTATATTCTTTTTAATATTTCGGCCCAAATGACTTCTGCATCAGTGGGCTCTTTGATACAGGGGTTTATCCCAATTTGCATAGCCTTATTTGCCGCGGTGTTCCTTAAGGAGAAATTGTCTGCCGTGCAGATCATTGGGATAATTGCCTCTTTAATAGGTGTAATGCTCATTGGGTTTTTATCAAGCGATCATAACAGCGATACCCGGAATAGTATAACCGGGAACCTGTTAATGATTGTTGCCGTAATGTCGTGGGGAGCGTATACCATTATGTCTAAAAAGACAGCTCATTTTAACCCTTTATTAATAACCAGTTTAAGCACTTTCATCGGTTCGGCATGTTTACTGCCCGTTGCAATATTTGAAAACCGGCACTCCGGCTGGCCGGTTATACACCTGAGCTCCTGGATGGCTATCTTGTATCTCGGAGCCGTATCTTCGGGTATCTGTTATTTGCTTTATAATAAATCGCTCCGCTTATTGTCGGCTTCACAGGTTGGAAATTTCACTAATCTCGATCCGGTAGTTGGATTGATTATTTCACTCGTTTTTTTAAATGAACATATCAATGTTTTACAGATAGCCGGCGCGATTTTAGTTTTAGGTGGGATTGTACTGAGCACCAGGAAAAGCAGGTTGACTGGCTAAATTAACCCAGATCGGAGATATAATATTTATGAAAGTTAAACGAATTGTAACCAATATCAGCACACCGGATGTTGAGGCAGCTAAACATTTCTACCAGGATGTATTAGGGCTTGATATGGTGATGGATCACGGTTGGATAGCAACATACGGTTTACCCGATAACATGAGCATCCAGATCAGCTTTGCATCCGAAGGTGGATCTGGTACACCGGTTCCGGATGTTTCTATAGAAGTTGATGATCTTGATGCCGCGATTGAACGGGTGCATAAAGCCGGCTTCAAGATAACCTATGGGCCGGTTGATGAACCCTGGGGAGTACGACGCTTTTTTGTGCGCGATCCCTTTGGTAAACTGATCAATATATTGGCCCATCTATAGCATACCAATCCCTTATCGAATAATGGCCACCCATCCGGCTAAAGGCTTGTTGCCATTCTTTAGGTCGATGATGTAATAATAAGTTCCCGGTGGTAATTTACCGCCATGATAAGTGCCATCCCATGGTGTACCGTAGCCGTTGGCATGAAATAAGGCCTGGCCATAACGGTTAAATATATTAACGGTACAATTGGGATAGTTGACCAGATCGTCAATTTTCCACACATCGTTAAAACCATCACCATTGGGTGTAAATGTATTGGGGATATGAATGGGGGTTATTACCGTAACCGTAACCGGAACTATGGACTGGCAATTGAGCGATGAGGTAGCCGTGAGGTAATAAATTGTAGTAACCGCAGGGTTGGCTATCGGGTACGGCGTATTAGTGCTGCTCAACCCCAATGCAGGCGACCAGCTTAACGATACAATATCCCCGGATAGTTGAGGAACCAGTGTAATATTTTCACCCAATTTTATGGTTGGATTCTGGGCAAAAACAATTCCCGGTGCCGGATTAATATGAGCTTGTATAGGCTGACTGGTTTGTGGCACGGTACAACTCACATTATTAGCCGTAATACAGGTAACCAAATCGCCATTTTGCAGGGCAGAGCTGCTAAAGGTAGATTGATTTGTCCCGGCATTAACACCGTTTACCTGCCATTGGTAACTGTTAACTGTTGTTCCTGGAGGTATACTTGCTGTAAAGTCGATAGCCTTACCTGCGCATACGGTGGCATCAGCCGGTAAAGAGCTAATGGTAGAAACGATGCCCCCTTGCGGAGAAGTAGAGTTGATAGAGCTCAGCACCGTTACCGGAACATTGATAGAAGCTGTGCCACCCAGCATGGCAGGCGTATTGGTATTACCATTATTATTGCCAACTATGCCATTCCCTGCAATGGTAGTAAGCTGCCCCGCCGGGGTTATGCGTACAATGCGCTCATTATCTGTATCAACTACAATGAGGTTACCAAAAGGATCCAGCTTTATGCCGATAGGGTTATTTAAAGTAGCCTTATCCACTGGATTGTTAGTATATAATTGAAGTGTGGTAACCTTACCCGATGGATCGATCTTGCGGATGGCATTATTTTTGGAATCGGTAACATATAAATTCCCCTGATTATCCCTGATAATCCCTTTCGGTTGGTTAAAACTCGCCGCGGCTCCTGTACCATCTGTAAACCCTGAACCATCATGACCTGCTACGGTGGTTATGGTGCCATCGGGGGCTATTTTTTTGATGGCGCTGCTATAATCGGTTATATATAAATTCCCAAGCGGGTCTGTAGTGATGCCTATCGGACTGTTTAATTTTGAAACAGATGATGGCGGGGTAATAGTAATAACCATACCACCAGGTGTTACCTTTCGGATCCGATAATCGCCCTGTGTTATATACAAATTACCGCCAGCATCTATGGTAATACCTTTAGGGTCCTGAAAACTCGCCGCAGTGCCCAGGCCATCAACTGTTTTGTTTTGACCGTTACCGGCTATTGTGGTAACCGTACCATTGGGCGTTATCTTCCTCACACGGTCATTCTCGTCAATCACATACAAATTTCCCGAAGGATCGATCGTGATGCCATTAACCACTTTGAATTTTGCGGTAGCTCCACTGCCATCGGCATACCCGCAACCGCTGCCACCTGCAAAAGTTGTTACCGTGCCGTTAGTCGCAATTTTTCTGATACTGCAACTATAACTATCAGCTACATAAATGTTACCGGCTGCATCAGTTACCGCGTCGGCAGGTACACTAAAAGTAACAGCCTGGGGATTAGGTCGCAAATTGCTACTGGTGAGTGTAATAGTTTGGTTTCCGAGATTTGCGCAATTCAAATCTAGAGGGCTCATAGTATTGGTTAGCGTGCTACCATCACATACAAATGGGCTGCCCAGATCTGCAACTTGTACCTCGTAACTTCCACTCTCACTCAATTTAAGTGTTATAGGTCCGGGCTTTGGAAAAATTACCGGGATAGCATAAGAGGTAACCGTAAAAAAAATAGCCGTGATGCCACCAAACTGATCGCTGGCAGTAATAGTTATGTTAGTTGGTTGATTTACGATTAATGGAGTGCCCGCAAGCGGATCTTGTTTAATGCTAAGTGTTGCATTGTTACAGATATCATGAGGTGCATACATCGCGGTATAATCGGGCAAAACGGTATTGCAGTTATTGTCTGCAGGGATGGTTATATCATGATGATCTGAAAATACCGGGGTACTGGTAACTATAACAGGTATTGATTTTGTTTGAGTTGTAGCCGGTGTGCCATTACTGGCCGTTACGGTTATGGTTTGCGGGCCAAGTAATGAGCAATCTATGTGCAACGGATTAACTGATACTGTTCCGTTTGCAGCAAGTCCGGTGATATCTGCAACATCTGTAAATGCAACAGTTTTATGGCCGGTTTCGTCAAGTTGTAACCGCACGGCCACTTTGGGTGTAATTTGCGGGGCTTGTGCCCGGGAGGCACTAATGGCAAAGATTATCAGGCAAAGTACACACAGTCCTTTTTTTAATGCTCCGGATACACCAGCAATTATCCTATTGTTTTTTAGGTGATAGGCAAAGACAGAAATAAAGGTTGAACGCATCTTTTTCCTTGCATTACAGATAATGTATCGCATTATTATCCGTCAGTTAACACAAAGCCATTAATTAGCAAATTAAACGAAAAAGTAGTTCATTATGTTCAGTGTGCTTGTATCCATATTATTCATTATCCATTAACGTTTGAACGGCTGCCTGACAAAAGATGACATTACTTTAAACCAATTAAAAGGTTTAAAGACTAAATTAGTGATCATGAAAATGGAGCGGCATCTTCCTGCTGATATTTTAAAGCCTTTTGTTGAGCATTACCTTTTTATTGAAAGCGAACAAGGAATGGAAAACCGTGTGCTGCCGGATACCGGTATGGTTATGGGGTTTAGGTATAAAGGTACTATAAGTGATGAAATTGCGGGAATAAAAAACAATCTGCCCGCCGCACTCATTACCGGATTAAGGAAGTCGGTTCGCCTGATTAATTATGCAGGGCAGGCTGCTACGTTACTCGTTATTTTTAAACCTGGAGGAGCAGCCACCTTTTTTAAAGAACCACTTCATGAATTGTTTGGGGTAAGCTTAGCGTTGGATGCCCTGATCGGGCAGCAGAAATTGTCCGAAATAGAAGAACAATTGGCAGAAGCAAACGATAATTTTCAACGAATTGCTGTTGTTGAGCGGTTATTGCTTTCCAGGTTATATGATACCAACTCCGACTTACTTATCCAGCACGCCATCCAACAGATCCGTCTGGCGAAAGGAGCTATACGGATCAAGCAGTTAGTAAGTACATTACCTGTAAGTCACGATTCATTCGAAAAAAAATTCCGAAAACAAACCGGTAGCTCTCCCAAGCAATTTTCATCAATAGTTCGTTTACGACATTTGATAGAAAGCCATGATTCATCGGCCAATCTCACCGAAACGGCTTTGTCTGCCGGTTATTTTGACCAGGCCCATTTTATAAAAGACTTCAGAATATTCACCGGGCAAACCCCGCATGAGTTTTTCAGATCGACCATTTACTGGTAAATCAATGATTTTTTACAATTATTAGGTTTCTGCATTGCTGAATTTTGGATAAACAATAATTCAGTAAAACATCATGCAACAAATATTCATCGACAAATTTATAATCCCCAAAAATGCTAAACAGGAATTTACCGAGAGGATGAACTTCAACAGGGATTTTATTAAAAACTTACCAGGCTTTTTAGGTGATATAGCTTACGAGCGCGAAGACGAAAATGGGAATACCATTTGTATTACTGTTGCCACCTGGGAAAACGAAGATGCTTTAAGCCAGGCCAAAACCGCTGTACAGGCAGAATATCAACGTATCAACTTTGACCCCGCAGAATTGCTTAGCCGTTTGAATATTACCATGGAACGGGATACTTACCAACCAGCAGGCAATTGATCAAAGTATCAGCAGGTATACTTTATTCGTATACCTGCTGATACTTCATTTGGGTTTATGGGATCACTTTTTTACGGCGGAATTCATCAAACAGATCCACAAACATTTGTTCAGTATCTACATATTCATGAAAGCCAAAGCGGTGTGATTTTGAGCCATCGGCAAAAAAGTCATAGTCCCAGGAGAAAACA
This sequence comes from Mucilaginibacter sp. OK268, assembly GCF_900103125.1. Classification (GTDB taxonomy): domain Bacteria; phylum Bacteroidota; class Bacteroidia; order Sphingobacteriales; family Sphingobacteriaceae; genus Mucilaginibacter. The sequence goes on along the minus strand of NZ_FNJV01000008.1, from coordinate 88,520 downwards.
AAATCGCCAAAACCCCAGTAGGAAACATCTTCATAACGATGTTTTTCGAGCCCGTACTTTTCTTGTATCCTTTCCCATACCGGTGCTTTATCAGCCATCACCGTTTGTAAAGGCATTTGGAGTGGGGGAGCGGTTTCCATATCAAAATACCGGGCGATTTTTGGCCATAGCTCATTCCACCTAAACAGGTCGCCGTTGTTGATATTAAAGGCCTGGTTAGCACAATTTGGGTTTGTTGCCGCCCATACGGTAGCTTTCGCCAGCAGCCCGGCATCAGTCATTTCCATCAATTTATCATAGGCACCTGGCTTACCCGGGAAACGTAAAGGAATGCCCAGTTCATTAGAAATTGTAGCATAAACACCTATTAATAAGGCCAGGTTCATAGGGTTACCCAGCGCCGTTCCACCAACTACCGAAGGCCTGATGGCCGACCATGTCCAGCTTTTGCCCGGCTGCCGCTGTTCCAGAAAATTTTGCTGATCAACATTAAACTCTGGTGGCATGTGACCAGCATCGCTCTCTTTGGCCGGTGTTTTAAAAGGGCCAAGATGCGCGCCATAAACCTTATATCCCTGCATCAGGCTGATATGCTGCAAATTTAAAGCAATGGGCTCAATAACATTAACCACGTTAACCAGCATAGCTAAGTTGGGCTCCACCAGTTCGGCCCAGGTAGGTTTATCCTGGTAGGCCGCGTAAAAGATGTGGGTAACCGCCGATAGTGTACCCAGTTTTTTAACGGTATCCTCCTTATCGAGCAGATTTACCGGGATATAGGTAATGTTTGCTGAAGAGGTGCCTCCCCGCCTGGATAGGCCGATAATATTCCAGTCGCCAAGTGACACAAGATGGTTGATGAGATTGGTGCCGATAACGCCGTTGGCGCCAACTACCAGGGCTGTTTTAACAGGATTTGAAATTTGATGGGTCATGATATTGTTTGTTGCTGATGTCAAAATTCAAGGTTTTAAGCCCTTTAAACCCTGTAAAAAACAAGCATTAGTATGTAAGATCATAGGTAAACTATGAACGGAGAAATATTTTTTAAAATACATCGTAATACGATGCTATTTGTATAGCTTTGTATTATGGACGCCAATGTTATAGCAAAATGGGAAACGCAAATGAAAAAGGGCACGCTTGATTTCATTATACTGCTGCTTTTAAAAAAGAAAGACCAATACGGGTACGAATTATTGGAACATATTAAGTCGGTATCAGGGTATGATATCAGCGAAGGAACCATCTATCCACTTTTAAACCGCTTAAAAGATGATCAGTTAATTGAATCAAAATGGGTAGAGATGGAAACCGGCATGCCCCGGAAATATTATAGCATCACTGGTAATGGCTTGGCTTCGCTCGAAAAAATGACAGCATTTTGGGCTACACTATCCGGCAATCTTAAAAACCTTATTTAAAAATATTAAACCATGAACAAAGACACATTACTCAATGATCAGCATTATAAAACCTATATGAAAAAGGTGCATAGCATGATCAGCAGGTTGCCTAAGCATGATCAGGCAGATATTCAAAGAGAGATCAGCAGCCACATTTTCGAAAGCTTGAATAACTACCCCGAAACAACAGTGGAGCAAGCCCTGGAAAACCTGGGTGAACCACAAACGTATTTATCTGAATGGGTGGTAACCAAAAAACTGGAAAAAGCTGTAAGTACCTTTAACCCTTTCCGGATAATATGGGGGCTGATCACCGGGATTGTTAAGCATGGCGCATACGCGTTTAAGTACATTCTTTTTGGTTTGCTGTATTTGTTTACGCTGGCCTTTGGCTCCCTTTGTATCGCTAAGATCATTGCTCCCAGCCATATCGGGTTGTTCATCTATCCGCAAGGTTTTACTTTTGGTTTTAACAGCGATATCAGCAACGCGCATGAGGTACTTGGAGCGAAATTTATTCCCGTTTGCTTATTCATTACCATTTTGCTGTATATGGTGATCACCGTTTTGTTAAAGATGTCATTATCAAAAGTTAAAGAACGACTTTTCTAAAGACGTTTTAACGAGGTGACCGACCTTATTCCAATCCGTATTCCTTCAGTTTTCGGTATAGAGTAGCTACCCCAATGTTCAAAAGCTGGGCGGCTTCGGCGCGGTTGCCATGGGTATGATTCAGAACACGTTGAATATGCAGCTTTTCTACAGACGACAGATCAAACGCTGATATCGGGATGCCGGTTTTTACCTGTTGCTGTTGAATTTCATAGGGTAACAAGCTCTCGTCTAAAATATGGGTATCGGTCAGGATAACCGCCCGTTCAATTACGTTTTTGAGCTCACGGATATTGCCGGGCCATGGATAATCTTCCAGTTTACGAACAAACTCCTCGCTTAGCTCATTGATCTGCTTTTTAACCTTTAAGGCAAAGTGCTGCATAAAAAACTCGGCCAGCAGTTTAATATCTTTTTTACGCTCGCGCAGGGCCGGCAGGGTGATCTGGAAAACCGAAAGTCGGTAAAACAGATCCGACCGGAAATGGCCCTCGGCAATTTCGTTTTGCAGGTTGCGATTGGTGGCCGCCAGGATCCTTACGTTTACCTGGGTAGGCTTAATATCGCCAATTTTTAAAAACTGTTGCGATTCCAACACCCGGAGCAATTTGGCTTGCAGATCATGGTCGAGCTCACCTATCTCATCTAAAAAAATGGTGCCTCCGTTAGCCTCCTCAAACAAGCCTTTTTTGTCTTTCAGTGCCCCGGTGAATGATCCTGCCTTATGACCAAATAGTTCGCTTTCCAGTAATTCCTTAGTAAAAGCGCTGCAGTTTACCGCTACGAACGATTTGGTATTGCGGTTACTGGCCTGGTGAATAGCTTCGGCAAAAATTTCCTTACCGGTACCCGTCTCCCCCAGTAGCAAAACAGTAGTATCGGTTAAAGCTACTTTTTGTGCCAGCTTGATCACATCGCTAATGGCGGTTGATCTGCCAATGAGCCTGTCAAACCCAAACTTGTCATTCAGCTTGCTTTGCAGCTCCATGACGGTTTGCTGCAACATAGCCTTATCCATAGCCTTGCTTACCAAGGGGATGATCTTTTCGTTATCATCACCTTTGGTGATATAATCAAAAGCCCCGGCTTTGATGGCTTTTACGCCATCGTTAATGGTGCCGTAGGCTGTTAGTACAATAATTTCTGTTGAAGGGTAATTCTTCTTGATGGTTTCTGACAGGGTGATGCCATCGGTATCAGGTAGCTTTACATCACTGAGTACCACATGTATATATTCCTGCTGCAATTTACGCAGACCTTCCTTGCCATTAGCAGCGGTGAAAACCTCGTGCCCTTCCAGTTGCAGGATACGGGCAAGCAGGTTGCGCAACCGTTCCTCGTCATCAATAATTAAGAGCTTACCTTTTTGCATCCTTCAGATGTGCCGATTTTAGATGTGCAAATGTGCAGATAGATGTGCAGATGTGCAAATTTCAAATGTGCAAATGTGGTGATAGATGTTCAGGTTTTAAATAGCTAAAATCATTTGCACACCCGCACATCTAAAATCTGCACATCAATTCACTTACCAGGCCCTTGCCCGACGAGTGGCACGCATTAGTTGGCGGTGCCTTTTGGCCTCATAATAATCGTTGGTTACCAGTATGGAATGTATCACACCCGGTATCCAGAAACACAAGGTTAAAAATATATTCAGTATAAATGCTCCGATACGGCCGGTGGTCAGAATAGCCAGTGGAGGCAGTAAAAAACATAAAAAATATCTCATGGCGCTAAAATTTAAATCGACTGATACACCGTATCATGACGTTTAGACCGCGAAACTATTTTTTTGTTACTGCTGTTATTAATCGCGCAGGTTTAGCGGCAGCTGATCGCCAAAAAACAGGGCTTTTAGCTCTGTAGCATCATTAGGCTTCATTTTTCCGCCTAGTATTAAACGTAATTGCCGGCGACGCAGTGCGCCTTCAAAATAGGTTATTTCTTCCTCGGTTTCGGGTATTAGTGCAGGTACTGTTGTTTTTTGTCCTTCGCTATCCAGGGCTACAAAAGTGTAGTAGGCCTCGTTGCTTTTTACACGGGTACCTGAGGGGATGTTTTGCGCCCATACATCCATCCTTACCTCAACAGAAGTGGTGAACGCGCGGGTTACCTTAGCCTCGATACTGATCACATCACCCAGTTTAATTGGGGCCTGGAACGATACATTATCAACCGAAGCCGTCACCACAATGCGGTTACAATGTTTTTGAGCGGATATGGCCGCGGCTATATCCATCCAGTGCAGCAGGCGCCCACCCATCAGGTTGTTTAAAGTATTGGTATCATTGGGTAATACCAGTTCGTTCATGATGGTATATGATTCTTTGGGCGATTTTCCGGTCATGTGCTAAATTTTATACAAAGATAGGCAATAAGTCCGGTTAGGTTAAAATCCTCCATAACCAATTAAGGGCCTTGTTTATTTTTTTGCCATCAGTTCATGGGTAGCCTTACCATCTTTGATGCCGATTTTTACAACATCTTTAGCAACGTGATAAGCCAACACACAGAATGCGATAATGGCGGTACGGGCAATATTCTTTGGTTTGTTCATAGCCACAATTTATGAAATATTATTCTTTAAATGAATATGTTGTAAATTATTTTTTCACCGTATTCAGTTCGCCAAAGCCAACCAGCTCGTCCCAGCGGGCGGTAGGCGGGCGATAGTAGATGAGCAGCTGATAATCGTTTTCGGTTTCAAAATGGCTGCCTTCCAGCGGTATATCACTGGCTCTTTTGGTGGCATTATCATACCAAACGTACGCATAATCATATACGCCCTGCTTCAGGAGCAAATTGATGTGGTATTTGCCGTCTTCACCCATATTTAACTTGCTGCGCTCATCCAGCTTATAATCATTAAAGGCGCCCACGATGTACGGGCTGCCCTCTGATTGAGGCTTATAAGCAGCCAGGCCAAAATAAATGTGCGCATAATCGGCATCTATGCGTGGGTCGCTGCCATCCTGGTTCAGCACAAAGAATTTACCATCATTATCATACAGCAGCAGGTAATCCGGACTATCACGGATCGGGTCAGTCAACAGTACCACGTTGTTAGCCGTATCTTTTATAATACGGGCAATGCGCTGGGAATTAAGCTTTAAGGTGCGGGTATCAAACAGCCGGAACTCGTTACGCCCCGGAAAATCATTGATCGATACATCATTATAAACCAACTGTGTACCACGCACATAGGTTGGCTGCGTATTTAAAATACCTGTTTGGGTACGCGCGTTCTGCATCAGTAGGGCGCGGATCTCGAAAGATGGGTTTTGCACAGGTAGGCCGGTATAATCAACCGTAAAGTTTATCTTTTGGTTGGTTTTACGGGCCTGTACATCGGGCGAGGTGCCGATGGTAGCCGCTATGGCCACCCTTTTGCCTACCACATATAAACGGCGGGTAAGTACCAGTTTTGACTGGTCGCCATCCTCATAAACCTTTAGTATGTAATTGCCTGATATTTTGGGCGCTATGTTGTTATTGGGCAGTTTGAGCTCGTAGTGCGTATATTTTTGAATGGTACCGGTTGAGTAGGTATAGGTATACAAACGATCGTCGGTGAAGCTTTGCAGGTATTCGGCGGTAGACAGGTTCGAGGAGTTCCAGCGGGTATCACAGTGCTCAATGGTGTAATAGTAATTGCGACTACCGCTACGCAGATCGTCAAAGGCCAGCAGTACTTTTTCATTTGATCCTAAGGTGATTACCGGGAACGAGCCCTGCTTTTGGGTGTTGTAGAATTCCACGCTTTTGATAGCGGAATCATACACATTGTTATCATAAGGCGATTGCGCAAATCCCCGCAGGGTAATGAATAAGAGAACCAATAGGTAGTAATGTTTTCTCATTTTGTTTAAGCTTATTTTATTGCCCGATCCTTGGCAGGATTGGCGTGGCGAAATTTAAGAAATTCCGGAACAGAAATAACCCGGTACTGTGCATTTAAAAAATTATCATTTAGCGAAATCTTCTTAAACCTTAAATTTTAACACTTTTCTGTACGAAAACAGCGTAAAATCATTCAAAAATGGGCTCAAAAACATCGATTTTAACACTTTTTAACAAATTTTAACACCGTTTTGAGTAGTTTTTGAAACTTTAAAAAGTATTAAGTAGTTGATTGTCAAATAACTATGCTAAAATTGGTCGATTTTTGACCTTGTTTTGCTCTTAATAAAACAGCCCGGCTACCTGTTTAAAGGCAGTCGGGCTGTTTTATATAAATATACGAATTTTTGGAGTAAAGAGCAAGGATTTTGTGAGCAAAGATCCCTTCCCGCGCGTCATTGCGAGCGATAGCGTGGCAATCCCCTATTTACAGAGCGGACCTACCTATCGGGGATTATTAATGTTGTGTTTATTTTATTGATATTAATGAGCTCCCTCCGGTCGGTTGTCTTCGTATCTCGCAATGACGCGCAGGGCTATTTCCAGCTCCCCCTTTCCGCCGAAAAGCGTCAAAGAAAAATAAATACCTGTATAAAATACATTTAATATAAATATTTATATCATTGATTATTTGCATGTTAAGATAACATAATAGATTGCTGATATTAGTTACTAATAGCCGTAAGCAGTATTATAGTTTTATAACGTGAAAAAAATAAGCAGCAATATCTACACATTGACTGCTTATGCCAATTAACCTGTAACCAATAAAGTTTCCTGCTATGAAACAATTTTACAAACTCTCCCCTGGTGGCCATGCTTTGCGCCAAAAAATCATGTATGTTGAATTGGCTGTGTTGATGATATGGCCATCGCGGCAAAATATCAAAACCTAAAGCCCATATTATTTATACATGGTGAGCAGTATATCTATACGTCGACTGCTTAAATCAATTAACCTGTAACCAATTAATTTTCCTGCTATGAAACAGATTTGCACCCCGCCTTCTGCTGGCCACGCTTTGCGCCAAAAAATTATTGATGTGGTCTATCGGCTGTGTTTATGGCGATACAGCTAAACTAAGAAACCTTCATTATTTATACCTGATGAGCAGCCATATCTGCATGCGGACTGCTCCAATCAATTAACCTGTTAACCAATTAAAATCTCCTGCAATGAAAAAAGTTTTTCCCCTATCTTTCAGAGGCCCTGCCCTGGGCCTGAAGATCATGTATGTTGCATTGGCTGTATTGATGGCCATGACCATGCAAGTCAACGCAAAGAGCCTGCGAACCCTGCATTACTCAGCTATATTGCCTATTGATGTACACGGCAAAGTTTTAGATGAGAATGGCCTTGGGGTCCCCGGAGCAACTATTAAAGTAAAGAATGTTGACAAAGCCGCGATAACCGATACGGAAGGAAACTTTAGCCTGAAAGGGCTTCCCGATGATGCCATTTTGGTTGTTTCCTATGTGGGCTACATTACACAGGAAGTAAAAACCGGTCCAGGAAACCTGCTGATCAAACTCGTACCACAATCAAAAAAATTAGATGAGGTTGTGGTTATCGGCTACGGATCGGTCAAAAAATCAGATTTAACCGGGTCGGTCGGCACGGTAAAAGCCGAAACATTACAGGAACGCCCGGTATCATCCTTAAACCAGGGCTTGTCTGGTCGTGTATCGGGTGTCAATGTATCCTCCAACTCCGGCAGACCTGGCGCCAGGTCCAATATCCGTATCCGTGGCTCCAGTTCGCTAAGCGTTTCTAATAATCCATTATACGTAATAGACGGGGTGATACTAAACCCGGTTGATCTGCGGAACGGCAGTACGCCGATAGATTACCTCAACCCTAATGATATCGCCTCCATCGAGGTGTTAAAGGACGCTTCTTCCACCGCTATTTACGGCGCACGTGGAGCCAATGGCGTGATCCTGGTGACCACCAAACGCGGAACCTCTGGCGGCGGTAAAATCACCTATGATCCTGATTTCAGCATAGGTGTACTGCCTAAAAAACTGGCGGTGCTCAATTCAAAGGAGTTTTTGGCCGTAGAGGACCTGGCTTACGCTAACGCGCAAAAATATGATCCTATTGGCTGGGCCACCGGTACTAAATATACCAACCCCAAAACCAAGCGCACCAACCCTAAATTATTTGATGCCAACGGCAACCCACTATATGATACCGATTGGCAGGAAGAAGCCTTTCAAAAGGCCTTTACGCAAAACCATCAGTTGGGTATTACAGATGGCGACGAAAAAAGAAGTATAGGCGCTTTTTTAAACTATCGTAAGCAGGAGGGCCTGGCAAAAGGGTCATGGCAAAAAAGATTTGCCGGTCGTTTTGTATTTGACAGCCAGATCAAAAGCTGGATAAAAATTAGTGGTACCCTGAGTTATACCAACCAGGACGATAAGCAGGTAGATCAGCTCGACGGCGGCGGTATTACCATGATGCGCCAGGTGATAGAAGAACTGCCTATCATCCCGGTGAGGTATGCTGATGGAAGCTGGGCAAGCAACAGGGATTATCCGGGAATGGAAGGTGGTGATAATCCTTTACGGATAGCTGCCGATAGGATCTCGCTTTTGCATACCCAAACCTTACTCGGCGACATGTCTGCCAATATTCGCTTGGCCCCTGGATTGGATTTTAAATCAACCGTGGGTGTAAATATTATTAATCAAAGAGAGGATTATTCTGCCGTGAAAGGCATGCAATATATTTCGGATAACGGCGATGCTTCTGTCAATAATAACCGGTATAATTCATGGCAATTTGAAAACTACCTGACTTATAACCGGAAATTTGCGAAGATCCATTCGGTAACCGCTATGGGTGGTGTATCCTGGCAACATGTTGACCGGTTTGAAGACCAGGCCAGTACACAGGGTTTTACCGACCCCTATTTTCAGTTTAATAATCTCGGCGCAGGATCAAGCCCGCAGGCTCCTTATTCCAATGCGCAGGCGTATGGGCTAAACTCCTATTTTGGGCGTATCAATTATAGTCTTCGCGATAAATATTTAGTCACCTTTACCGGCCGTTATGATGGTTCTTCAAAATTCGGGGCCGATAATCAATTCGCTTTCTTTCCGTCTGCAGCCCTTGCCTGGCGGGTAATGGAAGAAGATTTTATGAAAAATATCCCTGCCATTTCCAATTTAAAACTTCGGGCCAGTTACGGCGCTACCGGTAACTCCGAAATTCCAGCTTACCGGGCTTTGGCCGGCCTGGGCAACTATAATGTTATTTTTAATGGCGAACGTAATATTGGCGTGGGCACCAACCGGGTGGCCAATTCCTCCTTGCAATGGGAAAAAACTAAACAGCTTGATTTTGGTATGGAACTGGGCCTGTTCAACAACAGGTTGAACCTGGAGCTTGATCTGTATCGCCGTAAAGTAGATGGTATGTTGCTGGATGCTCCTTTGCCATTCTCCAGTGGCTACGGCAGCGTTTATTCCAATGTGGGTAGCATGGAGAACAAAGGGATCGAGTTTACCCTTAACTCCACCAATATTAAAACCGGGGATTTTACATGGAGCACCACCTTCAATATTTCGGTCAATAAAAACAAAGTGCTTGCCCTGGCCAATGGTAATGCCGATATATTATCGGGCAATGGCATTATCAGGGTTGGCCAGCCTGTGGGTTCGTTCTTTGGCCGGGTTAGTTTGGGAACCTGGGGAACTGCCGAGGCCGTTGAAGCCAAGAAATATGGTATGCTGCCGGGCGATATCAAGTATAAAGACCTGAATAACGACGGTACAATAAACGATCTGGACAGGACGATCATTGGAAAGGGGATACCTGATGGTTTTGGTACTTTCCTGAATACTTTTCAGTATAAAGCCTGGTCACTTACGGTCGATCTGCAATATACGTATGGTAATGATGTACTGGACCGGAGTATCCATTCGGCAGAAGACAGGCAGGGTATTGCCAACAGTTACAAAACGGTGTTGAATGCCTGGACGGAAACAAACCAGAATACGCCTATTGCGCAAATTCGTCCTATCAACGCTTATTACACCACCAATAACGATAGCCATAAGGTAACCGATGGATCATTTATCCGCGGGCGCAATTTATTATTGGCCTATACATTTTCGCCCAAGATCATTTCGAAGCTAAAATTGAGCCGGTTGAGGATCTATGGTTCGGTGCAGAATTTCTTTGTGTCCACCAAGTATAAAGGATACGATCCGGAGGTTTCCAACTCCAGCGCGCCTTTTGACCAGGGCTTAACCTTGTATGATTATCCAAAGCCAAGGGTATTCCTGGTTGGTTTAAACATCGGATTATAATTTTCGCAAAATTTAAGAGAAAAATCATGAAAACTATCATAAAAAAATACGGGTTACTGGCATTAGCAGTCGGTACATTAGGGGTTACCGGTTGTAAGAAATTTTTAAATGAAACCGACAAGAGTAATTTTACGGTTGATAATTATTTTACCAAGCCAGAGCATGCCCGCAGTTCGGTAAATGCTATTTATGCCAGCCTGCGCGATCCCATGAGCAGTGGCTTTGGCGGTGGCGCGTGGACAATGACAGAATTTGCTACCGGTCAGGCCGCTACCGATCTGGGACAGGCTGTGGACAGCTATTTTGTAAAGGATCTGCGTAATACCGCCGATAATGCCTATGGCCTGAGTTACTGGCAAAATTATTACAAGGGCATCGGTAATGCGAACCTTTCCATAGCCAAGATCCCGGGGATTGCAATGGACGCCGCTGAGTCTAAAAGGTTATTAGGTGAAGCTCATTTTTTGAGGGCCTGGTACTATTTTACTTTGGTGCAGCTGTTTGGCAATATCCCGCTGATCACCGAACCTGTTGACCTGGCATCACCGCAACTACGACCCAAACAGGCATCTGCAGAAGATGTTTACAAAGTGATTGTAAACGACCTGAAAACGGCTGAGGCTTCCGGTTTACCCTGGACAGATGTGAGCGGGAAGGTAAGTTTGGGTGCCGTAAAATCGTTACTGGCCAAAGTATACCTCACCATGGCCGGTTACCCACTGCAAAAAGGCGCTGAATATTATGACCTGGCATCCAAAAAAGCAGAGGAGGTATTGGACTCCAAACAATTTAAATTGTTTACCACGTACAACGATCTGCACAACCCGGCGAAGAAGAATGTGGATGAGAACATTTTCATGATCCAGTATAAAACACAGATCATCCCCGGAAACTGGCAGGAGTTGATCATTCCTTATAACAAAAATATCTCAGCCTATTCCAGCGAAACCGGGGGTATTTATGCTACGGGAGCTTTTGTACAATCGTATGATCCGGCTGATCTGCGTGCTAAAGAAGGGCAGTTCTTCTTTACCAAATTCACCAACCAGGACGATAGAACTAAGGTGGTTGATCTGGGCGGATATTTTATTTATAAGATTTTTGATGTGGTTGCACAAACAACTACGGCCAATAGTGATTTGAACTGGTCGCTCATCCGTTATGCCGATGTGCTGCTTATTTATGCCGAGGCATCCAACGAAGTTAATGGACCGGGCGCAAAAGCGTATGACGCGGTTAACCAGGTAAGAACAAGAGCAACTTTACCTAACCTAACAGGCTTATCAAAAGAGCAGTTCCGCGAAGCCATCTGGCGCGAACGCTGGTATGAGCTGTGCTTTGAAAACGTTACCTGGTTTGATATGGCGCGCCTTCGTAAAGCATTTAATGTGGAAACCAAAGGCTTTGATAATTATGTTGGCCATAAGTTTTCATACGGACCGGTTTTAACCGACAGGGAGCTTTTATTCCCGATACCAAGCCGGGAACTAAGAAATAATCCTAACCTGATACCTACAAAGGGATATTAGGATAATTAGTGATTTAGTGGATTGGTGAATTAGTGATTGTGGGTAAAGCAAGCCTTCCGAAGTTTTTAAAACTTCGGAAGGCTTTTTTATTTCACATGTCATTGCGAGCGTAGCGTGGCAATCTCCTCGCGTTCTTATGGTTAAGAATAGCTACGAGATTGCTTCGTCGTTCCTCCTCGCAATGACATGATTATTATATTTTCGGGGCTTACGCCTCCAGCTCGAGGATCTGCTCGGCCAGTGCTTCCCATTTTTGCTGAACCTGCTTTAGTTCGGCTTGTTTTTGGGAATAGCTCGCGTTGGTATCTTTTAATTTGTTGTTATCGGTATAAATTTTATCATCGGCCAATTGGGCTTCCAGTTGCTTTACTGTTTTTTCCAGGTCGGCAATCTGTTCTTCCATTTTGGCGAGGTCCTGGTTTAGCTTTTTAAGCTGCTGGTGTTTGTTTTCGCTTTGTGGCTGTTGTTTAACCGGTTCAGGTTTTTTCTCTTCCTTTTTAGGCTGAGGTGCAGGGATGGCCGCTTTGGGCTCCAGTTTGCGTTTAGCTGCCCACTCATCGTATTCGGCATAAGTACCCGGGTAAATTTTGATCTTCTGATCTTCAATAAACCAGATCTTATTGGCCACATTATCCAGGAAAAACCTGTCGTGCGATACCACGATGAACGTACCTTCATATTGATCCAGCGCCTGGATCAGGATATTTACCGATTGCATATCCAGGTGGTTAGTGGGCTCATCCAGTACCAGGAAGTTGGCATCGGCAGTAAGCGCCTTGGCCAAAGCCACGCGTGATTTTTCACCTCCTGATAATACTTTGATCTTCTTGAACACATCATCGCCGGTAAACAGGAACGAACCTAAAATGGTACGTAATTCCGTATCGGTATGTTTTGGAGCAAAAGCTTGTAATTCCTGTAATATCTGGTTTTCCAGGTGAAGGGATTCCAGCTGGTGCTGGGCAAAAAATGTAGTGCTTACGTTATGCCCGGTAGTTACTTTACCTTTATAATCATGATCTGCCGAAGCGATGATGCGTAACAGGGTCGATTTACCTTTACCGTTAGCACCGATCAGGGCAATTTTATCGCCTTTTTCAATTACAGCCTCGCCGCCGTTCAAAATATCAATAGCCGGGTATTTTTTAACAATATCCTCTAAAGTTATTACGTGTCTGCCCGATTGTTTGGAGAAACGGAAGGCGAAGTTAACCGTTGGGTTATCATCATCTACATCATCTACACGCTCCATTTTATCCAACATTTTGATACGCGACTGCGCCATTTTTGCTTTGGACGCCTTGGCACGGAAACGTTCGATCAAACGCTCTTCCTGTTTTATTTTTGATTGCTGGTTTTTGAACTCACCGCGCTGAATTTCTTCGCGCTGAGCTTTCTCTTCCAGGTAAAAAGTATAGTTACCCGCGTAAACGGTGAGTTTGCCCTTACGCGATTCTACCGTACGGTTGATCACCTTATCCAGGAACCATCTATCGTGCGATACAATGATGATGGCGCCGTTAAATGCTTTCAGATAATCTTCCAACCATTGGATAGATGGTAAGTCCAGGTGGTTGGTAGGCTCATCCAGCAACAGGATATCAGGAGCTTGTAATAATATTTTGGCCAGCATAACCCGCATGCGCCATCCACCCGAAAAGGTGTTAAGTTTACGTGCGCAATCGCTGTCGCTAAAACCCAAACCGGCTAAAATTTCGCGTGCCTTGTATTCAATATTATAACCATCAAGCAGTTCAAACTCGTGTTGTTTGTCGCTCAGCTTGTGTAAAAGATCTTCAGTATAATCGGTTTCCAGCTTTTTAAGCAGGTTCTCGATCTCGTCATGCAATTGGTTCTGGCGCTCAAAAGCCTCCATAGCCACATGCACAATAGTTTTATCTGAGGAGTATGACAGCAAATCCTGGTTCAAATAACCCATGGTAAGGTCCTTAGCCATTGATATGGTGCCCGATGTAGGTTTATAGTCGCCTACAATAATTTTCAGAAGGGTAGTTTTCCCGGTTCCATTGGCACCTATTAAACCAATTTTTTCACCGGGTTTTATATGCCAGTTGGCTTCATCGTAAAGGGCCCGCGCACCAATCTCAAACGTAAGGTTATTTATAGCAATCATTTGCGCGCAAAGATACGATTTTTGAGGTGAAAGCGGAAGGCTGAAAGCTAAAGGCTTAAAGAGTAATACCGAACATCGAATTTTGAATTTCGAATGACGAAACCGGAGGTGTAAATGGTACACACAATTCAATATCATCAGTAAAAAATATGGAGCAGAAAATTAATCCCAGATACCGTTCTGCGCTGTAAATATTACGGGCTCGCCGCCGGTTACCATAATGGTATGCTCATGCTGTGCAACAAAACCACCTTTGTTACCGGTTAGTGTCCAGCCATCGGCTTGCGTATTGGCAATAGTAGATTGTGTGGAAATGAATGTCTCTATCGCTACCACCGAATTCTTTTTGAAACGGCTGGTGTTATACCTGTCGTTATAGTTGGCTATTTCGTGTGGTTCTTCGTGCAAGCTGCGACCGATACCGTGCCCGGTCAGGTTTTTTATCACCGTATAGCCAGCTTTTTTGGCTTCGGTTTCGATCAACCTGCCGATCTCCGAAATTCTGACACCACCTTTAATGTTGCTGATCGCCTTCCTCAATATCTCTTTCGATGCTTGTATCAGCTTGCCATGGCCGTGGATATCTTCGCCCAATACAAATGAGCCGCCATTATCGGCCCAATAGCCATTCAATTCTGCCGATACATCAATATTTACCAGGTCGCCTTCTTTCAGGATCTTATCCGCTGCTGGTATACCGTGCGCAGCTTCCTCATTAATGCTGATACATGTATATCCAGGGAAACCATAGGTTAACATAGGTGCAGAATGTGCGCCCATCTGTGCCAGCAATTCGCCGCCGTATTCATCAAGTTCCTTTGTTGAAATGCCTGGTTTGGCAAACTCCCGCATCTTTCTAAGCGTTATGGCAACAGCATCGCTTGCCTGCTGTATTCCAATTCTTTCGTCTTCGGTAGTTATAGACATTTTTAATGTTTTTATCTGTGGCAAAATTAACCATTTTTACAGTTAGCACTGTTTATTAAGCGTCAGTTTATGTTCTTGACAACTATGTTCCAGTTGGAAAATATCCACCTAATCACTCACCACTCAAGCCCCCACTGCTTTAAGCCATGTTTGTGCCATGAGTGCTTCGCCGGGTACGCTGGGGTGTACGCCGTCCATGCTCCAGTAGGGTGCAGGGGCTATTTCCAGCGCTTTATCAAACGCGGCCTGGTAGGGTACAAAAACGGTTCCGAACTCAGTAGCAATATCACGTGCGGCCTTGCGGAATAAGTCAAACGTTGGGTACCATTTATCGTCGACAGCCCGTACGCCTTTGGTGGCAAAGGGTTCGCATAGCACCAGTTTAATATCGGGCAGCGTTTGTTTGGTAAGCGTAAGCAGTTTTTTATAGTCGGCGATGTAAGTATCAATAGTGCCGGTATAGCCGCCGGTAAGGGTATGCCAAAAATCATTTACACCAATGTGGATACTCAGTATATTGGGTTTCAGGTCCAGGCAATCGCTGGTCCAGCGCTCGGCCAGTTGATAAACTTTATTGCCACTGATGCCTTTGTTGTATATTTTGAGGTCTTTGCTGGCATGATCAATCAATAGTTTCGACGCGGTGATCAGGGTATAGCCTGAGCCTAAGGCGCCGGTGGTATTGGGTTCTGTTTTTTTATGATCGCGGCCCCAATCGGTAATGGAATCACCTTGGAATAATATCACATCGCCGGTATTGAATTTTAATTTAGGCGCGTTTTTTTCGGAAGCTAACGCGGCCGATACAATTTGTGGAATACCCACCGAGGCTATAGAACCCACGGCAGCTGTTTTAAGAAAATTACGACGACCCTGTTTAAAAGTATCTCTTAATTCTTTTCTGGTCATTTAGATTTATTTTAGGCATAACTGATTTTCGAAAATACAGATTTGCGATGTTTTTTGAAAGATATAAATTATTGCCGCGAGTTTAGCGCAGCGTAAAACAACTTATCCCGGTAGAGTTCTCCCCACGCGTCATTGCGAGGAACGAAGCAATCTCTATGCTATACAGGGCGAACTTGCCTATCGGGGATTGCTTCGTTCCTCGCAATGACGCGTTTATTAATATTGCTGCGCTAAACTCGCGGCAGTGATTCATCATCAGCCCAAATCAAAAATTCCTAAAATTCTGGTTTACACACATAAAGGAATGTGCTAACTTCGCGGCATGTATTTTTTATTAAAACCCATCCTGTTCCAGTTCGATCCCGAAAAAGTACATTATTTTGTAACCCGTAACTTAAAACGGTTCAATCGTTTTCCGGGTGGTGCTGCTTTGAGCAGGGCTATTTGGGATGTCAACAACCCCCGATTGGAAAAAGAGGTGTTTGGTCTTAGGTTTAAAAATCCGGTAGGACTGGCAGCTGGTTTTGATAAAAATGCCGAGCTCATAGGCGAAATGGCTAACATCGGTTTTGGTTTTGTGGAGATAGGTACCGTTACCCCGCTGCCGCAACCCGGCAACCCTAAAACACGGATGTTCCGCTTACCATCTGATAGCGCACTTATTAACCGCATGGGTTTTAACAACTTTGGTGTTGATGTAGCGGCAGAGCGTATAGCCACCTTTCGCAGAAACGCTAAAGGGGCGCAGAAAAGCCTGATCGTTGGCGGTAACATCGGCAAAAACAAGGTTACCCCTAACGAAGAAGCCGTTAACGATTATATCAAGTGCTTTGACCGCCTGTTTGATGTGGTTGATTATTTTGTGGTGAACGTAAGCTCGCCCAATACACCTGGTTTGCGCGAATTGCAGGAAAAGGAACCGCTGATGCACCTGCTGAATACCCTGCAGCAGCGCAATTCAAAAAACGGCATCAGCAGGCCGATCCTCCTGAAAATAGCCCCCGATCTGACCGATTCACAACTGGATGATATTGTTGATATTGTACAACAAACCGGCATAGCGGGTATTATTGCTACCAATACCACCATTAGTCGCGAAAACTTAACGGCTGCCGAAAGTTTAAAGAATGAAGCCGGCGGATTGAGCGGTAAACCTCTCACCAAACGTTCTACGGAAGTGATTAGGTACCTGCACCAGAAATCAAAGGGATCGTTCCCCATCATTGGTGTAGGCGGCATACATTCTGCTGACGACGCGGTGGAAAAATTACAGGCCGGCGCATCGCTGGTTCAGCTGTATACAGGCTTTATTTATGAAGGGCCAGGATTGATTGGCAGGATCAATAAGAAGCTGCTGACTATTTAATTAAAGATTTTTCTTCCGTAGAGACACATATTTGTGTCTCTTTTTGTTGAGGTTTAATTCTCATTATTTTTGATCTGTGTACGAGAGACGCAAATATGGGCCTCTACAGAAAATAAAAGGGGCTGTAACCCTGAGCCTGTCGAACGATGTGCGCAGAGGCCTGCCCACCATGCTTCGACGGAGCTCAGCATGACACCCTCCTGGATTTCATCCATAAAAAAATCCTGCCGGTTTCTGAAACCAGCAGGATTTATAAGATCTTTTCAAGCACCATTAAGCGCTTAAAAACAGAAAAAATTATTTCGCAGCAGCGATAGCTTTTGCTAAAACTTCGTTGTTTTTAGCGATCTGGCTGTGTTTTGACTCAGCAGAACGGCTTCCGTACTCCAGGTTAGTAGCCAGTTTCAAAAACTGAACTTCTAAACGTGAAGTGGTTTTGTTTTTTCTATCTTTTCTTTTTAAACGAGTAACGCCCATGGTGTTGATATTTTAAATTTTTTTAAACCCTTGAGGTCGGGAGCGGATTCGAACCGCTGTAAAAGGTTTTGCAGACCTCTGCCTAGCCACTCGGCCACCCGACCATTTTTTAAGGACTGCAAAAATAGTAATTTATTTTTTGGAAAGCCAACATTTATTTCATTGAATTTCTTTTTATCTCTGAACAGAGTATCGCGGTAGCAATAGCCACGTTCAATGATTCGGCATTTCCGGCCCTGGGGATGGTTACGGCGCTGGTTATCAATTGCTCAACCGGGGCGCTTATACCGTTCCCTTCGTTGCCCATCACCAGCAGGCCTTCGGTACCAAAATGGGTGTTATACATATTTTCACCATTGAGCATAGCGCCAAATATGGGGAGTTTGATCTGCGGCAGCACGGTTAACAGATCGGCATAATGTACGTTGACACGTGCCAGCGAACCCATGGTAGCCTGTACTACTTTGGGATTGTACACATCAACGGTATCTTCAGAGCAAATGATATCCTGTATCCCAAACCAGTCGGCAGTGCGGATGATGGTGCCCATATTGCCCGGGTCCTGCACGCTATCCAGTACCAGCGAAAACTTTTTTTCGAGCGCTTTATAATTTAATACCGGCCATATTGGTATCTTGACCAAACCAATTACCTCTTGCGGTGTTTTCAGTGAGCTGATTTTTTGGACTTCATTTAATGAAATTTCCTGAAAGTTTATTTTTCGGGATAAATTCAGCAATTTTGGAGCAATTGCAGGGGTATGGTATATGGTATCAACCTGGTAAGCAGAGTTTATAAATTCCGTAACTGATTTGTAACCCTCAACCATAAATAAACCATGTTCCCTGCGAAACTTTTTATGTTGTAAGGATGATAATAAACTGATTTGTGATTTTGAAAGCATATATAAACCCTGCTGTTTTCCGCCTTACAATATTAAGTATTTTGCTGCTCATTATCGGATCGGGCTGCAGTAGTACCCGTGGTTTGAAAAAAGACCAGGTAATAGTACGCAAAATTACTATTAAAGGCATCGATAAGGAATTTGCCGAAACCGCTGTAAATTATGTAGATAAAGAACAGCAGCCCAATAACTGGCTCAACCTGCAATTTTATTACACCTTCAGTAAAAACGGCAAACGCAATTTTGGCGAGGCACCATCCATTCTGGACAGTAACCTGGTTGAATATTCCCGTTTCCAGATAGAAAAATATATCCAGAACCGTGGCTACCTCAAAGCCAAAGTAAAAGACAGTATTGTTGTTAAAAAGCAAAGAGCCGAGTTGGTTTTTACCGCACAGGAGGGCCCCATGTTCCGGATCCGTAAGGTAACGGATAGTATTGCCGATAAAAACATTAAAAACTTATATAATGCCAACCGGAATAAAATATCCCATATTTCGCCAGGATCGCGCTTTGACACTGATAGCCTGGCTCATGACAGGGATGAACTTTACGCGCTGATGAAACGGAATGGCTACTTTGATTTTTACAGGCAATATGTCAGTTTTGATTACGACTCCACCTTTAATAATAGCGTAGTTGATGTTAAAATGATCATTGATAACCCGGCGGGTAAAAAAGAGCACCCGGTTTATACCATCAATAATACGCTCATCACCATTTCGCGGAGTAGTGGGCGCACATCCGGTAAAGCGGATACTCTGCAGGTTGATTCGCAGTTCAGATTTGTTGATTTCTCGGGCCGCTTTAAGCCACGGGTGGTAAAAGATTATACCTTTCAGCGTAAAGGGGATCTTTATAATATAGATAATCAGACATTGACCACCACCAGGCTTTCGGAATTAAACGTGTTTCGCAATGTGCCCAATCCCACTTACGTAAAACTGGCCGATAGTTCCAATCGGCTCAATACCCAAATTGATATAGTGCCGCTCAAAAAAATGTCAGACAGGGTGGAGGGCGAGGTGTTGTTTAGCGGCGGGCGCTTTGGTTATAACATAGGTAACACTTTTACCAACCGTAACCTGTTTAAACAAGCGGCTATATTACAAGTAAAATTAAACTGGAGTATTTTATTTGATAACGGGCACAGTATCCAGAACCAGGAACTAAGAGCAGGGGTTAACTTGGTTTACCCTCGTATTTTAACACCATTTGGTTTTCCGTTGTTAGGTAAATTCGGCGTGCCGCATACTACCTTTTCGAGCAATTATTCGCTGTTTTTTCAAAAAGACCTGGTTAGGCGCGAAAGCTTTATTAACTCCATTACTTATGACTTTTTTGAAACCGGTCGTAAGCAACATACCATTACACCTATCAGTATTGAGTTTTCACGGGGCGTGCTTGATCCGGCTGCCAGGGATACGTTGATTAAACAAAACAGACTCGCCTATGTAAAGTTAATTGGCCGTACCACATTTACAACAGGCAGCCAGTACACTTTTCAATATAATGCCCTTGAGTTAAACTCTTATAAAAACTTTACGTATTTCCGCGGCAGTTTAGATATTGGAGGTAATTTTCTGAGCCTGGCGAGCAGCGTGTTTAACGCGCCAAGAGACGCGGATAATGAGCGCAAAATTTTTGGTTATGCTTTTTCACAATACGCCAAAACCGAACTTGACCTTCGTATTTACAAAACACTGGGCGGAGAGCGGCAGTTTGTATTCCGGATCAATCCAGGTATTGGTATCCCCTATGGTAACAGTAACCAGCTGATATTTGAAAAAAACTTTTATACCGGTGGTGCCAATGATATCCGTGCCTGGTTGCCCCGTACACTGGGGCCTGGGCAATTTAACCGCGGAACTTATTACGGAACCGATACCACTAATCGTACCCGGTTAAAATATCTCGACCAGTTTGGCGAAATCAAAATAATTGGCAATGCCGAATACCGGTACACACTGGCTAATAACTTTTGGGGAGCCAAACTAAAGGGGGCCGTATTTATAGATGCCGGTAACGTATGGCGCCTGGGTAAGAAGACCGAAAATCCGGGCGGCGAATTCAGATTTGATAACCTGTTGCAGTCAACAGCAGTGGGTATAGGTACAGGTTTACGGTTTGATCTTGGTTTCTTTATCTTCCGGCTCGACGCGGCATTTAAATTTAAAGATCCACAGTTTAACGGCTCAGATCAATGGGTGCTCATCAAACACTTTGGCGAACTATTTAAGTCGGGTGAATTTAAGGAAGCATACCTTAAGGCCAATAGCACCGGCACCGATGGTCATGGCAAAATACTCGGCGACAGCTACAACTTTATGCAGCTGAACTTTGGTATAGGGCTACCTTTTTAATTGTTGAATTATTGAGTTAGTGAATGAGCTAATTAACACTTTGTCTTCCTGGGTTATAAAATCGTTGACCTCTGAAGGTACAATGAGGTTTTAAAGGATAAACAGGGTGTCATGGTGAGCCCGTCGAACCATGGTGGGCAGGCCTCTGCGCACGAGTCTTCGACAAGCTCAGACTGACAGGCCTTTCTTTATGCGAAGGCTTCTACAACACGTCATGGATAGAAACAAAGGATCTATTCGCACGTCAAAACAGGCTTTAAGCTTTAAGCCTTCCGCTTTTAGCTTCCCACCTAAAACATTCCCTTGAGCCCGTCAATAATGCTTTCAAAAAAGGTGGGCATACTTAGGCCGTTGTGGTAGTTAAAATAGAGGAATATACAAAATATGATCACCGCTATAATAATAAATCGCTTAAACATATAAGCCAGCAGCACAAGAGCCAACGGAATGGCCACCAGTAAGACCCAGCTGATATGGAAGGGGCTTAGTTTACTGTCATGCTTATAAATGTAGTACAAAATAGCGTGGGTGCCACTGTCATTCATGTGTTTGGCATATAAAAAGGCGGAGCGGTCGAGCTTGTGGCGATAAAAGGCGGTCCCTTTTTCAAATTTCAACTGCTCCTGGAAACCGTTCATCACAAAGGTGAATATCCCGTTCACATCCTCCTGTATCACACCGGCGGTATCGGTAGCAACCACGGCAACCTCATCAACAGCAAAAGGGTTTTCTTTTACAACAAAATGATTGATGGCTATGGATTTTGCAAAGCCAAAACTATGAACAGCCGTAATAAGGCATAATAAAAGGAATATTTTCTTCATTATTTTAATTGGCCGGTTATGTTACCGTATAAAAATGTACGCAATAAAAATAGTGTTTTAAAGCGGTCAGTTCAAGAAATATATGCTTGCATTTAATACCCCAGCAAAACTTACCCAAAGCAGGTAAGGCCATAACAGCCATCCGGCCATTTTGTTGAACTTATTGAACCATTGTATGGTAAGTATAATGCTGATCCATAGCAGTATAATAACAATCAATGCGCCAAATACCTCATGAAGGCCAAAAAATACGATAGACCATGATCCATTTAAAAACAATTGTATAAAATAAATGGCCCGGGTTACTTTATACACCGGTTTGCGGCTCCGGTGTTTCCAGACCAGGTAGGCGGCAATAGCTATCAGTATGTACAGACCGATCCACACCGGGGCAAACACTTGGGGCGGAGGATTAAAGGATGGCTTTTTAAGGGTGCTGTACCAACCGGCTATTTGCGGTCTGGTAAAAAGCATGGCTACAAAACCAACAACCAGCGTGATCAGCAGGTTGATAACCAATGGAAAAAATTGAAATTTCCGAAGGGAGGCGGTTGAACTCATTTTTAATGAACCAATTAAACGCAGGTAAGTTTTAATTTACAATGCCATTATGTAGGCTTTACCGCTAAAATATTAAAATATCTTAGCTTAGCGGTCAGCGCCAATAGCGCTCAATAAAATGATCAAAGCATATAAACTATATACCGGGGCCGACGGTAATTCGCACATAGAAACAGGCAGTGTGGCCGAAGCTCAGTTTAACCAGGCGCAGTCTATCCGGTTCCAGGAATCGCCGCCACATTCATTCTTCGACTGGCATAACGCGCCAACCAACCAATACGTGATCACTCTGTTAGGTACATTGGAGTTTGAGACCCGTACAGGCGAAACTTTTATACTGAAACCAGGTGAAATACTGATAGCTACCGACACTACCGGCACAGCCCACAAATGGCGCCTGATCAATGACGAACCCTGGCGTCGAGTTTACGTAACGTTTGACCAGGAAAACCAGGTGAATTTTATACCGGATTTTGAGTCTTAAGTTCTAAGTCCGAAGTCTTGAGTCATAAGTCAAAAGAATCTCTTCTGTTCAACTTAAGACTTAGGACTTCGGACTCAAGACTATTTAATCCTCACGTAAGTATTGTTGTACCCATCGCTGATGGATATGTCATACAAAAACAGGGTGTCGTTTCTGATCAGTAAAGACTGGTCAAAGGAGTTGCCTGTTTTTAATACATCGATGGTGGAGTTGCCGTATTTGTAGTTCCGGACGATGGAAAATTTGCCCTGCATAGCCGCTGTGTCTTTCCTGAAAAAACGAAAAGTGCTATCGTCATTAAATTGGTATCGCTGGATAAAGCCGGTACTTTGCGGTGTTGTTGTAAAACCACCTATACCACCTACTGATTTAATCCAGCGCCATTGCCCCACAATAGAAGTTGATGCCGGGAGTTTGCCCTTATTGCAGGAGCTCGCGCTGCATAATGTGAGCGCTATGAGCATTAAAAGAAAATGTTTCATACTGTAAGGTTTATACCCTAAATTACGAAGATGACGGCCTAAATGATACATGCTGCTGATTTTAAAGCATATAATTGTTTGTATAAATGATACCTGTTTGTAAATTACGGGCAAATTCTTTTTGTACCCTGATACTATGATTATTGTTATTCAATGTAAAGATCAGGTTGGTTTGGTGGGCTCCATAGCCACTATACTGGCCAAACACCAGCTCAATATCGTTTCCATGCGTGAACATGTGGATAAGGCCGAAGATATTTTCTTTGTACGTCTGGAAATTGAGGATGGAGATACTGAGGGCTTGGAAGATACATTGAAAGGCGTATTACCTGCCGGCGCTATTATATCGGTAAACCCGATCCCGCATAAAAAAATAGTGGTTATGGTAACCAAAGAGTACCATTGCCTGGCCGATATACTGATACGTAATTATTTTAAAACCCTGGGCGCAACGGTGCAATGCGTAATTGGCAACCATGCCACCCTGCAGGATATTTGCGAACGTTTTGATATGCCTTTTTATCACCTTTCGCACGAGCAATATGGTCGGGAAGAGCTGGAGCAGCAAATGGCTGATGTGATACAACAGTATGCACCGGATTATATTGTGCTGGCCAAGTTCATGCGGATCTTGTCGCCCGCTTTTGTGGCCCGGTTCCCGATGCGTATCATTAATATACACCATTCGTTTTTGCCGGCATTTATTGGTGCCAATCCTTATAAACAGGCTTTTGAACGCGGTGTAAAGCTCATTGGTGCTACAGCCCATTTTGTATCTAATGAGTTGGACGAAGGCCCCATCATCGCGCAGCAGATCATCCCGGTAAATCATTCATTCACGGCGGCTACCATGGTTAAAGCAGGCCAGGAAATTGAAACGGCTGTATTGGCTAATGCCCTTAAATTGGTCATTGAAGATCGTGTTTTTGTTTATGGGAATAAAACGGTTGTTTTTGGGTAAGCAAAATGGTTGTCATGCTGAACTGCAAAACGTGGTGTCATGGTGAGCCCCGTCGAACCATGGTGTGCAGGCCTCTGCGCGCGAGTCTTCGACAAGCTCAGACTGACAGGCTTTTTTTAAGTTTTATAGTTTAATTTATTTTGGTTTAATAGAGAACCAGGAATAAGAAGAGCAATTAATACGGAACCAAACTTCCGCCTCTCCATCTGCCCATAAATGATAGTGGTGGATCATAAATGACCCACCACACCAGAGATATAGTTGATTAGTATAAGGCTTTTTATTCTACTACAAGCGTAGCGATGGAGTGCGGCAAGCTGGTTGTTTTAGCGGCTTTGCCTTTTATCCATAAACTGTATTCAATTTTTTCGTCGGTTTTATTCATTACCACTATGGTCAGTTTACCATCGGTATTCAGGTAGGCGGTGGTTAACAATTTATCCCTGCTGGCTACCGCACTTACACGTTTGGCGCCCGGGCGGATAAATTTAGAGAAGTGCCCCAGGTAATAGTATGAACTGGTGTAGATCAGGTTACCGGTTTGCGTATCGGCATGTATTGGCGCAAAGCAAAAGTTGCCTACGTGGTTTGGTCCGCCTTTTTCATCAAGCAAAACGTTCCAATCGGTCCAGGCTACGGTACCCGCATTAAAATCGTTGATCATGGATAGACCGTATCTTTCGCCCAGGGCCCAGTCGTTAATTTGG
This sequence comes from Mucilaginibacter sp. OK268, assembly GCF_900103125.1. Lineage (GTDB taxonomy): Bacteria > Bacteroidota > Bacteroidia > Sphingobacteriales > Sphingobacteriaceae > Mucilaginibacter. The sequence continues at coordinate 63,654 of NZ_FNJV01000008.1, read as the reverse complement.
GCAAAATCAAATTTTTCGATACAACCTTCTGTAAAGATCAGGTTTTTATCGGGGAATGATTCATGCACGCGGCGGGTGCTTTCAAATTGCTGACCGGCGCCTGTCCAGGTCTCATACCAGTGGAAACCTACACCCCAGATGTATTTAGCAGCCTCAGGGTCCTCTAAAATGGTGCTGGCACGCTGATAAAGCAAATCGCGGTTATGATCCCAAACAATCAGTTTCTTTTCGGCTAAACCTTGTTTGTGTAGGGTTGGACCCAGGAAGTTCTTTACAAAATCGCGCTCTTCATCGGCGGTGAACATGCATGACTCCCAGCTTTGTTTAGCCATGGGTTCGTTCTGTACCGAAAGGCCCCATACCGGGATGCCTTCTTTTTCGTAAGCCTTTATAAATTTCACAAAGAGATTAGCCCAGCTTTGGTCAAACTCTGGTTTCAATTTACCACCGTGCAATACATCGTTATTGTCTTTCATAAAAGCCGGTGGGCTCCATGGCGAAACAAACAGGTTTAGCTTGCCGCCAGCCGCAGCCATAGCCGCTTTGATAAAAGGTATACGATAGGTTTTATCATGACTGATATCAAATGTTTTCAGGTCGGCATCACCTTCTTTTACGTAGCTGTAGCTCGCGCTCGAGAAATCGCAGCTTTGAATATTGGTACGGGCCATGGTATAACCAATGCCTTTGTCTTTATCGTAGTAGGCGGTTAAAAACTCTTTTTGTTTGTCTTTTGGCAACTTATAAAATACTTCGGCCGAGGCATCGGTTAAGGCGCCACCCACACCCAGCATAGTTTGAAATGTTTTAGCTGGATCAACAAAAACGGAAACCTCGGTTTCGCCGGGTTGTGGTTTATCAGTAAATTGAAGCGTTTCGGTTGGTGTAAGCTTATAGCCCGCTTCTTTTTCAGACACAATTACCTTTACCGATTTATTGTTGACAGAAAACGGAGCTGTACCCTGGGCATTTACAAAGCCAGCTTTTACAAGGCTGCCCGCGATAAAACAGGCAATTAAAAGTTTTTTCTTCATGGATTTATTTAATAGGATACCGGCTTTGAATAACGCTGAAAATGGACGTTTCCGGCAATCCAAATTTATTAAAGTTAATGAGAATAAAGCAAATAGACGGGTATAAATAATTGATTTATAATAACTTGGAATGAAATTGATACGGTTTAATACCAGACTTATTTAGCGGTAAAAAATCTCATAATCAGGCTGTTCCGTTCGAAGGGCTACACTCTGAATTAAATTTTGATGCGCTTAAATACAAATTTTGATTGTGATTAAATTAGATCCTTTTGACAGCGTAATAGCTTATCAATAGGCATGGAGGGCTGTCACCCTGAGCTCCGTCGAAGGGTCGAGCGCAGAGGCCTGCCCACCATGGTTCGACGTGGCTCACCATGACACCCGTGTTTGAACGAATATCTTTTGATATCTTGACAGGGCGATCACATGTATTTGAATCAATTACTTTTGAGCCTTGATCTCTTCCTCTATTCGCAAGCTTTCTTTGTGGATAGCGTTCATCAGTTCGGTTACAAAAGTTTCAGATAAACCTTCTTTTTTACCGGCCTCGATGCTTTTTTCGATCACTTGTTTAAAGCGATCTGCTTGCAATGCGGGGATATTGTTTTGGGCTTTGTAAACGCCAATTTCTTTTACCACCCTTTCGCGTTCGCCCAGTAAAGCTATGAGTGCCTTATCAAGCGAATCAATTTTTTTACGGCTTACCTGCAGGGTTTGCTCGTTGCCTTTGGAAGTTTTCATTGCTGCTGTTTGTGCGCTAACTAAACTATAACTAAAAAGGGATACTAATAACAAGCCAAACACGCGGCTGTACAATTTTATTTTCATGCTTTTTTAACCAATAAACCTATAAATTATTGCAAGTGTTTTCAATTAAACAAAAAAAGTCAGGGCATTCACAGTGAAAAATTATTGTGCTCTTTAATTGACCAAAGGGAGAAGAATTTAAAAAGCAGACGTCATGCCGAATTTATTTCGGCATCCCATTAGCAGGTAGGCACAGGACAGGTCTGCAATAGACAAATCACAGATCTGGCAGGCGTGAATATCCTGTGGGATGCCGAAATAAATTCGGCATGACGTGCTGTGTTTTTTTATCAGCGGTTTATTTTACCGGCCATCGGCGTTGTGGCCGTGTTTAATCATGTCTTTAACCGCTTGGGCTAAAAACGCCTTATCGCCATCATTAAGCATAGTTTGTTTCCCCCCATCGTTTAGCTCGTAAGTGATCTTGCCGTTGTAATCACTCTCGGCAATTAACTGTTTATCGTCCCGCGAGTATTTTACATATCCGTTTGGCGAAATACTTTTAATGCCTGTACCATCCGGCGTAAAATAGGTTTGCCCTACGTATTCTATTTTTACAGTAGTACCATTTCCATTCTCCATGATGGTGGTATGTCTTTTTCCGAATCTGCAGGCGGTTACCGATAAAAGGATACCGATAGTCGCGATTAATTGTAGTTTTTTCATGATATAAATTTTTAGTGATTTAAAAGTTGTTGATTTTCCTGTAATGAAACGAGCCTGATGAGCCCTATGCTTAAACCAATGAACCAGGCAGACCAGCCCAAATGCACAAACCGTTGAATAAGGCCCGGATATGTATTTTGAATAAATGGCACAAAACGTAAAAATATAAGCAGCATCAACACCAGGCTAAATAGAGAAGTTATCCTGACCGATACCAGTTCCCGCTTTCCCCGCCATAAAATGGCCACCAGCAAGGTGCCCAGGTATAATAATATAAAAACGGGGCCCGAAGCCGAATGCAGATGATTGCCTGCATGAAACATGGCGGCCCAACCCATCATAAAAGTGAATGCAGGCAGCGTAAATACCGGGATGATGTTAAGCCCTAATTGTTTGCAGGCGCCATAAACACCCATCATAAAAAACATACTTAAAATGGCGCTGAACATAGTGAGGGTAGCCATTAAAGGTTCAGACCGGGTACCGGTGGCGCCAAGTTCACTGACGGTGCCGCTCAGGTGGTTATAATTGCCATGAATAAAACCGCATAAGATGGTTGATGCCCAAAAAACTATGGGGATAATGATGCCGGTGTATAGTAACATTTTGATGTTCATGATGGTAGCTAAGGTTAAAAATCAAAACAAATATATACAAAACATGGTACTATACAATACATAGTACTATATATTTAAAAATAATTAGTGTGTAACCTAACTATTTGAAACTGCGTCAAATAAACTGTGTGTATATACTATACTAAATGGATAGGGTGAAAGGTTCAAAACCGGACGGCCTGTACGAATCCGAACAATTTAATCGACATTTAAAATGTATAAGGTATTGTAAATTAATTATTTATAACAATGGCATGCCTTTTATTCTAAGTAGGTGCTACCTAGTAAATTAAGCTGTTACCAAAATGAACACAGAAGACCATATCTGGCACCTGGTGATAAAAAAGCTAACCCATGAAGCCTCTGAGCAAGAGCTGCTGGAGTTGGATGAGTTGCTTAGTGAAAATCCGGGTATTGATGACAGCGTAAGGTTCATGCTCCAATGGTGGCAGCCCGACACGGAACAGGCGCAGGAAGATCACAGCTATTTCCTTTTCAAAAAGATCCTTAACCGTATCAAAGAAGCCGAAGCGAATTCTCCGGCAACTAACCTATATAAAGAAACAGAGGCTAGTTATTCGAAACTGGGCTTTAAAAAAAAAGTTCTAAGCAATCCAATTAATCACTTTGTAAGCAATATCACCATGATAAAGAATTACCTAAAAATTGCAGTAAGGCAATTGCTGAAACAGAAAATGTATGCGGCCATAAAAGTTGGAGGATTTGCCCTGAGCATTGCGGCCTGTCTGCTTATTGCCTTGTATATACGTGAAGAATTGAGCTTCGACAAAAGCTACCCGGATGCCGACCGTATTTACAGGATTGTAGGGCAATACAATATGGACAATATTCACGAAAAAGGAGTTGATTGGCCGGCAGTAATGGGTAGAACCCTTAAATCAGACTTTCCGGAGGTGGAAAAGTTTGGCAGGCTGATGCCTAACTCACTTTTTTGGGGAGCAGGCAGTAATGAATTGAAGCGGAGCGATGTACCCGATAATACACATGAAGAGGGTTTTGCTTATGCCGATCAATCCCTGCTGGACATATTGAAGCTGCCCATGGTTTATGGCGACAGGGCGCATGCGCTTGCTGAGCCTTTTACCATGGTTATATCAAAAAGCAAGGCCGATAAATATTTCCCTGGCCAAAACCCGGTTGGTAAGGTCATGTACCTGAACAACAATAAAAGCAGGGCGTATAAAATTGGCGCCGTGATGCAGGATCTCCCAACCACATCACATCTGCATGCCTATAGTTTTTTGTTAACGCTTACAGGTGTTGAATTTTGGAAAGGTGAACAGACTACCTGGGGCGCAAGTAATTACCACATTTATGTTACACTAAAACCGGGAACTGATGTTGCCCGGTTTAACAAAAAGGTAACCGACGGGTTAATTAACAATTATTATATCCCGGATATGGTCAAAAACGGGGATAAGAATGCTTCGAAAATTGCAGATGCACTAAGCATGTATGCGCAGAATATTGCCGATATTAATCTCCGGTCATATGATATTCATGATGGTATGTCGCACGGCGATATTCGTTTTATTTGGTTATTCGGCGCCGTTGCGGGCTTTATATTGGTTATTGCTTGTATCAATTTTATTAATCTTTCCACCGCCAAATCAGCCAACCGGGCTAAGGAGGTTGGTTTACGCAAGGTGGTGGGTTCACAACGCAGTGGCCTCATTAGCCAGTTCCTTACCGAGTCGCTATTGTACAGCTTTTTTTCTTTCGTATTTGGTTTAATATTGGCCGTTATACTGTTGCCTTATTTTAATGTACTGGCATCAAAATCATTAACCATACCCTGGCAGCAGTGGTGGTTACTACCAACGGTACTGGCTTCGGCTATTGTAATTGGTGTGGTTGCGGGGATTTACCCGGCATTTTATCTTTCGAGTTTTAAACCTGCGGAAGTATTAAAAGGACAACTGAGTTCGGGCAGCAAAAGTTCGGGACTGCGTAACGGATTGGTTGTTTTTCAGTTCACCACATCCATCATTTTAATCATCAGCACTATTATTATCTACAACCAGATGCAATTCATTCTCAATAAAAAAGTTGGGTTTGAGAAAGACCAGGTAGTGATGATACAAGGCACCAATACCCTGGATAATGCGGTGAAAAACTTTAAAGATGAACTGCTAAAGCTGTCGTCAGTAAAAAGCGTATCAGTTAGTGATTTTTTACCGGTAGCTGGTACCAAGCGTAATGGCAATCCATTTTATAATGAAGGAAAAGTTAAGACAGAAGCCTCCGTTGGTGGTCAGTTTTGGGATATTGATGCCGACTATCTAAAAACTTTTGGGATGAAGTTGGTTGCCGGTCGGAATTTTAATCCAGCCATGAAAACCGATTCGCAGGCAGTTATCATTAATCAAACCTTAGCTAAGCGGCTTAATCTTAAAAATGCGGTAGGTAAAAGGATCAGCAATGGAGGAGCCCCAATGCTGGTAATTGGTGTAGTACAGGATTTTAATTTTGAATCCTTACGTGATGGGATTGAACCTTTAGTAATGCATTTAGAAAACAGCAATTCCATTGTATCTGTAAAAGTAAAAACCGGCGATATGAAAAATACGCTGGCAGAGATCACCAGAACCTGGAAAAGTTTTTCGCCTAATCAGCCTATCCGTTACACCTTCATGGATGAGCGCTTTGCCAACATGTATGCCGATGTACAGCGCATGGGGCGCATATTTACCAGCTTTGCCATACTGGCTATTATTATAGCCTGCCTGGGCCTGTTTGCCCTGGCTGCCTACATGGCCGAGCAACGGAGCAAAGAGATAGGCATCCGCAAGGTACTGGGCGCAAGCATTGGCAATATCACCACGCTGTTGTCCCTCAATTTTATAAAATTGGTATTTATTGCCATTATCATAGCATCGCCCATAGCCTGGTGGGCCATGACCAAGTGGTTACAGGATTTTACCTACCGGATCCCTATTGGCTGGGAAGTATTTGTATTTGCCGGTATGGTTGCCATAAGTATTGCCCTGTTAACGGTAAGCTTTCAATCTATCAAAGCGGCTATTGCCAACCCTATCAAAAGCCTCAGAAGCGAATAACCCATCTTAACCTATCATAAAAAAACAGCCCCGGGTGCAAACCGGGGCTGTTCTGTTTTTATGAACTCATACTAATTAAAAGCCCGGATTGTTAGGCAATAATTTTGGATTAACATCTGTTTCCTGTTTTGGTAAAGGGAACAATAGTTGTTTTTCGGCATAAGTAGTATTGAATACTGTTTTATGACCTACAAAATTATCCCAGTTACCGGTGATGTCATTATGTATTTTGCGGGTGCGCACCATATCAAACCACATTTTATTTTCAAAGCAAAGCTCAAAATAACGTTGCAGCCATACTTCCTTCTCAAATGCATCTTGTGACAATGCACCTATCGGGGCCAGGGTAGCCCTCGCACGGATCTGGTTAACATACTGAATGGCGTTGGCATTTGGTGAGCCTTCGGCACGGTTTGATGCTTCGGCATACATTAACATAACATCGGCCAAACGATAAATGGTATAGTTCAGATCTGATTTAGTAGTGTTGGTAACCGCGTTTACATCAAACCATTTATAAATGTAATGATTTTTAAAGGTGATGGTTTGCCCGGTTTTAGCACTTACATAGCTGGTGTAAAAGAACTGTTTTTCTGCAGCACGTTTATCACCCGCAGGGAATGATGCTATAAACTGATCTGTAGGCCAAACTGATCCGTACTCGTCTGAGTATTTTGATACACCGGAGAAGTTAGGGATAGTAAGTGGCGTAAGTGGATTGGTTACCGGAACTGCGGCCGAATACTGTACCTGTAAAATAAACTCTGTGGTGTTTTTATTACCCGGAACAATCATATCGGTATAGTTCGGGAACAGCGTGTAGCCGCCATTTTGAATTACATCCAATGAGCGTTTTGCCGATTCTGCGTAGTTTGCAGCACCACCATTTATAGCGGCACCAGCATAAGTTAAATAAACATCAGCCAGTAACGATTTTACAGCGGCCATAGTTACTTTACCTGTTGCATCTTTCCATGGCAGGGTTGATTTTTCGGCTGCAAGCAAATCTGGTATAATTATTTCATCATAAATTTGCTTGGCAGGTGTACGCGGCAAATTCAGGTTCAGATCCTTAGCGGGTTCGGTTACCTTAACCACAGCGCCATACATGCGTACCAGGTAAAAATAATACAGGGCGCGTAAAGTACGTACTTCGGCTACCATATTTGCTTTGTCGGCATCACTTAAACCGGCAGCGTTAATGGTTGGTATTTTTTGTATAGCCAGGTTTGTTGCGCCAATGCCTAGGTACATTTGTTGCCACCAGGTGTCAAAATAAAACGAGGTATTACTGTAGGTAAGGGTCTGAAAGCTTACAAAGCCGGTTTGGCCCAGGTCGCTGTTTGCCTTACCTGTCATAAACTCCATTAAGTTCCAGGTGTTACCACCGTATGAGCCAGACTGGCCATTTAGCAAACCGGTAAGGTTTTGATAGCCCGCATTGGCAAAGGCCCGCGCCACTTTCGCGCTTGAAAGATCGGCTCCGGGAGTTAAAAAGTTGGTTGGCTTTTCTTCCAGGAACTTTTTGCATGAGCATGAAAGCAACATGCACGATACGATTAATATATTTTTTAATGTTTTCATTTTAATGCGATTTATTAGATTGTTTCTATTATATCCTTCATTGCTATTGTTCTATCTGTTTTGATCATATCGCCAATTTTTAGAATCCTACCTGTACGCCAAGGTTCCAGATACGTGGACGTGGGTTAGCGAAGAAATCTATATTTTGTGAAAATGCTTGATTGGAACCATAGCTGCTGTTAAACGTATCAACCTCAGGATCATAACCAGTGTATTTGGTGATCACGAACAGGTTTTGAACGCTTGCATAGATACGTAAACGGCTCATATGCACACGTTGAAGCATAGCAGTTGGGAAGGTATAACCTAATATGAAGTTTTGACCGCGTATAAATGAACCATCCTCTACCCACCAGGTATCAAAGTGCGAGTCCTGTGCATATTTGTAGTTACGCACCTGCGATATCATGGTATTCTGATTGTTCGGGGTCCAGCCGTTTAATACCGTTGCTAAACTGTTTGATATGGTTTGCCTGTCTTCAGACGAGTGTTTGAAGTTAGCGGCAGTATTTACACCTTCAACAAAGCGGATATCGAATGAGAAGTCCCAATGTTTGTACCTGAAACTGCTGCTGAAAGTACCTGTCCATTTTGGATAAGCGCGACCGATGATGCTATAATAGTTGCTTCCATCGGCGTTGTAAATATACTTTCTGTCGCCGGCTTTTAAACCATGTTTGGCGGCTTCGGCAATATCAGCAGGTGAATCGCTGTAAGTACCAACACGGGTCATACCGTAAAAAGAACCTAATGGCTGGCCAACACGGATCACATAGTTTTGACCAAGGAAGTTAGGGCCAGGGAATATATCCGCGCCATTATCATTCAATTTGGTTACTTTGTTTTTGTTGGATGCAAATATGAAATTAGTTGTCCATTCAAAATCAGAAGTTCTAACGTTCACGGTGTTCAGTGCAAGCTCGATACCGGTGTTCCTAACCGAACCTACGTTTTTGTAAACGTTAGCAGTGGTAAAGCCTGCTGTCCATGGAATAGGTGTTTGTAATAATAAGTCGCTGGTATTTTTGATATAAAAATCAGCATTCAGGTTTACCCTGTCGCCAAATAGTCCCAGTTCAATGCCACCATCAACCATTTTGGTTCTTTCCCATTTCAAATCGGGGTTGCCCAGGTAGCTTGGCAGCAATGATATTTGAGCCGAGTTACTTAAAACTGTCTGGCCGGTGCCGTATTGTGGCAATGACCTGTAGTTACCGATCTCCTGGTTACCAAGTATACCATAGCTGGCCCGGATTTTTAAGTTGGAGATGGATTTGCTGTTTTTCAGGAAATCTTCCTGAGATACACGCCATGCTGCACCAACTGAAGGGAAGAACGAGAACTGGTTTTTTGCGGCAACCCGTGATGTGCCGTCATAACGGCCGGTTGCAGTGAACAGGTATTTTTCGTCGATATTATAGCTGATACGACCGTAGAATGACTCCAGTGAGTTTTTCTCGTCCTGAGATTCATTGGCGCTTTTTACCGAACCAGCTTGTTGATAATGATACTGGAAAAAGTCGTCAATGAAGTTTTGTGTTTCAGATCTTACCCTTTCATATCCGTTTCTGTTAAAAGATACACCCGCTAAAGCGGTAAATCTTTGGTGATCATTGAGCTTTTTGTTCCAGGTAAGGTAATTTTCTGTTTGCCAGAAATAGTTTTGGTAAGCATTGATGTTAGCAACACCACCCTGATCGGCAGATAAATGCTGCAGGGCTAATGACGAGTAGAAATTGTTTTTTTGTGAGCTCAGGTTATAACCGAAATCTGTTTTAAAATCCAATTCAGATGATATTTTGAACTGGAAGTATACGTTACCCAACATTTGCATGTTATTGTTAAGCGTATAACGCTCATTGGCAATTTGGATAGGGTTTGGCGCACCTTCAAGACCGGCAATATCAAAGTTACCTGCATAGGTTCCGTTTGGATATTTTATCGGAACAATCGGCACTTCTTCGCTCACCGCACGTGGTACGTTCAAACTACCGTTACCATCAGTTACCAAACGCTGGCGGCTGCTGATAAGGTTGATGCTACCACCTATTCTTAACCAGTCTTTAACATCGTTATCCATGGTCATTTTAATGGAATAGCGTTTAAAGGCTGATGTAGGAGTTAAACCGTGCTGATTAAGATATCCTAATGATAAACTGTAAACAGATTTTTCGCTACCGCCCTGGATATTCAACTGATGACTTTGTGAAAAAGAAGGTTTATACGTTTCTTTTTCCCAGTTGGTATCGTAAATAGGATTGTTGTTGGTATCAAACAGCAAGGGGAAGTTGGTATGGTTGAGGGCTTTTGCAGGTGTTTGTGTAGCACCTGTAGGATCAAATTTCGATCCGTTTGCAAATGATTGGTTGTAAATGTCTACAAATTCTTTTGAGTTTAGTGTTGGTACGTGGCGGTAAAGCTCGCTTACGTTTCCGTTGGCATCATAACTAATGGTAGCAGGGCCTTTTTTACCACGTTTGGTGGTTACCATGATAATACCATTTGCACCACGTACACCATAAATGGCTGTTGATGACGCATCTTTTAAAACTTCGATAGAGGCGATATCATTAGGGTTGATGGAGTTGGGATCAACGCCTACCACACCGTCTACAACGTAAACCGGATCGATATTGGAGTTGATAGAACCAATACCCCTGATGCGCACTTTTGCGCCTGCACCTGGTGCATTACTGTTTACACTTACATCAACACCGGCAACCTTGCCTTGTAATGCCTGCGTTAAGTTAGGCACAGGTTTGTCAAGTAACTGCTCGGCTTTAATGGTAGTTACGGCGCCGGTAAGGTCAGATTTTTTTGCCGTACCATAACCAATAACCACCACTTCATTAAGGTTGCTGGCTGTTTCTTTTAATTGAACATTCACGGTGCTTCTGCCAGCTACGCTTACTTCTTGCGCGGCGAAGCCCGTATAGGTAAATACCAAAACAGCATTGGCATTTGATGCGGTTATACTATAATTACCATTTGCATCGGTAACGGTACCAGTTGAGGTACCCTTGATTCTTATGCTTACAGCAGGTAAAGGCGAGTTGTCTTGCGCACTGGTAACCTTTCCGCTAATTTTAAGCTGTGCCATGGCCTGCAAAGAAAGCAGGGTTAACAGGATCGAGTAGATAAATTTTTTCTTCATAACATTAATTAATAATTTAAGAATTGATTCTTTAGGGAAATATTACGCCGTATATTGAAAGGCGGCTTACGACTAAGGAGGCTGGTGATATGCGGAGCGAGCACCCTTAAAAAAGGGCAAAACAATCCACGCTACCTTTACGGTATTATTTTTTTTCATGAAAATTGATTTAGTAACTGTTTTTTTAAATTTTACGCTAATAAGTAGTTTATTTATTTTTAGTAGCCCATTGCTTTAAAACTGTAATCGCGTCAAATAAAACACCTGCCTCGCCCCTGAAATCGCCCGAACCTTTTGGGGCGCCGGTTTGCACATCGTACCATTCATAAAAACCTTTGTGTGCAATTGCCCTGTCAATCATTGGTATTAATTCGTTGTAAGCTTCTTTTGCCTGGCCATTTGCAACCAGGGCCGCCATCATTCGTCCGCCAAACCAGGTCCAGTCGCCGGCATTCTGATAAATGTAAGGATGCATGTTTGGGAATTGGGTTGCCGGGTAAGCGGGATAAACCGTTTTACCAATAGTGGCAAACTTATCTTTGGCTGCTGCGGCAAGTAATTGTCTGTTTATTTCTTTAACCTCGGCCTGGGTATTAAACCCGGCCAATATGGCGCAGATAGATCCGCCGCTATACAGGATCTCATTTTCGTTAAAATCTTTAGAGAATGGGCTGCCGTTTAAATAAATATGGGGGAGGTATTTCTGAGCCGCAGGCATCCACAAGTGTTTACGAACATTTTGTTTGATGGTATTGGCTATGGCGGTCCAGTTTTGTTTGGTTTGATAGCCCTTCGGTTTCATGGCCATAAAATCATGGATAGCGATAACATACATGGCATTATCATAAATATCAATGGCCCACTTGGTTTTATCATTAATGGCTACGCCCCAGCCGGTTTCGGGTTGCACATCGCCCCAGTCAATGGTGGTAGCACCGGTAACCAGGCCGTACTTGGCCGACCATCTATCCTTTTGGATATAGGCAAAAGCATCTTCCATGCGTTGCAGAACCGTTTTAGCACCTATTGCCTCAGAGAGTATGGATCTGTCGCCGGTTACATCTACATATTTTTTTACAGCTTGAATAAGGGATGACTCCTGGTCGGTTTCAACGGTGTTTTTATGTGCCGCCCAGCCCGGTAATAAGGCCGAATAGCGGTACTGATAACCTACACCTGCTTTTGCGCTGTCAACCACACCATCAACAATGTTGCCGTCGGCGCCCTGAATTTTAAAAAACATCAGGAGCATTTCTTTTACCTTTTCTTTGGGGTGAACTTTTAAAGATCCTTTGATGAAAGTGTTAAAATCCCTGATCCATACTTCGTTATAGGAGGTGCCTGCAGAGAAACCGGAAAGTAATTTTAAACCCCGTGCCTGTATGGTATCCAGGCGGCTGTCTGCCAGTATAGAACCGGCTAAAGCAGACTTATCTTTTACCTGCGCGTTAACACTCAGATAAAATGGACACAGGAATATAAACACACCTAGTAAACGTATCTTCATGCAGGGATCGTTAAGGATGTAATATGGTTAAAGTGTATTTTGAATAGGCAAAACACACAATGTGAAATTGGTTATATTATATGTACAAACATACGTACATTAAATTCATTTCCAAATTTTTTGTGTTATAAAATGGTTAACTTTTAGGTGTTTTATTAATTATAAATTTTAATCGGCGATTAAAGGTAAACTATTTGTTACAAAAATTTGCCATAAGATTTAAACTTAATCGATTAAGGGGTTAAGATTTAACTGGTGATGAAGGTAAATGATTGTATGATATGTATTTTCATAACTTTATATGAAAGTACATATTGAATTAACGTTATGTTTATTTTACTGTTAATAGGCTTAACCAGCGGACTATTGACCAAAGATCCGTTTACGGATGCGGGATAATGATTGTGGTTTGATCCCCACATAAGAAGCAATATGATACTGCGGGATCCTTTGGGTAAGATCGGGGTAATGAGTGAGGAATTGCTGGTATCGCACGTCGGGAGGGTCGGTGTATAAGGAGTCTAATTGTTGTATGGCCGATAAGAAAACCTGTTCAATAACCATCCGGCCAAATTTCTCGGCTCCAGCTACTTCCCGGTAAAAACGCTGTAACTTTTCATAGCTGATCAGGTAAAGCTGGGTTGGCTCCAGCGCCTGGATATTTTTGTCGGAAGCTACCTGTGGTAAAAAGCTGATATAGTTACAAACAAACTCACCTTCCTTGCTAAAAAACATGGTCCGTTCATCGCCCTCGTTATTAATAAAATAACGAACGAGGCCTTTATTGATAAAAGCTACATGCTTACACACCTGTCCGTCCCTGAGTAGGTATTCGCCGGGTTTAAGATTTAATTCGGTAAACAGGCTTTTAGTAATAATTTCTTCTTCGGCAGAAAGAGGTATCAGTTGTTTAATGGTACTGATCAATGACTCCATTTGCGTGTGCTTAAACCTGGTTTAACAAGAGCGGTAGGCAAGCCATCCATACTCAGCATGTTTTTCTCTTTTTTGTAGGCCTCCAAACCATCGGCACCTTTGTTAGCCGCCCACTTATAAGCCTGGTCCCTTTCACCCTCATAGGAATAATAAGGTACGCTGAACCCGCAGGAGGTTTGCACCTTGTGGATATCTGCAACGATGATTTGCCGGGTTGCTAATAAGATATCGAAGTTTTGAGCTAAAGCAGCCCATTCTTCGTCGCCGGGTAACACCGTGTAACCCTTCCCGTATAAACGCAGGATATTAGGCGGGCCTTCAAAGGCGCAAAACATAATGGTGATGCGTCCATTTTCCAAAATATGAGCGGATGTTTCGTTGCCGCTGCCTATAATATCCATATAGGCGACTCTATTAGCTGATAATACTTTAAAACTGTCGATCCCTTTTGGCGAAAGGTTAACATGTCCATCGGCTGTAAGCGGGGCCGATGCGGTAAAAAACATTTTCTGCTTTTCAATAAAAGCCTGGTGTTGCTCCTGTATGCTATCAAAAAACTTGCCCATGATTTACTATCCTTAAGTTAATACTTCTGTATCCACAGATTGGCGGCGACTGGCAACAATGCGTTCCCGGTGCTGCGTTCCCCATTTTTTCAACTCCTCTAACACCGGCTCCAATGACTGGCTATAGCTGGTAAGCTCATAGGTTACTGTAACCGGGGTGGTTGGGAAAACATTACGCTTTAGAAATTCGTTCAGCTCCAGTTCTTTCAGCTCTTTTGACAATATTTTAGGAGTGATATCGCCCAGGGCTCTTTGAATATCATTAAAACGCAGCGGCCCGTCAGAGAGCGTGGCAATAAGCGGCAATTTCCACTTTCCGTTGAGTACATAAAGCGCATCCCTAACCGCGCCTCCGGCGGCTTTGCAGGCCTCTGAATTATGATCTCTTTTTTTCAATTGACTTTCCATAAATAAAACTGCTATCCTAAAAGATATCACTATCCTTTGGGATAGTAGTATCCTTTTAATAGTAAAGGTAGCTAAGTTTGCTGAAAAAAGAAAATGAAAGTAATCAAGATCACTTACTGGATTACCACAAGTATAGTAGCATTAATGATGACCTACTCGGCTTATACCTACCTAACGGCACCAACTATGACACAGGCTTTTCAGCACCTGGGCTATCCGGGCTATTTCAGGGTAGAGCTGGCCATGGCAAAACTGGCCGGCGCTGTTTTGTTATTGATACCCCTAAAATCGCTTATTAAGGAATGGGTTTACGCGGGTTTTACTTTCACTTTTATCTCGGCTTTTATAGCGCACAGTGCATCAGGCGATCCGGTAACCTACCGCGTAATGCCGCTTATCTTCCTGGTGTTCCTGGCTGCATCATATATTACCTATTACAAGGTAAAACAGGCTACGACCAAAAGCCCTGCACTTTAATTTGCCCCGATGGATAACCCTGGTTTTTGAGCAGTTTACGCAGTTGTGCTACCATGGTATTATTACCTGCCAGGTAAAATACCGTGTTTTCCAAACTGTATTGCTGTTCAAGCACCCACTCGATCAGGCTGTGGTGGCCAAAAATATCTTTGCGTGCCACCGGTTGCAAGGGCGACCAAAAATATTCATGAAAAAGTTTGCGGTGATGCTCGTTACCAATAACCAAACCTCCCGAAAAACGAGTATGTGGCAATACCATTTTTTGTAAGGCCAGCAAGTGGCCCATGCTGCTTTCGTCGCCAAGGGCAACAACTGCCGAGGTGGCTACAGGGCTATGATCGGTTGAACCTATTTTAAGATAGCTCACCACGTCGTCTTTCTTCAATTGCTGTGCCCATCCGCTGCCCGGACCATTGTGTGCCGCGTCTATATAGATAGTGCAGGTACTGGTTTCGGCATCCCAGCCCGATGGGGTATAATCGCGGAAGGTAAAATCGTCAACCCTGAATTTTATATAGGGTATTTCGTTCCATTGTGCTATATCGGCAAAAGGAAGGTGCAAGTCGACCTCAATTAAGGTTGATGGCTCCCAGTGCCGCACTTCAAGCACCCGGCCGGATTGTAACCTGTTTTCAAACAGCTTTCCGGCTTTTCTTTTGATTTTTTGAAAAGTGGATGTTTCCATGGGTAGTTTTTTTATTATACAAAGAAACTGTGTATTGATACCCAAATCAATGAATGGCTTACGGTAATGATTGGACTATTTACGGTAATGTGTCCGGAATAAAAGTGGGGTGGTACCTTCGGTCTTTTTAAACAACCTCGAAAAGTAAGTATGATCGGTGTACCCAAGCGTGTGCGCAATCTCTTTTACATTCATCTCGCTGTAATACAATAAGCGCTTAGCTTCGAGCAACACTTCCTGTTGTATCCAATAGCTCACCGAAAGGCCGGTTACCTTTTTTAAAGCCTCATTTAAGTAAGTTTCCGAAACATGGAGCATGGAGGCATAAGCTGATGGACTTTTAACCTGCCGGATGTTATTGGCCAAAAGCTTTTTAAATTCCTGGGCTAATTGTACCGGCCGTGACAGTGCAAACTGCGAGTTACAAAATCCACTAAAGCAACAGGCCGCTATCCCTACAAATGATTGCACCAGGGAGTGTACTACCTGCAAGTAAAACGGACCGGGTTTTTCTTCCAGGTATTTTTCCTGCATGAGGGCTAACAGATCTGTACATTGACGAAATTGTACCTCATTGAGCATAAAAGGCTGTTGCAATACCAATTGACTTTCAAAAACATTCCGGTAGTCTGGAGCTATCAACAGGGAGTCGATGGCTATAAACCAACCATAACCTATCTCATTACGGATACGGTGGTGTACCTGTCCCGGCAATATATAATATAAGGAGGATGCACCGAACTTTAACTCATGAAAATCGATCATAAGCGATGCCATACCTTCTTCAATAACAAAAAATATATAATGATCGTCGCGGTGCGCACCCAGGGTATCGGCTTCATCGCGGGGTACATCATCCCCGGCAACAAATCGCCTGATCTCGAGGCCCGTTGAGGCCCGATCCCTTAGCTGATGGAATGGAATATCTCTCATTTTTTTGTTACCAGGGCCAATATATGGCTATTTGGGCGGAAGAAATCTTCTTGAAATGTCAAAATAATTCTGTCTTGTCGCAGAACCGACTCACCCTGTCTGCGCTTCGCGGGCGACCCTCTCTTCGGCTTCGCCGCAAAGAGGGTGAAAAAAACGCCTTTCCCTCCGCGCGTCATTGCGAGGAGGAACGACGTGGCAATCCCCAATATGCAGAGCGTCTCTGTAAGTCGGGGATTGCCACGCTACGCTCGCAATGACGTGTTGTGAGAAGAGGCAGTCGTTATTCAACTACCACTTTGATACTTAAACCTATCATTTTGATAGGCTGGTTTTGATCAAAAAGCTTTTTGTAATCCAAATGAACTAAATAAATAGCTGTATTACAGTTGTTTACTTGTATATTTTATTTATTGGCATTTGCTTGGTAAAGGACTCTTAAAATATTTAATACTATGGATGTTTTACAAGTTGTTATTTATGTGGTGGCCTTCATAGCCATCTTCTGGCTCTTTTTCAAATCAGTTAATTACTTCGAAAAAATCTAATCACCATGATCGCATTATTCATTGTGGCCATTGCCGTGTTTGTATACATGGTGTACGTGCTGCTTAAACCCGAAAAATTTTAATTATTTAAACCATGAACACTGAAATTTCAGGTGTAATATTTACCTACCTGCTCACACTCGCGCTGGCTATACCCTTAGGCCGATACATAGCCCGCGTTTTTAAAGGCGAAAAAACCTGGCTCGACTTTCTGGCCCCGTTGGAACGTTTTATTTTCCGATTCAGCGGCATCGATGCCAAAAAAGAAATGAACTGGAAACAGCATTTATTTGCCCTGCTTACTATTAATAGCGTGTGGCTGATATATGCGTTTGTTTGTTTAATGGCCCAGGGCCACTTACCGCTCAATCCGGATGCTAATCCTGGTCAGTCGCCGGATACGGCTTTCAATACCGCTATCAGCTTTTTGGTGAACTGTAACTTACAGCATTACTCCGGCGAAAGCGGCGCTACTTATTTTACACAACATTTTGTTTTCATGTTCCTGCACTTTGTATCTGCAGCTACCGGTATTGCCGCGCTGATTGTGTTATTCAGGGCCATGAAAGATAAAGTAACCGATAAACTTGGTAACTTTTGGGATTACTTTGTAAAAACCATTACCCGCGTATTACTCCCTATATCATTCGTAATTGCTGTAATATTTGCCTTTAACGGCATGACCACCAGCTATGCCGGTAAAGATACTTTTATCAGCATGCAGGGCGATACTGTTCACGTATCACGCGGACCGGTTGCTGCCCTGGTAGCTATCAAACATTTGGGTACAAACGGTGGCGGTTGGTTTGGTGCCAACTCGGCCCATCCTATTGAAAATCCTAATTATTTAACTAATACAACCGAATTGGTTGCCCAGGTACTGATCCCAATCGCATTGGTATTTGCCTTAGGTTTTTATCTTAATAAAAAGAAGTTTGCTTATGTAGTGTTTGGGGTGATGACGATAGGGATGCTCTTATTCCTGATCCCAACCATGAATGCCGAATTGAACGGCAACCCGGCTATAGCCAAAATGGGTGTCAGTCAAACAACCGGCGCTATGGAAGGTAAAGAAGTACGCTTCGGTCCGGCGAACTCGGCATATTGGAGTATCGTAACTACCATTATATCTACCGGTTCGGTAAACTCCATGCATGACAGCGCCATGCCTATGTCTGGTAACATGATGTTGCTGGGTATGATGGTGAACTGTTTTTATGGTGGTTGCGGCGTAGGGATCCTTAACTTTTACATCTTTATCATCATCGCGGTATTTATATCCGGACTGATGGTAGGACGAACACCAGAGTTTTTTGGCCGAAAGATAGAGGCCCGCGAAATGAAGGTAGCATCACTAATAGCCTTGCTACACCCTTTTATAATCTTAGTAGGTTTGGCCATATCATCCTATGTAGTAGTACACATGCCGGGTGCTGATTGGGCCGTTAAGCCATCCAGCTGGTTAAATAACCCAGGCAACCACGGTTTTTCCGAAATGCTGTATGAGTACACTTCATCAGCAGCCAACAATGGTTCGGGTTTTGAAGGTTTGGGCGATGGTAACATTTTCTGGAACGTTACTACAGGTATCGTGATGATCCTGGGCAGGTTCCTGCCAATTATTGGTCCGCTGGCTATTGCCGGTTTACTGGCCAATAAAAAATTCATCCCTGAATCAGCCGGAACGCTAAAAAGCGATACCACAACTTTCGGGATAATGATCTTCGCGGTGATCATGATCATTGCTGCCCTGTCATTCTTCCCTGCACTGGCATTAGGTCCAATTGCCGAACACTTTTCATTAAAATAATCATGAACTCAAATCAAAATACATTATTCCAGGGCGACCAGATGAAAGAGGCTTTTAAGCAATCATTCATCAAACTAAACCCACGCATCCTGTTCCGTAACCCGGTGATGTTCACTGTAGAGATCGGTACGTTTGTGATGCTTGTTGTAAGCATCTACTCATTTGCCAATAAAGGTCAGGGTAGTTTTGCCTATAACTTTACCGTATTTATTGTTTTATTTTTAACCGTACTGTTTGCCAACTTTGCCGAAGCCATTGCCGAGGCTCGCGGTAAAGCACAAGCCGAAAGCCTGCGCAAAACCCGCGAAGAAACACCGGCCCGTTTGCTGGTAAACGGCAAGGAGCAAATGGTAATGTCATCCCAATTAAAAAAAGGTGATGTGTTTATCTGCGAAACCGGTGATAACATCCCTACCGATGGCGAGATCATAGAAGGTATCGCTACCATTGATGAGTCGGCCATTACCGGCGAATCTGCCCCGGTTATCCGCGAATCAGGTGGTGATAAATCATCCGTTACCGGTGGTACCAAAGTATTGTCAGATAAGATCAAAGTAATGGTGACCACCCAGCCCGGCGAAAGCTTCCTGGATAAGATGATTGCCCTGGTTGAAGGTGCATCGCGCCAGAAAACACCAAATGAAATAGCTTTAACCATCCTGCTTGCAGGTTTCACATTGATCTTCGTTATCGTATGCGTTACGCTTAAACCATTTGGAGATTATGCCAATACCCCTATAACTATAGCTGCCTTTATCTCCCTGTTCGTGTGTTTAATCCCTACCACTATCGGCGGTCTGTTATCAGCCATCGGTATCGCGGGGATGGACAGGGCTTTAAGGGCTAACGTGATCACCAAATCTGGTAAAGCGGTAGAAACTGCTGGTGACCTGGACACTTTGCTGCTGGATAAAACCGGTACCATTACCATAGGTAACCGTAAGGCCACCAACTTTTACCCGGCTACAGGAGTTACAAATGAAAACTTTGTTGTTGCCTGTGTGCTGAGCTCACTGGCTGATGAAACCCCCGAAGGTAAATCAATTGTTGAGCTTGCTCATGAGGATAAAACCATGCCTAAAGTGGTTGCTCCTAAAGACGCGGTATTCATCAAATTTACTGCCGAAACCCGTTCAAGCGGTTTGGATACTCCTGATGGTTTACGTATCCGTAAAGGTGCGTTTGATTCTATCCGTAACATAGCTTTGAAGGCTGGAAATCCGTTCCCTACTGAGGTAGAAGATAATGTGAAAAAGATCTCCTCAAATGGTGGTACCCCATTGGTGGTATCGCAGAATGAAAAGATCATGGGTGTGATTGAGCTACAGGATATCATTAAACCCGGCATTGCCGAACGTTTTGACCGCCTGCGTAAAATGGGTGTTAAAACCGTAATGGTTACTGGTGACAACCCGCTTACCGCCAAATTTATTGCCGAAAAGGCAGGTGTGGATGATTTTATTGCCGAGGCTAAACCCGAAGATAAAATGAACTACATTAAAAAAGAACAGCAAGGTGGTAAACTGGTGGCCATGATGGGCGATGGTACAAACGATGCACCAGCCCTGGCACAAGCCGACGTTGGTGTGGCCATGAACAGTGGTACCCAGGCTGCTAAAGAAGCCGGTAACATGGTGGATCTGGATAATGACCCTACCAAGCTGATCGAGATTGTAGAGATAGGCAAACAGTTATTGATGACCCGCGGTACATTAACCACTTTCAGTATAGCTAATGACGTGGCCAAGTACTTTGCCATTGTGCCGGCCTTGTTCATGGTATCTATACCATCGTTAAAAGCCCTGAACATCATGGATCTACACAGCCCGGAATCGGCCATATTATCAGCCGTGATATTTAACGCCATCATTATACCATTGCTGATACCATTGGCATTAAGAGGGGTGGAATACAAACCTATTGGTGCAAGCGCGCTGTTGCGCCGCAACCTGTTGATATATGGTTTGGGCGGTGTACTGATACCATTTGTGGGTATCAAACTGATAGACCTGGCAGTAGGCGTATTTTTATAAATCAGATGTGAGATATGAGACGTGAGATATGAGACGAAAATAAAAAAAGTCAAAATCCCACTTCTCAAATTAAAAATCTCACGTCTCAAATCTCATATCTCAAATCTAATTTTAAAACGATGAAAACATATTTGTTGCCCTCATTAAAGTTAACGCTCATTTTGATCGTGATAACTGCAGGCATATATCCACTGGCTATTGCCGGTGTAGGTAAATTAACCCCCGGCCATGGTGATGGCGAAACTTTAACCTACAAAGGCCGTGTAGTAGGCTACGCATTGGAAGGCCAGAAATTCACTAAAGACGAATACTTCTGGGGCCGCCCATCTGCGGTTGATTATAATGCCGCCGGATCTGGAGGTTCAAATAAAGGTCCCTCAAATCCTGATTACCTGAAAGACGTTGAAAAACGCATTGAGGATTTCTTAAAACATAACCCAGGCGTAACCCGTGCGCAGATCCCTGTCGAAATGGTTACCGCATCGGGCAGTGGTTTAGATCCTGATATTTCACCTGCCGGTGCACAGGTACAGGTAGCCCGTGTGGCCAAAGCCCGTGGTTTATCTGCCGATCAGTTAACCAAACTGGTTGATGAACATACCGAAAAACCAATGTTTGGCCTGTTTGGTCCAAGCAAAGTAAATGTGCTTAAACTGAATATAGCTTTAGAAGAGCTAAAAAAATAACCGGGGCTGTGCGATTTTCCTCATGAGAGGGGTGGAGGGGTGTGTTTACTGCAACAAACACATCCCCGCCATTGCACAACCCAATCAAAACCAAATTATACCATACTAAATGAAATCCTTACTATTCATACCTGCAATTATTTTAATAACCGGCCTGGCGGCAAAAGCCCAGGACAGTACTAAAACAGATCCGCCACTAGTGATATCCGGCTCGGTAGATACTTATTATAAATACGATTTCTCCGGCCGAAAAAGCAATATACCAACCAGCTTCGCTACCGATCAAAACTCTGTATCCATTGGGATGATAGATCTGGGACTGAAGAAAAAAGTAGGAAAAGCAGCATTTGTTGGCGAGTTATCTTTTGGTCCGCGGGGGCAAGAACAATCCATCCCTAACGCCGGAGCAAATAATAATTCGTTCCATATCCAAAACCTTTACATAGCTTATGACGTAACCGATAAACTGGTACTAACCGGTGGTTATATGGCTACCTTTATAGGCTACGAAGTGATCAGCCCAACGGGGAATTTTAACTATTCCACCTCGTACCTGTTCACCAACGGCCCGTTTCAGAATGCCGGCTTTAAGGCTGCTTATGCATTCACCGATAAAGTGAGCCTGATGGCAGGTGTGTTTAACGATCAGTGGAACGCCTATAAATCGGCCAATAGTGTAAATAACTTTGGCGCGCAGTTAACCATAGTGCCCGTAAAAGGCTGGACGGCTTATTTAAATGTGATCACCGGTAAAACTTCGGGAACGGAGTTCGACCTGACCACGGCTTACCAGATCACAGATGCTTTTAAACTGGGACTTAACGCCGCCGATTATAAAGCGAACAACGGCATAACCGGTGGATTTACCGGTGTGGCGCTGTACCCGCAATACGCGGTGACCAAAAATGTAAGCCTGGGTTTAAGGGGCGAATATTTTAAAACAAAAACCGGCGACCTGACCTTAGCTGGTCCGGCACCTGGTGAACATGTAACCGCGGTAACGTTTACAGCCAATATTAAAGCAGGCCCGTTATCGTTAATACCGGAAGTGCGGCTTGATGGCGGATCGGCCGAAGCATTTACAAATCGGTCGGGCGACCCCACAAAAACTGCCTCGCAATTTGTTTTGGCAGCGGTTTACGCTTTTTAACCTCACCCAACCCTCTCCAAAGGAGAGGGCTTTTAAAAAAATGAAGTTAAAGTCCTCTCCTTTGGAGAGGATTTAGGAGAGGTGAAGATATGTATGATTGTTTTTTATAATTAATGTTTGGTTGTTAATTATAAGTTTGGTTGACGAACATTCATACTATAAAAGGGGATTTTTCGGAATCTCCTTTTATTAGTTTTAATACATTTATATAATAACGATAAAATGAATTTGAAAAATAGTTCATCACATCATGAGCGAAGAAAATAAAGAGCAGTCTGTTGAGCATTTCCTGGAACTGATTAAACGTTCGCGGAGGGGTAAATTTAAGGTTTACATAGGCATGAGCGCGGGTGTGGGTAAAACCTACCGCATGCTGCTGGAGGCCCAGGCCCTGTTACGTAATGGCATCGATGTTAAAATAGGCTATATTGAAACTCACGGTCGTAAGGAAACCGTAGCGCAGCTGGAAGGCTTGCCGGTAATACCCCGCCGTAAATTATTTTATAAAGGTAAGGAGCTGGAAGAGATGGACCTGAAAGCCATCATCAGCCTGCGTCCCGAAGTGGTGATAGTTGATGAGCTGGCCCATACCAATATTGAAGGCAGCAGCAACGAAAAACGCTGGCAGGATGTAATGCAGATCCTGAACGCGGGCATCAATGTGATCAGCGCGGTGAACATCCAGCATATGGAAAGCCTGAACGAGGAAGTGCAGCGTATTACCGGGGCAACCATCGGTGAGCGCATCCCCGACAAGGTTTTGCAAATGGCCGATGAGGTAGTGAATATCGACTTAACTGCTGATGAGCTGATTGACCGTTTAAAGGAGGGTAAGATATATGATGAAAAGAAAGTACCGCTGGCACTCAGTAACTTTTTCCAGGCCGAGCGGATCTTGCAGCTGCGGGAGCTGGCCCTGCGCGAAGTGGCCCACCAGGTAGAACGGAAAATTGATATCGAGATACCCAAAAATATCAAGCTGCGACCCGAATTGTTTTTGGCCTGCATCAGTACCAATGATGCATCGGCCAAAATAATTATCCGTAAAACGGCCAGGCTGTCGTCATACTATCGTTCCAAATGGTATGTGCTGTATGTACAAACCTCGCGCGAAAGCAGCGATAAAATAAACCTGGCATCGCAGCGTCATCTCATCAACAATATGAAACTGGCTACACAGTTGGGCGGCGAAGTACTTAAAGTAAAAAACGACCATATAGCTAAAGCCATTTGGGAAACAGCCGAAAAATACGACATCACTACCATTTGTATTGGTAAACCGAGGTTTAAATTTTACCAGGTGATCATGAAAACGGCGGTGTTTACCCAGTTGCTGAATAAAATGTCTAAAACAGATATTGACCTTGTAATACTATCATAACATGACCATTAAAAATAAACTACGTACAGGCATAGGTTTTTTGTTTGTACTATCATTCATCTGCTGCGCGTTGTCGGTATATTTCCTCAACCGCTTGTCGGCCGATGCGGGTGCTATTCTAAAAGATAACTATAAATCATTGCAGTACGGTCAGCAAATATTGTCGGCAGTAGACGCCAATGGAGGGCCGCTTAGCCTGGCACAATTAAAAACAATTGAAAACAACCTGGCACTGGAGGAGCATAACATTACCGAACCCGGCGAAGGTAAACTGGCCGATTCTTTACGCTCCGTTTTTGAAAGGATCAAACTGGTAAACAACGATGCTACTAAACTACCCGCGTTGCGTGCGCAGGCAAGGCAATTGGTTTACGGGTTTATGCAATTAAACATGACCGCCATTGCTCATAAAAATGATATTGCCAAAGGTACAGCCAGCCGTGCCACCATACTGGTTGCGTTTTGCGGTGCGTTTTTGTTCCTGGTGGCCTTTAGTTTCGCGGTTAATTTCCCGGGTTATATAGCTAATCCACTCAAGGAGCTTACCGCCCGCATCAAAGAAGTATCCAACCGTAACTATCATCAGCAAATCCATTTTAAATCAGATGACGAATTTGGCGAGTTAGGGCAGGCCTTTAACAATATGACCCGCAAGCTGGATGAATTTGAGAACAGTAACCTGGCTAGTATCCTTTTTGAGAAAAAACGGATCGAGACCATCATCAATTCTATGCACGATGCCATTTTGGGTCTGGACGAAAAAATGATCATCATATTTGCCAATGAGGTAGCTTGCTCATTGATCGGTATGAGTGCCGATCAGTTGAATGGCCGCTACGCGCCCGATGTGGCTATTGAAAACGACCTGCTGCGCAACCTGCTGATGAATGATCAGGCCAGACTGAAAATATTTGCCGATAACCGGGAGAGTTTTTATTCCCGCGAGTCGCTATCGGTAAGCAGTAAAGACAGGGTGATAGGCAAAGTGATCATTCTGAAAAATATTACCGAATACCAGCAGTTGGATGAGGCCAAAACCAATTTCATTGCCACCATATCGCATGAGCTAAAAACCCCGATATCGTCTATCAAAATGAGCCTTAAGTTACTGGAGGATGTACGTATTGGTGATGTAAATCCCGAGCAAAGGCAACTGCTGGAAAATATTGAGGAAGATGCCCGTCGCCTGCTGCAAATAACCGGCGAACTGCTGGATATGGCACAGGTAGAAACCGGTAAACTGCAACTTAACTTTGGCAAAACCCACCCTAGAAATATTGTAGATTATGCCGTAAAGGCCATCAAATTTATTGCCGACCAGAAACAGGTGAATATTAAAGTTGACTGTGATGAAAACCTGCCCGATGTGCACGCCGATCTGGATAAAACCACCTGGGTATTGATCAACCTGTTATCAAATGCCATCAAATACAGCCACGAAAAATCAACAGTAGAACTGGTGGTGAAAAAACGCCATACCGACGAGATCGAATTTTCGGTGCAGGATCATGGTAAAGGTATTGAAGAGCAGTATCTGTCGCGTTTGTTTGAACGCTATTTTAAAGTCCCCAATGCCACCGCCGATCAAACCGGCACAGGCCTTGGCCTGGCCATCGCCAAAGATTTTATCGAAGCACAATCTGGTAAAATAGCGGTAGACAGCGAATTGGGTGCAGGCAGCAGATTTGCCTTTACTTTGAAAAGGGTAGCTTAATAATAAATATGTCATTGCGAGGAGGAACGACGAAGCAATCTCCTCGCGTTCTATGCAAATAAGCTTAATGTAGTGGTGCAAATGAGGATGTTATCATTGCTGTCCGAAGTCTCTGGCTTCGGATTAACTATGCTTGTAGTCTTTGACTACAGGCAATGAATAAGAACATTTAATTTTGTGTCGCGGTAGTTGAAAACTACTGACATAATCGTTCGAAGTCAGAGACTTCGAACAGCGGGGTCTCTCGCAGAGGACCCTGAGTAAACGAAAACTGCTGTGTATTTCTTGCCATTTGCTAAGTGTAAGCCGGGCTATTTGCTTTTCCTTTGTTTTTTATTAAACAAAAACATCCAATGGCAAATTACATATCAGGCATGCCCCTTTGGGCTATAGTGCTATTTATTCCGGGTTTTCTCTATTCCATTTTTTTCATCACCCAACCGGTAAAGCAGGCCGCG
This sequence comes from Mucilaginibacter sp. OK268, assembly GCF_900103125.1. Taxonomy (GTDB): domain Bacteria; phylum Bacteroidota; class Bacteroidia; order Sphingobacteriales; family Sphingobacteriaceae; genus Mucilaginibacter. Next base: position 37,420 of record NZ_FNJV01000008.1, on the reverse strand, counting down.
CTCAACGCGGGCATGAGCTTGCAGAAATCAAGAAATATTCAGATCGGTATTCTGGGGTTTTACCTGGTTTATCTCCTTTATGTTTCGGTGCTGGCTTTAAAAGGGGTACTCGATGTCGATTCTCTACCGCCTAAAACAATGGTTTGGGGTGGCCTGCCCTTATTGGTCATCCTATTTGGCTTTATTGGCAATACCGGTTTATTTAAAACATTGCTGCGGTCCATCACACTGGAATCGTTGATCGCGGTACACGTATTCCGGCTCCTTGGCGTATTTTTTATTATTATTTATGGCTATCACCTGCTACCGGCAAAATTTGCTCTTTTCGCCGGCCTGGGCGATATCATTACCGCAATTTTGGCATGGCCGGTAGCAAAAATGGTTTCCAAGAAAAAGCCCGGCTGGAAAATTGCGCTTTATGCCTGGAACATCTTCGGTATCATGGATATTATTGATCTGCTGGTGATCGCGGTTATTACCGGCGCGAATGGGAACCTTCGCGAAATGGCGGTGTTTCCCTTTGTTTGGTTTCCCGCTTTTGCGCCCGCAACCATTTTATTTTTACACACCGCGGTTTTCAGAAAATTATATCAGCAAAAGGATAAACAAAATGCCCCAAGAGATTCTGCGGCTTAGATTTGGTATCTTTCGGTTCCCTTCCCACGGGAGGCTAATAGCCCATGAGTAGACATTGCTAAAAAGGGTGTCATACTGAGCTTCGTCGAAGCATGGTGGGCAGGCCTCTGCGCTCGACCCTTCGACGGAGCTCAGGGTGACATCCTCTAATTAACCTCGATGATCTTCATATCCCAGGGCATTAATTGTAGAGCAGTATTTTTACTCACACTATTGCCAGATAACAGCTCTTTACCGTTGTTATAAGGATACGTGAAATGGGTTTCTTTATCCGAATAGTTGAAATAATAGTGAACCGTTTTTCCTTTTTGATTAATGCCTGATTTGGTGATGACAGGGAACGAAAGCTGTTGATCCTCACTCCATAAGCCTGCTTTTTTAACCGCGTCGGCCAGGAGCTTATCGGTCACGGCGCTGGTGGTAAGGCAACCTATATAAGTAGCTATCCCTTTGCCATAATTGTTTTCGGTAATGGCTGCGTATTTGCCCCAAACCGGGTGGTCATAATAAGCCAGTACTTTGGCTGTGGTAGGGGTGATCAGCTCCATCCAGGTATTGAGCTTTTTATCAGCAGCGCTAAGTCCCAGGTCGCCTTTGAGCGATACATTTTCGGGTACGGTGAACTGGCTGTAGTAAATTCCGCAGGCCTCCTCAATAATACCGGGCTGGTGCGTGGTGCGAACTTTTACATTTTCATCAGAGAAACCGCTTTTAAAAGTATAAATAATATGACCGCCGTTTTTTACAAAACGATTTAATCGCTGCAGCAAACTATCGGGCGCGGCATACAGCAGGGGCACGATGAGCACTTTATAATTTTCGATGCTTGAGCTGCTGGGGTCAACAAAATCACAGGGGATGTTCATGTGGTAAAGACCATCGTAAAATTGCCGCAATACATCATTATAACCGGTGTGTACGCCCCATCCAAAACCAAAGGCTTTAAAACCACTCAGGGCCTCGTTGCTGAACAGGATGGCTACCTCACTTTTCTTTTTCAGGTTGATGAGCTGCGGGCTTAAGCGGGCAAAATCCTTACCAATGGTTTTAGCTTCGTCATAAACCGGGTTGGGTTCAAAATCATGGCTCAGCAAACCTTTCCAATAAGTTTCGGCCGAGTTGTGGATGGAATGCCATGGCCAGTACTCCACCATGTTGGCGCCTGATGCCAGGTGACTAAAAGCCTGCAGCCTGAGCTGCCCGGGGTAAGGTGTCCATTGCGGAAAGCCTTGTGCTTCGGTTTCCATCACCAGGTAATTTTTAACACCCTTCATGGAACGTGCCACATCGCCGCCGAAAGAAATTTCAGCGCCGGTTAACTTATCCTGACTGGCATGATAAATATCAACACCGGCAATATCCAATGCCTTAGCCGCGGCAAAATGGTCGATCTCGGTTTGTATGCCAAAGGAGTAACCCCGCCAGTCAAAATCAAAATTATGGGTGATAAACTGGTCGGGGCGTTTATATTCCCGGATAATGGCCGCCTGCCAGGCCATATAATCTGTAACCAGCTGCCGCTGAAATTTGGCAAACTCAGCAGCCAGGCTGCCATTGATGGTCCCGTTCATCGATGGGAAATCGTCCCAGTTGTTGATGCGGTTGCTCCAGTAATCCAGACCGAATATTTTATTGATATTATCCAGCGTTTTGTATTTGGCCTGCATGTATTTTACAAACAAAGCCTGCACATTAGGGCCTGATGTGCCGTATGATTTGGTTTCGTTATCCACCTGGTAACCGATCACAGCCGGGTTATCCTTCACATGCTCCATGATCTTCCGGATCACACGATTGGCATAAAACTTAAAATCAGTATTGGTGATGTCCATATTTTGCCTTGCCCCGTACTGGTTTTGGCCCGATGGGGTAATGGCCAATATTTCCGGATGTTTTTTTACCATCCAGGTAGGCACGGCATAAGTAGGTGTACCAATAATTACGCTGATGCCGCCTTTGTGCATGGCATTCAATACCCGGTCGATATGGGTAAAATCAAATATGCCATCCTGCGGTTCCACTGTGCTCCAGGTGGATTCGGCTATACGTACCACGTTGATGCCGCAGTCCTTCATCATTTGCACGTCCTTATCCAGTCGCTCATAGGGCATGTACTCATCATAATAAGCCACGCCGTACAAGAGTTTGGTCATTTTTGGGTACTGCGCAAACGTATGTCCGCAAAGACACAATTGCAGCAGCAAAAGCAGCAGGTATTTCTTCTTCATGAATAGCTTTCTTAGGGAAAAGGGTTTCAGGAGATGAATGTACAAATTAATTGTGTTTTTAACACACAATAATAAAAAATGTTTTTTTAGAGGCACTTGAAGGTGGTTTGAATACCCGGTCGCGAGGTAATAAAAAACATGTCATTGCGAGGAGGAACGACGTGGCAATCCCCGATATGCATAGCGTCTCTGTAAGTTGGGGATTGCCACGCTACGCTCCAATGACGTTACTTTTTATTTGCTCCGTCAGCAGAACAGCTTCGGGCGAAAGCAGGCAGAATATGGAGGCCAGTGGGCTGGGAGGGGCATTAGCAAACCTTACCTGAAGCGGGGATACTGAGCGAACGAAGTAGGGGTAAGGTTTAGCAGCCCGTGGTTCTGACTGATTTGCGGGGTAAAGGTAAAGGCCTTGTGCGGCAAAGAAGCATTTCTGATGACTTGATTTTTTGGTTACTTTTGTATCAAGACAAAAGTAACAGCCTTAGCGGCAATTGAGCGCTCTACGGCCTGCATTACTCGCCCTGTATAAAGGGGATTGCTTCGTACCTCGCAATGACGCGTGGAGAGAAAAAGTTCTCAACCCTCTTTCCGCCGCAGACGAAGAGGGTGATCCAGCGAAGCGCAGATCGGGTGAGTCTACCCATTGTATATCCCAAACATTTTTCGTATCTTTAAGTATACCACGGGCCAGCCCTGCTTACTTTGAAAATTGTAAGCAGGGCTGTTTGGTTAAAGGGATAAAACAGGCCAAAAGCCAACCGTTTTGTATTTAATTATTTGAATATCAATAAATTAATACTTTTTAAAGTTTTTGAAACTACTCAAAACCGCGTTAAAATTTGTTAAAAAGTGTTAAAATAGATGGTTTTGAATGAATTTTTGAATGTTTTTACCCCGTTTTCGAGCAGAAAAGTGTTAAAATAAGAGGTTTAAGAAGTTTTGACCTGTTTGAATTTTATAAGTTTACAAAAATGAAAGTATTAACCCGCGTTTTACTCCTGATGTTGTGCGGCTTTGCTCTGCTACCGGCACATGCGCAAAATAAAAAATTGACCTACTGCAACCCGCTCAACCTGGACTATGGCTATACCCCCTTTGCCGATTTTGCCGGCTGGGGCAAGCACCGCGCCACCGCCGACCCAACCGTCACCCTGTTCAAGGGGAAATACTACCTGTTCAGTACCAATCAGTTTGGCTACTGGTGGAGCGACGATATGCTGAACTGGAAATTTGTGTACCGCAAGTTCCTGAGGCCCTACAACCAGGTACAGGGAGACGAGCTTTGCGCTCCGGCAACCCTGGTTCTGGGTGATACCCTGTTAGTTATAGGTTCAACCTATAATAAGGATTTTACCCTGTGGATGAGCACCAACCCAACGCACGACGACTGGAAGGCCGCCAAAGACTATTTTAAGGTAGGCGCCTGGGACCCGGGTATGTTTGCCGATGATGACGGTCGGGTTTATATCTACCATGGCTCCAGTAATACGCTCCCCCTTTACGGCCAGGAGATCGACCGCAAGACCTTCGAACCTATCGGCCCCAAAAAGGAGCTGGTTAAGCTAAACCCCGAAATACACGGCTGGGAGCGTTTTGGCGAGCATAATGATAATGTTTTCCTGCTGCCTTTTATCGAGGGCTCCTGGATGAACAAGCATAATGGTAAGTACTACCTGCAGTTCGGCGCGCCCGGTACCGAGCAAAGTGGCTATGCCGACGGTGTTTTTATAAGCGATAAGCCTTTGGGGCCATTCACTTATCAAAAGCATAATCCCTTTTCGTACAAGCCTGGTGGCTTCGCCAAGGGAGCGGGGCATGGGGCCACCTGGCAGGATAAATATGGCAACTACTGGCATATCTCTACCATGGGTATCTCGGTGAAAAATAACTTCGAGCGCCGCATCGGTTTTTGGCCGGCAGGCTTTGATAAGGATGGAGTATTATATTCCAATACTGCATACGGTGATTACCCGCAGTATTTATCGGCAGGTCCTGAAGATCATCTGAAAAGCAATTTTACAGGCTGGATGATCCTCAACTATAATAAACCCGTGGAGGTTTCCTCAACCCTGGGCGGGTATGAGCCAAACTACGCGGTAGACGAGGATATCAAAACTTACTGGAGCGCCAAAACAGCCAATAAAGGCGAATGGTTTAAAACCGACCTGGGCAGATTGAGCACGGTGAATGCGGTACAGATCAACTATGCCGATCAGGATGCTACGTTTATGGGTAAATCATTAGGCGTTTTTCACCAGTATATTGTTTATTCCTCACTGGATGGGAAAATATGGAAACCCCTGATCGACAAAAGCAACAACAAAACCGATGTACCGCATGACTATATCGAGCTAAAAAATCCGGCCAGGGCACGTTATCTCAAAATGGTAAATCTGCACATGCCGACAGGAAAATTCGCGTTATCCGGCTTCCGGGTATTTGGGAAGGGCGCGGGGGCAAAACCTGATACTGTTCAGAATTTCATCGTATTGCGGGGCGACAGCGAACGCCGCAATTCCTGGTTAAAATGGAAGCCGGTTGATAATGCCATAGGCTATACCATTTATATGGGCATAGCGCCCGATAAGCTGTACAATAATATGCTGGTGTATGGTAAAAACGAGTATTATTTTAACGGGATGGATAAAAATCTACCCTACTACTTCCAGATCGAGTCGTTTAATGAAAATGGTATTTCGCAGCGGTCTAAAGTGGTGAAAGTGGAGTAAAATTAAATTTTGGTTAACTTTTAACAACTGATGGTATAATAGTTGAGGTTTTTTCGTAAAATGCCCTATGCTAAGATCAATACTTTCACTTATTACCCTTTTGTTCTTTTGTAGTACCATTCAGGCGCAGCAGGCAGATAGCACGCTGAAAAAATCGCCTGTAAAAACCTTGACCGATAAACAATATACCGCTTTGTTGAATGGGGAAGATGTGTATAACAACATGGCATTGCCGGCCGAGATCAACCATTACCCGATGCCCAACCAGGTGATCAAATTTAAAAAGGAATTGGGGTTGAGCCCGAACCAGGTAACCAAAATTACGGCGATTGCTACCGAGCTGCATCGGAAAAGAGTGGAAATGGGTTCGTTCATTATTACCAATGAGCAAACTTTAGACAATCTTTTTCGTAAACAGCGCTTAAATAATGGTGATGTGATATTTTATGCCACACGCTCCGGATTGTACTATGGCGAGCTCAGGAACGCCATTTTACAGGCTTGCTTAAGCACCGGCGACCTGCTGGCGCCACAGCAAATTAAAAAGCTGGAAACTTTGCAAAACCCTAATTGATAATATACCGTTGGATTTACTTATTTTAGCGGCCCAAATAAATAGTATGAAGATTACTTTTGATTTTGAAAAGCCACTGGCTGAACTGATACAGCAGATTGAAAAGGTGAAGCAGGTGGAGGATAAAAACAAGCTCGACATGTCTGCAACCGTAGCCGAGCTGGAAGCCAAGCTGGATGCTGCTAAAAAGGATATATATTCAAACCTTTCCGGCTGGCAAAAGGTGCAGATCTCCCGCCATCCCGAAAGGCCTTATACCCTTCAATATATTGAGTTAATGTGCGATGATTTTATTGAATTGCACGGCGACAGAACAGTAGGCGACGATAAAGCCATTATTGGTGGTTTTGGAACGCTGAATGGTCAAACGGTGATGTTCATCGGTCATCAGAAGGGTCGTAATACCAAGGAGCGTCAATACCGCAACTTTGGTATGGCTAACCCAGAGGGTTACCGCAAAGCATTAAGGCTCATGAAAATGGCCGAAAAATTCAATAAGCCTGTTGTTACCCTGATAGATACCCCGGGCGCATTCCCAGGTCTGGAAGCGGAAGAGCGCGGACAAGGTGAGGCTATTGCCCGTAACCTGTTAGAAATGTCTGTGTTGAAAGTACCTGTGATTTGTGTGATCATAGGCGAAGGGGCATCGGGCGGAGCATTGGGTATAGGTATTGGTGATAGGGTACTGATGCTGGATAATTCCTGGTATTCGGTGATCTCTCCCGAAAACTGCTCAACCATCCTTTGGAAAACATGGGAAAATAAAGAACGTGCTGCCGAAGTATTGAAATTGACTTCGACAGAAATGTTGAAGAATAAACTGATCGACGGTGTGATCAAAGAACCACTTGGCGGTGCTCATCAGGATCCCGTGGCTATGGCTGCTATCCTGAAAAAGCAATTGCTTAAAGACCTTAAAACATTAGGCGAACGGGATATCAATGAGCTGGTTACCGAACGTATTGATAAGTTCTGCAACATGGGCGTTGTAAACGAAGGATAAAAAATATGATCTATATAAAAAAGCGGCTTATGCCGCTTTTTTTATGACCTCCATCTCCAACCCGTCATTGCGAGGTACGAAGCAATCTCTATACTGTACAGAGCGAATAAATAAGCATAGCCGCCTTATCTACGTAGAGATTACTTCGTACCTCGCAATGACGTGTTGGGTAATTTGTCTTAATTCTTGACTCTCGCTTGGCTCCCGCGAGATTAGCATAGCGTATCTCGTGGGTGGCATGTGGTAAGCTTCCAGCTACGTCAGTTGAAAGCTGAGCCATGATTACCACGAGTTGTAAGCTAAGCTATTTAAAAGCGGTATTTGGGTAGATTAATATAATAATAAAGGCTGTTATCCTTCAGCAAACTCCGGGTAACAGCCTTTATCGTCTTCCTCATGATCCCGAGGTATAAAGGCAGGTTAAAAGACTCAATCATGGTTTACACTGTAAATCGTTTTTCTATGATAAAATACAATTAATTGATTGATTACCAGTTAATTAAAAAAGTGTAAACCATAAAAAGTGTAAACCATGTAAACCCACAATGCTATTAAAAAGAAAGCCCCGGCATAAGATTATGCCGGGGCCTGCTTTTTTAATGTGCTTTCTATCGCTTTGCGCTGATACCAAATTTCGTTTCAAAGCCTTTTAATTGAGCACTGAACTTGGTGTTTAGTGCTGTTTGTTTAAAGTCTTTGGTAAAGCCTACCAGGCCGCTCAAAATCTGTATGGAGTATTGTACATCGCGGTTGTTATCTAAACTGATTTCATTGCGCTGCAATAAAGCATAATTGTAGGTAAGCAGATTATTCACATAGTCATCAACCTGGTTGGATAGTTTGTTGGCCAATGTGATATCGCCCATGCGATACGAACTCTCGATCATATAAAATTTACGCACGGCAACCTCGGTGGAGTTAATAATGCCAGGCATCACTTCGTCATATTTTTTCAGGGTGTTTTTGGCCAGATCGGTATGCCCTTCTTTCATCAGGTTATCAGACAGATTAGAGTAAAGCCGGGTAATCAAGGGGTAAAACATGGTCATGGATTCATGATCAAGGTAACGCGCGGTTTTCATATTACCCCATTTAAATTTGGTCATCATGTTATGATACATTACCGGGGTATTGCTGTTTTCAAGCGCGTTTGAAGCCGTATCAGGTTTTAATGGCATTAAGCGATAGGCGAAACCTTCATTATATAAATATTTATCCAGGCCTATCATGTTTTCGTTGGGTACGGTTACCGAAAAATAGATCGGTCGTTTCCAGTTATTGTGCGATAGGATATCTATCATCGCCAAAACATCTTTGGTAACATAACGGCCGCTAAAAGTCCAGTCCATTTCGGGTACTATCTTATCTTTCTCAGCAGCCGGAACGGTACCGGTTTGTACCACCTGGTTAGGATCGATAGTCAATTTAAAATTTTTGGTAGGCAGGTAATTGGCCACATCGCCATTGTTATACTCTACCATGGTTGATTTATCATCCGAAGTAATGAAATCAAAAACCTCTTTCAATTCCGTAGCACCGGCAACCTTTTGGTCGTTAAAGTAAATAACATCACGCACGCCGGGTTTAAACTTATCGTTTGACATGCTGATAGGCAATGGCTCAGATTCATTCATTTTGTTTTTCATGCCGCGTATGTACCAGTCGGTACCCAGCAAACTCAAGTTCACAATACGCACATCCGGACGCACATTTTCCACCTCCTGTATGTACCAAAGCGGGTAGGTGTCGTTATCGCCATAGGTAAATAAAATGGCATTTGGGGCGCAGGAGTTCAGGTAGTTATATGCCATGTCATGCGGCGTAAGCTTGGTTGAGCGGTCATGATCGTCCCATTCCTGGTTAGCCATTAACACCGGTGCTGCCAGTAAGCAAATTAGTGTAGCTATAATGGCGCTTGTTTTAGCGTTGATCTTTTTAGACAGAAAATCGGCAATGGCCAGTACGCCTAAACCTATCCAGATAGCAAAGGCATAAAACGAACCCGCATAAGCATAATCACGTTCGCGTGGCTGCAATGGATCCTGATTTAAGTATAACACAATGGCCAAACCCGTAAAAAAGAACAGTACAAGCACCACGCCCGCATTTCGCTGATCACGCCAAAAATGGAAGAACAAGCCGATCAGGCCGATAATAAGCGGTAAAAAGAATAAACGGTTGTAACTTTTACTTTCCGTAACAGCATAAGGCAGGGGTTTGCTGAAATCCCAACCACTTAGCCAGGAACCGTCGATACCGCCTTTACCATCGATAGCACCGGTTTGGCCATCAAGATCGTTGGCACGGCCTGCAAAGTTCCACAGAAAATAACGGGTGTACATTTGGTTTACCTGCCAGGTGCCAAAAAAGCCCAGGTTGGTAGCAAAAGTAGGGTGCTCGCTTTGACCAAGCTTGCTCCATGCCCGGTAAAAATCGGGGTGGCCAGCCTTATCACTAAACATACGCGGGAATGGGGTATTTCGGTCATAAACGGTGGTCAGTTTTTTACCAGCCACTTCATATTTGGTTTCACCACGACGATAAATTGTTGAGCCTTCTGTTTGTTCGGTTGGTGTTGAATCAAAAAACTGCCCGTAGAGCAATGGTGTATCACCATATTGATCGCGGTTCAGGTAGCCGTTTAGGGAGAAAGCGTTTTCGGGGTCGCTGTTGTTTAGGTTAGGATTTGCTTTGGCCCTTACCACAATCATCACAAATGAGCTGTAACCAAACAGGATGAACAGCAGGCAAATTAAAAAGGTATTTAAGGCAAAACGTCTCTCGCGGATCTTAACCACATACTCCAGCAGTGCTAATACTGCTAAACCAACAACCACGCCTATAATTCCGGCGCTGATACCCAATACCAGTATAAAACATACTGCTGCGATGATGATGGCCGGTTTTTGCGGCTTAATAGTATAATATATACCCGATACAATGGTGGCTATCAGTAAAAGAAAAAACATGACCGCGCCGCTGCCAAAACCCATGCCTAAAGTATTCACAAAAAGCAGGTCGGAAAAAGCCGCGCCTTTTACGGTATATTGAATAACACCCCAAAGCACAAAAGCCACTGCCACTATGCCGGCAAAAAATGCCCAGAAAGTACCCTTTGAGGTGATGTTTTTTGCCCTGCGGAAATAGATAACCAGCGCTATGGCCGGTATTACCAGCAGGTTTAAAAGGTGGATGCCTATAGATAAGCCCATTACATAGGCAATAAATACGATCCATTTATCGGCATGCTGCTCATCGGCATGGGCGTCCCATTTTAGTATGGCCCAAAATACAACAGCTGTACATAAAGATGATTGCGCGTAAACTTCAGACTCTACAGCCGAGAACCAGAATGTATCAGACCAGGCATAAGCCAGCGCGCCAACCAGGCCAGCACCTATGATCAGGATCAGGTTTGCTGTGCTGATATCTTCTGCTTTTTTTACCAGTAACTTTTTAGCCAGGGCGGTAACCGTCCAGAACAGGAACATGATAGTTGCCCCGCTGGCCAGTGCCGAAGCCATATTGGCCCAGTAAGCCACCTTAGTACCATCACCCATGGATAATAAGGTAAATACCTTGCCTATCATCGTAAACAGGGGGGCGCCAGGTTGGTGGGCTACCTGTAAACGGTAAATACAGGCAACAAACTCGCCGCAATCCCAAAAGCTGGAGGAGGGCTCTAAGGTTAAAATATAGGTTAGCGAAGCAATGATAAAGGCTACCCAGCCAAATATATTATTGATTTTTTTGTAGTCCATGTCTGAATTTTACGATAGAAAAAAAGGTTGAATGCAGCCCGAAATTAGTAAAAGTATTATGATGTTAAAACCAAAAGCATTGGATTAACACTTTTTTAGCCTGTTTTTGGCGTTAAAACGCACTGAAAAATACTTTTTTAAAATTCTTTTTGAGAGTTAAAAAATCGTCTTATATTTGCATTCCTTTTCGGGGAGTAAAAACAAACCAAAGGAGATTGCCTGATAGTATAATGGTAGTACGACGGTTTTTGGTACCGTTTGTCTAGGTTCGAATCCTGGTCGGGCAACAAGAAAGATTTCGGATTTCTGATTTTCAATTTCGGATTTAGGTCTGATGGAAAATTGAAATCCGAATTGTTTTTTATACAGGTTGTAAGTGTAAAGTGATATAGATTAAGGAAAATCCGAGATCGAACATCCCAAATCCAAAACAAGAAAATGCCATTACAATTTAATCCGGTTAAGTTATTTGCAGGATCAGGCTCTAAAGAACTTGCGCAAAAAATTGCTGATGCTTATGGCCGCGAATTAGGTGACGTGGTGCTTTCGCGCTTTAGTGACGGTGAGTTTCAACCACATTTTAATGAATCTGTACGGGGATGCGATGTATTCCTGATCCAGAGCACCAACCAGCCTACTGATAACCTGATGGAATTACTCATGATGATTGATGCCGCCCGTCGTGCTTCATCACATTATGTAAGTGCCGTTATCCCGTATTTTGGATTGGCTCGTCAGGACAGGAAAGATAAGCCACGTGTGGCCATCAGTGCTAAACTGGTAGCTAATTTGCTGGTTGCTGCGGGTATTAACCGTATCATGACCATGGATTTGCACGCCGCGCAGATACAGGGCTTTTTTGATATACCGGTTGATCACCTGGATGCTTCTATCATTTTTGTGCCTTATATCAAAAGCCTGGGTTTAGAAAACTTAACCATTGCATCGCCGGATATGGGCGGTTCATACAGGGCGCGTAGTTTTGCGAAGTTCTTTAATGCAGAGGTTGTAATTTGTGATAAACGTCGTAAACGTGCTAATGAGATCGAATCTATGACGCTTATTGGCGATGTGACCGATCAGGATATTGTGTTGATTGATGATATATGTGATACAGCCGGTACATTGGCTAAAGCGGCAGGTTTAATTATGGAACGTGGTGCACGCAGCGTACGCGCGGTTTGTACACATCCGGTATTATCAGGCAAGGCTTATGAAACTATTGAAAACTCGGCTTTAACCGAATTGATAGTTACTGACACCATACCCTTAAAATATAGCAGTCCTAAAATTAAAGTACTGTCAACTGCCGAACTGTTTGCAAAAGCGATCAGCAATGTAAACGAGCACGGTTCTATCAGCCAGTTGTTTAGGGTAGATTGATAGAAAGCTTATAGTTCATGGTTCATCGCCGGAAGCATGAATTTTGAATAGAATAAAAACATTTGTGCGGATTAGATACCATGAACAATGATCTATGAACCATGAACTTAACAAATAAATAAATACAAATAATGAAATCAATTGCTATTAGCGGTTCTCCAAGAGAGAACGTAGGGAAAAGAGACGCTAAAGAACTGCGTTACCAAGGCTTAGTGCCTGCAGTACTTTACGGTGGGCCAACACAATCCCACTTTGCAGTGTCCGCAGCTGATTTGAGAACCGTTGTTTATACTCCGGTTGTTCATTTCATCGATCTTGAAATTGCTGGTGTTAAATCACAAGCTATTATTAAAGATATTCAGTTTCACCCTTTAACTGAACAAATTATCCACGTTGACTTTTTATTGCTTGACGAGAAAAAGCCAATCACTATCGAGATCCCTGTTAAATTAACCGGTACTTCTCCAGGTGTTAAAGTGGGTGGTAAATTAGTTCAGAAACTAAGGAAACTGCGCATCAAAGCATTACCTAAAGATCATTTAGATGCTATCGAAGTAAGCATTGAAGCTCTTGAAGTTGGTAAATCAGTAAAAGTTGCGGAAATTAAATTGCCGAACCTTACTATCACCAATGCTCAGGAAGATACTATCGTATCTGTAACTACTTCACGTGCATTACGTCAGGCAGAGCAGGAAGCTGCTTCAGGTAAAAAATAATTTGCCCTGATTTAAAAAAAAGCGTCGGACATTAGTTCGGCGCTTTTTTTTTGACAAAAGATGAAGGACGAAAAGACAAAGGACTTTTTTTAAAACATTGGAGGATAAAAGATAAAGAATATCTTAGAGTGAAATAATTAAGATATGCTAAAACATAATTTCAGACAGCTTCGGATCTAGATTGATTCTGTGGAATTATCAAAAGATGTTTATTTACTTACACAAAAGCTCTCTACAGAACACCGGTTTGGAATATCAAGTCAGCTTTATCGTGCTGCTGTTTCAATTCCTTCAAATATTGCTGAAGGTTCTTCAAGAAAGTCAGAGAAGGATTTTAGTCATTTCTTATCAATGAGCCTCGGCTCAGCATTTGAGCTGGAAACTCAATTAATCATTGCTGAACAATGTGGTTTAGCTATAAATGTTGATTACCAGAGCTTGCTTGCCAAGGTTCAAGCCTTACAAAAGCAGATAGCATCCTTTGCATATACAATTTCACAATAGTCTTCTATCTCAACGTTCTTTTACCAAGGTCCCGGTCCTTTGCTAAAAAATCCTTTGTCCCAAAGTCCTTTATCTTTTGTCCAGAATCCTATCTTTGCTCCGCAAAATGAAATATCTGATAGTTGGTTTAGGAAATATAGGACCTGAATATGCCGATACCCGGCATAATATAGGGTTTATGATACTGGATGAATTAGCCAAGCAGGAAGGCGCAAAGTTTTACCACATGCGCCTGGCTTATTACAGCGAAGTATCATTTAAGGGGCGTACACTGCATCTTATTAAACCAACAACTTACATGAATTTAAGTGGTAAGGCCATGAATCACTGGATGAAGGAGTTGAAAATACCCATTGAAAACGTATTGGTACTGGTTGATGATATTGCTCTTCCCTTGGGCACCCTGAGGTTAAAACCTAAAGGTAGTGCTGCAGGTCATAATGGCTTAAAACACATTGAAACAACACTTAGCCATAATAACTACGCCCGCCTCCGGTTTGGAGTAGGCGATAATTACCCCAAAGGCCGGCAGGTTGATTATGTATTAAGCGGTTTTGATGAGGATGAAAAACCAGAGCTCCCGGCTCTTATCGACCGTTCGATCGAAATGATCAAAGGTTTCGCTACCATCGGTACCGAATTAACTATGACCCGGTATAATAAATAACTCGACTTGCCGTTTCAATCGTAAACTAATTGCTTAGTTAAAATTTGTTAAATAATTTTTGTCGTATGCAACAGTTGGATAGCTTGCGGCGTCTTATCACTAAATCCTTATGAAACAATTTTTACTAACCCTGCTTTCCTGTTACATTTCGGCGATTTGTTTTGCCCAGACACAAAACTCGCCAACAAATATAACTGTAAAGGGCTCAGTAATTGATTCGGCACTAAATAAACCCTTAGGCTATGTTACTGTAGCGCTACAGGATGCAATTACCCATACACCCGTAAAAAGTACCCTTGCCAAAGACGACGGAAGTTTTGAGTTAAAAGCTCCGGATGGTAAAACTTACCAGCTGGTTGTTGCTTTTATTGGATATGCTACCAAAGTTTTGCCTGTAAAGCTTACCGGTAATGAATTTAATGCAGGTAAAATTTTATTGGCTCCTTCCAATAAAGAATTAAAAGAAGTTACCATAACAGCTGTACGACCAACCCTGAAGCAGGAAGTTGACCGCCTTACTTACGACGTAACCGCCGATCCTGAAAGTAAAGCGGTATCTGCATTGGATATGATGCGTAAAGTGCCGCTTTTATCCGTAGATGGAGATGATAAAATCAGGCTCAAAGGGAGCGGTAATTATAAGATCCTGATCAACGGAAAAGAATCGGCATTGATGGCCAAAAGTCCATCTGATGTATTGAAATCAATGCCGGCCACCAATATCGAAAAGATTGAAGTGATCACTACGCCACCTGCTAAATATGATGCGGAAGGTTTAACCGGTATTATTAATATTATTACCAAGAAAAACGCCGACCAGGGTTATAACGGCAGCATCAACATGCGTTATAACACCGTTTGGGGCCCCGGATACAACCTGAACGCTACCGTAAAACAGGGTAAATTTGGTCTTTCTGGTTACGCGGGTTTTGGTACCCAAAAAGAAGTAACCGGGGCAACGCACAACGTGCAGACACAATTTTTAAATAAATCAATATCAAGTATATTAAATCAGGATGGTACCAATACCTTTAGCGGTAAATACAAATATGCTAATGCCGAACTAAGTTATGAGATTGATAGCCTTGACCTGATCACAGGTTCATTCGAGATCTTTCAGGGGCACTTTGATCAAATGGGCTCCCTGCAATCAAACCGGTTAAACAATGTGGGAACACTTGATGAGACCTACCGCAACGCCACTACCAGTAATAGTAAAGATAAAGGGGCCGATATAGCCATCAATTACCAGCGGAACTTTAAAAACCACAAAGATGAATTGTTAACCTTATCATATAAATACAGCTATTCGCCAAGCGACCAGACGAGTTCGAACGCATTTACCGACAGGTTTAATTATGATGATGTGAACAATCCCGATTTCAGACAGCGTAATAATGCCGGTAACCGCGAACATACTATTCAGTTGGACTATGTATATCCGCTTAAAAAACTAAATATCGAAGCCGGAGCCAAAGCCATCCTGCGGAATAACTTCAGTGATTTTGGGCGTGAAGACCTTGATCCTGCTACAAACCAATATGTGGTTAACACCGGGCAAACCAGCACATTTGACTATCACCAGGATGTGACCAGTTTTTACAACTCCTACCAGTTAAAACTAAGTAAGTGGACAGCCAAAGCCGGTTTACGTATTGAGCATACCCAAGTCACGGCCGATTTTATAGGCACACCACTTGATAAGGGATATAACAATTTGATACCATCCATATCTATACAACGCAGCCTCAACAGCAGCAGCATTAATTTCGGTTTTACGCAGCGTATACAGCGCCCGGGTATATACCAGCTTAATCCTTTTGTTGATAATTCAAATCCTAAATTCATCAGCACCGGTAACCCTGATCTGCGCCCCGAGCTTAACAACACCTTTGAGCTTACTTACAGCAATTTTAAAAAGGCCTCCGTTACGGTGGGCTTAAGTTATGCGTTCTCCAATAACTCCATCCAAACTATAAGCAGTTTGCGTGATACGGTAACCTATACTACCTACCAAAATTTGGGCAGCAACCGTACACTGGGTTTCAATGTTAACACCAATTTTTCTATCACCAAGCCCTTTACGGTCAGCTTAAACGGACAAGTTTCACATGTTTGGCTAAAAGGTATCTATAACAGTGAGTTCTTTAAAAACGGCGGTTACATTGGTAATGCATTTGCCAGCTTTACCTATAAATTAGGTGATACTTACAGGTTAGGTTATAATGCCGGTTTCTTTAGCGGTGATGTAACCCTGCAAGGTAAATCAAGCAATTTTATTTATAACTCATACACCGTTGCCAAGGATCTTTTCAATAAAAAATTTACGGTAACCCTTGTGGCTAATAACCCATACAGTAAATACAGGGCATTTACCAACACTACCAATACGCCCGATTTTTCTCAAACCATCAGCAGGGAAAACCCATATCGCCATTTTGCTATCAGGCTTAATTATAAATTTGGCAAGCTTAATAGCGATATTAAAAAGAACCAGCGCAGTATCAATAACGATGATACCAAAGGTGGCGGTAAAAGCAGTGGCGCCAGTCAATAAGATTGCGTATTAGATTAAAAACACCTGACATACTTTCGGCACAAAAAGAATAAATTAGCCCCATGAAAGTTTACGGAATAACCAATTGCAACACAGTTAAGAAAGCGCTTGACTGGTTAAAAGAAAATAAGGTAGATTATAATTTCCAGGATTTCAAAAAGCTTGGGGTAAGTACCGAGAAACTACAGGAGTGGGATAGTAAAGCGGGGTACGAAAAATTCCTGAATAAACAAGGCCTTACCTGGAAACAACTTGATCCGCAGGTAAAAGAAAGTGTAAAAACAAATGCCGACGCGCTTACGCTATTACAACAAAAAACCAGCATGATCAAAAGACCGGTTATTGAAGATGGAGACTTTTTGTTTTTTGGTTTTGATGAAAAAGTTTACCAATCCCACTTTTTAAACAAGTAGGGTCGGGATATCTCCATATTTTTTAGTTTGAAGCCTGTAAATCTCGTATATCTACCTGATTTATAGGTTTTCGTGTTTGATGAGGAATAATTTAATTTTATGGTAACAATCGTTTTACCCGAACATCCAAAAACGTTTTTTTGTAGTATACTTGCTGTATACATACAAAAAATATTGAAATGAATTTAAAACTGATGGCCGGTTTCAGCATGGCCTTTATGTTGGCGGTTAGTGTAAGTGATGCTCAGCAGGCCGCTTCAACTAACGCGCCTGCTTCTGATTACAATTACCATGAAACTTTCGGGCCTGGCTTTTATACCAAAAATGGTACAGAATACCGTGCCGCAAGCGGCGAACCAGGACCTAAATACTGGCAAAACCGGGCCGATTATCAATTGGCTGCAAAACTGAATGATCAAACCAATGAGATCACCGGTTCTGAGGTTTTAACTTATACCAATAATAGCCCGCAGAGCCTGGGGTTCTTATGGATGCAGCTTGACCAAAACCTGTTTAAATTAGATTCACGCGGAACGGCTATTGTACCGCCAACAGGTAGCCGCAACTGGGGCCGTGGCGAAGCATTTGATGCCGGTTACAAAATAAAATCAGTAAAATATGCTATTGGTAAAGGTGAATTTGCCGAAGCTAAATTTTTGATCAGTGATACCCGCATGCAGGTTTTTTTACCTAAAGAGGTAACAGCCAATGGCGGACAGGTTAAACTTAAAATCGAGTACTCATTTGTTCCGCCGAATTATGGGTCGGATCGTATGGGTTACCAGGATACCAAAAATGGCAGGATTTATACTATTGCCCAATGGTACCCACGCATGTGCGTATATGATGATGTAATGGGATGGAACACCCTACCATATACAGGCCCGGGTGAATTTTACCTGGAGTATGGCGATTTTGACCTGAGCATCACCGCTCCGGCCAATCACATCGTAGTAGCCTCCGGCGAACTGCAAAACCCACAGGAAGTATATACCGCGGAACAACAAAAACGTTGGGCCGAAGCCGCTCAAAGCGAAAAAACGGTAGTGATCCGTACTGCAGATGAAGTTAAAGATCCTAAATCGCGCCCGGCAGGTAAAACAGAACTCACCTGGCACTTTAAAATAAAGAACGCGCGTGATGCTTCATGGGCTTCATCAGCTGCATTTATTATAGATGCCGCCAAAATGGATTTGCCAAGTGGTAAAAAATCATTAGCTATTTCAGCCTACCCAATTGAAAGCGATGGTAACGATGCCTGGGGCCGCTCCACAGAATATGTAAAAAAGTCAATTGAATATAACTCCGCCAAATGGTTTGAATTCCCTTATCCTGCCGCAACCGCTGTTGCCGGCATAGTAGGCGGTATGGAATACCCTGGTATTGTTTTCTGCGGATACAGAGCAAAGAAAAATGCGCTTTGGGGTGTAAATGATCATGAATTTGGACACACCTGGTTCCCAATGATCGTAGGATCAAACGAGCGTATGTACGGTTGGATGGACGAAGGTTTTAACACTTTCATCAACACGCTTTCAACCGCTAATTTTAACAATGGCGAGTATAAAAGCACCCGCGCTATTGATATGCACCGTACCGGCGACTTTTTCACCAAGCCAGAACTGGAACCAATGATGAGCCAGCCGGCCAACCTCAGGGAAAGAAATACTGGTACATTGCTGTACGCAAAACCAAGCGCCGGTTTGGTGTTATTGCGTGAACAGATATTAGGCCCCGAGCGTTTTGATTTTGCTTTTAAAACTTACATTAACAGGTGGGCATTTAAACACCCAACACCTGATGACTTTTTCCGTACCATTGAAAATGCATCTGGCGAAAACCTGCAATGGTTCTGGAGAGGCTGGTTCCTGAACGACTGGCGCCTGGATGTTGCAGTTAGCGATGTGAAATATGTGGATGGCGATGCCTCAAAAGGAGCCATGATCACTATAGATAACCTGGGTAAAATGGCTATGCCGGTTATCCTGGAGGTGAAAACCAAAAGTGGTAAAACAGATCGTATTAAACTGCCTGTTGAAATTTGGGAACGTTTTACTTCATGGACATTCAAATATCCATCAACCGAAGAAATTGAATCGGTTACTTATGACCCAGATAAAGTACTGCCAGATTATAATCCAGACAATAACGTTTGGAAGAAATAAAAACGAGAAAGGGCCCGGTTTACGGGCCCTTTCTCGTTTTTATCCCCATTATGTCATTGCGAGCGATAGCGTGGACAACCGACCGCGGGGAGCTCATTAATAGCTTGGAAAACAATTAACAGCATTAATAATCTCTTCGTGTTTTCACAGATAAGAATAGCTACGAGATTGCTTCGTCGTTCCTCCTCGCAATGACATGATTTTTTAGACTTACGAAGTTTTTATTTAGGAGCCTACAACAGATCCTTTAAGTGTTTATAGTTTGATTTTACAGTATCCAATACTTCGTCCATATGGCCGTTAAGCATCAGTTTGGTCATCGATACGGCCATGCCTTTCACTTGTTCAAATTCAATTTTGGGTGGCATAGCCAGCGCATTCGGGTCGGTAAACACATTAACTAAGGCCGGGCCGTCAAAAGCCAGTGCCTCTGCAATTGCCTCCTGAACATCCTGCGGATATTTAACGTTAATACCCTTCATACCCATAGCCTGCGCTACTAAAGCGAAATCAGGGTTATACATATCAGTTTGCCAGTCGGGCAGGCCGGCAACCTCCATTTCCAACTTGACCATGCCTAAAGACCGGTTGTTAAAAACGATGATCTTAACCGGAAGCTTATACTGAACAATGGTAGCCAGATCGCCCAGCAACATCGATAAGCCCCCATCGCCACAAAGTGCTATAACCTGCTGACCCGGGCGAGCCAGGGCCGCGCCAATGGCCTGCGGCATGGCATTAGCCATAGAGCCATGGTTAAAAGAGCCTATCATTTTTCGCTTGCCTGTGGCATTAATGTAACGGGAACCCCATACACATGACATGCCCGTATCTACCGTAAATATGGCATCATCGGCAGCTATTTTATCCAATACACTGGCTACAAATTCAGGGTGGATCTTGTCCTGTTCGCCGCTGTCGTCTACATAGGTTTGCATTTTGTTTTTTACATCGGCATATACTTTCAACTGGGCTTTTAAAAAGCTATCATCCTGTTTCTGACTGATCAGCGGAAGCAGCGCTGTTAACGTATCCTTGACGTCGCCGCATAAACCCACATCGATTTTAGCCCTGCGACCAATACGTTCCGGCTTAATATCTACCTGTACAATTTTGCAATCAGTAGGCATAAATGGTGTATAGGGGAAATCGGTGCCTAACAATATCAGCAGATCACTTTCATGCATGCTATGATAGGCCGATGGCAGACCTAAAAGCCCGGTCATACCCACTTCGTTAGGATTATCATACTGGATATCCATTTTTGCCCGGAAAGAATAAGCTACCGTAGCATGAAGTTTTTGCGATAAGGCCACCACTTCATCATGAGCTTCGCCCGCACCTATACCGCAAAAAATGGTGATCTTTTGGTGCTGGTTGATCAAGGCTGATAGTTTCTGCAGATCAGCATCTGAGGGTCTGATTACGGGCACTGAGTTAAAGTTTTGGGTCGACGTATTGATCTCCACAGCATCCATACTGGTAATATCACCAGGCAAGCCAATTACAGCCACCCCTTTCTGATGCAACGCGCTTTGTATACCCGCCTGTAGCATACGTGGCAACTGCCTGGGGGTAGCGGCTACCTGGTTGTAATAACTGCAATCATCGAATAACTTTATGGTATTAGTTTCCTGGAAATAATCTGTACCAAATTCAAAAGTAGCTATGGTTGAAGCGATGGCGATAACCGGCGCGCCAGACCGGTGCGCATCATACAAACCGTTAATGAGGTGTACATGGCCCGGACCACTGCTGCCCGCGCAACACGCAAGGCCATTCAGTTGTGCTTCGGCTCCGGCGGCGTAAGCGCCAACCTCTTCGTGGCGCACATGTATCCATTGTATATTTCCCTCCCGTCTTACGGCATCATTTACTTCGTTAAGGCTATCGCCGGTAACAGCATATATTCTTTTTATACCGGCGTTTGCCAGCATCTCTACCAATTGATCTGCAACGTTTTTTGCCATGGTCAGGTTGATTTAATGTTTTGATATGTATAAAGCTAACCACAGAATATGATGTGGGTTTTAAAAATTGTAAATTGCTGTAAAATATGACAATTATGGGGCGAATAGTTATTGTGGCATATAAACCAAAACCTGGAAAAACAGCTGCTTTAAAGCAACTCACCAAAACCCACGTACCCCGGCTTAAGCAGGAGGGATTGGTGACAGATCGGGAGCCCATTATTATGGAAACCTCCGATGGAACCATTATTGAAGTTTTTGAATGGTTGAGTGCTGAAGCCATTAACCAGGCCCATCAGAACAAAGCTGTTCATGAAATGTGGGCCGAATATGCCGAAGTTTGCGATTATGTAAGCCTGAATAGTTTAAGCGAAACAGCAAACATGTTTGCTGAGTTTACTCCGGTGGATTGAGTTGGAGCGAGGTGTAAAACAAAACAGGCAGACTTTAAAGAGTCTGCCTGTTTTTCTGTGTCAATATATAGAGAAGCCTTAAACGGCTGTTAATTTCTGGTATTGATCAAAGATTGATGTGTCCTCAATCAATACGTTGATGTATTATATATAATAGAATTTACAGCGATAAAAGATTATCTGTAAATGACGGTTAAAATCTGATAGGTTTCCCAGTAGAGCTGTAGTAACCTGCCTTTTAGTAAGTTTAAGTTTTGTTTTTTCATGACCTTTATTTCTTATTGACATAACAAAGATACTGTGGATAGTGAGGCGTATCAATCTCAATAAATCGGTTTTAAGAACCAATTTTTCCGGTAGATATGTTTTACCGTCAGGCAAGGGTCATGAAAGGTGTTTTGGATCGAAAAAATCGAACGGTTTTATTGTAGCTGCTTAAACTCTGAAGGGTTATAACCGGCAAATCGTTTAAAGAAACGACTGAAATGTGAGCTGTTATCAAAGTTAAGCCGCTCGGCTATTTCTTTAATGCTAAGGCCGGATGACGATAGCAGGTATTGAGCCTCCAGATACAGCCGGTTATGGATAACATGTAGTGCATTTTGCCCTGTTTCGTTCTTCACTATTTCGGTTAAATACTTAGCCGAAATGAAGAGTTCGTCGGCATATTCTTGCACAGTTTTCAGGGCCAGAAACTTTTCTTCTACCAGTTTTTTGAATTTATACACCAGTTGATATTGTTTACTCAAATGGCGGGTTGAATTCAATAGACAACTTTCGCAGGCACGGTTCATTTCGTATAGCAGGTCGGTTAACAGCAGGCGCAGGATCTGTAAATGGAAAGCCCCTTGCTCCCTGCATTCGTCGCTTATCTTTTCATATAAAGCCTTTAGGGATGTTACTCCTTTTTTTGGTAGACCATAAATGGGGGGATAGTCGGGATTTACTTCCAGCAGGTTATCCAGGATATTTTCTTTCAGGAAATTATGGGATAGAAACTCCTTTTTGAACAGCACCTGGTACAAAAGCAGGTCGTCAGAAGCATCTTCGAAAGAGGTAATATAAGCAGGTGACACCAGGTGGATAGAGTTAGGATAAACCTCAAAAACAAAATGACCTATAGTTTTTTTACAGCTGCCGCTCAGACATAAAATAACCGAATAATAATCTGTTTTAACGGGTAAACCATGCTGTACCCCGGTTTCATTACTTAATATAGCGAAATCATCCTGGTTCCAGTTATCATGAATAACGCCAAAATTACCGTTGGCGCCGGTGTATCGTTGAAGTGTGGCAGGAATATCTAAAACAGCTATTTTATTACTCATGAACTTCAAAGATAGTGCAAAATTATTTTACCCTTATGAGTCAAACTGTAGCCGTTCGGCTTTTAGCTTTTTTTGAACATCCTGTTTGTAATTACGACCAATGGGTAATTCATGACCTGCAACTTCAATGCTATAAGAGTAAAAAGAGTCGATTTTACCCAGCGCTACAATGAACGACCGGTGGATTCGCACAAATTTATTTTCAGGAAGCATTTCTTCCAGTATGCTGATCTTTTGCCGTGTGATATACACCTGATCTTTGATCACCACTTTTACATAATCGCGCAGGCTTTCAATCCATAAAATATCATTTACGTTTACCTTAATAGTTTTGCGTTCAACCTTAAGGTAGATAAATGTTTCACGGTCGCTCACCGGCGCTTCATGAGTAATCACTGGATTGTGCCTGCTTTCTGCCAACTGGTAAATTTTATCAACAGCACGCAAAAAACGTTCGAACGAAATGGGTTTCAGCAGGTAATCAACCGCGTTTAGCTCAAAGCCTTCCAACGCGTATTCGCTGTAAGCGGTGGTGAAAATTACCCTGGGTGGATTTTTGAGGCTCCGGAGCAGGTCGGTGCCTTTAATGCCCGGCATTTGAATATCCAAAAACATCAGGTCGACCGGTTTTTGTTGCAGCAGTTGGAAGGCTTGTATAGCATCCGAACATTTCCCTACCAGTTCCATTTGATTAAACTGGGCCAGATATTTCTCCAACACGGCGATGGCGTGAGGCTCATCATCAACTATTAGTGTCCGGATCTTCATGCGTTTACCAATTGTTTTTCGGACTGTTTAACCATATTCAGCTGCATGTCAAGCACGATCAGAAAGGTATCGGCCTCATTCATGATCTTTAATTTTGAGGTAGCAGGGTAAAGCAGATCGAGCCGTTTCATTACATTTTTTAAACCAATGTGCCCACGGGTATTCTCCTCAGCCTCCTCGGTATGATGATCGGGTTTATTGTTGGCTACTTTCAATTTAAAACGGTTGCCGGTAACATTTACGCTGATGTTTATCCAAACCTGCCCGGTTTTTTCGCTGGTGCCGTGTTTAAAGGCATTTTCAATAAAGGGGAGTATGAGCAATGGCGCTATCAGTTTATTCCGCAGATCGCCGGTAATGGTGAAACTGATGTCTATACGGTCTTCATATCGCAGCTTTTCCAGCTTTACATATTGCTGCATCATGAATATCTCCCGCTCAAGCGGAACTTCATCGGCATTGCATTCGTAAAGCATATACCGTAAAATGTCAGATAATCCCAATATCAACTGCGGGGATTTGGGAGATTGATCCAGACTAAGCGCATACAGGTTATTTAGGGTATTAAACAAAAAGTGTGGATGAACCTGTGCCTTCAACGCGCTTAATTCAGCCTCTAACGAAGCCTGTTTACGCTCATACCACATCTTAAATAACTTAATGGCCAGTACAAAACCAATAATGAGGTTTACCCCCTTAAAGGCGTTTACGAGACTTGATATATCAAATAGTTTGGTAAAAAAAGGCAACTGGTTATACCTGATAAATTCCTGACCGATACTAGGCATTACCCTGATTACATACGGATTCACGAATGTTAAACCGACAGCCCTGGTTGCCAATGTAGAAATAACAACCAGTAGCAGCAACAGCAGAATGAACATAAAATACCGGTTAACAAACAAGTAACGCGGAATTACCCAGTAAGCGATAGCATAATAGTAAGCAACCTGAACCGGCATAAAAATGAGGTTATTCCGCAGAGATATGCTAAAACTGGTTTGTACCGAGTACATACTGGCTATCAGAAAGTAAGCCACGCCCCAAAACAACAGGTGCTGATAAACCCGTGGTATCTTGATGTTTTGCAGCCGGATATCGAGCCTGTTATTCATAAAGCTAATTTACCTGATATCGGCCGAAAGAAGTAAAATCTTTTCCGTAAATGCGATAAACCGCACACTTTCATCGACATACAACCATAAAACATTTAACAAGGGTAATTATTTTTGACAAATGTTGATAGCGCTACATTAAATGTTGTTTGTATGCAAATAATGGCTGTGTAACGGCATCGCTTCTTTATCGGATCTGGCCTGGTTAATTTAGATTATTAAATAAAACGGGCTATGAAAACAATCATGTTAACCGCATTGATCCTGATAAGCGCTGTATGCAGCCAGGCTCAAATCAAAACACCTGCTACCCACGGTTTTTGGGTGGTAGAGAGTAACGCTAATCAACCAAAAATACAAATCATCAGGTTTTATACCGATGATGCGAAGCTGATTTATGAAGAAACTATTAACGCCAAACTAAATTTGAAACGAGAAAAAACAAAGCTGGCTTTAAATGAGTTGTCTAACAAGCTGAATGAAAACAGGGACAACCCCGAAAACAAAAAGCTGATCGCAATGGCGTTCAATTTAAAGCGATAAATGATCTTTTTTAATTATACTTTGAACAAGGGTTGGCGCGAGGTCAGCCCTGTTCTGTTTTATGCCTGTTCCTGCTCTACCCAGTTACCATCTTCCTTGATAATGCCGATGAGTTCATCAAGTGCGTTTGCCGAGCTGATGTTTTTTTTGACAGCTTCTTTGCCGCGATACAAGGTTACCTTATCGGTACCAGAGCCTACATAACCGTAATCGGCATCTGCCATTTCGCCCGGGCCATTCACAATACAACCCATGATGCCAATTTTAAGGCCTTTGAGATGACTTGTACGGCTGCGGATCATCTGGGTGGTCACCATCAGGTCGAACAAAGTACGACCACAACTTGGGCACGATATGTACTCCGTTTTGGAGATCCTGGAACGGGTGGCCTGTAAAATACCAAAGGCTGTTGAAGTAATAACGTTAGCAGGTAATTCCGGCGCATCTATCCATATCCCATCACCAAAGCCATCAACCAACAGGGCGCCCAGATCGGTAGCGGCGTACAGTTGGAGTTTAGTGGTTAAGTCTGTTTGTTCATGGTCCATGGTAGATGGTCCATGGTCCTCTTCAAATTCGTAACTCCTTTTCACAATCACCGGCACTTCCAATCCAAGTTCTTCGAGTTTAAAAAAGAGGGAACGTTGATCGGCCATGCCATGCAGGGCATTAGTTTCCAATACAAATACCAATGAATTATCAAACGGGAGTGAACCAAACTCATCCGAATCAATATCGGTTGGTAATATCCTCACCAGGTTTAATTTGGACGAACGATCGGTGTCCGGTGCAATATATTCTGTTAACGAAAATACCGGATGGCAATTGGTTTTATCGGTCAGTTTTTGCCAGGTGTTATAGTTATACAACTGTTTTAAGTTGCTTGGGAACACAAACGATGGCAACTCATCGGCCAGGTAAACAAAATCAACCGATTGCTCGGCCATATTGTATTTATCCAACAATGGCGAATACAGGTATCCTGCATCCTTCAAAACAGCCGGATCTTTTAAGTTTTTGGCCGACAGGTCAACTACTACCCTTGGCACCATATGCCCGCCAATAAACGCGTTGGCTTCGTAGGTGTGACGTTTTTTATACTCGTAGGGGTTATGAGAAGCTAAAGGCTGAAGGCTTAAAGCCGAAAGCTCTCTTTCTTCTGATTTTTGCTTTTCACATTCTGCTTTCCGCTCGGTATATCGGCGCACCAGCTCAATAGCTACCGGGGCTTCTGCTTCTGGTTCTTCGGTGAGGGAAACACGTACGGTATCGCCCAGGCCGTCTTCTAACAAAGTACCGATGCCTACTGCCGATTTGAGACGGCCATCCTCACCGTCGCCGGCTTCGGTTACACCCAGGTGCAGCGGATAGTTCATTCCTTCGGCTACCATGGTGTCTACCAGTAAACGATAAGCCTGTACCATCACCTGCGGATTGCTCGATTTCATGGAGATCACCAGGTTATAGTAGTTCAGGGTTTCGCACATCCGCATAAATTCCATGGCCGATTCTACCATACCTTGCGGGGTATCGCCATAACGGCTCATGATCCGGTCGCTCAGGGAGCCGTGATTAGTGCCGATACGCATAGCGGTACCATATTCCTTGCAGATATTAACCAGGGGCGCAAATTTTTTGTAGATGCGTTCCAGTTCGCCCTGGTATTCCTGATCGGTATAATCTATCTGATCAAATTTCTTTTTATCGGCGTAATTACCGGGGTTTACCCTTACTTTTTCAACTATGCGGGCGGCCACTTCGGCAGCGTTGGGGGTAAAATGGATATCGGCAACCAGCGGAACATTATATCCGCGCTGGCGAAGCTGTTTCTTGATCTCGGCCAGGTTTTGGGCCTCTTTGATGCTGGGTGCGGTAATGCGTACATATTCGCAGCCTGCATCAACCATGCGGATAGATTGCTCAACCGTACCTATGGTATCCATGGTATCGGTAGTGGTCATGCTTTGGATCCGGATAGGGTTATTGCCGCCCATGGGCACATCGCCAATGTTCACCTCGCGGGTAACAAAACGCGAATATTCGGTTAGTGAATTACAATAACGGCCTTGAAGCAATTTAACAGCATCAGTATTCATGCAGCGAAAATTAATAAGATACAAAGATAAGCAATAGGATTAAAGGTTAAACGCTTGCAAAGTGGAAAGCTTGTAATGTTTATATAACTTTATACACATGAAAAGATTAATAAGTACAGTATTCATAATCTTAGTTATAGGCTTATTTGTTTATTTCAATACGGATAATTGGTCGTACAGCGGCCGGATCTATAAAAATGAGATCAACTCCCACATTACTAAAATTGAAGCAAACGGCAGCCGGTTTAAGGTGTTTTTTGCCGAAAAGTCAAATACCGGTTTTAAGTTAAATATCAATGAGGATATATCTTTTGGCTATAGTAACTTCTTTTATACCTCTACTTTTAATATCACTGAACCCCTGTTGAAGGGCGATTCCTTATCTAAACCGGCTGGTAGTTTACAACTGTCTGTATTCAAAAAGGACAGCCTGGGTAAGCCTATTTTTTATAAGACTTTTAAGGGCGAAAAATAAGGATTAGCAGCTTTCTTAAAACAGCCTTTCCTTGATCACCAGGGTATTAGCCAGCATATCATGCAGGCATTGCTGTTTTTTGTTGAAGAAGGCAATCACATAACCTAAACAAAACGGCAATGCAGAAAGCAGCTTGAGCAAATTACGACTAATAGCTGTACCCGTACTGATACGGTCGCCGTTCATATCAACTACTTTGATTTTGAGCATTTGTTTGCCATAGGTGGCCTGTTTGGCCGAGCTTTCCATCACAATATGGTAGATCACTTTAGCTAATGGGATAATACCCAAAATGCTGAAGGATACAATAATACGTGTTTCTTTATCCTGGATAAACAGCAGTACCACAATAAAAGCGATAATCACAAACACCCCGAAAAGTATAAACCAATCCAAAACCGAAGCCAGCAGGCGCTGGTCAAAACTGCCATAATACTGCATGAGCAACGAGGGTTTGGCAAAGCCGAAAAGGGTACGCAGTTCGGCAATTTCCTGTGCCTCTTTATAATCGTCCATTTCGGGGGTTTTTATAAAGTCGGTAGGTTTTACTTTGAGGGTTTTTAGCTCATCCATGCTAAAGGGGCCCTGGGGTTTACCTTCAATTACCAGTATGTATGTTTGAGCCATTGATCAGGATTTTTTGTGATGCGTTCGGCTATTTGATTATCGCAAACGCCCGAAGTTACTTTGTTAAGTAGAAAAACTTTTTAAACCTTAAATTTTAACAATTTTCTGCATAAAAACAGGGTAAAAACGCTTGGTTATTGGCCATTTTAACAAAGTTTTAACGCCGTTTTAACACTTTTTAACAAATTTTTGATGTGTTTTGAAAGGTTTAAAAAGTATTAACTTGCTTGTAATCAAATATATGAATATAAAACGGTCGATTTTTGTTCCCTTTTTCCCTTTAACGAAACAGCCCGGTTTTCTGGTTTAGAGAATCCCGGGCTGGTACTTGTATAAAGATACGAAAATATCAAGATATGTTTGGTGACGGGTTCATGTTTAATTACAGATACGAAGGCAGCGTCACTAAATGAATAAAATAAAAATGGTTGTCATTTCGATAGAGCTGGTGTGGATTGTGGGTGGCGCGAAAGAGAAATCTTCTGCTGTGTACAAAGCACCGATTGCATATCGAAGAAGATTTCTCCTCGTGCCTCGTTCGAAATGACAGCGTTTGGTTTTTGTTTTGAACACAATAAGTATTGATCAATTTCCAATCGGATACAATTCACGATAAAAACGGTTTCCACCAATTGGAGTTGTAGGCTTCTTTTACTTCGGTTGGTTCGCCGGGTTTGGGCACAAACAGTTCTATATTTTTATCTTTTGCCAGGTCGGTTAGCCATTCAATGGGTTCGTACCAGGCATGCGGGGCCAGGCTGAATGTGCCGTAGTGTACGGGCATCATCAGTTTGCCTTTGAGGGCCAGGTGTGCGTTGGAGGCATGATCGGGGCCCATATGTATATCGGGCCAGTATTTGCCGTAAGCGCCAACTTCCAGTATCGTGAGGTCAAATGGCCCGAAAGCTTCGCCGATCTCCGCAAAACTGGGCGACCAGCCCGAATCGGCACCAAAATAAATATTGTGTTTAGGACCTTTGATCACGAACGACGACCATAAGGTTTCATTACGCCCGGTAATGCCCCGGCCCGAGAAATGGCGTGATGGTGTAGCCGTAACCACCAGATCGTTACCGATGACCGCGCTATTGCCCCAATCCATTTCGGTGATTTGATTATCAGCAATACCCCATTTACGCAAATGTTGGCCCACACCTACAGAACAATAGAAGGGAGTGGCAGAACCAGCGAAAAATTTGATGGTATCCTTATCCAGGTGGTCATAATGATCATGCGATACAATGATGGCATCCAGCGGAGGTAATTCGCTTAATAAAAGTGGTGGTTGAAAAAAGCGTTTTGGACCGATGAATTTGGAAAAAGAAACGCGTTCGCCCCAAACCGGATCGGTGAGGATGCGTTTGCCATCTATCTCAATCAATATACTGGTATGGCCTATCCAGGTAATGCGCAGGCCACTGGCCGGCGGGCTTTGGTAAATGGTAGTGTCGGTTTTAAAAGGACCTAATGTTTTCTTTGGAATATTCTCGGCCTTGTTGTTGATGTATTGCCGCAGTATGGGGAGCATTTTATCAAAACCGGCCTCGTCGGTTGGTATAACGTTAAGGTATTTTTTTCCTTCTTTTCGTGATCCTTCTAAACTCATAGTAAGCTAATAGTATTTGGATTAAGATAGGGTTAACTGTTTAAAGTTACGGTAAGTTTTTTCCTGGGTGTTTATTGACGATGGAATGACGGTTGGGCATGGTGTATACCCGCTCCTGCACAGGAGAGGCCAGTTGCCCCCTCTCTTTGCCTGTGGCGGAAAGAAAGGGAAGAAATATGTAAAAAATACCGTCATTGCGAGCGAAGCGTGGACAACCGACCGGAGGGAGCTCATTAATGCCTTTTAAAGATAATTAACAATATTAATAATCCCCTACTTACAAAGCGGATCTGCCTATCGGGGATTGCTTCGTTCCTCGCAATGACGCATGAAGATGAGGATTACCCTCACTGAAGGCAAATTCCAAGCGGGCTGGGTCAACCCCGAAAGAAGGCTACCATCCTGTCGCAAAATTCTTGTAAAGCGGCAGGTAGCGTGTCTCCACTATACGGATGCGATGCGCCCAAAACATGGTCGCCGCCTTTGATAATCATCAATTCGGCCTTGGGCTGAGTCTTGTGTAGTTCCCGGGCATGATCCAGTGGTACTGTCGGGTCGATATCACCGTGTACTAGTAGCCAGGGTTGTTTTACTTCGGCTGCTTTGGCCTGGATATTCAGTCGTAGGGGATGTTTGTCGAGGTCATCCAGCAGGCTTGATTTGAGCGGCATTTGCTGCCCGGTGCGGGAGTTTTGCATATAAATAATGCCCTGCAGGTACCATTGCGCTTCGCTTTGCTGCGGCCACAGGTTGCGGAAACCGGATATGGAGGCCAGGGTAACCAGCTTTTTGATGCGACTGTCTTCGGCTGATTTAATGATGCTGATGCCGCCGCCCATGCTGTGGCCTATCAAAGATACGCCCCCGGCAGCTGCCATGCCCGCGCCGCTGCAGGCAAAATCAATAATGGTATCCAGATCTTCCAGTTCAATGGAAAATGTATTATCGCTAAAGGCTATCAGGTCGGCAAAATCGGTTGGATGATCGGGTGTGGTGCCGTTATGTGAAAAATTGAATTTGAGGTACCTGAAACCGTTACGGGCGAAATAATCGGCTACGAGGTTATGCGTACCCCAATCCTTAAACCCTTTAAATCCATGCGCGAAGATCACGACCGGCGCGTTTTTCAGCGCATCGTCATACGTTACATCAATGAGCATAGGGCGACCCTTGGCGCCGGGTAAGGTATAGTTATCTTTACGGATCATGGGTGAAAATTACGGTTTTTTGGTGTTAATGGAGAAGGAACCGATAGATGCACACGCATGCGCAAGCCAAGATCAAAGTTCTATAAATTACCAGTTGGCAAGTATGGAGTTATTGCATGGTAATATTCATGTTGATCCCATGGAAATTGTTGTTGTGAAAACTGTGTATCAGCTAAAAACTCATTAAGGGAAATGCTTTTTGTATGGCCGTAGTTTCCATTACAATCAAATATTAAATCTACATCGCCGCTACTTTTATAAGTAAACTCTAAAAGTAAAACATCACTTGGGTTCTCAAATTGATTACCGTAGTAGTTTTTGAATGCCCCATCCTGAAGTTGGTTTGTAACTAAATCAAATGAACAAGTAAAAATTAGTCTACTTTGACTATCGTACACTTCTTTGCCTTTGAAATATAGGTGACCTTTTTTAGAATAACTTTCCCAATCCCATAAATTAAATCCATTAGTTTCTTGCTTATTAAAATATACTATACAACTTGCATTATTAGTAACATCACTATTCTGCTGTAGGATGATATTCTTATCTTCTGTTTCATCCATGAAATACCGAACAGTTCTATAACTTATATTTCTGCTTTGTTCATAGGATTCAATTATTTTAAGATTACCTGAAATATAGGTTAGTTTGTTATAATTAGTCAATGAATTTCGTTGTTGAGGCGTAATTATACTTCCCAATTCGTTTGTATATGTAACTTGTGTACTCATTTTTTTAATTCTATTCAGCCTGTGGTCGGTGTTATCACCGTACCACTATTACATATGCTTCATATAAGGCGTTATCAAGTTTAGCTATGAGTGGTACGGTGATAACACCGACCACAGGCTAAATTATCTTTACGGATCATGGGTGGAAATTACGCTTTTTTGGTGTTAATGGAGAGGGGTAATTAGTAGTAGTACACGCGGCACGCGTGCGAAAGCTGAGGGAATATTCAATGAGTTTTGTAATGAATCAACCTATTTAACATATCGATACAAGCCTCGTTTTCAGAAAAATATACTTTTTCATCATATCTAACACCTCTTTCAAAATAAAAAACACGCCACTCTTTATAATCATTATTATTTGCATAGTGATTTGTCGACAATTGCAGTACAATTTTGTCCTCCTGAGAAGCGCCATCGAATGTATATAATTTATCATTTACTCCTTTTTCTTTTAAGATTTTTATTAATTCTTGTATAATCATAGTATGTTATGGTAAAAGAAATTCCTTCACAATACAACCCCTCGCCAGTTCAAGCGTCTTTCGCTTGAACTATAATGAAAGTAAGCGTCTTACGATTACCTGATCAAGAAAAGTAAGCGCGGACGCTTGAATGGGCCAAGTAGCCTTTGCTTTCTATTTCAAACTCTCGTTGATGGTCTTTTTCATCCAGTAAGGTGAGTTTGCTGCAAAACTTACCGTATGAAAGGCTACTTTACCTTCTTTATCCAATATCACACTGGTGGGGTAAAGGTGTATTTTATAAATATTGGCAATTAAACGACCATCGTCGATAATATCAAAATTGAAAGGCGTTGTTTTCAGAAAATCCTTGATATCCCACCGGGCATCTAAGGCAACAGCTAAAAAAACAACGTTGGGATTGTCTTTGTATAACTCAACCAATTTATTTAGCTCGGGTATTTCTTTCCTACAAGGTGGACAGCCAATAAACCAGAAGTTAAGCATCACTACTTTTCCGCGCAGATCCTTAAGTTTTACTTTTTTGCCATTCATATCAGAGGTAGTGAATGATTCTATTTGCTGGCCTATGGTGAAATTTTCCGATTCCATAGGTTTTGGATACGATGCCATGCGTTGTTCTTCGGCCTCCTCCGGTGAAAGGTTTTTTTGACCAGCCGGTATCGTATTGCCCGTATTGACAGCTGTGAGGTATTTAGGCGGTATAGCGCCTTTTTTAATAAGGGTAAACGAGGTATTGGCATTGTTCATATCATCGGGTCGCAAAACATATTCGCCCGTACGGGTTAATCCAATCCAATCCTTAAAGGTATAGGCCTTCCCGGTGGAGTCTTTGACCACCGTATTCGTATTGATATTAAAATGCGGGGTAACTACCTTTTTAACGGTGTCCTGGGCACGGGTTACAAAGCCAGCAATGATGAACAGCAATAGCAAAAAAATATTTTTCATGGATAGGGTAACAGGTTTAGGTGTCATTATTTCAACACGGGCTTAACCCGTGTTGAATGTAAATATTATTTATATAAGTAGTATTTGATTTATTAAATATTTCGACAAACTATACTTTTTTACCGTTGAATGTAATATTATACAGATCAGTTCGGCGGTCTTTAAGGTTTTGTACGCTGCCGTATTCATGCAATTCATCCAGCAGGGACAGATCGACGTCGGCAATCACGATCATCTCGCTGTTAGGGGTAGCCTCGGACTGGATACCATTGGTAGGGAAACCAAAATCAGAGGGTGTAAACACCGCCGATTGGGCATAGCTGATACCCATATTATTTACATTCGGCAAATTGCCTACGCAACCTGCAATGGCTACATAGCATTCATTCTCCACGGCACGGGCCTGGGCGCAAAATTTCACCCGGTTATAGCCGTTTTGTGTATCGGTCAAAAAGGGGACAAACAGGATCTGCATATCCTGGCCGGCCAATATGCGCGATAGTTCCGGGAACTCCACATCATAACAGATCAGGATGCCTATTTTACCGGCGTCGGTTTCAAATACTTTTACCTCATCGCCGCCGCGCATACCCCATGAGCTGATCTCGGCCGGGGTAGGGTGTATCTTATAAACTTCCTCCATACTGCCATTGCGCCTGAACAGGTACGATACATTGTACAGCGAATCCTCAAAAATGAAGGGCATGCTGCCCGCAATAATATTTACGTTGTAGGATACCGCCAGTTTAGAAAACTCTTCGATAATGGGCTGCGTGTACTTGGCCAGCTCGCGCATGGCTTTGGCCGAATCCATGTGGTTATAATCGGCCATCAGCGGGGTGTTGAACAGCTCGGGGAATAGGATAAAATCGGCCTGGTAATCGCTTACCGCATCGATAAAATATTCGGCATGTTTCATCAGTTCGCTGATGTTATTATAACTACGCATTTGCCATTGCACCAGGCCTATGCGTACTACTGTTTTTTGGTTGATGGCCGTGCTGATCTCTTCGTAATACACATTGTTCCACTCGATGAGTGTGGCAAAACCTTTGGAGCGGCTATCCTCGGGCAAGTAGTTACGCAGCACTTTGCGTACGTGAAAATCATTGGCCAGCTGGAACGACAGGGTAGGGTCATAGATCTCCTTATACTTTACCTTATCGATGTACTGCCGGGGTGTCAGATCGTTCTGATATTTCTGATAATTGGGGATCCGGCCACCGGCGATGATACTTTTGAGGTTTAGCTTTTCGCAAAGGGCCTTGCGGGCCTCATACAATCGGCGGGCCAGGCGCAGGCCGCGATAATTGGGGTGGATAAAAATATCAATACCATAAAGCACATCGCCTTTGTCGGTATGGGTTTTAAAAGTACTGTCGCCGGTTATTTGTTTGTAGGTATGGTTATCGCCGAATTTTTGATAGTCGACCATAATTGATAGCGCGCAACCTACCACCACATTGTTTACGGTGATACAGATCTGGCCTTCGGGGAATAACTTAATGAGCCTTTTAATGGAATTGGCATCCCAATAGTCCTCATCCATATCCATATAGGCCGATTTCATTGATTTTTTGAGTTCCTGGTAATCCTGTACTTCCAGGTTACGCATTTCGACACTTTGCAGATCCATAGGTTGTTTTTATATTTTAAAGGGAGTAAGGATATTGGGAACAAGGAGCTTTTCCGGAGTAAGGATTTTTGGAACAAGGAGCAAGGATTTTTCTTTCTTCTTTTATGTCCTTGCTCTTTGTTCTTTCCATCCTTGTTCTCAATGTCCTTTATCTTTGTTCTTCTTTGTTCTTCAAATCTTTGTTCCTAATATCTTTGTTCCTTGCTCCCAAAATCTTTGCTCCAAAATCCATTTTCCAATTACGATTTAGTGTACCACCATGCCCAGGCCATCAATAGCGGCTGTAGTGCCAGGCGTATCCAGGCCAATAATGGTGTTACAGTAAGTTTGCCCAGCTTTAGCGGTGCATCGCTTACCATGCTAATGTGTACCGGTAAAAAAGCAATCAACATGAGTATAATGGTATAAGCCGCCAATGGCCTGGTTTGGGTAGGGATAAGCAGCAGGGCCAGTAATATTTCGGCAGCGCCCGCTACCATGTTAATAACTACCGGGTAGGGCAAATAATGCGGGATGATACGATAATATGCTGTTGGATTGATAAAATGATTGATGCCTGCAAGCATATACCCAATTACCAGTATAATCAGGCTTATATTTTTGATCAGATGCATTATGTAATATACATTATTTTGCTAAATAATGTTTTAAGCAGTTTTAATGTTGTTTTACGGTCAGACCACATAATTTATAAACATTCTAAATAGCCCTGTATGACAAAGTATTGACATAGGATGTCATTTATAGTGATATTTTTGTTCGGTCAAATTTAAAACTGCTTTGAAGTATTTAAAGGTTATTGCTTTTACACACAAACAGATTGAACTGAAGGAATTAGGTAGATTGGTGGTTTGCCAGGAAAATCTGACAGAAAAACTTCAACAGGTAAAAACTCAATTTGGGATTCCGGAGATATTTTATCTGGCTACGTGCAACCGTGTTGAATTTATTATGACAACCGCTCATAAGGTCGACAAGGATTTTGCCCGGAAGTTCATCGAATCATTTAATACCGAATTGTGTGATCATTCCCTGAGTACCTTTATGGCCAGCGCTTCTATCTATGAAGAGCAGGAGGCCATGGTACA
This sequence comes from Mucilaginibacter sp. OK268, assembly GCF_900103125.1. Classification (GTDB taxonomy): domain Bacteria; phylum Bacteroidota; class Bacteroidia; order Sphingobacteriales; family Sphingobacteriaceae; genus Mucilaginibacter. The sequence goes on along the minus strand of NZ_FNJV01000008.1, from coordinate 1,044 downwards.
TCTTTTACGTACTTCATGCTCGCTGGAAAGTTTGATCGTTGGCGAAAAGGAAATACTGGCCCAATTGCGCAAAGCCTACGAGCATTGCAAAGGGGCAGGCCTTACCGGCGACAGTTTACGCATGGTGATGAGCTGTGTGGTAAAAACAGCTAAAGAGGTTTATACCCATACCAATATCTCTAAAAACCCCATCTCGGTAGTATCACTGGCTTACCGCAAACTGCGCGACCTTAATCTGTGTGCTACCGATGCTCGTGTGTTGATCATTGGTGCAGGCGAAACCAATCGCAATATTTCCAAATATCTTAAAAAACATAAGTTCACCAATTTCGCGGTGTTTAACCGTACCCTGTCAAAAGCCGCCGAACTGGCTGCCGACCTGGGTGGTGAAGCATTTGACCTGAAGGCTTTAAAAACATACAATAAAGGTTTTGATGTGATCATTACCTGTACATCGGCAGTGGAGCCTATCATCACTACCGAAATATACCAATCGCTGCTTAATGGCGAAACCAGCCGTAAAACCATTGTTGACCTGGCCATCCCTAATGATACCGCTCCCGAAGTATTGGAGCAGTTCCCGGTTAACTTTATCGAAGTGCATTCCCTTAATGAGGTTGCTAAACGTAACCTGCAGGAGCGCTACCAGGAACTGGTTCATGCCGAGGCTATTATCGAGCAGAATATCGCCGAGTTTTGCACCCAGCTAAAACAACGCCGTATTGAAGTGGCCATGCGCCAGGTACCCGAAAAGATCAAGGAGATCCGCAATACGGCCATCAACTCTGTTTTTGCCGATGAGGTGCAGGGTTTGGATGAGCAATCGCGCGAGATCCTGGAAAAGGTGATCAATTACATGGAGAAAAAGTATATCAGTGTGCCGATGATTATGGCCAAAGATATATTGATCAACGAAAACTAGTCCTACTATTTTTCTAATAATTTTTTAAATATGTCATTGCGATTTCTATGATACAAACAAATGCTTTTGGTAAGGTACTTGGTTTTTAATAACAGCGAAGATTCGATGGATGATTTTATTTC
>NZ_FNJV01000007.1 GCF_900103125.1 Mucilaginibacter sp. OK268 | reverse complement strand
TAAGAAATAAAATCATCCATCGAATCTTCGCTGTTATTAAAAACCAAGTACCTTACCAAAAGCATTTGTTTGTATCATAGAAATCGCAATGACATGGTCGTTTGTGTTTTCTAATCTCCGTCACTGCAGAGTCTTCCTTTGCGGGGACGGAGTCAAAAAAGGATGTCATGCTGAGCCTGTCGAAGCATGGTGGGCAGGCTTCTGCGCGCGCCCTTCGACAGGCTCAGGGTGACACCCAATATGGCTTTATTTAACCCAGTTAATCTTTTCCTCAAGCGGAGTGTTTCTTCGGCCTTCGGGATATTGATCGGCGTAGCCCAGGTACAGTACACCAAGCACATTATCTTCTTCGCGTAGTTGTAAAAACTCCTTCATACCTGGTTTTAAAATAGCACCACCGGTGCTCCAGAAGGAGGCAGCGTTAAGGGCTGTAGCGCCAAGCAATATGTTTTGGATGGCGCTTGATACTGCCGCAATCTCTTCAAAGGGAGGTATTTTTGGCAGATCGCCACGTTTCATGGTTACGATAATCACGTGTGAAACCTTATCGCCCTGGTGTTGCAGATTACTGTAGGTAAGCTCATTAAAGCTTTCAGCATCAACGCCTTGTTTGTATATTTCGGCATGTTCCCGGCAAAAATCAGCAGGGTTTTCGTATACGATGAAACGCCATGGCTCGGTATAACCATGCGTTGGCGCCCAGTCGGCCAGTTCCAATAAAGCAGCTACCTGCTCATTGGGTATTTTTTGTCCGTTCATGGCAGCCGGCTTTACAGAACGGCGTGTTTTAATGATGTTTGATATAGTGGTGAATGTTGTTGAATTCATGATGTGTGTATAGAATGGCCGCAAACTTAAATATTTAAGCGCAAACTTGAATGGAGGGGATGAAAAAAGCGTCATTGCGAGGTACGAAGCAATAACCTCACCCAACCCTCTCCAATGGAGAGGGCTTTAAAATACTTTTTTTTAAGAGTCTCCCCCCTTTGGGGGAGATTTAGAGAGGGTTCACTAATTAAAATATCGCGGGATATTTAGCGGGATTGGCTTCGTTCATCATGGCATAAACCGCTTCGATCACATCATCAACAGATGGTTTGCTGAAATAATCGCCGTCGGAACCATAAGGCGGACGATGTTCTTTAGCCGTTAACGTTCTGGGCTGTGCATCAAGGGAGTAGTAACCGTTTTCGGTTTCCACTATCTTTTGAACAATATAGGCTGAAGCAGCTCCCGGTACATCTTCGTCGATTACCAATAATTTGCTGGTCTTTTTTAAAGAAGTACCACAAACATTGTCAATATCAAAAGGATACAGTGTTTGCGGGTCTATAATTTCGATATGAATACCCATTTTGTCAAGCTCAACCGCAGCTTCCTGCACGATACGCAAGGTTGACCCGTAGGAAACAACAGTGATATCGCCACCTTCTTTCAGTATCTCGGCCTTACCCAACGGAACGGTAAATTCACCCACGTTTTCAGGAAGCTTTTCCTTTAAGCGGTATCCGTTCAAACTTTCGATCACAATAGCAGGCTCATCCCCTCTTAGCAGCGTGTTATACAAACCTGCAGCCTGGGTCATGTTGCGGGGTACGCAAAGATGAAAACCACGCATCGAGTTCACGATCAATCCCATTGGCGATCCTGAATGCCAGATTCCTTCGAGCCTGTGGCCACGTGTGCGGATGATCAGCGGTGCTTTTTGGCCGCCTTTGGTACGATAGCTTAAGCTGGCTATATCGTCGCACAAAACGGTCATGGCGTATATGAGGTAATCCAGGTATTGGATCTCGGCAATAGGGCGTAAACCACGCATAGCCAAACCCATTCCCTGCCCTATAATGGTAGTTTCACGGATGCCTGTATCGGTAATCCGCAGATCGCCGTATTTGCTTTGCAAACCGGCAAATCCCTGGTTAACATCTCCAATAGCGCCTACATCTTCACCAAAGGCTACAATACTTTTATCCCGGTCAAAATTGGCATCGAAACAGGCATTCAAGATCTCGCGGCCATCTAACAGGCGTGCATCTTCACTATATATAACAGGCACAACAGGCACATTTAAAGGAGATTGTGGTGTTCCTGAAAATAATTTAGAGTTAAAGCGTTCGTTATTTTTGATGGTCTCGGCGCTTAGCCAGTTTAGCAATACTTGTCTTTCGGCTACCGTTTCATGTACGGTAAGTCGTAAGGCTTTGCGCACAGAGCCAACGGTATCTTTCCTGCCGGCATCATAGCTTGAACGCAATGCCGAAGCGATCTCAGCCAGCTCTTCCTGAGCGGCAACATTATAGGCCAGGTTATCAATTAAACGGGCGGTTTCTTCCAGCTCGTTTTTGATGATATCGCCCAGTTCGGCTGCTGCTTCGCGCTGACACTCCCGTACATATTTTTTGGCTTCTGTTTCCAGTTCGTCAAGTTCCGTTTCAGTAGCAATAGCCGAAGAGATCATCCACTCGCGCATTTTCAGCAGGCAATCGTGCTCCTCTTCCCAAGTCAGGCGATCTTTTGATTTATAACGCTCATGTGAGCCCGAGGTAGAGTGGCCTTGCGGTTGCGTCATCTCTACCACGTGTATCAATACGGGTACATGCTGCTCGCGGCAGATGGTAATGGCACGTTCGTAAGTTTCGCAAAGGGCGATATAATCCCAGCCCCTTACTTTAAATATCTCATAGCCATTGGAGCCGTTTTCGCGCTGAAAACCTTTCAGTATCTCAGAAATATCTTCTTTAGTAGTTTGTAGTTTTGCCGGAACGGAGATAGCATAGGCATCGTCCCAAACCGAAATGGCCATGGGCACCTGCAGCACACCTGCCGCGTTAAAGGTTTCAAAAAACAAGCCTTCGGATGTGGAGCCATTGCCTATGGTTCCAAAGGCAACCTCGTTACCGCCCACAGAAAACTGTTTCAGGTATTCCAGCTCTTTATTCTGGCGATATAATTTTGAAGCGTAAGCCAAACCAAGTAAACGGGGCATATGACCGCCGGTTGTTGAAATATCTGATGAGCAGTTCATGGTTTCGGCCTGGTTAACCCAGCTGCCATCGGCATTAACAAAACGAGTGGCATAGTGACAATTCATTTGCCTGCCGCCAGATGCGGGATCCTTTTCAATATCGGGGTTGGCATAAAGCTGGGCAAAAAACTCTTTGAGGTTGCTCATGCCGGTAGCAAACATAAAAGTTTGATCGCGGTAATATCCGGCGCGCCAGTCGCCCGCGCGGAAAGCTTTGGCCATGGCTAACTGGGCAACTTCCTTACCATCACCAAAAATGCCAAACTTTGCTTTACCCGTTAAAACCTCTCTCCTGCCTATTAAACTTGCCTGGCGACTTTCGTAACCAATACGATAATCGTCAATCACAATTTTCTTGAAATCATCAAAACTCAGTTCTGCAGTATTAAATTTACTGGTTGCACGTAAGGTAGATTCGGGCATATATAATTTCGTTTAGACGGTAAAATTATAAAATTCTATTCTGTATTTTGCATACTGACAATAAAACATGGAGTTTAACTAATAGTTTTTAATTTGGGTTAAACCTTATATATTTGTTTTACGTTAAACCTTATATATTTGTATTAATCAAACAACATATGAAACAGATACTAATGATTTGCGCAGTAGTTTTAGGTTTTGCCTTTACTGCATCGGCACAGGATAGCCAAAAAGCTGAGTTTAAATTCAATGAAGAAAAACACGACTTTGGCAAAATACCTCAGGGTACTCCTGTAACCACCGTTTTTGAATTTACCAACGTTGGTAAAGAGCCTCTTATTTTGACAGAAGTAAGACCAACTTGCGGTTGTACTATTGCCGATTACACCAAAACTCCTGTAAAAGGTGGTGAAAAAGGTACCATCAAGATTACTTATAATGCTGCTGCTGCTGCACCTTTCAACAAAACCATTGTTGTAAAATCAAATGCAGTTACGCCAGAAAAGTATCTGAACATTATTGGTGAGGTTGTGGCCAAACCAGCGTCGAGCAAATAAGCAAAGAAAGTTGCCGATGACGCCCCTTGCTGAACAAGGGGATTAAAAAATATTAAAAAAAAGACCCTTTTCAAGGGTCTTTTTTCGTTTAAGGAAGTATACAACAACAATACTTTCTTTTTTATTAATTTTGCACATGCCAAAAATATCTCATAAAGGGCAGCGAATGCCCGCATCGCCTATACGTAAGCTAACACCTTATGCTGATAAAGCTAAGCTGGATGGTAAAAAAGTTTACCACCTGAACATTGGCCAGCCCGATATTGAAACTCCCGAAGGCATGCTGAATGCCATTAAAAATATTGATTTTAAGGTTTGGGCCTATACCCCGTCTGAAGGTACACTCACCTACCGCCAAAAGCTTACAGAGTATTATAACAAGCTGGGTTACAACATTACGCCCGACAATATTATTGTAACTACCGGTGGTTCTGAAGCCATTACCATATCCATGATGGCCTGCCTTGACCCCGGTGATGAGGTAATTATCCCGGAGCCTTTTTATGCCAATTACAACGGCTTTGCCAGCCAGAGCGATATTGTGGTGAAACCGATACTTTCCTTCATCGATAATGGTTTCGCTCTGCCCCCTATCAGCGAGTTTGAAAAACTGATAACTGATAAAACCAAGGCTATTATCATCTGTAATCCCAACAATCCTACAGGTTATTTATACTCCAAAGAGGAACTGGACGCCTTGAAAGAACTCGCTCTGAAATATGATCTGTACCTATTTTCAGACGAAGCGTACCGGGAGTTTTGCTATGACGGCCGCACCTTTATTTCGCCCATGCACCTGGATGGACTGGACGAAAATGTGATCGTGATGGATACTGTAAGCAAACGTTACAGTGCCTGCGGCGCTCGTTTGGGTTGCCTGATCACCAAAAACAAAGCGGTTTTAACTGCTGGTTTAAAATTTGCCCAGGCCCGCCTGAGCGCTGGTATGGTTGAACAAATTGCCGGTACTGCCGCCGTTGATACCCCAGACAGCTATTTTGAAGCCGTAAATAAAGAATATACAAGTCGACGGGATACCCTGGTGAGTGCATTGAACAAAATAGATGGCGTTTACTGCCCTAATCCGGGTGGTGCTTTTTATGTGGTAGCCAAATTACCCATTGATAATGCCGACAAATTTTGCCAATGGATGCTGGAAACTTTCAGCTATAATAACCAAACGGTGATGATGGCGCCTGCAACCGGTTTTTACAGTAGCCCCGGAGCCGGATTTAACGAGGTACGCATGGCTTACGTGTTAAAAAATGAAGATCTGCAAAACGCGATGATCTGTCTGGAAGAAGCCCTGAAAGTTTACCCCGGCCGTGTGGTGAATAGTGAACAACTTGCCGAAAGCAGATAAAAACATATCCAGCTTGAATAAAACAAGAAAGCCCGGCTTAAAGGCTGGGCTTTTTTGTTTTATGAACTATACGTGAGCTAAATCTTAAAATTAGGCCCAGAATTATTAACTTACCTGTAAGACCACTTTTCCATTAAGTCCCCCTGCAGAAACCAGGTCCTGTGCTTCAGCAGCAGCTTCCAGGTTCAATACTTTGACTATCTGCGGAGTAATTTTATTTTCCTCTACCAGTTTTTTACCAAATACTAATTTTTCAAGTTTGGGCGCAGAATTGATGAACTCGGCAGTGATACCATATTTTTCAGCTTCTTCATTTGAAGTGGGCATAACAATACTGATTAATTTACCGCCCTTTTTTACCACCGCGTATGATTTCTGTAGCGTTTCACCTCCTACTCCGTCTACAACCAGGTCAACATCATGCACTAATTTGCTAAAGTCTTGTGATTTATAGTCGATCGCCTCGTCGGCACCTAATAATTTAATGAGATCCGTACCCTTTGCCGAAGCTGTGCCAATTACATAAGCACCCAATGCTTTAGCTAATTGAACCAGTGCGATACCAACAGCACCCGCGGCTCCATGAATCAATACTTTTTGACCAGCTTGCAGATCTGCGCCCTCTATCAGTACGCTATACGCGGTATTCAACGGAACAGCCAGGGCCGCAGCTTCATTCAGACTAACATTATCCGGGGTCAAAGAAACATTTTTTTCATCCATCACGATATATTCAGCGTAGGTACCGCCAAATGTGGTGGCGAATACCTTATCCCCTTTTTTTAACCGGCTTACATTTTCTCCGGTCTCCTCTACCGTTCCTGAGAAATCAGTACCGGGGATGAAGGGAATCGGAATTGGTATAAATTGCTGCATTGCACCCGAGCGAATTTTCATATCAAACGGATTAATAGTTGTAGCCGCTATTTTAATCAGCACCTGGCCTGCTGCTGGTGTAGGCTTAGCTATATTTTCTATTTTCAAAACGGAAGAATCTCCGTATCCTGTCATTTGAATTGCTTTCATATTTTTTATAGTTAGTTATATACAAATGTAACTGGTAGCATTCATGCAATATCTCTTACAGGTAAATAAAAATAAACCAAAATGTTTTTAAATAATACAATAATTTTTATGCCCAGTCTATCCGTTTTTGATACACAACAAGTAATATTCCGTCCGTTTCTGATACAACACAGCGTCATAAAAATTACTTAAATTACTAAAGATCAACTATTTAAAAATATGGCATGTATTTTAAAGCATCATTTTAGTTTTCCTAATCCATTAGAGCATTAAACCGATGATAAAGAACTATTTTAAAATAGCCTGGCGCAACATCTGGAAAAATAAAGCTTTCTCAGCCATTAACATTATAGGCCTGGCTGTGGGCATGGCTGCATTTATGGTCATTATAATGTTTGTTGCCTATGAAAAGAGCTTTGATAATTTTCATACCAAAAACATTTATCGTTTAAATGAAGTGCAGACGGTTGGTCAGGAAGGGACTACACAAAAGGTTGCTTTATCCATGTTTCCGATGGGGCAGGCCTTAAAAATGAAGTATCCGGAAATAAAAAATTTCACGAAGATAAAGTGGAATGAAAAATACCAGATGACCTATAACAACGAGCGCATGTTTTTGCCACAAGCATTTGCTGTCGACTCTACCTTTTTCCAGATCTTTGATTTTAAACTGATCAGTGGCGATAAAAAAACTGCGCTCAGTAAGCCCAATAGTATCTTACTTACCGAAAAAACGGCCAAAAAATTATTTGGTGATGCCAATCCTATCGGGAAAACCGTAACCCATTATGGTAGCGATACCGTTTTATTTGCCGTTACCGGTGTGCTGGCTGATGTGCCCCAAAACTCACAATTACAATTTGATGCCCTGTTCTCATTCAGCAGTATTTATAAACCATGGATGTTCAAAAATTGGGGAGGTAACTGGTTAAACACCTACCTTGAACTTGCACCCGGCACTAACCAGGCACTGTTGGAAAAGAAATTCCCGGCCTTTATTACAGAGCATCTGGGCAAAGATGGTACCAAATATATGAAGCTGTTTCTTCTGCCTTTGAAGGACGTACATGCCAACTCTGCCGATATTGGTTTGGATTATATCAACTATCAGAAATTCGATAAAAAATCGACCAATCTATTTGCCATTATCGCGTTGATTGTGCTGATTATAGCTTGTGTTAACTTCATTAATCTTTCAACTGCTCGCTCGGCCGAAAGGGCTAAGGAAGTAGGCATCCGCAAATCTATAGGCGCGCATCGCTTTCAATTGGCTTTTCAATTTTTGGGAGAAACCGTGCTGATCTCGTTTATCGCATTAGTTTTTGCCATTGGCCTGGTTGAACTGGCCTTGCCATATATTAATAATCTGAGCGACAGAAGTATAAATTTCAATGTATTTGGCAGTCTTGGCGCCATATCCTTTGTATTCGGAGGCACTGTGCTTATCGGTCTCCTATCTGGCATTTACCCCTCCATTTATTTATCTTCGTTTCAGGCAGCCAAGGTTTTAAAGGGCTCTGTACAAGTTGGGAAAGATAAAGGATTGCTCAGGAACATTTTAGTTGTTACCCAATTTAGCAGTGCTATTTTTTTGATGATAGCCACGGTATTTGTATTAAGACAGTTAAGGTTTATGCAAAAGCAGGATCCTGGGTACAATCGTGAGCAGATCGTCAACATACCGTTAGACAGGATCACTACCAAAAAATACGAACTTTTCAAGAATGAGTTATTAAACAGTACGCTGGTATCGGGCGTAACAGCCTCACAGGATATTTTAGGAAGCCATTTAGATCAAACAGGGGTGTCATTCAAACCGGCCGATGGGCCAAAGCAGGACTTTGGCACAACCCTATTGGTAGTAGATGATAATTATCTTGATCTGTATAAAATAAAACTGGCTGCCGGTAATAATTTCTCTACTGATAAAAAACTCAACGGGAGGGAATATATTGTTAATGAAGCCCTGGCAAAATCGTTATTAAAAGATCATCCCAAAGCCCCCTTATCTTCATTAATAGGCTTACAGTTTGGCTTTGATTCATTAGGCACAATAAAAGGTGTTGCCAAAAACTTCAATTTCAACTCCCTGCAATACAAAATTGAACCCATGTTTATGGTATGCGCGCATGCCTGGGATTTTAGAAACATTTCTGTTAAGATCAATGGCAGCAATACTGCTGCCGCTATAGCATTTATCAAATCAAAATGGGATAGTTTATATCCTGATTATCCGTTTGAATACCAATTTCTGGACGATCATTTCAACGAGGTTTACAAAGCCGACAACCAGGTAAGCCAGATAGTCGGTATCCTTGCCGGGTTGGCTATTTTCATTTCCTGTTTGGGTTTATTTGGCCTGGCATCACATTCCGCCGAAAAAAGAGTGAAAGAGATCGGGGTACGAAAAGTATTGGGTGCATCCGTACAACGCATTGTGTTATTACTTTCGGGTAATTTCCTGAAACTGGTTTTATTAGCCAACCTCATTGCATGGCCGGTAGCCTGGTTCATTATGGACTGGTGGCTATCCAGATTTGCTTACCGCATCAGCGTCACCTGGATAACTTTTGTTATTATAGCGTTTATATCTGTGTTAATAGCCCTGATTACCATAAGTTTCCAATCTATCAAAGCAGCAATTGCAAGTCCGGTAAAAAGTTTAAGGAGCGAATAATCAGCATTTGTTCTATTACGTTATACACATCTGGGGAAAAACATTATACAGATTATCTAACACTTTAAAAACAAGTAGGATATATTTAAAGTAATTACATTAAACCTATTTGTGATGATAGACCATATATTAACTGTAAACGAAGATCAGGGCCAAAACCTTTCTGTAGTGGGGGATGCTTATCGCATCCTAATTTCGGGTAAACAAACCGAAGGTGCTTATGCTGTTATAGATATGCTTGTGCCACCGGGAGGCGGTCCGGGGCCGCACGCACATGCAGATATCCAGGAATTATTTTATGTAGTGGATGGTGAAATTGAATTTAAGACCGAAGCTGGTAAATACACCGCAAAAAAGGGCGCTTTTGTAAATGTGCCCAAGGGCGGTCAAGTACATTGTTTTAAGAATACCAGTACTCAAGTAGCCCACATGTTATGTACTGTTATCCCCGCCGGTCTGGATGCTTTTTTTGAAGAAATAGGAGTTCCGGTTGCTGCAGGTACATTTTTACCGCCACCGGTTTTGAATCATGATGATATAATCAGGTTAACCCAGGCAGCAGAAAAACATGGTCAAAAGCTATATCCTCCGGATTATCTGGATTGAAAAATTTATTAAAAAGCCACTAACATGTAGATAGTGGCTTTTTCGATTCCAACCTTCTTATAGAGATTAGAAAGCATAATGACGCATCCCGCCATCAACAATATTAACGGTACCAGTAATGTACTTAGCACGTAGCGATACCAGGAAGGCAGCCATATTAGCTATATCCTGCGGTTCACCAAAATCACCCAGGGGTATTTCACGGGCGGCAAATTCCTTTCGTGCTTCAGCAGTAAATATGCGGCGTACATTCGCCGTATCCAAGAGGCCAGGCTGCAGGCAGTTGATCCTGATACCATGCTTACCCAATTGCCCTGCCATCTGTTTCGACCACATCACTATGCTTGCTTTGGCAACCGCCGAAACATTCACGCTGCGCAGCTCATAAGTACTGGTAATGTTTAAGATGGAACCCTGCTTACGCTCTATAAAATGAGGCAACAATTGTTGTGTCAATTGCCGATGACGATCAAAATCCATCGTCATCGACTCGTTCCAGGCCTCATCCGCCCCGATAACATCCAGCGGTTGACTCCGACCGGTATTGTTGACCAGGATATCAACCTGCCCCAGGTTTAATAAAGCTGCTGCTGCGATTTTCTGAGGTGCCTCAGGTGCAACAAAGTCCTGTATATATATAACCGGTTCCACGCCCCCTACAGCTACCACTTCTTCCTGAAGGCTCTTCAATAATTCCTCATTTCTGGCGGTGGCCAATACTTTTACACCTTCTAGGGCCAATTCTTTTGCAATTGCCCGCCCAAGTCCCTGGCTGGCGCCGGTCACAACCGCTGTTTTTCCTTTTAAATACAGATCCATAATTTTATATTATTATTTTTTGTCAAAAATTTCTTTGGCAAAATTATCTGGCAACATTAAATTTACACGGTATACCATTAATTGTACGGTACTAACAAAAAAGTAACTAATGGCAGGCAGAAAGCAAAGCTCAACCTATACCCGTAATGAAATATGCATTATTGACTGTGACCTTACCTATGCTGTTCATAAGCTTGGGGGCCAGTGGAAATTATTGATACTGGACAAGTTGGGCAAAAAGAAAATGAGGTTTAACGAGATAAAAAAAGAGTTTTCTTACATATCCGAACGCATGCTAACCCAACAATTGCGGGCTTTGGAAGAGGACGGTTTGGTGAAACGAACCGTTTTTGCCGAAGTGCCGCCAAGGGTAGAATATGAGCTCACTGAAATGGCATTTGAACTGGGGCCTATCCTGAAACAACTAAGCGACTGGGGTGGCAAACAGCGGAGCCCAATAAAGAAAGACTAATTTCGTTCATATCACCCTTCATTTTATAATTGCTGTTTTTATATTTACCTGAATTAATAAAGAATAATGCGCCAAGCGCCTAAACCCGATATTGCAGTTCCGACAGATGAAATTTAACCAGGATGGCGCACAGGATACGCCGCAAAACATAACCTGGATAAATAACTTACGACTAATAGCCATGTTTGCCGTAGTGGTATTGCACACGGCCTCCCCTTTGCTTTTTTACCATAAGGGAGTTACTACTCAGGACTGGCTAGTTGCGGATATTTACAATGCATTGGTACGTTTTGCCGTACCGGTTTTTGTGATGATAACCGGCGCTTTATTGCTTCACCGCGATTATGAATTAGGCAGTTTTTTAAAGAAAAGGCTTGGCAGGCTTATACTACCTTTCTTTTTCTGGAGCACCGTTTATGTACTTTACAGATGCTATAATGAGGAGTTTATCTTTACAGACAGCATCTGGACAAACACTAAACTGATCTTACTCCAGTTTCAAACAGGTGCGTATTATCATCTCTGGTATGTTTATTTACTAATAGGCTTGTACTTGTTTATACCCATCATTGGCAAATTTGTAAAGCAGGCTTCAGAAAAAGAATTGTTATACTTTCTGGCCATCTGGTTTTTAACAGTATTGGTAAGCAAGCCCTATTTAAGCAGCTTCGATACAGCTATTGATCTCCATAATTTCAGCGGGTATATGGGATACCTGGTGCTAGGCTATTACCTGGCTTATAAAAAATTCCATATCCGCGGTTCAGTTTATATCGCAGCTGCATCTTTTGTTGTAACCACATTAATCATTGTTGCGGGTACTCATTTCCTGCTGTTAAAGAACCATGAACTGAGCACTTTTTTTTATGAACCGATAAGCCCATTTATCATTTTGCTTTCGGCGAGCGCATTTTTGACGGCCAAACATACCAAGGTCAAACTAAGTCCTGCTTTGAATAAAGTAGCTCAAAATGCCGGGAAATTCACCCTGGGGATCTATTTCAGCCATGCGTTAATACTAACTCTTTTTGACCTGGCAGAAATTAATTACGCCCTTTTTAATCCGATACTAAGTATCCCCGTTATAGCTTTGTCATGTTTTTTACTAACGTGGCTTTTAGTTTATGTAATGAGTAAAATACCCTTCATAAAACACCTTGTTGGATAGATGAGGTTCGTTAACTGCAAACTATTTTCTGTATATTTGTACCCTTAACTGCAAACTGCCCACCGGCAAATGCAACTCTAATAAAGATGGGGTCGACCGGAATTGACAGGATGGAGATAAGTAAGTAAGCATGCAGCGCGTTGGGTGAATTAGCGCTTAAATCTGAACGCTCAAACTTACAAATGGCGAAAATAACTACGCCTTAGCTGCTTAATTTAGAATTAACTAGCTTTTGTCCCGCCGGTTTTCCGTTCTGTTGAATCGGCAATCGGGGCATCGAAAAACGGAACTGGCCAGCTTAATGGTGTGCATAGCAGGCGAGATAAAGCACCTAAGGAAGACGGTACAGGTAAGCGACTGACCTTCCCCTTCCCTACAATTAAACAGAAGCTAAGCATGTAGAAAGCTTACCTTATACCATGTTTGGACGAGGGTTCGAATCCCTCCGGCTCCACTGAAAAGACCTTCGCAAGAAGGTCTTTTTTTCGTAAAAGTGCATTTCCAGCGTTTTTTGAGGGTTTTTAAAAAAATTGCCTATCAGATTTAATCAGCCTTTTTCAAGTATAAAGGCTACCAAAAAGGCTACCATTTGATTTTTAAAAAGTGGTAGCCTCGAAGAAGCTTTGAGATGAGTAAAAATAGCCTTTCCAGTGTTAAAATAAGGTTTTTTTTAAAAAATCCCATATCAGATTCAATCAATCTTTTTAAAGCTGATTGGGCATGCTTGGAGGCTACCATTTTGATGCTGAAATTGGTAATGAACCATTTTCGATGATTCAATGAAATCGGGTTTTGAGAGCGAACGAAAACAAATCGTTCACTTAAAATTCAATTTCCATGAAAGTCAATGAAAAACTTTCTGTCCTGGTACTGCCAAAAAGTGCCAGGAAATCCAAGGACGGTGCCCTATCGCTGGACATCCGTATTACAGTTAACCTTAAAAGGGCGGTAATTTCTTTAGGTCAAAAAGTCCCTGAAAGTCTATGGGATCAGGAAGCGGGCAAAATGCAGGGTAATACCCAGGAAGCCCGGTTACTAAACAATGCTATTGATCAATGTAAGGTCAAGCTTCGGCAACTCTACCATTCGCTGGAATTGCTGGGTGATGAGGTTACGGTCGAAATGCTTCGGGATGCCTATCAGGGCAAAACGGAGCAGCCCAAAACCTTGCTTAATGCGATAGACTTCGTTATTGAGCGTTTTGAAAAGAAAGTAGAAAAACAACACCGTTCGGTGGCCTCCTTAAAAAAGTGGCACACGATCCGGGCAAAGACGGTCAGTTTTATCCGGCACCAATACAAGGCAAAAGATATCCGATTGGATAAAATCCGTTTTGCATTTGCCGAAGACTTTGTGGATTACCTGATGCTGGACGAGGATATTAACGCCAATACAGCTAAGAAATATCTTAAACACATTAAACATGCCATCAAAACCGGGGTCGAGAGAAACTGGATACCCACAAACCCGATACAAACCTTTAAATGTGGCTATGTTGATCCCGAAAGGGATATCCTGGACGAACGGGAAATCATGACACTTTATCAAAAACATTTTGAGATCAAGCGATTGGAAGAAATCAAGGATGTTTATCTGTTTATGTGTTTTACCGGGTTTGCCTATAAGGATACCAGCCTGCTTACGCCAGACCACATTATTAATTTTTTTGACGGTGAAGAATGGATCGTCAAAAACAGGGAAAAAACCTTTTGTCGGGAAAATGTGCCTTTATTACCAATCGCGAAAGAAATCATAAAAAAATACAACAACCACCCCGTCCGCAAAACTAAGGGCCTATTGTTGCCCGTATTGAGCAACCAGAAATACAATGCCTATTTAAAGGAGATTGTAACGATCTGCGGTATTAATAAGACACTAACTACCCATACCGCACGGCATACCTTCGCGACCACAATTACGCTGGCCAACGGCGTACCGATAGAAACAGTAAGTGCGTTGCTCGGTCATAAATCCGTTAAAACAACCCAGATTTATGCAAAAATTGTCGCACAAAAGATCAGTGAAGAAATGAGGGCATTGAAGCAAAAATTAGCCTTTAAGTTACCCATCTTAACCTTAGAAAGTCATGAACATTAATCAAGCCATCATAACAGATATTAAAACCATAATCCAGAATTCCAGGGATAGAGCAATCCGGGCAGTTGACACGGAACGAGTACAAATGTACTGGCACATTGGTCAACGCATTTTTATAGAAGAACAGCGAGGAAAAGACCGAGCCGATTATGGAACTCAGCTAATAAGAACTATTTCGGAGCAACTACAACCTGAATTTGGCAGCGGGTTTTCTTACAGACAACTCAACTGGTATCGCCAGTTTTACCGGATTTTCCCAATTGTGTCCGCACTGCGGACACAATTGGGCTGGACACATTACAAAACATTGATAAGTATTGATAATCAAGACAAAAGAGAATTTTATATAGCCGAAGCCATAAAAAATAATTGGTCATCCCGCCATTTGGAACGCCAAATTCATAGTAGCTTGTGGGAACGTCTGTTGATGAGTAACGACCGGGAAAGCATATTAGCGGTTGCCAGAAATGAGCAACAGCCAGCTGATGCTAAAGATATTATTAAAGACCCAATGTATCTCGAATTTCTAGGGTTACACCGGGAAGCGTCCTATTATGAAAAAGATTTAGAGCAGGCGATTATTACCCATTTGCAAGACTTTCTTTTAGAACTAGGCAATGGGTTTGCGTTTATAGCAAGGCAAAAGCGTCTGCATATTGAAGGGGACGATTTTTTCATTGATCTTGTTCTTTATAATCGCCTTTTACAAGCATTTGTTATTGTGGAAATAAAAACTACCCGGCTTAACCACCAGGATATCGGACAACTACAAATGTATGTGAACTATTATGACAGGATCGAAAAGAAAGATTTTGAAAATCCCACCATTGGCATTCTACTATGTGCGGAGAAAAACAGTGCCGTAGTAAAATTTTCCCTGCCGGAAAACAATAAAACCATTATTGCCAGTGAATATAAATTATACTTCCCGACGGAACAGCAATTGATCGACGAAGTTAAAAAAGAGCTAGAAAAGAGAGGAAATGACCATCTATAGAATAAAGCCTTAATCATGATTAAAGCTTTATTGTTTTAAGTGGAATGGACGGGACTTTTTGACCTAAAGAAATTACGGCCCTTTTATACGGATGTCCAACGATAGGGCATCGTCCTTGCTCCCGAATCATCTGTTAACTTATGTCAACCAAAAGCAGACGAGACCAAACGACAAGTAAAATCAGGGCGAAACATATTTTCTTTTAAAACCTCCTCCCCACGATAATTTTAATAATAGCCTTATCTGCGTTTTGTGTAAAACCGTAGCCTATGCTACCATTAAATTCCCACTTAGGGTCAAAATTCAAATCTGTTGCTATAAATAACTGATGGTACTGCTGTTTGAAAGCGTCATAGTGAAAAAATGGACCGGTACTGCCATAATATTCTAATCCGAGGGCGACAACTTTAGTTACGTCGTAGCTGCCTTTAACATTGGGTGAAAAGGTAAATCCCCGATTTTCATCCGGGCCTTTGAAGCTTTTCTCTAGTGTTGGGTTAATGGAGGATACCTGGAAAGTGATATTGCCGGTTGAACTGCGCCCCCCGGGCTACGGTTCGGGATCAGATCGTGAAGATAAAGGATCGATTGACCATAGTCCCCGCAATTCATTCAGTACTTCGTTCTCTTTGTCGCAGGTACTAACGCCACGGCTACAGACCTTACTGATCATCGAACCTTCCTATCAGCATGGCTTGCTGGCCACCAAATACCAGCGCGATTATTTTACCGATGGATCTGAACGGGTAGAAAACCTGCCAGGCAGCAGGTATAAACTCCCGATAGCGGTGCGGTTTAATTACTTCCTGGGTGATCATTGGACAATAACCATTGGAATTGCCTCATCAGCAGTATGTGGAGCGAGGTTCCTGCTGTTCAGGTAATGAGCTGGCGGATGCTCAACCGCCTGCGGCAGGAAAGCTGGGCCGTAGACGGCCTGGACATGATGTATTTGGATGATACGCAACTGGCCTGGGCCAAAGCTACCGGTGATCATGAAAACGATAACAGTGTGGACCTGCACAAAGATTGTAACGGACAGGTATTACAGGCTGGGGATAACGTGGTGCTCATTAAATCGCTTGATGTAAAAGGTAGCTCGCTGAATGCCAAAATGGGCACGGTTGTGAAGAATATAAAACTTGTGGAAGATAATACCGAACAGATAGAAGGTAAGATAGAGGGGCAGACTATCATTATCCTTACCAAATTTGTAAGGAAACAGCACTAACATTTCCTATGTTACAATATCGAAAAAGGGGAAATGATAGTTGTCTGAAATCGCCCCTTTTGTTCAACACTATACCGGGATGTGGCGACTTCGCATTATCAGTTTACTTAGAAATCCTGCTAAATCAAGTTCAGCATGCGGGTATTACCAGGTAAAAACTGATAAATATCACCTTCCTCATTGATTTCTTGCAGGTGAAAGCCCTTAGACAGGTGGATATATTTGCAAGTGCTTAGTCAATACCCATTTTCATCATTTCCGCCTGAGCCCGAAGAGCGGCAGCAGGGCACTATTATACCTTTCAGAAAGAAACACCCCAATGATTCCTTCTTCCGCAATGAAGCGGAATTTGATTGGCTTTATCCCGAACATTTGCAATTAATGTCTCAAAAACATTGGACACCTATTGCCATAGCCAGGAAAGCTGCGGAATATTTAGCTGTAAAGCATGCAAAAATTCTGGATGTGGGTAGTGGCATCGGAAAATTCTGTCTAACAGCGGCACATTTTTATCCTGATTCTTTTTACTTCGGTGTAGAGCAGCGCCATGAACTGGTTCATTACGCCAAAAGCGCCAAAAGATACCTGGGGATGGATAATGTCGATTTTCTGCATGCCAATATTACCCAGATCAATTTCCATGAGTTTGATCATTTCTATTTCTATAATTCTTTTTTTGAGAATATAGACCAGGTGAACGCGATCGACGATAGTATAGAGACCTCCCATAGCCTCTACACGTATTATTCGGTGTACCTAAAGGGCGTGCTAAGCGAGAAACCAGAAGGAACCAGGGTCGTAACTTACCAAAGCCTCGGTGAGGTTATTCCATCCGGTTACAGGATGACAGGCCAGTCTTATGATTCCTTGCTGCAATTTTGGATCAAAGAATAATTATCCACTTAAACTCAAAACTTAAATAAAACCTCATACACCTTTTTCAAATGTATAGCGATACCTTAAATATTTCCTATTTCCGCAAAGACGCAGCCTTTGATACTTTATATCCCCGGCATATACGGGAATTATCAGAAATGCATTGGACCGCATTGGATGTCTCCCTGGAAGCCAGCAATTTTTTAGCGGCCCCGGAGGCCCGGGTCCTGGATATCGGGAGCGGCGTCGGTAAATTCTGCATCGCCGCTGGTGTCTATCACCCGGAAGCTACTTTTTACGGTGTTGAACAACGGGAAGAATTGTTCCATCATGCTCAAATAGCTAAAGAACAGGTCGGGGTGTCCAATGTCCAGTTTATCTATGGTAACCTTATGGACCTGGATTATGACCAGTATGATCATTTTTATTTTTACAATCCTTTTTATGAAAATATAGAACCAAAAAGCCGGATCGATTATACAGTCAGTACCTCGTTTGAATTATATCATCAATATACCCTATTCATTTACGAGATGCTGAACAAGAAACCGACCGGTACTAAACTGGTAACCTTTCATGCGCCAGACAAACAAATTCCGGCCAGTTATCAATTAATGGACAATTCCTATAGCCGGGTTTTGAAAATGTGGGTCAAGGAGTAAGCGAGTTGGTTCAAGCCCAGCTATAGGCATGTACGGTTTACTGATGAACGATCATAATTAATATTTATTGATGAATTTAATAAAAAAAGCACTATCCAAATTAGGTCCTTTAGGCGATCATGCTCATTATGCCCATGGTTATTTCACTTATCCCCGGCTCGAAGGAGAACTGGGGCCTAAAATGAATTTTAAGGGAAAAGAAAAGCTGGTCTGGAGCCTGAATAATTACCTGGGGCTGGCCGATGATCCTTTAGTCAGGCAGGCAGACACTGAAGGTGCCAGGCAATATGGCCTGGCCTATCCTATGGGGGCTCGTATCATGACCGGAAACTCAGTGCTGCATGAGCTACTGGAAGAGAAACTTGCTGCTTTTGTGTCCAAACAGGATACTTTTTTATTGAACTATGGCTATCAGGGCATGGTATCTCTTATTGACAGTATGGTTGACCGGCATGATGTGGTGGTGTATGATTCGGAAGCTCACGCCTGTATCATTGACGGACTCCGCTTACACCCCGGGAAACGTTTTGTCTACCGGCACAATGACATGGATGACTTTAAGAAACAATTGTTCCGTGCCAAAAAGCTGACGGATGATAGCAAAGGGGGTATCCTGGTCATTACCGAGGGCGTTTTCGGGATGCGGGGAGATCTGGGTAAATTGAAGGAAATTGCTGCATTTAAAAAGTATATTGATTTCACGCTGTTGGTTGATGACGCTCATGGGATCGGGGTCATGGGCAATCACGGTGCGGGGACCGGCGAAGCCTTGGGCGTACAGGATGAAATTGATCTTTATTTTGGCACATTTGCCAAAGCATTCGTGGCCATAGGCGCATTTGTATCGGGGAACCAGGACATCATCCAGTACCTCCGTTATAAAATGCGGTCGCAGATTTTTGCCAAGGCATTACCCATGCCATTGGTATTTGGTTTACTGCAAAGGTTGGAACTGATCCGGACACGACCAGAACTCCGCATCAAGCTATGGCAGATCACTCATGCGCTGCAGGATGGGCTGAAAGAAGCAGGTCTGGATGTGGGTGATACCGAATCCCCCGTTACCCCTGTCTATTTAAGCGGGCCGGTTAGTCAGGCCACTGCATTGGTGGAAGATCTTCGTGAAAATCATCATATTTTTTGTTCCATGGTAGTTTATCCCGTTGTGCCCCAGGGTACGATCATGCTCCGGCTCATCCCAACTGCCGTACACACTTTTGCAGATGTATATAAAACTGTCGCGGTATTCAAGCAGGTCAGGCAAAACCTGATTGCGGGCAAATACGCTGTAACCGACGGCCCTTTAACAGAAACAGAACAAATTTTAAACTGATCAACATGAAGAAACTGGTGGAAAATTCCCTGGATTATATCGGTTTACAAACCAGCAGTCAGCTCAACTGGAATACCCCTGCCCCCGAGCTGATCCGCCGGACGATGGATGCCAAACAGGGGTTTCTGACAGATACCGGTGCGCTTGCCTGTGATACGGGAAGGTTTACGGGCAGATCACCCAAAGATAAGTTTATCGTTATGGACGACCTGACCGAAGATAGTATTTGGTGGGGTGATGTCAACCAGCCTTTCAAAGCCTCGGCTTTTGAGGGGCTATACCAAAAAATGATAGCATACCTGTCTTTAAAGGAGATCTATGTACAAGATGTGTACGCTTGCGCGGCGATCACTTACCGTTTAAAGATCAGGGCAGTTACCGAATACGCCTGGCAGGCCTTATTCGTACACAATTTATTTATAAGGCCTGAACCCAAAGAACTGGCGGAATTTAAGGAAGACTGGCTGATCTTATCTGCCCCCGGCTTTTTTGCCGACCCTGCTACTGATGAAACGAGATCTGCTAATTTCACAGTAATTAATTTTTCCAGGAAGATCATCCTGATCGGTGGGACAGCCTATACAGGAGAAATCAAGAAAAGTATTTTTACGATATTGAATTTTTTATTGCCCCAGCGGCAGGTTCTCCCGATGCATTGCAGCGCCAATACTTCTGCTCAGGGAGACACGGCGCTTTTCTTTGGCTTATCAGGAACCGGCAAAACTACGCTGTCCGCGGACCCCGCCAGGAAGCTGGTTGGAGATGATGAACATGGCTGGGATGATATCCAGATCTTTAACATTGAGGGTGGTTGTTATGCCAAATGCGCAAATCTATCCCAGGAAAAGGAACCGCAAATATTTAACGCCATTCAATATGGCGCCTTATTGGAAAATACCTGCTTTCATCCGGGTACAAGGCGGGTAAATTATGAAGATATCTCCGAAACTGAAAATACCCGTGCAGCCTATCCGCTGGATTTTATGGATAATATCCAGGCTCCTGCTGTCGCAACAATACCCTGGAATATTTTCTTTTTGTCGGCAGATGCCTTTGGGGTTTTACCGCCCATATCTAAGTTAACCCAGGAGCAGGCTATGTATCACTTTCTTTCCGGCTATACCGCCAAAGTTGCTGGAACTGAAATGGGAGTTACGGAACCCAGGACTACTTTTTCAGCCTGTTTTGGAAAACCATTTTTACCACTGCACCCGATGCGCTATGCCCTGTTATTGGGAGAAAAACTTAAGAACAATCTTATACAGGTATGGCTGATCAATACGGGCTGGACTGGAGGAAGCTATGGGACAGGGACAAGGATACCGCTCGAATATACCCGGGCCATGATCACGGCTGCCCTGAACGGAAACCTGCAAAGAGTATCCTTCACCAGGGATACTTTTTTTGGGTTGCAGCTACCCGATTCCTGCCGGGGTGTGCCATCGGCTATCCTCAACCCGCTAAATACCTGGAAAGATCCTGACCAATATCGTATCGCGGCAGGAAAATTAGTACAGCAGTTTATTCAGAATTTTTCACAGTACCAGGATTTAGCTACGCCGGAGATATGGAAAGGCGGCCCCATCATTGAAAAGTTTATTTAATACCATTGAACCATAAAAAAATACAGATCATGAATTACCCGCAACATTTACTTTATACCAGTGACCACGAATGGATCAGCTTCGAACAGGACCATGCATTGATTGGTATCACCGATTTCGCACAAAAGGAATTAGGAGATATCGTTTATGTAGATATTCCATCCCTGGACAAGATCATTGCTAAAGAAGCCATATTTGGCACGGTGGAAGCTGTAAAAACGGTTTCTGACCTGTTTATGCCGGTAAATGGCAAAGTAATAGCGATCAATCCTTTGTTGGAAACAAACCCGGAACTGGTGAACCAGGATCCTTATAGCAGCTGGATGATCAAGGTTTTGGTGACCTCGGCAAGCGACCGGGAATCCCTGTTGACTGCAGAACAATATCAGGCGCTGATCGTAAGTAATCCTTCATCACATTAATAAGCTTATGATGAAGAATACGTCACTGGCAGCAATCCATCAATCGTTAAACGCAAAAATGGCTCCCTTCGCGGGGTACAATATGCCCATCCAATATTCAGGGATCAACGATGAACATGAAACTGTCAGGAACCAGGTAGGGATCTTTGATGTGTCGCATATGGGTGAGTTTTTTGTAAAAGGTCCGAATGCGCTTGATCTGATTCAGCGGGTCACGACCAATGATGCTTCGACCCTGTATATCGGGCAGGTACAGTATTCCTGTATGACCAATACGCAAGGTGGTATCATTGACGATCTGTTGGTATATCGGCTGGACCTGGAGATCTATATGCTGGTGGTAAACGCATCCAATATAGAAAAAGACTGGAACTGGCTGGTGGACAACAATTATAAGCATGCAGAATTGGTAGATCGATCAGACGAGCTTTCGCTGATCTCCGTTCAGGGTCCATATGCCGTTGATACGCTTCAACGCTTAACCTCCTATCAATTGAACCTGATCCCTTATTACCATTTCAGGGAATTGATGTTAAATGGTATCCCCGATATGATCGTATCCAATACGGGCTATACCGGAGCCGGAGGGTTTGAGCTTTATGTACCTAATCATTCGGCAGCCGCCCTATGGAAGGCAATCATGGCCGCAGGCTCCGCTTACCGCATTCAGCCTATCGGACTTGGAGCCAGAGACACCCTTCGATTGGAAATGGGCTACTGCTTGTATGGCAACGATATTGATGATCATGCTACGCCTCTGGAAGCCGGATTGGGCTGGATAACCAAATTCAACAAAGAATTCAACGGGAAGAATGTTTTACAGGAACAAAAAAGCACCGGAGCGAAACTGAAATTAGTTGGTATTAAGATGATGGAAAGAGGTATCCCACGCCATGGATACCGTATCTTGAATATGGATGGTGAACCTATCGGGGCGATTACTTCAGGCACACAGTCGCCGACACTAAAAACAGGAATAGCATTAGGCTATGTTGCTATTGATGCGGCAGCACCCGGAACAAATGTGCTGGTAGATATCCGGGGCCTGCCAATGGGTGCTTGTGTCAGTAAGATGCCCTTTGTACAAAGTCAAATAAAATAATCATCTATGCAACCCTGTAATTTGCTAATAGGAAGATTTGTCCAAATGATCAGGAAGAATGTCAATGATCATCAGAAAGGCTATTTATACTGAAAATTTTTAGTTTTACCTGTTTGTTTTCAAAAAGGAACGAAAAACAAACATCATTTATTTACTTAATAAAAACATATGGAAAAATTCAAATCGGTAAAAGACCTGGTGGCTTCTGTAGGAAGCGACGTGGTCAGCTTTTACGAAAAAGGCAACAAAGCGGCGGGGACAAGGCTTAGAAATGCCATGCAACAATTAAAAGTTATTGCAACGGATATTCGTAAAGAGGTAACAGAGAAAAAAAACAATCAATAATAGTTTAAAAATTGTTTTGGGAAAATAAGCCCGGTCAAAACTGACCGGGCTTATTTTATAATGTAGATTCGACTATTTAACAGGTAGCACAACCTGATAAATATCAGTATTGGGGCTGATATTTTATTTATATAGCGGCTGAAGTTTGAAGTACTTTTGACTATCGGGAAACTGAAACCATGGAAGGAAATAGGGAAACCGGATATCAAAACACCTGATGAGTTTATTAAAAAAAGACAGTAGCATCAAGGAGCATTTCTTTATAGGTTATGATCTGCATAAAGCCGGGTTTATTTTTGATCCTCCCCACATAGCCTGTAATTTTAATTTGGATCTGTTATGTGGGATCGCTGCAGACTTTGCAAAGGTATCCGCTTCAGGGGCCGGGATAAGCGTACCTAAAGATGGAATCATAGCTGAATTACTTAAACTTTTACCATCGGTCAGCAGAGATGATTTTATTGTGGTCTTGTCACTCAATAAAAAAGGGGTTATGGCCGGAAGAATAACCCATAGGGAAAGTCAACTGTTCAATGAATTATTTGACGAGTCCTTTTAACATGCAATCGTGTCAATCCACCAAGCCAAATCGCCAACAGGTATTCAACGTAAATATTTACGTTGAGCGTCTTGTGTCCTTTTCACTTTTAAATACACAGCGATTTAACCTAATTTCTATTTACCTATGATCGGATTTCCTTTACGTGTAAATTATAAGCAGCAAGACTATATCTATTATATTATTTCCGCTCCGAGTAAAAAAAGCCCTACCATTGAAATTCTTTTAGATGGTAAAAACCATACGCTCATCCTGAATGAAAATAAATTATGGATGGAAGAAGCGCCTGAAGAGAACACCGTTCTTGAACCGGGGTTGATCCTGGCCATTAGCAGGGCTGTAACGCTGCGCTATCCTATTTAATCCAGAAACAATGATGCCTTAGTTTGCGATTCAGGAATTGTTTTTTCAGACATTTGATAAGACATCATTCGCCCGTTTTAAAGCTTTTTCAAAACTGTCCTTGATATTACCTTTCCCTATTTGAAACAACAAACGTGCTTTTTTTAATTCAGCCATTACCTGTTCACTATTCACCTCGGAAAGGATGAGTTTGGTTCCTTTCTTTTTTATTTCCTGATGAACATCCCGCAATACCCGAATACCAGTCGCATCAATAACAGGTACGTTCCCCATCCGGATGATCAGTACCCTGGCGGGCATCTCCAGTACTTTCATCGCATCTTTAAATTTATAGGCTGCACCAAAAAACAGAGGGCCGTTGATTTCAAACACGTCAACCCCTACGGGAATAACTTCCGGATTAATTTCCTGATCAGGTAACTGATCTACGGAAAAAACAGCTTGCTGTACAGAACTTGTTTGCATCATTTTGCGCATAAACAAGAAGGCAGCCAGGATCATTCCAATTTCAATAGCTACCGTCAGGTCCACCAGTACGGTCAGCCCAAAAGTGGTCAATAAAACGGCGGCATCACTTTTTGAACCTTTCAGTACGGCCATGAAATTTTCCAGCTCGCTCATGTTCCAGGCGACCACGATCAATATACCTGCAAGTGTTGCCATCGGGATCAGTGCCGCCCATTTGCCTACAAAAAGCATGATCAGGAGCAGGGTGATGGCGTGGATAATCCCGGCAATAGGTGTCCGTCCGCCGTTTTTAACATTGGTGGCTGTTCTGGCAATCGCACCGGTGGCAGGGATGCCCCCAAAAATGGAAGAGCAGATATTCGCCAGTCCCTGAGCGATCAGCTCTGTATTAGACCGGTGGTTTCCGCCGATCATGCCATCTGCAACAACCGCTGATAACAAAGACTCAATACTACCCAGCAATGCGATGGTAAAAGCAGGCCTGATCAATTGCTGGATGGTCGCCAGGCTGACGCCCGGAATTACCGGGCGTGGTAAAGCAGAAGGGATAGCCCCGAAACGACTACCAATGGTTTCTACGGGAATATGAAAGAACCAAACTACCCATGTGCAGATCACAATAGCGATCAATGAGCCCGGGATATTATGGGTTACTTTGGGCCACAGCAAAACGACCAACAGGGTAAAAACCCCGATGAACAGGGCATATAGATTTACAGAAGACAGATGCTGCCCATAATCCTGCCACTTGCTGATAAAATCAGCTGGAACACTTCCCATTTTCAGCCCCAAAAAATCTTTGATCTCGGAGGAAAAAATGATGACAGCGATCCCCGTGGTAAAGCCAATGATCAGGGGATAGGGAATGTATTTGATGGTATTGCCCAATTTGGCCACCCCCATGATGATCAGGAGTATCCCGGCTATAAAGGTGGCGATTACTAAACCGCTGACACCGAACTGCTGGACGATTCCATAAACAATGACGATAAAGGCGCCCGTGGGGCCACCGATCTGTACCCGGCTGCCTCCTAAAGCGGAGATGACCAGCCCGGCAATAATAGCGGTAAAAATGCCTTTTTCGGGAGATACACCAGAGGCTATGGCAAAAGCAATGGCTAAAGGTAAGGCCACAATACCCACAATTACACCAGCGACAATATCTTTATAAAATTGTGCCCTGGTGTAATTTTTAAGGGTATCGATCAGTTTTGGCCGGAACAAATTCATCACGCTGCTCATTATTGAAACCATTTATATTTATTCCCGTCGGTTGGCGTATCCGTATCCAGATGTGGTTGGTAATGTACCTTGGGTGACAGCCAGTAAAGCAGTATCACACGAGAATACCGGAAATTCAATGGAGAGAGTACCAATAAGCCACCCAGGATGGTGGCAAGATATAACCAGGGTGAGTCGTTATTATGGGTGATCAGGAAGGTAGCCACCCATAAAAATCCCCCCTCTGCTACATTCATCGCGTAGCTCACATACATCGCCGCATAGAAATAACCCGGTTCGATCTCAAAGACCATCTGGCAATGCGGGCAATTCAGGTTGATCTTGTTAGAGCCTAAGCTGTATGTTGCCCCCTCAAACATATTTCCCCTTCGGCAGCGCGGGCATTTGGCGTGCAGCATGGCCCATGATTTTGATGTTCTTCCCATGATTTATTGTATCAACACGGTGCTTTTTTTATAATATTTTGAACTATTATGCTGGTCCAGGAACTCATTCTTTGATCCACATTTTCAGGAACCTGCTATAGGAATTACTAACCAACTGGTAACTTGGGGGAACCTGGCTATCGGCCCCATGGAATGTCACCAACCTTGTTTCCGGAGGCTTTTTATCCAGCATTTCATAAACAAACCGGCTATAGCGATCATAAAGTTCAAATGAAGTTTTTACCACATAATCGATCCGGCTGTCGGGTTCGATATTTTCGTAAAAAGGGTTATAAAAATAAAAGTGATCGTAATCGGCAAAGTCCAGCTCAGTCAGGTTGCCGTGAATGAAATTTACATTGGGTAAATCAATTTCCTCCCTGGCTATTTCTGCGAAGGTAAATAGTTCGCTCCTCTGTTCAATACCGTAAAACGCCGTTTCCGGATTGAAAAAACCAGCTACCAGGCAAAACTTTCCGACACCGCTCCCGATGTCCAATACTTTGGCATTTGGAATGGCCAGAAATTCGCCCGCTTTTTTTGCGATGTTAACGGAGGTCCAGTGCATAGGTGATAATGCCTGGATATGTTCCGGGTAGAGATCATCAAAAACATGGTCTTTACGAAAAAGGGACGGACTTAACGTATCATGAAGCATATTGCTGTCTTTTCTATCGGTTTCAAAACCCCGGAAGGGTGCGTTTAAAAATCTGAATACATTCATTTGGACTATTCTTTGATCCACATTTTTAGCAAAGTATCATAGGAAACATCTGCCAGCCTATAGTCAGGCGGGATCTCCTGTTCTAAACTGTGAAAGGTGACCAGGCGTGTTCCGGATGGTTTTGCGCTCAGCGCCATATAAAGGTATTGGGTATAGTAGTTATATAGGCTCTCCGATAATTCGATCGTATCATCAATTTTATTCATTTGATCAATATTCTCGAAGAATGAATTATAAAAATAGAAGTGATCAAACTCTTTAAAATTAATCTGAGTGACATTCCCGTAAATGAAATTCACATTGGGCAGATCCGTATATCTTTTGATATTCTCTGCCAAATGATGTAATTCATGTCTTTGCTCCACCCCGTAAAAAAAAGTTTTTGGGAAATGATAACCCGCAGTTAAGCAGAATTTACCGGCGCCACTACCAATATCAAGCACCCTGGTGTTGGGTAAAGACAGGAACTCAGCGGCTTTTTGGGCAATAGGCAACAGCGTGAAATGTTTGAGCGATAGTAATTGAAATTGTTTTGGGTATAGCCAATCAAATTCCGTGTCATCGCTGAATAAGAGTTCATTGATCAGTTTTTTTTCCGGCGATCTGGTTATTTCTGGTTTGATTTGATCCTGGGGATCGAGTGGCAGAGGCGAAAACTGATCATCTTTCATCGTATACAAATTTAGACCTATAGCAGCGGCAATGGCATGGTATGACATCAGCGCGCTGGCTGATATTTATCAGTTTTTGCCGATAAATAGGAGCGTTATATCTTCCAGGCGAGTACGCTTTTTGCTCATGCAGTGCGTGGCAGTTAATCAAATAGGCTTTAATAAATTCGTATCTTTGTAACATGAGCCTATCTGGAATTTTTCCGATTGACAAATGGGAATTCACAACACAGTCTGTTCTTAATACCCTCTCAGAAGAAGATTACCATTTTTTGATCTCCCGGCAGGGAGCGCAGAAATATCAAAAAGGGGAAATTATTTTCAAGGAAGGTGTTGTGCCTTCCGGTATTTATTTTATCCACCAGGGGAAAATAAAAAAGTATAAAGTTGACAGGAGCGGCAGGGAGCAGATCATCTACGTAGCCAACAAAGGCGAGCTGATCGGGTACCATGCAGTCTTAGCGGAAGAACGCTGTCCTGATTCTGCCGCCACCCTGGAAGATAGCCTGGTCAGTTTTATTCCTAAAGAAGATTTTTTAACTATTCTGGATAAATCTCCGCTTTTTGCCCGGCGTTTATTGAAAACATTGAGCCATGAATTTAGTGTACTGGCCAATGGTATTTCCGTGATTTCTCAAAGGACCGCGACGGAACGGCTTGCCATCGCGCTGATCGTGTTGAGGGAAAAGTTTAAGGATGAAGGATCCGGTGAACAAGCGATTATTTTGAATATCTCCAGAATGGATCTGGCCAGCCTGGCCGGGATTGCCCAGGAAAATGTGATCCGCCTGTTAAAGGAATTTAAAGAAGAAGGTATTTTGGAAACGGATGGCCGAAAAATATGGATCAAAGATATTAAGCGCCTAGTTAAAAAATCAAACTACGGATGAAGGTCGATTTCTTAATTCGCTTTCATGAAAACGATAATTGCTAAATGATAGCTTCATCCATGGGGCAATATGATTATCAACAAACAGGCTGGTAATCAATATGGACTATCAATGATTTGTGATTAAGCTTTTACTTTAAGCAAACTTGCATTAATAGCCACGACAACCGTGCTGACCGTCATCAAGACTGCGCCTGCAGCCGGACTTAATACAATGCCCTGGTTATGCAACACACCGGCAGCCAGCGGCAATGCGATTACATTGTAACCGGTTGCCCAGGCCAGATTTTGAACCATCTTTCTGTAGGTCGCTTTACCGAATAAGACCAGGTTGACAACATCCTTTGGATTGCTGTTCACCAAAACAATCCCTGCAGTTTCTGCCGCTATATCACTACCCGAACCTACGGCTATGCCAATATCTGCCTGGGCCAATGCAGGAGCATCATTAACGCCGTCACCAGTCATGGCAACAAACTCGCCTTTGCTTTGCAGTTCTTTGATTTTTTCCAATTTCTGATGCGGTAATACCTCGGCAATAAAACTGTCCATGCCTAACGTTTTGCTGACACTTGCAGCTACCTTACTGTTATCCCCGGTAAGCAATATGGATTTGATATTTTCGTCTTTTAGCGTTTTAATAGCTTCTGCTGACTCTGGCCGGATCTCATCTGATAGTGCGATGTATCCTGCCAATTTTTTATCGATCAACACAAAAACCACTGTTTCCGTATCATCTGCTTTAAAACCATCAGGAACGGTCAACTTATTTTCCTTTAAATAACCGGGGCTTATAACTTCTATCTTTTTACCCTCTACAGTGGCTTCAACACCCTGACCAGTAATCGCCTTAAAATTTTCCGCCTTTGGAATGGCGCTCTTTAAATCCCCCACTTTTTGCAGGATGCCGGTGGCAATCGGGTGCTCTGATTTTTGTTCCAATGCAGATGCCAGGCGAATGAGCTCATTTTCGTTGAAATCGTTATTTAAGGAGACTACCTTTGATACTTCAAACTTCCCAACGGTAAGCGTGCCTGTCTTATCAAATACAATCGTGGTAATTCTTCTTGCGTTCTCAAACGCGGTCCTGTTCTTGATCAATAAACCGTGTTTTGCAGACAAGGCGGTTGATTTGGCAACTACCAATGGTACGGCCAGCCCCAGGGCGTGAGGGCAGCAGATCACAATAACGGTCACCATCCTTTCCATCGCAAAAGCTAAGGTTTGCCCGGTTAAATACCAATACAGAAAGGTAGCGATACCGGTAATCAACGCAATCACAGTCAGCCATCTGGCTGCTGTGTCTGCCAGCAACTGGGTTTGTGATTTCGATTTTTGCGCATCATCAACCAGCTTAACCACCTGAGACAGGTAGGAATCTTTGGCTGCATGGGACACCGTAACTTTAAAAGATCCGTTACCATTGATAGATCCCGCGATCACTTTATCACCTTTGATTTTTTGTACAGGTTTGGATTCGCCGGTCAGCATGGATTCATTCAGGTAGCTTTCTCCTTCCAGGATGATCCCGTCTGCTGCAACCTTTTCACCTGGTTTGATTAGGATAATATCGTTCTCTTTCAGGGTATCGGTCTTTACGTCATGTATCATGTCCTTCATGACCATGTGGGCATCTGATGGCATCAACTGTACGAGTAATTCCAGTTCATTTGATGCGCCCATTACCGACCTCATTTCGATCCAATGGCCTAAGAGCATAATGAGGATCAGCGTGGCCAGTTCCCAAAAGAAGTCCATACCTTTTAAACCAAAAACAATGGCTACACTATAGCTGTAGGCCACGGTGATGGCAAAGCCGATTAGAAACATCATGCCGGGGTTCTTTGATTTCACTTCATCTGCCAACCCAGTCAAAAACGGCCAGCCGCCATAAACAAACACCACGGAAGCTAATGCAAAAAGCACGTAAGGTGATCCTGTGAAGCTGAAATCTACGTGCAGCCATTGCTGAATCTGCATGGACAACAGCAGGATCGGGACAGTAAGCAATAACACTACATAAAACCGCTTTTTAAAATCAGCGATCATCATGGCATGGTGGTCATGTTCAGACATGCCATGATGCGGATCATGCCCGTGCTGCATTTTGCTATGGTCCATATGCTCCATTTTCATTTCGTTTGCCTGGTTAGTGTGTTCCATTTTGGATTGGTAATTTCCCGTTAAGGTTGGTTTACTATAAAAGTACGCATCTGTTTAACAACCGGCCCGCTATTTAAATTGACATAACCAGGTATTAATAAAAAGGCTGGGTATCCGTTAGAAAGCCCAGCCGAGTGCCTTGATGGAACTAATTGTTAGACCTTTGCCTTTTTTGCTTCGTCCTTTTTCTTTTGCTGTTCCAGGAAATAACAATGTGCAGCGCAGGCATGCAACTTATAATTCAGGTGCGCCGTACCAAAATTATGCCCTTTTGGGTCTAAAATGGCGCATTTTTCTTTATCCAGATCTTTCGTGTTAAGAATGTTCTCTCCATGGATATTGTAATAGGCCCCATTTTTCCTGGCCATACCCATTTTTTTACCATTCGCGTCGATCACATTACCGGCTCCGTCAATAAAATAAAGTTTTTGACCTTTGTTGTCACGGACGATATTGTCTTTATCAATATATCCCAGTGGCGTGCCGCCGTGGTTGTGTATGCCGCCTTTGGCGTTGATATAGACTTTAAATGTCGTGTCTTTTTTGGTTTGCCCCCATGCACTAACGGTGACACTTGTTGTAATTGTTAGCATGACTAAAAATAAAAGTAGCTTTCTCATGATGTTGATTTTATCTGGTATAAATCTCCCTTGTTTTTATTTCTAATCAAATGATAATCAATTTGTTATTAAGTGATGGTAATCACTTTTTTATTTACTTCAATGATCAGAGTTAATATGTCCCCCAAAGTCATATCGCTATCATAGTGATTGGATACTGAAAAATGCTTAGTGATGATAACGCTTTTTCTAATAGGTATACACAGTTTATTGCTTGGAAGTTGAATGGAGCAGGTCGATTCATCATCTATATGCCATCAGAAATTTCAATGTCACTGGTCGTTCTGTGGCGTTGTGCTTAAAAGAACAAAAACGAACAGCTTCGACCTGCTAAATAGTGATAGATGTCATTTTTTAAACTGACCATCAGCATCTTAAATAAGCAAATTAGCAGCAGTTTTGTAGTTGTTAGCAAGGTGTTAATTCCAGAAAATATGAAAGCATTAGTTTATCACGGGCCAGGTCAAAAATCCTGGGAAGAAAAACCCCAACCGACAATAGTGTCACCCGGTGATGCCATTATAAAAATCCTGAAAACTACGATCTGCGGAACCGACCTGCACATTATGAAAGGCGATGTGCCGGGGGTGATTGATGGCAGGATCATCGGGCATGAAGGCGTTGGTATTGTTGAAGAAGTGGGCACCGGGGTAAGCAATTTCAAAAAAGGAGATCATGTCGTAATTTCCTGCATCACATCCTGCGGTAAATGTAGTTACTGCAAAAAAGGTATGTATTCGCATTGTGCTGATGGCGGCTGGATATTGGGGCATTTGATTGA
The DNA here is from genome assembly GCF_900103125.1 of Mucilaginibacter sp. OK268. GTDB lineage: Bacteria > Bacteroidota > Bacteroidia > Sphingobacteriales > Sphingobacteriaceae > Mucilaginibacter. Next base: position 350,278 of record NZ_FNJV01000007.1, on the reverse strand, counting down.
TGGTACCCAGGCTGAATATGTAAGGATTCCGCATGCTGATAATAGTCTTTACCACATCCCGACCGGAGCGGATGAAGAAGCTTTGGTCATGTTAAGCGATATTTTACCAACTGGTTTTGAATGCGGCGTATTGAACGGGCAGGTGAAACCGGGCGACATGGTTGCCATTGTAGGTGCCGGCCCTATTGGCATTGCCACTTTGCTCACTGCACAATTTTATACGCCGGCAGCAATAATAATGATCGATCAGGATGTAAATCGTTTGGAAGTGGCAAAAAAATTCGGTGCTACGCATACAATCAATAGCGCTGCCGCAAATACGTTTGAAAAAATCATGAGCATAACTGATAATATCGGGGTTGATGTAGCCATTGAAGCTGTAGGCATTCCTGAAACCTTTGAGTTATGCCAGGAAATTATAGCTCCAGGCGGCCGCATTGCCAATATTGGTGTTCATGGAAAAAGTGTCTGTTTGCATCTGGAAAGTCTGTGGTCAAAAAACATTACAATCACCACCAGGCTGGTTGACACCGTAACTTCACCAATGTTGTTGAAAACAGTACAATCAAAAAAAATAGAGCCTGACAAGCTAATCACACATCATTTCAGACTAGATCAGATCATGGAAGCCTACGATACATTTGGCAACGCAGCCAAAGAGAAAGCGCTGAAGGTAATTTTGACTCCCTGATCAGCCGCCAGGTCATATTTCCAAAACCAAACACCTGCTGTCTTTAATAACAGGGTTGCCCCCAATGATGAATAAAACAACACTATAACAGTTTAAGGACTGATTAAATTATGGAAAAGATACTTGTTACTACCGACCAGTCCGCCAATTCAAAGGCGGCTATCCGTTTTGCCATAAAACTGGCCAGACAGCGTAAAGCGGAATTGATCATCCTTCACGTGTACCACCTTTTAAAGCCTTTCAAATGGAGCGACCACGCTTTTGCGGAGTATACCGATAGCTTCAGAAAGAAAACGGTGGAAGAATTATCATCGTTCATTGCCGGTATCTATCATGATATCGATGAACCCGAAATTAACCACCAATTAGTCCTGGTATCCAATATCGATGTGGTAGATGGGATCAAGGATTATGCAGGCAAGTACAATTGTTCTTATATCTGCATCAGTACAAGGGGTGCCGGTGCCCTTACAAAAATATTTGGTACGCATACCGCTAAATTGATCAACAGTTCTTCGATCCCTGTTTTATGCATACCAAGCGGCTACCATTTAAAGGATTTAAAACACATTCTTTATGCATCGGATATGACCGATTATGAAAACGAACTTAAAAAAGTTGTAGATTTTGCCAGGCCTATTCATGCCAGTGTCGAGATGATGCATATTGCCTATCCCCATGAATTCGCTTTTGACAAGGAACTGGCGGAAGCGACACTACAGAAAAAAACGGATTATAAAGTGACCATACTAAATCCTCAAAGGGATATTACCAATGCCTTGCTTCAGGATATAGACCATGCTGTTAAAATCAGCAAACCTTCTCTTTTGGTCTTATTCACCCATCAATCAAGATCCATGTTTGAAAAGTTATTTTTTCCTTCCAATGCCGAAGAGTACTCTTTTTATGGAAAAATCCCTTTACTCACCTTCAATAAAAAAGAAGAGAGGTAAAAGCTACTTATTCCCTTTTCCTTGAGCGCAAAACCAATTTCAGCATGATAATGAAATACCCTTTAGACCATCCTTTTTCATTACCTGTTGAAGAAGTTATTACACTGATACAAGCCAATAATGTTGAAGGGATCACCCATCATGAGGCTGAAAAACGCGGTCGTGCTTACGGCCCGAATAGCTACAAAACTCAAAAACAGAAAGGCCTTTGGCTGATCCTGCTATTACAATTCAAAAGCCCTATTGTTTACCTGCTGATAGTTGGGGCTGCCGTTTCCCTTTACTTCAAGGATATTTTGGAAACCATAGCCATTTTGGCCGTCATATTGATTAATGCCCTGATCGGCTTTTTTATGGAGTTTCAGGCACGCAGCTCCATGAACGCGCTAAAAAAAATGGATATCATGCTGGCCAGGGTTATCCGCGGGGGCAAATCCAGATCGATCCCATCAGAACAATTAGTCCCAGGCGATCTCATTCCGCTGGAAGCCGGAGATATTATCCCGGCGGACGGCCGGTTGGTTGCCGTTAACCGTTTACAATGCGATGAATCATCGCTTACCGGCGAGTCTCTTCCTTCAGATAAAACTATTGAAGCATTAAAAGAAGATACGATTGTTGGGGACCAGCATAACATGGTTTTTAAGGGCACTTCGGTCATTAACGGGAATGGCAAAATGGTGATTACGGGTATTGCAGCAAATACGCAATTAGGCACCATAACTTCATTGGTAGAAAGTTCCGTGGATACAGTTACCCCTCTGGATAAAAAGCTGAACAAATTAACCCGGAAACTGATCTTTGTCACACTCGTCATGACCGCGATATTTGCAGTAACCGGATTTATCCAGGGCAAAGCCACACTAACTATTATAGAAACATCCATTGCGCTGGCGGTGGCTGCTATACCCGAAGGTTTGCCTATTGTTGCAACGATTGCATTATCCTACGGTATGTTACTGATGGCCAGGCGTAACGCTGTAGTAAAAAAACTATCTGCCGTAGAAACGCTGGGCAGTACCGGGGTTATCCTGACGGACAAGACGGGCACCCTAACGGAAAACAAGATATATGCAGATACTTTGACGTTTCCGGATGAAACCATTAAAGTACAAGTAGAAAAGAACCTGTTAAAATTCCCTGAGGGAGCAGTTAAGATAAGTGCCGAAAATTTTGATAAACTGTTATTAACAGGTGTTTTATGCAATAATGCCATTATTGAAACAGAGGACAAAAATGCTGAGTCCGCTCAGTTTTCCGGGGACCCGGTAGAGGTCGCGTTAATACAAATGGCCATTGCTGCCGGCTTAGATACACGGGGTTTAATGAAGCAATATGTACGTATTGCAGAAGTGCCCTTTAATTCGGAGATCATGATGATGGGCACCTTGCACCAAACACCGTCAGGATACTTTGCTGCGGCCAAAGGCGCTGTTGAACATTTGCTGGAGAAATGCAGCCAGGTTCAGTCGGGGGCGCTTATCAAAATACTTGATAGCGAATCCCGTACAACCATCCTGCTCAAATCGGAGAAAATGGCGGCCAGTGGACTGCGGGTGTTGGCATTTGCTTACCGGTCGGGTGAAGGGCTTGATACGCATAATTATTTGAATGAGCTGGTGTACATCGGAATGGCCGGCTTTCTTGACCCACCCCGGATGGATATCAAAGGAGCTATCCTGAGTTGTAGAAAAGCGGGCATTAAAGTCGTGATGATCACCGGGGATCATCCGCAAACAGCATTAAATATTGCCCGAAAGATAGGCTTGATCGATGAGGACAACAAGGAGGTGATTACCGGAAAGGAGCTGCCCCAAGCCGAACTATTAACAAAAGTATGGCGGCAACGTATTCTGGCAACCGCTGTTTTTGCAAGGGCCTCCCCCAAGCAAAAACTGGAAATCGCGGATATTTTTCAACAAGCCGGATCAATAGTTGCCATGACGGGTGATGGTGTAAACGATGCACCGGCATTAAAGAAAGCGGACGTGGGTATTGCCATGGGCATCAGGGGAACCCAGGTAGCCAAAGAAACGGCGAGCATTGTTTTGAAAGATGATTCTTTTACATCCATAGCCCAGGCGGTGGCGCATGGCAGGGAGATTTTTCAGAATATTCAAAAGTTTGTGGTATACCTGGTATCCTGCAACCTGAGCGAGATATTCATGGTAACTATCTTAGGCGTAGTTATACCGGGTGCCACCTTACTGCCGCTACAGATCCTGTTCTTGAATATGGTGACAGACATCTTTCCGGCATTGGCGCTGGGCTTAGGTACAGGAGATAAAACGGTGATGTCGAGACCTCCAAGAGCCCCTGAAAAGAATATCATTACCAACAAAAAATGGCTGGCTATCGCCTTATACTCGGCTGCTATCACTTCGGCAGTAATCATTGTGGTTATTTATTGCAAAGAAGTGCTGCATAGCGATGATCGTACCTGCAATAATGTCGCCTTTATCACCCTCACTTTCGCCCAACTATTTCATGTGTTTAACATGTCCTCGGATGGCGCAGGATTGTTAAATAATGAAATTACCAGGAACAAATGGGTATGGATCGCCATTTTGATCTGCAATGGTCTGACACTAATGGTCTTTGCTGTGCCTGGTCTGCGTTTAGTTTTAGGGCTCTCGGTACTTTCTTTTAAATTATGGGTAGCCGCTATAACCGTTAGCCTGTTGCCATTGGTTGTTTTCCAGGCTTTCAAAGCCGTCCAGAAAATAAATAACCGAAAGGGCTAAACTCGCATCTGGCTCTTTAACGGCCGTTCATCGCCCAGCAACACACCCCATTGCTTATAACTTTCGCTACGGTCGAACACGATCTTTAAAATAGAAAGCACCGGCATCGCGAGGAACATGCCCGAAAGCCCCGCCATCACCCCGCCAATGATAATCCCAACGATGGAAACAAGCGGGTTGATTTTTACCTGTGAACCCACGATACGCGGCATCAGAATATTATTGTCAAGGAATTGCACCGCCGTAATGGCTCCCAATACGATCAGTACATCTGCAATGCTGTCTGATGAAGCAAGGGTTAGCAACACGCCCAGAATATTGCCGATCAGGGCGCCCAGGTAAGGGATCAGATTTAGAAAAGCGAAGATGATACCAATGAGTAACGCATTCTGAATACCGAAAAGCCATAAAGCACCGCCCAAAAGGATAATGATGTAGGTTATCTGTATCAGCAGCCCCACAAGGTAGCTTTTAACCATTTTTTCAGTCTGCCGTACGGCTTCCTCTACATTTAAATACTCCTCTTTTTTAAACCACATCAGCAGGAACTTTAAAAAAAGGTTCCTGTACAGGATGATCAGGTAGATGTAAATAGGAAGCAAACCTATAAATATCACCACGCCGGACAAAGATCCCGCCGCGCCGCTCAAAACTCCGCCTAGGGAACTGAATAGCTTTTTGCTCTGAACGTTAATGAATTTCACCTGTTCTGCCGGGGAGTATCCAAATGATTTGCTGATCCAGATACTTAAATTATCCAAATGTTTGGTTACAGTGTGTTGTATCTGCGGAAAATCATCTAACAAAGCACCGATCTGGCTGGAAAATAGCCAAATAATCAACGCCACGATGATCGTTAATAATAATATCGGTAAAAAAACAGCGATCACTTCCGGCACTTTTAACTTCCTGAAAAAGCGGAAGACAGGTAAAAGCACCAGGCTGAAGAAGAACGCCATTAACAAAGGCATAATGATCGTATTTCCAGCTACTATGATCGTTCCTAAAACAAACAGGCCAATGAGTTCTATGGCCCGTTTTACGGTTACCGGCATTTCTTTTACCATGGGTACGGTTTTTACGCTTTTTGCAGTGCGCGTTTTTTTATTACCCAATATAAACCTTTTATATCAGTTTCCCATTTGGGGATAATAAGGACAAGGGTAATCTCCTCCAACAAGTCGAGGATAGTTAAGGCCGAGACCAGGTAAAATAGCGTATAAATAGGTTCGGGTAACCAATAGAATAGCACCAGGAATATGCCCTGAAAAACAGTGACAAATTTGGCCAGGTAGGTATGAAAGCTACTGATCTTACAATACCGAAATAGCGCAAAACCAATCTGGGTGCCAAAAAGCACTACTTGTAATAAAACTAATACTAACTCTTTTCTCAGGAATTCCGGATTTACCAAAACTATACCTATGATAGCCACCGCGATGGTCAGGTCGTCTGAAACAGAATCCAGGATCGAACCGAATACGCTGCTTACTTTGTATTTGCGTGCCAGGTATCCGTCAATCGCATCCGTAAGAAAACTTACAACCAGTAACCATTTAAAAACAGCAAGCTGCTCATTGAATAATAATGTCAAAAGTACCGGTACTGCTAACAACCTGTAAAAGGTGATCGCATTGACCATATAATAACCGGGTTTATGGATAGGGTTGATCAACATGGTTATGGTCAATCATTATCCTTACCATTCCCTTCTTTTACCGGGGGTAACGCATTCGTTCCAATTTCTGTATGACTGATCTGTCCACCTAAATAACCGGTTCTTGCAATTAACCCGAAACCAACCAATGATGCAGCCAGGGCTATCAATGCAATAGGTCTGCTCAGGGAAGAACTTCTTAATGTTACAAAAAAGCCGATCATGGAGACTATACCCATAACGATCAGCCCGATTAAAGATATCAATGCAGATTCTGCATGTTCTTCGATGACATTTTTAGATATTCCTTGTAAATGTTCCACCGTTTCTTCGGCACCTTCACCGGTTGCATAAGCTATGCCGGCCCCAATCGCCGAGATGATCAAAATATTATAAGCAGCGATCAAAGTAGTATTGCTTTTTGTCCATATCCCATGGATCAAAACAAATGCACCCAATATAGAGCCGATGATCGGCAGGTGGGTGATCAGTAGGTGGATGTGCGTCTGGTTCATGACTTTTTTTATCAAAAATGACTAATTAATATTGCTGTTTAAGTAACTGTCATCAGGCGCATTAATGATCCTCGTCATTTATTTCTGCCTGTTAAATGGCCAGATTTACAATCTAAAGAAATCAGCCATGAAGACGATCCTGATGCTAACTGACTTTTCGGAAAATGCGAACCATGCTGCGAAAACTGCGACGAAAGTTCTCAGGAGCTTAAATGCAGATATTTTGCTCTACAACACGTACTATGACCACCCGATACTTTCGGCATATTCCGGCGGCCCCTGGGTGGTAGAAGGATTTGTGTTTCAGAAGGCTGAAAGTATCGCAAAACTCAGCCAGTTAACCCTTCAGCTGAGACATATCATAGCAGGGATATCCAAAGATGGATTTGAACCTAAAACTGATTATCAATGCGGGGAAGGCCCACTTGGTAGAAATACAGCAGTGATCATTGAGGAGAATAAAGCTGGGCTTGTGGTGATCGGCGGCAGCACAAATGGTTCTTTAAACCATTTGATCTTCGGTAGCGACACCATGGATGTGATCGATCATTCCTTCTGTCCGGTTCTGATCATCCCACCAAAAGCTGAAATGAATCAATTAAAAAAAGTAACCCTAGCCATCGATTTTGAGTTAGCTGACATCAACGCAATCAATTACCTTACCCATTTAGGTAAACAATTAAATTTTCAACTGGAGATCGTTCACGTTTCAGTTTTAGAGGAAAAAGATGATCCCGTAAAAGAAAAGGCGATCCTTAATCATATTCATGCGATCAAACAAGATAATATAACGTACCTTGAGATCAGGGGCAAAGATGTCGTCAAACGATTAAACAGATTGTGCAAAGATAGCGGCTCGGACATGCTGGCGCTTGTTCATTATCAGGATGGTTTTTTGCCGGACCTGTTTGACAGGTCTACAACAGCCGCCGTTTTGTATAACCAGCATATACCGCTGATGGTTCTTCCATCCGAAATGAAATAATCAACCACGGTCTGTAAAGGCTCTAATGATATTAATCGATAAAACAGATGGCGTTAAGTACTGGGATTAAGTAACTATGAAGTAATTACGGCCAGATCAAAATATGGAGCAAACAGCCTGTCGTTTAAAAAAGAAAATGGTTTTGTTGATGTGCTGAGAGGACTGGTAAAGGAACCGATGGTTATATTACTGTTGGTTACCTCCTGTATTTACTTTATTAGCGGGCAGCCCGGCGATGGCATTTTTCTGGCTCCAGCAATAGTACTGGTGGCCGGAATTGGTAGTGTATCAACCCGGTTGTTATTAATTAATAACCTGGTAATCAATGGAAATAAAAACACACCACATTAAAATTTATAAAAAGGATGGTACTTATGTACCATCCTTTTTAATTTAGGCGATTATTTAGACTGTAATTGCCTGAGAATTGAATACGTGTATCAAAGCTGTTGTTAATTTAAATTGTCATCATTGTTTAGGGCCAACCATCAAGCTTGTCAAAATCCGGAATCAGCAGCGCCATCGCTGTTAGAGTTGTAATAAGACTCAAATATCACATTATCTAAAAAAAGCATATAAATCTGGCACTAACTGTTATCCAGAGAATTAAGAACATTGCTTCAACCATAAAAAGCCACCTATCAGCACAAACAGGGTGTAAGAAGTAGATGAGTTAAAAACATATATCAAGAAAAAAAGCGCGGAATGTTGGGTGATTTACGCTTTGGATAAGCACAATGGGCAGGTAGTTGATTTAAAAGTAGGAAGGCGCACCAGAATAAATCTACAAAGAGTTACTGATACCCTTTTATTATCAAAATGCAAGCGAATTTATACAGACGTTTTGAAAATCTACCATCAGATTATACCAGCTAAACTTCACAAAGTAAAGCTGGCAGAATGCAATAGCTGCCTGACCCGCGAGGTTTATTTCATAGATTAGCGAAAAATCCAGAAGAAGAGTGTTGGCGAAGCAAAAGATGCGGAAGCCCTTTGGCTTGGGATGAAGGATCAAGGGAGTAACATGAGCATCAGTTCATTTAATACCAGGCTGAAAAAGTTATTGGAGGCTGGTTTAGTTGAAAAAATATTTCAGCGTTATAATAGGCATTTTTACCGGATCATTCTTGGAGCATAATCTTATTTTATCAACCCCATAGTCAATTTAATTACCTCATACTTAATGGTTTATCTACACCATACAGCGCCATTTCCAGGCTTTGATCGAGGCTATATATGTCATTATAAATGATGTACTCACCTTCTTTTATTTCGCAGGTCAGGTAAGTAATTTTGATGGCAACCGGTTTTTTCAAATAAATATCCTGCCTGATGTATTTGGTCATACCATTATGCAAGGCTGTGATCTTTGCTGTTGAGCCATCATGTTTCAATAAAAGGGTAGCCAGCTTTTTCGCCTGCTCGACCCTGATGCAGCCATGACTGAACGCCCGTTCCTCCTTTTTAAAAAGTGATTGTTCGGGAGTATCATGGAGGTATATGTCATAAACATTGGGGAAACGAAAAACCAGTAATCCCAATGCGTTATCACATCCCGCAGACTGCCTGGCATAATACAGATCCGGGCTGCGTCTGACATTTGCCAGATTGGCTTTAAGCGGTTCTACATAGTTCCCCTTTTGGTCATAGATCGCGAAGTGACTGTTTTCAAGATATACGTTATCGGCAAGTGCCTTAGGCAGCACTTCCTGTTTGAATATCCTGGCCGGGATCTTCCATTCCGGAGCGGTGGTGAAGTAAGTAATTTTGCTTAATAAGGTTGGTGTCGGATTTTCCGGCTTACCTACGATAACTTTAAATTGATAGGTAGAATCCGGAAGATTTAATTTTAAGCTATATGAAGGTATATTGATCTGTACATAAACACTATCCCCTGTATTGGCCCAGCGTAAGCGTTCCATATTGATGGCGACCTTTCTTACTTTCTCTTGCGGTATTTCGTAACAATCGCCCTGGTAAAGCCCTTCCATCAGGTGCATTTGGTATTGCATGGCCCTGTATTCTTTTGCTTTAGGCTGTACATTGGCCATAGCGGTCATGACATCTTTTTCTTTCAGGGCCCCGCTTAAATAGGAAGCTGCTTCAAATTCCATATCCATCCCCTTATCGATCCGGCTTGCGGGAAGCTCAGGGTTCAGTTTTCCGTAATGCAGATGGTTCATGATAGTGATCGCCGCATCCGTAAGCATGATATCAAAACGAGCCTGAAGATCCGGTTTTACCTTTCCCGGCGTATCCAGTATATCATGCAAGCGGCTGTACTGCAGTTCCTGCGGATGATAATCCGCATGTGACAGCCCAAACTGTAATACACAATCCAGCATCAGCATGGTCTGCCAGGCTGGCCCTGTCCCGCTTTGCGGTTTGATCCAGGCCGGTTTATACCCGTTTTGCTCATAAAAACGCTGAACCGATTTTGGATAATATAGCTGTACATCCAGGCGCCCGCCCCGGACCTGCTTTCTGATCTCCGGGCTCAACCCGGTATCAGGTGAAAGGGCCCCGGTCTTTTGCACAAACCTGGTTTGGGCATTACAGTTTTGTAAATTGAGTACACTTAGTATCACTACTCCAAGGGATAATAAATACTGGCGGGATCTGGTTTTCATAACATGGAATTATGACCTAAAGGTCGATGAAGGCGGCCTCTTAAATAATGACGGGCCTCACCTTAATTTTTGATCATCGGCACATCTGCCGGTCAAAGCCTTTAAACAGGAAAGCGCCGGTAATTGCCGGCGCTTTCCTGCTATCCCCGGCCCCAATTAATCCCGGGCTATCCCCTCCTTACCCAATTTACTTAAAATAGCGATCTAATATGGTGGTCACTATTTCGGGTCTCAGGGGTTTGCTCAGGAAGGTCACGACCTCCCTATCGATCATCGCCATTGCTTTATCCTCCGGATCGAGCGAGGTCGACAGCATGATGATGATCAACCTCGCTTTAAAACGCTGGTCCAGCCGGTTATAGGCGTCCATAAAATCCCATCCGTCTAATCCGGGCATATTAATGTCAAGGAAGATCAGCCCCGGCCTTGGGATTTGAGGGGTGTCCTCATAAATACCGGAGTAGGTAATAAAGTCCAGAGCCTCCTGTACACTGGTAATCGATTTTACCGCTGCATTCACGGCCGCCTTTTCAATTACTTTTTTATGTATAAAATTGGTAGGAAGATCATCATCAATGAGCAGGATGCCTTCAAGGCCTTCATATCTTTTCATGCTGTAAAAAATCAGGTTTAAATGGTATGGTAAAGACAAAGGAAGATCCTTTGCCATCATTCGGCTCCACGGAAATTTTGCCCCCGTGCAGCTCCACTATTTTTTTACAGTGGGCCAGGCCTATGCCATTACCTTCGTATTCGTTGCGGCCATGTAAGCGTTGAAAGATCAAAAAGATCTTTTCCCGGAACCTGGGATCTACGCCTATTCCATTATCTTTTATTTTAAAGCACCAGGATGCCGGATCTTTTATCGCCGATATTTCAATTTCCGGGAGCTCTCTTTTGTCCCTGAATTTGATAGCATTGCTGATCAGGTTCTGAAATAACTGGCTTAATTCTGTCGGATAACCTTTGATGACCGGCAGGTCTTTATAAAAAACTTTTGCTCCTGATTTTTTGATCTGGTTCGCCAGATCGGCTGTCAGGGTATTCAAAAGCTGGTTGCAGTCTATGTTCGCCAAGATTTTTTCTGAGCCCAAATGGGAATAGTCCAGCAGGTTTTTGATGAGGTTTTTCATCCGGTCAGTTGCCTGGACAATAAAATTTAAATAGGCTTTAGCATTTTCATCAAATAAATGCTGGTATTCGGTCTGAAAGAATTCGACAAAACTATTAACGGTAAATAAAGGTTCCTGAAGATCATGGGAGGCTATATAAACGAATTGCTCGATCTCTTTATTTCTAATTTCCAGATCCTCCGCATGCCGCCTGATGGCCGTTTCAGCGAGCATTCTCTCCGTAAGGTCGCGCGTTACTTTGGCGAAGCCGGTGATATTGCCGTCATCGTCATGCAGCGCGGTAATGGTGACCGAACCCCAGAACGTGGTCTTATCTTTCCTTACCCGCCAGCTTTCATTATAAGCGGTGCCCTTGAGGCTTGCTTCTGCCAGCAGCTTTTCGGGCAGGCCGATCAGGAGATCGACATCTGTATAAAAAACACTGAAATGCTGGCCGATGATCTCTTCAGCCCTGTAGCCCTTGATTTTTTCCGCCCCTTTATTCCAGGTTTCGATATTTCCTTTCCTGTCTAAAGTTAAAATGGCATATCCCTCAATTTCTTCCACTAATTTTAATAACTGCAATTGTTTACTTTGTGGGTCCATGGGGTTTATTTTTACCGGTTTAATGAGCATATAGTCACCTTTATTGAGCTGCTGTACAGTATCAAGTATTGATTTTGTGTTTTTCATGGCTGGCAAATGCATATACGAATATCACATCAAATAAGCGCAGCAATGATGACCAATATCACTTTATGGGCTGATCCAGATCACCCGAAAGTCGCGGAAACCTGAGCATAAATACCGTTCCCTCATTTTCCCTGCTGCTGAAACTGACGCTGCCATTCATGAGTTCCACATATCGTTTCACAATGTTCAGGCCCAAACCTGTCCCCTGTATATCCTTCGCGTTATCCGCCCGGAAAAAAGTTTCAAACAACCGGGACTGTTCTTTTTCCGGGATGCCGATCCCCTGATCCTTTACCTGAACCTCCATAAACTGTTCGGTTATACAAGTGACCAGTTCAACAATTCCGCCCTCTGGCGAATATTTAATGGCGTTCGAAATCAGGTTCGTCAGGCAACGCCTGAGCAGGTCCTGATCCAGATAAACCTCGGTATCCAGCCCATGGTGACGATGAAATAATTGCTGACCCTTTTTGGTCATTGCCTGCATTTCCTCCAGGACATCCCTGCTGACGGAAGTCAGGTCAAAACATTTCATACGCAGGGAAACTTTGCCGGACTCTATCTTTTCCAGCGACAGGAGATCATCGAGTATAGCTGTCATTTGCTGTACTGCCATGATGATTTTTTTCAGGTGCTGAAAGATCCTGGTCCGATCAAGCCGGTCAAAATAATGTTCGATCGTGGAGGCGGATAACTGAATGCTGCTTAAAGGTGTTCTGAATTCGTGGGATGCGATGGAAACCATCCGGCCTTTCAGGCGGCTTAATTCCTTTTCGCGGGCTAATAAAATCTCCAGTTCTTCTTTTATCTTCAGCAGGTACCGTGTATCGCTTTTCAAGGGCCGGTTACTTTCTTTCATGATCATTGGTAATATGTTGGGTTTAGGGAGCGCGTTCGATAAATCTATCATTAAAAAAAGGCTCCGTATGGGGATGCGCATGATGCACGATGGTTCTAAACGATCCCGGTCGTACAAGCACCATCAAACGGACAACAATTCCCTGGTTATTATCAATCATCCTCAAACAGCCATTTGCGCGGTTTTTGCCGGCGTTTTGGTTTCAACCCGTACTGCCTGATACTTTTTTCACGGATCAGGTTTACAGCTTCTTCGATATCATCAGTAACCAGGTAAATGAGGGTGTCCAGGTTGCCTATCGTCGCATCCTTTTTCATCACAGCAATGTGATCAAGCAATTCCCGATGATATTCCTTCCCAAATATGATAACCGGGAAATTATGGATCTTATGTGTCTGTATCAGGGTCAGCGCCTCAAAAAACTCATCCAGGGTTCCATAACCTCCGGGCATCACCACAAAAGCGAAAGAATATTTAACCAGCAATACTTTGCGCAGGAAAAAATGCTTCATATATACCCACTTGTCGAGATATGCATTGGGCAGCTGTTCCACGGGCAGCTGTATATTGCAGCCAACGGATCGGCCCCCAACATCTTTTGCTCCCCTGTTGGCGGCCTCCATTAAGCCTGGGCCTCCACCTGTTAAAATAGTAAAACCTAAACTGGCAAATGCTGCACCCGCGCGACGCGTCATCTCGTAGTAAGGGTGATCTTCTTTGAACCTTGCGGAACCAAATATGGTAATACAGGGGCCAATAAAATGCAGAGCCCGCAAACCATGGATCAGGTCCATCATGGTTTGTAAGGTAAACTTCAACTCCTGCAAGCGCGAATGCGGTCCTTCCAAGAAATGGATCTCAGTTTGATTCATCACAGAAAAATTAAAATAAGTTTAAGCGCCGTTTTTTCAAAAGGCGCTGAGTGCCCCTATAAAACCAGTATTTAGCCAGTTCAGCGCTGAACATATAGCAGATAATGATCAGCAACATCCAGCCATAAAAGCTAAGGGACAGCCGAACAAAACCAAACCAGGCCGCAAAGGGGGTTAGGGGCAAGGCCAATACGATCAAAAGGATCATGATCGTCGCTGTAAAAAGGTATTTCCCCGGCAGACTTTTAAAAAAGGGAAGGCGGGTACGGACGATCAGCACGATCAGTATCGCCGAAATCACAGATTCCGTGAACCAGCCCGTTTGAAATATTTTCTCATTGGCATGGATAACCATTAACAGCACACCAAAAGTGAGGTAATCGTAAACAGAGCTCAGTAAGCCAAAGATGACCATGAAGCGGCGGATGAACCGCATATCCCAGCGTTGCGGCGTGCGGATATTGATATCATCTACCCGGTCCGTCGCGATCGCCATTTCGGGAAAATCCGTCAGCAGGTTGGTCAGAAGCACCTGTTTGGGCAGCAGCGGCAAAAAAGGTAAAAACAAGGAAACACCTGCCATGCTGAACATATTTCCAAAATTTGCGCTGGTCGCCATAAAAATGTATTTCATGGTATTGGCAAAGGTCTTGCGCCCTTCCAGGATACCTTCGAGCAGGACGTTAAGATCCTTGCTGAGCAATACAATATCAGCGGCCTCTTTAGCAACGTCCACCGCCGTATTCACAGAAATACCGACATCGGCCGTGTGTAAAGCCGGTGCGTCGTTGATGCCGTCCCCCATAAAACCAACCACATGCCCGGCTTTCTTTAAAACCATGATGATCCGTTCTTTCTGGTTAGGCTCCACTTCCGCAAATATGTCTGTCAGGGGCGCCTGATGGGCCAGTGCAGCATTGCTCATTTTTTGTATCGCGGGTCCGGTAAGCAGCCGGGGCTGCCCGATACCTATCCGCAGCGCGAGGCTTTTCGCTACCAGGGCGTTGTCGCCGGTAATCATTTTTAACCGGACACCAAGCCCGTTCAGTTTTTTGATCGTGTCGTAAATTCCTGTTTTCGGCGGATCAAATAAGGTAATAAAACCTAAAAAGATCATATCACATTCATCCTCTTTGGTGATGATGCGTGTACTGTCAACAGGCTTGTAAGCAACGCCCAAAGTCCTGAAACCGGCTTCACTCAACTTCGTATATTGTTCGTTAAGCACCGTTTCCATATCCCGGATATCAACACATTTCCCCCCGCTTGTCTCCACCTGGTTGCACAAGGCTAAAATACCCAGCAGTGAACCTTTGGTCACCGCCATAGTACAGGTATCATTTTTTACCTGAACAGTTAATCTTTTCCGGATGAAATCATACGGAATCTCTGCAAGCAAGTGATAGTCATTTGCCGTTCCGGCATGCGCGGCACAGATGGCCTCATCAATGGGATTATGAAAGCCTTGTTGCATCACCGCGTTAAGCCAGGCATATTGCAATACCTTATCGCTGTGCCCGCCATGACCATCGAGACTCCCGCCAAGCGTTACTTTTCCTTCCGTGATCGTCCCGGTCTTATCAGTGCATAAGATGTTCATGCTTCCAAAATTCTCGATAGAAGAAAGCCGTTTGACGATCACCTGCTGACCGGCCATTCTCCTGGCTCCCGCGGCTAAATTCACACTGATAATGGCGGGTAATAACTGGGGTGTCAAGCCAACAGCCAACGCCAGGGAAAACAGAAAGGAGTCGAGTACGGGTTTGTGAAGCAGGACGTTAGCGGCGAATATGACGATCACGAGCAGTAAGGTTATTTCCATTAACATATAGCCGAACTTCCTGATACCCTTTTCGAAATCAGTTTCCGGTATCCGGCTCATTAATTCCGCCGATATTTTACCGAATTCCGTCCGGGCGCCTGTTTGGATAACGAGGACTCTTGCCCTGCCGCTGATCACGTGGGATCCCATAAACAGCGCATTGCTCCGTTTGGCCATGGGTGCGTCGGCAGCAACGGCTCCGCAACGCTTTTCAACCGAAAAAGTTTCCCCGGTAAACGCCGCCTCATCCGCAAACAGTTCCTGCGACTCCATCAGTAAACTATCTCCCGGGATAAAGTCCCCGGCGGTCAGGCTGACGATATCACCAGGGACAACTTCTTCTACAGGGATGGCTTTAAACTGGCCATCCCGCAGCACATCACAATGCAGCTGTACCAGTTTTAGTAGTTCCTTAACCGCATCTGCTGCTCCTTTTTCCTGCCAGAAACCCAAAAAACCGCTAATCAGGACAATGGCCAGGATAATGACTGTATCAGCCACATCGCCCAGGCTCGCGGAAAGCAAAGCCGCCGCGATCAACAACAGGGTGACCGGGCTTTTAAACTGCGCCAGGAACAAAAGCAGAACCGAAGTTTTTGGATGGTTCCTGATCGTGTTGGGGCCATACTGCCGTATCCTGGCGGCGGCTTCCCGATCAGATAAGCCTTTAGGATCAGTGGATAAACTGCGACAGGCAGTATCCGTGTCCAGCTGCCAGAATTTCATTTCGGTATCTGTGGTGCTTTCCATGGCTTGATCAATAGGGAAAAATGATCAGGGGTACCGTTATATGCGCAGGCAGTGAATGCCCTACATGATCGCCTATAATCTGCTCAAAATGAAAGCGATGGTTGACCAGAACAAGCAGGTCATTATGCATGCCGTTGATCATCACATCTACGGCTTTGATCAGGTCGGGTTCCCTTATATTATTGAAAAACACCTGATCATAATCGATATGCTTACCTATTTCCGCTGTAAACAAGGTTTGCGCATAAGGCTCCATGACAGACGGTAATCCTTTGGCTGACAGATGGGCGACCGTTAAGCTCGCACGGATAGACCTGGCCAGTTCAGCCAGGTATCTGACAACAGCTAAACGGCAATAACGCAGGTCAGCGATGTAAACCAGACGCTCCAGGTCTTTTAGCGGCCAGCTCTCCGGGATCAGCATGAGCGGGCAGCGTACCCGGTTCAATACACGATAAGCATCGAGTTTTTCCGCAAAATCGTCCTTTACTAATTTGTGGGACAAACCCTTGATGATCATATAAACCTGATCCTTATTGACCATCTCCACGAAAGCGGGAATATTAAAATCGGAAATCACCATTTCTTCGATTACCGGGTTATCATCGGTTTCAGCACAATCAGACAGCCCTCTTTCATCCGGTTCTTTGTTTACAATCCGTTCATCTTGCTCCGCGGAGAAACTGGTTCCAACCCGGACTTTTTCGCGTTCCTGTTTCCGTACTTTTGAAGTATGGCAAATCACTATTTTTGCCTGTATCTTCCTGGCCAGCATGGTGGCGAAAGCAATGGCATGAAGATCTGCCGGGGCGTTGTCATCAAGGACGATAATCGTTTTCATCATGTATCCGGTTAAATATCCGTTCTTTGTAAATTTTGTAATAATGACTCGGCAAATAAATGATCCGGGTCACGTCAGGAATTGTTTGAGGTCAGGCAAGGCTTAAGCGGTAATCATTTTGCTACCGTGTTTCAGTGCCTGTCCAGTTTCCAGTTTTTAATTTCAGGCATATCATCTAAATGAGCACAGATATAGTTGTAATGCTCCTTCAATTTAGATTCACAAAAAACCATGAATTCGTCAGCCCGCTGCTGCATCCTTGGAACCCTTTTTATGGCCTCCATCGCTAGATGATAACGGCTCATCTGATTCAATACCACCATATCAAAAGGTGTAGTTGTGGTCCCTTCTTCCATAAAGCCACGTACATGAAAGCGGGCAGGATCCGGGCGGCCGTGCACCAGGTCATGGATGATCCGTACGTAACCGTGGAAGGCGAAAATAACCGGAGCGGTGTTTGTAAACAGCTCTGTGAACAATTCCTCACTCATACCATGCGGGTGATAAGCCACAGGAGACAGGGCCATCAGATCCACTACATTGACCAGCCTGACCCTGAGGTCCGGAAAAAGGTCCATTAATAATTGTGCTGCCGCAACTGTTTCCAGTGTGGGTACATCACCGGCACATCCCAATACAACCTCCGGAATTTGCCCCTGATCATTACCCGCCCATTTCCAGGCTGAGGCCCCTCTGGCGCAATGCTCCACGGCCTCTTCCATGGACAGCCACTGTAATTCCGGCTGTTTCCCTGCTACCACCACATTGACATAGTCCTTGCTGCGCAGGCAATGGTCCATAACCGATAAAAGCGTATTGGCATCAGGCGGCAGATAGATCCTGATTACCGAACTTTTTTTATTGACCACGGTATCTATAAAACCCGGTCCCTGGTGACTGTAACCATTGTTGTCCTGTCTCCAGGTATGTGAAGTCAATAAGTAGTTCAGGGATGCCACGGGTTTGCGCCAGGGCAGTTCACGCGATGTCTTGATCCACTTGGCATACTGGCTCACCATGGAATCCACGATGGTAACAAAAGCCTCATAGCAAGGAAACAGGCCATGTCTTCCGGTCAGTAAATAACCTTCCAGCCAGCCCTCACACAAATGTTCACTTAATACTTCCATCACCCGTCCGTCTGCGGCCAGCTTATCATCGTTTGGTAAAATCTTTTCCTGGCTGCACCTGTTGGTCACCTCAAAAACAGCTTCCAGCCGGTTCGAGGTGGTTTCATCCGGGCAAAACAGCCGAAAGTTTTTGGCCTCTTTATTAAGCGTAAAAACATCCCGGAGATATTTGCCAAAATTACGGGTACTCTCCGCTTCCGTTTCGCCGGGACCTGTTATTTCCAATTGATATGACCTGAAATCAGGGAGCAGGAGCTCTTTGAGCAATATCCCCCCGTTGGCCTCAGGCAATGCGCTCATGCGCTTGTCGCCTTCCGGCGCCAGGGCTGCAAGTTCAGGCACCAGTTTTCCGATTTCATCGAACAAGTCTTCAGGCCGGTAACTGCGCATCCAGGATTCCAGTAATTTTAATTTATCCGGATCTTCCTTCACCCCGGTCAGGGGAACCTGGTGCGCCCGGAACGTCCCTTCGATGGGAACCCCCTTCCACTCTTTGGGTCCGGTCCAGCCTTTGGGCGTCCTTAAAATGATCACCGGCCACTGAGCAGGTTTGGTGTTATTACCCGTCCGGGCTTTTTCCTGGATCAGTCTGATCCTCCGGTAAGCCTCTTCCAGCGTCCCGGCCATTTGCTGATGAACAGCTGCCGGAATATCACCCTCCACAAAGAGTACATCATAACCGTAACCGGAGAATAATTCGGTCAATTGCAGATCGCTCATCCGGGCCAGCACCGTGGGTCCGGATATTTTATAGCCATTCAGGTGAATAATAGGCAAAACAGCACCATCCCTTGCCGGATTCAGGAACGCGATCGATTTCCAGCTCCCTTCCAGTGGGCAGGTTTCCGCCTCCCCATCGCCTACCACGCAGGCTACCAGCAAGTCCGGGTTATCAAATGCGGCTCCAAAGGCGTGACTCAATGCATATCCCAACTCACCGCCTTCATGCACGGAACCCGGCACATGGGCACCAACATGGCTGGGCACGCCTCCAGGTGTGGAAAACTGCCGGAACAATTGCCGCATACCCTGTTCATTTTGTGCTACCTCTGGATAAATTTCGGTATAAGTGCCTTCTAAATAAGTGTTAGCGACAATAGCTGGGGCACCATGGCCAGGCCCGCAAACATAAAGTACCTTCGCGCCGGTGTTTTTGATCAGCCTGTTTAAATGGATATAGATCAGGTTTAATCCGGGTGAAGTCCCCCAATGGCCAAGCAGGCGGGGTTTAATATGCTCCGGCTTCAAGGATTCCTTTAACAAGGGGTTTTCCTGCAAATAAATCTGGCCGGCTGCCAGGTAATTGGCCGCTTGCCAGTAGGCCTGTATATTGGTCAGTTCTTTTAAAGATAATGTGCTCATGATATTGATGCTTGATTATTGATTCTTTATAAATGGATAGGTATGTTGGGCGATCATGGCCTCTTCGTCCGTCGCCAGCAATTGCACTTTTACCTTGCTTTCAGGAGTGGAAATGAGCCGATGGTTAGCCTGGTTTAACTGCTGGTCAATGGAAATGCCTAAAAACCCGAGGTTATTGCAACTGTATTCCCGGATAAGCGGACAGTTTTCTCCTATTCCGCCGGTAAATACCAGCAAGTCCAGGCCACCCATCGCGGCCGCCATCGCCCCGATGTTCTTTTTTACCTGGTAGCAGAAAAGCGTGATAGCTTCCTGTGCTTTTGTATCCTCTTCCTGGTGCTGCAGCAGGGTCTGCATATCACTTGTTCCGGCAATCGCCAGTAAGCCCGCCTTTTTGCTCAGCAATTCATCGAGCTGGTCAGCGGTTAAATGCTCCCTTTTCAATAAGTATAAGAGAACGCCGGGGTCGAGGTCACCGGAACGGGTACCCATCACCAGGCCGCCAACAGGGCTCAGCCCCATGGTGGTATCTATACTGATCCCATTTTTTACCGCCGTGATACTGGCGCCATTACCCAAATGGGCAATAATGATCTTCCTTTTCAACCAGGCATGATCTTTTTCAGCCAGCTTGCCCGTGATATACTCATAAGAAAGCCCATGAAAACCGTACCTGATCAATCCATGTTTCCGGTAAACTTCCGGTAATGGATAATATTTAGCACAAGCAGGCATATCTTGGTGAAAAAAAGTATCGAAGCAGGCTACCTGCCTGATGCCGGGGAACGCGGTTTGAAAAATCTTGATCGTTCTGATTTCATCCGAGAGGTGATTTGGCGCCAGGTAAATGAGTTCCTGCAAAGTCTTTAGTAACTTTTCTGTAATGATTTCCGGGGCACGATGGTCAGGCCCCCCCTGCACAATACGATGGCCTACCGCAACAAGCGGGTATCGCCTCTTATTATTGAGCAACCAGACCGTGAGTTCCAGAACAGCCGATCTTATACTGGCATGCATTACCGGGTGACTTTGCAATATTTGCCGATCTTTATCCTGAATGTGGAAACACCGTTCCTCCGGGCCGGAAAGCGCAACAGATCCCAACAATTCTATAGCGAAGGTTTGGGATTGCCACAAGCTGAATTTCAAGCTTGAAGAACCACAATTGATCGTTAATATATAGGAGCCGGACGGGGTTGCCATAATTTACACTGATTAAGCAAGTATTAAACTAGGGCTAAGCTACGATCAACCTGTCGCCGGATAAATGACGACTGTTCAACACAAAGGTGATCCCGGTCACCTTTGTCTTGATGATGGCTCATATAAAATGACGAGGTAAAAAAATGATTACCGTCACTTTTTTGCGTGAAAAGAATTATATTTTATCCGGTTCCGATTACCAATATTTGTGAGCACAATCAGTATTTGATAAAACCAGTATATGGAAAACACCGCCTTGTTAAAAGCAATCATTGAAAACGCCATTGATGGTATCATTACGATCGACGGACGAGGTATCGTAGAGAGCATCAACCCGGCCGCCTGCAAACTGTTCCTTTGCAGCCCGGAAGAGGTGATCGGTCAAAATATCTCTACGCTGATGCCGCCGCCGTACAAAGCGCAGCATGACGAGTATATCAACAGATACCAGCGAACCAGCGAACCGCATATCATCGGCATAGGCCGGGTAGTGACCGGCTTACGCAAAGACGGCACTACGTTCCCATTCAAGCTGGGCGTGAGCGATGTCCCGTTTTCGGGAAGAAAGATCTATGCCGGCTTTATCCACGACCTCAGCCGGGAAATGGAAGCCGAAGAACAATTAAAGGAATATGCCGCCCACCTGGAAGAACTGGTTGAGGAACGAACGCTATCCCTGAAAAAAACGGTAGAGGCCTTGCAGGAGGCCAAAGAAGAAGTCAGCCTTTCCCTGGAAAAAGAAAAAGAGTTGGGCCAGTTAAAAAGCCGGTTTGTATCCATGGCATCCCATGAGTTCCGCACACCGTTGAGCGCCATACAGTTGTCATCGTCCTTAATAGAAAAATATGCGCAACCTTTCGATAATCCAAACATCAGCAAGCATGTCGCTAAGATCAAAACCGCAATCGGTAACCTTACCGCTATCCTGAATGATTTTTTATCACTGGAAAAATTGGAAGCCGGAAAAGTAACCCCATCATTCGAGGCCTTCGACCTGGTCAAGCTTTCGGAAGAAATTACAGAGGAAATGCAAATGGTAGCCAAGCAAAACCAAAATATTATTTATCAGCATACCGGCATCAGCAGCGTGATCATACTCGACCAGAACCTGGTCAGGAACTGCGTGCTTAATCTTATCGGCAATGCCATTAAATATTCAGGTGAAAATACTTTCATAGAATTCAACACCGAGATCAATGAACAATTTTGCCTGATTGCGATCAAAGACAATGGGATAGGCATTCCCGAAACCGATCAGAAACACCTATTTGAAGCGTTTTTCCGCGCACACAACACCGGTAATATCCCAGGAACCGGATTAGGCTTAAATATCGTGGCACGCTACGCCAACCTGATGAACGGCCAGATCGAATTCAACAGCGATATTAACCAGGGAACAACATTCATCCTTAAATTTCCCCTATCATGAATAGAAAAGTATTGATCATTGAAGACAACAATGACATCCGTGAAAATGTAGTTGAAATACTGCAGCTGGCCGGTTACGAGGTGACTGATGCCAATAATGGCAAGACCGGTGTAGATCTCGCTACCAGGAATCTGCCGGACATTATTTTATGTGATATCATGATGCCGGAACTCGATGGTTACGGTGTCCTGTATATGCTGAATAAAAACCCGGAGACTAGTGCAATTCCTTTTATATTCCTGACCGCCAAAGCTGAACGGGTAGACCTGCGCAAAGGCATGGAGATGGGCGCCGATGATTACCTGACCAAACCATTTGATGATATGGACCTGCTAAACGCTATAGAAAGCCGGCTGAAGAAACAGGAAATTCAAAAGAATTTTTACAGTAAATCCCTCGACCGTTTAAACAACCTGATCGGGAAAAACGGTGGATTAGCAGAACTTAAAAAGATCATCCAGGAACGTAAGATCAGGTTATTTAAAAAGAACCAGGTCATATACTATGATGGGGATAAAGGCAACGGGCTTTACCTCGTCACCGGTGGAAAGATCAAAACGATCAAACTGGCCGAAGACGGCCGTGAACTGATGACCGGAATTTATGGCACAGATGAATACCTGGGTGTCAACGCGATGTTAGCCAATGAAGTCTATACCGACACCGCAACAGCTTTGGAAGACAGTACCGTTTGCCTGATCCCCAAAGATCAGCTGGAACAATTACTTCATTTGTATCCTGAAGTAGCACGTGAATTTATTAAACTGCTAGCCAATGATATCCGGGACAAGGAAGATCAACTGATGCAGCTGGCCTATCATTCTGTCCGGAAACGGATGGCCGAAGCGCTGTCGCGCTTACACCGGCAGCAAAGCAGTGGAGCGGACGGTTTTAAAATTACGCGTGAAGACCTGGCCGCCATGGCAGGAATGGCGACGGAAACCGTGAGCCGCACCCTCTCCGATTTTAAAGAAGAAGGCCTGATCGAGAAGAGAGGCAGCCTGATCCAGGTCCTCCATCCGGAGAAACTGGCTAAAATGAAAAACTGACACAGATCATTAGTATTACTGACGCCGCTCATACCAGGCCTCCGGGCTTAACGGTAATTTCGTTTTCATAAACGATAGAAGATGAAAGCGGTAGCCTATAGTATCAAGCCATTTGAAAAGGAATATCTGGCAAAAGCCAATCAAAAAAAACATGACATTACCCTTATTTCAAATCCGTTGGGCCCCGATACGGTTACCTATGCGGAAGGTAAGGACGCAGTGATCGTGTTTATTAACGACGATGTATCCGGCGCTGTCATTGAAACACTTGCCGCACTGGGCGTCAGGTATATCATTACCCGGTCTTCCGGGACAGATCATATCGACAAGCCGGCAGCGGCGGCTTATGGGATCAAAATTGCCAGCGTACCTGCCTATTCCCCTCAAGCTATTGCTGAGCAATCGGTCGCGATGGCTCTTGCCCTGAGCAGGCAATTGGTAAAAGCAGACCGACAAAGCCACGACTTTAATTTTAGTAATGATGGCCTGATCGGTTTTAACTTCGCCGGCAAAACTGTTGGCATCATCGGCATAGGACAAACTGGCCAGGCAGCCGCAGCGATCTATCACGGTATGGGAAGCCATCTCGTTAGCTATGATATCAATAATTCCCGTCATTTACGTTTTGTAAAACCCGTTGCCCTGGAAACCCTGTTAAACAGCTCCGATGTTATTTCCCTGCATTTACCGCTCAGTCCGGAGACCAGGCACCTTATCCAAAAAGAGACACTTGACCAGATGAAAGATGGGGTAATGTTAATCAATACCTCCAGGGGAGCTTTATTAAATACCAATGATATACTTTCAGCGTTGAAAAGCGGAAAGTTAGGCTACCTCGGAATGGACGTTTATGAGTTCGAAAAAGGCCTGTTTTTCGGGGATCACCAGAAAGACCTGGTAAAAGACCCATTGCTACAGTACCTCATGAATTTCCCCAATGTATTGATCACGCCACACCAGGCTTATTTAACGAAAGAAGCTTTGCAGGAGATCGCCGATCAAACGATCAGAAGCCTGGACCTCTGGCAGCAAAACAAATGTGTGGGAAAGGCCTGTGCCTGTTCCCGTGAATGCAACAAAACACCCAAATCTGAAGATTCCGTTCATTCCTGAATTATGGAAAACCGACTAAAAAAAATCGCCGATAAATATAATGTCGCCGTGCCGCGCTATACCAGTTATCCGACGATGCCGTATTGGGAAAGTAATACTTTCAACCCTGCATCCTGGAAAGAATCCGTAAAATTTTCTTTTAATGAAAGCAATGACGCATCCGGCATCAGCTTATATATTCATCTCCCTTTCTGCGAAAATCTATGCACCTATTGCGGTTGCAATACGCGGATCACCAAAAATCACCGGGTCGAGGAACCTTATATCGCCGCGGTATTAAAGGAATGGCAGTTATACCGTAAGATATTTGAAGAAACACCCGTCATTAGAGAAATCCACCTGGGTGGCGGCACACCGACATTTTTTAGCGTGCACAACCTGCATAAGCTGATCGACGGTTTGCTGAAGGACGTCCATATCCACGAAAATGCGGACTTTAGTTTTGAAGCACATCCGGCGAACACGACAGTGGACCATCTCCAGACTTTATTCGACCTGGGTTTTCGCAGGCTTAGTCTCGGCATCCAGGATTTCGATCCTCAGGTACAATTGATGATCAACCGGCGGCAGAGCTTTGAACAGGCGCAGACGGTTACCCTGCAGGCCCGGAGAATTGGCTATACATCCATTAATTATGACCTCATCTATGGCCTGCCGCAACAAACGATAGCAGGGCTGCGCAAAACCATGAGCATAACAGCTGAACTAAAACCGGACAGGATCGCCTTTTACAGTTATGCCCACGTGCCCTGGATCAAACCCGGGCAACGTAAATTTACGGAAGATGATCTTCCAGACCCGGAACTGAAAGGCAGGCTGCAGGAGACCGGCAGGGATTTGCTCATGAGCTATGGCTATCAGGAGATCGGCATGGACCACTTTTCGCTGCCCGGGGATGAACTGTTCCTTGCCGAAAAACAGGGCACCCTGCACCGGAATTTTATGGGATATACCCCACAGCATACCCAATTGCTCATCGGCCTGGGAGTTTCCGCTATCGGTGACTCCTGGTACGGGTTTGCACAAAATGTAAAAACAGTAGAAGAATATCTGGAGCTTATCCGCAGCGGTGATCTGCCGGTTGTTAAAGGGCACCGGCTCAGCGAAACAGACCAGTCGATCCGCCGGCAGATTTTAAATATCATGTGCAGCGGATATATCTCCTGGAAACAATTCCATGGAGCTAACGAAGAATTTTCGAAGGTGTTGACCCGGCTCCACCCGCTGGCAAAGGATGGCCTGGTGATCTTGGATGCCTGCGGATTGACGGTAACGCCATTGGGTAAACGGTTCCTGCGCAATATCTGCATGTGCTTTGACGCACTGCTGTGGGCGGACAAACCATCCACCCGGTTATTTAGTATGGCTATTTAAACAAGCGGACAAACCGGTTTTTCACTTACCATCTCCTGCAGCGCCTTAATAAATAAGGGGGAATCATTCAGGCTTTCCACCAGAAACAGCTCTTCACCGCCGGCATCCATAAATTCATCCCGATATTCCAAGGCGATCTCCTGGAGGGTTTCCAGGCAATCGGAAACAAAAGCCGGGCACACGACCAGTAATCTTTTTTTACCAGATGCCGCTAATTGCCGGATAGTTGAGGAAGTGTAGGGTTTTATCCATTCCCGTTTCCCGAGCCGCGATTGAAAGCACACATTATAATCCGTCTGCACGAGTTTTAGTTCCGCTGCGATCAGCCTGGCCGTTTGATGGCATTGGGCCGCATAACAGTTGCGGTTCATTTCGTTTAATACCTCACAGCAGTTTTTCTGCGCCAGGCAATACGTTCCCGGGGGATCACAGGCTTTTAGCTGTCTTTCAGGCAAGCCATGGAAGCTGAACAGTATATGATCATAAGAACTTCGGTCATAACGTTCCACCTTTTCTGTAAAGGCATCGATGAATAGCGGATGATCATAGAATGCACCCTTAACTGCAAGCGGCAAAATATTCGCCCACCGGCGCATCACCCGCATCACTTCGGCAACTACGGAGCCTGTGGTAGCCGAGGCATATTGCGGAAAAAGTGGAACAACTGTAATACCGTTGACACCGGCGGCTTTCAGTTTATTCAATGCCAGTTCGATAGAAGGATATTGATACCTCATGCCGAGTTCAACGACGTAATCGCCGCCCAGTTCCAGTTTGAGCAGTTGCTGCTGGAGTTTACTAAAGTGCAGTAAGGGTGAGCCGGTCCGATCATCCCAGATCTGCTGGTAGAGCGCGGCAGATTTTGGTGCACGAAAGGGTACAATGATCCCGCGCACCAGTAGAAAGCGTAAAAAAGGATGAATATCGATCACCCTTTTATCCATTAAAAACTCGGCCAGGTATTTCCGTACATCACCGACAGCCGGGCTGTCGGGCGTACCTAAATTGACCAGTAAAATCCCTTTTCGCATATAGATAATATGGGCCGGTTCAGGGTTTGGCAATTTCCAGCACAACACGTCCGTCGATCAGGCCTTTTTTCATATTATCAAAGACATGATTGATATCTTCCAACTTTGCGGCGTGTACCGTTGCTTTTACCTTGCCTTCTATGGCAAAGGCAATAGCTTCCTGCATATCCTTACGGGTTCCGACGATGGAGCCGCGGACCGTATAGCGGTTCAACACCGTGTCGAATATGGAAAGGTCGAAATTCCCTTTGGGCAACCCGTTCAGGGCAATGGTGCCTTTTCGACGCAGCGCGGAGATACCCTGCTGAAAGGCTATCGGGGAAACGGCGGTAACTAACACACCATGCATCCCTCCTGTTTCTTTTTGAAGAAAAGCTCCCGGATCTTCTTCTCCTG
This sequence comes from Mucilaginibacter sp. OK268, assembly GCF_900103125.1. Taxonomy (GTDB): domain Bacteria; phylum Bacteroidota; class Bacteroidia; order Sphingobacteriales; family Sphingobacteriaceae; genus Mucilaginibacter. Next base: position 323,067 of record NZ_FNJV01000007.1, on the reverse strand, counting down.
CATTCACCACGAGATCGGCACCCAGTTTTTTGGCCAGGTTCAGTTTATCATCAGCGATATCTATAGCGGCAACATGCATGCCCATGGCTTTTGCATACTGAACAGCCAGATGTCCCAGGCCGCCAACGCCGGAAATAGCGACCCATTCGCCGGGCTTAACCTCGGTTTCTTTCAGGCCTTTGTAAACCGTAACGCCGGCACAAATGATCGGCGCCATTTCGGTAAAGTTAATTCCTTTGGGAAAGCGCGCTACGTACCTGGGATCAGCCAGGACATATTCCGCAAAGCCGCCGTCAACGCTATAACCGCCATTCTGCTGAGTTCCGCATAGCGTTTCCCAGCCGGTGATACAAAACTCACAGCAGCCGCAGGCGCTATAAAGCCAGGGCACGCCAACGATATCACCTTCCCGGATATCTTTTACCTCCGCGCCCATCGCGACAACATAACCAATGGCTTCGTGTCCCGGAACCAGCGGAAGTTTGGGTTTTACCGGCCAGTCGCCGTTACAGGCATGCAGGTCAGTATGACAAACACCGCATGCGATCACTTTTACGAGGATCTGGTCGGCATGCGGCTTTTTTACGGCCACTTCTTCTATTTGTAAGGGTGCGCCAAACTGACGGATCACCGCTGCTTTCATTTTCTGAGGTATCATATTCGGATTGATATAAAAAGCTTATTTCATCATTTACAGGACACAGATCAATACCATCAGGGCATGAACGATGATACTGGCCGCAAACAAGCGAAGTAGGGTCTTAATTCCGGCTCCGCCCATGCCCGCAATGATATTAGCGAAGAATAAGGCTAATGTAACTGTCAGCACCAGTATAGGGGCATCATCATAATAAATGAGCACCGCCGGAACGGGGAGAAAAAAGACACCCTGAACAACCAGGGAAAGCAGGAACCACAGCGTTTTATTTTCGGACTGGCTCTCCATAAAAGCGGTCCATTTGCTGATGAGGTTATTTGAATTGGATTTTGCTGCCGCTTTGGTGCTCCATTGGGCAGAAGCTGTTAAAGTTGCCATTATTGATCTATTTAATACTACAAATATCCGTCGCGGCTCAGGACCATTCCATGATGAAGGTCCTGTATAAATATGATATAGATCACCTTTCATCCGATCTACTGGTAAGCTGTTGGTATGGCGTTTCAACGACGAACAGGACCGCCTGGTGAAGGCGTATAAAAGAGGCCGTTTTTAAAATCCGCCAGGGAAAAGGCCATTAGGATCTATCACCGGTCTCTGCAGGGATAATCGTTTTAAAAACCATGCAGTAATTAGAAGCTCATACCCTTTTGCTTCATCTCCCCAAGCAGTTTTTCCGGTATAGGCCTGCATGAACAATTTTTCCGGTGTTCCAGGTGCCAGTTCACCCTTTGTGCAAATGTTGCATTTTTAGGCATCGGGTTTGCCTGGTGCCATTCCTTGTTAAATTTGGATTCTTCTTTACCTGGGATTTTCATCGGGGATCATATTAATTTAAAAATTTCCGGCATTATCATTTTCAGCTGCCGGATAACGTCAGTGACAGCTGGTGATACCGGACGCTTGCTTTGCCGGGCTCAGGTAAGGGATATTCATGCCCAGGCCGCGCAGTACAAACCAGCAGCCGAGGCAAACCATCAGGTAAGGCATGACGCTATTGATCCGCCGCCGGAACAAAGGGCCGATAAAGCCCGAACCGACCGTTGCCAGCAGCATTAAGGGAAAGGTACCTAACCCAAACCAGAGCATATAGCTGGCGGATGCATAAGGCGAGGACGTATTCACGGCGCCGATCAATGCCAGGTAAACAAAACCGCAGGGCAGGAATCCGTTCAGTATACCGACGACGAAATGCCCGGCTTTATGCTTTAAGGCATAACTGATCAGCCGGTTAACAGGTGCCAGGAATCCGGACATCATCCGGCTTTTGGAAAATTTCACTTTGATCAGCCTGGAAAAGCCGGCGCCGATGATCAGGAGGCCGCTGATCACGCTGACACCCTGCTGCAGACCAGCCAGCCAAAGCTGGCGCCCCAGCAAACCGATCAGCAAACCCAAAAGCGAGTAACTCATCACACGCCCGGCGTTATAAGTAGTTTTGTCGATGATGATCCGCCACCAGCGGGCATCAAACGACGGTATCGCGAAAGCCAGCGGCCCGCACATCCCGATGCAGTGCACGCTGCCAAACAGACCGATAAAAAAGGCGATCTGGTTGCTGTTCATCGAATATCCACCTCCTGTTCATATAAGTAATTTTTTTGATCACTTTTCCATTCCAAAACCAACCGCCAGCGCCCTTTGACGAGTGCGGCGACAGCAAACGCAGCCGTTTTCCCGTCAGCGGTATTCAGGGGAAATACTTTATCCAATGCCTCGCTCGATGGCCTGATAAACCTGACATTTCCCTTTGCACCTTTCCTAAAGTCAATACGGACGGAATCCCCGTTAATCCGGATTTGCGGCCCGGCCTTATCAGTGACGACCTGTCTTTCCTTATTATAGTCCTGATCGAAATTCAGGCCCTTTTCATAATAGTGATGATCATACTCATCGGCAGGCATCCTGAACATGTGTACACACATGCCAATGATGAACAGCATAAACAGGGCCATGCCCAAAATAATTCCTTTTCCCCAGTTCATTTCTTTAATCGTTTGATGGCCCCACAAAAGTGGTGCTGACCGTTTGTATAATTCTGTTGTTAAATACCAGGTTAATTTTCACCTCCGTTTTTTCCGCCTTAATGTCTTTGTCAGCAATCATCAGGAAAAAGACCGTTTTTGCTGAACCTCCCGCGTTGACTTCCCCCGGCGCCTGGATATATTTTACTTTAATCACAGGGTCAGCCGGAACAATGGAAATCCTCCTGCCCTTGTTGGATTTATTGATAATTTCCGCATTGTAGATATTACTGATATAATGACCGGGCTGTTCCTGGTAAAGCATTCCCGCACTGCGTAAAATGCTTAGATCCATATCACTGCGACTGAAAATGAAGTAACACAGTACCGCCATCATCACAACGATAACCCCGCCATATCCCATCATTCTCCCGGTAACGGATGGCTTTTCCTTTTCCCGTATCCTGTTTTCAGAATAAAAGCCAATCAGGTTTGGTGGCTTGTTTATTTTAATCATCACCTCATTGCACACATCGATGCAGGCCGTGCAATTGATACATTCCAGTTGCGTGCCCTTCCGGATATCGATACCTGTCGGGCAAACATCTACGCACAGGCCGCAATCCACACAATCCCCTTTATGCTGATGGTGCAGATCCTCCTTTTTGTTTAATTTCCCACGGGGTTCCCCCCTGACATCATCATAAGCCACAACCAGCGTATGCTCGTCGATCATGACACCCTGTAAACGGCCATAGGGGCAAAACAGCGTACATACCTGTTCGCGTACCCGGCTGTAAATCAAATAAAAGACCAGCGTAAACACCCAGATGCTGATAAACCCTACCCAATGGAGGCTTATCGGCTCCATCATGATCCTGATCAAACTTCCACTGCCAATGATGTAGGCGAGGAAGGTGTTGGAGATCAAAAAAGAAATGACAATAAACAGGGTATGCTTTGATCCTTTTTTAAGCATTTTCTCCTTTGTCCAGGAACTCGCGTCCAGTTTTTTGGCTTTTGCGGGACTGCCCTCGATCCAGACTTCTATTTTCCGGAATACCAGCTCCATGAAAATGGTTTGCGGGCAGATCCATCCGCAAAATATCCTGCCGAACGCGATGGTAAACAGGACGACGCAAACTAAAAAGACCAGCGACGCGAGAACAAACAGGAAAATATCCTGGGGCCAGAAAACCTGTCCCAGGATGACAAACTGCCTGTCTATAAAGTCCAGCAGTAAAAGCGGCTGCCCCTTGATACGCAAATACGGGCCGGCAAAAAACACAGCCAGGTAAACATAGCTGATCCGGGAACGCCAGCGATACAGCTTACCTTTCCGGATCAGCGGATAGAGCCATTGGCGTTTGGGTGTTTCTTTTGCTACCAGTAGTCCGTCCATCATTTATTTATTAGCAACGAGTTTTTGATCCGTATCCGCTTCTTTGGTTCCCTGAGGAGCCTTGGCCCCTGCGGGGTTAGAACCATGCAATGATTCGATGTAATTGGCTACATCGGAAATTTGTTTGGGTGATAGTTGTTTTTCCCAGGTCGGCATACCTTTCGATAAAACCCCGTACTTAATGGTTTTGAAGAGGTCATTGATCTTGCCGCCATGCAACCAGTAATCGTCGGTCAGGTTGGGGCCCACGTTTCCCTGGGCATGATCGCCATGACAAGGGGCACAGGTACTTTTGAAAATAGCCTGTCCCGAGGCGATCACCACAGGATCGTGCAGCAGCTTCACGGTATTTTCATCCACGCGATTAGCAGCTTTACTTAAAAAGGCTTTCTTTTCGATGTCTGCCTGCGCCATTTCCGTCCGGTACTCCGCATATTGCAGCTGCCCGGTTTTAAATACGTGATAATTCAGCAGGTAACCCACCGCGAAAATGATCGTACAGTAAAACAGGTACATGAACCATGCGGGGATCGGGTTGTCGAGCTCCTGGATGCCATCATAATCATGGGCGATCAGCAGTTCCTGTTCTTCAGTCAGTGGTTTAAGGGATAAAAGCTTTTCCCATACCGCCGCTTTTGGTTTCTTCTCTTTTTTAGGTTTTACAGGGTTCATTTCGGCGTCTATTTCTGCCGCTGTCAAACCCTGCTGCTTTAATACGACCCTGGTCAGGATCTTAAAAGTCTTTAACAGCACCAGCATGACGATAACGAAGAGCAGCAACATGCTCACAATGGCGCCAAACCCGATATAGTTCATGACATCCCCGGGTATCAGGCTGTCGTCGCCGGCCATGGCCGGCCGTATAGCAAACAGCAACAAGGCTGTCATCAGGAGTATCCGGTGGTATTTCATGATTGTAAAGGTGGTGTTGAATCCGTTAAACTGTCGTGAAGGGGAAGATCACGCATGTGATCCACATGCTGTTTCCGGATACGGATCAGCATGATCGTTACAACGATAAAGAACACAAAGAATATCCCCAGGGAGAAAAGCAGGTAGGCCTGGTTTGCGTTGATATTTTCGGTAAATTGCTTAAACATGGTCTTTCTTATTAAGGGTTACTGGCTATTTATTGGCTTTGATATCTGTTCCCAGGCGCTGCAGGTAGGCAATGAGCGCTATGATCTCCCGGTTGTTTTTAACCCTGATCTTGTCCAGGTACAGGTTATCGCTGATCTGTTTCGCCTGTTTATCCAGGTCGCGGTTGGCTATATTTTCATATCCCAAAGGATAGGGAACACCCAGAATCCGCATGGCGTGTATTTTGGCCCGTGTCGTGGTCGTATCCAGTTTCTGCGAGATCAGCCAGTCATATTCCGGCATAATGCTGCCGGGCGACATCAGGCGCGGGTCCATGAGGTGATTATAGTGCCAGGCATTACCGTATTTCTGCCCTTCCCTGGCTAGATCGGGCCCCGTACGTTTGGATCCCCATAAAAAAGGATGATCGTAAACGAATTCGCCGGCTTTACTGTACTCCCCATACCGTTCTGTTTCTGAACGGAACGGTCTGACGGTCTGCGAGTGACAGTTGGAACAGCCTTCCCGGATATAGAGGTCCCTGCCCTGCAGTTCCAGCGGTGTATAAGGCTTAACCGCCGCGATAGTTGGGATATTAGAAGAAATCGTTAAGGTAGGCATCAGCTCCACAAAGGTGCCGACAAGGATAACCAGTAACGCGGCGATCAGCATCTGGATAGGCCGGCGCTCCAGCCGGCGGTGCCAGCTGCTTTCTCTGGCGACCTCCTGAGCAGGTACCAGGGGCATAGCTTGCGCCGCTTCATTGGCCACCAGTTTGCCCTGCAAGGCGGTTCTGGTAAGGTTATATCCCATAACGATAACACCCAGCAGGTACATCGCGCCCCCTGCGGCACGCATCATATGCATGGGCAGGATCTGGAGCGTAGTTTCTAAAAAGTTAGGATATTTTAACATGCCTTCGGGCGTAAACTCCTTCAGCATCAGGCTTTGTGTAAAACCCGCCCAATACATCGGGATGGCGTAGAAAAGGATGCCAAGGGTCCCGATCCAGAAATGGAAGGAAGCCATCTTTTTGGAGAACAATTCTGTTTTATAAATACGGGGTATGAGCCAGTACAGGATAGCAAAAGTTAGGAAACCATTCCAACCCAGTGCACCGACGTGCACGTGAGCAATGATCCAGTCGCTGAAATGCGCGATACCGTTCACTTGTTTGAGGGAAAGCATCGGTCCTTCGAAGGTGGCCATGCCATAGGCAGTCAGCCCGACAACCATAAACTTCAAGATCACGTCATCTCTTACCTTATCCCAGGCTCCGCGAAGGGTCAGTAAACCGTTGATCATGCCACCCCAGCTCGGAGCGATCAGCATGATGGAAAAGGCGACACCCAATGATTGGGCCCAGCCCGGCAGTGTGGTGTATAGCAAGTGGTGAGGGCCGGCCCATATATAAATAAAGATCAGCGCCCAGAAGTGCAGGATACTTAGTTTATAAGAATAGATAGGGCGGTTAGCCATTTTCGGCAGGAAATAATACATCATGCCCAAATAAGGCGTGGTCAGGAAAAATGCGACAGCATTATGGCCGTACCACCATTGAACCAGCGCGTCCTGTACACCGGCGTAAACCATATAACTTTTAAGGGGAGATACCGGCAGCTCAAAAGAGTTGACGATGTGCAGCACTGCAATGGTAACAAATGTGGCAATGTAAAACCAGATCGCTACATAAAGATGTCTTTCGCGGCGTTTGAAAATGGTACCGAACATATTCCAGCCAAACACCACCCAGATGATAGTGATGGCGATATCTATCGGCCATTCCAGTTCCGCATATTCATGTGAGGTGGTAAAACCGAGCGGCAGGGTAATGACGGCAGAAACGATGATCAGCTGCCAGCCCCAGAAATGGATCTGGCTAAGCATATCACTGAACATTCTTGCCTTCAGCAGCCGCTGCAGGGAGTAATACACCCCCATAAAAATAGCGTTGCCTACAAAGGCGAAAATGACCGCGTTGGTGTGCAGTGGCCGGATGCGTCCGAAGGTGGTATACTGGTTGTGCATATTGGCGCCCGGTTGAAATAACTGGATGGCCGCGATCAGGCCAACGGTCATGCCGATGATCCCCCAGACTACGGTAGCAATACCAAAATTCCGGACGATCTTGTTGTCATAGTAAAATTTTTCGGGTTGCATAAATTGATCTCTGTTTATAGTGGTAAAATTATTAAGGCTTATTGGGTGGCCGCATGACGACAGGGAGCTTTAAAAATGATTGAAATCATTTTTCATCAGCTTTAGGCTCGTCATCGTCCAGCAGGATCCGCATCGATGGTGTATAGAGGTCATCATTTTGTCCACTGCGCTGGGCCCAGAAAAATGCGCCCAGGAAGATCAGGGCAAGCAAAACGCTGCAGCCGATCAGGAAATAGATGATATTCATATCAATTTTCTCCTTTTCGCGGCAAAATGAGTGGCGAGCGTGGTAAATGAGATGATGGTCACGGTGCTTAGCGGCATCAGTACCGCTGCCACCAGGGGTGACAGACGACCGGTGACCGCATAACTCAGACCGACCAGGTTATACGTGAGCGAGATCAGGAAAGAGGTATGGATGATATGAACGGTGTCTTTTGAAAAACGCAGGAATGCCGGCAATTTATGAAAAGAACGGCCGTCGAGGATCGCGTCACTACCCGGCGAAAAATTATTTACATCATCCGTCACTGCTACGCCCAGGTCGCTTTGTTTCAAAGCTCCGGAGTCATTCAGACCATCGCCCAGCATCATGACTTTGTTCCCCTGCTGCCGGAGTGTTTCGACCCGGTCAAGCTTCTGCTGTGGGGATTGGCTGAAATACAGGTGCCCCTCATCAGGAAAGAACCGGAGCAATTCGTCCCGTTCATGGTCCTGATCGCCGGACAGCAGGTAAAGGGAATAGGCAGACTTTAACTCCCCTATCCTTTCCATGCCCTCCCGATATTCCTGTAAAAAGGTAAAATAGCCCAGAAAGCTGCCATCGATCATCAGGTGAACGCGGGTCATTAGTTTGGTTTCCTTAAAATCGCCGAAGATAAACTTACCGCTGCCGATACGCAGCAGATGACCACCGATAATGGCCGTAATCCCTTTCCCGGGTAATTCCTTGTAATACGTCACGGGGAGTTTTTCCAAAGCCCCGAAGTATTGGCAGATCATACGGCTCAGGGGGTGAATCGAATTAACACAGGCGCTGTAGATCAATTGTTGCTGCTCCCCTGTCAAGGCTCCGGATAGATCGATACGTTTGCCGCGGCCGGTCGTGATCGTGCCTGTCTTATCCATAACCAGCGTGTTCACGCGGGCCATCTGCTCCACCACCGCGGTATTTTTGAGGTAAAAAAGGTTACGGTCAAAAATGCTTAACGCGGCCGACATCGTAAATGGGGTACTTAATGCCAGCGCACAGGGGCAGGCTACGATGAGCACCGCGGTAAAGGCATCGATCCCACGCCTGTAATTAAACGGCAGCCAGGCCAGCAGGGAGCCAACAGCAATGGCGATCAAAATGATCGTAAAATATTTACTCACCCTTTCATTAAAGGTTTTCATGCGGTTATCCTGTTTTCGGGTAAACGCCTCATTATTCCACAGTTGGGTCAGGTAGCTTTGAGAGACGGGCTTGATCACTTCCAATTCAATAGCCTCGCCAGTCTGCCGCCCCCCTGCGTAAATGATCTCTCCTAATGTTTTGTTAACAGGTACCGATTCCCCGGTTACGAAGCTGAAATCGATCAGGGCCTGTCCCTTCAGCAGGATCGCATCAGCGGGAATGATCTCATTGTGGCGGATCACCATACGATGCCCGGTCACCAGGCCGGAAAGCGGTACCGGTTTTTCTCTTCCCTCTTCGATGATCTGAACTGCTACCGGAAAGAAAGAACGGTAATCCCTTTCAAAGGAAATATGATGATAGGTTTTCTGCTGGACGAATCGTCCCACCAACAGGAAAAATACCAGCCCGCATAAAGTATCAGCAAAGCCCGCACCTGTATGCGTAATGACTTCCACCGCAGTCCGGAGAAATAACACCGCAATACCCAGCGCCAGCGGAAAATCGATATTCAGTATCCCGTTTTTTAAGTTATGCCAGGCAGAAATAAAGTAGCCGCGACCGCTAAAAAATACAACCGGCAAGGTAAACAGGATGTTCAGGTAACCAAAAAAATGACTGAATGTCTGTTCATAACCCGAAAGCCCGAAATATTCCGGAAAGCTGAGCAGCATGACATTACCAAAACAAAAACCCGCCACAGCGATCTTTTGCACGAGGTTGCCTTTTTCTGCTTTGTTTTGCTTTTGGATAATATCCTGCAGGCTGATCAGCGGTTCATAACCCAGGTCATACAGGAGCTCCACCAGTTGCTGCAGGCTGAACGCCCTGGGGTCGAACCGCACGATCAGTTGCTTCTTTAGAAAATCCACCCTTGAATAATAGATGGACGGGTTAAAACGATTCAATTGTTCCAGTAACCAAAGACAGGAACTGCAATGGATCTGCGGAATATACAGGGTAATAACCGACAAATGTTCATCCGTGTAATCCAGCAGCCCGGCCAGAATCACCGGATCACTCAGGTAATCAAACCGTTTATCCGTTCTTGAACGTGTTGCTCCCGGGTGATCATTATAATGATAATAGCTGCAAAGCCCGGCACCGGACAATATTTCATAGACGCTCTGGCAACCCTGACAGCAGAATTGCTTTTCTTCTATTTGATAGGATGAGGTCAGGCATTCGTCACCGCAATGATAGCAGCTGGTTTTGACATGAGTTATGGTTTCCGGCATTTTACTTCATTTTCTTGCCCAAAAATGAAGGATATGTGTTCCCCCCGGAATGATCCCGGGGACTTAAAAAAATGATACCCGTCACTTTTAGTTCCTGAAATATTTTAATTGAGAAAAAGCCAGCCCATCCTCCATTTCCATCGCCGCTCCTGCCGGTCCTGTTTTATTGTCGAAAAACCCGTTTTTTATGGCTCTGGTTCCATTTTAACGGTAACGTCTCTTTTAATAAGCCTGTCCATATTTTCCGTTCCGAAATAAAATAATGTCAAATTGGGCAGTATATGATCATGGTCATTTATTGAACGACCTTCAGAAAATAGCTTTGCAGACAAATTCCTGCAATGGACACACACGAGATAATAGATGTAAGAGCAATTGAACCGGGTTTGAGGCATGCAGCCATCTTTGAAAAATTCGACTCCTTAAATCCCGGAAGGGTATTGGTTATCCGCGACGACCATGACCCGGGTTCATTTTATGACGACCTACAGGCTAAACGCGGAGCTGCTTTTCAATGGGAAACACTGAAAAACGGCCCGCTGATCTGGCAGATCAAGGTGATCAAAAAGGACACGAATGAAGATCAGGAAACCATTGGCAGCATCGTCTCCCTGGATTACCGGAAAGCCCGGGTGTTGAAAAGCCTGGATATCGACTTCATCTGTAACGGAAACAGAACCCTTCAACAAGCCTGCGACGAAAAGAAACTTCCGTATATCGATGTCAGGCAGTTATTGTTTAAAACAGATTCGGTGGAGCCTGACAAGGGAACAAATTACTCCAACTGGGACCTGGCTTTCCTGACAAAATATATCATTGAGTTTCATCACCGTTTTGTCAGTATGCAAACCGGGTTTATCACCTCACTGGCGTATAAAGCCGCTGAATCCGACAGGGTACACCACCCGGAAATTAAGCGGGTCGCGGATTTATTTGCGGGCACCGGAAGAACACTCGAATTAAAAGGAATCAAAGAGGAAAGAACATGGTTCCCCTATATCACTGCGCTATGTGCAGCCTATAAAAACGAAACGACAATAAGGGAAGCAGATTTCGGGCCCGTTTCCGGATTCCTCCATTTGACGCAGGCGGAAGGTAGGAAGGTGCTGGAAGATTTCCGGCTGATCAGGCAACAGACCAATGACTATACAGCTCCAGCCTATACGTCCAACGCCTGCGCTATACTCTACAAGCTGCTTGCAGCTTATGAGGAGGACATCTACCTGCACCTCCACCTGGAAAATAATATCCTCTTTCCTAAAGCTATTGAAATGGAAGCGCTCATGAGGTCAGGAGGACTGATCACCAGGTGAACGTATTTATTAAAATTTAAATCAATCAAAAATATCAATATGAGCCATACATTTCATATCCCTGTATTGGGACTGGGTTATTCCATTGACACGCCTTTAAAGGTCGCCCGTTACGGCATATCGTCCACCGTGTCCATTGTGGATGATGAACTGACAGAAAGGATGCGGCAATACCATGCCCGGTTGAGTGGCGAAGCCTATATACCTATTTTAAAAAAGGAAGAGGATGCAAGGGCCAGGAGGATCACCGCCTACCTGGACCTGATCGACCGCCTGGTTAACCGGCAGTTTGAGGCGATGAAAGCTTTGCCATTCGAAGCCGGGAACGACTTATGCCGTTATTTTGAACTGCTTCCTGAACACGCGCGTTTAAAACAGGGATATGACCTGATGCTGGAGCTGAGCGACGAATGGCAAAAAACACACTTCCAGGAATTGCTCAAACGGGAAATGAAGCGGGGGCCGGTTGATGTCAACATCATGTCTAAAGTGGATAAAATGAATTATACAGCGAACGGCGATTCCAGTGGTGAGCTGAATACAGATGCATTAGCTGCCCTTCGTGGTTTTGCCCGGAGCTGCCTGCAATCCTCCGTGATCCTGTCCGCGGGCATGAACCCGCGGTTATACAGTTACCTGGAAACGTTCGCGGATTTCTACCCTGACGAAAACGGATTGCTCCGTAAAAAGGTTATCCTGAAGGTGAGTGATTTCCGCTCCGCATTTATCCAGGCTAAGTTTTTAGCTAAAAAGGGTATATGGGTATCCGAATTTCGGGTGGAATCCGGGCTCAATTGCGGCGGCCATGCGTTCGCGACAGAAGGGCACCTGCTTGGGCCGATCCTGGAAGAATTCAGGGAGAAGCGCCGGGAAATGGTTGTAGAGCTTTTTCAGGGTTACCAAAACGCTTTATTGGAGAAAGGCATTACCTGCATGGAAACACCAGTACAAAGGTTGAGCGTTCAGGGCGGGATCGGTACAGCTTCGGAAAACGAATTTCTACTGGACCACTACGAGATGGACGCTACTGGCTGGGGCAGCCCTTTTTTACTCGTCCCGGAGGTCACCAATGTGGATCAGGAAACTCTGGAGCAACTGGAACACGCGGAGGAAGACGATTATTATGTGAGTGGTGCCTCTCCCCTTGGTATTTTATTCAATAACTTTAAAAAGAGCACAGCAGAAACACAACGCCTCGAACGGCTGGGTCATAACCGTCCAGGCAGTCCCTGTACCAAAAAGTACTTATGCACGAATACGGAATTTACAGAAAAACCGATCTGTACCGCTTCCAGGGAGTACCAGCAGCTAAAACTAAGGCAATTGAATACACTGCATCTTCCCGGGCCGGTATATGAGCAACAATATCAATCCGTCGTTGAAAAAACATGCCTTTGTGAAGGCCTTTGCGCCTCCGCCTATATCAGGTACGATATGCTGAAACCCAGGGAAAACAAAGCGGTTGCTATCTGCCCCGGGCCCAATCTGGCTTATTTTTCCCGGATCTATACCCTGGACGAAATGATCAATCATATCTATGGCACGGTTGATCTATTGGGTAAGATCAGGAGACCGCATATGTTTATCAAAGAGCTGAACCTGTATATTGATTATTTGCAGCGTGACCTCCAATCTCAATTGAAGGATCTGAGCGATAAAAAGAAGAAACAACTGATGAAGTTCAAGTTACAGTTACAGGATGGTATCAGCTATTATAAAACACTTTTCACGGAAGCTACCGGCCAGAAGCATCTTAGATTCCAGGATTGGATCGGGGAGCTAACCTGCTCGGAAGCAAAATTAAGCGCCATAGAAATACAGGAATAAAAAAGGAGCGGCTTTTACCGATGGCAAAAGCCGCTCCTTTTTTAAGCTTTCAGGGTCTTTGTGGAAGAATGATCACCGGGATAGTAATATGATAAGTCACCTGGCTATGCCGGCCCCTTTTAAAGAACCTGGCCATTTGCTCCCTTGGCTGCTGGACGACAGCAAGCAGATCTGTTTTTTTATTGGCATTCAGCCAGCTCCAATCCTTTTGGACGCTCGTATCGGGAATACTACGAAAATAAAACCCGCCACAATCCAGCTTTTGATATAAATCACGGCTGAGTTGCTTTTCGGCCGCTTGTATGCCGATGTCCGATGGATCTTCGTTCAGGTGGGCAACCATCAGCTCCGCGGCGAAATTTTCCATCAGGCCGCCCAGTTCAGCGATGGAATGGAGATCCTCCCCGTGAAGTTGCGAAGCAAAAGCGATTTTTTCAAAGTTCCTGACCGCGGCGCATTCTGGCACGACAAGTACCGGAACGGTGGCCCAGTCTATGATCCGGTTACAGGTATCACCGAGCACATAGGTAGCCAGGTCATCACTACCGGAAGGAAAAGTAACGATCATATTAATTTCGTTGTTCTCCATGATGGCTGTCATGATATCCACGATCTCCGGGCCTTCCTCATGAAATGCCAATCCGGGTAAACAAGCGCCCGGAAACGATCTGTTTTGCAGTTCCAGTCCCATACGAAAGGTAAAATCTGCCAGCTCATTGACCGGATCTGGCAGATAGGATGGCTCACCGGCCGTCATTAGCTGCCGGTTTGCAGGAACGGTGCTTATGCTAAACAACAATACTTTTGCCCTCATTTTTTTTGCCATATGCATGGCAAAACGCGTGGCGTGGACAGATCTTTCTGAAAAATCGGTCAATACGGCGATCGTGTTCATAACAGTAAATGGCAGTTTATCGTGTTTGCACTGCTTTTTCCGTGGTCATGATCGCTTCCGTATAACTGAACAGTTCTTGCTTAGTCGCCTTAATTGCGGCAAATAAGGTCCTTAATTCCGTTTCCGGTTTATTGTATTTTTCGAGAAAGCTAAGATCCATTTCCTTTTTCTGGTCGCCAATGAAGGGTTTAAGAAAAACGAGAAATTCCGGAACCTTTCTTTTAAGGGAGTCCAGGTGCTGTTCCTGCTCCCTGATTTTTGTTGTGAAGTCCTGCGCTTTTGACGGGATCTCATTCAGCGTGCCCGTTTCCTGGTATTTACACAGGATGTTCTTAAAAAACTGCATTTCATCTTCTAAAAAAGAGAGGTCCTGTAGCCAGTGCTGGCTTAAAATATACAGTTCCTGCAGTTCGTACTCCAGTTGACTGTCTGTTGATATCGTGTTCATAATTTCAATATTGATGAATCTAAACGGATGATTTATCTGGAAAAATCAGCATGGGAATGTGGCTGTGACCGGCTATTTTCTGGGTATGGCTGCCTTTTAGCAGGCCGGTAAAAAAACCGTGTGTACGATGCAGCATCGCCAGCATGTCTACGTGTCCGTCTTCTAGCAGCCAATCCAGGCCGGCTACTGCCCGGCTGCCCTTGATCAGTTCATAATCGATTTTCGGATAATCTGCTTTTTTCACCAATTCTTTTAATGTTTCGTCCAGATAATACTGCAGCTGTGGTGTATTATGCTTTTCATTGTTGACATGTACCAGCAAAATACCCGAATTCAGCGGTTCAGCAATTGCCACCAGTTTACGGATACAGTTCAAATCGGCCTCCATATCGCTAAAGTCAGTGGCAAAAGCAATTTTCTTTATTTTTCTGAAATGAGTTCCCGAAGGCACGAGCAACAGGGGAATACGGCTGCTGTCAATCAGTCTCCGGACATGATTGCCGATCATCCATTGACCCAAACCCTCATTTTGATGGGAACCAATTACCATTAAGCCAGAGCCCTGAAGATCAACGGCCTGGTTAACAATATCACATACGGTACCTGACTCAAGGAAACAGGTAATTGCCGGCTCAAAAGCATCTTTGGTGACATGACCGGAAAGTAAAGCCTCTTTGAGCTGATTTAATTCTTTTGTACTGTCCGCCATTAATTCGTCATAAACATCCATCGGCCAGGCCACAATCCCCGCCTGGGGGATCTCCGCCGGAATGATCATGGCATTACAAAGTGTCACATCGGTTCTTAATTGTCTGGCCAGCTCAAACCCGTAGCGGGCTACCTGTTTTGAACCGTCTGAAAAATCGGTAGTAATTACTATTGTTTTCATGAGTTACACATCTAATTTGTTATGTAAAGCTGGCTAATTGTGCGCGCTTAGAAACTGACGACGGTCACATTTTATCATGATCCTGCATCAGATAAATGGTGGTATTGACCGGCAAAGCCTCCGTCAAAAAACGGGGACCGGATATCCTGCCCGCCGATACGACAACAGCCGGTTCCAGTGATGAGGTCCCGCTGTTTGATAAGCGGGTAGCTTTCCCTTGCTAGCTGGTAAGCCTGGATGATGGTAAGCCCTTTCAGTTCCTGCACGCAAGCGTCCGGTACGTTCAACATAATGATCGTTACCGTAAAGGCCGTCGTTATTATTGCAAACGTCCGGTTTATGCAAAGCATCGATTTGATCATAATTCCACATTTATATATAATAGCATGTCTCCTCCCCGTTTTCCATATGGATATCATCTATTTTAATGACCGGGATCATTCTTTAAACGTCCATTCAAACGGATGTTTGTCATGACTAAATTCAGGCGGGCTGGATCTCCTGGCACAAGGCCCTATCCTGATAACAGGATAGGAACCGGCGCAGGCATGGCAGCGTTCTTTGGGAAGCGCTGCCATGGCATTCGGACTGATATCCATCGGCCGGACGATCGAAAATCCATCCGCTGCATACCCGGTAAAAGACAATATAAACAGTATGATGATGACCCGACAGGAAATTTTTGGCTTTACGCCGAACAGTCAATACAGCACCAGCGTCGCTTATTTCTCCATGGAATTCGCTATTGATCAAGCCTTGAAAATTTATAGCGGAGGCCTGGGATTCCTATCAGGCTCCCACCTGCGCAGTGCATATGAGTTGAAGCAAAACCTCCTGGGTGTCGGCATTTTATGGAAATACGGGTATTATGACCAGGTCAGGGATGGTCAGGCTTTGATGAAAACGGAAATGATCGAAAAAAACTATACTTTTTTGCAGGACACCGGTATCATTTTTACCGTTGCCGTTCATGATTCCCCGGTACATGTAAAGGCCTATATCCTGAAGCCGAAGATCTTTGGTACCTCACCGCTGTTTTTGCTAAGCACCGATATTGCGGAGAATGATGAACTTTCACGCTCGATAACGCATCGCCTGTACGACCCTAACGAGGCGACGAGAATAGCGCAGACTATTGTCTTAGGGATCGGAGGGGCTACATTACTGGACATTTTAGGACTTACGCCTGATATTTACCACATGAACGAAGGCCATTCCGTATCGCTTAACTTTTATCTTTATGCTCAATACAAAAGCCTGAAAGAAGTAAAAAAGCGAGTGGTATTCACCACGCACACACCTGAGATGGCTGGCAATGAATCTCACAGCTATAGTTTGCTTCAGGAAATGTCCTTCTTTTATCATTTGCAGGAGCATGAAGTAAAAATGCTGCTGGGGATGGACGGCGATGAATTTAACTATACCCTCGCGGCACTTCGTTTCTCAGGCAAGGCTAACGGTGTTTCCAAACTTCATGCTGATGTGAGCAGGCAAATGTGGGGAAGCAATCCGAACATTTGTGAAATTACCGCTATTACCAATGCCCAAAACAAAGCATACTGGAAAGATGCCCTACTGGATAATGCCATTACCACTAATGATGACGAAGCTATCGTCATCAGAAAGAAAGAATTGAAAAGCGTGTTATTTAAAATAGTAGCTGATCAATGCGGTAAGCTTTTTAATGAAAATGTACTAACGATTGTCTGGGCAAGGCGATTTGCAGACTACAAACGAGCCGATCTGATCATGGATGACTGGGGCCGGTTTGTTGCCCTGCTCAATCGTACAGATTACCCGGTACAGTTAATCTGGGCGGGCAAACCTTATCCGGAAGACCAGAGCTCCATGGGATTGTTTAACCAGGTCGCCACCCGTACCAAACAATTTGTCAGGTGTGCTGTATTGACCGGCTATGAACTACATCTATCGGGCCTTTTAAAAAAAGGGTCGGATGTCTGGCTTAACAATCCAAGGCTGTACCATGAAGCTTCAGGAACAAGTGGTATGACTGCAGCCATGAGCGGCTCCATTAACGTCTCCATGCCGGATGGCTGGGTACCTGAATTTGCCAGGGACAAAGACAATTGTTTCCTGATTCAACCGGCCGCGGATGCATTATCGGTTGTTGAAAAAGACCTGCAGGAAAACAAAAACCTGATGGATGTATTGGAAAACACCGTGTTGCCGATGTATTACAATAACCAGGCGCAATGGTTGACGCTTCTTAAAAAAGCAGCCGCTGACATCGTACCAGCTTTTGAATCCGGACGCCTGGCCGATGAGTACTATGATAAGCTATACACCAAAAAACCATAATCATTTCCGGACCGGACAAAGTGTTCTTGTTATGACCACTGTCTTTCTATTCGGGCTTGCGCTTTCAGGCTTTTTGTCGGCGGAGGTTCCGGTATAGTAGCAATCCGATGGGGATGGGCAACCAGAAGGTAAAAAAGCGGAAGAGCAGCGTGATAATCAGCGCCGCATGTACGGGCACGCCTAAAAGCGTATAAAAATAAGTCATTGCGCTTTCATAAGCGATCAGCGAGCCGGGCGAAACCGGCAATGAGCCGACTACCAGTGTCAACAACAGACCAAACATGATCCGGCTGACCGCCAGCTGTATATGAAATCCCTGCATAATTGCCAATATGGTTATCAAATCACAAGTAAGGATACAAACCTGTAGGACAACGGCGAGGATGACGGGCCTTTTGTTTTCAAACAGCACTTTCCAGCTGTCTGCATGACCCTGTTGAATAGGCAGCAGACCGGCTTTGGCGATATACCGCTTCATAAAACCAAAATGGCTTAATTTATCCAGCACGAAGGACACAGCCCGTTTGTCAGCGATCAGCAAAACAGCGATTCCCAGGATGATAAAAAAAACAAACCCGGTGATCACCGTATACCGGATAACGGGAGCCACAACAGGTACATGCCCCATATACCAAGCGTAAAAAACGCTTAATAAGGTTAAGAAGGCCATGTAATAACAGATGGACTCCAATATCAGCGCATTAAAAACCCGCGAAGGCGGAACTTTTCTTTTGACCAGCTGCCGGAAAATATAACCGTTGCCGCTGATGCCGCCGGTTGGTAAAGCCTGGTTAATAAACATAATGACCACCGACAGCTTAAAAAGGGTAAAGAGGCCGGCCGTACCTGTTTCACCCATCAGTAAGTTACGTAACATCAGCATGTTGAACAGATAAGTGCTGAACTGGGCAGCTACAGCCAGCAAAAGCCACACTGTACTCATTTCCAAGAGCAACTGCCTGATGTTATTCCATTTTCCGATATATCGGGCGCCAAAATAAAAAACAATAAGGGACAGTGTGTAAAACACGATACGGGAGGGGCTGAATATGGATGTGTTTTTTGGGGGAGACATGAGCTGTATGTTGACCATTGCTTACCCGTTGCAAGAAACTGAAAGAACAACAGAGCTAAATGTTAAGATTTAATACTCATATCGCCCGGTCTTTTCCTTCAGGGCAATTTTATAAACAATGAGTTCCACATTAGTGCCCACATCGCTTTCCTTCTCCGTGATACCATGTGACGGATGGTCCGGCGCATTTTCAGCCAGGGGCATGATCCGGTGGATAATAGCCTGCATCGCCTGCTGCTTTTCATCCATATCCGTGATCTCTTCAAACCGGCCCCACGCGATCACACTTTTCCATTGGAATATGCTTTGGATATCATCAACCTCGAAGCACACTTCCGGGTTCTTGCGCATCATGTCAATTTTCTTTCCCTGGGCGGAATGCCCGTATATATGCACGCCGTTATACGCATAGTTAATCGGAACGATATAACTACGGCCATCCGCATAGCAGGCGATGCGACCGGTGACCTGTTGCCTTAACAGGTCCTCTATTTCCTTTGTTGTCAATTCACCTAACATATCTTGCCTCCTTACGATTATAGCTAAAAACTAGCGGGTTGAAAAAAAGTGAAAGATCACCAAGAGAATAAGCAGCAGCAATTCCACCATTAGAAATAGTACATATGGATTTATCTTACCCCTGCCCTTCTTCCCTATATTTCCCATCCGATTCATCTGGTTGTACTGCTATAATTCGTTAAACGATCTGTACAAAGGTTCAAAAAGAAGCGGCGGTATAAAATGACGACCATCACTTAATTAGATGACCTGAGCAGCGTACCGGCGTGACCATGCTCATCGAATGTTATTTATTTGTCAGGTAGTTTTATCAAAACAATCTGGTGTAAAAGACTATTTTGATCATATGAAAAGGAAGAAAGGTGTTCATTATTTTGAAAACGAGTGGAAGCGCATGAAGGCTCATCTTAAATCCTATTTAAAGAAAAGGGAACAGGAAGATCTCCACCGGTTCCGCGTCCAGGTTAAAAAACTGGGCGCTTTTTTTATCTTATCCGACAGGCTGTCACCCCATCCCCATATGAACAAAAAGTTCAAACCAGTTAAAAAGATCTTTAAACGGGCCGGAGAGCTGCGAAATACCTTTATTCAACTGAAATTAACTAACAGATCCAAAACCAATAAAAGAATATATCCGGATCTTCAGACAGAAAAAGCCGTGAGGAAATTCAGGGAGAATAGCGGCAAATATTTAAAAAAGATCAAAAATGCACACCGGAAACTAAAAAGAAATATAAGATCCATCAAACAAATAGCTGTATACCGATTTTATCAAAACCAAGTCCGGGAAATTGCGGGATTATTGTCACCACTTCAGTTTAACGAAAAATTACATGAGTGCCGAAAACGGATTAAAGTGCTGCTATACAATTATCAACCGGTTCTGGCGACGCCTGGCATCGTGTTGAATGAAGATTACCTGGACCGCCTACAGGAAGCGATCGGCAACTGGCACGATTACCAATTGTCCATACCCCCTCTGCCTGGAGGTCATACAGCAGGTGAGACTACAGCGGATGTCGTGAATGAGCTACAGCTGACACTTAAAGAAAACATTATCGATCTAAGCCAGGATTTTTATCACCGGGCAACCACTGCAGCAGTCTGAATTATTCACACGTAATGATCAGATCCGGAGCATGTGTCTGTTTCCCTCAATTTAGCCATTCTGCATCTATTGGGTTCAACTCCTGTCCGCTTCACTCCATTGACTTTGCGCTTTCAATTGGTTCTGATCTATCGGAAATAGTAATTGGGGAATGCCCTCTTTCATAATCGTTACGGGAACCTTAAGTTCATCCTTTACCTTGATACGGAGCGCCTCCTGTGCGCTGGGTTCACCGTGAACGAGAAAGACTGCCTCAGGCGCCGGTATGAATCCCTTTATCCATGTTAGCAGTTCGCCCTGATCAGCATGGGCCGATAAACCACCTATCTCCAAAATCCGTGCTTTGACGGCGTAATATTGTCCATGGATCTTGATTTCCGGCGCCTGATTAAGCAGCGCCCTCCCGCGGGTACCTTCGGCCTGGTAACCGATCATCAGGATAGTGTTTCTTTTATCTCCAAGGTAATGTTTAAGATATTCCAGTACCCTGCCACCGGTAAGCATTCCGCTGGCGGCAAGTACGATCTTGCTCCCCAGCTGACGGATGATCTTTTCCGTATGATGATAATCCGGATTGACAGTCACTCCGCTGAACATACGTACGGCATCCGCTGACGAAAGGGTTACCCAGTCCGGGTATTTTAACAGGGACCGGCCCGCCGACGCGGCCATCGGACTGTCCAGGAAAACCGGAATATCCTGAGGTATACTTTTGCTGTTTTTCAGCCGGTATAGAATATGCATCACATCCTGCGCGCGGCCCACGGCAAAGCAGGGAATCAGCAAATTCCCGCGCTGAAAAATCGTATCCCTGATAGCCCGGGCGAATGCTTCTGCGGGATCCGCCTCCCCATGCAAACGATCCCCATAGGTGGATTCCATGACCACATAATCAGCTTTAACAGGATGAACAGGCGAGGCAAGCAGTTCAGAATGATACCGACCGATGTCACCGGAAAAAACGATAATTTTCCCATAACAATTGATTTCCACGGAACATGCCCCCAAAATATGTCCGGCGGGAGAAAACCGGAATCCGATCTCATCATTCAGACGGAATGTATGCCCCGGCTCCAGTGTGACAAATTGTTGCAGTGCATGCTCTACGTCCGTTGTCGTATATAACGGCTCAGCGGGTTGGTGCTTACTATAACCATGTCTGTTGGCTTTATCGGCATCCTCCTCCTGCAATTTTGCACTGTCCCTCAAGATCAGCTCCGTCAGGTCACGAGTGGGCGGACTCATATAAATCTTACCCTGGTACCCGTTTTTGACAAACAAAGGAATATATCCGCAATGGTCAAGGTGCGCGTGGGTAAGGATCATCACGTCGACGGTTGAAAGTGCAGCGGG
This sequence comes from Mucilaginibacter sp. OK268, assembly GCF_900103125.1. Lineage (GTDB taxonomy): Bacteria > Bacteroidota > Bacteroidia > Sphingobacteriales > Sphingobacteriaceae > Mucilaginibacter. The sequence continues at coordinate 301,423 of NZ_FNJV01000007.1, read as the reverse complement.
CGGCTTTTCCCAGTTTCTTTCCCGGAGAGATTTGATGCCCTGAAATAAACCACAATCCACCAGGATATTCAGGTCAGGTGTTTGCAGCAAATGTTTTGAACCGGTAACCGTTCCTGCGGCCCCAAAAGACTGTAAGTAAACAGCTGGGGTACGGGGCGTTTCATTTTCATTGTTCATGATTGGTGGGCTTTAATAGTCTGTTTATATTATCCCGTAAAATTAGTTTGCCGACAAAGCCGTAATACTGATGAGGATCACATTAGGAACTGATCCGGATCATAGCAATTCATCATGAATAACAGGAAATTTGGCCTATAAACATTAAACAAATTATTATGTCAACTTTAGCAAAAACTAACGGCTCCACCTCATTGAAGTCCATGATGGAAGATTTTTGGAACACCGACGGATCCATCGACAAACATTTTCTTTCCGATGAGCATTTACCTGCGATTAATATCAAAGAAAAGGAAGATACTTTTGAACTGGAAGTAGCGGCACCTGGCTTTAAAAAAGACGATTTCAGGATTTCTACTGAAAACGGTCTGATGACGATCAGCGCGGAAACCAGCAGAGAGAAAAAAGAGGAAAACGAAAGCTATACCCGCAGGGAGTTCTCCAAAACGGCTTTTACGCGCACGTTCAAGCTACCGGAAAATGTCCAGGAAGAAAAGATCAAAGCCTCATACAAACATGGTTTACTGGCTATCGATCTTAAAAAACAAATCATGTTCCACCAGCTAAAAACGAGGTAAAAATTGACTGATCCGAAATCTCCGGATAATTATTCAAATCCATTTCAATAATTACATGATGTCAGACCTTACCAAGCAATATCTTGATACCCAACGCCGGGTGGCCGACCTCGAGTTTTATAAAATTGAAACTGCTTTCCTGCTCCGTTTGCTGGATGATTATTTCATCCGCCTGTCGGCACCACCATACCTGGCTAAACTCAAACGGGCAGGAAAGCAATTTTACCAATTAGAAACAGATCTGCAGGAAACGGGCAGACAGCTTAACCAGCGGCTCAAACGTTACCAAATGATCGTCATGGGAATTCTCCCCGAGGATCAAGTCTTATTGGGCACTGCTGCCCGGTTTGATGAGCCCAACGACAGACTGGCAAAAGATTACCACACCACTAAAACGGATCTTTTCCTGCTGATAGCAAAGATAAGGGGTATTCCTACCCCTTTGCGGTAATATCCCTTTTCATTCAATCGTAATCTATGACGATCTGGTCGTCTACGGTGGATACTCCAGGCGCAGACCATGCCACATGTGCAGCTTCTGTTCTCTCGTTCCAGGAATGGACCCGGCCTTTCAATATGACCTGATCACCGCGTATTTCGATCTGAATTCCTGATGCTTCCAGGTTCGCCCTACGTTGCAGCGCCTTAGCGATCCCCTCTTTGATGAGCAATGCGTCAGGCTGAGGTTTTACAGAGATCCTGTCAGTTACCTGCTTAATACCTTTCTGGCAGCAAATGGCATTACAGACCTCTTCTTTTTGATAGGCCCAGTCTACATCCCCGTCCAGGCAAACCTTACTATTTTCCACCTTCACCCGTATCCGGTCCTTGGGTACGGTGGTATGCCATTTCAGGACATTTAATACATTTTGGGTGATCAACCCATCGGGCAGTTGATTGCCGGGGGACAGCATCACTTCCAAATTTGTATTAACGGCTTTCACACCCCTGACCCGGCGGGCCACTTTCCCGGCGATCATTTTCCCGGCTAAGGAACATACATGGCCATTTAGTGTAACCACCCCCTGATCAACACGCACTTCGATTCCGGTTGAATCAACCATGGGTTCCCATTGCAGTTCGTCGATGATGTCCCGCTGAATTTCTTTATCTGTTTTCATAATCCTATTGATTTAATGATCGGCCTGACAAAATTGCACGCGTCTGTACCCTGAAAAAATGATCACGCTCAGTTCATGAGCTGATGCTGATCAAACCGGTATAAACAATGGTATAAACCACAGTTAGCTTTTGTGCCCGATATCACCTATCCGGGTGACCGGAAGCATTTATCCGGCGGGAAAAAAGATCAAACTTTGTATAGGATAAAACTTTAAAACCACCCTATATGAAAACGATATTAGTTCCCACCGACTTCTCTGCGCCAGCAAATAATGCAGCGCGTTACGCCCTGCACCTGGCCAAAAGCATGAAAACTGGTATCAGGTTATGCAGTGCGATTTCAGTCCCTGCGGAGGCCCCGATGGCGCCACAAATCGCTTGGCCGCTGGAAGATTATACCTCCATTAAAAGCTTTGTGACAGAACAACTGGAGCTATCCGTAGAAAAGCTGGAACGAAAACTGGATGAACAGGCGGAGGGCCTTCCACCTGCTTACCAGCCTGCTATTGGTTACAGCAGCGAGGTTGGTTCGGTAACTGAAGTGATCAGAAACACAATGGACGAACAGAAAATGTCCCTGGTCGTGATGGGTATGTCGGGCGCGGGCGGCCTCAGCCGTTTTTTTCTGGGCAGCAACAGCCGTGACCTGGTCGAAAAAGCCAGTTTCCCCGTCTTGCTTATTCCGGGAGATTTTACCTACCAACCTATTAAAAAGATCGCCTTTGCTACCGATTTAAGCAAGGGGGATATTGAAGTAATTCATTCCCTGGCAGGCATGGCGCGCTATTTTAACGCGGAGATCCTCGTTAGTCATATTACTGATGAAAAATATGAAAACCACACTGAACAACGGGAGATCGATGATTTCCTGACTGAAGTATCGGATAAAGTCAATTACCCCCAAATTTATTACCGCCATGTCAAAAGCATTGATGTGGATCGCGGCCTGACCTGGCTTTATGAGCACAGCCAGATTGACATGCTGGCCATGGTCCACCGCCCCCATCAGTTCCTTTCGAAACTGATCCAGGGCAGTCATACGCAGCGGCTGGCCAAACATATTACCATTCCATTGCTGGTATTTCCGCCAGACTGCTGTGCGGTTATTTGATTGCTACGAAGTGTAAACATCATTTAAGATAAAATTAATTGGCGTAAAATGAAAGTTCCCGGTTACATGCAGGCCATGGTATTTGAAAAAGCAGGGCAGCCGCTTATCCTTAAACGGGTACCGGTTCCAAAGCCTGGTGAGGGTCAGGTATTATTGAAGATCGTCGCCTGTGGTATTTGCAGGACGGACCTGCATATTTTGGATGGTGAACTTGACCAGCCTAAACTTCCGCTGATCCCCGGCCATGAGATTATTGCCGAGGTAGCGGGATTGGGAAAAGGGCTGAAACATCCGGCGTTAAAAACAATCGTCGGTGTCCCCTGGCTGGGTTATACCTGCGGGAATTGCCGGTACTGTAAAGAGGGTAAGGAAAATCTCTGTGATCATGCGCTGTTTACCGGTTATACGATTGATGGCGGTTATGCAGAGTACGCCCTGGCTGATGCACGATATTGTTTCCCTATTGGCGTTAATTATGATAACGCTTCAGCTGCGCCCTTACTCTGTGCCGGGCTGATCGGCTTTCGTTCCTATCGGATGATCGCCCCCTCTGCGATCAATATAGGAATTTACGGTTTTGGCGCCGCGGCGCATATTATCATTCAAATAGCCAGGGCGCAAGGAAAAAGAGTTTTTGCCTTTACCCGTGACGGCGATGAAGCCGCACAGCAATTTGCCAAGCAATCAGGAGCCGTTTGGGCCGGCAACAGTACTGAAGCGCCTCCTGAACTATTAGATGCCGCTATGATATTTGCATCTGTTGGTGAACTGATCCCTGCGGCTTTAAAACAACTGGTAAAGGCTGGACAGGTTATTTGCGGAGGTATTCACATGACCGAGATCCCCGCCTTTTCCTATGACCTCATTTGGGGGGAAAGGATAATCCAATCGGTGGCGAACCTGACCCGTCAGGATGGCCTGGATTTCTTCAATATATTGAAAACAATTCCTGTCCATACGCAGACAACTGTATTCCCGCTTGCCCGGGCCAATGAAGCTATTGAAAAATTAAGGAAGGGTCAGATCAGCGGAGCAGCAGTTTTAACGATGGTCTAAAACCGTTTATATAAAGCCTACCTGTTAAATATAAACATAGGCTTTTTATCATTCAATCCTTTAAATGATGTCCGATCGATGCTTAAAAAACAAATGATGGAAACTCCCCCTATTACGATCCGTTCCGGATCACTAATCGCAAAAATGGCCGCCATCAGCGGATTGAACGATGCGCAGGTAACCGAAGCCCGAAAACAATTCGGTATTAACCGCATGGTTTATAAAAAAGCTAATCGCTTCTTTGATGCGCTCAAAAGCCTGTCCAAAGAGCCTATGGTCCTCCTGCTGCTGGCAACCTCAGCGATTTATTTTGTCAGCGGCAATGCCGGCGATGGATTTTTCCTGGCGGCTGCGATCATACTGGTTTCTGCTATTTCCCTGTACCAGGACTCCCGGAGCCGTAACGCGCTGGAACAGCTCAGGAACTATACGCAAGCCAGTTGCAGGGTTATCCGGAACAGTAAAACAGTAAGTATAAAGGCAGAGGAATTGGTCGTCGGGGACAGCCTGGTTGTCGAAGAAGGTGTAGCCATTATGGCCGATGCCACTATCATTCAGTCAAACGATTTCTCCGTGAATGAATCCATTCTTACCGGGGAATCACTACCCGTTTATAAAGATCCAGGACAAAGTGACCATTTTATTTACCGGGGCACCACAGTGACCAGCGGACTGGCCATTGCTACGGTAACAGCTATTGCCCACGAAACAAGCCTGGGAAGAATCGGCAAAAGTTTAGAATCCATACCAGACGAGCAGACACCACTTGAATTACAGATCGGAAGTTTTGTCAAAAAGATGGTGATTGCCGGTGTTGTCATATTCCTGATTGTCTGGGCCATCAATTATTATCGTTCGGCCCTCATTCTGGATAGCCTAATGAAGGGGCTTACGCTGGCGATGAGTATTTTACCGGAAGAGATACCGGTGGCTTTTACCACTTTTATGGCCATCGGTGCCTGGCGTTTGATGAAAATGGGGATCGTGGTCAAACAAATGAAAACCGTGGAGACCCTCGGCAGCGCTACGGTGATCTGCACAGACAAAACAGGAACGATCACTGAAAACAGGATGAGCCTGGCTGGTGTCTTCACTTTGAGATCAAACCGCATTACAGACGATGTAGCTTTTTTTGACACAAATGAACGGGAACTTATCAGGATGGCCATGTGGGCGAGTGAACCTGTGCCTTTTGACCCGATGGAGGTCGCTCTCCATCATACTTACGCGCAACTATTTCCGACTGATGAAAGGCCATTTTATCATATGATCCATGAATACCCGCTGGGCGGCAAACCGCCTATGATGACCCATATTTTCGCTGATGGTTCCGGACACCGGGTCATTGCCGCGAAGGGGGCTCCGGAGGCCATCATGCGTTTATGTGTACTAAGCGACGAGGAGCGCCGACATACCCTGGCAGCCATGGCCGCACTCGCTGATGACGGCTACCGGGTTTTAGGCGTTGGGGAAGCCATTTTCGGCGATCATGAGTTCCCGGACAGCCAGCAGGAATTCAGATTTACCTTTCAAGGGATCGTTGCTTTCTATGACCCTCCAAAGGCAAACATTACGGAGGTGCTGAAAACATTCTATAAAGCAGGATTAACGGTTAAGATCATTACCGGCGATAACGCGGCAACAACCACATCCATCGCCAGACAGATCGGATTCAGGGGATATGATCAATGTATAGACGGCGCGGTGTTAATGACGCAAAACGATGAGGAGTTCCGGAAAACAGTTCTCCGAATCAATGTATTTACACGCATGTTCCCGGAGGCGAAGCTGAGGGTGGTTCAGGCCCTGAAGACTGACAACCAGATTGTAGCTATGACCGGAGATGGCGTAAATGACGGGCCCGCGTTAAAAGCCGCGCATATTGGCATTGCGATGGGCAAAAAAGGAACAGAGATCGCCAAACAAGCGGCGTCACTCATCCTTGTAGAGGATGACCTGTCAAAAATGACTGATGCGATAGCCATGGGCAGAAGGATATATGCCAATCTAAAAAAGGCCATCCAGTACATCATATCCATCCACATCCCTATTATCCTCACCGTTTTTATTCCCCTGTTCCTCGGCTGGGTATATCCCAATATTTTTTCACCCGTACATATCATTTTTCTCGAACTGATCATGGGGCCTACCTGTTCCATTGTTTATGAAAATGAACCTATGGAAAAGAATACCATGATGCAGCAACCCAGGGCATTCACCCAAACCTTTTTTAACGGTAAGGAACTCTTTACAAGTGTCATTCAGGGATTGGCCATCACGGCCGGTACTTTAGGTATTTACCAGTTTGCGGTATCCCGGCATTTCAATGAAAATACTACGCGCACCATGGTGTTCAGTACACTGATCGCTGCCAATATTTTGCTCACCCTGGTAAACCGTTCCTTTTATTATTCCCTGTTCACCACCATTAAATACAGGAATAACCTGGTGCCTGTTGTGCTTGGCATCACGATCGTGATTTCCGGATCATTATTTTATATCCATCCCCTGTCAACGTTTTTTGGATTTGAATCGTTAAGCCCTGCCCAGTTATCCGTCAGTTCGGTAGTAGGTATACTATCGGTGATCTGGGTTGAGTTATTGAAACGGGGATCAGACCAGCCTTAGCGTCGAAGACAACTTAGGAGGATAACCCAACCGTGATAAATTCGACCGGTATTCATTTCTATGCTGTTCAAAATAGCATCAGCCTGGCAAAATAGAAAAAAAACAACCTTCAATAAAATGATGAAGATCAATCCGATGTATGATCCATTACAGGTTTCAGAAACAGTCCTTTACCGATATTTGTACTACCCGATGGATGGAATTTATTCCTGTTTCGGTAAATGAAACAGCACGCTTTGTCTTTAACGGCTAAAGTAACAGTACTGTCCATTACGGAACCGGAGATCCCGGTTCCGTTTCTTTTCCATTCAAGTTCATCAGAAGCTAATAGCGATTAAAAAGGATGCTGACTATCAACTTTAGTGATGATGATCATCATTATTTAAAGAGGTTCAAAGCGGGATATTTACAGCAATAAATATTTGTCGTTATGGAAACTCAGGATACCAAACACATCCGTTCAGGAAACAGGTTTTATGACAATTTAAGACTGTCCGCTTACCTGGTTATTTTGATTTTGCCGGTAGGCCTGCGGGCCTCAACCTCCAGCTTATACAGCCTACGCCTTTTGGCTCCCGTGGATACTCCTATAGCCGAATCCATAAAAAATCAGATAAGAAACCACAAAGAGGTTTTATATTATCCCAATTCGGTAGTACGCTGTTATCAACAGAATGGTTACCGGCTTTTGTGGGTCGCGCCGGATACTGTCCGGACACAGGCCACGGAGGCCATGCAGATGCTGGACTGTGCCCTGCAATATGGCCTTGCTTATGATGACTATCACCCCGGCGGGCTCTTAGCCGATAAGCTGCATTATCTCCGGGTCCATTTCGGACAAACAGGGAATAATCAGAAATCCCGATTTGATATCCTCCTGACAGACGCATTACTGTACATGATCAACAATATGCATTATGGTAAGCTGAATCCCGATTTTCCGTCTCATTACCTCGATACCACGGCAACAAACAGCTTTAATGCACCGCAGTTGTTGATGAGTGCGCTACGTAGTAAAGAGTTTAAACGGACTTTGGAAACAGCACAGCCCTTATCGGGCGCTTATCAGGATTTAAAGCACCAGCTTCAACTCCTCATAGGACCTTACCCAAATGGCTGCTATCAAAAACCAAAGGGAGAGATACTCAAAGTTGTCATCAACATGGAACGGTTACGCTGGATAACGCCCGAAAAAGACAACTATATCCAGGTCAACATTCCTTCCTATAGCCTGAAGTTTTATCGCGCGGGGGTTCTGGATGAATTTAAAGTGATCGTAGGAAAACCCTCCACACCAACCCCTACCCTGCAAAGCAAACTGGATTACTTTATCACTTGCCCGGAGTGGAAGGTGCCTTCAAAGATGTTTGTAGAAGAACTATTGCCTCAAGCCATTAAGAATATACAATATTTGGAAGAAAATCAGTATGTCATCTATGATCCGCAGGGAAACTATGTCGCACCAACAATGGCCAGGTTACTGGAAATCCAGCAACACCCGCAGTCGTTTTACGCACGGCAATCCGTGGGTTGCGATAACGTGCTGGGCTTATTGGTTTTCCGTTTTTCGAATGTGTATGATATTTATCTGCACGATACCCCTTTCCGGGAATTATTTCGACAAACAGAGCGGGACCTTGGGGATCAATGTATCCGGGTTGAACACCCAGAACAGCTTGCCGCTTTGATCCTGGAAAATGATCAAAGCTCAAATAAAGTAAGTGCCTTACAACAGGCTATAACATCTTATCGAAAAAAGCAGTTTAATTTGCGACAACCGATACCATTACAAATAACCTATCTTACCTGTGAAGTAAAAGATGGCAGGCTGATCAATTATACAGATATTTACGCGATGGATCAAAATCTGGGGATGGCGCTTTATCATATTAACGAGGTTTTATCCCGAAAATAAGAGGTCTCCGATGATTCAGTACAAGGAGATGAATGTAAAGTTATTAGTTCGCCGGTCATCCGGGAGCTGCAGCAATGGAGACCAACATAAAACCAAGCTGAGGCCGGATATAAGAACGGCGGCATTATCTGAGCGGATATGGTTAAACCCGGCTGGAATCATTAATCATTATATCTTTGGATAAGAGGGCTATTCCATTATAGGCTAATAAGCCGTCCAGCCACCGTCTGCTGTGATCACCGTACCGTTAACAAAGTAAGATTTTTCAGAAGCCAGGAATAAGGCCAGTTCCGCGATAACATCCGGGTTGGCGGAATGGGGCATATTTCCGGTACCGGCGTTCATCCTTTCAAAACCGAAGGGGTCATTTTCCTTGCCATAAAGGATGTTTGTATTAATGCCTCCGGGAGCAATAGCATTACATCTGATTCCCTTCTCAGCGTATTGGTATCCGATATTTCGCGTCAGCCCGATCAAACCATGTTTGGACGCCGTGTACGCGCAGCCGGCACGTCCGCCATATAAGCCACCGATAGAGGCAATATTGATAATGGTACCTGAGCCTTGTTTTAAAAACAGCTGCACGGCAGTTCTGCAGGTATAGAACGGGCCATTCAGATTGACACCGATTACCCTTTCCCATAGTTCGCTGCTGACTTCGGCAACTGGCGTAAAATTGTCCATAATCCCGGCATTATTGACGAGGATGTCCAGCTTATCATATGTCTGTAAGGTAAAGTTCATTAACAGGCTGACATCTTCCTCCCTGGAAATATCAGCGGTAAAGCAGGTCGCCTGCCCTCCCTTTTTTTGGATTGCATCGGCTACCGCTTCAATGTTCTGCTGGCGGTTATCAGCAAGTATGATACTGGCGCCCGCTTGGGCAAAGGCCATGGCAATGGATTTACCTATACCCGAACCGGCTCCTGTTACAATAGCTACTTTCGACGTTAATGTTTTCGTATTCATAATTGTTTATTGGTTAGTGATCAACAGCCGTCAAGGCGATATCCAAAAATCCAGAATATCAACTGTGAAAAAAATGGCTGCCGTTACACAATAAGATGATAAACATCTTGTAAAACAAGGCAATATACAGTTAAACCCTGATCAGGATCATTTCCATTCTGTGTCCTTATCTCCATCTTTATCAGGGCATTAACAGGAGTAAAACCCATAAAACACAAAACGATGGTAAAAGATAAAACCTGGATCAGCGGATTAACTGCCATGATCATCATTACAATCATCATCGTGATCATGATCATTTCCGCGCGTAAATTGTACGGATAACAATTGTTTTCCATGGCGTTGGAACGAAGAATTAGCTGGCGATAAGATCGCCTGAAACAAAGAATGCAGGCCCAGGGCCTGCATTCTTCTATTGATGATCAGTAAGATTTACGTAAGCATGGTTTTCATGGCATCAAACAAAACTTCAGCATGATGCCCGCCGTGGTACATGGGCACCGGCTCCTTATCAAGCTTAAGCAGCTTGTATACTGCCGTCTGGGCTGTTCTTACCGAGTACTCGACGGTAAATACCGTATCATCCGGCACTTCGGCAAATTGCCCGATAAAAGCCAGGTTTACCGAGTCATCGGGAAGCACTTCCGGACGGTCACCTTTAGACCTTGTCAGGAATTCACTGGTGATATAAGGCAGCATGCATGGAATACAGTTGCAGGTGTTGATGATCTGCTCTTTGGCATGGTCAAACCGCAAATGAGAAAGCAATTCGGTCATGATCTCCGCCCCGCTGCAATCCGCCATTTTTTTTGGAACAAAGTTACCGACCTGGTCCGGGTACAGACCGTATCCCCAAAACACGGTCACCTCCTCAGGCTGACCAATAAAATGCGGCTGATAAGCCAATACAATAGACATCAGCCAAGTGGAATCTTTAAAAGTGACCAGCGCACCGGTACCCGCGGGATTACCGGAAAACCCTTCCATCAGGTCAAAGAACTGCGTACCCTGACAGGTCACGGTGAAAGACTCCCATTTAGACTCATCCACCCGGTTGTCAAATACAAAGGGACGGCCGAATTCTGAGCTATGCTGGGCGATTTGTTCCCACAATCTCCAGCTGCTATCTTCTTTATCGGTAATCAATTTGGGCGGCGAATGCATGGTGCCTAAACTGGAATCTGCCGTCATCGAGCCAATGGTCACCAGCACGAGATCCCGCGAGGTTATACTGATTTCCAGTTCCTGTTGATTTTGGATATAATGTATGCGTTCAACGGCTTTTTTTTCATCCTCATCCCGGAAATCAAGACCGGTTACCTGAACACCCATTTCAAACCTGACACCTCGTTTTTTCAACCATCGGATCAATGGTTTAGCCATGGAATCAAACTGGTTATAAGGCGTACGATCTATACCCGCGAGCGTATTGATCCGACTGAACTCATGCAGGAACCGGCGGAGATATCGTTTAAACTCCACAGCACTGTGCCAGGGCTGAAATGCAAACATGGTATCCCACATGAACCAGAAATTGGTTTTAAAAAAAGCGGGCTCGAACCATTCGTCAATGCGCCGGGCACCCAGATAACCTTCGGTTACGGCCATCATTTCCATCAGGTCCAGGCGGTCCTTGTTACTGAATCCCATAGAAGACACATCGATGATGCGGCCGCCTTCGACTACACGGGCACCGGCATGTGTTTTAATCTTTTTATTAAACGCTTTAATTTCTTCCAGAACGGTCACATCCGGATCCGTCAGGGAAGGTATAAAAGAGAACAGGTCATAGGTGCAGTGATAACTGAAGTTAAGCATTCTCCCACCGCGCAGTACATACCCGTTTTCAGGTGTTCCGCCGCCGTCCAGACTGCCCCCCGCGATGTTCATTTCTTCGAAGATCGTGATCTGATCCGCCGGGATTTCTCCGTCACGTATAAAATATGCTGCAGCAGCGAGCGAGGCTATACCACCACCCACCAGGTAAACCTGAGGATGTTTTCCTATACCATTTGTATTTTTCATCTGTTAAAATTTTAATTATTGTTTCTTATTTTTCTGCTTTTCAAGATTTTTAAAATAGCCCCGTAGCAGGAAGTTATGTTTCAGTGCTTCCATATTCTGGTTAAACCCGGCAGTTCCATCCTGGATATTTTTCATGGTTGATCTCAGCTGGCCGGCCACCACGGAGTCTTTGAGCAATACATACATGGAGCCGTTTTTCGAAGACAGGTCCTGATTGACACTATTGATCAGGGTATTCAAACGAATGGTCGCCTGGTTGGCATTATCACTAACCATCCTGACGTTCTGCATCGCGTTATTCAAATTTCCGGCAAAGGCCGTATCCGTCAGCAAAAGTCCAGCCGCGCCTTTTCCTCCTCTGATACCTTTCACCATAAGATCCAGGTTTGCGGCCATATCCCGCGCATCTGCTGTTGCCTGGTGCATGTTTGCCAAAGAAGACCGGAGACCAGAGCCAAGCTCCTGATCATTCAGCACCTCAAATATTTTGCTCTGGTTAATGCGGGTCACTGTATTTTTTAATTCTTCCGAGATCAATGCAATATTATTGTTGGTCTTATCAAGCGTCTGCAGCATGGCATCTGTATTTACAGCTTTCCTGGTTTTCAGGTAATCGCCCTTGTTGATGACCAGCCCCTTACCCGTCCCGGGTTGAATATTGATGATCTTGTTACCCATCAGGCCTTCGGTTCCAATCGTTGCAATGGCATCCTGATGTATAAATGCACTCACTTTAGGGTCGATCGATAATGTCACCTCGATCGCAGTGTCGTTAAGCAATTCGACATTTTTTACGGTACCGGCCTGGATCCCGGAATACAGTACATTATTCCCGGCTATTAATCCGTTCAGATTAGAAAAGCGCACTTTCACTTCAAAATCACCTCCAAACAGGTTGTGATTTTTCCCGATCATATAAAAGGAAAAGATGAGCACCACCAGCCCTGCCAATGTAAATAAGCCCAATTTTATATTATTTTCTCCTTGGTTTGTCATCGTGTTTTACTCAAAAAACTGTTTAATATTTTCATCAGCGGCTTCTTCCAATTCCCGGTAGGTGCCTTCAGCATAACACTTTCCGTCAAGCAGTAAAACCACCCGGTCTGCTGTATTTTTAACGCAGTTCATGTCGTGCGATATAATGATGGAAGCGGTGTGGTATTTTTTCTGGAGAGCTATAATGAGATTATCGATCTCCCTGGCGGTTACGGGATCCAGCCCCGTTGTTGGCTCATCATACAGGATGATCTCCGGTTTGAGGATCAGGGTGCGGGCCAACGCGATCCTTTTCAGCATGCCACCGGAAAGTTCCGCAGGCATCATATCTGCCGTATGTGGCAGGCTTACATTTCCCAGGGCTTCTTTCACCAAGGCATCTACTTCTGTCTGCGGCAGCTTGATCCACTGTCTCCGTAGAGAGAACTCCAGATTTTCCCTGACCGTCATGGAATCATAAAGCGCATTTCCCTGGAAAAGAAATCCAATTTTTGTACGGATCTTATCCAGGTCTTCATGGTCTAATTCAGGTACATTTTTACCCAGCACCCGAATTGTTCCGCTATCTGGTTTTAATAGCCCGATGACGCATTTGATCAGGACTGATTTCCCTGCGCCCGATTTACCGAGCACTACCACGTTTTCATTCCGGTATACTTTGAGGTTAAAATCATTCAGCACGACATTTTCCCCAAATCTTTTACAGAGATGCTCAATCTCGATGACCGTTTCCCGATCTTCTGGTATCTTTTTTTCCGACATTGATGATCCGGTTGAAATTTCCATAACCCATTAATTTAGTCCAAGAACATCAGTGAGCTGCACAGCCAGCAGGTCAATGATAAATATCAGTACGGAAGCCAGCACAACGGCTGTATTGGCCGAAGTTCCCACACCACGGGTCCCCTTACTGGAATTATAACCCTTGTAACATCCGACAATACCAACTGCAAATCCGAAAAAGAAGGTTTTGATGACAGCCGGTGCAAGGTCACCAAAGCTCAGGCTATCAAACACCTGTGTAAAAAACAGGCGAACACTCGTTACCGATCGGATATTGACCCCGACATAAGCGCCAAACAGGGAGATCGCATCACTTAGTATAGTTAGTATGGGCAACATTAAAGTTGCGGCCAATACCCTTGTGGCTACCAAATACTTAAAGGGATTGGTACCGCTTACTTCCATGGCATCAATCTGTTCAGTTACCTTCATGGAGCCTAACTCAGCGCCGATACTGCTGCCGATCTTGCCGGCAAAGATCAAAGCGGTAATCACCGGGCCGATCTCGCGGACAATGGCAATACCCACCATCACCGGCAGCTCAGATTCTACGCCATAGCTAACCAGGGAGGGCCTTAACTGCATGGTCAGCACAAGTCCCATAATAAACCCCGTCAGGCCGATTAATGGCAGGGATTGGTAACCAATGAAATAACATTGGGCCAGCAGCTCCTTTACCTCAAAACGGGGTTTCAATCCTGTAGAAAAAAAACGCCCTGTAAACCTGGTTACCTGACCGGTTTCCTTAATGAACTCCGGTATCCTGGCCATCAAGGTTAAATGAATTTTATCTTTGCTATTCATGTTATGCCGGTGTCTGAATTTTAGTTAAAAGTACAAGCCCGGCTTCTGGCGGCGAATGATGAGCATCATATCTGTTTATGACTTCCATCATGAAGTCTGTATGCCTCTTTTATTAGGGTAAAAACAGGTCATCAAAAAAGCTCCGGTCAACGACTATCTACTAGTCGTTAACCGGAGCTCAAATAACCGGCATACTCCTGATTAAGGTCTCTATACTATCGCTCCCGATTTTTCTCTGCGGTGATGTCCTGAAAGTTCATCCTTAATTCTCTTTATCTTCAAGGATAGCCAGATCCGGAAGACACCGGCAAGCAGGAAAGCCATCCCGGTCCATAGGATCAGATTTTCTATACCGAAAGCCGGATAGGCCAGTACGAGCATGGCAAAAACAATAATGGACACGGCTGTAAATAAAAGCCATTTCCAGTCCCGAAAGCCATAAGAGCGCATATCCAGTGCATTGGCAACCGCCATGATTCCCCGGAAAAGTATCCAGACACCCACGATCAAGGGTAGGATGATCATCGTGATCAGCGGATAGCGCCACAAATAACCACCGATAAACAAATCGACCAGTCCACCGGCAAACGCCCATCCCCAGCCGTCAACTGATTTATAGTTAATTAACGAGAAAGTGACCTCAAATGCACCAGTCACCATCATACAAAAGGCAAATGCCCAACTGAGTGAAAGATAGGATTCAAAAGGAGATGCAATGACCCAGACCCCCATGCCAATCAGGAGAAGTCCGGCAAATAATATCAGCCACCAACGGTTGATCATGTTACGTACGATATTAAAAGGTAAAGTTTCCATTTTGTAATGATGTTAGTGTAATTTCAGGTGTCAGAAGAGATTTTTTTGGTTATGCCCGATGGGCTAATGGATCCCGTTTAAATTTTTAATCTTAATGAAGTGGTTTCCAGTTTTTGACAATTTAGCTGACGGGGAAAGTGCATCGTTTATATTGTTAATGCCGTTGATAAGCGCGTCCGGGTTGAATGAAATACTGTCAATGCCCGAGTTTACGATCATTTTAGTAAATTCTTTGGAATCACTTGGCGCCTGCCCGCAAAGCCCAACCTTCCGTTGCAATTGATTGGCTTTTTGAATCATCAATATGATCATTTTTTTGCTGGCCGCATTTTGCTCATCAAATAAGTCCGCGATCACAGCAGAATCCCTGTCGATGCCCAGTGTTAATTGTGTAAGGTCATTGGACCCGATGGAAAACCCGTCAAAAACCGCGGCGAACTCCTCGGCTAATAAAACATTACTGGGTATTTCTGCCATTACAAAGATCTCCAGTTCGTTAACGCCCTTTGTCAGTCCATGTTTCTGCATCTCGGCCAGTACCTTTTTACCCTCTTCAACGGTCCGGCAAAAAGGGATCATCAGTTTGACATTGGTGAAGCCCATATCATCCCTGAGCCTTTTCATGGTCTCACATTCCAGACGAAAACCCTCCCGGTAACGTTCATGGGTATAACGGGAAGCTCCCCTGAACCCGATCATGGGGTTTTCCTCCTCCGGTTCAAAGTATTTACCGCCGATCAAACCGGCGTATTCATTGGTCTTAAAGTCGCTCATCCTCACGATAACTTCTTTCGGATAAAAAGCCGCAGCTATGGTTGCCACGCCCTGCGCCAACCGGTCAACAAAATAATCGGTCTTATCTGTATACCCGGCGGTCAGATGTTCAATCTTTAACCGGTCCGTTTCGTCAGTAACCCGGTCAAAATTGACCAGTGCCATCGGGTGTATCTGAACGGCATGCGAAATGATAAATTCCAACCGCATCAGCCCGACACCATGATTAGGATAAAAAGACAGCTGGAATGCCTGATCCGGATCACCCACGATCAGCTGCGCTTTGGGGTGTTCGGGCAGGCGAATTTTCCCTATGTCTGTTATCGTTTCCTTCCAGTCCAATTTACCCCGATAAACGGTACCGGTCTTACCCTCGGCACAGCAAAGGGTGATCTCTTCACCGTCTTTGATATTCACTGTTGCATTTTCAGTGCCCAGAATAGCTACTGCACCCAGTTCCCTGGCGATAATGGCCGCATGGCTGGTCCTGCCGCCTTTATTGGTGACGATCCCCGCCACTTTTTTGAGAATAGGGTCCCAATCCGGACTGGTGGTGTCCGTGACAAGGATATCACCGGGATTCAATTTAAAAGCATCATCGGGAGAGCTTAACAAGCGCGCAAATCCGCTGGTGATCTGGTGCCCGACAGCAGCTCCCGTTGTGAGTGCTTCTCCCCTTTCGGTAATATGGCAGGTTTTGATCTGTAATTCTTTCTTCCGGCTGTGCACCGTTTCGGGCCTGGCCTGTATGATATAAAGCTGATTGTTCTCCCCGTCTTTGGCCCATTCAAAGTCCATTGGTTTCTGGTAGTGATCCTCGATGATCAGCGCCCAGCGGGCCAGCTGTTCAATTTCGGCATCTTCCAGCACGAATTTCCCCCTCAGTTCCCATGGGGTATCCTGATTGGTTGTTGTACGATGTTCGTTGCCGTCCTGTGCATAAACCAGCATTTTACTTTTGCTGCCTAATTTTTTCTGTATAATCGCTTTCTTGTTTTTTTTCAAAGTGGGCTTAAATACCATAAACTCATCGGGAACAACGGCACCCTGTACCATATTTTCACCGAGGCCCCAAACACCGGCCAGGTGCACCACATCACGAAAACCGGACTCCGGTTCCAGGGTGAAACCCACGCCTGAGCAGCCCAGGTCTGAACGGACCATGAGCTGAATACCCACAGCGAGGAATACTTTAGCATGATCAAAGCCTTTGTCTTCCCGGTATTTAATGGCACGATCGGTGTACAGGGATGCGAAACATCGTTTTACGGCATAGATGACTGCCCAATGTCCCTGAATATTTAAATAGGATTCATGTTGACCAGCAAAACTGGCATCCGGGAGGTCCTCGGCGGTGGCGCTGCTACGTACGGCTACTGACGGATCCGAAAAACGAAATATGTAGTCATAAGCGTCGATAATGGCCATCTGGAGATCCTGGGGCATCTCCACTTCCATGATCAATTTCCTGGCTTTGGTTCCAACACGGGAAAGATTGCTAAAATTATCCCGGTCGAGCTCCTGAAGTATATCCTGCAGGTGCTGTTCCAGTTCATTACACTTTATAAAATACCGGTAAGCCGCGGCAGTGACCGTAAAGCCGTCCGGGACCCGCACACCCATGGACACCAAATGCGTAAACATTTCTCCGATGGAAGCATTTTTGCCGCCAACCTCCGCGATATCCCGTAAACCGGTTTCACTGAATTTTTTAATAAAAGATTCCATAATGAATTGCTATAAATGGTTAGAAAGAAGAAGGCTTACCTGCATATAAAGTACAACAGCCTGATCATTTTTTTTAATACGGAGCTAATTTCCCTTTAAAGCCCTGTTTAAATAATGACCGGGGTCAACACCAAAGCTGATCCTGCTCATTCTACAGAAACGCCCGTTTATCTCCATTTATTTACCTTTGTATCCTGAGACAGCATCACCTCAAAAAATGCCGACGGTCATTTTTTCGGAGAGAAAAGCTGCCTATCCTTGATCTATGAAACAGATCAGTATAAAACATTTGAATTTCGCGCACAACGCGTGGTTAAGGGGCCTCGGATTCTATGAACTTGAGTTGGGTTTCCTGCAGGAAAGACTGGAAGAAATTGCGGCAGACAATACGGGTAAAGCCGTATCCGAAAAAGTGGAACATTTCCAGAACCAGTTCATCATCCATCGTGATTACCTGGATGGCTTGAAACACCGTATTCACGAGAACATGAAAGTTCTTCAATATGAACTGGCCGGATCAGATGGTCATGTTGACCGGGATGCTGTGGCCATTTATAACCAGTTGGCTGAGGACTATTTCATGGAAGATCAGCTTTTCATGGCATTGCGACATGAATTCAACGGGTTTGCTGCCGAATGGATGTAAATGCAAAGCTCTTCGTTGTGACAAGTCACATCCCGAGTACAAGCCAGGTTCCTTACAAGAAACCCGGCTTTTTCATTAAATCTCTTTAAAAAAAATGCCGGGTCCATAAAAAAGCCGCGGGAATTAAATTTTCCGCGGCTTTCACGATATATTGTATTTTACCTGTCTTCCATACCTGCCGGGATCATCATCACCGGTATTTGCTGGTGTTTTAACTGATCACGGGTATGACTCCCTTTAAATATCCTGTTCAAAAAACTATGCTGATCATGCACCAGGACAAGCAGGTCAGAACCGTTCTCTTCACAATGGCGGTTCAGGCGGGCGGGCAATTCCTTGCCGGAGATATTCTGATACGATATATCAGGGTACCGGTATCTTTTCACGCGATTGGAAAATTTATTTCTCATTTCTATTTCACGGGCGTCATCATGGCCCCAAAGAGATACATGCAGGATTTCCAGGTGAAAATTTAAAAGGCGACCGAGTTTGGTGAGGTAATGCACCGCATGCAGATCGCCCTCATCAAAGTCGCAGGCAATCGTAACCTTTTTTATCTTTTTAAGATCAGTGCTTTCGGGAATAATCAAAACCGGCCGGTTCGTTTGATCGATCACCGTACTGGTATCACTGCCGATCAACAGATGTTCCATGGTTGTGCCGGAGCGTGCACCCATAATAATGAGTTCGATATCCCTTCTTTCCAGCAGGAACTTCAGTTGATACTCCAAGCTTCCCTCTTCCCGCTGGCTACTGATGCTTGGCCGGTGTGCTCCACGCGGGATCTCCGTAGCCAGTTTCTCCAGGTTCTCCTTCAGATAAGTAATTTTGCCCTTGCTTTCGTCCACCCAGATCATCTGCTCCACAGCATAAGGTGTTCCGCCAAACTCGGACAGAACGGGTTGGCTGATAAAAGTGTTGAACAATAAAATATTCGCATTCAGCTTCGCGCACAATGGAACGGCTGCAGCAGCAGCATGATCCGAATTATCTGTATAGTCGGTTAGTACAAGGATCTTTTTCATAATAAAAATTGGTTTAAACGTTAAGCCTTTGTTTTTCCTCATTACGCGAGGTTGTCAGACAAATATGACCAATACGTTGTTTCCCGGCGATGACTGTCGTCATGTCGAAATTTGATTTACAGCATATTTTTAGTGAAATAAGTTAGCGTGGAAATCCCAGAACCTTCTCTATGATCAGGAACAGATCTTTATCGTCATAAGGTTTGACCAGATAATTACAATAACCGATGGATAACGCCTTTTCCATATGTGATCTTTCCGACATCGCTGAGGTGAAAATGAAGGGAATATCTCTGGTATTGTGGTCAAGGAGTAACAATTCAAAAACCTCAAATCCATCCATCCCCCGCATAACCACATCACTAATGATCAAATTAGGGTGGTGTAGTTTGGCCATACTAATCCCATCAGTACCATTATCGGCCGTAATTACCTGGTAGCCTTCCAGCTCAAGGAGTTCTGTCGTATTCTCCCTGATATCTGTATTATCTTCAATAAACAATATCGTGGTGGGCATAAACGATGAATTATTTACCTGATGATCAAACTTTTGGCATCTGAATAAAGTAAATAAAGATAAGCATATTCCAGGCGGTTGTACTACTTTGTTTAAATATAACCAAGGATGATCAGTCACGGTCCTTTGTTATTTATTGGAAATAGAGATGTCGACAATTGTCCAATGCATTGCCCGCTTTTTTCATAAGGATCACGGGCATTGCCCAGGTAGGCTACAGCCATACTTACGGGTTATATTTTGCCGCATATCGCGCATGTCTCAGATTGGTATATAAATTATTATCTTGAGCCATGCTTGGAATTGGAGTAGTATTATCCGGAGGAGGGGCTCGCGGTATCGCCCATTTAGGCGTATTACAGGGGCTTGATGAAATCGGTATCCGGCCGGATATTCTTTCCGGGGTAAGCGCCGGTGCGTTAATTGGCGCTTTATATGCGGCAGGACATTCCCCGGAACATATCCTGGAAATGGTTAAAACCCATACTTCCACCAGTCTGGTCAGGATGATCTTATCTCCCTCCGGGCTTTTTACTCCGGCCGGTCTTGGCAAATTATTAAAGGAAAGTATACCGCACGATAGCTTTGATCAATTGCAAATCCCTTTATATGTTACCGCCACAGATATCGGCAGCGGCGAATCGGTTACCTTTTCTGAAGGACAATTGTATCCGGTCCTTATTGGCTCGTCATCTGTACCGGGTCTGTTCACACCCGTTAAATTTGGCCAGCGTTACCTGGTCGATGGTGGCGTCCGGGACAATCTGCCGGTGGATTGTATCAGAGACAAGTGTCGTAAGATACTCGGCAGTCATGTAAATAAACTTTACCATGATCATCCGGAACAATTGGGAAGATTCCAGGTGCTGGAAAAAAGCTTTCACCTGGCCGTGGCCAATACAGTGGCCGCGCATGCCCTCCAGTGTGACATTTTTCTGGAACCTGAACTACAGGGCCACCAAATGTTCGACATGAGGCATGCTGATCAGCTTTTTAAAGCCGGCTATGATGCCGTTTTGAAACAAAAAGAATTGTTGAAGACCTGGGTTGACCCTAGGAAGAAGTGAACATAGACAGAATTTTATTAAACGAAAACAGGGACTGTCATTTGAAGACAATCCCTGTAAAAATTAATGCATCCGATCTCTTACATTAAGATGCCTTCTGGCTCTTCGACTGTCAGCTTGCTTTCCACACTGTAAACTCCGGGAGCGGCCCATACGGCATTTTCAGCTTCATCCTTTTCAGTTAGTGTACTTACCCGGCCGGTGAGTATTACCTTGCTGCCATTGACTGCTACGTTAACCCTTCCGGCATCGATATTGGCGTTGCGACGGAATGCCGCACTGATTTTTTGCTCCAGTTCAAACGCGGAAATCTTGGGCTCAATTTCAATCAGGTTAACAATGGAACGTACCCCGGTCAGGTTCTCAATAGCTGTTTTAGCATTGTTGCGTTGAAACGCCCATTCTACCTCTCCCTGCAGGGTCACCACGCCATTTTCAACCTTGATCTTTACCTTCTCGTCCTGTACCGCTGTATTCCATTTTAGTGCATTTAATGCAGCTTCGGCGATTTCCGCATCAGTTTTACGATAGATAGGCGATACACCCACCTGGATATCTTCGGCGACAGCTTTTACGCCACTGATTTTTTTTGCCGCATTTTCCGCAGCGATTTTTTTACTGTACGTATCTACTTGCCCTGACAGGGTTACCACACCATTTTTTACGGCTACGCCGATTTCAGCGGCATGTAAAAAAGGGAGCCATGTAATTTCATCCATTACATCTTTTTGAATTTGAATATCTGTTTTCATCACAATAAAAATTTAAAAGTTTATTAATATTTGTTGCTCAAAGGAACAGCTTATGGCATTCCGCTTCCATGACAGCCATCATTCTTTTTGCTGATCCTGGTCAAAACCGTTACAACATGATTTACTATCTTCACTTTGTATTTACATCAGGTGTTAAGATTATTTATGATTAAGTTATTTGTATCCGGCTTTCCCTTAGAAATAAAGGAATTGGAGTTAATCTAGCTTTTCAGCCCCTTTGGCGAAGTCAGCACCGTTAAGATCGTCCGGGATAAGGTTACCAGGAAATGTAAAGGATACGCATTCCTGGAAATGGGAAACCTAAGAGATGCTGAAAGAGCTGTCAGCGCTTTAAACGGGATGCCAAGTGGGGATAGGCATCTAACTGTAAACCTTACCCCCGTTGAAAAAGGAAATTCAGGCAGCGATAGCAATAGACCCGCCCTCGCCACAACTCGCTACATCAAAGTTGAAAGGCCGGATACCCCTCAAAAGAAGAAACGCCTGAGAAAGCAATTTTGACCTATTTATTACCGCGTTATTTAAATATCGTGTAAAACATTGCGATTGCTGCCGCACCCATGGCCAAAAAAGTAAACCAAAGCAGTATATTGGATAAATTGCCGTTTTTATAATCGCCCATAATCTTTTTATTACCGGATATCCTGACTATTAAAAATAAAAGAGGCACCGCGGCAACCCCGTTTAATACTGCGGCATAAACTAATGCTTTCACCGGGTCAATCCCAATAAAATTGATCAGCAGGCCGATGAGCGTAGCTACACAAATGACCAGATAAAAAGCTTTGGCACGATTCCATTTAAGATTCAAACCTGAATCCCAGGCAAAAGCCTCACAAACGGCATAAGCCGCTGAGCCCGACAAAACAGGCACCGCCAGCAAGCCCAAACCAATGATGCCGACAGAGAAAATCAGTTTAGTCAGGAATCCGGCATGGGGAAAGCTATGCACCAGTGGCTCCAGCGCCTTCGCGGCATCAGCGGCTGTTTTTACATCCGTGATACCACTTTGATGCAGGACGGTTGCACCAACAACAATAATGCTCCAAGTCGCAAATTCAGAAAACAACATCCCCGAACTGTTATCAATGCGCATATTCCTGATGGCAGCGTTGCTGATCACCGGCTTTCCATCCATCAGCTTATTATGCTCCTTTTCCTCCTCCACTTCCTGCGACGCTTCCCAAAAGAACATATAAGGTGATATCGTCGTCCCTAAAACCCCAGTAATGATGAAGAGGAAACTAAATGTAAATTCAAAATGAGGAATAAATGTTGCCTTCATCACCGTAGCCCAGGGCTGGTGTATAATGAACAAGGTTATAGGATAGGCCAATAAGGCCAGCGCGAGCCATTTCAATATCCTGGAATACGTATGGTAATTGGTAAATATCTCTAATAAAAGGATAATGATCGTAAAAAATAAGGTCAGTATCACAAAAGGGATCGGCACGAGCAGCTGTGCTGCCGATGCCATAGCACCAATATCGGCACCGATATTGATCACGTTGGCAACAAGCACCAAAGCCACAACTCCGTACAATACCGTTTTATTATAATGTAGTTTAACAACAGAGGCAATGCCCCTGCCTGTTACCATCCCGATACGCGCGCAGGCTTCCTGAACGGCGATCATAAACGGGAGCATATACAAGGCGGTCCACAATTGTCCATAACCAAACTGGGCCCCCGTTTGAGAATAGGTAGCGATACCAGACGGATCATCATCGGCAGCCCCCGTAGTAAGGCCGGGCCCCAAAATCCTCAAAAACCGGATTAATTTATTTTTAGGTCGTTTAGTAATCGGCTTTAGATTCATATGACTTCATCCGTTTTATATAAAGATACCGGATAAATGTTTTGCAAATGGTGATGCTTGTCATGAAATGAAATGCCGTCAATCAATATTAATACGAATCATAACTCTTCGCTCCTTCAAAACCACACAAAAGCCTGCAAAATAAATTTTGCAGGCTTTTGTGTATTTAAAATAGTGGTATCTGATTAGCTAAAATTCTAAGATTAAACAAAAAGGGAATATTCACTCCGCTGATTAATTCATTTCAAATACCGTTCCACCCCGCTTTTCAAATTCCTGGCACAGGTTGAACGCCGATTGGGTTTTATTAAATCCACTGCCGAATAGGATGGACTTCAATTTCACATCTTCACTTTTGTAGGTCCTTACATTTTGCAGATAACCACTGATGGCGTTGTAAGCCCCGAAAAGAGTTCCTCTCGTGGTATCGGTCTGCTGTGTGGGGTGACTGAACGCAAATTCACATACTTTTTCCACGGTGTTCAAAAAGTGACTGGAGTACTCGTCTATATTCTCGTCCAACACATTTTGCAATACCTCTTTGCTGGGGGCCATCGCCTGTTGTACCAACCGTAACACTTCTTTGTCGCTTATCCTGACTTGTGACCAACGGTTAAATAGGCCATCTAGTTGACCGGAAAGGGTATTGGAGATGCCCATGACCTTATGCGCCTGTTTCAAACGCTCCTGTGCGTTTTGGGTATGACGGATCTTTACAGCGTTGGTCATGTTATTCAGGGCAGCATGAAGCGTATTGTTGCAGCAAACCCGTGTCGGCGTAAACGCCGCGGTTATGCTGCCATAACCATCGTGGGAAGTGGTCAGGAAAACGTATTTCTCAATGAGATCACCCCTCCCTATCCTGATATAACCGGGTAGTTTTGCAGTGATAAATATGCGCTCCCCTTTGCCTAAAGCCCCGGCAGTCTCATATAAAATGCCATCCCCGCCACCTACAATGGCATCAAAAAAGCTAAAGGCATCCCGGTTTTGTACCACCTCATAATCATTACCCACCACACCCAACACCTGTTCGGTGTCCGCACGTGCGGTAGCGTAATAATTCGGTATAGCGATATCGGGAATAGCTACCACCGTGGTAAATTGTTTTAGTAATTGACAGTACTTTATTTAATAACGAATGAGAAAAGCTTAGATCTCCTTTGAAATGACATTGTTCGACCATGATAATACCCATAGCTGTCATAGCGGAAAAAAGAACCTTTCCACCGAAAACACTATGATCAATATACAATTCCTTTTCAAAAACTGCTCTTGCACCAAGCAATGATCCTTCCAGTTTCAAATTATGCAACTGAACCTGTTGCCGAAAAATAGTGTAACCCATATCAATCTCTTTAACAGTAATCTTTTGTTCACCATTAAAATCGCCAGTCAAAATAAAACTCCCCAGTTTGCAATTTGAAACGTTTAATAATCCTGCTATTTGGCCATGATTTATTTCCAATTTTTGATTAAAGTGGCATGAGCTTAAATCCAAACCTTTAGGGAAAGTGCAATCGTGTAAAAACACATCCTGCTCAAATAAAGAATATTTAAAACCCGGCTTCATCAAAGGAAGCATAGACTTTGTTACGGAAAATGTGCTGCGGGCAAGGGTACTTGTAAAAGATGCCTCACCTTTAACATCGATCTCCGTAAAATTCACACGTTCTCTAAATTCATTATGATGAAATTGTAGCCCCTTTTCAAAAATTACATTGTTAATTAAAACGGGGCCGCTTAGGAGAGAGTTGACAACGCCAAAAGATTTGGTAAATTTCACATTAGTGATGTATAGGCCCGGTGTTATGCGTGCGGAAATTAAATCCGTTTGCTGAATTTCATTCATTCCCGAGATAATCTCTATACCTTCGACCTCGTTATCTTTTATAATGTCATATAAATTGATACCGACGTTGATTTCGCATTCAGAGAAGACAAATACGTTTTTATTCTGGCGCAGGATATTGAGCACATCTTCTGCATTTTTTATGATAAATTTCTTCCTGGCGACCATATGTGATGAAATTTAATTATAAATGGAAAGGTGCTGGTTCGCTTTAATTACTATCATTGATCTTAATTTGCCCAACTCTTCCGGTAATTCAACAGGGTAAAAAGTCTGTACCCTCAAATATGATTCCTGCCCTTTCCCTTTGATAGATCTTGTCATGGCTCGAAACCATATCGCATAATCAGTACCTTTTAAGTTGAAATAAATACGTTCTGAATTAAAATTAGCGCATTTGGCAGCTTGATTATAATCGGTTAAAATGTCCTTTATCACTTTAGGTATATTCCGAAAATCAATATGGTTGGTGGTGTGATAGGTTTTTCCCGGCCTGTTGAATTTGACTGTAGCTGCAAAATGAGCGAATAAGGTATGAATATAAACGAAATGATCAATTACGATAAGATGGCCACACAATGTCAGTTGTTCTTCAGCAGGGTTTTCTTCATAATATTCCGCAACTTGATAGTATAAATATTTACTATGCAAGATCAGAGCTTTTTCAATATAACGTTGACGATTGGCCCCTTCACCCATACTTTTGGAAAGATCAGAAATTTCGCGGGTCAAACGCATTGTTTCATTTGCAACAGTTTGTAAAATACCGTTGTCAAATTTACCGGCTTCGATAAATGCTTTCCATTGCAGATAATGGTCGTTCAAAAACTTAACATCCCCTACTTTTTCTTCCTTGGTAACAAATGTTTCAGGGCCATTTTTTATGTTACCCCATCCCTCATGGTCATTCCAGTATAATAAATATTTATCCCAAAACAGAAAATCATCACATTGAGAATATTCAGTAGCTTTAAATGCTAAAGAATCGTCTTCGGCTTTAAAAATATTTTTGGTTTTTAAACATATGAACTTGGATTCTGCAAGCGTGAGCTTCTTATTTTCGACCAGTTTGTGAAGTAAATCAGTGGTAATCTCTCGGAAACGGTCTTTGCTCATGGTATCCCATGCTAAAAGTTCCTGGCGTGAATAAGGCATAAAGTCTAAATGATAATTGGTAGATCAAATTTAGTGATTTGATAAGACTTTTATTGCGTTGTCTTACACTAAAGAGAAACACCAGTTGAATAAAACATTATTTGTAGTAAGCCCTCAATTATCGTAAATTGCATTACAAATCGTTCTATAAAATCCGGTAAAATTGAATTAATCTAAAAGGCTACCATCGAGGCTATCACTTTTTCAGGTAGTTCAAAAAAACTTATTTAAACGCTAAAAACGCATATTTTGCGAAGGAAAATCAAATTTTCATAGAGCCTCCGGCTCCACTGAAAAGACCTTCGCAAGAAGGTCTTTTTTTTGTTAAAGTGCATTTCCAGCATTTTTTTGGGGTTTTTGAAAAAATTATCTATCAAATTTAATCAGCTTTTCTCAAGTTAAAAGGCATACAAAAAGACTAACATTTAACTTTCGAAAAATGTATGCATCGAAAGATGTATTTCGGAATAGTGATCTTTCAGCACTAAATCAGCTTCATTCCTCTTGACAGCTCGTTGTCATCACATTCATAATCATTGCCGCATTTAAGACCTTGACACAGCCATTCCCGTGCAAATTTACGAATCACCGCTTTTAACCAAAAAATATGAACCGATAATATATTATTTGATCTATCTTAACAACTTTGTTTGCAATTCATGAAAAAATACGGTCTTCTCTTCTTTCAATATTTCGTGTTTTGTCTCGTTAGTTACGGCCAGGTACAGAACCCTCCATTAATTACTCCCAGAGCACGGGTAATCATTGATAACGATTTTAGCGGCGACCCGGATGGCTTATTTCAGCTGGCACATCTTGCACTATCCCCTTCTGTTGAAATAAGAGGTATTATCGGGTCACACTTAAGACCGAAGGATTGGTTTGACAGCTCGGCTATACAGGCAGAACATGCTGCAGCAAAGGCAAAAACACTGTTAAGTACATTGCATCTGAACAATCGGATACCGGTTTTTACTGGTTCGAACACCGCCATGCTAAACGATAGTACTCCCGCTCAAAGCGAAGCAATTGATTTTATTATCCGGGAAACACTCAGGACGGATACTAAAGAACCACTTTACATACTATGCGGGGCAGGTCTTACAGAGGTGGCATCAGCTGTTCTAAAAGCACCGGAAATTACTGGAAAGTTCACCCTGATATGGATTGGCGGGCCGGAATATCCCGATCTAGCACCTGCCCCGCCGCAGGCTTCAGGTATTGAGTATAATTTAAATATTGATATAGCCGCAGCAAAAGCCATATTTAATCGCTCGGCCGTCCGTATTTGGCAGGTACCAAGAAGCACATACAGGCAACCGCTTATCGCTTATGCAGAGTTAATTGAAAAGGTTAAGCCCTATGGCGAAACTGGTCGCTTACTGGTTACCGCCCTTGAAGATCTGATGCGTAGAGCTCAAAAAAGCGGGGGTAACCTTGGCGAAACTTATATACTTGGAGATAGCCCGCTCGTGTTGTTATCGGCTTTACAATCACCCTACGAACCGGATCCTTCTTCCAGCACTTATGTGACAAGAAAGACTCCACGTATTAACAATAAGGGTACTTATGAAGACAATCCGGATGGAAGAAAAATACGTGTATATGTTTCTTTAGATACACGTTTACTATTTGAAGATTTCTTTGCGAAAATAAAGATGTTAAACCGGGTTCGTTGAGTGAAAGATTTTATCAGCAGCATCCACGCTGATAAACAGATAGTCCAATACAATATTTTCAGATTTAATAATAACTTAATATTAAGCCTTTAAGATGCAGCTACTTTTGCGTGATTATATCATAATATGAATTTTGTTTACCGCGACGAACAGCATTTGATTGAACAACTACAGCAGAATAGCGAAACAGCGTTCGACTATATATATGATCTTTACTGGAAACAGCTTTTTCAATACGCCTACAATCGATTACAGTCGGAGGAAATTGCCAAAGACATGGTACAGGATGTTTTTATTTCGTTCTGGAACAAAAAAGATGTATTTAAGTTGACCTCATCATTATCAGCCTATCTTTTTTCGATACTCCGGTTTAAGCTAATTGATCATTATCATGCCAGTGAGGTTAGGAAACAACATGCATTAAGTATTAATCAAATTGAGCATCCATCAGATAATAATGTAAATCAAAGCGTTTATATACGGGAAATTAATGGTTTGTTAAATCTGTCAGTACAAAAGCTACCCGGTAAAATGAAGGAAGTTTTTGAGTTAAGTCGTCTTAAAGGATATTCAACCCGGCAGATTTCCGAACAGCTTAACATTTCAGAACAGACCGTTAAAAATCAGCTTTCAACCGCGCTTAAAAGGTTAAGGTTAAATTTTACCGATTACCTGACAATTGCAGTGGTTTATTTTCTTCTTAAGTAGTTATTCTCTTCCCCTCTCTGCTTTAATCCCGTCTGTAATATTCATTTTTCATGTAGTTATTGCACAAAGTCTATCTTTTCAAAATAAATTTCATTATCGTATAGTACCATTCTACCAGATAGCCGATAATGTATATATAAAGCCAGGCATACAGTGGATAAAGAACAAGCCCAACAACTCATTACAAAATATAAAAAAGGTTTATGTAATGAGCAGGAAATAGAAATACTAAACCAATGGATGGATGAGCAGGGACTTGATCAACCTGGCTACTATTTTAAAAGTGATGAGCAGGAAAATGTGCTGAAGGAAAATATCCGTTCTCAGATAAAAAGCAGTTTATTTCCTGAAAGAAAGAAAAGAGATCCTATCCATTTACAGACATGGCTTAAAGTAGCCGCTGTATTACTATTAGCTGGTACTATCGGTATCTGGAGCTGGAACAACTATAACCATAAACCAACAGAACCATATACGTCTATTTATAATCCGGCTGGTCAACTTAAAACCGTGATCCTGCCTGATGGTTCAAAAGTGTACTTAAATGCAGCAACCAGGATAAGCTTTCCCAGTAAGTTCACTGCTGCAAACAGGGAGGTCACTTTAATGGGGGAAGCCTATTTTGAGGTAGTACATAACCCCGAAAAGCCATTTTTAATATATACCGGTAAAGTGCAAACTCAGGTTTTAGGAACCAGCTTTAATGTAAAGGCTTATACCAATGAACCTAAAATTACCGTGGCAGTAGTAAGCGGTAAAGTGGGTGTTGTGGCTGGTCATTTATCCGCACTGCTTACCCCTAACCAAAAGGCTGATTATAATCCTACAAATGGAGCCTTATTAAAAGGCACTATCACTGATGCATCGGTACTGAAAGCCTGGACAGAGGGACAGCTGATTTTTAGGGATCAGGCATTCAATGAAATCACCCGGACATTGATCCGTAGATATAACACTCATATCATTATTCAGAATGACCGGATAGCCGGGTCAATATTAAACGCGCATTTTGATAAAAATGAATCGTTGGAAAACGTACTCAGCGTTTTATGTACTTATGTTGGCGCCAGATACAAATACGAAGGAACAACTTATCTGATACGATAAACCATATACTACCTGATTATTAAACTATTTAACCCCTAAAATATGATGATAAAAAAAGGCTAAGAAACAAAAAACCGAAGATGCTTGCAACATCCCCGGTTTTTACAATTTTCTCCCGCACTGATGTCGCTAAACATACAAATTAAGTTCCAAGGGAGCTTAGCCGGGAGCTTTAATGCTTTAAGATTTCACTTAAAAACATATCAAAATTATGAATAATCTTTTGTGCCTTTCTATAAATGCACCAAAAAAAATATTGCAGATCATGAAATACAGCACACTGATAACTTTAGTAGTTGTTATTCTGAGTACCTTAAGCTACGCCAAACCTGTTTGGGCGCAATCAGTAGCAGATCAAATCATCACCCTAAAACTTAAGCACGTTACATTAGAACATGCGCTTTCACAGATTGAAAATAAAAGCCAGGGTAAATTTGTGTATGGCGAGGGTGTATTGCCTTTAACGGAGCTTGTGTCCCTGGAGATTAAAAACCAATCGCTAAGTAATGCCTTATCCCGCTTACTTAAAGCCTATCCGGTTAACATTGAGTATTCCGGCAATTATGTATTGATCAAAACTAAAAAAGCGGCATCGTCAAAAAAAGCGGGTAACGTTACTGGTACGGTTACAGACGGAGCTACCGGTGAAACACTGGTTGGCGTAACCGTGACGGTCAAGGGAGCCGAACAATCGACCATAACCAACGACAAAGGCCAGTATAGTATCAATGTGATCAACGAAGATGCCATTCTTGTTTTTTCCTATATCGGTTATACCACAAAAGAAATAGCTGTTGGTACGCAATCACATCTGAATGTTAAACTGCTTTCCGGTGTTTCGGCGCTTAATCAGGTTGTGGTAGTGGGTTACGGCAGCCAGAAAAAGCAAGATGTAACCTCATCCATAGCTTCTGTAAAGCCAGATCATATAGATAAGGGAGCCACCAATGACCCGGTTAAATTTTTACAGGGACGGGTTACAGGTGTAAATGTACTAACCCCTTCGGGCATCCCAGGGGCAAAACCCATCGTGCTGGTACGCGGTACAGGGTCCATCAGCGGGGCAAGCTCTCCACTATATGTTATCGACGGCGTGCCTTTTGAAACCGCGCCAAACCTGAACCCTGATGATGTGGAATCGATGGATGTATTGAAAGATGCCGCGGCATCAGCCATATATGGCTCCAGGGCAAATAGCGGTGTAGTCATTGTTACCACCAAATCGGGCAAAGAGGGTAAAACACAGGTTAATGTAACAGCGCACACCGGGACAGGTAGAATCTACAATGACATACCCATGGCCAATGCTGCACAATATACTGCCGTGATGCAGGACGCGGTTAAAAACTACAATACTCAAAAAGGCACCAGCCTTACGCTGTATATTCCCCCGGTTATTCAGGAAACCAACTGGGTAAAGCTCATCTCCCGGGAATCGGCCGTTAATAATTCTGCGGCTATTGATATCTCCGGAGGAAACAAAAACACGAATGTCTTTACATCTTTTGGGTATTTTGGTCAGCAGGGTATTTTGAAGAACAGTAATTATAACCAGTACAATTACCGTTTAAATCTTAACCATACCATTAGCAAATATTTCACTTTACATACCAATTTATCCGGTTCCTATACCAGTCAAAGGTTACTGGAAGAAGGTAACGTAGGGCTTAAAGTATTATATACCGCGAGGGAAGAACAACCCTGGTATGGCCCTTATAATGCGGATGGCAGCTATGCTGTAAATGGGGTAAATGGTATCATCCGCCATAATCCTGTGATGTTGATCAATGAAGAGATCTGGAAAACAAACACTACAGAAGGTATTGGAAGGATCAGCCTGGATATTACGCCTGTAAAGGGATTAACTTATACGCCATCGATCAGCGCTTATGGTTCCCTATTCAACAACAATAAAAAGCTAACGGATAAAATGGTAGCCAGGAATGTAACGGCAGGGAATGGCGCTATTTTGCAGGACAGAAATGTGGCATACCGTTATGTGCTGGATAACGTACTGAACTATAAGAACAGCATAGGTAAATTAGATTATAACATACTGGCCGGACACTCCTATGAAAAATACACAAACGACCAACTGGGTGTATACAGCAGCAACTATGCAAATGCCGCATATCCCTCTGCTAACTTAAATTCAGTTAACGCCGGAACCAATATTTATCCAGATGCAGTTGGTTATGATTCTTATGCCCTGGATAGTTATTTCGGGAGATTGACACTGGATTATGATAGCCGTTATATCCTGAACGCGAGTTTACGTACCGATGGCTCTTCCCGATTTTCTACTAATAAGAGATACGGTACATTTCCTTCGGTTTCTGCTGGCTGGCAGATCATGAATGAATCTTTTATAAAAGACAGCCGACTTGCCAACACACTTTCACGGCTTAAACTAAGAACAAGCTATGGTGTAACCGGAAGCTTAGCCGGTATAGGCAATTACGCCAATCAATCGCTGGTTTCGGGTGGCAACTCCTACAATAACCAGGGCGGTCTGGTCATTACGCAAAACGCCCAGAACCTAACCTGGGAAAAAGCAGGTCAGTTTGATGTGGGATTAGATGCCGAACTATGGAACGGACGTGTAGGGTTCACCACAGATTACTTTTATCAGAAAACAACCAACCTGTTATATAATAAACCGGTTTACGCCACAACCGGGTTTACTTCGGTAGCAGCCAATATCGGGTCATTAAACAATAAGGGCTTAGAGTTAGGCTTAAATGCCAAGATACTCACAGGTGAGTTTAAATGGGATGCTTCGACCAATATTACCTTTGTCAAAAACAAACTGCTCTCCTTATATGATGGCAGCCAAAAGTATATTATCCCGGCCACTGGCAGCAGTTTATTAGGCGGCGGAACAGGCATCCATGCCCTTATCAATGGTGAACCCATCAGCGCATTTTATTTATTAAAACAGACTGGCATCTATCAACAGGACAGTGAAGTTCCAACCAAATTATACGCCAAAGGTGTTAGGGCCGGCGATATCAAATATGATGATGTTAACGGTGATGGTGATATCACAGCAGCAGACAGGCAGTACGCAGGTAAAGCAACCCCCGATTATTACGGAGGCTTTACCACTAACTTGAGCTATAAAGGTTTTGACCTGAATATATTTGCACAATACTCCGTAGGTGCTAAAGTATATGCATCCTATAAAGGTGGCAGCCCGGAAGGTATAGAGTCTTTAGGTAACGCTTTTTCGACCGCGACATTAAATGACGGCAGTAAAACGGAGCAATTTTACAATGTGGACGCTTATGCCGCAACCCATTACTGGACAGGACCCGGCACCAGCAACTTTATGCCCAGAGCCGTAAGAGGGGGCGTATTTACGGGTTATACCAATGGATATAACCAGGAGCCCTCTACACACTTTTTAGAAAGCGGATCATATCTGCGCTTAAAAACAGTGACCCTGGGCTACAATATCCCTCCTGCCGTTTTAAAAAGATATCATATCAGCGCGCTCAGGATCTTTGCTTCGGTTGATAATCTGTACACTTTTACTAAGTATGATGGTTACGATCCTGAACAATCCTATGTGACCAATCCCGGCGATGCTAACTACGGTGTCGATTTTGGCTTGCAGTCTGCATTGAGAACCATCCTTTTCGGATTTAATTTAAAATTTTAATCATGTATACATATAAGATGATGAAAAACTTAAAAAGATTGATGATACTATCCTGTTTAAGCATAACCCTCTGGGGCTGCTCCAAACAACTGGATCTGTCGCCACAGAATGCCATACCCGTAAGTTCGCTGGGTGTAAATGATATACCACAGTTAAGAACCGGCATGTATGCTACCATGGAAGATGTGCTGTTCAATTTCTGGTTTGATTTTGATAAAAGGGGCGAAAACCTAACCGGAGGTCCGGGCTATAATGTGGTTGACCCGGTAAGTATGAATGCTTCTGATGCCGATATCACCAGTTACTGGCGGGGGGATTATAAAGGAATTAATACAGCCAATATTTTAATACAAAGTGTTGATAATTTAGGTACCGGCGCTACCGCGACACAGCTATCCTATAAAGGCGAGGCCTTATACTTCAGGGCGCTTATCTACTATGACCTGGTCATCAGGTATGGCGGTGTACCTATCCTTTTAAAAAGCTCAACTGATGCTGTTCAGCGTTCAACCGAGGCGCAGGTTTGGGCGCAGATCAAAAGTGACCTGATAGCTTCACGTTCATTGATCGGTGCGTTCAGTAATAATTTGTATGTATCTGACCAGGCGGTTAAAGCTTTAATGGCAAGAGTTTACCTGGCTACCGGCGATAAAGCGAATGCCATAACCTATGCCGATTCCCTGATCAACTACAGTAGCGGTAAATTCGCTTTATCAACAGACTCTATGTCTTATTCCAACATGTTTACCGCAGGTTCAACCAGTAAGGAGATCATATTTGCCCTGGCCAATAACAGCACAGCCAATACACATTCTTTTTTGAGTCAGGTAAATGATACCAAGGCGACCTGGCCCTATTCACCCAGCGCATTTACCTATAAAAATCTGTTTAGTGATGCGTCTGCCCCGTTGATCAAGGTTGGGGATAAAAGGAAAGCCGCGGTATTTTCCTCAGATCCCACCCGCATCATCAAGTTTCCAAACGGCAAGGCGGGACAGCAATTAGCCATATCCTCCAACCCTATCGCAACGCCGATCATTATATCCCGGCTGGCCGAAATGTATTTGATCAAAGCGGAAGCACAAGGTGTATCAGCCGGTTCGGCTACGCTTACCTCCTATCTTACCAATCGCTATAAAGTACCGCCAACAGCAGCGTCGGTTGCCGAGTTAACAGCCCCACAATACCAGGATTTGATCTTAAATGAATCACGTCGTGAGTTTTTTGGCGAGGGGCATTGGTGGTATGATATTAAAAGAACAGGCCGAACAGATTTACTGACCACCTTAAACGGGCGTACCTATTTACTATACTACCCTATCCCTCAAACGGAGAAAGATCTGGCAGGATATACACAAAATCCGGGTTATTAATAATTGCTAACATAGCAGATGCCTTACGGGCATCTGCTCATTAAACTTCCAAAATGATCCCTATTAAGAACATTATAAATCTTTGCTTTTTCCTGATCCCTGTCGCCGGATTGTGCCAGTCAAAAAGCAATAACACTGGCAATATCCAGCAGCATTATCAATGGGCTGTTGATCAGCTCCATAATAAAAACTCGAGATCGGTTTTAGTTACGGCGCATCGATGCGATTGGCGAAACTCGCCGGAAAACTCCGTTCAGGCCTTAAAAAACTGTATATCCATGGGTATTGATATCGCCGAGTTTGACATGGGTAAAACAAAGGATGGACAGTTGATTATTATGCATGATAAAACCATCGACCGCAGTACTAACGGGAAAGGGAAACCTGAAGATTATACTTTGGCCGAGATCCGAAAATTCAGATTAAAAAGTGGCACAGGGCATCCAACCGTACACCCCATTCCTACATTTAATGAAATATTGGAGACCGCGAAAGGAAAAATCATTATAGATATTGACAAAGGTTATGATTACTATGATGAGATTGTAGAGAAACTGGATTCGGCCAAAATGCTTGATCAGTCTATTTTTAATATCTATGGCTTGCCTTTAGATAGCGTAAAAGCTAAACATAAAACCATCCCGGAAGAGCTTACCTTACAGGTAATCGTGAACCCAAAAGATCCTAATGCCGAAAGCATCATTAACTCCTACAAAAGCCACCATAAAACCATTATACAGATCATTTTCAGCAATGATACCGATCCAATCCTCGGCAAGGTACCCATTTTAAAGAAAAGCTACTCCATTTGGTTCAACGCTTTGTGGCCCGAGCAAAATGGCGGGCACGATGACGATACAGCTGTTGAAGAAAACAGGCCCAATGAAACATGGGGATGGCTGATTAGTCATGGTGCCAATATAATGCAGACGGACAGGCCTAAGAACCTGCTTAATTACTTAAAATACAGGAAGCTGCACCCTTAAAAATTAGCTAACCCATTTAAACACTTTTTACCGGAGTAACCTGTGCAGAATTGCAAATGGTAAGGTTTTCTATGCCTCATTATTATTTACGCAATCGATTGGGTGTTACCAGTAAAGTAAGGTGTGGGAATAAAAATATCCGTTTCGTTTGAAACGGGATTAATCAACAAGTTGAATCACAAAACCCCTATTAAAATGAAACCACCTTAAAAAACTACCACAGAAAATGAACACTATGCAATTCGCAGGCGCCTATTGTGGAAAGAAAAACATCGCTTTAAAAAGCAAAAAAAAACTAAAAAGAACATTCATCATTATTATGAAAAACATCAAAAAATTAAGTCTACTATTATTGTTGATCTGTGCTTCAAACCTATTACAGGCACAACTTTTAAACACAGATAAAGTAATCAATACATTAAAGTCAGGGAGGAAAACTGACCTTGTTGCCGTTTGCGCACACAGGGGTTACTGGCGCGAAAATGGCGTACCTGAAAACTCCTTATTAGCCATTCAAAGGGCAGCAGATAAAAAGATCGAGACGGTAGAAATCGATATAAAAATGAGTAACGACAATCAACCGGTACTGATGCATGACTGGAACCTAGGCCGGACTACAGAGCTGGGAATGGGTAGAAATGACCTGGTAAGCAGCTGGCCAAACGGCGCATTACAAACCCTTCGTCTAAAAGATAAAAACGGAAATTTAACCAATGAGCATTTACCCACGTTCAGGCAGGTACTTTCCTATATCCGTGATCACAATATCGCGATAGTATTGGTATTGGATATTAAGGATAGAAATGCTGCATGGGCCTGCTGGAACATCATGACTGAGGGAGGGGGCTGGAAGAATCATTGGGGAAGCCCCGCCGCGAAATGGACCGTATTTAAACTTAACGCCACGGTTTATAATGGCCCGGCTGATCTGGAAAAAAGCCTGGGATTAAGCGGCAGCAGATACAATGATTTTAGATTTGTGCCTGTTTATACCACCAACATGGTGGATAAGATTGATTGTATGGCACAATATAAGTCATATAGGAACAAACCCTATTTTATCGGCGTTGAAGTTGATATCAAACAACAAAACGGCATTCATCAGGATATTATGGACCAGGCATGGAATGATGGTAAAACAGTTTGCTGCTTTAATGCCATACCTGATGCGGGCGGCAATAATTTTAATAAAGCAGATGGCACCTGCTGTTACACATTACAGAGTCTTTTTTTCAAGTCAAAATCCGGTAAAGCGGACACCGAGGATAACAGGGGAAGCTGGCAATGGCTAACATCAATGGGGGTACATTGGATCACTACTGACGAACCAGTAAATCTGATCAATGACTGGCTTGATAAGGGTTTCAGAAATGCCGCCAAATACTATTATTGATTTTGTGAGATTGATTTAGCTTTATTCAAGAAATTATTAATTTAAAAAGACTTCAAAAATGAAAACAAATAAATTCCTGCCCATTTTGTGCGTACTTATCGCGCTAATCTCTTTTTTAGGCTGTAAAAAACAGACTACAGAAAGTCCGGCTACTGCCAATGTAAAAACATCTGCCTTAGCGCTTAATTCCGTAACCAAAGCTACTTTTACCACCCCTGATTCTGTAGCGGGTGTAGTTGGTGGTAACTGGGGTAAGGTGAATTACGATCTGGCCAATAATAAAACAGGTGGCGATTCCGTGCTCCTTAGTTTTGATGGCTCCTTATGTAAGGAAATTCATGCCGGTAATGGTTATACTTTAGGTTACGTAGATATAACCGGCAATTCATTAAATACCATTGCCTTGAAAGATGTTCTTTCAGCTCCGTTACAGCTTGTTGATACTACAGCAAAAAGCAAGGAAAACAGTACAAAAAACTGGTATACCTATACTGATGGTAAACAATATGGACTTATTCCTGTAAAAGATCGCTATGTAGTATTGTTTAAAGGAACAAGCATCCTTAAAGCAACTGTATTATATGTACTGCAATTGAATACCGTTGATTATATACCTGGCCACACCAGCGGGTATTATTTTGGCAGCGTAACATTCAATTATAAACGGTTGATATAATATATTTTAAATTAAATTTTAAAAGAAATGAAGTCGAAAATTTTAATTTTTCTTAGTTGTTTATCACTGATCTTTATATTGGGGTGTAAAAAATCGTCTTCACTGGTAACAGCAAATGATTCGCTAACATCCGCTTCCAAATTGGCGGTAAATGCAACCTCAGGGTTTATCCATCCCGGAATGCTGCACAGCCAGGCAGATTTTATCAGGATGCAAACCATGGTTAACGCACATGCAGAGCCCTGGCTTTCCGGATGGAATAAACTAACAGATAACTCGCACTCCGCATCAACTTATAACATGCAAGGGCCTGTAGATACCGTTTACAGAGGGTCTGGTTCGCCGCAAAACTATTCAAAGTTGTATAACGATATCGCCGCTGCCTATCAAAATGCTTTGCGGTGGAAAGTTAATGGCGATATAGCCTGCGGAAATAAGGCTGTGGCTATTATGAACGCCTGGTCGTCCAGGTTGAAATCTATCAACGGCTCTGCGGACAGATGGCTTGCCGCCGGTATATATGGTTACGAGTTTGCCAATGCAGCCGAGATCATGCGCGATTACAGTGGCTGGTCAGCTACAGACTTTACCCGGTTTAAAGATATGATGCTCAACGTATTTTACCCCATGAATCATGCTTTTTTGGTAAACCATAATGGCGCTTGTATCACCAATTATTGGGCAAACTGGGATCTGTGCAGTATGGCATCAATTCTGTCGATAGGTATATTATGCGATGACACCAATAAATTTAATGAAGCAATAACCTATTTCAAAACAGGTGCCGGGAATGGGTCAATTGACCATGCAGTGCCATTCTTATACAACTCAGGTCAGCTAGGCCAGGGACAGGAATCGGGCCGGGACCAGGGACATCAATGTTTAGATATTTCGCTGCTGGGCGCTTTCTGCCAAATGGCTTACAACCAGGGGCAGGATCTGTTTGCCTATGAAAATAATAAAGCATTAGCGGTTTGTGAGTACACAGCCAGCTACAACCTTGGGAACACAGTGCCCTTCACCACTTACAATTGGGGCAATGGGCAACATTGCTCTGCACAAACACAAACGGTGATTGCGGAAGGTGGAAGAGGGGACATTCGCCCAAGCTGGGAGCTCATCTATAATTATCAGCAATCACACGGTGTTACCGGCACAACCTACAGCGGCCAGTATGCTGCTAAAGTAAGGCCGGAAGGCGGCGGCGGCAATTATGGGCCCAATAGTGGCGGATACGACCAGTTGGGATTTGGTACCCTCACCTATTCTGTGGGGGCACAGCCAGTAGCCAATGGCACTTATAAACTGATCAATCGCGCCAGCGGAAAATGCCTGGACAATTTGGGTTTGACAACCAACGGGACAAATGTGGCGCAATGGGCTTCGAGCGGCAGCAATAATCAGAAGTGGGTAATAACTTATAGTGACGGTTTTTACAAATTAGCTTGTGTAACTGGCAGCAAGTGCTTGGATAGCTATGATCATACTGCCGATGGCTCAACCGTTGCGCAGTCGGCAAGCGGTAGTAGTACTAATCAGCAATGGACCATCATTCCTGTAGGTTCCTACTATAAAATTGTTAACCGCACCAATGGCAAATGCCTGGATTCAGGGGGCGGGACTACTGACAGATCTGCCGTGCAGTTCTGGCCAAGCAATAATAGTAACGATCAACAATGGTCCATCGCACCATGATAGACCTGTTGCTTTAAAAAAGAACAGCGAACGTATGCCAAGGTTATGACATGATAATGAAAAGACGTTTTTCATCTATAAATTATCACAAGTTTAACCTCAATCACATAATCGTTGGGATCACTCAAAAGCCAGTAATTAATTACTGGCTTTTGAGTTGGATTGGGATTACCTGAGCTTTTGAACTTTATTCAAGGACCTAGCTAACGATATTGCTAAAACTAGGACAACGAGAATTCCTTTATTGTTAAAACACGGGCAGACGGTTTTCTTCGACATACCTCCCCAGTCTTTGCAGGTTCATCAATCATATGACTTCTGATAATTATTCGCTTATATAGACTTTTTATACACGCCTGTTAGTAAATTTATAAATTCAGGTAATCACTGCTGTCTCTTTATTTCCTGGCTTTAAGATTGGTTTACGATGCCAGTAATTCGCCAGTAAAGAGCCGGTAATATTCATCAAAGGACCAAATACAGCCGGAGCTAAACCAACGGTAGCAATTTTACCCATCTCTTTAGCCAAACCAGATGCCAGTCCACCGTTTTGCATCCCCACCTCTATCGCCATTGTGCGGCAGTCGCGTTCATCCATTTTAAACAAGCGTCCGGCCCAATAGCCCAGGGTATATCCCATCAGGTTATGGATAAGTACCAGTAAAACCAGCATAAAACCGATATTAAGCAAACTACTCCTACCGGCTGCCGTAATGATCACGATGATAAACGCAATACCAAACATCGATACGATCGGCATAACCGTCTCCAGCCATTTTGCTCTTTTAAGCAGGTACCGGTTAAACACAATACCCGCTCCTATTGGTAATATCACCATTTTTATAATGTCCCACATCATCTTGAACATATCTATCTGAATAAAGGTACCTCCAAGAAACTTCATCAACAACGGCGTAAAAATGGGCGCAAGCATAGTTGAAACAGCTGTAATAGTAATGGATAAAGCCAGATTGGCTTTTGCCAAATATGATATTACATTGGAGGCCATACCATTTGGCGAACAACCGATCAGGATAATACCCGCGGCAATTTCAGGCGGGAAACCACTCAGTTTGGCTAAGGTAAAACCCAGCGTGGGCATGATCAGAAAATGGCTGAAGACCCCAATAAATACCCCCTTTGGCATTTTTATCACCCCGGCAAAATCTTTGATACTCATGGATGTGCCCATACCAAACATAATCAATTGTATTAATGGCGTAATGAGTATGGCTAATTTGATACCGTTTACCTGGATAAAATACTGCGGGTAATATAAAGCCGTGGTAACCGCAGCAAAGATGATAATCGTGTAAGAGAAACCTTTGAGCAGCACAAATCCCCGAAATGCAATCGCCAATGTTATAAAGAAAGCGATTAGGAATGGCCCGGCCGATGCTATGCCATCCTGGTAAAAACGGACAGCTGCAATAAGCAGGCATATCACCGATATCCCTGCTATTATTTTATAAATATTCATTTGTTACAGTTTAAGAATGTATAACTACCAGGTTCTTTTTTCCATAAAGGCATCCAACTGGGCGCGTGTCATTTTTACTTTGCTGTTGCTTTGATCAAGCCATTTTAAAAATGCTTCCCTGATAGTGGGCGTCCACTGGCTATCAATTTCGCCCGTACTGTACGTACCCGACTTAAGCATGGCATGTCCAAATTCGTCACGAAGGGCAATAAACTCGGCGGTAGCAACCACTTTTTCGGCTAAATGAGCGGGGATGAACAGTACCCCCTCCTTTTCAGAAACAACCAGATCACCAGGCATTACGATGGCATGCCCTATTCTGATCGGTGTATTTAGCCCCATCAGCACCATCTCTTCCAGGTACGACGGATCAAAATCACGAACAAAGGCATTGAACCCAACAATGCTTTTCAAGCCCTGCAGATCACGCGCTGAACCATCAAAGATCACCCCATTACCCGATTTATTGAAGATGGAATTACCCAGGTTATCACCTATTAATGTCCCTCCTTTTATTTTGCCAAAACCATCGGCCACATAAACATCGCCTTTTTTGAGCACATCAATGGGCCAGGCATTGGTATTGCCTTTTCTACCCTCCTTTGCGCCACGTGCCTTAATGTTTTTTTCTAAGTCGGGTCTGCTGGGCATAAACATCGCTGTTACTACCCTGCCAATTACGGGTATATCATCATTCACTAGTTTCCAGTTGCTCTCAAACTGATTATTGTAGCCCTCATTCCGTAATACCGTCCAGGCTTCTTCAATGCCGATGTGTTTGGCTCGTTCAAGCAGATCATCAGGTATTTTGGGTCGGCCATCGTCAAAGCGCTCCCCTTTCCACTCCGATGTATAAAATATCAGTTGTTCTTTTGGTATGGTTTGTGCCCGACTGGTGCTATAAAATAGCATGAACAACAGGCTGATTTTAAAAATACTTCTCATTTGATTTATATAGGTTGTAAGTGGCTATTTAGTACTGGC
Source organism: Mucilaginibacter sp. OK268 (assembly GCF_900103125.1). Lineage (GTDB taxonomy): Bacteria > Bacteroidota > Bacteroidia > Sphingobacteriales > Sphingobacteriaceae > Mucilaginibacter. Next base: position 259,342 of record NZ_FNJV01000007.1, on the reverse strand, counting down.
TATAATCTTGGTGCTTATTCTTGGTGGAACTATGGGTACAGCAATACCGTTCAGATCATATACTATTTTACCCGCCCTGATGGTCATTTCGCATTCCAGTTTCTTATCAGCGGCTATTTTAAAACCCGTATAATCAAACAAACCGAACTTACCCTTCCGTACGCTTAAAATGGCTACATCCCCATCTGAACCAACCGAAAGGGTTCCTAACTCTTCATGTTTAATTTCTTTTGCCGGGTTTGAGGTGCTTACTCTTATAACTTCATACAAGTCCATGCCAATATTCAGGAATTTTGACATGGTAGTCAGCATATCCTTCATCGCGTTATTCATACTTCCTGTATGGATATCCGTACTGATGGAGTTGGGAGAAAACCCGTCTTTTATGGCTGGTATGGCCTGAGAAAAGGCAAAACTGATACCCCCATAACCCACATCGAAATAAATCCCCCGCTTGCGTGCTTCCCATACAAACGGCTTTATTTTTTGGGTAGCCAGGTCAACAATGTACTCTCTGTTATCTAATTGTCCAAAACAGTGCGTAAAAATATCTCCGGGACGCAAATGCTTCCTAAACAACTCTTCGATAGATAGCGGCGGATTACTGCCTCCAAAATCTATCATCACTGGCAGGCCGCCAGCCATATTGCCGGCCTCAACGGCATGATCAACCGCAATCCATTCATGCCCTTCATAGTGCGCCACTTTAAACCCAACTACGAAGTTCCTGTATCGACGGGCTACGAGCGCCGCCATCTTCGCATCCATATCGTTGGAGTTTTGTTCATAGCCTCCCCGCATGCCTTCGCCTACAATATTGATGAAGGCCAGCACCCGCGTTTGTGATTGATCAATGGTTTGAGCCTTAAACGTAGGGAAAGTACGCCAGCCCGAGCTGCCTGCGTCAACCACAGTAGTAACTCCATTGCGGAATGTAAAACCATCAGGCGGCAAAGCCAGATTACCATTCTCATATTGATGATCGGGCTCGGTACCATAAAAATTATGGGTATGGATATCGATGAGGCCAGGCGTAACATACAAACCTTTAGCATCTACAACCTGTAAGCCTAGCTTAGGATCTATGCTTTTGGCAACCAGCGCTATCTTCCCATCTTTTATGGCTATATCCATTTCGGTATCGATGTTGTTTTTCGGATCCATAACATGGCCTCCTTTAATAACCACATTATAGGATTGTGCTTTTAATGTTGTAATAGCCAAGCCTATGGCTGCTATTACCAGGAATATTTTCTTTTGCATTTCAAATCATTTTTAATTCAATTAATGCAGGAAACCTGGGGTAATAGTTATCCTGTCAGCGTAAAAAACCTACACTGTAAAGCAATAAATAAATGTAAATCAGCTTAAACCGCCTGTTGTAAAATGGCCTTTACACGACCGGCAACTACATCGATCTGGTCGGGCCGTAACAGCACCACTCCAATGATCAACGCGTCTTCATGCCTGTTGGCAACTATACTTGGCGTGCCGCTTTTGAGGGCGACGAGTACATCCTTCGGGTTAGTTTTTATTTTGGTTTGATCCCAGGTAACATTTAAGCTTGGAAAAGCATTGGCCGGCCCGGGGTTTACAACTACCTCGGTTTTCACGGTCGAAACTGTTTCCAGCGTGTTACCTATACGCTTCGCTCGTTGCAGCCAGTCGTCCCATTCTTTATGATGATCTTTTTCCAGATAGGCTTTTAAGGCCGCGTACATGCCGAACATTTCCTCTTTATTTACCTTCATAGGTCTGCCGATCGGCGCTTCATTAGGGCTGTGGTTGAGCCTGGCCGCGGTGATCAGATCTTTCCGGCCAAATAATAAACCGGCGCTTTGAGGCCCGTGGATCATTTTACCACCCGAAAAAGTTATCAGGTCGAAGCCCATTTTTTGAAACTTAAACAGGTTCTCAACCGGCGGCACGTCTGCCGCGGCATCAATAAATGTAGGGATGTTGTGTTTCTTAGCTATTTTTACAAACTCCTCGTGTGTAATACTGCTTTTCTTTTCGCTGGCATTAAAAAACAGCGCCATTACCGTATTGCTGTTGATAGCATTTTCCATACCCTCGGGTCCATCAACCTCAATAATTTTAGCGCCTGTGGTACTTACCGCCTGGTCAAACAGGTAGCGGTGCGTTTTCTGCATAATAACTTCGGGCCGGGGGCCGGGCAAATTAGGCAGCTGCTTTATTTTTTCCTGGTTAGTACCCGTTATGGCAGCAGCTGTACCTAAAACTATGGCGCATGAAGCACCTGAGGTTACCATGGCTGCTTCTACGTGCAGCATTTCTGCTATCTTACCTCCTACCTTATCCTGCAGCTCGTACATATTGGCAAAGTCATGCGAAGTTGAATTAATAGCCTCCAGCACCTCCGGCAACATCAGCGAGCCTGATAAAAAGGTCATGGTTACCCCGGCGTTTATAACCGGGGTAACATCAAGTTCCTTAAAAAAGTCGCGTTTGGGCACGGGTTTAGTGGTAGTATGTGTATGTAAAGAGGCCGCTTTGCCTATCAATCCGCTGGTTAGGGGAAGTATAGTAAGGCCTTTTAATATATCTCTGCGTTTCATATAAAGCTGTGTAATTTTTTATATGTAAGCGATACAATCCATTTCAACCAGGGAGTTTCCGGGTACGCCGCCTTTAGCTACAGCTACGGTTGTGCGTACCGGCGGATTTTTACCAAACCTGCCCTTGTAAACATCATTCATGCCCTGGTAATCGGCAATATCATTCAGAAAAACGGTGACTTTTAATACCTTTTCCATTGATGAGCCTGCTTTTTTCAATTCTTTCTCCAACTCCTGCAATACAATCTCGGTATGTGCTTTGATCTCGAAGGGTTCCACATGAGCCCCTTTACCGGCTACAAAAATCATATTGCCCAATTTGGTCGAACCCGAAAACAGGGGTACATCCTGGTGTTTGGTAATATTGTTTACTTCTTTTTCGTTGTTGCTTACAACACCAGCTTTTGCAAAGCCAAATATTGAAATGCCTGCCGCCGAAGCCAGCAGTTTTTTTAAGATCGATCTTCTTTCCATGGTTATGTTGTTTTTTAGGTTATGTATAATTTTAATTGTAAATAATGCCGGGTATTAAGGACGATCCCACCACATGCGGGTCAGGAAATCATCAGGACCCTGACGGGCGATGGCCGCGTTATAATTAGCTTTATTTAAATTTTGCTCGGTAGTTGGATACAGCATCCGCCTGAATATTTTGCCTCCTGTAGCGTTACCCACATAATTATTAGGCACCAGTGCCGGGTAACCGGTACGCCTGTAGCTCGCAAATACTTCTTGTGAGTTAGGAAATACCCCAACCCAGAATTGCGTATAGATCTGCTCCATTTGCGCACTGAATGAGCCTGTAGTATTTAGCCGGTGATAGCTGAGGTAAGTTTGGATCTGATTACTGCTGATAACACCTTGTGAGCCAAACAATGCCCATTGACGCATAGACGCACTGATGCCATTCTCATATAAACTACTTGTACTTGATGCGGTGTACCAACCACGTAACGCGGCCTCGGCCAGCAAAAAGTTGGTTTCGGCATTGGTAAGCAACAGGTATGGGCTATTTAGTTGTAAAATAGTATTGGGGTTGGGCTCCGAATAAGTTACAAACACAGCATCGGCAGGTTTAGCGCTCAGGCTTGATGACATGCCTTTTTGTATCGCTGCTGTGGTATCTGCAACTTTATTTAACCAAACCACAGAAACGGCCGCCAGGCGGGGGTCATTATTGGTTTTTAAATAGTTAATAAACACATCCTGATATTTGCCGCCTTCCGGATTGGATGTACCATTTGCACCTATAAAATCAGCATTAAGCATATTGAGGGCAAGTGGATTTTTGTTAATATCCTGACCAGCAGAAACATAACCACTTACTTTGGCAATATCTACATCCGCAGTGATCACCCCACCAGCGATAGCCTTTTTTGCCCAGGTTTCGGCACCGGCAATATCTACTTTGGTCATGCGCATGGCACAGCGCAGCATCAGCGAGTAGGCAAACTTTTTCCATTTATTTACATCGCCTGCATAGATCAGATCAGCAGCGCCAAATGTTGGTTTAGCGGCATTAAAAGAGGCAGCTGCCTCGTCCAGTTCTTTTAACATATCGGCATAGATATTCTTTTGCTCATCATACACCGGCATATAAATCGCATCGGTATATCCTTTGCCTGCCTGAGAATATGGAATATCTCCGTACAGATCTGTGATGCGGCTAAAGCAGTAAGCTCGCCATATCCTGGCTGCTGCCAACAAATTAACCTGATCAGGATTCGCTTTAACTGAGGTAATTACCTGCGAGACCTCATTGATCTCTTTTGGATAGGCGGTGTTAAATACTACCCATGATTGTGAGCTTTGGCTCAGCACATACTTTGCGCCAAAACCTGCCACATCATTATAGCTGGTGGTATATTGCATGGTACCCTGGAGCAGTACCTGCACATCACCTGCTCCATCCAACACGGCCTTGGTAAATACGAAAGCAGGTGTAGGATTGGCAGATGAGTTGGGATTGGTATTGATCGCCTCAAAGTTTTTGTCGCACCCTTGCAGGCCGATGCAGGCAATCAATAGTAAGACTATCAATTTGGGGATAAAATATTTTTTCATGATGGTGGTTTTTCTGAATTAAAATTTAACCATTAGGTTTAATCCATAGCTTCTTGTTCTGGGTAATCCGAAAGATTCAAAACCCTGACTTGAGCCATTGGTAAAGCTTGACTCCGGATCGAAATTATCCGTCTGCTTATAAATGGTTAGCAGGTTACGTGCGACAAATGAGATAGAGGCATTTTGTACGTTGATGGCTTTCAGGAGATCAGCAGGGATATTGTAGCTGAATATAACCTGACGAAGTTTTACAAAACCGCCATCGTGCAAAAACAGCTCAGAATAGGATTTGTAGTTATCATAATAGCTACGCAGGTTTGATATCGGCACTGTTCTGGAATATGGATTACCAGCCTGGTCGACACCACTCAACTGCAAGCCATTTTCCCTACCCGGCAAGGTTGTTTTCATTAAACCTAAACGGGTACCATAAACCTCCATCAACGAGAATATCTTATTACCAAATTTGCCGTCAACCAATACATTTAAGGAGAATCTCTTGTAGCGAAAATCATTTGACCAGCCCATGGTTATTGGTGCCACGCCCTTGCCTAAAGTTTGCAGGCCCGTTGCAACGGGTAAACCAGTAGTAGCATTAAATACAGTTTGACCGGCGGCATTTTTCAGGATACGGGTACCTACTATGGAACCGTATGACTGGCCAACAATATTGTTGATATACGCCCAGCCATTAACAGATGAAGCCATCTGGATCTGATCGAGCCCGGCGGCCAGTCTTACCACTTCATTTTTGTTATAGGCAAAGTTATAACTGGTATTCCAGCTGAAGTTGCCTGTTTTTACTGGCGTACCACTTAACAATACCTCGATACCCTTATTGCTTAGTTCGCCTACATTTAAAACTACGTTGTTGTAGCCTGTGGTTCCGGATATAGCTGTAGAAACAATATCATTGGTGGTTTTACGATCATACAGGGTTACGTCGAAGCTTAAACGGCTATTAAACAATTTGGCCTCGATACCTGCCTCTGTTGTAGTGGATGTATAAGGGCGAAGTGTAGAATTAGAGATGGTTGTACTGGAAACGTTTTGTATTGGCTGCCCCGAACTTGGCACCATAGTAAATGCCTGGTTAATTTGGTATGGATCAGGCGCACCGCCGCCTACCTGTGCAAATGAGGCCCTTAACTTGGCGTAGTTTATTACCTGTGGCAATTTAAACGCCTCCGAAAGCACAAAGCTACCACCTACTGAAGGATAAAAGAGACTGTTGTTTTTTGGGCTTAAGGTAGAGAACCAATCCTGGCGACCGGTAACCGTTAAGTAAGCAAAATTCTTATACCCAATATCGGCCGAGCCCATCAATGAATTGATAGCCGTTTTATTATTTTTTGGCGTTGTAGAAATGGTTGAAAGGTTGGTTGAGCTGTAGAAATAAGGGATAATGTAATTGCTCCCCGTGATATTGCTTTCATTATAAACAGACCGTTGCTGGTTGGCGCCAACAAAAGCGGTTAAAGCAAAATCATTGGTTACTTTACCATTATAGTTAAGCGTTAATAAACCGTTGGTTTCAGAAGCATCAACTTTTAGTTCATTATACTGACCGTTTGGTACATACAGTGTTCCGGTTGGCAGTATATATTTATAGTTGTAATAATAAAAATCGCGACTTACAACTCCTTTTAATGATAGATTTTTAACTATCTCATAGGTAATACCGGCCTGGCCAATAAAACGATCCTTCGAATCATTTTCTTTGAACTTGTTGGCTACAAAGTAACTATTACTGGCAATAGAAGCATCGTTCCAGGCAATCTCATTACCATTGGCATCATAACCTGGTTTTAGCCATCTGATATCGGCAGTATTGGCAATCATATACGGTGTCCAGTTAGGATTGCCTAAAGCATCACCTGCTGTGGTTCTGTTGTTAGCTTTCTCCACATTATATTGCGCCAGGGCTTCTATATTAATCCGTTTACCCAATTTACCGTTAACACTCAGGTTACCCGTTTTACGATTATAGTTGGTATTCGGTAAAATACTTTTACTATTCAGGTCGGAGGCTGAAAAGCGATAGGTAACGGCTTCATTACCACCTGTAAATGCTAGGGTATTGGTGAGTGTATTACCTGTTTGATAAAAGTTTTTGATATTGTCCTTCTGCGCACTGTAAGGATGGGTCAAGCCATCGGCCGCAACGTAAGGAGAACCATCAATTTTGGCACCGAAAGACCGGCGACCTGTTTGTATAGCCTCGCCTTGTGTGGTTGGTTTAACACCATTATCGCCCTGGCCATATTCATATTGCCAATCGGGGAAAACAGCTGGTGTTTCCATCGTATAGGATGAGTTGTAATCAACACCGATACCTTTTTGCGCCCGTCCTTTTTTGGTGGTGATCAATATAACACCGTTAGCGGCTCTTGCGCCATAAAGCGCTGCCGCTGTACCGCCTTTAAGTACACTGATAGATTCAATATCATCCGGATTGATGCCAGCAATACCATCACCGCGGTCAACGTTACCGGCGCTGCCATTTGTTGTAGCGCTGCCACCTGGTACGGAGTTTTCAAGCGGCATACCGTTAATTACATACAGTGGTTGATTACCACCAGACAGGGAGCCGTTACCACGGATAATAACCCGGCTTGATCCGCCCGGACCGGTTGATAACCCGGTAGCATTTACACCGGCTACTTTACCGGTAAGCGCGTTAGCTACGTTGTTTTCACGGGCTTGTGTAAATTCATCTCCTTTTACTTCGGTAACAGAATAAGCCAGGGCCTTACGCTGACGCGATATACCCAACGCGGTAACAACCACCTCGTTTAGTTTATTGGATTCTTCCTGTAACCTAACATCGATAGTTTTACGGTTACCCACTACTATTTCCTGAGTCAGGTACCCTATTGAGGAGAATACGAGTACAGTATTACCATCTGGTACGCTAATACTGTATCTGCCATCAGTGCCTGTGCTGGTTGCAATCGCAGCACCTTTAATTCTGACGGTTACACCCGGCAATGCTCCGGTGTTATCAGTAACCCTGCCCGTTATCTGTAAGGCTAAGGTTTTTTGCATTGCTGATATAGCAGTGGTCTGTTTCTTTTCAATCAGGATCATATTACCTGATAATTGATAATACATACCCAACGGATCAAATATCCTGAATAATACCGTACTCAGTTTTTCGTTTTTTACATCAATGGTTACTGTTTGGTCTGTAACTATTTCGTTACTAAAAACAAAACTGAGCTTAATTGCTTTATTTATTTGCTTTAGTACATTTTTTACAGGCATGTTTGTCACTTTTAGCGATATTGGAGTGTCTAAGTCCTGTATAGAGTGGATGACCGCGCTGGTTTTGAAGAAACAGATAGATAGAAAACCTGTAATTATGACTATCCTGTTGACAGCTTTACGCAGCCGATTAGAGGACAATATGTTTTTTGTCATATATTTGAAGAAAATTTGTAGTGATTAAATGCCCTTACGGGAGCTATGAATTATCTGAGCTTTAGCTCGGTGGGGTTGGATGTGCTGGAATCACATTCAACCTTTTTTTATATCGTCGTTGTATATTTCTATAGGCAATCGGTTTTAAAGGTTATCATTCTGTTTATTTACTGAAATAGGGTGTATATATTTTTATTAACGCGGTATTTGGCATGCGTAAGCCGGGTAATACCATTCAAAATATCGGGCAGGGCTTGATTCTGGAATATAGCCGTAATATGTCTGGATGCTATACCTTTATTGGCTATTTCAATGTTCACTGCATATTTATTGCTTAGCGCCGTGGCTACATCAGCCAGAGTAGCATCTTCAAACATCAGTTTATCATCCATCCAGGCAATAGCATCAGCGGGATCGGCCATCCGGCTAACGGTTAGGGTCCGATTCTTTTGATCACTTACCGCACATAGCCCGGGTGTAAGTATAGCCTGAGCCATACTACTTTGATCAATAACCCCAACTTTTCCCGTTAAAACAGTTACTTTCTTTGGCTTTTGCTCGTTGTAGGCGCTCACAGTAAAGGATGTACCCAAAACCTGTGTTTTTAACGCGCCCGAATAAATGATAAATGGCTTCTTGGTATCATGTACTACTTCAAAATAAGCTTCGCCCTTTAGGTAAACAATTCTTTGCCCCTTACTAAATTTTTCTGGATAACGTAAAGAACTATTGGCATTCAAAGTTACCCGGGTACCATCGGCTAAAATGATCACCTTGGTTTTTGCAGGTAAAGACTGAGCGGTTAAATATGGTGTACCGGTAGCTGTCTTTTTATAAAAACTGATGGTACAGATCATGAGCGCCAGCGCAAAACATGCAGCATATTTAAGCAACACACCCGTATTATAACGTTTCGGCGCTTTCTCTTTGATTCGTGCAGAAATATCGGTCCAGTTTAAATTACTTTCAATTTCGGAATGTGCCGATCTTTCCCAATTGGGTTTTAAGGCCTCATCAAAATCATTATTATTGGGAGAAGCTTTGAGCGCCAACATCAACTCATCAAATTCCTCCGGCGTACAGGCATTGTTGATGTATTGGCTTAATAAATATGATTTTCTTTGCTTATGATCCATCATTAACTGTGTGATTACATTAAAGACACAGCAAATCCACAAACAGACTAATGCAAAATGAAAATTTTATTTTTTTTATTACAACATTCTAAAAATGTTATTCCACCCTGCATTAAAATACAGAATATAACCTATCAACAATCTCTCTTTGGTGAAATTAAAAAAATAGCAATCCTATCAAAAATCGTATTCTTTTTGATAATTATAACTTGATGAGTATAAAAACAAGAATGAGTGTTGGATCGATACCATTTTGTGTAAGATATCCTTTTATAGAGGCCAATGCCGAGAGCAAATGATTTTTGACCGTATGTTTTGATAAATTTAACTGAGACGCGATATCGTCATAACTTAAATCGTTGTTTTTGCTTAGTTCATAAACCAACCTGCGTTGCGGCGATAGTTTACTCACCGCCGTATGGATCAGTTTTTTATATTCGGATACCTGCAAGGCTGATTCTGTATCATTGCATCCGATCACCGCAACTTTCATTAAATAATTGGTAAGCCGCATATCGCTGGCCGCTTTTCTTAAATAGTTTAATGAATAATTACGGGCAATGGTATAGATATACCCGTCCAGGTTTTTTACACCATTTAACACTTCCCGGTTCTGCCAAATTTTAATGAATATTTCCTGGGTAAGTTCCTCTGCTGCATAATGTGATTTTGCTAAAGCGTAAACTTGGGCATAAACCTGGCGGTTGTATTCCTCAAATACCCGTCTGAACTCAAACTCTGTATATGTTTTCGGGATATCGCTTTTCATTAAATCAGCAACAAGGTTTCATAATGTTAATAGTGATAAATTTTTAACTAATATAATGAAGGTTTTATTCATTTTAACAAATCCTTACAAATTTCTAACTTTTGGATGATGTTATATTAACCTGATGTTTTACGAAATACTTAAAATATCACCCAATATTCATAGCATAATCCCTTCTTATCCTAAAACTCCCCTGCCAGAAAATATATAATCCGCAAGCTCCTCTCTTCATTTTAATACAAAAAACCTCAGTCAAATACCGCTCCAGTAGTTGGATTCATCGGGTAAAATTCCAAAGCGTAAAAAAAAATTTGTTTGTATCTAAAAAGTTACTACTTTTATTTTAGAATAGACCAGAACAGACCAATAAATTAAAATCAATTATGAAAAGAAGAGTACCTAAAAAATTGGGGCTTGTTATGCTTTGCTGTGTTTTGCTGCTGAGCTTTCAACAAAGTTTTTCCCAACAACTTAAAACCATTTCGGGTCACGTTAAAGATGAGCAAGGCTTGCCTATGCCCTCAGTTAGCGTTAGTCTTGTCGGCACCACGCAAGGCACCACTACCGATGTCAATGGATCTTACAAAATCAACGCGCCCGAAAATGCTACCCTGGTGTTCTCCTTTTTGGGTTATGAGAAGAAGACAGTAAAGGTTATCGGTAGCTGGGATGGAAATGTGACTATGACCGAAGACAAAAAAGCCAGGAATCTGAACGAAGTGGTGGTAGTAGCCTATGGAACTCAAAGAAAGGCAAACCTTACGGGCTCGGTATCGGCAATTGGAGCAAAGGAACTTCAGGACCGTCCCGTTACTAACCTTAACGATGCGTTACAGGGCACCATGGCCGGCGTTACCGTTACCACTACCGGCGGACAGCCAGGCTCAACCGGGAACATTAATATCCGTGGTATTGGTACACTGAACAACAGCACTCCCATGGTGGTGATTGATGGTATCATCGGCAATTTGTCAGATGTAAACCCCAATGATGTACAATCGGTTTCGGTATTGAAAGACGCGGCCTCGGCAGCGATATATGGATCCCGGGCTGCCAACGGAGTTATACTGATTACCACCAAACGGGGTAAAAGCGGTAGAATGCAGGTAAATTATAACGCTTACGCGGGCAAGCAAAAACCTACTAATCTCCCCGATTTTTTACCTTCATGGCAAGCCGCCACCTTATATAACCAGGCTTTGGCAAACGAAGGTCAGACCCCTTACTGGACAGAAAATGATATCACCTTGTTTAAAAATCAAACCGACCCGGATACACATCCCAATACCGACTGGCAGGGCTTTTTGTATAAAGGGAGCGGTTTTCAGCAAAACCACGCCGTTAATATCAGCGGCGGAGATGATAAAACTCAATACGCTTTTTCCCTGGGCTATTTTCAACAGGACGGTATCATACAAAAATCAAACTATAAAAGGTATTCAACCCGTATGAATATCAATTCGGCCATCACCAAAAACTTTAGCGTGAATGCCAATCTATCATTTTTATATGCCCCTACCCAGGCCCCAGATGGTTTAGGCGGCGGAGATATAGGTGGTATCATTGGCACAACGGCTGCCATGAGCAGCACCGTTGTAAATCAATACAAAAATGGTGTTTATAATTACCTTTCTTTTGGCAACCCGATCTCCTGGCTTAATTCACCAGGTTATAATAACAACCAAAATTCTCTTTTTACAGGCAATGCAGGGCTTGACTGGGAGCCGATCAAAGGGCTTCATTTTAAACCATCATTCTCCTACAGGTATAACGCAAACCCTGCCCAGGAATTTAAATCTGCGGATACCTATTATGATCCCAAGAACCCAACCGTAGCTTTAACAACTATCAGCCAAAGTTCAATAGCCAATGCTAACTCTACCAATAACTACTACAACCTGCAGGCATTATTAGAGTATGACAGGCATTTTGGTAAACATAGTATTGATATATTGGCCGGCAGCTCACAGGAGTTGACCACCTATCGGTACCTGTATGCTTACAGGCAAAATTTCCTCAACAGTTCCCTGTCAGAAATAAACGCGGCGCCGTCATTAGGGCAGCAAAATGGTGGCACTTCCAGTCAGTTAGCACTGCTGTCATATTTTGGTCGCGCCAGGTACGCTTATGACGACAAATATCTGTTTGAAGCTAACCTGCGCGATGATGGTTCGTCGCGGTTTACAAGCGGGCAACGATGGGGGCTTTTCCCATCCTTTTCTGCCGGCTGGAACATCTCGAAAGAAGCCTTCTTCGGCTCATTATCAAATGCCATTCCTATGCTTAAACTGCGGGCTTCCTGGGGCAAGTTAGGCAATCAAACACTGGGCAATCCTGGCGGTCTCAATATCGTGAGTCCATATCCGGGAATTTCGGTTATATCCAGCGGACAGAACTATTCATTTAACCAAACCCTTGCTCCTGGTATCGCATTAAATAACGGCGCCAATGCAGCCATTACCTGGGAAAAAACAACTACTAAAGATGTAGGTATAGATATGGAATTGCTGAATAGCAATTTGAGTTTTACGGCCGACTATTTTGTAAAAAACACCAGCGACATATTATTGCAACTGCCAGCCAGTAATGTTTACGGCTTTACAACACCTTTCCAAAATGCAGGTGCGGTACGTAACTCGGGCTGGGAATTAACCGCGGCGTACAGAAACAAGATCGGTAATGTATCTTATAATATTGCTGTTAATGCTTCATTCATTACCAATAAAATAACCGATCTGGCAGGTACCGGATCTATTTCCAGCGGACGTGTAGTGGGTTACCCTCTCCAGGCATTTTACGGATACCAGGCCGAGGGCATTTTCCAGACGCAGCAGCAGGTAAAGGATCATGCTAAACAAAGCGGCGGCGTAATTGCACCTGGCGACCTGATGTATAAAGATATCAGCGGTCCAAACGGCAAGCCCGATGGCGTTATCGACGGTAATGACAGGGTGTACCTGGGCTCGCCTTTCCCCAAAACCACATTTGGTTTTACGCTGGGGGCTGGCTGGAAAGGATTTAACGTGAGCGGCTTTTTCCAGGGAGCATTAGGCGTGAAGAACTACGTTCAGGGTTTTGAGCTGGGCTCATTACAGCAGGCTAATATCGGTAATCCGACCACAGCCTTGCTTGATGCCTGGACGCCGACCAATACCTCGGCCACTTTCCCACGTTTGTGGTCAACCTATACGCAAAACAACCCTCAAAGCTTTGTATCATCCTTTTGGGTACGCAATGCATCTTATTTAAGATTAAAGAATTTACTGGTGAGCTATACCCTACCCACTAACACGCTCGCCAAACTGGGTGTAAAAGGCGTCAAGATCTATTATAGCGGGCAAAATATCCTCACATTCACCAGTTTTTACAAATGGGTTGACCCTGAAACTAACGCAGGGAACAACGCTTACGGATCATACCCGCAGCTAAAAACAAATACCCTGGGTCTTGAGGTAACATTTTAATTATTTTTAAATTAATACATGAAACCATCCTGAGCTACTGCTCAAAACAAGTGAATAAGCTCGCGATAGCTTCATTACCGTTAAAAAACAAAAATTACTTCAATGAAAAATCTATTCATAACCTTAATTATTTTAGCCACGCTGACATCATCGGGCTGTAAAAAAGATTTCCTTGACAGGGCTCCTTTAGATTCTTATACCAATGCTGTACTCTGGAAATCATCCAATGACGTGCTTGCCGCGCTCAATGGTTGTTACTCCAAATGGGGAGGTGGTAATAACGGCTATTACGGAGTTTTTGCCGATAATAACTCCGATAATACATTTGACCAGTTTCCCTGGGAAAACTGGCTGGCCCTCTCGGCAGGTATTGCTACGCCAACCAATCCCGGATATACAAAATGGAATTATAGCTGTATACAAACCTGCAACTGGTTTTTAGATAATGTAGGTGCTACCAACATGGATGCCACGCTCAAAGCCAGAACAATAGCCGAAGCCCGTTTTTTGAGGGCCTATGAGTATTTTACGCTGAGCCAATTATACGGCTCTGTTCCGCTGGTAGAGCATAATCTGACGCCAGATGCGGCCAACAAAGTAACGCAGGCAACAAAAGCTAATGTAGTTGCATTTATATTAACCGAGCTCAACACCATAGCCCCAGACCTGCCCGTAAGCTATTCCGGTTCAGATATCGGGCGTATTACGCGTGGCGCTGCCATCGCTTTAAAAGCAAGGATAGAGTTATTTAATCAGATGTATCCGGAGTGTATAGCCGACTGCCAGAAACTGATGACCGCGCCGTTTACTTACAGCATCTATCCAAGCTATGTCGATCTTTTCCGTCAGCCTTTTGCTGATAACCAGGAGGTAATACTGGATGTTCAGTTTAAAGCAAGTGATAATAATTTTGGATGGGCCAGAAACATGACCATCAATTCATTGGGTGGTTATAACTCCATCGCCCCTACCCAAAACCTGGTAAATGCCTATGAAACAAGCAATGGTAAAACTATTGATGATCCGGCATCGGGTTACAATCCAACACAACCTTATCAAAACAGGGATCCCCGGCTTAGCGCCACTGTATTTTATCCAGGTACACAATACAGCAGTAAACTGCCTTATGGTTTTTATTATGATCCTATTTCAAGCAGTCCAAAAACAATAGACCATTGGGGCGATAACAATTGCAGTCCATCGGCTTATGGCTTGCGTAAATACACACCGGTAATTGCCGATTTCCCGACTTTGGACCAGGTAGGTATGGATGTTATCCTGATCCGCTACGCCGAAATAAAACTAATGGATGCCGAAGCTAAAATTGAAAGCAATAAAATAGATGCCTCGGTATATGATGATATCAATTCAGTGCGGAAACGTCCAGGCGTGAACATGCCTGCTGTAGATCAGTCCAAGTACAATGATCAGTCAAGTCTCCGCACATTGTTAAGGAGGGAAAGAAGAGTGGAGCTGGCGGTTGAAGGTCTTCGCTGGTTTGATATACAACGCTGGCAAATTGGCCAACAGGTGATGACCGGCCAGGTAACAGGCAGTTTGCTTGGTACTGTTAACCAAACAACCGGCGCAGTTACCTTAACCCCGGGAACAACCATAAAAGTTGGAACGCCCCGTGTGTTTGATCCTGCAAAAAATTACCTGTGGCCAATCCCGCAGACCGAGATGGACCTGAATAAAAGCCTGAAGCAGAATCCTGGCTATTGATCAATACGATGTAAATTGCAACACGGGCAAATATTTCGTATATTTATATATCAGACAGCCCGGTTCTCTTTTAAGCAGAGAAGCGGGCTGTTTAGTTAAGACAAAACAGGAACAAAAATTGACCATTCTGCATATAATTATTTAATAGTCAATATATTAATACTTTTTAAAGCTTCAAAAACTGCTCAAAACCGCGTTAAAATTTGTTAAAAAGTGTTAAAATCGATGTTTTTCGGGCGTTTTTGATCAGTTTTTGCCCTGTTTTCATGCCGAAAAGTGTTAAAATTAAAGGTTTAAAAAGTTTTTGGGGTTACCAAACTTAAACCGAACCAACTAAATTAATGAGGAAAACGGGCAACCGGCTTGCTGCCTTTTTCTTACTTTGGCTAAAATCTACAGATGCAATGGATAGAATTTTTCAAGAAATAAAAAAACTAACAGATATACCGTCTTATTCAAAGCATGACCGGTTTGTACAGGGAATCATCAATGCCATCAATGAAAAAGCTATTGGGCAGGATGAAATGCTGCCATCGGTGAACAGAATAATCAAAGAGTTGGGCTTTTCGAGAGAAACGATCATCAAAGGTTATAAAGATTTGATTAGCCGCGGCATTGTAGAATCTAAGAACAGGCTGGGATATTATGTAGGTAATGGTAATACAGAACAAACTTTAACTGTAGCCCTGCTCATGTATAACCTGGATACTTTTGAAGAGCAATTCTATCGCAATTTCCGTCATGAACTGGGGCAGAACATCCGCTTAAACCCTTATTTTCATCACGGTGATATCGAGATATTTGAAACCATCCTTTCGCAGATCAGGGGGAAATATGGCATGTATGTGATTGCGCCTATCCCCCATTCAAAAACTAAGGAACTACTGGATACTATTCCACGTAATAAATTCCTGATGTTTGACCGTTACGAACCACTGGAGGGCGATTTTAACCATATAACCCAGGAATTTGGCCAGTCATCCTATCAAATCTTTTCGCAGTTAGCGCCTAAAATAAGCCAGTTTGATGAAATGATATTTTATCATTCGCCCAATTCATTGGACCCTAAAGAGATGGTTAAGTCATTCAAAAAATTCCTGAAGGATTTTAATATCAAAGGTCGCATCGTAAATGAATACACTCCCGGTTCAATTGAAAAGGGGAAGGTGTATTTTACGCTGGATAACTTTGCACTTTGGCAGATCATGCGCGATTGTAATAGTCAAAAACTGATACCGGGGAAACACCTTGGCATCTTGTCGCACAATGACGAACCGGCCAAAGAGATCATTGGCATCACTACTTTTTCTGCCGATTTTTCGAACATGGGTAAACTGGCAGGACAAGCTATTTTGAATAAAGAAAAGATCAGTTTAACTGTACCGATGCTCTTATTTGAACGGAACACACTTTAATTCGCTTAATTTAAAATCATGGAAAAGTGAATTGGCTCATATTAAGCAGCTTTCTTTTTTTTACCGGCATAGTGGGGCTGGTTTCCTGGTATAAATCAAGAAAAACTAAGCTCAATACCCTGAACGGTTTATTCCTGGCCGATCGTAGTCTGAGTTTTTTACTAGTAGGCGGAGGCTTGCTATTTACCAATATTAACACAGCCACCATTATAGGTGAAAACGAACTCACCTATACGCATAACATGTCTGTGATGGCCTGGGGCATGACCTCCATACTGGCTATGTTATTGGTTTCTGAATTTTTAATGCCCATGTATCTTAAACTGGGTATAGCTACTACACCTGATTACCTTACCGCGCGATACGGCCAGGGGATAGGAAAACTGGTTTCTTTCATTTTCCTCATCAGCTATATTATCAACCTGTTACCCTCCGTATTGTATAGTGGTGCTGTAGCCTTTAACGGGTTGTTTCACTTCTCAGAGATTTGGAAAACAGACTACTGGACCACTATCTGGATACTTATCTGGATCATGGGCACTGTTGGTTGCCTTTATTCCTTACTGGGCGGCTTAAAAGCTATTTCTATTTCTGATACCTTGCTTGGTCTGGGTATTTTTGCAGGCGGACTCCTGCTCCCTTTTTTTGGACTTAGGTATCTTGGCCAGGGCAATCTCATGGAGGGTTTGCATACCCTGTTGAATGTACATCGGGATCACCTGAACAGTATAGGTTCTGCTTCAGACCCTATACCTTTTAGCACCCTGTTTACCGGCATGTTACTGGTGAACTTGTATTACTGGGGTACCGAGCAATATATAGTTCAGCAGGTGCTGGCTTCAAAAGATCTTAAAAGCTGTCAAAAAGGTATTGCTGTAGCCTGTTTAGGTAAACTGATATCGCCACTACTTTTAAATGTACCTGGCTTAATTGCCGTGCATATTTTCACTCATTTGCATAATCCGGCCGAGGTATTTCCTAAGCTGGATAGTTTGGTATCACCGCCTTTTATAGCCGGATATATAGCAGCTATCATTTTTGGTGCGGCCCTTACTACTTTCAATGCAGGTTTAAACAGCTCGAGTACATTATTTGTACTGAACATTTATAAACCCTGGATGGAAAAACGCTCCAGGCCAACTGCCGAGAAAGATATGATCAAAACGGCTAAAAGATTTGAGATCATCATTTGCTTAACGGCTATGTTCATCGCGCCATTTATTATTTTTGTTAAGAACGGTTTTTACACCTATGTACAAATTGTCAACGGATTTTTCAACGTACCTATTTTTACCATCATGTTCATGGGTTTTGTAACTAAACGGGTACCGGGCTTAGCTGCCAAAATAGGTTTGTTGTTTTTTATAGTCGCTTATGGGCTTACGCAATTAGTGTTCGATCTTCACATTCACTTCCTGCACATTTTAGCCATATTATTTGTGGTAACCTGCGGGCTCATGTTAGTTATTGGCAAACTTTATCCCATGCCTGTACCCTACCAGCAAAAGCTTAATAATTTGGTAGATATGAACCCATGGAAGAACCGGCATATCTACAGTGGTATACTGTTATTGCTCATGATACTGATGTTTATTTTGTTTTCTCCGCTTGTACTTGCAAAATAAGTTTGGACAATAAATAAAAATAACTATTTTTATAAAATAGACCAGAATAGACCAGATTATAGTTTGATTTTATCATGAGTACAATCCTTTCCTTAACCTGCAGAATATTTATTCCTGCAGCAGTACTAGGCATCGTTTCCTTTTCTGCCGCAATAGCCCAGGATAATGGTGTCAAATTTTCCTCGTCTGATAAAAAAATGGAACAGGCTTTTGTGTGGGCCAAAAGCATGGCTTTGCACTACAAAGGCCATCCTAATGATCCCGTAGGCCCCTGGTATGAATCGGCACTCCCTCCCCGCGATGCATTTTGTATGCGCGATGTGTCACATCAAAGTATCGGCGCCGAGATATTAGGTTTAAAACAGGAAAATCGTAACATGCTGACATTGTTCGCTAGCAATATATCAGCATCAAAAAACTGGTGTTCGTACTGGGAAATCAATAAATCTGGAAAACCAGCCACTGACGACTATAGAAATGACCATGAATTTTGGTATAACCTGCCTGCTAATTTCGATGTACTGTATGCCAGCTGGCGGCTTTATTTATGGACAGGCGACAAATATTATATCAACAACCCCGCATTTGTACACTTTCAGGAAAAAACAGTAAAGGATTATATAGACACCTGGGTGTTATCGGCCGATTCGATGTTAACCAGGCCTGCCCATCCCAATGCACCTGTTCCCTTTAATGAAAGCGACGCTTTCCACCGCTGCCGTGGCTTACCATCATACTCTGAGGGCGTTGCCAATTTAAAAACCGGTGTCGATCTGATAGCTGCATTATACAGAGGTTTGCTAACCTATTCTGCTATATTAACAGAAAAAGACCAACAAAAAGAAGCTGCCTTGTACAGTCGTAAAGCCGAAAAATACCGGCAACAACTGGAAGCCCAGTGGTGGGATAAAAAGGATAAATTATATCACACCTACTACAGTAATGACGGCCATTTTGGGAAGGAAGAGGGAGAAACATTTTTATTATGGTTTGACGCTTTGAAGGATAATACTCGTATAGCACAAACATTAACCCATATCAGCTCCAAGACCTGGAATGTGGAGAATACTTCATACCTACCGCTGATATTTTATAACAAGGGCCCCTGGGATAAAGCAAGAGATTATATCCTGTACCTCTCCGATGAAACTACTGCAAGGAGAGAATATCCGGAAGTTTCTTTTGGGGTGATAGAAGGCATAGTTCAGGGACTAATGGGTATTGCACCTGACATTCGAACGCATGGTATCAGTACCATTTATAAAACAACTGATGCCGGTAATGCGGTCATCAGTAACCTGCCGGTGCTGAATACTGTGGTAAATGTAACACACCTTAACACTCATCAATCTTCGTTAACCAATAGTGGAAAACAGCAATTAAAATGGAAGGCCAGGTTTTACGGCAATTATCACCATGCTTATGCCAATAATAAACCTTCAACGGTTAGGCAAGAAACAGATCCGCAGGGAAAGATAATATCTTTTGTAGAAACAGTTGTTAAGCCTGGTCAGCAGGTAAAAGTCAGCTTGAAATAATAAAACACCCATCACACCTTACAAAACAGTTAATGAAATCCTATTTGCATAAATTTTTGCCCGTCCTGTTAGCATTCTTTATACAGTTGCCCCTATCCTATGCTCAGCAATTATCTTTACCTCAACAAAATGACAGATGGCTTTTGCAACCGGATGGCAGCATCACCTGGAATATTAAAGATCGCCTGCCCCATGCCGATCATATAGAAATGTCTGGAGAGAAGGTATCGTTATGGGTGGCTTATAGTGTAGATGCGTCTAAAGTTTGCCATCTTACCCGTACGGTAGTTTTTCCTACCTTTCGTATGCTTCCTGATGATACACGAAGTCATATCAGTTATACATTTAACGATGATGCCTTACCAAGAATGTATGTAGATGGCAGACTATTGCGGCCGGATGTTTCGGAAGGGAATGTTAGTGTATTGACAAAAAGTATTACTCAACATGGCATTATGCGTATTGAGGAACAGTTTGTTGATCCTCAGCCCGTTAAAATAGAACGCGCACTTTTTCCATCTGTAGATAAACCCCTTGCCATTGAGCAATATAAATTCACCAATATCAGCAATAAACCGGTAACCATCTCCGTGGAGCATTTGAAACGGGAGGTAACTACCGATACCATCAGGAGCAAAGTAGCGCCCCATACGGTTATCATGCAGTCTGTAAATGACGGCAGCAGGGTATTGCAACCAGGACAGGTATATACATTTTCTGTTTGTTACCGGGCAACCGACCACCCTGCATCCCTCCTAGCTGTTGATCCCGAATTTGAAGAAAAAGCTCGTCAAAACCGGATAGCTGAAATTTCGGCACCGTTACAGCTACAAACCCCGGATAGCGTTTTGAATGCCATGTTCGCTTTTGCCAAGATCAGGGCTACAGAAAGTATTTTTAAAACCAAAGGGGGATATATGCACGGCCCTGGTGGTTTATCCTATTATGCAGCTATTTGGGCCAATGACCAGGCAGAATATATCAACCCTTACTTTGCCATTTCGGGTGATAGGATTGGAAATCTTTCGGCGATGAATGCTTACCGGCTGTTTGCCAGGTATATGAACCCGAATTATAACGCCCTGCCAAGCTCCATTGTAGCCGAAGGTGATACCGTTTGGAAAGGAGCCGGCGATCGCGGGGATCAGGCTATGATAGCCTACGGCGCATCAAGGTATGCACTTACCTATGGAAGTGCCGACTCCGCAAAGGCCCTGTGGCCACTCATTTCGTGGTGCCTGGAGTATAGCCACAGACACATCAATACGCAAGGTGTGGTGGAGTCGAAAAGTGATGAACTGGAAGGCCGGTTCCCATCGGGCAAAGCCAACCTGTCTACCAATTGTTTGTATTATGATGCGTTGGTATCAGCGGCTTTACTTGGCCGGCAATTACAATTGCCTAAACAACAAACAGACCTGTATACCCGGCAAGCAGCTGAACTTAAGGATAATATTGAAAAATACTTTGGAGCGGACTTAGCCGGATTTCATACCTATAAATATTACGAAACCAATGATGTTTTGCGTGCCTGGATCTGCATGCCGCTGACTATGGGTATATACGACCGCAGCAAAGGCACTATAGAGGCGTTGTTTTCACCAAAATTATGGACTGCCGACGGTTTAGCTACCCAAGCCGGTCAGGATACCTTTTGGGATCGTTCCACCCTTTATGCACTTCGGGGTGTGCTGCAGGCAGGAGCAACAGAACAAGCAATGACTTTTTTACGTTACTATTCGCACCGCAGGCTTTTGGGCGAACATGTTCCTTATCCTGTTGAAGCCTATCCAGAAGGGAACCAAAGACATCTTTCAGCAGAAAGCGGCTTGTATTGCCGGATATTTACAGAAGGCTTGTTTGGTATCAGGCCCACTGGGTTTAGAAGCTTCAATTGCACACCACGCTTGCCAAAAGGTTGGAATGAAATGGCCCTGAACAATATTCACGCGTTCGGAAAGGTATTTGATTTAAAGGTCAAAAGAGAACGAAATGGTAGCGTGCAAATAATTGTTAGGGATGGAAATAAAAGCAAAATTTATACAGTTAAGGAAGCAGGATCAGCCAAAATCAGCGTATAAGCCTTCCATTGGCAATTAGCACAATCGCTAAAAGTGTATTTTCAAATGCTCCTTTTGCCTATAGCAAAAGGAGCATAATATTGTTCTGGCTTGAGCCTAAATTATGCGCGTCTTCATTTAGACAGCATCTGACAGAGAGCTAAAAGTAAATTCCCTGATCTTCATCGGCGGGATAAGATAACTCCGGTAGCTTTCTACACTAATGCTTCGTTCCTGTTTACCCAGTGCTTCAAGGTTGTTGAGCATAATTACAGGACTTTCGTTAAATCTGAAATTTTTGATCGGGAATTTTATCTTACCGTTCTCAATATAAAATGTACCGTCGCGGGTTAGGCCGGTGAGTAATAATGATTGCGGGTCAACCATACGGATATACCACAGGCGCGAAACCAATATACCTTTCTCGGTGCTTTTTATCAGATCTTCTAAACTGGCATCACCCCCTTCCATAATGATATTCCCGGGACCAGGTAGTGGTTTAACGCCTTTTTTATCTGCCCAGTAGCGGGAGTAACTTAGGTTTTTTACTACGCCTTTATCAATCCACATTGTTTTTTCACGTGGAAGCCCGTCGCCACTCCAGGTTGAAGATGGCAGATCGGCATTAAAAGGATCTGAGTATATGTTGACTTTGGGGTCAACCAATTGTTCACCCAGGCGCGTGCCGCCGCCTTTTTTGCTCAAAAAGCTCCGTCCTTCCTCGGCACTACGGGCATCAAAACGGAACATATTTTCCATTAGATAGGTAGCCGCAACCGGTTCCAATATCACGGTATACTTTCCAGGTTCTAAAGCTTTAGCTCCAGATGAGCTCAGGCATTTACCGGCAGCTACTTTAGTCGACGCCAGGGTATCCAGTTTGCTTACATCAGTAAAGCCTTTGGCCGCATAGCCTGAGGCTGTACCAGCTTCATTACGTGTAGTTACCGAAAAGGTGACATCATTACCCTTGTTGTAAGCGAATAACCCTTTGGAGTTCATAATGGCGCTAAAACTAGTTGAGTTTTCAAGGAAACCCGCCGCTGTGAGCTTGGCTTCTTTGGTAACCGATAAACTTTTGGCTACCATATCTGCGCGACTTTCAGGAGTCATGGCAGCTGTGTTAGCATTATAAGTTATAGACTCGGGAAAATCATGAGGTCCTAACATAGGCATATACTCCGGGTTGGCCGGGGCTAATTGCGCCAATTCTTCAGAGCGGCGAACCACCCTTTCCAATGCCGCATCATCAAACTCATCAATGGTTGCCGTTCCCGCTTTTTTTCCAAAAACCGATGTAACACCCAAACTTACCGTGCTGATATCCCCTGCTGTAGAAACAGCGTTTAATGCATATCTGATGTTGCCGCCTTCGCTGCCATTTAAACTCACTTCACATTCTTCGGCTTTTGAATAGGCAAGCACTTTCTTTAATAAAGTCTGTGCTTCTTCTTTAGTTAATATTGGCATAATTCAGTTATCCGATCTTTCTTTTAGTATTGATTACATTAACTCCTTTAAACAATGCTGTTGACGCGCCATGTGATACCGCGCTTGACTGTGCTGGTTGTCCTTTACCATCATTAAAGGCTCCGCCTAAACGATAGTCGCGCTCATCGCAAACCTGGGTGCAGGAATTCCAGAACTCCTGGGTATTGGCCTGATAGGCTACGTCATTCAGCATACCTGTAATCTTTCCTTCTTTG
Organism: Mucilaginibacter sp. OK268; assembly: GCF_900103125.1. Taxonomy (GTDB): domain Bacteria; phylum Bacteroidota; class Bacteroidia; order Sphingobacteriales; family Sphingobacteriaceae; genus Mucilaginibacter. Next base: position 235,838 of record NZ_FNJV01000007.1, on the reverse strand, counting down.
ATCTCGTAAAACAACTGACCGCCAAACTGGAAATTATAACGTTGCTGATCGATAGAGAATGAGCCATCGCCGATAATATAAACGCCCTTCTCTACATTTTTGATCATCTCATCAACACTCAGCGGCGTTTTTCCAGGCTGAAGGGAAACATTCGGCATCCGCTGAAATTGTACATCCTGCCAGCTTTGAGAATAGCAGCAACCTTGCGATTCGTTTAGCCCAATGATATGTGCCTGATCACGGATGGCCTGATAGTTTACCAATACGCCATCCTTAATGATGTCCCATTTTTTGCATTGTACGCCTTCATCGTCATATCCTACCGCGCCCAGAGAACCAACCTGGGTTTTATCGCCTACAATGTTCACGGCTTTACTGCCAAAATTGAATTTACCAGATTTCCATTTATCCAGCGTTAAAAAGCTGGTACCAGCAAAGTTAGCTTCGTAACCCAAAACACGATCGAGCTCTGTTGGGTGACCAACAGATTCATGGATGGTAAGCCATAAATGCGATGGGTCAAGTACCAGATCGTATTTACCCGGTTCAACAGATTTGGCCTTTAATTTATCACCTGCCTGCTGGGTAGCATACTTAATATCTTCCAGCATATCATAACGTTTCTTATAACGGGGGGTAACTCCCAACACCTTTTCGCTGGCCAAGGGGTCAAGGTATTCGTAACCCATACCTACCGGCGAGCTTAAGGAGCGACGGGTTTCAAAAGCACCGGCTGAAGGATCAATTTTAGTAACCGTAAAGCTTGGGTAAAGACGATGTACATCCTGATCAATATATGAGCCATCTGTTGATGCAAAATACTTTTGCTCATTAACGGCAAACATAATGGAGTTAACAAAGTTGGCTCCGCCTGCCATGGCTATGCCATTGGCATTTAGCAAAAGATCTACCTTTTCTTTGATAGGAACTTCAAAAGCATTTTTGGTTAAAGGTGTTTTCCAGCTTACTTCGCCATAGCCTTTTTGAGGGGCCAATTGTACAGGCGCCCCGCCAATTTTAGCATTAGCTTTAGCTACTGCTACCGCTTTAAGCGTGGTTTTCGCCATCCCCTCTTTGGTTACATCATTGGTAGCGGCAAAACCCCAGCAACCGTTGGCTATAACCCGGATACCGATCCCGTATGATTCGGTATTGGCCACATTCAATACCTTGTTTTCGCGGGTAACCACAAACTGGTTCAGGTAACGACCTATCCGCACATCGGCATAGGTTGCCCCGTTTGATTTGGCAGTGTTTAAAGCCACATCAGCCAGTTCTTTTTTGATATTTGCATCGACACCTTCCAGCGCCTGTAGCGGATCGATCGTTTTACCAAACGCAGACAGATCGGGTAGCATTAAGGCCCCTGCTCCCATTCCTGTTAAAAAAATAAAGTCTCGTCTTCTCAATGTATATTCCTCCTTAGCACTCCTGGTGTTCCTGCATGGATACCGGAGAACTCACTTTTAAAGTTTCTGATTATTTAAAACCCTCTTTTTAGAAGAGAGCTTGATTCCTGATGCTTTGGCTTCGAACCACAAGAATGTGCACGCTAACAACAGCAAAATATAAGCATATATTTTCGATACCGAAATTGTTGCTTTTTTCTGTATCTGCTTTGTTACATTATTCGTGTTTCGACTATTTATGCCGTAGTTTTTAGTATCCGACTGTTTTTTTAATATGCGCAGACTTTTCCATTCATCCTCCCGATAAACATACCACCAGTTTAAAACCCCATTATTTATTTTAACGGATTGCCAGCCTGGCTTTTGCGGCCAGTATTGATACTGATACTCAAACGGAAGCAGTTGGCTTTGTTGCGGTGCAAGCATAATTGACCCGACCATGGAAGTTGCCACACCTGAGCTTTGCAATTGCAAACTCACGGGGTTTAATACCGTCGGTACCGGTGTTGATACACTCCAGCTTTCGTTTACCAAAGTTTTACGAGAGGCCCGATGAATTAGCAATGCCCATAATGCGGTATAGTCATTTTCATTGCCGGCCAGCATCCAGTTAAAAGTATTACTCAGGGAAGTATACATCAGTTTGCCGTTACCGGCCAAAGTACTGCTTACCAATATATGCCCATGTTCGTCTTGTATCAATGGTTGGGTTCCTTGTTGAAACCGGATATAAAATGAACCCGGATTTAATTTGTCCAGGTGTTGGTCTCGTCCACGGATGATGAGGACAGATGCAAGCGTATCCCGCCCTTGTAGCACGGCTAAAGGAAAATTATGTTGCAGCCAGGAATTGCCCGAAGAGCTATCTGCGCGTACAATAATTCCCAGTCCCTTTTGACTTACTTCTGTTTTTAAAACAGCAGCTTCCTGGGTACTAAGCGACTTTAAAACCGACAGATCTCCTACAAGCACATCAAACTTACCAATAGTTTGAGCCGACAGATGTTCCAGCGGAACTTGATCCAGGTTGATAAACTCGTTATTAAATTTATCCTTACTGATGGCCGATCTTGCAGCCACAGCGTATCCGTTTGCGGAGAGCCAGTTTTTGAGAAACCTGCTTTCAAAATCGGGAGATGCGGTCAACATTAATACTTTTAGTGGTATTGCCGCTTCAATTTGTATAGGCAGGCTTTCATTCCCAAGCGTATCACGACCGGTAATAGTTAGTAAATGATATACAGCCCGACCCGAAATTTTGGGCGTATTTTTTAACTGGAATGTTGCCGTACTTTTTGGTTTGATAACGACAGAATCTAATGCGGTGCCTAATCCATAAAGAAGTAATTTTATTGGATTAGTTGAGCTGTTTTTAAATGTACCCTGAACAAGGAGTTCTTCTCCTGCTTTTAACTGTTCGTTCCAACCGATGGCCGTAATACCCTGCTTCAATACCTCAGGGTGGAAAATCACTGGTAAATAATGGAGTTGCTGCAACTGATCTTCATCCAAGCCATCACCAAATACCCGCAACTGAGTAACTGATGAATCGGCAGTCAGTTCATCTATCGTATTTAACAGGATGGCTTGCTGATATCGCTTTTTGATACTGTTATCTAAGGTAAATAACCGGCTGTTATTGTACCGGCTTAAGCTATCAGGATTGAAACCGGTAGTTAATAAAATCACCTCGGGTTTGTTTTGCTGGGTTGTGTCGACCTGATAAGTTAATGGCAGAGCTATACCAGCCAGTGCTGCAACTGCCACGATAACCGCGACTATCCGTAAACCGAGGCGAGCCCGGTTTGTACGTGTAACCTCCTTCCATACGGCAATAGCGCAAACAATAAAGCAGATGATTAAAGCGGTGATATTCCAATTCATCTGTTTAGCTGATTAAGGTTTTTATAATACTCTTGTGATAAGCCCATATCAACCGGGTTTTGCATAGCTACAGGCATCCTTTTAGCCGGTGTCAGTGTTTTTTGAATGGCCTTTTCAACCCTGGTAATATCATCGGGTTTTATATTGCTCCGGTCTGATAATATTCTGCGCATCGCACTTAATGCCGCAAGATAAATCCGTGGCTCTGCCGATGCCTGTAAACTTAATTGCTGGTTCGTCAATGCCAGCACCTGTAAATCTTTACTACTTAGTCCCCCACCCGATTTTAGTTGCTCCAGTATTTCTACCGCTTTGCGGAGACTCACTAACTGATCCACTCCCGGTTTTATATTCTGTTTAATAATGGGTTGATTTACTTTGGTAAGATCGCCGCTCAGGCGTTTTTCTAACTTTAAGGGTGGCGGATTAAACGCTGTTTTCGCTACATATAATCTTGATTTTTGCTGCAGATCTTTGAGTAACCGCAAAGCTTTATAAGCAAAAGGCAGCGCGTTTTGTGGTTTATATAACCGCAATTGCAATTCAGCCTTCCACATCTCAGTCAATGTGGCTTTGAGTTGATTTTTCAGAAGCGGATCAAAAAAATCGGCATCCTCCGCATTATCGTGCTTATCGGTATATTTATCTTTGATCACATCTGCGTTACCGTAGTTGTTGATATCGCTAACCGCATCATTCTCATTTCCTCCCATATCATTCTCTGACTCCTCGCCTAAAAACTTACCGTAGCGCAGGCGCAATAATTTTTGATCAGTGCCCAGATCGTTACTCCGGCTTTTAAATTTTTCGGTGCTGATGCTATCCTTGTCTTTAAGCAGTTTTTCGGCATCGAGGATAATCTGCCGCTCACTCCTGAAAAATTCCGGCTTTTGATCTGTTCCGGTAAGTATCCCATCCATACTTAACAGTTGGGCGGTATCCTGTATAGACACGGTATACACATCTGTACGGCTTTGCTGCTGATGAGTATCAGTAGCTTGTATATAAAAATAAAGTTCATCGCCAGGCTCCATGTTTAAGGACGGCAGATTGATCAATTTTTGCAGATTGTATTGCGGGCTATGACCATTAAAAGATGTAGAAAAATCCAATTTGTATTCTTTGAATTTGACAGCCTCGCCACTTCCTTTAGCCACGGTGGCAACTATCAGCGCATTATTGATCCCATAATCATCGGTTACAGCCGCATCAATATTTATCTTTTGAGCCTCTCCCGCATCTATATAGGTATATGGCTTGGGTGTTTTGATACGGACAACCGGAGGCTGGTCTTTAATAACCTGCACCTGGTACAGATCGGAAAGTTTACCGTCGATGCTAACCTGGTAGAAACCCGGCTGGCTAATTTTTTTTCGAGCTCCCCATACAATTCTATCATGATTCAGGGCCGTCAGGCTAACTCTTTCCTTATAATTAAACAGCAATGCTAACTGCTTAACAGGGATATTGGTTGATATTTTCCAGGATACCACCGCTCCTTCTTCGGCATCAATGGTTAATTTATCCTGGGTACGTGTGGGCTTACCTGTATAAGCCGGGGGACTCATGCTTACTTCAACAGCAGCGATCTGGGGCAATAACTTTTCTATAGGAGTATTTTTAGTACCAGATTGATGTAAACCGGTGAAACCAATTTGGTGCAGATCATGCGGCACAACTTTTATCAATACAAAACATACCAAAGCAACCGATATTAAAATTAAAGCAGCCTGCTTAAGGGGCTTTAAAAATTGCTTCTGCTGAACGGGGATGGCAGCAAACTGTTCCCTGATCTTTGTTTGTTGCAGGCGTTCCAAAAGATTAAGTTCATCGTCAGATTTTAATAGTAGGTTGCCGCTCTCTTCCAATTCAGGGTAATGCCGATCAAGAAAGTTCAAAATGGAGTATTCATTTATTCTCCACGGTCGGGTATAAATGATATATAAAATAAAGGCTATAAGTAACACAACCCACAACCAGGTTACAGAACAGGAAAGTAAGAAAAATAGTAGTGTGCCCAAAGCAACAGTAAATGCAGCCGCAAAAAGAAAACCTGCTGATACCTGGTAACCAACATACCAACGGCGCATGCTCTTTACTTTATACATGACCTCCTGCTTAGTCATTATCCGGAGTTAATTTATGTCGGTGAGCAAGCATTCTTTCCATCAGGAACACCACAACCAAAGCCAGCCAGAAATAATGGGACAGGTCTGTTTTTGCGTTAAGCAGGTGGCCATTTACGGTCGCGTGTGTTTCGGCCAAGCTATAAGGCATAAGCTGTTCCTGATCGAGCGTCCTTCGCTCATGCCGGTTCTTAATTTCTTTTATGTTATTATTAAAAACAAGTTTGTATAATAATTGGGGGAAATCATCGCTCCAGACCAGATCATTCCAGGCTGGGTTAAAACGAGTATAAAATTTATAGGTATTAGCTTGCGATTCACGGCTCAAAATCGGGTGACCAAAGCCATCTGTCCATATTAATTGATCAGCAGTTACTTGTTCATTGATCAATTGATATAAGGCGATTTGCTGTGACGCCCCTGTTACATTAAACGCGCCAGTAGTTTTTATCCAGGAATTGGTATTTACCACATTGCCTGTCTTATACACCAAAAAGTGTCCGCTTTTTTTTAACGTTTGGATAGTTGGTTGTTGATCTGACAGCCAGAATACCCAGCTTTGGCCAGTCGGTATCTGATCCGCCCGACTATATTGTTTCACCATGGTTTTTCGCCCGCTGAAATTGGCGATTGTTTGCAAGGCTGCTTTTAGGTAGGCCGCGTCAGCCGCATATTTATCTGTAAAGATGGCAAAATGTACAGTTGTTGTATCAATGTTGATGAGAGTGGTGTCACCGCTTTTAAATCTGATAACGGGTTTGCCGTTATTAACATTTATGGCAAAAGCAGAGTGGGCCTCACTACCCGAATTAATAGTGAAATTGGTAAAGTAAGTACCCGATGGTTTACTGTTTCCCTGTAATACACGTACACTGTTGTCCTGGTCAAACCAGGCATCCTGTATCCATGTGCTTGTGGAATCATCTGGCGTATAGGTTTTCCATTTTAAATTCAAAGCGACATGGGGCCTATTACCCATAAAATGATTGACGCCATTAGGCGTTACCAGGTATACATGAATATCTGATGAGAGGTATTGATTGAGTTGGGTTACCAGATTCCAGTAATTAACCGTTTTCGGCCGGATTGTTTTTGGAGAATCAGCCAATATTTTAGAGAGATCAGCCTTTGCAAAACCTTTGTTAAAATAATGAAACTCATAACCAGCTCTCGTTAGCGAATCAACAAGAGGCTTAAATTTGTGATAGCTCCCGGCAATATTTTCATTAGGAATCAGTAACCAGCCTTTTGCTTTGGTCATATTAGCATGACGCTGCCAAACAGGTACTGCCAATACCAAGGCCAATAAAGTCACCAAAAGGCAACGTACAAAAAACAGCAGCTTGTCATTGATCTTCAGGCTTCGGCTACTTTTTTTGGCCGCGGCGTTGATCAATGAAATGCTGCCTACTTTTAAAGTCTTGCCCGGTTTTATATTCCACAGGTGTATAATTACCGGTATAGTTAACGCGGCAATAGCAAACAGCCATATCGAATTTAAAAACAGCATTTATTTCAATAATTTATTTAATCTCATCCTAGGGGCACAAAACGGGGTTAAAACTTCGTTTTATTTCTTTGTACCAAAAAATCGCGCAGCGCGTCATCCAATGGTTGTGATGTATTGATCAATCGATAAAAAATATGCTTTCCCAATAACTCCATCCGCACCTTATCTAGGTGGTCTTTTAATCGGCTCTGATAGGCAGTTGCCTCTCTCCCATTTACATCAATAGTTTCGCCTGTCTCCAAATCCTTAAGTGTGGTATAGGCGCCAAAATCAAAGTCGATCTCATTTTTACCCATTAAATGAAACAAGATCACCTCATGTTTCAGGGCTGATAAAGAATCAAGCAATTTACTGATCTCCCCATCCACCTGGTACATATCTGTAATAAAGATCAAAAGTTCTTTACGTCCCGATCCGGCAAACAGTTCTTTATAATGAACCGGTTGCGTAAAAGTTCCCATGGGCTTTATCTGCTCCAAGTGAAAATATAACCGTTGCAAATGTTGAGGGTCGGGCTTGGAGGCCAGCGAAAATAAACCACCATCCTGAAAAACATATAGTCCTACCGAATCGCCCTGAAGATTAGCCAGAAAGGCCAGTGATGCGACCATAAAACGGGCATAATCTATTTTTTTAATACCGTGATCATCGTGCGCCATAGAAGCGCTGGCATCAATTAAAAACCTCACGGAAATACTGGTTTCGATCTCTGATTCGCGAATATAATACCTGTCCGACCGGGCAAACATTCGCCAGTCGAGCCAGCGCAGATCATCACCCGGCTGATAGCTACGATACTGACTGAATTCAAGTCCCGGCCCCTTTACTTTACTTTTATTAAAACCATTCATAAAGCCGTCAATTACCGTTTTGGCAAGTAATGGCAAATCTTTAATGGTCATTAATACTTTAGGATCAAGCATGTTTTTATTTCGGATTTGGGAATTGAGATCTCGGATTTATTTTATCTGCGACTTTAAAAAAACCACAGCAAATCCCTTAACCTGGTTAATCATCAGATAGTTTTTGGCCTATCTATAGTTCTTATGAGTTCGGCAGTAACCTTATCTGATGTTATTCCTTCGGCCTCGGCTTTAAAGTTCATCAGTATCCGATGCCTTAAAACTGATGGAGCCATGGCGTGTATATCTTCCATTATTACCGCATAGCGGCCTTTTAATAAGGCCCGTGCTTTAGCAGTTAATATTAAAGCTTGCCCGGCCCGCGGTCCGGCTCCCCAGCGTACCCATTCTTTAACATAAGCAACCTGGCTTGTATCTGGCCGTGTTGCCCGTATCATCAGGCTAACATATTTTATCAGGTCATCATTGATATTTACCTGCCTCACCAAAGCCTGCGCCTGCTGTATATCCGCGGCGTTGATAACCGCATTAATATCGGCTTTTTGAGTGCCGGTGGTACGGTTTAATACCTCAAACTCCTCCTGTTCTGTTGGGTAGCCCATTTTTATCAGCAGCAAAAAGCGGTCAAGCTGAGCTTCGGGTAAAGGATAAGTACCGGCCTGTTCTATAGGGTTTTGGGTGGCCAGTATAAAAAAGGGCTTATCCAGGGGATAAGTTTGCCCGCCATAAGTCACCTCAAACTCCTGCATAGCCTCCAGCAATGCCGATTGTGTTTTGGGCGGCGTACGGTTAATTTCGTCGGCCAGTATAATATTGGCAAACAAGGGCCCTTTGTTAAACTTAAAAAAACGTTTACCGGTAGCATGATCCTCTTCCAGTATTTCGGTGCCTATGATGTCAGTAGGCATCAGATCGGGGGTAAACTGTATGCGCCTGAATGATAAATGCAAAGCCTGCGACATGGTTTTAACAATAAGCGTTTTGGCCAGTCCCGGCACACCTTCCAGTAAACAATGACCGCCAGCCAAAAATGCCACCAGCAATTCGTCCAATATGGCATCCTGGCCAACAATTACTTTTTGTATCTCGTTTTTTAGTTGGGGCAGTTTTGCCAGTAATGCTTTTACGTTATTTTCGGTAAGTTCCAATTACTTCAATGTTTATTTACTCCCAATATATCATCCTTTTGAGTAAATACCATGTTTTTTTGTTAAAAAGCCAATAAAGTATCCGAAACTTTACAAGCGATGCAAGCAAAAGTAGTTTTTGCATAAAATATTGTGTTAATTTTAGGGTTTGAACAGAAAAATGAGTTTCAGTGGAAAGTTCACCTTTACAAGATTAAGTTATCATTCCGGCGATTGGGATACCGATCAGCGTATGCCCTCAAACCTGCTCAACTCCCTGTTGGAATACACTACTGTTCCTATCGATCCACATGAAAAGGTGATCCCTTTAAGCAGCGACGATATATTTTCGGCCCCATTTTGTTATATCAGTGGTCATAAGCTGGTTCAATTTGATGCTATGGAAAGAGCCAATTTTAAAAAATATGTAGAAAATGGTGGCTTTGTATTTGCCGATGATTGTAATCACGATATCGACGGTCTTTTTGCCAAATCATTTGAGGCGCAGATGGCGGCTCTGTTTGGCCCTACTGCGCTAAAGAAAATACCCAATAATCATAAGATCTACCACTCTTTTTTTTCGTTTGATAAGGGGCCACCTACTACCAACTTTGAATTAAACGGCTGGGGCGACGACCTTGTACACGATTACCTGAAAGCCATTGAAATTAACGGACGAATAGGTGTACTATACAGCAGTAAAGATTATGGCTGCGAATGGGATTACGATTTCAGAAACAAACGTTTTATGGCCGAAGACAATACCAAATTCGGGGTAAATATTATTATGTATGCGCTTAACTCCTGAGTGACGAGTAATAAGGACATCCCCCGCGAACAATGTCGATTGTGCGCCTATTAATTGACGTTTAGCCGACAATATTTATACAAAACTGGGTTTACATAATTTTTTTGAAAATACACTCAATTAATTGATTATCAATTATATAAATCAATATTAACCATAAATTGTGTAAACCATGTAAACCCACTTTTTTGTTAATTGAGTCAATCCAAGACTATATATCAATTCGTGATTGAACATCCGGATAAATCAAAGAAAAAAGAGGCTGATCGTGATTTTGATACAGCCTCTTTTCTATAATTACCTGTCCCTTAATTAAGGATTAGGTTGCATTAGTTTGTTCGTTTGAAGTTCCACTCCTGATATAGGCCAGATATAATTGGATGCAGTAACCGCAACAGCGGGAGAGTTTCCCTGAGCTCCGGATTTGGCAGGAAGCGCCTGGCTGGTGCGAAATAGGTCGGTAAGCCTGAAACCTTCGCCAATTAGTTCAATCCTTCGTTCTGTTAATATGGTATTTATCAGGCTCGTTTGCGAACCGATATCTGCCGGATCGAAGGTAAAGGTAGCGTCTGACCTGTGCCTTACAGCGTATAATAAAGCAGTCGCGTTTACCAGGTCGCCTGTACGTGCGTAGGCTTCTGCTGCATTCAGTAGTACCTCGCTATATCTTAGTACAGGTATATAATCTGTAAAGGGTGAAGAGGTTTTGTATTTGGATAAATAATTATATATAGTTGTTACTTTGTTTGCGTCTGTAACCGACACTTTGGTAATAAATCCTTTACGTGCGTCAGTAGAACTTGTTCCACTTAATGCAGCGTTGGCATATATACCACTTGTATTTAAATAATACTCGCCATTACCCGGATTTAAAGTAAAATAATACGCCAACTGATTTTGAGTGCCCGGCGCATCGCTGGTAGTGAACGGTAAAAACAACAAGGCTTCGGCACCGGTATATGAACCGGTAAAAACCGTGGCTATACTGGCCTCCAGCTTAGTGCCCCCCGTTGGGGCCTGATATGGAGCTGTTGCACTGATAAGCTTAGTGGTTTCTGTAAGCACCTTAGCATAATTAGCCTGTGCTAAATACACTCTAGCTTTTAAGGCAATAGCTGTATTTTTAAAGGCTCTGAAAGCGCCATTGGCCTGGGTTGCACTAAGCTTGCTTTCCGCATCATCCAGGTCTTTTAATATTTGGGTATATACCTGTGCCACGGTGCTGCGGGCCAGGTCATTTTTCCCTGCCCCTGTCAGGTCGGTTTCTGCCAGCAAGCGCAGCGGTAAACCCGGACTTGCGCCATTATCAAAAACATATGGTTTCGCATAGGTTTGAACCAAAGCAAAATAAGAAAGCGCTCTTAAAAACTCCGCCTCTCCAATATATTGATTGGCTGTAGTAGCATCAACTTTAGATAGATTTGCATTGAGGCCTGCTAAAAAAACGTTAACCCTGTTAATAGCAGCATAAGCCGCGCTCCAAAGGTTCACAACCTCATTGGTATTGGAGTTCACATTCTGGCTCCAGGTATCTAAACCGGTAACCCCATTAGGCTTATTTATTATAAACTCCTCGCCACGTATCTCATTATAGATCACATACCGCCCCCCATAAAACTGCCCATTTTTAACCCCGGCATATAAACCATTAACCTGGCTTAAAATCCGGGCAGGGGTGTCAAATGTTTTTGAGTCGATAATACTGGTGGTTGGTGTCGGCGTTAATAGATCCTTTTTGCAGGAGCTACCCAGCAACACGGTCAATGCCAGCACTGCTGCATTGAGGATGTATTTATATTTTTTTATAGTTATCATGGTTATCAAAATTTAAAATCCAACATTTAATCCGAAAGTAAATATCCTGCTTGAGGGCACGGTATTACGGTCAATACCCGGTGCCAGGTTGGAGTTACCGTTGGAGGAAACTTCCGGATCAGACCCTTTATAACCTGTAACTACCGCCAGGTTTGTTGCCTGTACATATATCCTTGCTGATGCTATACCTGCGCGGTTAACCAGTTGTGTTGGGAATTTATAGCCCAAAGCAACGTTTTTAAGTTTAGCATAAGAGCCATTCTGCACGTTTGATGAGTTCGGTATAGCCGATCCGTTGGAGTAATTATCATTATAGACCACTTTAGGTATATCGGTTACCTGACCAGGGGTTGTCCAGCGTCTTAGTATACCCGTTTCATTGTTCCAGAATCGCTGATCTCGGAGTGTAGCCTGTGTTCCGTTATATATCTTGTTTCCGCCCGAAAAGGTGATGCCGATATTAAGGTCAAAGCTTTTGTAAGTAAAGGTGTTATTTAAACCACCATAAAAGGTTGGAATAGATCTTCCAGCAATACGGCCATCCAGTGTGCCGTCAATAGCAGGAGCCGTGGTACCATCAAGATATGTCCATTTGGATGGCGTACCAACCTGATTATACTGAACCTGCCTGCCAAAACGGTTGATAAATATACGCTGACCGTTGGCTGGATTTACGCCATCAACCGGAACAACAAAAATAGAACCCAGTGTGTAACCTACCCTGGTAACGCTTGCGGTTTCCAATCCGGATGTTACACCATAAATATCTGAATTGCCTTGCGCAAGCGCCGTAACTTTGTTGCTGAGTGTGCTGATGTTAAAATTGGTGGTCCAACTAAAATTGTGTTTAATAATATTTCTTGATGTGATATTAAACTCCACACCACGATTATACATCGAACCCACGTTAGCAGCAATAGTATTGCCTGGAATACCTCTTGAAGGAGACTGTGGCGCATTCAGGATCAGATTGTTGATGCTATTGTTATAGTAATCAATCTCGGCCTGTATACGTCCTTTAAATAAACTGAAACTAATACCTACATCTGTTTTTTTACTGGTTTCCCATTTCAGATCGGAGTTACCAGCCTGGTTAAAATAAACCGTTCCTGCACTGCCGTACAAACCCGAGTTATATAAGGATAACGACGCAAAGTCACCTACACCTACGTTACCTACTACACCGTAACTACCTTTCAATTTAAGGTCTTCAAAAATATGCCCCAGGCGTGAATCTTTGAAAAATCTCTCTTCGGCTATATTCCATCCGATAGAACCGCCGCCAAAATTACCATACTTGTTATTGGCTGATAATCCGGAGAATCCATCTCGCCTGAAAGTTCCGTTTAACAGATACTTTTTATCAAAATCATAATTCGCCGTTCCGAAGAAAGATCTGAATCCATTTTCGGACTGAAAATTTCCGGTCGTGGCATCGCTTACTACATTCAGGAAGTTTCCCTGGAAATTATTAAAGTAGGAATCAGCAAGGTTTGTCCGCTGGGTACCGGTACCAAGGTTCGTTGTATGATATTCTTCATAACCACCGGTCGCGCTAATATGGCTTTTACCCAAACTCGCTTCATAGTTTAAACTGTTTGTCCAATCTCTCCGGTTATACTCCTGGAATGTATTTGAAGCAAATCCGTTTGAACTTTGCCCGTCACCAGCAATAGGGTTCTGAAATGTAGTATTGGCTATATTAAGCTTATTGATATTGTATTGGGTTTTGAACTTTAGGCCGGTTACCAACTGCCATTCGGCATATATATCACCAATTACGTTGGTATTACTTGAAGTATACTTATCCAGATCAAGTAAAACAAGTGCATTGGGATAATTATTGGCAATAGTATTAGCGCCCAGCCCTAGTGATCCGGTGCTGGTTATATTATAAGAGCCATCAGGATTGCGGGGGGCCACATTGGGGTTTAATACGAGGGGTAAGCGGGCCAATCCACCCGTATTATAAGCCTGCCCCGGTAATGAGCCGCTGTTCGGCCCTTTGCCTAAAGAATTACTATAGCTAAAATTAGTTCCTATAGTAATGTCCTTTGACAAATGATGATCCAGGTTTGCTCTGAAAATTTTCCGCTCAAAGGTGTTTGTTTTAATAAAGCTTTCTTGATTACTGTAACCACTGGATACAAAATAGGAGGTTTTTTCAGTGGCACCAGAAACATTCAGGTTATGATTGTGCGATATGCCTGTTTGGTAAACAACTTTAAACCAATCTGTATTGATTTCATTGCCGTCAGCGTCTTTTTGAATAGCGAAACCCGGCGCCAGACCTGCATTTGCGCGGGCCTCGTTCTTCAATTGTACATATTGATCGGCATTAAGTAATTTAGGCAGGTTAAACGCCTTATTAATACCAACCCAACCATCATAATTAACCTGGGTTTTGCCCAACTTTCCTCTTTTGGTTGTGATGACCACAACGCCATTTGCAGCTCTTGAACCATAGATGGCTGTAGCTGACGCATCTTTCAATATATCCACCCGTTCAATATCATTTGGATTAATATCACCCAGCGGATTACTTGAAGCACTGTTTGCGTTTGTATTTGTACTGGTAAAAACAGGTACACCATCAATAATAATCAAAGGATATGAGCTTAAAGATATAGAGTTGAAACCCCTGATCCTGAATACCGGCGGGTTATTCAATACACCATTAGGCGTTATAACATTTACACCCGCCGCTTGCCCCGCCAATGCCTGGTCAAAGCTTTGAACCGGTTTATTACCAATCTGGGCTGCACCTACTGATACTGCAGAACCCGTATAATCTTTTTTACTTATTTTGGTATAACCAGATATCACAACTTCTGAAAGCTGGCTGGCGGTTGCAGTTAAAGCGACAGTAACTTTATTTGACGTTACGGTAACCGTTTGCGATGCATATCCTATGAAATTGAACGTTAAACTTTGTTTCCCGGCGGGTACGTTAATGCTAAAATTACCGTTGCCATCTGTTTGAGTGCCGATTGCAGTGCCTTTAATTGAAACCGAGACGCCTGGTAAAGATGAGCCATCGCCTGCATCTGTAACATGGCCTGTAATTTTATGGGTTTGTGCGTATGCCTGAGTGCACACCAATACAATAGCCCATACTAAGTATAGTATTTTTTTATTCATTGTTCAATTGTCGTTAATAGTTAATAATTAATTGGTTCGGGATTTGAAACAATGCTGATCTGATCAGATTTGAATCTTAAGGATGATTTATTTCATGGGCAATGATTTATTTACAGGATTTATGATATGATAAGTGAGTAAAAAGATTTTAAAAAGAATATTTACGGGATTCGACAAGGCCAAAACAGCAATGAGAAGCGATACAATAGAGTATTCGACTGTTATAAACAGCAGGAAATGGCAATTGATGTGGCAGATAAGGCATCATGGAGCTAAATATAATTAATGAATATTGATTATATCAAACAATAGAGACATATAATTGAAAATATCACATAAAAATTGATTTTTATTTGACATTACCATCAAAAAATGACTTTTATTTTTAATATTTCTTATAATTATTAGAAAATCATTAGAAATAAATAAAAATTAGTTTAAATATTGACCAGAATATATCTCTTACAGGAATTAAAATTCTTTTATCGGGAGTTGAAGCTACATATTATAAACATGTTGAGTCTACCCATCGTTTTTTCGGGATAAATAGGATAAAGAACAGGTGATTGACAAATATATAATTAATTCTATTATATCTATAGATTATATAGATTATTATCAAAAATTAATACAATTGCCATTTGCAGCACCTGGCCTTTTGACTCCACAGATTTAGATATTAAATAAGAAAAGGGTTATTTATACACAATAAGTATCACCATAGAAGGTTAGCGTACAGAAACATTCATAACTAACACAGTTCCGGTTTCATCTCATATATCTTCTCAGTATGAAAAAATTAAAAATGTTGCGATAAATCAAATACTCTTGGTAACCAGACCTTTGATACCGAGCTTTCGGTTAAAGAATATCGCAACAAGCACCAATAGTATAATACATATAATGGTAAGCAGATAGCTAAATTGCATAAGGACTTTAACCCAGCTTAAATTCTTCATGAAAAATTCTTTGTAAAGCAATAAGCCAACGCTACCCAAATAGCCAACAGAATCACATATATAAACAAAGAACCCGGCATTAGCTTTTACTTTAAATAGAGCGATCATCCGTTCAAACAAAACTACCTGAATTGGCGTATAGGCTAAAAACATGCCCATACCTACCAGGAGCATCCACCAGAAAGGACTTAATATATGCAGGTGAAAAAGCAAGGTACTCCCCCCACTCAACAATAAACCCAGGGCTATCAAATATTGCGTCCCCCAGAAACCTTTGATATTGTTACGGGTGAATGAAAGACAGCCGATAGCTATCAATACAATAACTCCGGAAATGGCTTCGGTTATAGAAAACACAGCCTTGTCCCAGTGAGGATCTATTTCATTCCATATCTCTACTGAGAAATTATCCCTAAAATCCCGCATGGTGGTTAATATGGTATATACCAATCCAATACCTATTATCCCTATTCCGTACTCTTTTAAAACACTGCGCTTATCATCTCTGGTCATGGCTGCACGTTCAACCCGCAGTAGCTTATCGGTTTCGGTAGGATCAGGTATTACCGATAGCATCCATACGAAAGTTAGAAATAAGGGCATAAAAATAAGACCGATAACACCGGGCATCCAAAACTCAGGAACGGAAGGCAACCATCCGTGAATCATAAAGTAAACCGTTTTTAAAATACCTGATGATACAATAAGGCTAATACTTAATCCCATAGCCAGCATTTCGGTAAAGCGACGGCCTTCGAGGTAACTAAAAACAATTCCCCATACCATACCGAGCGGTAAACCATTCAGGAATAAAAAAAAGAAGTTATAAGGATATGGAACAAGGCCAAATAAAATGAGGGCGATCTCGGCAAAAACAATGAGTTTAATAATAAGTTTTACCCTGCCCGAGGCTTTAAGCTCTGAAATAACCTTAATACCGATGAATTTTGACACCATGTAACCCAACACCTGGGCAATAATCAAAATAGCCTTATAATCCATACCCCAAAGTACCAGGCCTACGTATGTACCGCTGGTAAATGGCTTTCGGAAGGCATACATACAGAAATAAGTACCAAAAGCCGCCAGCACACACCAACATATGAAGAAAATCTTTGATTGGGTAAGCAGTCTATTTATTTGCTTCATATGATAGCGATAAAACCGGCTAATGATCAGTTATATATTCCGTGTATGCTGGCTTCGGCATAACCTCCGGCACAGGTCATTCCTTTACCGCCGATGGCCGTACGAATATGTATACGGCTTTCTACATCCAGTTCCACTACGTGCTTACTGTTATGCTGCGGATAAACACCGGCCCATGTTGATGCTATTTTGCTTACATCAAAACCCACAATATTTTGAGCCTCTTTCAACATCAATTGGTTTATATGGTTATTGATGTCGAAACTCAGATCGTCGGAGTGATTTACATCTGCATACTCGTGCGAATCGCCAATAATGATCGATCCATCTACAGCTTTTTTGAATAGGATGTGTACACCCCATTTTTTTAATTCGGCATAATGTTCGGGTGTTGTCAATTTGGCAAATGAAGGACATTCCTGAAATGATTCGTACCTGCGGATAGAAAGTCCGGTTAATATATTCCCTTCTAACTGCACCTCCGGCATCGGAACCGTTCGCATCATTTGTAATTTACACAAGATGATACCGCTATTTTTAAAATGATCGGCAAAGAGCAATTTGTATTCACCACCATTACATATGACAACCTTATCAGCGGTAAATTTTTGTTTAGTCGAAGTTGTCACTTCCACGTGATCGCCGATAACTTCACAGTCAACAACAGCCGTAGCTGGTTTATAGGTGAGCTGCGGATATTTCGCTATCGCATATTTAATCAGGCGATAGATGAGCTTATCCGGTTCCACACTTAATTCCTGCGGAAAGAATATCCCCCCCTTACAATACTGACCATTCAGAGCCGGCCATTTAGCCAGACAATCTTTTGCCGACAGTAACTCTGCCTGATAGCCAAAGGTATCCATCCGCTCTTTTAATTCGTGTGCCAGTTGCAATTCTTCCGGATCAGAGGCCAGGTAAACACTACCATTATTACGCACGCTGATATCAAATTCCTGCTGGATCTCTTTATACAACTCTGCCGTTCTGATGGCGTAAGGAAGCCAGTCTGATGACATGCCTGAGGTTACTACCTGACCAAAATTTCTGACCGTTGCGCTTATCGGATACTGATCTTTTTCGGTCAGTAGTACTTTTTTGCCTAAACGCGCGGCATGCAGGGCGTGAAATGTACCCAGTATACCGGAGCCAATTACAATTAAATCGTATGTTGATGAATTATTCATAATGATTTTTACCAGGGCATTGAAAATGTTTTTACAGTAGTGAAGCACTTGATCGCTTCTATCACGCCTTCTTTTATCCCAAGGCCGGAATCTTTGATACCTCCGAAAGGCGAACTCTCTATACGATAACCGGGGACTTCGTTAATATTGACCGTACCAACTTTTAACTCCTTCACAAAGCGGATAGCATGATCCATATTAGTAGTAACCACACCAGATGATAAACCAAATGCGGTAGAGTTTGATAAAGAGATCGCATCATCAATATCTGTAAAAGTAAGAATGGGTGCCAAAGGTCCAAAAGACTCCTGAACAACCATTTGCGCATCCCGCGGAACGTCCACAATCACGGTAGGCTGTAATAAGGCGCCTGTACGCTTCCCTCCCAATAAAACTCTGGCACCACGGGCAACCGCTTTGTCGACCACGCTTTCCAGGTATATTGCCGATTGTTCGTCAATTACCGTCCCTACTTTGGTTTCAGGATCAGCAGGATCACCACAAGTATATTCTTTTGCTTTTTCAACAAAGCGTTCGGTAAATTCTTTGGCTATATTTTCCTGCACCAGGATACGCTTTACAGCGGTACAACGTTGACCTGAGTTCCGGAAAGAACCTTCCGCGGCCAATGTAACAGCCAGCTCAAGGTCGGCATCTTCCAATACGATCAAAGGATCGTTACCCCCCAGTTCCAGGATCACTTTTTTATATCCTACAGTTTGCGCGATCTTCTTCCCTACAGCTACACTGCCTGTAAACGACACCAGGTCAACCCGTGGGTCCTGAACCAATGCTTCGGCAACATCTTTGGTAGCTCCCAGCAGCACACTCAACATATAATGCGGTAAGCCAGCCTCATACAATAACTCCACGAAACGAATAGCCGTTAACGGTGTTTTTTCTGAGGGTTTTAGTATAACCGGGGTTCCAGCGGCAAGTGCAGGAGCAATTTTATGGGCTACCTGATTTAATGGGTGGTTAAAGGGAGTAATAGCAACCGCCAGTTTTAGGGGCTCACGCAGTGTAAATATCTTCCGCTGTTTACCGTTTGGAGATATATCGCAGGAAAACACCTGCCCGTCATCTTTTAAACATTCTATTGAGGCAAACAATAATACGTCGTGAGCACGACCAATCTCGTATCGGGCTTCGGTAATACATAAACCCGACTCGGCAGTGATCAGTTGTGCAAATTCCTCTTTTCGCTCCAACAACATCATCCTGGTTTTATCCAGAACACTATATCTTTCGTAACGGGTTAATACCTTGCCGCCTTTCAAGGCTATATCAATGGCAGCCTGGGTATCATTTACCCCTGCCATTTCCACCGTACCTACAAGCTTTCCGTTATACGGATTATTAACCGCTAATGTCTTCCCCGATAATACCGGTTCACCCGCTATGAGCGAGGCCAATTTTAACGTATTTTCAGTAGTTAACAACGTTTCTTCTTTCATCGTACTCTTAAAAGTTCATGCACATGTTACTGCGCCTATTCCTATTTTTGCACCGCAAATTAATGAGTGCCATTAACTGCAAAATCAAACACATCAAAATTGCGTGGATCACCCTGTGCCTTCATCTTGTACACACTATTTAATGGGTGCGAAACTACCAAAGGCACCATTTCCTCGTACCTGCCGCCATGTGAACGCAGAGTTCCATCCAGTGCTTTCAGATCATGATCAGCAGCCGTTTTTCCAACCACAACATCGCGGGCCGATAATACAAACAGATCACCTGTGCGGTCGGCCGGTTGCTCCAGGATACGGCAGCCGGTTTCTTTATCATACACTTCGGTAATTCCCGACTGTTGAGCCAGCCAATTTTTCACCTCATTGATATTCGAATTATTTTCCACGTGCACAGCTACATAGGAACCTAACGCGCCGTGATGCTTTACATAAGGATCAGTTATCGGGCAAATAACCCGGAAACCTGCACCAAACTTTTCGGTAAGCATTGTTTCAATAAATAATACGTTTGGCGAACCGTCAGCCTTTACTTTGGCATTCATACCGTGATCTGCTGTTGCCCCAATGATGGCTCCCAGCTCAAGCATTTTACCCAATTCAATATCCTGAGCTTCATAGAAAGCAAGAGACTCTTCTGTATCAGGAGCATAAGTATGCTGCATATAGTCTGTTAACGACAGGTATAGAAAATCGGCCATACCCTGTTCTATCAGCGCAACACCTGCACGCAAAACAAAAAGACTGGCTTCGGCGCTATAAATCACAGGTGTTTTATGTCCGATAACTTTTTCTGCATTTTCAATACCATGTGTTTCCAGTTTTGCCTGGTCTGCTTTTTCAGCAGAAAAAGCAATACCGTTTAATTTATAGGAAAGAATATCCCGTAATTTTTCCTTAGCAGTTACCACGGCTACTTTACGCCCTGCATTTGCTGCCGCGGCCAGCAAAGTATCGGCCCGGAGGTATTCTGATGAGTTCATCATCACCTCTTGATCCTTTTGGACGTCATAAAAAAAGTTACCACAGATACCATGCACTGCCGGGCTAACCCCGGTTACAATAGATGAATTATTGACGTTGGTAAAAGATGGCAAAGCTCCCCGCACCATTCCACGATAGCCTTGTAATGCCATTTTTTTAAGATTAGGCATGCGATCATGGGCCATAGTGGCATCCAGATATTCATCGGCCGAGCCATCCATGCAGATAACTACAATAGGTTTTGCAGGAGGCGTATATGTTTTACCGTTGGCCGAGAAAGACGTTGTTGAGATGGTATTCATTATGTATTTTTTATAATATCAGATTTTAATTTATCAATTGAATGGTAAAAAAGGGCCGTAACCGCTACGGCCCTAAACAAACACATTAATCAACTTTACCAGTATTTTTAAAACCACTGTCGGCGTTAAATTTTGTTTATAATTATTGTTTAGTATTGATGTTCAAATATAACTATTTTTTACAGAAAAGTAAACAAATACTAAACTTTTTGAAAATATTTTTCAACAGACTCTGCATACTTCTATAAAGACACGGTATAGACCCAATACTATTGTTTACTAATACTAAATATTAACATTAAGGACCGCATCCATGCGGCCCTTGATTAAATTAGCCAATCAACAGGACTCTTTATTTTATCTGCCAGGTAATACCATTTTGTGTATCAGCACCACTAAACTGGCTCTGAATAGCTGCTTTTACATTTACAGTATTTGTTGTGTACTCGCCGGTTGGATAAGCCCAACGCGTAGGGATCAAATTATTGTTGGCATTTTGCGGCCCTACATCAAATTTAGGCACTCCCATTCTGCGGTTGTTGTAATAGGCTTCTTTTCCGGAATTCTCAAAAAAAGCTACATACTTTTGTTCCAATATTTGCATAAGTCCGGCTGGTGTGTTTCCTATATAGGTGTTTTGTGCTTGAAATGTACTGATCGCAGCACTATTTACACCATAAAATTTCATTGATTCTGCGATACCCTGATTATAATAAGTAGCAGCGTCTCCTGGTATCCATCCCCTGTTTATCGCCTCAGCAATACTGAAATTTGTTTCGGATGCTCCTGTGTATACATAAGGAATACCGGATGGACTGGCTTCCCAATAAGAAAAGTTTATCTCACTCAACAAACCTGCTATAGACTGTGTTTTTTGAGTGGACTGCAGATCGCCGGTTTTTGCTCCTCTGAAAGAAGTAAATTCAGTTGCATAATTTGGATCACCGCTTGCCTTGGCCGAATCCGTAGGCAAGGCGATCACAAAGATGCGGGGATCTTTTGTTTTTTTAATAATATCAACATAGGTAGCCCCCAGAGTATTTCGCAGATCCTTATATAAAACTACGCCATTGCTTGGCCACAAAGGATAGTTATTAGATACATCCGAAGTATTATATACTAATTGAAAATTATCAGCATTGGTTAATATTAAGGGGTATTGCGACGGGTTACTGATTATACTGGCGAATTGCTGTTTGATATTTAAATCAGGTGTATCATCAGCTCTTTTACTTAAGCTGATCAATACCCGTAAGCGGAAAGAATTGATCAACTTCTGCCATTTAGAAAGATCGCCAGCATAAAAGAAATCACCATCAACTGTTGCATTATTTTTAACTAAAGGTGCTATCTGGTTATTAGCGTCATCCAGCAATTTTAAACATTGCATATAAACATCATGCTGACTATCATACTTTGGTGTAAAAATTTTACTGGTTGCCCCGTTCAGTGCCTCACTCATGGGAACATCACCAAACATGGTAGTTAAATTGACAAAAAAGTAAGCTCTGAAAAATTTGGCAAGAGCCAGGTAAGGCGCAGCCGCTGCTCCATTTTTTTGTGCTTCTATTTCCAGGCGACCAACATTTTGCAGATAAGTATAGTTAGTATAGCTACCTGTTATCCAATCATAATACTGCCCTCCGTAATAGGGTTCGTTTAATACCATAAATTGGTTATTCCGCTGATCTTGCCCCCAAGGGCCCTCAGATTGCACAAGATCCAATAAAATACCTGTGAAAACTAACTTTGGCGGCGCGTTTACAATAGCCGAGGGATCTTTTCGTAAATCATCAAACTTTTTGCATGACAATTGGGCCATACTTAAAATAAGTAATAAAAGGCCTGTTATATTTCTTGCTTTCATGTTGTTGCTTATTAATATCTTAAAATGTGGCGTTTAAATTCAAGCCGATGCTTTTAACCGTTGGTGTTTGCAGATTGGTAGAGCTGGAGGTAAACTGATCCAGATCCATATTTTGCGTACCTTTTCCGGTGAGGTACAATAAGTTCCTGGCTACAAAAGAAACACTGGCCGTTTTTATAAACCGGGTACGATCAAGCAGGTTTTTCGAGAAATTATAGCTTAATATAACCTCTCTGAGTTTAACATATGTTGCGCTCCTGGTAATCTCATAATCTGCGGTGTAAAAGTTACTGGCCCAGTTTTCATAAAGAACCGGCACATTATTAGGGGCAAAAAACCGTGTGTCCGAAATCACTTTTCCATCCTGGTCGGTACTTAATAGACCACTTACGATCTTCTGCCCATTGGTCATCACGGTACCTTTCCAATTTGGATTATTGCGATTATTCCAATCAGCCAAACGTTGCGGCGAATCTGATCCCGGCGCTACACCCGCCTGCCATTGTTTATAATCAACATAGTTTTGAACCTTACCACCAAAACGACCATCTAACTGGAAGCTCAGGCTAAAAGCTTTATACTTGAAGGTGTTGTTAATGCCGGCAACAAAATTATTGTCTGTATAACCTACTTTAGTTTGATAAGGATTTTTAGCCGGCAATCCATTTGATTTTACAATGATGTTACCCTGTGAATCTCTTTGAAAATCATAGATATAATAACTATCTGCCCTGTCACCCAATTTGATCATACCATTACGGGTCTGTACACCATCAATCTTATCAAGCCATTTGTGATTGAAGGCCCAGTTACCTGCTATGTTCCATGAAAAACTGGCTGTTTTTATGGGAGTTCCGTCAATAGTCAATTCCGCTCCTTTACGGGTATAGGTGTAAGCATTCTGTTGATAAGAGGTAACACCGGAGGTAGGTGATTCGGCAACATTTACAATTCCAGGACCTTCTATATTATGAAAATAGGCAGCATCAAAACCTAAGCGGCTATTTAAAAAGCGAGCCTCTAAACCTACTTCGGATGTTTTTACACGCGCGGCTTGTATATCTCCGTTATAAAGCGTACTACTATAATTAACCCCGGTATTGTTATTCCACCGTAGAGAGTTTGTTGTGTATGTAGGTATCTGCTTGTAAATATCATACTGATTATTTTCATCCACTACGTCGCGGGCAATATTGGCATAAGATCCTCTTGCCTTTAAATAAGATATAGCTTTGGGTAAGTGAATAAACTCAGATAATACAACACTCAAAGAAGCTGAGGGATAAAAATAAGTGTCATGACTTGCCGGCAAAGTAGACGATTTATCAAAACGCCCGGTTAGGTTTAGATAAACATAAGTTTTGTAATTCAAATCGATCAAACCATACGCACTGTTTACCTGACGCTGGGCAAAATAGTTTTTAGGCACAGAGGGCAGAACAGAATTGCTTAAAGTATATACACCCGGCACTAATAAGCCACCGTTTGTACTGGCATCGGTTTCCTGAACATTAACGGTGCGTATATTGGCAAAAACCGATGTTTTATATCCAAATGACCTGAACTTATCGGCGTAACTTAAAGAAGCCTGTGTATTGTTTTCCCAAAATTTCGAATTTTGGTTTATGTAACCACCAATCTGATTATAACTGCCATATTGGTAAAAATTCCCTGAAACCGGAATATTAACGGCATAGTTTTTTGACCAGGTACTTACATCCGTGCGTAAGTTAAATTTTAGTTTATCGGTTATATCATAATCCATCTGTACGTGCCCATATAGGTCGTCCTTTTTATAGATCTGCAAATTTTCATAGGCTACAAACCAGGGGTTATTATAGATAGTATATTCGTTTGAGTATTGCTGAATACCTACTTTGCCAGGCTGCCAGTAGTTCCGCAGATCCCGCACATCGTAATTCGCACTACCCCAAACCGTCATCAAATAAACGGGGCTTGCCGGGCCATATCCGGCAACCGGATAATTTGGTGAAATTTGCCTATCGTAGTTAATACCAGCTTCAAACCGCACTTTTTTGCTTGCGTTTATTGTTCCATTAACAGAAAAGTTTGTAATATTTAACTGCGTATTAGGTATTGTACCACGTTGGTAAATATCAGAAACCGACATCCTCAGATTACCAAGATCGCTTTGCGTTGCAATTGCCACGTTATTGGTGCTTATTAATCCATTTTGCAAAAAATTTGCAAGATTGTCCTTCCCTCTTGCCAGCCAAGGTATAGGCACCAGTTCACCGGTTTTGGGATCAACAGGACTATTATATTGCGGGATCAGCTGACCTTCAAATCTGGGCCCCCAAATAAAGTAATCATTATCATTGGTGCCGCCGCCTTTACCGTCTTTAAACGCATAATCAAAATTATCGCCAGGACCGTAGCTGGTTTGTATTTTGGGAATAGCATTATATCCAAGCTGTAACTGCGTGCTGGAATTAAACTCGACAGATAATGCTTTCTGCTTAGAGCCCGTACCTTTTTTAGTTGTAATAATAATGGCACCGTTGGCTCCCCTGCTACCATACAAGGCAGCTGCGTTTGCACCTTTTAATACGGAATAGCTTTCAATATCATCCCCGCTCAGATTCCAGGAATCTGTACTGATCGGTGTGCCATCTACCACAAAAAGTACACCTGTTTGACCACGAAGAGAAATTCCCGGATTTCCAAAAAGATTCGAACTTGGTGTAACCAGTAAACCCGCGACTTTTCCGGTTAATGAAATTACGGGGTTCGGTTCTCTGGCTTTGGTTAATGCATCCCCTTTTACTTCCTGGATTGCATAACCCACCGCTCTTTTATCTTTTTTGATACCAAGAGCCGTAACCACTACTTCATTGAGGTTTTTGGAATCAGTCTTCAACAAAACAGTTAGGGAACCTTTACCTTCAATTTTTACCAACTGGGTTAGATAGCCGAGCGATTTAAACTCCAAAATATCTCCGGTATTTGCCGTGATTCTGAATCCGCCCTTTAAATCACACGCGGTACTCTTCCCTGTTGATTTATTGCTTACAACCGCTCCTGGAACAGGCCCTGACTGATCAGAAACTTTTCCTTCAATCGTACTTTGAGCATGAACTACACCCAAAGTCAGCAACCATACTACTACCAGGAGCAGGCCGTGCTTTAATAAGTAAAAATTCTTCATTTCTAAATAGTTTAAATTTCAGTTTTTGTTTAGTATTTGTACAATTATAATCATTATTTGTAAACAAAAAGTAAATAAATATTAAACTTTTTCTCATGAAAAATTATTTCAACAGGAACTAAATCGTTTTGCAAGCACGTTTGTTGATAATTTCTAAAACAAACATATACAACTGTAAATTAATGAATTATGAATAAAAAATTTACACAAACGTTTGCGTAAATTATCATCAAGCCATCAGAATGCTCATTTAACAGCTACTAAACAATTGATTAATTGTTTATAAATACTAAATAAATACAGCGATTAAAAAAATCAAGAAATTTTCACCACTTTTCAGATAAAATACACCATGCTAAATGCAGTAAATTATAGTCTTGAGAAGTGCTTTTTTTTAAAGAAAAGCAGGCATTGAAGATATTGTAGATACAAACTGGGTGGAATAATGACTGAAATAACCGCCAAGGTTTTCGCTTTTTACACCCAGCTTAGGGTAGAGGTATAAAAAAGCCCCGTATTTAAATACGGGGCCCTCTCTTATATCATTTGATTATTGGTTAACGTACCGATCAATCGTTGGAGATGAAATAATAAACTACCAGCATAATAGCTTCAGAATCGCCAATATTAGATAGGTTGTGCCCCAGGCGCCCGTCAAAGAAGATAGAATCCCCTTCTTCTAAAATATAACTTTTATCTTCTATCAGGTACTCAATTCTCCCTTTGATCAGATATTTATATTCAAAGGCATCGGTAACAACCATTTTATTACGACGGGCTCCCTTTTTTAGCTCTAACAAAACAAAATCAACAGGACCGCCTTGTATGTTGCGCGTGAGCATCCGCTGATAACTGAAGCCCTTAGAGGCCTCTTTTTGTATTGGGCTATATTCTGATGAGCGAATAACGAATACTTTTTCCTGATGGCCTTTGGAAGAGAGGTCTTTAAAAAACTCGGTCAGATCTAGATTTAACGATTGAACGATATTCATTAATACCGGAAGTGAAGGTATTGTACGGTTATTTTCAATCTGGGATATCAATCCTTTACTAACACCAGCCTTGTCTGCCAGTTCCTGAATGGTTATGCGTTTGTCTTTTCTTATTTCTTTTAACCGGTAGCTGATCTTCAGGATAATATCGTCTTGCATAGTTATTACTTTCGATCAAAAGTAATCAAAATTTTACTATGATACTCGTTACGCTATACAGGAAAGAGGGCAAACGCATCCAAATTTATTTTGACCGATTTAACCCTGCAACTTATTCAAATAGCAACACAGGCAATTCAGGCGAAATTAAAAAAAATCAATAATGAGCCTGCAAAATCATGGTTTACACTGTAAACCGTTTTTTCATGACAAAATAAAAGTAATTAATTGATTATAAGATAATTAAATAAGTTTTAACTATAAAAAGTGTAAACCATGTTAACCCACTTTTTAGCAAAATGGTGCCCGTTCAAACAGTATGCGCTATGAAGCGGCTCGCTTAATTAAACCCATCAGTCACAGGCTTTCCGCGCCAGCTTTGTGGCATTTTCAATCCAAACACCCAGGCTATGGTAGCGGCTGTATCGTAGGTAATGATCACATCTTTTATTTCGTGATTCTTTTTAATGCCTGGGCCGTTTATTATCCAGGGTATCTGTATCTCATCCAATGATTTACCACCATGCCCTTTATTGATCCCCCCGTGATCGGCTGTTACAATAATAATGGTTTCGTTTTCTATGCCTGCATCTTTCACAGCCTGAACAATTTTACCGATCCGGATATCTACCTTTTGCAACTCTTCATAATAGGCCGGGGTGCGATGCCCTATATTATGTCCCACCCCATCTGGCTGACTAACATGGATGAATGTAAAAAGAGGCTTTTCTCTTTTAATGACACTCACGGTTGTATCAACACAAAAATCATCTCCTGCATCACCACCCGGTATTACTATATTGATAGCATCTTTTTCAATCAGTGGAGCAATGCCTCCCCAGCTATAAATCGCTGCAGTTTTCGCGGCGGGCTTCTGATCGCGAATAACACTAAAAATGGTTGGAAAAATACCATACTTAGTTGTTGTGACAGAAGGAATTTCAGGAACTTTGCTATTCCATTCTGTATACCCATGTTCTGTTATTCCTGCTCCCATTAACATAGACGCCCAGTTATCAGCACTCGAAGAAGGCATCACGCATCTTGCCTTTAACGACCATGAACCTGTTTCCATCAAATGTTTTAAGTTGGGCATTTTAGCGTCGGCGACTGCGTAAGCGCCAAAACCGTCGCAACCAATCAGCACTATGTGTTTTACATGTTTAACCTGGGCATTCAACTGTAAAGCAGAGCCTAATAAACAAAAGGCAATAAGTAATCTTTTCATTTAGAGTTATGGTTAATATTTATGAATTTATTTTGATCTTCCTGTCGGAAATAAAAGGCACTATTGGATAGATATAGTCAATCAGGTTAACTCCCAATTTCTCTGGAGACGATCCAACAAAAACCGATTGCCTGCCTTTTATATTAATCGTTCCTTTCTGATCTATCTCCACCATAGCCCATAGCGGGTCTTTATAGGGTATCGTATATTTTACCGCCGGCTTAGCTTTGTCAACAGCTTCAGAGTAACGGATCTCTTTGTATTTATCTCCTAACCATTGGTACGAGGCACTATTTATCTGCACATAGTGTATACCGTTAACTTGATTATAATAATCCTGATGGTGATGACCACTCAGTACCAATATGACTTTTTGTTTGTTCTTTTGATTGGCTTGTTCAAGCGTGTAGCGCATCAGTGTACCATTCTCCAATCCTCCGGCATCATTATCCAAACCCTGGTGGCAGCAAATAATGGTAGGCAAGATTGTTTCATCCAGATCTTTTTTTAACCACTCCAATTGGGTTACCGAAATAAAACGCGCGTATCCAGGCGGCCTATCTGACGATGGATTATGCTCGTTACCATCCAAAACCACAAAGTGAAAGCCATTGGCGTCAAAAGAATAGTATTTCGCCTTTGCTTTCCAGAATTCCACAACCTGATCACGCGTGAACCCTCCATCAGTGTCATGATTTCCAATCACATGATAAGCTGGCCCCTGGAATTTGGCCCATACATCCATCAATGGCAGATTTTCCCTTTTGGGAAAACAAAGATCACCCATCTGAATAATAAACTCCGGCTTTTCAACATTCATAACATCAATAAAAGCGGATAAACGATCCAATCCATCGTATATCAAATCATGGTGCAGATCGGCAATAACACCAAATCTGATCTTTTTATTGGAAGGTTGCAATTGCGGATAACGAGCCAGTAACAATGCGCTTCCGGCAATGCTGCTTTTTGTTATAAATTCTTTTCTGTCCATATATATTGATATCAATAATCTTATTTACAGTATACTTATTGCATAGGCATATTGGCTTTTATATTTTACCGGGCTAAACACAGGAAAGGTTAAGAGTATATTACTACCCTCTTGCTTCCATTTTATCACCTCCCCCGTTTCCATAAGTTTAATCACCGCACCACTTTTCAACTGCATATCCTTTATTATAAAATGATTATTAACCGGCCATTTTGGTAAAATGGCAAATACTTCTTTTGTAGTTGGATTTTTGGTAAAGAAACATTCTTTTACAGCATAGCCTAGGTCGGGATCAACAGTTAGCTTGAGCATAAAATCACCGTTTGCCTTAAAATCACCTTCAATTCTTTTGGGTTTATAGTTTCTTTTACCTTCGCTCCATTGACATGGCCTTATCCATTTACGGGTGTTATAGATAGCTCTCCCATTTATTTTAAGCCAGTCACCCATCTGCAACAACCGTTCCTGCATAATTGGCGGAATCTTCCCCGAGGCATCAGGACCAATATCAAGCAACAGATTTCCACCCCGGCTTACCAGGTCACTTAATAGCAGGACCAAAACCTGCGGAGAATTGTAATCCCAGGCATCCTCCATTTTGTTATAGCTGTATGAAAAGCCAATGCCTCTACTTTCCTCAAAATAATGATCGCCAAATTCCATGTCAGGCTGATATTCGGGCGTATAGACACTTCCATGCTTAAATCTTATACCTTTCCCATAGCGGTCATAAGTAACTATATCTTTTTTTACAGCACTTTCATTATATAACCAGCTCAAAAATTCGGTGGCATGCCAGGTAGTATCGCTATCCTCCCAATCGCCATCTGTCCAGAAAACCGCTGGTTTATACCGTTCTATCAGGTCTTTTGCCTGAGGAATTGCATGTTGCAATACATACTGCTCGGGATTTGATTTATACAATGGGTTAAACCATTCATACCATGAAAAATATACACCAGCCTTTACGGAGGTTTTATGCAAGGCACTAAAAAGGTCGCCCAAAAGATCCCGTTTCGGTCCCACATCCATTGCAGTCCAGGGAAGACCCCAAACCTCATTAGCGTATTTATTTGGCCACCAACAAAACCCATCATGATGTTTAGCTACCGGAATCACATATTTAGCTCCCGATTTTTCAATAAGCTGAGCCCATTTATCGGGTTTAAACAATTCGGCTTTAAAGTCTTTTGCCAAATCATAATAGGTTTTATCTCCAAATACTTGTTTATGGTATTTGGCCACATCTCCATTAAAAGCATTCGTTTGCAGCCAATACTGATACCATTCGGCATATTGCCCCTTGGGCGCATAAGCCGGTACGGAGTACACCCCCCAGGTAATAAAAATACCAAACTTGGCATCCTTGAACCATTCCGGAACAGGACGTTTGTCAAGACTGTTCCAATTAGCTTTGTATCCCTGCGCATTTACCCCTGGCGGCATCAGGGGCATTAAAACAACTAAAATAAAAAGCGTTTTTAATTTCATGGGTATTATACAAACTGAGTTTATTTCACTACGCTGTCTATCACCTCACCAATAGGATTTACCGATGTAAAATTAAAGCCCAATAATTTGGCTATAGTTTTCGCATATTGATCCTGATAAATCTGCCCACCGTTTTTCACCTCGCCTAAAGGTTTAATTTTAGGTCCGATAGTCATTAACCAGGTATCATTGGCATGTGGAATACTTGCGCCATGACTTGTCCATTGCTTTCCTTCTCCCCGCCCATGATCGGGCATCACTATAATGGTGGTATTGTTTTTATAAAAGGGATCTTTTTGTATGTAGTTCCACAAACTGCTGATCATCGCGTCAATATTGTGGATGGCGTCTAAGTATAGATCATAATTGCCGCCGTGAGCATGGTCGTCGGTATCGGCCAGATCAAGGTAAACCACTTTCGGGTGCTTAGCCGCAATATATGATTTAGCAAGTGCGTATGTAGTGGCATCCAAACGTTCTCCATCACCCCATATCTGAGGCTCGTAATGTTGAATTTCATTAGCCAATTTTTCAGCTTCAGTAAGATTATCTCCTTTGATATCTTCAAACGGATTATTGACCATTAAACCATTACGGTTACGATTAATGATCCGAGCTACAGCATCCCATGATGCAAAAGCTACAACTCTACCTTTATATCCTTTTTGCTGATCAATAAATTCCAATACATTCTTATTGGGATTGTCAGGATAATCGTTGGAGTTAACTTTAGGATCTGCATAACCTGTTAAGTTTTCGTTTCGCCCCGGATATGAAAACCAATATGGATTTTTAACATTTACCAGACTACCTAAATCACGGTTGCCATACAATTGCCCGTCTTTTGCAAAAACACCCCATACAAATGGCATCAGCTTAACTCTTCGTTCCTGTTGATCCTCGCTCCAATATTTTTTTATTCGTTGGATAGAATCCTGGGAATTATACTTTTTGTTTAGGATCAGCGCTTTTTCGGCACCCTGGAAAACCTCATGCCATCGCAAGCCATCTATGGATACAATAATAATATTTCCGGCCTTGTCGGAAGTAGCTTTCTGGGCAAAAACAGTTATGCCAGTTAGCATTAAAACGAGTAATGAGAGGGATAGCTTTTTCATTTCAATTAGGTTTATATTTTCAATTATCTGGCTTCGTATTTAATGTATTGATCATCAAAACTGCCGTCACTATACAAGTTTAATATGGAGTACCCCGGCACCGTTTGTTTATAGGAGCTCTTACCATCGTCACCGGGCTCCCACCAAAAACCACTGATTGCTCCATTACATAAATAACTTACATCATTATACCACACTTTGTCTAACAAGTGAATATGCCCGCTCAAACAAATTTTGATATTCTTATTTTTGTTAAACACGTCAATAAACTTCATAATATCCAGATGATTATAACTACCACTCACTTTAAACGGGCCAATAAAATCGGGTTTATTATCGGTGATACCGGTGCAGCTTAAAAGTGGGTAGTGTGACATGATTAACGTGGGTTTGCCGTTGTTGGCCTGCACATCCTTTACAAACCAGTTCCATTGATCATCATCAAGCATACCCGGGCTTTTTGGATGGTTACTATCCAACATAATAAAATGCCATCCGTTTTTATCGAAGCTGTAATAGCTGTTATTTAAACCCAGCATTTTAAGCACCCCTGGTTTGCCGAAGAGCTCATCTCCTTTACCCTGCCACCACATGTCATGATTTCCAAGAACACTATACATTGGAACTTCTTTAATTAAGGATACGCTATCCTTCCAACAGTTCCATAGTTCAACCACACGTTCCTTCTTAATATCGTCATAATCGGCTGCATATATGGAATCTCCACCGTTCAGTATTAAATCAACCTTATCTTTTTTGATCATTTCTAAACATTTTTTGAAACGAGCTACAGCATTATACTCAGGCCGTATATGCACATCGGTAATGTGCGCTATTTTCAAAACCTTTTTCTTTTTTTGCTCTGGATTGGTTGATGATGCCACAACAACGTTGCTTAACGCCGCTGCTCCGGTAGCCAGTCCGATCTTTTTGATTAGATCCCGTCTTTTCATATGATGTGCCTTACTAAATGTTTGGTTTATTGATGTCAAATATAAATACTAAACAACAAGTTTACAAATACTACACAAATTAATCTATTTTGGTAATTTATTTAACATTGGTAAACTTTCGCTCGCATAAGCTTTATACTTCAAAAGCACAGTTATCAAAAAAGCAGCTTCAAGGAGCTGCTTTTAGAGAATTCATCATTATTGATTTTGAATAGTATTGATAAGATTATAGCTCCAGGCTATCTAATAAGGATAATAAACGTCTTATATCGATAATTAAGCTTGATGAAATAGTATTATAGCTTTAATGGTCGATAAGTTATATTATGAAAAGCATTTTTAAGATTTTGTTATATAAAAGGATCGATCAGCTTAATTGAACCATCCGCATTATGTTGTAACGTTGTTACTTTTACATTTCTTAGATGTGTTTTTCCTGATAGTTCTGTATCATGATAAAAAATGTACCATTTTCCTTTAAATTCAATAATAGAATGATGTGTTGTCCAGCCTTGTACTGGTTTCATAAAAATGCCTTTGTAAACAAATGGCCCCCATGGATTATTCCCTATCGCATAGGCCAAAAAATGAGTATCTCCTGTTGAATAGGTGAAATAATACTTCCCATGATATTTATGCATCCATGATCCTTCAAAAAAACGCCGGTTATGATCATTAGTTTTTAAAGGCTTACCCAGGCTATCTACAATTATCACATCTCTTACTTTCCCGTTAAATTCCAGCATGTTATTTTTCAGCTTTACGACTTTGCAACTTAAAGCAGGTTCGTCATCATGCATTAGATCTGTTTTTGAACCATTTGCATCATATTTTCCTGTGGCCCAGCGTTGCAATTGCCCACCCCAAATACCACCAAAGTACATATAAGTACTACCATCAGTATCAGTAAATACAGCCGGATCAATGCTAAAACTACCGGGGATTGGATGAGGCTCCGCCTTAAACGGCCCCGCAGGATTTTTTGACATGGCCACGCCTATTCTGAATACATCATGCTTGTCTTTAACCGGGAAATACAAATAATAAATTCCGTTTTTGTAGGCTGCGTCAGGTGCCCATAATTGTCGACCTGCCCAGGGAATATTTTTAATGTCCAACGCAATACCGTGATCGGTTACCGGCCCATCTATTTTATTCATTGATAAAATATGATAATCCCTCATGGCAAAATGGTCACCATTGTCATTTTCAGGTATACCAGCATCTATATCATGCGATGGATATATATATATTTTCCCATTAAAAACATGTGCTGACGGATCGGCCGTATAAATCGACTTAATAAGGGGTGCAGAAAGATATCTCGGCTTACTTCCCGCATCACTTTGGGCTTTTACCTTATATCCGTGTAGCATACATAATGCTAATAATAAGATATATATCTTTTTCCTTAGAATAGTCTGTCTCTGCATCATGAGTGAAATTAGAAGTTCCCTATTGGTATAGTCGGTTTATTTTGATCTTTATGCAATCGATTGTAAATATAAAAACCTTTATCAATTTTCCAAAAAGACCGCATGTTATTTACGCGGATTCATTTATTCTTTTGTTGTCAGCAACGTTCTTTTAATACCCAGTTCGAGCCCTCTTAATTCGGCAAGTCCTTTCAACCTACCAATTACTGAATATCCGGGATAGGTATTGTAATTACAATCGTCCAATATCTTGTGCCCGTGATCAGGACGCATAGGAATAGCGATATCTTCCCTGCCTGCTTTTTCTCTTTGTATCTGTTCATGAACAATACTTTTCATCACCTGATACATATCTGTACTACCAGCTAAATGTTCGGCTTCGTAAAAACTACCATCAGTCTCCCGTTCAACATTCCGGAGATGCAAAAAGTGAATATGCTGCCCTAATCGTGCAATAATACCCGGTATATTATTATCCGCCCGCGCTCCTAATGAACCCGTACATAAAGTTATCCCATTACTAACAGAGGGACAGGAATTTACAATATCTTGCAGATCACTTTCTGTTGCGGCTACCCTTGGTAGTCCAAGTATCGAAAATGGAGGATCATCTGGATGAATACACATCTTGATACCGGCTTCTTCCGCAGATGGGATAATGGCGCGTAAAAAATAAAACAGGTTGTTTTTTAAGGCAACGCCATCTATTTCATGATATTTTTTCAAATACTCTTTAAATTGCTCAACGGTAAATACCTCATCAGTACCGGGTAAACCCGCAAGAATAGTATTAGTTAGCAGTTCCTTTTCTTGACCACTTAAACTATCCAAGTATTTTTTTGCAGCAACCTGCCGTGTTGATGAAAACTCTTTAAAAGCGTCCTCACGTTCCAGAATATAAAGATCAAATGCAGCCAATGCTGATGCCTCATATCGCAATACTGATGCATTATTGGCAAGCTTGTAATCAAGATGAGTGCGTGTCCAGTCTAACACGGGCATAAAATTGTAGCAAACAATATTAATTCCGGCATTTGCAATATTTTTCAATGTAGTTATATAATTTTCTATATACCCCTCCCGCTCGGGCAGCCCCAGCTTTATACTCTCATGAATATTTACACTCTCCACGACCGACCACCTGAAGCCGGCGTTCTTTATCATATTATTACGCTTATTGATCTCAGCCAGGCTCCATACGTCACCACACGGCACATGATGCAAAGCCGAAACAATACCAACTGCGCCGGTTTGCTTTATAGCCTGCAAGCTTACAGGATCTGATGGGCCAAACCATCTGAAAGTTTGTTCTAAATCAGGAATCATACTTGTTATTTCTGTGGTTGATCAAAAGTCTTCTCTTTAGTTTTTAAGTCTCTTCTAAAGACCAAGACATCATAAAGCAAATGTAATATTTGTGCAATCGATTGTATAATTTTTTTACAGCATCGCATTAATTTTCTATATTTATCAATCTTTACAAAAAACAATATACTACATGACCGGCGGCGAAAAAGAAATAACCATTTACGATATAGCCGATAAATTGCATATCTCCGCTGCTACAGTAAGCAGGGCTCTTAAGGATCATCCACGGGTTAGTAAAAAAACTAAAAAGCTAGTTATTAAAACAGCGACCGAAATGGGTTATCGATCTAATTCATTTGCCAGTAATTTACGCCGTAAAAGCAGCAATATCATTGGCTTGATCGTACCCAGGCTAAACAGCAATTTTATGGCAGATGTAATTGCCGGCATGGAGAAAGTTCTGAATAACAATAACTATAACCTGATCATCAGTCAATCGTTGGAAACCGTACAAAAGGAGATCAGTAATGCCAATGCCATGTTGGTTAACCGGGTTGACGGGCTGTTGGTTTCACTGGCTTATGACACCACCAATATTGACCATTTTGAACCTTTTATAAAACGAAATGTACCTGTGATATTCTTCGACCGGGTTTTTGACCACGACGGATGTCCGCAAATATATATTGACAATTATAAAGCTGCTTATGAAATTACCACGCATTTAATAAAACAAGGTTGTAAACGTATAATACATATTACAGCGAGCCAGCTGCGTAAAGTTTATGCCGAAAGATTTGCAGGCTATAAAAAGGCATTGGAAGACAACAATATCAAATTTGAGACGGACCTGGTTATCATTAACGACCTGAGCAGCGAGGCTGGTATCACATCGGCGCAGCAAATATTAAAAATGCATCCCCTGCCCGATGGCGTTTTTTCGGCTAATGATAATTGCGCGATAACCTGTATGCAAACATTAAAAAAAGAAGGTATAGCGATCCCGGAGGATATTGCCTTTGCAGGCTTTAATAACGACCCATCAGCCGTAGTGGTTGAACCTAATTTGACTACCGTAAACTATAAAGGCTACGAAATGGGCGAAGTAGCCGCCAAATTAATGATAGATAACCTTATCAATAAGGACGTTTTTCATCCGGCTCACAGCTTGATATTAAGATCAGAGATGATTATCCGGGAGTCGTCTCTCCGAAGGCCATAAGCCCTCCTATTTATATCACTAATGAAAACAAAAACCAAACTTGCAGTAGTTACAGGCGGCGCCTCTGGCTTGGGCCTGGCAACTACAAAAAAATTTATTGAAAACAATATAAAAACTATCATTATTGGACGCGACGAAAAAAAGTTGCAGACTGCTTCTGACATTTTTGGGCATCTTTGCGATTATAAGGTTTGTGATCTGAGTGATCTTTCCGGTATACCTGCGCTGGTTGATGAGATCACTGCAGAATTTGGCACCCCGGATATCCTGGTAAACAATGCGGGTATCAATATGAAAAAGCCGTACACCGAGGTTACTGATCAGGATTTTCAGAGTATTATACAAACCAATCTCACCTCAGTATTTGTGTTAAGTCGCGAGGTTGTTGCAAAAATGATTGCGGTGGGAACTGGTTGCATTATTAATATCAGTTCAATGGCGTCACAATATGGTATTCCATATGTAATTGCCTATACTGCAAGCAAATCCGCAATTGAAGGAATGACAAGGGCTATGGCCACAGAACTTTCCCCGCAAGGAATACGCGTAAATTGTGTAGCACCGGGATTTATCGCTACCGATATGTCGGCCAAAGCGCTTAATAACGACCCTGAAAGAAAAAGCAAAGTATTTTCGCGCACACCCATGGGTAAATTAGGTGATCCGGAAGATATTGCCGATGCTGTGCTATATCTTTCATCCGATGCTGCCCGCTATATTACCGGGGTGATATTACCCGTTGATGGTGGAAATTCCATTGGTTTCTAAACGCACACCAGCCCTAAAAAAGGGGATATAAACGTTTAAATACTATGTTTATATCCCCTTTTGTGATCCGGAATTTTGATAAGAATATCAGCGTCCCGGTGGCCCCAAGTAACTCTCTTTTAATCCGCCGGCATCAATAACCAGTTTTTGTAGTGCCACACCAGCATCAACCATCCAGTATTTTAAGGCATGAACCCCAGCTTTGGCAATGTGATGTTTGGTGATCAGCGTTTTGATATTATTGGTCACATCCATACCCCACGCCTGCGGCGACTCGTCCCGGTTAATATTGACCATTTGAGGTTGTTCATCATCGATCGAAATAGCATAATATAAACCCTGTTGATTTTTAAAATCCAGAGTTGGCGAAATATATGCCTGTACCGATATAGAGCCGGTATCTTTTAAGCTGATGCTGTATTCCAGATGAGGACTGTTACCACCTGGCTGTACCCTTGCTGCTGTAACCGGCCAGGGTGTTATACCCGATAAAGTACGACCGTAATCAGGTATCTCCATCCAACTAACCTGCGGCGATTTTATAGCTTTTGTGTAATGCGCTGCTTCAATAGCTATATAGCCATTGTTTTGATTAAATACAGATTTATTATCCTGTTCGTTATTTATCGTTATCGGGATAGTGACATCTCCATTTGGTCCTTTAACCATTACCTGAGCATGACTGACTCCCTTAGGTGCCATGGTCCAGTTTACATTAAACCACACTCTTTGCTGTTCGTCAATATGCGCTGTCTTTGGCTGAATATTTAAATAAGCCACAGGTGATGTAATGACATAATCAAAGGGGGCTTTACCCCGGTTAAATACTTCTATGTAACTGTCTGTTTTTTCCCAGGGATAAAACCCGGGCATTGCTACCGTTGTTTCTTTAGCCAACCAGAATTTATCGGAACCCGGTATAGAAACCCCCATTTGCGCTGCTTCGGGTAAGGTAATTTCTTGTATTGCGGGCATCTTATTAGAGTCTGGTTGTTGCCAATAGGTATAGCCAATATGGGTTTGATCCATCATATGAACCCACTTCCCGTTGGCTAATGTTGTATTATAATAATGCGATATCTTTTTATCATTTGCATATAAGGCTTTTACTTTCTCGGCTGTAGTATTAGTGGCGGCTCTCCCTTGTCCGGCATACCATTTGTTTTTTGCCACCTCATAATACATTTGATTCAGGTTGGCGCAAGCCTGAATTGGGTGTAAAACCAATTCATAAAATGCATCTTTATAGTTTGCAGGTATTTTGGCAGAAAGACTTTCAGCATCCAATCTTAATTGATTGTAATCCTTTACTACGTTTTCAAACTCGTTATAATTTGTAAGACTGTAAGTATCCTGATCAAGCTGCTCTGGTTTTCGCCTGCCATTATATTGGGTGTATAAGGTTAATATTCTGGCTATTTCTTTTGCATACTGTGCACCAAATTGTTGTTTTGCCCAATCAATCGTATACGTATTTAAACTGTTGGCAGGCCATTTATCCGGGGCCCACGCGTAATCTAAAAAAAAGCTGATCGGAAACTCCATAGGTTTAAGATCACCCACATTAACAATCCATATTTGCTTGGCGTTATACTCATAAGCCAGATGCATTTGCTCCCATGCTTTGGATATAGGATTGGTATTTAACCATTTGTAATTACGAGGATCGCCTACGTAATCGAAATGATAGTATATACCGTACCCTCCGTTACGCGACTTTTCACCAAGCTTTGGAAGTTTGCGGATATTACCCCAATTGTCATCACACAAAAGCAAAGTAACATCATCGGGCACACGCATGCCTTTATCGTAATATGCCTGTACCTCTTTGTACAGGGCCCACATTTGTGGAGTTTGCGAAGCTGGTTTACCAGTTACTTCGGCTATGATTTTACGCTGATCACGTACTATGTTCTCAAGCAGTGTTATATTACTACCTTCGGTCATGGGCATATCACCATCGCCTCGCATACCAACAGTAACAATAGTTTCTTTAGTCCTCATATTTTGTATCCCTTTTCTCCAGAAATCCTGAAGCACGGATTTATTCTCTTCATAATTCCAAGGGCCCTTTCCATAACGTTTCCACTCCTGCTGCGCCCTATCCATAGGCTCATGATGAGAGGTACCCATTACTACTCCATATTCATCGGCCAAAACGGGATTTAGTTTATCGTCATCATTAAAAGCATTGCCCCACATGGCTGGCCATAAATAATTACCCTTTAGCCGTAAAATGAGCTCAAAAACTTTCTCATACACCTGATGATTCAACCCGCCAAATTTTTCTTTTGCCCACCCTGAAAAAGCAGGCGCTTCATCATTTATGAAAATCCCCCTGTACTTTACAGCGGGTTCACCATCGGTATAACTACCCGGCATTACATACAAACTTTTCTGTTTTTTTACAGGCACATCGGCCCACCAGTACCAGGGAGAAACCCCTATTTGTGATGAAACATCATAAATACCAAAGATGGTACCCCTTTTATCGCTGCCCGCAATCACGAACGCCCTGTCAACGCCCGGAAATGGCTTTTGCACTACCTGTATCAGGTAAGTCTCCCATTTACCCGAAATAGCTGAAACATTGAGCTTCTTTTTCGTAACCAATTCATCTATTTGCCGGTTTTTGCCTAAAGTACCAATCAGTACCAATTGCTTAACCCCATTTATATCGGTTGACAATGCAGGCGAAGTTTTGGTTACTGCATGGATATCACCTATAAAGCTTTTTACCGCACGTAATACACCTGGATATTCATCTGCCCCGGTATATATAGGGCTAGCGTTACCATTTGCTGCCAACATAAAATACCCCTGACCATCATTATGCGCTATGTACAGCTTATGCCCGGGCGACTGTGCATAAATAAACAATGGCAAAAAAACGAAAATTATAAAGAGAATGATTTTCCTGATAAACTTCATAGCGTAGTATGTGATAAATAAACCATTAGGCGGTTTTATAAATTACTGATTTAATAAGTATATAGCCTGACATGCTGAATGCTGTAATCATTAACAGCAACGCGAATATGCCTCCCCTGATGATCTTGATCTCCATTCATCCGTCTCTGGTTTATCCAGGTGTTATTTTCAAAATACCCTTCATCAACACTTATGAAACCAGCTCTTTTTTCAGTTGAAACTGGTTCAAAAGCAACAACAACGCCAGTTCCAGCCACGTAATATTCTGATGGGGCAACCTCAATAACAATGGCACCCGTTTGAGGCCATACAGAATCTTTCGCCTGAGCCGACCATCCCAGCTTATACTCATGAGTGATGGTCAGTATATAGTCTCCCAGGGTTATTTTTTGTTCCTGGTTGTCCTTATCAAATAAAAATCCCCTCACTTTATCAAGCGGCTGATATTTTGTAATTAATGGCAACAACTGACCGACAATATGATATGCCTTACCAATGGGTTCATTTTCGGGTTTTTCTGTCGATTCGATGGAAAATGGTGAAAAGGATATGCAATTATAGTTTCCAAAAGCAAAAAAAACTTTAGCATCTACTCCCTGCTCAAAACGTATTTCGGGGATCAATAAAGGATTTGAAGAACGGGTATACAGATCGCTCCAATGTTTAAAATCGGGGTTGTAAAAATCGGGCGCCAATATATCTATAGCCGGAGCACCAGCTTTCCATACATCTGCTACCTGCGGCAATGGCCCCGCACTTGGGTATTCGCCTGGCTTTTTGCCTGGTCTGTTCAAAGCAGCGTTGATATACATGGGCAAATTATAAACCTGTTTACCTGCAGAAGCAATTTCATTTACATAAATGGCATAATACCAGGCCATAAATAGCTCGTCCGTAACTAAACTTTTCCCGAAAACATCTCCCCAGTTACCGTTTGTCTTAAAATTATTTTTGGCCCAGATATCTTTGGTTTCGGGTAACAGTTTACTTTTATTATCCTTTAAATAACTCAACAGTTTACCAGGCACAGGCTGTTCAAAAGCAGCACTTGCGGGTTTCTCATAGCTGCGGGCATCAGGAAGCATACCTATTTCATTTTCCACCTGGATCATGATAACCGTATGTTGTACCCCATCAAAGTTTTTCAGATGCTCCATCAGCTTTACAAAAGCACGCTTATCGGCCATCATGTTATTTTTACTAAAAGGGCTCAATATTTCCTGCTTCACCTCCGACTTTGCTTCGGCCCGTGGAAAACGTGACTGATCTGTTTTAACCCATTCAGGCACATAACATGACATACTATTTTTCCAGCTGCCAAACCATAACAGCACTAGCTTGATCCGGTTACTCCTGGCGTTTAAAATCAGGTCATCGATCAATGAATAGTTAAATTTTCCTTCCTGTGGTTCCATTAACTCCCAATACACCGGAGCATAAATGGTATTCAGGTTCATTTTTTTGAGCTTTGGCCAGATAGGTTTCATATAAGCTGTATCAGACGCACTTGAATTACCCAATTCTCCACCTAAGATCAGATAAGGCTTATTATCAACCAAAAGCTGGGTAGTATTCCTCGTTTTTATTAAATGCGGAGTAAAATCAGCTGTCGACTGAGCCATTGAAGTCGAAATATTCAACGTTAATAGTCCGATGATCAAAAGGAATGCTTTCATGAAATATTTTAAATATAGATTATTGGTTAAATCTCTAAAAACGACTACCTTATACAGGCAACCGTTTTTAGAGATCTACAGATCAGCTTAAACAAATATACTACTGCCCTTTTAAAGCCTGAATTGCAGCCCCGTAAGCAGGTTTTTTCTTGCCGTTATTATCAAATAACAATGGTGCATCGTTCAGTTTTTGTTGTGTTACTATCCAGCTGTTTTTGTCAATTTCACCCCAAATAGTAACACCATAACGTTGTATTGCAGGTACATTTTTCAAGTAGGATTGTATGATGTACTTATACATGCCTGCTTGCAAATTATAAAGCGTAGGCGACGATGAAACGTCTATTACCTTATTGCCAGGGTTTAGTTTTACATCCAGTTCAGAGATACGCACTTTTAACCCAGTTGCAGCCAGTTTTTTGAACATGTTGTCAATATCGTTATATGAACTATTGATACTACTATGCATTTGTGTGCCAATACCATGAATGGGGACGTTTGCCGCTTTTAACTCATTAACAATTTTAATTAAACTATCAACCTTGGCCGAACCCGCTTCCAGGTTATAATCATTGATAAATAATAGCGCTGTTGGATCTGCCTGACTGGCGTAAGTAAAGGCCTTAGCTATATATCCCCTACCTAAATACTGTCCCCAATAAAAGGTGTCACTTGCATCGGTACCTGCCACATAAGGGCCAACCCGTAAGCTACCATCGTCCTTAACAGGCTCATTGACCACATCCCAGGCATGCACCTTATCTTTAAAATGGCTTACCATCCCGGTGATAAAGGTTTGCAAAGCTGTGTTGACTTTGGCAGCAACCTCGTCGGCGGGTAATGGTGTCGATAAACTTGCATCCGTTACGGTGATATCATCCAGAAAATAGGTATTGGCTTTCAGGCCGATATCTATCAGGATCCTGGTTTGAGCATCTTTGGCCACGATGGGCCAGGTTACCTGCGTCCAGGTGGTGCTGGTGGTTTGGTCGCCTTCATATTGGGCCGTTGGTTGAGTTGAAAAGCGTACCGATCCGCCGGCATTAGTCGACTTTATCCAGAAAGATACATTATAAGTTTTTCCGACCGTGGTATTGAACAGATCACTGGCTAATTGTACCTTGTACTGCGCACCGGGATTATCTGTAGTATTTACCACTTTTAATGCCCTGGTACCGCCATGTATTTCACCGGATACCTTTGTTTCGTTGAATGACGAAGCCCCGTTATAAGCACTCCAGTTGGTAAATGTACTTCCGCTACCCAATTCAAAATCACCGTTGAGTAATAGGTTCGGTATTGTGTTACCCGCACTTCCCGGAACCAGGGAACGAAGGTAGGTACCATTTTGATTTTGATACCACGCCAACGTATGTCCATAAACCTGTAAACCGGCAGCATTGGCATTACTTACCAAAGCATCGGCACGTGTAAAATCTAAAGTGCCATCATTTTTTACGATGGCTGCATGTTTCATGGTATAGCCAAAGGTCACCATGCTGGCCTCACGGGTAACAATATTCCTGTCGCCATAGGTATTGGCGATAAAATCATAGTCGATAGCCATACCAATGGGCAGGTTTGATGCCGCTTTCAGTGTACCGGATGTATCTGAATAGGTATTGGCGATGGTGCTGTTTGCGCCATTGTAGTATTGTTTTTTGCAGGCGCAAGTAAAAGTTGCTATTAACAATAAGCCAGGTATAATAAGTTTCTTTTTCATAATTGGTCTTCTTTAAACAATGATTAATAGTATCCTGGATTTTGGTATTTATTCCTGTTTGGGTCGCCGTTGGGGTCAACTACGCTGTTGATCTGATCCTGGGGGATCGGCCTGATATTATTGAAGGCCGCAACATGCCCCGCCCCATCGGGATTATATTTCTGCACGCGATCAATCAGCTTATTCCGTATAGCCAGATCTGGCCAACGGATACACTCCCCACAAAGCTCTCTGGTACGTTCGTCCAATATAAAATCAAGGTTGATCTGTGAAGCGGTGACTTGCATTACGGCTACCCGTGCGGTCAGATCGGCGGCAGATAATCCAGGGCGATAGGCCGCGCGTGTGCGCAATACATTGATGAGCGTAACAGCATCGTCAACATGCCCGGTTTGCATAGCGGCCTCAGCGGCGGTCAAATAAACTTCCGAAAGCTTGGAAACAATAAATGGCCTACCTGATACATCCTGAAAGTTGGCTCGTAAGCTATCATCATACTTTTTAAGGTTAGGATATTGAAAACTGAGTTTAGTTTGATTGTTATACCACTTGCTTGGGGGAACAATCAGATATTTTTTTCCGGCGGCCACCAGTTGAGCAGCCCTGGCATCTGTTGGCGGCAGATAGATAGCTGTATCACCTATCTTAAAACCAACAGATGCCAGAC
The DNA here is from genome assembly GCF_900103125.1 of Mucilaginibacter sp. OK268. Taxonomy (GTDB): domain Bacteria; phylum Bacteroidota; class Bacteroidia; order Sphingobacteriales; family Sphingobacteriaceae; genus Mucilaginibacter. The sequence goes on along the minus strand of NZ_FNJV01000007.1, from coordinate 191,400 downwards.
TACTAACATAAGTTTGTAGTGCCGCACCTGTCCGCACTGTAGCAACACGCCACATTACACGGAATGAATTATCATAACGGCTATCATTAAACTTATCGGCAAAAGCCACGTTAGAAACATAAGGAGTTGGCGTAAGCTCTCGCAGCGGACGGCCATATTGCAGCGGACGATCATCAATTAATGTTACACCACCAACACTTGCTACGTTTTGGTATAGACAATTAAAAAGGTTATTGGCAATATTTACTTTGTTGGCAAAATCTGTACTTGGGTTTAGGTCTTCGTTAGCCGAATTATTAAGTGGAAGACGTTCAACTGAATACAGTATTTCTTTATTATAATCGTTCCCTTGTTTATGCACTTGTCCAAAATCCTGTAGAAGATCAGCTCCATACTTACCCTTGTTATTAATAAGTTCCATTGCAGTGGTATATGCACTACCAAAGTCAGTACTTTCTTTTACGGCCGAGTATGCCCTGAATAAATAAACCTTGGACAATAAATGGAGTGCCGCGGCTTGTGATAATTTAAAGGCATTTGATGGACGCTGAACAGGTAAATTCTGGGAAGCATAAGTCAGATCAGCGATCATGGATTGATAATCTTTTTTTAAGATATCATTAAAAGGCAAGCGGTTAAAACCATAGTAAGGTACATTGGTAAACTGCAGATCGCCTGAGCCTAAGTCAACCGGAACTGCGCCAAAGTTTTCAACCAATAACAGGTAAAGATGTGCCCTTAAGTACCTCGCTTCAGCCATCATTACATTCCTGGTAGCATCACTCATGGCTACACCTGGCGCAAATTTCAATATGGCATTACAAAGGTTTATACCATTATAATTCCTGTTCCAGGGAGTTAATATGGCGCCATTCGTTGTAGGGATCTGGTAAGTACCCAGTTCCAGGAATTGGCCCGAACTGGCAACCTGATCACCAAAAGTAAATTCATCGGTACCTACATTTCCCAAAGCCAATGCACCAACAGGCCCAAAATCATACCGCATATTGGCATAGACAGCGTTCACCGCAGCCTGTAAACCGTCAGCAGATTTATAATAATCTGTTGTAAAGGCAGTATAAGGATGCTCCTCGAGCGATTTTTTGCAACTACTGCCCCATAATGTGGTTATCAGCAGAAGCACTATATATGTCGAATATTTTAATTTCATAATTCTGATAATTAATTGATTATAAACTAATATTTAAGCCCACGATAAATGATTTGGTAGAAGGAGTTGCCACCCCGATGGTTAATGCCCGGCTTGATATATTACCCGGGTTCTGAACACCCTGATTTCCTATTCCTGTCGCCTCAGGATCTATGCCTCCAGCACGTACATAGGGCGAGAAAAATATAAATGGATTTTGCGATGATACATATACCCGCAAGTTTTGCGCACCGATCTTTTTAGCCCATCGCTTACCCAAGCTATAACCAAATGTGATGGTTCTTACCTTTAAAAAACTGGCATCAAAATAACCAAGTGTACTACCTGCGTCGCTGGTTAGCGGTGACGAAATTTGTCCGCCAGCAACGTTTGGTGAGGGGTAGAAATTGGTAGGATTAGTTGGCGTCCAGTAATCTACGGCAACCTGATTCCGCCTTCCATCATTAATGGTCGTATAACCGGCTAGTGGTTGGTATACCTGGCTAATCAGAGTTCCACCTAAACGACCATATAGTACAAATGAGAAATCAAATCCTTTATAGGTAAAACGGTTGGTCACACCACCCTGAATTTTAGCCTGAGCGCTTCCAATTACATATTTATCATCAACCGTAAGCTTACCATCACCGTTATGGTCTTCTAACTTAATCTGACCGGGTACAAAACCATATTTGGCTGCCTCCGAGGCTTCGCTCAATTGCCATATCCCCAGTTTTTTATAATCATAAATGGCGCTTAATGGTTGTCCTACAAATAGCTGGTTGTTTACTACCTGTGTTATACTCCCATTTAAGGATACCAGCTTATTCCTGTTAAAGTAAAAGTTCAGATCGGTGCCCCAGGTAAATCCTCCGTGGTCTGATGTAATATTCTGGCTGGATATGGAAAATTCCATCCCCTTATTGGTCACATTACCCACGTTTGTTAAATAAGGATCAGTAATGCCTGATGTTGGGGGTAATGAAATGCCATATAATAATTTAGTAGTACTGGCTGTATAATACTCTACACTACCTGTAATGCGATTATTTAAAATGCCATAGTCTAATCCAATATTGGTGGTTTTAGTATACTCCCAATCCAGTTTAGGATCAACTATTCGACTTACATAATAGCCGTTAACAATTGTGGTTCCATAATTATAGAGCACCTGAGGCGTACCCGGGATACTAGAGTTAACCGACGACAGGCCACCTAATGTGCTGTAAGCAGCAATCCCCTGGTTAGCCGTGACACCAAAACCAGCCCTAAGTTTCAGATTGGAGATTACGTGAACGTTTTGTATGAACTTTTCATTACTAATCGTCCATCCGGCAGAAACAGCAGGGTATGACTTATATTTATTACCCTCACCAAGGCGTGAAGATCCGTCTCTGCGCCCGGTTAAGGTAATCATGTACTTGTCATCATAAATATAATTAGCCCTGAGCATCATAGCCACAAGTGATGACTTTGATTCGCCACCGCTTAAAATGGGCGCCGGAGTTGTAGAGGATAAGCCCAGGTTATAAAACTGAACAAAATCAGAAGTTATAGAATCTTTCTTCACCGAGGTATTATGACTTTGTTGCTGCTCAAAACCAAACAAGGTAGTAACGCTTATGCGGTGTTTTTGAGCAATGGTTTTATCATACGTAAGTAAGTTGTCCAGGCTGTATTTGGTGGCTGTGGCATTGTTTACTGTTGCTGTGTTATAAGTGCCAGGCCTAAAATAACTGTCGGTTCCCTGGAATTGCGCGCCTTCTTCCTGCTGAAAATCCAGACCCGCATTTAAGCGATATTTCAAACCATCGATAATTCTAACCTCGCCATATAAACTGCTAAATGAATGAAAACGACGGACACGATCAACCGAAGCATCCGGCTGGCTACGCAGTAACAACGGGCTATAGGTTGTATTATAATCATCGGTATTACCAGCAGGCTTAATGTTTATTGACCCGTCGGCATTATATGGGGAAGACAAAGGACTTAAAGTAATTAAAGGAAACACATTTGCCGGGAACTGAGAACCATGTGTAATACTATAATTAAGCAGATTATTAAAACCGGCCTTAACACGACTGCTTACATTAAAATCAGCAGTGGCTTTTAATGTACCGCGTGTAAAATCCTGACCGGGTAAAACGGTGGTTTGTTTAAAATAGCCCCCGCCAGCGGAAAACTGGCTTTTATCGCTTCCACCTGAAATAGTAAGATTGTGGTCGGTAATGTAACCGTTTTTATATACCAGGTCTTGCCAATCGGTATTTCTTCCACTGGTAATTCCTGCTAACTCATCAGCAGTATAACCCTGATTAAATACAGAAATATCACGTAATGCTCTATACTGGTCGGCATTATATACTTTATACTTAGATGTAACACTATTGATACCATAGTAGTCACTGAAAGTGACTTTGGTATCACCCGCTGCCCCCTTTTTAGTGGTTACCAGTATTACACCATTCGCGCCTCTTGAACCATAAATAGCGGTTGCAGACGCATCTTTTAATATATCAACTGAAGCGATGTCATCAGGATTAATGTCGTTTAAGGTACCGCTATAAGGTATTCCATCTAAAACAAACAAAGGGTCGTTACCAGCCTGTATAGACCGCTCTCCCCGTATCCTGATCTGGGCATCAGCTCCAGGCCTCGTTCCTACAGCCTGCACCTCAACACCTGCGGCTCGCCCTTGTAAGGCCTGCTGTATATTGGCCACTGGTATTTCACGCAGCGTGTTACCACTTACCGACACAATTGCCCCTGTTACGTCCTTTTTACGGGCGGTACCATATCCAATAACAATCACATCATTTAAACTGTGGCTACTTGGAGTTAGTTTGATCTGCAAATTAGAGTTTTGACCCGTTAAGGGAACACTTTGCTCTGCATAACCTATATAGGTTACCAGTAAAGCTGTTTCATTACCAGAAACGTTGATAGAGAATTTGCCATTAATATCAGTTAATGTTGCGATCTTGCCCGATTTGAGCTTAACAGCGGCGCCAATGAGCGGGTTTCCTTTTTCATCCAGGACTGAGCCATCAATTTTTCTGGATTGCGCAAAAAGTGACAGAGAGATCAAACTCATGCACAATAACATGAGCCATGCTTTCCGGCAGGTTTTCAGTATTTGTTTTTTCATAATTTATAATTTGGGTTAAGGGCTTATACTTGTGGGATATGTTGGATTGACTCCAAAAATGGTCTGACCTTTTGGTTAAGACCTAGCCTCTGCTTTTACAATTGATCTTTTAAGTAATTTTTTCTCATAGCTTTTAATTTTAATATGGGTTTACCCGGTTAAACAGAAGCAGGCTATTAGCCCAGCCATTAATTGGTCAAGTACTATAATTTGGTTATCGTAAAATTACCATAAAATACAATCGATTGCACAAATGAAATAAGATTTACAGATATTTCTTTTTTTCATCTTTTGTTTAAATAAACCCATAAACAATCGATTGTTTTTTTAATAATATTTATAACAATAAGATAATTACTTGAAAAAATGCCAATGACAAGAAGCAGGTAAATAGGGGGATTTATATGGATACAGCCATCAAATAGTACTAATATAATAGCAGATTATAAGAACTTGTTGGCTATGCAGTTAGGCAATTACGCCTATTTATACCTGGAATCTTTTTGATAACTTATTAAGACTAGCAATTATGCCTCTTGAAACACATTAGTGCAATCGAAGTACCAATTTATTGAATCCTGAATTAACTACTCGTTGTCTGTGGTAAACGGTGAGGCTGGGAGCCCCTCCAGATTATATAAATTTGCCGTTTCCGGGTTATCAGCCCAAGCGTAGCGTACGTATAGAGGGTTTGGTATCTTATCACTCCAAACAACTACTTTATTCCCGTTTATGCGCGCATGTGCCCATACATATTTTTTATCTTTCCCTGCTATAGCAAAATGTTGAAGCTCACTACCATTTTTTACGGTTAAACCGCTTCCGGTATTACTGAAGGATATAATGACTTTATCACTATCAATCGTAAATGATTGATAAATAGGCCCTGATGATACAATATTTTGATCATGATAGGCAACTTTTTCGGCTGCGAGAGCCAGACGATCACCCACATCCTTTTTATTTAAAGGATGAATATCATTCCATTCACCGGCATCAATAGTTACAGCCATACCTGTATTGGATATACGGAGCGCTCTTAACTGTGCTTCACGCAGTTCGGCCCAATGACTTTCAGAAGGTAAATATTGCGTCTCCATAAAATTAGGCAGTTGCGCATATATAAAAGGCAGATCACCTTGTTTCCATTTATAGCGCCAATCGGTTATAAGAGCCGGTAACAACTCCTCGTATACCTTAGGTTGAGATGCATTTGCTTCACCCTGATACCATAAAATTCCTTTTATCGAATAATTAATTACAGGGGCAACCATAGCATTATATAGCCCGGCGGGTTCATTTTGCGCGGAAAAACTGCTACCCGAATCAATTGTCTCTGGTTCAAATACTTGCCCCACTTTATATTCCCAATCACCCCGAAGATCTATTTTCTGATCACCTATTTCCAGACAATAAAACTTGTCAGGTACAAAGCCCCCCTTCCCCGTTGTATTGGTGACTTTAACTGTAATAATATTTCTTCCGGGCTTCAGAATCCCCTGCGATAAAGGATATCTTCGAGGAGGATACTGATAAGTGATCCCTCCAACAAGTACGCCATTTACATAAGTTTGGTCGGCATCGACAATGCGCCCCAGAAAAAGCTTTGAAGGCTTGCCAACCAGAGTTGCTGGAACATTGATTTCTTTACGGAACCAAACTATGCCATTTAACCCCTTGATACCCTGATCTGCCCAATATCCTGGAAGCCAGAATTTATGCCATCCCTGCGGAATATAAGTAGTATCGTACCATTTTTGAGAGCCCGATAAGCCTTTACCCTCATTAACTGGTTGTTGTTTTTTGGCTGCAATCCTGGCTTTATCAATCAATTTATTAACATAAGAGGTATCTTTTAATTGATTAATACGGTTTTGATATGATGGAAATTGTTTAAGTCCATCCTCACTTATCCAGGCTTCAATCGGCGTCCCTCCTACACTTGAGTTTATCAGGCCTATAGGGATATGATATTTGAGGTAAATTTGCTTGGCAAAAAAGTAAGCAGCGGCACCAAAACTCAATACATTTAGAGGATTGGCAGTTAACCATTTTCCAGCAGGAAGATCTTCATGTAATGTAGTGACGTCAGCAATGGTAGGGATAAAAAAGTTTCGTATCTGAGGGTAATTGGCATTGGCAATTTCTTCGGGGTACTTTTCTTTAACACGCTCCATGGGTAATACCATATTTGATTGCCCAGAGCAAAACCAAACATCGCCAATTAAGATATCCTGAACTACCAAGTGGTTATTTGCTACTATATCCATAGTGTATGGTCCACCAGCTTTCATAGCGGGAAATAACATTGACCAATCCCCGTTTTTATCCGTTACTGTCTTGATTACTTTATTATTGAACTTTATTTTAACCTGTTCACCAGGTGTTGCCCAGCCCCATATCTTAAGTTTTTTATCTCGCTGTAAGACCATGCCGTCGCTTACTAATTTAGGTAAGCGTACATTAGCGTTTGCTACTTGCTGAACTAGCCAAAAGTTAATTAAAAAAACGATTAAACTACGGTTAAAAAAAACGCTCATAAATATAAGATTACACGTTAAAGCCGGTGAAACAAGAATACAATTGGTAATTGAAAAATAACTTTAAACAAATATGAAAGAATTTTCAATAAAAATACAATCGATTGCATTTTTATTGAGTAAGGTACACCTGATCTTGTATTCCTCTTAACCAATTACCAGATCATATCTGAGTTCAATTAAAGGTTTATCAAAAGCTTCCGACATTTTTTCTTCGGTTAATTTAAACCCATATTTAATGTACAGGGATGTAGCAGCATGTTGTTCGTTGGTTGTCCATAAATAAGCTTTTCTAAACCCCTTCTCTTTCATATAGGCCATAAAGCTATCCATTAATCGTTTTCCCAAACCCAATCCGCGATACTCAGGTAAAAATATAAAGTAGCGTAACTGTACAGTATCACCTCGATGCACACCGATCAAAAAGCCAATCATCTTATCCTCATATTCGCAGATCCAAACCCTGTCTTTTGACGGATCATACTGCCGGGCAAACTCAAGCAAGCCTTCCAATACATAACCTTCAAAACTTAAACCATAGCCACACTCGTTGGCATATAATTGCCCATGCATATAGGCAATATAGCCCAGGTCGCCCGGGCACAATTCATTTCTAAAACGAATATCATCAATATTAATAGCCCTGGTCATCCGATTTTATATTGCTATTTTTTTAAAATATTCATTATGGATTGCATGTGCAAAACCAACTCTTGTTGTTTGCCTGGGTCTAAATTTTTTATCAACCCCACAATTTGTTGGTCAGATGCTTGATTTAGCGTCCCGAATTCGGTTAAACCTATTTCTGTAAGGGAGATCAGTATAGCTCTTGCATCGTGGGCTGCCGGTTTCTTCATGATCAATCGCCCCTTTTCGAGTTTCTTCAGCAGGCGGCTCAAATAACTTTTATCAATGTGCATTACTGTCATAATATGAGATGCTTGCACACTTTTACCTATGTAGACCTCATAAATGATACGGGCCTCAGCCAAAGAGTATTCACTATGTAGCAGGTGTTTATCCAACAAACCTATCATATCTGTATAAAAGCGGTTAAATGCCCTAACCTGCTGAACGACTATTTGATTTCCCTGCATCTCTAATAACTCTATTTTCTCAAACAAAAATAATATAAATAGTGGACTTTGTCAACTATTTGTTTTTTTTTAAAATCCATGTCCAAGTCATTTTAAGCAGTAAAAAAGCCATCGGATAAATCCGATGGCTTGAACATTATATAGTTTGTTAAAACTGCTGGGGCAGGAGAATATACTTTAAAGCTCTGTCATTGCTTTAAAGGTCACCTTACCTACATTATCAGGTTTGCCTTTAGGCACGGGGGAAATCGTACCTTTTATCTTTCCATTTACCTTGCTTACCATAATCTTGCGAAAGGTATAATTGCCCTTTTCATAATCATATGTTTCACCATCGTCATCATACAAAGCATAAGTACCAGGCTGTTCGCCGTAATATTTGACCTCAATATCAATCCTCTGTCCTGCTTTGGGTGCATGCAGCATTACCGGCATCATGGGTATTATACCGCCATCCTTTACATACACCGGAATCTTGTCCATTCCAGGTGTTACATTGATCACTTCGCCATTACCGGCATACTTCCCAGTGTAAAAATCATACCATTTCCCTTTAGGTAATATCACTTTGCGACTGGTTTGTCCGGCAAACATGGGAGCTACCAATAAATACTCACCAGCCATATACTGATCCTTCACTTCTTTAGTTACAGCCTCCTCGTACGGATTTTCTTCCAGGTTTAGTTTTTTGTTTTCGCTTTTGGCTTCAGTATTGCTAAACCCATCTTCCAGGTACATAGCCCTAAATGGCGGAATACCTTCAAAATGATATTTGGCAAACTCACTGTACCAGTAAGGCATCATTTGCATACGCAGGTTGGCCATTGTTTTTACCTGTTCGGCAACCTCGGCAAATGACCAGGGTTTGGTGCCACTGGCCCAGGCGTTGATCATGGCCATGGGCGAAAATACGTTCGATTGAAACCTACGCAACCATTCTTCTGCCGTTTTAGATGAGCGCACTTCGGGCGTCCACAGTACCCCGGCAAAACCACTGTTCACCAGTGCCGTTATAAAGTCGCGGTGATCATAATAATCGTTATAAATCACATAGGGAAAAGATGCACCACCGCCGTTTGAAGCACGTACCAATCCAAAGGTGCGCTGGTTACGGTTGTGATAAATCTCGCTGGTGTAACGTTGCATCATCAGTCCATAGGTCTGACGCATTTGTTCGGCGTCATGCCCCGAAGGAAAAACAGCAACATCTGGCCACAGATAATTATCGCCTCCATCAACCTCATCCATTTTATACCCGCTAATACCGATATCTATCTTGCCCTTTTCCAGTTCACCAAAAAATATCTTCCGGGCCCCAGGCATGCTGATATCGGGTACAATGCCGTTCCAAACAGTATGGGAGCCACTATAAGGTAAAATGCTTTTATAAACAGGAGCTTCGGGCGATACATAAGGATTTGTCCATAAATTGAGCCTGATATTCTTTCTCAACATATCGTGCACCAGCCCTTTCGGATCAGGGAAACGGGTTTTATCCCATTCAAAAGTACAGGGATATGATTTGCTTTGCCAACCGGGTTCAAGACCGATGAAATCCAAGGGATAACCTTTTTCTTCAAACGCCTGTGCTTCTGTGGCAACACCCTGCGCATCGGTTAAACGCTGCATACGTTGGGTAAAGCCCAGGCCCCAGCGCGGTGGCAGGCAACCACCTCCGTTTAACAAATTATAACGCCGTACAGCATCCAATGTGGTAGGGCCGGCAAACACATAGATCTCTACACCTCCTGCGGGCACCAGCATTTCTACGCCATCTGAATAAGGGTGCGAGCTCCAGGTTTTATCCAAATTCCTGTCTTTCACATCTGGCGCTATTTTACTGTCTCGTCTTATCGCCGTACCGGCATACACATTGATATACCTGGCCGAATTTATGAATACACCATAACCATTGGATGACACGTAGAAAGGTGTAGGCGCATGAGTACGGCCATTATCCTTACCAGCATAATTATCTACATGCAGCGTAAGCACCTTACCACGCTGAAATACAGTCTGGAAGTTTAGCCCAAAACCAAACAGTTGTTCTTTTTTCTCGAGCGGGAAACGCAGGTAAGTTTTTCCATCCTGAACATGCGCTGTAACTTCATCCTTTGCTAACGGAAAACTGGCTTTAGGCATTTGCTGCAGACCGGTATGATACGGCTGTACACCTGCAGCTTTCAACAGGTCAAATTCTTCGGGTTTGCCGATTACACCTTTCCATATCCCTGGCTCAACCTCCGTCCAGTTGATTGATTGCGCTTTAAGCAGTTCTGCGAACCCCAAAAGCAAACAACTGAGCAATACATATTTAAAACTTTTCATGGCATTTATTGCGGTATAATAGTATAGGTTTTACCTTTTTCTGTGGCGAAGTCAATAACATAGCCCTTATTAAAACTGATATCGGTCAGTTTGGCATTGGCTGCTTTTTGGTAAGCAGGTACTACGGGAGGAATATTTAAAGTGTTCTTATTAAAGCTGGTTGCAGTTTTACTATTTGCCTGCACCACTTTTACAGGTATAGGTGTTCGAAGCCTGCAATTGCCTCCTAGATTTGATTTGATCTGGGCTTTAGCCAGTTTCCCTTTTTCCCAATCGATAGCCACCTCAAAATTCCCACGGGCTTTGATGCCTTTGATACTGCCATCGGCCCAGGCATCAGGCAGGGCTGGTAACAATTCAATCTCACCATTCTGGCTTTGCAGCAACATTTCGGTCATGCCTGCAGTTCCGCCAAAATTTCCGTCGATTTGGAATGGCGGATGCGCGTCGAACAAATTGGGATAGGTGCCACCACCACTCATCTGTTCCTTTTTTTGCATCGGGTCCATATAGTTAAAAGCTGCGCCCAGTATTTTGTATGCATGATTACCATCGTGCATACGCGACCACCAGTTCACTTTCCAAGCCATAGACCAACCTGTGCTTACATCTCCTCTGTATATCATGGATTGTTTGGCCGCTGCCGCCAGTTCCAGGGTATTAAATACGGAGATCTGCCTACCGGGGAACAGGCTAAACAGGTGTGATATATGTCTGTGGGTATCTGCCGGATCGTCCCAATCCTGAAACCACTCCTGCAACTGCCCGTGTTTGCCAATGTGAAAAGGATAGAGTTTATCGTAAGCAGCTTTTACCTGTACTGCAAAAGCCTTATCTGTACCCAATACCTGCGCACTGTTGATACAGTTTTGGAACAACTCGCGAATGATTGACATATCCATAGTGGAGGCCATACTTACCAAATATTCTTTACCATTAATTTTGATGGTATTTTCTGGTGATGTAGATGGATTGGTTACCAGGTAACCTGTTTTAGGATCAGTCACAAGCCAATGCAACATAAACTGGGCCGCTCCCTTCATAATTGGATAAGCCGTCTTACTTAAAAAAGCTTTATCACCGGTGAACAGGTAATGATCATATAGGTGAAGGCTCATCCAGGCACCACCCATTGGCCAGGCCGACCACCGTACCGAACTTTTGGGGTCATGGTCATAACCGCCCACGGTTGAGGTTTTGGCCCATATATCGCTGTTATGGTGCAGAACCCAGCCCTCCTTGATATTGTAGGTTTCTTTAGCGGTGATGGCTCCGTTTACGGTAAGTTCTTTCAAAAAATCAAATAAAGGCTGGTGACATTCGGAAAGGTTGGTATTCTCGGCCAACCAGTAATTCATTTCGGTGTTAATGTTGGTTGTATAATTACTGCCCCATGGCGGCGATACCTGGTCATTCCAGATGCCCTGTAGATTAGCAGGCGCGCTGCCCGGCCTGGAGCTAGTTATGAGTAAATAACGCCCAAACTGGTAATACAGCGTTTGTAACTGTTTATCGGGATTGGCTACACTGAAATTCCGGAGCCTTTGGTCTGTAGGTTGCTTTACCATGGCAGCATCGGCTCCTAAATTAAAACTCACCCGTTTAAACAAGCGCTGATAATCAGCTATGTGACGTTGTTTAAGTTGATCATACGTTTTTTGTGATGCAGCAAGCAAACCAGCATTAGCTTCAACTACAGGATCCTTACCCTGCAAACCCGGCGATTTATTGAACCCGTTAAAACTGGTAGCCTCAGTTAAATAAATAAGCACCTGGCTGGCACCGCTAACCTGTAAAGCATTATTAACAGCAGTTACATGCCCGCCATCATTTTTGATCTTCAGGTTGATCTGGAAATTCATTCCCTCACCCTTGGGTTCATCATAAATAACCTGCCGTGGTTCGTAATCGCGGTTGGCTACGTAGCTCGGGGCCTTGCCTTTTAATATGAGCTTACTATTACCATCGTTCGCTACCGAAAAATGCAGCTTGCTTTGCAGGCCTGCTGTAAAATTAATAGCGTTTTTTTTGTCGGCGGTAATACGTATCATCATTACCTTATCCGGGTAACTGATAAAAGTTTCACGCGTATAGTGTACACCAGCGGCCTCATATTTTACAGTTGAAACCGCGTTGTTTAAGTTCAGTTCACGATAGTAGTGTACACTATCTGCAGCATTAAAATTTAGCAAGAGGTCTCCCAAGGGTAAGTAACGGGCGGTATACGGGCCCTGCAAATGTTTTTTCCATAGATCAGCTGCCTTATCAAAATCATTATCAAATATGGCTTTGCGTACCTGAGGTAGATATTCCGGCCCTTGCAGGTTGTTACCCAATTCTGGAAAGCCCGACCACAAATTATGATCATTCAATTGATAACGCTCGTGATTAACGCCGCCAAATACCATAGCCCCGGTGGTCGCATTACCCAGCGGCAAGGCCTCTTCCCACGCGGTGGCAGGTTTGTTGTACCATAATTTTAAATAATCATCGTTGCTCCGCGTTTGTGCAGACACTATGCCAGCACTTGCCAAACAAGTGAAAATCAGGTAATTTTTAAGAGACTGAATTTTAGAAAACCCCATATTATTTGGTAGTTATTAATTTGTAAGCCATCACTTTTTTACCCCAAAAGGTAGGCACATATAGAATATGCTTCGCGGCATCATATGCAAGATCGGCAGTATTTACCTTTTTTTCCTGTATATCCAGCAAAGTTTCAATTTTACCGTCAGCACTTACATAGAATATATGCCCCGACCAGCAGGTGATCAGGAAATCCCCGTTACCAACAGGCTCAAGCCCATCGCCACCACAGCTGAGGGTAGTAATAGGTGTTAAATTGCCTTTGCTATCTGATTTCATGAATTTTTGCCCACCCAGAATATAAAGGTCCCCTCCTATGGCTTTGAGCCCATTAACCCCTCCTATGTTTGTTAAAAAGGTGCTTATTTTTCCTTTTTCAATTCGGTGGATCTTTTTGGTTTTGCTATCTGATACATAAACTACTCCTTTATCATTTACCGTAATATCATTGAGGGCTTTAGCGCTGTCAATAGGTATCTTGTTTTTTACCTTACCGGTATTAATATCAATAACTACCACTTCTGACAGATCGGCCGCATACAATTCATTGCCGAACCGTCCCAAACCCTTTGGCGCATTTAGCCCGGCAGTAAAATCCAGGTCTATGATCTTACCATCCAAACCAATTTTGGCCACTCCACCTTTACCATCAACGGCATTGGGATTTCCGTCGATTTCAGATACATATAATATACCATTTTTAAGATCAGGCAAAACCGATTCCGGAACCCTTACCACGGTATCGGTTTCCCAGAGTTTTTCCAGCTGATGGGTTTGCGCAAAAGTATCCTGGACTATAGTGACCATTACAACAGCCATCATATATTTAAAAAATGTGCTCATAGCATTGTTTTATTGGTTTTTATAGTTGCACAGCCTGTGTACCACCATCGTTTATTTTGTATTTTATTGTTTTACTGCCCTCTGTAATCACGATCAGAAGCTTTTGGTTATTTTGTCTTGATACTTTGAGATTGAACACATGGCCAAACGAATGAATATTGTTTAAAGCCATTTCGTTCCATTCTTTCGGCAGCCGCGGCGTACAATTAAAAGTGGTGAAACCAGTTGACCGCATGCCAAACAAGCCTTCGGTATAGATACGGCAATAGAGACCACTCTCGGCCGACAGGTGCCTTTGATTTCCTTCGGGGTAAGCTTCCACCGGATAAGGCACATGCTCACCCAGGAGCCGTCTGCGTGAGTAATAACGCAGGTAATCCATGGCCTTTTCAGTTTTACCGGCTTGCAATACGCCACGAAGCGCATATAAGGTGGAGCGATCCCAAAAGGTTTCTTTACCGGCCTGAGTCGCCAAACCATCGGCTGTCCATAATTTGGGCGAGAACAGGGCGTTAATGGTTCCTTCACTACGATCAAAAATGCCCATTGTAAGAGGCAGGCAGATCCAGGCACGTAATACATCATTGGTTTCAAAGTATTTATAAGTGTCGAAACCATCTATGTTTGCACCAAAATATTTTTCGATGTTACTTTTTAACTCAGCTGCCTGTTTCAGGTATACGTCAGTTTGTGTTTTAGGTTGATGTAATTGTTTGCCGAGATAGGCAGCGGATATCAGCGCATCATAATACAAACTGTTTGTTGATAGATTGGCCTTACCAGCCGGGAAACGACCTTCCAACTCATCATGGTCAGAGTTAACCACACCCTGATCGTTCATTTTCCGATGACTGTATTCCAGGCACCAGGTAATAAGCGGCCATAGTTTTTTGGCAGAATCGGGCTGTCCATAAGCCAATGCATAGCGAGAAGCGCCATACGCGATCATCGCTTGGTCGCCACGATCTCCGGCCCCTTTCCATACCGCGTCGCCCTCGGCAACTATAGAGCTTGGGATGGGCTTGTATTCCGGGTTCATATATTTAGCAAACAAACGGTAGCAGTTCATAGCCGAAAGGTTGCCAATACTATCACCTGAAAACGCGAAGAAAGGACTGATATATTCAGCCTGATCATTAGCCCATATCGCCGCGTAATAAGCCAAACCACCGGGGCCATGCAGATAGCCTACCTTGGTTTTGTAAATACTTTCCGTTCCGCGGATCTTGGCAAATGCAAATGCTGTATTCAGCAAAGTATCCGGTGTTTGCAATTGCAGTGGGGTTAAAATAGTATTTATCCGCTTTTCGCGGGCCTGCTCCTCAGCATCTACATTAATTTTAATTGGTTGAGCCGGAAAATCTGTCGCCAGATAATAAACCGAGAACGAAGTATTTGCGCCCGGCTGCAGCATGCTGCTACCATGATCAACCGTACCCATGATCACCGTATGTGGCCTCACCTTGCTTTTTGCGCTGTCGGTTCTTTCCTCGCGCCTCATGTATTCCATGGTAATATTAACCGGTTTATCGGTTATATTGGTGAATACAAATTTTTCAATCACCATCGGTTTATCTATGGAAGGAAAAATGCTCCGGTCTATTTTTACCAGCGCCGGGTTGCCTGAAGTAGCAGCTATACGCATAATACCTTTATGGCTGATGCTTTTGATATTATAAGTCAGGTCGCCGGATTTTTTGCCGGTGGCGAGATCGGTTTTCAGTTGGCGGTTGTTGATCAAAAAACGGGGCAACTCGTTATCCTGGAAAGTATAATCGATATGAGTTCGGGTACCATCGGGCAGCATCCTGAATGTAGGAAAAACCACCGTCCGTGAAATAGAAGACCGGCCTGTGCTATCAATACCATATAATACCCAAACAGACACTTTTTCGCCAGACATTTCTATATGGTCTGTATGCGGAAGCCTGCCATTGACCGTCCATCTGATACTGCCATCAGGCTGAATGGCCCAGCGGTCTGTTTGTGCAGGTAAAACAGTTTGCTGAGCATAAATTACACCGTGAAGCAGCAAACTCAGGAAACCGAAGAGTATTTTGTATGTATTCACCTTCATATTAGGCACTTTAATTATTTATTAATCGTGATCCGAAATAGCTGTGCCAGCTTTCAGATCGGCAGATAGTTCTACTTTTTTTGATATCCCCGAAAGCTTATTTTTCAGGATATGTATATCCTGGCTTGCCTTACCCTCCACCAGCACAAAGGCATTAGCTGAACCGCTTACAGTATTATTGTTGATATGAGCTCGGGCCACATTCTCCAACCTGATAATAGCTTGCGCACTCGTGGTTTCAGGAATTACCCAGGAGTTCAATTCAATATTTTTTCCATCCTCACAAATAAAAGCCGGCCGGAGATCATTATGACTTAAGGTAAATTTTACATTTTTTAGTTTTAAACCATCCACGTGCCTGGCCCAAACGCCATAAGCCGGTACCAAGGGACCAAAAGTTTTTACCTCCGGATATTTATCAATTGCCTCAGGTACCACCTGCCGGGCATTTTCGTTTGTTCCGCCACCTGCCAGGTTAATCTCGATATTCTCAAGGACTAAGTTTTTGATGGGATGATCAGGGATGCCGGTGATCAAAATACCCGACGGCGGCATTAGTTGCGCATTATCGGCCGCTTTGGCCTTTATGTTTCTGATGGTTACATTTTCCAATGCTCCTATGGCTTGCTGTGTATCCTGATCTTTGCGGAATACACTTAGCCTGGCACCCAAGCGGATAAGTATAGGTGTTTTTACCTCCACCATAGTAATATCGCTGATGTTGATATTATTGATACGTGCTCCATCAACCGAAAGCAGTTTGATACCGCCATTGGTTGTGTCGTAAATATAACATTGGGAAATACTAATATTTTCAAACGGGGCCATAGATTCTGTACCGATCTTAATAGCACCCTGACCACTTTTTAGCCGCAAACCGGATATGACGATATCCTTACAGGCCATTTTGCTCGAGGTTGTTTTAAAACAAAGGGCATCATCACCGCTTACTACATCACAATCATTAATGGTTACATCCTGACAGCCATCTATATCCATACCGTCATTATGCGCCACTCCCCTGCTCACGATCTTTACATTTTTAATATTCACCTGCTTGCATTGAAAGTAGTGAGATGTCCAGGCGGCAGAATAATTCAATGTAACACCAGTTACCGAAACGTTTTGGCATCGCACTACGCGTAACAAAAACGGGCGGCGTCCCCAACGTTGTGATTCCGGCCGGGTGTCCGTTAATATTTGCTGTGCTTTTAACTTTGACCCTTGTCCGTCAATAAGACCTTCGCCTTCAATACCCACATTCTTTTTGTCGACTGCTACTACAAGGGCCCAACCTACACTAATGCCCAGGCCATCTACAAAGGGATCCAGGTTTTTATAATCGTTAACATCGGTACTGCCCAGTAAAACGGCACCTTTTTTTAGCTCCAGGGTGATATTATCATTTAAGGCGATAGTACCAGTCAAAAACACTCCTGTTGGGATAACAACTTTACCGCCACCGCTTTTATAACAGGCATCTATCGCTTTTTGAATAGCATCCGTATTTAATGTGGTACCGTTACCTACAGCTCCATAAGCAGTGATATCTACATCTGCGGCAAACAAGCTTAACCTACCTGCTGCCATAAATACCACAAGCAACAGGAACCTGATTGATCTGTACATGGTTATTTTTTCCTTTCTGCTTTAAGCATTTCAGTTCCAGCTAATAAAAAAGCACCAATACCATGGGTATCATTCAGTTCTGTTGGGCGGGTATAGTAAAATTTAATATCCGTATCCATATTGGTACCGATACATACATCCTGCAACTGGCCATCGGCTGTAATTTTAGTCAATAAACCTTTCCATCCTTCCTGGGCTATGGCTATATATTTTTCATTGATCCAACCCTGGTTCACTGCACGGGCCACAGCATAAGTATACATGGCTGTAACTGATGTTTCCAAATAAGAGTCTGGTTTATCCAATAACTGGTGCCATAGGCCGGTCTGATCCTGGTAGCGAGCGTAGCCAACTATTTGTCTTAGTAATAATTTGATTATTTCCGAGCGTTTTGGATGATTGGCTGGTAAGTTATTTAACAGTTCAACCGTTGCCATGGCTATCCAGCCATTGCTGCGCCCCCAGTGGCCGACACCATTTGTTTGGTCATCAGAGTAATAATTATGAAAGAACAAACCCGTGTAAGGATCATACAGATATTTGTTAAAATTCTCTACCTGTTTTATCGCGTCATCAAAATATTTACTGTCGCCGGTTTGTTTGCCCATACGCGCCAGAAAAGGTATACTCATAAACATATCATCGGCCCAAAGGGTCATGTTGCGAGGGTTTGGGCGCGAAAGTGTACCATCAGATAAGCGCAATTGTTTGTTTAAGATATAATCTGCCGATCTCCTCAAATAGGCTTTGTAATCTTTCCGGTTGGCCAGGGCGTCTACATCAAATAACCCGGCTGACATGGCACCACAGGCATCCAGGTTACTAATATTGAACACAGCGCCATATTCAACCTTTGGTGCTTTGGCTTTGCGAAGGGTCTCGAAATAGCTCAGGTTATCAAAAATAAAAGCGAAGTTGCGCTGCGAATAATCTGAATACTTTTTGTCGCCAAGTACATCTGCCATTTGTACCATACCAATGGTTAATACACCATTCACGTACATCCATTTATTATATTTACTATCCGATTTAACATCTGGCGATGAAGCCAGACCTTTGGTTGAATCGTATTTTTCTTTGGTAGTAGTATTGATAAATTTAAAAGAGGTATTTTGAATAACATTATCCGCTACTTTTCTAATTACCTGTTCGGTATCGCTGTTCTGCCCAAATACGGTGATTGAGCAAAGGATCAGCAAGGGGTATAAAAATCGTTTCATATTTTATTATTTAGCTGGTTAGGTATCTGTTTTAATTACGTTTTCTTTTTGTTGGTTGCTCTTACCGCTTTTACCTGTGCCGTAGTAATTGGCCCTGCTTTATTGGTAAAGTTTTTTCTGACATAGGTTAACACAGCAGCGATTTCCTGATCTTTCAAAAAATCATGTGACGGCATCACATTGGAATATGATTCTCCATCAATATCAACACTTTCCGAGAATCCGTTGAGTACTACTTTGATCAGGCGGGTTTTATCACCTAGCACATAAGATGTTTTAATCAACGGTGGATTCATATTTGGTACGCCACCGCCATCTGCCTGATGACAGGTTAAACAATACTTTTCATATATGCCTTTGCCACTAACCAAAGCTAAACCTGCAACAGGCCGTGATTTAGCCTTGGTTTTAACCTGGGCCATTAACTGAACACAACTAAAAATGCAGCTGATAATCAGGAAATACTTTTTCATTCGGGTTATTATTTTTTAGTGTAAATAATGCGATAAATAGTTCCCTTTGAATCGTCGGTAACATATAAGGAGCCATCGGAACCCTGGGCAAGACCACATGGACGATGATCTGCACGACCAGCTGCAGTTTTTTCTGGCGAGCCTGAAAACCCATCGGCAAATACTTCCCAGTTACCATCAGGCTTTCCATTCTTAAAAGGTTGAAAAACCACGAAATATCCTGCCTGCGGCTCAGGAGCACGGTTCCAAGAGCCGTGAAATGCTATAAAAGCTCCATTTTTGTACTTTGCCGGAAACTGATTTCCGGTATAAAAAAGAAGTCCGTTGGGGGCCATGTGACCGGGATAAGCCATAGCTGGATCGATATATTTGGCATCCGCTTCTTTTTTTCCATCACCACCATATTCGGGTGCCTGTATCTTTTTATGTTGGATCTGGTCATAATACATAAAAGGCCAGCCTGCATTATCACCTTTTTTAAGGGCATATAGACACTCTGCAGGTAGTTCTGCCGATTGCTTGGTGGTATACAATTCAGGCCATGAACTGTTCAAGTTATCACGTCCATGTTGCATTACAAAAAGTTGGTTATCCTGCTGGTTCCAGTCCATACCTACCATATTCCGCAGTCCGGTAGCATAGCGTACACCTTCACTGTAGCTTTGGTTTAGCTTATCGGTTCTGAACTGCCATACCCCACCCATCGAATCCAAGATCGGGCAACCTGGTATACCTGGTGAATGCAAACCTCTATCTTTTTCCTGGCAGGCATTAAACCATGCACCTATATTCACATAAATATTGCCATCGTTATCCAACGCGAATGATTTTGTTTCATGCTGACGCCCCGCCTTTAACCCTGTAACAATTTTTTCGGGCTGATCAGGATTGATCACCTCATTTTTATCGTTCACCTTATACTTAAACACTTCCGTATTTGACGATGCATACAAATACCCGTTTTTCAGAGCTACCTCGGTACCACCGTAAGTGCCAAAACTTGATTTTAGTTCGGCTTTACCATTCGGAGCCTCATGCAATACCAAAATAGCTTTGCCTTCTTTGTTTGGTTTCGCGAGCTTTACGTAGATATCTCCCTGTGGTGTAACCACCAGATGCCGTGTTTTGGCGCCCGTTTCGGCTACTTTTAAAGCGCCAAATCCATCGGGCAGCTTTAAACCAGCATTATCGGCATCGGGTACTACATCTCCTACAGGTTTCAAAGCATACAGCGTTATACTTACAGCAAACGCGGTAAGTGCAATCATTGATCTGAACAGTTTACTTTTCATTCTATTATTCATAGGTTTTATTTACAATTTACATCCTTAAAATCCTGGTTTACCAGCCAGGATTTTGAGGATAAGGTGTACCAGTTATTGTTGCATCGATCTGCGCCTGGGGAATGGGACGCAATACCTGGAACGGCTTGATATTATTCTTTCCATCGGTATTATGCAGCTTCACACGTTCCAAAAGTTTGCCGGTACGCACTAAATCGGTCCAGCGCATCATTTCGCCACATAGCTCCCGCGAACGCTCATCCAGGATAAAATCCAGCGTAAGCTTATCAGCGGTAACATCCATTACTGACGGGTTAGCTGATGGATAGGCAGCTCTTTCTCGTACTGCGTTTACATATTGTACTGCATCAGCTGCTCGGCCATCCATCACCAAAGCCTCTGCTGCGATCAAATAGGTTTCTGCTAAACGATATATAATGATAGGTCTGCTTGATGGCGAGTTTTGATCTGGCCGTTTAGTATCAAAATACTTGAACATGGCTGGAGATAATGCGATGCTATATTTGCTTGGCGGAATAACCTGGTAACGGTATTTGGCAATCTGGGCAGCCGTCATTTCATAGCCTGGCATCCATATAGCGGTATCCCCTACAGTAAACTTAGGCGCGCCTGGCTGGGCTCCGGCCGGGGCACCAGCCGGCAATGGGTTTGGCCAGTTAGGCACCGAAGCAGCGTTATTGCATAACCAGGTTGTTTGAAACGTTTTGTTATAGCGTTTATCATTTACCCTTTCTTTAAATATTGTGTCGGTAAGCCAATGGGTAGGTACTACGCGTATATAAGGGCGGCCGTAAAGTGTGCTGCGCTGCATGCCCGGCTGTACTTCATATTTTGGAGCAAATAAATGGCACAGCAAATTATCAGGACCACTATTGTTTTGGGTAGGCGACCCATTATACGCCAAGGTGGGGGTATGCTGTACCGTCCATAACACTTCGCTATTTGCCTCATTGCCTTCGGCATATACGCTTGCAAAATCTTGCTGTAACTTTAAGCCGCCTGCCGGAGCAACATTATTGATCAGGTCAAGCGCTATAGTATAGGCACTTTTATAATCGTCGGCCTGTTTGGCCGATGACCCAGCTCTTGCCAGATACACTTTTGACAATGCGTGCATAGCCGCGGCTTTTGTAGCTTTACCCGGAAGTACGCCACTGGTTAATGGGCTGGCAGGAAGAACTGCAATGGCATCTTTAAGATCCTGGATAATAAAAGCGTACACATCAGCCATTGGCGCCTTTGTGGCCGAGGTTGTTGGTGTAGCCTGAAATGTTTTATTTAAGGTTACATCGCCCCAGGATTGTACTAATATAAAATAATAGTTGGCCCGCAGAAATTTTGCCTCGCCAATCATGCTAGCTGTAGTAGCAGCATCAAGGCCTGACGGTGCATTACCAATTAATCCGTTACAGGTATTAATATAGGTATAGCAATTTTTCCATATGCCGGCAACAATACCATCGGATGTATTAAAATTACTATTGTATTTTACCAGACCGTTGTTACCATCGTTACCTGCGATAAACTCATCGGTGCCGGGTACAACCATTTCAAAATAACTGTCTGGACCGAAAATAGTCCTGAAACCTGCATAAGCCGCAGTAAGACCTGCCTGAAAACCCTGAGTTGTGGTAAAAAAAGCCGGTGTAAGTGTTGATTTAGGGTCTTCTACCAGTGTTTTTTTACAAGCTGTAGTTAAAAGACCTAAAAACAAACAGGTGTATAAATATATAGATATCCTTTTCATCTTATTTTAATTTAAAGTGTCATGTTAATACCGAATGTAAATGACTTGGTTGGCGGCGTATCAACGTTTAAGGATCCTGCAGTTTCAGGGTCAAGACCGTGAAATTCGTTCCGGTACGGCGAAAAAAGTATGAATGGGTTTTGCGCCGTTGCATAGATTCTTAACGACTTGGCTTTTATACGCTTAGTAACCGCCTCGGGCATATAATACCCTAAAGTAAGGCTCCGGACCTTTAAGAAAGTGCCGTCAAAATAACTCAGCAGGGATGAATATGGGGTATTTGTTGACGCAGAGTTGGGTTTAGGGTAATAATTTTGATGATTGGTTGGCGTCCAGTAATCTTCATTTATATTATTATAATTACCCTGGAAAGTATTGATAAAACTACCACTCTGGAATAATTTGGAGGTTATTAAGCCACCAACACGGTAAACACCGACTATGGTAAAATCAAATCCTTTATAAGCAATACGGTTGGTAAAACCACCGGTGTATTTGGGTTGGTCTGATCCAAGTATAATTCTATCGCTGGCATTGATTTTTCCATCTTTGTTCACGTCCTCAACCCTGATAGTACCAATAACGGAACCCGTGCCTGTGGTGGTTAAACCCAAGCTTTTAGCCAAAGCAGTATCGGCCTTGGTGTTTTGCCAGATACCGATCTTTTTATAATCAAATATGGCATTGATAGGCTGACCAACAAACAAACCATTGGTGATATCCTGGGTGACAACGCTTGCCAGTTTGGTAACTTTACCACGGTTAAAGGTGATATTAAAATTGGTTGTCCAGCTAAAGCTGTTTCGGCCATTTCCTGCTATATTAATGGTACTTAAGCTCACCTCAATACCTTTATTCTGCGTTTGCCCAACATTAGTTAAAATACTGTTGGGGATACCTGATGTTGGTGGTAACGATAATGGCAGCAACAGCGACCGGGTATATTGATGGTAAGCATCAATCGCACCGCTGATCCGTCCATCGAAGAAACCAAAATCAAGCCCAAGATTTAAGGTAGATGTATATTCCCATGTAAGGTTTGGATTAGGTACGCTGGTTGGGTAGGCACCGGTTAAATTGGTAGAACCAAAATTGTAGTTTACTGATGATAACGCGCCCAATGTTTGATAAGGGTTAATAGCCGTATTACCTACTGTACCATAACTCGCCCTCAATTTAAGATTTGTTAACACCTTTGAATCTTTCAGTATAGGTTCCTGGGTAATATTCCATGCAGCCGCGGCCGAAGGGAAAACGTGATATTTGTTGCCCGGTGCAAGACGTGACGACCCATCCGAGCGCATGGTTAAGGTAAGCAGGTATTTGTTGGCATAACCATAATTTACCCTGGCCATATAGGATATGATATCCCATTTGGAGTATGACCCCGATCCATTCAAATTTGATCCGTATTGCGGGTTAAAATACTGAATACCATCTGATAAAATATTGTTGTAACTAAACGAGGTTGACTGCGACTGGCTTTCTTGCAAGCTATAAAGACCTGTAAAGTTTACATGATGTTTCTGCGCAAACGTTCTGTCGTACGTTAAAACATTTTCAAGGGTATAGTTATAGCTGTAAGTACTTTGGTTATTTGCAGTTGATGCCCCACCCAGGTTATTGGTAGTAGCACTGGCATAATAATTTCCGTATATATCAGGCCGTACCTCGGCACCACCGTTAAACCGGTATTTTAAGCCTGGAGCTAAATTTACTTCAGCATATGCAGTGGTAAAAGTTCCAAACCGCTTACGGGTTTCAACCACAGCACCAGGCACAAAATTGGCTAATGGATTCCAAACCTGATTGGCACTTCCTGCTGTAAAACCTACCAGTTTCCCTGTAGCATCATCATAAGGTGTTGAAAGCGGACTTGCCCGGAGCGCCTGACCAAGCGGATTAGCATTTTCGCCGTTGGTATAGCTCAAAGTATTTAGGCTACTTAAACCAATTTTAACGTTTTTACCCAGTTGCTGATCAACGCTTAGTTTAAGTGAGTAACGTACAAATGACTGACCGAAATAGATACCAGTTTCGTTATAATATCCGCCAGATATAGCATATTGTGTCAAGTCATTCCCACCCGAAACACCTAACTGATGATCAGTTACGAAACCAGTTTTGTAGATCAGTTTTTGCCAATCGGTACTGCGACCACTTTTGATTGACGCCACTTCCTGAGGAGCAAAGGAACCGTCTGTTAAAAAGGCCGGATCATCAATCCCTGTATATTTACCAGGGTTTCCGTTGATGAGGCCCCACTTTTTCAAATCTTCAAATTGAGACCCATTCATAATGTTATAGTTCCCTAACGGTTTATTAAAACCTGCATAACCACTATAACTGATAGATGTGCCACCTTTTTTTCCGCGACGGGTTGAAACTAATAGAACACCATTGGCACCTCTTGAACCGTAAATGGCCGTTGATGAAGCGTCTTTTAATACCTCTAAAGAAACGATGTCATCCGGATTGATATCATTAAGGCTTCCGTTAAAAGGAAGACCGTCAACCACAATTAGAGGTGAGTTAGAAGCGTTGATTGACCGGGTACCCCGTATCAGAATAGATGGTGTTGCACCCGGGTGACTGTTACCGCCGCTTTTCTGAATATCAACACCAGCCGCCTGTCCCTGCAATGCCTGGCCTATATTTGGGGCCGGTATGTCACGAAGCGCCTGCTCGTTAATTGACACGATCGAACCTGTTACATCTGTTTTTTTCTGAACACCATAACCAACCACAATTACATCATTGAGTGATTTTAGATCAGACACCATCAGTACATTAATAACCGTTTGATTATTAACAGGGATCCGTTGCTTTTTATACCCTATTGACGAGAATGTCAGCACCGCATCAGATGCCGTTTTAAGGGTATAGCTACCGTTTGTATTAGTAATAACCCCTTTGGCGGTACCCTCTATTCCAACAGAAACACCAGGCAGTGGACCATTGGAATCAGATACTTTTCCGGTAACTGTAATTTCGTCTGCAGATACATTATTTATATCTTGAGTCACAGGTTTATCTATCTGCAAGCTGATTTTTGATGATTCAGATCTCTCATAAATAATAATACCTGAGTTTATTTCCCTAAAAGATAAATGAGTTTTCGCGAAAAGGTAATTTAAAACCTTGCCAAGCGGTTCATTCTGAAATTTATGTGGGGTTACGCTATAACCTTTTAAGTCAGCCGGGTTATAAGAAAATTTAACGTTGGATTGTTTTTCGAGCTTATCCAGGGAGCTTTGTAATGACTCATTACCAAACGAAATTTTAACGGGATGATCTGCTATCTGATCTGCCGTACCATTCGCATGTAAAAGCTGGCTAAATGCCAATGAGCCAATAACAACGATCATTGATACCTTCTTAAAAAAAGTAAATAATTTAGTATGTTTTTTTATCATCTTTACGAGGTTTTTTGGTAAAAAAAACTATCAATGAATTATTGGATTAGCTTGGAACCTGCCAATAACTCATTATTTCAACTCTGGCCGATATTACCGGCATTTAGCAGGTGGTATCGGCCTTATTAGGTTTATTGATTCACATTTTTTTCAGATAAACCCCCTTTCCTTTTATATCATAATCCAAATGATGAATGGTTTTAATGATATCAAGCACATATTGTAAAGTGTTATCTCTTGAAAAATGAATGGTGGTTGTCAGGTGGTTTATCCTGTCATGATCATAATTGATTTGAACATTATAAATGTTCTCTAACCGCATTACCAGCTCATCAAACGGAATGCTATACAGATTGATCTCATTTGATTTCCAGGCCGCTACTTTCTCTGCATCTACTACCCTAACCTGATGCGTGCCTGCTTTTTGATCATAAATAACTTCTTTGCCGAGTGTAATTACCCCAAAACTTGATGACTTGTTACCCACTTCAACCCGCCCCCGGGTAACTGATAATCGAACGTCACTGATATTTTTATAAAACTTTACATTAAAAGCAGTACCCAATACCCGGGCGTGCAAATGGCCATAATGAACTGTGAATGGTGATTGATCATCATGTTTTACATCAAAATAAGCTTCACCATCAAGCAGTTCGATCTCCCTGGTTTTACCAAAATGCTCAGGAAATTTCAGAACCGAACCTGAGTTTAGCCAAACTGTTGATCCGTCAGGAAGTTGTATATTTTTAATATTGCCCTTGGGCGTAGATACCACTACCCAACTAGCTTCATCATTAGCGGATAATTTCTTATACAAAAGCCCTGAGCAGCACATCAATAATAAAGAAGCTGCCATGGTATATTTAGCTGTTGTAGTTTTGATAAAATGCCACCGTCCAAAAATCTCCTTATGGATATTATGTAGCATTTCTTTTTCTACAGCACGCATCGCCCCCTCATCCCGAAGATGTTCCTCCCCAACCCTATCGTCGGGATCAGGCTTCCGCCATAGCATCATGATGATCTGTTTTTAAGTTTATATAAACTGTTATTTAAACAGTTTTTGGTTTTGATAGTATATACAAAGCTTAGGCGGCCTGGTACCAGATTTATTTTTATAAAAAACACTTAAAACATACCCAATTTTGTACGTAGTATTTTCAAGGCGTTGGAAAGCTGGTTTTTAACTGTGCGCGGGGTAATGTTAAGCGTTTCAGAAATTTCATTGACAGAAAGATGCTGCCTGCGTGATAATATAAAAACCTCCTGCATTTTTCGGGGCAGTTCTCTGATCTCACCATCAATTACAATCGAAAGTTCTTTAGCCATCAGGTTATCTTCATTGGTATATTGATTTGCCTCATCCAGGTATAATAGTTTTTCCAACCTCTTTCTTCTGGCCGAATCTTGCTTATAAAAGTTAATGATGTTATTTTTCAGTATCTTAAAAAGATATGAGGGTGTATAAGCATCGGGGTTAAGGTTCTGCCTGCAATTCCATAAACTTATAAAAACTGTTTGCACCAGGTCTTTAGCATCCTCCTGTGAGGATGTTGAACGATAAGCTGTTTGGTACAAAACACGCCAGTTTCTTTTATAAAACTCATCAAAGGCGCGGATATCCCCTTCTTTAATTAATACGATCAATTCAATTTCTGAAACCATTGCTTAGCACTGATATGATTGATTATTTGTTTTCTTTTTAGTTCCCTTTTACAGGTACCTGATCTAACAGCCACTTACTCAGATCATCCGCTGCCTTATCATTGTCAAACCCCATAGCAGCAGGTAATCTGCCATTAGTATATTCATTGTATAACCAGGGATCGCCCACAGCCACTACCCTGCCTTTTCCATACCGGGCGGTGCCTACAATTACGTGAGCATCATCAATAAGCAAGGGCTTGGCCGGGGCTGATAGTTGAAGTGTGGCAATGTCTTTTAGATAAACTTTTTGGGCGGTTTTAAACACCGGATCATTCGCAGGGATATTAATGGCCCCCATTTCAAACTGGCTACCAATCACATGCTTGTACAGGTCATCATTAAAATGGATCCCGAATTTTGCCGCCAACACGTTTAGATGTGGTAATTCGGCATTAGCACTATCATTAGCCATTAAAACCAACACACCACCTTGTTTAACCCAATCAACTATGGCTTTGATATGCTGGGATTCGATATAGTGGGGATCAGCAGTTTCTTTTTTAGTATCCGGGTCAACAATAATGTAAATGTTGGTTCCCTTTAAGTTATCAGGGGTTGGTTCATTTTCAAGACTTTTTAAACCGGCTCCATTCTTCTTGAAAATATCTCCCCAGATAGAAAAACCACTACTTTTAGTATCCTCCCACGTATAATGATACCGCTCCTGCTCCCCAGCTTTGTTTTTCCGGTATTCATTATTAAAATAATAATCTAACGTAACTGTTTTTTGCTGTGCCTTTAAAGCAGGTGATATCATTAAGCTAATGACCAATAGAATGCTGTAAGCAGTGATCTTTCTCATATTTTTTAATTTGTGATCAATTATTGCAGATTAAACCTGGCCACATATCCGCCTCCTGTACCTAAACTCAGCGATAGTATATCGGTGGGTTTTACTACTGAACTTCCGTTTTTTAGAGCCCCCGTATTATCCGGATCGTCAGTAAGACTTGAGCATTTAGCCGAAGATTTTAAAAAGCTAAGTGGTATTTGAATGTTTTTTGACTGAGTCCCATTCATAACGGCCAAAAACCAGGTATTACCCTCTCTGCGGACAAAGACGGCCAACTCTCCTATTGCCGACGGCTGCAGCACAATGGTTTCATCCCAGGTGGATGGAATACTTTTGATGATATCCGCTCCAGGGTTCTCCAGCAAATGTTGCGGACTGGCAGCATAGGTTAATACCGGGGCAGTTAAAATAACAGCACTCGCAATTTGATTTGTCCAGGTGGTGTTTTTACGGCGCTCACCAAAATGTACTGGCGTGTATTCTGCCGGGCCAGCTAAAAACCGTGTGAATGGCAGTGTTGTGCTATGCGTTGCTCTGTCCGCCAGTCTGCTTGACTCCATCCCTTTAACCGCTTCGCGCGTCAGTTCATTCGGCCAGGTACGTAGCTGACCCGTTGGTTTATTGGAGCCATGGAAATCAACCATTAAATGTAATTGAGCCGTCTCCACTAAGATATCTTGGTACAGATCGACTACTTCTTTGGCTTCGTTATCAAAAAAATCGATCTTTAACCCGGCTATACCTAAATCATGACAGCGTTTAAAGCGGGCATGCCTTACGGTAGAATCACGCAGATCCTTAGAGTGCATCCACACCCAGATACTTACCCCACGTTGCTTGGAGTAGTTTACCAAATCCTTAAGCTCATCATCACTCCATTTTTCCCAAAAGCCTTCTAGTATATTATGCTCAAAACCCAGTTCAGCAGCTAATCTGGAATACTCCTTCATATTGTTCACTGTTTTATCGCCAGCTCCATCAAGGTATTGCCAAACAGCACGGCCGGGTTTTACCCATGAGGTATTGATACCTTCCGGAAAGTATTTTTTATCGGGTGGTGGGCATAAATTATGAACAGCGTCGCAATTCACCAGCGTATTTAAGTCTGCCCCTATCATAACTACCCGCCATGGGGTGATAATGGTTCCACGAATCGCAGCTGGTTTTGAAACCCTTGCTATATCCTCTTTACTATATCTTAGTTCATACGGATGTGATATGGGGTGATGATCAGCCAGTTGTAAAAGCAGCTTACCCCCGCCAGTTGATTGCAGTGCCATGCCCGCATAATTTTTCAAATCGGCTTCGGTAATGGAGGCATACCCAGTATTACCAGGTAGCTTAAAAGTAGCAGGTGGCGCTATCCATTGGCCGGAACTTACCGAATCTATCAGTTTTTTGGTATGCTGGCCTTCATAGTGCCCGTTAAGATCGTGATACCAAATAATACTTCCGGTGGGGACGTTAAACTCAGTAGTTTCGTCAGGGATTCGGTTATCATTTTTACCTCCAGGGATTATAAAACTAAAGGCGGTTGCATCATTAAACACACGCACATCAAGCGTAAATTCGGTTTTACCATGCAGCAATTTAATTTTTGCACCGTTAAAATGATTAACAGCTACTGAATGCGCTCCATACCACGGATAACTTTCATTTATACTATAAGTTGTACTTCCGATAATGGTAGCCTGGTTGCTGAGCCCAACTTTATCGATACTGATTCGCAGGGCTGAGGCATTGATTACCGCTTTATTTTTGTACTGGATGCTATAAGATAATGCTCCTCCCTGATCAAGCACTTCCAAACGGATCTGCTTATCAGGGCTATAAACGATGACATTACCTGCCGCAAACAGTATAGCGGGACAAGCGATGAGCAGGAATACCAAACTCATAGCTATTTTCAATTGATATTTAGTTCTCATTGATGTTTTCTGATTGTGATTTTTGAAGATCAATAGCCGGGTGTTTGTTTAAATGCTGCATTGCCCACCGCTTTGGCAATATCGATCTCGGTTTGCGGAACAGGCCAAATGGTATCCCGCAGCGGGAATGTTCGCTGGGCTGCATTTGGGTCTTTGATAGTTGGGATGATCACCCGGTCAAGCGCCCATCTTTTCAGATCAAAGTACCGTTGACCTTCCATCGCCAGTTCAATTCGTCGTTCATGACGTATACGGCTGCGCATGTCAGTCTGTGAAAGTCCGTTAGGGATAGCAGGCATATTGACGCCCGGGCGTGTACGGACAGCATTAATAGCCGAATAAACACTGGGATCGGGACCCGACACTTCGTTTTTGGCCTCGGCATACATCAGTAAAACATCGGCATAGCGCAGGTAAACCCAATCCTGATCACTTTGGGTACCAATAACCGTTGCCCGGGTTGAATCAACACCTTTTTTGTTCAGGAAGCCGGCAGTAGCCCCAATAGCCGCAGGAACAAAAGGTATCCCTCCTTTGTATAAAATACCTGGGGTTAATATCGTAGCTAATAGCCGCGGATCACGATTCACATAAGGAGTTGCAGGCTTGTACAATGGTGATGAAGTTATAGGCTGACCATCTGTACATTCATAATCATCAACCAGATAACCCAATGGCTGAAAACTTGAGCTGTAGGTATATAAATAATCGGCAGGGCTGAATGCCGTAGGAACCTGGTATCTCCCTGAGAACATAATTTCCGGATTATTATTCTGCCCGGGTTTTAAAAACAAATTCTTGTAACCGCCGGTATAAATGCTGAATTTTCCATCAGATATAATGGTATTGGCAACGGCAGCTGCCTGCTGATACTGACGATTGGCCATATAAACCTTTACGATATAACCTAAGGCCGAGCCTTTAACCGCGTGACCATTATAAGCTGTATTCGGCAGGTTACTAGCGGCAAAGTTCAGATCATTAAGGATGGTATCCATTACTACCGATTTAGGCGTTCTGCCTAACTGTGAATTTGCGGGGTTAATGGTTATCTGGTGGGTTGACAGTACTACATCTCCATATAACTGGGTAAGCATAAAATACCAATAAGCCCGCACAAACCTTACTTCGGCCACGTATTGATATAGGGTTTGCGAAGGTAGATTGATCTTCCGGACGTTATCCAAAAAGGTATTGCACGCCTGTATCGCCCTGTATGAAGTGGTATAAGCATCCGTTTGCAAACCACCTACCGTTGGGGTAATAGCGCCCTGAGCAATGTTGGAATATGCTCCGCTATAAGCATTGTCGCTCAGGCTTTCCCAATATGGAGTGCCTGCCCCAAAACCCTGTCCAGTATTACCAGAGGCTGTGTAGTTAAACCCCTGTATAAAAAAACTGTAGATACCTGACAACGCCAGATCAGCATCGTTTTGTGTTTTCCAGTATACTTCGCTGCCAATATCTGCCGGCGGATTTTGATCTAAAAGATTCTTTTTGCAGGCAAACAATAGTGTAGCCATTAAAGAGATCATTAAATATTTTACTGCTGTTTTCATCATTATTTTGATAAATAAGTTTAAAATGTTGCCTTTACCCCAAATGAATACACCTGGTTTTGCGGGTGCGTAACAAACCTCGTATTTGAAGCCACGCGTTCCGGATCAAGTCCTGGAAATTTGGTGAACGTAAACAGGTTATCTCCGGCAAAGTAGATGCGCAAGCCAGACATGAACAGGTGGTTAGCAAATTTTTTCGGTAGATTATATCCCAATTGAACATTCTTTAACCGCAGGAAAGAGGCATCCTTTAAATAATAGGTTGATGCAGTATTCGCGTTACTGCTGATATTACCCTGGCCCAATACATAAACCATAGGCATGGTGGTACTATGGTTAGTGGGTGTCCAGGCATTTAGCCATTCACTTGGCGGTGGCGAACCTTGATTAAATGGTTGTATACCCCAACCATTTACATACAGTTTTTGACCATAAGAGCCGTAAAAGAAAACGGTAAGGTCGAAATTATTCCAGGTAGCACCCGTATTAAAAGAATAATCAAATTTGGGGTAAGCACCGGGCACTATTACGCGATCATTATCATCAACCTTGCCGTCGTTATTGGTATCGGCATATTTGATATAACCGGGTTGAGGGTTATATTGCTGTTTAGGTGAATTGGCGATCTCCTCTGCCGATTGAAATATCCCGACATATTTCAGCATATAAAAACTTCCGTAAGGCTGCCCCTCCTGGTTAATGGTGTTGGTTCCGGTGTTGATAGCCGGGGCGCCATAGGATACCAGGGTATTTTTATTAGCTTGTATAGTTCCGCCAAATGTAAAACCAACCTTACCAAACCTATCATTATACTGAAAAGATGCCTCAATGCCCGTATTTTTCATTTTACCATAATTAATGGTGGGTGCACTAAGACCAAAATATAACGGGGTAAGCGGTGCGGCATTCTCCAGGATACCGGAGGTTAACTTATTATACCAATCGAACGAGAAACTGAGCTTGTTGTTAAGCAGGGCAAAATCTGTACCCAGGTCAAATACACGGGTTGTTTCCCATTTGATATTTGGGTTAGTCAATGAATTATTAACTACCCCACTGGTAACAGTACTGCCAGAAAACGGATAAGCATAACTGGTTTTGGTGTTGTAATAGCTCTTAAAATTATAGGTCTCCTGGTACGGATAATTACCGATATTCTGGTTACCCAGGTTACCTAATGAAGCCCGGAACTTTAAGTTATTTAACCAGCTTACATTAGACAGGAATTTTTCTTTAGTGACTACCCAACCCAAAGACACCGATGGAAAAAATGCCCATCTATTATTTGCCGGAAAACGTGAAGATGCATCAAATCGGGCATTGGCCTCCAACAGATACTTTTCCTGATAATCATAATTAAACCTGCCATAGTATGAGTGCAAGGCGTAAATATTACTGGTTCCGTTATTTAATTGCGAAGCAACCGGCCCTGCATCTATCTCCTGCAAAGTATTGGTAGCAAAAGGTAAATTCCGGATCCCTTCTAAGTTTTGCGATTTATTATACTCCACCTGGGTACCGGCCAGTAATTTGAAATTATGCTCGTTGTTGATCGACCGGCTATAGGTAAGTTGAGTGTAAGCAATCGGATAGAAAGTATTGTTATCGGTTACATCAATACCTTGGCCATTAACATCCAGGGTACGCTCGGGAGCATCAGTCGGCTTGGCAAACCAGTTATACTGATTAATTACAGGTTTAAAATCGATGGTTTTGTTAAAGTCAAAATTAAAACCCGCGTTAGTGCGCCATTCCAAACCTTTTAATAAGCGGATATTCAGAAAAAAACTGCTTTGCACATAATAATCGTTTTGCTTGTTAATAGCGTTCTGCGCAATGGCTATCGGGTTTTTATTAGGTGTTTGAACACTGGGGAATACCGAATTGGTGTAACGCCCGCTACCGTCAGGTAAAATGGGGCCATATAATGGTGTTTGGGATAATGCCGATAAGAATTGATCCTGGCTACCCCTTGAGGTATATCCCCGTTCACTATAGTTTAAAGTAATGTTTGATCCAAATGTTGCCCATTTATTTAGTTTAGAATTCAGGTTAACCTGTAAATTGTATTTTTTGTAATAGTAACCCAGCATAACATCGGGCTGGTCAACAAAACCTAAGCCTACGTTAAAAGTTGTGCCATTGCTCCCCCCGGTTATACCTATATGGTGGGTTTGTACATTGACGGTTCTAAATACGGCATCCAGCCAGTTATAATTAGGATATAATTTAGGATCCGAAGGGTTTTGATACAGAGCTATTTGCGCATCAGTAAATTTATTGGGATAATTTGAATTGGTGGCAGCCTGATTCCACAGGGTCATGTACTGCACGGAATTATAGATCAAATTATCAGGCAAGGCCGTTGCACGGGTTATGCCCAGGTTATAATCATACGAAAGCTGAAGCCTACCCTCTTTACCTTGTTTGGTTGTAACCAGAATAACGCCATTGGCCGCACGTGTACCATATATAGATGCCGATGCGGCATCTTTTAACACAGTTACCGATTCAATATTTTGCGGATCAAGTGCAGTAAGGCTTCCTGGCAAACCATCAATGATCACAAATGGCACATTACCGGCACCGCTAAAAGTGCCATTACCCCTTATCCGCAGGGTTGTACCCTCATTACCGGCCTCACCCGAACCCTGCACTACTGATAAGCCGGGTAATTTCCCCTGTAGTAGTTGAGTTGGATCAGTTGCTACCCTTTTATTCAATTCGGTACCGGTAACTGTAGCCACGGCGCCGGTTAGATCGGCTTTCTTTTGAGTTCCGTATCCTACCACAATCACTTCATTCAGGTTGTTTGTTGCATCCTTCAAGGTAACATTGATCAGCGTTTGGCTACCGACTGTTATTTCCCGTGTTTCGAAACTCACATAAGAGAATACCAGTACGGTTTGTTCATCAGGTACCTTTATAGTGTAATGACCTTGTACATCAGTGATAGTGCCAGTTGCGGATCCTTTTACCTTTATATTGACACCAATTAATGGTTGTCCTTTGTCATCAACAACCTTACCCTGAACATCAGTACTGGCTTTTATATCTGTTTTAACCTCAGCCTCTCTTTGCTTGATCACGATGGTTCCCTGGATGATCTTGTAGGTGATGGGTTGATCCCTGAAGCAGGCATTTAAGGCATCTTCAACCTTCACGTGTTCCAGGTCGATGTTTTTAATGTGGATGCGTGATATATCCTGTTTTACGTTTACAAAGATCAGTTGATAGCCGCTTTGCTTTTCAATAGATTCCAGGACGGTTTTGATACTCACATTTTTTTCGTGAAGCGTTACAGTTTGGCTCAAACTTCTTGCGCTTACACTGGTCAAAAAGGCAATCATTATAATGGCAATCAGTTTCATAACCAATAAAAATTTAGTTATAGCCGGCCACTTGCCCGGCATGGACTTAGAAATGAATTTCATACTTTTGTTCAGTTTGGGTTAGACTCGAATTTTCAATTATGCGGTCAGCAATAATTGGTTTGCCCAGATATAACCGGGTGAGTGTTCCAGCACTCTCCGGTTTTTATCATCGTTAAAAATGTGTGAAACGGGCTGCATAGCGGTGCCCTGTAATTTCTTAAGGTGTAGCAGGTATTTGTTCGTTCATCTTTTTTAATTTAAGTTTAATAATTGGTTACTATGCTCTTGTAAACAGATCAGTCTTCTCACACACCGATCTGTTATTTAGTTATGGTTACAGTTTTCCCTTTGATATTGAAATGCAGGCCTGCATACTTTAATATGTTAACGAATCCATAAAAATCAACCTTTCGCGACATTTTGCCGCTAAACTGTATTTCAGGAATATCACCCTCGTACACTACATCAAGGTCATACCAGCGAACTGCCTGCTGCATAATGCTTTTGATCCCGGCATCTTTAAATATGAAGAAGCCGTTTTTCCAGGCTATTTCCTCATCTATATTGATATCACTGATTATTTTTTGCTGGCCCTGGTCATTGATTATCGCTTGCTGTCCCGGCTTGATCACATTAACAGCCGACGACGATTGTATTCGTACAGTCCCTTCTAATAATGTAGTCTTGTTATTAGCTTCATCCTCATAAGCCATTACATTAAAGTGGGTGCCTAAAACCTGTACTTCGGCTTTATTGGTTTTTACAATAAATGGCATAGCCTTATTTTTGGCCACCTCAAAATAGGCCTCGCCGGTTAAATAAACTTTTCGCTCCTTGCCTGAAAAAGCTGTCGGGTATTTTAAAGTAGAAGCAGAATTCATCCATACTTTTGACCCATCGGCTAATATGAGCTGGTATTCACCGCCACGCGGAACCATGATTGTATTGTAGGTGAGGTTTTGCTCTGCATCGGCGCTGCCCGCACTTTGCTTATAAGTCAGTACATCGTTTTGGTTAGATACAGCAGTACCGTCCGCTTCATTCAGAGATATTTTCGCGTGTTTCTTAAGAGTTACTTTTTGACCATCATTAAGGATCAATATGGCGTGGTTACTTCCGGGGTTGATCGATTCCTGCGCTATTTTGTTAACCAGCTTTTTTGGGGATTTATCGTTACCCCGGTATATTAAGATAGAAACGGTTAATAACAATACCACAGCCGCAGCGTACTTCAGCAATGACCGATATTTAAACCGATGGGTTGTTTCCGTTGTCTCCAACTTTCCCTGTAGTTTTTCCCAGGCACTATTGTTATCAATTGTGTTCCAATAGTCAAGTTGTTTTTCCAGATGATCAGGATCGGTTAGCTTATTGAAAAGCTCCCGATTAGCTTCGCTTTCATCCATCCAGTTTTTTAACCACAGATGTTCATCAGGCGAAATATCGCCATTCAACAATTTGCCGATAAGCCCGGCAACATAAATATCGTGTTCGGTTTTTTCCATTGGTTACTATACAAACACCTATGGTTGCATAACGGGTGACAGCTTTAAAAAAAAATATTAAAACGTGAGTTCGGTTAAGAAATGTAAGCCTGAACCAGATATCTATTTTGGCAAAAGTGGGTTTACATGGTTTACACTTTTTATGGTTTACACAAATACATTTATTTGAAAATGAGATAGTTAAATTCAAAAAACACGTTAAACTGGGTTTACACTGTAAACCATAAACAAAGCAGTCGGGATACTACTAAATAAAGAGAATTGCTTATCCAGACCGCACAATACTTTAATAGTGAATCACAGCACTTTATGTATCAACAATGCTATAGCAGTTGGCGAGTGTTTTAATATTTCGCGTAAAATACGCAGGCTGCGTACTTTTTGTGTTTTTACGGTATTGATGGAAACCTGCAGATAGTCGGCCGTTTCCTGGTTGCTCAATCCTTCAAAATAACTCAGATAAATTACCTTCCGGTAGCCGGGAGGTAATTGTTCAACAGCGCGTTGAACCTCTTCCAGTACTTCGGCCTCAATTAGCTGATGCATCATATTTGACTGTTCAATAGATTCTACCTGCGCACCTTCAAATTTGTCAACAACCTTTTGATGTTTGTAAGAGTTGATACAACTGTTTTTTGTAGTTAGATATAAAAAAGCCTTTATAGAATTTAAATCCTTAAAACTCCTCCGCCTTTCCCACAGTTTTACAAAAGCATCCTGAACAATATCTTCAGCAAAGTTTTCATTAACAATTCCGGCAGCAAAGAAACAGACCCGTTTATAAAAAAAGTTAAAAACGTGATTGAACGCTCCCATATCACCATTTTGAAATGCTGTTATAGAAACTGTTTCAGGCATAAGCATCAATCTTAGTTTTTTAAGGTTAATCAATACCGACTGTAACGTTATCAAATCATTACAGTAAAAACCGGGCTTAATCAGCTGTTTCAATTACCTCATTGTTGCTGATAACAGAGGTCATGATCAGGGGCTATTCACGGTTATAATTGGTTAACTAAATTAGAGATAAATGCGAACAGAGAAACAAGAAGTTTAGTTAAAAATGCGCAAACGTTTCCGGAAAGTTAAGGGCAGGTAAATAACCAGTTATATAAAACAAACAAAAAACGCCCCGTATAAATCATTCAAGGCGCTTTTTGCTCCTGATTCAGGAAAGTGTCCGATTTACGCTTACTTAGCTTTTATCAGGGCCAACAATTTGTTAAAAATCTCGGTATTTTGATACACACCCCTGAAATCACCGGCGTGAGGACCGTATGCAAAGACAGGAACTGGCGTGCCGGTGTGGTCATTGGTGCTGAAATCACCCCAAACATATCCGTTCTTAACGTTGCCATCAAGCAGGGTTAAGCCGCCGGTTTCATGATCGGCAGTTACAATGACCAATGTTTCACCATCTTCGTCGGCAAAGCGCAGGGCGTTGCCTACAACCTGGTCAAAATCGCTATTTTCGGTAATTACCTGTTTCAGGTTATTGCTATGGCCACCATGGTCAATTTGCGAACCTTCAACCATCATAAAAAATCCCTGAGGGTTATTTTTAAACGCAGTGGTAACTTTATTAAAAGCCAGGGGCAGGTAATTTCCCCTGCCTTCCATTTTTGGTCGGGTTACGCTATCATCCACCAGGGCCACTATTTTAGGAGCCTGTGAGCTTAAAAACTCATCAAAATTGCGGATAATGGTATAGCCTTTCTGCTTCATTTTATCTAATGGCGTTTCGCCATTTACCCTTTCTGTAAAATCTTTATAGCCGGAACCCAACAAAATATCGATCGGGGTTGATACCATATCATTAGCAATAGCTGTAGCGCTCGAACGCTCTGACTGATGGGCATAGAATACCGCGGGCGTAGCATCGGTCAACTCGCAGGCAACAATGTCAGCGGTTTTCTTTCCGGCTTCGGCGCTATAAACGGCCAATGATTTTAGTGGTTTACCAGAAGGATCAACCCCTACTGCGCGGTCATCTGTCTTTTGACCGGTAGCGAAAGCTGTACCTCCGGCAGCTGAATCGGTGATATAAGCATCAGCCGAATAGGTGATAGAAAAACCTATATTTTGCATCTGGAATATATTCAGCTGACCACGGTTAGCCGTATAAGTTGAATAGATCTGCGATAGCCCCATCCCATCGCCAATACATAGAATAATGTTTTTGACCTTCTTCTGTGAGCCATCTGAACTATAAGTTGGATGGTATACGGCGTAAGGTGCCGGCGATAAATATTCGCTGTGCGGCTTTTTATTCAGGAAATCACCAAGCTCTTCTATTTTGTCTGTACCAATCACGTCAACACCTAACCTGACCAGGGCCAGCCAGCTGCTTTTGGTATCAGGAGTTTCCCAAAAACGGACCATTTTACCCGCTTGATGCACACTGTCTATACCCGCTTTCACTCTGCTGATCTCTTCTTTGTTCAATACGCCTTTACCGTTCCATTTCAGATATTTACTGAAGGGGAAGCTTACCAACCCTACCTTTTTCCATTGCTGCGCATTAAAGCCATCCATATGATCTACATCAAAGGAGATCCAATCAGGGTAGTTAGTCATTTCGGCAGCTGGCGGTACGGCGCCAGTCATTACGATAGACAAACGGCCTGGATGACCTTCATAGGAAAAATATTTTTCAAGCGGCTTTAACTCTTTGATCACCAATGGCAATACCGCTTTGTGATCTTCCTTGATCTCGATCAGCAGGCGAAGTTTTCGCTGGCTATCGCGGCTGAATTTTTCGATCAGTGGGTCGATGTACAGAATTTTCAGTGAGCGTTTGGCACTGATCTCCTTTTTATCATGGGCCACCATCAGCTGGCCGTTAACTGCATATACATCAGCCTCTATAGATCCGAAACCCTTTTCATAAGCCCGCAAAAAGGGGATATTATTTTTATAATCATTGTGCGAATGCGCGTCGGCAACGGTATAAGTTTTTGTTTGTTGTGCGTTGGCGCTTATCCCGGTAATTGCTAAGGCCCCTAAAATGGTAACTGCTTTT
This sequence comes from Mucilaginibacter sp. OK268, assembly GCF_900103125.1. Classification (GTDB taxonomy): domain Bacteria; phylum Bacteroidota; class Bacteroidia; order Sphingobacteriales; family Sphingobacteriaceae; genus Mucilaginibacter. The sequence goes on along the minus strand of NZ_FNJV01000007.1, from coordinate 151,951 downwards.
GTAAAATTATTCATGCGGAAATTGTTGATGTAAAACGGCGGTGCAATATAGCTCCCTGTTTTAATTTGCGCCAAAGAAACTGTTATCTTGTTAACATAAATTAAACTGAATGTTAACCTCGTCTTTTTCGTGGATCGGATTGCTCAAAAACTTTTTAAACCTTAAATTTTAACACTATTCTGCTCAAAAACAGCGTAAAACGCTTCACTTTTGGTCATTTTAACAAAGTTTTAACGCCATTTTAACACTTTTTAACAAATTTTTGATGGGTTTTGAAAGGTTTAAAAAGTATTAAATAACTGACTATCAAATAACTAAATACAAAACAGTTGATTTTTGGGTCTTGTTTGGCTTTAACTAAACAGCCCGGTTCCCTTATAAAAAGAGAACCGGGCTGCCGTTTGCATAAATATACGAAAAAAATTTCGGTATGCCGAAAGGATAATTTATCCCGGTACCTCTATCCTACTTAACAGCTAATTGCCTATATTTAATACAGAAACTGTTAACCTTAAAAATCACCATTATGCCGAACCACCTTTCTGTACTTGGGATCATCCACACCATTATCAGTGTGTTGGCCATCATTACTGCTGTTATCGCTTTATTTCGCCATGGAAAAATAAATCCGGGTGAAGGCGCGGGCCGCTTATATGTTATTTTAACCATTATTACCTGCCTTACCGGCTTCCCGATCATGAAAACAGGGCACCCTTCTGCCGGGCACGCGCTTGGTATTATTATCCTGGTGATATTGCCTATCGCGGTTTATGCGAGATCGATCCCATTTTTTGGAAAAGCGGCCGATTACATACAGATCATCCTGCTATCCTTAACCCTCTTTTTCTCGATGATACCCACTACTGTCGAAACACTGACCAGGTTACCCATTAGTCAGCCTTTGGCCAGCGGCCCTGATTCGCCTATGGTAAAAATGTGGCTCGGCATCTGGTTCCTGTTATATATAGTGGGTGTCACCTATCAGATAGTTAAATTACGAAAGCTAAAAAAGGCCGCTCTTCCGCCAGCAGTATCGTAAAATCGGGGATATCAGGCAGCTTATTTTATCTTAAGGATTGCACAGTTTTGTTACGCAAGGCAATACTTTTAATCACATCAGGATTCGGGTGGTTAATTTTTAAGTGCGCTGTCCCAATGCTCGGCTATTTTTCCGTTTTCGATACGTAGCATATCAAACCAGGTGGTAATATATTTTTCGCCTTTAACCTTCGGATCTGGATGTTCATCTTTAAAGCTAAGTACAACCAGGTTGCCTTCGGCAACTATGGAAATCAGCGGCGCTTTAACGGTTGCCTTTATAGCTAAAGGTTTGGCAAATTTGGAAAAGAAATCAATAAAGCCCTGCCGCCCGGTTGGTACATTGGGGTTATGCTGAATGTATGTTGGTAACAGATATTTGGCTGCAAGCTCAAGATGTCCGCCCTCAAGAACCTCCCGCCAAAAATCATAAACCAGTTTCTTATTTTTGGCAAGCTGAGGGTCTTTGCTGTATAACATAGCCTTTTGGTCCTGCCCAAACGTATAAAAAGTCAACAAAAACGCGAAAATGAATAATAAGCCTGCTTTTTTCATGATTTATATTTGATAGTTAAATATATTGATTTAAAAATACTTTGCCACTAATTAAGTAGCAGTCGTTAAAACCCGTTATAACATTTCTGTAAAATCAAATTCAAACAGCCTCTTAGATAAATATTTCTGATTTAATGAGCGACCTATTATTAAAACATATCCATCAGCATGCAGATCTTTCTGCCGATGATGCCCGTCTTGTACTCTCCAATTTTAAAACCACCCACATCAAAAAACACGGATATTTGATACGGGCCGGTGAAATATGCAGGTATGAGAGTTTTATTGTGAAAGGATGCTTAAAAGCATATACGCTTGATGAGCAGGGCACCGAGCATATCGTTTTTTTGGCTATAGAAAACTGGTATGCCGGCGATCTGTACAGCTTTTTAACCGGGCAGCCTTCCACGCTTTATATATCGGCTTTGGAAGAGACCGAGCTTTTGCAGATAGATAAACACGCGCTGGACAAGCTGCTGATAGCGGTACCGGCTATGGAACGATATTTCCGGATCCTTTTTCAAAACGCCTTTGTAGCCTCACAATCACGGGTGATGGAAGCGATCAGCTTTACCGCCGAGCAGCGTTATGACATTTTTCTCAAGCGCTACCCTACTATACAGCAACGGATCCCCCAATATCTGATAGCCTCTTACCTGGGTATAACCCCTCAGTTTTTAAGCAGGATCCGCCGTAATAAACTATAATAACGGGCAATTTATGAATGTAGTTTCATAGACAGCATTTTTGGCCTGCCGAATTTTGCTTCATGAAAAATATCAGAAACACAATCTTTAGCACTTCGGGCAATTGGCCCGCAGCTATCAGTCGCCTTACTTTGGGCTTCATATTATTACCGCATGGCGCGCAAAAACTGTTGGGGCTTTTTGGCGGCATGGGTTTTGCAAATACTATGCAATATTTTACAGGGGTTGTGCACCTGCCCTGGCTTATCGGATTTATTGTGATCGTGATCGAGTTTGCAGGCTCCATCCTGCTGATCATGGGTTGGGCAACGCGTATAATCGCTGCCTTGATCATCCCGCTGTTTATAGGCATTATCATTACACATCATTGGCAGGCTGGCTTTTTTATGGATTGGTTTGGCACAAATCCCAAAGGCTTCGAAGGTTTTGAGTTCGACCTGCTGATGATCGGTCTGGCTATATCCCTTGTGATAAGTGGTGGCGGCAGGTTTTCTGTGGATCACAGGTATTTGAACACTCCGGAAAAATAACCGCTCAAATAGGACAAAATAGCCTATTACATCGTTGTAGTTGATTTTTTTAATCCCTAATCTTCTATCAATTACATTTGTGATCCATACCTGTTATAACCATGATATTATCCAGAAGAAGTTTCATTAAAACCACCGCTATTGGAACAGCAGGGTTGATCAGCGTATCGCCATTTGCCAATGCTTCCGCCTTAACTGTTCCTCCTGTTACTGATGATCTGTATGCCTTGAGCGATCAGCTGTTAGGGCAATGGGCCAAAGGCCTGTTGGCGTTACAGGTTCTGGATAAATCAAACACCGATAATTACGGCGGCTTATATTGCCCGGCAAACAAAGCGGTTCATGGTCGTGGCAGTGATGCTATTTACCCCTTCTACCATCTGGCCCAAAAAACCGGTGATTCCAAATACACCGATGCAGCCGCATTGCTTTATCGCTGGATGAAAACCCGGGTAAGCCAGCCCGATGGTTCCTGGTTGAATGAACCCGTGAAAGGCTCCTGGAAAGGTACTACCGTGTTTTCGTCGATAGCATTGGCCGAAACCCTGAAAAATCATGGATCCATCATGGATAAAAGCTTTAAAGCCGAGCTTACCGACCGCCTGCAAAAGGCTGCCGACTACGTGTACACCAATTTTTCGATGGAGTATGGCAATGTTAACTATCCTATTACCGCCTCCTACGCGCTATCGCTGATAGGCACTATGCTGGATATTCCAAAGTATAAAGACAAAGGCCGGGAGTTTGCGCACACGGCTTTAAAATACATCACGCCTAAAGATGGTTTCATCTACGGCGAAGGCGGCCCTAACAGTAAAGCAAGTCCTAAGGGATGTTTTTCTGTCGACCTGGGTTATAATGTCGAAGAGTCATTGCCCTCGCTGGTGCTTTATGGCTTATTGACAAAGGACGAAGAAGTATTGGATGCGGTAACCCGTAGTTTAAAAACCCATATGGAGTTTATGCTGCCCGATGGCGGCTGGGACAACAGCTGGGGCACACGTAATTATAAATGGACCTACTGGGGTAGCCGTACCAGCGATGGCTGCCAGGCGGCCTATACCCTGATGGCCGGTCGTGACCCGAGGTTTTATAAAGTGGCACTGCGGAACACCCAATTACTACAGGAATGCACCAAGGATAATTTACTGTATGGCGGACCGCATTATGTATCGCACCAGGTACCGGTTTGTGTGCATCATACTTTTTGCCATATCAAAGCTTTAACGACGATATTGGAGCACGAGCATCAACCAGCCAAAGTAAATGTCGATAGCATAAAACTCCCCCGCGAAGAAACCTATGGCATCCGGGCTTTTAACGATATACAAACCTGGCTGGTAGCCAAAGGGAAATTCAGGGCGACTATTACCGGGTACGACAGGGAATATAAGGAAACCAAAAACGGCCACACTACAGGCGGCGCCCTCACCATGCTTTGGCACCCAAAAACGGGCCCCATATTTGCCGGCAGCATGAACCAGTATCAATTGTTTGAGGCCGATAACATGCAGCTCGATACAGACCCATTATCCATGCCGCTGACGCCACGTATAGAACTCCGGGTAGGTGAATCGGTATTTATGAATATCAACGATCTGGGAGCTCAGATAGCGCGCGGGGACATCAGCGGACAAGAGGTTATCAAAACACGGTCAAAACTGGTGGATAAAAACCAGCAAAATCCGCCGGCAGGCGAAGTAAACTGCCAGGTAACTTACCAGTTTGCCGGCGAGCGGGTAATTATCAAATTCAGCATTGAAAAAACCGGTTACGATGGGCAGACCAGGATCATTTTGCCGGTAGTTTCCAAATCAACGGAAAAATTCACTCTCGATGAAAAACAGATCAGAGTAAGCAAGGGCAAGAGCACCTTACAAATAACATCAACCTATAAGTTAACGGCCATGCCTACCACCGATAAAGGCAGGGTATTCAATTTTGTGCCGGGCCTGGAGGCTCTCCCCTTGAGTATAGATCAGAACGAAGCTACCCTTGTTATCGAGGTGATATAATAAACCCCGGGACACTATGTATCCCGGGGTTTATAACTATTTAAATATTCTATTCTCTTAAAAGATGTCTATCCTCCGATATTAATTACTCTTCAGAACTGCATGACCGGAATTGGGTGAACCGATTGATGTACCGACCAGAAGCTCTGGATCTGTATCGCCATAAAGGCACACTGGTTGATTTGGAGAATCTTTACAATCCTGTCCTGCTATAGCCGCAGCTTTGGAAACAGCATCACTAAAAAGATGCGGGCCTGCTATTTGGCCGGCTGTATTAACCGGATACCAATACAGTACTAAAAACTTTTTTTCATGATGAACGGGTGTCTTAAACGCAAATGCTCCGCAGATGCCAATTACTAAGGCCAGCGTCAATAATGTAAGCTTGATTTTTTTCATGGTTTTTACTTTTTGTTAATAGTTGCATCAAGATAATAATAATTTTTCATAAATATTATTACATATTTCATTATACAGAGAATTAAATATCATATTCATTTACCTGATAATAACACGATATTTAATACTTCTTCCGGGTAGTTTTGCGTTTTCTATACAGCACTTTATCAAACTACCTAATGTATGGTGCGGTGATGACACCGACCATAGGCTAAAAAAAGGGTGCCACCCTGAGCTCAGTCGAACCATGACACCCTGTTTGTATGACTGTCTTTTTATGAGTTATCACCTTTTTTCCTTACACTTAGTGTATAAAATACACACTTAATCATCCTATTGTAAATACTTTTATATCAGCCCAAATAAGCGCCCAAAAACATACATAAATGATAAAACAGAGGTATATTTGTGTATAAAGTACACTATCAAATAATTGATAAAATGAGCACTCCTAAAACTATACCTACAGCTACGGGCAATGTCCAAAATGCTGTTAAAAAAATTGTTATTGTTGGAGGTGGATTTGCCGGGATAAACCTGGCCGAACAAGTAGCCAAAAACAAAAACTACCAGGTTATTTTGCTTGATAAAAACAATTATAACTACTTCCCTCCCCTGCTTTACCAGGTGGCCACCAGCTTTTTGGACCCATCAGATATCAGTTACCCATTCCGTAAAATGTTCCGTAATAAACGGATCAGTTACCGCATGGCCGAAGTAGTAAAGATCGACCCTTCATCACAAACCGTACACTTAACCAACGAAGAACTTAAATATGACTATCTGGTGTTTGCTTCAGGTGCCCGGATAAACTTTTTTGGGATGGAAAATGTTCAAAAGAACGCCATCCCCATGAAAACTATCGATGATGCCCTGCACATGCGTAATGCTTTACTGCAAACCATGGAACAGGCCGCGATGACCAAAGACCTGGCCGAACGAAAAAAATTGTTAACCATTGTGGTAGCAGGTGGCGGCCCAACCGGGGTGGAAATTGCCGGGATGCTGGCCGAAATGAAAAAGAACATTTTCCTGAAAGATTACCCCGAGCTGAAAGGTACTCCGGGTGGGATATATATTGTTGATGGCGGCAAAAACCTGTTGGGCCCCATGAGCGAAAAAACACACCAGGAAGCTTATAAGGTACTTTCAGACCTTGGTGTAAAAGTAAAACTGAACACACAGGTTAAGGACTATGATAAACACGAGGTCGCTCTTTCAACCGCCGAAACCATTGAGGCTGGAACCTTGATCTGGGCCGCAGGCATCACCGCCAATACTTTTGAAGGCATACCGGAAAGCAGCCTGGGTGTTGGCCGCAGAATGATCACCAATGAATTTAACCAGGTAATTGGACTGGAAAACGTATACGCCATTGGCGATGCCAGCGTACAAATAACCGACGAACGTTACCCTAAAGGTCATCCGCAACTGGCGCAGGTAGCCATACAACAGGGCCGTAACCTGGCTAAAAACTTCATAGCCATGCAAAAAGCTAAGCCGATGAGCGCTTTCAACTACTTTGACAAAGGCGATATGGCTATTATTGGTCGTAATAAAGCCGTGGTCGATCTGTTTAAGAACAAACTGCATATTGGCGGCATTATGGCCTTGTTTATGTGGCTGTTCATCCACCTGATATCATTGGTCAACTATCGTAACAAATTAAAAACCCTGTATAATTGGGGCACTGCATACATGTCAAAGGATCAATCGTTAAGGATGATCTTCAGATCATAACAATTCTTCAAACCGGGACATGCAAACGGTCAGATAGGCAAAACTTATCAGTCCGTTTTGTTTTTGTAGAGACGCAAAGAAAGGCCTGTCACCCTGAGCTCCGTCGAAGGGTAGAGCGCAGAGGTCCACCCACCATGCTTCGACGGTGCTCAGCATGACAGCCTTTTTATCTTATTTGCCTTTAACCCAAATATCCCGTATAGTATCCTCATCACCATGCCCGTCGGGTACTTCGGTGCCGGGATTATTGGCATAATACCAGCGTTTTTTATCAATAGGTGATGTGGTTTGCCTGCCGCCGGGCATTTCCAGGTGACCGTTCGGGTCGGTTTTCTTAAGCCAGTCGTACGCATAATGGAGCCATTGGGTGCGGTATGTCTTATTCTGATGAGCGAACCAGCTGATCTCGTCATACCCCCAAACCCAAAAAGGGATGTCACCAGCGTTTTCCTGCCCGGGCTTTTTACTCACCCCATAGTTATCAAACTCCACCAGGTATGGCAGATGTTCGCAGGTCCAGCCGCTGGGCGTAATGCCGCCCTTGCTACGCAGGTAAAGCGCATCGGTATGACCTACCTGCAATGTAGCCTCCTCGGGTTTGCCTGAAGTTTCCATAATGCGGAGCGGAAAGGCATGAACATCCATCAAAAGCTTGCCATTGCGTACAAAACCTCCGCTGGGTACATGCGAATCGCAAATGATCATATGCCTGCGGGCATGTTTGTTGGCATAAGCGCGGATCAGGGTCAGTATCTGTGCGTAATTATCCAGGTTAGGATCATTTTTATTCATCAGCTCTACTTGCCCGAAATGAATCCCTTCGATACCGGCGTCGATATATGATTTAGCCAGAAAATAGAAGAATAATTTGGTTTCGGTCCTGCTTACATCGGGTACGGAGCCCCTGCCCCATTGACCTTTAAATTTACCGTTGGGATACAGCATATCGGCATAGCTAAAATTCCGATTTTGTACCGGTATGCCCAATGCCTCAAAGGCCCATGCGGGTATGGGTAGTTGCTCTACTTTGGGAGTTACGATCTCGAAGATGCAGGCTTGTAAAATAATGTCAGCGTCGGCTGCATGTACCTTAGCTGCCAGTTCCTTTTCTTTGACCAGATTCTGGGTGATCTCATCTTCCCCGCCCCACTGGCAAACAGCCCGACCGATAAATTTTGCGCCAATATTTTTAATCATGCGCAGGTTATCGTCAAAATTGCCCTTGCCTACCAGCAAGCTTTGTATAGTAATGGAACGGTCGAGATAGTTTTCCAATACCTTGCGCGATATTTTTTTGTCGAATTGATAATCACCGCGATCAGGAAGCGGGGTAGCCTTACTAAGCAAGCAGATAAACAACAGGGCTGCCACCATAGTGCAGCCATAAACTCTTTTTAGAATTAATACGGGTAGATTCATTATCCAGGTTTTTAAACAGGTTTGCGAAGTGGGGTATAGCACAAAACTACTGTCCTGAATAAATATTTAATTAAAATATGATTAATGGTGAGAGAATTTCAAACACCTGAGTCAATAAATAAATTATAAAATATGTCATTGCGAGCGCAGCGTGGCAATCTCCTCGCTTGCATATTGAACGCGATGAGATTGCTTCGTCGTTCCTCCTCGCAATGACATATGGGGTTGTTATTCGATAATTATTTCCCCCCTTACTCACTCCATGGCGAATGCAAAATACAATCACAGAAATTTTTGCGGTGAAAGTTCGGGATCATATAGGCGCACACATCGGCCTTGATATTGCCAAAGGTGGTTTCCGTTTTATGCTCAAAGCCGCTGAAGAAAGTTGGGATAATATTTTTCTTAAAATCATTACGCGGAAAGGCATGGATGATCTCTTCCCTGTTTTCAGTGCTCAGGTTTTCATAACCCTCACCCATGACATCCAGACCTACCCCCGAATACATCAGGGCTACTTCGGGCTCTTTGTGCTCGGCAATGCCGATGGTGGTGTGCAGGGCGATGGTATCCCAAACCAGTTGTAAGGATTCCTTGGGCAGTCCATGACTTTTCAGAAAATCGCGGGCGGCATTGGCGCCATCTACTTCAAAACGCAGATCGGGACTGCTATAATGTTTGGTTAAACCCAGGTCGTGAAATACCGAGCTCACGTATAACAGTTCGGCATCATACGGTAAGTTATTGCGATTTCCGTTCAGCGATGAAAAAAGGAATACCCTGAGCGAATGGTTATAGATAAATTCGGTACCATGCTCTAATAAAAGCTCGGTGGCCTGGGTGGCGATAGTACTATCGGGGATGGTGATCCCGGCAATTGTTTTCACTTTATTTACAGACATAATTTTATTGATTTTATATCAGCAAAATTAGCTGTGCTATGTGTCCCGGTAAATGTTAAAAACGGTTGATCACATGCCAATATTTACAAAGCGGTCGCGGTAATCATTGGGTGATATCAGCGTATTTTTCTTAAAAAAGTGACTGAACTGATCGGGCGTTGAAAAATTAAGATGATAGGCGATCTCCTTAACCGGTTTGGACGAGAATTGCAGGGAACGTTTGGCTTCGGCGATGATTTGTCCGTTAATGATATCCTTGGCGCCTTTACCACTACAACGCCTGCACAGATCAGACAGTTTACGTGCCGGAATTCCCAGCTGACGGGCAAAATCGGCTACCTCATGCGTGCTTTGATACTGGCTGCTCACCAGCTCCAGGTATTGCCGGTAAACCTGGTTTTCATAACTATCATAGCCACGGGCAAGTGAGGCGTTCACATTGGCTATCTTGATCATGATGATCTTTAAATAAGCGGCCATTGCATCCAGCTTATTAGGATAATCATCTTTTAAAAACTCCAGGTAAAGGGTATGAAACAGGATATCCAATTCTGAGTGATCAGCACTATTCAAGGGCAATTGCTGGTTGTCCGCGGCATTATTAAACAGCACCGCTTTACAATTGCTGGCACTATCCGGAGCTTTTTCCCAAAAACAATCACCGAAAGAAAGCTCGTAGCCGGTTATAGTAGCTCCCTCCTCAAAGGAATATAACTGCCCTTTGGCCAATAAAAACAGTTCGTTACCTGAGATTGGATAAACATTGTCATCTATCCGGAGGGTGCCGCTTCCTTGTTTAATTATAAAAACGCGGTGATAATTGATCCTGCAAACAGTTGAGGTTTCAAAAACATGATCGTGCAAATAATTGATGGCAAAGGAATCTTTCAATTCCTTATCAACCTGCATCCTTAAAAGATCCTGTTTTTCCATTGTGATAACAAACCTATAAAACCCTGGTGATTATAAAGTCATCGCTGTTTAAATAATTTCAATTTAACTTTGCCCGTATTCACCGATAATTTAGGGCATTTGACCGAAATCCATTAAAAAAAACTTCGCTACCTCATCATATTTGACCTGTTATTTGATGACCTATGATGAACAACGACTTAAACAACAGGAATATTTTAATATCAGGCGCAAGCATAGCCGGCCCTGCCCTGGCCTATTGGCTAAACCAATATGGGTTTAATGTTACCGTTATTGAAAAGGCACCTGAACTGCGTAAAGGAGGTTATCGCATCGACCTTCGCGGGGTGGCTACAGATGTAGCTCGGCGTATGGGTATTTTAAACCAGGTGAAGGAATTAAATACGGCCATGCGCGGCTCATCCATGATAGATGCCAACGGGAAACGATATGCCGACCTGAATGATCCCAATATATTTGGCATGCGGCAGGATACCGACATAGAGATTATGCGGGGCGAACTCTCGGGCATACTTTATGACGAAACAAAAGACCAAACGAAATATATTTTTGATGATGCTATTACAGCCATAACACAAACCGATGAATACGTAACCGTTACCCTTAAAGATGGCGAACAACGTGAATTTAACCTGCTTGTTGCTGCCGATGGCTTACGATCAAATGTGCGCGGCTTAGCTTTTGATAAGGAAAAGATATCTGTTGATCATCTGGGATATTTTGTATCCATTTTCACCATTCCCAACTATTTTAACCTCGATCACTGGGAGCTGAGTTACCCGGCTGTAGGTAAAATTGTAAATATATACAGCACAGGTAAGGACCAGGAGGCCAAAGCCTTATTGATGTTTGCTGCACCAGCTACGGAATATGATCATCGCGATATAACTCGGCAAAAACAAATGGTGATTGATCATTTTAAAAATGAAGGACCAGCCATCTCCAAAATCCTGGATGCCATTCATGATACGCCCGACTTTTACTTCGACGCCATTAGCCAGGTAAAAACAGAAAGTTTGTCCAACGGTCGTGTAGTACTGCTTGGCGATGCCGGTTATTGTCCCTCTCCTGCCTCTGGCCAGGGCAGCAGCCTCGCCTTGGTTGGCGCTTATATACTAGCCGGTGAACTCGCGGCCTCGCCCGGTAATCATCAGGCGGCATTTGCCAATTACGAGAGTCAAATGAGATGGTTTGTGAAAGCCAATCAGCAGTTAGGGTTAACTGTTTTAAAAGAGATGGTGGCTAAGTCAAAAAGTCAATTGTGGTTGCAAACTTCCATGCTGCGATTATTGCTTCAACTGCCCTGGAAAGAAAAGGTATTTAAAAGTTTCCTAAAAGAAATGCAACGGACTGTAGATGAGGCTGCCAACGCGATAGAACTTAAAAACTACGAGCATTACAAATTACAGGCTATAAAAAGCGATCAATTTTGATCACTAAACGTCAATCTTACTTAATCAATAATTAAACCAAATGTTTCAGATGTTTATCTACTGCTTCAATCAGTTGGGTCATTTCAAAGGGCTTACTCAGGTAAGCATCCGCCCCGCAATCACGGGCAGTATCTGCCAGATTTGCCCATCCTGATATCAACACCACCGGGATATGACTGGTTAAAGGATGATTTTTGATAGACACGCATAACTCACTGCCAAAGCCATCTTTTAGTCTGTTATCAACCAGTACCAGGTCGGGCATGTGTAATATGACTCCCTTTATTGAATTTTTATCCAGGGAAGCAGCGGTATCGTAACCCTCCTCCCGCAGAATTAGTTGTATAGCTTCGGACAGATCGGCATCGTCCTCCACAATAAATATTTTCTTGTTCATAGGTTTATTGGTATAGATAAACAAATTTACATAGCCCAATATTAACAATCAATTACTAATTAAGTTATTTAAAAATAAAGTAATACTTTGACGCTGTTTTTACACAATCATGTTTAATACCGGGAAACATGGCTATGCTTAAAACAATTTTCTTTAATTTCAATTTGAAAGTACTGACAGCTAAATACACTTATGAAACCATCATGAGCTAAAGCTCACCAACCGGAATATATAACCCGGCTCATGATAGCTTCATTGCCATTAAAAAACAAATTACACTAATGAAAATAGTAACATATCCCGGAAAACCATTTCCACTTGGTGCTATCTGGGATGGCGAAGGAGTTAACTTTACACTTTATTCTGAAAATGCTACCGGGGTCGATCTTTGTTTATTTAATGGTGTTCATGATGAGGTAGAATCGGCACAAATACCCATCACCGAATATTCCGAATTGATATGGCACATTTATATACCAGATTTAAAACCGGGGCAATTATATGGTTTCCGGGTATATGGGCCATATGAACCAGAGAAGGGTCATCGTTTTAACCCCAACAAATTATTGGTTGATCCATATGCAAAAGCCATTGCGGGAACGATTAATTGGAACGACTCTTTATTTGGATATGAAGTTGGCAGCCCGGAAGAAGATCTTAGTTTTAGCAAAACAAATAGTGCCGCCTTTATTCCTAAATCCGTAGTAATTGATCATAATTTTGATTGGGGAGATGATAAAAGCCCCAATATCCCATACTACAGGTCGATCATATATGAGGCTCATGTAAAAGGGTTCACCAAGCTTCATCCCGGCATACCTGAAAACATCAGGGGAACATACGCGGGTATGGCACACCCGATAGCTATTGCCTATTTAAAAGACCTGGGTATTACCGCAGTTGAATTGATGCCGGTACACGATTTTCTTTCCGACAGGCACCTTGTTGATGAAGGGTTGACCAATTACTGGGGCTATAATACCATTGGCTTTTTTGCTCCAGACGCACGTTATGCTTCATGCAGTGTACTGGGCGAACAGGTTACCGAATTCAAAAACATGGTTAAGGAATTGCATAAGGCCGGTATAGAGGTTATTCTGGATGTAGTATATAACCATACCGGCGAAGGCAGCCATATGGGGCCTACTTTATCATTCAGGGGGATAGATAATGTATCCTACTATCGCCTGGTGGATGACGACAAAAGATATTACATGGACTATACCGGCACAGGTAACACGCTGAATGCCAATTTACCCAATGCGTTGCGGTTGATGATGGATAGCCTTCGTTACTGGATAGAAGAAATGCATGTTGATGGCTTCCGTTTTGATCTGGCGGCTACCCTGGCCCGCGAACTGCATGAGGTGAACCGTTTAAGCGCGTTTTTTGACATCATACACCAGGACCCTACCATATCACGGGTTAAGTTAATTGCCGAGCCCTGGGATCTTGGTGAAGGCGGGTATCAGGTTGGTAAATTTCCCGCCGGCTGGGCCGAGTGGAATGGTAAATACCGTGATTGCATCCGGGATTACTGGAGCGGAGCTGAAAGCACCCTGGCCGAATTTGCAAACCGTATAACCGGCAGTTCCGACCTGTACAAATCATACAGAAGACCAACCGCCAGTATCAATTTTATTACTGCTCATGATGGCTTTACGCTAACCGATCTGGTCTCCTACAACGAAAAACATAATGAAGCCAATGGAGAAGACAATAACGACGGAGAAAGCCATAACCGGTCATGGAACTGCGGGGTTGAAGGCCCAACCGTTGATAATATCATTAATAACTTACGCGCCAAGCAAAAAAGGAATTTTTTAACAACGCTTTTCCTTTCACAGGGGGTACCGATGATTGTTGCCGGTGATGAAATAGGCAGAACTCAGCAGGGAAATAATAACTCCTACTGCCAGGATAATGAAATTTCATGGGTAAACTGGCAAAATCAGGACAAGGAACTATATACTTTCACCCGCAAACTTATTAATTTACGAAAAGAACATGCTGCCTTTTCACGTAAAAACTGGTTCAACGGGCAATCTATTAAAGATGACGGTATTGCCGATATAGCCTGGTTTTTGCCCGACGGTTCTGAAATGAACGATGATAACTGGAGTCATGATTTTGCCAAATCAGTGGCCGTATTTTTAAATGGATTGGGCTTGCATAGCGTTAATGCAGAAGGTGATAAAGTTGTTGATGATAGTTTTTACATCATCTTTAACGCCCATGACGAACCCTTGAGTTATAAACTGCCTCACCAGGAATACGCCTATGATTGGGAACTCCTGATTGATACGGCCAACCCTGCTGATAAGGGTGCAACACGAACATTTAAAGCGGAAGATACTATACAGATAGACGGTCGATCGGTCGTATTACTTCAACATCAGCTTATTCATGACGAGGGAACAAAACAACAATAACTTTATCTGGAATCATTTATATTGAAGCTAAAAGCAGAATGCACAAAGCTTAAAGCTAATGTCTTGATTTTGCAAGTTGTCTGTGTCCTCACAGACAACTTGCAAAGGTAATAGCCCATCATAAGACATAGTACATCAATAATATCACAAAAAGCGGGGTTGTCACCCTGAGCCCCGTCGAAGGGGGGAGCGCAGAGGCCTGCCCACCATGCTTCGACGGAGCTCAGCATGACACCCTTTTAGGCAAATGTCTAATCATTGGCTATTACTCTTGTAAGGGGCAATGGAAAAACTTATTTAAGGGGATCAGGAAATAAAAAAAGCAGAATGGAGTATATCCATTCTGCTAAATCACTCTAAAACAATCACCTCTTATTAAATAGGAAGTAGCTTTCAATAATCAAGGTATTAATTAAAATAGCCCTGATTATTTGTACACTCAAAGTTATCTATAATAACTCTCGTGATTGTTTGTTTATCTATCTTTTGACCAATAACTGACAGTAAATCAGCTTCATTAGTTACGGATGACTTAATACATCAAGCCTTTTATAAAAATATCTATCAGCAATAATCTTTTGGTATGTATTTCTTCCAGATGTTCTTTACGCGGGAAGTTTATTTTCTTTTGCGATACGGCGCTAACTTTAATACCATGCAAAGCATCCAATAACAGGTCAACTATTTCCTCAGGGTTTTCTAAAGGTTTAATAGCTCCCCGTTCTATTTCGGTTTTGATGGCTCTGCTCAATAAATTCAGTTCGGCAAGGTGAACCTGCTCCACTATCTCCCAAATGGTATCCGGAAGGTTTTGTTCATTAAGCCTGAAAAAATCAAAGAAATTGTAATTGCTTACAATAAAATCGTGATTGGTATTTATCTGAAAAACAAAAGCGTCTTTTAAATTAGCAAAAGTGTCAATATTATCTTCCAGGTTTTTGATGTAATCATTGGCCAGTTTACGCATTACTGCAATGTACAACTGGCTTTTATCAGGAAAGTAGTAATAAAGCAATGCTTTTGACATTGACAGGTCACCGGCAATTTCATTCATGGTAGTTTTTGAATAACCATAATGTAAAAACCGTTGATGAGAGGCGTCTAAAATTTTCTCCCGCTTTATATCCTGATGGTCATTGCCTGTAGCCATTTGATCTATAAATTATTATATAAACTAAAGTCAGGTCACAATTCCTGACTTTTTTAACAAAACTATCAAAAATTCTATAAATATAAGTACCGAGGCCTGTTACATGCGTTATTGCTAAAACAATTTTACATTCTAACTATTTTCAAAGTAGATTTCATAAACACATCTGCTATAAACATGGAAAATAGATTACCTCCCGGTTTGCTCGAGTTATCGCAACGCGTCCCCTCCATCATATGGGACCTGGCCATTGCGGTAATAGCTATTTTAGTAGGACTTATTATCAAGTTTATAGTCACCAATCTTTTCAAGGTATACGCCAAAAAAGAAACCTCTTATTCTTTTTTCAGGTCGGTGATCATTAACCTGGGCAGGGCTATTACCTATTTTATTCCACTTTTTCTGCTCAACCTATTCATTCCGTTTATGCGGATGGATAAGATTTATGTGGCCCCACTCGATAAGACCATTGAAATATTACTAACCATTTCCTTTGCCGGCATATTAGTCAGATCTGTAAGGATACTGGAAGATTATATATACCATACTTATGATCTGAATAAAGCCGATAATTTAAAAGAGCGCAAAATACGCACACAGATACAGTTTATGCGCAAGCTTTTGGTGGTGGTTATTGTTTTTGTGACCATAGCCATCATCCTGCTGAGTTTTGAGAGTATGCGTAAGATAGGCACAGGGCTGTTAACCGGCGTTGGTATAGGTGGTATTATTGTGGGTTTTGCAGCCCAGAACTCGCTGGGTAATTTATTAGCCGGTTTCCAGATCGCGTTTACACAACCTATACGCATTGATGATGTGCTGGTGGTTGAAGGTGAATGGGGCCGTGTGGAAGAAATTACGCTTACCTATGTTGTTTTAAAAATATGGGATGAACGCCGGCTTATTTTACCCATTAACTATTTTATACAAAAACCCTTTCAAAACTGGACGCGTACATCTGCCGATATTCTGGGTACCGTATTTTTATATATGGATTACACCGTACCAATAAATGCTATCAGAGATGAGTTTGAGCGACTGATCATAAAAACTCCCTTATGGGATAAACGAGTAAAGGTAGTACAGGTAACCGATGTAAAAGAGCGTGTTATCGAGATCAGGGTACTCATGAGCTCGCGTACATCCTCTGATGCGTTTGACCTGCGTTGTTACATTCGTGAAAATCTGATCACCTTTATACAGCAAAACTATCCGGGTAGTTTACCAAAAACCAGAAATGACTTAGGCGATCTGGAAAAATACGTTCAGCCAAAAGATCGGAACTAACCCAATTGTTTTTAAACAGAAAAGGGGCTGTATCATCATTGATTAATGATACAGCCCCTTTTTATTTTTATACTTAATTATACAGTTTCGGTTTCCAAAACCTCTTTGTGAGGTTCAACCGACTTTTTACCAAAGAAATAAGCTTTCATGTTATACCTGATGATGTACATACATGGCACCAGGATCAGGGTAATGACTGTCGCGAACCCAAGTCCGAATATCATTGTCCAGGCTAATGGCCCCCAGAAAGCTACGTTATCGCCACCAAAGTGAATATGTGGTTTAAAGTGTGTAAACAATCCCACAAAGTCGATATTAAAGCCTACAGCCAGTGGTATCAAGCCTAATATGGCCGCGGTTGCGGTTAGCAATACCGGGGTCATACGGGTGTGCCCTGCTTCTACCACAGCATCATGCAAATTGGCCCCCTGGTCGATGAGCATATCCGTAAACTCAACCAGCAATATACCATTACGCACTACCACACCTGCAAGGGCAATGATACCTATACCCGTCATAACGATAGACATGGTCATACCGAAGATACTCACCCCCAGGAATACCCCAATAATACTCAGGAAAATTTCGCTGATGATGATGAATGTTTTACCGATCGAGTTAAACTGGATCATAAGAATGATCAATATCAACCCAAACGATGTGGCCAAAGCTCCTAATAGGAAGTTCATCGCCTCTGCCTGATCCTCCTGGCCACCGCCCTGTCTGATGCTTATATTATCGGGCTTTTTAAAATTATTGATAGCCTGCAAAATATTAGCATTTACTTCGTTAGGGTTAAAAGGTTTTATAACATTTGATCCTAATGTAAGTACTCTTCGCTGTTGTTTACGCTTAATATTACTGTAAGTAGTAGTATAGCGGATATCAGAGAATGCCGAAATTGGCACCTGGCGTATGGCGCCACCTGTAGCTAAATCGCGATAGGTTATTTTTAAGTTACGTAGTTCATCAAGATTACCCCGCTGACTTTCCAGCGCCCTTACCTTTATCTGATAATCATCCTCTTTTGTGTTTCTGAAGTCAGCAGCTTTCCAACCTAATACTGCGGTAACCAGGTTCTGTGTTATTTGGCCAGAGGTTATGCCCTCGCGATTGGCGCGTTCCCGGTCAATGTCGAATACAACTTCTGGTTTATCACTTTGTACGTCAGCAACAAGATTTTCTATACCGGCAATATTTTGTTTATTGAGGTAGGTCTTTAAACGGTTACCGGTAGCAACTAATGTATCCAGGTTATCGCCAATAATTTCAATACTAATATCCTTTTGTACCGGAGGGCCGCTGGCTTCCTGCGCAACGGCAATTTTAACACCTGGCAAGCCTTGTACCGCCTCGCGTATTTTAGCCAGAGCCACTTTAGTATCCTGCCCATTCCTTTTTCCGAACTCTACAAAGGCAACAGTCACCTTACCCTTATTCTCGTAATCGCCCTGGTCCTCGTCTGAAGGATCAGTTACTCCTTTAGTAACATTTGAAATAATGGATGATACCACACCTTTGTAAGGTTCAACTACCTTGGCTACGCGTTCCTCAATTTTCCTGGTTACCTCGTTGGTTGTAGCCTGGTCGGTACCAATAGGCATGGTTATATACACGTAGGCAAAGTTAGGGTCGCCGGAAGGGAAAAACTCCGGCGTTTTGCCCAGCGTTGCCAATAAAACAATGGACAGGATAAACAAGCCAATTGTTCCCATAAGCATGGTAACCGGTCTTTTAACAGCCTTTTCAAGCCATCTGGCGTACCAGTCTTTAAATTTTGGCCAGGCATTCTTCTGAAACCTGTCTATCACTCTAAGCAGAACGAAATGGTTTAACAGGTACAGCGCCATCACAAATACCACCAAATTACCGATACCTATATTCATCAGATAGCCCAATACCGCGGCTACAGCCAGGTATATGAGGGCCCGCACGGTTTTTTTATCAAATTTGGGATTATCGTGTTCGCCATCATGATGTGGTTTCATAAAATCAACCGCGAAAACAGGATTGATAATATAAGCCACAACCAAAGATGCCAACAAAGTAATGATCAGGGTAATAGGCAAAAAGAACATAAAATGCCCGATAATACTATTCCAGAAGGCTAAGGGTACAAACGGTGCCAGTGTGGTCATTGTTCCAGAAAATACAGGCAAAAACACTTCGCCTGCCGCCATTTTCGCGGCTTGTTTAATAGGTACCTTACCGTTAGCGAAAATACGATGCGTATTCTCGATCACCACAATGGCATCATCCACCACAATACCTAATGCCAGCAAGAAAGAGAACAACACAATCATGTTTAGCGTGAACCCGATAGCCGGCATCACCAAAAACGCGATGAAGCATGACAGCGGAACCGAAAGCGCCACAAATATGGCATTGGTGGTACCCATAAAAAACATCAGGATAACAGTAACCAGTATAAAACCGATCACTATAGTATTGATCAGGTCATTAAGGGTGGTACGTGTTTTATCTGATTGATCACCGGTTACTACAATATCCAACCCTTTAGGAAATACCGTTTTTTGTTTCAGTTTGATCAGTTCGTTAATTTTATCTGATGCTTCAATCAGGTTTTCGCCTGCTCTTTTACTTACATTAAGGGTAATTACGTTTTTAAATTTCGGGTTATCGTTGGTTTTTAAGCGGGCATAACTTTCCTGCTCTAGGAATGAATCCTTAATTTCAGCAATATCTTTTAAATAAACTGCTTGTCCTTTCGGGTTACGAATGACCATAGCCGCCACCTGGTCGGCGTTTTTAAAATCCTGTTTAATATCAATACTTCGGCGTACGCCATCAGTTTTGATAGTACCTGCCGACTGTAATATATTTTCGTTACCAACGGCCTGGGTAATATCACTAAAACTTATTTGTGCCGCCGCCATCTTATTCAAATCAACATTAATCTGAATTTCAGGTGTTAAAGCTCCCACTTCATCTACTTTTGAGATCTCCTTGTAACTTTCAATCTCATCTTTTAAAATATCGGCATACTCTTTTAGTTTTTTCAGGTCATAATCACCAGAGATGTTGATATATAAGATAGGCTGATCAGCCACGTTAATGTCCGATATGATCGGTTCTTTATAGTTATCATCATTTTGGGGCAAATCCTGCTTAGCTTTGTCTACAGCGTCCTTAACATCTATCTTGGCATCTTTGGTCTTTACATCAGTGTTAAATTCGGCTGTAATCACGGATACGTTTTGTACCGAGTTCGAAGTAACCTTTTTTAACCCTTTTAACGATTTTAACTTTTTTTCTATCTGCCGGGTCACCAGGTTTTCCACGTTTTGGGGCGACTGGCCTACAAACGTTGTAGTTACATAAATTTTAGGTATCGCTATATCCGGAAAGTTTTCCTTTGGCAGGTTATTGTAGCTTATCAACCCGAGTACCGTAATCATAAATATGAGTACGTATATGGCTGTTTTGTTATCGATGGCCCAACTTGAGGGCCCAAATTCTTTTTTCAGATCTTTCATAATCAACAGATCAAACTTTTATAATTAGTTAGCAGACTGTAATACCTTGATTTTATCACCATCCTCAATTTCAGTAGCTCCTTCAGTAACCAACTCATCACCACTTTTTAATCCCGACAATATTTCGGTGTTGCCGCCATAAGTTGTACCCGATTTAACGTTCACTTTTTTAGCGGTACCATTTTGATTCAGATAAACATAATCACCATTTTCTGATTTCAGGATAGCTTTAATCGGCACTACAATGGTGTTAGCTTTGGAGTAGTTGGCTATCTGGATAATGGCCGTCATGTTTGGGCGCAAACTTTTACGTACAGGTAATTTTATTTCCACACCAAAACTGCGTGATGTTGGGTCAATAACCTTTGCAGCAAAAGTTACTTTGGTAATTAATGAATCCTGCGCATCTGGTACTAATATTTTCACTTCATTACCTGTATTTACGCTGCCTGCATAAGATTCAGGCACATCGGCTTTAACTTTTAAAACATCAGCGTTCACCACACGGATACCTGTTTGGCCCGGAGATGCCGCCTGACCTAATTTAAGATCCATCTGATCAATAGTTCCGCTAATAGGCGATACAATGCGGTACTGGCTCGCTTGTTGTTTTAATCCGGCTAAAACTTTTTTGGCTGTTTGCAGTGTTGTTTGCGCTTGTAAAAACTGCACCTCGGTACCTATTTTTTGATCCCAAAGATTTTTTTGGCGATTGAATAATGTTTGGTTTAAATTAACCTGAGCTTCATTCTGTGCTATATTTTGTCTCAGCACATTATCATCAAGTTGGGCCAATGTTTGTCCTTTACTGACGTGCTGCCCTACTTTTACATATATGCCGGTAATAACAGCCGAAGCCTGCGGGTACGCTGTTACGTTATCCTGAGCATCGATTTTACCTTGTATCTGAACATAATTGGTAAACTGAGCTGGCTTTATAGCAATAGTGCTTACATCCGTAGTTTTAGATGAGTCTTTTGAACCAACTTCGGCCTGCAATTTGATGATCTTTGAATTCAGATCGGCCTGTTGTTTTTTCAAGTCGGCCAATTCAGCCGATTTGTCCTTAGGTTTATTAGAGCAAGCTGCCAAAAAAATGAAAGCCGGTATGTATAGTAGTTTTTTCATGTCTTTTTTTATATCGTATAGTAGGTTTAGTAATTGTTTATTTAATGCGGCCGTATGCCTTGTCCAGGTCAACTTTGCTTATTAAGGCATCATAGAGTCCCTGTATATATTTATCATTTGCATCATCAAGAGATGTTTGAGCTTGCGTTACCTCCAGGCTTGAGCCAACTCCCTGTTGATATTTTATTTTAGAAACACGCAACACTTCTTCGGCTAATTCCCTATTTCTTTTTTGATTATTAAGGCTTTGTATCCCATTAACATAGGCAACATTAGCTTTATTAGCTTCCAGCTTCAGCCCGTTTTTTGAATTCTCTAAATCATTCTGCGATTTTAAAACTGCAATTTTTGATTGCCTTACCTGGTTTAAGCGTTGCCATCCATTAAATATGGGGATGTTTAAAGTTAGTCCAACGTAGCTTGAAGGAAAGTTCATTTTGTACAAATTACCAAAGCTGTTATTCTGATAAGATGAGGTATAGCTTGCATTGGCTTTCAGCGTTGGTAAGTATTGCGATTGCTGACGCTTCAAATCGAGCTTTTTAAGTGCAATACCTGTTTCCGATAAACTGTATTCAATGCGATTGTGATAAAATGAAGTATCGGCCGCCAGGTCAGCGGTATCGTCCAACTTAATATCCTCCAGTTTATCCTTTAAAGAAAGACTGTTCTCTATAGGCATTCCCATTTGAAATTTCAAAACCTGATAATTCAAAGCAAGAGACCGGATGGTATTTTCGCGGGTGGTTACTAAATTGTTATACTGAACCGCAATACGATCTACATCTATTTTTTCAACCGTTCCTTGCTTATTTTGAGCTGTAGTTTCATCAAACTGTTGCTTTAATTGCTTAAGGTTAGCGTCTGTTAATCTTAATTGTTCGTTACTAACCAATATCTGATAGTAAGCCTTGGTAACCGCTACGCTAATTTGGATCTTATTACGGGTTAGGTTTTTTAAAGAAAGCTCCTTATATGTTCTGGAAGCTTTTAAACCCACCAGGTAACTCCCGTCAAAAAGTATCTGATCTGCTGTTGCACCAATACTTGATTGATACTTAACCCCAAACTTTACAGGAATAAAAGTACCTGCGGGCTGGCCAAATACTTCGCCGGGAAGCAACGTTGTAGGAATTTTTAAATAATCCTGAAAAGTGGCTGATCCGCTTATCTGTGGTAGCCCGATACCTCTTGTTTCTTTAACCTTATATTCTGCACTCTTGATATCAAGGCCTGCATTTACAACTGAATCCTGGTGTTCATAGGCGTAATTGATACAATCCTGAATGCTAAAACTATAAGTTTGGTTATTAGGTGGCGCTTCCTGCGCATAGCTTTTAAAGGCGATGGCGCAAAGTACAGTTGCCGTAAAAAGTAAGTATTTCATTTTATATACTATAGTTGGGTTATTACTTTGTTATTTATGTTTTACCAATCAAAGGTCACGTCAGCTAATGACAACCTTATGTCAGCAATATTTTTATTCTTCGTGTATATTTTTATATTGGTTTAAAAGCTTGTACCCCTTAAGGGTACACACACCATAATTAAAATGCTCCTCGAACTGTACCTGTACCTTCCAGGTATTAAACTCTCCAATTGGAAAAATCTCGGTATTGAAGCCCAACTCTATCTGGCTCACCCGCATCCTTGCCATTATTTTCACATCAATATCCTGACGGATGTAACCCTGCTTCATTCCCTCTGTTAAAAGTTCTTCCATGGTGCTGATCAATACTTCTGCTTTAAACTTTTGAAATTCGGCCCAGGCCTCCGGATGATACTTTTGCATATCATGCACCGCAGTAGGGTTCATCTCCGCAAATATTTCCTCGGAGCATTTCATCATATTGATCATCGCTTCTATTACATCGTTTGATTTACCGATGATATCATTTATTTGATCCTCATCTTCTTTCAACCGCCCTTTGAGCACCGCTGTAACCAATTCATTTTTGTCTTTAAAAAACTGGTATATGGTTTTCTTTGACATGCCAATATGCCTGGCTATATCATCCATTGTAATGCTCTTGATCCCAGCCCTTAAAAATAATTCCAGGCTTCCGCGTAATATTCTCTCTATTTGACTCATTGACTTTCCGGGTCAAAACTAAGGAAACATTTTTTGATTTCAAAGTTTCCATTAGAAAATACAATTACCTGACAAAGCGTTTTTAATATGCTGATCTCATGTCATTTGTTTTTAATACTTATATAACAAATGACAATTCCAAAACAGGACAACAGATCACAAATATTTTATAGTTTCTGATTTGCGCCCTTGCTTATTGATCATCTGCACATCAATTTTCTTACCTTTGCCAAAATTTATAAAGAACATGACGCTTACTCCGCTTTCAGCAATTTCGCCAATTGATGGCCGTTACCGTAATACCACCGCTGAACTTGCCAATTACTTTTCCGAATACGCCCTGATTAAATACCGTGTATTTGTTGAAATAGAGTATTTTATTGCCTTAACAGAAAGTTCCCTGCCTCAATTACAGCATTTTGATGCTGCTGTGTCTGAAAAGTTACGCGACATTTATAAAAACTTCAGTGAGGCCGATGCCCAAAGCATCAAAGAGATCGAAAAAACTACCAATCATGATGTAAAAGCGGTTGAGTATTTTATAAAAAAAGAATTTGACAAATTAGGAGGGCTTGAGCCATTCAAGGAGTTCATACATTTTGGTCTTACCTCCCAGGATATTAACAATACCGCCATACCATATACCTTTAAACTGGCTGTAAACAACACCTATTATCCTGCTATAAATGAACTGGTTAATACTTTAAAAAATTATGCGCGTGATTGGGATCAGGTACCGATGCTGGCTCATACCCATGGTCAGCCTGCTTCGCCAACCCGTTTGGGTAAGGAGATCCAGGTTTTTGTAGAGCGTTTAGAGGCTCAGCTTGAATTATTGGCAGCAGTGCCCTATTCAGCTAAGTTTGGCGGCGCAACGGGTAATTTCAATGCACACCATATAGCATATCCTAAAAATGATTGGAAAGCTTTTGGTAACCATTTTGTTAACGATATATTAGGCCTTAAACGCTCGCAATTTACCACGCAGATAGAGCATTATGACAATTTTGCGGCCCATTGCGATGCCTTGAAAAGGATCAATAACATTATCATGGACCTGGACCGCGATATGTGGACCTATATATCCATGAACTATTTTAAACAAAAAATAAAAGCTGGCGAGGTTGGTTCTTCAGCCATGCCACATAAGGTTAACCCGATAGATTTTGAAAATTCCGAAGGTAACCTGGGCATTGCTAATGCTTTATTTGAGCATTTGGCAGCCAAGCTTCCGGTTTCCAGGTTACAGCGCGATCTGACCGATTCAACCGTTTTACGAAATATCGGTGTCCCGGTGGCTCACACGCTTATCGCTATCAAATCAACCATAAAAGGTTTAGGCAAGCTACTTTTAAACCAGGATGCTATTAACGCTGATCTGGAAGCTAACTGGCCGGTTGTTGCAGAGGCCATACAAACCATACTAAGGCGCGAAGGATACCCTAACCCATACGAGGCATTAAAAGACCTGACCAGAACTAATCAGCAAATAAACGCGCAAACAATAGCAGCCTTTGTTGATACATTAAATATAAGCGACGCTATTAAACAGGAGCTAAAACAGATAACACCAGCAAACTATACAGGTATTTAATGTGCTGATTTCAGATGTGCCGATTTCAGATGTGCAGATGTGCAAATGCGAAACACATTAATTAGATGTTTGACTTTAAATTTATGGATTTATCATCTACACATTTGAAATTTGCACATCTGCACATTATAAAGTCATCTATCATCTGCATGTCATAACTAATTAATAGCTAACTTTAAACAAAAAAGCTACCTAAATTTGTTAATTCAAGATTTAATCAGAAAGCTAAAATGAATATCAACGTATATACAGAATCAACGCCAAATCCGGCAACAATGAAGTTCATTGTGAACAAGTTGCTTATTAATGGCAGTGCCGATTACGCTACAAAAGAAAGCGCTGAAAAATCTCCTTTCGCTAAGGAGCTTTATAAATTCTCTTTTGTTAACGGCGTTTTCTTCGCCAGTAATTTTGTTACCATCACCAAAACTGAAGGTAGCGAATGGGACGATGTAGAACCTATTATGAAAGAGTTTGTAAAAGGTGCTGTTGAATCTGAGCTCAAAATACAATTAGAAGAAGAAACAGAAGCGGGAAACTTTGAAGGTTCTGAAACCGAAGTAAAAATACAACAGATATTACACGATTACGTTCGTCCGGCTGTGGAGCAGGATGGCGGCGCTATTTCATACCGTTCATTTAACGAAGGTGTAGTTACTGTTGAACTACGTGGTTCATGCAGCGGTTGCCCATCATCAACCGTTACCCTTAAAGCCGGTATCGAAAACCTGTTGAAACGTATGGTTCCTGAAGTTACCGAAGTGGTATCAGAAGCCTTATAATATTGACACGGACCTCACTAATTGATTCGAATTACACGAATTTATTAGTTACCGAATGGCACTTATTTAATCTAATCAGACTAATGGATATTCGATTAGATAAGTGCCATTTTTATTTAGTGTAATTCGAATAAATTCGTGAAATTAGTGTAGATCTATTTAAAATATTTCTGAATATACTGTACCAGTTCAGCAGTTATTTTTCCGTTGGTTGCCACTACCTCTCTGGCTTCCAGCACATCGCTACCACCGTTAAAGGTGACTACCTCGCCCCCGGCCTGCCTCACGATAACTATACCGGCAGCTACATCCCAGGAGTTTAAATTATACTCATAAAAGGCATCGAACCTGCCGCAAGCTGTATAAACCAGGTCGACTGCAGCCGAGCCCAAACGCCTGAGACCATGGCAATTCTTCATCAAGTCGGCAAACAAGGCAATATAGGCATCCTGCTTTCCGAAGTCGTAATATGGGAACCCTGTCGCTAATAAGCTATTGGCCACAGTTTGGTTATTACTCACCCTGATCTCGTTACCATTAAGATACGCAGGGGCTCCTTTCCAGGCATAAAAGCATTCGTCCAGATTCACCTCATATACTACACCGGCAACCAGTTCATCATATTCTTTAAGTGCTATACTTACCGAAAATGAAGGGATGCCATGTATAAAGTTGGTGGTACCATCCAAGGGGTCAATGATCCAATTATATCTTTCGCCAACAGTGGTGGTGGTTTTTTCTTCGGTGATAAAACCCGCTTCGGGGAGTATCTTGCGTAAACCTTCCACGATCAGTTTCTCGGCGGTTTTATCTACATACGATACCAGATCGTTCAAACCTTTGTATTCAATTTTATCGGCGTTGAAGGTTTTACGCTCCTGTCTTATAAAATCGCCGGCTTGTTTTGAAACTTCAATTACCTGTTCAGTTATGTTTTTGAGTTGCATGTTTGCGTAATGATAAGCTGAATGAAAATGCTTTATGTACAAAAAAGCTTGCAAAGAACAAGCTTAACGCGGCCCCTATCCGGGCCACCGGTGGGTATATCCCAAAATCTTGTATCAATATTTTTATCACTGCTAAATTCGCGAAAAAACCAAGACAGGCTACGGATGCAAAGCGAACAAACTGCTTATAGGCTGATAGTTTTGACTCCGTAAAAACCATATAGCGGGTGATCAGGAAATTCACGATCACACCCATAAAAAATGATAGTGCCAGGGATAAGGTAGAATTACGAACCGTTAACGAGAATATCTGGTAGGTATGTCGTACTAATAAGTTATGATAAAACAAGTAAAAGGCAGAAACATCAACTAAAAAACCTGCCCCTGCAGAAATCACAAATCTGAATACCTGGTTATCCAATAATTTGTTGGCTTGCTTAGTATTAGCCATGCTTTAAAACTGCTGATTTTTTATCCTTATTTAACCCATTCGCAATTAAAACAGCCCCGCCAATAACCATCAGCAACGAAATAAATTCGGCCTGGGTAAAGCTGATGCCAGCAACATGATATTTAGTGTTTACGCGTATCAATTCTATAAAAAAGCGTTCTACGCCTGCCAATATCATGTAGATGCCAAACATTACACCAGCTGGTTTTATCCCATCGCGGATGCTCCATAAAAGCCAGAACAGCAGTAAACAAACAAGCACTTCATAAAACGATGTGGGGTAAACCGGATACTGCAGCTCATGGCAAAACTTGCCGATACAACCCGGAATGGCAACACCTTCGTCGTTCACATTGTGCGGGAATTTAAAGGCCCACATCCAATCTGGTGCCCAACTTAACCAGCCCGGTTTTGGCGCGGTATTGGTTATCCCCCAATCCCCATCACCCGACATCTGGCAGCCTACCCTGCCTAAAGCGTAAGCCAGCATCATACCAGGTCCGCCGATATCCAGCATATCCAAAGGTTTAATATTATGCTTATTGGCTATATAAAGCACAGCAGCACCGCCACATATTAAACCACCATAAAAGGTAAGTCCGCTAAAGCCTATCAGCATCCCTACGGGATCTTTCATGAATTCGCCCCAGTTCTCTAACGCATTAAATAACTTGGCGCCTGCAAAGCCAAAAACGGCTGCCCACAGCAAAAGATTGCCCATGAGCTCATGTGGATGTACAGTTACTTCTTTGGTTACCGGCTTAGGCTGTTTTTGTTTCTCGGCTTCATGATAAGCCCAGTAAGCAAATGCGGCGGCACCAATGATCCCGCCTATCCAACTACCACGCAGAGATAACAAAAAATCCTGCGGACCATCCAGAAGCAAACGATAGTTCAGTATACAATCAACCAGTTTATAACCTAAAACAAAGCCAAAAACACCATTACCAACCAATTCATTAACCGAGGCGGGTTTGCCTACAGTAACCGTTTTTTTAAACGAGTGAATGATGCCTAATTTCTCTTTCCGTTTAAATTCCTGCGCAAAGGCCCAGTAAGCGCCCATAAAAGCTATGGCCACAAAAAAGCCAAAAGTTTGAATAGGCAAAGGGATATTTATACCGAAAAGATATTGAAGAAGCGATGTAATAGTTGGAAACATAGGTTATAGTTTGAAGCGAATATAGCGTTTTAATGCACTAATATTTCTTCGCTTTCTGTTATATCGACATCACCATCAGGTGAAATATTTGTTAAGTGAACCTTTTTAAGCTCGTTGATCAGCACGGGGTCATACTTGGTTCGTACCTTAACATAGTTACGGGTAAAACCGTGCATATAGCCCTCTTTGATGTCTCCTTCAAATAAAACCTCTTCGGTTTTGTTTAACTGGCTTTCATAAAACGCGCGGCGTTTTTTGTCAGACAGGATATGCAGCATTTTACTGCGCTCGCCACGGGCTGAACCTGGCACTGCGCCGGTCATTTGGCTGGCCAGGGTATTTTCCCGTTCCGAGTAGGTAAATACGTGCAGGTATGAAACGTTCAGCTCATTCAGAAAATTATAGGTCTCCACAAAATCTTCACGGGTTTCGCCGGGAAAACCTACGATCACATCTACTCCAATACAGCAATCGGGCATCAGTTCTTTGATCTTAGCTACCCGGTTTACATACAGATCGCGTTTATAGCGGCGACGCATCAGGCTCAATATCTTATCAGAACCCGATTGTAGCGGGATATGAAAATGCGGCACAAAACGCTTGGAAGTGGCCACAAAGGCAATAATTTCGTCGGTAAGCAGGTTTGGCTCGATGGACGAGATCCTGAACCGGTCTATCCCATCCACATCATCCAAAGCCTGTACCAGGTCAAAGAACTTATCTTCGCGATTACCGTTTCGGATACCAAAATCGCCCAGATTTACACCGGTAAGCACTATTTCTTTTACACCCGATGCGGCTATCTGGCGAGCCTGCTCCAGCACGTTTTCAATAGTATCGCTGCGGCTGCTGCCACGGGCCAGCGGTATGGTACAAAAGGTACAGGAGTAATCGCAGCCATCCTGAACTTTCAGGAAAGTACGGGTACGGTCGCCAAAAGAATAGGCGGGCACAAACTCGTTAGCTTCGGATACCGGCTGGTTAAATACCAGGGCCTTAGGTTTTTTGGTCAGATCGGTAATATGATCAATGATCTGGAATTTTTCGGCGGCACCCAACACCATGTCAACACCCGGTATTTCGGCTATTTCCTGTGGCTTTAACTGCGCATAGCAACCTACAATGGTCACATAAGCGTTTGGTGATATTTTGAGCGCTTCCTTAACTATTTTCTTGCACTTTTTATCCGCGTTTTCGGTAACCGAACAAGTGTTGATCACAAAAACATCGGGGGTGTTCGTAAACTCCACCGTATCATAGCCAGCCTGGTTAAACAGGCGCCCGATAGACGAGGTTTCCGAATAGTTGAGCTTACAGCCCAGCGTATAAAAGGCAACTTTCTTATTCATCTTTAAGGGCGCAAAGATAACTAATTATTGAATTACTGAGTTAGTGAATTATTGAGTTATGACAATCAATTAATCAACTATATCCTACCATGTCGGGATGAATCCAATCATCCAAAACTTTTTAAACCTTTAATTTTAACAATTTTTTAGTCAAAAACGGGGTAAAAAGGCTTGATTTTTATCCATTTTAACAATGTTTTAACCCATTTTAACACTTTTTAACAAATTTTTGATGGGTTTTGAAAGGTTTAAAAAGTATTAAATACCTGTGTGTCAAATAACTAAATACAAAATGGATGATTTTTGGTTGCATTTCCCCTTAACCAAACAGCCCGGTTTCCTGACAAATCAGAAAACCGGGCTGGTGTATATACAAATATACGCAATTTATCGGTCTTGTAAAAACGCGTGGAGTGATAGTCTACTTCTTATTATTTATTTCTTTTAAGGCCCGTTTTAACACGGCATCGGTACCGTTGATCACATCCTCAGGAGTGCGGGACACTTCAATATCCGGAATAACGCCTACACCTACAAAGTCGCGGCCATCCGGATAGGTATCACGCTTGGTGCAGATGCGGGCCGTAAAGCCGGGTAAAGTGAGTGGCAAGGGCTGACCAGTACTGCCATAAGTACGCTGCCCAATGGTTGTAGCGCGTCCTTTTAAGCCATCTATCATCACTAAAAAATCCTCGGCAGCCGAGGCTGTATTATTTCCGCACAATACCACCAGCGGTGTTTTAATTTTTTGCTCTTTAAAATAGTTGTAAAAGGTCATGGTATCACCCTTGTACCAGTATTCGCCTTTGGCTGATGCGATTGATTTTTGCTGCCAGTTGGATAATTTACCTTTTTTGGTGGTGTCCATTAATTCATAGGTCCCCCAGGCCCGGTAGGCCGACAGGTTATCGCGGGTTTTCCAGGCAGAGCCAACCAAAACCTTCTGATCAGTAAAATACATCAGTATCTCGGCTCCTACGCCGCTGTTACCACCACCATTACCGCGCAGATCAAGGATTACGCCTTTGCATTTATACAGTTCCGGCACTATCTTTTTAAATTCGGTAACTATCGACTCGTCGCCGAAACTGTTCAGTTTAACGTAAGCTATTCCATCTATATTTTCATAATTCAGCACCTTCCAGGGTGTATTATTGGTTCCCCGCCTTACCCAATTGGCACGATAGGTATGGTATTGATAGTTATAATCAAACAGCTTGCCTTTGGGCGATCGTAGCTTCAAATGCCATACTTTAGCCGTATCGGTACCATAAAACATCATAGCCGCGGCTGTATTCCAAAGCACATGTTCTGTTGACGAGCTGATATAGGGGATGATCTCCTTTTCGGCATAGGCTTTTGCATCCATCCCATTCACGCTTACCAATTCAGATCCCAGGGGCACCTGGTCTTTAAATTGCAGCGGAATATCGGTCACAATAAGTTTTTTGTTAAAATTTTCAATATTGATCCATCTATACCTCGATGCATGCGGCGGCATCAAGGCTTGCGGGAAATCAATATCAGTATGCCCGTCTTTTAACAAAGCGCAAAACCGCTGCATCAGCATATAATATTCCCAGGTGCTTTTTGTGGCCAGTATTTTGGGGATATAGGCCTGGTAGGTACTATCCCAGTTAATTTTGGCATGGTCGAAATACGCGAAATTGTATTTTGCTTCCGACCAGAATTTACTCAGGCCATACAATTTGTCGGCTGATGAAAGATTAGAAACGGTATCAATTTGGGCAAAAGCCGGGCGGAAACCCGTCATTAAAAATACCAGGGAAAGACAGTAGTAGATTTTTTTCATGGACAGGCTCAGTTAATAATCTCAAATATAAAAGTTTAGGCTATTGAAAGATGGTGTTTGCTGTTACTTTTTCTATTAAAAATTATGCTATTTTAGATAGATACCTCACTTGGCTCCATTACAACATCTTTATAGAAAAAATCATCATGAAACATAAGGTAATTTCGCTGCTGCTGGCTATGGTTCTGGGAACATTTGCTTTTGCCCAGCAGCAACAGCCAAAGAACATTATACTGGATACCGATATAGGTCCTGACTATGACGATGTTGGAGCGATGGCCATTTTACATGCCCTGGCCGATAAAGGCGAATGCCGCATCCTGGCCACTATAGCCAGTAACCAATACAGCAGTATAGCCCCAGTATTAAGTGTATTGAACACTTATTTTAAAAGGCCGGGCATTCCTATTGGTGTAGTGCGGGGTAAGGCTGTTAATATCCCCTGCTCTCAAAAATGGGATTCATTGATCGTTACCCGGTACCCGCACCGGATTAAAAATAACGATGAGGCGGAGAACGCCACAACGCTTTACCGCAGGATTCTGGCTGCTCAACCCGATCAAAGCGTAACTATTGTCACCATTGGCTTTATGACCAATATGGCCAACCTGCTGCAATCAAAACCAGATAAAGTATCTCCATTAAATGGGGTTGCATTAGTTAAAAAGAAGGTAAAATTGTTGGTGAGCATGGCCGCCTGTTTTAACCAGGAGATGGGAAAATTCAAGGAGTTTAATGTAGAAAAGGATTCGGTTTCTTCAAAAACAACGTTCGACAATTGGCCCAGTCCTATTATTTTTAGCGGGTTCGAGATCGGCGAAAAGATCCATACCGGCTTGCCGATCACAAAGGATAAGTCTATTACGCATTCACCGGTTAAAGATGTATTCCAAAAAAGCATTCCGCTTGATCCTAATGACGCCAAAGGCCGGATGAGTTGGGACGAAACCGCGGTATTGGTTGCCGTGCGAGGTTATGAAAGGTATTTTGACGTAGTAAAAGTAAAAGGCAAAATGATATGCAACAGCGATGGTAGTAACCTTTGGGATAAAACCGGCAGCCGGGATCGTTATTTAGTACTAAAAATGCCCATCCCAGAAATAGAAGCTGTTTTAAATACGCTGATCATGCACCAGCCAAAAGCTAATTAAGATCAAACATCGAATGCCCAATATCCAATGAAGGGAAATGACATTGCGCTTGCGAGAGCAACTTTAGTAAATTGTTACTTTAGAGGCCTATTTGAAAGACGCGATGGTGAATGAAAACGAAAAACCTGAATTTTGGGAATCTGCTTTTATCGATAAGCAGGAAATGTGGGGATTTGAACCATCAAAGTCGACCGCATTGACCAAAGATTTTTTTGTTCAAAAATCAGTAAA
This sequence comes from Mucilaginibacter sp. OK268, assembly GCF_900103125.1. Lineage (GTDB taxonomy): Bacteria > Bacteroidota > Bacteroidia > Sphingobacteriales > Sphingobacteriaceae > Mucilaginibacter. The sequence goes on along the minus strand of NZ_FNJV01000007.1, from coordinate 118,817 downwards.
AACATCCTCATTCCAGGCATTGGCTACGGACGGAACGCGCAGGTTTTCAGAGATCATGGCATAGCAGTCACCGGGATCGAGATCTCAAAAACCGCTATTGATATGGCCAAAAAACATTACGGAACAGATATGACCATCTATCACGGTTCTGTAACCGATATGCCTTTTGACAAATACCTTTATGATGGTATATTCTGCTATGCCTTAATTCATTTGTTAGACGGCAGCGAACGACAGAAACTAATCCGTGACTGCTATCATCAACTAACAGAAAATGGCTATATGGTTTTCACGGTTATTTCGAAAGCCGCCCCAACCTATGGCCAGGGAAAATTGCTGAGCAAAGACCGTTATGAAATATTTGATGGCGTGAATATGTTTTTTTATGACAGGGAATCTATTAACGCGGAGTTTAGCCAAGCCGGATTGTTTGAGATCACCGAAGTCACTGAGAACTATCCATTCTTTTTAATTAAGTGCCGAAAAGGTGATCAATGATATTAGTTAATTGATGGCTCCCTATTTATAAGTGTTTGGAAGAATGAAATTTACAAAAAGGGTGTCATTTCGATAGAGCATGGGCGGGCATGAGTGTTGTGCGAAAGAGAAATCTTCTACTGTATACAAAAACCAATTACATGTCGAAGAAGATTTCTCCTCGTACCTCGTTCGAAATGACAGCCTTTTTATTTTCCCTCCCGACCGTTACTCGGCTGGAGCCGAGCGACGGCCATTTTATCACTTAGGAAAGTTTGGTTTATAATCAGGATGTGTATATCGTTGCCAAAATAGATGACTTGCAAATGCATAATCTCGAGTTTTCAAATATGCTCGTGACATTATATGCTCGGCAGTGAAATTAAACATTTCAGTTCCATCTCCGACACACAAATATTTTTCAATATAATCATAAACTTCAATAGATGGTTTAGATGGACCAGGAAGAGCTATGGCATATTGAGTGCTTTTACTATTGGTCTTTAAATTAAAGACTATAAGAAAACATTGAAGTTCTTTGGGTTGACTTATGATATTTATTCCTTCCATTTCTTTAGGGAACTGATGTCGTATCCAAAAAACTTTAGATAATATTTCTTTATCAGGATTTAGAATTTGCTCGCGAACTTTATATAGGCCAGGGTTCATGAGAAAACCATTTCCCAAATTAGCGTAGGCAATGAGATATGCCACTCTCAATAATGCTATTTCGGCACGCCTTTCGTTATAAACACGTTGAAAATTCATCGTAAACTCAGGAGTTCGTATTTCCTCACTGAATAGTTTTTCTTGATGAAAAAGGGGGCTATACTTTGTAATAGTTGTTTGCTCCATCTTTTTAACGAAATTTCTATATTGATCGGGATGTGATATTTGTGGTTCAATACGCAAATTTGCAGTCCCATTACTATCAATGTCAAAAGATCCGTTTACCTTATTACCAGAAACTTCAAAAGAAGCTTTACTTTTTGAGTTAGGTAAGAATAATTTGGAGTCATTTTCTAAAAGTATATTTAAAAGATGCACATCCAACTCGTGCCCATTTTTTGAGTTACAGGACCTACACGTCAATGTAAGTGGTTTTCCACCCAAAGAAGCAGGCGGAACGTCTTCAAGTGTCAGCGGATTAGGTACCGAGCTTTCTAAATCTTGTTCAAAAAAGACGTTAAAGCAAATAGGGCAAATGTATCCATTCGTAAAATCGGGTATGAAGTTGATCTCCTTATGCTCTTTTACCCATTCAAGATTTTGAGAAAACAATTTGAAAATTCTTATTTTTTTCTCTCGATTATTCATATCTATAACACTTGTGAATTGATATTACACCTCAAAGTATTCAGCCTGTGGCTGGTGATATCACGGAACCACTTACCCCTACCGGCGGCTCTGGTTTAGATATAGCTAAAGCAGAAGCTACCAGTCTATTTTTATAAATGATATCCCTTGGCGGGGCAGATCAAAATTTATATTTATTTTTCCTGATTTTACGTTTATATTTTGTGCCGTGCCGATGGTTTGTAACTGCCCGGCCTTCTCTAATTCTGCTATTTGCCCGGCACTCGGGCTTTGCGGTGAGCCCATCTTTTTCCAAGCTTCATAGGAGTTGCTATGTTGATCATCAATCCGGTAATGTGCCAGTCTAACGCTTTTAACGGGTATGTTTTCAACCTGTAGAGATACTTGTTCCGCTGGCTTTTTTTCATCATTATCATGATAGTTCCAGATAAGTATCCCTGCCGTTGTTTTGTCTTTTGAAGCTAATACGCCAATATCAGACAATGGCCCGCGAATACTGGAATCAAGCATGGTTTTCAGGGGGTACATCCTGTTGCTTTGGGCCTTCACTCTATTCCCTGTCATTTTGCCCAGCATTCTGAAAAGATTTAAAATGGGTTTATCCACACCATTAGTTGCCAGATCGCGAAAGCCGTAAAACCAGGGTTGGTTTTCAAACTCAAAACTCCAATTTACAGCACCCCTTAAGTTTACTTTATATTGATCGGCTAATTCGTATTCACGGGCTATAGTTGCCGCTGTATAACTCGGGTATAAAGTTCCGTTCCGATAGGCGTTCTGGGGGTCTGTAGCCATACCGCAGGCAGCACATCCTTCCGGGTCAGACTCACCCACAATTAAAGGGATATTTTTTGTTTCAGGATAAGCGGTTGCTACTTTGAACCCAGCCTCTATATCACGAAGATGAGGTGAAGCATTCATCCTCACCATTCCATTAACAATTGACGGCTGCCCCTTCGCATGGAAGGTTAAGATATCAAGTGGCGATCCTGTATGACCTGTTGCATAATTAGTTTCTGTTGTACAATGCTTAATAAAATCATTAAGCATCTGCTGCGCCCCCTTTCCAGATGTACCAGCCACATTAAACCCGCCTATTTTAGCTGAAGGAAGAGCGCGCTTTACGCCATCAGCCGCATAATCGTAAAGTTTAAAAAGTTCTTGTTCGGTCCCTTTCCAGTAAAAGCCATTAGGTTCATTCCAAACTTCCCAATACCAGCTTTCCACCTCCTTTTTACCATATCGATCTATAGAATGCTTTACCCAATTATAAACGAGATCACCCCATTTCTTATAATCCTTGGGCGGATATGTCCAACCGGTTGCTATATCTTTATATGGATCACCAGGTTTCCAATAATGGCGATAAGGTTCCGGATGAGTGGAAAGTGCCTGGGGCATAAAACCAATCTGAGCAAATGGTTTCATCCCCCGTTTAATGTAGGTATCAAATATAGAATCGATAATTTTCCAATTATAAACAGCATTCCCATTTGAATCTTCAGTGTACATGTTGGTAGAGCCCCATTTTAATGCAGCTTCTCCATCTCCGGTAACCATCAGGCTATGCGTTCTTACATAAACAGGCACCGGGCTTAGCGCCGAAATTTCGGTAAGTAATTTTTTACCATCCTTCATATAGGTATAGTTTGGCTCATCATAGCCAAACCAAGCCCAAAATGGCTTCATCGGTCCTTTCTCAACAGATAGATCAACATAAATGTCTGCCTTTCTAATGACTTCTTGTGCACTAAGGTTTTTTAACAGGAATGGCAGTAATATAAGGATGGTCTTTACTTTTTTCAGCATTACTCGTAATTGTATTTCAATGTAATTAAATCTGATCTAAAAACTCATTATTATTTTTCAAGGCCCAAACCCAAACAGCCAAACTCCGGGATCAAACCTCACTCCTCGCTCCACCTGTAGCTGTCGTGTTCCAGACCAATGAGGTCTATTACGCGGTTCACTACGGTCATGGCCAGTTCTTCGATGGTTTTGGGTTTGCTGTAGTATGATGGGATGGCCGGGCAAATGATGCCTCCGGCTTCGGTTACCGTTTCCATATTGCGGATGTGGATGAGGTTTAAAGGAGTATCGCGGGCCACCAGGATCAGCTTGCGGCGTTCCTTGAGTATTACATCGGCAGCACGGGTGATCAAATCGTCAGATATACCGCCTGCAATACGGCCCAGCGTGCCCATAGAGCAGGGAACGATCACCATGGTATCAAACCTGGCCGATCCGGATGCAAAAGGCGCCATAAAGTCGTTCTTGGCGTAAAAGTGATAGTCGTATTTACTAAAGTCCTCGTTATCGAGCTCAAAACGCCAAACATCCTTGGCATTATCAGACATCACAACGGCTACTTCCTGTATCTGGTCATTTAACTGGCTTAATTTTTCTAATAACAGCCGGGCATAAATAGCGCCGCTGGCCCCCGTAATGGCAACTACGATCTTCTTCTTCATAATTAATCCTTCAACAATCCACGCTCACAAATTTACGGGCACAAAAAAGGGTCGAATACAAGTACCCGACCCTACATCTACCTATGAAAAACATGCCCTTGAGAGGGCACTACAAATGTAATAAGAGTTTTTAAATTATTAAACAAATTTGTAAAAATAATTTTACGTTAAGTTTTTATAAATTCTTTTCGATAAGTAATTGAATAATACCATCAACCATACCTACTCTTGGTACATAAATACTCTTAATACCGGCATGTTTCATAACGGTAAGATATATTTCGCAGGCAGGAATGATCACATCGGCGCGGTCCTGGTTAAGGCCCAGTACGTTGATACGGTCTTTAAGCGAGAAGGATGTGAGGTAAGTATATAGCTGCCTAAGTTTATTAAAGCTCAGTGGCGCCTCGTTCTCTTCTTCGGCCAATTTATACAGCTTATTGATGTTACCGCCGGTGCCAATACCTGCCAGCTGCTTAAAGCCACGGGTATGCTCGCGTATAAAATCCTTCATTTCATTCCAGGTTTCTTCGGTGTCCTGGTTATCCAGGATCCGGATGGTACCGATGTTGAATGATTTGGATGCCATGAGCTGGCCGGTTGAAAACAGGGAAAGCTCGGTACTGCCGCCACCTACATCTACATAAAGGTAGTTTTTACTTTTATCGATGTTTTGATCGGCATGACTGGCGTAGATCACTTTAGCTTCTTTTGAACCATGGATGATCTCCAGGTCGATATTTGCTTCCTGTTTGATCAGTTTAGCCACCTCTTCACCATTTTCGGCCTCGCGCATGGCCGATGTGGCGTAGGCCAGGTAATCGGTCACCTTATAAACATCCATCAGGTTGCGGAAAGCCTGCATCGCCTTTAAAAGATCATTGGTTTTACGTTCAGAAATATGGTGCTGTATAAACGCGTCGTCGCCCAAACGTAACGGCACCCTGATCAGCGTATTCTTTTTAAAAGAAACCGAACCATTGTTTTCAATAATGTCAGCAATCAAAAGCCTCACGGCGTTTGAACCTATGTCTATAGCGGCGTATCTCAATTTATTTATTTTTAGCTTTTAGATAATTATATATCTCAATCTGCGCGCGGTGCGACTCGGCAGAGTGAGTTTTGTGATATTTGTTATTATTCTGACTGTTTATTTCGCGGGCCTTGGTATTGTCATGCAGTTGTATATCAATTACATCCCTGATCTCTTTACGTAACTGCTCGTCATATATCGGGAAACCAACTTCAATCCGGTTATCAATGTTACGGGTCATAAAATCGGCCGATGTCAGATACAGCAGTTCATTACCGCCATTGCAGTAAATGTGTACACGGGCATGCTCCAGGTATTTATCAACGATGCTGATCACCTCAATATTTTCACTGTATCCTTTTACACCTGGAATCAGGCAGCACATCCCGCGAATGATCATCCTGATCTTAACGCCGGCATTACTGGCCGTGTAAAGCTTAGTGATCAGTTCCTCATCGGCAAGGCTGTTCATTTTTAATATCATGTAAGCCTTTTTACCCGCTTTGGCATTCCTGATCTCGTTATCGATCAATCTGTAAATAGCCGGCCTGGAATCAATAGGCGACACGATCAAATTTTTCAATCCTTTTGGCAGCGCGTTTTTATATAAAGCTTTAAAAACCACTACCAAATCGCCGGTGATCTTAGGGTTGGCTGTAAACAAGGTATGGTCGGCATATATACGAGCCGTTTTTTCGTTGAAATTACCGGTTGAAAGACAGGCATAATAGGCCAGTTTACGTTTTTCGATGCGCGTTACCAGGCATATTTTGGAGTGTACTTTGTAACCAGCCACGCCATACAATACGTTTACCCCTTCCTCCTCGAGCCTGTTGCTCCAGAAAATATTGTTCTGCTCATCAAACCTGGCACGCAGCTCTACCAGGCAGTTTACCTTTTTACCATTTTTCGCTGCATTGATCAACGCGTGTATCACACGTGAATTTTCGGCAAGGCGGTATACGGCAATACTGATCTCCCGTACTTTGGGATCAATGGCGGCTTCGCGCAAAAAGTGGATAATATAATCGAAAGACTGATAAGGCGTACTCACCAGATAGTCTTTTTTGGCGATGAGCCCAATCAAACTTTTACCAAACGACAGATCCTCAACCGGCAATGGCGGATATTTAGGATATTCCAACTCGGGCCGGCCCACGTTGGGGAACGAAATGAAGTTTTTAAAGTTATGGTATCGGTTACCGGGTATCAGGCTTTCGCCATGCAAGCCCATCCTGTTCACCAAATATTTTAACATATCCAGCGGCATATCGCTATCATACAGCAAACGCATGGGTTTGCCCTTTTTGCGTTTTTGCAGGCTTTTGGATAACGAATCGATAAACTTTTCGCTTACCTCTTTATCCAGGTCAAGCTCCGCGTCGCGGGTGAGCTGTAAGGAATAAGCCTCAATGGTATCGTGGTTAAAAATAAAGAAGATATCCTCCAAACTATACCTGATGATATCATCCAGCAGGATAATAAATTTCAGGTTATTGGTTTCGGGCAGTGCTATAAACCTCGAAAGGTTGTCGGGGAATTCGATCAGCGCGAACCTTGATTTTTTGTTTTTGGTGAGCTTTACAAAAAAGTAAATGGCCCTGTCGCGCAGTTCGGGCAGCGGCATTTCGTCATCAAGCATAATGGGCACCAGCGTAGCCAGCAGCTTTTCCCTGAAGTAAGTTTTAACGAAGGCGCCACGAGTTACATTAAGCTGCTTATCGTTCAGCAAAAATATCTTTTCTTCGGCAAGCTCCTTTACAATGATGTTTTCGTAAAGATTGTTGAACTTACGCTCTTGCTTTACAACCAAATTTTTGATCTGGTTAAGGATCTTTTTGGGATTGTAGCCCAATATTTCCTTTGATTTTTCGTTCAGGTTGGCCAGGCGGCTCATAGTAGCTACCCGTACACGATAAAACTCATCCAGGTTGGATGAAAATATGGCTAAAAACCTCACCCGTTCAATTAGCGGAACAGTTGGGTCGGCAGCTTCCTGCAAAACCCTATCGTTAAAATATAACCAACTTATCTCTCTGTTTATTAAGGGAACCTGTTTATCCATATAAATTGCCCATGCCGGGCTCACTTTTACAAAACTGCTTATTTATTTGTTAACTTAATATTAACTCATTAGTATTTAACGAGTTTTTATTCACACATAGTTCATGGGTCATAGTTCATAGTTGATAGATCATCGTTTATGGCTTCATATTAACTATAAAGATTGATATATTCAATAAACTGTAGGTAACTATCCATATTTTGTGAACCATAAAACAACTATGATTTATCAACCATTAACCATGAACTATATACTATGAACTATGTTTCTAATACCTTAGTTTTGTAAACATTTATAAAACCATTTACTTATGCCCACATTTGATATAGTAAGCAAGATAGACGGACAAACGCTTGATAACGCTATCAATACCGCAAAAAAGGAAATATTGAACCGTTATGATTTTAACGATTCAAAAAGCACTATCGACCTGGATAAAAAAACCAACGAGATCACCATCGTGACCGAAAACGATATGCGTTTAAAGGCTATTCAGGATTCCATCATCAGCCGTATGGTGAAACAGCATTTAGATTCTGCCGCTTTGGATTTTGGTAAAGAGCAATATGCATCGGGCAATATGATCCGCAAGGAGATCAAAGTGAAGGAAGGCATCGATAAAGAAGCAGCTAAAAAGATTGTTAAAAAGATTAAAGACAGCGGCCTTAAAGTACAAGCTTCCATTATGGACGACCAGGTACGTGTTCAGGGCAAAAAAATTGACGATTTGCAAGCAGTGATTAGCCTGTGCCGCGGCGAAAACTTTGGCCAGCCACTGCAGTTTATTAATATGAGGGACTAATTTGACACTGACGGCCCTGTCATCCTGAGCCCGTCGAAGGATCGCGCGCAGAGGCCCTCCCACCATGCTTCGACAAGCTCAGCATGACAGCCCATAAAACAAAAAGAGAGACGCATGTGATGCGTCTCTACACAGAATATAACGTAGAGACACATTACATGTGTCTCTTTTTATTTTCACACAGGCTTAACCTGCTACTTCAACTTCTTTAACTTCATTAGGTCGACCATTTTTAAACGCTTTGCGTGGCGACAGGCCAAGCAATTCAAACATCGCCATGTCGGTATCAAATGATGGGTTTGGTGTGGTCAATAGTTTTTCGCCTGCGAAAATAGAATTGGCACCAGCCATAAAACAAAATGCCTGTTCAACCACACTCATTTCTGTACGACCTGCCGACAGGCGAACCACCGTTTTGGGCATAATGATACGGGTAGTAGCTATCATGCGCACCATATCCCAAACAGATACCCTAGGCTGATCGGCCAGTGGCGTACCCTGTACAGGCACAAGCGCGTTGATCGGTACAGATTCCGGGTGCTTAGGCAGGTTTGATAAGGTTTTAAGCATAGATATACGATCTTCCACGGTTTCTCCCAGACCGATGATGCCACCGCTGCATACAGTAATTTTGGCTTTACGCACATGCTCCAGTGTTTGCAGGCGCTCATCATAGGTACGGGTAGTGATAATACGCTTATAATCCTCCTCAGAGGTATCCAGATTATGATTATAGGCATACAGGCCCGCGTCGGCCAAACGTTGCGCCTGGCTCTCGGTAAGCATACCCAGCGTACAGCAAACTTCCATATCCAGGGAGTTCACCGCTTTTACCATGTCAATTACCTTGTCAAAATCGCGGTTGTCACGTACCTCGCGCCAGGCAGCGCCCATACATAAACGCGAAGCACCACCTGCTTTAGCTTTTTCTGCCGCGGCTATCACTTCATCTTTAGGCATTATAGCGTGTACATTAACACCGGTGTTGTAACGCGCTGCTTGTGGGCAATACGCGCAGTCTTCAGAACAACCGCCGGTCTTTATCGAGATCAGTGAGCTGATCTGCACTTCGGCATAGTCCTTATTTTCGCGGTGTATGGTTGCGGCCTTGTAAACAAGGTCGAGCAGCGGGGTATGGTATATTTCAGCTATTTCTTCTTTAGTCCAGTTGTATCTTACCTCGGTCATTCTGTTTCAAATTTTGATGGTTCAAATTTAGAATAAAATTCAATTGTTCATTAGTTCAATTGTTCATTAGTTCATTAGTAAAAGGTATGTAAATAAGATGTCTTACCATTTTTAATCAAAAATAAACTGCTGACACCAATGAACAATTGAACTAATGAACCAATAAACTTAATGATGCAATAAAAGCTTTGTAGCCAGCCAAAGCGGTAATAAAAAGCCTATGCAATCTGTAAATGTTGTAATAATGATAGATGATGCCACCGCCGGATCGATCCCTACCCGCTTTAATATCAGTGGGATAGACGCGCCTGTTAAACCGGCGATGATCAGGTTGCCCGTCATGGCTAAAAACAATACCAGGCCCAGCATGGGGTTGGCATCATAGAAAAAAGCTACTATAAAAACGATCAAACCATTGGCTGCGCCGTTGATCATCCCTACTAAAAACTCTTTCAGCACCGTATTATAGGCCTGTTTATCGCTCAAATCGTTTAAGGAAATACGCCTCACCGTTACCGCCAGGGCCTGGGTTGCCGCGTTGCCGCCCATCCCGGCAATAATGGTCATATAGGCCGAAATAATGGAAAGCTTGGCTACCGTGGCATCGAAATTACGGATGATGGATGCCGCCAGAAACGCCGTACCCAGGTTGATCACCAGCCAGGGTAAACGGCTTTTTACCGCGTCTTTCCAATTACCGCTCAACTCTTCGTCCTCAGATACACCCGATATTTTCAGGATGTCCTCGGTGTTTTCCTCCTCCATTACGTCGATGATGTCATCGACCGTAATGCGGCCCAGTAGTTTCATGTGCTCATCAACTACCGGAATACTGGTGAGGTTATATTGCGATATTAAGCGGGCCACCTCTTCCTGGTCAACATCAGCCTTTACATATACAAATGTGGTTTGCACCAGGTTACTGATCCGTGCATCGGCCTTTGCTTTAATAAGTGTTTTTATAGAGAGTATTCCTTTCAGGGTAGCCGCATCGTCAATCACATAAATGGTGTATAGCTCCTCCATTTCTTCGGATTGATGGATGATCTCCTCCAGCGCGTCCTTTTTATCCAGTTTGATATTTACCCGGATAACCTCGGAGTTCATCAAACCACCGGCTGTATCCTCATCATAACTGAGCAGGGCGCGAATACTGCTGGCATCCTCCTGGTCAATATCTTTCAGGATCTCATGCTGCTGCTCTTCATCCAACTGCGAGATAATGTCGGTAGCATCGTCATAATCCAACTCCTCCACAATCTCGGTACGTTTTTCCGGATGAAGGTTCACCAGTAGTTCTTCGGGATGATGCTCCTCATCCATTTCCGAAATTACTTCCGATGCGATGTCTGTCGGCAGGATATTGATGATCCGTTCTTTGGCTTCCTGCGGAAGTTTCTCAAACAGTATAGCAATCTCAGAGGCGTGGTATCCCTGCAGAACTTTCTCTAACTCAACATCATCGCTTTCCAGAGCGGCTTTTATGCGGAGCAGGTCGGTTTTATCGATTTCAAAAGATTGCATATCCCGACTAAAATAATCATTTATGCCGGAAACGGGGAATTAAAAAGAGAATCAAGAGCCAAGAATCAAGAGTCAAGAGCTGAGAATCCAAAGTCAAGAAATAACTGATTGATTTACTTTACTTTCCTGGTCTTGACTCTTGGCTCTTGATTCTTGGCTCTCGCTCCTCTCAAAGGCTGTGATCGTATTTCGCAACAGCACCGCTTACCTTACTTATTTTAAATAAAGTTTGCTCCACCTGGGTTTTGCGTATCGAAACCTGAATGCGGCAGTCGTTGTCAAACTGCTGGTTGAGTATGGCCAGGTTGTCATCCTTGATAACGCGCATCACATCGTTCATTTGAAGGTAGTCAAAGGCTATGGTATAAATATCGTTAACGGTTTTATGAATGATGACTGCCTGGTTCAAAGCCTCTTCAGTTGCTACCTTGTAGGCATTAATTAAACCAGGGACACCTAACAGCGTACCGCCAAAATAGCGTACCACCACGACTAATATATTGGTCAGATCACGGGATAATAGTGTATTAAGTATGGGCCGACCGGCTGTACCAGAAGGTTCGCCGTCGTCATTAACCCTAAATACCGACCTGTCGATACTTAAACGCATGGCCCAGCAGTGGTGATTGGCTTTGGGGTGCTCCGATTTCAGATTAGCTACAATTCCCTTGATATCATTCTCGGAATTGATAGGATATGCATAGGCCAGGAATTTGCTGCCGCGATCACGGAATATGCCTTCGGTTGGTTGTTCTATAGTTTTGTAAGTATCGTCAAAAAGCATTAAAACACGTTATAGATGAAGAAACCCCAGTGTTTGCGGGAAATAAATAATCACAATGGCCAACACTGCTACAACAATACCAATTTTGTTCAACGTGCTCAGTTTTTCTTTAAATATGAATATCCCGATAAAAGTCCCTACTATAATTACACCGATATTCATGGATGAAAATACGGCCGAGGGACTATTGGCCAAAACCTGGTGAGCCTTTAAGTAAAATAGGATATTACCAAAGTTAGCTACCCCCAGTATCCACCCAATAAGGATATGCGGCCAGGAAAATTTTGTTTTTTTGGTAACCACCTGGTAAATAAGCCCGATCATGGATAACACAAAGGCCAGTATAAAGATCACAAAGATGGCTGATGTGAAGGGCACTTTGTTAACCTTGGTTATTTGTTTTAGAAGCACATCAATGATCCCAAAACCTAAAAAAACGATCAGTAAATAGATCCACGAGATTTTGGCAGCCTTATCCCGTGAGGCTTTTTGCCATGGGATGGAGCATATAATGGCAATAAAAGCCAATACAATACCGATGATCTTCACGGTATCCTTAGCCTCATTGAATATAAAAAATGCTGCGAAAATGGGGATGAACAATGAAAGCCGCTGCGCTACATCGGTACGTACAATACCCGCTAGCCTTACAGACGAAGCCATGATAACAAACAACGAGGGAAACAGTATACCAAGCGCTATGTAATTGTAAATCGGGGCATCCTCAAAACTGATGATGAATTGTGGCTTAAAAAATATCCAGGTAAGCAAGATAGCCATAGAGTAGTTCCAGGTGATGGCCTGAAATACATCTATGTGATAGCGTTTGGCCAGTTTCAATAGCACAGAAACTACAACGCTGCAGCAAATACTTAAAAAAACGTAGAGCATTATATAATTGGTATCAAGTAGTTAGTATCAAGTATCAAGATTTTCCATCAATTAAGTATCCAGTTTTCACGACCGCACTTTCCTGGTCGTGATACTTGATACTAGCTACTTGATACTTAAATATTAAATATTATATACTATCTGCAAGCGGTCGTCGCCCGATGATAATTCTTCTGCAATTATACCTGTTATTTGCGGGGCTTTTATACCCTTTTTTAAAACAGTTTTCCCGGTGAATACACGGGCCTCGTCCCAGAGACCTGCTTCTATAAAACTGTCCAATGTGCGGGCACCACCTTCAATAATAACCGACTGGATATCCTGTAAGTATAACTGGTACAAAATGTATTGGGGTACATAGCGGTCAAAATCTTCCAGGGCTATGTATTTATTTTTACCGTCCGTATCAAACTTAACCTCATTGAATATGAATGTTTCTACCGATTGATCAAATACATTCAAGCTTTTATCTAATTCCAGTCGCCTGTCGATCACTACCCGTTTGGGCGATTTCCCCTCCCAGTAACGCACATTAAGCCTTGGATTATCAATTGCCACAGTATTTTTACCCACCAGTATGGCGTCCTCTTCACTACGCCATTTGTGAACCAGCCTGCGCGACTCCTCCCCGGTGATCCAAAGCTGACTGTTATCGTCGGGAGCAAAAAAGCCATCGGTGGTTTGCGCCCATTTTAATATAATATATGGCCGGTGTTTTTGTATCCGTGTAAAAAACCGGCGGTTAAGCCATTGGCATTCTTTTTCGAGCACACCGGTTATTACCTCGATGCCGGCAGCTTTTAATTTGGCGATGCCTTTGCCATCAACCTGCTCAAATGTATCGCGACAACCCACTACCACCAATGGGATCTGGTGTTTAATGATCAGATCGGCACAAGGCGGGGTTTTGCCGTAATGCGCGCAAGGCTCCAATGAAACATATATGGTTGATTGTTTTAACAATTCTTCGGCATTATCATACCGGGAGCTTACCTGGGCAATGGCATTCACTTCGGCATGGGCTTGGCCATATTTTTGGTGATAGCCCTCGCCTATTATTTTATCATCATGAACTACAACCGCCCCAACCATTGGGTTCGGGCTTACCTGCCCTGCACCCAATTGAGCAAGCTCCAGGCAGCGTTGCATATATTTTTCATGTTTAAGCATGCTGCAAAAGTAGCTTTTATGTTACTTTGTTGCATGATTACGATAAAGGATGTTTTTGAAGATTACAAACAGCTGAACAATATTTACGACAGTACGGAGACAGAAGCCCTTACTTTATTGGTCATCAGCGAAATATGCAAGCTATCAAAGGCATCTATCAAAGCCTTCCCTGAGCGGGAATTAAGCGCAGAACAAGGTGAAGAGCTAAAAGCTATATTAACCCGGCTGCAAACCGGCGAACCCGTACAGTACATTTTAGGCGAGACGGAGTTTTATGGTTTGCCCTTTAAAGTAAACCCATCGGTATTGATTCCTCGCCCTGAGACGGAAGAGCTGGTGGAGTGGATTCTATCTGTTTGTGGCGGGCATTTTGCAGAAAACAGCGAACAATTTGAAGGGACTATGCTTGATATTGGTACGGGGAGCGGTTGTATCGCTATCAGCCTTAAAAAAAACCTGCCCAATGCACAAGTTTCGGCGGTAGATATCTCTGAACCGGCATTACAAACCGCTAAGGTTAACGCAGTATTAAATAAAGTTGAAATTAATTTTATCCACAGTGACATTTTAGACTGGGAGGCTCAAACCGCCCAATTCAAAATGTATAATTTAATAGTCAGTAATCCGCCATATGTGACACTTTACGACAAGCAACAAATGCATACCAACGTAACGGATCATGAGCCGCACAATGCTTTATTTGTACCGGAGGATGACCCCTTGTTATTTTATAATACCATTGCCGATTTTGCCCTGCTTAAATTGCCTGCAAAAGGCTTATTATTCTTTGAGATCAATGAAAATTACGGCAATCAAACCGTTGAAATGCTCCAAAAAAAGGGATTTACCGACATCATTTTAAAGCAGGATATGAGCGGCCGCGACAGAATGATAAAAGCCGCGACAAGGTGAGTTGCCGCGGCTTACAGAACAGACTTATACACGACTGTTCAGTTTTGAGGTCAGTTAATTATAGTTGATCTGTTGTATCATTTTATAATGTCCATACCGGCTAAGATCGCTGTTAACAGCAACTTTAAGCTTAAACTTATTTATTTCAAATATCAGTTTCTTTTTAACCGATGGTAATTCATCGTTCATTAAAATGCTAAGTTCATTTTCGGCTTCCAGGATTGTAGTCACCGAAGACTGGAACACCTGATCGTTCATACAGTATAATTGTTCAACCACGCCATCATATCGTTCTAAAAGCACCTGAAGCACGTAAGCATTAATTTTCGAATAGTTGCCCAAGCCATCAAACAACTCTTTTAGCTCATTTAATTCTTCTATATAATCTAACATGTTATTAATCTTTAATTAACTATAACAAGCTAAATGCCGAAACCTTCTTAAGCTCAATGTAGTACGTGTTAATTAAATTTCGTAGTGCAACCTGGGCAAATCCCACCACAATCGGGGAATTAACATACCGCCAGGAGCAATTTTTCCGGATTAGCTGCGCGGATGAAACTGACTGATAGTACTTTTCAGGTACTCGCGGTCGAGGTGAGTATATATCTCAGTAGTAGTGATACTTTCATGCCCGAGCATCTCTTGTACAGCCCGCAGATCGGCTCCTCCTTCTACCAGGTGGGTGGCAAATGAGTGCCTGAAGGTATGCGGACTGATAGCCTTATTCAACCCGATACGCACGGCGAGTTCTTTGATCAGCAGAAAAATATAAACCCGGCTCAAGCGGCTACCCCGCCGGTTCAGGAAAACAATATCCTCCTCGCCTTTTTTAATAGCCGTGTGCACCCGTACATGCTCTATCCATATTTTAAGCGCCTTGATAGCTTCGGCACCAATAGGTACCAGGCGCTCTTTGCTGCCTTTGCCGGTCACTTTTATAAATTCAATATCCAGATACAGATTTGAGAGCTTAAGCTCCGTGAGTTCAGATACGCGCAGGCCGCTGCCATATAGTGTTTCTAATATAGCCTTGTTACGGACACCTTCGGGCTTTGACAGGTCAATAGCCGCTATGAGCCTGTTGATGTCCTGGTAGCTGAGGGTATCGGGTAGCTTACGTTGTATCCGGGGTGATTCCAGCAGTTCCGACGGATCTGTTTTGATAATGTCCTCCATCAGCAGGTATTTGTAAAAAGCCTTAATCCCTGATAATATCCTGGCCTGTGAAGATGGAATCATACCCAGTTCATTTACCCAGGCAATAAACAGCCGCAGATCGTTTAATGTAATGGTTTCTGGTTTCAACTGGGTTTGCTGCGCATCGGCAAACTGGAACAGCTTTTCTATATCACGGCTGTACGACTCGATAGAATTATCGGCAAGCGATTTTTCTAACTTCAAATAGGCCTGAAAACCTTTTATTGCCGAACGCCACTCCAATTTATTACTTTTTTTAAATGATTTATTTTAAGTTTGAGCTAATGAATATACAAATTATAAACGGCCCTAATTTAAACCTGCTTGGCGTACGCGAAAAGTCAATTTATGGTGATACCAGTTTTGAAACCTATCTTGATACCTTGCGCAAGCGCTATGCAAACATCACCATTAATTATTATCAAAGTAATGTTGAGGGCGAAATTATAAACAAACTACACGAAATTGGTTTTTCGTACGACGGAATTGTATTGAACGCGGGCGCGTATACCCATACGTCCATAGCCATTGCTGATGCTATCGCGGCTATCAACACACCGGTTATTGAAGTGCACATTTCCAATGTTCATAAACGCGAGGAATTCAGGCACCAATCAATGCTGGCAGCCAGCTGCAGGGGGGTAATTGCCGGTTTTGGTATGGACTCGTACCGCCTGGCCATTGAAAACCTGGTGAACGGGTAAATAATAGAGGCAAGAGCTAAGAATCAAGAACCAAGAGAGAAAATTGTGTATTATATCTATTAATTGAACCAAACCGGGGTATTGACTTTTCTATCTTGATTCTTTACTCCTGATTCTTGTATCTTTATTAAAACGCTTTTTAAAATAAAGTGTTTAACCATGGCGTTTAGCGTATTTATCCCGATGCATAAATTATACAGAATTACCGCTTACCTCTTGTTGTTCATCACGCTTTTTTCTGGTGCGGATGTATTGGCACAAACTAAAAAGAAAAAATCGCGGTCGGTAAGAGATTCGCTTCGCGCGGCTATCCTCTCTCGTGATTCCATGATGCGGGCGCTGAAACGATCAGATACCTCAACCAATAATTTACTGGAAAAAGTGGAGTACTATACTTCGGCTTTTAACCAGATCAAGTCCAATCTTTCCAAAAGGATCGACACCGTTGATATCAGCGCGCAACTGCCCAGATATGAAAAAAGCGTAGGCACCATCAAGTCATTGATTGATAACGATAAATCGAGCACATTGCGTTATTTATACACGATACGTGATGTTTTAACCCGCCTGGGCGACAAATTGGATGGATGGCAGGATCAGCTTGCTGATATCAACTCCAAAATGATCCAGAATCAAACCGACCTGAACGCCATATCCAAAGACAGCGTTTTGAAGATCCTGCCGGCCGATAGTTCGCTCGCCACTACTTTCCTGATCCAAAAAATAGCTATCGACAGTAAATACCATCGCTTGGATACGGTTAATAAAAAACTGATGGTAAAGATCGGGCTGCTGCAAAACCGTACTTCATCTGTATATATATCGATACTTGACCTTAAAGATCAGATCGATCAAAAAATAAGAGACTTTGGTGAAAGGGCATTATCGGCCGAGTACAGCAATATCTGGAGCATGAAAGCCAGTGAAGGCAGCGACTTTAAGGAGGCGCTTTCTAAAACCGCCACCATGAATTCCAAGCTTTTCAGTTTTTTTATCGGCCGCGATATATTAACGCATCTTGCCGGATTATTGGTTTTATTGTTTTTTTTCGCCTGGGTTTATTCCAGCCGCAAAAAAATACTAAAAACCAATGACGCCCCCGAAGGTGTTTTTAACCAGGCTAATTATGTGACCAGGTACCTTGTAACATCCTCAGTTATTATTGCTTTTACCCTGATCCCCAATTTTTATGATCACCCGCCGGTGGTAGTATTAGAAACCTTTTTTGTTATCCTGATAGCGGCTATACTATATATATCTAAAAAAACCTGTCCAAAACCGTTATTCAATTATTTGCTGCTGCTTTTTATCATTACCAATTTTTACTGCATCAGCAATCTATTTATTCAGGTAACCAATGCCGATAGGATCGCGGTGCTGATACTTGGACTGGCTTCTGCTTATATCAGCATCAGGCTTTTACCAGCAGTACGCAAAGCTCCTGAAGGTTTTTTACCACATACAGGTATCGTACTTAAAATTTTTATTGCGCTGCAGTTTGCTTCGTTTGCCTGTAATGTTTTTGGTCGTTTTAGTTTGGCCAAAATAATTGGAGTAACGGCCGTACATAACCTATGGCTGGCCATGGCTATGTACTATATTGTACAAATGCTTATGGAGGCTTTGTTTTTACAACTGGAAGCCAGCAAGAACAGTAATAACTTCAGTTCCTACATCGACTTTCAGTTACTCAAAAACAAATTCAGGAGTGTGCTTACAGTTTTAGCCAGCCTGTTGTGGCTGGTGATGCTTACTCAAAACCTAAGTGTTGAAGATACTGTATTTGATCATATTGAAGCTTTTTTAACCACCAACCGCAGCATTGGGGGCACCAATACAGTGTTTACCTTCCAAAGTGTTATCATATTTATAGCTGTTATCTGGTTATCATCCATTACCTCCAAGATCATCAGTTACCTGTATGATGTATCTGCCAAGCACAAGCATGATATGGATGTACTGAAAAAGAAAAACCGTACCTCTACCCTGCTCATCCGCATTGGGGTTATTGCCGTGGGCTTTTTCCTTGCAGTCGCAGCATCAGGAGTACCTATTGATAAGATAACCATCATTATCAGCGCCTTTGGTATCGGTATTGGTTTTGGTTTGCAAAATATAGTGAACAACCTGGTTTCGGGGCTGATACTGGCCTTTGAAAAACCAATACAAGTGGGTGATATTATTGAGGTGGACAGCCGCTCGGGCACGATATTGGATATTGGTATACGGGCAAGTAAAATAGCCACCGCTGATGGTGCCGAAGTGATCATACCCAACGGCGACCTGATATCGCACCATGTAATTAACTGGACACTGAGCAACAATAACCGCCGGGTAGAGCTTATTATTGGCGTGGCTTATGGAGCAAATATTGAAAAAGTCAAAGGCTTGCTAAAAGACGTACTGAATGCCCATAACGACATTATGCAAGTACCAGAGCCTTCTGTGCTGTTGCATAACCTGAGTGCGAGTTCGGTTGATTTCAGGGTGCTTTTCTGGGCTGCCGATATCAATACCTGGGTTGGGCTTAAAAGCCAGATACTGGCCGATATTTATGATATATTGAATAAAGAAGGTATAGAACTCCCCCAACAGGATGTACATTTGATTTGGCCACCTGAAAGCCTGGTTATAAGTACCCCGGACAAAGAAAAACCCACGAAACCAAAGGAGATAAAAAAGACTAACTCAGGCGATGCTAAATCAAATCAGTCTGATCAAGATCAGTAAACCTGGTTTTCTTTTTAACAAAAAACGCCCATACAATACTGCTTTTGTACATACCTTTTAAATTATGAACGGTACGTTTTGATTTATGAGTTTTAGGCGACAGCTTGTTTTCGCCGTTGCTCAGGTCTTTTACGCCGTAGCCGGAAACATGTATCCCGAAGATTCCTAATACAAAATTCTGATGAGCCCGACTGACAGCCCAGGCATCTTTGCGTTTGCCTTCGGCCAGGAAGCGGAATATGGCCAGCAGGTCCATACAAAAGCGTATGCTGATCACAAACAGGGCTCTCCAAAAAGGCAGATTCTTTTTCAACAGCAGTAGGTTGTTCCTGAAATTAAGATAGGTTTTGAACGGATTTTCGGCATTAAGCGTGCCTCCTCCAACGTGGTATATGGTTGATTGCGCGCAGTACATTACCTTATAACCCATGTTTTTTAATCGCCAGCACAGGTCTATTTCTTCCATGTGAGCAAAAAAGTGTTCATCAAAGCCCCCAGCTTCGTCCCAATATTTCTTTTTGATGAATAAGGATGCGCCCGATGCCCAGAATACCTCACCCGATTGTTCATATTGCCCCAGATCATGCTCTACCTCGTAAAACATGCGGCCACGGCAAAACGGATAGCCAAAGCTATCTATAAAGCCCCCAGCTGCACCGGCATGCTCAAACTGATCTTTTTGTGCAAAGGATAACAGCTTAGGCGCCGCGGCAGCAATCAGATCATCGCTCTCCATTAAACTGATCACAGGCTCTATCCAATCTGGCGTTACTTCCACATCCGAATTCAGCAGGATATAGTAATCGGCATCAACCTGGTTCAGCACCCGGTTATATCCGCCGGTAAAACCGTAATTCTTATCGTTTTGAATGATCCTGATAGCAGGATAATTTTCCTTTATAAAAGAAATAGAATCATCGGTAGAGGCATTATCCCCTATCACAATTTCCAATCCGGGCCAGGTTGAGGCCAATACCGATGGTAAAAATTGTTTAAGATATTTAACGCCGTTCCAGTTTAAAATAACTACAGCAACTTTGGGTGTGTTGATCATTTATGTTTGTCCTCCGGCTTAAACTTCCACCTTCGGTGCGACCATAGCCAATATTGAGGTTCCCGCCTGATCATGCCTTCCAGGTACTGCACATGAGCATCGGTTATTTCGTGCTCGGCAGTTTGTTTGGGATTTTCAGTTAAAGGAACCAATGTGTAAGTATAATAACCTCTTTTTACGCGTTTCATATCGTAAAATACCACGGCAGCATCAATAGCCTTTGATATTTTTTCGATGCCCAAAAATACGGCAGTAGGTTGATTTAAAAAATTAGTAAAGTAATTTACTTCGTGCATTACCGGGGTTTGATCGCCTACCAGTACACTTACGGTTAGCTCATTCCGGTATTCGGCCATTTTGCGCATGGTTTGCTTCATGGCTATCGGCTGTCCGCCAAACCGCGAACGCACTTGTATAAAAAACTCATCGAACGTAGCGTTTGATAGTGGTTTATACACGATCATGAACCTTTTGTCCGTTACAAAATTAAAATTGAGAGCAGCCATCTCCCAGTTGCAATAATGGCCAGCCACGGCTATAATACTTTTACCTTTAGCAAAATACTCATGCACCAGCTCTGAGTTGGTAGCCACTACCCTTTTCTGGATCTGCTTTTCTGATACGGTGATCATTTTAATGGTTTCCACGATCAGGTCGGCCAGGTAGCGGTAGTATTTAAATTCGATATCGTGGCGTTCTTTTATCGTTTTTTCGGGGAAGGAATTGGCCAGATTTTGCTGTACCACATCCCTGCGGTAACGCACAAGGTAATAGATAACAACAAACAGCACATCAGATATGATGTACAAAAACCAAAAGGGAAGCAGCGATATAAGGTATAAAAAAAATATACCTAACCTCAAAAACCCTTTTTTTATCATTATTTTAACCAATTTTGAACACAAACATAAAATATATGATTGAAAAAGGTGCTGTGTTCCCTATGTTTTATCTTCCGCCGGTAGAATATTTTGTAAAGTTAAACACTTATAAACCTGATATTCTGATAGAAAGAGAAGAACATTTCCCGAAACAAACTTATCGCAACCGGGCCAATATCTACTCGCCCGATGGTATGCTGACCCTGACCGTTCCGGTTATAAAAGGTTCAAAAAATCATACCCTGATCAAAGATGTTAAGATCAGCTACGATTTTGAATGGCAACGCCTGCACTGGCAAGGCCTGGCGGCATGTTATCGGCGGTCGGCTTATTTTGAATATTATGAGGACGACTTCGCCGCGTTTTACCAAAAACAAAATCAGGTTACCTATCTTTTTGATTATAACCAGGAACTTTTGCAGCTACTGTTGAAACTCACTAAAATAAAGGCCGACATCACATACACCGACGAATATCATCGGGAATATCCAGCATCGGTTGTCGATCTAAGAACCGCTATCCATCCTAAAAAAGAAACAGAACTGGAACAAAAACCCTATTTTCAGGTTTTTGAAGATCGTAAGGGTTTTCTGAAAAATTTGAGCATTGTTGATCTGTTATTTAACCAGGGACCTCAAAGTATTAATTATTTGTAAATGGACAGCAGGATAAAACGTGTACGCTACAAAGTACAAAGGCACCAGGGAAATGTTGGCGACCGCCCGGGAACAATAGTAATACCAGATGGTGCGCTAAAACCGCATATCTCCATGTTTTCCTATAACGAGACAGAGCTGGTTACTTCCGAAGGGAAAGACATCAAAGTAATTTTAAATCAGTTTAAAAAGTGCGATAACCATACCCATTGGATAAAGGTTAACGGGCTTGGTGATCCGGCTTTGATTGAGGAGATAGGCACATACCTGAACATCAATCCGCTGGTGCTGGAAGATATTGCCAATACCCACCAGCGACCAAAATTTGATGAATACGATACTTATGCTTTTTGCACCAGCCGCATGGTTAGGTTTAATAAAGAGGATGAACTGGTGAACAACCAGTTTTCGGCCATTCTTAAGGATAACCTGATCATTAGCTTTGAAGAAGACTATGAAGAGTATTTTGAAGCGGTAAAGGCTCGTCTTAAAGCTGGTAAGGGAGCTATCCGTACAGCCGGCCCAAGCTATATGTGTTATGCCCTTACTGATACCATTATTGACAACTACTTTATGCTGCTGGCACTTATTGGTGATAAACTCGATGCCATCGAAGACAAGGTTTACACCAGTGCCGATAAAAGCATCATGTTCAATTCGCAGCAGATCAAACGTACCCTCATCATTATACGCAGGGCGAGCTGGCCCGAGCGCGACAAGATCAATGATATGATCCGCTCGGAAAGCCCCTTGATCACATCAGAGGTCAAATTATTCCTGCGCGATGCTTATGATCATTGCATACAGGCTATGGACCTGATTGAGAACTATAAGGAGGTAACTTCAAGCATTATCGACTTGTACCTATCCATGGTGAGTAACCGGATGAACGAGATCATGAAGGTGCTGACCATTATCTCCGTAATATTTATCCCCCTTACTTTTATTGCGGGCATTTACGGAATGAACTTTGCCCGTCAGGACGATAAAGGTCATGTTATACCCGATAATATGCCCGAGCTTTATTGGCAGCACGGCTATGTTTACGCCATTGTACTGATGTTCGCGATAGCTATTTTCCAGGTATTTGTGTTTTGGAAAAAAGGCTGGTTTAATAAGTTGTAAACCCCATTTTATATAAACGCGTCATTGCGCGGTACGAAGCAATCCCCGATTAGCAGAGTCACTCTGTATAGTATAGAGATTGCTTCGTGCCTCGCAATGACGCGCGGATTTAATTCTTAAACTCCGGCTTTAATTCCGCAGCCATGGCTTTTCTGAATTTCATTACTTTGGGCTCCGATACCCCCATGATATAAGGCTGATTAGGGTGGCTTCGGTAATAACCCTGATGGTAAGTTTCGGCTGGATAAAAAGCATTATAAGGTACCACCTGTGTCACTATCGGGTTAATATAATGCTTTGATTCATTTACCTTTTTGATGGTAACCAGCAGAATGTTCTTTTCCTCAGGGCTGCGGTAAAAAGCAATGGAACGGTAGTCGGTTCCTTCATCAGGGCCCTGGCGGTTTAGAGTAGTAGGATCATGGGCAAAGAAAAAAGCTTCGGCCAATTGACCGTAACTGATCACTTTAGGATCATAAAATACATCCACAGTTTCGGCATGATTGGTACTTTGTGAGCTTACTTCTTCGTAGGTAGGGTTCTTCGTATTTCCCCCAGCGTAACCGGAGATAACCTTATTTACCCCTTTTAACTCCGACATAGCCTCGCTCATACTCCAAAAACATCCACCACCGAAAGTGGCTACGGCCTCGCCGGCTTTAGGTTTGGGTAAAGTGGCAAATTTATTAGACGATTGTCCATCGGCACAGCCAACGAACAGAAAAGCTCCAACGATATATAAGATCAACTTTTTCATATGATAATGATTTTTATCTTTTAGTCGTATATACGCCGGAAACCTATCAACCGGATGGTCATCAATAAGCAATAAATCCGGTTATTGGTTCCCGCCTCCCTGCCGGAGTGACTTTTTCACCATCAACAGAATTTCGCTCAGGCCATTAGTTTTGATCTCGAATGTGGTTGAAAGCAGCATCCCCATCTTGTCCTTGGTAAAACCCTTGCCGGCCATCCACTCCAGGTAATTTGAGGGCAGGTCGGCTATAATGGTTCCTTTATACTTGCCATAAGGCATCCGTGTTTGTACTATATCAATTAATATTTTCGGGTCGGGTTGTAAATTTTGCACAGGATAAAGGTAGTAATCATTCTGAACCCTGATTAACAGGATTTAAGGATTTCTTGATTTATGATATCAGGATAATCCCTAAATCCTGTTAATCAGGGTCCACAAACAAACACAAACGCACAAAACAGTGTTAGTTAATAAAATACACACTATGGAACAATTTGAAGCAACACTCGCAGGTACCGACAGTTCGATTGACGGTATAGCGCAGGGAATTACATATCCTAATTTCAATAACGCCTACGAATTTAAATCAACTGATGGGACGCTGCACCTCATTATAGCTAAAGATGCCGAAGGCGAGTGGATCAGGCTAACGGGGACAGAACCATTTCTATCCAGCTGGATAGACGAACTTGCAGAGCAGGTTGAAAGTAAACTTTAATCAAAAAAGCCCCGGTGTATAATACCGGGGCTTTTTTGATAGATCGTGTTATTCTATAAATTAATAGGTTTCATTTTCGGAACAAGCAGGTGCATAATTAGCCAGGCTAATATATAAGCGCTGCCACAAACCACAAACATGATGTAATACGCAGTTTCTATTTGGTGGATTGCCCTAAAGTGTACAAAAAGGTTTTTTTGTACCAGTAATGATAAAAACACACCGCCAATTGATCCAAACATGCCACCAATACCGGTTACGGAGCCAACCGATCTTTTAGGGAACATATCAGAAACCGTAGTAAATATATTGGCACTCCAGGCCTGGTGAGCTGATGCCGCTATGCCTATCACAATTACCGCAAGCCACATGTTAATACCACCTAATACCTGTGCAAACACAATAGGGATCACAAACAGTGCATAGATAAACATGGAGGTTTTACGGGCCCTGAACACCGGCCAATTGTTTTTAATTAACCGCATAGGTATCCAACCGCCACCAATACTGCCAAATGTCGACATGGTGTAAACCAATGCCACAGGAATGGCTATAGCAGTGCCTTTTAAATGATACTGGCTCTCTAAAAAATCGGGCAACCAAAACAGGTAAAACCACCATATAGGATCGGTTAAAAACTTGCCGATAACAAATGCCCAGGTTTGTTTAAAACTTAACAGTTTACCCCAGGATATTTTTTTGCCTTCTTCTACTTCTTCTTTCTGGCCCGAAACTTCCTGATCGCTGTTAATGTAATCAAGCTCGGCCTGTGTTACATGTTTGTGTTTAGAAGGGGTTTCATAAAAAAAATACCAAAGTACAAGCCATATAAAACCGATAGAGCCGGTAATGATAAATGCCCATCGCCATCCCCATGCAACCGCAATAAAGGGTACGGTTAAGGGAGCCACAATAGCGCCTATATTTGATCCGGAGTTAAATATCCCGGTGGCAAATGCCCGCTCTTTTTTCGGGAACCATTCTGCCACGGTTTTGATCGCAGCCGGGAAATTTCCCGCTTCGCTGATACCTAAAGCCGAGCGCACTACGCCAAAGCCAAATGTACTGCCCACAAAAGCGTGGCAAACCGCAGAGATGCTCCACAAAAGCGTTGATAAGAAATAACCCAGCTTGGTGCCTATCTTGTCAATAATTCCTCCGGCTGCAAGCAAGCCCAGGGAATAAGCTATTTTAAATGCTATTTCTATATTGGCGTAATCCCCATCGTTCCACTTAAACTCCGTGGTCAGATTGGATTTTAAAAGACTGATCACTGCCCTATCCAGGTAATTCACCGTAGTGGCAAAAAACACCAGCGAGCATATTACCCATCTGTAATTCCCAACTTTAGTTTCTTTCATTATAATTGGTTTTAATTGGTTGTAATTATTGGTATCAAGTAGTTAGTATCACGTATCAAGACTTCTGTCCTTTTATTTTACAATAGGTGATAAAGATGAAATGTATCTTAATACCGACTACTTGATACTAAAACTTGATGCTATTTCCATCAATTTAACGGTATCTGTATATAATTGCTCATACAAGCGGTCATCCAGTACTTTTTTGCTGATGAGCTTACTTCCCATGCCCACCGCACAAACTCCGGCCTTAAACCAGGTACTGATGCTGTCAATACTCAATTCAACCCCACCTGTTGGCATGAATAGTTGACCCGCAAACAGATCTTTTATAGACGACATAAACTCCGGCCCCAGTATGTTAGCCGGAAATAATTTGATCAAGGCCGCGCCATGCTGTTGCGCGGTATTAATTTCGGTTGGTGTCATACAACCTGGAATCCATAACAGATCATGTTGTTTGGCAATAGCTCCTACCTCTGGATTGATAACAGGCGCCACTATAAAGTCGGCCCCGGCGGCTATAAAAGCGTTTGCTTCCGCAGCTGTTTTTATGGTACCGATACCCAATTGCAAATCGGGCATTTCTTCCTGTTGCGCCTTTTTTAATACGATAAAATTAGCCAGCGCCGCGGTGCCGCGATTGGTATATTCGAATACACGGATGCCTGCCCTGTACAAGGTTCTGGTTATCTCCAGGCTCACCTGCGCGTCTTCATAAAAGAAAAGCGGTAACGATCCCTGGGTTAATATGGCATCCAGTACTATATCTTTTTTAATCATGATTTAATAGCATTTATTATTTGTTGAACCGTTTTATTGGTTGCATCACCTTCGATAAATAATTTCTGATAAGCGGCAGAAGTTGCAAACTCCAATGTTTCCAATGGATCAAGGTTGCTGTAAAAACCATAGATGAGGCCTGCCATAAAACAATCGCCGCTACCTACTTTATCCACCACCTTATCGGTATCATATTGTTTTGAGCTGTGCAACTTATCACCATCATACAAAGCTGTATAGTAGTTAATCCCTTCACCGGCATCAAAACGGAAAGTGTTGGCAACAACCTTGCATTTGGGGAATTGTGCCATGATGGCTTGTGATGAATTTTGAGCTTCCTTCAGATAAATGCTTTTTTGCCCCGACTCGGTTACATTGGGTTCAACAGGGATGCCCAGCATCCGTTCGGCAGCCCAAATATTGCCCATGATCAGGTCGGCATATTTTACCAGTTGCGGCATTACATCAATAGGTTGTTTGCCGTATTGCCAAAGCCGGGCACGATAATTCAGGTCAACCGATATAGTGATATTCCGGGCAGATGCGGCTTCCAAAACCTCGGCACAAACATCGGCTACATTTTGGGTTATTGCCGGACAAATAGCGCTAAAGTGAAACCAGCTTACTCCATTCAATACTTTATCCCAATCCACCTGGCCGGGTTTTAAAGCGGCAAAAGCCGAATTAGCACGGTCATATATCAGGGCGTTATTCTTAATATCCTTACCCCGGGTTAAATAATACAAGCCTATCCTGTCGCCATGCATATAAACAGGTGTCGTATCCACTTTTTTATCCTGCAGATAATCCAGTATTTGGGTAGATAGCGCATTGTCTGGTAAAGCTGTAAAATAAGATGATGGCAATCCCCATAAAGCTAAAGCGGTAGCCACATTAAGCTCGGCGCCACCTACAAAGAATGGCAGCTGGTTTTCATGCAACCACTCCCCCCCTGCATCGGGACATATCCTGAGCAGTAATTCGCCAAACGAAAGTATAGTGCCTTTAGATGATCCGTTTTCAAAAGAATTACTCATTATTGCTTATCAAAATTAAAGTAATTTTTAGCGTTGTTATAGCAGATATCCTGCACGATCTTGCCTGTCCATTCAATATCATTTGGCAGTTCACCGTTTTCGATATCTTCGGCAAACAAGTTACAAACCAGTCTGCGGAAATACTCATGCCTCGGGAAGGATAGAAAGCTGCGCGAATCGGTAAGCATACCCACCATACGGCTTACCAGTCCAATATTCGACAAGGCGTTCAACTGTTTGGTCATCCCGTCTTTTTGATCCAGGAACCACCATGCTGAGCCAAACTGTACCTTACCGGCAACAGATCCATCGTTAAAGTTACCTGTCATGGCAGCAAATAACTCATTGTCGGCCGGGTTTAAGTTATACAGTATAGTTTTAGTCAAGCGATTATCCAAATCAAGCTTGTTCAAAAACTTGGATAAGGTAACACCCTGTTTAAAATCGCCAATAGAATCCCAACCTGTATCCGGACCTGAATTGGTTAAGCCACGGGTATTGTTGTTACGTAATGCACCCAGGTGGTACTGCTGTACCCAGCCTTTTTCATGATCCCAGATCGCAAACAGGAACAGCATAGCCGACTTAAATTTGGTTATTTCCAGCGGCAGTAAAACCTGTTTGTTCCTGATCTTTAAAAAGATATCAGCTATTTCCTTATCGGTATAATCATCCGCGTAGATCTGCTCCAGGCCGTGATCTGATAGTGTACAGCCATTGGCCGCAAAATAATCATGACGGTTTTTTAAAGCCTTTAAATATTCGTCGATATTGGAAACGGAAATATTGGTAATTGCTTCCAACTGATCGATATATGCATTAAGAGCGTTCAAGTCATCAGCGTTCATCGCTTTATCCGGCCTAAAGGCTGGCAGTACTTTTATTTCATAACCATCTGCCTTGATCTGTTGATGAAAAGCCAGGTTATCCAATGGATCGTCGGTGGTACAAACTACCTCTACATTTTTACCTTTCAGGATATTACGTACACTAAACTCAGGTGTTTTGAGTTGGGCATTACAATCCTCATATATCTTTTGAGCAGTAGCCGGCGAAAGCAGTTCATGAATACCAAAATAACGCTGTAACTCCAGGTGTGTCCAGTGATATAATGGGTTGCGCAAGGTATACGGCACTGTTTCGGCCCATTTGGTAAACTTCTCCTGATCGGTTTTATTACCGGTTATATAAGCTTCATTAACACCGTTGGCCCGCATAGCGCGCCATTTATAATGATCGCCATAGAGCCAGGCATGCGTCAGGTTATTAAAACTGATATCCTGGGCTATCTGATCGGGCGGTAAATGACAGTGATAATCAATTATAGGCAGTTTGCCGGCATATTCATGGTACAGGCGTTGTGCTGTTTTGGTATTTAGTAAGAAATCCTGATCTAAAAAACTCTTCATTATTAGCTAAGCAGGTAAACTGCTTTTTTAAATTTATAAATTATGCTTTGTCAAATAATGAGCGTTTAACGCCCATTTCCAACCCTCTTAATTCGGCAAGCCCCTTTAGCCTGCCAATGGCCGAATACCCATGATAGGTTTTGTACTTAAAATCATCCAGCAATTTATGACCGTGGTCGGGGCGCATCGGTATTGCTACATCGGCACGACCACTTTGCTGGCGTTTTTGCTGTTCTAAAACAATATTTTTCATCACCGCGTACATATCGGTGCTGCCGTTCAGGTGCTCGGCTTCATAAAAGCTGCCATCGTCTTCACGCTGTACATTACGTAAATGCAGAAAATGGATATGCTCCCCTAACCTTTCCACTATCCCGGGCAGGTCGTTATCTGGTCTTGCCCCTAATGAGCCTGTGCAAAAAGTAAGTCCATTGCTTGGTGATAGGCTAAAATTAACTACATCTGCCAGGTCCTGCTCTGTTGATACCACACGTGGCAGGCCCAGTATCGGAAACGGCGGATCGTCCGGGTGAATACACATTTTTACGCCCGCAGCTTCGGCACCGGGAATGATACCTTTCAGGAAATAGCCTAAATTATTTTTCAATGCCGCAGCATCGGTATCGGCATAGCGTTTTAAATGCTCTTTAAACTCCGGAATGGTCAGTACTTTATTGGTACCTGGTAAACCGGCCATCAGGTTATCGATCAGCTGGGCCTTTTCTTCGGTGCTGATGCTGTCTAAATATTTTCTTGCGGCTTGTTGCTGCTCTGGAGTAAAATCATTTTCGGCGCCTTCACGTTCCAGGATATACAGGTCAAAAGCAGCCAATGCTTTGGCATCATATCTTAGCGCGGTTCCTTTGTTGGGTAACAGGAAATCCAGATCGGTACGGGTCCAGTCAAGCACGGGCATAAAATTGTAACATACAATGTTTATGCCTGCCAGTGACAGGTTTTTAAGCGTACTTACATAGTTTTCGATGTATTTATCCCTGTCGGGCGAGGCTGTTTTGATACTCTCATGAATATTTACGCTCTCCACTACCGACCAGGTAAGCCCGGCATCTTCAATGATCTTTTTGCGTTCGTTGATCTCCTCTAAACTCCACACTTCTCCGCTTGGGATGTGGTAAAGGGATGTAACAATGCCTGTAGCACCAGTTTGCCTAATGGCTGTTAATGTAACCGGATCGGTAGGCCCAAACCAGCGAAATGTTTGTTCTAAATTATTCACCATGGATTGATGGTATCGTATATAAAAGGTTTGTTGTGACCGGCAAATTACACATCATTTTGTACAAGTTGTAAGGGATAACCAAAACAAATCCACGCAAACGTTTTCGGATGCAGGTTATCAGGCAAGATACTATTTAACCTGTAACTAAATTATATAACGTTTTAGCTATTGATTAACTTATTTGAACAAAAAAGGGCGGCAGATCCTCAGATTCGCCGCCCTTTTTTATACGTTTTATATGTTGAAAAATAACTCCTACCAGAAGATAGAGTATAGCGCAACTACAATACCTGTAACTATTAATGCACCGGCTGTAAAGGCACGCGATGTTTTAAACATCGACGCGTCGATTTCCAGGCCATTGGTTTTAACACCACGGGCGCCATCAATTTTAGAGATGATAAACATACCAACAACGCAAATGATAAATACAAAACCCATACGATCAAGGAATGGTATTTCATATAGCTGGGTAACCTTATCGTCCTGCAGGGCCAGTTTCGAGAAGCCATAAGGCGACAGGAAGCTCAGATCGGCAAAACGCGGCAATAGTTTAAAGAAACACGACATGATAAATCCACCTACTGTCGCGAACATAGCGGCATTGGAAGTAGCTTTTTTCCAGAAGAAACCCAAGATGAACATGGCAAATATACCCGGCGATACGAAGCCGGTATACTCCTGGATGTATTGAAAGCCTTGTTTACCTTCGCCCATCAATGCTTTACCAATCAGTTCTGATAACAATATACCTAATACCATGGCTACCACAACAGACCATTTACCCAAATTAACCAGTTTTTTATCATTGGCTTCCGGGTTAATAGCTTTTTTGTAGATATCCAGCGTAAATATGGTGGCTATACTGTTTGCTTTACCGGCTAATGAAGCTACAATGGCGGCTGTTAAAGCAGCAAATGAAAGTCCTTTTAAGCCCGATGGTAATAAGTTTAACAAGGATGGATATGCTTTATTTGGATCCAATACGCCTGATGAACTCATCATTTCCTGGTGGAACATTCCTTTTTGATACAATAAGTAAGCAGCTATACCCGGCAATACCACAATTACAGGCATCAACAATTTGAGGAAGGCCGCGAACAGGATACCACCACGGGCAGTTTTCAAATTAGCTCCCAATGCTCTTTGCGTGATGTACTGGTTACAACCCCAATAGTTGAGGTTAGTGATCCACATACCACCAATTAATACCGTTAAACCCGGCAAGTCCATATAATTCGGATTATCCTTCTTGAAGATCATATGGAAGTGATCACTGGCTTCGGAGTGGAGTATTTTAAACCCATTTAATAAACCTGTAGTACCTTCCTTTTCGCTCAGTAGCGTTAATGCAAGATAAGTGGCCATTAAACCGCCCAGAATAAGTACGGCTACCTGGATAACATCGGTATAACCAATAACCTTCATCCCTCCCAGAGTAATAACAATAGAGAATATGGCCAGCAACCAGATACATAAATGGATATTTAAGCCGGATATACCGCTGATAGCCAAGGCACCCAGGTATAATATTGACATCAGGTTAACTACAATGTATAGTAACAACCAAAATATTGCCATCACCATAGCTACCGTACCATTATACCGTTGGTGCAGGAATTGCGGCATGGTGAATATCTTATTTTTAAGATATACCGGGATAAAAAATACCGCTACAATGATCAACGTAATTGCGGCCATCCACTCGTATGTTGATATGGCCAAACCCATCTTGAATGCAGATCCGCTGGTTCCGATAAACTGTTCGGCAGATATATTTGAAGCGATCAGTGATGCACCAATAGCCCACCAGGTTAGCGACCCTTCGGCCAAAAAGTAATCTTTTGAGGTGGCATCGGCGTTGTGTTTACGCTTATATACCCACCAGCCATAGCTGGCGACTAATACAAAGTAGATCAAAAATACAGCATAATCGCCATACGAGAGGGTTTTCAGGTTCATTGTTTTGGTTAAGTTGGTTTTAATATGTTAGATTGACAATTATAAACTATATATAGCGATTTATCAAATTTTCTAAATATTCTTGTTTGCCGCTTATGGTTTTAGGCTCACCATTGGCGATAGCATAGTTACGCAAATCTTCTAAAGATAGCTTTCCTGTTTCAAAATCGTTACCTGAACCCGTATCAAATGAAGCATATCTTTCTTTGCGGATCTTTTTGTAATCTGACTTTTGCAAAATGTTATCGGCAGTTACCAAAGCCCGTGCAAAAATGTCCATACCACCAATGTGCGCGTAGAACAGATCAGCCGGATCGGTTGAATTACGACGAATCTTAGCATCAAAGTTTATACCACCGCCCTGTAAACCACCTGCTTCCAGGATGATTAGCATACATTCTGTTACTTCATTGATATCGTTCGGGAACTGGTCGGTATCCCAGCCGTTCTGGTTATCGCCGCGGTTAGCATCTATCGAACCTAATAAACCCGAATCGGCAGCTACCTGCAATTCATGCTGAAATGTGTGCCCGGCCAATGTGGCGTGGTTAACTTCCAGGTTCAATTTAAAATCATTGATCAGGTCGTATTTCTGCAAAAAGCCTAACACCGTAGCCGCATCATAATCATACTGGTGCTTGGTTGGCTCGCAAGGTTTTGGTTCGATAAAGAAAGTGCCTTTAAAGCCTTGTTTGCGGGCATAATCTTTAGCCGTATGTAAAAAACGAGCAAAATGCTCCTGCTCGCGTTTCATATCGGTGTTCAACAGGCTCATATAGCCTTCACGACCGCCCCAGAAAACGTAGTTCTCGCCACCCAAAGCAATAGTGGCGTCTATAGCAGCCTTAACCTGCGCACCTGCATGGGCCAGTACATGAAAATCGGGATTGGTAGAAGCACCGTTCATATATCTTTTATGGCTGAACAGGTTTGAAGTGCCCCAAAGCAGTTTCACACCGCTGGCCGCTTGCTTTTGTTTGGCATACTCTACCAAAGCCTGTAAACGCCTGTCGTTTTCATTTACATCATTGCCGTAGTCAACCACATCTACATCATGAAAGCAGTAGTACGGCAGGTTCATTTTGGTGATGAACTCAAAAGCGGCATCCATTTTATCTTTGGCACGTTCCACCGCGTCAGTTTTTGTATCCCATGGAAATACGTGGGTTGGACCACCAAAGGGATCGGCACCTGTACCGCAGAATGAATGCCAGTACGCGCAGGCAAAACGCAAGTGTTCTTTCATGGTTTTACCGGCCACTACCCTATCCGCATCATACCAACGGAAAGCCAGTGGATTGTCCGATTGCGTTCCTTCATATTTGATCTGTCCTATTTCTTTAAAAAATTGTTTTTCTCCGGTTACGATGCTCATATCTTTTTAATTATTGATTTAGTGAATTAGTGATTTATCTTAATTTTTGATTTACTGAATTAGTGATTCCTGTTTTTTCGCCTTATGCCTTCAGCTTTAAGCTCAACAGCTCCTTCCATTCCTGGTACGCGGGTTCAAATTGTTGGGTTGATGGCTCTATTAACTGGATTGCTTTGGCATTGCAAAATGCTTCGGCCGGCGATTTGAATATGCCCGCGCCGATACCAGCACCCAGGGCTGCACCTACGCTGCCATCGTTATCATAAAGTTCCACAGGTACGCCGGTGGCGTTTACAAAGGTTTCGGTAAATAGCTCGCTCAGGAACAGGTTGCTTTTGCCGGCACGAATTACTGTAGGGTTCATGCCGTTGCTGCGCATAATATCCAATCCGTAACGGAACGCGCTGGCAATGCCCTCCTGTACCGCACGGAAAATATGGGCTTGTGTATGCAGGTTCAGGTCGATATTTTGAATATGGGCGCCTACCTGTTTGTTGTTTAGCATCCGCTCGGCTCCGTTGCCAAAAGGCAATATCTGTAGGCCATCGCTTCCCAACGGTGCTTTTTTAGCTTCGTTATTCATTTGGGTGTAGCTTAAGCCTGCTCCAAAGTTGTATTTGGCCCAGCGGTATAAACTGCCCGTGCCGTTGATGCATAAAAGCACACCCAGGCGTTTTTGCTCTTCGGCATAGTTCACGTGAGCAAAAGTATTGATGCGCGATTGCTGATCGTAGGTCAGTTCGTCGCTTACACCGTATATCACACCAGAAGTACCAGCCGTAGCAGCTACCTCACCCGGATTAAGTACGTTTAAAGAAAGAGCATTGTTGGGCTGATCGCCTGATTTATAAGTCACCGGGATGCCAGCTTTTAATTTTAGTTTCTCCGCAACAGCAGCCGATAAGGTTCCATGCGATGAGAATACCGGATTGATCACCGGGAAAAGACTTTCATCAAAACCAAAATAGTTCAGGATCTCTTTGGAGATACCATTGGCTTTGAAATCAAAAAACACCCCTTCTGATAATGCCGATACTGAGGTGGTGATCTCCCCAGTAAGTTTCATAGCGATATAGTCACCAGGCAGCATGATCTTATCTATCTTACTATATATTTCTGGCTCATTTTCTTTTACCCAGGCCAGTTTCGACGCCGTAAAGTTGCCGGGCGAGTTGAGCAGATGCGATAAAGAATACTCCTCACCTATTGTCGCAAAAGCTTTGTCGCCTATTTCAACCGCGCGACTATCGCACCAGATGATACTGTCGCGTAATACATTCTGGTCTTTATCAACCAAAACCAGGCCGTGCATCTGGTAGGCGATGCCGACAGCGGCAATATCCGCCGGGTTATAGGCTTTTTTTGCATGGCAACGTTCCAGGGCCTGTTGTGCCTGCTCCCACCACATCTGCGGCGATTGTTCGGCCCAGCCGGGATGTAAAGCTTTAATAGGCGATTCTTCATCCGGATACTGCGCCGAAGCCAATATTTTTTGAGTGCCCGCGTCAACAACGCTTACTTTAACCGAAGACGTACCTATATCGATGCCTAATAGCAACATATTTTCAGATGGTTATGACGTGAATAATTAAGGTGTGTTTATTTTTTGGTAACTTAACGAGACGAAATTAAATAAATATTTAAAATTACAATCGATTGCGTAAAATATTTTTTCCAACTTGCACTTTGTAATGAAGAAAGTAAAACGTACCACCATTTATGATATTGCCGAAAAACTGGGCATTACCGCTTCTTCTGTTTCCAGGGCGCTGAATAACAGCAGCCAGGTGAACGAGAAAACCAAGGAGTTGATCATTAAAACTGCTGATGAGCTCAATTATAAACGTAACATACTGGCGTCCAATTTGCGCAAAGGGCAATCCAAAACTATTGGTGTGGTGATCCCCCGCATTAACCAGAATTTTTTCTCGAACGTAATCGCCGGCATTGAGGAGGTTACCTACCAGAAAGGTTATAACCTGATCATTTGCCAATCGGGCGAAGACCATAATAAAGAGATCCAGTGTGTAAATACTCTGATCAACCAGCATGTAGACTGTATTGTGATATCTGTATCGGCCGATAGTTATGATTACCAGCATCTTCAAAATGTATTGGATCACGGCATTCAGCTCATCCAGTTCGACCGTGTTGCCGAAGAGCTGGAAACCCTGAAAGTGATCAATGATAACGTTCAGGCTTCATACGAGGCAGTTTCACACCTGATAGAAGGCGGTTATAAAAGAATAGCCCTGCTGGAAGGCCCTCAAAACCTCAGCATTTTTAAACAGCGCAAGGAAGGTTACTTAAAAGCGTTTAAAGCATACAATGTGCCGGTAATAGACGAGTTAATTGTAGAGAACGCCTGGACGAAAGAGCTGGGCGCCGAGGGAACTCGTAAGCTGTTAAGCCTGCCCCAGCCTCCGGATGCCATATTTGCCTCTACATCTGATTTCTCAGCACTGGGTGTACTGGATGTGGCCAATGCCATGGGTATCAAAGTACCATCAGAACTGGGGATCTGTGGTTACGCCAATGAAAGTTTTTCGGAGATCACGAGTCCATCCATTACCACTATCGATCAGTTTAGCGTTTATATGGGCAATACCGTGGCCAATTTATTTTTCCAGGAGATAGGTAATAATGACACCACGACCAAACCGAAGATCATCAGTATTAAGCCAGAGCTGATCATCAGGGGATCGACGTTAAAAAACAAGTAAGGCTCCGTAATATAAAGATTGATAATTAGCAGTATTTGCAAGTTTATGCCTAAATATGCTTTAGTAGAACGAGAAAGAAAATTCCTTATATCTCCCGATAACATTAATATTAATGGCCTACCCTATAAACATATTACAGACCATTACATACGTAACACCGCTATAAGATTCCGTATGGTTACAGATGGGAGCGGGACAACCTATAAGTTAACCAAAAAGACGCCTCTAAATACAACAGGAGAACAACAGATCACGACCATTTACCTAAGTCGGGAAGAATATCTGCTGTTAAATAGCTTTGAGTGTGTAGCTGTAGAAAAAACCAGATACCTCGTAGCTGCAGGCCCCTTAGTTATTGGTTTAGACAGGTATACAAACCTATCCGAAGAATTATGGATAGCAGAAATCGAATTTGCTACACAAGTGGAGATGAATAATTTTCAGATGCCGCTAACATATATAAGAGAAGTTACAACCAGTCCCGAATTTAATGGCTTTGAGCTTGCAAAGCGTTTCCAAAAAGATAATTAAACCCGCATATCTTTACTAATTTTTAGCCACTAATACAACCAATTACACTTAGAAAGTATATTTTATATTTAATATCAATTAGCAAATCTTCACGATTTTGTTACATTATAGCTTTAAATTCAGCCATTATTTAGTATTACCTGTATGGATGATTTTATTGCAGCAAGGTCGCAAATGGCCTTATCGTTAGGTTTTCATATCATATACTCCTGCATTGGTATGGTGATGCCTGTTTTTATGGCCATATCACACTACAAATGGATCAAAACCAAAGATCCGGTTTACAAAAATATTACCATTGCCTGGAGTAAAGGCGTAGCTATATTTTTTGCCACAGGAGCCGTTTCGGGCACCATGTTATCCTTTGAACTGGGCCTGCTTTGGCCGGGCTTTATGAAACATGCCGGCCCTATATTCGGGATGCCATTTTCCCTCGAGGGTGTGGCCTTTTTTATTGAGGCGATAGCACTGGGCTTTTTCCTTTACGGCTGGAACCGGCTCAATACCTGGTTCCATTGGGTTACGGGTATTGTAGTAGGCATCAGCGGTATAGCATCTGGCATACTAGTAGTATCGGCCAACTCCTGGATGAACAGTCCGTCAGGCTTTGATTTTGTGAATGGCAAATACATCAATATCGATCCATTGAAGGCCATGTTTAATGAAGCCTGGTTCTCCGAAGCCCTGCACATGACCATAGCCGCGTTTTCGGCTACGGGTTTCGCTGTAGCCGGGATCCACGCGCTCATGATCTATCGCAAGCGCAATGTACATTTCCATAGTAAAGCATTCAAAATAGCCATTATATTCGGCGCGGCGGCGGCCATTTTACAACCTCTAAGCGGTGATATATCTGCCAAGGGCGCGGCCAAAAGGCAACCCGCCAAGCTGGCTGCCATGGAGGCTTACTTCCATACTAAGGAATATGCTCCTCTGGTTATTGGCGGCATACCCGATACAGCTGCAAAAAAGGTAAATTATGGTATTGAAATCCCCGGCTTATTGAGTTTCCTGGTACATGATAATTTCAAGCAGCAGGTTAATGGCTTGGATAAGATCCCCGTTAAAAATCAGCCACCTATTGCCGTTACGCATTATGCCTTCCAGATCATGGTTGGTTTTGGTATGCTGATGATGTTGATCGGTATATTATATTTTATTGCTCTGTTGAAAAAGAAGAGCTGGTTTAATAAAGGGTGGTTCCTGAAAATGTTTATCTGGGCTACCCCTGCCGGTTTTATTGCCTTAGAAGCTGGGTGGACAGTAACCGAGGTGGGCCGGCAACCATGGATCATTCAGGGCGTTATGCGTACCAGCGAAGCGGTTACACCCATGCCGGGCATCCAGTACTCTTTTTACCTGTTCACCTTTATTTATTTTACCCTGAGTGTGTTTGTTATTTTCCTACTGAAAAGGCAGATACAAATGGTACCTGAATTGTATGACCGTTAAGCCGTAAAGATATGTTGTACGTAGTTATTTTGTTTTTATTTGCTGCCATTACGCTCTACTTTCTGTTAGGCGGTGCCGATTTTGGCGCGGGTATCATTGAACTTTTTACCTCGAATGATAACAAGCACCGCACCCGCAAAACCAGTTATCAGGCTATCGGCCCGATATGGGAAGCCAACCATATGTGGCTCATCATTACCGTGGTGATCCTGTTTGTAGGTTTTCCGACCATTTACAGCGAAATGTGCGTTTACCTGCACATCCCCCTGCTCATTATGCTACTGGGTATCACCGCCCGGGGAACGGCGTTCGCCTTTAGAAATTATGACGCCATTAAGGACGAGAAAACACAGGGCTTTTATAACCATATATTTGTTTACTCCAGCTTTGTTACGCCCATGTTCCTGGGTATTATAGCTGGCAGCGCCTTATCCGGTCAGATTGACCCTAGCGCCAAAACTTTTGCGGGAGCTTATATTTTCAGCTGGCTCAACTGGTTTTCGGTTTCGGTAGGACTTTTTACCGTGGCGCTCTGTGGTTTCCTGGCCGCCATTTACCTCATAGGGGAATGTACCGAAGTATATGATATCAAACGCTTTATTAAGAAGGCTAAAGCTATGAACATAGCCGCTGTAGTACTAGGCGCGCTGGTATTCCTGGCATCACATTTTGAGCATGTTCATTTGGCCGACTGGATATTTGGTAACCTGCTAAGCTTAGCGGCCGTTATCGCTGCCACCCTATCGCTTATACTGCTATGGTTCATCATCTCCGATAAAAAGAACAAACAGTGGATCAGGGTACTGGCCGCGTTCCAGGTAAGTATGATCCTGATATCGGTTGGGCATACCCGTTTCCCGCGGTTTGTGATCTTTAAAGATGGCAGTTCCATGTCGTTACTAACAGATCATGCCACAGGCAAATCTATCGACGACCTGGGTATAGGCCTGCTGGTGGGTAGTTTATTTATATTGCCGGCGTTGGGGTATTTATATTATAGTTTTAAAAAGAAAGATAACGGACAGGCAGTAGAGCATTGACCGTTGATTTTGATGATTACGTTGATTTCGCTGATTTCGCTGATTTTCGGAATCCTGTTCACATCATGAGAATCCAGCCAACATCAACGAAATCAACATAATCTAAAACCCATCAACGGTCTACCGCTGAAATATCTCCGGGTACTTCCGGATAAAATAAACCGGCGTACAGCTCCAGGCATGGCAATAGCTGTTTACTGGGTAAAAGTTATAAGGCGATTTCAGTTCATCATTCGGGTCATACACTTCCCAAAAGGTGTCAGCTCCTTTTTTGACCATGCCACCCCAGTAATTTTGCAGCGCGTCTTTTGCCTCAGCCTTTAAACCACTCTCGATCAGGGCCGCTATGTAATAATGAAACATATACGGTGCACCAGGGTGTACGGCGTCCTTAACTGTTGGCAGTGCTTTTAAAGCCGTTTGTGCTTCCTGTTTGGAAGCCACCCCACTCAATATCATCCAGGCTTGTGAACCGTAGGAGATCTGTTTATTTACCCCGCTTACAAACAAGCCCGACTTCGGATCATACAGATTTTTATATGCCGCGGCTTTTAATTTTTTAGCTAATGATTGAATGTCATCTACTTCGCTCTCTTTCCCAAGCAGTTTGGCCAGGGCATAGGTTTGGTTCAGGGCATAAATAGAGAGTCCCTGCAAGCAGGCTTGTTTATCCAAGCCATCCTTCCAGTCAAAAAACACCCACCACTCTTTACCTGCTTTTTGATAATCCATCATACCATCCTTCCCTGCATATTTACGGATAATGTCCAGCTGCTTTTTGGCAACCGGCCACAGATCGAGGCCAGTTTGTTTATCATCGGTAGCGGCAACATATTCTTTCAACGCCACGCCATACAACAAACAATAATCAAATAATCGGCTGCCGGCCTGCGCATGGGGCTCGGGGCTTTCAAATACATTGGAGATCAAAACACCATCATCTGCAGATAAGCCAGCCAGCAGATAAAGACAACGTCGGGTAAGTTGGTTATTTTGGTAAGAAAACTGATTGGCTAAGGATTCCAGGTACAAATCGCCTATCCAAAGCCGGCGATCTCGTTTGGGGCCATCCTCATATACGGTTTGCATACACTCTTTTAAAGTGGCGAGACCAACCCGGTCAATGTCGGCTATCAGTTGGGGCGTAGTTGTAGCTAAAAGTGGTGGTTTAAAGGCTACAGACGAAGTTGCTTTAAACACCATATTGCTGATATGAAAATCAAAATATGGTGAAGCGCCAAGCAACTCGATCTTTACAAAACGGCAAGCCAGGCGACGGGGTATCGTGATATCGGCAGGCATTTCGGTTACCGTAACCGTTTCATCCTGTAACCAGGCCCGGCTTAGGGTTCCTTTGTAAGGATCAAAGGGTACTGATAATTCTGCCGGTACCTCACCAAAGGTAAATTTTAATCGCACCGGCCCATCAGCGGTTCCTTTGAGGGCTTTTATCGAGAAAGTAAAATATCCGGTAAGATGCTCACCAAAATCCACCACAACACCGCTTTGTGTTTTGAACGATGTATTATACAGTTTGCCTACACTATCTGTATTTACAGCCTTCCAGCCCTGGAAAGCCGCGGGGTCTTTCTCTAATCGAACCAGGCTTACCGGTTGCTTTTCGGTTTCAACGAGTTTAGGTTTGTTATCCTCGGCTTTTTTCAGCCAATCCTGCCGGTAGGGTTGATAAGGATCCTGTGCCTTTGCACCGCTGGCAAACACAATAATTAAAAAAAACGATAAAAGAAGAAACTTTGGGTTAAGTAAATTTAATACCATAGGGGAATAGTTTAATTAAGTTTTTAGGGCTCCGGTAATTGATTGTGCCGGAGATGGTTAATTGGTTATAACAAGATAAATATATACATTTTTCAAACTATCCCCTACCATCTTTTTAATGAATAAAATACAATTGTGTAATATTACATTTGTGCTGTTCCAATTATAAATGTGAAGAATTATCTGAAAATACTTTCGATAGACGAGTACTCTATCACGCCCAAATACCTGCAGTTATCCAACGCGATCATCAGGGGTATAGAAAGTGGTGATATTGTTAAGGATGATATGCTGCCCTCTATCAACGACCTAAGTTTTGCTCTGGATACCTCGCGAAACACTATTGAGCGGGTTTACAAGGAATTAAAGGACAAGGGCATTGTAAGTTCGGTACCAGGCAAGGGCTTTTTTATCTCCAACACCGATTTTCAGAAACCCTTAAAAATATTCCTGCTGTTTAATAAGCTGAGCGCGCATAAAAAGATCATTTACGACGCTTTTGTTGCCACGATAGGCGAACAGGCCACCATCGATTTTTACATCTACAACAACGATTTCTACTTTTTTAAAAAGATCATCACCGAAAGCACTCAAAACGATTATGCCAAGTATATCATTATCCCGCATTTCCTGGATAATGAGACCAAAGCACATGAGATCATCAATACCATACCAAAGGACAAATTGATCCTGCTGGATAACCTGGTGCCAGGAGTGATCGGAAAGTTCGCCGCGATATATGAAAACTTTGCCTCTGATGTATACGAGGCCCTGAAAAAGCTATTGGATAGGCTGACTAACTATCATACCATCAAATTGATATTCCCAGGTAAAACCTATCATTCCAAGGAGATCATGAAGGGTTTTTTAAATTTTTGCCGGCAGTATGCTTTTGAGTATGCGGTGGTTGAGTCTTTATCTACGGAAACCATACAGCCCCAAACGGTTTATATCAGCCTGATGGAAGATGATCTGGTTGAACTGATCAAAAAAATCATCGCGTCTGATTTGAAGGTAGCCAAAGATGTGGGCGTTATTTCTTATAATGAAACGGCCCTTAAAGAGATCATACTGGATGGCATCACCACTATATCAACCGATTTTAAACTGATGGGCAGCAAAGCGGCGGAATTCGCCCTGAGTAATTGTCATGAACATTTTGCGGTGCCATTTCATGTTACCGTAAGAAGCTCGTTATAGATTACGGTATATATATTCAAAATAAAAGCCATCAACCATAAATGGTGATAGCTTTTACAATCATGAAGGACAGTATTTTATTTAAGATTGGATAAATGCCAAAAGATCCTTGTTTATAGTTGCAGCTTCTGTCGCTGGCATTCCATGCGGGAAACCCGGATAAGAGATCAATTTTCCATTTTTCAGAAGCTTTACAGCTTTCGCACCCGAAATAGGAAATGGAACGATCTGATCGTCTTCACCATGCAAAACAAGTACAGGAATATCTACACTTTTAAGATCTTCTGTAAAATCTGTTTCTGAAAAAGCCTTAATACCGTCATGGTGTGCTTTTACTCCACCCATCATGCCCTGACGCCACCAATTATCTCTGATTCCTTGCGATATTTTAGCTCCTTCACGGTTATAACCATAAAATGGAATGGTAAAATCTTCAAAGTATTGGGCTCTGTTAAATGCCGTACCCTCACGTATTTCATCAAATATAGCCAAGGGAACGCCATCCGGGTTATTTTCGGTTTGAACCATCAATGGCGTAACCGCACTAATCAGCACCACTTTGGCTACACGACCTTTGCCCAAATTAGCCGCGTAATGGATAGCTTCGCCGCCGCCGGTTGAGTGACCGATATGTACAGCATCTCTCAGATCTAATGCCTCGGTTACCGCCGCTACGTCGGCTGCATAAGTATCCATATCATGCCCGCCTGAAACCTGGCTTGACCTTCCATGGCCCCGGCGATCATGGGCAATCACCCGGTACCCCTTTTCCAGGAAAAACATCATCTGCGCATCCCAGTCATCGCCGGATAAAGGCCAACCATGATGAAAAAAAAGTGGTTGTCCGGTTCCCCAGTCCTTGTAATAAATTTCGGTTCCGTCTTTTACTGTGATCTTACTCATTTGTGTTAATTATAGTTATTAATAAAATTTTGGAAATATGCGTTTAGCTCGATAGAGTACAATTGATTTTTGACACGGTTAAATGCTGATTCCGCACGCAAATCAAAGTCAGAATCAAAGCCTGTTGAATAACTAAAAATAGTAAATAAAAGCTTTGATCTATAAATCAGGCTGGCAAAAACCACTCAAAATTTATAAACATTAGTTAAATGCTTCTTACCTAGGAGGAAATAATTCCGGGATTATCCGGCCAGGGCTTTTCTTAAAAGGAAAGCTTTAAAAGAGAAATTGTCATTCCGAAAAACGAAGAATCTATTTGTAAGCTAACTTAAAACAGATTCTTCGCCTTCGCTCAGAATGACAATTTATATAGAGGGAGGTAATTACTTTAATGTTCTGATCTTGATATTCCTGAAAAACGCTTCGTTACCATGATCCTGTAATAACAAGTGGCCTTCTTTAGCTTCGCCAAAGTTTTTCCAAATGGTGTATTTACTGATAGCTACCAGGTCACGGAATTCTTTTGAGCCCCGTTCGTACTCCAGCACTTTAACGCCGTTCAGATAATGCTCTACATGGTTATTCGGGTAAACCACAATCCTGCCGGTATTCCAGCTGCCTATCGGGTGCACAAAACGCTCCTGTTTATTAGCTTTGATAAGATCATATAAGGAAGCCAGGGTACGATCCCCATCACGTCCGAGCTTAGCATCCGGGTGCAGTTTATCATCCAATACCTGGTACTCCAGACCGATGGCAGAACCTTTGGTCACTTCAGACAGGGTTACAAAATATTTAACCCCACTATTGGCACCCGGTGTTAGCTTAAATTCAAATGAAAGATCAAAAGCGCTGTACTGTTCATCGGTCACAATATCACCACCGCCTGATTCCTCTTTTCCAACCGATGGCAGTACATGCATGGTTCCGTCTTTATACTCCCATCCCATGGTTGGAAAAGTTTTTAAAGTAGCGCCACGCCATCCTGTGTTAGTTTTACCATCATACAA
Organism: Mucilaginibacter sp. OK268; assembly: GCF_900103125.1. Lineage (GTDB taxonomy): Bacteria > Bacteroidota > Bacteroidia > Sphingobacteriales > Sphingobacteriaceae > Mucilaginibacter. The sequence goes on along the minus strand of NZ_FNJV01000007.1, from coordinate 74,553 downwards.
TAGTTTCCAGTCGGCGGTTTTTTCGGCAAGGGTAATGCTGTTGGGCTGTAAGTTTACTACGTAGATATCCTTTGGAAAAGGTGTACGCTTTAAATTAGTGGTTTGCAGCTTAAAGTTTTTAAAATATACTTTTTTATTTGCCTGCTCCTCTTTACTTACAGCATGTACCTGCAACCCGATGAAACCTTTATTATCGATGGTGTCTACCACATCTGCAGTAGGAATGCCATTAATCCAGGTTTTCATTTCGTTGCCGATACATTCAATTTTGATATGGTTGAACTCACCAACCTTAAAAGCATCTTTTGCCTTGGCGTTCAGATCAAGCGGGTAAAGCCAATCTCTGCGGCCTTCATCATAAATACCGCCTGTCCATTTACGATCAGACGGATCAATTTCAAACTGGCGACCATAAACCTTGCCCTTACCTTCATGACCTGCCGGATCATAATGACTACGGGTTTGTACACCGGAGTTGCTCAACTTACTTTCAATTTTAGCATCCAGTTCTAATATAAAATCACCATACTCTTTTTCGGTAACTAAAAATGAATTGCCTGAATTTAAAACTGTGGTTCCTACTATCTGGCCATCTTCTACCTTATAATCGGCGGTACCGGCCAGGCGTTTCCAGCCTTTAAGGGTTTTACCATCAAATAAAGCATTTTGGGCACAACTGGTAACAGGCATTAGGGCAGCCACGGCAAACAGGGCCATGACCGGGTAGATGATTTTCTTCATGTGTAATGTTATATTGGTTTTTTATTTTGGATTTTTCAAATCCCGTAAATTCTCTGGAAAAGCTTAACAAGGTTTATACATTTATCTCCCAGCCCTTTTCATACTCCCGGCTCCATAGTTTTGTGGCTTCCGGATCGTTTAAAATATGGCCGTTGGATGGATCGGTATGTAATACCCTGTCAACCCGGTAAGATATATTACCCAGTTGAGGCAGCAGCGTCGACCGGAAACCGATTTCTATAGGACAGTTTAAAGCTGTGTTACCGCGAATGGCTTCGATAAAATTTTTCATGTGTAAACCATCAAGCGCTTCGGTAGGGCTCACTTTATTATTAGCATCAACCTTGGTATCGTCCTTAACATCTTTCACCAGTTTGTTTTCGCCATCGTAAACCTGATAGCCATTGCCGCCTCCGTAAAACAAGGTTCCTTTGTCGCCATAAAATATCACACCCCTGCCCAATTTTTCGATACCAAAGCCATTGCAGCTGCGGCTTTCCCACTCTGCAGCCGTATTGTTAGGAAAGTTGTAGAGGATATTCTGCGTATCAGGTGTTTGCCAGTCATCGTTAAAATGGAAACGACCACCGGTTGATACTACCTTATTCGGAAAATCGACACCGAGTCCCCAGCGGATCACATCCAGCTCATGGGTGCCATTATTCAGCGCTTCGCCGGTTCCCCAGTTCCAAAGCCAATGCCAGTTATAATGGATCAGGTTGTCGCGATAAGCTACACGTGGCGCCGGGCCCTGCCAAAGATCATAATTCAAGTTTTCAGGTACAGGTACTTCCTTACCATGCCCTATGCTTGCTCTGTGATTAGTATACCAGCCTTTGGCGTAATAAGCACGACCGATAACACCCTCGTGCAATTCCTTAACCAGGGCCTGTACATTGGTAAATGACCTGCGCTGACTACCCATTTGCACCAAACGGTTGTATTTTTTTGATGCCGCAACCGCCATTTCGCCCTCATGCGGATTATGACTGCATGGTTTTTCTACATAAACGTGTTTACCAGCCTGGCAGGCCATAATGGTGGCTGGTGCATGCCAATGATCGGGCGCGGCGATAACAACCGCGTCAATTTCCTTGATCTCGAGCATTTTACGGATATCGGTAATACCCTTTGGCTTTTTACCGGTTATTTTGAATATCTCATTAATAGTTTTATCAACCACTTTGGAGTCTACATCGCATATATATCCTATTTCAACATTGGGTATACGGGCAAAGCTTTGGGCCAGGTACAAGCCCCGGCTATTGGTTCCCATCATTCCTAATACTACCTTATCATTTGGCGACCCTTTAAAAACCCCGGCTTTTGATAGCTCGGGTGTAAGCAGGAAACAGGTGCCCGCTATTGAAGTTGTCTGGATGAACTTTCTACGGCTAATCATATCTAAAATCGGTTAATTGGTTTATACCCTACCACTTGTGCAAGCAAATATGGCAAATTAGCTAAGTTTTAGAAAGCTTTAAAGAAAATGAACAACTTTTTTTCAAAATGAACTGTAACTTAACTGTGACTTAAATCAGCTTCTGAAACAATCATTTAAAGAAAAGGGCAAAACAAAGGAGGCCCAATAGTTGGGCCTCCTTAAATTTACAGTTAAATATATTTTCTAAACCAAACCCTGTATCGAGAATACGTCTAGCTTGGAGGTTTGAAAATTACGGACCCGTTTATACACTCCGTTGCCGTTACTGCTGCCATCGTTATTGGTATTGCCCTCGATGGTTTCAAACACATCGCCATGAACAGCCGTGATGAGGCCTGTATGTATCCAATCGAAAGTAGTTTTCTGCAGCAGGAAAATATCACCCGGTTTTACTATCGACGGATTACTTCGTACAGTAGCATAACGACTAAGACATCCTTTTTGGATACCCGTGGTGGCTACCGTATCGCAGCTATAGGATAAAGGCATCAACGTACGAAAATCCTTACCAAGCTTACTGGCAGCCTGATCTAAAATAGTTTGCACAAAGCCCATACACCAAAACCATGGCGTACCTTCCATGCCATCCATATAGCTGCGCACCCAAGGCCCACTGTTACTCTGTCCTTTAATAGTGAGTTCATAGGGGGCATTATTGAGGTGCTGAAAAGCTGTATTAACCACTAACGTGCGCAAGTCAGTACCCGCTATGTTACCGGTAAAGGCATTCAGCATAGGTTTTGATAATTCTGTAAAAAGGGCGGCATCTACAATACCGGTTTGCGGCAGACTTTTAGCCTGTTGAAAGGCTTTCACCGCGGTTTGTGTAGCGGGGCCAAAATCACCATCGATACCCGTAGCTGTACCGGCTGATGGGTTCACCATAGCATATAAATTAAGCCAGCTTTGCACCTTCATCACATCCTTTACGGTGTTGGTGCTTCCGCCCCTTTGTTGAGTGGCGGTTATAACTATTTCTTTCAGGTATTGCTTTTTTACCATGATCGTTGGGATTTAAAGTGATAAGGTTTAGGTTGATCCCTGTTATTTTTAAAGCCCGTTGAACAGCTATTATTAAACAGGAATCATTTATTGCATAAAATTAAATCTTATCATACAATTTTCTACGGGTAATTATACCCTTTTGCATACGTAGTTTTACGCATAAAGTTACCGGTGTGGTTTAAATAGAAAAGTTATGGCAATATTATTGCCCTTCATACTCCCTGATGAGTTTTTGGGTAGCCCGGTTACGCCAGGCGGTGATCAGTAGTTCTTTCAGATCATCGGGCGATACGGTTTCGAGCCTTACCAGCATGTATTTGTAATTTCGGTAATGATCTGTGATGAAAAATGTATCTGGATCGGCAATCATCCATTTCTCCCGTTCAAGAGTATGTAAAGCTACCAGTTCGTCCTTCAGCTTCACATTGGCCATAATCTTCTTATTTACATAGAATGCAGGGTCCTCAAAGTGCATTTTTTCGGTTACCCCGGGCAGCGATAGCAAGGTATCGCGCATAAACTGCATAAAAGCAAACATGTCTGTAGCCATAATTTCTGAATCAGAATTTTCAGAATTTAAGAATTAACAAGATTTTTAAACGTAAAATTCTGAAAATTTTCTCATTCTGGAAATTCTGATTCAGACAACAGACCTCTACTTAATAAAAATCAGGCAGTGGGTTTAACTTTGTATTTTGGCGTTGATGCCAATACGGATATATCGGATCAACCTCGCTGGAGGCATCCAGTTTTTTAACCTGCTCTGTGGTCAGGTCCCAGCCAATGACGGCCAGGTTTTGTTTTAACTGTTCTTCATTACGGGCACCAATTACTAAATTAACTACTGTTGGCCGCTGTAATAACCAGTTTAACGATACCTGCGCTACCGATTTCCCGGTTTCTTCGGCCACCTCATCAAGGGCATCAACAATATTATATAAACGTTCAAGGTTAGTTTCCGGGCCATGGCTACCACCTTGTGCTCTCCTGTTGTCTTGCGGAATAGGTTGTCCTCTGCGATATTTTCCGCTTAACTGGCCGGAAGCCAGCGGGCTCCAAACTATGGTACCTACTTTTTGGTCGATACCCAGTGGCATCAATTCCCACTCAAACTCGCGATCAAGTAATGAGTAATAAGCCTGATGGCCAACATACCTGCTCCAACCATAGCGTTCTGATACCGATAAAGACTTCATCAGGTGCCAGCCCGAAAAATTGGAGGCCGCTATATAACGGATCTTGCCGCTGGTTACCAGATCATCCAGGGCTCGTAAGGTTTCTTCAACGGGTGTGGTACCATCAAAACCATGCATATGATAAACATCAATATGATCTGTATTCAGGCGGCGCAAACTAGCTTCGCATTGTTGTATTAAATGATAGCGTGAAGAGCCATAATCGTTAGCGCCATCGCCCATGGTAAATGTAGCTTTTGACGAAATAAGTACCCGGTTGCGTAAACCTTCGAGCGCGTGGCCCAGTATTTCTTCAGATAGTCCACGCGAGTACACATTGGCTGTGTCAAAAAAGTTAACACCCGCGTCCAGGCAAAGATGGATCAACTTTTTAGCCTCATCCACCTGCGTGTTTCCCCAGGCTTTAAAAAACTCGTTACCTCCGCCAAAAGTGGCCGTTCCAAAACTTAATACGGGCACTTTTAATCCCGATGCTCCTAATTGTCTGTATTCCATATTGTGGTATTTTTTTGATGTAACGCGGAGAAAGAGTCAAGAATTAAGAGTCAAGAATCAAGACAATTGAAAAAAGGATCAGCAATGCAATTATCCCTTTATCGCTTTTCCTCTTGCCTCTTGATTCTAATATCTTGATTCTCCTTACTTCCTTAACAAAGCTAAAACTTATGTGTTTCGACATTAAATTTTACGCATCATCAATTTGTCATTTGTAGGTTATGATTTTCGCAATCCGGAACAACTCTAAATAACAAATAGACCATTTACAGACAATGCCATGTGTTAACTTTGGCAAAAAATTAACACATGGAGAAAACCAGACTTACCATTAATAATAACGGCTCTGTAAAAGTTGACGGCGATTTTGAAATTGTTGACGCGCAAGGCAACGTATACGGTTTACAAGGCCGTACTGTATTATCAATTTGCCGTTGCGGCCTGTCGGCCAATAAACCATTTTGCGATGGCTCACATAAAGGTCATTTTGAACATGACGCCATAGCATTTGATCTGCCACCTAAAAAAGTTTAAAGCGTAGCATATAAACATTTATAAAAGCCTCCGGTGTATAAAACCGGGGGCTTTTACTTTATACCTGCTTTACCAGATTTTTTACGGATTTTTGAGCCATATACAGATGCGTTATTTTTTCCACATAGGTTATCATGGTACACAGTACAGTGGCTGGCAAAAACACGCCGGGGTTAATAGTGTTCAATTGGTTTTAGAAACCGCACTGGGCAAACTACTTAAACGCCCTGTTGCTATTGTTGGCTGCGGCCGCACCGATGCGCATGTACACGCGAGTCAGTTCTTTTTTCATATTGATCTGGAACAGGAATGGGATTTCGATCTGTTTTTCAGGCTCAATAAAATATTACCGGACGATATAGCCCTGTTTGACATTATCCCGATGCAAGGCTTGCCACATGCCCGCTTTGATGCCATACAACGCGCCTATGATTATTTTATCCATACCTATAAGGATCCATTTTTAAGCGGCTTTAGTTCGTTGTATCCCGAAACAAACCTGGATATTGATGCCATGAAAAAGGCTACAGCATTGCTGCCTTTATATGATGACTACCGCGCGTTCTGCAAAATGCCCGACAGGATTGACCATACCATTTGTAAGGTATCATCGGCCGGGTTATTTGTTGATGAAAGCGGCGACAGGTTGCGGTTTCACATATCGGCCAACAGGTTTTTGAGTAAGATGATCAGGATCATCGTTGGTCGCTTGCTGGATATTGGGCGTGGAGATATGAGCATTGACGAATTTGAACATTACCTCGCCAGTAAGCAAACACCCAAGATCATTATACCGGCTCATCCGCAGGGCTTATATCTTTCAAAGGTCACATACCCTTATCTTGATCTGGCTCCGCGCACAAACTTTTCGGGGCTGCTGTTTTAAGTAGAGTAGACTCACCCGGTCTGCGCTTCGCTGGACCACCCTCTCTTCACCTACGGTGGAAAGAGGGATTAAAGAAAGTAATCCTTATTCTTTTGTCTTTTGTCCTTGCTCTATTATCCTTCCACCTTTGTTCTTTTGTCCTTGCTCCTTTGTCCTTCTATCCTTCCTCTTTTATCTATAATTCATCTTTATAAAAATATGAGCAGTTAAATTGGTAATTTTGCCCTCTTAAATATTTAATACAATTTCTGATGGTGTGGTTTGAAAAATTAAAGCTGAATAAGCAACTGGTTAGATCGGTAAATGAAGCAGGTTTTACAGACCCTACAGAATTGCAATTAAAAACGCTTACCCGCATAGTTGGCGGTCAGGATATAATAGCCATAGGTCCCGAAGGAAGCGGCAAAACCACCACTTATGTTTTGGGTGTTTTAAACCGTTTCAATTACGCCCCTGAAGGTGTTCCGCGTGTATTGATCCTGGTACCCGAAAAGGAACAGGTCATGGCGGTGATTGAACAATTTGAATTGCTCAATAAAAACAAATCGATCTCCATAGTTGGCTTATACGTTGCCCCTGGCATTGAAGCGCAGATGGATGCATTGGCCGATGGCGCCGATATTGTGGTGGCTACTCCCGACAGGGCAAGGGCTATTTACCTGAAACTGGCGCTTAACTTAAATAAAGTTGATCTGCTGGTAATTGATGATGCCGATATGATGATCAAAAAAGGACTGCAGCTGCCTGTTGTGGAGCTCGCCAACAGCATAGGCAGAGGTCAGCACCTGGTATTTACCGAGGTAATGCACAGCAAGCTCGAAAAAATGCTGGCCCCTTTCATGAATCAGCCTGCCATTATTGAGATAGAAGAGTTGCAGGAGCAGCCTTTACAAACACATCCTCAACTATTATATAATGTGCCCAACTTTGGCACCAAGCTCAATTTGCTCAATTTGTTCCTGTACGATGAGGAATTGTTCACCAAAACAGTAGTATTCGTAAACACCAAAGTCACCGCCGATAAATTATATAAAAGTCTTTATGGCCGCCTGCGTGATGCCGTAGCTTTTTTAAATCCGCAGTTTTTTGATACCAATGGTTTTAAAAACATGGAAGATTTTAAAACTGCCGAAAACTCCAGGGTTTTGATCGTGATCAATGAAAATAACGAAACCGTCGATTTAAGCGGCATCCCCTTCCTGATCCATTTTGACCTGCCCTTGGAAAAAGAAACTTTTATTGAGCGCATCGTTAGCCACGACCCCAACAATGAGCAGGAAACGCTGGCGATTACTTTTGCCACCGACCTGGAACTAAGCCAGGTTAAAAAGATAGAACAAGCCAGCGGTAAAAAGATACCAACAGCCACCTTGCCCGATGAACTGGTTATTGAAAAAGAGATAAAAGCAAAAAAAGAGGAAGCTGATAAAAAAACAGCCAAATCAAACCCCGATACTCCTGTAGTTGGTGCCGCCTTTCATGAAAAAAAGGCTGCTAATGCAAAAACTTATAACTATAGTTCTGGTCAAAAGGCCAAGATGAACAATAAACGTAAGCACTAAGCTACTTTACGCAGTAAGCCACGTACAGATCCTCTACCTTTTTACGGGCCCATGGAGTTTTACGTAAAAACTTAAGGCTCGATTGTATGCTGGGGTTATCATGAAAACAATTAATACGGATGCGTTTGTCTAATTCTTCCCAGCCAAACTGAGCCAAAAGTTCTTCCAATATCATTTGTAATGTTTTACCGTGCAGCGGATCCTTGCTTTGTTGTTGCATATTGCAAAAGTACAGCTTGTTTAGGTATACCCAGTGTATTTATTATACACTTTAGTTAAGCGGCAAATAGCAAGCGTATTTTGCGTCACAACCAATTATAATATTGGCGCGTTTAAATAGCCATATCTAATTCCGATTTATTTAACAGTATTTTAGTAAATTAGATAATCATTTCATTCGATTATTTGCTACCGTATAAATCATAATTTACTGATATAATGAGGGGCTGTAAGTTTTATTTTGTTCTACTTTTTCAGACTATATCATTATATGTATTTGCTCAAAACCAGCCTTTACATTTTCAACGCATTGGTAGTCGTGCTAACTTATCAGAGCTCAACATCAACACTATTTTTCAGGATAGCCATGGTTTTATATGGGCAGGAACGCTTGATGGCTTAAACCGCTTTGATGGTAATAAATTCAAGATCTTCCGGAACAGTGTTACCGACAGTACAAGCATCAGTAGTAATTATATTACTCATATTGCTGAGGATAAAAACGGCGACCTTTGGATAGCCACATTGGGCGGTGGATTAAATAAATATGATCGAAAAAAAAATCATTTTTATCACTACCTGCACAATAAAAACAATGCGAACACTATAGCGAGCAATAATATTACAAAGCTTGTTTTTGATAAAACTGGTAATTTATGGATCGGCTATCAGGAAGATGGTATTGATGAATACCTTATAGGTAAAAACCGGTTTACACACTATAAACATAACAGTAATGATCCCGGTAGTTTGAGTGATAACAACATCAGAAGTATTTGTGTTGATAGTTATAACACCATATGGATTGGAACCATAAATGGTGGTTTAAATCGCTTTAACTCATCTGCTAAAACGTTTACCCATTTTATGCACGATGATAAGATTGAGGGATCGATCTCCGTAAATAACGTAAACTGCATTTTTGAAGACAGCGGCCATCATCTTTGGATAGGATCATCAGATGGCGGGGGCTTAAATTTATATGATGGCAACACCCATACCTTCAAACATTTTAAAAACGATCCAAGCAACAGCAATTCAATCTCTGGCAACAGTATTCAAAGCATTGCCGAAGACGGCGACCAAAACTTATGGATAGGGATAGAAAACGGAGGCTTAAACATATTTAATTATACCCAAAACAAGTTTACCAACCATTATCAGGACGATATTGACAATAGCAGTATAGCCAGTAATTCGGTTGATGTGATATTAAAAGATAACGTGGGAAATATGTGGATAGGCACCTTCGCTTCGGGCATCAGTCTATATAAAAAAATAAAGGAAAACTTCGCCCACTATAAGCATACCGCTCAAGCCGGAAGCCTTTCAAATAACTACGTACTGGATTTTTATCAGGATAAAAAGGATAACATATGGATAGGCACAGATGGCGGCGGATTAAACCTGTTTGACCCATCCAAAGGGACGTTTACAACATACAAACACCAGGAAAATAATAAAAACAGCATTTCCGGCAACTATGTTTTGACTATTCGGGAAGACGATAAAGACAACTTATGGATAGGTACCTGGGGCAACGGCATCAGCGTGATGAATACCCGTACCCATCAGTTTAAATCATACCACCACAACCCTAATGACAGTAGCAGTTTGGCTGGCGATAACGTATATGCTCTTGCAGCAACGCCCGATCATAAAATATGGATCGGTACTTTTGGTCAGGGCCTTGATCTGTACGACTCTAAAACAAACAAATTCAAACATTTCAGGCATAATGCTAATGACCCAAAAAGCCTGAGCGACGATAATGTTAATTCATTACTGGCAGATTCAAAGGGCAATCTTTGGGTAGGCACAAGCGATGGCGGTCTTGATCTTTTTGATCCGCAAACCGGCAAGTTCACCATTTACGAACACGACCCTTCAAAAAACAGTATTAGTGATAACGCTGTGCTTGATTTATTAGAAGACCAGGCCGGCTATATATGGATATGTACATTTGATGGATTAAATCGTTTTGATCCAAAAACAGGCAAATTTGCCGTTTTTAAAACTAATGATGGTTTACCCAATAACTATACCTACGCTATTGAAGAAGACAATAGCGGTAATTTTTGGATAAGCACTAATACAGGCATCTCGAAATACAATCCTGTAACCAAAAAATTCAAAAACTTCACCGTTGATGATGGCTTACAGGCCGATGAGTTTAAAGCCAAATCTGCTTTAAAAAGCAAGGATGGCCGCTTGTATTTTGGTGGGGTTAACGGGTTCAACGTATTTGACCCTGAAAAAATCGTCGCCGGTCATTATAATCCACCTTTAGTTTTAACCGACTTCCAGATCTTTAACAATTCTATACCGGTAGCTAAAAATGATCAGGATCCATCTCCTTTAAAACAGGATATCAGTGTTACCCAAGCTATTACTTTAAACTATGATCAATCGGTAATTTCATTTGAGTTTGTATCACTGGATTATGCCTTATCAAGCCGTTCTGTTTATGCTTATCAATTAGTAGGTTTTGATAAAAACTGGAATAATGTTGGGCATAAAAACACGGCAACCTATACTAATTTACCTCCCGGTAATTATACATTTAAAGTAAAAAGTCATAATGGGGATGGGGTATGGTCAACCCACGAGTTGAGTATAGAATTAACTGTTCTGCCCCCGTTTTGGCTAACCTGGTGGTTTATTATCCTGGTTACCCTTTTTGTTTTTGGCATTATTTATAGCTTATACCGTTTAAAGGTGAATTCCATCATTAAACAAAAGGCGCTATTGGAGCAGCAGGTATCTGAACGTACCGCAGAAGTTTTACAACAGTCTGACGAGCTGAAAAAACAATCGGCCGATCTGCAGGCCTTAAACGAAGAACTCCAGTCCCAATCTGAAGAGCTGCAAGCCCTGAACGAAGAATTACTGGTACAGTCTGAAGAGCTGGAGTTGCAGCGCCAGCAAGAGCGGCAGGCCCGTGAAGAAGCTGATAAAGCCAACAAAGCCAAAAGCATATTTCTGGCCACCATGAGTCATGAAATAAGGACACCGATGAATGGCGTGATTGGGATGGCCTCTCTCTTAGGCGAGACGGAATTGAATAACGAACAGCGGGAATATACCAATACGATTATAGCCAGCGGCGACAGCCTGGTGAACGTGATCAATGACATCCTTGATTTTTCAAAAATAGAGTCGGGCAAAATGGATATTGAGCAGGACGATTTTGATTTGCGCCATTGTATCGAAGAGGTAATGGACCTTTTTTCGCAACAAGCCTCACAGCAAAATCTGGAATTGGTTTACCAGATAGACGCTGCCTTGCCCATACAAATTATCGGCGACAGCTTGAGGCTTAAACAGGTGATCACCAACCTAACTGGCAACGCCTTGAAATTCACTCAAAAAGGCGAAGTATTTATAAAAGTATACCTATCCAAAACCTTTAAAAATGGCGATATCGAGATTGGCTTTAGCGTGATGGACACCGGAATAGGTATCCCTGCCGAAAAACTCCCGGGCCTGTTCAATGCCTTCTCGCAGATTGACTCGTCAACTACCCGCAAATACGGGGGCACCGGTTTGGGCCTGGTGATCAGTCAGCGTTTGGTAAAACTCATGGGCGGCGATATTTGGGTGGAGAGTATTTACAAAGAAGGCTCCGTATTCATGTTTACCATCAGGTCAGCCATCAGTAAAAAGCAATCAAAACATGTACCGATAGTATTGAACCCTGCCGAAATGGAAGGTAAAAAGATATTGGTAGTTGATGATAACCAAACCAACCGGTTTATATTAAAAACACAGTTGGAACAATGGGGAATAGTAACCGTATCGGTGGCATCGGCTGTAGAAGCGCTTGATCTGTTATCAGAAGGTGCAAAATTCAACCTGGTCATCACCGATATGGAAATGCCGGATATGGATGGAGTCGACCTGGCGCGAGCCATAAAAAGAAATTATAAGAACCTGCCTGTAATTATGCTGAGTTCCATTGGCGATGGATCAAAGAAAAAATATCCGGGATTGTTCTCCGCTATCTTAACCAAACCTGTTAAGCAAAATCAGTTGGGTAAAAGTATACAGGCAGAGTTCCAAAACCAGCCTGCCTCTATTTTCACAGAGTCAAAATCTCCCAAATTATTTGATGCAGACTTCGCGACCAACTTCCCGATGCGCATTTTAGTGGCCGAGGACAACCTGATCAATCAAAAACTGGTTGACCGGATGCTGACCAAACTAGGTTACCAATTTATAATAGCACAAAACGGGCTCGAGGCCTTAAACAAGCTAAAATTAAACCCGGTTGATGTGATATTTATGGATGTGCAAATGCCCGAAATAGATGGCTTTGAAGCTACTCGCCATATTCGCAAGTATGCTTTTAAACAACCATACATCATCGCCATGACCGCCAACGCCGGCCCCGAAGACCGTGAACTTTGTTTGATTGAAGGCATGGATGATTACATAGCCAAACCCATGAAAACCGAAGATATGGTAGCTATACTCAAAAGGGCTCATGAAGCTGTGGTAAAAAAGAGCCTGGATAAAGAGAAGTATAAATAAGCTTTTTAACACCGGGTAGGTTTACTCAAGTGATGATTACTTTACCCTTAGCAAAATGTGGATGAAGGCCCATAATTGCATCTTTACAAAGATCACAAACAAAACCCGCCTCCATTCCCGATTTATTGTCATCGTTTATGTGTGTAAGAATAAAAGCAGGAAACTGAAATCTGTTTCGCAGGCTGGTTAAATCCAACAGGCAATCAAAATAAACCCATTCCCTACAGCTATCCGACCAGGCTTTGCCTCTAAAAGTTTCCTGAATTCCGTTAGCTTTAATAAACCTTTCGAGCTCAATTAAATGTTCACACATCATATAGATTATCAGAATATGTTCAGCCTGTGGCCGGTGTTAGCACCGTACCACTTCTACATTCTTTAATTCTTATCGCCTTTGTTTAGTAATTGGATTGTCTTTGAATTTTTCTAATGCTATCGCCTCTGTAAAATGGCTTTTAAATTTATCAGACAGATAGCTGTCTTTAAATTTAATAATCGTATATCCGCTATCAAAGCAAATAATTTCTATCTGGGCATCAGGATGCTGTATGTTTTCATTTTTCCAGATCAGCCCATTACCTTCCGCAAAAGGTAAATTGTCCTCATCAAGTGTTACAGTAATCGATCTGGGGAAACCCAAAATAACTCCCCACCAGATCTGTATATTGGCGTTTAACAAGACATGAAATTCGTTCTCAGACAATAAAAAACATTCATGATCAAAGTTTATAGGTAAGTGCTCATTAATTTCTGAAGAGTTAAAATCAAGATCGGTTAACAACCAGTTAAACCCAGATAAATCTTCTAAAATGGGTATTAAAAGCTCATCTAAGTAGGTATGAGCAGATAATTTATCACTACGCCTTATTATCCAATTCATTATCGTCGGAATCAATTTATTCCCCTACCCCTAATTCCTGCATCAATTTAACCAGTTTCTCTTTTACCTCAGCAAGTTCCTGCTCTAACTGGCTTACACGGACTTCCAATCCACCGGTTGTGCGAGAGCCTGTTTCTTCGACGTCATCATAGTCATTAATATCCGGTGTACCACTTAAAAGATGAGCATACCGAACTTCTTTTTGTCCCGGGCGCTTGGGTAACTGTACCACATAAGGCAAAGCCGGGTCGGCCAGTTTTTCGAGCATTTCCTGTACTTCCTCTATCGTTTCAAACTCATATAACCTGCCCGAGTTGGTATTCAGTTCGCCTGGTGTTTGCGGGCCACGCAATATCAGCAGGCAAAGCAGAGCTACTTCGGCCGGTATCACTGGGAATACGATAGCAAAATTATGTTTATATTTTATATTACGGATGGAGCCGCCGGTAACGGTAGAGATCAGGCCGCGTCTTTTGAGGGTATTTAAAGCTTCGGTAACCGTGCCTTCATCATAATTCACAACCGGCTTGCGCGATGTTTTTTGATTACATGCAGCGGTTAAGCCATTAAGGGTCATGGGATAATAATCGGGCGTGGTTTTGCTTTTTTCCATCAACGAGCCTAATACACGCAGCTCTGTAGCATCAAGTACCGGTAAAGTTTGGGGTGAATCCATGGCTAAATATAAGCAGCTTTTTATAGCCGCGAAATTTTAGTGATTATTTTTAAACACTGCACGTTAAGTAAAGATAAAATTTAGCTTAAATCCGTTACTTTGTATTTACATGTCATTATTCATCACATCACTAAATTCGGGCAGTAACGGCAATTGCTATTACGTAGGGAACGAGCGGGAGGCTATATTGGTTGATGCCGGCATATCATGCCGCGAAACAGAAAAACGCATGGCCCGGCTGGGCTTATCCATGCAAAAGGTAAAAGCCATATTTGTATCACATGAGCATTCAGACCATATCCGCGGCATACCGGTACTGGCTAAAAAGTTTAATCTGCCTGTATATATTACACCAGGCACCTTATTACATTTAGGTAACAGTGTGGATGCGCAACTGGTGCACCATTTACGAGAGTTTGAAACCGTAAACATTGGCGAACTGCAGGTTACCTCATTCCCTAAAGAACATGACGCCACCGAGCCGCATAGCTTTTTTGTAAGCTGCCGCGATATCAACGTAGGTATATTTACAGATATCGGCGTGGTGTGTGACAGGCTTATCCGCTATTTTAGCCAGTGCCATGCCGCTTTTTTAGAAGCCAATTATGATGACGATATGCTCGATAACGGTGGTTACCCCTATCATCTTAAACGACGTATCCGTGGCGGCAAGGGGCACCTGTCAAACAAACAGGCGCTGGCATTATTCACTACGCACAGGCCCGCACACATGACCCATTTGCTGCTTTCCCACCTATCGCATAATAATAACAACCCCAAACTGGTCGAAGATCTGTTTACCGCCTGTGCAGACGGTATCCATGTAGTTGTAGCTTCGCGATTTGAAGAAACTCCGATTTACCATATCGGTGAAACAGATAAAGCACCCTCATTTGCCGGACAGCTGAATATGGGATTTGGCTTTGGTAGTATCAAGTAGCTCGTATCAGGTATCAAGACAAAAAAACAGCTTAATATTCAAAATGCTGGCTTTGTGCGATTCCCTCCCAGCGGGAGGGTGTAGGGAGGGAAGTATTGAATCACGACTTTCCGTATCGCAGAAACGACTCACCCGATCTGCGCTTCGCTGGATCCCCTCTTCTTCGCCTGCGGCGGAAAGAAGGGATAAAACACATTTCTCACCACGCGTCATTGCGAGGCACGAAGCAATCCCCTACTTACAGAGCCGCTCTTTATAGTATGCGATTGCCATCGGCCGGAGGCCGGGTAATAGCGGTCACTCGACTGGAGCCGAGCGACGGCAGAAGTTACACAATGCAATTTTTCTTCCCCGTCAGCAGATAAGCTTCGGGCGAAAGCAGGCAGAACATGTTAGCCTGTGTGGTTGCAGGGGCATTAGCAAACCTCGCCGAAGCGTGGGGGTAGTGCGAACGAAGTAGCGGCGAGGTTTAGCAGCCCGTGGTTCTGTTTGATTTGCAGGGCAAAGGCCTTGTGCGGCAAAGAAGCATTTCTGGTGACTTGATTTTTGGTTACTTTGTATCAAGACAAAGTAACAGCCTTAGCGGCAATTGAGCGCTCTACGACATATCTATTCGCCCTGTATAAAGGGGATTATTAATGTTGTTTTTGTTCTTATTGGTATTAATGAGCTCCCTCCGGTCGGTTGTCCTCGTCCCTCGCAATGACGCGCGGAAAGAGGGTGGTCGAGCATAGCGATGATCGAGTGAGTCATCTGCGACAATCTTGTTACGCATCTCCCCTGCCCCAACGTCTGCATTTTTTTATCAATTGTAACATTTAAGTTTTAATTTGCGTGATATAATAAACAGCATTTACCTGTATGCCCGCTATAAAATTTGTGCTCCGTAATACTTTAGCATTTACTCTATTATTTGCCACAACGTCTGTGGCGTTAGCCCAAAAGGCGGAAAAGAAAAAAGAGAAGGATTACGCGCAACTGGTTGATCCTTTTATCGGCACTGGCGGACATGGACATACTTATCCCGGCGCTGTGTTGCCTTTTGGTATGGTGCAATTGAGTCCGGATACGCGTTTAACCGGTTGGGATGGCTGTTCGGGCTACCACTTTACAGATACGGTGGTTTATGGCTTTTCGCATACGCATTTGAGCGGTACCGGTATTGCCGATTATTGCGACGTATTATTTATGCCTACCACCGGCGATCCGCAGTTTAAAAACACGGATTACCGCTCGGGCTTTAAAAAGAAAAATGAGCTGGCCACACCGGGCTATTATAAAACCCTGTTGGATAAGTATAATATCGGTGTGGAGCTTACTGCAACTACCCGTGTCGGCGTACACCGCTACAATTACCCCAGCACACCGAAGGCCAATATCATCATTGATCTGCAGCACCGCGATATCGTGATCGACTCCTGGATAGAGGTAGTGAACGATCATGAAGTCCGTGGTTATCGCGAATCCAGGTCATGGGCCAAAGGTCAGCGGGTTTATTTCTATGCCAAATTCTCCAAACCCTTTAAAACTTATGGCATAGCCAGTAACGATCAACTACAGGAAGGCCAGAAAAAGGCAGAAGGCAAAAATATCAAAATGTATTTGCAATTTGATAATCCCGGCGAGCTGATCTCCAAAGTAGGCATATCCACGGTGAGCGCCGAGGGTGCCTTAAAAAACCTGGATGCCGAAGTACCCGATTTCGACTTTAAAAAGATTCAAAAAGCGGCAAGAGCTTCCTGGAATACCGAACTGAACAAGATCCAGGTAGAAGGCGGCGCTCCTACTGTTGCCCAGGCCACACAAGCCGCCCAAACAGAACTCAGGGCAAGCGGCGGCAATGGTCGCGTGCCCAAAGAGAAACGACCGGTAGTGCCCGACTATTCCCACATCAAACAAACCATTTTCTATACTGCCCTGTATCATGCCATGCTTGCGCCAAACATTTATAATGATGTGGATGGGCAATACCTGGGGCTTGATCAAAAAGTACATACCGCGCAGGGTTTTAATTACTACACCGTGTTTTCTTTATGGGATACCTTCCGCGCCGAAAATCCTTTGTTAACACTGATCGACAGGAAACGGACGCGCGATTTTATCAAAACTTTCCTGGCGATGTACGAGCAAGGTGGTTTATTGCCTATATGGCCACTCGCCAGTTCCGAAACTTATTGCATGATCGGCAATCATTCTATCCCGGTTATTGTGGACGCTTATGCCAAAGGCATCCGTGATTTTGATGCTGCCGAAGCCTTTACCGCCATGAAAGCCGCAGTAAACCGCGATCAATTTGGTTTGGATAATTACCGTAGAAATGGTGCTGTACAAGCCGACGCGCAAAAGGAATCTGTTTCGAAAACGCTGGAGTATGCTTATGACGATTGGTGCATTGCCCAAATGGCTAAAATGCTGGATAAGCCACAGGATTATACCAACTACATCCAACGTGCCCAATACTGGAAAAACGTATATAATAACCAGAACGGTTTTATGCAGGCCCGGGTCAACGGCGGTTGGTTCGCCCCTTTTAACCCTACCGATATCAACCGCAATTATACCGAAGGCAACTCCTGGCAATACTCCTTCCTGGTACCACAGGATGTTGATGGATTGATAACGCGCATGGGTGGCAAACAGGCATTTGAAGCCAAACTGGACGAACTATTTACCACCGATTCCAAACTGAGTGGTAACGCTCCGCCTGATGTGGCTGGCCTAATCGGACAGTACGCGCATGGCAACGAGCCGAGCCACCACATGGCCTACCTGTATAACTTTACCGATTCGCCCGATAAAACCCAGTTTTATATCGACCGTATCCTACGCGAGGAATACAGCGAAAAACCGGATGGCCTGGCTGGCAATGAAGATTGCGGACAAATGTCGGCCTGGTATGTGATGAGTTCCCTGGGTATTTATAACATAGCGCCGGGGCAAAATCAGTTCCTGGTGGGAATCCCCCAGTTTGATAAGGCTACGGTTTACCTGGAGAATGGCAAAAAACTCACCATCACCAATTCGGGTGCGGGTATGAGCAGGGCCAATACGTATTTACAGGGCATGAGTCTCGCCAAAAAATCATACAATAAACTGTACTTAAATTACAGCGACATCGCCGATGGCGGCGAGTTTGAAGTGTTTACCGGCAGGCTCTCCAACAAACTGTTTTTGCAGGATCTGGAAAAACCCATATCCGCTATCAGCGATAATCCCATCGTGGCTAATCCTTACATTATAGCGCCATCCAAAACATTCAAACAGCCTTTCAGTATCCAGATCAAAAGCGCGGATGCCGATGCTAAAATATATTATACACTCGATGGATCGGCACCAACCGCTGGTTCAACATTGTATAGCGCACCCTTAACTATCTCCGCCAGTACAACGGTTAAGGCCATCGCTGTGGTCAATGGTAAAAGCAGCTTTATTGATGAGGCCAGTTTTGTGAAGGAAAATTGAGCAGAAGATAAATATCCGAGTTTATAAGTGTTACAATATTCACGTCATGCCGAATTTATTTCGGCATCCCATATGCATAGCTATACAACATGGTGATTAATTTGTCCTGAGAGATCCTGAAACAGGTTCAGGATGACTCCGTCTTTTATTTAATGTGCCTACGTTGGGTTAGCCTCAAGGTCCCTTTCAGGAGACCCTGAGGGGACAAAATTAGCATCTCTATCGTAAAAGATTTCTCACTTCGTTCAAGAGATAGTTTCTCCTCGTTCCTCCTCGAAATGACATTTGATTCTTTTTCTTGGTTCCGATAAGTCAAAAACGCGCGAAAATACCATGTAGAATAATTAACAAAAAATTCAAACATTTGGTAGTGAAATATGGTTAGCTTTATTAAATCATTAATTAACCTATCACCATGAACGACTCACCATCAACAGACAGCGGCAAAACAGCCGGAATTGTTAGTTATTTCTTTATCATCGGTTGGCTTATCGCTTATTTCGCTATGTATAAGGATAATAAAACCGCGCAGGCAAGCTATCAGTTAAGACAAACTCTACTATTTCACATTGCCTCTATGATCATTTATTATGCTGCCGGGGCCATTTTCGCAGCTATATTTTTCTCCGGAGGAGGCACTATTGGTTATTCCCTTTTTTGGGTAATCAGGCTTGGCTTATTCATTTTATGGGTAATAGGCTTTATAGGAGCCATTAACGGCGAAAGCAAACCTATACCGCTTATCGGCGAAAGAGCACAAACTATGTTCTCGAGTATATAATCAGAGAGATTTCAGGGGTGTCACCCTGAGCTTGTCGAAGGGCGTGCGCAGAGGCCTCCTCCATTATGCTTCGACGATGCTTAGCATGACACCTTTTTTTAAGACTTACGAAGTTTTGAAAACTTCGTAGGTCTCCCTCTTCACTAATGCCTCACTCCTTTTCCAATATATTTTTCGCATCATCCAGCCTACCTTTTTCTTCTTTGGTCAGTACGGGGTATTTAAGTTTCAGGTCGCTAATGGTTTGAAGTATAACGGTTGAAATGGCAATCCTGGTAAACCATTTTTTATCGGCGGGTATCACATACCAGGGGCAATCCTTGGTGGCTGTCTCCCGGATAGCCTTTTCATAGGCTTTCATATATTCGTCCCAATGTTTACGTTCTTCAATATCAGCCAGGGAAAATTTCCAGTTCTTTTTCGGGTCGTCTATTCGCTCCAAAAAACGTTCTTTTTGCTCGTCTTTAGACACGTGCAGAAAAAACTTAATAATTACTGTCCCGTTAGCAGTAAGGTGCTCTTCAAACGCACGGATGCTTTTATAACGCTCGTTCCAAAATTTGGAGTCGATGTCTTTCACACTATCTATGCCGGGCAAGTGCTCTTTTAATACCAGTTCCGGGTGCACTTTGGTAACCAGCACATTTTCATAATGCGAGCGGTTATGGATACCGATACGCCCGCGCTCGGGAAGCGATCTGTAATGCCGCCATAAAAAATCGTGTTCATAATCCTCAGTGCTGGGTTGTTTAAAACTATACACCTGGCAGCCCTGCGGATTTAAACCCGATAGTGTATGTGCTATGGCGCTATCTTTACCAGCCGCGTCCATCGCTTGAAAAATGATCAGTAGCGCATATTTATTGGCAGCATAAAGCTCGGTTTGCAGGTCGAATGTTTCTTCTATCAGTGCGGTGAGCACTTCCTGGGCATCATCCTTCTCAAAACCATCGGCATAGGCCGCATCAT
Organism: Mucilaginibacter sp. OK268; assembly: GCF_900103125.1. Lineage (GTDB taxonomy): Bacteria > Bacteroidota > Bacteroidia > Sphingobacteriales > Sphingobacteriaceae > Mucilaginibacter. The sequence continues at coordinate 54,230 of NZ_FNJV01000007.1, read as the reverse complement.
GATCCTTAAGCGAAAACCCTTTACCATTATCAATCTTAAACTTGTTAATTATGTTACTCATATCAAAAAAATTGCTTTACAGTTTTGTCAACTTAAAATTTAGATGTTAAAATTGCGTTGATAATGATGCTGTTTGTTTAAATTTATAAATATCCACACCCAAAGGGCCAATTCGATTTGACCCAACCTATAGTAAAAAGGTTTTAAGGTACTGATAATTTAATGCCTTATGCTTGCAAACAGGTTGGTGACGGGTATACTGTAACTTTTATGTAAACTGTATATATTAATATTTGTTTGATACTATGATTTAGTGTCATTATTTTACATCTTTACCCAATGTTCCGACGTATACGAAACCGATTTCTTAGATATTTCGCCATATTTATTTACTTCGTCATCATCTTTTTTTGTTGTATCGAACTCAATTTCCTCTGGCTTTCAGGTTACTCACCTGACATGCAGGATATTAAAAACCCAGTAATGTCTGTTGGTTCTGAGGTATATACAGCCGATGGTAAGCTGATTGGCCAGTACTATAAAGAGAATCGCTCCCCTGTCGAGCTAAAAAACATCTCTCCCAACCTCATCAACGCCCTTATATCAACCGAAGACGTCCGCTTTTACAAGCATAACGGTGTTGATTTCTACTCGTTTTTTACCAGTATGCTATCCACTGCCAAAGGCGAACGCCGCGGGGGCAGTACTATTACACAACAGCTGGCCAAAAACCTGTTCGAAACCCGTAAACGCAAATCGCAGGGCTTTATTAAACATATCCCGGTGATTCGTACCATCGTTTACAAGTGTAAGGAGTGGCTTACCGCTTTTAAAATTGAGCATGTTTATAACAAGGAGCAAATACTTACGCTGTATTTAAACACGGTACCTTTTGGTAACAACTCCTTCGGCATTAAAACCGCCTCATTAAAATATTTTAATAAAACACCGGATAAGGTTACGCCGGCAGAAGCGGCATTGCTTATTGGCATGCTCAAGGCTACCTCGAGCTACAATCCTATTAAAAATCCAGATCGTGCTTTGGAGCGCCGTAATACGGTTTTAAGCCAGATGCAGAAATATGGCTACCTCACCAAAGTTGGTTATGATACCAGTTTCAAATCGCCCATCAAGCTTAACCTGAGCTATGTGGAAGAAGATTCACATGGCGACTCGTACCTGCGCCGCGCGGTAGAAAAATGGCTGGATAAATGGTGTAAGGAGAATGGCTATAACCTGTACGAGGATGGTTTAAAGATATACACCACCATCGACTCGCATCTGCAGCAGTATGCCGAAGAAGCCGTTGCCGAAAAAATGAAGATGCTGCAAAAGCGCTTCAACAACCTGTGGGGCAACAAAAACCCATGGCGCGACTCCAAAGGTGTAGAGATCAAGGATTTTATCTTGAAAAACGAACAACGGCTGCCCATATTCAGTTTGCTGGAAAAGAAATACAAAGGCGATACCGTTCAAATTCAGCAGTATTTTAAACAGAAAAAACGGATGACCGTTTTTACCTGGAACGGCGAAAAAGACACTACATTTTCGACTATCGACTCGATCAAATACTATGCGCATATCCTGAATACCGGTATGATGACCCTTGAGCCATCAACAGGTAAAATAAAAGTATGGATAGGCGGTATCGATCATCGCTTTTTTAACTACGATCACGTGAACCAGGCACGCCGTCAGGCGGGTTCAACCTTTAAGCCTTTCGCTTATTTAACCGCATTGGATAATGGTTTTACTCCCTGCGATAAATTCACCGATAAACCCGTTACCATAAAATACAAAGATAACGGCAAGGATGAAGTTTGGCAACCCAACAATGCCGACTTTAATTTCTCGTACCGCGAAATGTCATTACGCTGGGCCATGGGTAAATCTGTAAACTCCATTACCGCGCAACTCACCGAAAAGGTAGGCTGGGATAAAATTGTGGAATATGCCCATAAGTGCGGTATCGAAAGTCCGTTGAAATCGGTACCATCGGTATCATTAGGTTCAAACGATGTTTCGGTTTTTGAAATGGTAAGAGCATATAGCACCTTCCTAAACAAGGGCCAGAAATTAGACCCCATACTGGTAACCAGAATTGAAGATCAGGACGGCAGCGTATTAAAAGAGTTTACCTTAAAACAGGAACAGGTGATCAGTCCGGAAACAGCATGGCTGATGTTGTACATGTTCCGCGGTGGTATGGAAGAACCGGGAGGTACATCACAGGCTTTATGGGAATACCCTGGACTGTGGAAAAAAGACAACCAGATTGGTGGCAAAACCGGTACATCTTCAGATTATGTCGATGGCTGGTATATGGGTATTACTAAAGACCTGGTAACCGGTATATGGGTTGGCGCTGATGATCGCAGCGTACACTTCACCACCTCCGAAACCGGCGAAGGATCGCACACGGCCCTGCCCATTTTTGGCCGCTTTATGGAGAAAGTTTATGCCGATCCAAAATCGGGATATACTTACGGGTCGTTCCCGAAACCATGGGTAAAAATCACCAAGGAATATAATTGTCCGTCGCCAAGAATAGTGACCGATACAGCGACAGTTGACAGTACAAGCAACCCTATTGATACAACGCACGTATTACCTACACCGGCAGCACCAACCACTACACCTGAAAATCCGGAAGGTACGCCACCGGCAAATAAATAGTGTGAGTTGATGTGCGGATTTCAGATGTGCAGATATGCAGATGCGCGAGGTGCAAATGATGAATAAATGTTACATTTCACTTATTTATCATCTGCATATTTGCACATCCGCACATCTGCACATCCACACATATTTTTCATTAAATTAGCGATATCTATTTAGTTAAGTTATGAATAAACACTACCCCTTATCAAATAAGGCCAAAAAGCTCACCCTTATATTCCTTTGTCTTATAGGTTCTTTATTGATAAGTACTGGTGCCCATGCCCAGTATTTCGGGCAAAATAAGGTACGTTATAAAAACCTCAAGTTTAAAGTTTATAAAACCCCGCATTTTGAAATTTACTATTACCTAAAAAATGATAGTATGGTAAAGCGCTTTGCCCAGGAAAGTGAGCTGTGGTATACTTTACATCAGCAGGTTTTTAAAGACACTTTTAAAACGGCCAATCCTATCATCCTATACGCCAACCACCCCGATTTTCAGCAAACTACCGCTATCGACGGCGAAATTGGTGTGGGTACCGGCGGTGTTACCGAAGGCCTCAAGAACCGGGTAGTAATGCCGGTGATGGAAACCAACCAAACCACCCGCCATGTTATCGGGCACGAGTTGGTGCACGCCTTTCAGTACCGGGCGCTACAGGCTGGTGAAGGCGATAGTTTTGAGGAGATCAACAACATCCCGCTATGGATGATCGAGGGTATGGCCGAGTATCTGTCATTAGGTAAAAAGGATTCCTACACAGCCATGTGGATGCGTGATGCGTACCTGAACCATGATATCCCTTCGGTGCGCGATCTTACGGAAAGCAATAAGTATTTCCCTTATCGTTATGGTGAGGCTTTCTGGTCGTTCCTAGGCTCTACTTATGGCGATACAGTCATTGTACCATTCTTTAAGAATACGGCCCGTTACGGCCTTAATTATGGCATCAGGCGCACCTTTGGGTATGATGACAAGACCTTGTCGCGCTTATGGAAAACCTCCATCGAAAACACTTACAAACCTTTTTTAAAAGATACGGTTCAAAAACCGGTTGGTCTTAAGCTGATCGACAGTAAAACAGGCGGCGACCTGGTAGTGGCACCAGCAGTGAGTCCGGATGGTAATTACGTGGCCTTTCTATCGGCTAAAAGTTTGTTCTCTATCGACCTTTATCTCGCCGACGCGCATACGGGGCGCATCTTACGAAAGCTCACAAGTAAGGTATCCAACACGCATATTGATGAGTTTAACTTTATAGAATCGGCAGGCACATGGTCGCCGGATGGTAAGCGCTTTGCCTTCAGTGTATTCAGCAAAGGCCGTAACCGGATGATCGTAGTGGATGTAGCCAGCGGCAATACACTGAACGATGTATCGATGGAAAAAGCTGAGCAGTTCAGTAATTTATCCTGGTCGCCTAACGGCAAGGACATTGTCTTCCAGGGATTATCGGAAGGCCAGGGCGATCTGTATTCTTATAATTTCGATACTAAAAAGGTTACCCAATTGACCAATGATAAATATTCCGATTACCAGCCCAGTTATTCCAGGGATGGTAAAAAGATCATCTTCTCGAGCGATAGAAGCACTTATGATCAATCTTTAGAGCAGGATATCCCCTTTAACCTGGCCGAACTTGACGTGGCTACAGGCAAAGTAACCGACATCAAAATATTCAACGGCTCCAACAACCTGAACCCGCAATACTCTGCTGATGGTTCGCAGGTATACTTTTTATCCAACCGCGATGGCTTCCGCAATATGTACCGTTACACCCTCAGCAGCGGTAAAATTGAGCAAATGACCGATCTGTTTACGGGCATCTGTGGTATTACCGAGTATTCACCGGCATTAAGTATCTCCAATCACGATGATGTGGTTTACTCCTATTATCGTGCTCAAAAATATTCCATTTATAATGCAAAGGCATCTGATTTTAAACCGGCTACTTTGCAGGCAACTGATGTAAACTTTAACGCTGGCATACTACCACCGGCCCGTGCAGTTGGCGTCGATCTGATCAACTCCAATTTGAATAATTACCTGGCCTATAAAAAGATCCCGGCCGATTCGGTTGTCAACGTTGCCTACAAGCCCAAGTTTAAGCTTGATTATTTAGCTGGTAGCGGGATTGGTATTGGCGTAAGCAGTTTTTATGGCACAAGTCTTTCAAGCGGCATACAGGGCGTGTTCAGTGATATACTCGGTCGCAATCAGATCTTCGCTGCGGCGTCAGTCAACGGACAGATCTATGACTCTGGTGCAGCAATAACCTACGTAAACCAAACCGGCAGATGGAACCTCGGCTTTGGCATATCGCATATCCCATACCAATTTGGTATACAAACCCGAACATTCCCAACAAAAAGTGTAAGCGGCAAAAACGAAACAGTCCTTTCAGACAATATTGACATCATCCGAAATTTTGAAGATGCAGCCAGGGTGTTTACCTCCTATCCTATCTCAAAAACCACACGTTTCGAAATTGGAGCAGGCGCTTCCTATAACTCCTACCGGGTTGACCGTTACAGCGACTATTACGCGTTGGACACCACTATCAATGCCGATAAAAGTAAAACCATCACCACAAATTATTTAACATCTGATAAGAAAAAGATAGCTAATGATGATGAAAGTAAGTTGATTGGTACCAGCTTAAAATCATACTCGCTTTTCCAGGTATCAACCGCTTTAGTGGGTGATAATTCTTTCTTCGGCGTAACCGCGCCGCTCAATGGTTTCAGGTATCGCCTGGAAGCTGAATATAATTTTGGTACCTACCATTTCTTTGCGCCAACTATCGATCTCCGGAAATATGTACGCGTTGAACCCGTTACCTTCGCGGCCAGGTTTTATGGTTACGGGCGTTTTGGTGGCGATGCCACGGGGCTTTATCCTTTATACGTAGGCTATCCTTTTTACATCCGTGGTTACGAAGGGCAAACCTTTTACAACAATGGCAAAGCCGGTACAAATGGTTTCAGCATCGATCAGCTATCGGGTAGCCGCATTGCGGTATTTAACTTCGAGGTGCGCTTACCTTTCACCGGTCCGGAGAAACTGGCCCAGATCAAATCAAAATTCCTGTTTACCGATCTTAACTTATTTTTCGACGCGGGCCTGGCCTGGAACGCCGGTGATCATATCTATTTCCAGAAAAACCCACCGGTAATAGGTCAGCAACCTGTACTTAATGACGATGGTACACCTACTGTAGTGAACGGGCAACCGGTTACCGAGCCGGTATACGGCAGGGTTCCGGCATTAAGCGCGGGTATATCATTAAGGATCAATGTATTTGGGGCATTTGTATTGGAGCCGTACCTGGCCATTCCGTTTAATCGTACCGATGTTAAAAAACCATTATTTGGCTTAGGATTTACACCAGGATGGTAACTAAATGATCATCTAAAAGTAAAAGCGACCATAAAGTCGCTTTTTTTATTTAAAACCTAAACGGCTTAAAATAGTTATCAAATAATATCTGTTTATATTTGCAGCCTGATATGAAAAAAATACTGTTGTTGAGTTTGGCTCTGATGATGTGTAGCTTCGCCGTACTTGCCCAGGCAGCTGATGCCGACCCTGTTAGCAATGTGCCGGCTTCAGGCACGATGAAAACCATTGCCGGGGATGCCATGTTACCAGCCAACGATATTGTACAAAATATAGCTACAGACAAGGATCTGTCCATATTCTATAATTTTGTGAATTCGACCAATTTAGCCGAGACATATAAAAGCAAAGGCCCTATTACCATCTTCGCTCCTGCTAACGAAGCATTTGAAAGTTTATCTCCCGGTAAGCTCGATTCATTGTTAAAACCAGCGCATGTTTGGGAGTTAACTCATATAATTGCCTATCATGCTGTAGCCGGGAAATTTAGCGCTAAAGAATTACATAAGCTCATCAATAAGCATAAAGGTTCAACCACTTTAACTACCATTAGCGGAGGTAAATTGATCGCTAAAATTGATGACAATAATAATATCACATTGGAGGATGAAACCGGTGGCCGGTGTATCATTAGCCGGTCTGATATTACACAAAGCAACGGCGTAGTCCACATCATCAGCAAAGTGTTGTTACCCAAACCAAAAGCCGTATAATAATACAGGCGAATGACAATCTGCCTAAAGCAGCATTACGTATTTAAGATATAATGAATTGTAAGGTTTAGTTGCTAATAACGACTAAGCACACAGAAGCACGATGGCTGTAATAGCTCATCATTCTATTTATATTGATTAAATACTTAAAAATGAAAATATCAGTTTTAGCAGTAGCGATATTATTTATTGTAGCCGCGTTTGGCTGTCAGAACAGCAGTGGGCAGGGTGACAAACGGAAGCTGAGCAAACCAGCAGAAGAGTGGAAGAAAACATTAACACCCAACCAATACCACATCATGGTTGAAAGCGGAACAGAGCTGCCGTATCAAAACGACTATTGGAACAATCACCAAAAGGGTGTTTACGTAAGCGCAGCTACCGGCGAAGTATTATTTAGCTCCGACGATAAGTTTGACAGCGGAACAGGCTGGCCAAGTTTTGTTAAACCCGTCGATTCCACAAAAGTTGCCATTGTGTATGATGACAGTTACGGCATGAGCCGCGACGAGGTTATTGAAAAAAGCACCGGTTTACACCTGGGTCATGTTTTTGACGATGGCCCCGCCAACCGCGGTGGCAAAAGATATTGCATGAACTCGGGCGCATTAAAATTTATTAAAAAGTAACCGCCCGGCGATTAGCATTTACAGATGGGCGCAATTGCGGCCTTACCCGTAAACCACTTTCAAACTTTAAACCAATGGTCAGATCTATCCAATCAGGGTTAACAGGTCTGATCATTTTTTCTTTTTGCGGGCGGGTGTAGGTGCTTACTACTTTGAAACGCTCCATAGCCTGCTCTTCGGTATTGATCTCTTCAAAATAAACCAAACGGTTAAGCTGCTGCGCGCTGTCGAAAAATAAAGTGGGCATGTCGCTATAAAATTGCAGAGTCTTTACAAGATCTGAGCATAAACCAACGTGAAGATTTTTCCTGTTTCTGTCGGTGATGATATATACAAAACGTTTCATTTTATGATAAAAATTTTGGTGAACCAATATTTATTACTAACTTTATGAGCATAAAATTACTAATAATTTTAGCAAATGCAAATTTTATGTCAATAATTTCACAAAATATTAAGTTTCTCCGCAAAAAGAAGGGTTTAACCCAGCAACAATTTGCCGACCAGTTAGGTATAAAACGTTCATTAGTAGGCGCATATGAAGAAGAAAGAGCTGAACCAAAATACGAACTACTAAAAACTTTAGCAATATTTTTTGACATTACTATTGATGATTTCATTAATGAGAGCATCGATGAAAAATGGGCGCCAAAACCAAAAGGCAATCCAGCCAACCTGCGTATACTAAGTATCTCTGTTGATAAGGAGGATAATGAAAATATTGAAATGGTACCGCTAAAAGCAAGTGCGGGCTATTTGAATGGCTATGCCGATCCGGAATATGTATCTCAATTACCCAAATTTTATCTGCCTATGTTTAAACAAGGCACCTACCGTGCTTTTGAAATAAAAGGCGACTCAATGCTGCCTATATTATCAGGCGATATTATTATAGGTGAATACCTGGAAAACTGGGCCGACATTAAAAGCGGCGAAACTTATATCGTGATATCTAAAAACGATGGTGTGGTATATAAACGCGTTGGTAATAAATTTAAAGAAAACAAAAAACTCAAGCTGATATCAGATAACCCCGTTTACGAGCCTTATGAAATAAACGGCGAGGATGTGCTGGAAATATGGAAAGCAAAAGGCTATATCTCTACACAATTGCCGCAACCAACACCTGAGCCTACAATGGAAAGCCTCACCAGTATGATGGCTCAAATGCAGCGCTCCATATCAAATTTACAACAAAGCAACAATTAAGTTACATCGGCTTATTTAAACCTTTACGGTATATCTTTATCCTAAGATTATAAAACGTAATAAATTAAAGAGCTATGAAAAAATTATTGTTAATGTGCTGTTTCCTGATCGGGATTTCGGCGGTAAGCCATGCACAAGGTGGCGGTATGAGAAAAAGTCCGGAAGAGAGGGCTAAAGATCTGCAAACACTGCTAAAGCTTTCTGATGACCAAACCACTGAAATAACCGCTATATATAAAGAGCAGGCTACAAAGATGGATAGCGTAAGAACAGCAGCTAATGGCGACAGAGATGCCATGAGAAGCGCCATGCGCCCAATGATGGAAACTACCAATACAAAAATTAAAGCTGTTTTAACAGCCGACCAGGCAGCCGCCTATGATAAGGCAATGAAAGACAGAATGGACAGAATGAGACAAGGCGGCGGAGGTAGTGGTTCACAGAACTAACAGCGCCCAGCTTATAAAAAACAAAGGCTGCCTTTTTACAAGGCAGCCTTTGTTTTTTATGTATAAATCATGCGGCTTATTTAGGCCAGTCGTTTTCATGCACGGCGTTACCTAAGGTTAACTTGCGTGCAGATATCACAAAGCTCAGTGTCATTGGGTTATTGCCAGTGATAGATATACCCTCGTTGTATTGTATAAGGTATCCTTCTTCAAAAGATAGTTCCTTCATCTTGGCATCCTCGTCTGATTTTTTAAAGGTTATCTTTCCGCTTAGCGGTTTGTACTGGTTATTCACCATTGATTCAATAACTGAAGTATCTTCGGTCGACTCTACCTCAACCTGAATGGTACCGCCGTATACGCCCGAGGAAGGGCGGCCTTTGGCATCTACATCCCTGTTTAATGAAAAACTGCATTGCAACACGTCAAATTCTTTTGACCCGATAGTTATCCTTGCTTTGAAAGCCATGTTATGATAAATTAAAAACTTTTAACAATTAATAAGACTCTTAGTTTTTGCCCGGCCAGTCATTGATGTGCTCGGCCTCACCAACTTTAAGCGTCCTGGCCGAAATTACGAATTTCATGCTCATCGGCACCTCTCCAACTATATTTATTCCTTCATCATAGGCTATAATGTAGCTGTCGTCAAAAGTAAGTTCCTTCATTTTGGCATCTTCTTCTGATTTTCTGATCAGCAGGGTGCCTTTAAAAGGTTTAAACTGGTTGTTTACCATTGTTTCAATAATGGAAGTGTCTTCAGTTGATTCTATCTCAACTTCAATTTTTCCGCCGTAAACACCCGATGAAGGGCGTCCTTTAGAATCAACATCGCGGTCAAGCGCGTAAGAACAGGTGAGTACATCATAATCCCTGCCCGAAAAATTTAATCTTGCTTTGAAAGCCATAAAGTTAAACTTGGTAGTTATTTTAAATAAAGTGCCGGCTTTCGGCACTTTAACTCCTAAACCACAAATAAAAGCAAATATTGTTTACTAAAGAATAAAAAATATTTACTAAGTTATTTTTATTAACTATTGCTATAATTAAACAAACAATATATATTTTTGCTTATCATCTATCTATTAAAAAAACAATAGTGTTTCCACACTAAATATTAACCAAAATTTAAATCAAATGAAGCTTACCTCCGAAGAAGCTATTAATAAGCTCATAACCAAAAGTGCTAATAAATTTGAACATGAAATTTACCTCATCAGAAGAGGCAGATTAGAATACGTACACCATAACAACAACAGCATTCAGTTTAAAAGCAGCGTGCCGCCTAAACAAACCACCGGGAAAGATGTCAACGAGGCAAAACACTGGTATAGGTGCATGTCGCAAAATGATTTTTTACACCTGAAAAGAAGGGATGTATTATTAGGCGGAGACAGCTACGGTGGTATTGCCACCAACTTTGACTATGCCAGCAGTTATTTTAGCGATACCAACAGCCACATTGTAGAGTTTGAAACTATTACCGATGCTCCGCTGCTGTATCACACTTTCCTGGGATTAAATACCGGCAAGGGCACACCAGCAGGTCCTAAAGGCGAAGGAGACGGTGGCACCTTCGGTCTTGGTAAAACAGGCTACCTGGGTGGTAAAGCAGGAGATAAGTTTAACGAACTGCTGGAACGCACACAAATTACCTGGCGGCTGGTAGCCTGCAAGCTCCCGCTGCCGGCTTAAACAAAACTATAAAAGCAAAAAGGGAATGGGTATCCGTTCCCTTTTTTTATTGCGGATAGATGCGGTTAGTGAGCCTAAAAAATAAATGATTTCGCCCCGTGTATAAACGGTAACTTTTTACCTTTGCACAAATCATTTCTATTTTGACATCTGCCGAAAAATATATCGAAAGCAAACTCGAGGAACGACGATCATCAGGCATTTACAGGACATTAAAACCCGAGAACGATCTTATTGATTTTTGTTCTAACGATTATCTTGGCTTTGCACGGTCTGTAGCTTTAAAAAGCAGCATTGATCTGGAAGTACAAAATCACCCGCAAAGTTTAAATGGCTCAACCGGGTCGCGATTATTATCGGGCAATTTACAATATGCCGAAGACCTGGAGAAAAGCATTGCCGCGTATCATCAGTATCAGGCCGGTCTACTTTTTAATTCGGGATATGATGCCAACCTGGGTTTGTTATCCTCATTAGCGCTACGGGGCGATACCATTATATTGGATGAACTGATCCATGCCTCGGCTATTGATGGCGCCAGACTAAGCTATGCCAATCGTTATAGCTTTAAACATAATGATACCGGTAGCCTGGAAGCAAAGTTAAAACTGGCTAAAGGAAATTGTTATGTAGTGATAGAAAGTGTTTATTCCATGGATGGGAATACTCCCCCACTATTGGATATATTGAACATCGCCGAAAGATATGGCGCCCATCTAATTGTTGACGAAGCACATGCAGTAGGTTTATATCCTAAAGGATTGGTAACTGAGCTCGGCTTACAGGGCAAGGTCTTCGCTTCCTTGGTTACTTTCGGCAAAGCGCTGAGTGGCCATGGGGCTATTATACTGGGCAGCGACATATTAAGACAATATCTGATAAACTTTGCCCGTCCTTTTATCTATACTACAGCTGCTTCCTTTCATCAACTGGCCTCCATAAAAATGGCTTACCAGCTGTTAAATAATGCAGAACCGGAGATCATCAGCCTTAAAAACAACATTAAACTGTTTAAAGAACAAATCAAACCAGAAAGCGTATATCCATTGCTAAATAGCGACAGCCCTATTCAATGTATCGTATTTAAGAGTAATGACAAGGCCCGTGACATAGCAAACATTCTGCAAAATAAAGGGTTTGATGTAAGAGCCATACTTAGCCCAACCGTTGCAACAGGAACCGAAAGGATAAGGATATGCCTGCACGCGTTTAATACAGCCAATGATATAAACAAACTTGCCACCATTATTAATCAGTTTATAAATGCCTGATAAACAACCTATATTCATTACCGGCATAGGCACTGGTGTTGGTAAAACCATTATTTCGGCCATCGTAACAGAAAAGCTGAAGGCCGACTACTGGAAGCCCATACAGTCCGGGGATCTGGATAGCAGCGATACCTTAAAAGTGCGGGGCCTGGTATCAAACAAAACTACCCGTTTCTATCCCGAAGCTTACCAGTTAACACAGCCTTTCTCGCCGCATAAATCTGCCGCCATTGATAAAATAGTGATAGATATTCAAGCTATCATTCCTCCCCAAACCAATAACCAACTGGTTATTGAAGGCGCCGGGGGGCTGATGGTACCATTGAATGATGATGAATTGATCATTGATCTGATCAAACAATTAAACGCGAAGGTGATACTGGTATCACAAAATTACCTGGGTAGCATCAATCATACCCTGCTATCGCTTAGCATGCTTAAACAATACGATATACCGGTAATGGGTATTATATTTAATGGCGATAAGGATATTTACTCAAAAACATTTATCCTCAACTACTCCGGCATAACCGAACTGGGTCACGTACCCTCATTCGATAACATCACGGCCAAAACAATACTTGAAGCAGGAAGCTATATTACTTTATAATGATAGCGTAATATTTTGTCAAATAAATAATTTGCCTCAACTTAGCTTTTACCATTTATAAGCACATACTATGAAAAATATTACCGTAATAGGTTCAGGGACAATGGGCAACGGCATAGCTCATACTTTTGCCCAGCATAATTTTGAAGTGTCATTAGTTGATATTAATGCCGAAGCTTTGAATAAGGCTGTACAAACCATTACCAACAACCTTGATCGTCAGCTAAAAAAAGGTGCTATCGATGAGCAATTAAAAAATGATACACTTAATCGCATCAAAACATATACTGACCTGCAGTCTGGAGTTGCGAATGCCGATCTGGTGATAGAGGCAGCTACTGAAAACCGTGAAATCAAACTAAAGTTATTTAAGCAGCTCAGTGATATTTGTAGCGATAAAGTAATCCTGGCTTCCAATACCTCGTCCATATCCATTACACAAATTGCCGCGGTTACCAAAAATCCTGGCAACGTGATAGGTATGCACTTTATGAACCCGGTACCGGTAATGAAGCTGGTAGAAGTGATCAGGGGATATGCTACTACCGATGAAGTTACACAAACTGTGATGCAGCTGTCCAGAACTTTAGGGAAAGATCCGGTTGAGGTGAATGACTACCCGGGCTTTGTTGCCAACCGGATCCTGATGCCAATGATCAACGAAGCCGTTTATACCCTGTATGAGGGCGTTGCCGGTGTTGAAGAGATCGACACCGTGATGAAACTGGGTATGGCACACCCCATGGGCCCCTTGCAACTGGCTGATTTTATTGGACTTGATGTTTGCCTGGCCATTTTAAAGATATTATATGATGGCTTTGGTAATCAAAAATACGCGCCTTGCCCCTTATTGGTGAATATGGTAAGTGCCGGACATCTGGGTGCAAAATCAGGCAACGGCTTTTACAAGTATACTCAGGGCAGTAAAGAGCTGCTGGTAGCCGACAAATTCACCAAAAATTCATTAAACCTATAATTATCCCGATGGTCTATAATCTGTAAGTATTTCTTAATTAAAACATTTTTACAGATGAAAAAGATAGCGAAAATAGGATTATTACTGGCCTTAACCGGCACCTTGTTCAGCTCATGTGCTGCTGACTATTATGTGGCCGATCGCCCTGCTGAGCCTGTGTATGTTCGCCCTGTTGCTCCCTATCCAGGTGCCTATTGGGTTCCTGGCGAGTGGACCTGGCGCGGTGGAAGATATGTTTATATAAATGGTTATTATGCCCATCCACGTCCGGGCAGGGTTTATGTACAAGGATACTGGCACCCGGTTCACCGTGGCTATGCATGGCACAGAGGATACTGGAGATAGCCCCCCAGCCCCCTAAAGGGGGGAGTAAATGTGCAGATTACAGATGTGCAGATATGCAAATGAGTGAATGATGCACTGCTTTGTAAAGCAAATAAAACGACCTTTCTGAATTGCAGAAAGGTCGTTTCGTTTTATATCTGCACATCTGTAATCTGCACATTTGCACATCAAAAGGGCCTACATCCGTTCCGGCACATCAATGCCCAGCAGGTTCATAGCCTTGCTGATCACTTTGGCTGAAGATGCTGATAATTGTAAGCGGAATTGCTTTGATATCTCGTCCTCGGCCTGGAGGATTGATTTTTCATGATAAAATTTATTGTACACCTTGGCTAACTCATACACATAGTTGGCTATAACTGCCGGACTATAATCGTTAGCAGCTGAATTAATCACGTCAGGAAATTGCGTTAATAGAACGATCAGATCGCGCTCAACATCGGCAAGTTCCGTAATTTCAATAGTGGAATTGACTTGATAATCTGCCCTGCTCAGCACCGATTTGATACGGGCATGGGTATACTGTATAAACGGCCCGGTGTGTCCCTGGAAATCAACCGATTCGTTAGGATCAAACAATAAACGTTTCTTAGGGTCGACCTTGAGCAGGAAATATTTCAGTGCCCCCATACCAATGGTATGATATAGTTGCTGCTTGTCTTCTTCACTAAAACCATCAACCTTACCCATAGCTTCGGTTTGTTCTTTAGCAGTGGTTTCCATCTCTGCCATCAGGTCATCGGCATCAACTACAGTACCTTCACGTGATTTCATTTTGCCCGATGGCAAGTCGACCATCCCGTACGACAAATGAAACAATCCATCCGCCCCGGCTTTGCCCAATTTACGCAGTATCAGGAACAGCACTTTAAAGTGATAATCCTGTTCGTTACCAACCACATAGATAGATTTATCCATGTGAAAGTCGTTATATTTTAATTGAGCGGTACCCAGATCCTGGGTAATATAAACCGATGTACCGTCAGACCGTAATACCAGTTTTTCGTCCAGTCCGTCAGGTGTCAGATCTATCCAGACAGAGCCATCCGGTTTTCTGAAGAAAACACCTTTTTCAAGCCCTTCCTCAATAATATCCTTACCTAAAAGATAGGTATTGGATTCATAGTAGTATTTGTCGAAATCAACCCCCAGTTGCTTGTAAGTTTCCGCAAAGCCGGCATATACCCAGCCGTTCATGGTTTTCCACAGGTCGATCACTTCCGTATCGCCTGCTTCCCATTTTTGAAGCATTTGCTGAGCCTCTTTGATAACAGGGGCATTCTTTTTAGCTTCTTCTTCACTTTGGCCTCTGGCTTTCAACTCTTCGATCTGGGTTTTATAGGCCTTATCAAAAAGCACATAATATTTACCTACTAAATGGTCGCCTTTTAAGCCCGACGAAACTGGGGTTTCACCGTTGCCAAACATTTGCCAGGCTAACATGGATTTGCAGATGTGTATACCACGGTCGTTCACCAGGTTGGTCTTTATTACCTCGTAACCAGCAGCACCTAATATTTGCGCTACCGAATAGCCTAACAGGTTATTGCGGATATGCCCCAGATGTAATGGCTTATTGGTGTTTGGTGACGAATATTCCACCATTACTTTTTGACCATTAGGTTTTGCAACAGCAAAATCATCCGGTAAAATGTGGTTATATAATTGACCTATCCAGTACTCGTCGCTTATAGAAATATTCAGAAATCCTTTGATCACGTTGAACGTGGCAATCTCCTTTACTTCGCTTTTTAGATACTCCCCTATTTCGGTGCCGGTTTGCTCGGGCCCTTTGCGCGAAAATTTAGTAAAAGGGAATGTCACTATGGTTATTTGCCCTTCAAACTCCTTGCGGGTTTCCTGTAAACTTATAGCAGCCGGGGCTACATCTGTTTGATATAGTTGTTTTATTGCTTTAACAGCTGCCTCAATAATAAAATCCATTCGGCAAAATTAAATAAATTGCCAATATCCTTGTTATAATAAAATGTTGATTATTCTGAATAGATTTGTTCTTCTTATATCCATTTATGACACTTAAAAACAACGATTTTAGAATAGATGTAACCTCCGAAATTGGAACGCTCCGCACCCTACTCATCCACAGCCCGGATAGCGGTCTGGGTAAAGTAGTACCATCAAAAGCTCAGGATTGGCTGTTTGAAGATATTGTGCACCTGGATACCATGCGTAAAAACGAATACGATTATTACGTAAAACTGTTGCTTTATTTTTTGGATCAGGATAAGATCAAAGGCAAACTACAGGAGGTAGATAATGACATTGAACGCACGTTTTTTAAGCCAGACAACCCTGGTTTTCATGCATCAGGTAAAGTAATTGAGATACAAACCCTACTGGCCGATATTTTAAAACAAGATGATATCCGTGAAAAACTGGTAGCATCCGTTTGCGCCATTGAAAGCTGTAATTATCGCCTGCAACAGCAACTGATAGATACCGACCCGGTTGAGCTGTCTAAAATATTTATATCCGGTTCATTAAGCACCGAAGAAATGATCTTCGCGCCTATACCCAACCTCATTTTTTCGAGGGATATTGGTATTGCCATCAACAATCATATGCTGTTGAATAAGCCTGCGAAAAAGGCACGTTTCCGCGAAACTTTGCTGGCACGATACATATTTTTTAATCACCCGCTGTTTGCCGAATATCGCAACAACATTTTGGAGATCCCCGAAACCGCCCAGCATTTTTTACGACCGGGTGAAGACAATCTCGAAAAAACAACTCTGGAAGGTGGAGACGTCATGATGGTAAGCCCACAGCACCTGGTTATTGGTTGCAGCGAACGTACTTCCATCAGCGGTGCTAATGAGGCCATTAAGCTCTTGTTTGATAATGATGTGGTGAAGAAAGTAACCATTGTAAAAATCCCACATAAGCGCGATTACATGCATATTGATACGGTTTTTACACAGGTTCGGCGAGATACATGGGTACTGCTGCGCTCCCTGGCCGTTGCCGAGGCCCCAATAGAAGAGCAGGAGCCGATATCGTGGTTTGCCGATAAAAAACAAAAGGAAAGACCAGAAATTGTACAGTTTGAGAAAGGTGAAAAACCCAGGCTATTTAGCTGTATTGAAGATCTGTTAGCCGATATCAGCGAAAATGATCTGCAAAGTGGTCATAAAACAAAATTTATTTACTCGGGCAATAACACATTCCCTTTTGATGCCCGTGAGCAATGGACAGACTCCTGCAACCTGCTGGCCATCAAAGAGGGCGTGGTTTTAGGATATGACCGCAATGATAAAACCGTAGAAGCGTTTAAACAAAATGGCTTTAATGTTATCCGTGTGAATGACCTACTACAGAAATTTGAATCGGGCGAGCTTGATCCGCAAGAACTGACCAATACTTTAATTTTAATGCCATCGGCAGAACTTTCCAGGGCTCGTGGTGGTTTTCACTGCATGAGCATGCCGCTTTTAAGAGATAAAATCGTCTGAATCAGAATTTACAGAATTCAAGGATTTACAGAATAACACCATAAATTCTGTTAATTTTCTAATTCTGTAAATTCTGATTCAGACAAAAAATTAATAAAATGACTAATAATCAATCCACCAATAATATATTAATGATCAGGCCGGTCAATTTCGGCTTTAATGAACAAACAGCAGGAAGTAACGCTTTTCAGAACCGTGATGCAGATCAGCAGATTGTTCAGGATAAAGCATTGACCGAGTTTGATGGTTTTGTAAAAACGCTGAAAGAAAACGGCGTTGATGTTATTGTAGTTGACGATACCCCGCAACCCCATACGCCCGATTCTATTTTCCCGAACAATTGGGTATCATTTCACGCCGATGGTCAGATATTTCTGTACCCCATGCAGGCCGAGAATCGTCGCCTGGAGCGTCGAGAGGATATCATCAGCAATCTGGAAGACCATTTCAAGGTAAATCATATAATAGATTTAAGTCGTTTTGAAGCCGAAAATAAATTTCTGGAAGGCACCGGCAGTATGGTGCTCGACAGGAAAAACAAGATCGCTTACGCCTGCCTTTCTCCCCGTACCAATAAAGAAATATTAGACCTGTTTTGCGAACAGGCAGGTTACCAGGCCATCAGCTTTGACGCGGTTGACGAGCACGGAAAAGCTATTTACCATACCAACGTATTGATGTGCATTGGCAGTGGGTTTGCGGTTATTTGTGCAGACAGCATCCCTAATCCTCATGAAAAAGTAGAAATTCAGGAATCGCTTAAATCTACTCATAAAGAAGTGGTGACCATTACTTTTGATCAAATGAGCCAATTTGCCGGTAATATGCTGGAAGTAAAAAACAAAACAGGTGAAAACCTGATTGTAATGTCGAAAAATGCGTATGACGCATTGCGCGAAGAACAGAAAAACACACTAAAAAAATACGGTAAACTGATTTATGCAGATATTAACACGATTGAAACCAATGGTGGTGGTAGCGCCCGGTGCATGATGGCCGAGGTACATCTACCTGATGTATCTAATCATTAATCTATCCTCCATTATTTTGCACAAAAATGTATACAGCTTTCTGACACTTGGCACAAAAAAACTTTCTTACAGACAGAAAGAATAAAACATTTTTGACAAACCAGCCTCTGTGTAATTGAAAATGAAACTGATTTTTGCAGGTAGAGCAATAGTATTTCTTATTATTAAAACCTTTTTTACTCATAATTAATCAAAAAGAAATTAAATTTAATTATTGAGATAAAAATAAAAAAATAATCAATTATAATTAACTACAGAGAATAAAATTTATGCAAACATTTATAACAAATGTATCTTTTAAATGGCAGCCAAAAGAAAAAAGCTTTGAATATTGTACCTCTTGAAATCCTTTCAACCCGCTCCGCACCGCATTTTGTGCAAATGAGTTGTTTCTTATTAAAATCACCTGAATGATTCGTTGTTATTGATTGTAACGACATAAATTATCCTTTATATAATGCAACAATAATCATGAGTGAACAAAATGAATGCCACACAGCAAACATTTTAACTATAGAATAAAAACATTGCCTTAATAAGACACCTTCACTGCTTTTCTTATCTCTTTTTACCCGCTTTAAACCAGTATTCCGCGACTTATGTAACATATCGCAATTCATTGATTATTAATGCAAAAACGATATGTACATACTGCGATATATCCCTTGTTAAATAAATTACATTCAGACTATAAAATTTATCCTAACAATTAGCCGTTAATTCCGTTTAAAAATCACATTTTTGCCCCAAATTTTTTAAGGATGCAGAGTTACCAGGAATTTCTTGATTTGAGTGTAGGTTTCCCGCAGGATGGTTTTGAGATCATCGACGATGAACTATACTTTCAGGACCTTAATTTAATGGAGATGATTGAAACGTACGGCACGCCGCTGCGTTTTACTTATCTGCCCATGATAACCAAGAAAATACAGCAGGCTAAGCTGCTATTTCAGCAGGCTATCGTTAAAAACAATTATCGCGGCAGCTACAAATATTGCTATTGCACCAAAAGTTCGCATTTCAGGCACATTGTAGAAGAAGCGTTGAAAAACGAGATCCACCTGGAAACATCATCGGCTTTTGATATGCCAATGATTGATGCGCTGGAGAAAAAAGGAGCGGTAAACAAGGATATCACCGTAATATGTAACGGGTTTAAAACCTTCCAGTATAAAACTTATATTATTGACATGCTGCATGATGGTTTCAAAAACATCATCCCGGTACTGGACAATAAAGAGGAATTTAACCTGTATGACGATGAGATCGAAATGGACACCCCTTGTAACCTGGGCATCCGTATAGCTGCTGAAGAGCAACCCGACTCCCAGTTCTATACCTCACGTTTAGGTGTACGTATGGAGGATGTGATCGATTTTTATCATAACAAGATCGAAGATAATCCTAATTTCCAGGTAAAGCTATTACACTTCTTTATCAACTCGGGTATATCTGATACACCATACTACTGGAACGAGCTTGAAAAATACGTAACGCTTTATTGCAAGTTCAAAAAAGTGAACCCGGCTCTGGATACATTGGATATTGGTGGTGGTATGCCTTTCAAAGATTCATTGGTTTTTGATTTTGATTACGAGTACATGATCAACGAGATCGTGAGCCGTATCAAAGAGATCTGTGCCGATAATGACACTATGGAACCGGATATCATCACTGAGTTTGGTAAATACACCGTTGCCGAAGCTTCAGGCATTTTATATAAGGTATTGGGCCGTAAACAACAAAATGATCGCGAAAGATGGTTGATGCTTGATGGTTCATTCATTACCAACTTGCCGGATGTTTGGGCTTTGAACCAAAAATACATCCTGCTTCCGGTTAACAACTGGGACTCGGAATATGAGCGTGTGAACCTTGGTGGTATTACCTGCGACGGTCAGGATTATTATAACCAGGAAGCCCACATGAATAGCGTATTTATGCCTAAAACCCGTAAGGTACAATATCTTGGCTTTTTCAATACAGGAGCTTACCAGGAAGTACTGAGCGGATATGGTGGTATACATCATTGCTTGCTCCCATCGCCTAAACACGTAATCATCCGCCGCAACCGCGACGAAACATTCAATTTTGAAGTGTTTGGCGAAGAGCAAAACAGTAAACAGGTACTGAAAATACTGGGCTATACGACGTAATTAGTTGGCAGTTTTGAGTTGGCAGTTAGCACAACTCTTATCATAGTTTATTTATAGCGATGGGTATAAAACCCATCGCTATTTTTTTGACCGTTGATCAGTATGATGACGTTGATTGCGCTGATTTTTTTACCTAATTTGTTTGGCATTTTTTGCAAACTGCAAACTCATTTCCCTGAAGCCACTCCCCAGTAACAGCTGTTTCTGATCTTTTTCAATATCTCGGGTGTTATGCTGGATATGGGTTGTTGGTATTTACCTTCATTATTAAGCAGGTACATCGCTCCACTTTGATTATTATAGGCATAAGAGCATAATTTATGTTCTTCCCCGTCTTCGTTTTTTCGCACATCTATTCTGAGTCCGTCAGTCATGTTGGATTTACTTGCTGGTTCTGAGGGTGCTGATGCTCTGATCCAATTAACGGTATAAGTTATATTTTGTGATGATACAGACGCCGTGGTTTGTTTATAGCTCTTACTGGCCTGTATCACTTGCAACAGACATTTTACACAAGGTTCTGCCACGGTAGCAGTACCATAATTTTTCTGCGGATTATTGATCACACTATCTTTTTTCCCCGCCACTTGTACCGTGGTTTTGGTAATATCCGTTGATACAGGTTTGGTTTTGGCATGTTGACAGGCAGATAATGCTACCACTACTATTATACAAAAACAAGTATTCAATTTTAATATCCTCATGCCAGATCACCTATTATTTATTGTATATACAGTGATGAAAGCTTTTTGTGTTAACCATATGTAAACTACATCATCCAAATTGGCAAAACCATTGCCATTTTAATTTAAACAAGTTATTTATTGCATTTAATGGACAGTAAAAGACCCGATTTTCTATAAAAATTTCTTAAAATTGTCTGATTTAATTTTCCCTTGCTGCTAAACATGCCTGCAGGACTTAATCATCACAACAATTTTCAAAAAACCGGGTTATACCTGGTATAATTTAACTTGAGCATACCTTTATAAGGTGTTATAAAAAGATGGCTAATAGCGATAAAGTTTCAGAAACAAAGGTTGACGTAGTTTTAATTGGCGCGGGTATTATGAGCGCTACATTGGGGGTAATGCTTAAAGAACTGCAACCCGATTTGACCATTGAAATTTTTGAACGACTTGAAGTTATAGCCGCCGAAAGTTCGGCCCCGATGAATAATGCAGGCACTGGTCACTCTGCTTTTTGCGAATTAAATTATACTCCCGAACTTCCTGACGGAACCGTCGAAATAAAAAAAGCCATTAAAATTGCCGAGCAGTTTGAGATATCCAAAGAATTCTGGTCATATCTCATCGAACAGAAATATATTCAATCGGCACAAAGCTTTATCCGCAAGGTACCGCACATGAGCTTTGTTTGGGGGCCCGAGAATGTAAACTATCTTAAAAAGCGTCAGCAAGCTCTTACCAAACATCATTTTTTTAAGGGGATGCTGTATTCCGAAGACAAAGCACAGCTTCAGCAATGGATCCCACTGGTGATGGAAGGACGTGAGGAAAACGAAAAAGTTTCGGCCACATTTATGGATTTAGGCACCGATGTAAACTTTGGCAGTTTAACCAGTAGTTTGCTGGATCAGCTTAAACAAAAAAAGGGGGTCGCCCTTCATCTTAACCATGATGTTCGTAACATTAAACGCAATAACGATAACAGCTGGCTGATAACCGTAAAAGACAAATCAACCGGACAAAGAAGAAAACTAACCTCCAATTTTGTATTTGTTGGTGCGGGTGGCGGCGCTTTGCCCCTGCTGCAAAAATCGGGCATTGCCGAAAGTAAAGGTTTTGGTGGTTTCCCCGTAAGCGGACAGTGGTTGGTATGCAACAACCCTGCGGTTGTGGAGCGCCATGAGGCCAAAGTATATGGTAAGGCATCGGTAGGTTCGCCGCCAATGTCTGTACCTCACCTGGATACCCGGATGATCAATGGTAAAAGAGAATTACTCTTTGGCCCATACGCCGGTTTCTCTACCCGTTTTTTAAAGAGGGGTTCATTACTTGATCTGTTTTGCTCCATTAAGCTAAACAATATACTCCCCCTGCTTGCCGTAGGGCGCGACAACTGGCCACTGACCAAATACCTCATCAGCCAGGTATTGCAATCGCCTACAGATCGCTTAAAAGCCTTACAAGAGTACATGCCCACAGCCAAAGCCAGCGAATGGGACCTGGATATAGCCGGTCAGCGGGTACAGGTCATTAAAAAAGATGCCAAACACGGCGGCGTACTGGAATTTGGAACCGAGGTGGTAACCTCTGCCGATGGAAGTATATCCGCTTTATTGGGAGCATCACCCGGTGCTTCAACATCGGTACCTATTATGATTCAACTCATTGAACGCTGTTTTAAAACTCACGTCAAAACCAATGAGTGGCAGCAAAAATTAAAAGAAATGATACCTTCATATGGGCAATCATTAGCTAATGATGAGGCACTAAGCGAAGTTACCAGAACGAGGACGAGCCAGGTGTTAGGATTAGTGTAGATACATATGTACCAGGCAGGCCATTTTATTAAAAATTGGGTTTACATGGTTTACACTTTTCATGGTTTACATTATTATATTTAATTGACAATCAAATAGTTAATATATTTTATCATCAAAAAGTGGGTTTACAGTGTAAACCATAATTTATCCCCTAAAGCAGGGAATCTGCTGTATTATTTTTGAACATAGTAATAGCTTAGCAGAACCCGGCAAAGTTGACGTAGCAGTGAATATCTATCCGATCAAATATTGAGGTGATAGGTTTTCGGAGCTTACGTTATCCGTTTCCCAAAGTATCAATTATAAACAGCTTACTGAAAGCCTCCGGCAGTCATGCCGCTATTTACAGCCGTTTCTTTAACCTTAAATTCCGCTGATTGCCCCAGCAAAGTTGTTTTGATCAGGAAGGGTATACGTATACCACCATTGATACCTTCATAATCACCAAATTCGGTTACGGAATTTACGGAGCCTTCAACTACTTGTTTTATTTTGAGACCTGTTTTCTGATTATAAAAATTCCGTATCTGAGTTCCTTCGGCAAGGCTTATATCAACTTCATAGGCCAGGTCGCCATTCACTATTTTAAGCGTAGAATCAAGTTCCATGGCATATCCGCCTTTTTCATAGTCGAGCTCAGGGAAAGGTTTGCTCTTTGCTTTTATTATTTTTTTACCGGCATCATCCAATGATATTTCGCGGTTTAACTGCTGTACACTGATGCGTTCGCCATTCACCAAAACATGGGTTACAATCAAATTATTGTATGAGGGTACGGTTATTTGCTGAAAAAACATATCGGGCGATCTATACCGGCTAACCATCTGTACTTCAGAACCCTGAACTGTACCTATTGATGATATTTGCAGGTCTTTAATATTTTTCAATTTCTCGGCTCCGCCTATAGCATCAATATAAGTTTTGATGACGCTGGCAGCAGTAGTACCAGCTGGTACCGGCAATCCGCTAAATGAATTATTTTCGGGGTTGATATCAGGCAAAAGATGATCCGGGTCGACAATAGCCGAAACAATTTTTGAGGTTGATTTATAATGGAATGTCCAAAGCCCACCGCGTTGCCATATTTCAACCGGGAGTTTCACGGTAGCGGTTTTACCATTTTCTTCTTTGACCAGGATAGTTACCGGCAAAGCCATCTCTTCCAGGTTCTCCAGCGTAATCAACGAACCTTTTGAGGCATCGCCATCCGGATAAATGATATCCCTTATGCCCTGGTCAAGTTTCCAGGTGGTGAAAAACCATTCGTTCCAAAACCAGCTCAGATCCTCTCCTGCCGCGTTATCCATGGTATGGAAAAAATCCCATGGCGTTGGGTGTTTAAATGCCCAGCGTTTGATATAGGTTTTAAAGGCATAATCAAAACGCTGCTCACCCAGTATCTGCTCACGCAGAATAGTAAGCCCCAGTGCCGGTTTATCATAAGCTGCCGCACCTAAAAAATCGGCCTGGATCACATCAGGAAACGTCATGATCGGCTCCGCTTCGGGGCTGAATAATTGCAATGCAGCCTTTTGTTGATCGGGTTTTACATAATACTCGCCATTGTTAAATACTTTGGTATCTACATTATTTAAAAAGGTGTTAAAACCCTCATCCATCCAGGCATACTTACGCTCGTTTGATCCTACAATCATCGGAAACCAATTGTGTCCAAACTCATGGTTGGTTACTTCCCACAACTCCCCTGTCTTATTTTCAGATCCGCAAAAAACAATACCTGGATATTCCATACCGCCAACAGTACCTGCAACATTAGTAGCTACCGGATAAGTATATTCAAACCATTGGTTGGAGTATAGTTCAATGGCGCCTTTTACATATTCTGTAGAGCGGCCCCAGGCTTGTTTACCTTTACTTTCAACCGGGTAAACAGATTGTGCCAGAGCTTTCTTTCCACTGGGCAAATTAATGCGTGCCGCGTCCCATATAAAGGCTTTTGAAGCCGCCCAGGCAACATCCCGTGCATTTTTACATAAAAAGTGCCAGGTAAGGGTTGGCTTCTTAGGATAATCATCGTTTCGCACGATATCAGCCGAGTCTTTGATCATTACTGTTTTATCACTCTTCCGGGCCTCAGCCAAACGTTTCAGGGTATTTGGGGAATATACCTCATTAGGATTAAGCAATTCACCCGACCCCGCCACTACCAGGCTGGCCGGTGCAGTAACTGTATAGTCAAAATTGCCGTATTCCAGGTAAAACTCACCAGCTCCTAGATATGGCAGGGTATTCCATCCGCTTACATCGTCATAAACCTCCATACGGGGATACCATTGGGCCAATTCATATATCCAGCCGTTTTTAGTAAGCAGGCGCCCCATACGGTCGGTGCCATACTGCGGAATATCAAAGCCATATTCTATCCTGATCTGTAACTTGCTCCCCTCGGCCCGTAACGAGTCTTTCAGCTTTATTTGCAGGCGGGTGTCGGTTACAATATAATCCGCTTTTTCGGTTTTGCCATTTTTGGTCACGAATATGGCCTTTATCTCATCGCCTTTAGTATAAGTACGGTTGTTAAATCTGCCGCCGGTTATCGGGCTGGTAGCTTCGGCCCTTGAATCTTCCCGGTAAATATTTTGCTCCACCTGTAGCCACAAAAAGCCCAGCGCGTCTGGACTATTATTGGTATAAGTGATCAATGCAGTGCCATCAATTCTGTGTTTTAAGGTATCTAAAGTAACATTCAGCTTATAATCAGCTCTGTTTTGCCAGTATTTTGAGCCCGGAGCTCCCCCGGCGTTCCTGAACGCGTTACCTTTTTCGGGATAAAAATTAGGATTGAATACTTTGTGCTGATCGTATTTTACACCGGGCTGATCGGCGTTTTGCGCATATCCTTTAAAGGTTATGGCACATAGCAGTATACAAAGCGTTAGGTTATAAAGCTTCATGTAGGTGATTTATCATTTATGAACGCCAATATATCAAAATTATGGCGATGCCATTATGACAATTGGACTGTTATAACATATTTTAACATATCATTACTGTTACATACTTGCTAAAGTTCTATTTGTAATTATCGTTCCTCACAAAAACAGTATGCAAACCATTATCTATTTTTTATATTTTTGCGGATGATTGAGAGTACGCAAAATCGCTGCTCCGAGTCACATTCCTAATAAATGGATATATCAGTAGTAGTACCACTTTATGACGAGATAGAATCATTGCCAGAGTTAACCTCATGGATAAGCCGGGTGATGGATGAAAACCGTTTCACTTACGAGATCATATTAATTGACGACGGTAGTAAAGACGGCTCATGGGAAATGATCAGAAAGCTGCAGCTGAACAACCCTTTTATCAAAGGCATTAAGTTCAGGCGTAATTATGGCAAGTCGGCAGCGTTGAATACAGGTTTTGAGGCAGCTAACGGCAATGTTATTATCACCATGGATGCCGACCTGCAGGATAGCCCAGACGAAATCCCGGAACTATACCGCCGTATTACCGAAGAAAATTACGACCTGATATCTGGCTGGAAAGCCAAACGATACGATCCGCTGAGCAAAACCATCCCAACCAAGCTATTTAACGCGGCAACACGCAAAATGAGCGGCATAGATAATTTGCATGATTTTAATTGCGGCTTAAAGGCTTATCGTAAGGCTGTAGTTAAAAACATCGAGGTTTATGGCGAGATGCACCGCTACATACCTGTACTGGCTAAATGGGCCGGTTTTACCAAAATTGGTGAACAGGTGGTTGAACATCGTGCCCGAAAATATGGCAAAACCAAATTTGGCATGAGCCGCTTCGTCAATGGTTTTCTGGACCTGCTTTCGATATTTTTTGTAGGCAAATTTGGCAAACGCCCGATGCACTTTTTTGGTACTATGGGCACACTGAGCTTTTTTGCAGGGTTGATTATTGCCATTTGGATCATTTGCGAAAAACTTTACCTGATTGCCCATAATGAAAAATACAGGGACATAACAGCCAATCCTTTATTTTATATAGCGCTTGTAGCTATTATTTTAGGTTCTCAATTATTCTTAACCGGCTTTGTTGCCGAGTTGGTTTCCAGAAATTCAAGCGAACGCAATAATTACCAAATAGAAGAGATTATTTAATTGAAGAAACAAGAATAAAGAGTCAAGAATCAAGACATTTTTTATTCTTATCTCCTGATTCTTGACTCTTGTTTCTTGACTCTATTTTAAAACATGTTTTTTTCCATCGTCATTCCTTTATACAACCGCCCGCAGGAGATCAAAGAACTACTGGAGACTCTTGTAGTACAAACTTACAAGGCCTTTGAGGTTTTGGTAATTGAGGATGGTTCTGTAAATGATGCCGAAGCGATTGTAAACAGTTTCAGCGATAAACTGGAGGTGCGTTATTTTAAAAAGCCCAATGAAGGACAGGGCTTTACCCGCAATTTTGGTTTCGAACGAGCCAAAGGCGATTATTTTATCGTTTTTGATTCTGATTGCCTGATCCCTGCCGACTATCTTGAAATTGTAAATAACTCACTCAGCACCAATTATCTTGACGCCTATGGAGGCCCGGATGGCGCACATAATTCATTTACACCAACACAAAAGGCCATCAGCTACTCTATGACCTCTCCCTTTACTACGGGAGGTATACGCGGCAATAAAAAAGCTATCGGGCAGTTTCACCCACGCAGTTTTAATATGGGTATATCGCGCCAGGTATGGGAAAAAGCCGGTGGATTTATCATTACCCGCCTGGGCGAAGATATTGAATACAGCATCCGCATCCATTCCCTGGGTTTTAAAATAGGCTTGATACCTGATGCCGTAGTTTACCATAAACGACGTACCAATTTTTTGCAGTTTTATAAACAGCTTCATTTTTTTGGCAGGGCGCGTATCAACATTTATAAATTTTTCCCAAAAGAGTTAAAGGCGGTTCATTTTTTTCCGGCGGTATTTACTACCGGGCTAATATTCACACTCATTTTCAACCTGTTAGGTTGGCAAATAGCTATATTAGCTAACATTATATTAGCAGTTTACATTTTGTTAATATTTTTTCACGCGTGGTGGAAAAATAAATCAGTAAAAATCGCATTTTTGAGCATTATAGCCGCCTTCACCCAACTTATCGCCTACGGGTTAGGATTTATGCAGGATTTTTGGAAGCGTGTAATTTTTAACAGATCATAAGAACCTATGTACCACCCATTTTCTGTTGCAGAAACCATTAAAACTGCATGGAATGTATTAAAGAAAAACTTCGCCACAATTACAGTATACTCAGTAATTGCCTTTGCTATCGTTTTTATTTCTGGGTTTTTAGTGTTTTATTTTGACGATGACGCTATAATCAGTTCTGTGGGCTTTATTGTTTTATTGATCGAGATCACATTTATTTTCTTAGCGTTTATAAAGCTTGGGTTTAAACTCATGGACAAAGCTTATTATGATTTTGACTTCAGCGAAATCATTCCTAAGTTCAGAATGCTTGTAAGCTATTTAACTTTATTGGTATTGGTGAGTACGCTCGCCGTTTTTGCTACTCATCTGATCGAGAATATCAATGTACTTAATGTAAAAAACTTTCTAAACTTTATTCTCGGCTTAGTTGTACAGTTTTTCTTTCTGTTCTATTTTCCGATATGTACCTGCTTTATTGTAGATGATGCCTCTGGCCCTCTTGAATCCTTAGCTCAGAGTTTTCATTTAATTAGGGGAAATTTCCTTAAATATTTCTTAATATTTATAGTGATAGAAGCCCTTATGATGTTGGGCGCTATAACTATTGTAGGGTTAATACTGGTTATTCCGTTTGTAAATATCATATTGATAGTAGCCTACCGCAAATTGGTTTACAGCCACCTGGATGTGGATGATGATATTGCCGAAACTAATTAGTATATGGGACTAAGATCTGCATTAAGCAAAATATTTGCGGCCGCAGTGAACCGGCAGCTAAACCGGTTACGCAAAAATGCCATAGCACTACAGCAAAACACATTCTCTGACCTGGTTGATGCAGCTAAAGACACCGCTTTTGGTCGCGAACATCGCTTTGCAGAGATCAGTAATTACAACGATTTTAAAAAGAACGTACCCATACATGATTATGAGGACCTGCGTCCTTATATTGATCGTGTTGTCAATGGCGAAGAGAATGTTTTGTGGCCGGGGAAACCAGCTTATCTGGCTAAAACATCGGGCACTACATCTGGTGTAAAATATATTCCCATATCCAAAGAAAGCATGCCGGAGCATATCAAAGCTGCACGCAACGCGCTGCTTAGCTATATTCACGAAACGGGCAATGCCGATTTTGTAGATGGCAAAATGATATTTCTGCAAGGCAGCCCCACACTTACGGTTAAGGCTGGAATATCAACCGGCAGGCTATCAGGCATTGTAGCTCATCATGTACCTGCCTATCTGCAAAAAAACCGGCTGCCAAGCTATGAAACCAATTGCATTGAGGATTGGGAGCAAAAAGTTGATGCCATAGTCGAAGAAACTTTCAACCAGGATATGCACCTTATATCGGGCATACCTCCCTGGTGTCAGATGTATTTTGACAGGTTATCAGTCAAAGCAGGCGATAAAAAGGTAAAAGATATATTCCCTAATTTTAAGCTGTATGTGCATGGAGGCGTAAATTACGAACCCTACCGCGCCCGCATGGAAGAAAGCATCGGCGCAAAAATAGATGCTATTGAAACCTACCCCGCCTCTGAAGGTTTTATCGCCTTCCAGGATTCGCAGAAAGAAAAAGGCCTGCTGTTACTGGTTGATTCGGGTATATTTTACGAGTTTATCCCATCAGAAGAATATTTTAACGAAAACCCTACCCGTATTAACCTGAAAGATGTAGAACTGGATAAAAACTATGCCCTCATCATGAATACCAGCGCGGGTTTATGGGGTTACAGTTTGGGTGATACCATTAAGTTTGTATCAAAAGATCCTTACAAAATAATAGTAACAGGGCGAATTAAACATTACATATCGGCTTTTGGAGAACATGTAATAGGTGAAGAAGTAGAACAATCATTAATGGGTGTGGCACAGCAGGAAGGTGTAGATGTGGTAGAATTCACCGTTGCCCCGCAGGTTAACCCTATGCCAGGGCAACTACCCTACCATGAATGGTTTATTGAATTTGGCTCGGCGCCGACTGATCTAAAGGCTTTTGCGCTTAAAGTAGATAAAGCCTTGCAAAAGAAAAATATTTACTATTTTGACCTCATTGAAGGTAACATTTTACAGCCTTTGATCATCCAAAGCCTGCAAAAAGACGCGTTCATTAATTATATGCGTTCGCAGGGGAAGCTCGGAGGGCAAAATAAAGTACCGCGATTAGCCAACGACAGGAAGATTGCCGACGTATTAAAGGAATACACTATATAATAAGTAAATTTGACGTTATTCAGATAAACAGTTTGCCCATTTAGCCGTTTACCTGACTAACTAATTGAAACAGGAATATCATTGATTAATCATACAAAAAACATTGCCATTCTTGGCTCCACAGGCAGTATAGGTACGCAAACCCTGGAAGTGATCAGGAACAATGATAATTTGTTCAGGGCATTTTTACTTACCGCGCATTCCAACTCCGATTTGCTTATTAAGCAGGCCATTGAATTTAAGCCTGAATACGCCATTATATGCGACGAAAGCAAATACCAGGAAGTTAAATCCGCATTAGCGCATTTGCCGATTAAAGTATTGGCAGGCCATCAGGCTATTATTGATACGGTAACCCATCCTGATATTGCTGTGGTATTAACAGCCATGGTTGGCTTTGCTGGCCTTGAGCCTACTATTGCCGCCATCAAAGCGAATAAGGACATTGCACTGGCCAATAAAGAAACCCTGGTAGTAGCAGGCGAACTGATAACCGGGCTGGCCAAACAGCACCACGTAAAGATTTTGCCGGTTGATTCGGAACATTCGGCTATATTTCAATGTCTTGCCGGCGAAGAACATAACCCGGTAGAGAAATTGATCCTGACCGCATCGGGTGGGCCATTCCGCGGGCGCGATCTTAATTTTCTGGCTAATGTAACACCGCAGGATGCGCTTAAGCATCCTAACTGGGTAATGGGTGCCAAGATTACTATCGACTCGGCCTCTCTGATGAATAAAGGCTTAGAAGTGATAGAAGCCAGGTGGCTCTTTGGTGTGGAAGCCGATCAGATCGATGTGATCATTCATCCCCAGTCAATCATCCACTCTATGGTGCAGTTTAAGGATGGTTCCATCAAAGCACAAATGGGCTTGCCCGATATGAAATTGCCCATCCAGTACGCCTTAACCTATCCAAACAGGATAGCAAACGATTTTAAGCGGTTTAACTTTACAGACTATACCACCCTTACATTCGAAAAACCAGATCTCGATACTTTTCGTAATCTTGGTTTAGCCTATGCGGCATTAAAACAAGGCGGCAACATGCCTTGCATTATCAATGCGGCAAACGAAGTAGTTGTTGCCGGCTTTTTAAGCCACTCTGTCAGCTTTTTAGCCATGAGCACAATTATTGAAGAGTGTATGCAGAAGATAAGCTTCATAACTCAACCAACCTTAACCGACTATTTGAATACTGATAAAGAAACACGCATCTTTGCGCAAAATTTAATAGAAAAAACGCCGGTAAAGGCAATACAATTTTAATATACATAAACGTAGATAATGAGTATAGTGATCATGGTGGGCCAGCTGATACTGGGCCTTTCAATTTTAATAATCCTGCACGAACTGGGACACTTTTTGGCAGCACGTGCTTTTGGCATCAAAGTCGAGAAATTCTACCTGTTTTTTGATGCCTGGAACATAAGTCTTTTTAAATTCACCTTTAACGGCGTTGAATATGGTATTGGCTGGCTACCCCTGGGTGGCTATGTTAAAATTGCCGGAATGATAGATGAATCAATGGATACCGATCAGCTTGCAGGTCCGCCGCAACCATGGGAGTTCCGTTCAAAACCGGCCTGGCAGCGTTTAATAGTGATGCTTGGCGGTGTTACTGTAAATATTATCCTGGGCATACTGATATTCTGGATATTGACCATACGTTTTGGTGATAGCTATATCCCTAACTCAAGCGCCAAATACGGCATTGTACCAGGCGAGATCGGTAAAAAGATCGGTCTTGTAGCCGGTGATAAAATTGTAAAGATCAATGGCAAAGCTGTTGAACGCTTTGATGACTTAACCAGCCCCAAAGTATTATTGGAAAACACGGTATTCACCATACAACGTGGTGCCGAAACAGTAAGTGTTACTATACCACGCACCATATTGAATGACCTGTCTGACCACGGTATTGAAGAATTTATAAGCAGGATTCCCCGCAGTAAATTCATAGTCGACTCGGTTCCACTAAACAGTAATGCTCAAAAAGCAGGCTTAGCTAAGGGCGATAGCATTGTGGCTATCAACAACCAGCCTATAGCGTTTTATGATGAGTTAAAAGCCGAGCTGCAAAAGGATAAAGGTAAATTGATTGATCTGGGTATAAAGCGTAACAATCAGGTTATCACCCTAAAAACACAGGTAACCGCTGACGGAACTATCGGTTTTGCGCAGTCAAAGAACGATCTGCCTCAAGTAAAAACCATTTATTATGGTTTCTTTGGTTCATTGCCAATTGGCGCTTCAAGGGCCTGGGCCACATTTACCGATAATGCCAAAGGCTTAGGTAAAATTTTCAAAGGCGATGTTAAGTTCAGCAAGGCTGTAAGCGGCCCTGTTGCTATTGCCAACCTGTTTGGCAGCCATGTTGATTGGGTGCATTTTTGGAGCCTGGTAGGCTTTTTATCCATGGTATTGGCCCTGATGAACCTGCTGCCTATTCCGGCGCTTGACGGAGGCCATGCGCTGTTCCTGATCATCGAGATGATCAAAGGCAAAGCACTGA
This sequence comes from Mucilaginibacter sp. OK268, assembly GCF_900103125.1. Classification (GTDB taxonomy): domain Bacteria; phylum Bacteroidota; class Bacteroidia; order Sphingobacteriales; family Sphingobacteriaceae; genus Mucilaginibacter. The sequence continues at coordinate 21,215 of NZ_FNJV01000007.1, read as the reverse complement.
GCGATAAGTTCCTGGAACGTGCCCAAATTGTTGGTTTTGTTATATTAGTTACCCTTATGGTTTTTGTTTTTGGTAACGATATCGTAAAAATCATCATCAAAAAATAATCTCCGCAAATGGATATATATAGCCCCTGGAGTTATTCCAGGGGCTTTTTTGTTGCCACATCAACTGCCCCGGGCATTTGATAAACCTGCGTTTACCCTAACTTTACTTTGAGCGATTTTTTATAAGCTTTAAAAGCGTACCTTTGCGCAATTATTTTCCTGAAAAGCGCATACTTCCATTTGCTTAACTCTTCAACGACAATAAATACTTATTAATCAATACAATGAAAAAAATTGTCGACTACCGCAAGTTATTAGGTGTAAATGAGGCTGCTGAGCTACAGGAATTAAAAACAACATACAGAAGCCTGATGAAGGCCTGGCACCCTGATAAATTCCAGGATAGCCCGGAAAGTAAGTTGGAAGCCGAAGAAAAAAGCAAAACCATTATTGAAGCCTACCACTTTTTAGTAAGCATCGCCCCGGAAACCCGCGAACAATCATTTGCCGAATATACCATCACTACAACTACCTCCAGCATAGCCGATTTTGAATACAAATCGCAGGTGCTGAAGATCAGCTTTGCCGACGGTAATACTTACGAATATTTTGACGTGCCCAAGGCGGTTTATGTTAAGCTGATCAACGCCGACTCACCTGGTCGTTTTGCCCGCAGACATATTTATAACGACTATGTTTACCGCAGCATCAGTAGGTTGGTAGCAACGGCTTAATCTTTTATAACAAAAACTTTTTAAAGCTTTTATTTTAACAATTTCTACTCAAAAAGAGGGCAAAAACGCGTTAAAAACTGCCGAATATTGCTTCATAACCATCGATTTTAACACTTTTTAACAAATTTCAACACGGTTTTGAAACTTTAAAAAGTCTTACGTTATTAATTATCAAATAACTACATACAAAACGGTTTATTTTTGACCGGTTTTGGCCTTAACAAAACAGCCCGGTTTTCCTCTTTTACGAGAAAAACCGGGCTGTTGCTTTTTATAAATATACTAAAAATTTAGGACATGATCAACTGTAATGTTGTTTCAATAGTCTTAAACTGTTGGTTCAATGGTATCTCCATCAGTATCAGATATTAAAACCGGCGGACGATCTTTTTTAAAGATAGCTGCACCAATAAGCGCTATAATAGCTCCCATAACCACAGAAGAAAACGCAGCACTAATAGTAAGCACTGTAGGATTAACAATTTTACGGGTAAAGCTCATACCTTGTTCAATTTGCTCCTGGCTCATGTTTTTAGCCTCCATTTGTGCCTGGGCAGAAGCTAATATCTTATCTATCATTTCTGGACTCAATACCGTAAAATACAAGTAGGTAAATATGGTTAATATAATGCCAGAGAAAATAGCATATAAAAATCCTGCTTTAAATCCTTCCCCGAAACTTAAATACCCCCCGTTAACATCCCTGCAGTCTTTCTGTTCCAGCAACATAAAGGCTATAAAAACTAATGTACTAATCCATTTCAATGGCGTGTCAGGTGACAGATTTAGAAATTGAATAGTGTAGCTAAGCACTATAGAGGTTATTACATATATAGCCGCCCATTTAATAATTACTGGCATCAGATTTACCTTTTGTATTTCCATGATATTGTATTGGTTTATGATTTATTAAAAGTAATTATTATTCTCTCCTGTTCAAAAAATCAGCAGTAGAATATTCCGGATAGGCGATGATTGTTTCGGAATTCGGACGTTGGATTTCGGAATTCTTGAATTTGGAATATTTAGACGATGGTGCGGTGTTATCACCAAAGGCTAAACTATAATTTCAATTCTACTTTTAATTCTTAATATTGATGCAATATGTATACCTCATTATTAGCATTGCATTCATTAATCCGGTGGTTGGTATTAATCAGTTTACTTTTTACCATCTGCCGGGCGTACAGAGGTTGGCTGCTTAACAAAGCTTTTTTTAAATTTGATAATACGGTAAGATATATAACTGTAACTATCGTACATATCCAACTCACCATCGGGCTTTGGTTATATTTTATCAGCCCTATCGTTCATTATTTCCTTTATAATTTCAATACAGCTGTTCATCAAAGGCAGATCCGTTTTTTTGGGATGGAGCATATTACAGTAATGCTGATCAGTATCGTTTTAATTACCATAGGCTCAGCAAAAGCAAAACGCAAAACTACAGATAAAGAAAAATTCAGGACAATAGCCATCTGGTTCAGTATCGCATTGGTTCTCATTCTATCCTCTATTCCCTGGGCCTTTTCACCGCTTACAAGTCGGCCATATTTCAGACCTTTTTAGTAACACAAATGGTGCGGTGATAACACCAACCATGGGCTAAATGGAATTCCTTACATTGCATTTTTTGGTCATAAATTTTTAGATTTACCTTAAAATAAACCATTATCATGATTACCAATATCTTAGCAACGGACACTCCCGCACCAGAGACAAATATTTATGATCTAATTAAAGTAGGAATCATTCCGTTTATCGTTTTAGTTATTGTCCTTATCTTCCGAAAACAAATAATTGGTCTGTTTGGAAGAATAAAAGGTGGTAAAATATTGGGCAATGAAGTAGAATTTATTCCTAACGCCCAAAATCAACAGACTCTACAAAAAGATAATATTCCAATCACGAATATAGACAAGGTCTTTGCTGCCTATTCAAAAGAAAACTTATCTGATTTTAGAGAACTTGTATTGGCCGAAACTGAGTTCGATAAATTACAAAGTGATACTCAAAAGGTTGAACATTTGATTAAGTATTCCACTTTCATTTACATGAGATTTCACTTTGAACTTATTTATAAAAATATATTTGGGTCTCAAATTCAATTATTACAGGTTTTAAATTCCGTCAAATGGGAAACTACCGAAAATATTGAAGTACATTATAAGCTGACAAGCTTAAAAAATCAAACGGCGTATGATAATTTTTCATTCGATGAGTATTTAAAATTTCTCATTAATTTTAACTTAATTGGAAAAGATGAGGATAGGTTTTTTATTACTTTCAAAGGCCTTGATTTTTTAAGATTCCTTATTGATACGAATAAAAACCCATTCTTACCCCTTTGATTTTATAACAGGCTTATTTTCGAGTAAAACGGTTCCTCCTACCTGAGTTTCTCCATGGCTACCATTGCTTGGCTCATTAGACAAATCCGGAATTGTGGTTCTAAGTAATATAAGCATTGCCGAGGCTGAAAAAAATGACTTTTTAGTTTCATCATATTGTGTTCAGCTTGTTGTCGGTGTTATCACCGCACCACTATTTACGTTTGTTTATATAACAAAACCAATGGTGACTGGTGCGGTGATAACACCGACCATAGGCTAACGAAAATCAGGCTTAAGATAAAATCAAACACTGAGCCATACAGATAAGTAAATTGAGCCGTGAAAGACATCGGCCATTAAATCTAAAGCTGATATTTGTATCGTTAACTCATAAAAATATATCAATGTCAAACATAACAAAAATAGCCCTCGGCAAAAATGGCCCGCTTGTTTCTAAACTTGGATTAGGTTGCATGCGCATGTCGCCCGTTTGGGGAAATCAGGGGAATAACGAAACTGAAAGTGTCGCCACCATACAGTCGGCTTTAGACAGCGGCATTAATTTCCTGAATACCGGCGATTTCTACGGCGCGGGCCACAACGAACTGTTGGTGGGTAAAGCCATTAAAGGTCGAAGAGAGGATGCCTTTATCAGCGTAAAATTTGGTGCTATCTTCTATGGCGGTCAGTGGCTTGGACTGGACTTACGCCCAATAGCCATCAAGAATTTTATTAACTATTCATTAGTACGATTGGGTATAGATACTATCGATCTTTATCAACCCTGCAGGCTGGATAACAGTGTTCCGGTAGAAGATGTGATAGGAACCGTTGCTGATCTGATTAAAGAAGGCAAGGTACGTTATCTCGGCGTTTCTGAAATTACAGCCGATCAACTACGCAAGGCCCACAGCGTACACCCGGTAACCGCATTGGAAATAGGCTACTCACTGGCCGATCGCCAGATAGAAAACGACTTGTTACCTGCCGCGAAAGAACTGGGTATAGGTGTAGTAGCCTTTGCCAATACGGCCGAAGGGTTACTTACAGGTGAGATGAAAGCCCCGCTGGCTGCCAATGATTATCATAATCACTTCTCGCGTTTTCAGGGAGATAATCTGATAAAGAACCTGGAGAAAGTTGAGGTATTAAAACAAATGGCAACAGAAAAGGGGTATACACCAACACAGCTGGCAATAGCCTGGGTGAATGCCCAGGGAGATCATATTATGCCATTGGTGAGCATGAGCCGCAGATCAAGGTTACCGGAAAACATACAAGCTATGGAGATAGTTTTTACTCCGGAAGAAATGAATGCCCTTAATGATCATTTTTCTCCAGGCTCGATACTTGGAGGCACATATCTGCAGCGTTAGCCAGGAGGGGCTGTATATAAGCCCCACCTATTTTATATCTTTACGTAATGATAAATCCGACTGAAATAATTCCGGGGGTTCTTTTTTATTCCTATCACGCTTCTGTGCGAAAGGATAAAGTAGCATTTTTAGAACATACTACCCTGGTATTGCAGGTTTCGGGTCGTTTTACATTGGAAACCGCCGGCGAAAAGCTTTCGATGGTTCAGGGCGAAATGTTGCTCATCCGAAGAAATCAATTGGGAGAACTCACTAAATCTCCTTTAAATGGTGAGGATTACCAAACTATAGTAATTTGTTTGAAAGAACACCTGCTCAGACAGATCGCGCTGGAAGAACAAATAGAACAGGGGAAAAAATACACAGGTGCCCCTAACATTCTTATTCCTGGAAACGATTTTCTTAAGGCTTTTTTTCAATCGGTGATTCCTTATGTGCGTCATTCGGAAGAAAAGATAACCCACGCGGTGGGTATGCTTAAGGTAAAAGAAGCTGTACTATTGCTTTTGCATATCATGCCCGAGCTCAAAGATTTCCTGTTCGATTTTTCCGAACCATATAAGATCGACATTGAAAAATTCATGCTCAACAATTTTCACTTCAATATACCTATTGAAAAATTCGCGCAGCTTACAGGGAGAAGCCTCGCAGGTTTCAAGCGCGACTTTCAAAAAACATTCGGCATGGCGCCACGGCATTGGCTACAGGAAAAACGCCTGTTGGAAGCCCGGCGCCTGATAGAAACAAAGAATAAGAAACCATCCGCAATCTATCTTGATTTAGGATTCGAAACCCTTTCACATTTCTCTCACTCTTTTAAGAAAAAGTTTGGTAAGACACCTACCGAGGGATCGGTGATAACACCGAGCATGGACTGAAAATATATAAAAACAAAAGCGGCTCTCCCTTACTGGAAAAGCCGCTTTTGTTTTATTTTAAATCCGAAATCGAACATCCGAATTCCGAAATCAATCAAGCCACTTCCTTTTTAAAGAAAGCGGCAAAAATGATAGCCAGCACAAACATAAAGATGATGGAGATACCTACGCCTTGTATCTGCCTGCCGATGGTGACATCTTTTTGCGCCTCAAATTCTCCCTGGATCTCAGCCAGTTTCTTTTTGATGATATCCGGACTGGTTTTGCTCTCTTTGAGATAGTTGGTTACCGAATTGGTCATGGCCGCCTGTGTTTTTTCGATCATGTGCGGCTCAATTATTTTGGCAAATAACTGATCGCGCAGGGCAAACTGTACTACAAAAGCCGTAAAAAACATAATAAATATGCCTGTTGCCGCTTCGCGCAAGGTCCAGAAACCGCCAACTCTTTTCCTGAAATTAAAACACAATACTACCACCAGTAAAATGGGGAACAGTACCGAAAATATAAAAGGCACAGAGGATATGATCACTACCGATGTTGCCGATAGTATGATATAAAACGAGGCGATACTCAACACGGTTAAAACCAAACCCAGCAATAAGCCAAAAACTATACCGGTGGTTCTTAACCGTTTTTTGTCAATTTCAAAAGCCATTGATACTATTGAAAATTGATTAATATATCTAAAACAGCCATATCAAACTCTTTGTCCAAGGCGTTTGCTGCTATTTCGGCCTTTGCCTCCTCCGTTGGATCGATGGTTTGGAAAAAGCAGATCATCGGGTAAAACAGCTCTTTTAACTCCGAATCCTGCGGAAGGCTTTGAGCTACTTTGCTCACCTCCGAAACCGGGCTTTCGATCAGGATCTGGTTGGCTATCACCGGTTCATAAATGCGGTACTCGTCCTGAAACTCGTCCTCATCAACCAGTAAAAACTCTTTCAGGTAATCTTCCAGTTCGGGTTCAATATCTTCGTCCTCGCACTCATTCAGGTACAGTAGCAGGTTCAGCAGCTCGGTACCGCGGTCAAGCGTTTGCTCTTCAATATCTTCCCATTCAGGCGTATCCAGGTAATCTTCTTCCAGTTTTTTAACATCGGCGCTAAAAAAGTTCACCAGCAGGAGGTCAAAAAACACCTCGCGTAATGATTCAACGGCCGGATTGTTATCAAATACTTCGTCCAAAGCATCAACCTTGGTCAAAAAATCTTCGTCAAGCGCGAAAACCTCACCGAAGCTATTGCTCAGGAGGGTAGCATCAAAGCTGCTGTACTTAGAAAAAGCTTCCAGGGCGGCTTCAAAAGCGGTTTGTATTTTTGGATCGATCATGATTGTCGTTATTTAAATATTTGTTTGTTATTATAGGTTAGCTGTACTTTTCCTTTTAACTGTTGCCCAAAGAACGGTGAATTAACCGATTTAGAGCAATTATTTTTATTGCTGTATTCCCATTCTGTTTCGGTGTCAAAAAGCACCAGGTTGGCACGCTCACCTTCGGCAATAACCGGTACGGTTACACCCAGTATTTCGCGCGGATTAATGGCCAGCTTATCAACCAGCAGCTCCACCGGTAAACCCGATCTTAGAGCCAGTGGTAGCGCGGTCTGGAAGCCGGTTATTCCGAATTCGGCCACTTCAAATTCCACATCCTTAAACTCCACCTCGTGCGGGGTGTGCTGGCTTACTATAGCATCAATGGTACCATCTTTAAGCCCTTTTATCAACGCCAAAACATCATCTTTGGTACGCAGCGGCGGTTTTACCTTATACATACTGTCAAACCCCATCAGGGCCTCGTCTGTAAGTACCAGGTGGTGCGCGGCCACATCGCAGGTAACTTCCAATCCCTTACGTTTGGCTTCGCGGATAAGCTCAACCGAACGGGCGGTTGATACAGTACTAAAGTGTATTTTTGATACGGTATATTCGGCCAGGTAAAGGTCGCGCGCTATCATCAGCTCTTCGGCCAGTGATGGGATACCTTTCATCCCTAAAAGGGTGCTTACCTCCCCTTCGTTCACTTTGGCTTTGCCGGCTATAGCCGTATCCTCGGGGTACGAGAACACCATGGCATCAAAACCCTGGGCATACAGTAGTGCACGTTCCATCAAACCTGCATCCTGCACCGGGCGGTTACCATCGGTAAAGGCTTTGGCGCCGCTCAGGTACATATCATACATCTCGGCCAGATCCCTGCCTTCGCGCTTGTGCGATATAGTTCCTAAAGGATAAACATCAACCAGGTTATTTTTGGCGCGGTTAAGCAGGTACTCAATTTCGGCCTTGGAGTGTACCGGCGGGGTGGTATTGGGCATTAGGGCAATACCGGTAAAGCCACCGGCAGCGGCGGCGCGTGTACCCGAGTGCATATCTTCCTTGGTTTCCAGTCCTAACTCTCCGATGTTACAGTTCAGGTCGAAAAAACCGGGCGATACATATTTGCCCTCCCCATCTACCAGTTCGGCATCGGCTTCAATATCTTCGGCAATGCGGGTGATCACCCCATTTTCAATTAAAATATCGGTAACTTGTTGATGAAAGGCTGATCCGGGATCAAGAATGGTGGCAGATTTGATAAGCAAATTCATGAGCACTGCTTTAAGGATTTGTATGGATCAAACAGGCTGCTTTATGGCTTGTTTACCCGGGTTAAAGTACCTGATCAACAAAATTTCGGCCGCCAGAAAAATCAATGCCAAAATTATACAAAGTTTCCATAATTGTGTGCCAAAATTTGTTTCGACCACAATACCTTTTAATGAAGCGTTACCACCTGTTAATAAGGTGGTTGAAGGAGGCATTAATTGTTTCAGGGTAGTCGGGCTCAAATAACTCATGTCAGATTCGCTGCGGTTATCGTTAAAGGCCAGCGTAGCCAGCGTACTATCCTGCTTTTTCAGCGTGTAAATCCCGGTTTCATGCAACTGATCAGACAGGTACAGCATTGTGCTCCCCTCCTGCTGCCGCACATCCGGAATGGTGCTTTGATCACCTTTTACTAATTTAAGCAATTGCTTTTCGGTGATCTGCACGGGTGGAATCTCCAGCGTTTCATCCTGCCCCAGGGTGTAAAACAAAGGCAGATCGTGCCCGCTTAGCAGGGCTATCCGGAACAACGTGGGCACAAAAAGGGCGTGCCGTGGTAAACTGCTATACGCTTCATCAAGTGGTACAGCGGCTACATAAACCTTACCGCGACCAGGGTTATAACCCGCCCAAAAGGTTTGTCCACCGGTTAGTTTCATCAGGTTATCTGCCCCTCCGCGGGAGGTATTTAACTGGTAATATTTTTTAACTACTGGCAGATCCGGATTCTCAGGGAAATTCTCAAACACATTTTTAAACACAGGGCTTTGCCTGTTCAGTGTGGATACTTTAGTAGCTTCGGTCAGTAGTTTTTCTGGCCAGGCAGCATTCATGGGTTGCAGGAATGCGCGATAGTTGGCCAGATCGGCATCGGCAGCAGGGAAAACAACCAGCGTTCCGCCCTTATTAACATAAGTCTTCAATTGCTGCGCCAGACCTGTAGACATAGCTTTTACATCACTAACCACTACAATAGGTAAACTATTAAGACCTGCATAATCCACATTACCATCGGGCACACGCTGAGCGGCAAAAAACGGATCAGACGCAAATACCGCCTTTAAATACGGGTTGGGTGTGCCTCCGTCGATCAGCAGCACGGGCATTTGCGCGCTTACATTAAAACTGAAGTAAAATTTGTTATCAAAGGTAACGGGATTGTCCTGCAGCTCAACCAGCCCCTGCTGCCAACCGGCTTGTAAACCCATAAAAGCGAGTGTATCGGTTTGCACCGCACGTGCAGGAATAGTATAGTTGCCCAAGGCTTTCTGGGCACCGTTGATGGTTATTTTTAGCGGAACTTTATCAGCCTTTTCGTCGGCATAGTTGTGGAGCCGAACCACCAGTTTTTCGTTTTCACCGGGACGGTGTACCGCGCTTAACAGCCAAACAGAATCAACCGCTACATTGGGCAGGTTCCCGGCTTTAAGTTGTATCAGGCTGGTGGCTATACTGCTATCCGCTTTTAATGGCTTAGCCACCATATTTTTTTGAAGATCTGAAATGATATAGGTCGATTTGATAGCTCCCGGCTGTGTAAGCAAGAGGTTTTGCTGGCGGTTAATGATCTGCTGCAGGGTACGGCTCTGCGCGCTGATTTTTACCTGGTCAACCGCGTCATTAAACTCGTCGCGACTGAGCAAGCGTTGGTGTTTACCCTCAAAATCCTGCGTAAGCAGCTGAAAACGGTCATTGATATTATAGGCGGATGCAATCTCTTTGGCTTTTTGTTTGGCATCATCCAGTAGCGAGCCTTCGCGGTTAAGGGTTTCCATGCTGTAGGAGTTATCTACAAAGATACTTACCGCATTTTGCCTGCCGGTATTACCGGAATTTTGCCCCGGCAGATACGGCCTGGCAAAAGCCAGCACCAGGAAAAACAGGGCCAGTAAACGTGCAGCCAGTATCAGCCGCTCCTTTAAGTTGCGGCGCGATGCCTGCTGCTCCTGAATCTCCTTTAAAAACTGCACATTGCTAAAATTCACCTTCTGGAATTTACGAAAGTTGAATAAATGGATAATGACCGGGATAGCTAACGTGAGCAGTGCAAATAAAAAAGCCGGATATATAAAGCGCATATTTTATCAGTGCAATAGGCAGATATACAAATGTGCGAATAAATGTGCAGATTTCAGAAGACCTTCCCAACTACACGTCATTGCGAGGTACGAAGCAATCTCTATGCTATGCCGAACAAACAGAATAGCCTATATTAATTGACCTGCCTATGTAGAGATTGCTTCGTACCTCGCAATGACGTTAGTTTTTATTCACCAGCCACTATTCAAAACAGGAAATTCAAATAAATATTGTAAGTAAATAAATATTTACTTATTATTGTATCAATATTAATAATCAAGGCATTATGCGCCCAAAGAATTTAGAGAAAGAAGAAGCCATCCGTACCATTGCCCTACAGATCATAGCTGAGGAAGGTTTGGAAAACCTGACCATGCAAAAGCTGGCCAAGGCTGCCAATATATCGCCCCGTACCATTTATATCAAGTACGACAATAAGGAAGATCTTTTGGTAACGCTTTATATTGAGGAGGTGCTGGGTGCTTACGAACAGGCTGTGCTGAAGGATTTTAGATTTGACATGAATTTTGCCGAAGGGGTAAAAAAACTCTGGTTAAATGGCTTTGCCTATTTTAAAAACAACCGCCACGCCTTTGCCCTGATGCAATATGGCAAATCATCGCCCCTGCTAAATAAAGCCTACCAGGCAAAAAACATTAAACAGGGCGATTACTTTGGGGCTGTTATCCGCTTCCTGGAATATCACGCGGCGGCAGGTACTATCCGGAATTTCCATCAGGATATACAACGAGCTCTGTTGTTTTCGCCATTGATCGATCTGATGAGCGAGTACTTTGATTACCAGGAAAGACCCGAACAAATCATCACCGAAGAAACCCTTTTACAATGCTGCGATGTAGTAATAAAAGGCATGCTAAAATAAATTAGAACACAAAAAAATGAACAATATTAAAAATAAAAAGATAGCCATTGTGGGCGGCGGTCCGGGCGGATTAACGCTGGCAAGACTATTGCAAATGAACGGTGCCAACGTAAAAGTATATGAACGGGATATCAACAAAGATGCCCGGGCAAAAGGCGCTACGCTTGACCTGCATGAAGAATCGGGCCTGAAAGCACTGCACGAGGCAGGGTTGATGGATGCCTTTAATGCCAACTTCCGTCCCGATGCCGATAGGGTGCGTGTTATGGACAAACAAGCAAACATCATCCTTGATGAACACGACGCTCCCAAACGCCCCATGGACAGACCCGAAATTGACCGGGGACCGCTGCAAAACATCCTGCTGGATTCTTTGCTACCTGGCACGGTTGTTTGGGATAGCCATTTTTTAAGTCTTTCGCCAGAAGATACTTCCTGGAAATTGGAATTTAAAAACGGCATTTCGGTTATTGCCGATATCGTGATAGCTGCCGACGGGGCAAACTCCAAACTACGCCCATACATTACGCCTATTAAGCCTTTTTATTCGGGCGTTACGGCTATAGAAGGGGCAGTACACCATTCCGAAACAGCAAGTCCTAAAATACATCAGTTATTAAAAGGAGGTAAAATATTTGCCATGGGCAGTGAAAAAAGCCTCATTGTAAGCTCTAAAGGCGATGGTAGCCTGGTATTTTATCCAGGTTTGAAAATCGATGAAAACTGGGCTAAAGATTCCGGAATCGATTTTACGGACAAAGCACAGGTGTTGGCCTGGTTTAAAACAGCATATGCCGACTGGGACAGCGTATGGCAGGAATTATTCGAGAACGCGAGCTATGCCTTTGTACCACGCCCGCAATACTGTATGCCTTTTGACCAAACCTGGGAGGCTTTACCCAACCTCACCATGCTGGGCGATGCCGCGCACCTAATGCCTCCTTATGCCGGCGAAGGCGTAAACATGGCCATGCTGGATGCCCTGGAACTAAGTCAATGCTTACTCAGTGATGACTTTGCGGATACGCAATCGGCTATAGCTGCTTATGAAACCCAGATGCGGGCAAGGGCCAGTGAAATAGCCATGATCACCATGGAATCAACAGCTGCATTACATTCGCCACAGGCTATCGACTTTATGCTTAGTATCATTGGTTAAGTTTAAAACAAAAGGCCACTCGCATTCTTTTATATGGAATGGAGTGGCATATCGGTTGTTCGGGTTTTCATTATAAAGATTGGAAAGGGCGCTTTTATCCCAATGATCTGCCGCAGCGTAAATGGTTTGATTATTATTGCGAACATTTTAAAACGCTGGAGCTTAATGTGACCTTTTATCGTTTCCCGCAGCTTTCTTTCCTGCAAAACTGGTATGGTAAAAGTCCAGCCGATTTCCGTTTCGCGGTAAAAGCCCCACGTGCTATTACCCATTACAAAAAATTCAACGATACTGCGGATTTGATCATCAGTTTTTATGATACCATTAACCAGGGATTGCAGGAAAAACTCGGTCCAGTATTGTTTCAGTTGCCCCCCAGCTTTACTTATGATGACGAACGACTTGATCGCATCATCAACAGCTTGAACCCTTCCTTTAAGAACGTGCTGGAGCTACGCCATGTAAGCTGGTGGAATGATTCCGTTTATGAAAAACTGGCTAAACATCATATTACCTTTTGCGGCATGAGTCACCCCACATTGCCCGATAATGTGATACAAAATACGCCTATGGTGTATTATCGTTTTCACGGGGTGCCTGTATTATACCGCTCGCCCTATTCAAAAAATTTCCTTGAAAAAATCATCAACACAGTAAAACAAAACCCTGATGCGCGCGAGGGCTGGTTTTATTTTAATAATGATTTTGACGCGGTTGGTGTTGGTAACGCGAATGATATGATTTCGTTGTCTAAATAATTTTTTTATCTCAACAATTAAATACATTTTGCTGCCGGATTTTAAACTACTTATTTATCTATGGAATTTAGACGATTAGGAGAAACTAAACTGGCTGTTTCGGTTATAACATTTGGTGCCTGGGCTGCAGGTGGCTGGATGTGGGGTGGCAATGACGATAAAGAAGCCATTGAAGCCATGCGCGTATCCTACGATATGGGCATCACCTCTATTGACACCGCGCCTATTTACGGGCAGGGTAAAAGTGAAGAGCTGGTTGGCCAGGCCATAAAAAGTTTTCCTCGCGATAAAGTTCAAATCCTCACCAAATACGGCATGCGCTGGGACCTGGCAAAGGGTACTTTTGGTTTCAAAAGTCAGGATAATGATGGCAAGGATATCGATGTTTACAAATATGCCGGTAAAGAAAGTATTATACTGGAGTGCGAAAACAGTCTGAAACGTTTAGGGACCGATTATATTGACTTGTACCAGATCCACTGGCCCGATGCCACTACACCTATCGACGAAACTATGGAAGCCGTACTTCGCCTCAAAGAACAGGGCAAGATACGCGAAGCCGGTGTAAGCAATTATGATATCCAACAAATGGCTACTGCCGAAAAAAGCATCAAGCTGGCCTCAAACCAGGTATCTTTCAGCATGGTGAAACGGGATATTGAGGATGAGCTGATCCCTTATTGCATCGAAAATAAAAAATCAATATTAGCTTATAGTCCGTTGGAGCGTGGGCTATTGACCGGCAAAATGAAACCAGGGCATCAATTTGAGGCCGGTGATCACCGCGCGGGCGTTAAATATTTCCAAGAGGAGAATATCAGGCGTACCAATGAGTTCCTGGCCAAAATAAAACCTCTTGCCGACGAAAAAGGCGCTACCCTGGGTCAGTTAGTGATCCGCTGGACCATCAATCATCCCGGCATAACCATAGCGCTTGTAGGCGCCCGCAATGCCGCACAGGCTAAACAAAACGCCAAAGCTATCGAGATTCACATCAACGGTGAGGAAATGGAATTTATCAATAACCAGCTGAGTGATCTGGAGATTGTTGGGTAAATTTTGAACCATGATTTACATGATCGTAGGATTATCCTGATTCTCGTTAAAATCAAGAAAATCTTTAAATCATGTAAATCACGGTTCTACAGAAACAAAAATAGCGGCACCTAATGGTGCCGCTATTTTTGTTTATTCCTCGTCCTGATGCCTTCTCTTATGTTTCTTCTTTTTCTTTGATTTTGACGAGGAAGACTTACTTTTCTTTTCAGATTTCTTAGTACTTGTGGTTTTCTTTTCCGTGTTCTGTTTAACAGGCGTAACAGCTGCTACCCCCTTCTTATCAGCAACATCAGTTGAATCTTTGCTAAGCTGTTTTACAGTGAACTCATTACTTCTTAAACCATACTCCAACTGACGTTTGGCGCCTGTGGGTTTGGCCTCTTTCCCGCTACCGTTAAAAATCGGGAACTCCCGCATCAGTTTACCATCTCGAATGTAAAAATTATCACTACCCCGGTAGCCTTTGCGCTGCGAGTTGTTCAGTTTGGGAAAATCGAGCTTATTGGCCTTATTATTACTGAACTCAAAAGCGTAAATACTGGTGTAATTGGTAGTGTCTTTTGATTTGGCCTGGATCAGAATCTCCGGATTACCATCCAGATCCATATCGGCGTTGTATACATCAACTATAGCCCCATCCAGGTCACCTGTGGTGGTTGTATATTTTATGGCCGATGAATCCGAATGCAGGATCATGAATGATCCCGCGTCTAACGAACCACGCCCCCAGCTCAATATATCATAGCTTTGCCCGGGAGATACCTCTATCAGTTTATGAAACCTGAAAGGCGCCATCGGTTCCGACTTTTTAGCTACCGATGCAGTGGTTGCAGGCTTTTTTTCGTTATCGCCGCAACCAGCAATTACAGTACCTATTAATAGCGCGAAAAGATAAAATCTGTTGGTCATTTTATTTTGCAGGATATTAATTATATAAAGTATCGGCTGTTAATTCAGCTTTTTGTTTGCTCGGCGCGTTGATGAATACTTTTAAGTTACTTGGCCCGCCGGCATCAACATATTTTAAAGTAAGCTTGTGATAACCTTTTAATAAGGATACGGCGCCGGCCTGTTCGGTAACCGCGTGTTTGCCATCGTTATCAACCACCGGCTGACCATCGATCAGTAACACCGATCCATTACCTGAAAGGGTCGAAAACCCGTAATTACCATCAGCATCAATATTCAAATAGCCCGAATAGATAATGCCATATTTACCTTTACTTTTCCGGAAATCAATAGTGCTGAAAGTTTTCACAGCGCCGCTGTCGGCAGCCGGCAGATTGGTTAACTGGCTGGTAGCCGTATAAGTACCCGGAAATAACTGGTATTTTACGCCTGGTGTTGATCCTGTATAATTAACGGGCGCCATGGGTGCTTTATTATATACCACCGTACGCGTTACCACGCTCCTTTTACCCGATGGGGTGATTACGATGGTTTGCAGCTCGCGATACTGATCGGGTGGAATGGAAAGGTTGAGTGGAATGGTATAGATCAGATCGGTTTCGCGCGGCGTATAGCCATCAATGGTATAGTATATTTTAGCCCCATCTACCGATGGTTTTAAGGTGGCGCTCAATTGTGATCCTATCATCACCGTATCTTTTGCACCGATAGCCATCGGCACACGGTAATTGATATTGTTTTTATCCAGCCAGGCTAAATGACCAGGCAAACGGGTTTCTGAAAAATCCTTAAAATTCTTGTTTGCCAAAGGCGACCATGCCACTTCAGACAGGGCCATTAACCGCGGCAGCAGCATATATTCTACCTTGGCGTCGGTTGGTACATACTCTGTCCATAAGTTGGCTTGTACTCCCTCTATATATTTTTGCTCATCAGCAGTTAAAACCGCCGGTGTTGGGTTATAGCTGTATATTTTTGATAAAGGCTCGTTGCCGCCTATACTCAGCGGCTCCTGGCTTGGTTTACCCTGGCCATGATCAATATATAAGCCGCCATTTCCCGGGGTCATGATCACGTTATGTTTTTGCTGAGCAGCCGCAATACCACCTTCTTCGCCTCTCCAGCTCATTACCGTAGCATTTGGTGCAAGACCGCCTTCCAATATCTCGTCCCAACCAATGATGCTGCGCCCTTTAGAGTTCAGGAATTTCTCCATCCTTTGGATAAAATAGCTTTGCAGGCCATGCTCATCCTTCAGGTTTAATTTTTTAATAAGGTCCTGACAAAAGGCCGATTTTTTCCAGGCATCTTTTGGTGCTTCGTCGCCACCAATGTGGATATATTTACTCGGGAAAAGGGCCATTACCTCGGTTAATACATCCTCCAGGAAACTGAATGTTTTATCAGACGGACAGTAGATATCCGGGAACACGCCCCAGGTTTCGGCTACTTTAACAGGCGTTCCGGGATCGCAACCCAATTCTGGATAGGCAGCCAGTGCCGCTGATGAGTGGCCTGGCATCTCAATTTCAGGAACAATAGTAATATATCTGTCGGAAGCGTATTTGACTACATCACGGATCTGATCCTGGGTGTAAAACCCACCATACGGCGTACCATCAAATTGCTGAGGGGTACGATCTCGGTAACCGCCAATTAAAGTTTGTGCCCGCTGGCTGCTGATTTGGGTAAGCTTTGGATATTTTTTTATTTCGATACGCCAGCCCTGATCTTCGGTCAGGTGCCAGTGAAAAGTATTCAGTTTATAAGCAGCCAACAGATCAATGTACTTTTTAACCAGCTCGACAGAGAAAAAATGGCGACCTACATCCAGCATCGCTCCACGATAACCAAAACGAGGATAATCTTCTATCTGTACGCAGGGAAATTTAGCGGTAGCACTCCTTTCCATGGGCATCAACTGTAAAAGTGTTTGAATCCCGTAAAAAAGACCCGAACCTTTGCCTGCAACTGTTATTTGTTGCGGTGTGATAGTGAGGCGATACCCTTCGACAGGTAAATTCTCTGTCCCCGCGGCTGTTAAGACAATAGTGGTGTTTGCATCCCTACGGATCTTTTCCATGGTTTTTGCCAAAACAACTTTATGAAAGCTTAAGTTGTTCTCCAGATAATCTTTAAAAAACACAACGGCTTTATTCGAAGGGGAATCGGCCCGGATAACCGTTCCCTGGCTTAGCACAAACTCACCGGGAGCCTTTTTTAATGATACAGGGGCCGGAATAATACCCAGGTTTGGGTCGGTATCCTGAGCGTTGACAACAGATGTACATACTGTAAGCACGGCAAACAGCATTAGGGATGCTTTTTTATACATATTTATTAATCAGGTTGGTACTGAATGGTGAATATAGATGTTTTTAAAAAAATATAAGAAGTTTGGCGTGTAAAAAATCTATGCTAAAACGTATTTATTAGCGATAAATATACTTTACAAGAGTTGTAAGCCATAACGTAGAGCGCTCAATTGCCGGTGGGGCTGTTACTTTGTCTTGATACAAAGTAACCAAAAATCAAGTCAGCAAAAATGCTTCTTTGCGCTCACGGCCTCTACCCTGCAAACCAAACAGAACTACGGGCTACAATTATTTTGCTCCACTTCGTTCGCACAATCCACTCGCTACAGCAAAAACTTGCTATGCCCCTGCCACTACACTGACCCATCATCGTTCTGCCTGCTTTCGCCCGAAGCTGTTCTGCTGACGGAAACCCTTTGTAGAAGTTTTAAAAACGAATATCAATGAATAAAGGCTAAAACGAAAAACGCCAACTGTTTCCAATTGGCGTTTCCCATATTTTTCAAAAAGCCCTGTCTCTTTAGGGAGGTTGGGCGGGGTAATTACGCAGTTACTACATGTTCTTTAGCAGCCAGGTAACGTTCGGCATCGATAGCGGCCATACAACCTGTGCCTGCGGCAGTAACTGCCTGACGGTAGATATGATCCTGGGCATCGCCACAGCAAAATACGCCTTCAACATTGGTTTCGGTTGATCCCGGACGGGTAAGGATATAACCGGTCTCGTCCATATTTAACCAGCCTTTAAAAATATCTGTATTGGGGTGATGACCTATAGCAACAAAGAACCCGGTAACATCCAGATCGGTATCAACATTGGTTTGGTTATTAGTAACTCTTACACCGGTTACGCTTTGCCCATCGCCAAGAATCTCTTTGGTTTCGGTATTATATAATATCTCGATATTTGGTGTATTCAACACGCGATGTACCATTGCTTTTGAGGCACGGAACTCATCGCGGCGAACGATCATATAAACCTTCCGGGTTAGTTTGGCCAGGTATGTAGCTTCTTCGGCAGCGGTATCACCGGCACCAACAATGGCCACGTCCTGTCCTTTGAAAAAGAAACCATCACATACGGCACAAGCTGACACACCAAAACCACTATATTTTTGTTCAGACTCCAAACCCAGCCATTTAGCTGAAGCACCGGTAGCGATGATCACGGTATCGGCAGTAATAGTTTTGTTTTCGTCAATAACCACTTTATGGGGCAAGCTCGAAAAATCAACCGAACTGGCATAACCAAAACGGATCTCGGTACCCAGGCGTTCGGCCTGTTTGCGCAGGTCTTCCATCATTTCGGGACCCATGATACCTTCAGGATATCCGGGAAAATTCTCTACCTCGGTAGTTTGGGTAAGCTGCCCTCCGGCCAATAAACCAGTATACATAACGGGTTTAAGATCGGCCCTTGAAGCGTATATAGCGGCGGTATAACCAGCCGGTCCTGAGCCTATGATAAGGCATTTGATGTGTTCAGTTTCTTGAGACATTGTTATAAAAAAATGTAGGCGAATTTACGATTTATTCAGAAGCGAATCAATAGCACATGGTCAGGATATTGCCATTGTTACTCACCTAATCATATCTAAATATATCTTTTTCAGGGTAAGAAATATGAACTTTCCCTTTACCATCTATAACAATATCAAGATAAAACGGGATATGCAATCTTTTCTCATCGCTATTATATGCATCAGGTTCCTGGTTGGGCGCAGATGTTAATAGAAATGTTTTTAATACCTCAGTACGTATTATAGGTTCCCAGTTAGGTGCTGCTGATAGTTCGCTGATTAATGTATCATCTATTTCCTGATCAGATTTTTCTTCTATCAAAGGGGCCACTAATTTCCCATTCTGTGTTAAATCAAAGCTATATGTGACGTGATACTTTCCGTGTTTGTTAAATCTTTTTGTTGATAGTCTTAAATTTAAGTAACTAATTAAATCATACTTTGAACGCTGTCCATCTTTCCCGTATTGGAATTTTCTGTCATTTAGATAGGAAATAGTTTTAACTATTTTACCCTCTTTATAAACCTCCGTTTTTATTATATCTCCATAATATGATAAACTATTCCAATCGCCTTGCCTTACATTGTTTATAAAATTACCCTCCACTAATACTTTACCGGAACTATAGTTATAACTTTGATACAACCCATTCTGAATATCATCCTGGTAAGTATAAAGGAATGCAGGCTTCTGATGATTATACGACATCCAGCTACCGTTCTTTTTACCGTTTAAATACACTCCTGTTTGGTCAATAAAATTTCCTCCTTGAGCAAACGCTGAATCTTGTTTTTTAGGATCTCTATTATAGATCTTAAATTTACCTGGAGGTATTAATGTATAGTAAATGAACTTACCATGCGGGATGGTAAATTGCTCATCTTTAAAAGTACCTATGGTCATTATGATATCTTGCATATCGTATTGTCTTGTTGACCATGCAGAATCTCCTTCCATTTTTTGATATAAAATGTATGAAGTTGCTCTTAATGAATCCGATGTTTTGGAACCATCATTAGTTAAATAAATTTTTCGAACCTGCGCATTTGACGTTATAGCGCAAACACATAATAGTAAAGCAATAAAGTAAGGCTTAAGCATAAATTAATTTTGAACAGCTAAATATAGTTATTTACCTGTATTTGCCTTTAATACCCTTATTACATTACCACCCAATATTTTATCGATATCTTTTTCGCTGTAGTTGAGTTTAAGCAATGCTGCGGTTACTTTAGGGTAGTCGGCAACGCTGTCCATCCCCAGTGGAAATGATTCGGAGCCATCAAAATCAGAACCTATACCCACATGATCAACACCAATCAACTTAACGATATAATCAATATGCTGAATGAGCATGCTTAATGGCGGCCGTAGTTTGTCGGCCTCGGCCTGGTGCAGGGAACTTACCTTAATAAACCCCAGGTCGTTATCATTATATACTTTACTGAGTGAATCGATCTGGCTTTTATACTTTAAATAAAATGTGGTTACTTTGGCCACATAAGCGCTATCCACAAAACCACTATAAAAGTTCACGCACACCACGCCGCCGTTTTTTGCCAGAGCCTTGAGCTGATCGTCTTTGAGGTTACGCCGGTTCGGGTCGATATTATAAACGCAGCTATGCGATGCGATAACCGGTTTACTGGTAGTAGCCAGTAAATCATAAAAGGTACGCTCACCCACGTGCGATATATCCACTATCACACCCAGATCATTTAAATGATGTACGATCTGTTTACCATAATCTGTCAATCCAAAATGTTTTAAACTATCTTTTTTGGTCACCTCATCACGTGCCGATGTAGCCCAGGAGGTGCTGTTGTTCCAGGTAAGGGTTAGGTAACGCATCCCCCGTTTAGCCAGGCTATCGATATAATCCATCCGGTCTTCGATCATGTGCCCTCCTTCCACACCTATCAGGGCAGCCAGTTTTTTCTGATCCACTGCTTTTTTCAGTTCAGAGCTATTACGCACCAGGGTTATTTTATCAGGATTGCGTTTGATAAGTGCGTATAGGGAATCTATCTCCTGGTTGGCTTGCGCAAAGGCAGTACCCTTTCCATATTTTTCATCGCACCAGATCGAAAATATCTGCGCATCTAACCCACCCTCTTTAGCCCGTACCAGGTCGAAGTTACCTGTACTTTGCCGTTTGGCCAGATCGTTTTTAGTGATCAGCTGGGTCGACAATACATCATTATGCGTATCTATTAGAATAGCTTTTTGATGGATCTGCTGAGCGTTTTGTGCCGAAAGTTTTAAAGAAGCAAATAGTAAAGGGAGTAACAGTTTTTTCATGTTTCAAGATAAGGTTTTGACCGTTCATTTTTTTGATTGGTGCAGAATGTAATAGATACCCGATAATTACTATGTCATTGCGAGGAGGAACGACGAAGCAATCTCCTCGCTCGCGTATAAACAAGCGAGGAGATTGCCACGCTACGCTCCTTTAGATTAGCATAATTATTATATTGGACTATTTGATTGAGCAAGAAGCAGGGTAAACTAAGCTTCGCTCCGAGTTAGTGACTCACATTGCGATTAAGACCCTGCTTCCTTTTCATCAACCTTA
>NZ_FNJV01000005.1 GCF_900103125.1 Mucilaginibacter sp. OK268 | reverse complement strand
TTCTCAATAGCACTCACAAAAGCATCTTCATCCAGGATCTGCTGATCTGAAGGGGCTACCACGATAACCGCTTCCGGGTTCAGGCTTTCGATCTTAAAGCAGCCATAGGCCACGCATGGTGCGGTATTACGCATCACCGGTTCGGTCAGGATCTGGCCATCGGCCATGTCCGGTAACTGTTGTTTCACCAGTTTGGTGTAGTTCTCATTGGTCACCACATAGATGTTTTCTTTCGGGCATACTTTCAGAAAACGTTCATACGTGTTTTGGATCAGGGTTTTACCCGTTCCCAGGATATCTATAAATTGTTTGGGATGCGATGACCGGCTTATGGGCCAGAAACGGCTCCCGATGCCGCCTGCCATGATGATCGCATAGTTGTTTTTATTCATGTGGTAAAAAGAGTTTTTATTTGGCGTAGCCAGCGCAAAAGTGTACAATAATCTGTTAAATATGTATGAAATAAAACTAAATAATTGGATAGCTAAATTGTCCGCAATTTAAATGCGCTAAATGAACAAATTGTTTTTCATTTAATAATCATATTTGTATAAAATTTAAAAGTAAATCCATCGTTTATTCATTAAATTTTGTTACTTTAAACTTTTAAATACAATTCAAGATCACGTTAAACAATGATAGAAACTAAGAAGTCGCTATTTGATAATCTCCAGAATTTTTTCGGATTCGACAACTTTAAAGGGGAGCAGGAAGCGATTATCACTAACATACTGGCAGGTAATGATACATTTGTGATCATGCCTACTGGTGGTGGCAAATCCATGTGTTATCAATTGCCGGCATTAATGAGCGACGGCACTGCCATAGTAATTTCACCACTGATAGCCCTGATGAAAAATCAGGTAGATCAGCTAAGGGCTTTCGGAGGGTCAGACAGTATAGCCCACTTTTTAAACTCATCACTTACCAAATCAGATATAGGCCGTGTTAAGGAAGACGTTCTGGCCGGAAAAACCAAACTTTTATACGTTGCTCCTGAATCACTGACCAAACAGGAGAATATCGATTTTTTAAAGCTTAATCATGTATCATTTGTTGCAGTTGACGAAGCACACTGTATATCCGAGTGGGGACATGATTTCAGACCTGAGTATCGCAAAATACGTCAGGTGATCAGCAACATCGGCGATAATATACCCATCATCGCTTTAACCGCTACCGCTACGCCAAAAGTTCAGCAGGATATACAGAAAAACCTGCAAATGAACAATTCTACGGTGTATAAATCATCGTTTAACCGTTCAAACTTATTTTATGAGGTTCGTGCCAAACGCAATGTGATCAAGGAGATCGTAAAGTTTGTAAAGCAGAACCAGGGCAAATCGGGTATTATTTATTGCCTTAGCCGCAAAAAGGTTGAAGAAGTTGCAGAAGCACTTAACCTGAATGGTGTTAGAGCTTTACCATATCATGCGGGCCTTGATCCAAAAGTACGTGCCGATACCCAGGACAAATTCCTGATGGAAGATGTGGAGGTTATTGTGGCTACGATTGCCTTTGGTATGGGTATCGACAAACCGGATGTGCGTTACGTGATACACCATGATGTGCCTAAGAGCATGGAAGGTTATTACCAGGAAACCGGCAGAGCGGGTCGTGATGGTGGTGAAGGGGTTTGTGTTGCCTTTTATTCTGAAAAAGATATTGATAAGCTTCAGAAATTCATGAAGGACAAACCGGTTTCTGAACGCGAGATCGGTACCCAGATATTAAAAGAAGTAATTGACTATTGCGAATCTTCTGTATGTCGTCGTAAACAGTTACTGCATTATTTTGGTGAAAACTTTAATGAGGCAGGTTGCAATAATATGTGTGATAACTGCTGCGGTCATAAAGAGCATTTTGATGGTGAGGAACACCTACACAAGGCGCTAAGCCTGATCAGGCATATTGGTGAAAAGTTTGACGATCAGCATATCATCAGCATATTGATGGGCGTGGAGAACGCTCAGATCAAGAATTATGAGCATGACGCGCTTGATTATTATGGATCGGGTAAGGAGCAGGGTGAAAACCTATGGAACTCATTACTAAGGCAGGCATTGCTCAATAACTATCTTTCTAAAGATATTGATCAGTATGGCTTACTTCGCTTAACCAAAACAGGTAATAGCTTTATTGACAATCCGCATAGCATCCGCTTTATCCTGAACAAGCCAATGGAAGCCACTGACGATGATGATGACGCGGACGGCCCTAAACAAGGTGGTGGCGCATTGGATACCCAGTTGTTGCAAATGCTTAAAGAGCTGCGTAAAAAACTGGCCAAACAAAAGGGCTTACCCCCGTTTGTAATATTCCAGGATCCATCGTTAGAGGAGATGTGCACGCATTACCCGATCACAACCGAGGAGTTAAAACAGATCTCAGGAGTAGGTGCTGGTAAAGCTTTAAAGTTTGGTAAGCCATTTACCGACCTGATACAAAAATACGTGGAGGATAATGATATTGACCGTCCGGTTGATATGGTGATCAAGAGCGCGGCCAATAAATCGGCGTTAAAGGTTTTTATTATCCAAAATATCGATCGCCATTTGAACCTGGATGATATTGCAGCATCCAAAGGACTCACCTATGAAGAGATATTGAAAGAAGTGGAAACTATAGTAAACTCAGGCACAAAACTTAACTTGAACTACTATATTGACGAGGTAATAGACGAGGACAAGCAGGAAGAGGTATTTGACTACTTCCGTACCGCCGAAGTTGATTCTATTGATGACGCTTTAGCCGAGCTTGGAGGCGATGATTATACCCGCGAAGAAGTACAATTAATGCGCATCAAGTTTATATCAGAAATGGGGAATTAAATTTAACCAAAATAAAAAAAGCTTTTGGCGTGTTGCTAAAAGCTTTTTTTATTTTGAGCATTCATTTTATCACCATTACTCTGATTCGTTATCCTCATTGTAGATTCGGGTATAATCGTCAAATTCCGTGTTCTTCAAATCTTGCTCGATCACACTTTTGGCGATATCAAAATCTATAACAAAACAGCAAACCTCCATAGTGCCACTCCCAATACTACCTCCGTCACAATGCCCAAGCCCAGTCCAGCCCAATGTAGCATCCATTCTATTCTGCAACCTAGTTCTTTTATTTACATCCTCTGGCGTTCCCATTCCATCAACCACAAATTCAATCAACAGGGTATAATGCTCATCAATCTCTACCGGCTCATAGCCATTGGTAACTAACTTGTCTATTTTCTTTTGTATCTCTTTTTTAAAATTTGAAAAAAGACCAGACTTTACTTCTTTGTCCTGTCCGCGCTGTCCAACTACACCCCAATGAACAATTCCTGTTTTTTTGTCCTTGTCCCATGTTTCCCAATAATGAATACCGTCGTTAATTTGTTTATAAAGTTTAAGCATATGATCTAATATTATTCTCCCTCAATATCTTAATTAAATTCTAAATAATCTTAGCTTATATTGCAATCAGTTACAGTCCGAATATGGATGGACGGGCCTGTTGTAAAATCACACTTTTTATTTTGAAATAATCTTAAATTCGGTACGGCGATTTTTTGCCCTGTTCTCGTCGGTATCATTTGGTGCTATTGGCTGCGTTTTACCATAGCCTTTATAAACCAGCCGGGTGGCAGCAATGCCATTGGTAATTAAATACTGATATACAGATTTAGCCCGGTTTTCGGAAAGGGTCTGGTTGATCTGATCTGGCCCAACATTATCTGTATGGCCAGATATTTCAATGTGTACCGCCGGATTTACGGTTAAAAATTCAATCAGTTTCATCAACTCTGCTTTTGATTCCGACTCCAGTTCGAATTTATTAGTATCGAAAAAAATATTCTTGAGGATCACTTTACTGCCCACATCAATAGGAGATAATGAAACAGAAATATTAAACGGATTTTTAGCCTTATATCCGATGAGCGAAAAGTTTTCTGAGTAAAACATATAGCCACTTTTGGAGATATTCAAACCGTAGTTTTTACCTGAAGTAAGGGTAGCCAAAAAGCTGCCTTCATCATCGCTGCTGTAGTCCTGGTAAACTGCTTGGTTGCTTTGCAGATCTATGATCTCAATGGCTGCTTCCAGTGGATGGTTGCTTTTGGCATCGTGTACATTTCCTTTTACATAAGTTACCACATGGGGTCTTACATTTACGGGAAGTTCAAAGGTGTAAATATCATAACCACCATAACCGTTCAGGTTGTCAGATGCAAAGAAAGCGATATTGCCATTGGCGGTTAAAGTTAATCCGTTTTCGTCGCCATTGGAGTTGATGGGGTAACCCAAGTTTTCGGGCTTTTGCCATTTCCCGTCTTTACCCAAACGACTTACAAAAAGATCCTTATTACCCAGACCGGGCCACCCATTCGAGCTAAAATATAGCGTACTATCGTCGGCGTGAATATAAGGGGATTGTTCATTGTATGCCGTATTAATATTAGGTCCAAGATTTTCTGCCGGCCCCCAACCCTTATTATTCAAGGTCGATTTCCATATATCATATCCGCCATAGCCTCCAGCCCGGTTACTTACAAAGTAAAGCGTGCGTCCATCAGCACTGATGGATGGCTGCGATTCCCATCCTGAAGTATTCACCGGCGGACTTAGATCAACCGGTTTACCCCAATCGTCGCCTTTTTTTTGAGCAATATAAATATCGCATCGGCCTAAACCATCGGGGCGATTACAGCCTGTAAAAAATAAATACTTTCCATCCTGAGAAATAGATTGAGCTCCTTCGTTATATTGGGACGTATTGATCTGGTCGCTCAGATAGGTAGCTGTTTGCCATTTATCGTTAATATTGGCGCTTTTATAAAAATCTTCATTATTATTGATCTTCCGGGTAAATATCAATAAGGCTTCATCAGCTGTAGCAACCGGCAAATATTCGTCATTGGCCGTATTAATTTCAGACCCCATATTCACAGGTTTATATGCTACAGGATGCTGTATGGCCTGGATACTGAATTTAGCGTCGGCAATGAGTTTTTGCGCGTAGAGCTTATTAGCAGGGGTGATATCGGGATAGGTTAAATATTTTTCCAGATGTTGCTGAGCCTGGGGGTAGTGAGCTTCCGTTATTTCGGCTTCTCCTATTTTGAGATACACCGAGCGGTTAAAATCGGGATTAAGCGCTATGACCTTTAAATACGCTTCAATAGCTTGCCCGTATAAATGTCGTAACCGGAATACATCAGCAAGCTGCGCATGAGCCTCTACAAATTTCTGGTCTTCATTAATAGCTTTTTGAAGATTGGCAATAGCCTCATCATATAAATGGTCATCGAGGTTTTGATTGGCTTCGGCAAAATACTTTAGAGCCTCCTTTTTAGTGGTAGTATATTGGTTTTGCTGTGCCAAAGCAATAACAGGAAGAAAAATTGATAAAATCAGGATGATTACAACCTTCATCTGTTTCAATACGATAAATGTTATCGTAAGTTACAAAGATTAAGGGATATTCAAATATTTATGTGTTTGCAATGATATTTCCCATTGTGGGTTATTCATCACATAATCAACTATAAGCGGGGTCATTTCTTTTGATTTTGACCATTCGGGCTGTAGATATAACTTGCAATCGGGCGATACCATTTTGGCATGATATTCGGCCCATTCAAAGTCTGATTTGTTAAACACGATCACCTTTAACTCATGGGCATTTTCGGCCACGTGCGGCATCGGAGCTTTGAATTTTTTTGGCGAAAGGCAGATCCAGTCCCAATCACCCGAAAGGGGATAAGCACCTGATGTTTCTATAAAAGTTTTAATACCTTTTTCATGCAACTGGCTGGTCAGATAATCTAAATTGTAGATCAATGGCTCGCCACCGGTAACCACAACGGCCTTTGAAGGATGAACAGATGCATTGGCTACTATCTGATCAGCGGCGGTAAGCGGGTGCAGTTCTGCATCCCAGCTCTCCTTAACATCACACCAATGACAGCCCACATCACAGCCACCCAGGCGTATAAAATAAGCTGCTTTGCCTGTATTGTATCCTTCGCCCTGTATCGTATAAAACTCCTCCATTAAAGGAAGTAGCGTGCCATCGTCTGGAATCTGGTGTGCCATAATTTTGGCAAAGTTACCTATTAAAGCTGAAAGCATAAAGGCGAATAGTAAACACAAGGTAAAACGTTTTCGTGATTTGTTCTTTTTATTGTGGTTAATAATATTTATTATTACTTCAGTTTTAACAACCTGGTTAAATTAACCTGGATTTAACTTAACTGATATGAAAGCCTTGTAAACCTAAAACCATCAGCCGATGAAAAAATTCTACCTACCCCTAATTTTTCTGGCCATGTTGTGTTTAAGCTCATGTGTAGATATTGAAGAACAATACGATTTTAAAGCCGACGGCAGTTGTAATGTTGTTTATGGTTTTGATATGAGCAAAGCCGTATCTGTATTGGTAAATCTGATGTCTGATTCGGTAAAGGAAACGCCTCAGTTTAGCCTGGTTAAGGATACAACATTGAATTTTTACAGCGCTATGCCCGATAGCACCCAGCAAAAAATGAGCATCGAGGAAAGCAACATGGCTAAAACCAGTGATCTTTCCATTAACATGAACCTGAAGAAAAGCATCATGAAGGTAAATATCACGCATGTGGCCAAAAACGCTGCTGATTTACAATATTATCTTCAAAACCTTTCAAAAATAGCCCTTAATAGTCGTATCAATGCATTCACCAGTGCCGATAAAGCCAGCAAAAGTTTTGATGCCCGTCAAATGGTAGCCGGTCAGGATTACTATTCGTACGATATCACCCCTCATCGGTTTTATCGTATCATTGATAAGGTTAAATTCAATGCATTTTTAAAGAAAACCCAATCAACCTTTATGATGGCCAAAGCTATGTTGATAGATATGCCCTATAAAGTGATCCTGAAATTTGCCAAGCCAGTTAAAAAATTAAACAATTCCAAAGCTGTGCTATCTGCCGACAGGCGGAGCGTAACATTGGTTACCAGTATGGATGAGGTGATCAAGAACCCCTCAGTAATGAATTTAAAGATCGATTTTTAAGATCAATCATTACTTTTGGAAGTCAAATCACGTACTTCATGAAATGGTATAAAATACCGGGAATCCAGAATATCCATGAACCATTTATTACCAAGATAAAGGTTGGAGGCAAGAGTATTTGCCTGGTTGGTTTTGAAGGACAGATCTATGCGCTTTCTGCCATATGTCCGCATGCCGGAGCCGACTTGAGTGAAGGTTTGTGTGTAAAAGGAAAAATCGTGTGCCCATATCACCGGTATACCTACAATCTGGAAACCGGTAAAGGAGGAGAGGGGCAAAATGACTTTGTGACAACTTACCCGGTTGATATCCGAGATGATGATATTTATATAGGTATAAAGTCTTTTTGGGACAGGTTAATGGGGCGATGAAAATTGGTCAATTTTGCTTAGAATATGTTACTGATTTTTATCTTTAGCTATGCATTACTCCCTGTTGCAATTCCTGATATTATTATTTGCCGCTTTTATGCTGATCATGCTGGCAAAAAAGCTAAATATAGCTTATCCCATATTTTTAGTTTTGGCCGGTTTGGTTATCAGCTATATACCCGGGATACCAACTATAACCATTGATCCCGACCTGATATTTCTGATATTTTTACCACCATTGCTATATGAAGCTGCCTGGTACACCTCGTGGAACGATTTCTGGAAATGGAAGCGGCCAATAAGCCTTTTGGCATTTGGACTGGTTATTTTTACCTCAACGATCATTGCTTTTCTAGCTACGGCCATCATACCTGGTTTTACCTTGCCTATGGGCTTTTTATTGGGCGGCATCATTTCGCCACCCGATGCTGTTGCGGCATCATCCGTTTTAAAGAATATCAAGATACCCAAAAGAATAACAACTATATTGGAAGGTGAAAGTCTGGTTAATGATGCCTCCAGCTTAATTGTATTACGATTTGCTTTGGCAGCGGTATTAACAGGACAGTTCTCCCTGCACCAGGCTGTTACAGAGTTTTTTGTGGTTACATTTATGGGTATCCTGATCGGTTTGGCCGTAGCCCATGTGATGTACGTTATCCATCGTTTTTTGCCCACTACAGCAGGGATCGATGCTGCGCTAACACTGTTATCGCCCTATTTTATGTACCTGGCAGCGGAGCAATTTCACTACTCAGGTATCATGGCTGTGGTGAGCGGAGGCTTATTCCTTTCATATCGGTCGCACGAAATATTTACCGACGGGCAAAGCCGTATGCAAACCATCAATGTTTGGTCGACGATAATTATTGTGCTCAATGGTCTAGTTTTTACGCTTATTGGTTTAGAGCTGCCCGTGATCATGAAAGGACTGGAGGGCTACTCTTTAAAAGAAGCCTGGAGCTATGGTTTGATCATTAGCGCCATAGTTATCCTGATCAGGTTGGTGTGGATATACCCGGGCACTTTTGTACCTCGCTGGCTTTTTAAAAGTATCCGCACAACGGAGCCCAGTCCCGGCTGGAAGAACCCTTTTATTGTCGGCTGGGCGGGAATGCGCGGAGTAGTTTCATTGGCGGCAGCACTTTCCCTGCCACTGATAACCCATACCGGGCAGGCGTTCCCGCACCGTAACCTTATTATTTTTATCACCTTCGTGGTGATATTGGTGACGTTGGTATTTCAGGGATTTACCCTACCGGTACTGGTTAAACTAATGAATATAAAAGACATCGACCCGGCTGTGCCCGAAGACCACCAGGAAATGACCATCAAGATCAGACTGACAGAGGTGGCCCTAAAAAGGCTCAATGAGCAATATTTCGACGAAATAGATAACAACCACCTGTTGCAGGCATTTAAAAACGAACTGCAATATAATGTTGAACATGCCACAGCGCGCCTGGAATCACTCGAACACGGAAATACTCACCAAACGCAAAGGGACGTTTACAGAAAAGCCCTGAAAGATATTTATCAGCTGCAACGAAAAGAACTATATCGCATCCGGAGAGAGAAAACATTCAGTGACGAAGCCATCCGCAGACAAGCCCTGCAAGTTGATCTTGCCGAGATGAAAATATTGAATAAGTAGAATAGAATGTATTACTATACTGCTTTTAGGATGATAAAAATGCGGCAACTAAAAAAATCCACATCTGGGATGACAGAAATTGCAGAAAATAACTCATCCGTATTTTCTGCAATTTGATTATCTATCAAGAATTCGGTATTGCTAATAGCGTTTTGATGTTGAAAATAGTAACCTCTGAACCAATGTAAATTATTGCTTAGTGGTAATGAAACTATTCCATCCTTAACCGCATTAAAAAGTTGCATTGGCCGACTAGAATCGAGGGGACTTTTACTGTTAGTTTTAGGAAGCAAATTACCAATATAGGCATTCCAACGTTTTCCATTGACCATCCATTCCTCAATAGTAATTTGTTCAATTATTTCGGGAGCATCGGATCCAAGGGCTGCCAATAGCACATGTAAGCTACTCATGCTAAAATTGGAAAAATTCCTGTTGATAGCATCTTCAACATCAACACCGATATCGCCAACGGATTCTATTATAGTCCCGCTATTGTCTGTTATAACCATAACATCTAACCTTGAACTTATATAATCTCGGACAATATCGTAGGTGATTCTTGATTTAAACTTTGCCTTTGATGGCAGATCGGTATAAATAAATTCATCATCCTGGCTTACAGCAATGCCATGAGCAGCTAAAAGTTCCGCCAAGTTTTGATTGGAATTTATCCCAGTCACTGGTTAAAAATGGCTATTAGGCGCCTATTGATAAACCTCTTTATTAGCCGAAGCCAGGGTGTTTTTAAGTAAGCCAATAATGGTCATTAAACCAACACCGCCCGGTACCGGGGTTATCCATGATGATTTTGGAGCTACGTTTTCAAAGTCAACGTCGCCATATAATTTATAGCCTGATTTGGTAAGCGCAGAAGTTTCGCGGTTCATACCCACATCAACTACAACCACACCATCTTTCACCATATCGGCAGTGATGAAATTCTTTTTGCCGATAGCTACGATCAAGATATCAGCTTGCAGCGTAATGCTTTTAATATCAGGGGTGCGGCTGTGACATATGGTAACCGTACAATTTCCGGGTGTAGTATTACGGGCCATTAAAATGCTCATAGGCGAGCCTACAATATTGCTGCGACCGACAACCACACAATGTTTACCAACCGTATCGATACCATATTCTTTAAGCATCAAGGTGATGCCATAAGGGGTGGCCGGTATAAATGAAGGTAAATTACGCTGCATACGGCCCAGATTTACCGGGTGAAAACCATCCACATCTTTACGATGATCAATGCGCTCGGTTACTTTTTCCGGATCGATATGTTTGGGTAGGGGAAGTTGCACAATGATACCGTCAATATCGGCATCAGCATTTAATTCCTCCACTTTCTTCAGTAATTCGTCCTCGGTCACATCATCCTCATAGCGTACCAGGGTTGATTTAAAACCAACCTTTTCACAATTTTTCATTTTGCTGGCCACATACGTTTCGCTGCCACCATCATGACCAACCAATACAGCCACCAAATGCGGTTGCCTGCCGGTTCTTTGTAATATTTTAGCCGCTTCTTCGGCTATTTCAACCTTAAGTTTTTCTGATACGTATTTTCCGTCTAACAGTTGCATAGATAAGAGTCAAGAAGTAAGAGCCAGGAATCAAGAGTAGTGTAAATCAAGGTAAGTTCTTTGTCTTGTCTCTTGATTCTTGTCTCTTGATTTTATAATTAATCAAGTTTCAAAACCGCCATAAATGCCGATTGAGGTATCTCTACGTTACCTACCTGACGCATGCGTTTTTTACCTTTTTTCTGTTTTTCCAATAACTTACGTTTACGGGAAATATCACCACCATAACATTTAGCGGTAACATCTTTACGTAAAGCCTTCACCGTTTCGCGGGCAATGATCTTAGCGCCGATAGAGGCCTGTATAATGATCTCAAATTGCTGGCGCGGAATAAGCTCTTTTAGTTTTTCGCAGATCTTTTTACCAAAATCATAAGAGTTACCCCTGAATATCAATGATGATAATGCATCAACCGGCTCTGCATTTAAACGGATATCTAAACGAACCAGGTCCGACTGGCGATAACCTATCTGGTGGTAATCAAATGAAGCATAGCCTTTAGATATGGTTTTCAGTTTGTCGTAAAAGTCAAAAACGATCTCGCCCATAGGCATTTCGAACACAAGCTCAACCCGGTCAGATGTTAAGTAGGATTGGTTTTTTATAAATCCTCTTTTTTGGATACAAAGTGACATTACCGGCCCAACAAATTCAGATTTAGTAATGATGGTCGCTTTTATATACGGCTCTTCAACGTGATCAATTTTACTTGGATCCGGAAGGTCAGACGGATTATTTACAACAATTTCTTCGCCTCTTGTCGAGTACGCAATGTAGGATACGTTGGGAACGGTTGTAATAACCGTCATATCAAACTCGCGCTCTAAACGTTCCTGGATGATCTCCATGTGTAGCATCCCCAGGAAACCACAACGGAAACCAAAGCCTAATGCCGCAGATGATTCCGGTTCAAAAACCAATGATGCATCATTCAATTGCAGCTTGGCCATTGATTCGCGCAGCTCTTCGTACTCGTCGGTATCAACTGGGTAAATACCCGCAAATACCATTGGTTTAACTTCTTCAAAGCCTTGAATACCGCTTTCGCATGGGCGGGTGATGGTAGTAATAGTATCCCCAACCTTTACTTCGCGCGATTCTTTTATACCTGATATAATATAACCAACATCGCCGGTTTTAATAACATCTTTTGGTAATTGCTTAAGTTTTAGGGTACCTACCTCTTCTGCAATGTATTGCTTTTCTGTAGCAAAGAATTTTACTTTATCACCTTTACGGATCTCACCGTTAACAACCTTAAAGTAAGCAACAATACCACGAAACGAGTTATAAACCGAATCAAATATCAACGCCTGTAAAGGTGCCTCAGGGTCGCCTACCGGGGCCGGTACACGCTCCACAATGGCACGTAATATGTCATGAACACCCATGCCGGTTTTACCCGATGCAGCTAATATTTCTTCACGTTTACAACCTATCAGTTCTACGATCTGATCTTTTACCTCTTCGGGCATAGCGCCTGGTAGATCCATTTTATTCAGAACCGGGATGATCTCCAGGTCGTTTTCTAATGCCAGGTAAAGATTGGATATGGTTTGTGCCTGTATACCTTGCGCCGCGTCAACTATAAGCAGTGCACCTTCGCATGCTGCTATAGAGCGGGAAACTTCGTATGAAAAATCAACGTGTCCCGGTGTATCTATCAGGTTAAGAACGTATTTCTGCCCGTCAAGCTCATAATCCATTTGGATGGCATGGCTTTTTATGGTGATACCCCGTTCGCGTTCCAGATCCATATCGTCGAGCAATTGTGCCTGCGATTCGCGCTGAGTAATAGTGTTGGTGTATTCTAATAACCTATCGGCAAGTGTGCTTTTACCGTGGTCAATATGTGCTATGATACAAAAATTACGAATGTGCTCCATTGAACCGCAAAAATAGCTTTTTAGGATGAGATTTTGATATTCTGTTTTAATTAGCTGCTTCTACAAACACTGGGGTTTCCGAAACATTCACGGTTACCTTGCCCGCTGCGGTAGAAACCTGGTTTTTTACCGCAGCATTTGCACCTGCTTTTAAGCTATAAATATTGGCTTTAGGGGTCAATAAACCTAAGTTTAGCGTGTAATTCGCGGTACGGCCTTTTTGATCGGGGATCATTAAAACATACATCACTTTACTGCCCGAAACATATTTGTCAACTATCGGATCGGCGTTTATGGTACTTTGATAGGCATAATTTCCCATCAGTGTATTGGTTTGTAATATATAGTCTGCCGCCGGTCTTGGCTTGGCATCCATAGCTAGCCCGGAAGTGGCATATTGAACATCAACATCAGGAGTATCATCCAACAACTGGTAATAGAATGTTCTTTTGATACCGTGTCTGATATACAATAGGGAGGTTCTCAGTATCCAGTCGGCTTGAGTTAAAAGAACTGACTTATTGCCAATGGCTATAGCTTTCTGATAACTACCCTGGTTAATATCGTAACCCGTTTCTGTTACCCAAACCTCAGGCTTTTGAGCCAGCGTGTTGGCATATTTAACAAATGAATCGGCAATTTGGCCAGCCATGGAGAGTTCCGGAGCTACCCCGGTAGTTGCCCTGGCATGGGTAAGTATATTGCCATTATTATTATAAAAATGGAAGTTGATCACATCAAAGCACAGATTGATGGTACCATCAGCTTTGTAGCCCCTGTTTTTCCGGCACCACTCTACCATTCGTTTAACCCAGTTTACATCGCAAGTGGCTAAACCACCCATCACTACCTGCATATTAGGATCAGCTGTTTTTACACCGACATTATTGCCTAATCGGCCTTTGTCGCCATCATAAAATGCCGACATGTTTGCTGCATACTCTTCAGGAGTTTGCTGAGTGGCAGCGCTTTTCCACCATTTGTCGCGCTCGTTATCGCATTCAATATATTTAATGAGCCCCATAGCGATCTTAACTACATTGGGCGGATCATTAGCCCATCGCGGGCGACTATCAACCTTAACCAATGCCCTGTTTACATTGCTGTTATAGCCATATCTGGCGGCAAACTGAAAAGCAGTACGTGCCTGATCGGCATAGGTTGCGGGATCACTTTTATTAAGACCATAAGGGGCTGGCACATTTTCATTATCCTGTAAATTAGCAGGGTAGGTGCTTTCCAGCCAGGTTGGGCAGTTTTTCAGATCGGCTAAAACCAAAATACCATCTTGTTTACAGCGGGTGTATATGAGGTCATAATCCCAGCTACCGTTATTGGTGGGGTTATAGGTGTAATCGCCTTTGGTGTTTTCCAACTTATTCCAGTTCATATAATGCCTTACCGAGCTAAAAGACTTTATAACAGCCATATTCGCCTCATAAATATGACTTTTCAAATTAGGGTTGGCAGGATCCTGCAAAAAGTTCCATTCGTAAGCATTGATACCAAACATATTCTTTAAAGCTACACTATTCGGAATAAGCGAACCATCGGTTGTGGTATCTTTTGAAATAACCGTACCATCAGGAGTTTGCGAGCCGTCATTTGTGGGTTTAAGCTTTTCTGTCCGACAGTTATTAAAGAATAATAGGCTTAGGGATAAAACAACAGTAAATTTACAGGACACAAGCATTTTAGCTGTTTTTGAGAATGGTATTTTCATATAGGGCCGCCGCAAAGATAATCAGTTTCCTGTCAAATTCGCCACCTCCCAAACCGATCAGCATAAGTTGATGTTATACCAATGATACTTTGCAGAAAAAACTTTTTAAACCCTAAATTTTAACACTTTTTTAGTCAAAAACGGGGTGAAAAGAGTAGGTTTTTATTCATTTTAACAAAGTTTTAACGCCATTTTAACACTTTTTAACAAATTTTTGATGGGTTTAGAAAGGTTTAAAAAGTATTAAATTTCTGATTATCAAATAAATAAGTACAAATCAACTTGCTTTTGCCCCCTTTTCTCCTTAACACAACAGCCCGATTTTCCTTTTTGATCAGAAAAACCGGGCTGTTGTATATACAAAAATACGAAAATTTTTAAACAGATCCTAGGCCTCAGCGAAGCTTTACATATGTTTCAATGATCTCGTGATCAATTTTTAAACTGTCAATTTTTTCAATGCCTTTTTGTACCAGGGTATCATGTTTAAATTCCACGGTAAATTTAAAATCGCCGCCTTCCCAATCGCGGGCATTGCAGTAGGCCAGGTGTTCCGCATAGTTGTTGCCCTGTAAGGTATAAGTGCCGCTGCCTGCGCTAAAAACGGGTTTGTCTACCTTTCCCTTTTTTAAGTCGTGGGTAAAAAAGGCGAAATCGCTTCCGTTAAATATTTTAACCATCTCCTGATCTTTTGAAGGAGTGGTTACCGTGGTATCGCCTTTGGTAATGCTTTTGCTCGATATTAAATGCCAGGTACCAATAAGCGGCTGTGGAGCAGATTTTTCTGTATCAGCAGGCTTTTGTGTGCAGGATGTTACCGCGAGAATACAAAACGATAATAAAAATGTGGCTTTCATAATGTGTTAGGGTTTATTACAATTGTAGATAATTTAACCCAATAAAAAAAGTGATTAAACCTTAAGTTCAATCACTTTTTAAAATTTTTGTATAAGTTTATTATTCGCCTCTTTTCAAACCGAACTTTTCTATCTTACTATACAGGTGACTACGTTGTATATCGATATCATCGGCTGTTTTTGATACGTTCCAGTTATTTTTCTCCAGTTTGAATTTGATGTACTCGCGTTCAGCAAAATCCTTGTACTCCTGGAAATTATTAAACTGATCAAAATCAGTCTGTGCCATGCCGTTGCCATCGCCACCAGCTACTGACGGTGCCGAAGGATTGGCAAATGCTTTCACATCACTATCGGTAATGGTTTTGTCGCTCAGGATGATCAGGCGTTCCACCATGTTCCTGAGTTCGCGAATGTTACCTGTCCATGGTAAGGCTTTCAGGGCTTCCAGGGCAGCATCGGATATTTTTTTAACCGGCATGCCATACTCGTTACAAATTTCATCCAGGAAGCTTTGTGTAAGCAGGGTGATATCGTCCTTACGTTCAACCAGTGGTGGTACGTGTATCAATATCACGCTCAGACGGTGGTAAAGGTCCATCCTAAAATTACCGGCTTCTATTTCTTTCAACAGATCCTTGTTGGTAGCGGCTACCACACGTACATCAACATCTATTTCTTTTTCGCCGCCTACACGGGTGATCTTGTTTTCCTGTAAGGCACGTAAAACTTTGGCTTGTGCCGACTGGCTCATATCGCCGATCTCATCCAGGAAAAGTGTGCCTCCGGTAGCAGACTCGAATTTGCCGATACGTTGTTTGATAGCCGATGTAAACGAACCTTTTTCGTGCCCAAAAAGCTCGCTCTCAATTAATTCTGACGGGATGGCCGCGCAGTTAACTTCAATAATAGGAGAGGATGAACGATTGGATTTTTCATGTAACCAGCGGGCCACTAATTCCTTACCACTACCATTTGCCCCGGTGATCAAAACGCGGGCATCAGTAGGGGCTACCCGGTCGATGGTTTCCTTTATTTTAACAATAGCTTGA
The DNA here is from genome assembly GCF_900103125.1 of Mucilaginibacter sp. OK268. GTDB lineage: Bacteria > Bacteroidota > Bacteroidia > Sphingobacteriales > Sphingobacteriaceae > Mucilaginibacter. The sequence goes on along the minus strand of NZ_FNJV01000005.1, from coordinate 427,253 downwards.
GAGTTACCCAAAATTTCGCGAACTTTTGAAACCCTCCGCTTTAAAACTTTAGCTTCAACAACCAAACTTCCGCGATCAAGAGCATTACGTACGGTGATCAGCAGGCGGTTAAGATCAGGTGGTTTTGATATAAAATCAAAAGCTCCTTTTTTACTGGCTTCAATAGCGGTTTCAACCGTACCATGACCAGATATCATGATAAAAGGCAGATCGGGTTTTATGGCTAAACCCTCGGTAAGTACCTCCATGCCATCCATGCGGTTCATTTTTATATCGCACAGTACCAGGTCATAATCGTTTTTTTCTATTAGCTGTAGTCCGTCAACCCCATTGTCCACATCTTCAACCTCATAGTCCTCATATTCCAATATTTCACGCAAAGTATTACGGATCGCCCGCTCATCATCTATTATTAAAATTTTAGCCATGTTTTTTTATTAAAGTAATTCAGGTAGTTTTTTAAAAGTCAGAAGTCTTAAGCATTAAGTCGTCAATTGAAAACTATTTCAGAACAGAATCATACTTAGAACTCAAGATTCAGTACTTCATTAGCTTGCTAATATATTAAGATTTTGTATAGAAAAACAAACACTCGAGCTTGTAACAAAAATAACCCCTTCCTGTTTGCAGGAAAGGGTTATATAATTCAGCAGCAAATCTGTAAGCCGGGTTCTGTTCCCAATAAATCGGGATTCTATCATTAATCTGGCCCTGCCATTGCTGACAGGTTTAAACAACCTACCCATCCCGGAGTAGTGCCCGAAGGCATTGCGGAAGCGAGCAGCTCCACTTCCGGGACCTATTTGGTTTTTCAACTCCTGAGGTTTACCATCATTTCCGGTCACCCGGAAACGTCGTGAGCTCTTACCTCACGGTTTCATCCTTACCCTATCCCGATAGCTATCGGGACGTGGCGGTTTATTTTCTGTTGCACTTGCTGTCGCCGGCTGCCGGCGCCTTCCCGTTAGGAAGCAGGATGCTCTGTGTTGCCCGGACTTTCCTCCGCTGTACAAGACAGCAGCGATAGAACGTTTTGCAAAAGCAAAGGTAGGGATTTTTTTGTGGAGGGTGATCAGAATCTCCCTATACCTCGCAATGACGCGTGGATATTATATGATGGAATACTTATGTTATTTGTAATCATTAATTAAACAGGATAAACAATAGTTAAATTTTATTATTTTTGATGTATACCCAAACCTTTTACACCTATGAAAAAGAATATCTATCGAATTTTACCTGTATTATTTTGCATTGCTTTGGCTTCCTGCGCTACTTATCAACGGAGCGATCTTTTTTTTGGAAGAGATATCCCCGATGGCGGACAGGTTAGCGAACAGCAATGGAAAGCTTTTAGCGACAGCGTGATCAGTCACTTCTTCCCCGAAGGCTATACCGAATGGAATGCCGACGGGCGCTGGAAGGACACCAAAACAAAAGTTACCATTACTGAGCCTACCAAAGTAGCTACCTTTTTTGGCAAGCCAAGTAAACAGCGTGACGTGGCGCTGGATAGCATAGCTCAGCTGTATATCCGCCGGTTCAGGCAGCAAAGCGTGCTGAGATCGGATAGTAAAACTAATGTGCAGTTTATTAGTAAAACACAGTAATAATAAGTTGCTGGAAAAAACGGATGTCACCCTGAGCTCCGTCGAAGGGAGAGCGCAGAGGCCTACACACCATACTTCGACGAAGCTCAGTATGACACCCTTTGTAATTTCAGAAGCCCACTAATAACGTTTACTTACACTCTTTCAAATCAGCCTGAACCTGTTGCAGATTGATCAAACCCTGCTTATTACCAAAGGAGTTGGTAATATAAGTCAATACTTTAGCTACCTCAATGGGCGACAGATCGGCTGCAGCAGGCATTTCACCTTCAAACTCGCGGCCTGCTATGCTTAATTTCCCTTTTAGTCCGTTTTTAAGATAACAAGCCAGTGACGACCGGTTCTGTTTCAGAAAAACGGAATCTGTAAGTGGGGGAATCAGGGCTTGCAAGCCTTCACCTTTTTCGCCATGGCAATTTTGGCAATGGGCCAGATATAAAACGCTGCCGCTAGAATAATACCGTTTAAATTCAATCTGCTCATCGCTCTGGCACGAAGCCGCCACAGCCATAATGAACAATAATCCTATACCTGTAATAAACGCTAATTTCATTTAGCTGCAACCTGGTCGGGTTCGGTTTTTAAGGTTTTTATATCGGCAATTAATTTGGTTACCTGCGCCGGATCGGTACCATCATAAGTGCCACGGAGCCTTTTTTGCTTGTCGACTAAAATAAAGTAGCCATCATGTATATATTCTCCTTGCGGATTTTTTTCCTGTACCGATACCAGGTATTTTTTGGCTATCTGGTAGGTGTCTTCTTTGGTACCATGTAAAAGCCACCAGGTATTACCGCTGATGCCTAATTTGTCGGCGTATTTTTTCAATACCGGAACGGTATCATATTTAGGGTCGATGGTATGAGATATGATCCTGAAATTATCATCAGCCTTAAATTCCTTATACACGTTAAGCATATTGCGGTGCATTACCGGGCAAATGGAGGGGCAGGTGGTGAAAAAGAAATCGGCCACATATATTTTACCATCCAAACTTTTATTGGTTATGGTATCGGCGTACTGGTTCACAAATTTAAACGCGGGTATGGTAGAGTAAACAGTATCGGTAACCGGCTTGCCATTAACCGTTTTGGTAACGGGCTCGCGATTGCCTAAAATAGGAAGTGTAGCGGGTGTACTGTTACCTGATTTGCAGGAGCTGTAAAGTGCTATAATGATCAATGCACAGATGATGTTCTTCATTTTTTAGAGGTTGTATTGAGGTATTTATTGGAAACGGTAACTGCGTTGTTTATCTGCGAGTCAATAACCGCAATCTTCTTTTTCTGATCGGTTAAGTAATCAATGATCTCTTGGTGCGATTTACCTTTATTCTCGGCATCAAACTTATGCATCCAGTCGCTCATGGCGTTATCGGCATCATCAACTATTTTCAGATATACTTTAGCCGAATCCTGGTTTACGGCGGCGCCAGCGTTTTTGATCAAGCTATCCAGGATCATTTTATTCTTCATCAATTGCTCATCGCTGGCCATTACCTTATCATGAACGGCTATAACACTGTCCAAAAGCAATTTTTCCTGTTGTTTACTATCTCCACAGCCAAACAGAACAAGGGTTGTTAAAATGGCTAAACTAAATTTTTTCATAGGTCTCTTTCTCGATAGAAGTATGTACTGGCAAATATGGCAAATAAACAGGTTAAACGTCGCTTCTTAGTAATCTTAAATAGTAGCTATAGTCAGTAATTGGTAAACTTTCTGCACCGTTTAACTTTAACTGCTGACCGATCTGCGCCCTGGTATGTGTGCCATGGTTAATTACATGGGTTAATATATCTGCCAGCGTGTCTTGTAAATGGTCGCCCCTGAAATTTTGATATTTAATTGTTTTATCAAAATCAGCGTCGCTTAGTTCATTTAAATAGCTCAACCATAGATCATGACCTTCGGGAACCAGCTGCACACACTCTTCAATGGTATACTCAAACCAGGGACTTGTGAACCTGTTTGGCAAGCCATGACAGCGGTCATACCAAACCTGTTCGGCTGTAAGCAGGTGCGCAAACAACTGCAATGGTTTTTGAGGCACGTGAGCATCTATCACAGCTTTCAGTATCAGGTCATTGGCAAAACGGTTATAATTGAATAATTTAATAAAATGTGTTTTCATGGGGCAGAGATATTAATGAAACAAGTATCCGGCTTAAATTGCAAAACTCAAAATCAGAACCTGGTCCATTTTTATCTTCTTATTTCAACCAGCAAAGCAGGTAAAACTTATTTTTTTTAATAAGTACTTGTTTCACAATAAATTACTAACTTTAAGTAAAACATACTTGTTAGTTAAACCGTACAATATCAAGGGTTTAATAATATGATAATATAACTGTTACAATAAGGTTATACCAGCATCTTACCTTTAGTTATATATTAAAAAACATAGTTATGAAATTCATCACGATTTTTTCAAGACTGATCAGCAGTGTTCGCGAATGGATGATCCTGAAAAGTATGAGATCATCTTTCATACATTAAGTTGTCCGTTAAATTCTTCTTTCATAAATATAATCGCAATTTTGGGCTTTGCGTAGCTCAATTTAATGGAACTGACTGATCTCGATACACTACTCCGCCAACAACTTTTTGGCTCCGATTTTATTTGGGGCGTTTCAACCGCTGCATTTCAGATAGAAGGCTCACATGATGCCGATGGCAAAAGCGAATCGGTATGGGATGCTTTTACAGCCAAAAAAGGTAAAATACTCAATGCCGACCATGCCCGTACTGCCTGTGATTTTTATAACCGGTACGAGGAAGACATCGACCTCATTAAACAACTCCGTATTCCCAATTTTCGCTTTTCCATATCCTGGTCGCGCCTTTTACCAAATGGTACTGGTGAGATAAACCAGGCTGGCATTGATTATTACAACCGGGTTATCAATTATTGTATTGAAAAAGGGGTAGAGCCCTGGATTACCGTTTACCACTGGGATTTGCCCCAGGTTCTGGAACAAAAAGGAGGCTGGACAAACCGGGAAATGATTAGCTGGTTCAGTGAGTTTGTGACCCTGTGCGCCCAAAGCTTTGGCGACCGGGTAAAACACTGGATGGTAATGAACGAACCAGTAGTTTTTACAGGTGCTGGTTACTTTTTTGGCATCCATGCCCCGGGCAGAAGCGGGATCCGGAATTTCATCCCGGCCATACACCATGTGGTGCTCAGCATAACCGCAGGCGCTAAAATATTACGGGAATTATTGCCCGAAGCACAGATAGGCACTACATTTTCCTGCTCGCAAATTGAACCTGCTACCGATAAGCCGCGCGACGTTGCCGCCGCTGTAAGAGCCGATGCCCTGATCAACCGCTTATTTATTGAGCCGATTTTAGGTATGGGTTATCCTGTAAAGGAATTGCCGATATTAAAAACCATGCAAAAATATATACTGCCGGGCGATGAAGATAACATGCATTTTGATTTTGACTTTATAGGGATCCAGAATTATACCCGCGAAATTGTCAAATACTCCTTCTTTACGCCTTACATCAACGCCAAAATGGTGAAGGCCGAAGACAGAAAAGTAGAAGAGCTCACGGCGATGCGCTGGGAGGTTTATCCGCCATCTATCTATCATATGATCAAGAAATTTGATGCTTATCCCGGGATAAAAAGTATCATTGTTACCGAAAACGGGGCAGCTTTTCCGGATGTGGTTGAGGAAGGTAAAGTAAATGATCCGCAGCGGCTGCGTTATCTTCAGAATTATATACGCCAGGTTTTAAAAGCAAAAAATGAAGGCTGCAAAATAAACGGCTATTTTATCTGGACGTTGACTGATAATTTTGAATGGGCCGAGGGCTATCATCCCCGTTTCGGGCTCATCTATGTAGACCATACCACCCAACAACGTATTGTTAAAGAATCTGGGAAATGGTATGGGGAATTTTTATCGGAAAGGTAATCTGAATCAGAATTTTCAGAATTTAAGGATTTTCAAAATTCTAATTAATCAATTCTGGTAATTCTTAAATTCTGAAAATTCTGATTCAGACAAATTTATTTATTTAAACGCATCCTCGCCGGTGATATCCATCCCGGTTATCAACAGGTGAATATCATGTGTGCCCTCATAGGTGATTACTGACTCGAGGTTCATCATATGCCTCATAATAGAGTATTCGCCGGTTATACCCATGCCACCCAACATTTGACGAGCTTCACGGGCAATGTTGATAGCAGTTTCTACGCTATTACGTTTAGCCATGGATATCTGAGCGGCGGTTGCCCGGTTCTCATTTTTAAGTACACCTAAACGCCAAACCAACAGCTGAGCCTTAGTGATCTCGGTGATCATTTCGGCCAGTTTCTTTTGCTGCAGCTGAAAGCCTGCTATAGGTCGACCAAACTGAACACGTTCTTTGGAGTAGCGTAAGGCAGTATCATAGCAATCCATAGCTGCACCAAGCGCTCCCCAGGCAATACCATAACGCGCCTGGTTTAAGCAACCCAATGGCCCCTTCAAGCCGGCCACATTAGGTAACAGGTTTTCCTTAGGGATTTTCACATGATCAAAAACCAGTTCACCGGTAGCAGATGCTCTTAACGACCATTTATTATGGGTAGTAGGGGTGCTGAAACCTTCCATGCCGCGCTCTACGATTAATCCGCGGATCTTACCACTTTCGTCTTTAGCCCAAACAACGGCTATGTCAGCGAATGGGGCGTTCGAGATCCACATTTTGGCACCATTTAAAATATAATGATCGCCGGCATCTTTAATATTGGTGGTCATGCCGCCCGGGTTTGAGCCGTGATCAGGTTCGGTAAGGCCAAAGCAGCCTATCATTTCACCGGATGCCAGTTTGGAAAGATATTTTTTACGCTGCTCCTCAGACCCATACGCGTAAATAGGGTACATCACTAAGGAACCCTGTACAGATGAAGTAGAACGAATACCAGAATCACCACGCTCAATTTCCTGCATGATGATGCCATAAGCCATATAATCCAGACCGGCACCGCCGTATTCAACAGGTATGGTTGGGCCAAAGGCGCCTATTTCGGCAAGTCCTTTTATCAGTTGGCTGGGGAACTCGGCCTTTTGGGCGTAATCTTCAATTATCGGGCTTAATTCTTTTTTCACCCAGTCGCGCACGGATGAGCGGATGAGCTTATGTTCTTCGGTTAGCAGTTCATCTAATTGATAATAATCAGGCGATTCGTATAGATCTGTTTTAGCCATAATGTTATAGTTGGTGGGCAAATATAGATGATTTAGGGTGGAGTTGATGAAACCTAAATCGCTGTTTTTGAATACCAGAAGCCACTTTATTCCAAAAACTATGTTTAGATTGTTTAAACCTGCTTTTTGCAAATTATATTTTTTTGAGAAAATTCATTAAGCGGTCATTCCTGATAAATTTTAACGTTGACGGGACATAAACAGCGCATCTAAATCAAAAAATCAATTACTTTTGGAGCATGATAAACATAGCCTTGCAGGGTGCAGAGTTTTTTGCCTATCACGGATTTTATCCGGAGGAACAAAAAATAGGATGTCGATTTCTGGTAGATATCGCGGTTGGTTTTGAACCTGTAGCCGACCTGAAAGACGGTTTGCATAATACGGTCGATTATGAAAAGGTTTATGCCATGGCCTGCGAGGAGATGAAGATACCGAGCAAACTGATAGAAACTGTAGGGCAGGCCATTACTAATCGTATTCAAAGCAAGTATCCGTTTGTGAAAACCATCCAGGTAACTATCAAGAAATTAAATCCTCCGTTGACAGGCCGTGTAGCCCAGTCGAGCGTTACTATTAATTATCCACCAGCAATATGAATTATAATATCATAACACCACCTGTAATTGAAGCGATTACCGCTATAGTTGGTGCCGACGCGGTTATTGTGCAACATGACGACCTCGAAAAATACAGCCACGATGAAACCGAGGACCTGGTTTACTACCCGGAAGTAGTTGCCAAGCCTCAAACCCCGGAAGAAGTTGCCGCCTTACTGAAACTATGCAGCAAGCACCGCATACCGGTTACACCACGCGGGGCTGGCACAGGGTTAAGTGGGGGAGCATTACCTGTTAAAGGAGGCTTGCTGATAGCCATGGAACGCTTTAATAAGGTGCTGGAGATTGATGAGCAAAATCTGCAGGCTACTGTAGAGCCAGGCGTGATCACCGAAGAATTTATGAATCAGTCAGCTGCCAAAGGCTTGCTTTACCCGGTTGATCCGGCTAGTAAGGGTAGCTGTTTTATTGGCGGTAATGTGTCGCATGGTTCTGGTGGGCCGCGGGTGGTTAAGTACGGCACTATACGCGAATATGTATTGAACTTACAGGTGGTTCTGGCTTCGGGCGAGATCATCTGGACGGGCGCAAACACGCTTAAATATGCCTCGGGCTATAATTTAACCCAATTGATGATAGGCTCGGAGGGAACTTTGGGTATTGTTACTAAAATTGTGGTTAAGCTGATACCCTTGCCAACAATTGATGCGCTGATGCTGGCCTCATTTCCAACTAACGAAGCAGCCTGTGCAGCGGTATCAGCTATATTCAGGGCGGGTATTGTACCATCGGCGCTGGAGTTTATGGAACGCAGGGGAGTGGAGTGGGTAAAAGAATATGACGATATCGCTTTTGATCTGAAGGATGATGTTCAAGCCTTTTTACTGATAGAAGTTGACGGTAACAATCAGGATGTGATATTTGCTGATTGCGAAAAAATCAACGCCGTTTTAGAGAATTATGAGTGCAACAATGTGCTGTTTGCAGATTCATCGGCACAAAAAGAAGAACTTTGGCGTTTGCGGCGCACTATGGCGGTATCGGTAAAATCAAACTCTATTTATAAAGAAGAAGATACTGTAGTACCCCGCGCTGCATTACCACAACTCATCAAAGGCATCAAAGAAGTAGGCGCTAAATATGGTTTTGAATCCGTTTGTTATGGCCACGCCGGTGATGGTAACCTGCACGTAAACATCATCAAAGCCAAAATGAGCGATAGCGATTGGAATAATAAACTAAAATTCGGTATCCGCGAAATTTTTGAATTAACCGTATCATTAGGCGGTACACTCTCCGGCGAGCACGGCATAGGCCTGGTTCAAAAAGAATTTATGCCTATAAAATACTCCGACGTGCATTTTGCCCTATGGAAAGGCATCAAAAAAGTATTTGACCCTAACGGGATACTAAACCCGGGTAAGATATTTTAACAAATCTGCGAATTAACTTCGTTGGAGGCTTCGCCGTTTCAGGTGCGCAGATGATAACAACACTTTGCGCATCTGATTTTTTTGATCTTGCTTTTATTTTCACCTTCTTCCCATCTATACAAGAGCATATTATACTACATCATTAGCTCTCATATTTATTATTGATAATTGAAAGGTATTTTTTAATTATTATACAATTATCTCATTATTAAATAATTAAATATTATATTTTTAAATAAAAAATATGATGTAATAATGTTGTGTTGCATATTTTGCAATTGTTTTATTATCTGCTCAACTTAGTAATGTACAAGCTGAACCTTATTTAATTTTTACATTTTATGCCATATATTATTTCATAATCAATGTAAATAAAGACAAAAAATCAGGTGACCATACAGGAGATTACTAAGGTGATCCAGGTGAAGAGGGCTTGCAAAAGTAAATATCAACTTATTATCATATTAATAATATCACTAAAACCAAATCATTATCTATGAAAAATTCATTTACCGTAAAAAGAAGTCTTGTTGCTATTACAAAACTCACCTTCTTTATTTTCTGCCTGTTAAGTATTTATTCGTGCAAAACAAAAAATGATGAGATTCCATCGCCGGATCAATCATTAACTTCCGCCAAAACAAAAGTCAGCGCGAATTCCGGTGTGCTTATGGGCACTATTGATGTTGATGGGGATGGCGTTCCAGATAATATCTATAATAACGGATCCTTCATCACCGTAGTGCGTGCCACAGGCTTAAGTCATCAATATGCTGTAGGTGGCGGCGCCTGGGCATTATTATTTGGTAATGCCAGCAGCATAGTTGATCTGGATGGTGTTGCCGGTGCGGAAATTCCGGTAAACATTGGCGGAAGTTTGCTAATTATTAACGACAGACAGGGCACTACCTCTACATACCCCATCGGCAACGGAAGTTGGGCGGCGGCGCCCGGCAGTATCGCCGACCTGGATGGTGTAGCAGGGGCAGAGATCCCCATTGTTAACGGTAGTCAACTCATTATCATAACGGCAAGAACCGGTACAAAATCATCTTATCCTATCAGTTCCGGAAATTGGGCGGTGGTACAAGGCGGCACTACCGATCTGGATGGAGTACCAGGTGCCGAAATAACCATGGTAAGCGGGTCGCAACTCATTATATTTACGGCTAAAACAGGGCAAATGAACTCTTACCCAATGGGTTCCGGAAGCTGGGCTATACTTTCCAATGGTTTTCAGGATTTTGACGGAATTGCAGGTAATGATATAGCTATCACTCAGCCGGAAAGCTCGAGAAATAACCTGATCATTGTTCATCCAAAATCACGCACAACCACTACCTATTCAACATTGGGGTACTGGTATTTGGTAAGCTATGCCAATAGTGGTACGAGTGGCGTTTATATCAATGTATTCTCAACAACTTATAATAAAAATTATACAGTAGTTGACGCTACGAAAACTATACGCTAACATTTAAAAATCAGTCACCGTATAGCTTTGTGGTGACTGATTTTTAATTCGTATTCAATATCAACCTCGGCTCATCATACTCAATCATATTGCGGCGCTCATTGGCCGGTATAGCTACCGATTTGTTAGCACTGTAATCATAGCTAATGCAAATGGTTTTGCCGGTAGTTACAATTTCTTCGCCGTGCTCGGTTATCTTAACCAGTACATGCATCACATCAAAACTGCTGTTGCCAATGCGTACGGTACGTACGTAACAGGCTATCTGATCATTAATGGTAATGGGTTTCAGATAATTGATCTCCGACCTGCCCAGGATAATGCCCGCATGGTTCCAATCCCAGTTGATGATCTCTTTCCAGTAATTACTTCTGGCTATTTCAAAATAGGTTAAATACACCGCGTTGTTTACATGTCCGAAGGCATCTATATCTGAAAAACGGATGGGGATGGCCGTTTTATACTTGTAATCTGAAAGTTTTTCGCTCATTTAGGTCATTTTGTCTGTACAAAATCAGCTTATAGTGACAAAATGTCGCTTATTTATCGATTTTATAGCTTGGTACAACACTTGATTAATAGCTTACGAAGTTAATAAAAACAAAAACTTAAAGGAGACATAAAAAATGACACTTGTAAAATTCAACAACGGATTAAAAAATAACGCGGTAAACCCATTCTTTAATGATGTATTAGATTCTTTATTGAACGATTCATACATCGGTAATAAATTAGTTGCCCGAGTGCCTGCGGTAAACATTGCAGAAACTGAAAACGAATTTCAGATTGAACTGGCAGCACCTGGTTTAAAGAAAGAAGATTTTAAGATCAATTTGGATAAGAATGTATTGACCGTCTCGGCCGAAAAGAAAAGCGAAAGCGTAGAAGAAGGTAAAAAATTCAGCAAACGCGAATACAGCTACAACTCTTTCAACAGATCATTCACTTTACCAGAAAGCGCTGATCATTCAAAAATTGAAGCTGATTATACCGATGGGGTATTAAAGCTTACCGCAACCAAAAAAGAAGAAGCTAAATTTCAATCAAGAGAAATAGCTATCAAATAATTAAAGATTGTTTTCATAAAGTAGTAGTTTGGTTTTTTAGAGAGGTCGCTCCGTAAGGGGCGGCCTTTTTTGTGCAATTAGAGCGCTAATAAAAGGCATTTCTAGGTGGTATTTATTAAAGAATTTGGCCACTTTTTCTATTTTACGCGTTTTTTGAAATGTTATATTTAAAAACTTTTCCATTTTTTGTGAATAAAGTTATTGTTTGTAACCATCACTATTTTTCAACGCTTAATAAATAATAGCCTGTCAACCAGCATTTAGCCAATGTTTATAACCTCATTTTAAATGTTAATAACGTGTTAATAAAAAATAAATAAAATCCTTGCAGAATTACGGAGATGTCCCGATATTGAATTCATCAAGAACGACGTACATTGACAGCCTTTCAGGATTACAGAAGTTGAATCGGGCAGACCTTCGGGGAAGCTAAAGAACAAGGGAAGTGCCTGAGTCACATGAAAAAATAAAAAAACGAAAGTCTTTGAAAAAAGATTGTGATTAAAAGAGGTATTGGGGAAATGCAGGAACTTCACGGAGAACCGCAACTGAACCAATGACATTGAAGGAGTCGACAGTTCGCAAGAACGACGGACAAGATCATGTCGGTAGTGATACACAAAACTTGGTGCTACTGGGAAGCTATGGCAGAACAGTGGTCAGGAAACGGGAGTTCAATTCGAAAGAAGAGACTCCCGTTTTCGCGTTTATAAGGTTTTGCAACCTACTCTGCTTATTTACTTTCGCAGCAGCAAGCCACAATAACCAGTACCAAACTTACTACATTGGCCAACGTGCGGATGTTATGCAGAAAATTCCAGGGCCCTTCAAACATTGCCCGGTATACGGAAAGGTCCTTTGCCGATGCGGTTTCTGCATTGAGCCTGGCCAAAGCATCATTTAAAGGCACATTCCCAAACATAGTTACGCCAAATACACCTATGGCATAAATCAGGGCGGCAGCAACTAACAATATAAAGCGCGTATTCATTCCTGGGCTATAATTCAGGTAAGCACTTAATGGCAGTAATAATAATGTCCCCATAAAACTGGCAAAAAACAGTGGGTTTAAAATCTGCACGTTAATGGAGTTCATGGCGGCAATGTATTCGCGATCGGTCAGCTTACCCAGCCCTAAATTAACGGAGCAGGTGTAGGCATAAAACAGACCGGCAATTAAGCCGGTGGCTGTAGCGGTGATTATTAAAATCAGGGTTGTCATATTCATCTTGATCATGATTATTTTCTTAAAGTTTTAATGTATTCAATTACTGAGCTTATCTGGATAGCCGATAGTTTTTTGCCCCAGTTGGGCATAATACCCCGGCCCTTACTGATAGTGTTAAGCAATTCGTTATTATCTAATTTACTTATTTGTAAATTTTTGGCTCCCCAGCGACCTCTTGTGCCATCATTACCGTGACAGGTGGCACATTTTTTTTCAAACAGGGCTCTGCCTGTTAAGGGTGGGTTTTGGGCATAAGTAGCATGATACCAACCCAGAAGCGCAATAGTTATAAATGGTGTAAGCAATTGCCGTACTTTATTATTGTTTTTAAAAATCGATGATTTCATGGCGTTTTATTTTTTGATAAAATTGGCACGATATCAAAAAATAAAATAGAACAAAACCGACAGGGAGGGAAACTCTAAGTCTTAAATCCGAAATCAAAAATTCGAAATCAAAAATCCAAGATGATCTTTGTGCTTGAAACTAACAGCAGATTCCTTAAATTAGTCGGATATGAATAAAGATGGTAAGAACGGAACTATTGTAAGTAATAAAATATTTGTTTTAGATACCTCAGTGATCCTTTACGATCACAACGCATTTCAGAATTTCCAGGAACATGACGTAGCCATACCCATACAGGTGCTGGAAGAACTGGATAACAAAAAGAATGGTAACGACACCCGTAATTTTGAGGCCCGCAGTTTTATCCGGCTAATGGATGACCTGTCGCGCAATAGCCTGGTAAATGAATGGATCCCGCTCAATGGCAAAAGCAAGGGCAGCTTTAAGGTGGCCATGGATGTTAAAACCACCGCTATTGACGCCGAGGAGGTATTTGGCTCCGACAAAACAGATCATCGCATATTAAACGCGGCTTTAGGTTTACAGGAAGAGAATCCCGGTAAAAAAGTAGTACTGGTATCAAAAGATATATGTCTGCGGCTCAAAGCGAAAGCGCTTAACCTGCATGCGGAAGACTATGAAACCGGTAAGATCAAAAACCTGGATGAATTGTATACCGGGCAAACCGATGTAAACAAAGTAACCGAAAAGCTGATCACCCAGCTCAATAAACATGAAAACCTGCCTGCCGAAAGTTTACATATAGCATCATATACCAACAACCACTTCTATATATTAAAAGGTAAAAACAGTGATGTTCCGGGCTTTTACAATACACAAACCCGGCAGCTTGAAAAAGTTATTGAACAGCCAGTGTTTAATATATTACCCAAAAATATTGAACAAGCGTTTGCTATTCATGCTTTATTACATCCAGATATTAAACTGGTAACCATACAGGGTAATGCCGGCACAGGTAAAACCCTGCTTGCCTTGGCCAGCGCACTGGAGCAACGTAAATATTATCGTCAAATTTTTGTTACACGCCCTATTGTACCCTTAAGTAATAAGGATATCGGTTTTTTGCCTGGCGATATCAAATCAAAGATCGACCCGTATATGGCGCCGATATGGGATAACCTGAAATTTATTAAAGACCAATTCATGGACGATGAAAAGATGCAGGCCAAAATTGATGAACTGGTAACTAACGACAAAATATCGATCGCTCCACTTGCTTTCATCCGTGGACGTACGCTAAGCAAGATATTTTTTATTGTAGACGAAGCCCAGAATCTTACGCCGCACGAGGTAAAAACCATCATATCACGTGCCGGAGAAAACAGCAAATTTGTTTTCACAGGAGATATTTACCAGATAGACACACCATACCTGGATGCGGAAAGTAATGGCTTATCATACCTGATAGATAAAGCCAAAGGACATCCACTATACGCACATATCACCCTGCAAAAAGGGGAGCGGAGCGAACTGGCTAATCTGGCAAATGAGTTGTTGTAATTTTTAGTATCAAGTAGCTAGTATCAAGTATCGCGACAGCTACATTAGCTTCACGAGGTATTCAAAAATCTTGATACTTGATACTAGCTACTTGATACTAAATTGAAGTCTATGAAAATTTCAAAATACCTCCATTCATGCCTTGTATTTGAGCTTGATGGCTATAAAATTCTATTTGATCCGGGCGATTATTCTTTTATTGAGGGCCTGGTAACGCCCCAAATGTTTGCCGATGTCAATATTATTGTGATCACACACATCCATCCAGATCATTTTGTAATAGATATTTTACAAAAAATCATGGATGTTAGCGACGCGCAGGTGCTTACAAACAGCCAGGTTGGCGAACAATTGCAAAAAGCAGGAATTGAATTTTCTATCCTGGAAGACGCTACCGAACATTTTGGCCCATTTAAGCTGCAAGCCTTCCCGGTACAACATGCTTTGATCATGGATAACCCATTACCGCAAATGACGGGCTTCATCATTAACGACAAAGTGTTGCACCCGGTTGATTCGATGGAAGATAAACTATTGAAATTCAAAGATCTAGAATTACTAATCATGGTAACCATGGCGCCATTTGCCAGCGAAGTGATGATATCTGCTTTTGCCGATCGGTTAAATCCGCGCCAGATATTGCCCGTTCATGATGGATACGCTAAAACGTTCTTCATTCAGAAACGCTACGCGGCCTATGCAAAGCATTTCGATAAACTGGGCATCAAATTCCATGAAGTATATCAAGTGGGAGATAGTATAACTATCTAATAATCAGATTATAATTATTTTACTCTAAACAAAAAAACCGAAGTCCTAAACGGGCTCCGGTTCCATATGTTCATTCAATAAAATGTTGTAAAATAAAAAAAGCCCCTACCTTTTACGGTAGAGGCCCTATGGAACCAACCTCCTGCTAAGCTGGCCCACATTAACCTTATCACACTGCTAAGATGAAGTTTAATAATGAAGAAAACATGAACTTCTGTTTTATGCTTGGTGTAAATTTTACATCTTAGCAAAAACAATATTGTGTTTATATGCAGAAACCCGACAGCTTGATATTTGACATGGACGGAACCCTCTGGGATGCCGTTGATACCTACGCCAATTCATGGAACCTTGTATTTGAAAAAATGAGTATTCAACGTGTTATTGGTCGCAACGACCTGATGCAGCTGATGGGCATGGAAGGTAAAAAACTAACCAAGGTACTCATGCCCGATTTTGATGACGACAGGGCACAGGGTATTTATATGGATGTAAATGAAACCCGCAGGCAGATATTACCTACCAGTGGCGGCGTAATGTACGATGGGGTAACCGAGGGTGTCAAACAGTTGGCAACCAAATACAAGCTCTTTATCCTCAGTAATTGTGCAATAGGCATTATTCCTCTATTTATAAGCTGGGCCAAAATTGAGGATGATATCACCGACTCCATGGCCTATGGACAAAACAATATGCCAAAGCATTATAACATGCAATTGCTGATCGATAAGCACCAGTTAAAACACCCGGTTTATATAGGTGATACTAATGGTGACGCTGAACAGACACGTATGGCCGGGATACCATTTATATTTGTGACCTATGGTTTTGGTAAAACAGACGATTATGCGTTGAAGTTTGATGATTTTGAGTCATTAACAAAATATTATATGAGTTTGTGAGTTTTTAAAACGTTAGCCAAATTTCATCTACCCCTAAAAGCATAACCCCAATGGTAAAACGTGGACTCTCCCTGTTGTTATTTTTGCTGATCTCAGGTTTATCATTCGCTCAAAAAGTACAATTGGACGCCGAACGCTGGATAACAAAAGATCTGGGCCACCTTTATTTTGCCGACAAAAAAGTATACTATAATTTTGTGGGAAACGCAGGTGTTAAAGACCATTATGCCATTGTGAATGATACCTTGATCTTGTCAGACATCTTCAGGAGCAGCGCCGACAATTTTAAAAAACAGCACCGGGACGATTTCAAATTTCTGATAAGACACATTGACTATAACCGGATGTATTTAAAAGCCATTGAACCTAATGCTATCAAATTAGCTGGTACTATTACCTATGAGTTCTTAAACTTCAAAAACAGTTACGATAAAAATATCAAATTCTCCAAGCTCTATTTTTTATCATCCACCTGTTTTGGTGATTGCCCACAGTTGGGTATCGAGATATGGCCCAATGGCGACTATCATCTGAAAGCCGGTGAACACGCAGCTCCATATAAAGGCGATTACACCGGAAAATTAAGTCAAAGTCAGTTGGATACACTAAACTATTGGTTAAAGCATAGTGAACTAAAGAAAATGAACGATTGGCAGCAAGGTAACCAGGTGGTTGACGCGCCAAACTACTACTTTGCTATTGATTTTGTTGACAGTAAAAAGAAACTGAGCATCAACACAAACGAACCACCTTTAAATATTATCGACCTGATCAATTTCATGCTCTCATCTTATAAAAATGTAAAGCTTACTCCTGCTGGTAATAATTGATGAGAATCAAGAGATAAGAGTCAGGAGTCAAGACAAGAAATTGCTTTTCTTATTTAAATTAACAATGGTATTATCCTACCATTGCTGTTTTTCCTGATTCTTAACTCCTGATTCCTGACTCTTAGTTTTATTTTGTAGTTTAGATAAAAATATATCTATATGAAAGGCCGTACTAAAGCAATTATTTTAATCGTAATATTAGTATTGATCGCCGGGTTTACCTACCAGCGTTATTTCTTTGTTTTTGGCGAAGGAGCAAAGGCGGGTACTATGAACTACTTTGTAAAAAAGGGGTATATGTTTAAAACCTATGAGGGGCGGTTAATACAAAGTGGTATAAAAACACCACAAGGTGGCGGTAATATTTCATCAAACGAGTTCATGTTTTCAGTTACCGACGAGAAAGTGGCGCAAAAACTAAACAGCAGCACCGGTTCTTTTCTTGAGTTACACTACAAAGAGTATCTGCATGCGTTGCCGTGGCGCGGAGTAAGCGTATTTGTTGTGGATAGTATTATCTCAGCAAAACCGGTTACTCAATAATCTACCTTACTTCATCCGCTTAACTATAGGAGTGCATGTAAAAATTATGCACTGACCTCTGCATCGCGTAAAGCTTTAATGGTATCATGAGCAACCCTTAAACTTTCCAGGTGCTTTTTAAGGATAAATACTACCTGTTGATCTTCCCAGATCAGCTCTTTATCATCCAATGCCGTACGATATGCTTTCTTGGCAACATCCTCAGCATGTTCACAATCAGCTAAAATACTATGCCTGTCTTTGCTTATAAAAGCAGCTTTAACATCTATCCAGGTGTTATTAAATTTCCCAGATAAGGTAGTGCCATCGGTTGGGTCGCCTCCCAATACACGAATGTATTCCCTCAGCTCCGAAACATTGTTTTTACTTTGATCCGTATACTCTTTAAAGAGCAAATTTAAACCTGTTTCATTAGTATTCTCATTAGCTTTTTCATAACCCGCAATACGGTCGTTATTTATTTTGATCAGATCGTTAAGTGCCGATATCTGGTGCTGTATATGCTGTAAAACTCCCATGACTATTTTATTATTTTCTTATAACTAATAAACATAACAAATGAGTTAATGTTTTTCAATTAGAACAAATATTCCCTTGAGATACAGCACCATGTTCGATCAGTATTCAAATTTGGAGTAGGGTTTCCTAATACATCACCAAACCAACAATATTAGTTGCTGTTAAGATGCCAGATAAATTACCGGGGTTAAAACAATTTATGCCGAATGAGTATTTATTAACCATTTACCGTGAAAATAACCATCAATGTTTGGATTTACATGATCCGATATTGACAAAAACAATTGTTTACAATGACTAAATCTCATAAAAAACAACAACCGGCTAATATAAAGTCGTTGCCTAAAACACCAACAGGCATCACTGGTCTTGATGAAATTACTGATGGGGGATTGCCGCAAGGGCGGCCTACGCTTATTTGCGGAGAAGCGGGGAGCGGCAAAACACTCATGTCGCTTGAATTTATAGTTCGCGGGGCACTGGTATTTAATGAACCTGGTGTTTTTATGGCTTTTGAAGAAAAAACCGACGAGTTGGCCTTGAACGTAGCTTCACTTGGGTTCAACTTATATGAACTACAAGATGAGAAAAAAGTAAAACTTGACCATGTACGTATTGACCGGAGTGAAATAGAAGAGACCGGTGAGTATGACCTGGAAGGGTTATTTATCAGGTTAGGGCATGCGATTGATAGCATTGGTGCGAAAAGAGTAGTGCTAGATACCATCGAAAATCTATTTTCAGGTTTAAACGACCAGGCTATTTTGAGGGCCGAACTGCGCAGGCTTTTTGCCTTTCTAAAAAACAAAGGTGTTACCGCCATTATAACCGGCGAAAAAGGAGAAGGGGGGGCGCTGACACGGCAAGGATTAGAAGAATACGTATCGGATTGCGTTATCCTGCTTGATCACCGGGTTATTAACCAGATTTCAACCCGCAGGCTCCGTGTGGTAAAATACAGGGGATCACAGCATGGAACCAACGAATACCCCTTTTTAATTGATCAGGATGGCATTTCTGTGCTGCCGGTAACTTCTTTAGGGCTCGAAAAAGCGGTTTCTTCTAAAAGGGTATCATCTGGTATCCCGGCATTGGATTATATGCTTGGGGGCCAGGGCTTTTTTGAGGGAAGCAGTATTTTGGTTTCGGGAACTGCCGGAACCGGTAAAACCAGTATCGGGGCTTATTTCGCTGCCGAAACCTGCAAACAGAAAAAGAAATGCCTCTATTTTGCTTTTGAAGAATCGCCAAACCAGATCATCCGCAACATGAAATCGATCAGTATCGATCTGCAACCATATGTGAATAGTGGATTATTAAAATTTCATGCTTCACGACCAACCTTGTATGGATTGGAAATGCACCTGGTAGCTATCTACAAACTGATAAAGCAATTTAAACCAGATACCATAATATTGGATCCGATAACCAACTTGATCACCGTTGGCTCTGTAAGTGAAGTAAAATCGATGTTAGTACGCCTGATAGATTTTTTACAGAACGAGCAAATTACGGTGATGTTTACCGCTTTATCGCTCAATACTGTTGTAAACGAACAAACTGACGAGGGTGTATCCTCCCTTGTTGATACCTGGATGCTGGTACGGGATATTGAACATAATGGCGAACGAAACCGCGGCTTATACATCATGAAATCGCGCGGTATGAAACACTCCAACCAGGTACGTGAATTTATTATCACCGATAAAGGGCTTGATCTGGTTGATGTTTACCTGGGTCCTGAAGGTGTATTAACAGGATCGGCCAGGGAAGCACAACAGCTTAAAGAAAGAACAGGTGTAGCACTGCGCGATTTTGCCGTATCCCGAAAAGACAAGGAAATTACACGCAAACGAACAATGCTGGAGGCCAAGATATCTAACTTACAGGCTGAGTTTGAATCTGTAGAAGAAGAGCTGAACAGGATATATTATGAAGATGAATTAAAGCAACAAATAATGGACAAAAACCGGGATGAGATAACGAAAATGAGAAGAGGGATAAAAGAAGAAAGCCCGATTATAAAGAAGCAAAAGTAATGGAAACAGAAGTCATAAATTATGAATTAAGATTATATATTGCGGGCAATACGGCAAAATCTGTCAGTGCCTTAGCTAATCTTAAAAAATACTGTGAAGAACACTTAAGGGGCCAATATTCTATTGAAGTGATTGACCTTTTAGTAAAACCTCAATTGGCCGAAGGCGACCAGATATTTGCCATACCTACATTGGTACGCAAAGTACCTGAGCCTATCCGTAAAATAATCGGTGATCTGTCAAATGAAGAAAAAGTATTGGTGGGCTTAGATATACGTCCCCGTTAAACTGTAAAAAATGACCGAAAAGGATCAATCATCTTTATCTGAGGGTAATTATTTAAATAAGCAGGAACATCATGTTTATCAGTTGCGCCTGTTTGTAACAGGGGCATCACCAAATTCATCGCGGGCTATAACCAATCTCAAAGACATTTGTGAAACTCATTTAAAAGGTAATTATGACCTGGAGATAGTAGATGTTTATCAGCAGCCATTGATTGTTGAGCGGGAGCAGATCATTGCCTTACCCATGCTCATTAAAAAAGCGCCGGGTATAGAACGCCGGCTCATTGGTGATATGTCAAATACAAGTAAAGTATTAAAAGGCCTTGGTTTACAAACAGAAAATTAATGGAACTGGCTAAATATACATATGAAGAGTTACTGCAGCAAAACGAAGAACTTCGGATACAGCTGGAGGAAGCCAATGATACCATTGACGCCATTCGTAGCGGTCAGATTGACGCGCTTATTGTAAAAGGCGCAGAAGGCCATCAGCTGTACACCTTAAAAACGGCCGACCAAACTTACCGCGTTTTTATCGAAAAGATGAACGAAGGCGCGGTTACCCTCAATCGTGAAGGCACTATTTTATACAGTAATTCACGCTTTGCAACCATGATGAACCTGCCGCTTGAAAAGGTGATCGGATTAAGCTTCACTTCTTTTATCCCTGAAATATCCGTTAAGAAATTCAACGATCTGATGCACAAAGGCTGGCAAGAAGATTGCAAGGGCGAAATATTACTGGCCGATAAACAAGGGGCGCTAACACCCTGCCTGCTTTCTTGCACCACCCTTGATCTGGATGAAGGCATAGCTTTGAGCCTGATTTTAACTGACCTTACCAGTCAAAAAGAGACAGAATGGGAACTGAAAGTAAAAAACGAGCAGTTACTGGCAGCCCAAAACGCCGCGGAAAAACTCAACAACGAATTAGAAGATACAGTTAAGGAGCGTACAAATGATTTACTGATAAGCCGGGAGCATTTTAAACTGCTGGCAAACAACATCCCCCAAATGACCTGGACAAACCTACCGGGAGGCGAGGTTGATTTTTATAACCAGCAATGGTACAATTACACGGGTAGCCGCTATAGTGAAAGCGTGGGTTGGGGATGGCAGCATGTGGTGCATCCTGATGACCTGCCCAATACCCTAGATAAGTATATTGAGGCTTTAAAAACAGGCAATATATTCGAGGTTGAAAACCGTTATAAACGTTGGGATAATACTTATCGCTGGCATCTGAACCGGGCCGTTCCTTTAAGAGATGATAAGGGCTCGATCATTTTTTGGGTGGGTACAGCTACTGATATTGAAGATCAGAAGAGGGAAATGGATCGGAAGGACGAATTTATTGGTATTGCCAGCCACGAACTCCGGACACCGTTAACCAGCTTAAAAGGATATCTGCAACTCATTACTTCGTATAAAAAAGAAGAGGTACCGCCTGTAGTAAAACAGTACATTGAAAAAGCAACTGTTGCTATTAATAAATTGCAGCGCCTGATTAATGATCTGCTTGATGTAAGCAAAATACAGGCAGGCAGGCTTGAATATGCGATGGGGGAGGTTAATTTATCTGAGCTGATGATACAGGTTACCGAAAACTCAAGACATATTTACCCTTTACACGAATTTGATAGTAAACTGGAACCAGGCATCCGCATTATGGGTAATGCCGAACGGCTGGAGCAGGTTCTGATGAATTTTATAAATAACTCTGTAAAATACTCACTGGCTAACAAACAAATTATCCTGAAAACCACTATAAAAGCTGATGTGGTACGCGTATCGGTAACAGATTATGGTATCGGCCTATCCGATGAACAAATAGAGCGGATATTTGAACGTTTTTATAGGGTGGAGGATAAAAAGTTTATGACCAGCGGCCTGGGGATGGGGCTATACATCAGCGCAGAGATCATCAATAATCACCAGGGCAAAATAGGGGTAGTGAGCGAATTAGACAAAGGGGCCACCTTTTATTTTGAATTGCCTTTGATTGCTTCATAAGTCTTTTTCAAAACTATTTTAAACCAAAATTGCAGGTAAGCCAAATACTTCTGATATTGGGTTGATCCGCGGTGATTAAATCACTGCATTCTCTTAAAATAAACCTCAAATTATGCCCGATACAGATAATGGCAATGTGTCTTTTACAAAAAGTTCAAATGGTGTTGCAACCATTAGTTTTTATCATCCCGCGCAAAATTCATTGCCAACGGGTCTTTTAAATGATCTTACTGAATATATTATACAGGCAGGTGATGACACCGACGTCCGGGTGGTCATCTTAAAGAGTGGCGGCGATCGGACCTTTTGTGCCGGTGCCAGTTTTGATGAGCTGGTGCAAATAAAAGACAAAGAGGCCGGGGCGTTATTTTTTTCGGGCTTTGCCAAAGTCATCAACGCCTGCCGTAAATCATCCAAAATAATTGTTGCCCGCGTTCAGGGAAAAGCGGTTGGCGGAGGGGTAGGCCTTGCTGCTGCCGCCGATTATTGCCTGGCCTCCGGCTTTGCCTCTATCAAATTAAGTGAACTGGCTATCGGTATCGGGCCATTTGTTATATCGCCGGCTGTAACCCGTAAGGTTGGTTTACCCGCATTTTCACAGCTAACCATCAGAGCCTCCGATTTTCAAACGGCTCAATGGGCCCAGGATCATGGTCTTTATAATGAAGTATATGAAGATATCGCTTCGCTCGACTTAGCCGTGGAGGAACTTAGCGAAAAATTAGCCTCCTATCACCCTGATGCGCTCGCCGGTTTAAAACAAATACTATGGGAAGGTACAGAAGATTGGGACGAATTATTAACGCAACGCGCAGCCATTAGCGGTGAGCTGGTGCTTTCTGAATTTACTCAACAAGCATTGCAACGCTTTTTAAGTGGCAACAGATAAATAGGATATTGTTAAAATGGATCAAGATGCCTTCGGATAACAGGATCAGTCAGATAAGTTTTAAATAAGAAGAGCCCGGGATTTACCGGGCTCTTCTTATTTATTGTATAATTACCAGCACCTGTAATGGCGATGTACTCTGTAATAAGCCGGACGGCCATAATAACGGCCTGGGTAATAATATGGGCGATTATAATAAACTCTGCGTCCATAACCATAATATACGGGGCGTTCATAATAACTATATGCCGGATAGTTAGCGGCAACTACCACCCTTGAACGCGGATAACCACCAAATGAGGCGCCTATAGATATACTTTGAGCTTTTACAAACTGAACTGAAAATAGAAGCGCAAAAATTATGACTGAAAATTTGACGAGTTTCATAAATCAAAAATTAAGTTAACACTGTAGTTGTTTTATATTTATAGACTATAAATATCGCTTGAGGTTTAGTATATTTTTTCTATTTTTAAGGCATGTATTATTTTTTGTTTACGTTGTTATTCCTGGCTATTGTTTTAGGCTTTTCGCTGATAAGCTCTTACTATGGTAAATTGCGTGCAGAAGAGAAGAAGCTTGATAAGATAAAAAGCAAATGGGGCAAACCTGTAAATACCAGGCGTAATTTCGATCTTATTAAAACCTATTTAAACGCCGATAAAAGCTGGAATAGATTACCAGATGTTACTGCAGAAGATATTGATCTGAAAAGTATTTTTAATTATATCGACAGAACCAGCTCAAAGCCCGGCAAACAGTACCTGTTTAAAAAGCTGCATTTCCCCGAAACAAATCTCGAAAAACTATTAGAGCTTGATGCAAAGGTTGAGATCATCAATAAGGATAAGCCCAATCGGGAATTGATTGAACTACAATTATCAAAGCTCAACAACACATACGCTTATTATATAGCCGATCTGTTTTTAAAAACACATGAATCGATGTTTGTACCGATCATGAATTTCTATATCCGATTTGTTCCCCTGGTGATCATTGCTTTGATCGTATCGCTGGTTGTTTATCCTAACCCCATCAGTATTTTATTGTTATTGTTTTTTGTAGGCTATAATGTGGTTTTGCACTATGCCAACAAGAATAAAATAAGCGCCTATACCAATTCACTGCCTCAACTACTTATTATGCACAACGTAGCGGTATGGCTGGTAAAACATTCCGGTCTGGAGGATAATGAATCTATCAAAAACAGTTTAAAGAACCTGTTAGGGCTAAAACGATCTTTAAGCATCATCAACTTAGAAAGCAAACTGATCAATGGGGCGGGCGATTTGAGTTACGCCGTTTTTCAGCTCATAAAAACACTATTTTTATTAGAGCCACGCATTTATGCCAGCTCCATAAAACACATTGAACGTTATCGTGAAGATATTGAGCTGGTATATCAATATGTGGCCGAAATAGATATGCTGGTAGCCATCCAATCGGTACGGGATGGTTTACCTTATTACAATAAACCCCAGTTTATTGACACAGATGCCCAAATGAACATTACCGATCTTTATCATCCCTTGATTGATAAATGTGTTACCAATTCATTGTATACCCGTGCCGATAGGGGTGCCTTGATAACGGGTTCAAACATGTCGGGTAAAACAACTTTTATTAAGGCTATCGCTGTTAACACCCTGTTGGCGCAAACCTTGTTCACCAGTTGCACCAGGGAATATAAAGCGCCTTTTTTAAAGATACAGACCAGTATTAAAACTACTGATAGTATAGAAGAGCAAAAAAGCTATTTCCAGGCGCAGGCACAGTCGATATTAACTATCATGAGCCGCAGTAATGAGGTAGAACAAGTAAAAAGCCTGGTTATTATTGACGAGATATTCAGGGGTACCAATACCATTGAGCGCATCGCTGCCGCAAAATCGGTTTTATCCTATATCACGGCTAATCAGAATTTTGTTTTTGTATCAACCCACGATCTTGAGTTGGCTGAATTACTTGATGAAGATTTTGCTATTTATTCTTTTGAGGATTCAAAATCGGGGGCCGTGCTGGTATTTGACTATAAGCTGAAAGAAGGCCTGCTTAAAAGTCGCAACGGTATAGCCATATTAGAATCCATGGGATATCCGGATTCTGTAATTGAAGACGCTAATATTGTAAGTGAGCGGATGATGCTGAAATATATGGAGTAGCCCTCATGGTTTAGTTTCGTACCGAGAGTTAAAAAGCAGACGTCATGCCGAATTTATTTCGGCATCCCATATGCACAGATAAACCGCAGATTTGACAGGCCTGAGTATCATGTGAGATGTCGAAATAAATTCGGCATGACGTGATGTTTTTATCCACCCTCATACAACCTCAGTTTATTTTTCAGGCTTTGCATTTCATCTTGTATCCTTTCCATGCGGTGCAATAAATGACTGATGGCTTCTATACCTGCCACATTGATATCCAGCTGATAAAGGTTGATCAGCTTTTCCAGTTTTCTCAGTTCCTCTCCGGGTATATAAGTAGTTTCATTAATCAGGGTAACTTTAACTAAATCAGCCTCATATAACGACTCTATAAAGGTATATTCTACGTTATGATACAAACAAAAATCATTTACTGATATTAAATCTGCTGTTTTCATCTTCTTTAAACTTATATCATGATTTTGAAAGCTCTTCAAATAATTGTTTCTGCTGCTCGGTAAGGTTAACTGGTATCTGTACATCATAAGTAAGGTACAGGTCTCCAAACTCATTCTCTTTTTTGTAAAGAGGCAAACCTTTACCTTTTAGTTTTACTTTGGTACCATTCTGGGTTTCGGGCTTTACTTTTACCTTAACCTTACCGGTTAGTGTTTCGGCGGTAATTTCGCCACCAAGCACGGCAGTATAAAGGTCGAGTTTTACAGTAGCGTATAAATTGCGGCCGTCGCGCTTAAAGCGGGCATCATCGGGTATCGAGAATTTGATATACAAATCACCAGCAGGGCCATTATTTACACCCGCGCCGCCATGACCAGCTATTTTAATGGTTTGTCCATTCTCGATACCGGCAGGTATGGTAATACGTATATTTTTACCGTTAACCGTCAGCGTTCGTTTATGTGTTTCTGCAATATCCTGAAGAGTTAGTTGTAACTCCGCGTTAAAATCCTTCCCGCGGTATTTGGTTTGCCGACTGCCGCCACCGCCAAACATGGATTTAAAGAAATCAGAAAAATCACCACCACCAAAACTTTCATCATCGGTAAAGCCACCGAAACCACCACCACCATAACTGCCTTGCTGGCTTTGCTGTTGTCTTGCCTGTTGTTCATAGGCTTCGCCATGCTGCCAGTTCTCACCATATTTGTCGTATTTTTTACGTTTTTCGGCATCGCTCAATACTTCATTGGCTTCGTTAAGTTCCTGGAATTTTTTGTGAGCCTCCGCGTCATTCGGATTAAGATCGGGGTGATATTTACGAGCCAGCTTTCGATAAGCATTTTTGATATCCTTATCGGTAGCGGTTTTAGTAAGACCCAGTGTTTTATAGTAATCAATAAAAGCCATATCAAGCGTCGAATGTGGTATAATTTAATTAACCCTTAAATATACGGCTTAGTTTTAGAGAGTGCATTTTTTACCTGCTATTCTGACCATAACCTGATCAAAGCAAAATGCCAACGCTGACCAACTACATCGATATCGCAAGTAAATAAAATGGGGACATTAGGTTAAGCGCAAATTTTATACTTTTACGCTTGAGCCTCCAGACAAGGCACAAAACACTATCATGGATAACAAAGTATTTAATCAGTTTGCAGACATCGAGACCAGGGAAATGATACCTGACTATTTCTCTAAGATCATTCATACTCCCGGTAATACCATCAATTTTTTAGAAGTTAAAGCAGGTGCCGTAGCGCCGATGCATCAGCATATCAATCACCAATGCGCTTTTGTTATCGAGGGGCAGTTTGAGTTAACGGTCGACGGGGTATCACAAATATTGGATACCGGTACTTATGCTATTATACCTCCTAATGTAATACACGGGGGCAGGGCTATTACCGATTGTAAACTGATTGATATATTTGATCCCGTACGCGAAGATTTTAAGTTTTAGAAACACCTTTTTAATATATGCCGATTACTAAAGCATCAGTGATTGATGTTCCTGAATTAAATGTATTAGTTAACAGTGCCTATCGAGGAGAAGAATCGAAAAAGGGCTGGACAACAGAAGCCGACATGCTAGACGGCCTCCGGATAGATGAGGCTATGCTAAGAGAATATTTTAGCAATGAGACTATCACGATATTAAAACATACCGATGATAAGGGTCAGATCACTGGCTGTGTTTACCTGGAAGTTAAAGGGCCGAAACTATATCTTGGTATGTTCAGCGTGTCACCCGTGCTGCAGGGAAAAGGAGTGGGGAGGACCTTGTTGGAGGCAGCCGAGGTATTAGCCAAGCAATTTAGCTGTGACACCATAACCATGACGGTGATCAGCACCCGTGCAGAGCTCATTAGCTGGTATGAGCGTCGGGGTTATGCATTTACGGGTGAGATGCAACCCTTCCATGCCCATGGTCGTTTTGGCAGTCCTAAGCAACATATAGACCTCATCGTAATGGAAAAAGCAGTAGTTTAATTACTATTGCTCATTAGTTCCTGGAAAAGATCATAGTATTGGCCCACGTGCAAGCCATCAACCAGGGCATGGTGTACGTGGACAGATACCGGCATGCTTTTTTTGCCGTTTTCTTCCGTCATTTTTCCAAATGATATTTTAGGGCAGCTATCCGGGAACGAAAAGCTGCGGGCGTGTGATAAGCTGGTAAAATTGATCCAGGGCATGGCCGAATAGTGTACAATATCATCATCAAGCTTTGGCGCAAAAAGGGTAGTGGTGGTTTGCACTCGTTCGATCTCTTTTTTGGCTTCTTGGACAAAAACATCCAGTGAGAGATGAAAATCCATATACGCAAAGCCAAAAGTACCATTAGCCCGGCCAATAGTTGGCCCGGCGTTTATACGGTCATAAACAAAAACATCGTCACCATAAATACGGCATTTGAATGGCTCCAGCACATTCACCGCAGTTAATGATTTGTGCAGATAATACAGAAAAAATGACACCCCGTTATCTTTAGCAAAAGCGTATGCCTGGGTACAGTCAATATTGACAACAACGCCATAAAATGGCTCTTCAAAGGTCTTAAAAAAGTTAAAATGTTCTTTTCGCGCCCAGGTATCGATATTTAGTTTATGCTTCATGCCAATATATACGGCAGAATTTCCCGAAGTGTATCAGCCTGTTTAAAATTTTCGTGGGTTAAATTAGTTTCTACATGTTCATGGGCCCAGGTAGTATGAAAAGGCACATGAATGGCATGACCACCAATATTAAGCACCGGCATCACATCAGATTTTAAGGAATTACCTACCATCATAAATTCCGCAGGCTTAATATCCAGGTGTTTGATGAGTTTGATATAATCATCATCCTGCTTATCAGACATGATTTCGATATGGTGAAAATAATGCGACAGTCCAGATTTTTTGAGCTTGCGTTCCTGGTCGAGCAGGTCGCCTTTGGTGGCCACTACCAATCTGTATTGCTTTTTTAGAGTTGCCAGTACATCTTCCACACCATCCAGTAATTCAATGGGTTCATTGAGCATTTCCTTACCGTACTGCATAATCAGATCAATAGCATCAAGACCTATTTTTTTGTCGGATATTTTTAGCGCGGCCTCTATCATGCTCAGGATATAACCTTTTATACCATAACCATACAAGGCCAAATTCTCTATCTCGATTTTAAAAAGTTCGCTTGATATGGTATGCTGAGGTAAGAAGTTCTCCAGTAAACTGCAAAATTTCTCTTCAGTTTTTAAAAAATAGGGTTCGTTTACCCAAAGGGTATCATCGGCGTCAAAAGCTATAACCTTTAGTTTCATGTGCTTTTATTAACAAGACTGCAATAATAATCATACGGCTTTTATTTCCTACCGATTTATGGTAACCTTTTTTTGAAAATAATGTCTCCACAGATGCAACCTAATTTTAAAAACGACGTCCTATACCTCACATGGTCAAAACTATATTCGATTAAAATGGAAGAAGTACTGCCACCCTTAAAAGAATTTATTGTTGATTATTGCAACCGCTATAAGCTGAATCATGTTGATCCGGGAAGCCTGAACCTGGATACCAGCATTGATCTGGATCTGGACATCTTTGATATCGAGATAGATCTTTTCCTGGCCGATTTTGCCGATCAGTTTAAGGTTGACCAATCCAAGTTTACCTGGTACAAATATGGCTATCCCAAGGGTTCAACCCGGGTGCGCATGATTAAGATCATGTTTGGCTATAACAGCACCTGGGTAAAACAGCTGGCACAATACTGCTACAAACCTAAATTTATGGTACGTAACCTACAGGATGCCGTAAAAACAGGAAGACTTTTATAAAATTTCGGAATTCGGATTTTCGATCTCGGATTTCCTGAATTAAGCTCACTTAAGAATCATCATAATCCTTTAATCAGGTAAATCAAGGTTCAGAAAAATCAGCGGCATCAACGAAATCAAATAAATCAACGGTTAAAGATCCGTAACCCCGGTATGACGGCGTTTTACAAAATTGCGGATATCCAGCACAATGCCGGCAAAGAAATAAAATATCAGCGGGAAACCCACAGCCAGGAATGAAGAGTAAATAAAAAACAAACGGATCTTTGAGATGGAAACGTTAAACTTTTCGCCAAGATAGGTGCATACACCAAAGGAGTATCGTTCAAAAAAAGTAAGGATTCTCTGTATCATGTCAGGCAAGTTTTAATATTTTGTTACCAACGCCACATTGCAGGCATTTCTTATAATTACAATAATTATTTTTCAACTCCAGCAGCGCCTGCGACTCAAAAGCATTGTTAATTTTCAGCCCTAAGGTAATAAAATCTTCTGTAATATTGTTCTGTTCGGCCGGTAAATTTTCCAATAACTTTAAACTCCTGCTAATATAATACTGCTGCTGGTGCTGTTTTCCATAGCTGAACAAAAACAAAGCCAAAGTGTTTATCAATAATATATCGATAGAAGCCGCACCCAAAGTTTTCGATACCGGTTTTGATTGTACATCAAACCGGTAATGATCTTCCCAATAATCATTCACTTTAATATCGGTAAACAAGGCCCGTAAAGCGTTAATATCTTTTATCTCCAGTATCTTTGAGAATAAGTGATTCGACTGCACAATCAGCGCCGCGAACTGTGCCAGCCGGATAGTAGGAAAGTTTTGTGGCCGCAGGCGCATGAACTTCCATAGGTGGTTTTCAATGGGTTGCAGGTTATACTTTTTCCGCAAAAAATCATATTCCTTTTTTAGCTTCAACGGGTACTCATCTTTAAGCTCTGCTTCCAGGAACCCTGCCTGCCCAAATATCAGAGCCTCAATCTGCATAGGGTTGTTTTTATGCTTGGCCAGCGTGAGCTGCGGTAATGATTTGGCCAGCAGTTCAAAGGGCAGGGCATTGGTTTTAAAACCAAAGTTGGCAGCCAGGAACTGATAAAAAGTCTCTTCCCAATCATTATGATTTAAATTTAAGGAATCTGTTACCGCTGTGGAGCGTTTCTCCAGTCGTTCCACCAGCACACGGGTAAGCCAGTTGCTCATGATGAGCCCATCAATGCCGGCAATGCTTTTTTCGCAGGGGATGATACGCTGCTCGCCAAACACCATTTGATGATAACGGTTGTATAATTCATCAGGCACGCGGTTTTGGAGTTGCAGCGTAGGCACTTTACGACCGCTGGACAGGATAAGCGGTACGTCATTGCGATAAACTACATGAAGTATCACATTGTCGTAAGCATTATCAGTGGTATGACCGTGCTTTTGCCAGTCCGACGAGGAAAGATGCACCTCCACATTTCCGGCCCAAACCGTTTCGCCTATCCGCACACGGGCATTATGAAAATCGGGACCTGAATCGGTATTGGCCATGCCTGCTGAAAGGATCTCCAGCTCCTCGCCGTCATCTGTTTTCAGATCGGCACGGTCAAACAGCCTGAATTTCCATACATAGTGCAAAAAGTCTTCGGTAAAAAGCATCAAACAAGGTAATTATTTTGACTGTTGATTGGATATGATTTTTTGGATTTTGTTACGAGATTAAAGGATTACTACGATTTTGGATAAGATCGATCAAATTCTCTTACATTTATGATCAGATACACTTACCACAACCTATGAAAGAAGAAGCCAAGGAAAATTTATCGATAAATGAAACCAAACCCATCCCCAAAACAACAACCGGGCGTATCAAATCCATCATAGGGGGCTCCTTAGGTAACCTGGTGGAATGGTACGACTGGTACGTATACACCGCTTTCTCACTATATTTTTCCGACGCGTTTTTCCCTTCAGATAACCAAACCGTACAGCTTTTAAATACGGCCGGCATTTTTGCTATCGGCTTTTTGATGCGGCCTATAGGCGGCTGGCTCATGGGCACTTTTGCCGATAAATATGGTCGCAAAAAAGCGTTAACCACATCAGTATTATTGATGAGCGTAGGCTCGTTGATCATCACTATAACACCGGGTTTCCGTTCTATTGGCGTTGCTGCACCGTTGATGCTGGTACTCGCCCGCATTATACAGGGCATAAGTGTTGGCGGCGAATATGGTACCAGCGCCACCTACCTGAGCGAAATGGCGGGTAAAAAACACCGGGGCTTTTATTCAAGCTTTCAGTATGTAACATTGATTATGGGGCAGTTGATGGCGCTGGGCGTGCTGGTTTTATTACAGCGCGTTTTTTTAAGTGAACAGCAACTGCATGATTGGGGCTGGCGCATCCCATTTGGTATAGGCGCGTTTTTAGCGGTGATCACTATGTATTTAAGACGCAGCCTACAGGAATCAGCCTCGTTTACCAACGAAAGCAGTAAATCAAAATCGGCACAGGGAACTTTAAAGGCTTTGGCCAAACATCCCAAGGCGGTATTTACGGTAATTGGTTTAACGGCAGGAGGGACGCTCGCTTTCTATACGTTTACTACCTATATGCAAAAGTTTCTGGTGAATACTTCGGGTTTCAGTAAAAGCAGCGCTACACTGGTATCAACCCTTACCCTGGCCGTGTTTATGCTACTGCAGCCTGTGTTTGGTTTTTTATCTGATAAGATAGGCCGCAAACCTTTACTCATCGGTTTTGGTGTATTAGGCACGCTCTGTACCATACCCATCATGACGCTTTTGAGTGAAACCAAAGATGTGTGGGTGGCTTTCGCGCTGATATTGGCTGCACTGATCATCGTAAGCGGTTATACCTCTATCAATGCTGTAGTAAAGGCCGAGCTTTTCCCGGCCAATGTACGTGCCCTGGGGGTAGGCTTTCCGTATGCCATTGCCGTATCCTTATTTGGCGGCACAGCCGAGTATATAGCCCTGCTGTTCAAGAACGAGCATCATCAACAGTGGTTTTACTGGTATGTTACCGTCTGCATCGCACTGTCACTGATTTTATACACCACCATGAATGATACCCGCAAACATTCCAAAATAGAAGATGAGTAATTTATTATCAATTAGTTAGTATCAGGTATTAGGGTTTTGAAAATCTTATAAGACAAATAAAGGTGTCTTGATACTTGATACTAACTACTTGATACTGGCTAAAAAATATTAATTTTGCCCGCTTACCATCATAGGATATGCCTACATATATGGCCGATAACAATAATCTATTTCAACAGGCAGTATCTTTACTGCAACAACTGATATCCATACAATCCTTTAGTAAAGAGGAAGATCGCACCGCCGATCTGATCAACGAATTTTTACAACAGCGCGGTGTGCAAACGCATCGTAAAATGAATAATATCTGGGCCTGGAACAAGCATTTTGACGCCAGCAAACCTACTATTTTGCTCAACTCGCACCATGATACTGTAAAACCCAACTCGGGCTATACCCGCGACCCATACGACGCTAAAATTGAAGACGGTAAACTTTACGGCCTGGGTAGTAATGATGCCGGAGGTTGCCTTGTATCGCTGATAGCGGTGTTTCTTTATTTTCACGATCAGGAAAATCTAAAATATAACTTTTGCCTGGCTACCACCGCTGAAGAAGAGATCTCGGGTGTGAATGGTCTGGAATTGATTATACCTGAATTAGGCAAACTGGATTTTGGCATAGTGGGCGAGCCCACTTTGATGCAGCTAGCCATTGCCGAGCGTGGCTTAATGGTGCTGGATTGCGTGGCCCATGGTCGCGCTGGTCATGCTGCACGTGAAGAAGGTGATAACGCAATCTATAAGGCCTTAACAGATATTGAATGGTTCCGCAGTTTCACATTCCCAAAAGAATCTGAAGTATTTGGGCCGATAAAAATGTCGGTAACCATTATCAATGCAGGCTCGCAGCATAACGTGGTACCCGCCAGCTGTACCTTTACAGTTGATGTAAGGGTGACGGATGCTTACCGCAATGAGGAAGTATTGGAAATCATCCGTCAGCATGTCAACTGTGATGTTAATCCACGTTCTATCCGCTTAAAACCATCATCTATACCCAAAGAACACCCGATCGTTCAGGCAGGTATTGCTTTAGGTCGTATTACGTACGGCTCACCAACCACGTCAGATCAGTCGCTGCTGGATATCCCATCTATCAAAGTTGGCCCCGGCGATTCAGCGCGTTCACATACAGCCGATGAGTTTGTTTATGTAGACGAGATCAGAGAAGGTATCGATCTGTATATTCAAATGCTGCAGAGCATTAATTAACGATGTGCGGATGATTCGCCATATACGCATAATACCAGTCCGTCATTGCGAGGCACGAAGCAATCCCCAATGAGCAGAGATGCTCTGTAGATAGGGGATTGCCACGTCGTTCCTCCTCGCAATGACGCTTAACGAAAAAGACAGGCCTACATCTCTCCCAAAAATGCTCCTAGTGCTATTGCAACCCCCAATAACACAGCGATCATTTTGCGCAGGTTAAAGCGATGGTCGGTGCTTGATTCAAACAGGATGGTGGTAGAGATATGTAAAAATATACCGATAACCACACCCATAATACGGTTAAAATAATGCTGTAAATTGCCGATATCCCCATTGCTTAGGGCCGTGCTAAAGAAATAACCCGCAGGCGCCATTACCGCGAACAGGGCCACAAACAGGATGGTGTTTTGTTTACTCTGCTTATTGGTCAGTAAAACCGTGGCCAGCGCAAAGGCGGCCGGGATGTGGTGCAGCGCGATACCATAAACCAGTTGATCCTGGTTGCCCTGGGCCAGTGGCATCCCCTCCAAAAAAGCATGCAAACAAAGACTGATCATGATCCCCACCGGGAAAATAGCCATGTCATGCTTGGGTTTATGCATGTGGCCGTGTTCAATACCATCAGAAAATTGCTCCAGTATGATCTGGAACAGAAAACCGGCGAGTATAAAAACGCCAACCCAGTTATCATTACCATGATAGGCATCTGGGATTAAATGCAGCACCGTAATACCAAACAGGTAAGCGCCACTGAATGATAATACCAGTTTAAGTGTTTTATGGTTATCACCCTTAAAGAAAAACACAGAGGTGCCGCCAAAGAAGGCACAAAAGAATAACAAACAAATTTTCCAGACAGCCATTAAAAAGCAGGTTGTAATTTTTTAAACAGTAAAGCGAATAAGCCACCTACCAATGCGCCATAAATAGCGCCGCAGGTAATATCAATAGGGAAGTGCACGCCCACATATACCTGTGCAAAACTGATAATACCGGCCCAGAGTATAGCCCAGAGCCATATCCAACGCCATTTCCTGAAAAATACCAGGCTCAGGAAAATAGCCATCGCGAAATGATCGGTAGCATGGGTAGAGGGGAAACTGTAACCCGTTCCGCAGGGTACACGACTGATGTCGGTTTGCGAAACAATAGGGTCGCGGCAGGGGCGTAGTCTTTTTACATTATACTTAATGATACTGGCACTGGTAAAATCGGCAAAACCGGCTGTGATAGCCAGCAATACAATAATAATAGCACCAGTTTTTTTATAACGATAGATACAAAAACCGATGATGAACAAGTACAACGGGATCCAGAATTTAGGATTGCGCAGCAAAGGCATGATCCAGTCAAAAAACGGGTTCGACAGATCGTGATTTATAAAATAGAATAAATGCCGGTCGAGTTGTAATAGATGTTCAGGCATTGCCGTTTTAATGTAATGGATAAAAGCCGCGATATGGTGAAGCCGCAATTAGTTGGCAAAGTTATCAATTACTTTAAAACAACATTGATGCGGTAGGGTTAATGCTGGTAAATAAACGGA
Organism: Mucilaginibacter sp. OK268; assembly: GCF_900103125.1. Lineage (GTDB taxonomy): Bacteria > Bacteroidota > Bacteroidia > Sphingobacteriales > Sphingobacteriaceae > Mucilaginibacter. Next base: position 391,710 of record NZ_FNJV01000005.1, on the reverse strand, counting down.
TAATTTACAATCAAAGTACATAATGTAGCTTTGTTGCATTTACAAATACTTTTTAAATGCAGGTTATCACAAACGTTTGCGTGAAAAAAGTGGCTTATAAATCAGGTTCAGCCCGCAAATTGTACCTGCTTATACACCGCTTATCATTTAAATATTTATACTTTTGCCTCTCAAAACCAAATAATTTTGACACTCATAAAATCTATTTCAGGGATCCGCGGCACCATAGGCGGTGCTGTTGGCGACGGTTTAACACCATTGGATATTGTTAAATTCACATCGGCTTATGGTGCATGGGCCATAAAAAAATCGGGCATCAAAAAAATTGTTGTCGGTCGCGATGCGCGTTTATCGGGTACCATGGTCAATAACCTGGTTATCGGTACGCTACAAGGTTTGGGTATCGATGTGATCGACCTGGGCCTGTCCACAACACCGACTGTAGAAGTTGCTGTTACCGGCGAACAAGCGGCAGGAGGTATTATCCTTACCGCGAGCCATAATCCTAAACAGTGGAACGCCCTTAAATTATTGAATGCTAAAGGCGAGTTTATAAGCGATGCCGATGGTAAAGAAGTGCTGGAAATAGCTGAGAACAGCGATTTTGATTATGCCGATGTGAATGACCTGGGTAAAGTTACACAAGACGATAGCTGGATGCAAAAACATATCGACCTGATACTGGCATTACCCCTGGTTGATGTGGCCGCTATTAAAAAAGCCAATTTTAATGTAGTGATCGACTGTGTGAACTCTACCGGTGGTATTTATGTACCAGCCTTGCTTAAAGCACTGGGTGTGGATACCGTTCATGAACTTTATTGCGAACCCGATGGTAATTTCCCGCATAACCCGGAGCCACTGCCAGAAAACCTGGTGGCCTTATCCAAAGAAGTAACCGCTAAAAGAGCTCATTTAGGTATAGCTGTTGATCCTGATGTTGACCGCCTTTGCTTTGTTTGCGAAGATGGCAATATGTTTGGCGAAGAATATACCCTGGTAGCCGTCGCCGATTATGTATTGCAAAACAATAAAGGGAATACCGTATCAAACCTGTCATCAACACGTGCCCTGCGCGATGTGACCGAAAAAGAAGGCGGCGAATACCACGCCGCAGCGGTAGGCGAGGTGAACGTGGTTAACAAAATGAAAGAGGTAAACGCTGTTATTGGCGGCGAAGGTAATGGCGGGGTAATCTATCCAGAGCTGCATTACGGTCGCGACGCTTTAGTGGGTATTGCTTTGTTTTTAACCCATCTGGCTAAGTATGGCAAATCTATTTCTCAGCTTCGTATGTCATATCCCGGTTATTTTATTTCTAAAAACAAAATAACCCTGACGCCTGAAATGGATATAGATGCCCTTTTAATTAAGGTTGAGCAGAAATACAGCAAACAGCCGCATAGTACCATTGATGGCCTGAAGATAGAATTTGACAAAGAATGGGTACATTTGCGCCGGTCAAATACCGAACCCATCATCAGGATATACTCTGAAGGTAATTCGGAGACGGTAGCAAACGGCCTGGCAAACAAAATAATTGCCGATATAAAAGAAATATTAAACTAATTATTGCATTACTGGAGTAAGGATTTTTGGAACAAGGAGCAAAGACTCATTCAAAAATCATTAATTCACTAATTCAATAAATCAATAATTGTACGAGAGATGCGTGTTTACTTTGATAACGCGGCCACCACACCGCTTGATCCGGAAGTTTTAAAAGAAATGTACAAAGTGATGGAGAACCATTATGGTAACCCTTCATCTATTCATGCCCACGGTCGCGAAGCACGCACACTGATCGAGCGGGCACGCAAAACCATAGCCGGTTTGCTGCACACTTCACCTGCCGAGATATTTTTTACCTCAAGCGGTACCGAGGCCGATAATACAGCCATTCGCTGCGGTATTGTTGATCATAACATTACCCACGCTATTACCAGTCATATAGAGCATCACGCGGTGCTGCATACGCTGGAGGCGATGGAGAAATCGGGCATAATTAAACTGAGCTTTGTTGATGTAGATAGCAAGGGTAATGTTGATTATGATCACCTGGAAACATTATTGAAAAATAATGAGCGCAGTTTTGTATCTATCATGCATGCCAATAACGAAATTGGCACCCTGTCTGATATGATCCGTATCGGTGATCTTTGTGAGGTATATAACGCCATTTATCATTGCGATACCGTACAAACCATGGGTCATTATCAACACGACCTGAGTAAGTTAAAAGCGCATTTTTTGGTATGTGCCGGGCATAAACTGCACGGGCCAAAAGGTGTGGGCTTTTTACACGTGAACCATCGTATTAAAATAAAACCGTTTATTTATGGCGGCGCACAGGAGCGTAATATGCGTGGTGGTACCGAAAACATTTATGGTATAGTAGGCCTGGCCAAAGCGCTTGAGCTGGCCTATGCCGAAATGGAGCAGCACCGCAACCATATACAGGATCTTAAAACCTATATGATGGGCAAACTGACTGACCAGATCCCAGGCATTAGCTTTAATGGCGAAACAGATCCGGAGAAAAGTTTATATACCGTACTGAACGTAGCTTTCCCGGAAATGGAAATGGGGGATATGCTGTTATTTAACCTGGATATCGCGGGTATTTCTGCATCAGGTGGCAGCGCCTGTAGTTCTGGTACCGACATTGGTTCGCACGTGCTTACCGCTATTGGAGCCAGCTCATCAAAACCGTCTGTAAGGTTCTCGTTCTCCAAATACAGCACCAAAGAAGAAGTTGATTACGTTGTGGCTAAAGTTCGTGAGCTTTGCCCGGTGAACGCTTAATTTCCTGAAAATTTATTGCTAAGATCTCCCATAATTTTAGTATATTTATATAACTAAACAGCCCGGTTACCTTTAAAAAGGTAACCGGGCTGTTTAGTTAAGGACAAAACCAAGCCAAAAGTAGCCGTTTTGCATGTAGTTATTTGATAATCAATAAATTAATACTTTTTAAAGTTTCAGAAACCGCTCAAAACTGTAGTAAAATTTGTTAAAAAGTGTTAAAATCGATGGTTTTGAATGATTTTTGACCCGTTTTTAGCCTGTTTTCGTACCGAAAAGTGTTAAAATTAAAGGTTTAAAAAGTTTTTCGGGGGCCATAAAATTTCTAATTTAACACTTACTCAAAAAGAAATAAATTATCCTATTTAGATAACACAAAAAACAATATCACATCCCGGTTGGTTTATCAATTATCACCAAATTGAAAACCTATGATAACTAATAAAGAAGAAGCCTGGGATTCCCAGGATAATAATCGTAATGATTTCGATAATACCAATAACTCCGCCTCCCGTCAAAATGAAGACGCCTTTAATAGCAACGAATTGGATGACGACGAATTAAAAGAGGATGAGGATGCTTATACTAATGATCTGAAACCCACGTTTAATCAAAAGGACCTAAATGATGAGGACGAAGAATATGATCGTCCTGCTGAAGTACCTGGAGAAGAGGGTGATAACGAGCTACCTGATGAGGGCCAAACCAGAAAAGAAGGCTCCGGCTACCACAGCCAGCAGGAAGTAGACCAACCTACCCGTGGTGCAGATACCTCATACAGTGAGAAAAACGACGTAACGCCACCAAATAAAAAAGAATTTCCATCCCAGGGCCCGGCCAAAACCGATTTTGAAAGCCGTCCACAAGGACGTACAACCGGCAGAATGATCGGCCATGAACCTGGTACTGAGGGTATATAACGAGTACTTTGATTATTTATAGAATAGGAGGATGAGAAGATGAACAACTATTTAAAACCTGGCACCAATCAGGGTAATAACAAAGGAACAGCGCCGAATTACCTGAATACTTATTCGGGCACCGGGCAAAATGAAAGATACATTGAAAAATATGGACCTCATAGAGGTAATTTCAAGGTATTTCACAGTGATGGCAGTTTCGCCGACCTTCCCGACCAGCATGTGGAAGGTGGAGGCGCAAATGCAGGTGCAACTACCAAATAACTTATTGATTTCCTTTACAAACAGAAAGGCCATCCAAAATGGATAGCCTTTTCTGTTTGCTTAAAAAACAATATTTTTAATTAGCCATCATTTTGAGAAATGAGGCAAGTTTTTCTTTCATTTCCCGGCGGTCAACAATAAAGTCAAGGAAACCGTGTTCCTGAACAAATTCCGCGGTCTGGAAGCCTTTCGGCAAATCTTTTTTAATGGTTTCTTTAATTACCCTTGGGCCTGCAAAACCTATTAGCGCACCTGGTTCAGCAATATTGATATCACCCAGCATGGCGTATGATGCGGTAACACCCCCTGTAGTAGGATCAGTCAGTAAAGAAATATAAGGAATTTTAGCCTGTGACAATAAAGCCAGTTTGGCCGATGTTTTAGCCATCTGCATTAATGAAAAGGCTGCTTCCATCATCCTTGCACCACCCGATTTGGATATCATCAGGAATGGAACTTTATTAGCGATACAGTAATCAATAGAGCGGGCAATCTTCTCGCCAACTACTGATCCCATGGAACCGCCGATGAAATTAAAATCCATACAAGCGATAACCAGGTCCTGTCCGTCAATTTTACCCGCTCCGGCGCGTATAGCGTCCTTTAAGCCGGTTTTAAATTGGGTTTCGGTCAGTCGGTCAGTATATTTTTTAGTATCCTCAAAATGTAGGGGATCACCTGATGTCAAATCGGGGAATAACTCAGTAAATTCGTTATTATCAAATAGTACTGCAAAATATTCTTTTGAACCTATACGCAGGTGGTAGCCACAATAGTGGCAAACATATTGATTTTCAACCTGCTCAGAATAATGCAGGGGTTTCTTACAATTCGGGCATTTATTCCAGATCCCATCGGGGGTTTCTTTCTTTTCCTCAGTAGTCGTAATTATCCCTTTCAACTCTCGTTTAAACCATGCCATATCTATGTCGAGCTCTTTCAATTGACTACAAAGAAACGAAAAATATTATAACAAGTAGTAAGTAATCCATGTTCAGTTTTATTTGTTAAAATTATTTTTATCCAACAAAGTGTATAAATTACAGTATGTGAGTAGCTAAATAGTTAAATCGTAACAAATAATCAGATACTTATACCTAAAACCAAGAAATTTTATAACTTCGAGGCCCAAATAAAAGCTCATGAATTTAAAAAATTATAAAGGTGTTCTGCACGGCGATCAGGTGCAGGAACTATTTGAAGTTGCTAAAAAGCATCAGTTTGCTTTACCTGCGGTAAACGTTATAGGTACCAATACCATTAACGCGGTTATGGAAACAGCCAAGCTGGTAAACTCTCCGGTAATCATTCAACTATCAAATGGTGGCGCACAGTTTTATGCTGGTAAATCATTAGATAATTCAAAACTTCAGGCATGCATATTAGGTGCGGTATCGGCTGCAAAGCACGTGCACTTATTGGCTGAGCATTATGGTGTAGCTGTGATTTTACATACCGATCACGCTGCCATGAAGTTTTTACCATGGATTGACGGCTTGCTTGATCATGGCGAAAAATTCTTTGCCGAAACAGGTAAACCACTTTTCTCATCACATATGCTTGACCTTTCTGAAGAGCCGATTGAAGAAAACATTGAAATTTCGGCAAAATACCTGGCCCGTATGGCTAAATTAGGTATGACACTGGAAATTGAGTTAGGTGTAACCGGTGGTGAAGAAGATGGCGTTGACAACTCTGATGTTGACAGCTCACGTTTATATACCCAACCAGAAGAAGTTTCTTACTCTTATGAACACTTATCAAAGGTTAGTCCACGTTTTACAGTGGCCGCAGCTTTTGGTAACGTACATGGTGTTTACAAACCAGGTAATGTGAAATTACAGCCTGTGATTTTACATAACTCACAAGAGTATGTAAAACAAAAGTTTGGTTTAACTGATGCAAAACCAATCAACTTTGTATTCCACGGTGGTTCTGGTTCAAGCCAGGAAGAGATCCGTGAAGCTATTTCATATGGTGCTATCAAAATGAACATTGATACCGATATGCAATGGGCTTACTGGGAAGGCATTAAAGATTACTATAAGTCAAAAGAAGCTTACCTGCAACACCAGATAGGTAACCCGGAAGGTGAAGACTCTCCAAACAAAAAATATTATGATCCACGCGTTTGGTTGCGTAAAGGCGAAGAAACCTTTGTTAAAAGGTTAGCTGCTGCTTTTGAAGACCTTAACTGCGTTGATGTAAATAGCAAACTATAATATTCATCAAAAACTAACAAAGCGCTGTTACATTTGTTGTAATGGCGCTTTGTTGTTATAAGCGTTTCCCCAACCCAATAAATAAAAATATATGGCAGAGATCGCTAAAAAAAAGAAGAATTTATTTGAACGTTTTGCTAATTGGGCAACCATTGCTACGGGCAGTTCCGGAGCTTTTTTAACGGCTATCAGCATCATCATCGTGTGGGGCATCACCGGGCCGATATTTCATTATTCTGATACCTGGCAGCTTATTATCAATACGGGTACAACCATTGTTACTTTCCTGATGGTTTTCCTGATCCAGAAATCGCAAAACAAGGATTCAAAAGCCATCCATTTAAAATTGAACGAATTGCTGGCCTCGCACCAGGGTGCCAGTAACCGGATGGTGGATATCGAGGATATGAATGAAAAAGAGCTTGATCAGCTCCATAAATTTTATGTGCAGCTATCGATACTTGCAGAAAAGGAAGACGATCTTACTTGCACACACTCAATTGATGCCGCCGAAGAGAACCACAATGCCAAACTAACTATACTTAAAACCAAACCACATTATAATGCCCACAAACTCAAACTTAGAAGTAAGAAAAGTAACTGAGCAAGCCGATCTTGATAAAGTTTTTGCCGTAAGGCGCGAAGTTTTTGTAGTTGAACAAAACTGTCCGCCCGAACTGGAATGGGAATTTGAAGACGAATCAACCCATTTCCTGGCAACTGTTAACGGCGAACCCGCAGGTGCCTGTCGCTGGCGAAAAACAGATAAAGGTTATAAACTGGAGCGCTTTGCTGTATTAAAAAAGTTCCGGGGTCATGGAATAGGGCAGGCTCTGGTGCAAACAGTTTTGGACGATCTGCCGGCTAATGCCACGTACGTTTACATGCACGCGCAAACACAAGCCGTATCATTATATGAGCGGTTTAATTTTGAAAAAACAGGTCCGGAGTTTGAAGAAGCCGGCATCTGGCATTATAAAATGATCAGGAAATAAAAGCCCAACCTTGCAACCAATGCATGGTTGGTTTCGTCTTGCTTTTATAAAATATCATTTTACAAGCCACCGTATGATCAATCACTGCCTGCCGCTATCCAAAGTATTTAAATTACTATTTATCTGTTTTATTTGTTTTGCCGCTTTCAATAGCCTGGCCCAGGACAAAACCAAAACCATTGGCCATAAAGCCCGGTCTGGAACAACCAATAATAGCTTTGGAGTAGTACAAGGTGCACAGGTAGGGATCAGGATGAATGCCGGCCATAAACTGGTTGAATTACTGAAATTGAGCTTTCATGTCGACAACCTGGGCAAGGATACTATTCCCTTTAAAGTAAACGTGTATGCGATGGGCGATAAATTGCCAGAGGGTGACAACCTGGTTAAAGAAGAAATAAAGGGAACAATTGTAAGGGAAAAAGATCCTGGTGGGCCATTGATCAATAATCAGTTGATCAGTGTTGATCTTGCACTCTATAAAGTTGATGTTAAAGGCGATATCCTTGTTTCTGTTGAGTTTTTAAATACTATGACCGGAAAATCCCTCGGCTTTTCATGCGGATTACTCAACGGAGGTACCTATTATAAAAAGAACCCGGATACCGAGTGGAAAAAGATACCCATTGTTGGTGCCGATTTTAATGTGCAGGTGAAGAAGTTGAAGTAGAAGGAAATAAACATTAAAACACGCGTCATTGCGAGGTACGAAGCAATCCCCAATAAGCAGGGCCACTCTGTAAAGCATAGAGATTGCTTCGTACCTCGCAATGATGTTTTATTTGATACCTAACTATACAACTCCTGTTCCTCAGTATAATAAGTTTTCCTGGAGCCTTCTTTTACAATGATCTTTTCGCCTTTGGGGCTGTGCGTCTTTTTTGAATTGTGGATGTGCATAAAATCCCTTACTTCGCCGTTAATGATATCCGGATTTGATTTAAGAATAGCTCTTTCGGCTTCAGTAAGCACAGCGTGGATAGATTTAACCAGATCTTTTATCTTATCGCCAGGTAATTTATTACTTATGGAGAACGGGGATATATTTGCATGCCACAAGATCTCGTCGGCGTAAGCATTACCAATACCCCGAATGATCTTTTGATCAAGCAGTACAGTTTTGATGTTGGTTTTTGTTTTTTGCAGGCGGGTAGTCAAATATTCAACGCCACCATCTTTGGATAAAGCATCGGGCGATTCTTTCTCTTCCGGATTTAAAGTAGGATTGGCTATCCCCTGGAAATCTGTTAACACCAATCCGCTGCCGTCAGTAAAATGCAATTCAATGATGGGATATTTATTTTCGTTTTTACCCTCAAATAAAAATAGCTTGCCATGCAGCATCAGGTGCAGGCCAAGGATATCTCCTTTCGAAAATTTAAGGTAAAGCTCTTTGCCTTCGCGATATACCTTATTCAATTTTTGCCCCTCCAGCGTATCCTGCAGTTTCTGATGGCTCACATTCAATTTTTTGGCATTGATAACCGCAATTTGTTTAACCGTTTTTCCGGCTAATTTTTTATCCAGGTTGTGACTAAATGCTTGCAGATCGGGTAATTCAGGCATGATAACAGGTATTTAATATGGAAACCAAATATAGCAGGATAAGTTTTAGTTTAAGCGCTTGCACGACCATAACCAACAGTATCCCGGTATAATTGCGGCGATACATCGGCATTTGTTTTAAAAAACCTGCTGAAATAATATTCATCCTCATAACCCAATTCGTATGCTATTTCTTTTATAGGTCTGTTAGTTAAATACAACTCACGTTTGGCTTCAATAATAATGCGTTCGGCAATCAGGTTACTGATGGTTTTATTAAAGTGGGTTTTAGTGATACGGGCCAGAGCCTTGGCTGATATATTCAGCATATCGGCATAGTGACTGGCACTGTGCTTGGTTTTAAAATGAGTTTCGATGGCATCTTTAAGGTCCTGCAATATATAAGGTTCCTTGGCGTCTTTGTCGGGGTCGTGTAAAATATCCTGTTGTTCTGTTTTTAAACGGGAAGCCGTTATCAGGAAAATTTTGAGGTATGATATCAGTATTTCATACTGTGCCAGCGCTTTATTCAGCATTTCCGCTTTCATTTGCTCCAACAGTAAATTTAAAAGAGATTCGTTTACAGCATCAACCATTACATAAGGCGGCTTGTATATATTATCAAACAAAATACCGCTGCATGATACTTCTTTATGATGCTTAAGGATACAAAAAAAATCGGGGTGAAACTGTATGGCCACACCCTTTATAGGCTCCCGTGCCAATAACATGAATGGCTGGTAGAGCGAAAAAGCCAGCATCCGGCCTGCTTCAAAGCTGTATTCAGAAAAATCCGATTTTAATATACCTGATCCTTCTTTGATCCAAATAAGTGAGAAATAATTATGACGCTGCAAATGATCAAAGTGACTATTGTCATCAAACCAAAATAATTTAAAGGCGAGGTTCCCTTTCGGTTCATCAATCAGTGTAAATGTATTTTGCGTATTGCTCATTTGTTATTGGTAGCTAATTGCGCCTTTAAATCAGCGTTTTCTTTTCTTAACTTATTGATATATTCATGTTGCGCGGCAAATTCATCTTGAATCTCTTCCAGGGTATATCTTGGCGTTATATGTTGAGGGCAGTTCCAATCGTACGCTTTCACTTTAAACAATATTATTCTTTCGGCTTTAAATTTATAATCCTCAAGGTTAAGCTTGTCATACAGCTCTGAATTACCTTCAATCGGGAGTACGCTGGCTTCGGCAAATATTTTTAACCGTGTCCTGGCCGCCTGATCAAGAAGGAATAACGCCGCTTTGTTATTAGTTACTAAATTACCTGTTGAAACATATTGCTTGTTACCGCCAAAATCAATAAAGCCAAGTGTTTCCGAATCAACCACTTTCAAAAAGCCTTTTGGCCCGCCACGAAACTGAATGTAAGGATAACCATTTTCACTGATGGTCGATATATAAAAATTATCCTGACGGGCGATAAATTCTTCTTCGCTTTCTGTTAATCCATCAGTGTAACGATGTTCTTCCATCCTGCCATAACTGGCACGGCTACCATAACGCTCCTGAAAATCTTTTACGGCATCAGTAAAAGCCATTTTTGGATAATTCATAACACTAGTTTTAGTAAAGTTAAATAATACAGCAAAAGCCAAAGCATTTGCTGTTGACTTTTACTGTTAGCTGAATATGATCATTAAGCTTCAATATCCTGTAGTGCTTTTGCAACCGGAAAATCAATTTCAGTATCGGCGGTATTATTAAAATAGTTGGTTAATATATTTAAGGCGACATGGCCAACAATTTCACCTATTTCACCTTCTGACAGACCAGCAGCTCTTACAGTTTCAACGTCACTGTCGTTCACCAGGCCATTTTTAGTAATTAATACATTAGCGAATTTGAGAACCGCGTCGGTTTTTGCATCGGCCGAATTTGCATGACGGGCTTTTATGATACTGTCGGTATCAATATGAACCAGTTTTTCGCTGATATAAGAGTGTGCTGATAAACAATAATCACAAGCGTTTTTTTCGGCTATTGACAGCGCTAATAGCTCACCGGTTTTTGCCCCCAGTAAGCCACGGGATAAAGTATTGTTCAGATCAAGGTAACCTTGCAACAATGCAGGGGAACTACCCATTGCGCGCATCATGTTAGGCACTACACCTAATTTGCTTTGTATAGCATTAAATAATTCTTTTGTTTTGCCTGTTGCTTCTTCAGGATTTATTGCTGTTAAACGTGCCATTGTTTTGTCTTTTTAGTTTGTCGTTATTGACAATACAAAGTTGCATACAAGAGCTTCGCTGTAACATGGATGAATTTCGTTAGTACATGGACAATTTTCCCGGCAATATACCTTTACCTATGGGAAAAGGAATTTCCTGTATTTGGAAGTGGCTACTTCCACGGCTTTTTCCTGTGTTTTATTTAATGAACCAAACAAATTTAAATTGATATCAACAGATTTAGCTTTGAGCGTTCGTTTCCAGGTACCCACCACCTGGTTGTCGACCACTATCGCGGGGTCAAAAATTACGTGTCGTGCCTGTTTAAGATATTTTGGATTAACCAAAGCGTCGCGATCTTTATAGGCAATAGCAAATTCATCAAATGCCGGCAATAAGTAAGCTTTTGTTTTTGGCGATGGTAGATCAGTTATACTATCCGGCATCCAATAAGTACGACCATCAATCACATCACTAATCAATTGCGATTTAATATGCTCAAGCCCTATACCAGCATCAGTCAGCGTTAAACCCGACCAGTTTGCAAAATCGTACAGGGTAGCAGGTCCACGGCTGTTGAAATAACCACGGGCCAGTTTGGTTAGCGCTTCTTCATGGGTTAATACTGGCGTTAGCGGCGCGCGGTCGTCAAGTAGAGCATAAGTAAATTGCTTCCCGATGCGGGCCCCGCTGCAAATTACCTGGTCTAACTCGGCTCTCATTAATAATATAGTAAACCTGAGTTCGTCGGTAGCAATCCCTGCCTGCTCAAATACATTCACCAACTCAGGCCGGGTAAGTTGTCTATTTCCGGCCAAAGCTTTTTCCAACGCTGCATTACTTTTGGCAAAAATGTGGTCGGTGAGTTCAAATTTTTTGCTCATAGCTGCATTAATAGCGTTAATACGTGGCGCTGTAAGCGTTAATAACCAGCGAATATCCTGCGGTAAAACGAAGTGCCAGGTTGGCCGCAGCAAATGGGTCCGCAATATTTTCCCCTCTGTTATAGCTTGTTCTATTACTTCTTCGCTGGTGTTAGGCATCCGCAACCCAATAGCCCATTTGGCTCCGGCGTAATCCTGGGCCTGCATAGCTATCATGTGTTTAACAACATCTTCAGGCTTACTAAATTTTGGATTATAAATATGCTGATTATAAATTCGCTGAGCAGCCAGATAATTGTCCTTCATAGTGATTCTTGATATATAAAGTTAAATTAATGTTCAGGAATGACAGCTGTTTGTCAGTAGCAAAAGATACCATAATTTATTGCAGATGTCATAATCCCTAAACAGGCGGGCCATTTTGTTATAAAAGTGGGTTTACATGGTTTACACTTTTTATGGCTAACATCTATTTATATAATTGAAAATAAGATTATTACAAGTATTTTACCATAATAAAGCGGGTTTACATGACAACCATAAAACAAAGTATTCCATGTCATTAAATAAGGGTTTATGCAATATTCAATATCGGGCGATAGGGATAGCAATTGGATTTTTAATTATATTTAAAAAAGCCAGGGAATAAAACATATTACTTTCTCTATGGTAGTATTTGTAACAAAGTCATAGTCAAAAGCCTGCTAAACACTATGTTTACTTTGACTTAATTATGGGTTAATATAAAGGGGGTTATTTCACATCATGAAAAGAGAGCTTTACCTTATTCTGCTTTTATTGACATTAAGCCTGGCCGGAAAGGCGCAAAATGATCATTCTATAAACCCTACGGGGAATTTTATAACTGCAGCTCCGCAACCATTCCTGTTTTCTGTTAATACGTTAACCGGCAGTTCTCCATATTGGAGTTTAAATTATTCCGGAAGCTATGGCGAACGTACCCTAACACCATTTGGCTATGATGGCGTTGATCAACAATTAGCTGTCAAAGGCTATCTGGGTAACCGGTTTACATTATATGCTAATGCCGCTATAGGGTTTGCACGTGATGGTGGCACAACCAGTTCGCAACAAGCAGAATTAATGCATGATTTTATTGGTGGTAAACAACAATTTGGCCCGCGTATTGGCCTTAGCTTAGGTGGTAGCCGCGACTGGACAAATGTTAAATCTATATTCAGCCGGGTTACCGCTTCGTTTGATGCCGCATCATGGCGATTTGCAGGGAACCTACGCTTTGAAAAAGCTTTTGATAAATCACGGGATGGCATTGATCTGGTAACCAGCTTCGGTTTTCATCATCGTATTGCCGACAACTTTTTTGGTGGTGTAGAAGCTGTGGGTGAAGATCTGGAAGGTTTTTGGGAAGCAGATGAGGCAGAAGGAGGGGCTAAGCTATTAGTTGGGCCGTCAATTAACTACATTCCTTCGGGTTCAAGGTTTGGATTTTCTATTTGTGGTGGCCCAATTATTTATGCAACTCGTAGCAATGTTGTACCATCAGAAGCGATAAGGGACCTATCCACACTATCTCAAAACGGATACACCATCAGGGCTCAGGTCTCATTTAATTTACATTAATATTTACTCAAACTATTATGGGTTCAATTAAAAAGATAGGCTATGTTATAGCCTTAAGTTTATTGGTTAATGTATCAGCAATGGCGCAGATACCTGGTCAAATAAAAAAGACTGGGCAGGTACTACTTCCCAATGGTTGGAAATTAAGTCCAGCTGGGCGGTCTTTAACCTTGGGTGATCTGCCGTTAAATATGCAATTAAGCACATCTGGTAAATTACTGGCAGTAACCAATAACGGGCAGAGCACACAATCGTTGCAACTTATAGATCCCAAAACTGAAAAACTGCTGGACGAACGGGTACTGGGTAAATCATGGTACGGATTAGCCTTTAGCCGCGACGAAAAACACCTTTACGCGTCTGGGGGTAATGATAACTGGATACTGGATTTTCATTTAAAGGACAATAAATTAAACCAGGCAGATACAATAAAATTAGGTACGCCCTGGCCTAAAGGTAAAATATGCCCTACAGGTATCGCTGTAAATAAGAACAATACCAAACTATACACAGTAACTAAAGAAGACAGCACACTGTATATCATTGATCCACAGGCAAAACAGATCCTTCATAAAGTTCAGCTGCCTGCTATAGCTTACAGTTGCGTGTTATCTCCCGATGAAACAAAACTGTATGTTTCGCTTTGGGGTGGCCGGGCTGTCGCGGTAGTGAGTACAACGACCCAAACTATTGAAAACAAAATAGCAACCGGCGACCATCCTAATGAATTGCTTTTGAATAAAAAAGGCAACTACCTGTTTGTAGCAAACGCTAATGACAATACAGTTTCTGTCATCAATACCATTAGTAATAAGGTAATTGAAACGGTTGCCACCACATTATATCCAACAAAGCTTACTGGCTCCACCACCAATGGGTTGGCGCTTAGTGCTAATGAAAAAACATTGTACATTGCTAATGCTGATAATAATTGCCTGGCTGTTTTTGATGTATCAAAAGCTGGTTACAGTAAAAGCCAGGGTTTTATCCCGGTAGGCTGGTATCCAACCAATGTAAAAACATTAGGCAATAAAATATTGGTAACTAACGGAAAGGGACTAAGTTCTATGGCTAACCCACAAGGTCCTCAACCCATTTCAAAGGCTGATAATAGTGGTTACCAAACAGGAAGTACCGCCAACAACCGTTTACAATATATTGCGGGTTTATTTAAAGGCTCATTATCTTTTATTGATGCGCCAAAACCAGAGCAGTTGAAACAATATACCCACCAGGTTTATGCCAACACGCCATTTACAAACAAAAGAACCATAACTGCTAATGGTGAAACCGGAAACCCTATCCCCCGTAAACTAGGCGAAAAATCACCTATAAAACATATCTTTTATATCATTAAGGAAAACCGCACCTATGACCAGGTTTTGGGAGATATGCCAGGTGGCAACGGGGATACCTCTTTAACCTTATTTGGTAAACACGTAACTCCTAACCATCACGCTTTAGCCGGTGAGTTTGTTTTGCTTGATAATTTTTATGTTGATGCTGAAGTAAGTGCCGATGGGCATAACTGGAGCATGGCAGCGTACGCTACTGATGTAATTGAAAAAACCTGGCCAACCAGCTACGGCAGTCGTGGTGGCAGCACTAGCTTTGAAGGTGGCCGGCCAGCTACTTATCCGCGCGATGGCTTTATATGGGATTATTGTAAACGGGCCGGTATCACTTATCGTAGTTATGGTGAATTTAGTGATGATGGCAAGGCAAATATTAAAACACTGCAAGGGCATATTTGTGCGCAATCACCCGGCTTTAACCTGGATATAAAAGACCAGGTTAGGGTTGATGCATGGCAACATGATTTTGATTCATTGCTTACCATTAACGCGGTGCCTCAGTTTAATACCATTCGCATTTCAAATGACCATACCAGCGGACAAAAGAAAGGCAAGATCTCACCGGTTGCTGCAGTTGCTGATAATGACCTGGCGATAGGTCGTTTTATTGAGCATCTGTCACAAAGCCCAATCTGGAAGGAATCTGTTGTATTTATACTGGAAGATGACGCTCAAAATGGCCCTGACCATATCGACGCCCACAGGTCACCGGCATTTGTAGTAGGCCCGTATGTAAAACGTAACACGGTTGTACACACCATGTATTCAACTTCGGGCTTTTTGCGAACCATGGAGCTTATATTAGGTTTACCGCCGATGAGCCAGTATGATGCCGGAGCAATGCCTTTATATGAATGTTTTACCAGTAAGGCAGATGTAACACCTTATCAACTAAAACCGGCAGAGGTTGATCTGGAAAGACGAAATATCGCCAATAACGAAAGCAGCCGACGGTCTGAATCCTTCAACTTCGCAAAAGAAGACGCAGTACCCGATCTTGATCTGAACGAGGTGGTTTGGAAATCCGTAAAAGGCGAACATTCCACAATGCCGGCACCTAAAAGAAGCGCTTTTGTACTATTGGAGCAGAAAAAGAAAGACGATGATGATTGATCTGATCAATTGACATTAACCACCATTTTATCAATAACATCAACATTTCTTCTCATGAATTTTAAGAAGTACTTATTCCTATTATTAAGTTTTACCATTTTTTATACTTACGGTCAGCCTGCTGATCAAAATTACAAACTGATAGGCAGCAATATTATACAAACCAAAAACTATTACCTGCTTACTTTATTTCAAAATAATGTCGCGGCAAAACAGCTATTGGCGAACGATCCGGAACTGGCCAAACTGACACAAACCAGGTTAGATAATATTAAATCGTCACTTACTACTTGTAAAGATCCATTGTGTTTAACTCAAACCCTGAAATTTAGCCCGGATGAGATCAAAGCTGTTAGTGACAGGCTTACAACTTTATATAAAACCGATAATGCTTTAGGCAATTTGGTAAAACAACATTTAATACCTTCAGGTACTTATCAGCAATTTAATAGTTTATCACCTGTTCAAATATTGATTAGTGCATGGGAACAGGATGCTAAAGCGGTCAACTACGTTATTGAGGTTTATGCTGAGGGCCGCAAACCTAACTATCCGGCCATTGACTCTATCAGCTTCAACGTAAAAAGCAGGGGATATCTGAATCTGGTTTACGATGCCTCGGCGACCATATGGGATGAAAGCAAAAAGGAAAAACTATTTTTTGTCCCTTCCATGAATTACGCCTTACACTGCCTCGAAATAAACGAAAGAGACGATGCGGCCAATGATGAACCAATGATCTCTAGAATCAATAAAAACGCTTATAACCGGATTAAAACTATCAATTGGGCAAAATATAAATACACCATGATCCTGATACCGGGAGCAGGTCCGGATGTTGCCGGAGTAGCTTTAAGCGCCGAAGGGATGCTACGATGCCGGGTAGCCGCATTAAGGTATTTTGAAGGACTGGCGCCTTTTATCATGACATCAGGAGGTAAAGTGCATCCTTATAAAACAAAATATTGCGAATCGGACGAGATGAAAAAATATATGGTAGAAAAACTGCATGTACCGGAAAACGCCATATTTGTTGACCCACATGCACGCCACACTACTACCAATATGCGTAATTGTGCCCGTATTATATTCCGTTACGGGATGCCATTCAGCAAACCATGTATCACCTCAACAGATAAATCGCAAAGCTATTTTATAGAGAATATGGCTGGGCGTTGTGAGAAAGAGTTGGGATACGTGCCTTACAAACTGGGTAAACGCTTATCAGATACCGAACAGGAATTTTATCCAACAATTGAATCCCTGCGTATTGATAATGATGAACCCCTTGATCCATAGCAGATCGGTTTATCAGACGCCTTAATTTTCGAACACATCAAAAGATCATCATGAAGAAATTACTATTTGCTTCTACGGCTATACTATGTTTAGGACTCTTCGCTTTTTTAAATAAAACAGTTGATATGACTGTTACCCGTACCTTAACTATCGATTCATTGGGTGCATGCCAGGGTATTTCTTATCAAAACGGAAGAATATTTTTGTACGGCGACCGTGAGGTTGGAATGATACGGGAATTTAAATTGATAGGGGATAGCCTTACCTATATCAACAAGGAATATAAATTGACCACAAACGGGCATGATGTGATCAATCATCCTACCGGTGTGGCCTATAACGGTAGCGGGCCAACGTTTATGGGCAACTCCATCCGTTTGAATAAAGAGGGCACCAAGTGGAAGGCTGTAATCTATTGCATTAATTGGGATGGACTGCTAAAAACAGGCACCCTTGACGGCAATCTGACCAATACAATTGATGATGATGCCTGCATTCAGGGTACACGACCAGAATATGTAAAATATAATAATAAGTGGTACGTGGCTACCGCCGATTATGGAAATAATGGTAACGAGGTTAGGTTATATGATCCCGAAGCGCTAAAAAAAGCCACTAAAACCAGCGAAAAGGGCGTGCTGTTTAAAAAATTCAACTGTACCGCATGGGTTCAGAACCTGCATTGGATAGCTTCAAAAAATACCCTTGTACTTATCCAAAACCAAAAAGAGGGTAGGATGTGGCGCTTTACTTACATAGATCTTAAAAAGTCAATAGAAACCAACTCGCAGCAAGTAATTAAGGAGATCAATATCGATGGAAAACAGGACGAACTGGAAGGTTTTTCGTTTTTAGATGATACCGAAAAAGGCATAGCCGTATCCTCGTCCCGGAAAAACAATGTAACCTTCACCAATACGTCCTGGTAGATTCCTACCTACCCGGATTTACCAACGTAATCTTACATTATTCGTAAACTTTGTATAGTTAATATAAACTTAACTCACAGACCTCATTGACTTAAGGTTATAGGTTTAGATTTGGCTTTTTCATTATCATATTCTTAATTTATCTATTATTTTATTACGAAGTAATAAATATTATGATTTAGTAAATCGATTTATTAATAATATTAAAAAAATCGCCTATGTAAAAACTGTTCTATCAAAAACGAAACTGGCGAAAATGAAACGGAGAAATCCTCACCTTCTCCAAGCCCGGAATTAATTGTCAAATAACAGGAAAGCCGGCTACAAGCTTTCAGGAGTTACCCGTTAACAATCAACATTTAAATATATGCAGAAAAAGATTACACCCGATCTTTTAAAAGGAAATCTTATAAAGATAAGCGCTGTTTTAAGTATACTGTTTGCATTTTTGCAACCCGTATATGCAAATAACAGCAAAGGAAAAATATTACCCGACAGGGTTATTGATGCACCTGTAAAAATATCAGGTACTGTAGTTGACGAAAATGGCTTACCATTACCTGGTGTAAGTGTTTATGAAAAAAAATCACATAAAGGAACGTCTACCGACATTAATGGTAGATTTATTATTACTGCAGAACCAGGCGAGACGCTGCTTTTTACCTTTGTTGGTTACACCAATCAAGAAGTGGTTATTGGTAGTAAAAACGAAATAAATGTTAAGCTACAACCATCTGCCAATATTTTGAACGAGGTTGTTGCTGTTGGCTATCAAACCGTGCGTAAAAGCGATTTTACCGGCGCGGTTGCTAACGTTAGATCTGAGGAGCTGAATTTAACCGCTCCGACCGTAGGACAAGCCCTGGTTGGTAAAGTGGCCGGCGTACAGGTATCGCAAATTACGGGTGCTCCTTATGGAACTACCAAAATTGCAGTACGTGGCGTGGGCTCGATCAATGCCAGTTCTGACCCGCTATATGTAATTGATGGCTATGCAGCCGGTAATGACCTGTTCATTAACCCTTATGATATTGAATCGGTAAGTATATTGAAAGATGCGGCATCTGCAGCCATTTACGGTTCGAGAGCGGCGGGCGGTGTAGTGTTGATCACTACCAAGCATGGTTCAAAAACCGATAGTAAAGGTAAGTTTGAATATGACTCTCAGGTTGGGATTAGTCAAATGGCCAAAAAAGTTAACCTGTTAAATTCCGATCAGTTTGCTCAATTAGTGATCGATGGTCGTAATAACTCATATCACGATTTATGGATAACTACCGGTCATACATGGAATGATGCTATGTATTCAGACGACAACGCCACACGTATAGCCAATGTAGGTAACGCAGGTTCGGTAAGTGTTCCACCATATCTTTATAATTTCCAGACCCAGTCACTTATCCATCAAACGGTTAATACCGACTGGCAGGATGAGTTATATCGTAATGCTGTAACACAAACCCATAACCTGTCGTTCACCGGTAGCTCCAATGGCACCCGTTACTATTTCAGCACAGGGTACCAGGATCAGCCAGGTATTATGTTGGGTACAGGGCAAACAAAAATAAACCTGCGCGCCAATGTGGATGGGCAAATAGGTAAAAGGCTTCTGGTTGGTGCTAATATATCCTTTACCCAAAACACCAACCAGGAAACACAAGATGGCCGATGGGATCATAGTCCGGCCTTCGGTGCATTGATCTATATGCCGTTTTTCCCAGCTTACAACGCTGACGGTAGCATAGCAACGAACGTTGCTGCAGCACAATCAACAGCTTATGCCTATCAGTCCATTGAAAATCCAATTGCTACAGCTACGCTGATCAAGATAAGCCGTGTTGGAGACCGTGCAACTTATAACGCGCATGCGAACTATACCATTTTCGAGGGTTTGACATTCAACGCCAATTTAGGCATGCAAACCTATGCCGAAAACTATAATTATTATTTACCAACTAATATCAGTAATGGCGCCAACCCACCTTACTCGTCTCAATCAATTCTGGCCGCAAAAGCAGTAAGGCAAACCATTGATTATCGGGATCAATTAGGCGAGTTTACCCTAAATTATACAAAACAATTAGGTAAAAATCACTTTGATGGATTGGTAGGTTATACTGCTCAAAAAACAGTAAATAATGTACTTACGGTACAAGGTACGGGCTTTCAGAATGATAATATACCAAATATAACCGGTGCCGCTCCAAATCAAATAACGTTGATAACACCCAATAGTGCTCCTATTGAAGGTGTGCAACCAACCGGCGATGATACCTTCACACTGTTATCATACCTGGCAAGGGTAAATTATAATTACGATAGTAAATATTTCTTATCGGCCTCATTCCGTACAGACGGTTCTTCGCGTTTTGGTGAAAGTAACCGTTACGCATCTTTCCCTTCCGTATCTGCGGGCTGGAATTTGTCCGACGAACCGTTCTATCATGCCTGGCTCGGTGAACAGTCTACTGTTAAATTACGGGCAAGCTGGGGATTAAGTGGTAACAATAACGTAGGTAATTATAACCTGCAGCGTGTATATAACTCGCCATCAAATGTTGTATTTGGTACTGGGGCTTTATCTCCATCACTTGTTGCCGACAATATCAAAGACCCTAATTTAGGTTGGGAAACAACTTCACAGTATAATTTTGGCGCCGATCTTGGTTTATTAAAAGGGCGACTTTTTCTGATTGCCAATTACTATTTAAGCCATTCTTACAATCTGTTGTTTAAAGCGCCAATATCTGCAATCTCAGGCAGTCCAACTATCCTTACTAATATAGACGGTGCAAGAGTAGGTAATAAAGGGTTTGATTTCCAGATAGATGGTAAGGTAATTGCGAATAAGGATTTCACCTTAAACTTAAGCGGTAATATTTCTATTAACCGTAACAAAGTATCAGGCCTAAGCAGTAATAACACGATCATTAGTGCAGGTGCTGAACGTTCTTATCTGACCAGCATTACACAATCTGGACAGCCTATAGGTATGTTTTATGGTTATAAAGTGGGTGGTATGGTTACGCAGGCAGATCTTGCTAATATCGCCGCTGATAAAGCCAACTATAATCCGGCAACGCAATCCTATCCCGCAGGTTATAAAATTAAAGGTCCGCCTATTTCTACATTTTCAACCACGCCATTACAAGCAGGCGATCTTTATTTTAAAGATGTTAACGGCGATGGCGTAGTGAATAGCAAGGATGCTGGTATTATTGGTAGTCCATATCCAAAGTTCACTTATGGTTTTGCGATCAATGCAACATATAAAGGTTTCTTTTTCAGTTCGGCATTTGCCGGCTCATACGGCAACCAGGTACTTGATGGGCAGGATTATTACCTGTACAATATGGAAGGTTCAGGTAACCAGTATGAAGACGTTGCAAACCGCTATCGTAATGCCGCAGATCCCGGCGATGGTTCTGTTTACCGTGCATCACGCGGTAGCACTCAAAGTAATAGCACCAGGTTGTCAACCTTTTATTTACAGAGTGGCTCTTTCCTGAGAAATACCAACACAACAATTGGTTATACCATTAAATCCGATTACATAACGCGTAATTTGGGATTAAGCGGCCTTAAAATATATGGTGCTGTTAATAACGGCTTTACCATTACCAAGTACAAAGGCTATAACCCCGAGGTTAACTACAATTATAGCTATAGCGGTTCGCAGGGTGCCAACCTTTCACCGGGTATTGATTATGGTGTTTATCCTTTGGTGCGTTCATATAATCTTGGCATTAAAGCCACTTTTTAATTACAATAATTCTTAAGCAAATGAAGAATATAAATTTTAAGCTGTTATGCCTTTTGGCTGTATTTGCCCTTGGCTCATGCAAAAAAGATTTCGTGCAGCAAACCAACCCCGATGCGAATACAATAGTTAACTCTTTTAAAACAGAAAATGACGTATTATTGGCTGTAAACGGATGCTATGCACTGTTAAGAATCGGTAACACGGTAGGTGAGGGAAGTGACCTTTGGACAGACCAACGTTCTGATGACACCGGTACCAACGATAACCAATCAAATGCCGGTGAGCCTTTCGGGTTCAATAATTTCTCATTAACCCCTACCAATAGTTACTTGTACACGCATTGGTTGGCAATGTATAATATTATTTCAAATTGCAACATACTCTTATCTAATATAGATAAAGTCACTTTTGCGAAACCGGAAACCAAACAGCGGTACAAAGCCGAGGCTGAATTTATACGCGCCTATATCTACTTTAATCTCGTACGAAAATGGGGAGATATACCATTGGTTACTAAACAACTAATTACTAAAGAAGAGGTTGCAGCAAATACATTCCGTACACCACAGGCGACAGTATATACGCAAATAGTAGCCGACTTAAAAGATGCCTTAAGCAGCCCCTTGCCAAATACACAGGCTACTGGCACTATCGGTCGGATATCATTGGCAGCGGTAAATACTTTATTGGGGCAGGTATATTTAACTATGGCTACTACGCAGGACCCTGCCAATAAAACAGCCAATTTAAATAATGCCCTGGCAACACTAACAGCTGCATACAATTTTAAAACTTTCGCTAATCTGAAAGATATTCCTTATACCGATGTATTTGATGTAAGCAAAAAGTCTACTTGTCCTGAATTGATATGGCAGATAGTGAACATTCAGAACGACCCTGTTTATAGTTCAAGTATTGCTGCGAATAACCAGGCCAAGGGCGAAACCATTAACTCTCTTAAATCATCAAGTGGAGTAGGCAACAACGTAACCCATGACCTGGTGAATGATTATGAGAGTAATGATCCAAGGGGAGCATTTTCAATTAAATACGCCAGTGATCCTACCGTTAAGGATTGGTTTGTGACTAAATTCAGGGATGTAACCCCGGCGATAGGCAAAACCGGTTACGGCGGTAACGACTGGATACTGATGCGTTATGCCGATGTGATACTGATGCTGGCCGAAGTGAATATGTACCTTGGAAATAACACAGTGGCCATCCAATATCTTGATATGGTACGTGCCAGGGCAGGTATGCCAACCTATGAAGTATCTTTACAAGATCCTGGCTATAGTTCAAAATACCCTACACTTAAATTGGCTATACTACACGAAAGGCGTGTGGAACTTGCTTTTGAACATCACAGGTTGTTTGATTTATTAAGGACCTTTACTATCGATGAATTGGTGACATACTTCCATAGCAAAAAACAAGCTGATTTTGGTTCGGCGTTACTCTCTAATTTTACAACTAAAGACAGGTATTACCCTATACCATTTAATGAAACTAAATTAAATCCTGTGAAAATGTATCAAAATCCGGGATATTAATTGTACTTGTTTACGCAAGAACAAAAAAGGAGGGCATAAAGCCCTCCTTTTTTGTTCTCAGTCATTTTTTATATAAGTCAAGTATTCTTTTCCCTGCTATTATCTCAATGCAGGTAACTTTTTTACTCAAAAAGAAGAAGAAATTTATAACCGATATGATATTAAATAATACAAACAAAATCATATCAACTCCTGGTTATTAACATTAGTTAACTTCCTCAATTACAGAATAAACCAATTATCATAACGACACAATCAAGTTGCGTAAAAATACGTATGGGTTTAAAGTATTTTTCGTAAAAGTACGCGTATTAATTAATAATTAAGCCCATACTTTTACATCATAATAATTCTCCCTGAAATTATTAACCCGCTATTTTATACATCCCTTTTATAGACCAGCATTTTTTAACCAGTATAAACTTTATAACACAATGATAGATCAGGTTTTAACATTCTTGAACACGCATCTGGACAGCTATCTGCGGTTAAAGTTGGATCCATCCAACAGTAACCACTTTATTCAGGTAGCCAATATTGCCTGGAATGATAGTGATACTTCCGGGTCTAACGGGGCCAACAGCCCTGCGAATGCATTCATAACCCTGGTAAATATTGAAGAGGACAGGATCAGTAAATCACCTGAGAATTATGTTCGGCAGGGAAATGAAACGACCTATAAAAACCCTAAGATATACCTTAATCTTTATGTCCTGTTCGCAGTTAACCTGTCATCTTATACAGAGTCGTTAAAACGACTTTCTTTTATCATCCAATTTTTTCAATATCAAAATGTATTTACACCTCTTAGTTCACCTGATTTACCTGCAGGGGTCGAAAAACTGATCCTTGATCTCAATACACTGTCGTTCCAGGACATGAACAATTTATGGGGCATACTGGGTTCAAAATACCTGCCATCTGTAATGTATAAAATGCGTATGATCAGTATAAGCGAAGAATTTGCACAGGGAAGTGCCCCCTTATTACATGAAATTATTATTAACGATAAAACGCTGCAAACGTTATGATAGATATCAATTTTGGAAACCTGTTCACGGTTGAACTATTGCATAGTTACTATAAAGACCAATTGTGCCCCGACTTTAATATTACAGCCACAAGTCAAACAGTAAAAACTTTAGGTGGCCATCAAATAATAACGCGGCAGTATGCTAATCAATTGATTGCTGGTGTAAACTGTAATGGCAAAATAAGTCCTCCCAAACCATTTACTACAATTGAAACAGGTGCACAATTCACCTTTTTTATGCAGCTTAATAATCCTGTATTTTTCAACTATACTAATTTATCATCCTCTGCACCCGGTAAAATTTATTATTTCACTAATAGGAATAATAACGTCAGTAACGGGAAAACTTTCCTGTCGGGCAAAATAGCAACTTATAACGCAGCCAGTACTTATGCTCCAGGCGATCTGGCTTCAAATGGTACGGATACAATATATCGGGCTATTGGTAGCAGCAAACCAGGAAACAGTTTTAATCTTACAAATACCAACCATTGGATGGTAGTAGATAAAAATCAGTACATGTCTGAAACAGATGCTTTACAATGGATGCCATCTATATCAGTATATCAGTTAGGTTCTGCACAACCCTCGGTCAACATATCGGTATTGGGTTATAATAGCATCGCAACGGCTTACACCCAATCTGTATTTTCAAAAACGATAGCTTTTGCAAATCCGGCATCCTCATTTACACTTGATCTGAGTTTTTTACAGCCAGGCAAATATTCATTGACAATTAATGGGATCCAGCAATGGATCTACATTAATGATGAACTTAATGCAAGTAAAACCTTTGCGGTGATTGACATTTTCAACGATGCGGCACCTGCTTCCTGTAATTTGCTTGATGGAACCGGGGCCCTTATTAACCCTGCGCCTCGTTACAGTATTTGCTTTTTAAACCGCGCAACTATCTGGAAATATATTCTGGCAAGTAAGCAGTCGGGAAATATTAATGATACAGCAAATTTATATCACTTTGCCAATCCCGCAAGTATCATTACTTCACTTACGCCAATTCCATTAAGCAATAAGGCACTGAATTTAAAATTAACCTTAAATAATCATGATTATTCTCCAATTGCTTGTGCAGATCCTCAAAGGATCGTCACAATTACAAAGGGTACCGATACTTATCCATGTTCAGAGATCTTTTTAAACTTTTAATAAAAACCGATAAATATGTCACAAATAAACGAAAGCACAATTAAAACTCCAGGGGTTTATGTGAATGAAATTCCATCCTTTCCGCCATCGATCGCTCAGGTGGCCACCGCGGTTCCGGTATTTATCGGATACTCGCAAGATGCAACAAGAAATGGGAAAAGTGTGGTTAACCAGGCTGTACGCATTTCTTCGCTTGTTCAGTACGTACAGTATTTTGGAGCCGATTTTCCGAATCTCACCGCTAATGTGGCACTTAAGCCAGACAATAGCGTAGATACGGTAAATATATCGCCAAGATACCAGTTGTATAATGCTGTAAGAATGTTTTACAGTAATGGCGGTGTTAACTGCTACATCATTTCTGTAGGTAAATACAAAAATGATGGTTCTGTTCTGATCACCGACTTTATTGACGCTGGTAAGATCAGAGCTTTTGAAGTTTTACGTAAAGAGGATGAACCAACGCTGATAGTTATTCCTGATGCCATTTTATTTGGCGCCAGTGACTTTAATAACCTGGCCACAACATCGTTAAAAACATGTGCCGATCTTCAGGACAGGTTTACGATACTGGATGTACTGAATGGCGACCAGGAAAGATCTTACGATAACTCAGATGTTATAACCGTTTTCAGAAATGGAATAGGTTCGGCCAACCTGAATTATGGTGCCGCTTATTATCCGTGGCTGCGTTCAAGTTTGTCATACTCTTTTTCTTACCGAAATATTCAGCTGCAAAAACCTGCCGGTACCAATGTGCCTACAAAAAATGTGATAACTAATAATGTTTTTGTTACACAAATTGACAGGGCCGTAACTGATCTGAATACGCATATCAACACTTTTGTTAATACACCGGCTTTTGGCGCTCCTTTCAATGTGGCTCCATACACCGGGGCAATAACTGATGCTTATGGCGTAATATCTGCAACCAGCGACAAGCCAGAAATGATTTTACGACTATCTTATATTAAGGATATCATATTAGGTTTTGTGGCTTTAAACAGCACATTAACCGATGCCGATCCAAGTCATATTTACGGTGGCCGTACAACCAAGGATATTCACACCACCTATACACGGGCAGGAGCCAACGCAGCTGATATTTCACCGATGGATCAGCTGATCCGTGAACTCCTTCTTTTGGATGAAAGTTTTCCTGGTGGCGCTGTTGGTGCAGCTATCCCGGCTAATTTCTCAACGACACCGTTATTTCCAAATGCCGCAACCGTAGTAGCAGATCCAACCATATACGGCACACCTGCACCTGTCGACGCCGCTGCTGCGGTAAAATACATCAGGTCAAGGGTTAACAACCTGTATTCAGCAGTTGTGAATTCTGTGATGGCGTTCATCAATGAGGTGAACCTGCGTTTACAAAACCTGGAAATTCAATTGAATGATTCCAGTTCAATATACAACAACATTACTGTAGCCATTAAAAATCAAGGCATTGTAGTACCTCCAAGCGGAGCCCTGGCCGGTATTTATGCATCAGTTGATGGTACAAGAGGCGTTTGGAAAGCTCCGGCCAATGTAAGTGTCAATACTATAGTAGAACCATTGGTGAATATCGATGATAATACTCAGGAAGATCTGAACATTGATACAGATTCCGGCAAATCAGTTAACGCGGTGCGTGCTTTTACAGGCAAAGGTATCCTGGTTTGGGGAGCTCGTACGCTGGATGGTAACAGTAATGATTTCAGATACATATCTGTACGCCGCTTTTATATCATGGTTGAAGAATCAGTTAAAAAAGCAGCCATGCAATTTGTATTTGAACCCAATGATGGCAACACCTGGGTACGTGTACGCGCTATGATCGAAAACTATCTAACTAATCTGTGGCGTCTGGGCGCTTTGGCAGGACCTAAACCCGAACAAGCATTTTATGTAAAAGTAGGCCTGGGTCAAACCATGACTTTTGATGATATCCTTAATGGAAAAATGATCATTGAAATTGGTATGGCTCCGGTACGTCCAGCTGAGTTCATCATCTTGCGTTTCTCACAGATCCAGCAACAAGCTTAACAGTAGAGTTTATTAAAAATTAATTATCAATCAATCTAAAACTTAAATATTATGGCTAATTACCCACTTCCGAAATTCCATTTTAGTGTTGACTGGGGCGGTACACGCATCGGCTTCACTGACGTAAGCGGACTTGATATAACAAATGATGTAATTGAATACCGCGACGGCGCAAGTCCTGAGTATCACAAAATAAAGATGCCAGGACAGCGTAAGTTCAGTAACATCACCCTTAAACGTGGTGTGTTTAAATCAGACAATGAGTTTTATAACTGGCACAACTCTATCAACATGAATACAGTTGAGCGCCGCGACATCACCATCAGTCTGCTTGACGAAACATTAGCACCTGTAGTGGTATGGAAAGTTAAAAATGCATGGCCAACCAAGGTTACCTCTACCGACTTAAAGGCCGATGGTAATGAGGTTGCTATCGAAACACTTGAACTGGCACACGAAGGCTTAACCATGCAAAACGAATAACCATGTTTGATTATCCTTTTACCGGCTTCCATTTCCTGGTAGTATTTGAAATATTTCCGCAGGTGCCCAATGATTTCCGCTTTCAGGATGTTACAGGCCTAACTGTTGATGTGGGTCTGGATACTTATAAGGAGGGTGGCGAGAACCGTTTTGTTCACCGATTGCCCGGGCGTAACACGTATTCCGACCTCGTTTTAAAACGGGGAATGACACTGGTATCAGGGGTAACCGCATGGTGTCTTGATTCAATCGAGAATTTCAATTATCAGCCTACCAATATGTTGATATCGCTTTTAAACGCAGATCATTTACCGGTATCGTCATGGTACATAGCTAATGCTATACCGATCAAATACAGTCTTTCGTCATTTAACGCGGAAACAAACTCTATAGTTATTGAATCAATGACCCTTCGTTATGAGTATTATAAAACGCTAAATCTATCAGCAGCAGTTGGTGCAGCAGTAGGTGCCGTGGCCGATCTATTTGGTGGAGCCAGTGCAAGTGCAAGTATTTCCGTAGGGTAATCATCATGTTTTAATAAACAGTTTAATAGTAAACCAATGCCAGTAGAAATACGAGAATTGCAAATTATCACAACCATAACCGAGGGTGGGGGTGCCGGTGGTAATACATCGTCAACATCACCCGCTACTGCTACAGGTGGTGAGGATATTATTGCCAAATGTGTGGAACAGGTGCTGGAAATTTTAAAAGAAAAAACTGAACGCTAATGAGCCTGGGAGAATTAAAGAAGATGAAGTTGGTTGCCTATACGGATTCCACTTTCGGTACAAAGGTTGCTGATGTGCCTGAGTATGAAGTATTGATCAATCCGGAATCGTATGCACTTACTTACGGAACTGAGGTTAGTCAGAAAAGTGCGCAGGGGGCAAGCGAAAGAATTACTACTTTCAGTAAGAGGTCACCACAATCACTCACCTTTAAATTTCTGTTTGATGGCACCGGCGTAATACAAAAAGGCGGAGGAGGACTATTATCAGGTTTAGCCGTACCGGGATTGCCAAGGGCTAAACCTGATGTGGTTACCGAGTTTGAAAAGTTTAAAAATGTGGTTTATAAGTATGCGAGCGATACGCATCAGCCCAATTTTGTGCAACTGCAATGGGGAGCCTTGCTCTACAATTGTAAGATGACACATATGACCATGACCTTTAAACTGTTTAATCCCGATGGTTCGCCCTTACGTGCTGAAGCCGATTGTACGTTTCTGGGAGTAATTGACGAGGTAAAGCTGGCAACAGTTGAAAATAAGCATTCGCCTGATCTTACACGCATCAGAACGGTAAAATTAGGAGATACGCTACCCTTGCTTTGTTATCGCGAATATGGCAACAGTAAATATTACTACCAGATTGCGCAGTATAACGGACTAACAGATTTTAAACAATTAACCCCGGGAACAAAACTCATATTTCCTCCTATCGAAAAATAACCATGTCACTAAGCCAAACCTTACCCGGACCACAAGATACCGATCTGGTTACCTTCACTATCAAGGTAAACGGCACCACATTGGGTGCCGCTTACCAGATGGTATCCATTAATTTTCACAAAGAAATAAATCGTATCCCGATGGCTAAGCTGGTGATATATGATGGAGATGCTGCCGCCCAGGATTTTGCAATAAGTAACGAAGCAACATTGGTTCCGGGAGCCGAAATTGAGATAGCCGTAGGTTATCATTCAGACGAGGCCCCACTTTTTAACGGCATTATTTTAAGACATAGTTTAAAGATAAGGGATAGCGGATCTCCACTCTTAATACTGGATTGTCGCGACAAGGCGGTAAAAATGACCGTGGCCCGCAAGAACAAATATTTTTATGATACTAAAGACAGCGATGCCATTACCGAGATCATAGGTAATTACGGGTTGGATACTGACATAGAAGACACCAGTACAACGCTAAAAGCCCTTGTTCAATATGACTGTACGGACTGGGATTTTATGGTATCGCGCATGGAGGCCAACGGAAAGCTTTGTATAGTTGATAATGGTAAAATAACCGTAAAGAAACCCGATTTCAGTTCGGCTACCGTACTCGACGCTTTATTTGGAGCAACTATATTGGAGTTTGATGCCGACTTGGATGCACGGAACCAATATCAAAGTCTTACCGCTAAAACCTGGGATTATACCACTCAGGAAATAACCACTGCAAGCGCTGCTGAACCTGGTTTTGAAGAAAATGGCAATATTTCAGGTAGCGATCTGGGAGCAGTTTTGGGTGTATCAGAATATGATCTGTATTCCGGCGAAGACTTGACAACTGATGAATTGCAGAGTTTGGCCGATGGACGACTTCAAAAAGCACGTATGTCACGCTGTAGGGGTAGGGTTCGTTTTCGTGGCTATGGCGGTCAGTTAAATCCCGGCGACCTGATCAATATTGGTGGCGTGGGCGACCGCTTTAACGGAAAAGTATTTGTTTCAGGAGTACGCCATGAAATAGTAAATGGCAGCTGGACAACCGACGTACAATTTGGGTTATCTAACGAGTTGTTTACACGCCAACCTGATGTAAATTCTGCACCGGCTGTAGATATGTTACCAGCCATACAGGGCTTACAGATAGGTATTGTAACCGATCTGGAAAACGACCCTGATACGCAGGACCGGATCCGCGTAAGGTTACCCATTATTGATCCTGCCGAAGATGGTGTATGGACTCGTATTGCCTGCTTGGATGCAGGTAATAACCGGGGTACTTTTTTCCGCCCGGAAATTGGGGATGAGGTAGTGGTTGGTTTTTTAAATAATGACCCCAGGCACCCGGTAGTATTAGGTATGCTGAACAGTAGTACTAAACCAGCTCCATTGAAAGCCGCAAATAAAAACGACGAAAAAGGATATACCTCCCGCAGTGGAATGAAAATGATCTTTAACGACGATGAAAAGTCATTAAAAATTGAAACACCGGCGGGTAAAAAGGTAACCATCAGCGAAAAAGAAGGCTACATACAAATGGAAGATGAGAATAACAATAAGGTAACCATGGATTCATCGGCCATAAGCCTGGAAAGCGGTGCAGATATCAAGATAAAGGCAACCGGCGATCTATCCATTGAAGCCACCAATGTTTCTATAAAACCATCATCCAGCTTTGAGATGAGTGCGGGTGGAGCTTCAATAAAAGCCGATAGCGGCAGTGCTGCTATATCTGCCCCATCTGTAAAGGTGGAAGGTTCAGGCACGGCCACCATAAAAGGCGGTGTAGTAATGATCAATTAAATAAGGAGAACAGAAATATGCCACTCGCAGCAAGAGTTTCAGATATGCATGTTTGCCCGATGTTTACAGGGCCGATTCCGCACGTAGGGGGGCCTGTGCTGCCCCCGGGAAGTCCCACTGTGTTAATAGGTGGACTACCAGCAGCATGCGTAGGTGACATGTGTACCTGCGCGGGGCCACCGGATGTAATAGCAAATGGATCTGCAACGGTATTGATAGGGGGTAAGCCGGCGGCCCGTATGGGCGACCCGACGGCGCACGGTGGTTCAATCATAATAGGATGTCCAACAGTAATTATAGGAGGTTAACATGTCAGATTCATTTTTAGGAACAGGGTGGAGTTTCCCACCAACATTTGATACCACGGCAAACTCGGTGATTATGACCAGCGATGAGACTGACATACAACTCAGTTTACAGATATTATTGGCAACACGAAAAGGCGAACGAGTGATGGTACCTGATTATGGATGTAATCTGGACGAAATGCTCTTTGAGCCCATGACCACCACCTTTAAAACCTATATCCGCGAGATGATCAAAACGGCCATACTTTATTATGAGCCGAGAATTGATCTGAGCTCGATACAGGTTGATGACAGCCGCGAAACAGAAGGAGTGATCCTGATCATCCTTAATTACACTGTTCGCACCACAAATTCAAGGTTCAATTTTGTATATCCTTACTATAAAAACGAAGGAACAGAAATACACTGATGGCAAATAATTGTTTCGATACCAAACTCTTATCCTATAACGGCACCAGCCAGGCGCAGCGTGCGTTGGATGCCCTTTTGGCTAAATGTGCACTTGTAGATGAGCGGACAGATGCAGATCTCATCCTGCTTACAAAAAAATATAGTGCCTGGTTAAACTATTACGATAATACCAATACGATCAATGGTGATTGGCAACAACTCATGGGTAAAGATATTGCCGTAGTAATTGCAGCAATTGCCGAATGGAGAATAAATGATTATGCATCATTCATTAAATATTTAAATGAAACAATAGTCAACGCGCCTACTGATGTCGATGCAAAAAATAACTTTAAAATTCTTTTTGATTTTATTTTTTCGATAACCGCAGCGCTTGATGATGCATATAAGCATTTGGCGGACGACCTGAGCTATAAAACTTTTTTATCTGTTTCCATAGTTTCAAAAGTAGCAGCGCCACTAAGCATATTGTTTCAATATTATGAAAGCTTTGTGACTGGTTCACTTATAGATCCAACTTCAACTCATACAGATGCCCTAACCCCTGTCGACGATATTATTTATTCACAAAATTTCACTTTTGATCCGTTGAAGAAGGTTTTTGTTATTTCTTCACAGAAACAATTGGAGAGTATTTTTACAGTTGATCCTCCGGTTACCGCATTCCCAATCACACTAACAGGTACTGTACACGAAGATATTGACCATATCCTTACACATAATTTATTTACCGGGGCTTTACAATCATTTATTTCGGGCATTGTCAATATAGTAAGCCGCACGCCGGCTTACCTATCCGAAGCAATGGATAATTACCCAACGCATGCACCTCATTATGCGCTCTATCTGGCCTTCATAAGGCTATTTGGTTTTGCCCAGCAACATTTAAATCAGTATACTAAAAAGCATCTGGACTTTTATTATAAACAGGTTTTACAACTTAGTAATAATGTGGCCGAAGCCGATTTTGTACATTTGGTTTTTGATCTGCAAAAAAATATAGATCAACACTTATTACCTAAAGGCACCTCATTTAAGGCTGGGAAAGATGCCAATAATAAGGATTTATTCTATTCGCTCACAGATGACCTTGTAGTTAAGACAGCCGGAGTTCAGGCACTAAAGTCTATTTATTTAAACAAAGACAACACGCCGGTAACGCTGTATGCTTCACCTGTTGCCAATTCAGAAGATGGACAGGGAGGGAAATTATTAACCGCGGATAACTCCTGGTTCCCATTTGGTAACCCTAAGAATATTCAACAAGCCTCAATAGGCTTTGCTGTGGCATCAAATGTATTATACTTAAATGAGGGCAAACGAACCATAACATTAACTTTTACCTGTGATAGTTTGGTAGGCATTGCATCAGCAGATCTTTCCGGAATATTCAGCATACAATTAACTGGTAAAAAGAGTTGGTATACCGCGCCTGTTTACACAGCTTCTGTCATTAGTAATACCACATTTTCATTAACACTGGTTTTAGAGGGTGATGCACCCGCCATAGTTTCTTATTCACCAAAAGTACATGGCGGAAATTTTGACACTACGCTTCCTATGGTTCAGGTATTACTTAACGGTTATACATCATATCAGAAAATAAAGATCCCCCGCATAAATGAGGTAACCATATCAGTAGGAGTTGATGCTGTTAAGAATTTAATACTGCAAAACGATGATGGCAAAGTAAACCCGGCAAAACCATTTAAACCATTTGGTGATTTTCCTGAAAATGGGGCCTCATTTATCATTGGCAGCAAAGAGATATTTCAAAAACAATTGACCAAATTAACCATAGATTTCGACTGGCAGGAGGCTCCACTTTCTAAAACAACAGTAAATATATCCTCTTTAGCTAAAGGTACTTGGTTGTCCGTTGCAAGTAGAACGAGTTTATATGCATCGAGTATTGTTATCACCGATCTGCAACAAAGAATACTAAGCCCGCGAACATTTAATGATTTCAATGCACGTAACACTTTAACTGCTGATATTACTTCTGTAGTAAATAAAGGTTTAGCATTTGAAGTTAACAACGCTCTTTCAATGAATATGAGCAGCTTGACACAAGATGATCAGCCTTTTAATGTTAAAAATATAATTAACAGCGGCTTGTCTCTTGATCGGAGTAATGTCAGCAAAAGCGGTATCTCTAACATGATCATAGCTGCTCCAATAGATCGCCTGGACATAACAAGTCCGAAAGAGATTGATATTACCGGCTTAGAACGCGTAGTGCAATCACCCGAAGATTTCACACCTAATGAGGATTACAGTATAACCTCTGTTGACGGTTATCTAAAACTGGAAATGATTGGTGATGATTATAGTTTGAATACGTTTCAAAAAAATATACCCCATCCTTCAGTTAAAGTAGTTTATGATACCACAGACACCAATAAAATTGTTGGCTATACTGTAGATACAAGTGCGGTTCCGGTACCTAACCATCCGGTTTTAAAATCAATCAATGTAAAATATACCGCAGCAGATAGTGTTGTTTTCAATAAGATAGATTTTACTAACCGCAGCAATTTCTTTTATCATCTGGAACCCTTCGGTTTCCGTGAAATGCACCCGGCTACTACTACAGATACGCTTACATTATTACCGGTTTTTAACATAGAAGACGGAATAACCACAGATGACGGCGGCGAATTATGGATAGGGCTGAATAATGCCAAAGCCGACGAAACATTCTCTATCCTGTTTCAGGTATCTGATGGCAGCGCCAATCCGTTAAAAAACATGACTCAGGTTAATTGGTATTATTTAAGCAATAACAACTGGTTACCATTTAACAAGCAATCGGTTACCGATCAAACCAATAATCTAACCAGCTCCGGTTTGGTAATATTTAATATCCCCGCGGATGCTACCCTTATCAATAGCCGCGCAGACAGTGGATTGATCTGGATAAAAGCGGGTGTACAACACGATACAGATGCGATCTGTAATTTAATTGCTGTCGACGTAAATTCAGCGAAAGCCCAGTTTGTTCAGGATATTACCAATAACATAGTATTTACTAAGATATTATCTCCCAATATCATTAGTAAGCCCGCAATTGCCGACGCTGCGTTAAAGAAAACACAACAACCGTATACCTCATTTGGAGGCCGCGTGCAGGAAACGGACGACCAGTTTTATCAAAGGGTAAGTGAACGCTTGCGTCATAAAAACAGGGCTATTACCACCTGGGATTATGAACGTTTGATATTGCAGTATTTTCCGCAGGTTTTCAAGGTAAAATGTATTGACCATACCGGGTTTCTCACTGATGTGAATACCAATCAGCAAAAATATAGTGAGACGCTGGCGGGACATGTAACGATAATAACCATCCCCGATCTGACACATCTAAATAATGCCAATCCGCTTCGACCATATACCAGTATAGGTTTATTGACCGAAATAGAGAAGTACATTAAAACATTGACATCGCCATTCGTAAAACTACACCTCAGCAACCCATCATTTGAAGAGGTACAGTTTGAATTTAACGTTACGTTCCGCGAAAATATCGACCCTGTCTATTTCTCTAATCAATTAAACAATGAGATCGAGCAATTTTTAACCCCCTGGGCCTTTGGTAACCCCCAGGCTATTCAATTTGGTAACAGTATTGAAAAATCGGTGGTGCTCAATTTTATTGAGGAAAGACCGTATGTAGACTTTGTTACCTGTTTTAAAATGAACCACATTATACTTCGCGAAGGTCAGGTAGTAATACAGGCACAATATGATATAGATGAAGCGATAGCAAGCACTTCCAGATCAATTTTGGTATCATACTATAATGAAGAAACCAAAGTAAAACATTTAATTAATTCACCAGCTAACTGTGATTGTAATGGATAAGCAAAAAGTAATCAGCAAAGATCCCGGTTTAACTGTCGATCAAAATTATGCTTTTCTCAGAGAGGCCGGCCTGGGTTATATTGAAAAGCTTAGCGGTAAAATCTGGACAGATTATAATGAGCACGACCCAGGTATTACGATTTTAGAGGCCCTTTGTTATGCCATAACCGAATTAGGTTACAGAACAGGGATGCCGATGGAAGATCTGCTCACCGATGCAGATGGCCAGATAGCATCTGCACAAACTTTATATACCGCTAAGAATGTATTAACTCAATCGCCGCTTACGGTTAATGATTATCGCAAATTATTGATAGATATAGTAGGGGTGCACAATGCCTGGTTTTTGTATGACGACTATTATATCAATAACGATCAAAACATTCCGGCCGGTGAAATTGCCCTTTATGCAGATTGTAAAGCGGATTCATTATCGTACCAGGAAACACCCCATCCGGTTTACTTATCTGGTTTATATAAAGTATTACTGGACCTTGATTCCGATCAGCAGTTTGGTGATATGAACAATGGTGAGTTACAGATTTTAAATCCAGCAAGTGGCAAATTTAAAGGAGGTGACGTTGGGCTTACTATCGTTTTCCCTATATGGGATGATCCGGGCGTAGCCAAATTATTAACCATTGATCCAAAAGTCGTTTCCGGTGCTACCGCCAGTTTTACAACCGGTAGTAGTATTATTATTCAAATTGATTTTAATTACACCATTGGAGGTTCAAACTTTTCAGCAGTAATTGCAGGTATAGTTGATATTGATCTGCAACCTTCGGGCCAGCCTGTACAAATAAGTGACATCCAGGCCTTCTTTAGTGCCAATTTTACTGCACAGGTACTTAATCTATACCTGTTAAAAATTCAACAGGCAAAAAGTATAGTTCAATCGGCTATCCGAACCTTAAATGAAAACAGAAATCTATGTGAAGATTTTGTTAGTGTTACCACTATAAAAGATGAAGAAATAGCCATTTGCTGCGACATAGAAGTTTCGCCATCTGCAGATATGGAGCAGATACAGGCCCAGGTATTTTATGCTATTGAGGAATATCTTAATCCTTCGGTGAACTTTTACCTGTTAAGTGAATTGCAGGACAAAGGCTATACTACAGATGCCATATTTGAGGGCCCCGTACTACAGCATGGATTTATTGACACAGCAGAACTGGAGCAAACACAATTGCGCGAGGAAATATATGCATCAGATATCATCAGCCTGATCATGGATATTGACGGAGTATTGGGAGCCCGGAATTTTATGATGACAAAATATGGAGCTGATGATAAACCGGTTACAGGTTTAAGCGGAAAAACCTGGTGCATGCCCATCACAACCGGTAATAAACCTGTTTTTTCTGAAACAAAATCGAAACTCCTTTTCTATAAAAACCAATTCCCGTATTTACCATCTCTTACCGAGGTACGTGATACGCTCAAATGGCTACGCGCAGTAAAAGCCCGGAATAAACTTTCTGGTCATACCGATGATTTGGCTGTTCCTTCCGGCAACTATTATCCCCTGGATAATTACACTTCTGTTGAATATCTTTTACCGCAAACATATGGCATTGGCTCGGCAGGACTTTCAACAAATGTAAGTGATGAAAGAAAAGCACAAGCCAAACAGTTACAAGCTTATTTATTACTATTTGATCAGTTACTGGCTGATTTCTTTTCACAACTAAACGGCGCAAAAGAATTGTTTTCCACTGAGAATATAGTTCAAACTTATTATGCACAGTTCCTGGGTGATATCAAAAATATTAAACCAGTATATAAACAGGATGGAGCAACCCATACTATTGAACAACGGGTGATGCAAAATCAGAACGCAACCACAGTCCCAGCAAACGACTGGCAAAACTTGTATGAATCAAATGAAGTTTTCACCGATCGTCGTAGCCGTTTTCTCGATCATTTGATGAGTCGTTTTGGTGAATCATTCAATGATTATGTTTTACTGAACTATTCACTTGATTATGCAACTCAAAAAGAATCTAATTTAACACCTGCGAATATAATCGATAGCAAGATTTCTTTTTTGAAGGACTATCCGGTTATAAGTTATCAAAGAGGCAGGGCGTTTAATTATTTCCCACAAAACTACTTTCCGCCTCAACCAGACTTTTCTGTTGACAACACTAAATTATGGGATACCGACAATGTATCAGGTTTAGAAAAAAAGCTATGCCATCTGGGTGGAATCAAGAATTTTTATCGCAGATTTTTGTATTGTATTGGTAACGTTACTATTATCACTACTAATGATACACCTTCTAAATACCAGTTTTCATTCAGTAATCAAAACGGCGGAACCTTAACCTCAGTGGCAATTTACAATACGCAGGAGGAATTGAATAATGCCTTACCTGCATTTATGGATCTTGTTTTAACTGATGAACACTATGATATTAAACAAACCGGCAGCAACTGGAATATTTACGTTATAGATAACGAAGATCACAACCTTGCTATAAGTAATGACTTTACATCCCTGGCAAATGCAAATGCTGCATTGGCTCAGTTTGTAACGGAGTTTAATAAGGAGTGTGATGCCGATGGGCTTCATCTGATTGAGCATTTGCTTTTAAGACCACGGAGTGACCAATTTAAAAAATTTGCACCAGTATGCTTGGATCAGAATTGTGATTTCTGTGGCGAGCAAGACCCTTATTCCTTCAAAATGTCTGTCGTGCTGCCTTATTGGCCGCTGCACTTCCGGAATTTAGCCTTCCGAAATTATTTTGAAGATATCATAAGGCAAGAAACGCCGGCACATACCATGGTAAAAATCTGCTGGATAAATGACCAGT
The DNA here is from genome assembly GCF_900103125.1 of Mucilaginibacter sp. OK268. Taxonomy (GTDB): domain Bacteria; phylum Bacteroidota; class Bacteroidia; order Sphingobacteriales; family Sphingobacteriaceae; genus Mucilaginibacter. The sequence continues at coordinate 352,890 of NZ_FNJV01000005.1, read as the reverse complement.
CGATTTATGATTTTGAAAATGCATATAAGACGTGGATAACTGCTTTAGCCAATTATTCATCTGATAATACCAAAATAGATGCCCTGCAGCAAACCAATGATACGCTGATACAACTGCTCTTTAATTTACATAGTGAATATCCGGTAGCCACTTTGCACGATTGTGCGGAAAGCAAGGATACCAACCCGGTAATGCTGGGCAAAACCATTTTAGGATCTTTAAAAAATTGATATATGGCAAATCCAATAGAATACATCGTGTTTGAACCAGATCAGGTACTTACTAACGATCACCTCAATGAAACTTTTAACTACCTTGATCAGCAAAACCGCTGGACACGCAACAAACTGATAGGTATTGGTATTGTTTGCGGACTGGATATAGTGCTCAATCCGGGTATTATTGAAATTAATAAAGGTTGCGGAGTTACTTCGCAGGGGTATTTAATTACCCAGTATACCAACCAGTATACCTACTATATGCCGTATACACCTGTTGAGGTTCCTGATGACCTGCCTTTTGTTTATGACAAGGAAGGAGGCCTCCCTTTTTATAAACCTTTCTGTACCGGTAAAACTGTTTGGCTATTACTTACGGATGATCAATTTAATGCATTGGAAAGCGCACAACAACTCAATGCGAAAACCCTTTCATCAGCAGCGGCTACCTTTTTAAGTGACTATGTGGTTGCTTTGTTCTTGGAAGTTAAAGAAACAGATCTCAAAAACTGCGATACGCAGGATTGCAATAACAAAGGTGAAAAAATGGTTTTACAGGTAAGGCCTTTACTTGTTGCAAAAAATGACCTGTATAATAATAACGCTAATAAAGTAAGCAATATCGATAGAATAGGTAATATAAATAAAATATCCCCTATATCATCCAGGTTAAATATTCCGTCTAAAGCCTTTCAACTGAGCTTAAACTCCAAGGTACAGCTAAAGAGATTTAACGTACCCTATACTGATCTTGAAACCGCGGATGATGTACTGAATGCTTTTGTTAGTCTGGTTGATGATACCACATTAAGCCAACTAACCGATGCTTATAATTCCTGCTATCAGCAATACGGGACTATTTTGAACATTACGTCAAACCCTTTTTCTGATATGCTTGCCGTACTGAAAAATTATCTTGACCAGTTATTAAAACAAAACCCGCTGGCTATTGAATACTTTTATGATTTCATTGATGATCTGATCAAGGCTTATGAGGAATTTTCTGCTAAAGTATCTCATATCATTACTACCTGCTGCCCGGATGAAAACTTATTTCCATTGCATCTGATTTTAGGTGACGCATCACTGGCAACTAATGACTATGTAAAAGATAGCTATCGTAATTACTTTATTTATTCACCTTTATTCTCAAAAATGGGGGTTGAATCGGCCGAGGTGCTCTTGCTATTTAGCCGGATGGTATTGATGATTAAAGATTTTACCATTCCTGACACGACTCAGTCAGACAAATTTACGGTAAAGATCACTCCAAGCCAGTATATGCATTTCCCGCTTTCCGAACGTGCTATCCCATACTATTACGCAGTAAATGAAAGTGGTGCTGAATTATATAAATCATGGAACTATGCCAAAACCAATAGCGGAAAAGCCACGTTAAACCTGGGCTATAATTCGGGTTTATATAACACAAGTACCGAAGTAGCACAACCGCTTTTATATGATATTGAAAAGTATAACTTTTTTAGAGTTGAGGGTCATATCGGCCAAAACTATCAGGATGTTTTATCAAATATTCTTATTCAGCGTTTAACCTATAATCTGCCATTTGATGTGGTAGCCATTGCAGATCAGCAGTTTGATTTTTCAAATGTGACTTTGCCAGATGCTGAGATTCAGGATCTGGAAACTGATTACAACCTGATAACAACTGAGGCCAGAAGTAAGATACTAACGCCATTTATTTTTGTTGCAAACCTACCTTATGTTGGTAAAACCGCCACGGGAACAAATATCCCTGGTAGATTAACAGATAGTCCAATTAAAAGGTTCTCAGAGGTTAAAACAAACGCTATTAGGGGTATTGAACCGATACGGTCATCAGGCACCTCTTATGTCTACCCAAAAGGTACTTTTATACGCAACAATTGCGCGATACTACCCAACACAATAGCAAGTGCTTACCTTAATGCGTTAAGTGATACCGGAGTTTTCACTAATCCGGTAACAGGCCCTCAACCAGGTAGTATAGACGAGCTTTATTTCAACTTTTTTTATTTTATTGATGCTATTGAAACGGTGATGGTGTATTTACTTAATACCCCATCTGTTATTGATGTCGACTTAAACGAGCAATATGATGCGTTTAATAATTATCTTGACTCCATCAACAAAGTTATCGCTACCCTAAAAGGCCCTGTGGCAAAAACTCAGGTCTCCCGGGATGGCTCTATAATATCGTTAATTGAAGATTATGGAGTAAACCTTTTAATTGTAGATTTTGAAACGGTATTAAATGCTGTTCTTGACGAATTATTAGATTCATTAAGTAATGAAGTTAACCAGAGATATTCCCGCTACGCCGATAAACATACATTTTTAAACTACTATAAAAACAACCCAGGTCTTGAACATAAAGCAGGTGTGCCCAAAGGCGGTACCCTGGTATTAGTTTATAAAAATTATATTTCCACTTTTAATAAAAACATTAGCGCCCCGCTTTCTAAAGCTGGTGATGCGGCATCAGTGAAAGTCCGGTCGGCAAGTATGGAAGCTGCTCCAACCGAAGGACAACAGGTCTCTGCATCCCCAGATCTTGATGAAAACACCTTGAATCTTGTCAAGAAAATGGTGGCCGACAGTAAAGGAGTATCTGATACTGAAAAGCTGAGGTTGATTGATATCCTGGCAGGCAGGGGAGTGTCTGAGAATGAGCCAAACTATGATATTATTAACAAAATAATTATTGCTGACTTCTATGTTCCTTATATAGGTTCACCGATAGAACGTACTACTGCAGAAATAACTCCACCACCACCTCCGGCACCGGTTATTTCGATGAGTGGTACTACTTTCTGTGATAATGATACCAATCCTGCGCAAATTGCAGTATCAATACCCGGCGGTACTTTTAATGCCGTACCGGGTCTTGATAGCGTCAAACAAACCTTCACGCCGGCAATAGCCAAAGCCGGAACATACCGGCTAATTTATACCGTAAATAATGTAAGTTCTGCGCCGTTCAATATTACAGTCCTTTCCGTACCCAGTAGTAGTCTTTTCAGCTTTATAAATGATTGGTCTGGTAGTGGTGTTAAGACTGCAGCCGTAGCTGCCAGGTCAGGTATTGTATCTGCAACATTTACTCCTACTATCAGGGACAGTAGATTTACCTATGATTGGGAAGTCTTTGGAGATAATGTATCAAAGGGGGCGATGACTGCCGATGGTGTTATTCGGATATCAGGTGATAGTAGTGTAGTAAATGTCAAAGCTTCAATTGTCACCGTTTCATTAACCATATCAAACGGGACTTGTCATTCATCAACAACATCAATGCAATTGGAGATCACCTCAACTGGCTTCATCATTACAACTTCTGACGACGGTCCACAAGCTTCGCTTAAAAAACCCGGGGCAATAGAAAAACTTTTTACCAGGAAGAAGAAATAATAAGCTGATTCATATGTAATACTATCATGGCATCACACATTGTTCATAAACAGCAAGTCACTTTAAACCTTCCTAAACGGGAGGAGGCACACGCTTTTCAAAATCGTGTAAGCGACTTGCTGCGCAATGAACTATGTGCTAGCATGGAAGCTGTTTTTGATGAATTATTTCCAACTACTGATAGTATACGCATCGATTCATTGGTTCTTGATTTAGGTAAAATTGAAGCGCTTAATTTTGAACAGGAGTTTAAAACGCACTTTATTGAAGAGCTGAGGAAAAACCTGTCATCTAAAAAAAGTAAGCAGGCTGATGAAAATACTGAAGAAGTATTACGCCCTGAGCAATCATTAATAAAAGCCTTCATCTATTTTCTGGAGAATGGTTATTTACCATGGTATAGCCCTGTTGAAAACATGGCTGACTGGAGCAATGAAATCTTAACTGCTTTATCAGAGAAAAAAGATCCATATTTCTTTAACTGGCTAAGTGATAATTATGTAGATGAGCCAATCATATTGCAAAGACTGATTTTGCAATATGATAATGTCTTCCTGACACAACTCATATCAATCATAAGCCCTGCAACAGATGAGTCCTGGAACGCCATTTACAGGGATCTGGAAATCTTTATAACTAACTGTACAAAGAAACATTTACCAGTTCGTAATGAAATATGGAAGTACATTTTCCATGCCTTATTAAGCCCTCATGTTTTAGAAAACAAAATTGCTTTATCAGTTACAAAAGATAAGGAATTGATATTACAGTCATTAAGTCTGTTAGCAAACCACTTCAATATCTCAAGCCATGAGATAACCACATCAATGGAGAATAGAATAAAGCAGTCGCTCAAAACAAACATTGTAAAGCAAGCATTTCAGGATCTCAAATCGCTTTTAATATCGGAGGAGGGTTTTAGACAGGATATGGATGATCATATGGTTACGAGTAAGCATAGAGAAACTGAAGTAAACAATACTTACAATAAGAAGAAAGAAATAATCACCGACAAGTTGAAGGGCAATACTGAAGAAAGTAGCACTTACAATGAAGAAGAAGAGATAACCACAAATAAGTCAGAAAATAATAGTGAAACAAACAGAGCTAAAAATATAGATTCTATAAATATTAATAAAGGTAAAAAAACACACAAGGTTGAAACAGATGATACCCATGATATTACGAATAAGCCAAACGATATCTGCAAAGAAAAGACACATAAAGATACTGGACAAAGGAATGTAAGGGAAGAAAAGACACATAAGGATAAAGGGCAAAAGAATGTAAGGGAAGAAAAGATCAAAGAGGAACACGAAAATCACAAAATTCATCATTCTGATAATCAAGTTGAAATATTATCAAGACAGCGGGAGATCCAGGCGGAAAGGTTTAATAAAAACAAGAAGGAGAATAATACAGGGCAATTTTTACCCAATAATAAAAAACATACAGGAATTATAGAAGCAGAAACACTGTACATAAAAAACAGCGGGATCGTAATACTTCATTATTTTTTATCCCCTTATTTTAATGATCTTGGATTATTAGCTGATGGAAAGTTCATAGATGACACAACTCATCAGCGGGCGGTACTATTGCTTCATTATCTGGCAACAGGGAAGATTAAGGCTGCCGAATTTGATTTAACGCTTTCTAAAATTTTATGTGGTTATCCTATTCAGGAAACGCTGCCAGCAGTCATTATTTTAACAAAAAAAGAAAAAGCAGAATCAAAAAGATTATTGGAAGCCATTATAGATCATTGGTCACCGCTAAAAAACACATCGGTTAAAGGCTTACGCAATGCCTTTTTTGAACGCGATGGAACACTAACCAAAAAAGAGAATGGATGGTTATTAACGGTTGAACAAAGAACTATTGATGTATTGTTAGGGAAATTGCCATGGGGGTATTCAACCATACGTCTACCATGGATGCAGGAAATATTAAACGTGGATTGGTATTAAAGCAAAAGTTATGTTAGCAGCTAAGCAATCACAACCTGAAAATACCGTAAAGGCAAAAAATAATGCTCCTTTTTTTCCTGGGCATCTGGCACAGCCTAAATTACAGGTAAATGAGCCTGGTGACAGGTACGAACAGGAAGCAGACTCTATGGCCGATCAGATTATGCGCATGAGTATCCCATCATCAAATGAATCCTCTTTTTTCAAACCCGCCCCAACAACTATTCAGCGCAAATGTCAGCAGTGTGAAGAAGAGGAAAAGCTTCAGCGTAAAGAAAGCTCCGGTACCGGCGTGAATGGAAGTATAGAACTTGACAGTTATATAAGCTCATTAAGCTCATCTGGTCAGGCCTTATCAGAAAGTAGTCTTGGTTTCTTCGAGCCGCGTTTTGGCCATGATTTTTCAAACGTGCGTATTCATACTGATTCTGTAGCCGCAAAATCCTCGCAATCCATCAACGCGCTGGCATACACTACAGGTAATAATATTGTTTTTAATAGTGGGCAATATTCTCCCGAAAGTGAAAGTGGTAAAAGACTAATAGCTCATGAGCTCACCCACACCATACAGCAAGGGGAAAGCAATGTTTCGCGAATGATACAAAGAACCGTAGATAATGTAGAGGTAAATTGCGGCGATAATCAAATCAAATTTTCGCATGATGGAGCGGTTACCTCTTACAATCTTGACCATTGTAACGTAACAGATGGCCAATACAATGCAACCGTAAGGCTATCACCTGCCAGAGTTGATTTTGATCTGGGTGCTGTTGGGCCCGGCACACAGTTTGATTTCGGCTACGCGATAGGTCCTGGTCAACCAAGCCCTAATACATTCTTTGCCGGGCAAACATCAGTTGCCATCAATTGCACGCATACACCATCAGCTTCAGGTGATGGCACAAATATACATTTCAATGCAAGCCAGTTAACCCCAGAAGAGTTTACACAAATGACGGGGCGTTCAATTGATAGTGTGCCTGAAGGGATAATGGTGCCGTTAGGTAATCTGCTATCTTCGGTTGCGGGACCGGCAGTAGCAGGGGCAAGCCATTTTTCACCTACTCCATGGTCTTTCATTCCCAGAAATACTACAGGCATATTGTGGGGGGGCAGTCATACCTCGGTGTGGTCGAACCCGGAGGGATTATTTTCATCACCAACAATAAGGGGATATAGGGGAAACCTTGGTTATTATATGGGCGAATATGCGCCAATAGTTGGTCACAATTTTACGGTCAGACTTCACGAGGGTGTACCCGGTAGTTTTGCAAATGATGCCTGGTTCCCGATGATGGCCGGAGACCAATATTACATTTTTACTCCCCAAACACCAGAGCAAGGTCTGGCGTTTGCCGAACGTTTAAGAAGTACCGAACATGGTGGAACTTATACCTACAGTCCACCACGTGCAACTGGCGCGGCGGATCCCATATTAGGTCCTGTTGGTGCCACGGAGGGCGATCTCAATGCAGAATTACTCTCTCGTGGACGAGCCCCAATGTGTACTAATAATTGTATTACGGTGCCAAGGGCCGAAGTCGAGGCGGCTATTGGAGGAAGACCTACGACCCCAAGCGGAGTAGATGTAATGAGCGGAACCGGTCCAGATGGAGCTGTTGATCCTGCATTTGCTGGGCGCGGCAGGTTAATGACAGAGGCAATGCGTGATGGGGCATTGCCACCCGGGGCACAACGTCTCCGTATCCGGGTAACTCCCGGTGGATCAGCTGGAATGTTTGTAATAAGAGGTGCTGGTGGAATAATGCTGGTATACGGCATTTATCAAACAACCGATAGAATAGCTTCATCAGTAGGCACAGGACATACTACAACCGTAATTACCGAAGAGGCTGGTTCATGGACCGGAGGTATTTTAGGTTCTGCTCTTGGCGGGGCGGCAGCAGGTGCGATTCTATGCTCGCCTACAGGTCCGGTTGATGCCGTTTGTGTGGTTGGTGGATTTCTTGGTGGACTACTATTTGGAGCGATCGGTGGAGCCGCGGGTCATGCTGTTGGCCACGAGGTTGGAGAGCATGTAGCTACCCCAATTGTAGATTCCGTGATCCAACAAGCAGCCGAAGTGGAAAGCAGTATGACAAGAAGTATTTATAATATATATGGAGTACCTTATTTTTAAAGGATGCACAACTAATAATTGAATTTTTAAATAAACGGGAACTATCAGAATAGGTTTATATGTCAAAAGAAAAACAAAATATTGAGCCAGTAAAACGCAATTCGCATCGTGATATATCCCTGGCTGCTTCGTCCTTCTTTCAACCTAAGCTTACCGTAAACCAACCTAATGATATTTACGAGCAGGAGGCTGATGCTATGGCGGATAAGGTAATGCGCATGCCTGCAATAAATGAAAATGCTTTTTTTAAGCCGGCTGCGAATAGTATTCAGCGGAAGTGCCAGCATTGTGAAGAGGAGGAGAAAATACACCGTAAGGAAACCTCCGGTGGCGAAGTGCAAGGTGGTTACCAACTGGATAATTACGTAGGATCATTAGGTTCCTCTGGGCATGCTTTGTCCGAAAGCAGTCGCCAGTTTTTTGAACCTCGTTTTGGGCGGGATTTTTCCAATGTACGTATCCATACCGGTTCAGAAGCAGAAAAATCGGCACAATCCATTAATGCATTAGCTTATACTACCAGTAATAACATCGTTTTCAATACCGGTCAATATGCTCCGGAAAGCAGCAGCGGTAAAAAACTAATCGCTCATGAGTTAACTCATGTAGTACAGCAAGGCAAAGGCGCCGAAGTTAAAACCTTCCCATGGGTCCCAGTTGCTGCAGGTGCTGCCCTTGGAGGGGCTTATGCTTATTGGAAATATAATTGTTTAAAACCATGCAAATCTTTAATGAAAACAGCCACAGACGATTTCAGTGAGTGGTACTATGAGCAAACTCATGCCGACGTTTCGAACAATGTTTGGGATGCCTATGGGCATTGTTATGCAGCGTGCTGTGCCAAAAAGAGATGTGGTGGCACGGCAGCATACATGGCCGGCCGGGGCCGGGAGTATGGGCGGGAAATTGAGCGGAAAATTGGCCGGGCACCCCATGATAGTTATACCCAGGATGTAAACAACCAGGAGTTAGGGAGGAGTTTAGCTAAAGATGAATATGTGGACTGTTCTGAAGCCTGTCAAAATCAAGTAGGTAAACTGGACCTGACTGCACCGAAAGCAACATTTTGGAATCCAAAAAAAGGCTTATATAAACCATAATAAAAATTATTATACCCATTGAAATCAGCAGAACATATCCGGAAACAAGAAAGAATAAAGGATTCATTATCTCTATCCAAATCATTCTTTCAGCCTAAGCTTACTGTAAACCAACCAAATGATGTTTACGAGCAGGAAGCTGATGCCATGGCTGACCGGGTTATGCGCATGGCTATACCAGATCATAATGAAAATACTTTTTTTAAACCGGTTGGGGATAACATCCAGCGTAAGTGCCAACATTGTGAGGATGAGGAGAAACTTCATCGTAAAGAAACTTCTGCCGACAAGGTAGAAGGCAGCTATCAACTGGATAATTATGTTGGATCATTGGGATCATCCGGTCAAGCTTTACCCCAAAGTAGCCGCCAATTTTTTGAACCGCGCTTTGGCCAGGATTTTTCAAATGTTCGATTACATACAGATTCCGTCGCTGCAAAATCGGCACAGTCTATCAATGCCCTGGCTTATACCACCGGCAACAATATTGTGTTTAACAGCGGCCAGTACTCGCCCGAAAGTGATGGTGGAAAACGGTTGATGGCCCATGAGCTTACCCATGTGGTGCAACAGAAAAACCAGAATTTAACAGAAATAGGAACAATTCGCCGTGTTCCGCAAGAGCCTACGCTGGGGGAAACTAAAACTCCCAAAACAAATCTACCAATGAAATCCCTAAAAGGTATGGACATACAGAAGTTATTTAATATGTCTGCGGATGACCGGAAAAAATGGTACATCGAAAAGCTGGGCGCTTACGAAAGTCAGCTTAAGGAAAGTGCAAATAATAATGTGGTTCCGGTTCAACTTTTGGCTCTTGTAATTTTAAATGAACTGGCAGATATTGATTATAAAGATATATTGCAGTCTGAACTTGGCGTAACAAAAGGTTCATTAGGTATCGCTCAGATCCAGATTGATACTGTTAAAAATGATAACCTGTTTGATGATATTACCGAACAGGAAGGTAAAGAGGCGTATAAACAGATGGTTACCAATGCGGTACGTCCAGGACTAAGCCGTTATGCAGCCAGATGGATGGAAGATGCAGACAAAGATAAAAGAATGGCAATTAACAGGCGCTTGCAAATACCACAATACGCCATTGAAGCTGCAGCTAAAGAAATCAGGATATTATTAGACCGGATGATGGCCAATCGCGGAGCTGACTGGCAAACGCGTTTTGGTTTTGTACACGCAGGAATAAAAGCACCACTTAATGCACAGGGAATTTATGATGACGTGAAAGGCACGGACCAGAGGGAAAAAGAAATGAACCTGGCAAATCTCATTACCGGTGCATACAATTCTCCGAAGATAATTCAAACAGCAAATTCGAGCGAGGATGTTTTTCCTAACGCAAATATACACGGAGATAATTCAAGGGACATAGCAGGCGAGCTTTTCGATTTTAAACTCTTTAGGCCATAACGTAGTATCATTAAAATTTATAAATTGAACTTAATAAATCATATAACCAAATCTGAAAACCAGTTGAATTCATCAGCTTCTAAACCGCTATTTTTTCAGCCAAAGCTTACAGTAAATCAACCCAATGATATTTACGAGCAGGAGGCTGATAACATGGCTGATCATGTTATGCGGATGCCTGGTGGAACTCATAATGAAAACACTTTTTTTAAACCGACGCAAACAACTGTTCAACGTAAGGTTCCCGCTACTATTATTCAAAAGCAACCAGCACCGGGTCCACCAGAATTCACAGTCAACAATTTCAACGAAAACTTTCCCACTTTCAATGCCAAATATGATGTAGCAGGACCTGTGCCAAGCACAGGAACGCTTTTTATATCGCATGGTGTACATATGAATTATCCCGCAACCGTTACAAAAAGTGAGCAATCAACTTTTGAGACTGATTTTGTGAAAAGCATACACGATAAATGGAGTAAACAACATCTTCTTGCTCTTGCTGAGCCCGGTTTCGCCTCCTATATGTGCGAGGTGGATGTTACAGCACAAGTAAAGGCCAATGCAAAAGATGCCAATACAGTTATTGATGTGGTAAAACCTGGCGATACCAAAAAAAGATATCGTTCAAGAGTAACGTCTGCTAATAAAAAAGAGGGTTCAGAAACCACACATACCGCAAAATTAGATCTGCGTGATCCAACAACAGAAGAGAATAAAAAATTAGATGAAGCTGATTTTATTCAGCAGGTAGGTAATTTTGATTTTGATAACGATGTAATCAATGCCGATTGTAAAGAAGATATTGAAAAAATAAAGAGCTTTATACAAGCCATACCTGCCACAGATAATCCAGAAGAATGTCAATACACATTGAGTTACGTGGGCCGTGCAAGCTCAGAAGGCTATGCAGCTTATAACAAGAAATTAAGCGAAAAAAGAATAAGAGCAGTAGAAAAAGAGCTAGGCACGCTTGATCATCTGTGTCTTTCTTTTTACAAAACCGCAGGGGAAGAAGGGGCTACTGAAGATGCAAAATTCAGGAGAGTAAATGTAGGCGTGTTTTTATCAAATAGTCCAAAAGCAAAAACAACTAATCAGAATGTAGCCGCACATGAATTTGGGCATATGATTGGGTTAGGCGATGAATATGTTGATGAGAAACCTGAAATCCATGGTTCAAAAATTAAATATTTCGGCGATGATCCAACCCATTATGACGGGGTTAAGGATGTAGTTGACGAAGTTGCAGCCAACGAACTACTTATACAAAATTCGTCAGGCATCATGTCTATGGGAAACGAAGTAAAAAGAGGGCATTATGTGATGTTTGCAGCCGCAATTGACAAAATGACAAAACCCGAAATTGAAAAAGCGACCGGTAAAAAAGATGCAAAATGGATGGTGTTTTAATTTTTTTTAAACCTATAACCAATGAATGTAACTGATACTATACAAACCAGGCGGATAAATGCCGAACCCACTTGTTCAAGTAGAGAAAGAAAGGGGAATGCACCGTTTTTTGGTCCTTTGATTCAGCCTAAGCTTACGGTAAATCAGCCTAATGATATTTACGAACAGGAGGCTGATAGCATGGCTGATAAGGTTATGCGTATGACCACCCCGGCTCATAACGAAAATAGCTTTTTTAAGCCGGTTTCTGATAACATCCAACGCAAGTGCCAGCATTGTGAAGATGAAGAAAAACTGCACCGTAAAGAAAATTCAGATGCAGCAACACAGGGCAGCCATGCATTGGATAACTATGTGGGCTCACTTGGTGCGTCAGGACAGCCTCTTTCTGAAAGCAGCCGTCAGTTTTTTGAGCCACGTTTTGGGCAAGATTTTTCGGGTGTACGCATCCATACTGATTCTGTAGCCGCAAAATCGGCGCAATCCATTAACGCTTTGGCTTATACCACAGGCAATAATATTGTTTTTAACAGCGGGCAGTTTTCGCCCGAAAGTGATAGCGGCAAACGATTAATGGCGCATGAACTAACCCACGTAGTACAGCAAGGCAAGGGTATACAGCCCAAGTTAATTCAGCGTGCCCCGGGTAAAGGGGATGCACAGGCAATAATTGACCGTGATAAATTGATTAAAGATATCAAGGCAGAAGCGGCTTATAAAGCTCTGGATGCTGCTAAGAGAAAACTTGCAGAGGAAATTATTACTGAAATAAAGAAAAAACCTATTGCCGAACAGAATTCGTACTATTTAACGCAGTTCCAATTACTTTTTAAAACGGTGACCCAAACACCTGCCCAAATTACCACTATAACAAATGCAAAAACCGATACAGCGGTTGCAGACGAAGCTGTTAGGGTGGCTAAACCAGAAGAGGCAAAAAATAAAGATATGGAGGAAAATACCGCGAAAGATCCCGCCAGGGCCGGGGCTTTTGAACGGGTTGTTGGCAAATGGGGAGGTGGCGCTTATTATATTGACCGCAGATCGCCTACAGATATTGTAATAAAGGCAGAAGTAATGCTAACGCCTACGGGTACGGGCACAATGGATGAGGTGAATAAAATTAAACAAATGAAGGATGGGATTGAAAAAGCGGCATCCACAAAAGGCTATATCGTTTCGCTCACATTTGTTGACGTAGCCGGTCCGGATACATTTAAAGCAGGAGTAAATCCAGAAAAATGGGAAGACGCAACTAACTGGTCTGGCGGTGCCCCTAAAGGCTTTGCTCATGAATTGCACCACATGATGGCATATGAAGTAGACCGGTATAACTACATTGACTATCAAGCACGTAACGACAACATGGTGCTTGAGGATAGATTATACTGGTTCAGGAAGGAACTATCGAAACCAGCCGGGTATAATGACCCTACTTCTATTATGGATAACGCCCCTCATCCCAATAACCTTGATGTGTGTACAGTTGCAGGGACAGATATGAAAATGTGCATGGATGCACGTAAAAAGATGGATGATGAAGCGGTTCCTGCTAGCGAAAAGAAACAATTCGTTACACCTGATTCCATAAAAATTGGCAATGGGGATAAAGCCAGAATTGGTTTGGACATGCATATTGACTTTTTACCAGATCATACCCGCTTACATGTTTTTACAGCTAAGGAACAAGGCGGCGAATATAAAGCCGGGGCATCACGCCAGATCATAGGCGATCCTGGTAAAGGCGGAGACTATGGTGTTGCTTTATCTGCAGTATCTGCCGGCCCTTTTATCAGGCTCGAAGCCAGGTCAGAAACTACAGGTATCAGCGTGCCAAGCGTAAAGGGGACATATACTTTAGAACTTAATTAAATACTTAACATTGAACTCGCACCAACATATCAACCCTGTCGGTAAGCCTGAAAATCACACGGCTTCTAAACCGCTATTTTTTCAGCCAAAGCTCACGGTAAATCAGCCCAATGACGTTTACGAGCAGGAAGCTGATAACATGGCTGACCGGGTTATGCGGATGACCGGTATGCCTCAAAATGAAAACGCTTTTTTTAAATCCGCGCTTACCGGTATACAGCGCAAATGTCAGCATTGTGAGGAAGAGGAAAAAACAGTACATCGCAAAGAAAATTCAGGTGCAGAGGTACAGGGTAGTCATGAATTAGATAGTTATATAGGGTCATTAGGTTCATCGGGGCAAGCGTTACCCGAGAGCAGCCGGAGTTTTTTCGAACCCCGGTTAGGACACGATTTTTCAAATGTGCGTATCCATGCAGATTCAGTAGCAGCAAAATCAGCACAGTCTATTAACGCGTTGGCCTATACTACGGGGAATAATATCGTATTTAACAGCGGGCAATACGCACCAGAAAACGACAGCGGGAAAAAACTGATGGCGCATGAACTTACTCATGTGGTGCAGCAAAATGCGGTCAAAAACAATACTATTGTTCAAAGAGAGCTTGCCATTGAGCCTCAGGGTGCCGCCGCAGGTGTAACTAAACGAATTTTATCCAAGGTAGATATTAAGGATGCTATAAGAGTTAATAAAAGTGTATTTGGTACCAAAGAGGCTGTTAAACAGGTCAGAGATGTTATAGGAACCAATGATTCAACTGTTATTGATGAGGAATTTGTGTTGGCTGTTGCTGAATTTCAGTTTAAGCAGGGAGTTGCCCAAGACGGAAAAGTAGGCCCGGTAACTATGATGATCATTCTGGAAGAATTACAGGCAGAAAAGCAAACTGAGACAGAACAAAAAGTAAAAAATGGTTTTCAGGTTTTTAAACCAACAGACATCAATACTTCGCATTGCGGCTGTCAGCAAGAATTAAAAAGAGCTATTGCTGGTACTCAGTTTTTTATTCCATTTTATGAAAAATGCGAAACACAACCAGGAGTGGTTGACGGGAAAACAGTGGAAGCATGTGTATTATCTGAATTGAAAAAAATAGGAGTTAAAACAAAAACAGCAGGAACTACAGATCCAACATCTGGTGATATAAAGGTGAAACCGGTTCCGGGTAAATGCGGAAAGCTCCATGAAACGGATACACTTGCACATGAGCAGGTGCATCATGTTCATGTAAAGGAGCTGGAACAAGCGAATGGTGCTGGTACAACAGCCCTTAACAAAGCAATAAATGATCCCCATGATTGGGTTGCTGACGAGATAAATGCGAGAAAAACAAATGTGGCTGTTCTTAATTTCATGATCCAGGCCCTGGATGGTATGTGTGCAGTTACTCCGTGATCCTGAAACATTAAGAAATATAAAGCCAGATTAACAAATATTAGCAACTGATAAATAAATTAAAAAGACGTGCAAAAGAATCAACCCATATCAAGTGAACATCAGAGCCAGGGGGGGAACAGGATACTTTTTGGCGAATCTTTTTTTAAGCCCGTTATTCAGCCGAAGCTCAGGGTAAATCAGCCCAATGACATTTATGAGCAGGAAGCCGATACTATGGCCGATCGGGTTATGCGGATGGCTATTCCTGCTCACAATGAAAACGGCTTTTTTAAACCTGTTGACGATGGCATACAACGCAAATGCCAGCATTGTGAAGATGAAGAAAAACTGCATCGCAAGGAGAGTTTGGGTGCGGATGTGCAAGGGGCGAATGAGTTGGACAATTATGTGGGTTCATTAGGTTCATCAGGCCAAGCGTTACCAGAGGGAAGCCGCCGTTTTTTTGAGCCACGTTTTGGTCATGATTTCTCAAACGTACGTATCCATGCCGGTGCGATAGCGGCAAAATCTGCTCAATCAATCAACGCATTAGCCTATACTACCGGTAATAATATCGTTTTTAACTCGGGGCAATATTCGCCTGAAACCGACAGCGGCAAAAAGTTATTAGCACATGAATTAACCCATGTAGTGCAACAAGAAAAAGCGCTTCCATCAGTGCAGCGAAAAATAATGATCGGTAACACGGTAATGACGGTTGATGATCAATACAAAAAAATAGTAAAAGATACATTTGGAGATAAGGGATTAGAAATTGTATTGGATTGGCATAACAATGGTGCCAGTCCAGAATATGATTTTAAAGATTGGGAAGCTTACCGAACCGAGATCCGTATCAGGAGCAATGCCATAAAGGGCATGGACATCGCCAACGATAAAAGTATTAATTGTTGTCACTATCCAACAAAAGGTCATCCCGGTGGCACTTTGAATCCGTTATACTGGGATAAAACGGAGGATTATCATTTTACTGCGAAAGTACCGTTCCCCGCAGGGAAAAATTCATCAGACGCAATAGAAGATATGTTTAGGCCTAACGCGGGTACTGAGCTTGAATGCCTCACATTGTCTGTCGCGGTAGAATATTATGCTTTGCTACAGGCCTTAGGCAAGGATAAATTTAACAAAATGTTTCCGGCTGGTGCTGGCCTGGTGATTGCCAATTCGGGTGCCGATCTTTTAAAGTCACTTGTAGGTTCGGACAAATTTGAAGAGTTACCCACAAAACAAAAAATAAGTGAGCTTATTCCGGGTGATCATGGCTATTTTAAAAACTTTGCCGACTATGGAACCAAGCATCCAAATGGCTTATGGCAAGGTGAGAATGTAATATACTATGGCGACGGAAAATTCAGGGGGTTTGGAATCGGAATCTATGATGAGGATACCATTTTAGATAGATTGGTTTTCTATTATAATAAAGATTTAGATGACAAGGATAAAAAAACAAAAGCTGATCTTATAAAAGAAGGCGGGGGCTTTACAGGATGGGTTACCAGGCCATCAATTAAACAAATTTTAAAGTAATATAGAATAACTTGAAAGCAGTAAAAGACACAAAGCAGCCGGAAATGCCAGTGAGATCAAGGGATACAAAGCCCCTGTTCTTTCAGCCCAAACTTACCATCAATCAGCCCAATGACGTTTACGAGCAGGAAGCTGATACAATGGCTGATAGGGTTATGCGCACGGCCGATCCTGCTCCAAATAATAATACATTTTTTAAACCCTCCAGTAATCTGGTTCAAAGGCAAGACGATCCATCAAAAACACTTACCGAAGGGGCAGGAGTTGTTAAAGAACAGCTAGATGATAAACCCGGATTTGAAGAATGGCAGAAAGAACAAACAGACGCATTAAAAAAGCAAGTTTGGGATAAGCAGCCTACAGAACTCAAAGCCAGCATTATTGGTTTCGGCCTGGGCTCCCTGGGAATATTAGGTTCTGTGTTTGCTACCGATCAAAGATTTAGAACCGATACTATAAAATTGCTCAATGACAAAAATATAGCTCTGCCACTTTCACTGATCCCTTACCATGATTATTTTCCTTTATCATCGTTTAAATATAAACTAAGCGATGGTAAAACACCGCTGTCATTTGATACAGAATTTGAATTTAAGCCTTATCTGGAAATGTTACATGATAAATGGAGTTTTATACCAAAACTTGATCTTACATTAGGGTTAAGCAGTGAATATTCGTCAAAAGGCGGTTTTGATATGACGGGTGGTTCCATTAAACTAAAATTTGCCAGTGGCATTATCAACCTGCAGGGATACATCAATGAACCTTTACCACCAACACCGATGCTGGTTAGTGGTAACGGACAATCACCCATGTGGATAATGAGAACTCTTCCAGGTCAGTTTGATGATCAATTGCCTAAGGGAACCGGCGTATTTTTATCTGTTGATGTATTACGTATACCTGAACTGTTTACAAATGAGGGAGCAAAAAAACCTTAATTTTATTAAAAGCTAAAATACGATGCAGGCTCAATCTATAACAAACTCTTTAGAAATGCTGTACCAGGTGATACATAATCGTCTGCAATCACATTTTAATAATACGGAAGCCTCTTTTCCGGCGGTTACCCTCATGGACGATGGCAGTTCCCTTAACGGGTTTATCATCGAAAATAAACTTCCGATTGAAGAGTACATCATCCTTTTAACTGCGTTGGCTCCACATTTGCGTACCTCCTTTTTTGAAAATATCATACAAGAATTTTTACCCAATGGTGGCGATTTTCCGGAGTTTGGTGGAATTAAGGGTAACAATCATCGCGGATTATTGCCAACTGGCGAAACTGTCCAATTCATATTAGGCAGCAATGATATTGAGAAGCGCCTTGCGGTTCGGCATTTACTCACTAATGGTATATTGGCTAAACAAAGGGTATTATCTATGGAAACCGTTAAAGAGGGTGAGCCACTGATGAGCGGCCGGATAATACTTGATGCGGAATGGGTAAGTCGTTTTCTTACAGGTGCAGAAACCATACCCAAATTTAGTCCCGATTTTCCGGCCAAAAATATTACCACAGCGATGACGTGGGACGATCTTGTATTGAACAATTATACCCAGAATCAGCTTAACGAGATCTTGATATGGGTAAAACATAATGATACCCTGATGCAGGATGAAGTGCTGAAAAGAAAAATAAAACCGGGTTACCGGGCGCTCTTCCACGGCCCCTCCGGAACAGGTAAAACATTAACGGCGACCTTACTCGGCAAACACTTTGATAAAGAAGTATACCGCATTGATCTTTCGCAGGTGGTGAGTAAATACATAGGCGAAACCGAAAAAAACCTGGAAAAAGTATTTCAGAAAGCCGAAAATAAAAACTGGATACTGTTTTTTGACGAAGCAGATGCCTTATTTGGTAAACGTACTAATGTACAAAACTCACATGACAGATATGCCAACCAGGAAGTGAGCTACTTACTGCAACGCATAGAAGATTTTCCGGGCTTGCTTATATTGGCGTCCAACCTAAAAAGCAATATGGACGATGCTTTTTTAAGGCGCTTCCATACTATTATACACTTTTCTATGCCAAATGCCCAGGAACGGCTGAAATTATGGGAGAAAGCATTCCCGGCATCATGCGGGCCGGAACCGGGCATCCAATTAAAGGATCTGGCCGATAAATATGAATTAACCGGAGCAGCCATACTCAATATCATCCATTACGCCGCGCTGCAATCTATTTCCAAAAATGATCAATATATACGTAACGTTGATCTGATAGAAGCGATAAGAAAAGAGTATCGCAAAGAAGAACGTACTATGAGTTAACTAAACAACATAACCGGAGGAAAAACCATGGCCTTAGCACAATTTCACATATACACCCCACAGGAGTTTCAGCAATACCTGGTGAATACCATTTTTTCCAGAAGTATCAAAATGATACAAAACCACCATACCTGGGAGCCCAATTATAGTTCATTAAGCCCCAGCCAGGGAGAAATGTATTGGCTTGAATCCATGAGGAGCTATCATATTCATAATAACGGATGGAGCGATATTGCGCAAAACCTAACTACTTTCCCTTCGGGTAACATTGGCTTGTGCCGACCCATAAATATTACCCCCGCGGGCATTTTTGGAGCAAACTCTGGGGCGATTTGTATTGAAAACTTAGGTAACTTTGATACAGGGCACGATCAGATGACACTGCCGCATAGGGATACCATTGTGTTTTTAAACGCTATACTTTGCATGAAGTTTGATCTGAAACCAGTAAAAGAACAAGTGGTTTACCACCATTGGTTCGACCGAACAGGTAAAAGATTTCCGGAAAGTGTGGTTAATAACAACCAGGTGGGCAATCAGCAGAAAACCTGTCCGGGCACTGCCTTTTTCGGCAACAATACCATTACATCCGCCGAAGCTAACTTCTTCCCACTGATTGACAACAAAATAAAGCAGCTCAGTGGGGTCGATGCACCTCAAACAACATCCTTAATCGTATATGCGACCTTATTAAACGTACGTTCGGGACCGGGTACATCGTTCCCGGTGCTGCGCACCATTACACAAGGCACACAGGTATCTGTTTATACCACTACCAGTCAATGGAGTAAAATAAGTAATACGGCAGATGAGTGGGTATTCAGCAGCTACTTGTCTTAAATAGTTTTTAACCATAAATATAAAAAGATCATGTTGTCATTTTTTAAAGCAAAAACCTGGAGCGGTGCCGGTTGGTTACTGACTCTTTGCATGTTACTTGTTTTTGTAGCGATGATTTATACTGCGCTTCATTTTTGCTACAAAGGTACCGATCATAAAAAACTGGACAGCGTGCAACTCTTAAATATAGATAACGTGCTTGCTGCATATCCGGATTCGACGCAATCAGCATCAAAAGATCCTGCGGTCAATAAAGCAGCGGTCGCGAAACGTGAAGAGCGGAATCAGGCAGTTTTTAATTTTCTGAAAAATGAATATGACGACTGCATAGATGAACCCCGCTTAAAACTCCTGGATGGCTTATTGATCAATCTAAGTAATAAGGACACGAAAGCATATCTTACCGATAAGGATATCTTCGTAAATGATTTCTTCTGGTTTGTTGGAACAGGCACATATGCCGAAGTGCTGTTTTGGGCACTTATGGGCGTTTTGGTGAGCTTAATTTATTACGTGAGCATCGCTAACCGTGAGGCATTAAAAGTGGCAGGAGACGCAGATACAGGGCCATTTGACCCCGCTGAAATATCCGGGCAGGTATCAAAAATGTTTTATGCCCCCGTATGTGCCCTTGTTTTGGTACTCGGATATAATTTACTGGGTGGCAGCAACAACAAAATGACAGATATTAGCATAGGCAAGGGGCTTTTATTATTTTCTTTTATTTCGGGGTTTTTCTCTAGCCGGGTTATGAAGTTTATTGACGGACTAAAAGATCTGGTATTACCCTTAAGTTCAAGCAACAATAATTCCACAACAAACAGTAACGAACCAGGGGCAAAAACAGCAGACATAACAATCGACTTGCACCTGGCACAAGCCCTGTTATCTACACCAGAGGCCGCTGATATCATTGACGAGGGCTTTAACACGGCAATTGTTACTTTAAAACCCGAAACCGGCGATATCATTACCCTGGACAAACCCGCAGACGATCAGAGTTCGGAATTTACGGCAACACAAGTGCCTCTTGGTAAGTACACCCTGCACGCCACTATGCCTTTTAAAAATAATGATACCATTATTAACCTGGATGCCAATAAGGATATTGAAGTAAGTGATACCGAAAAGATCTTTCAATTGGATATGGATAAAGCAGCGGAGGCTGGTTAAAAATAGCTATCTGTGTTTTTTTGAGATCTGATAGGTGGACATTTGTATAATTCAACTATTAAAATGTCCGGTTCAGCTTTACGTTTGTCTAATTCAGCGTTGATATAGGTGTATAAGTACTTATTATTAAGCAACTTTACAGTATAATCATCGAACTATGAGTGCCCAACCTTCCAGCTTATTCAAAAGAAAACCCGTTATTATAGCAGCCATTTTACTGATCGGCTTTTTGTCCATACAATTCATCCGCCCACAAATTACAAATCCACCTGTAAAAGCAGAGATAGAAGCACCGGCAGAGGTAAAAAGTATACTGGTACGGGCATGTTATGATTGTCACTCCAACGAAACAAACCTTCGCTGGTATGATCAGGTATCACCTGTTTCCTGGAAAGTAGCCAATCATGTGAACATCGGTCGTAAGCACCTAAATTTTTCTAACTGGAAAAACTTGGCACCGGCCGATCAAAAAGCTGTGCTTTGGGAAGCCGTGAACCAGATAGCCGCCGGCGCTATGCCCATAAAAGATTATGAGCTGGTTCACCCTTCGGCCGCTGTTTCCAAAAGCGACCTGGAGGTACTTAAAAAGTATGTCTCGTCCATGTCACCTAAACAAATACCGGGTGATACAACCAAAATAAACGCGGCCGATAAACAGTATGCGCATTGGCAAAAAGCAATTGCTGTATCAGTTAAACCACCCACAGCCTTGAATGGAATTACTTATATACCCGATTATAAAAACTGGGAAACCATCAGCAGTACCGAACGTTTTGATAATGGTACCATGCGAGTAATATTTGGCAACCCGATAGCCATTAAAGCCATCCGTGAACATCACATCAATCCATGGCCCAACGGAACAACATTTGCCAAAGTAGCCTGGGATCAGGTAACTGATAAAGATGGCAATGTACATACCGGTGCCTTTAAACAGGTGGAATATATGATCAAGGATGATAAAAAGTACGCTGCTACTGCTGGTTGGGGCTGGGCCCGGTTTAAAACCGATAAGCTTGTGCCTTATGGCAAAACGGCCATGTTCACCAATGAGTGTGTTAGCTGCCATAAGCCATTAAGCAATACCGATTTTGTTTTTACCTCACCAATTGAACACTAACTGATCAGGAACCCATCATGAAAATTACCTATATATTATTCGTAGCCGCTGTTTTTATATTATCAGCCTGTAATAACCGCAAGCCAGCCGAAGAACTTTTGAATAAGAAAGCAGCTATACCCGTTTCGTTCAACTTTAGCAAAGCCGGCTTAAAAGTGATCACTTCATCTATCAACAAAAAAGCGCAAACCATGTCTACCTTGTATGGCAACGAGCTGGCTTTAAAAACAGCTATATCAGGTTCAACAAACTATCCTTTGGGCGAAAACCTGACGTTGGTTACCTGGAAACAACAGGATGACGACCGTTGGTTCGGTGCCAGGATCCCGGGCGATCTTGTATCTGTTGAAGTAGTTAAAACCATCAGCTCAAATACCGGAAATACCATTGCTAATTACCAGCGATTTACAGGTAAAGAATTAGTAACAGATACCGATACAGCACATCAGCAGGAGCGTATCAGCTATATCTTTTCACAGAAACCTTCAGTAATGCCCTGATAGTTAAAATTAAGGTCTCTGCTACGTTGCGTATTCCCTTTGATATTTATTGCGGTAATCAATAGGCGATAGGCCTGTAATGCGCTTAAATGTGGTGCGGAAGGCTTTGGTATCAGTATAGCCCACATTATACATCACTTCATTCACATTTTCGCGCGAAGTTTCCAGGCTTACTTTGGCTGCCTCTATCTTAACACGTTGTATATATTCGGCTACGGTATTGGCAGTGGCTTTTTTAAACCGACGTTCCAGGTTCCTGCGACCCAGAGCGAACATGGATGCCAGCTGCTCTACCGTGATCTTGTCTTGATAGTTCTTTTCAATAAACTCCTGTGCCTTTTTGATCGGATCATCCGCATGATCTTTTTGCCCTTGGAATATGATGAAGGAAGATTGGCTATTCCGCTCCATTTCAATGGCGAATACCTTGGCGCTTAAAATAGCGATATCGCGACCAGCATATTTCTCGATGAGATATAAGATGAGGTTTAAATAGGAGAAAGCTCCACCACTCGAATAAATGCCCTGCTCATCGGTAATGATTTTTTCAGTAACCAGGTTAACATCCGGGAACATCTTCCTGAATTCATTAGCAAACATCCAATGCGTAGCGCATTTTTTGCCGGCCAGTAAACCGGTTGAAGCCAGTAAAAAGGCTCCCATACATAAACTGGCGATCTCGGCGCCATTATTATATTGCTGGGTTAACCAGGGTAAAAACTCTTTATTATTTTCAACTTCTTCGCTGATATTTCCATCAATAGCCGGAATAATGATCAGGTCGGTTTTTCGTACTTCGCCGATCACCTTGTTGGCGTTAACAGTAAATAAGCCACCGCTAACAGCGGTTTCCATAGTAAGTCCAACCAGTTCAACTTTAAAAATAGGGTCTTTGCCCGCAGCCAAAAAAAATTGGTTCACTTGCGTAAGCAACTGGCGCGACCCTTCCAGGCTCCCGAGTATGGCCCGTTTAGGAACCAGTATTGATATGTGTTTCATACAATAAATAGGTTTATAAAGCAGTATTTTACGCTATGAATTTGCCGTTCTATCTATTCACAGGATATTGCAATATAACGCTAATTTTTTTTAGATGTGATAAGCAAAAATCACTTATCTGCTTTTATGCTATACAAAAAAATACTCCACGCATTATTTAGCTAAACTCCATAAGAAACTGATTTAGTTGAGCTTAATATTCAAATCTTAAATAGAAAGTCAACTGGTTTAAATTATTAAACCACTCATTTCCCGATCAGGAAGCCTTGATCAACTCATCAATGGCTATCAAAATATCTTCTTCCGTAGTTCGCCAGTTAACAAACGCCGCCCGCAGACAAGGCACTCCTTTATAAGAGGTTGGGGTGATAAACAACTTACCTGATACTTTGAGCTTTTCTAATATCAGTGCCAGTTTGCCACTCCTGTTTTCTTCATCCGGAATACTAAAACAAACTACATTTAACCTTACCGGGGCGGTTAGCCTAAACATGGTTTTTTCCTCCAGCAATTGCGCAAACTGGTTTGCCAGGTTAATATTATTTTCCACTATCCATCCAAATCCGTTGCGGCCATAGGCTTGCAGGGCAAACCAAGCCGGTAATGCCCTTAAACGTCTGGAGTTTTCTGGTCCGAAGTTCAGGAAACTAAAGTCGGTAGCCGGATCGCCCAGATAGGGGGCATTGCTGTTCTGAAACGTTTGTAACTGCAAAGCCGAGTGTTTTTCCTGAACCAGGTATATGGCACTGTCGTACGGAACATTGAGCCATTTGTGGCAATCTACCGTAATGCTGTCGGCAAATTGCCAGCCGTTTAATAAATGTGCATATTTTTCAGAACAAGCTGCAAAAGCACCAAAGGCCGCGTCGATATGCCAGTAAAAAGTATACTGTTTTTGCAAGTTGGCGATGGCTTGCATATCATCAAAATCAACGGTATTAACCGTGCCGCCACTGCTGATCACTATTACCGGGAAATCTTTACTCTCCCGCAATTTGGCTTCCAGATCAGCTGTATCCATTGCCTCCCGGTTACCTTCAGCGGTTTTTATGGTGATGATATTACCACTGCCCAAACCCAGCATAGCCAGCGATTTAATGGCTGATGAATGTGGAGTAGCCGTCAATATCCTGATCTCTGTTTTGATGCCCTCACGTGCAATATCAATGCCTTTTTGCTTACCTGCCCATTGCCTTGCCACGGCCAAACAAGTAAAGTTTGACATGGTAGCGCCCGTTACAAAGCCGCCTTTAAAATAGGATGGTAAACCAAACAATTGAATAAGCCAGTTAATGGTTTGCAGCTCAATATTAGCGGACACATCCCCGGCGCCATTTAAGCTTTGGGGATTTTGATCAAATACAGCACTTAACCAGTCGCCGGCAATGGCGGCAGGGGTGGTGCCACCGGTTACAAATCCCCAGTACCGCGGCCCGGATGATGCCACTATTTTATCCTGATGCTGCTCATAAAAGGCCTTCAGTGTATCCTCCAAGCCAATTCCGTTTTCAGGGAGGTTGATGGGAATGGTCACCTGTACATTGTTGATGCTTACAGGCCTGTCATTTATTTCATTCAGGTAAGCGGCGGCTTTATCTTTGGTTAGGGATAGTAAATAATCCAGGTTATCCAGGTCGTTTTGTAATGTGCTGTACATAGGTTTATCAATTCGATACCACAAATAAATATATATTTGATCAGGATAAAACGCCGGTCATAAAATTTGACACGGGCCATACAAAAACTTTTTAAAGTTTTATTTTAACACTTTTTTAACTAAAAATGGGCAGAAAATCATTCAAAAACTGCTCAAAATTCATTCAAAACCATCGATTTTAACAAATTTTAACACGGTTTTGAAAGGTTTAAAAAGTATTAATTTATTGATAATCAATTCAATAAATACAAAACGGTTGTTTTTTTGGCTATATTTCCCCTTAACTAAACAGCCCGGTTTTCCTTTTTGATCAGAAAACCGGGCCGCTGTATATACAAAAATACGAAAATTTCGCCATTAATTTAAATGCCCTGGTTAAGATACCAGCTCTTTATTTTGCCTTAAAGACTCGGCCATTTTTAGTCCTTCCAGTCGTATTTGTTCGGTACGCACGTAGCGTTTATCGGCGCCTAAGCGCGATTGGGTAATAAAGTCATAAAACATCCGTGTCCATGACCGTGTAGAATCCAGGTGCTCATAAAATTCTTTAGTGATTTTATAATAGCGGGGTAAAAACCTACCGGGGATATTCATAATATCATGATGTTCGTTATGATAGCCTACATTAAAGCAAACCAAATTAAGCCATCCGTAATAGGAATTAGTTTCCTGGCCTTCTTTAAATACAAAATGTTCATGAATAAAATGCCCTGCGGAGGGGTGAAGACTAAAGCCCCAAAGTGTTGAAAGCAGCAAATAAATAATGGCGATCTTACCCAGGAAAACAAATATCAATATGTCTGTGATGATGAGTGTGATGATGTTTGCCCATTCCCAGCGGGTTGGTTTGGTATCAAAACCTCGTACCAAGAAGAGAAAGAATATGTAAAAAAACAGCCATACAAATTTCTTAATACCCGATTTACCAACCATCTTAACTTCCCAATGGCTCGGGAAGTCATTATCTACCTGCTCGATACCCAAATGCGAATGATGTTTCATGTGGTGCCTTCTGAAGGCAATGGCCCCTGGTACCAGGACCGGTATATTGGCAATAATAGCCAGGGCCTTATTTTGCGCAGGGGTTTTAAGCATGAGGTTATGGGCCATTTCATGCACAGCCATAGCCGCCCAATGGTTCATGGTACCACCTACAACGTATGATAACAAAATAATTTGCCACCAATATTGGCCAAAATGAGGGAACCAAATACCTACAGCCCAAGCAAAGGTTAGCTGACCGGCCACAATAAATAGGGTAAGCACCGCTGCCCAGGGATCATAACCCATTAATTTTTTTACTTCGGGATGCTTTTTTAGCACTTCAACTCTGCGTAAATAGTGGATATCCGGCGTCTGGATGCTTTCGAATGGTGTATTACTTTTCATGATAATATTTAGGTAACACTAATTTAACATCAATGGCTAAAATTGCACACCGTATTTCTACTGAAAACAGTGCGTACAATTACCTAATTATCAACACCATAAAACACCATCAACTATCCGTTTTAGTCGCCGGCTTTATATCTATCAAATACTTACCTTTTAAAATCTGCGTTTAGTTACGGTACAAAACCTATGGAGGGTAGGTGTATATGAAATAAAATTCCTGAAAGCCCTCTTTATTTTCACGTCGTGTGTTTATACTCAATTGAGGTTGAAATCACGAATATTT
Source organism: Mucilaginibacter sp. OK268 (assembly GCF_900103125.1). Lineage (GTDB taxonomy): Bacteria > Bacteroidota > Bacteroidia > Sphingobacteriales > Sphingobacteriaceae > Mucilaginibacter. The sequence continues at coordinate 326,162 of NZ_FNJV01000005.1, read as the reverse complement.
TTTATGTTTACAAAAAAACAAAACTTAGCTATGAAAGCTTTAAAAACACCCTTATTTACTTTAATCTTTGCATTAGGCGTCATCACGGTAATTTCATGTAAATCAAAAAAACTGGTTCAAAAACCTGTACCGGTTGAAAACGAACAAACTTACGCGCCGAAACCGCAACCTGCACCGGCTCCAAAACCTGCACCAAAAGAAACTCCGCCACCACCACCGGCAAAACCAAACTATAACTTTAGCAATATCCAGTTTGAGTTTAACTCAGCTGTGCTAAGAACTTCATCTTACCAAACGCTTGATCAGGCTGCAGCCGAGATGAAAAAAGATCAAACTGTAAAATTTGTGTTGAACGGAAACGCTTCTGCCGAAGGTACACCTGATCATAACATGGAATTATCTGTTGAACGGGCTAATTCGGTAAAATTATACCTGGTAAACAGCGGTATTAACGGCGACAACCTAACTGTAAAAGGCTATGGCGAAACCAAACCTATCGCGGATAACAGCACTGAAGACGGCAGGGTATTGAACCGTCGTGTAGAGATCAAGGTTAATCAATAAACCTTTTTCAACCCCAGATAAAAGCCCGGTAATTTAAATTACCGGGCTTTTATGCTTTATAGGGGCAACCATTAAGCTTTTTAACCCGTAATGAATAGAGTCAAGATATTAGAGTCAAGAATCAGGACAGGAAAAAAATAAACACATCGTTTTTCTTGATTCTTGACTCTCGATTCTTGCCTCTAACTAAAAATGAAGCACATTATAAAAGGCATTTTAACGCTGCTGAATGCGCAGGAGAAAAAACAATTGGGCAAACTTATCCTGCTCGATCTGTTGATCAGCGCGCTTGATATTGTTTTTCTGGGGATGCTTTTGCTGGTAATAGGTTTTTATACTTCCACCAAAACCATCAATACCAACCTTGCTTTTTTACCGGCAGGCTGGTTCAATAAAAATTCCATATTGCTCGTCAGTGTATTCCTGGTTCTTTTCAGCTTCAAAAACTGGATAGGCTACCTGATCATGCGTTTTCAGCATCATTTTTTTTATGGTGTGGCTTCACGCTTGTCTAAAAAGAACATTATCCATTACCTGAAATCCGATTACCTGAACTTTGTTAATGTCGATTCCTCTATCCACATCCGGCAGATCAGTCAGCAACCCATTGAGTTTAGTCATTACATCCTCACCAATGTACAGCAGGTTATTTCGCAGGCTATCCTCATTTTGTTTACGGTTTGCGCGATACTCATCTATCAGCCTTTACTGTTTTTGTTGTTGTTACTTTTGCTATTACCTCCGGTGATTTTACTGGCTTACTTTATCCGGAAACGGTCGAAGCAGATCAGGGTAAACACCAAACAAGCGAGTGAAAAAACCATCCAGCATTTGCAGGAGTCATTAGCCGGCTTTGTAGAGAGTAATATTTATAACAAAAGCGACTTTTTTACCGATCGTTATCACAGCTACCAGCAACAGCTGAACGATAACCTGGCCGGGCAGCAAACTTTGCAGGCCCTGCCATCGCGACTGGTAGAGATCTTCGCGGTACTGGGTTTCTTTATACTGGTACTCATCAATAAATACTGGACCGATAAACCGGTAATTGACCTGTTGACCATCGGCGTTTTTATGGCTGCCGCCTACAAGATCATCCCCGGTATTATTAAAATACTGAATAGTACCGGGCAAATAAAAACTTATGAATTTACGCTGAATGATTTGACCTCACCCCAGCCCTCTCCAAAGGAGAGGGCGTTTGAAAAAGAGTTAGGTAAAGTCCTTTCCTTTGGAGAGGATTTAGGAGAGGTGTCTTCTGGAGAGGGTATAGGTGAGGTTACCTCCATCAAATTTGATAATATCAGCTTCCAATATAAAGATCATCAGATCTTAAAAAATTGCAGTTTTAGTATCAGTAGGGGCGATATGGCGGGAATATCGGCCGTATCAGGCAGGGGTAAAACAACGCTCATCAACCTATTGTTAGGGTTTCTGGTGCCGGATGCCGGCGATATCCTGATCAATGACCAGGCGACTGATGTTATCGCCCTAAAACGGTGCTGGAGCAGGATAGCTTATGTAAAACAACAGGGTTATTTTATTCACGATACCATCCTTAAAAACATTACGCTGAGCGATGATGAAAGCGATCCGGAAAAACTGGCTGAGGCCATCGCGATATGCGGACTTAATCCATTATTAAACGGCAATGCCGAAGGACTGTACCGCACGATCAGGGAAAATGGTAAAAACCTGAGTGGTGGCCAGCGCCAACGCATCCTGCTTGCCCGGGCACTTTACCATGATTTTGATGTACTGATACTGGATGAGCCTTTTGGTGAAATGGATCAGCAATCCGAGGAAGCTATTTTGATACAACTGCAAAGACTGGCTGCTTTGGGCAAGATCATCTTTTTTATTACCCATAATACCACAAGTCTTAGCTATTGCAACAAACTGATAACGCTGGAATGACCAAACAAAAAACTATAGTGATATTGAGTCCCGGTTTCCCGGCTGATGAAAACGATACTACCTGTATACCGTCTATGCAGATCTTTGTAAAAGGGCTGAAGCAAAATAAACCTGGGTTACATATTGTGGTGCTGAGTTTTCAGTATCCGTTTAAAGCCTCGCGATATCATTGGAATGGGGTTGAGGTGATCGCATTGGCTGGTAAGGGCAAAGGGCAATTGTTCCGGTTAATTACCTGGCGGCGTGTATGGCAAACGCTTAAACAGCTGCATAGCCAATATGAACTGGTGGGGCTATTGAGCTTTTGGATGGGCGAAGCTGCATACATGGGTAAGCGTTTTGCCAAAAGGTATAACTTACCGCATTATACCTGGCTGCTTGGCCAGGATGCCAAAGCGGGCAACCATTACGTAAAACAGGTAAAACCCCAGGCAGGGGAGTTAATAGCCATATCAGATTTTTTGGCCAAAGAGTTCAGGATAAATTACCAGATAAAACCCGGACATACCATCCCTACGGGTATTGACACTTCCCTTTTTGCTGATCCACCTGCCAACCGGGATATCGATATAATTGGGGTGGGTTCGCTTATCCCGCTTAAGCAGTACAATTTGTTTATCCAGGTAGTTAAAAGTCTGACAACACAATTTCCACAAATAAAAGCAGTGATCTGCGGCAAGGGCCCCGAAATGGATAACCTTCAAAAACAGATCAGCAAGTTAAAACTGGGTAATCATATTGAACTAAAAGGGGAGTTATCGCACCCGGAGGTCCTGGCATTGATGCAGCATTCAAAAATACTGTTGCATACTTCGGCATACGAAGGTTATAGTACAGTTTTAAGCGAAGGCTTATATGCAGGCTGTCATGTAGTGAGTTTGGTTAAGGGGATGGATTCGCACCCGCCACAGCATCATGTGCCCGGGAATGCCGAAAATATACCTGGCATAATTAAAGACTTGCTCCATGACCCCAATTTGCTTCATGAACCCGTGTTGGCTTATCCTGTAGAAACCATAGCCACCCGCGTTGCCGCTTTATTTGGCTGTTAAATATATACCTATCGGGACATCTCTATTAAAAAAAGTATGTCATTTCGACGAACATGGGGTGACTGAGGGCGGAGTGAGGAGAAATCTTTTTCGCTAAGCTTATCTATCATACATGTTGCAGAAGATTTTTCACTTCGTTCAAGAGATAGTTTCTCCTCGTACCTCGTTCGAAATGACATGACTTTGTTATTGAATGTCAGGCAGATTTAGTCATTACCTGCCCGCAAATATTCACCAGGTCATCAGCAATATTCTTGAAGGTGAGATGCTGATTAAAATAACTTAAAGTATCATCCGAAAGCTTTTTTTGATCTACGTTATTGACGGTGTAAAGCAATTTTGCCAGCGCGTTTGCATCGCCAGGTGGATATAAAAAGCTGCACTGACCACTGCCGGTTAATTTTTGATAAGGAGGGATATTGGTGATCAGCGGAACACATCCACAAGCCATAGCCTCCAGCAGAGCGTAACCGCTACCTTCTTTATGACTGCCTGAGATATAAAAATCAGCGGCGCTATACCAGTACGGTAATTCGTGGTTGGCAACCCTGCCCACCAATACCACGGCGTTTGAAAGCAGCTTACTGGAAGCAAACAACTCCATTACATCATTGATCATATCCTCGCTTTGGTAGATCATATACAATTTGGCCTCAGGGTTTATTTGCAGGTATTGTATAAAGGCTAATAAAACGGTAATGGGGTCTTTATTAGCGTTTAACCTGCCTACCCATAAAAAGTTGTTTTCGTCCGTCATTTGAGTGCGTTGCTTACTTATTTGCTTGTCCTGCTGTGTAAAATGGGTAGATGCTTCCAGCAATTCAAATATGTTGGCATCGGGCTTAATGATGTTTCTCTTTTTCCAGATCCAGGCATTACCCGCCGCAGTAAAAATAAAAGCATCGGCAAAACCACAAGCTAATTTTTGCAGCCAGCCTTTGATCCCGCTGTAGGGCAATTCTCCATGATGCTGGATCATGATCTTAAAACCGGAGCCACAAAACAATCGCAGGAAAATGACCTGCAATGGAAAAACGAGTCCCTGTACCAATACGATATCCGGCTTCAGTTTTTTGATATAACGGTGCGTTTTTAGCGTGATTGACCAAAAACGGTTGCGGCCTTTAAAAAAATGATAGGGTATGCCATCAATTACTGTGTGCTCCTCAAATGACGCGTGCTTAACAAAACTAAAATCGATTTTACCAATGAGGTGGGGTGCAAAAGCCAGGGCAGGAGAATGGTTCTTCGACACCTGGCCGGCATGAGTATAGTTGAGATGCGCGTAATAAGTAAGATCGACCAGCTTTATCACCTTTTATAAGATTTGATGATCAATAAATTCTATCGGGAAACTAAATTCGGGCAGGTATGTGTGGATCTGTTCCATCAGTTCTCCCAGGTTGCCCTCCACATATTTATGCACTTTATTTATCCTGATGAGACTAAAACCACGTCCCTTTAACCCGGAGGCCAGTTGCGACAGTAATTCCTGGTCAAACAGGCGAGTATTACCCTGATGTATAACCAGGAGCAAATCGGCAGGACTAAGGTCGTAAAAAGAATCAAACCCGGCCGCGTGGTCTTTTCTGCGGGCTATCACCAGATCGGCATCTTTTCCTTTGTTGATCGCACCGGTGTTCATCTTCCATACTTTTGCGGCGTTACTGTTTAAAGAGTGGAATAATTCATCATCGGTTAGCAAACCTGTTTTGCGGGCCATCCCGATATGATCCCAGATGTTCCAATTGCCTGTCAGGGTTGAATCGGTACCAAATAAAATGGTGGTATGCTGTTTCAGCTGATGAACAGGAGCCGTTTTATTGAGCAAATAATAGTTGGACTCCGGGCACCAGACGATACCTTTAAAACTCGAGGCCTGTTTGCCGGTCATGGCCACGGCATGTATGCCAATTAAGACGCGGCGCCATTTATTCCAGCGGATAAGGCTGTCAATTTCTATTGAAGCGGCCTCATCGGTTCCTTCGCCAATATGTATCGCTACAGGTAAATGCTTCTTTAGCGGATTGTTCAGTTTCAGCTTCCACAGCTTTTCAAACCCAACGGAGTGCAGATCGTGGGTTTCTTCGTAAACCGTGATGAGGGCATCATCAATGATTAATTGTTCGCCATGATTGACAACCGTGGTAACCCCGCAAAGTAAATTTTTATACATGCCCCAACGGATGCGCAAGGGCAAAGGTACCTGCAATACCCGCTCTATCTCTGGTTTATATTGCTGATGGATATAGGCGCCCCATTCAGTATAATTTTTATAGGTACGGTTGCCTAATTGCGGGAAAAGGTTAAAGTCCAGATGATCGTGCGAATTGATCAATCCCGGAAAGATCAGGGCGTCATCAAAACCTAACTGCAAGTCGGCAGTATTCCCGGCAATTGGTACGGATGTTAGTGCATCAATTTTACCATTGTTGATCCTGACGTTTACATTTTGTTCGCCATCGGCCAGCCTTATCCCCTGGAGTATCATTATCCCTTTTTTAAATGAATACCATAGATCACCGGGAAGCCTTTATATTTTTCATATACATGCAGGGCATCTTGTTTGGCATAAAAAGGTTTCATGGTTTCATCTACTTTGATCTCTTCCTGTATAAGCAGTTCAAAATTATTCCGGGCTAAAGCATCTTTAATGGTATAAATGGGGTGTACATAATTGCGCACGGCCATTACGGAGTTATTGTGTTTAAATGTCCGTTTACCGCCAAATGCCAGTGTATGAGGATGAAAATCGGTAATGATGATCTCACCGCCGCTTTTTAATAAACGGCTCCAGGCTTGCATGGCTTCGTCAATATCTTCAATATGGGCCACGGTAAGGGTAGATACGATCACGTCAAAAGCTTCATCAGGAATGCAGGAGAACAGGTTATCCGTAATGAGAGAAGTATGGGCCTGTGGATATTTTTCATTGAGCTTTTTAAGCATCCCACCGGATACGTCGAAACCCGTTAAACTGGCAGGTTGTTTACTGAATATCATGGGCCAGTGTCTCCCTGTACCACAGCCGATATCGGCTACCTGTTTATTTTTGATATCAACATCGCTTATCAGCTGTAAAAACAGTTTGCCGTCAAGATGCAGCATCAGGTTATCGGGCTGGCTGTCATAGTTCTCGGCCCAGATGTCATAGGCCTCCACCACACTTTTTTCGGTTACCGCCGAGGATGATCTTTTGTTTTGTAAGTAGTTTTTTATGGTTGCCAGCATAGTATTGATCTTTATTATAATACGATGTAAAATGGACTAAGGTTGCCCGTACTTTTTTTATTACTACCGCAGGCAACCCCCGTACAATATGCAGCGTATTGTATAAAGAACGGTTACATTTTTTATGATTTAGGGTTGTGTGAGCGATGGGGGTAAAACCCCATCGTTTATTATAAAAATTGACCAGCCGGTTTAGTTTAAGTATTCATGCGTCAAGAAACATCTGTATGACAAATATTAATAAGGTAATACTGTTTAATCCTAAAAGTGCTATAGCTAAATATCGTATACCCAATTCTATTTTGAATATCGCGGCTTCCATTGAGGGAAAATACGACTGGGCCATTGTTGATGGCAATTGTGAAGCTGACCCGATGGAAAAAATAGAAAGCTATTTAAGAACCGGCGAATATGGCTACCTCGGTTTCACCGTGATGCCTGGCCCGCAGCTAAAACAAGCCATTGAAATAGCCAAAGCCATCAAAATAAAATATCCTTATACTACTATGATCTGGGGAGGATATTTTCCCTCTAACCAGCCCAAAGTTGTATTGGATTCAAAATATGTTGATTTTATCATCAACGGGCCCGGCGATAATGCTTTTCCACTGCTGATAGATGCATTGGAGAATCATAAACCATACGAGTTTATAAAAAACCTGATCTATAAAGCCGATGGTAAAATAACAAAAACCATTAAAGAGGATCTGCTCGACCAGGATTCACTGCCACCTTTACCTTATAATAAGCTGAATAATTTTTATCCTTTAGGTAAATTCTTAGGTAAAACTTACCTGGGTGAACATACCATGGCTTATCATTCCAGCATAGGTTGCCCTTTTACCTGTTCTTTTTGCGCGGTAGTCCCTATTTACGAGGCCCGCTGGAAAGCTAAATCGGCACAAACTGTTTATAAGGATATCAAATATATTAAAGACAACTGGGGCGCCGATGCCATTGAATTTCACGATAATAATTTTTTTGTATCTGAAAAACGCTCGGTAGATTTTTCAAAACTCATTAAGCCCGAGCGTATGACCTGGTGGGGTATGGCACGTATCGATACCATGGATAAGTTTAAGGATTCATCGCTGGAGATTATCCGTGAATCGGGCTGTAAATGTATTTTCTTTGGCGCCGAAAGCGGTAACAACGAGATCCTGGAGCAGATGGATAAAGGCGGCACCCAAACCGGCGAACAGATCATCCGTTTCGCGGAACGGTTAAAGCAATTTGACATCATCCCCGAATATTCTTTTGTATTAGGTACACCAGCGGCAACGCCAGAGAAAGTACAGAAACAGATAGATTTTGAGATCAATTTTATTAAGCAGGTAAAGGCCGTTAACCCTAAAACCGAAATTGTTATTTACACCTATACACCGGTGCCGACTGAAGGATCTGAACTGTATAAGCAGGTTCTGGAACAGGGGTTTGCATACCCTCAAACGCTGGAAGACTGGATAAGCCCGGCCTGGGAAAGTTTTGATCTCCGCAAGAATCCATTAACACCATGGATAAAACCGGAAATGATTGATAAGATCAGAAATTTTGAAACTGTATTGAATGGCGTTTATCCTACGGTTACCGATATAAAATTAAACGACCTGAAACGGAAGTCGATCAAACTGCTGTCGACCCTGCGTTATAAAACAAACCTGTATAAGTACCCTTACGAAATAAAGCTATTACAAAGGTTTTGGCAATACCGCCAACCTGAGATACAAGGTTTTTAATTGTTTTAAGATTTGAAAGAAACGGCAACAAATATAACCCCTAACATTACTCCAACAGCTGATGAAGCTTTACTGGAGGAGATGTATATTGCCATACGTGAAAAGGAGGGCAGAACCTATACCGATATACAGGTGGCCCAGTTGCCACTTATTAACGCCGGGCATCCGTATTACCGGGAATGGAGAGTACGGCAACGCTCATCATGGCGACTATTAAATCACCTCGAAGAAATGCGCAGGCCGCTTCAGATACTGGAAGTTGGCTGCGGCAACGGGTGGCTCGCGGCAAAACTGGCTGATATACCCAACGTCCGGGTTACCGGCATTGATGCCAACCGTATTGAAATTGAACAAGCTAGCCGCGTATTTAAAAAACCCAACCTTAAATTTATTCATAAAGGGTTTAACAGCAACACCTTCACAGAAAAAGTAAAATTTGATGTGATCATATTCGCCGCGTCCTTATCATATTTTCCATCTGTAAGAACCGTTATCGCCGACGCGTTTGCGCTGCTGAGCGAACATGGAAAAGTACACATACTCGATACACCATTTTATCATCAAAAGGATATCGAAACATCGGCATTAAGATGCCGGAAATATTACGAGAGGATGGGTTTCGCCGCTATGGCCGATCATTATTTCCATCACCATATTGATAAAGTTCAAGCTTTCAAACATAAAGTGTTATTTAATCCGGGCGGCTTCTGGAACAGATTGATCAAAAGGGATGTTTTTTATTGGATAATGTTAAAACCTTAGTTATGGCAGCTCAGTCGTTATATCATACTTTTAAGCGCTACCGCACGCTGCAAACGCACCGGATATCAGCATTACCCATTGTGATATTAATGCCTCACAGCGCCTGTAATTGCCGTTGTGTGATGTGTGACATCTGGAAGGATAATAAAAACCTGAAACAGCTAACCGAGGCTGATATCAGTGGTTTATTGACATCACTCAAAGATCTGGGTACCAAACAGGTGCTCATGTCAGGTGGCGAAGCCTTATTGAACACCAATTTCTTTGTACTGTGTCGCATCCTTAAAAATGCAGGTATCAAAGTAACGCTGCTGACTACCGGCTTGTCTATAAAGAGTAATGCCGAACAGCTGTTAACCTGGGTTGATGACCTTATTGTTTCCTTAGATGGTGATGAAGCCCTCCATGATGCCATCCGGAACATACCCAATGCTTTCCGTAAGCTTAAAGAAGGGGTGGAGCATATCAAAAAACTAAACCCGGCTTACCGTATTACAGGTCGTACGGTGATACACCGACTCAATTACCGTAACTGGCTGGCCATTATTGCCGAATCAAAAAAAATGGGGCTCGATCAGGTGAGTTTTTTACCTGCCGATGTAAGCAGCCATGCCTTTAACCGTCAACAGGCCTGGGAAGAGCCGAAGCAGGATGAAATACTGATAGCCGAGCGCGAGCTACCTGAATTAAATGAGGTGATCAATTACCTGATGACCGAATATAACGCCGAATTTAATAACGGTTTTATTGCGGAAAGCAGGGAGAAGATCAGGGACATTTATCATTATTATGCCGCTTTTTACGGCTTAAACGCCTTCCCTTATAAAAAGTGCAATGCGCCCTGGGTATCAACAGTTGTTGAAGCCGATGGCACTGTGCGACCTTGCTTTTTTATGGAATCGATGGGTAATATCAGGGATACCCCGCTCAACCAGATTTTAAACAGCGACGAAGCCATCGCTTTTCGCAGAGCATTGGATACCTCGGGGCATCCAACCTGTGTAAAATGCGTTTGCTCGCTTAACCTGTCGCCATTAACCCGTGTTGCTTAACCTATGGAACAGTTAAATCACATACTTTTTACGCATTCCTATTTTTTGCGTTTTGATCCCAAACAATGGGCCCAGGGACAGCCATACCCACCATTGGGTACTTTGTATGCCGCCTCATTAATGCGGCAGCACAATTACCAGGTATCGCTTTTTGATACTATGTTCAGTCATTCTCCTAACGAAGTTATTGAGCTGCTGGATAAAACCCGTCCCGGCTTTTTTGTGATCTATGACGATGGTTTTAATTACCTCACCAAAATGTGCCTCACCAATATGCGCGAGGCTGCTTTTGCCATGTGCAAACTGGCCAAAGAGCGGGGCTGTACAGTTATTGTTTCCAGTTCCGATTCAACTGATCGCTTTAAAGAATATTTACAGGAAGGCGCCGACTTTGTGATCATCGGCGAGGCAGAACATACTTTATTGGAATTGGTTACAGCCATAAAAAACGGGAAAGATTTCTCGGGTATACAGGGCCTTGCTTATCTACAGGATAACGCCCCGGTTAAGACGCCCGGACGTCCGGTGCTCAAGGATCTGGATAGTTTACCCTTACCCGCCTGGGACCTGGTTGATATCACTCAGTACCGCGAATGCTGGTTGCAGCATAAGGGCTATTTTTCGCTCAATGTAGGCACCACAAGAGGTTGCCCTTTTAAATGCAACTGGTGCGCTAAGCCAATCTATGGTAACCGCTATAATTCGCGCAGCCCCGAAAATGTGCTCATAGAATTGAAGCTGATGAAGCAAATGTTCAACATGGATCATATTTGGTTTTGTGACGATATTTTTGGTCTGAAACCAGGCTGGGTAGTTGAATTTGCCAGATTGGTAAAGCAGGAGGGGCTTCAGTTCAGCTACAAGCTGCAATCAAGGGCCGATTTGTTGTTGGAAGATGAAACCGTTGAGGCACTGGCTGCTTCGGGCTGCGATAATGTTTGGATAGGCGCCGAGAGTGGTTCGCAAAAAATACTGGATGCCATGGATAAAGGCACAACCATACAGCAGATCTATACCGCTACACAAATGATGAAAAAGCATGGCATAAAACCATCCTTTTTTATACAATTTGGCTATCCGGGTGAAACCAAAGCCGATATCATGCAAACCATCCGTATGATCAATAACCTTTTACCACATGAAATTGGTATCTCGGTTTCGTACCCGCTACCCGGGACTTTATTTTACGAAAAAGTAAAAGCCGATCTGCAGCAAAAAACCAACTGGACCGATTCCGACGAGATGGCGCTCATGTTCAGCAATACCTTTAACCCGGCTTATTATAAACAGCTGCATAAATATGTACACCAGAACTATCATGCGCACCTGGCTACGCATAACCTAATACAACTACTCAGTAATCCCTTTAAGCCAAGCGTAAAACGCCTCCGTAAAGCCGCTTCGGTTTTATACCATGCACCAGCCATGATGATTGAGCGGTTTAAATTAAATCAACTGGAAAAAGCATCATGACAAGCGGGATCAGCATAGCAAATAATAACGAAACCGATGCCTCGACCGCTTTTAGTCGGCAGTCGGTAATTTTTGATGAGATCTATTCTACCAATACTATTGTTAACTATAAAAGGGCAAGGGTGAGGCAGCATGTTTTGCAATACCTGGTGCCCAACAGCAGTATCCTGGAGCTTAACAGTGGCACCGGCGAAGATGCCCTATTTTTTGCAAAAAATGGCCACAAGGTTCATGCTACTGATATATCAACCGGAATGCAGGAGGTATTGCGTCAAAAAACAGAGGCCTACCGCGATCAGATCAGTCATGAAATTTGTTCTTTTACTCAACTGGAGCAGTTACAAAACCAAGGACCTTTTGATCACATATTCTCCAACTTTGGCGGTCTCAATTGTACCGGCGAGCTGGATAAAGTATTGTTATCGTTTGATCAGCTTTTAAAACCCGGCGGCAAGGTAACCCTGGTGGTTATTCCCGGTTTTTGCCTGTGGGAAATCCTGCTGGTTTTCAAAGGAAAATTTAAAACCGCATTCCGCAGATTTTTTAGCAGCAAGGGGCGTACCGCGCATATCGAGGGTACGTATTTCAAGTGCTGGTATTACAATTCATCGTTCATTATCAAAACTTTACAACAATCATATAAAGAATTGGGTGTAGAAGGTCTATGTACTATTGTACCGCCATCATACATCGAAGGCTTTGCCGAGAAGCACCCCAAAGCTTATCAATTCCTAAAAAATAAAGAGGACAAATTAAAAAGCCAATGGCCCTGGAAGTATATGGGTGATTACTTTATTATCTCGCTGGAGAAGAAATAGCAATATACTCAAAAGGGTGTCATGCTGAGCCTGTCGAAGCATGGTGGGTTGGCCTTTCCGCGCGATCCTTCGACGGGGCTCAGGATGACAGGCCTTTACCGTTACATAGATGCTTACCCTAATTCGCCACGCTATGCTGATTCTCTACCAGCAATTGCGCAATTCGTGTTTCGTAGCGGCTGATGAGGTTGATCTGAAAATTCTTTGGATCGGGCTTGGCATAGTGTTTACCTGTTGCCATGGCCAGCAGCATGCCATGATCATTTAATCTTTTTTCACGGGTTTTCTGCTCCCATCTGCTGGCCGTTATCCTCATTAATTTATTATCCAGCAGTTCGCCCAGGCGATTGTTCAACAACCATTCTACGAGGCTTTTTAGCGGCCGTTTGCTCAGGGGTTTAGCGGTTGATACCCGCATAATATGGTTGGGCAGGTAATTACGTGTCCAGGCGTTAGCGGTAAAAAAATCGGCAAAGGTAGTATCGCCCTGTATCGGGATTAGGGTAACCACTTCTGTAGCGGTGTAGATATTCTTTTCGGCAATTTCCAGCTGCTGCTCATCTATATAATAATTCATACAGAAGTAATGCTCCCGGTTAACCAGGAAGGTCAATTTTTTTAGAAGGTGCATCAGGGTACGGGCCACCCACATCCGGTTAGGGGCAGTAACAATAAACAAGTCGATATCTGATTCGGCATCAGCAAAATTTTTAGACAGCGAGCCCGAAATGGCAATACCGCGTACATAAGGGAACCTGATGAGGATATTACCCACTTTGCGTGCCGTTTTTATCATTTCGGCCGCTTTCTGGTTCCCGTCATTTCTTCTTTTGATGAGGTATGGATCGTTCTTTAAAGTATAGAACCTATCGAACCGGTAAATTAGCCTGCAGCCCACCAGGCAGGTCATGGCCATATCAAATGCTATCGGATCGCATTTAACAGGCAGAAACAAACCTATCTCTTCCCGCGTAAGCGGATAGTTGAACACATCGAAGTAAGCCAGTGTTGCTAATATGTTTTTTTTGATCTCTGCCACGGTGCTGTGTATTTAGTAGTATACTATTATGACGTAACAGCCAATACGTTGGTTGCCAGCGGAATTAAATAATCATCAGATTTTTGCTGTTCTTTAATAATTGCTTCATTATCAGGAGCGGAGAACATAAAAAAGGAAAAGAAAAAGCTATAAAACATCACGCCTTTATCTACATCCAGGATATTTTCGGTAACCGATACAACAGCTATTACCAGCATAAAACTGATGAACATAACATCATTTCTTTTGAAGGCTATTTTAAAGCCATAAACTAGTGTAAGCAAGTAAATAGTTAATCCCCATATACCTGATTTCAGTAGGAAACTGATATACTGGTTATGGGAATTTAAACCTTTGAGGTAGGAGCTGTACATCCTTGCATTATAAAAATCGTCTTTCAGCAAACTGATCTCCGAGCCTGACCCATATCCTAACAATGGTTTATCTTTTATCCGTGCGGCAGCCACCCGCCAACGCTCCAGGCGTGAATCTGAATTCCTGGGGATGGTTTTATCTGTTGAAATATCTTCTTTCAAAAGAGTTACATAACGATCTCTGAAGGTTGATATGCTTAAAATACCGGCGATACCTATTACAGTGGCTATCAGTCCGGTGAGCATATATCTGCGCCGTTGCCTGCCTTTTAGTAAATACAAGGGGAGTACCACATTCCCAACTACGAAAAGAATAACCAATATTGATTTGGAACTTAGCTGAACCATGCCGCTTACCAGGATAAGACAGCTAATGATATATATTCTTTTTAACGATTTGGTTGTTCCTCCTTTTATTAAAACAGACAGGAGATAAACCAAGGCTATAACCAACTGGAATGAAAAAAAAGTGGCATGAATATGTATCGGCCCCGCAAAATTATGATTGGTAAAACCTTCGCTAAAGATGGCACTCATTGGCATATGGTAAAATCTGATAGTTACCAAAACCACCGCGAACAAACAAAAAACGGTTAATGCGCAGATCAGCGAAAAAGCCATCAACAAATTTTCCCGGTACTTTTTCAGGTCGAGGCCATTCAATAAAAACACAATCGGAAACAGCAAAAGCGGTATCCGCAACGTCCACTCGGTAAAGGCAGCGTGCAGATTGATGGTATAAAGCGTAGCAATGATGGTAACAAACAAAACCGAAGGCAGTACCAGCAATTTAAATGAACGCAATGATTGTAAACGGCCCTTATCCAAATGAATAAGGGTATGCAGCGTAAAGCTGATCAGGATAATGTGGCTGTAAAAAAGATCAAAAGGCAAACTTGCCATGAGTAACAGCACATGGTAATAGCTGATCTTATTGACCGCAGTATCATTGATGAGCAATAATTGCTTCATGATTGGCGTGTTTATAGCATTCAATAATAAATTCTTCATACTGATCAATCACCCGTTCCCAGTTAAACTGATCCTGGATCTTATGCAGGTTATTCATCACCATGCTTTTTTCCAGATCTTTCCGCTGCACTGTTTCTACCAGTTCCTGTACTTCGCCGGCATTTGAAAAGTAAAAGGCGTCGGTATTCAGCACCGATTTATTGAATGGGTTATTGTGCGCGGCAATAAGGGCTTCACTCGCCATAGCTTCCAGTAGTGATGGATTGGTACCCCCAACACTGTGCCCATGAAAATACAGGTAAGAGTTGTTTTGTAACGACCGCACTTTGGGGGTATCAAAAATGGCTCCTTTAAATTCTATGCGCTGGTCGTTATTAAATTTATTGGTGATATACTTACCAAAGCGGTTGCCGGTATCACCCAAAACTTTAAATTTTCTGTCTGAATTGCTTTTATTAAAGCCATCTAAAATAGTTTCGATATTATTTTCAGGCTCCATACGTGCCATGAGCAAAAAGTAATCTTCTTTTAAGGCTTCGTTAAAGTCATACTGTTCACGTTCCTGATCCGAGTAAACATCGGCACCGTAGGGGATGTATTCGCTGTTGATATTGTACTTGTCCGCCAGGTATGATTTGATCACCCTTGAATCGGCTACATAATACTGGCTATATTTTACGGCCAGTTTTTCGGCATATTTTAAAAACTGCTGTACCGGTTTAGAATATTTTGACCGCTTCCACTCCATGCCATCCATGTTGGTGATGATGGTGCTATTTTTTGGATATAGCTTACCCCAAACCGAGCTGCTGGTATAACCCATGATCAATACCACATCAAACTTATTTTTGCGGGCGTCCAGCAGGCAGTTCATGTCATAAATAAACTGACCGGCTGTACCTATCAAATATTCCGGGTCGTAGCAGTGTTTTATTTCTACACCGTTCCAGTTATCCTGGGTATATGGGTGGTTGTGCGAATTGTAAACGGTTACCGAATGACCGCGTTTTACTAAACCGGCCGAAACATATTCAGATATATGCTCAAATCCGCCGTAATAATTGGGGATACCCCGGGTTCCTAATATGGCTATACGTAATTTCATGGCTATAATACTGATTGATATGCTTTTAACGTTTGTGAAGCCGCCTGTTTCCAGGTGTATTGTTTTAATATGCGGTGCCTTAAAGTTTCGTTATAAGGAGTGCTGCTCGCCTTTTCAACTGCAGCCAGGATGCTTTCAGGCGATGACGGATCGCAATAAAAAGCGTCATCGGCAAAATATTCGCGTACATCGCCCTTGTCGCTGGTTACAATATTACAGCCCATGAGCGCGGCTTCAATCGAGCTTAGGCCGGTAGTTTCAAACCAGCTAGGCAGGATATGCACTTTTGCCCGGCGATAATATTTCACCAGTTCCTGTTGCGGTATGTGATCAATAAAGCCCACATTTTCAGCGGCTATTTCGCGGCATTCCTGGTAATAGGCTAGCTGGTTAGGGGCGTGCGTGCCGATCAGCAGTAAACGATAGGAGGTATTATTCAACGCGCGTATCAGGTTCAGCTGATTTTTAATTCCTTCTATCCGGGCAGCACATATCACCAGTTTCTCGTCTTTTTTGATCTCCGGATCATACTGAAACATGTTCTGATCGGCACCGTTAGGTACTACCAGGTGTTTTACCTTGCGTTCGTACGATTGGATCACCCTGCGATATTCCGACTCCGAATTGGGCAGTATCATGGCGGCCCGGCTCAGTATATTCTTGATGCTTTTACGCTGACCAAGCCAGGTATAGGACAAACTTGCCAGACTATCGCGCCCAAGCAGGTAACGGGCTATGGATTTAAGGTATTCAATGGTATCGGTCGACAGGTAACGCAGCAGCCTGCCCGCGCCTTTGCGGTGGTATTTATCATACTCGCCGTAATTGCACAAAATGGTGGATACCACATAAGGCTTACCTGCCTTTTGGCTATGATACAAGATATCCGCCGGGCGGGTAAGGTTAAAAAAATGCAGCAGATCATAATGACTGTAGTGTATACTTTCATTAGCCAGCCTGATATCGGCAGTAATGCCCATTTCAGTCAGATGGCGCGCTGTTTGTACAGCCTGAATCGTGTCGCCGCCGGGTACGGTGTATATGGTTGACCGGGTTATAAATGCTACTTTGATCATTGTGCCTGCCTCCCGGTAGTCATTTTATGTAACCATGCCACCAGTTTTTCTGGCAGGTAGCTAACGGTGTATAATAAGTAATTATCCAGCCTCAAGGGCGATATGCTGATGGCCTTAGCTACATGCAAGCGAGCCTTTTGCGGATGGTAATTATTGACCAGTAATTTTTTGGCGCATAAAGCGTAATAAGAGCCATGTTTAACCTGGTGCGAGTATTGTTTTTCGCCCATTTCGGTTAGCTGGCTGCCCTCATCAGATGTGATGACCCTGCTTTTAAGTGTGGCATATTTTATTTCGAGGAATTTGCGCGGGCGCCATTTTTCGTCGATGGTGATGGATTCGGGGTTTAACCTCAGTTTTATTAATGGTTGCGAAAAATTACAGGCCTTTTGATCGTTAAGGATGTTTACCCATAAAAAATGATCCTCATAGGTATAAGCATATTCATTATAGCCACCCGCTTTTACGATCACCTCTTTTTTATAGCATACGGTAGAGTGTATAAACGGACAAACAGATGATGCCAGTTGCTGAATATCTTCATTGTTGATAGCCGGCGGAGTGGAGGTAAAAAGATAAGTACCCTCCATATCCATGTAATCGGCTGCGGAGCCTATAATACTGTAATCGGGATTATTTATCATAAAATCATATTGTAGTTGCAAACGCTCGGGATGGCAAACATCATCGGCGTCAAACCGGGCTATATAAGGGGCTCGGGCATACTTTAACCCGGTGTTCAAGGCCAGGGATACCCCTTTATTATCCTGGTATATCATCACTATCCGGGGGTCGGTAAATGAATTGATCACATCGGCGGTATCATCTGTAGATCCGTCATTAATAATCAGCAGCTCAAAATCGGTAAACGATTGCTCCAAAACCGATCCGATAGCATCCGCGATGTATTTATCCGCGTTATAGGCGGGCATCAAAACCGTTATTTTGGGTGTATCAAAATTCATGTTCAGCGGATTTAACGGTTTGATTTTCTTTGATATTGAGCAATAAAAGCAGCTCAAAAAACACCATTACCGATAGTTGTTCAAACCAGTAATCAGTAAATAGCACTGCCAGCATTAAAAACAAAATGGGCAAGCTATAAGTGAGTTTTTGATAATGCTTAGCAAAAAAGCCCACATAAAATATCATAAACAGAGCAAGGCCGATCATACCATACTCGGCAAGTAATTGATCATAAACAGAAAACGGACTATTGGTCAAGGAATGATAACCTGATCGTTTGCTAAAGAAACTCAAGTACAGATCAAGGTGGTTAACCAAAAAGTCATGATTGATATAAATGTCACGGGAAGGGTAGCCCCCTGCAAAGCCGAATCCTGCTGCCCGATAAGCAATCTTTGACGAAAAATTACCCATGCCCGCCCCCATTAAAGCCTTGCCTAAATGCCCATGAAAAAGAGCCGTGGTTTGCAAAAATCCCATGGCCTTGCCGGGTAAAGCAGCGGTATAATTATTATTTCCGGATATAGGCAGTGTGGCCTTGTGCTCCCTTATAAAATCCAGCAGCTGTAACTGTTCAACCGGTGTTTCTTTTTTGCTTTGATAATAATCCCCGTTAATATCATCCTCTGTGATCGCTATACGTCCGCCTTCGGCCAGGTAAACGTTTTTTGCATACTTAGGACGTTTGCTTGCCCGTATCGAATCCAGTATTTTGCCTACACTGTCCAGGTATAAAGTAGCTATCTTTTGTTTATGCTCTTCGGGCGTCAGCGTGTTGTCGGGGCGATCTGTAATACGCAGATTTGCCGATGTGTTTTTGTGTTTGGCGTCGGTATTTACAGGTATATGTTTCTGAAATAGATGTACCAGCGTTAGCGTGGCGTATTTGTTATTCTGTGGCGATATTTTCGCCATAAAAACAATCAAAAAAATCAGACAAACAACAACAAGGCTTTTTTGATAACGGTTGGTTTTAAAAGCAAACAGCAACAGTAATATGGGCAATAAGGCCAGGTTAATAAAATTACTGCCGGTAAGCAACAGCGTAGCCATGCAAACCAACAACATCACTGCGTTTTTCCTGATCAAAAAGTAAACTACCCCAAAGGCATTCAATGTAGCATTGGTAATGGAGGTATCAAATGTTATACCTTTAATGTAATCGCCGGTATTGATAAAGTATTTCTGATATTCTCCCTGGTAAGTATAAGGGTTGATGGAATGCGTTTTTAAAACGATAACAACAAGCGTTAGCACGGATATCAGGGTATTTACAATAAAGAAGGCCGATATGGTTTGATGTACTATCTCGGGCGAATTGTTATCAACAGCCAGTTTAACCTGGTGTATGGCCAGTATGCACAGGAGCCAAAAACCAATACCGGTAAATAACAGGATATTGTAATTCCCGTTAACATAGCCTTTATAAATGATCCAGTTAACTAAGGCTATGATGATGATCAGCGGGTAAAAAAGCGGCAGGCGGGAATCCTTAAACCGAAACCCGAATTTAAAATTGAACTGCCATAAGCTAAACAGAATAATAACAGGAATTTTTACAGCCAGCTTTACATTTAAAAACAACAGCAAAAAGGTGAGTAGTCTCCAATCCACCTTATCCTTCATTTTATTCGTATAAAAAGCCACTGCTCTGGTCAACATTCTCCGGTTTCTTTATAATCATTACGACCTGAAAATGGGATTGGTTGCCTGTGTAAATTTGTTTATACGAAAAAAGAATTGGAAAAAAGGAATAAGAACCAAGAGACAAGAATCAAGCGTTAAGACAAAAGCCTGTGATTGTGCATTTATTAAATCAAACGCAAAAACAACCTTATAGGGTTGTTTTCTTGATCGTGATTCTTAACTCTCTCTTCAAGTACACCTACCTTTATTCGGTATGCGCATTAGCTTTAAATTCATACGCCATAACAGGTGTTTCATACAGATTTTTCTTTTGAACGGGGTTCTGTATGGCTTTATCTAAATAATAATATTTTAGCCAGGTATTTTTAAAGGCCATCCGGGCTATATTCCAGCCTTCTTTGCCATCCAAAAAACCTAATAAAAACACATAGGCTTTTACAAAATGGAACAAGGGGGCAAGGTATAATTTTACCAGGCTGGCTTTTTTACCACTTTGCAGGTATTTTAAAGCACTTAACT
This sequence comes from Mucilaginibacter sp. OK268, assembly GCF_900103125.1. Taxonomy (GTDB): domain Bacteria; phylum Bacteroidota; class Bacteroidia; order Sphingobacteriales; family Sphingobacteriaceae; genus Mucilaginibacter. The sequence goes on along the minus strand of NZ_FNJV01000005.1, from coordinate 305,859 downwards.
GGGCGTAATGAATAATTTTGGCTTCATGCTCCTGCACGTTTTTAACTGAGTAATGGTGCAAATGACCACCCAGCTTTTTAACGTTCATATTTTGCGGCAGGATTAATGTTTCGTGCACAGGTGGTTCGGACCATTTTACCCTGGTACGGTTAAATAGCCTGATATGATGATCGCGGCCCCAATTGCCAAAGTTGATAGGTTTATTACCGTAATAGGCCTTAAAGGGTATATCGTACACGATATTGCAATCGTCGAGTTTTAGCTGGCTGATGGCTGTAAGCAAGGCCGCGTCAGGGATTTCATCGGCATCGATACTTAGTATCCAGTTGTACCGGGCAAGGGCGATACCCTTGTTTTTATTGGCCCCGTAACCGTCCCAACTTTTCTGATAAACCCGGCAACCATTCTCTATTGAAATGTCTATGGTATGATCCGTACTATCGTTATCAACCACAATAATATCATCGGTTAGCTGCCTGAGCATAGTAATGCTGCGGCCTATCATTTCGGCTTCGTTTTTTGTAATGATCACAACTGAAACAGGTACCATGGCAGATAATTAAAATTCATCAAGCTTGTGTAACACCATCAACAGAACCCGGATACACCCACAGGCTCTAACATAGGCGTCTATTATTATATCGTTACTTTTTAGCAAAGGGTTGCCCGGAGAATAAAGAATTGTCTTTTTATTTTAATATTTTATGATTTAAGGCCCAACAGGCAGGCAAATAATTTGCTGGTTCTGAATTTTATATAGCTTTGTAGAGTGATTAGTCAATTTATATATGAATAAGCCAGCATCAATTCTTTCAGTAGCCTTAAAATTGTTTGTACAATACGGTTTTCATGGCACGCCCACCAGTAAAATAGCCAGTGAAGCAGGGGTATCAAACGGTACGCTTTTTCATTATTTTAAAACCAAGGACGAGTTGGTAGTAGCCCTGTACAACCAAACAAAAGAGGAGCTGAACACGTACCTGTTTGAAAAAATAAACCAGGGCGAAGTTTTTAAAGACAAGTTCAGGAATATGTTTGTGTACTCATTAAAATGGGCAGTTGCACGTCCAGAAGAGTTCTTTTTTCTTCAACAATTCCATTTTTCGCCGCACCTGGCCTTGGTTCCAGCCGAGGATATAGCCAAACATTCCCGTCAGCATACGCAATTTTTAGAGGGTGCTGTACAGGCCGGAATATTTAAAAATTTGCCCACCGAACTGATCGCTACGCTTGCCTGGAGCCAGATTAACGGGATGTATGAGTTCCTGGTGAAATGTGACCTGTGTGCAGACAAACAAGAACAGATCATTAACGAAGCTTTCGACCTGACCTGGTCAATGTTAATCAATCCCCAATAATATGAAAACAAAAATAAGGGCTATTATAACCGGCGCCACCGGCATGGTAGGCGAGGGGGTGATGCACGAATGTTTACTGCACCCTGATGTAGAAGCGGTTCTGGTGATTAACAGGAAAAGCATGAACATTACTCACCCTAAGCTTAAGGAATTGATACACAGTAACTTCTTTGATCTTTCGGTCATTGAAAACGAATTATCGGGTTATAATGCCTGTTATTTTTGTTTAGGTGTATCGTCTGTAGGGATAAAGGCGGGGGAATTCTTCAGATTAACTTACACGCTAACCATGCATGTAGCTGAAACCCTGAGCAAACTCAACCCTGGTATGACCTTTTGTTATATCTCGGGGGCGGGAACCGACAGCAATGAAAAGGGTAAAGGCTGGGCAGCTGTTAAAGGAAAAACAGAGAACGACCTCATGAAACTTCCTTTTAAGCAGGTATTTGCCTTTCGCCCGGGTTTCATTAAGCCGATAAAGGATTTGTTAAACACACACAATTTTTATAAATATATCAACTGGCTTTTCCCCATTGGCAGGGCGTTGTATCCAGGTGGTTTTGTTACGTTGCAAGAGTTATCCCATGCCATGATCAACATTACCGAAGCTGGTTATGGAAAGCAGGTTATAGAAGGAAAAGGCATCATTTTACTGGCTAAAAACCAGTAAAATCTTTTAATATTAAAAAATGTCTGTACTAAAAAGCCTCGCGGTTTTTGAAACCGCGAGGCTTTTTTATTTCTTTAACTCTTCTTTATTTAGGTTTGAATGGATTAATATTCCAGCTTACGCCAACTGCCACACCTGTTGATCTAAGGTCAACACGTCCAACCCCGATACCGGTAACAGGGAGCTTCATATAAGGCTGTATAATGGTACTGAATTTAGAATTGATCCTACGCTCATAAGTAGCATTTAAATTCAGTACACCTAACCAATGCTGGTTACGGCCATCAACCTGGATATCATATGATGGTTTCATGCCATCAGCAAATTCAAAATGGTAGTTTTCGCGCAGCATGATATAGGACGATAAGCCGCTGCCTATTGCAAACTTGTTTTTCCCCTGAGCGTAGAACTGATAATTCAGGTTCAACGGTATATCTAAAACCTTGCAATTGGCCGCTACATAATCCGGCAGATTAGCAGATGGTACACCTTGCCAATTAGCAGAGTTATACTGGCTGCCACTAGCCTGATACGGTTTAACGGCATATGACGCACCGGTTGATATACTGAACTTTTTAGACAGATGAATACCCAATTGCACACCAAAGTTTGTACCTACCTGATTACGGCTAAATGAATTAACCGCGTTAAGATCTGGTGCAGCCAGTATGGCCAGGGTAAAGCGTGGCCCGGTCCTTAATATTGGTTTAAGGGATGGTTTATCTTTTTTAGTCTGTTGCACCGGCGCTGTTACATTACCTGTCGTATCCGGTTGCTTGGTATTAATTGGATTGACAGCCAGGTTATTTTGAGTTTGATCGGTCTTAGAAGCTATCTTCGACGGATCGACTGCATTGTTGTTATTATTATCTACCGGAGGAACCGTTTTATTTTTATCGGCGCTGTCTTTTGTGGTTTTATTACCGGGCACATTCTGATTTACCGGACTTTGATCTGCAGGTATATTGTTGTGCTGATTACGCTTACCTGGAGTAATACCCAAGGTCGATCCTGTTTTATCTTTATTGCTATTTATATCATTCTTAGCCAGGTTTTCAGTCCCCGGGTTAACATTCTTAACCGAATCTTTATCTTTAATAGATTGGCCGTTTTGGACAGTATCTTTTTGGACAGGTATCTGAGTATCTGTTTTGATCTTTGGTTTAATCGCCAGTTGATCCTTTTTTTGATCTGCTTTATCGCTCCTGTTAAAGAAGAACAATCCCACAGCCAGCAGTAAAAGAGCTGCTATTGCTGCTGAGTAATAAATTATCCTCTTGATGACCACCTTTTTGCTGGGTTTATTATCCAGCAGGCGCTCCATAGAAGCCCAATCCTCCTCACGAAAAGCAAAATGATCTTCAGAGCCGGATAACCCGTCTTTGAATAGCTGATCTAATTTATTTTCGTTTTTCCCTTTCATCGCATTATTAATTCAATCAAGTGTGATATTCCAACGCTGATCGCACCTATGGCAATAATTTTGTGCCGGATATCCTCAGAACCATTATCCGGCAAACGGCCGGAGTTGAGTACCATAATTTTTAGTTTTTCTCTCGCTTTAAATAAATTTGATTTTGAAGTACCTGTGCTGATACCCAACTGGGTCGCTATTTCTTCGTGCGAGAAACCTTCAATAGCAAACAAGTTAAACACGGTACGATAGGCATTTGGCAACTGCTGTATCATGCTTAGCAGGTCATCATAATTCAATTTCTGATCAGGTAACTCATCATGACCTATATCTTCAGCAGCATCCAGATCATCATTAAGCGACAGTTTCAGGTTACTCCTGTAATAATCAACCGAAGTATTCATCATAATACGGCCAACCCAGGCAATGAACGGACGTCCCGTATCATATTTATGCAAATTAGTGAATACTTTTAAAAAACCCTGATTCATGATCTCCGCAGCTTCATAGCGGTTACCGGCATATCGCAAACATATGCTCATAGCAAAGCCATAAAATGCCTTATAAAGCATTTTCTGATCCTTTCGGCTTTGCTGCAAACAGCCCGCAATAAGTTGTTGTAGTTCCGCTTCTCCCATATAAGGGGTTCAAATGGGGTTAAATTGTACTATTATTTATCAGTTTTACAGTCATCACGTAGCCCGGTATTAAAAGGTTGCCTGCACAATTAATTTTTTGAAAAAAAACATGATCAGTTAAAAAACTACTAAACCCAGGAGAAAAAAATTCAGGGGTAAATATACTAAAAGCAAGTATAGCGTTATTCTGATCGTACATAAATGAACTACATGATTAAAATGAATGCCTGTTTAATAAAAATCATAACAACGCCGTGCTCCCTCAAATTTACGATAAGCATCGGAACGGGATGGAAGCGTAGTTTCGTATCCAATGCTTCCTTCTGTTGACCCGCTGGTATTACTATAATTTAATCCTCCGAAAGGAGCATCGTGACTGACACCCAAACGCAGCTTTTCGCCGCCATCACGATGGGTAAACAGGTCGAATATCAGCGAGAGCACAACGGCGCTTGGGCCTGCCGAGCCGCCTGTACGGTACCACAGTCCCGCGTTAATGCTTCTCCTTTTAAATTGCATCCCGGCATTGATAGATTGCGCGCTGGCTTGTTTATATAAAATAACCGAGGGTATAAGGAATGATTTTTCGTCTTCATCAAGGTTGGCATAGGGATTTAGGTCCAGCCTGTAACTCGCGTGCGCCGTCCCTCGCATAGGTAATTTGGCAGGGATGCCGGTAAAAGATTCGTTGGGCCGGTTAATATGTTGTAATGCCCCGCCAATATTAAAATCGCTGACAACCAGGTTAATGCCCACGCCTGCATCAAAATAATAACGGTTATCAAAAAGCGGCGGTTCCGCAGCAGTAGGAGTACCAGGTATATAACCAAATTGCGGGTCAATCTGATCGCTGAACACCAGTTTACCATAATTAACCGAACGATTGGTAATGCCCGCCTGTAAACCAAATGATAATACAAAATCTTCGGAGCCCACACTGTATGAATAAATACCTGCTATATTATTTTTAACAAGTCCCGCCGAACCTTCGCTGCCACGGGTAAACAGTAAGCCTACACCGCCGCCAAACCGGGGGATATTATAATCAATCGATGCGGTGATGTAATTAAAGCCGCCCGGCACCGATGTAAATTGATTACGGTAAATGAGGTTCATGCGCAGATCACCGGGAAACTGACCATTCAATGCCGGGTTAAGGTAAACCGGCGAATTAAAGAACTGCGAATACATATGATCCTGGGCAAATGTTACTATGCCTGTTAGCAGCGCTATAAAAAATAAAATGCTTTTTTTTAACTGGTTGCGCATCTGCTATCGTATTAAATTTATAGTACCTGTGCGTTTGGGTAACGAATGATTATAGCTCATGCCTTTCCATTCCGTTCCGTTTATAAATATTGCCGAAGCCTGCCATATATAAACGCCCTGCTGAACCGGCGCCCCTCTGAATGTGCCGTCCCAGCCATCACCATTTACTGGTGTACCTTTGTAATCATCGAGTTTATCGGTTTCCCACATCAGTTGCCCGTAATTATTGTACACCTGCAAATGCCATTTTTTGATACCTGAGCCTTTTGCTATAAACTTTTGAAGCTCGGTTGAACCGCTGGTTGGCATAAAAGCGTTCGGCAGATAAAGCTGGCCAGGAATACCCGTAATATGAACCTTGTGTGAAATGACGCTATCGCAGCTTCCCCGGTAAGTTGTGAGTGTTACTTTATAAGTACCTGTGTCAATGTAGGTATGCGCCGGGTTTTGATTGTTGGAGGTTTGTCCATCGCCAAAATCCCAATGCCATTGCGTAGGTCCGTTGGTAGTTTGATCAACAAACGTAAACCGGTAATTAGGTATGCTGATGGTAGTATCCGGTTTTACCCCAAACGCGGTAAACGGTGGGGGATTTACGGCGATATAACCATTTTTAACAGCAGTGGCAGTACATCCGGTTACCGGGTTGGTAACTACCAGGGTAACGGTAAATGGCGTGTTACTAAACTGGTAGGTGTGCGGGGCCGGATTTTGTTCAAACACGTGAGGACTGCCATCGCCAAAATCCCAGTCGTACTGATATGAACTCGCGCTGGAATTAGCATCGGGCGCTTGTGTGCTGTTCGTAAAGTTTACTACCAGCATTTTACAACCCGTGGTAACATCGGCAGAGAAAGCAGGCAATGGTAACGGATCTACCGTAACTGTTACCTTATCCGACTCAATAGATGAACAGCCATTAGCCGCTGTTATAGAAACATTGTAAACACCTGCCTGGTTAAAAGTATAATTAAGCGTGCTACCTAAACCGCCCGCAGTTATATGAGTAACGTCACCGTTCGGGGCATATATATTATAGGTAAATATATCGCCACCTGTTGAGCCATTATTAAAGCTGGTAGAAAAGGGAACGCAGCCTTTGTTGTTGTTATCCGTTAAAAAGGTTTTTGCTACAAAATCGGGTGGCGATACGGAGATGGGCCATTCTATACTTTTTGTGGTATTACCGCAAAGATCTTCGGCTACCATATACAATTTGTACAATTTGGCTACTGTAGAAGTTATAGTGAAAGCCACCGAACTTTTATCAGTACGTGTTACCGGAGGCTGGACATCCTGTTGTGTGGCCGGGTCATATAAATGGTAAGTGTAACTCTTATTATTGCCCGGCGACGCATTTTGAACGGTCACATCAAATGGCGAACAACCACTTAGCGGGGATGGAAGAATAAGCGCCACCGGTGCTGCCGGATGCACCGTGATCTGCATAGGTGTAGCGGTTACATTACCGCAGGAGCTGATCAATTGCAAAGTCACCGTATAAACTTTGTCCTTACCATCGGTACCTGGCGCAAATGTATGCGATGGGCTAACTTCAGTTGAGGTAGCGCCATCGCCAAAATCCCAGGTAAAACTACTGCTGAGCGGTACAGAGGTATTGGTGAACTGAACGGGTAACTGTCCGCAGCCTTCGGTTACACTTGCAGTAAAACCGGCTGTGATGTGCGTGGGTAAAACATTAACGGTTAAGGTAAAAGGATCGCCGTTACAATTACCGCCCGTAGCTTGTATAATATAGGTAACCACAGCCGAATTTAAGGGATCGTTATTGGTAATCACATCGTTGATAACAGAACCGCTTCCGCTGGTATAACCCGTAACAGAGGACGATGTTTTAGCAGGGTCAACCGTCCAGCTATAAGTACTGCTGGGAGTAGAGAGTATATGATAATTAAGAGCCGTACCAGAACACAGATTATTAACCACCGGAGCGCTGTTGATCACTGTTTGTGGTTGAATAGTTACTGTAACCGTGCTCACCACCTTATCGCAAGGCGGGGTTAGTGAGGTAGTACCGGTTAACGAGAAGCTTACTTTGCCCGCGGCTATATCAGCAGCCGATGGGGTATAAGTAGTAACCAGGGCATTGGGGCTGGTAAAAGTACCTCCTGACCCACCAGACCATATTTGACCGGTTACCGTACCGCTTGGAACGGTTCCGGTAAGGTTGATGTCTGAACCGGCACAGACAGTAAATGGGCTACCGGCACTGATGGTGGGAGATACCTGGAAAGTAAGATGCTGCGTAGCCGAAGCCGGCGTGCCGCAGCCATTTTTTACGGCCACACTAATCGTATAAGTTGCTGCATCCTTAAACAGTATCTGTGGATACTGAGAATTGGCCGTTGTGCCGCCTGCAAAATCAAATGCGCCGCCACTTATTGTCCAGATATAAGAATCAGGTTTGAGTTCGCCTATGCCACCTAACACCGTGTGGGTAATACCGGCATCTGTATTAAATTTAAGGGTCTGATTAATACCACATACCGATGCATCTGCCGATAGTTGGACACTTGGCACATCGTCAACCGTTATGCTTTGTTCGGCACCCAAAACGGGCCCGCAACTTTTGGTATTAATGATCAGGTTAACGCGGTAAACACCTGCTGTGGCAAAAACCATATGAGGTTGTTGGCTATTAGCATTGGTATTGTCGGTATAAGTAACTGCACCTGGCCCCGCGGTTATCCACTGGTATGTATTGGTGTTGTCGCAATTAGCATCAATTACAGAAGTATTATCGGGAATTAAGGTTAAAGGTCCGCAGCCAGCTTTCACGGGAAAATTAAATATCGGTTTTGGTGGATTTTGAATGCAAATAGGGGTGATAACATCCGCTGCCCCACAAATGCCGGCCGTGTTTTGCAGAACCAGTTTCACATCATGCACACCTGTTGTGGTAAAAGTGTAAATAAAAGGTTGAGTAGCTCCGTAATTCTGCACTTTCAGGTCACCATCAACATACCAGGAATATTTGGCATCAGTGTTAATGCAACTCGCGGAAGTGTTGGTGGTACTGGCAGACTGACCCGGGTAAGAGGTATTGGCAAAGGTAATAGGCGTATTTACACATCCTACATCAACATTGGAAATTTTATTTACAGGTGGAGCAAGTACCTGGGCGTATTTGGTTGCCGGCGTGCCAATATCACCACAATAAACGCCTGAAAGTTGAAGATCGACCTTAAAAACATTCTTGATATTAGCAACAATACTACCGCATGACGATGCACTGTAAGTATGCACAATTTTACCTCCTTGCGCCATGATCTCACAAAGAGTAAATGTGCTGCTTGCCCCATCGCCCCAGGTTACTTTATAAGTATGACCAGGGTAATTATTCTGCAAACCGGTTTCGGGCGATGTGATATCTGCATTAAAGGTCAGATCACCGGTACCATTTGAAAGGCACACCGAGGTAATACCTGTAGCGCCGAGCCCGCTGTTGGCCACGTTATTCATCAGCAAATAGGATTTTGTACCTACAATGCCGCCATTTACCGCTTTAACCGTTACGGTGTAGTTTGCGGCATTAGCATTGAGAAAGGCACTGGGCGAAACAGGAACTGTACCACCTTCGGCCGTTTGTGCCAGGTCATTGAAAAATGTAGCTGTAACCGATGCCCCAGATGTGGACTGATTTAAAAAAGTATACTTTGTAGTGGTGTTGGGTGTGCCGTTACACGTTCCAAATACTTCTGGATATTGCGGATTGATGATCTGGGAGCTAACCGCGGCAACAACACCTCCAGAATTATTAATAGTGAAGGCCGACGAAGTGCCGCTCGTTACAACCGGAGCTGTTGATACCACTTGTAATTTGTATCCTGTTCCGGCGGGTGTTCCTGAAGGGATAATGCCATTCACGAATGTGGCGTAAAAACCGCTGATGGTACCTATCTTTTTTTGTGTGCCAAAATTACCATTAGCATCCGACAGGTAAAGATCAAATACATTGTTCATGGCAAAGCAACCGGAGCCATTGCTCAACTTTATTGGTATACTGATTGTTGAGCCTTGGCCATAGGGTCCCGCATCAACATTACCTACAGTGATGGTTTGCGCCCGGGCAAATAGTACAGGTAGAATGAAAATGACTAAAAAAAATATTTTTTTAGCGTAGCTTATATTCATTAAAAATTGGTTTCATGATGATCAAATGCTTCTTAACTCACCGGCCGATAAGGTGAATTTGGGGGCAAAACAGTTGTGAATCATTAAAGCGATCATGAGTAGGTTATCACATGATGCCAAATCAGCACTCTTATACGGAATGTTTTTCCTGCTGGTTACAAAAAAGAGAGGAGTATAGGGAGAAATTAACTTGTCGGAAAATTACAGAATTCGCTAAAGACAAAATTGTTAACCAAAAAACAAGTAGGCCACCAGAATAGCGGCAATGATACCGGCAAAATCGGCTATTAAGCCTACCGGGATAGCATAACGTGATTTTTTAATACCTACCGAGCCAAAGTATAAGGCTACAATATAAAAAGTAGTATCTGCCGAACCATTGAATATGCAACCTAGTCGCCCGGCAAAGCTATCCACACCAAAGGTTTGCATGGTATTGATCATCATGGCTTTTGAACCAGATCCGCTCAGGGGTTTCATGTAGGCTACAGGCATAGCATCCACAAAACGGGTATTGAAGTTAAATTGTGTACATACCCAGCGCAGGCCGTCGTTCATATAATCCAGCGCGCCGCAACTCCGAAAAACGCTGATACCGACCAGCAGGGCCACTAGGTAAGGTATTATTTTCACCGAGGTTTCAAACCCGCCTATAGCGCCTTCAATAAAAGCTTCAAACACATTGATTTTTTTTATCAAGCCGCCTAAAATAAACAGTACAGGTATGGTGAACAGCAAAAAGTTACTGCCTACATTTGATACCGCGCTGATCTGCCCTTTGGTGAGGTAATGGGTAAAACACCAAACCAACAGCGTTATGAAAGCGGTTAAGCCCCCCAACCAAGCGATGATCACCCTATCAAACAGGTTTATTTTCTGCTTAACGGCAACCACAAGCAAACCAACCACAGTGGCTACATAAGTGGCAATAATAATAGGAAGAAATACATCGGTAGGGTTGCCAGCATTTAGTATGGCACGCTGCGCTATAATAGTAACAGGTAATAATTGCAAGCCCGAAGTATGCAATACCAGGAACATGATCTGGGCGTTTGAGGCCGATTCCTTATCTGGGTTTAACTCCTGCAAACTACCCATAGCTTTTAAACCCAGCGGGGTAGCGGCATTATCAAGTCCTAATAAATTGGCCGAAAAATTCATCAGCATGTGCCCGGTAGCGGGGTGGTCGCGGGGAACTTCAGGGAAAAGCCTGCGAAAAAAAGGGCCTACAATACGAGAAAGGAAATTAATAGCTCCCGCCTTTTCGCCAATATTGAGTATACCCAGCCAAAATGCCATATTACCGATCAGCGGCAAAGCGATGTCCATTACCGACGATTTGGATGAACTGAATATACCATCAACCAATAGCTTAAATGATTCCGTATCGCCAAAAAAAACCAATTTAATAAAGGCAACTACAAAGGCGATCAAGAAAAAAGCTACCCAGATATAATTAAGGACCATTAGCTATGTTTAAGGCTTTGAAGTTAATGGTTTTGTTATTTAATATGAAATAACAATCTTTAAATACTATTTGAATAAGCCAAAATGAACAACGTTGTGCAACAATTAACCGATATTATTAATGAGTTTCAGGATATCAGATCTCGGGCGATCGACTGGGAAACCCGACCGGCACCCGGCAAATGGTCAAAAAAAGAGATCCTCGGTCACCTCATCGATAGCGCGCATATCAACCTACAGCGGTTTATACGCTGCACTTATGAAGAAAATTTCAGGCTTACTTATGAACAGGACGCCTGGGTAACGGTACAGCGTTACCAGGATGCTGATATCAATGACCTGATAGACCTTTGGACTTTACTCAACAAACAGATCATCAGTGTACTAAAAAACTATCCTTTGGACAGGGTGGGCGCCCGTTGCGACAACAGCAAACTGGAACCCAACCTGCAAACAGTAGCCTGGCTGGCTAATGATTACCTGGAGCATTTAAAACATCACTTAAAACAGATTGGTTAATACAATCATTCCGTCCTCAAACTCTTGATAGGGTTAACAATTGCTGCTTTTATCGATTCATAACTAACGGTAAGCCAGGCAATACTTAAAGCTGCCAGCGATGCCATGAAGAATACCAGCCAGCTAACATAGATATGATAGGCAAAACCAGCCAGCCAGCTGTTCACGGCATACCAGGAAAGCGGTACGGCTATAACTATAGCTATAACGATCAGCCTGGTGATCCCAGAGGATAATAAATAGACCAGGTTAAACACAGATGCGCCTAATACTTTACGCACGCCAATTTCTTTGGTACGCTGCTCGGCCATAAAAGCTGATAAGCCGTATAAACCCAGGCAGGATATAAAAATACCAAGCGCGGCAAAAAGATTAAAAATGTTGCCCATCTGCTGCTCTCCTTTATAAAGGTTAGCCAGGTCCTGGTCAAGAAAATCAAATTTGAAAGGGTAGGCGGGGTTGAGTTCCTGGCTTATAGTTGATAGGGCCTGTATGGTGGCTTTGGTTTTGCCGGGCAATGTTCTTACCATTACAAAACCACCTATTTTATTAAAAGGCATAACCAATGGCTCTATGGCCTGCTGAACCGGCTTAAAATTAAAATCCTTCACCACACCAACAATAGTACCCTTGTTACCCCAGAGCGTTAATGATTTACCTATTGCTGTACTGGCTTTTAAACCCATAACGCTCAGCATTTTTTCGTTAACCATGTAATTATTTGAATCGGCTTTAAATGCCCTTGAAAAGCTCCGTCCCGCTACCAACTTCATCCTAAATGCATGCGTAAAATCCTCATCAACAGCCATTACCGGAACAGCTAATTGCGAGTGGGGATCTTTGCCAGCCCAATCAACACTAACAGTCCAGCCCCCCAGGTTAGTGGGCAGGTCGGTAATCAAGGAAAAATCGCTGGTAAGCGGGTTTCCTTTTAACTCATTTTTTAAAGCCTGCTGTTTACCCCATATATCACCTGTCATCGGCATATACAAGAGATTAGCCTTCTCAAAGCCAGGGTTCCTGTCTCTAATAAATTTAAGCTGATTGTAGATCACCATTGTACCTACCAGCAGTACAATGGAAACCATGAACTGGATCACCACCAAAGCGTTGCGGAACAGTAAATTGCCACCCATTGATTTTACATTACCCTTGAGCACTTTAACCGGGTTGAAGCCGGAAAGGAATAGGGCAGGGTAGCTGCCAGAGATGAGCCCGGTTAACAAGGCAATACCCAAAAGACTTAGCCAAAGCTTTGCATCAGATACATCGATGACGAGCTTTCTGTTGGCCAGCTCATTGAATACCGGCAGGAATAAAATAACGATCCCGAACGCAAGCAATAAAGACAGAAAAGAAATAAATACCGATTCGCTCAAAAACTGGATGATCAGTTGCCCGCGTATAGCGCCTGCTACTTTCCGTAAGCCAATTTCTTTAGCCCTGCGGGCCGAGCGTGCTGTAGCCAGGTTCATAAAATTGATACAAGCTACTATCAATATCAAAATAGCGATAATAAAAAAGATGCTTACATATTGCGCGTTTCCATGGCCGGGCGAATCTCCCAATCTTTCAGGTGCCAGGTGAATTTTAGTTAAAGCCTGCAACAAGAACGAGGCCTTAACCTCGATCCCAGGAGTGTGTTTCAGAGATATCTGGTCAATTTGTTTTTCCAGTTTTAATAAATTCGGAGCGGAAGGATCGAAATTTTTATCTAACAGAACATAGTCGTAAAAATTAAAATTAGTCCATACGCTATTTTTCAAATCATCATTGGTTCTGGCTAAAGAGGCCATTGGTAGGATAAAGTCGAATTGCAGATCGGAGTTGGCAGGGATATTGGCCAAAACACCGGTTACTACCATATTTTCTTTATTGTCTTTTCGTATTACCTTGCCAATGGGATCTTCTTTTCCGAAGTATTTTGTGGCCATTTCCTGTGTTATTAAAACGCCATCTACCTGTTTTAATGCGGTAGCACGGTCGCCCTTAACTAATGGAAATGAAAATACATCCATAAAACTCGGGTCGGCATAAAATGCTCGCTCCTCCTGGAATTTTTTGTTACCTGATTCAAGTAAGACAGAAGGAAACGCAGGTTGTAAACGAACGGTATTTTTGATCACCGGCATTTCCGCTTTTAGCCCTGCGGGCATGCCTGCAGAGCTGGCCGCGGTTTTTGAATCACCAAAATCGTTGTTTATACGATAGATCTGGCCTGCATTTTTATGGAACTTATCATAGCTCAATTCATTTTGCACCCAAAGCAAAATCAGGATACTTGATGCCAGGCCTATGGCTAAACCTGTTATATTCAAAATGGAGTAGGCTTTATCTTTTATGATATTCCTGTAAGCAAGTTTAAAATATGTTTTTAGCATGGCGCGGCCGGTTTTAAAATGTATCGATATATTTAATTGTGCCAATAACGTGCCTTTATTTTAATATATTGATTATCAATAATATATATTATTAAAAAAAGATCAATCGTTCGGAAATGTTACAGTTGGCGTACGTTGCCGAACAGGAAGTATGAATTTAAGTAATTAAGAATGACCCTACAAGTAATGATAATTAATTTCTATTGAGAATATGGTTTATGACTTTAATATTAATTTTTTATTAAATAACAATCTTTCTTATCCCATTTTTTAGCTTTTATCCTGGCCTTCGGACTCCTTTTTTCTCTTGAGTACATTACCTTTTGTTAACAAATAGCCCTAATACTTAATGTAATGTTAAATTATTGGTAATACTGTTTACTCAGTTTTGACCCGGTAAATGTTGTTGATGAGCTTGTTATGGAAAAGTATAGTATCGTTAATTATTCCGCGGGTAAAAATTGGCTTACCGTTGCATGGAAAGATGGGCATGCCAGTATCTTTTATTATATCTATTTAAGAGATAACTGCCCGTCGCCGCGCAACATTCATAAAAATGGTCAAAAGATAACCGAAACTGCACAACTTGATACCGATATCAGACCTGCGCATATTGAACTTGTACAGAACGATACGATAAATATTATATGGGAACAGGACGGCCATCAAAGCGAATTCGGGGCCAAATGGTTACGGGATCATTGTCTTTCGAAACAGGAAATTGAAAAGCGGGAAATGAAGAACCGGCTTTTTGAACCTATTGAATTATGGGATAGTACCCTCGGCATCGGGGCGCCCCAGGCCGATTATCAGCAGATCATTGAAGATGATACCTCCCTTACAGTTTGGCTGGAGTATGTGCGCCGGTATGGGTTTGCGGTTTTAAATAATGTACCCATTCACAGTGGTGCTGTGATAGAGATTGCCCGTTTGTTTGGCTATATACGCGAAACCAATTATGGCCGTGTTTATAATGAAAAAACGGTGCTTCATCCTAATAATCTCACCTATACCTCATTGGCATTGAGCCCAAGCACCGATAACCCTTATCGCGATCCGGTACCTACGCTGCATTTGGCACATTGCTTACAGAACCAGGTGCAGGGTGGCGATACCATTGTAGTAGATGGGTTCAAGGTAGCTACAATGTTCCGGATAGAATATCCCTATCTTTTTGAATTATTGAGCACCGTACCGGTAAATTTTCGCTTCAGGGATAAAGACCATTGGATTGAACGAAAGGCTACCATTATTGGCCTCGATGCGCAAAAAGAGGTATGCTCTTTAAGGTTTAATAACAGGGCAATTCAACCTTTTGAGATAGAAAACCAACTCATTCCGCTGTTTTATAAAGCATACCAAACATTTGCACGCATGCTTGATGATCCGGCTTTCCAGGTGAAATTTAAGATGCTTCCCGGTCAACTTTTTATAACAGATAATGAACGCATCCTGCATGGTCGTACCAGCTTTGACAGCAAAGAAGGGAAAAGACACCTTCAGGGTACTTATGCCGATAGGGATGGGCTTTTGAGTAAGCTGCGCATGCTCAAGAAAAAACAAATGCCGGATTGATCAATATAATAACTGACATTAAATTTTAATACCCCAATAATAAATTAAAACAACATGAGCATACCAGCACGAATCAAAAAAATAGTTGAAACTACAGATACACTGATAGTTTACTGGAAAAACGGAGAGGTATCCAAATATCCCTATCTGTACCTCAGGGACAACTGCCCTTCGCCGTCAACCATTCATAGCAGCGGGCAAAAACTGATTGAAACACCAGCCATCAATCCGGCTATATGTCCAAAAAACAGTGAACTAAATAATGATACAGAAGTGCAGATCAATTGGGAAACAGAAGAGCATACTAGTTTATTCAGCGCACAGTGGTTATTTGACCACCGCTTGTCGAAAGCTGCTATTGCCGAACGCCGCGAACAGCGTATAGCACGCGAGCCCGTTAACTTATGGGATGATGCTTTAAATGATAATATTCCAGTTGGTGACTACACAGAAGTATCCGTGAGCGATGAAGCTTTGTGTGCCTGGCTTGAAAATGTGAGCAGGTATGGTTTTGCTGTATTGCGTAATGTGCCTGCAGAATTAGGCATGGTATGCAAGGTGGTAGAGCTGTTTGGCTATGTACGCGAAACCAATTACGGAAAACTGTTTGATGTTAAAACCAGGGTTAACCCAAGTAACCTGGCATTTACATCGCTAGGATTAAGTGCCCATACAGATAATCCATATCGCAACCCTACGCCAACGCTGCAACTGTTGCATTGCCTGCAATCAAGCGCGGTTGGCGGTAATTCGGTAGTGGTTGATGGTTTTAAGATTATGGCCGACCTGAAATTGCATTCGCCCCAGATGTTTCATTTACTGTCTACCACACCGGTAACTTTCCGATTTGAAAATGAGCATGAGTGGATTGAAAGAACGGATACCATTATCGGTATTGATGTTTTTGGCGAAGTAAATGCCATGAGGTTCAATAACCGCTCTGTACAGGCATTTGAGGTGGATGAAGATAACATGCCTGCGTTCTACACGGCGTACCAACACCTGGCTAAGATGATTGATGATGAGCGCTATTTTGTCCAGTTCAAGATGGAAGCCACCGATCTTTTTATTGTAGATAACGAGCGGGTAATGCATGGGCGCAGCGCCTATGACGGATCTGCCGGTGAACGTTTTTTACAAGGTACCTATGCCGACAGGGATGGTTTACTAAGTAAACTCCGCGTATTGAAACGCAAGGCGATAACCCAATTGGTTTAAAAATCAGATAAACAGATTTGCAATGGAACAACAACAGATACAAGATACAGTAGAACATATATTTAGCTTGTACGAAGCTTATGGCGCACAGGAATATGGCGAACGGGTAAGCATGCTGATGCACATGATGCAATGCGCCCAATTGGCACAGTCAGCCGGTGAAGATGACGAGATTGTATTGGCAGCATTCTTTCATGATATAGGTCATTTTTTTGAAGATGAAGAAAAAATGGGAATATATGGAACGCAGAGCCACGATGATCTGGGCGGTAAATGCCTGATGGATATGGGTTTTCCGCACAGCATGGCCCGCCTGGTATCAAGCCATGTGATCGCCAAAAAATACCTCGTTTATGTCGAGCCGGCTTATTACAACGAGCTATCAGAAGCAAGTAAGAAAACACTCGAGTTTCAGGGAGGGAAAATGACACCCGAAGAAGCTGCCGAATTTGAAAAGGATCCCCTAGCACCCATATATGTTAAAATACGCAAATGGGACGACCTGGGAAAAGATGCGGATAAACCTGTATTTGCCGCAGATGTTCAGCAAATGAAGGATATGACCTACCAGTATTTGCTGAAACTGCAGGCAGAAACAACAAGATCTACCAGTCAATAAGATACACCATGCAAAAAACAAACCCAATTAAAAATAAGCTCATGCAGCTACCGCAGGCCTATACTGCAGTATTATGCGCCATGGCTTCATTTTGCATTTATGTATGTACTTATGCATTTCGCAAGGGTTTCACAGCAGGTACTTATCTGGAATCGCCATTATTGGGAATCGATTTTAAAGTGTGGCTTGTTATAGCACAGGTTACCGGTTATGCCCTGAGCAAATTCATCGGCATCAAATTCATTGCCGAAATACAGCCAAAAGGCAGGGCCAGGGCTATTATTGTTTTATTACTGATATCCTGGCTCGCGATGTTTGGTTTTGCCATCATTCCGGCTCCTTATAATATCATTTGCCTGTTTATTAACGGTATACCTTTAGGGCTTATCTGGGGATTGATTTTTACCTACATAGAAGGAAGAAAAAGCGCGGAGTTTATTGGCGCTGTTTTATGCACCAGCTTCATTTTCTCATCAGGGGTTATTAAAACCATTGGACGTTTTATGATGACACATGGGCATGTATCCGAAAAATGGATGCCTTTTCTGGTAGGCGCTTTATTTGTATTGCCACTTTTATTTTTTGTTTATCTGTTAGAACAGGTGCCTCCGCCTACGGCAGAAGATATTAAACAAAGAACCAAGCGCCTCCCCATGACGGCCAAAGAGCGGAAAGCTTTTGTACAGTATTTTTTGCCTGGTCTTGTCTTTAATATTACTATTTATGTTTTGCTCACCGTAATGCGCGATTTCAGGGATAATTTTGAAGTGGAGATCTGGTCAGACTTTGGTTTTAAAAACAACCCGGGCATCTACAGTCAGATCGATATCCCGGTTTCTATTATTGTATTAATACTGATGTCGCTCATTATGCTGGTTAAACAAAATTTTAAAGCATTTAAGCTCGCGCACTTGAGTATAGGCTTTGGGTTTATGCTTATAGGTATAGGTTCATGGGCATTTATCGGAGGGGCCATTCATGGCATGTTCTTTATGTATATGGTAACATTGGGACTTTATCTGGCCTATGTACCTTATTCGATTATTTTCTTTGAGCGGTTGATCGCCACGTTTAAATACAAAAGTAATGTGGGTTTTATGATCTATCTGGCCGATTCTACAGGATACCTGGGCAGCGTTTGCATTTTGCTATTCAAACAATTTGGGCATACTCAATTATCATGGGGCAATTTCTTTGTGCACGGTGCAGGTCTGGTAGGTATCATTGGCATAACCGGGGTGACTTTATCCTATCTTTATTTCTATCGAAAAAAAATGGCGAATGAATTAGAAGAGTCGAATGTCGCGGTTACGCTGAATCAGCCTGCTGTTTGATCAACATAAGCGTGCGGTTTTATTAAAGTTGAAATTACGAATCACTAACCACAATGTAATTCATATTCAGACAAATTTTTCGTATCTTTATATATAGCAGCCCGGTTTTTCTGATCAAAAGGAAATCCGGGCTGTTTAGTTAAGGGAAAATACAGGTCAAAAACCACCCGTTTTACATATAATTATTTGATAATCAATAAATTAATACTTTTTAAACCTTTTAAAACGCATCAAAACCGTGTTAAAATTTGTTAAAAAGTGTTAAAATCGATGTTTTTCTAGTGATTTTTGATCAATTTTCAACTGTTTTTGAGCAGAAAAGTGTTAAAATTAGAGGTTTAAAAAGTTTTTCACCATACGAAGTATTAAGAAAACCACCTAAATCAAATCGTATCATGGCCGGATATTCAGGAACACCGCTCGCCAAAAAACTGGGCATCAAACCCGGGTTCAAGATTAAACTGATCAATGCACCCGATCATTATATAGACTTGTTTACCGATCTGCCATCTGAGCTATATTTTGATGATACACCGGGACCGGAAAAGGATTTTATACATTTCTTCACTTTAAATAAAGATGAGTTGTTGATCAGGCTGCCATTATTAAAAGAGCAGATCAAACCCAATGGGATGATATGGGTTTCCTGGCCCAAAAAGGCCTCCAAGGTAATAACCGATGTAACAGAAGACCTGGTTAGGGGCACAGCCCTCAAAAGCGGACTGGTTGATATTAAAATTTGCGCGGTTGATGAAACGTGGTCGGGTTTAAAATTAGTGATACCTGTAAAAGACAGGAAACCATCAGTTTAAGATCATTTTTATTAAAAACAGTACAAAGCGACCTAAGTGTACTTTACTAAGCGCTTACAAATACATAACTTAGCGTTACAATATATTCAATATGCCTAATAAAATAGAACTTAAACGTGTACATGGTGATTTCGGGTTTGAAGCGGTTGACGCCAATGGCCACACCGTAAAAATGGATAGCAGCCCCGAAAGCGGTGGTGAAAACTTTGGTGTTCGCCCTATGCAGATACTTTTAATGGGCCTTGCAGGCTGTTCGGCCATTGATGTGATCAGCATCCTGAAAAAACAACGCCAGGAAGTGACAGACTATAAAATGGTAGTTAACGGTGAGCGCGAAGCAGGTAAAGAACCTTCATTATGGGAAGATATTGAAATTGAATTCCATTTATATGGTGATATTGACGAGGATAAAGCTGCCCGTGCAGTTGAACTGTCTTTAACCAAATATTGCTCCGTTGCAGCTACATTAGGTAAAGCCGGCGCTGATATTAAATCAAAAGTTTTTGTACATCCTGCTGTTTAGCTGATAGTTCATAGTTGATGGTTCATGGACACTGATTGAAGATGCAGTTACTATGAACAGTATGGATTCAGGATGCAGCTGCCATGAACTATGAACCATCAACTATGAACCCCATACCTATACAAACGATACACCTTTTTCCGGTTCTGGATCAATTGCTTATTGAACTGCTCAGATCACTGTCGCCTGATGACTGGGACAAACCTACCGTGGCCAAACTTTGGACCGTAAAGGATATTGCAGCTCATCTTTTGCATGGCAATGTACGTACGATTTCGTCCAAACATTCATTTACAGGAGATACGCCACCCGTGATCAACAGCTACCAGGATCTGGTTAACTATCTTAATGAGCAGAACGCGACCTGGGTAAAGGCCATGAAGCAGGTAAGCCCCAATTTGCTGATACAACTACTTGAAGCAACAGGTAAACAATTCATAGACGAATTAGCCGCCTTAGATCCTTATGCAAACGCCAGGTTTTCTGTGGCCTGGGCAGGAGAGGAGCAATCGGCCAACTGGTTCCATATAGCCCGAGAATATACGGAAAAGTGGCACCATCAGCAGCAGATACGCGATGCTGTAAACAAACCCGGTATTATACACAGGGAACTCTTTTATCCTTGCATAGCCACTTTTATGTATGCGTTACCATATACTTACCGCCATGTACAGGCACCCGAAAATACTTTAATCGAAATAACAATCCAAAGTGAAGCCGGCGGTAAATGGTATCTTCAAAAAGGAGCTGACGGGTGGAGCTTTGTTGCGGAAAATAATAAAGTGGCTGATTGCAAAGTAAGCATCAGCCCTGATATTGCCTGGAAACTTTTCACCAGGGCTATTACACCTAAAATTGGTATACAAAATTCAATGTTAGGGGGTAATATCAAATTGGGAGAAAAAATATTTGACACCATCGCGGTGATAGCCTGACCATAATATGTTATTATTATATTATAATAACATATTATACGCACCTGCTATTGATATTGAATAATAAATCAAAAAATCCTTATAAAACTCGAATTTCATCTAAATTTCATCTTCAAGGTTTTCAACTTTTATTAACAATATACTTATAGTTAATTATTGCATAGCTTAATATATACAAAAATAAGTTTTTTAATACAGACTGTACTATTTTTAACTCATTAAACATTTGGTACAAAAAGTTAATATGCCACAATTGCTACCCGTTAAAACACGGGTTTTTCTTTTGTCCTTTTACATCTCTTAAAATGAGTTCTATCAGTAGTTTATACTTAAATTTTAGCTCTAAAATTTAAAAAACTGGCAGAATTTTACCCTATGCACATGTTTCAGGGAAATCCTGCTGGCATTAATGTTGCCTAAGGGGGGTATGGTTTATTGAACAGTAAACCTATAATTAAACACAACGATATGAAATCAAATTTAAAAAAAACCACACTGCTGCTAACAGGACTTATGGTAGGTGGTAAACTATTTGCCCAATCACCTGACACAACAGCTTCAAGCTACGATTATGTTAAACCTTTTTCAGGTGGCGATAAATTACGCACCTGGTCGGTAGGTGTGCACGGTGGTATGTTAACCCCTTATACTATTTTTGGTACCAATAGCAGACAGGATTTTAAAAACCCGACAGAACAAATAGGGTACGGTGCTTACATTAAAGACCAGATTTTACCATCATTAGGCATCCAAGCCGATTTCTTGCGCGGTAAAGTAAAAGGTAATAACAGCGCCCAGGTAGATGCCTCAGGCAACTCTATTTACAGCTCATTTACTACCGATATTAACTGGTCTGCCGCATTAAGCGCTAACATTACATTGGCTAACATTAACTGGCGCCATGACAAACCATTTATTCAGCCTTATTTAACAGTAGGTGGTGGATATATGAGTTACAAGCAAAAAATCACCACAGCAGGTGGCCAGGAAACCAATTTCAGAGCAGATGGAAAATCTACTAAAGAAATTTTTATCCCGGTTGGCCTTGGTTTGAAATTTGACATTGCTCCTGGTATAAACCTTGATTTAGGTTACCAGGTTAACTTTGTACAATCTGACAACTTTGATGCTAATAACTACGGATCAGGTA
The DNA here is from genome assembly GCF_900103125.1 of Mucilaginibacter sp. OK268. GTDB lineage: Bacteria > Bacteroidota > Bacteroidia > Sphingobacteriales > Sphingobacteriaceae > Mucilaginibacter. Next base: position 283,822 of record NZ_FNJV01000005.1, on the reverse strand, counting down.
ACGACAGATTTTCTTATGCGCACATAGGTTTGGAATTTGCTTTAGGTAGCCGTAAAAAGCCTCAAATGGCAACACACAACCCTGTATCATCAATGCGTAAAGAATACTTATGGGAAAATCAACAAACCAAAACCGCATTGCAACAACAAATTGATGCAGAAAAAGCTAAAAACGACCAGTTAAGAAATGATTTGAACACTACTAATGCTAACCTTGCTAAATTAACAGTTGATAGTGATGGCGACGGAGTTTTAGATATTAATGATAAATGTCCAAACACACCTTCTGGTACTAAAGTAGATGGTTCTGGTTGTCCATTAGCTAAACCGGTTATTGTCGTAACTGAAGAAGACAGAAGAGTTGTTAAGGATGCGATCAAAAACCTGGAGTTTGATTTAGGTAAATCAACTATTCGTGACCATTCATTACCAAGCTTAGACAGAGTTGCTAACTTATTGATCAACAAAAACTTCAGCTTGAAATTAGCAGGCCACACTGATAACACAGGTTCTAAAGATCTGAACATGAGGTTATCAAAAGACCGTGCAGAATCAATCAAATCTTACTTAGTAAGCAAAGGTGCTAATGCATCACGTATTGAAGCTACTGGTTATGGTCAAACACAACCAATTGCATCTAACAAAACAGCTGCGGGCCGTCAGGCAAACCGTAGGGTTGAATTCACACTATATTAATAGTTGGATTTCAGTTTAGATACAATCTATAAAACAAAAAAAGCCGCTCAAATGAGCGGCTTTTTTTGTTACCCTCACGTCATTGCGAGGTACGAAGCAATCTCTACACAGGCAGGTCAGTCATACAGGTTTAACCTTGCTTATTTGCTCTGTGTAGCATAGAGATTGCTTCGTACCTCGCAATGACGCGTTTTTATTATTATTCTCCTTCAAAAAAATCTATCAGGCCGCCAAAATAACTATTGTTCCAGCCATCAACCATATCATCAAAGTCTGCATCCGGGATATTGGTATGTCTTAATTCAACAGATGATCCTCCTTTATCAGGATGTAGCTTGATGGTCACAATAGAATTATCAGATTCGCCCTCAAAATACCATTGTTGTACTATTTTTTTTCCTGGCTCAAACTCCACGTTTTTCCCCGTAATGCTGCCATCCCACATAGAAAACTCGGAACCAGGCTCAGTCGACATTTCGGCCGTTTCACCTGTCCATAATTCCATAGTAATGGGATTGGTTAAGGCCATATAGATCTCATCGGGAGTGGCCGGTATGCTGTAATATTTTTTAAAATCTTTCACCTGCGCAATTTAGCAGAATTAATTTTAGCTTTTAAATTAAACATTAACAGGGCCAATGGGTAATACAGTCCTGCCGTAAACCTCATTTAATACATTCGCTATACCAGTATATATAGCCGATGCGCCGCAAATAATCCCTTCATACCCGGCCAGATGCTTTATACTGCTGTTACCCGTAGCATCGCCGGCTACCAGCAAAAAGAACAGTATAGTTAAGGATGCAAATACAAACTGTAGCGCACGGTTAAGTTTCAATGTTCCAAAAAACAACAACAAAGTGAATACGCCCCAAACGCTTAAATAAGCACACATTGCACCTTCTGACGGCGCCGCGCCCCAACCCAGTTTAGGCATCACTATTAAACCGACTAATGACAGCCAGAAAAAACCGTAGGAAGTAAAAGCGGTTAAGCCGAAAGTATTATTCTTTTTGGCTTCAATTACACCGGCAATTACCTGAGCCAATCCGCCGTAAAATATGCCCATGGCCAGTATCATGGTGTTCATTTCAAAAAAACCGGCATTGTGGATGTTTAATAATACGGTGGTCATGCCGAAGGCACAAAGGCCAAGAGGAGCGGGGTTGGCAATGCCATCTTTAACAGTTACGGGTGTTGTAGGGATCATAATAGGTTAGATTTTTATTTGGTTCATTGCAATCTAACAGATTTATAAATATTAAGCAAATTTTTACAACTCAAGGGGTACTTTTGCGTTAAGTAATTACCTATGCAAAAATTAGTATTGATACGCCACGGCGAAAGTATGTGGAACCTGGAGAACCGATTTACCGGCTGGGAAGACGTTGATCTATCCGAAAATGGTTATGAGCAGGCCAGAAATGCAGGCCGTATACTTAAAAAAAATAATTACAATTTCGATGTTGGCTTTACATCGTACCTGAAACGGTCCATCAAAACGCTTCATTTGGTATTGGAAGAGTTGGATCACCTCTGGATACCGGTTGAGAAATCATGGCGGCTGAATGAACGCTTTTATGGCGCGCTACAGGGTATGAATAAAGATGATGCCATAGCCAAATATGGAGCGGAGCAGGTACATAAATGGCGGCGTGACCCTAATGAACACCCTCCGGCTATAACACGGGATGATCCTCGTTACCCGGAACACGATCTGCGGTATAAAGGCCTGACCGAACGTGAATTGCCCCTAACCGAAAATCTGGGCGAAACCATGGATCGTGTTTTACCCTTCTGGAACGAACGTATTGTAAAAGCCATGCGACGGAATCAAAAGGTAGTAGTAGTTGCCCATGGAAATAGTCTGCGCGCTTTAATAAAATACATTGACTGCCTGACTGATGAAGAGGTGACCAACTTCGAAATACCTACCGCTACACCCTGGGTGTACGAACTTGATGAAGGTTTAAACCGAATAAGACACTATTACCTGGATTAACCCAGCGGGCTTATAGTTTCCCTTCTATATGTGCGGTATTTGTTTATATTCGTTGCATTATAATCTTATCCCCACTTAAAAAATGAAGAAGTCTGATGTGTATGAAATTACCATAAAAATTCTTGGTATTTATCTTTTGGTGGCGGACATTTCAAAATTACCAGGTTTACTTACCTTTTTCAGCTCGCATGGTGGTAATATGAATGTAGCACAAGGAGCAGAGCAGATCAACGATTTATGGATAAACAGTTTGCAATTTGCACTATTATTCATCCTCGCTGTTTTTCTTATAGCTAAAACAAAGTTTATTACCCGCGTAGTTACCAATGCCGCCGACTATCAGGAAAACGTAAAACTATTTGCCGACAGAAAAGTGATCTATGAAATGGCACTACTTATCATTGGCGGTTTATTGATAGTTAATACCCTTCCTGATCTGATCTACAGAATATATAACCTAACCAATGCCGCCGACCAGCAAAGTGTGATATCTTCCTGTTCAAGGTTGTTTATAGGAATTATCACGGTTGCTTTTGGCAAGCGCATTGCCGCTTACTTTGCTAAGATTTAAATAAGAAGGCCCCGTTTCCGGAGCCTTTAATGTTATTGTAACAGATAAACTTATACAGCTTCAGCCGTTAGTTTCTTTGCCGACGCTAAAGTCACCCCGGTAAGCTGATCAGCAAAAGCAACGAATGCTTTACTTTCAGAGATCAAATCCTGGTTATCGATCAGGTTTTGCAGGTTAACTTTTCCGATAACAAACTTATAGCTGCCCGAGTAGTAGCGTTCCTGTATATGCTCAAAATTTAAAGCTTCAACCAGGCTTTCCTCATCATACCTCAGATAAATATTCAATTCAATATTATTGGTAAAATTCAGATCGGTTTTTTCCTTAGCCTTTTTATACTCGTACTGATAATTATAACGCAAGGCCGCGATATCAGATAACACTGCCGAACCGGTAGGGTGACCACCTGCACCTTTACCAAAAAAGAATTGCTGATCGGCAAATGCTGCCTGCACAGTTACGCCATTATATTCGTACTCCACATTGTATAAAAACTCTGTTTCGTTTACAAATTTAGGCAGCACAAATAAGGCCACATTACGCTCATCCAGTTCTTTGGCTACAGGAACCAGTTTTATTTTCAGATTTTTTTCGCGGGCGTATTGTAAGTCCTGTGCCCCCAAATTCTGTATCCCGAAGTTAAAAACTTCATCAGGCTGTACAATTACACCATAAGCATGGGCGGCTGCTATTACCAGCTTATATTTGGCATCAAAACCACCTACATCGCTGGTTGGGTCGGTTTCCGCAAAGCCAAGATCCTGGGCTTGCTTCAGGGCGCTATCATAATCCAGTCCCTCAATAAAGCCTTTCGAAAGGATATAATTTGATGAGCCGTTAAAAATACCACTGATGGAATGCAGTAATTCATTATCATAATATTCTTCCAGATTACGGATGATCGGGATACTACCGCAAACCGCACCTTCATATAGTAAAGATGTGCCGTATTTATGTTGTAACTCAATCAGTTCTTCCAGATGAAGGGCGATCATTTTTTTACTGGCCGAAACCACGTTTTTACCAGATTTTAGCGCTCTTGACACTATTTCAAAGGCTGCTTCGGTGTCATTGATCAATTCAACTATAGTATTGATCTCCGGGTTATTCAGCAGTTCGTCCCGGTCGGTAGTAAATAAATGTGCTGGCAAGGAGCGCTCTTTGTGCGGATCCTTGATGGCAAATTTTACAATTTCAATGTTTAAATTTTTGGTTTTAACGATATCATAAAGTCCCTGCCCAACAACTCCAAATCCAAATAATCCGATATTTAACTTTTTACTCATTACGCTGTACGTTGTAATTCTATAATTTTTCCTTTTACATCAGTTTTAAAAAACGATGTAATAATATTTGTTAATGCTTCTGTTTCAATTAAAAATCCATCATGTCCGTAAAACGAGTCCAGCTCAGCAAAGGCTGATTTAGGGATATGATTAAATAGATACTTCTGTTCTTCAAGAGGGAACAATACATCCGAATGGATACCGATCACTAAAGTACGGGCTTTGATCAGGCTCAATGCCTTTTCAACTCCGTGACGGCCACGTCCCACATTATGCGAATCCATAGTTTTGGTCAGGTACCAGTAACTGTAGGCGTTAAACCGGTTCACCAGCTTTTGTCCCTGGTAGCTTTGATAGGTCGATGCGCGATAATCATCGGTTTTATCATCGCTCTCTTCCTGCTGGGTTATGGAATAAGTTTTATACCCACGGTAGGAGAGCAGGGCAATACTTCTTGCTGCTTTAAGTCCTTTTTGACCACCATCAGGTGTATTGGCATAAAAAGTACGATCGGTAGCAATAGCCAAACGCTGCGACTCGTTAAATGCGATCCCCCAGGGAGAATGACGCGCGTTGGTAGCAATCAGGATCAGGTTTTTGACCCGTTCAGGCTCTATAATAGCCCACTCAACAGCTTGTTGTCCGCCAAGTGAACCACCTATAAGGATGTGTATGTTATCGATCTGGAGATGGTCAGCAAGCAACTGGTGAGCTTTTACAATATCCCTGATAGTGAACTGCGGAAATGCCTGGTAATAAGGCTGTCCGCTTACCGAATTAATGCTTAACGGATTACTTGTACCATAAGGTGAACCCAGAATATTAGCGCACACAATAAAATGCTCCTCGGGGTTGAAAAGGAACCCGGTACCCACCAGGCCTTTCCACCAGTCAAATACATCGGCATTGGCTGTAAGTGCATGACAGATCCAGATCACATTATCTTTTGCTTTATTTAGCCTGCCATAGGTATGAAAACCAATTTCCAGATCCTGTATTTCCTGACCCGATTCGAATTCAAATGCTTCTGTGTACTTAAATATTTCTGTATTCATTATTCTATTATTCGAGTTTTAAGCAGTGAGTTTTGAGTTTCTATTTTCAACTCACCACTCACTACTTACCACTCACTATTATACTAACTCTGCAGCAAGCTGCTTTACTTTGGCAAACGCCTGTTCAAAATCGGCCTTGATATCATCAATATGTTCAATGCCTACCGAAATCCTTAATGATGTTGGTGTAACACCTGCTGATAACTGTTCTTCGTCAGAAAGTTGCTGATGTGTTGTGGCCGATGGCTGAATGATCAGCGTTTTGGCATCGCCCAGGTTAGCCAGATGGCTTACCAGTTGCAAACTGTCGATAAAATTACTTGCTTGTTGTTTATCGCCTTTGATTTCAAATGACAACACCGCTCCGAAACCATTTTTTAAATATTTTTTTGCCAGCGCATGATAAGGTGACGACTGTAGTCCTGGATAGCTAACAGTAGCTACCTGTGGATGCTGTTCCAGCCACTTAGCCAATTCCAGCGCGTTATCTACATGGCGTTGTACACGCAATGATAAGGTTTCCAAACCCTGGATATTCAACCAGGAATTAAATGGCGACTGTGAAGGGCCAAAATCACGCAAACCTTCAACACGGGCACGTATAATAAACTGAATATTGCCAAATGGGCCGCCTATACCAAATACATCGGCAAATACCAACCCGTGATAACCTTCAGATGGTTCTGTAAACTGCGGAAATTTTCCATTACCCCAATTGTAATTACCACCATCAACTATAACACCACCAATACTGGTACCATGACCGCCTATCCATTTCGTGGTTGATTCTACAACAATATGAGCGCCATGCTCCAATGGACGGAATAAATATCCGGCAGCGCCAAATGTATTATCTACAATAAGCGGCAGATCGTACTTTTTAGCCAAGGCAGCTACTCTTTCAAAATCAGCAATAGCAAATCCCGGATTACCAACGGTTTCCAGGTAAATGGCCTTGGTTTTATTATCAATTAAAGCCTCAAGGTTTTCGGCTGTATCATCTTTTGCAAAACGGGCATCAATACCCAAACGTTTAAAAGCTACTTTAAACTGATTGTAAGTACCTCCATAAAGGAAAGGGGAGGTTACAAAATTATCGCCGGCTTGCAGTATATTATTTAATGCTAAAAACTGCGCCGCCTGGCCCGATGCTGTGGCTAAGGCCGCAACACCACCCTCTAAAGCTGCTACACGTTTTTCAAAAACATCCGTAGTGGGGTTCATTAAACGGGTGTAGATATTACCAAACTCTTTCAGCGCGAAAAGATTAGCACCATGCTCCGCATTTTTAAATACGTATGATGTGGTTTGGTAAAGCGGCACAGCGCGTGAACCTGTTGTTGGATCAGGTTCCTGACCGGCATGTAATTGCAGGGTTTCGAATTTTAAATTGTTGGCAGACATAGTTGTAAGATTGAAATGTGTTTAATTAATTTTTTAACGATTTGATGGATTTTTAACTGGACTGGTAAATGATCTTACCAGTTGTTGCAACACGCGCGTTTTTCGGGATCAGAAAAAGAGGACGTGTCAGGTCGATCAGCAGCAGCAACACATACAAATACCGCTAATATTTAAGCTAATATGTTGTATACTACCGTTTGAGGTGTTAAAAATACTGTACTGATTAAATTTAATTAAACTTTTCATGGTTATAAATTTATATTCCCCGGGGTTATTTTCCGGGACAGGAATTGGCACCTTCTCCAATTTTGGAGGGTTGCCAGCGGGTCATTGAGCCTGATCTCTCGCCGCTTCTTTATAAATCAAAACCCGAACTATCGCGGAGAATTGATCAATGGTATCGCTACCAAATATTGTTGCAAATATAGGGTGATATAAATGGTAATTCCAAATTAAATTTTTCTTTAAGGTAAAAGGCGAAAGGTTAAGAGTGAAAGGTCTCGTTTTAATATTCGTAAATATGACCTTTCGCTTTTTACCTTTATCCTAATTCAAAGCCTGCTTCAAATCAGCAACCAAATCATCAATATGTTCTAAACCAACAGATACCCTCAATAGGTTACGTGGTGTTTTAGTATCAGGCCCCTCTACAGTTGCCCGATGCTCTATAAGGCTTTCAACACCACCCAGACTTGTGGCGCGAGTGAATAAGTTGAGTTTGTTAATGATATTGTGCGTATCGTTTTCGTCGCCCTTAACAATAAAGGATAACATACCGCCAAAGGCCAGCATTTGTTCTTTAGCAATGGCATGTTGCGGATGCGATGGTAAGCCCGGGTATAGCACACGTTCAACCTTAGGGTGTTGTTCTAAAAACTCAGCCAGCAACTGCGCATTATGTACGTGCCCTTTAACCCGATAAGGCAGTGTTTTAATACTGCGGGCAAGATAATAGCAGTCAGTTGGAGAGGGGATGGCACCACCCATTTCCTGGACCTGGCGTATTTTTTGCCACCATTCGTTTTTTTCGGCAGTAATTAAAGCGCCGCCCATTAAGTCGCTATGCCCACCAAAATATTTGGTTGCGGAGTGCATCACCAGGTCGGCGCCCAAAGCAAGTGGTTGCTGACATATCGGCGTGGCGAAAGTATTATCGCAAACAACTTTAATTCCCCTGGCTTTGGCAATAGCTACAACCTTTTTAATATCTGTTATCTTAAGCAGCGGATTTGATGGCGTTTCTATCCAGATCAGCCCTGTTTCGGGTTTAATATGCTGTAGCAATACCTCCGTGTCGTTTACATCAATAAAATCAAAAGTTAAAATACCGGCAAACAGGTTTTTAAGTTGATTGCGTAAACCATGATACATATCGTCCGGCGCGATGATATGCGTACCCGGGGGCAATGATTGAAATACCGACATACCTGCCGCGTTTCCTGATGAAAAAGAGGCCGCATCAGCACCGTTCTCTAATTGAGCCAATACATTCTCCAAAGATGCCCTGTTAGGATTTGACGACCGGCTATAGATATGCCCGCCAGGGAAGTCACCATCAATACCGCGTTCAAAAGTAGTTGATAGTATAATAGGTTGTATAACGGCTTTTGATGACTCATCCTTCTTATTTCCGGCGTGTATGGCTATAGTTTCAATCTTCATTTGGCCAAATTAAATAAGATTATTTTTATACAGTGTAGTGGAGGATATAATTTTTCCGTAATATTTTAAAAACCTGTATCATGAAAGCGCTATACATATCTGCTATCATTATTTTAATTTCAGTAACCAGCTGCAAAAAAGATAACATCGCCAATGAAAGCGAGTTTAACAAAAGCTATAAAACCTGGTTAAGTTTCAAAAGCACTGCACACAATACATATCTCTATACTACTAGCTTTAGATCTGTTTTCGGTTATGGTGCGGAGGTTAAAACAGGCGTTATTAATGGCAAAGTTACCTGGCGGGATTTTATATCAACCCAACTCAAACGAAACGGCACTTCTCAAATAGATACAATAAAGCAATGGCATGAAGACGCCAGTCACATCAATACACACCCTAACGATGTTGGCGAATCACTTACTTTAGACGATGTTTACCAGAAAGCTAAAACTGTTTGGCTTAAAGCGGATAAGAAATCCAACGACATTTATTTTGAAACAAAAAACAGCGGCATGATATCCAGCTGCGGCTTTGTTCCCAATGGATGCCAGGACGATTGCTTTAACGGCATTACTATTAGCCTGATTACTTCTGTGCAATTTTAGTGTCATTTACTTCCATCAACTTTGCAATGAATTATCTCATAAAGCATAGTTTTATGCTTTTTAGTACATTTGCGCAAAGTTTTTTTCATGGAAGCTGAAGGTAATTTACAGTTATTATTACAAAATCCGGATCTATCCGCTGATTTAAAGCACATTGCCGAAAAAGTGCTCAACAATGAACGCATCACCTTTGATGAAGGCGTGATATTGTATGAGCAGGGCGACCTCGGTTATCTGGGCGTTTTAGCCAATTACATCCGGGAAAAACGGCATGGTCATAAAACTTATTTCAACCGTAATTTTCATATCGAACCCACTAATTTGTGTGTTTACGATTGCAAATTTTGCTCATACTCGCGCCTGCTGAAACAAAAATCAGAAGGCTGGGAGTATACCATGGACGAAATGTTTAACATGGTGACTAAATACGATGGTGAACCCGTAACCGAAGTCCACATTGTTGGTGGTGTTTTGCCACAATACGATGTGCCTTTTTACCAGGAGCTTTTTAGCCGTATCCGCGCCCATCGTCCGGAATTGCACATCAAGGCGTTAACACCGGTTGAGTATCACTACATATTTAAAAAGGCCAAAATTGACTATGCTACAGGCATGCGCCTGATGCAGGAAGCCGGTTTACAGTCGATACCTGGTGGCGGCGCCGAGATCTTCCATCCGGAAGTACGCGACCTGATATCTAAAGATAAATGTACCGGCGATCAATGGCTGGCTATACATGAGGAGTGGCACAAATTAGGTGGTCGCTCTAACGCTACCATGCTTTATGGTCATATCGAAAAGTTCTGGCACCGGGTTGACCATATGGAACGCCTGCGCCAGCTGCAGGATAAAACGGGGGGCTTCCAAACCTTTATACCGCTCAAATTCCGCAATCAAGATAACCAGATGTCGCATGTGCCGGAGTCAACCGTGGTAGAAGATCTGCGTAATTATGCCGTTGCTCGTATTTATCTGGATAATTTTGATCATATCAAAGCTTACTGGGCCATGATCAGTCGTACCACGGCACAACTATCCCTGAACTTTGGGGTTGATGATATTGATGGAACCCTTGATGATACCACTAAAATATACTCTATGGCTGGTGCAGAAGAACAACACCCGGGCATGAGCACCAAGCAGCTGGTAGAACTGATAAAAAATGTAGGCCGGTACCCCATTGAGCGCGACACTTTATATAATGTGGTAACCGACTTTACTAATTTTGAATTCCCGGAAACCGAGCCCAAACCCCAGTACTACAAACTACCGGTAATTAATTAGGTAAAAAGCTTAAAGCAGAAGGCTAAAAGCCTAAAGCCACAAAAAACAAGCAGATAAAGCTTTAAGCCTTCGGCTTTTAGCTTTCAGCTTAAAATTGAATGATACAAAAAACCTTATATATAGTACGCCACGGCCAAACAGAGCTTAACAGACTGGGCGTTGTACAGGGCCGGGGAATGGATACCGATTTAAATGATGAGGGCCGTAAGCAGGCTTCTCAGTTTTATGAGGCATATAAAACCATACCCTTTGATAAAATATACATATCGGCTCTAAAGCGTACTCAGCAAAGTATTCAGCCTTTTATTGATCTGGGTATCCCGTATCAAAAACTATCAGGTTTGGATGAGCTGGCCTGGGGAATACATGAGGGGCAACCTGCTACAGTCCAAAACAAAGCCGCCTTTCTACAGATCATGCGCGACTGGCTTGATGGCCGTTTAGACAGCAAATTTGAAGGCGGTGAAAGCCCGAATGAGGTGGAGATCCGCGAGCGGGAAGCGCTTGACGTGATCATGGGCCACCCCGAAGAAAAAACCGTACTAATATGCATGCACGGTCGCGCTATGCGTTTATTGCTTTGTATCCTGAGCGGAAAATCTCTTACCGAAATGGATACCTTTCCGCACCAGAACCTGGTTTTATACAAAGTAATATATGACGGCGAAAAATTTGAGATCGTCGATTTTAATAACTCCGAACATTTAAAACAATCCTGAAAGAGAGCGTTTCTGTGAATAAAATAAGAATTTCAGCTGTAAGCTACACCAATACCAAACCCTTTATATACGGCATCCAACATAGTGGAATTTTAGATAAAATTGAATTGAGCCTGGATATGCCCTCAGACTGCGCTCAAAAACTGATTGATGATGTGGTTGATATCGGCCTCATTCCCGTAGCAGCCACCCTGAACTTACCACATTGGGAAATAGTATCTGAATACTGTATTGGTGCGGTTGGCGCGGTAAACTCCGTATTTATTTTTAGTAATTGCGATGTAAAAGACATCAAATACCTGCAACTTGATCCGCAATCTCGTTCATCCAATAACCTGGCGCGGGTTTTACTAAAAAACTATTGGAAGGTCTACCCGGAATTGATTAAAGATGCTGTCGACTACAGCGAATCTACAGAAGCTAACACTGCTTTTGTGCAAATAGGCGACCGTACCTTTGGCAAAAAGAGCAAATACAAATATGCCTACGATCTTGCTGAAGAATGGCAGAATTTTAAAGATCTCCCTTTTATGTTTGCAGGCTGGATAGCCAACAAGCCCATTCCGCAGGATTTTATGGATGAGTTTAACGCGGCATTGAAATATGGTCTCGATCATCGCGCCGAGCTTTTTAAGGAATTACCTATGCGTGATGATTTTGACATACAGGATTACCTGATGCACAAAATAGATTTTGACCTTACTGAAGGAAAAAAGAAAGCACTTTACATGTTTTTAGATTATATAAAAGCATTGTAAATCTTTGTCTGAACCTTAAGGGATGACCAGGGTTTTTATTTTATTACAGAGGCACATGCCTCATCGCCGCCGCCTGTGTCCTCACAGGCGGCTTTTTATTTGATACAGATTATTGGCTGTATCCTCACAGCCAGCGAGATGGAGTATAATTCTTGAACAGAGGGCCATTTTGTTACAAAAGTGGGTTTACATGGTTTACATAATTCATGGTTTACATTTATTTATTTAATTGATAGTCAAATAATTAATTTTAATTTTCATCAAATACTGGGTTTACAGTGTAAACCATAATATTCTCTGCGAAATACCATTGGGAACAAGGGCTTTTGGAATATAGACTTTGGGAACAAGCATCCAAGAATGAACACAATGAAGACATTTCAAAAATCCTTGCTCCTTGTTCTAAAAATCTTTGTTCCATATAGTAAATCGTTAATTAATGAAAAAGTGCATATCCGGATCCCTTTTTGTTTACACATTTTTAATATTATAAAACCTTCTGGGTTAAAATACATTGGTTATATTAAAACAATTAAATTGTAACTCAATGAACCCATCATTAAAAGGACAAGCGGCCCTGGTTACTGGTGCTGATAGCGGTATTGGTAAAGGCGTAGCCCTGGCACTGGCTGGCGCCGGTGCAAAACTAGTTATCAACTACGCTCACAATCATGATGCTGCCGAGGCTACTGTTGCCGAAATAAAAGCGGCCGGCGGCGAAGCATTTGCTGTACAGGCCGATGTAAGCCATGAAGATCAAGTAAAAGAAATGTTTGCCCAGATGTACGCGCAGTATGGCACCATCGATATACTGGTAAACAATGCCGGTTTGCAAAAAGATTCCAGGTTTGTGGATATGAGCCTGGATGACTGGAATACTGTGATCAGCATTAATCTCACCGGTCAGTTTTTATGCTCACGTGAAGCGGCAAGGGAGTTTATACGCAGGGGAGTAGTTGAAGAGCGGAGCCAGGCATCCGGCAAGATCATCTGCATGAGTAGTGTTCATGAAGTGATTCCCTGGGCGGGGCATGTTAACTATGCTGCAAGTAAAGGGGGCATCAGCATGTTTATGAAAAGTATAGCCCAGGAATTGGCGCCGCATAAAATAAGGGTAGTAGGCATTGGGCCGGGTGCCATACAAACTCCTATTAATAAAGCCGCTTGGGATACACCCGAAGCATTAGATAAACTGCTCACGCTCATACCATATAACCGCATTGGCAAGCCCGATGATATTGGCAAACTGGCCACCTGGCTGGCATCAGACGAGGCCGATTATATAACCGGTACCACTATTTTTATGGATGGTGGCATGACCTTGTATCCGGGGTTCGCAGATAACGGTTAAATTGAGGTTAAAAAAATGTGAAAAATCGGTTTAGCTAATCCAAAACCGATTTTTTTATGCATTTTTAAATTTACATATTGTAAATTATACACTAAGTAGATTGTAAAAATTTAAATTTTTCATCATAAAAGTCATATAATTATAAAATATTCATAAAAGTTAAATTTTATTTGTCACATTGCTAATCTTAGCATACTTTTGTTATGGATTTAAAATTTAAACGAACATGAAAAAGATATTTATAACTACCGCAATTGCCGCTTTATTAAGTGTTAATGTATTTGCTGCCGATGGCGCTAAAAAAGTAGTAGATGGTGGAACTAATGTTTCATACATTGCTTTACACGGTTTTACAGTTGACTTTGCTGATGCAAAAGAAGTAAACTGGACAGTAACCAAAAATTGCCAGAAAGCTACCTTCACTATTGATGGTGTTAAGAAAACCGCTTTCTACAATCTTAACGGTGAGTTTTTAGGTGTAACTCAAAGAGTTGACGCTAAAGCTATCCCAGCAAAAACTTTAAAACAAATTGCTAAAGATTACAAAGGTTACGAAATAGGTGAGGTTATCGTTTACCAGGCTAATACCGACCTGAACGACAACATCGACCCAACTTCATACTTTGTTGACCTTAAAAACGATGCTCATGAAGTATTGGTAAGGATCACTCAACAAGCTAACCTTGAGTTTTTCCAACAAGTAAGATAATTCTAAAAGAGTTTTCATAAAAAGCCATCCTGATATATCGGGATGGCTTTTTTTATGTCACAAGCTTGTTATTTTGCCATCCATTGTAACTATTAAGCAAACAAATCAGGGCTTTCTGTCTTTATTAATAAGTATAAATATTATTAATATAATTTACAGATATGCCCAAGACCATCATTGTATCTAACCGGTTACCTATCAAAATTTCAAAAGCAGAGGACGAGTACATTTTATCGCCCAGCGAAGGAGGTTTAGCAACCGGTTTAGGTTCGATATATAAACAAGGAAATAATGTATGGATAGGCTGGCCCGGCATCGAGATCACCGAGCAGCAGGATAAAGATTACGTTTCCCATCAATTAAAAGAACTAAGCCTCATACCTGTTTTTCTTGATCAGGAAGAGATCAACCAGTATTACGAAGGATTTTCGAACGAGGTATTATGGCCTGTGTTTCATTATTATGCCTCCACGTACGCTAATTACAAACAATCCAACTGGGATTATTACCAGGCTGTAAATCAAAAATTTAGAGATATCATCTTAAGCATTGCCGAACCTGGCGATATTATATGGATCCATGATTACCAGTTATTGCTTTTACCAGCTTTGGTGAGGAATGAGCTGCCTGATGTTTCTATCGGCTTTTTCCTGCACATTCCATTCCCATCGCACGAAATGTTCCGGCTTATCCCCTGGAGATCTGAGTTGTTGGAAGGCATGCTTGGGGCCGACCTCATCGGCTTTCACACCTTTGATGATGTACGGCACTTTTTAGGTGCAACCTCTCGCATTTTACCGGTAAACACATCATCAAATATTATTACCATGGACGAGCGTTCCATCGTGGTGGAATCATTTCCAATGGGAATAGATGAGCAAAAATATGCAACTTTACCGCTACAGGACGATGTAAAAGAGCAGATTGAACAGATAAAAAACAGTTTTATAAACACAAAACTCATACTATCTATAGATCGCCTTGATTATAGCAAGGGGATATTGCAGCGCCTACAGGCCTTTGAGCTGATGCTGGAACTTTGCCCCGAGTGTATTGAAAAAATAACGCTCTATATGATCGTTGTGCCTTCGAGGGATACCGTTCCGCAATACGCTCACCTGCGCGATGAAATAGATAAAAGGGTAGGCAATATCAATTCCATATACCGTACCATGGATTGGACACCCATTCATTATTATTACCGGTCGTTCCCGATTGAAACACTCTCTGCCTTATATCACACCGCCGACGTATGCCTGGTTACACCTATGCGCGATGGTATGAACCTGGTAAGTAAAGAATATATTGCCAGCCGCACAAATAACGATGGTGTATTGATATTAAGCGAGATGGCTGGTTCATCTAAAGAATTAATTGATGCCATAATCGTCAACCCCAACAATACTGGCGAGGTTTGCCGGGCGATATTACAAGCCATCAGCATGCCGCTGGAAGAGCAGCAAAGACGGATGACCGCGATGCGGCAACTGGTCTCTAAATTTAACATCTCTCATTGGGTTAAAATTTTCTTTGATCGTTTAAAAGAGGTTAAGCTCATGCAACGCTCCATGCAAGCCAGGCACGTAAGTTTTGCTACCGAACAATCCATCATTAACCGGTATATTAAAACCAAAAAAAGGATCATCTTTTTAGATTATGATGGCACCCTGGTAAACTTCAAATCGAACATTGAGCAGGCCAGTCCGGATGAAGAGTTATATAATATCATTAATAAGCTTTCTGAGGACCCGGCTAACCAGGTAGTACTGATCAGTGGTCGTAAACATGAAAACCTGAATCAGTGGTTTAGTCATACTGATATATACCTGATTGCCGAACATGGTTCCTGGTTTAAAAAACCCGGTACCAACTGGCATAAAATATCGGGCCTGAGCGATCAATGGAAGCATGATATTTATCCTATCCTGGAAACCTACGTAGACCGCACTCCGGGCTCCTTTATCGAAGAAAAAACATATTCGCTGGTTTGGCACTATCGCAAGTCGCAAAATGGCTTAGGAGAGCTTAGAGCAAGCGAACTGATGAACAACCTGAAATACCTGGCCAGCGATAAAGGTTTACAGCTATTGGCAGGAGATAAGGTACTGGAAGTAAAGAACATGGATATCAATAAAGGTAAAGCCGCTTTAACACTCACAGAAGGTAAAGACTATGATTTTATTATTGCCTTTGGCGACGATTATACCGACGAAGATATATTTAAAGCCTTGCCTGAAACTGCCATTACCATCAAAGTAGGCAGCAATTTATCGGCAGCTAAGTTTTATCTCCGTAACCCGATAGAGGTACGCAAATTATTGACCAGCTTTACCCAGCATACCACGGTTGAGGTAGGTTAATTATTGAATTAGTGATTTAGTGAATTACTGAGTTAAATCAGGTTCGCTAAATCACTAATTCAATAATGATTACAAGAATATTGGTCTATCCAGCTTTATGGCTATACGGTAGGCAGCATTCATTAAGCCCACATGGCTATAGGCTTGCGGGAAATTACCCCATTGACTGCCGTCCTGTTCATCAACATCCTCACTAAATAACAGCAGGTGATTGGAATATTGCAGCAGATTGGCAAACTCGCGCTGCGCATCATCCAGCCTGCCAACGCTGGCCAGTGCCTCTACATACCAAAAAGCGCATATCAGAAAAGTGGTTTTGGGTTTACCAAAATCATCGGTATATAAATACCTGTAAAATAAACCATTAGGCGTTCTCAACTCTTTCTCTAATGCAAGTAAATGATCCTTTGCCCTTTGCGATTCCGGATCGAGATAATTCATCATAATCAATTGCAGGGTACTGGCATCCAGGTTGGAGCTGCCGGCCGAATTGGTATATACTTTTCTTACCGGATCATAACAGCTTTCGATATGCGCAGCGGCGCGTTCTTTCAGTTCAATGGCTTTGTCAACAAGTTCTTTATTGTCGATGGTGCGCGCCATTTTTTCGGCGGCTGAAGCTCCGGCCCATTGAAACAGGTTGCTGTAGCAGTGTATATTGGCCATATTCCGGAACTCCCAGATCCCGGCGTCCTTTTCATCAATAGTACGGTCAATTTTATTCAGTAACGACTCTATCCAGCGTACAGAATCTTTACGTTCCGAAAAAACAAAACGATGATCGGTATACAAGGGAAGCAGGGATATCATAACCTGGCCATAAATATCGTTCTGTATATGCTCATAGGCCTGGTTTCCAATGCGTACGGGCTTGTTACCCATGTATCCATCCAAATCGGTCAATATCTCTTCAACCAGGTTCTTTTTGCCGGTTATGCCATAAAGCGGCTGGTAGCGTTCATCTTCGGAAAAGGAAATATCGGTAACATAGCCGAAATATTTTTCCATTTCCTCAAAATGTCCGATGTGATTCAGGGCCATGATCACATAATAAGTATCGCGCAGCCAGCAATACCGGTAATCCCAGTTACGACCGCTTCCGGGCGATTCGGGTAAACTGGTAGTACTTGCCGCTATAATGGCTCCCGTATCCTCAAACTGGTGTATTTTTAAAGCCAGTCCCGAGCGGATCACAAATGGCTGATAATACGTAGCGATAGAGGAGTGTTTGATCCAGGTACGCCAGTACTGCACAGTTTCGGCCAAAAAACGGTCGGCTGTGGATATCAGGGCAGCCTCCAGCGGTTCTCCATAGGTTAGGGCCAGATATTTGGTTTCATTCAGTACAAAAGCCTGTTCGTCAAAAACATAGCTGATAGGGATATTGGTAGTAAGCCTGATATTTTCTTCGCCGCCCAGGTATTGTATGTGATTACTTCCCCGGTTAACGGTTAGTTTTACCGCGCCATATTCAGATACCGGTTCACACTTCACAATAACCCTCGGTGAGCCTTCTATAGCCTCTATCTTCCTGAATAGCATTAAGGGCTTGTAGTACCGCTGATGCTGGTAAAATCTTGGCGCAAAATCGGTAATACGGTATTTACCACCACTTTTAGGACTTACCTCGGTTATCAGCACATTGGTATTTTCCAGGTAGTGCTGTTCCGATGTATATTCTCCTTCGGGCCGTATAGAAAACTCGCCGCCCTTGGTTTTATCCAGTAAACCGCCAAAAATAAAGGTGCTGTCAAATTTGGGCCAACACAGCCAGTCAACGTTGGTATTTTTATTAATGTGGGCCAAAAAGGCGCAATTTCCAATTATTCCGGTCTCATAGGTATGTCTGCTCATGCAATTTTGTGCTTAGTCAATAGGTTCAACAATATTTGCGGCTTAATGTTGAGGTAAACTTTCAATGCACAAACTGAACCCATTTCACAATTGATTTTAAGTTTTAAAATTATTATAAAATTCAAACAATAAAATAGGGGTGGGGGACTTCTTAAACCCTTATTTTAACACTTTTCTGATCGAAAATGGATATAAAACGAGTCAAAAACTGATGAAAACTCATTCAAAACCATCGATTTAACACTTTTTAACAAATTTTTGAAGGGTTTTGAAAACTTTAAAAAGTATTAAAATATTGATTTAAAGTTATTTAACTAAAATAAGACAGATTTTTGGGCTGTTTTATCTCTTTAAGCAAACAGCCCCACTTACACTTTTCAAAGTAAGCAGGGCTGTTATTTATTACACATAAATATACAAAATATTTGTGGTCTTTGCAATTACAGACCGGTGTATTTCAGCTTATCTTGCAGTGTCGAGACGTACCCTACGTGTTCTTCATCAATATCAAATAGCATTGAACCTTTCCATGTTATAACACTTTCAGTCGTATCTATATTTAAATTAGGTAGAGGATTGTTAGCTTGTTGTTTATACTACAGAAATGATATTGATTAATAATAATTACCAAATGATTTAAAATCAGCGATACACATTATTTCTGAGTTTGGATTTTTTTAACATCCTTTATTTGGTATGACATAAATCACGTTGCCTGAAACAGATAAATTGAAGCCATAATTTTCTATAGCAGGAAGTAACAGTTTTTTCCATGTTTTGCCCATGTCAGATGACCGGAATATACCATCTGAGCGGCCACATATTAAATATTTACCCATTTGTTTAATTGATAAAATATCCGATGAAGATTGAAGTAAGCCTATTTTTTTCATTAATAAACTACTCCAGGAAGGTTGAAGTTCTTCGCCTATGGCATTCCAGGTTTTTCCACTATCCAGTGAAATGTGTATGCTGTTTGTTTGGGTTATTGTGTTGTAGACTATAGCAGCAAATCCTCCATCTATACGTTCCACAGCGATGCCACCCCCCCCTTCACTAATCACACGATCCCAGTTTTGACCATCATCGGTCGATCTTAATATTCCATCTTTACTGGTAGTCAGGAGTACACCGTTTGACTCTACCAATTTCATTCTACCGTCTCCAACATGCACTTGTTCCCAGGTTTTTCCACTGTTAGTGGATCTAAAAAGGCTGTTGCTGGAGCCAATGAAAACTGTGCCTCCGGCAGTTTCAAAAACGGTGCGTACTTCTCTTTCTTTATAATTCTTGTACATCCAATCTATCGTTTTGTCTATGCGTATGGCTTGCTCTTGAAAATTCGTGTACATGGGTGACCAATTATTCGTTCCGTTTATTTTTTGTAAAAATTGACCCCTGAAATCATATGCAAGTATCCCATTCTTGCCAGGGGCAATGTTACGTTGTTTACCAGGGAAAATTTCTTTTGTCCAAAAAGGAGTTGTGGAATTTGGTTCACTGTGATAAACCCCATTGCCGGCACGTAAATATAGCCCACGGTCATTTACAAATAAACCATCTCTCCACACACCTTCTCTCTGCAATTTTTCAGGCAGTCCTTCGCTAATGTCCTGCCATGTTTGTCCGCCATCAGCAGATTTAAAAATGATGTTGACAATCGTCGATGATTTGCCTTCTTTTATTGGTCTCTTTTTTGCTTCCTTTTCTTTTAGTACAAAAGAATTTAGTAGAAATAATACCAGGAAGATAGCCGGAACAAATACAAATAATCTTCTCATTTTTTTAAATTTTAAGTAAAACATATGTTTCATAATCTATTTTATGATCCTATCAGAATTGATGCAGCAAAATTACTTTGATATATTTCAGCCCAGAGAATTTGGATTGTAAATAAAAATGTAAACTTTGTAAATAAAAACTTGACACTATGCATCTTAGCCGAAATCTCCTCTCCGGGAAACGCAAGTACCTGTTCGGAGTGAT
This sequence comes from Mucilaginibacter sp. OK268, assembly GCF_900103125.1. Classification (GTDB taxonomy): domain Bacteria; phylum Bacteroidota; class Bacteroidia; order Sphingobacteriales; family Sphingobacteriaceae; genus Mucilaginibacter. The sequence continues at coordinate 263,518 of NZ_FNJV01000005.1, read as the reverse complement.
AGTACTCTCGTTTATCTCTGTGATCTGCGCGGCTTTCAGTATGACCGGCAGTGACGATTTTAATATCGCCAGGAGGGAAGTTTTACTCCGCAGGATCGGACATGAACTACTCTTGCAGTCGGGCGACAGTACATCAAGGGTGCTCCCTGTAAAAAAGATCGCAGAAAATGAATACCAGATCAGGTTTGAGAACGACCTTACTTTTCGACCGGACTCCCTGGTGAATACTACCGGGCGTTTGTTGGCCGAAGACCCCTTAGCACATGATTATGTTGTTAACGTTCTGACCTGTGGCGACTCCAGTGTGGCCTATGGATACGCTATATCCAAAAATAAGAAAGATGATATTGTACCATGCAAAGGAAGAAAGCAACCCAGGGCATGTTATATGATCAACATTAAATTCAAACCAACAGGAATAAATATAGCACAGAGCGGATATCTTCTGGGCAGCCTGCCATTTTTAGCATTTGTTGGTTTTATATTTTTAAGATCGGTTAAGCCACGGAGAGCCTTACCTGCCGGTCAGTATACCGACATCTTAACTTTAGGCGCGGTGTCGTTCGATGCGAAGAATCGGAAGCTCATCATAAACGGAAAAACTATCGACCTGACCGGAACTGAAACCCGTCTGCTGGTCATTTTCGCGTTGTCGCCTAACCAGACTATAGAGAGAAGCCGGCTGCAAAAAGAGATATGGGAAGATGAGGGTGTTATTGTAGGGCGTAGTCTGGATATGTTCATATCAAAACTTAGAAAAAAACTGGAACTTGATCCTAATATCAACATTGTTGTTGTACGCGGCAAAGGATATAAGCTGGAAGTTAGCGCTTAAGAAGAATCTCCTCGTCCCGAAATTGATCTTATTAGAATTCAATTTGGCATTTGTAAAACTTTATCCTGAACTACTAATATGGCACCATTAAAAGAATTATCCTTGCCCAGAGATCGAACCCAAAACAGTGCTTTCCGGGCAATAAAGCCACATTTAATATTCACTAAAAAAACCTTCCTACGTTTGTTTTGTAAAGAGGGTTTTGCGCCCAGCGCTCTAGGCGGAGAGGGATGTGGAGCATAGCGATGACAGGGTAAGTCACCCACACCAGAAATGTACCCTATTACCAACCTATAAATCGACACATTTCATCATTCTGTAAATTTTGCCCCCGATTATCTTTTTACATTTTGATTTATCAATTAATGTATAGTAACTTAGTAGTCATTTATTATATATATAAACAACATAGTCATGAGTTTACGATTAGGCGATAAAGCCCCAAATTTTCAGGCAAAAACATCAGCAGGTGATATTGATTTTTACGAATACCTTGGCGACAGCTGGGGCGTGCTTTTTTCGCATCCCGGCGATTATACACCGGTTTGTACAACCGAGCTGGGTAAAACAGCCGCTTTAAAAGACGAGTTTGCCAAACGCAATGTTAAAGTGCTGGCACTAAGTGTTGACTCGGTCGAATCACATAACGGCTGGATAGGGGATATCAACGAAACACAGGGGGTAGAGGTAAATTTCCCGATCATTGCCGATGAGGATCGTAAAATTTCTGAAGCTTATGATATGATCCATCCCAATGCTTCTGTGAACGCTACAGTAAGATCGTTATTCATCATCGGTCCGGATAAAGCTGTTAAGCTGATTATTACCTATCCGGCATCAACCGGCCGTAATTTCCAGGAGATTTTAAGGGTGATAGATTCCTTACAATTAACAGCCAATTATGGTGTTGCCACACCTGCCGATTGGAAGGACGGAGAGGACGTTGTTGTTGTGCCGGCTATAAAAACAGAAGACATCCCGGCCAAATTTCCAAAGGGTTATAAAGCTATAAAACCCTATTTAAGGATAACTCCGCAACCAAACAAATAATTTTATTTGGTTTATTAATAATTTTATATATTTGGGAAAGGTGGATTTATCTATTCCTTCTGATTATTAAAACCATTTTATTTTCAGTTTGGCTTTAGTTATTAATCTTATACACGAATTTTTTTTTAATACGATAATTATAATTATGAAAACTGGAAAAGTAAAATGGTTTAACACACAAAAAGGTTATGGCTTCATCGTTACCGAAGACGGTAAAGATCTTTTTGTACACTTTAAAGACGTACAAGGCGGCGTAAACGCCATTAAAGATAACGACGATGTAACTTACGAAGTGGAAGAAGGAAGAAAAGGACTGCAAGCAGTAAACGTAAAAAAAGCATAGTTAACCAAAGCTCTTAAAAAAAAGACCTCTGCATACACAGGGGTTTTTTTATGTTTAAATTTTTGATTTTATATAATTCTGCTACTTTAGCCGTTCAAACGCCTATAAAAAACTTATGACAACAGCTACAGCTACCTCCGCCAAAGCTACAAGGAACATGATCTTCCTGGTTCTTGTGGCTTCACTTGGCTATTTCGTTGATATTTATGACCTGGTTATCTTTTCAATCGTACGGATCGATAGCTTAAGGGGCATTGGCATTTCCGAAGCTGATATACGCGCGCAGGGTGTATATGTTATCAATATGCAAATGTTTGGCCTGCTGCTGGGTGGTATTATCTGGGGTGTTATTGGCGACAAGTTCGGGCGCATAAAGGTTTTATTCGGGTCGATACTGCTGTATTCCATTGCCAATTTCGCGAATGGCTTGGTACATGATATCAATACCTATGCTATTGTCCGTTTAATAGCAGGCATAGGTCTTGCCGGTGAATTAGGCGCAGGTATTACCCTGGTAACCGAAACATTGAGTAAAGAAAAACGTGGGTACGGCACCATGATAGTTGCCGTGATTGGGCTTTTTGGAGCCGTAGCCGCTGCCACCATTGCCAAATACGGCTGGCGTAACGCTTATTTTGTTGGCGGTGGTTTAGGTATTGTATTGCTGTTACTAAGATTAGGCACTTTTGAATCGGGCATGTATAAAAATGTAGCCGACAGCAAGGTATCTAAAGGAAATTTATTGATGCTGTTTAATGATGGCAAACGGTTCAGAAAATATTTGTATTGCATTTTAATAGGCGCACCGCTTTGGTATGTAGTAGGTATATTGATAACTCAGGCCAAAGAGTTTGGGATAGCATTGGGTTCAAAAGAAGTATTAACTGCAGGCTCAGGCATTTTATATAGCTATGTGGGTATAGCTGTCGGTGATCTGTTTGCTGGCTTGCTGGCTCAAATTACCAAGTCAAGAAAGCTAACGATGGCTGTGTTTCTTTTACTGTCATTAGTGAGTGTTACAGCATATCTGAGCTGTAAAGGAATTACATCTTCACAATTTGTTTGGCTAAGCTTTTTTATGGGATGTACCGTTGGCTATTGGGCCACATTTGTTACCATAGCAGCCGAGCAGTTTGGCACCAATATACGATCTACAGTTACTACAACCGTTCCCAATTTTGTGCGCGGCTCTTTAATTCCCATCAACTGGGCTTTTGATGCCTTAGTAAAACATAACGGCATGATCACCAGTGGTTATATTATGATGGGGATATTAACCGTAATTTCATTATTTGCATTAAGTCAACTCAAAGAAACTTTTGGCAAAGATCTGGATTATGTAGAGATCAGCTGAGGGAGACAGTATCAAGTAGCTAGTATCAAGTATCACGACTTTTAAAAAGTACATTTACAAACTACCCGAAATCTTGATACTTGATACTAGCTACTTGATACTAAAAAAATTACTTTTACATCTTATGATCAGCAAGGAACAAATAGCCACCGATTACCAGCAAATACAGGACGAGATATGCGCGGCGCTGGAACAAACCGACGGCAAAGCCAGGTTTGAAGAAGAAAAATGGGAACGTGAAGGTGGTGGCGGTGGCAGGACCCGCATCATTCAAAACGGTAATATATTTGAAAAAGGTGGGGTAAATTTTTCCGCCGTTCATGGTCAGCTGCCCGAAAATATGAAAAGGGCCCTGCAGGTAGAGTCTGACGACTTTTTTGCTACCGGCGTATCCATCGTGATCCACCCGAATCATCCCATGGTACCCATCATTCACATGAACATCAGGTATTTTGAAATGCCATCGTCATTTGGCGGCGAACAACAACCCATCCGATGGTTTGGCGGAGGTATCGATCTTACACCGCATTATATTATCGATGCAGATGCCCAATATTTCCACAGCCATATCAAGGCGGTTTGCGACGCCTACTACCACGATTTTTATCACCGGTTTAAACTTTGGGCCGATGATTATTTTTATATCAAACACCGTAACGAAACCCGAGGCATAGGCGGCATATTTTATGACCGCTTAACAGCCAATGATGAGTTGTCATGGGATAACATCTTTGAGTTTTCAAAAGCATTGGGACGGTCGTTCATACCAATTTACACCCAACTGGTTGATCGTAACCGCAACACTGCCTTTACCGAAGAACAGCAACTTTGGCAATACCAGCGCCGCAGCCGCTATACCGAATTTAACCTGGTATATGACGCAGGCACCAAATTTGGTTTAGAAACCAATGGCCGTATCGAATCTATACTGATGAGTTTACCGCCTACCGCCAAATGGCTCTATAACTATCAGCCGGTGGCGGGCAGCGAAGAGGAAAGAACACTATCTTTACTCAAAAAGGGTATTAACTGGGCGTAAGGAAGTATCAAGCAGCTAGTATCAAGTATCACGACCGCCTAAATACGGTATCTACAATTACCAAAAAAATCTTGATACTTGATACTAGCTACTTGATACTGTAAAAACATTTACTCATGAAAAAAACGATCTTCCCTTTATTACTTATAACCCTGTTGTGTGGCTTTACAAAGAGTAAAAGTCCGCTGACGGGCCTTTGGGAGTATAGGGGAGGCCTGTTCAATGGCAAACAAGATACTGTATCAACCAGCTATAAACTGCAGCGCACTTATAACGATCTGCATTATGAGGCCAAAGTAATTGAAAAAGGACAGAAAACTTTTATTTATGAAAAAGGCGATTATAAGCTACAAGCGGATACCTGTTTTGAAACACAAACCTATTGTAACCAGCCATCAAAATTATTAGGCAAAACCGTAAAATACATCTATAACTTGAGTAATGATACCCTTAAATTACTGGCTACCTTACCCAACGGCAACAAGATCGAAGACCATTGGGTAAAAGTAAAGTGATAATTTCCGATGTGCGAATGTGCGGATTTCAGATGTGCAGATAATTTAAAGTATTTATCATCTGCACATTTGCATATTTGAAATCCGCACATCTGAAAATAACCAACTATTTTCTTAACTTCGCAGGTCGTTTAAAAAACACTTTTTAACGCGCAATTATAAGAGAAGATTCCACAAATTAATAAAAATGGCCGAAGGAACAGAAAACGATAATTCAAGCAAGGAAGACAGAATAATTTCGATAAATATTGACGAAGAAATGCGATCCGCTTACATTGATTATTCAATGTCGGTGATCGTTTCCAGGGCATTACCCGATGTTCGAGACGGATTGAAACCCGTACACAGGCGTGTGTTATACGGCATGCTTGATCTGGGTTTAAATAACAACAAACCTTATAAAAAATCTGCCCGTATTGTAGGGGAGGTGATGGGTAAATATCACCCGCATGGTGATAAATCTGTATATGATACCATGGTTCGTATGGCCCAGGAGTGGAGCTTACGCTACCTGCTGGTTGAAGGCCAGGGTAACTACGGATCAATTGACGGTGATGAGCCCGCGGCAATGCGTTATACTGAGGCACGTTTGCAAAAGCTGGCTGAGGAAATGCTGGCTGATATCAATAAAGATACCATTGATTTCCAGTTAAACTTTGACGACTCGCTACAGGAGCCAACCGTATTGCCATCTAAATTCCCTAACCTGCTGGTTAACGGAGCATCTGGTATTGCGGTAGGTATGGCTACCAATATGGCACCGCATAATCTATCAGAAGTAATTGATGCTACCATAGCATTGATCGATAACCGCCAGATAGAGGTTGCCGAACTGATGAAATATGTTAAAGGTCCGGATTTCCCTACAGGTGGTATCATCTATGGTTTTGAAGGCCCGCGCGAAGCGCTGGAAACAGGTCGTGGCAGGGTAGTGATCCGCGCCCGTGCTGAAATTGAAACACACGGCAGCGACCGCGAACGTATCATCGTGACCGAAGTACCTTACCAGGTAAACAAAGCCTTGATGATTGAGCGTACTGCCGACCTGGTGAACGATAAAAAACTGGAAGGTATATCATCCATCAGGGACGAATCGAGCCGTGAAGGTATCCGTATAGTTTATGAAATTAAACGGGAGGCCAATGCAGCTATTGTATTGAATAACCTGTTTAAATATACCGCGCTGCAAACATCATTCAGTGTAAACAACATTGCGCTGGTTAATGGCCGCCCAATGATGCTTAACCTGAAAGATCTGATCCATCATTTTGTGGAGCACAGGCATGAGGTTGTGGTACGCCGTACCAAGTTTGAGCTTTCTGAAGCAGAAAAACGCGCCCATATATTAGAAGGTTTACTGATCGCTCTTGATCATCTTGACGAAGTGATTCGCCTGATACGTGCATCACAGACACCTGATGAGGCCAGAGAAGGCTTGATGGGCCAGTTCGGTTTATCAGACATACAAGCCCGTGCCATATTGGATATGACGCTTCGCCGGTTAACCGGACTTGAACGCGATAAGATCAAAGATGAATACGCGGAGTTAATGAAGCTGATTGATTATTTAAGATCAATTTTAAATGATGAAGGCTTAAGGATGCAGATCATTAAAGATGAGCTGTTAGAAATAAAAGATAAATACGGCGACGAGCGCAGAACAGAAATGGTTCACTCATCTGCCGAAATGCAAACTGAAGATTTTATTGAGGATGAGGATGTGGTAATTACCATATCGCGCGAAGGGTATATCAAACGTACACCTTTAACCGAATATCGTCGTCAGGGCAGGGGTGGTAAAGGTTCACTCGGCAGCAACAGCCGTGATGCCGACTTTATTGAGCACTTACTGGTGGCATCAAACCACAACTATATGTTGTTCTTTACCGAATCGGGCCAATGTTACTGGCTCAGGGTGTTTGAAATTCCGGAAGGCACACGTACATCAAAAGGACGCGCTATCCAGAATATCATCAATATCCCTAAAGAAGAGAACATCAAGGCTTACATCAAGCTGCTCAGTCTGAAAGATAAAGATTACCTGGAGAATAACTTCATTATCATGTGTACCAAGAAAGGTACCATCAAAAAAACATCGTTAGAAGCTTATTCACGTCCGCGTGCTAATGGTATCAATGCCATCAACATCAACGAAGGTGATTCATTACTGGAAGCTACCTTAACTACAGGCAGCAGCGAAATAGTAATGGCATTACAATCGGGTAGGGCTATCCGCTTTAATGAGTCGACTGTTAGACCGATGGGACGTACCGCAACCGGTGTTCGTGGTATATCATTGGATAGCGATAATGATGAAGTAGTAGGCATGATCAGTATCAATGATACTGAAACAACCGTTCTGGTAGTTTCTGAAAAAGGTTATGGTAAACGTACCGATATTGACGACTACAGGGTAACCAATCGTGGTGGTAAAGGTGTAAAAACTTTAAACATTACTGAAAAAACCGGAAACCTTGTGGCCATAAAAGGTGTTACAGATAAAGAAGATTTGATGATCATCAACAAATCGGGCATTATTATACGTATTGCGGTTAGCGAGCTAAGAACCATGGGCCGTGCCACACAAGGTGTTAGATTGATTACTTTAAAAGGTAATGATGAGATAGCTTCTGTAGCGAAAATTGAGCATGACGAGGATGAAGAAGCGGAATTGGATGAAAATGCAGTAAATGACGCAGGCGATGGTGATGGCGCAGCTAATGACAGCGAAGAATCAACTACCGAAACTACTGAATAAACAATATGGGTTACCGTAAAATTATCCTGGCGGTTTTAATAACATCAATGACTACAACCTTTGCCTTTGCTCAAAGCGAAGCGCTAAAGGTTGTAGTTAATAATCTGGCTTATTACAAGCAGAAAAATGATCTGAAATATCTGGCGGCAGCCAAAAAATCGGCTGACAGCCTGATCATTACCAGATCAGATACAGCCGATCTGGAGAAGAATACCTACCGGGCATTGGTTAATTCGAGCATTCTGTATATAGATTCGCTCAATAAACTAAACCAGCCGGAGAAATTGCTGCCCGAAACCTCTACTTTGGTTGATAAACTTTCGGCCAATAAAAAAGAGTATAAGTTTCAGGCGGAAATTGATTATGCCAAGCGTTGTTTAGCGAATGTTTACATCCGCAAAGGGTTTGAGTATACCAACAACTCAGATTTTACCAAAGCACGGGAATCATTTGATAACGCGCGCAAATACGCCCCGAACTTTAAACCGGTTAACGATTACATCGCTTATTCAAACAATAAGGCCGGTAACCTGGTTGATGCAGCCAAATACTATAGCAGATTATTAGCCGTTGATAGTGGAAGGGCCGAATATATTGAAACCGCTTCCAGCATTTATAAATCATTAGGCGATACATCCAAAGCTTTAGAGATACTTCAAAAAGGGAGGAAGGTATTACCTAACGACCGTTTTTTACTGCTCGATGAGGCTAACATTTACAACAATCAGAAAAATTATAAGGCCCTGGAGCCATTAATAGGCCCTTTACTTGATATTAATGCAAATAACGCCGATATTGCATTTGTGGCCGCTAATTGTTACGACCATTTAAATAAATTTGATAAAGCGGAGTCACTTTATCTGCGTACTATTGAATTAAACAGTTCTGCTTATGACCCCGCTTTTAATTTAGGCTTGCTTTATTTAAAACAAAGTGCCAACGCGAAGGGGGGGAGTGAAGATCAGGACATAGGTCGTGCTGTACAATGGCTTGAAAAAGCTAATGAAATATCCCCTAATAACGTACAGGGCCTGAAAGCGTTACAACTGGTTTATGCTAAAACCGGTAATAAAGATCAACTTGACAAAATAAACAGTAAACTAAAACAGTTAATCAACTAAAATAAACTATGAAAATCAAACTTTTGATGGCGGGCCTGTTAGGCTTAGTTTCAGCAACAACGTTTGCACAAAAAGGTGAATTAAGCACTGCAAAAAGTGAATATGACAACTACGAAGGATTAAGAGGATCAAAAGCCACTTTAGCCGTTGCTACTAAAAGCCTTGGAACGGCCAAAACCTCTATTGACAAAGCTGCTGCTAATGAAAAAACAGCTGCCTTACCGCAAACCTTTGCTTTAAAAGGTGCTATTTATGCTGCATTGGCTGTTCAGGACACGGTTGCTGCTACATCGTTGCCTTTGTTTACAACTGCCGATGAATCATTGAAAAAAGCCAAAGAACTGGATACCAAAGGCGAGAACAAACAAGTAATAGACAACGCTTATTTAAACCTGGCTCAATACCAGTTAACCAAAGGTGTTGCCGAATACTCTGCTCAAAAGTATGATCAGGCTTATCATTCATTTGATTACTATCGTACCGTTTTACCTGAGGACACTAACGCTATTTACTATACAGGTTTAGCAGCGGCCAACGCCAAAAACTATCCGGCAGCCATAACCAATTATAACAAACTGGTTACTACTAAATACTCCAAAAACGCGGGTGTTTATATGGATCTGTCATCACTTTATTTGGCTAATAAGGATACCACCAATGCGCTTAAATCAGTTAGCGAGGGTATAACCAAATATCCTACAAATAGCGATCTGCGTAAGAGAGAGATCGAAATAAGCCTGCAAACAGGAAAAGAAAAAGAAGTAATTCAAAAAATACAAGCTGCTTTAACTGCCGATCCTAAAAACAAAACACTGTATTATTACGCGGGTTTAACTTACTCACAAACAGCAGAATCAATCATCAAGGAACAAGCTAAAGCAAAAGACCCTGCTGCTAAAAATACTTTGCAACAACAAAAAGTTGACAATTACAATAAGGCTGCCGACATGTACAAAAAAGCGTTGGAAATAGATCCAAACTATTTTGAAGCTAACCTGAACTTAGGCTATGTGATCCTTAACCCGGCAATTGACTCTTACAACGCTGCAAATAAATTACCGGCTAACAAACAAAAAGAATATGACGCGGCTATAGCTAAATCTAACGCGCAATTTGATCTGGCAAAACCATATTTGGTAAAAGCTGCTGATCTGAATCCAAAATCGATTGATGCTTTAACAAATCTGAGAACCTATTACTTAGGTAAAAAAGATAACGTTAATGCAGAAGCAACCAAAAAGAAAATTGACGCGTTGAACGGTCAATAAGATACTCATAAGGAAGAGGGGCTTTTTAATAAAGCCTCTCTTTTTAATTCTACTACTTAACATAATGTTAATTATGTGAAAAAAACATGCAAAAAAGTTTTAACTGGTAAAGCTCTTTGCCTTGATTATTCAGATTACAAAGATTACCTTGGTAGACATCATTTAAAATAACCTTGTCATGAAATACTTAGCTTTTGCGTTACTGATTTTCAGCGCAATATCCGTTCGTGCTCAAATTGTATTTGCATCACCTGACCGGAACGATTTTAAATCTATTACTTTAATAGTGAATCGTGAAGATGTTAATAGCTCACAACTAATCTTAAATGATTTAAAGCATGCACCTGTAACTCTTGTTGTCAAAAAGGATACAACGATTTCTAATGTTCGGTTAATTAAAGTTTTTAATCCGGCAATAAACGAATTGTGCTTTTTGAGTGTTCCCCTTAATCTATCTATGTTAACGCTTTATGATAGTAAATTTAAGATTGTGGCTAATTTAAATAATGATAGTTATTCCTGGCATATTGCAAATGAGGCTTCTCAGACTAAAAGTACTCCACCAATATCACCTGAACAACTTGTAAAGCTTTTTATGTTGCTGTTGTAATTTTGTACCTTTCATACAAATATTTATTTATGGATTTGGATAATGCTGAGAAAACATTTGATAATAATAAACATTTGATAGGTACGGAATATAGAGGTAAACAGATATCTACTATTTTAATTCTTGAAAAAGATGCCTCGCATAACTCAATTAGCCATGCGGCTAATGTTTGGGTTCAAGTCGGTATACATTCTCCTGATTATAGGGTTGCTGATTACGACCTGTATGTTATATATGATTTACCCACTTGGGTAAATAAACCATTAGAGTATACAACTTTGGAATCTCTACTTTTTAGATTGAATAAATCTTCATAGCTGAGACACCTAATGAATTAATTTTGCGCTATAAAAAACGTTTATTCAGGGCTAAACAACTTCCAATGTCCTTCGGAGATAACTTCTATGGTACCGTCGGTCACTTTAATGGCGGTCTGATCGTCAATCGCATATGACGGTACTGGTATCGTAGCCGCCAACTTTTCCAGGTTGGCCAGGGAATTCTCCGGAAACAACTCATAATCCAGATGTGGATGCAGCGCAAAATCAACCAGTCCCAGCGCCTTATCGCTTTCGGCTGGCAGTATATGGTTACCATAGGTGGTTCCAAAGCGGGTCATGATCATACTCCCGGCGCTCAAGCCTACATAGACCATCTTGCTTAGTAGCGACGGCAATAGATCTGCCAGTCCGGACTGCTGCATCCAGTAGCACAGATATTGGCAGTCGCCTCCCCCAACCAACAAGGCGTCAGTCTCCCGGAGCATGGGCACCCAAAGCTCTTGTTTGATGCTGGGCAGAGCCGTTAGTTCCAGCACTCCCAACGACTTCCACCCTAAATCACAAAAAGGGTCACCTAATGAGCCGCAGATCACTTTTCGAGATATTTCCGCACCACCGGCTATGCCATATATTGCGGTTGGGACAAAAAGGGCGTTGGCCTCAGCAATCGATTTGCCCAGGAGTTCAACCAGCGCATTCCGGATGCTTGGGTTGCTGATGCCAGCGGAAGTAAGAAGAAGCTTCATGATTTCTTTCCTTTTAAAAGTTGAAATTAAATCATAGATCTCGAATTTCCATAGGAAGGCCTATTAAATTATTATAGCCGTCAGTTCCACCTCCAGTAAGTTACCTATGGAGCCTCCCATCTATTATTTTGCTTATTGATATCAGCATCGTATACTGTTCCTAAAATAATTTCCTTAAGTCGCTTGTTTGTAGCGAAGGTGAAAGTTTTTGTTTTGGCGCCATTCATCCAGCAGGCGGCGCTTGAATTCAGGTATTGTTTACTACCATCCGCAAAATATATGGTCAAATGCACCGGGACAGCTTCAGTGCCTACATTGCAGACAACCAGGCTGTATATCTTATTTTTTAAGGAGACCTTACTGATAGCCAGATCGGGGACTCCCCTTTCAAAGAACCAATTTTTCCAAAACCAGTCGAGGTTCTTGCCCGATGCCGTGTTTATGCAATTAAAAAAGTCGTAAGGTGTAGGATGTTTACCCTTCCAACTGTTAATGTACGCATGCAGGGCTTTCAGAAATAATTCGTCGCCCAATATTTCTTTAACATATAAATAAGCTAATGCCGGCTTTTGATCTTTATCCAAAAACCTGGCAGCGCCCGCCAACTGGGGTGTTAGTGTCATCACGGGAACATCCTGTTCAATACCCGAATTGGTATTAATATCCGTCATATCATAATCAACCGGAATTGACTGATCAATCATTGGATGCAGATAAAACTCAGCCATAGTTGCCCAGCCCTCATCCATAAATGAATACTTGGTTTCGTTTGTTCCTACATAAAACGGAAAAATAGTATGGAATATCTCATGCGCGGTTAACTGGATAGCGTCCTTTTTTTGTTCAAATGGATTGTTGTCAACCATCATGGGAAATTCCATTTCGTCGGGCCCGTCAAATACGGTTTCGTGTGGATATGGATAAGGAATTTTAGGAAACTGATAGCTGATGGCCTGTACCGTTTTGCGGGCATAATCAATAACGGGCCTATAAGTAACATCCTGGGGATTGTATACTGCATCTACCCTTGTGCGTCTTTTACTTATAGCATCTACTATAATGCTTGATGATTGCCATATATAATGGTTACTGATACCAAAAGCAAAGTCAGTGACGTTTTCGGCTTTAAAATGCCATATATTTTGCTGGTTATCTTTAGTGATATGCCCTGCCCTTAAATCGGCTTCGCTAATAATATTCAGCACACTGTCGCTTTGTTCGGCTTTATTGATCAGGGCAGAAAACTTTGGCTGATAAACTTCCTGCTGGTTTTTAAGCATACCTGTGGCCCAAACCTGATAATTGCCCGGTACAGCTATCTCTACATCAAAATTACCATAATCGTTATAAAACTCTACCTGCCCGGTGTAGGGATACATGTTCCAGCCATCAATATCATCATAAACAGCAACTCTTGGGAAAAAATATGCCAGGAAGAAAGCTCCTGAATCTATTTGCCCTGTGCGTACAAATGACCCTTTGTTAAGGATGTAGGAATACTCCACATCAAAGTGCGTTTTGGTACCGGGGAGTAGCTTCTTAGTACGTACAAACATGTTTGTACCCCTGATAGTGTATTTTGTTGAATCGGGCGATTGCCCGTTTTGACTTACTTTTTCAATCTTTATGCCACCTGTAAGGTCTTCTTTGGCAATTGTAATTGCTTTCGGCGCGATATCCTGAAACAAATTTGGATATAATTTAAACAATATAAACTTAAGCGTATCGGGGCTATTATTGGTGTAATCCACTCCAACTGTACCTTTAAGTTCGCGGGTCAATGGGTTAAAATTAATTTTTATGGCATAATCAGCTTTGTTTTGCCAATAAAATTTTCCTGGTATCCCTGTTTTATTGCGAGTACCCTTGATATATGCTTTTTGTATGTTGATAGCTATAGGTAGTTGCTGGGCCACAGCCATTGATGTTATAAACAATAGGCAAATAAAAAATATCGGCAACTTAGTAATCATCTTTAATAAATATAACAAGGTGAATTTATAGGAATTATCCAATAACAGGTATTTTAAATTATATCATACCTAAAAATGATGTACATCACATAAATACAGCCGCCGTTCAAATGTGATGTAGGTCACGCAATGATCTTACATTTCCTGCCGTACTTTGTTATATAATCTAAATATTATAAAAATGAAGCCAGCAGATAACACCATCCATATGCCTTTACTCGGGTTTGGTACCCTGATCCCCGATAAGGCCCTGACGATAAGCGCTACCAGGGACGCGCTGGAAGCCGGATTTCGGCACTTCGACGCTGCAGAAAGATACAGAAATGAAAGCGAGGTGGGCGAAGCATTGCAGGCAGGACTTGCCGCTGGTGGTATTGCCCGTGAAGACATATTTGTAACTACCAAGTTGTGGAACACTAATCATCGTCCAGAACGTGTGGAACTAGCATTTGAGGCAAGTTTGAAGAGACTCCAACTCAGCTATCTGGACCTTTATCTCATTCACACTCCGTATGCATTTCAACCAGGCGACGACCAGGATCCGCGGGATCAGAACGGTCATGTTATTTACGACAGTGATGTGACTTTGCTCGATACCTGGAGGGCGATGGAGCGTCTTGTTGACAGTGGCAAATGCCGGGCTATCGGACTGTCTGACATTACTTTGAAGGACCTGGTACCCCTCTACGAAGCGGCACGAATTAAGCCAGCCGTAGTTCAGGTGGAATCACATCCATATCTGCCGGAAACGGAGCTGCTGGAATTTTGCCAGGAGAAAGGCATTGTGTTTTTAGCTTTTGCACCCTTGGGTCACGGGATAAGACCCGGACTGTTGGAAGATCCGGTTATTTTGGCCATTGCCGCACGGGTTAAAAAAACGCCGGCGCAGGTATTGTTGGCCTGGGCCATCCAACGTGGTACGGCTTTGCTTACCACACCAAAAACCGCTGCCCGTGCCAGAGAGAATTTCGACATCTCCCCCCTGCCTGATGACGCCTTTGATGAAATCAATAACATTCAGACCAGGCAGCGGCTCAATGACGTAGTGAAGACCGGCGTCCCTGGTTTCATTCCACAAAATAAAACTAAACACTAAGAGCAGAACATGGAAAACGAACAAATACGCGAAGCCCTGAACGCACACTGGCACGCATCGGCAACTGGCGATGTAAATGCGGAACATGATATTTATGCCGACGATGCCATCTGTTATTATCCCCAGTCGGGCGAGCGGATCCTGGGGCGAAACAATTTGCAGGCCTTGCGAAGCCATCATCCGGGTAAACCGTCGGGCTTTCAGGTTAAACGAATTATCGGGAAAGGTGATCTTTGGATCACCGAATACACCATCAACTACCAGGGGCAATCGGCATACACGGTGAGCATTATGGAGTTCAGCAAGGGTAAAGTAGTGCACGAGACACAGTATTTCGCCGATCCTTTCGAAGCGCCGGCCTGGCGAAGTCAATGGGTTCAGCAGATCACCTAATATCCGATTGAGGTTATAAAAAACGCGGCTCTTCTCCAATATGGAGAAGAGCCGCGTTTACTTAGCAGTTGAATTACTGATTCACAGATCAATTGATCTTTTCAAATCGCCATTGTTGTGCGCCTCCCCCATTATCCGAATATATCTCCACGTTATTATTGGCATCAGTTCCGCTGGTAACATCCAGGCACAATGTTGGCGCGCAGGCCGGCTGTAATTTATAATAGCCAGAGCCTACACTCACAATTTTCCATTTTTGCGCGTTGGAACCGCTATCAGTATAAATATCCACATTGGCACCCGAAGCACTGCTGCCGCCGGTTACGTCAAGCACTTTTCCGGTGGTGTGTTGCGGAGCGAGTTTGTAATATCCATTACCTAAGCTGGTTACCTGCCAGCGCTGGTTGCTGGTGTTGCCGTCGGTATAAACCGCTACGTTGGTATCATCGGCTGTTCCGCTGCCGGTAACATCTAGGTTGCGCCCGGGAGCGCAGGCTGCTTTCAGTTCATATACACCATCAGTCAATGCTGTGGTTTGATCAAAATTAAAGCTGATCACCGGTAAATTATTGGTGAAATTATACAAATACCCTACCGTAGTCCGGTTTCCATTACTCATGATCAATGATACAAATAACTCATAGTTGCCGGTAGTATTCTGAAGCTCCGAAATAGGCATGGTCACCGTAAATGAGTTGCCTGTAGGGTTAACTGACCAGGCTACAGCATCGTAGTTATTGTTGGGCTCACCATAGGTCGGTCCGGGGTCCTGGTACACATTAACAGCAGTTATGGCATCTGTAGTGGTAAAAGTTCCGGAAACTATAAAATTTCCACCGCTTACGCTGCCGTTTAAGGAGGTCAATGATGCTGATGATGTATTATAAAATGTTTTAACGGTTTTAGAAAATACCTGGCAATTATTCAAAATAGCGCTGCCTGCCCGGTTTATAAATGTAGGCGCCGAACCCAGCGTATAATTCCCGGAGCCCATCAAATTGGTGCCTAAGGTTGAATGTTCTGTATTGGTTTCGTGCGAATGTGGCAGGTTTAAACCATGACCAAGCTCATGCATCATACCACCAAACCATTTGGTGAGCAAGTTACCGTCGGTTGTTGCTTGCCCCATATATTGGATATCAAATTTGGCATAATCCAGCGCGTAACAAAATCTGCCGGTTCCGTAAAAAGGCACGTCGGCAGCATTAATATCGGGCACAGGCATAATAACAAGGTAATGATCGCTTGCTTTAAGCGTTGGGTTAGCCGTAAAATAACTGTTTATTTCCTGCTCAACCGTACCTTTATTACTATAGGTATAGGAACTCGCCGGACTCTGCCCATTAATCACAATGATACGAACGGATGAGGTATCAGCAGTCTTTACAAACATACCGAACGTTGAATTGTAACCGTTCCGGATCATGTTCGACCGGTAAAATTCCTGCCCCCAGCGCAATAACTTACTTAAGCGGGTTTGATAATTGGTAATGGCCGTGCGGTCTGAGGGTACAAAATAAACCACATTCAGGCTGTAGGCATTTTCCGAGGTGTAATCGCCGCTTACTACTTTGGTTTGTGGGTTTGAGCCTGCTTTGTTTGTCCCGTTGACCGAAGTATTAACCAGGTCTTTTTTACAGGAACATACAAACGTAGCCCCGCACAATAATACAATTGTTGTGAGTTTGTTTAACATCATTTTCATAGTGATTCTGGTAATTTAATTGGTTTGTTAATATTTAATATGTGTTATTCATAGAAAAGGACAATTCTACAAACCAATGGATACCTAAAATCCAGACCGTATATCACCAGGAGTTAAACAATGACGCTTAACCCAATTCAACACGCGCAAAAACAAAACGATGTTTTCACAATACAATACAATCAATTAATATTCAGCTATTTATTGGCTTACAAAAACAAGATAAAATTAAATGTTCGGGAAACATTTATTTTCTTAACACAAACGTTTGTGTTAATATTTTAATTGCCGGGAAAGCAAATTTGATTTTATTTAACTGGGCTTAAATAAATACCTATTATTCACTTAAAATCAATTATTAACAATAAAACCCATACACCAAAAACTCTGATATACATGTTTATCAGCAAAAAATAGCACACAAACGTTTGTTATTCATAAATAACCCATTATTATAATAGCCTAAATAAATAAAGGGGGATACTCTATATAAATAAAGCTCCCCCTCCTCTATCAAAACACCTTGTTATTGACTAACAAGCTCTTCTTAAAACTTCAAGAGCACTTTACCAAATGGCCTGTCCTCTATTAAATAACGCTGCGCTTCGGCAACATCGGCAATATCAAATATTTTGGCCACGATGGGTTTTATTTTGCCTTCGGCCAACAATGGCAATAGCTGATCCCATACTTGCTTTTGTTCTTCGGCGTTGAACCATCCGGAAAGACTTTGTCCTCTCATTTGTAAACCCTTCCATACAAAATCAGTTACGTTGGCTGTAAATTGTGTACCTGCTGAGTAGCCAATGGTAACCAATATGCCATTGCGGGCCAGGGAATGAAGCGCCTCTCCGGTTAAATTTCCGCCTATACTGTCAATCACCAGGTCAACCCCTTTCCCTTCTGTTATTCTTAATACCCCTTCACTGATGGTTTCTTTGGAAAGATCAATAACGTTTTCGATACCTACAGATCGCGCAGCTTCTGCCTTTTGAGTGGATCCTGCCGTAGTGATCACCAAGGGCGAGCCATAAGCTAATGCCAATTGAATAGCGGCATTACCAACAGCGCCACCTGCTCCTAATGTCAATACACTTTTGCTGCTGGTAAAATCGCCTTTATTTAAGCTAGCCTGCGCCGAGAAAAAGGCTACCGGAAATGTGGCGGCTTCTTCATCCGATACATGATCCGGCGTTTTGATCACTTCCTGCGGGTATAAAGCCAGGTATTCCTGCCAGGTTCCGTCGATGATGATCCCCCTGATCGAGCCATCGGGTGAAAAGGGTGAAATTGTAACCCTTGTCCCTTCCGGAAATTCGTTGTTACCTTTTACAATTACCCCGGCGGCTTCATTTCCTAAAACCATGGGTGGCTTTTTAGCCAGCGGTATCAGGCCTTTTCTGATGGTATTATCTACCGGGTTAACCGCGGCTACATTTATTTTAACCAATAACTGTCCTTCTTTTAGTTCCGGGATATCCAGGTCAACTACTTTCAGGGTTTCATAGTCTCCGTATTCTTTAAATTGAATTGCTTTCATGTTGGTTTTTATTGTTCAAATGATCAACCGATCATTTACGAAAACAAAAATATACCGATTGGTATTATTTATTATAATTGGATTGTCACAGTTTTAAATTTCATTTTGTCAGCACTATTCCATCTTTTGTTTGTAATGATATATGCTGACGAGACATTGGGTACTTTTAATCATCAATTCAACTATAGAAAAAACATGAATCTTCAACTCAAAAACAAAGTAGCTTTAGTAACCGGTTCAACAGCCGGGATTGGTTACGCAATAGCAAAATCATTAGCCAACGAAGGTGTAAAAGTATACGTGAATGGTCGTACAGACGAACGTGTTAAAGCCGCGGTAGACCAGATCAAAAAAGACACTGGTAACAATGATGTTTACGGCCTGACCGGGGATATGGCCAACAAGAGCGATATCGATCAAATCACCAGCAAACTACCCGAAGTTGATATCCTGATCAACAACGTAGCTATTTTTGAACCCAAAGCATTTAAAGATATAACCGACGAGGACTGGCTTAAATTTTATGAAGTGAACGTGCTGAGCGGCGTTCGGTTTTCCAGGGCATATTTTGATAAAATGCTGCAAAAAAACTGGGGACGGATCATTTTCATCTCCAGCGAATCGGCTATACAGATCCCTGAAGAAATGATCCATTACGGCATGACCAAAACCGCGCAGGTAGCCATAGCACGTGGTTTGGCCGAATTAACCAAAGGCACTAACGTAACCGTAAATTCCATTTTACCAGGCCCTACCCGCTCTGAAGGTGTTGGCGGTTTTATTGATAAGCTTGCCGCCGAAAAAAACCTGACCGCCGGTCAAATGGAAAAGGAATTTTTCCAAAACATGCGCGGCACATCCATCATTCAGCGCTTTACAGAAAGTGATGAGATCGCCAACCTGGTTACTTATATAGCAAGTCCGTTGTCATCAGCAACCAATGGCGCTTTGTTAAGGGCCGACGGTGGTGTTATTAAAAGCGCGTTTTAATAAATAATCCCCGGATAAATAGCTCGTCCGGGGATTATTTACAAAGCTGTTTTAGTGAACAGGCTTTTTGGTGGTGTCTTTTTTAGTGGTGTCGGTTTTTGCGGAGGTATCCTTTTTAGCTGTATCGGTTGCTGCCGGGGCCATTTTTGAGGTATCGGTGCTGGTGCTATCTGATCCACTGGTTGTTTTTGAAGAACTGCAGCCTGCTGCTATTGCCCCTATCATTGTCGCGACTAGTGCCAGACCTAAAATTTGCTTTTTCATTTTATCAGTATTTAAATTAATTGTCAATTTTTGTTCGAACATACTATTAACCCTACATTAACAATATTGTTTAAGTTAAATTTTTATCAGGTAATCAAAGAGCAAGCCCACATCTAATTTTACATAACAAATGCAATTAATTTCTTATAAATTTCAGATATTTAAGGGCTATGGTAGTATCTGAACGAATGTTAAAGTGGGCGATGCGTCTCTACCCTCCTCTTTTGTTGCAGCGTATCTGGGTGGTGAAATTTGATAAGGGATTTAAAGGTGTTCAGGTAAAGATCATCAAAAGCATCCTGAATAAAAATTATAACAATGCCATTTTCGGCGGCACTATTTTTTCGGCTGCCGATCCGTTTTACCCGGTATTGTTTCACCAGTTGCTTATTCAAAAGGGGTATAAATTAAAGGTATGGTCAAAATCATCATCCATCCATTATTTAAAACCGGGCGCATCCAATCTTTATTTTTCGATCACTTTAACCGACGCAGAAATTGAACATGCAGAAATGATATTAAACACCGAAGGCAAATATATGGCACATCACCCTATTGATATTTACAATAAAGATGGCGAAATATGCGTATCTGTAATGAACGAGGTGTATTTGCGCAATTTAAATTTTACAAGTACAAGCTTATAATTCTATCTTAATGACTACATATATGAACGATGAGGTCTTTATCAAAAAAGGCTTCCTGATATCTACCGATAAAAACTTACTTAACGTTGATGTGATCTTTAATTATCTGAATGACGACTCCTACTGGGCGCAGGGTATCCGTCGCGAAGTACTGGAAAAGGGCATTGCCAATTCCATGTGCTTTGGCGTTTATCAGCAAGATGTTCAGGCAGGTTTTGCACGGGTAGTTACCGACAATGCCACTTTTGGCTACCTGTGCGATGTTTTTATTTTGCCCGAGTTCCGTCAAAAAGGCCTGTCCAAATGGCTGGTGCAAACAATTGTTAAACATCCCGATCTGCAAGGATTAAGGAGATGGTCATTAGCTACACTTGATGCGCAGGGCTTATATGGCCAGTTTGGGTTTACCCCAATAATCCATGCTGAAAGATGGATGGAAATACATACCCCCTATATTAAACCTCAGTAATCAGTTTAACAAACAGGATAACAGCGCTAACATGAACCATATCAAAAAATTGATATTTGAGGGCGAAGGTGTAACACTCGACTTTAAAAAAACAATTACCAGTTGCGAAAAAATTGCCCGTACCATGGTATCCTTTGCTAACAACAAAGGCGGCAAGCTATTGATAGGCGTTGCCGATGATGGTACTATTAAAGGCGTAAAATCTGAAGACGAGGAACGTTATATGATCACTAAAGCGGCACACATGTTTGCCAGGCCTGCTTTGGAACCCATATTTGATGAAGTTTATGTAGACGACAAACTGGTATTGGTTGTGGATACCCCCGCAAGTGACCTGAAACCTCACTACGCCCTGGCCGAAGATGGCAAATGGTGGGCCTATGTAAGGGTAAAAGATAAAAGCGTACTGGCCAGTAAAATTGTGCTGGAAGTACTTAAACGATCATCAAGCGACGAAGGCGTATTGATTGAATACTCCGAAAATGAAAAATCATTGTTACAATACCTCGAACTAAATACCCGCATCACCATTAAAGAGTGTGCCGAACTGCTAAAGATCGGTCGACGACGAGCGCAACGCATCCTTGTCGACTTAATATTATCGGGACTTATCCGTATTAATACCACTGAAAAGGAAGAATTTTATACGGTAAGTTCATAAGCTTAAAGCCGAAGGCAGAAAGCTACAAAAACTTCAAACTATTACCGGCGATTGACCCGGAGGGTAAAATATTTATATTAAGTTTGCTAATAATCAGCAATGCAGCTTTTGGCTTTTGGCCTTAAGCTTTCTGCTCTCCTGTACCTCAATAAATGAAAAGCGTTTTCCTGAAATACAAACCTTATTATGGCGAAAGCCTTAAACTGGCTATCCCCGTAGTGATATCACAGCTGGGGCATACCCTGGTTCAAATGTCCGATTCTATTATTGTGGGTCATTTTGCGGGCACGGTTTCTTTAGCTGCGGTGTCGCTGGTGAACAGTCTTTTCATGACCCCACTGGTTATCGGCATGGGTATTTCTTATGGCTTAACGCCACTCATCGCGCAAAATAATGGTCGCGGAAATTTCAAAGAATGTGGTCTGCTGCTTTCCAATAGTTTATTTTTAAATATGCTGAGCGGCATCCTGCTGTTTGCCGGTATCTACTTTGGTACCATGCTGCTCATCGGTCATTTGGATCAATCGCCGCAGGTGGTCACCGAGGCCAAACCTTATTTACTGCTGCTCAGTTTATCATTGATACCACTGCTTGTATTCAATACCTTTAAGCAATTTGCCGAGGGCCTGGGTTTTACCAAACAGGCCATGCTCATATCCATCTGGGGTAATTTGCTCAATATATGTCTTGGGGTAATTTTTGTAAAAGGCTTATTCGGTGTTCACCCTATGGGGATCAAGGGTGTAGGTTATAGCACCCTGATTGATCGTTGCGTGATGGCTATTGTGATGGCCATATACGTTTTAAGGTCGCCTATATTTAAGCAGTACCTGAAAAGCTTTGCCATTAAAAATATCGACCGCTTGCGGGGTATCCAGATTATGAAGATCGGCGCGCCGGTGGCTTTGCAGTATACGTTTGAAGTAAGCGCTTTTGGCGGGGCCGCCATTTTGGTAGGCGTTATCGGGCTCGATCAGCAGGCAGCGCACCAGGTGGCTATCAGTCTGGCCGCCATGACCTACATGATGGCCAGCGGTATATCTGCCGGGGCAGCCATCAAATCAGGCAACTATTTTGGCGCAGGTCATCATCAAAACCTCCGACTGTCGGCCATCTCCAACTATCACATTGTGCTGGCATTTATGGCGATCACAGCCCTGATATTTACCTTCGGCAGGCATCTGTTACCCTGGATAATCACTTCCGATCAGGCTGTTATTGATATTGCAGCACAGTTACTTATCATAGCAGCGTTCTTTCAGTTATTTGACGGCGCGCAGGTAGTGGGTCTCGGTATACTCCGTGGCATGGGCGATGTAAACATCCCTACTATTTTTACTTTTTTGGCTTATTGGGTGGTAGGTTTACCGGTGGGTTATCTATTAGGAATCAAATTTAACCTGGGAGTTAACGGAGTTTGGTATGGCTTGACGCTGGGACTGGCAACAGCTTCGGTGTTGTTATTTATCCGCTTTAACATCATCAGCAAAAAGCACCGGCGAGATAATACGATCCCGATATTGGCGAGGGATTAAAAGCAACCATATGCTAACATAACTGTCATTTCGAACGAGGTACGAGGAGAAATCTTCTACTTCAGACTCATCGCTCGCAAAAGATCTCTCACTATCGTTCGAGATGACAATACTTTATATTATTAGAAATACAGATCAGCCGCTACTTTAAAAGTATTGCAATGCGCCTCCACAATATCTTTGATCTGGGGCGAATATCCACCGCCCATGCTTACCTGCACCGGTAAATTATTGACAATGCATTGCTCAAACACAAATTTGTCGCGAGCTTTGCAGCCTTCTTTGCTCAGCGCGAGTTTGCCCAATTTATCGGTAGCCAGGATATCAACACCCGACAGGTAGAATATAAAATCGGGTTTTTGTTGTTCAATCAAACCGGGCAGCGTATCATACAGGATGCTTAAATATTCATCATCCTCAACCCCATCTGCCAGCGGGATATCCATGTTAGATGTTTCCTTGCGCGAGGGAAAATTGTTTGCGCCATGCATCGAGAACGTAAACACCCGCGGCTCGTTTTCAAAGATCTGGGCGGTGCCATTACCTTGATGTACATCTAAATCAATAATTAAGATAGATGATGCTAAATTATTATCCAATAGCCAATTAGCTGCGATAGCCTGATCGTTTAACAGGCAGAAACCTTCACCCCAGTTACTACCCGCATGGTGCGTACCGCCGGCCACATTAAAGGCAATGCGGTTATCAAAAGCAAACCTGCAGCCATTTATAGTTCCTTTCGCTATCCTGATCTCGCGCTCCACCAGCCGGGCCGATAAAGGAAAACCTATGCGGCGCTGCTCCTTGAGCGACAAGGTCAGGTCGCGCAGTTGGTGCCAGTAATCTTTGTCATGGGTTTGCAGGATAATATCTTCCGAAAGCACATCAGGCGAAAACAGGTTATCCTTATTGATCACCCCTTCATGCAGCAATTGAGCCGGTATCAACTCATACTTCAGCATCGGGAAACGGTGCCCTTCGGGAAGCGGGTGCGCGTATATAGGGTCGTAAGCTATTTTGAACATACTTTATTATTAAACCTAAAACTGGTTGTCACCCTGAGCTCCGTCGAAGGGTAGAGCGCAGAGGCCGCCCCACCATGCTTCGACGGAGCTCAGCATGATATCCTTTTTACCAGTGTTAAAACCTACCCTACTAAGCCAATATCTCCCCCACATGCTTCTCGATATTCTCGCAGATATTGTCGAGTGGCAGGTCATTGGCGTCATAGCCAAAAGGATCTTCAATTTCCTCGGCCAATAGTTCAATACTGGCAAAAACAAACAGCACAAAAGCAATCACGGGTACAATAAAATACTTCAGATCAAATGCCCAGGTAAAGGGCAAAGTCATGATATAGGTAAAGATAAACTTCTTGATAAACACATTATAAGAAAAAGGAATAGGTGTTTTTTTGATGCGTTCACAACCACCACAAATATCTGTAAATGAAGTTATTTCTGCCGTAATGCTAAACAATTGCTCCGGATTAATTACGCCACTTTTATTAAGCTTGTATACGTTTTCAATGATAGCAGAGGCCACCTGGTTGGGCACATGTTTTTGCGGATCGATAGTAATAAACCCAGATTCCTCGGGCACATACTTATCCCTTAAATGATCCCGGAGCGAACGTGCGTAAAGCGGTATGGTATAGTTAAAAAACGCGGCGTCATTTTCGCCAACCAGGTGTTTCAGTTTAATAGCCAGATTGCGGCTATTGTTGGTGAGGCTACCCCAGATCTTGCGCCCCTCCCACCAGCGGTCATACGCCGAGTTGATGCGAAAGGCAAGCAATAAGGAAAATACAAAACCAATGGTTTGATGAATATAACTCACCTTCCGGAGCAAACTGGTATCCGGCAGATGCCAGAAATCAATCAAAAAGTAAGTCACCACCCCAGCGTATGCACCCACGGCCAGCATCAGCGGAAACAACTCCCGCATAGTATCGGCCTTATTAACCTTGAAAATAAAAGAAAACCACTCTTTAGGATTGTAATAAACCATTTGTTATTTTTTTAATATCGTCAACCTGTCATTTCGAACGAGGAACGAGGAGAAATCTTCTACGATTATCCATGCGAACTTTACAGGGCGTAAAAGATTTCTCCTCACCCTCTTTCGCTACCCATCACCGTTCGTTCGAAATGACATTTTTTATTTTTATTATTTTATCGCGGCGGCCATGTGCTGTACCGCCTGGTAAACATCCTGAAAACTGTTATAAAGCGGCACTGGGCTCAGCCTGATCACATCGGGTTCGCGCCAGTCGCCTATTACGCCGTTATCTGCCAGGTATTGAAAAACCGCTTTGGCATCCCGCTTACAAACTACCGATAACTGGCAGCCTCGCTGCTGCGGATTAGCGGGCGTAATGATCTTAAAGACCTCCTCGCCCTGCACTCTATTCAACTCATTTATCAAAAACTCCATATAGCCCGTTAAAGCCACGCTTTTCTTTCGCAGGATATCAATACCGCCCACATCATCGAAAATAGCCATAGAAGCTTTAAATAAAGCCAGGAGCAATATAGGACTCGTGCTTACCTGCCAGCCATCGGCACCTTTGGCGGCATCGAAGCCCGGCGCCATCAAAAAGCGCTTATCTTCCCGATAACCCCACCAGCCTGCAAAACGATCTAATTCCTGATTATCAAAATGCTTTTCATGCACAAAAACACCACTGATACCACCCGGACCTGAGTTCATATATTTGTACGAACACCAGCAGGCAAAATCAGCACCCCAGTCGTGCAATTTTAGGGGAACGTTACCAGCAGCATGTGCCAGATCGAAACCCGCATACGCGCCAGCTTTATGAGCCGCAGCGGCGATAGACTCCATATCAAACAGCTGACCGGTATAATAATTGATACCGGCAAACATCACCAGCGCCAGTTCATCAGCATGCTCATTGATGGTTTTGATGATATCTTCGGTGCGTAAAGTAAGCTCTCCTTCCCGTGGAAAGATCTCAACGATAGCCTCCTTTGGATCAAAGCCATGGAAAAGAGTCTGGCTTTCCATCGCGTACTGATCTGAAGGGAAAGCTCCTCCTTCCATAATAATTTTAAACCTTTTACCATTTGGCTTATAGAAACTTACCATCAGTAAGTGAAGATTTACTGTAAGTGAATTCATTACTGTAACTTCGCTTTCCTGCGCGCCAACTATACTGGCTATGGATGATGAAAGTTGTTTATGATAATTAAGCCAGGGATCATCACCCTGAAACCAACCCTCTACCGCGAGGTTCTGCCAGGCACTCAATTGGTCGGCTATATATTTCCCTGCCGAAGCCGGTTGCAGGCCCAAAGAATTGCCGCATAAATAAACCGCGTCGGCACCCTGGTGCTGCGGAATTAGAAAACGGCTCCTGAAATTTTTTAGCGGATCAAGTCCATCCTGCTCCAAGGCAAATGCTAAACTGTTCTGATAGTTCATCGGCCAAAGATAATTAATTAGTGAGTGGCGAGTAGTGAGTGGTGAATAGTTAATTTTTGTGAATTATTGAATTTGCTTCCTTTTTAAATAACCCCTGCGCAGTCGCTCGGCTCCAGCCGAGTGACGATTATCAACAGGCCTCCGGCCTGCGAATTAAGCAAATAAATTAGACACGGCGGCCAGAGGCCGGGCAATATTAATCACTCGGCAGGAGCCGAGCGATTGCGGACAATTTGTTTCACGAACATCAAACACTTACTTTTCCCTAAATTGCTAGTCCATTTTTTCACATCTCACATCTCACATCTCACATCTCACATCTCACATCTCACATCTCACATCTCACATCTCACATCTCACATCTCACATCTCACATCTACTTATTCGGCTTACTCACATAAATATCACCCTTGACATAAAAGCGATAGGGCAACAAAGCATCCTCACCGGCATAAGCTACCCCAATCCGTGGGCCTACCGTTATCTGATCATCGGTAAAATTCAATCCCCGGTCTTCCAGCCAGAGGGTGTCGCTTTGCAAACTGATAGCGTTGATGTTTCGGGATATACCCAGGGCTTTGGCTACGGAACCTGGGCCGGCAGTGATGGCTGGTTTAAGCACCATCA
This sequence comes from Mucilaginibacter sp. OK268, assembly GCF_900103125.1. Classification (GTDB taxonomy): domain Bacteria; phylum Bacteroidota; class Bacteroidia; order Sphingobacteriales; family Sphingobacteriaceae; genus Mucilaginibacter. Next base: position 236,251 of record NZ_FNJV01000005.1, on the reverse strand, counting down.
TATTGCGCCTTACCTGCATCGCCTCGATTCCTTCAGTCGGATGTACCGCCCTGATCAGGATAGCCTGGGCATGCCCTTCTGTCGAAGTCACGATATTGAACATTTCGTGAATGCCATAGCACAGGTATACATAGGCGATGCCGCCCTGCATAAACATGGTTTTGGTGCGCGGGGTTATGCGATTGCCATAAGAGTGCGCCGCCTTATCTACAGCGCCATTATAAGCTTCTGTTTCAATAATATAACCACCTGTAGTTACACCATCAATACAGGTAAATAAATACTTTCCTAATAAACTTTTACTGATAGCTACCACATCGGTACCCAGGTAAAATGCTTCGGGTAACTTCATTTTTTCAAGATATTTTTTAATAGTTTATTGATCTCTTTTGCCTTATCAAATATCATGATATGGGTGCCGCCCTTAACAATGGTAGCATCGGGGATGCGCTTAAAAGAGAACACCAGATCCTTGTCACCGGTGATATGAAAGAGATTTGGCGGGATAATATCATTTTTCCAGTGCAGTACCGCCCGCATAGCCCATTTTACAAATTTGGGTGATGAGCTTTTCAGCATATCACTAAACAGCCAGGCATCCTCGGCGCTCATGTGTCCAAATAAGGGCTTGATCATAAAACCTAATGAGGTGAACCATTTTCCGGGGATAAGTTTATAAATGGGCAGGTTACGGAAGAAGCCAAAATAGCGTGGAGCTTCCTTACTGGTTTTAATACTCGAAATCAGGATCACCTTTTTTACCGGGATCTGCTTGGCTATCTCTACGGCGATCATCCCACCTAAAGAGTTTCCTATGATGATAGAATTTGATAGTATATTGTATTGATGAATAAGCTTTTGAGCGTAAGTAATTAAAGTATCTGATTCGTGCGGCTCTATCCAGTCAACAGGCGTCACCTCATGATCATGCAGGTCGATATTGTTATACACGCGGGTGTCGGCCCCGAGGCCGGCTATCAGGTAAATCCTGCTCATGCAAAGTTCAGCAGCTTTACAATTTGCTCCAGGTACTGTGCGTCAGTTTCATCGAACTGATCCAGCAATTCGCTGTCCACATCTAAAACGGCAACCACTTCCCCATTATGAAATACCGGCACTACAATTTCCGATTGGGAAAGCGAACTACAGGCAATATGCCCCGGGAAAGCTTCCACATCGGGCACTACCAGCGTTTTGGCCTGCTGCCATGCTGCTCCGCAAACACCTTTACCCAGGCCTATACGGGTACAAGCCACAGGTCCCTGGAAAGGGCCTAAAACCAGCTCATTATTTTTCACCAGATAAAACCCTACCCAAAACCATTTAAACTGCTCCTTTAAAGCCGCAGCCACATTAGCCAGGTTAGCTACCAGATCGGGCTCGCCATAAAGCAAGGCCTCTATCTGCGGAATAAGCGTAGTATATTGTTCGGTTTTATCTGTTGATGTGGTTATGTTTAAATCCTCTGCCATGATACAAAAATAGCAATGTGCGGCAGAAAGTACATCAACCGGATATCATAATTTAGGTTGAATTGGATAAAGGCGTGATTCGCCCGTGCTTCATATTCCCTGTATGTCATTGCGAGGAGGCACAACGAAGCAATCTCCTCGCGTTCTCATCCACGAGAATAGCTACGAGATTGCCACGCTGCGTTCGCAATGACATATTTTTAACCCTTCTTTACGCCGCAGGCGGAGAGAGGAATGTCGAGCGCGCCAAATCGAATTGCCCCCTTAGGTAATAAATAGCTCCTAAATTTTCCGTATATTTGTATCATACAACGGCCCGATTTTCCTGATAACAGGAAAATCGGGCTGTTTGCATAAGAGCCAGCAGGGCACAAAAACAGACCGATTTAAATACAGTTCTTTGATAATCAATAATTTAATACTTTTTAAACTTTTCAAAACGCATCAAAATCGCGCTAAAATTTGTTAAAAAGTGTTAAAATCGATGGTTTTGAATAAATTTCGACCCGTTTTTATCCTGTTTTTGATCAGAAAAGTGTTAAAATTTGAGGTTTAAAAAGTTTTTTGGCCGGGGTTTTACAATTAATGTTTTATTTAGCGGGAACATGATCGTTAGCCTTACTATAGTTCGATACCGAAAACTTTTTGTCCCTTTTGCATTGCTGGCCATGGCCATACACCGCCTGCCCATGTGGCTGCAAAAAGGCTGCAGTTTTTATAAACTATTGGGTTCGGGCCATAACGGCACTTTTGATCTTCAACCCGACTGGCAACAATGGGGATTATTAGCCTGCTGGGACAGCCGGGAAGATTTTGATAGATTTCAGGCCAGCTCCTTTGTCGCCAACTGGTGGAAGATATTAGGCAGCGAAGGTTGGACAGTGCTCTGTGAGCCTTTGCAAAGCCACGGTAAATGGGATGGCAAAGCGCCTTTTGGCAACCCGGAAGTAAAAGATCACACCGGCTCTATTGCGGTGCTTACCCGAGCCACGATCAGAATGAGCCGATTGAAAAACTTTTGGTCGCATGTAGATGAAGTGGCCAATTTAATGTCGGGCGCAGCGGGTTACATCACTTCATTTGGTATAGGCGAAGCACCGGTTTACCGGCAGGCCACCTTTTCGATTTGGCAAAGCCTGGATGATGTAAAAGCCTTCGCCTATAAAAGCCGCGAACACGCCGAGGTGATCAAACTTACCCGTAGCGAAAACTGGTACAGCGAAGAACTTTTTGCCCGCTTCAGGATCCTGGAGAGCTTTGGATCGCTCCACGGGAAAGACCCTTTGGGAGATTTTGGAGCAAGGAGCAAGGATTTTAGGAGCAAAGAACAAGGACTCCTGGAACAAGGATCTAAGGAATAAGGATAAAGGACAAAATAGCAAATGCCGTTTCATTCAAAAATCCTTACCCCTTGTTCCAAAAATCTTTGCTCATTATATATCAATCACTAATTCAATAAATCAAAATTCAATAATTAATCTATGAGAATTATTGCCGAACTACCGCATCCTGATTTTAAAATATCCATTCTGAACATGAACCAAAAGTTTATTGTGAAGATAGAACAAGGTGCCCTGGAGCAGAGTTACAAGATCCCCGAAATGGATTTGACAGACGGAGTGAACAGCGTTTTTGAATTGCTCGATGAAGAGTTTTTAAAAAAGGTAGGCGCCCGTTTCACCGAAATGCGAACTGATTTTAAAGAGTCATATTACCGGTATAACTACTAATCAAATAACACATAACTATCTAAATTACAGATACTTAATTTTAAATTAGTTTAAAAACAGAATTTTATTCTGCAAAATAAATCAATTCAGGGCAAAAAACAACTCATTATTCCTATATAATTGGATAATTACTTTATACTTTTTAAATAAGTAACTGTTATATAATTATTTATGTGTTTATAAAAAATTATATTTTGTTGATCATTTTACCAAATAAATGGGAAGTTAAGCCAAAATAAGGTCGCAATACCAAAATCCGGAACATTTTTGATCTGTTGGCGAAACACAGGAATCATCGGCATTTTGAGGCGCTTTGTATTCCTTAAAAACTTTCACCCCCGTTTTGTAAGGTATCGGATTTTTAAAAATAGGCCCCTTAAAAGTAAAGGTATGAAACTCGCCATTCTCGCCGCAAACATCTACATCATCGGGCAAGGCATCTATCAATTCCGGACTGATCTCCTTCCCTACTATGCGCTCCAGGCGCTCCTTGGTGCAGGCGATCACAGTGCCAAAACCAAGGGCTAAAAACTCGCTGATCAATTCGGCAGTGTCGCGTTTCCATAAGGGGTATATTCCTTGTATTCCTACCTCGCTCAGGCGGGCATCGCGGTAAGCTTTCAGGTCCTCTAAAAATATATCGCCAAAAATGGCATGGGTGACGCCCTCGTTCTTAAAATGCGCCAGGTGTCGGTGCATCACTTCATCATACTCCTGCATGCCCGGCATTTCGGGCAGCCGGATCTGATATAGTGGAATGCCGATACTTTCGGCCTGTTTGATCAGCAGCTCCGTACGCACGCCATGCATAGATATCCTGTCGGCCGCATCGTTGATGGTTGTAACCAGGTATTTGATCTCCAGATCAGGGTTTTGGAGACAGTAATATAAAGCCAAGGCGCTATCCTTGCCCCCGCTCCAATTGAATATGCACTTTTGCATTAATTTTGAATTATTTATTTAGTGAATTAGTGATTTTAAAAAAGACCGGCAAGCTTAAATTATTATTTCTGAAGTTTTACAGTTCACACGAGCAATGTCATTAAAGGTTTACTACTCCGTAGGAGTAAAAGCTTTGTAGCAAACAAAGAACAAGTATTTAGCATGCCGTAGGTATGCAACCCGTGTGCAGTACCTACAGCACTGATATTAAAATTGATCTTCTTCTACAAGCTTTAACCCCGATGAGGTTTGCAAAACTCCTTATTGCCCCATCGGGGTATTTCACAGAGAATATTATGGTTTACACTGTAAACCCAGAATTTGACGAAAATAAAAATTAACTATTTGATTATCAATTAAATAAATAAATGTAAACCATAAATTATGTAAACCTACTTTTCAGAGGGCCCGCTCTACCCTTTGAATTACTGATTTTTCAGAAGCTGATCAACTAATGCGGGCACGCCCACTGTAGCCCTCTCCTGTATTTTGATCAATTGGCCCCGCACACTTACATCCGGTATCTTTGGATCGATAATATATCTCGGGATCTCCGGCCTTACATAACTGATCAGTCCGGCGGCTGGGTATACTGCTAAAGAGGAGCCTACGAGCATAAAAATATCCGCGTCGGCACAAACACGTGCCGCAGGACCTATCATGGGTACATCCTCACCAAACCAAACTACATGGGCCCTCAGGGGCGAACCTAATTCGCACACTTCATCCATCCTGATCTCCCAGCCATCAATGGGGTAAGTAAGCTCAGGATCGATACTTGACTGTGAGCGGGTAATGATCCCATGCAAGTGCATCACATTAGTTGAACCCACGCGTTCGTGCAGATCATCTATATTTTGGGTGATGATGGTTACCTGGTATTTTTCTTCGAGTTGTGCCAAGGCGTAATGAGCGGCGTTGGGTTTGGCTTCCAGCACCGATTTGCGGCGTTCGTTATAAAACTGCTGTACCATGGTCGGGTTACGCTGCCATGCCTGGGGCGTTGCCACGTCTTCTATATTGTAACCCTCCCACAACCCGTCGCTGTCTCTGAAGGTCTTTAAACCGCTCTCAGCGCTAATGCCAGCCCCTGTTAGCACTACCAGTTTTTTCATAGGTATCTAAAAATTATATATCCATAAAAAAAAGCGACCTGCCCTGATGGCAAATCGCTTTTCTGTATTAGTTATTCAGCTTAAAGTGCCAGTTGTTTCTTGGTGCGTAAAAAGGTGTACCTGGTTTTAGCCAGCTCAAAACCGCCAAATAAAATAACCCCAAACACCAGGTTACCATAAATCATGTTATACTCAAACGGAATAGCATTTACCAACGATGTGCCATAGCCAGCTAAGGTGTGTGGGTAAAGATTAGATGTGGTATAAAGCCATGGCAGATCAGTAATTAACCAATGTATTAAAACTGATGCCAATGAAGCCAAAAGCACATTTACTACACGTACCTTTTTTATCATAGTACCTAAAAGCACCATCAAAGCAAAGCTTACATACACTCCCATGATACCTTCATACCATATCGTTATCTTGGAGGTATATAAATAGTTGAGGATAACGTCGGTCGTAAACAAGGCAAGCAATACGGTAACATAGCTCTTCCATTTGCTGGTAAAGTACGCTCCACCAAACAACGCGATAGCTCCTACGGGATTAAAATTACTCAGGTCCTTATACTTGTAGGCAAGCAATCTAAATGCAGCCACAACCACAATGGTTAGTATAAGAACAATATTGCGGGTTGTATTTTCTTTTGAGTTCATGATTCAAATTTACTTGGTAAAATTACTTAATATTCTGCATAAATATAAATACTTACTTGTTAACAAACGCAACCTTGCCCGGACTGATGCCTGTAGTTATGGAATATTCCTTTTTACCGTTTTTATCAAAGGCATATAAAGTACCGTTAGATGAATAATCTTTTGCATCTGTAACAAACACTTCGTCTGTAAGGGAATCTGTAGCAATAGCGAAAGGGCTGGTGATCACGGTACCATCAGTAATAAAATTAGCCTGCGCTGCTGATTGTGTTTTGGCATTATATACAGCAATTTTATTATCAGCAGTAACATAATATACAAAATCGCCTAATACAGCCATAGGGATATTATAACCCAAACTTAAATTAGTTTGCGAAATAGATACATCTGTTTTATTATCAATAATCGTCATTCCCGGAGGGGCAACAATTGTTGGTGGCGTGCCGCTGTAATCGGTAATACCTAATGAAAGCACATAAACATGTCCGTAATCATCAGCAGCAATACTTACCGGGTTTGGCAAAACTGTTATTTTTTTGATCTCTGTTAAGGTATTCAGATCTATCACCGATACTGTTTTATCCGGATTACCAAAGCTTAAGCCGCCACTATTGGCCACGTAAAGTTTGCCATTACTCACTACCAACTGTTCGGGGTTACGGCCCACGGTGATGTACTTGCTGATGGTTAGTGTAGCAGTGTCCATTACGGCAACTGTACCATCATAAGAAGTGATGAAAGCGTTGTTTTTATAGAAGGCTACACTCCTGGGCTGGCGACCATTGTTTGGAGCCGGTAAACTGGCATTAACCATGCTAATTTGCTTTATAAGCTTACTGGTTTTAGCATTTACAATATCAACTACGTTAGAATAGTTAACAACAATATACATTTTTGCACCATATATTTCTATATCGTTACCCGTATCGCCTAAGGGGCTTCCATTAACACTGCTGTAAATATCAGGCACCAGTTGCTTTGTGGTGTAATCATAATAAGTTAAAGTGCTGTTGTTTGACTGAAAGATCCCCTGGTTTAAGACGTATAACCCGGCCCTGCTTGCCGTTGGCGTATCAGATTTTGGATTGATCTTATCTTTATGACATGCCGATAGCAATACAGCAAGTGCAATGGTCATTAAAAAGGGACTGAGTTTGATTTGTTTCATAATGATGAATTAAATAGTTATTTGAAGGGAAAATCGGAATGAGCGCCCCGGCATTGGGTAGCTTTGTACAACAAAATAGTTTTTATTAAAAAGATTGTTAGCCTCAAAGGAGCTTACCAGCGGTTTACCTTTTATTAAAAAACGATAAACAACAGAGGCATCACTCGTAGAGTAGCCAGGGATATAATCAGACGGAAGATTATCATTGGTATAATACCTTGATGTAGAAATTATCTGGTTATAATATATCCCTAAATGATGATGATCGATCCCGGCATTGAGCGAAACCGTATTTTTAGGCGTATAAGGTAACTGGTTAAGATATATTGATGAGGTTGGATCAGTAACATTTAAAGCCTGCTGATAAGAGTAATTAACACTTAATGAGCCCTTCCACTCTTTAGCGAGTTTAGCCTGTGTTTTTAAACCAACGTCAAGACCTTTGATATCTACCGTGCCCAAATTTTGTATAGAGCCATTATAAGCGTCTTTAGGGATAAACACGATCTTATTGGTTACATGATTGTAATAGGCATCTGCGGTAAGGGTTATATAGCTTAAAAAGCCATTCAAAGCTTTACCGTACGTTGCGCCCGCATCAAGCTGTTTGGTAAATTCAGGCTTTAAATTAGGGTTCCCGACCCCGCCATAGTACAGGTCATTAAAGGTTGGATTACGAAATATAGATTTATAATAAGCCCGCAATTGAAAATTAGGACTCTGAAAAGGCCGCAAAGTAGCCATTAGCGTAGGCGAATAAATATTCCGTTTGGGTGCCGGACGACCACTTTTTACTGTTTCAGAGATATTACTATTCAATAAACTTCCCTGTAAACTCAATTTCCCTATGATGATGTTAGAGGCCAATACATTCAGAAAGGTGAGCCTTGTTGGGTACGAAAAACTTGGCAGATCGGCATTGATCGTATTAACCGCAAAATCCAAAGCATAAGAAACTTCCCAATTGGATGTAAAATGATAAGCCAGCACAGCAGATTGGTAAAACTCCCGTTGCCTGAAGTGCTGATCCAGTTTTCCCTCTTCATTTAAAAAATCTGGATCAAGATAGTGGAGCTGGCTTTGAGATACTTTAGTATTTAACAATAAATGAAAGCCATCATTCCAAATATGCTCATAACCGGCCTGTGTAAAAAAATCACGGTTCCAGAGCCGGCTTCTCGAAATTGATGCATTGTAGAGTATCACCGCACCCGGGAGTCCACGGTCGGAATTATAATAATTAATGTGCAAATTGAATTTATTACTATCGCTTTTGGCCCAGTACAAAGCTCCGTCTACCTGCTGGGCGCTAATATCTCCGTTGTTACGTGTACGTACGGAGTCGCCATTAGCCCCTTGTGCATCATATTTATAACGCCCATTAGCATTTTCAAGGTAGCCGTTCATAATAAACGACCAACGCTCATTGATCCGCTGCTGCCACTGTAAATATGGATTTACTAACCCGAAAGAACCTGTTTTTATCCCAGCAGTAAACTGATAGGTTTTATTTGCATTTAAAGAGGGTTGTACAGTTTTTACCGCAAGGATGCTTGCAGAAGCAAATGAACGCGCTGGCATACAAATAATAGTTGGCTGACCATTGTATAATATAATTTGCTGCACATTGTTCAGGTTTAACTTACTCAGGTCAATCTGGCCATTTTCAGCATCGTTGATCTGGATACCATCGTATAAAACAGCTGTATGATTGGCGCTCAAACCTCGCACAGACACTGTTTTTAAACCACCTATGCCACCATAATCTTTCAAAATTACACCACTAAAGCTACGAATGGCATCGGCAATATTAAATGCGCTATAACGCACAAAATCATTCGCTGATATCTGCTGCGATGGTGTAATAGTTTGTATTTGAGGCATGATTGAACTGTTTACATTCACCTCTTTCAGTTTTTTGGAAGTATCGGCCTGGGCTAATACCCTATTAGGTAAAGCCAATAAAAAACCAGGCAGTACAACTAATAAAAGTTGAAAGCTAATTTTCAAATCACATGTATTTCTTGGCATTTTCTCTTCGCAACAACTTTGCAATAGGGCGACACAAAGGTTGAACAGAAATCACGACAAACGGATTTCACATTCAAGCTTCAATCCCCGAAAGCTATGAATAATATAAGTGCCTGGGCAGGTATTCTGACTTGCTCCCCAAGTTGCCCTGCCTTCCCGACCCTTTTTATTTCAAGGACAGTGACAATAAAAATGGACAATGGTTAAAGAGCTTACAGCTGCGGGACAGTTACGGATTCTTCACCGTATTCCCTTTTAATTCATTTACGGTTATAAACCATATGAAACCTAAAGCGCAACAAAAGTAGGATAAGTATTAACAACCACAAAGTAACAATCTGTATATTTATAATAATGAAATTGTATACTACACTTCTGTTATTTATAATCACTGTTATTCCCTGCTTTACCCAGCAACCTGATACCATCTTTTTAAAGGGGCTTTTGCAGAGCCGTCCAGAGCTATTTAGTGGAATACTGAACCACCCGACCCAAAATGAGGTGCAAATATTGTACACACAGATCGACCGGGATAAAAACAACATACCTCATTTTAAATCATATAGTTATCATCTAAATGCTAAACATTATTTTTATCCGGCAAGTACAGTTAAACTACCAACGGCCATTTTCGCGCTCGAAAAGCTGCATGAGTTACACATTAAAGGTTTAACCCAACAATCAGTCATGATCACCGACAGCGCCTTTGCCAAACAAACCAAGGTAAAAACAGATACTTCATCAGCAAATGGATTGCCTAGTATAGAGAATTATATCAAGAAGATACTGCTGGTGAGCGATAATGACGCTTTCAATCGCCTATATGAATTTGTTGGCCGCGAGGAGATCAATCGTAAATTAAAAAAATATCAGTTGTATTATACCCGCATTGTGGGTCGACTTTCTGTAGGCGATGCCGGTGAAAATACCCGGCACACTAACCCTATCACTTTTTACAATGGAAACAAGGTAATTTACCACAAAAAGCCATTATATGATAGCTTGAATTACCCGATGCACCTGGATAATATGATCATGGGTAAAGCTTATATGGATAGCAGTGATCGCCTGGTGAATAAGCCTTTTAACCTTAGCGAAAAGAATGTGTACTCCATTGCCGATCAGCAGCAGGTTCTAAAAAGATTACTCTTCCCGCGAACTTTTCCCGCAGATCAGCGGTACAACCTTACTCCAGCCGATTATGCTTTTATATATCGCTACATGAGTATGTTTCCTACCGAAAACATAAAACCAACCTACAGTCGACCAGAATATTTCCCGGCATACTGCAAGTTCTTATATTATGGTGGCGACAGCACGGCCACAATTGAACCCAACATCAGGATATTTAATAAGGTGGGTGATAGTTATGGATATGACATTGACAACGCCTACTTTGTCGACTTTAAAAACAACGTCGAGTTTTTACTTACCACGGTGGTACAATCAAACGAAGATGGGGTTTACAATGATAATAAATATGAATACGCTACGGTTTGTCTGCCATTTTTAAAAAACCTGGGACGTGTTATTTATCAATATGAGTTAAAAAGACCCAAAATGCGCCAACCTAATTTAACTCAGTTTAAATTTAATTACCTTCCAATAAAATAACTTCATTTAAAAAAAACTTAGCTGGAGGTATACTGTTTAAATTCTACAATCATTTAAACTATACTATGGCTACTACAATTGTAAAATATACTGATAATTTCCCAGTACTTTATGGCGATGACCGTGTAAACCTGAATTGGCCCGAGCGGTATACATCTATCATCGGCGGTGTAAAATTGGGCTTATCCGGCTTTAAAAACCTTTTCTCCAGTCCGTTAAGCAGTGTTGTTAAATTGGGGGCTGGTGGTTACCTGTTAAGTCGTGGCATTACCGGTCATTGCGAATTGTATAAACGCATAGGCAAACTTTCAACCAATCCAGTTAATATCAATATCAGATCATCATTTACAGTTGATAAACCCCGGCACAAGGTATATGATTTTTGGCGTAAGCTGGATAATTTACCTCTGTTCATGAAACATTTGGAAAGTGTAGAAACGATAGCCCCCACCTACTCCTATTGGGTTTTAAAACTCCCTGCCGGTGTAGCAACTGTAAGCTGGCATGCCGAAATTGTAAAGGACGAACCCAATGAGATGATCGGCTGGAGCTCCTTACCTGACTCTATGATCAACAACGCGGGCAAAGTACGTTTTCAGGATACGCCGGATGGTATGGGGACTATTGTTGACGTCGTGATCAGCTATCAGCCACCTGCCGGCGGTCTGGGTACCGGTATCGCTAAAATCTTAAACCCCGTATTTAAAAGAATGGTTGATAAAGATGTACAAAACTTTAAGCAATATATGGATATTGACAACGACAGTGAAGAGTTTACACCAACGGTGATCATTCTTTAACTACCAACAAAACAAAAGAGGCCGCGATTTGCGGCCTCTTTTGTTTTGTTTAAAATACTAATAATCAGTATTTTATATTATTTTACTGCATCAATTACGGCTTTGAAAGCATCAGGATGATTCATCGCTAAATCAGCTAATACTTTACGGTTTAAACCGATTTCTTTTGCTGCTAATTTACCTATTAATTGAGAGTAAGAAATTCCGTGCTGACGGGCACCTGCGTTAATACGCTGGATCCATAAAGCTCTGAACTCTCTTTTTTTGGTTTTACGGTCACGGTAAGCGTACTGTAAACCTTTTTCAACTGTGTTTTTTGCAACGGTATAAACCTTGCTACGTGAACCCCAATAACCTTTGGCGAGGTTCATGATCCTTTTCCTGCGTCTTCTCGACGCTACTGCGTTAACTGAACGTGGCATCTTGTTTGATTTTGGTAGTGAGTGCCTGCTTTTACAACAGAACTTAAAACTCTAATACCTGGTTAAAAAATTTGTGAATTACTTTCCGATACAAAGCATACGTTTTACGTTACCCATGTCAGCATTAGATACTAAGCTGGTGTGACCAAGGGCACGTTTACGTTTTGTCGACATCTTGGTTAAGATGTGGCTTTTGTATGCGTTTTTTCTTGCGATTTTACCGGTTCCAGTAAGCTTAAAACGCTTTTTTGCACTGGAATTGGTTTTCATTTTTGGCATAACTCTATTTATTTGTTTTTAGATATTAACGTTTCTCAACGTTTTCCTTTTGTCGCTTCTGTGCATTTTAACTTTACACATCAGCTTGTTTTATTTACTTCTTTACTGCTTTAGGAGCCAGGGTTAAAAACATCCTTTTTCCTTCGAGCTTTGGTAATTGTTCTACTTTACCGTTATCTTCCAACGCCTGTGCAAAGCGTAACAGGAGTATTTCACCTTGCTCTTTATACACAATGGCACGGCCTTTAAAGTGTACGTAGGCTCTCACCTTTTCGCCGGCTTCCAAAAACTTCATAGCATGCTTTAGTTTAAACTCAAAGTCATGATCATCTGTATTCGGTCCGAAACGGATCTCTTTAATAACCGTTTGCTTGGCATTGTTTTTTATCTCTTTCAGCTTTTTCTTTTGTTCGTAAATGAACTTGTTATAGTCCGTTACTTTACAAACCGGTGGAACAGCGTTTGGAGATATTTCAACCAGGTCAAGCTCCTGCTCCTGTGCAATTGCCAGCGCGTCTCTTAGAGAGTAAACTCCCTGCTCAACATTGTCGCCTACAAGACGAACTTCCTGAGCCCTGATGAATTGATTAATGTTGTGTTCAGCTTCTTTTTTCTTAAAAGGAAGCCTTGGTCCTCTATTGAAGGGTTTGTTTAATGCCAAGTTATACTTTTATTTCTTTAGTTATTTGTTCTTTAAAATCTTCTATGCTCATACTTCCTAAATCGCCCTGACCATGTTTCCTTACAGAAACCAAGCCTTCGGCAGCTTCTTTTTCACCCACAATCAACATATAAGGGATCTTTTTGACTTCAGCATCACGTATCTTACGCCCTATCTTCTCGTCTCTAAAATCAATCAGCCCGCAAATATCGGAATCTTTTAACACATCAGAAAGTTTTTTTGCATATTCCTCAAATTTTTCTGATATGGGTAAAATAATAAACTGCTCCGGCGATAACCAAAGCGGGAAATTACCTGCGCAATGCTCAATTAATACCGCGATAAAACGCTCCAATGAACCAAATGGCGCCCTGTGGATCATTACCGGGCGGTGTTTCTGATTATCGCTGCCTGTGTACTCCAATTCAAAACGCTCTGGAAGGTTATAATCAACCTGTATAGTACCCAATTGCCATTTACGGCCCAGGGCATCTTTCACCATAAAATCAAGCTTAGGGCCGTAAAAAGCGGCTTCACCCAATTCATGTACAGTGATCAAGCCTTTTTCTTCCGCAGCTTCAATGATAGCCGATTCAGCCAATGCCCAATTTTCATCTGTACCAATATATTTGGCTTTGTTTTCCGGGTCGCGAAGTGATACCTGCGCGGTATAGTTATCAAAGCCTAATGCCTTGAACACATATAATACCAGGTCGATCACCTTTTTAAACTCCTCTTTTACCTGGTCGGGGCGACAAAATAAGTGCGCATCATCCTGAGTAAAACCACGTACACGGGTTAAGCCATGCAGCTCGCCGCTTTGCTCATAACGGTAAACGGTACCAAACTCTGCCAAACGCACCGGCAGATCCTTGTATGAGCGGGGTTTGCTTTTGTATATTTCGCAGTGGTGCGGGCAGTTCATCGGTTTTAAAAAGAACTCCTCTCCCTCCTGGGGTGTTTTTATCGGCTGAAATGAATCGGCGCCATATTTTTCATAGTGACCTGATGTTACATACAGGCTTTTGTGGCCGATATGCGGTGTAATTACCTGCTCATACCCTGCCCTAACCTGTGCTTTCTGCAAAAAGTTGGTAAGGCGTTCGCGTAAGGCTGCACCTTTTGGTAACCACAATGGCAAACCCATGCCTACTTTTTCAGAGAAAGTGAACAATTCCAGTTCTTTACCCAGCTTGCGGTGATCGCGCTTTTTAGCTTCTTCAATCATGTGCAGATACTCAGTAAGCTCGCTGACTTTAGGGAATGTAACAGCGTAAATACGGGTAAGCTGTTTACGTGTTTCATCGCCGCGCCAGTAAGCACCGGCAACACTCATCAGTTTAACAGCTTTTATAAAGCCTGTATTAGGGATATGCGGCCCACGGCACAGATCGGTAAAGTTACCTTGTGTATAAAAAGTGATGGAACCATCGGCCAGATCCTTGATCAGATCAAGCTTGTATTCGTCCCCCTTTTCAGTAAAATATTCAATCGCATCGGCTTTGCTCACCGGTTTGCGGATATATTCTTCTTTGGTTTTGGCCAGCTCAATGATCTTATCTTCAATCTGTTTAAACTCGTCCGACGAGAATTCACGATCGCCAAAGTCAACATCATAATAGAAACCGGTTTCAATAGCCGGACCGATACCGAATTTGGTACCCGGATACAGCGCTTCCAGGGCTTCGGCCATTAAGTGTGCCGATGAATGCCAGAAGGTTGATTTTCCTGAAGTATCGTTCCAGGTTAATAATTTAACGTGCGCGTCCTGCTCAATGGGGCGGCAGGCATCCCAAACCTGTCCATCAACTTCGGCGGCTAATACGTTACGTGCTAATCCTTCGGAGATCGACAGCGCGATCTGCAAGGAAGTGATCCCTTTGTCATACTGACGAACGGATCCATCAGGAAGTGTAATACTAATCATCTACAACTATGATTTAAATTTTTATAAAATTACGTTTTCCGATCACCTACAAAGTGATCTTTATTTTTGTGGCGCTAAATTAAGATTTTATTTTGATTTAGATTTTCAAAATCCCGCTACCCTTTTCAAAAACTTTTTAAACCTTAAATTTTAACACTTTTTTAATCGAAAACGGCTTAAAAACGCCTGAAAATTGATTCAAAACCATCGGTTTTAACACTTTTTAACAAATTTTAACACGGTTTTGAAAAGTTTAAAAAGTATTAAATTATTGATTACCAATAAACTACATACAAAACGACCAATTTTTGGCTTCTTTTTGGTCTTAACTAAACGGCCCGCTACTCTGATAATAGAGCAGCGGGCCGTTATTTACATAAAGATACGAAATCCGGAGCAGACCGGCAAATTTCAGCTACCCCCGATTGCCTAAGGCCGAAAACTATCTGATCAATTCAAAGGTCTCAAAATAGATCTGAACAATTGGCAACTGACTGGAATCTGTAGCTGTTAATGTGCCTGCAGATACTCCCGCCCAGTAAAACCTAAAAGTTGGCATATATGATGGGTCAATATCCACCAGTACATCAGCGCCTACCCCGCCGGCATGTCTTCCTATCTCTGCAATGCGAGTTCCGGTAGTTTTAAGATCAATAGTTTGTGTAAATGTCCCGGTAGTGTATGATACCAGTTTCAATAAAGCATTAGTATCCGTTCCAGTGTAAGCTTTAATTACATTTACAATCAACCGGCACGGGTAGCCAAACGCGCTTCTGACGTTGGCTGAGTTACCCTGAGTAATGTCCTGATCTGTAAGCAGGATCCGTTTCAGGTCATGCGCCGGTGTATTTTCCCTGTATTGAATTTGCGGAAACAGGTCTTCAGTCAAAAACAATTGATAATTATTAGCATTAGCACCTATTTTATGCTGTCTGCCTTCTACCGATATTCTTCTTACATAAATAAATTTAAATACGTCACCAACTACCGGTACTTGTGAAAAATCACCAACTATGCCCACATTATTGGCATCATAGGCATAGACCCTTTTTACGATAAATCTTTTATTTGTACTGGTATAACCTATACTGCCGGGCAAAACCTGCCTGCCATTTGTAGCTGTAATCCAATGGGCATTAGTTACTAATACCAATGTATTATTAACCACCGTATCTACAGTCAGTATCGTGTTATTGGAATTGGCGATCAAAGCCGAGCGCCCGGGTAAACTGCAATTCCAAACATTGGTTCCTAACCTCACATGCTCTACACCTTTATTCTGTCCAAAAAAGGCCAATGCTGATGATGAACCAAATGATGTTGAAGCAAAGGTGCAATTATCGATATCCAGATAGCGTGGACTAATATTAAACTGCCCGGAAAATGTACAATTAAGCATCTGCAAAAAGTTCACCCCGCCACCATTTACCACATCAACAAACGAGGTGTTCTTAAATATCAATTGGTCAATAAGTTTATCCGGTTCACATGCTTTGGAAAACTGGCAAGTATCAAAAAGCAGGTTTTTACCTTGCCCCGGGTATACCGACCCACAATTTACATTATAAAACCTTGCGTTAATATATCCATAAACAGACAGTCTTGCAGTTCTAAGCGCCGCATTCGGGCTTACCCATCCATTAAATGGAACCAGGCTCAGATCCCTGATAACCAGGTCTTCTATTGTTTGAAAATTTGATCGTGTGCAACTGATAATACGCGGCGCACCTCCTACACCTCCACCAGGAAGATTATCCGGCCATCCAGCATCATATTCGTAATTCAAAGCACGATCAAATGTAATTATACCTGTTGCCGCATCAGCTGTAACCACTTTTACATAATCATAATATCTTGCATCGGGTGGAAACCCCGGAATATTCTCGTGTTCAAAGCCATATATCAATGCCCAGGTACCGGGCGTATAATTAGCCGCATCAGTTGCGGTAAGCGTAGTTACAGACTGGGCAGAAGAAGCAGATGTACTTACCGTTGATGCGATCAGGTCGCCATAAACATAGGGAGTAGCACTCCCGTTATAAAAAGTATTATCGAAGGTGTCAAAAACGGATGGCATGTTAAGCGCCTGTTGATTAAATGCATAACCATTAGGATCGGCAGCACCATGGGTACACATAATATTTGCTCCATTGCCAATCACCTCGACCGATCTTATACCGGCAAGCCAATTATTAAAATTGGTCATATAAGTGCCCGACTGAAGAACTATCTGCAATGATTTACCAACGAGCGATCTTCCGTAATTATTTATGTTTGTGAAGGCGTTAGTACTATCGGTACCATAAGTTGCCGGCGTATTGCTGGCTGTGGTTGAAGCAGCTACGGATAAAGTTACTTGTGTAGCCGAAGTGTAGGCCGTAATGGTTGCGGTTAATGTTAAAGCGGTAGCACCCACGCCAACTACATAAATTTTCTTACCAATGTCCTTCGCGGTAAAGTTGGCAGATGCCGACGTTAGTACAGCCGAACTTGCGGTCATATTTGCATCGTTAAGCACTTTAACATCAGCTTTCCCTCCCCAAAAGCGGATGTCGGCAAATTCAAATTGCCTTTCCCACCAGCCTGTTGCGTCGGCAGTACTGTAAACAATTATGCCCCCATCAGCACTTGGCCGGGGGCCGTATACCGCTATGGTTTTCCAGATAAAATTACCTCCTCCTCCATCTCCAACTACATTAAAACCGGAAGTTACCGAAACGGTGTCAACGGTCACTCCCGAGGTTGTTGTTAAATCCTGTACGGTGTTGTTTGATTGAATCATGATGATATTATAGATTTATGGTTTATATCATCAATAAACGTGCTTAACTATCAAAAGATTATACAGTAAATTATATTTAACATAAAAGTATATTTATCATAATTTAAAATACATATTGAAAAGCCAACGGGTATATTTGCTTTAAGAAAGCGTTTCCTGTCTCCTCAAGAGCTCGTGAAGGGAAGCTCCGGAGCTTTACATTATTTGGAGACCCGGTTGGGCAGAAACCATATCACCTGCTTTTAGGATCCGGCTTGCAGATACTTCTCTTTAATTAGGTTGATATGGTGCAACTCGTGCCCGGCAATATGATAGGCCAATGCCCTTACTGTGGCATCGTTGGCGGTACCGGTGCCATGCCCCATCCTGTCGAAAGCATTATTTGGCAGACCATTGAATAAAGCGATGGTTGCTCTCCGTACAGCCTCATATTCTTCAAAAATATTATCGAGCGACCGACTGTCGGCTTCGGAATAAACCGCGTAAGCATCCTGATCAAAACCAATAAGATTATTTTTTTCGTTACGAGCGAAACGCAGAGCGCGATAGGCGAAAATGCGCTCGTCGTCAATAATATGCACCAATGTTTCTTTAATGCTCCATTTACCGGGGGCATAGCGATGATATAAGACATCTTCGGGTAAGGAATAGACCAACTGCTTCACCATATCAAAATTATCCTGCAGGTGCTTTAATATCAGCCCATCGGTAGGTAGTAATTTCATGTACATGATAGCGTACGGTGGGTATTCTTCGGGTTGGGGTGGCTGTATTATTCTCATTAGATGTTTATATTTATATTTCCTCGGGCCTCGAAGAGCACACCACGCGTCATTGCGAGGCACGAAGCAATCTCTACTCAGGCAGGTCAATCGTGTAATTCTATTTGCTCTGTACAGTATAGAGATTGCTTCGTACCTCGCAATGACGTGATTTTTATATAACTCTACTCCCTAACCTCAATTCCCAAATCAAAATCAAACATTCCCCCAGCCCAATGTGAGTACATCGGCCAGGTGCATGGTTTTAATGGGGAGACCGTTTTTGTCGATATAGCTTTGCAAGTGCAGCAGGCAGGAGGCATCGGTGGAGATAATGTACTCCGCTCCTACGGCCAGGGCGTTGTCAACCTTTTGTTGGGCCATAGCGGTAGAGATACCATCAAATTTAACAGCAAAGGTGCCTCCAAAGCCGCAGCAGGTTTCGTTGTCTTTCAGGTCGAGCAGTTCCAGGCCCAATACTTTAGAGAGCAGTTGGCGGGGCTCGTCCTTGATCTTACACTCACGCAGTGCGGCGCAGCTGTCGTGGTAAACGGCTTTGCCGTCGAGCTCGGCGCCGAAATAATCGAACTGCAGAATGTTTACCAAGAAATCCGATAGTTCGTAGATATTGCCTTGTACTGCCCGGCATTTATTATGAACTGCGGTATTGGTGAACAGATCGTTATAATAGTTTTTCACCATACCCGTGCAAGATGCTGATGGCGTTACGATCACGCTATCGTCCGAAAAATCATTCAGAAATTTGCTGCCCACGGCTTTGGCTTCGTCCCAAAAACCGGCGTTAAAGGCAGGCTGACCGCAGCAGGTTTGGTTGGGGTTAAAGCTTACTTTACACCCTGCTTTTTCCAATACCTTTACGGTATTAAAAGCGGTATCCGGGAATAACTGATCAATAAAACAGGGTACAAATAACTCAATCTTCATCTCTTACACCAAATTACACGGCGCTAAGCTCCGCATTTTGCTTAACCTTTTTTTCTGCCGCTAACAAAGAAAACAATAATATTAAACCTATTATAAAAAAGATGGCCAGTACCAGTACTGAATTACGCGGACTGCCCGTCAGTTCTTCAAAAAAGCCGAAGCTGAACACCCCGCCTACTATCGCCAACTTTTCGGTAACGTCATAAAAACTGAAGAACGATGCAGTGTCGGTAATGTTTTCGGGTAAATATTTGGAATAGGTGGAGCGCGACATGGACTGGATGCCGCCCATCACCAAACCCACCACCGCTGCCACCACATAAAACTCTGTAGCTGTAGTGGTTAAATAAGCAGCGGCACATACACCTATCCAGATGATCACTACGGCGATCAATACCCTTACGTTGCCAAACCTACCAGATAACCTTGACATTAAGGTAGCTCCGCCAATAGCTACCAGCTGAATGATTAAAATGGTGGTAATCAACGCCGAAGTAGGCATATGCAGTTCTTTGGCCGCGAAACCTGTGGCTACCAGCATAATGGTTTGTACCCCCATGGAGTAAAAGAAAAACGCCGGAAGATATCTTTTGAGCAAAGGCATGGTCTTCACTTTTTTCCAAACTTTTCCAAGTTCTATAAAGCCGCCTTTAATGATGTTATGGTCGTGACTAACCGCATTGGGGCTCCCCTTGGGTAATACGATGAATGGAATAAGAGCGAACCCCATCCACCATAAGCCAACCAGTAAAAATGATAAACGGGCCGGGAATGTTTCATCAACAATACCAAACAACTCGGGTTTCATCACAAACACAAAACAAATGAGTTGGAGCAATACGCTGCCGATATAGCCGTAGGTAAAGCCTTTGGCGCTCACCTTGTCCTGCATGTCAACCGTAGCAATTTCGGGCAGGTATGAATTATAAAATACAAAGCCGCCGCTGTAGCCAATAGCAGCCAGTGCGAAGGCTATAATGCCCAGTTCAATATGATTCACGTCGAAAAAATAAAGCACGCAGCAAGCTAAGGCACCAATGGCCGTAAAAAACTGCATGAATATCTTTTTATTCCCCTTATAATCGGCAATGGACGACAGTATGGGTAATAGTAAAACAATGATCAGGTAGGCGGCTGACAAGGCATAATCAGAAAGCGCCGTGTTAACAAAGCTTTTGCCGAAGAAAGTCACCCTACCCCCATTGGCCTTTGTAATAGCCACATAATAAGCCGGAAAGATGGTGGAGGTGATGACCAGGTTGTAGGCAGAGTTGGCCCAATCAAAAAAGGCCCAGGCCCTGATGGTTTTCTTATTGTTTTTGGTTTCCATTGAACAATAAAAGTATACAAATTTTGCTATTTGCGAAAAAGGGGTCAAACATAGCGTATAAAAACACACCATGATTATCGGCGTGTGGAGTAATACTGGTTTAATTTTTGAGGGAAAAGGACATTTTAGTATTTTCAAGGTTGTGTGCAGCAATTGAAATACATCTTTTTTACAAATCAGTTGGTATGGAAACCAATGCTGACGATCCAGAGAAGTTAATAGGTGAATGGGATCGGCCAAAACTACTAATGCTATGAATGAAACTGGTAAAACAAGCACAATAACTACAGATATATCCCATCATACCGACGCGAAAGCCTTGCTTTTAAAAGCCAACAGCATTCATGGCGACAGTAAGCTCGACATGATCAAAACAATGCGTTATTCGGCGACTATCATGGGTGTAAAGGCGATATCCTATGTTGATATTCCCGACAACAGGATACGGATAGAACTTTGGGAAAACGGCAAAATGGTTTCTGTTGAACAGGAAGAAAATGGTGATGGATGGCAATGGCTTAACGGTAGAAAAGCCCCAATGCCGGCTGCGCGGATAGCGGAAATGAAAAGCACATTTTATTCGGGCCTGCTGGGATTACGCAAACCGGCCATCAACCAGATGCAGGTGCTGAATATGCAAAAGCTCAAGAACAACACCTACTCGGTTTTATGCAAATTGGATGGTAACGACTACATTTTTGCAATCAACGATAAAAACCAACTGGTAGCTGAGGCTAATAAAACATTCGGCCGGACGTCTATATCGGTGTTATCAGATCTGCGCCCGGTACAGGGTATCATGATCCCTTTTCACGAGGTGGTAACATCGGGTATAAAAAAACTGGTTATCCAGTACGATAGCTTCGAGATCAATCCTGCATTTAATGCAGATACCTGGGGTGTGCCTGCTGGGATGTAGGTAGGTAATTAAGATCAGAATCAAAAAGCGTCATTGCGAGGCACGAAGCAATCCCCGATAAGCAGGTCGGCCCTGTATAGCATAGAGATTGCTTCGTGCCTCGCAATGACGCGTGTATTTTTATTTATGGCCCCTCTTTCGGAGAGGATTTGGGTTGGGTTTATTTAGCGCTCCATTTTTGCTGTAATAGCTTGATATAGTATCCGCCTACCACACTGCGGGCCTGGAAACCTACCTGTTTGCCGTTGATAGTTTCGTGCCAGTCGCTCAGAGGTACGCGGGTTGGTGTTTCCATCGCATATTTATAAACCGGGTTAACCAACGCCTCAAAATCGGCCCTGTTTTTAGCCAAAGTAGCCGTCCAGATGATCCAGTCACTTTTGGTATAGGTTTTACGGCTATCCAGCGGTATGCCATATTGATTTTGTTTGGTCAGATAGAATTTTATCTCGCGGTCATAAACCGATTGTGGGAATAGGTTTAAACCAAGGATTTTATCCCAAACAATATTATATTTCTGACTCCAGGTGTCTTTTTTATCAAACACCAGCGAATAATGATCGCCGGCATCGGCCATTTTCATCCATTTGGCCACCATATCCTTAGCCATCGCACGGTATTTTGCAGCTACATCCTTTTGACCGAGTAACTCGGCTAAATGGGCATAACAGCCTACACCGACAATAGCCTTGGCCGATAAGTTAGCGTTACGCGCCAGGTGACCGGCAAAATCATCTGTACATAACTGGTTGGCGGGATCTAAACCTTCCTTGGCTAAGTAATTTGTCCAGGTGGTTAGTGTTTTCCAATGCTTTTTGGCATAAGCAGGGTTATTGCCATTGGCTCTTACTATAGCCGCGGTTAAGGCAAGCATATTGCCTGATTCTTCCACAGGCATCCCTTCACCATAGGTTTGACCATTAGCTAAAGGATAGGTACCCAGATCATGTGCGGCGAAATCATGGGCGAATTTACCTGTCTCGCTAAAATAGAAGATTCCATTCAGCATACCTTCCATCAGCTTAGGGTTGTAAAGCAAAAATAATGGCGCCGATGGATAAGTAACGTCAACGGTATTGATAGAACCATTACTAAAATTCTCTTTCGACAGGAATAAGATCTCCCCCTTCGGACTTTTCACCAGTGTATGAGCAGAAATAGCCTGCCTGTAAGCCAGCACACATAGTTTAGCATACGGCGTACCACCCGCATTCTGGGCGTCTCTATACATAGAAGTATTAAACGCGGCACATTTTTGCAGTATTGCGGGATATTCTGTAGCGGCTTTGGCCAATACCTGCTCTATAGTTTTAGTCTGCGCGTTTTGCCACCATGGTTTTAAATTAGTATGGAAGTATTGCACCGGAGTAATATCGTCATAACCCAGCTCTATAAATTTAGCCACGGCAGTTTTGCCCACTTTTCCAAAAGGGATCACCGTATTTAAAACCAGGTTACTCCCCTCCTTTGTGGTTGATTTACTATCGCCACTAAAAAATGAATCGACAGATTGCTTGCCGGTGCTTACATATTGTTGTGCATTGGCTGTTTTTGGTACAGCTACATACATATACCCCCAGTCGATGCGCAGGTCGTCACCTTTCTTTTGCAGTATAGGCTGTTCAATAGTACCAGCTTTTAAAACAGACAGCGTACCTGATGTATATTGCTGTGTGGTTACCGGTTGCTGCGGTGTATTACGTGCGATATCTGCCGATGCACCTAAATAAACCTTCACATCATGCGATGCGCCATCATTTGATTTTACCTTATAACTGATATAAGATACCGGGCGCGATAAAATGCTCAGATCACTCATCAACAATGGCGAAGTGAAGGTAAGCTGCAGATCGGCTTTACCGCATGTAAAGTTGTAAATGGTTTGGGTAGCATTTAAAGTTACGCTGGTTTGTTTTGCCAGTTCAAGGGCGGCATGACCGATTGGTTTTAGTTCATCGGCTAAACCAGCATCAAGCCAGGCACCGCCGCCGGTATTGGTACAATGTAAGGCCAGCACATTTTCACCTTTTTTCAGCGAGCTTACAGCATCATTAGAAAGTGGGAAATATTGCAGATCGCCATTGGCACCGCCTTGTTCGCTTACTTTTTTACCATTAATGTAAACCTCGGCTTCATCGTCATGGTGCAGCCTTAACCAAAGCTTATTAAAGCTAAGATCGTTCAAGGTAAAAGTACGACGCACCCAGATATCCCGGCCCGTCCATAAGGTCTTGGCGGCTTGTTTATCGCTGCTGAAAGGAGCTATTCCTGTTTTCCAGCTACCGTCATCAAATTTGGCAGATGCCCAGTCTTTTGAAGGCTCCGTCTCTGTAAATTTACAGGTATAAGGTTTTTCATCAGCAGGGGCCAATATGGTTTTATACTCCACTGGTTCCTTACCCATAAAACAGTAAACAGTGCCATCCACTTTAATGAGGCCCAGCAGCGATTGATCTTTACCGGTCCAGTGATGCGTGGTAGATTCATTCAGGCTATCGGTAAACGACCAGATACTGAAATAAGGATTGTGGGTAATAAGGGGGTAAGCAGGCGCTTTGGTAGCCTGTGCCCTGGCCAAAAAGCCTGCTAACATTAGGCAAACAACTAATGGGAACCTTTTCATGTTTTTATAAATGGTTTATACAATATGAAATTATAGAGCCGTAAATATTTGCATTTTTCGGCTTAAAACAGGTACCTCTCTACAAAAAGCGTTAAATTGACGATTAATTGAGACGATATGTAGAATTAGATGTGCAGATGAGATTTGATGTGCGGATATGCAAATGTGCGGATGTGCAGATTAAGAAAACAAATCATTAATCAATTACCTTCATTTGCACATTCGCACATCTGATTTTACTTAAACACCTCAAAACTATACTGAGCTACACTCCAGAATTCATCAAGGGCTATGATACGGGGTTTAAAAAAGGAGATTAGTGCAGGCCAATCGTTACGATTAAAGATACTTGCAGACGGCAGCGTTTTGATGATGCGGCTTATCAGTTTATTGCTTTCGTCGCGGGTATGGAGCTCCCAGTCCCATTCCTCATTAAGATTGGTATCTAATACGGCTTTCAGCTCCTTGAATTGCTCAAACATTAGTTCCTGCATACCAGCGTCCGGATGGGATATTTCAATAGCAATGTAGGCCTGTCGATTACCGGTTTGCATTTTAAAGCTCAGGTGTTTAATGCCGGTTTTATAATTGATCCAGTTAATTCTTAAACCATCGGTCGATAATTGTGGTGCTATATATTGCCCAAATGCGGTCCAAAAACCTTGTCTTATTTGTGATGCCTCGTCTTTTGAGTACAATGTGCTGCTAATTTTATTTTACTGAGCCTGTAAAATTAT
Organism: Mucilaginibacter sp. OK268; assembly: GCF_900103125.1. Taxonomy (GTDB): domain Bacteria; phylum Bacteroidota; class Bacteroidia; order Sphingobacteriales; family Sphingobacteriaceae; genus Mucilaginibacter. The sequence continues at coordinate 211,334 of NZ_FNJV01000005.1, read as the reverse complement.
AGAAAATATTGGCAATGGGTATCTCAAGTTTAAAGGATAAGCCTGAAGTAGCAACACAGCTGGATAAGAATAAAGATTATAATTTTAATAATATCGGGATGATCGTTCATGCTTACAATGGAAATTTGCCTGTTACTACGATATAGGTTTTATCAAAAACAATCAAAAAAGCAGCCCGGTTGAAGCTGCTTTTTTGATTTATAGGGTCAGCTTAATACCTGTCCCAAAATGCAGGTGGCTCAATACCTAATGTACGCAGGTAAACGTAGGCTTGCGCGCGGTGATGGATCTCGTTATCAATAGCATAAAGTATAGTGCCAATATTTTGATTTTCATAAGCTCCAAAGGCCAGTTCTACTTCTAAAAAACGCTCTACTGAAATTTGGGGCCAGTATTCATTAATTTGCGCTGTGATCTCATCCCATTGCTTCAAAATTTCGGCTTTCGGTTGTGTCGGTATATTGCCTGAAGAATGATCAAGCAGGGCATTCCACTTCCCGGTGATGATACCATCAATACCATAATGAGCTATATCCATAATTTCAATAACCATCACACCAAATGAACGCATCCCTCCTACAGAATAATTGAATAATTTATCTTCGGGAAAGGCCTCAATAACTTTCCGGGTTAATTTGCGATGGCCTTGCCAGTGGTTTAATAAAGCTTCTGGTGAAATAAGCTGAGCGGTTGAATTGTTTACTTGTTGTTGAATTGCATTTGTTTCCATGGTTCCTTTTGTTTTGATAGAACAAAGAAACCAACGGCCAGTGACAACCTTATGTCAGCAGTATCAAAAGAAATTTAAAAAAAATAAATATCTCTTTGAATTATCTATTTTTTTATAAGTTTACCGCAACTTTAGGGGTGTCCTTTAATGGACTGAGATAATACCCTTTGAACCTGATGCAGTTAGTACTGCCGAAGGGAAAAGTGACGATAACCCTGTAAGGTTATTTTTTCTTTCCTCCATGTAAACGGGGCCATTCCTAAAGTCGAAATTTTAGATGAAGAATGGAAATCACCGTAAATCAACAAACTTACCAGGTTACCGATGTATGCAATGTGCAGCAAATGCTGACTATTGTATTCGACGCTTTGCCAAAAGGCATTGCCGTAGCCATCAACCAGGCCATTATTCCACGGGCCAAGTGGACTGATCACAACATCAGCCCCAACGATCAAATAGTCATTATCAAAGCAACTCAGGGGGGGTAAAAGCAGATATGCAAATGTGCGGGTGTGCAAATGAAACGATCATTGAAATTCCCCAATGATAAAAATCACTAATTCACTAAATCAATAATTCAATAATTGTATAAGGATGAAGCAAGAAAAAATTCCAACCGATCAGGTATTAACTACCGATCCGTTCCCGGGCTCCAGAAAAGTTTTTGTAAAAGGCCAACTGCATGACATCCAGGTAGCCATGCGCGAGATCAGTTTAAGCGATACCAAATTGCATGGCCGCTTTGGCGAAACAGAGCCCAACGCCCCGGTTACCGTTTATGATACCAGCGGCCCCTATACCGATGTCGATGCAGTTATCGATGTGAAAAAAGGGTTGCCACGTTTGCGTGAGCAATGGATCATGAACCGGGGCGATGTAGAGCAGTTAGACGGCATATCCTCTCAATATGGACAGCAGCGTTTAAATGACAACAGCCTGGATGAGCTGCGCTTTGCTTATGTAAGCAAACCTTTGCGGGCAAAACCGGGCATGAACGTATCACAAATGCACTACGCCAGGAAAGGCATCATCACCCCCGAAATGGAATATATAGCCATTCGCGAAAATCAGCGTATCGATCTGTTAAAAGAACAGTTGAACGGACAATATGAGGTCATGAGCCATCAGCACCAGGGCCATAGCTTTGGGGCAAATACGCCAAAAGGCTATATTACACCCGAATTTGTACGCTCGGAAGTTGCCGCAGGGCGTGCGGTGATCCCTTCTAATATTAACCACCCCGAAATTGAACCGATGATCATTGGTCGTAATTTCCTGGTGAAGATCAATGCCAACATAGGTAACTCGGCCGTTACTTCCAGCATCGAAGAGGAAGTAGAAAAGGCGGTTTGGGCCTGCCGTTGGGGGGCAGATACCATCATGGATCTTTCGACCGGAAAAAACATCCACGAAACACGCGAATGGATCATCCGTAATTCGCCCGTGCCTATTGGTACAGTTCCCATTTACCAGGCCCTGGAAAAAGTAAACGGAAAAGCGGAGGACCTCACCTGGGAGCTGTTCCGGGATACGTTGATTGAACAGGCAGAACAGGGTGTAGATTACTTTACCATTCATGCCGGTGTACTGTTGCGCTACGTGCCACTCACAGCTAAACGCATCACCGGTATTGTATCCCGGGGTGGCTCTATCATGGCTAAATGGTGCCTGGCCCATCATAAAGAAAACTTCCTGTACACCCATTTTGAAGAGATCTGCGAGATCATGAAAGCTTATGATGTGGCTTTCTCCTTAGGCGATGGCTTAAGACCTGGCTGTATTGCCGATGCCAATGACGCCGCGCAATTCGGCGAACTGGAAACCCTGGGCGAACTCACAAAAATTGCCTGGAAACATGATGTACAAACCATTATAGAGGGGCCTGGCCATATACCTATGCACATGATCAAGGAAAACATGGATAAGCAACTGGCGCATTGTGGTGAGGCCCCTTTTTATACCTTAGGTCCGCTGACTACAGATATTGCCCCCGGTTACGACCACATTACCTCGGCCATTGGCGCTGCCATGATCGGTTGGTTTGGCACCGCTATGTTGTGCTATGTTACGCCTAAAGAGCATTTGGGTTTGCCCAATAAGAAAGATGTAAAAGACGGGGTGATCACCTATAAAATAGCGGCCCACGCGGCAGATCTGGCTAAAGGCCACCCCGGTGCGCAATACCGGGATAATGCCTTAAGTAAAGCTCGTTTCGAATTCAGGTGGGAAGATCAATTTAATCTTTCGCTCGATCCTGATACCGCACGCGAATTTCATGACGAAACCCTGCCTGCCGATGGTGCTAAGATCGCCCATTTCTGCTCGATGTGCGGCCCTAACTTCTGTTCGATGAAAATTACGCAGGATGTAAGAGAGTATGCCAAAGAAAATGGTGTAGATGAGGCTGCTGCATTGGCAAAAGGCATGGAGGAAAAATCAAAGGAGTTTACGGAGAAAGGAAGCGAGATATACCTGTAGACCCCACCCAACCCTCCCCGGAAGGGAGGGCTTTAGGAGTCAATGAGGTTAATTAAATAGTAAATCAAAAGTCTCCCCTTCCGGGGAGATTTAGAGGGGGTATATGCAACTAATAGTTATTTCACGTCCCGATCAGGTAACCGATGAGGCCACGATAATCAACCAATTGTTTGAGGCCGGTTTAACGCGTTTTCATTTGCGGAAACCTGATTGGGATGAAAAGCGACTGATTGATCTGTTACGACAGATCGATCAGATTTTTCATCCGTATATCGCATTACATCAGCATCATCGCATCGCTCTGGATTTTGATATCAAAAGGCTGCATTATACGGAAAAACATAGATTGGCTACTGAACAGGATAAGTTGATCCTTCAGAAAAAAGAAGGATATGTGTTGAGTACATCAATTCATGATATAACTGACTTGAGCTCATTAAAGCCATTTGATTATACCCTTTTCGGGCCTGTATTTAACAGCATATCCAAACCGGGTTATCAAAGTAAACTGACAAAAGATTTTCGAATAAATCGAGATGACATTCAACCAAAGATTATCGCCCTAGGCGGCGTGGAACGCTCGAATCTGGATAAACTAAAACACATGTGTTTTGATGGGGCAGCTGTTTTGGGCACAATATGGAACGATCCCGTGCAAGCTGTTGCCATCTTTAGAAAATTACAGGAACATCTTTTAATAAACCAAACATGATTGATAAACTTCATTATATATCGCAGCAACCAACAAACGAAACGCACATCACCGCTATAAAAGCCGCATTGCTTGCCGGTTGTAAGTGGATCCAGCTCCGGGTAAAGGATCAGCCCGAAAACGTGATCATTGAATATGCATTGGAGGCGCGGGCCTTATGCGAAGAATTTGATGCGAAACTCATCGTAAATGATCATCCGGAAATCGCGCTAAAAGCCGGAGCTTATGGCTTACACCTCGGCTTACAGGATATACCCATTGCCCAGGCACGGCAAATAGTAGGTAACCAAATGATCATCGGCGGAACAGCCAATACATTTGAGCACATTGAACAAAGAGTTGCCGAAGGCGCTGATTATATTGGATTGGGGCCCTATCGGTTTACCAAAACCAAACAAAAGCTAAGTCCGATTTTAGGATTGGAAGGCTACCGGGAAATTTTAGAGCGGGTGAGATCAGGCGGTATCAATATTCCCATTATAGCCATTGGTGGAATTGAACCGAATGATATCCCGGCTATCATGCAAACTGGTGTACATGGTGTGGCCATTTCAGGAGCAATTACACATGCTGCCGATGCGGCACAAACTACCCAACATATCTACCGGCAGTTACACATGAACGTTTTAAAAGAAGTATAAATGTTAAAAATAGCCGATAAAACTTTCAGTTCCCGTCTGTTTACGGGAACAGGGAAATTTAGCTCATCTGCATTAATGGAAGAAGCTTTGGTGGCTTCGGGTTCCGAACTGGTAACGGTAGCCCTAAAGCGCGTTGATGTCAAAAACAATGAACAGGACGATCTGCTGATCCGTTTGAAATACCCGCATATTAACCTGTTGCCCAATACTTCGGGTGTACGCAATGCCAAAGAAGCTATTTTCGCGGCGCAACTGGCGCGCGAGGCTTTGGAAACTAATTGGATAAAACTGGAGATCCATCCCGATCCCAAATACCTGATGCCGGACCCTATCGAAACCCTCAAAGCCACTGAAGAACTGGCCAAAATGGGTTTTGTGGTGCTTCCCTATATCCATGCCGACCCAGTTTTGTGCAAACGCCTGGAAGATGCGGGTACAGCCGCCGTGATGCCCCTTGGTTCACCGATTGGCAGTAATAAAGGTTTAAAAACCATTGATTTTTTAGAGATCATCATAGCACAAAGCAATGTGCCTGTTATTATTGATGCCGGGATAGGTTCACCATCTGATGCTGCATGGGCGCTTGAAATTGGCGCGGATGCCGTATTGGTCAACACCGCTATAGCCGTTTCCGGTGATCCTGTACGGATGGCCGCAGCTTTTAAAATTGCGGTAGAGGCCGGCCGGATGGCTTTTGAAGCCAAACTGGCCTCCCCTGTTTCACACGCCGTTGCCAGCAGTCCTTTAACCTCTTTTTTAGATGCATAGCTTTAACGATATTTTCGAAACCTATAACTGGGATGAGGTAAAAGCCAGCATCTACGCCAAAACCGGTGCCGATGTGGAAAAGGCTTTGTCGGCCACCAAACGTACACTAGAGGATTTTAAAGCACTGGTTTCACCGGCTGCTTCCCCTTACCTGGAGCAAATGGCGCAGCTTAGTCAGCAGCTTACCCTTAAACGCTTCGGCAAGGTGATCCAGATGTATGTGCCGCTTTACCTATCCAACGAATGCAGTAATATTTGCACCTATTGCGGCTTTAGCTATGATAATAAGGTAAGGCGCAAAACGCTGTCGCCCATGGAAATTATGCAGGAGGTTGCAGTGATCAAGGATATGGGATATGAGCACGTACTTTTAGTAACCGGCGAGGACAACGTTACGGTTCATGTAGATTACTTTAAAAAAGTACTGGAGCTTATCCGGCCACATTTTGCACATATCTCAATGGAGGTACAGCCTATGGATCTGGAAGATTATGAGCAATTGACACCCTACGGTTTAAACACGGTATTGGTTTACCAGGAAACCTACCATCGCGAAGATTATAAGAAACATCATCCCAAAGGAAAAAAATCCAATTTCAAATACCGCCTGGAAACCCCCGACAGGCTTGGGCAGGCAGGCATCCATAAAATGGGTTTAGGAGTGTTGATTGGTTTAGAGGACTGGCGTACCGATTGTTTTTTTACCGCCCTGCACTTAAATTACCTCGAAAAAAAATACTGGCAAAGCAAATACAGTCTGTCGTTTCCCCGATTGCGCCCCTTTAGCGGTGGCCTGGAACCTAAGGTAGAAATGAACGACCGTGAGCTGGTTCAGTTGATCTGTGCCTACCGTTTGTTTAATGAAGAAGTGGAATTGTCGATCTCCACCCGCGAATCACCTCATTTCAGAAATAATATCATCAAACTGGGCATTACCTCCATCAGCGCGGGTTCAAAAACCAATCCAGGCGGCTACGCGGTTGAACCGGAATCATTGGAGCAGTTTGAGATCTCAGACGAACGGAGTCCAGCCGAAATTGCCAAAGTGATCACACAGCAGGGCTACGAACCGGTGTGGAAGGATTGGGATAATTGTTTAGCATAGAAGTTCAAAACTTAAAAAAATGTTGGAACGTGAAGAACTGAAATTATATAACCGCCAGATCATATTACCTGAGTTAGGTATAACTGGTCAAGAGAAATTAAAAGCAGCCAGGGTGCTGATGATTGGTGCAGGCGGCTTAGGTTGCCCGGTTTTACAATACCTGGTGGCTGCAGGTGTTGGCCATATAGGCATTGTTGATGATGATGTGGTAGATATCAGCAACCTACACCGACAGATCTTATACTCCATTGCCGATGTTGGGAAATCCAAAGCCGAAACGGCTAAACAAAAGCTGGAATGGTTAAACTCTTTCGTAGAACTAACAGCTTACGAGGAACGGCTAAGTATCGATAACACAGTAAAACTGATCAGCGGATATGATATAGTCGTTGATGGTTCTGATAATTTTACTACACGTTACCTAGTGAATGATACTTGTGTGGCTTTAAACAAGCCTTCGGTATTTGGTTCTATTTTTAAGTTTGAAGGACAAGTATCCGTGTTCAATTACCAGGAGGGGCCAAATTACCGGGATATATTTCCAGAGCCCCCTGCCGAAAACGAAGTGCCCAATTGTTCCGAAACAGGCGTTATCGGTGTGCTTCCGGGTATCATCGGTACTTACATGGCCAACGAAGCCATCAAGATCATTTGCGGCATAGGCGAAACACTCTCTGGTAAACTATTCAGCATGAACGCGTTGGATAACAGCATGAGCATATATAAAATAGCCAAACAAAAACAGGCAATTTTAGCACCTGCAACTGCGAACCACACGATATCAGTCGATCGTGAGATTAGCATGGAAACCCTAACCAATTGGCTGGCAGAATCCCCTGATGAGATTTATCTTGTTGATGTACGCGAAACCTATGAGTTTGATGACTACAATATAGGCGGCGTAAACATTCCCCTATACGAATTACAGGAATCCATAAATATACTACCCATCGATAAAAAACTGGTATTCGTTTGCCAAAGCGGCCAAAGAAGCAAAATAGCCCTGCAATGGACACAGCCATATCTTAAAAATGAAAAATACAGCTTGAAAAATGGGATTAGGGATAACTCCTGAACAGGCGGGACATTTTGTTACAAACTGGGTTTACATGGTTTACACATTTTATGGTCAACATAAATATAATAAATTATTAATCAATAAGTTAAGTTAATTACACCATCATATAGTGGGTTTACATGTAAATCCACCCGGGGCTAAGTATTTCATGTGATTAAATAAGTTTGTCATTTTCCTTAGTGTCATTTGCACATCTGCATATCCGCACATCTGCACATCTATTTTTTTATCCTAAATTCGCTCTCATTATTTCATACAGGGCAAAACATTGAGCGATACAGAAACACAGGACGGGAACCATCATTTTATTTTCAGAGGCACTAACCTGGAATCGATGACCAGCAGGGATATTGCTCAACATAACCCGGCCAGTTTCTATACCGAGGATGATACAGGCCAATACCTTTCACCTATCAGTTTAGCGGTTAACGAAGGTGTATTTCATCAACCTAAAAATGCCGCCTTCCCTACCGTAACTGTATCACAGGATGCTGAACAATTATTGCTCACTTGTGCTTGTCCCGGCGAGCCGGGCAAGTTATGTGAGCATGAAGCGCTGGTATTACAAACCATTCTGCGGAAGGATGAGTTTGCCGTTTTTTTTAATACGCGCCTGCGCCATCAAAAACTAAAAAATGCCGCCATACCTTATGGTTTGGAAAACGAGCCTGACCCAGATCAATTTTTCCGGATCGAATTGCTCTTTAATAAACTGGTGATCAGCCCGCACTCACCCGATCTTTTCCCGGTAACCAAAGAAAGTCTGAACACCCTGCGTACGATGATATCTTCCGGCCCGGAACAAGCACCGGTTTCCTCTCCAACCGATAATGAACAAACATACTTTGTGGTCATTCGTGAACATAAATACTATAAATATTTGCATGTCGAACTATTTACCTCGGGCCTGACCAAAGAAGGGAAACTCAAAAACCCGCTGAACCGACTGGAGCCTATGGACCTGGTCTGGAAAACTACCGATCACGAGGAATTGAAGTTCTATACCGGCATCAGCAAGTTCCAAAATAACCTTACCGGCAAAAGGACAGAAACGGATCTGGCGGCTTTGCGGGCTATTGTCAAAAACCCAATGGGTTATCCTTTTTATTATCAGGATACAGAAAAGGGTGAAAAAGTAAGCGCTTCTTCACTGATACCGGTCAACGTAGCCCAACTCCCGCAGGGGGTGCAATTACGTGTAAAACCCGACGGATCTTTTTTTGAACTGTCACTTGATATCAATATAAATGGCGAACGCCACACGCTGAAAGACCAGCGTATTATGTTCAGTTATTTTTTACTAAATGGCGGTACCTTATACCTGGCCGATAATCTGCAGGCTCTGAATGTGATGAGTTTCCTGAAACAAAGGCCAGGCAATCTCCTGGTTCATCAATCCCAATATCCTTTGATCAAAAGCCAGTGGCTCGGTAAACTGGAGGATACTATTGATGTAAAATATCAGCATATCCAGACTGCCACACCTAAGCAGTTGGAGCAGTTGGGCTTTAACCAGGATCCTGAAAAGATCATCTACCTGTCGGATTTTGGGAACCATGTGATGCTGATCCCGGTAATGCGGTACGGGGAAGCCGAAATACAGGTGCGTACCAAAAGAAATATCTATGCTACCGATGCCAAAGGGAAAGAGTTCCTGGTACAGCGTAATGAACCTGCAGAAAAGGCCTTTATAGCCAGCCTGATCAGGCAGCATCCTTATTTTGAGGAACAGGCTGATGATGACCTGTACTATTTTTATCTGCACAAAAAGCATTTCCTGAATGAGGATTGGTTTCTGGATGTTTTTGAACAATGGCGTAATCAACAGATCACCGTATTGGGCTTTAATGAGATAGAAGGCAACCGCCTTAGTCCTTACAAAATCAGTATCGATATTAAAGTGCTGAGCGGCATGAACTGGTTCAATACCATTATACAGGCCAAGTATGGTCAAAAAAAGGCGAGCTTAAAATCCCTGCATAAAGCCATCCGCAACAAAAGTAAATTTGTACAGCTTGATGATGGCACACTGGGCATCCTCCCTGCAGAATGGATATCTAAATTTGAAAGTTATTTTAATGCTGGTGAGGTAGCTACTGATGATACTTTACATACGCCTAACATAAATTTTACTGCCATTGAAGAGCTTTATGATGCCGAAGTTTTAGCCGAGGAAGTTAAACAGGATCTGAGAAGCTACCGTGAGAAGTTTACCAACTTTGAAACCATTACTCCTGTTAATGTACCGGATGAGCTATTGGGTACCCTTCGCCCCTATCAACATCAGGGATTAAACTGGCTTAATTTCCTGGACGATTTTAATTTTGGTGGTTGCCTGGCCGACGACATGGGGCTCGGAAAATCTATACAGGTGATCGCCTTTATCCTGTCGCAACGTAAAAAAGTTGGTCAGAACACCAACCTGATCGTTGTACCTACTTCTTTGATCTTTAACTGGCGGCAGGAAATACAGAAATTCGCCCCTTCCATCCGCTTGCATACCCTTTATGGCGCCGACCGGGTAAAAGAGATCCATGATTTTGACCGGTACGAAGTTATTCTCACGAGCTATGGAAACATGCTTTCCGACGTTCGTTTCCTGAAGGACTATCATTTCAATTATATCTTTCTCGATGAATCTCAGAATATTAAAAATCCATCATTGCAAAGGTATAAGGCTGCACGTTTATTAAAATCGCGCAACAAAATTGTAGTAACCGGCACCCCCATCGAAAACAATACTTTTGATCTTTATGGTCAGCTTTCCTTTGCCTGTCCCGGTTTATTGGGTGGTAAACAATATTTTAAGGATATCTACTCCACGCCTATCGATCAGTTCAAGAGCAGTATCCGTGCTGCCGAATTACAGAAAAAGATAAAACCCTTTATTCTGCGAAGAACCAAGGAGCAGGTAGCGGGCGATCTGCCGGAGAAAACAGAAATGGTGCTGCATTGTGAAATGGGGGCCGAACAAAAACGGATCTATGATGCTTACGAAAAGGAGTTCAGGGAATATATTTCGGCTATCAACAATGAAGAGCTGAAGAAAAGCCCAATGAATGTATTAAAGGGTCTTACCAAACTCCGCCAGATCTGTGATTCGCCCGTTTTATTGAGCGGCGACAGGTTGCCCGGCAAGGAGTCGGCCAAGATTGATACGCTGATCGAACAGATAGAAAGTAAATCCCCGGAGCATAAAATACTGGTATTCTCGCAATTCACCGGCATGCTTGATCTGGTGAGTAAAGAATTGCTTAGCCGAAAGATCTCCTTTGTTCAATTAACCGGCAAAACCCGCAATCGCGAAGCTGTAGTACAATCCTTTCAACAGGATCATGGCTGCCGGGTATTCCTCATCAGCCTGAAAGCGGGCGGCACAGGCCTTAACCTCACAGAAGCCGATTACATCTACCTGATCGATCCCTGGTGGAACCCGGCTGTCGAGAACCAGGCTATTGACCGTGCGCACCGCATCGGCCAAAACAAAAGAGTTGTGGCCATTAGACTCATTTGCCCCGGCACAGTAGAAGAAAAGATCATGCAGATACAGGAAAACAAAAGGGACCTGGTTCATGATCTGGTTAAAACAGATACCAACATCCTCAAAGCCTTGTCCCGGCAGGATCTGTTGGATCTGCTGACACCTTTGCATGTTTTATCTGATTAGGTTACAGTACAAGGGAGCCTTTTCATTTTCAGGTAAGCGCTTACTGAGGTTAATTAACTTTCTTCCAAACATCTTTTCCAAAAGCCAAAACCTGGGTAATGCCGCCGGAATTGTTACCAGTAAACTGGAGGGTAAAACCAGGCGCTGTTTTTGCAAAAAAGTCTAATGGGCCCGTGGCAGCAAAACCAATTTGTTTGTTGTCCCATAATTGATTTAAAACTAATCCATTACCGATAGAGGTGATTTGTATGAAAGTTCCTTCTTTTTCCGTGAACTCATACTTGCCCTCGAATTTTTTCAACTCCTGTGCAGTTAATTTTACTTCAACAGGGGCATGGTAATTATTACTTCTAACCCAAACATCTTTTCCAAAGGCTAAAACCTGTGTAATGCCGCCTGCATTGTCGCTGGTAAATTGAAGGGTAAAACCGGGATTCGTTTTTGCAAAAAAGTCTAACGGACTTTTGGCTGCAAAATCAATTTGTTCATTATCCCATAATTGTTTTAGAACAAGACCATTGCCGGCAGAGGAGATTTGTATAAAGGTTCCTTTTTGACCTTTAAGCTCGTAATAGCCCTCAAATTTTTTAAGGTCTTGTGCAATTAATTTTACTTCGACAGGGAGATGATAGTTATCGTTTTTAACCCAAACATCTTTTCCAAAAGCCAAAACCTGGGTGATGTGGCCTGCATTGTCACTGGTAAATTGGAGGGTAAATGAGACGTTTTCTTTTGTTGAAAACGTCAGCGGGCCGGTAGCGGTAAAGTCAATTTTCCTGTTATCCCATAGTTGTTTTAAAACAACGCTCTTGCCGATAGCAATAATTTGTATTAAGGCCCCATTTTTGCCTTTCAACTCGTAATAACCCTCAAATTTTTTCAGGCCTTGCGTTGTTCCGATCACATTTTTCGGTAGTACGCTTGCGTTTAAGGGATTGATAAGGAAATAACTGGCCGCAACCAGTAACAATACAAATGCATATTTGTACGCATTTGCGTTAGGTGATTTTTTTAAATTCATCATTTTAATACGGAGTTTAATTTTTGAAGAACTATATAGGTTGGTTAATTGGTATACCTGGTTGGTTTTAAGTGAGTTGTACAAAATACTAAGCTGGTAGTTTTTTTTATCAACACCGCTGTTGATCACTTCGTGATCAACAATGTATTCATGGTTGAGCTTGATGCAGCGTTTTAAGTATAGCAATAGTGGGTTGATCCATAGTATAGCATGCACCAGTTCCACAAATAATATATCTATACTATGTAATTGCCGTATGTGCACATTTTCATGCGCAATGATTTGCCGGAGTTCACTATCGGTAAAAAGTTCTTTGTTGATGACCAGGTAATTGAAGAATGAAAACGGAGCAGTTCCATCAAAAGTGCAATAGTAAATGCCATCTATAAATTGTTTATTGGTGTTTTTGATCATGATGCTAATCTTAAGCACTTTTATGATCGATCTTGCCAGCAAAACAGTACTAATTAATAAATAAGCACCAGCTAAAATTTGCATGAGCGAAGGACGTGTAAAGCCCTGGTTAACGGCAACGTAAGCATTGTTAACGGGATGAGTAACAATTTGCGAATTACCAATAGTTGTGTACAGGTCGTTTAACGGGTTGGCCGTTGTTATCTGGCGCTGGATCGGCTCGAAATGAGGAGAACTCAACTCTGGCAAAAGAGGCAAAAACATCGATAATACTAAACTGAATAGCAGGTAAAACCTATTCTGCGTAAATGACTTATCGTTTTTAAGCAGCAATAAATAAAACAGGAACAATATGGACATCACCACATTGGCCTTTAACAGGTACATAACTAATGGTTCCATGGTACTGAAATTTATTTGTTCTTATCCTCTATCATTTTAATGATCTCTTTTAGCTCATCTAAGGATACTTCATCCTCCTCGGCAAAAAACGATACCACGTTTTTCATGGAATTACCAAACAGCCCAGCTAAAAGCGGCCTCACAAATTTCCTGGTGTATTCCATCTTAGATATTACCGCTGCATATCGGTAGGTACTTCCGAAATCTTCATATTTTAAAAAGCCCTTGTCGGCCAATCGGCGCATCATGGTTGCTACTGTGTTGATGTGAGGTTTTGGGTTGGGCAGGCCGTCGCGCACTTCCTTAACAAATGCCTTTTTTAACTTCCAAACCGCCTGCATTATGGCTTCTTCTTTTTCGCTTAGTCGTTTCATAATACAAGTATAAAACTATTATTGTAATTACACAACTACAACTGTAGTTTTTGTGAAAAAATATTTAGCGTAGTTTTTGACGAAAGTGTCAGATTTTTGCAGTTTTATTTCTTGATCAATAGAAATTACAAACTTTACTATTGTACGGTTCTGCGCAACACATAAAAAGCCCCTTAAGTAATTAAGGAGCTTTTTATGTGTTAATTTAAATTGATAGATATTTACCTATTTAGCCCGCTCAACGTACTCGCCGGTACGGGTATCCACTTTTATTTTATCGCCCTGATTTACAAAGAGAGGCACTTTAATTTCTATTCCGTTTTCTGTAGTCGCTGTTTTTAGCGCGCCAGATGAGGTATCACCTTTAACGGCAGGTTCGGCGTAGGTAATCTCCAGCTCCACAAAGTTGGGTGCTACCGCCATGATCGGTTCTTCGCTTTCAAACGAAACGATTACGCTCATCCCTTCTTTCAGGAATTTCACCGCGGGTCCGAAAAGCGCTTTCGGGATATTATGCTGTTCGAAAGTAGTGTTATCCATGATCACCATGGCATCGCCATCTTCATACAGGTATTGAAAATCGTTTGTTTCTACACGGCAAATTTCAACCTGCTCGTCGGTAGCTAAGCGGGCTTCAACAATTTTTCCTGTTTTTATGTTACGAAACTTATCCAGATAGAATGCTCCGCCTTTGCCTGGTGTACGATGCAGTACTTCTGTTACGGTTACCAGTTCGCCGTTGAAGCGTAGTATATTACCTACTTTAATTTCGGATGCTTTTGCCATGAAAATATAATTAGAAAATTTAAGCCCCAAAGATAGATTAACTTTGCTAATCAACTACAATTAAAACTCAGGCATCAAGATTAAGGGTTTTAATCTTCGCTCAATTGTTGTCAATCAACATACGCAACTCTTATGGTTGAAGTTATTACAAATAGTTAAAACTTATTTTATTTAATAACAGGCAATATGATCTTCGAACTGTTATGATAAACATTAACAGTTTCTTTTACAAAGTCGGTATCCTTTGCATGGTTAATATCAACAAACTGCTGTGGGTTCCTGTCTGTTAATGGAAACCACGAACTTTGTACCTGTATCATTATTTTGTGGCCTTTTTTAAAGGTGTGTGCAACATCGGGCAGGGTGTATTTTACCCGTGTTGGTTTGCCGGGCACAAATGGCTCGGGTTTCTCAAAGCTATTACGAAATTTACCCCGCATAATTTCTGCACGTACCAGCATCTGGTAGCCTCCCATAGGATATTTAGTAACCGGGTTAACTGGTGTATCCTCAGGAAATACATCTATCAGCTTTACAACAAAATCTGCATCTGTTTTTGATAAGCTGATCATCAGGTCGGCAACCACCGGGCCGGCTAATGTTATATCATCGGTTAATATCCCTGTATCATAAACCAGCACATCTGTACGGCGGGCAGCAAAACGCTGATCATCATCCATATATTCACGGGTGCGGTAGGTATGTACTTTTTCTGCATAAGGCACAGGTTTGGCGGGATCGCTCACATAACTATCAAACGTAGGTTTTGTGCTTTTTAAAGCTTTAAATGATAATTTACCATTTGCCTGTAGATAAATGGACGTTTGTTTAATGTCAGCCAGCGGCCATTGCGAAAATTTGCGCCATTTATTTTCACCTGAGAAAAAAACATTTACCTTACTTAAGGTGTCGGCTCCTTTCCCCTTTAAATAATAATTAAAGAATGGAACTTCCATATCCTGGTAATAAAGGGAGGTATTGCTATCAAACTGTACATTTCCTAAATGAGTGCCATCCTTACTGGCCCATTGCCCGTGATACCAGGGCCCCATTATCAATTTGCTATTGGTTGCAGGGCTTTGTTTAACCAAAGCATCGTAAGTATGCCAGGCACCATAACCATCTTCGGCGTCAAAAAGGCCACCGGTAATCAACATAGCTGGTTTAACATCTTTTATTCCGCTACGGGCATCACGGGCTTTCCACCAGGCATCCAGATTGGGATGGTTCATCATATCGCTCCAAAATTTCATGGTGTCCCCACTCAGTTTAGTAAAATGGGGCATTGCACCCATCTTTAAATAATAATCGTAATTATCCTTATAGCTAATATTAACACCTTTAGTCCCTTTTGTTGACGGTGTACGGCTTGGTGCGCTAAAGCCATACCCCACATGAAAATCAAAAGCATCCATCAGCATTAATACACCATTATGATGGTCGTCATCTCCAAAAAAACGGTCGGTAACCGGTGCCTGCGGACTAACTGCTTTTAGAGCCGGATGCCCGCTTAACGCTATCATAGTGGCATAAAAGCCGGGGAACGATATACCTATCCCGCCAACGTTGCCGTTATTATTATCAATATTTTTCACAAGCCAGTCAATGGTGTCGTAACTGTCGCTTGCCTCATCAATATCTTTATTTGTTTTTTTATTGGGATTAAATGGTCTTACAACTTCAAATACACCTTCACTCATGTACTTGCCGCGAATATCCTGGTTAACCATAATATAGCCTTCACGGCAGTAGCGCATCATATAATTGCGCCAATATGCCCTATAAGCTGCTCCATAGGGCGAAACGGAATAAGGGGTTCGGGTAAGCAATATGGGGTGTTTTTCCGATTGATCTTTTGGTATATAAATAGATGTAAAAAGCTTAACGCCATCCCGCATTGGTATGGTTACTTCTTTTTTAATATAATTATTTACAAACCATACCGAATCAGCATTTTGAGCGCTTGCTGTAATTGAAAAAAAACTCAGGATCAACAAGTAAATGTTTTTCATATAGGATAATAAAAGCTTTGAGAGTAAATATATTGAATTTCAACAGCATGGGAACAAAAAAACCCAGCCAAATTGACCGGGTTTTAAACTGTTAGTGCGGAAGAAGGGACTCGAACCCCCACGCCGTGAAGCGCCAGATCCTAAGTCTGGTGCGGCTACCAATTACGCCACTTCCGCATTAGGATTTTTAACAGGTCGCAAAGATAGTGTTTAAAGCTAAATTTTAAAACAATTTTTTAGTTTTTTAGCTATCCCCCTCATTTCGTTGCCATTAATTTAATGTTAAGGCTTGCATAATAGTCCTAAAATAATCCGGTGCATATAATAAACGGCTGCCGTACCACGAAAACATTTCACCATCAACCAGGATAACTTTTGCATTGGGCAGCATCAGCTTAAATTCGTCTATATGTTTTTGCTTAAAGGGATATGGTTCTGATGATAAAAAGATCAGATCGGGATCAGTTGCTATTATTTCCTGAGAAGTTATTTCCGGGTACCGGTCTTGATTAATGGCATTAGTTAGTCCACACTTTTGCTGCATACTGTCAATAAAAGTATCACTACCGGCAACCATATAAGGCTTACGCCAGATAAAATAAGCTACTTTGAGATTTGTGACGGGTAATGCCAGGTTATTAAAGCGACTAACAATATCGTTGCATAAAGCATTGGCCTCCGTTTCACGGTTTACCAGTAACCCTACAGCTCTGATCATCTCCAGGGCGCTATCGAGGTCATGGATATCACTTATCCAAACCGGACAAATGTTTATCAACTCCTCTACCTGGCCGCGCTCATTCTCTTCTTTATTAGCAATGATCAGGTCTGGCTGCAAGGCCCTTATCTGATCAATATTCAACTGCTTGGTACCCCCTACTTTAGTTCGGGCTTTAAATTTATCCTCCGGATGAATACAAAATTTGGTAATGCCTATAACCTCGGCATCAAGTCCTAAATGAAACAATAATTCTGTCTGTGACGGTACTATAGATATGATCCTTTTAGGAACTGCCGGCAAACTGACCACACGATTGAGCTGATCGTGAAAAACAGCCATGTTAAAACGCGTTTTTCTCGCCTTTCACCACATTCCAAACGGTCAGGAAGATGATCTTCATATCCAGCAGGAACGACCAGTTTTCCAGATACCAAACATCGGCCTCAACACGCTCCAGCATGGCCTGGGTGGTTTGGGTTTCGCCCCTTAGCCCTTTGATCTGGGCCCAACCGGTAATACCAGGTTTAAGAAAGTGCCTTACCATAAAAGTATCAATCAACTGAGAGTATTGCTGCGTATGGCTGATCATGTGTGGCCTTGGCCCCACTACGGACATATTACCTAAAAGCACGTTAAAGAACTGAGGCAATTCGTCAATACTGGTTTTACGGATAAAGGCCCCGGTTTTAGTGATACGTGAGTCGCCACGTGTAGCCTGCTTTTTATCAGAATCTTTATTTACCCGCATACTGCGGAATTTGTAACATTTAAATGGCTTATTATCGCGGCCCGAGCGTTCCTGCACAAAGAATATTGGGCCCCTTGATTCCAGTTTGATCAAAATGGCCAGTATAGGGAACAACCAGCTAAAAATAAACAGAATGATGAACAGGGAAAAAGCTACATCAAATAATCGCTTAATTGACCGGTTCAGCATATTCTCTAAAGGCTCAGGCCTTACTGATATTACCGGGATATGCCCGAAACTTTGTATAAAAGTTGGTTTCTTGGCATAATCATAATACTCGGGAATAAATTTAAACCTGATGAGGTTTTTATCGGCGTCAAGCATCAGCTTTTCGATAGTTTGGGCTTCAGAATTAGGAAGAGTACAAAATATCTCATCAACCTTATTATTGAGCACCCAGCTAATGCAATCCTCGGTTCCGCCTAAATAAAGGCGTTTATCCATAATATGCTCGGTACCGTCATCAAAAAAACCAACCAGGCTATAGCCACGTTCGGGGTTTAGTTTAAAAAAACTATACAGATCTGACCCTATTCTGCCCCCGCCGATAATAATTACAGCCCTTGTATCAATCAATGAAGCGCGATCACTTTTACGTATGGTGAGGAACACCAGTTTCCATAGCCCCAACAAAAAGCCAAACAATGCCAGTGAATAAAACAAATACTCGCGGGTTATAAAATAGGCCTTTGTCCCTATCAATATAATGATGGTGAAACAAATAAAGCTTACAAACAAGAGATAGGTTTTAATTACACCCCGATAAGTTTTTATGGAGTCTTTGTTTAAAACATGTTCGTATAAGCCAGTGATGTTAGCAGATAGTAACCAGATTAAATTAAACACCAATACAATAGGCAGATATTTCCTGTTACTTATCCAAAAAATATACGATCTGTCTTCGATGAAGTAAGAAATCACCATGCTTATATTAAGTATAATATAGTCAATGGTAAGGTTCACTGCTTTAATAAAAGTAGCGTATCTGTGAATCATTTATTAGAGCTTATTATAGTAGAAAACACACGCTAAAATTAGCATAATTTATTTATATAGCAACCTGAAGGTTGAATGTTAAACGGGTAATAAAGCTGTAAAGTTGCTGCCCGCAAAATTATAAATTAAGAAAATCCATACAAAACCAAATATAAAACAATTAACCAAAAACAAAAGACATTGCAATACTATAAACAGTTTTTTTATCGACGAAGCTAGAATTATAAGCGTCCGTTTACAAGATCTTTTTCTAAAATTCCTTTGATATCGTATATAATTGATAAATCGTTTTTCTTTAACAAGCTATAATTCAGTTTAAGAAACTCCCGGTGCCCTACCGCAATAACTATAGCATCGTAATTTCCGCGTAATTTATCTACATCCTTTACCGTATCTACGCCATACTCCTGTTTAACTTCAACCGGGTCGGCCCAGGGATCATATATTTCACAATGAGCCTCAAAACCGCTTAAAACTTTCACAATATCAATAACACGGGTATTGCGGACGTCAGGGCAATTTTCTTTAAAAGTAAAACCTAATACCAATATATTGGAGTGCTTAACTGATATGTCATTTTTTATCATCAATTTTATTACTTCAAGGGCTACATAATTGCCCATACCATCATTAAGCCTGCGTCCTGCCAATATGATCTCGGGATGATAACCTACCTCCTGCGCCTTTTGCGCCAGGTAATAAGGATCAACCCCGGTACAATGCCCGCCAACCAGCCCTGGTTTAAAATTCAGGAAATTCCATTTGGTACCGGCAGCCTCTAAAACAGCATGGGTATCAATATTCATCATGTTGAATATCTTGGCCAGCTCATTTACAAAGGCAATATTGATATCCCGTTGCGAATTTTCGATAACCTTGCAAGCTTCGGCCACTTTTATACTGGGGGCTTTGTGCGTTCCTGCTGTTATGATGGAACGGTAAAGCCCATCAATAAAGTCAGCGGCCTCGGTTGTTGAGCCTGAGGTTACTTTTAAGATATTGGTAAGTGTGTGTACTTTGTCCCCCGGATTTATACGTTCCGGTGAATATCCTGCAAAAAAATCGTTGTTAAATTTCAGTCCGGATGTTTGCTCCAATACCGGAATACAAACATCTTCTGTAGCGCCGGGATACACGGTTGATTCATATATCACTACATCGCTGGCTTTAAGTATGCTACCTACACTTTTGCTGGCTTTAATCAGCAAGCTCAGATCCGGGCGGTTATACTGATCTGTCGGAGTTGGTACGGCGATGATATAAATATTACATGAGGCAATATCCTGAACAGAAGATGTAAATATTAGGCCTGTACCCGCCCCTGCATCTGTTGTTAATACTGATAATAATACAGCAGAATCGGTCTCAAGGGTACGATCAAAGGCTTGATTCAACTCATCAACACGACTTTGCTTAATATCAAAGCCTTTTACAGGATATTTTTTGGCAAACTCTACGGCTAAGGGCAAACCAACGTACCCTAATCCGATAATGGCAATATGAGTACTGGCTGGTGGTACAAATTTTTCAGAGAATTGATTTGACGATTGATCAATCATTTTTTATAGCTGTAGATCGTAAATATAATTTATTTTTTATGATGCTTAATCCGCCCTACTGGTTATAGATCTGGTAAACACCCTGAATAGTTTTGTCTGAAGAAGAGCCCACCAGCAAAGTGGTGATCTTTTTTTCGATCATTAATTGTTCGGCCCGGCTCACAAATTCCTCACCATCAATAATAATGGGGTTTGAGGTCATGATCTCGGCGACGGTTAATGTCGAAGTATCCGGATGTTGTAATAATGCCCTGCGCAAATCACCATCGGTAACTATCCCTTTAATATAGGTGGCATCCCCTACCATCACCATCCCCAATCGCCCTGCAGACATGCTGAGCAATAACTCCATAAAAGGGGCATTCTCATTTATAAAAGGCAGCTTATCTGTACGCATCAGGTCCTTTACCTTAACCAGTAACTTACGTCCCAGGCTTCCGCCGGGATGGAAACGGGCAAAGTCATGTTGCTGAAAGCCACGGGATTCCATCAGGGCTATGGCCAGAGCATCGCCCATAACCAGAGCGGCTGTAGTTGATGAAGTAGGCGCCAGTTCAAGCGGACAAGCTTCTCTTGAAATTTTTATGTTCAAATGGTGGTGACTGTTTTTAGCCACTGTTGAATTCGGATTACCTGTAACTCCAATAACGAGGTTCTTGTTCCAGGTTAAAAACGGGATGATCCTAAGCACCTCATCTGTCTCTCCCGAATAGGATATCAGCATCACCATATCATTAGAACTTACCATACCCAGATCGCCATGAAAAGCTTCACCCGGGTGCAGAAAAAAGCTCGGTGTACCCGTGCTGGCCAGTGTAGCAGCTATTTTTTTACCAATAAGGCCTGATTTGCCTATCCCAATCACCACCAGTTTGCCCGTAGATTTTAGTATAACATTAACTACTTTAGTAAACTCATCATCAATTAAGCCAGCCACATGTTGTAACGACTCGATCTCAATATCAAAAACCCTTTTGGCAATATCTTTCATTACGTTTTACGTGGTACGTGATACGTTTTATGTTTATAATTTAAC
This sequence comes from Mucilaginibacter sp. OK268, assembly GCF_900103125.1. GTDB lineage: Bacteria > Bacteroidota > Bacteroidia > Sphingobacteriales > Sphingobacteriaceae > Mucilaginibacter. The sequence goes on along the minus strand of NZ_FNJV01000005.1, from coordinate 190,086 downwards.
CAGTTTAGGTGCCGCTTAAAACGTCCAACCTAAAAACTCATCATCAGGACAATAGCGGCGCTAATACTTTATCCAGGTCATGGAGCTTAACCATATTTGGGCCATCACTTAATGCATTGTCCGGATCGGGGTGTATCTCCATAAAATAACCATCAGCGCCAAAAGCTTTAGCGGCCAGTGCCATCATAGGCACAAAGGTACGGTCACCACCGGTTTTGCCCCCTGCCCCGCCCGGACGTTGCACCGAGTGGGTACAATCCATACAAACCGGGTGCCCGAAAGCCTTCATATCATAAATGTTCCTGAAATCAACAGCCAGGTTATTATACCCGTACATATTACCGCGTTCGGTCAATATCACCTGATTATTGCCTGCTTCTATAACCTTTTGTGCCGGATAAAACATATCCTGCCCCGACAAAAACTGGGCTTTTTTTACGTTCACTATTTTACCTGTTTGAGCAGCCGCTACCAGCAGATCGGTTTGACGGCATAAAAAGGCCGGGATCTGTAATATATCAACCACCTGGGCGGCGATAGCAGCCTGGCCAGGTTCGTGAATATCGGTAGTTACAGGTAAGCCAAAACGATCTTTTACATTTTGCAGCATTTCCATGCCTTTTTCAATACCCGGGCCGCGATAGGAATGAATAGACGTACGGTTGGCTTTATCAAACGATGATTTAAATATTACCGGAACTTGATAACGCTCACCAGCCTCAGCCACTTTCTCGGCTACCTGGTATAACAGCTCCTGGTTTTCCATTACACAGGGTCCTAATATAAAGAACGGCTTTTGCCGCATTTGTTCAAACAACATGATGTGGTATTTTATAGTATAAGAGGCAAAGATAGTGATAAGCACGAATTAAAAAACAGACACTGATTTCACCGGTCAAAACAATTGGTAATAATTCAAGTCATTTGATAATATTCATGTAATAGTGCTTACTAAATTCGTGTTAATTCAATAACATTCTTGAAATTCGTGCTATGAATTATTTTGAATTTTACGGTGTACCTGAATCTTTTGATATTGACGCGGTCCTGCTGAAAAAGAAATTCTATGGGCTAAGCAAGCAATATCACCCTGATTTTTATGCGGGCGAAGACGAGGCGAAGCAACAGGAAATACTGGAATTATCTACGCTAAATAATAAAGCTTACCAAGTACTTTCTGATCCCGCGCGCAGGATGGAATACATTTTAAAGCTGCATGACCTGGTATCTGAGGGGGCAAAACCACAACTTCCGGCAGATTTTTTAATGGAAATGATGGATATTAATGAACGCCTGATGGAAGTTGATGATGCAGAACAACTGGCTGCAGTTACTACAGAAGTACTTGCTATTGAGGGAGATATTAATGACAAACTCGCCAACTTGACCGCCGGTTATGCGCATTTAGATCATACCGCCCAGGAAAGCAGGCGTAATGAAATAGCAGAAATTTACTATAGACAAAAATATCTGTTGCGAATTAAAGAGAGTTTAGATACATTTGCAGCCCGCTTGTAAGAAATACCACTTACAATAGAGCATGCCCAGCTGGCGGAATTGGTAGACGCGCTGGTCTCAAACACCTGTGGGAAACCGTGCCGGTTCGACTCCGGCGCTGGGTACAAAGCCTTCCTGAGAAATCAGGAGGGCTTTGTTGTTTTAGACTTATTGCGTAGTCATTAAGACTAAGGTCATAGTTTATCCGAAGTCAGAGACTTCGGATAAACTATGACCTTTCTTTTCCAATATGTACCCGTATAAAGTTTTTACTTACCTCGTGCAATATCGTATTCATATTGCGCTTGTTGGTCTAATTGATCCTCAAGCCATTCATCAAAGTCCTCGATGAGTTCGGGTGCCAGTTTCAGAGCTTCGCCAAGTTCAGTGACATTCTTAACATTGATTGGCTTTAATCCTTCTGTCAAACTCACATGAACTTCTTTTGTCTGCTTGTCAATGAGGTCATCAGGGTTATTAGACACGTAAATCAAATCATGCGCAAAAGGAAAAGCATCTTCGGTTGCCTCGCAAATATTCCGAAATATCAACGCATCGTTAAAATTATTCTTATTGTTTTGAAATGGTGGTTCCTTTTTCATAGCCAAGTTAGCAATAAACAACTTTTGAGCTTCGGTTACTTCAATCAGCTTACAATTACGCATAAATTGCTCAACTTCCTCAACTCTTTCCGTCGCCATTTGGATACGTTTTGCCTCATCTTTATAGTTAGCAATACTTTCTTCAAATTTATTTTTGGCATCCCCAGTTAGAAATTTAGCAAGATTTTTTGCTGACTGATACTCAGTTTTAATGCTGTCTGCCAGATTGGAGATTGTTTTTGCTTTGTTTCTTTCCCACTCCAGCAATATTATATCATTGACCAAAACGGTGTATCCCTCTTTTTCCTTTTCTTCTTTAAGTTTTGTCCAAAGCTCATGAAAAATCTCTTTGGTCAAATAAATCCAAATATTGGTGTCCAGAACTAAGGTGATCATATTGCTGTTAAGATTAATTGAAAATTACTTAATTTACTAAGTTATACCGGAAGCACTTACTACTCCTAAGCGATCTTTTGATAATCAAAAACAGCAGTCCAGCTACTTCATTCGTTGACTCGTTAGTAGATTACTGCTTTAAACAGTTCGGGCTTCGTTTTCTATGTCCGCACTTATATAAAGTAAATCGAGTCCTTATCAAACTTTGATGTAATGCTTTGTGCTTCTGCTGGATGTTTCATTGGTTCTAACAGCTTTTTCCAAAAATCATCGTCAAATCCACCGCTTAGATAAACGTATTTAAATACCGCGATTAAAGTAAATCGTTCAATATTATTTTCGTTTGCAGTTCTAACGCTGAAGTAATCTTCATATTCATAGAAAGTGTACAAGCGTTTATCCAACCATTCACTGTCAGCGTATTTGGTAATTTGATCAATCTGTTCTTTAGAGATTTTAAAGAACTCACTCAAATCACCACTTAAATCACTTTCGTGCATAATTGGATAAACTTCATCATACCAAGCATAAGCGTAAGCGTCTGGAATATAATCAGAGGTTTGAGGATTAACTTTTGTTTGTAATATTTGAAACCTTTGCAGGTTGTAAATGGTTCTGTTATTGTTTGACATGGTTAAGGTTATTTTGATCTATTAATATTACAAATATAGTTTAAAGGATATAATTTGTTTATTTCCCGGGGGATTTAAATCTGGTCTTTCTATTCATTCTCTCTTCAAGTGTGATTTCGGCTTTTAATTAATCAAAGTTCTGAATGCTGGATACATCGTCAAGGCCTGGGTCCTGCAGGTTTCCGGCAAAAAATATTCCTCTCATCTCCTTCATAACGGGCATTCGGCATATTGTTCAATTAAAAACGGGATCAGCCTGTGGTCGATGTTATCACCACATCCGTGCAATATAAAAATAAGGAACAACCATAGTTTTTATTTCTACGCTATTGTTTTACCTTTAATAAACTATCACAATATATCGATGAACTTTTCTATTACTTCATGCTTAAATCAACGGGAATACATCAAAGTAATGTTTATTGGTCTTTATAAAAAACCGGGATTTATTATTAGTACCATTGCAGGGCTTTATCTTTTCATAACAGCATTATTAAATTATTTTAATGTGATAGATCTTTATGTATACTCTCCGTTCGCTGACGGGATTTTGGGATTATTTTTGTTATTAGCTCCATCACTGATTGTTTTATTATCCATCAACCAAATTAAATCAAATCCCAACCTGCTAAATGACATAACCTACACTTTTACTGACACTGGAATGGCGGTTAAAGGAACGACATTTAAAAGTGAATTTTCATGGGAGCATATCATAAAACAAAAAGAAATACGCCAGTTTTTGATTCTCTACCACACTAAAAAGTTTGGGAATTTTATCGATAAGTCGGAGCTAACAGCAGACCAATTAAGTTTTATTAAGTCAAAAATCATAAAAAAATAATTCTGAAAATACTTTGCAAAATCCTTGCATACACATAATTTATCTACTCTGCATCAACACTTATTTTCTCCTTGATATGTATTGGTTTGTAACGCACAACCAACTCCCCTTTACTATTGCTGCTTACTTTTTGTAAAAGATGCCCATTAACAGAGATTACATGCAGCGTATTGGGGCTTAGCTGACTGATCAGATAAATTAGCGATGTTGCAGATGGCCTCATTATGCTCTGCTCCCATTCCTTTTTCTTCTGTCCCCAGTTATTGAGCTTTATTATTAAGGGTTTATCTGTGGTGATTTGCAGGGCCACATGTGGATTGCTGCCATTAAAATAGGACAATTGATTAATAGTAGCATTAAAACCAAAGCTTTTAGAACTAATCACTTTAAAGTTTTTGTTGGATACCGAATAGTTATCGCTATCAAGATTTATGGTTAAATGCTGTCCCCTGAAATTATATTTCAGTTCGGTACCTGCCAATTCCGGTGTGATATGCGGATCGAGATAAAAGCGGTTGTACAGGGGATTTACACCGTATATGGCCTGGTACAAACCCACTATAGACAGACTATTGCCCGATAAAATATCATCGCCCCGGCCATCCTGTTTCAAGCGGCCATAACGCTGATAGGCCAATCCGTCTTTACCATACTGCGCCAATACATTTTTCACGTATTTTACTGCAATAGCAGGATCATAACCGGCGTAAGCTTTAACTCCTAAAGCCCCCCATGATAAAAACAGGTCGCCGTTTTCATATTCCGGAAAGGGATACTGATATTCCTTTCCTTCTGCTGGAGTATATGAGGTCATGGCTAATGGCCAGAAGAAAAGCTTTTCCCGTTGCATTTGCACCTCTATATTATCCAGTATAAACTTTTGCCGGGTGTGGTCTTCACAAATGCCATAGGCAATGGCCATAAAATTAACCGGAGTAACCATATTACGCCCATGTATGGTATTGTCCTTATCCCGCCAGTGAACGTAACAATTCTTTTCTTCATCCCAAAAACCACCCCGAGTGGTCGGTTTATTGAAACTTGCTTTGAGTTTTGTCGCGAAGGCTTCATATTGACCGGCTTTAACAGAATTGTGAAGCAAACGTTCTACGGTTGCCCATTTTACCAGGGCGTGATAAAGTTTGGCATTCACAAAGGCATTTTCATAGGATGCCCAGATGATATCTATCCAGTCGCTGCTTCGTTTTTGTCCTGTAACATCGGTCATCATTTCAACCAGGCCATTACCGTTACTGTCTCTTTTCAGGATCCAATCCAAGGCCTTTTCGCAGGAAAGCTGGTGTGTTTTTACCCATTTTTGATCGCCGGTCATATCATATAATTCGGCTACATTGGTTACAAAATCCGGGTTCGAATCCATCAATATCCCCCATTGGGCTTCATAAAAACCTTCTTTATTCCACTGGTTGGGCATGGCATCTTCATTGGTATAGGCCCAGCGCGGGTAAACCCGTCCATCAGACTTTATAGCATGATCCCGGTAATAATCAAGACAGCTTTCATATCCGTTAAGATAATTGGGATCATTAATACCTAAGCCTAACTGGCCAATATACTGTTCATGCAGACATATTGGGCCATAGGGTGTTGCCCAGCTGTTTCCACCAAAATGGAGTGAATCAATAACGCCAATGCGGGCAATGGTACCCAATACAGCATTCACCTGATCACCATTTACCCCCACAAGCTTACCCCGGCCATATTTTTCATGATAATCAAAATAACTGAATGTTAAACTTTGTGTGCTTTTACCGCTAACGATATTAAACGGAGCCCAAACATCCGTGCTTTTTCTGATAAATCGCCGCCGGTTGGTTCCGCTGTCTGATCGGGGTAACATTTCTCGGTCGGCAACGGTAACCGTATAAGCCAGTTTGTCTTCGTTGGTACGGGTATACTTCATCGCAACCTCTTTACCCGGTGCATCAACCACGATATTTAGTCCATTACCACTTTTACTATTCCAGAAGCTTGATGACCGGGTGTGAACACCATAGGTACATAGTTTTTCATTAAACAGGTAAAACCAGGCAATACCACCATAACCCTGGTAAGCACCTTCCCAGGTGTTGATATCGTCAAAATTAATAACAGGCATAGCGGCCTCTTCTACTTTCACCCCTTTTGAAAAAGATCTTTCAATACCCCATTTAATGCCATCCTTTTGTTTCTGGAAGATCCAATTTTCATTAATAGTCACCCCCCCATCGCCATAGCAGATTCCGCTGATCCGGATGCCAGCCGTAGAACGTGTTAATACCGGTTTGCCTTTCAAATGCAAAGAAGAATAAGTGACACTGCCAACCTTTACAGATGTAAAGGCTCCATCCGCAGCGCTGACTACTTTTTGTCCATTAACTATAAGTGAAGTGATACTGGCTTTGTTCCCGTAGTTAATTACCATTGACATATGAGAACTACTTATAGTGATCGATTTGTCTTCTTCCATTGTCGTCTTCGCCATGCTGCTGACAAACGAAAAAACGAACAGGGAATAGATGAAAAGAATGTGTATTTTTTTGATGAACATAAGGTTACGACTTAAAAATTCAAGGCTTTTTGATGGCAGAAAGATCAAAAAGAATAGTATTCATTTGGGGCTTTAAGCGGAACAAAACCCCGTTCCCTGGTTCTGAAAAACTGCCTTTGATCGACTTAAAAACATATTCCATACCTTCAAAACGGCACGTGATCTGGTTATCCAGGATTTTTTCATAAGGCAATTTTGCATCAGCAGCGGTAGTCATATCAAAATACCAGGTATAGGGATGGTCGCTAACTAAGCACATTTTCAGTTGTTTTTCATCCATATCCATTTCAAAAGATCCCTTAACAGATGTTAACGGCCAGGATACATGCAAGTGCCCGGGTTGAGTTTGGCTGTATACCGGATCTTTCCCTTTTACCAATACTTCCTGTCCATCAACCAACACTTTTAACCTTAAGCCAGCTATTTGATTAGGTTTACTCCAAATATAGCCATCAATAACCGGTAGGGTAAAAAAAGAGCATTCATTAGATGTTGCCACCTCTTTAGTATAAACAGAGGGGAAACTTTCATCAAAAAGATGCAGATCGCGGATACGGAGATTACCATTTTCCCACAGTAGGTTGATCCGGTAAAAACGGCTGTTGAACCACACTGTTTTAAGATCACTACCTTCGATATCCGTACTTACTGCGAACGAAGTGGCTGGAGTAACTTTATATTTTTCTTTAAACCAGCGCCCGGATGTTTCCATGGTTTCCACCCTGATCTTATGCTCATCCCTCAACCGCGCCAGTAAAGGCATCTGGATCTCGAACCCCTTAGCCATAGCGTCCCAGGTAAAAGAATTTTCCTGCCCTGCCTGTGTATAATTAAACCCGAGGCACTTATCTTCCGTAAACGATTTTAAGAACCAGTTGACCCAGGCAGAATCACCACCTCCGAATTTATAAACAGGCTCCAATGTTACCACACCCTGACGTGTTGTCCCCAGGCCGTTATCATACTGGCGTATCGGATCAGATCCCAGCATCCGGAAGATGGGCACCGGGATCTGGTTCTTTTCGTTTTGGGCCGGCATATAAGAGTTGATCTTACTTGGATAATAAGCCTGGTTCCAATAACCACCCCATAAAGTATAGCCATCTGTACCGTATTGATCTTTACAATTGCTGGAGGCAACAATGTGGTACTTTTGATACATGTAGTTCAGACTGTAACTATCAATAAACCAAGAACCGACTGATTTGGGATAATATCCAAAGATCTTTTTAAATTCAGCCATATACGCGTCGATCAGTTTTTCACGTTCCTTTGGCGTGTAACCGGTTGAGAAACCAATATTAGCACGCCAATCCCAGGGATATCGCCCGCGCCATTTTAATCCCGCCTTCTCTACCTGTGGCTGGGGAATTTCCCACCAGGCTCCTATCTCAAAAGAGTCGCGGGGTAAAGTCTTCAGTAGTTTTTGATACCTGGGATCAATAAGGGCGTCATATTGTAATAAAAAGGTGCCCCCGAGCTTGTATTTTTTCATGATCTCCACTTGCTTAACCACAGTCTGATACAACACATCCTCTGTAATCGCTGCATCACGGGGTTCCAGTAAACGTATAAAATTGACGATATTGACAATCCGGGGCGTTGGCTGATCTTCTGGGGGCGTTATTTCCTGTTTATTCTGACTGTGAAAAGAGCTTAGCGTGCAAATGCACATCAATCCAATGATGATAGATCCTCCAAAAACTTTGCTGATGGTGTTTTTCATTAAAATAGATTACGGAATAGCCTTACGATGGAAGTTTTCAATTCAGTCTCTTAAACAGAGATATAGGTGCACTTCATCGTATAGCATTATAATGGTTTAAGCTAATGTAGCCATAGCTCAAGGATCCACTATCCCTGTCTGTCTTTTCAGGAGGTCAGCTTTTTACTGTATGGTGTGTTTTGGTAAATTGATAGATTAGATTGTTTTCTGCTTACTACTGCCAATAAAATAGTATACAGGTATACCAGTAAGCGCGATGATCAATCCAGGCCAGGTGTATTGAGGTTTATACTTAATGAGGAGCAGACAGAATGCCAGCCCCATGATCATATAAATAAAAGGTAATACGGGATATCCAAAAGCTTTATATGGCCGTTCGGCACCAGGCATTTTTTTGCGCAGTATAAATATACCGCCGATGGTCAATACATAAAATACAACTACCACAAATGATATCATATCCAACAGATCGCCATATTTACCACTTAGGCTCCATAAACAGGCAAAAATGCATTGTAGCCATAGACCAAATCCGGGGACTGCATTTTTATTAAGTGTCCCTACCCGCTTAAAAAACAATCCGTCCTTAGCCATTGAATAGTATACACGGGCGCCCGACATGATAAGGCCATTATTGCAGCCAAAGGTGGATACCATGATGAGCAAGGCTATAATTATTGTACCCGAGCTTCCAAAGATCTGCTGCGACGCGGTAACACCCACCCTATCTTTTTCTGCCACAGCAATATCATGCAGCGAAAGCACGCCGGTATACATGATATTGGTTAAAATGTATATTACGGTAACAATGAGCGTACCCAGGGCTAGGCTTAAGCCAATATTCCTTTTCGGATTTTTTATTTCGCCGGCAATAAAGGTTACATTGTTCCAGGAATCACTGCTGAATATGGAACCCACCATGGCCGAGGCGATAGCACCCAAGGCGGCTATGGTAGTATACGATGCTATAGATCCGTCAGTTTTTAAAGGGTGTATGCTCCAGGCATTATGCCAGTTGCTGTTCCATACAGAAGCTTTTAAGGCAAACAAGCCAAAAACAATCAACCCCAATAAACTAAGCAATTTGGCCATAGTGAATATGGTTTGCACTATTTTACCGCTGTTAATGCCCCGGGTATTGATATAGGTTAACAGCACAATAACCAGAATAGAAAGCAATTGAGCCGGCGATATGGTTATAAAACCAAGATCAACAGCAACCAGGTCCTCACTGATCTGCGGCAACAAATAAGCTGTAAACTTCGCGAAAGCAACACCAACCGCTGCTATGGTAGCAGTTTGTATCACCGTAAAAAAACTCCATCCATACAAAAAACCAACCAAGGGACTGTAGGCTTCTTTCAGATAAACGTACTGACCGCCGGCCCTGGGGAACATAGCGCTTAATTCGCCATAGCTCAGGGCCGCTGTCAGGGTCATAAAGCCGGTGATGAGCCAAACTAATATCAGCCAGCCGGCACTGCCTACGTTACGGGTAATATCCGCACTTACAATAAAAATTCCCGAACCGATCATGCTACCGGCTACCAGCATAGTAGCATCAATCAGCCTTAGTGATGGTTTAAACGAGGTGCTGTTATCCATATAACTAAACGGTCAGTGTTTTAAAGGGGAATGATGATGAGTACCAGTGTTATTTATTAAAATCATAGAATTTCCAGCTGGTGGTAAAATCTTTATTTAAAGATTGATTGATTAGCGTGGCCCTTAACATTTCAACAGGAATAAGATTTTCTTTGATAACCGCATCATGAAATTGTTTGTAGGTCATTTTACCACTATCCACCATCTCTTTTTTAAGTTCCATGAGCTGCAGGCCGCCCAACAGATAGGCCACCTGATAAAGCGGACTATAATCGCCTTTGAATGATCTTCTTACCTCACCTTCGGCGTTGGCCCTTTCATGCCCAACCCTGTCTACCAAAAAGTCAATACATTGTTGTGGTGTCCAGTTACCTAAATGATAATTAAGTGAGAATATGATCCTTGCACAACGGTGCATGCGCCAAAACAGCATACCAACCCTTTCTTCTGGTGTTTTAGCAAAACCTTTATCATAAAGCAGCAACTCCCAATATAATGCCCATCCTTCTATAGCAAAAGGAGTGGTAAAATCCTGACGATATGCTTTGTACCGGCTATTCATAAAATACTGTAGATTATGACCCGGGATAAGCTCATGCTGTACCGTTCCCCTGGAAAAGTAAGGGTTGTTGCCGCGCATACTCATCAACCTGTCTTGCAGCTGCATGGTGTTGGTGGGGTACGAAATACTGATCTCCTTCCCTCCTGTAAAAAATGGGTTTACCAATTGCCTTTCCGGCGACATCATTACCATTCCCCAGGTTTCTTCAGCAAGCGGTGGTATGGTTATCAGGTCACGCTCTTTAATAAAGCTGATAGCGTCATTATACAGCTTCACGATCAATTCCGGTTGATGCCCTACAGGTACATAGCTGTTTTTTACCTTTTCGAGCGCCTTTTTCCAATCGTTACCAAAGCCCATTTCCTGAGATGCTTTCAGCATTTCCTTATCGCACCAGGCAAACTCTTTGTTGGCCAGCTTAATCAGCTCTTCGGGAGTATAAGGTATCATCTCAGCCTGTAACTGATTGATCAACTCCTGCCTACCGATTGGCACTCCTTTTATACCACTGCTATCCGGCTTTTGAGTGGTATTGATTTTACCTTTGCTCAAAGCAAGGTCACTATATTTTTGCAATGCTTTGTCCAAAGCCTTGTATGGCTCTGGTACCCACCAGGTGAAATTGGGGTCGAAGGTATTGTAAAAATTATAAAAATCCTTTAACCTGCCTTTTAAGCCCAGTAATGCATCCTTGGTCATTTTTGCCAGAGGCATATCTAAACCAGGGAGATTATGATAGGCCAGGGAGTCTGTTTTTAGTTCTTTTAATATGCCATTAAGTTCACCAGCAACCTTTTCGCCCTCCAGATAATTGCCACGACGCCGTTTTTGTTCCAACGCATAGATCCCATCAGCAAACGAAATATATTTTGTGATCTGGCTATACTGTTCTTCTTCTTTTTTTAAACCAATCAATTCAAAATTGATCTTCTTTTTAAGCAGTATATAATCAACTTTGCCGTATATACTCAGTGCGGAAAATTCAGTTTGATCAAGCTGTTTTAAATAATCATTATTAACTTCTGTCAATCTTTTCCGCTGTTCTGGCGAATTGAGCACATTAATTTTATACTGATACTCGGCATGCTCGTTAACACTATATGGAGAGTAGAAATCTTTGATAGCGCCAATATCCTGCCCGTACCGGATTACCAAGCCGGCTGTTTCGCTAGTTTGTTCATAAAGATTATTGGGGGTTTGCGCCTTACCTTTAAAGACTGATATAGTTAAACAAAATGTAATTAGAAGTGTAAAATAGCTTTTGGTAAGAGTTATAAGCACTGTTGTGTATTTATTAAAGGGTAAGGTGAACGCAAATTTTTCTCTGGCGACTTTTAGCTGGCGGCCCTGTTCAGACTTATCAGGTTATTGTTATAAGTATCCAGATAACCACGCGGCGAGCTGCCAATAACGTATTTAAACACCCGGTTAAAATTTGTTATGCTGTTAAACCCGCATTTATAAGCAATGGAGTTTATGCTCTCAAATTTATGGGCGATGAGTTTTTTACAGGCTTCGTTGATCCTGATCTCATTTAAAAATGAAACAAAAGTATGGCCGGTATGCTTTTTAAAATAGCGGCAAAATGATTCCGGCGTCATATAGGCTACCTTGGCTACATCTTCCAATGTAATGGGATCACTATAATGTAACATGATGAAATTATAAATCTTTCCTATGCGTATACCCTCGTTTTCGGTGATGCCCGGGAGGTTGCCATAGGTGGATAATGGATCTAATTTATCTTTGATGTTAGTTAATCCCTTGAGCAGGTATAAAAACTGCACAAGCTGATCGGAGCCTGAGGCATTTTTCAGAGTGGTCATTATTTGAGATATCTCATCAGCATTATCAACAGGAACTTTAAACCCTTGCTGATGTTGTTGCATAAAAATTCTGCCATGGGTCATCTCCGGCAGATCAAAAAAAGAGGCCAGTGTGCCCTCCGGATCAAAAAATATAGTTAATGCTTCTACTTGTTTATTGGTGTTCTGAGCAAAATATTCGGGATTACTTTTAAATACATGGGGTAAGTTCGTTCCCAAAAAAAACACATCCCCTGCCGAATAATCATGCATATTATTTCCAGCTATCAAAGTTCCCTCACCCTGTTTTATCCAGGTGATCTGGATCTCTTTATGCCGGTGTAAATATGGGTAATGATGGGGCAGACAAACTTTTTCTACTATCACACTTTTATCGTGGGGCAACGGGATGGTAAATTGTAAAACTTTCATCTTGATATGAATTAATTCTTCTTGAATTTACATTTACTTAACTTAAAAAACTAATAATTGAGCATAATAGGATAATATCCGGTTACTATTTGATAATTTATTGTGATAGGCAGATAAAAATTGCTTTAAAAATGGATAGTCAATCCATTTTTTATTGTTAAATAAACAATTTTTAAATATACAATACTGAATATCAAATATGCACATTTATAATTGTTAATTAAACAATTATAAACGTGCTATTATGGATACTCCTCAATAAAGGTATAAATAGTATGAATTTTTTAAATCTGCCCTACCGGTCGGGGGCAAATTCATTGATATTGATGGATGTTGGTGTCCCCGAAATAACTTCAGTCACCAATAAGCCTGTTGCAGCACCCAAGCTTAAACCCATCATACCATGCCCGGTGGCTATGATAAGGTTAGCGTACTTGTTACTGCGGCCAATGTAAGGCAATCCATCGGCTGAGGATGGCCTGAAGCCGAACCATATATCTTTTTGCTGTGGGACGGCTGGTTTAAGCCCAGGAAAGTATTGAGGTACAGATTCTACTATACCCTTTACCCTATTCATATTCACCCGATTATTGATCCGGTCAAGCTCCATGGTTCCGCCGTAACGTAAACCGCCGTTCATGGGCGTAATGGCAACCCTGGCTTCGGCCAGCAGGGCCGGGATCTGCATTACTTCGGCATCATCCTGAATATTAAAGGAGTAACCTTTGCCCGGCATCAGCAGGATTTTCAATCCTAATAATTTACCTATCGAAGGCGACCATGAGCCACCCGCCACTACGTATTCATCGGCTGTAAACTCTTCACCGGATGACCATACCCGGCTTACTTTGCCATTGGAAGTTTCAATTTTTGTAACCTCTTTATTGGTAACCAGGTTAACGCCTACAGTTCGTAAATACTTTAATAAAGCAGCCATGAGCTTATTGGGCGAAAGATGCGCATCGCAACCGTAATGTACAGCGCCTAATACATCCAGGTTAAGCTTGGGTTGCAGCTTCATGCAATCGGCTGGGCTAAGCACCTTCATATCCAGGCCCAGCTGCCGTCCCTTTTCGGCCATGTGAGCTTCTTCCTCCCCAGCTTTTTCGGTTTTATAAAACATCAGGATGCCTTTTTCAACCAGATCAAATTCAAAATCAGGTTCTTTGCTCAACTCCTGATAAAGTTTTTTACTCAGTAGTGAAAGCTCGGTTAAAGGAATAGCCGAGTTTTCTACATGCGCCGCATTAGCCTTTTTCAGAAATTTAAGTCCCCATGATATTAATTCCGGATTTAGCGATGGTTTCACATAAAACGGACTTTTACTGCTAAACATCCAGCGGATGCCCTGGCTTACCATGCCTGGCGTGGCTAATGGTATAAAATGGCTTGGTACAATCATACCGGCATTTCCGTAGGAGCAATTGTCGGTCATATCCCCTTTATCAATCACGGTAACCTGGTGCCCGGCTTTATGTAAATAATAAGCAGAACTCAAGCCAACGATCCCGCCACCAATAATCAGCACTTTAGCCATAATGTATTTTGAGCTATTGAAATATTAGATTTTTTTAAATAAAACAGGTTATATCACCTGGAAACCATGTGCGTAAGGATCGTCGTCATCGATCTTGATGGTGTTGTAGCCATAAACTTTGGCCCAACCTTCTACGCTCGGAATTATAGCGTCTATATCATTGATCTTAACCACCTCTTCCACCCTGCCCGTAAATTTACTACCAATGATGCTTTCATGTATAAATGGCTGGCCAACCTGTAGTTTCCCTTTGGCATGCCATTGTGCCATACGGGCGGATGTACCCGTACCACAGGGCGACCTGTCGATAGCTTTGTCGCCATAAAATACGGCATTTCTGGCGGTGGCATCATCAGATAATGTAGCCCCGGCCCAAAGGATATGTGTACAGGTATTTATAGTAGGATCCTGCGGATGCACGAACGTATATTTTTCATTGATACGTTTGCGCAACACCTGGCTCCAGGCAATCAATTGCCCGGCAGTATAGTTTTCGATTCCGCCGAAATTCGGTTGAGGGTCAACTATGGCGTAGTAATTTCCGCCATAAGAAACATCAATAGTAAGCATACCTAGATCAGGACACTCCACCTGTAGATCCGTTGCCGCGAGATAAGCTGCTACATTTTTGAGCTTTACCGAGGTAACCTTTTTACCCTCCTGTTTATACTCAATTAAAACCAGGCCCGCGGGAGCTTCCATTCGTATAATGCCAGGCACTTTAGGTTGTATCAAGCCCTCTTCCACAGCAATGGTAATGGTACCGATAGTACCATGCCCACACATAGGTAAACATCCGCTAGTTTCAATAAACAAAACCGCCACATCGTTTTCGGGATCGTGAGGTGGATACAGAATACTGCCCGACATCATATCATGCCCCCGGGGCTCAAACATTAAGCCCGTCCTGATCCAATCATACTCCTTTAAAAAATGCTGGCGCTTTTGACTCATATTGTCGCCTTTCAAAGTTGGACCTCCCCCAGCCACCAACCTCACGGGGTTACCGCAGGTATGCGCATCTATACAGAAAAAAGTTTTACTGGCCATATGTTGTATTATATAGCAACCTCACTTATTTTACCCCAGCTACCTACAGGCAACACCGGACGAACAGCAAGCGCGTCGCTGATGATCTTTTGAACTTTTTCACGCTCTGCTCCCACTAAAGGTAAACGTGGGGCGCGTACGTTTTCGGTACCTATACCGGTAGCTACTTCTGCCAGTTTAATGTATTGTACCAGTTTAGGGTGGATATCCAGTTCCAACACCGGTAAAAACCAACGGTAAATAGCCAATGCTTCATCATATCTTTTAGCCTTAACCAAACGGTATATAGCCACAGTTTCTTTAGGGAAAGCATCAACCAAGCCGGCTACCCAGCCATCGGCGCCCATTACCAGGCTTTCCATAGCCAGGGGGTCAACACCGGTTAATATTTTAAACCTGTCGCCAAAGCGGTTGATCATCCGGGTAACGTTTGAAACATCACGGGTTGATTCCTTTACCGCCTGTATATTATCATAAGCTGCAAGCTGCTCAAACATATTCAGGGTGATCTCTACCTTATAATCAACAGGGTTATTGTAGATCATGATAGGCAGTTCCGTGCTTTTTGCAATGGTAGTGATATAAGTTATGGTTTCGCGCTCTTCGCTGTTGTAACGCATTGGTGGCAATAACATTAAGCCATCAGCGCCATTGTCCAATGCCTTTTGTGCACAGGTAACAGCAGCTTTGGTTGTTTGCTCCGCGATATTCAATATCACAGGTACTTTTCCGTCAACAAAGGCTACGGTATGGGCAAGCAGGTCATACTTTTCCTTATCACTTAATACGCTGGCTTCGCCTAAAGACCCTCCCAGAATAAATCCGTCAACACCGGCTTCCAGTTGGGCATTTAAGTTGATATCAAAAGCGTCGAAATCTAATTCATCATTATCAGTAAACTTGGTAGTTACGGCGGGTAGTACGCCTTTCCAATCAAAAGTTATCATTTCTAAATGTTTTTTTTACAAAATTAGCGTTGTAACAAGTATTAATAGGCCAGTAATTTAACAGGTACTAACCATATTTTATCAAACAAAACCATTTTTAATACCGCTATCGTGATAAATCATGATGCATAAAACTTTTTAAAGCTTCAATTTTAACACTTTTTAGGCCTAAATTGGGGTAAAAACGGCTCAAAAACTGCCAAAAACTTACTTAAAACCATCAATTTTAACACTTTTTAACAAATTTTAACACGTTTTTTTTACTTTAAAAAGTATTAAAATATTGATAATCAAATAACTATATAAAAAATAGTCTTTTTTGGGCCTTTTGGCGCTTAACTAAAACGGCCCGGGTGCATTTTTTACATACATCCGGGCCGTTATCTATACAAATATACTAAATTAATTAGCAGGATAAAAGGCCCAGTTTTGTTTGTTGTGATATCTATTGCACATCCCACCAAACCCTGTCGGTTAGTTTGGCGCTTTGTTGTGGTTGTGGGTTTGATATAATTTCTGTTTGCGGATATAGCACCCTGCGCGGCATAGCTGATAACGCATTTTTAACCGCAGGCAATACCGGGAAGCCTGTACGCCTGAAATCGGTGAAGTTTTCCAGCGAAAGGAAATTCGCTATCCCCTTTTCTTCGATGATCAATTGTTCCGCGTTGGCGCTGGTCAAAGGCCTTGAAGCTATATAAGTGTTTGCATTAGTTGTGCTAACTCCCAATTTTGTCATATGCGATGATATGGCACTTTGATAAATGGATTGCGCGCTGCTATAACCAGAAAGGACAAGCGTGGCTTCGGCTTTTATAAACAAGGCTTCGGAGTAGTTTACAATATAATTACTTGCCCCTGCAGCGCCATAAAAGCTTCCCGGACGCGAGTATTCTTCCAGCTGGCCAATAGTACTCAAGCCTTGATCTAATCCCGTATATAAGCTCGTAGCAGTTGCCGGGGCCACCATGATGGTTAAACGTGGATCATTACGTGTTTTAAAACCATTAACCGCGGTGCTAGCCATTACAATAGTGCTAGCTGATATAAAATTCTGTTGCCACGGATTTTCTGCACCAGCAGCGCCGCCGTAGGCCATTTTCAAATCATCGTCATTTGATTGCATACCATTTGTAAGCGCTGTAAGTGCCAACTGCGCCTGTGCGGCAGCTGTATATCCAGGCGCTTTGGTCAGGTGCAGATAGTAACGGGCTTTTAAGGTATAAGCCAGCTTGGTCCATTTGCTCATATCGCCAGCGTAAAAGAAATCATCCCCACCCGGAGTTATAGTGCCGTTTTTGGCAATGTCGGCAATACCAGCATCCAGCAAGCTTTGTATTGTAGTATAAATATCTTTTTGGGCATCATATACTGGTGTAAAATTAGCAGTTCCCTTAAAAGCCTGCGAGTACGGAATATCACCCCAAAGATCTGTTCCGGTGCCCAGGCAATAGGCGGTCAGGATCTTGGCAATGCCGGCATAGTTTGTTTTCCCATCGGCAACGGCCTTTGCATTTAGCGTTACCAGGTTATTTAAGCAGTTTACATAAAGCGTCCTCCAGTCATCATTCATATCGGTATTATACATTAAATAAGTGCCTGCATTAGGCGCAACCTGATTTAGCGCCGCCACCTGCATATATTCCTGTACAATTACAGCTACGTTGCCTGCATATAGTTTTGATGATAGCGCTACTTCAACCGGGGCAAGTATCTGGGCTTCCGCCACATCAAGGGGCTGATTGGGGTTGGTATTTACGTCAATATATTTTTTACAACCTGAAACACTTATCAGGATACATGACATTAAAATCATTGATATTTTTTTCATGATATTTTTTAATTGATAAATGATGATTAAAGGGTAAGCTTCATGCTAAAATCGATAGACCTGGATGTGGGTACAGAAAAGGAATAAATACCCTGCGAGCCATTTGATGAACCGAACGAACTTACTTCTGGGTCGCCACCGGTAAAATGCGGAGCATAGATCCACAGGTTACGCCCGGTTACGCTAAAATTAACGGATTTGAAAGGACTACCCCTCAACCATGATGGTTTTACGGTATAACCCAGGCTTACATTTCGTAACTTAATGTAGGTACCATCCTGTATTACAGATTCGGTTACGCCGTTTATACGCTGATAATAAGCCTGTCCGTTAACAGCAACGGTATTAGCTTGTCCTGTTGCATCGCTCACTCCCGGAACTACCCTTAGCCCCCTATTTTCGGTTACTTTAGGTGTTCCGTAAAAATATCCGTACCCATCCACGTTATTCTGAATATCGCCGCCTTTTTTAACGTCAAAGAAGAAACTGAAATTAAACTGCTTATACCTGATATTATTGGCAATTCCACCCGTCCAATCGGGATTAATATTACCTATAACACCCTGATCGGCATCAGCATAAGGTAATCCGCTGGCATCAATACGTAACTGTCCTTGTGCGGTGCGTGCATAGCGTGTACCATATATGGTTCCGTAAGGCTGACCTACAATAATTGTAGTAAAGCCATTTCCGATCTGTTGCAGATCGCCATCAATTGCCAGAACCTTATTCCGGATACGGCTGTAGTTGATAGTCATGTTCCAGGTAAAGTCCTTTGTTTTCACTGGTACCACGTTCAATAATAGTTCAATACCCCGGTTTTGCATTATCCCGGTGTTTACCGTAGTACCGTCATAACCTGTTGATGGTGCAATACTCACACCCGGAATTAAGCCATCTGTCGTCTTTTTAGCAAAATAAGAAGCCTCTAAACTTATCCTGTTATTAAAAAACCCGGTTTCAAACCCTGCTTCAAATTCATTTATCCGCTCATTTTTCAAGTTAGGATTACCCAGTGTAGGGCTCAGTAAAAATCCTGCCTGGCCGTTGTAAGGGAATGAAATATTACGAATAATGTTATCTTTACTTTGAGTAAGATACGGAGTACTAAGTGAATAAGGAACCACATTACTACCGCCAACTGTAGCATAGGATATTCTGAATTTACCCAGGTTCATGATATCCTGAAATTCTTTGGAGAAAAACTCGGAGAATATAAAGCTGGTAGCTACAGACCCATAAGGATAAAAATTATGCGCTGTTGATAGTACAGAGCTTCCGTCATACCTGCCGGTTAGTGACAGGATCAGGAATTTTTTATACTCAATATTGGATTGCGCGTAAAAGCCGATCCTTCGTGTATTGTATTGATTTTCAATAAAAGTGACAGTCGAAGCCGAACTGATATTATTAAGATCCGCTACCGAAAGCCCAACACCATTGGCATAAGCAGTTTCTGAATATTGAGAATAAATATTGTTCCCAATAACGCCATCAATATTAAAATCACCAAACTGATGATTAGCACTTACAATCAAGTCGTTATTGAATTGCCTGAAATTGATATTGTTAACTACAATACGCCCGGTAGGGTTAGATACTGACTCGGCCGATTCATGATATCTATCCTGTTCGGTATATACATCAGCGCCAAATCTTTCAGTTACGGTAAGCCATTTTAATGGTTTATAATCGGCCGTAAAGGTTGGCAAAAAACGGTTTACGCCTGATTTATTGGAAATATTATCCAATACCCAGTAAGGATTGTTTCTGGAATAACGATACAAGCGCTGGGTGCCATCTGCATTTTCATAAGGTAGCAGGTTGTATGATATCGGGGCTGTAAAAATAGTCCATACAGGGCTCTCCAGTGCATAACCTTCGGGCAAGCGGTTGTTTTGTGAATTGGTATAATTTAACTGGAATGTTGTAGTTAAATTTGGAAGGATCTGAGCGCTGTATTTGGCAAATACCGCGTTTCGCAGAAACTTGGTATTTGGCACAGTACCTTGCTGATTAAAATTAGAATAAGATATATAATAGTTAGAAGCAGCCCCACCACCGTTTACACTAAACACATTATTATAAGTATGTCCGGTTTTAAAAAACAAGTCGGACTGGTTGTATTTTTTTGCCGGCTGACCATTTATTTTTAAGGTGTCCATCAATGGGCCCCAGGAAGTGCTGGTTTTCATATCATCACCATTATAATAAATACCATTTGTACCCTGGGCATATTTGCTTTGTATCTGCGGCAGCAACGGGTTTTCGAAGGAGAAATCAGAAGTAAAATTAATGGTCGGTTTTTTATTGGCTGATCCTGTTTTGGTAGTAATGATAATAACACCATTTGCACCCAACGAACCATATAAAGCCGTAGCCGCGGCACCTTTTAACACGTTGATATTTTCAATTATGGAAGGGTCAATGTCGGCTACCCTGCTGGAGCCAGGCCCTGAATTGAGGTTCCCGGTTTCACTGTTATCTATCGGGATACCGTCAACAACCATTAAAGCATCGTTATTTCCGTAAAACGATGATGCACCACGAACAACTATACGCGTTGAACTACCGGGGCTGCCTGATGAGCTGGTGATCTGTACACCGGATACTTTTCCGGCGATATCATTAACCAGGTTAGGGTCTTTACCCTGCACCAGGTCTGAGCCTTTGATTTCCTGGCTGCTGTAGGTTAATACTTTTTTGTCGCGCTTAATACCCAACGCAGTAACCACTACCTCGCTGAGTGTTTTGCTGTCTTCGGCTAAAATAATATTAACGTTGTTGGTATTGCTAACCTTAACTTCCTTCTCGGTATAACCAATAGCTGATACACTGAGACTAACAGGACCATTACATTCAATAGTAAATATACCTTCGGTATTGGTGATGGTGCCTTTACGTGTACCTTTTATCTTAACAGACGCGCCTGGTATAGACAGGCCTTTTTCGTCTGATACTTTCCCTTTTAATGTAATTATTTGTGCTTTGGCATAATAACCAAATACAAAAATGCCTAAAAAGAGCAAAACAAGCCTTTTGAGTAATCGTTTTAGCTTCATAAATTAATTTTTGGGGTTAAAAATTATTAATTAAGTCTGATTCTTCAGATCATGTAAAAATATTTACCACAATAGCTAATTTTTTAGCAAAAATTCACCACAACTACCCACATATTATCATTATTAAAATAAAACCCTATAAAAATCACAACATTTTAAATAGAACAACACCGGAAGATCAGTTTACAACCTTAAATACGGCGCTTATTATTAAATAGTCCGTTAACTAACAGTATAGTATCCCAAACCGGTTAAAATCCGGCTATCACCAGCAAAATATCATCAATAATTCTTCAGGATATCCGGGTAACTTTACTTTATATGTTTAATTGTTATAATCACACAAATTCTGCAGCTTTGTTAATGAAATGGAGTTTATCCTTTATCATTTGCTTTACAACTGCAATAAGCGTAAAGGCTCAATCATATGTGCCTGAGTGGAAGGATAGCCGGATAAAAATAAAACCCGTTGTAGCGATACAGGCTTATTCATTTGATTTAAAAGATGTTCAACTACTGGAAGGCCCCTTTAAACAGGCGATGCAAGTTGATGCCGCTTACCTGTTATCTATTGAGCCGGATCGTTTATTATCCGGATTTCGCTCTCATTCTGGCTTAAAACCTAAGGGTAAATTGTATGAAGGCTGGGAATCATCAGGTTTGGCAGGCCACACTTTGGGGCATTACCTGTCGGCCATTTCCATGCATTACGCGTCAACCCGCGACCCTCAATTTTTAAAGCGGATAAACTATATTGTTACCGAGCTTAATGAATGCCAAACCACACGTAAAACAGGTTACGTTGGCGCTATCCCGAAAGAAGACACGATATGGGCCGAAGTTGCCAAAGGCGATATCCGCTCCAGGGGCTTTGATCTGAATGGTGGCTGGTCGCCCTGGTATACGGTGCATAAAGTAATGGCCGGGCTTTTGGACGCCTATTTATATGGCCATAATGCCCAGGCCCTTAAAATATGCCAGGGCATGGCCGATTGGACTGGCGAAACCATTAAAAACCTGGACGATGATAAATTGCAGAAAATGTTATTGTGCGAATATGGAGGCATGGCAGAAACCCTTACCAATTTATATGCTATTACCGGCAATAAGAAATATCTTGATCTATCGTACAAATTTTATGACAAACGCATTTTAGATCCGTTGGCCCAACAGCAGGATGTTTTGCCGGGCAAGCACTCCAATACACAAATACCTAAGATAATTGCCAGTGCCAGGCGGTACGAGCTTACCGGCGATAAAAAAGACAAAACCATTGCCGATTTCTTTTGGGAAACGGTTACAGGCCATCACTCCTATGCCACCGGCGGAAACAGCAACTATGAGTACCTGAGCGATCCGGATAAGCTGAATGATAAACTGACAGATAATACCACTGAAACCTGTAATACCTATAATATGCTTAAGCTCACCCGTCATCTGTTCGCGGTTGCGCCATCGGCGGCATTGATGGATTATTATGAGAAGGCATTGTATAACCACATCCTTGCTTCGCAAAATCATGCTGATGGCATGATGTGCTATTTTGTACCGCTTAGAATGGGCGGAACAAAACACTACAGCACCCCCTTTGATGATTTTACCTGCTGTGTGGGCTCGGGTATGGAAAACCATGTAAAGTATAACGAAAGTATTTACTTCAGAGGCGCAGATGGTAGTCTTTATGTTAACTTGTTTATTCCATCGGTACTAAATTGGAAAGATAAAGGCTTATCAGTGAAACAGGAAAGCAATTTCCCTAACGATGATCATATCACTTTTACTGTTAATACCCAAAAGCCGGTTATCATGACCATCCGTATCCGCAAACCCAAATGGACCAGCAATGCTAGCATCAGCATCAATGGCAAACTACAGCAGCTTAGCCCCGATGCGCAAGGCTATTTTGTTTTAAGCCGTAAATGGAGTAATAACGATAAAATTAAATTTACAACACCCGAAAAACTTTATACCGAAGCCATGCCCGATAACGCTAACAGGCGTGCCGTATTTTATGGCCCGGTGTTGCTTGCAGGCGTTTTGGGCAATACTGAGCCCGATCCGTTGAAAGGTGTACCTGTTTTTGTAACCAGCGAGACGGATCCTAACCAGTGGTTGCAAATGGTTGATAAAAAACAGTTAAGCTTCCGTACGGTAAACATTTCAAAACCTGAAGAAGTTACTTTGATCCCTTTCAATCAAACCAAAAACGAATATTATTCGGTTTACTGGGATGTATTTACACCGCAAGCCTGGGTTGTACAACAAAAAGCTTACGACGAGCAAAAGAAAAAACAACAGGAACTGGAAGCCCGCACCACGGATATCTTACGTGTAGGCGAAATGCAGCCCGAGCGTGATCATAATTTCATCAGCGAGAATGCTACTACAGGCGAAGACCATCAGAAAAAATGGCGGTCGACCGAAAACGGCGGTTATCTTCAATATGAGATGAAAGTTGATGCCAATACCCAAAACACCTTGATTAATACCTATTGGGGAATGGACAACCGGGGCCGTACTTTTGACATATTGATTGATGGCGTGAAACTGACCACAGAAGATCTGAACCAGTATAAAGAAAGCCGTTTTTATGATATCAGCTATAACATTCCGATTGAGCTAACCAAAGGCAAACAAAAAATAACGATTAAATTATTGCCCAAAAAAGATAATAGCGCGGGCCCGGTTTATGGTAGCAGGATGGTAAAAAATTAAACTAACCAATTACAAGAACTAAGCACATGATCAATAAAAGAAAAGCAGCCTGCGTGCTATCATTATCCATGATGGCATTTACGGGTCAGCTATTTTCACAGCAAAAAGATTATCCTATACAGCCTGTGGCGTTTACCAGTGTTCACGTGAACGATAATTTCTGGCAACCTAAAATGGAGGTGAACGCCAATGTGACCATCCCTTATGTATTGGCACAATGTAAGGCAAATGGCCGCATGGATAACTTTTTAAGAGCCGCCAAAAAATTGGATGGTGATAAGCTAAGCGAATTTCCGTTTGATGATACCGATGTTTATAAAGCTATTGAAGGGGCCTCCTACTCTATGCAAAACAAGGCTAATCCTAAGCTGGATAAATATATTGATACGCTGATCAGTATCATTGGCGCCGCCCAGGAACCCGATGGTTACCTCTACACATTTCGTACCGTACATGCCAAAAAACCGCATGAATGGATAGGTGCCAAACGCTGGGAACAAGAAGAAGTGCTGAGCCATGAGCTGTACGATTGCGGCCATTTGTATGAAGCTGCCGTTGCCCATTACCAGGCTACAGGTAAACGTACCTTGCTTAACATCGCCATAAAAAATGCCGACCTGCTGGTTAAAGTTTTCGGTCCGGGTAAGCTGGAAGAGTATCCAGGTCATCAGATCGTGGAGATTGGCTTATCGAAAATGTACCGGGTTACAGGTAATAAGCAATACCTTGATCTGGCCAAATTTTTCCTGGATGTTCGTGGCCCTAAGGGCGACGCCTACAACCAGGCCAACAAAAAAGTAGTCGACCAGCACGAGGCCGAAGGGCACGCCGTAAGGGCGGCCTACATGTATACCGGCATGGCAGATATTGCCGCCTTAACCGGCGATACCAAATATTTAACCGCTATTGATGATATATGGGGCGATGTGGTTAACAAAAAACTCTACATCACGGGTGGTATAGGCGCAACCGGTAATGGCGAAGCTTTTGGGGATGCTTACCAGCTTCCGAATATGTCGGCCTATGCTGAAACCTGCGCGGCCATTGGTAATGTGTACTGGAACAACCGGATGTTTTTGCTGCATGGCGATTCAAAATATATCGACGTACTGGAGAGAACGCTTTATAATGGCCTGCTTTCGGGCGTTTCTTTAAGTGGTGACCGCTTCTTTTATCCCAATCCGCTGGCATCTATGTCACAGCATCAGCGTAGCGCGTGGATAAGCTGTGCCTGCTGTATCAGCAATATGACCCGTTTTTTACCATCGTTGCCGGGCTACGTTTATGCCAAAAATAAAAATGATCTGTATATCAACCTGTTCATGGGTAACTCCAGCAATATTAAATTGGCTTTGGGTAATGTGAACATTGTGCAAACCACCGATTATCCATGGAAAGGTAAAGTTGATATAACAGTTAATCCAGAGAAAAGCCTTGAATTTACCTTAAGGGTACGTATACCAGGCTGGGCCAAACAACAACCGGTACCGGGTAACCTATACACTTTTATGGATAAAAAAGCATTGCCGGTTATGTTATCCATCAATGGTCAGCCTCAATCATTTGTTACCGAAAAAGGCTATGCCGTATTAAAACGGACCTGGAAAAAAGGCGATCAGGTTTCCTTGCTGCTGCCAATGAAAACAGAAAAGGTATTAGCTAATCCGTTGGTAAAAGACGACAAAAGCCGTTTTGCTTTTGAACGCGGCCCGGTTGTATACTGTTTGGAAGGTCCTGATAATAAAGACAGCCTGGTACAAAATATCATGGTTGATACAAACGCCATTGCCAATGCAAATTATCATGCTGATCTGTTAAACGGTGTTGATGTGATAAGCGCTGAGGGTAAAAGCACCAAACGCCAGTTAAACAGCGACCAACTCATTGAGGCCAACCAACAGGTAAAAGCTATCCCTTACTATGCCTGGGCAAACCGCGGACCAAGTGAAATGACCGTATGGATCCCTTACGAGGCTTCGGCTGCGCGACCCAAACCTGCACCAACCATAGCAAGTACCAGCAAGGTAACATCATCCTTAAAAAACACCAGGATGTACGCAGCAATCAAAGATCAATATGAACCTGCCGACTCTAAGGATACCAACTACCCTTACCTGCATTGGTGGCCAGCCAAAAATACCAGCGAGTATGTTCAATACGATTTTGATACAACGCATACAGTCAGCGAATCAAAAGTTTATTGGTTTGATGATGGGCCATGGGGTGGCTGCCGCATACCGGCATCGTACAAAATATTGTATCTGAAAGATGGTCAATGGGTACCGGTAAAAAACACCATACCATACACCATCAGCAAAGACGGCTTTAATACCGTGACCTTTGAACCGGTTAACACCACAGCCTTAAGAATGGAAATTCAACTACCAGTTGATAATTCTTCCGGCATACATGAATGGGCGATTAAATAGCGAAAGCAAAAATCCCGTAGCATATGCTACGGGATTTTTGCTTTTATAATAATGGATGTTTTTCATTCCATTGAGCCGCTTGCTCATACACATGGGCAACTTTCAACACCTGATCATCTCCTCCCCATGGACCAGCTACCTGCAAGCCTTGCGGCATACCATTTCCATCAAAACCACAAGGGATACTGATAGCCGGTAAACCATAGTAATTAAAGAAAAAAGTATTGTCCGCCGAAAGAGTCATTGGCCCCTTTGCCTGTGCCGATTGAATATCCGGAACCTGACCGGTAAGTGTCGGCAAAACCACCACATCGACATTTTTAAATAGCTGCTCAGAAATAGTTTTACGATCCTGGTCAATTGTAGCTGTGCTAAATGAGGCTAATTCAAAAGGGAGCGATATATCAGCAATACGATAACCCAGCGAGCTAAACTTTTCCTTAGCCTGAAAGTATACTGCATTTACCCCATCACTTGCCTTGTAGTTTGATACAAATCCTATTGTTATCTTTTTGTGATCGCTTAAGTCTGTAGCCTGCTGCTGATCGGAAAAGATATCCAACAAAATGGCAGCGTCCTCCGCGTAGCGGGTAGTAATACCCACGTGGCTCAATTTAATAATGGTTTCGTCAGCTTGCTCACCTTCCAGGATCCCCTTGCCACTAATGAGACCGTAGGTTGACTTAAATCCGGTAACGCCACAGCACGCCGCCGGTAACCTGCATGAACCAACCGCGTCGGTATCAATGGTAGCATAACAAAACCCTGCCGCAACCGCTGCTGCCGAACCTCCAGATGATCCACCGGCAATAAATTCGGTATTCCAGGGATTGTGGACCGGACCAAAATAGCTCACCAGCGAGGTAGTACCCATACCCAGCTCATGCATGTTGGTTTTACCTATCAATATAGCGCCTGCTTCTTTGAGTTTCTGCACCACTTCCGCATCTTTTTCGGGTATACGGTCCTTAAAATGTACAAAACCTGCTGTTGTTCTGATACCCGCCGTATCGTAAAAATCTTTAACAGCTACCGGAATGCCGTGAAGTGGCCCTTTCCATTCGCCACGATTAATTTCCTCCTCTGTTATTTGAGCTTGTTTCCTGGCTTCGTCAGCCAAAACGGTTATAAAAGTATTCAGTTGGGTATCATACTCTTCTATTCGCTGCAAACAAGCGTCGACAAGATCCACCGGCGATACTTTTTTAGCCTTTATCAATTTACTTACGGCTGCAATGCTTGCATTATGGTAATTTTCCATATCCTTACTATTTAGCTATCTGTTCAGTAAAATTCCACATAAAAGCTATAACATACAGGGTGTCTTTGCGCCATAATTAGGGGCCGATTGCAACAATACGCAATCATTTTGTGGTTACTGTTTGTTACATTTACATATAACCTATTTCTATGACAACAGTAGCATTGGGCAGTTCTGCCGGCAAATGGATCATGGTTTCCTCCATCATGGCCTCGGCTATGGCTTTTATTGATAGCACGGCCCTTAATGTGGTGTTACCATCCTTGCAACAAAGCCTGAATGCCACTGGTACTGACTTATTTTGGATCCTGAATGCTTATCTGTTGATGCTGGCCGCCCTGATCATGATAGGCGGCGCCCTGGGTGACAAGCTCGGCCGGAAAAAGATCTTTATGGCCGGGATATTTATATTCATCGCAGGCTCCGCAACCTGCGGCTTTGCCCCCGATGTTAAAATACTCATTACCTGCCGGATGTTGCAGGGCATTGGAGGTGCCTTAATGATACCGGGTAGCTTATCATTGATCTCTTCTTCTATTAACGAAAAAGAACGGGGCAAAGCTATCGGCACCTGGTCGGCTTTTACCACGGTGGTTACTTTGGGCGGTCCTATTTTGGGTGGTGCCTTTGGCGATGCCGGATTATGGCGTTATATATTTTTTATTAATGTCCCGATAGGTGTCATCGCTCTTTTGATCCTTGGGTTTAAAGTGAAAGAGAGTCGCGATGAAGAAGCAGATCAGGCCCTTGATTTTCCGGGGGCTATCGCTATTGTATTAGGTCTTGCTGCACTTACGTTTGGTTTTTTACGAGCGCCTGCAATGGGTTTTGGTCACTGGCAGGTATATATTTCCTTAACATCTGGCATCACATTGCTGGCCGCTTTTATCCTTATTGAAAGTAAAAGCAAGCACCCTATGATGCCCTTAAAATTGTTTACTAACATGACTTTTAGTGGTGTTAACCTGCTTACTTTTTTCCTGTATGCCGGGCTTAGCGCAGGTATGCTGTTTCTTTCGCTCAACCTGGTGCAGGTACAGGGTTATAGCCAGTTACAATCTGGTCTTACCTTTCTGCCTTTTACTATACTGATGATCGGGATGGCGCGTTTTGCAGGAGGTCTCGCAGATAAACATGGACCGCGATTGTTATTAATAGGCGGCCCGGCAGCGGCCGGTGTTGGCTTGCTGATCCTATCCTTCGTCAAACAAACCAATGGCCCTTCTGATTACTGGACTACCTTTTTCCCGGGGATTATTGTTTTCGGTTCGGGTATGTCATTCACGGTGGCGCCGCTTACTGCCGCGGTTATGGGTTCGGTCAGTGATCATTTTTCGGGAACGGCTTCCGGCGTGAACAATGCCCTTACACGTATTGCCAATGTTTTCGCCAACGCTATTTTAGGCGCCTTAGCCGTTCTGTTTTTCACCGGGGCACTGCAACAGGAAATTCAACGCATCCCCTTAAATGAAAAACAAAAACAAGTGGTAATGGCGCAAGCCACTAACCTGGGTGATGCCAAAGTCCCGGCAGACTTCAATGCCCATGAGCAACAGGCTATTAAAAAGCTGTATCATTCCGGATTTATTGGTGTTTATGCCCGGGTGATGCAACTATCCGCTTCACTTGCTTTTTTAGGTGCATTGATGTCCTTTCTGTTTATCAGGAACAGTACTCTTAAAAAGGGTACCCCACCCGATCCGTAATAAGAGTAACACATCTAAGTAAATAACAAAGACGAATTTAGGAGGCTCCCCGGGAGCCAAAGTATATTTTTTACTTTTCTATAAACAGGATGCTCCTCCGGAGCTGAGGTAAGCAGAAGCTCCAGAGGAGCATTCTATTTATAGCCGATATAAGGCGTCTTTTGGGGCTCCGGAGGTGCCTCCTGCATCGCTATTTCAATTACAAAAGATTTAATTAATCCCAATAAATTTAGATGCATTTGCCGTAGATTCTTTATAACAACTTTTGCGCCCTAAGCAAGTTATCCGTATTCTGTAGTATTTTGGCTTTGAGCTTTGGATTGTAATGAGGATGAGCGCTTAAAAAATCATTAACAGTTTTAGCGGCCTGCTTGTCCTGGTAATAACCCAAAACAGCTTGTAACCATGATTGCGGGAAGAAGATATCTCCGGTTCTTTGTATCTCTTCAACCATTTCCAGGCTTTTGGCCAGGTATTTTTCTGATGTTTTTTGTCTTAATGGATGATGCAGGTAAACCAAAGCCGTGGTAACCCATGCTTCTTTTTGCCGGTTCTTCGCATCCTGAAGGCTGTTAAAAAACGCTTCACGCTCCTGTTCATTTGAAGATAAGGCGGGTATTAAAAACTCCAACCGCTTTTTACGATCTGCGTTGGTTATCCTTGTCTCTTGCATCTGTAATACGCCGGTCGGCGAGTCATCTTTTAGGGCTATACTCAGCGCCAGGGAGGTGTAATCATCCTCATTTAACTTTACACCCACCGGTGGTTTTTGCAACTGCCAGATGGTATAGATATTCTTTTTAGCAGCCTCTGTTAAATAAACATCCTGATAGGCCCGGAATAGTACTTTTTTATTATTGGGCTTCTCCTGCTGCTGTAATGCCGTCCATAAACTTTCCTCTAAGTCAGATGCTATCTTATTTCTATCCGCAGGTGTAATAAATTCCCAATAAATATTGCCGATATAGCCGGTTAATAACCTCAGGTTAGTTTCTTCTTTTTCTAAAGCTAATCCTTTCGAAAAAATGTTCAGCAGCTCCTGTGGTTTAAAATAACGCCCCTCTAACATATTTTCGTAAGCTGATATATAAAGTGAGGCCCTTTGTAATGGGTTATTGATCCGAAATAAACTATCTGTACTACCTTTATCTACCGGGAACAAGCCATAACCTATCCCGTTTGAATTAAATATCATGTACAAAGGTTTATCAAGGCCCACCGTTTCTTTCAGATCGATACTGGCGCCTTTCATATTCACCGCGATGTTTTTAGTATATAACGGGTAAACCATGGTTACGCTGAACGATTGTGGCCAAACACGCATGGCGCCAAACTCCGGGTGTTGCGTGATGGTAAAATCACTGATCTTACCACCGGTATAAATGATCTTTTCGTCAAATACCGGTCGACCGGGTTGGTTCACCCAAACTTTATTCCAGGCGTACAGGTCGGTAGTGGTATGTTTACTCAAAATAGCGATCAGATCATTCCAGGTAGCGTTGCCGTAGGCATATTTCTTTAGATACTCCTGTATCCCTTGTCTGAATTTTTCTTTCCCCATGAGCAGTTCCAGTTGTTGCATCATGATGGGTGCTTTGTGATAAATGATATTACCATAAAGCGAGCCCGCGTCTTTCAGATTATCCAAATCTTGTCGTATCGGATTGGCACCTTGGGTACGATCGATATTATAAGCCGCCGGGTAATGATCCTGCAGAAACTTCAGATCAAAGGTTTCGCTACCCATGAGTTTTTCGGTTATTTTATCGGCCATAAAATTGGCAAACACCTCTTTCATCCATACATCGTTGAACCATTGCATGGTTACCATATCGCCAAACCACATGTGCGCGGTTTCATGCGAAAACAGGTTCGACCGGGATATGATCATGTCTTTTGTAGCTCCATCATCCAAAAACACGGCTGAGGCCTTATACTGCACCTCGCCCGGGTGCTCCATACCGCCAAACTGAAAATCGGGTATGGCTATAAAACCTATTTTCTGAAAAGGAAACGGGATGCCTGTCCATTGTTGTAAAAAGTCAATCGCATCTTTATGAGCAGTAAAAGTTGGGTTAATACTTAATTTGATTTTGGTGGTATCTGTCTCGCGGTATAAAAACTCTGCCTTTCTATTACCTATAAGTTGTTTAACAGCATTGAATTTACCCGCCGCAAATGAAAACAGATAAGTGCTCAATTTATCCGACTTGTTAAATCTAAATGTTGTTCTCCCACCCTGGCTTAGGGAATCAATAATAACCCCATTGGCCAATGCCTTCCATCCTGCCGGTACGGTGAGCGTGAGCAGGTAATTAGCTTTCAGATCGGGCTGATCAAAGCAGGCAAAAACCGTTCGGGCCCTGTCAGGTACAAATAAAGCGTACAAATAATCGTCGTTGCGGTTCAATGATTGATCGCCGGTGGTAAACTGAAGGGAAATCATATTCTTACCCTTACGCAGGAATCCTGGCGCTATCAGTAAATGCTCCTGCTCCCATTTAACCGGGATCTGTTTGTTATTTACCTGTATAGCATGAACTTTACCCGGGCTTTGTTTCAGATCGAGCTGTAAAGGTTGATCGATATGCTTTAAAACCAGGCTGATCGATTCCCTGGCTTCAATACCTTTATTTTTATCGGCCGGGATATCAAAATTAAGGGTGTATTGAAGGTCACTAATCACCGAGCGGCGATAGCGGGCCAGCACCAGCGATACACCAGGTTCAACTGCAGGGGCACTTACCTGTGCATAAGCTGTTACCGCATTAAAAATTACAAGAAATAAGATGATACCGCGTGTATATATTTTAAAGATCATAGGAAAATGTAACAGCCTGATAACAGTGTCACCAAATTTATAAAAATGAACCCAGTGTTTACGATCAAAACAAGCTCATAAATACTTTCATAGCATTTGATTGGGGCAGATCATTACGATAGGCCATCAATGTAGTCAACATGCCTTGCTCCCCTTCAATGGGATATGTTTTTATTTTCCGGTTATAATACATCTGACTGAACAGATCCTCGGGCATGATGGTTATACCTATTCCTGCTTCTACAAAATTCACTATTCCCTCCAGCGTGTTCAACACGGTGCACTGGTAATTAAAGATCCCCTGGGTTTTTAACCATTCCTCCAGTTTGGGGCGATAGCTACAGCCCACATCAAAAACAACAATTTTAACCTGACCTTTTTTAATATACTCCGGCAGATCGGGATAATTTTCGGCGGTCGCGATAGCCAGTTTTTCTTCTTTTATCAGGTGTACGCCCAATTCCGCCGAGGTAATGGGTGCGGCTACAAAAGCGGCATCAAGCCTGTAATTCAACACATCATTGATCAAATTCATAGAATTATCAGCCCTGAAACTCAACATCACATCGGGATATTTATCCGTAAATTCCTGTATTACCCCAGGCACTTTAAGCGCCATAGTGGTTTCAATACAGCCAATTTTAAGTGAGCCGGATAGTTTATGAACATCTGATAACTCCTGTTTTAAAGTTTCGGTGAGGTAGTTTAGTTTTTTACAGTACTGGATAAATATCTCTCCTGCCGATGTGAGCTCTACCGCGCGTGATGTTCTTTTAAATAACTGTACATTCAATTCCTCTTCCAGATTTTTTATTCGCGCGGTCACGTTTGATTGCACGGTGAACATCGCCTCAGCGGCTTTGGTAAAATTACCATGAGCAGCCACTGCCTCAAATATTTTAAGATCATTACCATTCATAAATCACTTTTTATGATTACATATATTATTATTAATCGTTTTTAATAATCAAATATACAATATAGATTTGAACTATGAAATCAATCACAAAAACAAAATGGCAGATAATATTACTGCTTATCCTGGGTAGAGTTTTACCCCTGCATGCCCAACAAATCAATCCTACAAAAAACAATCAAATGAAAACTACAGCCATCCATTACAACAATATTAAAGTAAACGATCTGAATATTTTTTACCGCGAGGCAGGTCCTAAAGACGCCCCCGTTATCCTGCTGCTGCACGGATACCCAACATCATCATTTATGTTTCGTAAGCTGATACCTATATTGGCTACCCAATATCGCGTGATAGCTCCCGATCTTCCGGGCTTTGGTTTTTCAGACGCGCCCGATCATACCAAATACAGTTATACCTTTGATAACCTGGCCAAAGCTATGCAGGGCTTTATTGATAATTTAAAGCTCAAACGTTTCGCTGTTTACATTTTTGATTATGGCGCTCCTACGGGTCTTCGCCTGGCCCTGGCCAATCCTGAAAAAATAACCGGTATCATATCACAAAACGGCAATGCTTATGAGGAAGGATTAAGCACCGCCTGGAACCCAATCCAAAAAGCATGGAACGATCCTTCGCAGGAGAACAAGGATGCATTGAAAGCGTTTGTATCGTTGGATATGGTGAAGTTTCAGTATGAAACCGGTGTGACCGATAAATCATTGATCGAGCCGGAAGCTTATACATTTGACAAACATATTCTCGACTTGCCCGGTCACGCGGACATCCAGGTCGACCTGATGGTTGATTACAAAAGTAATGTGGTGTTGTACCCAAAATTCCAGGCTTATTTCCGGGATAAAAAGCCAAAACTACTGGCCGTATGGGGCAAAAATGACCCTTTCTTTTTACCAGCCGGAGCCGAAGCTTATAAAAGAGATAACCCAAATGCCAAAGTAAAATTTTATGACACCGGCCATTTTGCACTGGAAACCCATGCACAGGAAATTGGTGCCGATATCCTGGATTTCATGAAAGATCTGCCTAAATAAATGCCGCATCAAATAAAAAAGCCAGGTATCTTATACCTGGCTTTTTTGTTTGATTAAAAACTTACAACTTCACTTTCTTCTCGCCCTCATCCACACCTTTAATAAACTTTACTAAACCGTTCATATAAGTTTGCTGATCGTCGTACATGCTCATGTGACTGCCGTTAGCGCAATACAGATAACTGCCATTTTGAAACTGGGTAGCCATCCACTGCATATGCGCAGGATCCATCGTATCATATTTTCCGCCTATACTTAAGGCTGGAACAGAAATTTCAGGAAGATCAGCTTTACGATCCCAATGCGTTAATTTGCCAGCAATGCCAAATTCGCTTGGCCCCTGCATGGTTACATATAAGGATTGATTGATTTTGTTGAAAGCCCGCAAAAGAGGCTCAGGCCATTGCTCAAACGGGAAACGGCATATATGTTTTGAATAGAAATTGGGTATAAGCAATTGCATATATTCCGGGTTTTCGAAATCACCTTTTGCCTCAATTGCCCTGATGCGGGCCAATACCTTAGGATCAAATTGTTTAGCCAAAACGTTATCGGCATATTTACCATAATCCGGACAGCTTGCCATCATGTTGGAAATGATGAGTCCTTTTA
The DNA here is from genome assembly GCF_900103125.1 of Mucilaginibacter sp. OK268. Lineage (GTDB taxonomy): Bacteria > Bacteroidota > Bacteroidia > Sphingobacteriales > Sphingobacteriaceae > Mucilaginibacter. Next base: position 155,495 of record NZ_FNJV01000005.1, on the reverse strand, counting down.
AATGTTGCTGGTATTTAAGCGCATATTCCAAAGCCAGGATGCCACCCCATGAATGGCCCAACAGGTAAAAATTATCTTTATCTAATTTAAGTGCCTGCCTTACTTGCTCCACCTCTTCTACATAGCGGGGTAAGCTCCACATCGCTGTATCTTTAGGATTGTCGGAATTTCCTGTACCCAGTTGGTCGTAATAGATCAGCTCAATGCCCTCGGCCGGTAAAAAGCTTTCCATACACTCAAAATACTCATGAGTAGCACCCGGCCCTCCGTTCAGCAGCAACACTTTAATTTTAGGGTTATTACCAATTTTCTTTGTCCATACGTTAAACTTTCCCTTGGGCGTATTGATGCGAACCACCTGTACCCCTCCCGATTGTACTCCTTTTGTGGTATCTTTTAAAAAAGTATGTAAGCCCAATTCTGTTTTCTGCGTTGCACTGGGGTCTTTGCATGCGGCTAACCAGGTTAGCGCGATAAAAAAAGCGATCTTTAAATGTTTTATTTTCATATGTAGTGTTTGGTATAACAACAGGATATGACCAATTACATGGTTTGCTATATAAAGTCCTAATTTATCAACTTTAAGTTAGTTTTTTAAGCGAAGTGATGTTTGTTGATTGCATTAAAGTTTATACATTTGCTGCATTACAGTTTCACATCAAAAACATGAAAAGAATATTAGGGCTTTTAATCACAACAATAGGCATATTATTAATAGGTAGTTTTTTTATTTTCACGCCAAATCACGCGTTTAACCCGGCTGATTCTGTCAGCGGAGTTCAGGCATCTGCGGGAATCGTTTATGGCGGCTTTATTACTTTTGGTGTTGGCATGGTTATCTTTATATCAACCTTACCATTCGCCGGAGAGAAATCAAAAAACTCCTAAGTGATATAATCTTAAAGAAAATTTCATTTTCGATATACAAAGGGCGATCTGTTAACAGATCGCCCTTTGCTTTTTTTAAACATTTTGGCATGAAATACTTTGTGCTAAGCTGATCAATGTAAACCCAGTACATGATGGTTTACACAATTCATGGAATTAATCATATTAATCAATTGATTATGAGATAATTAACTCCATGTTAACCATAAATTGTGTAAACCATGTAAACCCACTTTTAGGTATTCGCCGTATACATGATTTCGGAGAAATATTTTGCCCCCCTACTACGCAATCGCCCCCTTATATTGTCATATTCACCCCCTTTTTAATAGGATAGCTTCGGGTAACTTTGGTATATCAAAACAAGTTGATAGCAAATCATATTAAAACAAATTAAGGAGAATACATTATGCAAAAGATCACCACATGCCTTTGGTTCAACGGTAAAGTTCAGGAGGCCCTCGATTTTTATACTTCGATATTCAAAAACTCAAAAATTTTAGATATTACCTATTATGGTGAAACACACCCACAGTTAGCCGGGGAGATCCTGGTAGCCCGGTTTGAACTGGACGGACAGGGGCTCATGATATTAAATGGCGGCCCGGGGTTTCCGTTCACTGAAGCGATATCACTATCGATTGATTGCAAAACGCAGGAAGAGATCGATTTTTACTGGAACGCCTTACTTGCCGACGGCGGGAAAGAGAACCAATGCGGCTGGCTGAAAGACAAATTTGGCCTGTCATGGCAGATAGCCACATCAGAATTAGAGCAAATGCTGAAAGACAAGGACACCAAAAAAGCAAACGCTGTAATGATGGCCATGATGCAAATGGTTAAAATTGATATTCACAAACTAAAGGATGCCTACGCCCAAGCCTGAGCATAATTAATTCGTTATATTTAGCTGATATGAGAGGCTCTGATTTTCCGCCACCACGCGATGCTGATGAATATATTGGGCAGCAACCTGTAGCATTCAGGCCTACGCTTGAAGAGCTAAGGCATATTATATTAACTACTGCTCCACAGGCAACAGAATTGATAAGCTACCAGTTGCCTTGTTACAAGTATCATTATATGCTGGTGGGGATTGGAGCGAATAAAAAGTTTTGCAGTTTTTATACTATGAGCCCCGGTCTGGTAAAATCAATGAAAGAAGATCTTAAAGACATCAGGGTGTCCGGATCTACACTACATTTTGCCCCCGGAGAACCATTGCCTATTGAACTCATCAAAAAGATCATATCAGAAAGGATGATCCAGAACGAAATTCTGGATCTATCCAAGAAAAGTAAAAAGTAATTTTCATCTCTCAAATTTTGAAAACAAAGTTTGAGAGATGTTTTTATTCTTTCAACCGGGTTGAATATGATCATCAGTTTCGATCACTTCTAAACCTCCACGTTCATTTACACCATACTTCGAAAAAACCTGGTTACTTTGAGGCTGATCTAGTGTGTTTTCCCGTCGCCTGGAAGGGCCCCGGAATGGTAATATCAGGATACATAGAAAAATACAGACCTTCATTATGGCTATCAGCATAATATTGATTTTGGTACGACTCAAACAGCCGCATTACAGCATAATAAAGCACATGATTGGTTGGGCTTTGCAGATATTTAGCCGCGGTTGATTAGTCCTGGCTAATGAATGCTAAGATAAAGAAATGATCAATAATTCTGAAATTTGAGCCTGAATGTTACTCCGGTTGGGCCGTAGCAGTAATAGCTTGCAGGAACCATGCGGCATGAGGCAGCCACTGTTCTGTCCAACGCCATTCGTTTCCCTTGTCCTCGGTCTTAAAATCAATACCGCTGCCGTCGGCGTTACCCTCTTTACCGGTGATACCGTTTGATATTCCCCCTTTGCCAGATCCATGTCCAAAGCTTGAACTCATGTAGGGTACATTATTTTTACCAAACTGATACATAAAACACATGGAGTATGGGTTACAGCCCAGGATCCAGGATAATTGATTGGATGCGTAAACAGCAAGATCTTTTTTTACTCCCCAGCCGCCCTTTTGCGGGTAGACCAGGCGACCGCCTACTATCGCGGCCGTAGCCAGTGATCCTAACCGGGCATTTTCGCCCTGCCACCACCAGCCGGTTTCATTTTCATGCGGTATAAAAAAGCCATCTTTTATCTGATCGCCCAGGCGAAAAGTTTGCCGGGCATAGCCAAAAGGATTACTGACCTTGTTGGTCACCCGCAGGTTATAATCAAGCGCTTTTTTAATAACGGTTAATGCTGCTGTTCTTTCCACCAGCTCTTTTTCTTTACTTAAATACCGGCATAAAGCAACAATGGGTAAACCGGCATCGGAGGCATGCCAGAATGGGCGTCCCTCATCATTACTGATAAAATAACCGGCAGGACTCATCCGCTTCTCGATATTTTTTGCCCGTTTACGGGCCTCTTCATGATAAAATGAGCTGTCGGTAGCTATCCAAAGTTCGGTAGCCGCCATCAAAGCACAATAATCGTCAATGATGTTTTCCTTACCATCATCATCGTACTTGGTATTATTTATGAGCAGATGAGCAAAAGCACGTTTGGCAGCGGCAAGATATTCGGCCGATTTAAAATCTCCATCTTTTTTCAAAGTGGAGATACGGGCCAATGCAGCTATACCCATCCCACCACCTTCGCGAAAAGCGCATTGATATTCATCGGTTGTTACACTGTTAGCCCTTAACCCTACTATCCGGCGTGCTTTGGGGTCTTTACTGAAGTAACTAAAAACGGTCATATAAAAATACCCCTCTTTTGATAGCGAACGCATGATGTAATCAGCACCCCATAAAGCCTCATTGGCCATACTCTCATCCGCATGCAGCTGATGAAGCAAGCCAGGTACGGCTTGCACCGCGTTCACCATTGACCAGGTAACCAGCGGAATTTGCTGCGGCGACATATAATTAGCATAAGCCAGGTGCGAAAAGTATTTACTTACGTCGCCCGAAGCATCACACCAGCCCCCATGTACATCTGCCGTTTTATTGCTACCATAAAGTATTACGACTTTATCAACTTCAAGCTCGGTAGGTGTATTAGCTCTTTGCTTATTATAATAACTAATGATAGACGGCAGCGTACTCACAGCAAGCGCGTTCTCGCTTACCTCAAAATCGTCAGAAAGATAAGATTTACCATTTATACTGATGCTCAGTTTATACTTACCGCTTTGTTTAAAGGATGAAAAATCTGCCTGATAAAAAAAGGCATTCTTAACCCAATCATTTATTTGTTCGGGTCCTTTTAGTGTACCCGTAAAAACAGATTTACCTGATGAATTGATCAATCTAAAAGATAAGTCGCCTAGTTTAATATCGTTACGAATAACCGCCGTTTTTGCTCCCCGAACATCAAAAGCAACCTGGTTAATGTAAATTATGGGTGCTGCTTGAGTCATAAAGGCAAGCATAATTAAAAAGCAGGTTAGGAAGATTTTGAATTTGGAGATGTGGTTCATTTTTCTGCTGGCAAAATTTGGTGAGTGCAAATTACTAATTAATATGCCCCTGATTTTTAAATGGGGCATCATTTGCCCCTATATTACCTCTACAGCACACGAATTAACACCGGCACAACTCATCAAATAACTGATCACCCTGAATTTTCTTAATGAGAAATATTGAGACGGAAGTTTATTGAATAATATAGTCCCTTTACACATTAATTTACTTAGCTTTGAAAAATCATGCGGTAACATCATGGAGAGCCTGCAGCTCACCGTTACCTTTAATTTAACAAACAATAATTTTCAATAAATAAGATCAGGAAATATCGCCGGTTCTTATAATCGTTTTAATGCCCTTGTAGAATAATACCTCACAAGGGCTTCATTTTTTATAGAAGCATAGTATGGAAGAAAGAAAGTTTTTAGCTACCTGGCAAAGGTATATGCCGGTTATTCGTTTGCATTTGAAAAAGAGCCTGAATGAAGATCAGCAATTTAAATTGAATATAACAGATTTTGAATCGGCGGGTGGCCGCAGCAAAACAGGATATACCTTTAACATCAGTATGGAAAATGGCAAGGTGACCAATAATATCAGCGGCTCGCCTGTAGCCCGTGACCTTTATGAAGCTATCAGAACCGACGAAGCTGTAAAAGCTTTGCTACTGGACAAAAACGTTAAAATAAGTGTAGGCAAATCATTTATGCTGACCATAAAAACAACCCATCTTTCTACTTACAGATAGGTTTAAAACATAAAAAAAGGAAATAACCAATTGGTTATTTCCTTTTTTTATGGGATCTTTTTGAGCTTTTGTGATCCTTTTTCGAGCTTGTATGTTTCCTGTTTATTTTCCCGTGTCCTCTTTTTGAAGCATGACGAACATACGACCTTGCTTTAACCAACTTAATTCGTGGTACAAAGTCAACAACCTCGGGATGAAAGGATGGATCGAACGGGTTATAATAATAAATACCGGCAGCATCGTAATTCTTAAAGTCAGCTTTTAATTTGTCGGTAAAAGCTATTTCATTTTTCAATTCAGGTGCAGTCCATGCAGCTTCAGCCAACCCGGCTATTCGCGGAAAAAGCATAAAATCAAGTCGTTTTTCTGATTCTATGGTTTCTGTCCAGATATTAGCCTGTACACCCACAATAAGCTTTGAGTTTAATTCATCAGCAGGCACTTGCCTGTCTGGAAAATTATAAACATCTGTCACCCGGTTAAATACCCCATTCCAATTCCTGCCGCCTACAAGCCCTGTATCCTGCAAAAAATCAAAATAAAGCGGTAAACGCGGGCAAAGCACCACCTGGTAGTTTTTCTGAAGTGCCAGGTGCAGCTGACCAGGGAGATTTTGTCTCCACCAAAAAATGATCGTTTTATCAGTAGGTAAATTTCCACCTGTAGCCTCATCCCAGGCCAGTATTTTGCTGTTCAAGCTGGTAACGGTGTCCGCCATCCGCTTAAAAAAGTACTGCTCCAATTGGTTTACACCATCAAAATTCTTTTTCTGCATCATACGTGCAATAGCTGTATCCAACGACCAGGCTTTAATACCAAAAGAAACTTCATCCCCCCCTAGGTGGATCATATGTGCCGGAAATAATGAATTTGTTTCTTTGATGATATCAGCCAGATATTGATACGTATTTTCATTGGCAGGGTTAAAGGTAAAATTAGGATATCCGGCAACACTTCCACCGGTAAATTCCGGATATGCCTTGTTGGCGGCGGTTGCATGACCGGGCATATCAATTTCAGGTATTACTATTATAAACCGTTGCGCTGCATAAGCTACAATTTCACGGATCTCATTCTGGGTATAATATTCAGCTTCGGCAGATGTATCACTGTAATTGCCCATGCCACCTATTGTAGCCAGCCTAGGATATTTTTTAATTTCGATGCGCCATCCCTGTACATCGGTCAGGTGCCAGTGAAACTTATTCAGCTTATAATAAGCCATCCAGTCAAGCAGTTGCTTTACTTTCTCTTTGCCAAAAAAATGTCTGGATTCATCAAGCATAAGGCCCCGCCATTGGTAACGGGGTGCATCTGCTATTTTACAAGCTTGTAAGCAGATGTTATTGTCATTGTCTGCCTGCTGATCTTTTACAAGCTGCAGCAATGACATTAATCCATAAAAAACTCCCTCTTTATTTGATGCTGAAACGGTAACACGCTCTGGTGTTATGTTTAATGTATAGGCACCTGGTATTGTTGACGTGTTAGTTAATACAAGGTCAATTAAGCTTTCAGAGCCGGTGCCGCTTTGTACAAGTGCAACACTTTTTGCTTTATATATCTCTTTCTGAGCGTAAGTCACTAGGGCCAATAAAGCGGTATCTTTTGTGCCGATGGTAGTGCGGTTATTTAAATAAAATTGTCCAGCCGCCTTAGTAACCGATTGTGGTTGCGGGATGATATTTAAGTTTTGGGCTTTTACGCAAACAGAAAATAAAAGAAATGCTGCTAATAGTTTAAATTTCATTCAATAAAAGTTCAAATCAATCCGGGTGCCGCTATGATAACAAAAATCCGGCTATTTCAAGGTAATTTATTTGCAATAAGTACAATTGGTGATTGGGTGGGTATATATTTCCAGGAACAGGGGTTGCTTACAATCAATACAATACGGCTAATTTAAAATCATTAAGAAAGATCAATCCTCCCCATGGTGTACCTAATGATAATACCTTTTTAGGATTTACAAGCCATACTCATTTCAACGTGTCCGGCTTTTAAAAACAATCTTTAATAAAAAAAGCGGCCCCGTAAACATAGGGCCGCTTTGCATATATATTGGGTGGAGTTATTTTTTATTTCCAACCACCGCCTACTGAGCGGTACAGATCTGATACAGCGTTTAAGCGTGCATTTTGTACAGTTGCCAGATCAAGCTCGCTTTGCAATACATTGCTTTGAGCAGTGATCACTTCCAGGTAAGTAGCCTGTCCGTTTCTGAACAACAAGTTGGCATTGCTGGTAGCTTTTTGTAAAGTGCTTACACGATCAGCAATAATGCCTTGCTGTGTTTTCAGTTTCTCGATCTTTACTAAAGCATCAGATACCTCACCAACAGCATTTAAAACAGACTGCCTGAACTGTAAAACAGTTTTTTCACGGTCAACCAGTGCAACTTTGTACTGAGTTTTCAACTGCCTGTGTTGTAATAATGGCTGAGCTACCGCGCCGGCCACCGTACCAAATAAAGAAGCCGGGATAGTAAACCAATTGCTTGCTTTAAAGGTATTCAAACCACCGCTTCCGGTGATAGTTAGTGACGGGTACATGTTAGCCTGTGCTATGCCTACGTTTGCATTGGCAATAGTTAAGGCTAATTCTGCACTTTTCACATCTGGTCTGCGACTTACCACAGCAGATGGTACACCAGCTGATAAGTTATCAGGTATAGCTACCTCTTCTAAACGGGCAGTACGTTCAATCCTATCAGGAAGTGAGCCAGTTAATATCTTTATGGCATTCTCCTGAATGGCGATATTCTGTTCAAATCCCGGAACTAACTGGGCCGCAGACAAGCGTTGTGCCTCGGCCTGTTGTACAGCTAATAAAGTGGTTTGACCTGCATCAAATTGTAAACGGATAATGCGCAAAGTGCTGTCATTAAGCTTTACATTTTTTTGTGCTATAGCCAGCTGGTCATCCAGCATCAACAGGTTATAATAACCTTGTGATACACTGGCCACAATATTAGTCTGAAGCAACTTTTTAGCTTCGGCCGTTTGTAGATACGATGCCAGCGCAGACCTGCTCTGATTGCGGATCTTGCCCCAGATATCAGCTTCCCAGGTTAAAGCCAGGTTAGCATTGTAATCTTCCACATGTTTGGTACCCAGAAACTGGCTTGTACTTAAACCATTCAAACTGTTATTAGATGGTCTGTTGGTATTAGCCGTTACGTTCAGGTTAAGCTCAGGAACATAGTTCCATTTTACCTGTTTAAACAATAACTGTGAAGCCTCGATGTTTTTAACAGCGATCTGCATATCGTAATTTTTCACGATAGCACTATCAATCAGTTTTTGCAACGTAGCATCGGTAAAGAAGCTCTTCCATTGAACATCGGCAATGCTGCTGGTATCGCTGGTGTTGGCTGCGTTTCTGAAATTAGCAGGCAGCTCTGCTTTTGGGGTAGCCACATCCTTTGATACTTTACAGGCGCTTATGAAGACAGCCAGCAGTATTAAAAAGGAGTATGGATTTATATATCGTTTCATTTTCTTTTAATTATTAGTAGCTATGCCTGATTAATTTTTAGCCAGTTCCAAGTTTGTTACATGAACATCTTTACCACTATTATTCGATGGCGCTTTTGGTGTTCCTGAAACTTTTTCCTGTAGGTATTGGAATATCACAAACAGTACCGGTATGATGAATAAACCCAGGATTACTCCTGAAAGCATACCACCTGCTGCACCTATACTTATAGAGTGGTTACCTTGTGCGGATGGACCTGTAGCAATACTCATCGGGAACAAACCGAACACGAATGCTAGTGATGTCATGATAATTGGTCTTATCCTTAACCGGGCTGCTTCTATAGCCGAATCAACCAGAGTATGGCCTGCTCTTCGTCGCTGTACCGCATATTCCACAATAAGGATGGCGTTTTTGGCTAACAGACCAATGAGCATGATCAAGGCTACCTGTACATAAATGTTGTTCTCGATACCGGTTAAACCTAATACCACAAACACACCAAATATACCTGTAGGGATTGAAAGTATTACCGCCAATGGCAGAATATAGCTTTCATACTGTGCTGATAATAAGAAGTATACAAATATCAAACAAAGCATAAATATCACAGCTGATTGTCCGCCTGAGGAAATTTCCTCACGTGTTTGGCCAGAAAACTCATAAGCATAACCATTTGGCAATTGTTCTTTAGCTGTTTCCTCTATTGCCTTAATGGCATCACCAGAGCTGTAGCCTGGTTTAGGGATGGCCTGAACCTCTATAGAGTTAAACAGATTGTAACGTGAAGCGGTTTCTGAACCATAAACACGGGTTAGTTTAACGAGCGTGTTAATAGGTACGGTTTCTCCTGCCTTGTTTTTAACAAACACACGATCAATAGATGCAGGGTCGGTTCTGTCGGCAATATCAGCCTGAACTACCACTCGGTAGTATTTACCAAAGCGGTTAAAGTCTGAAGCTTGCGCAGTACCAAAGTAAGCCTGCATAGTTGCCAAAATGTCTCTGACACTTACCCCTAATTGATTAGCCTTTTCATCATCAACTTCTAACTGTAATTGAGGATAATTGGCTTTATAGGAGGTAAAGGCATAAGCGACTGCCGGTTTTGCCATTAGCTTTCCTATAAAGTTATTGGCTACGCCGCTAAATTTATCCAATCTGCCATTGGTTCTATCCTGTAGCTGTACGTCCAAGGCTTCTACGTTACTAAATCCGGGAACTGTTGGAAAGCTGAACACGAAGAAGGTACCGCTCGGTATGCCGGCTAATTTCCCTCTTATTATATTTTGTATGTCATCAATATTCTTAACGCTCCCCCTGTCTTTATTAGGTTTTAACAACAGGAAGATCTGACCCGCTGATGGGCTGTTGGATAGCGTTAAAAAGTTAAAGCCAGACAACGCCATCACAAATCTTGCTGATGGCAAAGCTCTCAACTCCTTTTCGGCCTGGTTAATTATTTTACTGGTATTGGCTAATGAAGTTCCGGATGGTGTTGAAACAGCGATAGCCACAAAACCCTGATCCTCAGTTGGAATAAAGCCTGTTTTTGTTTTGTTTACCAGGTAAACTGTAGCAACAACTATTAATGCAAGCCCAGCCATACTGATCCATTTATTACGGATAAGAATTTTTAAGGCCCCAACGTACCTAGTGGTCATATAATTAAACCCGCCGTTAAAGCCTGCGTAAAATTTATCAACAAAGCTTTTCTTAGGTGCTTCGTGGCCATCTGCAGTATGCTTATTCTTTAAAAATAAAGCAGCCAGGGCAGGGCTTAAAGTTAAGGCGTTAACAGCCGAAATAATGATGGCTATAGACATTGTTAATGCAAACTGCCTGTAAAATATACCCGTTGAGCCTGTCATGAAACTAACCGGTAAAAACACCGCCGCCATAACCAACGTAATAGATATAATTGCACCGCTAATTTCGTGCATAGCCTCGGTAGTTGCCTCTTTCGGGGTAAGGTTCGGATTATCCTCCATTTTGGCATGCACCGCCTCCACCACCACAATCGCGTCATCCACCACAATACCAATGGCCAATACGAGGGCGAACAAGGTTAAAAGGTTAACCGAGAAACCGAAGAGGTTCATGAAGAAGAAGGTACCAATAATGGCCACCGGAACCGCTATAGCCGGGATCAGTGTTGACCTGAAATCTTGCAGGAATATAAATACTACGATAAATACCAATATAAAGGCCTCTACCAATGTATGCTCAACCTGATCAATTGATTCATCAAGGTCGGTTTTGGTACGATAAAACTGATTGTATTTGATACCTACAGGGAAATCCTTTGATAATTTTACCATCAGCTTATCAATGGCAATCTGGATCTCATTAGCGTTCGAGCCCGACAATTGTATAATACCAATAGTAATACCTTCATGTCCGTTTAAGCGGTTCACACTACTATAGCTATAAGCACCCAGTTCAACACGAGCTACATCTTTTAAACGTAACACAGAACCATCTGCATTCGCACGGATAGCTATGTTTTGATATTCCTCTGGCGTGGTAAGCTTGCCTTTATATTTAATTACATATTCAAATGCTTCATTACTTCGCTCCCCTAACCTACCAGGCGCTGCTTCCAGGTTTTTGTCCTGTATAGCGGCCATTACTTCGGCGGGTGTAATTTTGTAAGTTGCTAATTGAGTAGGGTTTAACCAAACGCGCATGGAGTAATCTTTAATACCACCAAATACACTGGCAGAACCTACACCCGGGATACGTTTGATCTCGGGAATGATATTGATCTGTGCATAGTTATTTATAAAGGTCGCATCGTATTTCTTGGTATCTTCTGAGTAAATACCCATAGCGCCAATAAAACTATTTTGCTGCTTGGTAGTAGTTATACCATATTGCACAACCTCTGCAGGTAACTGGCTTGTTGCTTGTGAAACACGGTTTTGAACGTTCACCGCTGCCTGATCTGGGTTGGTGCCTTGTTGAAAGTAAACCGTGATGCCTAATGTACCATCATTACTGGCAGTGGAGGTCATGTAGGTCATGTTTTCCACACCATTGATCGCTTCTTCCAATGACGGAGTCACGGAACGTAAAATAGTCTCGGCATTAGCGCCCGGGTACACAGCTGAAACCAATACCGACGGAGGCGCGATATTCGGGAACCGCTCTAAGGGCAGTTTTGTTAAACCAAGCACACCCACTATCACCAATAATATGGAGATAACAGTTGAGAGTACCGGTCTTTCTATAAATTTCTGAAACATGACTTTAAAGTTTAAGTGTATGTATTATTTTTTTGTTACAGCGGCGGCTACTTTATCTGTGGCCTTTTGAGGTTGGATAACCATACCTTCCTGTAATTTATCGACACCGCTTAACACAAGCTGGTCGCCTACTTTTACGCCGTCTTTAACCAGGTAATTGTCGCCATTTTTGCCAACAATATTAATTTCCTGTTTCTTCACCTTGCTGCTATCGCCTACGGTAAACACAAACACTTTATCCTGCATATCAACAGTAGCTGATTCAGGTATTATTAAAGCATCTTTATGTTCCAGGCTCAAACGAACTTTACCTGTGTTACCAGAACGTAACAAACCTTGCTGGTTAGCAAAACTTGCACGTACGGTGATGGCGCCGGTGTTTTTGTCGAACTGACCATCGATCATATCGATTTTACCTTGTTTGGCGTACTCAGTACCATCTGCCAATAATAAGGATACAGCTGGAAGTTGTTTTAATTTATCGCCCAGGGTTTGACCAGGATATTGTTCTTTAAAGTTTACAAAATCTTTCTCGCCCAATGAGAAATAAACGTGTACCTCATGTACGTCTGATAGTTGAGTAAGTGCATCAACATCTGTTGGGGCTACTAAACTTCCTTGTTTTTTAATTAGCCTGCCAATGTAACCACTTACTGGGGCTTTGATCAGAGTATAACCCAAATTGATCTGAGCGGTAGATATGTTTGCCTTAGCTTGTTCAATGTTTGCTTTTGCAACCTGATTGGTCGCTTTAGCGGTTTTTAACTGATACTCAGAAACTACTTTGTTTTCAACTAATGGTGTTAACTTATCAATTTCCAGTTGTGAATTAAGCTGGGTTGCCTCGGCAGCGTGTAAAGCGGCAATCGCATTATTTAAAGCTGCACGGTAAGGTTGTTCGTTAATTTTAAAGATAGGTTGACCAGCGCTTACAAAAGCACCTTCGTCAACAAATACTTTATCTAAAGCACCGCTCACCTGTGGACGGATCTCTACATTAACAGTACCTTCTATTGATGCGGGGTATTCCTGATAAGTAGTTTGTGTGCCTGCTGTAACAGCGGCTACAGGTAAGGATGGTGGAGGCGGAGCCTGCTGTGTTTGCGGCTTTGAAGAACAACCATATAATGAAAGTGCTAGAAGCGCTAAAATGAAACTTTTCATAAATAATTAATTTTTGATGATGATAAATGATAGAGATTGAAATGACCTTGCGGTCTGCATATATGTTGATTGAGTTATGTTCATGTGTATTATGATCTGATTGTATGCAGCTAACACTCCTGGTAAGCTGTGCTTGTTTTAACAGTTTTAAGCTTCTTAATGCTGTTAATGAGTAAAATGTAAAAATTGATGTCCATGATTGTATGTATTTATGTGTTTGATAGATAGATGTTTAAACTTTATATGTTTAACAGTGTTAAATGATTTAACATTGTTTTAATACGGACAAATTTTTAAGCCCGTTCTATTGATTTAATGATTGTTCCAATAGCATCTTTTAATACCTGTTGATTCATTTCATCAGAGTAGCCCCGGCGCAGGATATTGATCGAGATCAATCCGTGTACTACCGACCAAAAAGTATAGTATTTTAAACATACCATATCTTTGGTTGGATTTTCAATGTGCATGAGTTCAATGATAGCCTGACTGAATTCATTGTAAGGGCCTTCAGATTCTTCGAGCGTTGCCACCATATCACAGCAGCAATTCATTTCTACCCCAAACATCAGTTGATAAAGCTCCTTATTCTCCATCGCGAAATCCCAGTAAGCCAACCACATGGCCTCCAATTGTTTTGCCGGTGACTCATATTTAGCTCTCACCTCTTGTAAGTCCCTGGTAAGTATCAAATAACCTTTTCGGGTAAGCTCCAATAGGATAGCCTCTTTGTTAGCAAAGTATTCATATATAATGGGCGCGGTATATTCAATCACATCGGCAATTTTACGCATGCTTAAAGCCTGCCAACCCTCCTCTTTTACAATATGGAGAGAAGCATCCAGGATATTGATCCTGGTTTCTTCTTTTAAGCGTTGTATCCGTTCTTTGCTTGCCACTTTTTTACTTAATTAAATTATTTAACAGTGTTAAATGATTTTACAAAAACAACCGGGATTTATTTCAACTCCCGGTTTTTCTTAACGCCTGTTAATTCATTTAACAGCGTTAGGCAAAAGTATAAAGGATCTAAACTTTATTTACCATCCTTTTGTCAAATTCATTTCATTGAATTGTCAGGTAAAACGCTTTAAGCCTTTGTTTTACTCAATAGGTAAACCAATTGCCCTAAATGATAACCTTGATGAATCGTTCTGTTGATCAGAATATTCAATTTATTGCGGTGTGGTTCCTGCTCAAAGTCGGCTGTGGATATAGCGCTGTGTTTCGCAAACCAAGCTTCTGCTGGTAATGCTTCCATCCGTTGTTTGAGCTGTGTGTTTACGTTATTCCAGTAAGCTTTCAACTCTACTATTGATGGCCTTTCCAGTTCTGCTACTTCCGGATTTTTCACAAACAGGTTGTCCAGCTCAGGGTGAAGTCTTTCACCCAGCTCCAGGTAAGTGAACATGCCATCACTTATAGCAGTCAGGTGCCCCAGCAGATATATACCGCTATTGCGTCCGGGTGCGGTTTGCACTGCCAGTTGGTCGTCTGTTAGTTTATCCAATAGACTATTGAGGCGGGTATTTTGCAACTCCCAGTTGGATATGGCTATTTTAACTGCTGTGTTCAACAGTGATAGCGCGTTGGTTTCAGTTATAGTATTGCTCATTTTATGGTGGTTTTTGATGATTAAAAGTCCGGGATTTTTACCGGACTTTTAACTTGATGCAATTATAAGCTAACTCCGTAGTTTTTAGCCCATCTGCTCTTGATTTCAGCACGAGATTTTACAAACTCATGATCTGTACCCTGTGCAATGGCATCCAGCGGAAAGCGCAACGGACGAGTGCCCTTTTCTTTGTTGATCAGTTCCAGCACACCATCAGCTATGGTTTGCGGATCCATTTTAAATTCGGCCATCTTGCCAAACAAGGCTGTACCCACCGCGTTAAAGGCATCAACAGCAGCACTTCCGTAGGCTGCTACAATATCTTCCTTATCGGCATTTACCCCGGTCTTAACGCCGGTATTCATTTCCGTTGGGTATACGCCACTTTGAATGGATACGTTTTCAATCCCATAGTCCTTCAACTCTGCCTGAAAACCTTCGGTAAGCGACTCCATGGCAAATTTAGAAGCCATATAAGGCACCATGAAGGGCACAGTAAAACCGCTGGCACCGGTTGAAAGATTAATGATCAATCCGTCTTTACGGGCTCGCATAGATGGCAGTACCGCGTTGTAAGTACGCAGCACACCATAAAAATTCACTTCAAATAAGCGCCGTACCTGGTCAAGTGTATAGGCTTCGGCTACGCCAAAACCGGCTACACCTGCATTATTCACCAATACATCAATGTGGCCATATTTAGCAAGACTTTTTTCGAAGGCTTCCTGAACAGAGGTATCACTGGTTACATCAAGCTCCACTACATCAACACCTGGCCATTTGGACAATTCCTGGGCAACCGCCTGGTTTTTATCATTTACTCCACGCATGGCGGCTATTACGGTATGGCCTTCTTTTGATAACGTTTGGGTTATTAATTTGCCGAACCCGGTGCTGGTACCGGTCACTAAAACTATCTTTTTCATTATTGCTATGTTTTTATTTACATAACAAAGGTGAGATAAGCTCAAAAGCTGCTAAATGATATAAAGCAGAAAATTGCCTTGACATTTATCAAGAATTTTAATCTAAGGATGTAGCTACAGCTTCAGTTTGCGGTTTAAGTTTTGATACCATAACGATGATCAAGGCCCCGAAACCCGCCACAATGCCAAAAGCCCAGCGTAATCCTGCCGCCTGGGCTATAAAACCTACCGCTGGCGGGATGATCAAAAAACCAAGATAACCTACAGTTGATATAGCGGCCAATGCCTGCCCGGTATTCATACTTTGGGATTTACCTGCCATACTAAATACTAGTGGCACCACGCAGGATACCCCCATCCCCACCATAGCATAACCCACGTAAACGGTATAGTTGTAGGGCAAAAGAACAGAAAACAGCAATCCGGTCAATATTAATATACCACTGAAGCTAAGTACCTTTTTTATGCCTGCGGATGCTACCAGCCTATCGCCGGTAAAGCGTCCAATGGTCATGGCTACCATATATACCACAAATGCCGCCGTTGCCGCTGGTTTTGAGGCGTGTAGTACTTTCTGGAAGTAAATGCCACTCCAATCGTACATGGTATTCTCACAGGCCATAGATGCAAAGCAGATCAATGAAAACTTGATCAGGTGCTTATCAGGCAGGGTAAAAACCGACCGGTTGATCTTATTAACAGGCTTCTCGTAGTAAGCATGTGGATAAAAGATCAGTGTTATAATGATCATACTTATTCCCACAAATAATAAGTGGTAAGATGGGGCCACATTGAAAGATACCATCAAATATCCAACAGCGGCACCGGCAAACCCAGCCATGCTCCAAATACCATGAAAAGTAACCATGATAGACCGGTCATAAAAGCTTTGTACGCTCACAGCCTGTGCATTTACCGACAGGTTGAATATATTACGTGCCGAACCGAAGAAAAAGAGCAGCACCACCAATTGCCATATATAAGCTGCAAAACCAGGTAAGCATAGTAAAAGGTTAAAAGCAATGGCGCCTACCAGCATAATGCTCCGGCTGCTGAAATGCTTTAACATTTTTGCGGTTATGGGTATGGTAAGCATTAAACCGATGGGCAAAGCAAATAATACGGCCCCTAACTGCCCCTCATTGAGGTGTAACTGTTGCTGTATTGATGGTATACGTGAAGCCCACGACGAATACCCAAACCCCGAAATAAAAAAGAATACCCCGCAGGCAATTCGTAATTTCAATTTCCCGGGAGCTGTAACCTGATCCATACCTGTATTAAAGTGGCAAAAATATGGATAATTTACAAGTGCAGCTACTATTACTTCAAAGTCATCTGCTTGCGGATACGGCTTAAAGTTTCGGGAGAAATACCCAGGTATGAGGCGATCATATTTTGAGGAAAGCGCTGCATAAATTCAGGGTAAGTATTCATTAAATCGGTAAACCGCTCTTCAGCAGTTTGACTAATAGATGAATGTATACGTTTTTGATGGGATACATAGCTCCGCTGGTTCATTTTTGATATCATTGCGTCTACGGCAGGGACTTTCGACTTTAATTCGTCCAGATGTTCGCTGCTTATCTGCAAAAGCTCTGTATCTTCTATGGCATCAATATCGTAACTGCAAGGCGTTTTGGTGGTAAAACTTTCATAGTCGGCCATCCACCAGCGTTCAATACCAAACCTTACAATATGCTCCACACCTTTATCATCTACAGCATATTGTCGCATAGCACCCTTACAAACGAACGAAAGATATTTGCATACATCACCTTTCTGCAACAGGTATTGCCTTTTGCGCAGCTTTTTGGGTTTAAAAGCAGCCTGTATCATTTCAAATTCCTGATCTGATACCTCCATTAACGAGTAATCAATAATATATTGTAAGAGCGTTTGGTACATAGCAAACAAATATCAATATAAAGACAATGTGCCCCTATTATAAAATTAAGATATTACTTTACTAAAACAGAATTATCCGTTAATTGCAATTTTGAGCTATTTGTTTGTGCCAGCAGGTAAATAGCGTTATTTTTGGTAACACAACAAGCATTCTATTGAAAAAAATGAAAACCAGCAGCATGACCTCTGAACCTACGTATAAAGCTGCCCGGGTTGTAGCACCTTCGGTTGAAAGACATTTTAAATATTTTCATTCTTTGGTTAATGCCAACGCCGATGTAGATGTTGCCGCCCCCACTCCTGATGTTAGCATCATTGAAAACATAATTGATATAGCATTTTGGGCAAGTCTGCGCCGGGAAGAAGGGTATTCGCCAAAATTTACGCTAGCATTCCTGCCCCCTGAAAGTGCGGGACAGCCCCTGTTGTTTGGCCATAAAATACCGCTGGCACCTAATATCCTGACTAAGTTTGCTTCTGCTGTTCAGCAACCAGGTATACATTTAGGTGTATGGATTGAGGATGGCGAGCTTTATGTTTGGGGTACAACCCTGGCTATACCCGCTTATTGTTTTGTATTGGAAGTGATAGAACCCGGCCTTTTGGTGATCAAACATCGCCGGGTTGACGGTTTTGGTAAATTTGTGAACATCGCTATTTTAAAAGGTGATGATATTAAGGTGGTAGACGAACAAGGCTCAACCCTTTCTGATTGCCCTACCATACTTACTTCCATGCTTGATTTTACGCTGCCATCATCCTGGAATGACCCGGTGAATGTGTTGGTACAGCTGGCAGCGTCGATGCAGGCGCACCGTCGTGGTGGGATCTTGCTGGTAGTACCCTCTGAAAATGACGACTGGATGGAATCGATCATTACACCGATATCCTACCCCGTAGCTCCGGCTTTCTCGGGTCTTACAGACCTGATGATACACGAGGGGATCGAGAAATACCATACCTCCTGGCAGGAAAAATTGCGCAGGGCTGTGGATACCATTGGTGGACTAACCTCTATAGATGGTGCAACTGTAATCAACGACAAGCACGAATTACTAGCCTTTGGCGCCAAGATCGGCAGGTCGTCTAAAAGCGTTCGTGTTGAGGAAATCATTGTTACAGAGCCTGTAGTTGGCTGCTCTACCAAAATAATCCACCCGGCACAAAACGGCGGTACACGGCATTTATCGGCCGCTCAATTTGTATTTGACCAAAAGGATGCTATTGCCCTGGTAGCTTCACAGGATGGCCGTTTTACAGTTTTCGCCTGGTCGCCGGTAGTTAATATGGTTCATGCGCACCAGATAGATATTTTGTTACTGTAAGTATAAACAATCAAAGCGTCATTGCGAGGTACGAAGCAATCTCTACATAGGCAGATCAAGACTTGTTCTCTCTGTACAGCATAGAGATTGCTTCGTACCTCGCAATGACGCATTTTATTTTAATTCAGTTATTATACTATACAATGCTCTTCTTAAAACCTAAACCCTATCGATATATAAGGCAAAGCCCCCTCTTTAGAAAAACCAACTACACCCTCAATTAAAACCAGTTGTGCCGGTATCAAGTAGATGCCGCCTCCGTAGCCATCATGCCATTGATCAGATGATTCGCCTGGTTGCCAAACCCTCCCTACATCATTGAAACCAATAATACCCAGTGATCCCGGCAGCAGGTATGAACTAAAGTCAAGCACTTTCAACCGCAGTTCCAGGTTATTGTAAGCAATAGTTTTGCCCGTGAATCTGTTGGTATGAAAGCCTCTGAAATTTTGCGCTCCGCCCAGCTTCATCAGTTGAAAATAGGCTGCATCGCCTACCGTAGTACCCAGGCCGGTACGGTTAGCTATTACCAAAACAGAATCCCTGTCGGGGTTTAAATAGAAACTAAACTCCGACAATATCTGTCCATAGGTATTATGGCTGCCTGAGCCTCCACCGGAGAATCCACTGACGGTTGTATTCCACAAAACCCCTTGTGTGGGTATAATCAGCCTGTTACGGGTATCCAGCCGGGCATTGGCGGTTACCCCACCATAAACCTTGGTGCCAAACACTTTTTCATTGGAATATGCCTGGTTATAATCATTCAAAAAACGCTCGGTGTTGTTTGATGCCTGGCTATTATAAAACTGCCCGGCTAAACCGGCGCTTATACGCCAGTTACCATAGGTATGATGCAACGAAACATCACCTGTAATATAATCATACCGGTTACGATAATAGGAGATTTTATGATCGCCCTTATTTTCAAAAACGGTATTGTTTCCAATACCGAAGAAGTTACTGAGGTTATTTGGCCCTCTTGACAGTATGTTAATACCAAAATCATTGTTACCGATCAGCTTTTTCCACTCCGCCACATAAGTGAACAATAACGACTTCCGCTCGAGCGAGTAGTTGGTTAAAAATTCTTCCCTGAAAGAATAAGGTTCTTTGCGGAAACCGTGTTTCTCATAAGAAAAACCACCTATAAGTAATATCCCGATATCATTACTGTAATTGGCTAAAATAATAGGTTCAAACCGGTCGAATTTATAGCTGGTTTTATCATAACTGTTTACAGTAGTATCCGTGGATGTTTTATTTTTCGCCTGCGATGTTGGTGGCAATTTATTCTGCTGATCGGAGCGGTCGTAGATGTATAGGTTACGTTTATTGTGCAAACTATCGTTCACCGCAAAACTATCCATTCCGTCCCCACCAACCATGCGTACTTTGATGGGTGAAGGCTGGCTACCTGTAACTGAAAAAACGTCATCCCCAGCAAAACCGTAAAGCCTTACTTCTTTGGTTACTGTGGGTATAAATGTGCGGTGATAGGTTATCTTATCAATACTGCCATCTTTTTTGATCTTGTTAACTGTAACAGTTAAATCGCCATTCGATTCATTATGAACAGTGAATTGATCTGTTTTATCACTTGCCGGAATCTCTACTTCACGCGATATAAAGCGGTAATACTCCAGGGCTTGTTTGGCCAGTCCATTTCTGCGGGCTATCATTTTATTAGCTATTTCTTTACCCGAAAGCTGGTAAATGGTATCGGGCATCAATTTCATAGCCTTGTTGATCAGTTCATCTGTCAATTTGGATTTTACATAGCTGATCTGCTCTTTCCAGTCATCCTCGCTCAACTGGTTTAAAAAGTAGCGGTCAAAATAGCGGGCATTAAAGTTCCAGCCATTGATATCTCTGATCTCGTTGCTATAACCCTGAAATTTTGATTTTAACCACTGATGGGCCACTATCCAGGGTAATACCCCCGATGTTTTGTAATATACCTGGTCGCGGTCACGGGGTACGGGCTCATAAATGGTTTCGTGCTTGCCGTCTATTTTTTCCCAGCGCCATTGATCCTCATGCCTATCCCAGTCGCCCAGGAGCATATCCAGCAGGCGTGCCCTTAAAACAGTCTTTTCATTAACCCGGTTATCGTTGTCCTCCTGTAGTTTTCGCTGTACTTTTGCAGTATTATCTGTTTTATCGGCATCAAGAGGTTCGCGCTCCTCAAATAAAAAAACCTGGTTAGCAAAATCCTTCCGGTAATCGCCCAATGCAGGATCGTCAGGCACGTAAACTATTTTGGGGTTGGAATGCGGCACACCCAATGCCTGTGCCAGCGGCGGCACCGTAAGCGCCGAAAACGGATGCGCTGCTGATACCTGATCCTGCAATATATCCTTGGCAACAGTAGGCCTTAGATCAACCGGCAAACCCTTTTCTGGGTATTTTTGAATGGTACGCAAAACCCATTGTTGACCGGTAGAATCCTGGAGACGCAATGATTTGGTTTGCTGTCCCCCGCCTTTTTGCAGAATTTTTAAGCCGCCTTTTTCTGAAGCGATATGAAATATGGGTAACTTAACCGGTGCAGCCCAAAGCTTACGGTAACTTTCGCCAAGGAAAAACCTGTGCGTTTTGCTTACATCATTATAGGCAGGCTCAATAGCCAATTTTATGCTATCGCCTTTAACCTGTGCTTTTAAGCATTGCGAGCTTAACAGAAAAACTCCCGTTAAAAACAGGAATAATAATTTAAACACGTTTTTAGCAACCCGCATGATATGGTTTTTGTTTAGCAATAGTAGAACCACTGCATATTACAAAATAGTTTTATTTTTCTAAAGCTATTTCGTAATTAACACCAACCCTAAGCGCTTTTAAACCGGTAACACCCTGTAATTCTTCTAATTCAAGCTGTTCCAGATCATTCAGCAATATGTCTTCTTCCTGCAGATATTTTATATATTCCAGATATTCGGCTGCTTCTGTCTGGTTAAAATAAACCATGGCTATTTTACCGGGCTGGGTTAAACGTTCAATAGTTCCGGCTATTAAAACTTTGTCAATACGTTTTTTGACTACCTCGTATCGGATATTGTAAGCACCTTCCACATCAAAACGCCTTTCGTCATTTCTGAAACTGATATCTATTGGGTTTGAGTGTATAAATATCAGTTGTGTGGTTAGTAAAGGTCTCGAAAGTTGTTCGGTTAATCCATGTGTAAGCCTGGCAATTTCGGCCATTGATTTAAGCTGCCACAAACGGATGTTTTTTAAATACAATACATCAAACATCTTTTCTGGGGCTATGGACTGCCCAATATAAATATCGTATTCCACCCCATCTGTACGGAATTTTTCAAAATAACATGGGTATGATCCCTGTACTTCTTCCTGCACCTGTTCGAGGTAGTGATTGATAGAGGTATTGATGAGTTGCATGGAAGCCTCCAAGTTACGCCTGTTGGTAAACGAAACTCCGTTTTCCTCACCAAGGGAATCAAAGTAGCGGTCGATCACTTCTTTTTCATTGGGGTAATTCTTCCGGAAATGATCAAGAAAAGGGCTAACCTCATCGTGTAGAAACCCGTCGAGCATCAATTCGTCATTGGTAGTGATAAAGCCATTTACTTTTTCCAGCCACTCTTCACATTTAAATATGAGCCTGTCGGTAAGCGTAAGATGGATATGCTTTTTTAATATGGTCAGCGTTTCCATAATAATGGTCAGCAGGGCCTTTAGATCCTCCTGTAAAGCACTATTACGTTCGATAGTAGAGTTGCGGATATCAACAGCGCCAAATAAAGGGTATACATTATCAAAAACTACGGTTTCTATTTCCTGATTTTTCTTTTTCCGGTTGCTTTTCCGCAGATAATTCCAGGCTACCTCATTAAATTTCCATTGAACCGATGGTTGCAGGGAGGTAAATTTATCTTTGATAATGGTTTCTATACGAAAGGTAAATTGATCTATGCTGTTTTGCAGCAACTGAGCCACTAATGGAATAGCAGTCTGTAATTTCGACAACAACTTTTCATAAAACACGATCTCCTGGTAAGAATACACTTCCATGATACCCGCCATCTTTTTGTTGTAATAAACCGGGAAGATACCATACGATTTAATACCGGCCTGTTTTAAAACATTTAGGAAGGGATGCTTTGATATCTTTTCGTCGGTGAGTGATCTGAAAAATACGGGTTTCGGGTTCAGTTTGTAATCGTCGGTAATGGCATAAAATGTTTCTTCGGCCAAGCTAAACTCCTTTGCAGATGAGATCAGTACGCTTTGCGAGCATTCGTTGGTATCGAATATCAATTTATTATTGACCGTTAAAAAGGGCAATAAGCCAAATTCAATAGCCGGATTTTCAGAAAGCGTTTTTAATGAATCGATGATCTGATCGTACTGATCGGCTTCCTTATTGGAGTGGTTAACCAGCTCATTACGGATGTTTTCTATAGCGTGAGGCAGTGTTATATCTGTTAGAGTTATCACCGTAAAACCTTCAAACTTAAAATTGGAAAGCGGTAATATATCTTCTAAAATATCTATCCCCTCATAATTGTTAATATAGGGTTCAATGGTATCAAAATTGATCTCAGGTAAGTCGCCAACCAATTTTATATTAACAAACTGCGTGTTGGTCTGGATGTTATAATACCTTGAAAGCCCTGTTTCAGGATCGGCATTGGTAAACAGCATTTCATTTTTTGCTACCGCTGTAAAACCGTATAAGCGCTCCAGTATCAGGTTATATATAAACCGTTTTTGGCGCTGGCTAAACAAATCGCCCTGGCTCATATTTACGGCGTGCAAGCTGGATTGGTTGCTGGAATGGAAATCAAAAAAAGCGTCGGTACTAAAGAATATTTTTTCTGGTACGGGTGTACTCAGGGCCCAAAAAAACTCTTGTTCATTTAAAATAGGTGGTGTAAGTATGCTGTAGATCAATTCGAGCATTTCCCGGTACTTTTCAGCATCTTCGGGATGCATATCCAGATCAATACAAGTATCTTTTTCAAATTTATTTAATACATACCTGTAAAATTCACTTTTAAGTGTTTTTTCGGTTTTTATGCGTTCCTTTAAATGCTCCACGAACGGATTAAATGACAGGCAGGTATCTACCTGACATAAAAAACAGTCATCTTTATTTATATTTAAAATCTCTGTGTGCATTATTATATAAAATTACCCTGTTAAAATCTCATATTATTGAAAGGTACGGGTATTACCTTTCCCAGATTGGCCGGTTATTCTTTATTATCGCCGATTTGTTACTACGTCTATAAATACCTTTGCCTTATCAAAGGTATAACTATCAATGGCTTTTGTAAGTAACAGATTTGTAATTAAACAATAGGTATTGTGTTTAGTATCAAACTCATAGTATTAATTTAGTCATATTTCTTGGGTTTCTGATACTGTTTAAACAGCTTTTGGTTAAACCAATGCCCCGCATAGGCTGTACCAATGCCCACCGCCGCTCCAGCCAGCACGTCTGTAGGATAATGTTTGCCTAAATACATCCTGGAATAGGCTACAGAAGATGCCCATACGTAAGCTGGTACGGTGACATACCATTTTTTGTACTGCATGGACAATGTTGTTGCCGTAGCGAAAGCCAAACTGGTATGTCCTGATGGGAAAGACTGGTTATGCGTTGGGGTATTCACAAATATCTCATCAGGATATCGATCAGCCGGACGGGTACGGTTAACTGATATTTTAATCAGATCAGTAACCAAGATATTTGCTCCCAAACTGATCATAGTTTCAACGGCATTATGTTTCACAGTAGCATTATTACTTGCCAGGCCATAAATTAAGGTACCAAATGAAGCAGCACCTGCCACATAATATGCAGAATTACTGGTACCGCGCCAATATTGCGAAGTTGGATATCTTGGGTTAATACTTTTTAAAATATTAACATCTAGATTTTGTGCTAAGCTACGTCCGGGATTTATAAAGACAAGGAGCCATATTAAAAACAGGAAAAACCTTTTGCTTTTTATCATTAAATTACTTTGTATAGTTAAATTTTAATACGTTACCTGCGCTTACCAGATCACCTTCGTTTGAAATGTAAAGATTGCTATGATCATCAAACGCGATACCTTCGGGCTGGTTAAATTGTTTCGGGTTCAGGGGGTAAACATTTTTAACCTTCCAGGAAGCATCGGTAATCACCAGCACTTTATTAACCGATGAAAGAACATACCATTCATTAGTATTTAAGTTTTTGGCCAAAGCCGATGGGCGAAACGCACCCTTCTTTTTACCGGTCAGTTGCTGTTCTATTTCTTTAACATTTATACTAAAACCACCGGCAGGTTTAACCGTACCATCGCTTTGCAATTTTAAAATATACCCACTGCTCACCTTGCTCTTATCGTCATCACAATTTTTGCAGAGTATGTATAAACTATTTGTTTTTTCATCGGCGTACATGCCTTCGTATTCTCCGGTTGGTATCACATCCTTTACTTTTTTAACACCGGGGATCTCTTTATTTCTTATCTGGTTAAACGGAAAGGTAAAAAGGGTGCCATCGCTGCGTAATACGATCATGTAATTATTACAGATCGCGATATCTTCATAATCACCCGATTTGGCGAAACGACTTTCATTCACCTTTTTATCGCCCAATTTTAAATAATATACATTACCATTTTCATCCTCCTCCGCATACAAAGAATCACTTTTACCATGCCTGAAAGCAATGCCTGATATCTCCGTTAAATTGATGTGCATATTATATTTTACCGGTTTATTCAGATTGTAACCCTTAGGATTTACAATAGCCTCTGGTTTAGCGGTGCAGGATATGCCTAAAAGTACCGTGGTACCGGCAAACGCAATCATGATCAAGGCAGCAATCTTTCCCTTCATTTTATCGTTTTTAAACTTTCTCATCAATTTTGTGCTGTAAAAGTTCATATATACCCCGTTGTGAATGTACCAGGGGTTCGTGTTTTTCAATGCTAATGTTTTGCAGTTCCTGATTGAGCATTACAGCCTGTACATTATCATTTAACTGCAAATCGATAATCTGCATGATCTCGGCCCTGATACCTGGGTCATAAACCGGGAAACATACCTCAATACGCCGGTAAATATTACGATTCATCCAATCGGCCGAGCCCAGAAAAACCTCGGGTTCATTATTATTGTGAAAAATAAATATCCTTCCGTGTTCCAGGTAACGATCAACTATACGGCGTACAGTGATGTTCTCACTCATTCCTTTAACGCCCGGTATAATACAGCAAATACTGCGTACAATAAGTGATATTTTTACTCCAGCCTGCGATGCTTCGTATAATTTGGAGATCAATATACGCTCTTCCAGGTTATTTAGCTTGATAGTGATAGCACCCTGCAAGCCTTTTTTCACATGATCTATTTCGCGGTCAATCAGCTCAAGGAAACGTTGCCGTAAATTAAACTGGGCAACCAGCAGATGTTTAAAATCTATAGGATAGCCTTCGGATGTTTTTGCTTTTTTACCCAGGAACATGAACAACAGCTCCATTTCACGTAATAGAGTCGGGTTGGCTGTCATTAAAATATGATCGGTATAAAAAGCCGCGGTACTTTCATTAAAGTTACCCGTGGCCAGTAAACCGGCGTATTTAACCCGGCCATTCACCAATCTTTTTACCAAAGCAATTTTAGCATGTACCTTTAAGGCCTTATCGCTATAAATGATCTCGACACCGGCGGCCTTCATCTTTTTGGCCCATTTGATGTTGTTGGCTTCGTCAAATCTGGCTTTAAGCTCCACCATTACCCTCACCTTTTTGCCATTGCAAGCCGCGCTGATAAGGGCATTTACAATGCGGGAGTCGCTGGCTACCCGGTATAGGGTAACGGATATTTCCTGTACGTCCTTATCAATAGCTGCTTCGTTAAAAAATCGCAGTATGCTATTGTACGATTGATAAGGCGCATGAAAGATATGGTCATGGTCTGAAATATGATCAAACAACGATTCCTTATCGATCATACCCGTATTAACAATTGGGGGCCAGCGGGTATAACGTAAAGCAGGCAAACTAACAGGCAGTCCCATCAGATCTTTCAGGTTATGATACGCCCCCCCTTCTACCACGCTTGAGCCCTGCAGGCCCAGCTTTTCGGTTATAGAGTGCAGTGTACGTAGCGGGATACCTGGTTGGTGTAAAAACCGGGTGGCCATCCCCATATCTCTTTTAAGCAATTGTTTTTCGATCTGCTCAGACAGGTCGCCATGATACTCGTCCTTCAGGTCGAGCTCGGCATCACGGGTTATTTTAAAGCTATAACATCCGCTTACGGTTTCGCTGGCGAACAGCCTATCCAAATTATACCTGATAATATCATCCAAAAATATAATATACTGTTGGTCATTTGCCGATACGCTGTAAAAACGGGGCAACTGATTGGAGGGTATATTAAGCAGTACGGTTTTTTCCTTTTCACCTTTTACGTCAAGGATGATTAAGAAATACAGGCGATTGTTTTCCGGAAAGAACTTTTTTCCGGTCTCGGAAAGATCAATGGGCTGTAGAAAAGCCATCACCTGGCTAAAAAAGTAATCGGCCACCTTATCCCGAATGGCTTCCGGAAGGGATTCATTAAACAGCAGGTTTACCTTATTTTGTTTTAACAAAGGTATCAA
Organism: Mucilaginibacter sp. OK268; assembly: GCF_900103125.1. Lineage (GTDB taxonomy): Bacteria > Bacteroidota > Bacteroidia > Sphingobacteriales > Sphingobacteriaceae > Mucilaginibacter. Next base: position 128,094 of record NZ_FNJV01000005.1, on the reverse strand, counting down.
CCTGCTGGTAAATACCTTGCCAAATTTCCGTTGCTGCCGTTCAATAAGCTTTTGGGCCTCCAGTAAAACGTCTTCTTTTTCGTGTGCAGCACCTTTGGCCAGCTTGTTAACTGCCAGTATAACGGGCATCCTTACCCGGTAAAATTCATCAAGGTTAGAAGAAAATATCGAAAGAAAATTCACCCTTTCCATTACAGGCAGATCTTCCTTTTCGGCCTCCAGCAAAATACGCTCGTTAAATAGCAGCCAACTCAGGTCCCTGTCAAAAAATGAGTAATGATCCATAAAAGCAGATGTTTTGTTTAGCAGATTATATCAGTGATGAGATCAGGAAGGCCAATACCGAAATAATAAGGCCGAACATGAATACATTATAGGAAACCCGTAATAATCTGTATTTTTTACCCAACACAACACCTTGAGAATAGTTATCACGAATAAGGCTGCCATATAAAAAATCTTTATCATCCATCATTTTCACCATGCCATCGCTATAATCATTCAGCGACATGCGATAAAAATTACCAAAGAAGAGTAGATTCACCGTCTTCTTCTCGATATCCTCGGGTGAAAAAATACCCGGTGGAATTGACGGCCGTGTTGACAGGATAGAGAATATCATGGTGGTTAAACTTACCGTAAGCAGCATAAATGTGGGTATCAGCAGGTTGGAATGCTCATCAAGCTTGCGCAATACCAAACTGATAATGGCGGATAAGATGATGGAATTCACCGTGATCATGATATGGGCCTTATTGTCGGCCATATCGCTCAGGCGCTGGTGGTTTGCTGAACTTATACGAAACATAGTTTCGATACCCCTTTCTGGCTTATCACTTTTATGCTTCTTTTCGTGATGATCCTCCTCTTTAGCAAGAGCAGCTTCCACATGGTCTGTTTCCGTCACTTTTCCAGCTTCAGCTTTTTCCTTTTTTTCGGCTTTTTCTTCCACGTCGGTTTGTTTTTCCTTTAGCTTTTCCAGGTTCTTTTGCTTCTGGTCATTTAGTAGCAGCTGACAGTAATCAGTAAAGTAATGGTGCGATTCTAGTAGCGCAATATTACCCGCCCGCCAGGTTTCCTTATCAATTTCCACGTGTCTGCAAGCCTCCAGCTCTTTACGCATCAGCTTGCTTTTTTCCCTGAAATCATCCGTACCCAGGTGAAACAGATCGGCATCACACAAAATTTCTTCCAGCTGATTGGTTGGTTTCTGAGGCATTTCGGTAGCCATAATGCAGGCGTTTACCTTATCAATTACCGCGTTATCTACCTTTTGTTGTTTCAGGAAATGAGTTGCATTCTCCGTGCTTTTTACCTCATGATTGCTTTTATCAACAAAGTAGCCGGTGTCATGAAACCATGCTGCTGATAGTACTATAAAAAAATCCTCGTCAGATAATTGATAGTGGTTGGCGATCTGTGTAGCGGCGGCAACTACGTCTTTGGTATGTTTAAGGTTATGGTATGCAAGTTCGGGATCATCATGCACATCAAAATATGATATGACATAATGTTTTACCTCTTCTAACAACTGTTGAAATTTCATGATAGCTTTTTATGGTTAAAGTAATCAAATTTATTTTAAAAATTAATATTTCCAGCAGGCTGTTAAATGTTCGTTGGATATTATTTAATGTAGTGGTCTGAAAACTTTTTAAACCTCTAATTTTAACACTTTTCTGCTCGAAAACGGGGTAAAAACGTCCGAAAATTCACTCAAAACCATCGATTTTAACAAATTTTAACATGGTTTTGAGCAGTTTTTGAAACTTTAAAAAGTATTAAAATATTGATAATCAAATACATAAGTACAAAACCACCTATTTTTGTACTATTTTATCTCTTAACAGAACGGCCTTGTTTTCTATTCATATAGAAAACAAGGCCGTTGCTTATACAAATATACACAATACTGCGAAGAATACATAACCGCTATAAAAATCACTTTAGTCAACCTGCGGAAGATTTATGGTGAAGATTTATCACGGGAACGGAACCTACCCTTCCTGATGCGACTGTTGTTTTTCGGCCGGTGTTTCTGGCCCTTCATAGCTATAATTGTATGGCGGATAAGGTACAATGAATGTATCTTCTACCCGTTCTGATCTTTTAAAATAAGGTATCCATAAGACTGCCATTATTATTGAATAAATAAGCGCATAAGGATGAGGTTCTACAAACTTATTATGTTTTAATATGAACGTGCAAATAAAGTCGATTAAAAAAAATGCCACTGTAAACAAAAAATAAGCGGTGATTAATCGTGGAAATATGTCGCGTTTATTTATAAGCAAAATCAGGCAATAAATTGAATAACACATCAATAATGTAAAACAGATTACCTCCATTACTATAAATAATTTAAAACCACTATCCTGCTTGCCCGATGATTCTAAATTCCAGGTTATCGAGCTAAAGTAATCACTACTGATCAGTACAAGTGCAGAAAACAATGCAGTTAAAACTAATATTACCGCTACCAATACCAGCCAACCGCCGATAGGCTGAAAACCGGAACCATGAGCAAAAACAATGGCCGGTGTTTCACGCTGATATATCCGTATACCCACAAAAATAAGTCCCGCTATGAGGATGCCAACCAGTATGATCATCAAGTTATTAACGTCTGCTGCCGATGATTCAGAACCCGCGCCAAGATAGGAGAAGCTATAACTGAGGCCACTGTTATTAAGTTTTTTAATATCATCTTTAAACTCGGCGAGCTTATCAAGCGGTACATTATCCTTAAGGAACGTTAGCTTGTATCGCAAAAACAGGCTATCCCCTACTGCACTGTAATTTGAAGAAAAATGGTAATAATCGCGGTTAATGGCATTGGTTTCCGGTGTCATATCCCAACCGCCCGGTAATATCACTTGCTGTGTGTATTCCAGGTTATATGGATAACTTAATGATACAGGCGTTTTTGTTTGACCTGTAATACCTGGAAACATATCTGATATGCTGTAGGCGAAAAAACCTGCGGTTAAGCGGTTGGTTGTTGAGTCCTTTTTAAAGAAATTGCTGATCAGGTAGGTTTCTGTAGTTGTAATGATGTTCTTTTGTATGTTGTCCAATACAGTTATAGAGTCCTTCCGTTCAATTTTGGTATATATTTTTGCGTAGTAATCCAGGTAACTTTTTTCTGTTTCGGCCATGCTGTTGGATGCTAACCTATCCCGCTGATTATCGGCATGGTTGCCGGTATAGATAGTTTTAATGGTGAGCAATACCGGCGACTTTTCATCTTTAATGGTATAAATGTCCTTACCGGTGATCTTACCTGTTTTTGATGGCGGTATAGTGGTTAGGGAGTTATTACCGGCTTTTAATACCAGCCCCCTCCCATAATCAGGGAAATAAATATCGGTTCCTGCCCCGCCCTGGTAATCAATAGTAGCATCTACCCAAACTTGCTTGCCGTTAACGGTAGCGGTAACCACAGCATGATTAAAGGCATAATAGGTGGGTATATAATCGGCTATATGCTCATTACGGCTGGCATTTATCAAAACCATATGCGCGTCGATCCCATCCGCATTTAGCATAGATACCAGCAGCAGCGATTTATCTTTACAATCGCCATAGCGTTGTTTGAATACTTTTTGAGGATCATTGGCACGATGCGAGTACTGCCCTATCTCAATACCCATGTATCGAACCTCGTCCTGCACCGTCCTTACAGCCGCCCTGAAGTATTTCTCCTTGTCGTCACCGGCTTCGGTTTTAAGCTGCTTTATACGATCGGCCAATTCGCCTGTGATATGTATGGCGGTAGGATTAATACTCAACGCCCAGTCAACCACCTCGGCCCAACTGTTGTATTCGCTGACCTGCACGTGCCCCAGCGGATCGTACCAATCAGGCTGGTTATTATCATCCAGACCGGCAGGTACCTGAAAAGCTTCATAAGCATATTGTTTAAGTCCGCCGTTTTCAGATACCGTTACTTTTGGTGTGTTATTAAAATATTTAAAATTGAGTTTTCTTTGCGCCGAAGTGATGATAGCCGTATACTGATGGGCTATAGGCGTGTACCATTGAAAATAGATATTGTCGCAATACTTGCCCTTAAAAATAGGGTTACGACCGGTCAATGTATAAGAATATTCGATCCGGTCGCCTTTACGGATATCATCCAATATGCGTAAGGCCGAAAAAGTGCCCTGGTATAAAAAATCAGACAGGTTCTTTTCGTCGGCCAATACTTTAAAGGCAGGTATCTTTAGGCGGTTCAATGGTTTATTATCGCGCCAAACGGTGATATCATGAAAATCCAGGCGTTCAAAGGCCGGGTCAAAGCTGATGGATATCTGCGAGGCGTTTTGAATCCCAGTTTCGGATACGATCTCGCGGATCACATGATGATAATCAGCCTGTTTTTCTACCTGGATCTGTTCTTCAATGAGCGCGTAAAAAAAGCCTCTTTCAATGGTTCGTGCCGATGGCTTTTGATTATACGTTTTAAAACTGCTTAGCCATAAAGGTTTAGGAGATTGATGCACAACCGGGGTACCCGCTTTAGTTAATTGATTGTTAAACAACAGTAACAGCGGGCAAAAAATTAAGGTTAGGTATATTTTAAAAAACTTTGGCATACAGGCATTGAAAATAAAGAAAGAACCTGACTTTTCGATATTTATTTAAAATATCATAGAGCGTATAAAAAAAGCCATCCCACAAAACTGAGATGGCTTTTTGATATAGCTGAAAGTATACTATTGTCCGCTGCCTAAGATAGGGGCAAACTTTTTCATATAATCATTCAATTGTGCTGATACTTTTTTATTGATATCGGTTTGTTTATTTTCCTTTGTAAAATCGGCTATGCCGTTGAGCAATTGCAAACTGATCTGCACATCGCGTATGTTTACGCTGCTGGAATTATCAGATAGCAGGTGATAGTTGTAATCCAGCTGATCGATAACATAATCATCAATGCTGGTGGTAAGCCTTTTACCCAAAACCACATCATTAAGCTGAAATGCCAGTTGAGCCAGGAATAATTTACGACCCGCCACATCAATATATGGCGTAATATCGGGCATTTCCTGGTCGTATTTATGCAGTGCTTTCAAGGCCAGGTCATTATGACCTTCCTGCATCAGGTTTTGGATCAGATCAATAAATGTGGATGCCATTACCGGGTAGAACATTGATGTTGACTCATGATCCAGGTAACGGGCATTTTTAAAGTTCCCGAATTTAAACTTGTTCATGATGTTGTTGTACATCACCATGGTATTGGTTTTACCCAGCTGATCGCGTTTGGTGGTATCTTTTTCAAAAGGGATCAGGTGATAAGTAAAGCCTTCTTTATACAAATAGGGCTGCAAACCAATCAGGTTGTCATTACCAATGGTGGTGGTAAAGCAAATTGGCCTTTTCCAATGGTTGTGGGCCAAAATGTCCAGCATTGCCAGGTTATCTTTAGTAACATAGTTTGATGTGAATTTCCAGTCCATCACTTTAGTGATCTTGTCTTTTTGATCAGCAGTAACCACACCATTTTTTATTACCTCATCAGGATCAATGGTGATTTTAAAGTTCTTACTTGGTAAATAGTTACCCCAGTCGCCACTTTGATATTGTACCTGGGCGGCCCTGTCATCTGAAGAAATAAAATCAAATATCTCTTTTACTTCCACAGGTCCGGCTATTTTACGGTCGCTGTAATAAATAACATCCCTCACCCCTTCCTTATATTTATCATAAGGCATGGTGATAGGCAATGGTTCCGACTGATTCATTTTGCCTTGCATCTGGCGGATGTACCAATCACCGGTAAACAAGCTCAGGTTAACAATGCGCACATCTGGGCGTATGCCTTCTACTTCCTGATCATACCACAAAGAGTAAGTGTCATTATCGCCATAGGTAAACAATATGGCATTAGGCGGGCACGATATCAGGTAGTTATAAGCCATATCATGCGCGGTCCACTTAGTGGAGCGGTCATGGCTTTTCCACTCTTTGCTGGCCAGCAATACAGGAGCCAGCAATAAGCAGATCACGGTTGAACCGATTGCAGCTGTATTGGCATTGATGTATTTACGTGCGAATTCGGCAATAGCAATAACACCCAGACCTATCCAAATGGCAAAAGCGTAAAACGAGCCTACGTATGAATAATCACGTTCGCGTGGCTGTATAGATGGCTGATTAACGTATAACACAATAGCGAGCCCGGTAAAGAAGAATAACAATAACACGATAAGCGCATCCTTCTTTTTACGGTTAAGGTGATAAAAGGCACCTATTAGGCCAATGATGAGCGGAAGAGCATATAGCGGCGTATAGGTTGTTCCTTTAGTTACTGATTTTGGTAAGTTTTTATCAAAAAGCCCCGTAGTCCAGTTACCATCGATACCTACCATACTGGTTTGTCCGTCAGCATCATTGGTGCGGCCTACAAAATTCCAAAGGAAATAGCGCCAATACATCTGGTACATTTGCCAGGTGGCCATAAATTTCAGGTTATCGCCAAAACCAGGTGTCTGTCCATCAGGAATGCGCAACCACTCTTTGTAAAACTGAACATCGTTTGGTTCGGTACTGTACATACGCGGGAATGGCGTGGTATGACTGTATTCGGTTTCGATCTTTTTACCGGCATTTTCGTACTGTGTTTTTCCTTTACGGTAAATGATACTGCCTTCTTTTTGGTCGGTAACTGTAGCATCGTAGTACGGGCCGCTCAGTAAAGGAGTTTCGCCGTATTGAATACGGTTCAGGTAACCGTAAAGTGTAAAAGCGTTATCGGGGTGCGAGTTATTCAGATCGGGATTTGCAGTAGCCCTGATAGGTATATAGGCAAAAGCAGCATAACCAAAATAAATAAATGCAACGCATAATAAAGCCAGGTTAAGCGTTGGCTTTTTAGCGCGGATACTATATATAATACCACCTACAAGCGCAACAACAATTAATAATATAAAGAAAAACGCGCCGCTGCCAAAACCCATTCCCAGTGAGTTGACAAAGAAAAGATCAAAATAGGCAGCAAACTTTATGGTGTATCCCCTGATGCCGTATTGTACCAGCCCCAGGATAACAACGCCGGCTAAAAATGCCAGGATACCGTTTTTAACGGTAATATTTTTACTCCTGCGAAAGAAGTATACCATGGCGATAGCCGGGATAGTTAACAAATTAAGCAAATGGATACCGATAGATAAACCTATAACATAGGCAATAAAAACCAGCCATTTATCGGCCCCTTTTTCATCGGCATGGGCATCCCATTTTAATATGGCCCAAAACACAATAGCGGTACACAGGGATGATAAGGCAAATACTATGGTTTCAACCGCCGAAAACCAAAAGGTATCGGTATAGGTAAAAGCCAATGCGCCAACCAGGCCTGCTCCCATGATCAGGATGAGGTTTGATTGCTCCACCACATCATCGCGTTTATTTAAAAGCATCTTTTTGGCCAGGGCGGTTATTGTCCAAAACAAAAACATGATAGTTGCCCCGCTGGCTACAGCCGAGCCTAAGTTTGTAAAATAAGGTACTTTGGTATTATCGCCGAATGATAACAGCGAAAACAATTTGCCCAACATGGCAAAAACAGGGTACCCGGGTTGATGGGCTACCTGTAAACGGTAAGCACATGAAATAAATTCGCCGCAATCCCAAAAACTTACGGAGGGCTCAAGTGTTAAAATGTAGGTAACAGAAGCTATAACAAAGCAAAGCCAGCCTAAAAGGTTATTGATTTTTTTGTATTGCATTTAATATATCGTATGGTTTTATAGCGCGGGCAAATATCAGGATTTTTATAGCTTATTAAAAAAAAACAGTTTCGTGCCACCAAATTTAACATAAATTAACTTTTACAATCATTAATCTGTTATTTTGTAAAACAAATAAGGGTATTATTTCCTTAGGCAATAAGCTTATCCAATTTTCATGTTAATATAAATAATGCTTACTTTGTTGTGATGCAAAAACTCTACTTCGTTCGGTCTATAAAATTATTTTTGTTAGCGGGGATACTCCTCCTATCAGTTCAGATAAGCAATGCGCAATCTGTTTATTTACCACAGTCTTATCTGCTTTATCAAAAATTCAACGGTGATATATATAGTACAAAAAGTTCGTTTCACACGTCTTTACGGCCTTTTTTAATTGACAGCCTGATCAATGGCACCTATGATTCTGTTATGAATGTAGGGGTAAGTGACCAACGCAAAACATGGCTTAGCCGTAAGCTGTTTAACGAGCACCTGTTTGACGTACAGACTAAAGATTATACTTTTTACGGAGACGTTATTGCAGATTTACAGGTTGGAAGAGATTTTTCCGGTAAACGATCAACTTATTTAAATGCCCGTGGCTTTCAGTTTGGCGGTACGGTAGGCACCAAATTCTCGTTTTACACCAGCGGATTTGAAGATCAGGCCAAGTTTCCGGGTTACTATAACGATGTTGTAAACGCCAATGCTTTTATACCCGGCCAGGCTTATGCCCGCCATTATAACGGCCAGAAGCAAGATTCCCAGGATTGGTCGTACGTTACAGCTATTGCGTCTTATACGCCTATAAAACAGTTGAACATTACCCTGGGCCAGGATAAAATGTTTGTAGGCGATGGCTACAGATCACTGTTGTTATCAGACTATGCTGCGAACATGCCCTTACTACGGGTGACTGCAAATTTGGGCAGAGTGCAATACATGATGGCCTGGGCGTATCTGGAGGATCTCAAAGAACCCAAGTTTGACCAACTGGGAAGCAACAGGCGTAAATGGGCTATGTTTCATTATTTAGACTGGAACGTAAGCAACCGTGTATCATTAGGTTTCTTCAACGCGCTGATCACTCCGGAAGCCGATGCACAGGGAAACAGGCGTGGTTTTGATGTGAACTTTATCAATCCATTAGTATTCTCCAGCGGCTTAGGATCATCTGCATCACCTAAGGATAATGTATTTATGGGCTTTACAGGCAAGTATAAAATATTTGACAAAACAGCCATTTACGGTCAATTACTGCTTGATAGGTTTAAATTCAGCAACTTCTTTTCGGGCAATAACCTGGATAATACCAATGGTGTACAATTGGGTATACGCGGAGCCGATATATTTAAGGTTAATCGCTTAAATTATCTTTTTGAGTTTAATACCGTAAAACCATACACCTACTCCAGCACGCAAACGCTTAATAATTACACCTTTTTCGGCGACCCGCTTGCTCATCCTTTTGGTGCTAATTTCAGGGAGTTTTTGGGTATCATCAACTACTCGGTTGGCCGCTTTGATTTTCAGGGTCAACTTGATTATGGCAAATACGGGCTTGATGCTAACGCAATCGACAATAACGGAAAGTTACTGACCAAACCATATCCGGTTAATCCAAATCCAACCCCTGTTATTGGTCAGGGTATCAGCACACAGCTTTATTATGGCGAGGGTACTGTATCGTTCCTGGTAAATCCCAAAACCAATCTCCGCATTGAAATCGGTGGTCTTTACAGGCAGGAAAAGAATGCCCTAAGCGATAACAAAACAACCCTGATTACCTTTGGTGTAAAAAGCGGCTTCCGGAATTTATATCACGACTTTTAGTATCAAGTAGTTAGTATCAAGTATCACGACAAAACACCAGCAAGTCGAGAATCTTGATACTAGCTACTTGATACAAACTAAGACTTATAATTTCAACGCGCTGATGATCTGCCGTACCAATTCGGCCTCAGCAAATGGTTTGGTAACAAAGCCCGAAAATCCTTTTTTCGAAAGTTTTTCGGCATCTGATGGTTTTGAGGTACCGCTGATCGCGATAACAGGAACTTCGTTCAATGGGGCTTTTAATCGCCGGATAGCCGCGATAAGTTCATGACCATCCATGGTAGGCATCTGGATATCTGTTAATATAACAGTGATGGTTTCTTTAGTCAGGATATCTAATGCCGCCTCTCCGTTATGGGCCTGGTGAAATTTAATATTCCACTTACTGGTCATCATTTTCAGGAACATCAAACTTAGCTCATTATCATCCACAGCAAGGATACTGATACCGTTTAGTAATGATAACGGATCATCTATTTTTTGCTTATCAATAGCATGGCTGCCGGCTTCGTAAGGTATATAAAAACTAAAAGTGCTCCCTTTACTAACGATACTTTTTACACTGATCTGCCCTTTTTGCAGTTGAACCAGTTGCTTGCAGATATAAAGCCCAAGCCCTGTTCCGGTTTGACCTTTTGCTGAATTGGTTTGATAGTACTTAGAAAAAAGATTGGCCTGCTGCTCCGTACTGATACCGGCACCCGTATCGGTAATATCAACCACCAGCCTGCTTTCCTTATTTACTGATACCAGGGAAGCTTTTACAGTAACACCGCCTGTGTTGGTATATTTAATGGCGTTGCTTAGCAAGTTAACCATCACCTGTTTAAGTCTGAAACTATCACCTAAAACCAGGGCGCTCTTATCGCCTTCAAAATGATATTCCAAGCTGAGTTTCTTTTTAGTGGCGCTAAATTCCATGCTTTCTATCACCTCTTTTAATACAAAATCGGCATTGAAAGGATCGCGGTTGATCTTAAACTCGCTATTCTCCATTTTGGCGGCATCAAGCGTATCATTCAATGTGCGTAACAACATATCAGACGAAAGCCTGATAGAGCCAAGCATATCTGCTTGCCGTGGCGACAGATTGGTTTGACTGAATATATACAGAAAGCCCTTTATTGCTGTAAGCGGGTTGCGTATTTCATGGCTCATGTGTTGCAACAGATCCATTTTTTGCTGGGCAATAGTTACCGACCGTTGATTTTCCTGCCGTAACAGGGTTTCAGATACGCCAAGTTTAAGTATAAATACAATGAGTAATGCGGCAAATATCAGTACCAGGAAAAGCGCGGCCAGGTAAAAATTATTTATTAGCCGGGTGGTTTCCTGGTAGCTTTTAAAGGTCATCCCTTTAAACTCGTTAGCGATATTGTAATTGATATCCTTTACACCATTTATAATGTTTTCCAGCTCATTGCGGATATGGATGTTGAGTGTTGTTAGGTCTTTTTGTGTAGCCAGAAGTTTGACATTTCGATCCTGTAGTAGTTTTAATTTCTGATTGTAATTCTTTTTCTCCTGATAAGCCACTTTGCGGGTGGCCGAGTCAACCAACAAGTTTGTCCGGCTATGGTTAACCACAATAATACTGGAGGAAGGGTTGCCATTTTTATTAACGATAGCATCTTTTAGTCGCCCGAAGAGGCCTTTCTTTTTGCCTAAAATATCTTTCTTTATAGTGTCTGCTTTATTTTCAATATTCTTTTTCCGGGTTCCGTTTGTCATGCTGATGTTGACTGGATTTTTACCGGCAGCTTCATTAAAATCGGCATAAACGGTAAGCAGGGAATCAAAATTGTGTTTAAGCTCATATAGCTTACCCGATAATTCTAATTTTTTAACGTGCCAATACAGCACTTTTTGATGTTGTTCTTCGGTTAGGCCCGGCATATTGGCGTGATCCTTCAGTAGCGTATCAATCAGGTTAAATGCCTGTGACAGCTTAGCTTTATAAGCTTTACTTTTTTCATCGCCGGTACTTAATAGCGATTCCTGGAAATCATCTTCGGCCTCATGTAATAGCAATAGGGCCTGCTGCGGCCTTGCTTGATCATATTCAACATCATGAGCTAGTTTGGAAAGATCCTGTAATTTATTGGAGATAGAATTACGTACAAAAAGCGCGATTATAGCGAGGATAATAATCAATGCTAAAAACGCCAGCATAATTGTCCTCGAGATTTTTTGAGTATATGTAGATTTCATTAAGGCGGTAAGCTAAACAAGTATCATGCCGATATTTAACTGGCAAAATCAAGGGCAATAATAACATTTATTAAAGCCCGGGGAGATATATTTTTAACTCAATGTAAGAATAAGTTTAAAATATAAACAATTAAATAAAAATACAGATCATAAACGAAATTTCAGCGGGTTAAAAAAGGATGTCCTATGTGGTGGGAATATAGTATTACTTAACAATTTTTGCCGGTAATTAGTTATTGGGGTAATAACAGGAGAATGGATAAGGGCTTGATCCTTATTAAAAACAGCCGGTAAAAGTAGTTTGTTTTTGTGTTAGCTTTTAGATACAACCAGATCAGACAGGAATAACCATGCCGACCTGGTTGTGTATTTTGTCTTTTATTTTCTCTCTAATAAAAGACGCCATACTGCGGCGCTTAATACGGCACCTAATATTGGGGCCACAATAAATAGCCATAACTGGCTGATGGCTGCTCCACCTACCAGTAATGCGGGGCCAATACTACGTGCCGGATTTACCGATACACCTGTAACCATAATACCTACTATATGGATAAGCACCAGACTTAATCCTATTGACAGACCCGCGAAACCACCATGTATATTTTTAGTAGAAGTTGAACCAAAAATCACCAACAGGAAGATGAAGGTAAAAACTGTTTCGGCAATAAAGCCGGATACCAAATTGTAATGACCGGGCGAAAAGGCATCATAACCATTTTGCCCTAAACCATTAGCCGCAACACTATACCCGTCTTTTCCGGATGCTATGAGCAACAAGATGCCTGCACCGGCAATAGCGCCCAATACCTGGGCTATAATATAAATAACTGCTTCATTTGCTTTCATACGGCCGGCAACAACCATACCTATAGAAATGGCCGGATTAATATGGCAACCTGATATATGGCCAATAGCATAAGCCATTGCCACAACCGATAAACCAAAAGCAAAAGAGATACCCAACAAACCAACACCACTTGTGCCGTTGGCACCGGCAATTACCGCGCTGCCACAGCCCATCAAAACCAATACCAGTGTGCCGAAAAACTCGGCCGAAAATTTTGAAAAAGTGCTTGTTTCCATTTGAATTATAAAATTAGGTTAAAGGATCAGGTAAATGATAGTTAAACTACAACATGGGTTTAATTATACCATAACCTGTGCATAGTTATATAAAGCTACGCATTGTTATATTGCAAATCCACATCAAATAAAATAAGTTTTAAATCTAATATTAAATAGTTTCGACAGATACCCGCATAATGTCGACAAAAGTTTAAAACCTGGGGATTAAGGTTAAAACCATTTGTCGATAAACTTTTTAAACGGTTCGCGATATTGTTCGCTAACTGGTATCAGTATTTTTCCAAACCGGATGGTGCTCCTGGTAACACTATCGATCTTATCCAGCGACACGATGAAAGAACGATGCACTCTCATAAATGCGCCAGTTTTTAATTTTTCTTCCAGGTTTTTCATGGTCGTCAATGATTTTATATAACCATCGGTGTTGGTTACATAAACTTTCACATAATCCTTAAATCCTTCAATGTAAAGTATGTTCTTTAGATAAACCTTCACCAATTCATACTCAACCCGTAAAAAAATAAAATCGTGCTCCGTATAATCAGCTAAGATTTGCAGTTGCCTGTTGTTCTCTATATCTGCTTTAGCCTTATAAACCGCCTTCATAAAAGCATCATGCTCAACTGGTTTAAGCAGGTAATCAAGAGCGTTGACTTTGTAAGCATCTATAGCAAAATGCTTAAATCCGGTAGTAAAAATAATACGCGGCGCATCGGTACCCATGCGCTCATTAATGATGCGGGCCAATTCAATACCATTGAGCCCGGGCATATGAATATCGAGAAAAACAAGTTGAGGATTTTGGCTTTCTATAGCCAACAACGCTTCGGCAGGATCAGCATAAAACGATAACAGGTTTAAAAATGGGGTGTTGTCAACAAGAATGCGAAGAGGGAAAAGCACCATCTCATCGTCATCAACAATCATGCAATCAATTAACATAGGTTCTGAATATAAGCTGGTCAGGCAAAATTCAGGCCATGGGGTAACAAGTTAACAATAACTTATGCGAACAAAAAGTTGGGTATTTTATTCCTCATAGCTCTACAAACAGTAATATAGATCGATTTAACTCCTGATCTCACTGGGTAGTATCCCAAAATATTTTTTGAATGCTTCAGACAGGTGCGACTGATGCTTAAAGCCAACCTCATAAGTTACTTCCCTAATAGTCATTTTCTGATCAACAAGCAGGTGACGGGCACGTTCCATTTTTAACCGGGTAACGTATCCATAAATGGTAGTGCCGAAATAGGCTTTAAAACCACGTTTTAATTTAAATTCATTCAGGGATACCATGCGCGATAAAACCGGCAACACTGGTGGATTAGCGAAATCCTGATCTAAAATATCCCGGGCTTGCTCTATTTTTTCCTGCTCCAGATTGGTATACTTTCGTACCTCATCGTGCTGATCATTCTGGAGTTGCTCCATCTGGAGCATCAGTAGTTCCAGTATTTTCGATTCGGTATGCAGGCGTTTCAGCTCTCCTGTTCTTTTGCATTCCACAATATCGTTGATGGTTTGTTTCATCTCATGCGAAACCAATAGATCCTGCGCCGATATGGAGGTGTATTTTCCATTCTTGATCTCCTGTACAAAATCGGCATGCAACGAAGAATCCTGGTTAATGAGATGAAAATAATATTCTTTTGACAGCACCACCAGGAAGTAGTTGTAAACCACATCTGGCAGCAACTCATATTTACCTGATAGTGACGGTATATAACGAATATTATGCCTCGCCCCTCCCCGCATTTTTTTTATGCGCTGCTTATCCTCAACCGCCTGCTTGTGCTCATAAAATATAAACTGGGAGGTTACGGTTTCGCCTTCTATCTCGAACAGAATGTTGGCCGGTTCATTGAACCGCATATGTACATTCATCAGGAACAACCCTCCAGAACTAATCATATGATTTGAAAACTGGTTAACCGGAGGCCTAGAAATCACCGCCTTTCAGGATGCCTGGAAAGCCATGAAAGATAGCCATGAGTTTTTTGGCTTGTTAAGAAAGTTTAAATTGAGCCGTACACAGGCATTGCACCTGGCTCCTGCGGGGTATGCTAAAAAAGTTGATCTGCAAGCGTTCAAAACCATTGCCGAAACATGCTCAGGGCAGCAAATACCTGTGATGATATTTGTAGGTAATAAAGGCTGTATCCAGATCCATAGCGGTAACATCACCAAATTGGTACCGATGGGGCCATGGTTTAATGTACTCGATCCGGAATTTAACCTGCACCTGCGCGAAGACTTGGTAGCCGGGGTATGGCACGTAATTAAACCATCAACAGACGGTGATGTAAACTCTATTGAACTGAACGATGCTGAGGGCGAAATGATACTGCAAATGTTCGGTAAACGCAAACCAGGCATCCCCGAATTAACAGAATGGCGCGAGCTGGTGAACCACACCTCCAAATAATATAACATACCTATGAAAAGCAAAATGGCCTGTAAAATTTACAGGCCATTTTTATTGAACAAGATCCGCTCTTTTAAAAATGTGGGTTTATTGGGTCTTTCGGAATATTCACGATACCATTACGGATGAGTGAATGCTTTTTACTATAGAAGAAATAAATAACCAAGCCAAGGATCATCCAAACAGCCAAACGGATCCAGGTATCAAGGGGTAATGAAACCATCATCACAACGCATATGATAATACCCGCTATCGGCACAAAAGGCACCCATGGTGTTCTGAAAGGACGCGGAGTATTTGGATCTGATTTCCGCATCACCATTACGCCAACACAAACCAAAACAAACGCGAATAATGTTCCGATAGATACCATTTCACCTACCACCCTTACAGGCACAAAAGCGGCAAATAAACTCACAAATACCGCGAATAATAGATTTGATTTATACGGGGTCTGGAATTTTTTGTGAACCGATGCAAATGTTTTAGGTATCAATCCATCCTTTGCCATGGTATAAAAAATACGGGATTGCCCCATAAGCATCACCAATATCACCGAAGTATAACCGGCCAATATAGCTACTATGATTGATTTTTGTAACCAGGCATAGGGGGTTTTGGCTATGGCTACTGCAACAGGCGCGGCGCTTTCTTTAAATTCTTTATAATTGGCAACTCCAGTCATTACATGCGAAAATAATACGTACAATATGGTACATACTACCAGTGAGCCTATTATACCTATCGGCATACCGCGTTTAGGATCTTTTGCCTCCTGGGCAGCTGTTGAAACCGCGTCGAAGCCAATAAAGGCAAAGAACACTACGCCAGCGCCCCGCAATACACCGGACCAGCCAAATTCACCAAATTTACCTGTGTTTTCCGGAATGTAAGGGGTATGATTGGCCGGATTAATAAAGCCCCAGCCAACAGCTATAAAAACTAATACGACAGCAACTTTAAGCACAACCAATAAGTTATTTACAAAAGCCGATTCCCTGGTGCCGCGAATCAATAATAAGGATAAGCAAACAATGATAAATACAGCCGGAAGATTCATGATTCCATGAACCACCGAGCCATCAGCAAGCGTAATGTTTTCCCAGGGCGACTTGGTAAACTGGGGTGGTATTTCCCAATTGAAATAATGCAAAAACTTGGTTAAATATTGCGACCAGCTAATGGATACCGTTGCTGCGCCTAATGCATATTCCAATACCAGATCCCATCCAATTATCCAGGCTGTAAATTCACCCATGGTTGCATAAGAATAAGTATAAGCAGAACCAGCGATTGGGATCATACTGGCAAATTCAGCATAACATAACCCAGCAAACGCGCAACCGATAGCACCTATTACAAATGATATGGTAACAGCCGGGCCTGCATTATTGGCAGCAGCCAGGCCGGTAAGTGAAAATAGCCCTGCCCCTATTATCGCACCTATCCCCATGGTAACCAGATTAAAACTGCTTAAAGTGCGCTTTAACGTACCGCCACCAGTTTCAGAGGCTTCTTTTAGTAATAAATCTAACGGTTTTTTAAATCTCATAAGGCTTAAATAAAGTTGTTTTGAATTATTATTTTTTTGTCGTTAAACGTACTTAAATTTATTTAAAACCAAAATAGAGTGATATAATAATATGATAATAAGCAACTTCAAATAAAATCGGGTCTTATTTAATTTAAACAAAAAAGGCCGTCTCTACGAGACGGCCTTTAGATATTATCCTAATTATTACCAGAACCTTACGTAGATGGCTGATAACAGTATCAGTATCACAGCTATCAGTATAATCGATGATGGTTTTAATTTAAACATCGATCTTTCAATAACAATAGCTTTAGCATTGATAACCTGTCCTCTTAAGCTAACGGCTATCATAACAATAAAGGTGATCAGGAACGACCAGCTCAGAGAGATAAAAAATGGGATCTCATAATCACCCTTCGCATTGTGAAATGCCGAGTACAATATCGTTTCAGGCCCAAGCAATTGGACGGCAAACTGGTTGAAAAACACGGAAGAAGCAAAGCCTACCAATATGCCAATAACTGCTGCTTCGGCAGTGGTTCTTTTCCAAAACATACCCAACAGGAAAGTAGCCAATACACCCGGACTTACAAAGCTGGAGTATTTCTGCACAAAGGTATATCCGCCCGCGCTACCGATGCCTAAAACATCGTTCCAGGTAAACATCACGGCTATTAGTAAACTCATTAAAATAGCCATTCTGCCTGTCCAAACCATACGGCGTTCGCTGGCATCTTTTTTCATGTATTTTTTATAGATATCCAGCGTAAAAATGGTGGCAATACTGTTAACCTTACCAGCCAGCGATGCTACTATAGCGGCCGTTAAAACCGCTAATGACAAGCCTTTTAAACCAGATGGCAAAAAGGACAACATAGCTGAATAAGCACCATCCTTACCCCCGGCTAATTGCGGCAGATGACCATTTTTATATAGTACAAAGGCTACAATGCCCGGCAGCATTACAATTACCGGCATCAGTATTTTTAGTAAGCTGGCAAATAAGATACCGGTACGGGCCGTAGTGATGTTAGCGCCCAAAGCCCTTTGGGTGATGTATTGATTACAGCCCCAGTAATTCAAGTTACTGATCCATTGTCCCGAAACATACATAGCAAAACCAGGTAAAATCAAGTATTTGGTTATGGTTTCGGTTGAAGCACCGGCTGTAGGTTTTTTAAATATCAGGTGAAAGTGATCGGGCGCGTTTTTCAATAGCAAATTAAAGCCGGTAAGCACATTGGTGCCAAAGCCAAATTTTTCGCTCACAATGGTTAATGACAGGTAAGTAATAGCAAGGCCTCCAATAATGAGCACCCCCACTTGTATAACATCGGTATAACCTACCACCTGCATACCCCCCAGGGCAATAATAACCCCGAATATAGCCAAGCCGATCATGATCTGGTGGAAATACTCACCGCCCAACAAACCGTTAATGGCTAAAGCCCCAAGGTATAAGATAGCGGTAAGGTTAATGAATACGTACAAAAGCAGCCAGAATATCGACATCACCAGTGCCACTCCACCGTTATACCTATCCTGCAGGAACTGAGGCATGGTGAATATCTTATTCTTAATATATATCGGCATAAAAAACACCGCCACAATGATCAAGGCGGCTGCGCCTACCCATTCATAAACCGCTACAGCTATCCCGGCAAAAAAACCGTCGCCACTCATACCGATAAACTGCTCTGCCGAAATAT
This sequence comes from Mucilaginibacter sp. OK268, assembly GCF_900103125.1. Classification (GTDB taxonomy): domain Bacteria; phylum Bacteroidota; class Bacteroidia; order Sphingobacteriales; family Sphingobacteriaceae; genus Mucilaginibacter. The sequence continues at coordinate 109,548 of NZ_FNJV01000005.1, read as the reverse complement.
TAGAGGCTATAATAGAGGCACCTATGGCCCACCAGGTGAGTGATCCTTCGGCCAGGAAAAAGCTGTGTGAGCTATTATTGGTTTCTTTTTTACGGCGATTATAAATGTAGTATCCGTAACTGGCAACTATGATAAAATAGAAGAAAAAGACCAACAGATCGGCCGTAGAAATGTGTTTCAGCATGAGTATTTTTTTGCAATAGGAAATTTAGGCCGGTAATTTCAAGGCCGGTTCAATTTTTCAAATCTATGAAATAAAATGAATTGACATAACCGCCGGTGATATAATGTCACCAGCGGTTATGTTAATGGGGTATTGGTAGAAAACCCGCTTAGAATTTCAATGTTGCCGGTAAATATTTAGCAACCAGATCTTCATAGTACGGGCGCAGTTTTTTCCAATCCGGTGGCACGGGACTCTTGGAATAAAGGTCATATGGGTTAAACAGATCAACCGATTTAAATAACTGATGATCATGCGGGGTCATTAAATGACTGTAAGCATTTTCCCTGTGCTGTGGATAAAATGAGTGGTAACGAAGCATGTACAATGCCTGCTCAGGCAGATAAGGCTTCATAATATGGTAAATATACTCATCGTGTCCCCAGGTCATGTGTACGTTCTCTAAACCACAATTTGGCTCATAAACGCCATATTTGGTATTATATCGAGGGTCGTGATGATCGGGGTTTTGATCAAAATATTGCGCGTATACGATCTTGTCAGAAAAAGCGCATCCCACCGGGTAGCTATCGCCCACTACGGCCCATTGGGGCTCGCCAAAAAGGCATAATACCTTACCCAGATCATGGAATAAGCCTGTTAACACCATCCAATCAGGACGGCCATCTGCACGGATAGCTTCTGATGTTTGCAGCAGATGCTGTAATTGATCCAGGTCAGTATCCGGGTCGGAGTCATCAACCAGTTGGTTTAAAAAATCAAAGGCTTCCCAAACCGTCATCTCCTGTTTATCAAACGACAGATATTGTTGTTTCTTTTGCAATACAAAATCATAGGTTTGGTTGATGTGCTGTAAGCGATAAAACTCCCTTACACTATCTTTTGTAGTGGCTTCGTAGTCGCGATATGCTTGCGTATCCCTGCCAGCGGCTATGGAATCAGCATCCGGATAACGAACTAATAAATCATCTTCCCATTCTTCTATGGAATTTAGAGGGCCTTGTTCCGGCGTTCCGATTATCTTGCTCATGATGTTATAATTTAAAAGGAAATATAATTGGTAAACAATCCTTTATAGCTGGTTTTTATAGCTGTGTTATACAAATTTGTCCATTTTTAGAATCAGATTTATCAAAAACTCCGTATTTATTTGCTTAAACGTTTACTTAAACTGTACAAATGACAGCTATATTATCCTCACTTATTTTAAACGCTATTTTTATTACCTTGCTAAACTTTTTTATAGTTTAGCGATAAAAAATCACTTAACAGATAGTTAAAATCCCGAAAACCAATACCCCGATGGCCGAAGCAAAAAGTAACAAAGTAAACATGAAGACACTTGCCAAGGTGTTAAATGTATCTATTGCAACTATATCAAAGGCACTCAGGGACAGTCATGACATTGGTGAGGAAACCAAACAAAGGGTTATAGAAACCGCGAAATTGCTGCACTATGTACCCAATCCTTATGCCAGCAGTCTCCGGAAACGATCAAGTAATACTATCGCCATTATTATTCCCGAAATTGCTGACAGCTTTTTTAGCCAGGCTATCAATGGCATCGAAAGCATTGTTGGCCAGGAAAAATACCATGCCTTGATCTATTTAACCCACGACAGTTATGAACGTGAGGCACAAATGTTTAACGATCTGAGCAGTGGCCGCGTAGATGGGGTGCTCATGTCGGTTGCCAGTAACACCAAGGACATCAAGCATATACAAGAACTGCAACAGGCCGGTGTGCCCATTGTTTTCTTCGATCGGGTTTGTGAAGATATCCCTACCGCCAAGATCAAAACCGACGATTTTAACAGTGCCTATATGGCTACCAAACATCTGCTTGAACAGGGTTGTAAAAACATATCATTGGTTACTATTGAAGGCTACCCTTCTATTTTGCAAGCCCGTGAAGGTGGTTATAAAAAGGCACTGACCGAACATCAGGTTAAATCCAAAGAAGAAAATATAATCAGCTGCTCTAATAAGTATAACCAGGAAAACATAGCCGTTTTAAAAGAGCACATTACCACCGTCAAACCCGATGGGATCATCGCGACAGTTGAGCACCTGGCCACAACCACTTACCTCGCTTGCGAGGAATTAAAGTTGAACATCCCCAACGATATCAAAGTAGTATGTTTTACCAACCAGATCACCGCGGCTATATTGAATCCACCGCTTACCACCGTTTTACAACCGGCTTATGACATGGGCCGCAAAGCCGCAGAGCTTTTATTTGGTCACCTTGCGGGTAAGCCTATACAGCTGGAAAAGGAAAATATAACGCTGCCATCCAAACTGATAGTCAGGGACTCCACACGTGCCACCGACTAATCAGATTTTTAATATTTTATAACTTACTTCTGCGGTTTATCGGTCATAATAAATACCAGCGTCCCGCCCTCGCTGATCTCCTTGTGCGAGATGATGTAATCTTTTATTGGTGTACCATTAAAGCTTACGGCCTTCACATACTTATTTTTAGCTGAAAGACCTGTAGCCTTGATGATCAGTTTTTTACCATGCTGTAAGTTCAAAACTATATAAGGAAACTGCGGCGCCCCAATGCTGTAAACGCCTGATGCTGGCGCCACCGGGTAAAAGCCCATCACGTTGAAAATATACCAGGCCGAAGTCTGGCCGCAATCATCATTGCCGTTGATGCCGATGGCCGCGTTCCTGAAGTTCTGTTTCGAAGTATGTTCCCGTACCAGTTCCTGTGTTTTCCAGGGCATGCCGCAATAGTTAAACAGGTACAGGTAATGATGGCCAGGTTCGTTATCCGCGCGATAGTGGCCGCCGCTAAAATTCAGGCTCAGTTTATCGGCAAAGGCCTTTTCACCGCCCATCAGTTTAATCATCCCCGGTATATCATGCATGGCGCCGAAGGTATAGGTCCACTTGGTGCCTTCCGTAAAACCGGAATCCGGTTTGGCAGAAAAATGCCCGTCTGAATTACGCGGAGCCATAAAACCGGTTGCTCTATTGTACACGTTCTGGTAGTTTTTACTCCAGGCCATCAGCTGTTTATAGTCATCATCCTTACCTAAACCTTTGGCCACCTGGGCTACTGCATAATCATCAATAGAATATTCAATGGTACGCGAAACAGATTCCCGGGTCTTATCCACAGGTATATAGCCTAATTTATGATAGTTGGTCAAGCCACCACGGGCTTCAAAGCTTGTCCACAGGTCGCGGTCGCCCCAGCGTTTGTGGGTATCGCCATCCGGGGCATCGTAGGAGTCTTTATGCAGCGCCTCATAAGCCAGCTTGGTATCAAATCCGCGAAATCCTTTCACATAAGCATCGGCCACAACGGCATCGCCATGGGTACCTATCATAATATTGGTATAGGTTGGGTTTGGCCACATCGGCATCCAGCCACCCTCCTGGTACATTTGCAGCAGCGATTGCACCATCCCATCAACCCGTTGAGGTTGAGTAAGGGTTAGCAGCGGATGCAGCGCCCTGAAGGTATCCCAAAGTGAATAATCATTGTACGATTCGCCTTTGTGCACCTTATCATCAAAAGCGCTGTAATATTTGCCATACTCCGAAAACTGCCTCGGAAACAACATGGTATGGAATAAGGCAGTGTAGAAAATAGTCTTCTGATCCCTGCTTACCCCGCTTAATTGTATCACTTTTAAAGCCTGTTGCCATTGGTCGCGCGTGTTTTTTACTACCCGGTCAAAATCCCAATCAGGGATCTCCTTTTTGAGGTTTTCGCGTGCCTGCTCCAGACTGATAAATGAGGTGGCTACCACAACTCTTACCTCGTCATTGGCTTTGGTACGGAAGGATATAAAGGCTCCCATGCGGGTACCATATTGCTCGTGACTGCCCTTGTTGATCACCTGCTTATCCCAGGTACCGTATTTTTTGATCTGCTTGTTAAATTTGATGACAAAATAACCCTTAAAGTTCTTTAAATCTGGACCTAACTGGGCCGACTGCCTGTCGGGGTTATAGCCTGTTATTTCGTTGTTTACCGTATCTACGCGTACGTAGCCTTTCAGCTTTTTTATCCTTACGGTATAATCATTGGCCCAGTCCGTTAATTCAGGGTTCAGGTTGATGCCCTGGATAATGATATGCGCCTGATCGGCCTTGGGGAAAGTAAACCGGAACATACCACAGGTATTAGCGCCCGCGATTTCGGCTTTGATCTTCTCTGTACCGGTAGTTTTCAGCTTTACCGAGTAGTAATATGGCTTTGACACTTCATCTTTATGGCTGAAGGAAAGCACCCGTTCCTTTGGTAAAACACGCAATTTACCTACCTGCGGCATCACCGAAACATAGCCATAATCGCCCATCCAAACGGTAGGCTGGTGACTGGCAGTGAACCCGATAACCTTACTATCCTCATAGTGGTATACCATGTAGCTCATCTTGTTTTCGCGACTTTGCGCTACAAAATTGGTCATGGCAAAGGGTACGTTTACGCAGGGCATGGTGCCGCCGCCACCGTTGCCTTCCTCAAAACTCTTGGCAAAACCTTTTAGAGAAGTGCCTATCAACGGATCAACATAATCAACCTCATCCAATGGCTTTTTGGGGGTTGTGCTTTGGGCGAAATTATCCGCGTAAACAAAAGTTAGTAAGCCCAACAGGCAAATGCTCCGTTTTAATTGCATAGTTAGCAGAAGGTATAATTGGTGAATGATCTGCTTACAGATCGAAAACAAATCTCTTATTTTTAAGATCATATTTCTCAAAAATAGTTGAATTATTTACTTAATCGTTTTCACCCTTTTTTTGTTTGACCCTGATCCGTTCCCATACCATCATCCCCGCTTAAAAACTTTTTAAACCTTAAATTTTAACACTTTTTTAGTCAAAAACAGCATAAAAACGCTTGTTTTCATTCATTTTAACAAAGTTTTAACGCCATTTTAACACTTTTTAACAAATTTTTGATGGATTTTGAAAGGTTTAAAAAGTATTAAATAATTGATTGTCAAATAACTACACTAAAAATGGTCTATTTTGGCTTGATTTTATCCTAACCAAACGGCCCGGTTCCCTAATAAAAGAGAACCGGGCCGTTGCCTGATATACAAATATAACGATTTTTTTGGAGGGATGAAACTAATTAATCCAGTCATGCCGAACTTGTTTCGGCATCCCATAAGTAAGGTGCATAACATGCCGGTTAACCCGTCCTGTGGGATCCTGAAACAAGTTCAGGATGACTTATCCTACTTTACCTATCCCTCGTCTCCATTTGCCACCCAATTGTAAGAAATGAGCGAAAATCATTAAATAAATACAAAGTCTATGGGATTAATAGAATTATTTATATGTTTGCAGCCGAAGTCGTTCTTTATTTCATTTTTTAATTATCCAGAAAGACTGAGGGAAAGGCCCTGTGATGTCTTAGCAACCTGTACAGATTGTTATAAAGGTGCTAATTCCTATCTGCAATAATTTGCAGAAAAGATAATGATACGTCCACACGCTTACAGCTATAGGCTGTTCTTCATACCTCTCCTATTCTTTCTGTTTAATTGAAATCTGTTATTTTTTTATCGCCGGCTTAATTATAGCGGGCCCTTTAATAAATTCAATGAACAATAAATTTTTACTCATAGTTTATCTTTTCCTGTTTACCGGCATTACTGCCCGTGCACAGACTGCCGACTCTGCCAATATCGACCGCGGTTACCTGGTTAAAGTTGGCGAACAGGCTCCTGATGATTTTGAACTGGTACTCACCAACGGTACCAAAACTACCCTAAAGCAGTTACGCGGCAAAGTAGTAATACTACAATTTACAGCCAGCTGGTGCAGTGTGTGCCGTCAGGAAATGCCGCACTTACAAAAAGATATCTGGGAAGCCTACAAAAATAAAGGTCTGGTATTGATAGGCGTTGACCGTGACGAGCCCCTGCAAAAAGTTCAAAAATTTCACCAGGACATGAAGATCACTTACGATCTGGCGCTTGATCCTGGCGCGGATATTTTTGGAAGGTTTGCCAATAAAAAGAGCGGAGTTACGCGCAATGTGGTGATCAATCGCGAAGGCCGCATCGTTTACCTTACCCGCCTGTATGATCAGCAGGAGTTTGCATCAATGGTTAAAGTGGTTGATGCACTGGTGAACAATAAAACCGCATCCGTAAACTAAAAATAAATAATAAAGTAGGTGTCCCTGATCCTGTCATAACACATTGCTATATCGATTTAACCATTAATCACACCGCACATGAAAACAAATTACATAACCTTAAACAACGCTTCTATTTTGAACATTTACGTTTTATTATCTGCTTCTACTATGAATACCCCTATGTCATCTATGCAAAACAAGTGTTGCTGCTGTTAAACTACAGCGTTGCTTAGGTCGGTCAGGCTTTTTTCTCAGGCAACATAGCACAACCCAACAATCAAAGCTTTTACAGTTTAAGGGAATATTATCAACAGCCCGATCATCCGATTTGCGCATGGCTGGCCGTCTTTAGTTTTCCGGATGCTGTATGGTATCGTTAACATTCACAATCTATTACCATGTTTAAAAATTACAAACTACTACTGGCAATACTATTGCCTTTTATTTTCATCCAAACGGTTGCGGCGCAATCTGTTAAAATAAGCGGGGTGGTAACCGCCAAATCAGACGGGCTTCCCTTGCCGGGCGTGAGTGTTTCTGTTAAAGGAACAACCAACGGTGTACAAACTGCCAGCGATGGTAAGTTTACCCTGAGCGCCAAAGTAAATGACGTACTACGGATAACCTATATTGGTTTTACCACTAAAGAAATATCCGTTACCGGGGCCGATGGATCACTCCATATTATACTCGAGGAGCAAGCTAACGCTTTGAACGAGGTAGTGATCACGGCGCTCAATATCTCAAAAGATAAAAAATCACTGGGCTATGCCGTACAGGGTTTAAAATCAAAAGATATCTCAGAGGCTAAGGAAACCAACCTGGTAAACGCGCTGGCCGGTAAAATAGCCGGTGTAAATGTAACCAACAGCCAGGGCGATATGGGCTCATCACGCATCATTATCCGCGGCGAAACCTCGGTGGCCGGTAATAACCAGCCGCTGTTTGTGGTTGACGGTCTTCCGGTTGATAATACCCAGCAGTTAGGTACCGGTGGCTCAAGGGATTTTGCCAACCCGATATCGGATATCAATTCCGAGGATATTGAATCTATTTCGGTGCTTAAAGGGCCAAATGCCGCGGCGCTTTACGGTTCACGTGCGGCTGCCGGTGTTATCCTCATCAAAACAAAAACCGGTAAAGGTGCCAAAGGCCTGGGTGTTACTATTAATTCAAACACTTCATTTTCCAACTTATTGGGTCTGCCAAAATATCAAAATGAATACGGACAAGGATCCAACGGTAAATTCAGCTATGTGGATGGCAAAGGCGGCGGTGTTAATGATGGTGTCGACGAAAGCTGGGGACCTGCCCTGGATGGTCAGCTGATACCTCAGTTTAACTCCAACGGCACACCCGTACCATTTATAGCACACCCCGATAATGTGAAAAATTTCTTTTTAACAGGTGTTACGCTTAATAACGGGATCTCATTGGCCAGTTCGGGCGATAAATATGATTTCCGCCTGTCATACAACAACCTGCATCAAACGGGTGTAATTCCTAATACCGAGCAGGGTCGTAATTCATTTTTATTGAATGCTACCTATAAACTTACGCCGAAATTAACTTTAACTACCATTGCCAACTATATTAAGGACGATGCCGATAATTTACCAGGTTCGGGCGGCAGGCGTGCTACCAGTACCATGCTGCAGTTTACCTGGTTTGGTCGTCAGGTTGATATCAGTCAGTTAAAAAACTACCGCGATGCCAATGGCAATACTTTTAACTGGAATAACAGCTACTACAGCAATCCATACTTCCAGGCTTATGAAAATACGGTAAGCCAAACCCGTAACCGTTTTATTGGTAGCGCGGAATTAAACTACAAGATCATTGATGGCCTGTCGGCAAATTTCCGTACCGGTACCGATTATTATAACGATCGCCGCAAGATCAGAATAGCTTATGGCACCAATGGTACCCCATTCGGCTCATACGAAGAAGATGCTTACGATTTTACCGAAACCAATACCGAAGGCAGGCTACAGTATACTAAAAAACTAAACGATGATTTCTCGATCGACGCGTTGATCGGTGGTAACATCCGCGCAAACTCATTGGAGAATAACGATCAGAAAGCGCCTAAATTAGCGGTAAGCGGTTTATATACCTTGAACAACTCACGCGACCCGCTGATATCATCAAATACTTTTAGCAAGTATAAAACATACAGTTATTTTGCTTCCGGACAAATTGGTTTCAGGAACTATGCTTTTATCAACGTTACCGCCCGTAATGATTGGTCATCCACCCTTCCGGCATCCAGCTTATCTTATTTTTATCCTTCTGTTAATGGTAGCTTAGTGTTATCAGAAGCGCTGGATATTAAGAGCGATATATTAAGCTATTTAAAGCTACGCGGCGGCTGGTCAAAAGTAGGTAAAGCTACTGATCCTTATCAGTTGATCAATACCTATGACTTTACCGCTCCATTTAATGCTAACCCACAGCAAAGCGCAAATAACGTAGATCTGAACCCTAATTTAAAACCAGAAACCACAACCTCGGCCGAAGCCGGTTTTGAGTTGGGCTTTTTTAATGACAGGATCCGTTTAGACGCGAGTGTTTATAATACCAACAGTAATAACCAGATCTTAAAAGTTAATGTGAGCCCAACCACGGGATACAATCAAAAACTGATCAACGGCGGTACTATTAACAACAAAGGTTTAGAGGTACAGTTAGGTTTAACACCAATAAAACTAAAAGATTTTAGCTGGGACATCAACGTAAACTACTCCCGTAACAAGAGTAAAGTTGTTTCACTGGATAAAGAAGGTCGCTTGCAAAGCTATATCTTAGGATCTGACGGTACGGTACAAGTACTGGCCGCGGTTGGACAGCCTTATGGCGCCATTTATGGTAATGCCTTTCAGCGTAATGCCAGCGGGCAGGTAGTTGTAGATGCCGATGGAACACCTGTTATTAACCCAACCATACAATACCTGGGCAAGTTTACGCCAAACTGGTTAGGTAGCATCAATAACAGCTTTACTTATAAAGGTATTAATTTAAGCGTTTTGATTGACGCCCACATTGGTGGTTCTATTTTCTCAGGCACCAACCAAACAGGTACCTATACCGGTATACTGGCATCTACCCTGCCGGGCCGTGGTACAGCTAACGGTGGTTTAAGCTATTATTACCCGGGCAACAATACATCGGCAGCAGCAATTCAGGTAAGCGGCAGCGCCCCGGCCGGTGTAACTGTGTATAATGATGGGATCATTTACAATGGAGTAAAAGCCGATGGCAGCAAAAATAGCACCATTTTATCGGCACAATCATACTATAAAGCCTTAACCAATGCCGATGAGCCTTTTGTTTACAGCGCTACCTACATCAAATTAAGGGAAATAAAACTAGGTTATACCGTACCACAAAAATGGGCAAAAAGTATTGGTTTCCAGGGAGCGTCGTTCGCTGTTGTGGGTCGTAACCTGCTCATCATCCACAAAAACGCGCCAAACATCGATCCCGAAACCGCTTTTAATACCGGCAACGGACAAGGCCTGGAAGACTTAACCCTACCAACCGTACGCAACATTGGTTTTAATGTTAACCTTAAATTCTAATTATCATGAAACTTAAATATACATCCATCATATTATCCGGCACGCTATTGCTATCGCTGGCATCGTGCAAAAAAGAGCTGGTAAAAGTTAACCAGAACCCCAATGCCACACAAAATCCGCAGCCTGATTACCTGCTTACAGGAGTTATTAAAAACATATCTGATACTTACTGGGGTGTAGAAGACAACATGGGTTCAAGCTTGCTTTTTGTACAAAACTGGTCCAAAATACAATATACCGATCCCGACCGCTATATATTCACTAACACGTCGTTTCAAGGCTTGTGGACTACTGCTTATACCAAAGGAATTATTAACCTGAACCAGATCATTAAGCTGGCTGATGCCCAGGCGAACCCTAATTACAAAGGTGTTGCTTTGGTATTGCGTTCATGGGTATTTACTTTGTTGACTGATCAATATGGCGATGTGCCTTACAAACAGGCTATCAACATTGATCAGTACCTTACCCCTGCATACGATACCCAAAAAGATGTTTATTTTGCCTTGCTTGATGATCTGAAAGCGGCTCAGGCTTCTCTTGACCCATCAGGTAAAGCTATTTTAGGAGATGCTATATATGGCGACCCTAAGCTGTTTCCGAATAATATTAGAAACTGGAAAAAGTTTGCCAATTCTCTTCGTTTGCGCATAGCGCTTCGCATTGCCGATCGCGAGCCTGAAAAAGCCAAACAAGTATTAGCCGATATACAAGCCGAAGGAAGCGGGTATATCAGCTCAAACAACGAGATAGCGCAGCTGGTTTATGTTGATTCGCCAAACCAGAACCCTATCAGCAATTTGTTTGATACCCGTGACGATTATCGCATCAGCAAAACTATAGTTGATCAGTTATTTGCGCTTAACGATCCGCGCTTGTCTATATATGCCAGTCCGACCAAAGATGCTACCCCACAAACCTATGTGGGCGTGCCCAATGGTTTACTGGTTGGCGATGCCAGCGGTCTGGGCTTAACCAAAACATCAAAACCAGGTACCTATTTCCTGGCACCGCATGCACCAGCAGTGATCATCAGCTATGCCGAAGTACTGTTTGATCAGGCTGAAGCCGTAGCACGTGGCTTTATAGCCGGTAACGCAGCCGATTTCTACAATCAGGCGGTTACAGCTTCACTACAACAATATGGGATTGGTAATGCAGCTATTACTACCTATATCAATTCGGCAGCCGTTAAGTATGACGCCTCGAACTATAAAAAGTCGATAGGTAATCAAAAATGGATAGCTTTATTTGGCCAGGGCCTGGAAGCCTTTGCCGAGTGGCGCCGTCTGGATTATCCACAGCTACAACCAGCCGTTGCCGGCACCCTGAACGGGAAAATACCGGCAAGGTTCATTTACCCGGGAACAGAGCAATCATTGAATGGCACAAGCTACAAAGCGGCTGTTGCCAATCAAGGTGCCGATGTGCTCACCACCAAACTTTGGTTTGATGTGAATTAACGTTAAATAAGGATGTCATGCTGAGCTCCGTCGAAGCATGGTGGGCGGGCCTCTGCGCACGCCCTTCGACAAGCTCAGGGTGACATCCCTGCATATTTATTCGTAATATCTCCATAAACAACAGGGGCCGCTTAAAACGGCCCCTGTTGTTTATATCTTCGTCACCAACTTCCTGCCCTTAGTAAGATTATCATCGCAAAACAAAGGAGAACAAGTCGCGAAACCTAGTACTGCGGCTTTCTTTATATAAATACTTACACATTAGTTTATTTTTTAGCTCGATAGGCAATATAAATTTCAAATAGTACCATAATCGGCTTTATAAGTCCTTAATTACCGCTATCCGAGAAACCCCTGACTCACAAGCCTTTGACAAATCACCATTTTAGAATAAATCATAAATTATTAAATATCAATCAATTATAAATTAATTATTGATATTATTAGTCGATTATGGTAAAGTAAAGCTTTCATTAAATAAGCATTAACAAATTGGTCAAAATAGCGACAAATAAAGTTATTTAACTCAGATGAATCTATTTTTTAACCAATAATTATCATTATTATTTGAGGTAAATCCTTTAATCTGCCTGATAAACAACATAATATTAGGCCATTACCATATGTTTCAGGGCCTTTTTTTTCATTTTATTCTTTTTCTGTTCATTGTATTCACTGTGCATAAATATAAAAATATAGTGGTATTATTGTATAATTAATAAGATTAAGATGTCTTTGTTGTTAAATTTTTACTTTTTGATTAAAGTATAAGATTAATTTATTATTTTCATCTGCCATAATATTTAGTGTTCTGTATATCCTTCATCTGGGATTTTATGGTAGTTTTTACAGATAGCCATCGATTTTAACATTTTACCTACCCTATACCATGAAAAAACGTGCAATAATTGGATTAACCCCCTTCGAAAAACCCGATGTATCGCTTGCACTTGAATTGCATCACGCGGGAGCTTTTCCTGTACTGAGTCTCGGGCTCGATAAAACCACCGCCGAAGCAGCGCTTGAAAATTTAGTAAGCCGTGGCTTAATCGATTTTGGTGTTTGTTTTCCCACAGCGGACCTGGCCGATATCAAACTTCCGAAACAAGTAAGCATGATCATCGCGCCTTTCGGCGTAAAAATAAAACGCCCGGAAAACACCCAGCTTGTTTATCAAATAAACGACTTGGCTTCTGCAAAGCTGGCCAAAGCCCAGGGTGCAGATGGCATTATCATCAAAGGTAATGAGGGGGCGGGCAATGTGGCTTATGAATCTTCATACATATTATTCCAGCGCGTTATTCAGGAAGTAAAAGACATCCCGGTGTGGGTACAGGGTGGTGTAGGTATACATACAGCCGCGGCTCTATCTGCACAAGGGGCAGCCGGTATTGTGCTCGACAGTCAGCTGGCTTTATTCCCGGAATGCTCGGCTCCAAAAGAACTGAAGGAACTTTGCACCAAATTAAGCGGTACAGAAACCAAACTGATCGACAACTGCAGGGTACTGGTTCGGCCAAACTCCCCTGCTCTGCCAGAAAATACTACATATAACGATCTTAAAGCTTATTTCACCGATCTTAATGTCGAAAAAAGTTATATCCCTATGGGGCAGGATATCGCCCTGGCTACAGACCTGGTTAATCGCTACAAAAAATTAAACAAACTCGTATTTGGTATTAAAGAAGCCATATACGGTCACCTGAACCAGGCACGCTCACTCAATGTGATCAGACCGAACAATCCTTTAGCCAAAGATCTTAATATTACCTACCCTATTGCCCAGGGGCCCATGACCCGCGTAAGCGATGTGGCTCCCTTTGCCGATGCCGTAGCAGAAGCAGGCGCTTTATCGTTCATCGCGTTATCCTTATTAAAAGGTCCACGTGCTAAAGAACTGGTGATGGATACCAAAAAACTCGCCGGTGAAAAAACCTGGGGTGTAGGTATCCTTGGTTTTGCACCGCAGGAACTGCGCGACGAGCAAATGCAATACATCCTGGAAGCTAAACCACCCGTGGTACTGATTGCCGGTGGCAGACCATCACAGGCCAAACCACTTGAAAAAGTAGGTATAAAAACATTTTTACATGTTCCATCGGTTTCCCTGCTGGACATGTTCCTGAAAGAAGGCGCTCGCCGCTTTGTTTTTGAAGGCCGTGAATGCGGTGGCCACGTTGGCCCGCTATCAAGCATGGTGCTTTGGGAAAAACAAATTGAGCGCCTGTTAAAAGAAGATAAGCCCGAAGAGATCAGCGTATTTTTCGCTGGAGGTATACATGATGCCTTTTCATCTGCTTTTATAGCGGTAATGGCAGCACCATTAGCGGCCAAAGGCGTAAAAGTAGGCGTGCTGATGGGCACGGCTTATCTATATACTAAAGAAGCGGTTATTACCGGTGCTATACAGGACAAATTCCAGGAGCAGGCCATGCAGGCCAAGGATACCGTATTGCTGGAAACAGCTCCGGGGCATGAAACCCGCTGTCTGAATACGGCATTCGCCGATTTCTTTAGCACAGAAAAAGCTAAACTACAAAAGGCAGGTATCGACAAAAAAGAGATCTGGGAAAAACTGGAAAGCCTTAACGTAGGCAGGCTGCGCATAGCCGCCAAAGGTATTGAACGCCGCGGCGACGAGTTGGTGACCATTGATGAAGCCGACCAGCTAAACCTGGGTATGTACATGATCGGTCAGGTAGCCGTGATGCACAACAAAGTTATTTCCCTACTGGAACTACACCAGGATGTTGCCGAAAACAATTATCAGCATATCCAAGAAGCAGCTTTACCTGCTGCACCGGAGTCGACCGAGCGTTCACTTGATGTGGCTATCGTGGGTATGGCTTGTATTTTCCCCGAAGCAAAAAATATTGAAGAATACTGGCGCAATATCATCTTAGGAAAAGATTGCGTTACCGAAGTGCCCGATGAGCGCTGGAATAAAGCACTATATTACGATCCTGCATCTACCGCAGACGATATGTCGCACTCCAAATGGGGTGGTTTTATTCCGAAGATCGATTTCGATCCGCTCGAATTTGGTATCCCGCCGCAGTCATTGGCCGCTATTGAGCCAACACAGCTGTTAACCTTAATGGTTGCCAAGCAAGCTATGGAGAACGCCGGTTATGGCAGCGGTAATTTCGACCGTGATAACATATCTGTAATCATCGGTGCCGAAGGTGGTAACGATCTGGCCAACAGCTATAGCTTTAGAGGGTATTACAAACAGGTATTTGGTGAGATCCCAGCCGAAGTGGATGCAGTCCTGCCAAAAACTACAGAGGATTCTTTCCCTGGTATCCTCGCCAACGTAATTTCTGGTCGTATCACCAACCGCATGGATTTTGGTGGTCGCAACTTTACGGTAGATGCCGCCTGCGCATCGTCATTAGCCGCAATTGATCTGGCCTGTCAGGAATTGTTCCTTGAAAAATCAGACATGGTATTGGCCGGTGGCGCCGATTTACACAACGGTATCAACGATTACCTGATGTTCTCCAGCACCCATGCCCTATCCCGCAAAGGTCGCTGCGCCACATTTGACGGCGAAGCCGACGGGATTGCTTTAGGCGAAGGCGTGGCTATGATTGTTCTGAAAAGACATGAAGATGCCCTGCGGGATGGCGACCGCGTTTATGCCGTGATCAAAGGTATTGGCGGCTCAAGCGATGGTAAAGCCCTGGGCTTAACCGCTCCCCGCAAGATCGGACAGGTTCGCGCGCTGGAACGTGCTTACGAGCAAGCTGGTATCACCCCTTCACTATTAGGATTGGTTGAGGCACATGGTACAGGTACCGTAGTTGGTGATAAAACCGAGTTAAGCGCATTGACCGATATGCTTAACCAATCGGGTGCACTTGCCGGTCAAACACACTTGGGTTCGGTAAAAACACAGATCGGGCATACCAAATGCGCTGCGGGTTTAGCCGGATTGATCAAAGCTTCCTTGGCGGTTTATCATGGTATAAAACCACCAACCATACATTTAAAAACACCAAACGGATTCTATAATGCCGAAACCAGTCCATTCGCTTTCCATACCGAAGCTGGTTTATGGATGGATGAAAAACGTTACGCGGGTGTAAGCGCCTTCGGTTTTGGCGGTACCAACTTCCACGCCGTAATTGAAAGTAGTGGCCCTGCATCGGTGCAAAACCCGGTATTAACGTCATGGCCTTCGGAGCTTTTTGTTTTCCGCGGCGATACTTATAACGAAGCAAAAACAAAACTAAATTCAGTAAAAGCTTTACTGGAGATCAATGGCAACATCGATCTGAAAGACATTGCGTTTACCCTCGCAACAGCCAACACAAAACCAGTACAACTAAGTATTGTTGCAGATAATGCCGACGACCTGATGATGAAGGTTGAACTGGCCCTTTCCGGCATCGAAAGCAAAGACACTTATATTGTTAAAAAACAGGAAGGTAAAGTGGCGTTCATGTTCCCGGGTCAGGGAAGCCAGCGCATCAATATGGCCCGCGACCTGTTCGTGGTGTTCCCGGCCATGCGTAGTTTGCTAAAACAGTACCCGGACTATGAAAAAGTATTGTTCCCTAACGCGGCCTTCGACCCTGAACTGATAAAAGGACAGAAAGAAGCCATTAAAGATACCCGTATGGCACAACCATTATTGGGTATTGTTGACCTGGCTTTAGCCAATTTCCTGAAAACCATGGGTATTGAACCAGATATGGTTGCCGGTCATAGCTACGGTGAATTGCCTGCCCTTTGTTTTGCCGGAGCTTTTGACGAAAACGAACTGGTAAAACTGAGCGCCAAACGTGCCCAATCTATTTTAGATGCCGTTGTTGATGGTGATGCCGGCGCGATGATAGCCGTAAATGCTACGCAGGAGGAATTGCAAAAGATCATTTCGGGATTAAAGGATATTTACCCGGTTAACTATAACTCTCCATTACAATGTGTAATAGCGGGCACTACGCCAGCCATACATAATTTAATGGAAACACTTAAAACTGCAAAAATATCTGCCAGGAAACTGGAAGTTGCCTGTGCCTTCCACAGCCCGTTGGTGGCCCGGTCAAAAGAACTGTATACTGAAGTACTTGCCGGGGTAAACTTTAACGATCTGAGTTTGCCGGTATGGTCAAACACCACTGCCGCAGCCTACCCTGTTAAAGCAAACGAAATAAAAGAACGCCTGACCGATCATCTGGTAAAACCAGTAAAATTTGTGGAAGAAGTACAGCAAATGTATGCCGCAGGTGCCCGGATATTTATTGAAGTTGGACCTGGTAAAGTGTTAACCGGCTTAACTAAAGCCTGCCTGGGTAAAGATGAGGTATTGTTGTATGCCGAAGATAACAGCCGCAACAAACTCACGCACCTGCTTTGTATGCTGGCCGATTATATGGCTACAGGCCGTAACATCCATATTGAAAAACTATTTGAAGGCCGTGGTGCTAAATTGTTAAACCTGGACGAACCAGCTTTATACAAAAAAAGCGCCGCTGTTTGGTACGTAAATGGTCAGCACGCTATTCCTGCTAGCGGAAAGCTGCCCGCAAACGGTGCCTTACCTATCATTGAACCTATAAAAATGAAAAACAACGAAGTAAGAACTGAAACGCAGACCATCGTAAATTCAGGCGCTGAATTGATGATGCAGGAATACCTGAACAGCATGAAAATGCTGATACAGGCTCAAAGAGATGTAATGATGTCCTTTTTAGGGCAAAACCCAGGCAGCCCAATGGCTTACCAGCAGGCACCACAATATCAGCAACAAGCTTATGTTCAGCAGCCTATCCCGGTAGCTGCCTCTATTGAGGTTAAACAGGAAGTAAAAGCTATCACACAGCCTGTTGCCGCACCTGCTGCCGTACAAAAAGATGTTAAACAAGTATTATTACAGGTAGTAAGCGACAAAACCGGTTACCCACAAGATATGCTGGGTATGGAGATGGACCTGGAAGCCGATCTGAGCATCGACTCGATCAAACGGGTAGAGATCATTGGTACTTTACGCACCGAACTGGGTGGCTTTAGCAACAGCGAAAAAAGCGAAGATACCATGATGGAGCAACTGGCTGGTATTAAAACACTGAGCGGTTTGGTGAGCTGGATCAACGAAAACACTGCACAAACCGCCATAGCTGCACCAGTTGCCGTTAACGTAGAAGTTACTGTACAGACTACCACTAAAGCAAAATTCTCGTTGGAAGACCTGAAAGCGGCTATATTATTAGTAGTAAGCGATAAAACCGGTTATCCGCAGGAAATGCTGGGTATGGATTTGGATATGGAAGCCGATCTGAGCATCGACTCTATCAAACGGATGGAGATCATCGGCGACCTGAAGCTAAAGATCGGCTTCGGAAAAGCCAATGAGCAAGCCGATGATATGATGGAAAAACTGGCAGCTATTAAAACATTGAATGGTTTAGCCAACTGGATAGCTGACATAGAAGCAGAAACCGAGGGTTTGGTTATCGAGGCTAAAAAGATCATAGAGGAGCCTATTGCCGAACCAACAACTGATGAAACATTATCACGCTTGCGTTTTGAGCTTACCCCTACCAAATTATCAACCGCCGAGGACGCTGTTATCAAAGGCAAACGTTTTGCCATTACTGATGATGGCGGCATACAAGCCATCAAGATCAAACATCTGCTGGAGCACCGTGGCGCCACTGCCGACATTGTATACGCTGGCGGAAATTTGGAAGGCTACCAGGGTTTGATCATCCTCAATATGTTTGCCTCTCAAAAAGCAGTTGGCATTATCGATCACTTCGCTTTGATCAAGAAACTGGATTTTGAAACCGTAAAATGGGTTTACATCATATCAGATACCATGTTGCATCTGAATGAATTTGAAGATATCAGTCTGTTAAGACGCTATCAGGGTTATCCGGGCTTTTTCAAAAGCCTCGACCGCGAGTTTGAGCAAACCAAATGCCGCGTGGTAAGTTTGGGTACGCCAATGACAGCGGATGAAATAGCCGATATCACGCTAAAAGAATTGCTTAATCCTGATAAACCATCGGAAGTGATCTACCAGGATCATCAAAGACACGTGATGGAACTAATCCCATCACAACTGATCACCGGTTTAGAAGAATCACACATTAAACTGGATAAAAAATCGGTAGTAATCGTATTCGGCGGAGCCCAGGGTATCACCTCTGAACTAATGATTCACTTTGCTAAGGATTATCCTTGTACTTATATCCTGGTAGGCCGTTCTGCCGATCCACGAAAAGCAGGTGCAAGCGCCGCAGATTCGCTGGAATCAAAAGACGAGATCCGTGCTTATGTGATCAAACAGGGTGTTATTAAAAAACCCGCTGAGATTGAACAAGAAACAGCACGTATCTACAAAAACAACCAGGTAATGCGCACCATCGCTCAAATGGAAGCAGGTGGTTCAACCGTAGTATATAAATCACTTGATCTGTGCGACGAGCAACGCTTAAGCAGCTTTATTGATGATACTTATGAAATATATGGCCGCATAGATGGCGTGGTACACGGCGCAGGTTTACTGGAAGATAAATTATTCCAAAGCAAAACATCAGAATCATTTGGACGCGTTTTCGACACCAAGGTAAAACCATTGCGTATCCTGGCAGAGCAACTGCGTCCCGAAACACAATTTGTTATCCTGTTCTCGAGCATAGCCTCGGTTTATGGTAACCGTGGACAAACAGATTACGCTGCTGCTAACAGCGTGCTGGACAAATACGCCTGGGCGCTTAACAAACGCATCAATGGTAAAGTAATGTCTATCAACTGGGGTCCGTGGAAAGGTGCCGGTATGGTATCACCAACTCTCGAAAAAGAATACGAACGCCGTGGCATAGCGCTGATACCGCTGCAACATGGCCGCGAGATATTTTTAAATGAATTAAAATACGGCAAAGAAAGCCAGGTATTAATTATGGCAGGCAACAATTGGTAATACACCAGCCAAACCATTCCACACATGAAGAAAACCGATGTAGCAGTAATAGGGATGTCATGCATTTTTCCGGGAGCGGGCGATGTAGAAACCTTCTGGCAAAATATAATTAACAAAGTTGATTCAACTCAAATAGTGCCACCGGATCGGATAGATCCGGTGCATTTTAGTAAACAGGAGTCGGCTGTGGATCGTTTTTACTGTAACCGCGGCGGCTTTATACCCGATTATGAATTTGATCCGCGTCGTTTCGGAATCCTGCCCGTAGCTGTTGAAGGTACCGAACCAGATCATATGTTGACGCTCGATCTGGCCTACAAAGCCCTCGAAGATGCCGGCGTATTTGCTAGGAACGCCACGCTTGATAAAACAGGTATTATTATTGGTAAAGGTAACTATACCGGTCCCGGTGCAACCCGCGCCATTGAAATAGTACGTACCGGCGAGCAGATCGCCTCGCTATTGAAAGAAATATTGCCCGGCTTGGGCGATGCCGAAGTAGAAAAAGTAAAGCAGGAATTCCAGTTACGCAAAGGGCGTTTCAGCGCAGATACCGCCATGGGGCTTATCCCCAACCTGGTGGCATCGTTGGTGGCCAATCGCTTAAATTTAGGTGGCGTGGCATTCACATTGGATGCGGCCTGTGCCAGTTCATTAATCGCGATTGACCACGGTGTACAGGAATTGAACAGCGGCCGTTGCGATATGATCATAGCCGGGGGCGTACATACCGGGCAAAATGCCGCTTTCTGGAGTATATTTTCGCAATTGGGAGCCCTATCCCGCCAGGAACAAATAAAACCCTTTGACACCGGAGCCGACGGACTAATTATTGGCGAAGGCTGTGGCTTTGTGGTTTTAAAACGCCTGGAAGATGCCATAAACGATAAAGACAAAATTTACGCCGTTATAAAAGGCGTTGGTGTAAGCAGCGATGGCAGTGGTACCAGCGTGATGAGTCCGGCGGTAAAAGGTCAGCTTAAAGCTATTGAGCAAGCCTGGGAAAATGCAGGTGTTCAGGCAAATGATATTGGTTACCTGGAAGCACACGGTACGGGCACCCCTCTGGGCGACAAGACAGAGCTGCAAACCCTGGCTCAATTTTTTGGCCACCACCCCGAATTGCCTGATGCAGGTATAGGATCGGTAAAATCAAATATTGGTCATGCCATGCCTGCTGCGGGTATCGCGGGTTTTATTAAAACTTGTCTGGCGCTATATCACGATACGTTGCCCCCAACCCTGCATTGCGAAACACCTTTGGCCCAAATGGAAAAAACCCGATTTTCGCCGGTGCAAAATCAACGCAACTGGACAGAATCAGGATTACCCAAGCTTGCCGGTGTAAATGCTTTTGGTTTTGGCGGTATTAACGCCCACGTGGTTCTGGAAGGTTTTAACTCTCCTAAAAAGGACGAAGTTTTACTGCTGGCCCGTGAAACTCACGAAGCATTGATCACCGCGTTGGAAACAGAGGATTTTAGCGAAGGTAAAGGTAACTTCCGCATAGCCCTGTTTAACCCAACATCTGAAAGAATAAAAAAAGCCACTAAAATAGCGGCTAAAAATATGCCCTGGCGCAATAAACAGGATATCTGGTACACCAATACCCCATTGCTTAATGATGGTGGTAAAGTAGCCTTTGTATTCCCAGGTTTGGATGGTTTGGCCGGCGGTGAGGTTTCAACTGTATCCAGCTATTTTAACATTGCACCAGATAACGACACCAAAGCTGACGGCTTATTAAGCGAAGCCTTAGGTATACTCAATAAAAGCAGTATCCTGGATACCGCGCTTAAGCAATTAGGCGTAAAACCGGATATGAATGCCGGGCACAGCCTGGGCGAGTGGCTGGCGGCGCGTTCATCTGAACTGGCCGAGGAAAGCTCGGTACTGGAACTGCTGGATGTGTTGAATCCTGAGACATTTGAGTTAAAAGATTCGCGCTTTATAGCGGTGGGTTGCGGTATTGATCAGCTGGAGCCTATTATGGCTGGTATTCAAGATGTATACCTGTCAAACGATAACTGTCCGCAGCAAGTGATACTTTGCGGCAGCAAACCGGCGCTCGATGAACTGGTACCGATATTAAAAGCTAAACAGATATTTCACCAGGTACTGCCCTTTCAATCTGGTTTCCACTCCCCTTTTGTTGCCGATAAACTGGATTTAATATTGGACGGAATGCGCAACATGCAGTTCCGCAAAACGACTACGCCCTTATGGTCGGCCACTACACTGGAGCTTTATCCGGAAGGTTTTGAAGCCATCAGACAGTTGAGCGCTGAGCACCTCATTAAACCGGTACGTTTCCGCGAGCTTACCGAAAAATTGTACAGCGAAGGCGCCCGTGTTTTTATACAGGTTGGCTCCGGTGGTTTGATCGGCTTTATCGACGATACTTTAAAAGGCAAAAGCTTTAGTACGATAGCGTCAAACGTACCAACACGACCGGGATTAACCCAGCTACAGCGGGTATTGGCAGCATTATTTGTAGAAGGTAAAGAAGTTGCGCTGGACTTTATGGGTCATAAACCAACAGCCTCGCCCGTTAAAACAAAAGGTATTAAACTGGAGTTGGGCTCACCTATTGTACACAACCTGGCTGGGCTTAAAAATCTTGCCACTGTTAAACAACAGGCACCGATAAAACATGAAGCTATGCTGGTTGACGTTGCTGATCCGATCATGCGAGCCTTCAGTGAAAACGTGGCCGAAATGGTAAGCATTCAGAACGAAATGCTGCAGCTTTTCCAGAACAGACCCGCACAACCTGTGGTGAGAACAACAACATCGATACCTGTTTCTGCGCCACCGCTTCCAGTAGCGCCGCCGCAAACCACGACGACCGCTCCGGCAAAGCGGGTTCCGTTCTCGAAACAATTGGACGTTTCCCTGGATAACTGTCCTTATTTAATAGATCACTCCCTGCTTCGTCAGCCCAAAGGCTGGCATTGTGTGGAGGATATGGATCCGGTTATACCGATGACCATGATATTTGAAATGTTTGGTGAAATAGCTGCTGAACAATCACCTGGCGAACAGGTGCAAAAGATCATGAACATTAAGGTGTTCCAGTGGATGAACGTAGTAAAACCCTTCCGCGAAATCGTTACCGGTGAATGGAAAGACCAGCAACGCGTTTACCTGGATCTGGATAAGTTTGCCAATGCCGAAGTACAACTGGCCCGCGAACTCAGTCCGGCACCAGACAGGCATTTTGACGTAGGCGAACTATTGGACATTCAGCGCACGGCCGAGCAGATCTATGACGCGCATATGTTCCACGGCCCGCGTTACCAGGGCATCCGCTCCTTAACAGCGGTAGGCAAGAAAGGTATTACCGGTATTATTGAAGGTGACGCCGGCAAAGGCTCCCTGCTGGATAATGCCGGACAATTATTTGGTTTATGGCTGCAATTAACGCTGACTAAAGACCGTATCGCGTTCCCGGTAAAAATTCAGGAGATCGAGTTTTTTGAGCCAATGGAAGATCAAAAAGGTCAGTTTGAATGTACCTGCGTATTAACCGAGCTAAACGATGAATTTGCCACTGCCGATTTCGTCATGAAACGCGATGGCAAGATCTGGGCCATCATCACTGGTTGGCAAAACCGCCGGTTGGAGATTGACGAGCCGCTTTGGAACGTATCCATGTCGCCCTTACATAACCGTTTATCGGAAGAGATAGCTCCGGGCATATTTATGTTCCACCAGGCTTATTCGCGGGTGGTATCATGGGATTTTATCCTGAAACGTTACTTCAACCAGGACGAGAAAAAGTATCACAATACCTTGATGCCAAATAAGCGAAAGATCTGGATGATCAGCCGTGTGGCGGTGAAAGACGCGGTCAGGAACCTGCTTAATAAACAAAAACAACAAGCTTGCTACCCTATCACCTTTGAAATAAAGGCTGATGAACTGGGTAAGCCATATCCAAGCGGCGGTTTAGCAGATGGCATCCACATATCCATTGCCCATAAAGGTACCGACGCGGTGGGTATCGCCCAATATGACAAGCCAGTTGGTATCGACATAGAAACGATCGAGGATCGTGGCACAGGTTTTTTTGATATGGTATTTACCGAAACAGAAATAGCCCTGCTAAAAGATAAGGACAAAGCCGAATGGGCAACCCGTTTCTGGGTAGCCAAAGAAGCTTATGGCAAGTACCTGGGTAAAGGCCTGCAGGGTAACCCCAAAGCATACGTGGTTCAGGAGATCAAAGGCGACGAACTGCGCATTAACGACATTTATATCAAAACATTAAAACATAAAAACTACATAATCGGATGGACACAGTAGCATCAACAACAAAAATGAACAGGGACGAGATATTTGATCTGATGAAACAATTCATCACAGAAGTTATAGGTGAGGAATTTGTGGAAGAAATGGATATCACTCCAGAAAGTTCTTTCACTAAAGACCTTGAAATGGACAGCATCGAGATCGTATCTTTTTCCGAAAAAATAAAAGCCCATTTTGGTGACCAGATCGATTTTACCGGTTGGTTATCATCTATGGACCTTGATCAGCTGATCAATCTGAATTTAGGTATGATCATCAATTACATTTACGAATGCCAGTAATCAAAGTAAATAACAGGGATGTACATATCCAGGAGCTTAACAAAGGCGCGGCCGAAACCGTGCTGCTGGTTCATGGTATGTTCAGTAACCTGTCTGTTTATTATTTTAACATAGCGCCCATTTTGGCCGAACATTTCCACGTGGTGATGTATGATTTGAAAAGTCATGGCATGAGCGAGCGCACACTTCATGGCTACGATCTGAACAGCATGACCGACGATCTGAATGCTTTGATGGAAGCATTGCAATTAAATGTGGTACACCTGGCAGGCTATAGCTTTGGCGGATTGATCGCTTTAAAAATGGCATTGCGTTTTCCTGACAAAGTAAAAAAACTGGTAGTTATCGAAGCGCCTGACCCTAAAGATGAGAAAGCCCGCGGTATCATTGACGATTACAGTCGTGAGTTTTTGGAGCACTATGTGGAGAATTTCACAGATACTACCAAAGTAAAAATGGGTAAGCGCCAGATGGAACGCAACCACCGGATGTATGAGTACCTGTTTTACCAAACCAGTATCAAAAGCGATATGATAGCCGAAAAGGATTTCCTGGACGAGCCTCAAATCTCACTTCTGAACAAGGATACCCTGCTGCTTTACGGATCGGACTCTAATTGCCTGGAAACCGGCAAAGAGCTGAACGGAAAAATAAAAACATCAGAACTGACGGCTGTTCCCGGCGATCATAACATCCCGATACAGGAACCGGTACTGATAGCCAATATGATCAACACATTTTTTATGAATTAAACCTTACCCGCGAAAAACATCTACCCTATGGCAAAGTTTGTATTTATTGTACCTCCTTTAACCGGGCATATTAACCCTACTTTAAGCATGGGCGCTGTTTTATTGGAACGCGGCCACCGGGTGGGCTGGATAACGCTCGACGAATCATTAGCGGCCAAACTCCCCGCAGGTGGCGAACTGCTGCACATTAGCTATGATGAAAATGACCAACAGAAACGGGAAAGCGAACAATATTTGGATATTATCACCAAAAAAATAGTGTATGGTATTGATAGTCTTAAGTTCCTGTATGAAGAGGTATTGATTCCCCTTAACCGTCACAGCTATGACGGTATTGCCTATTTGCTCGATCAATTTGAACCGGACCTGGTTATCACTGATCACCAGATGTTTGCCGGAGCTATTGCGGCTACTAACAAAAAGCTGCCTTATGCTACATCGGTAACTGCTCCCGCTGCTATCAAGGTAATGGAGGAGCTGCCCAAAATACATGAATGGGAAATGAATCAGGTAATAGGCTTGCAGCGTGAGTTTGGCGTTGAAGCTAACACACCTATAGTTTGTTCTGAACTACTGACCATGGTACTTACGTCGCAGGAGTTTTTTGGTGATATGGAGTTAACACCTAACTTCCGCTTTACCGGTCCGGTGATCAACCGCCCGGCTACCAAAATAACATTCGATTGGGACAAGCTGCAGCAGAGCAGCAAACCTAAAATATTGGTGAGCATCGGCACAACCTTTGATCATGAGCATAAAAAGAACTTTTTCACCAAAGTGGTTGAAGCTTTTGGTGATGATGAACTAACAGTGGTGGTAGTTTCTGACCCTGCTTTGTTTGAGCAATGGCCTGAAAATTTTATAGTACAACGCCAGGTGCCTCAGCTTGATCTGCTGCCTCATCTTGACGCGGTTGTTTGCCATGGCGGACATAATACTGTTTGCGAAACCCTATCCAATGGATTGCCCCTGGTGGTTATTCCTATTGCCTATGATCAGTCGCATGTTGCAGGCCGGGTGGTTCGTACCGGTGCAGGCGAGCGTTTAAACTTTAACCGCTTTAAGGCTCACCATCTTAAAGAAGCCGTTCATCAGATATTGAACAACCCTGATTATAAAACCGCCGCCGAAACGATCAAAAGATCGTTCATAGAAGCTGGCGGAACGGAAACCGCGGCAGATATGCTTGAACAGGTGGCCACTAAACAATCTTTAGAAGTATTAAAAAACTAACATTACCATCTACCATGGCAAAATTTTTATTTGTTGTTCCACCATTTTTCGGGCATATCAGTCCAACATTAAGTATCGGCGCAAGCCTTATTGCCCGCGGTCATGAAGTAAAATGGCTGGGTATTACTCCACTGGCCGATAAACATATACCCGCAGGTGGCGAGTTCATCTATCCCGCTGCCGAGTTGGAACAATACCAGGACGAAATAAACCGTATCCTGAAACGCCAGGACGATGGCCCGGCCTGTTCGGGCCCTGAGGTAATGAAATTGGCTCTTGAGGAAACCTACGTGCCATTTGCCCGCATCATGATGCCGGGACTAAGCAATTTTGTGGATGCCTGGAAACCCGATGTGATCATTAATGACTGCATCACCTTTGCCGGTGCGTTATGTGCTTATATCAAAGGCATCCCATCGGTAACAACTACACCTGTACCACCCGATGTGATGGGTGATACAGCCAACAGCGCGCCTAAAATTTTTGAATGGCAGCAAAACCTGGTAAAAGGGTTGCAACAGGAATTTGGTGTTTACGGCGATGAGATCGTTATCCACTCACATAAACTCAATCTCGTATTTACTTCACAGGCTTTTGCAGGCTTTGACGAAGTATCCCCGCATATGAAATTCGTAGGTCCGGTAAAAGGCCGGCCTAACAATGCCGCTTTTGACTGGGAAAGGCTGGCCAAGGCTACTACCCCAAAGGTTTTTGTGTCTTTGGGTACGTTGCTGGTTGACATTCGCAAAGAATTTTTCCAAAAACTAATAACCGCTTTTGCAGATCAACCGGTAACGATAGTAGCCGCCACCAATCCCGATATTTTTGAGGTATGGCCCGATAATTTTATCGTAAACGGCTTTGTACCACAAACAGAACTGATGCCGCACATGGATGCCGTGATCTGTCATGGAGGGTTTAATACCGTTAACGATACTTTTACCAACGGTTTACCCATGTTGATCACCCCTATTGCTTATGATCATTTTCATACGGCCAAACTGATCGAAAATTCAGGTGCCGGTGTAAGCATACGCTATAAACGTTTGCGGATAGCCGATCTGCGCGATACCGTATTTGAGCTATTGCAAAACCCCAAATACCGTGAAGCAGCGGTTAAAGTGAAAGAAACCTTTATAGCTGCCGGTGGTAATGACAAGGCTGTACAATTATTAGAAGATTTTACAAAAACCGAGCAAATACTTGAAACTATGAGTTAATCAATAGCCTATGAGAAGAAAACTACTTTTTATTGAACGCATGATGCATGGAGATGGGAACTACGCATTTAACGCGCTTCTACCGGTACGAGTACGCGGTATTTTTTTAGAAACGGATATTCGCCTTGCTTTGGAGGGCTTACAAAAAAGCCATGTCCTGTTGAATGCAGTGGTAGAGAATGACAAGGATGGACAACCCTGGTTTGTAGTTGATGACAAACACAAGGTCAAGATCCCGATACGTACATTGACACGAATTGGTAATGATGACTGGCAAGCAGAATCAGTAAAAGAGTGGTCGATACCTTTTAATAGTTACCAGGAACCATTGATGCGCCTGGTATGGATAAAGGGCGAACCTGTTTCAGAGTTTATACTGGTGATGCATCATTGTCTTTTTGATGGTCGTTCGGCATTGGTTATCCTGGAGGAATTTTTACAACTATTGGATAACCCGGATGCCCACATTGCAGCCGAATTACCTATAACAGGTATCGCGGGAGTTGTTCCGCCAGAAATACTGAATAATAAGGTACACAAGGTTATAGCAAAGATGGTAGTAGGCATAGCGTCATTAACCTTATCGCTGATGCCATCCAAAGATGAGCCAGTGGAACGAAAAAAAGATTATCTGATACACTGGAGGCTGAATGAAGAGATCAGCTCGGCCCTGCTGACTTGTTGTAAAACGGAAGATATCAGGGTAAACACTATTATGTGTGCCATAATTCTGGATGCCTTTAAACAGGTTAGACAAGAAAAGGCATTGAATAAAATAATGTGCCCGGTTGATATCCGCAATTTTAACCCGCAGATAAAAAAGAATAACATCTTTGCATTTGCTTTAATGATACTGGTATCGGCTTATCCGGGTCTTGGTTTTTTCAGCAATGCGAGGGCCATGCAACAGGATATTGAGAACAAAATGGCCAAACTTGATCCATATAAGATCATCATGTTGTTAGAGGCCGCTCATGGATCGCTGCACAAAATAGTGCGGTTTTTAAGAAAGCAGAAAGCCAGTAATGACTGCATGTTTTCTAATTTGGGTAAGGTGGATATTCCGCGGCTGTACAAACAATTTGAAGTGGAAACCATATTTAGTCCGTCGGTTATGGTACCAGAAGGGCATGCTACCGCGTTTACGGCCTCTACTTATTGCGGACAAATGGATTTTTCTTTCATCAGCAATGAAGGGAGCCTGCCTTATGAAGATGCTTGGGCTATTAAAGATAAAATGATGGAAACAATTACATCATTAACAGGAACTGAAGAACTTAGTCTGGTATGAGAAGGAAATTATTATTTGGTGAAAGAATGCTGCACGGCGATGGTACGCTGCCTTTTAACGGCGTGATACCATTCAGGCTACGCGGCGTTTTTGTAGAAGCCAACCTGCATTACGCTTTAGGGAAAGTGCAGGAAAAACATCCCTGGTTGAATGCCTTTGTGCAAAATGATGAAAAACAAAGGCCGTGGTTTATCATTGATGAAGCAAAACCAGTTAAGATCCCGGTGAGAATAGAGAACCGGTTAAGTGATAACGATTGGCAAACAGAATCGCACAGGGAATTGCTTACACCGTTTGATACAGCTAAAGGCCCCCTTTTACGCCTGGTATGGATAAAAGATGAGACCGTGTCTGACATGATCATCACCATCCACCATTGTTTATGCGATGGCGGATCAGCCATGAGCATATTAGCCGAATTGTTGCAGCTATTGGATGATCCGACTGCGGATATCGGCAAAGAAGACCCGATAAAAGGTGTGGAAGATATTATTCCACCGGCTATTTTGAATAACAAAGCGAAACAGATAAAGGCTAAACTGATTGGTGGTTTGGCCGCGGTAGTTTTGAAGCTGATGCCGGTAAAGAAAAACCCGGTCGACAGGAAAAGAGATTACCTGATCCACTGGAAATTTGATGAGAGTTTGAGTAAAGAGCTCATCCTTTATTGTAAATCGGCAGGTATTACGGTAAATACTATGTTATGCGGGGTGCTATTAAGCGCCTTTAAACAGGTTAGGAAAGATCAGGCGCATAATAAGGTGTCGTGCCCGGTTGATATCCGGAGATTCGCACCGGAGATCAAGAAAGACCAGATATTTGCGTTTGGTTTGATGCTGGTAGTTTCGGCACATGCTGGTCTGGATTTTTTAGATAACATTAAAGCTATGCAAAAAGATGTTGATCAAAAATCGGCCAAGCTCGATCCTTATGCTACCATGATGATGATGGAATCGGCGCACTCCGCCATGGATAATTTTACCAATTTGCTAAAAAACGGGAAATCAACTAACGATTGTATGTTCTCTAACCTTGGTAAGATAGATATCCCGCATCAATATCGTTCGTTCAAACTGGAAACCATATTCAGTCCGGCCGTGATCGGTCCGCTGGGTAACACCACCACCATGGTAACTTCTACCTATCGCGGTCAAATGGACTTTTCGTTTATCGCCAGCGAGGGTTTTGTGCCTTATGAAGATGCTTTGGCTATAAAGGATAAAATAATATCAATGATTAAAGAACAGATTGGTAACATAGCGGTAGCCGTAGCATGAAAAGAAAACTAATGATGGTGGAAAGAATTATGCACGTAGATGCTTCTACGCCGCTTAATTGTGTATTCACCGCAAAAATAGCCGGGAGTATCAATCCGGAAAATCTTCATACAGCGCTTACCAAAGTTCAGCAAAAACACCCCCTATTACGGGTGCGTATAGATGAGGAACAGAAAGGTGGCCCCTATTTTATTACCAATGAGCATGTACGATCCATCCCGGTACGCATTGCAGAACGGCTTACCGACGATGACTGGTTAAAAGAATCGGAGACGGAATGGTATAAGCTATTTGATGGCGACAATGTACCATTAGCCCGGGTGGTTTGGGTAAGATCGGCCTCGGTATCAGAGCTTTTGCTGGTGATGCCGCATTGTGTTTGCGATGGCGGCACCTGTGTAGCCCTGCTTAGCGAGATATTGAACTTACTGGATAACCCGGCGCAGGAATTGGATGCTTATACTCCTTTTAATTCGGTACAGGAATTAATGCCTGATAGCTTTGATATCGCTAAAAACAAGCGTAAAGGGCGGATCTATTCTTTTTTGGGCAAACTCTTCTTCCTGCTTAAAAATACCCGGAACAAATTTGGAACCGGCCGAAACTACGTCATCCACTGGAAGCTGGATGAGGAACAGACCATTGCCATAGCAGAAACGGCTAAAAATGCGGGCACATCGGTACATGCCGCTTTATGCGTGGCGTTTTTAAAAGCGTTTCAGGAAGTAAGGGGTACTAAGGCCCGCGGCAAGGTAATTAGCCCGGTAGATATCAGGCGCTTTATTCCCGAAATAAAACAGGATACCATGTTTGCCTTCGCACCTATTGTGGAACTGACTATTGACAAAGACTCAACAAAAGGCTTTTGGGAACAGGCCCGCAAAATAAAAACCGATCTTACTGCCAAAATTGAAACCATGAACGCCTATGAAATGTTATGGATGGGCGAATACATGCACGCGACAGTAAACCGGATGATCAAATTTTTAAAGGCTACCGATGGCTCCCACGATGTTACCCTATCCAACATGGGCCGGCTTACTATTCCTGAAACTTACCAGTCATTTGAACTCGAAACTATTTATAGCCCAACGGTGGCGTTTCCATGGCGCAACCCTAATACATTGGTAACAACCACTTTTAAAAACAGGATGGACTTCACTTTTATGTCAAACGACAATTTTCTTGACGAGGCAGAAGCTTTAAAAATAAAAGCAGCCACAATAGATCTATTGTTTGCCAATTTACAGCAATTATCGCATGCCTGATAAACCAATACATAAAACCACATTACGACGGTTTGCACAAAAAAAACTGCTGCAATACATCATTCCTAATATTTTTTTCAATACCATTATTGCCTATGCCAGCTTCGCTAAATTAGGCTATACCCATTTGTTTGAAGGCGAACAAAGCGTGGCCAGGCTTACGCTGCCCATGTCGCTATTTTTACCCTTTATCCTCACCCTGGATATACTTAAAAAGACCATACTGGCCGTTGAACAGGGGGCACTTGACCTGGCTATTAGCGACGACCTGAATAAGAACAGGTTTACCATGCAAACGGCTATTATCAATGGCGTGGGTACATTACTGTTTGTTTTAGCTGTAATGTTCATAGCGCAGTTAAGCTTACCTGCCCATTATAAATTCAACGGACCGGTAATGGCTTATCTGGATGGCACCCTGGCGGCCGTTTACTCCATAGTTTTCACCTATTTCCCGATCAGGAAATTAAAGAAATATATGTCTAAACAGGTCGAAGTTCCGGTGTCTGCTTAAACCGGTTCAATTTCCGGGCTGACTTTTATAGTGGGCCTGCTCTTTATTAAAAATATCCAGGATACCAGTGGCTGATAATGGTTGGGCAAAAACCTTGATGCCATCCATATAACCATGAAATATTCGTTCTGACGGAAACTCTTCATTGCGTCCTATTTGCCATTTATTAGCTACAGACAGATTCACCGGACCTTCTACTGTTGACGTACCAGCTAATTTACCGTCGATGTAAACAGACAGCACATTACCGCTGCAAACCCCGGCTATATGGTGCCAGTTTTGTTTCCAGTTTGTTGGGAGGTTTACGGTACAATCGCCCCGGCCCCAGCCACCGGCAAAAAAGGTAAGGGCTTTATTATCGATCATTTGCAAAACATGGGTATCACCCTTGGTAAACATATCCACCAATCCGGTTTCTTTCCCTTCGGGATAAACCCATGCCATCATGGTAATGGTTTGGCCCAGGTTATCCAGGCTTGGTGCATTAGGTACTTCTACAAAACAATTATCGCCCAGCAATATCATTTTTCCGCTTTCTAATTCAATAGTCTTAGGATGAATGATGTTTGCGTCGTTCCCAAATCCAGACTTATCACCGATAATTTGATCATTCCCTTTTTCAGTAAGCGAAAGGTCAAGTAGTAATGATCCTTTATCATCACTAAATACTTTATATATATACCTTAAATCATTGATTATTAAATTTTTAACACCATTTATTTGATCAACAAATGAGTGAGCCTGGGGTTTACTTTCTCCCGGTGCCAACTGTACATGATCGGTATATAAAAGAGAATCATTCAGTTTTACAGGTATGGCAAATGATTGATCTTTACCGGTCAGGTTTTTTACCATGTAATTTATTTGCTGTTCCTGGCCTCGATGTATCAATGGCTTAATAGTGACGCCAAATATTTCAAACGGCGACTTCACTGGCTGCGCAGATTCAACAACCTCAACGGTGCTGCCACCTGCACTATCCAAACCTACGGTTACTTTCCCAAGGCGATATAACCTGCAACTAATAGAATCAGCAATTGTACTTCCCTGCGAAACAAGATAGTTTTTATTAGCGACCACTTTTCCAGCAGCGTATACCCTGATATGGGTTGTGCCAATCGAACCATTATTTTGGACCGTGAATCGAAGCCATAACTGTTCATTCGGTTCAACCTTGGTTTTCTGCAGGCTATAATTAGTAACTTTTATATCCGACGAGGTTTTGGTTTCGGATAATACTATAGGATCTTTATCTGTCGGCCAGCTATTATAGGCATTATTGTTTAGTGTAAATTGCATCTCTCCTCCACCGGTAATGGTTGCATGAGGTAAAACCAATTGTTCGTAGGCTTTGCCATTAACGGTTAATGCACTTACGTATTTATTTCCGGCTGATTGGTTTTTAGCCTCAATGACCCATGTTTTATGATTTTGCAAATGCAATGTTATGGATTGAAACAAGGGTGCTCCGATAGCATATTCTGGCTTACCAGGGCTAACCGGAAATATCCCCATCGCGTTAAATATATAAGCGCTTGACATAGCACCCAAGTCATCATTGCCCGGCAAACCGTCTGGTAGGTTTTTATATCGGGACAGCATAATATCTCTGCACCATTTTTGTGTCAGATCAGGTCTACCGGCGGCGTTAAACAAATATGGCAGATGTATAACCGTTTCATTATCAAATAATATGATACTATTATTTAAAGCAGAATCCAATCGTACGGAGAATGCGTTATCGCTACCCATCAGGTTCACCAGGTCTTTAGCATTGTGCGGCACGAAGTATGAATACACCCATTTGTCGCCCTCCTTATAGCCCGACATAGCCGGGTTGATCTTAAAATCGTTACCTGATCTGGGCAGTAAAAACAAGTCCTCAGGATGAAACAAGTTCCGGTAATTGAAACCTCTTTGTTGCAAAAGCTGATAATCAACTTCATTATGCATCACCTGTTTGGCATACTGAGATAAAGCCCAGTCATTATAAGCATACTCCACCGTTCGGGTTACGGACTCTGAGTTGGTATAAGGCACATAGCCCATCCGGTGATAGATGCTCATGTCTTTCTGTACAAAAGGCGAATCAACAATATTACTTTTCATGGCTTTGTAGGCCAATGTTTTATCAAAGCCGGTAATCCCTTTTAAATAAGCATCCACAATAATAGGTATCGCGTGGTTGCCCGTCATGCTCTCCGTAGGTAAATGACCGGTTTGCTTATAAATATCCAACATGGATAAAACTACATCGTTCTGCTTATCAGGATACAGCAAACTTAACAACGGATGCAATGACCGGAAGGTATCCCATGGAGAAAACCCGCCATACTGGAGCTTACCCGAAGCGTGATGAACCGCTCCATCCTCACCACGATAATTACCATCCACATCAGAAATTACCCAGGGGATCAGCAAAGAATGATAAAGGGCTGTATAAAACACGGTTTTATTAGCCTCGCTTTTATCAGTAATATCAACAGTGGAGAGTTGTTTGGCCCAATCATTGGCAGTACGCGTAGCATAGGCTCCAAAGCTTAATTTAGCTATTTCTTTATCAATATTGTTTTGTGCCCCCGCAAAGCTTATCGTTGAAGTACTCAGTTTAACTTCAATAACCTTCGATGTATTTGTTGTTTTAAAAGTAAACAGATAACCACCTTTTACCGGTTTCTTATCGGTAAAAGCTTCGCTAAAATTGATCACTGTGTTCAGCGCCGCTCCATGTATTACTTTTCCGGAAACAATGGTAATATCTCCTGCATTCCCTATATAAACCTGTGCCTTTGTTTTAGCGGGGAATGTAAAACGCAATATTCCTGTACGGATAGAAGTGCTGACCTCAGTAATGATATGATTATCACTGAATTTTACTTGGTAATATCCCGGCCGTGCAACTTCATTGCGGTGCGAAAAACAGTTGCTATACCGTCCAGGTTCAAAATATTTGTCTGCACCAACCGGCATAATAAACAAACGTCCTGCCGAACCTCCCGGGAAACCGCTATGATGGCCAAAGCAGCTAAAATAATAAATGGATGAATCGGCATAATCATAACCGTTTGCACCTTTAACCCGTGTTTCCGGGCTAATCTGGATAAAACCAGCCGGGGCAACCGCACCTGGATATGTGCCACCGTCGCCACCCCAATGTGTCAATACACCACTTTTGGTAGTACCAATGAATGGGTTTACGTATGATAAATTCGAGCGGCTCTGCGCATTTATATTGAGGGTGATGACAAGTAATAACAGCAACAGCCAAACAGTCTTTTTTACTATGAAAGATGTTTTATACATACGTAAACTTATATTTTTATATAGATCTTTCTTTTGTCCATCACATAACCTACAAGCCAGCAAAGCATCATATAACACAACGCGAAAACCAATGTACCAAAGGCTCCGGGAAAAAGTGGCTGATAAAATACCTGATTCACCCAATCGTAAAAATTCAGATTTGGTTTTACCCAAACAGTCGAAATAACGGTAAATAACAGCTCCGACAACAGGTATATCGCCAGCGAATTCCGACCAAAAACCAGGAAAAAATTAGTACCTCGTTTGATGTTCTTTATTTCTATAGCATAGATCAGTACACCGATGATCACCAGATCGATACCGATGGTAAGCAAAGTAAATGTGCTTGTCCATAATTTTTTAGCAAGCGGAAAAAACTGGGCCCAAAACAATGCTATACCAATCAAGCACACACCTGCTATCAACAATTTAGCTACCGACTCATAATTACGACCTTTGCGTTGGATATATGCACCAGCCAGGTAACCGGCTATAACGTTAACAATAGCTGGCAAAGTACTCAGCAAACCTTCGGGATCAAAGGCTATTGGGCCGCCTTTGTCGTGGTATAAATGCGCGTTACCCATAATTAATATATCTAATCGCGTACCGGCATTGCCCAGCATGGTCAACTCTTTTCCGGGTTCGCCAAGCAGCAATAAAAATACCCAGTACCCCAGCAATAGCATAACGGAGATAATAACCGCCATACGCTTTGAGCAATAATGTACTATAAGCGAACCAAAAAAGTAACAAAGTGCGATGCGTTGTAATACTCCCATAATACGGGTATTACCCAACGGATTAAACACCCATCCACCGGCTTCGCGATGAAAGAATGGAAACCAGTACATCAAATAACCCAGTAAAAATATGATCAACGTGCGTTTGCCTATTTTACGCAAAAACGCGCTGTTACTTTCAAATTTATTTTTGGAAAAGCTCAGCGCGTTCCCCACAGCGAAAAGGAAGGAAGGAAAAACAAGATCGGTGGGCGTAAACCCAAACCATGCAGCATGGTCAAGCGGGGCCCATTGTACCGCGCCCGAACCGGGAGCATTTACAATGATCATGAAACAAATGGTCATGCCTCTGAAAATATCGAGCGTTATAAACCTATCCTTTGCTAAAGCCATATATCTTAATTTTAGTTATAGTTTCCCCTGGAGCGTGTAAGTTACCCTTCCAGCCTCTTTTTCTGATCTGATGCTCACCTTATCTGGCCGGTTACCATTTTCGTCATAAATTACTACTTGATTTATACCCGCCTTCAACCAGCACTCCGGTATATACATGCCAATATTGCCAATTTTTTCGGGATAACGACCCAAATTATGACCATTTACCCAAACTGAACCATAGCTTAAGCCATCCGTATGAACGCGCCATATCAAGTGTTTACCCGGTGATTGCGGCACGGCAAACTGCGACCGGAAAAACTGCGGTCCAGCAAATGAGGTTTTTGGTACTAATGTATTCCAGCCCTCAACAGCATCCGGGTTTCCAGGTCCTCCAAACATTTTCCAGCCGCTTAAGATCATTCCATCACCAATACTATTAATTTTTACAGGTTGATCTATCCCACCCTCATTAGAATAGTTTTCGATGAACAGGGTAAGCACGATTGGTTTTTGAAGCGCAGCCGTATCATTAACCTCCACAGCAAAAGGTGAGTTCCAGCCTTTATGTTGTGCCACCTGTTTGCCATTGATAAACACAGTAGCATCCTCATCCACACTTCTAAAATTGATCGTCAATTTAGATGGATTGCCTTCCTGAACCGGAATAATGGTTTGAAACCAGCCGAAACCCTCCTGCTTGTTAAATACATCATCGCCAATCTTATATTTTTTCCAGCTGGTGGTGTCAAATACAGGTATTGTGCTCCTTACGTCGGTGACTTTTTCGGCTTTTGTAAAATACCAGTCAGTTGTGGTGGAAATAAACGGTCCGCCTTTTTTTAGTTGTACCTGCCCCGACAAGCCTTTTTTATCTACATCTGTGATCGCTCCTATATATGCGGCCAACTTATCACGGCCATCGTGCGCGGTAAATACCGCCAGTGTATGCTTTCCTTTTTCCAGATCGAATGTTACCTCGCCATCATGGACTTTCCATTGTGCTGCTTTCTTACCATCGACAAACGCGGTAGCACGATCGCCACCATCAACCTGTATGGTATACTTTCTTGATGATGAGACATCCAGCGTAGTCCGATACCAGGCATCGGCCGTCAGGTTATTATCAGTCCCCATTTGTTGCGGATCGACAGAACTAAACCAGTTGGTATCATCATAAGTTGTTGAGGCGTAAACCGATGCATTTTTATTTTGCCATGGCGTTAAAGTTACAGTAGAAACAAATGGCTTATTCAATTGATATACAGGAGTTAATAAAGTTGATTTACCCTCCAAATATAAGTGTGCCAGGCCATCTTTTTTTGCCGTCAGTGGATATTCTGCTTTTGCTGACAACTGTTTATTTTGCAAGTTAATCTCTGCAAGGTATGATGCGCCACTCACAATAACCGGTAATCCTCCGGTCTCGGTTATCCAGGTTTTATCCATTACCGATGCATCCCCTACTAAAACCCGAACACGCTGACCAGATACTTCGAATGTATATTCCGTTGGACTTCCGACCTGCACAGCCGCTGCAAGATTGATACTGCCATCGGTTATTTTAAATCCTTTGGCTCCCTGTATCGCAATGGGCTTTCCGTTTACCTTAAAATATAGTAGTGCAGCATTCTCTTTATTGGCCTCAACCAAAATGGTTGTGGTATTCCCTTGTTTAACCAGCCCGTATATACGTGTAAGCGCCCAGTTAAGCGTTATTACATTATTGATGGTATAATTGTGCACCAACGGATAGATCTCGCCAGGAGCAATGGTTACATTAGTTACCGGTATATCGGCATCAACCTTAATCCTGGCCTTTAAAACATTTTTAGTTGGATTATCTAAAAATATAAGATCACCAATATCAGCCGACCTTGCAGTTACCCTTAGGCTACTATCTACAGCAATATCTTTATAAGCAGCGGTGGCATCGGTACAATTCTCCAATATATCCTGAAAACTACGGGCAAATAGCGCCGCGCGTTTAAAGCCATAATATATTGGCCTAAGATCACCTGCCTGACCAACCGCCGAGCCATAATCATATGATGCAGCGTCCTCGTCGTTATTAGTATATTCAAAATTCGATCCACCGTGGGCCATGTAGTAATTATACCCGCCGCCACCATGCGCTATTATCTTCCAGGTACGACGAGCATATACTGCGGAATCTGTTGGCTTTGCGCCGTATTGAGAGTACCATACACTCCAAAACTCGGTAGAAAACCAGGGATTAGGGCGTTTAGGGTCATCCAATGTGCCATCGCCCGCAGGATCACTGGCATGGTGCAGGCCGCTAAAAAAGTACGGCACCTGCAAACCTAAACTCAGCGCTTTGCTTTGCAGGCGTTTAAAATAATTATCTGGTATAACAGTTCCCCAACCATTATTATGCTCGTTTTCCAGCTGCACCAATATTACCGGGCCACCTTTATTGATCTGCTGGTTAAAAACTATGGGTAATAACTTATCAAAAAAACGGTCGACGTATTTTTCAAACTCTTCATTGTCCTCCCGAACGCGCAAACCTGGTTTAAACTTAAGCCACAGCGGATAGCCACCCAGATCCCATTCGGCACAATAATATGGGCCTACCCTAACAATGGCGAACATATCCAGGCTTTTAACCATAGCCAAAAACGCGTTCAGATCATGATCTCCACTAAAGTTGAATTTACCTTCCAATGGTTCGTGAAAATTCCACATGGTGTATACTTCCACGCAATTGAAACCTGCCCGTTTTAACCGCAACAGCCTATCGTACCATAGTTGCCGGGGCACGCGCGCATATTCCATTCCTGCCGATGCCAGAAAAGTTCGTTTGCCGTTGATCAAAAAGCCTTTGTTATCAAAATTGATAAATGGTTTAGCTGATTCCTGGGCCGGAAATACATGATCATTCATGGCCTGGCTATAACCCTTGTTACAACAAAGCGCAAGTAATAATATGAAGTAAATACGCCTCATTACCGTTGGGTATATGCTTGTTGAATGGTGGTATGATACTTTTCAAATAACCGTTTTGAAAGATCAACGGCATTGCCTTTAGCTACATCCGGATAGGCATCATCGTGCTTGTTTACCCATTGCCATTCCAAGTCTTTCACTTGTTTGTCAAAAGTAAGTTCATCAAATTTACTGCCTGATGCAAGCGATTTGTTTAGCTGATCAAAAAACAGTTCCCAACGGGGTTTATAATAACCTTTGATCAAGCCGGCCCATTGACGGTTGGAGTATTCTCGCAAACCGCTTTCCTTATCGCCCCAAAGTGTAACCAAATCGCGGGCGTTAAATTCATATAGGTTCTTTTCTTTTTCGGTGATGCCATTTGCTCTTGCCTCAGCGATCCATTTACCTAACAGGAAATCTTTTCGGGTGCTTAATAAAGCATCCATATCATCCATCAATTGTAAAAATTGAGTGCTGTATAATTTAAAGTTTGCTTTATTCTTACTTTGGTAAGCTGAAACCATTTTTTGCTGCAACGGACTTGCATAGTTGGCCAGCACTTGCCTGGTAATATCAACCAGGTCATACTGGAAACCATCGCTTTGTTTCAGGCTATCTGAGGCATTCACAAACAGGCTCCAGGCTTTAAACAATTGTGCAGGGTCATAGTCCAGTTTAGTTAGTACCCTGTCGATGGTCTTCTTGAATGTTGGTCGCGCCACGATAATAGATTCAGGGCCACCTTCGGTTAAGCCCCCAGAATATACGGTGTTTAATAAAATATGCCACGCCTCGTTGATCTGGGTGTTGCTTTGACCATAACGTCTTTGAGCATAATTTACAAGCCATTTATCAGCATCTATCGGGGTATCATTCCATACATTCTCCAGCATAAGCGCAAATAGCGCCGGATTCTGTTCGATACCTTCGGGGGTAACACCTATGCCTCTCATATTTTCTGATTCGGGATCATGCAGAGCTACTGCTGGATCGGCAGCTACGTGGCGCATACGCCCGAATAAACTGATGTTACCCCCAAAGTTTTGTAGCATGCTCCAGATCCAGGGTTTGCCATAATAGGCTTCGGTACGGTTCCAAACCGGATGAGCATCGCTGTACAGATCCAATACGATCATTTGTTCGTTTGGTACGGCATTTAGCAGCGCTTTGATCTGCTGCGGCTGCCAGAATTTATTATTATAATGGAACATCCAGCCTTGCATCACCCAAATTGCTTTGGGATCAGCTGCGGCCATGGAATTAAAAACCTTTTTGCTCATGCCATCCAGGTAGGTGGAATCATTAGTTGGCGGCACATTTTCATTAAAAGTATCGGCAGAGTACAGGTGGTCTGTACCAAACTCTTTGGTTTGTGCCTCTATATATTTTTTACCGATAGCTTCAAACATCGGGTCGTCTGGATCAAGGATATATACATCGGGAAAACCGGCATCCCAGTTGGTTTTTTTAACCTTGGCACCGGGGAATTTAT
Source organism: Mucilaginibacter sp. OK268 (assembly GCF_900103125.1). Lineage (GTDB taxonomy): Bacteria > Bacteroidota > Bacteroidia > Sphingobacteriales > Sphingobacteriaceae > Mucilaginibacter. Next base: position 69,251 of record NZ_FNJV01000005.1, on the reverse strand, counting down.
CTTTAAATGATGGAGGTACGTGACCTGTAAATGATGACAACACAGGTTTCATACCAAAGGAGCGCTCACGCTCCAGTATTTTCTTTTGCAATTCTTTATGGGAGTCCATCCAATGCTGTGGCAGCGGACCACCCCAGGCATCAATGTTACCCATCCAAAACCAGGCAAAATAAGCGGGGCCACTAAAAAATTCATCCAGTTGTTTATCGGTAAAGCCCATGCTTTTGTACACATTTTGCCAAACCGCTTCTTCACCGATAATGGCCAACGGGAGATTAATCCCATTTAGGGCCATCCAGTCAATTTCTTTTTGCCAGCGCTCCCAATCCCACCAGGCCATGGAATAATTGTAGGTACAGTAATTTAAATAATAACGGTACTTATATGGCGTTGTTTTATGCACCAGGCTCTTAACCATAGGCAAAGTTGCAGGAAGGTTAAGATTGGTGCCATTCCAGCCGATATCGCAAAAACAGTAATTTTTAAGGTAGTAGTTTAATGCTGAGGCTATAGACAGGCCATTATTTCCTTTCAATATTATTTTACCGTCCCTGCTGTCAAGTTCAAAAACATCTTTACTATTTTGCTGTGGAATAGCTTCTATAATAAACGAACTGCTTTTGCCGGGGATAACCCGTTCAATAAAGGCGTATGATGCCTTTTGATCAACCTGGGCACCAACTTTAAGGCCAAATGCCATAACAACAAGTACAAGTAAATACTTTCTCATTTAATAGTTTATTGAATAAAAATTATGAAGATATTAAAGCAAGCGTAACCAGGCAATTATAAAACACCGGCAATCAGAACAAAGTATTCTGCAAGAGAACTTTTTATCCTGATTACCGGTAGTTTATTTTATCATCCTTTAAAAGTTAGGGTTTTGCACCAAAACTCCTTTACTCTTATCAATTTCAACCTGCGGAAGCGGGAAATAGTAATTTTTAGGCCGAACAAATATGACATTCTTAGATTGATCTATCGGCGCTTTTGAAATAGGAAGATTGTATATCGCAGCAATATCTACAATCTTGTCCTTATCCCAACGCATCAGATCCTGATGACGTTCGCCTTCACCAGCCAGTTCAACACGGCGCTCGTGGATCAACTCTTTCATACCTGCACCAGAAACGGGTGGTAAAGTAGCAGATGCACGACGCCTGATCTGGTTGATCAGCGCATCACCGGCGCCCACCCCTTTAGTGCGGATCAAAGCTTCGGCAACCAATAAATAAATATCAGCAGAGCGCATTAATGGTACCGCGAAAGTATGATCAACACCACCATCCAAATCTCCATTGGGAGGATTAAATACCGCGTATTTGCGGAAAGCAAATCCCGTTGCAGAAAGATCTGCAGTAAATATAGAAGTTCTTGTTGCAACCAGGCCAATATCAATTGTATCACCAACTGCTAACAAAGTCGCCTTTTTTCTTGGATCGTTCTTTTCAAATTCGTTAGCCAATCCCTGCAATGGCTGGCTAAAGCCATACCCCCCCCATGGTCTTGGGATGTAATATACAGTAAAGTCATTTTGAACAACACTTTGTAATGCTTGTATAGAGAAAAGCAGCTCAGTACTGTTTTCATTGGCACGGGTAAAATTATCCTGGTAATTAGCAGCCAGCGCGTAATGTGCGTTAGATGTGACTTGCTGTCCGGTAGCTATAGCCTCAGGAAATTTTTCCCAGTACATGTATAGTTTGGTTAAGAACCCAAGAGCAGTTCCTTTACTTACACGCCCCCGGTCTGCAGGGCCATAACTTTCAGGGAGTAAAGAAACAGCCTGTTTTAAATCAGATTCAATTTGCTTACGCACATCTTCTATAGGCGATTTAGGAACATTGAATAGTTGTTTAGAGTAGTCATCTTCGGTGATAATGGGTACATCACCATGAATAATCATTAAACGCCAGTAACCAAAGGCTCTTAAAAAATAAGCCTCGCCCATACTACGGTTTTTAACATCGGCAGAAATGGCGGTAATTTTAGGGATATTAATGATACAATTGGTAGACCGGTTGATCTCTTCGTATCTCCATTTCCACGGATACCTGATGGCAGCGTTTGAGGCATCGTAAGTTAAGTTTTCTATGCCTTCATCCTCACCATGATCGCCAGAGCGCCAGTAATCGTCGGATGGGGTATCAAATGTTGATTCGGCATGACCAATATAATCCTCTTCTTCTAAAAGGCTGTAAATACCACTCACAGCTTTTACGGCATCGGCTTCATTCCTGAAATAATTATCAGAGGTATAAAGCCCTTGTTGTTTAAGATCGAGCGCTTTTTTACAGGCACTATTAAACAAGGCCAGCGCTATTACTATATATAATATTTTGTTCGATTTCATGATTTTATAGTTTAGCTGTTAAACCGAATGTAATTGTCCGTACCGATGGATATTGCGCCACATCAACTCCGCGTTGTAAGTTGCCGTTGGTGTAACCCAACTCTGGAGTATAACCTTTGTATTTGGTGATGATAAACACATTCTGGCCGGAAGCGTATAATCTTACGCTTTTTAGCGCCGCCTTTTTAGTCCATGTTGAAGGTAAAGTATAACCTAACGTTGCATTTTTAAGGCTGAAATAGCTGCCGTTTTCTACAAAAAGGTCTGAGGTACGGTAATTATCGTTAGGGTGATCAAGTGATAACCTTGGGATAGTATTACTGGTTCCCGGACCTGTCCAACGACCTAAATCCTCGGCATACAGGTTAAACGGATAGGTAGGATCGATACCCTGCATCCTATCGGCGTTATACAAGCTTACACCAAATACTCCTGTAAAATTTAACGACAGATCAAAACCTTTATAAGATAAGCTACCCTGTATACCTGCGGTTACATTAGGATTGGGGTTACCCAATGTGGTACGGTCATTACCATCAATTAAACCATTGCCGTCCAGATCAAGGAAACGAACATCACCGGGTTTAATATTTGCCTTACGAGGATCATTTTTCAAGGCTGGGTCATTATCAATATCAGCCTGTGTTTGGTATAAGCCATTGGTTTTCCAACCGTAGAATGATGCTATAGGCTGTCCCTGATAAGTTCTTGAAATCTCCTGGTTTGAGCGTCCGTAAAATGTAGATTGAATAAAAGTACCCGCACCATTTAGTTTGGTTACTTTGTTTTTAATAAACGAAGCATTTGCGCCAATAGAGTACTTTAATTTATCACCACCCTGGTAATTAAGTTCCACCTCAATACCCTTATTGTTCATGGTACCAATGTTTTGATTAGGGATAGCTACCGATCCAGTCGAACCTACTACCGGTGGAGATATCAGCATATCTTTGGTATTCTTATTAAACCAGGTTATTGTTGTATTTAGCTTGTTATTTAAAAAGCCTGCATCCAAACTGATATTTGTCATAGCAGCCCGTTCCCAGGTAATATTAGGATTGGCTAAAGTGGTAACTGCTGCACCGCTTACTCCTGTGCCACCAAAAACATATCCCCCGTTTTCATAAGTACTGCCAATATTTATTGAGCTTAAATACTGGTAAGGAAGAACATTCTGATTCCCCAATTCGCCGTAGCCTCCGGTTAATTTAAGATTATTTATCCAGGTTATATCTTTAATAAACTGCTCATTGGATAACCTCCATCCTAATGAAAAAGCCGGGAAGTATCCCCATTGTTTGCCGGGTGCGAATTTGGATGATCCATCTGCACGGAAGGTAAGCGTAGCCAGAAACCGGCTGTCGTAATCATAAAACAATCGCGCGAAACCCGATTGCAGAGATGATGGTTGAGGTATTATATTTGAATTGTATTGAAGGTTACCTGTGTTAAGTACCCTTTGGTCGAGGGCAGTATCATCATAACCGATCCTTGAAGCATTAAAGCCGAAGTCCTTAAAATTTTGATAAGAATAACCACCTGTAAAGGTAACATGGCTTTTGCCAAACACTTTATCATAAGTAAGGAAAGACTCCAGCAATTGAGAGGATACTTCTTCTTCACTTTGTGTTAAGGTGGATGTAGGGTTTTGTCTGGCCTGGTTTACATCGGCTATGCTAAAATTATAGTTGCGGATCAGGGTACCATCAAAAGCATAATTAACACGCAGTTTCAGATCTTTTGTAAAGGTAATTTCAGCAAACGCATTGGCCAGGGCACGATATTTTTTGGTATACTTATCTGTTTCCTGGATGGTGGCATAGGGGCTGTTAATATCGCCTAACTGATTAGCAAAAGCTTTTGAAGTGCCATAAGTTCCATCCGGATTAACCAACGGTATGGCAGGATTAAAGCGTAGGGCAGAAAAAATTAAGCCCGTTTGCGAACTATAATTATCAAAGCCATTCTGATTTCCATAAGTTAACTGAATGTTTTCACCAAGCTTTAGCCATGGTGTTATTTTATGTTCTGAATTGATGCGGGTGCTGTAACGTTTAAAATTGGTTTTATCGATGATCCCGTCCTCATTATAAATCGACTGTGAGAAGTAATAGTTGGATGCTTCATTACCACCCTGTATGCTAACATCACCATTTGTTACATGCCCTGTACCCATAATAGCCCGCTGCCAATCGGTTCTTTGAGTGGCATAATAGGAATCATTCCAGGGATCGCCGATAGCAACTCCGTCATTAGTATAACGCTCTCTTTTAAGTTGGTACAACTGAGGTGCTGTTAACAACTTAATATACTTAGTCGAGTTAGAAAAACCACTGTAAAAATTAACAGTGGTGGCAAGTTTTTGATTGTATGTACCTTTTTTTGTGGTCACCAAAACCACACCATTTGCAGCACGGGTACCATAAATAGCACTCGAAGAAGCATCCTTCAAAATATCAACAGAGGCAATATCATTAGGGTTAATATCGCTTAACGCATCCGGGTTGCTGGTAGGTATACCATCAATAACTATAAGCGGGTTGGCATCATTAACTGTACCTGTACCGCGTATCCTGATGCTCGGTGCTGCTCCAGGTGAACCATCATTACGTACAATATTTACGCCACTGGCCCGGCCATCCAGCGCCTGAGCGGCACTACTTACGGGTAAGTTTTGCAGATCGGCACCTTTAACGCTGGCCACAGAACCGGTAATATCAATTTTTTTACTGGTACCATAACCAACCACCACAACCTCATTTAAAGCTGATGGCAATGCATCCATTGTAATAGTTAAGCTTTTATTGCCGGCAATGGGAACGACCTTTTTTGCATAACCAATATAGGTTAGCTCCAGCGTACCGTCATCAGGCGCATTAATACTAAACGCACCGTTTATATCAGACGTAACACCAATATTTGTTCCTTGTAACTTAATACTAACCCCAATTAAAGGTTCGCCGGTTTTATCAACTACTTTACCTTTAATTATAGCCTGCCGACTGGCATCTTCCTGATTGGATATGATCACTACATGATCGTCACCCATTTTGTAGGAAAGTTTATTATCGATAAGGCTGCTTAGTACCTGATCAATCGTGGCATCCTTTACATCCAGATCAACCTTGCCCAGTTTTTTGATGGAGGTGTAGTTGTAAAAGAAACGATAATCACTCTGTTTTTGAATTTTGGTTAATATACTGCTTACTTCGGTTTGCTTAATGCTCAGTGTAAATTTCTGTTGAGAATACACTGTTGCCGAAACTTGCATGCATGTAACCAGAATTAGGAGGAAAACTGCTTTCATCAGCAAAATAACTTTTAGACATACGGGGGCACCCTGAAGCGGAAATACCCTTCTTGTTTTTTTCATTACATTTGTTTTGAAAATTAATGGATAGAGTAAGCACTGTGTTACAACACCTTACTCTGTTAATAAAAATCCGATTTGTTTTTACAGGGAGGAGTGCCAGCTCTTCCCTTGTTTATTTGGATGTCAGGAATCTGATAAGTAATGTTTCAATGTCATACGCGTTAGTTTTAGGGGTTAGTTAAATTAATTTTGTTTCTCTTTTTTCGACAAATAAACTGTCTTCCCATCCATGCGGTAATTGAATGGGGTTGTTATTTCAATGATCCGAAGCGCATCTTGCAGTGACTCTTTATCCAACAGGCCGCTTATTTGCTCGGTTTCAAGTGCCCGGTTTTCAAACACAATCTGCACGTTATATTTTCGCTCTATTTGTTTAGCTACATCTTCAAATAGCTCATTAGTAAACAATATCCGGTTATCAAGCCAGGCGGTTTCTTTGATCTCATCGGCTTTAACAGCAGGCAGGGTAATTACCTGGTATTCTATTTTTGCTTCCTTAAGGTTGCCGGTCCCCTGTGAGTGGGTTGGGGATTGGTTGTTAGCCACTAATAACTTTTCGTTAGGCAACAGTACTATATTTTTCTCTGGGTTGTTTTCCAATTCAACCAGTACTTTACCCTTGAGCAAGGTAGTTTCGATATTTTTGTCGTTATTATAAGCCTTAACATTAAATACGGTTCCAAGTACTTTTACAGTTAGCGTGTTGGTGTGTACCAGAAAAGGTTTTTTAGCATTGTGGGTTACTTCAAAAAAGCCTTCTCCGTTAAGCGTAACATCCCTGGTATTTTTTGCGAATGTTTCGGGATACGTAAGGGTGCTCCCGGCATTCAGCATTACTTTAGTACCATCAGGCATGACCAATTTTCGGGTTGTTCCGAAAGGAACCCGAACTTCATGCATGACTAATTTTGCTGCCTGATCCGCTTGCCGCAGTTTCCAGGTATACAGTAAGCCCCCAGCTATACCTAATACCAAAATAGCTGCGGCCGCCCACTGCCAATTAAATAAAGATTTTACCTTACTTGTATTGTTAAAAGTATTCGAATTCTCGTCCGAGCTTTTTATTTTATACCAAAGCTCTTCAAGCTTTGTGCTGATATCTTTTTGCTTTACAGTATCAGGTTGTTTTGTGCTGCCCTTTAAAGCAGCGGTAACCTGGTGCATTTTTTTTGATTCCGGAAATTGTTCAAGAAACGTGTTAAGTTCGGCTAATTCTTCTGTAGTGGCGGTTTTGCCCATACTTTTAGCCATTAACTCAATAAACCTGGATTTGCCCATAATAAGTTTTATACATCATAAGGACACACAACTATTGGTTTTTCCTAAAAGAAATAAAACTTTTTTTGATAATTTAATCGAATGCCAGCGTTTTACTTGCCGCCAAGCGCATCGTCTAATTTTTTAATAGCGATGGCTAACTGAGCAAAAACGGTTTTATTGGAAAGGCCAAGAATGGCAGCCACTTCATTAACGGAAAGGTCATCTTCCTTAACCATTTTAAATATGAGCTTGCAACGTGGGGGTAATTGATTAACTGCATTCAAAACCCTTGTCTCCAACTCCTTGCTGATGAGTAAGTGAGACGGATCAACAGATAACCGGAAATAATAGGTTTCGGTAAGCTGAAGTTCCTTAATTTTTTTAGTAGAGGTGTTTCGCAAATGGTTCAGGCAGGCGTTTTTTATCAATACATATAAATAAACCTGTAAATTCTTTATAGTATCCAGATTCCCGCGTCCGGTCCATATTTTTAAGAATGCATCGTTTACGATCTCTTGCGCCACTTCCCTATCTCCCAAAAACGAATAAGCAAATTTGTTAAGTCTGGGCTCATGCAATCCATAAAGCTCATTAAATGCCGCCTCATCACCATTAACCTGAATACGACGAATATGTTCCTGTGTACTCACAATGGACGACATTTAATAACAGCTTTAATTAATTAAGAAATGTTTTTGATAGGCAAATGTGTAAATTTATTACAACATAACAGGGCATTATATTGGCATATTTATACATTAAACAACATTTCCGCTAAAAAAGGCTGCCTAATCATCGCTATCGGTGTCCTTTCCGGCCAGTTTAGCCGGGTATGTTTTTTTTCCTTTAGCTGCAAACCACAAAATACGGTTCATCACATCATCATTTCCCCCATCAATATGATCATACTCTGGTCTTAATGATTGCTGTGCATAATGTAAGGCTGCTCCTTTAAGGGAGGATAGTTTAGGGCTAAGTTTGTTTAGTGGAATTTTATTTTTTACGACCTGATAAGTATAGTTTGATGGTTTATTGGTAAAACAATCAAACATGGGTAAAGCGGTTGCATCTATGATGTTCATTGGCGGCAAACCAAGTATTTGCTCAATGGAACGTACTATACAGGTTTGATTGTAGTTTTTACTCACCTTACTTTGCAAGCGGCTATAAGGACTTATCACAAAACCGGTAGTACGATATGCCGAAACATGATCCCACCCTGCCTGTGAATCATCTTCGGTAACAAAAATCACCGTATTTTTCCAAAAACGGCTTTTTGATACTGCTTCAACAATACGCCCGAGAGCCAGGTCATTATCAGCTATCATAGCGTCCGGTGTAGGAAACCCAGGTCGTGTACCTACCGTATGGTCGGCTGAAAGTGCCATGATCATTAGCTGGGGCAACTGATCGCCGGGCTTTTTCTCATACTCATTTAATTCTTTAATAAAAGCCGAGGCTCGCAACTGTTCGTTGATCTTGTGTTCATCAGAACCAGGATAGTTTTGCGACAACATGGGCCGTACCCTGGATATGGTACTGGTGTTTTTGAACGCAAAAGGTTTACCCACATTGTAATTGTTGTAAATATCGCTCCAGCTTAATTTTTCATCAAAATGTACCGCACAAGCTTCACCGTATATCCTTACTGTTTTGCCATGATCTGCCGCATTGTTCCATATAAAACCATTACCGTCATACACCAATGCATCTTCCTGCACATGCGGATAACTGCGAAACCACGACCGTACACTTTTTTCAACATAATCGGTTACCATGGCTGCATCTGTCCATTGGTGACCTTCGGCAGAACATTTTCCGGATGCATAATAGTTATCGAGCAATAAGAAATTACGGGCCAGGTTATGCTGATTAGGTGTAACGCTATCTCCATAGATACATAATGATTTTGCTCCATTTCCTTCTGGCATATCGCCTAAAACCTGGTCATAGGTGCGATTTTCTTTGATAATATAAAGCACATGATTAAACACAGATGGTTCACCTATACGTTCAGGTACCGGCCGTGCAGGAACATTTTTCCGGGGTAATAGCTGAGCGATTTGTTGTCTGAAGCTCAGGTTAAGGTCTTTTACCTTTTGAGTATATTGCTTTAACTGTGCCTCACCGGGAATTGGAATAATGGACACCGTTGCTTTTTGATGATGCGAATTGTAAGCCTCCGGGCTACCTTCACTTATCTCACCATCTGCCCCGCCCTTACCCATTTCTTTGCTGCTTATACGCGATCCTTCCCCTTCCAGGTTGGTTACAAATAGCGTGTTATTATCAACTGCAAGTCCGCCCGGGTAGGCTTCTGTAGGTATAAAACCCTTTACAGTACTATTCCCAATGCCCTTTGTTGCCGCTTTTGATCCTAATTTTACTATAGCAACCGCGTTATCAAGCCCATTGGCTACATATAAGATTGTACCTTCTTGGTTAATAGCCAATGCGTTCGGCGTATCACCTATATAACTTTTTTTACCTGGATTTAGCTTTACATCAATCGCATCTACATTTTGCAGAGTGTTTGTAGAGATAACCGATACCATATCGCTATTACCATTGGCTATATAAACAAATGCTTCATCTGCACTGCTAATTATCGCATTGGGATGCAAACCAACTGGTATCTCTTTAATTACAGCTCCTTTTTCTAAATTCATTACCATAACGGTACCCTGCGCAGTGGCTCCGGTTTTGAGATCAATATACGTTTTGCCATATGGTACACCAGCAGTTTCCCTATTCACCGTATCAATGGCATTAGGCCCGGCCCAATTTGTTACAAAAATTTTGCTTTTAGCTATCACAATGCCATAAGGGGCAACGCCGGTAGGTTTTGTCCAAACCGTTTTATTGGTAGATAGATCAATTTTAACCAGCTGATTATTGCCATTTAAAACCACATATAAAAAATCTACACCATTTTCGTTATTTATAGCCAGATCATTTGGTAAAGCCAAAGGCGATTCTCCTTCGGCTTTAAAAGTAAAGGTATTTTTTATGCTGATGCTTTCGCCATTCCAGATTGCTTGAAAAACATATGATTTAGAGTCTTTCCCTTTGCCGGCAGCCGCGCTCCAGAATATTTGTGTTTGCGTACCTATTTTTAAAACCTTTAATCCTGAGTAAGTACTGGAAAGCCCAAGGTACCGGGCATCCTGTTTATACGTCCAGCGGGTAACCACTTTACTTAATACAGTATCAATTAAAGTGATTCCATACCTATCCTCAACAGCTATAAGTTTGCTGTTTGGTATAAGTCTTACATCCATGCTGTGGTTTTCGTCACCAGGATCACCAAATGAAACAACTTTGCCAACCGGATCAATAATCCGGTTATAAGGCATTAAAACAGGTAATATGTTCCGATTTAACGTACTGTCATCATAGGCGCTATGCATGTTGGCCTGCTCATTACCGGTGGGTTTATTATTATTACTTATATTATGGCAAGCCATAAGCGATATAACTAACCCCGAAATAAGGGTAAATATTTTGCGACTCTTGTTATTCATTTTTTGTTCCTGACAGGTAAAATTACACTAACACTTTATACTGCAAGTTAAGCGATACTAAATTATCATAATTGTTACTAATATTGTTTTTAAATAGCAACCATAACTTGATATGAACCTCAGTAATTCTATAACAAGCAGACTAAAATTTCAGCATGAAACAATTGGCGAACTCATTTTAAATCTTGACGAGCAGCAATTGTTTAAAAGACCTCAGCCTGATAAATGGAATATCCATGATAACATTGCACATTTAGCAAGATATCAACATGTATTTATTGAACGAATCAATCAAATTTTAAATACTGAAAACCCCTTATTGGGCAGCTATAAAGCTGATAATGACCCGGAGTTTATAAGCTGGCAAAATAAATCTACAGAAGAGCTGATACAACAAATTAGTGCAGACAGGCAGGATATCATACAATTGATCAATACGATCCCTGAAAATCAATCGGATAGAAAAGGATCGCACCCTTTTTTTGGAAATTTAAATATCGCAAAATGGACAGAGCGATTCCTGCTACATGAAGCTCATCATCTTTTCACTATCATTAACTTAGTTAATCTATAAGGAAGTAATAGGCACGCGGAGGTCCTATAAATAATTGACTACCATTTGTCGCCATGAACGGGCCTGATGAGCTTCGTTATCCCAGATGTACAACGAATTATTAATGCCTTTCTCTGTTAACAGGTTACTTAACGTATAATTGTTATCCAATAAAATATCCTCTTTCCCTACTGTCAAAACGATATACAGTTGTCTAAGTACTTCCAGTTTATGCTCATCTGTTAAATTGGGTATATATTGCAATGGCATGTTAAAATATACATTTTCATCCCAATAACCCTCTAACAGATCTTCATAATGCCCTATTTTGGTTGCCAGATCGTACCTGCCGCTCATACCAACCACTTTATTGAAGATGCCCGGATGTCTTAAGGATATGTTCACCGCATGATAGGCACCCAGGCTGCAGCCTGCGGCAATTTTAAATGAATCGGGGTTTTTAACATCTATATATGGCATAACCTCTTCAAGGATATACTGCTGGTATTGAATATGCCGTAATATTTTTACCGAGGGATGAAATCCTGAGCTATAAAAACTTTCTGTATCACAACTATCCACGCAATAAACCTGAATATGCCCGTTTTCAATTTTATGACGCAGTGATTCAATCACACGCCAGTTCTCGTAATCATAAAATCGCCCCATTCTTGCCGGAAAAAACAGAACAGAGGCTCCGCTATGGCCAAATATTAGCATCTCCATATTTTTCTGAAGAACCGGGCTATACCATCGCGTGTATTCTCTGTTCATACTATATGCAAGATGCCTCTATGGTGTGATATTTATATTAATTCTGCATGAAAATTCTCTGAAAGCCGGGCATAAATAGTTTGTTTCCACAAAGTATATCCCTTTTTACTTAAATGGAGACCATCTGGTTGAAAATATTCTTTATCGGGATATCCATCTTTATTCAACATCTTGTTATATATATTGATGAATCTCCAATTATCATCCCGCTTAATGATCTCATTTTCAATAATATTATTGGTATACCGGAGTGAGTTTATGAGATCCCAGCGTGCTATACTGGGTTTAATGGACACATAATAGCAAGGAATAGAGCCAAACCTTTGCGATATTTGATTGGCAAGCTGTTCAAAAAAGATAAAGATTTCTTCCGGGTGCCTTCCATCACCCAGATCATTATCACCTGCGTATACAACGATAGATTTAGCATCATAAGGAGCAACAACACGATCAAAAAACCAGGAACAGGCCGCAAGTGTTGAACCACCAAAACCCAAATTAATTGGCTTAAAGGGTTTAAAGTCGTCAAATAGCGCATCCCACAGCCTTATCGATGAACTTCCGTAGAACAGCGTTGACGGTTCATATGTTAGTTTTAATCTTTCTTTCTCAAGTCCTTTAACTTCTTCTTCGTACCAATACATACACTTAGCTATAATAGGGATAAAAGTATAAAATTACAGCTAAATGCCAATATATACCGAAGTATTGCGGCTCAATTATTATTCAACTCCTGGAAAAACCGCCATTGTAAGCCCGTTTTATTTGCCTGTACCATTATTTTGCCGGGTATTATTAAACGTGGGGTTTAACCTAAAATATTTATTTCCCTCTTCAAAGTTTACCACGTAATCCGATTTAAAATGAGTGCTCTTCAAATAATAATCAGTAGTTATGATCTGTGCTCCTGAATTACAGGCGGCTATAAAATCACTTTTATCATTTGCACGGGCCTGCTCGGTATCTGAATCGGCACGGGTACGGATGATATATCCTTTTTTAACCAATTCCTTTATTTCCGGATCTTTAGGGTTATTTCTGATCATCATAGCAGCCTCTGGATTGCCCGGATCGGTGTTAGTAAACAAAACCCTGCCTTTCAAGGATGGATGATCTTTAATGTACAGATCCCGGCAATCCTTAGTATTATCCATTATAAATATAAACTTGCCACGGGCTGCTTTTAATGTTGGCCAATTGCCATGTAATACAGCGCTTTCCAATGTCGCGTATTTACCCCTGATCATGTCGGGAGTTATCAGGCTATTGCCTAAACCATCTCTGATATCCTTGTCCAACTCGTCAAGTGTTTGTTCAGTGAACTTTTCTGGAGCAGTACGGTTTGGATCTTTTGGTTTCTCATCCTTAGGCTCCAGGGTAATAAAAATGGGATTATGATCCGGATGCGCATCAGACCATGTTTTTAACTGTTTTAAACCATCTTTAAAAGTTAAACAATGACTGCGAAAATCAAGATCAATGATATGAAATACCTTAAAGCCCGGTTGCTTCATTTCACCTTCGGGATCAAACGGGGGTTGATCTTTCACCCAATCCAAGCCCTTAGGATGCGCATACTTCCCGCCTTTCGAATCGGCATAAACATCAATCTCTAAATTTAACAATCCCATATTCAACTGATCTGATAAACCAATATGCTCGTAATCGATCTTTTCTGCAGCTTCGGGGTTTTGTTGCTGAAAAGCCTTAAATAAGGTGGGATATATAGCTTCTTTATAACTATTGTGTGATCCTATCACCTGTATTTTATTCATAGGTATATTGTCATCACCATCACTCCACTGGCGCAGAGGTAAAATCAGTATCAAAAGTATACTTAAAAGGGTTTTCATGTTGATTATGGAGTTGTTATTAATTTAGCAAATTACGATGATATACTTTTTATTAAGGTGTTACAACCAAAGTTAAAAATTGTGTCAAAATTGCTTCTCAGATATTTCATTTAGATTAACTGTTCGTTAACAATGATAATAGCTAAAGGTTACGGAATAAAAATCAAACAATAATGTTGATCTCAGTCAATACCACAAAAACCCCTATTAGTTTTATTTGTTTAATTTTATATCAACCCAATAACAAACCACTTGGAAAGAATTTCAGCAACCGATCTTATTTTAAATGACGATGGCAGCATTTATCATTTAAACCTACTTCCTGAAGATATAAGCGACACTATTATTTTGGTTGGCGACCCGGACAGGGTGCCCAGGGTCAGTCGTTTTTTTGACCATATAGAATTAAAAAAAGGCAAACGTGAATTTATTACACATACAGGTAGCATTGGTAGTAAACGGATTTCGGTTATTTCAACAGGTATAGGCACTGATAATATAGACATTGTGCTAAATGAACTGGATGCTCTTGTAAATATCGATTTTAATGCGCGTTCAGTCCACCCCCAACTTCGCAGCATCGACATTATTCGCATTGGCACTTCCGGCGCAGTACAACCCGATATCCCCATTGATAGCCTGCTGATATCATCAGGTGCCTTTGGCTTAGACGCGCTTATGCATTTTTATGAACATCAGCTAAGTGATAACGACGAACAATTTTTACAAGAATTTCATAAAGCCATTACCACCCACTTCGATCTTAAACCCTATTATGCCCCCGCAGGAGAGATACTGCTCAAACAATTAGGAAACATAGCTTCGCACGGTATAACAGTTACTGCTCCAGGGTTTTATTCGCCCCAGGGTCGGCAGGTACGCGCAAAATCATCTACACCTAACCTTCTATCTATACTTTCATCATTTAAGGGTTCTGATGGCTCGCAAATTACCAACCTGGAAATGGAAACCGCTGGAATATATGGCCTTGCCGCCTGTTTGGGTCACCAAGCACTTTCATTTAATGTGATCCTTGCTAACCGTTCAACAAATAAATTCAGTACTGATCCGCTTAACGTAATGGATCATTTTATAGAGTTGATACTAAATACGATCAGCATGTAAAACTAAATTACTGATTATGAGACTAATTAAAACAATTTAAAAGAAGTAACAGCGACACGAAATATTGGGTCATTAATTACATTCATTTTTCTGGATAAGTCACTGAGGATTTAGTAATTAATTACATTGTTTATTATTAGTTAATAAAAAACAAAAAACTGGGTTTACATGTAAACCCAGTTTTTTTACAATATATCACCATAACTATCTTATTTACAATTTATTATAACAATGTAAACCATAAATTATGTAAACCATGTAAACCCACTTTTGGGGATGTACAAATAAACTGGCTTATGAAAACAAGCTCTATGTATCAAAAATTATAACAACTATAATTTCTCTCTTTTAAAAAATTGTTGCAAAGTATCTGGGGCTGTCATTAAAAAAGTTTGTATACCCAATTTTTGAGCAGCCGCCAAATGTTGAGGGCTATCATCAATAAATAGAGTTTCGGAAGGGTTTAGATCGTTTTCGCTTAATACCAACTCAAAAATTTCTGATTCGGGTTTGCGTTTACCTGTTAAATGGGAGTAGTAAGTTTTTTCAAAAATGTGATCATTACTATCAAACCCGAAATCAGTTTTCAGATAGTTCATAATGTATTCGTAATGGATCTCGTTGATATTACTCAACAAAAACGTACGGTACTTATCCTTTAAATGTAGTAATAATTCATGGTTGCCATCCTCGATTCCGAGCAGCATACTATTCCAGGCCGCATTAATTTGATCATTGGTAAGTTCAGGATTGCCTGTTTTTTGCCTGATATAGTCGCGGAATTGATCGGCAGTAACTTCTCCCCTATCAAATTTGTCAAAAATTTCATCCTGTTGTTTATGCCCAAAAAAATCAGCTGCATTATTGATACCCAACTCTTTCCAAGCTGCCTGACCCTTTAAAAAGTCCAGACTAAATATAACGTTACCGTAATCGAAGATGATATTTTTAATATTTTCCATAAAAGCGTTTTGTAATTTGACGGCAAATATGTAAAATTGCACCCGCAAACAAAAACAAAATAACCGCGCCTATAGCTCAGTCGGTTAGAGTAGAAGACTCATAATCTTTTGGTCCCTGGTTCGAGCCCAGGTGGGCGCACAAAGTGGAGGCTTTCCACAACCGAAAACCCCTTAAATCGCTGATTTAAGGGGTTTTTCATTAATTATACCTTGACTAACCCTTCCTAAAGCCAAAGTTCTCGTTACCTATCCGACTACCTGTTTTTAATTTTTAACTAAGGTAACACAAACCCATTCAATTAATTGAATAACAGTTTGTTATAATGTTAAAAGTTGTATTTTTCAAGCAGCTTGTAAATCAACGCAACCTCGGCCACGCTGATCACATAAAATAAACTTTTTACGGCAACATAATAAATCCGGGCGTTTGGCTGCAGGGTTAGCAGCAAACAACCGGAAGACATCGGTAAGGTAATAACACCAGAATACCATATTAATTATAAACAGGGGTATCGCTATGCTCAGGGCGGCAAAGACTAATACCGAATACACCTTTTTACCTGCTTCTTGTAATTCTGTTTTTAACAAGGCTGTGCTTAACAAAAGTAAAACGCCGCCTGCCACCAGGATGGTTTAGCGTGTTTGCTGTTCGGCAGCGGTGTTAACCCAACTGAGAACTCCGGATACTATTTTTGCTTTTCATATGGGTGTTTCACCCGAAGTTTTAAGCGTGCTACAGGAGGAATATATTTCTTAAACCAGCTTAAGTTTTCTGGAGATAGCTATAGCCATCTTTGTGTTGTACAGCTAACTAAAAAACACAGCGATGAAGATCGTAGTTGCACTGAGTAAGCCGGTTAAATCACTGGTATTTAAAATTCTTCCACTGCTATCTCTGAAAGCGATATTAAACGGATCGGCAAGGTGGTGCCGGTTCTTAGATCTCAATTGTTGATTAAAAAAAGCAAAACGAAATGAAAAACTTTTTATTTGGGTCTGTTTTAGACCCCAAAACGCTAGATAACGGCCAGGACGGTAAAGAAACGACAAAAGATTTTGATCCTAATGAGGAAAGCTTAACCGAGGGTGGCGAATATATGGACGATGCCTTGAGAATGGTAGAGCAGCCCTTTCAATCAAATATTTGATATTGTTGAAAAAAATCTAACTATGGTAGCTTATAATATGGAAATCAAAAATGCGGGTCCGATATTAAGAGACCTGTTAACTGCAATTGACAACTTTAATATTAAAGAGCATGTTTATGTAAGTAGCAGGATATCCAAAGGACAATCAGCACTACCCGGATCCGGGGCATCGTTAAGTGAATTTGGCATCACAGAATTACCCCTCCCTGGTATTTTTAACATTTTGGGAATACGCAGCCTTACTTTAAATTCAAGTCAAGGTCTGCAAGCACTTTCCCGGCTGAATGTTATTACGTCCACAGTGGAAATGGAAAAACATACACTGCAACTTTTTAAGGACAGCGAAGTGATCAAAGAACTTCAATTCCTGTTTCGCAATTGCCGTGTAATCGCTTTTGACGACTGGGCCACGCTAAGTGAAGCTTCTGTTGCGTGGGATGGGCTGCTAATCGATGTCATTAAGCCGCTTGGCAAAACCGATCAGGAATATATTTTTTACCTGGGCGATGCTATGCGAAAGCTTTCTTTTGAAGTGGATGAAGCGCTTGATTTAATCAGCGCCTTTTCGCTGCACGGAAAAGTGATGGTTGCACTGGATGAAAATGAAGCTATCAAATTATGGATGATATTAAATGGTGTACAACCGGGTACAGCAATTGCAGAGCAGTCTTTTTCAGATCTGAAAAAGAAGTATTTTTCGATTTTCAGAACTATGAACATCGCCAATCTCCTGATTTATTCAGCAAACGACGCCATATTATATTCCGATGACGAACAATTTGTTCTTTCGCGGAGGAAAGTAGATCACAACATAGAGATTGCTTCAGACGCCCGGCAAAATTTTATTGCCGGCTACAGCCTGGGCTTGCTTATGCGGTTGGACATTGGTCATTGTATTGCACTCGGCCTTATTGTGTTTGGTTCCAGGGGTGAATTACAATCGGGTCCGGAACGAAAGAACCTGTGCGCTTACATTCAAAGCTGGATTCAGGACCTGCAAAGCCCCGAAGGCGTACAGCTCTACCAGGACAATTAATAAGACACGCATCGTTTGTAGTCTTGAAACTGCTGAAGCAAGCCATCCTCCAAGGGAGGCTTTTCGGGCTTCACTTTGGTGCGCGCCGAACCCTTAAAACCTCGGTGGAGCGATTTGCAAAACACATACCTGGTGTCGGCGCCTCAAGGACTATGGAGCGGCACAAGCTATGTAATGAAGAATTTCATTTATTCCGCAATTTTGCGGAGGGAGAATAAAGTACTTATACTCCGCATTTATATAATTTACAAGTCTATTTAAATTAAATCTATTTTCAAGTAACTTACGCCCATGACTACTTTAGCGGAATTTAAAGCATCATTAAATTTAGATGAGCCGGTTAGAACGCTCTCTGTTCAATTGAAAAGTCTTTGGTATGATGCTAAAGGAAATTGGCATAAGGCACATGAACAGGTTGATCAGCTTAAAGATCAGCAATCGGCTTGGGTACACGCTTATCTTCATCGTAAAGAAGGTGATATTTGGAATGCTGACTACTGGTATAGTAAAGCAGCACTTATCCGTCCTAACCTATCTTTGGGAGAGGAATGGGAACAATTAGTACTCCATTTTCTACGATAGCTCAATGTCCGCCGGTCGGATTTTTCCCTGCCGTTTGGTGGTATGGAGAATAAAATAAAATGCGGTACGACCAAGGCCTATATCTCCAAAGTTGAGAACAACCTAAGATGTACGGATTTCGACACTTCAGAATATTGTTGAAAAGGACCTGAATGGCCATTTACAGCTATCATTTCGATTGTAATAGTGAACTGATTTTTGAGTATAGATAAGAAAGGAGTTATAATGTCCATCAAAAAAACAGTCCGTGAATGGCTAATTAGTTAGAAACACCGATGCGAAATTTGGCTACACAAATGGCGATCTTATATTTGCATCTTATCATCATCTAAATGAGCATAGCAGAACGAAAATTGGAAGAGAAGCAGGAAATGCACAAACGCATCCTTGACGGTGCACGTAAGATATTTTTAGAAAAGGGCTATGAAAAAACCACCATGCGCAATATCGCGGCAGAGATCAATTATAGCCAGGGTTCACTTTATTTCTATTTCAAAGATAAGAGCGAGATCTTTCACGAGCTGCACAAGGAAGGGTTCCGGCTCCTGCTTAACCGGTTAAAAATACTGGACAAGGTCAGCGATCCATTTGAGCGATTAAAGGCCGCCGGACGCATTTTTATTCAGTTTGCGCAGGAAAATAAAGACTATTACAACCTGATGTTTATCGTTGAAGAACCCGTCAAAAATTCTCCGTCGGGCGGATTTCAAATCGCCCAGGAAGTGATCAGTTATATGCATAGGATTATCAAAGAATGCCAGCAGAAAGGTAGGTTTAAAGGTATGGATGCAGATTATTTTACTTTCATGATCATTTCTGTAGTTCATGGCATTTGTGCCCTGTTCTGCAGGGACCGTACAACCAGCTTTGAAAACAAGACAAACGAAGAACTGATGGAGCATGGCTATGAGTGCTTTGTTTCACTGCTCGAAACGAGTTAGTTTTTTTGACGCATAATTGAACTTAATTAAATTAATAGCAGCGACTAAAATATATTAAAAATTCGAACCATTTACCGTGTTGCTCTGACTGTGATCTGTAGCATTGCGCGGCATTAAGATCGAAAACTCACAAGCTGATTTCTACTAATACACACTCCAAATATGCTTTTGAGGTATTCAAACCCGAAGGGAAAGCTTATTTATTAAAACGCTTTATGTTTGGCATGGTTACGGCAACCATCAACCGCTTATTCCAAAACGAGCCAGCAATAAGCCGTCAGAAGTAAACCGAGAGCTGATGATACCTGTTTAGTGACCTATTCCCCTTATGATAAAAGTTGAGTGATACAATTACATTTTAATGTAATGTTTTGGAAAATAAAAATTAATATTTGTTTTATTGAACATTGTTCAATAAAATTGCAGCGTTTTATTATCAGAATCAATAGACATGAGACAGGTATCTATCACAGGAAGCGGCCCCGGGCTGGAAACAGCCCGGCGACCGGCAGGTCAGAACAACAGGGCAACGCTGGTCGCCCAAAGTAAAGGTCGTGTTAATAAGGCCCTAACAAGCTTGCCAGGTGGTGTTCACATGTTCTTTGTCGCTGATTGGTGTTGGACAGGTGAACGTCCATCTTGTATTTGTACATTAATTATTAAAATGAGTATAACAGAAAGAAAACAGGAAGAGAAGCAGGAAATGCATAAACGCATCCTTGATGGTGCACGTAAGATATTTCTTGAAAAAGGATATGATTATACCAGTATGCGCAATATTGCCGAAGAGATCAGTTATAGTCCAGGGTCACTGTATAATTATTTCAAAGATAAAAGCGAAATCTTTCATAAGTTACATAGAGAAGGCTTTCTCCTGCTAATTAACCAGTTAAAAGTATTGAATAAGGTAAGTGATCCCTTTGAGCGCCTAAAGGCCTCCGGCCGCGTATTTATCCAGTTCGCACAGGAGAACAAGGACTATTATAACCTCATGTTCATTGTTGACGAACCGGTTAAAAATTCCCCATCTGAGAGATTTCAGATCGCCGAAGAAGCGATCAGTCACATGCAAGGTATTGTAAAGGAATGCCAGCAGAAAGGGAGGTTCAAGGATATGGATACAGAATACTTTACTTTCCTGATCATTTCCGTGGTTCATGGCATTTGTGCGCTTTGCTCCAAACACCGCACCACGAGTTTCGTTGGCAAGAGCGATGAAGAACTAATGTCACATGGATACGAGTGTATTGTAGCGCTGCTTGAGAAAAGCTAACTTTTTTTAAGTTATTATTGAACAACGTTTAAATTTATAACAATGATTAAATATATGTCAAAAATCCCAAACATGTACCGCATGATTCTGGCTATGGTCTGTATCGCACAAATCCATGCCGCCAATGCTCAGGGCAAACTGGATGAGTATATCCGGGAAGGCCTAGCCTCTAATGAGAGTATCAAGCAACAAAACTTTGTACTCGAAAAAAATATCTACGCGCTAAAGGAAGCCAAAAGCATGTTTTTGCCCGAGGTTACCTTTTCAACCACCTACACGAAAGCTGATGGCGGGCGTACGATAGATTTCCCGACCGGCGATCTGTTTAACGGAGTTTACGCCACACTAAACCGGTTGACAGGCAGCAACGCCTTTCCGCAGTTGCAAAACCAAAAGATCCTGCTCAACCCGGACAATTTCTACGATGCTAAATTCCGCACGACACTTCCCATTCTGAATGCGGAACTGATCTATAATAAGCGGATCAAAAAGCAGCAGGTAGATCTGCAAAAAGCCGAGGTATTGCTTTATAAGCGCGAACTGGTCAAAGAGATCAAAACTGCTTATTACAATTACCAGAAAGCCGTGTACGCGACCGGTATTTACGAATCTTCACTCCGGCTGGTTGATGAAGGGCAAAGGATCAATACGAAGTTGTATGAAAACAGCAAAGTAAACCGGACGGTGGTGCTCAGAAGCCAAAACGAAGTGTCGCGGATCAACGCCTCGCTCATCAGTGCCAAAAAAACAGCCGAATCAGCACGTTACTATTTTAACTTCCTGCTTAACCGCCCGCTTACAGACAGTATTGGTTCAGATAATATTACGGCGCTCCCTGTCCGGGAACAATTACTGGGAAACAGCGTTAGCGGCAGGGAAGAATTGTCCAAGCTAAGAATAGCTAAAGATATCAACGGCAACCTGACCGGGCTGGCCAAATCTTACATCGTTCCCAAGTTAGGAACCTTTATCGATCTGGGTTCGCAGGCTTTTGACTGGAAGTTTAACAGTAACAGCCGTTATTACCTGTTCGGGGTTTCCCTGGAATGGAACCTGTTCTCTTCCGGTAAAAACAATTACCGTGTGAAACAGGCGATTGCCGACCGTGAGGCACTGGCCTCACAGACCGATTACGTACAGCAGCAATTGCTTACCGAACTTAAAGTTCGCCAGGCCGATATGCAAAGCGCCATTGCGCAATACGAGGCCGCACAATCCCAATTAAAAACCAGTCAAACCTATTATGGTGATATGCTGAAGTTATACAAACAGGGAATGGCCATTTACATTGAATTACTGGATGCCCAGAACCAGTGGATCGATGCCCAACTTCACGCCAATATTGCCCTTTACGACACCTGGATCGCAGATGCAGCCATTGAACGCGCCAACGCCAGTTTCACCATTCAATAAAAATAAGATCATGAAAAACCCCGAAGGGCTCTTGAATACCTTAAAAAACAAACAATCATGAAAAAAATACAATTATTCAGCATTACCATAGCGGCCTTAGCCTTAATGGCTTCCTGTAAAGAAAAACACCAGGAAGGTAATCCAATAGGAGAACCGGATATCATCCCGGTTAAAATCGCCCCGGTGTCTACCTTAGGCGTACCCGATCAGATCACCGCCACAGGCCTGGTCAGTACGGAGGATGAAGCCAAATATGCCTTTAAGATAGGCGGCGTGATTAGCCGGATCCTGGTACAGGAAGGCCAATTCTTTAAACAGGGCCAATTGCTGGCCACACTCAATTCTACTGAAATTTCAGCAGGCCTGGCGCAATCCACTTTGGGGGTAGAAAAGGCACAGCGTGACTACAGCCGTGCAGTAAATCTTTACAAAGACAGTGTTTACACCTTAGAGCAATTGCAGAATACCAAAACAGCTTTGGATGTTGCCAAAAAAGCCCGTGAAGCAACGGCCTTTAACGAGCGCTACTCTAAAATATATGCAGCATCTGACGGTTTTGTAAGCAAGAAAATAGCAAACGAAGGCGAGGTTATTGCCGAAGGGATGCCGGTACTGCTGACCAACTCTACCGAACAGCGAAACAGTTATTCACTTAAAGTTGGCGTGACCGACCGTGAATGGGCCATCATCAAGCCCGGACAAACAGCCAAAGTAACGCTCGACGGTTATGCCGGTCAGGCCTTTGATGCCACCGTGTTCCGCAAGTCGCAGGCGGCTGATCGTGAATTGGGTTCGTTTCAGATAGAACTGAAACTGCAATTAAACGGCATAAAACCCGCGGTTGGCATGTTTGGTAAAGCGGAGATAGCCACTCATCAGGATAAAAGCGCGATGACCATCCCATACGCCTCTCTCGTGGAAGCTGACGGCAATAAAGGCTTCGTGTTTACTACTATCGGCACAACCAGGGTAAAAAGAGTACCGGTTACCATCCTGAAGTTTGATAACGAAAATGTATACCTCAAGGATAAACTGGAAGGTATAGACCAGATCGTGATCTCCAACAGCGCCTACCTCAACGAACAATCTTTTATTAAAATTATCAAGTAAGGCCATGAAGATCACCAATTTTGCAGTCAAGAACTATCAGTTCACGCTGATCATATTCCTTTTGGTAGCAGTTGTCGGCGTGCTTACGCTGTTTACCATGCCCCGTTCGGAAGACCCGACCACACATGCACCGCAATATATCATTACGGTTATTTACCCGGGTACCAGTCCCAAGGATATGGAAGAACAGGTAGTAAAACCCATCGAAAATAAAATCTATGGACTGGAAAACATTGAAAAGATCCTGACAACCGTAGAGGACGGTGTGGCGGTTATCCAGCCAAAATTTAAATATGGTGTTGACGTGGACAACAAATACCAGGAAATATCCACGGAGATCAATGCGCTAAAAAACAGTGAACTTCCTAAAGATATCTATCTGATCAAAACAGAAAAGGTATCCTCATCAGACGTAAAAGTTTTGCAAGTTGCCCTAGTTTCAGACCAAGCTTCCGGTAAAATGCTGCGAGACGAAGCAGACATCCTTAAAACGCAATTAGAAAAGATCACCAATCTGAAAGAGGTGAAATACTTCGGTATGCCCGAGCAGGAGATCCGCATAGATATGCAGCTGGATAAGCTGGCTCAATTGAAAATACCGCTTAATGTGGTCATCGGCAGTTTGCAAAGCGAAGCCGCGGATATCCCCGGAGGGAGTGTTAACCTGGACAGCAAGGTGTTTAACGTAAAAACCAGCGGCAAATTTAAAAACGTTGAAGATGTGGCCAATACGGTGATCTACAATGCCAATGGCAAGATCATCTATCTGAAAGATGTGGCAGACGTGAGCTACAAAGATGGCATCGTCGACCATATTACCCGTGTGAACGGGCACCGTTGTATCCTGGTTACGGCGGCCATGAAGGACAATGTGAATATAGCCAGCGTTCAGAAAGAATATTTACCAGTATTGGAGGAATTTGGTAAAACCCTGCCGGAGAACATCCGCATGGTCAAAAACTTCGACCAGGCCAATATGGTATCCGAACGTTTAGGCCATCTTGGCTTTGACTTTGGGCTGGCTATTGTGCTGGTGGTAGTAACCCTTCTTCCTTTAGGCTTCAGGGCATCGCTGATCGTGATGATCTCCATCCCGCTTTCCTTAGCCCTGGGACTCATTGCCTTAAACATGTTGGGCTATTCTTTAAACCAGTTGAGTATTGTTGGCCTGGTGGTGGCGTTAGGATTACTGGTGGACGACAGTATTGTGGTGGTGGAGAATATTGAACGCTGGCTCAGGGAAGGGCATTCGCGTTGGGATGCCATATTCAAAGGAACGCAACAGATCGGTGTCGCGGTTGTTGGTTGTACCGCAACGCTGGTTATCGCGTTTTTGCCGCTGGCATTCTTACCCGATATAGCCGGTGAATTTATCCGTAGCCTGCCAATGGCCGTCATGACCAGCGTACTGGCATCCATGATCGTAGCGTTAACACTGGTTCCTTTCCTGGGTAGCCGGATGTTAAAAACCCATACCCACGGCGAGGGTAACTTCTTCCTGAAGCACCTGCAAAGGTTTCTGACCAGATCATACAGCCGCATCATGCCGCTTGCTCTAAAATGGCCCAAAGCCACTATCAGCATATCATTAGCCTTAAGCGGACTTGCCTTTTTTCTGTTCACTTTAACCGGGTTTAAGCTTTTTCCCACTTCTGAAAAACCAATGTTTCTGATCAATATCAAACTGCCCCTACAGGCGGATATCCCGGAAAGTGACCGGGTAACTAAACTGGTAGAAGGTGAATTGAAGAAACACAAGGAGATCGTTTTTTATACCTCTAATGTAGGTAAAGGAAACCCCCAGATCTATTACAACGTGCATCAGCAGGATGTAAAGCCCGATTTTGCCCAGGTATTTGTTCAACTGGATGAGGAGGCAAGTCCCGGTGAAAAAACGGAACTGATAAAACGACTGCGAAAGAAGTTCAGCGACTTCCCTTATGCCAAGATCGAAATCAAAGATTTTGAACAGGGAACACCTATAGAAGCGAATATTGTAGTAAGAGTATTTGGTGAGAACCAGGATACATTACGGTCCCTTTCATTTAAAGTGGAAGAGATCCTGAGGAAACATCCGGGCACTTTCTTCGTCAACAACGAACTCAATACCTATAAGTCGGATGTTAAAATAAAGATCGATAAGGAAAAGGCCCGTACTTTGGGTGTGCTGACCAGTGATGTGGACAAAGTGGTCCGCCTGGCAGTCGCCGGGTTAACCGTAGGGGACTACATTGATGACCGGGGCGATTCACGCAACGTAGTGATCACCATGCCCAGGGACAAGTTTTCCAATTTAAATGCGCTAAAAAAACTTTATGTCAATAATGTACAGGGCACCCCGGTGTTGGTAGACCAGATCGCTACGATCTCCTTTGAAACCTCGCCTACAGCGATCAACCATTTTAATAAATCCCGGTTTGCCAAAGTTACGTCGCTTACGAAAGAGCATGTACTGGCCAATGACATTTTGAAAGATGTTGTTCCGCAATTGAATAAATTAAAGATGCCGCAGGGCTATTATTACAAGCTTTCCGGCGAGGCCGAGTCAGAAGGTGATACACTGGGCGGCAATTTCCTTTCCGTAATTATATTGAGCACCTTTCTTTTTATCGGGGTCCTGCTGCTGCAGTTTAAGACCTTTAAAGGGATCATTATTGTGCTATCGATCATTCCTTTAGGTATCCTTGGCGGGGTGGTATTACTACTGATGACAGGCAACCCGATGTCACTTGTCTCTATTATCGGATTCATCGGCTTATCAGGAATACAGGTTAAAAATTCACTGTTGCTGGTAGATTTTACCAACCAGTTACGGCTCGAAGGCCATAGTATTGATGAGGCCATCAACATGGCAGGCGAAACCCGCTTTCTGCCGGTAGTGCTTACATCCATAACGGCCATCTGTGGCTTGCTGCCTATTGCCCTGAATCCCAATCCACTGATTGCACCTTTAGCTATTGTGCTAATCGGCGGACTGATCAGTTCTACTATCCTTTCGAGGATCGTGACGCCGGTGATGTATAAACTGATCCCGCCAAGCCTCGAAAATGACTTATAGAAATGAAAAACATGCTTTAAGAACTTAATTATATAACACCTTTTAAATATTTTATGATGAAAATTAAAAATGTCACCGTTTTCGGATCTGGTGTACTGGGTGCACAGATCGCTTTTCAAACTGCCTACCACGGTTATCATGTTACCTTGTTCGATATCAAAGAAGAACTGCTGGAGCAGGCAAAATTGAAGTTCGAACAGTTCAAGCAATTTTATCAGCAGGATTTGAATGCCGCTCCCGCTGATCTGGATGCCGCCGTACAAAGGATCAGTTTCACAACAGATCTGGCCGGATCGGTTAAAGACGCCGATCTCACTATCGAAGCCATTCCGGAAAGTATTCAGATCAAGAAGGACTTTTATAAAAAGCTAAGCCCTCTGGCTCCGGCAAAAACAATTTTTTGCACGAACTCATCTACGCTCTTACCAAGCCAGTTCGCTGCTGAAACCGGCAGGCCGGAACGATTTTTAGCGCTGCACTTTGCTACCAATCTCTTGAAGAATAATTTGGCTGAAATTATGAGGCATGACAGCACAGACCCCGAAATTTTTGATCTGGTAGTTCTGTTCGCTAAAACCATCGGCATGGTGTCAATCCCACTTTATAAAGAACAGGCCGGTTACATTACAAACTCACTTTTAATACCTCTTTTAATAGCAGGTGTGGATTTGTTCCGAAATGGGGTTGCAGATGTAGCATCTATTGATAAGACCTGGATGAAAAGTTTAGGCGTTGACATGGGGCCAATGGCAATGATAGACTTTGTGGGTATGAATACTGCTTATAATGTCACGAAATTATATGCAGAATTAACCGGCGGGGAGGTATGGAAAAAAAGACGGGATTTCCTGAAAGAGAACTTCATTGATAAAAACAAGCTCGGTATATCTACAGGAGAAGGTTTCTATACGTACCCAAACCCGGCATATCAAAATGCTGATTTCCTGAAATAGAGATAACCTCAAATGTACCTATAAACAAAATTCAAAAATCACTAACATAAATTTTAATCCACATGAAAGAATACATATTGCTCACCGGCGCATCGTCCGGTATTGGCTATGAAATGGCCAATCAATTAGCAGCCAAAAGCTTGAACCTGATATTGGTTGCCCGCACTGAAACCAAATTACAGCAAATGCAAACTGAACTAACAAACAAGTATGGAATACTGGTTCAGTATTTCGTTGCAGATCTCTCTGATGTAAATGCTGCTAAAGACCTTTACAAAAATGTTCAACAGGAAAATTTATTAGTAGCCCACCTGGTCAATAATGCAGGTGTAGGCAACTATGGCAATTTTACTGAAACATCATTGGAAGAAGAACTGGACATGATTCAATTAAATATTTCCAGTTTGATAGTACTTACCAAGCTCTTTGCAAAAGATATGGTCAGCCGCAAATCCGGTAGAATTATGAACATAGGATCATTGCTTTCATTTTTGCCATTTCCATATTTTGCTGTTTATTCTGCTACTAAAGCTTTTGTATTGGCATTTAGTGAAACGCTCGCTGCCGAATTAGACGGCACCGGCGTTATTGTTAATTCTCTTTACCCCGGCACGGTAGATACGGGTTTTACCACCGAGAAGATGCAATCTACAAATCTTCATAAAACCAAGCCAATGCATCCCAAAGAAGTGGCAGCGCAAGGTGTGAAACATCTTTTATCGGGAAAAGGAAAAAAAGTAGTTGGCTTTCAAAACTGGTTTAACTCCAAGCTGTCAAGTTTTGTCCCTGATAATATTATGATGAAGATCAAAAAGAA
Source organism: Mucilaginibacter sp. OK268 (assembly GCF_900103125.1). Classification (GTDB taxonomy): domain Bacteria; phylum Bacteroidota; class Bacteroidia; order Sphingobacteriales; family Sphingobacteriaceae; genus Mucilaginibacter. The sequence continues at coordinate 41,143 of NZ_FNJV01000005.1, read as the reverse complement.
ATTAGCCAGTCAACAATAAAGAACTAAGTTATAAATGAAATATTTCACACAATCAAAACAACAAATACAATGAAAACAACAAAATTATTTGGTAACAATATCGCAGTTGGGACAACATGGTTATTTGTTAAAAATATCATCATCAATGCCAATCTGAATACCGGGATAATTAGCACTGGTCGAAATAGGCAATTTCAGAACTTTCTTAATTTGAGATGTTCCTGATAATATATCAACATCCAAAAAATAAGGCGAACCTTCAACTGATTTTTTTAATTTTTCAACTTTTTGGGAAAAGCTATCATATCCCATCAATAATTTAACTTCCTCCAATTTGGTTTTAAAATCATCAGTCAATAGGCCGACTTCTTTTAACTCATGAATATCATTGTCTGTATTAATATCTGATAAAAATTCTTTTGCATTTAATCTGTTACTAATATTCTCTATGACTTTCTTCGCAGTAAGTAAATCTATACAATCAATTAAAAATGGCACTTTAATGGTTATTTTTTGACTTCTGTGCATAGCCTTCAAGTCGACTAAAAAAGCTTTGTATTTAAATTTGCGATAATCATCATTTACTGAGTGTATCATTTTCTTTAGATGTTCAAGTGTATAAGGTTCAATTAAGTTAATTCTTGCTATTTTAATAAGCCATAAAGCTAACATTTTAAGTAATTTTTTCATACTTAATAATATAGCTAACAACTACTTAGAAATGTAGCCCATTTTCTCTATTGAGCACTTATATCTACTTTATTGAAATATAGCAGAACATTATTTCCTTCGGTAGTCATGTGTGACACTGCCGCCATATCTGATTCATCCAGATATGTATAGAATGTTAACTTTTGATATTTTGCCTTGTAATGCAGGGCATACCATTCATATATCTGTTTCTCTGTAGAATTTAAAACCTTATAAGTCTTCTCTGTTTTAACTGCATCAGAAGGATTTGGTAATTCATTTAAACTATTTACAACAATATTATCTTGTTGTTCACTTTTCGATGTCGCATCTGATTTACTTTTATCCACAGAGTTATCAGTAGCTGATGATTCACTATTGACATTTGAAGTTGGTTTTAAATTTGATTCACATTCTGTACCTCTTACTGTAAATGGACCGTGTTCACCCCAACTATATGTAATATCTTCAAAATGAATTGTTGCATCAGTACCATTTATTCCTACACCATGCCATTTACATAACCATTCATTATTAGGTCCATAATATTCTTTTTGGTAAGACTCACCCCAATCTTTAACTAAATCTTTATAATGCTCATCTTTTAATGCAGGTGCAATAGATTCGCAAGAGCTATATTGTTTAGAATGGGAACATGACGTGGCAAAAAATACAGTTATAATTAGAAGTTTTTTCATTGAATTACGATATGATTTAGATATACAATAATAGGGATTTAAATCCCTATCGTAAAACAAATCCTTTCTCTTTCATTGTGGATGATTAAGGGGAATAAACAAAGGCGTAATGAAAAGGCTATTTTGACCTTAGCAACCAATATTAGAAAATATCGTCAAGAGCGCAATTTAACGATTGAGGAACTTGCCAATCTTATTGAAGTAGACTATTCACAAATAGGCAGAATGGAGAGAGGCATAGTAAATCCCAATATTTCAATTGTATTTGATATAGCAAAAGCTCTTGGAATAAAGGCATCTCAATTACTTGAAGAATAGTAAATCCCACTTATAGATTATATAATCTATAAACTTATAAATACCTTTAAATCAGCACTTTAACTTGTTAGTATCAGTTATTTTTCGTAACTTTGTTTATGGAAAAACGCTTCAACTCTTTACTTCAGTTAATTGATTTTTTTAAAGATGAATCAATCTGTAAAGAGTATTTAGCTCAACAGCGTTGGGGTAATACCGTTACCTGTCCTCATTGTAAACACAATAAAGTATATGTAACCAATAGGGGTTATAAATGTGCTGATAAGGCATGTTATAAAAAATTCTCAGTTACTACTGGTACTATCTACGAGAATACCAAAATATCATTAAGAACATGGTTTGCTGCCATGTATCTCCTTACTGCTCATAAAAAAGGAATATCCTCCCATCAACTTGCAAGAGATTTAAATATCACTCAACGTACAGCATGGTTTGTTCTTCATCGTATCAGAGAAATGTTAAAAGAAAAAGCTCCTAAAGCTTTAAGTGGTGATATTGAAGTCGATGAAACTTTTGTTGGCGGTAAAAATAAAAACAGGCACAAGGATAAAAAAATTGAGGGTAGTCAAGGTAGAAGTAATAAGGATAAAAAGCCAGTATTGGGTATTGTTCAAAAGAAAACATTCGAAATTATAGAAAGACCACATAAGGTCATTGCAGGTAAAACAGTTAAAGAAAAAATTATAACAGAACCATCAAGAGTTATATGTCAAGTCATTGATGATACAGATGCTGTTACATTGCAAACAATTTTAACATCTAATGTTGAATTTGATTCCACGATAGTATCAGATGCATATAAGTCTTATATAGGCTTAGAGTTGACCTATAACCATATTAGGGTAAAGCATACCGAAGGAGAGGATAAATATAAAACAGTAGGTGAGCACCATACAAACACGATAGAAGGGTTTTGGACTTCGTTAAAGAGAAGTTATATAGGAATATATCATTACATGAGTCCAAAGCATTTACAGAGATATTGTGATGAGATGAGTTTCAGGTATAACACGGTAAATTCAACGGATTGTTTTAGATTTGAGCAAGCGGTAGGTAGAGCGGAGAATGCAAGAATAACTTACAAGCAATTGATTGGAGATGGCAAAAAAGGAAGAAAAGAAGATAGTACACTTGCCGGAAGTAACTTTAGAAGGCAAGAAAATATCAAAGAAGAAATCAATCACGAAAGATTTAGAGGTGAAGCCGAATTTCGGGGAAACATTAGCGGTAAATCTGAGTTTTGAGGAATTGATTAAATTAAGTGTATCTATGCCTGATGGTGATAATACATCTGATATACAGAAAGTAGAAAAGACATTAAAAAACTCAAAAAAAGGTAATTCAAAGTATTTATAATAAACTACTTGATTTAAGTAAGTTATCATTTATATTTATAATAAAACAAAACGAATGGCACTAAAAAAAGTTAATGTAATTGATTTAGGAGTATTTTTATTGTTGTACTGTGAAAAAAATGAAATCAGTATTAATCACTTTAAGCTTCAAAAACTACTTTACTATATACAAGCATGGCATTTAGTTTACTTTAACGGTGTTTCTATTTTTGATGAAGAACCTGAAGCTTGGGTTAATGGACCTGTTTATAGAACAATATATGACTACTTGAATAAAAATCAAGCCCATATAAATTTGAAACTTGACCCAAAACTTAAAGGCGATATGGATAAGTTTATTCAAGATTCTAATGAAAAGCTAAACCTTACCAAAGAACAAAATGAATTTTTAACATCAATTTTAAATCACTATGGTTTAATGAGCCATGAAAAACTGATATTTCTTACGCATAAGGAAGCACCTTGGAATATTGCGAGACAAGGTTTAGGTGATTTTGAATATTCCAATCAGAAAATTTCATTAAAAAGTATGTACCAATATTACACTGGTTTTTATACTAAAAGGACTGCACAATAATGAAATTTGATGTTTTTACAAATTCAGAGGACTACTTTGAAGAAGACAAGAAATATAAATTTGGAATTACTACAGATGGTAAAGAAATATTGGATAATGAAAAGGAAACTGTTCTTATAGCATATGATTACATTGATATAGATATCACTGATTATTGTTTCGACCAATCCTGCTTAGATGGTGACGATGCTTATCACTACTTTTTCACCTTAAAAGAATTTTCGAAATTAACCACAAAAAAACTAACAACAGAATTACATCACGAATATCATTTTCACATATATTCAAAACCAAATTCTAAACTGATATCATTAGTTGAAAAAATATCAGGTACAAGTTTTACACCTGAAACCCAACCGCTAATTGGACAATTTGCATTATATACTGAAGAAAATGCTTCTCGTTCATCAGGTACGAAATCTCCAAGAATATATTTTATCATAGGAAAAAATGCTGTAATGCATATATTATTTTATGACCCTTTTCATGAAATCAATCCGGGAAAACCTGAATGATATATTAGTATCCTCTATATGCATTTTTTATTGATATACACTTGTAATTTTTAAATTGTAGTATATATTTGATTTAAACAATATTAAATTGGGTTTGTCCCAACTGCGATATTGTTACCAATTATTTATATTCGTTAGCTTAACAAGTCTGTCATTGCTACTTTCCTCTTGTTATTCACACAAAAAAGCAGTTCAGTCAAGTTTACCTTATTCCGATAAAATCAACTGGCCAGAAGGCTATAAACCATCTGAATCTGATTTTTTCATACACAACGAAATAGACATTAAAGCTTCGCCTCAAGTGGTTTGGGATATTTTTATCAATGCTGCCAAATGGCCGGAATTGAACAAAAAAGCTGAAGGTATTAAGCTGGTAAATTCACCTGATGGTAAGCTTAATTCATCCAGTGTTTTTATCTGGTCTCCGGCAGGTAAATTCACGTCAACTATAAAGGAATTCAAACCTCCTTATAACGTAGCCTGGCTGGGGGAAACCGATAATAAAAAAATTACCATTTATAATGCATGGATGATTATCCCAACCAAAGAAGGCTGCAAAGTTGTTTCAGACGAATCCCAAAATGGACCTAAAACAAAACTGGAGAAAATCTTTGCACCTAATATGGTTCGTAAAGATCTTAAGAATTGGTTAATAAGGCTGAAAGAACTGTCAGAAAAACAATCAAACAATTAAAACAAAGGAACTATCGCTCCTTGGGTCATGGGCCAGATAAAGCTAAGGTCAACTGTGTATAATATGTTATTACAAACCGATAATCAATCCTCATTGCCGATGAAGTATGGCATCATATAAGCGTTAGCGGTCAACAACTAAAGCAACTCAAATGGAAGACAAAAAAGAACGTCTGATTAATCATACACTTAAGCTTTTTATCAACCGTGGCATCATCGGTGTAACAATGGATGAAGTGGCAAAGACTGGTTGCTTCTTTTTGAAATACCTCGAGTAAGCGACCATAGGCATCGGCTTGTATTTCATACAATAGTTCATCCTTATCCTTAAAATACAAATAAATTGTACCAGGACTGTATTCTATCGCATCTGCTATACCCCGAATAGAGGTTTTAGCGTAACCATCCTCCAGGAACATTTTCATGGCAGCAGCCGTAATCAGCTCCCTCATCTCCGTTTTTTCGCGTTCTTTTCTTTCTGTAACTCCCATGCTTAATAAATGCGTTGCAAACGCAATGAACAATGTTCAGTATGCAAATAACACTCAATTGATGTATTAAAGGCGTTTAATTCCGGCAGATTGCTAACCTTTTAAAAATCGGCTAAGATTTCCTGATTTTTATTACCTTAGCTGACCTGACTTGTTCAATTATAACCAATTTTAACTGTTGCAAACAAAAACAGTTCACTCATTATCAATAGCTTTTCTATTGATTTTTAATTTTAATATATTACCTGAACAAAAACCATTCAGAATATAATTAGAATTGAGGCTGCGCATGTTTATATATTATACGTTTATTTAAAATTAAAATATGGGAAAAACTTTACTTCAAATTTTGGGTGTGGCTTTTTGGAATGATCTGCGTGTAACGCCATCCCGCTACTATTAGTTTTACTGTTGATATTTTCAAGCTTAGGGCCCCTCTCTATATGTCAGATTATAGCCATTATACTGATGAGTTACTTACCTTTCATTTAAAAAAAGGTGAGCAGGCTGCGTTTACTGAAATTTATAACAGGTACTGGAGACAAATGCTGGCCATTGCGTGGAATCACAGTAAAGATAGTGCTGTTGCCAAAGATATTGTTCATGATGTATTTATTTCACTGTGGGAAAAGTGTAACCAGGCTGATATTCGAAATCTACCGGCTTTTCTTGCAGGCTCCATCAAATTAAGTATCTATCATTATTATCAGAAGGAACAACGTCGCGGTGAACTAGCACAACAGCATTTTGATTTTGAAACCGTAGCTGATACTGAAGATAAGCTGGATGCCCGTTTTCTGCAACAATATATCGACAGCATAGTGGAAGAACTTCCGGAAAAATGTCGTTTAGTTTTCCGGTACAGCCGTGAAAATGGCATGAAAAACTCCGAGATCGCAACGGAGATGCAAATTACCGAAAAAGGTGTTGAAGCCAATCTTACACGTGCCCTTAAAATCATTCGGGGTGGTCTTAAGAAATATGGTGGATTAATACTGATATCTTTCCAATTATATCGATCTATCTTTTAAAATCAATCAATTGAGCAGCTTTTGAATAAAAATTAAAATTTATTTTAAAAAGGATATAGGGTAAAACGTTTTTCACGTAACATACCATTATAAAGCGCAATACCAATTGAACCGCCAAACCATTTATAACTTAATACAAAAGCACCAGGAAGGCCGGGCCACTGCTTCAGAGAAGCAAGCTTTGACTAATTGGTACAATAAAGTTTCAAACGAAGCATCTGAATTTCCGGAGGATGAAGATAGTGTTCATGAAGAAATGCTAACACGACTCCTGGGTGAGATCGACTTTCCAAAATCAAGATCTTTCCACTATAAAAAATGGGCAGTTGCCGCATCCATATTAATGATATTATCTGTTGGTGCCTTTTTTTTTGTCGGCAAACACAGGCAAATCACAAATTCAACCATCACACTTAATCAGCAAATTAAACCCGGCAGTAACAAAGCTTTCTTAGTGTTGGCCAACGGAACAAAAATATTCTTAGCCGATGCGAAGAACGGTAAAATAGCACAGCAAAAAGGAAGCCAGATAATCAAAACGACTGATGGTCAATTAATGTATAGCGCCAACCCTGACACTCCTACCGACGGCCCTCTGCAATACAATACGATAGAAACACCCAAAGGGGGCCAATATCAGCTGCTTTTGCCCGACGGAACCCGGGTATGGCTTAATGCGGCCTCATCTTTGAAATACCCTGTAAGTTTTGCTTCATTAAATGAACGAAAGGTTGAACTAAGCGGTGAAGCCTATTTTGAAGTAGCGCACAATAAAAATATGCCTTTCAAAGTGGTGACCAACAAACAGTTGGTCGAAGTTTTGGGCACTCATTTTAACTTGAATGCTTATCCGGATGAGCTTAACACCAAAACCACACTTTTAGAAGGGGCCGTTAAAATTATAGCGGGGAATAAAAATACGACACTAAAGCCGGGGCAGGAAGCCGACCTTACAACCACACTTAAAGTATCAGAAGTTGACCCTCGTGACGCCATAGATTGGAAAAATGGCTTCTTCAGATTTGATTATGATGATCTGGAAATTGCTATGCGGCAAATAGCAAGATGGTATGACGTAAAAGTTGTGTATGAGGACGAAAGCGTTAAAAAAGAATTATTAGTTGTTGTTACTACCCGTTTTTCCAATATATCAACCTTATTGAAAACGATAGAAAAAACCACTGATGCCCGATTTATCATTGAAGGTTCTACTGTCAGAGTTACCAAAAACAAACAAACCCAATTATAACATAACCTATTTTAATTTAAACTGAGAAGAAAATGAAAGATTCCAGCTGACAAAAAGAAAATAGTTTAAAAGCAGGATCAGAGACACTCGCGATGTCTCTGACCTTAAAGCTTCTTAAATTAAAACGCTATTGGAGATAACAATTTTAACATTAACCAGCCTAAACAAATGTACAAAAATTTTACTACAAACATTTGTACGCCTTCGTGCTACACCAAGAAATTCCTTCTTATAATGAAAATAACGAGCCTTATACTCCTGCTTGCATTTATGCAGGTTAGCGCATCGGTCTTTTCGCAAAAAATAACTTACAAACAAAACAACGTTACATTAAAGCAGCTCTTCAGTGAAATCAACCGGCAAACTGGATATAATGTATTCTGGTCGCCCAAAGGGCCTCAAAAGAACTATACGTTGAGTGTCGACTTTAAAAACACCACTCTTGAAGAGGCCCTGAATACTGCTTTGAAAACTTTCCGACTCTCTTACATTATTGATGGCAAATCCATCATTATTAAAGAGGTCACTGTGGCGAAACCCACTGTTACACCGGCTCTAATTATAGCCGATGTAACTATAACAGGGTCAGTTAAGGATAGCAAGGGTGTGCCCCTGCCAGGGGTGAGTGTTTCTGTTGTTGGTAACTCTAAGCAGGGTACGGTAACAGATGTTAACGGTAAGTTTATTTTAGATGTGAAAGATAATGCTGTAATTAAATTAACTTTTGTCGGTTTTAAATCGCAAACGCTCACAGTAACATCCCAAACCAAGACATTTAATATTACGTTGGAAGAAGATGTGCAAACTGCGGATGAAGTGGTTGTAACTGCCTACAACAGAAAACAGTCACGCGAAGCCATAGTGGGATCCGTTACTACGGTAAAACCTGCCAATTTAAAAATACCTGCAAGTAACCTTACCAATGCGTTGGCGGGCCAGGTTGCAGGTATTATAGCCTACACACCAAGCGGGCAACCGGGGCAGGATAACGCGCAATTCTTTATCAGGGGGGTAACTACTTTCGGTTATCGTCAAAGCCCCTTGATCCTGATAGATAACGTAGAGTTAACTGCAAATGATCTGGCCCGCTTAAATGTGGATGATATAGAAAGCTTTTCGATATTAAAAGACGCGAGCGCCACCGCTTTATACGGAGCCCGTGGGGGTAACGGTGTTATCCTGGTTAAAACAAAAGAAGGTAAGGCCGGTAAAGCACAGATCAATGTGAGGGTCGAAAACGCCAGATCGCAATCTGTAAAAAGTATTGAGCTTGCTGATCCTATAACTTACATGAAACTTTATAATGAGGCTACCATTACCCGTAACCCATTGGCCGAACGTCCTTTTTCAGCTAATAAAATAGCCAATACAGAGGCTGCAATGAGGGGCGATCCGGGAAGTAATTCCTATGTATACCCTGCTGTCGACTGGCTTGGTTTGCTATTTAAAAAGCATACCGATACACAGCGTGCAGATATGAGCATACAAGGCGGTGGCGGTGCAGCGCGCTATTACGTTGCCGGCTCATACAGCAATGATAACGGTATATTAAGAACCGACATCAGGAACAATAATAACAATAACGTTAAGTTCACCAATTATCAGTTGCGTTCAAATATAAATATCAATGTAAGTGATAAAACAGAGCTTGTTGTTCGTCTGTCGGGCACATTTAACCAATATAATGGGCCACAAAGTGCTGATGGAGGCTTTTCAACCGATCTTTACAACGAGGCAACACATACCAGTCCGGTTTTATTTCCGGCTTATTTTGAGCCTGATTCTGCCAATCTGAATGTTAAACACATTCTTTTTGGTAATGTACCCGGAACAAGTCCAAACACAACACAAACGCGTAATCCGTATGCCGATCTGTTACGGGGGCATAAAAACTCTAACGAATCAAGGTTGCTTGCCCAATTGGAGCTAAATCAAAATTTAGAGTTTGTAACCCAGGGTTTAAATTTCCATGCCATTTTTAGTACAAACCGTTATGCCTACTTTGAATCAAGCATGGCCTATAACCCCTTTTATTATACTATCGGTAATTATGATAAGGCATCAAACCAGTATACCTTACAATGGATAAATTCCCAGCCCGGACAGGCCCAGGAATACCTTAACTACAACCGGGATACAGGATCTGATAATCTGCAAACCCAGCTTTATCTGCAGGGGGTATTGGAGTACAGCAGAACCTTTGGCACTAACCATTCCATAAGTGGGGCTTTAATTGGCACCCGGCAGCAGCAAGTATATTCCAATAACAAAGACCCTGATATTCAGCAATATACACTACAATATTCATTGCCTTATCGAAACCAAACGCTTGCCGGTCGGGCCACCTACGCATTTAAAAGCAAATATTTTCTGGAGTTTAACTTTGGTTATAACGGTTCTGAGCGTTTTTCTGATAACCACAGGTTGGGGTTTTTCCCAACTATCGGTGCATCATGGGTCCTGTCTGAGGAGAAATTCTGGGGCGATCTGTATAATGTGTTTGATCGCTTTAAGCTGCGTGCCAGTTACGGTTTAGTAGGTAATGACCAGATCAGCAACCGCAGGTTCTTCTACCTGTCTGATGTGAATCTTAACGGTGGCGGAGGTGCTTCATTCGGCACCAATAACGATTACAGTCACGGTGGTGTTAGCATCAATAACTATGAAAATGATGATGTAACCTGGGAAAAATCTAAACAACTTAACCTGGGTCTGGAATTCACCGTTCTTAAAAACTTCAATGTAACTGCCGAGGTTTACAAAAACAATAAATATGATGTATTGCAAAACCGGAATAATATACCTTCAACAATGGGCCTGGAAGCGGCCATAGCTGCAAACATTGGTAAAGTAGAGTCAAAAGGGATTGATATCCAGATTGATGGTAAAACAAGCATAGGTAAGGGCGGTTTTTTATCTGCAAGAGCAAATTTCACCTATACAGCAAACAAATATGTTCAGTATGAAGAGCCGGACTACAATGAAAAATACAGGCTTTTAACCGGACAGCCGCTCAATCGCAATTTTGGTTATGTAGCCGAGCGCTTATTTGTTGATGATGAGGAAGCGAGAAACTCACCAACACAAATTTTTAGTACAAATGGCTTCCCGCCTCAAGGGGGTGATATTAAATACCGTGACCTTAATGGCGACGGCAAAATAGATGGCGCCGATCAAACATTCCTGGGCGATCCAACCATCCCTCAAATAGTATATGGTTTTGGTGTAAGCGGAGGCTGGCATGGCTTTGATCTTTCGGCATTTTTCCAGGGACAGGCAAAGGTTTCTTTCTTTATTGATCCGGCTCGTACCAGTCCTTTTATACAAAGCCCTGATAACTACTATAACGGTAATACACAATTACTGAAGGCCTATGCCGATAACCACTGGTCAGAAGATAACCAGAATTTATATGCCTTATATCCAAGATTAGGTATTAACGGCGCTCAAATAGAAAACAACAGGCAAAACAGTACCTGGTGGATGCGCGACGGTAGTTTCCTGAGGCTTAAATCGGCCGAATTAGGATATACCCTGCCGGATAAAATTGCTAAAAGCTTAGGAGTAAGAAAGACCCGCATATATTTTAACGGTTTAAATCTGCTTACCTGGAGCCCCTTTAAAATGTGGGATCCGGAATTGGGCGGCAGAGGGTTTAACTATCCTATACAAAAGGTATTTAACGTAGGTATAAATGTTAACCTGTAATTATTAACTGACAATTTGTTTAAGAATATGAAATCATATTACAAATATTTATTCATGGTAGCCTTGGCAATTACGGGTGTATCATGTAAAAAGTACCTTGATGTTGTCCCTGACAATGTTGGTACTATTGATTATGCCTTCAGAAATCGTAATGAGGCCGAAAATTATCTTTTTGGATGTTACAATGCACTGCAAAACTTTGCTAACGTACAAACAAATGTAGGTTTTGTAACCTCGGGAGAAACCCTTTTTCCAAATGACCTTACCGATAACAATAGTGTTAACACGCAGGGTTTTAACCTGGTGCGCGGAACGCAGAGCGCTCAAACCCCGGCGCTTAATTATTGGGATGGTGAAGGTAGCGGCCAGGCATTATTTAAAGCTATCAGGAAGTGCAATACCATGCTCGAAAATATTGATAAACCTATTGATCTGAGCGCAGCTGAAAAGGAAAGATGGATAGCTGAAACAAAATTTTTGAAAGCTTACTATAATTACTACCTGTACAGGATGTATGGCCCTATACCTATTATTGATGTAAACCTGCCTATTAATGCCACAACAGACGAAACAAAAGTAAAAAGGGCACCGGCAGATTCTGTAGTAAACTATATAGTCAGACTGCTTGATCAGGCTGTACCCGGTTTGCCTCCGGTTATTCAAAACCAGGCCCAGGAACTGGGACGCATAACAAAAACAATTGCCCTGTGTGTAAAGGCAGAGGTACTGGCCACTGCGGCAAGCCCTTTATTTAATGGCAACCCTGATCTGTCATCATTAAAGAATAAAGATGGTCAGGTGCTTTTTAGTGCGACCTATGATGCTACAAAATGGGACAGGGCAGCCGCCGCATGTCTTGATGCCATTAAAAGCGCCGAAGCAAATGGGGCCAGGTTACATATAACAACCGACCTTACAGCAAACATTCCTGCAAACCTTACCGATTCGTTAAAGAAGGTATTAAACCTGCAAACTACCATTACCGATAAATGGGAAACAAACCCTGAACTGATATGGGCATTAAACGGGCATTTTGGGTTTGGTAACCAGGAATATTTTATGCCCAGGTTAACCGCAGACGCCGCAAGTAGTTTAATTGCTCAGGGAACTATTGCCGCTCCAATAAGCCAGCAGGAATTGTTTTATACCAACAATGGTGTGCCCATTAATGAAGATAAAACCTGGGATTACGCCAACCGCTACACCAAACAAACCAGTGATAATGCCAACAGGTTTTATATCCACAACGGCTATGAAACTGTAAAAGCGCATTTCAACCGTGAGCCAAGGTTTTATGCCGATCTGGCCTTTGATGGCAGCGTATGGTATGGCAATGGCAAGTTGGGTAATGGGGAAGACGCCTATTTTGTTGCAGGCAAAGGCCCTTCATCATACGCGGGCCCAAAAGACTATATCCGTTTAAATGAAACAGGTTACTGGCCAAAAAAATTGGTTAATTATTTAACAGTTTACGATAAAACCATGACCTGGGAAGATTTCCACCTTCCGGTAATAAGACTTGCAGGTATGTATTTACTATATGCCGAAATACTGAATGAGCAAGGAAAAACCTCGGCTGAGGTGATACCTTATATTGATAGAGTTAGAACAAGGGCCGGGTTACCAGGGGTTGTTGATGCCTGGACAAATTATTCAAAAACTCCGGGCAAGTTTACCACGAAAGATGGTTTGCGCCAGATCATACACCAGGAAAGACGGATTGAGCTGGCCTTTGAAGCTCAAGCCGGATGGGATCTGCGCCGATGGAAGGAATTACAAGATGTTATGGCCAAGCCATTACAGGGTTGGAGTGTTTTTGAAGAATCATTTGTGAACTATTACCGTCCGCACACCATTATAACTCCTGTTTTCAATACCCGGAATTATATGTGGCCAATAAAGGCAGATAATCTTATAATTAATAATAACCTCGTACAAAACCCCAACTGGTAATCTGCCAACAAAAGGATTTTAACAGATAATTGAAAAATTATGAAAAGTATATATAAATATTCATTGCAGCTTTTTATGGGTTTGCTAATGATAGGCATAATTTCCTGTAAGCGGAATGATGGTTTTAGTACCAGTCCGATATCTACAGATAAAACTAAACCCGGCGTAGTTACCAATATTAAAGTGGATAATTTTAACGGAGGCGCTTATATAACTTATGATCTGCCCAATTCCGAAAACCTGCTTTATGTATTAGCCAAATACAGTATAAGAGATAAGGTTGGCAGAGAAACCAAATCATCATACTATAAAGATACCGTAGTAGTGAACGGTTTTGCGGAATCAAAAGACTATCAGGTTACCTTGTATGCGGTCAGCAAAGCCGAGATAATGTCTGATCCGGTTACAGTTACTGTACACCCCCAAACACCTGTTTACAGGTTAGTAAGGCCAAGCGCTGCTATATCACCAGATTTTAGCGGGGTTAATATAAAAGCATTAAATCCATTAAAAAAAGATATAGGAGTAATAGTAACCGCCTTTAACGATGTAACAAAGGCTATGGAAGTAGAGGAGCAATACTTTACAAAAAGCGATACCATTGATTTTTCGGTTAGGGGCTTTAAATCAACAGCAAGAGATTTTGGCGTATATATTACCGATGAATGGGGAAATATTTCAGACACCCTTAAAGCAAATCTTACTCCATTATACGAAGAATTATTAGATAAGAGCCAATTTGCCACCTATACCCTACCAAGTGATGCCCCGCTTTATGAAAATGGCAGTAGTGGATGGACAGTTAATAAGTTATGGGATGATAAACTGACTGACCCAGGCTGGCACACCGATTCAAATGTCCAGCCCCCCTTTGTCTGTACTTTTAGCGTAGGCAAAACCTATAAACTAAGTCGCTTTATGATGTGGGGGCGCAGAGGTTTTGAATATGGGCATGGTAACCCCCGCGATTTCAGTATTTGGGGCACTAACAAAACACTGCCGGCCGACGCTCTTTTACCTGTTAACTCCGCTGTAGGTACAGTTGTAGGCGATTGGACAAACATGGGTAATTTCCATTGGCCGCCACCACCGTCTGGTTTGCCATCAACAGCTGTTAATCAAAGTGATAGGGATTTCTTTAACCAAGGTGCGGGCTTTAATGTACCGTTTGATGCGCCTTCAGTAAAATATCTGCGGATCAATGTAGGAAGAACATGGGAAGGTGGAACGCTTGCACATATAATTGAGGTTTCATTTTATGGCAAACCTGAATAGTGTTCAGGTTTATAAAAGCATGAATTAATTACTTATTAAAATAAGAACATGAAAAATCTTCTATATACGCTGTTTGGCTGTATGTTATTAATCATAATGTACGGTTGCAATAAAACACAAACAGACTTTAAAAATTTGCTGGGCGATCACGAAGTCGTTTATACAGGTGCAGTAAACGCAGTAGTTACTCAGCCCGGAAATTTGCGGATAGGCCTTAAATGGAAATCAAGCTCAGATCCAAGTATCGTTAAATATGTAGTATACTGGAATAACAAGGCCGATTCTCAAATAGTCAAAATTTCAACTAAAACAGATAGTGTAAGGACCACTATAACCGGGCTCAAGGAGTTTGTTTACACTTTTACTATATATTCTTTTGATGCAAAAGGCAATAAATCAATTCCTTTTGAGGTAAATAATATAAAAGTTTACGGTCCTGTTTATGCTGGTACCCTGCTCAACAGGGCCTATAACGGAACACGCCCGTTTAAAAATAATGCCGACGGATCTGTAAAACTAATATTTAACACCCCTGATACTATTAACATAAATACAGTAATCAGATATACCAATACATCTGGTACAACAGTTTTAATGAATCTTTCGCCGGATAGTAATTCTGTTACGCTGCCCCATTATAAACAGGGAACCAAGATCCAGTATCAATCTTCATATATTCCCGAAAGAGCCGCCATTGATACCTTCGTGGTCGACAAGTTTGATGATTTTCCGGATATCACACTACTTTATGTTGAATGTGATAAAAAACTGTTTAAGGAAAATCCGCTCCCTAATGATGCGGGAACCTACGAAGCACAAACAAGCGTCAGCAAACTTTGGGACGGAAGCGTTGGCCCGCAGGAGTATCCAAATATTTTCCACAGCGATGGAGACCACCCCTTACCTCACCACATCACATTTGATATGGGTGCTGTGTATACTAATTTAGGCAGAATTGAAGAAACAGGCCGGGGCTCTAATCATAATCCGATCGACTTCGAAGTATGGGGAATTGCAGATATTAAGAATGCTGCCACAACCTTAAAAGGAAATGACCCTGGATGGGAAGCAGAAATGGTAGCAAAGGGCTGGACCAAACTTCAGGATTGCATTAGAACCGACGACGGAGTTCAACCCAAGAAATTTGATTTTAAGAGCAACCCTCCTCCGGTGCGTTATATTAGGATAAGGATTAAAAAAGTTGCAAGCGGTAGTACCAACTCAAGTAATATGAGTGAACTTACCTTTTGGAATATAGAATAAGTATTTCATGATCTGAAGAAAAGGTTCCCGGGAATAATTTTCCGGGAACCTTTTTTGTTTACAAAACTGTGGTATTTGGTTTTTGAATGACACTTACCAATACAATAAGTCCAATTAAGATTGGTCTGTTGTTGCAAGCGAGGCAAAGTTCAAAGAAAACAGGTCTTGATTTCAAGTAAAAAATTTGAAATTTTCTTTTCAGAATTTTTACCCCCATATTAGCCACTGCAATCGATAACAAACCAGATATCATAACGTTTTGGATATATGGTTTTCAGATCGTAATTGCATACCATATTAATTGAAATTTTATGATCCTAATTATCCTAAACATTATTTTTTGTTTATCATTTTTGGTATTTGCCTACCTCAATTTAAATGATGTTGATCCCTGGCTTTGGGTGCCCATCTATCTGAGTGCTTCTATTAGCTGTGGTTTGGTTGTCTTTGGTAAATATTACCATACCATATGGCTTTTATTGGTGGCTTTTTATCTAGTTTATGCTATAATCCTGTTTTTTGCTAAGGATGGTGTACGTGACTGGATTACGAAATATAAGAAGCCAAGCCTGGTTGAAAGTATGCAGGCTACCAAACCTTACATTGAGCAAACGCGTGAATTTTTTGGATTATTAATTATTTCAGCCGCATTGCTGATCAATTATTTTGCTACGTGAGTATTTCATGCATATTCGTAATATTTCATTACTCACCTCATGATTTGATTTTTTATGCCTATTTATGATATAGCAAAAATAGAGGCCGCTATGGCAGGTATTATCAAGGCTAATGTTTCACCTGATACCTGGATATGGCTTCAACAGTTTAATAAGCTGCCAAATGATTATTCTGCCCTGAATACAGCGTTTATGATCATTCCCCGAAAAACAGGAAAATCAGCTGTAACGATCAATGATTCGTTTAAAAACTGGACTATTGACAGGCTATGCCGGGTATGGTTGCTTTTGCAATGGGATACTACGGATCAGGACAAATATTATCAAACTATTGAAAATCTGTTTTTATCAGCAGAAATGAATGAATCGGTGGCATTATATTCCGCATTGCCCTTTCTCGCTTACCCTGAGATATGGATAAAGCGATGCGCCGAAGGTATCCGTAGTAATATCGGCTCCGTTTTAGAGGCTATTATGTATAACAATCCGTATCCACTTGTGTATCTGGATCAAGCCGCCTGGAATCAATTGATATTAAAAGCTTTTTTTACCGAAAAAAGTGTGCCGTCAATACTTGGTTTGGATAAGCGGGCCAATAAAGAGCTGGCATCAATACTTAGCGATTATGCCCGTGAACGATGGGCGGCCGGTCGTAAGGTAAATCCAACATTATGGCGATTAGTAGCGGGGTTTATTGACGAGAAAATTTTTGAAGACATCAAAATTGGTCTTGCCCGTGATGATATGGCCGAAAAAGAAGCAATAGCCCTGGCCATTTCAGAATCCAGCTTTGAGCCTGCAAAGCAATGGTTAAGTAATATTCCTGAATTAAAGTCGGTGGTAACCGATAAAGCATTAAATTGGGATAAGGTATCTATAAATTAAAAATATAATTATGTGTTGTAGTCATTCGATAGAAAAAGATAAGGAGGAGAGAAAAGCTCTTGAGGCATTTGATTTAAGTTCTGTAAAGGGCATGAAGTTTTTTGACCCTCATGTTCACATGACCTCCCGCACCACAGATGATTATCAGGCTATGGCCGACGCGGGTGTTGCGGCCCTTATTGAACCTGCATTTTGGCTGGGTCAGCCGCGTACCGGCCTGGACAGTTTTAGAGATTATTATAGCAGCCTGATCGGATGGGAGAGATTTCGCTCATCCCAATTTGGAATAAAACATTACTGTACAATCGGGCTGAATTCAAGAGAAGCTAATAATGAACCTTTAGCCGAGCAGGTGATGGAGCTTTTACCTTTGTTTGTTTACAAGGATGGCGTTGTTGGTATCGGCGAAATAGGTTTTGATGACCAGACTGCTGCTGAAGAGAAATACTACCGACTACAATTAGAGCTGGCCAAAGAAGCCGGTTTGCCCGTACAAATCCATACTCCTCACCGCGATAAAAAGAGAGGCACCCAACGTAGCATGGATATTGCTTTGGAACATGGCCTGGACCCGTATAAAGTAATTGTTGATCATAATAATGAGGAAACTGTTAAAGAAGTACTCGACCGTGGCTTTTGGGCTGCTTTTACCATTTATCCATTCACAAAGATGGGTAATGAACGTATGGTTGACATTGCTGCACAATATGGACCTGAGCGTATCATGATCAATTCAGCTGCTGATTGGGGGATCAGCGACCCGCTGGCTGTCCCTAAAACTGCTGCATTGATGAAAATCCGTGGCTTAAGTGATGCGGATATCGAACTAATAACCTATCGCAACGCCATAACCGCCTTTGCACAAAGTGGCCAGATTGACGAAGCCGATTTCGCGACTCCGAAAAACATCGATCAAACCGAAAAATTTGAAGGGAACACGATTCTGCGTGGAGGGCAGCAACCGCGTATAGATAAATCTTCCATTATTATCAGCTAAAGTCATAGTGAAAAAAATATTCATTTATTTACGGATGATGCGGCCCGCCAATATCGTTACCTCGGTGGCCGATGTATTGGCTGGCATTGCCATTGCCGGTGTGTTTACAGCTACCGTTGCAGGTCACTGGCTTTCCATAATATTACTATGTTGTTCCACAGCTTGTTTATACGGTGGCGGGATAGTTTTTAACGATGTTTTTGATGCCAATTTAGATCGTATAGAGCGCCCTGAACGAGCCATCCCAAGTGGTTTGGTCACCTTAACAGAAGCAACGCTACTGGGTGCAATATTGCTTTTAACAGGCATAATCCTGGCAGCTCTGCATAGCTTAACATCGGGGTTATTTGCTTTAGCAATCGCGTTTTTTGCTTTATTGTATAATAAAGCGGGTAAGCATCACTCCTTTTTTGGCCCTTTAAACATGGGTGTTTGCCGGGGTTTGAATCTGCTATTGGGCGTTAGTATAATTCCAGCCATGCTCTACACTCATTACTGGCTTGCCTGTATCCCGGTTATTTACATATTTTCTATCACCATGACAAGTCGGGGTGAGGTACATGGCGGTAATCAAAAGAACCTGTATATAGCTGCCTGCCTTTACGCGATAGTTATAGGTTCCATTCTGTATTTTTCCTTTATCAACCAGCAATGGTTATGGTCGCTTATTTTTCTATTGCCGTTTGCGTGGATGATATTTAAGCCATTGACCAAGGCTATCCAACAACCCATTGGTAAAAATATCGGCGCAGCGGTTAAAGCGGGCGTTATATCATTAATATTGATGGACGCAGCCTGGGCAGTCACCTTCAGCTCCATTTACCCGGCTTTATGTATCGCTGCCTTATTACCGATATCCATGTGGTTGTCCAAACTTTTTGCTGTTACCTGATCTCATTATGCTCATTAATAAATCGTCTCAATACCCATATCATATGGATACGCTACATCAATCATTTACTGTAAAATTTAGTTATGATGTTTTTTTCACATCTGCACTTTTTGACACTACCAATAAACTCATCAATGATTTTTTAACCGGCAGCAACCCTTCCGTTTCGGTAAAAAAAATTCTTTTTGTGATTGACAATGGCGTAGCAAATACTCATTCTGCTCTGGTCAGTCAAATAAAAGATTATTTTATCCGACATAACCAAACGCAGTTGGTACAGGATATATTGATTATTCCAGGTGGTGAAACGGTAAAAAATGATACCCGGTATCTGGACCAGGTTTTAGAGGCCATCAACATTCACGGGATAGACCGGCATTCTTTTGTGGCGGTCATAGGTGGAGGAGCCGTATTGGACATGGTTGGCTATGCAGCTACCATTAGTCACCGAGGCGTTAAACACATTCGCATACCAACTACTGTTCTATCACAAAATGATTCTGGCATAGGCGTTAAAAACGGTATCAATTACTTTAGTAAAAAAAACTTCCTGGGCACATTCTCCCCTCCTGTGGCGGTTTTTAATGATGAATTGTTTTTGAGCACCTTATCAGACCGCGACTGGCGATCAGGCATAGCAGAAGCTATAAAAGTTGCCCTGATTAAGGATAAAGACTTTTTTATCTGGCTGGAAGAAAACGCCACCTTATTAGCACAGCGCGACAAGGTTGCTATGAACTATCAGATATGGAAATGCGCTCAATTACACCTGGAACATATCCGCGGTACTGATCCTTTTGAAAGTGGCTCGTCGCGTCCTCTTGATTTTGGGCACTGGAGCGCGCACAAATTGGAATATCTCACCAATTTTGAGGTCAGGCATGGTGAGGCGGTAGCTATGGGGATCGCTTTAGATACCGTATACTCCAATTTATCAGGCCGTTTATCAACCGATGAGTCACAAAGGGTATTGAACCTGATCCAAAAATTGGGATTTGAACTTACGCATCCCTTACTTCAGGTTGAACAGGATGATAGCCCTATATTATTGGGTTTACAAGAGTTCCGCGAACACCTGGGCGGGCAACTAACCATTACGATGTTAACCGCAATAGGCAAAGGCGAAGAAGTTCATGAAATTGATGCTGGGATCGTTAAAAAAGCAGGTGAAATTTTACATGAGCTCAACCAGCAGGCAACGCACAACCTTTCATCTTCGATCTTATGAAATTAGATTCAGGACATTTAACCTTCTGTACAAATATTTATGCCGGTGAAAGCTGGGCTGCTCATTTTGCCGTTTTAAAAGAAAGCTTCCCGGTAATTAAAAAAGACCTATCGCCTCATGAACCTATGGGAATAGGCCTCCGCCTTTCAAACCAGGCCAGTATAGAGATATTGAAGGATAATCATCTGGAGGAATTTAAACAATGGTTAAAAGCTGTTGGTGGGTATGTTTTTACAATGAATGGCTTTCCTTATGGTGGCTTTCATCATACCAGGGTTAAAGACCAGGTACACGCCCCCGACTGGACTACCCATGAACGCGTAGCTTATACTATCCGATTATTCAATATACTGGCAGTACTACTACCCGAGGGAATGGATGGGGGGATTTCAACATCTCCCTTAAGTTATAAGCCTTGGTTTACAACGGCTGAAGAAAGCGAGCATGCTAAAAACGTCGCTACACAAAATATCCTGGCTGTGGTCGAAGCATTACATCACATACAGGAGTCCACCGGCACTTTATTACACCTCGATATTGAACCTGAACCGGATGGTTTTCTGGAATCGGGACCGGAATTTATCAACTGGTTTGAAAACGATCTGCTCGTAATAGGTAAAGCCTATTGTTCTGAAAAATTAGGTATAAACCAGGATGAAGCAGAGGCACTGTTGAAAAAGCACGTTTGTTTATGTTATGATGTCTGTCACTTTGCTATTGGTTATGAACCACATACAGCCAGCATTGAACAGCTCAGGGCAAAAGGCATTCAAATTGGTAAAATTCAAATTAGTGCCGCGTTAAAAGCCCAGCTTCCGGTATCACCGGCCGAAAGATCAAAAGTACTTGACGAACTTTCAAAATTTGATGAACCTACCTACCTTCATCAGGTTATTGCCAAACGTAATGATGGTTCGCTGATACGTTATCCTGATCTTTCAGAAGCATTGGCAGACGGACAAAATCCGGACGTTACGGAGTGGCGGGCACACTTTCATGTCCCGATCTTTGAGGAAGACATGGGCGTAGTTAAATCTACCCAAACAGATATTACAGAAGTACTTTCACTCCAAAAAAACAATCCATTCACGCATCACTTGGAAGTAGAGACCTATACCTGGGAGGTTTTGCCTTCGTCGTTAAAAATCCCCTTGAATGAATCAATTATCAGGGAATTGGCCTGGGTTAAAACAAAATTATTATCATGAATAAAACAGTAGTAATTGATATTGTAGGATTATCATCTTCGGTAATAGGACAACATACGCCCTTTCTTCAACAATATATCGCCCAAAAACATATAAGCACCATTGAGCCTTTGTTGCCTGCTGTTACAACCGCGGTACAATCAACCTATTTAACAGGCAAATTCCCATCGGACACAGGTATTGTTGGTAATGGCTGGTATGATCATGCCGATAGCGAGGTAAAATTCTGGAAACAATCAAACAAACTCGTTCAGGGTGAAAATATATGGGATAAAGCCAAAAAAGAAGACCCATCTTTTACCTGTGCCAATATGTTTTGGTGGTACAATATGTATTCATCAGCAGATTATTCGGTAACACCCCGCCCAAATTACCTGGCCGACGGACGTAAATTACCCGATTGCTACTCCCATCCGGCTGAATTACGTGATCATTTACAAAACAAACTGGGCCAATTCCCCCTATTTCAGTTTTGGGGACCTGGTGCCAACATTAAATCAACAAAATGGATTGCTGATGCCGCCATGGAGAATGAAGAATTGCATAATCCTACGCTTACCCTGATCTATCTCCCCCACCTTGATTATTGCCTTCAGAAATTCGGGCCCGATCTGGCTAAAATTGGTAAAGAACTGCAAGAGATTGACGAGGTGGTTGAACAGCTGATAACCTTTTATCAAAGCAAAGGGGCCCGTATTATATTACTTTCTGAATATGGTATTGCTCCGGTAGATAACCCCATTCACCTTAATCGCATATTAAGGGAACATGGCCTTTTACAAATCAGAACAGAGCGTGGATTGGAGCTGTTGGATGCTGGTGCATCTAAAGCATTTGCAGTGGCCGATCACCAGATAGCCCATATCTATATCAATGATAAAACGATAACCGAACAGGTAAAAACCTTACTGCAGGGTATACCTGGTGTAGAATTGGTACTTGACAAAGCAGAACAGTTTAAACATCATATCAACCATGAACGCTCGGGCGATCTGGTACTGATGGCGGCTGAGAAAAGCTGGTTCACCTACTATTTCTGGCTTGATGATGCCAAAGCACCTGACTATGCACGGTCAGTTGACATTCATAAAAAACCGGGCTATGATCCGGTGGAAATGTTTATGACATCAAAATTAAGGGCGGGATACAAACTTTTAAGAAAAAAAGCAGGCTTAAGGTATGTGATGGACGTTATACCACTTGATGCTACTTTAATAAAAGGATCACATGGCCGAATTGGTATTTCTGAAGCTTATAAACCTATTATCATTACCAATGAAAGTAATGATATCAAAAACATCAACGCGACTGATGTTTTTGATATCATATGGCAGCATCTGCATTAATCAGGATATTGCACTTGCTTAAATTAACGTGAGTTCGATATAGGGAATGAGGGCTCAATACCAATAAAAAATGTCATTTCGAACGAGGTACGAGGAGAAATCTTTTACGATATGCTAATTTGAACAGCATTGCGTAAAAGATTTCTCCGCACCCCACCATTTTGTCCGTCGCTGTTTGTCGAAATGACACGGGGGTTCTTATACCTAACTCAGGTTAAATTAGATGATTAGTTAGCCGTACCGGCATCTCGCTTTGTTTCCAGCGCGGTGCGTACACTGGCTGGTAAATTGGAGAATAAGGTATATCCCGTAGCATTTTCAATATCTTTTACCGTAGTAATATATTGAGTCCAGTCTGTGCTGAGGGTGTTGATATTAGGTGTATTTACAGCTATCACCCGTGTGTCAGTGGTAATACGACTCAGGTCGTTATTTCCATTGGGGATAACCACGATCACCTTCCAGATGTTGGAAGGTACAACCACATGTCCTCCATCTACGGTGGTAGCCGAGCCTGCAGAACCCGTGCCGCCTGAGCCATAACTCCCCATAACTACATAGATTTCATTACCCGCGGTTACTAAAGTTCGCCCATAAGCTTCCAGATTGGCCCAGGTATGCTCATTATTATTCGGGGCTTGCGGGATCATATTATCCATTAAAAAAGTAGCTTGGTTAGCCGCTGTGGTAGAAGTCCGGTCGGCGCTTGGGCAGTTATGTCCCCGGTCAAAGCCCGAGCCTGAATAACTGGTATTGGAAACTTCATACCAGCCGGCAGGTAAATTGGTATCTGCCCGGAAATCATTAGAACGATTAATAGAACCTAATGACGTACTACCTACATACCAGCTTACCCAGTTGGGTACGCCTTTATCACGATTATAGCTCTCGATGAAATAAGTTTGATCGATCAGGTAATTATCCGCATTAGCAGTACTGCTCGTGGCAGCGCTTGGATTACCTAACAACAGGTTGGTATTATCAGCAGTTGAACTTCCTGATCCCCCTCCCGTTCCACCGCCAGAACCCGAGTCAAAGCTATTGATGGTAAAATCATCAATATTAATCCGGTTAGTACCACCAGAAGTCTTTCTCAGTTGAAAACGTAAAGAACCGGATTGGTTAACGTTAAAAGTAGCCGCGTTTAAAGTGGTGCTTGATGCGGTTATCTCAATAGATCCCACTTGTGTATAACTGCTTCCTCCGTTTGAGGAAACCCATAACTGAAATGCCGAAGATCCGTCGGTACCATAAACCGCGTAATTCATAGTAACGGTCGAAGCACCTGTACTGACATCAAAGTTCATACTTAATGTCCCGGTATTACGGATACGAGCAGAGCGGCTGCCGTTTTTCCGATCAGAGGTACTGGTTCCGATCAAAGCATCATCAAGATTCCAGGAGCCACTATTCAGCGTAACATCAGCCGCCGCATACCCGGTCTTTGATCCGGACTCAAAATCTTCATCAAAAGTTTGTACCACAGTCTGAGTTTTTGCTTTGGTACTGATCGTTGCAGGATCTGTTGGAATTGGGCTTACTAATGATTTCTGGCAGGATATCAATAGCAGTGATGAGATAAGGAGAACAAATGAGGACCGTTTTAATTGCATAATATTTATTTTAGTTTATAATGCAATAAAATTAAGTCAGGCAATATTAGCCCTTGATTAAATGATTGTTTTTTAATTATTAAGAAAATTGGAGACCATTCCAATAAATCACCTTCAATTCGATAAGCGCTCATCGTGCCATGTCAATATGAATTGACGTTTAGCAAATAATATTTATACAAAAAACATGGTTTACACTTTTTTCCGGAAATAAAACACAACTAATTGACTAACAATTATCTACATACATGTTAACCATAAAAAGTGTAAACCATGTAAACCCACTTTTTTGTTGATTGAGTCAACCGGATAATAAAAAAAGCCATTCTCTTTTAAAGAAATGGCTTTTTTGATATTGCTATAAATAATTTACTGCTTCCGTCTTTTCCGCTCTTTCACTATTAAACTCAGCTCACGGCTCATTTGGCCGGCTATAGCTGTGTTTTCCTGTGCCCGTCTGAATAAATAGGGCAATACCGCCTTTATTGGGCCGTAGGGAACGTATTTAGCTACATTGTACTGGGCATCTGCCAGGTTAAAGCTCAGGTTATCGCTCATCCCTAATAGTTGCGAAAAATACACGTGAGGGTGTTTATGATCAATTCCTTTGGTATCTAAAAGCTCGGCCAGTAAACGGCAGCTTTCTTCATTGTGGGTACCTGCAATAAAAGCAATTTTGTCAATGTGAGTTGTACAGTAATCCAATGCAGAATCATAATCCAGATCGGTAGCTTTTTTATCCAGTTGTATTGGTGACGGGTAACCATTTTCTGCTGCACGTCTACGTTCTTTTTCCATATAGGCGCCGCGAACAATTTTGGCTCCCAAAATAAATCCTTCACTAAGTGCAATTTCATGGTCGTTTAATATAGACGCCAGCTTATCATGCCTGTACATTTGATAGGTATTATAAACTATTGCCTTTTTAGTATTAAAACGGCTCATCATGGTTAGCGCCAAAAGATCAATGGTTTCTTGTATCCAGCTTTCTTCGGCATCAATCATCACGGGTACGTTATTGGCATGGGCCTTATCACATATAGCTAATACCCTATTTTGAACTCTTTGCCATTCCTTTTCTTCTTCTGAATTAAGCTGTAGTTTGGCATCCAGTTTCTCCAGCAACGCAAACCGGCCAACACCGGTTACCTTAAAAACAGTAAGCGGTACAGCTTTGTCTGAAGTTGCACGTTCTATGGTACGGATAATCTCATCACGGGTACTGTCAAAAACAGCTTCGTCATCCTCCCCTTCTATGGAGTAATCTAATATGGTACCAACTCCACCGCTATTCAAATTCTTAATGGTATTATTACACTCAGTAATGGTTTCGCCACCACAAAAGTGTTTAAATATGGTTGCCTTGATCAGGCTTTTGATAGGTAATCCTATTTTAATAGCAAAGTTGGTTACCGGAGGCCCTATCTTTACTAAAAAGTTAACATTGATTATCCTGAATAACCAGTAAGCCCGGTTAAGATCAGCATTGGATGAGTGACGGAAAGCGATTTCTGTATTTTCAAAAGAGGGCTTAACCTGTTGAGTTTTATTGTTCGTTTGGTTAGAAAGCATCTGCAAAATTATAAAATGATATCTCAATATTCCATGAATAGTTTATTTTTGCCGCTCCATGATAGAATTTAAATTAATAGGCGACCATATTCCAATGATACAGCTGCTAAAAGCTGCCCAACTCGTATCAACAGGCGGAGAGGCGCAAATAGTTGTAAGTGAAGGAGAAGTAAAATATAACGGAGAGGTTGACTATCGAAAACGCCTTAAAGTTAAACGTGGAGACATCGTTGAATTTAGGGGGAATAAAATCTTGGTAATATGATAATGGATACCATTCAAAGCGACAACTACCCTATATATTTTAATAACAGCATTGACGAACTGGTTAACTTTGTAAAAAAAGGAGCCTATTCTAAATTCTTTATTTTAACTGACGAAAACACGGGCGTTCATTGTTTACCACTTGTAAAAGGTAAATTAGATGAGCTTGGTAATTACGACCTTATTGAGATAAATGCCGGCGAGGAGAGCAAGGACATCGATTTTTGCATCGGCGTATGGAAAATGCTGATAGATTTTGGTGCCGACCGCAAAAGCTTAATGATAAACCTGGGTGGTGGCGTTGTAACCGATCTGGGGGGCTTTGCAGCCTCAACCTTCAAAAGAGGAATTGATTTTGTGCATGTACCCACTACCCTGCTGTCACAGGTAGATGCCTCTGTAGGTGGTAAAACTGGTATTGATATTGATAGTATTAAAAACATCATAGGCACCTTTACCCAGCCCAAAGCTGTATTTATTGAATACGATTTTTTAAAAAGCCTCCCTCCACGACAAATACTTTCAGGTCTTGCAGAAATGCTTAAACATGGCCTTATAGCCGATGCCGCTTATTGGAATGAACTTAAAACAAGCGATCTAAAAAACCCTGCAATTCAACTGGTTTATCGTTCTGTTGAGATAAAAAATGTGATCACCATTGAAGATCCTACAGAAAAAGGCATCAGGAAAGCTTTAAATTTTGGTCATACCATTGGTCATGCAGTTGAAACCAATTCTTTGATCAACGATAAAGACCCACTATCACATGGCGAAGCTATAGCTATCGGCATGATCTGCGAATCATACCTTGCGCACAAAAAAACTGGGTTGAGCGCGGAAGAATTAAACGAGATCACCCGCGTATTCAGCGACCTTTATCCAAGATATACTATCAAAGAGAATAGCTTTGAAACCCTGTTTGCTATCATGCAAAAGGATAAAAAGAACCAGGATAATAAAATAAATTGCACTTTGCTTACCAAAATTGGGCAATGTAATATTGATAATATCTGTACAGAAGCCGAACTTCGTGAAAGTTTAATGTATTACATTAATTTGTAAGATGTCTGAGTTAGATCCCCGAAATAGGGCCGCATTGGTACTGATGGCTTTGCTGGTTATATTAACCCTGGTTGAAATGGGTTTAAGCTACTGGGAAAACCGTAAATACTATGAAAAACGCGATACTTTTGTCAATATCTACCTTACTTCAATCGCGGTAGTTACCAACCTTTTAGTTAAGACCAGTACTTTTTTCATGCTGAGTTTTGCTTATCAGTTCAGGCTTTTTCAAATACACAACGTTTTTCTGTATTGGTTTGTACTGGTTGTTGTGCAAGACTTTTTGTACTGGGTGCTGCATTACACCGGGCATTATTGCAGGTTTTTTTGGGCCATGCATGTAACACACCACTCATCAGAGCATTTTAATTTAACCACAGGTTTCCGGTCAACGGTTTTTGAGCCATTTTATCGTACTTTTTTTTATTTACCCCTCGCGTTGATGGGATTTAATGCGATTGATATTTTATATGCCTATCTCATTACTCAGCTGTACGGAAATATAGTACATACACAATATAAGGTTGCACTCCCTAAATGGTACGGTTGGCTGTTTGTAACGCCGGCGCATCACCGGGTACATCACGCTTCAAATATTCCTTACCTGGATAAAAACATGGGTATGATGCTTATCTTGTGGGACAGACTATTCGGAACTTTCAGAGACGAGGACCTATCTGAACCGGTTAAATACGGGCTTACCAAACAACCAGAAGATATGGGTCCGGTGAATATTATTTTTCACGAATGGAAAGCGCTGTTGCATGACGTTAAACAGGCTCCTGGTTTCCGGAACAAATTAGGATACCTGTTAAACCCACCAGGATGGAGCCACGACGGTAGTACACAAACGGCTCGTGCACTGCAAAGGGAATACGAAAAACAAGCTTTAGGCAAATAAAATTCTGTTCAGCTTGTTTATTTTACAAAAAATAAAATTTCCTATTGACAAAAACATTTTTTACCGTACATTTACAACGTAATAAAAAACAAATGAAATTTACAAGCGCATACTATTTCGGTTACTACTTTTACTTTAACAGTGAGAGCCGGGACTAATATGTACTTAACACACACATAAAGAACTTAAAAAGTCCCGGCACAAAATGCCGGGACTTTTTGCTTTAACAGGGTTTATGAAGATAGAAAGACCAAGAGTTGCAATCCAGGGAATACGTGCTTCTTTTCATGAGGAAGCTGCTTTACGTTATTTTGGAGAGAACACGCAAACCATTGAATGTAACACATTCAAACAAACTTTTGAGACCCTAAAAAACAGGGAAGCTGATTATGTGGTGATGGCTATAGAAAACAGCATTGCCGGAAGTATATTACCTAACTATACTTTATTGCTTGATTATGGTTTCCCGGTAGTGGGCGAAATTTATCTGCCTATTCAGTTACACTTAATGGCATTGCCTGGTGTAAAATTCGAGGATATTAAATATGTAACCTCCCATCCTATCGCCTTACGCCAGTGTGTTGATTTTTTTGATGAATATCCACATCTTAAAATTGTGGAAAGTAATGATACAGCGGCTTGCGCCAAACGCATCAGAGAAGAGCAGTTGACCGATACTGTTGCCATTGCAAATTCACTTGCCGCCAAACTTTACGGATTGGATGTACTGGAACGCCGCATAGAATCAAACAAGAAGAATTTTACCCGTTTCCTGATCCTTACCCACCATGATAATGTGGAAAAGAAGAATTCTAATAAAGCTTCGCTTTGTTTTCAGGTAAGTAACAAAGTGGGCGCATTGGCCAAAGTGCTTAATATTTTTGCCGAAGAAGGTGTGAATATGAGTAAGATACAATCTATGCCTATTTTAGGTAAGCGTAATGAATATAATTTTTACGTGGACATTGAATGGGACGAGCAAAAACAATACGATACATCAATAAGACAGATACTTAAATACACTCATAACTTTAACATACTTGGTGAATATGAAAGACATGACGATGAATTAACTCCCAAACCTCAAAAAAACGACCGGATACGGAAGTATATCAATATCCGCAGAAATATCTAAGACCCGTAATTAATAATTGAAGATTTAAACAAAATATAAAAACACACCGGTAAATACCGGACAAATAACAAAACAATGAAACTGAATTTAAACATACAGCCGCTTCATACCTGGATCAAAACCGGAAAAGAACCATTGGTAATAGCAGGCCCCTGCAGTGCAGAAACTGAAGATCAATTAGTAGCTACGGCTCACTTATTAGCGCAAACCGGCCGCATCTCTGCATTACGTGCAGGTATTTGGAAACCACGTACCCGTCCGGGCGAATTTGAAGGCATTGGCAGCATAGGCCTGGAATGGCTTAAACGCGCAAAAGAAGAAACCGGATTACCTACAGCTGTGGAAGTAGCAACTGCTAAACACGTAGAAGAAGCGTTAAAAGCAGGTGTTGATATTTTATGGGTAGGCGCGCGTTCAACCGTTAACCCTTTTACTGTACAGGAAATTGCTGATGCCTTACGTGGTGTTGATGTACCGGTAATGGTTAAAAACCCGGTAAACCCTGATCTTTCTTTATGGATAGGTGCTTTAGAGCGTATCAACAATGCCGGTATCACTAAACTGGCAGCTATACATCGTGGATTTTCATCTTACGAAAAATCGGCTTTCCGTAATGAACCAATGTGGGATATCGCTATCAATTTAAAAACACTGGCTCCTGAATTGCCGATCATTAACGACCCAAGCCACATTTCGGGTAATCGCGACCTGATTGGTTACATCTCGCAAAAGGCATTAGACCTTGACATGCAAGGCTTAATGATCGAATCACATATCGACCCAAGCGTAGCCTGGACAGATGCTAAACAACAAGTTACTCCTGCTGCCTTAGCTGATATTATTGATCACCTGGCTTTACGTAAACCAGAGATCCGTAACGCAGAATTAAGCGACAAGCTTGCTGAGCTACGTAACCAGATCGATAAAATTGACGACCTGGTTATCCAAAAAATTGCTGAGCGTATGCAAATTGCCGAGAAGATCGGAAACTACAAAAAAGACAACAACATTACCATTTTACAAGTAGGTCGTTGGGATGAGATCGTTCAGAAACGCACCAACTATGCAAAAGCGTTAAAGTTAGGTTCTGAATTTACTGAGAAATTATTAGAGCTTTTACACAGTGAGTCGATCCGCAGGCAAACCGAGATCATGAACACCAATGAGGCCGGACAAGCAGCAGAGAAACTTACCCACGTATAATATCATATACTGATGCAAAACGTCATCCTGAAAAAAAGCAATAAGCAAATAAACGGCACGGTACATCTTACCGGATCAAAAAGCGAGTGCAACCGTGCATTGGTTATAGAGGCTCTGAGCAATGGTAAAGTGAAGGTAGAGAACGTATCAGACGCCGCCGACGCAGTATTGCTGGCCGGTATATTACGGTCGGCAGTGGGCAGTGAGCAGTTAGCTACTGCCCATGATCCATCGACTATAGACCATGGACCACAAACTGTTGACATCGGCCCTGCCGGTACGGCCATGCGTTTTTTAACCGCCTATTTTGCTATACAGGATAATGAAGTAATATTAACCGGCAGCCAAAGGATGAAGGAAAGACCGATAGGCATATTGGTCGACGCGCTGATAGAGTTAGGTGCCCATATTGATTATGAAGAAAAAGAGGGTTATCCCCCTATAAAACTAAAAGGCAGTTTCGGGCAGCTAACTAGTAAGATCAGTATTAAAGGTAACATCAGCAGTCAATACATTACTGCCTTGTTACTCATCGCTGCACGGCTGCCTTTTGGTTTGGAGCTCCATATTGAAGGTGAGTTAACCTCTCGCCCTTATGTAGAAATGACGCTTGCCATGCTGGAAACAGCAGGTATTCAACATCAATGGAAAGATAACGTTATTGCCATAACCAATCAGGAGTTTACTACCACTTCATTACATGTTGAACCAGATTGGAGCGCGGCATCATACTGGTACGCCATTGCAGCGCTTGCTGATCAGGCGGAGCTTTTCTTAACCGGCCTAACACCGTATAGCTTACAGGGCGACAGTGTGATCACCGAGATCATGGCTAATTTTGGTATCACTTCGCAATTCAAAGATGGCGGTGTTCAGCTAACCAAGGAGCATAAACCGTTTAGTCATAAAGTATTCGATCTGAAGGAATGCCCTGACCTGGCACAAACTATTATTGTGGTGTGTGCCGCCTTAGGTCATGAAGCAGCATTTACAGGCCTGGAAACTTTAAAAATAAAAGAAACCGACCGTATTTTAGCTTTGCAAACCGAACTGGCAAAAATGGGTGTAAAACTAATTGAGAACAACGAAGTATATCAATTGGATTGCAGCGAAAAGTTTATTCCTGAGCGCATGTTTATCAATACCTATCATGATCATCGTATGGCTATGGCATTTGCACCGCTTGCCCTGATCATTCCTCAATTGGAGTTTGAGAACGGACCAGTAGTTGATAAATCATACCCCGCATTCTGGACCGACCTGGCCAAACTTGGCTTTGAGGTTCAGGAAGTAGAAGGATAAGGTTAAGGTTAAATTAACTACTAAATGTCATTGCGAGCGATAGCGTGGCAATCCCCGACACACAGAGCAGCTTTGCTAATTGGAGATTGCTTCGTACCTCGCAATGACGATTTTAATAAATAGATTTGCGATGAACCGTCTCAAATCTCATATCTAACATCACATATCTAATACCATGGCAGGCAATTCATTCGGGCAAATATTCAGGATAACAACCTTTGGCGAATCGCATGGCGAAGCCATTGGGGTAATTATTGATGGATGCCCCGCGCAATTACCGGTCGATCTGGATTACATTCAGGGCGAACTGGATAAACGCAAACCCGGTCAGTCAAAAATAACCACGCAGCGTAAAGAAAGTGACACTGTAAAGATCCTTTCAGGCGTATTTGAAGGTAAAACCACAGGGACACCTATAGCAATGCTGATCCCAAATGAAGATCAGCGCTCCAAAGATTATAGTCATAATGTGGACGTATTCCGCCCCTCCCATGCCGACTATACTTACCAAACCAAATATGGTATTCGAGATCATCGTGGTGGTGGTCGCTCATCCGCCCGCGAAACCGCCGCACGCGTTGCTGCAGGGGCCTTAGCCAAGCTTTTACTAAAAAGCCAGGGTATTGAGATAGCGGCCCACGTAAGCAGCGTGGGAACCATCAACGCGCCTAATGTAAGTATCGACAGTGTACAGGAGTTTATTGACGAACGCGAAAAAAACATCGTACGCTGTGCCGATCCGGCCACCGCCGAGGAAATGATCGCTTTTATTGACAGTGTACGTAAAGATGGAGATACCGTTGGCGGCAAGATCAGCTGCCATATAAAAAACTGCCCTGTAGGCCTTGGCGACCCGGTTTTTGATAAGCTTCATGCCGATCTGGGTAAAGCCATGCTGAGCATTAACGCCGTTCATGGCTTTGAATATGGCTCGGGCTTTGCCGGTAGTGAAATGCGCGGATCAGAACATAACGACATTTTTGTAAAATCACATTTAGGCGATATCAGCACCATTACCAACTTCTCTGGTGGTATACAAGGCGGTATCAGCAACGGAATGCCTATCGAGTTTAAAGTAGCCTTTAAACCGGTAGCCACCATTATGAAAAGCCAGGCGACCATTGACAGTGAAGGCAATGCTGCCGAAATATCAGGCAAGGGCCGTCATGATCCTTGTGTGGTACCACGCGCCGTCCCTATTGTTGAAGCCATGGCCGCACTGGTCTTGGCCGATCATTGGCTCAGGAATCGAAACTCTATTTTAAGCTGAAAGCTCAAGGCATAAAGCCTAAAGCCACTTAAATAGTTCGAAAAGCCCGAAGCCCATAAAAAGCTTTGGGCTTTTCGCTTTAAGCTTTCTGCTTATAATTATCTTTGTAAACCTATGCTAACCTCTGTCATCCAATTATACAAACAAGCTTATAGCGGACTATCTAAAAACAGCTGGTACCTGAGCATAGTGATGTTCATCAACCGGAGCGGAACTATGGTGGTGCCGTTTATGAGCATTTATACTATCCAGCAGTTGCATTTTACCATCGTACAATCGGGTTGGGTAATGGCATTTTTTGGTATCGGGGCCATATCAGGCGCGTTTATTGGTGGCAGGCTAACCGATAAGATCGGCTTTTACGACATTCAGGTGGGCGCGTTGCTTATTGGTGGCATATTATTCCTTGTATTGGGTTATCAGCGTACTTTTTTGAGTGTAAGCATTGGTACTTTCATACTCAGTATCTGTAACGAGTCGTTTCGCCCGGCAAACTCTACAGCCATAGCGCATTACAGCAACGACGAGAACAAAACCCGCTCCTACTCCTTAAACCGGCTGGCAACCAATTTGGGCTGGGCCTTTGGCGGCGGATTGGGCGGTTTCCTGGCCTCATTCAACTATCATTTACTTTTTTGGGTGGATGGCTGTACCAATATTTTTGCCGCGCTTTTACTATTGAAACTGATGCCTCACGCAACGATCAGGAAAACCGTTAAAGACCTGGCAGATAAAGCCATAGCGTCCACGTCAGCTTATAAAGATGGCGTTTATCTTATGTTTATCTTATTATGTACTTTGTTTGCTACCTGCTTTTTTCAGTTCTTTATTATGCAGCCGGTGTTTTATAAGATCCAATGGCATTTTAATGAGCGTTTTATAGGCTTTCTGCTGGCTTTAAATGGTATACTCATCGTACTGATCGAGATGGTATTGATCCATAAACTCGAGGGTAAAAGAAACCCGCTTACTTATATCAGCGCGGGTATTATTATAGCCGGTACCAGCTTTGCGCTATTAAATTTATTGCCGCATGCTGCATGGGTAGCTATATTAGTCGTAGTGATGATCACCCTGGGCGAGATCATGAGTATGCCCTTCATGAATGCCTACTGGATAAACCGTACTACCAACAACAACCGTGGCGAATATGCCGCATTGTACAGTATGTCGTGGTCAGCGGCGCAGATCATTGCTCCCGCAGTTGGCAGCCAGATCATCGCTCATGGCGGTTTTACGATGCTTTGGTGGGTATTAGGTTCGGTATGCCTGCTCTCCTCAACCGGCTTTTTTGTGCTAAAAAGGCTAACTCCTCATAATAAACCGACAATAATCATAGTTGATTAATTTATAAATGAAAAAAGCCATTATACTAGATTTGGATAATACTATATATCCGGTAAGTTCCATCGCCGAATACTTATTTGCCAAAGTGTACGATTTTTTAGATAGCCTGGCTAATGAATTAACTGTTGATCAAATAGATCTGGCTAAAGAAGAAATGAAAAGAAAGCCATATCAACAGGTGGCGAATAAGTATAACTTCAGTGAAACAGCCAAATTAAGGGGACTTGAATTACTCAGAAACCTGGAACATGATTTGCCTATGCAGCCATATGTCGATTACAAATTTATTAGCGATACAAAAACGGACAAATTTCTGGTTACTACAGGATTTACTAAACTACAATGGAGTAAGATCCGGCTTTTGGGCATAGAAAATGATTTTAAAGCTATATACATAGTTGATCCGGAAATTTCATCTGAAACAAAAAAAGAAGTTTTCCTCCTGATCATGGATACTCATGGGTACAAACCCGAAGACTTGTTGATTGTCGGCGATGATCCCGAATCAGAAATAAAAGCTGCTACAACCTTAGGTATTGATACATTTTTATTTGATCCGGAAAACAGACACCCCAATGCAACTGTAACCCATGTTTCAAACAGCCTTAAAGATGCAGTGGCTATATTTTCTTAAACCTCGTTGTTTTTCAACACTTTAACAGTAACCAAAAGCTGTCCTAAATGTCGCATGGTATGCTCTGCGGTATGTACATACAGCCCAATTACGGTTGATGGCAGTTGCGCCCGGCCCACCCCGCGAAACTCTTTCAAGGTTTGCTCATCAATTGTAATCAATTGACTAATAGCTTTATCAACCCCATGATCAAACTGTTCTACCAGATCAATTACAGTTATATTTTCGGACACCTTTCCTTCAGCCGACAGGTAATCCAACTGCTCTGCTGTAAGCGCTTCACCCCTGGCATAGGTAAAAAGCCTGTTTAGTACCCCTGTTAAGTGCTGCATGTGAAAACCAGGGGATGCCATACCCGCCACCTTTTGCCACAATAAACTATCCGGGAAACCGGCCATCAGTTCATGCAGTTCTTCCCGGGTCTGGAGCAGGGCCTGGGCCACGGGTTGGAGAAGCTCCGGCACATCCTCCAAAGGTCCCCGGAGCCAAACTTCAGTTTTGTTTTTTGCTGTCATCGTTTTCAGAAAATTGGTTCGGTTTTAAGCCCCCAAAAACTTTTTAAACCTTTAATTTTAACAATTTTTTAGTCAAAACAGGATAAAAAAGCGTGATTATTGCCCATTTTAACAAAGTTTTAACGCCATTTTAACACTTTTTAACAAATTTTTGATGGGTTTTGAAAGGTTTAAAAAGTATTAAATAACTGACATTCAAACAACTATGTAAAAAATGGTCGATTTTTGCTCCCTTTTTCCCTTAACTAAACAGCCCGGTTTTCTCTTGAAAAAGAAAACCGGGCTGTTGATATATACAAATATACACATTTAGGTTGGGAGTCTCAAGTTCTGAGTCACGGATTTTAAGGAGGTCAACCCAAGACTTAGAGGTGTTTGGAGGGAATAAAAAGGTTGTCATTTCGAACGAGGTACGAGGAGAAACTATCTCTTGAGCGCAGCGAAAAATCTTCTGCGATTTGCAACCGAAACCTTGCATCAAGCAGAAGATTTCTCCTCACCCCACCACTTTGTCCATCGCTGTTTGTCGAAATGACAAGCTTTTTTTGATAGATGGGTATTTTTTCTCCCGGCAGTCAATTATTTCGCATCCCCATAACGCAGTTCCATCGGTATGATGCCGCCGTTGCCGTTTTCGGGGGCGTAGAGGATATCCAGCGATGGTTTGCCTTGCTTCTCCAGGTATTCAACCCTGATGGTGTAAAACCCTTTTTGTAAGGGCAGCAGGTACGATTTAATACCTGCCGTTTGCTGGGTAAGTATCAATTGGTTATTGATGTATATTCTGGACTCACAGTCTCCGCGTAGCCCAAAAATGTAATAGCCGGTTTGCGTTATTTCCAATTGCCCGTTAAACACACATGCAAAGTTTTGCTGTTTGGGCAGTTTGCTGAGGTCGAAGTCTTTACCCGCCCAGTCTTTTTTAAGAGGTTTTAGGTTTTTAAAGTTGGGCAGGGTGTTCCAGTTGCCCTCATAGTAAGCATAGTTCCAACCGCCGGGGCTGAAATTTTTGATTTGCGGGCCGGCGGGCAGGGTATTACCTATACTGAAATTAGCGCTCGCCTGCTGCTCGTATCCCGGGCGATAGGTCAATTCTTTCAAATTCAATTGCGTAGTATTATGGAGCATCAACTCATTACCCGCCATTTTGGGCGATGCCATGGTAGGCACGCTGCCATCGGTAGTATAATGAAGTTCTTTCACAAAATCGCCCTGAAAACGCATCTTAAAAGGTTTATCCTTCAGTAATACACCGCCCGCGGGGTAAAAATTTAAATCCTGTTTGCTATACCCGTGGTAGGTTAACTTTAAGCCATCATACACCGTACGGAAGATCATACTGTTATGTGTTTCGTCATTATACAACATCAGCTTATAATGGAAACCGGCGGGAGCCGCCTTTTTTATTATCGAATCCATGGTGTTTACCCGCTGTTCTTGGGCCGGCTCTCCCTCGCGCCCGGTAATTAATAAAGTGGTATTGTTTAAGTCGATCTTACCTATGCTATCCCGTACCAGTTTGGGCAGATAATCCTTGTCCCACCAAAAGCTTGGGTCGGCCAGCAGATATGATTGAAAAAGCCGGGGTTCCTTCATCAGCGTATACATCCCAAACAGTCCACCTAAGGAGCCGCCATGATAAGTATTCATACCGGTAGTCCGGTATTTTTTGTTAATGTAAGGCATCAGCTCGGTTTTTATAAAGGCAATGTAACGGGCAGCCCCGCCAGTTTGCGGATCACCGTTTGTCCGGGTGGGCGTAAGATCGCGTCCGCGCATGTTTTGGCCTTGCAGCATGGTATTGGGCAGGCTCACCATAATATTAGCCGGCATAAACTGGATCTCTAAAAACCGCTCGATATTGCCTACTATCTGGGTATTCCATTCTCCGTCGGTAATATAGATCACATCGTATTTGGTAGCAGCGGTATCACTGTAACCTTCCGGCAGTACAATCTCAATCGCCCGCTTTTCTTTGAGTATATTGGAGTAAATAGTATCGCGGATAATATTTAGCGATTTCAATTGCGCCAAAGCGCTGCTTGTTAAACAAACCAACAGGACAGAGAACAGGATAACAGTTTTTTTCATATAGATATATTAAGGGACTAGCTATGAAGGTAGCCATAATTGAGACTACGCCCGACCTCAAAACGTTACAACCAAAAGATCATTTAGCTTACTCCGTATCGCAGGAACTTTCCCTCTTTACAGTATCTTTGTGTGGAAATATAGAAATGGCGGTTCCAAATGGTACACCTTATAGTTTATACACCAATAAGCTTGGGCCAGGGTTCTGCCGTTTTGATATAAAACAGCGGTTTTTTAAATTAATCGTTGTCATTTTGCTTTGTGGTATGGCTATTGCTTACACAAGAATAATTAACTACACTTTTATCATGATTTTTGCCTTCTCAAAAAAGACCTCTGTTTACCTGCTGATATTGGGTCTTTTTGTATCCCTGTTTGCTTTTCAAAGCTGCAAGAAAAAGCATTCAGCCATAGCCGATCAACTTTTTAAAACAACCCAGAATAAAGTATACGAGGACGTTGACCCTGATACGCTGGCTGCGGCGTTGAAAAAAGAGATCGAAGGTCAAAAATCAAAGATCGCGAACGAGCCTGTGATCGAGGCCTTTATAAAGGGGAATGATTACCAGCCCGTTTTAGTGATGAACCATTTTTTTAATGGCGATCTGGATATACTGCCCGATTATTTTGACAAGATCACCGAACACGGATTGAGTAAAAAGCCTTACCATATTACAGCCATTAGAACCCTCGTGGCCAAATTTCATGACAAAAATGGCATCCTGACAACTGATGAAGCTTACCACGAACTTGCCCGGCTTGAATTGCTTACCGCAAGTTCGCTGATCAAATATTCCAATGCCATGCAATATGGGGTGGTGAATCCCCGGAAAATATTTTCCCGATATTTTACCGCTACCAAGCGACCGGATAGCATCAGCATGAAAAATGTACTGTTGGTAAAAGATTTAAAAGCTTACCTCGACAGTATACAACCTGCCGATCCTCAGTATAAGATCCTGCAAAAGGCTTTCCTGAACGGCACTGTGATAGATGGCCTCTCTGCAGAGGAATCCAAACGGTATTTTCTGGTGAACATGGAACGCCTGCGCTGGAAAAATAAACCTACCGAACCAAAATATGTGATCGTGAACATCCCCGATTTTAAACTGGATGTGATGGAAGGCGGCAAATCTGTTTTAAATATGAAAGTTTGTGTGGGCCAGGGTCGTAACATGGATGCCCACGCCAGCCTGATTTCCTATGTGGACAGTGACCGGTATGACAAACCTTTCCCGCGTGAAACACCGCAGCTGAGCAGCGTGATCCATAGCGTTGAGGTAAACCCAACCTGGAACATCCCGCGAAGCATAGCCACCAAAGAGATCATTATTGAGGCTGCCGAAGACCCCTACTACTTATCAAACAAGAACATAGATGTTTATAAGGACGGGATTAAAATTGAAGATCCGGAGTCGATAGACTGGTCGACCGTGACCGCGGATAACCTGCAATACGATTTTAAGCAACGCCCGGGTGAGGATAATTCGTTAGGGAAAATAAAATTCCTGTTCAAAAACAGGAGCAGTGTATATCTGCATGATACCCCTGCCAAATCGGCCTTCAGAAAAGCCATGCGTGCGGTGAGCCATGGTTGTGTGCGCCTGGGAGACCCTCAGGGGCTTGCTAAGAACCTTTTTGGTGAAGGCGAGGACTATGATACCATTGCCAAAGATATGAGCGAGGATAACCCCGAACCCACCAATATCGGCCTGCCTAAAAAAACACCTATATACATTACCTACGTTACCTGCTGGACAGATGATGCCGGTGTATTACAACACCGCCAGGATGTGTACGGACTGGATATTGTACTGTATGATCATTTAAAACCGTTGATGAATTAAGAAGGCAGAAGCAAGAATCGAGAGTCAAGAATCAAGATAAAAATTAAAAGTTGATTTGGCTGTTTTTCTTGACTCTTGACTCTAATCTCTTGGTTCTCTTCCCCTATAGTCTGGCTAAATCAAAAGCGGTTGAATCTGCCGATATAAAATTCAGCGGACCGTTTTCGTCAAGATATTTGGAGCTATAGTTATCATCGTTGCCATTGATAAACAATACCGTTTTACCTTTGATGGTATTGATCACCTTATCAATAACCCTTGGCGATACTGCCGGGCAGCCAAAACTGCGACCTACGTACCCTTTACGGTTAATAGCAGCCTGGCTTACATAGTTGGCTCCGTGAATCACAATATCGCGCATACGGGCGTTGCTGTTAAACCCTTCATCAAGGCCATCTAAATGTAAAGAACGGCCATGTTTGCCCATGTAAACATTATCGGTAAGGTAAAAACCTAAACTGCTTTGATGCGAGTCGTTCCTGTCAGAAAAACTGGTCGCCATTTCATCGCCACTCCCCTGTCCGTGAGCCACCCAGGTATTGAGTAACAATTGCTTGCTAAACAGATCAATGATCCACATACGTTTTTCACGGCTCGATTTGGTAAAATCGACCACCGTTAATACAGAACTGCTTTGTGGTAATAGATGATTGAGCTTTAAATTGGTATAACCTGTAACCGCTTTTTCAAATACATCAAATGCCAAACCGGTTTGCTGTAAGCTGGCCGTTTGGTATAAACTATTTACATACTGACTAAATAGTTCCTTTGCATTTAGAGTTGAATTTACTTTTCTGTCTGATTTGTTCGCACCTTCGGATCTCCAGCTGATAATTGTTGTAGCTAAAAATAGAACCGAGAATGTGACACACCATAAGTGTTTCCTCATACTTGTGTTGAGTTTAATTTTAAACAATAATTTAAATTAGCAACAGGTTAAGTCGGTAACTGACCGGATTAGGAACCGGCCAATTACAAATGTATAATTTTTTACTTAAGTCAAAATCATTTTAGGATATTTTTTTACTAAAATGAAAATAAATTTAAGATAAAGCAATTAAGCCTCAATTTATACGGAGAAAAACGGTAAAAGGTTAGAGATATTGTTGCGAAGGGGAAAATTGGAGTAAAAAATATGTCATTGCGAGGAGGAACGACGAAGCAATCTCCTCGCTCGCGTATAAACAAGCGAGGAGATTGCCACGCTACGCTCCTTTAGATTAGCATAATTATTATATTGGACTATTTGATTGAGCAAGAAGCAGGGTAAACTAAGCTTCGCTCCGAGTTAGTGACTCACATTGCGATTAAGACCCTGCTTCCTTTTCATCAACCTTA
>NZ_FNJV01000006.1 GCF_900103125.1 Mucilaginibacter sp. OK268 | reverse complement strand
TTTCTATTTTCCAAAACTTTTTTTTCTTTTTTTTATTCTAAGTTTTGAACCCCGCTTTCTCCCTTTTCTCTTCCTCCTCAGCGGGCTGCAAAGGTATAAACCTTTTTGAATTTCCGAAAATTTATTTGAAGTTTTTTTGGTCTTTATTTTTTCTCTTTCAATCTCACTTATCTGCCTTCAAAACCCCTTCACTAACCTTTCTAAGAACAACCCCGCTTCCTCGTTTGCGGGCTGCAAAGGTATGCACAGAATCCGATTTTGCAAACTGTTTTTAACAAATACTTAACACGTGTGTATAAGGCGTTAATAATCAGCCAGAAAATTTACTCATCCAATGTTCAAACCGGGCATTTGCCTATAAAATCAGCTATTACTGCTCATCATTGTTAATAAAGCCGCCATTTACCTGGTATTTTACTAATGTGTAACTAAGTCCTGCTTCATTACTTATATACTATATATACAGTATCTGGATAACCAGTTCGCGACAGGGTAAAAGAATCTCATTAGCTTACTTGCATATACTATATATATAGTAATATAAGAAGTGGCCAGCCGTACCAGGAAAACGGAGCATTGTTAGCTTGCTTATATATACTATATATAGTACCCCATTTAACAGCTCCGGGAAGAATTTGAATGGACCTGCCCAGCCAGCCCGGATAGGCCCAATCGTTAAAAGATGTTAAATAGTTTGTTATATACATAAGGAGCAGGAAACACGTTATATATTCGCTGATAAATAAATAATTGACTGATTTATATTATTCACCTATCTTTGCAAAATGTTTAAAAAGCAACTTACGTTATTAACCAGTGTTTTAGCTCTGTTAATTATTACATTGGGCGGTTGTAAAAGCAAATACGAAAAGTTAAAAGCAAGTAACGATTACGCCAAAAAATACCAGGAGGCCATTAAGTACTATAATCAAAAAGATTATAACAAGGCTTTGGGGTTATTTGAGGTGTTGGTTGAACGCTATCGCGGACGTGCCGAAGCGGAAGATCTGTTTTACTACTATGCCTTCACCAACTACAAACTGAAGGATTATACATCTGCCAGGTATCACTTCAAAACCTTTGCAGATACGTATCCATCAAGCACAAGGGCCGAAGAATGCCGTTTCTTTTCAGCCTACTGCTATTACCTGGATTCGCCGATATACTCGCTTGACCAGGATAATACCATGAAAGCTATCGAGGCTTTACAGTTGTTTATAAACCTGTATCCTAAAAGCGACCGTGTTACTGAAGCAAGTAAGCTGATACAAAACCTGCGCGATAAGTTGGAAACAAAAGCTTATGCCAACGCTAAGTTGTATTTAACCATCAGCGACTATCAATCGGCCGTGATCGCCTTTAATAATGCACTGCGTGATTACCCGGATACCAAATATGCCGAAGAAATGGAGTACCTTACCGTTCGGGCGCAATATTTATATGCTAATCATAGTTTAGAGTACAAACAAGAAGAGCGTTATACTCTGGCTGAGGTTTATGCCAATCAGTTTAATGAAAAATACCCGAACAGTACCTACGGTCGTGATGTGAAGACATTGGCTAAAGACAGCGAGCGCGGTATCCAGAATGCAAAACATATATTGGCCGAAGCTTTGAGCAATGACAGGGTAGCCAAAAAATTAGCGGAAAAGGGAAAAGATACCTTGAAAACACAGCCGCCATCAGAAAAGAACCAGCAACAAAAAATTCCATATTAAAAAAATTCAATATGACAGCAATAAACCCAAACAAACCAGCAATAGCCAGTAGCACTGTAACCCGCGATTTACGCGAGCTGGATGTAAACACGAATAACATATATGAGTCGCTTGTAATTATGTCAAAAAGAGCGAACCAGATATCAAATAATATTAAAGAGGAGTTACACCAAAAACTTTCTGAGTTTGCATCATCAAATGACAACCTGGAAGAGGTTTTTGAAAACCGCGAACAGATCGAGATCTCTAAATATTACGAGAAACTGCCAAAACCTTCATTGGTAGCAGTTCAGGAATTTTTGGACGACAAGGTTTACTACCGTAACCCTACCAAAGAAGCGTAAGCCCCCGGCCCCCTGAATGGGGTGCAAGGAATGCAATGTTTAAAGAAAACTCCCACTTCGGGAGTTTTTTTGTTTATTTTTAAATTTTAAAATCATTCCCCCTTTAGGGGGTTAGGGGGCTCAATGCTTGAAGGTAAAAATATAGTTTTAGGTGTTTGCGGTAGTATTGCCGCTTATAAATCGGCCTTACTGGTCAGATTATTAGTTAAGGCCGGCGCGCATGTAAAAGTGGTGATGACACCCGATGCTATCCATTTTATTACTCCGCTTACCCTCTCTACCCTTTCCAAAAACCCTGCCCATGTTAACTATTTTAAACCTGACACCGGCGAGTGGAACAACCATGTAGAGTTGGGTTTATGGGCCGATATGCTCATCATAGCCCCAGCGAGCGCTAATACCCTGGCTAAAATGGCCAATGGTATTTGCGACAACTTGTTATTAGCCGTTTACCTATCGGCTAAATGCCCGGTATATTTTGCACCTGCTATGGATCTGGATATGTGGTTGCATCCCGCTACCAGGCAAAATGTTACCAGGCTGCAATCCTTTGGTAATATATTAATAACTCCCGGATCAGGCGAGCTGGCCAGTGGATTGTACGGCGAGGGCCGGATGGCCGAACCTGATGAGATCATTACTTTTTTATCATCCACCCTAAAAAAAAAACTCCTTTTAGCTAATCATAACATCGTGGTGACCGCCGGTCCTACTTACGAAGCTATTGACCCTGTACGTTTCGTCGGTAATCATTCGTCGGGCAAAATGGGATTTGCCATTGCCGATGAACTGGCTGCTATGGGTGCCAATGTTATCCTCATCAGCGGCCCATCGACCGAAGTAAGCCATCAACAAAACATCAAACGGATCAACGTGACCTCGGCAGCCGAGATGCTTGCCGCCTGCGAGAGCAACTTTAAAACGGCAAAAGCCTGTATTATGAGCGCTGCCGTGGCCGACTACACCCCTGTTCACGTAGCCGAACAAAAGATCAAGAAGCAGGATGGCGGCTTTAACATCGAACTCAAAAAAACTACAGATATTCTAAAATACCTGGGCGAACAGAAAACATCAGAACAGATACTGGTTGGCTTTGCGCTGGAGACCAACGACGAAGAACAAAATGCAATAAGCAAGCTGCAAAGAAAAAATCTTGATTTTATTGTGCTAAATTCGCTTAACGATGCCGGGGCCGGTTTTAAAAAGGATACCAACAAGGTAACCATTATTGACCGCGACCTTCAAAAAATAGTATTTGAACTTAAAAGTAAAGAAGCTGTGGCACATGACATTTGCCTAAAAGTTGCCCAACTCATCAACAGATGAAAAAAATATTCTTTTATATCATTTTGACCCTTGTTGGTTTCAGGGTTGCCGCCCAGGATCTTAATGCGCGGGTACAGGTGCTTTCGCCTAAAATACAGGGGAGCAACAAGCGTATTTTTCAAACGCTGGAGACAGCCATGAAGGATTTTTTGAATGGCCGCAAATGGAGCGCCGACCCCATACTGCCCCAGGAAAGAATTGATTGCAATTTTGTACTGAACATTACCAACTGGGATGGCAGCAGCAATTTCAGCGGTGAGCTCCAGGTACAATCGTCAAGACCTGTTTATGGTTCAACCTATAGCTCTACTATCATCAACCTGACCGATAAGGATGTTGATTTTATCTATAACGAAGGCCA
This sequence comes from Mucilaginibacter sp. OK268, assembly GCF_900103125.1. Lineage (GTDB taxonomy): Bacteria > Bacteroidota > Bacteroidia > Sphingobacteriales > Sphingobacteriaceae > Mucilaginibacter. The sequence continues at coordinate 420,202 of NZ_FNJV01000006.1, read as the reverse complement.
AACCATTGATTATACCGATCAGAGCTTTCAAAGTAACCTGAGCTCTATCATGGCATTTTATGCCTATGTTATCATTGGGCTCGATTATGATACCTTTTCATCTTATGGCGGATCTCCCTATTTTGCGGCCGCGCAAACGGTTATAAATAACGCCCAAACCGGATCATACCGCGGCTGGAAAGCTTTCGACGGAAACATTAGCCGGTATTGGCTCTGCGAAAACCTCAACAATAAAGCCTATGCTCCACTACGCAGCTTTTTGTACGATTATCATCGGAATGGCCTGGATATGATGTCTGATAATACATCCAAAGCCCTTAAAGCGATCGCCTCTTTTTTACCATCATTGCAACAGGTAGACAGGTTGCGCGTAGGCGCCATGCTCCCGCTCATATTTTATACCGCCAAAAGCGATGAACTAGTATCCCTATTCAGCAAAGCCGATCCGCAGGATCGTGTGCAGGCCATGAATATACTGGTACAAGCCGATCCAGCCAATGGTAACAAATACCAAACTTTGCAGGGTAGCGGCCCTACTACGCGCTAAGCTAACTTACTCCTAAACAGGCTGCCTGCTTTGTAAAAGTGTGTTTACATGGTTTACACTTTTTATGGTTTACACTTATTTAATTAATTGATAATCAATATATTAATTAAATTTTGTTATAAAAAAACGGTTTACAGTGTAAACCATAACTCAAAGTCATAAAGCCATTATATTCTCCATGCGCAGCGTGGCAATCCCCGACTATACAGGGCGAGTAAATATAGCCGGCCTATTTGTGTAGAGATTGCTTCGTACCTCGCAATGACGCGCGCATTAGAAAGCGCAGATCAGGTGGGTCGATTATCAAAGCTATATTTTGACGAACTTATTTTGTCATTCCCCCCTTTTCCCAGGAAATAACAGCGTTTTCACCTTCCTGAAAAATTATTTTCACAAAACTCTTGCAAATACGAAATCCATCGTAGATATTTGTACGAAGAAATTCGTATTAAAAATAACATGGATATAAAACCAACAGAAAGTGAGCTGGAAATATTGCAGGTGATCTGGAATAAAGGCCAATGTACTGTACGCGATGTACATGAGCAACTGGCCAAAACCAAGGATGCCGGCTATACCACTACGCTAAAGCTAATGCAGATCATGCACGACAAAGGTTTGGTTGAGCGCGACACTACCTCAAAAACACATTTGTATAAAGCGCTATTTTCCCAGGAGCAGGCTCAAAGCAACGCTTTGGATAAAATATTGTCTACTGTATTTAAAGGTTCAACATCCGATCTGGTGATACAGGCCCTGGGGCAGCACCGAGCATCGGCCGACGAAATTGACGCTATTAAAAGTTTCCTTAACAAATTTGATCAGGATAAAAAATAAACAATCATGGAAAATCTGTTCTATAACGTAAGCCAGGTTTTAGGTATCACCATCATCCACTCCTTATGGCAGGGATTATTGGTATGGTTTGTATTGCACCTATTATTTACCTGCGCGCCATCCATGTCGTCGGTAAAAAAACATAACCTGGGCATGGCGGGTATTTTTACCATTTGCGTCTGGTTTATCTATACCTTTATTGTACAGGTACAGCAGCATGTATGGATTGATCTGGCGGCGATTAGTCCATCGGGCTTATTACCACACTTTGATTTTCCTTTAAACGCGGCCACCCATGCCATCCCGGCGGCCCGCTTAAATTATGTTATTGAAGGATACCTGCCTTATGTTTCGGCATTATACTTTGCCGGCCTGGTATTCAACCTGCTCAGGATGGGTCTTAACCTGCAAAAATTGAGTCTCATTAAAAATACCATGATCCCTGCGGATGAGGTGCAGATCTATGTAGACAGTCTTTGTGAAAAGCTGCGCATCCGTAAATACGTAAGCGCTAATTTCAGCCGCATGGTTGATGTGCCTTGTATGATCGGCTTTTTTAAACCTATTATTCTTTTGCCTATCACGCTCACTACCTATTTATCAGCAACCGAGATCGAGGCTATTTTATTGCACGAATTATCACATATCAACCGGAATGATTACCTGCTGAATATGATACAACAACTCATAACCGTATTACTTTTCTTTAATCCCTTTGCCCAATTAATTAACAAAATAATAAACCAGGAGCGCGAAAACCGCTGCGACGATCTGGTAGTACAAACCACCGCCCAACCATTAATATATGCCCAGGCCCTTTTAAAGCTGGAACAAACCAGGCATATGGACCTGCGCCTGGCTATGGCTGCTACCAGCAAAAAGTATCATTTATTAACCAGAATTGAACGTATCATGAAAACAACAAAACCTATAGGCAATATCCGCCACCTGCTTGTGGCCGTTGCCATAATGGCCGCCAGTATAAGCAGCATAGCATGGTTAAACCCAAGCATCAACAACGGTAAACTCTCTATTAAAAAAGTGGCGCTGGCGCTTCCTAAAATTATTGCAGAGCCCCTTACCGACACTACCCGTAGTAAATCAACTGTTAAATCAAAAAAGGTGCTGACTTATAAGAAAGACAGGGAAAGACAAGCTAATCACGAAAAACACCTGGCCGAAACCTATGGCCTTAACGATGCCGAACTGAACCGCTTAACCGCCGAGGTAACCAAACACGCCGAAGCTATGGGCAAGTATTATAACAGTCCCGAATTTAAAAGGCAATCTGAATTGCTTGCAGAAAAAGGTAAAGCTATGGCCGATTATTATGATCGCCCAGAAATGAAAGAGCTACAGGAACGTCAGCAAAAAATAGCCGCTGAATATCAAAAAGAAGTAGGCGATGGTAGTGAAACCAAAGAGCTTGGCGAAAAAATGCATCAGATTGGTGATAAAATGGGCAGATATTTTAAAAGCCCTGAGTTTAAAAAAATGAACGATCAGCTTAAGAAAAAGTATGGCATACCTGATAACGACTATGTTGAAAACAACAAGGACGAAAATTACCGCAAATACCAGGATGAGCTGCAAAGCAAAATACCAGCAGAGGTAAAGCAACAAACCGACGAAATGAAAAAAATGGGCGAGCAAATGCACGCCAAATATGATTCGCCTGAGTTTCGTAAAAAACAAGCTGAGCTAAGGTCAATGAGTGATAGCATGAGAAAGGCTTATAGCAACCCGCAGATGAAGGAGCAACAAGCCGAAATGAGAAAGCTGGGCGAACAAATGCGCTCGTACCAAAATAATCCGGAGTTGAAAAGAGAAAAGGAATTGCTTGAACAGGCTTCTAAAAGATTACACGAATATACCCAAAGCCCTGCTTTTAAGAAAAAGATGGCTGAGTATCGTAAACAAGCGTACAACTATAAATATGATTACAAGTACGATTATAAATACGATTCTGACGCTAAGGCGGATACCACTAATAGATAGTTTTAATATTAGCCCAATACATCGAATTTCGTAATTTAGTGTCCTTAATAAAATAAGGACACTTTTTTTATGCTTCAAAAGCTAACCATTAACAACTACGCTTTAATTGATAACCTGGAGATAAGTTTTGGCAAGGGGCTAAACATCCTTACCGGCGAAACCGGGGCAGGTAAATCTATCATCCTGGGTGCTTTGTCGCTCATTTTAGGGCAACGGGCCGAGAGTCGTTACTTTTTTAATCAGCAAAAAAAATGCGTTATTGAAGGCCTGTTTAAAATTGACGGCTTTCATTTGAAATCGTTTTTTGAAGATAACGACCTGGATTACGAGACCGAAACCGTTCTGCGCCGTGAAATATCTGCCGATGGCAAGTCGAGAGCTTTTGTGAATGACACGCCGGTTAATCTGACCGCGTTAAAACAACTGGGCGAAAAACTGATCGATATTCATTCCCAACACGCCACACTCGAAATAAATGATCCGGAATTTCAATTGCTGGTAGTTGATTCCGTTGCCAAGCATGATGAACTGCTGAATGACTATCAAAGCAAATTCAAGGCTTACCGAAAATCTGTTACGCACCTTAACGACCTTATAGCCGATAGTGAAAAGGCAAAAACTGACCTGGATTATTTCCAATTTCAGTTTGATGAACTGGAAAAAGCCGCCTTGCATCCCGATGAGCAGGAACTACTGGAAAAAGAATTGTACGCTTTAAACAATGCCGAAGAAATAAAACGTAACCTGTTTGGTGCCTACTACCTGATGCAGGAAGGCGAGGCATCGGCATTGGTGCAACTTAAAGAAGCAGGCCAGCAACTGGGCAACCTGGAGAAATTTGATACACAGATAGAAGAGCTTCATCAGAGATTAAGCAGCACCATTATCGAACTAAAAGATATCGCTGCCGAAATTGAGATCATTGAGCAACGTACACAAACCAACGAAGCCCGGGTTGAGGAGATCAACACCCGCCTCAGCCTGATCTATAATCTGCAGAAAAAGCACCGGGTAAATACCAATGTCGAATTGTTGGCTATTCAGGATGATCTGTCTGACAAGATCCAGAAAGTACTATTTAGTGATGAGGCCGTAGAGCAACTGCAAAAACAATTGACTGCCGACAGAACCGAACTGGAGAAACTGGCAGGGCAATTAACCGCTAATCGCCTAAAAGCTATCCCGGCTATTGAAAAACAGGTACTGGCAACGCTGGCCGAAATGGGTATGAGCAATTCGGCATTGAAGATTGAGCATGCCCCCCTGCCCTCTAAAGGTGGAGTTAGCGAATCTGCAAACTCACCAACATTAGATAAGACCGGAGCCGATCATATCAAATTCCTATTCTCTGCCAACAAAGGACATGCACTGGCCGAGATGAGCAAAGTGGCGTCGGGTGGTGAGCTTTCCAGGTTGATGCTGAGCATTAAATCGCTTATTGCACAGTACACTGCTTTACCTACCATTATTTTTGACGAGATTGATACAGGCGTATCCGGGGAAGTAGCCAATAAAGTTGGGCAGATCATGGAGCACCTGGCCGATAACCTGCAGGTGATCACGATAACCCACTTACCGCAAATAGCCAGCAAAGGCCAGAATCATTATTTTGTTTATAAAGATGATTCGGCTGCTATAACCTATACGCGCATCAAACAACTGGACAAACAGGAGCGTGTACTGGAAATTGCCAAAATGCTCAGCGGTGATAAACCAGGTGAAAGCGCTTTGCAAAATGCAAGGGAATTACTTGGGAGTTTGCAGTAGATAGTTGCAATCGCAGTCATGCCGAATTTATTTTGGCCTCTCACAGCACAAAGTCAACTGCATATTTATGCTTAATATATGGGATGCTGAAACAAGTTCAGCACGACTATCCTTTAGTATATAGTAGACCGCAAACTAATTAATAAATCAATTATAAAAACAAAAAACATGGCTTATAATTTATTAAAAGGTAAAAAGGGGATCATTTTTGGTGCCTTGAATGATCAATCCATAGCCTGGAAAGTGGCTCAGCGCGCTGTACAGGAAGGTGCCGAAATCGTACTTTCCAACGCCCCTATTGCCCTGCGTATGGGCGAGCTCAATAAACTGGCCGAAGAATGCAATGCACCGGTTATTGCTGCCGATGTTACCAATAACGACGATATTAATAACCTGCTCACTAAAACGCAGGAACATTTTAACGGAGGTGTTGATTTTATTTTACATTCCATTGGCATGAGTGTTAACGTGCGCAAAAGCATTCATTACACCGAAAACAATTACGATTTTACCCATAAGGGCCTGGATATATCGGCGTTGAGTTTACACCGCGTATTACAGGCAGCCATGAAAATGGATGTTATTAACGAGTGGGGTTCTGTGGTAGCCCTAACCTATATTGCAGCCCAGCGCGTATTTCCAGATTATAATGATATGGCCGATAATAAGGCTTACCTGGAAAGCATCGCCCGCAACTTTGGTTATCAGTACGGCGTGAAAAAACAGGTACGCATTAATACGGTATCTCAATCACCTACCCGTACTACAGCCGGATCGGGCGTAAAGGGTTTCGACGGCTTTATTAACTATGCCGAAAAGATGAGTCCGTTGGGTAATGCCAGCGCGGATCAGTGTGCTGACTATTGCGTAACCCTGTTCAGCGATCTTACCCGTATGGTTACTATGCAAAACCTTTTCCATGATGGCGGCTTCTCCTTCACCGGCGTAACCCAGGCGGTTATCGAACAGATGGAGAAGTAAAAATTTCATATTAAACAAAAAGCCCCTTGTATATGCAAGGGGCTTTTTGTTTAATGTCTTTTTAATTATTGAGGCTGAGAATCAACCAAAACAACTTTTACAAGCAAATCTCTGGTAGGTAATAAAGCCGCTGTTCCGTCTGGCGTTTGTGCAAAAAGCTGAACCAGACTCTTAGAATGAGTAACACTGTAAGCGACACCGCTGTAGGTTTGAGGCAAAAGTTCATAAGTACCACCATTGTCCCCAGATATAGATACTATAACACCGTCATTTGCTTGGGTAAAGCTATCCAATTCAGGCAATTCACCATTTTTACCTAAATTAACTAAATAAGATTTTGTGCCGCTTGTAGGATCGGTATTTAGTACCCAATCGCCGGTATTGCTTGCGTTTGTACCGCCTTTAACGGTAAAAAACACGGTACGGTTAGATGGTGTAACGTATTTTTTAGTACAAGATGTTGCTGCCAGTAAGATAGTACAGCAAACGAGAGTCAAGATTTTTTTCATAAATGAATGTATTGGTTACTAATATTTAATAAGACGCAAATGTCATGAAAAGGTTTAACGTTTTTTATGCTATTTTATTTTTATAATATCATTAACTATATAAATCTGCAGGTACCACTAAACTAATTTTTTAGTTTAATTTTAAATATGCTTAAATCGCTGCTGCTCTTATTCCTCTTAAGTCCATTGTTCTGCTTTCCTCAGTTAAAAATTACAGGCAAAGTGGTAAACCTTAACGACAAAAAACCCATAGCCGATGCCAGCGTTTTTTTAAATAATGCCAGCGTTGGTAATAAAAGCGCAGGCGACGGATCTTTTACGCTTACCAATGTTCGGCCTGGTCAGTATGATCTCATTGTATCCGTTGTAGGTTATGAAACCTTTAGCCGAACCGTTACGCTCGTCAATAATAACCTGGTGCTCCCCGAAATTGGCTTGCTCCCCAAAACCATTGAACTTAACGAGGTAAAAGTTAAACCAAACCTCGATTGGGGAAAATATTATGACATGTTTAAACGTCAGTTCCTGGGTACATCGGCCAACGCGGCCCAATGCAAAATACTCAATCCCGATCTGCTTGACTTTGAATACGATGCTAAAACACGTATCCTTCAGGCCTCCTCTTATGATTTTTTGGAGATAGAGAATAAAGCCCTGGGTTATAAAATAAAGTATAAGCTCAACCAATTCACCTATAATAACAATAAGGGCTTTTTGTACTATGACGGTATATCGGTGTTTGAAGATCTTCCCGGTAGCAGCGCAAAAATCCGGAAATGGAAAAAGAAAAGACAGACTGCATACCTGGGTTCGCCGATGCATTTTTTACGCAGCATTATTACCAACCAATTGCTGCAAGAGGGTTTTGAGGTCTTGAGACTCATCCGCAAACCCAACCCCGAATATAAAGGAGGCCCGTTTGATGACAAGAACAAATATATTCAAACGTTGATCAGGCAGCCGCTTGATGTAAACGCCTTCGCTAAACGTACCGACCAGCCTGGTTTATTCGCGCTTGGTTTTAATGATTGTTTGTATATCATGTATAACAAAAGAGCGAGCAGCAACCCCGATATTTACCGCTCCCTGGATATGGATAAATCGAATTTTGCCACATCTATAGCTACGCTTGATGAGCACGAGGCTTACGCTTTTTTCGACAACAATGGCATTGTGCACAACCCGCGCAGTATCATATTTGAAGGCGACTGGACATCATACCGTTTTGCAGAAATGTTACCGGTCGATTATGAACCAATTGTACCAGCAAAATAAATTATAAAACAAAAAACCCGGCTTGTGGCCGGGTTTTGATTATCTAAAAGAAGAGTCAATTATTTCTGCTCTTCCTGTTCTGGCTTTTTGTTTTCGCCTTTTTTATCAGTGATCTTGATCTCGCCGGCTTCTTTGTCATAGTCAACTGCCATGATATCGCCTTCGCTCAGTTCACCTTTCAGTATTTCTTCGGCAATTGGATCTTCCAGGTATTTCTGGATAGCACGTTTTAACGGACGCGCACCAAATTGCGAATCATAACCTTTATCGGCAATAAACTCTTTAGCAGCTTCGGTGAGTTCAATTTTGAAACCTAAACCGTTAACGCGGCTAAACAAGAATCCCAATTCGATATCGATGATCTTGAAGATCTCGTCTTTACCTAATGAATTAAACACGATCACATCATCAATACGGTTCAAAAACTCTGGTGCAAAAGCACGTTTCAAAGCATTTTCAATCACACCACGTGAGTGCGTATCGGCCTGTAAGTTTTTAGCATTAGTGCTGAAACCTACACCCTGGCCAAAGTCTTTCAACTGGCGGGCACCGATATTCGAGGTCATGATGATGATGGTGTTCCTGAAGTCAACCTTGCGGCCCAGTGAATCGGTCAGCTGTCCTTCGTCCAATACCTGTAACAGGATGTTGAACACATCAGGGTGAGCTTTTTCGATCTCATCCAGCAATACCACTGCATAAGGTTTACGACGTACTTTTTCAGTCAGCTGTCCGCCTTCTTCATAACCCACGTAGCCCGGAGGCGCTCCTACTAAACGAGATACCGCGAATTTCTCCATATACTCGCTCATATCAATTTGTATCAGCGCGTCTTCGGTATCAAACATAAAACGGGCAAGCTCTTTAGCAAGCTCTGTTTTACCCACACCTGTTGGGCCTAAGAATATAAATGAACCGATAGGTTTTTTAGGATCCTTTAAGCCTGCACGTGTACGTTGTATAGCACGGGTTAATTTTTTGATGGCATCTTCCTGACCGATGATCTTGCTGCCAACGGTATCAGCCATGTGCAACAGTTTCTGACTATCAGCCTGGCCTACCCTTTGTACAGGGATACCGGTCATCATAGAAACTACTTCAGCAACATTATCTTCGGTTACAGTGTAACGTTTTGATTTTGTTTCGGCTTCCCATAATGCTTTAGCCTGATCCAGTTCAACCAGCAGATTCTTTTCAGTATCGCGCAGTTGAGCAGCTTCTTCGTATTTCTGGCTGCGAACAACCTTGTTTTTCTCGATCTTGATCTGCTCAATCTTTTGCTCAATATCCAGTATGTTTTGAGGCACGTGAATATTGGTTAAGTGAACGCGTGAGCCCGACTCGTCCAAAGCATCAATAGCTTTGTCTGGTAAAAACCTGTCAGTAATATAACGGGTAGTTAAGTTAACGCAGGCATTAATAGCTTCCGGAGTATAAGTTACACCGTGGTGCTCTTCGTATTTTTCTTTGATACGGTTCAGGATCTCGATAGTTTCAACAGGAGTAGCTGGTTCAACCATTACTTTCTGGAAACGACGATCCAATGCGCCATCTTTTTCGATGTACTGACGGTACTCATCTAAAGTGGTAGCGCCGATGCATTGAATTTCGCCCCTGGCCAAAGCAGGTTTAAACATGTTGGAGGCATCAAGCGAACCTGAGGCACCGCCTGCACCTACTATAGTATGTATCTCATCAATAAATAAAATAACATCAGGTGATTTTTCCAATTCGTTCATTACCGCTTTCATGCGCTCTTCAAACTGACCGCGGTATTTTGTACCGGCAACTAATGAAGCCAAATCCAGTGTAACCACACGTTTGTTAAACAATACACGTGATACTTTACGCTGAACTATACGTAATGCCAAACCTTCGGCAATGGCCGATTTACCAACACCTGGTTCACCTATTAATATAGGGTTGTTCTTTTTACGGCGTGATAAGATCTGCGATACCCTTTCAATCTCTTTTTCGCGACCAACAATAGGGTCAAGCTTTCCATCTTCGGCGGCACGGGTTAAATCGCGGCCAAAGTTGTCCAACACCGGTGTTTTTGATTTAATGTCCGATACCTTTTTAGGCTGGCTAAAAGCTTCTTCTTCTTTAAAGTCGTCGTCGCCGCCGGTTGGTGATCCGGGCATTTCGTCAGTTACATCATTTTTGTGTGATTCAACTTCTCCTTTAAATACTTCGTAGTTTACATTAAACTGCATCAGTATCTGTGAAGCAATATTATCTTCATCGCGCAGTATGGACAGCAGCAGGTGCTCGGTTCCAATTACATCGCTTTTAAATATCTTGGCTTCAAGATAAGTTATCTTTAGTACTTTCTCGGCTTGTTTAGTTAATGGGATACTGCCAATATGTACATTTGTTCCAATAGTTCCTTTTACGGCATCTTCAACGGCGCGGCGCAGTTTGGCTGTGTCAACGTTCAAACCTTTCAGCAATTTAATTGCAACACCGTCCCCGTCCCGGATAAGCCCCAGTAAAAGATGTTCAGTCCCGATATAGTCGTGCCCCAGGCGTAATGCCTCTTCCCTGCTATATTGAATAACATCTTTAACCCTCGGCGAAAATTTAGCTTCCATATATACCTTTCTATTTATGAACGTCCTAATCTATTAATTTTGTTTTTACAAACCACGACGCTTGACTTAACATTTATCAACAATATTGCCAACATTTAATGGTTTGCAGAAACAGACATTGATATGATACGCAAGCTATTAAAGTTTAGCTTTATTATGCAACTTTTATCAAAAAATTCAACGAATGGGTGAATTTTTTTACAATATACAAATGAAACACACCTATTTGATACAAAAAATTCAAAATAGTTTAAACATATTAACAATTTTTATCAGTAAGCCGGGTATAACTGGTAATTTCGTCATCAAGCATGACATTTAGGCATTAGCAACAATTTCCACACTGCTTATATAATATACGTAAAAACAACCCCAATAGTTGCTATAATGTTTATGTTTAACGCAATTATTAATTAACAAGTATGTGTAAATAACCTGATGCTGAGTACTTAACTCAAAAATATAATATGGATCGGCTTTTTTCGGGTAATCCGCCAATTTTAACCATATTTGAATTTCTTTTTTAATCAATTATATGGCAGACGAAAAGATCATATTTTCAATGGCTGGGGTTAGTAAGGTCTACCCTCCGCAAAAAACAGTTTTAAAAAACATTTACCTCTCGTTTTTCTATGGCGCCAAAATCGGTGTTATCGGTTTAAACGGCTCGGGTAAATCGTCCTTATTAAAAATTATAGCAGGAATTGATAAAACCAATATAGGCGAAGTGGTTTTTTCGCCGGGATATACCGTTGGCTACCTGAGCCAGGAACCTGAACTCGATCCCGAAAAAACCGTGCGCGAAGTGGTGGAAGAAGGCGTTGCCGAAACTACCGCCTTATTAAAGGAATACGAAGATATCAACGAGAAATTTGGCCTGGAAGAATATTACAGCGATGCCGACAAAATGGATAAGCTGATGGCCCGCCAGGGCGAACTGCAGGATCAGATAGATGCGGTGAATGCCTGGGAACTGGACACCAAGTTGGAGCGTGCTATGGATGCCCTGCGCTGCCCCGAGCCTGACACCAAAATTTCGGTACTGTCAGGTGGTGAACGCCGCCGGGTGGCATTGTGTCGTCTTTTGCTGAAAGAACCGGATGTTTTACTACTGGATGAGCCTACCAATCACCTGGATGCCGAGTCGATAGACTGGCTGGAGCAACATTTACAACAATATAAAGGTACGGTGATTGCCGTAACGCACGACCGTTACTTCCTGGATAATGTAGCCGGCTGGATCCTGGAGCTCGACCGTGGCGAGGGTATCCCATGGAAAGGCAATTATTCTTCATGGCTCGACCAAAAGGCCAAACGCCTGGCACAGGAAGATAAAACCGAAAGCAAACGCCAAAAAACCCTGGAACGCGAACTGGAATGGGTGCGCATGGGTCCGAAAGGTCGTCACGCCAAATCAAAGGCCCGTTTAGGCAATTATGAAAAACTGGCCTCAGAAGAAACTAAAGAGCGCGAAGAAAAACTGGAGCTGTTTATTCCGCCGGGCCCGCGTTTGGGTAATGTGGTGATCGAGGCCAACGGCGTAAGCAAATCATACGGCGATAAATTATTGTTTGATAACCTGAGTTTTTCTTTACCTCCTGCGGGTATCGTGGGTATTATCGGGCCAAACGGCGCGGGTAAAACCACCCTGTTCCGTTTGATCACCGGGCAGGATCAGCCGGATGCAGGTACTTTCCGCGTAGGCGAGACCGTTGCTTTAGGTTATGTTGACCAGCTGCATGACGACCTTGACCCTAACAAATCTGTTTGGGAAAACGTAACCGGCGGATTGGAAACCATCATGGTAGGCAACAAACCACTGAACTCCAGGGCCTATGTATCTAAATTTAACTTTAACGGTGCTGATCAGCAGAAAAAAGTAGGTGTGCTATCGGGCGGTGAGCGGAACCGGGTACACCTTTCTATCACTTTGAAAAAAGGATCGAACGTTTTGCTGCTGGATGAGCCCACCAATGATATCGACGTAAACACATTGCGCGCACTGGAAGAAGCCCTGGAAAACTTTGGCGGCTGCGCCGTAGTGATCAGTCACGACCGCTGGTTCCTGGATCGCATCTGCACGCACATCCTGGCTTTTGAAGGTAACTCGCAGGTATACTTTTTTGAAGGAAATTACAGCGATTATGAGGAAAATCGCAAGAAACGCCTGGGTGATATAGCGCCGAAGAGGATCAAGTATAAGAAGTTGACGGTGTAAGCACCCCTCTAAATTTTCTTAAAGAGAAATCCACATAATATATCATTGCGAGCGAAGCGTGGCAATCGCGAACTATGCAAATCACCACTGTATAGCATGCGATTGCCACGCTTCGCTCGCAATGACATATTTTATTTGCTTATTTTATCGTAATGATTAAACATAAGCCTCTCCCACCTTACCCCTCCGTTAATTTCCTGTCATAATATGCAACAATCCCCAAAAATTGGCCTAACTATCAATTCCTTATCTCAACACAACAAAAAAATTCCTAACTTGCCATTTTCTAAATTATAAACACATAAGGCCATGACTGAGACGCTGGACATCAAGATCACCAAAACCGCACATTCCCGTTTAGCTGAAACGGATTTTGACAACTTACCATTCGGAAAAACATTTTCTGACCACATGTTTGTGGCCGATTATGCTGATGGTGAATGGAAGAACCTGCAGGTCATTCCCTACGGCGAAATTGGGCTTAGTCCGGCTATTTCTGCACTGCATTACGGACAAGCATTTTTTGAAGGGTTAAAAGCCTACAAACATGCGGATGGAAAAGTAACCATTTTCCGTCCGGACAAAAACGCTATTCGCCTAAACAAATCGGCCGAGCGTTTGTGCATGCCGACACTGCCCGAAGAAATATTTTTACAAAGTATGGCCGCTGTGGTTGATATCGACCGCGAATGGGTGCCTGCCAAAGCTAACCATGCTTTATACATCCGCCCCTTTATGTTCGCTACCGACCCGTACCTGGGCGTAACACCGTCTGCTACCTATAAATATATGGTAATTGCAGGCCCTGTTGGACCATATTTTTCAAAAACACTACGCGTTAAGATCGAAACACACTACACCCGCGCTGCCGAAGGTGGTATGGGCTTTGCCAAAGCGGCAGGTAACTATGGTTCATCTATGCTACCGGCACGTAAAGCAACCGAAGAAGGTTTTGATCAACTGATCTGGACCGATGCCAAAGAGCATAAATACGTTGAAGAAATGGGCGCGGCAAACGCCATGTTCCTGCTGGATGGTGTGCTGATCACTGCCGAAGCAAAAGATACCATATTGGACGGCGTAACCCGTGATACTGTTATTGCTTTGGCTAAAGAATGGGGCATCCCGGTTGAAACACGCAAAGTTTCTGTAGCCGAAATTATTGAAGGCGCTAAAAATGGCAAATTGACCGATGCCTTTGGCGCAGGTACTGCGGCTACTATAGCTTCTGTAGGTTCGATAAGTGTTGACGGAGAAGAATATTTCCTGAGCGATCCCAAAACACGCGAATTCTCTCAAAAAGTATTAAAAACGCTCGACGCCATTAAATATGGTAATGCGCCTGATACTTACGGCTGGAATTACCTGGTAGGCTAATTAGACTAACCCATAAAACAAAAGAGGTGCACCAAATGGTGCACCTTTTTTTATGCAACTGTCATGCTGAGCCCCGTCGAAGCATGGTGGGCAGGCCTTTACGCGCGATCCTTCGACAAGCTCAGGATGACAGCCCTGTTTTATTCTAAAAACTACAAGCAGCAGCCGGTTTTATGCCTTCTTTATCAACCGTTAAAACAGGTTTATCATTTTTAAAAGTTACCACCCAAATGGTATCGTAATCATTATCGGACCATTCCAGGTCTTTAACTTTGAGGCCGAGTGATTTTAGTATAGATTTGATCTCGTTGTGCTCCCATACTACCAATATAGTACCTTTTCTACCAGCCAGATCCTCAGCTATATCTTTAGTGTCCTCTTCTTCAAAAGTACTGTTGATGGTTAAGTTATACTTAATGGCAAAAGGCGAAATGGTTTGAAACATGCGCGCCCTTGGCGTTGATTTACCCAGGTGCAGGGCAGGTACATACACACGATCAGGTATACCGAATTTGGCTTTTAAAACTCCCGGCAATTTTAGCGCCCGGTTCAAACCTGTACAAGACAGGTTATCGCCATCAGCAGGTTTCTCGGCGTGACGGATAAAAACCAGCTTCAAATTTTTGCTTTGCGCGCTGGATCTGCAATTTGCAAAACAGACCAGTAACAGAATTAAGGCAGGTAAAATGGCTATTCTCTTTATCATAAGTATAATTGTCTGAATCAGGATTTTCAGAATTAAAGAATGAACAAAATAATAATTCTCAAATCGAACATCCGAAATCAAAAGTTCCCCTTCAGTGGGTTAGGGGGCTTACTCCACACTAACGGTGAGCCCTTCCTGCTGTAATATTTTCCGGTAGATCTCCATTTCGGTAAATGAACCTTCCAATACGGCGCATTTGCCTTCATTATGTACTTTCCAGGCTATCTTTTCGGCTTGAGCTTCGGAGTAATCGAGATATTTCATCATACAATGGATCACGTGATCAAAGGTGTTAAAATCATCGTTCCATAATATCAGGCGGTGAACTTCTTTAAGTCCTGCCAGTATCTCTTCGAGTGTAAGTGTTTCTTCCTGTGTTTCGGTTGGCATACGTAACTACAAATTTACTTAAAAACAATAATAAAAGTGTTAAAATTGTGTTTTATGGGCTTAAAAATCATGTTACAATATAGCGCCGATCAAAAACCCTAAACTCCCCAATCTCATGAACAAGACAATACCCCATTTAATTTTAGCATGTACCGTTCAGCTATTAACAACCGGTATAACACATGCCCAAACCGCAAAAAATGCCCAGTCTATATTAAAGGCTCCATCTGGCCCGGTTACCATTGATGGCGACCTTAAAGACTGGGGCGACAGCCTGCGTTATTTCAATGACGAAAAAAAGATCAATTACACGCTGGCCAATGACCAAACGACGCTTTACGCTGCTATAAGGATCAGTGACCGGATGGACCAGATCCGGACCTTAAACGCGGGTATTACCCTGAGCATTGATACCAAAGGCAAAAAGAAGGAAAGTTTTTCCCTTACGTTTCCGCTGGCCGATCCGGGAACCCCGCCAACGTTTGGTAAACGGGATAACCCAAGCGGTGATATTACCAAAGAAGACCGTGATGAGCTGATGCGTGAACGTGTAACCAAACTGCGTAATATTAAGGTAGTAGGTTTTAAAGATATTGAAGGTGATATGATAACCACCTCAAACACTTATGGCATTAAAGCCGCTATTGATTATGATGCCGAAGGTAACCTGGTTTATGAAATGGCCATACCCTTACAGTTTTTTCATGCAGAAGACATCGCCAAAAGTGAATGGGCATTTAACTTTAAAATAAACGGACTGCAAAGAGCCAAAGGAGACGGTGCCGAAAATCCCGATCACCAGAGCGGTGGTTTTAGCGGAGGTGGCGGGGGCAGAGGTGGTCGCGGTGGTGGAATGGGAGGCGGTGGTGGACGCGGTGGCAGAGGCGGTCGTGGTGGCGGCGGAGCTGGCGCAGGCGGAGCTGAAAGCGGCCGCAGCGAATTAGCCAAATCGATTGATTTCTGGGAGAAGTTTTACCTGGCGAGGTAAAATTCAAAAGTTAAAATTCAAAAGTCAAAAGTCAAAAAACTTGTCATGCTTAAGCATCTGAATAAGTAAAAAGTCAAAATCCATATCGGGTTTTGACTTTTTACTTTTGAATTTTGACTTAAATAGAAATCTACTCTACCTTGTACTTCAATACCTGCCTGCCCAGGTTACCAGCATCATTGATTCCTTCTATCACAATGCGGTAGATGCCTTTGGTATCCCCGTTAAAATAGTTGAAGGAGGCCTTCCCGCTGGCATTCGTGTTAACATTGTCCTGCCAGTATATGGTTGTTCTTAAATCTGGCGCCGAAGAACCGTTGCCGCTATCATATTTAGGAGAATAAAAACTTCGGGCTTTATAATATCCTTTATATGGATAAGTGATAACACCAGTAGGCGATTCGCTTGTTACAAAACCCTGCGTGCCCCGCTTAGTAGTGATAACTAAAGCCCCCCCTATCATGCTCGATCCATAAATACTTATAAAGGAAGCGCTTCTTAATACCTCAATGCTGTAAACATCATTGTAATCAATACTATTTAAAGCTTCGCCCGATAAAACCACGCCGTTTATAATTACCGACATCTCCTTTTTGTTCCGGGTATTGACCGGGCTGCCATTATAATCAAAAGACACACCTAATAGTTTACCGTTTAAACAATCTGACAACCTTGAACAACCCATCAGTTTATTGCCCATAAAGATCTGATCGGCATTACCTGCACCGTTCAAATTGGAAGAAAAGCCCAGATCTGGTTTCTTATTCAATTTTGTTGAACGGATATTAACCTGCTTCAATACGGTTGTATCTGTACCGGCCGCTCTTCTGGTAGTAACCACAATCAATGGAGCTGAGCCCACCAAATGAACACTTTCTATCTCTTGAGGTGAATAGCTCCCTAAAGCTTCTTTATCCCTGAACACCCCATCAATCATAACGCGGTCATTTGACTCTACTTTGATCCTCCCTACAGATGGAGGTATGCTAAACTTGTGAGTTTCTGGCGCTAACCAGAATAAGCCATCCTGCAATGAAGTAAATTGAGGGCCGCGTAGCTTGGTCATATCTACCACACGTTCCTCCCTTGTCCCGTATTTATTTGTAATATCACCCTTTAAACCTTTCTTCCCTTTAATTACTACTTCTTTAAGTACATTTACCTTTGTTAAAGAATCTATTTTTTTCTGTTTAATATAAGCATCATAGCTTTCCTGGGAAACTGGGCTTACATCTGCTGATAAATTCCGGTCGCCGGAAGTACCCCCGGTTTCAACCAATTTATCAACCTTCGGATAATCGGGCTGTTTAATAAATATGGCTACGTTTTTACCATCATTTTGCTTACGCCCCTGGACTACAACTTTGGCCGTATCCGAAAGCTCCAGGTTTTTAAACATAAAATGGCCACTGGCATCGGTTACGGTATCCTTAAATACATTTTCCCGACTCGAAAACAGGTTCACTTTTCCATTTGGTAAGGGCTTGCCTCCGGGTGTTTTTATAGTACCGGTTAATTCCAAACCTTTTTCGGCAAGGAAATTTATGGGCGCTGGTTTTTCATTGAATATCTTTTTCCATTCAAAGCGGCGATATCCCTGGGTCAGCATCAGCACATCCAGATCCGCTTCTGTTTTTTCAGTCGTGTTATTAAAATAATAACCAGGCCTTTCTATATGCCCTTTCAACTCAGATGTTAGCAACAAGTTGCTAAAAATTGTGCTTTCTGCATCTTCATCAACACCTGCCCGAGTTTCATTAATTACAGCTACCGAGAAGTTCCCCAGGCCGCTTGAACCGGGGTCTTTTAAGTCGATATTCACGGTTACTTTTTGTCGCGGGGCAAACTTTTTGTCGGCGATAGTGGCGTTCAGGTGGAGTGTGTCATTCGTTCGGATGAATGCGATACGCTCGTTCAGTGGTTCTGCTTTTTGTGTAAATAAGGTAAACTGTGTAATACCAGATGGAAAACGGTCTTTTTCGATACCGATCTGATAAATAGGATTATCCAGTTTAAATGAAGTGGTATAATAAACCTTTCCGGCCGATTGCGCGACCAGGTAATAGGTTTCATGCAAACTGGCATTCATCGTTTTATCGGCCGCGTTTATTTTTACGGTTATGCTATCCTGTCGCCGGTTGTTAACGGTCAGCACAAAACCCTCCTCCTTCGCTTTGGGCAGATCAACCATAAAGGGTGTTCCGCCCGGTATTGTTACTTTAGCTTTATATATTTTATTGGCCTGGGGAGTAAACGCGAATACGCCCATACCCAGGTGCTGGGTGCTAAAAAAAGCAACCTCTGTCCCTTCATTATCAACAATTGCTCCTTCAACATCTGCACCCTTACCATCTGCACCAATCACTTTAATGGCCACCTTTGATCGTAAACCCATGACCAGATCTCCACCTTCCGGAAAAAACTGGACATCCGTTTTTTGCATGGCATCCTGTTTAACAGGCGCTACAACACGATACTGCATCCCAACATTTACAGGCTGATCATAAAACCCATCGGTACCCAAATTACGCATCCAGTTGGTGTATGCTCTTATGCGATATGTTCCGGGATTTAGAGAACGAGTCAAAGTAAAATCGCCCGAAGCCAGTCCGTCATCCATGGGCAGGTTAATACGGCGGATCACTGAATCCTTGTCATTGATCAACTCGGCGTGTAACACATTGCTCAGGGTAGATAGTTCATGTGAGGCACCCGAAACAGTATAGGCTTTAAACCAAATGGTATCACCAGGTAAATAGTTGGGGCGGTCAAGGTGCAGGTATGTTTTTTCGGCAAATTGATTGTTCGCAAACCCCTCTACCCTCGAAACCAAATTTGTTAAACCAGAATCGGCTTTGGTGTTAACCGATGGATCCTCTTCATAATCAGCAGGCAAAAGTTCTGCCACCCTATTCCTGCCCCATACTCCGCCTAACATAACATCGTCGGGGTTAACGATCCATCCATTATTATCGAAAAAAGCGTAAGCTTTTGTAAACTCTACTAAAGAGCTCGCATTACTATTAGGATCAATTAAGTTGTTGACGGATGCTTTTTTGTCGAAATGATGATTTTTGCTGTATGTAATAAAAAGAGCGTCCTTATCACACCCTAAGGCATACAATCCTTCCTGATCCGTTTTTTTCCCAAAATCCGAAGCACTCAGCGAAAAATCATCAAGCTTAAGTGCCGTTTTGTTTAACCTGGATTTTTTATTCCAGAAAGTCAAAGAGTCACGATCTTTACTGGTTTTTGATTTGATATCGCTAAACAATTTTACCCTTGCGTTGATCACACTGTCCGTTGGTCTTTCAGGATTAGGCCCCTCCGATAATCGCTGAACCTTAAAACCTTCTTCATTGAGTTTATTATTAATTACCGACCGTAAAAAATGCATGCTTGAATTTCCATAAACCTGGCGCCTCATTTTTTGCCAGCGTTTTTCGTCAGATGGCGATCCCTTCATTTCTTCAAATAAAGCAAAGCCTTTATATGACATTTTCTTGTTTGCCCAGTTTTGGTTATTCAGAACAAAGTTAGCCAGCAGGTATTTTATATTATACCCTAAAGCCATGTTTTGGATAACCAGGAAATCAACAGAAGAGGCTTTAAGTGTATTGGTGCCGGCATCGTAATCAAAGTCGAGCAATTCGGGGTTGATGATCTTACATTCCCTTGCCAAGTCGGAATTTCCTAAAAATTCGCTTTTGAGCCAACCCAGATAAAGTTGCCGGTTTTTATCGTCCACGGCTTTTACTTTTACCTCTTTTAACTCCATTGTTTTAGGAGTTATCATAATATCCGGCAATTTTACATCCCCGGTAGTAATTATAATCGGTTGATCAGAGGTTTCGAAACCAACAATAGAAATAACAAGCTCGTATTTCCCGGGCTTTACATTGCTTAAAACAAATGTACCATTAGCTTCTGTTTTGTTGCCAATGGTAGCATTGCTTAAAAACACGCTGGCATTAGCTACCGGCTTATTATCAACCTGATTTAGAACCTTGCCCGATATAGATATTTGTGCCAGGCAATTGAATGAAAACAATGTTAAACACAATAAAAAACCGGCAAAGAGTATTTTCATAGAAACAGTTAATAGTAATAGTAAACAGGATAATATACGCAATAAATTACCAACTATAAACCTACTCTACTTTATATTTAAACACCTGCCTGCCCAGGTTGCCTTCGGCATCCATACCTTCGATAATAATACGATAAGTACCCTTTGCATCGGCATTAAAGAAGGAGAGCGAAGTATTACCATCTTTGTCGGTGATGATCTTAGGGTTCCAGTATATCGTCGACCGCAGATCTTGCATTTGCGTGTTTGTTTTAGGATCATCATACTGTGGCGAATAAAATTCACGGGCCTTGTAATATCCCTTAGGCGAGTATGTAACCACACCCGGCGCATAGCGATTATAAACAGCGCCCTCGTCGCCGCGTTTGGTGGTGATCACCAGTAATCCGTTACCTCCGCGGAAACCATATATAGCGGTGTTACCTATGGAGCGCAAAACTTCAATACTGGCAATATCAGATACTACTATATTGTCTAAATAATCAGCTTCCATATAGATCCCATCAACAACTATCTGCATTGGGCCACCTCCACGGGTTGAATAGGGTTTACCTCCACGAAACTGCACACCCAAAAGCCGACCCTGTAATATGTTGGAAAGATTGCCTCCCATATTCTCCAGATCCTTGTAGGTTAAAACCTGGTCGGCATTTCCTGCCCCATTTAAATTCGACGAATGTTTTACCGCGGTGGTACGGGTATCTTTTACAACCACCTCTTTAAGCACAATGGTGTGATTTCCGATACCATATTTTACCTGCTCATTGAACAATTTTTTACTATTTTGAAGATATACTGAACGTCTATCACTCACATTTACCTGAAGATCGGCAGCATTTTTATTTTTCCCTACCACTTGCGGAGCTATGTTATCCAGCTCTATCTGCAGGTTCTTCCTGTCCTTGGCTGTACGGGCCTGCACCACAAATTTGATACTATCCCTAAACACCAGGTTATTGAAAGTAAACTTTCCCTGGGCATCAGCTACCGTATCTAAAATAAATGTGCCACCGGCAGTAGTAAACAGCGTTACCTTTCCATTAGGTACAGGTTTACCGCCAAAGGTTTTTAAATGTCCGGTTACCTGTAATGTTTTTTCGGGCTGATAAACTATCGGAGGGAGAGCATCATTGATCACCTGTTTCCACTCAAAACGACGGTAACCCTGGGTAAGCATCAGTACATCAAGATCGGCCTTTGTTTTAGCGCTTTGATCTGTAAAATAATAGCCAGGCTTTTCGATATATCCCTTCAGATCTGAACTCAGTAATATGCTTGAAAAAATACTTTCTTCATTAGTTTCATCAACCGGCACTTTTGACAGATCAATAACCGAAGCCGAAAAGCTACCTATAACGGGTTTATCTTCTTTATTTTTCGCATTCAGGCTAATGGTCACCTTTTCGCGCGGAGCGAATTGCTGCTTAGGTGCCGAAACCGATAATTTAAGCTGATCCGGGTTCTGAATAAATACGATACGTTCGTTCAGTGGCTCGCCATTGGCCGAAAACAAAGTGAACTGTACAATACCCGATGGAAATTTACTCTTCGGAACAACCGCTCTGAATGTTTTACCATTATCTGAGCTTTTAGCAGCATAATAAATTTCGCCGCTGCTTTGAGCCACCAGCATGAGGTTGCCAGCTGGTGCAGCGCTCTGCGCAAGAGCCGACCCTGGTAATATTTTTGCCACTAGGTTATCATCACTAGAATTATCTATGCTTAAAACGTAAGCGTTATCAACTGCTTTGGGTAAGTTAAAATCGCCCACAGAGCCATCCGCAAATATAACGTGGACTTTATAGGTTTTGCCGCTCATAGGGGTTAAATTAAACACGCCCATGCCCAGGTGAGTACTGTTAAATGTGGTTACTGTTTGGTTTTGATCGTCAACAACAGTGCCTTTTATATCAACACCCAGACCATCGGCACCAACCGCTTTAAAAGCTACTTTTGAACCGGCATCATTCACCAGGGTACCACTTTCCGGAAAAAATTGCACATCTACCTTGGCTGATACGGCTTTGATAGGCACCACCTTGGTGATCACTTTTTTATCAACCAGTTTGATATTGGCAATAATGTTACCGGTGACCGCCGGATTTGGGGTGGTATTCAGAAACGAGGCAGTCAGGTCGCCTTTATCATTGGTTATCCCCTTGCCCTTAAAAACGGCTTTTCCATTCAGTTCAACACGGTAACTTACCTCATTACCAGCGTAAGGCGATCCGTTTACATCGGTAAAATTGATCAACGCGTTCACCTTTTGCTTGCCGTTCTGTTCGCCGTAAGTATAGTCGGTTTTGGTAAAAACGGTATTGCCAATACCTTTGGATATGGTGATGGTTTTATCAAAAAAATAGGCGTCGCCCGCGTTACGCATCCAGTTGGTATAGGCCCTTATGCGGTAATTTCCATCCTGCATGGTATCGGGCAGGGCAAAATCACCATAGGCCATACCACTAATGAGCGGTAATTTAATGCTGCGTTTTATGGAATCATCTTCGCCGATCAGGTCGACATTTAAAATTTCGCTATAAGCTGATAGCTGGTGCTTGCTGCCAATGGTTACGTAAGCCTTAAACCAGATATCGTCGCCAACAGCATAGTAAGGTTTGTCCAGATGCAGGTAAACTTTTTCCTGCGGATGTTCGGCACGCCATTTATAAAGCTGGTCGACCAGTTTACTGAGCAGATCATCGCCTGGGCCTGTGAAACCGAAAATTACCGTAGCAATCACAGTTATCAATAAGCCGACAGATACTTTTTTGAATGTTATCATGGTAAATAAAGTTTAATCTACACAAAATATCTAATCAGGCGATGAGTTGTGAGGTTTTAGGTTATATGTAAGGTTAATGTACGATGTGTTTAAGCTATATAAATAACTTAATTTTCACTTTGACCTATCCCAACAACAATGGTTTAATCGTTCTGAAAAAAAATCGATTAAAACTTATTCTTCCACATCATGCTTTCAACAGGGCGTGTTGTAGGGTTATTATATTTAGCGTTGCTTTTGGTATTATATAAGGTTTCAATCTCGCCTTCAACCACAAAATAGATCAGTTGACCAATGGGCATACCTGCATAGATGCGTACAGGCTGCGCGCATGAAATTTCAAGCGTCCATGTATTGCAAAAACCAACATCGCCTTTACCCGCTGTGGCATGTATATCAATACCTAAACGACCGGTACTTGATTTTCCTTCCAGGAAAGGTACATGGCTGTGGGTTTCGGTATACTCCATGGTAACTCCAAGATAAAGCGTATTAGGCTGCAGGATAAATCCTTCTTTTGGTATCTCAAAGCCATCAATTTCGTTATGCAGTTTGGCATCCAGCACCCTGTCGCGGTAAGTGGCCAGGTGTTTGCCTAAATGCACATCGTACGAGTTGGTACCCAGGCATTCGCGTTTAAAGGGTTCAATAATAATACTTCCTTTTTCAATTTCTTCGAGAATGCGCTTATCTGATAATATCATGGTAGGGCCTAAATTATAATTAATTAAAACAATAGGCAATATGCAGATGATAAAAGGTAAAAAGTTAAAGGCGAAAGGTAAAAGGCTTTTAATCATGAATATTGAATTTCCAATGATGAAGGATACAGGGATCAGGAAATATCATTATTCGAAATTCAGTGTTCGTTATTCGATATTACGTTTACCTTTTTGCCTTTTACCTTTCGCCTTTAACAACAATTATTTAATTAAATTTATTTGACATAAGTTTGCTACCTATTTTGCAATTTTACTTATTATGGCTATAGCATACAGGCAGCGTATCGACGATGATACCGAATTTGCGCTCTGGAGAATTGAAGAAGAGGCTGACGACCTGTACAAACAACTGCAACTTGACGAGGACGAAAAAGCTTATGTTGAGAAGCTAAGCAACGGCAAGCGCCACCTGCACTGGCTGGGCACCCGTGTGCTACTCCGAAAAATGCTGCATACCGACGAGTATATTGACTGCAAAGTTGACGCCCATGGCAAGCCCTACCTGGTAAACCTGCCCTATCATATATCATTGAGCCATTCTTTTGATTATGCTGCGGTGATGATCAGCAAAACACATAAGGTGGGGATAGATATTGAGATGATCAAACAAAAGGTAGAGCGCATTGCCGGTAAATTCCTACGGCCCGACGAAAGAGCTTTTATTAACGATGAGCATAAAATTGAGCAACTATACGTTTGCTGGTGCGCCAAGGAAGCCATATACAAATGCAATGGTGAAAAAGAGGTGTCATTTGCCGATAATATTTTTCTGGATCCTTTTAGTTTTAACACACGCGGCGAACTAAGTGCGCGCCTGCATAAAAATAATATCAACCTTGATTATGTGGTGAGCTATATGCAATATGAAGGTTACATGGTAGGCTACGTAAAGGGACAAATGTAATGAAGAACAAAAAAGTATTTTTTCAGGATTGGGGTTTGATCGATTATCAGCAAGCCTGGGATAAGCAGGAAGAGTTGTTTGCTGCCACGGTAAAAACCAAACTGGATAACCGCCACAGCGAACTGGCTTATGAAGCTGCCACACAAACACCTGTAACAGCAGATACCTTTGAGCCTTTTGAACCCGAAGAAACTTTTAACTACCTGGTATTCTGCCAGCACCCGCATGTATACACCTTAGGTAGTAGTGGCAAGTTTGAACATCTCTTGCTCGACGATGCCGGCTTAAAAGAAAAAAACGCCACCTATTATAAAATAAAACGTGGTGGCGACATCACTTACCACGGCCCTGGCCAAATTGTATCGTACCCGATATTGGACCTTGAAAATTTCTTCACCGACATACATCTGTACCTGCGCACGCTGGAAGAAGCCATTATATTAACTCTGGCCGATTATGGTTTAAAGGCTGGCCGTTACGAGGGCTATACCGGTGTTTGGTTTGATGCCGATAATGAAAAAGCCCGCAAAATATGTGCTATGGGTGTACGATGCAGCCGCTGGGTAACCATGCACGGGCTGGCTTTTAACGTTAATACCGATCTGGATTATTTTAATAACATAGTGCCCTGCGGTATTGACGATAAAGCCGTAACCTCCATGCAAAAAGAACTGGGTCGTGAGGTTGATATAAATGAAGTAAAAGAAATCCTTAAACATCATATTTCCGTATTGTTTGATATGGAGATATGATGATGAAAGCATTATTTTTAATTTTATTTTCGATAGGCACATTATCGGCCTGTACAAAAACAACATCAATGACATACGTACCACCCACTACAGGGTCGCCTATTCCTGTAATTGATACTTTAAGCTACCTGGCACTGGGCGATTCGTATACTATTGGTCAATCGGTAGATGAGCACGATGCTTTCCCTTACAAACTTGCCGGGCAGTTGCCCGGGCATAAAATAACCGGACCAACCATTATAGCCCGAACCGGCTGGACAACCCAACAACTGATATCGGCTATTGATGGCAGCGAAGTCAAGAACAAAACCTACGGCATAGTAACCCTGCTTATCGGCGTGAACGACCAGTATGGCGGCGGCAGTCTGGCCGATTACCGCGTTAAATTTATACAGGTTTTAAATACGGCCATCAAGTTGGCCAAAGGCAATACAAACCATGTTTTTGTACTATCCATACCTGATTATGGGGTAACACCCTTTGCGCATGGCGATGACGCACGTATTGGTAAAGAGATAGACCAGTTTAATGATATCAATCGCCAGGAAAGCGCCAACGCAAGTGTTAATTACATCGACATTACTCCCATATCCAAACTGGCAGCCAATAATGCATCACTTATAGCCGATGACGGCCTGCACCCATCCGCCAGTATGTACCAGATGTGGGTTGAAAAACTCAAACCAGTTATTTTAAGCACTCTGGAAAAGAAATAAGATCAAACGAAAACCAGGTCGTCATTGCGAGGAGGAACGACGTGGCAATCCCCGATAAGCAGAGCCGCTCTGTAAGTAGGGGATTGCTACGCTCGCAATGACGCGTTTCTTTAAGTCTGTTTGATATTGGAATTTCCTACTCTCCCCTTCAGGGGTTGAGGCTAACACTCCGGCAAACTCAGCGGTATATTAATAGCCAGTCCACCGTCGGATGTTTCCTTGTATTTGGAGTTCATATCCAAGGCAGTTTGCCACATGGTTTTTACCACAGCATCCAAACTTACCTTTGCCTTTTCAGGATTACTTTGCAAGGCCAATTGTGAGGCGGTAATAGCCTTAATGGCTCCCATAGTATTGCGTTCGATACAAGGGATCTGTACCAGCCCGCCTATCGGATCACAGGTTAAGCCCAGGTGATGCTCCATGGCTATTTCTGCGGCCATGAGTACTTGTCTTTGTGTACCGCCCATGCATTCGGTAAGCGCAGCGGCGGCCATGGCTGAGGATACACCAATTTCGGCCTGGCAGCCACCCATTGCTGCCGATATGGTAGCGCCTTTTTTAAATATACTGCCAATTTCTGAAGCAGTGAGTAAAAACTGCATGATACGCTGATCGGTATTACCCTCGCAAAAAACAATATAATATTGTAGTACCGCGGGTATAACTCCAGCCGCGCCATTGGTAGGCGCAGTAACCACCCTGCCGAACGAGGCGTTCTCCTCATTTACAGCCAGGGCAAAACAGCTTACCCAATCCAGTATATTTTTAAAACTATCACCGGTTTTACGGATGGCTATAACCCATTCGTCGTAATTGGTGTAGGTATTATTGCCTATTAATTTGCTGTTGAGTTTAAAAGCGCGACGGGCTACATTTAAACCGCCCGGTAATTGCCCGGTGGTATGACAGCCACGATATATACATTCTTTTAACGCTTTGAAAATATTAAGTACACCGCTTCGCGTTTCCTGTTCGCTGCGCCAGGCCAGTTCATTCTCCATCACCACCTCCGAAATCTTCAATCCGGTTTTGATGCACCAATGCAGCAGGTCGGCAGCGGTATCTATCGGGAAAGGCAGATCAACCTCCTGTTTACTTTGGTTCGAACCGCCTTCTTTTACCACAAAGCCACCACCTATGGAATAATACGTTTCTGAAACAGCCCTCCCATTACTCAAAAATGCCTGAAATGTTACCGCGTTGGGATGAAAAGGCAAACTCTCGTTAAACAAAAAAAGCAAATCATCAACCACCGAAAAAGTGATCTCCTGTGTACCTGCAAGCGTTAGTTTACGCGTACAGGTTATCGTTGCTATTTTAGGGGTTATCTGGTCAACCTCAAAAGTTACGGGGTCATCACCACTTAAACCCAGCAATATGGCAATATCGGTACCATGGCCCCGACCGGTTTTGGCCAGTGAACCATACAGTAGTATTTTCACTTGTTCAACCAATGGCAAAACACCCTGTTGTTCAAGTCCCTGCGCAAATTGCTGCGCTGCCCGCCAGGGGCCCAAAGTATGTGAACTGGAAGGCCCTATGCCTATCTTGAACATATCAAAAACCGAAATTTGTTCTCTCTGCATCAGGTCAAAATTATAAATAAAATATCACTCCTGCTTTGTAATAAAAAAGTGATGTGTTTAATTTTTATTTAAATATTTTATAATTTGCGATAATCAAAAAACACTCAAACAATCACTTAAACCAAAATCAAAATGCAAGATTATGATCCTTCATCAGCAGCCTCGTCCGGAATATTCATTGCAATATTCATGGCTTGTATTATCCCAATGTTAATTATTGGAGTTATCTCCGTCATTGGTCTCTGGAAAGTATTTGAAAAAGCTGGTAAACCTGGATGGGCGTCTATAATCCCTATCTATAGCACCATTGTGCTTTTAGAAATTATTGGCAAACCTATATGGTGGATATTTCTACTGGCAATTCCATGTACAGGTATTGTTTTTATCCCCTGGGCAATTAATCTTTTAAGCAAAAGTTTCGGACAGGGAGTTGGGTTTACGCTTGGGATTATGTTTCTATCATTTATATTTTTACCTCTGTTAGGTTTTGGCAACTTCCAATATTTAGGTCCAGCCGGTGCCGGGTTTGTGGGTGGTGGTAAACCATTTGATCCATCAACCAACTATCAGGATCCATTTAGCAATACTCCGCCTCCGCCGCAGGTGTAATGTTGTTCAATAATATCCAATTACAAGTATTTTGCAGCCAGGCGGGTTTTATCCACTGGCTGCAAAATCATTTACTCCCCTGCCCTTTCAAATACTTAACCGGGATCGACTGCCCGGGCTGCGGTTTTCAACGCGCGGTTGTAGCCCTTCTGCAGGGCGATCTTCAAAAAAGTTTTGCGCTGTACCCACCTGCTATTCCACTCCTGCTATTTTTTGCCTATGGCTTTGCCGACAGCTATTTTAAGCTGGACACACCCAAATCAACCATCAAGAAAACCTTGTTCATGATAGTGGGTAGTATTGTACTGGTGAACTACGGTATTAAAATGTGGGGATTATATGGCCATTATAAAACGTCGGCCTGGGCTATAATGTGGCTGTAATCTTTAATAATAGTTTGTAAAAACAACATATTGTTCATTTCGGCCGGTGGTGTTACATTCAGCAGATCTTTGATACGCTGGGCCATATTATACACCAGCATGCTGTTACCACTTTTAATGTAATTGTTGATCACTTCGTTTATCAATTCCACATCCTGCTCGCTTAACCGGGCAGCTTCCGGAAATGCAGGCTGATAATTATCCTCTGCCGGTTTAAAGGCGATATTTTGCATTTTGGTACGCGGAGCTGTTCTGATCAGCGTGGTACCGGCCACCATGTCACCAACACGTTGTGATTTATCTGACACCGCTACACAGATCAATCCGCATAAATTTAAAGTACCGGGGAAAAAGTCAATGATCCTGAATAACCAGCGTAACAGGTATTGCCCTAAACGCGGCCTGGCCCCATCCAAACTTATTACCTTTATTTTCATGATCTTTTTACCAACGCTTTGCCCGTTCATGGCCAGTTCACATATCAGGTCATAAAAAACAAATAATACAGCGTAAATAATAAACACTATACCAATCCCAATGCCACTGCTTCCTCTTCCCATCCCTCCAACCGAACCAATAGCTATAAGTGTTGATATGATGATAACTCCAAACATGGCCAAATCAATAATATAGGCTACAATCCGTTCGCCCAAACCGGCTACCTCGTAATCAATATCTATATTTTGTGTGGTGGTTATCCTTATGGTTTGCATATGATTCAAATATAAAATGTAAATCTGTCTTTTTTAGTTGTTACATAGCTCTTTTATAATTATTTTTAATTAGTAAATTGCTACACGGCAATTCAGGCGGGAATCAACAAATACCCGACGAACTTGACTAAAAACCTAACCTTAATCCCTTATGGCAAACCTCAATCAACCCGCAATTAATTATCTTGTGGTTATCCTACACGGCTATACCTGCAAAGTGAGTTCTTATGATTTCATCCGAAAAAGAGTGGAAAATGCATATCCTGGTGCTAAAATAATTGTACCGGCACTCGGGCTACAGGTATTTTCTAACAAAAATCCAAACTATATTGTTAAAAACATTGTAGAACGGATCGACAAAGAATGGGAAACAGGGCTATTTGAACACATCATTTTAATTGGACATAGCTGTGGAGCAGTGCTTGCCCGAAAAGCTTATGTATACGCGTGCGGCGAAAATGAAGACGCCCCATTTGAATTACCCGGCTTTAAAAAGCCGCGACCCTGGGCCTCTAAAATTGAGCGGATTATTTTAATGGCAGGGATGAACAGAGGGTGGTCGGTAAACCCGCATCTGTCATTTTTTATTGCGCTGGCGTGGGAGTTCGGAATATTGATTGGTACGATGCTTTCGGTCATTAATTATAAAGTATTTATTACACGGCTTAAAAAAGGTGCGCCTTTCATAACCCAACTAAGAATCCAGTGGCTGTCCATGCTGGATAAAGCTCCTATAAAAGCCGTTGGGGATTCGATCATTGTCCAGCTTCTGGGTACAATCGATGACTTGGTTTCGCCTGATGACAATATTGATTTGTTTACCGGGGGCAATTTCTTTTACCTGGAGGTTCCGATGTCCGGACACCGGAATGTACTGGATATGGACAGCTCGGAAGCAGGAGAGGAAAGAGCCCGGGTTTTTAACATTGCTCTTAGCAATAACCAAAAAGAATTAATGAATCTTCAGGCTCATTCATTTGAGCCAACGGCAACGAAACAACGGCCTGAGGTTACCGATGTCATTTTTGTGATCCATGGTATTAGAGACGCTGGTTATTGGACCAAAAAAATTGCCCGGAGAGTGCAAGAGATGGGCAAATTAAATAACCGGGTTTTTGAACCGGAAACTTCCAGTTACGGTTATTTTCCGATGCTACCGTTTTTACTTTATCCCACAAGGAGGGCAAAAGTAGAATGGCTGATGGACCGATACACTGAAAACCTGGCCAAGTACCCAAATGCAGACTTTTCTTTCATAGGGCACAGTAATGGAACCTACCTCCTGGCAAAGGCATTGGAAGACTATCCAGCCTGCAGGTTCAAGAACGTTGTGCTTGCAGGTAGCGTGGTTAGAAAGAGTTATGACTGGAGCTCCATGATCGCTGAAAACAGGATACAAGGGATTGTCAATCTGGTAGCCTCCGCAGACTGGGTGGTCGCCATCTTTCCCAAAGCATTCCAAACGCTTCATATTCAAGATCTGGGGAGCGGGGGCCATGATGGTTTTACCACGCTTTGTGCTCCCGGCGCGCAAGTAACATATTTAAAGGGGAGCCACAATGCCGGGATCAAAGAACGGCTGTGGGATGCCATCTCAGACATTATCGTTCATGGATCAACCACAACACAATCAATTAAAAATGAAACTAATAAACAAAACCAGATAATACGGATTCTTGGCATTGTGGCTCCGCTTGTCATTATTGGTATCGTAGCTGCGCTCATTGCGATCGGCTATTTTTTTATATGGAGCCCCCTGTTTCCTAATCCGGTTATTCAAGTACTTTCTATCCTGCTATACATTTTTATTCTTTGGAAAATCATAACCAAAATATAAAGTATACAGCAGGATTAGAAAATATGCGAATTTCTTTTATTGCTCCACATCGGCAAGTAGTTCGGCAATTACTAAGCGCATAATCAGATAGCCACTGGCAAAACCCCAGGTTAGGAAGTAGATAATAATTCCTCCGGAAAGGATGATGGCGGGATCTGCCGACTGTAGTGTTTTTGGGTGAAGGCTAATCCCCTGGCCCATGCGGGTTGCAATTTTCATGATGTAAGGCGGAATTTCTTTCAGTTGAACGAGACCTGCGCCAATGATGACTTTGGTGAGCCAGTCGGATATCTGCGTCAGGTTGGTGTTTTCCTGAATCATTTTTTGTGAAAAGTTTTTTACAGGGGAAGTTCCGGGAGCAGCGGTCACCAGCGAAATGGCTTGGGCTTGAGCCTCAGGTAGGTTTTCGGGAGAAATCGACACAACAGGCGCGGGGGCCATAATGGAGGCAGCGGCGGATGGTTGTGAAGCGGAAACAATCTTTGGAACACCAAAAATAAATCCGCCTAAGGCTCCCAGCACAAAATAAGCACCGGCCCAAATCAGCGCGGAGCCAATATTGATTTTTTCATCACACCCATTAAAAATGACGATAAAAATGAACCCTAAAACAACCCCTGAGATTACCCAAAAGGTAGTCCAGAAATAGGTCTGGAATTTAAAATTCTTGAACATGTGATTGATGGTTTAAAGGTTTATAATAATAAATGTATAATTATTTTTGCACTTAAGGGTGGATCCAACCAGGATATATTAAAATATAAAATGTAAATCTGTCTTTTTTAGTTGTTATATAGCTCTTTTGTAATTATTTTAACCAAATAATTATTTACACGGCAATTCATGCGGGAACCTCTTTTTGTAAAGCAAAACGCTCAGAAATGGACCAGCTTTGAGCAGGAACCAACCAATGATCCTGACGAGCTTGCCGACCGGTTTATCCAGATAACGGACGATCTGGCTTATGCCAAAACATTTTATCCCAAATCAAAAACTACCGCGTATCTGAACGGGCTTGCCGCTGGTTTGCATCAATCCATTTACAAAAACAAAAGCGAAAAAAGTAACCGCTTCCTCACCTTCTGGAAGTATGAACTACCCCTGTTGTTCAAAACCTACCAAAAGCAATTGCTTTATGCTTTTCTTTTCTTTATGGTTTTTTGTTTGATAGGGGCGCTATCAGCTAAATACGATGAAAATTTTGTACGCCTGATCATGGGCGACCAATATGTGGATATGACCAATGCCAACATCATGAAAGGCGACCCTTTTGGTGTGTACAAAAATGGCAGCGAGACTTTGATGTTTTTGGGCATAGCCGCTAATAACATTTATGTATCGCTGGTAACCTTTGTAAGCGGCATTATCTTTACAGTTGGTTCGGTTTATTTCCTTTTCCGTAACGGTATCATGCTGGGCTCATTCCAGTATTATTTTTTCAGTAAAGGTTTGGGGGTAAAATCCATCCTGGTGATCTGGATACACGGCACGCTGGAAATTTCAGCTATCATTATAGCGGGCGCTGCCGGCATTATTCTGGGAAACAGCCTGTTGTTTCCCAAAACTTATAAACGCATGGTATCATTAAAAAGAGGAGCTAAAGATGGCATGAAAGTGGCCATTGGTATTATCCCTATATTAATTGTCGCGGCGTTTTTTGAAGGCTTTGTAACCCGGCACACCGAAATGCCGGTATGGCTTAGCGTTACTATATTAGCATCATCATTATTGTTCATTATATGGTATGTGATCATATATCCAAATAAAATTTATAAAGCAACCCAAACCCATCATGCAACCTAAAGTTGAGTTAGCCAAGATCCGTGATTTTGGCGAAATTATAAGCGACACCTTTTTATTTGTAAGGCAGAATATTAAACCGCTGCTTAAATACTTTTTTACCTTTTGCGGCATCTTCATTGCAGGTGGTCTTGTCAGTGCTGCCCTTTTCCAGTTAAAATGGACCGGCACCATGAACAGCATACGCGGAGGTTCCTTTAATACCAATGAATACCGGCCATCGCCATTCAGCTTTTTTGGGCCCGAATATTTTTTGCTGATCATTTTTGGGATGCTGAGCTTTATTGCCTTAACGGTTACTTTTTTGAGCTATATAGCACTTTATAAAGAGAAAGACAAACAGGTACCTACAACCGAGGAGATGTGGGGTTATATTAAATATTACTTCCTGCGGGTATTAGGCAGCTCTTTACTGCTTTATTTATTGCTTTTTATCGCTACGCTACTTTGCGGGATACCGGGGATCTACCTGTCCCCCATTTTCGCCTTGATATTTCCGATCATGGTGATGGAGAATGCCAGCTTTGGCTATGCCTTTAACCGCAGCTTTTTCCTGATCAAAGATAACTGGTGGATGACATTTGGTTCGCTGGTAGTGATATGGATAATTTTTTATGTGGCTATCATGGTAGTTTCCATACCTACAAGTATCATTAATATGGTAAGCCTCATAGCTGTTCCGCAAAAAGGGGGTGGGGCATTATCAGTTCCTGCAGCCATTATTGGCGCGGTTTTGCAACAGCTTTGCCAGGTATTTGCCGTTTTACCGGTAACGGCGCTAGCACTTTGCTATTTTAATTTAACCGAAAGCAAGGATGGAACCAGCTTAATGGATAAGATAAACAAACTGGGCACCAACACGCCTAATACAGATTTACCGGCCGAGGAATATTGATCATGCTGCGTTTGTTGTGTACCATCATTTTTGCACTTTTTGTTCATGCGGGCAATGCATCTGCTCCGTTTGTTAAGCCTGTTAAAGCCCCTTTAACGCTTAAGATGGATACCGCATCCGTAAATGTGCGTCATTTGGATACCGCTGCTATTACCGCTCACAGTAAACAGCCCGAATTTCAATACCGGGATGATATCGATACAACACCTTCGTGGTGGGATCGTTTCTGGCGTTGGTTCTGGAATTTGTTTAAGCCTATTAAATTTGGCAAACATGATATGAGCCCCTTCCTAAGGGCCCTGTTGTACTTTTTGCAATACCTTTTGCTGGCAGCAGGTTTAGCAGCTGTGGTGTTCCTGGTGCTTAAACTCATGGGGATTGATATGCTCGGTATTTTCCGGCGCAAGTCAATGTCGGCCAATTTGCCTTTTACCGAATCATTGGAGAATATTCATGATATCAACTTTGACGACGAAATTGAAAGGGCCGTTTCCCAGCATAATTATCGCCTGGCCGTAAGGATGCTTTATTTAAAATGCTTAAAACAACTTAGTGATGCCAATTTGATCAAATGGCAAATTGATAAAACAAACAGCACCTACATTGATGAACTGACCAATGCCGATCAGCGCCGGCTTTTCAGATCGTTAACCTTACAGTTTGAATATGTTTGGTATGGCGAATTTGCCATCGATGGGCAAACTTTCAAAAACATCAATACCGTATTCCAGGATTTTAACAAAGGCATAGCATGAAAGATTTTAAGATCTATATCACTATAGCCAGCCTGGCATTGATAGGTTACGTGGTGGCGCAGTATAACAAACCAAAACCAGTTAACTGGCAATCAACCCTTTATCATAAAGATAAGATCCCCTTTGGTACTTATTTGTTGTATGACAGACTAAAAGATATCTATCCCGATGCGGAGTTAACCAAAACCAATAAATCGGCGTACAATGTTTTTCATGGCGACAGTTTGCAGCACGGAAACTATATCATCATCGCTAAAAGCATCACCTTCAATAAATTTGATTTTGAGGCGATGGTCAAATACATCAAAGCCGGCAACTCGGTGTTCATGTCGACTTTTGAGTGGCGGGGCTTTATTGCCGACACCTTAAAAATAGAGACCCGGGCAGAGAATGCCTCCAAAAATGTATCCATCAACTTTACCAATCCACAGTTAAAGGCCCCCAACAATTATGTATTTAAGCGCGACATTGCCAATCTGTACTTTTCGGGGCTCGATACCGCTAAAGCTACTGTGATAGGTAAAAACTATGCGGATCATTGCACCTTTTTAAGCTATAAATTTGGCAAAGGCACGCTTTACCTGTGTGCCACACCCGATGTTTTTACCAATTACAGCCTGTTAACTCCGCAGGGAGCCGATTACGTGGCTAAGGCCCTGTCGTATCTTCCCAAAGCCCAATACATTTACTGGGATCAATATCAGAACGGCGATATCCCCGAAGATATATCACCATTGCGTGTGTTCTTCGGCAACCCTGCATTGCAATGGGCTTATTACCTAAGCCTGGGCAGCATGCTGATATTTATTTTTTACGAAATGAAGCGCCGCCAGCGTGTAATCCCGGTAATTGAACCTTTACCAAATTCGACACTTGATTTTGTGACCGTTGTGGGCCAGGTGTATTATGAAAAACGCAATAATGCCAACATCGCCCATAAAAAGGTCATTTACCTGTTAGATCATATCAGGGAGCGTTACCGCTTAAAAACAAGCAAGCTCGATCAGGAATTTATCAATACCCTGTCGCAAAAAACTGGTATCGATGTTGGTTTTGCCAGCTCGCTGATCAGCGCGGTAAATTACATCAGCGTTCAGCAGCAGGTAACCGATAGGGAATTGATTGAATTGAATAAATTGATAGAAAAATTTTACAGCCAAACCGGATATAATGGAAAATGAGAATTTTGAAAACAGAACCGATCTGAGCAAACTCAGTACCGCGGTTAGTCAAATTAAATATACACTTGCCCAGATCATTGTAGGGCAGCAGGACTCTATAGATCTGCTGATAGCAGGCATCCTGGCCGACGGCCACATACTGATAGAAGGTGTACCCGGTGTGGCCAAAACGCTTACCGCCAAACTGATCGCCAAAGCTATTGATGCCCGCTACTCGCGCATACAGTTTACACCAGATCTGATGCCTTCGGATATATTAGGCACCTCGGTGTTTAACCCCAAAAGCACGGAGTTTGAGTTTAAACAAGGTCCGGTTTTTGGCAACATCATCCTGATAGATGAAATTAACCGTGCCCCGGCCAAAACCCAATCGGCTTTGTTTGAGGTGATGGAAGAGCGCCAGGTGACTATCGACGGGCATACGTACAAAATGCAGGAACCCTTCACGGTGCTGGCCACACAAAATCCGGTAGAACAGGAAGGCACCTATCGTTTACCCGAGGCGCAGTTAGACAGGTTTCTGTTTAAAATAGAGATCAAATATCCAACGCTGGAAGAAGAGATAGCCATCATCACCCGTCAGCATCAGCAAAAAACTACCGACCAGCTCACCCATATACAGCCGGTTTTATCGGCAGGAGATATTATTGCCCTTCGCCAGCAGGTCAGGTCCTTCCATGTAGAGGCCAAACTGCTGGAGTTTACGGCTAAGATCATTCACGAAACCCGTAATCATAAATCATTGTTCCTGGGTGGTTCGCCGCGCGCGTCGCTGGCCATGATCAATGCCGCTAAAGCCATTGCTGCGATTAAGGGTCGCGATTTTATTACGCCTGATGATATTATCTACGTAGCTGCTCCGGTGTTAAGGCACCGTATTATGCTTACGCCAGATAAAGAAATGGAAGGTGTAAGTCCGGATGATGTGGTAGCACAGATCATACAAAAAATTGAAGTACCAAGGTAAAAGGAGAATCAAGAAGTGAGAGTCAAGAATCAAGATAACCCAAATCTCCAATGCGTCATTGCGAGCGATAGCGTGGCAATCCCCTATTTACAGAGCGGCTCTGTAAATAGGGGATTGCTTCGTGCCTCGCAATGACCTGTTGGAGAGGATAGTTAAATCCCCAGTGAAAAAAATAATCAGCCTCTTTTATAGAAACCTGTTTTTAACAAACCGCCTGTTTGCAGCTTTAACCTGCAGTGTGGTGTTGTTTTTATTGTCGTTCTTTTTTCCATGGCTGGGTCTTATCCCTACACTGGCATTTTGGGTGCTGATCATATTATTTTTGATGGATGTGCTGTTACTGTACCGCACATCAAACGGGGTATTTGCCAAACGGCATGCACCCGAGCGGCTGAGCAATAGTGATAATAACGACCTGGGTGTTTATATCGAAAACTGGTATGGCTTTCCCATCAGCGTTGGCATTATTGACGAGATCCCTTTCCAGTTTCAAAAGCGCGACATCTGGTTTAAAACCAATCTGAAACCGCGCGAAAAAAAACTCATCAACTATGTATTGCGGCCAACCCGCCGTGGCGAGTATGAATTTGGCGATATCCGGGTATACGTTAAATCGCCTTTAGGCTTTATCAGGCGGCGATATAATTTTGAGCAGGCCGAAACCTTACCAGTATACCCGTCCTTCCTACAGATGCGCAAATACGAGCTGATGGCCATATCTAACTGGTTAACAGACATCGGTATCAAAAAAATTCGTCGTATTGGGCACAGTATGGAGTTTGAGCAGGTAAAAAACTATGTTCAGGGTGATGATTACCGCACCATTAACTGGAAAGCCACCGCAAGGCAAGGCAACCTGATGGTGAACTCCTATACCGACGAAAAATCGCAGCATGTGTACTGCGTTATTGATAAATCAAGGGCCATGAAAATGCCTTTTGAAGGGCTGAGCTTACTGGATTATGCCATTAACGCCAGCCTGGTGTTATCAAATGTAGCACTGTTAAAAGAGGATAAAGCCGGGCTCATCACCGTATCAGAAAAACTGGGAGCTGTAATCCCAGCCGAAAGGCGCCCCGCACACCTCAACAAGATACTGGAAGCATTATATAAAGAGAAAACACGCTACCTGGAAACCAATATGGAGCTGCTGTTTGCCACCGTACGCAGGGTGATTAAACAGCGCAGCCTGGTGGTATTTTTTACTAACTATGAAAGCCTGAACGCCCTGCACAGGCAGCTGCCTTTTTTGAAAAGAATAGCCAAATATCACTTGCTGTTGGTTGTATTCTTCGAAAATACCGAGCTCAAAAAACTGAGTGAACAACCCGCTGCCGATGTTGAAGGCATCTACATTAAAACCATAGCCGAAAAGTTTGCCTACGATAAAAAGCTCATCGTAAAGGAGCTGGCCAAACATGGCATCCAATCCATCCTGAGTGCCCCGCAAAACCTCACCATCAATACCATTAACCGGTATCTGGAAATTAAGGCTAAGCAGAAAATTTAGAGGGAGAAGAGAATCAAGAAGTAAGAGTCAAGAATCAAGACATAAGGCTGTCATGCTGAGCCTGTCGAAGCATGGTGGGCAGGCCTCTACGCACGATCCTTCGACAAGCTCAGGATGACAGGCCATTTTAAAATTTCAACACGTCATTGCGAGGTACGAAGCAATCTCTATGCTATACAGAGCGGACTTTTCTGATCGACCTGCTTGTGTAGAGATTGCTTCGTACCTCGCAATGACGCGGTGGAGATGTAGGCGATAATCAAGCATCTTGATTCTTGATTCTAATCTCTTGCCTCTGTAAACTATCCTGCTTTCGGGAAAGTAACGCCTGCAGCGCCCAGGTCTTTGATGATCTTTTCCTGCAGGGTCCATTTGGCAGTTAAAAAATTGCCTGGCTGAACCCACACATTGATCACATACCTGATGGAATCGATCTCCAGGCTGTTGATGCCTACTTTTGAAACCGGTGTTTTGAGTAAGTTGGGCGTAGTACTTATTGCGTTCTCGATGATTCCCCTTACTTTTTCAACATCGTTGGCATAGCCTACTTTTACTTCAAAGTCAAGGCGGCGTTTGCCTTCGCGGGTTACGTTGATAATAACCTCGTTAAACAGCTTACCATTAGGGATAATAACCGTTTTGTTATCGGCAGTGAGTAAAACCGTGTAGAACATCTGTATAGAGGTTACCACGCCATCCTGTCCTTGCGCTATTATACTATCATTAAGCTCAAATGGTTTTAGTAACAGTATCAGTACACCACCCGCAAAGTTTTGAAATGTTCCGGACAACGCCAAACCGGCGGCCACACTGAAGGCGCCGATAATGGTGGTGAAAATGGTCATTTCCCAACCAATAATATTCATTACCCAAATTACCAGCAGCACATAAAGCGCGGTAATAGTAAGGCTCAGAAAAAAGGGTTGTAATGAGGAGTGGATCCCTCTCCTGATCATCCGGTTGCGCATCCGTGTGCGGATAAGCTTGATAACCCAAAGACCAATAAAAAATATGATGATCCCGCCTACATAATTTGGCCCGCGGGTAATAAGCCAATGATGAAACTCCTGATAAAATTCTTCTACTTTCATAATCTGAAAGCAAAGGTAAAAATTAATTATTTACCGTAAATAGTAACAAACAGCTCAGGGCCTTTGATCAGCACCCAATCTACTATGGTACTGCGCACTAATTTTGTTGTTTGAACTATTTTTTTCATGATTACTTTGTGATACACAAATCCTATGCCCGGGAGCAGACGTTTCAGAT
Source organism: Mucilaginibacter sp. OK268 (assembly GCF_900103125.1). Lineage (GTDB taxonomy): Bacteria > Bacteroidota > Bacteroidia > Sphingobacteriales > Sphingobacteriaceae > Mucilaginibacter. Next base: position 380,541 of record NZ_FNJV01000006.1, on the reverse strand, counting down.
TTGTTACGCAAAAATACGGAAGTAGGATCAAGTAAATGTTAAAAATTAATCAAATGATTAACTCGTGACCATCCGTTTACTTTTTTATGACCGTAAAGGGTGTAAAAAACAAAACGCCTGTATGCAAAAGCATACAGGCGTTTTATTATTAAAAGCTTTAGGCTTTGAGCCTTAAGCTTAGGGCTTTATTACATCATGCCGCCCATGCCGCCGCCACCCATTGGTGGGCCAGCTGGAGCATCTTCAGGATCATCAGCCAATACAACTTCTGTTGTTAACAACATAGCTGCAATTGAAGCTGCATTCTCTAAAGCTACACGACCTACTTTAGTTGGGTCGATAACACCTGCAGCAATCAGGTTTTCATATTTGTCGGTACGTGCGTTGTAACCAAAATCGCCAGTGCCTTCTTTAACTTTTTGTACAACGATAGAACCTTCGATACCAGCGTTTTCGCAGATCTGACGTAAAGGCTCTTCGATAGCACGACGGATGATCTGGATACCAGTGTTCTCATCTTCGTTCTCGCCTTTAAGATCAGCTAAAGCAGCTACCGCGCGGATGAAGGCAACGCCACCACCTGCAACAATACCTTCTTCAACAGCCGCACGGGTTGCGTGTAAAGCATCGTCAACACGGTCTTTTTTCTCTTTCATTTCTACTTCTGTAGCAGCACCTACGTACAATACAGCAACACCACCAGATAATTTGGCTAAACGTTCCTGTAATTTTTCGCGGTCATAATCAGATGTAGTTGATTCGATCTGAGATTTGATCTGGCTTACACGGCCTTTGATCTCTTCAGCAGAACCAGCACCGTTGATGATAGTAGTATTATCTTTGTCGATAACAATTTTCTCAGCAGTACCTAAGTAAGTAAGGTCGGCGTTTTCTAATTTGTAACCTCTTTCTTCAGAAATCAAAGTACCACCAGTAAGGATAGCGATATCCTCTAACATAGCTTTACGACGATCGCCAAAGCCTGGAGCTTTAACAGCAGCCACTTTCAGTGAGCCACGGATCTTATTAACTACCAAAGTAGCTAAAGCTTCGCCATCAAGATCTTCAGCGATGATCAATAATGGTTTGCCAGTTTGTACTTGTTTCTCCAGGATAGGAAGTAATTCTTTCATCGAAGAGATCTTTTTATCATAGATCAGGATGTAAGGATTTTCCAATTCAACTTCCATTTTGTCGGCATTGGTAACAAAGTAAGGAGAAAGGTAACCACGGTCAAACTGCATACCTTCTACAGTTCTAACTTCGGTTTCAGTACCTTTAGCTTCTTCAACAGTAATTACACCGTCTTTACCAACTTTAGCCATAGCTTCAGCGATCAATGAACCGATAACCTCGTCATTGTTAGCAGAGATAGAAGCTACTTGTTTAATTTTGTTATTGTCTTCGCCTACAGTTTGTGATTGAGCTTTTAAGTTCTCTACAACAACTATTACAGCTTTGTCGATACCACGTTTCAGATCCATTGGGTTAGCGCCGGCTGCAACGTTTTTAATACCTGCAGTAACGATAGCCTGAGCTAAAACGGTAGCAGTAGTAGTACCATCACCAGCAATATCAGCAGTTTTTGAAGCTACTTCTTTTACCATTTGGGCACCCATGTTTTCTAAAGCATCTTTCAGTTCGATCTCTTTAGCTACAGTTACACCATCTTTAGTGATAGCTGGTGAACCGAATTTTTTATCAATAATTACGTTACGACCTTTAGGACCTAATGTTACTTTAACTGCATTAGCTAAAATATCAACACCGCGTTTCAGGGCGTCGCGTGCTTCAACATTGTATTTAACTTGTTTTGCCATGTTTGTTTTAAGATTTGAGATCTGAGATTTGAGATGTGAGAGAACTCCATTTCAAATTTCAAATCGTTTTAATTTTTTAAGTTTGTGATATAAGTACTTGAGCATAATCTGTCTCAAATCTCATATCTAATATCTCACATCTGTTATAGAACCGCGTAAATATCAGATTCGCGCATGATCAGATACTCTTTACCTTCATAAGTAATTTCGGTACCTGCGTATTTTCCATATAAAACCTGGTCACCAACTTTTACGGTTAAAGGCTCATCTACTTTACCATCGCCTACTGCAACGATAGTTCCACGCTGAGGTTTTTCTTTAGCGGTATCCGGGATAATAATTCCCGAAGCGGTCTTCTCTTCGGCAGCTGCAGCTTCCACCACAACTCTGTCGCCGATTGGTTTAATGTTTAATGACATAGTTATCTCTGTTTATTTTATTTAAGTTTTCGAGTCCAATTCCTCATCAATTATGCCAACCAAACACAATGGTCAATATTGACAGGTTAAACTGTTGTAATGTCAGCTAAAGGTTATTTTATTTTTGATGCTTAACAAAAATTTAACGCATCAGTGCCATCATGTCAGTACAGTTTAGGTTCACAAAAAAAGGCTTTGGAGGTTCCCAAAGCCTTTTTTATTCTTTTAACCGCTGTGATTATTTAGCTGGTTTTGTTTCTGGTTTAGCAGGTGCAGGTGTTGAAGGTAAGCTCAACGGTGCGCTTGCAGGTGCAGTTGGTTTTGAAGCTTTTTCAAGTTGCTCGCGCGATACAGAGCCACTGCTAGTGGTTGAAGCGCCGCCTTTTACAGCTACGTTAATGGCCAGTGATAAAACCATTACACTAATGGCCAGTACCCAGGTACCTTTTTCTAAAAAATCGCCTGTTTTTTGCACACCCATCAATTGTGATGAGCTGGAGAAATTTGATGATAAACCACCACCTTTAGGGTTTTGGATCAGCACGATAAGGCCTAAAAGGATGCAAATGATAATGGTAATGATAATTAAAACTAAATACATTTCTTTATATTAATTGGTTTTCTTTTCTAACTGTTCAATTTGGGTGGCAAAGTAACGGCTTTTTTCCGGGAATTTCAACATCAATTTTTTATAAGTAGCTATTGCTTTGTGGTAAAGCATTTGGTCGGCATAAATCTGGGCAAGCGTTTCGCTAACCAGGTCGTTCCGGTCCTCTGAGCTCTTTTTGGCTTTGTTCTCATTGTCCAGTTTATCCATAGCGGGTGGCCGTATCTGTGGCTCCTCCTGTATAAAGCGTTCAATGATCACATCTTCTTTCCGTTTTACTTCGGGTCCATCCGGCTGAGGTGTTTTTTCCAACTCCTCTAATGACCGTACATGGAAAATATTCTCAACATATTGCTGCTGCAAAGCATCAGCGCCGGGTTCTTTTACGTTATTGCTCTGCTGTATCCGGGCTGGCTGTGCCGGGGCAGGCTCGGGGCTGGAGTAAGGCTGATAAGTGGCGGCATACTCTTTACGGGTTTTATCCAACCACCACATAAAGGTATAAGGCATCTTCTCGTCATTGTATTTGGATACATCCTGACTTTCGGTATCTGCCGGGATGCTGCCATTTGCATGAGTAGCCACTTCGGATACCAGCGGTGCTTCTTCCTCTTTTTTTACTTCTTCCTGGTGTCTTTGGTCGGCGATGGATTTATCAAACATAAAGTAATCGCTGCCTGCTATGCTGCCTATTACCCAATCTTCAGATATCGCATCCGCTTCGGTCTCGCTTACCTTTATTTTTTCATCGGCAGCAGCGGGTGCCTGGGCCTTTTCATGTTCCTGATCGGCAATATGGATATGCTCAATACCTAATATCTCGTCATAAACCTCGTCTTCAATACCACCTGGAGGGGGTATAATAGCTTTGGCTGGTTCATCAATCCCTCTTATTTCATCGTATATCTCGTCATCAATCTCTCCATGAGGCTGCGAAACAGGAGCTACCGGCTCAGTTGCCATAGCCTCTGTGTGCAGATGATCTTCATCAGCTTCGGCAGGGGTCCTGTTTTTATTTACAAAGTCATCTTCAGGATGAAGTTCCGCTGCAACGGGTTCATGTGTTATCGTATTTTCGAATACCTGCCCGCTGTTAAAATAGTTTTCGCCGGTATGAGTAAAGCTTTCGCTGCTTTGCTGGTTACCGGTATCTGCGGGGTTCCCGGCAATTTGGGCCGGTGATACTACGGCCAGGCTATCAACCTCGTGCGTAAGTTTGTATAAAAGTTGCGGATCAAAATAGGCGGCTGCCTGCTTCAGGTCGTTACCATTGCCGGCACGGGCAAGCATGGCGCGCAGTAAGCCGCTTTGCGGAAATTCATTAACCAACTGCTGCAAATTATAGCTGTGCTGCTGCCCGGTATTAGCCGGATTAGCCAACAATTCCAATAGTATTCCGTTCTGCCTGTTATTCAAGTCTTGCTCCACGTGGTTGAAAGTACGAATTGCCTACCAATTAGAAAAGGCTTTGTTAAAAATATCTTCTGTTATCTTATCAGTTATCGTTTTTATCAGGTTTTGTTCCTGCGCTCCTATATCCCCTTTATAATCCTGATAATTGGTAAATGTTTCTTCAAAGTTAAGCTTTTTATCGGCAGGAGTCTTTGCTGTATTGTAAACAAATTTAACTCTTACAGTAATCGTCAGCCTGTTCGCATCGGCAATAGGGGCCACATTATTGGCCACCGCCTGGATAGAAACCGGCGCTATGGTATAACCCACAATACTGCCAGACAAGGTAGCATCCGCTTCGGCATTACGGGAAATACTTAGCCGACTTTGGTTACGTATCCTGGTTTTTAAGCCTTCGGTAAAATTTTGACTCAGGTTGGCTACTACCAAAGGCGCATTATTTTCAAAAAACTGCACATCAAGGGTCTTCATATCCGCCGGGATAGAAACATTTTTGAGCGTATAGCACGATGACAGGAATAAGCTTAATGAACAAACAGCAATAACCCCAAAAAATCTTTTCATTTAGCTTATAAGTTTAATTCTTTTATTTTACGGTACAGGGTACGTTCTGATATACCCAGTTCATTAGCAGCCAGCTTACGTTTGCCTTTATGTTTCTTTAACGCTTTGCGTATCAGGTCTGATTCTTTTTCGATCAATGATAAAGATTCTTCCACCTCCTCGGCATCATGCGTTATATTATAGGCATCAACGTTATTATTGCTGTTGTTATTTACCGTATTAACGGGTTGTTGCAAAGTAAATTGCGCTTCGGGGTTTCCGGGCAGTTCAATATCACGGTACAGTTGGTTAATGGTTTGTGAATGGTTGCTGTAATTGGCCGCCACTCCCCCATGTTCAATAATATCCGCTACCAGTTTTTTCAGTTCTACCATATCGCGTTTCATATCAAACAGCACTTTATACAGGATATCCCTTTCAGAAAAATCCTCTTTGGGCTGATTATCCAAACGCATAGGCAAATTGCGGTTGCTGGTTTCATGCGGAATATAAGTAAGCAGCGTTTGCGCGGTGATGATACGGTCGCGCTCCAATACAGCCAATTGTTCGGCCATGTTTTTAAGCTGCCTTACGTTACCCGGCCATGAATAATTGATCAACACCTGCTGGGCTTCTTCATCCAATTGAATGGGTGGCGTACGGTATTTGTCGGTAAAGTCCGATGTGAATTTCCTGAAAAGCAGGTACACATCTTCCTTCCGGTCGCGCAGTGGTGGTATGCGCAACGGAACGGTATTTAACCTGTAATAAAGATCCTCACGGAACTTGCCATTCTTTACGGCTTCGTACACATCAACGTTGGTAGCCGCTATAACACGCACATTCGTTTTCTCTACCTTGGATGAACCTACCTTAATATATTGGCCCGATTCCAGCACGCGCAGCAAACGGGCTTGTGTACCCAGGGGCATTTCGGCAATCTCATCCAAAAATATGGTACCGCCGTTCACGGTTTCAAAATAGCCTTTACGTTCGCCAACAGCGCCGGTATAAGCTCCTTTTTCGTGACCAAATAATTCCGAATCAATAGTACCCTCTGGTATAGCGCCGCAGTTCACCGCGATAAACGGCCCATGCTTGCGCGGACTCATCTGGTGTATGATGTGCGAAAACACTTCCTTACCGCTCCCGCTTTCGCCGGTGATCAGTACCGAAATATCTGTAGGCGATACCTGGTTAGCAATATTTATAGCCCGGTTAAGCAATGGCGAATTGCCAATGATACCAAAGCGTTGTTTTATTTCTTGTACTTCCATTTGTTAAAAAGAATCAAGAAATTAGAGTCAAGAATCAAGAGAAGCACCTGCCTTTAGTATGTGTTCTCTGAATGAAAAAATCATTCAGAGAACCTCTGCTACTAATTCCATACACTCTCTTAATTTATTTACTGACCCATAATTTCTTCGTTCACAAATTAATAATTGTGTCTCGAGTTCATAAGACGATGAAATAGATATCGATAAGAACTCTGCAAAATGCTTACTTGTTGTTTTCCCAGAACCCTCTGCTATGTTTGAAGGAATTGAGCATGAACATCTGTTTATTTGATCAATCAAATTATAGCGTTCATTAACAGGTAAGTCCTTACCATAATCAAAAACCAAGTCTGTCAGATCCATTGCTTTTTGCCATACTTTTAAATTCTTAAAATTATGCCGCATACAATTTCCTGTCTTATATCTTGATTCTAACTTCTTGCCTCTAACTCACCACAGTGCCTATCAACGTAGCCGATGTTGTTTTTTCGACCAATACATTTACATATTCGCCGGGTTTGTAGTTGTCACCAACCGGGAATATCACCATGGCGTTTTGATCGCTGCGGCCGCAATAGTCTTTGTCTGATTTTTTGGAGTAGCCTTCTATCAGCACTTTCTCTACCTTACCTATACGAGCCTGCATGCGGTAAAACGAATATTCCTGCTGCTTGGCTACAATTTGAGCCAGGCGCTTTTGCTTTATTTCTTCCGGGATGTCATCAGCATAACGTTTGGCGGCCAAAGTACCGGGACGCTCGCTGTATTTGAACATGTAGGCAAAATCATACTTCACGTAATCCATCATGGTTACGGTATCGTGATGCTCCTCGTCGGTTTCTGAACAAAAACCGGTGATCACATCGGTTGATACCGCGCAATCTGGTATAATACGGCGGATAGCATCGATACGGTTGATGTACCAATCCCTGTCATAGGTGCGGTTCATCATGTCCAGTATACGGCTATTGCCCGATTGTACCGGCAGGTGTATATAGTTGCAAATGTTTTCGTATTTATTGATGGTGTGCAATACATCATCCGTAATATCCTTAGGGTGTGAGGTCGAAAACCGCACCCGCAGATCTGGATTGATCAAAGCCACCAGCTCCAACAGATTAGCAAAGTTAACCCCACCAACCTCCCCAAGGGGGAGGCTTTTAACCTCATCTAAATCAACACCTGCTAATTCAGAACCCTCCCCTTCGGGGAGGGCAGGGAGGGGTTTCCATTTATACGAATCCACATTCTGTCCCAATAAAGTAACCTCACGATAACCTTTGTTAAACAGATCGGTACATTCGGCTATGATCGATTTTGGATCACGGCTGCGTTCACGGCCACGGGTAAAAGGAACCACGCAAAATGAGCACATATTATCGCAGCCACGCATAATGGATACAAAGGCATTGATGCCATTACTGTTTAAACGCACCGGACTAATATCGGCATAAGTTTCCTCGCGCGACAGCAGTACGTTCACCGCTTTCTGGCCGCTATCTACCTGGTCAATCAGTTCGGGCAGGTTGCGGTATGCATCCGGACCAACCACTACGTCAACCAGTTTTTCTTCTTCTAAAAATTTTGATTTCAGGCGTTCGGCCATACAGCCCAGCACACCTACCACCAAGCCGGGGTTTCTTACTTTGGCCACCGTAAACTCTTTTAGGCGGTTACGTACCCTTTGTTCCGCGTTTTCGCGAATGGAACAGGTATTTATAAAAATAACATCGGCAAGGTTATGATCCGAAGTGGTTTCAAAACCCTGCTCTGCTAAAATTGATGCAACTATCTCACTGTCCGAAAAGTTCATGGCACAGCCGTAACTTTCAATATAAAGCTTACGACCATTGTTTTTACCGACTACAGGTTCTAAAACCAGAGCTTCGCCCTGCCTGCTTTCGTCATGTGTTTTATCCGGAATTACCAAATCCATCATGTATTGTAAAAATTAGTCTGCAAAAATACATAAAATTTAAATACCCAAATGACATATTGGCAGTATTTATAGGAAAATTGACTTTTTCTTGTTATGAAGCTAGTGTGTAAGAACACGCTGTACCTACTTCTTCATGTCATTGCGAGGAGGAACGACGAAGCAATCTCCTCACGCGCCTCTACCTGTGATGAGATTATTAATGTGTTAATTTTTTTCAGGTATTAATAAGCTCCCGCTGGTCGGTTGTCCACGCTATGCTCGCAATGACATATTTTTGATTTGCTATCCAATCCCCTCTTTACGCCTGCGGCGTAAAGAGAATAGGTAATCGCTACAATGACCCACGCGAGTCTATTCGTTACCACAGATAATAATCCAATCAATAAACACGTTTTTAGCCCGGGACCATTTGACCTGCCACACGATCCCGAAAACTCCATTTTTTGATGATTTTAATATATGAACCCTGCCTCGACTTAAGCCAAACACGGATTTAAAAAAAAAACACAATTAAGCGTTAAAGCTGTTGCAAATTGGATAACTTATCAGATAAGTTTAATAAATTTAAGGCTGACAGTATACGCAGGCACGCAGAATAAAAAAGGAAAAGCTGCTAAAGCAGGATAAACAAAATAACACACCCTAAGAGAAAGAAAACCGGTAAATGGAGTTTAAGTTTTTAAAGCACAAGTGGCAAAAAATAGTATTTAAGTTTGTGCTGATACCGGTAATCATTATTTTTCTGCTGGCATTGGTTGTTAACCGGTATTGGTCGCCTATTTTGGCCAATAAGGTTCATGACGTAGTACTAACCAGCAGCGACAGCCTGTACAAAGTTGATTTCACCGATGCCGAATTGCATGTGCTGGAAGGAAAGATAACGCTTTACAATATCACCCTAAAACCCGACACCGCGGTTTACAATCAAAAAAAGAAACAGCACCTGGCGCCTAATAACCTGGTGGAGCTGCATGTAAAACGGCTCATTCTGTTGCATGTACATCCGCTTAGCCTGTATTTCAGCCACAAGCTCAATATAGGCCGGATAATATTAAATGAGCCCGAGGTAAATATCAGCTACCAGCTTAACCATACCAAGGATACGGTTTTAAAAGATCACCGAACGGCCTGGCAAAAGATCTCCAAAAGTTTAAAGTCCATCCATATCGGGCAGATATTGCTTAATGATGTAAAGTTTAAATATCACGACTACTCGGGTAATAAAGTGGTTATTTCTGAACTGAAGGAAATGAACCTGACGGCTAACGACCTGCTTATTGATTCGGCTACGCAAACAGACCGCTCGCGCCTGCTTTACTGTAAGGATGTAATAACCGAGCTGAATAATTATACCGGCAAAACAGCCAGCGGCTTGTATACCTATAAGATCAAATACCTTAAGCTTTCTACCCTCAAATCGCAGTTAAATGTAGAGGGGTTGCAACTTTCACCAGCCAAAACAGATGTGTTTTTTAATAAAAGTAACAGCGACCGTTTCGGTATAAATATCGATAGTCTGCAGCTCAACAATTTTGATTTTTTAAGTTATCACAAGTACCGGCGGGTGACGGCCTCAAACCTGGTGCTTAACCGGGGTAGCATAAGGGTGTTCAACAATCCTAATAAAACAAAAGCCAGCACCATTGATAAAGTAAATACTTTTCCCAATGTGATGATACACCAGATTGGTACTGATCTGAATATCGACACCCTGCGTGTACGCCATATCGATGTGGAATATTCTGAGTTTAACCATAAATCAAATAAAACGGGTACAGTTACCTTTAATAATACCAGCGGGCATTTTTATAATATCACCAACAACAAGGCTACGCTGGCCAAAAATAATATCACTAACATTGAGCTTACCACCTATTTCATGAACCGTGGTAAACTGGATGTACAGTTTGCCTTCAACCTAACCGATAAAGACGCTGCCTTTACCTATAAAGGTTCCCTGGGCCCCATGAGTTTGCAAGCGCTAAACCCGGCAGTAATGCCGCTGGCTATGGTGAAAGCCACCGCAGGATCGATCAAAGAATTGAATTTCGACATACAGGCCAACGCCAATATATTTAAGGGTCATGTCGGTTTTTTATACAATGATCTGAAGATAAACATATTCCAGGCCGACACGGCTAATGACCGGTTGAAAAAACGCTCTATGCTGTCGATGTTTGCCAACCTGTTCGTGATCAAACATGACAACCCGGATAAAGCAGGCGAAGCACCCCGCTCGGCCAATGTTATTTTCCTACGACCTAAAGATTCTCCTTTTTTTAAAACTATGTGGAAAGCCCTGCTCGAAGGTATAAAGCCTTGCGTAGGTGTTGATGCCAAAAAGCAACAGGAAACCAAAGCCCGGATTGAGGAGCACCAAAAAAACAAACGCGATCACAAGGCCAGAAAAGAAGCCCGAAAAAAACGCAAAGCCGAAAAAAAGCGCCAGAAGGAATTGAGTAAATAAAGGGAATTGCTGCAAAGATTAGATAATTCGATAGGTCATCCTGAACTTGTTTCAGGATCCCTCAGGACAAGCTCATCGTCATGTTGTACACCTTGCTTATGGGATGACCGAAACAAGTTCGGCATGACGTTGGATTTTATAGATTAATAGAAAAGGCCGGTCATCCTGAACTTGTTTCAGGATCCCACAGGACAGGTTAGCCATTATGTTATACTCCCTTGCTTATGGGATGCCGAAACAAGTTCGGCATGACGTTAGTTATTCCCCCTAAATTTTCGTATCTTTATATTAACAACAGCCCGACTTCCTTTTTTAAGGAAGCCGGGCTGTTTAGTTAAAGACAAAACAAGGCCAAAAACGGACCACATTATACACATATTTCTGATTATCAATGGTTTAATACTTTTTAAAGTTAAAAAAACACATCAAAACAGTGTTGAAATTTGTTAAAAAGTGTTAAAATGAGATTTTTTCGAGCGTTTTTAAGCTGTTTTCAACCCGTTTTGAGCAGAAAAGTGTTAAAATTTAAGGTTTAAAAAGTTTTGGGGAAAGTTAGCCTGATCTATTGCAACAACAATTTAAGGTTGATGCCAAAATTAGTATACGCGGTATTAAATGTTTGTGAAGTATATGGCCGCGTAATGTTGGAATCATAAAACAGGTTCAAATTAAACCGCTGGTTGATCACATAATCGATGGACGGACGCACGGTAATATTTTGCGCACCAGATGATATTTCGGCTTCCTGCACATCGGCCCGGTATATCAGGGTTTTATTATCGCGCAGGGAGAAATCGAGCTTAAAATTAACATCATTATCCTTGCCCGGTCCGCTAAACCAACCAAACGGGAAATGGAAATTTTTGGTATGATAGCCAAAACCAAACACGATGATGCGCTCGTTTTGCTGAGCCAGTTGGCTGTTAAGAAGACTCAGGCTTAATGACCGGCTTTGCCGGTACTCCAGGTTAGTGGTCATGCTGTTTTTGAACCTGATACTGGCGCCCAGCAACGGCACAAACTGCTCAAAAATAGTCACCTGCGAAAACTGGTACTGGGGTAAAAAGTCGTTATTGAGATCCCGTGAAGTAACGCCACCATTAGCCTCCTGGTATTGCAGTAAAGAGGTGAAACCGTTTACGTTATACGACGACCGGTACCCATGGCTTAGATCGAACGAGTCAAAAATATCCTGTAAAAACGGGATCTTGCTCAAGCCATTATAAGTGATCTGCCAGTTAGGTATCGGGATAGACGGGAATTGTGAAAGGTTGCTTTTAGCAGGGTTTTTACCCGTATAGGCTGCCAAGAAAGCCGGCACCAGTACATTCTGCGAGTTTGGCCCATACCCATCGGCATAACCCCCTGTACTACCCGAGGAATTTGGATTTGTTGCCCCTAACTTTTTAGATATGAGGGCACGGCTATCCAAAAGCTTTTGATAAATAGGCGATGTATTATCTACCCCGGTTGTTTTCTTAAACGCGGTAGCTATGGTTAAAAACGAGATGCTGTAATTCCCCGTAGTTACCGGACTTAAAGACTCAATACTGTTGGTTGTAGGGAGGTATTTAAAGTTAGCCTGGTAATTATGATCCTGTGTTTTAAAGGCAATGAGCTCAATTCGCAGATCCTTAAATGGTTCAATAATACCCCTGAAGTGCATATCCTCATTCATGGTGGTTACGTACAACTGATTTTGCAGGGTATCCGTAGTTATCCAGCCATTAGCTAAAGCCTTGGGCCGAATATCAGTTTGACTACCCAGTAAAAACCCTAAACCGGGGGCCCCGGCATCTGCTCCAAAAAAGCCCGAAGCTGGCAAGTATCCCGGCAAAAATATACCCTGGGTACGGGTATAAGTAGCGCTGAGGTTTTTAACACTGGTTAACAACCCTATCAGGATACCATCGATACCGGTTTTGGTATTATTAGGATTATTAGCCTTGCGTATAAATGGGAACTTATTATACAGGGCTACCATATTTAATGTTGGATTTAGCTGTATAGCCCTGGAGTTTTGTATGCTGTTACCCACATCGTAAGTAGGATCGTTGATGGCAAACAGGGGTTGCGTTTGCCAGTTAAAATGCGCACTGTAACGGGCCACCATAGCTACCCAGTCCATCCCCGGTATTTTGGCGAACGGCACGTTATAGTTAAAGTTAATGGTGTGGTTATAGTTAGTGGTACGTCCCAGTTTTTTCAGATTATCCCATAGGGTATCCCGTTTTAAACCATTAATACGACCGGCCGGCTCATCAACCACCGACAGGTTGGTGGCGTCGATATCCATTTGTAACGATTTGGAAAGATTCCAGCCGATACCATAAACCCGGGTGATGTTAAAGTATTTATTGAACGTGGTTGTTGGTACAGGGATAAAGTTATTGGGGTCATTATCCCGCAACGTATTTTCAGAATAAAAACGATCAAAATTAATACTAAGATTTAACCGCGAAGGCAGGATACTGAAATTGATATCGCGGAAAAGGGCCAGGAGGTTACTTTTAATGATCTTAGCAAACGGACTATAGTATTTGGGCTGATTGGTATAATTATAGGCCAGCGTAAAATTGTATGTTTTTTCCAGATCGCTTTGGGTCACAAAATCATGATGTGTATATTGTGTAAAGGCGTATGAAGCGTTCAGGTTTTCTACATCCCATAAATGGCTCGGGGCATTAGGGTCTGTTTTTGCCTTGTGTACGTTGGTAAAGTTGATACTCTTTCGCAGGGTATAATCAACGGCGGCGTTCCTTATAGAGTCGCGCTCCTGGCTCGAGGTTGCAGCTGCTAACGATGCCTTGAGCTCCACATCGGGCGCGCCTGGGTCATACTGCGGCATACTGGTTTGCTTTGATACATTGACGTAGGCAGGTATATGGATACCGCTTTTATCTGGGAAGAATTTTCCGAGCTCCATATTGGCAGATACGTCATAAGTTTGGTCGTCACTGCGGCTCCTGTCATTCAAGCGGGAATCAAGTGTACCAAAACCAACGGTGGTTTTAGTACCGGCTATGGTAATATCGGCAAAATCTGCAAGCTTGGCATCAAACCGGGCGGTTGCCGCCCAGCCACCACGCTGGTCAAAGTCGGTTAGCCGTAGTTCATCAAACCAAACAGTACCGGTTTTATCTAAACCATCGTCAATATTTGAAGGCTGTGCCCCCCTGTACGGATTGCGTACACCGACCATAACCGTACGCAACTTGCTCAGATCCGGCTGACCTTTGATATAAACGGTTTGATTTCCTTCCACATATTTAAACACCTGGTTGTAAGGCACGTTGGAGTGATTACGTTTAAGTTTGGCCCTGGTTAACAGGTCCAGCTCAAGATCTATCGAGTTAACGGCGGGCCATATTGCGTCCGGATCGCGGGTACCAGGCAGGGTAACCTTTAGGGGCACCTGATATTCATAATAGTTGTCCTGGTAATCAACTCCTAAACGGATAAAGGCGCTCAGATCATTATCCTTCAGCTGATCGCCTTCGGCGTGTACAAACATTTGCAGGCGCTTATAGGAGCGCAAGTCATTAAAAAAGGTTTTGAAGGCAGCCCTTGAATAACCATCGCGCAGGCTTTTAACATTTAGCGACAGCGATTGCTCGTTGAGTTTAGTATCTGTTTGCAGGTTATTATAATTACGCTGGCGGTTAATGCCCGGCGGTACTACGTAAGGTATAGGCGTGCGGTTACCGTTTTGTTCGATACTTACTGCCTGTACGTCAAGCGTAGAATTATCAAGCGGCGGATTTGGAATAGCCGGATCCGCAATTACATTGAGCGGGTTTCTTTCTGTATTAAAAGAACGCCACTCTCCACGAACCAGTTGCAGGGTAGCGAAACGTAATATAGCAGTATCGGCAAAGTTGGTCATGAACATCCGCATAAAACGGATGGCCTTAAAATCCTGGATGTTACCTACCTGCGCTTGATAATCGGTTATCGGGATCCTGAATTGGTACCAGTTAACCATTTGCGTACTGCCATTGGCTAGCTTTACCGAAGCAGTAACCTTATCGCTAACATAATTTTGGCCCACTACCATATCTCCAGGACGGATAGATACTTTATATTGGAAGTAAGAATCCTCTATGCTCATGTTATTATCCCGGTTGATATCCTCGCCATCGGGCAGTGAGGTAGCAGCCGAGTTTTGTATCCCGAGTTCGGCCTGTGATTGTTCGGCTGTTTTGGAATTACCGTCGGTACCGTTGTATTTACTATAACGATCCAAAATACCTGCCCTGGCCTGGTCAAGATCGCGCCCCTGGTAATATTGGTAATCATCAGAAGAGGGGTCGGTTGAGAAACTGGTGGCTGCCTGCGCGTTTAGCCGGCTGGTTAGTTGTTGCACAACGGGAGCAAATTTCTTTTTCTCGTCGGCATCATTTAAACCATCTAAACCCACGTCTTGCAGCCTGCGCGAATCTGGGTTATTATCAAAGGCGTTTATTACGGGTTGCAGTTTTGCTACACGCCCCCAGTTGGTTTCGTCAACCTGCGACAGGTCGCCATTTACCGGCAGGGCGTTCTCTAAACTTTTACGTCCGTCTTTTAGTATATCTTCGGATATACTACCCAGGTTAAAATACAGGTCGCCACCAGCTGAGTTTGGTTTGTAAACAAAAGGATCCATCACCCAAAACTCAATGTAGGATACGTTTAATGATTCAAAATCATTGGTTTCCATTTTCCTGAACATACCGCCCCAACGTGATTTTGGATTTTGCAGCGTACCATCGTTATTGATACCGTTAGTGGTATAGTTATATGGCCCGCGCACAGTTGGATAAAAGGCCAGGTTAAGTGTAGCAATACTTAATTGCTGCCCGGTAGCTGGTTGTTTGTACGGGAATACTTCCTGCTCAATGATCTGCCTTACATAATGATTTGAAAGCTCAGACTTTGATATGGGGATACTGCCGGTATTGGTATAAAATATCGGGTCGATATTATAAAATGCAAGCCGGGCCCGATTATAGCCATAGCTCAGGTCATTAGATAATCCAGCTTCTGAAAAGAGTTGCGGTGTGCCTGATATTTGCCAGGTGTTAGCACTTTTTACGTCAATCACCGACTGGCTATTCTCAAAATCATCCAGGTAGGAAGTACCATTTTTTGAGCCGGCAAAATTCAGAGCGCCAGGGCTGCCAGGCAGCAACTGTGCAAACTCGCCCGAGAAATTTATAGACGACGGAACCTTGGTATGGATAAAGGGGATCTTATCAACCAGTCGCGTGAGCAGTCGCGATTCTGAACTATAATTAGCATCAAAACCCCATATCGTATTGGATATGGATTCCTGGCCGGCAACTTCATTCTGGTTCAGCGGCTGCTCTGTGAGGTGCATGATGGTACCACCCAAAGCCAGTTTATCATTAACGTGGTAATCCAGCCTTGACCCATATAACGATTTTTGCTGAACGCCAAACAACTCGTTATTTTCCAGTTTAACCGTGATCGGCTGTCCTGATGATAACAGCGCCTGGTTCAGTATCCGGATACGGCCAGAATTATAATCAACCGTATAATCATTGCCTTCCTGCAGCTTTAATGAGCCGGCGGTTACAATGACCGATCCCTGTGGAATATTAACCGCGTTAAGCTGGTATTCAGAGCCCCCCGTGGAGGTATAAGTACCCTTAATTACATACCGGTTTAAATTGGGAAAATACTGTTGCGCTATGGTTTTGGTTGAATCATACAGGGGTTGGTACACATACCGTTTAGCGAGGTCCGATTCGCCCGGCAAAAACTTTTTATTCAGATCGGAGCCAAAGGGTTCCAGCACCGGGAACATGATCCGTCCGTTCTGCGAATCGATGGTGATCCCTTCCAAAAAGTCAAAGTATCCATCGGGCTGAAGATTATTTTGCTGATTGAGATTATCCACGTCTGTTATCTGCAGCCAGAGCTTTCCTTTGGTATTTTGCCCCTCCTCCATTACTGTTTTCTCGATACCTGATTTATCATCAAGCCGGGTAATCGTAAGTTTAAAATCGGTTGGACTCACCTGGAAAGCTCCTAATGAATAAATATTCTTCATCATCAGTTTCCAGGTAGGCAAATTGGTTTTCAGCAATTCGCCTTTCAATAATTTCACAAACAACACCTTGGGCGTATTAGGGTCAACAGCCACATCGCTGCTAAACTCACCCACCTGGTATTGTTGTCCGTTAACCGTATACTGGTAAGCTACTGCCAATACCTCATCATTATTCAAAGGGTAATTGAGCGATATATATCCCAATTGAGGATGCAGGGTATACTCCTTATCGGTAAGTTTACGGGCGTAAGTGAGTTTTGAATAGTTATCCGTAGCTCCCGTGCTTTGAAAATAATTGGCTACTGAATTAGAATTGGTTTGACGCACATCAGCAGGCAAATTATTTAATAGCGAGTTTGATTGCTGCGCAAAACCCGGACCTTTAAAACCTGCCGGATAAACGCTTCCGCCACCTTGTATCCGTGTTTTATTGTAGGGGTTATTTTCGCCCAGATCCAGGAAGGCCAATATATCCCTTGAATCGGTGGTTACGTTGGTACGATTGGTTGTCCAAACCTCAATTTTGGTGATATTGACATTGGAGCTGATAATAGGTATCCGCGATAGTGCCTTGTCATAATTATCACGAAAGTATTGTGATAAAAAGAAGTGCTTATTGGCCTCGTAATCAGCTGGTGTTACCCGGAATTCTCCTTGCTGCGAACCGTTGGTTATAGTAATGGTTTTGGATTGCGACCGCTGTTGCGATAAAATAGTAGTTACATCCAAGCGGCCAAACTTTAGTTTAGTTTTAAGACCAAATAAAGCCTGGCTACCCGTGATAAGCGTGGTATTCAAAGGCATACTTACCGTACCTGCCTCTACTTTTTGAATGATCTCATCCGGCGATCCGGTATAATCCAGTTTTATCTGGTTATCAAACTGAAACTGGGCGTCGGTATTATAATTGGTGGTGATCTTTAACTTATCACCAATATTTCCGGTTACGTTTAGCTGTATCTTTTGATCGAAATTAAAATTAAACTGGTTACGCTGCCTGGTATTAAACAGCGGGTTCTGGTTTTGATTTAACTGGCCGGCCAATATCATTTCTGCCGATCCCTGCGGTCTTATATCAATAGTTTGACCACCAAAAATTTGTTCAAAAGTTCGGCTGCGTACTTTTATTGATGGTATAAAACCGGGTTGCTGAGAATCATAGGCGTAATTATCAGCCAGTTGCTGATAGTATATCCGCTGGTTAGATTTGCTCTTTAACTTTAAATATTGTGTAAATGTTAAATACTGTGGCGGGCGATATAATAAGTTACCAACTCTTTCGTACAATATATACCGGTTAGTAGCAGGGTCGTATTCAACTGTTCGTATCAGATTGGGAGGGTCCGGATCAAAAATACCTTCCCGGAGCCTTAGGTTTTTAGGTTCGGTTAGGTTTACGGGAGTGCCCGAGAGTGTCGTATCTCTTTTGGCACTTGTAACGCGTTGTTGTGCATACACACTTCCCAGCCCACTAAATGCCAAAATAAACAACACACTTATAATAATATTATAAGTAAATATTTTTATCAAAGGTCAAGTTAGAATTTGTACGTAATTATAGAGTTTTTAACGCAAACTTTATAAGCTGTTCTACGGTTAAATCTCCATTATTTTTATTGATCTCCTGATCCAATACCTTCTCAGCAGCGTTACGTGCAAAGCCAAGCATTACAAGTGCCGAAAGCGCCTCGTCCTTAACAGTTTTGCTTACAGGCACAACCGTTAAAGTATCAGGACCTTCCTTACGCAACTTATCCTGCAGCTCCAATATAATACGCTGTGCCGATTTGGGACCTATGCCTTTGATACGTTGAATTAAAGCAACATTGCCGCTAACAATAGCTGCTTGTATTTCGGCTGGGGTAATTGATGATAACATCATTCGCCCCGTATTAGGCCCTATGCCGGATATGGATACCAGGTGTAAGAACAAGCGACGCTCACCGTCATCTGCAAAACCATATAAAGTGAGCGCATCCTCTTTTACGTACTGCCAGATAAATAGTTTACAATTTTCTACTTCTCCAACCCTTGAATATGTATTTAACGATATATTAATGTGATAGCCAATACCGCCCGCATCTATTACAACATGCGAAGGACTTTTGAATACCAGTTTGCCACTAATATAATCGTACATAATATTTTATTTTGAGAGTTAAGAACCAAGAGTCAAGAAACAAGATTAAAACACCCCCCCTTTTCTTGATTCTTGACTCTAATATCTTGATTCGTTCTACTTTCCTTTAAGTTTGTCAAAAATACCTTTTGGTTTGCCGGCTTCGGCTTTTGCCTGGGCATCAACAACCGCTATAGTGATCATATTTACAATTTCGCGAACCGAACTACCCAGTTGCAATACGTGCACCGGTTTTTTCAGACCCAGCAATATAGGTCCTACAGCTTCCGCACCGCCAATTTCCTGTAATAGCTTATAGGCAATATTGCCCGATTCCAGGTTCGGGAATATCAGGGTATTAGCTGGTTTCCCGTTTAAGGTTGAAAATGGAAAGTTATCAGCCAGCAAATCGGAGTTCAGGGCAAAGTTGGCTTGCATATCACCATCAACTACCATATCCGGATATTGCTTGTGCAGCAATTTTACCGTTTCCCTTGTTTTTTCAGGAATAGGGCCATCATTTGAACCAAAGTTAGAATAGGATAATATGGCTACCCGCGGGCTGATATTGAACTGTTTAACAGATCTTTCTATCAGCACGGTGATATCTACCAGTTCCTGTACAGTTGGATTTTCATTCACAGTGGTATCGCCAAAAAATACCGGGCCTTTTTGGGTGATCATCATATACATACCAGCCACCCTGTTCACACCATCTTCTGTGCCGATAATTTGCAGGGCAGGTTTAATGGTAGGAACATAGTTTTTGGTTAAGCCAGATATGAGGGCATCCGCTCTGCCAAATTGTACCATGCAAGCCCCGTAATAGTTACGGTCGCTCAGCATTTTGCGGGCTTCAAATAAGGTTACCCCTCGGCGCTGGCGTTTTTGATACAGAAACTCGGCATACTCTTCCATGTTTTCACATTTCACCCGTGGGTCAAGGATCTGCACATCGCCGAGGTCAAGATCATTCTCACGCATAATACGCCTGATCTTATCTTCGTTACCCAGTAATATCGGAGTAGCTATACCCTCTTCTTTTACAATCTGGGCCGATCTTAATATTTTGTAATTATCAGCTTCGGCAAAAACCACACGTTTAGGATTTTGCTTGGCTTTATTGGTTAGGTTACGGAGTAATTTATCATTGGTGCCCAACCTTGAACGCAATTCTTCATAATAGGCCTCCCAATCGGTTATCGCTTTACGGGCAACACCCGACTCCATGGCTGCCTTAGCAACCGCGGATGACACCTCAACAATGAGCCTTTGATCCATCGGTTTAGGGATGATATAATCCCTGCCGAATTTAAGATTAGTAGTATTATAAGCCAGGTTTACTGCTTCCGGAACCGGCTTTTTAGCCATCTCGGCAATAGCATGGGTGGCGGCTATTTTCATGGCCTCGTTAATGGCAGTTGCTCGTACGTCAAGCGCCCCCCTGAAAATATAAGGGAAACCCAATACGTTATTCACCTGGTTCGGATAATCAGAACGACCGGTAGCCATAATGATATCATCACGGGTTTGTACCGCCAGATCATAATCAACTTCAGGAACCGGATTAGCCATTGCAAATACAATAGGCTTTTTAGCCATTGACTTTAACATATCCGCATCAACCACATTGGCTGCAGAAAGACCAACAAAAACGTCGGCGTTTTTCATGGCATCGGCCAGTGTTTTAACGTCTGTACGGGTAGTTGCAAACTCCAGCCTGATATCGTCCAGATCGGTACGCTCTGGTGTCAACAAACCATTGATGTCAAACATCACCAGGTTCTCTTTTTTCACACCCAGTGAAAGGTACATTTTGGTACATGATACGGCAGCCGCACCGGCACCGTTAACTACCAATTTTATCTTATCAAGCTTTTTGCCTTGTATCTCGCAGGCATTCATCAAGGCAGCACCTGATATAATGGCTGTTCCATGCTGATCATCGTGCATAACCGGGATATTCATTTCGGCTTTAAGTCTGCGTTCGATCTCGAAGCAGGTTGGAGCAGATATATCTTCCAGGTTAACGCCACCAAAGGTAGGTTCAAGTGCTTTTACAATAGTTACAAATTCATCTACACTTTTAGCATTTACCTCAAGGTCAAACACGTCAATATCAGCATAGATCTTGAACAACAGTCCCTTCCCTTCCATTACTGGTTTGCTGGCCTCCGGGCCAATATTACCCAGGCCTAATACCGCGGTACCGTTACTGATAACTGCCACCAGGTTACCCTTGGCTGTATATTTATATACATCTTCTACATTTTCTGCTATGCGAAGACAAGGCTCGGCAACACCCGGCGAATACGCCATAGTAAGGTCGCGTTGTGAATTGGTTGGTTTGGTAGGTACTACCTGTATTTTTCCCGGACGACCTTGTGAGTGGTAGTTTAAGGCGTCCTGTTTACGGTTGTTCTTGTTCATTTTCTCAAAATTCAAGCGCTCAAAATTACAATTCTTTTTATGGTAACCCGAATAAAAAAGCCCGGCTTTGAAATGTATCAAAACCGGGCCCCTCATATTCAGGTATTTAATCTTTTTTCACTATCAATTTCATTTATCGGTACAGGTTTTTGCACCTAAGTCTTATACCCTTTAATTATAAAACTCTTTTGCTATGCGGGTTAACCGCCGCGCTTGTTGAGGCATCATCGCCATTACTTACTTTAATGCTTACCCCAACCGGAGCCCGGTTACTTTTCAGGTGGTTCCAAACCTTCAGGTCCTGCACTTCAACCCCATACTTATCGGCAATAGAAGCCAGCGTTTCCCCTTTTCTAACCCGGTGGCGGCTGGGCATCTTAGGCTCAGGCTTATTTTCTGTATAAGAAGCATAAGTTACTTTTGGCTCTGGTGCAACGGCATCGCCACCATTCAATACATTATATAAAACGGCATAGTTCTCCTTGGCAACCTGCGGTAATATCAATCTGCGCGGTTTTGCCGGTGAACCGTTAACTATTAACCGCCTGTAGGCTGGGTTTAATATAGCCAATTCATTGATGTTTACCTTAAGCGCCTGTGATATGCTGCTCAATGCAACATATTTTTTCACCATAACCGTATCTGTCTTCAGTGAAAAATTACAACCTTGCGGAACAATGTTATGCTTGCTAAAATAATGCATCACATAATTCATCGCTATAAAGGCTGGTACATAACCCCTGGTTTCGGCAGGCAGGTATTGACGGGCGCTCCAAAAATCATTTGCCCCTGCTTTTTCAACGGCGCGCTCTACATTGCTTTTACCACAATTGTAAGATGCTATGGCTAAAAGCCAATCGCCAAATTCCTGGTAGGCATCTTTTAAATAAGCTGCTGCTGCATAGGTGGCTTGTATAGGGTCGCGGCGTTCATCAACATAACTATCCATGTTTAAGCCATACAATTTGGCAGTAGTAAACATAAATTGCCATGGACCTGTTGCGCCTACTCTTGATACCGCATTAGGATCAAGCTTTGATTCAACTATCGAAAGGAATTTTATTTCTTCGGGTATACCCGCATCGCGGAAAGCTTTTTCGTAAATAGGGAAATAATATTTAGAAAGGCCTATCACCTGCCCCATCTCATCGCGGTTTTGCATGTACAGGTCAATATAGGTTTGTACATACTCATTATACTCCAGCGGGATGTCTTTGCTGATAGAATCTAAGCGGCGCTCATAGATGCCTCTTAGTGGCGCGGGGCCAACAGGTTGGGCAACAGCTTTTCTCAGGATGGTATCCTGTATAATGCTTGGCCATTGAAATGTTGATTTTGAAGAAGCGTTTGCGTGAACAATTTGCAGTGATAAAAAGCAGATGGTAAGCGTAAATAGTTTCTTCATTCTTTAGGGATTTAAATGTATAGAATCAAGAGATTAGAGTCAGGAATTAAGATAAAACACAAGTCGAATGCTGTTCTCATTGTTCCTATTTCTTGATTCTAATATCTTGATTCTGTTATTTACTAAATTATTAATTTTTTTAAAGTTCAAGGAAATATTTTGAAAAATTCAATAGTTCCTGTTCGTTAAAATGCTTAGCAAGCAATTGTAAACCTAACGGCAAACCCTGACTATTATTGCCAACAGGCAACGAAATAGCAGGCACACCAGCCAACGATGCTTGTACGGTAAAAATATCAGAAAGATACGTTACTACCGGGTCTTTTTCTTCTTTGCCTATGGCAAAAGCAGGTTCCGGGGCCGTGGGTACCAGTATAAAATCGTATTCGTTTAGTATCTGGTCGGTTTTTTCCCTGATCAGGCGGCGTACTTTCTGGGCTTTGGCATAATAGGCATCATAATAACCGGCACTCAGTACAAATGTCCCCAGCATGATACGGCGTTTTACTTCTTTACCAAATCCTTCAGACCGGGAACGTTTATAAGTTGATTGCAGATCATCTGCCGAGGGGCTGCGATAACCGTAATGCACCCCATCGTACCTGGCCAGGTTTGACGAAGCTTCGGCCATAGCCAAAATATAATAGGCAGGTACAAGGTAATCCAATTGCTCAAAGGCGATAGGAGTTACGGTATGACCGTCTGCACGCAGTTTATCAATATATTTTATCAGCACATCTTTTACCTCGGCATCAACCCCCGGGCTTGAGATAGCTTCCTGTAAATAAGCGATCTTCTTTTTACCTATTTTTTCGATATGTTCAGAAAATGCAGGCACTTCTTGTTGGGCCAGTGTACTATCGTAATCATCAGGGCCGGCCATAACTTCCAGCAACAAGGCGGCATCCTCTACCGATCGGGTTATGGGACCAACCTGGTCAAATGATGAAGCGAAAGCGATAATACCATGTCTTGAAATACGGCCATAGGTGGGTTTTAAACCGATAACACCACAAAATGAAGCCGGTTGCCTTACGGAGCCCCCGGTATCGGTACCGATAGCCGCATGGCACATATTGGCCTGTACAGCAACAGCCGAGCCACCAGATGACCCACCTGAAACTTTGGTTTCGTCGGCCATATTTTTTACCGGGCCGAAGTAGGAAGTTTCATTAGCGCCGCCCATAGCAAACTCATCGCAATTGCAGCGGCCAATAATAACCACGTCCTCGGCCAATAAGCGCTCAACAATGGTTGATGAATAAATGGAAGTGAAATCTTTTAATATTTTTGAGGAGGCACTTACCTGGTGCCCTTTATAGCATATGTTATCTTTTATGGCGATAACCATTCCGGCCAGTTTGCCGGCAGTACCGTTTTTTATACGGTCATCAATGTTTTTTGCATTGATCAATGCTTCCTGTTCAAACACCTCGTTAAAGGCATTCAAATGAGCATTCTTTTTTATTTGATCCAGATAGTTGTTTACCAGTCCTTCAACGGTAATTTCCGCACGTTGCAGCCCACTCCTTATTTCACTTAAAGAGGAATAAAATTTAGCCATGGGGCTAAAATAAAAAACTTATCTGTTGAAATACGAAATAATTCAACAGATAAGTTCATATGCAGTAAACAAAAATATCAAGCCACCAGTATCAAGTATCAAGACAGCTACATTAAAGCTTTCAAAAATCTTGATACTTGATACTAATTACTTGATACCTAATACCTAATATTAAACTTTAGGTTTTTCTTCGGTAGTTGTGTTGCCTTCGCCGTTTTGCGCGTCTTTAAATTCTTTAACGCCTTTTCCTAAACCTCTCATTAGTTCAGGTATTTTTTTACCGCCAAACAATAAAAGTATTGCAATGATGATCAGAATGATTTCTGGTGCGCCTAATCCACCCATGATTTTTAAGTTTTATGTTATGTAAATATTATTATGACTTGTGTTATTCGTGTTCTGTTTTAACAGGATCTGCGGTTGTTTTCTTGGTAAGGTCGATGTGTGTTTCCGCTACCGGCTCCTCTTCATGGGTACTTACGTAAGTATCCGAGATAGGGATTGTGTTGGGCACCGTATTTTCTATACCATGTATAGGGTGCGTCACTTCACTATCCTCCTCAGCAGTAACAGTTGCGTGCTCTGTAGTATTTTCTTCAGCAAGCGGGGTATCTTTTACCGTGGTTTCGGTTTTCTTTTCCTCGTAATTATTGATCTGGTTGTTGATCTCACGTTTCACATCCTCAGATGCATCTTTAAAATCTCGGATGCCTTTACCTAAACCGCGTGCCAGTTCAGGTAGCTTATCACCTCCAAAAAGCATTAATGCTGCAAAAAGTATCAGTACCATCTCGCTCGTACCAATATTTAAAAATAAAAAAACTGAACTTAGCATAGCATTTAAATTAAGGTTACAAATATATACAATTAAAATTTCATAAAGTTCATAACTAATTAGTTAGGTGCCAGCCACGTTTTAGGATTGGTTGGATCCTTCACTTTATAAACTTCAAAGTGAACTTCCGTTTCCCCGGTCGACGAATCTGTCGCCACCGTTCCTAATGCCTGCTTGGTACTCACTTTTTGCCCCCTGGCCACACTAACCGACCGTAAATTGGCATACACCGTAAAGTATTCCCCGTGAACTATCATCACCAGGTAAGTACCGCTTACGTCAACCACCCTCACTACAGTACCGTCAAATACGGCCCTTACCGAGCTTCCCGGATTGGTTCTGATATCAATACCGGTACTTTCACTTTTTATCCCCTCGGGCGTGGTATACATACCAAAACCCTGGGTAATCACTCCATTGGCAACCGGCCATGGCAAACGACCGCGGTTACCCAAAAAGTCATTTGACAGTTTAGCGGCCTCAGGTGTCGCATTCAACACACTCGACTCACTCCGTGTCACAGGTTTAGAAGGAGCTACCGGAGCAGGCCTGTTTTCGGCCTTTGCTTTAGCTGCCGCTATCCTGGCGGCCTCTCTTGCTTCTGCCTCGGCCTTGCGCCGGGCTTCCTCAATTTCCCTGCGGATAGTTGAGGCAATTTCCCTATTGGTTTTGGCTATTTTTGCCTGAACCTCCCGTTGCTGCTGTTTAAGCTGCCCTTCGTGTTGTGACAGGTCGCTTACTACTTTTACCTGGTTGTTCTTTTCCTTACCAAGGGTTTCTTTTTCCTTTTGCTGATCGGCCAGCAGGTTGCTTTTTTCCTGCTTGTTTTTATCCAGCTCGTTTATTTTTATGTGCAGTTCTTTTTGGGTTCCCTGTATATAACCCGCCTGCCGCTCGCGGTAGGTACCAAACTGCTGTAAATATTTTAATCGTTTATAGGCCTGGTTAAAATCTCTCGAAGCAAAAAGAAACATCAGCTTATTGTAAGCACTTTGATTGCGATAGGCAAAAAGCACCATAGCTGCATATTCTTTTTTCAGCTGGTCAAGCTGGCTTTGTAAACTATGTACGGTATTATTACTCTCCGAGATCTGGTTATCTAAATTTCTTACTTCTGAGTTAATGATATTTATTTTCTCTTCCCTCAGGTTTATCTGCGCTTTTAACAAGCTCAGCTGTTTTAAAGTAGCTCTTTTATTTTGCGAGGTTTCCTGGTAATCCTTATTCAGCTGTTCCAGTTCCTCTGATAATTTATCACGTCTGCGTTTTAACTCCTGACTGCTTTGAGCATGCACATCAACCGCTATAAATACCGCTATTATAAAAAATACTGCTTTTAAAAATTTCATCAAACAAACATAATTAATTATTTGGCCGGCTCGTAATTGGCGGGAATATTGAATGGATATTCCTGCGGTACGTCAAAGTCGGCCTTTGTATAATGCAAATTAACCTGTATTTTTTTATCTTTTACTACTGATGCGATATCTATTTGCGATGGCATAACCCTATTAGTTGCCTGGATAAAGCTATTGTTAACCACCTGTAGCGATTGTCCCGCACTTTCATTGGACAAATTTGTTTGCGTAACTTTCAAATCGGCACCCAAAACCAGCTTGTATAACAGATCCTGCAGGCTACCGCTCAGGGTGGTGTTTCCATCGGCATTGGTCAGCTCGGCTTTTTCATTCAGCAATTCAGGTACGGCATTACCAATCAGTAATGACTCCAGCGTTTTATAGTTAACCTGGCTGCTGGCATATTTATATACATAGCTAAAAGGTTTACGCAGATATACTCCTTGTAAACGATTGATAAGCAATATACTATCAGGCGTGATAAGGGCACGGGCCGCTTCAACCCCTAAAATGGCGGTAATTGAAACCCAGATTCTTTTATCGCGCTCAATACGGATGTTGAGGGTAACATCGTTACTGTTACCATTAATATTGAGCTTGGTTTTTGCTTTACCAGAAAAGGTATTAAAGTTTACCTGCTTTTCCCGGATAGCATTCAGTTTGCTGCTTAACTTGTTATCAACAGGCTTTGCCGATGAATCAGCTTTACGGGCTACCAACACTTGCTTACGGGCTTTACAGCTCACCATAACCAGCAGGCAGCACACTATTAATAACTTACTCGCTATATTTTTTCTCATTTATTTTACGGTCTAATACCGGCGATTGACCGCCGTTACTTTTAGCTTTTTTCCAGTTTTCTACGGCCTCATCTATATTACCTAGATAATACAAAATATCGCCATAATGCTCATATTGAGCAGCACTATTAGTTTTATCATGCGCCAATGCCTTCAATATCCATACCTTAGCATCGGCATATTTCTTTTGCTTAAAAAGCACCCAGGCGTACGTATCTTCAAACGACGCGGTATTGGGCTGAAGCTCATTGGAACGGGCCGACATTTGCGCGGCTTTATCCAGTTGCTCACTTCTTAACGATAAATAATAGGCATAATTGTTTAATGTAAACGCATTATCCGGATTATAGCTTAACGCCTTATCATAAGCCTCGTCCGAGCTTTTGTTATCTTTAAGACTATGATAACAATCGCCTAATAACGAAAAGCTCAACGAAAGTAAATCCTTATCCTGAATTTCTAATGAAGTTGCGGTGGTGGCGTAACTAAGCGCTTTTTTATACTCTTTTTTTTGCGCCCAGGCTACCCCCACCATATAATTCATCCAGCCCTGGTTGGGGAATAGCGAAAGCGCATTTTCGCCATCCTTTATGGTAGCATCCAGATCATTTTCACTTAATTCAACCCGTACCAACTGTTCGTGTACAACATATACCTGTTCATTAAACTGAATTGATTTTTTATACGCTGCTTTGGCTTCTTTTAATTTTGTGTTTTGCAACAGCATGTCGCCATAAATAGCATAAGCTTTAGCATCAGCAGGGTGTGCTACTGTTAAAAGCCGGCTCAGTTCAAGCGCGCTGGCTTTGGCATTGGGTTCGGGAAATTTTGGAAAGTACCCGCTAATGATATTTACTTTTTGATCGATACTCACATCTGGATTGGCAAACGCCAGTGTAAGCTCATTAAAACAGGCGTCGTTATTTTTTTTATCGCGGTAAACATCAGCTAACGCTAAATGCACCATACCGTTGTTATTGTCTTGTTTCTCGGCTTGTAACAAAATTTTCAGGGCCTTATCATTCAACCCGTTCGAATTATAAATTTCGGCCAGTAACAGGTAATAACGCATTTGACCCGGATTATCAGCAATAGCTTTCTCCAATTCGGTTGCAGCCTGGTCGATCTTACCTTGCTTTAAATAGATCTTTTGCCGGCTTGCCAAAATATCATCACTGGGACCATTAAGCTTTTCCAGCTGATCATACACTTTAAGGGCATCATCATATCTTTTTAAAATGAGATAAGCATTGGCTTTATCAAAGTAATAGTCGGACTTATCCGGATTGATCCGGATAAGCTGATTAAATACATTTTCGAGCTTGTCAATGGCATTGGTTTTTTCATAATCATCGGCCAGGGCTACCCAGTACCATTCATTATCCGGATTAATAGCAACCGCTTTTTCCAATAAAGGCCGTGCCCCTGCGTAGTCATTCTGTTGTCTTTTCAGGTTGGCCAACTCAAACAATGAGGCGTCATTTCCAGGGTCAGCCTGTAATATGCGCTCAAACATTTCACCGGCCCGTTTGGAATTTTCGATGGTTTTTTCGCGAATGGCCGAGAAAAAAAGTTGCTTAACCATCATACTGTCAGCCTGGGTCAAAGGCTTAGCCGGGGCAGCCTTTTGGGCACTTACTGGTAGAGTCAGGAAACAAGAACCAAGAATCAAGACTGCCACTATATAATTGAAGCCTGTTCTGATCTTATTCTTGTTATATCTTAATTCCAACTCTTTCATAGCCAGTCTGCTTATTCTTTTTCTTCTTATATCTTGCCTCTAACTTCTTGCTTCTACTTAACAGCCGTGTGGCCAAAACCACCTTCGCCCCGGCTGGTTTCGTTTAATACTTCTACCTCATCCCAGTTCACTCTTTCGTGCCGGGCAACTACCATTTGGGCAATACGGTCGCCGTTATTGATCTCAAATACCTCTGTCGAAAAGTTAATCAACAGCACTTTGATCTCGCCGCGATAATCAGCATCAATAGTACCCGGCGAATTCACAATACCTATCCCATGCTTAAACGCCAATCCACTACGTGGCCGTATCTGCGCCTCAAAACTCACAGGCAGTTCTATATATAAACCGGTAGGAATGAGTTTACGCTCCATAGGTTTTAGCTGAACTGTTTCTTCAATATCAGCACGCAGATCCATACCAGCGGCATGAGCTGTTTCATACGCCGGTAAACTGTTTTTCGACTTGTTAATTATTCTGATGGTCATCGTTTACTAAATATGGCCTTTAATTGTTTACGCTCTGCTACAAAAGCAGCTCCTGCGTATAGGAATAGCAATATATTACCTACAAATATATTACGTTTAAATGTGCTGAACGACAAATACACAAGTATTATTGATGATACGATATATATGACATTCTTTTTAAGATTGTAGGGAATGGGATAATTCTTTTGTCCCCAGATATACGACATGATCATCATACTGGCATAAGCTATCAGCGAGATCCATGCCGATGCCATATAACTGTATTTAGGGATAAATATGACGTTGAGTACAATGGTCACTATAGCACCTATGCCTGATATGTATAAACCATATTTTGTTTGGTCGGACAGTTTGTACCATATAGATAGATTGGTATAAATGCCCAGGCTTACATAACCCAGCAATAAAGGCGGAACAACCGGCAATCCGACCCAGTAATCGTGGTTATTTACGTAGTGTTTTAGTATTTCGATATTAGCTACCACACCTACAAACATCAGGCACATGGTTATTACAAAATAGTCCATGATACGGGCATAGGTTTGACCGGCGTTTTTATTTTTTGCATGACTAAAAAAGAAAGGCTCGGCCCCCATTCGGAACGCCTGGTTAAAAAGACTTAGAAAAACGGATATGCGAGCGCAACCCGAATAAATACCTACCTCGCGTTCACTGATATTATCGGGCAGCAATTTTCCCAGTAAAATTTTATCAAAGTTTTCGTTAACAATGTATGATAAACCTGCAATCATTACCGGCCAGCTGTAGGTGAGCATATTTTTAAACATAACACCGTCAAAACTTAACTGCAGCTTTAACAACTCTGGTAGTAGCAACAATAAGGTTATAAAGCTGGCCACCAGATTTGATACAAATATGTAACCCACCCAACCCATGGTAAACCATTGCTTACACCACTCGGCCCCGGGCATATGGTGTTTAATGATGTGCGGAATTATCCATATAAAAATGAGGTTAAGCGATACAGTAACTCCTATATTGATTAGTTTAATACTACCATATTTTATTGGCCGGCTATCTGCACGGAGTTTGGCAAATGGGATAGCGCACCAGGCATCAAGCACCAGAATACCTAAAAAATAACGGATATATAGTTCAAATTCCCCCTGTGGGGTGCCTTTACCAATTTTAATTAAACCTGCTATGGTATGCGTAAAAGGAACGGTTAATATTAAAAATACTACGGTTACCATAAATACGGCCCAGAAGCTATTATTGTAAACCTGTCTTTTATTATCAGGAAATTTATTCAGATACCTGAAAAAAGTAGTTTCCATTCCAAAAGATAGCACTGCCTGCAAAACAGAAGCATAGCTAAACATGGTACTGAAAATACTGTATACATTAGGGTTGTATGCTTTTGTATAAAGCGGGGTAAGCAAAGCGCCTAATAAACGCTGTACTATAGTAGTTACACCGTATATAGCCGTTTGCCCGGCAAATTTTTTAGCGGTTGACAATGTTGATGTTTGGGATGGTAGTTAACAAATAAAACCCGGCAAACTACAGGGCTCTTTTTACAACCTCAAAATTACGATAGTTTTTTAATTCGCCCTCATGGCTTTCTACAGAAGTTACTTCGGCATCTTCGGGCCCTTCGTTGCACCATTCCATAAACATTTCGAGCATGGTGTCGTTGGCTTCGGCTGCTATAAAAACATCACCGTTCGGTTCATTTTTAACAAAGCCCCTTACCCCTAACTGATCGGCCACAGCCTTGGTTGCTTTACGGTAAAAAACGCCCTGAACTTTTCCTTTAACAGTGATATCGAGATGCCTGATCATTTAGTTTATGAGTTGATTGAGGTAAATTATGTTGATTAAGTTTGATATGATAATCTAGTGTCGTGTCATTTCTGAATTGACGTTTAGCCAATAATATTTATACAAAAAACATGGTTTACACTTTTTCTTGGAAATAAAACACAAATAATTGATTATCAATAATTTACATGCATTTTAACCATAAAAAATGTAAACCATGTAAACCCACTTTTTTGTCAATTGAGTCACTCCAAGACTATACGTCAATTTGTGGTTGACATACCATTAGGTACAAATTTAATTCATTCCAACTCAATCAACCTAATCCACTTATTAAATCAATTTCTTAATCTTGCTTTCGGGGGTGATTTTTAACCCGTCTAAACCGGTTATCAGGTTTAGTCCCGGGGTTTTGCCTGGCTCAAGGGTACCCTTTTCGTCATCAATACCTAAAAATGATGCTCCGTTTATAGTAGCCCATTCCAGTAGTTTAGCGGTGTTGATAGCCGGGAACTTTTTTTGGATGGTGCGCATTTCGCTCAATATACACAAGCGATCGTTTGATGCCAGGCTATCGGTACCTAATGTAATGTTAAAACCCTGATCGATAAAGAGAGGTATTTTTGGAAGGCGATTTTCAATGTACAAATTGGCATTAGGGCAAAAACACCAATTTATTTTACGGTCAAAACGTTTTATAAAGTAGATATCTTTTAAATTGGTACAAGTGTTATGTACCAGCAAAACCTGCTGCCTGTTAGTTAGCAGTGGAATAATGGACTGCAAAGAGTTACGCGCCTGTGGTTTAAAATGGCTGATATCGATACCAAAATGTTCATAAAGTTCAAGGAAGCCCCCCAATTTATACCGATAGAATTTATTTTCGTCTTCGCACTCCTGATTGTGGATACTAATGAGGTTATGTTCTGCATCACTGTGCTTCCGGATCAATTTAAAAAGCTCCTTTGATACCGAATATGGTGCATGAGGCGTAATAGAACAGGGCTGCGGCTTAAACTCCTGCATGAGTTCCATGGCTTTATCAAAAATAGCCTGGGCGTTTTGTGGCAAAAAGCCAAAGGTTTCAATAAAAGTATGGTAATATAATTTGCTGGAAGCTTTAACAGGAATGCTGATATTGCTATTGGAGATATCGCCTACCGCAACAATACCATTCGCGTACATTTCTTCATCTGCTTTCTGAATAGCATCTGCTATTTGCTTATCATCAGCCTTGCGTGTTGCCTGTATGTCTTTTATAAAGTTCACTAACCCGCCCTTAGGGGTTATTTTATCTTTAAGATGTGAAAGCTCAACATGGCAGTGGGTATTTACAAATCCCGGACAAATAATACCGCTTAGTTGTTCAACAGGGCCGTCAGGAGGGTTGTTATGGTCGGTTACCGAAATGATCTTACCCTGGTCGTCAACAGTAACAATTCCATTCTTAATAGGATCGGCAAAAATTGGAAAAACGTAATCGGCTTTAAAACTTTTCATTAATTATATCACTTATTATCTATCTCAAAACGTTTTTCTTCAAAACAACCCTACAAAATTACTTACAATTAACTTTTGGTTATGTTTTTTTATCATTTAAAAGAATGACTTTAAAATAAGACAGATTTTTTTAAATTTAAGTACTTTTGCATTGTGAATAATAATGCAAAAGATAAAATAGACATCCGCAGCCTCGGTTTGGAAGCCTTGCAGGAGCATTTTATCCGTATGGGGGAAAAAAGTTTCAGGGCTAAACAAATTTATGAGTGGCTTTGGAAAAAATCGTGCTTCTCTTTCAACGAAATGAGCAATATTTCAAAAGAACTGCGCACTAAGCTTGATGAGAATTTTGTTATTAACAATGTTAAAATAAATTCGTCACAGGTTAGTGCTGATAAAACTATAAAAAATTCTTTTATTTTACACGATACTCATCTAATTGAGGGGGTTTTAATTCCAACTCCGGGCCGGATGACAGCCTGCGTATCGTCGCAGGTGGGTTGTAGCCTTACCTGTAAGTTCTGCGCTACCGGATATATGGAGCGTAAAAGAAACCTTAATCCTGATGAAATTTACGACCAGGTTGTGCTGATAGACAAGCAGGCACGCGAAAACTATGGCATACCATTATCAAACATCGTATATATGGGCATGGGCGAACCTCTGCTCAATTATGCTAATATGATGAAATCTGTTGAACGCATCACTGCTGAAGATGGATTGAACATGTCGCCAAAAAGGATCACTGTTTCAACAGCAGGTATTGCCAAAATGATCAAAAAATTGGGCGACGACCAGGTAAAATTCAACCTTGCCCTATCGTTACACGCCGCAAATGACGAAAAGCGCAATACCATAATGCCAATTAATGAGCAAAACTCGTTAAAGGCCCTGGCCGAAGCTTTAAAATATTATTACGCCAAAACCAAAAACCCGGTAACCTACGAATACATTATTTTTGATGGTGTAAACGACGGAATACAGGATGCCATGGAGCTGGCTAAATTCTGTAAGCACCTGCCCTGTAAAGTAAATATCATTGAATATAATCCTATCGCCTTTGCCAGTTACATTAATGCGGGTGAAGATAAGGTAGAAGCATTTGCCGCTTATCTGCAAAAGCAGGGCATCAATGTTCACTTACGCCGCAGCCGGGGTAAGGATATTGACGCGGCTTGCGGGCAATTGGCCATCAAAGAAAAAGCAAAGGTTAGCGAAGTTTAAAAAATCTGCCTTAAATTCATGGCATGAAATTGCTGCGTGGCTACCTGGCCGATTTTGTTTCCCTCCTTTTTCCTGAACTATGCCCGGCTTGCCAGGCCAGCCTTGTAGCCAACGAGTATATTATTTGTTCGGATTGCCGTTACAATTTACCCTATACCAATTTTCATTTACAAGCCGATAACATTGTTGCCCAACAGTTTTACGGTAAAATAAAAGTAGAAGCAGCTTATGCCCTTTATTATTTTACCAAAGGCGGCAAAGTACAAAACCTGATGCATCATTTTAAATATAAAGGCATGCAACGGATTGGTAACTTAGTAGGCAACATTGCCGGAACTCAATTAGCTGAGAACTCCATTTTTAATACCACCGATCTGATCATCCCGGTACCTCTGCACAAAAAACGTTTACAGGAACGGGGTTATAATCAAAGTACATGTTTTGCTGAGGGTCTTGCGGAAAAGTTACATGCTGCTGTAGAGGATAATAATCTGCAACGCAAGGTAGCAACGGCTACCCAAACCCATAAGTCGCGCTTTGCCCGTTTTGAGAATATGCAGGAAGTATTTACGATCAAACATCCCGAAAGATTGATCAACAAACACGTGTTATTGGTTGATGATATTGTAACCACAGGCTCAACTCTTGAAGCTTGCGGGATTGAACTGTTAAAAATACCCGGACTTACCCTTAGTATTGCCACTATCGCCTATGCGCAATAAAACAAATTGAACCATTATCTTTTTATCAATACTTTTACCAAATACTATTATCACAATTACTTGCAATGGCAAAAAGGTTCCTTTATTTAACCGGGTATCAATGGGTTTGGGTATTATATTTAGCGGTTGCCACTTATTGCTGGCAATTTAAATACTTCAGGCATATTGATAATAACTATCTCATATTCCGCCATGCTTATTACCATGCAAAGGCAGGATTAAACTTATATTTATTGTATCCAGCGGAATATTCTGATGTGTTTTTGTATGGCCCCACATTTACCATATTGGTGGCTCCATTCGCTATCCCATCAGAAGCAGTCGGGTTTTTCCTTTGGCAGATAGTTAACGCGCTTGCCTTTTTACTGGCAATACATCTGCTCCCGTTTAACAATCGGATAAAAACAGCCATCCTTTTATTGTGTGTTATTGAGTTTTCCAATACCTCACATTACATGCAGATCAATGCCCTTATTGCAGCCCTTATCATCATAAGCTTTATGCTGGTAAAAAAAGGCAAAGATGAATGGGCCACCTTATTTATTGTTGCTGGCACTTTAATTAAATTTTATCCGGTAGTTGGCCTGGCGTTTTTTCTTTTCTCCCGTAATAAATTAAAGTTTATGATGAGCACAGCGGTATGGGCCGGTGTTTTGTTTGTACTACCCATGATCATTTCCAATCCCCATTATATTATCCAATCATATCAGGACTGGTTTCATGAGTTAAGTCTTAAAAACTCCATGAATGTAAGTTTAAATGGCAGTATAGATTGGTGTATTATGGGTGTAGCACGACGTGTAACTCAAAATGCAGCCATACCTAATACCCCTTTCCTGATAGCCGGAGCTATTATTTTTGCTATCCCACTGCTCAGATTTAAGCAATTTAGCTCTCTGAAATTTCAGTTACAGGTGTTATGTTCTGCCCTGTTAATGGTGGTGCTATTTAGCACAGGATCTGAACATCCCACTTACATTATTGCTACAGCAGGCGCTGTGATCTATATCATGATGCAGGATAAGCCTTTTACCACTTTCAATATTGTTATGTTGGTACTGCTGTTGATTATTACCGGCTTAGGCCCCAGTGATGCTTTTCCAAGACCGGCCAGGGAGTGGATGAGCAATCTTGCCATGAAGGCCTGGCCCTGCATTATTATATGGATAAAAATTGCTTATGATCTGATCTTTAAGAATTTCCCTGCCGACAAAGAGTTTATGTTGAACAAGCAACATGCGTAAGGATATTTTATTGATGTTGATACCGGCTCAGCTTATCGTAAAGAGATTTGGGGTCAAAGGGTTTTAATACATAATCATTCATCCCGGCATTATCTATTTCACCCATCTGGTTGCTCAGCATCGATGCGGTTAAGGCAATAATGGGTAACTTCTGAAAATATGGATCGGGCATAGACCGTATGATCTGGGTAGCCTCAAGGCCTCCCATCTGGGGCATGTGGATATCCATTAATACCACATTGTAGTTACGGTTGTTTTCTATTTTGTGAATAGCTTCAAGACCATTTTCAGCAAAATCTGCATTAGCACCCCATTTTTTCAGGATCTTGTTGATCAGTAACCGGTTTATTTGGTTATCATCAACTACTAAAACATTTATTTTGAGTCCTGCTTCCAAATTGTTGTTATTATTGCTCAAATGGGTATTTGTTTTCTTAAATGTTATGGTGAACCAAAAAGTAGAACCCTTGCCTGGTATGCTATCAACATTTATTCTTGAATCATGAAGTTCAATTAGTCTTTTGCTAATAGCTAAGCCCAGTCCAGTGCCACCATACTTGCGTGTAGTATCAGGTTCGGCTTGTTTAAACTGTTCAAATATAGTGCCTAGTTTATCAGCTGCAATACCTATGCCTGTATCTGAAACAGAAAACCGTATCCGTACATCCTTATCACTTTCCTGAATTACCTTCAGGTCAATATTAATTCCCCCCTCGTCTGTAAACTTAACTGCATTGCTCACCAGGTTCAACAGTATTTGGCATAAGCGGGTTCTGTCGCCTATCACAACTGCAGGTACTGCATCATCGATGCTTTTGCTAAGATAAATATTTTTTTCATCAGCACGGTATCGCATGGAGGTGTTGATGCTCTGGATAAGCTCCCGCATGTCCACATTAGCTTTCTCCAGATCGATGTTACCCGTTTCTATTTTGGTAAAATCCAGCACATCATTGATCAGTGTCATCAAATTCTCGGCCGAAAACTTGAGTATGCTCAAATTTTCTTTTTGCGAATCCATCGGGTTATCTTCGAGCAGTAAGTGCGACATTCCGATCACTGCATTAAGCGGCGTCCGTATTTCATGACTCATCACGGATATGAACATGTCCTTGGCGCGGCTTAATTGCAAAGCCTCTTCCTTGGCTGTGATCAACTCTATCTCGGCTCTCTTTTTTGCCGTGATGTCAATAATTACCTCGATATATTTATCAACGTCACCATCATTTCCAATAATTACCGAGTTGATAACCGATATCCACAAAGGCTGCCCATCTTTACGATAAATGAGCAGGTCTACATCAAAAGATTGTTTATTCCGGGATAGTTCGCGTGTTTTTTGAATAATCGAGACATCTGTTAACTCACCTTTTAGTACATCGCCCAAATGGTTACCGCTCACTTCCCGGATATTATATCCGGTGATATTTTCAAATGCCGGATTTACCCATTCCACCTTCCCCTCGCTATTGTTTATAACTACGCCGCTTGTGGTATTACTGGCCACTAACGAAAGCTTGGTAAGCTCTTCCTCGCTTTTTTTACGCTCGGTGATATCAACCATTACGCCAATCTGGCGGTCAACCTTACCGGCTTCGTTAAATAGCGGGCTGTTGGATAAAAATACCCAGCGTGGGGTATGATCCTTTTTGTATACTTTAATCTCGATCTCGTATGGTCTGTTTTCCCTTACGGCTATTACCGCGCTTTCAAATACAGCCAGGTCAGTATCTTCACCAACCAGGGTATTACCCATGATCTTTCCTTCCAACTCGGCAAACGAATAACCGATGATATTTTCCAGGGCCTCATTCATCCAGAGCATTTTGCCTTCAGCATCGCGTATAAAAATACCACTGGGCGATTTTCTGGCTGCAAAAGACAATATCTCTAACTCCTGCTCAATTTTTTTACGGGTAGTAATATCAATAATGATCCGGATGGATTTATCAATCTCTCCTTTTTGATTATGAATAACAGAATTGACAACCGTGATCCATATTGGGGTTCCATCTTTTCGATCGATGAGCAGATCTACTTCGTATGACTCTTTCTTTCTTATCGATGTGTCTAATTTTTCAATAGCCGCGTTATCAACCGGCTTACCTTTTAAAGTTGTGCCCAGGTACTTATTTTCAACATCTGTAAGGTTATAGCCGGTAATATGCTCAAACGCTTCATTCACCCACACTACTTCATCGGCAGCATTACTGATCACTACACCATTAACAACTTTACTGGCCACCAGCGATAATTGTTTGAGTTCTTTTACAACCTGCTTCTGATAACTTACGTCCCTGCCGCTGGCAAACCATTTATCGCCTTTAAATGTTGCTGCCCAGCTTAACCATTTAACAGCATGATCCGGCGCAAAAATGGGTGTTTCAAATTCAAACTTATCCTGGCCATTTAAACCCTCCTGCAATTTATTCAGAAACATATCCCTTTCCTTCTCCCTGAAGAAATCCCATATCGGTTTTCCAGTTACCTCCTCTACGGTATAGCCTAAAACCTGTTTAACAGACTGGTTGATCCGTTCAATTTTAAAATCGCGATCCAGAATACAATGAATGTCGGGAGAGCTGTCAAAAAGGTCGTGAAACTCTTTATGGACTGCAAGGCTTTCTTCCAGATCTCTATTTCGTTTGCGCAATAGAAAGTGCGACATCACCTTATCGGCCAGTATCCGCAAAGCATCGCGCTGTTCGGTGCTGAGCGTGTGGGGTACAGTATCAATAATACAAAGGGTACCTAAATGATGTCCATTCGGGTCAATCAGGGGCGCACCGGCATAAAACCGTACATGCTGACTCACAACCTCAATGTTATCCTTAAAGGTTTCATTAAGCAGGGTATCACTTATCTCTAGTATCTGGTCGGTGAGGATGGTACTATTGCAAAAAGCGCCGGCACTGATGATTTCATCAGTACCGGCGCTAAATTTAGACTTAACCCATTGCCTGTCGGCATCAATCAGGGTGATGAGGACAACAGGAACATTACATACATAAGATGTAAGGCGGGTAATAGCATCGTACTCCTTTTCAGGAGGCGTATCTAAAATATGGTACGACAGCAGGGCCTCTAAACGTTCCTTTTGAGTTATTAAATTTTCCTGCTGCCTTTGGGTCATTAATTATTCCGCGCTGCTTTCTCTGTACAACGGATAATCGTACATCAGCTTGTGGACCTTTTTACGTATTTTCTTTAAAGAAGGTTCATTTTCAGGGTCAACAATTACCGCATCTATCAGCTCTACAATGTGTTCCATTTGCTTCTCTTTCATGCCACGAGTGGTAATAGCTGCGGTGCCCACGCGTATACCAGACGTAACAAACGGCGACTTATCATCATAAGGAACCATATTTTTGTTTACGGTGATATCTGCAGTTACCAAAGCGTTTTCGGCCGCTTTACCGGTAATGTTTTTATTACGCAGATCGATCAGCATTAAATGGTTATCTGTCCCCCCTGATATGATCTCATAACCACGCTTAACAAAAGCTTCGGCCATAGCCGCGGCATTCTTTTTAACCTGCAGGATGTATTTCATGTAGCTTTCGCTCAAAGCTTCGCCAAAGGCTATCGCTTTTGCGGCTATGATGTGTTCCAGAGGACCGCCTTGTGTACCTGGGAAAACAGCCATATCCAGTAATGACGACATCATTCTTATTTCGCCTTTAGGTGTTTTTATACCGAATGGGTTTTCAAAATCTTTACCTAACAGGATCAGGCCACCACGCGGGCCACGTAATGTTTTGTGTGTTGTGGTAGTAACAATGTGGCAATGCGGCAGCGGATCGGCTAATAATCCCCTGGCAATAAGGCCTGCCGGGTGTGATATATCAGCCAGTACCAAAGCACCTATTTTATCGGCCACTTTGCGTATAAATTCATAATCCCAATCGCGCGAGTAAGCCGAAGCACCGCAAATGATCAGTTTTGGTTTTTCTTTAAGGGCAACTTTTTCTAATTGCTTATAATCAACCAAACCGGTTTCTCTAACTACGCCGTAAAAATGCGGCTCATATAATTTACCAGAAAAGTTAACGGGTGAGCCATGGGTTAAGTGGCCACCATGTGACAGATCAAATCCTAATATTTTATCGCCCGGTTGAAGAACTGCCAGCATTACAGCAGCATTGGCCTGAGCGCCTGAGTGCGGCTGAACATTTGCCCACTCGGCATTGAACAGTTGCTTAGCTCTTTCAATAGCGATGGTTTCAATTTCATCAACTACCTGGCAGCCGCCATAATAACGTTTGCCTGGTAAACCTTCGGCATATTTATTGGTGGCAACAGAACCTGCAGCTTCCATAACCTGACGGCTCACAAAATTCTCAGATGCTATCAGCTCAATACCCTCTTCCTGGCGTTGTTGCTCTTCATCCAATAACTTAAAAATTAATTTGTCTCTTTTCATTATATATAATTAAAACGGCACTGTATTTATAACGGGGGCTAAGTTAGGTAAAAATTAGATTTGAGATGTTAGATATAAGATTTGAGATTAAAAAAACAGCTTTTGTAATTAATTAAAAATGAACAACAAGCTTCATACATTTCCTGTCTCACATCTCATATCTAACATCTCAAATCTCCCTGGCTGATATCCAGAAATTATTATATCCTAATCCAATCTGTATATCTATCAGCTCCTGTTGCAGCATTTCTAAAACAGCCAGGAAATTATAAACAAAGTGTACCTTATTTTCTGAATGCCCGGCAATAGCTTTAAAATCAAGCATTTTATTGATTTTAAGCAGATCGCTTACCGCCTTCTTTTGCTTTTCGATAGTGTAAGGGTATTGAACAACGGTGTGCTTTACCTCTTCGCTGCGGTTAAGATAATTACGCATCAACCGCTCATACACCATCATCAGTTTGTATAAGCTTAACTCGGATAATTCTTCGCCGGGGTGGGTAACCTTTTCTACCTGCTCCAGGTCGTGCTTAATATTACCCCGCTTTTCCTGTTTAAAACGCTCTTCTTCATAAGGGCGTATCTCTTCGCACAGTTCCTTGAATTTTTTATACTCTATCAGTTTCCTGATCAGATTTTCTTTGGTATCGGCTTCGTCGCCGGCATCATCAGCTTCATAGCGGGGCAATAACATTTTTGCCTTGATACGCATCAGCGTGGCTGCCACAAAAATAAACTCACTGGCCAGCTCCATATTAAGGCTGGTCATTTGGTGTATATAGTTTAAAAAATCATCGGCTATGCGAGCTATGGGGATATCATGTATATCCAGCTCATCCCTTTCGATAAAAAAAAGCAGCAGATCAAACGGACCTTCAAATTGGGGTAATTTTATAGCAAAGCTGTCGTCGGTCATAAATCTGTTGTAAAAATAAGATTTTTTCATAGAACCAAGAGATAAGAATCAAGACACAAGACATTGGAATCTGAGTCTTATTTCTTGATTCTTATTTCTTGACTCTCTGTTCCCGAAACAATAAATACATTTAGATAACCTGTTTTTATAAATAAATAACTTACTTTGTAAGTTAAATATTCTTACAAATGTCAATGCAGGTACCAGCCGGAGATTTATTAAAAACGATAAATTATCCATCTGATTTAAAGCGACTTAACGAAACTGAGCTTGAACAGGTTTGCCAGGAACTGCGCCAGTATATTATTGATGTGGTATCGGTAAATGGTGGCCATTTTGCTGCCAGTTTAGGTGTTGTAGAGTTAACAGTAGCACTTCAATATGTACTAAACACCCCCTATGATCAATTAGTTTGGGATGTAGGCCACCAGGCTTACGGCCATAAAATACTGACCGGCCGCCGTGACGAATTTCATACCAACCGCGTATATAAAGGCCTAAGTGGTTTTCCAAAGCGTTCTGAAAGCGAATACGATACCTTTGGTGTAGGGCATTCCTCTACCTCCATTTCTGTAGCGTTGGGTATGGCCGTGGCTTCGCATTACAAAGGCGAAACCGACAGGCAGCACGTAGCTGTTATTGGCGATGGCGCCATGACCGCGGGTATGGCTTTTGAAGCTCTAAACCATGCCGGGATTGAAAGTTCGAATTTACTGGTGATCCTGAACGATAATAACATGTCTATCGACCCCAATGTGGGCGCGCTGAAGGAATACCTTACAGATATCACCACCTCCAAGCCATATAACCGTTTCAGGGACGATATAGCTCATGTACTTGCCAAGTTATCGGCCATAGGTCCGGATGCCTTTAAAATAGCGCAGAAGATAGAAAAAAGCATTAAGGGCACCCTGTTAAAACGCAGCAACTTTTTTGAAGCCCTTAAATTCAGGTATTTTGGCCCTATTGACGGTCATGATGTAAACCATCTGGTAAAAGTATTGAAAGACCTGCGTGATATACCAGGTCCAAAACTATTGCATTGCATTACCACAAAAGGTAAAGGCTATGCCCTGGCCGAAAAAGACCAGACCAAATGGCATGCTCCAGGTTTATTTGATAAAATAACCGGTGAGATCAAGAAAACCAAGTACGATAAACCACAACCTCCTAAATATCAAGATGTTTTTGGGCACAGTATTATTGAACTGGCCGAGCAGAATCCTAAAATTATGGGCATTACCCCGGCAATGCCTTCGGGATGCTCGCTTAACCTCATGATGAAAGCTATGCCAACCCGCGCTTTTGACGTAGGCATAGCCGAACAGCACGCGGTAACATTTTCGGCGGGACTGGCTACGCAAGGTTTGGTACCATTCTGCAATATATACTCCAGCTTTATGCAACGGGCATATGACCAGGTGATACATGACGTGGCCATTCAAAAGCTCAATGTGATATTCTGTTTAGACAGGGCTGGTCTTGTAGGTGCCGACGGGCCAACCCATCATGGTGCTTATGATCTGGCTTTTATGCGCTGCATACCCAATATGACGGTATCTGCTCCTATGAACGAAGAAGAGCTGCGTAACCTGATGTTTACCGCTCAGCAGGAAAATATGGGCCCGTTTGTGATCCGGTACCCACGAGGTAACGGTGTAATGGTTGATTGGCAGCGTCCGTTCAAGGCCATACCTGTTGGTAAGGGCCGCAAGGTTTGCGACGGTGATGAGGTAGCTATCCTATCTATAGGCGCTATCGGTAACGAAGTAGTAAAAGCCACTGCCGCCCTAAATACGGAAGGCTATTACCCAGCGCATTATGATCTGCGCTTTGTAAAACCGCTTGACGAAGCTTTACTTCACGAAGTATTTAAGAAGTTTAGCAAAGTAATTACGGTTGAGGATGGTTGCCTTGAAGGAGGCATGGGAAGCGCGGTACTGGAATTTATGGCCGATAATGGCTATCAGAATACAACGGTAAAACGCCTGGGTATACCAGATAAGATCATAGAGCACGGCGAACAACCTGAACTCTGGGCTGAATGCGGCTATGATGCGCAACACATCATAGCACAGGTTAGAAATTTAGGTGCTAAACATAATACACATACTATAGCGTCTTAAGTTCTAAAATCTAAATCCTAATATCTAAACAAAAGAAAAAGTTAGATATTAGGATTTAGATTTTAGAACTTTAATACTAATGCGTTTTATAACTCGCTAAATCATTGTAAATAGCCCGGAACGAGCTGCGTATACCAAAAGTAATCATGCTCGTTTTGTCATGAAACTGACTGTTCTTTTCAGAACGGTAAATTCCGCCTAGTTCAAAACGCAGGTTATATTTAGGGTTTAGCAAATAAGCTACTTTACCTTCTACATATACCATATTGGTTGTTAAACCCTGACCGGTATAGTTACCAAAAGCCCTTGCCGGATCTATATATTGCTGAAAGAGATCTTTACCAAAATTCAGGTTATCCGTATCTAAACCATAGTGCCCATAATCCAACTCTCCGGAGAAATCAAATCTTTTGTAGGAGTAATTCAGCAAGCCAACCACTTCACGAAAGTTTGCTCCCCATGGA
Organism: Mucilaginibacter sp. OK268; assembly: GCF_900103125.1. GTDB lineage: Bacteria > Bacteroidota > Bacteroidia > Sphingobacteriales > Sphingobacteriaceae > Mucilaginibacter. The sequence continues at coordinate 336,851 of NZ_FNJV01000006.1, read as the reverse complement.
TGCGCCAAAGGTTCGCCATTCTCAGCATAATTAACTATGGAACTACGCTCCGAATAGGTGTATGGCTTTACGTTATTAGTTTCCAGCAGGTAATTTAATCCGCTTACATTAAACAGGTTTGCGCCTCTAAGCCCCAATTGCCAGCCATATTTATTTCGAGAGCTACCGTTACTGGAGAAAAAGTTCTTCGCCTCAAATTCGTCAAGAGCAAACTGACCGTAGACTGTAACGCCGTCTGTAAGTTTATATTTACCCGTTAACCCGATCAAAGCATTATCCGGTGAGCCGTTTGTTGCCTCAACAGGCCGTAAAAATATAACAGGGTTGATATAAGTAAAATCAAAACCACGCTCATGACCAAGGTCGTCTTTAGCAGGCCAGATAACCGCATCAAAAAAGCCTAACGAAAGCCGGTTACTTACATTCCAGTCAAGGTAATGGAATACGCCATATTTCTTACGGTCGCCATTATCTACTTTAATAGACAGCGGATCATTAAAATAGGCCCACATCGCCATGTACCTTACATTACCCAGGGTCGCGGTTAATTTAATAAATGGATATGGTGAGGCATAATCAGATAATAGCTCAGAGCGATAGCCATCACCAATAAAAGTTTTATCTCGCCCGGCGGTGATGTTCAGATGTTTATTGGGGGTGTATGATACCAACGCAGTAATGTACGACCACCGATACTCATTGCCATAAATACCCGCATAGGCCTGCCCCGGTGCTATACCTACCTGGTTGGTATATGTGGCCAGGTAATCCGGGAGCATAGCCCTGTTTTCATAAGCGCTAACATTATAGGATAATTTATCACCAACGGTCCCTCCTACCTGCAGCCCAAGTGAACCTGAGTTGGTATTCTTTTTACCGGAAAAATCCCGGCTTAGGTTAAAATCGGGCAAAAGATCGGTGTAAAAAGTATAACCTTTCCCCTTCACATCGATCTGGTGATCGGTAAAGAATTTCCCTTTAAGCCCGTTCAAATTCATTAAAGAATCATAATGAAACTTTATCAATGAATCATCAACAAAAAATGGTTTTATTGAGCTATGTACGCGGGTTTGCGTGGAATAAACATCAGCATCCAGTTTCTGGTAAAACTGGTACGAATAGGGTTGATATACTGATTGTGCCTTTACAATCCCGCTTATTAAAAATAATAGTATAACGCTGGTAAATATTTTCTTCATGCAGAATTGATAAATTTTATTCAAAGTAATTAAGCGTTTTAAAACCGCCTTTTTTCAGATATTCATCCTTTTTAACCAGGTGCAGATCTGATAACACCATATCTGTAACCAGGGCCTGAAGGTCATATTTAGGCTTCCATCCTAATTTTTCAAAAGCTTTTGTAGCATCTCCAATTAACAGTTCAACTTCGGTTGGCCTAAAATATTTGGCATCAACCTTTACTACGGTTTGCCCAAACTTAAGGGCATCCGTATTTAAGCCCAGCTCTTTCACTTTTTGCTCATCAATATCAATAATCACGCCACGCTCATGTTCATCCTTGCCACTAAACTCTACTTCGATGCCTAATTCATTGAAAGCCATTTTTATAAAATCACGAACGGTAGTGGTAATACCGGTAGCTATCACAAAATCTTCGGCCTTTTCTTGCTGCAACATTAGCCACATGGCTTCAATATAATCTTTAGCATGCCCCCAGTCGCGCTGTGCCGAAAGATTACCAACATACAGGCAGTCCTGCAAACCCAAGGCTATTTTTGAAGCTGCTCGTGTAATTTTACGGGTTACAAACGTTTCGCCACGGATAGGGCTTTCATGATTAAACAGGATGCCGTTACAGGCATACATGTTATAAGCTTCGCGATAATTTACGATGATCCAGTAACCGTATAATTTAGCTACGGCGTATGGGGAGCGCGGATAAAATGGTGTGGTTTCACTTTGCGGAACAGCCTGCACCAGGCCATAAAGCTCGGATGTTGATGCCTGGTATATACGTGTTTTTTGGGTCAGACCTAATAACCGTACAGCTTCCAATATCCGCAAGGTACCAATGCCATCGGCATTGGCAGTATATTCGGGTGTATCAAAACTTACCTTTACATGGCTTTGCGCGGCAAGGTTATATATTTCATCGGGCTGTACTTCCTGCACCAACCTGATTAGGTTGGTAGAATCGGTCAGGTCGCCGTAATGCAGCTTAAACTTTACATTGGGTTCATGCGGGTCATGATAAAGATGGTCTATACGATCGGTATTAAATAATGACGACCGCCGTTTTACACCATGTACATCATAGCCTTTCTTTAGTAAGAATTCGGCGAGATACGCACCATCCTGACCTGTTACCCCCGTTATTAAAGCTGTTTTCATAAGTATTTATCGGCTATAACTTATAAGTTACAATATTATCCAAAAACAATGAGAATTAAGAGAAAAAGAATCAAGAACCAAGAGCCAGGAGTTGAGACAAGTAACAACTTTGATTTTGCTTTAATTTAATTAAGAAAATCATTAATTAAACAGACGGTCTTGACTCTTGATTCTAATATCTTAACTCTTATCATCAGATGCCCGAAACTTCATTCTCCAGTTCCTGATACCATTCTTTCCCATATTTGCGTATCAGGGGATCCTTTAAAAATTCGTGTACCCGTACTTTAAGCTCATCCCCGAATGAACATGCAGGGCTGCAAATACTCCAACGATCGTAATTCAGCACATCAAATTCGGGATAGGCGGTAATACGTATAGGATATAAGTGACAGGAGATAGGTTTTTTCCAGGTGATGGCACCCTGCTCGTAAGCTTTCTCGATCCCACACTTAGTAACACCGTTTTCCCATATTACGTAAGCACATTCTTTATTTACATCAACACAAGGTGTGGTATAATCGCCTTCAAAATCTTTTACATAAGTGCCTACCTTTTCAATGGTTTTGATCCCCTTTTCGGTAAGGTAAGGTTTCACTTTAGGATATATCTCTTTTAAAATATCAAGCTCATCGGCATTTAAGGGCGCACCCGAATCACCCTCCAAACAGCAGGCTCCCTTGCATTTGTTAAGGTTACAAACAAAATTCTCTTTCACCACATCCTCGTGCACCAAAACATTACCAACCTCAATCATATTCTTTTAATTATTTTTTTATAGGGTTTAATGGATACTTTAAACCACTGGCTGCTTGCAGATCCATGGTTATACTGCCCAGTATAACCTCCACATGCGCCTTTACAGGTATCCTGTTGCCATCATTTGTTATCCAAAGGTACAATTTACTATCCTTTCTGAAAATACGCCCAGGGATGATTGTTGGATTAAATTTAAGACAATTGAATTTCCCCATCGAACAACTCACCACTTCGGTGCCCACATAAGTGATACCCATAGAATGAAAGCCATCTTCCAGGAAATACTGCAATTCAAATTTCTCCCCTACTTTCATTTTGGAAACATCAATAGTGCGGGCAAAATAATAGGCCGATACAAAATCAAATGTTTGTCCTTTAAACGTAAACACTCCTTTGTTGGCGGTTACCTTACTATCCTTATGATCAAAGCTCACATTATCAGTATGCTTCCATTTCCCCTCCCGCCTGTTCTCGGTATAAAAATAGGGCATCAGGGTGTTTTGATCAACGTATGATTCGTACTTATTGCGCACTTTGTAAAAGAAGTCAAAAGAGCCTGCCGTTTTACCTTCTGCTATTAAGTGGAAGGCGGGGCCGTCAAGCTTCTTATCGCTGGCTTCTACCCTGATGTCGGCCTCGGCAGCGGTAAATACACCGTATTTCATTTTATAGCTTAGCTTTTCGCCTACTTTAAAAACAGGTTCGCTGATTTTTGTAAGTTCCTGCGAAAAACCTTTACTACCCCATAAAAAGAGCAGCATGGTAAATAAAAGGGATTTTCTCATTAGCAATAATTGCTTTTTATATCATACACCCGCCAACAAATAGCGGGCCGAAGATATGACAAAGCTTTACTATAAATGGTTTAATCGCTCTTTTATTGTGTTGGGTTTTGAATAAGAGTCAGGAACCAAGAGTCAAGAATCAAGAAAAATCAGGTATGTCATGCCGAACTTGTTTCGGCATCCCACATGTAAAGTGTACAAGCTAACGTCTAATCATCCTGAGAGATGCAGAAACGAGTTCAGCATGAACTCTCTTTTTGTCTTGACTCTTGATTCTTATCTCTTGACTCTATTCCAATTAGTCTTTTCGCTTATAAATTGGTACGGTTGAGCAAGGCTCGCCAAACATCAGACTTTTTACTATAGGGGTAAGTTTCTTGGTTAGTTCCACATAGGCCGAAACCGGTACTTCGGTATCACCGCAGCCTTTTAATACAATACGCTGATCACGGTATTGCTCAAAATCGGCCTTGGCTATTTCTTTTTCAAACAGTACGGTTTCCAAAACAGCTTCATCGCCAAAAACAATCTCCCGTGCATACGGAGCCATACGATTAGCTAACAGCATATAGGCCCATGCGGGTACAATGGCATCGGCGGTGCAGGTGATGCCCACATTTTTGCCGGTATATTGTGCCCAGTCATGCTCTTTTATAAATTCCCTGAAATCTTTTTCGCGCAGCATCAAACCGTGGAACAGGTTATCTTTAATATCATAAATAACACGCTCGCCGGCGGGATAAAAAGCAGCAGGATCCAGAGTGACCAGGCCACTCTGTGCTACTTTATTCACTATATTTTCCTGTATATCCATTGTTTTAAACACTAAATTCTAAAACCTAAACTCTAAAGTTTTAAATCTGAGATCAAAAAAAATCCGGGAACAGCACTCAGACTGATCCCGGATACAAAATTACTTTAAAATATTCTTATAACAGTTTGTACCTGTTATCTTTTACAATAGCATTATCTTTCAGGGCATCCAGTACCTGGTTTGCCGCCCGTTGCATTAATGCCTGAGCTATTTGTTGTTTCTCTCTTACGTTATTTGCAAGTGCCGCAGGATTGGTGAAACCATCCACAACGTATACATAAACACCTTGCTGGCCGTTAACCGGTTTAGAGAGTTTGTTAGGTTGTGAACCAAAAATAGAACCGATCACTTTATATTCCAATGATGCGCCTGGGATGATCGGGTTTGCAAAAACTACGTTTTGAACAGGAACAACCTTAACGCCTGCTTTTTGAGCAGCCTGGTCAATGCTGGTAGATCCGCTCAAAGCCGCCTGGAATTTCTCGTCCAGTTGCTTAGCTTTTACTTCGTTGCGTACGGCTGGTTCAATTTGTTTCTTAACAGCCTCTAATGATAATAGACCTTTAGGTTTAATTTCGGTTAGGCGGGTAACAACGTACTGATCACCTACGGTAAATACTTTATCAGTGATATCACCTTTTTCGGCTTTATACGCCCATCTTACTATGTCACGTGCATTATCTAAGCCTGGTAAGCTTGCAGCAACGCCTGTAAAATCTTCAGCTACGCTCTTTTTTAAGCCTTCTTTTTTTACCTCGGCATCAAAGTTATCTTTGGTAAGGTTACCTAAAAACTGTTGTGCATGGCTGTAGGCTACAGTTTGTGTTTTGCTGCTCGCGGCTATTGGTTTATCAACAACGGCAACTTTTACCACCTTTACAGATCCTTTTTGATCTTCGATCTGAATCAGGTGCACACCAAATTGTGAAGTAACTACGATCAGATCGCCTTTGCTTGCTTTAAAAGCAGCATTGGTATATTCTGGAGTGATCTGTCCCTGGCCACCACCCATCGCGCCATTAACATCAAATGCAGGTATTTCGCCACCTTTGGTACCACTGCCTTTATCAACAGAGAAAGTTGCAGCCAGATCGGTAAATGATTTACCACCCTGGATCAGTTTCTTGATTGAATCGGCTTTAGCGATCGCTTTTTCAACACCACCTTCAGCAGCCGGGTTAATTAGTATATGACGGGTTTTTACCGAATCAAAAGTTGTTTTTTCGTCGGTTAATTTAGCCAGTTTGTAGCTGCCGTTTGATATGTAAGGACCATATACAAAACCTTTAGATGCGTTAAACATCACGGTATCCAGTTTTGGCTCTAATCCACCTTTTTTCTGGAAGCTGACAGGCGTTTTTGTTTCAGAATTGATCTGTACAAAAAGCGAATCGTTGGTGCTGGCTTTAAAAGCGTCGGCCAGTTTATCAACCTGTGCCTTTATAGCAACGCTATCATCTTTTGAAGGTGCCGCGTTAAAGCTTACATACTCAAATGAACGTACATCCTGCGGATTCTTGAATTCGCCTTTGTGCGCGTTATAATAAGTGCTGTAGTCCTCATCAGTCAAAGTAACCTTGGCATCAGGGATAGAAGCATAATCCAGTGTGGCATATTTAAAATTCACCAGTTTGTTTTTTGCTTCATAATCATCTTTAGCATCCAGCGAATTCACATACAGTCCGTTGGTAACCAAAGCCATGTATTTAGTCGCTTTCTTTGCTTCGATCAATTGAGTTAAGAAATCAGCCCAGGCTTGTTTTTGAGTTTGATCGGCTTTAGCTGATTGCAGGTAGCTCAAAAACTGGTTTAATTTGTTACGATCAAACTGGCCGGTTTGCGGATCAGAGAACTGACGTGCTATCTGTGGGTCGGGGCTATTGCCATTAACCATTGATGTACTTTCGTCGGTTCCAACTACAATACCTAATTTTTCAATCTCTTTGCCCATCAGTATCTGGCTCAGGTATTGGTTCCAGGTAGTTTCCTGTATGTAACTGGTGATCTGCGGAGAAATAGCTTGCCCCGCTTGTTTAAACTGTGCAGTATTTTGTTCCAGTTTTTTATTAAACTCATCGTAAGGCACCTTTTCGCCGTTCACCACAGCCAATTCGTTGCTATCGTCTCTGAAAAAAGAGCCTCCCGACCTTACAACCTCACTTACAATAAAAGCAAGGAGCGCTAGACCAATAAGGATGGCAACAATTTTCCCCATCCGGTCGCGCAAATAACCCATTATACCCATATACTTTTTATAATTATTTTTCTTATAATAATCTGTCCTTTAAAAGAAATGAAGCTATCATGCGCTAATCTATTTTTTAAAGGACAACTCATGACGGTTTCTATTGCTCAAAAGAGGGCGCAAGATACAATTTTTAGTAAAATTCTATAACACAAAATTTTCCTGATAAAAAAACGTTACTGAGCCCCGTTTTCGTCTACATGAAACACCCCTTTACTATTTTTAAGAGAAGGATGTAAAAAGGCATCATCGCTCTCAAAACTGTTCCCGTTCATAACATTCCCGCTTTTCATAAAAACCTCTACAGTTTTGTGGGAGTATACTTTTTTAGTGGCCGAATCCCAAAACAGCTCATCTGATTTGTAAACATCGCCCTGGGCGTTGGTGGCCACTACGTTTTTCCGGAACTCATACAATTTTTCGCCCGCGTGCAGTATGCCGGTATCGGCAATAATGGTACCATCCTGCTTTTGGGTCAATTTGTCGTAATGAATTACCTTGATCCCTTTAGGTGCTACTTTGTAAGTAGTTTTGGTATTCTGGGGGTTATACTGCAAAATTAAAGGCGCTGTGAGGTGTATAGTTACCTTAGCCGAGTCGCTCAGGATAAGATCAACACCCGTAGTAGGCTCTACTATAGTACCTACCTCGTTTGAGGCGATCTCTTTAACCTTGTTCAGATCATTCTCGCAGGAGGATATAAAAAGCACAAGTAATATTATAGATATGGGATATGAGATATGAGATGTGAGACAGGAGACCATACGGGATGCAAATATCCTGATACCTAATGTTTTATTTTTAACCCTTATGAGGTTAAGCAATCTCTTTGTCTCATATCTCATATCTCACATCTGATATCTTAATACTAAGATTAATCAAATTTATACTTCTGGAACCACTTATCGTTCAGGGTAAAGCCTAAATGGATATTAACATAGTTTTCACGCACCAGGCCATTCACCAACGAACCTCTTCTGCCTACTTCTGCAGAGATATTAATCTTGTAAAAACTACCATTATTAGGTCTTAAAGGCATACCAACACCTGCGGTAAGGGCGTATCTTTTAATCCTGGTATTATTAACTACCATATAAGTTTCGTCATATATAGCCCCTAAACGGTAATCAACCGAAGCCAGGTAGTTACGTAAAGTAGCAATGTTCGGTGTATACTGACCACCTATGTTAAACGTACGGCTATCCTGCAAACCCTGGTTTTCACCCCCTATTGACAGCTGCGACCATTTGCTCATGGTATAATCAGCCCCCACCAGGAACTTGCCATCACTTTGAAACGATATACCAAACCGGTTGGTTAACGGAAGTTTTATTTTTGTTTTGGAACTCTGTTTATTGATAACGCTATCCAACGGGATATCTTCATTACCACTGGCGTCATTAAAATATTGGCTTACAATAAAATTGCTGGTGGAATTTAGCTTGGAGTTTAGCGACCCGGAATACCCAAAAGTAAGGTGCTTGGTATCAGAAAAATCAACAGAGTATTGTACACCATAATCATAATTCAACCCGGCTATAGAATTACTTGATTCAATTTTTGAGTTGGTTGTACCTGGCAGCGGATATATTACCCCGTTAACACTGGTATTTATTTCTGTGGTGCTGATATCTTTTAACGTACCGAAAATATAAGATACGTTAGCACCAATTAAAAGGTGTTTGCCTATACCAAAACCATAACCCAAATAAGCTTTTGATAAACCACCATCACCGCTGTAAGTGTAATTGGTAAGGTTGGTGTCGGCGGGTATCGCGCCGTTTCCTTTAACGGTGTTTTTATAGCTATAACCACGCTCGCTATAAGGCAACAAGCCAAAGCTCAATGCCGAACGTTTGGTTACCGGTATAGCAAAAGCCAGGTGGCTTAACCTGAAGTTGCTATTTTTTTGACTGGCAGAACCCGTTTGGCTCAGGGTTAAAAAGTTGCTATAAATGCCTATATCAATAGTAGTAAGGTTTATGGCGCCATATGAAGCCGGGTTTACTATATTGATATTGTTAAACAAACTTATTTTGTTAGTGGCCACGCCAATACCACCCATACCTATATTTTGAGGCATTAACTGAGGATCGATATCGCCTATACCATATCTTGAATATGGAGAGCTGGTGGTCGCCGTTGATTGTGAATGTGCTGCAAATGCACTAACAGCCAATAAAAGTGTTATAAAAAACCTGGTATATTTAATCATTATGCTTTTGTATAGCTGCGTTTAATCCTTTTAAAACCAAATAAGGTTCAATTTTAATATAGGGGGCAAAGATGCTATTTTTCAATAGAGTATCAAAAAAAATACTGTCGCCCCCACTTAACACGATATTTAGTTGGGGATTGTTGGCTTTATAGCTTTCCATAAACCCCAATAGTTCATATTTTATCCCGTTTTGCACACCCGAGCGTATAGCTGTTTCGGTACTATCGCCATATGCTGCATTAAAGGCGGCATCTGTACTGATCAATGGCAAGCCGGCTGTATAATAATTTAAAGCCTTATAACGCATATTTAGTCCCGGTGATATACTGCCGCCAAAATAATTTCCGCCTGCATCTACGTAATCATATGTTATAGCGGTTCCGCCGGTAATTACCAGGCTGTTGAGTTCCGGGTAAGTATGGCTTGCTCCTATAACAGCCGCTAAACGATCGGTGCCGAGAGTTTCAGGGGTTAAATAATGGTTTTGTATACTGCTGTGTATTAACGCGTTGAAATAGGTAACCGGCATTTTTGCCTCTAAACCGGTTTGCCAGGGCTCAACATGTTTTTTTACAGATGATATGATTGCCCTGTTTATCTGATAATTATTCAAAAAATTATCCAGCGTGCCGGGGTCAACCGTTTCAAACTGCATTACTGCTAACAGTTCATTCAGCTTAAAAACCGCAATTTTTGTATACGTATTACCAATATCGATAACCAAATTGGTCATCAGGCCTTAATTAATGATAATATAGATTCAAAAATAGCTAGTCCATCTTCATTAGCCAGCAAACTGTCGGCGGCGCGTTCAGGGTGAGGCATTAATCCAAATACGTTCCTGTTGGCGTTGCAAATACCGGCAATGTTCTCCAATGATCCGTTAGGATTGGCATCGGCAACGATGTTACCGGCTTCATCGCAGTACCTGAACAATACCTGGTCATTATCATTCAGCGCCTTTACTACATCAGCACTGGCAAAATAGTTACCCTCGCCATGAGCGATAGGTATTTTATAAGCCTGATCCTGTACCAATTGGGCTGTAAGTAATGATTGAGTTGTTTGCGGTTTTAAATAGATGTTGCGGCAAATAAACTTGCGGTTTTCATTGTGTAATAAAGCGCCATCAAGCAGACCTGCTTCGGTCAATATCTGGAAACCGTTGCAGATACCCATTACATAGCCACCTTTTGCTGCAAATTGTATAACCTCCTGCATGATGGGTGAAAAACGGGATATCGCGCCGGAACGAAGATAATCGCCAAAAGAAAAACCGCCTGGTAAAACAACAAAGTCAACACCTTGCAGATCATGGTCTTTATGCCATAACCTAACCACCTGCTGACCCATTATTTTTTCTAATACATATATGATGTCTTCATCACAATTAGACCCGGGAAATATAACTACTCCAAACTTCATGCTACAAAACTAATATAACCGTTGAAATTTGAACGAATGTAAAAGTTAAAATTTGTTAAACTGAAAGTAGATAATGCTGATTAGCAGCAATAAGAACAAGCTTTCATAAAACCATTTACGGGTTGCATACAAAAAAAAGTAGGCAAAAAACACTGCGACAGGGGCCACACATAACAAAAAGTGATTCAAATGGAAGGCCGCGTTTACATAAAATGAAAAAGCGGTGATCAGAAAAATAAGGAATAATAACTGGAACGACTTACGGGTTTGCACATAACTTTTAAAGAAGTTTTGCCGTAATTTAAAAAAACAAAGCACCAGGATCATGATTACCGGGATAAGCAGCAGGTAATTATAGGAGTTGATGCTGATATGATCCGGAAATTTGGTTCCTAAGGGCAGCCAGATGTTGCCAAAGTTTTTAATACGATCATTGAGGTAATAAAAAACTGCCAGGAAGAAAAATACTGTGGCATATCCTAATATTCCGGCTATCCATTCGCGCCAATTGAAAGGTTTAAAAAGCACCAGCGCTATCCAGATAGACAAAAACAGATAAATAAAGGGGAAATAGATGAGCGAACCCAGGGCTACGATCATGCCCAGATCATATACCGTTGATTTAGCATCCTCGCCTTTGTACAGGCTAAACAGCTTAAACAACATCCATATCAGCAGGAAATTACAGATCAGCGGGGCGCTCAATATCAGGAATGGGGCAAATAAACCCGAAAGGGTAACATACATCAACGCCGGCAAAAATGTAGGCTTGCCCAGTAAATTATGAAAGTTGATGAGATAATTTAATAACAGTGCCTGTATAAAAACCAGTACCGCGGCTAAAAAAATATTTAAAACCGGCGAAAGCGCGTATTCATAAGCAACCGGCACCAATAGGCGGGCAAAGGGCTCTACAAAAATGAACTCCAGCTTATCGGGAACATGAAACAAATAACCCACACGCGACAAAAACAGTACGATGATTAGCCATAAAGCATTGAATGGATTAAAGGTTCTGAAAAGATTGATCATCAAAGACGTTATTTGCGGCGTAAAACTAAGAATTTTGGAGCAAGGATTTTTGGAACAAAGATCAAGGACTTTTAGAACAAAGATTTTTGGAGCAAAGAGCAAGGATTTTTGGAGTAAGGATTTCTAAATGTTTGACTCTTGATAAGCTGAATTCAGCGATTAGCATGATTTTTCTTTTGTCCTTGCTCTTTGTTCCAAAAATCCTTGCTCCCCCAAAAAACCTATTTCCTCGCGTACCGCTTTACCAGATCGTCGACAATTTGGGCGGTTTCATTGGGGAAATCGACGATCACCTTTTTATCGTCCTGGATCCAGTTATTCAGATGGCCGGCAAACTTATCATTGATCTCATTAACCACCGGCACGCCCAGTTTTGATGCTGCCAGGGCGTTGCATTGCTGTTCGTATTGCCCCTTCATGGGTATCATAAGCACCTTTTTTTTCAGGAACAATGCTTCGGCCGGACCTTCAAAACCTCCGCCGGTAAGCAATCCTTCGCAATTGGCCAGGCTGGTATTAAAAGCCTCGTTATTTACCGGGAAGATCTCGACATTGCCCGAACGGTATGGTGTTTTCTGGCGTTTTGAAAATATCTGCCATTTGGCTTCGGTCTGGCTTAAATGCTTCAGCAGTGTTTTATCGTCATAAGCCGGCAGATAAACGGAATAATGTCCCAGGTTGGCTGTTTCCATTTCACGGATGCCGCTCCTGATCACCGGGGTATGGATAAAATCGGCATAACGCTCAAAGTGGAAACCCACATGGTGCGTGGTTGGTGAATAATATTTGAATAGCCATTCGGCATAATTCCACTTTTTGGGCCGGGGTGTATTGGGCGATACAAAGGAACACTGGTGACTTAATGATACCGAAGGCACTTTTTGCAGGCGGCAAGCCCAGGCGCTTACCGGTTCAAAATCATTAATGATCAGGTCGTAATGATCCAGCGGCAGACTGTGCATATCGCGCCAAAGCTGGGGCAGGTTCATAATTTTAAACGTAGCCCAGTTATCCACTCCTCCCTTTTTGCCAAATACAAAACTAAAGCCGTGGAAACGGTATTTAAGGGGTTGCGACAAGGAAACCTCAGCTTCGGTACCGCTTATTAATAGGTCAACCTCGCCATATTGCTGTAATAAAGGCACAATTTCACGAGCCCGGCTTATATGTCCGTTACCGGTTCCCTGTATGGCAAAAAGTATTTTCATCGATATTATTCGTTTTTTATACTGAGATGAAGCTATTATGAGCTCTTAATTTGTGAGCGTAAGCTCATAATGGTTTCATTAGTAGTATGTTCGTTTTTTAACTGTGCCGAAGCTATCATGATAGCAAGCTTGGTTTAACCTTTTAACTGAGATGGCAGAAGTTCCATTTCTGTTACAGTTTCAAGCATCATATTTCACAGTTTTTATAGCGGGGGTCAAGTTAGTAATTAGTATCAAGTAGTCAGTATCAAGTATCAAGATTTCTTGCCGACTGTAAAATATCCGTTTAAAGTCGTGATACTTGATACTGACTACTTGATACTGTGCCTCAGTGAGGTTCCTGTTTAAAACGTTCGAGTAAACTTTTTACATCCATCTTGGCGTCCAGGTCTTCGGCGTCGGTTTTATCATCGTCGTCGGTGTCGGTTTTAAAGTCGTCGGGATTATATTTAAATATGGTCCATTCTCCGTTATAATACTCCAGCGAGGTAAGGCTCTCCACCCAGTCGCCCGAATTGAGGTATAATACAGAACCTGTTTTTTCGGTGTTCTCGATAGTTCTGATCTCGGCATGATGAATATGCCCGCAAATAACATATTGATAGTTTTTGTCCACAGCCAGGTCGGCCGCGGTTTGTTCAAACTGATTGATAAATTTTACAGCCTCTTTAAAACTGGCCTTTACTTTTTGCGAAAAGCTCATTTTTTGACGACCCAAAGCCGTTAAAAACCAATTAACAAAACTGTTGATCAGGATAAGACTGTCATAACCTACGGCTCCCAGCTTGGCCAGCCATTTGGAGTGCTGCATGGTTACGTCAAATATATCGCCATGAAAGATCCAGGCTTTTTTACCATCGATATTGAGTACGATTTTATTGAGCAGCTGAAACGATCCCAGGTTAAAATCGGTGAATTTACGGAGCATTTCGTCGTGGTTACCAGTGAGGTAATGCACGGGTATGCCATCGGTAACAAATTTGAGTATGCGGCGCACCACTTTCATGTGTGCCTCGGGCCAGTACGATTTACTAAACTGCCAGATATCAATAATATCGCCATTAAGGATCAGCATTTTGGGCTTGACGCTTTTTAAATACTTCAGTAATTCTTTGGCATGGCAACCGTATGTACCCAGGTGCACGTCAGATATTACTACGATATCAACTTCACGTTTTGACATTAAAATAGAGGGGTTAATTGCTCATCCGGCAGGCGCTGCCGGTTAATATATATAGTTGAAATGATTAACAAACGATTACTCGTCGTCTTCGTCTTCATTAACATTCAGTTCATAAGGGCTGATATAGAAGGCCCCAACCAGGAGCAACAAACTTATAACAACCAAATACGCATACTCAAAATTCATTGTGAAATGATTTTAACAAATGTCGGTAAACTAAATTATCTTACTGTTAAGACTCTGTTAAATGTAAAAGGTTACGTTGGTAGTGCAAATTTTCTTTTAACCTCCTCTGCCTCACCCTGCCCATCATTGGCAGCTATTCCAAAAAGGTGTCATGCTGAGCCCCGTCGAAGCATGGTGGGCAGGCCTCTGCGCTCTACCCTTCGACGGAGCTCAGGGTGACAGCCTCCTTTTAACTCCTTATTTATTGATGCCTTTTCATTGGCTAATTAAATTTCCTTTTGATCCGCTCCAACTGTTTTAAATGGCGTAATAAATGTATCCGGGTAAACTTAAGCCATTGCTTGGCATTAAGCATACCTAAACGCGGATGCCCGTAACGTACATCGGGCGGGGCCTTTGCTATGATCGGGGCAATATCCTCTATCCGTTTACGGCATTTGATGATCAGGTTGCGGGCATCCTCCTTACTGATCTTCTCTACATTCATGATATCCAGCATTTTGATCTTTACGGGCGGGAAACAACCAAAAAGCAACGTAAAGTGCCCTTGTAAACTTGGGCCTTTTTTAGTGGGCGGACAGTTACTGTGGGCACAACGCTCAATAGCTATGCACGAGCGAAGAGTTATCTGCATCACATGGCTGTAAACCTCGGCACACGACCAGTGGCCCTCTTCCGGAGTTTCGGCAAATAGTTCATCAGGAATTATATCCAGCTGTTCGCGGTAATTATTCAGCGCGGTTTCAATGCCCCTAAGCTCTTTGGCAATGCTCATAACAATAAAGTTAGCTCTTTTAAATGAGTAATTTGCAAGAGCACATCATCGGGTTTTGGCGCGTTAAAGGGATTAAAGAAGATAGCATCCATTCCATAATGGAGCGCTCCGTAAATGTCAGCTTCTAAACTATCCCCTATCATCACACTTTCAGCCTTAGTGGTACTCGCCAGCTTAACCGCGTATTCAAATATGGCCTTATCAGGTTTATTTACCCCAATATCTTCGGATACAATAATGTTTTGAAAATATCCGCCGAGGTTGGTACCCGAGATCTTTAACTGCTGCGATTCTTTAAACCCGTTGGAGATGAGGTGCAGCGTATATTTACCCTGCAGGTACTGTAAAGTTTCGTGCGCGTGCGGGAACAGGTTGGTTTTGGTAGGGCAAAGCCTTACATACGCGTCCTCAAAGTCGACCGGGATCAGGTCTGGGTGCAGACCAAGCTGTATAAAAGTTCTTTTAAAACGGGCATCACGCAACTGTTCCTTAGTGATAACACCCGTATGGTATTGCGCCCAAAGCTCGTGGTTATTACGGGTATAGGTTTCGATAAACAGATCGGCCGATGGTAAACCGACCTCCTGTAAACGGTGCAGTACAAAAAGCTCGTGCAGCGTTTCTTCTGCGTTTTTATCAAAATCCCAGATGGTATGGTCGAGATCAAAGAAGATGTGTTTGTACTTGTTCATTTGGATGTTTTGCCATCACGTCATTGCGAGGTACGAAGCAAGACCTCACCCAACCCTCTCCTTTGGAGAGGGCTTTAAAACTCTTTCTTGAAATCTCCCCCTTTGGGGGAGATTTAGAGGGGGTGCTTACCTCGCAATGACGCGTTTTTGTGAATACGTAGACAAAATTAAACTATTCCTCCTCTAATCTCGAAATCCAACTAAGCCTTTTCCCCAAAAGCCAGGTCGCCGGCATCACCCAGGCCGGGTACGATGTAGGCTTTGCTGGTCATTTCATCATCAATAGCGCAGAGCCATAATTTTGCTTTAGGCAGATTTGCCCGTACATGCGCCACGCCTTCGGTACTGGCTATTACGGCAGCTATATGCAGTTCTTTTATTTTATACTGGGCCATCAATTCCTTGCATACCACTACGATACTTTGCCCGGTGGCCAGCATGGTATCGCACAGGATAAATATTTTATCGTCGAGGTTCGGGGTGGAGATATGGTCAATCTGGATCACAAAATCACCGGTACGCTTTACTTTCCGATAAGCGGTAATAAATGCCGATGCTGATTGATCAAAATAATTGATAAAACCCTGGTGAAAGGGCAAACCGGCACGCAGAATAGTCCCCAGTACCGGCTGATCAACAGGCACACTTACCGTGGCCGTACCTAATGAGGTATGCACTTCTTTGGCTTCATAAGAGAGTGTTTTACTGAGCTCATAGGCCAGTATCTGCCCCAGTTTTTCCTGGTTATACCTAAAGCGCGCTTTATCCTGCTGAATATCCGCATCCCTTAGTTCGGCCAAAAACTGGTTAGCAATGGTATTGGTTTTGTTGAGAATAAAGATCATGCTTTTAGATTTAGAGTCAAGAATCAAGAGCCAGGAATCAAGAAAACAGCTAAATGTATGCCACAAATTAAGGAATATTTAGGTGTAACAGCAGGAAACGGATATTTTTTTCTACCTTTTTCTTGGTTCTTGACTCTTGATTCCTGACTCTAATATTTTTTTTACAATTCAATTATGAATATATGTAGTTAACTACGTAGTTTTGTATGTAAATTTTATTGCCATGAACAAACTTGTTATTACCCCATTGACTAATGATTACAGCGACCAGATCATTGACGTTGTTTTACCTATACAGCAAATTGAATTTGGCGTTCCTATTACGATTGAAGAACAACCCGATCTGTTAGACATTGAAAAAAACTATCATCAAACCGGCGGCAACTTCTGGGGAGCCAAACACAACGAACTGCTGGCGGGTACCATCGCCTTAATCGCTTTCGACAAACATGCCGGCGCTATCCGCAAAATGTTTGTACGGCAAGCATACCGGGGCAAAGAATGGGGCACCGGTCAATCATTGCTTGATACACTGATTGATTATTGCCGGCAGCACCAGATCACCGATCTGTATTTAGGCACTGTGGAAGCATTTAAAGCGGCCCATCGTTTTTATGAACGCAATGGTTTTACCCGGCTGGCCAAAAATGAATTGCCACAATCATTTCCCTTGATGAGCAGGGATACCATTTTTTATCACCTACATTTGACAAATTAAGCACAGGGTTTATATATGAATGTGATAGATGAATCGGGCATTTTAGCCATTGCAACCAGATTGCAACGCCTTAGCGACCTATTGCGCAAGGATGGCGTGCTGATATATAAGGCCAACAGTATTGATTTTGAACCCAAATGGTTCCCGGTGATCTATACCCTGCACCTGCGATCGGTTTTGAGCGTGGTGGAAATTGCGAACGAAATTGGTTACACCCACCCTTCTACCATTAGCTTGTTGAAGGAGCTGGAAAAAGTAAAGCTGATCCGCTCTAAAAAGGATAAGACCGATGAAAGAAAACGTCTGATCCAGCTCACGCCAAAGGGTCAGGAACTGATTGAGCAAATGAAACCCGTTTGGGAACTGATGATAGCAGCCCTAACAGAGCTCACCACCACCCAAAATAACCTGTTACTGGCCATAAGCGAGGTGGAAGAACAAATGAAACGCCTGAGTATGTTTGAGCGGGCTAAGCGGATTGGGTTGACCTCACCCAACCCTCTCCAAAGGAGAGGGCTTTAAAACTTTTTTTTGAAGTCTCCCCTTTGGGGGAGATTTAGAGGGGGTTGCAAATCCCCCATATTTTTTGTATCTTTAAATACACCACAGGCCAGCCCTGCTTACTTTGAAAATTGTAAGCAGGGCTGTTTGATGAAAGGGACAAAACAAGCCAAAAATCGACAGATTTTCATTTAGTTATTTGACAATCAATAATTTAATACTTTTTAAACTTTTCAAAACCCATCAAAAATTTGTTAAAAAGTGTTAAAATGGCGTTAAAACTTTGTTAAACAGGGTAATAATCATGCGTTTTTACATCGTTTTCGACCAGAAAAGTGTTAAAATAAGGGGTTTAAAAAGTCTTTTCAGAAGATGGTCTGTTTGAATTTTATAAGTTTCGTTGTTATCGGTAAAAAAAGGGAACGAAAAATTGACCCTTATCGGCGCGGAGATTTTTGATCCCCAAAAATCCTGCTGACATACGGTTGTCATTATCCTGTACTTATTTTGAATTGCAAAACCTATTGCAGGAATATTTGTATTTTTACATAACAACATGGATTTTAATTTAACCTCACAATACTTCCCCACCGGCGATCAGCCCGAAGCTATCAGGCAACTGGTTGAAGGTGTAAATAATGGCGATCCTTTTCAAACCCTGCTGGGTGTTACCGGATCTGGTAAAACATTTTCTATTGCTAACGTAATACAGCAAACACAAAAGCCCACGCTGATCCTGAGCCATAATAAAACACTGGCAGCACAGCTTTACGGCGAGTTTAAGCAGTTTTTCCCGGAAAATGCGGTGAACTACTTTGTGTCGTATTACGACTATTATCAGCCCGAAGCGTTTATACCCACCACCAATACTTATATTGAAAAAGACCTCCAGATAAACGAAGAGATAGAGAAACTACGATTGCGCACCACCTCGGCCCTCATGTCGGGTCGCAGGGATGTTATCGTGGTATCGTCTATATCCTGCATCTATGGTATGGGTAACCCCGATGACTTTGCCGACTCTGTTTTTAAGTTCGCGGTAGGTACGCGCATTAGTCGTAACGCCTTTTTGCACCGCCTGGTCGAGATCCTTTATGCCCGCACTACAGCCGACTTTAAGCGCGGTACTTTCCGGGTAAAAGGTGATACGGTTGATATTTTTCCTGCTTATCTGGATTATGCTTACCGCATCTCCTTTTTTGGCGATGACATTGAAGAACTCAGCACTTTTGATGTAACTACCGGCAAAACCGTCGAAAAAATGACGCACATGGTCGTGTACCCGGCTAACCTGTACGTCGCTCCTCGCGAGCGTTTTACCCAATCTATCTGGGCTATACAGGAAGAGCTGGAGACCCGCAAAAAGCAATTTATTGACGATGGCCGTTTCCTGGAAGCTAAACGCCTGGAAGAAAGAGTCAACTACGACCTGGAAATGATACGTGAGCTGGGCTATTGCTCGGGCATCGAAAACTATTCACGCTTCTTTGATGGGCGGCAGCCCGGCGCACGCCCCTTCTGCCTGCTGGATTATTTCCCGGATGATTACCTGATGGTGATTGATGAAAGCCACGTAACTGTACCGCAGATCAGGGCTATGTATGGTGGTGACCGGTCACGTAAATTATCATTGGTCGACTATGGCTTCCGTCTGCCGGCAGCTTTGGATAACCGCCCGCTCAACTTCCAGGAGTTTGAGAAACTAGCTCCCCAAACCATTTATGTGAGCGCTACTCCCGGCGATTTTGAGCTGGAGAAATCTGAGGGCGTGGTAGTGCAGCAAGTAATACGCCCTACAGGTCTGCTTGACCCGGTTATTGACGTTCGCCCGGTGATCAACCAGGTTGACGACCTGCTGGACGAAGTGGATAAAACCGTAAAAATGGGCGACCGTGTGCTGGTAACTACGCTCACCAAGCGCATGGCCGAAGAACTGGCCAAATATATGGACCGCCTGGGCATCAAATGCCGCTACATTCACTCCGAAGTAAAAACCCTGCAAAGGGTAGAGATATTAAGAGGTTTGCGCCTGGGCGAATTTGATGTATTGATCGGTATCAACCTCTTACGTGAAGGGCTCGATCTCCCGGAAGTATCCCTGGTAGCGATTCTGGATGCGGATAAGGAGGGTTTCCTCCGTTCCGAACGCTCATTGATACAAACTATTGGTCGTGCGGCCCGTAATGATCGCGGCCGGGTGATCATGTATGCCGATAAGATCACTGATTCTATGCAGATCACCATGGATGAGACCAATCGCCGCAGGGATATACAGATAGCCTACAATACAAAACACGGCATAACACCAACAACAGTTGGCAAATCGCGCGAGGAGATCATGGAGCAAACCTCAGTAGTCGACTTTCAAGGCGGCGTACAAAAAGCCTATGTGGAAGCTGATTCCGTATCACTGGCCGCCGATCCGATTGTACAGTATATGACCAAGGCCGATCTGAAAAAATCAATCGACAATACCAAAAAAGACATGCTCACCGCAGCCAAGGATATGGACTTTTTGCAAGCCGCCAAACTGCGCGATGAAATGTTTGCCTTAGAAAAAATGATGGAAGAGAAGTTTTAGATGTGCGAATTACAGATGTGCAGATATGCAAATGAGTATCATCAGAAAGTAGATTTTTCATCTGCACATCTGTAATCTGCACATCTGCACATCTATCTTCAATCATATTAAAACAATTTTTACGTTATATAACTTATATTTGTAAGCTAAAAATTAATGTGATGCTTTTAATTCGTTTTCTACTCATATCAATTTGTATACTATATATCATACGCAGTTTAGTACGATACCTGCTCCCTGTGCTTTTTGAAAGCGTGGTCAATAAGGCCCAGCAACAAGCCCAACAGCAACAACGCCAGTCGTCAAAAAGACCTGATGGCACTATCAAAGTTGATTATATTCCACAGGGAAAAAGAAGTACCGTGCCCGATTCTGAAGGCGAGTTTATTGATTACGAAGAAGTGAAATAATCAATATGCTGCCAGAAGAAGTATACAAAAGACGCCCGAATCATAACAACACCTCCGAGTCTGTTATACTCATTGTGGCCAATTACATCGTGTTTACGGTTGCCCTGCAACTGTTTGCCGCCTGCGCCAAGATCGGCACATTTTTCTGGGTGGTTTTAGGCACTCTTGCCCTCTATAATTTTTTCAGCATACGCAAAAACCGCGAAGATTATGGCAAACCCCAGGTAATAGCCTATGCTGTGAGCCTTGCCGGTATGATATTGCTGTTTATCCTGCTTCGCAGCCGCGAGCTTACCTGCTAACACAGGAGTCAAGAAGTTAGAATCAAGATATAAGAAAATACAGCCCTGATTTCTTCTTATACCGCCGTGATTTTATATAAAACTTTGATTCTTGACTCTTGATTCTGATATCTTGATTCTCTTCACGTAATTGTCATTCAAATTTCTATTTTTGAGGAATATATATTATCCATTTCAAAAAACTTAAATGAACAACTGGTTTAAGCGTAATAGCATCCACTTTATTATAGCTGCTATTTTCCTCGTGATCTGCTTTATCTATTTTACTCCTGCATTTCAGGGAAAAACCCTCGGGCAAAATGATGTTACAAGAGCACAATCAACCCAAAAAGAGATCAATGATTACAAGGCAAAAGACACCACCATATTATGGACCAACCAGATATACGGCGGTATGCCAGCCTTTCAAATATGGGCGCCTTATAAAGCCAATTTAACTTCGTGGGTGATAAATGCTATCAACTATTCTCTACCCAGTCCGGTTGGCACCATATTGGTTTTCCTGTTAGGCGCATACCTCCTTTTTTCTGTATTGAAGCTCAACCCATGGCTGGCAGCAGCGGGGGCCATTGCTTTTACGTTTTCATCCTATAATATCATATTACTCGTGGCGGGGCATGCTAACCAGGCTTTCGCGATAGCCTTTTTTGCTCCTATTTTAGCGGGTATTCTGCTTATTATAAGAGGGAAGCATTTTATTGGTGCTGCTATAACCGCACTGGCACTGGCTTTGGAGATCAGGGCTAACCACGTTCAAATGACCTATTATCTTTTACTGGTGTTGCTTATTCTGGTGTTTATTGAGCTATATCATGCCATCAAAAATAAAACAACAGCTACTTTTTTGAAGTCATTAGCTTATGTAGGCGCTGCTGTTGTATTGGCTATAGCGGTAAACGCATCTATGCTATGGAGCACTTACGAGTATGGTAAAGATACCATCCGCGGTAAATCAAACTTAACACAACATACTACAGAGCCCAGCAATGGTTTACCTAAAGACTATGCGTATCAGTGGAGTCAGGGTGTGGGTGAGTGTATTACTTTCCTGATACCTAATGCATATGGCGGTGGTGGCAGGGGACCTTCGGACGCAGACTCTCATGTAGTCAAAGCATTGGTTGACAAAGGTGCACCAGCCGATCAGGCAGTTTATATAGCACAAAACGCGATGCCGCTTTACTGGGGCGAAAAACCATTTACCGAAGGTCCTTTTTACTTTGGCGCCGTTATTTGCTTTTTGTTTGTATGGGGTTTATTTATTGTCAAAAACCGCATCAAATGGTGGTTATTGGGCGCAGTTGTTTTCACCATGCTGCTCTCGTTCGGTAAAAATTGGCCATATGTGTCTGATCTGTTCTTTAATTACTTCCCACTTTATAATAAATTCAGAGCAGTTGAGTCTATTTTGGCTGTGGCAGGCCTATGCTTCCCAATACTGGCATTACTGGCCGTGAACGAGGCTATTGTAAATGACAATAAGGCCGATCTGTTTAAAAAACTGAAGATCACATTTTATATAACTGGCGGTATTACCCTAATTATTGCTGTACTACCAAGCCTGTTTTTATCATTTAAACCCAGCAATCAACTTGCTTACATTGATCAGCTTTCGCAAATGCTGAAAATTGATAACGCCACGGCGAGCTCATTAGCTCAGGCACTGGTTGAAGACAGAGCTTCTGTTGCACAAGCCGATGCTTTGCGCTCGCTTATTTTTGTGGCCTTAACATTTGCTATTACCTGGGCCTTTATTAAAAAGAAAATCAATGTCACAGTGTTATCTGTAAGTTTTCTGGCCCTGATACTGGTAGATCTGTGGACGGTGGATAAACGCTATTTAAATAACGATAACTTTGCCGCTAAACAAGATAATAACGCGCCTCAACCACGTGAGGTTGACCAATTTATTTTGAAAGACAAAGACCCTGATTTCAGGGTGATTGACCTTACCCAATCTATCAAGGGTGATGGTGTTACTCCATTTTTCTACAAATCGATAGGCGGATACTCAGCTGCAAGATTAAAACGTTTTGAAGAAGTTGTTGATGAGCAGCTAACCAAAAGCATCAATCACGAAGTGTTAGATATGCTGAACACCAAGTATATTATTTCGCAGGACCCCAAAAGCCAAAACCTGGCTATGCAGGCTAACCAAACCGCATGCGGACATGCCTGGTTTATAAAAAGCATCAAATATGCAGATAATGCAGATCAGGAAATGCAGGCTATCAGCAGCTTTGATCCTAAAAATGAAGCTATCGTTGATAAGCAATATAAAAGTGATATCGACGAAAAAACATTAGGGAACGATCCTGCCGGCAAAATTGACCTGGTAAGTTACAATCCAGATCATATGATATACCAAAGTGGCTCTACCGCCTCACAAATAGCGGTGTTCTCTGAGGTGTATTATAATAAAGGATGGAAGATGTTGATCGACGGGGTTGAAAAGCCATATTTCCGCGCTAATTACCTTTTACGTGCCGCACAGATACCGGTTGGTAACCACAAGATCGAATTCATATTCCACCCAACCTCCTACTATGCCGGTGAAAATATTTCTCTGGCAGGATCAATCCTGTTAGTGCTGGCCCTTGGTGGTGCTATTTATACCGAAACCAAAAAGAAACCTGCAGTTAAGCCAGCCGCTAAAAAAGCATAAGGCTTAACTATATTAATGAAAAGCGATGGGTGTAAGATCCATCGCTTTTTTTATGGATCAAAAAGTGGTTAGTCGTTCGTACGCTTGTTTTTGAGCCAATACCAGCCCAGGTTAAAGGCTATTACGAAATGATTGAAAACAGTCGGGATCAATCCGTAGTATCGTTTCATAATATCAAACCGCTCCTGTAAACTCTGACGATGTTTCTTTTTCGACATCCCCCCTACCAGGTATTTGGCCACATACCTATTCACGTTCACTATTTTTTTAGCTTTTTTAGCGGCGCGGATGACCCAGTCGATATCGGCACTGAGCTGATACCGGTTATCATAAAACTCTGTTAAACTACGCCTGATATAGATAGCCTGGTGACTAATGCTCATACCATATTTAAAGCTACGCCAGGTAAATGCTGCGGGTGCCTGGTGTCTGCGTTGACCAAGGCTTTCCCCACAATCGTCTATCATTTCGGTTTCGCCATAATAAATATCGGCATCATCAGCCGAGGCGAAGACAGCCGCCACAGTACCCGGGGCGCAAAATTCATCGCCTGAGTTCATGAAGATCACGTAATCGCCGGTAGCTATAGCCAGACCTTTGTTCATGGCGTCATAGATACCCTTATCCTTTTCGCTGATGAGTTTACTGATCCGGTCTTGGTATTTATTAATTACCTTCAGCGTACCATCATTTGATAAACCATCCACAATAATATACTCGATATTCGTATAGGTTTGCCCCAAAACCGAAAGCATCGTACGCTCAATATCACGTACATTATTATACACGATGGTGATCACGCTTAGTTTTGGCTCAAACATCGACACCCTCCTTTTGCAACAGACTTTTATAGAGGCTGATATGCTTTTGGGCGATAACTTCTTCAGAGAACGTATCCATGATCGTTTGCCGGGCCTGTTGTTGTATCAGTTCCTGATCAGGGTGTTTGATGATCCACTCCATACCATCTGTAAAGCTCTCTGCCGATTTATAAGTAGCCAGGTAGCCATTGTATTTATGCTGTACCATATCGGGTATCCCGCCGGTTGTAAAGGCTATTACGGGCGTTCCGCATGCCAGGCTTTCCATTACGGTATAAGGCAAGTTATCCTCCAGCGATGGTATCAGGAAAGCATCAGCGGCGGCATAGTATTGTGCCAGTTGTTCATCATTACTGATAGTGCCTAAAAAGCTGGTTTTGAACGGAAAATCGGGTACGCCATCTGTTCCGCGGTTGCCAAATATCACCAGTTCTACCTTGTCCGCGTCGGCGCCTAAACGCTGTTTCAGCAGTTCCAGGCTATCCAGTAGGTATTGGGTACCCTTATGCAGATCTTTCCGCGAGGGCATAAAACCACTCAAGAAGATAAATTTATCTGTAGACAGTCCGGCTTTCTGTTTGGCCAGTTTTTTACCTACAGGCCTAAAGATATCGGTTTCCAGGGTGTTGGGGATATGACTTACCACTTTCCCCTCCATCAAACTACTTTTTTGTACCGATGCCTGCATCCAGGTACTTGGCGCCGCTACAGTAAAATTCAGCACATCATAAGCCTTGCGCTTTTGCTGCCATATTTTATGCGAAATATCGTTATCCCTGGCATTAATCAGTAAGGGGCAATTGCCGCATTCCCTCATATAATGATCGCAGGTATAGCGCACATGACAGCCTCCGGTAAAGGCATTACTATCATGAAAGGTCCATACCACAGGTTTGTTTAGTTTGGCTATTTCGGCTATATGTTTCGGATCCAGGAAACCATGATTTATCCAGTGCAGGTGTATAATATCGGCATTTTTAACTTCGGGGTGGCGGATAACCGATCGCCCGAACCAGGTAAATGAAAAAGGCGTACGCGATAAGGGTTTTAGATACCTTTTGGCCAATATCCGCTCCAGGATAATGGTAGCAGCGGTATAGGCTTTTTGCACCGGATTGCTGTTAAAAGTACCTACCAGTGGATTTTTCCCGAACTTATAGTGAACAATGACCTTTGAATCGACATTTTGGCTGAGCAGTGCCCGGTTTAGCCGCATACAGGCCCGGCCCGCGCCACCATTGCCATCATAGGTATTCAGATGCACTACTTTTAACATGTTCCAAAAATACATTTATTCGGCCGAACCCAAATACCTGGCCGTCCTAAAACTCGTTTTGTTTTTGGTGGAATTTTCTGGTCGATGTCGGGTGGTGGGCTTTTTAACAATTCCGTCCGAACCACCTTCGCCAAAACTTTTTAAACCTTAAATTTTAACACTTTTCTGCTCAAAAACGGGGTAAAAACAGCCGAAAATTCACTCAAAACCATCGATTTTAACACTTTTTAACAAATTTTAACACGGTTTTAACGTGTTTTAAAAACTTTAAAAAGTATTAATTTATTGATTGTCAAATAACTACATGCAGATCGGTTGGTTTTTGTTCTCTTTTTTCCTTTAACAAAACAGCCCGGTTATCCTTTTTTATCGGATAACCAGGCTGTGGTATATACAAATATACTGATTTTTTTGATGGGATAAAAGCCTCTGGGTGGTATCCTATTTGTCATCCTGAACTTGTTTCAGGATCCCACAGGACAAGTTACCTCCTGCGTTGTACATCTTGCATGTGGGATGCCGAAATAAATTCGGCATGACCTGATTTGCTATTAACAGAATCGCACACTCCCCCTTCAGGGGGCCGGGGGGCTCACCCTTTGTCTCACAAACCTCACCATGCGCTTAAACAGGTTGCCTTTGCGGTGGGCCAGGAAATGTTTGATGGCCTGGTAAGCCTTCTCGTTTTCTTCAATTACATCGGGGAACTCTTTGACGGGTTGCTGCGAGATGTGCACATCATACATATTTTCGCGGTTGGAGTGTACGCCGGTACCATCGTGCCCGATGTTGCTGATAAGCGAGCGTGAAGGATTAAGCGTAAGTCCGCCTCGTAAAAAGATAGAAGCGTACCAGCGTATGGCCCAGGAATTGTTTTTGCCAGCTTTAAACTCCTGCACCTGCCGCCAGAAATTCATCTTGCCTTCTATCGAAAAACGGATGATGCTCAGCGTATCAAACTGGGC
The DNA here is from genome assembly GCF_900103125.1 of Mucilaginibacter sp. OK268. Classification (GTDB taxonomy): domain Bacteria; phylum Bacteroidota; class Bacteroidia; order Sphingobacteriales; family Sphingobacteriaceae; genus Mucilaginibacter. The sequence continues at coordinate 310,093 of NZ_FNJV01000006.1, read as the reverse complement.
TATCAGCTTGTCAATATCGGGTTCAAAATGGTTCCAGGCGCGGCCCCATGTTGCCCAGCCCCAACTACTGGCTGCCCGGTAAAAAAACGACTCGGGTAGGTCCTTATCTTTCAGGTTATACATGTAGGCGCCTATATGCATCACCTTTTCCTGGCGGGCATAATGGGTTAATGCCTCGTTAAAATATTCGAGCGTATAGGGCGACGACAGCAGATCATCTTCAAAAACAATCACTTTGCCATACTCATACACCAGTTGGGTTACTCCACTAATGATAGATTCGGCGAGCCCCAGGTTATGGTCGCGCTCAATAACCCTTACCGATTTAAAACCGGTAGTTTCGCGGGCTATCTGCCTTACCTGCTCTACCTTATCGCGGTCGGCATCGGTTTTGGCGGCATCACAAAAAATATATAATCTTGACTCATCTGCCAATACGTTTTTTTGCAAATGGATCAATGTACGGCGCGTATGACCAGGCCTGTTATAAACAAATAAGGCTATCGGAGCAAGTTGCTGCATAGTTATTTTAGTATGGAGTATCCAAGTGTTGGGTATCAAGTATTAAGACAGTCTCATCAAACGAGGCTAATATAAATAGTTTTAAAAAGTCTTGATACCTGATACTAACTACTTGATACTATTTATCAAAATAGTTCGGGTTGGTTAGTGGCTTTCTTACACAAAACGGTATAAGCGTTGGCAAATTGTTCAGTTACTTTTTTTCCGAAAATTTTTCCCAGACTTTGCTTAACGGTAAACTCTGCCGCTATCTTCAGATCTTTTACAAAACTTTTCGTTTTCTTTTGGTTTACGTAAGTATTAAAGCGGGTCACCTCGGGCTCAATCATCGATGTGAGGTCGTTCTCGATCTCAAAACCTTCGGTACGCAGCAGGTAACGAAGCGATGTTGGCGTATATACATTGATATGGCCGTAAGCCAAAAAATGTTTGATACGGGTATCAACCCCGGTTCTATAATCGCGGGGCACTTCAATAACACATTGTTTGCCCACCCGCCGTAATTCGCGCAACAGCAGGCGTTCATGCTCTACATGTTCCAGCACGTGCGACAGGATCACCAGATCAAAGCTGTCGTCATCAAAAGGCAGTTTATAGCCATCAAATACCTGTGCCGACCGCAGGTTCTTAATACCACGCGACTGTATATACTCCACCCCACTGCCCGATATTTCAACAGCGTGGTACTCGGAGGCGAAGTTACTATCTGACAGTATTTTGAGGATACTGCCATCACCCGCACCCACTTCCAGCACTTTGGTAAAAGTTAATCCACGGCAAACCTCTATGATATGCTGCGCCTTGTATTTGGCGCTGAGCATACGCCAGGCCTCGTCGTGCTTTTGATAAAACTGATCGTACGCGGTTTTGTAGTTTCCGCCAATAATTGATTCCTGCATGAGTTACGAAAGTAAAACTATACCTTCAATGTTTCTGTTTCAAATAAATAAAAAAAATCAGATGTTCAGATAAAAAAAATAATGTGATTAAATTATTTGCACATCCGCACATCTGAAATCTGCACATTTAAAACCATTGTACCGGGCTACTTCCTCTTCAAAAGCCGGTCGAATACGCTGTTAATATCCTCAGATATCTTTAAAAAGTAAGCCAGAGCGGTATATACTATACCTATAATAATGCTGCGATATACCATATCAACATAAACATTCTTTAATACCGGCAGGTACAGCCCAATCAACAGGCAGGTTACACCGGTGAGCAGTATCCATATATGCGCTTTACCGAAAGGTTGCAGGCCAAATTTTATTTTTACAAACAAGGTGTAAGCCAGGTTAAGCGCGAACATGGTAAACAAATAAGATATCCCTGCTCCCATCATGCCAATACGGGGTATGAGCAACCAATTGAGTCCTGCACAAAAAATAACCCCTAATACAATAAACAGGGTGGTAAGGCGATAATATTTAGAAATATTCATGATGTAATTGTTCAGTCCGCCTGTCATATCAACCAGGAAAGCTAAACCAACTACCACAAAAACATCAAAGTAACCCGCATACTCAGGCTTATGCAACAGTACAATAACAAATTGCTGGTTTGCCACCAAACCAATGAACAGTAAACAACCAATAAGCATTTGCACCACGGAGGTTTTATAATAGATCTTACCGATCTTGGCCAGATCGTTAGTTGCCCATGCCTGTGATACTATCTGTAACGAAGTGCGGCTTAAAGCCTTGGCCGGCAAACTAATCACAATGGCTATGCTGAAAAAGGTGGTATAAATACCTACCAGTTTATCGTTGGTTAAGGCGCTTAGCAAAATAATATCCAGATTTTGGATCAGCACGTATGAGGTACCGCTTAAAACGGTATAAACCCCGTAGTTTAAAAATTTGCCCTTTTCTTTCAGTAGCCGGGCAGATATAGGCGCCAGTTTAAAATGTTTGCCTTTAGATACGTAAACCAATAAAATAAGTACCATGAGTACGTTGGCACCAATATATATCCATAAAAAATCATGATAATTGATTACGGCTGCTGCAATGAGCAACACACTGGCCAGTGTAAATAAACGCAGCCCCACCTCGCGCAAAAATGAGGATAATACATTTTTAAAAACGGTAAGCGCCATACTTTCCAATACAGCAAAAACCGTGGTTAAAAAGGCTAAAGGAATGAGGTAGTAAAAGTATTTTACCAGTAGCGATCCGCCTTTTTTTTGACTGTAATAGCTAACGATGTAGTCCTTGAATAAGCAAAACAGTAAGGTGAATACTACAAAGCCCAACAGTGTCCATAAGGTTACAAAAGTGGCAAAACCACCATGCTTTTTATCGTTGGTACGGTAATAAGGAAAGTATTTTAAAATAACATTGCTGATACCAACTGATGCAACCTGCGCGTAAAGCAAGGAAACGGCTATCAGCAACGAAAAAAAGCCGATCTGCTCCAGCGTTAAAAACCGCTGAAACAGGATAACGAGGTTAAAAAAACCTAAAGCGGTACCTGCATACAGTATCAAGCTATTCAGAAATCCCTGCTTTTGTAATAGGTTCATTTACCTGGTAATTAAACTATACTTTTTTGAATTACATTATTGAGTAAAGTGATCCTCAATTTCATATCATAATTATTTACCATGTGCTCGTGACCTGCTTTCCCAAGCTTTACAGCCAATTCTGGCGATGCGGCTAATTCGATCATTTTTGCGGCCATGCCTGCTATATCATGTTCATCAACCAAAAATCCGGTAACACCATCAATCACGGCCTCTTTAATACCCGAATGACGTGTTGATACCACAGGCAGGCCCGATGAAGAAGCCTCTAATACTGTAACCGGTGTTCCCTCTTTATCGCCATCGGCCGCGGTTACAGAATGTTGTACAAAGGCCCGCATCCTTTTCATCAGTTCCCTGATCAGGGCTGGTTTTAAAACTCCGGTTAAGGTGATGTTGTTATCGAGACCAAGTTGATTTATTAGTTTCCTGGTTTCGTCAAACAAAGGTCCGGCACCCACCATCCATAACCGGGCGTCTGGGTATGTTTCGGTAACAATTTTAAATGCCTTAACCAATGATCCCGGAGATTTCTTCTCGACAAAACGACCTACAAACAGAAAGTCTTTCTGCGAACCGGAAATATCAAGCAAAGGAAAATCTTTGGTTTCTACACCGCAGGAGGCATTGATCACCTTAGCGGCAGGCGCGCCCATTTGTTTCAGCGTATCGGCCATTTCGGCAGATACCGCGATAAAAGCGCTGGCATAGGCAAAGGCTTTTTGATACAGATCGTGATATTCGGCTACTGTTTTCCGATGAAAAACATCGGCACCATGAAAATGTATTACCAGAGGTACTCCGGCCAGTTTACAAGCCTCGGTTACTGATGCGCCTACCATGCCATATTCGGCAAACACGGCATCTATATGCTGATCAATAAGGTAGTTTTTTAAGGCCCTGGTCCTTACACTGATGTTTTTGCGTTTAAATAAACGTTTCTGGATCAGGTAGTTTAGCAACCCAAACTTAGACCGGATGAGGGGTTTATCCTGATGATCGTATACAGGGAACGCTCCACCATATAAAACCTTTTTATTACCCGCCAGTCCGTCAATATGTGCCTGTACAAAGGTTTCTGAAAAAGCGGATTTATTAGGTTTAATGATACATAAGTTATAAGCTCCGCCCATGTTTATCCCAGTTTTCGGCGAACGTAATAATTGCGGAAAAAGCTACCCAGTTTGGCCCTGGCCTTACTGATGATACGCTGGCTCCGTTGCCCCGCACTTACCGGTTTGGGATGAAAGAAGGCGGCTTCAAAATCGTCATTCTTCTCCAGTACGATGTGTGCGTAATCACCCACGTTCCATACATTTTTCAGTTGGTATAGGATCACTTCGGTACCGGTATCGGCGGCAAGCTTGCCTATTACTTCATATGATATGTGTTCATCTACCGGCTGCATGGTTTCAGGCTTGTTCACTAATGACCATTTCAGGTTGTGCGGTGTTGGTACGGTTAGAATGATTTTACCTTTATTATTTAATATTTTGGCCAGTGCGGCATGAACATCGGGGCGATCGTTTACCGCAATATGTTCATAAACATCCATAAAAATGACCAGATCAAACTGCTCATTAAATGTTTCGGGTGTTAATATGGTTTCCCTGAAGCTGAGCTTGTCATTGGCAAATAACTTCTGAGCTATTTGTATAGAAAGTGTGCTGATGTCGATACCGGTAATAGTGGCATCCGGCCAATATTTGTGCATTCTCGAGCTGATATTACCCATGCCGCAACCCACTTCTAAAATGCGTTTTGGGTTTGATGGCGCAAAACGTTTAATAGTTTTCCAGCCGTACTCAATACGGGGGTTAACCTTGATATAATCGTTTAGTTTATTTTTAACGTGCTCATCATAATAAGACACAACAGTTTCGCGATTCAGATTTTCGATCATTACAAATACAGAGAATAATATTTAAGGCTATGCTTGCCGTACAAAGTTAATAAATAATATTAAAGCGGCTTTTGTGCAACAATTACATAAATGGCGCCATCGCGGTTACGCTGCTCCTGCGAACTGATCTTGTTAAACAAGATGATGAAGGTTTGCATGAGGAGCGCGAAAACAGGCCTCAGTAATTTGGGTAATTTCAAGTATATACCATCCTGAAACAGCTGGAGCCCGCTGGCCGGCAATCCCAAAATTCCGTGAAAAGAGTTAATCTTAAATCCTTCGGCTTCGATGGTTTTTCTTAAGCCGGCGCTTGTCCAGCGCCAGTAATCATTGGGTGTGGGATGATAAAACCAATAACCGTGGGTGCTGATAAGCATAGATCCACCTGGTTTTAAAATGCGCAGAGCCTCTTGCAGATATCCCGATGGGGTATCAACATGTTCCAATACCTGGTTTGATAAAACAATGTCGGCATAGTTATCAGGCAGGGTTGTTTTACTGTCGAAATCTATGTGATGCTCGGCCTTAGGGTTCATCTCCAGGTCGATACCGAGATATTTTCCAACAAGCGGCTCAATAATTTCTCGATAGGGCATATCACCGCAGCCAAAGTCGGCCAGTAAAAGTTTGCCGTCATGCCTCGTAAGTTCTTTTATTTTTTCTAAAGTCCGGTCTCTTAACTGAGACAGGGTTATATACCGTGGATTAAATACAGATGGGTATAACCTATCATTACCTCTCATGCGGCTAAGTTAAAAAAATGAGTTAACACATTAAATCATATCGCCTTATTAATACAAAAAGAGGTTTTAAAATTAAAACCTCTTTTTGTATTCAATGTATTCCCGTAGGAAAAATACTAATGTTTTACAGTATATAATCGCTTAACATCCGAAGCATTTAATGCTCTGTCATATAAACGCAGATCATCAAGGGCGCCTTTCAGGAAATAGCCATCGCTGCCGGCAAACGGATTATCGGCGCCAATATAAACATCTGTAGAAACGGCAGAATTTGGCGATGCGAAACCAATTGACGATGTATTAAATACGCCATCCATATAAAAGGATAACTGATGCAGATTATAATCATATACAACGGTAATCATATGCCAGTTGTTTAACCCAACAGGGATAGTAGAAAAGTTACGATAATCGGCACTGCCTTCTGTAAGGGCAACTATACCCAACGCACCCTGACCAGTACTATAAAAACTTTGTCCGGTAATAGAAAGATTCCATCCATTGGCTTCCCCAGGTAATTTTTTATCGATTACCTGGCTTCCGTATGAGTAATTATACTGATCAAGCTTTACCCAGGTGTTAATAGCGAAACTGGTATGCGCCAAACGCAAAGCGGCATTATCGTTCACTTTAATTAAACTGTTATAGCCATTAAAATAAACTGCGCTGTTAGCCTCCCCAAATCTGTTGGCTACGGCAATTACATTACTGGCTTCCCCGTTATTGCCATTACCAGAAACGTCGGCAGCACTGTTATCAAATGGATAGCTGGCCAGTAAGCCTATTTTCAAAACATCTTTAACGGTTACTAAACAGCTAGCTGTTTTTGTACTTGATGCATTGCTTAGTTTTATGGTTGAAGTGCCTTCTTTTTTGGCTGTTAACTTACCCGTTTTGGTAACCGATACTATTGTGGTATCTGAGGATTGCCATATAAATTTTGTGGTGTCGTAAGACGGGGGGTTAGTTTTTATACCAAGCTGCGTGGCATCGCCAAGATACATGGTGAGCGTGTCTCTGAGTGAAATTCCCTGAAGAGGGTCTGGTTGAGGGTTATTTTTTTTTGAACAGGACGATGTATAAATTATAGCAGCTGAGGCTATTAAAAGGATGTAAAAATTCTTCATGCAAACTGGATAAGGTCTTAAACTAATTATCAAGACAAAGGTACATTAAACCCGACATAATACCAATGTTGGAATTTTAAATCTGTATTAAATAAAAAAGCCCCCGGGTTTTCCCGGGAGCTTTTTTATTTAACTATAAGTTGCTTAGTTAAGTGCGTTATACAGATTTTGTATATCGGTATTGCTTAAAGCATTTTTGTAGATACGAATATCGCTCAGTGAGCCATTCAGGAAGTAACCAGGGCTGCCAGTATTACCAGGATTATCACGACCGATATAAAAGGCACTTAAGACACTTGCCGGGGCGAAGCCTGGGTTAACAGACACGGTATTTGATGTACCATCAATGTAAAGTGTTATGGTGGAGGTTGCCAGAATATATTTGACGGTTATCATATGCCAGCCTCCAAGACCAATAGTGTTTGAGCTCAGGGCGCTTGGGCCGGCATTTATACCAAATGATAATATACCTGAAGTGCTGCTTGCGGCACCCGAAATACTAACAGCATAACTGCCAAGATTTACTCTATTACCAAGTATAACTGAGCCGTATGAACTGTTATAAGAGTCAAGTTTAACCCATGCGTTAATGGTGAAATCGGTACCACTTAAAGCAAGATCCGAATGCCCAGGCACTGAAATAAAGCTGCTTGAACCGTTAAAATGATATGCACCTACCGGATTATTAAACCTGTCTGATGTAGTAGTTATATTGCTGGCGGTTCCATCATGTCCCTGACCCGACAGGTCGCCGGTGGTATTAATCAGAGGCCAGTAAGCTACTAAGCCAGATGACGGTGTAGGCACGCTTGTAGCGGTATACAGCTGCTGAAGCTCAGTGCCGTTGATAGCACGGTTATAAATTCGGATCTCATCCAATGCTCCCTGGAAGAAATAGCCGTTTGAAGCCACACTTGGGTTATCCCGACCGATATAAAGCGCCGCTGTTACAGAAGCATTAGCTGTTGAAATGCCACTTACGGTATGATCAAGCACCCCATTTACATAAATACTTAATTGCTGATTAGCCAGGCTGTATATGCTGGTAACCATAGCCCATGTACCTGTGCCGATAACAGTGCTGCCAAAAGCATTGGTGCTACCGCCACCTGGCCCGTAGCTAAGCACCCCTGTTGGACTGCTGCTATTGCCGGTAATAGTCCACACCCAACCGTTATTAGCACCGGTGAACCGCTTAGTTAAAATAGCGGAACCATATGATGCGTTATAAGCATCTAACCTAACCCAGGCGTTCAAGGTAAAGTCGGTATTATTTAAACGCAATTCAGCAGCATCAGGGACAGACATATAACTGCTTGTACCGTTAAAATAAAAAGCTCCGCGTGGATAACCAAATCTGTCGGTTGTTACCGTCACATCGCCATTCACCGTACCGTTGTGGCCGTGTCCAGACAAGTCAGAAACGTTATTATCACATGACCAATAAGCGATAAGACCGGCCGAAAGGTTACTTCCCGGAACATAGTTTGTAGATTTCGGATTTGATTTAAGCTGCTGAGCCTCTGGGCTAACGGTTTGGTTTTTTTTACAGGACGAAAGTGCGCCCAACATCATCATACCCGCCATAAATGGCATAAGGTTGTTTTTCAGGTTTTTCATGTATTAATTGTATTATTTAGGTTTTAATAAGCGCAATCTACAAGTATTATGTTCAATTCATATATGTTTTATGTTAATTTATGTTAAATGATACTTATTTAACATCAAACATACTTATAAGTCTGAATAAATAAAATATAAAGCCCTCCGGAAAATATCCGGAGGGCTTTATATACAGGCCAACCTCCTGGTTAGGGCGTTATACAGATTTTGTATATCGGTATTGCTTAAAGCATTTTTATAGAGTACAGCTTACCTTATCGCAAAGTACAACTGAGCCGAATGAACTATTTTTCAGCAAGAGTTACCCGCTTAATGTGTTAAATTATATAATTTTTTAATTTCGGTTGCATGAAGCGCCCTGCCATATATACGTACATCATCAAGCGCTCCTTTCAGGAAATATCCTGTTGAAGGCACCTGAGGATTATCCTTACCCATATACAGATCGGCAGTTACAAACGCATTTGGCCCGCTAACTCCATAAACCGTGTTAACAAAAGCTCCGTTAACATAAAAACTGATCTGCTGCACATTGGTTTTATAAACGGTAGTGATCATATACCATTTATTTAAGTCAATTGCTTTAGTACTTAAAGCGCTAATATCGCCCTTACCAAACGAAACCAACCCAAGGCCACCCTGGCCTGAGTTTTGGAAATCAGAACCTGTAATAGAGCTGCTCCAGCCATTATCTGAGCCCGGGCCTCTTTTACAGATAATCTGGGTTCCGTATGATGGATCATAACTATCTAATTTAACCCAGTTATTTATGGTAAAATCAGTATTGGCTAATCGTAATTCGGCTTTGTCTTTCACCAGGATATAACTGCTTGTTCCGTTAAAGTAGTAAGCCGAGTTTGGTTTTCCAAAACGGTCAGCAATGCTGCTTATACTATTGGCCACTCCGGTATTACCGTGCCCTGAAAGATCATTGGTATTGTTATTAAAAGGATAAAAAGCCAGTAAACCGATTTTTAATTTATCGGTAACCTGTACAATACCACTTAACGAAAATGATTTAGCCTTATTTGTTAAGGTAACGGTAGACACACCTTCTGTTTTTGCAGTTACTGTACCGGTACTTGAAACAGACACCACAGTAGTATCTGACGATTTCCAAACCAATAAACTAGGATCGTAATTTGGCGGCGTAGTGGTATAATGAAGTTGTACAACATCACCGGCCTCCATAGACAGTGTATCGGTAAACAAAATACCAGTAAGCGGGTCGGTTGTGGCTATCACTGATATATGACAGGTTGCTGATATTGTTTTAAGCTGGTTGGTTGCAGTAATAACAGCTGTACCTGTTTTTTTTGCGGTTACCTGCCCATCATTTTTAACTGTTAAAACGGTGGTATCAGATGAGCTTAACCGTAATAGGGCCTTGTTATAATCGGCGGGGGTAGTAGTAATATTCAATTGAATAGTTTGCCCCACGCTAATTGTCGTATCCTTTCCTAAGGAGATGGCTTTTAGCGTATCAACAGGCGGAAAATAGCTTTTTTTGCAGGCAGTAAAAAGGGCCATTACGGCACATAACAGGAGTAGGTTTTTTTTCATGTAACTAAGGATTTAGTACACGAAGATAAATGAATTATTAATAGCTTGTATTAAATTAATATAAATAAAGCCCTCCGGAAAATATCCGGAGGGCTTTATATTATAATTTACCTAATCAGTTATTATTGACTTGTAAATTTCTTAGCGTTAATCCTTCTTTCGTTTTCGTTCAGGAATATTTTACGCAAACGGATGCTTTGTGGCGTTACCTCAATGTATTCGTCGGCCTGAATGTACTCCATTGACTCTTCTAACGAGAATTTAATAGCAGGTGCAATACGTACGTTGGTATCGCTACCAGATGCACGCATGTTGGTTAACTGCTTGCCTTTGGTTAAGTTAATCACCAAATCGTTATCACGGATGTGCTCGCCTAAAACCTGTCCTTCGTAAACGTCAACTCCCGGATCAATGTGGAAACGACCACGATCCTGTAATTTATCAATAGCGAAAGCAGTGGTTTTACCAGTATCCATAGATACCAATACACCATTTAAACGGCCCGGGATGGTACCTTTCCATGGTTCGTATGCTTTAAAGCGGTGAGCCATGATAGCCTCGCCACCGGTAGCGGTTAATACGTTATTACGTAAACCGATAATACCACGTGCAGGGATATCAAACTCTAAGTGCTGTAAGTCGCCTTTTGGTTCCATGATCAACAGGTCGCCTTTACGTTGTGTTACCAACTCAATAACTTTACCTGCAACATCCCCCGGTACATCAACAATTAATGTTTCAACCGGCTCACATTTAACACCGTCAATTTCTTTAACAATTACCTGTGGCTGGCCAACCTGTAATTCGTAACCTTCGCGACGCATGGTTTCGATCAATACAGATAAATGGAGAATACCACGACCATACACCAGGTATGAATCAGGCGATTCGGTTTCAACAACCTTAAGCGCAAGGTTTTTTTCCATCTCTTTATACAAACGGTCACGTAAGTGACGGGAAGTAACAAATTTACCTTCTTTACCAAAGAAAGGTGAAGTATTGATGGTGAACAACATGTTCATGGTAGGCTCATCAATATGGATAACCGCCAGTTGTTCTGGTTTTTCAAAATCGGCAATGGTATCGCCAATATCAAAACCTTCAATACCAACTACAGCACAGATATCGCCGGAAGCTACTTCTGTAGCACGTACTTTACCCAAACCTTCAAAGGTATAAAGTTCTTTTATTCTTGATTTTTGGATAGTACCGTCGCGTTTTACCAATGATACCGGCATGTTTTCTTTGATAGTACCACGGGCAACACGACCAATAGCGATACGGCCTACGAAAGATGAATAATCTAACGAGGTGATCTGCATTTGTAATGTACCTTCGGCTATAGGAGCTGGTGGAATGTTTTCCAGGATAGCATCCATTAACGGGAAAATATTATCAGTAGGTACTTTCCAGTCGGTGCTCATCCAGCCTTGTTTTGACGAACCGTAGATAACCGGGAAATCCAGCTGATCTTCGGTTGCTTCAAGATTGAAGAACAATTCAAAAATTTGCTCGTAAACTTCTTCCGGGCGACAGTTTTCTTTATCAACCTTGTTTACAACCACAATTGGTTTTAAGCCTAAAGCCAAAGCCTTTTGGGTTACAAAGCGGGTTTGAGGCATAGCACCTTCAAACGCATCGCAAAGTAATAATACACCATCGGCCATTTTCAATACGCGTTCAACCTCGCCGCCAAAGTCGGCGTGACCAGGAGTATCAATAATATTGATCTTAACGTCTTTATACATTACCGAAACGTTTTTTGATACGATGGTGATACCACGCTCACGTTCCAGGTCGTTATTATCCAATATCAATTCACCAGTTTCTTGGCCTTCGCGAAAAATGGCGCAACTGTGTAAAATTTTGTCAACCAAAGTGGTTTTACCGTGGTCAACGTGTGCGATGATCGCAATGTTTCTTATTTTTTGCATGAAATATGCCCTATAAATTTGGCGCAAAGGTACAGTTAAAATATGAGATTTTAAAGCTTTATCAGCTAAAGGAGAAAGATTTATACAATTAAATTACCAAATAACGATAACCGACCAGTCCGTTAACAAGCTGATTAACTAAATTTTACATATCTTTAATCAGCTTTTACAACACTTATGCCTAACCACACACAGCTACTTTATGATATAGAAATTCATTCTGTTGCTGGTATACGCCGGTATTTTGACGATGGCGGCAGCCCTAATGATGTATATAACGAAGTTCCGGTTTTTATAGCCCTGCTGGAGATGTACACTCGCAGTCCAAGATTTAAAGATTGTGTACAGATTTTTATTGATGCTGGTCTTGTTTTTGAGTATAAAGCCCTGTTAGCTGTTTTAACTGATGATGCCGAAAAGTTAAAACCCAGCCTGGAGACCGATCCGGTATTGGTCATCAATAAAACCTATAGCTTAGTTAACAACACTTATACCTCTTTAACGGGCGGTACCCTGCTTCATTTTTGTGCCGAATATAACAGCGTGGCCTGCGCCGGGTTACTGGTACAATATGGCGCCGATGTAAATGCGAAGGCAGGCCTGGATGAACACGGTTTTGGCGGGCACACGCCTATTTTTCATACGGTTAATCAAAACGGTAATAACTCGGTTGATATGTTGCATTTCCTGCTCGAAAATAAAGCCGATCTGACCCATACCGTAAAAGGCCTGATCTGGGGTAAAGGATATGAATGGGAAACTTTTATACCGGCGGTAAACCCCATCAGCTATGCGATGATGGGCCTGCTACCTCAAATGCACCGGAAAGAAAAAACAATTACAGAAGTGGTTTCCCTGTTGATGAAGCGTTCGTATGGTATTGAATATACCCCGGCTAATGTACCGAATGCTTATTTAGGACATTGATCTTTACCGCCCGAAAGCCCAAACCAAAAACTTAGGCAGGGCTTTGCCCCAGGTGGTTGTGTCATGCGTGCCATTAACTATTTCCACGTATTGAATATCGGCAGGACGGGTATAACCTTTGTTTTGCAGCTCTTTGACCAGATCTATGGTGTCATCAATAGCATCTATAATTCCGTTTTTGTTACGATCTGTAGTTTCATCCTTGGTTCCGGTTTGCAGCCAGAATTGAAGATCGGGTTTGTCGGTAGTGTTCTTGATAACTGAATGCATAATGCGGTCGGCATCGGTATAACCTTTCGCCAGGTCCTTGCTCCGCCACCAGAACGATCCGGAAAACACGCCCACTTTATCAAAAACATCGCTATTGTTCCAGGTAATATCAAGGGCCGAAAGCCCACCTAAGGAAAAGCCGGCAAAGGCCGTCGTTTCAAAATCGCTGATACCTGTTTGTTCCTTAAGTTGAGGTAGCAATTCGGTCTTTATAAATTCGGTATAAATAGCTGCTTTTGAGCCGCGTTTTTTAAAGTCGGGTTTACCGGCCACACCGTATTCCTGTATACGATCTTCACCTGCATGAATAGCCACCACCAATATCGGTTTTATGCGATTGGTATTATACAGTTGCTCCAGCGTTGCCAATAACTGCAGATTTTCCAGCTCCTGCCCGTCGTTCAACAACAATAGGTTCAAGGGTTCGGTAATTTCCTGCTCATCGGGCATAACCAGTGTGCAGGTAACCTCCCGGTTAAGCAATGCAGAGTTTATAGTTATATTTTTCTCAGTGATCGTCATTTCAGTTTCAGCCCAGCCCCAATACATCTTTATTCAAATTTTAAGGGTGCAAAAGTAAAAATACTTTTCGTTTTTTGATGTATTAGCCTCACTCTGCCCTCTCCAAAGGAGTAATAACTCATCGCGTCATTGCGAAGTACGAAGCAATCTCTATATTATACAGAGCAAATAGAAGAGTTTAAAACCTGACTGACCGACCTGTGTAGAGATTGCTTCGTGCCTCGCAATGACGTCACTTTTTGATAAGAAGTAGATGAGGCTTTTTCGCCCTAACCTTTAATTTATCAGACTGTTGCCTTTTTCAGTCAAACCACTTAACTTACCGTCTGAAACCAAAAATCTATTATTTTGACCGAAAAATATCACCGCTGGCATTCGCCCAATTTAAGTGCCGACCTGGAAATGCTGGTGTTTGGCGACCGCGGTTATCCCGTGATCCTGTTCCCCACAACCAAGGGCCGTTATTATCAGAATAAAGATTTTGGCTTGATAGAAAGTGTACGATGGTTTATTGATCAGGGCCTGGTTAAGATCTATTGCCCAGATACTATCGACGACCGCAGCTGGTACGATAAAGGCATCTCCCCTGCCGACCGCGCCCGTAACTATACCTGGTACGATAAAATGCTATTAGACGAACTGGTGCCCTGGGCCATGCACGAAACCGGTGTAGGTAAAGTAGCCATGGCCGGCTGCAGTTTTGGTGGTTACCATGCGGCCAACTTTGCGTTTAAACACCCCGAAAAGGTAAGCAACCTGTTTACCATGGGCGGCGCGTTTGATATCAAAATGTTTACCGATGGTTTTTATAACGACGATGTATTTTACAACAACCCGGCTGATTTTTTACCCGGCGACAATGCGGGCGACTTGTGGAACATGAATATCATTTTAGGTACGTCGGAATACGATATCTGCAAAGAATATAACCTGCAGTTATCTAATATTCTAAAGCAAAAGAATATTAAACATTGGCTGGATGTACGCCCATTCGCCAGGCACGACTGGCCCATCTGGCGCGAAATGTTCCCGCATTATTTATCAACCATTCGATAGAGAGTCAAGAAACAAGAATCAGGAATCAAGACACAGCAATAAATTATAAAAAGGTATTCACCAGCAAAAAAAAACAAAAGCAAAAAATAAGAATCAGGAATCAAGACAAAGGATTATTGAGCTCTTTTAGGATTTAGAGTTTAGAAATTAGAGTTTAACCCCATCATCTACCATGAAAAAAATAGGCATCTTATTCGGACAGGAAAATTCGTTCCCACAGGCATTTGTTGACCGCATCAATCAAAAGGCCGAAAAAAGCATTTCGGCGGAGTTTGTGCGTATAGATAAGGTTTTACAAGCCGAACCATTGGATTACGCGGTGATCGTCGACCGTATATCGCAGGATGTGCCCTTTTACCGGGCCGCCCTCAAAAACGCCGCTATCTGCGGTACCGCGGTGATCAACAATCCATTCTGGTGGAGCGCCGACGAAAAGTTTTTCAATAATGCACTGGCTGTAAAGCTGGGTGTGCCCGTACCAAAAACGGTGATATTACCCTCTAAGGAACTACCTGATGATACGACCGACCGATCATTCCGAAACCTGGCTTATCCTTTAGATTGGGACGGCATTTTTAACTATGTAGGTTTCCCGGCCTATATGAAACCCTTTGACGGCGGTGGCTGGAAAGAGGTTTATCAATTGCAAAACCGCGAAGATTTTTTCAATAAATATGATCAGACCAAACAGTACGTAATGATGTTGCAGGAAGAGGTGGTGTTTGACGATTATTTCCGCTGCTACTGCATTGGCGGTAAACATGTACGCATTATGCAATACGAGCCACGCAATCCGCATCACCTGCGTTATGAACATGGTAAAGCTCCGGCGTCCAAAAAAATACTCGATACGGTTAAAGATTATGTCATCAAACTGAACCAATATCTGGGTTACGATTTCAACACAGTGGAATTTGCCATCCGCGATGGTATCCCCTACGCTATTGATTTTTGCAACCCCGCTCCCGATGCCGAAGTAACCAGCGTGGGCCAGGAAAACTTTGACTGGGTAGTGGAAACCGCCGCCGATTATGCCATTGAACGTGCCAAAAAACAAAAGGCAGGTCTGGATAACCTCACCTGGGGCGAATATGTAAAAACATCAGCCGCCAAAACACCACTGGTAAGTCCCAAACCGGCAAAAAAGGAAATTTATATCGGCAAGGTGAACCCTCCTGTGGAAGCGGAGAGCAAGGTAAAGAAAACAAAAGTGGCGAAAGCGGCTGTTCTGGTTAAAGAAGTCGCCCAACCCGTTAAGGTTAAAGCTAAGCCTGAAGCAAAAGTAAAGAAAGAAAAAGAGGTGAAGAAAGTGACTAAAAAGCCGGTTGCCAAGAAATAAAAAGAAGTCATCCCGAATTTATTTCGGGATCCCACACGCTGAGTAGCCGGTTTGCATGGCGTATACCTTGCTTGTGGGATGCTGAAACAAGTTCAGCATGACATTGACAGTAAAAAAGTGTGTCATTTCGAACGGAGTGAGAAACTATCTCTTGAACGAAGTGAAAAATCTTTTACGCCTGGCATATACCGCGTAAAAGATTTCTCCTCGTACCTCGTTCGAAATGACAACTGCTTAAATATAATAACCTAACCAATTATGAACGAGTTTACCTTAGGTGTTGAAGAAGAATTTATGGTGATAGATCCCGTAACACGGGAGTTAAAATCGCACGAGCAGAGAATTGTGGATAGTGCCCAAAAGATCCATGAGGACCAGGTAAAGGCCGAAATGCACCAGGCCGTGGTAGAGGTGGGTACGCATATTTGCCATAACACCCAGGAGGCCCGTGAGGAGGTAAGCAAACTGCGCACTACTGTGGCTCAGTTGGCGGGCGATATTGGCTTACGCATCGGCGCCGCGGGCACACACCCCTTTTCGCATTGGCAGCACCAGTTGATCACCGATCATCCGCGTTATTTTGAGATCGTGGACGAAATGCAGGAAGCTGCACGCTCCAATCTTATTTTTGGCTTGCATGTGCATGTGGGCATCCAGTCGCGCGATATGGCTATTCATATAGCCAACCAGGTGCGGTACTTTCTGCCTCACGTTTTCGCCTTATCAACCAACTCCCCTTTTTGGGAAGGGCGCAATACCGGGTTCAGATCCTTCCGCACCAAGGTGTTTGATAAGTTTCCGCGTACGGGCATCCCCGATTCTTTCAGCAGTATTGAGGAGTATGATAGTTATATCAAGTTACTGGTAAAAACCAATTGTATTGATAATGCCAAAAAGATTTGGTGGGACATTCGTGTACACCCTTTCTTCGAGACCATCGAATTCCGCATTTGTGATTGCCCTATGCTGGTTGATGAAACCATAGCTTTTACCGCCTTGTTCCAGGCCCTGTGTGCCAAACTGTATAAGCTGAGGCAACAGAATATGAAGTTCATCACCTACTCACGCGCCTTGATCAACGAAAATAAATGGCGCGCGGCACGCTACGGCATCGACGGAAAAATGATCGACTTTGGTAAAGAAATGGAAGTGAACACCCGTTCGCTGGTATTGGAGCTATTGGATTTTGTGGACGATGTGGTGGACGAATTAGGCTCGCGCGACGATCTGCAATACGTACACAAAATACTGGAACATGGCACCGGCGCCGACAGGCAGTTAGCAGTTTACCAACAAAACAGTAGCTTTGTAGACGTGGTGGATTACATTACCTCACAAACTTTAAAGGGATTATGACGACAAATAAACCGGAAATCAGGGTAGCGATACTTGACTTGTATGATGGGATAGCGAATGAGGGAATGCGTGGTTTCCAGGAGATTTTGAACAGGTATAAGGCTCAGCACGAGCTTAATTTAAGTTACCAGATATTTGATGTGCGCCGTCGTTGCGAAATGCCGGGCACCAATTTCGATATCTATATCTCCAGCGGTGGCCCCGGCGATCCGCTGATATCAGAAGGTACCGAGTGGGAGAAAAAATATTTCCGACTGATAGAAAAACTGGAAGATCATAACCTTTCTAACAATACCGATAAAAAACATACACTGTTTGTGTGTCACTCTTTTCAATTAATGTGTCGCCATTACAAACTGGGCGATATCAATATGCGCCGTTCGCCGTCATTTGGCGTGTTGCCTGTTAATCAAACCCCGGCAGGTGCCCATGAACCGATTTTTGAAGGTTTGGGTGATCCTTTCTACGCGGTCGATTCCCGCAGCTGGCAGGTGATCAATCCCGACGAAAAACGTTTTAAAGAACTGGGTATGCAGCTGGTAGCTATTGAAAAAGAGCGCCCGCATGTGGAGTTTCCACGGGCTATGATGGCCATTCGTTATAATGATTACTTTTTCGCCACGCAGTTTCATCCCGAGGCTGATGCCGGCGGTATGAAAGCTATGTTGTTACGGGAAGAGAAAAAGCAGGAAGTGATTAACGAGCATGGCGAAGTAAAATACCGCGAAATGCTTGCCCGCCTGGATGATCCCGACAAAATAACCCATACCCAGCGTACGCTAATCCCCAATTTCCTTGACCAGGCGGTGATGAGTTTGCAGGGAGTGGTGTAAAAGCCCCTCTATTTTATTTCTGCTTCAATCCCATCATGTCATTGCGAGCGCAGCGTGGCAATCTCCTCATGTGTCTATCGATGAGAACGCGAGGAGATTGCTTCGTCGTTCCTTCTCGCAATGACATTTATTTTTCTTTTAATTCCTTATAAAAACCCTCTCTTATCATACCAGTGTCATAAAATATTTTAAACATCAGATGTTTAAATAAAATCATCATACCTTTACATATCAAATCATCAGCGATATGGATAAGAAAGAAACCCTCGGCAGCCGCGTGATCAGCCAGATCAGGAATGATATAGCGCAGGGCAAATTCAAGCTCAACGAAAAAATACCCGCCGAGCCCGAATTGATGTTATTATACGGCGTTGGTCGCTCCACCATCCGGGAAGCTATTAAAACCCTGGCCACCGCAGGCATACTCAAAGTACAGCAAGGTTCCGGAACATTTGTAAACTCCTTTGTAAGCGAACAAACCATCGAGCAGCGTTTAAAAAATGCCGACTTTGATCAGATCAATGCGGTACGGATATTACTGGAAGGTGAGATAGTAAGACTAGCGGCCCAAAACCGATCCGAAGCGCACATCGATCAGATCGAAAAATGCCTGGAAAAAAGAAAACAAGCAATCCAGTCAGAACAGCGCCAGGCATGTGTTGATGCCGACATTGCTTTTCATATGGCTATAGCTCATGCCTCGCTCAATAACGTACTAGCCGATCTTTATGAAAGCTTCACCCTCATTATCCGTGACTTTTTTTCCAAACGAGAAACTCAGGGCATCAGTCATTTTGCCATGAGTCATCACTTACATGAGCAGCTGTTTAAGGCCATCAAAGCCCAAAAAGTAAAACAGGCTGAGCAGTTAATACAGCAAATTTTAAATAATAATTATTAATACCATATATCATGACTATCATAACATTCACCCTGATCTTATTGGCAGGAGCCTACCTGGCCGGCCTGGTTGGCTCACTCACCGGCTTAGGCGGCGGCGTAGTAGTAATCCCATTGCTCACACTCGTATTTCATGTAGATATCCGCTACGCTATCGGCGCGGCTTTACTAGCTTCTATCGCTAACTCATCGGGCGCGGCAAGCGCTTATATAAAAGAAGGTATCACCAATATCCGTTTAGGGATGTTCCTGGAAATAGCCACTACGATAGGTGCGGTAGGCGGCGCTATCATCGCGGTATATACGCCGACTAATACCATCGCTATTCTTTTCGGCGCCATCCTGTTATTTTCCGCAGCGATGACCCTCCGGAAAAAGAACATGGCAGCCCTGACCGAGGGCAGCGCACTATCCTATAAACTAAAGCTCAACAACAGTTATCCCACCAAGGATGGCGAAGTGGAATACAAATTAAAAAACGTAGGCGCAGGCTTCTCCATCATGACCCTGGCCGGTGTTTTATCAGGGCTATTAGGTATCGGCTCCGGAGCCTTAAAAGTTTTGGCTATGGATTCGGCTATGCATATACCCTTTAAGGTAAGTACTACAACCAGTAATTTTATGATCGGCGTTACAGCCGCCGCCAGCGCAGTGGTGTACCTGCAAAGGGGTTACATGGATCCGGGTATCGCTTTTCCGGTGATGCTGGGCGTATTGGGCGGCGCGTTTACAGGCTCCAAATTGCTTACCCGTATGGATCCCAAAGTGCTGAAATACATCTTCTGTGTGGCTATCACCTTTGTTGCTGCCGAAATGATTTTTAACGGCTATAACCACAAATTCTAAAGAACAAGATCATGAAAAAGATACTTTCAAAAAGCTTTAACGCTGATCAGGATATAGAAAAACTGATCGGTTATTTATTAAGATATGGGGTTATTACCGCAAGCCTTATTGTTTTTGTTGGGGGCATTATCTATCTGCACCAATACCAACACAGCAGCATACCAGCCTATCACACATTTGTGGGCGAGCGGGCAGGTTTTACCACTATTAGCCAGATCATGAACGGGGTTGGTTCGTTCAATGCCAAAGGGATCATACAACTGGGCGTACTGATATTAATCGCCACACCTATTCTACGCATCTTTTTTTCGTTGATAGGTTTCATATTGGAAAAAGACAGGCTTTATATCCTTATCACCTTTGTGGTTTTGAGTGTGATGATGTTCAGTATTTTCGGCGGTTTAAAAGTTTAAGCTCCGCCGATGCTAAACAAAAAGGGCTGCTTCAATTTTTGAAGCAGCCCTTTTTTATGATTTTATTCTTGACCGGAATTACTTGTTGTCGGTATTAAATAGTTTTGATTTATCAACTTTTTGAACGGTCATGCCGTCTGCCAATGTTTTTGAGATGGCTGCATATGGTGCCGATACCACTTCTTCGCCGCCTTTCAGGCCAGACAGGATCTGGATATAAGTATCATTCTGGATACCGGTAGTTACCTGCACCTGTTTTAATTTGCCCGGGGCTGAGTAAACAAACACATACTCTTTGGCCGGGGCACTGATTTGCGGCTTATTATCATCTTTTGATGCTGCCGGCGTAGCAGTTGCATCCTTTTTTTCGTCACGGGTAGTTACCGACTGGATAGGAACCGACAGGAATTTCACGTGATTGGTATTGATATCCACCGTAGCGGTTAATCCCGGACGGAAAGGTGACGGGTTATCCACTGTCTTTTTAAGCAAAGCCTGGTAGGAGTCGGCATCAATACGTACTTTAACGGTAAAGTTGGTCACCTGATCGGCAGTGGTACCTACCACGTTTGCAGAGCTTCCAATTTCAATTACCGAGCCTGTAAACTTTTTACCGGAAAACGCGTCGATCTCAATATTTGCAGGATCATTTATCGTTATGCGGTTAATATCATTTTCGTTCACGTCAACATTCACGTCCATTTTACTCAGATCAGATATGGTCATGATCTCGGTACCGGCAAACTGTTGGGTACCCAAAACACGTTCGCCTTTTTGAATCACCAATTTGGAGATCACCCCGTCAACCGGCGAATAAAGACTTGTTTTAGCCAGGTTATCCTGCGCTTCTTTAACAGAGGCCGATTGTTGCTGAAGGCCAAATTGCGCACCAACCAGGTTTTGTTTGGCCGCCTCTAAACTGGCTTTAGCTCCATCATAACTGGCTTTCGCGTTATCATATTCAGATACGGTAAGTACTTTACTTTCATAAAGCGTTTTACTGCGTTTAAAAATAGCTTCCTGGTTTACAAAAGTAGCCTCTGCCTGTTTAAGCAGTTGCGCCATATTACCTATAGTTGCTTTTTGGGTACTGTAGCTTGCCACGGCGCGATCATATCCCGATTTTAATATATCCGGACGTACACGGCAAACCAGCTGACCCTTTTTAACTACGTCGCCTTCTTTCACTGGCAATTCAACAATTTCCCCGGATACTTCTGAGGTTATTTTTACTTCAACGTGCGGTTTTATTTTCCCGCTGGCAGATACCGTTTCGTTGATTTCACGCACGTCAGCTTTTTCGGTGGCTACCTGGGTTAAAGGCGGCTTACCGATGATGCCGGTCACCTTCGCTAAAATAAGCAATACAATTATTGCCCCCAGAGCTATCAAAATATATTTAGTAGTTTTTCCCATGACTATGCGTTTGGATATTTTATATGTGTTTTAAGATTAAAGCGTTATAGGGTTGCCCAGATAATAATCGATCACCTTGCTCCTGAAAATGAGCTGGTACTGCGCCTCGATCATATCAAATTGTGATTTATTAAGATTAGTCAGGGAGGTATTATAGTCCAGCGAGTTTACTAAGCCAACTGTATACCGTTGCTGTGTAATATTAAAGGCATCTTTATTGGCCTTGTAAGTTTGCGAGGTTGACATAAATTTCTTTTCGGCAGCGCGCAGGTCCCAAACCGCCTGATAAATAACTTTGCTCAGGTTATTACGGGCCAATTGAGAAGTCACTTCGGCATTTTGAGCCTGAATCTTGGCTTTGCGTACGGACGTGCGTGCCGCAAACCTGCCAAAAATTGGTATCTGTAAGCTTATGGCTATGGCCTGATTAAAGTTGTTACTTATCTGGTTAAAAAACGGATTGCTTTTATACGTTTGAGTAAAGCCTGGCTGTACAACAACCTGTTGTGTGTTTTGTACAATACCTATAGGTGTAAACGTACCCGTAGATATTACCTGGTCAAGTGTATTTTTTGCATTTGAATAGTTAGAACCGGCCTGCCCAACCAAAGTAACGGTAGGGTAATAATTGCCTTTGGCTACTTTTATGGCCTGTTCATATGATTTTTGCTGAACCTCGGCAAGCAATACATCCGGATTTACGTTTAACGCGGTTTTTAATATATCCTGCGGGTCATATATGGTTTTAATATCACTAAGCTTACCAATATCCGGTTTTTGTACCTCAATCTCGGTAGCCGGGTTCATCTCCATATATTGCTTTAG
The DNA here is from genome assembly GCF_900103125.1 of Mucilaginibacter sp. OK268. Taxonomy (GTDB): domain Bacteria; phylum Bacteroidota; class Bacteroidia; order Sphingobacteriales; family Sphingobacteriaceae; genus Mucilaginibacter. The sequence goes on along the minus strand of NZ_FNJV01000006.1, from coordinate 287,451 downwards.
GGTAAGCATTGATGATTCCAACTGGTTTTGTGCATTGGTATTGTCAAGCTCCGAAGTTGAAAGCTGGGCTTTGGCCTGTGAAAGATCGGCCAGCGTTTGGTTGCCTACATTATAGTTTTGCTGTGCTCTATCCAGCGTTAACTTTGATATCTCAATTTGCTGTTTCGATGCTTTTACCAGATCCTGGTTAGTTAATACCTGTAAAAAAGTAGTAACCACATTTAGTATCAGATCGTTCTTAACTTTTGCAGTGGAGGTTTTATTGGCATCAACCAATATCCGGTTCTGGATGATCTGGTTACGCAACTGTCCACCCTGGAATAAGGTAACCTGTGTTGAGAACTGGCCATAAACCTGCAAAATACGCTGATTAATGAACTGATAAGTTGATTGGTCGATATTACGGCCAAAGTTGAACCCGCCTTGTGGAGCTGCCGTAAGATTGGGTAATTGATTAAATTTCGACTGTTTCAGATCCTCTTCAGATATTGCCTCGGTAAATTGCGATTGTTTAATGGTTAAATTTCGCTCAAGGGTAAGGTCAATCGCTTTTTGTAAAGTAATTACTTCCTGCGCTTTAGCTTGAAAACCAAGTGCCGAAAATATAATAGCACCTATAAGAGTTGTTTTAATGGGTAGTGACAATGTTGGTTTCATAAGTTTTTATATGCAATTGTAAGCAACGGATGCTTACCTTGCATGTTCATTTTTGTTTATTTTTTAAATAAAACATATAAGGCCTGTTTTGTATATGTATTTGATTAAAACACCCTGGTTGCTAAAAAAGCTATACCCCCAACTCATCTGGAATAAAAACCACCCCAATCGTTGCATTTATCTCACTTTTGACGATGGGCCTATACCAATTGTTACAACGCATATATTAAATATTTTAAAACAGTACAATGCTAAAGCCACCTTTTTCTGTATCGGGGATAATGTAGCAAAACATCCTGACATTTTCAAGCAGGTGACCGATGACGGTCACGCCATTGGCAACCATACCTACAATCACCTCAAAGGCTGGAAAACGGACAACAAAACTTACCTGGATAATTTTTTACAGACCGATAAAGTATTAGATACTCCCCTTTTTCGCCCGCCATACGGCAGGATCAAAAAACAACAGATCCGCGACCTGCAAGCTGCCCGCCCGGATATCAAAATTATCATGTGGGATGTACTAAGCGGCGATTTCGATATCAGCTTAAAACCAGAAGCCTGCCTGCAAAATGTATTGAAACATACCGAAGCTGGATCCATCGTTGTATTTCATGACAGCCTGAAAGCGTATGACCGGGTGAAATACGCGCTGCCCAGGGCATTGGAAGTTTGGAGCGAGGCAGGGTATAGTTTTGGTGTGTTGGGTTGAATATATAAATTTGATAATTATGGATAACTTGGTAAAATGAAGATTGTTATTGACACCAGTTCAATTTACAGTGATTTAAGTTTGTCAAAAACAAAAATCAAAACCCTTAGTGAAAACTCAAAAATCACTGGAAATGTTATTTATTTCCCACAAGTAGTAGTAGACGAAGCAAAGAATAAATATGCAGAAGAACTTGTTGAGGTAAAACTAAAAATTGATAAAGAGTTAGCTGACCTATATAGAAAAACCAATAAAAAGATAGAGAATCCAGTAACCAACGAATTTATAAAAGAACAAATTGAAATATTCAATAAGCTATTTGATAGTCAAATTATTAAATTGGACATAAAAATAATCCCATATCCAAGTATTTCACATGAAGCGCTTGTTAAGAGAGCCTTAGCAAGAAAGAAACCATTTTCTGAGAGCGGGCGTGGGTATCGAGATGCATTAATATGGGAAAGTATTAAAAGTTTAATTCAACCTCAACAAAAACTAATTAACGAGCCAGAAATAATATTTATTACTAAAAACCATACAGACTTTGGTGATAAAGATTATAATCTTCATCCAGACCTTTTAGATAATTTAAACACCGATAAAATACCTGAACATTCAATTAAGATAAATCCCGATATGGATAAATTTATCAATGAATATATCAATCCTAAACTTAAATTATTAAATGACATAAAAAGTGGATTAATAGAAGGAGACTTCAAAAGATTAAATATTAAAAAGTTAGTATCTAATCTTGTATTTAATTTCCTTGATAGCCGAGAATTTGGTTTTGATGAAATAGATTTTCCACAAGAATTTGAAAATCCTTCAGTATCAGAAATATATGATGATTATCAGTTTACTGTTAATGATGTTAGACAATTAAGCGATGATGAAATTTTGATAGATGGAGAAGTTGAAGTAACCTGTACTTTTGACTTTTATATTTACAAATCAGACTATTATTCAATGAATGAAGATGACATGCCTTCAATTTCAGATAAAGATTGGAATGATCATTACGTAGCTGCTTATGAGGATCGAATAATTAAATTAAAATTTTTATTAACAGTCAATAACTCTTTTACTGAAGTTACATCAAGCGAAATTGAATTGACAGATTAGCTCCTCCCATCCACCTATTTAGAATATCTCCAAATAACATTTACACAATTGACTGACAGCTTTTAGTAGTAATTTTTGTAAATTCGCCGCACTGAGCCCAGGTACTGGGTTTGGTATCAATTCGTTTACTTTTCACCTAAAAATCAAATACAAATGGCTTTTGATTTAGATATGATCAAAAAAGTTTACGATCGCTACAGCACCCGTGTGGATGCTGCCCGTAAAGCGACCGGTAAACATCTAACCTTAACCGAGAAAATTTTATATGCCCACCTTTCTGAAGGCGATGCTCAAAAAGCATTTGGCCGCGGAGTGGATTATGTTGATTTTGCACCAGACCGCGTAGCTATGCAGGATGCTACTGCCCAAATGGCCCTTTTGCAGTTTATGCAAGCTGGCCGTCCGCAGGTAGCTGTTCCTTCTACTGTACATTGCGATCACCTGATACAAGCAAAAGTTGGCGCTGTTGCCGATTTAAATACTGCCGTTGATGTAAACCGCGAGGTTTATGATTTTTTGGCATCGGTTTCTGATAAGTATGGTATTGGTTTCTGGAAAGCAGGCGCTGGTATTATTCACCAGGTTGTTCTGGAAAACTACGCTTTCCCGGGTGGTATGATGATCGGTACCGATTCACACACGCCTAACGCGGGTGGTTTGGGTATGATTGCTATAGGTGTTGGTGGTGCTGATGCTTGTGATGTAATGGCAGGTTTACCATGGGAGCTTAAATTCCCTAAACTGATAGGTGTTAAATTAACCGGAAAACTTTCTGGCTGGACATCAGCAAAAGACGTAATATTAAAAGTGGCTGGTATCCTGACTGTAAAAGGTGGTACCGGAGCTATTGTTGAATATTTTGGCGAAGGTGCACGTTCACTGTCCGCCACTGGTAAAGGTACCATCTGTAACATGGGTGCCGAAATTGGCGCTACTACTTCTATCTTCGGATATGACGAAAAATCTGCTGCTTACCTGAAAGGCACCAAACGTGCCGATATTGCTGAGCTGGCCGACGCTATTGCGGAGCACTTAACCGGTGATGAGGAAGTTTACGCTAACCCTGAGCAATATTTTGACCAGGTTATCGAGATCAACCTGAGCGAATTGGAACCACATGTAAACGGCCCGTTCACTCCGGATCTGGCATGGCCTATCTCTAAATTCGCTACCGCGGTTAAAGAAAACAACTGGCCTACCAAATTAGAAGTTGGTTTGATCGGTTCCTGCACCAACTCATCTTATGAAGATATCACCCGTTCTGCCTCTATCGCAAAACAGGCTATCGATAAAAAATTAAAAACCAAGGCTGAGTTTACCATTACTCCAGGATCTGAGCTGGTACGCTACACGGTTGACCGTGATGGTTACCTAGATACCTTTGCTCAAATGGGCGGTGTGGTATTGGCCAACGCCTGCGGGCCATGTATTGGTCAATGGGCTCGTCATACCGACGATCCTACACGCAAAAACTCTATCATCACTTCGTTTAACCGTAACTTCGCTAAACGCCAGGATGGTAACCCCAATACTCACGCTTTCGTAGCATCACCAGAAATTGTAACCGCGTTTGCTATCGCAGGCGACTTAACCTTTAACCCATTAACCGATACACTGACCAACGAAAACGGTGAGCAGGTAAAATTTGATGAGCCACAAGGTATAGAAATGCCGGTAAAAGGCTACGCAGTTGAAGATGCAGGCTACCAGGCACCAGCCGAAGATGGCAGCAAAGTATCTGTTATTGTTGATCCAAAATCATCACGTCTGCAATTGCTGGAGCCGTTTAAAGCATGGGAAGGTACCGACCTGAAAGGCTTGAAATTACTGATCAAAGCCAAAGGTAAATGTACTACCGACCATATCTCTATGGCTGGTCCGTGGTTAAAGTTCCGTGGTCACCTGGATAACATATCAAACAATATGTTGATCGGCGCTATCAACTATTTTAACAATACAGCAGATAGCGTTAAAAATGAACTGACCGGCGAATACGGTCCGGTACCGGCTACTCAGCGCGATTACAAAGCGAATGGCATTGGCACTGTAGTAGTAGGCGACGAAAACTATGGCGAAGGTTCATCACGTGAGCACGCGGCTATGGAGCCACGTCACCTGGGTGTACGTGCCATATTGGTAAAATCATTTGCCCGTATCCACGAAACCAACCTTAAAAAACAAGGTATGTTAGGTATCACTTTTGCTGATACTAACGACTATGATAAGATACAGGAAGACGATACCATCGATATCGACGGTTTAACAACTTTTGCCCCTGGCAAACAGTTAACCGTAGTATTACACCACAAAGATGGTTCTGTTGATTCGTTCCCGGTAAATCATACCTATAACGATCAGCAAATTGAATGGTTTAAAGCTGGTGGCGCACTGAACATCATCCGCAAGCAAATGGCATCGTAAGCTGAAAGGTTAAAGCTGAACGCTAATATTCAAAAAGCCTCCCCTTTGGGGAGGCTTTTTTGTTGACACCACTTTCCCCACCGCGTCATTGCGAGGTACGAAGCAATCTCTATGCTTTACAGAGCGGCTCTGCTTATCGGGGATTGCTTCGTACCTCGCAATGACGTGATGGCATAAAAACCAGGCCTGTCATCCTGAGCTTGTCGAAGGATCGCGCGTAGAGGCCAGCCCACCATACTTCGACGCCGCTCAGTATGACACCTTTACTTAGAAGCTATCTTATAGCAACGCAAACATATTCTTAATGATCTCATAGGCATATTTGCTGGAAACATTTTGTATGAAATCAGGAAAATCAATAGAGGAATTTTCGTTGCACTCGTCTGAAATGATCCTTAAAACCACAAAGGGAATCTCGTATTCATAACAAACCTGGGCTACGGCGGCGCCTTCCATCTCCACACATAGGGTGTCAGGGAGTACAGCGTGCAGCAATTCTTTATCTGCTTGCTTTGCAAAAAACTGATCGCCACTGGCTATAGTCCCGGTAAACACACGAGTTTTACGCAATAAAAAACGTTCAATTTCATATTCATCAATAAACGAATGGACATGATCGCCGACGATAGCATCAATAGCCTTTTTCGCTATGGTGATATAATTAGGGTCGCTTTCGAAATAAGTTACACCCAACAACGGAATTTCGTGCCGCGGCATCAATGGCCGGGCATCCATATCATGTTGAACCAGTCGGTCACCAATAACCACATCCCCTATTTTCAATTCGGTGTTGATAGCTCCGGCAACGCCAATAAATATCAGATCGGTAATGTTAAACTTAGTGATCAGACTGGTTACCGTAGTTGCTGCCGCAACCTTGCCCCATCTGGAAAAAACCACCACAGTTTTGATGTTGTTGATAGTTCCGGTATAATACGTTCTTCTGCCGTAGGAAATTTCTTCAATCCCCGCCATGAGATGAAGGATGCTGTTAATTTCTTCGTGCATAGCACCCATGATGCCTATTATTTTTTCGTTCATATGGTAGATGATAGATGTTACTAATTAAATGGAGATTATCGGCAAAGCCGGTTAAGTAACTCGCCAAACTGGGGATATGCAGCGGTTAGGTTTTCTTTAACTGCCATTTCAAATTCACTGAAATCAAATCCCGGGGCCACTGCGCAACTTACCAGGCTAAATCCTACTTTCGACGGAATTTCAGATGCGAACCAGGCACCACCAGGTATGATAACCGAGAGGCTCCCTGTATCTGATGCCGAAAGTTCCTGCAGAAAATAATTTCCGGAAGCATCGATCATATGAATATAGAGCGGCGAGCCGGCGTGAAAATACCAAAGCTCATCTGATACCAAGCGGTGAAAGCCTGAAAAATCCTCTCCTTCCAACAAATAATAGATGGATGTACAGGCTTGTTTAATTGCTGTTTCGCCAATCCGGTTTATTTGTTGTTCAGACCGGAATACCTCTTTATAATATCCTCCTTCGGGATGGGGTTGCAACGTTAGTCGTTCAACCCAATAAGCTGCATTTTGTGTATTCATGTAGTAGATGATATGTTATACAATTCTCCTTTCATGAGATTAGGGGGCTTTCCTCACTCGTTTAAGTACCAATAGGTTTTGCCCGTTTAGGCTATAACCACTAATATTATTCTGATACAGGTTCACCAGTTTATCATAATATAGCACCACCACCGGCGATTGTCCCATTACCAAATTATCCATTTGCTGATATAGGGCATAGCGGGCGGCATCATTTTTTTCATGATAGGTTTGCTCAAACAAAGCATCAAATTTTTTATTGTTAAAGCCGGTATAATTAGGCCCAAAAGGGATCTTGTTTTTTGAGTAAAATACCGACAGATAATTTTCACCATCTGGATAATCAGCTATCCACTGACCGTAAAAAAAGTTGATCCCGTTTTTTGATACCAGCTCACGCAGGCTGGCGCCTTGGGTAATTTCCACATTGGTTCTAATACCTATTCTATCTAATTGCCCCTGCACGTATTCTATCAAACTACGATAGCCTACTGTAGTAGCCAATGAAATTTCTGGCAGATTTTTACCGTCAGGAAAACCGGCTTCGGCTAATAGCTGTCGTGCCTTTTCAGGATCATAAGTATACCCTTTTACATTTTTGCTAAAACCAGGCATACCTTCCGGAATAAAACCGGCATAGCCAGGTGTGCCCATACTGTTCCGCAGATATTTCATCATCTTCTGCCTGTCAATAGCATAGTTAATGGCCTGTCGTACTTTCAATATCTTGAGCGGTGATTTTTTGACAATAGTCAGATTGGTATCTACCAATATACCCAGGTACATGGTATTGAGATACGGCGCTGTATTTAAAACAAATTTGCCCTTATATTTTTGTGTTACTTTGCCCGATTTGGTCAGGATATCATCACGGTAGCTGCCGTCGATATCGTTTAAAAAATCAAGGTCCTTTTTGATGAACTCCAGGAACGAGGTTTGTTTATCAGCAATAAAGCTGGCTTTAACCGCATCCAGGTAAGGCAAACGGTTACCTTTATTATCTTTCTCCCAGTATTTTTCATTTTTAAGCAATACCAGCACCTCCCCTTCTTTCCAATATTTAAACTTAAAAGGACCGGTACCTATCGGGTGACTCCTGAAATCTTTACCATAAAACTCTACCACCTCTTTAGGTACTACCGAACAATACTGCGCCGTAAGCATACTTAAAAAGGGTGCGAATGGCTGCTTAAGCCTGATGTTGAAAGTGCTGTCATTGGGTGCGGTAAAAGAATCTTTACCCTCCACTTTATCACTAAAGATCCAGGAGCCGGACGAAGCTACTTTTGGGTCGATCAATCGCCCAAAACTGTAGACAAAGTCGGATGCGACAGCCTTGCGACCAACACCACTTGCAAAATGCGGATCATCATGAAAATATACATCATTACGTAGATGAAAAGTATAAAGAAGACCATCGGCAGATATATCCCAGTTTTTAGCAATACATGGAATTACCTTTAAACTATCATTGATCTGTACCAGGCCATTAAAAACCTGGTTATCCATCCAAATGGTATAATGGTTACGGCAAAAAGCCGGATCAAGCGAAGTAAGACCTTCTTCCAGGTTAATGTTAAAAACAGTTTTACCCGAATCAGGGGCCGTAGTATGGCAGGCGCTAAACTGAATGAACAGTACAGAAAGTAATAATAAGCCCCATTTATTCATGCAGAGCTAAATATATTAATTATTGAATTACTGATTTATTGAATTAGTGATTTATTACTTGTGGATGAAGATAATTGACTAGATCAATAAATGTGTTTGTCATCCTGAACTTGTTTCAGGATCTCTCAGGACAGGCGCCAAGCCGTGCATGTGGGGTGCCGAAACAAGTTCGGCATGACTATGCGGAGTTGGGAAACAAAAAAAGCCTCCCCAATGGGAAGGCTTTTAATATCAGTGAAATCACCCGCAAATCGGTGAAATCCAAAAATCAGTTTATTCTTCAACCAAGCTTTCGCCGGTAACGGTTTCTTTAATTTTGGTTTCCAGTTCTTCCTGTAATTCAGGATTGTCAAGGATCAGTTGTTTAACGGCATCGCGGCCCTGGCCAAGGCGTGTTTCGCCATAGCTGAACCATGAACCTGCTTTTTTGATGATGTTGTATTCAACACCCAGGTCAATGATCTCACCGGCTTTTGAAATACCTTCGCCAAACATAATATCAAACTCTGCCACACGGAATGGAGGAGCTACTTTATTTTTAACGATCTTCACTTTAACGCGGTTACCTGAAACCTCATCAGTATCTTTTATTTGTGATATACGGCGTACATCCAAACGTACCGAAGCATAAAATTTCAAGGCGTTACCACCGGTAGTAGTTTCGGGGTTACCAAACATTACACCAATCTTATCGCGTAACTGGTTGATAAATATACAACAGCACCCGGTTTTGCTGATGGTACCGGTTAATTTACGCAAAGCCTGCGACATTAAACGCGCGTGCAAACCCATTTTCGAGTCGCCCATTTCACCTTCAATCTCCGCTTTGGGAACCAGTGCAGCCACAGAGTCAATTACCAGGATATCAATAGCGCCAGAACGGATCAGGTTATCGGCAATTTCCAGCGCCTGCTCACCGTTGTCTGGCTGAGAGATCAATAGATTCTCAACATCAACGCCTAATTTTTTAGCATAGAAACGATCAAAGGCGTGCTCCGCGTCAATAAATGCAGCTATGCCACCTTTTTTCTGCGATTCCGCAATGGCATGTATAGCCAATGTGGTTTTACCAGACGATTCAGGTCCATATATTTCAATAACTCTTCCTTTGGGTAAGCCGCCAACCCCTAAAGCGATATCAAGCCCTAAAGAGCCTGTTGATATTACTTCTGTAGGTTCAATAACGGAATCACCCAATTTCATGATGGTACCTTTTCCGTATGATTTTTCCAGCTTATCTAAAGTAAGCTGTAGTGCCTTCAATTTATCTGAATTATTTTTATCTGTGCTCATCTTAAAATTATCTTGAACAAATATAAAATGTTTTATTTTAAATTACTAATTTTTTTAGTAATTTATTTGCAGGGTTGTCATGCTGAGCTTGTCGAAGCATGGTGGGCAGGCCTCTACACGCGATCCTTCGACAAGCTCAGGATGACAGGCCTTGTTTAAGGCTCAAAACCTAACTAACAAACATAATCAACCTAATAAACTCAATCAACTATTCCATCAAATATCTTTATCCACACTCCGTTTCTTCAACTCCTTAGTAATAGTATTCAATGCTTTTTTCTTTTTAGTTTCTTTAGCTTTTTTAATCTTGGCTGCTTCGGCTTTTAGCAGGGCGGTTTCGGTATTATTATGCTCGTAGTACTTACAGAACCAGGTTAGCGGGCATATCTCGCACTTAGGGCTTCGTGCCAAACAAATATACCGGCCATGCAGTATAAGCCAGTGATGGGCAACACCTATATATTCTTTCGGGATATGTTTGATCAATTGTTTTTCAACAGCCAGGGGTGTGGTTGCATTATGGGTAAGGCCAATACGGTTAGCCACTCTAAACACATGCGTGTCTACAGCCATGGCCGGTTCTTCAAAAATCACGGATGCGATAACATTGGCGGTTTTGCGTCCTACGCCAGGCATTTTTTGCAGGTTTTCGATACCCGCCGGCACTTCACTGTTAAAAACATCTACCAGCATTTTACCCATACCTACTAAATGTTTGGCTTTGTTATTAGGATAGCTCACACTGCGGATGTAAGTAAAAACCTCTTCGGGGGTTGATGCCGCCAGATCCCCGGGCGTCGGGAAACGTTCAAACAGCTTTGGGGTAACCTGGTTAATGCGCTTATCGGTACATTGCGCCGACAGGATCACGGCTACCAATAATTGAAATGGATTATCGTAATGCAGCTCGGTAACGGGATTGGGTTGGTTTTTTGAAAAATATTCAACAAAATGGCGGTAACGTTCGGCCTTCAGCATTTTTAAAATTAAGAAAATTTTTATGGGTAATTGATCATGTACTTATTAGATAATACATATATTATAATATGTATTAAACTATAAAAATTAATTACGTGATCTATATAAAATAGAAAGGTTCATAAATCACGCTGGATTTTAGTTTCTGTTCTTTCAAACATCCACCTCAATCAACAATTATGATCTATGAACCAGCAAGTTCGGAATACTTAGCGCAAGCTTTTAGAGTAGTCAAGTATCTGGTGTATAGTTTGTACCTTGGGTTTTTTGTTCAAAAGGTCCAAATCAGCACGAATTGAATTGTAAAATATCAAATCGTCGGCACCCAGATTTTCTTGTGCATTCTCGTCCATCAGAGCCTGGTTAGCAATTCCATTTAACGTTGTTGTAAAAGTTTCATCCATAAGCTTATTTTGTTGTAAATTTTATATGATTTATAACGGCGACTTAAAGATAATATTTTACTAAATGAAAATTAAATGAAATTTTTTTTATGGGTTAATTTTTATCACATTTAAGTGAATAAGTTAAGCTATTGATCATAAAAACATTGGGCTATTGATAAGCTTTGTTATTTAACTAACAAATCACCCACGCAATAACCCAATGTTTCCTGATTAATTTTTTAAACTTAACTCTTTACTCTGCATCATTTTGCGGAGATTATTGAGGGCGTAACGCATGCGGCCCAGGGCCGTGTTGATACTTACTTCGGTAATATCGGCAATTTCTTTAAAGCTCATATCGCCAAAGTGGCGCATGATCAATACTTCTTTTTGCTCCGATGGTAAAAGCTGTATCAATGTTTTAAGGTCCTTATGCGTTTGTTCACGTACCATGCGGTCTTCGGTACTTTCGTCATAATTACCCAATACTTCAAAAATATCAAAGTCGTCGCCATTACTGATCATAGGGGCGCGCTTTTCGCGGCGGAAGTGGTCGATAACCAAATTATGGGCAATACGGGTTACCCAAGGTAAAAACTTACCTTCTTCGTTATACTTTCCAGCTTTCAGTGTATTGATAACTTTTATAAAGGTATCCTGAAAAATATCCTCTGCCAGATACTCGTCTTTTACAAGCAGGTAAATAGAGGTATATATTTTGGTCTGATATCGTCTGATCAACTCCACTAGCCCAGCTTCATCACCGGCAATGTATAGATGGATTAGATCCTGATCACTTTTCAATTGAAAATCCATAGAAAGTACTACTTAAACTTAATTTTTAGTTAAAAACTTATAAAGTAGAGTATATTCTATAGCGTGCTCCTTAGGGGTTAAGAAATTGTTACTTCAAATAAAACAAATTCCCAGCTAAAAAACAAATTATATTTTTTACTTACTTCTGTTAATCAGGTTCATTGGGCTCATGAAGGGCTTCACCATTCATAATTCTGATACCTATCCGGGGGTTTGACTAGAACGGTTGGCAATGGTTTAATTGCTATCTCAAAAAGTTTGCAAACCATATCTGTTCCATGACATTAAGTATTTAAAAGTCAGCAAACTGTAAACTCAGAAATTTATTTGGCTTAAAGCCCAAAACAAAGTAAAACCGATTTGGATTCTGCTAAATATTTTAGGATTTTTGCATTCCGGAAAAAAGACCATGGTCAATAGTCCATAGACCATCGTAATTTGAAGTATAACTATGGTCTATGGACCATCGACTATCAACAATCATGACCAAAGAAGCAGAAAAAGATCCGCAGAAACATATCATTATTAAAGGGGCCCGGGTACACAATCTTAAAAACATGGATGTGGCCATCCCTAAAAACAAGCTGGTTGTAGTTACGGGTATGTCCGGTTCAGGCAAATCATCGCTTGCTTTTGATACCCTGTATGCCGAAGGTCAGCGCCGTTATGTAGAAAGTCTTTCTTCCTACGCACGCCAGTTCCTGGGGCGCATGAACAAGCCCGATGTTGATTATATTAAAGGTATAGCACCCGCCATAGCTATTGAGCAAAAGGTAATTACCTCAAATCCGCGTTCAACGGTGGGTACATCAACCGAGATATATGATTATTTAAAATTACTTTTCTCGCGCATTGGCAAAACTATTTCCCCGGTATCCGGTCAAATTGTCAAGAAAGATTCCGTTACCGATGTGGTAAACTTTATACTATCGTTACCCAACGAAAGCCAGGTAACTGTTTTAGCGCCATTATATCCGCATAATAACCGCAGCTTAAAAGAAGAACTGGCCGTTTTAATGCAAAAAGGTTTTGTAAGGGTAGAATATCTGAACAAGTTATCAAAAATTGAAGCTTTATTGGAGGATGAATCTATTGATAACACTTCCCTTGTAGCTGAGGTTCACGGTGAAAAGAAAGCTAAAGGCAAAAAGCTTAAAGCCGAAAGCGACGAATCGGTAACTACTGAAGAGGAAACGCCAACCCATTACCCCGGTGTTCGGATCGTGATTGACCGTATATCAAAAAATGAAGAGGATGAAACCATAAGCCGTTTGGGCGATTCGGTGCAGACTGCTTTTTTTGAAGGTAAAGGCGATTGCTATGTACGTTATCAGGAACCTGATGCCGATGGTGAACAGGAACGTTTCTTCTGCGACCGCTTTGAACTCGATGGTATTAAATTCGAAGAACCTTCACCTAATTTTTTCAGCTTTAACAATCCTTACGGTGCCTGCAAAAAATGCGAGGGTTATGGTAAAGTGATCGGTATTGACGAAGACCTGGTGATACCGGATAAAAGTAAAAGTATTTATGAGGGCGCTATTGCCCCATGGCGCGGCGAAAAAATGCGCGAGTGGAACGATATGCTGATCAAACATGCTTTGCAGTTTGATTTCCCGATACATCGTCAATACAATCAATTAACCGAAAAACAACAACGCCTGTTATGGACAGGTAATAAATATTTCCGTGGCCTGGATGAGTTTTTCCAGGAGATGGAGGCGCAGACCTACAAAATTCAGTACCGGGTTATGCTGTCACGTTATCGTGGCAAAACTACCTGTCCGGAGTGTAAGGGCAGTCGTCTGCGTCGTGATGCCTCATACGTAAAGATCAGCGAGCGCTCCATTACCGATGTGGTATTGATGCCATTGGATAAAGCCCTTGAGTTTTTTAAAGGTTTAGAGTTAAACGAAACGGATGCCAAAGTTGGTAAACGCCTGCTGATGGAGATCACTAACCGCCTGTCGTTTTTAAATGATGTGGGATTGAGCTATTTAACGCTTAACCGACTGTCAAATACCTTATCGGGTGGTGAGTCACAGCGTATCAACCTGGCCACTTCGCTGGGAAGCAGTTTGGTGGGCTCTGTATATGTATTGGATGAACCCAGTATTGGGCTGCACCCCCGTGATACCCAGCGACTGATCAGTGTACTTAAATCACTTCGCGATGTTGGTAATACCGTATTAGTAGTAGAGCATGAGGAGGAGATCATGAAAGCGGCAGACCATATTATTGATATCGGCCCCGAAGCCGGTACACACGGCGGCGAACTGATCTTCACCGGCACCTACAACGAAATTATTAAAGACGACAATAGCTTAACAGGTCGTTACCTGAGTGGCAAAGAGGAGATCGCGATCCCCAAAAGCCGCCGTAAATGGAACGATTATATTGAGATAAAAGGAGCAAGAGAAAATAATCTGCAGCATGTTACGGCTAAATTTCCTTTAGGTGTGCTTACGGTAGTAACAGGTGTATCCGGCTCTGGTAAAACCAGCTTAGTAAAACGCATCCTGGCACCTGCTCTGCAAAAAGTACTGGGCAATTACTCGGGCGAACAAACCGGCTCCTACGACAGTATTGATGGTGATTACGCCAAAATAGAACAGGTGGAACTGGTTGATCAAAATCCTATAGGCCGTTCGTCACGATCCAACCCGGTTACTTATGTAAAAGCCTGGGACGAGATCCGCAACCTGTATGCCTCACAGCCTGCTGCCAAAGCAGCTGGTTTAAAACCATCTGCATTCTCCTTTAACGTAGAGGGTGGCCGCTGCGATGTTTGCCAGGGCGAAGGTGAAGTGAAGATAGAGATGCAGTTTATGGCCGACATCTTCCTGACCTGCGAAACTTGTGGTGGAAACCGCTTTAAACAGCATATCCTGGATATCACCTACAATGAAAAAAATGTAGCCGAAGTGCTGCACATGACCATTGATGAGGCGCTGGTATTTTTTGCTAAAGAGCCAAAGATCATCGCTAAAATAAAACCTTTGGTTGATGTAGGTTTGGGTTATGTACAGTTAGGGCAATCGTCAAATACCCTGTCTGGTGGTGAGGCCCAGCGTATTAAGCTGGCATCATTCCTGGTAAAAGGGAATAATACACATAAAACACTATTCATTTTTGATGAGCCTACTACCGGTCTGCATTTTGCAGATATTAAAAAACTCCTCAAATCATTTGACGCGCTGCTGGAACATGGCAACACCATTATTGTAATTGAACACAATATGGATGTGATCAAATGTGCCGACTGGATCATTGACATTGGCCCCGAAGGTGGCGACCGCGGCGGAAAGGTTGTGTTTGAAGGTGTCCCTGAGGATTTGATCAAAGAGAAAAAATCGCACACCGGCCATTATTTAAAGGAGCGGTTCGGGAAGTAAGTGCCTCACCCAACCCTCTCCAAAGGAGAGGGCTTAAAACTCTTTTAACCTCCTCAATCCTACTCTTAGGTGCATTGCGCTTCCACGCGTCATTGCATATGAGCGCAGACTTATCAGTGTAAACCCAACTAATTATGGTTTACATTGCAAACCCACTTTCTATATGAATTTTAACGTAATTAGTTGATTATCAATTATATAAATTTACGTAAACCATAAAAAGTGTAAACCATGTAAACCCATTTTTATAAGCAACTTCCCCTCCTGTTTGGTGTAATGGTTCATCAATAAAGATATATAGCTATCAATTCCCCTTTATTTTACCCACCTAAATATTTATATTTACTTAACAAACCTAAATCTTAGCATTATGCCTGATACAAAAGAGTTCTACGCAGAAATCCGTCCACTGTTTGGTGGGCACTTAACACAAAGCCAGGTTGATGGCATACAAGCCATACTCAAAGCCACAACAGATGCCGGCATTACCGACGATCGTAAAACGGCCTACATACTGGCCACTGTTTTTCATGAAACCGCTAAAACCATGCAGCCCATCAATGAATTTGGCAAAGGCGCCGGACACGACTATGGCAAAAAGTTAAAAATGGGCGGCGGTCCGGGTAAACGCATCCCCTACACTACTCCCGATGAATTATATTACGGTCGTGGCTATGTACAGTTAACCTGGTACGAGAATTATGAGAATATGGGCAAGCTCCTGCACATCGATCTGCTCGATAACCCCGACCTGGCTTTACAACCCGCTATAGCTGCCGCCATCCTGATAAAAGGCATGACCAAAGGTTCATTTACAGGTGTGAGTTTAGATAAGTATTTTACCAGCGACAGTACAGACTGGGTAAACGCCCGCAAAATCATTAATGGCCTTGACATGGCCAAAACCATTGCAGGTTACGCTAAAACTTTTTATAAGGGGTTAACGGAGTAGCTATCAAAAGTAGTATTTGAAGTCATACCCGAAGATTTGATGAAAGAGAAAAAATCACCCACAGTCCATTATTAGAAGGAGCGCTTTTAACCTTCGATTAAGTGAGCTGATACATTTGAGTGGAAGACGTAGATAATACGTCTTCCGCTTTTGTTTATAACAAGCCATACAATCACTATTTAGAGATTATCACCTTTTACCCTGATTGCCTTTTAGTTAAGTTCAAATAGTATTTAAAACGGCGTGTATTTCCGTTACCTTTGCCCCGCCTTGAACTTTATTGCGCATACCCCAAATTGAATATGATTACACCATTACAAAACACTTTTAAAGCAGTAAGCTTTATGCTGCTTGTTATCACCTTTTTTTCGTGTTCAAAAAGCCAGAAAGATCCCGATGTAACACCCGACAAATCCCAACCAGCCTTAACCGCAAAAATCAATGGCGCCGATTATAATCTTGCAGCTACAGATTTTACCTCCACCTATTACACTGCAGACGGCGACAATGTAAAAGCCCTGCAAACCACCGCCAACCTGGATGCCAGCGGCAGCAAATTGGTGTTCTTTATCAGTGACCTTAAAAGCGGCTCGGTTAACCTTAGTAAAAAGGCCGGCACCTCTTTAAACCCAGGCAATCCAACGCTAAAAGTAAACGCCACGACAGCCACAGCTCCACCTGTACAAACCTATGTACAGTATATTAATGGTGGTAATATCTATTTCGCCAACTCGGGCAGCATTACTGTTACCATCAATGCCAATACAGCTACGGTAAGTTGGAATATCGTATTTAAAGATGCCGCAGGCAAGGATTTTGCATCAAATGGTTCCTATACCGCGGCCAACTTCGCCAATAATACCAAACCCAAAACGCAGATAGTTGATCCTACACCGGTTTCGGCTAAACCTACTATTGAAAGTATCAGTCCGCAGCAAGGCAAATACAATGATACGGTTACCATAACCGGGGTTAATTACAGCCAGGTTTTAACTGATAACGTAGTTAAATTTAACGGTGTGGATGCCGTAGTAAAGACAGCCACCCCGACGCGGCTTAGGGTACTTGTACCCTTAACAGGCACTACCGGCAACATCAGTCTTAAGGTAAAAAACAGCGAAACCGTTAACGGCCCTGTATTTACTTATGTTACCCTGCCAAACCTCACCGACGTTAAACCTACCGAAGGCAGAGCGGGGGATATAGTAACCATAACAGGCATTAATTTTAGCAGCAACCCGGCCGATATTGTGGTTAACTTCGATAATGCCATAGGAACTATTGTAACAGCAACCACAACTCAGGTTACCGTGAAAGTTCCGGCGGGTTTAAAAGCCGGGGCCTTTGTGCGCCTTACCATTAGCATTAAGGGTATTAAATCGGCCTCAGTAAGCACCTACCTGATTGATGCACCCTACCCCACTCTGAACTGGGAAAGCCTGACGTCCATTCCACGGTTACAAAAGATCAATCAAATGATACATATGGGCTCAACGTTGCTCATTACCGGAGGCAACAATGCCAGCTTTCTGTATTACAGCGCAGACGGAAAAACATACTCAGATGTGGCATCTAACCTGCCCTTTAACAAATCAAAAAAACTGACCATCAATGTTTTAAAAGCCTATAAAAGCGCTTACTATATCTCCACTAACCTTGGTATTGCCAAATCAACCAACGGCATTTACTGGACTAAGCTTACGCCCGAAACTACCGCACCCGATACGGGCTTTACAGGTATTACAATCACCAACAATTACGTTGCAGTGGTAAGCGGTAACAGGCTTTATCGGTCAACCAATGGTGGTAACAGTTGGACCCGCACCAATATCAGTGTGCCCGGCGCTTCGCTCAACTACACAACGGCCATTACTGATAGCTACAGCAGCAACAATTTTTTTGCAGTAGATACCAGTAAAAACTACACATCTAAAGAAGAAAAGTTATTTTATCGCTCGACAGATAATGGTGTTACCTGGGAAGCTACTAAAGGTTATACCGGCATTTATTATTATAACTTGGGCTATAAGGATTTTCTGGCTGCGGCCAGCTATAGCGTATTTTGTGCGTTTAGCTATAAAGGGGCTGCCCAAACCGAAGGCAGTCAGCACCTTTACAGATCAACCAATAAAGGCGACTCCTGGACTCAGGTGGGTACAGAAGCCTGCAACGTGATCAAGGCAGATAGCGCAACCGTCGCTTATGGCAGCCAAACCTTTAACCTATCCAACAATGATGGGGTGGATTTCAAAAGCTATCCTATGCCTGCGGGCTACACTTTAGGTGGCATTGAATTTACCAATACCTATTACTATATCATGGGCTTTAATACAGCCGGTGATCGTAAAATATTCAGGGCAGCGAGGTAATAACCTATCCCCTGCATAAACATAAAAGCCTTCCGCGTTTTGTTGCGGAGGGCTTTTTTATGATAAACTCTTCTGTTAATCAAATGCCGTAAAAATCCTCTAACGGCATCAACTAACTACTGCCCCCCTGTTTTCAAGTACATATAAACTATGCCGCCAACTACAATAATGGCCAATACAATAAGTCCGGTTACACCTTTCTTTTTGTCCTGGCGCATCAGCCATATTAAAAAAGCAACCAGCGGCAACACAAAAACCGCCCAGAAAATAAGTGAAGGAATGTTCATAAGTTCCAGTTCAATAATTCGAATTAAAATATCATCCTTGCCAGCGGAGCAATCTCCTGACCGGCAAATTCGCCTTTTAAATATTTATAGTAACCGGCAATGGCTATCATGGCCGCGTTATCGGTACAATATTCCATTTTGGGTATAAAGCTTTCCCAGCCATTTTTAGTACAAAGTTCTTGTAGCCCTAAACGCAAACCAGTATTAGCCGAAACACCGCCAGCCAAAGCAATCTGTTTTATGCCATGGGTTTGCGCCGCTTTTTGCAGTTTATTAAGCAATATAGTAGCTATACGTTTTTCAACCGACGCGCAAATATCAGGCAAGTTTTGACTGATGAAATCTGGATTCTTAGCCACATTATCCCTGATGAAATATAATATCGATGTTTTCAGTCCGCTAAAGCTAAAATCCAGACCAGGGATCTGTGGTTCGGGAAATTTGTAGGCATCAGGATTACCCTGGCGTGCATACTTGTCGATCAACGGGCCACCCGGATAAGGTAAACCCAATATCTTACTGGTTTTATCCATGGCTTCGCCGGCAGCATCATCAAGCGTTTGGCCTATTACCTGCATATCAAAATAATCCTTAACCAAAACTATCTGCGTATGCCCGCCAGATACGGTAAGACATAAAAATGGAAATGCAGGTTTATGATCACCAATAAAATGGGCCAGTATATGGGCCTGCATATGATTTATATCAATAAGTGGCAGGCTTTTGGCCAGTGCAAATGCCTTGGCAAATGATACACCTACTAAAAGTGAGCCTAAAAGTCCCGGTCCGCGCGTAAAAGCTACTGCATCAATATCATTTTTGTTTACTTTTGCGTTCAATAATGCTTGTTGTACAGCAGGAACAATATTTTGCTGATGAACCCTTGAGGCAAGCTCGGGGACAACGCCTCCGTACGCTTCGTGAATGGTTTGATTGGCAATTACATTGCTCAAGATCTCTCCATCAACACAAACAGATGCAGAGGTTTCATCACATGAAGATTCGATTCCTAAAATTACAGGCACAGTGTTAAGTCAAAAATCAAAAGTTTAAAGTCAAAAATTGACTATACTTTTTGATACGTTATAAATACATTTAGAAAAGTAAAACATTTCAAACGGTTTTGAATTTTTACTTTTGAATTTTTAATTAATTACAAAGTTATTAAAAAAGTACTCAATATAGCGTTAGGGATAGTGTTGTTCATTTTATTGACACTGAGCATACTTTTACTGGCGTTTCAATATAAACCTGTACAAACCTGGGCCGCTAAAAAAGCCGCGGGTTATCTTTCTGACGAACTGCATACCACAGTTAGTATCAAGAGCTTGTATATCAGACCTTTTACTTCTGTAGTACTGGAGGGTTTATACGTGCTCGATAAAAAACGGGATACCTTATTGAATACCCCCAAGCTTGCTGTTGATATTGAAGGTTTTTCGCTCCTCTATAGCATCAAACAGCGTACTATCAATTTTGAATCCATCGAACTGGATAACGGTTCCTTTTATCTCAAAAAACAAAAAGACAGTACTACCAACCTCAAATTTATTATCGATTATTTTAGTTCTGGTGATACCACTAAAAAAACTGCCAGCAAACCCTGGACGCTTAATTTTGATAAAATAACCATCAATAATTTTCATTTCCGGTACAAGAACCAGTTGATAGATACCGTGGAGAACAAGGTGAATTTTGACGATATTGATGTAAGTCATTTTAGCACGATGGTAACCGGCATGGATATCAAAAACCATTTATTTAAGGGCAATGTCCAACACCTTACACTACAGGAAAAAAGTGGTTTTTACGTAAAGAACTTTACTGCTCATACTACTATTGATACCAACCAGATCTTACTGCAACAGCTTGCTATTCAAACCAAACATTCTGATCTGAAAGATTATTTCCGGATGAGATTTAAATCATTTGATGATTTTGACAATTTCGAGAACCGCGTGAACATGGATGCCGACTTTAAATCATCACGTATATCATCAACAGATATTGCCTACTTTACCAACGGTATGGGTAAAACCACTTTTGACCTGGGTATTGAAGGCCGTGTTAAAGGCTTGGTAAATAATCTGAAGGCCAAAAACGTCACTATTAGTGGAGGCCAAGCCACTTTTATCAAGGGTGATTTTAATTTACGCGGTTTACCCGATTGGGATAATACTTTCCTTGATCTGAAGTTTGAACAGGTTGCTTCTAATAAAAAAGATCTGGATTACCTGCTTAGCCATTTTTCGGGCAATGCCACCATGCAGGCTCCGGCCATCATAGGTAAATTTGGTAATATCAATTTTACCGGCAGATTTAGCGGTTTACAGAATGATTTTGTTGCCTATGGTATTTTTAAAACCGGGCTAGGCAGGTTTGATTCAGACATTAACCTCAAAATTGATAAAAAAAACATACCCAGTTACAGCGGAAAACTAAATGCTTTCAACTTTGACCTGGGAACCCTACTTGATGAAAAGTCACTTGGCCGTACTACCTTTAATGCCGATATACAAGGCAGCGGTGATAAGTTGAAAAACCTGACCGAAAAGGTTGATGCCCGCATCAATAACATAAGCTATAACAATTACACCTATAACAATCTTATTGTAAACGGCTCGTTCATTAAAAAATTGGCCAATGGTCATATGACCATTAATGATAAGAATGTTAAACTTGACCTGAAGGGTAGTGTAAACTTAAATCCTGCATTACCAGCCTATGATCTGGTGGCAAATATTAAGGATGCTAACCTGAATAAGCTTAAGCTTATCACAGATACTATCACCATAAGTACCCAGTTAAAAACCAAATTTTCGGGTAATAGTTTGGCTAATATTGAGGGTAATATTTTACTTTCACCAGCCAGAATTGTTGATCCACGTAATAATTATGTAGTTGATTCTTTATACTTATCATCTACAGGGAAAGGAAACAACCGGGAGATAGATCTTCGGTCTGATTTTGCTGATGGTAGTATCAAGGGTACTTTTGATTTGGCAACCCTGCCTTCGTATTTTAAAACCATTGCCAAAAAATATATTCCTTCGTTAAAAACAACCATTGTTACGCCCAAACCCGAGCAGTTTACGTTTAACCTTACACTTAAGAATACAGACCCTCTTACTGCAATATTTGTACCCGACCTAAAAATACCTGATCAGGGCACCTTAATGGGACAATTTGATTCGGAAAAGAAAACGGCCATCCTATCCGGCTATATCAAAACATTTAAATATGGCAAAATTGTATTTCACGATTTCATCATCGATGAAAATACGTCTGAAGATATGCTGGGCCTCAACTTATCGTTAAGAAAGGTTGACTTGACTGATAGCCTGTTTATTAAAGACATCAACATTACCAATTTCCTGAAGAACGACAGCCTTAATTTTAACGTGAAGCTGTCTGATAAAAACGCGGTAAACCAACTCGATCTTTACGGATTGGTTGAGTTTGGGCGCGATACTACAGCCAAACTTAAGCTATTACCTTCTGATGTTATCCTGGAAAAAGAAAAATGGCATATCCAGGAGCAAGTACGCATCCGTTTATTGGATGGAAAAACCCAGGTATCCGGCTTTGAGCTATCCAATGGCCCGCAAAAGGTACGCATTAACGGGTTTGTATCCGATAACCCTGCTGATGAGCTAAAACTCTCGTTCGAAAAATTCAGTATGCGTACGCTTAACCAGTTGACCAGAACATCGGGTATATATTTAAGAGGCGATCTGAATGGTGATATTAATTTCACTTCCATTATCAAATCGCCTGGGATTGACGCACATTTGAACATCGATTCATTAACGATGAATAAGACCCTGATTGGTGATGTAAAACTGGTATCAACCCTCGGTAATGACCGCAAACAGGCCAACATAAAGCTGAATATTCTAAACCGCGGACTCGAGACTATGAATATTGGTGGCATTTATTCTTTTGGACATGATACCGACGATAATTTGGACTTTGATATAAAGATGAACCAAACCGAGGCCATCATCTTTACCCCTTTTATTAAAGACTTGGTGTCTAATGTCAAAGGGCACATTTCCACCGATCTGAAACTTTCAGGAAAACCATCAAACCCACAGCTTAACGGTAGCCTAACACTTGAAAACACGGGTGTTACGGTTAACTATCTCAAGACTGCCTACACGGTTAATAACAAACTAAGTGTGAACAACAGTGTCATCAGTTTAAATAATATGATACTGAAGGATACACGTGGAGGTACAGGTACAGCTAATGGAACGGTTGACCTGAATAATCTGTCAAACCCCGATATCGAAGTATCTGTTCTGGCACGTAACCTGATGGCCTTAAACACTACATTTAAGGACAATCACCTTTATTATGGAACCGCGTTTGGTAGTGGTACCTTTAGCTTTAAAGGCCCTGTTGATAATATGAAGATTGATATTACGGCCCGTACGGACGCTGGCACAGTTTTCAATATCCCGCTCAATACCTCATCAACGGCCAGCGAATATGATTTTATCAGATTTGTGGGCCATAAGGATACTGCTAAAGTTGCAAATAAAACACGCGCCTTTAATGGTGTAACTTTAAATTTTGACTTAAGTGCCGATGAAAAAACTATAGTTAAAATAACCACCGATTATGGTGTGCTCGAAGGTAGCGGGGTGGCTAATAACTTAAAACTGAACATAAACAGCCTGGGTGATTTTGAAATGTACGGCGACTTCCTGATATCGACAGGTAAGTTTGAATTTACGGCTAAAAACTTTATCAGTAAAAACTTTACGGTAAACCAGGGCGGAACCATCAGGTGGACGGGCAATCCTTCAAATGCCGAAATAAACCTGAAAGCCCTTTATGAAGTACGCACCAGTAAAGCCCCCTTATATGCGGCCGCGGGCTTGCAAACGCCTACCTCATCTCAGCAAACACTGGTACAGGCACAGTTGATACTGACCAAATCATTGTTACAACCAAACATTGATTTTGACTTCAACTTCCCTACCGACCCATCGGTAAAGGACGATTTGGCTACTTATCTTGCTGATAATAATAACCGAAATCAGCAGGCGATCAGTATCATTGTCCGTCGCAGTTTCACAGCAAACAATAACAACAATTTGATTTTCGGAACAGCTGGCCAGATGGTGAGTGAATTTGCTTTTAACAAACTCAACAGCCTTATATCACAATCGCATATCAAAAACTTTGATTTTGATTTAAATATCAGATCGTTCGGTGAGGCCAGTGCTTCTTTAAGGTTTTTTAATAGCAGGCTTTCATTCAATGGCAGCTTATTTAGCAATAATGGCTCAAATGACCTGTTCAACAGTAGCGCCAGTCTCTTCAATCAAAATTTCAGTAGTTTAACCAAAGATTTTGAAGCATTATACCAAATCAGAAAAGATGGAAATCTGACGGCAAGATATTCTTACCGGTTACTAAACAATACCACCCTTAATCCATTAAATAACCTCGAGTTTCAATACGTAAATGGTATCGGCTTAGTGTACAACCGCGATTTTGACACCTTTGGAGAGTTCATCAGGAACATATTCAGGCGCAGCAGGCGCGACAGAACACCCACAACATCAACACCGGCAGTTCCACCTACTACAACAGGCGGAACACCGGCAACTAAACCAGATGATGAGAATTAATGATCGCGCATAATAGCGTGATCCATCTTGTCTCTTTTGGTACGCAAATATGACTCGTTATGCGGGTTTGACGCTATTTCGATAGGTACATTCTCAACAACCTCCAAACCATAACCTATCAGACCAGCACGTTTCTTAGGGTTATTAGTCATCAAGCGCATTTTAGAAATACCCAGGCTACGCAATATCTGCGCGCCAATACCATAATCGCGCTGATCCATTTTAAATCCTAATTTAATATTGGCCTCTACTGTATCCAAGCCGTTTTCCTGCAGGTGATAGGCTTTTAGCTTGTTGATAAGCCCAATGCCGCGTCCCTCCTGATTCATGTATACCACAACGCCTTTGCCTTCGTTACTGATCATCTCCATGGCCTTATGTAACTGCGGTCCGCAATCACAACGGCAAGAGCCAAAAATATCGCCGGTAACACATGAGCTATGTACGCGTACCAAAACCGGCTCATCGGGTTCCCAGGTGCCTTTGATAAGGGCCAGATGATTTTCACCGGTATCTAATTGGGTATAGCCTATCATTTCAAAATCGCCCCATTCAGTTGGCATTTTTACTGATACCTCTTTTCTAACTAAGGTTTCGGCATTTAAGCGGTATGCGATGAGGTCTTTTATTGATACGATCTTTAAATCGAATTCCTTTGCCATTACCAACAGATCAGGCAGGCGGGCCATATCACCATCTTCCTTCATGATCTCGCATATTACACCAGCAGGTTCAAACCCAGCCAAAACAGCCAGGTCAATAGCAGCTTCGGTATGGCCGGTTCTGCGCAATACCCCACCATCTTTGGCAATCAGTGGGAAAATATGCCCTGGTCTGCCCAGATCCTCGGGTTTTGTAGCCGGGTCAATTAAAGCCATAGAGGTTTTTGACCTGTCTGACGCCGAGATACCCGTTGTACAGCCATGTCCCAACAGATCAACAGAAACCGTAAAGTTGGTTTCATGCGAGGTTGTGTTGTGGCTTACCATAGGCTCCAGCTCCAGTTCGCGGGCACGTTGTTGTGTAATAGGCGCGCATACCAAACCTCTTCCATAGCGCACCATAAAATTAATGGCTTCGGGTGTGGCATTACGTGCCGCGGTTAGGAAATCGCCTTCATTTTCCCGGTCTTCGTCATCAACAACGATGATCATTTTCCCGGCTTTTATATCTTCAATTGCTTCTTGTATCGTGTTTAGCATTATATGAGTATTTGATAGGGCTTAAATAAAATAAGCCACAAAGTATTTTAAAAGTTAAACAAATTTATGATATATAAAAATGTTTCAGGTCGGTACTGTGTAAAATCCCTTTCAGCAACAGGGGATTAGGCTTACTATAAATGATTACGGTGAATGAGGGCTAATTAGTTGCTTTTACGCTTAATTAATTTATTAAAAAACCTTTTATATAGTTCCACATCAAATATCACCGAGTCGGTAGCCGCTTTGTATGACAGGAAAAGCCCGATGGGTGTGAGTACGATAATGGCTACCCACATACCGAAAAAGATAGAAACATTGCCTGCCCTGACCGATTTTTCGCCTATGGTAGAAATAATATAGTATATCAGGAAAAAAACAACAGAAATCACTACCGGTAAACCCAGCCCTCCCTTACGGATAATAGCCCCCAATGGTGCCCCGATCAGGAATAAAGCCAGGCATGCCGCCGAAAGCGTAAACTTTTTTTGAACTTCCGACGCGTAACGCCGTATGTTAAGGGTGTCATCATTATAACGGTCGGTACGATTCTTTAATATATCTTTTATAGAACGAATTTCAGAGGCCGCGCTTGAAAGAGCCACCACCTGGTCGGCCAGTTTCATGCTTTTCAACACCCCCGCTTTATCAGCTGGTATATATTTAACCGCTGGTTTTGCCGGCATGTTAAAATATTTAATATAGGGGGTAATAAGTTTATAATTTTGTACAATACTGCCATCAACCTGGTGTTGTACAGAATCTACGTAGAATCTTAACTGCTTCAAATTCATCATTTGCGAAGCCGACTTAAATTCATTTTCATTAGTACGTGTCAATTTAAGGCCGTCCAAACTAAACTTTTGTTCGGTTTCCTTAAAGCGAAATCGCGAAAGGCGCTGCCTGAAATTATAAGTAGCATTATCTGGAGCTGATTCTTCATACCGCACACCATCTTTTAATTTCAGCACCAGGAATTTATCGCCCATGGTCCGGAACATAGTCCCCTCACGCGCTATAGTAACAGTTGTATTATTGTTATCGGCACTTTTTTGGTATATCATAATACCATATAACCTTTGCCCATCAGGATCTTTACTTTTTACGCGGATGGTATAACCGGTAAAGCTATTGCTGAAAACCATTTGGGGCAACAGATCTGCCGATTTTTGCTTACGGGCATCATACAGTAATGAAAAATATTTGAGGTTGGCCACAGGCAACATATAGTCTGAAAAGAAGAAAGCGGCCACACTCAGAATAGTAACCACAACTATCATGGGATACATGGCCCGGCGCAGGGATATGCCAGCTGCCTTAATAGCCACCAGTTCGTAATTCTCACCCAGTGAGCCGTAGGTCATGATGGTTGATAACAGTACGGATAAAGGGAGTGCCATAGACACATTGGTGGCCGAGTTGTACAGCATCAACTCAAGAATGGTATACCAGGCAAAACCTTTACCTATCAGATCGTCGATGTATTTAAACAAAAACAACATCAACAAAACAAACATCACAATGAAAAGCGTACTTACAAACGGTCTTATAAACGATTTAAGGAGTAAAAGATGTATCTTTTTCATTAACGCAATTTGTACAACAGGATATAACGCAGCAAATGCCTGTTAATTTTCATTAACGCACAAATAGCATTTCACAATACAAAATTAGCTAAAATTAAGTTTCTTTAAGCACCCAATACGCTGATGAGGTATTCGATCTGGTTATCCCATATCAATTTGCGCTCGGCAATGGCATCTTCTGTTGCGAAATCGGTAACACTGAGAGCAACATCATTGGTTAACTCATCCTGTAGAATTTCCATTTCAAAATAAAATTGCGGATCGTCATCTACCCATTTAAATCGAACCAGTTTGTTTTCTTTTACAGTAAGCAGCTTTGCTTTTTGCGCATCGCCATCCCAGGTAAATGTATAAACCTGGTCCTTGATGTTCACATCGTCGGCAAACCATTGCGCTAATCCATTGGGCTCACTCAGAAAGGAAAACAGTATACGTGGAGACGATTTTATCTCATATTCAATGGTAAATTTCTTTTTTTCGGACATTTGGGTTTATACTTGTGAGCTCTAAAAGCTGTAAATGTTAACATTTTTTCTAAAGAAAACGAATTTCTGCTATATTTGCAAACCTTTTTAAGGAAGGCCATTGATTTATTAAGGGCCACTCTTTTATAAAACCACTATAAAAGAGCAACATACACAAAAAGGCGGGGTAGCTCAGATGGTTAGAGCGTAGGATTCATAACCCTAAGGTCGGCAGTTCGATCCTGCTCCCCGCTACCATAAGGAAACAGCATATCTTTGTTGTTTCCTTTTTTTATACCCATAAACCTCTATGCAACAATTAGTTGCAGCCCTCCCATTACCGGTTCGACATTTTCCAACCAGTTGACGCATACCAAAACAAATTTAGGTCTAAAAAAACTATATAGGCTACCCTAAGTAAATATACCTTTGGCGTGAAACGTTACTTTAAATTGCTGCACGAAACACCGGATTCTATTTCAGTTCCTCGTGGATTTATTGGTAGGGTATTACGGTTTTGTAAAGAGCAGCAAATTGAATATGTGCTCGAAGATCAAAGAAAGAAAGCAGAGTTAATCAATTTCAAAGGTTCTATTGCATTAAGGGAATATCAATTACCCGCGCAGCAAGCAGCTACAAAAAAAGATTTTGGAATTATTGTCGCTCCGCCTGGCTCTGGTAAAACGGTATTGAGTTTGGCTATTATAAAAGACAAGCAGCAACCAGCCCTCATTTTAGTTCACCGCAAGCAACTGGCAGATCAATGGACGGAACGTATAGAATCGTTCCTGGGGATTCCTAAGAAGGATATTGGACGTATCGGGCAAGGAAAGAACAAGCCCGGTAAACACATTACTGTAGCAATGATCCAAAGTATGGAAAAAGCTTTGGAATCTACGGAATCCACAGAACTAATAAATGCTTTTGGTACCGTTATCATTGATGAATGCCACCATGTGCCTGCGGAAACATACCAAAGAGTTATTGGAAAATTGAACAGTTACTATATGTACGGGCTTACCGCAACCCCATTTAGGAAATACAACGATGGCAAGTTAATATTTATTCATTTAGGTGAAATAATCCATGAGGTTAAAGCACCAGAGATGCAAAATCAAACTGGTACGCAGATTATCATTAGGGATACCGATTTGTTTGTTCCCTTTAATACCCAAACAGACAAGTTCGAAACGCTATTTAAAATCTTGATCCATGATTCAGCAAGAAATCAACTCATTTTAAATGATGTGGTATCACAACTAAATGCCAGTAGAAAAGCTGTTATCATCACAGAACGAAAAGAGCATATTACTTCTCTCCAACAATATCTAAAACAACATTACGATACCATTGCGTTAAGTGGCGAAGATTCCGACTTATCTAAAAAATCTAAATGGGCAGCCATAAATAGAGGTGATTTCCAAGTGCTGATCACAACAGGACAGTATTTTGGCGAAGGAACCGACATCCAGAATATAGAGTGCCTATTTTTAGTTTACCCATTTGCTTTTGAGGGTAAGCTGATTCAATACATTGGCAGGGTACAACGATCAGAAGTGTCACCTGTTATTTATGATTACCGTGACCATAAGATCAGCTACCTGGAAAGACTGTTTCAGAAAAGGAACGTGTATTATAAAAAGCTTGATCAAAGTGGCCTAACGAATCCGGTAGATGAAAGAGAAACGGTAAGTGGCCAAAAAAATGAGAATATTGAGGTGTCAATAGAACAATTAGAATTCAGGTTTGGCAGTATTGCGTTTAAACATATCATTGCTGACTTTAACGGCAAGGAAGTTGAATTTGAGATAGAGAATTTAAATGTCAGGCCGGAGTTTACCGTGCTTAAGCCCTACTTTATTCGGTTCCTCAAAAGTACTACGGTATTGGTAAACATACGGGCTACATTCCAGCACAACAGGTTGGTATTTAAATCAGCATCCTCCAGTGATCTTGATAAAATAAACCGCGAAGTCATTGAAAGTGTAAAGTTCCGGTTCTTAAATAAAGAAATTATTAAAGGTACCCCGGTAGGTGAAGAAAATCTATTGGATGCCGGGCAAGTGCAAGGCGGCAGTGAACAATTGATTTACACAAACGAGGATGATCTATTGGAAAACATACTGGCTCTTAAGCAGTATAAGCATCATCGTCATCTCTGTTACCTTTCCCAAAAACATGAACGATCTATATTAAAGCTCCGTTTTGTATTAGAGCCCTTTTCATTTGTGTTCTTGCTGTCGGGGAATAATCAGTACCACTTGGTTTGGGAAACTTTGGATACCGAAGAGGCTACTTATATATGGCATATTGATAAATCAATTTATGAACTTGAAAGAAGTACAAAGCGGATAGATGGACTGCTTGGACAGATACGAACAAATGGCAGACAGCAATATCTTGAAACTAATCCTGAACAATTTAGTCGCATCGTACATGATTATACAAATGATCATAAAGGGTTTATCGTTTGGAAAGACTTGTTAGAAGAGAAATTATTTTGATACAGGTCTTTTGCATCTACAATAGCCTCAATATCACCATGAAAGTTAGAACTTTTGCCGCTCGACCCCCAAGCAAGTTCAAAACTAAAATAACTTATTACAAACCAGGCAGTTACAAGTTCGAACTTTTTTAGTTGCTATAAATGCTATTATAATTCAAAAAAGCAAACTGGTGTCTTATTAAGGGCTATTTACATAGTGCGACATTTCTACTTAAAGGTTCTTCTCCTTTTTATATCTCTTAATTTAAATCATTTCATTATAGTGTTTAGACCACTAATTATGAATGGTAAATAAGTTTCATCGCCAATCCATATTGCTTTATATCAAAACCGGTTCCTTTAAAAGTGAGATTTGCCGGAGAAATTAACCCTATTAGCCTTCGCTGGTCTGTTGTATTTACCATCTTAAAAAAATCATATAATCTAAGTATTGAGCCCCTTGATTATGTACAGATAATCCGAATTTCTTTACGTAATCAGGGTTATTATCCACAATTTCCTGGAGGGCTTGTAGTTTCGTTATATAATCTGTTTTGATAGTTTCAAATTCGATCAAGCTTAAATTTTCACTTAACAAAAGTTCCCGAGCACGATTAAACCTGGAATGTTCTATATCCAATTGCTTAATTGCGGTACCGTTTCTCTATTTTTAAGCACATCTTGATTTCGTAGTATTCTTTAAGTATTGATCTAAAAAAAATAGGAACTCAATAAACTGTGATGAATTATGTTAATTTACTTACAAACCTTTATTTAATATTTTTGTAACTTTAAACATGAATACAAACGAAGAGTATTTAACCAAAAGGATCGTTATCCGTGCGACTAGGAGAGGCATGAAAGTGGCTTCGAAAGAAACCATGGAAGCAATGGGTTATAATGTGATCGCCCAGGACGGATGGATAGTTAAGAAATACCAGGATGGTTCTATTGAACAAATTAACCCGATCAATGCTCCTGCTGATCTTGGCCCTGTAACGCTTGATTAATAATTAGTAATGGATACCCGCCAGCCCAGACTACGGGTGTTTGCCGGACCCAACGGATCAGGTAAGAGCACAGTCATTGAATACATCAGAAAATATAAGGCAAATAATAAACTCGTTGATTTCGGATACTATATCAATGCTGACGATATTGCCACAGAGCTTAAAAAGAAAAAGGGGTTCTCGTTCAAGCAATTTGATTTCCAGGTTGAGGCCACCGAATTTAATCAGATCGTTTCGGATTCAGGCCTGCTGAACGCCAACTTTAACATTGATAACCTTGTTACTGTCTATCAGATCACCGGTAACAGCATCCATTGCCTCCACGATAAGGAAATTGAGCGACTCGCCCAGATTATCGCAGACTATCTCCGAAAAAATCTATTAAAACAGAAAAAGAGATTTTCATTTGAAACCGTTTTTTCGCATCCTTCTAAGCTGGATATTATGCGGGAGGCCGTTTTAGCGGGGTACAAGGTTTACCTTTATTATGTTTCCACTGAATCACCAGAGATTAATAAATTCCGGGTGCAGGCCAGGACGGTTAAAGGCGGGCATGATGTACCCGTGGATAAGATCGTTAGTCGTTATTATAGGGCACTCGAACTTTTACATGATGCTGCGCAGCTAGCTTACCAGGCCTATTTCTTTGACAATTCGGAGGAAGGAGGGGATTTTAAGATGTTCGCACACTTCAAGATCATTGCAGGTAAAAAGGCCTGGGATGAGATCAACGAAACTGATGTACCGAACTGGTTCAAGATTTACTATTCGCAGAAAGTTTCACCAAAGATTTAGCTCATATTTTCCAGGCTTTAAAAAATTCAACTTTCTTTTTCCAGTCGGTCAAATGCTTATAGTTTTAGCGCAACGAAATAACGTGTTTAAAGGGAAATCAAAACCAGATTTTTCTTCTTATACACTAAGTTGAATATTCCCAAACACTTGACCATACGATTCTGTGTCTAACCTTGTGAACATATCATTAAATGAATTCTGGATGCAAGATTATTAGCATGATCACAATGTTTCGGAACTATTTGTTTGCAATTCTGAAACGTGATCGATTTCCCATAATACTAAAATCAAAAAATAATTTCCAATAATATCTTGATCAGCCAACTCAATAGCTGAAGGTTGGTCTTTTTATTCGGCAGGCATATTACCTTTTTGACACCAAGACTATACTTCCTTTTGATGCATCTTTTTTAAGGTGCTCATAATACAATCGTTAACTATTATCGTACTGGATATATATTGTAGTTATAACGTTAATAAGCGTTCTTTGTATGGAAGTTTACTTTCTATTCTAACTAATTAAATTAATGGCAATAAAAAAATCTGAGTTATATAGTTCACTTTGGGCTGGTTGTGATGAGCTACGAGGTAGTATGGATGCAAGTCAATACAAAGACTATGTATTGGTAATGCTATTTATGAAATATGTTTCTGACAAGGTAAAACAAGAAAAGGCCGATGGTAAAACTCCAATAATCGATATCCCGGAAGGAGCTGGTTTTTATGATATGCTTGCTTATCGTGGCAAACCCGACATTGGTGATAAAATAAATAAGGTTATAGGTGAGTTTGCAAAGGCCAATAATCTAATCGGTATTATCGATGAGGCAGACTTCGAAGACAACTCGAAGTTAGGGAGTGGAAAAGAAAAAATAGACCGGCTTACCAATCTACTTAATATATTTAATAAACCCGAACTCGATTTTTCAAACAATAGAGCGGAAGGCGATGATCTTTTAGGCGATGCCTACGAATATCTGATGCGACACTTTGCTACCGAAAGCGGTAAAAGTAAGGGGCAATTTTATACCCCAGCTGAAGTTTCGCGCATTATGGCAGAAGTGATAGGTATACGCAATTCAAAAAGCCAGGATGAAACTATTTATGATCCAACTTGCGGCTCCGGCTCGCTGTTATTAAAAGCGGCTGATCTTGCCCCGCACGGCATTACCATTTATGGGCAGGAAAACGATAATGCTACCCGCGCATTGGCTGTTATGAATATGTGGCTACACAATTTTGACGATGCCGATATCAGGCAAGGCAATACTATGGCAGCTCCTCAATTTACCGATGATATTACCGGTGAATTAAAAACATTTAACTACGGTATATCTAATCCGCCTTTTAGTTACAAATCATGGATGAACGGTTTAGACCCGACAAATGATATTTACAAACGGTTCGACTTTGTTACAACTGTTCCACCTCAAAAGAATGGCGACTTTGCTTTTCTGCTACACCTTATCAAATCACTTAAATCAAACGGCAAAGGCTGTATTGTTCTACCTTTAGGGGTGTTGTTTCGTGGTAATGCTGAAGGCACAATCAGGAAAACGATTGTAAAAAAGGGATATATAAAAGGCATTATCAGTTTACCGCCTAATCTTTTTTACGGTACTGGTATTGCTGCCTCATTGATAATAATTGATAAGGAGGATGCTGATAAACGCGACAGTATCTTTATGATAGATGCGAGCCACGGTTATATTAAAGATGGAAATAAAAACCGTTTACGTGAGCAGGACATTCACAAAATAGTGGATACTTTTAATAAGCGGTTAAAAGTGCCAAAATATTCGCGCGATGTTTTGATATCTGAAATTGCCAACGATAAAAATGATTACAACCTGAATATTCCGCGGTATATTGACAGTCAGGAAGCGGAAGATCTACAGGATATTGAAGCGCATTTGCGTGGGGGCATACCCAAAAATGATATTGATTCATTAGAAAACTATTGGGAGATATACCCTTCACTTAAAGATAGTCTTTATCAATTGATCGATAATCGGCCAAACTATTATAAACTAAATATCGCTAACGTTGAGATCAAAAACACCATTTATCACCACCCTGAGTTTACTGTATATAGCGAACAGATGGATAACGTGTTTACCGCATGGGAAGCTAAAACAAATGCCAAAATTAAAGCAGCCAAAGCCGAACTGGAAGAAAAGGTAATTGCCAAATACCCCTTACTTACTATTGATGAGATAAAAGCCATTGTTATAGAACATAAGTGGATGCTGGAAATTGAACAGCGCGTACGTACCGAAATGGACAATATTAGCCACCGCTTAACCGCGCGCCTTACCGAACTAGCCGAACGTTACGAAACACCTTTACCGGCTATTGATATGGAGGTAAATGAATTGACTGCAAAAGTTGAAGCGCATTTAAAGAAAATGAATTTTGTATGGTAGAGGAGATGGAAGAGATTAGGTTTAAGCAAACGGAAGTTGGGTTCATACCAAAGGATTGGGCGGTGAAAAAATTATTAGATATAGGTGAAAGTATAATTGGCCTAACATATAGCCCTTTAAATGTTAAATCTAACGGAACATTAGTTTTACGTTCCTCAAATATCCAAAATGGCAAGTTGGCTTTTAAAGACAATGTGTATGTTGACATGGATTTGCCTAAGCGCGTAATTGTAAAGGAAAATGACATTTTAATTTGCGTTAGAAATGGTAGCAGGCAGTTGATCGGAAAATGCGCTTTAGTTAATAGAGAAATAGCAGGAAGTGCATTTGGGGCATTTATGACTGTTTTTAGAAGTAAGTGCTCTGTGTATGCCTTTCATCAATTTCAATCATTTATAATTCAAAAACAGATAAATGAAACATTAGGAGCAACAATAAATCAAATCACAAATAAAGATTTAGCGGCATTTAAAATTCCTATTCCTCCAACTAACACCGAACAGATTATAATAGCCAATACACTGAATGATGCCGATGCTTTAATTACGGCGTTAGAAAAATTGATTAATAAAAAGCAGGCTATCAAACAAGGTGCTATGCAGGAATTGCTGCGACCTAAAGAAG
Organism: Mucilaginibacter sp. OK268; assembly: GCF_900103125.1. Taxonomy (GTDB): domain Bacteria; phylum Bacteroidota; class Bacteroidia; order Sphingobacteriales; family Sphingobacteriaceae; genus Mucilaginibacter. The sequence goes on along the minus strand of NZ_FNJV01000006.1, from coordinate 252,584 downwards.
TGTGGAAAGAAAACATTCTGGGCGATACAGCCACATTGAAAGCAAGAATAGGCTGGCAAGGACTTACTACAGGTGAATATAGAAATACAGGTGATTATTATCTGATTACTGGAACTGAATTTAAAAATGGCCTAATTAATTGGGCAAAATGTTTTTATGTTGATCAAGATCGATATAAACAAGATAAAAATATCCAGGTAAAAGAAAACGATATTTTAGTTACAAAAGACGGAACAATAGGTAAGATAGCTATAATAAAATCTGTTCCAAAGCCTGCAACATTGAATAGTGGTGTATTTGTTATTCGACCTATTAATAACTCATTTGATCCCATTTTTTTTTATTATTTATTGCTGAGTAATATATTTTTAGATTTCTTATCTCAATTAAGCGCAGGTTCAACAATTATTCATTTATATCAAAAAGACTTTGTTACATTTAAATATATGGTTCCAGATACAATCGAAGAACAAATCCGAATTGCCACAATCCTATCAGATATGGATGCTGAAATAGAAACACTTGAACAAAAGTTAGCAAAATACAAACTCATAAAACAAGGGATGATGCAAAATCTGCTAACCGGTAAAATACGATTGATATAATGGCTACAAGTGATATAACTTACTTTGAAGATTTGGACTCAACGGGCATTACCTGCCCGCACGAGGATGCATTTGAGCCAGATGGCCGAAAGTTATATTATAGGTATATTAAAAGCGGCACACTATCATCCGATAGTTTTTTGCCAACTCAGGTAAATACCAGCATGCCTCTACCTAATGGTTTTGATGCTTGTATTGCCAAATCGGTTTCTGTATTCGATGATCTTGATGGCTTAATAAATGCCATTTTCAGGTTACCGTTTAATCGTGGCAAAAAGAAGCATATTGGTACATTTACCCTTAATGGGCATGATGGTGTGCTAAAACAAACTTTTGACAATATTAACCACCATTCCTGGTGGCGCTCAAATACATTTGATATTACCACGGTAACGGTAAAGGAGGTTGAGGTATGAAACTTGAAGTAATTAAATACTTATACTACTATGAGGTACCCACCGTAATTTTCTGTCAGGATGAACGGCAAAATAATTTCATATTTATCCTGCTAAGTGACGAAACGTACGAATACATTGGTAAAAAAGTAAATGTAGAAGATGTTAGCCTGTTTCTGGAAGGAAAAATGGATTTGAAACCTATTTACCAGAACAGGGAAACTAACTTGTATATAGGCAAATATAACGAAACCGGTGAGTTTAATGCAAGACTTTACCTTGGTGAATACAGTGATGATTTGCTGCCCGATGATGGGCTAATCATGATTAATCATGAAAACACATTAGTAACAACACTTAAAAAAGAATTAAATCGTGTTGAGTTTGGCTCACAGAAATCAAAAGTTGGACAACTGGAGCGTGTAACGCAAAATCGCATTATAAAAATTATGCAGGATGAATTGCAATACCGCTACTTGGGTAATTGGGAAGACAGGGATAACAACAGCAATGTAGAAGAAAGTATTTTACTTAACTGGCTAGTAGAACAACAACAACATGATCCCCAACTAGCAGATAAGGCCATTTACGAATTCACCAAAGTAACCAACCAAACCAGAAACTTATATGATGTAAACAAAGAAGTATATTCTTTATTGCGTTATGGCGTAACTGTACAGCCCGAAACAGGCCAAAATAAGCAAACTATTTGGCTTATTGACTGGGCAAATCCACTAAATAATGATTTTGCTATTGCCGAAGAAGTCACAATTAAGGGGCTTCACAAAAAACGACCCGATATTGTTCTTTATATAAACGGTATTGCCTTAGGTGTATTAGAACTGAAGCGGAGCACCGTTTCTTTATCTGAAGGTATCAGGCAAAATGAGGACAATCAAAAACACATGTTTATTCAATCGTTTTTTAACACCATGCAATATGTAATGGCAGGCAACGAGCTACAAGGACTGATGTATGGTACTATTGATACAAAAGAAAAATATTATTTGAAATGGAAGGAAGTTGATGAAGAAAAAGACAATTCTTATCCACACTTACTTCATATTACCAAATCCGTACGTCATAAAACGGCAAAATACCAATATCGTTTAGATAAAAACATTATTGAACTCTTAAACAAAGAACGATTTATTGAACTGCTGCACGATTTTGTTGTTTTTGACCATGGCAAGAAAAAGCTAAGTCGCCCTAATCAATATTTCGGTATTAAAGCCGCACAGGATTTTATTAAACGTCGTGAAGGCGGTATTATCTGGCATACACAAGGTAGCGGCAAAAGCCTAACAATGGTGTGGCTTGCAAAATGGATAAGGGAATACAACCCCAACGCCCGTGTATTGATTATTACCGACAGAGATGAATTAGATGAGCAAATAAAAAAGGTATTTACAGGCGTTCAAGAAGATATTTACCGGACAAAAAGCGGAAGAGATCTATTACTAAATCTTAATAATACAGCTTCTTGGTTATTGTGTTCGCTGGTGCACAAGTTTGGCGGAAAAGAAGATACCGATGAAAAAGATGTAGAAAAATACATTGATGAACTGAGAAGCAGCATTCCAGCTGATTATAAAGCAAAAGGTGATGTATATGTATTTGTTGATGAGTGCCACCGCACTCAATCGGGTAAATTGCATGGCGCTATGAAACAATTTATCCCAAACGCGTTATTTATTGGTTTTACTGGTACACCTTTGTTAAATACTCCAAAAACAAGTTTAGAGATATTTGGCCCATACATACATACCTATAAATTTGATGAAGCTGTAAAAGATAAAGTTGTACTTGATCTGCGTTACGAGGCAAGGGACATCGAACAAAACATTTCTTCGTCAACCAAAATAGACGAGTGGTTTGAATTAAAAACGCGGGGCCTTACAGAATTTGCCAAAGCTGAATTAAAACAAAGATGGGGGACGATAAAAAAAGTTTATAGCAGTAAATCGCGTCTGGAAAAAATCGTTTTGGATATTATGCTGGATATGGAACAAAAAGAACGTTTACAAAATGGCCGAGGGAACGCCATTTTGGTTTCAGACAGCATTTACAATGCTTGCCGCTATTATGAACTTTTTCAAAATGCTGGTCTAAAGAACTGTGCAATAGTAACCTCATTCGTCCCTAACATTCATGACATCAAAGGTGAGGGTGAAAATTATACCGAAAAATTGCAGCGTTTTGAAATATATCAGCGAATGCTAGCAAATTACTTTAATGAAGATGTTGATACTGCCATTAATAGAGTAGAAGAGTTTGAAACAGAGGTAAAGAAAAAGTTTGTGGAATCCCCCGCACAGATGAAGCTATTGATAGTGGTAAACAAACTCTTAACAGGTTTTGATGCTCCTTCGGCCACCTATCTCTATATTGACAAAAAATTACACGATCATAATTTATTCCAGGCCGTATGTCGTGTTAACAGGTTAGATGGTGAAGACAAGGACTATGGTTATGTTATTGATTATATGGACCTGTTCAAAAGCCTGGAAAAAGCTTATAACGATTACACTTCTGAGGCTCTTGGCGGTTATAAAAAAGAAGATGTTGATGGGTTATTAAAAAATCGATTGCAAAAAGGCAAGGAACGGTTAAGTGAAGCATTAGAAGCAGTTAAAGTACTAATTGAGCCGGTTGAGTCTCCTAAAGACACATTAGCCTATATAAAATATTTCTGTGGCGACGACACCGAAAATCCCGATCAACTTAAAGATACTGAACCCCGAAGGGTTATATTATATAAATTTGTGATTTCATTAATGCGGGCATACGCCGGCATTGCAGATGATATGGAAGAAGCAGGATATAACGAAAGTGAGAAAACACAAATCAATTCTGATATCAAACAGTTTGAAAACCTTCGCAAAGAAATCCAAATTGCCAGCGGCGATTACATTGATTTAAAGCAATATGAGCCAGCTATGCGTTTTTTGATAGACAGTTATATCGGTGCCGAAGATAGCCGCATATTGGCCAATTTTGATGACATGAGCCTTGTGGAAATGCTGGCAACCAAGGGAAAGGAAGCAACAAACGATTTGCCAGATCAGATAAAAAATGATCCCGATGCTATGGCCGAGGTTATAGAAAATAACTTAAGAAGAGTAATAATTGAGGAGAGTCCGACCAACCCAATGTATTACGAAAAAATGAGTGTATTATTAGACGAACTTATAAAGATGCGAAAAGAAGCATCGATGCAATATGAAAAATATTTACAGCAGATAGTAGAATTATCGGGCAGAATCAAAAAGCCTTCATCCACACAGTATCCTACAATAATAAATACTTCCAGTAAAAGGGCCCTATTTGATAACCTTAACAAAAATGAACCATTAGTTATTGAGTTGGATAGCAAAATACGAACTACTAAAAAAGATGGGTGGAGAGATAATATTCAGAAATTAAAGGCAGTAAGAAATGCAATCTCTGATGTATTAAAGGAGTATCATATAACTGACGTAATCGAATTAAACCGAATAGTGGACCTAGTGAAAAATCAAAAAGAATATTAATGGAACAACTAACCATCAATAATATTCAAATTGATATAGTAAGGAAAGATATAAAAAATATTCACCTCGCCGTTTATCCACCTACAGGGAGAGTTCGTATAGCTGCGCCTATAAAAGTAAATGATGATACGATAAGACTGTTTGCCATTTCTAAGATGGCGTGGATAAAACGAAATCAAAGAAAATTTGAATCACAGGATAGAACCTCCTCTCGCGAATATAAACAACGTGAAAGCCACTATTTTCTAGGGAAACGGTATTTATTAAATATAATTGAAGAAGATACCACACCTAAAATTTTTTTAAGAACCAAAACTTACATTGATCTATATGTAAGACCCGGGACATCATCTATAAAAAGGCATAAAATTATTACCGAATGGTATCGAGAAGAATTAAAAAAACTTATTCCCAACATCATAGAAAAATGGGAAAAGGTTTTAAATGTTAAAGTCCATAATTGGCGAATTAAGAGCATGAAAACCAAGTGGGGATCATGCAACATTGACAAAAAAAGAATTTTACTAAACTTGGAACTTGTAAAAAAGCCTGAACAATGTTTAGAATATATCATTGTCCATGAAATGATTCATTTGATCGAAAGGCATCATAATGAGAGATTTCTTTATTATATTGATACATTTCTCCCCAGTTGGAAACAATTAAAAACTCAACTTAACAAATTACCCGTTAGCCATGCAGAATGGGGCTATTGAATTAATATTTTAGGCATTATTAAAATTTAGGATTCTTAGAGAAGATTAAGATTGATTTAAAAAGCGGTAAAAACTCTTCATTAGGTCTCCATCTGATTAGTTCTTCTGTAAATATCTAGTTAATTAAATCCGATCTTTTTCTATATCTACACGAGGTACGGCAATGGTAGTTAGTAATAAGGGGCATAAGATCCGGTTGAGGTGCTGCCTGTGAGTATTCGGCCAAAATCTAAAAGGCCTCGTAATACCAACAGGGGAGTTCTATAAATTTCTTCTTAATCTGCCCCCTCTTCCGATCATCGAGAATTTGCTGCACTCGAACAAATATAGCTTTACTGATAATTGCTTCATATTGTCCATTAACCCAGTGCATAGGCTCGTCTTTGTACTTAGAAATTGCTGCTATTTGCTTAGTATAGTTGGCTGAGAATATCCTTTTTGTATCGCGAACATAAATAATCATTTTCGGAAGGGGTGTAAAAAATGCCAATATTTTTAGCAATTATACTGGCGGTTTTTTATTTTTGTTTAAATGGATCAACATTATTATTAAAAACATGCCAAATTTTGATTTTCATAGCAATTATCACCCGCCGATTTTGAAAGATTGGTCCGTGATGTTTTAGAAATCAGGGAACATCCTTTAAAATTTCGAACATATAGAAGAGGGAAAGACGGTGGTATAGATTTTAGATGTACTAATTCAACAATTAAAATTATAGGGCAATTAAAACTGTACAAAGACGATTACAAGCAACTAAAATCATCTTTGGTTGATGAATTAGCGAAAGTTAAAAAAAGACAACCAGCAAGATACATCTTAGCAACCAGCGTAAGTTTGAGTCCTGATCAGCTTGAAGAAATCTTTGATCTTTTCAACAGCTTTATTTTAAGCAGGGAGGATATAATAGATAAAGAACAATTAAACAAATATTTAGGACAGAAAGAATATATTGATTTAATAAAAACATATTCAAAGTTACTTATACCGGACTGGAACAAGGTTATTAGGAATGATGGTATTCGGGATAAATGTTTTGTCTACATAGTATTGATCGCCTGATGTTGTAACTGGATTGGCTAACGGGTCACAACAGGTAGCAAAACAGATAGCGCCCCCGCTACCCTGTTTGTAAATGTAGTTTTTAAGATCGTAATCATGAGGCTCGTATTCAAAAGTGGTATATCCTCCCGTCGGGTACTGGATCCTGGTTAAAATACCCGTTTTAGTGGAGCTAAAATCTGCACTTCGGTCTGCTCCATTAAATTGAAAAGTACTAATGTGGGGAGAAGTGATGGTGCACCCGGTAGCGTTAGGATCAGGGCATCTCAGCGGACCCGGCGTAACAGAATATCCTGCCGGTGTTCCGCCCGACTGCTGAACCGACACCGAAATGAAGTAGTTGCCGGTATAACTCGGAATAAGTATCGGAAAGCCCAGATTATCCACATTGTTTTTCCCGTTAAAAAAGCCCCAGTGATCCTGACATGATGAGGTCTTAGTTGGCAATCCGTTGGGATTCTCATAAGTAAACAGATACGGGTTTATTCTGGCGCTTTCATTGCCGTTAAATTCTGTTACCGAATTCAGCCTTAACCGCTTGGTTGTAAAATCCTGGTTACCATTCGGGCTTTGAAAATAGTCCGTGTTCAGGATGAATTTTTTTACCGGGTTATTATTAGCATCATTGATGACTATTTTTCCCAAAGCATACGCATTTGTCGGGCTTGTAAAGTTAAGCGACATATCCGCTCTCTGAGCCGTAGCTTCAAAAGTCACTCTTCCGTTTGAAAACCTGATCGCACTTAATCTTTTTCCATAATACCGGGTAAATGAGCTGCTGTTTGTGGGAATAAATGTGGTATTCGTGGTATTTAGCGTATTGTAATAAACCTGTTGTGAAATACCTGAATTGAGTTCATAATCCTCGTTGGCATATTCGAGCGTTACTTTGTGCCCGGTGGGTGAATCTATTTCATATAAATACCAGGACGATGGGATGGCCTGATTAACTAATGTCTTATTTTTTGAGGCGGGCGGACCATAATTGGAATAGGTAACACTATAAATATCACTTATTTCGGTGCTGTTCCCCCCAAATTTGTATACAAACCCGTCCGGTGTAGTGATAACTCAGCTGGACAATGATGGCCTTTCGATCTTTATTTTCTGATAAGGGATCGTATAGGGTACGCCGTTTTGATCAAAGACAAACTTTCCGCTGATACCATTAAAATTATAGTAATAGGCATCTGGCTCGCTGTCATAACCAAAATTAGAATTACCGACCAGATAAACATACAGAGCAGAATTCCAGGCATCGCAATAATTGGGCGTTCCAGGCTGCGGATTTAGCAATAGGCTGGGGATCTGCGCATTGGCATATCCATTTTCATCGGGCTTTCCTTTGATCGTTCTGGTTATGACCCCACCGGCATTCAATGTCCAACCTAATCCGACCCAACTGGCGTTCTCTTCTACTTTAATCCCCGAGGCATGATAGGATAAGGAAACAGGAACTTGTATATCCCCTTCCTTTACCTGATACAATGGAATACTGATATCCGGAACACCAGTATACTTACCTACAGGTATATCGCCATATTTACCCAAAGCAGCCGCATTGGGAGATGGGGGAATCGGTTGCGGCATCGGCAGGTTTTGTGCAAATGTTAAGCTACTGAAAAAGCTTGCAAGTAATAATACCTGCGCTTTCAAAAAAGTTCTTTGAGAAATAGTCATTATGGCTTGTAATTAGGGCTAGGGATAATAAAGAGCGGCGTACATGTCATATGTTATTCATTGTCCCCGGTATAGCGTATTTATTCCCCGGAACCGACGCTCAGATTAAAGTGTTTGGCAGTTATTTAAGCTGATCAAAGATTGATCACGCGTTTGGGAGTTATGGTCATTGTACCCCGGGAAATATCAGGAAAAATGTGAGCGGTTAGTGATGGTGCAGGCATAAATACAATGTTAGGTATCGCAAATATACCTAGATGAAAATTTCCCTAATGCTATTTTTATGTTAAAAAAATGTAAAAAATTTAATTCATGACCTATCTGCGGACTGCCCACGAGTAGAGCAAAGCATCTGTGGAGAAAAGGCGCAGCGTGTAGTTTCGCAGGATACTTCACCAAGCCTAATCCATAACCGCAAAGACTCTGGCCTCTAAAGTTGTGTATGATAGCCAATGACAAGCAAAATGTTTGCTTATCATTAGCGGTGATTAATCTGCCGAAAGTTTACCCTTTTATCTGACTAAATACGATATTACCAACTAAGCAATAAGATTTACGAATTCTCGATTAGTTTATCAATTCGGCTCAAACGCTCTAAATCCTCCACAAATTGGGTCGAAAATCTTTCACGTTCGGCTACTGAGGCAGAAAACGGCCTTGAAATGCATATTTCAAGGCCTCTGTTTTTTCAGTCAATATCTACAGTTCTGAAAATCAACACAATATCCAGTTCGATCCTGCTCCAGTACCTAAAGCAAGAATTTTTGCTAAAGCAGCCAACAAATGCATTGTAGGAGATTGTATTTCAATCAATTAACCAACTTCTTCTCCGCCTTTTAATAGTTCGATATTTTTCATCAAAATTATTCTCCATAAGTATTTGTTCTATTGTCAATTTCGCTAAATGTCTCATGGCTGAAAGGATAGTTTTTGCTTGTTATACAGTCACAATTGTCCCTTTTTTCTTTAGTATTTCGACCATTTCTTCTGATGTATAAGGTCTTCTCTGCTTTGCCATAGTATTAAAATTGAGTGTTAAATTCTATATCCTAAAACAACAGCCTCAGGAAATTTTTGATTAGCACATTTTACAATACCTTTAGAAATCAAAGTAAAATATAATCAGCTTTAAAGCATATAAGAACGGATTATTATCGCTAGCGGATGTGTTGAGCCAGCTAAAGACAGCATTTGCAAAAGAAGATTTCTTTAGATTGTCAGATTTAGAACTCGCCTACAAGGCGCTGCGACAGTTCAATTTTAAGCGATTGGAGGCAACTGAAGAATCCATTTCCAAATATGCGCAAAAGGTCATTGACGTGACTGGCTTTTTAAAGAACTCTGATAACTTGGAAAAACCAATTTCGTTGACCCCATTTCGCTAATTTACCATCCTCGACTAAGACCCTGAGCTTAACCACTAATGGTGGTCATTTTAAAATTGGCCAACTGGGGTCAATCATATGTGGTTAATCCACATATACGCTATAGGTGGCCTTATCAAACACGCTAAAACAAGGTTAGCTTATAAAAAGTAAAAGCCCAACACGTGGTTGGGCTTGATATTGTGTTTCCTTATCTTGCTTACCACAAGCAGGACACTTGCGGTAGCGTGTGGATAGGAAAAAGCTTTATTTTTTACAAATTCAATTCGCTACATCATCGTTAGGAAGAACGTAAAGGTCAACATCAAATTCAATGTTTAACTCTTTTATTAAATCATTATACCTGTTATCCAAATGTACCCATGGAGTACTTTCCTCATTACCATAATAAACAAATATGCCACAAGAAAACTCACAATAATATTTATGACATATTAATTTAAATATTTCCATCTTGGATTCAAGTATATTTAGTAAATAGTTCATTTGTTCTTCAAATGTTGAGTATTTATCTAATGGCGATTCCATGATCCACCCATTTTGTTTTATCAATGGGGAATTAGGGTTTCTTGGGTTTCTTTTTTCACCTCTAATAAAAACCTTTACTGGTTGAATTTGTATCAGTTTCGTGAGCTCTTCGTGTGTTATATCATTAAAGTCAAATATCCCAAAACTCAAAACGATTTTATTTCTTCTCATAACTTAAATTATTAAATACCTGCAGGAGCAAGGAGTATCATGAAAAATATTATAACTCCCCCTAACATCGATCCTTTTCCAACATTGGGATTTAATCCGCCTGCGGGAGGACTTGGGTAATGGTTTATTATTATTGGGGGACTTGCCTCCTTACTTTTAAAAAGATTATTCAGATTATAACCGATAGGTTCCCCTGGACCTTTATTTCCTTTTGGCTTTTCATAAACATTGCCTTTTTTATCTTTGTATAAATCAAGTCTTCCACCTTTTTTTCCATTCATAGACTTATCTCTATGATCAAAGCCAGCTTTTTCAAGTTGATCAATTTCACTTGGAGTTAATGGCTTATCTTGCGCCGGGTTCCTATCATTTGATGAGTCGCCGTCTTTCCCATTTCCTTTTTTCCCTCCATCATCCTCTGGGTTGGTAGAGGAATTATTTTCATCCTCAATTTGCGAGGTTGCCTCATTATCTACTTTACTTTGCTGCGTTGGATCAATTGGGTCTGCAACATTGGTCAGCATTCCGGAAAAAGGATCCTTCTTTTGATCATCCAAATCGTTGTTTGGCTTCCAGGGAGCACCCAGTCCAGCAAACATTCCATCCGGATCGATAAACCGTATTGGATTATTATTGCCATAGATAAATGGACTAAATCGACGGCTACTTTCCGCCATCGGATCAACGGATGTCCACCTGGCAATCACCGGATCGTAGAACCTTGCGCCATAATCATACTGATTCAGCTCCTCTTGTAGCTCCTTATTATTGTAAAGATACTTATTTCCTCCGTTTACCTGCCGATGTACGTTCAGCCCAAATGGATAATAATCATCTTCCCCTACTTTTCCGTTTGTTTGATCGAAGGTTACCCGGTTATTACCAAGATGATCCGTCAAGGTATATTCATATATATAGTTTGCCCCGCTCCGGTTAGCTCTACCCTCTTCTGTCTGTACAAAATCTATTGTTCCGTCTGGCCTGTATTGTATCCCTCCTATATATTCCGTGATCGAGCTATTACTGTTCTTCCGTAATTTCTCTCCAGTAGCCGAATAGGCATAATTCAGGTTTTTGGATGCAATGCTTCTGGGGAGATTGATCATATTGTACAAGATCGCATTCCCCTGCCCATCACTGGTTGCATTTCCGTTTGGATCATAACCATAATTCCGGAATGCGGCACCGCTATTGGTCACCGTTTGTAGTTGGTTGCCGATATAGTTATAAGTTAAGGTAGCGGTATTAGGAGCAGTACGGGTTAATCCCTGGATATTACCGAGGTTATCATAATTGCTAATCGTTTCACTGAAACCAGCGGTGGAAACACCCGCTTTTAAACGGCTCAAGTTATCATAGCTGTAGTTGACATGCTGATTGCCGCTGATACCCGCATTGTATTGCTGCTCTGCTATATTACCATTAAACTGAGCCTGCGCACCAAATTGCGGTAAATTGTAATTCAGTTTCTCGCTGAATAACTTATTTGCTGTAGGGGCTACAGATGGGTCATTGATCTGACTCAACCACCCTCGCTCATTGTAAGTATAGCTGACATCCTGTAAGTAACTACCTCCGTTATTGGTGCTGTGCAGGTGTTTGGTTTTCAGCTGACCAATCTCGTTATAGTCCAATTGCGAAATGATCGTTGGTAAAGGTGCTTGACTGAGCCCTGAGCTGATGGCCTCTGAGGTTAGCATCTTGCGACCCATGTGATCATACTGGTAATTGGTGGTCACCAGAAGGGACTGAGAATTTGCTACGTAGTGATGCCGATTAGTGGTTTTTACTTGGTCATTGAAATTGTAGATATTATCTATTTCATCATAGTTTAAGGTATTCAAACTGGCTTCCCCACCCAGGTAATGTTGTTTATCGGTTTGTACTAACCGGCCCCGGTCATCATAAAAATTTACCGTCCATAACATGGAACCATAAGTTCCATCAGGCAGCAGCACGGCTGTTTTTGTTGCAGTCGGCAACCCTGTTGGATTGGTCAGCGTGTTACTTACAACTGGACTATACGGTTTATTGGGGAAGGTGTAGTTATCATAGTAATTCAATACCAGGTAGCGCAGAATATTTGCCTGTGGCCAAGCCATACCGGAATAACCGGTGCCAGTGGTTTGTTGGGTTTCCCACAATGTGGTCTGTCCATCTACCATAGATTGTAATGCCGCCCGGTAATTGGTGCCCGGTGTACTGCCCGGGTATTGGTATACGCCCCAATAGGCTACCCTACCAAATTGATCATATTTGGTAAAACTCCACTCCTGGGTGCTTTTCGCCCGCTGTATCCCATCTTGAGTTGCCACCAACTGGTCCAGTTTGTTATAAACCATATATTCCCAGGAGGCTTTACCCGGGATCTTCTTTTCTATCTCCCGGTTTCGCAGATCATAATGATAACCATAAATAAAATTCGTAAATACCGCGTCCGCTTCCGTAAAGCTTGCCGGGTAAACAGTTCCGGCTGGCAGCGGAGGGATTACATAGGCCAGGTTATCAAAATCATCATATATATAATACGTAGCCAGGTAAGACGTAGCGCCTGATTGGGCCTTTCTACACACAACGTGTCCTTTTTTATCGGTAAATTCTATAGTACTGTTCCCGTTCTCGTCTGTCGTTGTTGTTTTGTACAACTGATTTACACCATAATTAGAAGATCCGGCGGCCCCGGTCCCAGAGGCATTTACAACCCACATAATCACCGCATCGTCAGTCACATTACTGCCATAAGCCATCTGTATAGTATGACCACTACCTGTTACACCGCTAGTAGACAACTGCCAAGGCTGCCCTGATGCACCCTGTTCCACTACCCGATTTAGCGGTGAGGGCTCAAATCCAGTGCTCTCTGACGGATAAGGGATGATAGATACTCCCGCAGGCGGGCTTTTATAAAACTGATCCTGGCCTGCATTTACGGTTAAAGCGTCTGACTTATAACTTCCATCGCTTGCTCCATTTGTAATAGTATAGGGCAGGTATTTCTTTGCTTCGCGACCAAACTGATCATAAGTCACCGGCTGAACGATATCTTTACTGCTCGGTGAACCTTTAACCTGAACGGTTTGTAGCAAGCGCCCTAAACCATCAAAATACTGTACCGTTTGCATTAATTTACAATTGGTATTGTTGCCTTCAGGATCAATACCTGCCTCCCGGGGTACCGATGTCAAAATATAATTTTGGCTTTGGCTTAAATTAATACTAAGTGGAACGCAACTTGTCTGGATAAAATAACTATAACTGTTGGTACTTGTTGCCGTGGCCGAAAAACCTGGTGATAAAGTAATACTTGTTTCATTATAATAATTACCGGGTGTTGTTGCCGGGATACCCAATTGGGCGGGGCTAGCTATATATTGAGCTTTAATTTCCTGTGATATCAATATCATCAGGATTGCCAGGAACAGTTTACCTAATATACGATGATTTGAATATGATTGTGTTTTCATGCTGATAAGGTTTAATGACATCTGTTTTATTGCCCCTGGTAATGATACTTGGTCTGTTTAACAATATTCCCATCCTTATCTTTTATAGTCTTCAACCTCTGAAGACTATCGTATTCATAAGTAGTCGTCTCATTTTTAGGATCTGTAACGCTGGTCATACCTACTAACGGATCATAGGTATACGTCGTCATCTGCGCATCCACCGGACAAAAACGCACATCATCGATCTGTCCGCCAGGAATGCTGATAGTATACGTTCCGCCTGTTACACTTACCGGTGGTAGTGTCTGTAAAGCCCAGCTATTGCCACTCTTTACCCAATAACTTAAAATATAACTTCTTGACGACAAATTACTTAAAGCCACACTATATGCTCCTGTATGACTTAAATGACCAGTCCTGCAATCATTAATGGCACTATTCCCCCCATTCTCTTCAAAACCGTCATAGTAAAAATCCTTGTTACCCGAAACAATAGGTACCGAGCCTGAATAAGAAACGGATAAGTTAATGGGAATGATCAGATTTTGAGCGTCATAAATGCTGGCACTCAGGGTATAGTTTCCGGGAGCTAAGCCGGTCAATACCCTGCTCGACGAATAAGTTCCACAAGTAGCCGTCCCGGTAGCTAAACAAAGTGAAAAAGAGCCAGAATTATAATTATTTGGCCCGGTAATGTTTATAGTAACTTCCGCACGCACAGTACCGCTTCCCTCGTCACCACCAAAATCGATTGATAAGCTGGTTGTACCATTAGCCCCAACGGTAAACTGTCGGGTATTAACGTCTCTTGATGTCGCCGGGAACTGTATGGAAAATCCGTTTCCTACAGAGGTCATTGTTGTTTTCAAAGTGCTGGCCGCATTTTTGATTTGCACAATAGGATATTGTTGCTGATATCCCCATTGATAGCTGGTTATCGGCCCTGCGGTTTTTCCCGTACTAGTAACATTACCCATTTCATCATATCCCAGATAATTAAATGCCGTTTGCACAGGATTATTGGTTTTCTGTAAATCTATCGTTGCCGGCTCGATGATATTATTTCCCCAATCGGCATAATTCGTTTTTTGAAAGGATAGGAGGTTGCTTATTGTGTTTTTATAATTAAAAACCTGGATGGTTGGCGAAAGTATGTTATTCCTTATCATCACATCGTATGGAGACATTCCCGGAAAATCCTGCGGGTATTTATATTGGGTTATGTACTTAGTACCGTCACTGTTAGTTTCATCTTTTTGTGTAGGGAAAAGATGATCCGGGCTGTTATAAGCTATATTGGTGAGCTTATCCGTAGTGGGATTTCCGTTATCATCATAATCAATTTCTTCGGTACTGGTCACTTTTTTTACTCCAGCCTCTTCATTCACATCAAAATAACTAAAATCCCAATATCCGGGACGAGGAGCAGGGCCGAATGGATAAGTAAAAGGGAGGGGATACCCCCCGGGATTATTTCTTCCCTGATCATTTTGGCTGTGCACCGTCTGGATAAAACAGTTCATTCCGGTATTTATCGTACTAACCTGCTTAGGATCGTAATGATTGGTTATACTTTTATTGATCACATAGTTCCCATTCTTATATTTATAATAGGTTTTACTCAAGAGATTTCCCCGAGCCCAGGATTTATCCGAATAAGTTGCGCTGCCATATTTACCCGTTTCTGGAACCGGATAAGCCTGGTCACTTTCTGTATCATAAGTATATACTGTTTTCTGTTTCTGGTTTTGGCCAACATCCATCACCTCGGCGACCGATGCATAAATTACAGGGCTTCCATTGTGAGACCCGGACGGGACAACTGCATCTGAAAAATAAACTGCTTTTACCGGACAATCATAAGCCCCCCAATTTGCCGCCACTCCATTATCATACTTTTGCAAAAACGAATAATAGGAAGGCTCACCGTTTGGTGTTAAGGATATGGCATTACCATATTGATATTGTTTAACTACTGCCGGCGCTGTACTATTGGCCGTTGAGGTTATCGTTTTTACACGCAAACCACCGACTAATGATACATCGGAGAAACGATTAGCCTCAAATTCGAATAGGGTTTTCCCCCCGGTTGGATAATCGATTTCTTCCAGGCTCTCAGCTTTCATATAAACCTCATTTGCAGAGCGATTTGCCGGGGAAAGTCCTACCCCTGCAGGTACATCTGGCATAAGATGTCTGTTTTCATAATGACCATTAAAATACCCCCAATAATCTTGTGCAAAAGCCGGGCTGGCCAATGCTGTTCCGGATGGATTATTTGGGTCACATAGAGCAGGCAATATTTGCTGGTTATAATGAAAGTAATAGCTACTGATGTACTGATTGTTTTGATCAAGTTTTTTTATTTCATCTAAGCGTAGCCTTGAATCAAAATGAGCATTGGCACTATTCGGGTCTCCGAAATAAGTATGTATCAATTTATAGCTATCGATCGGTATTTCAGCACCCGTGTTCGTTACCCTGTTAACAGTAACCACACTTAACCGATTGTTCATCAAATCCTTCCGCCCGCTTTCATAAGTGAAGGTAACGGAGCCATTTTTGAACTTGATTTTTTTGACAACTACAGAGTTATCATTGGTGATTATATTTCGATGCCATTGCAATGGTTGCCAGGTTGTCTGGTCATCTTTTATCAAGTTATTGTTATTAAATGTTTGCGATTCGATAAAATAGGAATTCGGCGGAGGAAGGATATTATATTCAAAATCGATCTCATCCTTGCCATCACTGGAGATTATTTTGCTCACATACCAAGAGCTTGGACTAGAGCCTATTTGGGTATGAACAAGCTCTTTATCATTAAATATGTAATGCGTTCCGTCTTCACCGATAATTTCAAAGGTATTTTGATTAAGCCCCGTCCATTTAATGATATTATTACTAAAAGAGCGCTGACGAAGATTCTTATTGATATCATATACAAATTGTCCTGATAATCCACTTCCTACGTTATAAAAATAATCATCTGATCTACCATCTCCACTATTATTTCCAAACGCGATAGCCCTAACAAACTCATAAACCTGGCTATAATCACCGCCAGAAGGTGGTGTATAATTGTCAATGTAAGATGCCGAATAATGATCATATTGCAAAAAACCATACTCATCTTCAAAGCCATTGATCACACGGGAGATCGCACCTCCCGCATTCAATGTCCACCCAAGACCGCTACTGCCAGCCAGCTCATTGATTTTAATCCCGCTGGCATGATATGATAAACTAATAGGCAAGGAGAGTTTCCCCGTTTTAATCTGATACAAAGGAATTTCAATTTTAGGCACCCCCGTACTATAATCTACCGGGTAGATCCCATATTTCATAAAAGCCTGCGCTTCTGGGGACGGCGGAATTGGGTTTTGGTCAAAAGTTGGGTTATTGGGCTGCCCATACACAACAGTAAGGTTAAGGCACAGTATAAATCCAATAAAGTAGCGGTATATTCTACTCCTTTTTGCAGGAATGATTTTTTCCATTTTAGAAAATGTTTTGATTTAACGTCTTAATGTTTAGTTCTTGCTTTTTTGTTCCAGGCTTTTTATCCTGGTTTCTAATTCTTTTTCCTTTTTGTCTTTCTCTATCAGATACAAAGTCAACTCTTCCACCTTCTTCATCAACAGTTTATTCATCTCTCCCAGATTCAAGCCTTCTTTAGCTATTTGTTGCTCTGATGGGATTTCGGGTAGATGTTGATTTTGATCGATGTAGGCTTTTACGTCTGATAAAGAAGGTAATTGATAATCTTTTTTGAAAACATAATCGGGCCATGCTGAGTTGAGTTTTACGGTCATTGAGGTTGCGATGGCGCTGCCATTAACTGCGAACTTGTATCCTTTAGAGTCGTAGGTATTAAGTGCGATATTACCATTGGCATCGGTAATCATTACCGGAAGTAAAACTGGAGTAACGTCTGTTCCAATAGGTGCCTGTTGTACAATAGCTTGCAATTGGCCATTATTACTAGGTAATTTAAATGATTTTATAGAAATCGCAGGATAGTCCTGTGTGATGATAATATATATGTCCGTATTCCCATTGGGGTTTGCGTAAGCTTTAATGCCAAAAGATGTAGCACCACTACCTTGCGTCGTTTGATGAATTGTCAAGCCTCCTCTGTTTCCCACGTAATATGTGGTGACTCCGAGAGTATTATTTCCCCACCCACCTCCTAAAACATCAATTTGTAATTTTTGATAGTTACCCAGATCATCTGGAGGTAAACTGCCTACCAAATAGAATGGACGCTGTGTTGATCCAACATTATCCACCGTATATTGCGCATAGGTTATACCTGGAAAAGCCAACAAGATTAAAAAAATCAGTTTAAAAAGTATTCTTTTGTTCATAGTCGTAGATCTATATTTTTATTCAATTTTATTATTCAACAGTTCTATTCTCTTGTTTAACTGGTCAATTTGCTCCTGTTGATCTTTATTCTTTTTATGTTCGTCAATCAGATACAGTGTCAACTCTTCCACTTTCTTCATTAACAACTTATTCATTTCCCCCAGATTCAACCCTTCTTTAGTTATTTGCTGCTCTGATGGAATTTCAGGCAAATGCTGATTTTGATCGATGTATGCTTTTACTTCCTGCAAGGATGGTAATTGATAGTCTTTTTTGAATACATAGTCGGGCCATGCAGAGTTAAGCTTCACTATCATGGCAGTGGCAATGGCGCTGCCGTTCACAGCAAGCTTATATCCTTTAGGATCGGTAGTCCCTATACCAACGTTTCCATTAATGTATAATTTATCAGCGGTCGACCAGGCAGGTGGGTCATATCCGATACCTATTCCCGTTCCATTCACCTGTAGTACTTTTCCGCTTTCGGTACTGTTTAAATCGATAAATCTAAAATTTGTCGCGTAAGTAGGTGTTCCCCAAGTACCCTGATAAAACATTTTCAAGGCAGTTATTTGATTGACATCATATTGACTGAATATATGTAATTTGGCAGCGGGAGCATTGGTGCTAATTCCTACATTGCCTGCAAAATATCCCTGCCCATCTGCTCTTACACTAAAATTTGTCGTCCCAGCAGTAATACCATCAAAAAAAATATTGTTTGCTCCGTTTGGATTATCGGTCCAGGCTCTGAATATGCCCGCACTAGGATACGCATAACTTGTTCCAAGTTGATGTCCCGTGAAAAATATCTGACCGATAGAGGTTTGAGCAACGATTTTAGTGTTATTGTTTAATGCATCGTTGGCGTCAACAGTAACCGTTTTAGTTTGCGCATTTGCAAAATGCGTACCAATTAAAACTGTCAATGTCAGAAGTAAGGCTCTTTTCATATATCTATTTGTTTTGTTTTTTCAAGTCCTGGACTTGTTTCTTTAATTCGTTAATCTCTTCTTTCGCCTCTATCATGTACAGAGTCATTTCTTCCATTTTTTTCATTAATAACTTATTCATCTCGCCCAGGTTCAATCCATCTTTAGCAATCTGTTGTTCTGATGGTATTTCGGGTAGATGTTGGTTTTGATCGATATATGCTTTAACTTCTTGAAGTGACGGTAACTGGTAGTCCTTTTTGAAAACATAATCTGGCCAGTTAGCTTGCAATTTAACAGTGACTGCTTCCGCTATAATCCCACCACCAACAGCCAGCTTGTTATTGCCCGTATTTCCGGTACTCAAACCAACCATTAGTCGACCATCACCTGTGAGCCACATTAATTGTTTCTCGGAGTTGTTGTTATCATGATTATAAAACGCAAACCCTCCAACGGTACCGGCTCCTTGATTGGCAATAAAATCTGTTTCACCTGCTCCCTGTGTCCTATTCCATCCAATTAATATTTTAGATGAGTTGGCTAAGAATCCAGTATTAAAGCCGTCTAAATTAGTATTACCTCCACAAAAAGCCCCATTTATGTCCAGCGGAGTATTAGGTATAGTGGTTCCTATACCAACTTTTCCACCTCCATCAATAGTGATATCATCCCCGTAATACCATGTAGCGCCTGCGCCAATTTTATTAAACATTCTACGGGTACCCAAAATCATCTTACCGGTGGCATCGCCAGTATTACTATTACCAGCTACTGTAATGATTCGAGCTTGCCCCCAGGGATTAGTTCCATCGGTATTAGCAGGAATAACAAATTCCAATTGCGCCCCATTTGCGAGGCCTCGCCCTCCATTATTAGACTGGATGATCAATGATTTCGAATCAAACTGCGAGCTTTGATTGATGAACGTACCTGTTCCGGAGATATGTAGTAATGACTGTGGCGTGGTTGTTCCAATACCAATGGAATTAGTGGTTGAAGTAATAGTGTTTGCTCCATTGGTTGTCCATTGTGCATGCACTAAAGATGAAAAGCTTAGAAATAGAGATAGGAAAAGGAAAGGTTTCTTCATGATAAGACAAGGATAAAAGACTATTTAATTTTATTGACGAGCAGTTCGAGTTTTTTATTTAATTGATTAATTTGCTCTTGTAGTTTATTATTGATCGCTTTCTGTTCGTTTATCTCTGTATCTTTCTCTATCAGGTACAAAGTCAACTCTTCGATTTTCTTCATATGTAGTTTACTCATCTCACTCACATCCAAGCCCTTCTTGATCATTTCTTGTTGAGATGGAATTTCTGGTAAATGCTGATTTTGATCTATATATGCCTTTACATCTTGAAGGGTTCGTAGTTGGTAATCCTTTTTGAAGACGTAATCGTTCCAGCCAACTAAATCAATCTTGACTGCTTGGGAATGTATTGTACCATTCACATCCAACTTATTCTGTGGATTTGTTGTTCCAATACCCACATTCCCATTAAAGTTGATACGCATACGCTCCAGATTAACGCCGTCACCTCCAGCTCCTGTTGCCCAGCATGTCCTGAATTGCAACATAGATACGTCATCAAAATTAGTAGCCACTCGTGAAGCTTCTATAGATGCGTATTCAGAGCCGCCTGAACCAAATGCGAGTTTCCCCATACTGCTTCCATCATGTGGACTAGGCTCCTTATCAAAAAGCTGAATTATAGGAGTACTGTTTATAAGAGTTAATGCACTTCCTGGAGTTAAGGTACCTATTCCCACATTCCCTTTATTAATCGTTAAATAAGCATTTGTTGCTGTTCCCCAGGATTGAATATCTGAAGTAGGATCTCTTTCCCACCAGGTGCGGGTATCCGTTTGCGGTGTTCCAAATGAAGCATCAATAGAAATGCCATCATGTAATCTGGCTGTTGTAAAATCGCTACCTCCCACATTCCTGACCAGCCATAAATTATTCAGGAAGCTATTGGCTCCTGTAGAACCCCCGGTTGTAGCCAGCAGTGTATTATTTTTAATAACACTGCCTAACACCAAACCTTGATAAATATTAAATTTAGCGTTTAAATTAGTGGTGCCAACACCAACGTTCCCAGCCCCGTTAATTAAGAACTTAACGCCTCCCGCATTTTGAATCTTTAAAAAATTATATTGTCCTCCGTCTCCTGCTGTTGTTTTAATTCCGGCAATTGTTGCTCCTCCACCAAATCCGTTATTGACTCCATTGACCAGAAAAAGGGATCCATCTGCAGTATTCCCACCCTCCGACTGGACCGTTAAACCTGCTGTAGGGGTGGTTGTGCCTATACCTGCATTTCCACTTGTTGGAAATGTATTTTGAGCATGACTACTGTATGTAGCAAATAAGATAGCTAAAAGGATTAGATAAGGGGTTTTCATAAAATAAAGTAAGACTAAATCGAGTAGAGTTATAATTTAAAAGGCACAGAAAAATAACCAGCCAATTCCATAAGGGAGGCCTAGCTTTTCGGATATATTGATATAGTTATTGGAACAGTCCTTGTTTGGACTTGAGGGGTGCGAGTTTGATCATTGTGATAAGTTATATTTTTATTAATTGCAAGGTGATTCAAATATAATTATTTATGATTCTAAATAAATAGAGTATATTAAAATATTATACCTAATTAATACAAACTTAACATATAGGTTAATCACCCACCCTTCTATTCGGATTTTGGGGAGAATATCACTTTAGCCAAAAACGTCTTTATCAATCACGCCTGTACTTTTATGGACAGGGGCGGCATCACTTTGGAAGATGATGTACTGATCGGGCCTAAAGTAAGCCTCATCACCACAGGTCATCCATTAGATCCGGCTGAACGACGTGCGACGATCTCGAATGGAATTGTCATAAAAAAGGTGCCTGGATCGGTGTAGGTGCAACGGTTCTGCCAGGTGTGACTGTTGGTGAGAACGCAGTGGTCGGCGCAGGTGCAGTAGTCACTAAAGATGTCCCCGATAACATGATCGTTGGCCGAATTTCTGCAAAACTATTAAACCCATCGAACAATAAACATACGATCGAACAGAAGAACATTTATTCAGCAAACTGCTGTATCCGGGGCCGGTTTGATGCTGGCGCGACCGCGCAAGTATTTTCATCTATTAATAATCAAACAATGAGTATTATAAAACAAAAAGCTACGCTGGTCGCAAGGTGTCATCCCGGAACACAGGAAGTGATGAGCTTATACCCTGAAAACAAGATCTACCGCAGATCGAATTATTAAAGCATCGGAGATCAATGATGCCAGGGATAAAGTAGTAAACAAGCGAGCACGCTATCGGTATGTTATCTATGCGGCGACTATATAAAATTTAGAAACATGGAAAATCAATATACAGCACCCGAGGGCTTCGGCTCGGTGGCCGCACAATACTTTACCGGCAATACCTGGTTGAAAATGAGGGTAACCGCAGATGAGGTGATCAATTGTGCCATAGGCGAAGTGATATTTGAGCCAGGCTGCCGGAACAACTGGCATACACATCCCAGCAACCAGATATTGATTGTTACGCAAGGCGTGGGTTATTACCAGGAAGAGGGTTCGCCTATACAGGAAATTAAGATTGGTGATATTGTGAATGTGTTGCCGGGTGTAAAACACTGGCATGGCGCAACGCCCAACGGCAGGTTTGCGCACTATGCTGTGGGGATCAATACGGAAAAGGGTGTGGTGGACTGGCTTGAGCCTATTAGCTACGAGCAGTACAACAGCTTTAAATAGTTAGTTCAGGCTTGATTGAACAAGCAATTATTATAAATTGCTAATGTGGTATTTCGCCAATGATAAGCAAAATTCTGACTTATCATTGGCTGTGATTAATCAATCAAAAAGTCAAGCCCTCACGTCGTCGAATAAAGGTATTACCACATAAGCAAAAGATTTACGAATCCTCGCTGAGTTTATCAATTCGGCTTAAACGCTCCAAATCTTCCACAAAACGGTTGAAAATCTTTCACTCTCGCTACTTAAGGACACCCCATTGGGGTTGTTTCCTTTTTTTATGCCAATAAAATCCTGTGGTCCAAACTGTTACCGTCCGACCGATTCGTGTTCGACAATTACTAAAAAACTCTTTAGACATTTATTCAAAATGGTCTAAAAAGCAGCTTTAAGGGTCTATTATGGTCGATTTTGATGTGTTCGACTTCTCCTTTGGGTTATGGGCATTTTCTACTTCCTCTTTTTTGCTATAATTCTTCGCTATCAGATAAAGAAAATCCAAGATGACGCTAGCCTCGCTATCATCTACCTCAATGCCATTTTTGGCCAAAACGAAAATTGCACGTTTGACCGAAACCTTTCTTTCTATAAAGTTCATTTCTTTGACTTGCTCTTTATGTTCAATACCAATATTTTTGACAATGCATCGGTAAGACCCAACGAAATCTCGCCCGTTTGAAAGTTCACCTCATTCGGCGGAATAAGCTTGACTAGATGCTTTTTGTCCGCGGTGTCCAGACTGGCATATCCCCTAAAGGGATCTACCAAGGCTCCATGCTCTAATTGACGCTGTATATCAATATTGTTCAGCTTATCAATATTATCGCCCAGCTCTTTTTTTAGACATGCGGAAGTTGCCAGAAACTCTTTTTTGAATTCACTGTAGTCATCAAACTTCAATATATCTTCCACAAATAGCTTTCGAGCCTTAGAAAGTGCCGATTGCTGTAGTGCAAGTTGCCGTAATAGCTGTCTCCTTTCACTCACGCATTCCATTCTATGCGTATTCAAGTTAGAATCATCCAAAACAGCGTGAAAGCAATGTAGTTCACATAATCGTTGGCCGCTGCTTCGGCCTTTCCAAGTTGTACATGGCTTGGTTCTCTAGGAATGTGATGATCTGCCGATGCTTACTTTGTCACGGGCAGATGAAAAAAGCGCTCCATATCCAACGGTAAAAAATCAAAAGCAGGTAACAGAGACGGGAATGAGTGACGTATTTTCAAGAGGTAGAAATTCAAGAGGTAGAAAATTTAAATGGTCTGACGCATACAGAAAGCGTGAAATACTGTTCATTTATAATTTACCTATAGTCATCTGGTCTTTTGAGAAGAGCCTCGTTTTTCAGAAACAATAGAAACATAAGTAATATGTGGATGAAAACCCCTAAAAGAACAATGCTTCCAATGTTAAGAAATAATTTATTCGACAGGAACAGGTTAAAAATGACCGGCCAGATTACGGTAAGGGAAATTATTGAAACCACTGCCCCAAAGTAATATTTTACCGAAAGCGGAAGCTTATCTTCATTAAGCGTAAGCAAATAATAAAGGTTAGGCAACACTCTATTTTGTACTTCGTCAGCAATATCTATCAACAGCTCTTTAGAATATGTTACATCACTGAACTTGCCGGCGTCAAATTGCTTGGCAGCACTGATAATATTTTTACCAAATGTGGATTGAGCATCGTAAACAGGAGCATTTTTTTTATTATCAAGGTAATTATACACTTCATTGTAATCAACAAACGCTAAAAAGTCCTTTATTTCCTTCGAGGCAAAAATTATGACTGGCGGGTGTTTAGTATATAATAAATTAAGATTCTGCAAAGGGTGTAGGTCGGCAAACATTTTTAGCTGTAGATATAGCCAGATAATATCCGCTCTAAATCCGGGGGCTGTTATCAGTGATTGAAAGTAATTAAATTCTACATCGGTTTGGTCCATTTCCAATCCTTTAGCATCCCAATATGAAATCCTATCGCTGATTCGTTTAGCATATTTGAAATCTTCACTTTCATTCCAGAATACATGATCGTTTATCAAATGGAAACATATCTTTTGAAATTGCGCCAGCTTATCAGACAATGCCTTTATCTGAGGGGCTCGTTTTAATTTTTCCTGCCTGAGATTCAGAACACGCGTCATTAGAAACGTCATAATAAACGAACCAAAGATACCTGTAACAAAGTTGATATTTTGATTAATTACAGCGATCTTGTCCAGTTCTTTTTCATCAGCATTATAAAAATGTTTTATTGAACATACCGTCAATACCGCGGTAGCAGTGGTTGCGATAAGGGTTGGCCATATCCAGATGCTTTCAAAAAGTTTTTTTAGCAAACCTTTCTTAGGTGGTCGAACTGCATTTTTTTCAGGCGTATAAACTTTAAAGATTTGACAGTTTTCATTGTATGAATCCTCGCCACCATAAAGCAGGTGTAAAGTGATATTATTGAACTTCCTGAGAAACGCTATGGATACTTCTCGTTCTGTAAAGCGTTTATTAAACACTTTGGTAATATCTTTTGCTAATTGTTTTGGATCACGATGCCAATTTTGATACTCCGAGAGGTCGATACTAACATAATTGAATTTTCTATTGATGGTACTTACTACCCAGGAATTGTTTTTGGGATTATTTAAAATTTCGCCAAGTATGGATTCTATGCTACGATCAATTAATTTCTCCAATCTATTTCTTGTTACGTTTCGGATAATGAGGCGCGTTTTATTGCGAATAAATAATGAAACACTATATCTAAACTGTTTAAAGAGCTTTTTCATGATTTAGGTTTAAGGGAGAACTTGAGTCAAGATGTGCAGTCTGATACCGTCCATTCGATAGTGCCCCGGTTCGGTAGTGTTAAAAAGATCATCACCTCGATATAATTTCATTTTTATAAAATTTAACTAATGCGTATTTGTCCCAAATCGTAAAGTTCAGCGGTATTGATATCGACAAAAGTTGCTGCTATAGGTCTGGCCATGAATAGCGCAATTGGTGGGACGGCTCGTTGCAGTCCAATTCCATAAAGGGCTCCTGTAACCGGAGCATGCGCAATTTTACGACCAAGTAAACTAACATGCCTGCGCAAGCCTAAAAGCTCTCTTAACTGGCCCTTATAATATCTGCCAAACTTACATTCGATCAAACAATCAATGTGTTGCGGTGCAGGATAACCATCGTAATCGGTAATGACTTCATCCGCCAGCTCCGATTTGATCACAACGGCATCTGCTTCAAACAGCATACCCGTGGGGGCTGACCTTTCCCTGGCTACTAATCCAAAAACTTCAACATCAGCAGCAAAATAGTAGGCCTCCCCATTGTTAAATTCAATAAAAAAAGACTGTTCTTTCCTGAATTTACCTGGAGCCTGATTTAAAAAGTAACCGGCAGCCGGGGAATTGATATTTTTAACACCACTTTTAATCCGGGCGTATTCTTGCATTAAATCCGCCAAAACCAAGGCTTCGTAAGCCGATTCCACAGTTTTGGAAAAACGAACGGTAGAAACACTTTTAAGCCCAGTAAGTAGGCTATCGAATTTTGCTTTTAAGGATAGGACGCTCATAATTAAATTTCGGTTAAGAACGTATCAAGTTCCGTTAAAAATCTGTCATCATCCAATTCTCGATATTCTCTTAGAAAATCCAATAGCCGTATTAATTTGTTAATATTTGGTTGTTCGAGAATATGATTAAGCTCGACCTGTCGCCAGTTCCCGCTGATGGCAATTTTATAATTAACGGAATCCGAATCAAAAAGACGATTAATCCTTTGTGAAAACCCATGGGGAATACCTGAAAGTTTATTAAAATACTCGCTCCCGGCTTCCAACAAGATAACTAATGCACGGGAGGCTCCCCGATCATTTTGGGTTGAGAGATTGATCAAAAACTGCAATTCAGTTTCGGTACTCCGATAACTATAATCAGAGCTATATTCATAATATGCTTTTTGGGATTCGTTCGGCGGAATGGCAAACGTTAATATATCTGTAAGATTATTACGCCTAAATTCATCTAAAAGCGCCTCAAAAATCTGCTTGGCTAATTGTTCCGTCATAAGGTTTGATATGGTAAGTTACATCTATTATGACCAATAATTCAAATAAAAACCTCACCTGCTTAATAATTTTAGTTGGACATGTGGAAAAGTGGAAAAATCTATAGTTATATGAGATGATTAACTCATTTAATAAAACTTCCTTCACATATTGCAACTCTCATTTCTCAAAAGTGTTGTCTTCTAAATCATCGAGATATTATAGGGGATTACTAAATCCAACAATGCCCATTTTCGCTATTTGATAAATTAGAAATGAGAAAGCTCCAATTGATATTTACTTTTTGAAAGCAAATGATTTTGTAGAAAAAAACATATCTTTATGATCTATCAGTAGCTCAATTGGATAGAGCAGCAGATTACTAATCTGTAGGTTATGGGTTCGAGTCCCATCTGGAGGATATAAAATGTAAATCTTCCAGATGGCCTTGAATTAAAATAATACTAAAACCCCAAGGCAGGATATTTTTTATATTTCACCCTACGATTGTCGAAAGCTTTCATCTTACCTTCCAGGATATCTACAATGTGATTGTTCATAATTTTGTCCTCAATTCCGCCAGCATCACAGGAAACCACGTAATCATTTTCCTTATCGATGTTCATGTATATGATCTGCTCAGCATCGGCTACTATCGCAAGGTTTGGGTTATGGGTAACCATAACTATCTGCCGAAGTTTCTTTGCACGTTTAATGTATGGAACCAGGATTTCGGCCACGCTCTGATTATCGAGATTATCTTCAGGTTGGTCAATTATCAACGGCTTATTATCCTTATCCAATACAAGATAAAAAACGAGTAACAGTCCGCCTTTCTCCCCCGGTGATAATTGGTTTAAGCCCTTATCATTTAACCGCAGGTCATATTCCGGCTTTAGATAGGAAAGAGAGCATAAGTAATTAAAGAAATCAATTTTACGGTTATCCTTATAACGAATATCCAGCGTATCAATTTCCGCCAAAAACTCATTGATACTGTCCTCAAAATCAAAATCATATTTGCCAATTAACTTGCGGATCGCTTCGTCGCCATTATTATGAAAATCACCATAGCGGAATACATAGTCAAAAAACTGTGTATAAAATATTTTATCTACTTTAAATGAACTTTCAATGGTGATGTTTTGTTCGGCGCTGTATTCTTCCAAAATACCGGAAATGGCTTGCTTCATTTTATTATAGATTTCCTGAATCTGCTTCTTTTGATTGTAAACCTCCAGTGTAAACTGCTTGCGCAACTCTTTATGAGTTTCGATTTCTTTTGGCAGATCATTATCTATGTAGGCCAATTCAGCCTCAAAAAATTTAATTGTATCGGGAATAACATCCGAGCCGATGATTGCTTTCTGCTTAGTTTCCCAATCTTTTATCTTAACGAGGTAATTTTGATAATCTTTAAATGGCTTTTCCAGCTCTTTTTCGAGCGTTGTTTTTTCTGCTGGTATTTGTCAATAAAAGTTACAATAATCCCTGATTTTAAGAAAACATCTTTTTGACATTTTAACAGCTATTGTAAATCAAGTTATTTTTACCTTTATAACCTAATCTAAACAATATTACAATATATGCTTCAGGCTTATCCCACTAAAAACGGAACTGGCGTTTCCATTTTCGGAGACTACGGCGATTTATCTTCACTATATGAAACGGTTCACCAAATAGCGCATACATTAAATGAAGAAAATAAATTTCAAAAGGGACAACATCAATTATTGATGAACTTCGCTTATGAAATCAGACACGCTTATTCAGGCGATCGATTAACCGATGAATTTCAATATCCGGGTGACGATCATAAATTATACTACTCCGGATTTCAGTTAGTTTGGACAGATATTTTAATATTTATTACCGCGTTACGCCAAAATGCAGGGTATTTTTCAACAAGTAAATTACATCAGGCTAATCTATATTTACTCGAATATGTGATCCAGAAAGCGCTGTTAGAATACGATCCAGCAGGAGGTGAAATCATAACTATTCTAGAAAAGGACTTTTCTGTTGGAAATGAATATGCCTTTATCATCTATCAGGCATTACATATCGACTTTGTATCTGACCGCAGCGGCAAAGTAAGGTTTCGTAAGATACCTCAACTGATTTCCCATTATTTTAATACATGGTCAGCTGAATACAAAAATCTTATCGCTTCATTCCAAAAGTCTGCCACGGAAAAAGGTTGTGAAATTACGGATCTTGAGTTTAGTGAATTTCCAGAAATCAAGTGGTAAGGTGATTAAGTTCTTACATCTGTTCAATCATTTCAAACCCCAATAGTTTTATCATGACAGTATATATATTAATAAACACGAGCCGTCCTAATGATCCGGTATTAGGGGTATATGACAGTGAATTTCTGGCTGAAAAGCGAAAATTGTATTTCAAAACGGTTTACACATATGACGAATTAAAGATTGTCAACAAGTCTATGGAATACATTGACAGGGAATAAATTGTAGTTTGGATGTTCCAATTAACATAACAGAAAACAATATATATGATCGATATATCTCAAATTAAGAAAGACAGATTTCGCTACCTGAATTATCTATATGAGCAAGCTGGCGGCAGCCTCAATGCGGTCTATGATATGGAAGAACTCGGGAATGAACTGGGTTTTGAGTACAACCTGATGAGAAATGTGGTTGACTATTTAATGAATGAAGGCTTGATTGAACCCCACGGATTAGGTGGAACCATTAGGTTAAGTCATAAAGGAGTAAAGGAGGTGGAACAGGCCAATGAAAGCCCAGATGAGGCTACCGAACATTTTGGCCCTATTATTACTTACAACATTCATTCTTCGGGGGAGGGAAATATTGTCAATATGGGTAATAACAACGTATTTAATCTATCGCAGACTTTTGATAGATCCGCGATAAAGGCCCAGACGCAAAAAATAAAAGATGTCCTTGGAGATGATATTTTTATAGATGAAGATAAACGAAATGAGGCCTTAGCATTGTTGACCCTTTTATTGGCGGAGGTTCAGGCTGGTGGCCCTTCTAAAGATACCATCGGACTATTACTTCGAACCGGTTCGAATATACCATCAATCGGCTCATTGGTCTTATCATTATTCTTACTTATTTATACGCTATAACCACTAAACCTAATCTTATCATGTACAATTTAAATGAAAGTCAGTGTGATAAACTCGATCAGATATTAGATCTATTTGAGAACAAAGACTATCTCGAAGCTGAAAAAATACTTACCGTTGAACCCAACGAAAGAAAGGCCAACGCCCTTCTTGACGTTTTAGTGCGGCGTAGGTTTATTACGCGGGTTGGTGAAACCGAAGAAAATTTACTGCCCATTGTCATCAATCTTGAATCACCCGCTGACATATTCATAGAGAATGGAGGTTTTAAAGCTGAATTTAAAAAGCAACAATTGAAAGAACAATCCGACTTGGCAAAAGAAGGAACTCAAATTAATATACATGCTACCGGTCACGGTAATTTGATTAACACTGGGAACCAAAATACAATCAACGCGCAGATAAATATATCTGCGAGAGACATTGCATTTTTCCAGGAGGAGTTAAAGAAACACAAAGTCGAACAGGAAGATATTAATGAAATTTCTGCTATAGTTATTGCAGAGGAGCCCGAAATAGTTGGTTACGGTCCGCAGGCAAAAAACTGGATAAGAAAGATGTTGGATAAATCACTGAATGGTACGTGGGAAATAGGAATTGCGGCTTCTGGCGGTATATTAACTGAGATCATCAAAAAATTCTATGGCATATAACCATATTATCACATTTGAGAATGAAACTATCTTTTTCCTTTTTATCATTACGTGTCTGGCAACTACAAAACCGCCGGAATCTGCCAAAACAATCACTGGTTATGTTTTTGACCTGCCCGCTTTGAAAGGCAAGAACATCGACGCGGTAACCAAATCATTGGGGAAGCCAAGTGAAGAACTTAAACCAACTGCTTTGGAAATCAAGAATCACATTACGGGTATTAAATTTCTCACAAGAGGTAAGTATATATTAGATGTGGAATATTTCGCAGATTCTAAAAAAGTTGAAAGTTACTTTTTAGGCGAAAAGGATATAGTTGCTGATTATAAACCATTAATTGCGATCGGCAATTTTGATTAACACAATCGATTATTATATCGAGCCAGTCAGAGCACAAAAAGATCATGCAAAGTTTACCGGAATAAAAATCACTCCCAAATAAAATGTGGCAAATTTCAGAGGACCGTTATCCACTTAATTACCGATGAAGCCCTTTTTTTTTAGACTCCATCAGTAAAAGAATGATAGATTTCAAAATCACTCAAAACTTGTCGATTCGGCTTAAACGCCCTAAATCCTCCGCAAATTGGCTTTAAAGTCTTTCATATTTGGCTACAGAAATAGCCTACACATTTCGTAAAGCATTAAAAGTTAAATATCAAGGAACTATTAAAGGTCAACTTTGTCAAACAACCACTTTGCATCTGCAACAGCCTGTAAATCAGTTAAAAAAGTCGACAAATTACCACTCCCTTCTACTACAAACGGCAAAAGCCTTGAAAGCAAAACCTTTCAAGGCTTTGTTTTTTATAATTTAATTTCCCCTTTACCTACACCGGTAGCATCAATTCTTTTTTACCGCCCGAATACCCTCCCTTACCGATCATTCGGAAGGTTTAACCAGTTTGATCTTGTCGCAGGTCTTTCCCGGGTTTAGTTTTACAGCAATGATTAATCATCTTATTTAAAATATTTTACCAGATTAATCGTCTATATCACTATGGAAAATAACTACATCATACCGAACCCAATACCTGCTGCGCCCAACAAAGAGCAGGAGCTCGCTATACTGTTTTTGGATATCCGCAACTTTACCGGCTTGATGGAATCACAGCCGGAGCAAACGGTTATCCAGGTGGTTCGTCGTTTATTCACCACCTTTAATCAGATCATAAAGAAATTTGAGGGTAAAGTAGTTGGGGTTGCCGGCGACAGTTTATACGCTGTATTTGGCTTGCAAACCGAGTTGAAGGAATCCGTAAACAATGCTTACCAGGCCGCCAAAATGATGTTTCAAACCGTCAGGATGTTTAACGATGCTTACACGGAGCCATATGACGGTGGGCCATTGGAAATTGGGGTCGGCTTACACGCGGGTAAAGTATTTGTGGGCGAATTTGGGCTGGACAACACGCCGCAATTGTCAGTAATGGGCCTGCCGGTGAATATCGCTGCCAGGCTTCAAGCTAAAACAAAGGAGCTGAACAATGATTTCCTTATTTCCGAATATGCTTATCAATCGTTAATACCTACCGATGATTACTCCAGCCTACACACCATTGAACTGCAAGGTATCCGCCAAAGTCAACAGATACGTTTGGCAGGGAAGTCCTATAATAATCTGCATTATTTAGCCAGCCCGAAAACAGATTTGGATTATTTGTTAGCGATATCTGGTTAAAACCAACTACCCCTATCCGGATAGTTGGTTTTATATTTTTTGAGTCCCCTTCTTATATTATAGTGTAATTCTTTATACGATCAAAGCCCGGTATCACCCGAAGCTCTATTTGGCGAAATAATTTCTTAATTCGCCGCTATTTTCAGCGTAGTTCCACCTGATCTGGTCATTCTTTCCGTCACCATTGATATCAGCAAAAAAGAAATCGGTATCACCGCTTTGTGAAGTACCCCGCAATGAATAATACGGACCATCAAATGTATTAGCAGTGGTAGCATAATAAATCTTGAGCTTACCTAAATAATTACCAGGGTTCCAGTATATCTTGTCTGCCCGGCCATCGCCATTTACATCGGTGAAATAAAATACCGTAGCGGCCGAAACACTTGAAGCGCCGGCATCAGTAAATGAGGTTGAAGCGGTAAAGGTACCATCGCCATCTGACAGGAAAACCGATGGTTTACCGGAGTTGAGCGTTGGTTGCCAAAGTATCTTATCTGCCTTTCCATCACCATTTACATCTGCATAATAAAATGCCGAACCACCTGTAGTACTCGCACCTTCGGTGCCAGATACCACCGTACCGCTGAAATTACCGTTTGAGGTGGCGAGATATACACGGGTATGACCAGAATCAAAAGTGCCATTCCAATAGATCTTATCTGCCTTGCCATCACCGTTTACATCGGCAAAATTATAGATAGTGGTAGTTCCTGCGCTGGTTCCTTCAGGATTATCGATCACGGTTGCGCTAAAATTGCCATTGGTGGTAGCTAAATAAACACGTGTATGCCCGGAGTTTAAGGTTGGATCCCAGAGTATCTCATCGGCCTTGCCATCGCCATTCACATCGGCATAATAATAACGCGTGGTAGTTGATGTAGAAGCACCTGCTGTATGCACAACCGCCGTTGCCACGAAAGTACCATCGCCATTGGAAAGGAATATTTGTGGGCGACCACTATCGTAGGTAGCGTTCCAGTATACTTTATCTGCTTTACCGTCGCCGTTGATATCGGCAAAATAGAATTTGGTATTCGCGTTTGCGCTTTTCCCGTTGGCATCAGCGAGGGCGCCGCCAAAAATACCGGGCACAAAATTTGCCATCACCGGCCAGTGATCTGAAGGCCAGAAACCGTTATAACTGGTAGTAATTACCTTCCACGAAGTGAAAGACATGCTCCGGTCGCTCATTATCCAGTCTATCTTACCCGTACCGGTAGGTGTCCAACCATGAAACGTAAGGTCGCCATCAGTATCACCAAGAGCATCCACCAGATCCAGGCCATCCTTCAGATTATTGATCTCTTCGGTACCGGGTTTAGCATTAAAGTCACCAAAAACAATTTCTGGTAGACCTTCGGTATTATACTGTTTAACCGCTGCAACCAGAGCCTGTGAATTTTGCAGCCTGACGGGCTGTGAGTCAAATTGCCAGTGGCTGTTACTTACAAAGTATCTCAGACCCGTAGAATTATCGAGTAATTTGGCCCAGGTACCGGTATTGGTTGGCCCAAGCACAATGGTACCGCTACTTTGCAACGTAAAGCGGTTGGTTTTATAAAAAATAACTTTGGGCGTGCCCATGCCTGCCGATTCATCAAAATACACCCCATAACCCAGGGTTGCCATCTGCGGGATAAACCAGTTTTCAAATGAATTATCCGAAAACTCCTGCAGCCCGAAAATATCGGGGTTATTGTCAACGATGATCTGGCGGATATTGCCCTGGCGCTCCGTAATAGATTGTGCGTCGGAAGGATCATTATGTCTTACGTTGAAGGACAAAACCCTGATCTCTGGACTTGTTGCCGATGCCGATAGCTCATTAACAGTCGGCGGCTTACTGTTATTTACTGTTTTTGAATCGCCAAGCTGTGATTTCTGGCAGCTGGAAAAGCACAACAAGCTGCCTAACAAACAGGCTGTTGCTTTGATAAAGTTTGTGTTGTTATTTTTCATGATAGGTTGATATTTATTTAATAGGACGATTTACATATAGTACGTTATAGTGTGATTAATCAGGTTTACTTTACTGGTTTATCAAACAATGGAACGGTGAACTGGCTATCGGCATCAGTTTCACTTGTATTGGCATAAGGTGAAAATGTTTTGACCGATAACTCATTATTCTTAACGGAGAATTTATACAGGCGCATCAAACCATTACCTCCGTTTGGCCGGCTTTGATAATCATTAAGGAAAGCCTTGATCGTATGTCCGTTAAAAGTTTCTGTACGATAACCCTCGCCATTATCACCTACGTGACCGCAAAGCATCATGAACAGATTTGGATTGCCCTTAAGGCTTTCATAAATGGCTTTACCCTGCGCGTTAAAAGGGGCCTGCGGTGTATTGGAACCGGTTACCGGGTTAAAATGCAAAATGGAATGGCTTACCACAATTGCCTTGCGGGTTACATATTTGGCCAGGATTTGGTTGGCCCAGCCGTACATTCCAGCCTGGTCTTCATTAAAAGCATCAAACTCTAAAAACAACACAATGAAATCAACACCACCAGCCTTAAAAAGATCATAGTGGCTATCGTTATTATTACCGTAGTGACCACCGTAATAAGACCGGCCCTCAAAATGTTTTACCCCAAAATATTGATTATACCCATTGGTGGTGCCCTTAACCGGGTATTGCGACGGGAACTGGTCATGGTTACCAACAGCCAGGCCGTAAGGGATGCTTACCGGGTTTTCCAGGCCGTAAAGCGCGGTTTTGGCCAGATACCATTCGCTCCTTGCGGTAACAGGATTATCCCCATGTTCGGTAATGTCGCCCATGTGTGCTACATAAGCGATGTTCTCTCTAACCTGGTTCTTTTTTATCCATTCTATCTGCGCTTTGAACATATCAAAGGTTCCGCCAAGCTGGGCCTGGGCCAGGTAGTATTGTGTATCGGGTAGCACCGCGATGCAAAAATCCCCGGGTTTAACCACAGGGTCGGGGCCGGGAGTATTTAAAACCGTATCCGTTAAGGGTAAACCATTTTCAGCATTTGCATGATAATTCAGTAACAACAGGCCAAGGCAAAACCCGGCTGCGAATGTTTTTCTGTAATTCGACATCATATTTTTGTTTAAAGATTCATAATATCCCCTCCTGCCAATATGCACGAGGGGATGTAAAAATATCAGATCAATAACCGGGGTTTTGTGTTAGCGATGTATTCAAGCCTATTTCAGCCTGAGGTAAAGGATATAACAGTTTATTATTATTAACAATGTATGAATCAGGCGAGATGTAGCTGATCTGGGTTTTTAGCTTAACACCAAAAGCATTCATTAAATTAACTGCATTACCAGTGCGCACCAAATCGTGCCAGCGCTTGTTTTCGAATGCCAGCTCAACACGGCGTTCATGCAAAATAGTATTGCGCAACGTTGTCTGATCAGCACTGGCAACCGGAGCCAGACCTGCGCGGGCCCTAACCGTATTTAAAGCCAACAGCGGTGATTTACCCTGCTCGTTTTGGGCTTCGGCCAGTAATAGTAAAGCCTCTGAATAACGGTAGATCGGAAAATCATCGGCCGAGCCGGTTATGGCAGCTGGTGTGTGCTCATATTTTTTGATATAAGGCACTGCTGTTTTTCCACTTGGGGGTCCGCTGTAATTTACAATGCTCTTTACTGCCGAATAAGTAAAATAACTACTGCCATCATATGTACCCTCGGCAATACCTACAGAGGCATCCAGGCGTTTGTCGCCAGTTTCATAATTACTGATCAGGTCCTGTGATGGCGTATTCCAGCCACCGGTAGTAGTATTGTCAATAGCCAGCGTAGTAATTAACGATGTATTTTTACTTCGGGGCAGGAAATGAAAGCACAATGGATTGGGTGTGGCGCCGGTAAGCGTTCCATCCAAAAACTGCACTTCAAACAGCGACTCTTTGTTGTTTTTATTGGCAGGTAAAAACGCGTCGGCATAATTGGTGTTCAAACCGTAGCCCATGGCCGCTAAAGTGCTTAGTTGGGCTTCTGCATCAGCCCAACGTTTTAATGTTACATATACATCGGCCAGCAGCACAGCTGCCGAACCTTTGGTAGCAATTCCCGTTTGCGGAAACTTTGCGGGAGGCGCCAGTTCGTTCAAGGCATCGGTGGCATCGGCAATGATCTGCTTGTACACATCATCGGAAGACGAGCGCGGCAGGAATGCATCATCGGGCGTAGTCACTTCCTTAACAAAAAGCGGAACGCCGCCAAACAGCCTCACCAATTTAAAGTACATCAGCGCACGCAGAAATTTACTTTGCCCATCATAACTTTTCACAGAAGCATCGGCAATACCCGATGCCGTTTTAAGCCTCGAAATCACAATATTTGCCCTGGATATTACCAGATAAGCGTTTTGCCATTCGGTAGCGGTATAACTATCGGTTGAAGCGTCCATAAAATCAGAAAGTTTTTCACGATCTGTATACGCTGTACCCCGGTTATTTAAAAACGACTGATAAATGGTGTTATCTGAGCGCATTTCAGAAAACAGGTAATCTGTTGTTACTACATCGCGCAAGCCTGCATAAGCAGCTGTAACCGCCTGCCCAAACTGTGCATCGGTTTTATAATAATTTTGATCGCTGTATGATGATTGGGGTGTTAAATCAATAAAGCTTTTTTTACATGAGGCAGCTGTTAGTAATGATAACCCCATCAAAATATATATTTTTTTCATTGTGCTCTTTTTAAAGTTTTGTAGTTTGATTATTTTATTGAAGCCGAAACGCCTAATGAAAAAGTCCTAGGGATGGGATACGCATTTTCATCAACACCAATACCCTGGGTTGCGTCTTGCCCGCTCAGGTTAATTTCAGGGTTCATGCCCGAGTAACCGGTAAATACAAAAGCCTGCTGCACCGAAGTATAAACGCGGAGAGATTTAAACGCGAAATTATTTTTGAAGCGCACTGTGTATCCCAACGAAATGTTTTTTATGGCTAAGTACGATCCATTCTCGATCCATTGGGAGTTTACCGCACGCCCAAGTGCTGTAGTACCCGTTTCGGTGCGAGGATAAATGCCCGAACCTGGGTTATCAACCGAGCGCCAATGATCAAGTGCAGCAGCAAGCGGCACACGCGAACCATCCATATTGGTTTGATAGGCCCATTTTGCGGCATTAAGGATCTTACCGCCCACAGAAAACGAGGTATGGATATTCAGGTCGAACTTTTTATAGGTAAAGTGGTTGGTAAAGCCGCCTGTAAACTTAGGTGTAGGATCACCGATAAATGTACGATCGTTCACATCGTCAATCACGCCATCACCATTGATATCTTTAACCTTGATGGTCCCTATATCTGATACCCCCTTAGGCGAGGTAGCCGTAGCCTGATATTTTGGAGAATTGGCCAGATCGGCTGCATCTTTATACAAGCCTTCAAAAACAAACCCGTAAAACTCACCTAAATGATGACCAACCTGTTGCCTGAAGTAATCGGATGATACAGTGTTATTGCGGCGGATATACCCTGGCGACACCAGGCTCTTGATCAGGTTACGATCAAACGACACATTGAAAGAACTGCTCCAGTTAAAATCACGGTTGTTAATGTTAACCGTGTTGATGGTAATTTCATGGCCCCAGAAGGCCAGCTTACCCACATTATCATAAACAGTTGTATAACCCGATGATGTTGGCAGCGCCCTGGCTTGAATCAGGTGGTCAGAAATTTTGTGATAATAGTCATAAGTAAGGCTGATACGATTTTTCAGTAAACTGAGATCAAACCCTAAATCAAGCTGTAAACTCCGCTCCCATTGCAAATTAGGGTTACCCAAATTACTAAGCGTAGTACCCTGGGTAATGGTATTATTATAATTGTAATAGTAATTTGAAGTAGTAGATTGTGCTACATAATTACTCGAAAAGAAATTATTGCCTGTTACCCCATAACTGGCGCGAATTTTAAACAGGTCAACGACTTTTAAACGTTCCATAAATTTCTCGTCACTTGCTACCCAGCCAGCCGATACAGAAGGAAAATTACCGTACCTGGAATTTGCACCAAAACGGGAAGACCCGTCATTACGGAATGCTCCCTGCAGCAGATACTTGCCTTTATAATTATAGTTGATACGTCCGATAACCGATAATAATGAATAAGCTGTGTAGGAACTATTACCGGTTACGCTGGTGGCCGCGGTCAGGTACGGGATATCATCATTTGGGAATCCCAGGCCGGTTAGCGTATTTGAAGTTGATGAATACTTCTGAACAGAATATCCACCTAATATTTCGAAATGATGATCCTGATGAAAAGTTTTAGTATAGTTCAGATAGCCCTCTGCTGTATATGAACCATTATCGACCGAGCTGCTGGTACCCGTTGGGTTATTAGCTGTAGAAGTTACAATACCCGACTGGTAATAGTTACGTGTTTCGCCACCTTTATCAACGCCTACGTTTACTTTTAAAAGCAGATCTTTTATAACCTCATAATTGAGGTAAGCGTTTCCAAGTATGCGTGTAGTTTTGTAATTATCATTAGTAAGATTAAACTGGGCCAATGGATTAACATAGGCTACCATGCCTGGTGAACTCACATTGCGCTGATAAGTTCCATCGGCATTGAAAGGAGAAATCAGCGGACTGGCTTCGAAGATACGCTCAAATAAGCCGCCCACACCATCTGTTGTTAAACGGTTGTTATGATCCAAACGGTAGCTTGGTGCCAAATTAACCCCTACTTTTAGTTTGCCATTGGCTACAGACAGATCTTTATTGAAACGTGCAGAAAATAAACGTGTCCCTGTGTTAATTAAAACACCTTGCTGATCCTGGTAACTGACTATGGCAGTAGAGGATGATTTTTCGGTTGCCGACTGTATCGCTACATCGTAACTCTGAATAGGCGCGGTTCGCGTAAGCAGTTTATACCAATTGGTTCCGGTACCATAGCTTGAAGGGTCGACATCGAGGTAAGCGGCCTTATAGTCATTGGCGATGGTATAATTTTTTTCATATAACAAGCCATCCTGTGCCCGCTCTCTCATAAACTCGGCAAACTGCTCGCCGTTCATTACCTTCGGAACCCGGTTACCAGGAAGTACCTGCACACCATAGTTAGCATTAAACTCCACTGAAGTACCCCCTCCCGGTTTAGCGTGTCGGGTAGTGATAAGTACTACCCCGTTAGATGCCCTTGAGCCGTATAAAGCCGTGGCAGACGCATCTTTCAGAATACTAAAACTCTCAATTTCATCTGGATTAATATTGTTGATACTACCGGTTATAGGCATTCCATCAATTACAAAAAGAGGCTGGTTATCTGTAAAAAAAGATGCAGCACCACGAATACGGAAATCTATCCCTCTACCCGGCTGACCGCTGCTTTGCACAACCGATACACCGGCTACCTTACCCTCCAGTTGTTGTGCAAACTGCATTACCGGCATATCCTGCAATGGCGCGGCATTAAGCTGTGCTATTGAACCCGTAATTTCCCTCGATCGCTGCTTACCATAACTTACCGTAACCTCTTTAAGCTGATTATCCGCCATCAGACGGATATTTAACACCGTGGCCTGGTTACCGGTAACTTTAACATTGGCAGATTCCACCCGGTTATAGCCCACAAACGTTACGGCTACCGTGTAAATACCCTCGGGCAAGCTGAGGTTATATTTGCCATCAAGATCGGTTATCATTCCATATGAGGTGCCCACGATACTGACCGACGCGCCTGGCATGGGCTCACCGTTTTCATCCGTGACCCTCCCGCTTATCCGCCCCGCGAGTTGCCTGTAGAGGATGATATTACCGGCCTGTTCTTTAAAACCGATCTCCTGCCCTTTGAACAAGGCCATAAGGATGTTTTTCAGGCTTTCATTTTTATAATTCGCCGCGTCGGTATATTTGCTGGCGAGTTTTAAAAATACGTCGTCATAGGCAAATACCACATTGGCCTTTTGCTCCAGTTTTTTGATAACCGAAGAAAGGTCCTCGTTGCCGAAGCTGATATCCACCCGGGTATTCACGCCCTGTGCTGCTAACTCAGTGGCCCGCACCGATACCAGGCCTATGGTTATTGATATGGAAATAAGTAAAAAAGAGATACGCATAAACTGTCTGCATAACTGTGTATGGAAATTCATATTTTTGATTGCTTTGTAATGAGTCAAATAGTTGCTGAGCATGGCAAGTGGGGTCTGCAAACCTTCACCTGCTGAAAACTAAAGCCGGCTCCTGCTGAAACAGGGACCGGTTTCTTTATTAATTAGGGCTAATAAATAATTACGTTAGTGCCCTCCTTTCTGAAATGTGCATTATGTATCGCGCTGATGAGTTTTAGCGTTTCTGAAGCAGGCATATCGCGTTTGATACGTAAACTGAACAGATAGTCATGTACACGCTGGTTACCCGCTTTTAATGTAAGACCATACAGGTTTTTAAAAACAAGTGATAGCTCTTCAAATTTTACGCGGTTCAAATAGGTGTCGCCGTCTTTCCAACTTTGGCTCTGACTGGCATCTACTTCTTTCTTCTCAAAAGTCCCCTTATTGGTCACGTAAGTGAGCTCGTGTCCCAGCGTGAGGAATGACAGTAGTTTTGCCCCCTTGCTTACTCCTACTTTACCGGTAACCACTGTAATTTTAACGTGAGGCAAACTATGATAGGCGTTGATATTGAACGAGGTCCCTAAAACCTGTACCTGCAGCGGAGCCGTAACAACTCTGAATGGCTTATGGGTATTATGTTTTACTTCAAAAAAAGCCTCACCTTCATCTAAATAAACCTGGCGTATGTCTTTATCAAAATTGGAAGGTATGCGCACCTGGCTTTGCGCGTTTAGCCATATCACCGAGCTATCGGGCAGGGTTAATTTCCTAACCTCTCCGTTAAGCGTACGTAAAGTAGTGTAGGTTTCCGGAACCGGAGTCGCGGGCCTGAGCAGGAAATAAATTAGCGAAGACAAAGAGCATAGCAACAAAACACTTGCAGCAATGCGGTAATTGAACCATAATGAAGGTGTTGATTTATTGATATGGATAGATTCACTAATGTTTGCGTGTATGGCATTTCTGACACGCTCCCGCTCCTCCGCAGATAACACCTGCTTTTCATTTTCGCCTTCGTACGAATCATACCAGGCTTCAATTATGGCTTTTTCGGTTTCATTAGTGGTGCCTTTCTGGTACCGGCGCAGTTGTTTTATAAATTTACGTAGCTCCATGTTGGGATTTTCAACAGTAAGTCGTTAAAAAGCCCTGCAGGTACTTATAATTTACATCAACATTTCGTTAACTAATTGTAAAGCGCGAATAATATCAAAGCAATATAAGCAGCACTTTGTTCGGGATGTTTTTCAGAAACAACGATACGTAGCCTTCGTAACACTTCAGAGATATAATTTTTAACTGTTTGTTCGGCTAGTCCCAGTTCGCTGGCAATAGCCTTTACCGATTGATTTTCGCTGCGTAGTTGATAAACTTTTTGCAGCATTTCGGGCATATGTTTAACAGCCTGTTCGAGTGTCTGCTCCAGCTCAAGATACCCAGCATGGTCATGTATTGAATTTTCAAGCAACTCCACTCGCTGCAAGGCATCCTCAAGGCGAACATGTGTAACTTTTTGCGATCTAAAATAACTGATCACGCTAAAGCGTACAGCGCTCAGTAAATATTGCTCCAAAGTGGTTTGAATGGATAAGGTATGCCTGCGCTGCCAAAGTTTAATAAAAATCTCTTGCACAAGATCTTGTGCCTGCGCTTCATCATCAAGTCTGGACAAGGCTGCCCGGTATAGCCGCTCCCAATAACGCTCAAACATCAGGTCAAAAGCCGAATGATCGTCTTCCCGGATACGTGAGAGTAAAATAGCTTCGGCAATTTCCATGATTTGTTTGCCACAAACCTACACTACTAATGTTAACTAAACTTTAAGAAAACAACCACCCTATGGTTGTCATGACTGTATTTTTGAACTCGGGTAATTATTCGAAAAATTAGCAAGATTCAGATTAATTAGATTGGTGCTGGAAGCAAGGGATGATCAAAATCTCTTTTTGTCGATGATCTCCATAAAACTACTCCTGAATTTTTCGCTTATAGGGAGGCGCTTGTCGCCGATAAAAATATGGTTATCTTCTATTTTAACTAATTGTTCGGAATTGACAATATAAGAATTATGTACCCTGATAAATGGCAGTAAAAGTTGTTGCTCAATGTCCTTTAACCTGCGGTAAATGAGTAACTGCTCCTGTGAAGTTACTAATCTTACATAGTCCTTTTCTCCTTCAAAATACAGAATATCTTTCAGGGATATTTTTCTAAATGCTTTGCCCGATTTTACGAAAAAGTAATCCCTGTCTGGTTCGGCATTTACAAGTCTTTCAGGCTCGCGTTTCAAAAAATAAGGTTCTATTTTTTGCACTGATGATAAAAAACGTTTTAGGGTGATAGGTTTTAGTAGATAGTCGACCGTTTGAAAAGTATAACTGTCTACAGCATATTCGGAATAAGCGGTGGTAAAAACGATTTTGGTTTGAGGCGGCAATAAAGTAGCCAGTTCCATACCGGTAAGCTGGGGCATATTAATATCTAAAAAAATAAAATCGACGTGGTTTTTCTTTAAAAAAGCTAATGCTTCCAAGGCATCA
This sequence comes from Mucilaginibacter sp. OK268, assembly GCF_900103125.1. Lineage (GTDB taxonomy): Bacteria > Bacteroidota > Bacteroidia > Sphingobacteriales > Sphingobacteriaceae > Mucilaginibacter. Next base: position 209,868 of record NZ_FNJV01000006.1, on the reverse strand, counting down.
TAACACTTAGCTTTTAGCTGCCATTCTGTACTTTGTTTTATCAACAACTCCAGCAGGTCAACCGCATCAGGCTCATCATCAATAATTATGCAGCTTAAATTCATACAAGCGGTATTTTTAAAAAAGCGTGGTATAGTTCCCCGTCCTTCTTAGTAGTTAACTCAAAATTTGAGCCATACAGCATCGATAGTCTTTTTGTCAAGTTCGCAATCCCAAATCCGTTTGAATCAGTCGGTACCGTCGGGTTAAACCGGCGATTGCTGGTCTTGAAAAGCAGATAGCCATCTTTTTGGATTAACGAGATATCTATCTGGTTTTGCTTGCTCGACTTATTGATCCCATGCTTAAATATATTTTCTACAAAGGTCATTAGCAACATCGGGGGGATACGTAGCTCCACCTGATACGCTTTTTCAAAGTTAATAGTAACGCCATACCTGATACGAATTCTTTCCAACGCCATATAGTTTTCAATAAACGCAACTTCAGTTGTCAATGGAACTACATCCTTCGGGCTTTCGTCAACAAAATAACGCATGATATCTGACAAACGCTCTATCAAGCTGGCCGAGGGGGGATCAACTTTGTAAACCTTATAGTAAATATTATTCAGCGTGTTAAACAGAAAATGTGGTTGTACCTGCGATTTGAGTAAATTAAGCTCGGCCTGGCTTTTTTGAAGCATGATCTCCTCGGTTTGCTGCTTTAAAGTAAAGTAAGCAATTGAAATACGAAAAATAAGACTGAGAATATAGATCAGGATCCCGCTTGGAACATAATAGAGCAAATTCAAGAATTTTATATGAACTGGTTTTATGATTGAAAAATACTGATAAGCCACGATGGATGTATACCCGCGCAACATCCCGACAACCACAAGAAAAAGTACCACCAGGATGCCGTACCAAACAAACTTCTTTTTTTGATAAAACATGGGGTACAAGACCAGGATATTTCCATAAATAATAATCGCATAAGAAAGTGTACCGATCAGGGTAGATATTACAGACTTCCGGACGCCATCCATCGGTAATGCTGAAAAAAAGATCAACAATAATACAGCCACCCAGATGAGTAGTTGAAGCAGGGTGGTACTGGGTCTTTTTATTTTCATGTTCAAAAATACCAGCCTTTTATGTTTTAAGGTATTGTTTTACATCATTGGGCTATTATTCTCTACAATTACCCCAAAAAATCAGACGATTAGCCAAAAGAACGTCAAAAGCCAGGTTGTCGAATAAATACCCCTTTTCATTAAAGATCGAATCAGACGGGTCGAAAAGATTCGTGAAGGCGATTTGCAAGAGGCAGCTTTGATCATCAAAAATCAAAATCATGAAAACATTCAAAAACATTTATCTGCTTTTAATTGCAGTGATCCTATCGGCCCCGGCCTATGCACAAAGCCCTAAACCACGGGTAAGCCCGGCGGAATCTGTAACCGGGAAAATAGGTGATGCTACCATCACTATTCATTACAGCAGCCCATCAGTAAAGGGCAGAAAGATCTGGGGCGGATTAGTTCCTTACGATACAGTTTGGCGTGCAGGCGCGAACGAAGCTACCACATTTGAAACTGACAAAAATATTAAAATAGCACATCAACAATTGCCCGCTGGCAAATATGGTTTTTTCCTGGTACCGAAAGAAAAAGGTAAATGGATAGCCGTTTTTAATAAGGTACCTAACCAATGGGGCGCCTTCAAATATGATAAAAGCAAAGATCAGCTTCGCGTTGATGTAAAAACATCCTCAACATCCTCTTTACCGGATGACCAAGAAATGCTTATCTATAGGATCACTCCAAAAGGGGTTTTATTAAACTGGGAAAAGCGATCCGTTTTCATTCCAATAAGATAAAGCCAAATTCCATACAGATGAAAGTGTTTAAGTTGAAATTAGTCATCACCATGCTCATGCTTTCGGGCCTGAGCAACAATCTATATGCCCAAAATAATGGAAAAATAACCGGTCGTGTAAAAGATACCCAAACTCATGAAGCCATCTCATTTGCCACCGTGGCTTTAATAAATCCCGCCACTAAAACTAATATTCAGACAACGCAAACAGACACCAGCGGCAATTTTACCATCGCCAATTTACCTTCCGGCACATTTGCACTCCGGTTAAGTTATCTCGGCTATAACGTTGTTGTTAAAGAGAATGTCAACGTCGGCTCGTCGGGTGGTGTTGTAAACCTGGGCGAAATCCAAATGAGTTCCTCCCCCAATAAAGTATTGAATGAGGTAACCGTTACGGCTAAGAAACCAACCCTGCAAAACAAGGATGGAAAAAAAGTTTTCGCTGTAAATCAGAGCCTGGTAAGCCAGGGTGGCACCGCTGCCGATCTGTTACAGAACGTACCCACACTTCAAATTGACGTAAATGGAAATGTGAGCTTACGCGGTTCAACCGGGGTAAAAGTTCTGGTCGACGGTAAACCATCACTTATTGCAGGCGGCGACGTTACACAAATTCTTCAATCCATCCCGGCTAGTTCTATTGAAAATGTGGAGGTGATTGCCAATCCATCGGCTAAATATGATGCCGAAGGGCAAGGCATTATTAATATCATTTTAAAAAAGAATAGTAAAATAGGTTTCAATGGTTCGGTAACCGCGGCCGCAGGTACCCGCAATAATTATAATGGCAGTGGAGCTTTAAGTTATCAAACAGGCAAGGTAAACGTTTATGGAAATTACAGCTTACGCGATGGAGATACCTATAGCAACGGGTTCCAGTATCTCACCTTTTTACAACCAACTGATGCAACCGTTTATTCCAATGAAACATTCCCTTCTACCACCCATAACAAGATACAGAATGTAAAAGCGGGTATCGATTATTCATTAGCCCCCAAAAGTATATTGAGTGTTTCCGGCAGTCTCAATCTACGCGATACCCATCGTGATGAGCTTTTAGAAATAAACAACCTGGATGCCAGCAGCCTACCCATATCATTAAGCCATCAAAACAATACCACTAATAGTAATGGAAAAAGTTATGAGCTGGATCTGGACTACAGCCAGCACTTTAAAAAACCAAAAGAGGAGCTAACTTTCAATTTTTCTTATTCTCATGGCACCTCCCGGAATTTTCAGGTTTATCAAAACCATTTAAATATGCCGAGCCAACGAGGGCTAACACCTCCAGATCCTGATCCATTAGAAAGCGATATATGGAACAATGGCAATAATTATAATATACAGGCCGATTACATACTGCCTACAGGTAAAACCGGGCAAATATCTGCCGGTTATCGTAGTCAGATCAGCCTGGGTAACAATAATCAATATGCCTATGACCTAAACAATGGGATCCCCTCTCCGTTCTATACTTACACCAACCTTTTCAGCAGCAATAAACAGATCCATGCCATTTATTTAAACTACCAGAACCAGATCAGGAACTTTAACTATGAAATCGGTTTAAGGGCCGAAGATTCTCACTTAAACGCAACCTATACAGGATACGATGCCAACAACTCATCATATAGCACACCTATCCGGGTCCCAAGCAAAGGTTTGTACCCCAGTGTGTTTTTGACGCAAAAATTTAAAGGCGATCAGCAACTGCAATTTAGCTTTACCAACCGGGTAACCCGGCCTACTCCAAGAGAGCTTAACCCATCTACAGATTTCTCTGATCCAACAAATTATGAAACAGGGAATCCGCATTTGATACCCGAGAGCATTAATTCGCTGGAACTGGGATATAATAAAAACTGGAAAAATATTTCATTTACATCAAGCCTTTATTATAGCCGTCTTAATAATGTCATTAAACACATTGAGAGCGCACCGGTTAATGGAGTTATCATCACAACGGCTCAAAATTTAAAACATTCTACTACCACTGGGCTGGAGCTGATAGGTCATTTTGATCTGATTAAAGCCTGGGATTTTACTGTTAACGCCAACATTTATGAACGGCAAAATGATGCAGCCCCTCAATTTGGGATAGCGGCAAACAGTGGTTTAAGCTGGAATGCCAACATCACCAATAATATAGCTATCGTAAAAAGCCTGGCTATACAAATCCGGGCAGATTACCGCGCTGCCGATTTTATTATCCAGGACAGGAACCGCCCCGCATTTGGCCTTGATGCCGGTGCTAAATACGATTTTCCGGGCAACCAGGTATCTTTAAGCTTTAATAGCGTTGATATTTTCAATACCCGTAAATGGGCGTTTTTAAGAAGCAGCGATGCATTGCTTTTGGACTTTCAGCGACTGACATTGGGTTCAAGAGCCACCTTAAGCTTTACTTATCATTTTGGTAAAAGCACAGGGGCTCACAAACAACCCAAGAAAAAAGAAGATAATCCGGATAAGCGGATTGACGATGCTTCTTAGATAGAAAAATTTTATGTTTTCAGTCAATACTAAAATTCTTCATTCGTTCTTTAGATCAGTTAGTAGAAATTAGGCATTAAGAAGAGAATGCCTAATTTAATGTAAGTTCGGGATAAGGAATGCAAACCTGATCCCGATGCCCGCTATGTTAAAATTGGGTTTACATGGTTTACACTTTTCATGGTTTACATTAATGCATATAATTGATAATCAATTAATTACTTTATTTTACATTAAAAAAAACGGTTTACAGTGTAAACCATAAATAATAGGGTTTACATTGATCCGCTTTATGCAATGTATTCAGGGTGTCTTTCTGCTTATCCTGGGCTCAAGTTAATTTATTGCCTTATACTGCTATTTGACGGGCAAAAAACCTTCAATTATTTAGCGGCAATTCTACATAGAAAAATGTGCCGTTGTTTTGTTTGCTTTCGAACCAGATATGGCCTCCATGTGCTTCCACGATCTGTTTGGAGATGGCCAGCCCCATACCAAAGGGCTGTTCTCCGGCTGTTCCGGGTCTTTTGGCTTCGGTGAACATGTCAAAAACTCTATCATGCATTTCTGCGGGTATGCCTATGCCATGATCTTCAATGGTTATCAATACGCTATCTTCCTTGCTGATCATCTGTACATTGACAATAGCGCCGCTGGGACTGAATTTAATGGCGTTGGCGATCAGGTTGCTGATCACACGCCACATTTTTTCCCGGTTAACGCTGATGGTGAGATGATCCGCTGTCAGCTGGATCTGTTGACCTTTTGCTTCGGCTTTAAAATATAAAAGTTCTACACAATAATGCAGCAGGGTAAACATATCAACCGGCTCCATTTTAAGCTCTTCGAGTCGAGTGTGAATCTGCAAAAGGTCATCAATCAGGTTCAGTGAATTCTTTCCGGAAGTTTTGATCAGCTCCAGCATGGTACGGTCATCACCGAGCCCGCGTTTGTTATCCAGCATCATCGTGGCTACCGTCATCATAGCGCCCACCGGGTTACGTAAGTCATGTGCTACCATTTTCATCATACGGGTATTTTCTTCCTGACTTTGCTCCAACGCGGTGAGCGTTTTTTGCATCTGCGTATTATATTCGCTGATCTTTTGATTCAGCTTGGTTAGCTCATTGACACTATTTCGATAACGCCTCAGGTTATACCACACCAATAGCAAAATAATAATCGTCATCACCGAAAAAACGATGATTGCAGCCAGGTAAGCAGTTTTTAACTCATCGTTTTTACTTAATAAAGTTAACCGGTATTGTTGTTCGATGTTCTTAAAGCCTTGATCTATATCAGCTATCTTTAAGCCTTTACTGACCTCATCAAGCGAGTCGCGCATGTTATCATATTGCTGAATATACTGGTACGCCAGTGCAACCTGATGGGTTTTATCATAATATTTCCATTTTAACTTTTTCCACTTTAAGCGGTTATCCGCATTGCTTTGGCTTTTTCCACGCCCGGCAAGCAGGTCGAGCTCAATTTGTTTTAATAAGGAATCGGCTGCTGTAAACCGGGAGAACTGAACATACAAGCCTGCCAGTTTGAGTTGCGCCGTTTGTGCGTCTTCTACAGCATAACCCTGTCGATTATTGATATGGATGCTTTCCTGTAAATATTTTTCTGCTTCGGTATAGTTATTCACCAAAGCATAAACACCGCCCAAATTACCATACACTACCGCCCGGGCCATCTCTGCAAACTGCTTTTTTTCCGGAAAACGCCCTGCATTGCGGTTAATAAAGGTTAGCGCGCGTTTATAATAATAAATGGCACTATCGGGCATATTAGCCCTTTCAAAACACAGTGCAATAGTATTGAGATGTGATTGCGGATAAATAAACAAATTACTAAAGCCCGCGCCAGCCTTGCAGTGGCTGTTTTCGGTAAAAGCTTGTTTAAAATACGGGATAGCCCTTAAATAGTTACCCTGTATATACCTAACCATTCCTAATTGATAAGTGAGCTGGCAATAGCTACAGCTATCCAGATTCTTTTCGCCAAAGATCTTACCATCATAGTAACATTTAAATGCTTCAGCATATCTTTTTTCAACTATCAAAACGTCTCCTTTGGCAAATACAGCACCTGCATATTCTGTTTTGTATTGTAGTTCTTTACCTTTCAATATCAACAACATGCTATCGGCATACAACCTTTCTTTTACAGGATTTTTGTCGTAGTATAAATAATAATTAGCCTTCTGATTATACTTTTTCCAGAGATCAGTAACCCCGGGGTTGGGGAAACCGCGGTATGCCGAATCGAGAGAAATAACAGAACGTTCCAGCTGCCCGCTATTGAGCAAAGTATTGGTTTTATCGATGATGGAGTCAGCAAGAGCAGGATGATTGATATTTTTTGTAGATACCTGTTTACAGGCAGATAAAAACAGAACGCATGTTAACAGGAGACCTAGACAGCTCCATTTTACTAATTTAGCAGGGTACAGGCATAAAGGCAAAGGCATAAGCTAAACATTTGATAGCATTTACAAAAGGTATACGGACAAGGCTTTAGTAAAGTTAAAATTTGTATTTATAAACAATCAAATTACTCAATTGCTTTTTGCCGGGAAAATTAAAATAGACTATTGCATAAGGGAAATGCCAATCTATAACTAATTTTTAAGAAAGCCACTCAAAAAAGCAGCTTTCCTGTTGTATTCTTTTATGTTGGATAAGATCAGATCATTCATATCCATTTTTTAAAACAAGCACTGCACCAGGTTTAAAATCCAGATCAACAAGGCCGTCTTTAATAGCTCCTATTTCGACATCCGTTTGGCTTTGGGCAAACCATGTTTTGAAAGGGAGTTTCAATTTAGTTTTCCCTCCTTTTTCTGACACAATTTTCACTTCATCAATTTGACCGCCTTCTTTTTTTACACTGACCAGGAAAGCTCCTTCGGCCCGCAAATTTTCAAATGAAAGATTTTTCCATGCGGCTGGTACAGCTGGTGTTATCTCCATAAAGCCGGCATAACTTTGTAACAGCATTTCCTGCAAACCCGAAGCAAACGCGAAGTTACCCTCCAATGTAAATGGGCGATATTGAAATTTAGAATAACCTGACTTGGTTTGATCGCCGTTTAAGTGGAAACTATTGATAGAGCAAAATGCTTTTGCAAAAATGGTCAGGTCCTTAGCCGCCCCTTGGCCATCTTTTGCCCTGGCCTTCATATTAGCCAGCCAGGAGTAGGAATAGCCACACCAATAAGCAGGGCCCACACTATCCAACAAATGGATGGAGTTTTTGATGACTGATTGCGTCTTTTCGCCGTCTTCCCACTTCAACAAGCCCAGAGGATAAATGCACAGCATGTTAGAAAAATGCCTGTGCGACTGGTTATAAGCCATGGAAGGCGCAAACATCAGCTCATTGGCAGGCGTTACCGCGAAATCATCAAACTGATCATATATCTTTTGCCAGTGCGCAGCTTCGGTTTTCTGATCCAGTTCCGTGGCCAGCTCTGCCGCGGCTTTAAAGCTAAATTTCATCAAAGCCAGATCGTAGTTGGTATTTTGATGGAACCAGGCTGTGATATCATTATCATTGATCTCCGGACTTGAGCTAATAGGTAATTTACGATGGCCTTTATTATCCAAAGCCGTAAGGCTTTCAATAAATGTGGCAGTTGCTTTTATCCATGGATAGGCCCGGGTGCGCAAAAAGTTTTTATCCATACTGTAGCGCCATTGCAAATAGTAATGCTGCCCCAGCCATGAAGATACCGTTGGTGAAAGCGAGTACTGTATCCAGCCTCCCATTTCTGTACCGTTCATGGTAGTAACACCCGGAACAGCTAATCCATTTTTACCAAAATACATTTTTGTATACCGCTCGTAATTAGCTTTGTTGGCATCCAGGTGGTTCAGGTAAGCTATACCTTCATCCAGATGATTGGCGCTATAACTGGGCCAATAACTTAACTGGGTATTCAAATCATGGTGAAAGTCGCCTTTCCAGGGTGGCAGGCGACCATTATCAGCTGTCCATACCGCCTGTAGCGAAATCGGCGGAGCTCCTACTCTTGATGCCGAGCCAAATTTGTATTGCTCCAGGTACCATTGTTTCTCCAACAACGCGTCTGGTATATGAATGGCAGATTTACTCCAGAAATTATCCCACCAGTTTTCATGCGAGTCGAAATCAGTCTGAAGGCCCCGTTTTAAGGCGTTCGCGGATACTATAGCAGCTGCGGGGTTGATTTTTTTAGCAGGATATTGTGAGGAGATAGTCCACACGCCTTCTATAGCGTTTGCATTTACCTTATGCCAGCTTACATTGATCTGGTAAGTAAAACCGCCCCAGCCCTTTTGTTTGTAGGTAATGCTATTGCCTTGCTGACTGATTGTTCCGGCAGGATAACCCAGCCGTGACAGGTCATCCCCACCAACTGGATCGCCTGATACTTTTACTTCTCCCTGGTATTTTGGGGCGATCAGCTTGGGTTCAAAACCTGTTTTGATATTTTCAAACCTGAACCAACCTACCGGCGCTGTGGCATGTACAAAGGTTTTCAATACCACTCCATTTGCCCATTTAACGGTGCATAATGCGTTGGGCAGATGCAAATTGACAGATTTTACTTTACCCCAGTCTTTGGTATCAAACTCTAAAGCCCCACCAGGGATCTTGGAGGGAGCCGGTTCATGATCATAAGGTTCGTCCAGATACTTTTGTACCGGTGCATAATCTTTTTTATTGACCTGGTTAATTACCCACTGATAGCTAAATTCTTTACGATGAAGCCCTTTCATGGGGCGCAGATCCCAAAGATCGGCCCTGTCTAAGGAGAAGCGTAAATGATCGCCCTTCTGCCATACCAACGCTCCTAACATACCGTTACCCAAGGGAATGGCTTCATCCCAATGCCTGGCCAGGGTATCAAATTTTAAGTCGTGGTTTGTTTCATTTTGTGCCGATACGCCGTTATAAAATAAAAGACCAGCGATGATCAGGATTACTTTTTTCATAATTGGTATAGTTCCAGGATATTAAGAATTGGTTAAAACCATTCTTTGGCAATTTATGGTTTTGATTCTACGATGTTACTAATATCCATCAACAGACACAAATCATTCATAAAATACTTATCGTCCAACTTAACTCTCCCCGAATCATTATCTTTGAAATATGGGTATCATTAACTACGCTACTTTTATTGTCGCCTCCTTTCTGTTTATTATTTCGCCGGGGATAGACACGGTATTTATTCTGAACAAATCCATTGCACAGGGGCGAAAATCAGGCATATATGCTACGCTGGGTATCACCACCGGTGTATTAGTACATACTACATTGGCAGCGTTTGGCCTTTCGCTGATCCTGGCGCAATCGGCTATGGCTTTCAGCATTATCAAATATGCAGGGGCGGCCTATCTGATCGGCATGGGCATCACCAAATTATTCTCAAGTGGAAACATGATCAAGCAGGATGGGCAAACACCATTGGTTTCCATTCATAAAACTTATGTGTCCGCGGTTTTCACCAATGTGCTTAACCCTAAGGTGGCTATTTTCTTCCTGGCTTTTTTCCCGCAATTCATACAACCGGCATATATCCATAATGCCCGGCCGTTTATTTTCCTGGGGATAACCTACGCGGTTATGGGTTTGCTGTGGCTTTTGGTACTAACTTTTTTCGCGGGTTCATTTTCAGTCAAACTCAAAAACAGCCCGTTTATAGGCGCCTGGCTCAATAAATTTTCGGCTATAGCTTTTGTGCTGGTGGGTATTAAAATAGCTTTTACCAAAAGATAATTACATCACTATTAGCTTGGGTGGCCCCCTCATAAACAAAGCAAAATCATAGTTTACACTTTTTAATGCAAATACACACTTAAATAGCTATTAATCAATTAGTTAAATTTATTTTAATGAAAAAAGTGTAAACCCAATTTTCATCATACAGCATCGCGTTTATATACTCAATAATATGCCGTAACGAAAACGTTATCGTAAATAAATACCTGGAAATAAGCTTTTTATAAAAGCTAATAAATAAATTTGAGTTAACCACTAATTAACCTATACTTTATAAACCCAATTCTTTTAGCGACAAGCTCAGGGCAGTTTGTTGTTGTTATTGCTGCACATCCTATAAACCAATTTTATAACATAAACCAATTTAAAATGATGAGAAACCCTGCATTAACATCCGGCTGATCATACAGCTATTTACATCGACACAAAAAGCCACGCACTTCGGAGTGCTGAAGCTACACTTTTACCAAGGTGTTTATGATCGATGTACAGATCAGAGAATTAACTAACCAAAACCAATAAACCAAATTTCTTAAGCTATGAGAAAGAAAATCTCCTATTGGCTGGCTTTTGCCTGCCTGTTTACCCTGTGCGCTTTTTTGTGCCAGTGTAAAAAATCAACTGTTAAAAGCGGCACACCAGATGCCACACCACAAACCAGCCCGCGTGCGGTAACCACTTTTATCCATCCCGGCGTAATCAACACACAGGCTAATCTCGATCTGATCGCCTCACAGGTGAACAGTGGTGACGCCACCCGCACAGCCGCTTACCAAAAAGTGCTTGATTTTATCAGCAACAACGCCTTACCAACCCAATTTTATACCACGGTTTATGTTGGATCAAACGGGCATACCAGTCCGTCAAAAAGCCAGATCAGGAAGGATGCCGAGCTGGCTTACGCGCTGGCCCTCCGTTTTGCCAAAACAGCCGATGTTACCTATGCAAACCAATGTATCGCGATACTGAACGGCTGGTCATACACCTTCCAGAACTACGCCCCTATTGATGCCACTGACAACCCTAACCAACCCGCGTTAGAAGCCTCCTGGACTACACCCAGCTTTGTAGCAGCCGCCGAAATTATCAGGTATTACAAGCCCAATGGCGTATCGGCCAACTGGTCGACCACAGATATCAATAAGTTTAACGACTACCTGAACAATGTAAAAAACAACTACATCAACAACGTACCTGCCTATAACAACAACTGGAACGTATCTGCCGGTTACGCCAAAATGGCTATCGGGGTTTTCCTGAACAGCGCCAGCGTTTTCCAGGCAGGCGAAGACGCGGTCAACGCGGCAATGCCTCAAGTGATACAGAGCAACGGTACTATGCCTGAGCTTTGCGACCGCCAAGACTGTGTGCACTACCAGTATTCCCTAACCGGCCTAACCTATGCTGCCGAAATCGCAAACATGCAAGGTGATGGCTCACTTTACACCGCGCTTTCCAGCCGCATCAGCTCCGGTTATGATTTTGAGCGCAGCGCTTATAACCAAAGCACCGGTTGTAACTATTGTTCAACTTCGAGCCCTATTTTCCCGGGTGTTGAGGTGGCTTATCATCATTATGGTACGGCTAACATGTTGTCGTTACGTAACCAGCAGGACCCGCTGGGTGTGCCAAACGACAATACTTTTTTAGGCTTTACCTCTTATACCCACTTTAATGTGGGTGGCGGTACCACTACTCCTCCAACAGGTTCAAACCCGCCTATTGGTTCAGTGATATCCCTCAAGGGGTTTAACAATGCCTATGTAAGCGGCGAGAACGGTACTACAGCCATGACCTGTACCCGCACCACAGCCGGCGATACCGAGCATTTTACCGTAATTGATGCGGGTGGCGGTAAAATTTCCTTACGCAGCAAAGCCAAATTTGTATCCTCAGAAAATGGTACTATGGCCATTACCTGTAACCGCGCAACCGCGGGCGACTGGGAAAAGTTCGACTGGATAACCACACCCGATGGTAAAGTAACCCTGCGGGGTAATAATGGTTTATTTATCAGCAGCGAGAACGGCACCCAGGCCATGACCTGCACCCGGGCTACAGCTTCTGGCTGGGAATCATTTACAGTAGGGAATTAATAAATTTTATTACCGAATAGTATCACCCCTGGTTAATAAATCGGGGGTGATATTTTTAAGATTGATGTTCTGACTGCGACCTGCAAAACTTTTTAAAGCCTTATTTTAACACTTTTCTGCCCAAAAAATGAATGAAAATGGGTCGAAAATCATCGAAAACTTATTCAAAACATCTATTTTAACAAATTCCTGACGTGTTTTAATGCAGAATATTTTTCGCTTCGCTTAGATGCTACTCCTATTAGGCATTCGTCTGTGACTACGAGTGTTTGTAAGAGCGTATGTTGCTGATTAAAATCCCTTCTTGAGAGAGTAATAGCCCATGGTTAGACATTTTTAAAAAAAGGGTGTCATGCTGAGCGCCGTCGAAGCATAGTGGGCGGGCCTCTACGCTCGACCCTTCGACGGAGCTCAGTGTGACAGCCCTCTTTTGATCAGTATTTGTTCATTATGTCTAACCATGGCTATTACTCTTGAGAGGGCAACTATGTAGTAGTTGGGACAATAATCTTATCTTTGTAATGCACAGAGCAATAAGGGGGGCATCGACAATATTGTACGTTTAATTGTCAATGCTCAACGCTCCTGTGAAATTATTAAGCCACTCAAAAACACCATAAAAGTGAAACACCTGATCCTTATCGGATGCTTATTAGCATCATTCAATTGCTTTGCTCAAAAAGACTATTGCAAAGACATCAAAAAGAAAGTTGATCCATTTAAAAAATCAACGGAATACAAAAGTCCATCCTTAGGCAAAATAGATATGGTTTTAACCAAAACCTTAGTAGATGGATTTACATTGAATAAAATCATGGTTAGTTTTAACGCTGGATATAGTAATTATCGTAATAAAGATTTGTTCATATTATTAGATGACGGAGAGGTAATAAAATCAGATGAAGCCACAACCGATTGCCATATGTTAGACGCTCATACATTTTTTTATATAGGCATTATGGATTTATCAGAATCAGACATTGATAAACTTAAAAGCCATAAAGTAGTAAAAGTAAGAATTGGAATAGAAGAAAGAGACATAAATGAAAAGTCAGCGATTAAACTTCAAACTTACTTGCCATGTGTTTTTAGTGATGAAAATAAATAAAAATTAATAATTCATTTTCTATAATTTAAGGAGCTAAACCAATAGCCTCTTTTTTTATGCTTGAACTATCTCCTTTAAATAAATTAGACATTGTATTGGCATATATCATCAATAAAAATGATAATAAGATATTTTATTCAGATGTATTGTCCGAATTTAAACAATTTCCTAAAAAAGAATTAACCGAAGTTATTCTTAAACTTGAAAAAGATGGATTTGTATTAGTAAAAGAAACAACATATAATACACAACCAGTTGACTGTGTATATTCAACATTTGAGGGAAGATTGTTTTATAACAATGGTGGCTATAAAAAACAAATGGAAATTGATGAACTTAATTTCAAAACTTCACAAACCAGCGCTTCTCAAGCAAGTACTTACGCAAATCAAATTCTTTTTGCAACTCGCTTGGCGGCCTTTGTAGGGCTTTTAATTCTGCTATGGTATATTTTTGTATGGCTTTGTCCTCATCCGACTGATTGCTTTTGCTGAAAATAGATTTCAAAAGTAAAGTTTAATTGATTTTTTCATATTGTTCCACCTTGGATATAGTTGCCCTTGAGAAGGGCGCATGGGATTGGTAGTAGCAGGGGGGTGTTAATGAAGCGAAAGAACACACCCCTCCACCCCTCTCAAGAGGGGAATCACACAGCCTCCCGCTTTTTTGCTCTTTCCAATATCTCTGGGCTGTAACGAGTGCAAGACAGCAGCTATTCTTAATCCAAGCTAACCCTTTACTTCATTTGCATTACGGCAGCTATTGTTTCAATCCCTTCCCACAAAAAACTGATCTTAACATTTTCATTTTCGGCATGTTGGTTATTATCGTAGTTCACCAATGGCACAGTAATTACTTTAGCGCCCAGTTCTTTCTCAAAAATAAATAAGGGCAGGCTGCCGCCACCACTGGGTACAAGTACTACGGGATAATTAACGGTTGATTGTATGGCTTTAACTACTGATTGAGCTATGGGCAGATCCATTGGTGTACGCTGCGCATTATAACCGGCATCATGCGTAATTTTTATGATCTTATCATATTTGGCCCTTTCTTCGTCGGTAGGTTCCTTATCGGTAATAAAATAGCCCTGTGCTTTAATATGTTCTGTTACTTTAGCAATCTGGCGGTCCATATCATTACCCAGCACCAGGCGCAGATCAAGTACGGCTTCGGCTTTGGTGGGTATCACATTAGCGGCCTGGGCACCAACGTTACCGCTGGCCATACCGTTTATATTGAGGGTTGGCAACATAAAAGCTTCAACCAATGGGCGCGATCCGCCTTCGGGTTCGGCTATACCTAATTCTTTTTTTAGTCCGGGCTCAATGGGCGGCACTTTACTAAGGGCTTCTTTTTCGCTTTTGCTGAGGGGCAATACATCGTCATAAAAACCTTTAACATTTACATGGCCTTTATCATCTTTCATACCGGCAAGCAGTTGTGCCAGCATCAAACCGGGATTAGGAGCCCAGTTACCATAGTTGCCGCTATGCAAAGGGCGTTTAGGGCCATAAACGGTAAGCCATAAATTCACATCACCCCTTACACCAAACATGATTGATTTTTTACCGGATGCATGCCGTGGCCCATCACATATCACCCATAGATCAGAATTTAGTCTGCTTTTATACTTTCTGAATATTTCGGCCAGCCGGGGCGATCCCTTTTCTTCCTCTCCCTCAAAAAAGAACTTGATGTTGCAGCCCGGCTTTATTTTGCTTTTTATAAGCGCGTCATAAGCATTAATGATGCACATTACACCCGCTTTATCGTCTGCACTGGCACGCCCGCTTAACCGCCAGGTTGGGTCTATACTATCACCCTGTTTATAATTAACAATATGCCCGCCCTGTTCAACAGGAGCCGTAATAAAAACCGGCTCAAAAGGCTTTAAACCCGGTGCCCATTGCTTTGGATTTACAGGTTGCCCATCATAATGAGCATAAAAAATAATTGTTTTGGTGGCTCCCGGAACATTAACCTCACCAAAAACAACCGGATTGCTTTCGGCAGTGCTCCATAGCTCGGCTTTAACACCTCGCTTAATCAGCATATCTTTGATGTACGATGCGTTTAGGCGAATGTTTACAGAATCATTAGTTTCATCGGGTATGGCAACCAGTTTAAGGTATTCGCCGATGATCTCCTGTTCATTGGCTTTACGGAAATCGGTTATTTTTTGAAGGTTGTTTTGTGCCGATAGCGAATAGGCGCCAAGCAATAAAACGGAAGTGAGTAAGCACGAGGTCAGTTTCATAGATAGCCAGATATGGTTAATGTGTACAATATACTTAAATGCTTTTTATTTGCACAGTAACTACAAACCTCATTAAAATTGTAAATGCATCCCAACCTTTGTGTGTAGCAGGCGAGACTCGAACCCTACCTATATTATTGGATCCTTTTGGCTTCGGTCCGGTGACCATTCTCTAATACCACCACTTCGTTAACCTTTCCGGCGGCGTCTTTTACAAATTCTACATTTACGGGGGCTTCCCTGGGGAAAAATTTAGTTTGGCTTTCAGGATAAAGGATCAATTTTGATTGACCAGTCGGCTGGCCTTTCAACTTGCCCTCTTCGTACGTAATGGTTAATGTAACAGTAGGTGTTATGGCATATTTACCAACATAGATTTGCATCACAGCATCCGGTACGCTAACGATGGTTTTAACTACCGAACGGTATAAGCCTTTAAAACCGTAAACTTTGGCTACGCCGTTAACCAGCTCCGGTATAATATCGCCCCGGTCCGAATTAACCATTACCACTACACCGTTGCCACCCTCCAAACTACCATAATACTGGCTGCGGAAACCGGCATTAGAGCCCCCATGTCCAAAATACTTAGTCCCGTCCATATCCTCGGTAAATACACCTAAAGCGGCTGTTTTATCCAGGTAGGGTGTAAGACGGAGCTGAGTTGTGGCCTGGTTGAGCACCTTTGCCGACTTTCCTTCGTAAGCCAGTTGTGTTTCAATAATGTATTTGGCCAAATCGGTAGGTGTTGTCCATAAACCAGCGGCTCCCTGTTCCGGGTAAATATGATATTTACCGGGTATTTGTTTACCGTTGGCGTAGTACGCTGTGGCCAGCAAGGCTGGTTTAATACCTATAAGAGGTTGGCTGTAAGTACTGCTGGTCATACCCAAAGGTTGCAGTACTTCTTTTTTCATATAGTCAGCATAAGGTTCGTGGGTAATATCCATCACGATCATTTGCGAAATGGTGATGCCACCACCCGAGTATTCCGACTTTAACCCCGGCTCATACATAGAGCGGACGGCAGACGTATTTGCCGGCTTTTGTCCATCAAGTATTTGTACAATGGTTGGCAAGGGCTTGCCTTGCCGATAGCCCGGAAAGCCATGTATGCCTAAGCCCCCTGTATGGCTCAGTAAGTTAGCCACAGTAATCTTTTTACCTTTGCTCAAACTATCATAAGGAAATTTCCAGCTGGTTAAGTAGGTGTTGATATCGGTATACAGGTCAAGCTTTTTCGTCTGCATCAGCTTAAGTACCCCAACCCCATTTAATGATTTGCTGATAGATGCTGCCTGGAAAAGTGTTTGCGGTGTTACCGGAATTTTTAAACTGTCATCGGCCAGGCCATA
The DNA here is from genome assembly GCF_900103125.1 of Mucilaginibacter sp. OK268. Taxonomy (GTDB): domain Bacteria; phylum Bacteroidota; class Bacteroidia; order Sphingobacteriales; family Sphingobacteriaceae; genus Mucilaginibacter. The sequence continues at coordinate 192,919 of NZ_FNJV01000006.1, read as the reverse complement.
ACCTTTGGCCCAGGCAATATGGTAATTCTGGATCACCGCTATGCTCAGGCCGTTCACTTTATAAAAAGTCATGCGCTCCTGCAAGGTGCCCGGTTTTTCACCTGCTATTTGTAGGGAACCCACCAGGTTGGTTTCTACCTGCTGTATTTTGTCTTCTGTATCGCTTTGCGCAAAAGCCGATAGCTGCACCAAGAGCAGCAAAGGCAGAATGAGTAGTTGACGTAACGTCTTCATATTAGATTTATATTTCGAATTAAACAATTATACAAAATATAATTTTGAAATAAAAAATAAAACAGAATATAATATTAAATAAAAAGCAAAAGCAGCCTAAATGATATAAACTTTCTTATACCCTATTTCTAAGTAATAGCCCATGGTTAGACATAATGAACAAATACTGTTCAAAAAAAGGGCTGTCACCCTGAGCTACGTCGAAGGGTCGAGCGTAGAGACCCGCCCACTATGCTTCGACGGCGCTCAGCATGACAGCCCTTTTTTTTAATGTCTAACCATGGGCTATATTACTCTATTTTTTACTAAAGCTACCAGCCAATTCATTAAGCTTTGCCACACTAGTGGTTTGCGTACCGTTGCTGATCACGATGCGATAACGGAAGGTTACCGATTCCCCTTTTTTCAATGTCAGGTTCTTTTCTGATTTGCCGTTGGTAAATATCTTTTCACCAAGCGGGTTGGCCGCGAACAGTCCGTAACCACGGGCATGCCAGAAGGTTGGATAGTTAGGATTCTGCGGATGATCGATAATGGCTATGCTTACCGAGTCAGCACCCATTTTACCGTAAACTTTACACCATACGCCCCGCGTGCTCCAGGCGTCGTTACCGGTTTTGCCTGCACTCGTGAGGTAGGTTCCGTTGGCGATATTATCCTTCCCGCCTTTTACAACGGTTACATTGCCTTTGTCGTCGGTATATTTCTGATCTGCCGTATCGGGAATTTGCAATTCATGCGCAAAACGCAGGCCCAGCAGGCCATCCTTGGCATCTTTAAAAACAGCATCCATATCGGCTTTCAGGGTTGTGTACCTGTCGATAATGCGCTGGCTGGCATCCCCACTAAATTCAAAGCGGGTTGTTTCTTCCAGGATCACCTCCTTTTGCTGATTGGTCCAGTTGGCATGATAAGAAAGTATCCCTGTACTGCCGCTTTTGGTTTCCAATATCTTATCGGTACGGATCCAACCGTAAGCGTGCTTTTTACTTTGGGGGATAGCGTACGAATTGTTCCAGAAATCGAGCCCATTGAGGTTTTCAAAATTAAACCAGATACCGATGTGGTGCGGATGATCAACCGGGTCACCTGCACGTGGTGCCAGCGGAAAACCACGGGTTACCACCGTACCACCGGCGGTGTACAAAGGATACAACACGGGCTTTTCCAGCGTATCCGGAAAAAGAAAACTGGTGAAAGGCTTACCGCCGATTGAAATATCTATTTTATCCTTTGACGTTTTAACGATCTTTACTGGCTCTGCTTTTTGAGCCTGTGCTAATGAAGATACTGCTGCAAGCAGAATGATGCTTAAAGTTTTTATGGTTCTCATAGTATTTATAAGGTTAAATAAACGCGTCATTGCGAGGTACGAAGCAATGACGTATCGGAGATAAATTTCTTTCCCAAAAGTTTTAAAGCCCTCTCCTTTGGAGAGGGTTGGGTGAGGTTTTAATATTTAAACACCTTACCATTAGCCATTACTTCCTGCGTAGCCTCATCAAAAGTGGCTTTATAGCCGGTATGTACGGCTGCATTAGTCATGATATTGGCTATGGAATGACTGTAACCGGCGTCAACCGGGGCATGCGGTTCTTTACGGCTGCGTACACATTCCATCCAGTTACGCACATGGTTTGAGGTAAGCACATCGCCGCCGGTATTGGCAGATACTACCACTTTTTCGGTATTAGCCAGGTTGATCTCGGGCAATAGATTGGCCTGCATGTGCATGGCATCAGCCATCTTTTGGGTCAGGCCACCTTCTGGTGAAACCTTATTCGTGTTCAGATTCAGTTCGCCGCCGTTGGAGTAGTAGATCTCGGCCGGGTGCTCATCGCCATTGTGCATGCGCGAGCCAAAAGTTACCTGGAAGCCTGTTGACGGGTCATCCAGCGGACCGTAATCAAAGGCGGCCAAAATGGTATCCCAGTTTCGACGGCCATCTTTCCATACGTATATACCACCGTTAGCTACCACACTGCGCGGATGTTTCAATCCACTGAACCAGTGTACCGTGTCGATCTGGTGGCTCATCCACTGACCGGCCAAACCAGATGAATATGGCCAAAATAGGCGGTACTCCAAATATTTACGGGGATCAAAAGCCTCATATGGGCGGTTCATGATAAATCGTTTCCAATCGGTATCTTCTTCTTTGAGCAAACCCAGCAACTCTGGCCGACGCCAGCGGCCCGGCTGGTTCACGTTCCAGGTAAGTTCCACCATGGTGATAGGGCCAAACTTGCCCGAGCGTATAAAATCATTAGCCGCATGGTAATTGGCACCGCTGCGGCGTTGTGAGCCTATCTGTACAATCTTGCCCGATTCCTTTACCGCTTTGAGTGCGGCGCGGTTATCTTCCATGGTTTCGGCGAAAGGTTTTTCTACATAAGCATCGCAGCCTGCTTTTACCGCCTCAATGGTGTGGCGCGCGTGCTGAAAATCGGCCGTACTGATAAATACCGCGTCGACCGCTTTACTATCATACATTTCTTCGTTATTGCGATACGCCTTTACATCATGCTGCATCTTCTCTTTCCAGATGGCCGCCCCTTCCTCACGACGCCGTTTCCAGATATCAGATACGCCAACCACTTCAAAATTGAGTTCCTTGTAGTGGTTCATAAAGCTGGGGATATGTGAGCTGCGGTGCCTGTCTGAAAAGCCTACTACACCAACCCGCACGCGGTCGTTAGCACCGATGATGCGTTTATAACTTTGGGCGCTCCAGCTTTTCTGAGCAAGCATTACACCGGCACCCGCCAGCGCAGCCTGCCTGATAAAAGTACGGCGTGATTTTTCCATGAAGAATAGGTAAATTGGTTAAATATAGCAGGTCCGTTTAACCGGCCCAACCAAATATCGAAGAAATAGCCTGAAAAGCCAACAATAATATACGGAAACGATTGCGTAAACGGGTTGTTACAAAAAGCGACAGGAATTACATTTGCCAGCATAAGGAGAAACTTCAAGAGGCCCTCTTTTTCATCACAATAAGTTAACATAGATCTGGTATTTTTGGAAGCATAAATTAAAATCCAGACCGATCACAAAACCATCATGAAAAAAGGACACCTGCTGATTCTGCTCTTCTCAATTTTTTCAACCATTTCCTGTAGCAAAAAAAACGACACAAAACCCGGGGACACTAACGTCGTAAACATTAACGGCACCAACTATGCTACTGTAAAAATTGGCACCCAAACCTGGACCGCTGTCAATTATAATGGCCCCGGAGGTGAAAATTATAATAGGAGCCTTGATAACGATCCTGTTACCGGAAAGTTTTATAGCTTGACTCAAGCTATGGCCATCACTTTACCGGCGGGGTGGCGCTTACCAACCCGGGAAGACGCCGATAAATTACTGCTGTTTTTAGGAGCTACTAAAGACATCAATAATAATGTGCAAGGCGACGCCGCTGTTTCAACAAAACTTAGATCAAAATCTGGCTGGAGTTTAACACAAGGTACAAATGATAGCGGCTTTAATGCTTACCCTGTGGGTCTGGCCTATAATGCTTATGAGGGAACGGGAACGGATACCACTTTTTGGACAGCTTCGGTAGGACCGTTTTCCTTTGTTCAGTATACTTTGCGGATAACGAATGACAGAGGCGCTTCATTAAACTTTGTAACTGTAGAGTATAGGAACTATATTAATTCATGCAGATTTTCTGTACGTTTTGTTAAAGACAATTAATCAGATTGTAATAACATAGCAACGAAACTCTTCATCGATCTCAAAACAAAAAAGCGGCTGTCATTTTCATGACCGCCGCTTTTTAAATAATTACTTATTCTTCTTATTTCTGTGGTGCTAATGGCTGTGGCGCTGGCGCTTTGCCTATCAGGTCCATAAACTGATCGAGTTTTGGTGTAATGATAATTTGTGTACGCCTGTTTTGCGCTTTCCCGGTTGGAGAGCTGTTATCAGCAATCGGGTTGTATTCACCACGACCGCCAGCTGTTAGGCGTTTAGGATCAACCTGGTAATTGTTTTGCAGGGCCTGCACTACTGACGATGCACGCAATGCGCTCAGGTCCCAGTTGTTACGGATGTTTTTCTGTGAGATAGGCACGTTATCGGTGTTACCTTCTATCAGCACATCATAATTGCTGTAATCGGTAATGATCTTGGCAATTTTGCTCAGGGTTGCACCTGCTTTATCAGAGATTTCATAGCTGCCAGATTTGTACAGCATGTTATCAGAAAGCGAAATGTAAACCACGCCTTTCAATACCTTCACATCAACATCCTGTGTTTCCTGAGGACTTAATGAACGGGTAAGGTTGTTGGTTAACACCATATTAAGCGAATCGCTTTTGCTTTTGGCATTTATCAGTTGCTGGATATAACGGTTTGAGCTGTTGATCTCATCAACCAGTTTAGAAATATTTACGCTGCCCTGGTTGCTGGAATTTAAACATTTATCCAACGCGTCCTGTAATGCTTTTACGTTTGACCGTTCAGACTTTAACTGATCCTCCAGGCTGCTTACCCGGCCATTGGCTACTGCCAGTGCCTGCTCGCTGGTTTGGTACTTAACGCTCAGATCGCGGGTACTGTTCTGGAGCTGGGTATAGTTGGCATCCAGCTCTTTATATTTCTTTGTGCTTACGCAACTTTGACTTAGCACTGCTACTGCAAGCAGGGCTAAAATGGATATTCGATATCTCATGTTTTTGATTTTTTTTATGCTTAAATATAGTACAATAAAGAACAACTACTCAGTCGCCATAAAGTTTTGTTTACACATAAATGACGACAGCTTCTTAACGCTGATTTATGTTGGAAAGTACATGCCCTGATATACGCCCCCAAACTTATTTCCTATCTTGGCAGCACACTTATCCATCTAAAAAATGAGAACATTCTGCTACATCCTGAACAAAAAAATCAAATTAACCGCTATGATCTGCCTGCTTGCTGTAACCGGCGTTTTTGCTCAAAGCAATCCTGCCATGAAATGGTTTAACCAACCCTCCAAATGGGCGGGTGATGCTGCCAGCTTAACCTTTACTGTTGATCCAAGCACCGATTACTGGCAGGTTACGCATTATGGGTTTAAGCGCGATAACGGTCCGTTTTACTACCAGGAAATGGCCGGTAACTTTGAGGCCAGCGTAAAAATTACCGGCAGCTATCATGAACTGTTTCACCAGGCGGGTCTAATGGTGCGTATCGACGAAAAAAACTGGATTAAAACCGGTATTGAATATGTGGAGGGTGTACAAAACGTGAGCGCTGTAGTTACCCGTGAAGTGTCTGACTGGTCGGTAGTACCGCGTCATGACAGTCCTAAATCGGTATGGTTAAAACTATTGCGCAAGGGCGATTATGTAGAGATCAAATACTCTTTTGACGGGCAGAAATATGATATGCTTCGCCTGGCTTATTTCCCGCCCGATAAAAAGGTAAAAATTGGTATGGTAGCCGCAGCTCCGGGTAAACTGAGCTTCCCGGTAACTTTTGAGAATTTTAAGGTTGAAGCTGTAAAATAAAGCTTCCTTTTTATAAGGAAAAGCCCCTTAACCATAAAGTTAAGGGGCTTTTGTAAAGTATTGTTGGAGTAATTAAAACTTATATGTTAACCCAGCTCCGAAGATCTGTTTAACCTGTAGGGCTATCTTGGAAGTCCCATCTCCATTAGGTATCCGGGTTTTACCGTCATAAATCAATTGCGCGCCGGCATTAACCGTTACAAACTTATTTACTTTCATAAACAGGTTAGCGGTATAGTCAGTATAGATATCGCCTGGTTTGTGCAGGTAATCTGAGTATAGTTTCAGGATATTTTCCAGGCTGATATTCTGTACCAGGTTAACCTTGTAATAGGCATCCAACGAGGCTCCAAACTGGAACAGACTTTTATGATCAGGTGTAACGCCAAATGCACCTACATGCGACAATGAATCATTCTGAACGATAATGATACGTGCCGCGGCTGGCGAAATATTGATCCTGAAATTATCAGAACGTTTGTAGGCAAAACCCGGACCGAAGGTCAAATAAGCCGGTGCCAGGAAATTTGATATCAATGTTTTTGGCGTGGTATTATAATCATAGCCTTTGGTAAACTGGCTCTGGAAGTTCATATAAAATGTATATAGCCAGTATTTTGATGCCTGGCGACCCAATAAACTGTTCAGGATTATACGATCGTCGTTTTTGCGCCAGCCTGCATCCTGTTGTTTACTTAATCCATACCCCAGGATCACTTTATTGTCCCAGCTCCATACGTCTTTTTTGTAGTTAAAATCATAATTAAAGATCAGGTTACCGGCAAAGGCATTTACACCACCTGCCGACCAGTTTTTGTACGAGCTTTGGCTGATCAAAAAAGTGTTTTCACCGTGTATCTTCCATCTTTTGGCGGTGTCGGGAGTTGTTGCAGGGGTTTGAGCATAACTGATAGCAGCCATGCATAGTGCGGCTAATAATAGGGAAAGCTTTTTCATAGAAGGTAAAATGTTTAATGGTTTAAAAAATTATATCTGCCATTCATCCTACCCGCCATAATGAGGTTTCCCCCAATAATTATCCGTTCTTTTTGGATGCGATATTTTTATCAGCAGCCTGACAGATGTATGACAAATATCGCATTTATTATTTATTATTACTTTATAATTAATATAACCTTTAATTTCCAGGCCATATTAAAACAATAAGAGCCGGCTTAAAAACCGGCTCTTATTGTTTATCAGCGTATTATACAAATGATTAAAATTATAACTCAACCACCACTTTACCCCTGCTTTTGCCGCCATCAACTTTATCCTGCGCTTTAGGGATATCCTCAAAACTGTAAACTTCAGAAACATATGATTTTAACTCCCCATCGGCCATGAGTTTCGCGATCTGTTTCATATCGTTACCGTTTGATTCCACAGCTATACGGTAGGTAAGCAGCTCTTTAGCTTTGGCCTTTTCGGCAATTTCACCCTCAAAAAAGGCAAGCAGGCTTACTAAACGTCCGCCCCGTTTCACCGCGTTAATTGAGCGCAGGATGTGATCGCCATAAATAGAATCAAGCACGATATCGGCATCCTGCACCTTTTCTTCAAACTTTTCCAGGGTATAGTCAATAAATTCATCGGCGCCCTGGCTCAGTATAAAATCTTTACTTGCTGCCGAACCTGTACCTATTACATAAGCCCCAAAATGTTTTGCTATTTGAATAGCATAATGCCCAACACCGCCTGCGGCCGCGTGGATCAGCACCTTATCGCCTGGTTGTACCTTGGCATAAGTAACCAAACCCTGCCATGCTGTTAAAGCAGCCAGGGTAGCCGCAGCGGCATCGTTAAATGATGTATTGGCAGGTTTTTTAGCCAGATGCCCGGCCGGGGCTGCCACATATTCGGCATAACCTTTAGCATGACCCGGAAATTTAACCATACCAAATACTTCGTCGCCATTTTTAAAATCGGTCACCTCGCTGCCGGTTTCTACAACTGTGCCAGCAACATCCCAACCCAGTATCATTTCTTCACCGGGTAGCGGCATCAGTTTCTTTTTTGTGTAAACTTCATTTGTCCGTGCAAAACCGTCAACCGGGTTAATACTAATGGCTTTTGTTGCAATCAGCACCTCATTTGGCGCAATTAGAGGTTTGCTTATCTCTTTTAAAATGAGTTTATCGGTACCACCGTTTTCACTTAATATTATAGCTTTCATATCTTTACTTTTTGTATACCCCAAAGATCGGGTTAGGCAAGGCCCCAATTCCTGTACATTTTTGGGATAAAAAAGTAGTATTTAAGGATATGCAGACCCAACACCTATTTGACCCTTTCGAAATCAGGCTTCTTCGGTCGGATGAGTGCCCGATGCGCACCCATAAGCATACCTTTTTTGAACTGGTATACATTATGGAGGGTGAGGGTATGCATAATATTAATGGTAACGATTTCCGGTACAAACCCGGCAACCTTTACATGCTGGGCCCGTTCATGACGCATCATTTTACGGTAGAAAAGACCACCTCTTTTGTATTTATTTGCTTTAATAATATTTACCTGAAGGGTATAACCGCCGGCAATGAAGAACAGCATAGCGCAGAAAACTGGATGCAGAAACTGGAATATATTTTCCAAAGCAAACAGGATCAGGGTGAAATCATCAGGAATGAACGCGACCAACCGCTGGTAGACGCCATTATAGCCGGAATTGTAGCCGAATATGAGCAAGGCCCGAACATGCAAAAGGAGCTGGTACAGCAACTGATCAATACGCTGGTCACGATAGTAACCCGCAACATCACCATCAGATGCGACGCGAAAACAGGAGGTGATACCATTGCCTTGCAAATCATCAACCATGTACACCTGAATATTTATGATGCCGAAAAGTTAAAGGCCGAAAATATTGCCGAAAAGTTTAAGATCTCCACCAACTATATCAGCGAGTATTTTAAAAAACAAACCGGCGAAAACCTGCAGCAATTCATCATTAATTACAAACTGTCGCTGGCCGAAACCAGGCTGCGTCATAGTAATATGCGGCTGAATGAAATTGCCTTTGAGCTTGGTTTTACCGATGAAAGCCATCTCACCAAAACATTTAAAAAATACAAGGGTGAGTCGCCGGCACAATTCCGGAAAAACATACGGGGAAATGATCAACCCATAAAATTTAAAGTAGCTTAAAACAGTATTAAAAGCAGCCACACTGCAGGCTGGTACCGAGTTAAAAAATGCCTTTGCCAAATAAGTTAAAATACTATTAATAAAAATCCCGACTGTAATATAGCCGGGATTTTTTAGTTTATATATTTGCCGCATTGCCCTATTAAAATACATACTTATGGAATATTCTAAAAATTACGTTGCGAAGGAAGAACACATCGATGTTCAGGAAATTATGGATGGCCTGTATTACCCTTTTTATATGGAGTACTGCCGACATGATTACATCCGCGAAATATTGGGCTTTGATTTCGAGATCGAGGCTAAAAACGGTGTATACATGGTGTTATCAAATTATAGCATCAGCTTTTTAAGATCGCTGAAAAAAGGAGATGACTTTACGGTAACCTGCGAGCTTTTTGCAGATAAAGGCGGAGCTCCCAAGCTGCACTTTAAACAATCCATCATCCTGAATAATAAGGTGATGACCAAGGCTGTTTTTACCGGCACCTGCGTACCTGCTACCGGTGGCAGGCCTTATTTACCGGCATCGGTATTGGAAAAAATAAAAGACGCGCCGGTTTTGGAAGCTTAGCCTAGAATTGATTAAGAAAAGACCTTTAGCCTGCATGGTTAAAGGTCTTTTTTATGAGATAGAGTATCGTCCCAAACTTAATGTCAAATAACTATCTTTGCCGCCATGAATATCCTGATCCTCGGTTCGGGCGGAAGGGAAAGTGCCTTCGCCTGGAAAATTGCTCAAAGCCCAAAGTGTCAAAACCTTTTTATTGCGCCCGGTAATGCCGGCACCACGCAGTATGGCACCAATGTTAACCTTAAAGTTACCGACTTTGAAGGTATCAAAACTTTTGTGCTCGGCAATGGCATTAACCTGGTACTGGTTGGCCCCGAAGAACCGCTGGTAAAAGGCGTTCATGATTTTTTCCTGAACGACGAGCAGCTGAAAAACATCCCGGTTGTAGGTCCGCAACAGGAAGCGGCTCAACTGGAAGGCAGTAAGGACTTTTCCAAACAGTTTATGGAAAAACATAACATCCCTACGGCCGCTTACAAAACTTTTACTAAAGATACTTTACAGGAAGGTTTAACCTACCTGACCACAGGGGGTTTACCTGTGGTATTGAAAGCTGATGGACTGGCAGCCGGCAAAGGCGTATTGATATGTACCACCCTTGAAGAGGCCCAGCAGGAGCTTACCGAGATGCTTGCCGAAGCCAAATTTGGCGAAGCCAGTTCACGCGTGGTCATCGAACAGTTTTTAACAGGTATTGAACTTTCGGTATTTGTAATGACCGATGGTAATAGTTATAAGATATTGCCCGAAGCCAAAGACTATAAACGTATTGGCGAAGGCGACACCGGACTGAATACCGGCGGCATGGGCTCTGTTTCGCCGGTGCCATTTGCCGATGCTATTTATATGAAAAAGGTAGAGGAGAAAGTGATCATCCCGACCATTGAAGGTTTGAAAAAAGATGGCATCCCTTATAAAGGCTTTATTTTTATTGGTTTGATGAACAGCGAGGGCGAGCCCTGGGTTATTGAATACAACTGCCGCATGGGCGACCCGGAAACAGAAAGCGTAATGCGCCGTATCGACTCCGATTTTGTTGACCTTCTGCAAGGCGTTGCCGAAGTAAACCTGGATCAGAAAGAATTAGTTATCAGCCCTAAAACCGCGGCTACCGTAGTGATGGTGGCAGGCGGATACCCTGGTGAGTACCTTAAAAACAAGGTGATCACCGGAACCGAGAACATCCATGAATCTATCGTGTTTCACGCAGGCACATCAACCGATGGCGACAACGTGATCAGCACCGGAGGCCGCGTTTTGGCTATTACCACCCTACAGGACAATATGTTTAATGCCCTGCAACAGGCTACCGCCGATGCCAGCCGTATTTATTACGATGGCATGTATTTCCGCCGTGATATCGGGTTTGACCTACTGTAGATCATTAGGTCATTTGATGAATCGTCATTGAGTCATTGAAAAAAATAAAGAAGGCGTAATAAGTAATTATTACGCCTTCTTTATTATCTATCAGGTCAATGACTTAATGACCTTATGCCTCAATGATCAAATTATATCTTTCCAAAAATTTCGGCCAGTTTATTTTCCAGGTCTTCGCCTCTCAGGTTTTTGGCGATGATCTTACCGTTAGGATCTAATAAAAAGTTTTGAGGGATACCGCGCACCGCGTATAAGGCGGCAGCCTTGCTGTCCCAGAATTTCAGGTCGGATACATGGTTCCAGGTAAGGCCGTCTTTATGAATAGCTGCCAGCCATTTATCTTTAGCATTCGGCCTGTCTAAAGACACACCCAGGATAGTAAATTTTTTGTTTTTATATTTATTGTAAGCCACAACCACATTAGGGTTTTCCCTGCGGCATGGACCGCACCATGAAGCCCAGAAGTCAATCAATACATATTTACCACGGAATGATGATAGGCTGATCTCCTTACCGCTGGTATCGGCTTCGGCAAACTCAGGAGCTGTAGCGCCTAAGGCCACCGCTTTGAGTTTGGGTAAACGCTCGGCGAATTTTTTACCGGCCTCGGTTTCCTTTACAGCTGGTGTTAAGGCACTGAATAATGGTGCGATATCCACATAATCGGCACTGTAGGCATAACCTTCCAGCGCGTTCAGACTGATGTATGAATCAGGGTTATCCTGAATAAACTTTTTATCGACAAGAGCACTTTGATCATCTATGGCCTTTTCGTCAGCCTTAGCTTTTTTAATAAATTCAGGAGAACTTTGTTGTTCGGGAGTTGCTGCTTTTTGCTTGTCTTCAAGCGCTTTATAAGCATCGTTTATAGGCTTTTGGGCCAGTCTGTATTTTTCGTTATCCTTATTGATTTTTGGCCCGTCAACGGTAGCATTTGCCAGCAGATCGGCGGTAGCAACATTAACTGTTCCAGCCTCAATATAAATAGAACGGTAATCTTCAGAATTATTAGCACCATTACCTTTTTTATTGAATAACAGGTACGCGCTAACAGGATCATTACCCGTTACACCACTAAACTGGAACTTGCCACCAGTTAAAGTAACCGAGTCAATAATAGTTTTACCTTGTTTGCGATATTCCAGGTATACTTTAGCAGGTGCGTTACTGTCCCCAATTTTACCTTGAACAGTATATTTTGCATCCTGTGCAAAACCTATGGCCGGCATACCTGCCAATGCCAGTAAAGTTATTTTTTTTAGCGCGGTAATATTCATACGGCAAAATAGTAATATTTCAATTATATAAATACTTATTGATTAAAATATTACCAAATGCACCGGTGCTTAACACCCTGCCATGTTAAATTTTACCAAACAGTTCCTGCAGTTTGGCGTCGAGATCTTCCCCACGCAGGTTTTTGGCTATGATCTTTCCATCCGGATCGATCAGGAAATTTTGTGGGATAGAGCTTACCTGGTAAAGACCAGCTGCTTCATTGTTCCAGAATTTAAGGTCGGATACCTGTGTCCAGGTTAGCCCATCGTTCTTAATCGCTTCCAGCCAGGCCGATTTACCTTCCGGCTTATCAAGCGACACACCTAATACCGTGAAATTTTTAGTTTTATATTTATTATAGTTACGTACCACATTCGGGTTTTCCTGACGGCAAGGACCGCACCAGGAAGCCCAGAAATCGATCAGCACATATTTACCCCGAAATGACGACAGCTTAACCGGTGTACCATTGACATCGCTCTGTATAAAATCTGGTGCTAGGGCTCCTATAGCGGTAACTTTTAAAGCGTCGATACCGTGTTTCAGGTTTTTACCACTTTCTGAATCTTTTAAACTTTGTGACAAGCCATTAAATAAAGGTTCAATCTCCGAAGGATCAGGCGCCGGGCCAGCCACTGAGTTAATAGCCAGCAAGCTCAAATAGCTGTTTGGGTTATTGGTAATAAAATTTTTGAGTACCGCCTTCTGTTCGGCCTGGATGTTTTTATAACGGGCCTGCATCCTGCTTTGAAAATCAGGCGCTTTTTGTTGTTCGGGCGTAGCGGCTTTGGCTTCGGCCATTAATGCCTGCGCTTTTTTATTGATTGCGGCCAGTTGCCCTGTAAGCCTTCGGTTATCATCATTTAAAACCGAGCCGGTGATCAGGGATTTGGAAAGAGAATCTTTACTATTGATGGCTATTGTACCTTTTTCCAAAAAAAGGTTCAGATCATCTGCGGTACTTGACGGACCACCATCCGGATAATTCTGCTGTATAAATTTGTTCAGACCGATACCTTTATAATCTAACGACAGGGTTGCATTCACCGGGTTTAATAGGTTACCCTTAAAGCTAAAACTACCAGCGGTTACGTTAGATGAATCCACCACGTTATTGGAACCCAGCTGATATATCAGGTACACTTTGGCAGGAGCACCAATAGTGCCTACTTTACCGTTAATAGTAAAAGTATCGGGGGCTTGGGCAAATGCCATTATCGGCAACATAGCTGCCACAGAGAAAATCAATTTCTTCATTTGAGTATCAAAACTATAAGCATTCTTAACGCAAGAATGCCGGTTGAATTATAATTATTAGTTTAATTTTTGATAAGTACGCCACCAAAGATCGGGTAACTCGCCCGAAGCTGCCATTTTATAGTCGGCATAACTGCAGGGCACCAGGTGAAAACGCTCGTTCCGTGATCCGCCTGTAGGGTAAGGTACCTGCATCCACCAGCGGTCGGATTTTTTGCTTTTCACAAACACCACTTCCTGATCTTCGTGCTTTAAGCTGGTTTTATAAATGAGATACTGGCTTTTAGGATTAAGCGGAAAATCGCGCTTACGGTTATAAACCCCTTCAATAAAATACCATATCATTTGCGCCAGTTGTGTAGCGGTTTGCCCGTTGCTGTCATAGGCCGGGTTAAACTCATAAAAACCGATGGAGGTTAACTTATCATTAAAACCCGCATAGCGGCAAAGCTGACAGGCTTCTTCGCCGTAAAAACCATTTGGTGTAGCGTTGGCGTTGCCCATAGCATCGGCCGAGCGAATGGCCCCCACATCAAAACTAATCATACTGGCATTACGGATGGCCGGTTCGGTGACTGCCACATTGCCGGTAAGCTCGCCCAGGCGGTGTACATCAAAATAAAGCTTCTCCATTACCCGCAGGCTTTCCTGGCTTACGAAGTAAGTTTGGTAACCCAGGTTACTGTAATTGAAGAGGAAATTAGGCTCGTGCAAAAATATTTTATTAAGATATGATGTGGAGGTGGTTTCAATACCACCCCGCGTATCGTCTTCATCCAGATCAAAATGCGAATCAACAACTACCAGGTCAACTTTTTGTTCCAGGTCCTCATAACCCAGGTATTGGGCATAGGTCAAATCCTGGCCGCCGCCTAATATAATAGGGATGATATCTTTTTTGATAAGCTCTGCAACTACAGTTTTAAGCGCGAAATAAGTATCGGTAACCGTGGCCCCGGCGCGTATATTACCCAGATCGGCAATTTTTACACTGTAACCGCCTTCATAAAGCTGGTAAAGTTTTTCGCGGATATAATCGGGACCAAGTGCGCAACCCGGGTTATCGGTAGCATTACGATCATCCATAACACCAATGATGGCCAGGTCAGTTTTCTCTTCCAGATCGGGAAAATCGACAGAATAATGCACAATTTTGTCGCCAAGCTGGCTGGTATAATACCCCTTTTTAGGAGCGATCTTTTTAAGATCAATGGGTGTAAAAAAATCAGCTAAGGACATAATTTTTTAATGTGCAAATATGCAGATGTGCAAATGTGCAGATAGATGTGCAGATGTGCAAATATGCGGATGTGCAAATATGCGAATTTCAGATGTGCAGATGATTTTATAATTCTGGTGATCTTTAACTCTAATTCAAACAAAAAATTTGCACATCCGCACATCTACATATCTGCACATTTATTATCACATTTGCACATATGATACTGATCACCGGCGCAACAGGTTTTTTAGGAGCTGAACTGGCAAAACTGCTGGTGAATTCAGGCCAACATATCCGTTGCACAAAAAGGAGTAATTCCAGGATACCCGCTCTGTTAATACCCTATCAAACGCAAATAGAATGGGTTGATGCCGATATGATGGATATATTCGCCCTTGCCGACGCGTTGGAAGGTATTAAACAGGTTTACCATTGCGCGGCCTGGGTGTCCTTAAAACAGGTGGATAAAGATCCTATGATCAATACCAATGTTACAGGTACGGCCAATGTGGTTAACCTGTGTGCCGAGCGTGGCATACGGATGGTTCATGTGAGCTCCATAGCCGCCATTGGTATAGCCAAACCAGGTGAGCTGATCACCGAGAACCATCACCTGGAACAATCTACCGAGCATGATGGTTATGCCATATCCAAGCTGGAAAGTGAAATGGAGGTGTGGCGGGGCATTGCCGAAGGCCTGGATGCTGTGATTGTTAACCCATCCCTCATTTTAGGGGTCAGCGCGGGTACATCCGGCACGGGAGCCCTGTTTCAGACCGTACGCAAAGGACTTAAATATTATACCGGCGGCAGTGGTGGTTTTGTTGATGTGGTAGATGTGGCCAAATGTATGGTAGCACTCATGAACAGCGATATTACAGCCGAACGCTATATTATCAGTGCCGAAAATTATACTTATCAAGCTATGACCACCGAAATTGCCCACAATTTCGGCATAAAACCACCAGCCAAATTTGCCAAACCCTGGATGATGGGCCTGGCCTGGCGCGGGGCGGCCATCATTGCCACCTTAACCGGTGGATCACCTGCTATCGACAAGGTCTCGGCCCGGGCAGCTTCTGAGGTCCGGAATTTTGATAATTCAAAGATCAAAGCGGCCATCAATATTGAGTTTAAACCGGTAAGCGAAACTATTGCGGAGGTGTGCAAGGCGCTGGCCTGAAGCAGCACTTCACTCTCCGTGCGTCATTGCGAGGCACGAAGACAACCGACCAGAGGGAGCTCATTAATACCAAATAAAACAAGCATAACATTAATAATCCCTGATGAGCAGATCCGCTCTGTATAGTTAGGGATTGCCACGCTGAGCTCGCAATGACGTGATGATTATACCTGACGCCCTATCCTACTACAACTTTATAGTAATCAATCATGATAACCCCTATGGATTCTATATATTATTCCACCTCATCAGCAAAAAATTTCGCACATTTGCACCCAAGATGGAGCAGTACTTTATTATTGATTTCGACAGCACGTTTACACAGGTAGAGGCCCTTGACGAACTGGCCCGCATTTCCCTCAAAAATCACCCCAACCGGGAGGCTATTTACAAACAGATAGAAGATTTGACCAACGCCTCAATGGAAGGTCGTTTGTCGTTCACTGAAAGTCTGGAAAACCGCGTTAAACTATTAGAGGCCAACCGCGATCATTTAAAGCAACTCATCACCCATCTTAAGAAAAAGGTATCTACTTCTTTTTCGCGCAATACCATATTTTTTAAAAATCACCAGGACGAGGTATTGATTGTATCCGGTGGCTTTAAAGAGTTTATTACCCCGGTAGTTACCGAATATCATATCAAAAAAGAAAACATCTACGCGAATACTTTTGTGTTTGACGAGGATGGCAAGATCATTGGTTACGACCGTGAAAACCCATTATCACAGGAAGGCGGTAAAGTTAAATTGCTGAAAGAACTGCAACTGCCCGGCGATATTTATGGCATTGGTGATGGTTATTCAGATTTCCAGCTGAAGGAATCGGGCATGATCAAAAAGTTCTTCGCCTTTACCGAAAACATCGAACGTAAATCTGTAGCCGAAAAAGCCGACCACATAACACCGAGCTTTGACGAGTTTTTATACCTCAATAAGCTGCCGCGGGCTATATCGTATCCAAAAAATCGCATCAAATGCCTTATAGTAGGTAATGTGGATGATGACGCGCTGGCGCAAATGAAAAAAGAAGGCTATAACCTGCGCCATCGCGAAAGTATTGAAGATAAATACCTGGAAGAAGCCGGCGTTTTGTTTTGCGATGAAGCCAATCAGCCCAGTCCGGAACAAGTACAAAACGCGGGCAGACTAAAAGTGATCGGTATTTTTGGCAAATGCAACCGTAAGCTGGCCGATGCAGCTACAGAAAGTGGCATCATCATATTTGACGATCCTAAACATAACCCCCATAATAACGATTTTATACCCCGCCGGGTAATGGCTTTTATGAACGAGGGTAAAACACATACCAGCTGCAATTTTCCAGATCTGCAGCCACCCCGCATCAATAATGCCCACAGGCTCATACATATCCATAAAAACATACCCGGCATACTGGCCAAAATAAACGAGGTATTTGCCCGCCACAACATCAATATAGTAGGCGAATTCCTGGTGACCAACGCCCTCATAGGCTATGTAATTACCGACGTAAACACCGGTTATGATCCGCAGGTACTTAACGAGCTAAAAGCTATTGAACATACTATTAAGTTCAGGTTGCTGTATTAATACGTTGTTGGTTATACGTTTGGCGTTGTACGTAACCATGAAAACGTATCACGTAAAACTTATAACGTACCACCTTACTCCGTAAACGGCACCACCAGCACAGGAACAGCCGAATGGCGTACCACATGCTCGGCTACACTGCCGATGAGCAGGCGGTCGAAGCCCGAACGTTTGTGCGTGCCAATTACAATAATATCCGCATTAAACTCTTTGCAGCAGTCAATTATCCCCTCGGCCCGGGAGCCATATTGTTTAAAAGCCGTTATCTCCAGTCCATCCCCAAACTCTTTGATGGTATTAGCAATAAGTGTTTCTGTTTGGCTGGTTTGCACCTCGCTTAACTCCACATCCTGAATACCAAAGGTGCTATCCATGGGTATCCCGGTTAAATTATCTGCCGGTGTTGAAGGTATTACAATGGGTTCGATGATGTGCACCAAGCCCACAGCAGCTTTATAATCGCGGGCCATATCAAAGCCATAGGCAGCAGCATTGCGCGCATACGCGCTATCGTCAATACCTATAAGTATTTTACTGATCTTCATGAGGTTTAAGCTTAAATTTTCAGCGTTAAAATTTTGATCGGGTATGTTGCTATAAAGACATTTATGCCGCAAAAATGTTTCTGCTTTTTGCAGATATCATCTCAATTTGCTGATATCTCATTTTTACTACCTTTGATCATGCATTTCCATCCTGAAATTGAAGATCGCCTGGCACGTTTGCAGGAAAAATATGAAGCCATGGGGCAGGACATGACCTCCTACCTTGACGGCCTGCTGCATGCCGATTTTTTAACCTACTGGGACTATATCCACCTGGATACTCTGCTAAGCTTGCAGAGCCCTAAAACACCCTTTCCTGATGAGGAGATATTTATTATCTATCACCAGATCACCGAGCTGTATTTTAAATTAGCCCTGCATGAGTGCCGGCAAATTGCCGAAGCACAACCGCTTACCGTTGAGTTTTTTACCGCACGGTTAAAACGCATCAACCGCTATTTTGGCGCCCTTACCCAATCATTTGAGATCATGGTTGATGGGATGGAGAAAGAACAGTTCCTTCAATTCAGGATGTCATTGCTGCCAGCCAGCGGGTTCCAGTCGGGCCAGTATCGCATGATCGAGATACATGCTACCGATTTCATTAACCTGGTTGATAAGGACAAACGCCAGGAGCTCAGTAAGGCTTCTATCGAGGACCAATTTGAATACCTCTACTGGAAATTTGGCGCGACGGAACTATCCACCGGCAAAAAAACACTCACCCTCAAACAGTTTGAGAAAAAATATTCCAAAATATTTATTGAGCTGGGCAAAGCCAGTGTTAACCACAACTTTAATGCCCTGGCCCGCCAGTTTGAAGCCGCCGGGCAATTAACACCCGAGCTTAAACTGGAACTCAAACAACTGGATGTGAACGTGAACATCAACTGGCCGCTATCACACTATAAATCGGCAGTACGATACCTGAACCGTGAACCCGAGGAGATCAAAGCCACCGGAGGAACCAACTGGCAAAAGTACCTGCCCCCACGTTTCCAGAAACGGATATTTTACCCAACGCTATGGACCGCCGATGAGCTTGAGAATTGGGGCAAGGCCTGGGTGGAGAGCGTACTAGCTTAAAATATCTTAATAACATTTGTTTGTCATTCTGAGGGACGAAGAATCTATTCTTGAACATACAATCTTCAGAACAGATTCTTCGCTACGCTCAGAATGACAAAATATTTTAAAAGAAAAGCGCCCTCTGATACCAGACGGCGCTTTTCTTTTTTTCCCATTACCTGTGTCCTCACAGGCAATTATATCTTACCAAACTTTCACACGCTCATTTTCGGGGCGGTAAAGTTTATCGCCGGGTTTTACGTCAAATGCTTTGTAAAATGCCGGGGTGTTTGACAGCGAACCGTTCACACGGTACATTTCTGGCGAGTGCGGGTCAATGCTGATACGCATACGCATAGTTTCGTCGCGTGTTTTGATGCGCCATACCTGGCCAAACGACAGGAAGAAACGCTGATCGGGTGTAAAGCCATCAATCTTAGCATCGCCTTTGCCCTGCTCGGTTCTTTTAAACGCTTCGTAAGCGATAGCCACACCACCAATATCAGCCAGGTTTTCGCCCTGGGTAAGGCTGCCGTTTACGTGCAGGTTGTTCAATACGGTAAATTTGTTGTATTGCTCTATCATCAGACCTACACGACTTTTAAACTTATCGGCATCCTGTTTGGTCCACCAGTCTTTCAGGTTACCATCTTTGTCGTACTGACGGCCCTGGTCATCAAAACCGTGGGTCATTTCGTGACCGATCACCGCGCCAATAGCACCATAGTTAATGGCATCATCCGCATCCTTATCAAAGAAAGGGAATTGTAATATACCAGCTGGGAAAACGATCTCGTTAAAGGTAGGGTTATAGTAGGCGTTAACCGTTGGCGGTGTCATACCCCATTCGGTTTTATCAACTGGTTTGCCTGCCTTTTTGATCATTTCGTTGTAGTGGTGACGGGCAATGGATTCCTGGTTTTTGTAATAAGCATCTTTGCTGATCGTCACATCATCATAGGTTTTCCATTTATCGGGATAACCAATTTTTTTGGTGAAGGCAGCCAGCTTAGCCAGAGCCTTGGCCTTGGTTTCGGGGCTCATCCAGTCCAGTTTTTCAATACGGTCTTTATATACGCTTTGCAGGTTGTTTACCAGGGTAAGCATACGTTGTTTAGCATCGGGCGTAAAATATTTCTCTACATAAAGCTGACCTAACAATTCGCCAATGCCACCATCAACGGTTTCTATAACGGTTTTCCAGCGTTCCTGTTCTTGTTTTTTACCACTCAGCGTTTTGCCGTTAAACTCAAAGTTGGCATCTCTGAAAGCTTTGCTCAAGGCTGTTGAGGCATTATCCAAAGCGGTAAAAGTGGCTTTATCTTTCCAAACCTCAATAGGTTCAGATTTTAGCAAGCCATCCAGCGCTTTTAAATAAGCAGGCTGACCTACCAAAACGGTATCGGCATTTAACTCCAGGCGTTTAAAGGCATCTTTCAGGTCGATATCCGGGATCTGTTTTTGCAGCTCGGCAACAGCGAATTTATTGTAGTTCTTAACCGGGTCGCGCAGTTCGGTTGGTGTCAGGTGCGATTTGGCTATCAATGTTTCCAGTTTCAGGATACCATCGGCCTTTTTAGTGGCTGTAGCTTCGTCAACGCCAGTCAGCGTAAACAGTTTGGCTATGTATTTTACATAGGCGGCACGTATTTTAACCGTAGCCGAGTCGCTGTTGAAATAATAATCGCGGTTAGGTAAGCCTAAACCAGCCTGGTCAAAATGAGCAATGTTTTGGGTGCTGATACGGTCGTCCGGACCAACAGAAAATCCTAATAAAAAGCCGCCGCCTTCTTTATAGCTATCGGCAGCCAGGCTTACCAGACCTTTATAATCCTTCACCGCGCTAATTTTAGCAAGTACAGGCTTAACGGGCTCATAACCCAGTTTTTCGATGCCTACGGTATCCATACCACTGGTGTACAGGTCGGCCACTTTTTGCTCCTTGCTACCTGCAGCGTTATCCTGTTTGGTTATCTCTTCCAGTATTTTGTGCAAGTTTTTCTGGTTATCGTCATACAGCGTATAAAACGAACCCCATCCGCGCTGCGATGCCGGGATCTCGGTTTTCTTTACCCAGGCGCCGCTGGCGTACAAATAAAAATTGTCGCCAGGTTTTACCGTGGTGTCCATACCTGTTTTATCAAAAAATACGGTACGTTTTGGAACATCATCGGTTGATGACGATTCTTTTTTTTGGCCGCATGACGCTAAAATGGCGACAGGGATAGCCGCCAAAGCCCATTTTGTGATTCTCATAAATTGTTTTTTAAATGTCAGTCCTAAAAAATCTAAGTTATAAAGTTGAATTGATAATAACTAAGACGCAACTGACATATATCTGTTACACAACAGACTTAACTTCAGCAGCAGGGGGCTGTATCTGGTTAAGCGACAATGGAATGAGTTTTTTGGTTTTGAGGTAAGTGATACCCACAATAAGCATGGTCATGCTGCCGCCAAATATTACGGCAGGCACCGTACCCAGCAAACGAGCAGCAGTTCCGGATTCAAAAGCGCCGATCTCGTTGGATGAGCCTATGAACATCTGGTTTACGGCAGATACCCGGCCGCGCATATGATCGGGCGTTAGCAGCTGCATAATGGTACCGCGGATAATTACGCTGATGCTGTCAAAAGCACCCTCGGTAAATATAAAGAAGAGTGATAAATAAAAGCTGCGCGACAGGCCAAAGCAAATGATACTTAAACCAAAGCCGGTTACCGCGATAAGCAGGTTACGCCATGGCTTACCCATGGGCGAAAAACGTGTCATGACCAGCATGGTGAGTACCGCGCCCAATGATGCTGTGGCACGCATAATACCCAAACCTTCGGCACCTACTTTGAGTATCTCATTGGCAAATACGGGTAACAAAGCCACCGCGCCACCAAAAAACACCGAGAACAGGTCGAGGCTCATGGCCCCGATCATCATTTTGTTATGGAACACAAAGTGGATCCCTTCTGAAAGGCTTTTCCAGATACTCTCTTTCGGCACAAACACTGGCGGATATTTGCGCAGGAAAAAAACCAGCACCAGTGATATCAGCAGGAAAAATATAATAACCGAAAACGTTGCGGTAATACCACTTAAACCGGGCATAATTTTACCGGCATAACCGTAGATCAATCCACCCGCAGCCGGCCCAACAATAGAAGCCACCTGCCAGCTGGAACTGCTCCAGGTACTGCCGTTAGGGTAAACCTCTTTAGGGATGCTGTGCGCGTAAACCGTAAAGGTAGCCGGACCATAAAAAGCACGGGCTATACCATTACAAAATATCATGGCAAAAATAATGGGCACAATCCAATCTTTATGTATCACACCACTCATGCTGTTGAGTGTAACGGTAAACATCACCAGCGAAGTGAGGATCACCATAGCAAATATAATGAGCAGCATTTTTCGTTTTTCAGATTTATCGGCAATATAGCCGCCGTACAGCGCTATGCCGATAGCCGGTATAGCCTCGCAAAGGCCTACCAGGCCCAGGGCAAACACACTTTTAGTGACCTGGTAAATATAAAACCCGATAACAACGGCCTGCATTTGATAAGCAAAGGTGAAACAAAAGCGCATGCCAACATAAGACCTGAAATCTTTGTATCGCAATGCTGCAAAGGAATCTACTTTTTGGGGTTTACTATCTCCGTCTTCGGTCACAGTGTTGTTTTAGATGTACTGCAAATTTACAATACCATTTTGGGAATATTAAATCCGATAGCAGGTTTTTTATTGGACAAATTAGGGTAATTGTTGGTATCGAAAGCAATAAGACCTTTTGTCATCCTTCGCTATCGCGAAGGATCTTCTTCAGTATGAATGGTGTTTAATGGAAGAATTGTTTTCCATGGCGTTCCCCTCCTGCGTCGGGGCAGGCTATCCGCTCATACTGCACGGGCCTTAACCACAGGCCGGTATCCGCTGCTATCCTTAACGCAAAAAAAGAGACGCATGTGATGCGTCTCTACAAAACTCTTGCATATTTAATCAATTAAATCATCTGCACATCTACAGCCCATGCTGATCTATCAGGTAAATAAACGCGGCCATACTGGCAGCGCCCAGTTCCAGTTCGCGTTTGTTTACGTTTTCAAACACATCGTTCGGGGTATGGTGAATATCAAAATAGCGCTGTGAATCGGGGCGGTAACCGATCAATACTATGCCCGGCAGTTTTTCTTTCATCGGTTCAATATCAGTACCGCTGCCGCCAATGGTCAGTTTGTCAACCTCGTAAGGCTCCAATATGGCTTTATATTTACTGTTGATATTTTTGATAAAATCATTGGATACGCCATCAAAGCTAAATCCGCGTGGGGTAAAACCACCTTCATCTGTTTCTATAGCGGCAATGTGCTGCTCTTTATTTTGAGCGGCCAGTTCGGCGTATTTGGTGCCGCCTTTATGACCGTTCTCTTCATTCATAAAAAATACAGCACGTACGGAGTTTTTAGGACGGTAGCCTATCGCTTTAAATATACGCAGCACCTCGGCCGATTGCATTACACCCGTGCCATCATCATGCGCGCCTTCGGCCAGGTCCCACGAATCCAGGTGACCACCTACACTGATAAATTTATTGGGGTTTTCGGTCCCCGTCAATTCACCGATCACGTTGTACGATAATACATCGGGCAATAACTGGCAGCTTTGTTTAAAGTAAAACTTTATCAATGGCAGTTTACGCAAACGCAGCATATTGCTCAGCTTATCAGCTGCTTTAGTTGATATAGCAGCGGCAGGTATCTGCTGCGTACCCGGACCTGATAAGGTAGCGCCGGTATGTGGATAATCGTCGATACTTTCGGTCAGGGAGCGTACAATAACCCCTACAGCGCCGTATTTAGCTGCCGTAGCAGGCCCCATAAAACGCTGATCGCCGGCAGTACCATAGGCATGACCAGTTTCAATAAAACGAGGATCGAACGCACGGTTAAAGAAAACGATCTTACCGTTGATCACGCTTTCGCCCAAAGTTTCCAACTCTTTCAGACTCCGTACTTCTACCACATTGGCAGTGATACCTTCTTTGGGGGTAGCGACAGTCATGCCTAGTGCAGCTATAGGCACCGGGATACGGGTTTTACCATCAATAATAAAAGCAGTTTCTTTTTCGCCACGCACCCAATGAGGCACCATTACCTCTTGCAAATAAACTTTATCAAAACCATAGCTTTCCATCAGCTTTTTGCTCCACTCCACCGCTTTTTGCGCGTTGGCCGAGCCGCTTAACCGTCCGCCAATATTTTTACACAGGTAATGCAGACTTTCATAAGCCTTGCCGTTTACCAGGGCCTCGTCATAAATTTTTCGTATAGTTAAGGAATCCTGCGCATGCAGCAGGGAAGCTGTGAAAAGTGTAGCCAGCACCAGGGAAAATTTCTTCATGTGATATTAAGATCAGTTTTAACAAATGTAATATTTTACAGGAAAAGGAGCATTTGGAGTTAATAGATTTATTTAGTCATAGCCTATTACGCTGAACAGGCGGGTCATTTTTGTTAAAAAGTGGGTTTACATGGTTTACACTTTTCATGGTTTACACTTTTGTATGTATTTGAAAATAAGATAATTACATTAATTTTCTTGTCGTAAGTGGGTTTACACTGTAAACCATAATTAGTTGGGTTTACATTAATCAGTTTTATAGCATTTTAGTCTTCCCAACATTTGTGGTTTGCAAATGAGCGCAAGGAGTTATTGGGCTCATGTTATTATCACGAGATCTTATCCCAGCTTAAACCCGCGTTTTTGGTTTCAAATGCGTGATGCAGCACCTGGTTTTCGGGGAGGGCGAGTTGCGGATCTTTTTCAAAAATCTGTTCCACGGCTTTACGCACCTTAAATAATAATTCCTGATCCGTAGCCAGGTTGGCTAATTTAAGGTCGAGCACACCGCTTTGCTGGGTACCTTCCAGGTTGCCGGGACCACGCAGTTGCAGGTCGATCTCAGATATTTCAAAACCGTTATTGGTTTTCACCATAGTATCCAGCCTGATCTTACCATCGTGACTCAGCTTGTGGCTGCTCATCAAAATACAATAGGATTGCTCGGCCCCGCGCCCTACCCTGCCGCGCAACTGGTGCAATTGCGAAAGACCAAAACGTTCGGCGTTTTCAATGATCATCACCGAGGCATTAGGCACATTAACCCCTACTTCGATCACGGTAGTAGCCACCATGATCTGCGTCTCACCTTTAATAAAACGCTGCATTTCAAATTCCTTGTCGGCAGCTTTCAATTTACCATGCACAATGCTAACACGGTAATCGGGCAGCGGAAACTCCCGCGACATTACCGCGATGCCATCTTCCAGGTTTTTCAGATCCAGCTTTTCGCTTTCCTGTATCAGCGGGTATACCACGTAGATCTGCCGGCCCAGGGCTATTTCCCTTTTCATAAAACCAAATACTCGCAGGCGCTGGTTCTCATAAAAATGAAGCGTTTGAATGGGTTTACGACCAGCCGGTAATTCGTCAATCACGGATACATCCAGGTCGCCATACAGCGTCATTGCCAGTGTGCGGGGAATAGGCGTAGCTGTCATGACCAGTACATGCGGCGGTATGATGTTTTTACGCCATAGTTTGGCCCTTTGCTCCACACCAAAACGGTGCTGCTCGTCAATCACCACAAAACCCAGGTTTTTGAACTGTACTTTATCCTCGATGAGCGCATGGGTGCCGATGAGGATTTTAAGCTCGCCGCTTTCCAGTTTTTCGTGCAATGCTTTCCGGGCCTTTTGCTTGGTGGAGCCGGTAAGCAGGGCTACTTCAATAAAATCGTCACCAACCAAATCTTTTACTGTTTGGAAATGCTGTGTAGCCAGAATTTCGGTAGGCGCCATAATACAGGTCTGGAAACCGTTGTCGACCGCTATGAGCATACTCATGAGGGCCACCACGGTTTTGCCACTGCCTACATCGCCCTGTAACAGGCGGTTCATCTGTACGCCGCGCTGGGTATCCTGCCGGATCTCTTTGAGTACCCGTTTTTGTGGGGTAGTTAATTCAAAAGGTAGTTTATGGTGATAAAAATCATTAAAATAATGGCCAACAGTACCAAAAACATTGCCTTTGAATTTTTGGGTATGCAACAGTTTATTGCGCAATAATTTGAGCTGCAGTAAAAACAGTTCTTCGAATTTTAAACGCAGGATGGCCTCATTCAGTAAACGCGCGTCGGCCGGGAAATGGATATTGCGGTAAGCTTCAGCCCTACTGATGAGTTTGAATTTTTGGATGATGTACAGCGGCAAGTTCTCGCGGATATCGCGTGCATGTAGTTCCAGTAAAGTAGAAGTAATCTTCTGGATGCCCTTGCTATCCAGCTGAAACTGCTTGAGTTTTTCGGTGGAGTTATATACGGGTTGCAGACTGGCATTGCCTTGCCGTTGTGCCCCCGGCGAGTATACCTCCATTTCGGGATGGGCCATCTGGGCCTGTCCGTTAAAAAAGCCGGGTTTACCAAAAACAACATATACCTGCCCGGGCACAATAGTCTTTTCGATCCAGTTGATGCCTTTGAACCATACCAACTCCAACAGGCCCGTATCATCTTTAGCCATAACTACCAGGCGTTTGGTGTGCTTTTCGCCAACCACCTGCTTGTTGATAATACGTGCCAGCACCTGCACATAAGGCAAGTCGGACTGGATATCTTTGATCTTGTAAAAACGGGTTCGGTCGATATACCGGAACGGAAAATGACGTAAAAGATCCTCGAAATTAGCGAGCGCCAATTCTTTTTTCAACACCTCGGCGCGGGACTGGCCCACTCCTTTTAAATATACAAGCGGTGTTTGAAAAGGATCCATAGATAAAGCTCAATATTTTACCCACCGTCATTGCGAGGAACGAAGCAATCTCTACACAGGCAGGTCGGTCATTCGGGTTCTAAACTTTTCTGTTTGCTCTGTACAGCATAGAGATTGCTTCGTTCCTCGCAATGACGTGTAGTTTATGTTTGTTTTATTACCAACACTTTCCGCCAGTTGACGGAAAGTGTTGGGTGAGGCTCTTACTTTACAGCAATAACCGAGATCTCGACATTTACACCTTTAGGTAATGCAGATACCTGTACGGTTTCACGTGCCGGGAAATTGGCGGTGAAATATTTTCCGTACACCTCGTTCACCTGGCCAAAATTGCCCAGATCGGTTAAAAATATGCTGGTTTTTACAATGTTCTCAAAACCGATACCGGCCTCGGTTAAAATGGCTTTGATATTTTCCATCACCATCACCGCCTCATCGGTAATACCGGTGGTTATCAGTTCGCCGGTAACCGGATTAAGGGGGATCTGGCCCGATACAAATACAAAGTTTCCGGCTGCGGTAGCCTGGCTATATGGCCCGATAGGAGCCGGAGCGTTATTGGTGTTTATTATTGTCATCATTTTTTAAGTATGAACACTTGTATCAGTTTGTAAATGATCCCCGCCAAAAACATAAGAATAGCCAGCGCATTAATAAAATGCATAATGCGCAGGTTAATGTTAGTGGGCCTGTTAGGATCTTTCTTTCTGAAAAAATACATATCACAAAACTAATAAAAATTTGCCTCACCTAACCCTCTCCTTTGGAGAGGGTTTTGATTTGCATACTGAATAATCGTTGTCATTTCGAACGAAGAGAGAAACCATCTCTTGAACGAAGTGAAAAATCTTCTGCAACATTCTCATGCGCTATGCATCACGTATAAGATTTCTCACTCGTACCTCGTATCGAAATGACAATGATGGTATTTTTAGCTCCCTCTCCTTTGGAGAGGGCCAGGGTGAGGCTATTACCTTATCGGCTTTGGAAACACCGGTAAACTCTCGTGACCATCCGCATCAACAGCTTGTACGGCGAAAAAGTAATTATCTTTAGAGTAAGCCAGCGTAGTCGTGGTATCGGTTACATAAAATTTGCGTTCCCAGAAGGCGCTGGTGGTTTCGCGCATGAGCACATAGTAGCCTGCCGGTTTTTTGCCGGTAGCCGGGGCCTCCCAGGTTAGTTTTGTTTTATTGGTAAGGTCGCTGGTGATGATCCCTACATTTTGCGGGCGGGCCGGGGCCGACGCCAGGTTGGCCAGTACCGATAGGTTCATGCGGGCTACTTTTTGCACATAGTTAAAATCAACAAAGTCGGGCAGATCACCATAATCCACACCATTTTCGGTACGGATGTTTTGGTGCTGACGGTTAAAATCCTCGTTCATTTCAGTGAAGCGTACCGCGCTAAAGCCCTGCTCCAGGAAAGGCAGATGATCGCCGCCGCGCAGGTAACGGTCGCGACGGTAAATGAGTTTTACATCCAATTGATCCACATAACGCTCACCGGTTTCCTTGGCATAGCGGGCCAGCTCACGCGATGGACTATCATTTTCGCCGCCTAATGATTTCAGTGCTGCCACTTGCTTATCGGTAGCATTGGTGGGTATACCATCGCTAAAAACACGTACACTGCGGTTATCTTTCAGATCGGTTTCCATGCCGTGGGTATTGCCTACAATATCGTTATTGAGCATGGCATCTACATTCCAATTTTCAGCTTTGGCGCGTTTGGCCAGGTTGGCAGATCCGTACAGGCCTTGCTCCTCGCCTACTACAGTCGCAAAAATAATGGTAGCCGGGAACGATCGTTTAGCCATCACCCTGGCCAACTCCATAGAAAGTGCAGTGCCCGAAGCATCATCATTAGCGCCTGGTTCAACCCCATTGGCATCCATTACATCATTGATACGCGAATCATAATGACCCGATACAATATACACCCGGGTATCCGTAGGGTCTGTCCCTTTTAATATGGCCAGTACATTTTTAAGCTTTACGGGCTTATCAATGCGCGTACCTTTAGGTTGTGTAAAAGTATCGAACTGAACGGTCATCCTGCCGCTGGAAAGGGTCGCATATTTTTCCATTTCGGCCTTGATCCAGTTACGCGCCGCGCCGCTTCCGGTAGTTTTGCTGCTGGTATCGCTCAGGGTATGCCTGCTTTTAAAGGTTACCAGTTTGCGAATGGTAGCCTCGATATTTTTGGAAGATATCTCATCCACCATTTGCTTAATCCCTGCATCGGGTTTGATGATGGTTTGGGCTGCGGCGGGCAGCGATAATAAGAGAAGAATGAATAGTTTTAGGTGTTTCATGAGTTTTTGATGCTTTGTCTATTGGGAGACGCATGTGATGCGTCTCTACGTTTTTTCATTGTAGAGACACATTACATGTGTCTCCTATTGATCATGTTTTATAAATATAAATTTTCAAATCCATGTTTATTTAAAAGCCAGTTCCCCTGGTTATCATAAATATATTCTCGAATATTTTCATGCTCTTTCTTATCTCTTATCACCCTATCATAATAACGAGGTTGCCAGGCAAATTCAATGTTGTTCTTATCTGCGTATTGCTTCACGGATCCTTTATAACCTCTTAAAACAGATGCAAGATTATTTCTTTGACCGCCAAATTTATTAGTTTCCCATGTGGTCTTATTAGGTTTATTGAAAAACAATATCCCATGTAAGTGATCTGGCATAACAACAAAATCTTCAGGAATAACATATGGATGAAATTCTCCTATCTTCAACCAGTTATCAGATGCAATTTCGGCTATTTCCGTTTTTCTTAACATTGCGATCTCTGAAATATCGGTCTGAATAATTTCACCAAAATAGGGAATGCGGTCTTTTGTACAAATGGTGACAAAATAAAGCCCATGTGAGCCGTAATCCCATCCTGGTAACCGCGGCGAGGATACACGATATTTCTTCTGAAATTTATCTTCCACTTTCCTTTTTGTTGTAGAGACGCATATTTGCGTCTCCTGACCTATTTATTTTGATCTACATGCTGGGAGACGCAAATATGCGTCTCTACATTTTTTTATTTATTCCTCTTCTTCCTCGCTTGCGGTTTGTAACATTTCGTCTACCTGTTTGAAATTGCTTTTTACAAAATGGCACCAGTCGCATTCTTTTTTGCCGCAGCCGGTATTAAAATCATGTGCCATTATTTTGGCATGAGTGTCTTTGATCTGTTCGGTCACGATGTCCATATCATCGGGGCTGATCACAAATTTTTCACGGTGATATTCGCCTTCACTTACCGGCTCTACAAAATCAAACACGGTGCTTACTACTTCCCAATCATTGGTGCGATCATGGTCTACCAGTATTTTATAAAACACACCCTGGCGCCAGTAGTCACCACCGTTCGGGAAATCATTGGTAGGCCTTAACAACTTGTCCTTGGCGTTTTTGAGCTTGCCTGTTTTATAATCCACCACGGTTACATGCTTGCCGTCAAACTCCATTTTATCCAGGTTACCTTTGATGGGCACGCCCCCTATTTCGATGTTTTTGATGGTGCGCTCGGTGATGGCCACTTTATTCCAATGGTTTACATTTTCTTCATAATAAGGCGGCAATATCTTTTCGCCGTAGGCTACACGCAATTTATATTCATCCTTGGTAAAAGAATCTTTATTACGGGCCATGTACCAGCGAAATTCGTTCATAAACTGTTCGGTCGACAAAAATTCGTCGTCATTGTCCTTCAACAATTTATAAGTTTTATTAAGTGCCCAATGCACTGCCTGCCCAAACGTGGCCGATGGACTTTTGCCCGATGGCACCCTGATCAGACACTGGAAGTAGAACCGCAGCGGGCAATCCAGGTAACTGCTCAAATGGGTTACTGATAATGTATAGTTTTGCAGCAGCAGGTTGATATAGTTTTTATCCAGCAGTTCAACCTTTGGCTTTTCGGCTTCGCTAAACTGGGTAACATAAAAACCGAGCATCGCTTCTTCCGTTACTTTTGGATAATGTACCTGCAAATCGGTACTGGCCAGTATCTCGCCCACAAACTGGCTTGCTTCCTGGTCTTTGGCTTTTTTGTCCTTATTAGCGTACGAGATATAGAGATGCTGCTTGGCCCGGGTTATCGCTACATAAAACAAGCGGCGGCCTTCTTCTTTTTGGGCAATATCGTCAGAGGCAGCCTGGGTTAAGGTATCGGGGTAACTGAAGCCTGTATTACGACCTTTGCCATCCCAGGTACGTTTGTCGCAGCCTATAAAAAACACATGTTCAAATTCCAATCCTTTGGAGCCGTGAGCGGTTAAAAAGTTAACCCCATTATCAGAAAAGATCACCTGGTTCAGATCAAGCCGGATATTATTCTTCTTCATCAGCTCGATGGTAGCTATCAGTTCGGTGAGCTTAATTTCGGGGTTCTTGCGGCTCTCGTCCTTCAGGAAATCAAAAAAGCTGGTAAGCATTTGCATATGGCCGCCCTTATCCGTTTGCTGCATGATGTACCGCAGGATGCCCATTTTGGCTATCACATCCTGAAAAAGTGCCTGCAAGGTTTTACTCACCGCCGATTGCAGCAACTCATCAATATCATTAATGAGATACTTCATCGCTGTAACCTTATCCGGGGTAAAAAGGTCGGTCTGCAATGGCGCGCGCAATTCACTCACGTAGCGGCGGATAGATGTTTTGGGTTTATTACCCGTTACCGCCCCATAATTTTCTTTAGCTACCGCGATGCTGGCCTTGGCAATTTCAATGGGGGCGATGTTAAAGAAATCATAATGCATGATCTCGAACAGCAGCTCGTCACCGCTATAAGGCGAATCCAGTTCCATAGCCAGGTAGCGCAGAATATTGATGATCTTTTCGCCAAAGGGCTGGGTCAGGATATCGATCTTGCGCTTGGTGTTTACCGCAATCTTCTGAATGTCGAGGTATTTGATCATTTCTTCCACCTGGCTGTGATTACGGTAGATCACCGCGATCTCGCCGGGGGGGGTGTCTTTATCGATCAATGCTTTTATCTGTGCCGATACGTCCACCAGCTCCTGGTCGGGGTTTTCATATTCATTGATCACGGGCTCCACGGTCAGCTCCGCAAAACGACCGTGCGATGCGCGCAGGTCTTTATCCAGCTTGAGCTGACTGGTCAACCTTTCAAAATTATTATTGATGAGCGCCCTTGAAATATCCAGGATGTGCTGGTTGGAGCGATAGTTATGTTTGAGCACTACGGTATGCAGGGTATCCACATAATCTGTCGCAAAATCAAGGATGTTTTTCATGTTGGCTCCCTGAAATTTAAAGATCGACTGGTCATCATCGCCCACAACAAATACGTTGGGCACATCCCAGTAGCTCAGTAAAAACCGCAGCAACTCATTTTGCGAACCACTAGTATCCTGAAACTCATCCACCAGAATATACTGATAACGCTCCTGGTATTTACGCAATATCTCTTCATTATCCCGGAAAGCTTTGAGCACCCAGATGATCATGTCGTCATAATCATACCGGCCGCGGGCTTTCATTTTGGCGTCGTAGTTTTTGTATTCGCCTACCGCTGCCAGCAATTTGCTCATGGTTTCATGAGCGGCATCGATATCCTTCTGTTTAGGGTCGCCAACCTTAATGCCTGTTTTAGCATTGGCGCGTTTGTATACAAACTCCTCCCGGTTGGGGATATCATCCAGGTATTCCTGAACGGCCCTGGTGATCAGATCGATGTCCCAGTTCTCTCGTTTCATAGTCGAGAACAAGTCTTTGAGGCGTTTGGTATCGTAGTAAATATCGCCGGTAAAGCGTTTGAGTAAATGATCGTTGCCAAACTCATCAACCAATTCGCGAAACAGCATGGCCGATTCCAGATCAGACAATGATTCCAGGTTCAGCTTACCAAAATATTCCAGGTTTTCCTGAATGATCTCGTTACAAAAAGCATGGAAGGTATATATATTGATGCGGTATGCATCGGGACCTATGAACTCAAACAAACGTTTACGCATGGCCACCGCGCCTGCATCTGTATAGGTAAGGCACAGGATCTCGCTGGCCAGGGCATCGGTATCGGTTAATATTTTACCTATACGGGCGGCCAGGATCTGAGTTTTGCCCGTACCCGGTCCGGCTACTACCAGTACCGGCCCATCCATTTTATTAACTGCTGCCAGTTGCTCGGGGTTTAAACCGGCTAATGCTGCCTGAAATTTATCGTTATACTTATTTAAGTTAGATTGCATATTGTTTAGTAAAGATAGGAAAGGCCCGATACATTAATATAATTTGCAAACATCATAATTTATATGATCTTTAAGGGGCATATTAAATATGGAATTACCTTATCAAGGCAGAGCAATTATCGAGGATAATTTTGACTCCGTAAGAATCACTATACCTTCAAAAAAAAATTATTTTATTACACTTTTTATGTGTGTTTGGCTTTGCGGCTGGTTCTTTGGTGAAACAACGGCTATCAGGACCGTACTTGATTCAACCAACAGAGGCGCCGATATGTTTATGATGGTTTGGCTGACTGGATGGACCCTGGGAGGCATATTTGTTCTCAAAACAATTTACTGGCAATTCCTGGGTAAGGAGTGTATCGAAATTGGTAAAGGTGTCCTGATCATGAAAAGGCAGGGCGATCCATTAAGCAAAACCACCTTTTATGATCTTAACTCATGCGAGAGTTTCCGCATACAGGACGATCAAATAAACACAGGCTTTGGCAGGTATAATTGGTCATTTAATGGGCGCAACACTATCGGCACCATTGCATTTGATTATGGCATGAAAACCATCCGGTTTGGCGAAAATATTGATGAAGCGGAAGGCAAATACCTGTTAAACTTGTTAATCCAAAAAAAGATCCTCACCGATAAGAATCTGGCCTAACATTTTGTTACCCTTACTGTAAGCCAAGGCCCGTTCCCGTTGTGAAAGAGGCATTAACACTCACCGGCAATTTACCGGTTGGCTTTAACGTACCGGCGATTACCTTAGCTGCCGACTTTTGCAACTCAGCACTCATTTGATAACATACCAGCAAGGCATTGCTTTTTTCGATACCAGGTAAACCCGCTATGGTATAGGCATTGGCAAAAACGCTCATCACCGTTCCTTTGCGTGCAGCCAGGTCGCTTATCATCTGGCGCACATCGCTGCTGTAATCCAGCTTACTTTGCGGGCGCAGGCGGGTATCATGCACACCCACTATTACCTGGTTGTACTGTTTTAACCAGTTCATGATATTCCTCACCTCAATAGCCGGGGCATTTTTAGCTACCATAAATATGCGGCAGTTAGGGAAGCTTTTGGCCATTTCCTGCTGAAAAACGGTAGGCGCATCAACCCCAATACTTACAATGGCTGTTTTCAAAAATGGGTTCAGTTTCAACGCAGCAGAATTGCCTTTTAACAAAGTTACCGCGGCGTCACTTAGTTGCTGTACAAGGTCCTTAGCGGTCTGGCGGTTCAAGTCTTCATTTAAATTTACCGGCGAAACCTGTGGTCGGCGGTTCAGACCTGCCCAGTATTTAGCCGTCAGCACCTTTTTTACTTTAGTTTGAAACTCTTCGGGACTGATCAATCCTTTACGTATCGCCTTCCGGATGAGCTTAATGGCGCGGTCTGAATTTTCTGACAGTTCAATAATATCATTACCGGCCAAAAAAGCTTTCACATCAGCCTCGCCATTGGGGAAATATTTGGTAACACCTTTCATCTCCATCGCATCTGATACCACCAGTCCCTTA
This sequence comes from Mucilaginibacter sp. OK268, assembly GCF_900103125.1. Taxonomy (GTDB): domain Bacteria; phylum Bacteroidota; class Bacteroidia; order Sphingobacteriales; family Sphingobacteriaceae; genus Mucilaginibacter. Next base: position 158,390 of record NZ_FNJV01000006.1, on the reverse strand, counting down.
AACCGCAGCGAATCTTTCAAAACGCCCGTTACAATTGGGCGCGACAGGGTTGAAGGTAAATGTTTGGTGCTATCCAGCGCGGGGATGTTCATATGTGCTATCATAATGCCACTGATGCCTGCGTTAATAGCCTCCCGAAAAGGATACTCTTCGAGCGAATCCAGGCGGGCACGACTGTAGGGTAATAAAGGCAGATCCAGGTGCGAATCAACATTGGTATCGCCATGCCCCGGGAAATGTTTGGCCGTGGTTAGCAAACCGGCATCCTGCATACCCTTAAAATAGGCTATTCCTTTTTTGGCCACATTATACATATTATCGCCAAAGGAGCGGTAATTGATCACCGGGTTGTTCGGGTTATTATTGATATCCATATCGGGTCCAAAGTTTATCTGGATACCCAGCCGCTTAAAATCATAAGCCACCTGCTGCCCCATTTTGTATATCAGGTTATTATCCTGTATAGCACCCAATGTCATCTGGTATGGATATGATATGGTGGAATCCAGGCGCATGCCCAGGCCCCATTCGCCATCCATAGAGATGAGCAAGGGCACCTCTGCCAGCTTTTGATATTTGTTAACCAGAATGGCCTGCCTGCCGGGACCACCCTGAAAAAACACGAGGCCGCCTACCTGCTGCTCCTTGATCACCCGGGCAACAGAATCTTCATACGCTTTGCCTTTATTGGTATGCGCCCTTACAAAAAGCAGCTGTGCTACCCTTTGCCTGCGATTTAGTTTATTATAAACAGAATCAACCCACCGGTTTTTCGTATTGAGGCTTTGTATATAGCTTTCTTTTTGAGCAAAAGCATTAACTGCAATAAAATTAAGTGCTACAATTAAGGTGCAGCAAATACCGTTATTGAATTTTGGCATGGTCAAATGTAGTACAAAATAGTATTATGTAATTAGTATCTGGCACCGGGATTTTGAAGATTTCATGAAGAAATATAGCTGAAACTAATTATTGGATATTAAAAATAAACCTTTGCGTTAATTTTTACTCTATGCATGTATAAATCAAAATAATCAAGGAACGGTTGCAGGCCGTAATAAAAATAGAGTGCCTGTAATTTGTTCCACTACCGTTAAAAACAAATAAAAAAATGAAAAAATTTATCTTTTTTGCAATATGTTTATTTGCTGCAGGCGCGGCAAGTGCACAAACTTATTACGGACCACGCAGGCCACGCCGTTATGTGAGGCATGAACAACGCAGACCGTATAACGATAATCAGATCAAAGTAGGGTTTACCGCCGGTCTGAACGTCGCGAATTCGCTTGACGCTTATGATTCCCGTTTTAGCTCGAACAGTATTGCAGCCTTCAATGTCGGGCTCACACTGGATGTTCCTGTTACCAATTATTTTTCGTTCGCCCCCGAAGTATTATTTTCGCAAAAAGGCTACAGTGCAGATCTTGAAAACTCCCATTTTACCGAACGTACCAACTATATCGACGTTCCCTTACTGGCAAAATTCAAGATCGTGCCCGGGTTTAATTTCTTAATTGGTCCGCAGCTTACCTTTTTAACTTCGCAACGGGACACTTACCGGGACTTTGGCACTAATGTAGAGACCCGCTATGACGGTCACCAGGGCGACCAAAGCTATGTAGCCGGTGTAGTAGGCCTTAGTTTTGATATTAACCGTAATGTAGAGATCAGGGGCCGTTACAACATTGACCTTTCCAGGAACGCTTCCAATGAGGCTGACTTGCCCGACTTCCGCAACCAGGTTTGGCAGATCGGATTGGGATTTAAGTTTCAGTAAAAGTATATTTTAGAACATTTCCAGAAAATAGTGCAAAATGCTGTAGCGAACCTACAGCATTTTGCGTATTAACAGCTTTACTGTATAACAAAAGTTTATTTAACGAGTTATTTAATTTAATTAACTATTAAACATACTTTACATTTGCCGTTTGCTCCATGATATCTATAATTATTTGTTCGGCCAATAAAAACCTCCTTAGCCAGGTAAGTGAAAATATTTCAACAACCATTGGCGTTCCGTATGAAATTATTGCCACTGATAACAGTGAGGGTAAACAGGGGATCTGCGCTGTTTACAATAGGGGAATTTTAAAGGCCCAATACGATATTTTATGCTTTATGCACGAAGACGTGTTGATTAAAACCAATAACTGGGGGCAAAAGATCATTCAATCATTTCATAACGATACGGAGTTAGGCTTAGTTGGTGTGGCTGGCAGCAGCTATAAACCAGTAACACCTTCGGGATGGGGAGGTATGGGTGTGGATACTACCTACACCAATTTATTACAATCTTTTAAGCATAAGAAAAAGCAAACCAAACATGTTCACCGCAATCCTAACAATGAAACAATATCCGAAGTAGCTTGTGTTGATGGGGTGTGGCTTTGCACCACCAGAAAAATTGCCAGGGGAACCATGTTTGACGAAAATACTTTTTGGGGGTTCCACGGATATGATATCGACTTTTCCTTATCAGTTGGCCAAAAATATAAGGTTGCCGTTACTTTTGAGATTTTACTTGATCATTTCTCAGAAGGGCATTACGACAGAACATGGATGAACGAGAACTTAAAACTGCATAATAAATGGAGTGAGCACTTACCTGTAAATATTGAACCGCTTACTCCTAAACAGGTTATTTATATCGAAAAAACAACATTTAAAGATTTTATAGAACAACTGATTAAATTTGAGTATCCAATTTCTACAGCATTTAATATGTTATGGAAGAATAACAAATTCTTAACGCTTGATCTAAAGCTTTTTCTGAAGTTGAATTTTTACATTCTTAAAAAGTACCTGACTTTAGATAGTGCCCGGGTGAATAATAAACAACTTGCAGAAAGTTAAACTTCATATCCATAAACTTTAAAAAACGGGCGCCAGAAATCAATATTTTTATCCCAGGCATGGCATCCAAAAGGCAATTGACCTTTATTTATTTCTAAAGCTTTTTCCGGGCGGGTTTCAAAAGCAAATTTTAAGGCTTTTTTCAGTTTAGGTATCCTGAGCTGTTGCTTTTTTCGGTTTAGTTCAATACTCCAAAAAATATCCTCATTAAACCAGGCGTGCCGTAATGAACAGTAATGCTCTATCAGTGATTTGTATTGGATACAATACTTAATAAACACCTCGGTTTTTCTTAGCGAAAACCCTCCGTTACCCACTCTGCCGGCCAATTGCTTACCAATTTTGGGCATACCGTCCTTATGCTTTACATTATATCTTACATAGAAGTAATTCTTGATCTGATTTATTAATTGATCAAAAATATTGGAGGGATCTTTAACTGCAAACCAGGGGGCGCCGATATAATCATAGGCCTGACTGCACCAATAATCAAGCTGATCTGTAAATACAAAGGCATCAAGCTGATAAATAAGCATGTATTCATACTCCCCGAAACTTTCATAAAAATCGGCAGATAGCATCAGGCGGTTGTAGCCATGGATATCTTCAAAATAATGGTCATCAAATGATAACGTTGAAAATTGCACATCAGCAATTTTGAAATCAATTTCCAGGCTCTTTGGCTTCGCAAATACGATGTTATATTTTGATAAAACAGCCTGGCACTGTATAAGCGCAATTCTTTCGTACTCCGATAATTCGGGCTTATAAACCGGAATGACAACAACTGCACTATGCATCATTATAGGGATTAATTTAAAATACAAACACCTTTTACCTGCTATTCTTAATCGGCATTAAAGGTTTGCATATCTATCAGTTTCTTGTACAGCCCGTTGTTTTGCAACAGTTCAAGGTGTGAGCCTTGTTCAACCACACAGCCTTTTTCCAATACAATAATGATATCGGCATTTTGTATGGTGCTGAGGCGGTGCGCGATGATGAGCGAAGTACGATTTTTCATCAAATTGTTCAACGCGTCCTGCACCAGTTTTTCAGATTCGGTATCCAATGCCGAAGTAGCCTCATCAAGCAGCATAATAGGCGGATTGTTCAATACGGCCCGGGCAATACAGATCCTTTGCCGCTGTCCGCCAGAAAGCTTTGTTCCCCTGTCGCCGGTATTGGTTTCATAGCCCTTATCCGTTTCCATGATAAAATTATGCGCATTGGCAATACGCGCCGCAGCTTCTACCTGCTCTTGTGTTACCCCCGTTTTGCCAAAAGCAATGTTGTTAAATATGGTATCATTAAACAATATCGACTCCTGGTTCACAATACCCATTTGCGCCCTTAATGACTCCATCGTAACTGATTGTATATTTTTACCATCAATATATATGGTACCCAACTGCGGTTCAATAAACCTGGGCAACAGATCCATCAGGGTTGATTTACCACCACCCGAAGGACCAACCAGGGCTACGGTTTTACCTTTAGGTATTTCGAGGTTGAGATTTTTCAGTACATACTTATCAGGTTCAGTCTCAATACCGTTTTCATTCAACTCAACTTTGTTTTTATAAGCAAAAGATACGTTTTCAAACCTTACATTTTTGGTGAAATCAGTTATTGTCACAGCATCCGGAGCATCGGTTATTTGCGGCTTTTCGTCAATAAGTGCCAGCACCCGTTCGCCTGCGGCTATGCCTGAATGGATATTGCTGAAAGAATCAGATATAGCTTTTGCAGGGCGCATCACCTGCGAAAACATGGCAATATAAATGATGAATTTTTCGGCGGTTAGTGAGCCGGTATGATTGATGATCAATGAGCCTCCATATAACACAATACCAGATACCATTAAAACCCCCAAAAACTCGGATACCGGCGATGCCATTTGCTGCCTTTTAGCCATAGAACGGGTAATCCTGGAATACTCTTCGTTTTCATGATTAAACCTGTTTTTGATAAAAGGTATCGCATTAAAGGCCTTTATAATTTTTATTCCGGATAAGGCTTCGTCGAGGTAACTGATCATGTTACCATAAGTTTGCTGAGACTCCACCGCCTGTTCTTTCAAACGTTTAACTATCCTTGAAATGATAAATGCCGAAACCGGTATAATAAGCATAGAGAACAAAGTAAGCTTTACCGAAATAGCAAATAATGCTATAAGATAGGCAATAAGCTGAAATGGTTCCTTAAATGCTACCTGGAGGGTACCCGTAACAGAAAATTGTACTACCTGTACATCGGCAGCAATTTTTGAAATAATATCGCCTTTGCGCTCATTACTGAAATAGCCCAGGTGCAGGTTCATAACATTGTTAAAAACTGTTCGCCTTAAATTTAAAAGGGTATAGATCCGTAAACTCTCCATTATCCGTTGCGAAAAATACCGGAATACGTTGCTTAGTAATACCGAAACCACAATGGCTACACAAACAAACTTTAAAGCACCTAATGTACCATATTGCTGGTTGGCTAAATGTGCATAATAGTTAAAGTTCTCTAACAGATCAATCCAATGTTCTGGCTTTTTCAATATCTGCCCTGCCGGTACCGGGTTAAAAATTGTTTTTAGCAATGGTGCCAGCAAAGCAAGATTAAGTGTATTAAATATTACCGAAAATACAGTACATACAATATATGGTAAAGCAAACTTACCGATGGGCCTGGCAAAAGATAGTAATCTGAAATAGATCTTCATTAAAAAAAATTAATCTTGCAAAAGTAACTATATACACGTAATATTTATTGTAATAGTTACAATGCCGATTTCATGTATTTTAACCCCTTGACTCTTGCATTGTAATATAAATATGGCAGCCCAATTATTAAAACTACCATTTTAGCTATCTGAATTGTACTTTTGCTGTTCATATCATGTACCTCCTATAAAAACGAAAGTGTGCAAAGTATCCCCACAAAAATTAACGTAATAATTGTTACTTATAATGCGGCTAAAACTTTACAAAAATGCCTCGACAGCATTTATAGCCAGCAATACCCCGCTATTGACATTATTATAATTGATGGTAAAAGCACAGATGAAACTGTACAAATACTACAGGATAACGCAAACCGTATAGCTTACTGGAAAAGTGAAAAAGACAGCGGTATTTATGATGCCATGAATAAAGCCATAAAACACCTTACCGGCGATTGGGTTTATTTTTTAGGGGCCGATGATGAGTTACGTTCGGAGTTTTCTGATATGGCGTATGAGTTAAATGACCCTAATGTGATATATTATGGCAATGTTTTATCTGATGGGGTAAAAAGATCCGGAGAGTTAAGTCCGTATTATATGGCAAAAGGAGGTATTTATCATCAGGCCATTATTTATCCGAAAACTGTTTTTGACAAGTACCGGTTTAATACCAAATATAAAATTGTTGCCGATAACGTGCTGAATATGCAATGCTATGGCGATAAAACATTTAGTTTTCAGTATAAAGATCACCTAATTGCTAATTTTAACCACTTAGGTATATCAGGAACCGAGGTAGACAAGGTTTTTGAAAAAGACAAGTCGGCTTTAATATTAAAAAACTTTGGTGTTAAAATATGGAGCCGGTATATGTTCAGGTTATTTAAAGCCTGGATAAAGGGTTAATTTTAGGCCATCCATTTATCCGTTCAAAAACCATATCAACAGTAATATTGCTCAGGTCATCAGAGTCGCTTTCAATATGCTCCGCTCTTATCCCCAAAGGAGCCCAGCGGGTAGCATGTATACCTATTGTAATTGGGAATAATCCTAACGTATGTATCCCCGAGGCGGCGGCTACATGTAGGGGCCCTGTCCCGGAAGCCAATAAGCCATCGGCCTGGTATATGAACGCGATGAGTTCATCAAGCGTCAACTTTCCGCTTAAATCAATTACAGATGCAGGTAATTGAGGGATCCATGTTTTAAAAAGCTCATGCTCTTTTTCGGATCCGGTTATAAAAATCCGGAACCTTTCCTCAGGTAAAAGTTTAATGAGCGAAGTGAAATTATCCAGATCCCATTCCTTGCCATTACCATTTGATTTGGCATGAATGATCAAATTGAATTTGTCATCCTTCAAGTGATCTTTAAACTGTGCAGGTAGCGTTACCGTTGGTTTAAAATTACCTGTGTATAAATTTGAAAGAGTGCCTAATGTGGGTACATGCGTAACCCCGAGCGGTTTGCATAGGTAAATATCCTGCTGTGCTTCATGCAGGTCGGACCTCCTGCGGCTTAGTCTTACTAATTTATTACAGGTAAAAAAATGGTAATTCCTGCTCGTTACACCTATCCTTAGTTTTACTCCGGCCTTTTTTGCAGCTTCGGCAATTTCCCTTTGCGGAAACTCATGCACAATGGCATCAATACCTTTTTCTTTAAAAATAGCGGCTATTTCATTTGTTGATAAGGCTTTAAGCTCATCATAATTAATAAAATGATCAACTGCCTTGCAGGCATCAATAACTGGCTTGGTATAGCTCCGGCCCAGAAAGCTGATGATGACATCGGGATATAATTGTTTTAAATAAATACAGGTGGGCAGTTGAAGCACAACATCGCCCATGGCATCAAGCCTGTTTATTAAAATATGGGTTATTCTTTTGTTATCAATTACTGGCATCTAACTTTTATATAGCATATATCAATACAGCAAAAATAGAACAATAGTTTATTAAAGGCTATCAGCTCATTTTTATTGCAGCCAGCCCACAATTTTCTCTTTAACCATATCAACAGAAATGCTGCTCAGATCGTCGGAGTCACTTTCTATATGTTCGGCTTTTATGCCCAATGGGGCCCACCGGGTAGCATTGATCGATTTGGAAACCGGGAATAAACCGAGCGTATAGATACCCGAAGCGGCAGCAACATGCAATGGGCCGGTCCCAGATGCAAGCAAGCCATCAGCATGATATATAAACGCGATAAATTCATCAAGATCCATTTTCCCGCTTAAATCAATTACAGATGCAGGTAATTGAGGGATCCAGGTTTTAAATAGCTCATGCTCTTTGGGGGAGCCGGTTATAAAAACGCGAAATTTATCTTCGGGCAAACCATTAATCAATGAAGTAAAATTATCCATATCCCATTCGCGCCCGTTACCGCCTGATTTGGTGTGAATGATCAGGTTAAACTTATCGTTGGTTAATAGGGCTTTAAATTGAGCCGGTAGTTCAACAACAGGTTTAAAGTTACTTTTATAATAGTTTGCAATAGTGCCAATGGTAGGGATATGTGTAACCCCAAGAGGCCCGCACATATAAATATCCTGCTGAGCCTCATGCAAATTTGATTCGGCACGGTTTAACTTAATTAGCTTGTTGCAATTTAAAAGATGATGGATCTTGCTGGTTGCCCCTATCCTTATTTTGATGCCCGCCAACTTAGCTGCTCCGGCAATTTGGCTTTTAGGAAATTCATGCACTATGGCATCAATATTTTTTTCTTTAAATAACGCGGCTATTTCTTTTTTTGATAGCGGTTTAATTTCATCGTAATTAATAAAATGATCAATAGCCTTGCAAGCGTCTACAATTGGTTTGGTATAGCTTCGTCCCAAAAAGCTGATGATCACATCGGGATATAATTGTTTTAAATAAATACAGGTGGGCAGCTGTAGTACCACATCGCCAATGGCGTCAATCCTGCTTATTAAGATATGCTTTATCTCTTTATTATCAATTACTGGCATCTACTTTATAAAAATAATGAGTACAGATATGCAAAAATACAACAATAGAATTTGCCTTAATCAACGTGCGATTATATAATTAATGATTACATTTTAAGGCAATCGCTATACAGATCGAGATATTGTTGGGCTGTTTTTTCCCAATTAAATTGAGCAGCATGCTGTATGATAGTTTCGGCCATGTTGTTAGTTGCATATTCTTCCAGACCTTTGGCAAAAGTTGCCTGCATGCTTTCGGGTTCAAAGTTATCAAAGTACCAGGCCGCGTTGCCACCAATTTCTGGCAGGGAGGTGTACCTTGATAAAAAAACAGGCTTACCAAAATGCATAGCTTCAATAACAGGCAATCCAAATCCTTCTGCTATGGACGGAAATGCAAAAGCTTCGCAATTTTTATAATACCAGGCCTTGTCTTCGTCACTGATCAGACCGATCAATTTCACCCTGTTGGTACAATGATGCTTTTGGGCTTCCTCCATTATTCGCTGCTGATAATCGGTTATTTTACCAGCGATGATCAGTTCCAGGGCATTATCATTTAGCAAGGCCGGTAAAACATGAAAGTTCTTTTTAGAAGCAAGACTACCTATAGTAAATATAAATTTACGGGTTGGCTTGTACGGCGGTTCATGCTGCTGCGGTAAAACAAGCTTATCTGCACCATTGTAAATAACCGTTAACTTATTAGCTGCCTGAGGATAATATTTAATAATATCACCTGCTACAAAATTTGATATCGTTACTATCCTATCGCAATTATCTATATAACCGCCAAGGCGATTAAGGTATTTTTTATAACGTGCGGGTGAACGCGTTTTTTCATGAACAGGATTCATATCATGAATGGTAAGTATTTTTTTTGCCTTTACCCGCTTAGGCTTTAGCTTACAATACTGATTGGTAAAATGTACCAGGCCAAACTGCTTATATGCCGGAAAAAAGACCTTATGCAAGGGCGATATAAAAAAGGTACCAGCAAGCTGCTGAAACCAATAAATAGACTTTTTATGCAAGTACCCAAATATGGCGAACCGATTGTTATTCTGCTTCAGGATCTCCTCTCCTAAGCTTCTTTCAAAAAAAAACATGCCTGATGTTGCACGTTTTAAGGAATCGAAGGTAATAAGAATGGAGGGTTTCAAATGCGTGTATGTTTATATTACCACTGTAATTTTACAATTTGGCTTCGTTATAACTGGGCCAGGAAAATTTACAGGTGATGTTGAAAAAACAAATATACAATTTTGATGAATTATACGGTGTTCCTGTACTTTCTTGGTGCACTCCGGCAAATCGCCTTATATTTGTTTTATACTCATGCATAAAGATCATATCAAATCATCTGTTATAAACTTCAAGTCGGTTGCACGGGCATTAACCATTGTTGAAAATGAGTTGACGGGTGCCGGTAAACTTTTAAAAAATCTTCATTTTGAAAAAAATGCGCCTATAATAGGTATAACCGGGCCGCCGGGGGCGGGTAAAAGTACCCTGGTCAATTCCCTCATCGATCTGCTTTTAACCGATGGCAGCAAGATAGCCGTTTTAGCCATCGACCCTACCTCGCCGTTCAATTTTGGATCATTACTGGGCGACAGGATCAGGATGGCTTCGCATTTTAACAGTCCCGATGTTTTTATCCGCTCCCTGGCCACACGCGGTTCATTGGGCGGCCTATCGGCCAAAACCATTGAAATGGCCGATGTACTACGGGCAGCAGGCTTTGATTATGTACTGATAGAAACTGTAGGCGTGGGCCAATCGGAAATTGAAATAGCCGGCCTTGCCGATATTACCCTGGTGGTATTGGTGCCCGAAGCCGGCGATGAGATACAACATATTAAATCGGGCCTGATGGAAATTGCCGATGCCTTCATCATCAACAAAGCCGACAGGGCCGACGCGGATGTATTTGCCAATAACTTAAAAAAGATAATAGGTCAAAAGCAGGGAGAACAACCACCCGTATTTAAAACCATCGCTTCGCAGGCCGGAGGGATCCAGGAAATCGCGAATTTCATTAAATCGCCCGTAAAAACGCAGCACAGCCGCCGGGAATTACTATTGACCGAAAAAGCATACAAGCTGATCCAGCAAAAATTAACACAACATATTGATAAAAAAAAGCTTCAGCATGATGTTGCTAAAGCTTTAAAAGATGAAAAATTCAATCTGTATAGTTTTGTAGATACTTATGTATAGTTTACGATGAATTAACAATTCAATAACAATTGAAAGATGTTGCTCAATTGTTTTTAATTGTAAAATATTCGTCACAAATTCCGGTTAACTGTTCATCAATTCTTCAATGTGCTCAGCTTCCACAGGAATGTTAGCCATCAAATCGCGGTTACCATCTTTGGTAATTAAAATATTGTTCTCTATCCTGATGCCTAAACCTTCTTCGGGTATATAAATCCCCGGTTCACAGGTGAGTACATTACCCACCTCAAATGGTTTATAACGGCTTGCAAAATCATGCACATCCAAACCCAAATGATGCGAGGTACCATGCATAAAATACTTTTTATATAGCGGCGCGTTTGGATCCTGTTTTTCCACATCATGTTTATCCAGCAGGCCCAAACCTATTAATTCGCCGGTCATTATTTTACCAACCTCTTCGTGATAGTCGTTCCAGTTGGTTCCGGCGACAATCATTTTAGTAGCCTCGCGCATCACCCTTAAAACAGCATCATAAACAGCGCGTTGACGTGTAGTAAAACGTCCGTTTACAGGCACAGACCGGCTCATATCTGCATTGTAATTGGCGTACTCGGCGCCAAAATCAAAAAGTATAACATCGCCATCATTACAAACCTGGTTATTATCGGTATAATGCAGTACCACAGCATTTTTACCTGAGGCCAAAATGGGGCTATAGGCATGTCCTGTAGCACGTTGCCGTAAAAATTCATGCGTAATTTCGGCTTCTATCTCGTATTCGGCAACACCTGGTTTCAGAAACTTCAACACACGTACAAACGCGTCGTTCGTGATGTCGCATGCCTTTTGGGTGAGCGCTATTTCAATGGGCGATTTGATAACACGTAAATCGCGCAGGATCACTGCCGAACGCTCATATTTATGCAAAGGATATTTTGCTTTTAAGGCTTCGTACATCCGCAGATCGCGGTAGGGTACCTGGTGGCTATACCGGTCATTTTCATTGGTATTGATATAAATATGCTCCGCGTAATAAATAATATTTTGCAAAATAGTTTCATATTCGCTCAGCCAGTAAATGCTGTCAATACCCGAGGCTGCCCTGGCTTCTTCTTTAGTATATTTATGCCCTTCCCAGATAGCGATATGTTCATTGGTTTGTCTTAAAAAAAGTACTTCTTTGTATGCTTTATTAGGACAATCCGGAAATAAAACCAGAATACTCTGCTCCTGGTCGATACCTGACAGATAAAAAAAATCGGGATTCTGCTTAAACAGGAAGGTTTGATCGCCACTCCTGGGGAATTCATCACTCGCATGAAAGATAGCTATGGAGTTATGTTTTGTTCCTGAGACGAAATTTTTTCTATTAATAATAAATAAACTATTATCGATTAATGGATATTTCATATTTATCTGCTGATTATCTTTTTTTTTTCTTTATTTGTATAACTATTACAATTTTTGGAACAATGTTTGGTCAGGGTTTCAAACATAATTACTAAATTTGAAAAAAATCACAATTAAAATCGTTTAATCTTAAAAACTATGAATTATTCTACATTAAAGAAAACAGTCGCATTGTCATTTGCTTCTTTGATGGTTGTTGGAATCGTAAATGCACAAACGGATTCTACCAAAACAGCCACAGCAACTACAACGTCGACTGAAACTACTACCCCCAAGGTATTTGGTGGTTTAGGTCAGTACAAAAAGTTTAGCATCGGTGTAAACGTTGGCGCTACCGCTCCTTCAGTTGCAACTGGTGGTTCAAACGACTTCACACACAATAAAATTCAATTAGGCTACGGCATTTCATTCAGAGAGCAATTAGCACACTCATTTGGTTTACAATTGGATTTCCATGGTGGTAAAGTAGAAGGTGATAACACTAAAGCACCTGGTACAAGCGGAGCTTATACTGCTTCTTCTTTCCAAACCAAATTCTGGTCAGGTACTTTAAGCGGTGTAGTAAACGTTGCTACAATCGACTTCTTAAGACGCAAAAATTCAGTTAACTTCTTCGTTACAGCCGGTGGTGGTTTAGCTATGTACACTCCTAAAGTTACTTACAAAAACGGTACTGTAGTTGATTGGGATGGCCACGCAGGTAATGCTGATGGTACTGGAACAAGCAAATTTGTTAAAGAACTGATCATCCCTGTTGGTGCAGGTGTTAAATTCAGATTAAGTGATGTTGTTGCCTTAAACTTAGGTTACACCGAAACATTTGTTGATGGTGATAACTTCGACGGTCTTAACAGAGCTTATCCTACTAAAGATAAATACAGCTACGGTTATGCTGGCTTAGAGTTCACTTTAGGTTCAAAATCAAAACCAAGCTTAGAGTGGGTTAACCCAGTAGCTTTAATGTATGACGAATTGTACGATGCTGCATTACGTCAGGAAGTTGAAGCTTTGAAAGGTCGTGTTACCAACGTTGAAAACGCTGTTAATGATCTGAAAAAAGATTCTGACGGTGACGGTGTTGCTGATCAATTTGACAAATGCCCAGGTACTGCTGCTGGTAGCGTAGTTGACGGTTCAGGTTGTGTTATCGTATTCCCTAAAGATACTGTAGCTCCTGCTCCTACTGCTACTGCTTACTCAAACATCCAGTTTGAATTTGACAGCTCAGTATTAAGAACTTCATCTTACCCAGTGTTAGATGCTACTTCAGCTGACTTACGTTCATCTGGTAAATCTGTTGAAGTTGACGGTTACGCTTCATCTGAAGGTACTGCTGCTCACAACTTATCTTTATCAAAAGACCGTGCTAACTCAGTAAAAACTTACTTAGTTAACTCTGGTGTTGACGCTAAAAAAGTTAAAGTAAAAGGTTACGGTGAAACTAACCCAATTGCTGATAACTCAACTGAAGAAGGCCGCGTGTTAAACCGTCGCGTTCAATTCAAACAAAAATAATATCAATTAAATATTATTGCGAAGGCTCCGGATAACCCGGAGCCTTCTTTGTTTTATACCTTTTTTTATTGACTGATCTACGGCGCACTTATTCGCCATCACGAACTGGTACCAGCATAGTACTACTCAGTACCCATCGCCTCAAACCCTGTAGGCGCATGTAACACCAAGGCTAGCAGTCATAATCATAACGCTGCGGGGCATGAATAAGCCCTACAGAGACACAATCCCATTCAAATAAACAATGCTATAAATGAGGATATTAAAGAAGCTGACGGGCTCCTCCTGCTGTCTGAACCATGATTAAACGGATGATGGGATTGTCGGGATTTATCTGTAGGGAAATACGGGGATCTATCCTACTCAGGGAGTTTCAATCCATCTGCACATCTGAAACCTGCAGATCTACCCTTACTTCACACTCTTTTTAAGTACAATAAAGTACCCGCCTATAAAAACAAGCACAGATACTGTAATACCCACAAGAATATCTTTGGTAAAAAGATCGATGACTATTTGAGGTGTTTCGTCTTTAATGGTTTTATGCGGCATTAGTTTTAAAGCCAGCATGGGATGCGCATAAGGGAACAGATAACAATACTCCCAGCCTTTTGACGCGGTTATAACACCAACAATGGTGGCAAAAAAACCAATACCCATCGGCTTCAAAAAATCAGACCATAATAAGCTGAGTAAAAACTGGATAGATAATATACCCAAGGACGACAAGAAAAGCTTAAAGTAAAGCTTGGCCAGCACATCTTCCATATGGTAATTATCAAATCGAAGCTCGGGCTTTACCAAACTGAGTAAGTTACCAAAGCCTATGGTAAACAATACAAAAAGGGTCAGACATAAAAAGATCAGGAACAGGGCATAAAAGTATTTGGCCGCGTATACACTCAGGCGTGAAATAGGCAGGCTAAATAAACTTTTCCAGGTATCGGCTTTATGCTCTATACTATTTACCGAGTAAGCAATAAAAATAACAAACATGGGTAACAACAGCGAACCCATCACAGCCAGAATAGCACCGGCAAACTGTATCCATAATATCGCGGGGGGCATACCTGCCAAACGTTCGCTTTTGGTGTAAAAACCCACAAACAGCAGCAGGCAAATAAGTAATGGCAATAATATAGCGGCCCAAAAGCCCAGCGTTTTACGGCTCTTGAAAAATTCTGACCGGAATGATAAAATAAATCCTTTCATAACGATCAGGCGTTTTGGGTGATGGATAAAAACAATTTCTCCAGGTCTTTTTGCTGCTTGCCGATGCTATATACAACATATTCGTTTTGAATAAGCAGCGCGTTGATATCGCCCATTTGATCTTTGGAGGTATAGGGCACGTACACATATTCATCGGTTACATCTGCAACCGGGTAATTTTTACGTTTAAGTAAGTTGGCCGCGTCAACAGTGTTATCGGCTTCAATACGTATTAAAGGCTGGCTCAATGCTTCGAGCTCGGTAATGCTGCCCTGAAACAGTAATTGACCGCCATCAATAATACCCACATGTGTGGCCATACGTTCAATCTCGGCCAATAAATGACTCGATATGAACACCGTTTTACGATGCTGGCTAACCAATTTCAACAACAGTTCACGAACTTCAATGATACCGTTAGGGTCGAGGCCATTGGTTGGCTCGTCCAGTATCAATAATTTAGGGTCGGTAAGCAGGGCCAGCGCTATACCCAGGCGCTGTTTCATGCCTAACGAATATTGACCGGCTTTTTTATTAGCGGCGTTGCTCAGGTGCACCAGGTCGAGCATTTCGTCGACCCGTTTAAGGGGTACCTGTAACAATAAAGCTCTGTTCAATAAATTTTCTTTGCCGCTCAGGTGCTGATAAATGGCTGGCTGTTCAATAAGTGCCCCGATCTGGGATAATATGCTGATGCGATTTTTTTGGAGTTCCTGTTCAAAAATGTGGATGCTGCCGTGTTGAGTTTTGAGCAGGTTTAACAGGAGTTTGATAGTAGTGGTTTTCCCGGCTCCGTTAGGGCCAAGAAAACCATATATACTTCCTTCGGGTACCTGCAGGTTTAAGGATTTAACAACCTGCTGACTGCCGAAGTTGAAGGATAACCCTTCAGTACGAATTACCATACATGGTTATCCTTGGCTACTGAGCAAACAGTTTTAACAAGGGTAACACCTTTGTAAAACAATGATGTGGCATGAACTGATGCCCCAACAATTGCCGATTCCTTTTTTTGTTCAAACTGATAGCTTACACCTAATATTAGGGCAAACATTACTGGTATCAGTAACATGATAAAAGGATTCGAGTTTTTGATAAGCGTTTTCATCGTGAGTGTTTTGATACAACAAAGGAATATTAATTATTTTACCTGCTAAAAAGTATTAGACCAACGCACGGAGTTTATAGATGAACGGTTAATTAACCGCATTAACCCGTTCATCGAGTTTAAATGCCCGTTCATCGATAAAATGAAATACTATATATAAATGTAGCGGCATATCCCCATCAAAATATTAAATTAGACCCTGAGGTAAGAGTCAAGAATCAAGAGCCAAGAATCAAGATAAACGCAAAAACTACTTGATCAAAACTCTTTTTGAGTAATCAATATATTTGTCTTGACTCTTGGCTCTTGATTCCTGACTCTAATAAAGAAAATGCAAGCTTCAATTTCATCAGATAAACAAACACGTATTATAAAAACAGGCTGGCAGATATTCTGGCATTTACTTTTTTGGCTGGGTATTATATCGCTCTTTTTGTCCCTGGCCCGCAGCAATACCAAGCTTAGCAACAAGGAGCTGCTCATCCTGTTTTTGCTCTATCCCGCCATCAATATCAGCTTGTTTTATATTAACTTCCTGGTTTATATCCCCAGGTTTTTAGATAAAAAGCGTTACTGGGCCTATGCCTTGTTTATTATTATAACCATCATTGTTTACGGCCTGGGTAAATATGGTGTGGGACTGATGTTTAAACAATATGTGCTGGTACGTATGAAAGGTGAGGTAATCACCTTTCCCTCGTATTTTTTAAGTACCATTTTTACCAGTTTAATATTCATTTTTTTAAGTACCGTGCTTAAATTTACCACCGACTGGTTTTTGAACGAGCGTATCCAGCACGATCTGGAAAACCAACGCCTGAGCGCCGAACTGGCCTTCTTAAAATCGCAGATAAACCCGCATTTTTTATTTAATTCCCTCAACAGCATCTATTCGCTGGCCTACCAGCGCTCCGAAACTACGCCAGAAGCTATCCTGAAACTATCCGAAATTATGCGGTATATGCTGTATGAGTGTAATGATAATAAGGTTGACCTGAGTAAAGAACTGCAATATTTGCATAACTACATCGACCTGCAAAAAATACGATTCGGCAACAAAGCTTTTATTGATTTTAAGGTGATGGGTGAAGTAACCAACCAGCAAATTGTACCCTTACTGTTGATCGCCTTTATCGAAAACGCATTTAAACATGGTGTAGCCAGCGATGTAACATCACCTATTAAACTATTGATCAATGTTGATGAGAGCAAGCTTCATTTTTATATACAAAACAAAAAGCATACCCATAACCGCGATACAATTGGGGGTATTGGTTTAAATAATGTGCAACGCCGGCTTAACCTGCTTTATCCATATAAACACACCTTGAACATCAGGGATGAAATTGATACTTATACCTGCGAATTATCCATCGTACTATAATCAGACACTGGTCCGTTATTAACGGGCTAAACAAAAAAATTAACGATAAATCATTAGAACACTTATTTTTACAACATGATCCGATGCCTGGTAGTTGATGATGAGCCTTTAGCGCTGCATATATTGGAAGATTATATTTCTAAAATGCCTTTTTTGCAATTGGTAAAAGCCACCACCAATCCTATCGAAGCGCTAACCATAGTACAGGGCGGTAATATCGACCTGGTGTTTTTAGATGTGCAAATGCCTGAGCTTACCGGCATCCAATTTTTAAAAATATCCAATGGCAAAGCCAAAGTGATCTTAACTACCGCCTATCCGCAATACGCGCTGGAAGGTTATGAGCTCGACGTGGTTGATTACCTGCTTAAACCCATAGCGCTCGACCGGTTTTTTAAATCGGTTCAAAAAGCGCAAAGCATTATACAACCGGTAATTAAAACTGTTCAACAAGCTGAGCCGGTACAGCAGGATGATTTTTCGACTGACTTTATTTTTGTAAAAACCGAGCATAAGATTCAAAAGGTATACCTGCACGATATTTTATTTATTGAAGGACTAAAAGATTACATATCCATATTTACTACGGCAGAGCGCATCATCACTCTGCAAGGCATGAAGAAAATGGAAGATGCCCTGCCCGAAAAACATTTTATACGGGTGCATAAATCATACATCGTAGCCCTCAACAAGATCGATAGCATCGAACGCAGCCGCATCCAGATAGGCGATAAGATCATCCCCGTGGGCGACACTTACCGCGATGATTTCTTCAGGATAATTGAGGATAAGAATATTTAAACCTCTGCTAAATTTCTTTACGAATATGTCATTGCGAGCGTAGCGTGGCAATCTCATCGCAAGTAGATACATACGAGGAGATTGCCACGTCGTTCCTCCTCGCAATGACATGTTTTTTTCCTTTTCCCCGTCAGCAGATAAGCTTCGGACGAAAGCGGGCAGAACAATGGTGGCTTGTGCGGCTGCAAGGGCATAGCAAGTTTTGCAGAAGCAAGGCTTGCGTGAGCGAAGCAGGGCAAATAATTGCAACCCGTGGTTCTGTCCGGTTTGCAGGGCAAAAGCCGTGTGCGGCAAAGAAGCCCCTCTGGTGACAAGCCCTTTGGTTACTTTGTGGCTACAAAGTAAAGGCCCTCCCGCGGCCAAGAGCGGGTATACGCCAAGTAAAGCGGCCCTGTACAGCATAGAGATTGCTTCGTTCCTTGCAATGACGTGGTGGAGATGACTCCCAAATAATTCTACTTCACCTCTACTTCTTCAACCGTATCCTTTTCACCAATTTGCTGACGCCACATGGCATAGTACAAGCCTTTCTGACTTAACAGATCATGGTGTTTGCCCGATTCAATGATGCGGCCTTTTTCGAGCACGTAAATACAGTCGGCATGCATAATGGTCGACAGGCGGTGAGCAATCAGTATGGTAATATGATTTTCCAGCTCAGATACATTGCGTATAGTTTCGGTAATCTCTTCTTCGGTGATGGAATCCAATGAAGATGTAGCCTCATCAAACACCAGGATATCAGGCCTGCGGAGCAATGCACGGGCTATCGAGAGGCGTTGTTTTTCGCCGCCTGACACCTTTACACCACCTTCGCCAATTACGGTGCTCAGACCTTTATCGGCACGTGCCAGCAGGGTTTGACAAGCGGCACGCTGCAGCACATTCATACATTCCTCGTCGGTAGCATCGGGACGCACAAACAGCAGGTTTTCGCGTATGGTGCCCGAGAATAACTGGGTATCCTGGGTTACAAAACCAATTTTTTCGCGCAGCTGATCCAAATCAATGTCACGACTTAAAATATTATTGTATAAAACATCCCCATCCAAAGGCTGATATAAACCAACCAACAGTTTTACCAGTGTCGTTTTACCCGAACCCGATGGCCCAACAAAGGCGATGGTTTCGCCGGTATTTGTTTCAAAACTGATATGATTAAGGGCGTTGCGGTTGGCGGTTAAATGTTTAAAAGTAACATCCCTAAAAGTTAAGGTATTTACCTTTTCTAACAACACTGGTTTCTCTGGTTTTTTATCAATGGGAGTACTTAATATCCCTCTAAAATTACCTAATGAAACCTCAGCCTCACGCCACGATAGGATCACGTTACCCAACTCTTGTAACGGGTTGAACAGGAAGAAGGAATAGAACAAAAAGCTAAAGTATTGTCCGGGAGAGATGGTTTGTTTAAAAATAAGCAGCAATAATACCACTACCATTACGCTCCGTACCAGGTTCACCGTAGTACCCTGCACAAAGCTCATACTGCGTACATATTTTACTTTTTTAAGTTCAAGGGCCAGTATTTTATAGGTAGTATTGTTTAAACGGGCAATTTCCTGCTTAACCAAACCTAAACTTTTTACCAGCTCAATGTTCCTTAATGATTCTGTAGTTGAACCAGCCAAAGCGGTGGTTTCTGAGACTATCTTTTTTTGAATGGTTTTTATTTTGCGGCTCATGGCCATACTCACAAAGGTAATAATGGGTATAGCGGCAAAATAAACCAGCGTTACCTGGTAGCTAACACTTAACGAATACACGATAACAAATACCATCCCAATGAGCGATACAAAAAGGATCCCGATAAATGAGGTGATGAATTTTTCGCAATCGAGCCTAACTTTTTGTAAAATGCCCAAAGTTTCGCCGCTGCGCTGATCTTCAAATACCTGGTAGGGTAATTCCAGCGAATGCTTCAGGCCATCGGCATACATTTCGGCACCCACTTTTTGGGTAATGATATTGGTAAAATAATCCTGGAAATTTTTTGCTATCCTCGATACCATGGCCACGCCGATGGCTGCGCCAATGAGTATTAATACCTGGTGCAGGTATTCCTGATACTGAAGGGTGCTGCGTTTTTCGATAACCCGGTCAACAATGCGCCCGGTTATCCATGGATCAAGCAGCGAAAAACCAATGTTCATGGCCGCCAGGAACAAAGCCAGCACAACTATCCAGCGATGCTTTTTTAAGTAAGAAATGAGTATATTCATGTTTGTAGGTCAAAAATAAAAAAAGGGAATGGCTAAGTAGCTCATTCCCTTTTAATTTGACATAAGGTTAATATTTAAACCGTCATGATATCTTTTTCTTTGGCTTCAGAAAGCTGATCGATCTTGATAATATAAGCGTCAGTCAGTTTTTGAACATCGGCCTCGCCTACTTTTATCTCATCTTCAGAAACACCTTCTGATTTTAATTTTTTGATCTTTTCGTTAGCATCTTTACGGATGTTACGAACCGCCACTTTACCGGTTTCGGCTTCGGCTTTGGCTTTCTTAACCAGGTCACGACGACGCTCTTCTGTTAGCGGCGGTACATTAATGCGGATAATAACACCATCGTTTTGCGGATTAACACCCAGGTTTGCTTCTTTAATAGCTTTTTCTATTGGGGCAAGCATTGATTTTTCCCAGGGTTGAACCACAATCGTACGGGCATCTGGTGTGTTAACAGTACCTACCTGGCTCAACGGAGTTGGGCTACCATAATAGTCAACCACAATATCATCAAGCATTGATGGGTTTGCTTTACCTGCACGTATCTTATTTAATTCATTATCGGCGTGGTCAATGGCTTTGTCCATTAAAGCCTTTGCATCAGTCACTTGTTTTTTAATGAGTTCGCTCATTGGTTTTAAATTTTCACAAAAGTAATAAAATCTATCATTTTCCTTAGCCTTAGTGTAAAATCAAATTGGGAAGGGGATAGGGTATGGCGCAGACAACTCACCCTGACATCGCTAACGCTCGTCGCCCCTCTCTTCGCCTGCGGCGGAAAGAGGGGAATTTCTTTTCTCTATGCGTCATTGCGGCAAAGCCGGAGAGAGGGGGGGCCAGTGAAGCGCAGACCGGGTGAGTCGAACAGACGACAAATTGACTTGCTCTCCTGCTTCTGATTCCGCCGATTTTTCCGTATCTTTATATCAAACAACGGCCCGGCTCTCTGCAAAAACAGGAAGCCGGGCCGTTTGGTTAAGGTTAAAACAAGACCCAAAACCAACCATTTTGTATGCAGTTATTTGACAATCAACCAATTAATACTTTTTAAAGTTTTAAAAACTGCTCAAAACGGTGTTAAAATTTGTTAAAAAGTGTTAAAATGAGGTTTTTTTGAGCGATTTTGATGTGTTTTTAGCCCCTTTTCGGGCCGAAAAGTGTTAAAATTCGAGGTTTAAAAAGTCCCGTGGAGCAAACATCAAATGTTAAATAACATTTTTTAACATTTAGGTTTCCCGGGATAACCTTATATTTATGTAAACCTTTTTATCGCATGAAAACCATTTGGCTATTTATATTGATGATAGGTGGTGTTACCCAGTTAAAAGCACAGCAACTAACCACACCACTGCCCGGTAAAAAACCCGACAATTCTATCTATCAGTATTTTAAGGTAAAACCTGATGATGGCATATTAAAATCAACACCGGTTATACCCAACGTACTTCAACCGTTACAGAATGTTCAACCCCTAAATAATGTAATCGTGGCTGAAATAACCGACCGCATGCCGGTTGTAAAACTACAGTCGACCGATAAAATGCCGGTCGTAAAAACTGATGAACCTAATATGCACTATACCATGTTAGTCAAACGGCTTGGCGAGGCGAAACCTGATTCGGTTATAAAAACCATTCATCCTTAATTATCAGATAGTTAAAAATCCTTATTCAGCACTTTTTCCAGTTCGGCAAAGCTGATATTCATTTTAACACGGCCTTGTTTGGCATAGGATAATTCGCCGGTTTCTTCGGATATGATAATGGCAGTAGCCTCGTTAGCCTCAGTTACACCAATACCAGCACGGTGACGCAAGCCAAATTGAGCGGGGAGGTCTGTTTTTTCGGTAAGGGGTAAAATACAGCTGGCCGATTTGATTTTATTTTCAGATATCACCACCGCTCCATCATGCAGCGGACTGGTTTTCTGAAAGATACTCTCGAGCAGGCGCTTTGATATCTTGGCATCCATTACCTCGCAGCTGTTTTGATAAAACTGCTCATCATAATATTTAGCAAATACAATCAGGGCCCCGGTACGGGTTTGTTTCATGCTTTTGCAGGCATCTATAATAGGTTTTATACGGGCGTAATTATTTTTCTCGGCCTCGGCTTTACCAAAAAAGTATTGCCACCAGGCTTTGTTCCGTTGCAACGAAGCATTTTTGCCCACCAGCAATAAAAAGCGCCTTACTTCCTGCTGAAAAACTACGATAACCGCAATGATGCCCACATCAACAAACTTGCCCAAAATGGCAGTAAGCAGTTTCATGTGCAGTGCGTTCACCACAAAGTTGAGTGCAAATATCACCGCGAAACCGATAAAGATATTGGCCGCGATAGTACCCCGGATAAGGTTATAGAGCTGGTATATAATAAAAGCCACCAGAACCACATCAAGGATATCAAAAAATGTGATCTTGGGGAAGCTGAGGAATATGGATTGCATTTACGAAGTTAATAAGTTTAAGGAGAAGTTAAAGCCGGGCTATCCCTGCACAACAAGCAACGTTCTTTTTTTAAATAGCCATGACTATCCTTCTGAAAATTCAGGGGATGTAAGGACCGCCAACTACTCCCCAGCCCCATTCGGGCATCGGAACATCAGTAGGTTCTGTTACCTCATCTGTTTTGGAGTTAATCACCGCGATACGGGTTCCCCATTCCAGGTAAGCCATAAATGCCGAACGAAACTCCGGATCATCCGGTAACGCATATTCATCGGCAGTTTGCAGCAGTAGTTCTATCCAGCGTTTGCGGTGTGCCTCTGTCAGATATTTTTGGAGATGCTTGCTGATCATGATAAAATGGCTACCCTCCTGCTCACTATAGGTTTTGGGACCTCCTAATACCTCGGCTACAAAATGGGCCACGTGCAGGCGGTGCTGCGGGCTCATATGCTTAAATACAGGCTCAAGCAAGTCGTCGGCCAGCACTTTATCATAAAACTTGTCAAAAAGGTTTTCAAAGGCTTTTGTACCACCAGCCCACTCAAAAAGTGTAGGCACACCGGGTTTACTTGTTGCATCCATAATAAAACGTGTTTTAATTGATGAATAAAGATAGTGCAGCCAAACCAAAGTTGAAAGTATAACCCGGTAATGATGAATATGATAATACGCCTATTTGTTACGTTCGGTAGTAAACCTTACCAATTGTTCCAATCCGCGGTGCGAATCGCTTTCGGGGAAAGTATTGAGGATTTCAAAAGCTTCGTCCTGGTATTTTTTCATTTGCGTTTCTGCATATTGCAGGCCGCCGGTATCGTTTACAAACTTAACTATCTGAGCAATTTTCGCCGGATCGTCATTATGATTTTTAACCAGGTTGATGATCCTTTTCTTTTCAGAGTCGGTAGCGTTGGCCAGCGAATAGATCAATGGCAACGTAACCTTTTTTTCCTTGATATCGATACCCAAAGGCTTGCCTACATCATCGGTACCAAAATCAAACATATCATCTTTGATCTGGAAAGCGATACCGATCTTTTCGCCAAACAAGCGCATTTTTTCTACCACCTCATCAGAGGCCCCGGCTGATGCCGCCCCACAAGCACAGCATGAAGCGATAAGCGAAGCCGTTTTTTGCCTGATCACCTCGTAATAAACTGGTTCGCCGATATCCATGCGGCGTACTTTTTCGATCTGCATCAGTTCACCTTCGCTCATTTGCTTTACCGCGTCTGATACGATTCGGAGTAACTGAAAATCACCATTATCAATAGATAACAATAAGCCCTTTGAAAGGAGATAATCGCCTACTAAAACGGCAATTTTATTTTTCCATAAAGCGTTGATGGAGAAAAAGCCACGGCGCTGATAGGAGTTATCAACCACATCGTCATGTACCAGGGAAGCCGTATGCAACAATTCAACCAAAGCGGCCCCACGATGGGTCGATTCGTTAATGCCACCACAAATGCTGGCGGCAAAAAACACAAACATGGGTCTGATCTGCTTTCCTTTGCGCTTAACAATATAATGGGTTATCCGGTCAAGCAAAGGTACGGAGCTTTGCATAGAAGCTTTAAACTTCTCCTCAAATACATCAATATCGGCAGCGATAGGTTTTTTAATGTTGTTGATGCTCAGCATTGAAACTAAACAAGCTTTTTATGTGTAAAATTACCATACGGCAATATGGAGCAAACATAAGCTAAAATTATTTATCTGCATTACGGGTAAATATTTTTTACCCAAATTAAACCAAACACATTATTTACCCTCTATACTACTAAATGCCATATTTTATAAGTTGAGTTAAAGTTTTCGTGAAGGCGGGGCCCTCTGTAAAGAGGACTTCGCTTTTTTATTGCCTTTGAACGCAATATTATTTTACCTTTGCAATCCCATTTAATCCGGAGAGGTGTCTGAGTGGTCGAAAGAGCACGCCTGGAAAGTGTGTATACGCCAAAAGTGTATCGAGGGTTCGAATCCCTCCCTCTCCGCTTATTAGTTACTTAATACGATTAAAACGCCTAGAATCAATGATTTTAGGCGTTTTTGGTTTATATCAAAAGTCAAACAGAATATCTCATTTTGCGATACCATCCGGAAAGCATATCGTCGCTCCTCTCTCATCATAATATTTACTATTGACCAATGTCTTGAGAAGTAGTCAAGTTATCATAGATTACAAATATGCTCTTAAAATCTCCTGCCAACGATAATTTTAATTATAGCCTTATCTGCGTTTTGTGTAAAACCATAACCTATGCCGCCATTAAATTCCCATTTAGGATCAAAATCAAGATCCGTTGCCACGAATAACTGGTGATCCTGTTGTTTGAAGGCATCGTAGTGAAAAAAGGGGCCAGTACTCCCATAATATTCTAATCCAAGTGCAACAGCTTTGGTTACATCATAACTTCCTTTAACATTGGGCGAAAAGGTAAATCCCCGATTTTCATCCGGACCTTTAAAGCTTTTTTCCAGCGTTGGATTAACTGAAATATATAATCTATTCCATTTTTTATCTACTATCGGTCTTATTTCCAGCGTGCTTGTATTGGCCGAAAATGCACTTTTCTGAAATCCGAATTCAGTTGAAATACTCACCCCTACTGGCCAGTTCCAGCTCCGCGGTGCCGCAACTCTTGGTCTGATATGGGAACCTACATAAGCCGTGCGGCCGGCATCGCCTATGGAATTAAAAAAATAAAAACCGGTCTCAAACCAGGGAGTCCAACCATGTGTTATCTCAATAGTTTCGTGTTCTACATGATTTGTCGGAAGCTCGCCGTTAGTTATAGTTTTACTTCCATTAAGTGTAAAATTGCTATGTAGTTCAACCATGGTTTTACCTTTTTCAACTGTTTCAGATCCATAAACTTGAATCTCATAATTGTCTTGTGCTTTAAGATTAAGAAAAGAAAAAACAAGGATCAGCAAGCATATATATTTCATTAGCATTCGGCTTTAAAACGTGTGTAAACCACATTCGCCTTAAAACTAAAGCCGTAATCTGAAGCAAAATTGAAGTTGGCAGCTGAATTTTAATTGTACGATAAAAGTGACAAAACAAGAACATTGCCAAAGCTAATTGACTACAATTTGTTAAAATATGAGCATAAAAGTGTGCCATCCGGATTCATAATTGTAATGAATCGTATATCCATAATGCTGGCAGATATTTTTAACCAACGTTAATCCCAAGCCGGTACCCTGTGATTCCTTGCCTTTTTGAAAACGCTCGAAGATCAATTGCTCATTTAATGAATGATTAGCCCCGGTATTCTTAATGGATAATTGCTCTCTGTTCAACTCGATAATGATAATGCCGCCGGTGTTATTGTGCCTGATCGCATTACTAAAGAGGTTATTTAATAAGATATCGATCAGATATTTGCTTGCCAGCACCTGCTTTGGTTGCAGGTTGTGCTTAAACAAAAGGTCTTTAGTTTGCATCAACTCTTGAAACTGCAGCATTTTTTCAGACAGCACAGTCTCCAAATTAATTGACTCTTCGTCAGTTATCAGTTTATTTTCCAGTTTGGCCAACAATAACAATGATTGGTTAAGCCGGCTGGATTTATTGATCGAACTGTAAATGTCAGTGATCTGTGCTAATTGTTCGGCATTTAATGTTTCATCCTGGATCAGGGTATCCAGCTTTGTGGTCACTACAGCCAATGGGGTCATCATTTCATGTGAGGCATTCTCCGTAAATTGCTTCAGGTTCAGGTAATCATCAGTTACCCTTAAAGACATTTCCTGAATAGCTTCATTTAGTTCAGCAAATTCATCTACCTTACTCGGTTTTCCTTTAAACTGGTCAACATCCGCAATGTTAAATTGCTTTATCTCTTTTAATGTCAGTTGAAATGGCTTCCAAAGGCCGTTGAGAAAATACTTATTGGTGATAAAAAGCACCGAAAGCAAGCCTGCCAGCAGGGCTAAGGTAATGATAGTGATAATCTCTATAAGATATTTTTGCCCCGCCCTAGAAATGGTAATAACAACCCTGTAATTTGTCTCTTTCAATTTAACCAGATCTTCAACAGCACGTCCTGCCTCCTTCCGTTGCTCCTTGGGGTTGAAATAGGTGGTATCAAAAAAGCGTTTCTGTAATTCCTGCTCATTGGTTCTGATAAACACTGCATGATCTTTATCGAGGTCATACTGTTGCGGGTCCTGATTGCTGCTCCTTACGTACTCTTCTGCCTCTGTCAATTGTTGCTGAAGCCCACGATCCAATTGTTGCTGAGCAATGTATTTGATAGCAAAATAATAGATAATAGCTCCCGCCAATAAGACAGTTAAAGTGCTGTAGATACTAGTTCTGGTATAATGTTCAGATAATTTCATTAACCTGTAAATTTATAACCAAGGCCATAAATGGAAGTTAAATAGTCCTTGCCTCCCGCGTCCAGTAGTTTTCTGCGGAGATTTTTGATGTGTGTATAAATAAAATCAAAATTATCATGCATATCCATCTCATCACCCCACAAATGTTCGGCTATGGCATTTTTGGAGATAACCTTACCCTTGTTGGCAATAAAATACAGTAACATGTCATATTCCTTTCTGGTCAGGATAATAGCAATTTCATTAACTTCAACCGTCCGACCAAGTACATCTACGGATATTTCATTAAATACCAGCTTATTGTTAGTATTTAAAGCCTTTCTGCGAAAAACCGCCATCAGACGGGCCTTGAGTTCTGCTAAATGAAAAGGCTTGGTCAAATAGTCATCAGCACCCACATTCAGCCCTTTTAATTTATCATCCAGGGAATTCCGGGCAGAAATAATTAGGACTGCTTCGTTCTTCTGATTGGTTCGCAGGTATTCCAGAACACCAAAACCTTCTCCGTCAGGTAGTCCGATATCCAGCAAAACACAATCATAGTCATAGTCTGATAGTTTCTGTAGTGCAGGATTCAGTGCGTTACAACTCTCACAGATATTACCATCCACGTTTAAATAGTTTGTGATGTTCTCGCGTAACCCTTGCTCGTCTTCTATTACCAGGATTTTCAAAGCTGCTTTTTACTCAAATGTAATCATCAAAATTGAAGATAACCTGAAGCTTATAAGGTTTGTTGATATATAAACAGGAAAGCAACTCAACAAGTACAGATTTACTTCATTTTCTTGTTGTAATTTACAAACAATTAAAAAGGCATGCCCAGTCGCACTATTTAAAACCAATATGGCAATAATCGAACCCGTTCGTCAGGATACACAACATCCGAGACATATTAAAAAATATTCGATCTCACTACGCCTATGGCACTGGGTCAACACCATCGTTATCAGCGGTTCACTGCTTACCGTACTGATCAATTCAACTATCACGGATGAAAGGTCTGTATCGGCCCTGATCAAAAATGAATTAAAGAACGCTGGTGCTACGGTAAGCGACGAGCAGGCCGGTTCAGTTGCACATGCGCTTGGCGATAGCGTCTGGAACATACATATCTATTTTGGGTATGTATTAGTTGGTTTACTTTTATTCCGCTTAGTTCTTGAGTTTTTTCAACTGGCCGATCAAAAATTCATTCGTAAGATGAAAAGCGCGTACCGGCAATTCCAATCCTCAAAAAAGGAAAGAGAACTTGCCAAACATGAGCTTACTGTAAAAGTAATTTATGCCGCGTTTTATATTTTGCTTATAACCATGGCTGTAACCGGTTTATTTTTGGCGTTTGAAGATCTGTTAGCACCTTTCAAGTCTATCAGGCATACCGTTAAAGAAGTTCATGGCTTTTGTATGTATCTGATCCTTGCTTTTATTTTTGTTCACCTTGCCGGTGTTTTTATAGCAGAACGCAAGGATAATAAGGGTATTGTTTCTGATATGATCAACGGCGGAGGTAACTATCAATAATTATTCTCCGGTGATCAACTTAGTCAGCAAGAAAGTGATGATCAGGACAGCGGCCCCGATCATCACCCGATTATCTATTTGAACTTCATGGCCAGGGTCACAATATTTGAATTCAATCCTGTAGAACGCATGTAGTGGCCAGCCCTTATCTCCAGCGAATTGAAATGCTGCCAGCCAAACACCCCCGTTGGTGGAGACAATCTGATATTAGCACCAACAAAATTGCTATGTAATGTAGACAGATCATAATCACTGGTGTAATAGGTATCCGAAGGGTTATGTTGGCCATACGGGGCAAAATAGCGTGTACCCTGTTGGTTATTATACCGGTAATAAGGGCTCACCGATACAAATGAAGTCAGCTTAACAGGTATTTCAACTTCTGCTGTATGCGCCCTTATACCCCAGTTATCCATATAATACCTGTAAAATGTCCTAATCACAAAATGATCATCCAAGAAGTAATTAAACCGCACCGCTATCGGGAGTTTATACCTGCTGCCTGGCAGGTTTTCTACCCGTTCAGATCCATCGGTAAAATAATCGCGTTGATATTTGGTGGCCAGCAAGCCATGCTGATAGGAAGGCTCGATGATCAGTAAGGCCTGTAGCCGTGAGGTCAGCACCTGTGACAGGGAGAACGAAGTACTGAATGAATTACGCGGACTGTGATCAACCGGTCCTCTACCTTCACGATCTGATCCTGAACCGTAGCCCGGCGGTCGCAGTTCAACCGGCAATATCACTTTCCAGGTGTCCAGGAAAACCATGCCCTTAAAATCAAACTGGGTATTTTTATCTTTAGACACCCGTGTAAGATTTATTCCACCGCCGAAAGACTGATAATCGAACTCATGCGAATAAGATCCTGTTAGTCCGAAAGCATTGCCTGTTTTATCGTTTGAAACCGTCCAGTTCAGGGATGGATATACACGGGTATCCTGCCTGGAGGCCGAGGAGATACTGTTCGGATCAATTTTATCCGAAGAAGCTGAAGTATAATGATCTACCCCCAGTTCAAATGTAAAAGTGTGCTTTTTTCCGCTGGCGCCATATTTTGATAACTGCAGATCAAAGGTATTGGCAAAGTCGGTCAGCTTTTCGGTACCAATACCACCGGTAACCGCCGAATTATTGCCATCCTGGTGATAGTAAGCCGAGATGATGTTGATCTCTTCAATTTTAAGTTTGCGGGCTTCATAGTTACTGCTGTCCTTAACCGGTAATGTTTTGGTTTGCGCATGTGAAATGACTATCCCTAAATATAGGGCAGCAACACATAGGTATATTTTTCTCATATAAGTAACCCGGTTTTAGTTACATCCACAGCCGCCGCCGCTTTTTCCACCATTAGCCCCAGAACCACCTTCGCGATATAATTGAAAACTTTGTTCAAACTTTTGCGACTTACGGGCAGAAAGTTCCATCTCCGCGTCGTTTAACCTGTTCTTTTGATATGCTTTTACTGATGAACATGAGCTTAATCCAAGAGCCGGTATACTGCCAACCAGCAATAATTTAATCAGGGGTAACTTTTTCATGTGCTAATTTTTAACGTTTATGTTTCTGGAAGTGTAAAGACGGTTATCGTCATCAATAATGACGCAAGCGAGTTGTTGTAGTTGGTTTACCAGATCAAGACCTACATGAACCCCCATAACGGTTACGGGTGTGGCCATGGCGTCGGCAAATTCAGCACTGGGGCAAATAATGCTTACACTCTTAATCCCGCTTACCGGAAAACCAGTTTTGGGATCGATGGTGTGGGAATATTTTTTGCCGTTGATAATGGCATACTTCTCATAATTACCAGATGTTGCAATGGCCATATTACTGATATTGAGTGTAGAAAACGGTGTCATCTGCTTATCCGGGTCAGCAATAGCAATCGTCCAGGGATTACCATTAGGCTGTGTTCCCCAGGTGATCAAATCGCCAGCCGCGTTCACTATCCCGCTACTTACCCCGTTTAGCTGCAGTACAGCTTTAGCGCGATCAGCCGCATAGCCCTTCCCTATTCCTCCAAAACCAATCCGCATACCTTCTTCCTTGAGCATAACGGTGGTATTCCCGGCATCCATAATTACATTTTTGTAATTGATCAGGCGTACTGCTTCACGAGCTGTTTCTGTATCTGGTAAGTTTTTCATGTTAACATCAAAATTCCAGAGGCCTTTATCGATAGATCCATAAGTAATATCAAATGCTCCTTGAGTAAGCTCAGATATTTTCAGCGAACGCTCTATCAACTGGTAAACTTCCTGATCAACCTTTACCGGGCGAATACCTGCGGCCGCATTGATCTGGTTGGTTTGGCTATCATCTCTGAAAGTAGTTAGCAATTTTTCGATCCGGCTTATCTCGGCAACAGCCATATCAATACGGCTATTTGCCCAATCAATATCATCACTCACGACGCTGATCTCGAAGCGATTGCCCATCAGCTTCAGTATCCGCTTGTGAACGGTTGTTATTTTTTCTGTAGTTTCAATGACTGGCATTTGCAAAAGGTTTGATTTGATTTATGAACTGATCGGCAGTTTCATCGGGATATCCATCCCATTCTTTTAATACTTTACCACGCTCATCAACCAGCAGGGTAAAAGGGAACTTACCATCGGGGTTATATTTATCTGCCAGGGTTTCGTTCAGTTTTACCTGTTCTTTGCTCAATTGATTTTTCTTTTGCCTGGGAAAATCGGCACGAACCAACACCAGGTGATCTATGGCAAAATCATTGAATTTTTCCGATTCCAGGATTTCCTTCCTCAATCTTATGCATGGGCCACACCAATCGGATCCGGAGAAATTAATCAGGATTAGTTTATGTGCTGCTGCCGCTTCAGTTTGAGCCTTGTTAAAATCGCCAAGCCATGTAGGGAGATTGCTTGTAAGTAGGAAAAGAAAGACAGTTAATAGTTTCATTTTTATCTGTTTTTAAGAGGGGCTTCTCAGCGATGTTCCTGTTAAAGTAGTTTGATACGCCGGAAGCCTGTATATCACCATCAGGAACAATAATATCAGGAGATTCTGTAGTTGGCATGAAATTGCCTTCGTTTAACAGATTTTAACAAGATTCATCCGTCATTTAGATTATAAAATATAACTAACCGGCCAAAACCAGGTAAGGAATTATCTTTAGTTGATTTGAAACTGCTATATGAAACATATCGGCGAGACACAACTTCAGATTTACTTCAAATTTGTACTCTAAATTGCCAGAGTATGCGATTTTTGATCAATTAATCGTGGGACAAACAATTTAAAATGATGATGGTCACCCCCCAATACAGGTCTTCTAAATCTCGAATTACCAACCAGCAGGAAAACTGGGATCGTATAAATACCCAAATACTCGAATATATAAAGAGTGTTAACGAGGCAAAAGATGCGGAAACACTTTGGTTTGGGATGAAGGATCAAGGGAGTAACATGAGCATCAGTTCATTCAATACCAGATTGAAAAAATTAGTGGAAGCTGGTCTTATTGAAAAAATATCTCAGCGTTATAATAAGCATTTTTACCGGATCACTCTTGAAGCATAGTCTTATCTTATCATCCCCATAATCAATTTCACTATCGCATACCCAAGGGCTGATCTACACCATACAAAGCCATCTCCAGACTCTTATCGAGGTTATAAATATCATTATAAGTGCTGTACTTACCTTCTTTTACCTCGCAGGTCAGATAAGTAATCTTGATGGCAATATGTTTTTTCAAATAAATATCTGGTTTGATGTATTTGACTATTCTATGCAATGCCGTGATCTTCATAGCTGAGCCATCATTTTTCAATAAAAGAGTAGCCAATTTCTCTGACCAATATGGCGATAATTCAATCAGGTGCTCTTCAGATCAATAAAAAAGGCACCGTGATACGGTGCCTTTTTAGAATAACCACATAATCTTTGTCCATCTGTCTGATCCATTAACGGATCAAAAGAAAAAACATAAGGTGATTTACATCAAACTAATTTAAAAACGGTCCAGGTTCATCACCTTAGTCCAGGCTTGTATAAAATCCTTCACAAATTTGTCCTGGGCATCGGAGCCTGCGTATAGTTCGGCAACAGCCCTCAATTCGGAGTTGGATCCTAATACAAGATCAGCGCGGGTACCTGTCCATTTTACTTCACCGGTGGAGCGATTGCTGCCTTCATAGAGTTCCTTATCGGCTGATACTGCTTTCCATGCAGTGTTCATATCGAGCAGGTTTACAAAGAAATCGTTAGTAAGCACACCCGGGCGTGATGTGAAAACACCATGTTTAGAACCATCAAAATTGATATTCAACACGCGCAAGCCACCTAACAATACGGTTAACTCAGGTGCAGTAAGTGTAAGCAAATGTGCTTTATCTATCAGTAATTCTTCGGTAGATACGGGAGCTTTTGTTTTGCGATAGTTGCGGAAACCGTCAGCAGCGGGCTCCAGGTAACCGAACGATTCTACATCGGTTTGTTCCTGCGAGGCATCTGCACGGCCAGGTGTAAAAGGAACCGTAATGTTGTGACCCGCATCTTTAGCTGCTTTTTCAACCGCTGCACTACCAGCCAAAACGATCAGATCAGCCAGCGAAACTTTTTTCCCATCAGCTTGCGCTGCATTAAACTCTTTTTGAATACCCTCGAGTACGCTCAATACGTTTTGCAATTGCGACGGATTATTTACCTGCCAGTATTTTTGCGGAGCCAGGCGAATGCGGGCGCCATTGGCACCACCGCGCTTATCAGAACCACGGAAGGTAGAAGCTGAGCCCCATGCTGTGGAAACCAGCTCAGATACGCTTAAACCCGATGCTAATACTTTTGCTTTTAAAGCTGTAACATCGCTTTCAGCTATCAATGCATGGTTAACGGCGGGGATAGGATCCTGCCAAAGTAGTTCTTCCTGTGGTACATCAGGACCCAGATAACGTTCGCGTGGCCCCATATCGCGGTGTGTTAATTTAAACCATGCACGCGCAAAAGCATCGGCAAATTCATCCGGATTTTCCAGAAAGCGTCTTGATACTTTTTCGTAAGCCGGATCAAACCTTAAAGCAAGATCGGTAGTCAACATGGCCGGGCGATGCTTTTTTGAGCTATCGTACGCGTCAGGAATAGTAGCTTCTGCATCTTTAGCTACCCATTGGTGCGCACCAGCAGGGCTTTTTGTCAGTTGCCATTCAAAGCCAAACAGGTTTTCAAAAAAATTATTGCTCCATTGGGTCGGTGTTTTTGTCCATATTACTTCCAGCCCACTGGTAATCGCGTCGGCACCTTTGCCAGAACCATAGCTGTTGTTCCAGCCGAAGCCTTGCGATTCAATGCCGGCAGCTTCAGGCTCTTTGCCTACATTGTCGGCAGATGCAGCACCGTGAGTTTTGCCAAAGCTGTGGCCGCCGGCTATTAATGCAACTGTTTCCTCATCGTTCATGGCCATGCGGCCAAAAGTATCGCGGATGTCTTTAGCGGCGGCAACGGGATCAGGATTACCATCAGGACCTTCCGGGTTTACGTAGATCAAACCCATTTGCACAGCTGCAAGCGGTTTTTCGAGGTTGCGGGAGTGGATATCGCCATTAGCATCATCGTCAGATACCAATACACCATGGCCCTCTTGCACACCATGTGAACCATGTGCATAGCGCAGATCGCCACCTAACCAGGTAGTTTCAGAGCCCCAATATACAGACTCATCCGCTTCCCATACATCTTCACGTCCGCCAGCAAAACCAAAGGTTTTAAAGCCCATCGATTCCAGGGCTATATTACCGGTAAGGATCATCAGATCGGCCCATGAAATTTTGCGGCCATATTTTTGTTTGATCGGCCAAAGCAACCTGCGGGCTTTATCCAGACTCACGTTATCGGGCCAACTGTTAAGCGGTGCAAAACGCTGCAAGCCTGCACCAGCACCGCCACGTCCGTCGCCTACACGATAGGTTCCGGCACTGTGCCAGGCCATACGTATGAACAAACCGCCATAGTGACCAAAATCTGCCGGCCACCAGTCCTGCGAGTCGGTCATCAATGCATGAAGGTCTTTTTTCACTGCTGCCAGGTCGAGGCTTTTAAAAGCTTCGGCATAATTAAATTCTTCACCATTGGGGTTTGATAAAGAGGAATTTTGACGCAGGATATTCAACTTTAGCTGGTTGGGCCACCAATTGTGATTCCGGGTGCCACCGCCACCTGCATTATTTTTCATACTGCCGTTGTGAAACGGACATTTACTGATGTCATTTGATTCGCTTTCCATATTTATAAGTTTATGTATTGAACTCTTACTGATTGTACAGTGGTATAAAATTAGGACATTAAAGAACACAATCACAATCGATTAATTCTATATCCAATAGTTAAAATTTATTAAGTGTTTAAGCATAATCCCTAAACAAGCGGGCCATTTTGCTATAAAAGATGGTTTACATGGTTTACACAACCCATGATTAACATTGAGATATTTTATTGATAATAAACAAGTTAAATTAATTTATCATCATATAACGTGTTTACATGGAAACCCACTCAGAGCTAAGTATTTAATGTAATATGTTGAATAATGATTTCGATATTGGAAATTCATTAGTCGATATTATTTGGAATCAGGATGTACTAATGGAACGTAGTAAAGCCAAATTTTCAATCTAACATTATATTTAGTTATTTTTATTTATACTGATTCTAAATAGTTGCCTATATTTGTCCCAAATTAGCTTCCAGTGTCAGGCAATAACAAATACCCCCAAGTAGTTTTTCACTTAACTGAGCAATCCTTTCAGCAATTATATCGCATGTATTGGAAAAAAGTTTTTGCTATCTGTTATAATATTTTGAGAGATGAAGATATCGCGGCAGAACTTTCACAGGATATATTTGAATCATTATGGAAACGAAGAAACACACTCCAGATAAATGCATCAATTGAACAATACATTTTCAGATCGGCAAAGCTCGAAGTATTTGAATATTGCCGTACCACATCCAACCGGCAAAAACACCTGCAAAATGTTATTCAAAATCAGTCAACCGAAGGAACCTGCACGGAAGATACACTAAACTATAATGAACTATACAAAACTATCAACAACCTGATCAACAGGCTTCCCTATAAGTCGCAGGAGATTTACCGTTTAAGTCAACAGCAAGGATTGGATAAAAAGTCAATAGCTTCGGCTTTGCTTATATCAGAAAAAACCGTTGAATATCATCTCTATAAAGCACTGAGCTTTCTCAGGGACAATTTAGCTATTGACTAAATAAACCCAAACCCTCATATTATCTTCTTATCTCAGCCAACTAAATTTTTCTACCTGAATATCTGCCACTTAGTTATTATTTAGAATTAGTCTTAGGAAAAATAAAGAATTAATCAGCTATGTTAATGAATGCAACACGTAGCTTGCATTTAATTAAATGAAAATAGAAATAACACAGGAATTACTGGAACGGTATCACCAGGGCAAATGCAGCACTGAGGAGCAGTTTGCAATTAAACAATGGCTGCAAAAGATAGCAGAAAGTGATTTTACCATCTCTCCTCCTGTTGACATACAAGGCATAGAGGATAAAACATGGGCAGAGCTCTCAGATCGGGTATTCATTGAGGATAAACCTCCCAAAACAAACTGGGCTTGGCTGGTCAAGGTAGCTGCAAGCATTGTTTTGATCACGGGTTTGGCCTTCTATATTTATCATGTATCCGGAAACTATCAGGAGAAAGGCAGTGCCACTATTAGTTACCACGAAGTAAAAGTCCCTAAAGGAAGAAAGGCCACCTGCACCCTGCCCGATGGAACAATTATCCAGCTAAACTCGGATAGCAAACTACGGTATCCCGAAAAATTTACAGATACATCAAGAGTTGTGGAATTTGAAGGCGAAGCTTTTTTTACTGTGGCTAAAGACAAAAAACGCCCGTTTTCAATCAATAGCAAACAAGTGGTTGTACGGGTTTTAGGAACTCATTTTAATCTTAGGGCCTATCCCGAGGAAAACAAAACCGATGTGGTGGTTGAAGAAGGGCGCGTCATGTTTTCACCAAAAATCAAAAAGGCTTCTTTAATTCTTACGGCTAACCAGCAAGGTGTATATGGTGCCGATCAGTCATTAAAGCAGCAAACCGTATATGCAGCTGCTTATTACAGCTGGCGTAATAATCAGCTGCAATTTAAAGATCAGAAATTGAGTGACATAGCATCAACGCTGGAACGCTGGTATGACGTAGAGGTGCTTATTGATAATCGCTTACTAAGAAACGAACGTTATACCGGACGGTTTAACAATCCTGATATAAAAACCGTACTCAACAGCCTCGAATTTGCCATAGGCCTTCATTATAAAATAGCCGGAAACATCGTAACCATTTATTAATCAGAAGCAAATACTGATGCCATGTAGAAAAATATAGAAACAAAAATTCCCGATGCTTCATCGCCAAACTACAACATCGGGATTTGCTCAACTAATACCTAATTAATTAAACATTTAAACGAAAATATGAAACAGGTACATACTTACCTCAAAAATTTAACTAAATATTCTTCAGGCTTTACCGTTAAACAGCTAAATATTGCTCCTAAAGTGTTAATTGTTATTGTTTTAACACTTCTCAACACCACACATTTATTTGCGCAGCAGGATGTACTTGATAAACCCTTAACCATCAAATTAAGCAATATTACTTTGGCTGATGCGCTGCTGGCCATTGGTGATAAAGCATCCGTAAGTATTTCCTATAGCAATACCCGGCTAGATGCTAATAAGATAGTGAATGTAGATGCCACTCATCAGCCTATCAAAAAAATATTACATGACCTGATGGGCGCTAACCTTAAATTAAAGGTGCAGGGCAATGTGATCACCATTCAAACAACCGATAACAAGCCGGTAACTTCTATCAATTTAAATAATAACCTGAACGAGGTGGTGGTGGTTTCGTCCCGCTCACCCCAGCACATCAGCGAAATACCCGGAACTGTTTGGGTTATTGACAGTGCCAAACTGCAGTCCCAGATCAAAGCCGGCGTACCTCTTAAAGAAGCATTGGGCATACTGATCCCAGGGCTCGATATCGGTAACCAGGGACGTTCCAATTACGCGCAAAACATTCGTGGGCGAAATATCCTGGTGATGATTGATGGGGTATCTATCAATAGCACCCGTAACACCAGTCGCCAGTTTGATGCTATCGATCCATTCAATATCGAGAAGATCGAAGTGTTATCCGGCGCGAGCTCGGTTTATGGCGGGGACGCTACCGGTGGTATCATCAATATTGTAACCAAAAAATCAACGTCGGAGAAACTGGCTTTCCAAACTGAAGTAGGCGGGCGCAGTGGCTTAGGTCATGGCGATGACCATGATCTGCGCGTAGCGCAGTCTATCGCTGGTGGTAATAGCTTTGTAAAGGGTCGTTTAGGCTTTGCTTATCAGCAAAATGGCGCTGCTTATGATGGCGATGGTCATCAAATTATTATCGACACCAAACAAGGCGACCTCCAATATAACCGCAGTATCGATCTGTTTGGTAATGTCGATTTTAAACTCAAACACAACCAAAGTATTAGTTTGGATGCGCAATACTACAACTCCAAATACAACAGCGACCATGGCTTATTTTTAGGGAATAACCTGGCAGGTGCGCTACCGGCTAATGCAAATAATGGTATAGCTCCCGATCCTTCATTGCTGGATGTACGCAAGGGCTTTGATGCCGATGTGGTGCCGCGCAGTAAACGCATTTTTATTAACGGCCAGTACCGTATTGGCAATATATTGGGTGGTCAGAGCTTTCAGTTCCAGGCTTTTGTTAGGTCTGAAAAATTAGATTTCAGCCCTTCTTTTCCTGAAGGTATTGTTCAGTCTCGCGATCTTACTGTTGCGCCAGGTAATGTAAAACCCTTACCACTGGCAGCGTCGCGCCAAAATACTGATGTATATGGCTTTAAGGCAGTTTTAGCCAAACAGTGGGATAAAGTAAAACTAACCTATGGTGCCGATCTCGATCATGAAAAATTTGTAGGAACGCAAGCCTTCTTTGATACCAACTTAAGCTATAGCTCTGGTGGACTGATCAATAAAACGGCCAGTACATTGGAACGTTATCCGGGTAACCGTATCCTGGGCATATCGGGCTTTGCGCAGGCCAGCTGGGAAATTATGAATAAGCTTACGCTTTCCGGAGGGATACGCCAGCAGCATATGGATGTAACCGTAGATGATTTTGTTCGCTTTCAGCAACAGGTATCTGTAAACTATGGTGTAGGTACCTCGGCAGCTAAAATCCCGGGAGGTAAAAACGACTATAATGTAACTTTGTTCAACGGCAGTTTGATTTACAAGTTCAGCAATAAGGCGCAGATATGGGCAAATTACTCACAAGGCTTTTCGGTGCCTGATCCAACCAAATATTACGGAACCGGCTCTTATGTACGCGATGGGGATAACTGGAAACTGGTTAACAGCATCAACGTAAAAGACGCGCCATTAAGTGGTATCAAAACCAATCAATATGAACTTGGCGGCAGATTAAGCGATGAGAGCGGCTTTAAAGGACAAATAGCAGGGTTTTATTCCGTGTCAGACAAAGCAATCCTCATCAACACCAGTAATTTTACCATATCTGTTACTGATCAAAAGGTACGCAACTACGGTTTTGAAGGCGAACTCAGCTACAGCCAGCAGCCAAAAGGTTTAATAGTGGGCGTTTCCGGTCAGTTTATTATTTCGGATATCAAAACGCCCGATAAAGGTTATCAGCGCAACTCCATCATCTCTACCAATCCGTCCAAATTTGTGAGTTTTGCGGGCTGGCAAAGTCAGGATTTTTCGGTGAGGTTACAAGCAGTGCGCTCGCTTGACCTGAAAGATTACCAAAACCTGGAATTGAAGGGCTTTACCACATTTGACCTCGTGGGTAACGTGAAATTACCACTAGGCACGCTATCTGCCGGTATCCAAAACCTTTGGGATAAGCAGTACCTGACCTTCTGGGGACAGCGCTCTGTTCTATTTTACGGTGCCCCGGCCAAACTGTACCAGTACTACGGTCGCGGCAGAACATTTTCTTTAACCTATACCATCAGTTATTAAAACCAGTTATCCCCGGAGGGCTAGCCATTACCGGGGATAACCCCTTATCATTTATCCGTATTGTTTAACTCTTTATTCATTACCTATGATAACACAATCCAATACCCCAAATCAGGATGAGGCCCTATTAGAAGCCTTAAGCACCGGTACCTCTTTTGAAGATATATTTTACGAAGGCTCATCCAAGGAATACCTCAAAGTGATGAGCCTTGCCAGCCAGTCGGTAGTTAACTTTTTGCATGATAATAAAAAACCTTTCAGCGGCGTAACAGCGGCCCAATTACGCCCGCAGTTTGAATCGGTCGACCTCAGCACTCCCCTGACCGATTATGAAAGCCTGATAAACGAGGTAGAAACGTTATACACCAAACACGCGGTTACCTTTCATCATCCAAAATATGTAGCGCACTTAAATTGCCCGGTGGTAATACCGGCTATAGCTGCCGAAGTATTGATCAGCGCCATCAACTCCTCATTAGATACCTGGGATCAGAGTGCCGGAGGTACGCTGATAGAGCAGAAAATGATCGAGTGGACCTGCAACGAAATCGGGTTTGATAAAAATGCCGATGGCGTGTTTACCAGCGGAGGTTCGCAAAGTAATATGATGGGCTTGCTATTGGCCCGTGATCACTATTCGGTAGAATACCTGAAACACAATATCAAACAAAACGGATTGCCGCCAGAAGCTTCCCGTTTCCGGATCTTTGTGTCAGAAGCAGGGCATTTCAGCATCCAGAAAAACGCTGCGATACTGGGCCTGGGCGAAAAGGCCGTAGTTAAGGTAAAAGCCGATCGTACCTTCCGGATGAATACTGTTTTGCTGGAAGATGCCATACAACGTGAGTTAAAACAGGGTAACATACCCATAGCCGTTGTAGCTACAGCCGGCACAACCGATTTTGGTAACCTCGATCCGCTGGAAGCCATAGGTCATATTGCCGCCAAATACAAACTCTGGTATCATGTCGATGCCGCTTATGGCTGCGGTTTATTGCTCAGCAACAAACACCGGTATTTGTTAAATGGGATCGAACTGGCTAATTCTGTTACAACTGATTACCATAAAGCCTTTTTCCAGCCGGTTAGCAGCAGCGCATTTTTGGTAAATCACAAACGGTATTTTGGATTGATAACTCACTATGCAGATTACCTGAACCCTAAGGATCAGCACTCAGACGAGATCCCAAACCAGGTAAATAAATCCATACAAACTACACGCCGTTTTGATGCCCTTAAACTTTGGTTTACCCTACGCATGATGGGTAAAGAAAAATTGGGCGGCTATATAGAAAAGATCATTGAAACAGCCGAAAATGTGGCGCATATCATCAGCACAGACCGCGATTTTGACCTGCTGAATTATTCGGACCTATCGGCATTGGTTTTCAGGTATAATCCTTCGGTTTTGCATACTGCGAACCTGACTCAGATGAATCAATATATTAAAGCACAGCTTTTAAAACATGGCGACGCACTGGTGGCCGGCACCAAGGTTCACGGAGAATTCTATCTCAAATTCACCCTGCTAAATCCGCTAACTACTACTGATCATATTAAAAACATTCTATTAAACATTAAAAAACATGGAAACGAATTCATTAAGTTTAATTAACCTTAGGGAAGAGGCTGAACAGGTAAATTACACCGCCATGCTCAACAGTTACCTGCGTGAATTTAGCAATTGGAGCCGTTACCTGGGTGTCCCTAAATATGATGAAGCATTAGCCGCTCATTTTCGGTCGACCGGGCATGATCTTCATATCCGTATTGATTTTTTTCCCATCGGTCTGGAGGTATACACTCCCCTGAACTATTACTCTGAAAGCGGCAGGCATATCTTTCATTTCCCGATTGTGAAACGCGACCCGCAAACAGATGAGATCACAGAACTGGCTCCTACCGATCTGATTGCCCTTATAGTTCAATACGCGCAGGAGCAATATCCCGAGATAGAAGCGGGAATCACCCAAAATCGTTTGCAGAACAGTATAGAAAACCTAGAAAAATACCTCGAAAATTTCATCAAACACGATCTTAATGCCAATGCCGTTGAGATGGATTTTATCCAGGCCGAGCAGTCACTTATTTTAGGTCACAGCGTGCACCCGGTGCCCAAATCGAAACAAGGTTTTAATGACGATGACCTGTTTAAATATTCACCCGAAACAGCCGGGCGCTTCCAGCTGCATTATTTTCTGATAGATGCCAGCCATGTCATTCAAAAAACTGCCGACGATATTTTGCCATCGATTCAGTTAAAAAATGAATTGTTAACCTTTGCTGCCAACGATGCCCGGGTGATGGAATTATTAAATACGCACCCCACATTCACCGTGGTACCTATGCATCCATGGGAGGCTAATTACTTGCTGCAACTGGATGATGTTTTAGCTTTACAGCAGGATGGTAAACTGTTTAGCCTAGGTAATTGGGGAGCGGAATTTACACCAACATCCTCCGTACGTACGGTTTATAATGAAGCTTGTGATTGGATGTTCAAATTCTCTTTACACGTAAAGATCACCAATTCTGAACGCATTAACCTGTACCCCGAGCTGCACCGTGGTTACGATATTTCGCGCTTGCTAAAAACTCCATGGGGGCAAAACCTACAGAAGGATTTCCCGGAGATCGACTTTATTGTTGATCCGGCATTTATAGCGGTTACTGATAATAACGGTCAGGTGATCAATGGTTTTAATATCAGCATCCGTCGCAATCCGTTTAAGAACGAAGCGCAGCATAAAAATGTAACCCTGCTGGCCGCACTTTGCCAGGATAGTATTCTGGGCGAACCATCAAGGCTCACCAATATCATTAAAACAGCCGCTCAAAAATCAAACAAAACGGTAAGCCGTGTGGCCGAAGACTGGTTTAAACAATACCTGCACATTTGCATCAGGCCTATGGTTTCTATCCTGAATAAATATGGCCTGGCCTGTGAGTTCCACCAGCAAAATGTAATGGTTGAGCTGGACAAGAACCTGTTCCCGGCAAAGCTTTATTTCAGGGATAATCAGGGATTTTTCTTTCGCACGGGTAAAGCTGATGAAATTTTGGCCGCCATCCCGGGCATTGCTGAGGAAAGCAAATCGATCATCGACGAAGAATACATCGCCCCTAAATATACTTATTACCTGATAGTGAATAACCTGTTAGGTGTGGTAAACGCATTTGGTGTTAACGGCCTGGCCGATGAAAAGCGCCTGCTGGATATTGTTTATAAAGAGCTGAAAAGCCTGGAAGCTATGGACGAAACCGGCCTGGTCAGCTACATCATCAACAGTCGCAACTGGAGCGTGAAAGCTAACCTGTTGACCAGTTTATATAACATGAACGAGGCTAATGTTTCGTTAGAGTACCCGGCGGTTTATGTAGATTATCCAAACCCGTTGAACAAGTTTTTCTTTTGCAAAAACCTCATCAAGCCAGAGCGGAAAGATATTGTGTACAGCAGGTATTTCCCGAAAGAAGATGTAACGCTGAGCATTCGCCCATTTGATATTGACCGCGACCTGGAAATGGTGCACGACTGGTTTAACCAGGAACAAGCCAAGCCTATTTGGAAAATGGACGGCCCGATACGCGGCTTGGAATTGTTTTACAGAACCATCATCCCAGGCGATGCTACCCACAGTTTTATTGGTGAAGTAAACGGTGTGCCTAACTTCACCTTCGAACCCTACTGGCCTGCTCGTGATCTGGTTGGTGCCTATTACGAATGCCTGCCTACAGATTACGGTACCCACTTACTGGTAGCCCCGGCAGAAAAGGAGAAAAAATTTGC
This sequence comes from Mucilaginibacter sp. OK268, assembly GCF_900103125.1. Taxonomy (GTDB): domain Bacteria; phylum Bacteroidota; class Bacteroidia; order Sphingobacteriales; family Sphingobacteriaceae; genus Mucilaginibacter. The sequence goes on along the minus strand of NZ_FNJV01000006.1, from coordinate 114,816 downwards.
CTATCAATCCTTACAAGTAGCCTTAGATTACCTGTTTGCCCAGCCCGAGGTTGGTAAATGCATAGGCGAAGCGGCCGTTGAATCCAGAGCTATGCGTGCACTGGCCAACAGGATTGGTTACCAGCAGCAAAGAGTGATAGATATGCCTCACAAAAACGCCAATCTTACCTTTTTATATCGCGAATGGTACTGGGAAAAAAATCCCGGCACAAAGGAAATTAAGATAGAACTGTAGGAGAAAGAATCAAGAGATAAGAGTCAAGAAACAAGATATGTAAAACGGTCTCAATTTCTGGCTCTTGTTTCCTGACTCTAATAAAAAAAGTACAATTGAAGACTAAAAAAATATACAATCTGATCGGCATTGGTATTGGCCCGTTTAATTTGGGACTTGCTGCGTTAACAGAGCCGGTAGACGAACTGACTACCCTGTTCCTGGACCGTTCGCCGGCTTTTGACTGGCACCCGGGCTTAATGCTCAGCAATGCCACTTTACAGGTGCCCTTTATGGCCGACCTGGTGACCATGGCCGACCCAACCAGCCGTTATAGTTTCCTTAATTTCTTAAAGGAAACCAACCGGCTTTATAAGTTTTTTATCCGCGAAAACTTCTTTATTCTGCGTAAGGAGTATAATGTTTATTGTAAATGGGTAGCCGCGCAATTATCCAGCTGCCTGTTCTCCAGATCGGTGGAGGCGATTGAATACATTGAAACTGCAAAACACTATAAAATTAAGGTTACTAATAGCTTAACTAGCCAACCCGAGGTTTACTACGCCGAAAAAATAGTGTTAGGTACCGGTACAGAACCCCGTTATCCCGATTTTATGAAGGATATTCAATCACCCAACATTCTGCATACTTCTAATTATCTATATAAAAAGGCTGACATTCTACAGGGCAGATCGGTAGCGATAATTGGCTCCGGGCAAAGTGCTGCCGAAGTTTTTCAGGATCTGCTACCTTATACCGAGGATGGTTTGCAACTCAGCTGGTTTAGCCGCCCGGATAGGTTTTTCCCGATGGAATACGCAAAACTGACCCTGGAGCTAACCTCACCCGAGTATGTAGATTATTTTCATAACATGCCCGCGGAAAAACGAAAGGCAGTATTGGCCAAACAACCGCCATTGTACAAGGGCATCAACTTTGAGCTCATCAACCAGATATTTGATACCCTTTATGAAATGAGTGTTGATGATGCGCCTTTAAATGTGCAACTGCGCCCCAATTCCCAACTGGATGGCATTACAATAAATCAGGATGATTCGAATGAGCTGCAATTTACACATGTACAACAACAGCAAACCTTTACACACCAGGCCGATTATGTGATCCTGGCAACGGGATATAAGTATAACACCCCGGCATTCATCAACGGTATTCAACAACGCATTGCTATTAATGAAGATGGTCTTTTTGATGTAAAACGCAATTACAGTATTGATGTCAACGGCGATGAGATCTTTGTGCAAAACGCCGAATTGCATACCCACGGTTTTGTAACCCCCGATTTAGGAATGGGTGCCTACCGCAATTCATGTATCATTAACCAGGTTGCCGGCAAAGAAATTTATAAAGTAGAAGAACGAATTGCCTTTCAGCAGTTTAGTATTTAGGTCAGGAAAATCGCTTTTAAATCAATAGTTGATAGGAGGCACCTGCCGGAGCCTTTAAAAAGAATGTGTTCCGCCTACAAACATGTTACTCCTCCGGAGTTTCATTTGTACCGTTCGTTAAACTCCAGAGGAGTAACGTGTTTGTAGATGATAAAATATAGAAAAATGTTGGCTCCGTAGGTGCCACCTATTTAAAAGCGATTCCTCTTGTGTTTAGGTAGATTATAATGGATAACCGAAAAGACTTCATACTCTCCATGAACCTGCGTAAGGTCATGTGGCAAACCTCCTGGCCGGCCGTGGCTGCTATTGTACTATACGGCTTGAACAATTTTCTGGATGCTTTGCTGGTTGGGCGCTTGGTTGGCCCGCAAGCTTTGGCTGCCGTTGGCTTGGCTTACCCCTTGTCGCAAATTGTAATGGGCTTTGGCCGGTTGATCGGTACGGGTGCTTCGGCGGCGCTTAGCATTTGGCTGGGTGCTAATGATTCTGCAAAGCTTAAACAGCTGTTTGGAAATTTGAATATATTATCCATTGTTTGCGCGGCACTTTTTGCCATACCAGCTTATCTCTTTGCCGAAAACCTACTTGCATTGATGGGTGCTAAAGGCGGACTGGTTACTATAGCAGCCAGTTATTTCAAGGTGACGTTAATAGGTTCGGTATTCTGGATCCATGGGTTTTCTGCGAATATGCTTATCCGGGGCGAAGGGAAAATGAAAACCGCCGCCTGTATGATCGGCATTGGGCTCCTGATCGACATTATATTAAAACCTGTTTTCATCCTCGTTCTGCACGGAGGCGTAGCCGGAGCGGCCTGGGCCACCAATACGGCCATGTTTATTTACTCGGCCATGGGGCTCATTTATTTTGCCCGCAACAAAAGTATCTTCCGGGATCAATGGTATTCCTTAAAACCAACCAAAATCGTAGCTAAAAAAATAATAACATTGGGCTTTCCCGAAATGCTATTTTCTATCATGTCGGTCATACAAAGTATGCTGATATTGCAGGCTATTTCCAGGTATGGTACCCAGCAGGACCTACTTTTTTACACCATCGTGAACCGTTTTTATTTGCTCTTGTTAACGCCCCTGTTTGGCTTGATGCGGGGTCTGCAGCCCGTAGCCGGCATAAACTATGGCGCCGGAAATATTTCAAGAGCAAAAAAATCACTACTGATCGCTATCACTGCCGGTATTGTGATCGTCTTGCCATTTTGGATTGTCGCGCTGTTTTTCCCTAATGTATTATGGGCATGGATGGTTCCTCATGTGGTTTTATCAGCAGTACATATTTTAAATCTGCGTATTTACCTATCAGTGTTACCATTTCTACCGGTCATTGTAATGGCCCTGGCTTATTTCCCTGCTATTAATCAGGCAAAAAAGGCAAGTCAACTAGCTATTCTCCGGCAGCTGTTCTTTTATCTCCCGGCAACATTAATACTTCCTGTATTTTTTGGCGTTAACAGCATTTTTTGGGGCAGCGCGTGTATTGAGCTCCTGGTTATATTAATTACGCTTTGGATGTTAAAAAGCCCGATACTAAAATTCAGGGCAAAACCAATCTAAGAAACTGTTTATTATTTTTAAATGTAGAGACGCATAATTGCGTCTCTACAAGCCCCCATCATATCATTGCGAGGAGGAACGACGAAGCAATCTCGTAACTATTCTTACCAATGAGAACGCGATGAGATTGCTTCGTACCTCGCAATGACATATTCTTTATGAATAATTTGGCTGCATAACTTGTCGAAGGGTTGCGAGAAAAGGCCTGTGTACGATAACAAAACACCAATATTAAACCAACCGCTTGTTCACTTCGTCCCAGTTAACCACATTCCACCAGTTGGCTATATATTCGTTGCGTTTATTCTGATATTTTAAATAGTAGGCGTGCTCCCAAACATCCAGGGCCAATAATGGCGTCCCTTTAACTTCCACCTTATCAAATAAAGGATTATCCTGGTTTGCTGTAGATGTTATTTTTAAAGTACCGTTATCATTAACCAACCATGCCCAACCCGAGCCAAAACGGGTCAAGGCCGCCTGGGTAAACAGCTCTTTGAATTTATCTACACTGCCAAACGTGTTGGTTATAGCATCTTTCACTTTACCATTAGGCCCACTGGTTGTACCGGGTTTCAGGCTGGCCCAAAAGAAATTATGGTTCCAGGCGCCTCCTCCATTATTTCGTGCTTTGGCAGAGAGCTTTGAAGCATTATCGAAAAACTCCTTCTCTGATGTATAATTGAGTTTTTCGGCAACAATAGCATCATTTACATTTTTGATATAGGCAGTGTGATGTTTGGTATAATGGATCTCCATGGTCAGCGCGTCTATGTTGGGTTCCAGCGCCGCATAACTAAAACCTAATGGGGCTTGTACAAATTTTAAGGGATTATCCGCATTTACTTTGGCATCATGACTCTCGTTGGCGGCAAGGGCCGATGCACTATTTAAAATTATTGGACCTCCTACTGCAACTGCTACAGTTACTTTAAACGAATCTTCTATGAATTTTCTTCGGCTATTGGTTTTCATAATGATGATATTTTAGTGGCATTAAACTTTTTATCTAATTTACCCTTAATATTACTATTTGCTGATTAAAATTAACACCTTATAATCAAACCCTGATGATACCTGTGCAAATTTTAAGAGTTCATCTGCATTAACCAAATGGTGATTGCCAGTAACCGAAGCCGATGTGCTTTTTATAAGTATCGGGTCGCCTACCGCAGCTATTATCGTTGCCATTAAGGTATTTTCAATAAATCTTCTTCGACTGTTTGTTTTCATGATATTAAAAAAGGCTTAATAAATTAAAAGCAGCCAGGAACTAAACCGGGCAGGCTTTAAAGCACACGCTATTAAATCACTTATATAATGTGCTGTATTTTAATTATGTGTAAGTATGGTTGCACCGATGGTCGCGCTGCCCGGCGTTCCATTGATGTAAATGGTATAAATTTTACCAGCCTGTAAACTAATGTTGCTCAACTGATTATTCAGGATGCTTACTGCCGAATGATCGCTTGTTTTACTTACCTGGAAATTAAGCGTACCTGCGTCGATAGTAATAAATGGCCCTATTGACCAGGTGTTGAAACCAGTTCCGGATAAAACTGAACCCCCAGCCCTGCCATAAGCGGTATTGGTAAACAGAGTAGTTTGCCCGGTTATCCCAAAATCAACATTTGGACTGCCCGGGGCCAGGTTCACAAACCTGATCTTGGCCTTGCCTGCCGCAGGTACTGCCAGGTCATCATAAAACAGGATCAGTGAATCGGCAGTTGCCTTGGTATTCTTAATGGCAAACACCGTATGGTAATAGTTGGCTATAGGGCCATTTGGGCCACCACTGCTGGTAAATGTGGCGCTGTTACCAAACTGGCGCGATGCCTTGTAAGAGGTATTAGTACCTTCAGTAAAGTTGATCTGTACATCGCCAAATTGTGCGTCCAGGTAATCTGATTTTCCGTTAATAGGCACTGCCGTTTTTGTTACCTGGGTGGTATATGTCCAGAATTGTATGCCTACACTAACCGGGCGGGCATTCACAAAACTGATATGTGCCGCAAGTAGAGGTCTATCGGCGGCGTTAATATCCAGGTAATCTGTTTTTTTACAGGATGAGATGATCAGCATCAATGCTCCTGCCAATAATAATCCCTTTGACCGCGAAATGAAAACTGTACTATTCATCGCCTTTTTATTTATTGAATATATTTTGTTCATGTTTTGTATGATGAATGATTAAAAATGGGCTGATAACCTGATAAATGGCTGGATACCCGCGCTGCCATTTTGGATACCAACAACAGTAGGGTTACGCAGGCCTGATATGGTTGGATCGGAATAATCGCCCAGGCTATTGAATACATTATTTACCCCTACGGTACCTTGTAGTTTGGCGGTAAATCTATATCCTACCGACAGATCTGTTACCCATATCGGTTTAAGTTTCTGGTAGAAATAAACCGGGTTGAGTGGATCGGCAGCGCTCAATAAGGTAGCCGTGGTAACGCTGCCAAAGTATACGGTACGGGCCAGAAAAGTAAATTTATCTATGCTGTAGATACCTTGCAGGTTAATTTTTTGACCGGGGATATTAGTGGTTACCCTGGCGCGTTCGCCCGGGCTCAAGATCACGTTCTTGTAGGCCTCCAAACCTTTAGGAGTATTTACTTTGGTTACTTCGTTCTTGGCAAAATTACCACCGAATAAAAAGTTGATACTTCCTTTGTTCAGCAATACGTTATAGCTGCCGGTAAACTCAATCCCTTTGGTGCGCGTACTAAATTCGTTATAAAAAAAGTTGGCTTGTGCCGCACCGGTTTGCTGAAATAATGCTTTTACATCGGCAGGCAGGTTGGCATCAGTAGCAGTAAAGTTGCCTGTGTTACCTACCCGGTTATCAATATTAATGAGGTACGCATCAACAGTTAACTCCACGTTACTGCTGGGGGCCGAGGTAAGTCCGATCGTATATCCTTTTGATTTTTCGGGCGATAATTTAGGAATCCCCAGGGCCCTTGCCGCAGCACTTTGATTTGAAGCGGTCAGGATATCAACCCCTCTCCCTTGTTGAAAGGTAGTAGATACCGAGGTGTAATATGACTGCGCCAGATCGGGTGCTCTGAAACCAGTGTTGGCAGATCCACGTAGATTTAACCAAGGTGCAAAAGTGTATCGGGTTGCTGCCTTCCACGTAAATACATTACCAAAATCCGAAAAGTATTCGGCCCTGCCCGCGGCAGATACCAACCATTCCTTAGTTACGTTCAACTCCACATCGGCATAGCCCGCGGTTACCGAGCGGTTTACATTAACCGCATTCTCGGGCCTGAAACCCAGATGGATCTGCGAGCCCGCTGATAAGCCATTCAAAGAGGTAACGCCTGCCGCTGACAAGTAAGGTATGCCTCCGGTGGTTGTATCTATATCAACAATAGTGCGTTGGTCGGCTTTGGAATAAGAGGCTTCCTCCCCTGCTTTGATCTGGAAGGTTTCTACCCGGTGTTGTGCGCCGAAAGCGATGTTGAGCCCTTTTAATATTTTATCAAAATAGCGGGTAAAATCTAAAGCTGTAGTGTTTTGGCTGGCGTTATAACTACCAGCATCAAAACTGGTGGGGCTTTTTAAACCCAAACTGGCATTCAGTGAATTATCAACCCTGTTGCCAAAAATATTTTTACCGTACACATTGGACAGATCGACATTCCAGTCGCCAACCTTACCTTTTAAACCTATGGCTATTGACTCATCCACAATATTGTTTTCCATAGCCGGTAAAAAGCCATCGGGATAAATAAAATTGTTATTCCTTGATGTCCAACCCGGCAGGCGATAAGTAGCTGTAAATTGTGAATTGCGACTGCTAATACCACCAAAAGCATATAGCTCAGCAGCGTTTTTTAAAGGAAGACCCGCATTAAAAAATAATAAAGCATCCTGCCCGGCATTGGAGCCGCTGGCCCGCTGATCAAAAAAATGACGGTCGATACCACGGCTTTTTAATATGGCATCATCAATGTCTTTGGTATAAATAGCATCATATCCGCGGGTGTTAGCGCCGCCGCCGTATATCGGACCATTGTAAAGCCCGGCATCGGCCTTACCCGCCGGCAGCGAAATAGCCTGAGTGGCATATTCGGTGGTAACATTTAGGTAACCACCGTTACCTAAACCAACTCCGTAGTTAACATTAGTTCGTGTTACCGCACCATCGCCGCGGCGGCGGGTGCTTCCGGTACTGCTTACCGCCAGATCATCTGTTTTTTTCTTCAGCACGATGTTGATCACCCCGGCAATAGCATCTGATCCGTACTGTGCCGCGGCACCGTCACGAAGTATCTCAATACGATCAATAGACCCTGTCGGTATGGAGTTCAGATCGTACCCGGTTGAACCATTACCCAGGCCACCATAGTTTACGTTTGCACTTTTATGCCGGCGCTTTCCGTTAACCAGCACAAGCACCTGATCCGGACCGAGGCCGCGTAATTGGGCTAAACTTAAAGCAGAACCTGCATCGCCCGCATTACTGCCGTTCACTGAGTGAAAAGACGGCGATATGTATTGCAATATCTGGGTAACGCTCACCTGGGGAGCCGACTCCAGCAGGGGTTTTATATCAATAACATCAACCGGTGATGCCGAGTTGAGTTTAGTACGGTTGGCATTGCGCGATCCGACGATCTGCACCTCATTCAATGCATTTCCGGCCGGTTTCAGACTGATGTTGAAATTTTTAATCCCGTCAATTTCTACCTCCTGGCTTTCAAAGCCAATAAAGGAAAACACCAGGTATTTGCCATTACGTATCACGATCTCAAAGGAGCCATCGGCTTTGGTCACAGCTCCCTGGTTAAGACCTTTTACAGTCACCGAAACACCGGGCAAGGGTTTTTTATCATCAGCGGATGTAACTACACCGCTTACCGTTCGTTTTTGTGCCCATACATTTTGCCCATAGTACAGGCTAAGAAATAAAAACAGGAGTAATATTTTCTTCATTTTACAATATAGTTTAAAGGCAAAGCAGTGGCCTGGGCAATGCGAAAAACACCTGCCAGCACCCTGCTGATGCCCTGATTAATTATTTAGGGGATTATATTTTCAATTAGCGGCGGTCTTTTGTTTAAAGCGGTCGTCGGTGAGCGCTTTTAAAAATTCAACAATGTCATCAATTTCGCTGCTGCTGAGGTTTAAAGGTTTATCAAGCGAGAGGTCGCGGTTAATACCATCCTTAACTATAGCCGAAGGGTTATTATAATACTCCACCACGCTGCGCAGGGTTTTAAACTTACCATTATGCATATAAGGCGCGGTAACAGCCACATTGCGTAAGCTTGGGATTTTAAATTCGCCGTCTTCAGTTTTGTTTTTGGTGATCACCGACCGGCCCGGGTCGTTCAGATCCTTCCCGTTGTACAGACCGATACTTTTAAACCTGTCGGCCGTAAAGTCTTCCCCCGAGTGGCAGTTGTTACAGTTGGCTTTACCAATAAACAATAGTCTACCTCTTGCCGCCGAAGCGGATAGCGCGTTATCATCACCATTGATGTACCGGTCGTAAGGACTGTTTGATGTTTCCAGTGTACGCTCGAATGAAGCTATGGCTTTGAGCAGGTTATCTTTATTGGCCGGCGCTTTAAATACTTTTTGAAAAGCCGTTGCGTAAACAACATCATCATTTAATCTTTTAACTGCTTCATCCAACGACAAGCCCATTTCTGTGGCCGATGTGATAGGTCCCATGGCCTGCTCTTCCAAAGAGGAAGCGCGCCCATCCCAAAAAAGATGTGGCCGACCAGACAGATTAGTAAGCCCCGGTGAATTTCTGGTGGTATGGTTCCCTTTAATACCTAAGCTAAAAGTAGCGGTATCTGCAAAGGCAAATTCCGGCTTATGGCAGGATGAACAACTGATAGTTTTATCAAGCGACAATATCGGGTCGAAAAAAAGTTTCTCACCCAGTTGTTCTTTGTTTTGCACTTCATCCCTACTGCCCATAAAACCGGTGAGACTTATCATTAAACTAAATACAGTTAAAATCAATAGCGTACTTTTCTTTTTCATATCAATTACAGGTATTCCGGAGAACTTTCGCCGGGGTATGCATGAGCCGCTACCCCGGCTAATTGTTCACTAACCACCTAATTTGGATTTTTTGATGTCTTTTTAGTCAAAACAATGGCCATCCGCTCCGTAAAGCGGCTTTAATTGCGTGATATTTTGTTAAAATTTGTTAAAAAACCAGGCCTTATTGCGCGTTGGCCACCAGGTTTACATTCAGGTCAAAATCATCGTAGATCACTTTATCGCCCAGGTTTTCGAAGAAATTCTTCGACCTGAATTTGATATCATACTTGGTACGGTCGACCGTAATTTTGGCGGTAGCATTTAATTTCTTGCCATTAATAGCTAAGGTTGCCGGGAAGCTCACATCATTGGTGATACCTTTAATAGTTAATTTACCTTTAATATCGTATTGATTACCAGACGTTTTAGTTGCAGACACTATTGCAAAATTGGCTTTCGGAAATTTATCGGTACTGAAAAATGTTTCACTTTTAAGCGTGCTTACCAGCTTATCGTTCGAAGCCTGATCTGTCAGGTCGGCATCGGTAATGGTATTCAGGTCGATATCAAAAGTGCCGCTTTTTAAAATATTATTTTCGGCTGTAAACTGGCCGTTACTTATTTTAACTTCTCCGTTATGATCGCCGGTTGCTTTTTTAGCTTGCCAGGTAAGCTTACTACCCTGATTATCAACCTTAAAACTTTGAGCTTTATAATGTCTGTGCGCTGTAATTGTTTTTATAGGCAGATTGACTATGGTTGTATTTGGGGTAAAAGCTGTAGCCAAAGTGGCTATAGAAATAATAGCTGTTGCGTAAACTGCGATGGTTAATTTAGTTGTCATGGTGGGTAGTTTTGTTGTGTTTATTTTCAATATGTTAAATGTTACCCGGTAAAGCACAATACTTTACCGGGAATGTATGATGATTATTTACCTTTTTGTGTATTACTTTCTGAGTCTGTTGCTGAGGCGCTGGCCGGAACCGGTTCCGCAATCAGTTCATCTAAAAGTTTATTGAATTTCTGCTCGTAATCTGCATAGTACTTGCCTGTTACCGTACCGGTGTAGCCCGTGTATATTTCCCTTACATCACCTTTACGATCGATAATGATTGTGGTTGGGAAAGCGATGAATTTATTCAGGGCAGGTAATTTTTGTGATACCAGCTTCTTATCAGCCAGGCCACCAAACAGAATATCATACTGAATGTTGTATTTCTCTTTCAGTTTCCCTAATGTGTACTGCGCATATTTCAGGCTGTCTTTTTGCTCAAAGCCTATGGCTATAGCTTCTACCCCGCGATTGTGATTTTTGTTGAACCAGGGTGATAGAAATACGGTTTGATCGGTACAATTAGGGCACCAGGTACCAACAATTTCAATGATGGTAACCTTGCCTTTGTACTTGGCATCACTTAATGATACTGGTTTTCCTGTTAGATCAGGGAAAGTAAAATCGAGCTTTTTGTAACCGTCTTTCAAATAGGTAAGCTTGTAGGGATCGGGTAATTCGGCTTTATCATCCTTAACGGCATCAAACTTGGTATTATCATAAATACCCTGTCCTATTTCGCCGCTTAGGGTACCATCAGGATTGATCTTTCCTTTATAGATCTTAGGACTTGGACCAGTAAAGCCTGATAACTCAAATTCATCGCCCTGAACGGTGCCTTCCAATTCACGGCTGTCGCCGGTTACCTGCAGAATAACACCTGTAAGTTTGTTACCTGTTTGCTTTAGTATCGCGATCTTATTGGGTACCTGCTCTTTTGAATAAACTTTAAGCTCCCATTTACCAGTTAAATTTGCCGTAGGCGCAACATCCTTACCGGGTTCAACAAAGCGGTAGCTTTTTCCGTACTCTGCTGTAAAAGGTAAAGAGTTTCCCCTGAAACCCGGTACCAGGCTACGATATTCGCCGCTAAGGGTTCCGTTATCTTCTATTTTGGCAACCAGCGCCGCATCATAGGTATTCATTTTTATAAATACAGAATCTTTGCCGATCCGCTGCACATGAAAATTATCACGACGGGTTCCATTAAGCAAGGTAAATACAGCATGTTCGACATCTTTACCTTTAAACTCAAAATTGAACGGTACTTTTGATTCGGCTACGGTAAATACGCCACGCCATACACCTTCTTTTATAAATTTTGCAGGCGGCGGGGTATCTGCAGCTATGGCAGCCCCGCTAAACAATAAGCCTATTGTCAGGCATTTGAATGAGGTAATCAGATTGAGTGTTTTCATTTGATAAATTATGGATCGGTTATTAATTAGTTTCCTGACTGCACAGCCGGATCTTTTACTGTAGCACTTTCAGACGCAGGCTCAGCTATCAGTTTATCCAGCAACTGGTTAAATTTCTTTTCATAATCCTTGTGGTATTTACCTGTTACTGTACCTGTGTAACCGGTATATATTTCGCGTACATCACCATTTCTGTCGATAATGATAGTTGTTGGGAATGCAATGAATTTATTGAGCGCGGGTAGTTTTTGAGCAACCAGCTTTTTATCGGCAAGGCCGCCAAAAGCTATATCATAATTAATAGCATATTTTTCTCTGAGCTTGCCTAAAGTATATTTGGCATAGTCAAGGCTATCTTTTTGCTCAAAACCAATGGCGATGGCTTCTACACCGCGGTTACGGTTTTTATTGAACCATGGTGACAGGAATACGGTTTGGTCTGTACAGTTAGGGCACCAAGTACCTATAATTTCTACAATAACCACCTTGCCTTTGTACTTATTGTCGCTCAGTGAAACCGCTTTACCATCAATACCCGGGAAAGAGAAATCAAGTTTTTTATAGCCTTCTTTTAAAAATGTAAGCTTATAAGGATCGGGCAATTCCACGGTTTCATTTTTGGCGGCATCAAACTTCAGGTTCTTGTAGATACCAAAACCCTCCTCGCCGCTGATAGTACCATCGGCATTGATCTTTCCTTTGATGATAAAGGGGCTCGGGCCGGTAAAGCCACTCAAGGCAAACTCATCTCCTTGAACGGTACCTTCCAGTTCGCGGGTGTCACCCACAACGGTCATAACAACGCCCGTAAGTTTATTCCCTTTTTGTTTTAAAATGGCGATAGATGCAGGGACGGCTTCTTTACTATAAGTCTTGATCTCCCATTTACCGGAAAGATCTGCTTTTGGGGCAACATCTTTACCGGGTTCAACAAAGCGGTAGCTTTTACCATATTCGGCAGTAAAGGGCAGTGCATTACCCCTAAATCCGGGTACCAGGCTGCGGTATTCACCACTTATTTTACCGTCGTCCTCAATTTTAGCTACCAAGGCCGCGTCATAGGTATTCATTTTAATGTAAACAGAATCTTTACCTACTGCTTTTACATGGAAGTTATCACGGCGCGAACCATTGATCAGTGTAAATACGGCGTGCTCCGCATCTTTACCTTTTAGTTCAAAATTGAATGGCACCTGCGATTCGCTTACCGTAAATACACCCCGCCATACACCTTCTTTAATAAATTTTGATGGGGGATTTTTATCAGCTGCTAACGCCGCGCTGCTGATCAGCAAACCTAACGACAGGTATTTTGCTTTAGTTAAATAATTGTGAATGTTCATATTTTTATAAAATCTAGTTATTGGAAGTTTTACATGATAATTGCCGGGTTTGAAATTTGGGCATAGCAATTCCATGGCCCTATTAAAGACCCGAAAAAAGTACACGCAAAAAACTTTAGCTGTTAATGCTTAAAACCAAAAGGCAAACTGGATGCTGCAACATCGTAAGCCTGATGCCGCCTGCACATAAGATTGTAGATAATTTACTGTTTTCATGATGATAGTTAATTTATATTTCTAAAAAAATTTAGAAAAAAGTTTAGCACTTATTTCAAACTGAAAAGTTGCTGAAGATCATCGAGACTTCCTCTCCCTTCGTCTTTATAAATCAACTAATTAATGGTGGGGTTAATTAGAATGCTGTAAAGATAACAAGAATATTTATAATTACAAGTAAATCTATAGATTTAGTAGTATATTTTATAATTAGTTCATATTTTATAGTATAATCAACATCCTGGACTGTACAGCACACGCCTTTTTTACCACCATAGCAAAGCAACGCACTTAGTACAGCCAGGATGTTGATCTTATTTCAGGATCAATTTCCGGAATGAACTGTGCGAATTAACAATACTGGTAACAACAGAAAAGGATGCCACCATTCTGTATGCGGGCTTTAGTGATAAAATTCAATTTCAGATTCATGGTATTTGTTGATAAGTTGGATCCAAAGCATGCGGTTTAGATGACCTTCGGCTTTGCGATCCATTTAACAGTTCAAGTGGTGGCGATTGATCTGTTAATCTATATTAATTAAAGTATTATGCTGTTTTTATTGCTGAACACTTAAATGGTTAACAGCAACAACATATACCTGCATGATCAGTGATTAAGGTTTGATAGGATTTCATGTACCTGGTTTTTATCTTTCGGTTATTCGCTTGTATTCTATAAAAACTTTTATCGGGAAAAGAGCTGTGGAGATATTTATATAAACCTATAGCTTCTTATCTTTCTCCTTTTAGCAGGAGCAGGAATTAGCACCTTTTACATCATATAAAATTTGTACAGGTTGCCAAGACTTCATGGGGCCTTTCCCTCCGTCTTATCTCGATAAGCATTAAAGAACTGATGTGGCAAATATATAATTAAATCTATAAATCCTATAGATTTAATATATTTTATTTCTTATCATTGCAAAGCAGGTAGCCATTGATTGAACAGCTCCTCACAAATCACTCTTTAAAACAACTATTTACTATCAAAAAAATGCCCGATCAAAAAGCAAAACAAACAGCCCTTGGCGATGTAGCAGCCAGACAGTTAGCCGTAGCAACACGTACTGTTCCGCAATTATCAACCATTACACCACGATGGTTAACTCATTTGTTAAACTGGATCCCTGTTGAATCTGGTGTTTACAGACTAAATAAAGTTGTTGACGCCAACAATGTAGAAGTTGACTGCTCATCGCGCGATGAACGCGAACTACCTTCTACTTTTGTTGACTATGAAGAAAATCCACGCGAGTATAACCTGAGCGCTGTTAACACCGTTTTGGATGTACATACCCGTGTTTCTGACCTGTACAGCAAACCTTATAATCAAATCAGCGAGCAATTGCGCCTTACCATTGAAATAGTTAAGGAAAGACAGGAAAGCGAATTGATCAACAATACCGAATATGGTTTACTGAGCAGTATCGCCCCATCTCAGAAAATTAAGACAAGACTCGGCCCCCCTACTCCTGATGATCTGGATGAGCTGATAACCAAAGTTTGGAAAGAACCTGGATTTTTCTTGCTGCACCCGCTGGCCATTGCCGCTTTTGGCCGTGAATGTACCCGCCGGGGTGTACCACCGCCAACAGTATCGCTTTTTGGCTCGCAATTCATCACCTGGAGAGGTATCCCGCTTATTCCATCTGATAAATTACCTATCGTAAATAATAAATCAAAGATCATCCTTTTACGCACGGGCGAAAGTAGACAAGGAGTGGTAGGGCTTTATCAACCTGGCCTTCCCGGCGAGCAATCACCTGGTTTATCAGTACGCTTTATGGGTATCAACAACAAAGCTATCGCCTCTTACCTGGTTTCGCTTTACTGCTCCCTGGCTGTTTTAGTTGACGATGCTATTGCTGTTTTAGAAGATGTTGATTTAGGTAATTATCATGAGTACAAATATTAATCCAGACAACCTACCCAGTGCACAGGAACTGGAACAGTTGGCCAACCAGCTTTTTAAAGCCGCTCCAACGGGTTTCTTCGGTCATTCACAGGCATTTGCTCCACAGGGTTCAGCACTGCCCGGCGAACTACCAGGTATTGGCTCATTTGATGCGCCAATACCGCACACTGCGCCTGATCAACCCATTCCACCGAGTACGATTGGCGGTGGTGGAATTTCACCATCTGCCATAAACCAGGGGAATGCTGTAAATCTGAAAGATCCGCAAACCAGCTTTGCCGATCCTAATTTGAAAGGTGACCAACAAGCTTTGCCCCATTTACCTGCGTACAATCCGCCCGTTTTTGGTGGACAATTACCTACACAACAAGGCTTCAGTTACGATTCTTATTTAGAGAAAACAGATCTGATCCCCCATACTCCAACAAAGCAGCAATTTTCTATTGAACAGTTATCCGTAGTACCCGATAATCTATTACAGCTTCCTTATCAACAGGATCAGCATTTTGAAACAGAGCTTCGAAAAGTGCTTGATGGAATAAATACATCCAACTCTGCTGTTTCTGTTCCTTTTAATGGGGCATCGTTAACACCCGAGATCCCATTTTACTTTTTGAATGGCAACCATGGTTTACCGAGCGTAAAACCCACGGCTGATAAAGCCTCAAAAGCAGGGATCAGCAGTATTATAGATCTTCCTTTTGATGTAAATATTATCCGGCGCGATTTCCCAATATTACAGGAGCATGTTAATGGCAAACAATTAGTGTGGCTTGATAATGCCGCCACTACGCAAAAGCCTAAACAAGTAATTAACCGTATCAGTTATTTTTACGAACACGAAAACTCCAATATCCATCGCGCTGCCCATGAACTTGCTGCGAGGGCTACCGACGCTTATGAAGGCGCCCGCAGAAAAGTACAGGCCTTCCTGAATGCAGGCTCCATAAACGAGATCATTTTTGTACGTGGAGCTACCGAAGCTATCAACCTGGTAGCCAAAAGCTGGGGCGAACAAAATCTGCATCCCGGTGATGAAATTATAGTAAGTCACCTGGAACATCATGCCAACATTGTTCCATGGCAGCAACTGGTAACAAAAAAAGGCCTGAAAATAAAAGTTATCCCGGTTGATGATGATGGGCAGGTATTGCTTGACGAATATGTGAAACTGCTTGGCCCTAAAACCAAACTGGTTTCATTTACGCAGGTATCAAATGCACTGGGTACCGTTACCCCGGCCGCGCAGATCATACAACTGGCACACCTTGCCGGCGCTAAGGTACTGGTTGACGGCGCTCAATCGGTATCGCATATGCCGGTCAACGTACAGGCACTTGACGCCGATTGGTTTGTTTTTTCGGGACATAAAGTTTTTGGACCAACAGGTATCGGGGTGTTATATGGCAAAGAAGCTTTACTCAATGAAACCCAACCATGGCAAGGCGGCGGCAATATGATAAAGGATGTAACTTTTGAGCATACCCAATATCATGATGCTCCCGGCAGATTTGAGGCAGGGACAGGCAATATTGCCGACGCGGTTGGTCTTGGCGCTGCTATTGACTATGTTACCAAAATAGGTATGCCTGTTATAGCAAAGTATGAGCATTATCTGCTTGTATATGCTACTCAGCTTTTAAAAGAGGTTAAAGGTTTACGTTTGATAGGCACAGCACCCGACAAAGCAAGCGTAATATCATTTGTGCTTGATGGTTACAAAACCGAAGATGTTGGCGCGGCATTAAATAAAGAAGGCATAGCGGTTCGTTCAGGTCATCATTGTGCACAACCCATATTACGCCGTTTTGGTGTTGAAAGCTCTGTGAGACCGTCCTTAGCTTTTTATAATACCTGTGCCGAAATCGACCTGTTGGTAAACACGCTTCACAGCCTTAAACGATAACTGCTATATGAAGGACGATAAATTCGACAGTTTCATTGAGCTGCTTTATCAAACCCATAAAGCAGAGTGGGAAGCTACGCCATCCATCCGCGATTGTGTTGGCTGGTTATTTGATCTGTTTGAGTTCCTGTTCCCGAATAACCGGTCACACAAATTATCTATCTATGGCGGTCATTTGAAAAAGAACCAGATCGATCTGGAGAATATCCTGCTCAGCTACCTCGACCCTCGTGATGTCGATATACAAAAAGCAGTAAATCTTTTTTACGATTCACTCAATGAAATTTACCAGGACCTGCGGCATGATGCATCTATGATCTATGAAAACGATCCGGCAGCTATCAGTGTACATGAGGTTATCGTTTCCTACCCAGGCTTTTATGCAATAGCGGTTTATCGTATAGCTCATAAATTAACGCAGGCTTCCATCCCGATTTTACCAAGAATATTGAGCGAACATGCGCATGGTAAAACCGGGGTTGATATCCATCCCAAGGCAGTTATCGGTGTACCATTTTGTATTGATCATGGTACAGGCATTGTCATTGGGGCAACCAGCATTATAGGTAAAAACGTTACTATTTATCAGGGGGTAACATTGGGGGCATCGCAGGTTAGCAAGGTATTGTCAGATGTCAAACGTCATCCCACAGTTGAGGATAATGTGATCATTTATGCACGCAGCACCATATTGGGCGGCCGAACAGTGATTGGCCATCATAGCGTAATTGGTGGAAGTGTATTTTTAACAAAAAGTGTTCAACCTTACTCTCATGTGTTTAACACGCATCAGCTTAGGATAGAAGTAAAAGAAAGTTTGCAATAATATTTCATCATGGTTTCCAAACTCAGTTCGGCAGAGATCGTACACTTTTTACTCATACTTTTAATCATCCTTGTACCAGCACGTTTACTTGGTGAGCTTTGTCGCAGGTATAAACTACCGGCCATCATAGGCGAAATTTTTGCGGGTATCATTGTAGGACCAACTCTCCTGGGATTACTTTTTCCGGATCTGTTCAAAGGCATTTTCATTTCGGCCCCTCACGCTTTTGAAGCATTTGACGGGATAGCTAATATTGGTATCATCCTGCTCATGTTCATTGCCGGCTTTGAGGTAGATCTGAAACAGATCCGCCAAAATGGCAAGCAAGCTATCAGTATAAGTCTCACCGGCATTATATTTCCGTTTGCCATAGGGTTTGCTTCAGTTTGGTTTCTGTACCAAAGTCATTTTGCTAATGGCTTTAACAATCAGCTGGTAACGTCGCTTTTTTTTGGCACGGCTTTATCCATCACCGCGCTTTCGGTTATTACCAAGATCCTGCTTGACCTGGATATTCTGAATACCCGCATAGGCAACATTGTACTTACCGCCGCTATGGTTGATGATTTTTTGGGCTGGATACTGTTTTCGGTGATCATTCAACTCATGAACGCCGGTAAACAGGAAGCTTCTTTTTGGAAGGTGAGCACCGTTATAGTTTATGCCATTTTTATGTTAACGGCAGGGCGCTGGCTCATGCATAAACTACTGGCATTTGCGGGCAAGAAAAATAAACCGGGCAGAGTACTTACTGTAGCCGTTTGCTTGTGTCTCATTAGCGCCTGTATCACAGAAGGGCTTGGTGTTCGTGGCGTTTTTGGCGCTTTTTTAGTTGGCGTAGGTATTAATGATTCGGAATACTTTACCGAAAAACATAAACATGTGCTGCATCAGTTTACCATCAACGTGCTCGCGCCATTATTCTTTGCTTCCGTTGGATTAAGGCTCAACTTTATCGCCAATTTTAACCTTGAGGTTGTGGTCATCATTCTGATTATTGCCTGCCTTGCAAAGCTCATAGGCGCCGGAATTGGCAGCGCCTTGAGTGGCATGACCAAAAACGAATCCATAGCAGTAGCCTTCGGCATGAATGCCAGAGGCTCGCAGGAAATTGTTTTAGGCTTACTGGCCCTACAGGCAAAAATAATCAGCGAACCTGTATTTGAAGGCTTGGTGGTGATGACCGTGGTTACCATGATCATCTCCGGCCCAATTATGAAATACTACTTTTTAAAAGAACAAAATTTACAAGTATCTACTCCGCCTTTGTCACATCTGGTCAATTCAGATGAATAAATCAGAATAGCCTCTATTTCCGAATCAAATGGTCAAGGGCTCGGTATTGTCCACACAAACGTTTATTTTTGTTTGATCGAGCACCTCACCATTTTAGTTTTGCGGTGGAAAATTATAAGGCATCCATTGCGGGTAAACAGAAAGCCCTTTGTTTACACTATCGCTGATGGTTACACCCCAGATATTCCAAAATGGCGCCAGGTTTCTTTTTACAATGTTTGAGTAGGTTTTCACCCATAGATCTCGTTTTTGCTGATCATTTAACTCACCGATGCCTGGTCCAATTTTTTGATATTCTCTAAAAAAAGCTTTAAAGCTTTCCCAACCAAAGCCCTCCTGCATTTGGCGGAACATTATTAAACCCAAAAACGGGTCCTTTTTCCATTTTTCGTAATTGGCCCCTTCAGTAAAATATTTCTTCATCTGCTTTTGTGTATTGGCATTTGAAATTGCTGTATGTGCATTGTCTCGCCCACCCATCAATCTATCAAACATGTACAACGAAAAAAAGTTGTTACTTACTTCGGTTGTACCGCCAAATACCCAGTTCAGGTTTTGCATATTGTGACCTATTTCGTGAAAAAAGCCCCAATTGGCCCCACCACCGCTGGGCTTCATCAAAAGCTCTGGGTTAGCCATAATTTCGTTGGATAACATGTGTTTTGTAGGGGAGTGATGTATCATTATTGGATAACCACTATGCATATAGCCACCGCCAATATGCTCATCGGGAACCAAACGTTGCGCCCTGTAAAATGGTAAGGGCATTTGGGCAAGGTCCATTTCGCCCCCAATAATCAGGTCCCAAAGCTTCATTACTTCCTGTGGATTTTTAACAGTTTGCAAAACACTATCGGGCAAGGTTAAAATTACGTTTTCGGTAGCCATTTCACCCCAGGGCGCTTTGTTATTTTTGAGTTGGTTCTCCCAATCGCTTTGCGAGGTTTTGCCCAACACAAAAAGCGGGGCGGTTACGGCATGGCTAATTTTAAGATCAATTTTTCTGCTTTCGCTTTTCGGGTTTAGGTTAATGTAGATCAAACCACCAAAAGGCGAAGCCAGTTTGTTTACACCAACCACCAATTTTTGTGTTTTGGTAATGATGGGCATACGGCGCCAATCTTCGGTGCCCGCTACCCAATAATTCAGCCTATCGCTATGAGCGCCAATTTGCACTTCCAAATTATCGGTATTGGTATTTTTAGGTACGTCTATCTCAATATATTGCCCGGCTACGGCATACAAGCCGGTACTATACATGATATCATGATCATAACCCGAATAGCCTAAAGTGGATACAATACCTACCAGGCTAGCAGCTATTTTTTTGTGCGAGATACTTACAGTTTGGCTTACCAATTGATAACCTGGTTTTACCGCGCCCGGAAAAATTGCTGATGAAGGCTGCGCTTTGACGTTTTTATAATTGGTGCTTTTTAATATTTCATCGCTCCATTTGGCTATTGCCTTTCTAAAATCGGTATCGTTTTTAGAAAGGGGTTGTTGGGGAGAAATAAGAACTGTTGCCGGATCTTTTTGGGCAGTTTGAGCAAAGGCAGTAAGCCCGGCGGCTAAAAACACAATGGTTAATAATTTCTTCATGAATTGATTGTATGCGGTGTGTGATAAATTTTAGTTATAAGGTTCTAATCTTGTTAGCAATAACCATTAGACCATAGTGTCATAAATATAGAGTGCGGATAATAACAATCGTAATAAAATACCGCACAAACGTTTGATATGTTATTACAATTAAATTCTCTTCATTGAAACTACGCTTAACTTAATATCATTTACTGAATATATTTATGAACTTTGCCACATGGCGGGTATTGAATTTATAACTGTATTACAATTAGTTACATTCAAAAAGTAACAAATAAGTAACACTGCGATAGAATATTTATCACGCAGACTTTAAAATGGAGAATTAAATTTTAATTCGATACTATGACTTAAGCAGCCGTTGTACGTTTTTAAGTTGTTCCCTTACTTTCCTTTCTTCGTACTGGTCAAGGTATTAAGTTTAAAACCTGTTGGCTGTCATTCCTTAAATATAATAACTATTAAGGTTTCGAACATTTATGGTTACAAACTCGCGGCAGCGGGTTCTCTTTTGCCCTTCTGTGCCATAATATTTAGCAGTCATATCGTAAACAAAGGTGAGATCGAGTATATTTTTAGCCGTCTGTAGAAATTGTCGCTGGGAACATAGTCTGAAAGCTGGAAGCGGATGAAAAGTTTTTCCTGGTATTCTTTTTTGCCTTGCATGAAAGAAATCAGCAGGTTATTTAATGACGACAGGAAACAATTGTATTCTGTGATAGATGCTCTTATTAAGGATTACAAAGCCAAGAATACTAATTCAAAGCAACTCGTATTGAAAAAGTAAAAGCCCAACGAATGATTGGGCTTACTTATTACATCTCAATTCTTATTCACATGATATAGGCAGGGTTTACCAATCTTGCCAGCTTGAATCTTTATTATCTCGCCACAAACCTTGACCGACAATCAAGTTTACAATTGGTTTTAATGTAGCGTCAATTCCTAAGATGGTTCCTAATGGGACTATCCTTATATCCTCTTTTTCTACATCTGGCCCCGGCCCTGAAAACATTTCCCATACATGGTCTTCCCATTTAGCGACCTCAGTTATTGTTTTGCCTTTTAAAGCATTAAGATCAGTTATTACATAAGAATTTTTAGGCGCATCGATATTCCAATCCGTATATAGCCATTTCCAAACAGGGTCATTTGGAATTACTGCATCTGACATTAGTGGTGTGTCCAATGTTCTTTCTATAGGAATAATTTGATAAGCCGTGATTTTATCTACACTATAATAATCATAAACTCCTAACATTAATTTTTCACACCAAGATGAATCTACAGTACCTAAATAGAAAACGTCGTTGTCGGATAATGAAAACTGAGAATTAACTGTAGATCCAGATTGTAGCTTTTCATATATATGTCCAAATATAAATTCATTCTCTTTTATAGATTTAAATCCTCCTGCAATAATCAATTCAAAACCGAACCTTTCGGATAATCCTATTGAATAAGAAAAATTTGGATTTTGCCCACCATTGACTAGCGTAATATGATAGCCATTTTCATCAATGTTTTTTCTTATGATGTCTAAAAATTCCGTATTTGTCATTGTTCATTAATTTTTACTATGTAAATATGTATGACACTCTTTGCAAACAGGAACTGTTTTTTTGCCGCCATCTGCATGTCTATCTGGATAATGATGTGGCCTTGTATCTTTTGCTTTTGTTTCATTACCACAATTAGCGCACTTATTGTCATTATCTTCTCTTTCTTTTGCTTTTTCTTTGGCTGAAGGAACTCTTTGTTTCGCTCTTTCTGAAGGAGGGACTGTTCCTTTGCCAGTTGGAGATTTTTCAAGTTTTCCTGCTGTACCTCTTTCTGTTGTATCACCCTTTTTACTTGTATTATTGTTAATAATAGTGGGAGCAGTTCGTGGCAAATAGCTATTAACTCTGGTATTGTCTCGAGACATTACTGGATGATCGCCCGAGCTAGAAGGAAAAGAACCACTCAAATGAGGGAGATGTTCGCTCAAGTACGCTAGACCGGCACCTGCCCCTGCACTAAGTAAAATTCCTCCCGCAAGTAACGTTCCTGTACCAAGGCTTCCGACTTCAACCGTTTCGGCAGCTGCTGCGCCCCCTCCAAGTATCTGTAATTCCAGTTCGCAACATGGTTCTCTACCATCCGGATCGGTTAATTTAACAGGATTATCAAACACATATCCATAAGGCGTAGTGCTTTCCTGATCCTCTTCAACTAATGGATCCACGCTCGTCCACCTGGCAATAACTGGATCGTAGAACCTGGCGCCATAATCGTATAAACCCAGGTTTTCCTGCAACTCTTTCTTATTGTAAAGATACTCATTTTTTGGACTGGCCACACTGGTGCTGATCTCCATCCCGAAGGCATAGTAATCATCCACCTGTACCTGGCGGGCTGTGCCTGTGCCCGTATCAAAGTTCACCCGGCTATTGCCCAGGTGGTCGGTTAAGCTGTATTCGTAGTTGTAGGTTGTGGCATCTTTCGGTAAGGCCCGGCCTTCTTCCGTCTGGATAAAACTGATCGTTGAGGATGCTGCTGTGCCATCATATTGAATACCAGAGATATAATCCGTTTTATTGGTACCGATCAATCTGCTTAGTTTTTGCCCTGTGGCATCATAAGTATAGGTAGTGCTTTTGCCTGTGATCGCCTGCGGCAGATTCAGTAAATTGTAGCTGATACCGGTGATCCCTTTGCTGTTGTCTGCTGTCAGGTTACCGTTACCATCATAAGTATAATTGGCTGTACCGCTTTTCAGCCCCGCATTGCTAGGATTCGCATCCGTCACGCTTTGCAGGGTATTTGTCCCGGCCGTGTAGTTGTACGTCAGCTGGTCGATTTGCGCATTGGCCGCGTAACGTTTCAGCGCCGTAATATTGCCCATCGGGTCGTAGGTAATACCGTTCTCATTATTCCCTGTAGTTGAATTGGCCGTGATGAGCCGGTTCAGCTGGTCATAGCCATAGGTATAGTTATTGTTCAGCCCTGCCGACGTTCCCCAAAGCTGGTAGGCGATATTTCCGTTATATTGCTTATTGCTGCTATTTTCGTTGTAATATAAAGCTTCAGCGAACATAGGCGCGTTGCTAATCGACAACCAGCCCCGTTCGTTATAACTATAAGTGATGGTTTGTTTAAAGGTGACACTGTCTGTACTGTGCAGGTTTTTCTTCCATACTTGCCCCAGTTCGTTATATTCTATCTTCGACAGGATCGGTCTCATATCAGCCGGCTGGAGCCCGCTCAGGAGCCCGTTCTGGAGCTGTTCCCGTGTCGTCAGCTTCCTGCCCATATGGTCATAGCTGTAGTCGTTTATGATCGTCAGCCGCGGCGTTCCCATCGTCGCCCGGGTAAAATGTCTCCGGTTGATGTTGGTTACCTGGTCATTGAAATTGTAAGTATTCAATACCACATCAAAATTGGCAGTGTCTGCTACGGCACCCAGATAATGTTGTTTATAGCTCCGGATGTTTCTTCCCTTATCATCATAATAATTGACGTCCAAAAGCATATCAGGGGTAGGATTGGTGATCGTATTCAATACCGCAGTCGTACTGGCTGTCAGCAAGCCCTGGGTCATCATACTTACTCCGTTGGTTACTTTATAACCAATAGGCAGTTTCGGAATATTGTAATCGTCATAATAATTGATTGTCAGTGCTTTGCTCAGTGTAGGATAACTACTCAAAATATAGCCGGTTGGGTAATTTGCCAGGGTATTGGTACTATCCCGCTTATCCCATTGCTTTTTGCCATAGATACTATCCTGTAGGGTTTTTAGTATTTTGGCAGAGCCCGCATTCCATAACCCAGTCAAAATCACCCTTCCCACACCATCGTATTTGGTTACTGTCCATTGGTTGGCTTGTCTTTGAAGGCTGTCCTGGGTCAATACCGGCTGATCCAACTTGTTATACACGGTAAACTCCCAGCCCTTGCCCGGGATTTTCTTTTGGGTTAACCTGTTTCTTTCGTCATATCGGTAGGTATAGCCCAGGCTGCCCGCATAGGGTGGGATGCTGGCAGCATCCGGGTTGGTGCCAGGTGGCAGTACATAGGCCAGGTTGCCCAGATTGTCATACACATAATATGTCGACAGGATCTGCAATGCGTTTTCCGCACCGTTAAACGTCCGTTTCAGCACCACATGGCCCTCTTTATCTTTGTATTCTTCCGTTGTACCACTTCTGCCGCTCACCCAGTTCTCATCTTTGCTGACGGTTACATATAGCTGACCCGATTTATAAAAATTCACCTGGTTATTGCCTAATACCAGCGTCCGGCTGCCGTTGGCATTAATCGTGGCGGTATACAACATGGCCAGCATCGTACCTGAGGTATTAGAAAGAGGTATCTCGTTATTGGTCGTGTACACGATCTTCTGGGTATGACCCGCCGCGGGCTGCCAGTCGGTTCCCGGCGCCCCTTGTTCCAGGACCCTGTTTAAAGGTGATGGTTCAAAATTCGTGACAGCGAAAGGGCCGCTGACCGCGGTTACTCCTGCTGGGGGTGCAGCGTAAAACTGGCTTTGGCCTCCACTCAACGCGTTGGTTTTATAGCTTCCATCATTACTACCTGTGGTAACATAAGGTAAATATTTCTGCGCTTCCCGTCCGAACTGATCATAGGCAACCGGCTGAATTACATCATTTCGGGCCGGGCTTCCTTTTACTTCCACTGTTTGCAGCGGCCTGCCCAACCCGTCGAAGTACTGTACCGTCTGGTTCACATCGCCTATTTTCATAGCGGCCAGCTGTGCCGGGCCGCTGATCGCGCTTATGCCTGTACGCAAGGTACTAGTGACAATATAATTCATTGCCTGGCTGGGATTGGTACCCATTACCAGGGAAGCACCGGTGACGGTAACCCCTGCGGCTACTGAGCTGAGGATTAACCCATTGCTGGTAACCGATCGGCGGTAATAGGTGTTTGCTGTCAATGCACCGGGGCTATAGCTATCAGATGTTGCTCCGGGTATATTTGCCCAGGATACATTATCAGCTGATTGTTGCCATTGATATGCATAAACATTGTTCCCGCCGGTGGCTGCTGTAGCAATCAAGGATGCGGGAGTTGTACCGTAAGCAATACTTTGACTGGAGGGGCTGATGGTACCGGCGATCAACTGCGGGTACACGGTAACCATGGCCGTACTGCTCGTTGCGTTAACACCATTGCTGGTAGACACAAGACGATAATATATAGTACTTGTCAATATGCCGGGTGAGTAGCTTAATGCCGTGGCCGAAGGGATATTGGTCCAGGTAGTGCCGTTTGGTGAGCTTTGCCATTGATAGGTATAGCTACTACTGCCTCCTGTAGCCGCCGTACTGGTTATGGCCGCAGCGGCGGTATTGTAATTGATGGTTTGCGACACCGGGCTGATGGTTCCGGCTGTGAACTGTGGATACATGGTCACCGCGGCTGTATTACTGGTTGCAGTCGCCCCATTACTGGTCACCACTAGTTGATAATAGCTCGAAGCCGCGAGCGTACCCGGTGCATAACCTAAACCCGTTGCCCCGCTGATAGGCGTATAAGGGCCACCCGATGCTGCGGCGCTTTGCCATTGGTAGGTATAGGTTCCGTTACCTCCTGTCGCCGCTACTCCGGACAGGGTTGATGACGGAACATTATAGTTTAGCGTCTGCGACGCTGGCGTTACTGCACCAGCCAGCAACTGCGGGTATACCGTCACGGTGACACTATTACTTGTCTTGGGCAGACCGTTGCTGTTAACGACCAGTTGGTAAGAGGTAGTAGCTACCAGGTTAACGGGCCCGTAGTTCTGTGTTGTTGCTCCTGTAATATTTGTATAGGCGGCGCCACCTGTCGAACTCTGCCACTGATAGGTATAAGTCCTGCTACCGCCTGTTGCGGCCGTACTGGTTAAAGTTACAGCACTATTGTAATTGATCGTTCCAGCCGATGAACTGACTGTTCCTGGCACCAGCAAAGGATATACGGTAACCGTATAAACACCGGTATATACCGTCTCTGAATTACAGATGGTCCTGAGGCGGTAGCCTGTTGTTGCGGTCAGTGTGCCTGGTGTATAATTTGTCCCCGTTGCTCCACTGATATCAGTGAATGTATTATTCCCATCGGTGCTTTGCTGCCATTGATAGCTATAGCTGCTGTTGCACATACCTCCAGTGGCAGTCGTTGAACTGATCGCGGCAGGCGCTGTTCCATAGTTAATGGTGATCCCGGAAGAACTGATCGTTCCTGATACCAGATGGGGGACTACATTCACCACAGTTGAATTGCTGGTAGCTGATTCGCTGTTGCAGGTTACCCGTAATTGGTAATACATCGTTTGGGTGAGTACTGGGGGCGTATAAGAAGTACCCGTAGCGCCGGACACGGGATAAAAGTCAGTGCCATTAGAGGAGGAAGTCCATTGATAGCCATAGTTGTTATTACAATTGCCTCCACCCACGCTTGCGGGAGAAACGACAATAGTGGCCGGTGTCGATCCGCTGAAGATCGTTTGCGTTGAAGGGTTGGCACTACCCCCTGAAAGGGGTGGAAGGATATTGACGGTGGCCACACCCGAATACCCGTTGTTGCCGGAATTGGTCGATACGTATCTGCGGTAAGAGGTAGTTTGCGCCGGTGCCGAAGAAAAGCTGAGATCCTGACCGGTAGCGCCTGGTACATTGGTCCAGTCAGCCTGATTGGTGCTTTGCTGCCATTGATAGCTATAACTGATCGGTGCGCAACCACCGGCGCTGGCCGCTGAACAGCCAATAGTAGCCGGTGTCGTTTTGTAAACACTCTGGCCCACATTGGAAGTTATATTTCCCGGCACCAGAGGGGAGGAAGCACTAACGGTTAATGACGCGTCCTGGGGTGTAGAGCTGTATACATGGCAAAAAACCGTTCCGCTGCTCACGCCCGTATTCCAGACTACGGATATACTTGACAGGCCGGTGCCATTCTGACTATTACTGCTGGTCCCCGCGATAAGACCTCCATTTACCTGCCATTGCGTGGGCTGACCCGAAGTGTAACTGCTGCTGACGCTATAGGTATAAGTCTGACCCGCAGTAGGACAGGTAGTACCCGAAATCGACATTTGTGCCTGCGATCTAAAAGCCGATAACATAAAAAGAGAAGTTAACAGCAGGCAAGCTTTGATATTTTTGATCATTTTGAAATAGAGATATAGGTTGTGCCTTCGGTTTATTGTCCCTGATAATGATAATCTATACGCTTGATGATCTTACCATCTTTATCCTTCACATTCATCAGGCGCTGAAAATTGTCATACTCATAAGTCGTTGTCTCACTTTTGGGATCTGTCATACTCGTCATGCCAACTAAGGGATCATAGGTATAGCTGGTCATCAGAGCGTCCTTGGGGTAGATACGAATATCATCATAGGCGTCTCCGCCAGTCATTGTAAAACCTGTTCCTGTATAAGTTTGCCCGACTTGATACTTCCAGGTACCGCCGCTGCGGTACCAATAACTGATTACATAAATACGGCTATTGGGCTTTGTCCAGCTTATCGCTGCATTGGTTGTATATTTTAGTCCTGTATGCGCTATTCCTGTAGTTACCCCTGTTGCTGTACTTTCTTCAAAACCTTCATAATAAAACTCTGAGGATAGCGCATTGGTTATTTGAGCTATTGGATATTGGTTGTAGTATCCCCACTTGTAGCTTAAAACCGGTGCGTTTGTTTTTTGCTGTTCCTGAATGTTACCATAAATATCATATTTATTAAACCTTACCCTGTTCTCACTCGGATTGGACAACACCTGACCATCGACTGTCTGGGGTAATAAAAGATTAGTATTACCAAACCAGTCATTATAATTAATACTTGATAAGGTTTGTTGTACGCCGTTTTTTAATTGCTGAAACTTTACAATGGGGGATATAATATTTCTGGAAACCATTGTCTGGTAGACATTTCCTCCTGCTGCAAGGTCATGGGGATACTTAATTACATCGGTCAGGTTATCTCCGATACTGTTAAAAGTCTCTTTCCGGGTTGGTAAAATGTGAGTCGGATCATCATAATAGTTGTTATTAACAGCGATGATCTTATTTCCTGCATCATTAAAGGTCGTGTCTGATTCTGACTGGAGCAATATGGCACCGGTATAAGTTGGTATCCGGCCCATAAAAAAATGGGTTCTGGAAGCATCGCCAACATGGTTCGGTGAGCCGGCCCTGGTAATGCTAGTGTCCTTGGAAAGCTGACAGCCGCCATCCCTTATATATAGGGGTTTAATTTTTAGCTGCAGCAAAGTATCTGGACGGTATATTTGATAGTTGTATTGTTTAATACTAACCGGACTGTAAGAACCACCAACTGATTTATAAGTGTACTCTTGTTTTAAAAACCCGTTTCTCCAGTTATGAGAAATAAGCCAGACCCCCATTGTTCCATAATCTGCAATCGGCAATCCGGCCTGATCACTAAAAAACGTGTAGGTGAATATCTTTTTGCCATTTGCAGCGCCATTATTGTCGGTATCAAATTTAGTTACTGCACCATAAACAACGGGGCTTCCGCTGAACTGTGTTGCCGGATAAATACCCCTTGAATAATATACAGCTTTTATATTTGATGTAGTGATAATACAAGAATTAGGTTGTAAGGGGGGTTGGGAGCCACTTTCATAGAACGGGTTCTCATAATTAATAAATAAGTACGAGGCCGCCGTTAAAAGCTGACCTGTACCATCATTACCATACTGATATTTCTCCTTATTTATAAAATTGCCATTATTGTCATAATTGGTAATTGTGCTTACCCTTAAGCCGCCGCCTGTTTTAATCGTAGTACCACTAACTGGCACCGACCAGGAGACTTGACAGGTGGCGGACACCCTGGAGTCCGCAGTATAAATATTGGTAGTGATCACGTAGGTATGCCCCGTAACCAGGGAAAGAGCTATAGTTCCTGTGCTGTAACTTTGTCCGGGGCTGCTCACATTATTGACCAGAAAAATTTGTTGTCCTGTAGTTTGGTCAACCATTTTTATCTGTGGTCTGTCGGTTACGCCGGGATAATTGTAGGCAGAAAGGGTGGCACTGTAACGGAAAGCTTGTTGAACAGTGCTGCTGACCGTAAAGCTGGTCGTGTTGCTAAGTTGCACACTTCCGTAAGCGTCACAGTTAACAGATTGCGTTTGCATCGTTGAATAATCCTGCGGATATTGATGCGGTTCAAATTCAAAAACTGACTTTCCTTTTGTCGGATACTTTATCGACTGAAGCATACAGGCCTGCACATAGGTGTTGGTGCTATCAGGATCCACATTGGCCTCTCCTATAGTTCGATAGGTACCACTCCAAAGTACTGTTTGGATGGGCATTAATGTACGATTATTGAACTGTCCGTTATTATATCCCCAGATATCCTGCCCGAAAGACTCATTTGGTGCTATGGGGCTATTATTATAGGTCATTTGATAGGATTGAGTTGGCAATCCTGCGTTTACAGGTAAATAAGCTACGGAATCTAATCTCAGGCGATAATTCCTATTATCTGGAGTTTTACTGGTGGGATTACTATAAAAATAGGATTGATAAAGTTTAATGTTTTTAATCAATTGAAAAGCCCCATTCAATTTGGAATATACCTTTACACTATCCATTCGCAACTCAGAAGTTCGGTCTGATCGATCCTGTTTATTAGAAAAGGTGATTTTTCCTCCGCGCCAATCAATTTCATTGGGGATTAATTCTATACTGTGGGAAATTGTTGAAACAGATGAACTTTGACGAGTGTAATTTCCGTCACCGGGCTCATCACCTAAGATATTAGAGAAACTCCAGTTATGTTCTAAATCACCATTAACCGATGTGTATTTAAAGTATATCGTGTCCGCCAGATTTGGTGAGATCATTTTCGATAGTCGCCATGTACTGGTGTAGCTGCCCGGACCAGTCGCGGATTCGGATACCATTTGCGTTCGCTCCTGCTGATCGAATAGATAAACCAGCCCCTGGTCATCCGTTATTTTAAAGTTATTGCCAGTTGTTCTTTCAATGCGGTTATTAGTCACCGGTATTTGCATAATCGTACCATTGGGACGGTACATGAATTTGCCACTGCTGCCGTTTAACGTATAGGAAAAAACATCCGGTTGGGTTTCCTTTGCATTATCCCTTACATCGAGTATATATTGGGCGAACGCCAGCTTTCTGGGCAACCTGTAGTTGGTATACAGATAGTAATTATACAGGGAATCTAAGGAAAGAGCAGAAAGATAGCCCCCGCTATTTTCATCAGGTAAACCGATCATGCTCCGGGAGATCTCCCCTATACCACTTAAAGCCCAACTGGTACCAACGCTCGATGATACCTCATCCACCCTTACCCCCCCTCCATGATAATCGAGAGATAATGGTATTTTGATTTTGCCTACGTTTATTTCGTAAAGTGGGATGGTTACTGAAGGGATTCCTGTAGCATAGCTTACCGGAACGTCCCCAAATTTACCCAGACTGGCTGCATTTGGAGAAACGGTACTTACCGGGATAATATTTTGAAAGTCGGCTGCTGATTGAGCAATGGCATGGAATGATACAAATAATATAAAAAAAACAAGGGTAAAAAATTTCATTACTTAATTGAATATGATGAGTTTATGGTTCTGGTGAGGTTTTAGCTTTAATTGATTTGCTATTAGACGGTAGCTTGCGCTTTTGATTCAAATCTGATAATGGTTAATAGCAAAATTAGAGTGGCAAGTATTTTCATACTCATATTCTCAGAGAGCTTTAAGTTAAGCCTGGGATATATACTTAGTTGAATAATTACAGCTGTGGGCTCTATTCTTTTTTTAAAATTCAATTCGATACCGATAGATATACTTTTGGAAGTTTAATCTACAAGCGAGGAAGAGAAATTAGCGGCGTCTGATAATAGACTTGTGCTTACACCAACGGACTTCCTAAATGGTGCAGTGTCAAGAGCCGGATAGAGAGGGTTTAGATAATTGCAATTTTTCTCATTATTAAATTGCTTGTTTATTAAAGTAGATAAAATCAACGGGAGATTTTGCTGTGTTTTTTTCATGTGATAAGGCGGTTCCAGTTCCAATAAAGGTTAAGTTTAACCTAATTAATATTTGCTTAAGTATACACAACGTAACATGCATATACTGGTATAAGTATATGAAAAATTAGCGGTATGCGCAATAGGTGTTTTAACGGATTCATAAATCCGTTAAAACACCTATTAAACTCAAGCAATATTTTTTCTTAGACTATTCTAATATGTAATTTAATTTGTACTGGTATTTTTTGTTCGTAAAACTATGACTTCAACGAGCATAAAATAGTGTTAGAGTTTGGTAGTATTTAAATAGCACGCTCTTTTAAAATTTTGATATACGATAAGATCTCGTTAATGGTGCTGGCTATGGTTTGCAATTGGCTCGGCGGTTCCGGAAACCTCATTTTCGGTAGATCTCCTGTTGAAACACTTGCAAGGTATTTCGCGGGTTTGTGGCCAGTAGCCGTACACCACTTGTGGAGACACCTTACGCCACCTCATAATTTCGCCCATAAATTTGTTATGCATACCCTCCGTTTGCACCAGGAAAACTGTTGGTGCAAGCCGTTGATAGCGCCAGACATGTGCTTCCTTGTCCACTATTCGCCCTACACCCTCCTGGACTTTCATGTTTTCAAAGCGCAGTTGAGTGCCCAAAAAGCTTAACCGGGGGGTGAACGGCTAGTAATTTGATTTCCACACGGTAATCTTTTTCCTTCATTTCTGCAATTGTCCTGGTGATGTCCGAGCCCGATGAAAACGTCGTTTCCATGATATAATTCAGGCGGTTGCCCTCACAATATTCCCGCAAACCGTTTTTCTAGCCCTGCGCATAGCCGGATGTCAGTTCAGGGTAATAAGCTTCAAATTTGTGTTTGATTTCCTCACCACGGGGATGAAAGTCGCGAAAAAGGTCGGCATTACAGTTAACAACATTACCGCCTAACTCCTTTTGGGCCAAGTCTTCTAATTGGGTTTTACCCGCTCCGGGTTGAGCCCCTATAATAACGACAACAGGAACTACCGAACGAGTTTTTCCCAGCCGTGAAACGGTCAATGATGCGTTGCTGCCGCTCGCTGACCTGTTGATCACTAAGAGGATATAGCTTTTCTAACGATTTAGTCAGGTCGACCGAAAAGGCGCCTAAAACCGGAGTTTTTTTTCTCAGCTGCTAAGATGGGTTGGTATTTTTCAATCAGTTTACGCATCTGCTCCTGGCTAGAGAAGTTCTCCGGCTGCTCAACCATCGCCTCGTTGCCCAATGCTTTCAGTTCATCAATGCGCTGCTGATCATGGTTAGGTTCATTTCGCTCGTTCATTTCTTCGCGGTCCACCAGTGCAACCAGCCCGTGTAAGATTGAATGGGCGCTCTCCGTCAGTTCAAACCAATCCAGGGGATTTTGCTCTTTTACTGGCGCTGCGGCAGCTAAGGGTAGGTTGAGCTGTTCTGCGATCTTTACATCTTTACATATTCCTCGTAGTCAAATACGGCTCTCACAGGTGTCCAGTTAGCGTCTCTCTCAAATTGTGGTTCTTTAATCTTTTCCATAACGTTAATCAAATTAACAAAATTTTTGGTGGTTTTAAAGGGCAGCCGCAACGGCGGCTACCTGATTTCATATTGTTTTTTATTGTTATTTACCAGCATGTAGGTTCATAAGGTGCGTAAGCAACCCATATGCAGCTAGAAGAAATCCTATACCCAAAATACAGTAAGTACTCCATGAAAAAATAGTTTTGTAGTACTCCGGGCTCCTGAGTTGGTCAGAAAACAGTTGCCATTTCCTGGTGATAGGCTTAGGCCCGTTTTCGATGGTTACCTTAATTTCCGATAGCTGGGTGCCGACAACTTTACTTACACTGGCCAGCCCGGTTTCTATAGCCTTATATACACCGGATAAGTCCGGTTGCGGTGCCGTCACCTGGATATTGGCTACACGTTTATCAAATGTTTCACGCTGTTCCTTGTTTTCAGCAATTAACTGTTTAATGAGGCTGTCTTTTTCCAGTAAGGCTGCTGAGTTTCCATATACGTCTGCATCTTTTCTTCGTGATGGAAGATATTTGTCAACATTTCTGTCATGGTAACTTCGTCAATTTGGGTTTCTTCATTTTTCATGATATTGCTAATTAATTGGTTCACTTCTAAATTTCAATTCTTATCTGTGCATGTGATAGCTTTGATCCTGTTCATGCTTCTTTTTTCTTTTTCGGCTCGGTGTAGCCGGTTCTTCTTCGGGCATCTGCTGAAGCAGCCCGGCTGACAGCTCCCCTCCAGCCGCCAGTGCTGTCCTTAAGTAATGCTTTTCCGACTCTTGCTTCAGATAATGTGTTTCCGGTTCCTGTTTCAGGTATCGCCTTTCCGGTTCCGCTTGCAGGCCGATCCGTTGATCCTCTTCCTGCGCCTGACTGATCACCGCCCTTAACTGCTGGGCCAAGCTCTTTGATTGCTGTTGTTGATGTTGGGCCTGTTCCGGTTTGAGCTTTTTTTCTATCTCGCCAGACTGTGGCCAACCTTGCTCCCTTTAAACCGTACATGCTGCTGGTCGGTAAGCGATGCCCCTGCCAAGCTCTACCTCATAGCCTTTTTGTTCCATGTAATTTTTGACCTCTTTTATATTGTGACATTGTTTTATCGCTTTGGCAAGTTGCTGTTTTAGGCTTTCCTTGCGCTGGTCGATCCGTTGACTTTGCGATACCCTTTGTTCCGGTGCCAGGAACTTATTGGGGCTGAGTACCTCGGTAAGTTTATATACCCGCTCAATGCCGCGGCAAAATTCCGCCATCCGTTTATAACTGTTGCTGTCGCTGGCAGTCGGACCTTCATAACCGATTCTGTTGGCCACAATATGTAAGTGTTCGTGTGCAGTATCTGCATGGGTAATGACTACATATTGTTTATCCGCAAAGTCAAATTTCTGAGCCAGCGCCGCCGCGATGTCCGCTTTGTCCTGCCTATCTAACTGGTGAGCGTCCAGGTGCGCCAGACTGATGGAAATGTGAAAGACCGGTCTGCTGACCTTTGGGTTCAGCGCAGCAACCTCGACAAATTGCCGGATTAATTCTTTTTTGTTGCCGAAACATTGATTGTAATAAATCACCTCGGCCTGTTTCTTCTCCATTTCCAACTTTTGTAGTTCCTCATTTTCCTGCAACCGGCCCTCGTGCAGATATTTCATGCAGCCCCAAAAACTTTTACCTGTTGTGATTTTTCCGATCATACTAAATAGGTTTTTACTTCTTTAACCAATGTTTGCAGTCCCCGGACCTCCTGGTTCAAAAGGGCCCTGTCCAGCGTATTCAGGTCTTCTCCCTTGTTCCGTTTCTTAGCGATTTGGTTCAGATTGGCCGCCATATGGTTTAATATACTGGTGAACTGCAACACTTCTCTCGGTAAGGTCTTTACCGTCACCCTGCCATTTAAACCTAATTGCCGCAGGTAAACGGATACATTTGTCCTTGCACGTTTGGCATTGCCCTGGATCATCTTTTTTTCAACGATATTGCACATCACCGTCAGGTGCCGATCTCTTTTGATCGGTGCTTTTGGGCGGCCGCCCTTGCCCCCGGTCCGTTTTTTCTTTACTGGTGATTCCATATAGATGTATATCCGATTAGACCTAAATCTGTCTTAATAAAGCCTCCCCCCCGAATGCGATAGCATGAGAGGGGCCAGCGAGTTTCGGCAGGGCCGAAACATAGCTGGCTCCACAAAAAACGAAAATACCGATGCCGCCATGCCGATCCTTTTCATAGGCTCAACCCTTTGCTCTGCTGCTGAATTTTGAGATAGATGTTAAGGTCTTTATGGCCGCTATAAAAGTGACTGGCATCCTCTACAGTCGGAATTGTTTGCTTAATGAAAGCCCCCCTTTAGCTGCGGCCTTATCGTGATCCAGGTACAATTTTACTGTAGGACATTGTTGCAAAATTTCCAAACTTTTGGCCACAAAGCTGAGTGAGTTCAACACCAGGAAATCACCGGCCATATCACGGCCATTTAGCGTTAGCAAAGACAAGAAATCTGTAAAGCCTTCAAATACGTGAACCGTGCCTATCCCATTATCGATGTAGGTCAGATCTTTGGGGGATGAGGATAGTTTAAGCTGTGCATTACGCAGTTCATAGCCACCCGAATTGTTTTTTAATCCGATAGCCAGATAACGCCGCTCGTTCAATGTAAACAATACTTCCCTGCACCATGCTTTAGCTGTGTAGTAATCTATCGCACGCTCATGTAGGTATTTTACTAACGTCAGGTTTTGTAATTCCTCAACCTTTATGATCTTTATTTTATGCTCTGGTTCAGCCCTCGTTTCTTTTACGGGCTGATGAAAAGAAAGAGAACGATCCCCGGCGCTTAGCCGGCTTAATAATTGTTCTACTGTACATCGATGCAGCCGAATGCCCAAGTCTATAAAATTCCCACCTACCCCCACGCCATGGTCAAACCAAGCATTGCGTTGGGTATTAACTTTAAAAGAGGCCGTGTGTTTTCCTCCCGAATCGGAGAGAGATACCAATGGTTAACCCCTTTAATATATTGTGGCCGGAACCCGCATTGCGCCAGGTAATCGACTATCGAAATTTGCCTGGCTTCGTCGCAATTCATTTTGCGCATAGGATTAAAGATTTGTTCAAAAATTTGTTGATTAGCTTTTTTTCATCGGCAATAGAACGGGGGCACCGCGAGCGAACCTGTGTTGGAGACCTGGCCGGTTACTGCCGCCATTCGGACCGGATGCAATTCGCATGGGAGATGGTCAACTAATGGAGCACCTGTCATTTACGTCGCGCCCTGCGTTTAAGCACAAAATCATCCGCCTTTGCAGCTATTTCCTCATAGGTTAGTTTTTTATGGGACATCAGCCACTTGAGAATTTCCTTTCTGGAAAAACGGACACCGCCAGAGGGCATGGCGATATAAGGAATTTTGCCTTTCGACTTTAGTTGGTAGATAGTTTGCCGGGCGTATCCGGTAGTTTTTTCTGCCACTTCGTAGCCACCAATTTCGTCGTCCTCTTCGGACGCCTGTACTGGTGCGGCAAGAATTGGAGTAGACTCTTTTAGAATGGTAATGAGATCGGAAACCTTCAGATCTATTACACGGGTGTTTTCATTTATGTTCATTTGCATTCCGTATTGATTTCGGAAGCAAATAAATAGCATAAAATAAACTTATACGAACGGTTGGTCGGTATCGAATGACCGTGTTTATATTAAGTCTTTAAGTATTATCAAGGTCGTGTTTTAACCTAATTTTTGAGCGCTTGTTTATACACATCCGTGTATTCTGCCGAGGTGGTGATATAGCGCTGACCTTCCAGAAAGACTAAATCCTTTTCGGGATTAAGTATAAAAATATCACGTAGAAGTTCACGATTTTTATGATGCAAAATATTTGATGAAAGCACCTTATGCTCTTCAATACAGAACCGAAGAAAACCTGCAATGGACTTATTAGCCGCATTGGCATAGACTGCTGAAACGATCTTAACTTTGTCGTTATCAAATTGGAAAAGTTCACCATTTTTGCTGCCCAGGTTCAGGCTGATCAGGAACTGATTAAAGGCCTCTTTCCTTTCTTCTAAAGTCCTACCTTGCAACCAGAAACTGTAAAAAGAAGTACCATTAATTTCATCAAATGAACTCGTAAACTCGGATTGATCTGGCATTTTTAATTTCCTTTTCCAGTCTTTGCTGATCAGAAGAAAATAAATCTCGTCACGTACCTTTTTTCGTTTCAAAGAAAACATATTACTCCCGAAAAAATATCCTCTATGGCAACAACCAGCGCTGCTAAAACTGATTCCGTAACCATTATTGAACTGGATTTATTATTTCCATAGTACAATAAATAAGAGATACAGATTATTATTGATAAAGAATATACTACTAATAGAATATAGTGAAACACCAGAGCCTGTATATAGAACCATCGCAGCTTTTGGCATTCAGCCTCAGTCAAGCCTTTAAAGTTATTTCTTATTTGCGCCAGCCTGTCTTCAAAACTAAGACCTCCAAAACGGTCACCCAGTTCATCGAGCCAATTTCTGTAACTAACAGATAAAATCAATTGTACAGGCACAATCCATAGCGCCAGTAAAATACTACAGATTATTATTGTCGTGCGAAACGTTGGTAATAAACTGTAAAATATGCAAAATATAATGACGGTTATAATTTCAATGAATATCCTATTCATCTGACAAACTCGGAAACTTTGACATTTCTACTTTTTTATTTTGATCAACAACTTTAGCATAAACGTATATCATCTCGGTTTTTAAAGCCGGAAATCTAACTAAGCAAATTTGAATTATCTTTTTTTAGTAAACGTGTTTTCTATGATCTTAAATTCATCTAAAGTTGGGTTAATTACATCAGTATCGAAAACGGACTTACTTTCATTCCAGTATGTTAATTCATTATCCTCAACATCAATAGGCAGTCCAATTAACTGCAAACTCCCATCATTGAACAGCTCGACTACAGCTATTAATACATCAGAAATTGACTTTACAAATTTAAAAGAATCGGGAAAATTGGGGTGTTGTTTTTTTTGGTAACCTATTGACAGAATATAGTTTATAATATTATCTGTTTGTATGAGGGGTGGAAATTTTAACATTTCAAACTTTTTCTTCTGATCGACTATTTTGGCATAAATCTGCGCCATTTCAATTTTGCTGTGTCCAAGTATTTCTTTGACGGTGTAGATGTCCATGCCAAACGTTAGCCCAATGGTGGCGAATGTATGTCGTGCAGCGTGGAAGTGCAGATTTTTCTTTAGCCCCGCTTCGAGTGCCCAAAACTTTAGGTAGACATTAACTACCTGGCTTGATGGCAAATCCCAGAAAATTTTTTTATTGATCGGGTGCTTTGAGAGATTTTCTAAGATTGACTTGGCATCATCGGTAAGTGGCACCATGACAATTTTTTTCGTGGTTTTAGCTGGCCGGAAAGTGATCTGATCATTTTCAATTTCACTATAAACTAATTTTTTTACGTCTGAGAACCGCAGCCCCGTGAAGCATGAAAATAAAAATGCTTGCCGAATTTGGCTATTTCCCCTTTTCGGAATAAAGCTGGCTAAAGTCCTGACCTCTTCGA
Organism: Mucilaginibacter sp. OK268; assembly: GCF_900103125.1. Taxonomy (GTDB): domain Bacteria; phylum Bacteroidota; class Bacteroidia; order Sphingobacteriales; family Sphingobacteriaceae; genus Mucilaginibacter. The sequence continues at coordinate 76,098 of NZ_FNJV01000006.1, read as the reverse complement.
TGGTCAAGGTAGTGCGTTCGGTGTCGCCTTCTTCAATGATCTTAAATGTACTGAACGGCGATGCTGTAATCACGCCTTTAACTACCAGCTTATTAAAATGTTGCCGAAAAACGGATAAATACGCGTTAGTGGTATTTCTACTGACCTGGTTAAGCAGGTAACTTTGAAAGTTGTCTAACAAATCTTCATCTACGTCCTGAACTAAACATCTCTTTTGGGGAAATACCTCATAAGGTGAATAATAAGGCACTCCAATTTATAATTAAATTTCTTGGCCAAACATTGATCAAAGTAGTCTAACAGGTTATAATTTATTTTGACAGGCTGCTTATAACCGTGATCTGAAAAATTTAATTCGTTCTCTCTTTTATTGCGAAGAGCATTTATAATCTTAAGATTATCTTTGTCTGACTCAGTGATTCGGGTGCCCGGAACAGAATAGTCCTTACCGACATAAATCTTAAGGAACTCATAATTGCGCTTGCCTTTGCTCTCTACGGTATTTGAATAAATATCGAGATAAGCACTAAATTTGCCGCTGCTTAACTTTTTATATCTGACCGTTACCATAATTTATTTGTTACTTTTGTTACTCACGATATCCAAAAAGTAACATACCAGTAACAAAAATAACATAAAATAAGATCAATTGCAAAAAAGTAAAAGAAGATAAATTAACATAAAATATTGAAAATGACATATATAACTACCTTATCTTATTTCACTTTATCCTTTATTATTCACCCTTAAAAGTATGGCGGGTATCTACATACATATTCCTTTTTGCAAACAGGCATGTCATTACTGTGATTTTCATTTTAGTACCTCGCTTAAATACAAAGACGAGCTGTTGCATGCGCTGGTAAAGGAAATCAAACTGCAAAAAAACTATCTGGATAATGAAACTGTAGAAACCGTTTACTTTGGTGGTGGTACCCCTTCACTATTGGAAGCTGATGATATTAACCAGTTGATCAATACCATTACAGAACTGCACACAGTATCGTCTGATGCAGAGATAACACTGGAGGCCAATCCCGACGACCTGAATGATGCCAAAGTAAAGGCACTTCGCCAAACCGATGTGAACCGCTTTAGCATTGGTATCCAATCATTTTTTGACGAAGATCTGCTTTGGATGAACCGGGCGCACCGTAGCAGACATGCTGAAGCTTCTGTAAAAAGGGTTCAGGATGCAGGCTTTGAAAATATCACTGCTGACCTGATCTATGGCTATCCTTTGCTGACAGATACTAAGTGGAAACAGAACCTGGATAAGATATTTGCACTGTCTATCCCTCATATATCTTCCTACTCCATGACTGTTGAACCGCAAACCGCGCTGGCAGCCTTCATCAGCAAAAAAAAGCAGCCCCCTATGAATGATCAGCAGAGTGCAGCTCAGTTCACCGTGTTGATGGATGCGATGACCGATCATGGTTTTGAGCATTATGAAATATCAAACTTTTGCAAACCCGGGCATTATTCCAGGCATAACTCCAATTATTGGCGGGGCGTAAAATATTTGGGTATAGGCCCTTCGGCTCATTCTTATAACAGCGAAGCCCGGCAATGGAATATAGCCAATAATGCCAAATACATACAAAGCATTGAAACCGGCAAGCTCCCGGCCGAAACCGAGACGCTCACAGAAGAAAATCGACTTAATGAATATATCATGACCTCCATACGAACAATATGGGGCCTCGATCTGGATAAATTGAATGCGATAGCCAAAGCATCTGCAACTCCATTGCTTATTGCAGCCCGGCAATATTTTGATAATGGCTGGATAAATCAACAGAATAACATTTTATACCTTAGCCCTACCGGTAAACTTTATGCTGATAATATCGCGGCTGGCTTGTTTTTTTAATTGATTAATAGTACTTAAATCAATAGGTTGTAAGAATTAACTGTTTCAATAAAAACCGTTAAGCAATACTCCCCGTATCTTCTTTCAAATAGCTATTCTTATAAAACTTAACAAAACTTTCAAGAGCTCATGATAGTTTTGTTACATTGAAAAACAAAACAAACCAGCACCTTTAGGTGTCATTTAAAAACAATTTGATAAACTAATCACATCATGAAAAAACTGATCATAGCGGCCTTAGTATTGGCAACTTCTGCAATAACACTTAAAGCCAACGCGCAAACAAAAATGGTAGGTGGCGCGGCCATGTACCCTACAAAAAATATCATTCAAAATGCTGTTAACTCAAAAGATCATACCACACTGGTAGCCGCTGTTAAAGCTGCAGGTTTAGTGCCTACATTGTCATCAGCAGGCCCATTCACTGTGTTTGCACCAACTAACGAGGCATTTAATAAATTACCAGCCGGTACTGTCGATAACCTGGTTAAACCCGCAAACAAAGCTACCCTAATAAAAATTTTAACCTATCACGTAATCGCCGGTAAACTAAGCGCGGCCGATCTTTTGGCAAAGGTAAAAGATGGAAATGGCAAAGCCGAACTGAGTACTGTAAGTGGTGGAACTTTAACCGTTATGGAGCAAGGCAAAAAACTATACCTGGTGGATGAGAAAGGTGGCAAATCATGGATCACCATTGCCGATGTTAATCAGAGCAATGGCGTAATACATGTAGTTAATGCCGTACTAATGCCTAACTAAGTTTTATAAGTTTGGAGTAGTGAGTTATAAGTTTTGGATGGAATACTTGTAATATTATTATCATTCATTTAACTCATAACCCCAAAAGAAAGCCTGGCAATGCCGGGTTTTCTTTTTGCCAGCCGGCAAACCTTAGGCTCAATTATATTTTTTAACATAAAAGCTTATACCTTTTGGGGTTTTATTTCGTTATTTTGTTTGCTTTTCGGTATTTAAGTTAAATTAGTTTAAATAAAACAGCCGAAAAGCAATTACAATATGAGTTTTATCCTCCGCCCGATTGATACTGTTGAAAATATTTCTCCTGAAGATTTTAAGAAGAACTATTTAGATCCCCGCCGTCCGCTGGTTATAAAAGGGTTGACCAAAAGCTGGCCCGCCCGCGAAAAATGGACCCCGGAATATTTAAAGCAGGTTGTAGGCAAAAAGGTGGTGCCTTTATATGATAATTCAAAAGCCGATCCTTCAAAACCCATCAATTCATCGGCAACCGAAATGCCTTTTGATGAGTATATTGATATGATCCGCAGCCAGCCTACCGAACTGAGGATCTTCTTTTTTAATATTTTCAAACAGGCCCCTCAGCTTTTGGATGACATCGTATTGCCAAAAGACCTGATGGGTGGCTTTTTGGAAAGCATGCCAGCCATGTTTTTCGGCGGCTCCAACTCCGTTACTTTTTTACATTACGATATCGATCTGCCGCATATTTTCCATACGCATTTTGGTGGCCGCAAGCACGTGATCCTGTTTGAAAACAAATGGAAACGTCGCTTATACTGCATCCCGAATGCTACCTATGCTTTGGAAGATTATGATGTGGCAAATCCGGATGTCAAAAAATTCCCTGCGCTGGATGGCGTAGAAGGCATTGAAGTATTTTTAGAGCATGGCGATACCTTGTTTATGCCAACCGGTTACTGGCATTGGATGAAATATATCGACGGATCATACTCCTTAAGCCTGCGCGCCTGGGACGCGTCCATCAGTCGTAAAGCGGCAAGCTTATATAACCTGGCCATCAAAGGCGGGGTCGACAGCGTATTGAAAATGGCATTCAAAGAAAAATATGCCAAATTCCGCGAAGAGCTGGCCGTAAAATGGGCTAACCGCGAGCTTGCTGCCGGGAAACCTTTTTAAGTTGGACGTATTACATTGTACGTTTTAAAATATGCAATAGCGATGATTTCACTCATCGCTATTTTTGTTGAAGCTTTTCCGTCTCAAATCTCATATCTAACATCTCATATCCCTATGATGTATGATCACAAACGATCTTCCACTCCCCATTTATTTTTCTGAACCATAAAGTATAAAATCCACCAGGCGCATCTTTTTCACGCGTTAATTTCCAGCCACCAAACAAAAAGGCATTGGTAGCATCCAGCACTTTTACCTGTAATATGGTAAATTTAAGCTGTCCCATGGCCGCTTTATCCGGATAGCCTTTTTTATAATGATCAAGCGCTGTTTGCCATCCATAATTGGGTACTGCTTTACTTACAAACAACAGCGAATCTGATTTCCAGTAACCCTGCATAAAACCATCAATATCGCCCTTGTTCCAGGCCAGTTCCTGGTCATGCATCACTTTGAGTATGGCCTGCCTGTCCTGGGCTTGCACGAAATAAGAGATTATGATCAGGAAACAGGATAATATGTATTTTTTCATACCCTAATATAAACAGGATTTAGCGGATGAATACGATCTGGATGAAAAAGATTCTGTAGATTTTTAATTTCCGGGAAATGTCAAAAATTCGGTTAATCCTTCCAATCGCTAAATCCTGTTAAAAATCCTGCTATATTTGAAATATACTACACCTCCTTTACAATCAGCTTTATGAAAAATCAGGTATTAAGCTTCGGCGAAGTTTTGTGGGATGCTTTTGGCGATGGTAAAAAAGCCGGTGGTGCCCCCATGAATGTGGCAAGGCACTTAGTGCAGCAGGGCGTTAGTGTTGCTTTTGCAAGCTCGGTTGGTATAGATAGCAGTGGCGATGGTCTGGTAAATTTTTTACAAAAAAGCGGTCTTAACTCCCCCCTTATCCAGCGCGATGAGGATCTGCCGACTTGCGAAGTAACTGTGCAACTGGATGAAAACAATCAGGCTACTTATATTATACCTGCACCAGTGTCCTGGGATAATATCCAAACCACTGATGAATTAACCTCAGCCGGCAAAAAGGTATCAGCCATTGTGTATGGTAGCCTGGCTTGCCGTGATACCACCACCCGTGAAACCTTGCTTAACCTGCTTGATGAAACACCGGCGCTGAAAATTTTTGATGTAAACCTCAGGCCCCCTCACTATACATTATCTACCATCGAAACACTTGCCGCTCGTGCTCATGTAGTAAAAATGAACGAGGAAGAAGCAACCCTTTTAATAGGTGGCAGCAGTGATTCATTACGCGACCAGATCACCGAGTTCCGTTCCAAATATCATAATCAAACCATTTGCGTAACCCGTGGTGAAAACGGCGCTATAGTATGGCACGACCATGAATTTTATGAAAGCCCCGGCTGCCCTGTAAAAGTAAGCGACTCTGTAGGTGCCGGCGACGCCTTTTTGGCTACTTTCGTAGCTGGTTTACTGGCCAAACACCCTATGCAAACCATTGTTGATAAAGCATGTTCTGTAGGGGCTTTTGTGGCCAGCCAGCGTGGTGCCAACCCTGTTTACCCATCGGAATTGCTGAATAGCCTGGCGTATTTGTAAGTTCGTTAAACTCTAAATGCTTTTTAATATGTCATTGCGAGGAGGAACGACGAAGACAACCGACCGTAGGGAGCTCATTAATACCGTTAAAAACAAACACAATATTAATAATCCCGTAGCTATTCCTATCTACGGGAACGCGAGGAGATTGCCACGCTATCGCTCGCAATGACATATGTTATAAGTTTCGCAATAACGTGCAAAGAAAAGCACTTTAATCTGCACATCTGAAATCCGCATATCCCCACATCTACCTTTTGTCATACTTACCTAACAATTTGCTTTAGTATCTGTCAAACCAAACTTTTAAGAATAATTATCCGTTTCTTTATATAAGAAAGGATACGATATGCGTGGTTTTGGATTTTCCAAATTTAAGCCAAACCAGATCCCCAAAGGCGGATTTGAAGAATTATTAAAATTATTCCTGGAATTGCTCAACTATACTTCGGGCGATGCGGGCGAAGCTTTAGCCTGGCTTAACGAACTCGATAAACAATACAACCTAACCAATGATGATTATGGCATGGGTGATTTTATTGACGAACTGAAACAAAAAGGCTACCTGGATGAGGACCGTCAGAACGGTGGTTTTAACATCACCGCAAAAACAGAGCAAAGCATCAGGCAATCAGCACTGGAAGAGATCTTTGGCAAGCTCAAAAAATCAGGTAAAGGCAATCACCGCAGTCCACAATCGGGTCAGGGTGATGAAAAAAATGCCGAACGCCGCGAGTTTGAGTTTGGCGACAGTTTGGATCAGATAGATATGACCCAATCTATCCATAATGCACAGGTTAACCATGGCATAGGCGATTTTATGATGACCGAGCGCGACCTGGAAGTTGAGGAAATGGACTATAAAACCCTTACTTCTACCGTGCTGATGATCGATATTTCACACTCTATGATCCTATATGGTGAAGACAGGATAACCCCTGCAAAAAAAGTAGCCATGGCTTTGGCCGAACTGATCCGCACCAAATACCCTAAAGACACATTGGATATTGTAGTTTTTGGTAACGATGCCTGGCCCATTACTTTACAGGATCTCCCTTATTTACAGGTTGGCCCATATCATACCAACACTTATGCCGGGCTGGAACTGGCTACCGATCTGCTTCGCCGGCGTAAAACACACAACAAACAGATCTTTATGATCACCGATGGTAAACCTACCTGTTTAAAGGAGGGTACCCAGTACTATAAAAACAGCATCGGGCTCGACAGAAAAGTGGTTAACAAAACACTCAACATGGCTGCCCAGTGTAAACGCTTAAAAATCCCCATTACTACCTTTATGATAGCTAAAGATCCTTATCTGCAGCAGTTTGTTCGTAAATTTACGGAAACCAACGGCGGCAAGGCTTTTTACAGTTCTTTAAATAATTTAGGGGAGTATATTTTTGAGGATTATGCCAGAAACAGAAGGAAATCGGTAAGGTAAGATCAGATACAAGAAGTTAGAGTCAAGAATCAGGACAAAAGGCAATCGGTGAAATCAAAAAAGCATCAGTGAAATCAAAGCAATGAAGATTGACCGTATAGATCACCTGGTTTTAACCGTAAATGACATAGAGACAACCTGCGCATTTTATACAAACGTGTTAGGTATGGAGGTTGAAACATTTGGTGAGGGTAGAAAAGCCCTGAAGTTTGGCAATCAAAAACTCAACCTGCATCAAAAAGGAAAGGAGTTTGAGCCAAAAGCTGATCATCCTACCCCCGGTGCTATTGATATTTGTTTTATCACAACAGACACTATTGAACAGCTTAAAGCAGAACTCGAAAATAAGAACATACAAACACAGGGAATATTTGAACGTACTGGCGCAACTGGCAAAATACGGTCGATCTATTTCCGCGACCCTGATCAAAATCTGATCGAGGTTAGTAATTACCTATAACAAAGCATTTAGATGAATAAACTACTGGATATAAAAACCCTTGGTGAATTAAAAAAAACGGATTACAAAAGTCGATCGGTAAAAGATGAATTACGTGCCAACCTCATTACCCAATTAAAAAAACGCGAAGGCGGTTTTGAAGGTATCGTTGGTTTTGAAGATACTGTTATACCCGATCTGCAAACTGCTATCCTGTCAAGGCACAACATATTACTGCTGGGCTTACGTGGTCAGGCCAAAACGCGTATCGCGCGCCTGCTGGTTAACTTGTTGGATGAATATATACCTTATATTGAAGGCTCCGACTTGTTTGATGATCCGTATAACCCTATCTCCTGGTACGGCCATAACGCTGTAACTCAATTAGGCGATGCAACCCCTATAGGTTGGATCCACCGTTCAGAGCGTTATACCGAAAAACTGGCTACACCTGATGTGACCGTTGCCGACCTGATCGGTGACGTCGACCCTATCAAGGCTGCCACTTTAAAACTAACCTATTCAGACGAACGGGTTATCCATTTTGGATTGATCCCCCGCGCACACCGTGGCATCTTTGTGATCAATGAGCTTCCCGATCTACAGGCCCGTATCCAGGTATCATTATTTAATATCTTACAGGAAAGAGATATCCAGATCCGTGGTTTTAAACTGCGTTTACCACTGGATATCCAGTTTGTATTTACCGCCAACCCAGAGGATTATACTAATCGCGGTTCCATTGTTACGCCTTTAAAGGACCGTATCGAAAGCCAGATATTAACGCATTATCCACGCACGGTTGAAATTTCCCGAAAGATCACCCAGCAGGAAGCCTCCCTTACCGATGAGCAGCGTGCCAATATTGAGGCCGATAGCCTGGTAAAAAACCTGGTAGAGCAGATCGCTTTTGAAGCGCGCAATTCTGAATACATCGATAAAAAATCTGGTGTCTCAGCACGTTTAACCATTTCAGCATTTGAAAACCTGATCAGCAATGCCGAACGCCGCATGATCATCAATAACGAAATCACCACGTTCGTGCGTATCACCGACTTTTTAGGTGTAATACCGGCCATTACCGGCAAAATTGAACTGGTATATGAAGGCGAACTGGAAGGTCCGGGTAAAGTGGCCAATATCCTGATAGGTAAAGCCATTAAATCGTCTTTACTGGAGTTTTTCCCTGACCCTGAAAAAGCAAAAAAGGCTAAGGGCGTAAACCCATATGCCAGCATCATAAACTGGTTTGGCGAAGGCAATAACCTGGCGCTGGTTGATGATATGCCACTACAGGAATATAAAAAAGCCCTTAATGAGGTGGCCGGATTAAAAGACCTGGTTAAAAAAACCCATCCACGCCTCACCGAAAATCAACAGTTACTGCTGATGGAATTTGTATTGCATGGCCTGTCGGAGTTTTCACAACTCAACAAAGGTTTCCTGGATAATGGCTTCGCGTTTTCAGATATGTTCAACAGTTTGTTTAATTTGCAGCCCGATGATGAAGACGATCTCGATTTAGACGATGATCGTTATTAATTAAAAAAGCATCAAGTAGCTAGTATCAAGTATCAAGACTTTTGAAGTGCTTAAAAAATTGCGACTTTCGTGATACTTGATACTAGCTACTTGATACTAAAAATAAAATGAGGGAACAGGCACTCAACATAACACTGATTGTTACTATACTACTGCTTATTGACCTGTATGTATTGCACGGCATACGCGGCGCGTTTAAAAAATGGAGGTTGCCCCACTCGGGCGACTTTACTTTTTTTTACTGGTTTATTTCTGTTTTATTGATAGCCGCTTTGCTGTTGGCTATTTATATCAACTTAGGCGTAGGGATAAGGGCGGCGGTATTGATGGCTTTTTTCCTGATCTTTTTAGGGAAGATATCGTTTCTACCCTTTCTCATGATCGATGACCTGAGACGAATGCTGGTATTGCGGCGTAACCGGTTAAAAAGAAAACCCGAAGATATCAGTATCCCTCCACAAGAGCACGCCATACCCCGTTCGGAGTTTTTGATGAAAGCTGGTTTACTTGCAGGTGCCATCCCCCTGGCTGCTATCAAGATCAGCATGCCTAAAGGCTTGTATGATTATCATGTAAAATATCAAACCATGTATTTGCCCAATTTGCCCAAAGCCTTTGATGGTATCAAACTGGGGCAAATATCCGATATACATTCGGGTAGCTTTTACAATAAAAAAGCAGTACTTGGCGGTGTTGAAATGCTTCTTAAAGAAAAACCCGACCTTATATTTTTTACCGGTGACCTGGTAAACGGACAGTCCAATGAAATGATCCATTACCAGGATATTTTTTCCAAAGTAAAAGCTCCTTTAGGCGTCTATAGTTCGCTTGGCAATCATGATTATGGCGATTATGGGACATGGCCCTCCATGGCCGATAAAAAGAAAGATCATGAGGACCTGATAGCCACACATAAAAATATGGGCTGGAATCTGTTACTTAACGAACACCGGCGCTTAAAAGTTAATGGCGAAGAAATAGGCATACTGGGGGTTGAAAACTGGGGCGAACTGACGATGTTCCCCAAGTATGGCCGCATGGATCTGACTACCAAGAATACGGATGACCTCCCGGTGAAACTATTGCTGTCTCATGATCCCTCACATTGGCGCGGAGAGGTATTGTCTCAATACCCTCAAATAGATGCCATGTTTTCGGGTCATACCCACGGCATGCAGTTTGGCGTTCGTACCGATTACTTTCAATGGAGCCCTATTGAGTACGTTTACAAAGAGTGGGCTGGCCTGTACCAGGAAGGTAAACAGCAATTATACGTGAACGTGGGCTACGGTTTTGTTGGTTTGGCAGGCAGGGTTGGAATATTACCGGAGATTACGATATTTACATTAAAAGCCGGCCAGGACCCTTCGGGATACCGATCATAACAGATCAAAATGCAGGCGGACATTCATAACAAATGAAAAAAATATTTCAACCTGTTTTTGACTTTCTGCTTTTCAGTAATATTTTCATGTCGCTTTGCGCTGTTGCCCAGGCACTGCTCACCTTTCAGCTGGTTGGTGAAAAACCGATGTTTCCGGTTTTAGCATTGTTATTTACATCAACCCTGGGCATTTACAATTTTTGCATTCTCATTGCACGCCCCAAACAGCCCGAATTATCCCCATATAAACGGGTACGCTGGTTTTTTGCACACTACAGGCTCATGGTAACTTTTACTATTGTGTCTTTACTATCCCTTGTACCCCTGTTTTTTTTAATTACTACCGAATCAAAAATATTACTCATTTTTCTGGCTTGCTTATCATTTACGTATGGCCTGCCATTGTTCACGGTTGGTGATCATAAATTCGGGCTTCGTAACATACCCGGCTTAAAACCATTCCTGATCACGCTGGTATGGACCTTGAGTTGCGTCCTGTTCCCGGTATTGGAGATATTACATCTGCATACCAATGATATCTCTATGCACGATATTACCATCCTGATAGCCAAACGCTTTCTGTTTATCGGCGCCCTCACCATTCCCTTTGATATCCGCGACTTATTTGACGACCGCAAACAAGGTTTAAAAACCATCCCGGTTGCATGGGGTGAAAAAAACGCCTACCTGTTTTGCCAGGTTCTGCTCGCTGGCTATGTTGTTTTATTATTTCTGTTCAGAGCTAATGGCTTTAGTACTGATTTTTGGGCTTTAACCGCTACCGTTATTTTAACAGGCTGGCTCATATTTAAATCGGCCTGGGAAAAAGATGAGTATTACTATTTCTTTTATATGGACGGGGTGCTCATATTACAATATGTGATACTGATGGCATTCCGGTTCCTTTTTGGCCATTAGAACAATGGCGGCTAACTTCAACAATTCAGCCTGGTTTTATGATGGTCTTTCCCGCCTGGTATATGGTCGTGCGTTGATAAACGCGCAATTATACCTGCTCAGTTTTATTGAGCCCGACTCCCGGGTACTTATTGTGGGCGGCGGTACCGGCTGGATATTGGAAGAGCTTACAAAAATACACCCTTCAGGTCTATGCATTACCTATGTAGAAATTGCAGCAGCCATGATGGATCTATCAAAAAAAAGAGATACTGGCAGCAACGAGGTAGTTTATATTCAAAGTGCCATTGAACAAGTAACCTTAACACCCGATTTTGATGTGGTGATCACCTCCTTCCTGTTTGATAATTTTACGGAGCAAACACTACATATAGTATTCAACCATATTCATGCTTTACTAAAACCACTGGGACTGTGGCTTAATGCAGATTTTCAGCTTACCGGCAGGTGGTGGCAACAGCTTTTATTAAAAAGCATGTTTGTTTTTTTCAGGTTGATCTGTGGTATTGAGGCCAGTAAACTACCCGGGATAAAGACACGTTTCACTGCTAACAGCTATGCCATGGTGGATGAAAAGACCTTTTTTAATGATTTTATTGTGGCAAGCGTGTACGGAAGAAGCCCCTAAAGGGGGAACAAGGAGTCCACTTTTATGCGCACATAAACTCCGGTTCGCATTTTAAGCCACTCTGAGTCTTTCATAGAGTACCCTGCACAATAAAATTGGGCTGGAAATCCCCCATCTCCAAAGGAATAAATAACATGGTTTACAGTGTAAACCCACTTTTGATATAAAAATTAATATAATTATCTCATTTTCAGATATATAAAAAATATAAACCATAAAAAGTGTAAACCATGTAAACCCGCTTTTTAACAAAAAACGCGTCATTGCGAGGTACGAAGCAATCTCTATGCTATACAGAGCGGACCTTCTTATTGGGGATTGCTTCGTACCTCGCAATGACGCTGGGGTAAATAATGTGAGCTCTTACTGGTTATACACAAACTTATACCCTATTCCCCTTACCGTTTGCAGGTATTGTGGTGAATCGGCATTGGTTTCGATCTTTTTACGCAAACGTACAATGTGCATATCCAGGGTACGTGTATTTACATCGGCATTGTAACCCCAAACCTCCATCATCAGCTCTTCGCGGTTAATCACTTTATTCTTATTTTTCAGAAAATAAAGCAATATCCGGTTTTCCAATATGGTCAGTTCAATTTTGCGGTTATCCCTGATCAGTAAGTGCGTATTGGGTAAATGCTCCATATTGGCAAAACGATACGACTCTGATTTTTCACTATTGAGTGAGAATTTGATCTTATTGTCGATCATCGCTACCAGCACATCCATATTAAATGGCTTGGTAATATAGTCGGATACACCAAAGTTATAAGCCTCTATCTTGTCAACATCCTGGGCTTTTGCAGTCATCATAATGATCAGCTTATCATATCCTTTTTCCCTAATGCTGCTGCATACCTGTGATCCTGGCTTACCTGGCAACATCCAGTCGAGCAATACAATATCCGGTTGTTCATCCAGTATAATGCGTTCGGCATCGTCGCCATTATCAGCTTCCAATACTTTATATCCTTCTGACTGTAAACGTTCTGCCACCAGAAAACGCAGGTTTTCATCATCTTCAACCAGCGCAATTTTAATTTCTTTGTTCATATTTTAATTTTCATATGGAAGCGTAACTATAAATTCCGAACCCTCATTAACTTTACTATGAACAACTATATCGCCATCCATAAAATTAACCAGTTCTTTACAAAAAGCCAAACCCAAGCCCACGCTCCCGTTTTGGTTATACTGATTTTCTATCCTGTAAAATTTCTTAAATATATTATTTAACTCCTCTTTAGGTATACCTATGCCCCTGTCAACAAATGAAAATACAATATCACCCTTTTTGTGCGTAATATTTATATTCAGCTCCTTTTTTTGCGGATGGGAATACTTATAAGCGTTTTCGATCAAGTTTTGGAATACACTACCTAACAACACCGGATCGGTATAAAATGTGTCAACACCGTTTACTTTACAATTCAATTTAAAGTCGGGATACTTTATTTTAAACGTTTCGGTATACCGGCTTACAAAATCATCCACCACTATCTCTTCCTTTTTAAGGGTGATGGATTTATTTTCTAGCTGGGTAAATGACAGCAACTTATTCATCAGATCATTAAGCTTATCAGCCTCTTCATCCAGTATTTTGCCATAATGCTTACGCTGCCTTTCGGTAAGCTCCCCGTCACCGCGCAGATTTGACCCCGCGATTTTTATAACGCTTACCGGCGTTTTAAACTCATGGGTGAAATTATTGATAAAGTCATATTGCAGCTTAAACAACTTGATATTGACATTCAAATTGCGGTATATGAGCCAGCCAATAAGTACTAAAAAAAGCGATATTAATAGCACCACCGCGCCTATGGGCATAAAACGCCGGTTAATTTCGTTAGCCAGGTAACCCCGCTCTGAGCTAAAAAATAATTTATAATCAGAAAATGAAATAGGGAGCGAAACTTCGGTTATCAACTTATCACCTTCGCTATCAACAGGATCATAAACAACAGGTTGTATAGATACACTCTGGTACAGCTCATGGCGTGTGTTTTTTATCTTTAACCGGTACGGGTCGAGATGAAAGGTCATCATGTTTTGTTTGTACGATGCCTTAACGGTATTTCGTTGCTGCAGATCACGGTATATTCTGATATCCTCACGCCTTAATATATTGGTGTAAGTGATCTTATTGGGTTTTACATCCCAAAATGTCTTGAACAACTCATCCTGGCTGGATACCCGGCTTGTATCAGAAAAAGCGATATAGTTATCGAGCTTAACCGCCATTTCTTTAAAATCAGACTCATCAGAGGGACTGATCCTTTTGGCTCCAAACACCTTCCCTCTTTTATACCAATATTGATATATCCCTCTAACAGATATATCCAGGTTGTTTCTGCGGATGGTGATAGGAGCTTTACTGCCTATCAGTACGTCATAAAAAACGATACTTCTTACAAATGCATAATCATGAAAAACCGATGCTGCATATTTGGCTGCCGAAGCAGAGTCTAAAAAACCCTGGTACGAGGTGATCTCAGGTATTTTATTCTGAAAAAAATCATAATACGGCTTTATAGTTTGCTCCAATACTTCAATTTTTTTTGAACCAAACTCATTCTCCACATATTTTGCCGTAAGGTTGTAGGATACAAAAAGCGCCACCACAAAAGTTACCGATATGAGCACCAAAAATATGATGATCAGCAAAAAGCTTTTGCGGTAAGCATTTTTATGTACAGGCATAAGGGGTATTATGGTTTAACCCGCATGTTATAATCCAGGAATTTTTCTATCTCGGCGTACATTTCCATGCGGTTATGCTCATTTCTGAAAAAAGCCCGTTCATTGGGTTTTAAAAAATATTTTACATCAACATTATGCTTACGTAGTTCGCCCACAAACTGGTTAAGCTCGCTGATGTTGGCCCGTTGATCTTTGGCTCCCTGGAAAATAATTAACGGTGCTTTTATCTTATCCGTATGAAACACCGGGGAAATAGCCCTGAGTTGATCAGCATCCGTTTCGGGATTACCTACCATTTCATATATCATTTTTAAATAGGGTTTTAAAAATGGCGGTGCATCCTTAATAAAAGTAAAAAAGTTAATGAGCCCGTTTTGTACAACCGCACAATTATAAAGCTCGGGATGAAATGATATACCATACAATGCCGAGAAACCGCCAAAGCCATTACCAAAGATGGCTATCTTTTTGGGGTTGGCTATCTTTTGCGCTATAAGCCAGTGTACGCCATCGGTTATATCATCCTGTATTTTACCGCCCACCTGCTTAAATCCGGCACTCCTGAAAGCTTTACCATATCCGGTTGAACCACGATAATTTACCTGGAAAACAGCATATCCCCGGTTAGCTAAAAACTGTACGCGCTCATCATATCCCCAGGAATCCCGGTTACGCCAAAGCTCGTCATGTGGTATCACTACTACAGGCAAATTAGTATGTTTACTACCCTGCGGTAATGTTAAATAACCGTTTAATAGCAAACCATCATGCGCTTTGTAGGATATAGCCTGCATGGCACAAAGCTTGTCGGGTGTTAAAGCCGGGTTAACATCACCCAGTTTGGTTAGCTTATCCGTACTTTTTTCGTACAGATAAAAGGAGCCGGGATTGCGATCTGTATAAGTATTCAGGATAAATTTGTTTTCGGCGCTATCCCGATCCATTACCCTTATTTCATTTCCTTTCAGCTCGGGTCGCTGTAGCAGGTTCTTATATATTTGCTCAATAGCGGGTATCAGAAAGTGTTTATGCGGTATGGAATCCTCCCATGAGGCAAACTCAGCCCGGTGCCTGTTCCTGGAATATTCTACATTCAATATATCAGCCCTGTTACAGCTAAAAATAGTTTTTTGCTCTTTACCGTCTTCGGCATTGATCTCAACCAGGGCCATTTTGTCGCGGTTAACGTTCGATAGGGCGTAGAAATAGTTTTTCACCCCCGTAAACGCAATTGGCTTTACCGAATTTTTAAAGTTATTTTCAATAATAGGCTTAAAAGGCGCATCGTCCCCGGTTCGGTAGGAGATGGTTTCATTTACACCGTCTGATGATTTAACCAAACGTATTTTACCATCAGCATCCGGAAACCACTCCGTTATATTACCCGGATTGATAAGATAAGGCTTAAGTTCACCTGTTTTTATATTGAGACGGTAGATGTCAAAATTCGCGGGGTCGCGCTTGTTCATTTTGATAGTGATCATGTCGGGTTCACTCTTACTGCGATTAAGCATGGCCACCTTTACCCTTTTCAAGGTCAACACAGTACGGAGCTTAAGGGATTCCACGTCAATGGCATACATCTCCAAACTGTCAAAATCAATCGCTTCATGGCTAAAAACCAATTGATCATTATAAGTCCAGAAATAATCAGGACGTACAGAAAAATCATCAAAAGAGGTCACCATATGCTCTTTACCATCACTCAATGATTGTACAAAAAGATTCCTCTTCTCTTTATATGACTTTAGATAAGATATATACTTACCATCAGGCGATAGTTTATAAAACATCTTTTCCGGAGCCTTAAAAAAATCGGCAATAGGAATTGGCCTTACTTTATTCTTGCAGGAATATAAGGTTAGTACAAAAACAATTAACAGTAAATGTCTTACTCGACCCAACATGGTAATCACCCCAATTTTATTATTCTGGTCAAATTAGCTAAATAACTTAATGTTATCAAAATGTCACTACAATTTTACCCACCTGTAACGTTATATAATATTAAAATAAATTCCCCGAAACGTGGTAATTATTAATTGACTATTTTTGAGCAGATGAGGGCTTTAATAAATACTGTTATTATTGTTTTGGTGATGGCTACCCGGCTTTTTGCACAGGATAATGACCTGCAGTTAGCCAAACAATACGCCACCAATGGCGAACCTCAAAAAGCCCTGGAAATATACCAGAAATTATACAAACAGAACAACGAAGGTTATTACTCCTACTACGTGAACACCCTGCTCAGCCTCAAAAAATTTGATGAGGCCGAAAGCGTGGTAAAAAAGCTGGTACGTAAACATCCTAACGAAAATCAGTACCAAATTACACTGGGCACAGTTTATACCCAGCAAGGTAACCTAAGTAAGGCCGACGCCATCTATGACGACCTGATCAAGAATTTACCCCCTGATCGCAATGAAATAGCGATGCTGGCCGGTCAGTTTTACCAGAGTTCTAACCTGGATTATGCTATCAAAATATTTCAGCAGGGCCGTAAAACGCTCAACAGTAATGAGGCCTTTACCTATGAACTCATCAATCTTTACCGTTTTAAAAGGGATAAGGTAAACCTTACCGAAGAATACCTGAACTTTTTACCGGCAAACCCTAATTTTATTTCCCAGGCCGAAAACGCGTTCTCGACCATTTATGAGGGTGATCCCGATTATAATATGCTGAAATCGAACCTGCTGCGACGCATCCAAAAAGACCCGCAGCAAACGATATATGCCGAGCTGCTTACCTGGCAATTTATGCAACAAAAGGAGTTCGACCAGGCGCTGAACCAGGCCCTGGCTTTAAGCCGCAGGCAAAATGACGATGGCACCAACATTTTTGAGCTTTGCCGTACCCTCAACTCCAACGAAGCTTATGATGCCGCGATTCGTGGGTATGAGTATATCATTAGCAAGGGTAAAACATCGCCCATGTACATTCCCGCTAAAATTGAGCTCATCAACACTAAAAATTTAAAAGTAACCTCGGGCAAATACCTACCAGCCGATCTAACCGGCCTGGAGCAGGATTATACCGACCTGCTTACTGAGTTCGGTCGTAATAACAGCACCGTTTTTGCCATGCAGAAACTGGCTAACCTCCAGGCCTTTAAACTACATAAACTTAACGAAGCTCAAAAACTGCTCGAGGACGCAACAAATATCCCCAACATCAGGCCCGAGTTGCTGGCTTCGTGCAAGCTTGACCTGGGCGATGTATACCTGATCAATAAGCAGCCCTGGGAAGCAACCTTGTTGTACAGTCAGGTTGAAAAAGATTTCCCTAATACCGATATTAACCAGGATGCCAAATTCAGGAACGCCAAACTGGCTTACTACACCGGCGATTTCACCTGGGCCAAAGGCCAGCTTAATGTATTAAAAGCCGCCACATCGCAATTAATTGCCAACGATGCCCTTAATTTACAGCTGCTGATTGACGATAATACGGCAACCGACAGTGTAGGCAACGCCCTGAAAATATATGCCCGGGCTGATCTGCTGATATTTGCAGAACAGCCTGACAAGGCCGTGATGACCCTGGACAGTATCGACAAAAAGTTCCCGAACAACAGCCTGAGCGATGATATCCTGATGTCAAAATCAAGGATATTGATACAGCAGAAGAATTATGCTGCTGCCGTACCCCTTCTAAAAAAAATAGCCGATGACCATCCGAATGACCTGTGGGCCGATGACGCCGTTTTTATGCTGGGTGATATCTATGAGAACCGCCTCGACGACAAAGCCAGCGCCAAAATCTGGTACGAGAAGATCGTTAAAAACTACCCCGGCAGCCTATGGATCAATGAGGCTCGCAAACGTTTCAGACTGTTGCGGGGCGATAAGGCGGATTCCTGAGTGGTTCATTGGTTTATTGGTAAATAACGTGAGTTCGGGATAAGAAATGCAAGCCTGATCCCGATGTCCGTTATGTTAAAATTGGGTTTACATGGTTTACACTTTTTATGGTTTACATCATTTCAAATTACTGATAATCAATTAATTAGCTTATTTTATATCAAAAAAAACGGTTTACAGTGTAAACCATAAATAATGGGGTTTACATTGATCAGCTTTAAGCAAAGTATTCAGGGAGCCTTTAAATAACCTGAACTGCTTATCCAGGGCTCACGTTAAATGGTTCATCGGGCAGGACGCGTTCAACTAATGAACATTGAACCAATGAACTAATTAATTACTTTTGCAGCACCATGATTGTATACAACGACACCATAATAATTGAAGAAACCATTCACGATGAGTGGCTTAACTGGATCAAGACTGTTCACATACCCGCTATAATGGCTACGGGCTGTTTCCAATCCTATAAGATACTAACGGTTATTGATTCGCCCAACGAAGGGGTTACCTATTGCATCCAGTACAATGCCGATAACATCGAGCAGTTTCAGCAATATTATATGAACCACCTGCACAAGTTCCAGGCTATCCATCAGCAGCAGTTTGATGAAAAGTTTGTGATGTTCAATACCTTGATGAAAGAGGTGGAATAAAACTTTTTAAACCTTAAATTTTAACACTTTTCTGGCTTAAACAGGGCAAAAACGGGTCAAAAATCATAAAAAAGCACTCATTTTAACACTTTTTAACAAATTTTAGCATGGTTTTAACGTGTTTTTAAAACTTTAAAAAGTATTAATTTATTGATTATCAAATAACTACCTACCAAACGGCCGGTTTTTGGGGTGCTTATCCCCTTAACAAAACAGCCCGGCGTTCCTGTTTCAGGAGCGCCGGGCTGTTTTGTTTTATAAATATACGCAATTTTCGTGGCAGTTGCAAGCCGAAATCCTTTTAGAAAAGGGTGTCATGCTGAGCTCCGTCGAAGCATGGTGGGCAGGCCTATGCGCTCTACCCTTCGACGGAGCTCAGGGTGACACCTACCCGTTTTTTGATCAAGACTTTTAACTCTTATTCCCCCTTCAGGGGGTTAGGGGATTATTTGGTAATCAGATTATACAATTCATCCAATCGTGGGGTGAGCACAATTTCGATTCGACGGTTTTTGGCACGGGCCTCGTTGGTTGGAGCCGGATCGATAGGTTGGAACTCGCTTTTTCCTGTAGCTGTTAAACGGTGCGGATCAACTTTTTCAACTTCAGTCAGGTAACGGGTAACCGAGGTGGCACGCAATACGCTCAGGTCCCAGTTATCCTTGATCTGGCCCAGGTTAATTACCTTTTTATCATCGGTATGCCCTTCAATGGCCATGTTAATATCCGGCTCTTTGTTCAGCACTACGGCCAGTTGTTTCAGGGCAGCCTTACCTTTATCATCAATAACTATACTACCCGATGGGAATAGCAGCTTGTCGGCCAGCGACACATACACTTTACCATTGCGGATATCAACCGTTAAGCCACTCTGCTGAAAGCCCAGCAAGGCCTGCTGCAATTTATTTTTGAGCGCGTTGGCAGCTTCATCGCGTTTACGCAAAATATCTTCTACCTCTTTTAAACGGGCCTCGCGTTTTTCCAGATCGGCTGCCAGGCGTTTTAATTTTGACGAGCTGGTGTTCAGGTTGCTGTTCAAAGCGGTGTTGTTGTTACTCAAATTGGCCAGTTCACGGTGCAGGCGCATAGTATCGGCCTTGAGCTGAAAAACCTGGGTTTCCAGTGTTTCGGTACGGGTGGTTAAAGAATCGCGCTCGGCAATCAATGCTTTGTAAGCCTTTGGCGACATGATCTTACAGGAGGAGTAAAAGGTAAGACTCAGGGCCAGGGCCAACAGGTAGTAGGTGATCTTCATTGTGATTATTTTTATTTCGGATTTCGGATGTTCAAATTCGGATTTATCCTAATTTAGGATTTAGAGCTTAGTATTTAGAATTTAAAAAAACAACTACGCCATCGCATTCCTTAAAAATACGTTGAGCGGATAGATGAGCTTGCAGTCCTGGGCAATTTGCGCCGCCGCGTTCTTTTTAACGATATCTTTATCACTTATCTTATGCCAGGCTATAAAACTTTTAAGCTTCAGCAGGTCGATATTTTCATTATCGGGACTGTATCCTTGCGGAACGGTTTTTAATTGCTCCTGCGCACTGAAATCGCCAAATAGCTTGATGAATTCAGGGGCATCGATGATCTGTTTCAGATCATGCGCGTTGTAATCAATTTCCTGGCGTATGGATTTTAAATGAGCGGCGTCGGGCATCCAGTAGCCTCCGGCAATAAAGGAGTTACCGCCGGGCTGTATCTGTAAATAATATTCGGCTCCGCCCAGCTTTGTACCTTGTGTAGGCAGACTGATGCCAAAGTTGATCTTATAAGGTGTTTTATCTTTCCGGAAACGGATGTCGCGATAAATACGCATTACGCATTTTTTGGGGTCGAGCGTCTCGTCTATGGCCGGGTCTACCTGGTGCATTTCGCCCAGGAGCTCAACGGTAAACTCAATTACATTTTCACGGGCTTTTTCATATCGCCCTTTGTTCTCTGAAAACCATTCCCGGTTATTGTTTGTTGCGAGATCCTTTAAAAATTCAAGACTTTCCTGGTTTATCATCGGTATCTAAATATGGCTGGTAATGTATTTTTGGTGATAACCAATATAACAATAGTACCCGCGAATATCTGAAATTTATAGGAGCCAATGCAAAGCATCCCAAAATTATGACACTTAGATACAACCAGGGCGAATCGGCATTATGGGTGATTACAAAGGTGAGCCAGGCCAGGCCCAGCGCTTCGCCAACATTTAAGGCATAGCTTACATACATGGCGGCATAAAAATACCCCGGCTCAATTTCAAAGTATAAATTACAATGCGGACAATTGAGGTTTATTTTATTAGAAAAGCTATAAGCACCTCCCTGGAACATATCCCCCCTGCGGCAACGCGGACATTTACAGTGAAGCATAGCCCATGACTTGGGAGTTGGCGGCATGATGATTTGTGTTTTACGTTGTACGTGATACGTAGTACGTTTTTTGGTAGCGCAGTATTTTGCGTTTTCTAGAACATAATATTCAATGTTGTAGGTAAAACGTATCACGTCAAACGTACAACCTGTTAAAGATTTTTAATTAAGGTGCAGTTTTTCCTTACGGATGTTCAAATCAACGTTTTTACGGCGATAGTTTTTGTACCAGATATAACCCGCAACAGCTACTACAAGGTAAGGAGCCCCTAATAAAAACAAAATACCATTGTTTAAACCCTTGGCGGCATTGCCACCACTTTTGGCATTGGTTTCAACCGTGGCGGCGCATTGTGCGCATTGGGCTTTTACAGGTTGCCTGCTACAAACCATAAGGCCCAGGGCAAATACAAATAATATAATCTTAAAACCTGTTTTCATATGGGCAAATTTAACTAATTATTAATGTCGTAGCAAGTGGTTTATCAGTATCAAGTAGTTAGTATCAAGTATCAAGACTTTTTACTTTAGCGTATTGATATTTTCATCTTTTCCTTATGCACAATGTTTAAAATTGCGTATCTCCTGTCTTGATACTTGATACTAACTACTTGATACTATCCAATCAAAAATGATAATAAGGCCGTATCATTAAATAAACAATAACGCCGGATGCGGTTACGTAAAGCCATATCGGGAATGTCCAGCGTACCAGCTTTTTGTGTTTGGCCACCTGCATTTGCAAGCCGCGGTGAAAGCTGAGCAAAATAAGCGGCAATACACCTGCCGCCAGTATAATGTGCGGGGTAAGGATACACAGGTACAAAGTACGCATGCCACCCGCTGCGGCCCGTTCTGAATCGGACAGCAAGCCATCGCCATTGATATCACCGTATAAGATCTCGTTACGCATAAGGTAATGAAACAGCACGTACGATACCAGGAACAATGCCGATAAGCTAAAAGTAAGGATATTCAGATTTTTATGCACCTTGATATTGCCCTGCCTGATAAAGTATAGCGACACCAGTAACAGTATGGTACAGGTACCATTCAATATGGCATTAAGCATAGGCAAATAAGGTGTAAATGATGGCGCGACAGCTGGCCCTGGTATCAAGTGCCTGTTGAGCAAAATTACCAGCCCTATCACTACTATGGTAATAACCGTCACAAAACGAAATATAAATTTATCAGACATATTGTAAATTCTAAACTCTAAATTCTAAACTCTAAACCCGAAGTCCGAAATTCTAAACTCTAAATCCGAAACAGCGAAGCTCTCTTGAACACCGTTGAGTGTAAACAAAAGTGAAAAATCGAAATTCCGAAATCCCAAATCAATACAACGGTTTATCCACTTTACGCAATTCCTCGGCAATTAGTACTTTGATCTCGTCGGTAAGGCGATTGATATCATTGGTATTAGCGCCTTTGTAATAGCCGCGGATGCGTTTTTCGGAATCAATCAGTACCAGGTTATCGCTGTAAATAAAATCGTCGTCACTCTCCTTTATGGCATTAACCAGGAAACCCTTGCGTGCCAGACTATAGATAGAGCTAGTATCACCGGTTAAAAACAACCAACGGTTGGAGGCCGGCTTAAAGCTGTCGGCGTATTTTTTCAATACCGATACCGAATCGCGTTGCGGATCAACCGTGATAGATGTAAAATACACCATCTTGTTTTTGCGGTAAGTATCCACCAAATAACTCATGTTACGGTTAATGGTGCTGCACACCGCGGGGCAATGGGTATAAAAAAATCCGGTCACCATTATTTTACCCTTAAAAGTTGAATCGCTCACCGGTTTACCATCTTGCGCGGTAAGCTTAAAAGCAGGCAGCTGATGATAGATAGTATCGGGTATATATTTACCGTGAAACTTGTGCCCGGTTTTGGCCACTATTTTTTGGCCGTAAATAGCCAATGGCTTATACCTGTTTTTACCTTTAGCGGTGAGTAAATAATACAAAAATCCTGGCACTGCTAATATGAGCACCAGGATTACAATTTTTTTCGCTATTGCGGCCATTATTGCCTCAGTGTAATCCAGTGATGGCTTTCGTTAGTCAATACCAGGATCAAACCTATAATGAATAGTATCGGCACAATGATAGATAGCGCTAAACCCACTTTTTCGAATTTTAAGTGCATGAAGAAAGCCACAATATAGAATGCTTTAACCAGCGTTAAAAGAATGTACGCTGGGTTTGCGTATTTTAAATATTCCGGATGGCCAGGTATTATCGCTAACGCTATCGTAAACTCAATTGCAGTAATAATTGACAAATAAAGAGCTATTTTCCAAATCCGCTTTTTGGTCATTGTTTGATGATCACCTTCTTCGTGGTGAACTTCTTGTGATTCTGCTGACATATATAATATTTTTATACTAAGTAAAAGAATGTAAATACGAATACCCATACCAGGTCTACAAAGTGCCAGTAAAGGCCTACTTTTTCAACCATTAAATAGCTGCCACGTTTTTCGTAAGTCCCCAACAGTACGTTAACGGTAATGATGATATTAATGACGACCCCAGTAAATACGTGAAAACCATGGAAACCAGTGATGGTAAAGAATAAGTTAGCAAATTCCTGCGCGGTTAAATGACGCGTTACATCGGTACCTGTACCCTCAGCAAAAAACTCCTTTAACGCATGTAAGCTTGGCGTGCTTCCCCACCAGAAACCTTCGTGGTGTAAGTGGCTCCACTCTAATGCCTGGCAACTAAGAAATGCAAAACCGCCAAGAACTGTTAGTATCATCCAGGTTATTACCTCTTTTTTTGAATTACGGTGCCCAGCTTCCACAGCTAATACCATGGTAACAGAGCTCAGGATCAGGATAAACGTCATGATACCTACGAAAACCAGGGGTTTACCGCTATCGTATAAAAATGGTACCGATTGGAAAACCTTATCAGCCGCCGGCCATACGCTTGCGCTGAAACGTAATGCACCATAAGAAATCAATAATGACGAAAAGGTAAACGCATCCGAAAGGAGGAAGAACCACATCATTATTTTTCCGTACTCCACATTGAAGGGTGATCTCCCTCCAGACCATGGAGTTGTTTTTATTTCATCAATTTGTGATACTGCTGTACTCATTTGTACTTAAATATGGGTGTATTAATTTTGGTTCAAAAGTAAAAAAACATACAGATAAATCCATATAATTCCGAGAAAATGCCAAAAAATAGAGGTCATTTCCATTTTAAACAGGTTTCGCACCTGCGGAATGTTCTTATATGTACCTGCAAGGGTATTCAATAGTAACAATATAGCTGCAATTATGTGTAATAAGTGCATCCCTGTAAATATATAAACAAATGAGCGGGACGCGTTTGGATCTGTAAGATACACATTCATTTTGTAGGTTAATACATACCAGGCATAAACCTGTATAGCAAAAAACGCTACGCCCAGCACAAACGTAAGCCATAAAAACATGCGCTGTTTGGCAAACTGTAATTGCTTGGCCGCCTTGGAGGCCAAAAGCAAGGTAATACTGCTGATGATAATTACGGCGGTGCTGTATTTAAAAGCATCGGGCATAATTACATTAAGGCCATGCCCCTTTCCACCACTATAAACGATAAACCCACTGGTTAAAGCCGCAAAAAACATAAACGAGGTGAATATAAATATCCACATGTTGAATTTTTTGGGAGCCAGATCAAGCCTGTCGTTATCTTTTTGAATCTGAGCCATCATTTCACTTTTCCTATAAAATCAAATAAAAACATTAACTGCACTACAGGCAAATACATAAAGGAGCCGAACATTAATTTGCGGGCCGTCTCTATCGACTGTGCGCGTAACAGGCCAAAAGCCTGGTATAAGAATATTAAACTGCAAACTAAGGATACACCGCCTACATAATAACCACCGTAACCGTAAATGGTTGGCAATAAACTTACTGGCAGTAATATCAGTGTAAATATAAAGGTAATTACGGCACTTCCTGCATTACGATTGCCGGTTGGCAATAGCCTGAAGCCGGCCAGTTTGTAATCATCATCCAGTACCCAGGCAATAGCCCAAAAATGCGGGAACTGCCATACAAACTGTATAGCGAACAGGATCAGAGCGATCTCGTCAATCCTTTCGTGAGCAGCTACATAGCCAATAAGCGGAGGCAATGCGCCCGGTATTGCGCCAACAAATACCGCTACTGGCGATTTACGTTTTAACGGTGTATAAGCGAAAGCGTATAATAAGATCGAAAATACGGATAGCAGGCCTGTTAGCAGGTTAAGGCTACCCAATAAATAGGTGCCCGCCATACCCATACCCAAACCCAGAACAAGCGCCTGACCGGTATTCATCTTCCCCGAAGGGATTGGACGATCCATCGTACGTTTCATGAGCTTATCCAGATCCTTCTCGATGATCTCATTAAAGCTATTTGCTGCAGCTGTTACCAAAAAGCCGCCTACTATGAGTTTTACCCAGTTTAGCCAGTCGATATGACCGTTAACTTTACTTCCTATTAAAAAGGATATAGAAGCCGAAAACACCACCAGAAAGGTGAGTCGCGTTTTGATCAGCTTTGAAAAATCTTTCATGTTCATTTGCTTATCCCCCTAACACTAACCGGTTTGTATAAATTTAAAAGCAAATAAAACTGTGCCCCAAAAATAAGGCTCGCCAACACAATGTGCGAGGCCTGTGCTGCTGGAGGCAAGGCCCAGTATGATAATAATATACCGGTTACTATCTGCAGCATGATCATTAAAAAAGTAAAGCTCATCAATTGCTGATGTACAGAATGACGACCAAAGTTTTTGCGTATTAAAGCATACAGCATGATGTTGAGCACCAACACCAGTATGGCCATATCGCGGTGATGTGTAAATATCTCGCCCACACTGCTGATCCAGTTATTACGGTATCCACCTTGAAAATGAGTAGCCACAGCATCAATTTCTTCGCGTACCTCCGTACCAAAAGCTATCTGGAAAATACTGGCAAGCAAAGCAAGGATCGTAATAATGTACACTAGTGTACCGGTATTCAATTTAGCATTATCCAACACTTTAGCCCTATGATAAGTATATATCAATATGGCTAATATGGCTAGTGCCAGCAGCATATGTACGGTAACTATCCAGGCTACCAAATTGGTTGATACCACGATGGAGCCTAACCATGCCTGAAAGCCTACCAGCACAAAATTAAACAGGCTTAAAAGAGCTATCCGCTTGCTGCTGCTCCAGTAACTGAAAGCATATACAGCCGATAAAAATAGAAATAAGCCAGATATTGCACCAATAAGGCGGTTGATATATTCTGTCCAGGTTTTTTCGGCATTAAATTCTTCGGGAACCAGGATAGACCTGTCTTCACGGATCCTTTTAGCCAGATCACTGTAACCAAATACGTCCAATGTTTTGGCAAAGCGCTGATTTTTGGCTAAACGCTGGTCTACATATTTCTGCTTGTAATCCTTTGGCAGATCGGCACTGCTGGTGGGCGGGATATATCTTCCGAAGCATTTTGGCCAGTCGGGGCAACCCATTCCTGAGCCTGAGCTACGCACAACTCCACCGGCCAGTATCAAAACAAAAAGTATGATTATTGTTATGAGAGTGACTTTCTGGAACCGGATTTTTGATGCGGATATGCTCATTGAAATGATGAGTGGTGAACAATGAGCAGTGAGTTATAAGTTTTCTAACCGAGAACTTACTCACCACTCATCACTCACCACTCTTATCTTAAAAATTACTTTACTTGTTCGTTTGCTTTCAGCGTACTGTTAAACTTGTTCAGTTCTTCTAAACCTTTAGGGTTATCTTCAAAGTCATGAGCTTGGTTTGAGCTCATGGTTTGTGAGAAAGGAACTGTTTGAGGGATATAATCCTCTTCGGCACCTGGCTTGCTATAATCATATGGCCAACGGTAAACGGTTGGTATTTCACCAGGCCAGTTACCATGCAAATGTTCAACAGGAGTTGTCCATTCCAGGGTATTTGACTCCCATGGATTCTGGGTAGCTTTTTTACCAATGAATATAGAAGAAATGAAGTTATACAGGAATGCTACCTGGGCACAAGCCGCCATGATAGCCGCCCATGTAATAAAGGTATTTACGGTTAACCAGCGTTGCATGCTTACAAACTCGGTAAAGGCATAGTAACGACGTGGCACACCATCCAGACCCATAAAGTGCATCGGGAAAAACACCAGGTAAGCACCAATAAAGGTTAACCAGAAGTGCAGATAGCCCAATTTCTCGTCCATCATTTTTCCGAACATCTTAGGGAACCAGTGATAAACACCGGCAAGCATACCAAATATAGCTGCCGAGCCCATTACCAGGTGGAAGTGAGCAACCACAAAATAAGTATCATGCAGGTTAATATCCAGCGCGGCGTTACCCAGGAATATACCTGTTAAACCACCTGATATAAAGAATGACACCATACCGATAGCGAATAGCATAGCAGGCGTAAACCTGATATTACCGCGCCATAATGTGGCCAGCCAGTTAAATGTTTTTACTGCCGATGGTACCGCGATGATCAGTGTAGTGATCATGAACACACCACCCAGGAACGGATTCATACCTGTAACAAACATGTGGTGACCCCATACGATAAACGATAATACGGTGATACCTATTAAAGAGTAAACCATCGCGTGGTAACCGAAGATCGGTTTACGTGAGTTTACAGACATTACTTCTGATGAGATACCCATCGCCGGCATAATTACGATATACACCTCCGGGTGACCCAGGAACCAGAACAAGTGCTGGAACAGGATTGGGCTACCACCTTCATAAGGTTGTTGTACACCGTTCAACACGATGTCTGACAGGTAGAAACTGGTACCAAAGCTACGGTCAAATATCAATAACACCACACCTGCTACTAGTACAGGGAATGCCAGGATACCTAATATAGCAGTAAGGAATAAAGCCCAGATAGTTAAAGGCATTTTCCAAAGGTCCATACCTTTTGTACGCATGTTCAATACAGTACTTACGTAGTTGATACCACCCATTAATGAAGATGCTACGAACATTACCATACTGATGAGCCAAAGGGTCATACCCTCACCCGAGCCCGGCATCGCTTTTGGCAGTGCTGATAGTGGCGGATAAATTGTCCAACCACCACTGGCTGGGCCTTTTTGAACCAGGAAGGATGATAACATAACCACACTGGCCATAAAGAAAAACCAGTAGGATAACATGTTCATAAACGGAGATGCCATATCACGTGCACCTATCTGCAAAGGTATCAGCAAGTTGGCAAAAGTACCGCTCAAGCCGGCTGTTAACACAAAGAATACCATGATGGTACCGTGAATGGTAACCAGCGACAGGTAAAAATCGGCGCTTATACGACCGTTAGGTGCAAAACGACCTAACAATGTGGTTAACAATGGGAAAGTTTTATCAGGATAGGCTAATTGAATCCTGAACAAAATAGACAATATCATTGCAATAACTGCCATGGTGATCCCTGTGATCAGGAATTGCTTGGCAATCATTTTATGATCCATACTAAATACGTATTTAGACAGGAACGATTGGTTATGATGATGTTCGTGACCGTGATCGTCGTGATGTGCTACTCCGTGGTCGTGAACTGCTAATGTTGACATATCGCTTCTCTTTCTATATTAATTATTTAACGCTAACCTATTTTGTGACTCTGTTTTTGGCTGATCCGCAGCGGCAAAATGCAATTCTTTCCTTAAAGCATCGTTTAAGTAAGGTTTTTGCCTTGACAGCCAGGCCTGATATTCAGCTTCGGTAACCACACGTACAACTTTTTGCATGTTATAGTGACCGCCACCGCATATTTTGTTGCAATAAACCAAGTATTCAAATTTAGGATCGTCAAGCTGGGTGCGCATTTGCGCGGTAGTAATTGTTGGGGTAAATTTAAAGAAGGTCGGTAATCCCGGAACCGCATTAAGCTGAACCCTGAAGTGAGGCATGTAAACAGAGTGTATCACATCCAATGCCTGGATATTTAACCTGATCGATTTGTTTACCGGCAGATACATGGTATCAACCTGCAAATCATCAAAGCTGCTGCGTTTTTTAAAGTTAACACCTAATTTATTAGCAGCAGATACCATTCTGAAATCTTTAGGGCCCAACACACCGTCTTTACCCGGGTAGCGAAGCTCCCATGCAAACTGGTGACCGGTAATATCAATATTGATATCGCCTTTAGTATCTGTGGTATTCATTATGGTTTGCCAGGTGAAAAAGCCAAACACAACCAATACAGTTAAAACGATGGCCGGAGCAATTGTCCAGATCTTTTCAATAGTATTGTTATGCGGCAGGAAGTGAGCCCTGCGCTTGTCAGAATGCCTGTATTGGAATAAGAAACCAAACAACAATATCTGGGTAATAAAAAACACGATCATGGTTAAAACCGTAGTGACTGTGAACATCTCATCAATTTTAACACCATGTACAGATGCGGCCTCAGGCAAGGTCATGCTACCTTGTACTGTGAACGACCAGTAAGCGCCGTATAAACCTGCTATCAGGAACACCAGGCAAACTACTGCCATCACTGTGTTCCATTTCATTCCTTTTTTTCCTTGTATTTTAAGTGTAAGATCGTATATCTTCAGAATTTTACCTATTACAGCTACGCCAAGGCATACCAGGAAAAATAAAAGCAAATAGTATGCAACACCAGTCCAATCAACCTGGGGGGCATCAGTTTGCCCTCCGGTAGTTGCCGCTGCTTCTGTTTGCGCCATCAGCAGGTTTGTGCCCAAAAGCATAAACGCTGTGATAAACGATAGTAATGTTTTAGAATTTATAAATTTTCTGAATCCCATTTTAATGTCAGTTTGGTATTCTGTACTTTGTTGCAAAAATAACAATTATTATATGTGATGATGAAGGCTCTCCTGCAGGAACGGATGTTTTTTAGGAATAAGCGATTTGAATTTGCTTAAAGCATTCAACATCAAATAAGTAAACAATCCGGCAAATCCTATGGCTACACCTACTTCGATATAGAAAAATCCAACTTTGTCACCAACGGTACCAGGCATGATCATGATAAAGTAATCCAACCAGTGGCCCAGGATCAGGATGATACAGGTTGCCTTCAATATGCTTGTGCTACGTTTTGAATCACGGGCCATGATGATCAATAAAGGAGCTAAAAAGTTAATCACGATATTTAACCAGAACCATGGCTTAAATTCAGGCTCCCATCTTTTCAGGAAGTAAACACTTTCCTCAGGGATGTTAGCGTAATAGATCAGCAGGAACTGTGCAAACCATACGTAAGTCCAGAATATGGAGAAACCAAACATTAACTGGCCCAGGTTATGCAGGTGATCCTGTGTAACCCATTGCATGTAACCTGCAGACCTTAATAGTATAATGGTTAAGGTGATCACTGATAAACAGCTTACCCACATGGCCGCGAAGTTGTACCAACCAAACATGGTGGAGAACCAGTGCGCCTCTAAGGACATGATCACGTCAAAAGAAAACACCGGTTGGGTAAATCCGAAGATCACCAGGAACGCTGCCGAAATGGTAAAGCTCTTTTTGTAGTAAAATAATCCACCCAGTTCGTCTTCAGTTTCAGAATATTTAGCCAGTAACCAGCCAAATGTCATATAAGCGCCTAAAAATAATATGATACGGATCAGGAAGAACGGCATGTTCAAAAATCCCGATTTGCCTGCCAAAACAGGATTGTAATTTTCGCTGCCGGGTGTGGTAACACCAGCCTGGTGCCATACTTTGTATAAATATGGGGCTACTACATCTTTACCTTCAATTTCGGTATGATGTGTTAAATTTAAACCAGCTATAATAATAACCAGTAATATAAGAGCTGCTATAGGTAATACCCTGGCAAATGCCTGAGGTACACGCAGCAATGAAGCCGACCAGCCCGCCTGAGCTACATACTGCAAAGCGCAGAAAAATACACCGGCCGTACAAACACAGGTAAAATAATAACCCATGAGCAATAAATTGGCAAATGTACGCTCACCCTGATTAGTTAAAAAACCAAGGGCTATGGCCAGAACTCCCAGGGCTATGGCAGCTAAACTCCATGTTTTTGCCTTACCGGTAAAAACAAATTGCTCGTCTAAACTATTATGAGTATTCATTCAGTTCTAATTCTTATAAAGTTTGTAAATGGTGAACATACATGATCACTTTCCAGCGTTCTTCCGGGGCCAGCTGTGAAGCGTATGAACCCATTGCATTTACACCGTAAGTAATGGTATGATATATTTTACCGTCTGTTAAGTCTTTCATGGCACCACCACGTGATGACTGGCCTTTTGAATATGATGGCGGCGGCGGATAACCATGTTGTGTTACCAAACCATCACCCTGACCATTAACACCATGGCATGGAGAGCAAAAATGTTCAAACAAAATTTTGCCTTCTTTATAGTTTGCCTGGGTTTGAGCTAGTACGGTTTTAACCTCAACGCTTGCCAGTTCATATCCATCTTTTGTGTTTGGATAATCAAATTTGGTAAAACCTACCGGTATAGTTCCGGCTGGCGGTACCTGCGCGGTTTTGCCATCCTTAAAATTCGGGTTCTTTTGATCCGGATCGTATGCGATATGCTCATACATATTAGGGGCGTACTCCCATCCGGTACTCCTCTTATCTTTGCACGACGTTACTACAATCGAAGCAGCGATAATGATAACTATTGTTCCTAATATTCTTAATTTATTCATAGCTAACATATTTTCTGTCGTTATGCTTAACTTCACTTGCCCCTGCTTCTTTTAATATTGTGTTGATATCCTCGTGCGGTATATTTCCTTTGGCGTCAATGGCGATCACAAACTTGTCGTTTGTAGCTCTCAGGTCCATTACCCGTGGTGCACGACCCGGGAAAAGGTGCGTGGCGAAAAAGAAGGTAAATGCCATACCGTATGATGCGAATAATACCGTCCACTCAAAAGTTACCGGGATAAAATCGGGGATGGCAAAAAAGTTTTTACCACCGATGTCCATTGGCCAGTCATGTACCAGGAAATAATAAACCATTGTAAAAATGGTTGTACCCCCCATACAGCCGAACATGAAGGCCGCGTAACCTAATCTGGAGTCCTTGATACCCAGTTTAGCGTCGATACCGTGGATAGGCATTGGCGTGTAAACATCGTAAATAGGAACACTATTTTTTTGTAGTTTGTCAATCCCGTGCATCAGATCATCGGGATCATCAAAAATGCCTAATATATATTTGGTGCTACTCATCTTTATTATGCTTTTTCGTATTCAGAATGGTCAATACTATCAAACTTGATTAGGTTCTCTTTGTAGAATTCTACGTGAGACGGATCAAAGTGACCTTCGGCAATTTGTTTCTTCTTAGCCTGCTCACTCGCGCTCTTCAATAGTAATTTTACTTCGGCAATAGCTACAGAAGGCATTACCCTGATGAACAACAGGAACATGGTAAAGAATATACCGATAGATCCAACAAACACACCTACATCAACCCAGGTTGGGTAAAACATAGCCCAGCTCGAAGGAATGTAATCGCGGTGTAAGGAAACAACGATGATCACAAAACGCTCAAACCACATACCTATATTTACAATGATAGATAGTACCCATGAAATTGGGATATTGGTTCTAACTTTCTTTGACCACATCATCTGGGTCATCAATACGTTACAGCCATACATCATACAGGCAGCCCACCAGTACGGACCGATAAACCTGTTTAAGAAGGTATATTGTTCGTACTCGCCACCAGAATAGTAAGCGATAAAGAACTCTGTAATGTACGCCACACCTACTACCGAACCTGTTACCAGGATGATTTTGTTCATCGATTCGATGTGGAACATGGTGATGTAGTTTTCCAGACCTAATACTTTACGGGTTACCAGTAACAGTGTTTGCACCATGGCAAAACCTGAGAAGATAGCTCCCGCAACGAAGTAAGGAGGGAAAATGGTAGTGTGCCATCCCGGTTCAAGCGAGGTTGCAAAGTCCATAGATACAATGGTGTGTACCGAAAGTACCAGTGGTGTTGATAAACCTGCTAATATTAATGATACGGTTTCAAAACGCTGCCAGGTTTTAACTGAACCTGTCCAGCCGAATGAAGCTACCGAATAAATGCGGCGGCGTAAGCCTGTTGCACGGTCACGGATAGAAGCCATATCTGGCAATAAACCTGTGTACCAGAACACCAGTGAAACCGAGAAGTAAGTTGATATCGCGAATACGTCCCAGATCAGCGGTGAGTTAAAGTTAACCCATAATGAGCCATACTGGTTTGGTAAAGGCAATGAATAAACAGCCATCCACGGACGACCCATGTGAGCGCCGATATAGGTGGCCGCGCAAATTACCGCGAAGATGGTCATCGCCTCGGCCGAGCGGTTAATAGAGTTACGCCAGTTTTGACGGAACAGTAACAATACGGCCGAGATCAGGGTACCGGCGTGACCGATACCTACCCACCACACGAAACCGGTGATATCCCAGGCCCATCCTACTGTTTTGTTTAGTCCCCATGATCCAATTCCGTACCAGAAGGTGTAGCTGATAGAAACAACCCAAAGTAATGCTCCGAGCGAGGCTACCGTAAAACCGATCCACCAAGCTTTACTTGGCATATTTTCTACGGGACGTAATATATCGTCAGTGATCTGACCATAGGTAATGTCTTTACCCGTTATTAACGGTTCCCTTATTATTGATTCACTATGAGATGCCATATATTTTAATCTCTGTATATAAAAATTTTAAGCCTCTAATTCAACTGCGTTTCTAACTTTTACCTGGTAACCGATACCTGGTTGTACGTTTAACTCTTCCAGCACGTAGTAAGTTCTTTCGCTCTTCAGTGCTTTTGAAACTTCTGAATTAGGATCGTTTCTGTTACCAAAAACAATAGCGTTTGCAGAACATGTTTGCTGACAAGCCATTTTGATCTCGCCATCTTTCAACGGACGTTTTTCAATTTTAGCTTTCAGTTTACCAGCTTGTATACGTTGTACGCACATTGAGCATTTTTCCATTACACCGCGGAAACGGGTAACAACATCCGGGTTTAACACCAGTTGAGTATGCTCATTGTTCAGGTAGTTATCAAAACGTGAATCGTTCCAGTAGTTAAACCAGTTAAAGCGGCGTACTTTGTAAGGGCAGTTATTTGCGCAATAACGGGTACCTACACAACGGTTGTATGCCATCTGGTTTAAACCTTCTGATGAGTGAACGGTTGCTAATACCGGGCAAACTGTTTCGCAAGGTGCGTGGTCACAGTGCTGGCAAAGCATTGGCTGATGCACAACGGTTACGTTATCAAAAGCATCATCCTTTAATTTATCAATTTCGTACTCTTCAGTAATGCTTTCGCCTTTTTCTTCGTAGCTGTAATAACGGTCGATACGGATCCAGTGCATTTCGCGACGGCGGCGTACTTCGTCTTTACCAACTACAGGAATGTTATTTTCTGCGTTACAAGCTACCACACAGGCACCGCAACCGGTACAAGCGTTTAAGTCGATAGCCATAACCCAGTCATAAACCGGGCGATCATGGCTTGGTACATCCCATAAGCTTTCTTCGTCGTAGTTCTTATGGCCTTTTTCGTTGCCGCTGTGTACAGCAGGATTCTTTTTGTATTCGGCAAATTTAGCTTCGCGGATTACACTACGACCCTCGTAAGAGTGGTGCGTTTGTGTTTGCGCAAGCGGCGATTTGATACCTGTTGGGTTAAATTCGGTAACTACAGCAGTAGTCTGGAAAGTTCCGTTACGGAAGCTGTAGAAAGGGAATGCGTTTTTACCTACGTTATCACCTACCGGACCAGCATTTGTACGACCATAACCAACAGCTATGGATACCGTGCCTTGCGCCTGGCCTGGTTGTGCCAGTACAGGAAGCTCAACAGTATAACCATTAGCGGTTACTTTGATCACATCGCCTTCGCTTAGTTTCAGTTTTTTGATATCGGCAACAGAAACAGCTACAAAGTTATCCCAGGTAACTTTCGAAACCGGATCTGGCAATTCCTGTAACCATGGGTTGTTGGCACGTTTACCATCGCCTATTGCAGGTGACTGGTAAACTTGTAATTCAAACTTGCCTTCGCCAGCTGTAATTGAAGCGCTGTGGGTTAAAATAGTTTGTGCTACAGCGTTCAGGTCACGGTTAAAGGTGTAAGTACCTGCAGTGTTCGGCGTAGTTTTGATCATACCGGTTTGCAACAGGGTTTCCCAACCTTTTTGGCCAGATAAACCACCTTTAGCAAGCAGGCTTTCGTTCCAGGTGTTACGAACGAAGGTATAGTAATCTTTAACCGGGTTTTGTGCCCATACCAGTAAGCTGTGCTCGGCCTGGCGGGTGTTATATACCGGGTTAATGGTTGGCTGTATAACGGTGTAGTAACCTTCAGTAGCATTAGCATCGCCCCATGATTCCAGGTAATGGTGGTTTGGTGCTATTACATTTGATACTAATGCTGTTTCATCATCATGATCAGCGAAGGATATTCTCAGACTTGCTTTAGCCAGCGCGTCTTTAAATTCTTTTGCTTTAAAGTAATCGTAAGCAGGGTTAACATTCAGGAATAATACACCTGCAACTTCACCACGGCCTAATTCATTTACAAACTCAACAAACTCGGCATCGTTACCAGTGTATTGTTTTGATGGGTTATCCAGATCAATAGTAGTACCGTAGCTGCCCAGCAGGGAGTTGATGGCATTTACTAAAACCTGTGTAGCTACGTCATTTGAACCTGCTACTACCAAAGCTTTTCCTTTAGCGGCAACCAATTCTTTAGCGGCAATAGTGATAGCGTTTTCTGCTGCTTTGCTGCTTAATTTTTTTGAACCTGGTAAAGTAGTACCAGAAATGGCATTATATAAGTTGATGATTGCGATACCTTCTTCTGATGGTTTAATCGCTAAACGGTTATCGGCATTGGTACCGGTAATGCTCATGCCGCTTTCAAACTGGATGTGACGTGACATCTTTTTGCTTTCAAGCGACTTGTTGTTACGGTTTGATACGTACTGACGGGTAAACTCTTCGCCAGAGATCCAGGTTCCCAGGAAATCAGCGCCAAAACTTACAATTATATCAGCCTTATCAAAGTTATAGTGCGGTATTACGGCTTTACCAAAGCTGTTTTGGTTAGCTTGTATAATACCTGTATAAGATACGGCATCATAAGTAACATGTTTAGCTGTTGGGTATTGCTTAATAAAATCGGCAATTACAGCTAAAGTAGAAGGGCTGTTGATGCTTGATGTTACTAAGCGGATGTTTTTACCAGCTGCTTTAATAGCGGCCAGTTCTTTGATCACAAAAGCATCGATCTCAGACCATCCGGCTTCGCTGCCTTTCAGTTTTGGATCTTTTAAACGGTTTACATCATACAGATCCAGAACAGATGCCTGTGCCTGCGCGCTTAAGCCGCCTTTTGAAAAAATATCGTTAGGGTTACCTTCAACTTTAATAGGGCGACCTTCACGTGTTTTAACTAATATAGCCTGCCCCTCATAAGTTGAAGAATAGTAGTTAGCCACACCAGGTGTAACCTCTTCAGGTTTTATAAGGTAAGGGATTGATTTATGTACAGGTACACGCTGACAAGCTGCCAGGGTAACCGCGCCTACACCAAACCCAAGCGCCTTTAAAAAGTCGCGACGTGGGGTTTTAGCAGATAAACCATCTCCGCTGAGTATTTCCTCAATTGGAATAGGCTCGGCAAATTCGTTTTTATTTTTCTCAACAAATTCTGGTGTTCTGTTTAGTTCTTCTAAACCTTTCCAGTATTTTTTATTGCTGTCCATTTAAGTTATATAAACTGTAATGCTAAAATTCTTATTTATTAATAGTGGCACTTGCCGCACTCGATACCGCCTAACACCGCGGCTGTAACTTTCTCGCCCTTCTTGATCTTATCATGAGCAGCAAGTATGCTATCGTAGTAAGCGTTTCCTTTACCGTTAACTTCGGTACGTTTGTGGCACTGGATACACCATTTCATAGTTAATGGTGAATACTGGTAAACCTCTTTCATAGTTTGAACCGGACCATGGCAGGTTTGGCATTTGATGCCGCCAACTTTCACGTGCTGTGAGTGGTTAAAGTAAGCCAGATCTGGCAGGTTGTGAACGCGTATCCATTGGATAGGTTTAGCTGCGGTGCTGTCATACTTTTGAGTTTTTGGATCATAACCCAAAGCATCGTATATTTTATGTATCTCCGGCGACTCGGTTTTAACAACCTTGTGGCAGTTCATACAAACGTTAAGCGAAGGAATAGAAGCGTTCTTTGATTTGTAAGCACCGGTGTGGCAATACTGACAATCAATTTTCATGGTACCAGCGTGTAGCTCGTGTGAGTATTTGATAGGCTGTACCGGTTGGTAGCCTGTGTGCACGTTAGTGTTCCACAAGGTAACCCATCCCCAGCTGCCCATAGCAAGCGTACCGCAGATAATGATAAAGAATACCAGTTTCTTATTTTTCAGGATCCTTTTGATCAGATCTTTTTTCTTAGCCTCGGCTACTTCTTCGGCAGTTGGTTCAACCTCTTCATCAATAACAACACCTTTACCTTTTAACAGCAGACGCTCCAAAGTGGCTACTACCCTGTTTAATACCAGTATCACAATGAATGCAATAATGATAACAGCAACTAAGCCCCAGATAACCATACTGCTCGGACCAGTCTCAGCAGCAGCACCGGTAGCACCAGCAGCAACTACTGGTTTTTCCTTTATGGTTTTCCATTCGGCACGTGCATAAGCTATAACATTGGTTACATCAGCGTCAGAAAGCTCGGTAAATACCGTCATTCCTGCCTGGTTGAACTTGTTATAGATCGCCAATGCCTTAGGATTCTTGGCAGCGATCAGGGCCTGGTTGTTCTGAATCCATTTGATCAGGTATTTGTCGTCCGTTTCTTCAGTAAGTTGCGGACCCAATGCCGGGCCAATTAATTGCTGATCGATCTTATGACAGGCAGTACATTTGGATTTAAAGATGGCTTCGCCTTTAGCCGCGTCGGCCTGAGCATAAGCATTTGAAAAACCCCAAAAAGCAAACCCGGCAATTAAGAGAACCGACCTTGAGAATTGTTTAAAAATCAATGAGAAATTTCTCATAAAGTGTATTTATGCTAAATAATTTTATATTAATGTTTGAAACCGCTGTAAAGATGTACGCTCCATCTCATTATTTCAGGCACAAAAGTAAAATTTATTACAGTATCGCTGACACATAAATGACAGTAACCTATAATTTATAATCGTTCTAAATAATTACAAAAAGCCTTTTAAACAACGCAGGGAGGCTTTTTGGCCGGCAATGCAATTTTTTAAACACCAAACTGCATTGCCGGCATATTTGAAATTTAAATTATTGTTTTAATATCCAGGCAAATATCAATGGTGCAACAATGGTTGCATCGCTTTCTACAATAAACTTAGGGGTATGTATATCTAGCTTGCCCCAGGTTATTTTTTCGTTGGGTACCGCGCCTGAGTAGGAGCCGTACGAGGTAGTTGAATCTGATATCTGGCAAAAGTAGCTCCAGAACGGAACGTCGTGCATCTCCATATCCTGATAAAGCATAGGTACTACACATATCGGGAAGTCGCCGGCAATACCACCACCTATCTGGAAAAATCCTATTCCTTTGCCCGATGAGTTTTTGGTATACCAGTCGGCAAGCCATGCCATATACTCAATACCGCTCTTCATGGTTGATGCTTTTAGCTCACCTTTGATAATGTACGACGCAAAGATGTTACCCATAGTACTGTCTTCCCATCCTGGTACAACAATGGGCAGGTTTTTTTCGGCAGCGGCCAGCATCCATGAATTTTTAGGATCTATTTCATAGTACTGCTCCAACTCGCCGCTCAATAATATCTTATACATGTATTCATGCGGAAAATAACGCTCACCGCTATCATCAGCATCTTTCCATATTTTGTGTATATGTTTTTGCAAACGGCGGAAGGCTTCTTCCTCCGGGATACAGGTATCAGTAACACGGTTATAATGGTTCTCGAGCAGGTCCCACTCTTCCTGCGGACTCAGGTCACGATAGTTAGGCACTCTTTTATAGTGTGAGTGTGCTACCAGGTTCATGATATCCTCTTCCAGGTTGGCGCCAGTACAGGAAATAATGGCGATTTTATCCTGACGGATCATTTCGGCCAGCGAAATACCCAGTTCGGCGGTACTCATGGCACCGGCAAGGGTAACCATCATTTTGCCGCCTTCGTCAAGGTGTGTTTCATATCCTTTTGCCGCATCCATTAATGCTGCCGCATTAAAATGCAGATAGTTTTTTTCAATAAACTGCGAAATAGGTCCTCTTGTGATGCTCATAGTATCGTTATTAAAAATTCGGCACAAAAGTAGACATTTTTCAGATGTGCAGATATGCAAATTTTAGATGTGCAGATGAAAATTGATGTGCAGATATGCAGATGTGCGAATATGCAGATGATTCCTACTCCATGAAATTAGATTCTGGTCATTTATTCATCCAAAATTTGCACATCTGCACACCTGCACATTTGCACATTTGAAATCCTATATTTGCTGCACACTATATATGAAAAAAGTCATTACCGTTCTCTTTATATTTATCAGCGTTCCATCTGCATTTTCGCAAACACATCTCCTGCCCAAATTTATCAGGAAAATGTATTTTGATAAAGACACCACTAAAAAAAGCAGCTTTGTTATTTTACCAGTGCTAAGTTCCGCTCCCGAAACCGGGCTTGAGGTAGGCGGCGCAGGCTTATATTCTTTTTACACCGATACCGTAAGCCGGAATACCCGGGTATCCAACATTTTCGGATATGCCACCATAACCACTAAGGGCCAAAACAGGCTAAGCCTGAGCACCAGTTACTGGACACCGCAAAACAAATATCATTTTACAGCGGGTATCGGTTATATCAACTTTCCATTTGATTTTTATGGCATTGGCAATAATACTCTCAAAGCAAATACCGACCGTATTGGTCAAAAAAGACTTAAACTCAATTTTGCCGCAGAAAAAAAGGTAGCCGATAATTTTTATGTGGGCCTGGTTGCCGGTGGCGATCATTACAGTTTTAGCGATGGGCAACCCAACAGTATTTTTTATACCGACCCTCGGGTACAGTTCAGAAGCGGTGGTACCAGTGTTTACGTAGGGCCAAGCCTTATTTTCGACAGCCGAAACAATAACACTTACACCACCCGTGGTGCGTTGATCTCCACTTCCTTGCAGTTAACCAAAGGCTTATCCGGTTTTGATTACAAAGGGGGCTTTTTTAATATTGAGTACAGCCAGTTTTTCTCACTAAGCAAGAAACTGGTATTGGGGATAGACATCCAAGACCAAAGCTTGATAGGCGGTCAGTCGCCATTTTTTATGATGCCAACCCTGGGTAATGACGAAATTATGCGCGGCTACTACAATGGCCGTTACCGTGACCGTAACCTTA
Source organism: Mucilaginibacter sp. OK268 (assembly GCF_900103125.1). Taxonomy (GTDB): domain Bacteria; phylum Bacteroidota; class Bacteroidia; order Sphingobacteriales; family Sphingobacteriaceae; genus Mucilaginibacter. Next base: position 35,301 of record NZ_FNJV01000006.1, on the reverse strand, counting down.
CCGTTGGTCAAACCGAATTGCGTTATCGCCTCACTGAACGTATTGGCGTAGTAGGTTTTATAGGCACCGGCGAGGTGTTTAACAAAGACTTCAGCTTTAGCGAACTGAAACCAAACTACGGCGGCGGTCTCCGCTACTTTTTCGACATAGAAAAAGGCCTGAGTATACGTGCCGACTACGGTATTGGCCAAAAAATTGCCGGCGAAGCCAGGCAAAGCGGATTTTATGTGGGATTAGGGCAGGCGTTTTAATTTTTTGGAGCAAGGATTTTTGGAACAAAGAGCAAGGATTTTTCTTTTGTTATCTTCTGTCTTTATTCTTCCAGTCCTTGTTCCTTGCTCTAAAAATCCTTGCTCCCATTAATATTTGATCTTAAAATGCTCTTTCTCGGCCCTGCCTGATTTGAAGAATACCAGGCCGATCCAAAACAGATCGACCGTTACGGTAACCTGTGGGTGAGCTTTGATCTGTGCCCAAGCTTCTTTCATACCTTCGCTCCAGTAAATATCATCAAATATCAGCAGGGTATCTTCATGCACTTTTGGCAGGCACCATTCAAAATATTTCAAAGTGGCATCTTTTTGATGGTTGCCATCCACAAATACAAAGTCGAGCTGATCGAGTTTACGGATAACGCCCGGCAGGTTGTCATCAAAGTTGCCGGTTATCAGTTCAATCTCTTTAAAGCCTGCTTGCTCAAATGTTTCTTTGGCTACCCCTGCCGTTTGCGGGCAACCTTCCATGGTGTAAATATGGGCGTTGGGGGCACCCTCCTGCAGGTAAAGTGTGGTGATACCCAGGCAGGTACCCAGTTCAATAATATTGCGAGGTTTAAAGCGGGCAGCCAGCCGGTAAAGCAGTTGGGCCAGCTTGGGTTGCTTTAAAGCATTGGCAGCAATGTCGCCTATTCGTTTTTGGCGGTTATTATTCAAATGTGATCCTGCGCCCAGATCGGTCACGGTAATCACACGATTGTCAACAAGTAATTTTTTGCGGATATTTTCGATCTCGTGGTATGTTTTTTGGGCGGTGTGATCGTAAATAACTGAATCAACCAGCTGATAAACAAACGGAGAGTGTAAGCCGTGCCTGTTTTTTGCCCGAATGCGGTGCAACAGGTAATCCTTAACAAACCTAAAATTTAACATCGCTGTAAAAATAAATAAAGGTTTAGTATTTTAGCATTACAGCGTATGATTAATCCAACTGAAGTAAATTCCCTGATCCGCTTGCTTGACGACCCTGATAGTGAGATATATGAGCATGTGCATGACAAGCTGTTATCATACGGTGTGGAGGCCATCGCTTTCCTGGAAAGCGCTTTTGAGCAGGCTTTTGATGCCGTACAACAAGAGCGTATAGCCAACCTGGTTCATGAAATTCAGTTCATCACCCTTAAAAACGACCTGAAACTCTGGCACCAAAGCGGGGCGTTTGATTTGCTGCAAGGCATCCTCATCATTAACCGCTACCAATACCCCGATCTGGACGAACAAAAGATCATTAACCAGATAGAAGGCATCAAACGCGACATCTGGATACAGATGATGCATGAGGCCAGTCCAAAGGAGCAGATCAAGCTGATCAACCATGTGTTTTATAATATTTATGGTTTTAGCGGCAATACCTCTAATCACCTCGATCCGCAAAACAGCTATTTGAGCCAGGTGCTGGATATCAAAAAGGGGAATCAGATATCGCTGGCTATCATTTATTCGATAGTGGCTCAGAAGCTGGATATACCGGTATACGGTGTAAACCTGCCGCAGCATTTTATTTTAGCTTACCTGGACGAAAGTCAGCAAAGCGAATTTGAAAGCGGCATCCTGTTTTACATCAACGCCTTTAATAAGGGCTTTATATTTGGTCGTCGAGATGTAGATATGTTCCTGAAGCAGCTGAACCTGAAAGCCGATAAGCAGTTTTATGAACCCTGCTCCAATATCGATATCATTCGCCGGGTGATCCGCAACCTGATCAGCGCCTATGAGAATCTGGGCTCAGCAGAAAAGGTTGATGAGATGAACGAGTTGCTGTTGATTTTGGAATAATCAAATCCCCTACCCTCATTGATGCATACCCCATTGGATGATATCATTACTCCGCGATTGATACTTCGCCTCATGAGCAGTGATGTTGTTGATGCTTGTTTAGCCGGTAATTTACGAAGCGCCGGGCGATTGCTTGGAGCCAGCATTCCCAAAGAACTACTGGAGCACACCAGCAGTTTTAAATATGGACAACAACAATTACAGAATGACCCTGACTATTTCCCATGGTCGGCCCGGGCTGTTATTTTACCCGAGGAACAGGTGATGATTGGCCTGATCCGTTTTCACAGTCGCCCGGATGCGAAATACCTTCATGCTTACGTTCGGGACGCCGTTGAATTGGGCTACCGGATATTCAAAGGTTACCAAAGGCTCCGTTATGCTACCGAAGCCATAACCGCGGTGATGACCTGGGCACAAACCGAATTTGGCGTTAACAAATTTGTTGTTTCAGTATCGCCGGAGAATATACCATCCATGCAGTTGGTAAGCCGTTTAGGTTTTATAAAAATTGGCGAAGCGATGGATGATGTGGATGGTTTGGAGTATGTTTTACTATATGAGGTACAGCGTATTATAGGCGGGGCTATAAGCTAACTATTTCATACCCTCGACTTATCACAAATCCCTCAACTCCTGTGGATGTGTGAATGGAATAGTATTTTAAATCTTGATCAATCCTGATACTTTCAAGAAAACCTGGATTAAAATAATTGCGCATCCGTTCTAAGTATAACTTTTGTTCGACCAAAAAATCATCGAAGCTTTCGGATTCGGTTATATCAAATACAATATTGTCTTGCTGAAAACTACTAAACTCCTGTAAAACTACACCATAAAAGCTGAGCTTACGCTTAATAGTTAAGCCGTTAGGTCTATCGTTTTTTAAAAGATAATTTTCTAAGGTTAACGCCGTAATCTTCTTGTGAAAACTTATGCAGATGTCCTGAATAATACCGTCATGAAAATTCTCTGGAATCGATTTTATCATCCTGTTTACTTCCCCTTCAAAAACCCATTCTCATCTAACCAGTTGGTAGCCCAATCAAACCATTTGCCTTTGTTTTTGGAATTGTTTAAGCCAAAGCCATGACCGCCTTCCTGAAACAGGTGCATTTCGGCCTTTACGCCATTTTTAAGCAGGGCATCATAAAACAGCAGGCTGTTTTGTACAGGTACGGTTTTATCATCCTCGGCATGTACTAAAAACGTAGGTGGTGTGCTGGCGGTAATTTGTTTCTCATTGGAATACAGATCAACCTGTGCCGCAGATGGTGTTTTACCGATCAGGTTTTCGCGCGAACCCACATGGGCCTGCGCTCCAAAAGTGATCACCGGGTAAATCAGCATCATAAAATCGGGACGTACGCTGATGTTCTCTTTATTTTCAATGACAGGTTTATCAAAATGAGTACCGGCTGTAGAGGCAAGGTGACCTCCTGCCGAAAAACCGATGATACCGATCTTGTTAGGGTCAATACCCCATTCTGCCGCCCGTTTGCGGACGATCATAATGGCAGTTTGCGCATCCTGCAGCGGCCCTATGGATTTATCCTGCATGATCTCGTCGCTAGGCAGGCGGTATTTTAAAACAAAAGCGGTAACACCAATTTTATTAAACTCCTGCGCAATGGCCATACCCTCATGTCCCGAAGCCAAACCAGAATAACCACCCCCCGGGATAACAATTACTGCCGCTCCATTAGCTTTATCTTTTGACAAAAAATAGGGTGTAAGTGTTGGCTGGCTAACGTGATCTATCCAGGAAGATTCATTTGTTTTCTCAACATAAGCAGCAGGGGTCGGCTTGGAATCGGGTACACCTTTGGGATATAATGGGATTGCTTTTTCCTGGCTATATGCCGCCGTTGTTACTATCATTAAAATAAAAGCTGATAAAATGTTTTTCATAAAAAGACTTGTAAATGGTTTAGCAAGTTACAATTTCTGTTTAAAACAAAAAACGGTGCTATCATAATTGAAGCACCGTTAAATTTTTAATAAGACATGTGGGATCCCGAAATAAATTCGGGATGACTTGCGTGTATTTATTTAGCTTTTGGGCCCGCCAAATTCCATCAGGTAAGCTTTTAAAAATTCGTTAAGCTCACCATCCAATACCGCGGCGGCATTGGAGGTTTCATGATCGGTACGCAGGTCTTTCACCAGTTTGTATGGGTGAAGCACGTAGTTACGGATCTGTGAGCCCCACTCAATTTTCTTTTTGTTGCCTTCAATAGCATTCGAGATCTCCATGCGCTTACGCATTTCAATTTCATACAATTGCGATTTGAGCAAGCGGATAGCATTATCCTTATTTTGCAGCTGCGAACGCGATTCCTGGTTTTTGATAATAATACCCGATGGCTTGTGATATAAACGCACCGCGGTTTCCACCTTGTTCACGTTCTGCCCGCCGGCGCCGCCAGAGCGGAAGGTTTCAAACTCAATATCGGCAGGGTTAATATCGATCTCAATCGTATCATCAACCAGGGGATAAACATATACCGACGCGAACGAGGTATGGCGCTTGGCATTGGCATCAAACGGCGATACCCGTACCAAACGGTGAACACCGTTCTCCCCTTTTAAATATCCATAAGCAAAGTCGCCTTCCAGTTGCAGGGTTACGGTTTTTACACCGGCCACGTCACCTGGCTGGTAATCCTGCTCGGTAACTTTGTAGCCGTTTTTTTCGCCCCACATAATATACATACGCATGAGCATACCCGCCCAGTCGCAGCTTTCGGTACCACCGGCACCTGCTGTAATCTGCAATACGGCATTAAACTGATCTTCCTCAGCCGAAAGCATATTTTTGAATTCCAGCTCTTCAACTACTTTGATGGCTGTGTTATATTGCTCCTGCATTTCTGCTTCGGTAGCATCACCACCCTGGTAAAATTCAAAAAGCACGCCGGCATCATCAATTACGGATGACACTTTCTGAAACTCATCTGTCCATACTTTTTTGGTTTTGATGGATGCCAGTACTTTTTCGGCTTCTTTGGGCTGATCCCAGAAATGGGGGCCAACAGTTATTTCCTGTTCTATTTTTAATTGGTCAAGCTTCTTGTCGATGTCAAAGATGCCTCCTCAGGGAAACTAATCTATCCCTTAAATCCTGAATCTGTTCTTTAGTCATTTGGCAAATATATACAATTTGATAATCGGCATAAATAAAAAAGTTCCGTAAAGCAGTGAGGGTGATATTCTATTAAGCTATGCTTAAAAGAGGGAGGGAAATATGATCCATGGACAAAGTAATAGCCTATGGTTAAACATTTCAAAAAAGGCTGTCATGCTCCGTCGAAGTATGGTGGGCAGGCCTCTGCGCTCTACCCTTCGACGGAGCTCAGGGTGACAGCCCCCCTTTTTGGATATTATTTATTTGTTCTGTCTAACCGTGTGCTATTACTTTAAACAGAGGCTATTTTGCTAAAAAGTGGGTTTACATGGTTTACACTTTTCATGGTTTACACTTTTTTATATATTTGAAAATAAGATAATTACATTAATTTTTATATCAAAAGTGGGTTTACACTGTAAACCATAATTTTCGACCGTATTGCCATCTGAATAAATTCCGGAAGGAATCGGTCAAAGTAAACCCACACGTTTGCACCAACAAAAAAGGCCCGCAAATTTGCGGGCCTTATCAGGGGGTTATATTTTATTAAGCCACCATCAGTTTATTAACCAATAAGCTCAGGTCGGCCTTGTTACCATTTAGTTTGGTAAGCATGTTAGTTAATCCAAATTCTTTGATCTGTTCGCTTTTCGACTCTCTTACCAATTCCTGCATCACCTGCGGTATCAGCGCGTTTGCAGTAGCCAGTGATTGCACAGGGTCGATATGATAAAAAGTATTTAAACGATTGGCAAAGCGGTTAACCATGCTTGATACTAATGAATGATTGTAAATACCCGACGATTGAAAGTACTTAACAAGCTCTTTCAATTTGCCATTTTCCATATGGCCTTTTAAAACCTCAATAATTGAACTTGAGGCTTCAATCATCACTGCCTCGCGGTGCTTAGCAGGTATCACAGGGTTGTTAATAACAGCCGTCCCGGCGTTATTTTTTACAAGCAAAAAAAGTTTTTCAAACATGACCTTTTTTATTTTTACTTTTAAATTTACAAATTGATGATAAATCGTCCATTTGATTACCAACAAGACAAATATATCAAATAACTATTTGAAATATCCAAACAATTGTCAAATATTTTTAAAATTTTCGTAATTTTTAGGTGTAAAACAAACACTATCTAAGCAGTGTTAAAACAACACTAAGAATTGTTAGTTTAATATTTAATATCCACCTAACAATTAACTTGTTACTTTTGTTAAAAAACACTTCAATTATGCTGCCAAATATCGATTTTACCACCACCCAGAGTTATAAATATTTAACAGATCATTACATCGATATCGTATCGAAAAGCCTGAAAGAGCTATTTGATACTGATAAAGAGCGTTTTACGAAATTTCATATCCAGTTTGAAGACATTTTGTTTGACTATTCCAAAAACCGGATAGACGAGCAAACTATCGCTTTATTGATACAGTTAGCTAAGGAATGTTCAGTAAATAAGGCAATTGAGGCTATGTTCTCTGGCGAAAGAATTAACGTTACTGAAGACCGCCCGGTGCTGCATATTGCCCTGCGTAACCGTAGCAACAAACCTATTTATGTTGACGGCAAAGATGTGATGCCCGATGTAAATAAAGTGCTTGATCACATGAAAGATTTTAGTCACGCCATTATATCAGGCGACTGGAAAGGCTACACCGGTAAACCGATCACCGATGTGGTTAATATTGGTATAGGTGGATCTGACCTGGGCCCGGTAATGGTTACCGAAGCATTAAAGGCTTACAAGAACCATTTGACCCTGCATTTTGTATCTAACGTTGATGGTACGCACATTGCAGAAACCTTAAAAGTTGTTGATCCGGAAACTACTTTATTCCTGATCGCTTCTAAAACATTCACTACGCAGGAAACAATGGCGAATGCCCATAGCGCACGCGACTGGTTCCTAGCTGCCGGGGCCAAAGAGGCTGATGTGGCCAAACATTTCGCGGCTCTGTCAACCAACTCAGCTGCTGTCGGAAAATTCGGTATCGACACCAAAAACATGTTTGAGTTTTGGGATTGGGTTGGCGGTCGTTACTCTTTATGGAGCGCTATTGGCCTGTCTATCTCTTTAAGCATTGGCTTTGATAATTTTGTGAAATTGCTGGAAGGCGCTCATGCTACCGACGAGCATTTCCGCACTACCGAGTTCGACCAGAACATCCCGGTGATACAGGCTTTAATTGGCATCTGGTACAACAACTTCTTCGAGTCGGAAACCAACGTCATCTTGCCTTATGATCAGTACATGCATCGCTTTGCCGCTTACTTTCAACAAGGCGATATGGAAAGCAATGGTAAACATGTGGATCGCAACGGCAAAGAGGTTGATTACTCTACCGGCCCGATCATCTGGGGCGAACCAGGCACCAATGGTCAGCACGCTTTTTATCAGCTCATACACCAGGGTACTAAACTGATCCCTGCCGATTTTATAGCGCCTGCACAATCACACAATCCGCTTGGCGAACATCATAACATGTTACTGTCAAACTTCTTTGCGCAAACCGAAGCTTTAATGAACGGCAAAACCGAAGAAGTAGTGATCGACGAGTTAAAAGCAGCCGGAAAATCAGAAGCAGAGATAGCTGAAATAGCACCTTTCAAAGTGTTTGAAGGCAACCGCCCTACCAATTCATTCCTGCTTAAAAAGATCACTCCGCATACCCTGGGTTCGTTAATTGCCCTATATGAGCACAAAATATTTGTACAAGGTATTATCTGGAACATTTACAGCTTTGATCAATGGGGTGTTGAACTGGGCAAACAACTGGCCGGCAAAATTCTCCCTGAGCTAAAAGATAACAGCGAGATCAGCAGTCATGATTCATCAACTAACGGTTTGATCAATCAGTATAAAGCCTGGAGGTAGTCCCCCAGCCCCCTAAAGGGGGGCATCAAGATGTCAGATGTGCAAATTTCAGATGTGCAGATGCTTTTAATATCTCGGATCATTTGCATATCTGCACATCTGAAATTTGCACATCAAAAAGCAGGAGTCGATTTAATCGGCTCCTGCTTTTTTTATGTTTTTTATTTTCTCCACGCTTAAACTTTAGCGCTAAAACAGTCTCTATACCTGTATAATTTAAGAGCAATTAATATGACCAAACCTTTTAAACCTATCATAATAGTACTGTTGACTGTTATGCTTGCATCATGCGGTGTAATCCGCGAAAACATAAATGCGGGAAGACCTGTAAATTTGAGCGTACTAAAATTAGGGATGAGCAAAGATGAAGCGCAGAAATACTTAAACAAAAAGCCAGATAATACCGTGGCTGCAAAAAACTATCCCGACACTAAAACATTTATTGAGGTAGTACAATACAGCCAACAATACTATCAGAATGGCGATACAAACCGACCCGTAAGTGAAAGCTACTGGCTATATTTTGTAAACGATAAACTCGACAAATGGGAAAAAGCCAACCCACATCACACACCCTGGATTTAGCTCCCCAGCCGTCAGATTCTGATTCTTTGAAGAGTAATAGCAATATTGGTAAAAAAAGAGGGCTGTCACCCTGAGCTCCGTCGAAGGGGCGAGCGTAGAGGCCTGCCCACCATGCTTCGACGGAGTTCAGCATGACAGCCTTTTTTGATAGCGGCCAATTATGGCTTGTAACATGGCTCCGTTTAAAACATCTAAACTTAAACCCTGCCATTGAAAACCTTTATTACCAAACATCCTGTAGCCGCGTTTATTATTCTAACTTTTGCCATCAGTTTTCTGATCGGTTTTCCGCTGAAACTATTTATTCTTAATCAGCTATTCCGGGGCCAGGAACTTGGCTTGAATTATTATTCTAAAATTTTTATAGTTTTTGGCCCGGCGTTGGCAGCTATTATAGTAACCTCCGTCACATCAGGTAAAGCCGGAATAACAGCCCTGCTTGGTAAATTAAAACCAAACACAAAACATCTTATTTGGTGGCTGGCTCTTCCTGTGACAGGCACATTACTCACGATGTTGGCATTTATGATTCAAGGGGCTACAACGCAAGAAATGATTAGCGCGATCGTCAAAAACAGGGGCCTTTTTTTAGCGCATTTGGCACTAACAACGCTGATCATCGGTATTGGTGAAGAATTAGGATGGCGGGGATGGTTATTGCCCAGACTTTCAAAAGGCCGAACGATAACATCAGCAATCTTGATGGTATTCATCATTTGGGCATTGTGGCATTTCCCTTTGTTGCTTAGTGGTTACAAAGTGGCCATCCCTTTCCTGATTATCAATTTATCAATGTCTATCATATTCACCTGCGTATGGCAACGGGTAAACGGAAACATATTTGTACTGGCCATTGCACATGCTTCAGTTGATTTTCCGGAAGCTTTTTTCGAAAGCAGGGCCCTTGCCACCGGGCATAGCTGGAATGATATATTAAATATGTGGGCTGTACTAAGCATTATTTATGCAGTACCAGCCATCATAGTTTTCTTTACTTTAATAGCTCCTAAATCTCCTGAAGGGCATTTGCACATCTGAAATTTTCATATCTACACATCTTGATGTTCCCCCTTTAGGGGGGCGGGGGCTATTTACCCAGCTTTATCTGGTACAAATGCGGCCACTTTTTGCCGGTTACAAACAAGCGCTTACCTTGTGCATCCCAGGCAATGCCATTCATTACATCGGCATTGGGATTTCTGGATGCTTCCGGATATAAATTGCTCAGATCAATCTTTTGCAGTACCGCACCGGTTTTAGGGTCAATTACCAATATATTATTAGTCTTATAAACATTGGCGTACAACTTGCCATCAATATATTCCAGTTCATTAACTTCTTCTACCTGGCCTTTGTCATCATACACATCTATAAAACCAATTTGCTTATAAGTGTCTTTATCCAGGAAAAAGATCCGGTTGGTTTTATCGTCCATGTACAGTTTTTTACCGTCAAAACACATACCCCAACCTTCTATGCCCACATTATTGGTAAAAGTGCTCAGTAATTTAAAAGTATCTTTATCATACACATAGCCTATCTTTTCCAGGTAGGTAAGCTGAATGAGCTTGTTGCCTACAATAGAGATACCTTCGCCAAAAACTTTGGGATCAAGCATAATTTGTTTGATCGATTTGCCGGTAGCCAGATCAACTTTTCTTAATCTTGACTGCACATCTTTTGATTGTCCCGGCGGAGGGTCAAGATAACCGCCCCCGCTTTCATAAAGCGCGCCATCCTGGTAAAGCAAGCCTTCGGTATAGCAGCTGGTATCATGCGGAAACACTTTTTCAACCTTATAGGTCAGCATCTCAGGTGCTTTTGCTGCTGTCAAAATAATATTGGTGGTTACCTCCTGGTCTTTGCCCCCGGCATATACTTTAGCGGTAATCAATTTAATCCCCAAAGGGATGGTATCAGTTTTCAGACTGATTCCTGCCGAATCTTTACCCACACCTAATTTTAAGGCATCCAGCATGTACACAATAGAGTCGGGCTTTGCATCTGCAGGTAGACTTACCTTGATCTTTGCCTCATCACCTGACTTGTAGGAGGTACCCGCTTCCGGACTGATAGTATAGTCAGCGCCGGTATCTTTTGGCTTATTATTGCAACTGCAGCCAAATGCCAATAAGGCGCAGGCGGCAAAAAGTACTTTTATTTTATTATTCATCAATATATCAGCTGGTCGAAGGCCAAAACGCATCTTCAATATGGTTTAGTATATAATTTTTATCCCTGTCAAACAAAATAGCGATGATATCAAACCGCACATCGCCCTGGTGGTTCATGAGGTAAATATATTCATCTGCAGCATCAGCCAGTAATTTTTGTTTACGGGCATCCACAAAATCCTCCGGTTCACCAAAACCGTTGCCAGTGCGGGTTTTTACCTCGGTAAATATAATAACCTTGTCTTTATAAGCAATCAGGTCTATCTCGGCTTTTCCGTGGGTCCAGTTCTCATCCAGTATTTCATAACCGGTATTTTCCAGGTGTGTTTTGGCTAAAGCTTCGCCGGCGCGGCCCAGATCAAGGTGTTTGGCCATTATTTATATGAGTCAAGAACCAAGAATTAAGACAATAATAAAAAAAGACAACAGCAAGCGTGCAGTTAAGTGGATTTACCGCTGTACTAAAAATCATATATGAGCTGATTTTTTTGCGCTTATCTTGATTCCTGACTCTAATATCTTGATTCCCGTTTTGCATTATTTGATAATTACCGAGCCTAAAAAATCGGAGATCATTTTCTCGACCTTCTTCATACGCATATACTGGTTCAGCAATATTTCCTGATCGGCCTCGGTCTCGGCCTTTTGCAGCTCGTTACGCAGGTTCTCGAGCATCTTACCCACTTTATGCTTTTTGAGGTGGAATATGGCACCCAGGATGGCAGCCTTCATGTTATCCTGCTCATCATGTATCATGATCCGGTGCATCTCGTACCAGTTCTCGCTCAGCGTATACTTGGTAGCCAGCATGGTTACGGTGAGATCAACGATCCCCTTATCCTGATGATGGATAAAATAGGTATCGTCGGGCAGCACACCGTTCTCTACCTCCTGCCGGTACAGGTCTGTAAACATCTTGCAAACAGGATGTTCAAAGGTAACGTCGCCCAGTTCGGCTATCATGAACGGGCCGATATAAGTATTGGCGATGCCGTCCCAGTCGATCATTCTATTTCCATACAAAAGCAATAGCCTGATGATCTCTTTTTCCTGCGAGCTCTCGTCTTTTGCCTCCTGAATCTCGGGCTCATCAAAAAAGTTGGGCTCATCCGGAGGCTGTTGCGGCGAGTACCGGGTATTTTGTTGCTGCTGACCATCCTTTTTGGCCTTGGCCTGCCGCATTTTATTCAGTTCAGATAGCAGCGAACGCTCATCTATCTGTAATAGATAACTACATTCCTTAATAAAAACCGAAGCCTTGATCGAGTCGGGGATCTTGGCAATGCTCTCCACAATCTCGCGGATGATCTCGGCTTTCTTTATCGGGTCGTTACCGGCATCTTTTAAAAGCAGGTTGGCTTTATAGAGGATAAAATCCTTTTTATTTTCCTCGATGTGCTTTTTGAAGGCGTTGGTACCTACCAATCGCACATAGGAGTCGGGGTCATGTCCATCGGGGAAAGAAACCACTTTTACATTAAGTCCCGCTTCCAATATCATATCCAATCCCCGCAGCGAGGCTTTGATACCAGCCGCATCGCCATCATACAAAATGGTGATATTCTGCGTAAAACGACCTATCAGCCTGATCTGTTCCGAAGTTAATGAGGTACCCGACGATGCCACCACATTTTCGATACCCGCCTGGTGAACCGAAAGCACATCGGCATAACCTTCAACCAAGTAACAATTATCTTCATCGCGGATAGCTTTTTTGGCAAAATATAAGCCGTAAAGTACATTTGATTTATGGTAGATCTCGCTCTCGGGAGAGTTTACGTATTTGGGTACATTTTTATCTTTCTTCAGCGTACGGCCACCAAAGGCTATAACACGCCCGGTAAAACTATGTATCGGGAACATCACACGGCCCCGGTATCTGTCGTACAAGGTACCATTATCGCGCTTCACCGACAGCCCGCTTTCTTCCAAAAACTGCTGCTGATAACCCTGATTGATGGCGGTACCGGTAAAGGCCTCCCATTGATCTGGCGAATAGCCGAGCTCGAATTTTTTAATGGTTTCGGTACTAAAACCGCGCTCTTTAAAATAGCTCAGGCCGATATTTCTACCCTCTTCGCTATCCAGCAGACTTTCATGAAAAAATTTGGCAGCAAAAGCCGTCACGATCATGAGACTTTCGCGGCGCAGATCTTCTTCCTTATTTTCCGGGTGATCAATGGTTTCTTCAACCTCGATACCGTACTTTTTGGCCAGCCATTTTAGAGCTTCGGGATAACTGAATTTCTCCAGCTCCATTAAAAAAGTAACAGCCGAACCACCCTTACCTGTCGAGAAATCCTTAAAAATACCTTTCGCCGGCGATACCGTGAACGATGGAGTACGCTCATTGGCAAAAGGCGACAAGCCCACGTAGTTTGCACCACGCTTTTTTAACTGCACAAATTCTCCTATCACCTCCACAATGTCGGTGGCTTCCATAATACGGTCGATAGTGGATTTTATGATCATGCGCTAAAATGCAAAGGTAGAGTATCGGGTATCAAGTATCAAGTAGTTAGTATCAAGTATCATGGGTTCTTTTATAAAAAGAATTGCGTTTGTCTTGATACCTGATACTAACTACTTGATACTAACCGATTGCTTTCCTTTTAAAAATGTTACGGCTATACCTGCAAGTACAATTATGCTGCCTATTATTTCTTTCAACTGTAAACTTTCGTGCAGCAAAATCACCGCTATAATACCGGCAATTACCGTTTGTCCCAAAAGCGCTATGGCTACCTTTGTACTCTCCAAAAACCGCAGCGAATAGTTAATGGTTATCCAGCCGGTTAACTGGCAAAGCAGGCTCATCCCTAAAAAGCAAAGCCAGCTGTTTAAAGAAAAGTTAACCAGGTTATTACCCTGCCAGCAGCTGATGATCAGCAGAAATAAACTCGCCGCCAACATGTTATAAAACATAAACGACAGGGTGCCTATCCTTTGTAAAATATTATTGGTTATCACAATGTAAACCGAATAAAACATGCTGGCTAAAAGCGCCAATACAATGCCAATATTAAACTGGAGATTTATTATATTCTGATAACCCACTAAAATGATCATCCCCAAAATAGCAATACCTGTACCCACCCAAAACAACATGCCCGACTTTTTACGCAAAATAAAAAAGCTAATAAGCCCCACCCAAACCGGGGCCAGGTTAGCCAGCAAGGTTGATACAGTGGCGCTGATATGTCCCAATGAAATATTCCACACGGCAATATCTGAGGCAAAGATGAGGCCGCCCAAAAAAGCGGTTAACAGATCTTTAGTGGCTATTTTAAGATTTACCTTCCAGAAACACCATGGAGCCAATACCAGCCAGGCCAAAAACACCCGGTAAAAAGCCGCAGTAATTGGGGGCGCTCCGCAAAGCTTTACAAATATGGGTGAAAAGGCTATACATAAAATACCAATAAAAAGGCTGATCTTGGGGTTCATAGGGGCGATAGGTGAGCGGCAAATTTAAGGAAATAGGTTATCATTAAGATCCTGATATTTATTTTTAAAGAGAGACACATGTGACGTGTCTCTACAATCAGAATCAACCGTAGAGACACATTACATGTGTCTCCTAACCCTCATGATTATAATCATTAAGGCCAAAATTACCCGTACCATTACATAATTAATTGTATTTTTGCGGCTCTAAAATTTTATACAATATGAGTCAGCGAGTAAAGATTAAAGCATTGCTGCAAAGTCAGCAAACCGACATTGATGTAACAGTAAAAGGATGGGTGCGTGCATTCCGTTCCAATCGTTTCATTGCTTTAAATGATGGCTCAACAAATAATAATATCCAAATTGTTGTCGACTTTGAAAATACCGATCCTGCCCTGTTAAAACGCATTACTGTAGGCGCTGCTTTAAGCGTTGCTGGTAAATTAGTTGCGTCACAAGGTAAAGGTCAAAACGTTGAGGTTATAGCCACCGATATTGAAATACTGGGCGACAGCGATCCTGAAAAATACCCCATCCAGCCTAAAAAACATAGTCTGGAGTTTTTGAGGGAGAACGCCCACCTGCGTTTCCGCACCAGTACTTTTGGGGCGATATTTAGGGTGCGCAACAGCCTGGCTTTCGCGGTACACCAGTTTTTCCAGGAGCGTGGTTTTGTTTACCTGCATACCCCGGTGATCACTGCATCTGACGCGGAAGGCGCGGGCGAAACTTTCCACGTAACCAATTTCGACCTGGATGACATCCCGAAAACAGATACCGGCGAGATCGATTTTAAACAGGACTTTTTTGGCCGCCCTACCAACCTTACCGTATCCGGGCAGTTGGAAGGGGAGCTTGGCGCCATGGCCCTGAGTGATGTGTATACTTTTGGCCCAACTTTCCGTGCCGAAAATTCCAATACCACCCGCCACCTGGCCGAGTTTTGGATGATAGAACCCGAAGTTGCCTTCAACAGCCTGGACGATAACATGGACCTGGCCGAAGAGATGCTGAAATACGTGATCAAATACGCTTTGGACAAAAACGCCGATGATATCGAGTTTTTAACCGAACGCCTGGCCGAGGAAGAAAAACAAAAACCGCAGAACGAACGCTCCGAAATGACCCTGCTCGAAAAACTGCAGTTTTGTTTAACCCATGATTTTGAACGCCTTACTTATACCGAAGCTATTGAGATCCTGAAGGAATCGCCCCCGAACAAAAAGAAAAAGTTCCAATACCCTATTGAGGGCTGGGGAACCGATCTGCAAAGCGAGCACGAGCGTTACCTGGTGGAGAAACATTTCAAAAAACCGGTGATCCTGACCGATTATCCAAAGGAGATCAAGGCATTTTACATGCGCCAGAACGACGACGGCAAAACCGTTGGCGCTATGGATATCCTGTTCCCTGGCATTGGTGAAATTATAGGTGGATCGGCGCGTGAAGAACGTTTGGATAAACTGGAGCAACGCATGGATGAAATGAATATCCCTAAAGACGAGCTTTGGTGGTACCTGGATACCCGTCGTTTTGGCTCTTGTCCGCACGCTGGTTTTGGCCTGGGTTTTGAACGCCTGGTGCTGTTTGTAACCGGCATGGGCAATATCCGCGATGTGATCCCTTTCCCAAGGTTCCCGAAAAATGCTGAGTTTTAAATCTCACCTTAACCCTCTCCTTTTAGGAGGGGGTTTTGTATTTTTAGCCCATGCCCGTAATTGAATTAGCTACCCATATCAATGCGCCTATCGAAAAGTGTTTCGACCTGGCCCGGAATATTGATGTGCATGTGGCCTCAACCCGGCATACTGGCGAAACCGCAATCGCGGGTCGAACCAGCGGACTCATTGAACTGGGTGAATGGGTTACCTGGCGCGCTAAACATTTTGGTGTTTGGCAAACCTTAACCTCAAAGATCACCGAACTGGAATACCCCAACTTTTTTACCGACGAAATGGTGCAGGGCGCTTTCAAAAATTTCAGGCATGAGCATTACTTCTTTGCGATCAAAGAGGAAACGCTCATGAAGGACATTTTCCGGTACGAGTCGCCGTACGGCACTGTATTCGATCTTGTTTTTTTGCAAAACCATATGCGCCGGCTTTTAGAAAAACGCAACCTGGTGATCAAAGAAATGGCTGAGGCCCCCCCAGCCCCCTAAAGGGGGAGCAATTAATAATTTAAAGTAAAAATATCGTATTTCGAATATCGAACACCAAAGTACTTCGAAATTCATTATTCAAGATTCGGTGTTCAATATTCTTATTTAAAGCATTTACTATGACCTTTAACTCAACTATTCTTATCCATCCGGGACTGGGAAACTCCGGTCCGGCACACTGGCAGTCGCTTTGGGAAAAGCAGTTTAACTTTGGTCGTATTGAACAGCAGGACTGGGACACCCCGGTTTGCAGCGACTGGATAACAACCCTCAACAGCTATGTGCAGCAACATGATCCCAAAAACGTGATCCTGGTTGGGCACAGCCTGGCTTGCACCACCATAGCCTATTGGGCAGAACAATACAACGTAAATATTAAAGGCGCCCTGTTGGTTGCTCCCAGCGATACCGAAGCCGATACCTATCCCGAAGGCACTACAGGTTTTACGCCCGTACCATTGATAAAATTGCCTTTCAAGAGCATCACCGTAGCCAGTAGTAACGACTATTATGTAACCGGCGAACGTGCCCGCTTATTTGCCGATAGCTGGGGCAGCGAACTGGTAGAAATTGGCGATGCGGGCCATATTAACCTGGCATCAGGCTTTGGCGAATGGCCCCAGGGATTGGAGTTGTTGAAGCAATTGGATAATTGATATATTTATCCTGTAAACACATTTAATAAATTATGTCATTGCGAGCGTAGCGCGGCAATCTCATCAATGCAAATCACTCATTGATGGTCCACTTGTCCTGATGAGATTGCTTCGTCGTTCCTCCTCGCAATGACATACTTTTTAGTATAGACATCATGCTTGTAAACTCCTCCATACTCCGCGTTTTTACCGAAAACATTTTCAAGGCTATCGGTTGTAGTGTTGAGCATTCCACCCTTGCCGCTGATGTTTTGCTGCGGTCTGATCTGCGGGGGATTGACTCGCATGGGGTAGCCCGTTTGAGCGGCTATGTGCGCCTTTGGGAGAAGAATCGCATCAATGCCACACCCAATATCCACATAGTACACGAAACGCCCACTACGGCCACCGTTGACGGCGATGCAGGTCTTGGCTTGGTGGTTGCTCCCTTTGCTATGCAAGTGGCCATCAAAAAGGCCGAATTATATGGCTCGGGCTGGGTATCGGTACGCAATTCCAACCATTTTGGTATTGCGGGCTATCACGCGCTGATGGCAGTAGAAAAAGACATGATCGGTTTTGCCATGACCAATGCCAGTCCGCTGGTGGCGCCTACTTTTTCGAGCGAGCGGCTGTTGGGTACCAATCCTATGTGCTATGCCTTCCCGGCTGGTCATTACCCACCTGTCGTGGTCGATCTGGCTACCTCAGCAGCGGCCAATGGCAAGCTGGAAATAGCCCAGCGATTAGGTAAACAGGTACCCGAAGGCTGGATTCAGGACAAAGGCGGCAACTATACTACCGATCCGCATGCCCTTAAAACCGGCGGGGCGTTGTTACCACTGGGTGGCGACCGTGACCATGGTAGCCATAAAGGCTTCGGGCTGAGCGCCACGGTGGATATTTTGTCGGCGGTGCTATCCGGTGCCAATTATGGGCCCTGGGTGCCTCCTTTTGTGGCTTTTCTGGATCCGCCGGCTAACCCGGTGGGGCAAGGTATCGGTCATTTTGTGGGCGCTATGCGGGTGGATGGTTTTCGGCCGGTTGATGAGTTTAAGAGCCACCTGGATAACTGGATAATGCGCTTTAAGACCTCCGCAACTGTCGACCCAACCCGGAAGGTCATTATCCCCGGTGAGCCCGAACTGGAGGCAGAGCACCATCGCGGTACCCATGGTATACCCCTGGTTGACGCCGTTGTTGCCGACCTCCATATTTTGGCCGAACGTTTTGGGGTGGAACCCTTGCAGGGATTATAATTTATTCCGGCGCTACACATGTGCACTACATGATGACTAACGCGTCCTGTAGGATCTTGAAACAAATTCAGGATGACTTTTCTTTTCTGTTAATCTATAAAATCCAGTCATGCCGAACTTGTTTCGGCATCCCATTGGCAAGGTGTACAACATGATAACCGACTTGTCCTGTGAGATCCTGAAACAAGTTCAGGATGACTTATCTTTTCTAGTATAAGACTAAACGCGTCATTGCGAACGTAGTGTGGCAATCCCCGACTGGCAGAGCCGCCCTGTACGGTATAGAGATTGCTTCGTACCTCGCAATGGCGCTTGTTTAGTAATATCCACAAAAAAGCCCACCCGGTAAACCAGGCAGGCTATGCAAATCTCTTATTCCCTACTCAGGAGCTTAGGGGACTTAGTGGATAATGTTAAACAACCTGCTCCACCTGATCTTGCTCAGGAAACTGGCGTTATCGTCGATACTCATCCAGATGAACAGGGCCTTACCTACTATGTGGTCTTCGGGCACAAATCCCCAGAAACGTGAATCTTCGGAGTTGTGGCGGTTATCGCCCATCATAAAGTAATAGTTCAGCTTAAAGGTGTAGGTATCAGCTTTTTTTCCGTTGATCAGGATATCCTTGCCCACTACCTGTACTTTGTTACCCTCGTAAATTTCAATAGCACGACCATAAACCGGGAAGGTTAAACTATCCAGTTTTACTGTCCAACCTTTTTTAGGTACGATGATCGGGCCGTAATTATCTACGTTCCACTTAAAATTCGGGAAGTTGGGTGTGATCTTATAATTCGGGAATTTTACCGGGTACACATCACCATTCAACTGATCCGGAACCCCGGCAGGTGATATATTGGGTGTAACTGATTTTATGTTCGAATATCCCTTTAATGCAGTGGCCGATGCCAGGGTTGTATTGGTGGTAAAAGTATTATCCGCCCCGGGTGCAATATCTTCCAGGTGAAGCTCATTAACCAACTGCGGATTAATTTCGCTGCCATCTGATTTTACCACATAGTTCATTTCTCCATGCGGTGGTGTAATGGCAGGTTTGCCGTTTATAACCACCTGCGCGTTCACTACACTCAGCGTATCGCCGGGTGTACCCTGGCAGCGTTTAATATAATTTTCGCGTTTATCAACCGGGCGATATAGTGGAGAATCGGCATCCATTGGATAGTTAAATACCACTACATCACCTTTTTTCACATCGCTCAAGCCGGGTAAGCGGTAATAAGGCAATTCGATGCCATCCCAGTACGCTTTGGTATTGATGAGCGGCATGGTATGATGCGCAAAGGGGAAAGCAACGGGTGTCATAGGCAGACGGGCGCCATAGTTCACTTTACTTACAAACAGGTAATCGCCAATTAACAACGAGCTTTCCATAGATGCGCTGGGGATCACGTAAGCCTCAATAAACAGGGTACGGATCAGCGTGGCGGCTATCACCGCGAAAATAATAGCATCGGCCCATTCGCGGGCTGAGCTCTTTTTTAAAGCCAACTTGTATTTTTCCTTAAACTCCGGACTGGCTGATGGGCCCAGGTATTTGGTATCCTTATCAAAACCCCATTTGGGCAGATATATAAATTCCAACACTATACCGGCAAAATGCTCCCTTAAAGAAAACTTACCATATGATTTTAAAAAATCTACCATGATCCCTATCGCCACCAAAATATTCACACCGGGTATAAATATCAGCACCATCCACCACAATGGACGGCCGCTTAATTTGATCATGGCGTAAAAGTTATAAAAAGGAATAACAGCTTCCCAGCCGGGCCTGCCGCCCTTTTCAAACAATTTCCATAAGCCTACATAAGGCAATATGATCAGTATTATAAATGCAATTACAAATTCTACAACGTTCACTATTCTATTTTTTAAGTACTAATTAATGTTCTGTGTTTAGCTATTGAAAAAATCATTAATTCAAAACCATGTCATCTCGAACGAGGTACGAGGAGAGATCTTTTGCGTCGGACTTAAACAATGTAAAAGGTTTTTCGCTTAGTACCTCATTTACCCATGCCCTGTCTCCCTCATGTCATTGCGAGGAGGAACGACGAAGCAATCTCGTAGCTATTCTCATAGGTGAGAACGCGAGGAGATTGCCACGCTACGCTCGCAATGACATATTTTTAATTCTCAGATTGACATAACTTTTATATTTTTCCAATTACTAACTGTTCTAATTATTAATGTATCCCTCTAAACAACCTGCTCCAGCGTATCTTATTTACAAATGATGCGGTACTGTCAACACTCATCCAGGTAAATAAGGCCTTGCCTACTACGTGATCTTCGGGTAAAAATCCCCAATAACGCGAATCTTCGGAGTTATGGCGGTTATCACCCATCATCCAGTAGTAATTGAGTTTAAAAGTGTAAGTATCGGCTTTTTTATCGTTTATATAAATATCCCGGCCCACAACTTTTACTTTATTATGCTCATAAATTTCAATAGCCCTGCCATAAACCGGGAAGGTTAAACTATCCAGCTTCACTGTCCAGCCTTTTTTAGGGATAATGATGGGTCCGTAATTATCCACGTTCCAGGTATAATGCGGGAATGCCGGGGTGTTTTTATAGCGTGGGTATTTAGCAGGATAAACCGGGTTCAGATCGTCGGCAATGTTTTTTGGCGCGACATCTGCCGTAACCGACTTGATATTGGAATACCCTCTCAATGCCTTGGCCGATTCAACGGTAGTATTGGTTTTAAATGTGGTACTGTCGATAATACCAATATCGCTTAAATGGAGTTCGTTGATCAATTGTGGGTTTATCTGGCTACCATCGGTTTTTACGATGTAGGCCATTTCGCCTTTAGCGGCGGTTGTTTCGGGTTTACCATTGATGTAAACCTGGGCGTTTACCAGGCTCAGGGTGTCGCCGGGTGTTCCCTGGCAGCGTTTAATAATATTTTCGCGCTTATCAACCGGGCGGTAATAGGGCGAATCGGCCTCTATCGGCGCGTTAAAAACCACGATGTCGCCTTTTTTAATATCGCTGAAACCAGGCAAGCGATAATATGGCAACTGGATACCATCCCAATAAGCCTTTGCATTGGTAGTATAAGGTATGGTGTGGTGCATAAAAGGTATGGCTACGGGAGTTATAGGCGTACGGGCGCCATAGTTAACCTTGCTTACAAATAAATAATCGCCGATGAGCAGGGAGCTCTCCATCGATCCGCTGGGAATAACATAAGCCTCAATAAAAAGGGTACGTATCAGTGTGGCCGCAATCACCGCGAAAATTATAGCATCGCCCCATTCACGCAGAGCACTCTTTTTCTTTTTGGTTTTGCTTTTATCTTTTTTCCAGAATTTCCAGTTCATATTTCAGATGTGCAGATTTCAAATATGCAGATGTGCAAATGATAGATGTGCAAATGTGCAGATTGGTTTAAAAGTATGTAATTATTTTTTATTCCCTATGACTGTTTTGTAAGCTATATGTTACTATTCAAATGTGCGGATGTGCAAATATGCAGATGTGCAGATGAGAAAATAGATGAACGAATGAGTTAATTCTGTTAATTCATAAATTCCAAAAATTCGGGTTCAGACAATCTGCACATCTGAAATCTGCACATTTGCACATCTATTTTATCACTCTCATCACCCTGCTCCACCTAATCTTGTTGACCGACGGCGATGTGGCATCCCAGCTCATCCAAACAAACAGAGCCTTGCCAACAATATGATCTTCGGGTACAAATCCCCAAAAACGCGAATCTTCTGAATTATGGCGGTTATCGCCCATCATCCAGTAATAGTTGAGCTTAAAAGTATACGTGCTGGTCGGTTTACCATTGATGATAATATTATTACCATTTACCTGCAGTTTATTCTGTTCATAAACTTCAATGGCCCGGCGATAGATGGGCAGTGTAAGGCTGTCGAGCTTTACCGTCCAGCCTTTTTTGGGGATAATGATGGGACCAAAATTGTCCACATTCCACCTGAACTTAGGGTCGTGCGGAAATATCTCGGGATCATACACCCCTCTGAACCGGATGTTGGCCCTAACCGACCTGATATCGGATTGTTGCTTTAACAATGTGGCCGCTCGCGCAGTCATGTTCATCATAAAATCCTGATTGGTAAACTGCTGAATATCTGACAAGTGCAGATCGTAGGCCAGTTGCCGGTTAAAACTACTGCCATTGTTACGTACCATGTATTCCATTTCGCCACGGGGCGGCGTAATGGCGGCTTTGCCATTTACATACACTTGCGCGTTAAGCAGGCTCAGGGTATCGCCGGGGGTTCCCTGGCAGCGTTTGATATAGTTTTCGCGTTTATCAACCGGGCGGTAATAGGGCGAATCGGCATCCATGGGATAATTAAACACCACCACATCACCCCTTTTTATATCGCCAAAACCGGGCAGCCTGAAATAGGGCAGTTTGATGCCATCCCAATAAGCCTTGCCACCGGTAAGCGGCATGGTATGGTGTGCAAAGGGGAAGGCAACGGGCGTCATGGGCAGGCGGGCACCATAATTTATTTTGCTCACAAACAAAAAATCGCCCACAAGTAAGGAGCTTTCCATAGATGGTGTGGGGATGGTATAGGCCTCGATAAAAAGCGAACGGATAAGCGTGGCGGCAACTACTGCAAAAATAACCGCTTCGGCCCATTCGCGGGTGCTTGATTTACGAAGATCCTTGTGGTGTTCTTCATGAAAATCGGCACTTGCCGATGGACCCAGGTAGCGTGTGTTTTTATCAAAACCCCATTTGGGCAGGCAAATGAACGGCAGCAGAATAACCGCTGCGTTTTGGCTTATTTTAAATTTGCCGTATGATTTGATAAAGTCAATCGCTATGCCTACACCAACAATAATGTTGATGCCGGGTATAAGCAACAGCAATAATAGCCACCAGGGCCTGCCGCTGAGTTTGAGCATGATATAGATACTGTAAACCGGGATCAGCGATTCCCAACCCGGACGACCGGCTTTTTCAAATAGCTTCCATAAGCCGATAGTAATTAAAATTATTATCGGCCCGGCAGTTAAGCAGAAGGCGGTATAAGTTGCTATATCCATTTAAAAATAGCGGTGCTATTTAAAATCAAACATAGCATCAACAGAATAGAAACCTTTTTTATTGTGCAGCCACTCGGCGGCCAGTACCGCGCCCAGGGCAAACCCGTTACGGTTATGGGCGGTATGTTTAAATTCGATGGTATCTACTTCGGAGTCGTAAATAACGGTATGCGTACCCGGAACGCTGTCGATACGTAAAGACTCGATGAGCAATTGGTTATTGGAAACCGCGTCATCATCGCTCTTATCATCGGTAGTTAAAACATTAACCCATTCAGATTTTGTCTCCAGGTTTTCCAGGATACCTTCGGCAATGGTGATAGCGGTACCGCTGGGCGAGTCGAGCTTTTGGGTATGATGAATTTCTTCTACCTGCACATCATAATAAGGATAGTTATTCATCACCTTGGCCAACAGTCGGTTAACATGAAAAAATATATTTACGCCGACGCTAAAGTTTGAGCCGTACAACAAGGTGCTGTTGTTTTCCTGACAAAGCTGTTTTATTTCAGGGATCTGATCGTACCAGCCGGTTGTACCAACTACAATGGGTACGCCCGCGCTAAAGCATTGCTTAATGTTACCTAATACTGATGCCGGCATGGTAAATTCAATAGCCACATCGGCTTTTTGTAAGTTTTCAACCGTCAGATCATCCAGGGTGTCGTGATCTATCGTTAATACAATTTCATGTTTGCGGCTAATGGCGATCTTCTCGATGATCTTGCCCATTTTTCCATAACCCAGTAATGCAATTTTCATAATTTTTATATTGGTATCAAGTAGCTAGTATCAAGACCCCTGTATCTGGTATAGTTAGATTTTAAAAATCTTGATACTTGATACTAACTACCTGATACTAAAATTCGATACTATCCTAAAACGTAAAGGTAATTTTTATCGACGGAATATAAGAAGGATTACCACTTTGTGCAAAAAGTGGCTGGTTCATTAAACCAGGGGTAACTTTCATATTCATGCCCAGGTTATTATCAACCGTATAGGAATGTATGAATTTAGCATCGATATAAGCATCAATGGTTTGGATACCCCAGAAAGCCAAAATACCCAGAATACTCAGGTCGCGGTTACGTCTGTAGCCATCAAGCTCGCTGATGATGCTGGCATCGGGTACATTATATTGGGCATATAGCTGGTATTCGGCATAATACTTTTGACCGGGCGTGGGGGCTATACCCTGCTTTCGGTAATTGTATATCGCCAGATCCTGGTTATAATATTTTTGGTTAAATATAACCGCCGAAACCAAAAGCCCTATACCGCCATAAACGATAGGCACTTTCCACCAGCGATGATTGTATAGCTGGCCCCATCCCGGCACCATTAAGGAGTGCATGACAGCTTTGTGCGGACTATGCAAGCTATCGGGGTGATAGGCTTTTTCTTTTCTGATGGGTGGCGCAAAGGAGCCGGGGGCTGTGTTCGACGCTTTTTTTAAAGTATCGCTTTTACCAGACTTCGCGGTATCCGGTCCAAGCCCCTGTGCTTTCGCCGTTAAGGCAAATACCGAAACCAAACCAATAACAAGCAGGAATTTATACATCTTTATAATATTTAAGAGGCAAGAATCAAGAGACAAGAATCAAGAAAAAGTGATAATCATAGATTTATCTTCATGTCTTGATTCTTGACTCTAATTTCTTGGATCTCGGTCTTACCAATCCAGCATCTCGAGGATCCGGCCCAGATCATCTTCTGAAAGAAAAGGTATTTCAATAACACCACTTCCTTTGTTGCCTACCTTGAGTTTTACCCTTGTACTAAACTTTGAAGCCAGATCGTCCTGTATTTTTTGCAGCTGGTATGATACCGGTTCGGGTTGTTTACCTTCCTTCTTTACCGGCGATTTCTGCATTTCACGAGCCAGTTCTTCAGCTTTACGAACGGATAAACCTTGCTGAATGATATGTTGATGTAAATATAATTGTTTGGCGGGATCGTCAATAGTGATCAAAGCCTTGGCATGTCCCATGGTAAGCCCACCATCGCGGATGGATGCCTGTATGCTTGGCGGCAACTTTAACAGGCGCAGATAGTTGGTTACGGTTGAGCGGTTTTTGCTCACCCTGTCGCCCAGTTCTTCCTGTTTCAGGTTACACTCTTCTATCATACGCTGAAAGCTGAGCGCCACTTCAATGGCATTCAGGTTTTCGCGCTGGATGTTCTCGATCAGGGCCATTTCCAGCATTTGCTGGTCGTTGGCCGTACGCACATAGGCGGGGATCTGCGTTAAGCCGGCTATTTTTGAAGCACGGAAACGGCGCTCGCCCGATATGAGCTGGTATTTATGCGCGTTGATGCGCCTTACGGTAATGGGTTGTATTAAGCCCTGTAATTTGATGGAGTCGGCCAGTTCGGCCAGTGCCTGTTCATCAAAATCGGTACGGGGCTGAAAAGGGTTTACCTCAATTTCGGCCAGCTGTATCTCATTTACCGAGCCCAGGCTGTTAACCTCCGCAGCTGATGTGGAGGCTTCTTTATCTTTGTCCTTAGTTTTATTATAAGGTTGTACGTTTACAGAATCATTCAACAGCGCACTTAATCCTTTGCCCAGGGCATTTCTTCTTTCACTACTCATTGGTTACACTGTTGCGGTGGCTGCTTTTGCCTCATCCTTGGTCAGGCCGTTCTTTTCAATAATTTCGCGGGCCAGGTTTAAATAATTGATGGCACCTTTACAGGTGGCATCGTGCATAATTACCGATACGCCAAAGCTTGGCGCCTCGCTTAAACGGGTGTTACGCTGAATAATGGTATCAAAAACCATATCCTCAAAATGCGTTTTCACCTCATCAACCACCTGGTTGCTCAGACGCAGACGCACATCGTACATGGTTAACAAAATACCTTCAATTTCCAGCTGCGGGTTCAGGCGCGACTGTACAATTTTGATGGTGTTAAGCAATTTACCCAAACCTTCCAAGGCGAAATACTCGCACTGTACGGGGATGATTACCGAGTTGGCAGCGGTTAAGGCGTTAATAGTGATCAAACCTAATGATGGCGAGCAGTCGATAATAATAAAGTCATACTCGTTTTGTATGGCTTCAAATACCTGTTTCATTTTATACTCGCGTCCGCTCAGATTGATCATCTCTATCTCGGCACCTACCAGGTCTATGTGAGCCGGCAGCAGGTCGAGATTAGGGGTATCCGTTTTCTGGATAGCCTCATGTGGGTCAACCTGGTTAATGATGCACTCGTAAATACTATTCTTGATGTTACGGGGATCAAAACCGATACCCGATGTTGAATTAGCCTGCGGATCCGCATCAACCAACAAGGTTTTAAAATCTAATACGGCCAAACTTGCGGCCAGATTTATAGATGATGTAGTTTTTCCTACGCCACCTTTCTGGTTGGCTAAAGCAATTATTTTACTCATTCTATATCCTTACAAAATTTATATTACAATGATTTATAACAACGAAAAATAGAACCGGAAATTTCTACTTTCGTAAAAGTTTTTGTCCGGTGCTAAAGATACGGATTTAAAACTATTCCGAAATCCACAGGTTTTGGCAATTTACAAACAATATTTTAGTTAGTGAATTATTGAGTTAGTGATTGAGCGACTACTTTAAGCCCTGATTATCAGAATTAAATAGTCATTATTTTTATTATAGTTAAAAAATTATCAACTCAGCATTTTAAATAATTCAATAAATCACTAACCCAATAATTCATTAATTAAATAAATGATCACTATTATATCGTCAACCAACCGCCCCGGGAGCCATACACTTAAACTTGCTCAATATTATCAGCAAAAATTGAGCGAGAAAGGCCTTGAGGCAGGTATATTTTCATTGGCCGATCTGCCGGCAAACGTAATACAGACTGATCTTTACGGCAAACGCAGCCCGGAGTTCCTACCCATACAGGACCTGATCAGTCGCACCGATAAATTCATATTTATTATTCCCGAATACAATGGCAGTTTCCCCGGAGTACTGAAAGTGTTGATGGATGCCTGCGATTTTCCGGCTAGCTTTTACGATAAAAAAGCCGCGCTGGTTGGCCTGTCGTCAGGCAAGTACGGCAACATCAG
This sequence comes from Mucilaginibacter sp. OK268, assembly GCF_900103125.1. Classification (GTDB taxonomy): domain Bacteria; phylum Bacteroidota; class Bacteroidia; order Sphingobacteriales; family Sphingobacteriaceae; genus Mucilaginibacter. The sequence goes on along the minus strand of NZ_FNJV01000006.1, from coordinate 7,828 downwards.
GGGTATCGACCACTTTACAGGAGTTTGTCATTATATGCACCTCAATATCATGTCGTTAAAAATCCATATTTCATCTATTAACAAAGAGATGGATCAGGATGGCAATTTGTTAAATGCCGATACTTTAAAGTTTACCAACGAGCAGATAGATAAGTTTATTAAATTCTGATCATCATTTAACCTTAGAGACGCATATTTGCGTCTCCAAAAAATCCAAATGGTGGTTGCAATCGGGAGACGCATGTGATGCGTCTCTACGTAAGAATACTACCCGCTGATCAATTTGGCCATACCAAACGCTGCGGCTGCGGCTAAAGCCCCTATCAATAATACTTTCAGCGCTCCTTTGATGGCAGGCTGCCCGGTTACCCTGCTTTTGAAATAACCGAACACAAACAGGCAGATCATGGTGATACCACAGGAGTAATACAAGGCTTGTGTAGAATCGGCGATAAAAAAATAGGGCGACAGCGGGATAATGCCCCCAACAATATAGGATACACCAATAGTGATGGCACTTTGCGTGGCCCGGTTAGCTTTGGGCTCTTCCAGTCCCAGTTCATAGCGCATCATAAAATCAACCCATTTATCTTTGTCTTTGGCCATTTCTTCGGCAACCTCGTTCTGTAGTTTTTCCGACAGACCAAAGGCAGCGAACACTTCCTTTACTTCCGCTTTTTCCTGCTCAGGTACTTTTTCTACCTCTTCATACTCCCGTTTCAGTTCGGAGGCATAATGATCAACTTCGGTGCGACCGGCTAAAAATCCACCCAGGCCCATAGCGATGGAACCCGCCACAATTTCGGCTATCCCGGCTGTGATTACAATACCCGATGAATTTACCGCCCCGCTTAAACCCGCGGCCAGCGCAAAAGGTACCGTTAAGCCATCAGACATGCCAATAACAATATCCCTGATGGTGTCTGAGCTTTGTAAATGATGTTCGTGATGCATAATGATAAATGTACCTGCATTAAGCTTAGTAATCGGTATAAATAACTATTTGTTATTAGTTTGAATTAAACTTTACTGCTTTTGCACACACCAGGTGGTCATGCAACGCAGGTTTTGCACATTGGTGGTTTTGATAGGTTCATAAAGGGAGCCGCCTAATTCGGCGGTGTAGCGGAGCAGCGTTTGCTCGTTCACCAAAAAACGTTCAGAACCATCGGGCAGCAGGTAACGGCCATTACCTCTGCTTACTACCAGTTCTTCGATACCAATATCCGATGCCAGGCGCGCAAACAGATAACCGCCGGGTTTCAGCACCCGCCACAGGGAGCGCATCATGCGATCAAAATGCTGTTCGTTTTTGGCAAAATGTAATACGGCGCTGCAGATCACCAGGTCGAAAAAATCACCGGCCAAGGGCATGTCTTCTACTCCCGATACCCGGAACTTGTTGAGCGCATGTGTAGATGAAAGTTTTGCCGAGAGCTGCCTTACCGCCTCCACGGCTTCTACACTTTGATCTATACCATATACATCAAAGCCGTTCTGCATAAAATATACCAGGTTGCGCCCGCCGCCGCAGCCGGCATCCAGTACGGTTGCGCAATGGTCAAAGCGCCCTTTCAATAATTGATCAAACAAATAGATATCAATATTGCCAAAGCTTTGCTGCAGGTTATTTTGCATGGGGTGATGATTTGGAGGGGAAAATTAAGGAATTTTAGCCAATGTCATTTATTTGATTAGTTGATTAGTAGTGCACCGTTAGGTGCAAAAGCTCGATAGAAATTAACATAAGGCTATTTTGCGTGCCGTAGGTACGCTACCCCACCGTGTTGATACACAACCGCGACAGTTTCATACCTACGGCACGACATTCTTATACTTTTATTTTCTACCGACCTTTAACCCCGATGGGGTTTAACTCAATTTTTCAGGGACATTGATTAATTTCCACTGTAACATTTCCTGCCAAAATAAATCTCATAGGTATGGAAACATTCATCTACCTCAGTACAAGAATTATCTCGGTATGTTGTCTGGCTGTAATTGCCTTTACTTCGGCTCCTTTTGCCAACCTTATGAAATGTTCGCGGGAGCAATAGTTCCATCCTGTTTTCTGCCATAAAACCACTAATTTTAACCCAATGATTTTTGATTTCAGGTTAAAGGTTTTTTATACGGTTGCCCAAAGGTTTAGCTTTACCAAGGCTGCCCATGAGCTGTACATTACCCAACCGGCGGTTACCAAACATATTAAAGAGCTGGAGCAGCAGTTGAACATACAGCTGTTTAAGCGCAATGGCAATAATATAGCGCTTACCGTAGCGGGTAAAGTACTGGTTCAATACGCCGAAAAGATCTTCCAAACTTATACCGAACTCGAAACCGAACTGGCCCAGCTCAACAATATGGAGGCCGGTACGCTGCACATTGGCGCCAGCACTACCGTGGCCCAAACTATTTTACCCAAGATCCTGGCGCTGTTCAAAAAGACCTATCCCGATGTTACCTTCAACTTTATACAGGGTAATACCGACTATATTTCGCAGCTGATCCTCGACGAAAAAATTGACGTAGCTATTGTGGAAGGTGCCGCCCATTCGCCCCAGCTGGCCTACTCCCCTTTTGCCAAGGACGAGATCGTTCTGGTGACCCGGGCCAACAATAAGTTATCCAAAAAACAGGAGATTAGTCCCAAACAATTACTGGATATACCACTGGTACTACGTGAAGCCGGTTCAGGCACGCTGGATGTGATCTTTAATGCCCTGGCCAATGTACAGATCAACCCCAAGGACCTGAACATCGAGATACAGCTGGAAAGCAGCATCGCCATCAAACAATATTTACTGTACTCAGATACCGCCACCTTTCTGTCTATCCAATCAGTATTAAGTGAGCTGAAATACAATGAGTTGAGCATTATTGAAATTAAGGGGATGGAAATTTTCCGCACTTTTCAGTTCATCCAGCTGCATGGCAAAAACAGCAAATTGATCGATCTTTTTAAGCGTTTCTGTCTCGCTAATTATAACTTAAAGTAATTGGACATTTTACAGGCATATTACTTATGCATCAAGTAAACTGTTTAAGATAGATCAGATAACTGCTGTAAGAGATGACAAAAGAAATGTATATAGCTTAAAATGAAATAAAGAAATGTTGGTATTTCTTTATTTTGACTATAGTTTCAATAGTTTATTTTACAATAAATAACAATTGCAAATGTTTTAACGCAATAGTTATTAACATTTCATATATAATTATCATCAAAAAGTAGTGTTTTGTTGATAACTTTTATGTAAACATTCAAAATGGTACATTTATTGTCTACATTTGTAACAGAACATTAACCCAATTAAAAATAATTATAATACAATAGCAGAATCTATTAGTGTTATGGTTCATTTAATTTTTAGATTAACAACCAACTTGCTCAATCATCTTTTAAAATATGTTGACTGCTGATACATATCTATATAAAAGCAATAAACCTTCATTTTTAATTTTATTTAACATTTGGGTTTATAATCATTTAAAATCTTATAGTAATAAGCTTGAGGCTTCCCTTGTAAAAGATTTTGAACGGGACTATCGCGCATTAGAAAATGATTTTTTACAATTGTCTAAGCTTACTCCAAAAGAAGCATTAAAAGAATTAAAATACTTTAAAATCTTTGTAAACTTTATAAATAAAGTTGATAAATCACTTTACGAAGTTGATAGTCATAAAATCAAGGCTGCATTTAGACAATTAAAAAAAATAACCTACAAAACTGAAGCAAGACTACACAGGATTGCTTATATGGACAATGAAGTTATAGAGACCTCAGAAACCCTTAAAAATCAAATATCTAATTTAGGGACTAAGTCTATACTTTCACATCTTTAAAATGTCTTTTAAGGAGGGTCACATAGTTGCTTTAAACTTTGAAATGCCTAATGACGGAAGTTATCTTGAACATCCAGCTGTAATTATTTCTTGTGATGAAGTCTATAGTAAAGATAAATGTTATGTATGCGTTATGATTTCAGGCACGGAACAAACAGACAGATTTTCTTTTAAATTAGATAGCACAATGTATGAAAAGCCCCATATAGGTAAAAAATCTCAAGTCAGATGCCATTTAATTCTTTATGTATTAGAAAAGTATATCCTTGATTTGCAGCCTTTTAATAAACTAACACCACAAGCTATGGAACGTCTAATCGCCCATATAAATGATGCCACCTTTGATGCTGCATAATCCACTGATCGATCTTTTTAAGCGTTTCTGCTTAGCCAACTATAACCTAAAGTAATCGTACATTACTAAATATCATTTGATTTCTGAATGACTTATAGCCACATTTGAGTGCTTAGTAAAAGCATTTTTATGGAACACATCAATACCGATATTTGCATTATAGGCGCAGGCCCTGTTGGTTTATTTGCTGTTTTTGAAGCGGGTTTACTTAAAATGCGCTGCCATTTAATTGACGTGCTGCCGCAGGTTGGCGGTCAGCTTTCCGAAATATATCCTCACAAACCTATTTACGATATTCCCGGTTATCCGGATATTACCGCCCAGCAACTGGTCGACCGGCTCATGGAGCAGGGAGCGCCCTTCCACCCTACTTTTAGTTTGGGCGAACGGGTTGAAACATTAACTAAAAACGACGATGGCTCCTATTTTATACAAACCAACGACGGCACCACCGTACATTGTCAGGTGGTAGTAATTGCAGGTGGCCTGGGTTGCTTTGAACCCCGCAAACCGGAGATTGACCGCCTACTGGAATTTGAAGGCAAAGGCGTAGCTTATATGGTTAAAAACCCCGAAGCCTTGCGCGGCCGCAAAGTGGTGATCGCTGGTGGCGGTGATTCGGCGCTGGACTGGGCCATATTTTTGGCCGATGTGGCCGAACGGGTTACGCTGGTACACCGGGGCGATACTTTCCGTGGTACGCCCGATGCTGCCGAAAAAGTTTTTGAACTGGCCAAACAAGGCAAGATCGACCTGATCCTGAAATCGAACGTAGTAGCTTTAACCGGCGAAGGGCACCTGCAGGAGGTTACTTTATTGGATCGTAATAACGAGGTGAGCCATATTGCTGCCGACAACCTGATACCCTTGTTTGGCCTCAGCCCTAAATTGGGACCAATTGCCAACTGGGGTCTCAACATCGATTTTTCGGCCATCGTGGTGAACACCCGCGATTACAGCACCAGCGTAGAACGGATTTATGCCATTGGCGATATCAATACCTATCCCGGTAAATTAAAGCTGATACTTTGTGGCTTCCATGAGGCGGCATTGATGGCTCAAAGCGCCTTTAAATACGTTTACCCCGAACAAAAACTAAGTTTTAAATACACCACCGTTTACGGCGTAACCGAGTTTTAGCCATGATCAACTTAATAATTGAAGACCGCGAAGGCCATCGTGCCCCAGTCGAGATTCCAGAGGGCATCAACCTGAGTTTGATGGAAGTGCTCAAAGCATCGGAATACGAGATACTGGCTACCTGCGGCGGCATGGCACTGTGCGCCACCTGCCATGTACAGGTAGTGGAAGGTCCTGAACAATATTTTACCCCTACAGATAATGAGCTCGACATGCTCGACACCCTGCCCAATGCCGGTCCGGACAGCCGCCTGGCCTGCCAGATCCACCTGAGCCAGGAAATGGATGGGATGGTGTTTAGATTACTTTAAGTTATGTGCAAAGTTTTCGTACACTAAGTAAACTTGACATATTTTAACAATTTAAGCGATCAAAAAGATCGCTTTTTGATGTTAAACGTTCAAAAATGGGTCATTTTAACACTTTTTAACAAATAGGGGAAAATAGGTGCAAAATTGATACACTAAGTTATGGTGCTAAAACCGGGAGATTTGCCTTAGCGGCGAAGACTCAGCCCATGTGCGCCCTCCGCGGAAAGGAAGGGATGCCCTTTCTCTTCACGAGTCATTGCGAGGAGGAACGACGTGGCAATCCCCTACTTACAGAGCGGCCCTGCTAATTGGGGATTATTAATATTGTTAATTATCTTTAAAGGTATTAATGAGCTCCCTCCGGTCGGTTGTCCACGCTACGCTCGCAGTGACGTGTTTTTTTATTCTTCTCCCTCACACTTCACCCCAATCCGAAATATCCCTCCCCAAATTACCCTACCTTTGATCTGTTACATCATCAAAAACAAATAAAATGGTAGCCGTAATTTTTGAAGTAATGCCCGCGGAGGGTAAAAAACAGGAATACCTGGATATAGCCGCTGATCTGAAACCGACGCTGGTAACTATTGATGGTTTTATTTCGATAGAACGTTTTCAAAGCCTGACCGATCCGGATAAAATATTATCCTTATCCTTTTGGCGCGATGAGGAGGCTGTAAAACAATGGCGCAATGTAGAAGTACACCGGGATGCCCAGGCCAAAGGTCGAGACTATGTATTTAAAGATTATCACTTACGCATAGCACATGTGGTACGTGATTACGGCATGTTCGATAGAAAGGAAGCACCCCAGGATAGTAAGCAGGCCCATCATGGGTAACTTATTGTATAAAGAAAAGCCTGTCAGTCTGAGCTTGTGGAAGACGCGCGCGCAGAGGCCTGCCCACCATGGTTCGACGGAGCTCACCATGACACCCCTCCTTTATGTCATTGCAAGGAGGTACGACGAAGCAATCTCCTCACGTGCCTCTACTTAGGATGAGGTTGCCACGCTGCGCTCGCAATGACATATTCTATAAATAACTGAGTTTTCCTTTACAACATGTCATTTCCCTTTCAGAGTTTCACCAAATTTTATAAATCAGGATGACGCAAAGCTGACCAAACACCGCAAGTTCCGGGTTTCACGGAGGCGCATGATTTGGCAATTTTGAATAAGTAAATAAGCGTATTCAATAATTATCAAAACGATATCATCATGCATAAAATAAGCGAACCCGCCATCCTGTACTTCGGCACCCCGGTGGTGCTCATCAGTACCCTGAACGAGGATGGATCATATAATTTAGCGCCCATATCATCAGTTTTCTGGCTGGGCTGGCGTTGTATCATCGGTATGGCCACCACCTCCAAAACGGTGCAAAACCTACGGCGTACTGGACAGTGTGTTTTAAACCTGCCATCGGTTAATGAGGTGCAGGCGGTTAATAACCTGGCCCTGAAAACCGGCATGAACCCGGTACCCGAGGCTAAACAAGGCAGGGGTTATTATTATGAGCCCGATAAGTTTGGTGTTGCCGGATTAACACCCGTACCATCGCAAAAAGTGGCTGCTCCGCGGGCCATGGAATGCCCGGTACAAATGGAGGCACACGTAGCCGAAATCCACCCCATTGGCGAAGATAACGAACAGCAACGCGGCCGCATCGTGACCATGGAGTTAAAAATAGTACAGGTTTACCTGGAAGAATCCATCATCATGAATGACGACCCTAACCGTGTTGACCCCGACAAATGGCGACCACTCATCATGAGTTTCCAGCAGTTTTATGGCCTGGGCGAACAGGTACAGGATTCGTCGCTGGCCAGCATTCCGGAGAACAAATACCGCAGCCCGGATATAGAGATAGCCCGGAATATGAAAAGTATCATGGAGCCGGTGGATGCCTGAGAAAACGTAAAAAGGGGGTGTCACCCTGAGCACCGTCGAAGGGTAGGGCGCAGAGGCCTGCCCACCATGCTTCGACGGTGCATGGCCTGTCTCCCTCATGTCATTGCGAGGAGGAACGACGAAGCAATCTCCTCGCGCACCTCTACCTGGGATGAGATTGCCACGCTCCGCTCCTTTAGATTAGCATAATTATTATATTGGACTATTTGATTGAGCAAGAAGCAGGGTAAACTAAGCTTCGCTCCGAGTTAGTGACTCACATT
>NZ_FNJV01000003.1 GCF_900103125.1 Mucilaginibacter sp. OK268 | reverse complement strand
GCAAAGATATTACCGATAGTATCCGTTTAAGCCCTTTAAATAATTCACGGGGCAAGAATGCGGCACACAGTCTGAAAGTAGGCCAGTTTGACCGCGTAGCTTTCAAACAAGCAGCCGAACGAACATTTGACCAGGCATTTGATTATGACCGCGAACTCAAAGAAACGTTTATCTATTCCAATACTTTAAAGCATGGTGATTATGGACAACGGCTTGAAATAAAGAAACTGGAAAAACAGGAGCAGGAGCAAAAGCGGCAAGAAAAACAGGAGTTGAAGCGGGAACTAAAATTACAGGAAGAAATAGAACAAAGTCGTAAGCAAAGCCGTGGATTAACGCAGGGGCGATGGTAATAGTTTAAAAATGACGGTAAAACGGATATGAGATAGTGGGTAAGAGTGGCGGCGACAGCTAAGGTGCTTACACTCAGCGGCAATGGCAGGAGGTTGATTTCGCATTTCCCGACCCTGCTGCTGAAAAGTTAAGCGACATGTATACCACGCAGTAACGGCAGGCGGCTTTATTGCACCTCACGCTATCGCGCCGGGCTTATGGCGCCGTCAGCCTAGCTGCCGCTGGCGGGAGTGAAATTCGTTCCTTATAACACACCTGCCTTTCCCGCCGCCGAAAAATACGATCCCATTTCACCGCGACCGGCAAAGGTAGCGACCGGCGGATGAAATGTAAAGGCTGTACAAGCGAAGCATTTTAATTTGTTTTTTAGCTGTGCTTCGGCCTTTACATTTCATCCGCCTTGCGCTTTGGGTGCCTAAGCAGTGAAAATGAAATGGTGTGCTCATTGATATTATAATGAAGCCCCTTTTGAGTAAAAAAATGACACCTCTGCATAACCGGCAGTGTAGCATACTTTTTTGCGGTTCCTTCCTGATATGGACAGGGATATTTTATTGATCGTTTTAAGAAAATATATCAAATCAGAGCACAATTGAATTACCTCCCATGTAATATATTCTAATCAAAAGTTAATTGAAAATAATATGCCTGGTAGTGTATTAAAACTTAAATAATATGATTATTATTGATTGATTCAAGTTGCTGAGGACAAAAGGTTTATCACCTTCCACAAGCCCGCGAATGCACCTGTTTGCGGGTGTTCTTTTCAGAACTTAGATCGTAGTACCTGAACTTTTCATCAACTCTAACATGGGTAAAAATTTACTTTCTTTTTTCACGATTGGGTTTTCATTAATCAGCACCGTAGTTTCGGCGCAGAACATGGTCAGTGTAAACCCGCTGACGGGGGCCTCCACGGTTAATATTCCGGTTTACACGATGAGCGCCGGGCAAATGGCCTTGCCGGTCAGCCTGAGTTATTATGGCGACGGCATCAAGACTAAAGACGTGGAAAGTTCAGCCGGTATGGGTTGGCAGTTGAAAGTAGGCGGACAGGTGTCCAGAGTAGTAAAGGGTCTGCCTGATGATGTCACCAAAGACGACGCGGGCAATCCGCGGCTCGGCTGGATGAGCAGCCTGGATACGGCGGCCAACAGTATCGCCGGTTTTACCATCGCCAATAATGGCAGTACATGCGCGAATGAAACCACGGATATCAGCTATATCAATAGTCATTTTTCTTACCGGAATGATTCTGAACCCGACCGGTATTATGTTAATGCACCAGGCTTATCCTGTCAGCTTCTTTATGACCGGGTCAGTAATACCTTCAAGCCGGTGAATTATCAGGACCTGACGATCACTTACCTGACCGATCCCGCATCTCACCTGATCACTTCCTTTACCATTACCAATGATAAAGGGATCTCCTATCTTTTTGGCAATGATATCGATGCTTTTCCCGCCAATAACAAAGTGACCCGGAAAACGATCGCCGGGACCAATGTCTATTTGAAGAACAAATACCTGCAATACCAGTACGGCATTACCTATTATGACACCTGGAGCTTGATCAACATGACCGATGTCAGTGGCAATGCAATTATTTTAAATTACACGACACCCGCACCATCCAAGGCAATCACGGATACGGTAGCCCTTTTTGTCTCAGGTGCAACATCTGCCGCGGTACAATATCGAGTAAGCGAAACCAATACACCTTATATTCTTCTGTCGGTCCAGGTATACAGCGCGTACGGGGTATCTCCAACACAGCTCAACTTTAACTGGGCGGTTACTACAGCCGGGCAAATTGTAATTTCTTCTATTGCCTTACAGAATGGAGGACAAACAGCCCGGTATTTCCTGTTTGGGTATAGTGATGTTGTTTATTCCCCCACCGGATTTACCCGTAAGTTCTTAAGGACGTACGATGAGCCCGTGTGCGGGTCACCGGTGAATTACCAGTTCGCCTATGCAGGGGAAACCGCTACAGGTAGTTCCTATACAACCACGCTGCCCGACTCTTCGCAAAACAAGTATGATTACTGGGGCTATTATACGACTGCTCCCGGCAGCAGCACCTCGAGACTGCCAACCATCTATGTCAACCCATCGACAGCGACTTATCCGCGTTACCTGGTCAGGGCTTCCGCGTCGCCCGGCACCGCCTATACGTATACTCTCAGCGGGGTTAGCCGTGCTGTTGATCCGGCCAATATAGCCGCGGGATCGCTGACCAAAGTCATTACGGCCGAAAAAGGGAACTCGAATATCATCTATGAACCCAACGACTATTATGATGTCCCCTCTGCTACGACTGTACAGGGTGGGGGTATCCGGGTAAAACAGATCATTGATTCGGTTGGTACCGGCTCTACCAATAATGTCATCCGTAATTATGCGTATACCAATCCTTCTTCCGGCACTTCCAGCGGTAAGCCCCTATCCCTGCCGCAATTTAGTTTTACGATTCCCTACGGCGGGGCCAATACCGGGCTGGCCTTATGGACCAGTGCCAGCGTCCTCTCTTCACATGATCTCTCCGAAGAAGACCATACCATTATGTATGAATACGTCAAATTCAGCCAGACCGGGGCCGGCAGTACCGTATACCGCTACAGCGTACCAGCTACCTATTGGGATGCCAGCGCAGTCCCGGTATGCAGCGGCTGTAGCACGATAGACTGGACCCCAACGATCAATGATGTGGCCCGCACCAATTGCACCTCTACTTATGGACCGGTCAGCAACGGGGTGTATGCCTATCCTTTTATCCCCAATGCCAATTATGATTTTGAGCGGGGCCTGCCCCTCAGCACGATCAGCTATAACGGGGATGCCACACCCAAAAAGGTAAGCGAAACCTATTATACTTATCAGCGCTCCTTTAACCCAACACCTATAGCCGCTTTCCGGGTGGAGGATAATGTGAACGGTACCCTGCTGGTCAAAGCCTATAACAAATACACCGTTTATTATAATACCGGTGAACTGACCACCAAGGTGGTCAATAAAGTATATGATTCTTCGACGCTGACGCAGGCCCGGGCGGACAGTACCCAATATTCCTACGGCAGCGCGAACCATAAGCTATTGACCCAACAACAATCAACCAACAGTGATGGTAGTGTGGTGACCAGTAAGATCAGTTATGTCAAAGATTATACCGCGGCTTCCGGCACGAATGCCAACGTAACGGCGATCTATAACCTGCAGCAACAACATATCAATGCGCCTGTAGAAAGTTACCAGCAGGTAACCCGCGCCGGAACGACCAAAACCATATCCGCTGCCCTGACGCTGCTTAAAGGTGTAACACCAGGAAGCAAGACCCTTTACCTGCCTTCCCGCCAATATCAAATGGTCCAGCCGGACGGCCTGTCGGGTTTTATACCGATGACGATAGCTGGTCAGGTACTGAACTTTGATTCGACCCACTATGTCCGTACGGCCAATTATACCGCTTATGATAAAACCGGTTTCCCGCTCACCGTGGATGATAACTTTAAACATATCAAAACAACACTGCCCCATCATTTTGCCGGACAACCTATAGCCGTTTTCAATAACGCCGCATACGGGGAAGTCGCCTACGAAAATTTTGACAGCGATCAGCCCAGCGCTACACCCTATGGCTTTACCATCGCGGGTACCGCTTCTTATAGCCCGGTGGGCAGTCACGCTGGTAATGCCGCGGGTCTGACCTCCGGCACGCAGACCGTCAGCTCCGTAACATTGACACGGAATGCTGCGGCTGCTAATTATATTTTCTCGATCTGGATCAATGCACCATCGTCCGGGACCCTGAGTTTGACATTGACCGGCATCAGCAGTCATCCCACCATTAGCTATACAACGGGTGGCTGGAAATACTATGAGCTAAAAATACCTATGAGTACTTTATCCTCCAACTACACAGTCAGCTTTACCTCCAACACGAGCATCTCTATTGACGATATCCTGTTTTACCCGGATGTGACCAGTGTAGCTACAGCGACCTATGACCCGGTTTACTATTACAAAATAGCCGCGACCAATACGAATGGTGTCTCGAACTATTATAAGAATGACAACTGGGGCCGGGTATTGTATGCCTTTGACCAGGATAAAAACATCGTGCAGAAAAACACGTTTATTACAGCCCAAGATGCCGGCGATCATTATACGTATCAACCCATTATCTACGGAAATACCAGCGTCACCAATACCACGCCGGTCTCTTTCAGCATAACCGGTTCGGATCCCTGTGCGGCAGCGGGAACAACGGTATCCTGGGATTTCGGTGATGGCACCAAAGCGCTGACCGCAGGGCTGATCAGCCCGACACATACTTATCATGGCAGTGGGACCTATACCTTGCGGGATACTATCCATTCACCCTTGTACGGCAATATCATCACCGCGCCGAAGACTATCACGGTATCGCCCATGCTGGTTCCGCTCACCTACAGCAATTTTACCACCAGCGGCGGCAACATCACTTCGGTCATTTTTACGCCCGTTGGTGGCGGCACCAGTTACAATTTTACGGGCGGCACCTTGCAGGGCGGCCAGGTATTGCAGGGTAATTACTCGGTACAGATCAATTTGACCGGTGCGACACATTTTAATGCCGGTACAGGGGCAGGATATAACGCCGTGGTCCTGAGTACGCAGGCTGGTGTCTATTCCTGCGCAGACTGGGTTTCTTCCAATTCCTATACGTTCAGTATTGACCTGCGCAATGCGACGACGCTGGATTTCCAGGTATCCACCTTTGACTGCTCCCACTTCTCGGGAGGTATCGAATAATCATTACCTAAACGATCACAAGAGGACCGAACCATGAACCGCAAGCTATATTACACCTTTATCATATACACGATCCTGCTCCTGACAGGCATTGGAAAAGCGTCTGCCCAGACCCCTCACGGCTTTATGCAGCAGGAAAATGTCAAAGTACCTGGCATCACCACCGACTCGGCGCTGTATGCGCTGACCAATACACAAAAGCAGACCACCCGGATTTATAGTGATGGCTTCGGTCGTACGCTACAAAGTATCGCCGTGCAAGCCAGCCCTGCCCAACGCGACCTCATACAACCGATGGCCTACGATAACCTGGGCAGGCAGGCCATCAGTTATTTACCCTATGCCGGGCAAGCTACAGATACTTCCGGCAGCTACCGTTCTACAGCCATCAACACTGCCCAGCCTAATTTTTATAACCAGCCCTCGCAATACCTGATCGCCACCGACGCCAACCCTTATGCCCAGCAGGTGTTCGAGAACAGCCCATTACAACGCGTATTGCAGGTAGGTATGGCCGGGAACGGCTTTCAACCCACCAGCGGTCAGCATTACAAAACGGTCATCTACCGTTTCAACAGCAGCGCCACCGATGGTAATATCCTGGTCTGGAACCCTGACGGTACTTTTACCGCGGGTACTTATTATGCCAACAATACGTTGGCCGTGACCGATGGCAAGGATGAGGACAACAGCGAAACGCTGGGTTTTGTTGACGCATCCGGCCGGACCATTTTAAAAAGGCAGGTACTTCCCAGCGGTAACCTGGATACTTATTACGTATACAATTACGCGGGCATGCTGAGTTATACCATCCCGCCCTTGGCGGTAAACAAGCTGGCGACCAATAGCTATAACCTGAATACAGCTCCCCTCAAAAACCTGGTGTTTCACTATACTTATGATACCATGGGTCGCCCAGTAGAAAAAAACATGCCCTCCCAGGGTAAGATGCTGATCATATATGATCCATATAACCGCCCGGTACTGATGCAGGACTCTAATATGCGGGTAAGTAACCAATGGAATTATATCAAATATGATGTCAAAGGCCGGGTGGCGAGTCAGGGTGTCTATACCGATGCCACGCATATCGGTCGTACAGTTATGCAAACCTGGGTCAGCGCCAATTATGGCAGCAACTGGTATGAAAGCCGCTCATCAGCCGGTTCGACAGGTTATTATACCAATGTGGTTTTCCCCTCAAGCAGTATCGCGCCTTTGGCCTATGCCTATTACGATGATTACGATGTGGATATGAATGGTACGCCTAATTTTAGCTACATGGCCCAGGGCCTGCCCGGTGAAGGTACCGCCACCTCGGCCGCGGTGAAGGACGTGCCTACAGTAACGTGTCTGGCCACTATCGGTAGCGGCATAGCAGCCGGTACCTGGATCACCAGGGCTACTTTTTATGATAAAAGAGGTAACCCCATACAAACCCAGAGTAATAATCAGTTGAACTTTACCAGCATACTGACCCTGACGGACACCAAAACGACCGTCCCCGATTTCACGGGTGTGCCGCAGATCAGCAAAGTAGTAAAAGTGACCGGGACGATTATGCCTTACACCATCACGGTACAAACCAATTTTACTTATGACCACCGGTATCGGGTCACTTCAGTTAGCCAGGCATATAACGGGGGCAGTTCTTCCGTTGTAGCCGCCTATACGTATAATGAGCTGGGCCTGGTGATCAAAAAAGGTTTGGGTTTCGTGAGTGGCAGCACCTACCTGCAAAATGTGGATATGCGCTATAATATCCGGGGACAGCTGCTGAGCATCAATAACAGCAAGCTGAGCAATGATGCCGGGGTGACCAATAGCGACGCGAATGATGTGTTCGGCTTGCAGCTGCTGTATGACAAGACCGATGCCAACCTGGGCAATACCGCTTATTACAACGGTAAAGTTTCAGCGGTCAAATGGATGAGCAAGGACGGCAGCGGCACCAGCAGTTATGAGCGGGCTTTCCGGTATTATTACGATGCCCTGAACCGGGATACAGCGGCTATATATGCCGAGCGTACCACGGCGAGCACGGGAGCCTTTAACACCACCCATGGCTGGGACGAGGACCGGATCAGCTATGACCAGAATGGCAACATCCTGAGCCTGTACCGCAATAGCGCCACACAGGGCGCAGGCACGCATACTGGCATCGATAACCTGGCTTATACCTATAGCAGCAGCAATCCTAACCAGTTATTGTCAGTTACCGATGGTACAACAGCCAGCTATACCGGAGCGGGTTTCCGCAACCTGACGGGAGGCACGGGCAGCTATACCTATGATGGCAACGGCAACCTTACTTCCGACCCTTATAAAGGCTTTTCGGGCATCGCGCATAATGTGCTTAACCGGACGGACAGGATCTATTTCAGTTCCTCGGCTAACCGCTATATTGATTACAGTTACAGCGTGGATGGTACATTGTTAAAAAAACGGCAATATGATAACGTGGGCGGTGTGGCTACTTTACAGGCCACGACGGATTATATAGATGGTTTTGTATATTTGAATGGAACCTTACAATATTTCGCTATGCCTGAAGGACGCGTGTTAAATAGTGGTGGTACCCTGACAAGGGAGTATACCATTGCCGACCAGCAGGGCAATGTACGGGTGACCTTTGACAATACGGGTACGGGCGGTGCAGCCAAAGTACGGCAGGAGAACAGTTATTATGCTTTCGGGCTCATCATGCCGGGCAGTACGGTAGCAACGCCGACCAACGATAATAAGCTACTATACAATGGCGGCAGTGAATGGCAGAACGACTTTGGTAACCTGCCCGATTATTACCAGACCTTTTACCGGAACTACGATGCCGCTTTAGGAAGGTGGACTGGTGTTGACCCGATGGCAGAATCTACTGAAAGCATGACCGGGTATCAATATGCAAACAATATCCCAGTGATGATGAATGATCCGCTAGGCAACCTGAGCCAGGCCCAATGGGATTTTGTACTGGACCAATTATATAATGGAATTACAGGAAATTATTTCTTGTCGGATGGAGGTGGAGGCGGTGGCGCCAATAATAGTGGCATCGGGAGGAACAATGGCGGGTTCGATGGATTTCATGATGGTGTTCATGGTGGCAGCACTGCCGTTAGTGAAGGAGCCCGTATCGGTGCCTGGGAGCAAAGTGCAATGTCTGCCGGGTTAGCAGTCAGTCAACTTATTTATGAGAATCCCAATGCTAACGTCAGTTACCACCAGGCAGTGATTGGGTTTGAAAATGGGCCTAACTCTTTGACCGGGAACTATTCGTTTAACTATACGATTGGCATATGGGATAATGATAAAAAGGAAGAGAACATTACAAACCATACTTATAATACTTCTTTTAATTATGGAGGGGCCAATCAGGGGGCCGAGGATATAAGATATATTATCCCAACCTCGCCAGGCGTCTTTAATTTGAGGAAGATAGGAAACGCATACTATACGAATGTAACATATGAAGAAGTTACTTATGACCTCAGAAATCCTCTGAATTTACGAACATTGCATGTGGAAATATCAAGTCTAAATGTTATGGTTTCTGACAGGAGTAGATGGACCAAGGAAAAATTAACAGAGGGTGATATAAAAATTAAACTGGCAGAAATTTTCACGTATGCGAGAATGGATGTTCGAGATGGTTTTTTGGATAATAGAATATATACACCAAATGAAGGCTCTAAAGAGTTGATAAAACAATTAGATACCATAATTAAGGGGTGGTTTACCGACGGGAAAGCTTCAACTAGAACTCCACTTCAATGGATTGGGCTTCCAAAGTCTAATGTGATAATGATGTTTCCATAGCTGATTTATATGCAGTTTGCCTTATATTAAGTATATTCAAAATCATATAATTTAATAAGAATCCCATGAAAGTAAGCCTTTTTGCAATTTTGTTGCCAATAGTTATTAACTTTAATAACTATATGAAAAAGTCAGATCAACAGGAAATTCCAAGGTCGATAATAAAAGGCAGCGGATCCATAGCGGCCGATTTGAGTTCTTTAAATGGCACGGGCAAAATATTATTTGTTGATCCAAAGTGTGTTGTTCTCGGTATCGAAACAGAGCCTTTCAGGCTTTTCATAACGCCAGAGTTTAGCATTGAAAGCTTGCCACTATCTTTAAGGAAAAATATATATGGCGTAAAAGAGCTTATTTTGAAACCTACTTTTGCGGTAGGAATGGATGATAAAATTAAAGCCTGCCAAATACCAATATGGATAAAGAGCTTTACTAAAGTACAGTGCTTAAGATTCGAGTTTGTTTCGTTAGACAATTTAAGTATTGTTCGGGATTTGCCGATTCAACATCTTATAATTGAAAATATCACTTACAACAATAGTAAAAAACTAATAGCCGACATTCGATCGCTTAATCATTTGAAGGAAATTTCTTATGATCAGTCATTTCCAATCGACCAATTACCTTCGATAAAAAGATTAGGATTAAAATTAAAACTGATAAAAAAGGCAGAATAGTTACAAAAGTTTATCAGTTATTTCTTAACGGTATATTCTTTATATGTGTCATGATGCTTCCAGTAGGATTTATGCCAATCAGGGGGGGGATGGGCCTACATTAGAAGATTTGAGAAGAGAGCCTCCCAGAGACCCGGGATATGTGCCTCCCAAAAGTGGAGCTCGAAAGGGAAATAGTTCACGTGGGGTGATGTATCAATCGGGTTGTTATTAAGTTAATAATCAAGATCAATAAGGATGTACTACATGAAAAACTTCAAAAAAGGAAGGTACTTAAGGATTATCCTTTTTAATTTAGGCAATTATTTAGACTGTAACTGCCTGGAAAATGAATACATGTATCAAAGCTGTTGTTAGTTCAAATTGTCGTTGTTGATTTGGACCAATCATTAAGTTTGGCATTTTGCTGGTGTAGGTTGTTTATCTTCTGGTATAAGAACCTGTACCATTGCAGCAGTGAATGGCAGAATAGTGGTTACATCATCCTAAGTAAAAGACATTTTTTAATTGCAAAACATTCATTATATTTGTATAACAAGTTCATTGACTACCTGTTATGAGTGCTTTAATGATACAAATGCAATCAAATGACGTCTAATAAAATGAGACCCATTCGGTTACCATTATCAGAGGAATACTTGATAACTTATTTATAATCAACTATTTAAGTGGTTGGATAATCATCCTGCCATCCCGACTAAAGCGATACCAATAAGTTTCAAAAAGCCTTTAAATCTATGATTTAAAGGCTTTTTGATTTTAATACCTTTAATCAGGCATACCAGGCGGAGGACCTCCATGCATAGGAGGCCCATCTTTACCTCCAGGGCCCATATCGGGCCTTTTGCCTGCAAAACTTTGTAGTCTTAACGTAAAGGTTAGCAAAAAGTACCGCCCCAGCCTGTTTGCTGAGGTTTGTGTTGTGTAACTGCCGCTTTGTGTGCTGGTATATCCCGTGTTTTGATTAAATACATCATTCACCGAAAAGCGGATGGTGGCCATATTTTGTTTTAAAAACCGGCGCTCTATATAAGTGTTCAAAATATTGGGGTTAGTGGCACCCTGGTATCCATAATAAATAACTTTTGAGTAATCATAACTAAAAGTCCAGTCTTTCCATACATAGTTTTTACCATTAAGACCGAGATTTAGCGATCTGAAATTATTATTGATGTTGGCATTGCTCAGGGAATTGTCTGATTTATTGATACTGTAGGATGCGCTTGCTTCAGATTCAATAACATCGGGAATGCTTACCCTGAAACGTGCTCCCTGCGATAGCACCAGGTTTTTAGCAATGTTCTTTTCCGTAGTGATCGCATAGGTATCAGATGCAACATTGCTTATGTAGGATATGTTATTGTTGTAAGTAACATTGCCGTTAAATAGCAGGTTGTATTTTCGTTCCTGCCAGGGCTTGGCAAATACATAAGAACCCGTTGCCGAATAGTAACCGTCGGCGTTTAAATATTGCGTTAATATGCTTCCGGCAAGTTTACTGTCAGGGGTATAATTGGCAGGGTAGGTTATGGTATTGGCAACAATTTTATTATCTGTTTTGGTGAACGATAAATTACTGAAGAACACATTCCCTGATTGAAAGTCGAAATTATTATAGCGCAATGACAGGTTATTATTAAACTCCGGCTTCAGGTTGGGATTACCCTGAACAGGATATGATGCATTGGAGAAATCTGTTACAGGTTGCAGTTCGGTATAGGTAGGCTGTAAACTGCTGCCATTATAGTTCAGGCTTAATGACTTATTCTTGGAGAAATTGTAAATAAAGCGAGCGTTAGGCGCTATATTGAAAGTATTGATATTGGTAGGTTCCCCTCCCGAAAGTGACTGCCCCGTTAAAGTTGCAGGTTGTGCTACCACACCCAATGTATAGTTATATTTTTTATCGATAAAGCGATAATTTATACCAAAACGATTGGTTATAAACGTTGAATTATAATTATTGCTCAGGAGGTCATACCTGTTCCGATCACCATTGTCAGCAAGCGTATCCGTTATTTTATCGGCTGTGGTATAAGCATAATGATAGGTATAATTAAACTCGAGATATGATTTTTTGCCAACAGGTTCCAGGTACGAAAGTGTGCTCCCCAAGCTATCGGTGCGGCTGTTGGTATTGATGAACTGGTTTAGCGGGGCATTGGCAGCGCCCTCGATATAGGTATATACCGGGTTTTGATATTTGTTGATGCTGTAAGATCCTGCACCTATGTTCAGGCTCAAATTTCTGCCGCTGCTTTTAAAACGGTGATTAAACAGCACATTGGCGCCATAATTTGGCTCTGTGGTATTGGTTAATGAAGTAAAACTATAGTTTGATAGCGTTTGCGAATTATTAACCAGCTTGTTTAGTCCGCTTTGAAGCGTATTTGTGCTTGCGTAAGCATAAGAAGGAGTAATTTTTATATAATTCAGCGTATCGGGTTTATACTCGATATTAAAATTAAACCGGTGATTTATTTTCTCATCATTTTGGTTACTGCTTTGGGTATTGGTACTGGGATTTGTAAGGGATATATTATTTTGAATGGTTGAGCTGATGGTATTTACTGTATTATCGGCAAAGCTATAGCTGCCATAAGCGGATATCTTTTTACCCCAGCTATCACGATAGTTAAAACCGAATGAACGGGCTGTAGTAATGCCGTTAGCGGTATTGCTGGAAGCCCCGGGCCGGCCTCCCGGACCGCCGCCTCTGGGGCCACCGCTACCAAAACTGAACAGGTTGGTATTGGTGTTATTTAAATTGCCCAGGAAAGCCAGTTGCCTGTCGCCGCTAAAACTAAACAAATTAGCCTGTGCCACATAGCGGTTACCTTCGTCGCTGTTAGCTATACCGGGGATGGCATCCTTTCCTCCGCCTACACTGGCCTGGCCAAAATAACCATAGTTCTTATTCTCCTTAATGGTGATGTTCAGTACTTTATCAGGTTCGCCGGTTTTTACGCCGGTAAGATTGGCCTGATCGCCATAATCATCAATAACCTGAATATTTTGTACAATATTGGCGGGTATATTTTGGGTGGCTGTTTTTACATCACCATTAAAAAAATCCTTTCCGTTTACTCTTACCTTGGTAACACTTTTACCCTGGGCGGTTACATTGCCATCCTTATCAACATCAATTCCCGGCAGTTTTTTCAATACATCCTCAACGGGCGCGTTGTCACGTACCTTATAGGCGTTGGCATTATATTCAACAGTATCTTCCTTCAGTTTAATAGGGTTAACAGCCGAAATAGTGACCGTATTTAACATATAAGTTGATGATTTAAGTGTTATGGGCTGTAATACAACTGCTTTGGTATCATTATCCAGTATAAACCGGCGCTTTAATGATTGATAGCCTATTGATTGTAATACCAAACTAAACTGGTTTACACTTACAGCTTTAAATATGAATCCACCTTTCGCATCGGTAATTACGCTCATGCTGTCTTTATCTATTAGCAATTTAACCGCTGTGCCGGGCAATGTTATACCTGTTGAATCCTGTACAGTACCAATAACCAGTCGTCCGGTTTGCGCGTAACTCTTAAGGCTAAGCAGTAATGCAAGGGTTATCAATAAATAGCTGTATCTCATTTTAATATCGTTTAGATATTGCAAATCAATAGCATTAGCAAAGCGCTTAAAAATAAAATAGACCGGCAAACCCCAAACGCAGATAAGTGCCTCTTTTGAGCCGATAAAGGGATGATTTATACTGATATATAAAATTGGGACCTGTTTAAAGATGGAAAATCTTCCTCCGTCGGCGAACTTTGCCTTTTGGGCGATTTTGGTTGTATTAAACGCTAAGCGGCTTTAATATTGGATGAATTACTATATTTCTTAATTTTAACAATCCCGGTGCAAAACATATTGTTGCCTTAGCTTAAATGAGTCTTAAATCAAAAAGTAACTTAATAACGGTACTTATCCATATCCTCATCTGGGTGATATTTGGCGTTGTGCTATTTCTTTATCAGCCACTTCCCTGGAATGTGGATATCCCAGTTCAGTTCTGGATAAAGCAATGGCTTATATTCTGTTTTCTTGTTATAGCTTATTATTTAAACGCAAAATTCCTTGTTCCCAGGTTTTTACTCGAAAACCGAACGGCGCTCTATTTCACCTTTGTCATAGGCCTTATTGTTGGATTGTCGGTTTTGTTTAACCAGATGGATAACTTTTTAAATATTCACCAGCTGATGGATGCGGCGTTTCACAAACACGGGCCAGCTCGGCACCGGGAAAGGGGCAGGGATATAGACATAGTTAGCCTGGCCCTTATTGCGTTGGTACTCGGCGTAGGCACCAGCTTTACCGCTATACAAAAATGGCAGGGAGATATCAGGCTCAGAGCAGCATTGGAGCAGGAAAAGATCAGCTCCGAACTATCATTCCTTAAGGCGCAGATCAATCCGCATTTCTTTTTTAACACTTTAAACAATATCTACGCCTTAACTTCGGTTAATATTGATACTTCGCGTAAGGCGCTTCATCAGCTGTCGCGGATGATGCGTTATGTGTTATATGATACCCAGAACGCCACCACGTTATTAAGCCAGGAAATAGCCTTTATTAAAGATTATATTAACCTGATGGAATTGCGTCTTACCGAAAAGGTTACCGTCAGCTTTCAATCGCCAGCCGTGTTAAAAGATGTACCACTTGCCCCTATGTTGTTTTTACCTTTTGTAGAAAATGCTTTTAAACATGGCATAAGTGCTGTTTTGCCCAGTAATATTTTGATCAGTGTGGAGCAATATGAAGAGCGCCTGGTGTTAAAGGTCGAAAATTCGGTGTTTGATGATCAGAGCGCAAGTCTGGAAGAAAATAAGGGTATAGGGCTTATCAATACCATTCGCCGGTTGGATCTATTGTATCCGGGCAAATATACCCTGCAAATCAATGACCAGGATATTAATAATATTTATTCAGTTCACTTAACCCTCAACCTGTTATGATATTAAATTGTATAGCTGTTGATGATGAACCCCTGGCCCTTGGCCTGGTATGCAGTTTTATTGAACAAACCCCGTTTTTAAAACTTATTGGCCGTTATGCCAGTGCTGTAGAAGCATTAACCGGTTTGCAGGAGCAAAGTATTGATGTGATCTTTTTAGATATTCAGATGCCTGATTTAAATGGTATGGAATTGGCAAGGGTGTTGGATAGTCGCGGTAAAAATAAGCCCCGGATAATTTTTACCACTGCCTTTAACCAGTTTGCATTACAGGGGTACCGGGTTGATGCACTCGACTACCTGTTAAAACCCTTTAACTATGAAGAGTTTTTGCATGCGGCCACCAAAGCTTTAACTTATGCCGAATTACTGCAAAAATCAAATAATGCAGCTTCGGCTGCTGATGAACGGATTGAGGATAACTATTTGTTTTTAAAAATAGAATACCAGCTGGTTAGAATTGCGCTGAACGAGATACTTTATATAGAAGGGCTAAAGGATTATGTAAAAGTATATGTACAAAGTGCCGAAAAACCCATGCTTTCTTTGACCAGCCTGAAAGCGCTGGAAGAAAAATTACCTTCCAAACGTTTTTTGCGGGTTCACCGCTCTTTTATTGTTTCGCTCGATAAGATAAACTCCATAACCCGTAATGCGCTTCAGATTGGTAAAGTGAACATAACTGTTGGCGATCAGTATAAAGAAGCTTTCGGGCAGTTTTTGAGTAAATGGGTTTAGGAGGCGACGAAAAGCGATACCTTTTTCAGTTCATACTATTTCATGAGATTTATCCAGCTGACTGGTTTTAAATTAAACATTTGTAAATTACAGCGCTTTTAACAATAAAAGCGTTATCAATGGATTTTTTAGCTTATCAGCAGATCTTTCAAAGTATTTTAGACGATCCAAATCCTCCTGTCCCTTATGATAACCCTGATTACCTGAATTATATCAGGTTAAACTGGTCGCGGCAGCAAAGATGGTTAAAGACAGGTATACTGAATAACGAGTTAGTGACTGTAATACAAAATATAAAAAAAGAGCAACTGTGGACGATCATCACCGAATCCTGGTGTGGCGACGCGGCTCATTCTTTGCCATTTATACATCTATTATCAGAACTGAACCCATTGATAAAGGTAGATTACCAGTTAAGGGATTCCGCGCCCTTTTTGATCGATCTTTATCTGACCAACGGGAAGAAAACTATCCCTAAACTGATCATCTCAGATCATGAAAATAATGATCTTGCTGTTTGGGGATCACGACCAGCGGAATGCCAGCTATTATACAACCGGTTGCTCGAAGAACATGTTGAAATGGAGCAAAAAAAGATTGCCTTACAAAAATGGTATAATGAAGACAAGGGTGTGAGCTTACAAAATGAACTTCTATTAATTTTCTATAAGCTAAACCATTAATTTCCTGATTCTATCAATTGTTGAATGGCCTCATCCCGGCTTTTGCCCTCCATATACATGATAAACTCTATCGGGCCGCCATCTTTGCCACAGCCAAAACATTTGAATATGTTTTTTTCAGGCGATAACATGAACGAAGTGCCCTGATCGGCATGGAAAGGGCATCGTCCTTTTAGGTTTCTGCGGCTTTCTACAAGCAAAATATATTTGGAAGCAATGCTGACCAGGTCGGCCCCGGTGTGGGAATAAGTTTCTTCGGCAGACATAGAATAGTATTCTGTTTTACAGCGGGCAAAAATACATTTTCAGTCTTTTTTTGAAAGATTCAGCAAGTCATTGTGGAAAAATAATTAGAGAGGGTTTTAAATGAAGTGATTGTACCGAATGAGCTGTTAAAACATACTGATGATCATAAATATGATCACAGCGGTATTCTTCAGTATGGATCTAAGAAATTTTAAAGCTGTTGTAATTTGATTTTCTACCGTACGTTTGGAGATGCCAAGTTGTTGGGCAATTTCATCATTTGTTAAATTACTCATCCTGCTCAAAAGAAAAATTTCACGGCAGCGTTTTGGTAAATCGCTTAATGAAGTTTCTACAGATTTTTCTAACTCCAAGTAGGTTATATTTTCATCAACCCGATCTGTACCATTGTTTAGGATGGTGAGATGGTCATAATTCTCAATGTATAATATTGCGGAAGATTTTTTTGCTTTTAACTTTTTATAAACATGATATCGTGCTGCTGAGGTAAGATAGTTTTTTAAGCAACCTATTTTAAATTCACTCCTTTTTTGCCAGATATTCAAAAATATATCCTGCACAATTTCCGAACAGGCATCCCTATCCTTTAAATATGAAAAAGCGGTACCGTAAATAACACTCCAATAACGTTCAAAAAGTGTTTCAAACGCTTTGGGATTATTGCGTGTTATTTCCTCCCACAGTTCAGAATCGGAGCAATTGTTTAAATGCATAATTGGTAAAATAAAAGTAGGTAATTAATTCAATAATGAAATGTATTTGTTACAATTAATATTGACATTTTGCTTGGTGATAAAATTTATTTTTTATTTTATGTGTGTCCGGTGCCTAAAAAGTCTCTACACTTCAATAAACCGGATAACTTTCCATGAGCCCGCAAGAATTTATTAACCTTTATGAGAAATACCTGTCTGGTAATTGTACACCGGAGGAAATAAATCAGCTCGAAGTATATCGTGATAACTTTGAACTGAAGGATTTGCCATGGAATGACGGGATGGGAAATAGAGAGGAAGTTAGGCTTGATATATTATATCATTTAAACCATAACATTACTGCGCCCAAAAAAAGTTCTAAAAGATATTGGGTAGCGGCCGCGGCGGTTTTAATTTTTGCTCTGAGTTTAATATGGGTGACCAGCCACAATGCTAATAACGCATCAACTGAAATAGTCAAAAACTCAGTAGGAGTAAAGGGGCCTGTACTGCCTGGAAACAACAAAGCTACTTTAACACTTTCAGACGGTTCTAATATTGATCTCACCGACTCTAAGAAAGGCTTATTATCAAAACAAGGTAGTGTAGCTGTAGGCAAATCCGGCGAAGGCGAAATAGTTTATGATGCCAAAGAGGGTGAAGCAAAAAGCTCGGTTACCTTGTATAACATAATCAGCACGCCCCGGGGAGGGCAGTACCAGGTTGTTTTATCAGACGGTACAAAAGTATGGCTCAACGCCGCGTCTTCTATAAAGTTTCCAACGGTTTTTACAGGTCATGAAAGAAAAGTAGAGCTAACAGGAGAAGCTTACTTTGAGGTGGCAAAAAATAAGGATATGCCTTTTAAAGTTGCCGTTGAACATATGAGTGTTGAAGTTTTAGGAACGCATTTTAATGTTGACGCCTATAAAGACGAGGCAGTTATTAAAACAACCCTTTTAGAAGGGGCGGTAAAGTTAGTAACAGGTGATCATCAGGCATACCTGAAACCAGGGCAACAAGCAACATTAAATCAGCAGCAATCATTTAATATCCGATCCGTGAATACGGAAGAGGCCGTAGCCTGGAAAAATGGTTATTTCATATTTAACAACGAAAACATCCAAAGCATCATGCGGAAAATTTCGCGCTGGTACGATGTTGAAGTTGTGTATAATGGTAAAGTTGATGAACGGGATTTTGGTGGCACCGTGTCACGTTTTGACAGTGTTACTGATGTATTAAAATCATTGGAATTAACAGGTACAGTTCACTTTAAAATGGAAGGAAGGAGGATTATCGTAATGCCATAAACTTACTTAATACTACTATTAAATAAGTTACCATAAAACCAGGAGCGATTGCAGCGCCCCCGGTTAAATACGCTTGCTTTTTAAGCAGCTAAAAGGGTAACAATCAATTGCTTCTAAAACCAATTTAATTAAACCTTTTTTCAAATGTATAAAGATAATATTGCATTTCCATGCAGGAGGGTCTCCTGTATGCCATTTAAAATTTTTAGGGTGATGAAACTTGTGTTAATTTTATTAATTACCACTATTATTCAGGCAAATGCTGCCTCTTATGCCCAAACTGTAAGCCTGAACTTGAAAAATGCTTCCATGAGAGAAGTTATCGAAGAGTTAAGACAACAAACCGGGTATCATTTTTTATATAAGATGCAGATGCTGGATGAAACCCGGAAGATCAGTCTTTCGGTAAATAATGAGCCCCTGGATCAGGTGCTCGAAAAATGTTTTGCAGATCAGCCAATAACCTTTACAATTAATCACAATACCGTTGTTTTACGGAAAAGAGTACCAGATAATAATCAGGTCCAGGCAGTAAAAATAACAGGTACGGTTACAGATGAAAAGGGCTTACCGTTGCCGGGTGTTAGCGTAAAAGTAAAAGGTACTACCAGTGGGATAATCACCGATGGTAACGGTAAATACGCTATTACCGTTAATGATAGTAAGGCTGTATTGGAGTTCACTTTTTTGGGATTCAGCAAACAGGAAGTTAGCATTAATGGCCGTACCGAAATAAACGTAAAGTTACAGGAAGCCCAAACCGCTTTAAATGAGGTTGTCGTAATTGGATACGGAACGGTTAGGCGGTCTGATCTTACAGGTGCCACAGCTTCGGTTAAAGGTTCTGATATAAAGGCTCAGGGTGTAAGTGACATTACAAGGTCATTACAAGGTAAAATGCCCGGAGTTACCATAGAGTCTGCCGGTGGTGATCCTGGTGCCGGAACACGGATTATGATCCGGGGGGTTGGTACTTTAGGAAACGGAGCTCCATTATACATTGTTGATGGTGTGCCAACGGCGAGTATCAACTATCTGAACCAGGTTGATATCGAATCTATTGATGTATTAAAAGACGCTTCTGCCGCGGCCATATACGGCTCAAGAGCCGCCAATGGCGTGGTATTGGTTACCACAAAAGCTGGCAAGAGTGGCGCCCCTGTGGTACAATTTACTGCAAATTATGGCAAGCAAAAAATAGCGCATGAAATTGATGTTCTGAATGCTCAGGAATGGGCTACAGTAAGTAATGCAGCCCATGATAATGCTGGCTTACCAAGATTGGATATTGCCAAAAACCCCGATCAGTTGGGTGCTGGTACCAATTGGCAGGATGCTATATATAGAACAGCCCCTGTTCAACAATATAATATGCTGGTAAGCGGTGGCAGCGAATCAACCAAATACAGTGTTTCGGGTGGATATAATGATCAGCAGGGTATTGTGGATGTAACCGGTTATAAGCGTTATAATTTACGCGTTAAAACAGAAACAACCAAAGGACGATTGAAGTTTGGCGAAACGGTATTGCTATCAAGAGAGAAATTTATCACCATGCCCGGTGGCTGGGGTGGTCAGGGTGGTAACCCGGTAGGATCTGCGGCAAAAATGATCCCTGTTTTTCAAATTTATGACCCAACAGCTGTAGGTGGTTTCGCCGGAGCTTACGGTCCGGTGGTTAATGTGGCCAATCCGGTAGCCCAGTTAAACCTGGAAAATATTAACCGCGAGTTTACCAATATCATAACTAATGCTTATGCCCAGGTAAACCTTTTACCCGGTTTAAACTATAAACTGAACCTGGGTTATACCAATGGTTTTACCAGCAACTATGATTACTCTAAAAGGTATGTAGTAGGCACTCTGTTCTCACATCCAACTAATGATATTAGTTTGAGCAAAGATCAAAATGTAATGACTTTGTTAGAAAATACCTTGAACTATGATAAACATTTTGGCAAACATAGTATACAGGCATTGGCCGGTTATGCTTATCAAAGCACTACCGATAATTATACAGCGGCAGGCAGAACAGATTTGCCAGATGGCATTGACCAGATAGATGCTGGCGCCGGCATCTCTACCAGTGGTGGTAACAAAAAAGTAAATAATTTGGTATCTATATTTGGACGGGCTATTTATTCATATGATAACCGATATCTGTTAACAGCCAGTTTCAGGCACGATGGCTCATCAAGATTTGGAAGTGCGCACCGTTACGGCGATTATCCTTCTATTGCATTGGGATGGAATATTTCAAATGAAAGCTTTTTTGGATCTTTAAAAAACACAGTTTCAACTTTAAAATTGAGGACGAGTTATGGTGTGCTGGGAAACCAGGAAATTGATAATTACCAGTATATTGCTGCCGTTGCATCAAATATAAATTACGTTATAGGCGCAGATCAGCAAAAATGGTTCGGGGCAATTCAAACAGCTTTAGCCAATCCCGACATTAAATGGGAAAGTACCAAAACTTCAAACATTGGTTTAGATATAGGTTTTTTACAGGATAAACTGAATATAACCGCCGATTATTTTATTAAAAAAACCACCGATCTTTTGTTAAACGTTCCTATACCTGGCTCTGTTGGATCTGTATCATATCCTGTAGTAAACGCAGGAGACCTGCGTAATAAAGGTATAGAGGTTGGTGTTAATTTTAATGATCATATAGGCAAATTAAACTATGGTGTTTTTGGTACAATAAGCGCTGTGAAAAATAAAGTAATAGCGCTTGGTACCGGTACACAGCAAATTTTTGGAGGACAACCTACTCATCACGGCGCTTCCAGTACGCTAACTGAAGCCGGTGGCTCAATAGGCTCTTTTTACCTGATAAAGGATATAGGCATATTTAACTCTCAAGCTGAAATTGATAGTTATACCAAAAACGGGAAGCCGATTCAGCCCAATGCCGCTCCCGGCGATGTTAAATTTCAGGATACTAATGGTGATGGCCAGATAAACGATAACGATAAAGTTAACGCGGGGAGCCCATTTCCTAACTTTGAATATGGCTTTGGCATCAACGCATCCATGTATGGTTTTGATATCAATATGTTTTTCCAGGGTTCTCAGGGTAATAAGATATACAATGGACTTAGGCAGGATCTGGAAAGTACCAACCTGGATTTTAATTATGCCCAATCAATGCTAAACGCCTGGACACCTACTAATCATTCTAATATTCCCAGAGCGGTTACCAGCGATCCAAACTTTAATAACCGGACATCAACCCGTTTTCTGGAAGATGGCTCCTATTTAAGAATGAAAACCCTGCAAATCGGATACACCTTAAATAGTGCACTGGTAAAAAAAATGAGGATAACTTCTTTACGTGTTTATGCAAGCGCTGATAACCTTTTTACGATAACAAACTATACTGGTTTTAACCCTGATCTGGGTAGGGCGGGGACTTCTCAACTGAATATTCTTGACCGGGGTGTTGATTTTGGGCATGTGGCTTATCCGCTGGCCAGAACCATCTCTCTGGGTATTCAATTGTCATTGTAATCAATAAGCGCTGTTAAAATTTAAATTATGAAAAATTCAATAATCATATTTTGTATAGCTGCTATAATTTGCAGCTGTAAGAAAAGCACATTAGAACTTCAAAACCCCAATCAAATAACTAACGAAACTTTCTGGAAAACCGAAACCGATGTGCAAAGTGCATTCGCGGCTACCTATGGGTTGTTAAGGGATGTAAATGGTGGTTTTTATGGAGTAAGGGGTATTGAGCTTGCTAATGGTCGCGGGGATGACTTTTTTATCCGTAACGACGTGGCCGATTTATATAAACTATCAACATTTACCAATACGCCTGATAACGGGCCTGCTAATGATCTGTGGAATACATCATATCGGGCAATTTTCAGGGCTAATCAAATATTAGCAAATGTTGGTAAAGTGCCTTTGAGTGCTTCAGGTCAAAAAGCTTATATAGCAGAAGCTAAGTTTTTGAGAGGGTTGAATTATTTTATCCTGGCCATTAATTTTGGAGATGTTCCATTGATATTGACCGTTCCGACTACTACAGAAAACTATTTTACAGCCAAATCTCCCGAAGCTGATATCTGGAAACTGGTGATCTCTGATTTTGCAGCTGCCAGTGTTGATTTACCCGCGTCTTATTCTTCGCAATGGGTTGGCAGGGCAACCAAGGGCGCGGCCCTGGCTTACCTGGGCAAAGCTTATGTATATGCCAAAGATTGGGCTAATGCAGAAACTGCTTTAAAACAAGTAACAACACTGTCGTATCAACTGATGCCTAATTATGGTGATAACTTTATCGCTTCTAAAAAGAACAACCAGGAATCGGTGTTTGAGATCCAGCTGGCTGATGTTGGCGGCACTAACCCTTGGGCCGGCGAAAACGCACAGGAAGCATTAGGAGTTACTACTGCTCAGGAATTTGCCCCATCAGAAGTAAGTGGATGGTTTGAAGTGAGCCCTACTGACAAGCTTTTTAATGAGTTTCAAAAAGAAAAAACTACTGGTAATGATTTTGATCCCAGGATGTATGCCACTTTGGTTTGGGATTATCCGGGAGCTACCTTTTACCAGAAACCATTCAGCAGTTTTAAGCTGGTATTTGGCTATCATTCCATGTTTAAAAAATATCAGAATTATAACCAAATCAATGAGCTTACTGGCGCAAGCGGCGCTTCTGATTATACCTCAAGCAATAATGAGCGGGCTTTGCGCTATGCGGATGTACTGCTTTTACTCGCTGAATCTTTGACGATGCAGGGAAAAGTGCAGGATGCCTATCCTTATATGAAACAGATCCGGGACAGGGCCCAACTGGCCGCTTTACCGGGTGGATATAGCCAAGCTCAGATGATGACCGAAATAGTGCACCAGCGGATGATTGAATTTGCCAGAGAAAACCAACGTTTTTATGATCTGAAACGTTGGGGTAAATTAGCGCAGGAAATTTCAAACAGCGATAAAGTAGGGAAGCAATTTTACGTGGCGGGTAAATATGATTATTTCCCCATCCCACAAAATGAGATCAATAGCAATCCGCAGATGAAGCAAAATTCCAACTGGTAACAATCAGTTGGGTATAACCTAAGCCTTTTTACCTTTTTGATCCGGTTGCTTCCATAAAACAGAAGCACCCGGATCATTCTGTTAAATTATAAATACCAATTTTAAACAGATGAGAAAACTAACCTTGCTGTTAATTGCCTTTTTACAATTAACTCTTATAACCGTTGTTAAAGGCCAATCAAAAAAAAGCGCTGTAACAGTAGGCTACAAAATAGATCTTTCGGGTAACTGGGCATTTCAAATTGATTCGCTGGATATAGGAATAAAGCAAAAATGGTATGGAAGTAACTTGACTAATAAGATCACGCTTCCAGGATCAATGACCACAAACGGATTGGGGAATGATATTACTGTAAATACACCATGGACCGGAGGTATTGAGGACTCCACCTGGTTCCGTAACCCCGGGTATGAGCAATATCGCAAGCCGGGTAATATCAAAATTCCGTTCTGGCTTCAACCCACCAAATATTATAAAGGGGCCGCATGGTATCAAAAAAAAGTAACTATTCCTGCTGTATGGTCTAAAAAGCATCTTGAACTATATATTGAAAGAAGCCATTGGGAAACAACTGTTTGGGTTGATGATAAGCAGATAGGCATGCAAAACAGCCTTTCCACTGCCCAGGTTTTTGATCTTTCTGAGGAGTTATCTCCGGGAAGTCATCAAATAACCATTCGTGTGGATAACAGGATAAAGAATTTTAATGTGGGGCAAAACTCGCACAGCATTTCTGATCATACCCAAACTAACTGGAACGGGATGATCGGGCGGTTGTTTTTAGAAGCCAAGCCACTGGTATACATTGATGACGTACAATTATATCCCGATATCAAAAATAAACTGGTTAAAGCGCGTGTACAGATCATCAATCGTACCGGAAAACCGGTTAGCACCTCCCTTAGCTTGTTAGCTACCTCTGCAAAAGCCACAACTTTAAAAACGTTATCAAAAAAGGTATCGATAGTAAAAGATACTGTTGTAGAAGTAACTTACCCGATGGGCGAAAAACCATTGTTATGGAGTGAGTTTACACCTGATATTTATAAAATGCGCGTAGGACTAACTACCACCGCAAATGAAAAAGATGAGAGATCGGTTACTTTCGGCATACGGAGTTTTTCGAGCCGTGGTACGCAATTTACCATTAATGGCAAGCCAACATTTCTGCGCGGGACTTTAGAGTGCGCGGCCTATCCCAAAACCGGTTTCCCGCCAACAGATCTGCAATCATGGCTGAAGATTATAACGATTTGTAGATCTTATGGGCTCAATCATCTGCGTTTTCATTCCTGGTGCCCGCCCGATGCTGCTTTTGAAGCTGCTGACCGTTTAGGGTTTTATTTTCAAATTGAATGCGCTTCCTGGGCTAACCAAGGTGCTACTATTGGCGACGGTAAACCTTTGGATCAATATATCTATGACGAAAGTAACCGGATAGTAAAAGCCTACGGAAACCACCCGTCTTTTTGTATGATGAACTATGGCAACGAGCCCGCTGGCAAGAATATGGTTAAATACCTGACGGATTTTGTAAGCTACTGGAAACAAAAAGATCCCCGCCATTTATATTCTACAGGTTCTGGCTGGCCCATCATCAGTGGCAGCGATTATAACAGTACACCGGATCCCCGGATTCAGGGATGGGGGCAGGGTTTAAAAAGTATTATCAACGGTCAGTCGCCCCGGGCAGATTATGATTGGACTGATATTATTAAAAAATGGCAACATCCAACAGTGAGCCATGAAATTGGTCAATGGTGTGTTTACCCCGATTTTAAAGAAATAAGCCAGTATGATGGTGTATTAAAAGCAAAGAATTTCGAGATCTTCCATGATCAGCTAAAAAAGAATGGTTTGGAAAATTTAGCCGAAGATTTCCTTTTTGCATCCGGCAAACTGCAGGTTTTATGTTACAAGGCAGATATCGAAGCCGCTTTACGCACACCCGGTTTCGGTGGTTTTCAATTATTGGGGTTAAATGATTTTCCGGGACAGGGTACTGCTTTGGTAGGTGTACTTAATCCGTTTTGGAGAGACAAAGGATATGTTACCGGGAAAGAGTATAGTCAGTTCTGCAATGCGGTTGTGCCGCTGGCCCGTTTGCCTAAAATGATCTATTTGAATAACGAAACATTTACCGTACCAGTGGAGATCGCTCAATTTGGTCGGCAGGAACTAAGCCACGTAACCCCTAAATGGAGTATAAAAAACGACTCAGGCGAAATTTTATTTAAAGGCGAGTTGGGCACAACAAACATCCCCTTAGGAAATAACATAAAATTAGGTGTAATTAAGCAATCATTAAACTCGGTAACCAAGCCAGCAAAACTTACATTAACTGTATCGGTTGGTGGTTATGAAAACTCCTGGGAGGTATTTGTTTACCCGGCTGTGCTTCCTAAAGTTAACCAGGAAATCATGGTTACAAATGTTATGAATGACAAAGCAGTTGAAACCCTTAATAAAGGCGGCAAAGTATTATTAACTCTAAAAAAGGGAGCGCTAAAAGGGGATAAGGGAGGCAATATAGCCATTGGTTTTTCAAGCATATTCTGGAATACCGCCTGGACTCATAATCAACCCCCCGTTACTTTAGGTATTTTATGTGATCCGCAGCATCCGGCTCTTAAGGAGTTCCCGACACAGCCTTACAGTAACTGGCAATGGTGGGATGCTATGTCACATTCTAACGCCATCCGTCTTGATTCAGTGGCAACCGGTTTGCAGCCAATTGTAAGGGTTATTGATGATTGGGTTACTGCGCAATCGCTGGGTTTGATATTTGAATGTAAGGTTGGCAATGGAAAACTAATCGTATCAGGTATCGATCTACAGTCTGATCTGGATAAACGACCCGAGGCCCGTCAGCTATTATATAGTCTTCAAAGCTATATGAATAACGATAAGTTTGATCCGAACCTAAAGATTGACATTCAAAAAATAAGATCATTATACCAATAGATACAAAAGGAAAGGATCGATCCATTGCTCCAGGCGTTTTTAAATGGTTTGTGAGAAAATATCCCCTGCAATTGGTGATTTTACCCCCTTTGTTTTACTTGAAAAAACCTGTATTTAGCAAATACAACCTGATAAAAATAATACGAACAATTAATTTTATGCTTTTAAGAAATAAGTTACGCGCTCTGTGTTCTGGTATTTTACTGTTAACAGCTTTATATACCCAGGCACAAACCCAACATTCTTTTGCTTTGTCTGATGCTGCCTTTCTGCTGGATGGTAAGCCTTTCCAGATGATCAGCGGCGAAATGCATTATCCCCGGGTTCCCCGTGAGGCCTGGCGGGCCCGCATGAAGATGGCCAAAGCCATGGGATTAAATACCATTGGCACTTATGTTTTCTGGAATTTGCACGAGCCTCAGAAAGGTACGTTTGATTTCAGCGGAAATAATGATGTGGCCGAGTTTGTAAAAATAGCTCAACAGGAGGGCCTCTGGGTAATCCTTCGTCCCAGTCCATACGTTTGCGCCGAATGGGAGTTTGGCGGCTATCCTTATTGGTTGCAAAACGAAAAAGGCCTGGTTGTTCGTAGCAAAGAAGAGCAATACCTGAAGGAATATGAAAAATATATCAAAGAAGTAGGTAAACAGCTTGCGCCCTTACAGATCAATCACGGAGGTAACATCCTCATGGTACAGATCGAAAATGAATACGGATCATACGGTAGTGATAAAGAATACCTGGAGATCAATCAAAAACTATTTAAAGAGGCTGGTTTCGATGGCTTGCTTTATACCTGCGATCCTGCACCCGATCTGGTAAAAGGTCATTTGCCCGGATTATTACCTGCTGTAAATGGTCTGGATAATCCGGCTAAAGTAAAAAAGATCATCAATGACAATCATGCTGGTAAAGGCCCTTACTATATAGCCGAATGGTACCCGGCCTGGTTCGATTGGTGGGGTACAAAGCATCATACCGTGCCTGCGGAGCAGTATAGCAGCCGGCTCGATTCTGTTTTAGCGGCAGGTATCTCCATCAACATGTACATGTTTCATGGCGGTACCACCCGCGGTTTTATGAACGGGGCCAATTTTAATGATGTATCACCCTATGAACCACAGATCAGTAGTTATGATTATGATGCGCCCTTAGATGAAGCTGGTAACGCCACACCAAAGTTTATGGCTTTCAGAAGTGTGATTGGCAAGTATTTACCAGCCGGTCAGCAATTGCCGCCGGTTCCGGCTACTAAACCCGCTGTGCAGCTCCCGGCTATAAAGCTTACGCAGGCGGGAGGTGTTCTTCAGAATTTGCCGGCACCTAAGACCAGCCCGAAACCGCTTACCTTTGAAGACCTGAACCAGGATTATGGTTTTGTGTTGTACCGCACCACCATAAAAGGCGGTGCAAGTGGCCTGTTGAAATTACAGGAGTTAAGAGATTATGCCATTATTATGATCAACGGGAAAACTGTAGGTACGCTTGATCGTCGTTTAAAACTGGATAGCTTGTCCCTTACCTTACCTGCGGGTAAGGTTACGTTGGATATCCTGGTTGAAAATCTTGGACGGATTAATTTTGGCAAATATCTTTTACAAAATAAAAAAGGCATTACCGAAAAAGTGGTGTTTAATCATAAAGAGCTTAACAACTGGAAAATGTATAGCATGCCCTTCAAAAATTTGAACGGAATAAAGTATCAGCCGGTAACATACAAAGGCACGGCGCCGGTGATCAAAAAAGGTTCATTTAGCCTGGATAAAGTTGCCGATACTTATCTGGACATGAGCAAATGGGGTAAAGGCCTGGTATGGGTAAATGGTCATAACTTAGGTAAATACTGGGGCATTGGCCCGCAGCAAACCTTATATTTACCAGCTGAGTGGCTAAAAAAGGGCAAGAATGAAGTAGTTGTATTGGAACTACTTAAACCCGGACAAACCCTTTTACAGACATCAGCAAAGCCGATTTTAGATCAGCTGCAATAAAATTTTGCTTCAGCCTAAATAAACCCGTTATGGAAAGAGTCGCTTTTAAAATGCATCTTTTACCCGGTAAAGCCCAGGAGTATAAAATGCGGCACGATCAGATATGGCCCGAACTGGTTGCTTTGTTAAGGCAGAGCGGTATCTGTGATTATCACATTTACCTGGATGAAGAAACAGGTACGCTTTTTGGTACCTATTTGGCGGCGGATTTAGATGCTATTAACCAGCTTCCGGAAAATCCGGTAATGCAAAAATGGTGGCAATATATGGCCGATATCATGGAAAGTAACAGCGACCATTCGCCCGTAGGCGTCCCATTGCAGGAAATGTTTTATTTGGCTTGATGGATCATCATAAGAGTTGCATAATGAAAAGGATCCTGGTCGTATTAACAGGGCTCCTTGCTGGTAATAATTTTGCAGGTAATTGCCAGGTTAAACAAGCTGATACTGCCGGTCATTATAAACTGGTATGGGCCGATGAATTTAATCAGGAAGGCGCGCCGGATACCACCAACTGGAAATTTGAACATGGCTTTGTGCGTAATCATGAGCTGCAATGGTATCAGCCACAAAATGCGGTTTGCCATAAGGGTTTATTGGTGATAGAAGCAAAAAAGGAACATTTACCAAATGCGGCTTATGTGGCAGGAAGCAGTGACTGGAAAGCCAGCCGGGAATTTATAGAATACACTTCGTCGAGCATGAATACGCGCGGGCAGCATAGCTGGCAGTACGGCCGATTTGTGATGCGGGCCAGGATAGATGTTGAGGCCGGCTTATGGCCCGCATTCTGGACACTAGGTATCAGTAAACCCTGGCCCTCCAATGGTGAGATTGATATTATGGAATATTACCGGGATAAACTCCTGGCTAATATAGCCTGCGGAACCGCCGAACCTTTTAAGGCCAAGTGGTATAGTAATACCAAACCGCTCACCAGTTTTGACAAAAACTGGAGCCGGAAATTTCATATCTGGCGCATGGATTGGGACGAAAACGCGATCAGTTTGTTTGTTGACGACCAATTGCTGAACCGGGTAGAGCTTAAAGACCTGGTTAACCGCGATGGCAGTAATTTTAACCCTTTTATGCAGCCGCATTATATTTTGCTTAATCTGGCACTGGGAGGCGACAATGGTGGCGATCCGTCACAAACAAAGTTTCCCCGCAGTTTTGAAGTTGATTATGTCAGGGTTTATCAGAAGAAATAACGTTAAGTTGTAAATATCAAAAGAGGCTGTATCATCAATCAAATTGACCATCCTTGCCGCTGTGCCATCTAGGAATTGAAATTTAGCCGATCATATTTATGGTTTACACTGTAAACCGTTTTTTTGATAGAAAAATATTGCAAATAATTGATATTCAATACAATAAATAAATTTAAATCCTAAAAAGTGTAAACCATGTAAACCCACTTTTTTTTAACGGAGTTAACCCAACCCAAGACTGTACATCAATTCGTGATTGAATATCCGGATAGATCAAAGAAAAAGAGGCTGATCATGATTTATGATACAGCCTCTTTTGATTAAATAGTATATTGATAATGCTGATCTACCAGAACTTTACATAAAGCGCGGTAAGGAGCAGTAAGGTTACTATGATGAGTGCCAATGTAGATGGTTCAACCTTAAACATGGTTTTATCAAGTACAAAGGCTTTGGGGTTGATTTTGGGTCCGGCAAAGCTTACCAGGACTATAGCAATAACCGTGAACAGGAACGACAGGCCCATGCAGATCAAAAATGGGATCTCATAACCACCATGCCCGTTCGGGAAAGCGGTATATAAAAATGTTTCATGTCCAAACAATCTTGGCGCGTAGTTATTAAATAGTACCGACATCAAAAAGCCGGTTATTATCCCAACGATAGCGGCAGCGCCGGTGGTGCGTTTCCAGAAGAAGCCCAATATGAATATGGCAAATATACCCGGACTGATAAAGCCGGTATATTTTTGGATGAAAGTAAAACCGCCTTCGCCACCAATGCCCAACAAGTCCTTCCAGGTTAGTAAAACAGATAGTAACATAGCCAACGCGATAATGATCTTACCCATCTTCACCATGCCTTTTTCATCAGCATCTTTTTTGATATATTTTTTGTAGATATCCATGGTAAATATGGTGGATATACTGTTGGCTTTGCCAGCCAGTGAAGCTACAATAGCCGCGGTTAAAGCCGCTATGGAAAGCCCTTTTAAACCACTTGGCAAAAATCCAAGCACTGCCGAATAAGCATTGTCAGCGTTTAAATGTCCGCCTGAATTCATCTCATTGTGTAAGCCGCCATTCTTATACAAAACATAGGCTGCTATACCCGGCAGGATCACAATAATAGGCATGGCCAGTTTCATTAAACCTGCAAATAATATCCCGGTACGAGCTGTTTTTAGGTCGGAGCCTAAAGCTCTTTGGGTGATGTATTGGTTACAGCCCCAGTAATTTAAATTCACTATCCATTGCCCCGCAAAATACATGGCTATGCCCGGCAATAGCAGGTATTTGTCAATATCAGCCTGCGACGCGTGCGGTCCTGGTTTAGCTAATATCATTTTAAAGTGTTCGGGCGAATCTTTGAGCATGGCGGTAAAACCAGCTAAGGCATCTTTACCCAAACCAAAACGCTCGCTAACCAGCGTTAAAGCAATATAGGTGGTAGCCAGGCCGCCAATGACCAGTACCAAAACCTGTATCACATCGGTAAAGCCGATAACTTTCATACCACCTAAGGCAATAACCAATGCGAAAGCAGAAAGCGCGATAATGATCCAGTGGAAAGTAACAGGATCGCCGCCGGCTAAGCTGTTGATGGCTAATGCGCCCAGGAAGAGGATAGAGGTGAGGTTTACAAAAACATATAAAAACAGCCAGAAAATAGCCATGATCAAACTTACCGACTGATTATACCTGGTTTCCAGGAATTGTGGCATGGTAAATATCTTGTTTTTGAGATATACCGGGATAAACCATACGGCTACAATGATGAGCGCGATGGCGGCTATCCATTCGTATGCGGCTACGGCAATACCCACGGTAAAACCCTGGCCGCTGGCACCGATAAACTGCTCTGCAGAAATATTAGAGGCAATGAGCGATGCACCGATGGCCCACCAGGTAAGTGAACCTTCGGCCAAAAAGAAATCGTGACTGCCGGAGATACTGGTTTTTTTCTTACGGCTGTATACCCAGTAACCATATCCGGCCACTACAAAAAAGTAGATGATGAATACGATATAATCAATAGTGGAGAATTTACTCATAATTTGGTTTGATTTTAATTGAGGTTGATATGACTGATCTGGCGGCTTTGGTACCCATCAAGTAGCCGCCAGATCAGTTTTTAAATTGGGAATAATTATTTATAAGCTACCTCGTTCCACCTGATCTCGTTACGGAATTGGTCAATACGGGTATCTTTTCCGATACGTAAAAATTCAATGCCCGCCATGTCGGCAAAATCCTGCAGATGTTCTGCGGTTAAGTTCTGGCTGTAGGCAGTATGGTGGGCCCCACCGCCATATATCCATGCGGCACAGCCGGTTTTCATATCAGGGTATGGTTTCCAAAGTACGCGGGCAACGGGTAGCTTAGGCAGGTCATTCTCGGGCTCTACGGCTTCTACTTCATTGATCAATAAACGGAAACGATTCCCCATATCCACCAGCGCCGCATTAAGCGCGGGGCCGCCTGCTACATTAAATACCAGCCTTGCCGGATCGGCCTTGCCGCCTATACCTAAAGGATGAACTTCTAAAGCTGCTTTACCATTTGCCAAAGAAGCATCTACCTCCAGCATATGCGAGCCTAATACCAATGCATTATTGGGGTCGAAATGATAGGTATAGTCTTCCATAAAAGCGTTGCCGCCTTTTAGTCCGGCCCCCATTACTTTAAAAGCACGTACCAGGGCAGTGGTTTTCCAATCTCCTTCGCCGGCAAAACCATAACCATCGGCCATCAGGCGCTGGGCAGCAATACCTGGTAATTGTACCATACCATGCAGATCTTCAAATGTGTCCGAGAAACCTTTAAAGCCTCCATCGACTAAAAACTTGCGCAAGCCCAACTCTATCCGTGCAGCTTCATAAACGGATGAATGTTTTTCACCGCCTTTTTTAAGCGAAGCATCCATGGTGTATGTAGTTTCATATTCATCGATCAATGTATTGATATCCGTGTCAGCTATCGCATTGATCACGGCTACCAGGTCGCCAATACCATAAGTATTTACCGAGAAGCCAAATTTTAATTCAGCCTCCACCTTATCGCCATCGGTAACGGCAACAAAACGCATGTTGTCACCAAAGCGAACAAACTTAGCACCCTGCCAATCGTACCAGCCGGCTGCAGCGCGTGTCCATGCTTCTATCTGGCTTAAAACTTCGGGATCCTGCCAGTGCCCAACTACCACTTTACGATTAATGCGCATACGTGATACCATAAAGCCGAACTCACGGTCGCCATGAGCGCTTTGGTTCAGGTTCATAAAATCCATGTCAATAGAGCTCCATGGAATATCGCGGTTATATTGGGTGTGCAGGTGTAATAGCGGCTTTTTCAGGATGCTTAAACCCCGGATCCACATTTTGGCAGGGGAGAAGGTATGCATCCAGGTGATCACACCAATGCAGTTTTCGGCCAGGTTTGCCTGTTGCAGCGTGGTATATATTTCATCAGTGCTTTTTACAACGGGTTTGTAAACCACACGCACAGGAATTTTGCCAGAACTGTCCAGTCCTGCTGTAATTTGCTGTGAATGTTCGGCTACCAGCCTTAATGTTTCTTCTCCGTATAGGTCCTGGCTCCCGGTTATGAACCAAACTTCAAATGTTTTCAGGTCGATCATTGTATAATTATTGTGTTATTGAATTAGTAATTGATATTTAATTGTTGTCCGTCGATAACCTGAGTAGGGTTGCGCCATGCGGGTTAATGTTTTGCTGGTAGCCTTTTTTAAACAGACCAAGGTCCTGTTTCTTCCAGAGATCACGCGCCTTTACTTTGCCTTTAAGGCCAAGGGATGCAAAATCAATGGATACGGGTTTCTGGTCGTCACCAATATTAAATAAGGCTACATAGAGGTCTTTGCTACCCTGCACGTGCGAATACCAAACCATGGCTCCGTCTTTTTTATACAGTTGGCGCGGGCTTTCTCCGTTTTGATTAGCTGCTAGCACTTCATCGTTGGTAAACAGCTTTAGTTCCAGCTCCCGATTTTCGGGCAGGTTACCGCCCAACATCAGGGGTGATCGGTAGATGCTCCAGAAGGTCATGTGGGTATAAAGTTCATCTTCGGTAAAACGGCTGTACCGTTCAACGCCAACCGGGCCACGTTTGGATAGCTTGCCGATCTGTATCATATCGCAATCAGGCCAGTGACCGGGGCCGCCTACGCCCTCCCAGCTTTTAGCATAATCAAACATATGCAGCACTTCTTTCCAGTTATCCCAAAAATCATCGGCCATGCGCCACATGTTGGCATATTGGGTAGCATGAGCAGCCTGGTTAAGCGGTGTTTCTCCCGGTGAAAGACTTAAAACTATAGGCCTGCCACATTGATCGATGGCTTTTTTGTAGCCTTCAACTTCGGCCGCACTGTAAGGGCGCGACAGGTCATCAACCTTAATGAAATCTACTCCCCATGAGGCGTATAATTCCAACAACGAGTTCAGGTATTCCTGTGCACCAGGCTTTTTCATGTCGAGCCCGTACATGTGGTTCATCCAGGGGCATTGCGAGTTGGTATCTGCAACCATATCCGCAGTAATGCCATTGGTGCCTTTTACCGGTGATTTTGCCCATACCGCCTGTCTTGGGATGCCGCGCATTACGTGGATGCCAAATTTTAATCCCTGCGCGTGCACATAATCGGCAAGTGATTTAAAGCCATTACCGCCCAATGCCGATGGAAACTTATTGGGCTGAGGTGTTAACCGTCCCCATTTATCCATAGTTAACCAGGGTATATATGAACCATCTTGTAACCGTTTTTGAAAAGGGTTGCCAATATTGCTGCCCGGAGGGTTATCATACGACCATAAAAAATCAACCACGATATATTGCCAGCCAT
Organism: Mucilaginibacter sp. OK268; assembly: GCF_900103125.1. Lineage (GTDB taxonomy): Bacteria > Bacteroidota > Bacteroidia > Sphingobacteriales > Sphingobacteriaceae > Mucilaginibacter. Next base: position 1,012,186 of record NZ_FNJV01000003.1, on the reverse strand, counting down.
ATGGCTTTAAATATTTGGCCATGTAATCGGTATTAGCTTTAACCTCGTCCTCGTGAACAGCCGAGCCAAAACAGTTATAACTATTCCAGCCCATTGGTGGTGTAACGGCAACTTTGGTTTGGGCCGATGTTTGAGTACTCAGCAGAATGCCCGCAGCAAATATGATTAAACAGTGTAATTTCATGGGGTGTATTATTGACCGTAATAAGAATCGGGCCCGTGTTTGCGTTCGTAATGTTTTTTAATGAGCGAGTCTTTTAAGCGGGGAGCATAATTATCTATTTGTTCTGTTAAATGGGCCATGTGCGCTACTGCCTCCAGAACTGCACTGTTGTAAACCGCCTTTTCGGCTGTTTTGCCCCAGGTAAAGGGGGCATGATTACCTACCAGTATCATTTCAACCTCTTGATGATCAAGGTCGTTTTCCTTAAAATGATTGATGATCTGGTGACCGGTCTGGTATTCATAATCGCCTGCTATCAGTTCATCGCTCATCGGCGGTGCACAGGGTACATCAACCGTTAAATGATCGGCGTGGGTAGTCCCGAAAACCGGGATACAACGCTGCGCCTGTGCCCATGCGGTGGCATAGGTGGAGTGGGTGTGTACAATCCCGTTAATACCATCCCAATGTTTATACAAAACAGCATGTGTTTTGGTATCTGACGATGGGCGCAGGTCACCTTCTATCGTATTGCCATCAAAATCAACGATCACCATTTTTTCTGGTGTCAGCTCATCATAAGGTACGCCGCTGGGTTTGATAGCAAAAACACCCAGCTCCCTGTCGGCTGCACTTACATTGCCAAAAGTGAACAACACCAGCCCAAGTTTGGGTAATTGCATATTTGCCTCATAAGCTTTTTGCTTGATATGTTGATACTTGCTCATGTGATTAATTGTTTTGAAGTTCGGCTGTTGTGGTTTTGGCTGTTTGACTGGCTACAAACTCCCCTAGGCCTTTATATTGCTCGTACCGTTTGCTGTAAATAGCTGCAAGTTCGGCATTGGGGTAATACTCCTCGTCAAAACCGCGCCCCATGGCCGTCATGGCTTCTTCAACCGTAGGATATATACCGGCTACCACGGCGGCAAACATGGCTGCGCCCAGGGCACAGGTGTGTTTAAACTGGTGGATCCGGATAGGCATGCCCAGTACATCAGCCATCATCTGCATAACAAAAGGCGACTTTTTAGCCACACCTCCAATACCAATGATACCTTTAACCGGAATACCTTCACTAATAAACCTGTCCACAATACTTTTTGCACCAAAGCAGGTAGCTTCTGCCAGAGCGCGAAAAACGCGAGGCGCGTCGCTGCCTAAACTCAGACCGGTTATAGTACCTTTCAATTCCTGGTTGGCATCAGGTGTACGGCGACCATTAAACCAATCAACAGCAAGCTCGTTGGGCTCATCAACAGGGATGAAAGCCGCCTGCCTGCTCAATTCAGGTATGATCAGATCGCTTAGCTCGACTTTTAATGCTTTGGCTGTAGCTTCGTCAATTATTTTTGATTGGGATAGCAAGTGATTAACAGGCCATGAAATTATATTTTTAAACCAGGCATAAGTATCGCCAAAGGCCGATTGCCCTGCTTCCAAACCTACCATCCCCGGAATAACTGAACCATTTACCTGTCCGCATATACCGCGCACCAGTTTACCCTCCATGTTGGCTATTGGAGCAACCAATATATCGCAGGTAGATGTACCCATTACTTTGCTCAGGTAATAAGGTTCAATTTGCCCGCCTACGGCTCCCATGTGCGCGTCAAATGCGCCTGTACCAACCACAACTTCGGTTGAGAGACCCAGGCGTTGTGCCCATTCGGCACTTAACGTACCGGCGGCTTGGTCGGCAGTATAAGTATCTTTATATAGTTTATGCGTGAACCCTTTTAATAGCGGATCAAGCAATGAGAAAAAAACATCGGGAGGTAGACCATCAAATTCTTCGGCCCATAGGGCTTTATGGCCGGCAGAACAGCGCCCGCGTTTGATGGCTTTAACATCGGTTCCCCCGGTGAGTAAAAAAGGGATCCAGTCGCAATGCTCTACCCATGAGGCGGTCGCATTCCTTACTGCTTCGTCAACCCTTAAAACGTGCAGCAGTTTGGCCCAAAACCACTCTGATGAGTAGATGCCACCCACATATTGCAGGTAATTGGTATCAAACAAAGCTGCATGAGTGTTGATCTCCGCAGCTTCTTTTACTGCTGTGTGGTCTTTCCAAAGCACAAACATGGCGTTTGGGTTATTTTCAAAACCCGGTGTTAAAGCCAGTGGTGTACCATATATGTCAACAGCAACGGGAGTGGAGCCTGTGGTATCAACAGAAATACCTTTTATGGAAGCCACAATACCGGCACCGCCTGCCTGAGCGATACAGTCTTTAATAGTAGTCTCCAGGCCATCAATATAATCCTGAGGGTGCTGCCTGAACTGGTTGATGCCTGGCTCGCAAAACAAGCCATCGCGCCAGCGTGGGTATTCATATACCGACGAAGCTATTTCTTCGCCATTTGAAGCATTTACTATAACGGAGCGTACAGAATCTGATCCGTAATCCACCCCAATCACTAATTGATCTTTGTTCATGTATTATTAGTGTTTAAATAACACTTATTTTGATTTGTATTACAATATGGCCAACCGGACTTTTTTTATTGCCCCTTTAACTGACTAATAGAAAAGACGAGCTGACGGAATTGCTGGTAAAATATTTATAACTGGTCATGTAATATTAATTGTTAATATAACACTAAAACAAAAGTATAAAAAGTTTTATACAAACAAAATTTAAAATAGAGGATTACGAGGCTATTTAAAAATGCTAATCATTTTTGTTGTAGAGACGCATATTTGCGTCTCAAATTATACAGAGAGATAACCTGGAGATCGTATGTCTCGAAATTGAGAGACGCAAATATGCGTCTCTACAGAACAATAACTAATTAATTTCTCGGCTTGTTTCTAATGCGCGAATAATGGTATATAAAGTTTCGTTAACTGGGGTAGGTACCTGGTATTTCCGGCCAAGCTCTATCACCGTTCCGGCAAAAAGTTCCACCTCACTTTTACGGCCAGCCTCAATATCTTGTAACATGGAAGTTTTTCCTTCGGGACCGAGCCCGTCAACTATCCGGGTAAATTCATTAATATCGTCCTGACCCAGAAAAATGCCCACCTGATGCGACAAGGTAACTACTTCTTCCGCGGCCATCAGCATGAGTTTGTGGGCTTGCTTATTTTGCTGGAATTGTCCGTAGGGGGCCTTCAATACGGCTGATGCCTGGTTAATGCCGGCATTCATCATAAATTTAAACCAAAGGGCCTTGTACATATCCGTAGGAATGTGATTAGGTATAGCGGCCTTGTCAAATAATTCCTTTACTGCCTGTACCCGTTGTGAATCAGTGCTATCTTCCTTTTCGCCAAAAACTATCCGGCCTGGATTGGAGTACGTAACCATGTTGCCTTCGCGAACGGCATCCATCCCAACGCCATAGGCAAAAAGTAAATGCTTCATCCCGATCTTTTCGCCGATCTGTTCTTCGCTGGATATACCATTGAGTAACGAAATGACGATGGTATCATCGTGCACAAATCCGCTCAGGTCGTTTATTGCCGAGGCAAGCTGAGGGGATTTAACCGCAACAATGATGAGATCGGCAGGAGGGCAGGTGTGGTCGCCAGGCTGGATATAATTGAATTCATAGAGCTTCTCGTTAACCTTGATCCCGGAACTTTGATAGTTTTTTATGCGTTCTGCGGAGGCGATGATCTTTACTAAGCCTGGATTTATATCCTGTAGTTTGGCCGCGTACATGCTGCCCATTGCACCAAGACCCACGATATAAACACTATTGATATGATTTTTCATGATAAATAAGCAAATGAATTATACGGGCTCAAGTTAGGCAACCCTGCAGATGTTTACCAATTTCTGCCTGGAATAATCCATTATTTACAGTTGAATGATCCTTCTTTATTAAAATATAGTCTGATCATTTGTCTTAAAATAATTGCTTTAAAAGCCTTCTGGATGGACCTGTTTAGAATTTTGCCCCCATTTTCTTAGGATTTTACCCCTTCCTCCGCTGTCAATAACTTCAAATTTGTTGCAACCATTAAAACCAGATTATGAAAGAAAAGATATTTTATTAGGCCTCCGGGTAATGCGGTTTAGCGCGATTGATGTTCCCAACGGTCAGGGATCGGAAACTAATTAAAGGTATGCCCATACCTTTTTAACAACCATACACCAACAAAATTTAAAACTTATTGAATTAAAATGGATAAAATTTACTCCTATAGCGACCAGGGTAAAGGCATCGTTAAAAGGTGCTTTAAAAATTCCCTCGCAACTCTAATGATACTCACCTTGTTTATTGGCAGCGCCTACGCTCAAACGCGGAAAATTACGGGTATTGTAAAAGACGGTAAAGGCGAAACTTTACCAGGGGTTAGCGTTAAACTAAAAGGTACCGCGAACGGTACGGTTACCGATGCGAAAGGTACTTATATGATCAGCGTGCCTGATAACAATGCTACGCTGGTGTTTTCATACATCGGCTTTGTTACCCAGGAAAAAACCGTAGGTAACGGACTGGTTGTAGATATTGTATTGGCAGAACAAAGCACCAGCCTGAACGATGTAGTAGTTGTAGGCTACGGAACCCAGAAAAAGGTTAACCTGATAGGTTCGGTAGCTACCATCAGCGCAAAAGATATCGAGAACAGACCGGTAACCAATGTGTCATCTGCTTTAACAGGTCTAAGCGCCGGTGTATCGGTGATGCAAAGTTCAGGCAAGCCAGGTGCTGATGGCGCCACCATCCGTATCAGGGGTATGGGTACCTTGAATAATAACAATGCCCTTGTAGTTATCGATGGTATACAGGGCACTTTAGATGCCGTAAACCCCGATGATATAGAAAGTATCTCTATTTTAAAGGATGCCGCTGCGGCTTCCATATATGGTTCGTTGGCGGCCAACGGTGTTATCCTGGTAACCACCAAAAAAGGAAGTAAAAATAAAACTACGGTAACTTATAATGGTATCGCCTCTAAAACCAATCCAACCAATATGCCTTCGTTTGTGTCTGATTATGTGCGGCACATGCAACTGGTCAACGAAGGTTACCAGAACCTGGGTCAAACTCCGGTTTATACCGCTGCTACCATAGCGCAATGGCAAAAAGCCGATGCCGACCCCAACGGTTTAAACACTATAGGCGTACCAAATTATATTGCTTATCCCAATACCAACTGGGCCAAAACAATTTTTCAGAATAACATCTTGCAGGATCACAACCTATCCATTAGCGGCGGTAACGAAACTACCCAGTTCCTGCTATCAGCCGGTTATACCGGTAACCCGGGTACCATGCAAAATACCGGATCAGACAAATACCAGTTCCGTGTGAATTTGCAGACCAAGCCAACTAAATTTTTAACCGTTGGTACACAAACATTTGCCTCATTGCAAACTTTTGGCCTGGCAAATACCAGCAATGCTTTTAACTATTTATGGCAAACCACACCTGGCGTTTATCCCTATTACAATGGTAAATATGGTTTTCCTTCGGCTCCGGAGGAATCATCAACAGCTAATAATATCGCGAGTTATTTAACCACTACCGGCGGAAGTGATCAGGAATCGAGGATCAATACCACGTTTTTCGCTAACATCGACCTGTATAAAGGTTTAACCCTGGAAACCAAATTCAATTACCAGACTCGTTTTGAAGAGAATAATTCCTACTCCATTCCTTTTGAAAAATGGGATTTTTCGACCAATACCTTAAAACAAGCTGCCACCGCGCCGTCGCAATTGAGCACTTATTATGATTTCAATAAGAATTACCTGATCACGCTCGATGCGGTTTTAAGATATAATACCACTATTGCTAAAGATCATACTATTGGGGCCTTAGTAGGTTATGATCAGTACGATTATAAATATTACTACTTTGATGCCACCAAATTAGGATTGATCGATCCCTCAATTACCACCTTAAACTCGGCAACAACACCAACAGCTGCCACTGGTGATGCTTATAATTACGCCTTACGATCATTCTTCGGGCGTTTGAACTATGATTATAAATCACGCTACCTGTTGGAAGCAGTGTTCCGGTACGATGGATCGTCAAAATTTGCGCCGGCTAATCGCTGGGGCTTTTTCCCGGCCTTTGCCGCGGGCTGGCGTATCTCCGAAGAGCCTTTTATGCAAAACGTAAATGAATATGTAGGTAACCTAAAGCTGCGTGCCTCCTGGGGACAAACCGGTAATAACGTACTGAACTCTAATGCCGCTTTGGGTAATTATGATTACCTGGCGACTTACAATCCGACCGCTTATTCATACAACGGGGCTGCTGTAACGGGCCTGGCTCAAACAAAATTTGCCAACCAAAACTTGAAGTGGGAAACCACTACAACCAGCAACATCGGTTTGGACGGAAACTTGTTTAAAGGGAAAATGAATTTTGAGATCGATGCCTATCGTAAATATACCACAGGTATCTTATTCACGCCAACCATACCATTAACCGTAGGTACGGCTACAGCGGCGACACAAAACATTGCCGAGGTATCAAACAAAGGTATTGAAGTTACCCTGGGCTATCGCGGCCAGGCCGGCGGTTTAAGCTATAGCGTATCGGGTAATTTTGCCTACAACTTTAACCGGGTCGAAAAATATAAAGGCACCTTGCAGGAAGGTTACACCACCGATGCCAGCGGAAACCGCGTTTACTCATCAAACATCGGTCAGGTTTCAAGTGGTGGTACTACAAGGGTTATCCAGGGACATGCTATCAATGAGTATTATCTGTACCCGGTGTATAAAGGAAATGGAACCTATAATAATGCAGATGGTTCGGTGAATAAGAATGGCGGGCCTAAAGATGGTATGATCCGTACGCCACAGGATATGGCCTGGTTGCAAAGCATGATGAACGCCGGATACCAGTTTCAGCCAGCCAATGGCATCAGCAAAACCAAAATCTATTATGGCGACCTGATCTATGGTGATAGCAACGGCGATGGTATCTACGGCAATAGCTATGATGCCCAGCTTACCAACAAATCATCAACACCAAAATACAATGCCGGTTTACAGTTCAATGTATCCTACAAAGGTTTTGACTGCTTTATGATATGGGCCGGAAGTTTTGGCATGTATTATTACTGGAACGATAGAGGTTATAACAATTCCATTGTTCAGTTGGGTTATGCAGTAAACAACCTGGTGGCAAATGATCACTATTATTATAATGATGCCAACCCATCAGACCCGGCTAATAATATTAATGGGCATTATCCACGCTTAAAAAATACATCCGATGCGCAGAACAACTTAGCCAGCAATTTCTATTTGTACAATGCATCCTACGTGAAATTGAAGAATGTTCAGTTAGGCTATACGCTTCCAAAAAGCTTGACCCAGAAATGGTCTTTAAGTAAAATAAGGATCTATGTAGCAGCCGAGAATTTATTTACGATAACCAAGTATCCGGGACTTGATCCTGAAATAGGTGCGAGTGCTGGTTACCCAACCATGCGTCAATACTCTGTTGGTTTAAATGCTGCCTTTTAAGCTTAAATAAAAAAATGATGAAGAAGATATTTATATTAATGTTAACTGTGGCCATAGTAACGGGCTGCAAGAAAAACCTGCTCGATACATCGCCTTATTCTTCGGTTCCCTCCACCAACATGTGGACAAACGATAATTTAACCGATCTGGGTGTCACCGGCGTATACCAGGCATTAAGATTAGGCGAAAATTCAGGTACTGATTCGGGTCTGGAGCTATATATGCTGGACCGTTTTGGTTTTACCGGACAAACCCGCAACCTGGAATCCATGTTGTCTGGTACCATAACTACAGGTAATGGAATTTACAGTAGTATATGGCAAAATTTGTATGAAGGTGTACAGCGTTCAAACGATGCGATCAAAAATATACCGTTGAAATCGCCTTCCGATCCGGCAAAAAAAGCCCGTTATGTAGCGGAGTGTAAATTTTTGAGAGCCTACTTTTACCTGCGCTTAAACCAGCTATGGAAAGGTGTACCCATTTATCTGGAACCTTTTACTGCCGACCAGGCCATAAAAGCCAGGTCGTCCGAAACGGATGTATGGAACCAGGTAGTGGCCGATTTGACCGATGCCATCAACGAGCCCAGTCTGCCTTCTATTTATGCAGCAGGGGCTGCCAACTATGGCCATGTAACCAAAGGCGCCGCTTACGCCCTGCGTGGTAAAGCCTATATGTATATGCAAAAATGGGATCTGGCTGCGGCGGATTTCGCTATGGTAAAATCTGCCGGATATGCGCTGTTTGCTAATTATACCACTTTGTTTAAAGCGGCTAATGAGCAATGCAGCGAAATGATATTTTCTATCCAGAACGTAGCTGTAGCCGGTGGCGGAACCACGGGATATGGCTCAACTACCCAATGGTTCTGCGGTACACGCTCGTCTTTTGGTTCTTGCTGGAATGATTACCTGGTATCGCCCAACCTGGTTGATCTTTACCAGAACCTGGATGGTTCGGCTTTTAACTGGGATTCGGTTTTACCGGAATATTCCGGCTTAACTCCGGCTCAGCGGGAAGTGTTTTTCTTAAGGAACAATCTTACCGATAAAGAAATAGCTGCCGCTACATCCCGGGGCGCCCAAATGAGCTTGTATTTACCAACAGGTAACGAGGCCCGGATATTGCAGGCATACACTAACCGCGACCCGCGTTTGGCTGCCAATGTGATCACTCCATATGCTACTTATAATGGTGTATTTGGTTCTATTAACGCCACAGTAACCGCACGCTGGCCATACCGGGGCGAGGCTGCTTTAGGTGGCGACCTGCGTACCGATACACAAAGCTATTTTTATTACCTGTACCGGAAATTTGTTTACGAAGGCAACGCCGAAATCGTAAACAGATCATATGGACCTACCGATTTTCCCCTGATCAGGTATGCCGATGTGCTGCTGATGTGGGCAGAGGCATTGAATGAGCAGAGCCTAACAGCCGATGCTGTAGCCAAAGTTAATGAGGTTAGGGCCAGGGCAGGTGTAGCTTTATTAAATTCAAGCACAGCTACCATGGTTGCCGGGCAGGCTGATCTGCGCGAGCGTATCAGGAATGAGCGCCGTGTAGAGTTCCCGAACGAAGGCATCAATTATTTTGATGAGCTCAGGTGGAAATCATGGAAAGATAAAGTGTTCTACACCGGTAATGGGGTAAAACAAGTTTGGGGTGCCAATGTGTATACCTATTCTTTCCAGGGCGATTATATCTATACCTGGCCCATCCCGCTGGTAGAAACGCAAAGAAATCCCAACCTGAAACAAAATGCAGGTTGGACCAATTAAGCCGGTCTAAGTGGTTTTATGCTGGTTTAAGTGGTGTATAATGTATCCTGTCCGGTTCATCCGGGCAGGTGCATTGTACTTGTTTTAATGTATCTTGTAATACACATCATATGAAAAAACTGTTTTTATTAACTATCATCATCTTATCCGGGCATATCATTTACGCCCAGGGATACAAAAAACTGGTTTGGGCCGAGGAGTTCAATTATAAAGGTTTGCCCGACAAAAATAAGTGGGCCTATGAAAATGGTTTCGTGCGTAATAATGAGCCTCAGTACTATACCACCAGCCGTTTGGAAAATTGCCGGGTTGAGGATGGTATGCTGGTAATAGAAACGCGTAAGGAGGAATATCCCAACGCTAAATACAAAGCCGGCTCGGAAAACTGGTTCGAAAAAGATCAGTTCGCGCATTATACCTCTGCAAGTTTGATCACCCAGGGCAAAGCCGATTGGCAGTACGGCAGGGTAGAGGTTCGTGCCAAAGTGCCTGGTGGGGCAGGTTCATGGCCCGCCATCTGGATGCTGGGTGCTAACCATGGCCAAACCAAGTGGCCCGACTGCGGCGAGATCGACATTATGGAATACCTGGGCCGCGATCCATCAAAAGTTTACGGTACCGTGCATTATGCCGATTCGTTGGATAAATACCAACACCAGGGTGAAAGTCCGGTGGTAGGCGTACCTGCCGATGGTTTCCATATTTACGCCCTGGAATGGTACCCCGACCGGCTGGAGTTTTATTATGACAACCTTAAATATATGGTTTTTGACATCAAAAAAGCACAGCAAAAGCAAGGTAATATATTTCAGAAACGGTTTTATTTGTTGCTGAACCTGGCTTTAGGTCACCAGGGATCATGGGCAGGTCCGTTCAGCGACAATTTGCTACCCTTAAAGTATTACGTTGATTATGTACGGGTTTATCAATAAAAAAAGAGAATCAAGAATTGAGAGTCAAGAATCAAGAAAAACACCCAGGTTGATCTTTATTCTCTAGCTTAAATAGGTAAGCTGATCCCAACTCTTGATTCTTGACTCTTACTTCTAATCCTCTCTTTCTATCTTTTTATGAATAAATTACTATCGGGATATTTTTATCTCTTTTTTCTGGTGTTTGTTGGTACGGGTAATGCAGGAGCCTCACCTAAATCCTCTCCAAAGGAGAGGACTTTACATCATCGCTTTTTTTACCCTCTCTCCTTTGGAGAGGGCCGGGGTGAGGTTTACCCTCTATGCGGCGTAGCCGGAGAGAGGGTAAACCAGCGAAGCGCAGGCGGGGTGAGTCGAACCCGCGAAACCATCAGCTTCAACACTGGTTGGAAATTCCACTTGGCTTATGATGTACGCAAACAACCGGAAACCATCAATGTAACCTTACCACACACCTGGAACGCGAAAGACGTATTATCGGGCAATGGCAATTACCAGAGGGAAAGCGGCATTTATGAAAAAAGCCTTACGCTTGATCCCACCTGGAAAAACAAACGCCTGTTTTTATATTTCGAAGGTGCCAACTCTGTGGCAACCGTGTTAGTGAACAAGCATTTTGTTGCTGAACATAAAGGGGGCTATACAGCCTTTTGTGTAGAGATCACTGATTTTGTGAAGCCCGGCGAAGCCAACCAGGTAGAGGTGCAGGTGAGTAATGCAGCCCGGACCGACGTATTGCCACTGTGCGGCGATTTTAACGTGTATGGCGGGATTCACCGGCCCGTTTCCTTATTGGTTACGGCAAAGAACTGCATTTCGCCTTTAGATCATGCCTCGCCAGGTGTTTATCTTACGCCCAACTCGGTATCTGAGCAGTCGGCCACGGTGAATATTTTAACCAAACTTTCGGTTGCAGCTGCAATTGGTTTAAAGATCAGGTCGGACGTTATTGATGCCCAACAACATGTTGTTGCTTCGGCCACAAACATCGTAAGCAATAACCGGGATGCTACGCAAACCGTCAGCCTCCAAAAGCCACATTTGTGGAACGGAAAGGTTGATCCTTATTTATACACGGTACAGGTGAGTTTACTCAAAGGAGGGCAAGTGATCGATCAGGTGGTACAGCCTTTGGGTTTAAGATACTACCATGTAGATGCTGACAAGGGTTTTATTTTGAATGGTAAATATCTTGATCTGCACGGCGTGGGTTTTCATGAGGATGTGGAAGGCAAGGGCTCGGCATTGGATACCGCAGATTATGACCGGGATATGCAGCTGATCAAAGAGATTGGCGCTACCGCGCTTCGCCTAACACATTACCCGCATGGTAAATATTTTTACGACTTGTGCGACAGGAACGGCATGGTGGTATGGTCCGAGATCCCATTTGTTGGTCCCGGTGGTTATACCGGTGCCGGATATTTGAAGAACCCGGAACTGGAACAGCAAGCCCGGCAGGTATTGACCGAGATGATCCGCCAGAATTATAACCACCCGTCGGTTTGTTTCTGGGGATTATTCAACGAGTTGAAACTGGATCATGATGACCCGGTGCCTTTTATAAAAGAATTGAATACCCTGGCTAAAAAAGAAGACCCAAGCCGGCCAACTACCTGCGCCACCTTTTTGGATAGCGACCGCTTTAACCAGGTATCCGATCTTATTGCCTGGAACAAATATTATGGCTGGTACGCAGGTGAATTTAAACAGATAGGTAGCTGGGCCGATAAAACGCATCATAATTATCCGCAAAAACCATTTGCTGTAAGTGAATATGGTGCAGGCGGCAGTCCGTTTAAGCATACCGAAAATAACGTTAAACCGGATGCCGACGGAAAATTCCACCCGGAAGAATGGCAAACCAGTTACCACGAAATGAACTGGCTGGAACTGAGCAAAAGACCCTTTATCTGGGGCAAGTTTGTTTGGGCCCTGGCCGATTTCGGCTCGTCCATCCGTACGGAAGGGGATACCTCCGGCATCAACGACAAAGGCTTGGTTACTTATGACCGGAAAGTTAAAAAAGACGCCTTTTACTTTTACAAAGCCAACTGGAACCCGGAACCAATGCTATACATCACCGACCGCAGGAATGAGGTACGTACGCAGCAAACAACAGTTATAAAAGTATACAGCACCATTGCGCATGTAAAATTAATCGTTAACGGAATCACCATCTCCACCAGCGATCCGGACGAGTTGCATATCATCCGCTGGGAGAATGTCGCTTTACGCAAAGGAAAAAACAAAATTGAAATAAGCGCCAATGCCGACGGAAAAGTTTTACAGGACTCCTGTGAATGGATACTGGAAGATAAAAACGGGCTAACAAAGGGCAATTAATGGAGATGTTGGGCAGAAAGCAACTAAATCCCCCCAATGTCATTGCGAGGAGGAACGACGAAGCAATCTCGTAGCTATTCCATTAAACACATTCTGATAACTCAGGGCTTTTATATGCCTGAAAATTTCGGTATATTTGTATATACAACGGCCCGGTTCCCTTTAAAAAAGGAAACCGGGCCGTTTTGTTAAAAGAGAAAAGGGCACAAAAACAGACCGATTTTTACTTAATTATTTGATTTTCAATAAATTAATACTTTTTAAACCTTTCAAAACCCATCAAAAATTTGTTAAAAAGTGTTAAAATGGCGTTAAAACTTTGTTAAAATGGATAAAAATCAAGCTTTTTCAAGCTGTTTTGACTAAAAAAGTGTTAAAATTTAAGGTTTAAAAAGTTTTTGAACAGCTGATAGGCACATCGATGATCTAAGTCATTTACAAAAAAATTAACGGCGGCCAGTACTTAAAGAAAATCGTCCTGATAATAAAAACTATTAATGTAACAGGAATTTTGTTAGTTTTATTTGACCGGTCAATCAAATGAAATTTACTATAACCATATTCCTGTTTTCCATAGGCTGTTACTCGGCTGCCTATAGTCAGCGTATCGCGTTTGAGAATTTGACGGTGGATAATGGCTTGTCACAAAATTCGGTACTGGCCATAATTCAGGATGGCCGGGGGTTTATGTGGTATGGTACCCAACACGGGCTCAATAAGTATAATACCCGCAGTTTTAAGATCTACAAAAATGATCCTGCGGATAAATCAAGCCTTTCATCAGATTATATTACTGGTCTGCTGCTTGACTCACACAAGACGCTCTGGATTGGTACCCGCAATGGACTAAACAAGTATAACCCCGAAACGGATAGTTTTGACAGGATTCTGTTAGGTACACCTTCACCAGCTAAGGGTAATCAAATTATCAGTTCGGTTTATCAGGACCGGCAAAAAAACGTCTGGGTATGGTCATCAAACGGCTTGCATATGCTGCCGGCCGGGAAACCAGGCAATTTCAGTTCGGTGGCTGTTCCTGATTCTGTAGCCGGCCTGTACGGAACCAATGTGCATACCATATACCAGGATCATGAGGGTATTTATTGGCTAGGTTCGTCGGCAGGGCTTACCAAAATGCAAAAGAAGGGTAGCGGGTATACATATCAAATGTTCAGGCATAAGGAATATAACCCCAATAGCCTGAGCGATAATTATGTGACCACCATTACCGAAGATCTGAAGCATAACTTATGGATCGGTACGGTGCATGGGGGTGTCAACCTTTATGATAAAAGCACCAACACCTGTATCCGGTTTTTGAGCAATAATGGTGTAAATGGCCCTGTGAATAATAACATACGGATACTGCAAACAGCCAGCTCCGGTAAAATATGGATCGGTACACAGGGTGGCTTAAGTATTCTTGATCCTGCAACAAAACAATTTTCATCCTATAAACATGATCCGGAGGATAAGAGTAGCCTGAGTCAGAATTCCATCTACAGTGTGTTCATGGATAACACCAATACGGTATGGATAGGTACTTATTGGGGAGGTATCAATATGGTATCCAGTAACAATACCACGTTTTTGACCTTTCAAACAACACGCTATCACTCCAATATCAATAACAATGTAGTGAGCGCAGTATGGGAAGATAATAAACATAACCTATGGATAGGTACCGAAGGGGGAGGCCTGAATTATTTTGATCGCAAGGCCGATGTGGTAACCACTTATCAAAATAAAGTGAGTGACCCCACATCGCTTGGATCAGACCTGGTTAAGGTAATATATATTGACAAGAGCGGTAACGTTTGGACAGGGACGCATGGCGGCGGCTTAAATCTGTTTAATCCGGTCACCCGTAATTTCAAGCGATATCTTTATAAGGAAAACGACCCGGTAACATTAGGTTCTGAAGTGTTGGGTATTTTGGAAGATTCGCGGAGTAATTTCTGGGTTGGAACTCAAAACGGTTTGCTTGTTTTTAGGCGAAATAATACGGTACTACAGGCGGCCGACAATCCGGTCATTACTAAAATTGGCAAACGATCTGTCAAAACATTACTGGAAGATAAAGCAAGGAATATATGGATAGCGACAACTAATGGATTGTACTTATTAGATCATATACATGGTGGTTTAAAATTGTTGACTACCCAGGATGGCTTAAAATCCAACGATATCAATTGTATCTATCAGGATGTGCAGGGCCATATCTGGGTTGGATCATATTATGGGGGACTGGCCAGGTACAATAGCGGCCAACAGAGGTTTATCACATATTCAGAAAAAGAAGGGTTGGCTAACAATAACGTACAGAGTATTTTGGAGGACGAAAATCATAACCTTTGGATGGGTACAGGCAATGGTTTATCCAAATTTAATGTCGCTTCACAAACCTTCAAAAATTATAACAAAAGCGATGGCTTAGGGGGGAATACATTTAATATTAATTCCTGCTTTAAAACCTTTGACGGTGAAATGCTTTTCGGAGGATACAATGGCTTAAGCAGTTTTTTTCCATCCAAAATTGAGGATAATAATATCGCGCCACCTGTTATCATCACCGCTCTAAAACTGTTTAACCAGCCCGTCGGGATCAATCAGCCCGATGGCTTATTAAAAAAAGATATCAGCTTAACCCCCAAAATAACCTTTACACATGCGCAAAATGTGTTTACTGTAGATTTTGCGGTGTTAAACTATATCAAGTCTGAAAAGGACAAATACGCCTATAAATTACAAGGCTTTGATAAAGATTGGGTACATACCGATATCCCGTCGGCCCCGTATACCAATCTTTCGCCAGGGGGGTATACGTTTTTAGCAAAAGGGGCTAATAATGATGGCGTGTGGGGGCGGGCCGCGGTTTTGCATATACAGGTGCTGCCACCATTTTGGGAAACCATATGGGCCTGGTGTTTATATATATTGTTTATAGGCAGCTTAGTGTTTTTGATAGCCCGCTTTTTTATTCTCCGGTCGCTGTTACGCAGAGATAAAGAGCTTACCCAGTTAAAGTTGAATTTCTTTACCAACATTTCGCATGAGATCCGTACACACCTTTCTCTAATATTGGGGCCTTTGGAAAAATTAGTATTGTTCGGAAAGGAAGATGCCGAAAACACCAAACAATTGCAGATCGTAAAGAAGAATTCGGATAGTCTGCTTCAACTGGTTAACGAACTGATGGATTTTCGCAAAGCCGAAAGTGGCAACCTAAAACTTCATGTGGCAGAATATAATATAGTAAACATCCTGAAGGAAATACTGGCCTCGTTTTATGATAATTCCCTATCGGGTAACATCACTACAGACCTGATTTCTTCGTCGGATGATATCAGGGGGTATTTTGATAAAGAACAGTTAGAAAAGGTGTTTTATAATTTAATTTATAACGCTTTTAAGTTTACCAATTACGGAGGGCATATTGGTATTTTTATAGAAGAAAAGAAGGATGAAATTACCATTACTGTAGCCGATAATGGTAAAGGGATAGCACCCGAAAATCTGGATAATTTATTCGAAAACTATTTCCAGGAGAATGACCACGGAAAGCAAAATACAGGTTATGGTATCGGCTTAGCCCTGGCTAAAAGCATAGTAGAATTACATCAGGGTTCTATTACTGTAGAGAGTAAATTATCACCAGAAGGCAACAATACTGCGTTTGCGGTTAACTTGCGCAAGGGGGCAGATCATTTTAGCCCCGAAGACCTGATCAGGCAACGGGTGGAGGATCCTTCTGTATTAGCGAAGCCTGTGGTAAGCTCCGATATGACTATAATTAGTCCCGTGATCGGTAGCAAACTTGCTGAAAGTAAAAAATACCTCGTTTTGTTGGTGGAGGATAACCCCGATGTACGAGCATTTATAAGCGGTTTTTTACAGGATCATTACGAGGTGATCACGGGTGATAACGGATTAAAAGGATGGGAATTAGCTGAAGAACATATTCCGGATATCATCATTAGTGATGTGATGATGCCCGAAATGGATGGCTTTACTTTGTGTAATAAGCTAAAGGCAGATGAAAGGACAAATCACATCCCGGTTATTCTTTTAACTGCCAGGGCCTCTGATTCAAGCCATGCCGAAGGATTGAAAATGGGAGCAGATGTTTATTTGTCGAAGCCATTCAGTATCGAGATTTTATTATTGCAGGTAAACAATCTTTTAACAGCCAGCGAAAGGATACGCCAAAGTTTCAACCGGCAGCTTAAACCTGTTCCCGAAAGTGAAGGAGCTATTGCTGTTCAGCATGCAAACAACGATCAGAAGGTTAAAAAGCTGGTTGATTCTATTGATAACGAGTTTCTCAGTAAAGTGATCAGGATCATAGAGGCGGATATTGATAATTTAGAATTTGGTGTGCCCGAATTAGCAAAGGCGGTGGCTATGAGTCAGCCGATATTGTATAAAAAACTGAGTGCACTTACAGGAATGTCGGTCAATGAATTTATTAAGTCTATCAAAATGAATAATGCGACCATACTTTTACAAAGTAAACGATATACCATCAATGAGATAGCTTATATGGTCGGGTTCAGCGATCGTAAGTATTTTAGTAAGGAATTTAAAAAGCAGTACGGCAAAACCCCGAGTGAGTTTATAGAAGAGGCTTAAATGAAAAATGCCCCGGAACAAAACCCAGGGCACTTTTGCTATTTAAATTAAAAAGTAAATTACTCTTCTACTGTTGGAGCATCAGGTGCATTCTTTTTAACAGATTCAATGCCGTTGTCGCGGCTGGCTACACTTTCATACATTTGGCTCTTGCCGATCACCTGACCGTTAGAGGCTTTCAGATTAAAGTAGAATTTTCCATTTTTGGAGTCTGCTCTTTCAAAATGCTTATCATCGGGCGCATTCTTTTTAACCGACTCGATACCATTATGCATAGCGGCAGTTGTTGTATACCCTTCGCTTGACAGAATAACCTGACCATTAGTAGCTAAAAGATTAAAATAATGTTGTCCGTCTTTACCTGTTTTAGTTGCAAATTTTCCCATGGTTGTAGATTTTTGATTTACACGAATATACATTTTTTTGGATAAATGAAATAAATCATAAAGCTTGTATTTAATAAAAAATGAACTAGTCTGCCAAGAAAACAGATATCATTGAATCATTAGAAGTATATTAATTTTGAGCTTACATGATGATTTCTTTACGACCTTGCACAGGATTTAGTTTTTGAAATAATAAGAAGAATCGATTAATTCTTTATTTATTTTTTTTAAATTTAGATAATCATTACTGAACCTAAAATCTATTAGTATGGAAGAACTCACTCAAGAGGTATCAACACAAACACAACCATTTCGACAAACCTGACAAAGGAAGCATCGAATGCAACAAAACAATTAAATCATCTGTTCGGAGAGTTTGTTCATCAATTAAGAAATATTTTAATATCATGGAAAACAAATTGAATGGCTGTTTTAAACCTATTGATATAGTATCTAGTCAAAACTGTTAAACTTGTAAACCAAATTTCAATTAGTTCGTTACAACTAAAATTATTTTAACATGAAAAAATTATTTGTATTATTATTCTCAGTATTATTAGTAAGTGCCAATACGTTTGCACAGACAACTGACGCTGCTGTAAAAAAAGCTAAAAAGAAAGCTGCTGACAAAACCGAAAAAGCAGCCGACAAAGCAAAAGCAACAGCCGACGACAAAGCCGATAAAGCTGCTGCAAAAGCAAAAGCTAAGGCCGATGCAAAAGCCGAAAAAGCAGCAGCCAAAGCAAAAGACGCCAAGTCAAAAGCTGATGATAAAGTAGCAGCAGCAAAAGATACCAAAGCAAAAGCTGAGGATAAAGCTGATAAAGCCACTGCAAAAGCAAAAGATGTTAAGTCAAAAGCTGATGATAAAGTAGCAGCAGCAAAAGACGCAAAAGTAAAAGCTGATGATAAAGCAGAAAAAGCTACTGCCAAAGCAAAAGATGCTAAAGATGATGCCACCACTGCGGTTAGTGCTAAAAAAGCAAAAGCAACTAGAACTGTTACCGAAGCTGCAAATAAATCTGAAGATAAAGCCATCGGCAAAGACGATAAAGGCAGAACTATTTATTTAGGCCCAAGAGGAGGTAAGTATACTTTATCTCCAAGTGGCAACAAACAGTATATCAAAAAAACAGAGTAATCTTTCTCAAGTAGAAAGGTTGATTCTTGAACCCTGTAAATCATTTGATTTACAGGGTTTTGTTTTATACAGCTATAAAAACTACAGATCAATAGTATATTTTATCAGCTCGATCATTTATAAGGTGACTACGCTTTTGCTGTTTGTAATTTTTAATTAAGTTTAATTTAAGCTAAATTCGTCGTAGATATTATTCATAGATGCTTCGCTTAATACGTTTACCCATATAAGTAGATTGTTTTATCAGCTATTAAGTAATTTATATTCATTAATTTAACTTTTAGCTAAGTATATTCAGTACAAAAATTAACCTATGATAAAAAAGATACCTTCTCTGTTTGTTTGTTTAGCGTTTGTAATACCCTTGCAGGCTCAGGAAATTGCTCCATCTGCCTGGCAAAAGTTTCCGGATAGCACAATCGTTAAAATTCACCCTTCTTATGATGATGTTACCGGTGTACATCGCTGGCTATTTGGAACCAATTTTCGTAAAGAGTGGGCCATGTCTGTTAAATTACCAGTGATCAGGTTATCGCAGGTAAACGGAGGCTTAACAACCTTAAAGCAGGGTGGTGGCATGCAGTCAAAATCTTTGCGACTGGAAGATAAAACAGGCAGGGAGTGGGTATTAAGGAGTGTTGAAAAAGTACCTGATAAGCTATTACCGGAGGGTTTACAAGGTACGTTTGCTGTTGATTGGGTGGCTGACGAATTTAGCGCCCAACACCCGTATTCAGCCCTTATCGTTCCTCCATTGGCTGTAGCTGCAAAAGTACCTCATGCTAACCCGGTTATTGGTGTGGTTGCTGATGATCCGGCCCTGGGCGAGTATAGCAAAATATTCACCAATATGGTATGCTTACTGGAAGAACGCGAACCCATAGGTGAATCTGACAATACCTTTAAGATGCAGCGTGAGCTAACTAAAAACTATGATAACCGGCTTGATGGTGAGGCGTTTTTACGGGCACGTATGCTTGACTTGTTAATAGGTGATTGGGACAGGCACGAAGACCAATGGCGCTGGGCAGTAACCAAAGATGATAAAGCAAGACATTATGTAGCTGTACCTCGTGACCGCGACCAGGTATTCCATGTTAACCAGGGCTTGTTTCCATCTATAGCCGCGCTTCCCTGGATCGATCCTTTATTAGGAAATTTTAAGGGTGATCTCTCCGGGGTAAAGTATTCTTTGTTTAAAACTAGGTTCATGAAACAGTTCCCGGATGCGCAGATAGGTTATGATGATTGGATGCGGATAGCCAATGAATTTGTTAAGGCCGAAACTGACGAGGTTTTAGAAGCGGGGTTAAAACGGTTACCAAAGGAAACCTACGATTTTCGGCATAAAGAACTATTATCAATACTAAAAAAACGAAGGGATAATATACCGGCAGCCATGGCCGAGTATTATCGTTTTATAAACAGGATTGTCGATTTGCACACCACTGATAAGGATGAGCAGATCACGGTTAGTGACGCGTCCGACAATGGCATGCGTGTAACGGTAGAAAGTCTTAACAAAAAAGGAGAGGCTAAAAATAAGATATGGGACATGACCTATCAGCCAAATATAACCAAAGAACTAAGGTTGTACACCGCCGCAGGTAATGATCATATTTTGATCAATAAGGCTTCGTCACCCATTAAACTACGCATTATTGATAGTGTTGATGATAAAACTTTCGATATAAAACAGGCTAACAGTAATGTGAAGGTTTACGGGCCAAAGGATAATACAAGTTTTACAGGTAATGTTAATCAGGTAAGTAAGCATTTGTCCACAGATACGCTAAACAGCCGGTTTGTGCCAACTAACCTTTACAATGTTTGGATGCCGTTGGCAACAGCAGCTATTAATGCTGATGATGGCTTCTTATTAGGATTGGGTTTTAAATATAAAGGTGTAGATGGGTTCAGGAAATTACCTTATTCCACCATACAGCAGGTAATGATCACCCATTCGTTTGCTACCGATGCGTTTAGGATCAAATATAATGGAGAATGGATCCGGGCTATAGGTAAGGCCGATTTTACAATGCAGGCTTATATTCAGGCACCGGATAACACGATGAACTTTTTTGGGCGTGGTAATGAAACCAAGCTCGACAAATTTCCGGGATACCGCCGGTTTTATCGTGCCCGTTTTAACACCTACCAGTTTGATCCTGCCATACGCTGGAATACAGGCAAAGGAAGTTCTTTCAGTGTAGGCCCGTCATTACAATTCTACCACATGAACCTTGACGATAATGTAGGAAAGTTTATCAGTCAGGCAACACATATCAACTCTTATGATAGCGCTACTTTAAATAAAGACAAGGCGCATGTCGGTTTGATTTTAAATTATATCAGCAATCGCCGCAACAATAGCATACTGCCATCTGGTGGGTTTTATTTCAATGTATTGGTTCAGGGTTATACCGGGCTTAACAGCTATTCCAAATCATTTGTGCAGATCAAGCCGGAGTTTACTTATTATCAGAAATTAAATTCAACTGGAACCATAGTACTGTCTGATCGTGTTGGTGGCGGCATAACTGTGGGTGATCCTGCATTTTATCAATCTCTGTTCCTGGGTGGGCAGGGAAATTTGCTTGGTTTCCTTCAAAACCGGTTTGCTGGTCAGCAAATGGTGTTTAACAATCTTCAGGGCAGGGTAAAGGTAGCCAAGATAGCCAGTTATATACTACCGGGCGAGCTGGGCTTAACCGGATTTTATGATGCAGGCAGAGTATGGATAAAAGATGAACATTCAACTACCTGGCACCAGGGTGTTGGTGGAGGGTTATACTTTTCGCCTGCCGGCTTAACTATTGTGCAGCTACTTGCCGGGCACTCTAATGAAGGGTGGTATCCATATTTTTCTTTGAATTTTAGAATATAATTTAACCGGGTCATTTTGTTACAAAGTGGGTTTACATGGTTTACACAATTTAGGGTTAATATTGGTTTAAATAATTGATAATAAGTTAATTAAATAAAATTTGCTATAAATTGTGTAAACCATCATTTTGTGGGTTTACATTAGCAAAAATAAAAAGACCTGTAGTTTATGTTATCATAGGCTACGGGTCTTTTCAGTTTGAATAGGTGTTGTTAATATAAATTTAACATGGATGTTTTGTTATATAAACATGCCTGGGCTTAATTTGCAATCCGATGATGGAAACAGTAAATATGCCCCTATTACATACATTGGATGGATTTGAACGCATATTTAGGGAAAATTACAATCCTTTGTTCAGTTATGTAAAAGCCATGATCAATGATGAAGATCTGGCAAAGGATATCCTTTCTGACCTGTTTCTCAATTTATGGCAGCAAAAGGATAAGTTGCAAATTAATGAACTGAAACCATATTTATTCCGTTCGGCAAAAAATGGTACTTTAAAGGCCTTGTCATCGCGCTATCAAACCTCACAATTGCCCGATGATGCTTTTAACATCCCCGAGAATACCTACAACCCGTTTGAGAAATTTGTAGCGAAACAATCTATAAAAATTGTTGAGGAACTGATCAATAAGCTGCCATCTCATCGCAAAGAAATGATCGAACTGCGACTTCTTGGTCTTAAAAATGCCGAAATAGCCCAGGTATTGGATATCACCGAACGAAAGGTAGAATACCACATGCGTGAGGCTATTGAGCAGCTTGGGCACGCTATTCATAATGGTAATTTTGATAAAGCTACTATTGCCGGTGGGCTGATGTTAGTTAACATGATACTTACCGTAAATAGCCACCTGCTCTAATAATTTCACTACCTGTCGATATGATCGTGTAGCCATACAGATATTAAAACGCAAAGGAGTCGGGCTATTATCCGGCTTTTTGATGTTTTGGGGTATTTAACAAAAAGTTAACAAACTCGTAATTATTTCTTTAGGTGGAAACCACACCTGTAACGCTCTTTAAATAAAATTAAACAGCGTGAACTGGGAAAAAATACTGAATTATGTAAATGGTGAATGCCGGCCCGGCGAAGCCCAGGCAGTTATTGACTGGGCCGATGAGCAAACCGAACATCGCTACCTGCTTGCTTATCTGGAACGCAGAAAACAGCAACTGGAGCAACCTTTAAAGCAAAGCGATATTGACGAACAATGGCTACACCTGCTCGACATGATTTTTGAGCTATCAAAGCCAGGCAATAAGAAAGCCAGCCCGCCATATTGGTACTTGGGCATTGCGGCCAGTTTATTATTGTTCTGTTTTTTAGGCTGGTTTTATGTACAAAAGGCCAAGCAGGCAGGTAATAATTTACAAACACTACAAAGCGCGCAAAACGTAGGCGGCCGACTTACTTTGCCCGATGGTACGCAGGTGTTTATGGCCCCCGATTCGAAGATCAGCTATGCAAACACATTTGATACCGATAAACGCGAAATCCAGTTAACCGGCGAAGCTTTTTTTGATGTTAAGCACGATCCCCGAAAACCTTTCATCATTCGTACACTGAACCATTTGGCTGTAACCGTATTGGGTACATCTTTTAATGTTTATTCGCGCCCCAAATCAAATATCGAGGTTAAGGTAGCTACAGGCCTGGTAGGTATAACTGCCAATCATAAAACCAATTATTTAAAGGCCGGCCAGCAGCTTACTTATCAAATAAGTAACCAGCAAGTGATCGTTACGAAAGTAAATACACATGAGGCTTCATCCCTCCAAAATCAAACGCTGTTTTTTAATAATAACAATGCCGATGAGGTAGCCGAGAAATTACAGCGCTGGTATAATATAAAAATTGAAGTACAACCATCGGCCCGTAAACGTGCACGTTTTAGCGGCGAAATGAAAGATAACGGCATTAATAATCTTTTACCGGGCTTAAATTATGCTACCGGCCTCAATTATCGATATAAAAACCCTCACACTATCATCATATTCTGATTAAGCATGAAACAACTCAAACTCTTATTCTTTGTCCGGAAAAAGCTATGCTCGATTTTACTTCTGTTACTTTTTGTGGTAACGGCACATGCGCAGGTAAACACTTCGGGGCAATACAGCTTTGAAAAAAAGCGCATCAGCGTACAAGCCATTGTAAATACGTTCAAAGCTAAATATGGCTATAAAGTTTCTTTTGATGCCAATGTAAGTATGAGCAGCATGGTCACATTGCCTGATGAAAATTTACCTTTTGACAGGCTCGCGCAAGTATTGCAGCAGCAAGCGGGTATCGGCATCAAAAATATCGACGGTAACCTGGTGATCAAAAAGCTGGATGTGGTTATTGTAAGTGGTACCGTAATATCAGTCGAAGATAAATTGCCGCTTGCAGGTGTCAGTGTAAGCGATGAAAACAAGAAACTGCTCACCTTTACCAATAATGATGGTCAATTTTCTGTACTGGTAACAAGCGGCGGCTCATTAAATTTCTCCACTGTAGGTTTCGCCACCCAAAGCCAGGTTTTTAATAAAGCCACAGCCGGCATTACTATTACTATGGATAAATCAAATGCTACATTGAACGAAGTGGTTGTTACTGCGTTGGGTATTAAACGTGACGAAAAGGCACTTGGTTATGCAGCAACGGTTGTACAAGGAAAACAACTTACCGATGCGATTTCCAGTAACTGGAGCGATGCACTTTCTGGTAAAGTAGCTGGTTTAAACCTTGTCAGGTCAAATTCAGGTCCTACCGGATCAAACAAGATCATATTACGTGGCGAAAATAACCTTACCGGTGATAACGAAGCACTCATTGTAGTGGACGGCGTGGTGATCAATAACGGCAGTGGACGGCGTACGGGTATATCCGGAGAAACGGTTTATGGTACTGGAAGCGACAATATGCCTGCCGATTATGGCAGTAGTATCAATGATATTAACCCCGAGGATATCGAAAGTGTATCGGTACTGAAGGGACCGGGTGCCGCAGCTTTATACGGTCAGCGTGGTGCAAACGGGGCGGTTATTATCACTACTAAATCAGGCAGCGCCAAAAAACATGGCTTAGGCATTACCGTTAACTCCAATGCTTCTATCGAAAAAGTAAATCGCTGGCCCGATCTTCAGTTTGAATACGGTCAGGGTTTGGCAGGTGCCTCTTATTACTCATATGGAGCCGGCCCCGATGGCGCAAGCACCAGCGGCACAAGTTCTGCCTATGGTCCACGGTTTGATGGCCAGATGTTTTACCAATTTGATCCGCTAACTCAAAAGCAATCTACTGTACGAACCCCCTGGGTGCCTTATACCGATAAAATACACCAGTTTTTTGACACCGGCCAAACCTTTACCAATTCGGTAAGCATTGATGGAGGATCGGATAAAACCACGGCCCGTTTTTCGGCTACCAATGTTAAGAACAATTGGATTGTTCCAAATACCGGCTATGGTCGTAATTCAGTGGCCTTGTCTGTAAACTCCAAGATCAATGACAAGCTGACCATCAGTTCAAAAGTAAATTATCAGAATAAGTTCAGCGATAATTTACCTGGAGCGGGTTATGGTAACCAGTCGCTGATGTATTGGTTTATTTTCTGGCAGCCCAGCGCCGACTTGAACTGGCTGAAAAATTACTGGAAGCTTGGACAGAAGGATCTGGCTATCGAATATCCGTTTAGCTCTTATCCCGAAAACCCATACGCGGTGGCATATGAATTCATCAACAAATCAAACCGTAATGCGGTAACCGGTAACGTTCAGGCCACTTATAATATCACCAAAGCTTTGAGCTTGCAGGTCAGAACATCTTTGGATATGGGCTATGAACAACGCGCCCAGGAACGCCCATATGACGCCGGAACCAAATATCCTAAAGGCTCATATCGCACCCAAAACATCTTTTCGCAGGAAGTAAGCGGCGATTTCCTGTTACGATACAACAAAGCCGTAAATAAAGACATTACCTTAACCGGTACCGCTGGTGGCAGTATGTTAAGAAATACTTACCGGGTAGATGAAGTAAGGGCCGACTCACTTAACATTGCCGGTATATATACTATGGCCAACTCTGCCGGCACGCTTATCACCTTGCCCTACAGCAGTAAATATGCTATCAATAGCTTTTATGGTTTATTATCTGCCAGTTACAAAAACTTCCTTTATCTGGATCTTACCGGCAGGCAGGACTGGAACAGTGTTTTGGCTACCCCGCAAAGAACAGATAAGGTTGGATTCTTTTATCCTTCGGCAAGTGCCAGCTTTATTTTGTCTGATGCCTTTAAGCTGCCAGAGACTATCAGCTTTGCTAAAGTCAGGGTATCGGCATCAAGTGTTGGTAGCGGTAGTACCGTGCCTTACAGAACCTCATATTCCTACAACTCTGCAGGCAGTACTTATGCAGGTGGGGCACAGAATCCAACCACGCTGCCGGATGTAAATCTTGAACCACTGCGTACCAATACCTATGAAGTGGGTTCAAATGTCCAGTTCTTCAAGAATAGATTGGGTTTTGATCTGGCCTTGTATTCAGGAGTTACCAAAAATCAAATACTAAACCGTGTTGTCGATGCTTCATCAGGCTATAGCAGGGCGGTTATCAATATAGGGAAAGTTGCCAATAAGGGTATCGAAGTAGCCGTGAACGGAACGCCAATATCGAACCCTAAAGGCGGCTTTGTTTGGGCAACCAATCTTATTTTCTCGGCTAACCGCAATAAGATAAAAGAACTTTCAGATAGCTCAGTTGTATTGCAAAACGGTCCAACTGGTGGCGGACAGATAGTAGCTAAAGTAGGGGGCAGTATGGGTGATCTGTACGGCCGGGGATACCAACGTGCTCCCGATGGCCAGGTGGTTTTTGATCCTAAAACTGGTTTCGCCCTTATTTCGCCCGATCTGGTATACCTGGGTAATACTTCGCCTAAATGGAAAATAGGGCTGAGTAATGATTTCAGGTATAAACAATTCCACTTTAGTATTTTGTTTGATGCCCAGTATGGTGCGGTTGCATACTCCCTTACCTCATACAAACTAGCCGAACAGGGAAAAACAACCAATACACTCCCGGGCAGATATAACGGCATCATCGGAAACGGTGTGGTACAAAATGCGGACGGAACCTATCGTAAAAATGACGTGGTAGCTTCTGATATTGACCAGTATTACCAATCCAATTTTGGGGCTAATAACGCTGAAGGAGCCACGTATAGCACCAATTTTATCAAACTCCGGGAAGCCCGGTTCGATTATACTTTACCTGCCCGGCTTTTTTCAAGATTAGGGATACAGCGGGCCACTATTGGTGTGTACGGCCGTGATCTGTTCATCTGGACAAAATGGCCCGGCTTTGATCCGGAGTTTGGTACACTTAGCGGCTCTGATATTACGCAGGGCTTTGAAATTGGCCAGTTCCCATCAACCAGAACAATGGGTGTTAACCTTGTTATCTCACTTTAATTAGCTGAACAATGAAAAAAAATATTTATAAAGTTATTTGTGCGGTGATGCTTTTCGCGATAGTGCAGCCATCCTGCAAAAAGGATTTTGAATCTATCAATACCGACCCAAATACTTCCCCAACAACTACGCCCAAGCAATTACTGGCACCAGCTTTGGTTAACGTTTTAACTGCTAATATGCTACAAAGCCGAAAGTATAATAATGAGCTGATGCAGGTAACTGTGAACCAAAGCGATTCGGAAGGCCAGGTTTTCAGGTATGATATTAAAAACACCTGGGGCGATTATACCTGGAACAACTGGTACCTGCAGTTAACCAATTTTAAATCGATATATGATATAGCCGGCCAACCGGTTACCTTAAATAAAGGCTACCAGGGGATATCGCTCATCTGCCAGGCCTGGATCTACTCCATGTTGACCGATACTTACGGAGATGTGCCATATTCACAATCAAACCAGGGTAAGGACCTGAATTTTCAGCCTGCTTTTGATAAACAAAAAGACATATACCAGGGCATATTTAAACAGTTGGAAGATGCAAATACATTGCTGACCGGTGCGGTCAATGTAGCTGCTTCAAGCGATCCTGTTTTCAATGGGAACACTACACTATGGCGCAAATTTGGCAACTCATTATACCTGAGGTTATTACTACGTATATCAGGTAAAGCAGAGGTTTCTGCTGATTGCATCGCGAAAATTAAGGACGTCGTTGATAACAACCCTAGTACCTATCCAATCATGGCAAGTAACGCTGAGTCGGCAGTTATAAAATGGACGGGTTCTGGTTATTTAACTTCGCCGTTTATTGCCGGTGTAAGGGCGCAGGATTTTACTGCGCCATCATTGTGCTCATTCTTCATAGATAATTTAACCAAATGGGCCGATCCCCGTTTGTTCGGTAACAGTTGGGCAATAGCTACTTATGGCGGCGGATATGTTGGTGTACCCAGTGGCTATGCCCCCGGTAACGCGCCCATTAAGAAGTCTTATTTCTATTCAACAACATCCACCAAAACACTCATGAACGAGCCTTTAATGGGCAATATCATGAATTATGCCGAGTTGCAATTTATCCTGGCCGAAGCCGCTGCAAAAGGCTGGATCTCGACACCAGCAAAAACCTATTATGATAACGGGGTTATCAACGCCATCACTTTTTGGCAACCTAATTTTACTACACCGGTAGCCACCTATGAAACAACTGCGGATATAACCTGGGACGATTCATTGCCGCTTGACGATAAAATGGAGATGATACATGTTCAAAAGTATTATACCCTGTTCTGGACCGATTTTGAGCAATGGTTTGAGTATCGCCGCACCGGTCACCCGATATTGCCAAAGGGGGCGGGTTTGCTAAATGGCGGTGTAATGCCTGCACGTATTGTTTATCCGGTTTATGTACAATCGGCCAATCCAACAAATTATAAGGCAGCGGTAGCCTCACAGGGGCCCGACTTGCTGAATACCCAGGTTTGGTGGCAAAAGCCATAATTGTTTTAACTGATTGATTTATCACGATATTCATTGAAAATGAAAAAGATATTATTTTATAATTTATTGTTGCTTTTTTCAGCCATGATCATGCAGGGCTGTACCAAGGCGAATAACTACCCAGGCGGCATACTAGCCTCTGTTATAGCTGTAGCAGACATCAGAACCATATATAAAGGTGCCGATGTTACCCTCGATACCAAAAACATGTTTGGTGCTCACCAGGTGGTAGGTATTGTAATTTCAGATCCGGCTGGCGGTAATATGCCAGCCGGTTTATTAGTTGTTCAAAATAGCCGTCGCGCAAAACTAAGAGGCATATCTATACCATTGGGCGCTTCAGCCGCCAGTTATGCCCCCGGCGACTCGGTGGTGATCGACGTGACCGGAGGAATTTTAAAGCGTGTTAACGGTACCTTGCAGATAACCGGGATCTCGGCTGGTGCGGTCACCAAAATTTCTTCAAACAATGCCTTAACCAGTCAAAAAGTGGCAACCAATACGTTAAGGGCCAATCAGGATAATTATGAAAGTACCCTGGTTACTGTTTCTAAAGCTGGTTTTGATCCCTTGCCAACATCAACAGATACATATGCCGGCGACAAAGTGATAAGCGACGGATATGGCAGAATTACCATACATACCGAAGCCGCAGCCACATTTGCAGGTAAAAATTTACCATTGAGCGCTAACTTTACAGCTATAGCATTTGGTGCTGATAGTAGTAACACGGTGATACCCCAACTACGTATGCGCAATGTTGATGACGCGTTTATCTTGGTAACCGATATCGCACCTATGGTGATCAGTGGTTTCCTGACCGATCCGGCTGGTACTGATGCCAATTATGAATACATACAACTGCTGGCTACACGCGACATTGATTTTTCAGTTGAGAATTTCACAGTGATTACCACCAATAATGCGGGTGCATCAACGCCTTCTGGTTACCCGGTTAATGGCTGGGCAACAGGCGATCTGCGGACTTACAAAATTGAACTCAAATCTGGTACGGTTACAAAAGGTACCTATTTTTATGTTGGTGGAACGGGTCAAAAAATAGATGGTTCAGCATCAACCAGTATGAGCTCATCAAACTGGATAGGGGCGTTCAACTATTCAACCGCCAACAGCCCTAACTTTAATACCGATCCATCATCGGCTTTTGGTACAAAAACAGGCAATTTGCTGGCCAATAGTGGCAATGCAGCAGGTATAGCCGTATTTGCTGGTACCAATATTACTGCAGCCAGCAAACCTGTTGATGTTATATTTTACGGTACGGGTGGCAACCTATATGATGCTAATACCAATGTGGGTTACCGTATTACCAACAATGATTTCTACGACGTAAAGAACCCTGTAACCCAGGCCGATCAGCCATTTAACAGGCAAGGAACCAATACCGGGGCTTGTACGCTTCCTCCATCAGGCAGTTTTGATGAGCTGGGCGGTGAATATAACCCGGTGATAGGTCGCTGGACAGTTGGCAGAAGCACAACCAGTTTACCATTATCCAACAGTTCGGTAATTACAGATATTGAGGGCGATAAAGCTACTAAGCTCAAGTAGTAAATCTCTTCATTTGTGTTAGCCCCGGTAAATCCTGTTTGCCGGGGCTTTTTTTATTACCACCACTTCAGTGGGAACTCGATCTTGTCAACCGAACCCACTATAAGGTCGGGTTTAAAGGCGTAGTGACTCAGCTGGTCTTTAGAAGATATCCCGGATAGTACCAGAATGGTCTTGTAGCCCATTTGTACGCCGCCCTGTATGTCAGTTTCCATGGTATCGCCAACTACGGTAGTTTCGGCTGTTTCCAGACCCAGGAACTTGCGGGCCGACCGCATCATTACCGGGCTTGGTTTGCCGGTTACAAATGCCTTACGGCCAGTGGCTTCCTCTATCATGGCGGTAGTAGCAGCTATGCCCAGGTTGTTCCATCCCGGTTTTTTTGGCGAAGGATCACGGTTGGTGGTGATGAATTTGGCACCGGCCAATATCATATCTACCGCGCGCTGAACCATTTCCAGGGTAAAGTTGCGGCCTTCGCCTAAAACCACAAACTCCGGGTCGGTATCAACCAGGGTAATACCGTTTTCGTGCAGGCTGGTGAGCAAGCCACCTTCGCCCAGTACGTAGGCTGTACCATTAGGGCTTTGATCACCCAGGAATTTGCCGGTAGCCATTGCGCTGGTATAGATGTGTTTAGCTTCAACGGTTATGCCCAACCTTTTCAGTTTACGTACCACTTCCAGGCTGGTTCTCTGGCTGTTGTTGGTCATAAACGCAAAGGGGATCCCTTTGGTAAGCAGGTGGTTAATAAATTTATCGGCGCCATATATCAGCTCTTCGCCGCTATATATCACACCGTCCATATCAATAAGCAATCCTTGTTTCATTTTTTTAAGATTATAGGTTGTTGGTTTTATCCAACAACGTCAAATGTAATATTAACATGTTTAATGATCGAATAAAAATTACAGAACATATTTGAGGATGAAGTGAAGGTCCAAAAACTTTTTAAACCTTAAATTTTAACACTTTTTTAGTCAAAAATAGGGTAGAAACGCATCACTTTTGGCCATTTTAACAAAGTTTTAACGCCATTTTAACACTTTTTAACAAATTTTTGATGGGTTTTGAAAGCTTTAAAAAGTTTTAAATTATTGATAGTCAGGCAAATTGATAAAAAATGGTCTGCTTTTGTTCCCTTTTTTCCTTTAACAAAACAGCCCGGTTTTCCTTTTGATCAGAAAAACCGGGCTGGTGTATATACAAATATACCGAAAATTATCGACTGGAAAGGTGACAATCTACCGGTACATAAAAACCGTGAAATCCTCATTACTGTAATCATTTTTTAAAACTACCTGTGGGCATAGCTGGCGGCAATGCTCCATGATCACATCGGGATTGTAGGCTGCTAACAGTCCGTTGGGAATGATGTGGCTTAGCAGGTTAAAAGCAAGACCTTTTCTGCAATGCTCATATAAACGGGTAATGGCCTTAAATATAAAATCGGGGTCGGCATTATAATAATTAAGCGATCCGCTGGCCATTACATAATCGGCAACAGGCATAGCATTGATCATAAAATCACCGCGGATAAATACAGTTGCCTCCCAATCCTGGTAACGGCGTGTTGCCTCGTCAATCAGCTCGGGGATCTGTTCCATCCCATAATAAATAATGTCGGGATATAAGCGGTGCAGATAGGAGCGAAGATCCCCATGTCCGCAACCTGCATCCAGCAGGGAATGACCGTTCAGATCGGCCATATGAGCCAGGGCATCAAAACGGATGATCTGGCTTTCGGTATCGCGCCAGCCCAAAGCCTCGGGTCCCCGGTTGCCGTGCAGTGCTATCATATAGCGGTGATAACCAAATACAGCTGCAGAATCGGGCGAAATACTCATGGTTTTTATTAATTATATCGAAAACTCTTTTTACTTTTACTTAAACATTACCTATGAAGATCACACGCCTTTACCTCGCGCTATTACTTCCGCTTTGCCTGCTTTTGGGTTGCAGCCCAACCATATCAACCTTCGATCAAACCGCATACGCACAGGTTACTTCTTTGAAAGTAGATGCCCTTGATTTGATGGATAAAGCTACCGAAAATTACGCAAGTCATGAAAGCGAAGTAAAAGCGTTACAGCTTAACATCGATAAAGCCATCGAATACGATAAACACCGCCCACATAATGAGATCACCACACAAATGTGGACGCTCTTAAACAATCCGGAAGGCCATTTATTTGGCGGTTTCCTGGTAAAATGGAAAAAAGATGGTAAATGTAACGCGGCTTATATCGTAGATAAAAAGAAACAGATCAGCAACTCTTTCGATCAGATAGCCGAACTGGAAAGTAAAAAAATAAAACCCGCACAGGTAACCCAATAATTGAATCATGGCAATAAATTTTAAAAACGTATTGGCTACGCTCAAACAGGGTATAGCGGACCTGGCCGGAAACACTTTAAAGGAATTCGTCACCCAGGCAACAGCCGACGGGCAGGCTATTCTGAATGAATTAAAAGACGACCTGAAAACCTGGACTAAACAGTTGGCCAAGGGTGATATCAGCAAGGATGACTTCAGCGACCTGGTGCTGGGGCAAGCCGATGAGATAAAAATGATAGCCCTGAAACAAGCCGGCCTGGCAGAAGTTGCCGTTGACCAATTTAAAAGCGATGTTTTTAATTTGATCATTAATACGGTTGTGGGGTTGATACCGTAGTCAAAAACCACGTCATTGCGAGGAACGAAGCAATCTCTATGCTATACAGAGTTGCTTTGCCGGGTATACGCCATGCATTTCGACTCTGTAAAGTATCATTCTTATTTACAAATACTCAATTTTCATCGATTTTAAACGCCTCTAACTTTAGTTTTCTACCATTTTAAGCCAGAAACGCTACGAAATTCATAAAAATGCATATTTTGTACATAAATTCTATAGAATTAGTAGTAATTATAAAAGCAATTATATACATTTGCCGGAGAGATAAAAAAATACAACGTAAAACAGTTTTAAAAGCTCCAGAAAATGCAACCCGACCCAACCACCAGCCCCGGCTTTGCTGCTTATCAAATGCAAACTGCTTTTTCCCGTCGTTTTTGTTGTTGCTGTTGATCCGGGCATCAAGGGATCCTCTTTCTCTGTGATCGTTACCTGCCGGTATTGATCTGATTTCTAAAAATTATTCTTATTCAATTTTATATACGGCATGACCATCTGTGCACAGTTGAGTTTGCTCTTTTATACCTGCTTTTTAATTACCATATATAAAAAATACTACTATTATGACCCTCAACGACGTTTCCTTGCTGGGAAAAAAGATACTGGTAGGGGTGATCATCACCCTGATTCCCTTTGTTATCATTTTTGGCGGATTGTGGCTCACGCAAAAGCTACTGTCTGATAACCATAAGTCTGCCCCGGCATCCACAACACCAACTAAATCAACCGCATCATGAAACTGGAAGAAGCTAAAAAAACGCGCATCATTAAAAATGCCCTGCTGAGCCTACTGCTGTATGCACTGCCTTTAGTGCTCATGTTTGTCACTTTTTACTTTACCGGGCAACGTCCATGGGAAAAGAAAAAGCATAAAGCAGCTCAGTCCACCGAAAAAACTAAATCTGAAAATCCTTAAACGTAAATACCATGATTGAACTGATAAAAAAAGTAATTGACAACCTCAACGGATATGGTTTTTCCGTTCTGGTACTGGTACTCGGGGTGCTGGAGTTTTCGTTCGGCCTGTATAAAAAACGCTGGAACAAAAACGAGCGTTGGGTAGATATTGCCTGCTTTACCATCCCCAAATTGGTTGTTAAACCGGTTGTAGCCTATTATGGACTGAAAGTTTTACCATCCATATTGCCAGGTTTTAAAGATGTGTTTGATTGGGTGCCATTTTTCTGGGGCTTTATCATCATTGCGGTGGCTGATGACCTTACCCAATACTGGTACCACCGTTTGCACCATGAAGTGCCATGGTTATGGCGTTTTCACCGTACGCACCACTCGGCATCGTACATGGGTATGGCAATGGCCAGCAGGCAAAATGTGATCTATACTTTGTTTTTTTCGCAAACCTATTTAACTACCGCGCTGGTTTACCTGGGCCTGGGTATCCCCGCTATTATAGTAAAAGGCATCAAAGGTACTATTACCACGCTGGCACATTCCAGTATCCCATGGGATAAACCTTTTTATCAGTATAAAGTGCTGCATCCGCTGGCCTGGGTTTTGGAGCGTACCATATCAACACCGGCTACACACCATGCGCACCATGCTGCTACTACAGATGATGGCGTAGGCTATTACAAAGGCAATTTTGGCAACATGTTCTTTTTATGGGATGTGATCTTCGGAACGGCACATATTTCACGTCAATATCCAAAAGCCTATGGTATATCGCACTATGAAGGCGATCAATGGTATGCACAACTTTTATGGCCTATTTTTAAATCGAAAGTACCGGGAAGCGAGTTGGCTGCTGATGGCCAAATGGTGAGAGAGGATGTGCCTTTACAGGAGCATCAACTGTATCGTCCGGAAAAACAAGAAAGTGTGGAGCAGGAAATTTCTGAAGAAACATATAACTTACAGCCGGTAAAAGCTTAGAGAGAATCAAGATATAAGAATCGGGAATCAGGACAAAAATGATTGTTGTAGGTTAATTTCTCATCTTGACTCTTGATTCTTTGCTCTTGACTCTATATAAATATGAATCTTAAAAAAATTTCCCCGGTACTGTTGATCATGATTGCTGGTCCGATGATTTTTTCGGCTTGCAAGCAAAAAGAAAAAGCAAAGACGGCTGTTGTAACCAGCGTTGTTCCGCAGAAAAAAAAGGCGGTATGCTGTGAGTCGAACATTCCCAGCAGGTTTAAGCCAACCTCTTTAGCGGGTGCGGCTGTGATGGCGGGGCCCGATACAAGTCACGATGGTATGGTTTGGATACCGGCAGGCACTTTTAGGATGGGGGCGGACAACAGCCAGGCCGAAAAGGATGAATATCCGAAACACCAGGTTACTGTTGATGGCTTTTGGATGGATCGTACCGAAGTAACCAACGCGCAGTTTGAAAAGTTTGTAAAAGCTACCGGGTACATAACCACAGCCGAGCAAAAGCCGGATTGGAATGTACTTAAAAAACAACTGCCTCCAGGTACCGAAAAGCCCGCTGATAGTTTGCTGGTAGCTGCCTCGCTGGTGTTTGTACCTTCGAAACAACCGGTATCCCTGAGCGATTACAGCCAGTGGTGGACCTGGAAAAAAGGTGCAAGCTGGAAACATCCGCACGGTCCGGGCAGTGATATCAAGGGAAAAGGCCATTACCCGGTAACGCAGGTGTCTTATGATGATGCGATAGCTTATTGCAAGTGGGCCGGTAAACGTTTGCCAACCGAAGCGGAATGGGAACATGCCGCCCGGGGAGGATTGAAGGATAATATATATCCATGGGGCAACGAAAAAGTGACCGATGGTAAGCCAAAGGCCAATATATGGGAGGGCGATTTCCCGTACCGGAACACCCAGCGAGATCAATTTTATTATACCGCGCCGGTAAGTTCATTTGCTCCAAACGGCTATGGTTTGTACGATGTGGCCGGGAACGTTTGGGAGTGGTGCGCCGATTTGTATGATTACCGGTATTACAGTACCATCAACAAACCCGAAGGTGTTAAAAATCCTAAAGGTCCGTCAAAATCATATGATCCGGATGAGCCTTACGCGATAAAAAGGGTAGTAAGAGGCGGCTCGTTTTTGTGTAACGACAGCTATTGCTCGGGCTTCAGGGTATCCCGGAGAATGAAAACCACCGAAGACAGCGGTATGGAGCACCTGGGTTTTAGATGTGTAAAGAATTAAATAATGAATACCCCTGCAAAGGGGTGTCATGCTGAGCTCCGTCGAAGCATGGTGGGTGGGCCTCTGCGCTCTACCCTTCGACGGAGCTCAGGGTGACAGCCTCTCTTGGAATAGTTGAAGGGGGGAATTGATAAACATTAAAGAACAAATTAATATGAAAAAATAATAACAAAACCGGCTCTATAAATAAGGGAAAAGCATTCGCTTTTCCCCTCCAGAATTAAAACAACGAAACAGGGATCGATTGGCGTTGAGCCTGTTTCAATGGTGTCATTTTAAACTATTCAAATTTATGCAAAATATTGCAAAAGTTGGGCAGGGCTTTCTATTGCCTCAATCCCGGCTTGTTCACCTGGTCACGGCCATAGCCGCCGACCTTTACTACCGGTACACCGGTAGCGGGCTTGTACTAAAAGCCGCTATATCGTCCAGTTTATTCACCAACTTAAACTACCAGGCGATATGAAAAAACTTTTATTCATCCCCATATTAGCTTTATTGCTTCCCGTTATTGTTTTTGCGCAGCAATCAACACAGCCCATTATCAATTCAAAATTGGTAGGCAGGGTATTGGATGGTTCCACCAAAGAACCGTTGCCCGGCGCGGTAGTACGTATTGAAGGCACCACCCACGTAGTTTCTACAGATGTGGAAGGAAAGTTTAGTTTTGTTACCGGTCAGAAGTTTCCATATAAGCTTATTATCACCTTTATAGGTTACGAAACAAAGTCGTTCATTGCCGATGGCAGCCCCGTCGAGATCCTGATGAAAGACGCGCAAAGTCAGCTGAACCAGGTAGTAGTTGTTGGTTATGGCTCTCAAAAACGTAAGGATATTACAGGATCGGTAGCTTCCGTGCCGCAACTGGCACTGAAACAACCCATTCCATCATTGGACCGGGCCCTGCAGGGTACCATATCGGGCATACAGGTAACCCAGGCCACCGGGCAGCCGGGAGCTGGCGTTAGTGTGCAGATCCGCGGTGTGAACTCCATTAACGCGGTGGCCGAACCCTTATATATTATTGATGGTTTCCCCACTTCCAACAGCAACTCCCTTACCGATGCAGGTGTAACCAATGGCCCTAAGATCAATCCACTGGCCTCACTTAGCACCTCTGATATCGAAAATATCGAAGTGCTGAAAGATGCTTCGGCCACGGCCATATACGGAACACGGGGGGCTAATGGTGTAATTATCATCACTACCAAAAAAGGTAAATCGGGTGTATCATCCATCAATTACGATGGCAGCTATGGCTGGCAAAATGTGATCAAGACCCTGCCATTGCTTAACTCCGATCAATGGGGCGCCTTGCGTAATGATGCGCTGGCTAATTCGGGCAAAAGCCCGCAAACTGCCGCCCAGTTGAATCCTTATAATGTAAATACCGACTGGCAAGATGCTGCTTTCCGGGAAGGAAATACGCAAAATCATAACCTGTCTATCCTTTCGGGTACAGATCGTACCAGGATCGCTTTTTCGGGCAATTATATGAAGCAGGATGGGATATTGCAAAATACCAATTTTGAGCGCTATGCCGGCCGTGTGAACATAGAACACGATTACAATGATAAACTTAAAATATCATCTTATATCACCGGCAGTCGTATCAGCGCGCAAGTAGCGCCGGCAGGTGTTGTACCGGCGATATTATTGATGACGCCGACCACCCCGATATATAATACAGATGGATCCTTCTTTATGAAGAATATATTTGAGGGTAGTTATGGTAACCCCATCAATACGTTGTATAACCAAACCAATACCACTACTACCAGCAGGGTTTTGGGTAATATCTCCGGCGACTACAAGATCACCCCAGACCTGACTGCACGTGTTTTAGCTGGTGTGGATCTGATCGACAATAAACAAAACCGTTATTTGCCATCCACCGTTTATGAAGGCCAGGGCTATTCGGGTATTGGTGAAGTAGGTACGCTGAACTCCTTTAACTGGTTGAATGAAAACACGCTGACCTATACCAAGAAATTGGGCAGGAGTAACCTGAATGTACTGGCGGGCTTTACCCAGCAAAAGTTTAAAGCCGAAGGTGCTATCACTGGTTCATCGGGTTTTGTAAGCGATTATGATACGTATAACAACCTGGGCTCGGGCAGTATCACTTCCATTTCGGGTAGTGGCTTTGCTATAGCGCCATCCTCCTCCTCCAATATCTGGGCGCTAAAATCATACCTGGCCCGTGTTAACTACGGCTTCGACAGCAAATACCTGTTAACACTGACCCTTCGCGCCGATGGTTCTTCCAAATTTGCACCGGGGCATCAATGGGCTTCGTTCCCATCCGCGGCTATCGCCTGGAATGCTTCCAGCGAAAATTTCCTGAAAAATGTAGAGCAGATCAGTCAGCTTAAATTCAGGTTGAGCGCCGGACAAACTGGTAACAGCGATATCCCCGCGTACCAGTCGTACTCGCAACTGGGTTATTACCGCTATAACTTTGGTAATACTACCGTGGCTGGTTTTGCACCAAACAGTTTGGCTAACCCCAACCTTACCTGGGAAAAAACAACCCAATATGATTTTGGCTTCGACCTGGGCCTGCTGAAAGACAGGATCACGCTTACTGCCGATATCTACTATAAAAAAACAACCAATTTGCTGCTGTATCTGCCATTACCGGCTACAAGCGGGCTTACCATTATTACCAATACAGCTATCACCAATCCGCAGCAGTATGAAAACGTGGGTTCGGTACAAAATAAAGGTTTTGAGCTAAGCCTGAATTCCCATAACCTGACCGGTTCCTTTGTATGGAACACCAGCCTGGTGTTTGCAGTGAACCGTAATAAAGTACTGAGTTTGGGTGGTAACGGTGTAAACCAGTTTATCCCTGATTCGTCCCTGCCATCCATTTTAAAAGTGGGGGAACCTATCGGTTCATTTATCGGTTACAAAACCAACGGACTGATCCAGGCCGGTGGCCCTGCGCTTACCCCGGCAGCCAATACCTCACCGGGTGGTCAGGCTTATGTAGATATCAATGGCGATGGTAAGATCACGCAATCGGCAGACAGGGTGATCCTGGGCAACGCACAACCTAAGTTTACAGGCGGCCTTACCAATACCTTCTCGTATAAGGGTATCGACCTGAGTATCTTCCTGCAAGGTTCATATGGTAACAAAATATACAACCAGCAGCGCAACGTACTGGAACTGGGCACGGGCTATACCAATGCCACCACTACCTTACTAAACCGCTGGACACCAACTAACACCAATACCGATGTGCACAGCGCATTCCAGGATCCGGCGCCAACCATTTCCGACAGGTTTATCGAAAATGGCTCATACCTGCGCTTAAAAAGCCTGAGTTTGGGTTATACCATCCCAACATCGGTAGTGTCCAAATCACCTATTAAAAAGATCAGGATCTACATAACCGCGCAAAACCTGGCCACCTGGACCAAGTATACTGGGTATGATCCGGAGGTAAGCAGTAACGAACAGTCGGCTATTACCTCAGGTGTCGATAACGGGGCTTACCCCAACAGTAAATCCATTATTGCCGGGTTAGGTATCACCTTATAATATGATCAAACATGAAACTCAATAATATAAAATATATCGCTATACTGCTTGCTTTTGGCGCCACTTCCTGCGCCAAGCTGAATGAAGATCCGCGATCTTTTATTCCGGCAAACCAGTTCTATAAAACACAGGCCGACGCGGTAGCCGCGGTTACGGCTGCATACTCACTGTTAAATGCTGGTTCCAACGCTGTCCAGACACCATATAACACGCTGTTTAATACCGGCATGAACTTTATGGCCGATGATGAAGGACCCGGTCCGGGCGCTACCAATGCCGATGTGCGTTCACAGGCGGTGCTGGGGCATTCATCCGCAGGTTTACGTATCCTGCAGATTTGGCAGCAGCATTATGCGGCTATAAAAAAAGCCAATATTGCTATTGATACTATACCACACATCCAGTTTGATGCCACCCTGAACAAAAGACTGGTAGCCGAAGCTAAATTTTTGAGAGCACTATTTTACTTTAACCTGGTGCGTTTGTATGGCGATGTACCATTGGTGCTGCACGATCAAACTTCTATTAATTTATCGGATCTCCAGGTACCAAGAACAGCCGCCGCAACGGTTTACAAACAAATAGAAACCGACCTGACAGCTGCCGCGACCGATCTGCCAAATACTTATACCGGTGCCGATGTGGGCAGGGCGACGGCGGGTGCTGCTAATGCACTGCTGGCTAAAGTTTATCTGACTGAGCGCCAATGGGCCAAAGCAGTAACCCAGGCCGAAACCGTGATCAATGGTCCTTATGGGTATGACCTGTTTACCAATTACGCCGATGTGTTTTTACCGGCTTCTAAAAATGGTAGGGAACATATCTTTTCGGCTCAATTCAAAGCCAATTCGCAGGGGCAGGGTAATAACCAGGCACCTCGGGCCATCCTAAACGCTATACCGGGTATGGTAAGCAGTTATGCCGACCAGGTAGTATTTTACTCGGTGCCCGATGCTACCAAGCCAAGCGGAACAGACAAATTTTTCAGTATCTATAAATTGTATCCGGCCAACGATAAAAGGAAGCGTGTAAGTTTTGTGACCCGTTTCCAGAGCCCGAGCACTAACCTTTGGTATGGCAAACTGAACGATAACAGCATCCCGGGTGATTCTACACCGTTTTTTAATAAATATTATGATCCCAATGTGGTTGCCAATGAGGCCGAATCTGGTGCCAATGTGCCTATCATTCGGTTTTCGGAAGTGTTGCTGATCCATGCAGAAGCAGAAAATGAACTGAATGGCCCAACCACCAAGGCATATACCTCTGTTAACAGGGTACGTAAACGTGCCGGACTGGATGACCTTTCTGGCCTTACACAGGCACAGTTCCGCGATGCAGTTTACCTGGAGCGCCGCCTGGAGTTTGTGTTCGAATACCAGCGCTGGTTTGATCTGATCCGTGAACGAGATGCCAGTGGTAATGGTATACTGGAAGCCAGCTTGCTCAAAGTAGGTAAAACCAATGTGACCAAAGGGGCCGCGGGTAAATTTTACCTGTTTCCGATCCCACAGCAGGAAATTGATAACAGTAACGGCAAGCTCACCCAAAACCCGGGTTGGCAGTAACAAATAATAAATAACTATGAAAAAGATAATCACCATATTCCTATTGTCATTTTCAGCAGGAACAGCTTTACATGCACAGCAAATGTATGTGCAAACTCACTCCGACAAAATCGCGGTAACACCCGCGATCGAAAAAAAACTGCTTAACGATATAGCACAAGGTAAAGCATACCTGGTAGACGTACGTACGCCAGAGGAGTATAACCTGAAGCATTTAAAATATGCCGCAAATATCAATATCAAATCGGCTGATTTTGCGGATCAGGTTAAAAAGCTGGATAAAAACAAACAAGTATATCTGTATTGTCATTCTGGTAACAGAAGCGGCAGAGCAGCGGATTCCCTGCAAACGCTGGGCTATCATTTAAGCTATAACATTGGGGCACTTGACAGTTTAACCAAAGCAGGTTTCCCTGTACAATAATTAACATCTAAAATAAAATCATATCATGATACATTTAAAAGTACTCACCCCAAAGCCACCCCGCTATTTTAAATCGGGTGGCGGTAAAATATGGCCTGTTGCCTTGCTTATCGGGATACTCGGTTTGCAAAGTGTAAAGGCACAAAATACTCAGCCATTTGGCGGCACGGTAGGGAAAACGCTTAATGATTCAAAGGAGTGGTGGCCTGAGCCTCATAAAGCGCCTGCCGGCGCGCCAAACGTGCTGTGGATCATATTGGATGATGTGGGCTTTGGCGCTACAAGCACATTCGGCGGCATCATCAAAACACCAAATTTTGATACGCTGGCTAATAACGGCTTGCGTTATACCAATTTTCATACCGCGGGTATCTGCGCGCCAACACGGTCGGCGCTGCTTACCGGGCGTAATCATCATTATGTTCACGAGGGCGGATTTTCGCATGTGGTTTTATCGGCCGGATTCCCGGGTTATGATGGTCGCATACCATCTGATAAAGGAACGGTTGCTGAAATATTACGGGAGAATGGTTATAACACCTTTGCGGTAGGCAAATATGGTTTAACGCCTGACGAGGATGCCACTGATGCCGGTCCGTTTGATCGCTGGCCAACGGGTAAAGGTTTTGATCATTTCTTTGGCTTCCTGGGTTCGGCAACGGATCAGTACAAACCCGATCTGGTAGAAGACAACGCCCATGCAACACCAGATGGTCGACATCTGAACGAGCAGATCACCGATAAGGCTATCTTTTATCTTACCCGCCAGCATAAAGCAGCGCCCGATAAACCTTTCTTCCTGTATTATTCGCCGGGAGCAACCCACTCACCGCATCAGGTAGCCAAAGAATGGAGCGATCTGTACAAAGGTCAGTTTGATTCTGGTTGGGATGATTTCCGCGAAAAAGTGATCGCCCGTCAGAAAAAGCTGGGCATTATTCCGGCTTACGCCAAATTACCCGAACGCAATACCCGTATCCCTGCCTGGAAATCACTCCCGCCGACCGAGCAAAAACTGTATGCCCGTTTTATGGAAGTTTATGCTGGTTACCTAACTTATACAGATCATGAGGTTGGGCGTTTGTTGGGTTATCTGAAACAAAGCGGTCAGCTGGATAACACCCTGGTATTTGTGATCATCGGCGATAACGGCGCCAGTAAAGAAGGTACCTTACATGGCGAGATCAACCCCAAAAAGAATTCGGCCAAATTGCTTGCCGAAGCTCCTTACTTGAAAACTAACATCGAAGATATTGATGACATAGGCACGCCACAGGCCTCAACCAATTATCCACTGGGCTGGGCACAGGCAGCCAATACGCCATTTAAATACTGGAAACAGGATGCCAATTCCGAAGGCGGTACACGTAACCCGCTTATTGTTTACTATTCCAAAGGCATTAAAGACAAGGGAAGCATCCGCACGCAATACGGCCACGTGATCGATGTATTGCCAACTACATTGGAATATACCGGCATTAAACTGCCTGAATATATCAGGGGGATTAAACAGGATACGCTGCAAGGCACATCGCTGGTTTATTCCTTTGATCATCCGGAAGCAGCCAACAAGCATAAAATACAGCATTATTACATATTTGGCTCGCGCTCCATTTATAGCGATGGCTGGAAAGCAGAGGCGGCGCATCACCCGGATTATGTGGAGCTGAACGACTTTACCGTTGGCAAAGAGGTCCCTGATATTAGCTTTGATAATGACGTATGGGAACTGTATAATCTGAATGATGACTTTAACGAGCGTATCGACCTGGCCAAAAAATATCCCGAAAAATTAAAAGAATTGAAAGCGGTATTTGAGGAACAGGCTCAAAAGAACAACCTGTATCCGTTTATCGACTGGTATGATGTTTATCACCGGAGGATCCATCAGAATTATAAGAAATAGAGCTGATTGGGAGTAAGGATAAACCTCTCCCAACCCTCTCCAAAGGAGAGGGCTTTAAAATGTTTTTTTAAGTCTCCCCCAAAGGGGGGAGATTTAGAGGGGGTGTTAATCAGAATCAATATAAACCTATCCATATGAAACAAGATCATAAAAAAACGTTCGTGGCAATAGTAATTGCCCTGGGTTTTGCGCTGCCGGCCGTGGCGCAATATGGACCCGTAGCCCCGGCGAACATTCCGCCATCAACGCCATCAACCTACAAAGGGATTGTGGGCAAAACCCTGGCCGAATCAAAAGAATGGTGGCCCAAGCCGCTTAAGGCCCCTAAAGGCGCGCCAAACGTGGTGTGGATATTATTGGACGATGTTGGCTTTGGCGCTTCGGCCACATTTGGCGGATTGATCAATACCCCCAACTTTGATACGCTGGCCAATAATGGCTTGCGTTATACCAATTTTCATACAGCTGGTATTTGCGCACCAACAAGGTCGTCATTATTAACAGGGCGTAACCACCATTATGTGCACGTGGGTAATTTTTCGCATGCCTCAACCGCGGCAGGTTTCCCGGGTTATGATGGGCGAATCCCGGCAGATAAGGGTACCATTGCCGAAAACCTGCGCGAAAATGGTTACAGCACTTTTGCTGTGGGTAAGTGGGGCGTAACCCCCGATGAAGATACCACCGCTGTTGGTCCGTTCGACCGTTGGCCAACAGGCAAGGGCTTTGACCACCACATCGGTTTCCTGGAGTCGGCTACCGATCAGTATAACCCGCCGCATTTGGTAGAGGATAATTTCCACATCAAACCCGATGGACGTAACCTGAACGAGGTGATCACCGATAAGGCTATAGCCTATATTGATGCGGCCCATAAAGCAGCGCCCGACCGGCCTTTCTTTTTATACTATGCGCCGGGTGCCACCCATGCGCCGCACCAGGTTAGCAAGGAGTGGAGCGACCTGTACAAAGGTAAATTTGACGAGGGCTGGGATGTATACCGCGAAAAGGTTTTTGAAAATCAGAAAAAGGCCGGTTATATTCCCGCTTATGCCAAACTGCCTGAGCGCAACGAGCGCATACAAGCCTGGAAGAGCTTGCCAGTCGATCAGCAAAAACTGTATGCCCGTTTTATGGAAGTATATGCAGGCTACCTCACCTACATCGACCACCAGGTTGGCCGGGTGATCAGTTACCTCAAAGCATCTGGTCAGTTTGATAATACGTTGGTGTTTGTGATGATAGGGGATAACGGCGCCAGTAAGGAGGGAA
Source organism: Mucilaginibacter sp. OK268 (assembly GCF_900103125.1). Lineage (GTDB taxonomy): Bacteria > Bacteroidota > Bacteroidia > Sphingobacteriales > Sphingobacteriaceae > Mucilaginibacter. Next base: position 967,384 of record NZ_FNJV01000003.1, on the reverse strand, counting down.
CTTTCCACGGCGTGATCAACCCGAAAAATTCAGCATTGACCACACCAGAAGCTGATTATATCAAAAAGAATGAAAGTGATTACGAGTCCATCGGCACGCCAGAGGCTTCCACCAATTACCCGCTGGGTTGGGCGCAGGCTGCCAATACGCCCTTCAAATACTGGAAATCTGATGCCGATGCCGAAGGTGGTACACATAACCCGTTGATTGTTTATTACCCTAAACTCATCAAAGAAAAAGGAGGCATCCGCACGCAATACGGCCATGTTTCGGATATATTCCCAACTACTATTGAAGCCGCGGGCCTGAAATTGCCGGAATATATCAAAGGTATTAAACAGGATACGCTACAGGGCAAATCCTTGTTCAGCTCGTTTAATAACGCGCAGGCGCCAACGCTGCATACCAAGCAGTATTACTACATCTTCACTTCCCGCTCTATTTATAAAGATGGCTGGAAAGCCGAAGCCGCGCATCGTCCGGATAATATCGATCTGCTCAATTTTCCGCAGGGCAAAACCTTGCCAGAGCGTAATTACGACAAGGATGTATGGAAACTATACAACCTGAACGAAGATTTTAATGAGCGTGTTGACCTGGCTAAAAAATATCCCGAAAAACTCAAAGAGCTGAAAGATCTGTTTGATGCGGAGGCCAAAAAGAACAACATCTACCCCTTTATAGACCGCGATGATATCAACAATAAAAGGATCCATCATTTAGAAAACAATAATTAATGATCATGAAAAAATTAAAAAGCTTTTTACTGGCTGTAATAGTTACAACCACAGGCGTTGTCCATGCACAAACCCAAACTGGTAAACCTCTGTTATCACTGGAGGCTTTTGCTGTGAAACTTAATCAATCCAAAAACGCACAAATACTGGATGCCCGTTCGGCCGAAGAATTTGTTCAGAACCACATCAAGGGCGCTGTTAATGTAGATGCGAAAGCCGCCGACTATCAGCAACGCCTGGATGCGCTTTCTAAAGATAAACCAACATTTGTATACTCTATTGCCAATGGCCGCAGTAAGGTTTTATCCAATGAATTGCGTGCAAAAGGCTTTACGGATGTAGAGGAGCTTCCGGGTGGTTTAGCCAACTGGATAGGTTCTGGTTACCCTATTATTTCGACCACTAAAAAAGGTGTTTCTTTAACCAAAGCACAATTTACTGAGCTCACCGGTTCATCGCAACTGGTACTGGTTGATTTTGGCTCGAGATATTGCGGCGCCTGCAAAAAACTGGTACCCGTACTGGATTCACTGAAAGCAAAAACAGGTTTTACGCCAAAGATCATCAGTATTGAGGTATATGATAACACAGCCCTGGCCAAAGAATTGAAAGTAAACGTACTGCCAACCCTGGTGCTGTATCAAAACAAAAAAGAGGTTTGGAAAAAGCAAGGTTTTTCGTCGGTTGCCCAGGTTGAAGCCGTGGTGAATCAAACCAAAACTGGTTTAGCGAGCGTGAAATAGTTTTATTGTTTTAGCGACGCCGATGCTACAACAAATAAAATAAAGCTCGTCATTGCGAGCGTAGCGTCGCAATCCCCGATATACAGAGCGTCTCTGTAAGTCGGGGATTGCCACGTCGTTCCTCCTCGCAATGACGGGTATTAATATTAATTTTTCACCCTCTTTCCGCCGCAGGCGAAGATAGGGGCGACAAGCGCAGCGATGTCGGGGTGAGTCCTCGCCGTCCTGCAGTTTCGTGTTTATATATCCCACCACTAACCACCATGTTAAAACGTATAGCTTACCTTGTTTTATTCCTGCTTCACGGCAATATTGCCTTCGCCCAAAAACAACCCACCAAACCCAATATCGTGATCATTTTAGCCGATGATATGGGCTTTGCGGATCTGGGTTGTTTTGGCTCCGAGATCCATACGCCCAACATAGATAGGTTGGCAAAGGAGGGTTTAAAAATGACCCAATTTTATAATGCCGGCAGGTGTTGCCCATCGCGCACCTCCTTATTAACTGGTTTATATCCGCACCAGGCAGGCGTGGGCGATATGGTGAAATATAAAGGCTCACCTGCGTACCAAGGCTATCTGAATGAATATTGCGCCACCATTGCCGAATTACTCAAAACTCAGGCTGGTTATAATACCATCGTATCGGGCAAATGGCATGTAGGTTTACAGCCATCTGCGCTGGCCTTTAACCGAGGCTTCGACAGATCATTCACTATGCTCAATAATGGCAGCAGCTATTTTAATTCGGCACCGCTGTATAACGATGGCAGCAAGATCACCTTTATGCTGAACGACCGGGAGATCACCAGGAGCGATACTTCCAAATACCTGACCCAGGCTATTACCGATTTTGCTAAACAATCATTGGAACAGATCAAAGCGGATAAGGCTCCTTTTTTTCTGTATGTAGCCTATAATGCCCCGCACTGGCCTATTCAGGCTTTGCCTGAAGATATTGCCCGTTACAAAGGCAAATACCTTAAAGGCTGGGACAAGCTGCGTAAACAACGTTACGAAAAACTACTGGCTAGCGGCATCATCAAAAAGTACTGGAAACTATCTGATCGCGACAGCCGCGTACCCGACTGGGATTCATTATCGCCTGGAGAAAAAGACAGATGGGATACCCGCATGGCCATTTACGCGGCCATGATCGATAGGATGGATGCCGGTGTAGGCGAGATCATGGACAAACTCAAGCAGCTCGGAAAAGATAAAAATACCATTGTGCTTTTCGCATCTGATAATGGCGGCAGCGCCGATGAGGTAAAAAGCCTGGCCACCGTGATTCAAAAGAACGGAATACCCGGCTCCGTAAATTCTATCGACAGCTACGAAATTCCCTGGGCTAATGTGAGTAATACACCGTTCAGGTTATTTAAAAGAAATACGCACGAAGGCGGCATTGCCACGCCGTTTATTGCCTGGTTTCCGCGTGTAATAAAATCTGGTAGTACCAATACCCAACCCGCCCATTTTATTGATATTATGCCTACCTGTCTTGATCTGGCTGGAGTTACTTATCCGCAGGAATTTAAAAACCGGAAGCTTACACCCCTGGAAGGTTTTAGCCTGAAGAACGTACTCTTCAACAAGCCCTGGAGTGGCCATGACGCTATCTTTTGGGAGCACGAAGGCAGCCGCGCTATCAGAAAAGGAAATTGGAAACTGGTTGCCGAAATTGACCAGCCCTGGGAATTGTATAACCTCGAAGCCGACCGCTCCGAAACCAATAACCTGGCAGCCCTATATCCGGATAAAGTAAAAGCACTGGAGGTCGAATACCTGCAATGGGCACAAAAAGTAGGGGTGGTTGACTGGAACAAGATTAAATCATTGTAACAAAAATAATAAAGTAACCGCTTGCAAAGTAAAACGGCAATCGGTTACTTTGGATAAATTACATAAACCTGTATGAGAGCTTTCCCGGGCAAATTATCTACTAAGCTGATATGGCTTGTCTTACTTTTTATCACACTAAATGTCAGGGCGCAGCAGCGGCCAAATATCATTTTTGTACTAGCCGATGATATGGGCTACTCTGACCTGAGCTGCTACGGAAGCCCGGTTATCAAGACGCCTTTTCTGGATAAGATGGCCCAAAAAGGTGTACGCGAAACCAATTATGTGGTATCCAGCCCAAGCTGTACGCCATCAAGGGCATCACTGTTAACTGGACGTTATGCTTCCCGGATGAACCTTCCTTATCCAATACCTCCTGGATCGGAGTTGGGCTTACCAGATCAGGAAGTAACCATCGCCGAAATGCTGAAAGCTGTTGGGTATAAAACCGCTATGATAGGTAAATGGCACCTGGGCGATCATAAACCCTACAACCACCCCATGGCACAGGGGTTTGATTCTTATTATGGCCTTTTATATAGTCATGATTACCGGGCGCCTTATGTTAAAACAGATACCACGCTTAAAATATTCAGGGGGCATAAACCAGAGGTAATCAAGCCTGCCGATTCATCCCTTATTGATCTGTACAAGAACGAGGCCATCAGATACATTAAAGAACAAAAGAAAGGCAAACCTTTTTTCCTGTACCTGGCGCATAACGTGCCGCATTTGCCGGTTGCTTTTGCTTCCTCGCAACAGAATAAAGGCCGTTCAGATGGTGGTCATCTGGGTGATGTGGTAGAGCAACTTGATGCCAGTCTGGCCGAGGTTTGGGCACAGTTGGAAAAACAAGGACTGGCTGATAATACCATATTTATGTTTTCGAGCGATAACGGGCCATGGATCGAATTTCCGTCGCGCATGTCTGGTGATGGCGCTACCAAACCCTGGGATGCTGGTACCGCAGGCGTTTTCCGCGGCAGCAAGGGGCAAAGTTATGAGGGCGGCGTTCGCGAACCGTTTATCGTTTACTGGAAAAATCATACCCCGGTTGGGGCATCTATCACCAGCATGGTGAGCAACCTGGATGTATTGCCAACCCTTGCCCAATGGGTAAATGCGCCATTGCCAAAAGGTCGGGTGCTCGATGGTCAGTCTATCTCGGATGTATTATTGGGGAAAGGCGGTCGTCACCCTAAACACAGGGAGATATATTATGTAAACAACGGTATTTGTGAGGCTGTACGGCAGGGGGATTGGAAGTACCGGGAAGTAAAATCAGCCAATACCAATACTGGGATATCCAATCAGGCACAGGAATCTAAAATAGAATTGTTTAACTTGTCATACGATCCAAGCGAACGAACCAATGTTATTCAGGAATACCCTGAAAAAGCAAAGGAACTGAAAGCCTTGTTTGATAAATTTCCCGGTAAAACGGAGAATTAAAAATGATAAAGATGAACATCAATTCTGCAATGCGTAAATTTTTCTGTTTGATATTATCCCTGCCTTTATCAGGCATAGTAATGGCCCAATTGCCGGCAAATAACGATGCCGGCCAAAAAGAGCGAGTTTATCTGGTTAAATCACTTGTGCGGATAGCCGATCCGGTATTGACCGCCTTGAGCAAAAATGAACTCAAACAGCAAATGCCGGTGGAAGCCAAAACCGGCGACCGTAAAAATTATACGTACCTGGAAGCATTTGGCCGCTTATTGGCTGGTATGGCCCCCTGGCTCGAGATCGGTCCGGATCAAACTCCCGAGGGTATATTACGCAAAAAATATATCGAACTGGCGCGTGTGGGACTTCATAACGCTACAGATCCAGGCAGTCCCGATTTTATGAATTTTAACAAAGGTGCCCAACCCGTAGTGGATGCCGCTTTTTTGGCCCAGGCTTTATTGCGTGCACCGCATCAATTATGGGATCCGTTGGATGCGCCAACCAAAGCCAATATTATTGCCGCGTTTAAATCCTCACGGGTTATTACGCCAGGATATAACAATTGGCTGTTGTTCAGCGCCACTATTGAAGCCGCCTTGCTGAAATTTGATAACTATGGTGATAGGATGCGGATGGATTACGCTATCAAACAGCATCAATTGTGGTACAAGGGGGACGGTTTGTATGGTGATGGTGCCGATTTTCATTGGGATTATTACAACAGTTTTGTGATACAGCCTATGTTGCTGGATGTATTACAAACCCTCCAAAATGCCGGTATCGATCAAAAGACAACTTATGATACCGCGTTGAAACGTGCCCGTCGTTATGCCGCTATTCAGGAGCGATTGATATCGCCCGAAGGTACTTATCCGCCCATTGGCCGTTCCCTGGCTTACCGCTTTGGCGCTTTTCAGCTTTTATCAAAAATTGCGTTGATGCACGCTTTGCCTGATGCGGTTAAACCTCAACAGGTGAGGGCAGCTTTATATACGCTGATTAAAAGACAGTTAGAAGCACCCAGGACTTTTGATGATAAAGGCTGGTTGCAGGTCGGGTTATACGGTCATCAGCCCAATATTGGCGAAGGATATATGTCGACAGGAAGCCTCTATCTTTGTTCCGAAGCTTTTCTGATTCTGGGTTTACCTCCGTCTGACGAGTTTTGGCAGAAAGCAGATGAAGACTGGACAGCCAAAAAGGTGTGGAAGGGAACAGATATCGAAACAGATCATGCTATTGACTAACCCGATAATTTATTTATATCTGGACTATTTCTTTTGTAATGTCTGGACTATATAAGTAGTCCAATAATGTCTGAAATTAGATGATAATTAATCTAACCAGACATGAAACGGAGAATGAACATTGACGAGGCAGAGCCCCGTATTTATAAGGCCATGGCTGTTGCCGATAAACAGTGGGCTGAATTTGAACTCGACCGCCGCCTGCAGGAACTGATCAGGATACGCGTATCCCAGATCAACGGCTGTGGTTATTGTATCGACTATCATACCAAAGATGCCATCGCCCTTGGCGAAACTACCCAACGACTTTTCGCACTGGCCACCTGGTGGGAAACCCCATTTTTTACCGAAGAAGAGCAGACTATTTTACAATTAGCTACAGAGTTAACCCGTATTGCCGATCATGGTGTATCCGATAAAACTTATGAAAATGCACTGAGACTGCTGGGTAAACAAAAGCTGGCACAGGTCATATTTGTAACTACAACCATCAACAGCTGGAACCGGATAGCTATTGCTATGCACCTGGTTGCGGGTGAGGATTAATAACAAGAAGCATCGTAAATAAAATTATGGAACCAGTAAAAAATACATGCTGTACCTGCGGTACACAATATAAGGCAGAATTGTCATCACCAGAAGTTTGCCCGATATGTAATGACGACCGGCAATACCTGGCCGAAGATGGTCAAAATTGGACTAATTCAGCCGAAATAGTGGCCAATCATCAAGTACAGATCAGGGAACTTAGTCCTACGCTTTTCTCCTTTCAGGTAACACCATTATTCGCGCTTGGAAACAGGGCTTTATTAACACTTTCGCCTGGGGGTAGTATTTTATGGGATTGCATTCCGCTGCTTAACCAGGAGGTCATTGATTTTATCAGATCAAAGGGAGGAATAAAAGCCATCGCATTTTCGCACCCACATTTTTATAGTAACGTGAACGAGTGGGCAGAGACCTTTGATTGCCCGGTTTATATTAATGCTGCTGATGAGCAATGGATGCTTAACAAAGGCCCGCGTATCACATTTTGGGAGGGAGCTGAACAGCAGTTGTGGGATGGTATCTCCATCATCAACACCGGTGGGCATTTCCCGGGCAGCAGCGTACTACGGGTGCCACGCTTATCTGCAGAAGGCGCATTACTTACCGGCGACAGTATCTATGTAGCCAAAAGCAAAAAACATTTAGCCTTTATGTACAGCTACCCCAATGTTATTCCCTTACCTGAGAAGGAGCTAACTGAGGTGATCAAACGGGTAGACAATATCCGGTTTGATACTATCTACGGCGGTTTTGAGTGGCAAAATTTAACACAGGTAGCCAGGGAAGTTTTCAAATCATCTGTGAAACGATATGGGATCAGTTTAGGAGTCCCGATATATTAATGAACTGAAAAGAATAAGTGGTTGTAGCGAAATGCTTTGGTGTGCCGTAAGGGTTATAAACCTGCATTTTATGAAATCGCTTAAACCTAATTTTATCAATGTTTTGCATGGCATACTGATTTGTACGCTGTTAATAACAGGGGCATGCAAAAAGGAAAAGAAACCAGTAACTGAACCTGTTAAAAACCTTGTTGGAGGATGGGTAGATGTAAGCCAGACGCCTAATTTTGAGACCCACTTAAATTTCGGGGGACTTGGCGAATTTACCTATACGTTAGTCCATTATGGCAACCCAACTACTCAAACTTCGTATACCGGGACTTATATAACAAAAGGGGATAGTTTAAAAGTTACGATCAAAGAAATGGCTGAGCAAAATGGCCAAAACCCTGTAGTTAAAACGCCAAGTAATGTCAAGCTTTATGATAATACCACATTTACGCTTGATGCTAACCTATTAACCTTAAAATATATCACCTATCCGGCCGACGCCCCGGTATTAACCGAATTTAAATTTCACAGACTATTACCTAATTAATGATACAACATAAAAAAGCCCGGCTCAATTGAACCGGGCTTTTTTATGTGTTAATTGAGCCAAATAAGAGGATGCCTTACCGGTAAGTTTCTAATGATCTCTTCATCAGTAGGAGCGTGATCCAGTTTTTTCCAGGTATTGAGCCAATCGGCATTACCATAGGTTGCTGCGCCAAAAACTAATGAGGGTTGGGCAACAGGCCAGCTTTCCCAGTGCATTACATCATGTGCATAAGGCCAGGTATTTTTATCTTTTAAAAAGGGATATAGAAACTCGATCCCTTTTTTGATGGACCGGCCATCTGGTGTTTGATAGGTCCACAAGTTATCGTTTTTGTCGCTTAGTATCTGGCAAAGGGTGGTCATGGCATCCAGGTTAAATATAGAATAGCCATAGGGTTTAGTGCGTTTTAACTCTAAGGGGAAACTACCATCTGCTGCTATCTGGCTGGGTAGTAATACTTCTTTAAAGCGGTTGCGGCAAAAATCCATCACCTCCTTATTGCCCGTAAATTTGGCAAAGCAAGCGGTTTGCATGGCCCAGCAAGTACCGTGATTATTTTTAGCGCTCATTTCGTCCTTACCATATGGATGAGTGGTAAGCCAGGTAATATATTGGGTAAACCACCCTTTAATACCCGCCAACGTTTGCTGATCAATCAAGGATGAGTTTTGCATCGCTTCCAGACCCTGAACCACCTCCATTAATTGTATGGTATCAATAATACCTATACCGCGACCAGTGGCCACACCTTTGATGGCTTGAGCATATTGCAGGTTAGGGTTCATCATGGTTTCGGGGTTAATGAACCAGGCTTTCAGGTGCCAGATGGCTTGTTTAACATACTTTTTATCACTTGTGATCTGATAAGCCGAGGCTAATGCACCAATAATACGGCTGAAACGGATCATAGCCAGACGATGGGCCACAAAATTCCCAGGATTGGTTAACCCATCCTTTTGTATATATGGCCCGTTAGGGTCCTGTGGATTTGGCCACCAATAATCGCCTTCGGAGTAAAAATCATGTTTACCTCCCGAGCTGCGCGGACAAGTTTCGGCGGTAACTGTTACCGGATCCTGTTTAAGCGCCCAGGCGGCTTCTTTTAATATATCGGCCTTTAATGTAGCTGTTACCTGTTGTTTAACAGGCAACCCTGTGTCTGTTTGCCAGCTTAGCAAAAGCAGGGGCAAACAAAGAAATAATAGATACCGTATTTTAAACATAACTTATAAATTAATAAATGCTGTCGATAAGCCCGGCGATTGTACACCCACCACGCTTTTGCCATTATTTGTTTTTATACTGATTAAAGCGCGACCATTATAGGCTTGCACTTTGCGTGAGCCTCTTGAAGTACCCAGATCATCTATCAAAGTACCATCGCCGGTCAGTGAAAACGTGATCCAGTTTACCGCATCAAGGCATTGTACACCTTTGCTGTCTTGCAGTTTTACTTGAATAGTAGCTTCTCCGTTTTCATCTTTCACTTTTTCGATCACTATTTTGGCTGGCTTACCCCATTTTTCGGTCTGGTATTGCTGACTGATCTGGTCGGTAACGGTTTGTTTGCCTTTATGGGCTACTACTTTGATGTCGTTGTTACCTGCCTGTAAAGGTACCATCCAACGCAAGCCTGCCGCTGGAAAATCCTGGCTGTTGCGTTTTTTTATGCCATAGCTTTTACCGTTCACAAAAAGTTCGGCATTGTCACAATTGGAATATACTTTTACCATCTTTTCTTCACCGGGATCACCCCAGCGCACGGGCCAGCTATGCCCGTAAATATGGGCCATAGGTTTATCTGTCCAATAGGATTGAAATACGTAGTAAGACTCTTTAGGGGTAAGATCGCGTTCAACCACACCCTTCTGATTCATGTAGGGGATAGGGTTATCCGGGCGGATAGGGGTCGAGAAATCTTTAAAGATCCAAAAGGCCGAACCTGTAAGCCATGACATAGTTTCCTGTTCTTTTAAGTGCCAGTCGAACAGGTTACAGATATAGCTTTCGCTCCAGTCACCGTCTTTTGATGCACGGGCTGCACCACCGTATAAAGAAGCGTCGCCCAGACGTTCGTCTGTTCCAGTTCCAGCCTTGATATTGCTTAATGCTTTATCCGGATTTTCGGAATGGCGCAGGGCATGACTGTCACCGCCCCATTCGGCATGGAAAAAGCGTTTTACTTTTTTAAATTCTTCTTCGGAAGTGGCCTTATACTCGGTAAATAAGCCACGGTACCAACCTGCCCAGATAGAAGGAGAATATACATCGGGTATATCTTTACAGAAATCACAACGTCTGATGGTGGTTTTGCGTGAAGGATCCAAACGATGGGTCAGATCATTCTGCGCTTTCATGAACTCGTGGATCTTTTCTTTATCAAACACCGGGAAATCGCCCTCCCAGTCGTTCTCGTTACCCAATCCCCAAAGAATAATGGCCGGATGATTAAAATGCTGCTCGATCATGTTAGTCATCATTTGTTTGGCCTGGTTCTGATACCCTTCGCCGCCTAAACCACCACGGCACCAGGGTTCTTCTTCCCAAACCAAAATGCCCAGGCTGTCACATAAATTCAATATGGTTCGGGACTGCTGATAATGACCCAACCTGATAAAGTTTACACCCATATCCTTCATCATCTGCATTTCCTGATGCATCATACTATCGGTCATGGCTTCGGCTACGCCGGCCTGATCTTCATGGCGATGCGTGCCGCGTAATAGCAAGCGTTTTCCGTTCAGATAAAATGGCCCGTTATCAGCAAATTCAAAATTGCGGAAGCCGACTTTTTCGGTTTGTACATCAACCTGATCTCTATATTTAACGGATACTTCAACCGTGTACAAGGCCGGATTGGCCGGTGACCATAATTTGGGTTTCTTAACCTGGAATGAGCCAATAGAAACATCGCCGGTTAAATTGCTTAATTGAAAAGTTTTATCAGCTACAACTTTTCCCTGAGGGTCGATCAGTTTAATCAAACCATCGGCAGTAGAGCTATTAGCCGGGTTATAAAATCTGGCTTTAATCTGTAGTTCGCCTTGTTTACCTTCTTTATCTGTTTGTGCCGAAGCAAATATTTTATCCAATGAAACAGCTGGGGCATACACCAGGTTCAGGTAACGGTAAAGCCCACCATAAACATTAAAATCAGATAATTGCGAGGGGATGGTTTCCAGATCACGAGAGTCATCACATCGGATCTCCACCGGGATGCGCCCCTTAAATCTTTTTTGATAAACATCAGTCTTTCTAAAATCTTCTACCGCCTGGGTTATATCTACCGTCCACTCATCATAGCCACCCAAATGAGCGCCTACTTTGGTGGTGTATACATACACTTCGGTTTTTTGCCCGGCACCTTCAAAATGGAGCAGGGTATGGCCATTAGCATAAGGATTTTTAATATCCAGTTGGGTGCGGTACCAGCCCGGTCCCTGGTAATAATGGGTATCCGGATCAACCGCATCTCGGGAGTTGAAACAATGGGGCAGGGTTACCTTTTGCCAAACCGGAACACTTTCGGGGTTACCGGGCGTAACCGGACGCACGGCTTCCCATACACCACCGATGTCCTGCTTTAAAAACTCCCAGTTACCGGTAAGTCTTGTTTTTTGCTGGGCATAACTCAACTGGCCCGAGATGCAGATAAAAGTTAAAAAGGATAATATTGATCTTTTCATAAGTATATTAAAAACCTACTAATTGATATCGTTTAACCGATTTTTTAGCGGATGCTCTTTTAAATATTGTTTGAAGATATCATCGGGATAAACAGTCGCCGCGGCGTGAACAATACGGGTGAATGTACCGTAGGTGAACGGCTCGATTTGTTCGTGCGTCCATGCTTTTTGTTTAAGTGCGTAAGGCATGAGCCAGTTGATAGCTGTTTTGATGCCTTTGCCGTCGATGGTTTGTTCGTGCCAAAGATCTACGTTGACTAAAGCCGCCATTTTGGCCAGGCGGCACCAGCCCCAAAGGTTCATGTTGGCATAACCCCATGATTTGGTACGGATGAGTTCCAGCGGCATAGCGCCATCTGGCGTAAACTGCTGATCGATCCTGGCGATGGTGGTTTGCCGTAAGGTTTGTTTTGCCAAAACATCATTACCGGTAAATAGGGCAAAGTCGACTACCTGCAGGTCATAGTAAGTACCATGATTATTGATCTGGTTATGTTCCGATTTGCCGTTTTTACTGGTTACCAACCAGTCCAGGTATTGTTTGTACCATTGTTTTACGCCGCTTACCAAACTGCTGTTGATGTTTTGGCTTGATCGCAGCAAGGTGAGCATGTCCGGGATAACCGTTAAACCCGTAGTTTCGATAATGCCAATACCCCGACCATCATTAAGTCCGGGAATATATTGTGCATAATTTAAATTGGGGTTCATCCGGGTAGCTGCATCTATGAACCAAACTTGCAGTAAACTTTTAACTTTCTGTGTATATTTTTCGTTACCTGTAAAGTACCAGGCCAGCGTGAGTTGCTCCACACTATTGCATAAGCTGCCCATCTGACTGCCGTCATGCAATAAATAAATTTCGGGGTTTCGCCTGCCATCTTTGCGGATGTAGGGTTTACCATCTTTTTTGGAGGAGTCGGCCCACCAGTAGGGCGCCTGACTTACATAGTCGTGCTTATCATTACTTGGGGCCAGTTTAGTTTTGTGATAAGTTACCGAATAGGGGCCTGCACTAAGGAGACTATCGGCACGGGTAATCAGGCTATTAACCTGCGCTACCATGGCCGTGTCTTTATTTTGATATTGTTGTTTACATTGCTCAAGCGTTTGCTCATCAAGCAGTATAAAAACAGTTTTACCAGCTTTGCGTTGTGCAAAGCTGGTAAAATATAGGGGTATTAACAGAAATAGGGTGATATGTCTGTATGTCATAATGGGTTAATATCCTGGGTTTTGAGATAAATTTGGATTCACATCACGCTCTGGCTGCGGAATAGGTAGTAGCAACAGGTTGTCGGGAAGTGTAAAACCGTTTATAGTCTGTTCAACTTGTTTAATGCGCCCCAGCCTGATCAAGTCCCAGCGACGATGACCTTCCACACAAAGCTCCCGGGCGCGGTCTTTAACCAACGTATCAATAAAAGCGGAAGGTGTAGGGGTATTAGCCAAATCAAGGTGTGATGCAGATAAGCCAGCTCTATCCCGTACGGTGTTTAAGCCGTTAAATTTGGCAGGATCACCTGGATTAAGATTGTTCATCGCTTCTGATTGCATCATCAATACATCGGCGTAACGCAGTATGATCCAGTTCATCCGGGAGTTATTACTTCCCTGTACCCACTGTGGATCTTTATATTTACTGATCCATGGAGAAACGGTTGTGGTAACTCCTTTTGAATCGGTTACCTTGTTGGTTACGTTCCAGGCTTTCCTAACATCTGCGCCAAAATAAAGACTATTGAATACATAGGGGTTAGCCACAAATGATCCGGAACCACCACCTGCCAGCGGCGTAAACATGCGCACGGTTATATTTTGCGTGGTAGTAGTGTTATTGCTGCCAAACTGTACATCAAAAATATGCTCTGTTTGTTGCGGGAAATATTTAATATCCCAGTTAAATACATCAGTATAATTTGGCATCAGTTTATAAAGTCCGGAGTTGATCACTTTATTACATTCGGTAAGGGCATTCTGATTATCAGATGGATCGGCAAAAGTGGTGCTTGCTCTTTGCAGATAAACACGGGCCAGCATGGCTGATGCCGCGCCAGATGATACCATCCCTTTGTTGGCTGATGAGATCTTATCTTCGGATAAGCAATTGGCTTCGGCAAACAACAGATCGGCTATGGCTTGTGCATAAACCTTGCTGGCAGCCGTTCTCGATGGAGAAAAATCAGGATCGCTTTTGTCAATAACAGGATGGGTGATCAATGGAACATCACCAAAGCTTTTTGCCAGGTCAAAGTAAGCCATGCCGCGTAAAAAGCTGGCGTTACCCAAGAGGTTGTTCTTTGTAGGAACATCCATGGTGATCTTGGGCACGTTAGCCAAAATATCATTAGCCCTGCTAATCAGCTTATAGCTATTTACCCACCAGTTATTTATTTCGATGTTTGATGGGGTGTAAGTTAGCTTGTACATATCAATACGCTCCTGGTTTTGCGTAAGCAAGGGGATAAGGCAATCGCCCGAAAGTTCACCCATAATGTAAACCGTACGCTGATAATAAGCCTGGGGTTGTAACTGACTCAAGGCGCCAACAACCGCAGCCTGCGCATCGGCAGCACTTTGATAAAAGTTGATATTAGTTAAAACGCTGGTTGGTTTTTCATCTAACAGCTTGTTGCAGGAAGAAAAGGTTAACCCTGCCAAAGCACATAGTATATATATTTTTTTCATGATTTCTCTATTTAAATAATTACCGGTTACATGCCTAATCTTAAGCCCAAGGTGTAGGTTTTAATATTTGGATATGGATTATAGTCGGTACCTAATGAAGTATAGTTTCCGCTTGAGGTATCATAAGTATTCACTTCCGGATCATAACCTGAATATTTGGTAATGGTGAACATGTTTTGACCTGTTACATATATACTGGCCGATTTGAATATCTTACTAACTTTTGGCAATGGCAGATTATAGTTTAAAGTGATGGTTTTAAATCTTAAATAGCTGCCATTTTCTAAAATGTCGCTGGTTGGACCTAAACTGCGGCGCAAAGTACTGCCCACACTTGGCAGGGAATTATCAGAACCCGGCATACCAAAGCTTCTGGTTAATACATAGGCTAATTTATTATCGCCGGTGGTTCCGTTTTCGGTCTCAATTTTATTCTCGTTCATGATCTTGTTACCGTAAACGCCTTGTATCAAAACAAACAGGTTAAACTGCCCTACGGTTAAATTACTGTTAAAGCCGTAAGTGAATTTTGGTAAGGCATTACCGATGATGGTACGATCAGACGCGTTGATGATATGGTCGCCATTTAGGTCTTTATATCTCGGATCACCTGGTTTAAGCGTATTGGTGATTCCACTTGCCGTAATTTGCTGGGTTGATTGCCATATGCCATCATATACATAGCCATAAAATGAGCCGATAGGTTTACCTACCTGCAATATAGATGAGTTTTGACCGCCTGGATATAAGCTGGAGCTCACGGTACCAGTAAGTACACTTTGAGGGCCTCCCAGATCTAATATTTTATTGATGTTTTTGGCAAAGTTGATGCCTGTAGTCCACTTTATAAATTGCCCGCTGATGTTGGTAGTATTTAAAGCAAGTTCGATACCGCGGTTACTCATAGCACCCAGGTTGTCCTGAAAAGTAGTAAAGCCGGTTGTTGAAGGCACAGGGCGCTGGAATAATAATTTAGTGGTTTTTTTATCATAAACATCGGCATTAAAGGTAATGCGGTTGTTGAGTAAACCCAGATCTAAACCAATATTGTATGACCGGGTCTGTTCCCACTGTAAATTATCATTGGGGATATTATTGGGTGAAAAACCAACATTACGGCCACCGTTAAGTACGTAGCTATTTAAAGCATACTGCGCGTAAGGTGAATTTACAGGGATACTCTGGTTACCCACGATACCATAACCTAAACGTAGTTTCAGATCGCTAATGGTTTTGATGTTCTGCATAAACTCTTCGCTTGATACCCTCCAGGCTAATGCACCTGATGGGAATGTACCCCAACGATTATTAGCACCCAGAGCCGAAGAACCATCCCGGCGTACGGAAACGGTTAATAAATATCTGTCCATGAGGCTGTAATTTACCCTGCCGATAAATGATGCCAATCGGCGTCCGTTTGCAGTTGATGTGGCATTTAAGCTGGTACCCGCGCCCAAACCATCTGTACCTAAGTTGTTGGTAGTTAATGATTGTGCGGTTGCTGTACTGGCCCGGTATTGGGAGTTTTGATAGGTAAACCCTGCTAATGCTGTTATCGTATGTATCTTATTGAAAGTGGCATTATAGGTTAACGTGTTTTCATTTAACCAATCCAGATTGGAAGGGTTAATGATCGACGAATAACCATTGGTGGTTAAGCCCAGGTAGGTAGTGTTCGGTCTAAAGATCCTTTCTTTTTCGAAACGGTCATCAGTACCAAAGCTCGACCTGAATTTTAGGTTTTTTGTTATCTGGTATTCGCCATAAGCGTTAATGAACAAACGCAGCGAATTGTCAACATCTGTATTTAAGGTAGCTGCCGCGATAGGGTTACCTAATATATCAGCATATCCGGTAGGGCCATTTTGAAAAGTAAACGCGCCCGTAGCATCATAAACTGGTACAGTAGGACTTATGCGTAAGGCATCAAGCAAAGTACCACCGCCGGCACCACCGCTGGTATTTACGTTAGCGATATTCTGCTGATCATAAGATACCTGGGAATTAAGGCCAAATGATAGTTTTTTACTGATATCATGTGTGAAATTAAAACGTAAGGTACCACGTTTATACCCCGAATTAAGAATAATACCTTTTTGATCAAAATAGCTGAAACTTACCAGGTATTTGGTAAGCTCGCTGCCGCCGCTTATGGAAAGGTTAGCATTGGTAACAGGGGCCGTGCGGAATAATTCTTTTTGCCAGTTGGTACCGGCACCTAAGCTATTGATCTGATCCTGAGTAAAAGGTAGTGGTTTGGGTGTTTTTGAGCCTACATTGTTATAAGCGGTTACCGAATCAAGATACACGGCAAATTGCGACGCATTCATCAGATCCAATATTTTGCCCACTCTTTGAACGCCGGAATATACATCGGCCGAAACAATATTTTGGCCCGCTTTACCGGTTTTGGTAGTGATGATAACTACACCATTCGCACCACGGTTACCATAAATTGCTGCTGCAGATGCATCTTTCAACACATCCATAGTAGCAATATCATTAGGGTTTATGGCTGATATATCGGCGCCGGCATAACCATCAACTACATATAATGGCTCGCTGCTGTTAGTAATGGAGTTGGTACCCCTGATGCGTACACTAAAACTGGCACCCGGTTGCGCGTTGGTTTGTGTAACCTGCACACCGCTCACCTGCCCCTGTAATAACTGGGCTGTACCAAAAACAGGAGTTTTGGTAACGTTGGTTAAATTGGTAGAAGTTACCGCGCCGGTTACATCGCGTTTCTTTTGAGCGCCATAACCTACAACTACAACCTCATTCAGGTCTTTGGCATTGTTTAATAATTGAACATCAATGGTTTTACGTCCGTTAACCGGTATTTCCTGGGTGGTGTAACCTATGGTTGTGAATACCAGAACAGCATCATTATCTGGTACTGTAATAGAATATTTACCGTCAATATCGGTAGTGGTACCTGCTTTTGTGCCTTTTATCTGTATACTGGCTCCGGGGAGGGCTAAGCCCCTCTCATCGGTAACGCGACCGGTTATTTTTATATCAGCCGCGGCTTTTAAGTTAACGGCTGATTTGATTGTTTTCATTGGCATAGCTCCTGGCCTTGCGCCAACGCTTGCAAAAGCACCGGTAAGCAAAAAGCAAATAAGTGCTAATTGCAATGAGGTGCTTCTGAATACGCTAAAAAATAAAGCTTTTATCTTCATAATTCTTTGTTTATTGTATTAATTAGGTTAAAAATTGGCAATAAGATTCCCGTGCAACTTTCGTTACTTAATTTTTTTGAGGAAACCTTAAATGAGGGGGAGAGGTGTCTGTCGCCAGACTTTTTGTCTGTTATTCTTTCATATTCAACTTGTTTGGGTAAGCACTGGTTTTATTGGTTTTTAGGTGGTTATTAGTACGTTTTATTACACTGTCAATAAATTTTATGACTGTACGCGGGTTTTCTATCATTAATGCAAACGAGTATTGATTACACTTACTATGTTTGATGGTTGATCAATAGCATTTACATAATATGAAGGTACAACCTGATACATACAGCAAACTTTAATAATTAATACAGGGTTTATAAATGGGTGATCGCCTTATTCAGGCGAAAGGCACATATCAAAAGTACCTACATTTGATACGGTGTTTTACACTTTGCCCCAATTTTATTTACGCAATCGTTTTCGAAAAATTAGGAATTGTAACTTTCTTCTTACACTAAGGTGTTTTTCAGAAATATGAACTGTTACAAGGATTGTCCAGGAATCTTTGGGGAATGATGGAGAAGTTTTATTTGTGCTTACTGGCTGATGAACTCCTGATAAATAGTTCGGTAGGTAAAATCACATTCTCAAATTCGGTAATTGGGCGTTTGCTGTTAATGATACTCAACAACATTTCGGTTGCTTTTCTGCCGATTTCAAAGGCGGGCTGATGTACCGATGTAAGCGAGGGGTTTAATACATCGGCCAGTACGGTATTAGAGAAACCAACCAATGCAACATCTTGTGGTATTCTGATATTTTTTCTGTGCAGCAAGGTCATGGTAGATGTTGTAATTCGGTCAGAGGCCGTCAGGATCGCATCAGGACGTGGTTCTGATGCCATCAGTTCATCAACGGCTTGCTCCAACTCATCCAGGTTAAGACCACCATGAAGACAATATTTGATGTATTGTTCCTTTACTTCAATACCTTTTTCTACAAGCGCATCTATATAGCCAGCCAGCCTTTGTTTAGTAACCGATGATGTTACCGAACTGGTGATATGCGCAATATTTTTATAACCCGAATCGAGCAGGTGCGTAGTGGCTTGGTAGGCACCACCAAAATTATCAACTATTACTTTATGTGTTTCTATTTCAGTACTAACCCTATCAAAGAAAACAATAGGTAAGCCTTGCTGCTGCAACTTTCTGAGATGTTCTACATCGGCTGTTTCGGTTGCAATGGAAATTAACAGGCCATCAATTGCCCTGTGGATGAGATGCCCTACATTTTGTACTTCCAGATCATATGATTCATGGCTCTGGGTAATGATCACATTATACCCCTGGCTATAGGCTTCTGACTCCATGCCATTAATTACCTGCGAAAAAAACTGGTTGTCTATACTGGAAACTACAATGCCGATGGATTTGCTATGCCCTTTTTTGAGACTTTGGGCCATAGGGTTAGGACGGTAATTGTGTTTTTGGGCAAACTCCATTACGAGTTTTTTGGTTTTTTCGCTGATCTCATAACTGTCTCTCAGTGCTTTAGAAACAGTAGAAACGGATAGGTGTAATTCCCTGGCTATATCCCTTATAGTAATGGCATCAAAATTCATAATTGGCTCTCTCCCGGCGACTCAACAAGTATATGAGTATTTTCTTAAAATTAGATAAAAACATCGACTAAACAGCATTTTTACCCACTTTTGCGAAAAAGTTGTATCGAAAAATCCATTAAAGCCCAGGTTGCATAACGTCAACTCAAACGTTTGCGTAAAAATTAACAGGCTATGCTTTTATTTTGGCAGGAATACGTCGTAATATTGAACTCATCATCAGTGTCTTTTACCCCCTGAATTGAAGACGAACCAAACTGATCATAAACTTTTATAAAACCCATGAGAACCAAAAACTTGATCGTCTTTTTTGTGCTGAATCTTTTGGCTATAAAGGCATTTTCACAAACTGATGTAACCAAAGCTTTTTCATTCGCACAAAAACAAACCGCTTTGATGCTTAAAGAGGTTGACACGGTAAAATCCGACGCAGCCAATTCTGCGCTGGTATCGCCACGAAGTTTAAACGTGGACGGAAAGCTGATAATGGTACCATCAAAAGATTGGTGCAGCGGCTTTTTCCCGGGCGAACTTTGGTTTTTATATGAGTACACCAAAGATAAAAAGTGGATGGGGCTGGCCCAAAAATTCACCACAAATATTGAAACCGAGAAAACAAATGGCATTACGCATGACATGGGTTTTAAGGTATACAACAGCGTTGGCAATGGCTATCGGTTAACAAAAGACGCGCACTATAAAGAGGTGATCATTGAAGCCGCCAAAACACTTTCGACCCGGTTTAACCCGGTTGTGGGTTCGATCAAATCATGGGATAACCGTAAACAATGGAAATTCCCGGTTATTATTGATAACATGCTTAACCTGGAGCTGCTGTTTGAGGCAACACGCTTAACAGGCGACTCCTCATTTTATAAAATAGCGGTGGCACATGCTAATACCGCCATGAAAAATCATTTCAGGGCCGATTATAGTTCTTATCATGTAATTGATTATGATCCGGAAACCGGTAAAGTGCTGCACAAACAAACCCACCAGGGTTATGCCGATGAATCGGCCTGGGCACGTGGGCAGGCATGGGGCCTTTATGGTTATACCATGTGTTATCGCGAAACGCACAACAAAGCCTATTTGAAACAGGCCGAAAATATCGCTAAATTCATTTTTAGCAATCCTAATTTACCAACAGACCTGGTACCATACTGGGATTACAATGATCCGGCCATACCCAATGTTCCGCGCGATGCTTCTGCTGCTGCGGTGGCTGCTTCGGCATTATATGAGTTAAGTACTTATAGTAAAAATGCCAAAGAATATCGCTCAACTGCCGATAAGATCGTAAAAATGTTGAGCGAAAAATACCAGGCCAAAGCAGGGGGTAGCAAAGGTTTTTTACTCATCCATAGTACAGGCCACAAACCAGCAGGAACCGAGATTGATGTGCCTATAATTTATGCGGACTACTATTATTTGGAAGCTTTGCTGCGTAAACAACATTTATACAAAGGTCAACCCGTAATTAACCGTAACTGATCGATGAAAAAAGTAGTTTTATTGATGGGCTTTCTGGTTGCAGGAGTGTATGCCCAGGCGCAGTACGTTAGTTTAAACGATGCCGAAATTAAGGCATTGAAAAAGAATATCGGAAGTAACGATGAGGTTAAAAAAGCATTTGAACCCAACAAGCAAACTGCAGAACAGGCTTTAAATGAACAGCCAAATCCTATCGAAACAATCGTATCTCAGGGTGTATTGGCTGGTAATCCTGCAAAAACGGCCAGTCTTAAAGCACTGCAGGATGCAAAAAAAATTTACGGGCTGGCTTTGTGTTACCGGTTGTATCAGCAAAAATCTTATCTACAAAAGGCACAGGATTTTCTGTTGGCCTGGGCTAATACCAATAAGCCGAATGGCGATCCCATTAACGAAACCAAGCTGGAGGATTTCATCACCGGTTATGATCTGATCAGGAATGATGTTTCCGCGGAATCAAAACAACAGATTGACAACTGGCTGATCAAAGTTGGTGAAGCAGAACTCAACAGCGCCTCTGCCAGACCGGGTAGAACAACCGGCTTTAATAACTGGAATTCGCATCGTATCAAGACCATCACATTGGTTGCATTTACGCTGCATAACACGGGTTACGAACCGCGCATTTACCAGGAATTGGAAAAACAGATCAACGCTAACCTGAATGCCGATGGAAGCGGTTTTGATTTTTTGGAAAGGGATGCGCTGCATTACCATACCTATACGCTTGAACCCTTGTTAAGGGCCAGTATGGTTATTTACCGGGCTAACGGCAAAAACTATTTTACCTACCAGTCAGAAAAGGGGGCATCTATCCAAAAATCGGTTGATTTTTTAGTGCCATTTGTAACAGGAGCTAAAACTCACGGCGAGTTTGTAAACAGCAAGGTATCATTTGATAAAAAACGTGCCGAAAACCACGAAAAGGGATATGAAGCAGGCACCTTGTTTGAACCGGCTAATGGGGTTTATACGCTTTCGCTGGCCGCTTATTTTAACCCGGCTTATATAAAAGATATACAACAGGTAAATAGCACAAAGCAAAAATTCAATTGGCAATTAGCCCTTGACCAGGTCATGAAGCCCATCACCAATAATTAACCAACTGATCCTGCCATTTAACCATTGGGATAAAATAGATGTTATCCGGACTTTGAACGAATGCGTAAAACCCGCATACCGATAGCGTGTTTGTACTGTTGCGAATAACTGATGGTAAGCAGACTTTTACAGGTAAATGTTAAAGTCGAAATGAAAAGGGTCATCACTATCATCACGCTGTTGTTCTTTGGGTGTCAATTAGCCATCGCGCAAAATTGTAACCAGTTTGTTGGCACGGTGAGTGGGAAAAAATTAACCTATTTAAACCAGGATGCCAAAGGAAATTCCACCGGAAAACTCATCTACACAGCCACCAAAAAAGACGCCTCTACGGTAACCGTACACAGCGAGGTTATTGATAAGAATGGAAAATCAGTAGGTGGTGGCGACTCTGAAATAATCTGCGATGGCAACGCCATTAAAATTGATATGAAGGCTTTTGTTCCGGCTTCATCCATGAAACAGTTCAGCAACATGAAAATGACCGGAGATGCCAAATACCTGGCTTATCCGCTTAATCTGAGCGTTGGTCAAAAGCTTGACGACGGAGCAGTTACTATTGATATCAGCAATAATGGGCAATCCATGTCGCAAATGCAAATGGATATTGTTAACCGGACGGTTGAAAAGGCTGAAAGTATTACCACCAATGCCGGGAGTTTTGATTGTTACAAGATCACCTATGATGCTACCATGAAAATTAAAATGATGGGCATCGGTATTCCCGTACATATTAAAGCTGCCGAGTGGTATGCCCCTAAATTGGGTCGCTTTGTAAAATCAGAAACATACGATAAAAAATCAAAGCTCATGGGTATCATGGTGCTTGATGCTATAAATTAATACCCCGCCCGTTCAGGTGGGAGCGTATTAGTAATGAAGAGTTTATACCTACCTTATCCCAAGAAAAGACAGGCCGACATGTATCATGGAGGCCTTCTTTTTTTTATTGATTTTTACTCAGAATCAGTAAATTACAATATTTCTTAAATTTTCTGTAACCATTTCTTTTTACAGAAGTCTCCAATGTAAATTAAAACAACTAAACCTGTTTGAATACGCTAAGTGACAATGCCATCATGCTCCGGGTTAAAACAGGAGAACTGGAAAAAATGGGGCTGCTTTTTGAGCGGTACCACAGGGTTTTATATGGCTTTTTGTTTCACATGACCTATAACCGGGAAAGTAGTGAAGATATGGTTCAAACTGTTTTTTACAAAATGCTCAAATACCGTAACAGCTTTACCGGCGACGGCGAGTTTATGGCATGGATGTACCAGATAGCCCGTAATGTATTAAAAGACAGCTATAAAAAGAAATCGCAGAACGTTGCGCACTATGATGTGACAGACTTTGCCGACAGGATTGACGGAGGCACCGCAGCCGATGAGCAATTTGAAATAAAACAAACGCGTACAGAGCTTCATCGGGCTATGAAAAATTTAAGCGATGATCACCGCGAAGTTTTGATCATGAGCAGGCTGCAGGAGCTGAAATACCAGGAAATAGCACAGATACTTCAAACTACCGAAGGTGCTGTTAAAGTGAGGGCGCACCGGGCCATGCAGGAGTTAAAGCAGGTTTATTTAAAAAGAAAATGCTAAACAGAAATAAGATGAAGTGTGAGCAATACCAGGAGCTGTTTACAGATTATATGAATAAACAGCTAACAACCGAACAACAAACGGAGCTGGAAACCCATGTTGCCGGTTGTGATAGTTGTGGACAGGAACTGGCGGCCATGAAAGAGCTGTGGGATGAACTGGGTGATCTGGAAACACCAGAGCCATCTGTAAATGTAAAGGTGAAATTTTATGCCATGCTGGATACTTATACAGCATCGGTTGCAGAAAAAAGAGGTTTTTGGGACAGAATAACTGATAACTCAAATAAATTATGGCAATTGCAACCGCGCTGGCCATTAGCCTATAGCATGATCGTAGTGTTGATCAGTTTTGCTTGCGGATACTGGGTTTTTTATTCCAGCCGAACTGATAAACAAGATCAGCAGTTGCAGGCACTTTCATCACAGGTACATGAATTAAGACAAACCATGATGCTGGCCTTGTTGGAAAACCCGTCGGCATCTGAACGGATGAGAGGGGTAAGCTATACCAGTGAAATAAAACATGTCGATAAACAGGTTATCA
This sequence comes from Mucilaginibacter sp. OK268, assembly GCF_900103125.1. GTDB lineage: Bacteria > Bacteroidota > Bacteroidia > Sphingobacteriales > Sphingobacteriaceae > Mucilaginibacter. The sequence goes on along the minus strand of NZ_FNJV01000003.1, from coordinate 943,507 downwards.
GCGCGCTGTTGGCCACGTTAAACAACGATCCTAATGTAAATGTACGGCTGAGCACACTTGATGCCCTGGCGCATTTGTCTGATCATCCCGAGGTTAGGGAGGGGCTTATCCGCTCTATTTTAGATCAGGATTCACCATTAATGCAGTCGGCCATAGCCGATGTGATGCTCAAGCTACAGGAAAAACGTTCGATAGGTTCATTTAAAGAATTATTAAAACAAAAAGATCTGGATCGTGGTGTACGTGAAAAGATCAAAGAAACGATAACACAACTTATTTAAAACCAATTTATGAAAAAATTATTGATCCCCGTTCTGGCGGGAGCAGGGCTTTGTTTTGCCCAATTCTCGGCCTCGGCCCAGGAGTTTAAACAACATATCAGCAAGCAGTTTACCTTGCAAAGTGGGGTTGTGGCCATTTACAATGTTTATGGCTCCATCAATGTAGAAGGTTATTTGGGCGATAAGGTGATCATGGAAATTGATGAAACCATCTCGGGCAGGGATCAGCAAATTGTGGATCAGGGAAAAAATGAAGTTAAGCTTGCCTTTGATCAGAAATCTGATAGTGTGATAGCCTATATCGCGAAACCTTACAATTCAAAACCTCACCACAGTTGGCGCGATGGTGATGACACGGAAGTTAAGTACAAACTCAACCTGGAGTTTACAGTGAAAGTGCCGTTCAACACCAATCTCCGGGTATCAACTATCAATAATGGTCATATTACTGTTAAAGACGTTTACGGTACATTAAACATCAATAATATAAACGGCCCTATAGATATCGTTAACGCAAAAGGTACTACAGACGCTCATACAATTAACGGGGCAGTTACTGCTAATTATCTTAAAGTTCCGGCAGAAGCATCATCCTATAAAACTATAAATGGAGAAGTAAAGGTTACTTATCCAGCGGCCTTATCTGCCGATATGGAATTTAAAAGTATGAACGGTCAGTTTTATACGGATTTTCCTAACGCGGAGGTAATGCCCAGCAAGGTAATTACAACGCAGTCAAAAAATAATAAAGGTACCACTTACAAACTCAGCAAAAACTCCGATGTAAGGATAGGGTCTGGTGGTAAATTATTCAAGTTTGAAACCCTTAACGGGGATATCTATATTAAAAAACAATAGTAAAAGCTAAGGACATGAAAATGATAAAAACTATAAAAATTACCGGGGTACTGATTGCCATTTTATTAGCAAATACACGTATCCAGGCACAAAATGGTTCAGGGCAATTAGTAGTTCCCTTAAGCGATCCAGGTAAAGCTTATAAATTAAGCGCAGGATTGGTACGGGGCTCCATTACGGTAACAGGTTACGAAGGTAAAGACATTGTCATAGATGCCCAGTCGGGAGAGGATAGGCATGGTCATATAAAAGAGAGCGGCAACGGCATGAAACGCCTGATCGGCAATAATAATCTGGATGTTACCGCAGAAGAAAAAAACAACGAGGTGAATGTAGGAGGTAGTGCCGGCAGGTTTGTTAATTTAATTATTAAAGTACCGCAAAACGGGGCCAAATTAAAGATATCTACTGTAAATGATGGCAATATCATTGTCTCCAATGTAAAAGGCGAGTTGGAGATAATTAATGTAAATGGTCATATCAAACTAAACGGTGTTTCTGGTTCTGTAGTGGCTAATACAATTAATGGCGATGTGACCGTTACGTTCAGATCTATCGACCCAAAAGCGGCTATGGCCTTCACTACATTGAATGGAAATGTAGATGTAAGTTTCCCGGCCACATTGAAGGCGAATGTAAAACTCAAATCAGATCGTGGGGATATTTATACCGACTTTGACGTGGTGAGTACTATGCAGAAACCTGCGGTTACCCGTACTAATAAAAACGGCATGTACAGCCTTAAAATTGATGATTGGGTTTACGGAAAAATTGATGGCGGCGGCCCCGAAATGCTGATGAAGAACATGAATGGTAATATTTATCTCCGCAAAGCCAAATAAACTGCCCGGTTAAAAACTTAAAGTTCCGAACAGGCCATTCTTGTAATCAGCAATGGCCTGTTCGTTTTCTTCGGGTGTGTTCATTACAAAGTTATCTTTCGCCGCAACGGGCTCCTCAATAGGCTCTGCCGATAGGTATAATACCTGTGCATCGGTGGTGGCTGTTATAGCGACATCCTCATTTTCTTTACTGAATACGATAAGGTTATGAGCAGATACCGCAGTATCGTTAACCACTACATCGCCGTGAATAATATATAGCAAAGCCCAGTAACCAGGTGTAGCAGTAAAATTGGCTGTTTTACTTGCTGCTATTTCACCGACTATAGAAATAACGGGCGTAAAGTTTTTTATAGGTCCGGTTTTACCTTCATAGGCGCCGCTTAACAGGCGGCAATTCACCCCATCACCCTCTAATACCCGGGGTTGCTGTTCTTGAGTAGCGGCCTGGTAAAAAGGTTCATCCCATTTGTTGGCTTTTGGGGCATTTATCCAAAGTTGTATCAACTCCTGTGTGCCACCTTGCTTTAACATTTTGTCGGTTGGGCCCTCGCTGTGTAAAATGCCCCTTCCTGCAAACATTTGTTGTACATCGCCGGCTTTTATTACTTTATCGTTGCCTGCATTATCCCGGTGATAGCCTTCGCCTTGCAGCATAATGGTATACGGACTAAATCCACGATGCGGATGCGGGTGTATCCTTGATGATTGCCCCGGTTTAATAATAACCGGCCTCATGTGGTGCAAAACAATAAAAGGGTTTGCAAACCGGAAATTTTGATGGGGTAAGGGCTGTATTACTACATCCTCTTCGGTTATTTTTTTCTCGCGGCCTTCCAGTATATGGTCGATAGCTTTTTTCATGGTATGGTGCTAAAACTTGATAAAGATAAAAAAACGGGATAAGCTTAGGGGTTCTGGACTGTCAAAATTTTCGTTTTGGTTCGGGATCAATTTATCACCTGCACTTTTGACCGTTTAAAATCAAAAATTATAAAATTCAAATAACTAAAAACTTTTTAAAGCTCTATTTTAACACTTTTCTGTTCGAAATTGGGGTGAAAACAAACTAAAAATACCCTGATTTTGATGTAAAACCATCTATTTTAACACTTTTTAACAAATTTTAACACGGTTTTGAAAAGTTTAAAAAGTTTTAAAATATTGATATTCAATTTTTTAAATAAAAATTATGATTTGTTTTGAGCCTTTTCACCCCTTAATTAAACAGCCCTGCTTATGTTTTTCAAACAAGCAGGGCTGGCGGTTGGATATGCTTAAATATACTAAAAATCTTTGAGATTTGCAATGTGGTGCAGTGGTAAATATCTACTTTAAAGTGAGCCTTACCAGATACTGTTTAAACTCATCTTCGAGCAGTACTTCCATATCATAACCCATTTCGCTGGCAATGCCGGTGAGTGTTTGTTCGTCGATATAGAGCCATGGGAACCAGTCGCTTTTTTGCTGGTTATATTGATACTGGTATTGAATTTCGCCGTAATATGGTCCGTTTTCGGGGAGTTTACCCTCATATAAATAGGCGATGTCTGAGGAATCAAACAAAAGCTGTCCGCCCGGTTTAAGCAGTTGCTTGGCGTGTTGTAAAAAAGTTTTTAGCTTGAGTAGTGTACCGGTTAAACCGATGCCGTTCATAAGCAACAGCAGGGTGTCATATTGCTGCTCCTGATATTCAAATATATCGGCAGTGATCACTTTATTAACTCCGCGAGCCTTCATTACTGCTGATGCCAGGTCGGATATCTCCAATGCGGTAGCATCAAAGCCACGTTCCTGCAGTAGTAACACATGCCCGCCCGCACCGGCACCGATATCCAATATATCGCCCCGGCACTCGTTTAGGGCCAGCCACTCTATGTCGGGCATATCGTCTTCTTCGCGAAAATAAGCCTCCACGGGCATTTCTTCACTTGGGCCATACTGATTATTGATCCAAAGCTGATGCTCCGGCTTTTTATAATAATAATCATGGATGGCCTGGCCTAATATATCTTTCATACGTGGGCAAAAATAGGGAGAAAGGTGTTGGAATCAAGAATCAGGTGCCAAGATTTGAGAATAAGGAAAAACAACAAGCTAATTGACTGATCAGAACCTAAATCTGGATAGGTAGTCATTTTGAAAACTTTCATCGTTGAATTTGGCTGAAGCCGGGACTTTATCATGTTTACCAACCGTTGGCTAAAGCCAAACGGCAATGAAATATTAAACCTGATTTAAATTGATTGCCATCTCATTTATGGGACGGAAGAAGTGCAACAGAAGAAAATGGCTTTAGCCCAATTATATGCAACTGTTTAAGTGCCTTTTCCCTGCCTTCACCTGAATTGGAAATGATTATTGAAATTAATGACTTATTATTGTTTTTACTATTGTTGACTCTAACATCCATGCTGGCACACTATGGTTTATTGGTTTTGACCCTGATCGCAGGCGTAGTTTACAGCATATCGGCCCGTAAACTAACTCCGGTGGCGGCCATCACTGGCGCTGTGGTTGCCTGTTTGGTTTTTGCCGGCGCTGGATACACAGGCGTGGCTATGATGACCACTTTTTTTATTTTAGGTTCGGCTGCCACATCATGGCAAAAACATAGAAAGCAAAGTTTTGCCAGTCCCGAAGAACATCAGGGCGGTAGAACCCCTGCCCAGGTATTGGCCAATGCGGGTGTAGGTGCCATAACCGGACTTTTAGTTTTATCATTTCCTGCATATAACACGCTTTGGATATTGATGATGGCTGGCAGTTTTGCCTCGGCAACGGCAGACACACTGTCGTCTGAACTGGGCATCGTTTATGGCAGGCGGTTTTTTAACATCATTACGCTAAAGCCCGACCAGGGGGGATTGGATGGTGTGATAAGCATAGAAGGTACTTTATTTGGCGTGGCCGGCAGCTGCGTTATAGCCCTGGTATATGCCGTTGGCTTTGGATGGGGCAGCAGTTTGATCTGGATTGTTATTGCCGGAACAATAGGTAATTTAACAGATTCTGTACTGGGAGCCTTATTGGAACGCCGTGGATACATCGGCAACAATGCCGTAAACTTTTTAAATACCCTGATGGCTGCCCTGGTTATGGGGTTGATTTACCTGATTTAATGCTGATATTTGACCGTTGATGGAGAGGATTCCGTTGATCTCGTTGATTTTTTGAGCCTATGACGCCAATCATTATACTACTGATCATTATTATTTTTACCGGATACTTCTTTTTGAAAGGTAAGCGTAAGCCAAAAATAACGGCTTCCAATTCGGTTTATAAAGCCATCCTGGAAAGGTACATCCCGTTTTATCAAACGTTAAACAATACAGACAAGCTCTTATTTGAGCAAAAAGTAAGTGATTTTTTGGAAAGCACTACCATAGAAGGAGTAGGTACAGCCATTGAAGATACCGACCGGGTCATGATCGCTTCGAGCGCGGTGATCCCGATTTTTAGGCTGGACAACTGGCGGTACAGCAATCTCACGAATGTGATATTATATCCCGATACTTTTGATGCAGAGTTTCAGTTTGAGGGCGAAGGCCGGAATATCCTGGGTATGGTGGGTTCGGGCTATATGAACGGACAAATGATCCTGTCGCGGGCGGCGCTTACCAAAGGTTTTTCGCGTTCGGCCGGTAAAGAAAATACGGCCATACATGAGTTTGTGCACCTGCTGGATAAATCAGACGGCGTTACCGATGGCATCCCCGAAAACCTGCTGGCGCATGATTATGTACTGCCCTGGCTAAAAATGATCCACCACGAGATCCATCAAATAGAAGAAGGCAAATCGGATATCAATCCATACGCTGCTACCAGCGAAGCCGAGTTTTTTGCCGTAGCCGCCGAATACTTTTTTCAGAAACCCGAAGAGCTGAAACACAAACACCCGGAATTATACGAGATGTTGTTTATGATGTTTATGCGGGTAAGGAGATAGGTTTTTTTAGTATCAAGTAGTTTTCTGGCAGCTAAATTCCCTCCTCACGGGAGGGGGCGCTGGATTGTGGTGTAGCAGGGAGGGGTTTATACGATATTTATTACCGCATGTATTTACAGGGCGAATACCCGCTCTGGGCCGCGGGAGGGCCAGTCACGTTTTTCGTTATTGTTTGTTTTTATAGGTACTCAAGATGGCTCCGCCGTATGTCGCCACAAAAGTACCCAGACCGAGCGAAGCGAGATAATGAGTACCTATAAAAATAAATAACTACGAATAACGCTTTCAGCAGGCTTCTTTGCGCACTGGGCCTTTACCCCGCAAATCGGGCAGAACCAGGGCTGCTAAACCTTACCTCTACTTCGTTCGCTCATTATCTCACGCTTCGGGTAAGGTTCGCTATGCCCCGCATCCGCACAGGCCACCATTGTTCTGCCCGCTTTCGTCCGAAGCTGTTCTGCTGACGGGAAACTCATTCTGTTAATCCTTAAATTCTGTAAATCCTGATTCAGACAACCCGCGTTAGCGATAGCAGCGGATACCGGCCCGTGCCTAATGCCTTGTGGCGTATGAGCGGATAGCGCGGGCTGAAGGTAACGCCCTTATTTAGCGTTAAGAATCAAGAGACATAAATCATAAAAATCTAAGCCCTCTTGCACACCGATTAAAATTAACTCGTGAAAAACCCAATAAATCATGTTATACACCTTGCAAAATCAAGAATAGATCCTTCGTTCCTCAGGATGACAAATGAGTTTTTTTAGCTCCCTCTCCTTTGGAAAGGGCCGGGGTGAGGCTGTTGTTTAAATTACAAATTGTGCTTACTTTGAGCACTCCTATGAAAAATTACCCCGCCGTTAAAAAAACCTTACAAAAACTACTGCTGCCCGCCTTATTATTTGCCGCTACTGTTGCCCGGTCGCAGGAGTTTGGTGGTAACCCGCCTTCGATAAAATGGAAGCAGGTAAATACACCGGCAGCCCGGATCATTTTCCCGGCGGGGATGGATTCGGCAGGGTTAAGGGTGGCCAACATTATACAGCAAATGAATGGACTCATTAAACCTACCATCGGTTCTAAACAGAAACAGGTGAGCATTGTGCTGCAAAACCAAACCACCATTGCCAATGGCTATGTGGGTCTGGCACCCTTCAGGAGTGAGTTTTTTTTAACGCCCGAGCAAAATAGCTTTGATATAGGCAGTTTGCCCTGGCCGCAGCAGCTCGCCATTCACGAATTTAGGCATGTGCAGCAGTATAATAATTTTAATGTGGGTGTTTCGCACGTGCTGCATATTCTTTTTGGCGAAGGCGGGCAGGCCCTGGGTAATGATCTGTCAGTTCCCAACTGGTTTTTTGAGGGCGATGCCGTATTTAACGAAACCCATGTAAGCGGGCAGGGGCGTGGGCGCCTTCCCTGGTTTTTTAATGGCTACCGGGCCCTGTGGGCGGCTGACCGCGATTATAGCTACATGAAGCTGCGTAATGGATCATATCTTGATTTTACGCCCGATCATTACCCACTGGGTTATATGCTGGTTTCCTACGGGCGCGAAAAGTATGGCGATAACCTCTGGAAAAACGTAACGCATGATGCCGCGGCTTTTAAGGGTGGCTTTTATCCTTTTCAGCGGGCCAGCAATAAATACACCGGTACCGATTTTAAAACTTTCACCAATAACGGGCTCAGTCATTTTAAAGAGCAATTTAAGGATGATGAGAAAGCGCATGCGGCTAAAACCAAACACTTTGATGCCGACAGGGAATATCCGGCTTATATCAATGATAGTACGCTCATTTATATGAAGAGCCCGTATGATCATATTCCGGCCTTTGTGATCCGTACCGGTAACCGGGAACGCAAGATCAGCACGCGTTCGTCATCGCTTGATAATTACTTTAATTACCATGACGGCAAGGTGGTTTATGCCAGCTACCGCCCCGACCCGCGCTGGGGTTACCGCAATTACAGCGAGCTGATGATACTCGATATAGCCAGCGGCAAGGAGCATCGCATCACCCAAAAAACAAAATATTTTTCGCCCGCTTTTAATGCCGATGGTAAGCGGATCGTGGTGGCGCAGGTAGCTACGTCTGGAGCGAGCGAGCTGCATTTGTTGAACACCGATGGCGAGTTGATCAAAGTGTTGCCTAATCCGCAGAAACTGTTTTATACCTATCCGCAATTTTATGGTGATGATCAGCTGGTGGCAGCTGTGCGTAATCCCGAAGGTAAAATGACGCTGGCGCTGATCGATATTGCCAGCGGCAGCGCTAAATACCTGGTCCCTTTTAGTTACCGGCCCATTGGTTTCACCACGGTTAAAAATAACGACGTATACTTTACCCAAACCGAAGATGTAAACGACCGCCTGTTTGTACTGAAACTGAAAGATAACCAATGCTATGAATTATTGCCCACGGGCCATGATACCGGTATAGGCCATTACCAGCCCGCTGTGGCCGATAATAAACTAGCCTGGGTTGGTTTTACCGCTTTTGGCTACCAGATTAATGAGGTAAACAAAAAGGACTTAAAATGGATAGATGCCGGTCCGCAGTATGTACGGCATTTGCCAAACATGGGTATCAGCGCATTGGCTCGCGACTCATCTGCGGATATGCTGACGGAGGTGGTAAATAAACCTTTGCCGGTTGTGCCATATTCCAAAGGGCATGGCTTGTTTAATTTCCATAGCATCATTCCCAACATCAGCGACCCCAACTATTCCTTTGCCATTACCGGCGAGAACGTACTGAATACGTTTCAGTCGCAGATCTCCTTTGATTATAATCGTAACGAGGGTTACAAGCAATTTGGCTTTGATGCTACTTATGGCGCTTTGTACCCTTACCTATCCGCCGGGGTTGATTATACGCTTGATCGCCGCCAGTTTTATAAAGGCAACTATGTGTATTGGAACGAAACGTCGGTACATGGCGGACTCGAAGTGCCGCTTAACTTTAGCGCGGGTAAACACTCTACCTGGCTTACCTTTGGCAGCGACCTGTATTTTAACCAAACGCACTTTCAGCAAGGCAATGCCCAGCAGTTTAAAGACCGTAACTACGCCTACCTGAACAATTATATATCCTTTAGCAACCAGGGTTTGGTGGCTAAGCAGAATATATACCCCATGCTGGCGCAAAGCATCAGCCTCAATTATAAGTCTGGTGTATCTGGCGGGGCGGCTACACAGTTATTGGCGCAGGGTACATTCTATTTCCCCGGACTGGCAACCAACCACAGTCTGGTGATCAATGTGGCGCATCAGCAAAAAGGTAAAAATAATGTGATCGGTTTCTCGAACGACTTCCCTTTTAGCAAGGGATATACTGCCGAAAGCCTGGACGATATGAATAAGGTAGGCCTTAACTATCATTTCCCCTTCGCCTATCCCGACGCCGGTTTTGGCAACATCGTATACCTGCTGCGTTTAAGAGGGCAATTGTTTTTTGATTATACACGGGCTACCTCCGATAACTTTTTTACCAATGGCGCCAGCTTCAAACAAAACTTCCGGTCGACAGGGGCAGGGGTGTTTTTTGATACCAAATTCTTTAACCAGAACAGCATCTCGTTCGGCATCCGATACAGTAGGTTATTGGATGAGGACTTTTTTGGCGGCACGGGCAGGAATAGGATAGAACTGGTATTGCCGGTTACGTTTTTTTAATTACCCCTCTAAATCTCCCCGAGGGGGAGACTTTAAAAAAGATGGTAGCACGGCAAGTTTTATGAAATAATCAATGTGGAACAAACTAAAGAAGAAATAATAGCCCTATTAAAAAATCCCGATGTTCTAACTAATGATCAGATAATGGATGTGTTTTTTAAAATAGGGCGCCTTGGCGATATCTTTATATTGAAAAATGATGGGGCAAGAGAAAATTATGTTTATACCGTGGTTATTAGCTCATCAAAAGGATCTTTTGATAGTATACGGTTTGATGGCGACGATCTAAATGTAATTGTAAGAAAGGCTCTAAATGAATATGTTGAAACATAATACGGCGCTGTCTAGAGTCTCTGATTGAAACTAAAAATAATGGCAGATAAGGCGAATGGCCCCTTGCGATTCCTTCCTTGGGGAAGGGGAGGAAGGGGTTTCTTCAGCTGGCTAAACCCCTCCCTGCTTTTGCGCTCGTGCCAGCCGCACTCCTCCCGTTGGGAGGGAACTGGAAAACAAACAGTCGCTTGGCTTCACAAAAAGTACATGAAAAATGTCATTTCGATAGAGCATGGGTAGGCTTGGGCGTTGTGCGAAAGAGAAATCTTCTGCTGTGTACAAACCCTAATTGCATGTCGAAGAAGATTTCTCCTCATTCCTCGTTCGAAATGACAAGGGGTTTATGTCTTCCAACGAGCCCAAGGTTGAGCAGTTGTATCTTAATTCTTGACTCTAATCTCTTGATTCTCTCGCTCAGCTATTAGCCAACTCTACAAGTTTCCGTACCCTATCAACGCTGGTGAGGTCGATGCTGTATTCATCGCCGGGTTCGTTGCTCATCAGGATATGGTCGTTTTTGTATTGCATTTTGCTTTGTACACTGACGCGGGCCGATGAGTGTACTTCGGTTACGCCGGTAAAATGTACCAGGTCGGCCACGTTAGCTTCGCTCACGCCGCTGCCCGGCATAATGCTGATACGGCCTGCGGCTTTTTGCACCAGGTGGTTGATCACTCTGGCGCCTTCCATGGCGGTGCTTTTACCACCCGAGGTAAGGATGCGTTCGCAACCCATTTCAATAATTTCTTCCAGGGCTTTATCCTGGTTGGCACACATATCAAAAGCCCGGTGAAAGGTAACACCCAATCCCCATTGGCGGGCCAGTCGTGCCATTTCCAGGCAGCGTTCGGTATCAATAGAGCCATCGGGATTCAGCATGCCTATCACCACGCCATCACAGCCGGCATCGATACAATACCTGATATCGGCCATCATGATATTGTATTCCAGGTCGGAATACAGGAAATCGCCGCCCCGCGGACGGATCAGTACATATAATTTAATGTGCAGTAAGCTGCGGGCCATTAATATTTGCCCATGCGAGGGCGTAGTGCCACCTTCTTTTAAATTTTCGCACAGTTCCACTCGTACGGCGCCGCCCTCCTGGGCTGCAAGTGCAGATGTAACTGAATTAGCGCAAACTTCAAGATTAACGGGTTTAATCATAGTTGGTTAAGATTATCGTTAGTCGTTTTATAGTCCATGGTATTTGAAATGTCCCTGACCGGGCTTAAAATTACTACTATGGTCCATTGACTATGAACTATAAATCAATAAAAGCTCTTTCCTTTAATAAGCAGGTCCTGCTGCTGCGCGTTGCAAACCGCAAAGGAAAAGCCACTTTGTATGGCGTAAGCACCGTATTCGCCTTTTTTGTTGATGGCCAAAAAGCCTACCTGGATCTGTTTAGCTGTTTCGGGTTTCTTTTTGATGATACGGCGAACAGCTTCCTTACAGGCATCCTCGGGCGAATAACCCTGTCGCATCAGTTCGACCACCAAAAAACTGCCCACATTGCGGATCACTTCTTCGCCCACACCGGTGGATGTGGCGCCGCCTACTTCGTTATCCACATATAAACCCGCACCAATAATGGGACTATCGCCTACACGGCCATGCAGTTTAAAGGCCATGCCGCTGGTAGTACAACCGCCGGATATATTACCTTTGGCGTCAATAGCCAGCATGCCGATGGTATCGTGATTGTATTTATCGCCCGGTTTTTTACCGTTCTCGATATTCATAACCGGGGCATATTTGGCTGTTTTAAGCCATTCTTTCCAGAGCTTTTCAGACTCCGGTGTCAACAGTTTTTCTTTTTTCATGCCCTGCTCAACCGCAAACTGGGTGGCACCTTCGCCCACCAGCATCACATGCGGGGTTTTTTCCATCACCAAACGGGCCACGGATATAGGGTGGGCTATGTTTTCCATAGCGGCTACCGAGCCGCAGTTGCCATTCTCGTCCATAATGCAGGAATCGAGCGTAACATGACCATCGCGATCAGGTAAACCGGTACGACCAACGGTATGACTACTGATATCCTGTTCTTCGGGTATGCGTGCGCCGGCTTCAATGGCATCCAGCGCGCGGCCACCAGTTGAAAGTACCTTCCAGGCGCCTTTATTGGCGATGATGCCAAAATCCCAGGTGGATATCACTATGGGTAAAGTGGTATCGGTGGTTGACGAAATGGCTTTGGCTACAGCAGAGTTGGATAATGCGGCAAGCGATGCGCCCGCGGCTGATATTTTGATGAACTTACGGCGGTTATACATGCTGCTAATATATAAAAAACAGCAAATAAAATGACCTCACCTAAACGGCAGTAGACTCGCCCCATCTGCACATCGTTGGACGACCCTCTTCGGCTTTGCCGCAAAGAGTGCGGGGAATAATATTAAATCAAAATCATGTCATTGCGAGCGTAGCGTGGCAATCTCCTCGCGTTTGTACAGGCGAGGAGATTGCTTCGTCGTTCCTCCTCGCAATGACATAAAGGGAAAGAACTTTACTCAAAATCCTGCAAACAGTTAAAGCAATGCCAGGCTTTGGTATTGTAAAACGGGAAAACAGTCGAAAGGAAAACGGAAAACTTACCCGGATCTGCCGGACCGATATTGGTTGAGGCGCAAAACGGACAGATGATCGCATTATTGGTTTCCTCATCAATTTCTATATGGTCCTGCTCGTGCAGATCGCCCTCGGTAGCCAGTATTTCGCGGCTGCGCTCCAGATCGCGTTCAAAAACTTTAAGCTTTATACCGCCAACGGCCTGGTTGTATAATGGGCCAAGGGCATTTAAGCTTTCGTCAGCAATAAAGCAGGGTATGCCATTATCTTCCAGCTTGGTACGCATAATGTGTGCCAGCATCACATCGTAATAGGTTTCCAGTGTTATGATCTTATCTTCAGCAGGGTTGGACATAGCGTAATTAGATGTAAGAACCAAGAGTCAAGAATCAAGACAAAGCTAAGGATGCATACTCCCTTTGAAGCGGTCTTGGTGCTTGATTCTTAACTCTTGATTCTTTTTAATGAATTATTCCATCAAAGGTAGCTTGTTTTTTGCTTAATTTGATTTATGAACCGCATCGACCGTATTTCGGCAATTTTGATACAGCTACAATCGCGCAGGGTAGTAAAAGCTTCGGACATTGCCGAGCGTTTTAATATCAGCCTGCGTACCGTGTACCGCGATGTAAAAACGCTGGAAGAAGCGGGCATCCCCCTCATGGGCGAGGCCGGTGTGGGTTATTCTATTATGGACGGCTACCGTTTGCCCCCGGTAATGTTTACCCGCGAGGAAGCCACCGCCTTTTTAACCGCCGAAAAGTTTGTGGAGAAGATGACGGATACCAGTACCATGAAGCACCATCAATCGGCGATGTACAAGGTGCGGGCCATCCTCAAAACCGCTGAAAAGGATATATTGGAAAACCTGGACGGGAGCATCGAGGTGTTGAAAAACAGGTACCATAAACCGGCAGCCAATACCGATCATATCCAGACCATACTGGATAGCATAGCACAAAAAAAGCTGCTGACACTCGACTATTTTGCCGCGCACAGCCAGGAGGCCACCAAAAGGGATGTAGAACCGGTTGGTATTTTTTATGCGGATAGTTTTTGGCATTTAATTGCCTTTTGCCGTTTGCGTAGCGATTACCGCGATTTCCGGGTGGACAGGATGCGCAAGGCAGTAATAGCCGATGCTTCTTATAACCATAGCAAGCACCCTACCTTGAAGGCCTATATTGAACAAACCGCCAAAGAGAAACAGCTGGAAACGGTACTGATCAGGGTAGATAAAGAAATAGCCCGTCATTTAGATTACCAAAAATACTACAGCGGCTTTGTATCCGACAAAGCGGTGGGTAATAAGATCGAAATGACTTTCCTGACACGGTCTATCGAGAGCTTTGCCCGCTGGTTTATGATGTACGGCGATTGTGCCGAAATTGTGAAACCCCAGGAGCTCATCGATCAGGTTAAAACCATAGCCGCGGCCATCGTTCAAAAAAATAAATAATCCTTCTTTTTCCCTGCTGACATAGGGTTGTCATTAACCGGTGTTTACTTTGCTTAACCATTACAAATAGTGTGTTAAAGTGATTGGCTTATACACATGGTTTTATGGTAGTGTTTTTGTGACCTTTTACAAGAAGCATAAAATCACTAATTCACTAAATCAATAATTCAATAACTGTATTATGAAATACTGGATAACCGTAGCATCAAAAGATCATATAGCCCGTGGTATAGCCGGTGGCTTTATGCAGGCCAATCACGGTAAACAGGCCGCCTTAAAAAAGGTACATGCCGGTGATTGGGTGCTTTTTTATTCGCCAAAACAAAGCATGAATGGTACCGAACCTTGTAAGGCCTTTACAGCCATTGGGCAGGCTGTTGGTGACGAGATCTACCAGCATAAAATGTCTGAGGATTTTATACCCTGGCGTCGCAACATCAGGTTCTATGAAAGTGCTGAAGCGCCTATCGTTCCCCTGGTGGATGAACTCGACTTCATCATCAACAAAAAATCATGGGGTTATCCTTTCCGTTTTGGCTTCCTGGAGATAGGCGAACAGGATTTTGAACTGATCAAAAAGCAAATGATAACAGAAGAGCCTCACCCTGCCCTCGCCTTTGGAGAGGATTTAGGTGAGGCTATTATAAACCATAAATAAACCACATTATGAAACCATCATGAGCTAAAGTTCAGCAACCTGAATGAGTAAATAGGCTCATGATAGCTTCATTACCTTTAAAAAACAAATTACTCAAATGAAAAATTTAACATTAAGCATTAATCTAACATTTAAAGCCCCAATAACCAAAGTTTGGCAGGGACTTACTGATCCGGAAATGGTAAAAGCCTACTTTTTTGGTACTAAATTGGAGTCGAGCTGGAGGGTAGGGGAGCCCATTGCTTTCAGCGGCGAGTGGGATGGCAAGGCTTACCGCGATCATGGCACCATACTGGAAATTGATCCTGGCAAATATGTAAAGTATAATTACTGGAGCAGCATGGCCGGCACCGAAGATAAGCCCGAGAACTATGCCGATATTACCTACAGCCTGACCGAAAAAGATGGGGTAACCACCCTGGCTATTACCCAGGATAATATCAAAGATGAAGCGGGCAAAGAACATTCTGAGCAAAACTGGCGCGGCGTTTTTGATGGATTACGAAAAATGATCGAGTAATTTTCATATTAAATAAATAATTTATATAAACGTTATAAAAAATTGATATAAAATAAATTATGTATCAATATAACAAATAGTGATAACTTCAATTATGGATAAGATAGATGTAATAGGCTTCTTTTTGCTGGGGATCTCTACACGCACCACCAACCAGAACGGACAGGCAGCCCAGGACATTGGCGACCTGTGGTGCCGCTTTATGGACGATAATATTTTACTGCAAATTGAAGATAGGGTAAGCGATGAGGTGCATTGCGTTTATACCGAATACGAAACAGACCATACCGGGCCTTATACCGCCGTACTTGGCTGCAAAGTGAATTCGTTGGATGACATTCCGGAAGGATTGGTGAGTTTGGTGGTTGCCCCTGGTACTTATGTAAAATTCACAGCTAAAAGCTGGATGCCTGATCGTGTGGCCGAAACCTGGCAGCACATCTGGAACAGTAGCCTTAACCGCAAATACACCGCCGATTTTGATGTATACGGCTGCCCCGGCCAAAACCCAGAGGATGCCCGGGTGGAGATTTATGTAGCGGTGGAGTAGAGTCTTTACAAAGGGACGGATGTCATGCTGAGCCCGTCGAAGCATGGTGTGCAGGCCTCTGCGCGCGACCCTGCGACAAGCTCAGGGTGACAGGCCATCTTTATCTAATTCGTCATGCCGAACTTGTTTCGGCATCCCATTAGCAGGTCCCGGTAGCACGGTGGTTAACCTTTCCTGTGGGATGCCGAAACGAGTTCGGCATGACGCGTTTTTATGTGTTTTTCTCTACAGAAAATTCTGTAATTGAAAAATATTAATTCTATTAGTGATTAAAATTCAAACGTTTGCCAGTTTTACCTTCAGTTAAACTTCCATTAGCGTAAGCTATATTACCCGATACCAAAGTATAGGCAATTTGCGAGCGGAAGGTGGTGCCTTCAAAAGGGCTCCAGCCGCAATGGTATAAAATATTGCTCTTGTTCACGTTCCAGGGTTTATTCAAATTCACCAGCACCAGGTCGGCCCAGTAGCCTTCGCGGATAAAGCCGCGTTTATCTATCCGGAAAAGAGTGGCCACATTATGCGCCATTTTTTCGACTATTTGTTCCAGGGTGATCTTACCGTGATGGTACAGTTCCAGTATGGCCGGTAAGGCATGTTGAACCAGCGGACCGCCCGATGGCGCCTGCAGGTAGGGTTGCTCCTTTTCTTCTAAAGTATGCGGGGCATGGTCCGTCGCGATCACATCTATACGGCCATCCAACACAGCCTGTAAAACAGCATCACGGTCCTGTGCGGTTTTTACCGCGGGGTTCCATTTAATGAAGTTTCCTTTGGTTTCATAATCAACATCGCTGAACCACAGGTGGTGCACGCAGGCCTCGGCGGTAATGCGTTTGTCCTGCAATGGGATCTTATTGGTAAAAAGATGTGTTTCCAGCGCGGTGGATATGTGCAGGATATGCAGTCTGGTATTATGTTTTTTAGCCAGCTCTACCGCCAATGACGACGACAGGTAACAAGCCTCGGCGCTCCTGATCTTGGGGTGCAATCTCACGGGCAGATTTTCGCCCAGCAACTGTTTGTAATGGTTTAGGTTACTTTTGATGGTGGCCTCATCCTCGCAATGTACCGCTATGAGCATGGGCGATTGTGCAAAAAGGTTATCCAGTGTGCGCGGATTATCCACCAGCATATTACCGGTTGATGAGCCCATGAATACTTTAACACCGCAAACATTGGCGGCATCGGTACGCAGCACCTCGTCCAGGTTATCGTTTGATGCACCCATGAAAAAGGAGTAGTTAGCCAGCGAGTTACGTGAGGCTATCTCATATTTATCTTCCAGTAAAGTTTGAGTAAGTGTATTGGGTACGGTGTTGGGCATTTCCATGAACGAAGTAATACCGCCTGCCACCGCCGCGCGCGATTCGGAATGAATATTGGCCTTGTGGGTTAATCCAGGTTCGCGAAAATGCACCTGGTCGTCAATACAACCGGGCAGCAGGTGAAGGCCTTCAGCGTTGATCACCTCATCTGCAGGGGTGTCAATGTTTGAATCTATCCGTTCAATAAAACCATCTTTTACCAGGATGTCAGTTACATATTGCCGGCCTTCGTTTACTACTGTTGCTGATTTGATGAGGATTGTTGACATATATTGATTTCGGAGTTGGGATTTTCGATTTCGGATTTAATTAAGGCAAATATAGGATTTTGGGGTTTGAGACAGTAAACAAGATGTAAGAGACAAAAAGGGAGCTTAATAAAGAACGTCATTGCGAGGAGGAACGACGTGGCAATGACGTGTGTGGAGAAGGAATCAAAGCCAAAGAGAGGGTCGCGCAGCGCCGGCGAGCTGAGTCTATCGTCGCCAAACCACCACCCATTCTTGCCTCTTGATTCTTAATTCTTGACTCTTTCCTCAAAAGCTTATCTTTGCGCCATGGCTGTAACTTTTGAAGAATTTAATTTTAACCGGCAAATATTGAACGCGATAGCTGATGCCGGTTATACCGAAGCTACGCCTATACAGCAAAAGGCCATCCCCCCGATACTGAACGGGCAGGATGTGATGGGTATTGCGCAAACCGGCACCGGTAAAACGGCGGCCTATGTGTTGCCCATCCTCATGAAACTAAAATATGCCCAAGGCGAAAATCCGCGGGCGCTGATCATTTCGCCAACGCGCGAACTGGCTATGCAGATCGAGGAGAACGTAAAAACATTTGCCGCCAACACTGACTTGCGTGTGGTGGTACTTTACGGCGGCTTGGGGCCTAAAACACAAATAGAGCAGATCAATAAAGGGGTCGACATTATTGTGGCCACCCCCGGCCGCTTTATGGATATTTATCTGGCCGGGCACATCGTAACCAAAACCCTACAGGTGCTGGTGTTAGATGAGGCCGATAAAATGATGGACATGGGCTTTATGCCCCAGATAAACCGCATACTGGAAGTGGTACCGGTAAAAAGACAAAACCTGCTTTTTTCGGCCACCATGAGCGATAAGATCCATGAATTGTCCAACAATTTCCTGGAGTATCCGACCATAATTGAGGTAACCCCGCAGGCTACCCCGGCGCAAACGGTAAACCAGCATTTGTACCATGTGCCCAACAACAAAACCAAGATCAACCTGCTCAAAAAGCTGCTTGATTTGGAAGGCGACATCACCAAGCTCATCATATTCTGCAAAACCCGTATAGCTGCCGAAGATGTGTACAAGTTTTTGCTTCGCAAATACGGCGAAAACGGTGTTCGCGTATTGCATGCCAACAAAGGGCAAAATACGAGGATCAACTCCATCAATTCGTTCAAGAACGATGAGGTGAAGATCCTGGTGGCAACCGATGTGGCATCGCGGGGGATCGATGTGAGCGATGTGAGCCATGTGATCAACTTTGATGTACCGGTAGTGATAGAAGATTATGTACACCGCATTGGGCGTACAGGCAGGGCCCTGCAATCGGGCGAAGCCATTACGTTCTGTGGTCCGGCGGAGGAGTATTATCTCAAAAAGATCGAAAAACTGATCAAACAAAGCATACCCGTATCGGCCATTCCTGATGATGTATTTATGGAGGAAACCGGTTACGACGAAAGGCAGGAGCAGAACAAAGAGATCGATTTGCAAAAGCGTAAGGATGATCCCGACTTTAAAGGAGCTTTTCACGAAAAGAAAACGCTTAACCAGCGCAAAAAATTCGACGCCACCCGGGATAAGGCGCGCTATGGTAAAGTAGGCAAAAAAAATCCGAACAGTAAATCATCGAGGAAAAAACGATAATTAATTAGAAGCAAGAGTCAAGAATCAAGAGTTAAGATAAAAAATAGCGGCAAATAGAATATGAAAAAAATATGTTTCGATACCTGTTTTTAATTTGTTCTTGATTCTTGGCTCTTGATTCTTGACTCCACAATAAAGTATTACATGAAACTTCGCATTACCCCTTTAAATTTCGCTACTACTTTTTTTATTGTGGCGGCGGTTTATATCTGGATCTATGGCGCCCACATAGCGGGTAGGCCACTGGAAACCTGGAGCACTACCATTGGCTGGATATTTTTGCTGTTTGCCGCGGTAGTGTTTTTTCTGGATCTGATATTCCGTAACTTTTTTGCCGAACTTAAAAAGCTATGGATAGTAGAGTTATGTTTTATAGCCCTGGTAACCGTTATATTTTTATTGGTTAAATGATAGTAGAATAAATAATGGACTAAAGGGGCTGTCACCCTGAGCTCCGTCGAAGGGTAGAGCGCAGAGGCCCGCCCACCATGCTTCGACGGTGCTCAGCATGACAGCCGTTTTTGAATAAAGCCATGGGTGAAGATAAAATAATTACAAACCCATTATATGCCTTTTGTTCAAAAATTAAGATACTTGCGGCCGGAAAATAATTATTAAAAAGATATTAATCTGTAAGCCCTCTGTGTGATTTTTTTACAGAGAAGGATAAAAAATCACTAATTCACTAATTCAATAAATCACTAATTATTTTTAGATGAAAACTGCTGAAATAAAGCTGACCATCAGCCTTGATGATAACAATGTACCGGAAAGCATCCTGTGGGAATCGACAGATTCGCAAAACAAAGAGGCCCTGCCTGTAAAATCAATGATGCTGGCCCTGTGGGATCAAAGCTACAAAAATACGCTGCGTATTGACCTTTGGACAAAAGATATGCCTGTTGATGAAATGAAACGCTTTTTTTACGAAACCCTGCAAACCATGGGCGACAGTTTTTTACGCGCCACCGGCGAAACCAACATCGTAGAAGACCTGCGCGACTATTGCGCCCACTTTGCCGATAAAATGGAAATAAAACAATAATTTAGTGAGTGGTGAGTAGTGAGAGGTGAGTGGTTGTCAACTTTAAAAGGGATGGCATTTTATACTTTTCTCTCACTATTCACTGCTTACTATATACAATTGCCTATTCACTACTCACCACTCACCAACATGCGTATCAGTTCTATTTTATCATTTTTGGGCTTTGTGCTGCTTTTTGCCGGTACTTACTGCCCTTTGTTGCGGCCGCTTGGCTTATTTAACTGGAATGTTTATCAGCTTAATCAGCCTTACGGTTTGGTATTGGCGCTGGTGGCTGTGGTTGGCGTGGCGGCATCTTTTTTAAACCAGCCAAAAATCATAAAGGCAGCTTCATGGATGGCCTTTGCCCTGGTGATACTGCTGTTATTAGCTTCTATATTCAAAGTGCAAACTGCCTTTAGCTTTATACCCTTTAAAAAACTGGATGCCTATTTAACCAGGCATGTAAGGTTTAAATGGGGCTGGTATGTGCTATTCTCTGGAGTAATATTGGCCATAGCAGGCGCGTTAAGCAGCAAACCTAAAACATACATTAAGTCGGCACCGGCCGCCAAAGATGTTGGGGAATTAGAATCAAGAACCAAGAGTCAAGAATCAAGATAAGCAATAATCTTGGTCCCCGGTTTTGGTTTAAATCAGGGATGACGTATTTAAGCAACCGACGTTTTTAGTCTTGACTCTTGATTCTTAACTCTTGATTCTAATTTTCTCAATTAACTATTCCTTAAATGTTTATTAGCCTTTTAAATAATTAAAAGGTTTTTTTTAAACATATTTGTATTATAAACAAACGGTCTGCATGTTAAAGTTTTCTTTTCGCCAGCAAGTTTTAGCCGGCTTTGTGGTATCTATTATTTTGGTTTTAGTAGTCGGGATATTATCCTACAATAGTATCCGTCAGTTTGAGGATGATAATAAATGGGTTGACCATACCCAGAAAGTTATCAAATCGGCAAATGGTCTGCTACAACATATGGTCGATGCCGAAACCGGTATGCGGGGCTATGTTGCTACGGGTAATAAAGTATTTCTTGATCCATATAATGAGGCCCTGCCGCGTATAGGTGTCGACCTGCAAACGATGCGCGATCTTTCTGTAGATAATGCTGCCCAACAACAAAGGATCGATTCGTTAACATCATTTGTTGCCGCACAGCGCACCACTCTGAAAACAAATATTGATACACGGGAGGCTAAAGGTCTTGAATTTATAGTAAGCAACAATCTGTTGCTGAACGGTAAGCAAAATATGGACAGGATCAGGCTGACAGTTAGCCATGTTATTGATGCCGAAAATAGTTTGCTGACCGCCCGCAAAGATAGTTCAGAAACGGCTTCCACTACAGCCATCCGGGTTATTGTGGGTGGTTCGTTGATATTTCTGATCATTATCCTGATACTATTCTTTTACATACAACGCACTTTTGATCAGCAGAAAAAAATTGAGGCCGAAATTAAAGTAGCCAATATTGAACTGGGTAAAGTACTGGCCGAAAACGAGGCCAAAAACTGGCTGCTTACCGGAACCGGGCAGCTGAACGAAAAAATGCAGGGCCAGCAAAGCGAAAGGGAACTATCCGGCAATATACTTACCGAAGTTTGTACCCACACCAATGCATCTGCAGGCACATTGTACTTGTACAACGAAACGCACCAACGCTTGGAGTTATATGCTTCGTACGCTTTTCATAATCCCGATCTGATCAAGAAAACTGTTCAATTATCCGAAGGATGGCTGGGACAGGTAGCACAAGATCAAAAGGCTGCGGTTGTTAAAGGCAAGCTGAATGAGAAGTTCGACCTGGAATCGTCGGTGATCAAAGAAACTTTAACCGAAAACTTTATTGTTCCTTTCTTTTTTGACAAAAAATTGAAAGGGGTAATGGAAGTAGCTTACATGGGCCAACTGCCTGCGCACAGCAATGATTATATACTGGCCGTGGCCAACGATATTGGTATTGCCGTAAATACCGCCCAGGCGCGTACCATTATGCACGACCTGTTTGAGGAAACCCAGCAACAGGCCGAAGAACTGGAAGCACAACAGGAAGAAATGCGCGTTACCAACGAAGAGTTGGTGAACAAAACAGAAATGTTGCAGGCATCGGAAGAAGAATTGCGCGTTCAGCAGGAAGAGTTACGTACCATTAACGCCGAACTGGAAGAAAAGGCAAGCCTGCTGGAAGAAAAGAACGAAGCTATTGAACAAGCCCGCGCCGCCATCAATCTTAAAGTTGATGAACTGGAAGTAACCGGTAAATACAAATCGGAATTTTTGGCCAACATGAGCCATGAGCTGCGCACACCGCTCAACAGTATCCTGGTACTGGCCCGCATACTAAAAGATAACAAGCCACTAAACCTGTCTGAAGACCAGGTGAAATATGCCAGTGTAATATTTAATGCCGGAAACGACCTGCTTACGCTGATCAATGATATCCTCGACCTGTCGAAAATTGAGTCGGGCAAACTGGATATGCAAAATGAGGATATTAAAGTATCCGATATTTTGGGCGATATGGAAATGCTTTTTGCAGAGGTAGCCAGTAACAAAAAGATCAATTATACCACCAGTGTTAGTAAAAACCTGCCGCGAATCATATTTACCGATAAGGTACGTGTAGAACAGGTGATCAAAAACCTGCTTTCCAACGCCTTTAAATTTACTTCCGAAAACGGTTCTATATCCATCACCGCCCGCCCTGGTGAAAAAGAAGCGACTATCAGTTTCGCCATTAAAGATTCGGGTATCGGTATCCCTGCCGAAAAGCAACGCATCATATTTGAGGCATTTCAACAAGCCGATGGATCAACCAGTCGTAAGTATGGCGGTACGGGCTTAGGTCTTTCTATAAGCCGGGAGCTGGCTATGCTGCTTGGCGGCAGCATCAGCCTGAGCAGTGAACAGGGTGTAGGCAGCGAATTTGTGTTGACCATACCATTGAAAGCTATACAGGTAGCGCCTCATGAAGAGGAGATCCTACCAACGGCGCAAACCTTCAGGGCCGAAAACCCAGTTTTAGCACCGGCCGCCAAACCTGCCATCGACACTAACCGCGAACCATTGGTGGTTATTGTGGAAGATGACAAGAACTTTGCCCACATATTGCAGGATTACGCGCGCGATCATGGCTATAAATCGGTGATGGTTCATGAAGGAACTAACGCTGTTGAAACCGTGAAGGAAAATATGCCTGATGCCGTGATACTGGATATTATGCTACCGGGTAAAGATGGATGGCAGATACTGAAAGAGCTCAAACATAATGAAGCAACTATGCACATACCGGTGCATTTAATGTCGGCGGGTGATGCGGCAGCAAACCGGGTACGCAAAGAAGGTGCCATCAGTTTCCTGAAAAAACCGATCAATACCGAAACACTGGATAAGCTTTTTGCCGATATCATGCTGCAAAGCGGTACCAAATTTAAACAGATATTACTGGTTGAGGATCACAAGGCCCAGAGCCAGGCATTAAAGGATATGATGCAGGGCCAGGGTATCACGGTTGACCAGGCCTTTGATGGCGAATCGGCCTTCAGGATGCTGCATGAAAACGAATACCAGTGCGTGATACTGGATCTGAACCTGCCCGATATATCAGGGCTCGACCTGCTGGATAAGATCAAGGAGGTGGAACGTTTCGCCTCGCTCCCGGTAATTGTAAACACAGCCATGGAGCTTGACAAGGCATCGGTTAACCGTTTGATGCAGTATGCCAACGCTATGGTGGTAAAAACCAACAAATCTGCTGACAGGTTGATCGACGAAGTGAACCTGTTCCTGAACAAGATCAGCGAATCAAACAGTGCCCAATATGATCAGACACCGGCATTTGCCAAAGTAAAACTACCCTCAAAAGGTAAAGGTGCCCTTAAAGGGAAAAAAGTGCTTATTGTTGATGACGATATGCGTAACATTTTTGCATTAAGCAGCGCCCTGCAAAGTTATGACCTGATTGTGGAGATAGCCAATGATGGCGAAGAAGCCATTGCCAAGCTGGAGGAGGTGCCCAACATTAATATCGTGTTGATGGATATCATGATGCCTAAGATGGACGGGTACGAAGCCACCAGGTACATACGCAAGCAAAACAAATGGGCCAAGTTGCCTGTAATAGCTTTAACTGCGAAAGCGATGAAAGATGACAGGGAAAAGTGCATAGCGGCCGGCGCTAATGATTATATTACAAAACCGGTTGATATGGACAGGCTTATTTCATTGATGCAGTTGTGGTTAGAGAGTTAGTATGAGTGATACGTCTATTGTAATAACACCCACCCAAATAACCGAACTGATTGACCTGGTAAGAAGGGTGCACGGGTTTGATTTTGCTGGTTATACCAAAGCTTCGTTAAAAAGGCGGGTGGTTAGGATAATGCAATTGAAAAAAATGGAGTTCTATGATCTGAAACACACCCTGGTGAATGATCAGCATTTTTTTCAATATTTTTTAGAGGAAATTACGGTGAACGTTACCGAGATGTTTCGTGACCCCTCGTTTTATAAAGCACTGAACTTACAGGTAATGCCCTACCTGTCAACCTACCAGCATGCCAAAATATGGTGCGCGGGTTGTTCTACAGGCGAAGAGGTTTACTCCCTGGCCATATTACTGCGCGAGGCAGGGCTCAGCAAAAAATCATTCATTTACGGTACCGATATCAATACCGAAGTATTGAGGGAAGCCCGTAAAGGGATATATAGTTTGCGCAATATAAAAAGCTATGCCGAAAATTATCAGTTTACGGGCTTAAAAGGTTCCATATCAGATAATTTTACTATTTTGTATGATGCGGCATCGGTGCATAATGAGTTAAAACAGAACACCTTATTTTCGGTGCATAATTTAGTATCTGACGATGTGTTTAACGAGTTTCAACTCATCAGCTGCCGCAATGTGTTTATTTATTTTGAAACGGAACTGCAGGAACGGATATTAGAATTGTTTTATAAAAGCCTGTGCCCGTTAGGTTATTTATGTTTAGGCAGTAAGGAAACCATACGGTCTGATACTTTTAAACGAAAGTTCAAGGTGATTAATCACAAGGAAAATATTTATCAAAAAATTGGGACCTGATAAAAATTTACTCGAACGCTGGCGCACTACCGAATTATTGTTACTGGGTGGTTCTGCGGGCTCGTTTAAACTTTTGTTCCAGATGGTAAAATTGCTTCCGGCCGATCTGGGTAAAACAGTGATCATTGTTATTCACCGTAAGCGGAACTTTTTTAGTGAAATAGCAAAACTTTTTGCCGAGAACAGTCATATGTCACTCCGCGAAATTGAAGATAAAGACGTTCTTGAAAAAAATACTATTTATATAGCGCCGGCCAATTACCATACCCTGATAGAAAAGGGCGGGTATTTTAGTTTGGATGTATCAGAGGCGGTCTGGTATTCAAAACCATCAATTGATGTAACTTTTGAAAGCGCCGCTGATGTTTATAAAGAACGCTGCATGGCCATTTTATTATCGGGCGCAAACCAGGATGGCGCCGATGGGATGCTTAAATTAAGAAACAGCGGGGCGGTTACCATAGCCCAGCATCCGGAAGATGCTGAAATGGATGAAATGCCCGGGGCTGCCATTAACAATGGAGGAGCCGGGTATATATTACATACAGATGAGATATTTAAACTTTTACATACACAGTAATTCACTTACATTAGCAACCAATGAGTCCCGTTAATATTCTTATTGTTGATGATAGAGAAGAAAATATTGTTGCGCTCGAAGCATTATTGAAGCGCGATGATATTCGTATATTTTCTACAACATCGCCAAATGAGGCCCTGAAAATTGCATGGGACACGCATATTGCTATTGCCCTTATTGATGTGCAAATGCCAGAGATGGATGGTTTTGAGCTGGTTGAAATGCTCAAATCAAATCCGCGTACCCGGGATATCATGGTGATATTTGTGACCGCCATATCCAAAGAAGCTAAATACGCGGTGAAAGGTTTGGGTACGGGTGCTATTGATTACTTGTATAAACCCCTTGATCCGTACATCACATCGGCCAAGGTTGATTCATTTGTGCACCTGGCACGCAGCCAGGCCGAGATCAGGTTAAAGAATGAAGAGCTACAGAACTTTGCCATCGTCGTAAAAAACTCTGCCGATATCATTTGTTCAGTTGATGCGCAAAACCTCCGCATCAGTAACATTAATCCGGCGGTTGAAACCATTATGAGTTTTAAATCGGCCGAGTTGCTGGGCAAAAGTATCATTGATCTGGCGGTTGAAAACCAGAAGACACTGTTTCGTAAAAAGCTGGGCGAGATCATAAAGGATAACCTGAACTTTGCCGTTTTTGAATTGCAGTTTGAAACCTTTGATAAACGGGTGATATGGGTAGAGTGCCGTGCATCCTATCATAATAAAATCATCTTTTTAAACATCAGCGATATCTCTCCGCAAAAGAGTTACCAGGAGCAGCTGATCAAGTCGAAAGAAAATGCCGAATACAGCAAAAAGGTAAAGGAAACTTTCTTGGCCAATATGAGCCACGAATTGCGCACACCAGTTAACGGCATCATTGGCATAACCGACCTGTTGTTGCGTACCGATTTAAATGAGCAGCAAAAGAACATGCTTAATTTATTGGAAACCTCATCAAAATCATTGCTGGGCGTTATCAACGATGTGCTGGATATATCCAAAATAGAAGCGGGCAAGTTTAACATTGTACGTACACCTAATAATATACGCGATCTCATCAAATCGGCTTTTGACCTGCTAAAATTCAGGGCTGATGAAAGTAATATCGAATTTATACTGGAAATAGAAGATAACGTGCCGCCAAACCTCATGGTTGATTCGCTGCGTTTGAACCAGATCCTGATGAACCTGTTGAGCAATGCCATCAAATTTACCGAGCGGGGATATGTTAAGCTGAAAGTATCGGTATTGCAAAAGCATAACGATAAGGTTAAACTAAAATATAGCGTGGAAGATTCGGGCATTGGAGTTCCGGCCGACCGGCTAAGCAAAATTTTTGAATCATTTGAACAGGCCGAAGAAGATACCGTAAGTAAATATGGCGGTACCGGGCTCGGGCTAACTATTGTAAAAAAACTGGCCGAGTTAAAAGGCGGGGAGCTTACGGTGAGCAGTCAGTTAGGTAAAGGAAGTACTTTTAATTTTATAAACTGGCATACTATAGCAGCAAAACCCGTTGAAAAAATGAGCAGTAAACCCGATAAGGTCCTAAGCCCTTTTAACAATATCACCGTTTTGGTGGCCGAAGATAACATGGTGAACCAGTTTATGCTGTCGAAAATGCTCAAAGACTGGAATGTAGATGTTGAAATGGTAGACAACGGACGCAAACTGATCGAAAAACTGAAAGCCAAAAAATACGACCTTGTTTTAATGGATACGCATATGCCCGAAATGAACGGCTATGAAACCGCCCGCACTATACGGGTTGATTTTGAAGAACCCAAAAGGAGCATACCTATTATATCCCTTTCGGCATCTTCGTTTGGACACGAGCAGGAACAGGCGATTA
The DNA here is from genome assembly GCF_900103125.1 of Mucilaginibacter sp. OK268. Taxonomy (GTDB): domain Bacteria; phylum Bacteroidota; class Bacteroidia; order Sphingobacteriales; family Sphingobacteriaceae; genus Mucilaginibacter. Next base: position 916,009 of record NZ_FNJV01000003.1, on the reverse strand, counting down.
CTTCAGGTATGAATGATGTACTGGCAAAACCATTTCAGCCGTATCAGCTGCACGAAAAAATGAGCCAGTTGCTAAAGACCGTGGTATAAGCGTTAAAAATCGAGCTTGGTTTGGCCTATGCCCATCACTTTGGCTTCGTGTTCCAGCAACCATTTCTTCCGCCAAAGGCCACCAGCATAACCAGTAAGGCTACCATCCGAACCTATAACGCGGTGACAGGGCACTACTATCCACAAATCATTTTTGCCATTTGCCGAAGCTATAGCCCTTATGGCCAGCGGACTATTCATCTGGTTTGATTGCTGGGCATAGGTAATGGTACGCCCATATTTTATTTGCAATAACTCATCCCAAACCTGCTGCTGAAAAGGGGTGCCCGCTTGCTTCAAGGGCAGATCAAACTCCTTACGCTCGCCTTTAAAATACTCATCTAACTGATCGATGGCCATTTGCAGCAATGGGGTAGATGCCGGTGTAATTTCATACTCCTCATCCCGCGCCGATATGGAAGCGATAAAACCATCCTCTTCAATAATACGGGTTATGCCAAGCGGTGTATTACAATAAGCAATGGGCATGAATTTTATTTTTTACAGGTTGATAATGGGTTGCCGGAGGCAATGTGATTTATTTTTCAAAAATAATGCAATCGGCGCAATTGAGCAAATGCATGCGTCAAGACGATCTCATAAAAAAGGCGTCATTGCAATTGTAGATACGCTTCGTATTCCCTATATGTCATTGCGAGCGTAGCGTGGCAATCTCCTCGCGTTCTCATGGATTAGAATAGCTACGAGATTGCTTCGTCGTTCCTCCTCGCAATGACATGAAGAGAAAAAACGCAGCACGCTCCACCCGGCAAAACCATTGAACCAATAAACCTAATGAACAAATGAACCAAATAATTACCTTTGACGCCATGAAACTCGTTAACGAAACCTGGCATCTGCTTAAAAAAGAGATTTTGCTCGAATGGCGATCAAAATATGCTTTTAATGGTGTTTTGCTATACGTGGTATCAACCGTATTTATTTGCTACATCTCCTTTAACCTTACCCCGGGTTTTAGCGGCAGCAATGGCTACAAAGTAGTATGGAATGTACTGTTCTGGATCATTATGCTGTTTGCTTCGGTTAATGCTATTGCCAAAAGTTTTATGCAGGAGAGCAAGAGCCGCCTGCTTTATTATTATTCCATAGCCAGTCCGCAGGCCATTATCCTGTCCAAGACCATATATAATGTTATGCTGATGTCTTTGCTAAGTATCCTGGCCTTGCTGGTTTACATGGTGTTTTTTACCAATACCCTTGGCGATCCCCTGTTTTACTTTTTAACCGTGTTATTGGGCAGCCTGAGCTTCTCAACGGTGTTTACTATGATATCGGCCATCGCCTCCAAAGCAGGTAATAATGGTACACTGATGGCTATCCTGAGCTTCCCGGTTATCATACCGGTGATCCTGGTGCTTATCCGCCTAAGTAAAAACGCGATGGATGGGATAGACAGGAGCCTGAGCCTGGGCAATATAGGTGTTTTGTTCGCCATCAACGCTATCGTGATTACCACCGCGCTTTTACTGTTTCCGTACTTGTGGCGAGATTGAAAAGAGCCCGTAGGGAGAATCAAGAGATAAGAATCAGGAATCAAGAGAAAATAACGTCAACGGGAGAATACATTGTGTCTCCCGTTGACGTTTAAATACTAAAATTCATGTCATTGCGTCGTCATACCTCCTCGCGATGGTAATAGCCGATGATTTAGACATAGTACATCAATAATATCACAAAAAGTAGAGCTGTCGCCCTGAGCTCCGTCGAAGGGTAGAGCGCAGAGGCCCACCCACCATGCTTCGACGGAGCTCAGCATGACACCCTTTTTAGACAAATGTCTAATCATGGGCTATTACTCTTCGCGATGACATAAGTGGGAGTTATCAAACCAACATTCATTGTAACTTTCTTGTAGCAATAAATAAATGCCCGGCAATTTCATCAAGCGTTCATAAAAAAAGTGTTTTTTAGTACCTTGGAAAAAAATTGTATCCCTTGTTAATGCGGCCTTATTGGATTATCCTTCTTTTTATAGCGTGTCCCTTTGTAGTAATAGCTCAAAATACTACTATTACCGGTACGGTTGTTAATGCCAATGGCAAAAACCCGGTAGCCAGGGCCAGCGTGTTTTTAAGCAACGCTACTTATGGCACGGTAACATCCGATGATGGCTCATTTACGCTTGGTGGTGTTAAACCCGGCCAGTATGAGTTGGTGGTGACTACTGTTGGTTACGAAGATTATTCGCAGACCATACAGGTTAGCGGAGCCCCGTTAAAACTCAATATTGAACTTGCCCAAAAGGTACTGATGTTGCGCGAAGTAGTAGTGAGTAGCGCGGCCGACTGGAAAAAGAACTATGAACAGTTTAGGCGTGAGTTTATCGGGACTACCGAAAATTCCAAACTTTGCCGGGTGGTTAATCCGCATATTCTCAACCTCATTTATCATCGGAACAAACAGCAGCTGGAAGCCTCTGGCGATGAGTTCCTGGTGGTGGAGAATCACGCGTTGGGGTATCGTACCAAATTCCTGCTTAAAAACTTTTTGAGCGATGCTATTGAACATACCATACAATACGCTGGCAAGGCCCTTTTTGAAGAACTACCAGGTTCGGCAGAGCAAAAAAAAATCTGGAAACAGAAACGTGAGCTGGCCTATTACGGTTCGGCGCAGCATTTTTACCGGTCGTTATATAAAGACAGGCTGAAAGAAGAAGGTTTTGAAGCGCATGACTTTACACGCATGCTGAACCGGGAGCGCCCGGACGAAGCCCTGATCCTGCAAAAGATCAAAAGATACAGGGATATCGCCCCAAATCGCGATTCGCTGGTAAACTGGTACAGGATCAATAACCTCACCAAATGGAACCGGGAAAACCTGGTTCGCGTTCCTTACCAATCCATCGAAATATTGCGCAAAACACAGGAAAAGGGTATATACGCTGTTGTTTTTCCGCATCTGCTATACGTAGTGTACACCAAAAAAGAAGAAACTACGGAGTTTAGAGATGTTTACCGTCCGCTGGATATGGGCAATTATGAAACCAGTATTGTAAGCCTTTCCAGTGCCTATATTTTGTTTGATATGAACGGCATCGTGGTATCAAACCCAAGTCCGCTTTATGAAGGTACCTGGTCCAAAGCCAAGCTGGCCGATCTGCTGCCGGTGGATTACGAACCGGGGGACTGATCTGGTCATTTGCTCCGCGTTATTGAGTCATTTATGGTGGGGATTGAATTCTTAGCTATTTTTAAAAAATGATTTAATGACCTGATGACTCAATGATCTAATGATAATCAAATTCACTACATTTGCCCATCAATCAATATGAAGTTTATTTATCAAACATGGTGGAAAGTGATAGCCGTTTTAATGGTGTTATCCACCTTTATTACCGGTTTATTGTTTAAGGTACCCCGCCTACAGATCATTCACGAAACCATCCGTAATTTATATTTTCACGTTCCTATGTGGATGGGGATGCTCACGGTTTTTGTGGTATCTGTATATTTTAGCATCAAATACCTAAGCTCGGGTAAAGAAGAGCATGACCTGGCCGCTGTAGAGTGTGTAAACACAGGACTGCTGTTTTACTCGCTTGGCCTGTTAACCGGCATGCTGTGGGCAAAATATACCTGGGGCGAGTTTTGGAGCGGTGATCCTAAACAAAACAGCGCCGCGATAGCTTTTCTGCTATACTGTGCCTATATCGTGTTACGCAACTCGATAGACGAGGAGCAGAAGCGTGCCAAAATATCGGCCATTTACAACATTTTCGCCTTCCCGATCATGATTGTGCTGATATTTATTTTACCCCGGATGACGGACTCCCTGCACCCGGGAAGCGGGGGTAACCCCGCATTTGGAAAATATGACCTGGATAACGGTATGAAAATAGCCTTTTACCCGGCCCTGTTAGGCTGGAGTTTTATAGCGCTTTGGATAGCCACCCTCCGTTATCGTATCCGTTTAGTTGAGAATAAAAAGAATGACAATTAATATGAAGAAATTGATCTTTTCGTTATTGCTGCTGATGAGTTGTACTGCTGTTATGGCGCAACAAGCACAGCAGGTTGAAATGGCCGACGCCTTGCGCAGCTCGGGCAAAATATACGTTGTAATACTTACTATAGTCATTATTTTTGCCGGATTGGCCCTTTATCTGTTCTCGATGGACCGTCGATTAAAAAAAATCGAAAAAGAAAAATAGTTCAAATAATTTGCCTATCTTGTTTAAACATGGTTTTTGTACCGTTGTTATAAGGTGTATCTGAAACACTAACAATAAAATATTTGCGATATTGATAAAAATTGTACCAAATTTGTGCACTTTTTTAAGAGTTTAATATTTATATAACAATTATGGCTACGAATATTTTAGTCGCTGACCAGGATACCCACTTCTTTGGCGACGTATGTAAAAACTTCGATTACGCAGCGCAGTTTACTAAACACGATGCTGGTTTATTAGACCAGATTAAATCATGTAACAGTGTTTACCGCTTCCGTTTCCCTATCCGCAGGGGTAATGGTTTTGAGGTGATCGACGCTTGGAGGGTAGAGCACTCACACCACCAATCGCCAACCAAAGGCGGTATCCGTTACAGCGAAATGGTGAATGAGGATGAGGTAATGGCATTGGCCGCTTTAATGACCTACAAATGCGCTATTGTGAACGTTCCGTTTGGCGGCGCTAAAGGCGGTATCAAAATAAACCCAAAAAACTACAATGTAAGCGAGCTGGAAAACATCACCCGCCGTTACACAGTTGAATTGATCAAGAAAAACTTTATTGGCCCCAGTATTGACGTACCTGCCCCTGATTATGGATCGGGCGAGCGCGAAATGAGCTGGATTGCTGATACCTATGCTACCATGAACCCTGGTCAGCTGGATGCTATGGGTGCCGTTACCGGTAAACCTATCGCGTTACATGGTATCGCGGGTCGCCGTGAAGCTACCGGTCGTGGTGTGGCTATTGCCATCCGTGAGTGTGTAAGCGTTGGCGAGGATATGCAGAAACTGGGCTTGTTGCCAGGTTTAGCAGGTAAAAGAGTAATTGTACAGGGTCTGGGTAATGTGGGCTACTATTCGGCTAAATTTTTAGCTGAGTTTGGTGCCATCATTGTTGGCCTGTGCGAGTTTGAAGGCGCTATCTATAACGAAGACGGATTGGACATCGAAGCTGTGTTCCAGCACCGTAAAGCAACTGGTTCTATTTTAGGCTATGCAGGCGCCCTGCGCGAGTTTACCAATACCATGGAAGGCCTGGAGCAGCCATGCGATATCCTGGTACCGGCCGCGCTGGAAAACCAGATCACCGAATATAACATCCGTAACATACAGGCAAAAATCATCGCCGAAGGTGCTAACGGTCCAACATCACCAGAAGCCGAGGCTATATTTTATGCCAATGGCGGTTTGATCATCCCGGATATGTATGCCAACGCCGGCGGTGTAACTGTATCATACTTTGAATGGTTAAAGAACCTGAGCCACGTGGCTTTTGGTCGTATGAACCGCAGGTTTGAAGAAAACTCCAACCTTAACCTGGTAAACATGGTAGAAGGCATCACCGGTACTTCATTAACCCCAATGCAGCGTTCAACCATTATTAAAGGCGCGTCTGAACTGGAACTGGTAAATTCCGGACTGGAAGATACCATGATCCGCTCATACCACGAGATCAGGGAGACCTACAAAAACAATCCTAAGATCGACACCCTGCGCAGTGCAGCCATGGTAGGCGCTATCAACAAAATAGCCGTATCATACCAAAACCTTGGTGTTTGGCCGTAAATAAAAATATGTCATTATGTAAAGGGCGGATTGAAAAATCCGCCCTTTTTTTGTTTGAATAGTTCTACTATGTCATTGCGAGGAGGAACGACGAAGCAATCTCGTAGCTATGCAATCTATCTTTTATATTTTCTTTTACTGATTTTCAAGCTTTGGCCTTCTCTCACCAATGATTTAATTAATTTCTGCGCCGAAGAAACGGGTTGGGGAGAAGTCTTATCATCCTCTTTATATGCCTCTGGCACCCATTCCAATCTTAGTCTGCATTCGTTACTCATGGTTTTTAGCTTTAGGTAAATATACCAAAAGTATCCAACACGCGTCATTGCGAGGAGGAACGACGTGGCAATCCCCTATTTGTAGAGCCGCTCTGTATTTTAGGGATTATTAATGTTGCTAATTTTTTAATAGGTATTAATGAACTCCCTCCGGTCGGTTGTCCACGCTTCGCAATGACGCGTGGGGATAGAGAATTGCAGTCTCCTCGTTTCCGTGATAGGCGCAGCGTAATCAGGGTGAGTCAACCCCGCGTTCCATAAAAATCTTGATTCCTGACTCTTACATCTTGATCCTTTTATCTATCAAGAATAATTCTAAATAGCACATATGGCTTGTAAAAAACTTTATTAGCGCTATGTTTTGTATTTTTGCATACTATTTTATAATATATAAGCCTCGGAATGAAGAAAAGTGCAATTTTTGGTCTTGTAGTTATAGCCATCGCTATAGCGGTTATCATTAGTGTTTACTCCAACTCCAGTACCTATGGTTCTTTTAGCGACGCGCAAAAAACTACCAGCGAACTGCATATTGTAGGGCACCTGAACACAACAAAAAAGTTGTATTATGATGCCACTAGGGATGCCAATTACTTTTCATTTTACATGAAGGATAATAAAGGCGAGGAGCGTAAGGTGGTTTTTACAGGTACCAAACCCGAAGATTTTGAGCGCAGCGAGCAGCTCGTATTAACCGGTACCATGGTTGGCCAGGAGTTTCATGCCTCCAAGATCCTGATGAAATGCCCTTCTAAATACACTCAGGACAAGTTAGAAATTACAGAAGTAAAGGCCACGCAGGCCAGTATATAAGAAGAGTCAAGAGGTGAGAATCAAGAGTCAAGAACCCGTTGTTTGTTCCTCTTGATTCTTGTCTCTTGATTCTCGACTCTTGAAGCTAAAATATGGATACAGTTTTTAAAGGTGAACACCTTTTACCCGGCCAGATAGGTCAGTTTTTTATCGTTCTTTCTTTTGGCGCGGCTCTTTTATCGTTTATAAGCTATTATTTTGCCACTACCGAGGATGCAGGCAAAAATGACAGCTCATGGCAGCGCCTGGGCCGCATCGGTTTTTATATCAATTCTGTCTCTATACTGGGCATGGGCGTATGCCTGTTCTATGTTATTTATAACCACTATTTCGAGTATCATTACGCCTGGGCTTATACCTCGCGCTCGCTACCGGTTTACTACATTGTATCGGGTTTTTGGAATGGACAGGAGGGAGGCTTTCTGTTGTGGACCTTCTGGCAGGCGGTTTTAGGTAATATCCTGATCTGGCGGGCCAAATCATGGGAACGCCCCGTGATGACGGTGATTGCCTTTTCTCAGATAGTTTTAGCTACTATGGTACTGGGTGTGGAGATATTAGGTACGCGCATCGGTAGCTCGCCTTTCCTGCTGTTACGTAAAGCGCTCGAAGCGCCTATCTTCCAAAGCCCCGATTATCTTTCCTTTATAAAAGACGGACAGGGCATGAACCCATCCCTGCAAAACTATTGGATGATTATTCACCCGCCTACGCTGTTCCTGGGTTTTGCTTCTATGGTGGTACCTTTTGCTTACGCGGTAGCTGGTCTTTGGCAAAAACGTTATAAAGACTGGGTTGCACCCGCTATACCATACACCCTATTTGCCTGTATGATATTGGGTACGGGTGTTATCATGGGCTCGTTCTGGGCATATGAGTCGCTGAATTTTGATGGTTTCTGGGCCTGGGATCCGGTAGAGAATGCCTCTATCTTCCCTTGGATCACCATGGTGGCGGCCTTACACGTACTCATTGTATATAAAAATACTGGTCACTCTTACTTTACCGCTACTTTTTTAGTGCTCATTAGCTTTGTGCTGGTATGGTACTCGTCGTTCCTGTCGCGCAGCGGTATTTTAGGCGATACTTCGGTACACTCCTTTACCGATAATGGCATGTTCTGGCAGTTAGTTATCGGGGTGTTGATATTCCTTGTGCTATCGGTTGTATTACTGGTGGCCCGCTGGAAACAGCTACCCATCACCAAAAAAGACGAAGACACTTATTCGCGCGAGTTCTGGATGTTTGTAGGTTCGGTATTTTTGGGCCTGTCATGCTTCCATTTGCTGGTGGTAACTTCCGTACCGGTATGGAATGCTATGTTTGGTACCAAAATAGCGCCGCCATCTGATATAATTAAACATTACAATGTTATCCAGTCGTCGTTTGCTTTTGTAGTAACCATACTCACCGGCTTTACCCAATTTTTAAAATACAAGAAAACGGATGTTACCCGCTTTTTTATCACCACAGGCCTGTATCTGCTTTTCGCGGCATTAATAACTGCGTTGGTAGTGTATGCAACCGGTGTTTACAAATTAAACGCGGTGTTTATCCTGGTGATGTGGGGTTCGGTATATTCGGTAGTGGCTAATGCGAAAATACTGGCTGATGCTTTAAAAGGTAAATTCAAACTGGCCGGATCGGCCGTAGCGCATATTGGTTTTGGTTTACTATTGGTAGGCGCGCTGATTGCCGCGGGTACCACCAATGTGATATCTATCAACAACACCGGCGAAGGTTTTTCGCCTGAGTTTGCCAAAGAGCAGAATCCACGCGAAAATATCATCGTTTACCGCAATCAGCCCGTAAAAATGGGCAACTTCCTGGTAACCTACACCGGCGACTCGATCTCGGCCCCAAATCATTTTTTTAAGGTTGATTACAAAGAGGTGGATGCCAATGGCAAAGTAACCAATGAGTTTGTGCTGAAACCAAAAGTTCAGGTAAATAAAGGTCAGCTGGCTTCATCGCCAGATACCAAGCATTACCTGTTCCATGACATGTATACGCATATCACCATGTCGAACGCTATCAGCGCTACAGAAGGCGGTGCCGAAAGCGCTCATGACGAGGCAGACGATGATAAGAACTACGATACGCCGGTAAGTCACACAGTAGCCCCGGGCGATACCATCAAATATCGCGACGGCTATATTTTAGTAAAAGGCCTGAACAAAGAAGCCAAAGTACAAAACATCCCACTGAGCGACAGCGATGTGGCTATCGGCGCCAACCTGGAAGTAGTATCGCACGGTAACCATTACAATGTGGTGCCAGTGTATATGATCAAAAACGGCAACGTATTTGATTTTGCCCGCAAGGTTGATGATGCCGGCTTGAAACTGCGTTTCAGCAAGGTAATACCCGAGAATAAGAAAGTAGAGATCATGGTATATCAGCAGCCCGAAAGCAAAAAGAAATTTATTGTGATGAAGGCCATCCAGTTTCCATACATCAACTTCTTCTGGGCAGGCACTATCATTATGGTGATCGGTTTCTTTATGTCGATACTGCGAAGGAAAAAGGAATTGAAGGTAGTTTAAAACCTTACCCAAGCCCTCTCCATCCCGATAGCTATCGGGAGAGAGGACTTTAGAAAATATAAATCTTCAAATAAAGAGCCAAGGCATAGTGCGATTCCTTCCCTCGGGAAGGGAAGGAAGGGGTTTCTGCAGATGCAAGTTTTAAACCCCCTCCCTGCTACAACACAATCCATCGCACCCCTCCCGTGGGGAGGGAACTGAAAAATATAGTCAAAAGATAAAGTTAGCGCGATATTACCGTTGCTAATTCTTATCCCTGTTTCAGGAATGATAATATTTTGTTATTTACCGTATCAGGTTTTTCAACAGATGGCAGGTGAGCCGCCCCTGCAACCGGAAAAAAATCAACCTTGAGCACACTGCGGATAGAATCGCTATAACGGAAGGGTACGGTGCCGTCTTTTTCGCCCCAGATCAGTAATACGGGTTTATTGGCATTGTTGAGGCATATATTGCTTTGCCTTCCGTGCTGGTCATAATCATACATAGTTGATACCAGCGCATGCCGGAAACCTTTATACTCCATCTGTGGCAGATAGCGTTTTACCCATCCCGGATGTTCTTTAGGGTACAGGAAATCATTTAGCTGGTCCTTTGCCCGTTTATTGGAATTCACCCCCTCGTTATACAGGGTAAAATAGCGGGGAGCACTGGGCTTAAGACCTTCATACGCGGGATCTATCAATATTACTTTATTGATGATGTCCGGGTGTTCACAGGCAAAATTGGTCACCAGTTCGCCGCCAAATGATATACCGGCCAGGTTTACATGGCCTTGCAGTTTCAGAGCGGTTATCAGGTCCAATAATTGGGTGTTATATAATTCTTTATTATAGACTGTTGCTGGTCTGTCCGAATAACCCCGGCCGTACATATCATAACGCAGTACTTTGTAGCCGTTCTTTACCAGGAATTCATAGGTGCCATCCCAGATATAATACGGAACGCTAAAGCCATGAACTAATATCACCACTTCACCATTTTCTGGTCCTTCGAGTTGATAATGTGTGATGCCCTTACTTAATTTAATAAATTTGCCGTCGATATTTTTGCGATCGGCGGCGGTTAAAACTTCTTTTTCCTTATTGTTATATTCGTAAAAACCATATAATATCAATGCAGAGGCTCCTGCCAGAAATACGATAATGATTATACTTACCTTAAGTATTTTCATAGGGGAATAGATAGATATAGATGATGATCGCTAAAATACAGAAATATTTAAATTACAATAGTTTACAGAATATTAAATTATAAAAATAGTATGCGTATAACCTTAATAGGATCGGGCAACGTAGCCACACACCTGGCTGCCGCATTAAAAAACGCGGGCCATCGCATCATACAGGTTTATAGCCGTGATGCCCAGCATGCTGCCATGCTAGCCTATCACGTGGGGGCAGAGGCTATTGATAACCTGCCTGTTATAAGTCCGGACACCGATATGTTTATCATTTCTGTTAAGGACGATGCCATCATAGAAATGGTAAAGGCGCTGGCCGGGTATCAAAAACTCATTGTACACACATCTGGTTCAACCAATTTAAATGATATGCTGGTTTTTACAGATAATGCGGGGGTGTTATATCCGTTGCAAACCTTTAGCAAAATCAAAGAGGTTGATTTTTGGACCGTACCATTATGTATTGAAGCGGCTAATGACCATATCAAAACCAATCTGGAACAACTGGCCGCAACCATCAGTAATAATATCTACCATGTTAACTCTGCCGATCGTAAAATATTGCATCTGGCCGCAGTATTTGCCTGTAATTTCCCTAATTATCTGTATACCGTAGCGCAACAGTTGCTGGCCGGGCATCAAATGAACTTTGATATGCTGAAACCCCTGATACTGGAAACAGCTCAAAAAGTACAGACACAGCTACCCGCAAGCGTGCAAACCGGGCCTGCCGTACGAAATGATGTTGTTACGATGGATGCTCATCTGCAAATGCTTAACGGTGAGGCATATTTGCAGGAGATCTATACGTTATTAAGTCAGGGTATTATCAAAAACAATAATGGAGGGCACGGGGACAAGTAATTTTGTTACTTTTGCCTAAATGAACGTTTTTAAAGTAAAGATAAATTTCGAGGAAAAAGGGCACGAACCAATTGAACTGCCTATAGCCGAAGGAGAATCTGTATTGGATGTTTGCCTGGAGAACGGCATAGAGCTACAGCATAATTGCGGCGGTGTTTGCGGATGCAGTACCTGCCACGTTTACGTAAATAAAGGGATGGATAACATTCAGGAGATATCTGATAAAGAGGAAGATTTTATTGACAGGGCTGTAAATCCGCGTATCAACTCGCGTCTGGGTTGCCAGTGTGTAATAGTTGACGGTGATATAGAAGTAACCCTGCCAGATCAGTCACAATTCCTGGGGCATTAATTGAGGTTTTACGTTTAATGTTATACGTTTTACGTAGAAGACCGATAAACATAAGAATATAAAAGAACGTATAACGTACCACGTAAAACGTACAACAAAAAAAATGAGCGACAATAAATTTGCCTTACCTATTCACTGGAATGATTACGAAGACATCGCTATTGAACTTTATGAAAAGTTTGGTGATGATTTTGACGAATCAAAAATATACCGTATCCGTTTTACCGAATTGCTGGAATGGGTTTTATCATTACCCAACTTTGCCGGTACAAAGGCCGAATCAAATGAAGGGCACCTGGAGCAGATCCAATCGGCCTGGGTTTACGAATGGCGCGATAATCAATAGTATTTCAGTTAGCAGTTTTTAGTTAGCAGTTTGCATTTAAATTGGTTAACTCAATAATTCACTAATTCAATAATTAATTACCGGTGGAATCATTTCTACAAAAATTAAAAGATATTACCACGTTTATTTTTGATGTGGACGGCGTGCTTACCGATGGTTCTGTTTTTGTGACAGACAGCGGGGAGCAAAGCCGGGCCTTTAACATCAAAGATGGATATGCCCTGCAACTGGCCGTTAAATGCGGATATAACGTATGTGCCATATCGGGCAGCCGGTCAAAAAGCGCCATATACCGTTTAAACAGCCTGGGCATTCAGGATGTTTACATGGGTACGCATACCAAATCACAACGCTTTAAAATATACCTCGAAGAAAAAGCCATTATTGCCACCAATGTTTTATACATGGGGGATGATATCCCCGATCTGGAGGTGATGAAACTGGCTGGTTTACCGGTTTGCCCGGCTGATGCGGTTGAAGAAATAAAAGCGGTAAGCACTTATGTATCGCCTTATGGCGGTGGCAAAGGCTGCGCCCGCGATATTATCGAAAAAGTGCTTAAAGTGCAGGACAAGTGGATGAGCGAGCAGGCTTATAGCTGGTAAGGGGGGGAGGTCAATGGTCGATAGACCATAGTCCATAGCACTCACAAATATTCATGGTCTATCGTCTATGGTCCATGGACTAAAGATAAACATAAAGCAAATGCACAATATTCCCAAGATCATTTTGGCATCAAAATCGCCCCGCAGGCAGGATCTGCTCAGGTTGATGGATATGGAGTTTGAGGTTGTTTTAAAGGACGTGGATGAATCATATCCTGAAGGTTTAACACCACAGGAGATAGCGGTGTACATCGCCCGTAAAAAAGCTGAAGCATTTGATGGTACTGTAACCGACGAGGTTGTACTTACCGCCGACACCATTGTTAGTATAAATGGCCTCATATTAGGTAAGCCCGAAACACCGGAACATGCCATTGAAATGCTCAAAACCTTATCGGGCAAAGTACACCAGGTTATTACCGGGGTTTGTTTGCTGTATAAGGGGCTTTATAATAACTTCTTTGATGTATCCGAAGTGTTTTTCCGTAAGCTAAATAGCCAGGAGATCGAGAGTTACGTTGCTGAATATAACCCGCTTGATAAAGCCGGCTCGTACGGCATCCAGGAACGTATTGGTTTAATAGGTATTGAGCGGATTAACGGCTCTTATACCAACGTTGTAGGCCTGCCTACAGAAAAGTTGTACGCTCAGTTAGTCAATTTAAATAAATAATTATTTAAATTAAACCTTTGTTTACTCAATAGTCTAATGAATAAATATAAGGGAGTGAATTAACTATGAAAAGAACTATGTACACAGGGCTGGCAATATTGCTGGTTTCGGCCCTGTCTGCTTGCAGCAGTTACAATTACTACACAGCAGCCCGCAACAAAACCGATCTCTCATCTTACCGTACATTTGCCTGGGTAGCGCCCGAAACAAGTCATAAGGCTGGCGGTGTTGTAAAAAAAGAGATCGCTGATGAAAGGGTGAAAGATGCCACTATCGCGGCATTACAAACTAAAGGCTTAAGATTACAGGAAAACAATCCCGATCTGTTGGTGAGCTATTCTACCATAACCGGCAGAGGTGTTAAAACTGAATTTTATCCGGCTTACTATGGCGGCTTCGGTTGGGGCGGCTGGGGTGGCTGGGGCTGGGGTTGGGGCTGGAGATCCCGCGGATTTTATGGCTACTACGGTGGCTGGGGCGGCTGGGGTTACCCGTATGGGTACGGCGGCGGCACTTATGCCCGTGTTCCCTACAAAGAAGGTACCCTTATCATTGATCTGATTGACCGTAACACCGGCCGTATCGTATGGCGCGGGTTTGGTGTAGGCGAGTTGCACAATCCGCAAAAAACACTTGATGAATTACCTAAAGTGGTTGATGGCGTATTGAAACAACTACAAGTAAACCAGATCAGCCCGTCACAAATGCGCAAAGCATAAGGCGAATAACACATTCACATTCATTCCTGCAAGAAAAAAAATATAATGATGATCCCTTTAGGTGTTAAGCCTGAAGGGATTTTTTTTGGCGGTACAGATGGGCAACAGCAAAAATAACGGCCATCACCACCAATACAATTACCCAGGTATCCAGGGGGCAACCGTCTGGTCCACCATCATTTCCGTCGCAAAGACCACCGCCCGGGTTTGATTGGGCAAAACTGTTGGAGCTGATCAATAAAAGACATATCCCCGGTAAAAATTTATAAATAGTTTTTACAAAGGCTGATAATTTCATGGTGATGTTATTGTTTATAAAACTTAGCGCTACCGATCCTTTTTCCGGTAGACTCGTCAACTGCCTCTATTACGTAAAGTCCGCTCAACAGGTTACCAATATTTTGTTGTAGATAATTGGTATTACTTACTGTTATGGTTTTTACAAGACCTCCGGAAGCAGTTGCAATACTCACTTTAATGGAATTGCTATAAGTTTTACCAAAGTTAATATTTATACTCTGTGAAGCAGTACTGGGGTAAACAATAAATGTTAAAGGTTTTGTGTTGAGATAATTAAAGGCTAAGCTTTTTGAAACATCTACCCGATCTGTTACTAATTGCTGTTTTAAACGATAAAATACCTGTCCGCCGCCCGGCGTCATATCGGTATAGTTATAACTGCCTGCACCGGTTGATCGTAAGCTATCGATAGCTATAAATGAATTACCCCCATTAGTGCTTTTTTCAACAACGAAGGTGGTTGAATTGCTTTCATTATCAGTTTGCCAGGTGAGTTTTATCCCCCTTGCTTGTTTAGCGCCATTAAAGTCGCGTAATTTATATTCGTGCCCGGAGGCTATGCCAATACTTAAGTAAAACCTGTCGCGCGCATAACTGGCCGGGGCGGTGGTTACATTGAAAGTGTATTCGGCATTATGCACCACATCTAAAGAATCATTGGTGAATTTATCCTTTAAAAAAATGGTATAACGTTCGTCAATATTTTGTTTAATAGGTGCGGTAAGTTTGTAAGTACCATAATTTGTATAGGCGATAAAAAGGTTTATCCGCTTCAGTTTTTCCAGTCCGGTAGTATAATTGGCAAAACATCCTATCGAATCGGCAGTCTGCGAAAAAAAGAAATTCCCCTGGCCAGATGATGCTAAATAGGGAGCATCCTCACCGGGAACAAATTTAGCTTGGGCGGTTTTGTCAAAATAGATATCGGTAGAGCTAAAAGTACTGGAATCCTGCATCATATCTAATCGTACCCATGGTGTAGTGCTGGTATTGATTGTTGCTGCTTCCGTGCTTAATGAAGCTGTTGCCTGTTTATTATCCTTCCCTCCGTTAACAGCCAGGGTTTTTACAACAGCGGGCCCTCCCTTTTTTACATTAAATATGGGCGGTGTAGTGTTGCTATAGCTTGAATAAGGTACTTTCATGCTTTCGTCAAAAGTTATCTTGGTACTGGCAGCAGGTGCAACCACGAAAAAGCCTTGCCCTGACAATACATATTGACTACCCCCGGTCCCTATAACAGGTGAATTAAGGGTGGTTGTATTACATAACACAAACCGTGTAGATGAACTATTTGGCCCGGTTGAGGCATTTTTAATGAGTAGATAATAAAACTTTAAAGTAGTGTTACCGGCGCCAACTTTGGCCAGATCGATAACAGAGGCATAGGGGTTACCTACCAGGTTATATCCCTTTTTGGAAGGAACCGTGCTACTGAACGATAAAGTAGTGAGGTTGTAGGTTGTGCCTGTTAAAGGGTAGGTTGAGGCATCTGCTGCATTAGTAGTCGGTAAATTGATGATATTAGGCGTCATGGGGGAGTTGGTGGCGGTTGTACCTTTAATAACCGAACCAAAGAATGTTAATGTGCCATCATCGGCAGCAGGGAAGGGTTTTACAAATGGTGCGCCGGTGGTTGAGTTTAACAAAGCCCGGCTTCCCCTGTAATAAAGTAATATGCCGTTACCCATGGGTATAGACACACTGGTATTCGTAAGCCCTTTATACTCATTGCCTGCCACCTGATTTTGGTTAGCAGACCCCGGCGCGTTTTCATTGTAAACAAAAACAGAAGGACTATTATTGGTAGCTGGTGCGCTGTCAAAACCATTAACAGAGCCATTTAATCCGGTAACTATAGTGCTGGTACCCGCCGCACCCGGTAATATGATCGGTTTCAGACTGTAGCTGTTGGAGGTTGCACTTATAGCCGTATTGGTCGTATCGGCAACCGGCGATGAAATAAGCATATATCTGCGAGCCCCGCCCGTTATAAAACGCTGTACGTCAATTTTACCCGCAATGGCCCCGGCGGTAAGGTTACCGATACTGGCATCGCCGGTTGAAGTGGACAGGAGGGTTAAGGCCGATGTATAGGTGGAAGGCGTATTCTCAACCGTCAGTATCCCCGATCCGTTCACATTGATGGTGTAGGTCGGGTTCACAAAAAAATGACTATTTAATTTCATCCGTTTGCTGGTCGCTCCGGTTGTGCCGTTAGTAAAAGTTACATTATTAAATTTTGTACCTGCCGTGGTGTTGTCAATTAAAGTTTGAGCGGCTGTGCCATCAAAAGTGATAAGCGCTGTGGTATTGGGTGTAAATACGCCTGCGTTTGTATAATCTTTAGCAATGGTTAAGTTACCTGTACCCATGGTCATGGTTCCTGCATTGCTTAGGGAGCCATTAATATCAATAGTACCCGCGCCTCCGGTAACGGTTACGCCTGTGTTGTTTGTCCATTTGGCACCGGTAGCGCCGTTTACAACGCCAATGATGGTAGTGGTGTTAACCGTATTAAAGGTAGTATTGCTGGCCGTGGTTAATGTAGAATCAATAGTTAAGTAAGCAGGGTTGCTGCCACCTGCACCACCCACCACGGCAGTACCTGTACCCTGTATTACCAGGTTGTCATAAGTAGGGCTGGTAGCAGGCGTACCAATAGGGTTGCCACCACCCGAGCCAAAGCCTGGATAAGCAGAGGTATAAATCAGTGGATTAGTTCCCTGATAAATAATAGTTGCTTTACCACCATGGTCACCATAAAAATTACAAGAGGCATAAGGGGTGGGCATGGTGCCTATAGCGGTAGTGCTCTTCAGAATAAGTGTTGGATTGGTAACTGTATTGGTTGATTTATAAGATGTAAGGGCGTTAACGGTAAAATAACCCGAGTTTGATGAAACAACCCCACGGTTTGTAAACGTTATTTGCCCCGTTAGTGTCATCGTACCTCCCTCAAGCCGTATGCCGCTGCCGTTTTGTACTTTGGCGTTCAAGTTTATATTGATATTGGTATTGATATTAAAGTTTGCTATTTCTGATATTAAAAAGGATTGACTGCTTACTGTTCCGGATGTATTGCCGAATTGCAGGTTAGTACAGGTTAAAGTGCCGGTTCCTCTTATATCATTAAAAATACTGCTACCAACTACACTGTTTGAGTTGTAGTTTTGGGTAATATCACCTGATACGGTAAGCGTTGCGCCGTTAATTGTTAAAATGGTTCCGGTTATTGTTGTACCTGTTAATACATAAAGCGGAACATATTGATTACTGCCGAAGGTAATAGATGATACGGTTACATTGTTAGCCAGAACAGGTTGATTAAGATAGGTTCCTAAAGCAACACCCAATCGTACCACATCGGTAGTGCGACCACTTTCACCGGGATAGTTTACTGTTGATGTGTTTTCACCGTTATTGGCTGTAATGGTCCAGTTGGTTTTCACTGTCCAGTCCGAAGAAAGAATGCCATTCCAGTCAAAAGTTATATTGGCAAATGCACAATTTTGTATAAATATAAGTAGAATAACAGTCAGGATAGTTTTGGGCAAACGGGTTGGGAAATTCAGAAGTAGCAATGTATAATGTATTAAAGCTTATAATAATGAGGCTTTATACGGATTTATTTTCGTTTAAGTTTCATTTTTATACCCTAAAGACATGTTAATCAGTGAATAAAATGAATGAAATATGTCTTTTTTGAGGATTTTTTCAAAAAAGGTTGACGGACGGAAGCTTAATCGTTATACCGGGGATTGACCGGTAGCGGACGACTTAAATGTTTTGATGATCGGAATTTGAAGGAGTAATATATTATTGTTTGAAAAATTTAGCGCTCCCGATGCGTTTGCCTGTGGCAACATCAATAGCCTCTACAATATAAAGCCCTTTGGTAAGGTTGCCCACATTTTCCTGTACAGAATCGGTATCGGCAGTGGTTAGGGTTTTTACCAGGCCGCCGGTCGCGCTTATAATGTTGACTTTGATATTATTACTGTAGGTTTTGCCCAGTTTAATATGGATGTCACCAGCTGTGCTGGAGGGATATACCATGAATTTTAAAATATTCAGATCGCCGTTATAATCAAATACCAGGGTTTTTGACATCTGGGTATCACCGGTTACCAGGCTTTGAGCCAGGCGGTAAGTGATTTGCCCGGTACCTGGTGCGGGATCGGTAAAGGTATAGCTACCCGCTCCGGTTGATTGCAGGCTGTCGATCACTACAAATGATTTACCACCATTAGTGCTTTTTTCAACCGCGAAACCTGTAAAGTTGCTTTCATTATCAGTTTTCCAGGTTAATTGAATGCCGCTGGTTACTTTATTGCCGCTAAAGCCCAATAGTTTATATTCATGCCCCCGGGCAATACCAATGCTCAGGTAAAAACGGTCACGGGGATAGCTGGCCGCGTTTTGATCGACATTGAAAGTATAAACAGGATTATGCACTACGTCTAAAGAGTCGTTGGTGTACTTATCTTTTAAATAAATGGTATAACGTTCGTCGATATTTGATTTAATGGGCGAAGTGATCTTGTACTGGCCAAAATTCGAAAACGCGATAAATAAATTGATGCGTTTCAGTTTTTCCAGGTTACCGGTATAATTGACAAAACAACCCACAGAATCGGCCGATTGTGAATAAAAGAAATCGCCCTGGCCCGATGCTGCTATGTATTGTGCATCTTCGCCTAGTACAAATTTAGCCTTAGAGTTTTTATCAAAGGCGATGTCGGCTGTGTTGAGTACGTTGGTATCCCGCATCAGTTCTAAACGTAGCCTTGGTATTTGGTTGGTATTGGTTTCGGTAGAAGCAGTAACCGCCGCCTGCTGTACATTGTTTTTATCGGGACTAACAGCTAACGTTTTAGCTACTACCGATGGATTGCGTATCACATTAAATACTGGGCTGGCAGAAGAATATAATGAATAAGCTGCTTTCATCGTTTCATTAAAAACCAAAGTTGAAGTTGCATTGGCGACAGTTATAAAAAAGCCCTGCCCGGATACAGCGTACCTGCTGGCCCCTGTTTGTGGAAGGTTAGCAAAGGCATCATAAGTGGCATATTTGGTAGAAAAGCTATTGGCCCCGGTAGTGACGTTCTTGATTAGCATGTAATAATATCTATATAGGCTACCATTAACGGTATAAACCGTGTGCAGGTCAATAACTGATGGATAAGGATTACCTACCAGGTTTAACCCTTTTTTTGTAGGAGCAGAGCTGGCAAACGATAAATTATTTGACAGGGTAACCGCAGATGAACTATAATAAGTTGGCGGCGTGGCCGGAAAATTAATGATACTCGTGGTGAAAGCGCCACTGGCACCAGCGCCTTTATATACGGCGCCCGAAAAATTTAGCGTGGCATTATCAGGAGCAGGGAAGGGACTCACAAATACCGTGGAACTTGACACGCCTGTACGGCTGCCCCTGAAATAATATTCTAACCCATTGCCCATGGGTACGGTTTCGTTAATGGTAGCAAAGCCTTTAAATTCATTACCTGTTACTAAGTTGGGGTTGCTTGTTAGCGGCGCATTTTCGTCATAGATAAAAACGGATGGGTTGTTTTGGGGCGAGGTATCAAAACCATTGCCTGCGCCACCTGGACCGCTGATGTAAGTAGTAGCAAAAAATGGTAGTAGGTTATACGTACTGGCCGAGGCATTGGCAACCGGTGAGGAAATAAGCATATAGCGGCGTCCGGCACCGGTTGTGGCGTTGCCACCCTTTACATAACGTTGCACGTTAATGGTGCCGGTAACCGTGGCTGTGATGGCGACGGCGCTGGCATCGGCGCTTAAACTGGCTATGCTGGCATCACCGCCACTGTTTGATAATAGTGTAAGACTGTTAGTTGCTGTGGCATCCACATTCATGGTGGTGTTGGCAGTTTTTAAAAAGGCCAATGTGCCCAGCGCGGCTATATCATTACGGCCGCTTAAGGTTGCAGTTGCTGCTGATGAGGTCAGGTTGTAGAACACGGTGCCGGTGGGCGATGCCGGCAAGGTTGCGTTTACATAAGAGCCCCCGGCAATGGTTTGGGTTGTTCCGGTTAGTTGAACGGTATTGGTATTGGTAACAAAATCAATAGGAGAGCTGGCCGAATTATCAATATTACCAGCAACCGTTAATAAACCAGATGAAACACTGGGGCGTTTATTACCTGTGCTTGTAAATGTCAAATTTTGGTATAACGCCGGGCTTATGTCTAAATTGCTAATACCGGTTGTTGCATATACAGTTTGTATGCTTGCACCGGGATACGCGTAATTAACAGTAGCTTGCCCGGTTCCTGTGCTATTATAAAAATCGATAGAACCTGCATATGTTGATCCGGAAGCGGGTGTTGTATTAATCGGATTGGCATTGGTGAGTATTAATGTAGCAGTTGAACCAGTGCCGGGGTCGATACTAAATATGGGTATTC
Organism: Mucilaginibacter sp. OK268; assembly: GCF_900103125.1. GTDB lineage: Bacteria > Bacteroidota > Bacteroidia > Sphingobacteriales > Sphingobacteriaceae > Mucilaginibacter. The sequence goes on along the minus strand of NZ_FNJV01000003.1, from coordinate 895,035 downwards.
CTGTATTGGTACTGAGGCCAAGTATACGAAACAAGGTATTTTGTGTAAGTATTTGTCCGCCAATAGTAGTAGTTCCGCTTACTAATGAAAACGTTCCGTTAATTTGCCCCAATGGAATAACAATGGCTACAACAGAACTTGAATTAACAGTTACATTGCCACTCACATTTAAATGTGCAAGTGTTACTACAAAACTTAAGGTAGGGAAGATACCTAATAGAGCACTACCAGGGTTTGCAGTTGTGTTAATCTGTATCGAAGCGCAGTTAAGGGTACCGGTACCGGATAATGGAACCGAATAAGAAATTAATAAAGTTGGTTGCTGGGTAATGGAAGTAGTTACATTTAAAGTGCCGTTCACCGTTAAAGGTACCGTGGTTAAAGTTAGTATGACGCCAAACGTAATAGACGCACAGGATACGTTATCCCCGGCATTTACGATAGGAGGATTGGTGAAAAAAAGTAGAGAACCAATGAATACATCATCACCAACACCAGGTACTCCCGCAGGCGACCAATTAGCCCCGTTATTCCAGTTAGATACATCACCCGCGGCTCCGCCTGCCCATGATTTTGTGGCAGCTTTCACATCACTTCCTGCCTGTAAACCAAACAGGATTAGCAGTAATATCAAATAACGTAAAAGGCTCTTCATAAAACACAGGTTTATAATCGCAAATAATTCTTATCGGCTATTCAACTAATAAGTAATTTACGGGTTATTACGTGTGTTTTATTATAAGGATATAGTGTTTAAAGTAATGAACAAAATGAATGAAATAATGGTATTTAAAAGAAAAATATGATACAGATTAATAAAACTGACTTTAACTATTAAGAAATATTGAGCATTGGATGATGGGTATATGCTACAGCGTATGTAGTGTAAAATATACACTAACTCGTTACTTTTCCTTTATCGAGCCGTAACACCTTATCAACGCTATTGGGGATCTCATGCTGGTAGTGGGTTACATAAATAAGGGTAACATTGCTCAGGCTGCAAATGGTATCCACCAGGTTTTTAAAATGAAGCTGCTGGTGATCGTCCATACCCTGGCAGGGTTCATCAAAAATAAGTAAAGCCGGGTTTTTGATCAGTGCCCGGGCCAGTAAGCATAAACGCTGGGCGCTTGCAGGGATGTTTTTTAACAGGGTGCGGGCATAACGGTCAATCTCCAGCGCTTTCATCCATCTTAAGGCGATATCTGCCCGTTCTTTATTACTGGGTCTGAATAAACCCAACGTATCATAATACCCCGATTCGATGACCTGCAAACAACTATTATCGGTAGGGAAGTACTGGTGCAGCTCGGGCGATACAAAACCGATCTTCTTTTTAATATCCCAGATACTTTCGCCTGTGCCGCGTTTTTTATCAAATAAAATAATGTTATTGGCATAGGCCTGCGGGTTATCCCCGTTAATCAGGCTCAATAAAGTTGATTTACCCGCGCCGTTGGGGCCAAGCAGCGCCCACCTGTCGCCCGTTTTGATCTGCCAGTTTACATCATCCAATATTACCTTGTCGCCATATTGAATATGGACCTTATCCATCGTCACTATCTGGTTAAAGGCAACCGGGTTTTTATTGATATTTAACAGCGCAGTAAGTTCCTGGTTATCAATGTTGTCTGATGCATTGCTGGCAAATAGCTCCGGGTTAAAAGCTTCCCGGGTACTTTCGTGAATAATCTCCCCACTTTTTAAAACGGCAACATGAGTAATAGCTTCGGGAATTTCATGTACCGATGTAGCAATGATGATGCTGATACCAGACGCGCTGATCTGCTCAATAATGCCATTAAATTCCTGCCTGGTTTTTACGTCCAAACCGGTTAAGGGATTATCAAGTAACAGTAATATGGGGTTTTTGAGCAGGGCGGCAGCCAGCATTAAACGCTTGGTTTCGCCGTTGGAGAGCTTGATAAGTTGCTTATCGCGTAAGGCATGCAGGTTTAACAGGGTAAGGATTTTGTCCAAAGTCCAGCGCATGCCAGGGCGCGGGATACTTTTAACCGATGATAAATAATCATCAACAGTTAAGGCATCTTCAGAATCTGACGAGTTATACCGTTGCTGGTAATAAAAATCGGTAGTGTTTGATAAATTCCGGAAATGGTGCCTTGGTTCAACTAGTGATATCAGCTTGCTATGTAAATTCTGACCATTTTCAGCAACCTGTATGCCCGAAACATCATCCTGGAAATAATAATTGATGGTACCCCCGGTTACATTAAAGCGCCCTGCTATGGTTTGTAGCAGAGCGCTTTTTCCGGAGCCGCTTTCGCCTATTAATGCCCAGTGTTCACCTTTATTTATCTTAAAAGTAAGATTATTGAATAATGTATTGGTCAAAAATCTTACAGTAGCATTATTTATCGAAAAAAGTATATTAAACATGGCTTTATAAGTAGGTTGTAAAAGTACTTATCTGCCTTAAAAAGCCAATACGTTTTATTTAAGTATTTAATAATGCAGCACTATACGCTTGAATACTAAGCGATTTTTTTAAGCGTTTGGTTAGAGTTAATATTTGTGTTGGTTTTGTTAAGCCTGTTCCAGGCTGCAAAATTAACAAACTCATCTTTTACAAGATTTTTGCAGTCTTTATTAGGGCAGGCAATAATCCAATACTTTTTGACTTGCTCAACTTGCGGTCGTTCGCCACATTTAATGCAATATTCGCAATGGATATTCGATTGTATTTGTAAACTCATATTATTAGGCGTAATATATTGTGGAAAATGTAATGCAAATTTATGTAAATTAATTCAGTTAGCTTTAATGTTTGATGAAAACATGCACTATAAGTATGTAAGTTTTAACTTTCAATTAGGTAAGTATTCTATTTTAATACTGATAATTATTTTTCTTAAGCTAATTGATTGTTAGTGGTTTAGGTACTTGTAATCTTTTTGCCCATCTTATTATTCCTCACACTGATCATTTGGACTGTTAATCTTTCTTAAGGTTTAAATTAAATTGTAATTACTGTCAAAATTATTTATAAGATATAAGCATAAATCATTCCAATATTTGGTGAAACATCAAATTATAGCAGCAGTCTATTTTTTTAATCTACAGTATAAAAGTTTAACCTGAGGGTAGTGCTTTTTGATAGGTGTGTGGCTGGTATAGTTTACAGCAAACAAAAAACTATGCACTACTGTAGTAAATATTATCGTTAACCAAATAATCGAAATATGAAAAACACACATTGGGCAGTTATTGCCCTGTTGCTGTTCACCATCAGTGGTTGTTCAGTGATTGAAGGGATATTTAAAGCCGGTGCCATTACAGGCATTATAGCGGTGGTTGTGGTTATCCTGGTATTGATCTGGATCATCTCTTTGTTCCGCGGAAAATCATAAAGCGTAATTTATAAATAAGATAAATTATTTATTTTAAATTAAACAATTTAATTGCTTAGGCTGTTGCTTCTATATAAAACTTACAATTATGGAAAACACAAAAGCAACAGCCGAGGTATTAAATGACCTGGTACAGATTAATAATGATCGCATTGAGGGATATCAACGCGCTTTAAAAGACTTAAAGGATAACGAGAGTGATCTTAAATCACTATTTACTACGTTGATTGGCGATAGCCACCGGTTTAAGCTGGAGCTGGGTACCGAAATTCAGGCATTAGGACAGGATATCGATAACTGGACAACCACCAGCGGTAAAATTCACAGAACATGGCTTGATGTTAAGGCCGCGTTTACTGCTCATGATACCCATGATATACTGGAAGAATGCGAGTTTGGAGAAGATGCTATTGTTAAAGCCTATCGGGAAGCCCTTGAAGAGGAACATTTATCGGCTCACTTACGCGAGGTGGTAAACACACAGCTTGATGAGCTGCTTGATGCCCATGATGAAATAAAGGCGCTGCGCGATCGGGTTTAATAAAAAGATGATGCTCATGTTATACAAAAAGACCGGCCAGTAGCCGGTCTTTTTTATATCAATATGTTTTGCTGCTTAGTTTTCTGGCGATATACTTACGGATTTAACCTGCCAGCTTGTTTTTTCAGACCAATCGCCGCCCGTATAAGTCATATCCACTACCCATGTTGAGTTTATTGTTTTGCCATCAATGTTCAATGCCTTTACTGTCGACCGGATCTGGTAACTGTTGGTTGCGGTATCAATCAGAGGTTTAAAATCATGATCAGGAAACTGGGTCGTTGTGGGTTGTTTTAAATGATCCTTCACAATTCCCTGGGCCATATGAAAAGCTTCCTGGCCCGTAGGTTTACGATTAAGATGTACCGTGCTGTTTTTACTAATGCCCAAAACTACTGCGATAACAACTATGATCAAAACAATACTAAAAAGGGTGGCTGTTTTCATGCGTGGGTGCCGATGCCAGCCTATGTTTTTGCGTTCGTCCTTACTGAGTAATTGCCATTCAGAATATTTCATATCGTATCAACTTATCATATGAAGCGATATCCGCACAAATTGTTTTGAAGATGAAGGGCACAAAAAAAACGCCCCGGTAAACCAGGGCGTTTCTTTTGTTTCTAAAAAATGAAAAATTATTTCTTAGTAGTGTCTTTTTTAGTGGTGTCTTTTTTAGCAGTATCCGCTTTAGCTGAATCAACAGCAGTAGTTTTTGCAGAATCCATTTTAGCTGAGTCCATTTTAGCTGAGTCAGCAGAACCTGCTGAACCAGAACCTTTACAAGCAGCGAAAGAAACAGCGATAGCTAATGCTAAGAAACCTAATTTGAATGAATTTTTCATGTTTAATTTTTTAATAAGTGATTTAATAGTTTTCTTGTTAATACGGTAAACAAAAAAAGGTAACCCATAATTTTGAAAAAAAATTACAGGTTACCCTTTATAAATTAACGAATAACTAAAAAATCAATAAAAAGGAATCGAAATTTGTATTTCTAACGCCTTTTATATTGCAGTGAAATTATTTCTTAGTTGTATCTTTTTTTGCAGTGTCAACTTTAGCTGAATCAGTTTTAGCAGAATCAGTTTTAGCTGAATCAACAGCAGTAGTTTTAGCAGAATCAGTTTTAGCAGAATCGGTAGCAGAAGCTGAACCAGAACCTTTACAAGCTGCGAAAGAAACAGCGATAGCTAATGCTAAGAAACCTAATTTGAAAGAATTTTTCATTTTGTGAGTTTTAAAATTTAAATATTTTGTGATCGTTTTCGGGTGTTAATACTCGTAAACATAAAAGGTAACCCACGTTTTTTAAAAAAAATAAAATTAATTTTTCATGTTGGTAAATAGCCGCTGCTTTTTCCTTGCTAAGGCTTTTCATCCAGAAATACGGCAATTCCTCCAATATCTACATTATAGCATTTCAATATATCCGTCCGTTCCATTCACCCGGATCCGCTGCCTGTCTTTGATGAGTTTTGTGGCATTATCCACTCCAACAACGGCTGGTAAGCCATATTCACGTGCTATAACTGCTCCATGGGTCATCAATCCACCAACTTCGGTAACCAGCCCTTTGATGGATACAAACAATGGTGTCCAACTGGGATCAGTGAAAGAGGTCACTAATATATCCCCATCTTCCAGGTCAGCATCTTCCATATTTAAGATCACCCGTGCCCGTCCCTCTATTACTCCGGATGACACAGCCAGGCCAGCAATAGCCCCGGTCGGGAGATCATCGTGTTTATATTTACCAGTAATGATTTCGCCGTCAGAGGTCATAATACGTGGCGGGTTTAGTTTTTCATATAATTTATACTCGTCTTTTCGTTTATCGATAAGATGATAATCCAGCTGATGCGTTTCTACCACTTCTCTGAGTTCTTCAAAGCTGAGATAGTAAATATCTTCTTTTGCATGAATAACGTTGGCTTGTATCAGTTGTTCGGCTTCTTTCCATAAAGCCTGCTTATAAACGAAGTAACGGCTAACAATTCCGTATTTTGGATATTCACGATAACCGGCGAAATTCCGGATCAGGTCGATCATTCGTTTTGTTTCTTTGACTTTTTGTTCGCCATCCGGTAATGGCGCCAACCGATCTAATAATTCCTGCTCTTTTTTCAAAGCCTCCTGCCGCCCTTGCTCAAATCTCCGGTTGCCAGCCCCAGGTTCAAAGTTTTTAATGTTATTGAGAATAGTTGGGACAAGTGTAATTGGTTTTTCGCTCCAGCGGGTTTTCGTAATATCGATTTCCCCGGCACATCGCATTCCGTATTTGTTGAGATAAGTATCAATAGTGTCCCGAATTTCCTGCCCACCATTAAATTGAACCAGTCCATCCAAAAAGTTATCATCTTCTGCCTGTTGCAAATATTCAATTACTGCCGGGTACGGACGAATCACATCGGCAACATGCAATAATTCCAGGCCCATTTCCGAAGTAATATTGTTTGGCACAGATTGAGAAAGTGTATCTCCTGCATTTTTCTCACCTAACCATTCGTTCATTTTTTCATTGATCCATGATAAAGCATTCATTCCAGTCATAATCACCTCAAAACTTTGTGAGTTAGCTGAGGCTTTTTTGAGTTGCTGGATATCTTCCAGGATAAAATCAAACACATCCGATCCTGATTTCGACCGGATGTTTTGTTTTAACGATTCTATCCATGTTTGACTATTCTTGATCAGTTCAGAGACGATTGCCGGATCGTAGTCGTTTAGTGCCTGATAATCTCTATTCAGCACATTTTTAGCAGGCCCTGGTTCTTCTTTATCATCCGGCAATGGTTTTAAAAAATCTCCCCGCTCAATGATGCTCGTCAATGCGTCTTTGATGAGCGGATCGGACTTCCCAAGAACATTTAACAACGTGTGTCTGCCGGCAGCTGAAGCCAGCATCTGTGTAATATCAACAAACAACCTCCCACCGGCTGTGCGCATGTGCGCAGCAGTCGTTAACAGGAAAAAAGATAATCCCAATGGTTTCATGGCGTCAGTCATCATTTGTTGATGACCGACAGATACATACACGTGATTTTCCTGATCATCTACTTCAGGAACCGGATATAAAGTAGTGATCGGTCTGCTTTGTACAATATAAATCAGATAGTTATCGGATGTATCGCCGGCCAAACACCATTCGATGTCCTGGGGGCTACCGAAATGTGCTTCGATCTTTCGGCCTATGCGCTCCAATTGTAAGATCTGTTCATCCGTCAGCGCTTGCTTGTTCTGTTGTCCTGGCTCAATCTCCTGTTCTTTGGTACCACCATCTTTTAAGGCATAGATAGCCAGTTTTTTGGTGGGTATTTTTTTATCGATGATCTGCCCATTACGCACCTGATACAGATCGGCATTCACCAGGCCCGATACCATGGCTTCGCCAAGGCCGAAGCTGGCATCAATGGATAATACTTTCCGGTTACCGGTAACCGGGTCGGCAGTAAATAAAATTCCGGCCGCCTCGGGGAAAACCATTTGCTGAACAACTACCGAAAGGTGAACCTTACGATGATCAAAACCGTTTTGAATGCGATAAGTTATTGCCCTATTGGTAAACAACGATGCCCAGCACTTACTGACATGTTTTAAGATAGCCTCTTTCCCGATAATGTTCAAATAGGTATCCTGCTGACCTGCAAAAGAAGCCGTGGGTAAATCTTCGGCAGTTGCGCTTGACCGTACCGCGTAGGCATTTTTTTCATCAAGCCCGGAGAGGAAGCGGGTAATCTCTTCATTAATGTCCTGAGGAATGGTTATTCCTTCGATGGTTCTGCGAATCTTACCACTTAGTTCACTGATCTTACCCCGGTCTTCTACCTTTAGAAGTGATAGCCGGTCGAGTAACTCGTTAATAGACGGTGTTTCATTAATTACTCTTTTAAAAGCCTCGGTAGAGATACAAAAGCCATCCGGTACGTGGATACCTTCGATCCTGGAAAGCTCGCCCAGGTTTGCGCCTTTACCCCCAACAACGTTGAGCTTTGTTTTGTCGACATCCTGAAAATTAAATACAAATGAACCCTTAATGATAGTTTTCGCCATGTTTTTTTATTTGGTTTACAATTGCTTTTAGTACGCCCGGAGAGGTGAATGTTTCAATAAAAAACAGCACCGAATATTCAAAAGTATTTGATAATCAACTGTTAAAAAAGCATTTTGTACTATATTTTTTTTCACGCAATAATTGCCGCGAACATTGCGTTAACCTTACAACAAGTGACAAATAAAAAGACCCACTAAATGGCAAAAGCCGCTCCCCAGAGCGGCTTTTTTAGGCTCTACATAACCCAGTACAAACAACAAGTCCTGGTTTATTTCCGGTTGTTTTTATACGCTTCGGTTTGATCCCTGCTAGTTCGCAGATTATGTTTTAGTTGAATCCGGGAGAGTAGCTTTTGCAGAATCAGCAACTGTTGCTTTTGTCGAATCGGTAATGGCTTTTTTAGCAGAATCAACAGCAACTGTTTTGCCTGAATCAACCGGGGTTGAGTTAGCTGGAGCTTTTGAAGCAGGATCACAAGCAGTGAAAGAAATAGCGATTGCAAATGCGGCCAGGCCGCATTTGATTGAATTTTTCATTTTGGGTAAGTTTTAAATTTTAATTGTTTTTTTTGATGTTAATACAATGAAAACAAAAAGGTAACCTGTCCGGATTTTGGGGCAAAATAGCCTGCATATGCCTGGGTTGGCAGCTGTTTGACGAAATGTTTTTGAGGCCGGGTTTTTTTATTGCAGATTTGCCATCTTGTAAAAAAATGGGTTAAAATAGGCTTGGGTTACCTTGTTTCAATTATTGTATTAAAACGGATGAAACATTCGGGCGCATAATTGTTACAACACTAAATATCCGGGTTAATGCTAATAATTTATTTTAGATAAATTATTTTTTATAATGATGGGTTACAATTTCGTATAAATAGTATTAAGAGTGAATAAAGAGTTAAAAGCTTCGGCACCAACAGATAGCGAGATAGTTCTTGGTATACTTAACAACTCGGAAATAGTGTTAAAAAAGTTATACACTACCTATTTTCCGATGATACTACAGTTAATTGTCAATAACAACGGGGATGAGGATGATGCCAAAGATATTTACCAGGAAGCGATCATCGTTCTTTATAATAAGATCAAATCGGGCAAATTCGAACTAAGCAGTAAGCTTAAAACTTATATTTATTCGGTTTGCCGCAGGCTTTGGCTCAAAAGGCTTAGCCACATGAACAGGTACGGAGGCGATATTCGTGATTTTGAAGAGTACCTGCCTGTTGATGAAGAGGTTGATGACCATAATGAAAGGGATATACAGTTCAGTAAAATGGAAAGTGCCCTGCAATTGCTGGGCGAACCCTGCAAAACCATTATGGAAGATTTTTATATACATAACAGATCAATGCAGGATATCTGCGAACGTTTTGGCTATACTAATGCTGATAATGCCAAAACACAAAAATATAAATGCCTGCAAAGGCTGAAAAAGTTATTTTTTCAGCAGAAATAAGGAAGGAAAGCAAAGAGATGAGTGATCACCAACTTACGGAATTAATTGAAAGGTACCTTGACGGCAGCATGACCGCCGAAGAGCGTACCCAGTTTGAATTGCTCCGCAAAAACGATGCGACTGTAGAAAGCCGGGTTGCCGAGCACATGCAGTTTATTGGTTTACTAAAACAATACGGCGAACGCCTGGAGCTTGAAAAACGCTTGAACGCTATTCATGACGAGATTGATGTACATGCTTTGAAAGAAGAAGTAACCATCCATCCAACCTGGGTAGTGCGCATGTGGCGTAACCACCATTCTAAAATATCGGTAGCAGCATCCATAGCTATTTTCGCTATTCTGGGTACCCTGTTCTTTACCGGTAAACTGAATAACCACGAATCGAACTTTGAGCAGTTAAGCCAGGAGATTGGCAAGATCAAACAATCGCAGGCAACATTGAACACCCGTACTAATAGCATCATAAATGATATAAAAGGAAGCAAGAGAATAACCAACCCAGGTAATTTCAGGGGTACCGGTTTCGCGCTTTCATCAAACGGATATATCGTTACCAATTACCATGTTATTAAAGACGCGGATTCTGTATATGTTCAAAATGCTGCCGGTGAATCATTCCACAGTAAGGTGATCTATACCGAGCCAGGCAATGACATTGCTGTATTACAGATCAATGATGAAGCTTTTGAAGGTTTGGCCGCGGTGCCTTATAACTTTAAACGTTCATCTACAGATCTTGGCGAAAACGTATTTACTATTGGCTATCCGGACAGTAAGGTTGTTATTGGACTGGGTGGACTAACATCGACAACAGGTTACCAGGGCGACACTACCGAATATCAGGTTTCTATCCCGGTTAACCCAGGTAACAGCGGTGGTCCCTTATTGGATGATAAAGGAAATGTGATCGGTATCATCAACGCCAAACAAACCCAGGTAGCAGGAGCAGCGTTCGCGGTAAAATCGGCTTATCTGTTAAAAGCTATCCAAAATATACCATCTGATTCATTAAGCAAATCATTAACCTTAAATACCAAAAATACGCTGGCCGGTTTAAGCCGTCCTCAGCAAATAAAGAAACTTAGAAACTATGTTTTCATGGTTAAAGTTTACAATCAATAATTAGCCCAATCCAATAAAAGTTAATATATTAAAATGAAAAGGAGGTGCCGTAAGGTGCCTCTTTTTTTGTTTGAGGGGATATCACCAACGTCATTGCGAGGTACGAAGCAATCCCCTTTATACAGGGCGAATAATGCAAGTCGTAGAGCGCTCAATTGCCGCTAAGGCTGTTACTTTTGTCTTGATACAAAAGTAACCAAAAGATCAAGTCACCAGAAATGCTTCTTTGCCGCACAAGGCTTTTGCCCTGCAAATCCGACAGAACCACGGGCTGCTAAACCTCGCCCCACTGCATTCGCTCAGTTCCAATGCTTCGCAAGATTTGCTAATGCCCCTGCCGTCGCACAAGCCAGCATGTTCTGTCTGATTTCACCCGAAGCTGTTCTGCTGACAAAGAAAAAAATAGAAAAAATAGGGGGTTACCTATCCACCTCGCCCAATACAAAATCGATAGAACCTACAATGGCTATCAGATCGGCGATGAGTACGCCTTTGGATATTTCGGGCAGTACGGAAAGATTATTAAAACTTGGTCCGCGCGATTTTACACGGGTAGGGATCTCGGATTTGCCGTCGGCCATAAAGTAAAAGCCCAGCTCGCCTTTGGCACCCTCGCAGCGCACATAGTAATCCTGCGCTTTTGGAATGGTTTTACGCGGCATTTTAGCACGGGGATCGAAATCGGGTGTGCGTTTCAGTTCGTTTTGCAGGCGGTCGAGGCATTGGTCCACTATTCGTAATGATTGCTCGATCTCATCCACACGCACCTTGTAGCGGTCCCAGCAGTCGCCTACGGTACCCATCAGGCCGGTACCCACCGGGATTTCAAAATCAAGCTCGGGATAAGCCGAGTAGTTATCAATGCGCCGTAGGTCCCATTTCAAACCAGATGCCCGCAGCATAGGGCCCGAGCAGCCGTAGTTAATAGCCACATCCAGGGGCAGCACACCCACATTGGCCGTGCGCGATATAAACACCTGGTTATCGGTAAGCAGCTGGTTAAGCTCTACCATTTTAGGTTTAAAATATTCTACAAACTCGCGGCAGCGTTCCTCAAAACCCACCGGCAGATCATAAAACAAACCACCAACCCATATATAATTGTACAGCATGCGCGAGCCCGAAACCCATTCCAGCATGCCCATAATATGTTCGCGGTCCCTAAAGCACCATAAAAAGGGTGTAAAAGCACCTATGTCGATACCATAAGTGCCAATGGCTATCAAGTGCGAGGCAATGCGGTTAAGCTCGCAAACCAGTACCCGGATATATTCCACCCGTTTGGGAATATCTTTATCAATACCCATCATCCGTTCTACACCCATCACAAAAGCGTGACTGTTGTTCATGGATGCCAGGTAGTCCATCCTGTCGGTAAAGGGAATGGTTTGCTGGTAGGTTAATGATTCGGCGTGTTTCTCGAAACAGCGGTGCAGGTAACCGATATGCGGGATCACCTCCTTTACAATTTCGCCATCGGTGATCAGCTCCAAACGCAAAACACCGTGGGTAGAAGGATGTTGCGGGCCCATATTAAGCACCATATCTTCCACGCTGGCATCAGCTATTTTTTTATGGTAGTTATTTAAAGCTTCTTCGTATTTGGGATTTGTGATAACCAATGTTGTATGCTGTTTTGTAGGTTTCAAAAATCAACATTTTTTTGGTTTTATCGGGATAAAAATCTATAAAAATTGTAGTCTTTAGGGTAGACATGGCCGAAGCAGGTAATTAGAAATCCACGTCATTTCTTAGGACCTCACCCAACCCTCTCCAAAGGAGAGGGCTTTTAAAGCTTTTTTGAAGTCTCCCCTTTGGGGAGATTTAGAGGGGTTACCTCCCCCTCAAAGCCTCACTAAGCTTTGATGTTTGCGTAGCCACTGCGGCATAGGCATACATGGCAACGGCTTTCAGTTTGTTGTCGCGTTTTTTAAAGATCCACACATCTTTCATAAATTCCTTGTGGTTTTTGCTGTTGAGGGTATCAAAAGCAACAGAAATGGTAGGTGTAAGCGAATAAGCCGTATGCCAGGTACCAAAAGGGATAAACAAGGTTTCGCCGGGGCCGACTACAAAATTAATGGGGGTGGCATCTTTAAATAGTGGATATTTCTCGTAATCTGGTTCAAAAACATTGAGTTCCGAGCGCCAGGGATCATCGGGGCGGGGGTAAAGCAGATGTTCCTGCCCACGCGGAAAAACGGTGAAACGCTTTTCGCCATACAGCTGCGTTATCCAGGCATTCAGGTGGTAATAATCAATGTGCATGTAAGGGAACTTGCCACCCGGGCCGCCCACAAACATTTCGGTAGCGCCGCCCCATTTGCCAATGCTGAACATTTTATTTTTGAGCCAGTTGGGTGATGCATAGTTCAGATCGAGCGGATCAAGCAGGGGTAATATTTCAGGTAAGGTAGCTGGGATATCAAATATGATAGGATAGGGCGCGGGTTTATCCTCGGTAGCAGCCTCCACCATGTCCATCACCTGCTGCATGGTATAAGTGATGCCCCGGCAATCGGTTTTGCGGTCGGGGTAATTGGCCCGGAACCAATCCGGACTAAACAGTCCGTTAGCCTTCCACACTTTGGCAGCATTAGTAAAAACCAGCGGAATGCCCGGCTTATAATGCTCTTCCATAAACTCGTCGTAGGTAATGTTGTCTCGTCTGATGATATCCATGTTTAAACTGATTGCAGGGTGACGGGTTTAGTACAAGTTTAAGCTCTTAGCTAATAATTAATTGATTCCTTTAAAATTGGGAGGTAGATGGGCTTTAACTGTGTTACGCAGAATAGCGTTTGAAGGTTGTAAAATAACATGAAGATTGGATGAACAAAATGCACAAGCTAATTTGGGACTGCAATAAATATCCATCTACTTTTACCAAAATTATCCCCTGTTTAAATACCTTTGGCTTAATGAAAGTATCCGGATTTACCTTTATCAGAAACGCGGTTAAAAACGACTATCCCATTGTTGAAGCGATTACCTCTATTTTGCCGCTGTGCGATGAATTCATTGTGATGTCCGGAAACTCTGATGATGGTACCCGTGAATTGATCGAAGCCATAGGTTCGCCCAAGATTAGGATCATTGATTCGGTTTGGGACGATTCTTTAAAGGATGGCGGACGCGTTTTTGCTGTAGAGACCGATAAAGCTTTTGATGCCATATCCCCAGATACCGACTGGGCTTTCTACATTCAGGGCGACGAAGCTGTGCACGAAAAATATCACCCCCTCATCAAAAAAGAAATGGAGGAGGCGCTGAACAAACCCAACATCGAGGGGCTGCTGTTCAAATACCTGCACTTTTATGGCTCGTATGATTATTATGGCGATTCCCGTCGCTGGTACCGCCGCGAGATCCGTTTGGTGAAAAATATCAAGGGTATCAGGGCCTACCGCGATGCGCAGGGTTTCAGGCTTAACGACCGTAAGATCAAGGTAAAACTTATTGATGCTTATATCTACCACTACGGCTGGGCAAAACCACCTCAGGGATTGAATAATAAGATCCGCAACTTCAACAAGTTTTATCACGACGATGCCTGGATGGAGCAAAACCTGCCCGAAACTTTTGAGTTTGACTATGGCAATGCCGATAAACTGGTGCGTTTTAACGGTACACACCCTACACCCATGCAAAAACGCATAGCCGCCACCAATTGGAAGATCGATTTCAGCACCAAGGCCCTCCGCAAAAACATGACCTTCCGTCGTAAATTTCTGCAAAGGGTGGAACAGTTGACCGGCTGGCGCATAGGAGAGTACAGGAATTATGAAATAGTAGAACGGTAAAATGGCTCAATTCTTTGATATCAACAACCGGGCAGAACTGCGACGGTTATTATTGTCGCTTAAACCCGATACCACACCAATCTGGGGTAAAATGACACCTCAGCAAATGGTAGAACACCTGGTTGACCAGGTAGAATGGACAAACGGCAAAAAAATACCTTTTTGTGAGCAGCCGGCCGACAAGGCCTATCAAATGAAACAGCTAATGGTATACTCCGACAAGGAGATCGGGCGAAATGTGGTTTTTCAATCACCGCCTGAGCATTACCAATACCCCGATATACCAACCGCAGTTAACCAATTAATGTTGGAGCTGGAAGCCTTTGATCGTTATTTTGAACAACCCGGCATCACTGCCATCCACGGAGGCTTCGGCCCCATGAACCACCACGAATGGCTCATATGGCACGGCAAACACTTTACCCATCACTTAAAACAATTTGGGCTGATTGCGTAATTAAAAGATTTTCTGATTACCTCCCCGAAGTCATGCCGAACTTGTTTCGGCACCCCATAAGCAAGGTATACAGCATGATGGTCAATCTGTCCTGTGGGATCCTGAAACGAGTTCAGGATGACTTGTCTTTTTTGACTTGAAAAAAAGCCCAGGACCGTGCGATTCCTTCCCTCGGAAAGGGGAGGAAGGGGTTTCTATACCATGTAAGCTTGCATCACGCATAAAGCCCTCCCTGCCTTTATGCACAACCATCCGCACCCCTCCCGTGGGGAGGGAACTAAAAAGAAAAATCCCCTCTTTCCGCCGCAGGCGAAGGGTGACCGAGCGCAGCGATGGTCGGGTGAGTCGACTTTGCATTGAGCTAAATACAAATAATAAGTGGGGCTGTCACCCTGAGCTTGTCGAAGGGCGTGCGCAGAGGCCTGCCCACCATGCTTCGACGGGGCTCAGCATGACACCCTTTTTATAGCGTTTCAGGTCATACAGAGCAAAGAAGCCTTGAACAGGGAGACGCAAATATGCGTCTCTACATGGTATCGACTCAAATATTTTGCGCAATCACAAAACCACTAGCCCATGCCCATTGAAAATTGTAGCCACCCAGCCAGCCGGTAACATCCACACATTCGCCACCAAAAAACAGGCCCGGAACTTTTTTGGCTTCCAGCGTTTTGGACGATAGCTCATCAGTGGATACGCCGCCGCGCATTACTTCGGCTTTGTCGTAGCCTTTATCACCGGCAGGTTTTACTTTAAACTCATGTATCAGCTCGCTGATATTTTCGATATCTGTTTTGGTAAGCGAGGCCAGGTTTTTCTCTACCGGTAGTTTATCGCTCAGCGCTTCGGCAAATTTGCGGGTGTATAAGCTGGCTAAGTATGCCAGCAGCATCTTTTTACCGTTGACTTCTTTTTCTTGCAATAGCAGGTCGGCTATGTTTTGGTTGGGGAGCAGGTCGATGTTGATGTATTCGCCGGGTTTCCAGTAGGAGGAGATTTGTAGGATGGCCGGACCGCTCAATCCCCAATGGGTAAACAGGATGTTTTCTTCAAAACTGATCCTGTCGTTCCAAACGCGGCAAAAAATACTGTTGCCGCTCAGTTGCTCGTACCAGGGCTGATCTTTACCTGTAATGGTAAGGGGTACCAGGGCAGGGGCGGTATCCACAATTTTAAGGTCGAACTGGCGCGCGGTACGCAGACCAAAATCCGTAGCGCCCATTTTAGGGATAGGCAATCCACCGGCGGCAATTACCACACTGGGGGCGCTGATGTATTCCTGCCGGCCGTTAACTTCGGCCCGTACGGTAAAACCATCGTCGGTTTTTTCCACCATTTTCACTTCGGCATCGCACCAGATCTCCTGGTCCATATCGGCACACAGGTCAATAAAAACTTGTACCACATCTTTAGCCTTATCGCTCAGCGGGAAAAGTTGACCCAGCGTTTTCTCCTTACCTTCAATGCCGTAAGTTTCAAAAAAGATGATGGTATCTTCCACCGTCCATTGTGAAAAGGCCGATTTACAGAAGTGCGGGTTTTGCGATATAAACTGCTGATCGGTAGCATACATGTTGGTGTAATTGCACCTGCCGCCCCCGCTGATGAGGATCTTGGCACCCACGCGGTCGGCCTTTTCCAGTATCAGCGTACGCTTGCCCAAAAAGCCGGCTTGTACGGCGCACATGAGTCCGCAGGCGCCGCCGCCAATAATTATTGCATCAAAATGGGTTTGTTTTGTTAAATTTGTAGTCATGACCGATGTTTCGCAAATATCAGAATTTGGCAAGATACTCATCTTCCTGATCACCGGAATAATAATGGTATGTGTAATATTTTTTATTAACCGCCTGCTTGCTCCCAGAAATCCAAATTACGAGAAATTAACTTCGTACGAATGCGGCGAAGAACCCACCGGCAATGCCTGGCTGCCCTTCAATTCGCGGTTTTATGTAATAGCGCTGATATTCTTACTGTTCGATGTAGAAATGGTGTTCATTTTTCCATGGGCAACCGTATTTGGCAGCCATGAAATTATAGCGCAGGATGCCCGCTGGGGATGGTTCTCGCTGACTGAAATGTTTATTTTTTTAGGCATCCTGATATTGGGCCTGGTATACGTTTGGCGCAAAGGCGACCTGGAATGGATAAAAGCCAAACCCGTGGTGCCTGTTACCGATGTAACCATTCCCGCTTCGTTGTACGAACAATTAAATATGGAGCAGGGAAAATTTGTTGTGAAACCCTTTAGCATGGGTAATGAGCCGGTAATTGCCGAAGCGACCGTTGCAGAAGCACCTGCCGAAGCCGCACCTATCCAGAAACCCATGTTTAAACCCACCTTTAAAAAGCCAACCAATGAGCAGTGATATAACGAGTGAAAGCGGCGGTGTTGTAGTAACCAAACTAGACGATCTGCTCAACTGGGCGCGCCTATCGTCCCTGTGGCCCCTAAGCTTTGGGATAGCCTGCTGCGCTATTGAAATGATGGGTTCTATGGCTTCTACGTATGACCTGGACCGTTTCGGCGTTTTCCCGCGCCCATCAGCCCGCCAGGCCGATGTGATCATTATTGCCGGCACGGTTACCTTTAAAATGGCCGAACGTATCAAACGCCTGTACGAGCAAATGCCCGAGCCAAAATACGTGATCTCGATGGGCTCTTGCTCCAATTGCGGCGGTCCGTACTGGCAACACGGTTACCACGTGGTAAAAGGAGTGGATAGGGTGATCCCTGTCGACGTATACGTACAAGGCTGCCCGCCCCGTCCCGAAGCCCTCATTGGCTCCATCCTTGAACTGCAAAAGAAAATTGAGCAGGAACATTGGGTGAAGGCGTAAAGAGAATGATTATTGGGTAGATTATATTTCTAAAAAAAAAGTTGTCATTTCGATAAAGCCAGGCAGGGCCCGAGCGTTGTGCGAAAGAGAAATCTTTTGCGTAATACAAAATCTCGACTTCTAACTGCAAAAGATTTCTCCTCGTGCCTCGTTCGAAATGACAAATTTGTTATTTCTTCGGAATAATCGTAGCTTAATTAGGATAGACAGAAATTGATATATTTGATTTATGGATCAAGAAAAAATAAATAGATTTTATAAGGCAATAGATGATATAGAATCCTTACATAAGGCTGAAATTTCAGGTAGCCTAAGAAATTATTTTCAACATAGGATAGGAGAAACGGATTCTATAATTTGGATTACGAATCCTGGAACTGATATTAGGAATCAAGTTATAGATGCGGCTCATAAATTCTTATCTTAAAAAAAAGCCCATGCAGTCGCTCGGCTCCAGCCGAGCGACCGTTATTACCCGGCCTCCGGCCGCTGTAAAGCGAAAAAGAGGTGTCATGCTGAGCTCCGTCGAAGCATGGTGGGTAAGGCCTCTGCGCTCAACCCTTCGACGAAGCTCAGGGTGACACCCTTGCTTTTTGAGAATTTGGCCCCTAAGGACGAAAGAAAAATAATCCGGGCAGTTTAGCTTAACCTCTGCAACCGCACCAGCATGGGTTTTCAGAGCATCTGCATATCTCGCCGCCGGCGCAGGTAATGCTGGTGTTGCAGCTACCCTGGTTAATACTGCAGGTAGGACCGCTGGCACCACCAGTTACACTTTTCAATTGGGCCCTTGTAAGCAATTCGGTAGTACCAAGCGCTAATGCTTTCAATTTTAAATTTTTCATGGTTTTTGTTTTATATTGATGGTTAAAAATACAGGTATGTAGAAGCTTACTTACCCGGTATTAAAGGTAAAAAGGCAGGCTTTATTTTTGTAAGATTTGGGCGATGTGTTTTTCTACAAAGGTTAAGAACTAAAAGAATAGGCAATCGACTTGCTCTTGGGTTAGGTTCCTTTATCAAAAAGCGGAGGCAGTGCGATTCCTTCCTTGGGGAAGGGAAGGAAGGGGTTTAACAGATATGCTAACCATAGAAACCCCTCCCTGATACCGTGCAAACCAACCACAGCCCTCCCGTGGGGAGGGAATTGAAGGACATCTTTGCTGAATTTTAAAGCCTGGGCGTGAATGCCAGGTCATCCTGAACTTGTTTCAGGATCCCTCTGGATAGGCTAACCATCATGTCACACACTTTGCTTATGGGATGCCGAAACAAGTTCGGCATGACGTTAGGTCTTCTCTATAAATTTTCGTACATTTATATCAACAGCCCGGATGCCTTTTAGTAGTCATCCGGGCTGTTTTATTAAGCGGAAAACGAGAGCAAAATAGGCTGCTTTATATGTAGTATATTGATAACCAGATATTTAATGCTTTTTAAAGCAAAAAAACGTATTAATATTTGTTGAAAAGTGTTAAAATCGATGGTTTGGGGTGAATTTTCGGGTGTTTTTAGACTGTTTTTGATCGATTTCGGAGTCGAAATGGTTAAAATTTAAACTTTAAAAAGTTTTTGGGGTGCAATATTTAATAATTAGAACAGTACTTTCTTCTCGTCGACTATCTCTTTTAAAATAGCCTGTAGCACCACGGCGTTCCAGTCTTTGGCAAAACTCCGGCTTTTGTATTGCCGCTTGTTGTTGCGGTTGTAGATCATGAAATAGTTATAGTAACTGCTGATACCTACCTCGCCCCATTGCAAAATGTTGAGCGCATCCCAGCCAATACCGTTAGGGTGAAAGTAGATACCGCAAAGCTCAAAGGTTTGGTTGATCTTATACAGATCGTAATAGTAATTGTATTGATTTACAAAGTAATAGCGCCACAGTTGATGAATGATCTCAGACCAGAGCTGGTTATATAGATTTTTACGGAGGCCGTAATAACTACCGAGTTTAACGCTGATCACCTTTTGCTGATCGGTTTGAATTTCGATAAAATACTGCCTGCCAATGGTAAAAGCATAGCCTCTTAACCAACTAATACCATACCGGAAACCGGTAATAGTTTCGGCAGGTATAAAATCAGGCGACTTTAAACCCTTGGGTTTTTCGATGATCAGGCTTTCTGTTTTAAACGTTAATATTTTACTCGTTTTTTTAGTCAGCAAAGCCGGAACCTCAATAAGGCAGGTGTCATTATTCATTGCCATAAAAATAAGCATCTGTTACAAAAATTTACTTAAAAGCAAAAAATAAATTAATAATGTCCATACCACAATCTTATAAAAAGCATAAATTAGCTATTCAAATTTCCTGATGCAAAAAGATAAAGCTACTATACCTCGTATAAACAATGTCGTGCTCAATATCCTCGGTATCGGCTTAATAACCGGTACGCTTGACGGTTTGGCCGCCCTGATCTGGAATTATAAAATAAAACCGGCCATTATCTTTAAGTTTATAGCCAGTGCGGCGTTTGGCAAAGCAGCTTTTAAAGGCGGTGCCGAAATGGTTGTGGCTGGCGTAGTGTTTCACTATCTGATAGCTATTTTGTTTACCAGCGCGTTTTACCTGTTATACCCTTTCTTTAAAAAAGGACTTAAAAATGCATACCTGATAGCGGTGTTGTACGGCTTTACCGCCTGGATAGTCATGAACCTGGGGGTTATACCCATCACTCAAAAAGCGTTTCCTGTAGTTAAACTATCTGTTATTATAACCGGTATAGCTGTCTTGATCGTTTGCCTGGGATTACCTGTAGCGTTAATTGCCGACCGCCATCTGAAACAGGGGAAATTTAAGATCCTATCAAAAAAATAGCCTGTATAAAAAAGAGCCCGGTATTTGCATACCTGGGCCCTTTTGGATTTAGAATTAAACAAACGAAATCGTTCTATTTGGGGATTATCACACTATCAAGGCCATGTATAACACCATTGCTGGCCATACTATCAAATGATACCACAACTGCGGTATTTCCTTTGGCATCGGTGAGTTGGAGGTTACTCTTGTCGTTAACTGATAGCGTTACAGCATCACCGTCGATGGTTTTTAAAACAGCCTTGCCTTTACCGGCATTCAGCGCTTTAATAATATCAGTTTTGGTGTATTTACCAGCTATCACGTGATATTTTAAAACCTTGGCCAGTTTGGCATGATCTTTCATCAAGTCGTCCATAGCGGGTTTGGGAACCTTGCTAAAGGCTACATCATTTGGTGCAAAAACAGTAAATGGTCCGGCGCCTTTTAGGGTAGCTTCCAGATCAGCGTTCTTGATGGCCAACGCCATTGGTGCAAAATTTGTAGAGCTTGAAAGTACGCCAACCACATCGCCTGAGGCAGCTGAAGGAGCGGCGGTTGAGGCAGGGGCGGCTTTATTGCTTGTATCGCGTTTAGTAGTGTCTTGTTGTTGTGTTTGGGCAATTGCATTGGTTGATAAAAATCCGATAGTTAGTGATGCAATGGCAATTAAAACTGACTTTTTCATGTTCATCTTTCTTTTGATTTTGTTAGTAATTAGCATGTAAATGAGTAGCAGTTTTTCTTATAAATTCTCGTTTAAATTAATAGTTCATTTTAATTCGTGTAGGTTTATAACTTATAATTACAATAAATGGTTTTTAATTAATTAAAATAGATAGCTAAACGGCTAAAAAAGAGGGAAGTAAAAATTGTACGAATTACACGAATGGGTGCGAATTATAGGAATTTATCAAAGCCCATGGGATGAGTTAGGGCCCATCATATAACAGAAAGGATAAAAATATTCAAAGATGGCTGTCACCCTGAGCTCCGTCGAAGGGTAGAGCGCAGAGGCCTGCCCACCATGCTTCGATGGTGCATGTCAGCCGATCAAAAAGTCAAAGCCTTGTGCGATTCCTTCCCAGGGGAAGGGGAGGAAGGGGTTTATGGAATAGGTTAATCATCGCGCGTAGAAACCCCGCCCGTGGGTAAATAGCCCATGGTTAAGCATAACGAATAAATAATATCCAAAAAGAGGGGCTGTCACCCTGAGCTCCGTCGAAGGGTAGAGCGCAGAGGTCTGCCCACCATGCTTCGACGGGTTCAGCATGACACCCTTTTTGAACAAATGTCTAACCATGGGCTATTACCCTCCCACGGGGAGGGAATTAAAAGTGACGCTTTTTTATCCCAAAAATATGGTTTACACTGTAAACCGTTTTTTATGACAAAATAAAAAGTAATTAATTGATTATCAATTAATTAAATAAGTGTAAACCATAAAAAGTGTAAACCATGTAAACCCACTTTTAATAAAATATTCAATGGTAGAACTATCTCAACTCACATTATAGCATAAAAAAGCCCGTGATAAATCACAGGCTCATTTTATATTGATGTATGCAAATGCTTATTGGCCCTGTGCCAATGTATAGCCAATTTTACCATCAAAATTCATCAGGAACTCAACAGAGCAAACTTTAGCCAGTTCAGAAAAATCAGCGGCAATGTGCAGCAGTTCTTTCTGGGTGATATTTTTGCCGGCTTTCTTTTCAAAGCGTACACGGTACTCGTTAACCAATTCGGTATAAATAGAGCCTGTTGGCCATACCTGCGTACCACGATTGGAGATCATCACCAGTTCAAAATTATCGGTTAATACTTTTTTTGCCATTTCGGCCAGCTCATTGGGTTGTACCCTGGCTTCTACAAAAACGTCAACACCAATCATTTCTTCCGGGATGTTTTTAGTAACGGTCAGTTTGTTTTTTATGGGTTGCAGATGGCTCACCCTGGTTTCAAAATCGGGGTTTGAAAAAACACCGCCGTTGGCCGGCACTTTACCTAAGTTGTCAATAATGGCATCCACAAAGCTATTGGTGTTTGATGATGGTACAGATTTGTTGCCAAAATCGCCGGTGTGTACACCTTGCTCTAAAGTATATAATAAGGCGTTTTCGATATCTGCCGCATTTTTGGAGAAGCCCAGGAAACGCAACATTGAAATACCTGAAAGCAATAAAGCGGTAGGGTTAGCAATGCCTTTTCCTGCAATATCAGGAGCGGTACCGTGTACTGCCTCAAATATGGATATGTTATCGCCAATGTTGGCCGATGGAGCAAAACCCAATCCGCCAACCAGACCGGCGCAAAGGTCTGATACAATATCGCCCTGCAAGTTGGTTAAAACAATGGCTTCGAACGTTTCCGGACGGGTTACCAGTTTCATACACAGGTCGTCAACAATAATATCTGATGCTTCAATCTCGGGATATTCTTTAGCTATTTCCTGGAAAGTTTCCAGGAAAAGGCCATCAGTCAATTTCATGATATTGGCTTTATGACCGCAGGCTAATTTTTTTAAGCCTTTGCGTTTAGCCATTTCAAAAGCATAACGGATAACCTGTGCCGAACCCGGACGGGTAATGATCCTGCGACCTACAGCAACGTCGTAAGTAAGCAGGTGCTCAATGCCGCCATAAGTATCCTCGATGTTTTCGCGGATAATGGTGAGGTTAATAGGGATACCAGCCTTGGAAAAAACGGTATCCACGCCGTTCAAAGTCCTGAAATCGCGCTGATTGGCGTAGGTGTTCCAAACTTTACGGGCAGTTACGTTGATGCTTTTTACGCCTTTGCCTTTAGGGGTTTCCATAGGGCCTTTAAACAATATGCCCAGGGTTTCAATGGTTTCCTTTGCTTCAGCCGTCATACCGGTGGAGTGCCCCGCGTCGAAATACGACTTGCCCATCTCCACAAATTCATACTCAAGCTGTACATCGTTGGCCTCAAAAACTTTAAGTACGGCCTGCATTATCTCGGGACCTATTCCATCACCGTTGGCTACTGCTATTTTGGTTTTCATTGAAAATTGTATTTATGTAAAAAACGGTGCAAAGGTAGCTGTTTTTAGGGTATTAAAGGGAGATGCGCCATGGTGCAATCCAATTTGTGACAATAGGATTAAGGCTTTTCAAGCTCATATACGTTTCTTTGCGGCAATGATACCGGTTCACAGTCGGGCTTATTTATTATATTTGATATCAAGATGAAAACAATTCCTAAACAACTTTTCAGGGTCTTCTTATTCGCAGTTATCCTGTCTATAGCAGCCGTCTGCGTTTATTACAATATAACGCAAAAGAGCGACGATTATACCAAGACATTACCAAAGATCATGGAGAATGTCACCTTTTTAAATATCATTATTTTTGTGATGACCCTGCCTGCTATGTTCCTGGTTAACCCGCAATATTGGAATAATCGCGTTGTGCGTTTTCTGCTGTATTTTGGCGGATCGGTGGTGTTTATCATTACTGCCCTGAGCATGAAAATAAGTCCTCCTGTTAGAGTGGTTTACCTGATGACAGGTGGTATATTCCTGGTTGTACACGCCATTTTTTATTATTTGCTGGTTAAAAAGCGATAGTTGACTATAGATGTTGTCGCATTTTATGGCTTTTTGAAAGATTTCAGGTAAACTTGCATCTTCAACATGAAAGCATTCTACGGAGATTTAAAATTAGGTATCCTGGGCGGCGGCCAGCTAGGTCGCATGCTGATACAACAGGCCATAAATTATAATGTTACCATAAAAATTCTTGATCCCGACCGGGAAGCGCCCTGCCGTAAACTTTGCGATGAGTTTACCATAGGCTCCCTGAGCGACTATGAGACTGTTTACAATTTTGGTAAAAATGTAGACATGATCACCATCGAGATAGAAAAGGTGAATGTTGACGCTCTTGAACAATTAGAAAAAGAAGGGGTGATGGTTTATCCGCAGTCGCGCATTATCCGGCTGATACAGGATAAGGGCCTGCAAAAGCAATTTTTTAAGGAAAACGGCATTCCTACCGCCGATTTTCAGATCATATCATCGCCGCAGCAATTACAACAAAGCTTTATACCATTCCCATATATCCAAAAGCTGCGCAAGGATGGTTACGACGGCAAAGGCGTTTATAAAGTAGCCGACGAAAGCTTTTTACCCCGCGCATTCAAAGAGCCCAGCCTGATTGAAAAATGGATCGATTTTGAAAAGGAGATAGCCGTAATTGTAGCCCGGAATGAGAATGGCGAGGTAAGTACATTTCCCTTGGTGGAGATGGAGTTTAACCCCCAGGCTAACCTGGTTGAGTTTTTGATATCACCATCAACCTTGCCGTTTGAGATACTGGAACGGGCCGAGCAAATTGCCAAAAAAATAGCCGAAAGCCTTAAAATAGTAGGCATACTGGCGGTTGAAATGTTTTTAGACAAACACGGCAAAATACTGGTTAATGAATTGGCGCCACGTCCCCATAATAGTGGGCACCAAACTATTGAGGGTAATGTAGTTTCGCAATTTGAACAGCATTTAAGGGCTATATTTAATCAACCCCTGGGGGATACTGCCTGCCTTAACAATGCCATTATGGTGAATATTTTAGGGGAGGTGGGTTATGAAGGTCCGGCTATATACCAGGGTATCGAAAAAATATTGAAAATTCCGGGTGTATATGTTCATTTATATGGAAAAGCTTTAACAAAACCATTCCGGAAAATGGGGCATGTAACCATTGTTGATTCTGACCGGAAAAAAGCTATTGAAAAAGCAAGATTTGTGCAGCAGACGCTGAAGGTGATTAGTTAGGGGGGACCTGTCACCCTGAGCCTGTCGAAGGCGCGCGCGTAGAGGCCTACCCACCATGCTTCGACAAGCTCAGCATGACATCCTTTGAAGAAATATAAATAATCCACTCGTCATTGCGAGGCACGAAGCAATCCCCGATTTACAGAGCTGTTCTACATAGTTTAGAGATTGCTTCGTTCCTCGCAATGACGGTTTAAATAAAGAAATATAAACAATAAAATGAGCCAGCCAAAAGTAGCCATCATTATGGGCAGCAAATCCGATCTGAATGTGATGCAGGATGCCGCCGATGTTTTAAAAGAATTAGGTGTGGACTATGAGATCACCGTAGTCTCGGCACATCGCACGCCCGACAGGATGTTCAGCTATGCTCGCGCAGCTGCCGATCGTGGTATTAAGGTGATCATTGCCGGTGCTGGTGGTGCCGCGCATTTGCCGGGTATGGTAGCCTCATTAACGTATCTACCAGTGATAGGAGTACCGGTAAAATCAAGCAATTCTATTGATGGCTGGGATTCTATATTGTCCATATTACAAATGCCCAATGGTATCCCTGTGGCTACTGTAGCGCTTAATGCAGCAAAAAATGCTGGCATCCTGGCCGCGCAAATACTATCGACTGCCGACGAATACCTGGTTAAAAACCTCATCGACTTTAAAGAAGATCTCAAGAAGAAAGTAGAAGACTCTGCAAAAGAAATGGAAGGGTAACAGGCAGTTTGCGGTTACCAGTGTGCGGTTGGCAAATATAAAGAGCGATGAGAGTAATCATCGCTCTTTATAGTATCTTAATATGGCTTAGCTACTGCAAACTGCCCACAGGTAACTGCAAACTCAATATGACTTAGTGTACTGCAAACTGCTCACAGGCAACTGTAAACTAATTCAAAGCCGGGTTCTCCGGGAAATTAGCAATGTGGGCATAGCGTTGGCCCAGGCCTATAACCACTTCTTTCCAGAGGTTTTGCTCATCATTGGAAAATAGCGTTTCGGATTTAAATTTTTCTGCCACTATCCAGCTATCCTGTAGTATTTCTTCGTCAAGTTGTTGCGGCGTCCATCCGGAGTATCCGGCAAAAAATTTGATCTCGTTTTCGGTTAGTTGATAATTCGATATCAGTTCTTTGGCCTGTTCAAAATCGCCGCCCCAAAATACGCCTTCGGCTATTTCAATGCCGCCTTCTATCTTTTCAGGGCAGCAATGCATAAAATGCAGGGTGTTTTTAGCTACCGGTCCGCCGTCATAAACCGGCATTTCGGAGTAAGAAACGTCGGGTAATACGTCGCCCAGCATATATTCACTATGATGGTTTAAAATAAACCCCATAGCGCCATCGGCAGAGTATTCTGTCAGTAAGATAACCGATCTTTTAAAATTCGGATCCATCATAAAGGGTTCCGAAATGAGCAGACGCCCCGCGGCAGCCGGAATTGGACTTAGCATAAGGTTCAGTTTTTAAATAATACAACAAGCATAACAAAAATATGTTCTAGTATCAAGTACTTAGTATCAAGTATCAAGATTTTGAGCGCCTTATAAAACAAAATGCAGCTGTCCTGATACTTGATACTAACTACTTGATACTAATTTGTAAGTTTGCATTCAATGAATCAGCAGGAAATACAAAATTTAAGGCAGGATTACTCTGCCGCTACATTGTCCGAAAATGATACCAAGGGCGACCCGATAAATCAGTTCGAACAATGGTTTAACGAAGCTTTAGCCGCAAAATTGCATGAGCCCAATGCCATGACGCTGGCTACAGCCACCACAAACGGAAAACCATCGGCGCGTATCGTGTTGTTAAAAGGCTTTAATCAGCATGGTTTCATATTCTATACCAATTACTTAAGTCGTAAGGGTAAAGAGATCACCAAGAACCCGCAGGGTGCAATTACTTTTTTCTGGGGCGAGCTGGAACGCCAGGTACGTATTGAGGGTACGATAGAAAAATTGAGTAAGGAAGACTCTGAAAGATATTTCCACACAAGGCCAAAAGGCAGCCAGATTGGGGCCGTAGTTTCACCGCAAAGCCAGGAGATAGAAGGTCGTGACGAATTAGAAAAAAAATGGAACGAACTGGAAGCTGAATACGAAGGCAAGGAAGTACCCAAACCATCATTTTGGGGAGGTTATATCCTGAACCCGCAATTGGTTGAGTTTTGGCAGGGCCGTTCGAGCCGTTTGCATGACCGTATCCTGTATAAAAAGGTTGATAAAAAAAGCTGGAAAAAAGTACGTTTAGCACCATGATGTTTAACGATATCAAACAATTGCTTATTCAAAAATTTGGCGAAACTGTAATCACAGGCGAAGAAACAGGCGGGCTGCAACCCGCCCTGTTGATTAATCCTGATGATATTACAGCGGTATGCCTGGAGTTGCGTAATAATGCCCAAACTTATTTCGATTTTTTGTCGAGCCTAAGCGGGGTGCATTACAATGATGAGGATAATCGGTATGGTGTGGTTTATCACCTGGCATCCATACCCTATAAAACTCAACTTACGTTAAAAATAAGCAAGCCTCATAATCGGGAAAGTACCGAACTGCCTGAATTTAAAAGCATAACCAGCGTTTACCGCACTGCCGACTGGCATGAGCGCGAGGCCTATGACCTGCTGGGCATATTTTTTGAAGGTCATCCGGATCTGCGCCGGATACTATTACCCGACGATTGGGAAGGCTTTCCGCTCCGGAAAGATTATAAAAATGCGGAGTATTATAAAGGAATAAAGATCGATTAGATAAGGGTATCATGCTGAACTCGTTTCAGCATCTCATTAGCAGGTTAAATCATACATATATGCAACCTTGGATATGGGATGCCGAAATGAATTCGGCATGACTTCTCTTGATTTACTGCTTTTTATGAGCCGCCACCTGCGCGTTATAATAAGCTACCAGCTTATCAATATTCTTTAGCCCAAACTGGTGTGCATGTATTTTCTCGACCACATCGGGTTCATCGCCCATAATATCGGTCATAATGTCTTCAAAATTCTCGTCAGTAAGCTGTTTCATTTCGGCGGTGTTGGCGCCGTAATAATAAACCGTTTTGCCGCCTTTACGACCACGGCCGCCACCAAGGGATATACCTATGCCGCCACCTACACCACCGCCATATCCACCGGTGCCATAACCCAAACCAACACCCGGCGAAATGCCAAAGCCGCTTCCGCCGCCGCTGCCTTTGCCACCCTCGGCTACATAAAGTTTGGTGGGTTCATCCAATACTACTTTTACAAAATCGGTCTCTTCTTTGCCCCAGGCGCCGTTTTGCGGGGCATGGGCTACTACAAAGCTGTCTTTAGCTACAATGAACGACCGCAGGTCGCTGGCGCTTAATTTGTATGGGTTGTTTTTTTCAGTTTCTTTAAATTCAATAAAGCCTTCATCTTTTATAGGCCCTTTGCCTGGAGGGTTGAGCCTGATAAAACCGGTTTCACGGTTACCTTTTACATCGGTAAAAGTGCCGGACTGCCATTTTTGAGCCTGGGCCGATGTAAAGCTCAATATGATTAATGAAAGAAATATGGTAGTACGCATAGTGAGTTTAAAAACAGAGAACGTAAATTTAAAACATTTTAATATGACAGATACATATTTGTTACAAGCATAAAATACATGGATGATTGTAAAATTGAATGCATATCATTTAGATTTGAGCTTCTAAAATAGGAATTAAAAATTACCATGCAATTAACTGTTGATTTACGCAGCGATACGGTTACCAAACCGACACCAGGCATGCTCGAAGCCATGTGGAGCGCCAAAGTAGGAGATGATGTTTTTGGCGAGGATGAAACCATTAAAGAACTGGAACAAAAAGCCGCAGCCATTTTTGGGATGGAGGCGGGTTTGTTTTGCCCATCAGGTACGATGACCAACCAAATAGCTATTAAATGCTTTACACAGCCCTTAGATGAGCTAATAGCCGACCAAACCGCGCATGTTTACCGGTACGAGGGTGGGGGGATTGCCTTTAACTCGGGAGTATCCACCCGTTTATTAACCGGCTACCGGGGCATTATCACCGCCGAAATGATAGAGCCCGAGATCAATGCCGAAAATATTCATTACCCGCATACCAGTTTGGTGGTGTTGGAAAATACAGTAAATAAGGGCGGTGGCAGTTGTTATACACTGGCCGATATTGCCCCTATTGCCGAACTGTGCCGCGCTAAAGGATTAAAACTTCACCTGGATGGCGCGCGTATATTTAACGCTTTAACCCATACTGGCGACAAGACTGTTGACTATGGTAAATATTTTAATGGGATATCCGTTTGTTTATCAAAAGGACTGGGTGCGCCCGTTGGCTCGGTTTTACTGGCTGATGCCGAAACGATTAAATACGCCCGTCGTATCCGCAAGGTTTTGGGTGGCGGATGGCGCCAAGCAGGCTTTTTAGCAGCTGCGGGTATCTATGCGCTTGATCATCATGTAGAGCGGCTTAAAATTGACCATGCCCATGCTGCTATTTTAGGCGAAGAGCTGAGCAAACTGTCCTGGGTAAGTAATGTAATACCTGTTGAAACCAATATCGTGCTTTTTGATACGGTTGAACCTGCAACGGCGATATTGGCCAAATTAGCCATACATGGTATCAAAGCGAGCGATACCGACAGGCACCGCATCCGTTTTGTAACCCACCTGGATGTTCATCCGGAGCAAATAGAGCATGTTGTGAAAGTATTGAAGAGCTTCTAAATAAAGGATGCAAATATGAAGTCAGAAGCCCGAAGTTTTTAAGCTTCGGGCTTTCTTTTTGAGTTATTAAATAAAACACACTATTTCCCCCTCATAACTCAAAATTTATCAATAATTTATTTGGTTACCGGGATATTTAAAGAAATGTCCAGATAATCAGGCGAGCCATTTTTGGTGATGCCGAAATCCTTGGTAATTACTTTAAAATCGCCTTTGAAAATGCCTTCATTTCCTTTGTCATCAAAGGTGAAATGAATGGCAATAGGCTTGGTAACACCCTTTAAGGTGAGCTTGCCATTAGCATCGTAACCTGCGCTGGTTTTGCTTACCGTAGTTGATGTAAAGGTGATGGTGGGGTAATGATCAACATCGATAGCATCCTTAGAGTGGTTGGTTTTAATAAAAAAACCGGTGCTTAATGTAGTAGCATCAATAGTAGCCGAGATCTTTGAATCTTCAGGATGTGCCTTATCAAACTGAATGTTTGCTTTTAAACCTTGAAACTCCCCGTGGATTTTTCCGTTGGAAAATTTTATTTCATAGGGATCTTTTACTTTCCAGGTAGTTGCTACAATAAAGGCCGAAAAACTGATAAATAATATGATCAGCGCCGGATAGATAGTTTTTTTCATTTTAATATTTTTTTGGTTTGATATATAACCCCGGTTAAATGATGGTCGTTACAAAAAATACGATGGCTTTAAGTAATAGGTTGCCTGTGTTAAAAATTTCCGTTACCATGTAGTTTTTTCTGCTCGATTTTAAAAAATAAATTGAGAGCGAGGCAACCTATTTGTAAATGAGATAGTAATGTATATAAATATTGTTTACTAAAAATTATTACAAATGAAAAAACTATCAAAACTAATAGGTGTAGCTTTCATGGCAGCTATTTTGTTTTTTGCAACTGACGTAAAAGCACAAACTACCCCAGCCAAGGCTTTTGTTTTAAGCTTAGGCGTAGAATCGGGACTTCCGACAGGAGTTGCCAAACTGGGTACAAATTTCAGTTTAGGCGGAACCGCGCGCCTGCAGTATGGTGTCACTAATGACCTTGCCATCACATTTACTGCCGGTGGTTATCACTTTTTTCCGAAAAAAATACCCGGACAAGACAGAAGATATCAAAGCTATGGTGAGCTGCCTATCAAAGCTGGTGTTAAAGAGTTTTTTCTACCCAATATATATGTAGGTGGTGAAATTGGTGTTGCCTTTGAGAAACTGGAAGGTCCGGATTGGGGTCCTCGTCGTTTAGATCTGTCGCCTAACTTAGGTTATGCTACTAAACACTGGGATTTTGGACTTCATTATGACTATCTTACCTACAAACAAGATCATCTGGGCATATTTGCCTTACGCGTAGCTTATGGATTTGGGTTGTAATTTTACTATCTGATATAAAAAAGGGAAGCTATTTATAGCTTCCCTTTTTGTTTGTTGAAGTTCACAGGTCGCTCAAAACTCATTACTTGAACTCCAAAACTTCTTCAGCCTATCTGAATCTATGCTGATAATCAATGATCCAGCCTGGATATTCAACGGGGAGCGCGCTTACTTCATTGATCTTTTGGAGATCATTGGTCGACAATTCTATTTCGGTTGATTTGATATTATCCAGCAATTGATCATTAGTTTTTGCCCCGATGATTGTACTCGTAATTCCTTTTTGAAGACGTACCCATGCCAGCGCAATTTGCGCCGCAGATACATTATGCTGTTTACCTATTTCCACAATCACGTCGATTATATCATAAGCTTTTTCTTTATCAATCGGCGGAAAATCAAACGTCGACCTGCGCGATCCTTCGGCGTTTTGGTTATTACGGGTAAACTTACCCGATAAAAAGCCACCCGCTAACGGGCTCCAGGGCATCATAGCGAGGTTTTGATCAATAGCCACCGGTAATATCTCTCTTTCAATATCCCGCCCGGCCAATGAGTAAAAGCATTGCATGCCTATAAATTTGTGCCAGCCATTTTTTTCGGCAATACCCATGGCTTTCATGACCATCCAGCCGGGCCAGTTGCATACGGCCACATAGCGCACTTTGCCGCTTAAAACAATATCGTTTAATGATCGCATGATCTCTTCCACAGGTGTATGGTAATCAACACCGTGTACGTATAAGATGTCGGTATGATCCAACTGCAAACGTTTTAAGCTGGCATCAACTGATTGAAATATATGATAGCGGGATAAACCACCGCTGTTTTGTCCCTGGTTTAAAAAGGCACGTACTTTAGTAGCAATAACCAACTGGTTGCGGTCGAGCCCTACATCTTTGATAGACTGGCCCAACAGCGATTCAGATTCGCCAAAGGAATATACATTGGCGGTATCAATAAAGTTGATGCCCGAGTCAACAACTGTTTTCATGATGTCGTTAACTTCCTTTTGCTGGGCTTTACCAATGGCCTCATACAAGCCGGTGCCGCCAAAGGTCATGGTACCAAAGCAAAGCTCAGAAACCAGCAAGCCGGTATTTCCTAAAAAATTGTATTTCATCAATTAGTGGTTTTTGTTTGATGTGAAATTAGCTAACTATCCAACATTTATAAATATAAACATCATTATTAATTGAAAGTTGGTTCGGGTACTTCCATCCCAGTCCCTGGTCGGCAAAACTTAGTGGTATGGACTTTGTTGTTCCATTTACATGAACCGATTGCTGCAAAAACTGGAAAAAATTGGTCGCGACCCAAAGGTTACTGCAAAGGCGGTAGGTTTGCGATATGTATCAGATTCAACACCCGGGTATACCCGTAAAAGATCCGGGAAAGGATGGAGTTTTTGCGATACCGACGGTAAATTGGTAAAGGATCAGGAATTGATAACGAGGTTCACCCGCTTGGTTATTCCGCCAGCGTATACCGATGTGTGGATATCACCCTATGAAAACGGCCATTTGCAATTTACCGGCATCGATGCTGCCAGACGGAAACAATACAGGTATCATTCGGGCTGGAACCAGATCCGCAATCAATCCAAATATCATCGCCTGCAAACTTTTGCATCGTATTTACCGGCTATACGCGAGCAGGTAGATAAAGATCTGGCCCGCCCGAATCCCGATCATGAAAAGGTGGTTGCCCTTGCTGTGCGCCTCATGGAATTGACCAGCATCAGGGTAGGGAACGAATCATATCAAAAACTGTATGGCTCTTTTGGCCTAACCACCCTGCAAAACCGGCATATTAAAATTGAAGGATCAACCATCAGGTTTGAATTTAAAGGGAAAAAAGGGGTGCAACATAAAGTAAGCCTGCAAAGCAGAAAACTGGCCCGGCTGGTAAAGCAATGTCGCGACATTCCTGGAAAAGAGCTTTTTCAGTACTATGACGAAGCCGGTGAGCGCCGCAGCATTGACTCTGGCGACATTAATAATTACCTGAAAGAGATCACCGGCGAAGATTTTACGGCCAAAGATTTTCGTACCTGGGCAGGCAGTGTAAGCGCTTTATATGCGTTTAAATCGGCTGGTGAATTTGCCAATGTAACGGAGTGCCGTAAAAAAATCATCAGCGTAATTGACGAAGTTGCTGTTAGCTTGGGCAATACCCGTTCGGTTTGTAAAAAGTATTATGTGCATCCATCGGTGATTAAAAGTTATGAGGAAGGTACACTGTTTAAATATATCAGCGAGCTTGATGAAGAGAAGGATGAAAAAGCCACCGAGCTTAACCAGGCCGAAAAAGCATTGCTCACCCTCCTTGAAACAGAAAAACTGGCCGAAGCCAGTTAGTTGGTGCTATTAATTGTGATCTGTAGGGCCATTGTGTTATCTAAAAAGTGGGTTTACATGGTTTACACTTTTTCATGGTTAACATTGATTTAACTACTTGAAAATAAGATAATTGAAGTAATTTTTTATCAAATAATGGGTTAAAAGTGTAAACCCACTTTTTGTCCCTTCAGGGTCTCTCGCGGAGGACCCCGAGTGGACAAAAGTTTCCCTAATCCTTAATCAGTCTTCTTCTTAGTTGTTATCTGTATAACCCCATCTTTTGCCTTATTGCCGTATTTTTTTACGGTGTCTTCGCCATTGATAACATTCATACTTTCAATCGCCTTAGGATTTATTTTATTGATATCAGCGGCGGGTATTTCCTTTCCATCAACCAGGATCAATGGGGTTTTATCTTTATCAAAAGAAATATGCATGCCTTCATCATTGTTTACTGAGATGTTCTGAGCAGCGGTGCTTTTACCATTAACTGATACGCTTGAAGTGGATGAAACCCTTATAATGTGAGCCTTCGCATTGCTCTTTACATTTACCCTTATGGCAGTATCAGCAGTGACTACATACGGGGCAACATTTACGCTAGCGCTGCTGCTAACAGCCGTTGTGGGGTAAGCTTTTACTGTAGTGCCAGTTACACTCACCTTGGGGCTTGCTCTATAGCCAGTTACAGTAACACCATTTGATTGTTTAGATCTTTCTATTACTTTTCCCTCAGGCGAATCTTTAGTAACAATAAGTACTACGCCAGTATTTCTTACATCATCCTGGTTAATAAATGGAGGCAGGTCACTTACGCGGTCGCCCTTTATTACATTAACCTGTGCTATATTATTAGGATCAATATTTTTTAGATTGCCTCTTACTCCATTGATATAACAAACTATGGAGTCCTTATCGATATTATCTCTAACGATAACTAAATGTTTTTTATTGGTATCCGCCTTAAAGCCCGAGATTGTTTTGATGACTTTATGAGCGGCCTTTTTAGGCTTAGTAAAAGTAACATTGCCACCTGCGGGATTAGGAATAGCCTCTACAGCTACCATGCTTGTTAGCGGTTTAACCGCATTAGCTAGCTTTATCCTGATCGGTTTGGCAAAATCGGCCGTTGTTATGCTGAATATCAGTAGTAAAGTAATCACCGCGGGTACCAGGAAGGCATACCGGGTAAGGTTTATTTTCGAAGATCTTTTAGCGTTCATCATGATAATGCGTTTTTTGATGGTTGATATATTAAAATGGTTCACTATACCGGGCTGTTGGTTGTTAAAACTTACCGAAACCAGGCTGTACTGATAGGTTTTACTATCGATACCATGGTTCAGTATCTTGCGGTCGGTTATAAACTCTACGTTTTCCCGGATAGCCTTTTTCATTAGCCATATGCCTGGATTAAACCAGTAAAAAATACTGCTTACCTCGGCCAGCAATATATCGGCGGTATGCCACTCATTCACGTGGATCTGCTCATGCAATAATATGGCCTTCAGATCAGCGGGTTCATGTTTTGACGGATTTACAAAAATGCTTTGCCAGAAAGAGAAAGGTGCCGCGTCTCTATCCATAATCCGTACCTGGTGATTGTTGATGGTAGCTGGTTTGGAGCTTTTATACAATCTGTATAGTGAAAATAGCTGCACCACCAGTTTAATGGCCAATATGTAGGCTCCCAGCCAGAAAATAACTTCGGCCCAGCGCCAGTAATCGGGTTGGCTCAATGGTTTTACCAGGCTTTGTACCGGTGCCTGCCAATTGATAACTACTTGTTGTACCGGTTTCACCAACTCCTCGTGCCGCTGCACAAAAGCCGAAAGGTTTAACCAGGGGTACACACTGGCAAATACGATGGCTGCAAGCAGGTAAATACGGTTAAGCGTATAAAAAGTAAGCGGCCTGAGCACCAGGTAATAACCCGCGCAAAACAATAACAGGGCCATATTTACTTTAAGTAAAAAAACAAACAGTGCTGGCATGGTATTAAGGTTTATTGTTTTTCAATTAGTTTAATGATCTCCTGCAAATCGCTGGCGCTTATCTTTTTTTCGTTGGCGAAAAACGTTACCAGGTCTTTGTAAGAGTTTTGGAAGTAATCACTCACAAAACCACTCATAAAGCGTTTTTTATATTCCTCCTCTTTAATGATGGGGATGTAACGGAGCGAATTGCCCATTTTTTCGCTTTTTAAAAATTCCTTGCGCTCCAGGTTCTTAATGGTGGATGCCAGGGTGGTATAAGGAGGTTTGGGTTCCTGCAATTGATCCAGAAAATCTTTAATAAAACCGGGGCCGCACTGCCACACCGCCTGCATGGCTTCTTCCTCTTGTTGCGATAATTTCTCCATTGTATTTACGATTGTTTCGTAAATCTACGAAAGTTTCGTAGTAATCCAAATTTATTTTTATTCTTTTTGAAAAAGGGGAGCGATGTCTTTTTAAAATAAGCTATGCCGGGGGTTTGCGATGACGGAGGTGTGTTTGCCCTTGTTGATAATAATTCATACAAAGCCTGTAGATATTATCATATTTAAAAATTTGTGCTATGTCTTTTATTAAAACGTAAAATAAATTATCTTTAACACACAACATAGTATAAAACATAAAACGCTTATTGAAAACGATTACCCGCAGAGACTTTTTAGGTAAAGGAGCTATGCTTGCCGGTGGGGCTTACCCTGCTATGATGGCCCTGGGTTTGTTACGCCCGGCGCCCGCACATGCTTTTAATTTGCAGGGTGACGGCAAAGGCAAACACATCATTATACTGGGGGCTGGGCTTGCCGGTATGACTTGTGCTTACGAACTGAATAAATTAGGTTATCAGTGCACCATACTCGAGGCCCGTCAGCGGGCCGGTGGGCGTTGCTGGAGTATTCGTAACGGTAGTACGCACCAGGAGATTG
Source organism: Mucilaginibacter sp. OK268 (assembly GCF_900103125.1). Lineage (GTDB taxonomy): Bacteria > Bacteroidota > Bacteroidia > Sphingobacteriales > Sphingobacteriaceae > Mucilaginibacter. Next base: position 858,432 of record NZ_FNJV01000003.1, on the reverse strand, counting down.
ATAAACCCACTGTAACTGCCCGTTTTGATGATGGCTTGTATTTTAACGCCGGGCCCTCGCGTATACCACATCATCATGAGCTTACCCTGCATTATTGCAAAGAATTGGGTGTACCTATACAGGTTTATAACAATGTAAACGAGGGCGCCTATTATTTTGCCGAAGGCAAGGGGCCGCTGTCAAACAAAAAAGTAAGGGTCAGGGAGGTGCATAACGATATCCGGGGATACATGACCGAGATGCTGGCCAAAAGCATTGATCATGGTAGCCTCGACAGTAACCTGACCAAAGAGGATGGCGAAAAGATCATCGAATATTTAAGGGCAGAGGGTGGTTTGGATATTGATAAGCTCTATAAGGCATCGGCACGCAGGGGCTACGCCGAATCGCCGGGAGCGGGTGACAGGCCGGGCAAAATTGCCGATGCGCATAAACTGGCCGATATCCTGCATTCGGGTTTAATGGATCCGGATTTTTATAACGTAGCCGAATATACTTACGAGTTGCAGATGACTATGTTCCAGGCCGTAGGAGGCATGGATCAGATAGCCAAAGCACTGGAGAAAAAAGTAGCGCCGGCCATAAAAATGGGAGCCGAGGTTACTGCCATCAATAATTTGGCAGAAGGTGTAAAAATTACCTATAAAGATGCCCAGGGCGAACATGTACTTACCGGCGATATGTGTATTTGTACCCTGCCGCTCCCTGTTTTAAGTAATATCAGCAATAACTTCTCGGGTGATGTAAGCCGGGCTATTGATTATATCGGGTATAATTCAACCGGTAAAATAGGTTTGCAATTTAAGCGCCGGTTTTGGGAAGAGGATGAACATATTTATGGCGGCATTACCCATACCAATAACGATCTGACGCAGATCTTTTACCCATCCTATGATTATTTAGGGAAAAAGGGTATCTTGATAGGATATTACAACTTTAACGAAAAGGCCCAGAAAACAGGCGCTTTAAGCTATGCCGATCGCGAAAAATTCGCGCTGGAAAAAGGTAGGCTCATACACCCGCAGTACGATAAAGAATTTGAACGCTCGTTTTCGGTAAGCTGGCACAAAACCAAATACAATTTAGGCGGATGGGCAGTTTATACCACTGAAACGCGTAAGGCTCAATATCCCGTGCTGCTGAAGCCGGACAAGCAGGTATATTTTGCCGGCGAGCATTTAACTTATTTAAATGCCTGGATGGCCGGTGCATTTGAATCGGCCCGAAGTACAGTGGCCGCCCTGCATGCAAGAATGAGCGAGCAGCAGGTGGCATACCCGGCTCAAAAATAGAGTCAAGAGATTAGAGTCAAGAATCAAGAATAGGAAAGGATATTTAAATAGACAAAGGATACAGAATGAAAAGATAAAGACAAGAGAGCAGGTTTGCGCTCATCTTGATTCTTGACTCTAATCTCTTGCATCTTATTAAAAAAACATAAACCAAACCACCATGGCAAATTCACTAAACCGCAGAACCTGGATTAAATCCAGCGCATTTATGGCCGGGGGACTGGCCCTCTTTTCTGGTACTATCAGTAAGCTGGCGGCAATGCCGGTTGTCCGTTCGTTTAAACCCTCGCCACGTAGCCTGAATGATCAGGAGGTTATAGCCAATGTTGGGTTTGAATTGAAAGCGAGACTATTGGCTAATGAAAATCCCTTCGGTCCGTCGGCTGCTGCTAAAAAAGCTATCCAGAATGCTATTGAAAAAAGTTATCAGTATCCATTTTTTGACCTGCCATTGCTTTATAATAAAATAGCTGATTATGAGGGTATAAAACCAGGGAATATCCTGATGGATGCCGGCTCAACCCCGCTGTTACTTGCCGCGGCCATGTATTATACCAAAGGCGGTAAAACGGTGATCACCGGTGACCCTTCTTATGATGACCTGCCAGGTCGTGCTGAAGCATTGGACGGAAAATGGGTAAAAGTACCGCTTACTGCCGATTATAAACTCGACCTGGACGCTATGGAAGCTAAAGTAGATGATAATACCGGTTTGGTTTACATCTGTAACCCCAATAACCCAACCGCCACTATTGTTGATACCGCGAAGCTGAAAGCTTTTTGTGAACGTGTTTCCAAAAAAACTACGGTATTTGTTGACGAAGCTTATATCGATTACCTGCCAGATCCGCAGGCTTCCACCATGATCAGCGCTGTTAAAGCGGGTAATAATGTAATTGTGGCGCGTACTTTCTCTAAATTGTACGGTTTTGCCGGTATGCGTTTGGGGTATATTATATCACAACCGGATACTATCGCAACATTTAAAAAATATACCACACAATCATGGAGTATTTCAGCCCCAACACTGGCTGCGGCGATTGCCGCTTACCGGGAAACCGATTTTTTAAATGATACCTTAAAGAAAACGAATGAATCAAAAGAGTACTTGTATTCCGTGCTTAAAAAAGAGGGTTATGAGTATATACCCTCATCGGCCAACTTTGTGATGTTCCCGCTTAAAATGGATGGAAAGAAATTTGTAGGCGAAATGATGAAACGTGGGGTAGGCGTACGCAACTGGAAATTTAATGACAAGGACTGGTGCCGGGTAAGCATTGGCCGTATGGACGAAATGGAGGCCTTCGCCGAAGCTTTTAAACAAATATCTTAATCTTAACAGAATCAAGAGATAAGAGTCAAGAAACAAGACTAAAATATCAGCCTTTGTTTCTTGATTTTAGCTTTTCCCACTCTTGATTCTTGACTCTTATCTCTTGACTCTTTTACACATGCGTAAACTAACATTAACACTGCTTTTAACAGCTTCCATTTATTTGTGCCGGGCGCAAACTGTAAACCCACGCCCGCTTACCATGGCCGAATATGATAAGGCGCAAGCTTTTACTATTGCCGACTTGGATAAGGACACTTATGTGAAATTTGAGAATACTTATGTGCTCGATAGGTATGAGGGCCGTAAGCCTTATTTTGTTACCGGAGCCGATGGCCTGAAAAAACGTATTGACCTGTACAAACTCATCGCTAAAGAAGGAATGCAGGAAATAGGGCTGATGGTATTTTATACCAACGAAAAAGGAAAGCTATACAAGGCGCTTGTTCCGGATTTTACGGCTGATGCCAAAGTTTGGGCAAAATACTTTCAGGATATTGACAACATCAACAAAGAAGAAACAAATTTTATCCTGAAGCTGTCTTATGTCCTGTCAAAAGAAGTAAGCTTTCAGCAATATAAGGTTTTAAATGGTGGCAAAGATATGAAGGAAGAGGCGGCTACTTATGGTAACGATATTTGTTTCCCGGGAGACGAATTGGTGACTATGGCCAGCGGCGAAAAGAAAATGCTAAAAACCATAAAACCCGGCGATGAGGTGATCACTATTGACCCGGCCACCAAAATGAGTTCGGCTGTAAAAGTGAAGAAGCTAACCATACATGAAGCTAAAAACTACGCGTTGACTCAACTGGTGCTGGTATCGGCTATTGTAAAAAACAGCAATGCCGGGCAGCTGATCAACTTAAATACCAGAGTATTGCAAGCTACCCCTAATCACCCTATGCTCACCAAACAAGGCAATCTGAAAATGGGACAGATAACTGAAGGGCAGGAGGTGCTGTGCATGAATGAGCAAACCGGCCGTTACGAAACGTTTACCGTGCTGCAAAAAACAGAGCATGGCGGCGGCTTACAAAGGGTGTACAACATTGTAGCGGATGGTGGTAGCACCCTGCTGATGAATGGCGTAATGGTGATGCAAAAATAAAACGCTGGCCTCACCTTTATAAAATCCCAGCTCAAACTGTCCGCATGCGGACAATTACTATAATATATCCGTACGGAACTATATGGGATAATTTATTCTAATTATTTAGTAATCAGTAATTTATATGAATGGCATAATCTTGGTAAGCATATTGGCCTAAATGCTCCACTCATGCTGAAAAATTATATCAAAACTGCCTGGCGTAATTTGTTAAAAAACAAATTTTACTCCCTTATTAATATTGTTGGTTTAACCGTTGGCCTGGCTATCGGAATTCTGATATTACTATGGGTGCAAAATGAGTTGAGTTTTGACAGCTTTCACAAAAAGGCGCCTAATATTTATAGGATGGCCATTTTTGGCGGTACCGGCGCCAGCAGGCAAATTTGGTCGCAGGATGTAGCCCCGATGGGGCCGCTGGCTAAGCAGCAATTATCAGGAGTAAAGGATCAGGTGCGTATAACGGGGAATGAGTTTTTTTCGATGTTTAAATACCAGGATAAAGTTTTTGGTAATGAGAACGTTGTTTTTGCTGATCCGTCATTTTTCTCCATTTTCGATTTTCCACTGGTGCAGGGCAATACGGCAAAGCCTTTTGCAAATGATAATTCTGTAGTAATTACAAAAAAAACAGCTAAAAAATATTTTGGAGATGAAAACCCACTCGGAAAAGTAATCGTAGCGGATGATAAAGCAAACTTTACTGTAAGCGGCGTTATTAACGATTTTCCGGATAATTCAAGCTTTAATATGGGGCTGATCATGCCGATGAGCTACCATATCAATAAAAAACTTGCTGATAATAAGGAAGATGTGAATAGCAATTTCAGCAATTTTAATTATGAAACCTATCTTTTGCTTAATCCCGGTATTGCCCCACAAAGCTTAAAGACAAAGCTGTTTAACATCCATATCAATCATAAAAAGGAAGATACCGATGTTGAATATTTACTACTGCCCCTAACAAAAATGCATTTATATAACCTTGATGGCAGCGATGGTGGCATAAGCACCGTAAGGATCTTTATGGTTATAGCCTTATTAATATTGGTTATAGCCTGTATCAATTACGTAAATCTTTCAACCGCGCGGTCGATGCTAAGGTCAAAAGAGATTAGTATGCGTAAAATTATAGGGGCTGCAAAATCACATTTATTCCTGCAGTTTATTGTGGAAACCGCTTTGCTGTTTTTGATAGCCGCGGGTTTAGCCATTTTGCTTATTTATGCCCTGATGCCTGTATTTAACCAGATATCAGGCAAGCAGCTGGTGTTTAATCTTGAGGATTATCATATATGGATAGTAATAGTGGCAACTATATCGGGTACGCTTATCGTGTCAAGTATTTATCCCGCATTATTGCTTTCATCATTTGAACCGCTTAAAGCTTTAAAGGGTAAAATTACTGCCGGAGTAGGGGATGCTACTTTCCGGAAAATACTGGTGGTTACCCAGTTTACATTTTCAGTTGTGCTCATCATTGGAACAATAGTGATCACCAGCCAGCTCAACTTTATCCGCTCAAAACAATTGGGTTATGATAAAAGCCACGTATTTGCTTTCTGGATGCGGGATATGGCAAAACATTATGATGCCGTAAAAGCCGAACTATTAAAGCAGCCTGGCGTATTGGCTGTTACGCGCTCTAACTCAAATATTGTAAGAATTGGCGGCCTCTCTGGTGATAATGATTGGGATGGCAAAGGGGCTAATCAAACGTTTATTGTACACCCTATGGCAATTGATAAGGATTTTATATCCTTTTTTAAAATGAAGTTAGCCCAGGGGACTGGTTTTACAGGGGCGGTGGCTGATTCAACTCACTTTATTTTAAACGAAGCAGCAGTTAAGGAAATTGGGATGAAAGACCCGATAGGTAAAAGGTTCAGGATGTGGAAAATTAAGGGTACCATTATTGGCGTGGTAAAAGATTTTCACTTCGCTTCTATGAGGCAAAAGATCTCTCCGGCTGTTTTTTATTATACACCTGAGAGTATGGGTTCCATGTACATCAAAACAGATGGCCGAAACGCCCAAAAAGCAATTAATGCAGCCCAGGAACAATTTAAGCAATACAACGGGCAATATCCTATTGACTATGCCTTTTTGGATGATGTTTTTAACCGCCTTTACGAGGGTGAGCAAAGAGAAGGAACCCTGTTTAATTATTTTGCGGGCATTACTATACTAATTTCATGTTTAGGTCTTTTAGGTTTGGCTGCCTTTACAGCGCAGGTGCGTACCCGCGAAATTGGCGTACGCAAGGTATTAGGAGCCAGTGTAAGCGAAATTATTGGTTTGCTGGCAAAAGATTTTATCAAATTGGTGCTGATTGCGATAGCTATAGCCATTCCGGCTGCCTGGTACACTATGAATAGATGGCTGGAAGATTTTGCCTATCGCATCAATATTGGCTGGTATGTATTTGTATTAGCAGGGTTAATGGCAATACTGATAGCTTTTATCACCATCAGTTTTCAATCAATTAAAGCAGCATTAACAAACCCCGTAAAGAGCTTAAGAAGCGAGTAACAGAGGTAACAACCTAAATAGTAAAATTTGGTTATTCCAATAGAATTGTAAAAGTATTGATGCCAATCAAAAAAAACTGCCTTTGGGAGGTTATGGGCTAAAAAAACAAGTATCTTGCAAGTCTGAAAGTTATCTTTTCGGAGTGTAGAGGGCATGGCTTTAAAAACAACTATCATTACCGGAGCAACATCGGGCATAGGACAAGAAACCGCTTTAGAGCTGGCAGCACAAGGGCACGCGCTTTATTTGTTGGTACGTAATACGCCAAAAGGCGAGCGGCTCAAGAACCAAATAATTGGTAAAACAGGTAATAAAGAAATATATGTGGTACGTTGCGACCTGGCCGATCTGCAAAGTGTACGTGAAGCTGCGGATGAACTCAATCAAAAACTTTTCGCCATTAATACCCTGATCAACAACGCGGGTGGCGTTTTTCAAGAACGTGAGGTGAGTAAGAATGGGTTTGAAATGACCTTTGTTACCAATCACCTGGGGCATTTTTTACTAACAAATAGCTTAATGCCTTTATTACAAAAAGGGCAGGCCCGCATCATCAATGTAAGTTCGGAAGCTCATAAATGGGGTAAACCACGGTTTGATGATCTGCAATGGCAACAAACTTATAATGGCTTTAAAGCTTACGGGATGAGTAAATTGTTTAATATTTACTTTGCCCAGTCGCTGGCAGAGAAATATGGCGATAAGGGAATCCTTGCTTTTTCATTACATCCAGGTACGGTAAAAACGGGCTTTGGGGCAGGTATTAAAGGGTTGGGTAAAGTGTTATTTTTGCTGGCTACTCCATTTATGGTAACAGTAAAACAAGCTACCGAAACCTCGGTATTCCTGGCAACAGCTCCACGACTCGACCAATACAATGGGGCTTATTTTAAAAAGAAGAAAAAGGCAAATACCTCGGCTATTGCAACAGACACCGAATCACGTAATAAACTCTGGGCTATCAGTGAAAAGCTTCTTTCACGTTATTTGATCTGGCCGGTTATCAATGCGGAATAAGAATTAGGACCGTGAGAATCAAGAACTGAGAGTCAAGAATTAAGATGAGTTTTGCTCTTCGTTTATTATTTTTAGCTTAATTCTTGACTCTCGTTTCTTGACTCTGGCATTTGAAATCCCGATTCCATAAATTGTATCTTAAAAATTACCTTTTTTTACACAATCTGGTGTTGTGACATTAAAAGTTAATAGTTATTTTAGGTGACTTAAATATGACAATCATGCCTTTTAATAGAAAAATAATTGCTACCCTCGGATTGCTATCTGTTGTGGTATTAGGTGCCATGACATCCATGACCCCCAAAAAGCCACAGGATGAAGGGTTTAAAAATCTGAAGGTGTTACCAAAAAACATCTCGGGCGATAATCTTCATAAAGTAATGGAGGAGTGGGAGCATTCATTAGGGGTGCATTGCAACTTTTGCCATGTACGTAATGAAGAAACCAAAAAGATGGATTGGGCAAGTGATGCCAAACCCGAAAAGGAAATGGCCCGTGATATGTACAAGATGATGAATAAAATAAACCAGAAATATTTTCACGCCAAAAAAGATTCATTAGGCATGATCATGCAATCTGGTATCAACTGTAATACCTGTCATCGCGGTACAGCTCATCCCGAAGTTGTTATACCTGCTGGTGGCGCCCCTGGTGGTATGCCCCCGGGCGGTCAACCAGCTCCGGGTGGCCAGCCAGCCGCTGGTAGCCCTGATAAAAAAGGATGATCCTTAAAATATTCAAAGCACCTCTTACGTAAAGTAAGGGGTGTTTTAATTTACTATGAATATGAACAGTGTAATCAATGTCAGAAATGCGAATGAGGACGATCTGCTGGCCATTCTGCACATCTATAACGATGCTATATTAAATACCACTGCTGTTTACAGCGAACAACCCCATACGCTTGAAATGCGCAAGGCATGGTATCAGGATAGAATAAGTAATGGCTTCCCTGTACTGGTGGCAGAGTCGGGTGGAAAGATAGCCGGTTTCTGCACTTACGGACATTTCAGGATCTGGCCGTGTTATCGTTATACTGTTGAGCATTCTGTATACGTTGATCCAATATTTCAGGGACAAGGTATTAGTAAACTTTTACTCAGGCCGCTTATTGATATAGCGCAAAAGAATGGCATTCATACTATGATAGCGGGTATCGACAGCGAGAATCAAATCAGTTATCATTTGCACCAATCATTGGGTTTTAGACAGGTTGCCCACTTTAAAGAAGTTGGTTTTAAGTTTAACCGTTGGCTCGACCTAATTTTTATGCAATTATTGCTTGATGAGCAATATTGAATTTCATTTTAAAGCAAAAAATGCTATAAATTTCATTGTTTTTAAGTTAACTTTAATCGCCCCCTGATTGAAATGTGAACTTATTGAATAAATATGCACTTTTGATAGTTTAATTTCGGTCGGGCAGTAAAAAACCCCTTAATTAACTGACCATGACTGTTGAAATTGAAGAAAAACCTATTCTTTCCATTGTTTCCTCAAAGCGAACAAGCCATACCAACGCTGTTCATTGCAGACGCTGTAATAATGCCAACATTAGCCGCATACCCCGGGGCACATTTGTAAAAATGTTTTTGTTTTGGTTACCACTTAAAAAATACGTTTGTTATCGCTGCCATCGCAAATCATACAGGTGGAAGCCCTGATCAGGCACAACTGACTTATCATATGCTTGTATCCTATTTGCCATCAATAAAATAATGCTTTGCAAAGTGTAAATCCATTACATTTGTTAAATGCAAAAGATACTGATCGCTAACCGAGGCGAAATAGCTTTAAGAGTAATGCGCTCTGCGCGCGAAATGGGTATTAAAACTGTTGCTGTATATTCAGACGCAGACCGTAATGCATTGCATGTACGTTATGCAGACGAAGCAGTTTATATCGGCGCGGCTCCATCAAACCAATCATACCTTAACGGCGAAAAAATCATAGCGGCTTGCCATAAAACAGGCGCCACCGGCATCCATCCTGGTTATGGCTTTTTGAGCGAGAATGCGGCCTTTGCACGGCAAGTAAAAGAAGCCGGCGTGGTGCTTATTGGGCCATCGCCCGAGGCTATGGAGGTTATGGGCAACAAGCTATCGGCCAAAGCAGCCGCTTTAAAGTATAATATACCCATGGTGCCCGGCACCGAAGAGGCCATAACCGATATTGCCGAAGCAAAAGCAAGGGCTGTAGAGGTCGGTTTCCCGATACTGATCAAAGCCGCTGCAGGTGGTGGTGGTAAAGGTATGCGTATAGTGGAAAGCGTGGCTGATTTTGACGAACAGATGCAGCTTGCGGTATCCGAGGCTACTTCGGCATTTGGCGATGGATCTGTTTTTATTGAACGTTATGTATCATCACCCAGGCATATCGAAATACAGGTTTTGGGCGATACGCATGGCAATATTGTACACCTTTTTGAGCGTGATTGCTCGGTGCAACGCCGTCATCAAAAGGTGATCGAAGAAGCGCCCTCAAAAGTGCTTACGCCACAGATCAGGGAGCAGATGGGTAAATGCGCCGTTGATGTGGCGCGCTCTGTAAACTATACCGGTGCGGGTACGGTTGAATTTATCATGGACGATGCCCTGAACTTTTACTTCCTGGAGATGAACACCCGCTTGCAGGTAGAGCATCCGGTAACGGAGCTGATAACCGGCATTGACCTGGTGAAAGAGCAGATCCGTATAGCCAGGGGCGAAGCCATCAGCTTTAAACAAGAGGAACTACAAATACGCGGGCATGCTATTGAACTAAGGGTTTATGCGGAAGATCCGGCAAATAATTTTTTACCAGATATCGGCACGCTGCAAACTTATATTACCCCCAAAGGAGCCGGTGTGCGCGTTGACGATGGCTTTGAACAAGGTATGGAAATACCTATTTATTATGATCCGATGATTGCCAAACTGATAACCTATGGTAAAGACAGGACCGAAGCTATCGAACGCATGATTCGGGCTATTGATGAATATCAGATAACCGGCATTACCACTACACTTGGTTTCGGCAGGTTTGTGATGCAGCATGGGGCCTTTATATCGGGCAACTTCGATACACATTTTGTTAAAAAGTATTTTACCCCCGAAGTATTAAATACCGAAGATCAAGGCGAAATGGTGATTGCAGCCGTAATCATGGAACAATTACTTAATCAAAAGACAGTCGCTACCGCATCAGCAACAACTACAGAAACAAGCAACTGGGTGAAGAACCGTACCCGTCTGCAATAGCATGGTATTATAGCAGTTCTGTTAGCGCGCTAAAACTATCCACAGTAGCCACCATGCCATCGGGTACCTGACCAAAGCCATAGCTGGCAAAAATAAAAGGTACACCGGCCTGGTATGCTGCGGTATAATCGCCCATGGTATCACCTACATACACCGGTGCTTTAAGCTGATGATCGTTTACAATATCCTTAATATTATCAGCCTTGGGGTTGCCTTTGGTACCAAAGCACTGGTGACCCAAAAAGTGCGCGTGCATGTTATTCAGGTCAAGGAATACCTCAATATAACCGCTCTGGCAGTTGCTTACAATATACAGCTTGTATTTTGTGCCCAGATACTTCAGTGTTTCTTCCAGTTGTGGATATAGCTCACCGCCCTTGGTATGTAAAATTTCGAGCTCACTGATGGCGCAAAGGGCTTGTACTTCTTTGCGTTGATCGGTATTAAGGTTGGGGAATAATTTATCAAAAATGGCATCATAGGTCATGCCGGTGATCGATTTAACACGTTCTACCGTCATCAACTCATCAATATAATCCACTTTTGAAAGGGCTGCCTGCCAGGCCAGTGCCACGTTGGCTGTACTGTCCCAAAGAGTGCCGTCGAGATCAAAAATTATACTGTCGAATTGATTGTGTAGTGAAGTATCCATAATGCCGGCAAAAGTAATAAAAGCAGGTTATAGTTCTGACAGGCAGTTTATGAAAAAACAAACCAATGTAAAATAATGCTTCCTTATAAAGAGCAAGACGGCTAATTGGTTAAATTCGCTTACTATCAACAAGAAAGAGCATTACTATTGAAGACCGATCGCCCACCAAAAAATACCATCACTCATAAAGTTACCTTAAAAGAACGTTTTGAGGCACTGCGCAATTTACCAGCGTTTTTTAAACTGGTATGGCAAACCAGCCGCTGGATGACAGTGGTAAACGCCCTGTTGCGCATCATACGCTCGGCTATGCCCCTGGGGCTGTTATATATAGGTAAACTGATCATTGATCAGGTAGTCCTGGTAAGCCACGCGCATGTGAAGGATATGGCCTATCTGTGGCAATTGGTAGGGCTGGAGTTTACCCTGGCCATACTGACCGATGCGCTTAGCCGGGCCATCACATTGATGGACAGCTTACTGGGCGACTTGTTTAGCAACTATACTTCGGTCAGGATCATGGAACATGCCGCTACGTTGGATCTGGATCAGTTTGAAGATTCGGTATTTTATGATAAGCTGGAACGCGCCCGGCAACAAACCGTTGGGCGCACCATATTACTTTCGCAGGTAATGAGCCAGGTACAGGACCTGATCACCATGGGCTTCCTGGCCGTTGGTTTAATGGCTTTTAATCCATGGCTTATTGTGCTGCTGCTTATTGCCATTATTCCCGCTTTTTTAGGCGAGTCGTACTTTAACGATCAAAGTTATGCTTTAACCCGTGGGCAAACGCCGGAACGGCGCGAACTGGATTATGTTCGTTACCTGGGCGCCAGCGATGAAACGGCCAAAGAAGTAAAGATATTTGACCTTTCGGGTTTTATTATCGACAGGTTTAGGCTCCTATCCGATAAGTTTTATGACGATAATAAACGGCTGGCTATAAAACGCTCCTTATGGGGCACCTTTTTTGCCATGCTGGGCAGCCTGGGCTATTATGCAGCTTATCTGGTTATTATTGTGCGTACAGTTAATGGAAGCGTGACCATTGGCGAACTGGCATTCCTGGCCGGTTCATTCCGGCAGCTCCGCGCCTTGCTTGAGGGTATTTTAACCCGTTTTACAGCAGTATCACAGGGAGCTATTTACTTGCGCGATTTTTTTGAGTTTTTCGAGATCGTACCCAAGATCAAACTGGCTGAGCACGCGCTGCCATTCCCTAAAACCATACAGCAGGGTTTTACTTTTGAGGATGTGGGCTTCCGGTATATTAATTCCGACAGATGGGCCAATCGGCATTTGAATTTTACGCTGTATCCAGGTGAAAAACTGGCACTGGTAGGTGAAAACGGCGCGGGTAAAACCACGCTGGTGAAATTGCTTGCCCGTTTGTACGACCCCACAGAAGGCCGGATATTACTGGATGGCATCGATCTGAAACAATATGACCTGACCGACCTTCGGCTTAACGTGGGGGTTATTTTTCAGGATTATCTGCGCTATCAGATGTCCTTCGCCCAAAATATAGCTGTAGGCAAAATAAGCGAAAAGGATAACCGTCCGCTCATCGAAAACTCGGCCCGTCAAAGCCTGGCCGATATACTGGCAGCCAAACTTCCGGGTAATTATGACCAGCAATTAGGCAAACGCTTTGCCGATGGGGTAGAACTATCCGGAGGCGAATGGCAAAAGGTTGCCCTGGCACGGGCCTACATGCGCGATGCGCAGTTGTTAATATTGGATGAGCCTACATCTGCCCTTGATGCCAGGGCAGAATACAATGTTTTTGAGCGCTTTGCCGAATTAACTAAAGGGAAATCGGCAGTGCTGATCTCGCACCGTTTTAGTACCGTTCGTATGGCCGACCGCATACTGGTACTGGAAAAAGGAGAACTGATAGAAATAGGCAGCCACCAGGAATTATTGCTTAAAGGGGGCCGCTATGCCGAATTATTTGATCTGCAGGCTGCGGGTTACCGATAAATTTGATCAATAGTATTAATCAAAAGCTAACTATTTGGAATTCATAACAGTTTCAGCCTGTCGCTACGGTTGTTTTTATTTTTAATTGATTAATTATTGTGATTATTAATTATTGTCAATAAATCAATAGTTTATTTCCTGATGTATGAAAATGCGTAGAAATACGTAGACGATACCGTATTATCCCCCTGTTATTTGTGTTATGGTAAGATTAACTTTGGATTCATGTTTGAGCAGGCAACTAAACAAACGTTTACAAAGCTATTTACTATGAAACTTTTTTATCACTTTTTAATTTTTGTCTTTGTATCCCTTATACTCGTAGCATGTGCCAAAATATTTACATCAGATACTGAAATAAAATCATCTAATATTCAGCCGTCAGAAGTAAAACAGCAGCAAGATGTTCGGCCTGATAGTGCAGTGCAAGCTGACCTCAAAAAGGATTTTTTTACGATCACGAATTTTAACTACAAAAACCTTTTAAAGACAAAAAGGTGGGCAGATAATCAATGTGATTATAACGGTGTTTTTTATATTAAAAATGTACAAATGGCCATTAACCGTTTAGGCCGGTACACATCGCAATATTAATTTCGTTTTTAGTTTAGTTTTTTAATTAGGGAAACAGTTGGCAAACAGTCATTACAGCAATGTAGTGGCTGTTTTGTTATTTAGCCGGTTGCACATAATATTGCTGCAATCCGGGCTAAATAATACAAACTTGCCTCACCTATAACTTGGGAAGTGCCCAAAAGTAAAGACTAAAGTAAAAAAAGGGATGGCCAATAAAATATAGACCCTTGCCAATTGCTGATCATCGGCGTTACCCATTATAAATACATTATACAGGTCTTTTTTTATGATGTTTAATTTCGCTTTCATGCTTTCAAAAAATATGGATGTGATATGTAGTTATGACCAAAATCAAGCCCCATAGTTTAATAGTGGCAAAATTATTAGACTATAAAAAAGCGCCGGCAGATAAAACCTACCGACGCTTATCATCATCATTCATCAAAAGATCAGTTTGTTTTGTCGCGGCTCATTTCGGGATGATAATGCAGGCCGGGAGTAAGCCAGTACAATAACATAACCCTTGAGTATCTGAAGTTAAAAGGCGAAAGTATAACCGCGATAGCTAATATAATAGTAACATATAACCATGGATTATGGCTTCCGGTCAATACACTTATAGCTATGGCCGCTGTTACCATTTCGGCAACATTAAAGGCATAACTTACAAACATGGCCACATAAAAATAGCCGGGCTCTCTTTCGTAAGTTAAACCACAATGTGAACATGTTTTGTGCATTTCCTGACCCTTAAAGCCATACATGCCGGTGGCAAACATATCCCCACGCCTGCAACGCGGGCATTTGGCATGTACAAAAGCTGGCCATGCCGCTAATTTATAGTTGTTATTTTCCATGATCGTATAGTAATTTTTTTCTGAATTCTTCGGGTGTAGTATCTTCCAGTTTTTTAAAAAACTTGGTAAAGTAGGAGTTATCACTAAAGTTTAGTTTCAATGATATTTCGCTGATACTGAGCTGTGGGTTGGTTAGCATACGTTTGGCCTCCAGCATTATCCTGTTACGGATCATCTCGCCAGCGGGGATACCCATAATATCCTTACAAACCGCATTGAGGTGGTTAGGAGTTATGTATAGCATGGCGGCATAATCCTTTGGTAATTTAATGTCGGTATAATGATGCTCAATTAAGTTTTTAAAGTTTTTGAGCAGGGTTTGGTTGTATGATGAATTATTGCTTACCGTAGGAATGGCAGATACCCGATTAACCCTGATAAATATCTGGAGCATCAGCAACCTGATCATATCGGCTGCTGATGTGCCGGGGTGAGTAGCTTCAGTTAATATAGCTTCAAAAAGTGGTTTGATAGCCGCGTAAGTTTCGACCGGTAAATTAATTACCGCATCGGCCAGGTTGCCGCTGAAAAAAGAAAAATTATCCAGGTAGCCATGCTGCAACACAAATGATTGTATAAACGATGCCGAAAAATTGATGATATAACCATCAGTAAAACCCTCAAACCCCCATGAATGTACCTGGCCGGGTATCATAAAATATATTTGCCCGGGCTTAACCTCAAAACTTTCAAAATCTATGGTATGGGTACCTGATCCTGCTGTAAATAATACCAAATGATAAAAGGTGTGGCGATGGGTGGCAAACAGGTTCTTATGTGTATCCAGATATGGTGCAAAACGGCTTATAAGTATGTCATCCTGATTGATGTCAGATAACGAACAGATATCATATAGTGGTATGTTTTGTAACATGAAACAAAATTACACACCAATTTACCTTTTATAATGGTACTATTTTTATTTAAAATGGTACTATTCAACGATAATTGAATAATACCATAAATTAAAAAGCCTACAGTTTATACCTGGTCATGACTTACAAATGACTAATCCCTGCTTATTGGTGCTATACGCATATTTTTAGGGTGCGATACACACATTTTTATTTTACAACCGTAGTGACATTTGATAAAAAAAATATCACAATGAAAAATAAATTTTTAGTGACCTGCTTAATAAGTTTATTATCAGTCACATCAATCTACGCTTATACAGGCCCAAAAACTGGCGAAACTGGTTATGCCGCCGTAATCCGCGACTTTATTGACAGCCATATGAATGGCAATTATAAAGAGCTTAGCCGAGTATTAGATGAAAACTATACATTGAAAATTCCCCGTGGCAATAAAGTGATCCATCAAAATAAATCAAGCCTGGTTGATGCCATGAAAAAAGAGGCAGGCACTCAGCAAAACTGCCAGTCAAACTACGAAGTGCTGGCTAAAAGTGATGCGCTGGTAATAGCCAGGGTTGATTTTAGCTATCATGATAGTATACAGCATAATTATCTGATACTGGAAAAGGACGATGCCCAGGAATGGAAAATTACCCAGATTTGTAAAATGTTTGAAGATCTGGAAACCCCGGCAGGTGGTAACGGAGCTGTAACTGCCAAAAATTGAGTTTTATTTAACTGATCTTATTATAAAAATTCATAGGGGAATTAACCAATATACCCTATATTAATGAATCACCCCAAAAGGGTGATTTTTTTTATTTTATTTAGCTTTATTTTGAATTTAATTGCGGTAATACTGCAAACTATTAATTTACACGTAAGTGAACAAGTATTTTTTATATCCTGTGCGGGTGTCTTGGTGTGTTGTATTTATTTGTTTAATGCAGATATTTCCGGCGTTGGGGCAAAAATATACGTTTGCGCATTATGATATCGACGACGGTTTGATCCAATCGCAGGTAAATAAGTTCACGATGGATAATGACCATCGTTTATGGATAGCCACTTTTGGTGGAGCCTGCCGTTTTGATGGAAAGGAGTTTTTAGGATATTCCAGACAAAATGGGTTGCCTAATAACTATGTAAGTACCGTTTTTTCTGATCGTGCCGGGCATGTATGGTTTGGTACACTTGATGGGTTGGCGATGTTGCACAATGGCAAAATCATAAACTATAAACCCGCGGCCTCTCAGAAACACAATATTGTAACCGATATAGCCCAGGATGCAAGTGGTACTATCTGGGCGGTGATGGGCTATGCTTTATTTAAAATTACCGGCAATAAGATGGAACCTGTGGCATTTGATGATAGCAGCAAGGTTACCACTATAACCGTTGATAAAACCGGCAGACTTTACGCCGCAGTTTACGGAAAAGGCATATATTCTTTAAGCCGCAGTGGATGGACGTATTCCACCCGCTTTAGTGAGAAATATGAGCAGCTGGCCGTAAGAAAAATATTATTTGACAAATTTGACACACAAAGGGCTTACCTGTTAACCTGGAAAGGCTTATTTTATATAAACGATAACCAGGTGATGCCCTATGCCTCAGTACAAATGGCAAGCGTAAAGGGGCAGCTGCTCTGCATTGAACAGGATGGGTACAAGAACCTTTGGATAGGTACCGATAACGGCGCCTATTGTTTAATGGATGGTGATGTTATTCATTACGATTCCTCAAATGGACTTACCGATATCTCTATTGCAGATATATATGTTGATACAGACAATAATCTTTGGCTCGGGAGCCTGGGTAATGGTTTATACCGTTGCGAGGGTAGTAAATATGTGACTTTTGATGGCACACAGGGTTTGCCTGAGTCAAAAATAATCATGGGGATCACCAAAGACTGGAACGATCATATTGTGTTGGGTGCAGATGGGGGAGGGTTGATTAGGTACGATGGTAAAAAGCTTACCAATATAGCAACACCAAGCAGTTCTAAGTATTTAGCTGGTATACAATGCTTATATACCGATAAAAATAAAACTGTTTGGATAGGTACAAGCCAGGCTGGGTTGTGGCAGTATGATCAAAAGGGTTTCAGACAGATAAAAGGAAGTGATGAAATAGCTTACCACGCTATTATAGCCGATGACACCGGGGTTATCTGGTTGGCCACATCATTGGGTTGTTATTACTATGAAAAGGGGGTGCTTAAACAGTTGGATGGCGTGCCTGAATACTCATCATCGTTAGTAGCTACAGGTCGCGATTCTGTGTTTATAGGCACGCAAAATGGTATTGTGCTGCTGGTAAATAAAAAAGTAGTGCAGACCTCTAATCAAAGCGTTCTTAAAAACTCCGCTATCCTCACCATGATTAAATATCATAACCTGGTTTTAATAGGCACCGATGACAGAGGTTTATTTGTTTGGAACCTGAAAAATAATCATTTAAAAAGTTATACTACAAATGATGGTCTTAAAGCAAATACAATATACAGCCTGATAGCTGATGATACAGATAATGTTTGGGTAGGTACAGGTAAAGGAGTTAACCAACTGAAGTTTGATCAGGCTGCGGATAAATTTGCAGTTATTGATAATTCAGGCTCAAAGGAGCCTGTTTTTGAAACCAATCAAAACGCTATACTTTATAAAGATCATCAGGTTTGGGTAGCAACCACAAAATCTGTTATGGTTTACAATACCCGTTTACAAACACGATCTTCACCACCGCCACATATTATTATTGAAAATGTAAAGCTAATGCCCCAGATAGGCAGAAGTAAGGATACCGGTTTTACTTATTTAAATAATGGGGCCTCTTTAACTTATAATCAAAACCACCTGGCTATCTCTTTTTTAGGTATTTATTTAAAAAATCCTACAAGTGTGTCATATCGCTACAAATTAGTTGGTTTAGACAGCACTTTTTGTTCGCCCGTAAAAAACAATGTTGTTGAATACCCTATGTTGCCACCAGGTAAATATACGTTTAGGGTAAAGGCCATTAGTCCGGATGGTAAAGTTTCGCCGGATACAGCTAATTTTAGTTTTGAAATTATTCCACCGTTCTATAAGACGCTTACTTTTCAAATATCAGCTGTACTGTTCTTTGTATTAATAGGTTTTGGTTTACAAAACATTTGGCACCATAGCAAAATACAACGGCAACAAGCTATTGAGGCTATTAAACAAGAAGAAAAAATAAAGATCAGGCAGCAAACAGCCGAAGATTTTCATGATGACCTGGGTAATAAACTTACCCGTATCTCTATACTTTCAGAAATTTTAAACGCTAAAATTGATCAAAGCAAAACAGATCAGCATGGGCTTGTTGACCAGATTAAACAAAATGCAGCAGCCCTTTATAATGGTACCAAAGATATTTTATGGGCCCTTGACCCCAAAAGCGATAATTTATATGAAACTTTGATACACATTAAAGAAATTGGCATTGAGCTGTTTCAGGATATGCCTGTTGATTTTGAGTTTAACAAAATAGATGATAACCTGAAACAAGTTAAGCTACCGATGGAATATAGCCGCAATATTACCATGATATATAAAGAACTGCTGAATAACGCGCTTAAACATGCCGATGCGGAGCAGGTTATATTACACTGGGCTTATGTTGATAAAGACGAGGTCAGTTTGCGACTTACCGATAATGGTAAAGGCTTTAGCAGTAATACCCTATCAAAGGGGCATGGTATGCATAACATAAAAGCAAGGGCAAAACGTATTAATGCCGAGCTGGTTATTGTTTCGGAAGAAGGTAAGGGAACCTCGGTAGAGCTAAAGTTCAGAAAAAACGTTGTCGCTTAATTATTAGAAAAAGAAGATGAATCGCACTATAAAAATAACCATTATTGAGGACGATGAAACCATTAGAAATGGTTATGCTTACTTAATTGGCGCTACGGAAGGGTATGAAGTAGTGAGCACCTATTGCTCCTATGACGAAGCCGCCAAAAAAATAACGATGGATCGCCCTGATGTTGTACTACTGGACATTGAATTGCCTGGCACCAATGGGGTTGACGCTATCCCTAAATTAAAGAAGCTGTTGCCACAATGTTATGTGTTAATATTAACGGTTTATGAATCCGAGAAATTAATATTCAACGCCTTAGCCAACGGGGCTTCCGGATACCTTACTAAAAATACACCATCCGCTAAAATAATTGAATCCATCAAAGAGGTTAAGGATGGTGGCGGCCCAATGAGCATTAATATTGCCAAGCTGGTTATACGTTCATTCCAAAAAAACCAGGAATCGCCACTGTCAAAACGTGAAACTCAAATACTGGAATTGATAGGCGATGGAAAAAGCCGTAGCCAGATTGCCAAAGAGCTATTTATTGACCTCGAAACCGTGCGTAGCCACATCAAAAACATATACGTAAAGCTTGATGTTAACTCCCGTGCAGATGCCATAAAAATGGCTAAGCAAAATAAACTTATCTGATCAAAACAATGCTTTACTCTGTAAATGAGTAATTTCCCGCGCATTTTTTATTGTATTTATTATTAAACAATAATAAATAAATCCCCCTATTTGGGGGATACGTTGCCTCTGTTACCAGCCTATCTTTGGTATGTGCAGTAGTTTTAACTGATCGGCTGCAACCCACACCAAAATCATCACCCCTAACTACTTGTTATTGATATTGGGTTGATTTCCGTAGAAATCTTTTATAAGAGCTATTGCCATATGAAATTGAAATATATCCCTGTTTTTGCAGAGGACGCTGACGCACAGATAAGTTTTTATACGCAAAAGTTAGGCTTCAACCCGATCAGTAATATGTCGTTTGCAGAAGGCGAAGAATATGCTGTATTACAGGCCGATAATCTTGATGTGGCTCTTGTTGTTGGCGGCAGTGCATTTAAGAGCTGTATTATTTTAAATACCGATGATTGTTTGAAAGATTATCATTTATACAAAACCGCGGGTGTGTTTTTTTCCACAATCCCACGTTACCTGCCAACAGGCCTTGCGGCCGAGTTTCTGGACCCATCTGGTAACAGGTTTATTTTATTAGAGGAAAGAAATTATACAGAAATATAAATTTTTATATGATGGATTATTCAAAAACATTACGGAACAATAATAAAATTTATAGCCGTACAAGCAGTCAGAAACAAAATCAGCAGTATAGCTCAGATTTTAGCCTGAGGTTTGTTTTTGCAGGAAATGAACGCTACGATATAGGTAAGCGGCATTTATCCATATATCCCGATTCTTTTTTAATATTGAACAGGGGCACACAATATTCTACCGATACCGACTCGGATATACCGGTACAGTCATTCAGTATAAGCTTTGATCAGCAATTTTTGCAGGATTTTAAAGACTGCTGGCTGCTGGGCGATAATCGCCTGTCTGGAAAGGGAGGAAATAAAGGAAAACAATTCCAGGAGTTTGATGAAACTATTTACCCATTTACCGGTGATATTATGCATAATGTGTATCACCTCAAAAAATATCTGGATACTGGCCTGCATGATGAATTGCTGATCAATGAATATCTGCATCATTGCCTCATCAACTATTTTAGCATCTATAACGAAGAGATATTTAAAAAAGCAGATAAGCTTCATTTTTTAAATGCCAGTACCAAAATAGAGATCTTACGCAGGCTTAACCGCGCTAAGGAATATTTGTACAGTAACTATAACCAGAATATAAGCCTGGAAGACCTGGCGGAACATTCATGCCTGTCGGTGAATCACTTGTTACGAACTTTTAAACAGGCATTTAATTTAACCCCTCATCAGTTTTTAATACAACTGCGGTTAAAAAGAGCACAAGCTTTACTAAAAAGTACAGCTTATCCTATTAACGAGGTTGTAAACCTCATTGGCTTTGAGTGCCCGAGCTCCTTTATCAGGTTATTTAAAACGCATTATAAAATTACGCCATTAAAATACAGGCAAACTGCCTGATAGTGTTTTATTGGGGTTAAATAATATTATAATAATAAGTTTACACTTAAATGGTAAACCTATATGCGAAAATGATCAAAATGGTGATTATCGCATATTCTCTTGCTTTTCTATATGTTATTATTGTGTTTGTATTAGTTGTATAAGCTGTAAGTCAGACTTATATAATATTAACTATTAAACACACTTCTATGATAATAGCACCTACTTAAATAATTCTCACATTTTTTATTTACCGGAAATTCTCAAAACATCAGTATCCGGTTTCGGTGCGTATTGAGTGTTCCCCCACCTCAATCGGTACCCATTACAATCTTAATAATACAATAAATTCAAAAAAGCATGAAGCACAAATTACTTAAAATTTTCATGGTTTGTTTTTTCTGCACGGCTTCAATGGCCTTTGCACAAAACAAAACCATTACCGGTATTGTTACTTCGCAGGATGAAGGTTTTGCGATTCCGGGAGCAACAGTTAAAATCAAAGGGACAAATCAAGGCACACAAACCAGTAACGACGGTAAGTATTCAATAAGTGCCACAGACGGTTCAGTATTGGTATTTTCGTTTCTTGGATATGAAACAAAAGAAGTTGTTGTTACCAAAAACGTAATGAATGTTGCACTAAGATTAAGCAGCAAACAATTAGGAGAAGTGGTAGTAACCAGTTTGGGTATAAACAAAGCAAAAAAGACTTTGGGTTATGCACAAAATTCTGTTAACAATAAGGAAATTAATCAATCGGCGCCCAATAACCCGTTTGGTGCTTTACAAGGTAAGGTAGCAGGGGTGAACATTTCAAATGTTGGTGGTAGCGCCGGTGGTTCAACCAAGATCATTTTACGGGGCTATACCTCATTAACCGGCACCAACCAACCTTTGTTTATTATTGATGGTGTGCCTTTGAATAACTCTACCAGTGGATCTGACACCAACTTTGACTTTGGTAACAATGCCAATGACATTGATCCTAACCAGATAGATAACATATCCATTCTTAAAGGATCGGCAGCAACAGCTATTTATGGCTCCCGCGGATCAAATGGTGTTATTATTATTACTACCAAAAAGGGCAAAGCGGGTAAACCCGAAGTTAATTTTTCAAGTGCCGCAACCATGACCGATGTGGCCTTTGTTTATAAACCACAGGATGTATTTGGCCAGGGATGGGATTCGCACTTTGTATTGGGCGAAAACGGAAACTGGGGACCAAAATATACAAACTTGCTTCAACCCTGGGGTGCTGTTGTTAATAACACACAACTGTTAAGGCCTTTTTCATTTATTAAAAACAATGTAAGGGATGCTTTTGATCATGGGCTTGATCTGAATAATAACATTTCAATTAGCGGTGGTTCTGATGCATCTACTTATTTATTTTCATACAACAATATCCATTCCAATGGTATTTTGCCTGGTCCGGCAGATAAATTCTCCAGGAACAACTTTACTTTAAAAGGATCAACCATTTACAAAAACTTTTCGGCTGATGCATCCTTGAACTATGTAGCTAAGAATGGGAATTTCGTGGCTACCGGCCAGGGTCCTACCGGTATCGCTACAACATTTTATGAAAACTTATTGCAGATTCCCGGTTCAATACCTATTAAAGATTTAAGGGATTATAAAAATCTCTACTTTAATGTGGATAATTATTATACTCCTTATGCCGAGAATCCTTATTACAGCTTAAACGAAAATGGCAGTCACAGCAAGAGCGACCGTTTTTATGGTAACATTAACCTAAACTATAAAATTACTAATTGGGTTACGCTTAATTTTCAACAAGGAGCCGATATATCCAATATGGGCAACAGGATATGGTTTAACTCCAACGCTCCAACTCCAGGTAGCTGGGTAGGCGGTGGTAACACCGAAGGCCAGTCAAGAAAACCTGACGTTGGAAGTGTTGAAGAGGATAACTATCAGAATTATGAATACGATAGTAAATTGCAGGCCATTTTCAATAAAAAATTTGGCTCCGACTTTGACTTTAACGGTCTTGTTGGTACAAACTACAATGATCGTGGCGCACGTTCACATGGTAGCACAATTGAAGGTTTAGCTATCCCGGGCTTTTTTAACTTATCAAACAGCTCTAACAAACCAACAGCTTTTGAAACCGAATCTCACAGACGCTTGTTAGCTTTTTATGGACAAGCTACATTAGGTTACAAAGATTATTTGTTCTTAACAGTTACGGGCCGTAATGATATTACATCAACACTGGCAACCGGTAATAACAGCTATTTTTATCCGGCAGCCAACTTGTCCTATGTATTATCTGAAGCGTTGGGTCTGAAAAGCAAAGCTGTAAGTTATGTTAAATTAAGAGGTAGCTATGGTGAAACAGGTAGTGACACCGATCCTTACAGCACTTTAAATGTACTAAATGCTACCAACGTGCCGCTTGGTTTTGGTAACCTGCAATTTCCATTCGCAGGAGTTCCTGGTTTTAGTATAGCCAACACATTATACACTTCGGGATTAAAGCCAGAGCGTGTTAAAGAATATGAAGTTGGTGGTGAGTTCAGATTTTTGGATGACCGTCTGGGCTTAGATCTTACTTATTATCATAAGATCCGTAAAGATCAGATCCTGAATGTTCCAATTGCGCCATCAACAGGTTATGCAAGCCAGCTCATCAATTTTGGAGAAGTTAAAGAAAAAGGAATTGAAATTGCCTTAAATGCAACCCCAATAAAA
This sequence comes from Mucilaginibacter sp. OK268, assembly GCF_900103125.1. Classification (GTDB taxonomy): domain Bacteria; phylum Bacteroidota; class Bacteroidia; order Sphingobacteriales; family Sphingobacteriaceae; genus Mucilaginibacter. The sequence continues at coordinate 834,311 of NZ_FNJV01000003.1, read as the reverse complement.
ACTTCATTAGTAAAATGGGATTTTACCTATACTTTTTCACATAACAAAAGTATAGTAACATCTTTACCTCCCGGGTTGAAAAAAGTTTTACTGGCACAAGATGGCTACGGTGGTCAATTTGTTGCTGTTGCCGGGCAACCACTTGGTTTGTTGCAGGCGCCGGTTCCTGCATACGACCCTCAAGGCCATATTATAGTTGATAGCCAGGGCTATCCGATTGCTGCTGCAGATAATGGCACCTACGGTAACTTCCAACATGATTTTGTAATGGGCTTTAACAACAGTGTACGTGTACAGAATTTTACATTAGGCTTTACATTTGAGTGGGATAAAGGGGGCAAGTTTTATTCAGGAACTGCCGACTTATTTAACTTTGTTGGCGCCGATCCAAAAACATTGTATAATGATCGTAATCCTTTTGTTGTTCCAAATTCTGTTCAACGCGTTACAGATGCAGGCGGAAATGTAATTGGCTATAAAGAAAATACTACACAAATTACAGAGGCTAATGTTGATGATTACTATTATACTACTTCTAACAAGGCACAAGCCTGGTCAAGAGATATATTAGACAGAAGCTTCCTGAAGTTAAGAGAGGTTACTTTAACTTATAGCTTGCCAAAATCATTGGTTAACAGAATAGGTGCTTCAAAAGCTTCATTCGGTGTTTTTGGAAGAAATTTAATTACCTGGCTTCCATCTGGTAACCACGTAGTGGATCCGGAAGTTTCAAACTATGGAACCGACCTGGCAAGTGAATACGGAGAGTTCAGGACTGCCCCGCCATTAAGATTCTATGGTGCTTCACTTAAAGTTACATTTTAATCATTTGCATCATGAAAAATAGAAATATAAAAATTAAAAGCATATTTATACTTGGCACCCTGGTTGTATCATTCGGGTGTAAGAAGATTACCGACATAAACACAAGCCCAAACAACCCAGCTATTGACAAAGCTACACCACAGGTTTTATTTCCTTCGGGCGTGCTATCAACAGCAGGCCGGGTTGGTGGCGAATTGGATATCCTTGGTGGTATATGGTCGCAGTACTGGACACAGTCGGTAGCTGCCAGCCAATTTAAAACCATCGATGCATATAACCTGCAAAGACAGGACCTTAACGGTAGTTATAATGAACTGTTTTCAGGAGCGTTAGCCGACTATCAACTGGCTATCACTAAAGCGAAAGCAGCCAAACTGGATAAGTTTTATCTGATGTGTACCGTGATGAAGGCTTATACTTTTGAAGTGCTGGTTGATTTATATGATAAGGTGCCTTATACTGAAGCATTTCAGGGTGCCTCTAATTTAAACCCTAAGTTTGATGATGGTTATACCATTTATAAAGGATTGCTGGCCGAAATTGACGCTGCATTAGCTTCTGGTTATGCAACTGCTCCTGAAGTGGCAGCTGACTCAAAAACCGACTTCCTGTTTGGTGGCGATATGGATAAATGGCGTCAGTTTGCAAACACGCTTAAACTGAAAATGTATTTACGCATGGTTAACACTCATGCCGCGGATGCAGAGGCAGGTGTAAGAGCATTATATGCAGCTCATGCTGATTTTTTAGATGATGATGCGGTAGTAAAGGTTTTTATAGATGCTACAGATCAAAGAAACCCAATCTATGCATATACAGTGTTTAATTTAGGTGCTAATGACCTACGTGCAAGTAATACATTTGTAAGCTGGTTAAGAGCGAATAATGATGCCCGTATAAAAAATTATTTCGGCACAAACACACCAACCCCAATTGATCAGGGTTTTTATACTGCAACACAGGCTCAGCATCCAAGTTATTATACTGCAACAGCCCCGGCTTTTGCTGCAACAGACCCTGTTTATTTCATAACAAAAGCCGAATCACACTTTTTACAGGCGGAGGCCGGATTACGCTATGGTGTTACAACTCCTAAAACAGAGTTTGATGCAGGAGTAACAGCTGCGTTTGCACAATACAGCTTACCTGCGCCTACCACTGGAGTGTATGTTTATCCTAATAGTTCTAATCTGCAAACTAATTTAAAAGCTATTATTTATCAAAAGTGGGCTTCATTCCCTAACTCTCATACTTTAGAAGCCTTTTTTGATCAGGAACGCACTGGTTATCCGGAAAACTCTGCTATTTATTCCCTTGATGCAGGTTATATTCCGGGACAATGGGTGTATTCAAAAAATGGTGTAACAGCAGGCAGATTTCCAAAGCGTCTGGTTTATCCTGATTCTGAACGCAGCAGAAATACTAATACACCTGCCGAGGTGCCAATTACTGTACCTGTATGGTGGGGAATACCTAATAAATAAAAACTTTTAATCAGACAAAAAATGAAAAGATATATAAATTATTTGGTCATGTTAGCAATACCGGTTATGCTATTGTTAACGGCCTGCAATAAAGATAATTTCAACTATAAATCAGGCTATGTTGGGAGTTCAAAAATCACAACGTATCCAACTATAACGGTTACTGGTGATGATTATTTGATCGTTAAAACAGGAGCTGCTTTCACTGACCCTGGCGCAACGGCAAAAGCCGGTACTGCCGATATAAAGGTGGTTGCGACATCAATTAGTACCAGCACCCCCGGAGTATATACAATAACCTATACTGCAACCAATGTCGACGGATTTTCGGCAACAGCAAGCAGACATGTTATCGTTTACACTACAGATGCAAGTGCCCAGGCTAATGATTTTTCAGGTACATACGCCCGTACTTCTAACGGACAAATTGCAACCTGGACTAAACTGGCTCCAGGTGTATATTCAGTATTAAATCCGGGTGGAGCTGTTGGTGCAACTTTAAGTGTAATTGTATTTAACAATACAGGAAATAAAGTATTTATACCTCAGCAAAGCGCCAATGACGGAAGCCCAACAAGTTCGGCTCAGGAGTCGTCAACAGCGGGACCTGGGGGCACATTGGCGCAGTACTCTATGGTAATCGTAAACCCTGGGTATGGAGCTGCTGTTAGAACATTTGTTAAACAATAAATTTACCAGAAATGAAAAAAATAAATACAATAGTATATACGCTACTTACATTTTTGGTAGCAGTATCATTTACTTCCTGCCAAAAGGATGAAAAAATAGGAGGGACGGCTGTCCAAAGTCTTGCGGGAGAATACTGGGTTAAAGTAGACGACGGAACAGGACCGACAGCAACATATTCTAAAATATCTCTATATAACACATCATCAAATCGGGCTGATAGTGTTTGGATAGATGATAGTCAGACATACTACGGCCTTAAAGCCAAAATTCATGCTGATGTACCTTCTCTGACTTTTTCGGCGACTAATGCCACTGAAACCTATAATGGTGTAAAAGTTACCATACTTGGTGGTAAAATACTTAAGAAGGCAGCAACAGCTCCGGGAAGTAAATTAAAAACAGATTCAATATACTTTAAGGCTCAATATAGCGATTCTCCAGGTGTAACGTTTACATACGGTGGATATGCCAGAACGGGTTTTGATTCTGATGATCATTAACAGCGATCAGCTAAATTAGGTTTATAACTTAAAACCCCGGAACGTCTTTAAACGTGTTCCGGGGTTTTATAATAATATGCCAATATATAATAGTCGTCAAATATTGTGTTTTTTGTTATAGTGTGCTGATTTATAAATGTTTAAAAATGAGATACTCCAAGGTTTTAGTATAAATACATGTATACAGGTGATTTTCACATATTCTATTTTTGATTTACGCACTATGTTTGTAAAAGCCAAGTAGTTTTCGTTAAGATATTTGGTCAGTTAATAGTTAATTAAAAAAGTCAGTAACGCGAGGTCACTGACTTTTTTTTATATAGGCCAATTAAGTATTGTAACTGATTAATTAATAATACATTAATTGTTTATGGATGCGCCAGAATCACTTTTTTTCAATTAATTGTAACGTTTTGCTATTTATTATCGTCATATAGATACCAAACTCCTAAACATGAAAACTTTAATCTTATTGGCAATTACCGGCGGCTTGTTTTTTACCTCCCCTGGTTTAGATACTAAACATGCAAAAAGTAACAAGGCATGTGCAAAAAACTATGTAAAGCATTGTGTGAAAAAAAGTTGCAATCATGCAAAAAAAGCTAAATTGGGTTAGCTAATTACAAAAATCATCAACAAGCATCATTAGCTTCATTTTACTGCAGGATATTGTCGGTTATTTTGGCAATATCATAACTAATTTTATTGATAAAGCCCAACTGTTCTTTCAGTAAAGTATCTTCTGCCGATAATTCAACCTTTTCGGCATCGCTAACGGTTGGTGTTTTACCTATATTGAATTCAATTGGCTCCCCCTGAAGTTTTTTGTTGCTTTCATTTAATACTGATATACCTTTCTTAACCAGTTTAAGCGCTTCGGTGTGCGGTAGCTGCGATTCCTTTTTTACCAGCCCTGATGCTATATTGGCGATGTATGACGACAGAATATGGTTTAAAACCACAAACTTATGTACATCTTTTACTTTACGTTGTTTGCTTTTGGGTTCAGACGTCATACGCTCAAAAGCAGCCGATAAGTTGGCCGATTTTACATACACATCTTTACGGGCCAGTTTGTACATGGTAGTGCCGGTTACTTTGCCCGATAAACTTTCGGCAATGGTTATCAGGTAGTTGATATTGGCTACGATCACATCACGCAGGGTTTCCTGTATCTGGTCAAACTCCCAGGTTGGGAATATCAAGTAACTAGCAATAAACGCGATGGACGAACCGATAAGCGTATCCAGTATGCGCTCCTGAGCCACATTTAATAGCCCCACACCCAAAAACTTGAACAGGATAAGTACAAAGGGTGTCATAAAAATTACTGATACTACATAATTTAATCTTGAAAAGCTATAGGTGCCAATCATAAACACTATTAAAAAAATAAATTGTACGGTGTTATCGGGTATAAAGCTTAAGATAAGTATGCCGATAGCCCCACCGCAGATAGTGCCAATAAGCCGTTGATAATTACGCTGCTTAGATAGGCTAAAACCGGGTTTTAGGATTACGATGATGGTGAGCAGTACCCAGTAACTATGATGTCCCTGGGCCACGGTTTTGGCCGTAATAAAACCCACCAGACAAACCAATGATACCCGCAACGCATGCTTAAAAGCACCCGAATCCAAGGTGAAGTTATCAAAGAAGATATGCGGGGCGTAATCCTGATGGGTAACAAACTGTGAATACTCCACATCACCACGTAATTCGGTTGATTTAGGGGCGGTTTTGGAGTGATAATAGTTATATATATTATTGATGCTGTCGCCCAGATCGCGCAAATTGATCAGAATCTTTTTGAGCACCAGGTTACTGATCTCCTGGTTGTTTTTACCTATGTCATCAATCTTTAACTTCAGTTTCTCCAATTCCAGATTAAAATCAGTGAGATGACGGTTGCGGGTATTTGATAGTACAATATAAGCTATCTCATCCAGCTCATCGGCCATGTGCTGTAGTATACGGGCAATCTCGTTAAGGATGCCGGTATCTTTAAAGCGCTCGCGTATCTCGCTGTAATCATAATGGGTAGCCATGATCTGTTCAAACATATCCACCAGGTCAACAAAGGTTAATACCAGTACTCTGCTGGCCCCGGTTGATTCCCTAACCAACACCCGGCTTTTAAACAACAGCTCGCGTACGGCGTCCTGGTGCTGACTAACCTGGATCTGTTGCGATACCAGTTTACGGTAATTATCATCAATATCTTTCTCGGGTAAATAAAAGTCGGCCTTGATCCTTAAGAATTTGGCGATATCAGCCACGTTTTCGCCCAGGGCTTGCTGTGCCGCGCGATAAGGCCTGATACCAAAAAATACCAGACTGAAAGTCATGTACCATAAGCCACCCACCAGGATAGTGGCGCTATACCATAGTACATTGCCAGCGGGTTGGGCTTTATCCATCATAAATATCATGATGAGCAACGAACAGGTGCCCACAGATGCTGCCCGGTTACCATAAACCGTAAACATCGAGAACAGGAACGAAAACACCGTGATCTCTAACCCAAGCGTATATAAGTTTAGCCGGGCAAAACCGGTAATGGCCGCCACCAGGAAAAGGCATAAATTGCCTATAGCCATAGAATTACGCTTGTGGGTTACCGGACCGGGATTGTCAATTACACAAATACAAAGCGCTCCTAAACTAAAAGTAAGACCCAGATCAAACTGGTTAAATTCCAGCAACACCAGTGAGGGCAGGAGTATACCCGCTGTGATACGTAAACCGTCAGAAAAATACTGGCTGTAAAAAAAGCTTTTTATTTCCCTGGTATTAATATTCATCAAAATAGTGTTTGTTTTTGGCAGTGGCCGGGCAATACACAGGCAAGTTATAAAAATCTTTGCTTACAGCTAAACGGCATAATTTCTTTAATATCATTTTGATTTTAAATCAGGTTGTAAATTTACAATAATTAAATTTTTTTGCCTTGTTTTAGTAAAATTGATATCAAATTCGTAATACTATTATTAAATTTATTACTTTTAGTTGAAATTTAATTTTAGATAATTAAATTCACCCCCGGTTTGCGCAATAGCCGGTACCACTCAATTTTAACCCAATTATATTTTGAACTATGTCATTAACTTTAAAACTCAGTCAGCGGGAAGCAGCTTTTAATAACGAAGTTGTAACCAGGTTTGAGTTATATAACAGTTTATTTCAAACACTACCATTTTATCAGGTAAAGGATACCGGTATTTTACTGCCGTTTTTTAGTTCACATTGCGAAAAAGGCGCCATTAAGCAGGCCTCACCAACGGATATCATTGAGTCGTTCTTTAAAAAGTATGTACCGGATATTGACCATCGCGAGCAGATCAACCGCATGTTCCGTTTTATTCAGTACATCGAGCGCCAGGTGGTTTTGTTTGATGCCATTGAAGATTCGTCCTTTAATAAATTGGGTAAGTTTGATGATTCGGGCAACCTGCAAAGTCTGCTGGCGCAAGCCACCAATAGCGAAGAAACCCGGGCACAGATCAGTGAGAAGCTAAAAGACTTTTCGTTACGATTGGTACTCACTGCGCACCCAACACAGTTTTATCCAGGCACGGTATTGGGCATTATGACAGACCTGATCGAAGCAGTAAAGGTAAACGATATTAATAATATCGACGTACTGCTGCAACAACTGGGCAAAACCCCATTCTTTAACAAAACATCACCAACACCGGTTGACGAGGCCATCAGCCTGTCCTGGTTTTTGGAGAATATATTTTACCATGCCGTATCGGGCATACAATCCAAACTCGAAGAAGAGTTTGACATTGATGCCGCCAGCAGTCGTGTGCTGGAGCTTGGCTTTTGGCCAGGCGGCGACAGGGACGGCAATCCCAACGTAACTACACAAACTACCAAGGAAGTGGCCAGCTTTTTAAGGCAGCGCCTGTTCCGTTGTTACTATCGTGATTTCCGGGTACTTAAACGCCGCATTACTTTCCGCGGGGTTGAAAAGGCTATGGCCAAGCTGGAAAAACTACTCTACAAAAATGCCAACGAACATCCGGATTCCAAAAATCTGCAAGGTGAACTGTTGAGCTTGCTGCAATCAATCAAGCAAACCATCATTACTGATCACGACAGTTTGTTTGTTGATATTGTGGAGAACCTGATCCAGAAGGTTCGCTTGTTTGGCTGTTATTTTGCTACGCTGGATATTCGTCAGGACAGCCGCGTTTTACGCAGCGTGTTTGATTATGGTGTAAAAAATATTAAAACAGGTATTGTTAAAGGCTATGCCGATCTGGACGAAGAAGAAAAGCTAAAACAGATCAGCTTTAAAGAGGCCGATTTCCATTGCCCTTCTGACGCGGATGCCATGACGCAGGATACACTGAATACTATCCGCCTGATGCAGGAAATTCAGCAGACGAATGGCGAAAAGGCCTGTCAGCGTTTTATCATCAGCAACTGTCAGCAGGCATCTGATATTTTACAACTCATCGACCTGTTTTTATGGAGCGGATGGGAGAAGGACAGCCTGAGTGTCGATTTTATGCCGCTGTTCGAAACCGTGAACGATCTTTCCCGTGCAGGCGAGATCATGGAGCAACTCTACACGCATCCGTACTATGCCGAGCACCTGAAAAAACGCGGTAACAGGCAAACCATTATGCTTGGTTTTTCTGACAGCACCAAGGATGGCGGCTACCTGATGGCCAACTGGTCGATATATAAAGCTAAAGTGGAATTGACCGCTATGGCCCGCAAATATGATATCAGCCTGGCGTTTTTTGACGGCAGGGGAGGTCCACCGGCACGTGGCGGCGGTAAAACGCACCGTTTTTATGCTTCGATGGGTAACGAGATCGCTAATGATCATATCCAATTAACCATCCAGGGGCAAACCGTGAGCTCGCAATATGGTTCGGTAGAGACTGCCCGCTTCAATATGGAGCAGCTGATCAACGCGGGTATTATTTCGGCCCTGCATCCAAATCATAACGATCTGCTGGATAACAGGCACAAAGCCCTGATATCGGACATGGCCGACGAAAGCTATAAATTGTTCATGGCCCTGCGCGCGCACCCTTTATTTGTGGAATATCTGGAGAAATTCAGTCCGCTTAAATTGTTATCGAGGATCAATATCAGCAGTCGGCCAACCAAACGTAATGCCGGTGCGCCGCTGAAACTGGAAGACCTGCGGGCCATCAGCTTTGTAACTTCCTGGAGCCAGCTAAAACAAAGTATCCCCGGTTTTTATGGGGTAGGTACCGCTTTGAAAAAAATGAAAGACGACGGCAACTGGCTCGAAATAAAAGAACTATACAGAACCTCCGGCTTCTTTAAAACCATGCTGGATAACTGTGCCATGTCCATGTCGAAATCTGATTTCAGGGTGACAGCTTACCTGGAGAAAGACAAAAAATTCGGCGCTTTCTGGAAACTGCTGAAGGACGAGTTTGAACTTACCCGCGAAATGTTGCTTGACCTTACCGGAAGCACAGTGCTGATGGAAGAATACCCGGTAGAGCGCCGTTCTATCGCCATCCGTGAGAAGATCGTGTTACCACTCGTGATCATCCAACATTATGCCTTACAGAAGCTCAATAGCAGCGACGATAGCGAACTGATCGACATATATGATAAGCTCGTGATTCGTACCGTTTACGGTATTGTGAATGCGGGTAGGAATTTGGCGTAATTAGCCCCTGAGGAAGACACACCTTACCCTCCACATGTCATTGCGAGGAACGAAGCAATCGCATACTGTACAAAGTCACCTTGTATAGTTCGCGATTGCCACGCTCCGCTCGCAATGACATTTTTTATTTAAGCAAAAAGCAAAGGCTGTCATGCTGAGCACCGTCGAAGCATGGTGGTGGGCCTCTACGCTCGATCCTTCGACGGGCTCAGGATGACAGGCCTTTAAAAAAGCATTAGCCCTGTGCGATTCCTTCCTTGGGGAAGGGGTTTCAACGCTGGCTAAACTTTATACAACTAAACAAGTTTGTCATCCTGAGTGGAGCGAAGGATCTATCCGCATTCCTATCGAAGAAGATGCTTCACTATGTTCAGCATGACAAGGCTTCTTCATAGCGGTAAGATAGAAAAAAGCGGAGCAAGTGCGATTCCCCTCTCAAGAGGGGATGGAACTGGGAATATTTACTTATCCGAAGGATTTTTCTTTTTGTTGATCAGCATCTCCACCATTTTAGTCATGCGGTCTTGCCGGGTTTTTTCCTGTTTGGCGGTCAATATCCATAGCACATATTCCTTTTTATGGCTATAGGCCAGCTGATGAAACCAGTTTAGTATATCCGGATGCTGTTCCAGCGATGCCTTGATATCATCGGGCAGGGTTACAGTTTTTTTATCTACATCAATATAGGCGCTGTACTCGTTATTCCGTACCGCGTCATTACGGCCTGCCGAAACTTTTACTTTGTCCACCGGACGGAAACGCAGGCCCGTCCACACCTCGTTAACCGCCGCCGAAGCTACCGGACGGATACCGTATTGAGCTGGCGCATCCCAGCTGCTCATCATCTCCAGGTCGGTTGTAATACCTGAGTTCTTTTTAGGGTAGATGATCCAGAATATGGTATCATCCTTTAGCAGTGGAACGATCACTTTCAGTTCATCCGCCAGTTCCACACTATTGGTGACAAACAGCTGTATGCCATTAAAATTACCCGCGGTATTATGTACTATCTCCACATCATCGGGCAGGGGCTCCAGGCTTTCCAGGTAGTTAGCCGGCGCTTTATGCAACAGCCAGCGCGTATGGGGTTTCATTTGCAGTTTTTTGGCAAGGGCGTTCATGAGGTTGGTTTGTTGGTGGTTTATAGGTAAGCTAATTTAATAACAATTTCAATTAAAGCCGCTTTTCCCTATATGTCATTGCGAGAAGGAACGACGAAGCAATCTCCTCGCGTTTAATATGCAAGTGACGAGATTGCCACGCTACGCTCCTGACATGGTTTTATAAGTCAGAGAGCCCTCCAGCGTAGCGCAGACGGGGTGAGTCGATTCCTGCATTTGATAACAAATGTTATCGTCCGGCGTTGTTTGCCGCTCTACTTTTGTATAAATAAATAATAAAAATGAAAGCAGCAGTAATGTATCAACAAGGAGGTTTACCTCAATATACAAATTTTCCGGAGCCGATAGTTCATAACGAGGATGAAGTACTGGTAACCGTAAAGGCGGTAGCCATCAAACATTTGGATAAAAGCAAGGCCAGCGGCAAGCACTATTCAAGCGATGCGCCAAAAGAAAGCGGAAAGGTCATTGGCGGTGACGGTGTTTGTCTGCTTGCAGATGGAATGCGCGTATATGGCATGGGTATAAGCGGTATGCTGGCTGAGAGAGCGACCATTGATAAAGACCGTACCGTAAAAATTCCAAATGACTTGGACGATGCCACAGCGGCGGCCCTGCCCAACGCGGTGATCGGCGCAGCGATGGGGCTTAAATTTAAAGCGGATATTCAGCCGGGCGATGTGGTGCTGATCAACGGGGCCACTGGTTTTACCGGGCGCGTAGCGGTGCAGATAGCCAAACATTACGGGGCCAAAAAAGTGATCGTAACGGGCCGGAACCTGGCTTCGCTGGAGGATCTGTTATCGCTTGGTGCCGACGAAATAGTTTCAGTTATGCAGGATGATGAAAGTTTTAAAGCGCAGCTGACCGTTATCCATGCAGCTACGCCTATCGATGTGATCATCGATTACCTGTGGGGCCATACTGCCGAAATGATTCTGGCCTGCGTAAAAGGCAAAGGCTCATTCACCAACAGGGTTAGATATGTATCCGTAGGCAGCATGACCGGCGATCTGATCCAATTATCAGCTGCAAATCTTCGCAGTGTCGATCTGCAATTAACAGGTTCTGGACTGGGTGCCTGGTCAAAGCCGCAGGTTGGACAGCTTTTCAGCCAGATCTTACCCGAGATGTTTGCACTTGCCGCTGCTGGTAAGCTCAAGGTGGATACCGTCACTGTAAAACTGGAAAACATCGCTGAGCTTTGGGATCTGGAAGTGGATGGCGGTAAGCGTTTGGTGGTGGTTATTTAAGTGACTGATTTTGCTAAAACGGGAAGCCAGACTTACGAAGTTTTTAAAACTTCGTAAGTCTTTAAAGCCTCGTGCCTGTCACCCTGAGCCTGTCGAAGGACGTGCGTAGAGGCCTGCCCACCATGATTCGACGAGCTCAGCATGACAGCCTTTGTCTAAAGGGTTGGGGCTTTTACCACTATGTCATTGCGAGGAGGAACGACGAAGCAATCTCCTCGCGTTGTCATGGATAAGAATAGCTACGAGATTGCCACGCTTCGCTCGCAATGACATGGATTTAGTTAAATGCATTTACCTTACATCGCCATTTTAGCAAAGAAATCCCAAAGGACGATCCCTGCCGATACCACGATATTAAAAGAATGTTTGGTGCCGAATTGGGGTATTTCAATACAGGCGTCGATATTTTGCATCACCTCCTCGCTTACGCCGTTTACTTCGTTGCCGAAGATGAGGGCGTATTTTTCATTGTCGAGCGGGGTAAACTCGTTGAGCATGGTGCTGTTTTCGGCCTGCTCAACGGCGATGATGCGGTAACCATCCTTGCGTAATTGCTCTACAGCCTGCAGCGGGGTTTCGTAATAGGTCCAGTTAACGGATTGTGTGGCGCCGAGGGCAGTTTTTTCAATTTCGCGGTGCGGGGGCTGGGCGGTAATGCCGCAAAGACAGATCTGCTCCACCGCAAAACCATCCGAGGTACGGAAAATAGAGCCTATGTTGTGCATGCTGCGCACATTATCCAGTACAACGGCTACTGGCAGTTTATCCTGTGCCTTAAATTCATCAACCGAAGCCCGGTTCAGCTCATCTAATTTTAATTTGCGCATAATTTTTGTCCATGGTCTATGGTCCATAGTCCATGGACAAAAAAACCAAGCGCAAAAGTATTAATTAACCAGTAAATTCAGCAATCCTACACCATTACCGATCAGTGAGTTGTAAACGGATGGTGCATAGCCAATTTTTTGGGTGTAGTATTCGGTTATTTCGGCACTGTAATTATCAAATGCATCAGCCTTAACCAAAGCTATGGCGCAACCGCCAAAACCTGCACCGGTCATGCGGGCACCGGCCACGTTAGGGTTGGTTTTGCTATATTCGGCCACGGCATCGAGCTCGGCGCCGCTTACTTCGTATAAGTCGCGCAGTGAATCGTGCGAAGCATACATTAACCGGCCAAATTCCTGTAAGTTATTAGCAGCCAGCGCTGTTGCGGCCAGTTTTACACGGTCGTTCTCTTCAATCACGTGTTTGGCCCGGTTCAGCACTACCGGATTGGTGATCAGGTGCTGATATTTGGCGAATGTATCGGCATCAATATCACACAGGTGATTGATCTCCAGCTCCTGTTGCAGGGCTTTCAGCGCTTGCTGACATTCCTGCACGCGTTCGTTATATTTCGATTCCGCCAGTTTGCGGGGTTTGTTGGTATTGATGATAGCCAGCACGTGATCGCCCAGGTTACTGTCAACCGCCTGGTAATCCAGGGTGTCGCAGTTCAGCATCAGGGCCTTGTTCTTTTCGCCAAAGGCAACAGCAAACTGGTCCATGATACCACTGTTTACACCGATAAAATTATTCTCGACAGATTTTGACAGTTTAACCAGGTCGAGCTTGCTGTAACCACAGTTAAACAGATCATTGAGGGCATAAGCCGTAACCACCTCGATAGAGGCCGATGACGACAGACCTGAACCTATAGGGATATCGCCATAAAAAAGCATATCCAGGCCTTTTAGCTGGTGGCCATCCTTACCAAAATGATCTATGACACCGATAGGAAAGTTGAACCATTCGTCGCCAGTTTTTTCATAACGTTGCTGAACAGGGATATCGTCCTGATCGGTAAAGTTTAAACTCCTGAAGCGAAAAACGCCATCCTCATTAGGGGATATTAACAGGTAAGTTCCGAAGGTGATGGCGCATGGCATAACCAAACCGCCGTTATAATCAATATGTTCGCCGATAAGGTTTACGCGACCCGGAGAAAAATAGGTGGCGTCGGCCTCTTTATTATAAAGCTTAGTAAATTCCTGCTGCAAAGTATTCTTCATTATTTCAGGTTAGTTATTTTGGAATAACAAATATTGTAAAAATTGTCAAATATACATTTATAAAATAAATTTAAAATAGAAATTTTTAATTTTTTCGGACAATGATGTGGCCGTGCAGGAGGTTTAAATGTATAGTTTTACGATAACAAAGGCAAACAGAACAGTAACTTACCTGTTGGATAAAATAATTGGAAGCAGTATGCTTAAATTAATCAGAAAACAATGACAACGCTAAACCCTTACCTGGTTTTTAAAGATAATTGCGAAGAAGCTTTCAATTTTTATAAAGTTGTTTTTGGTGGCGTGATCCTGTTCATGGGGCGTTATAAGGATGTACCGCAAGCAGATAAAAAATTATTTCCGCTTTCGGCTGATGAAAAGATCATGCATGCCTCTTTACAAATTGCCCCGAATACGGTTATCATGGGCTGCGATAGTATAGAAACACACCAAGGATTAGCACCCGGGATCGCCAATAATTTTTATCTCTATCTCAGCACGGTTAGCCAGGATGAAGCTTATCGCATATATAATGAACTATCTGAAGGAGGACGGGCCATTATGCCTATAGGTGAAACTTTTTGGAGCACGCATTATGGGATGCTGGCCGATAGATTTGGGATCAGCTGGAAGATCACCTTTGATCCCGACAAGAAACAATAAAAAAATCACTAAATCAATAATTCACTAATTATGAAGCAATACCTGGTTACGGGATATGATTATACGGATGACGGCGCGTTGCAACGCCGCATGGATGTGCGCCCGCATCATTTAGATGGCGTAAGAGTGCTGAAAGAAAACGGTAATTACGTGGAAGGAGGGGCTATACTCAATGACGAGGGTAATATGATAGGCTCAGTCATGATCATGCAGTTTGAAACTGAGGAAGCCCTGGAAGCCTGGAAGCAGAATGAACCTTATATTACCCAAAAAGTATGGGAATCGGTTGATGTGAAGCCGTTTAAAGTAGCGGTGGTTGGATAGTCGACTCACCCGAAGAGGGGGCATAAAAAACCTCGCAATGACAGGTGGAGAAAAACGAAGCGCAGACGAGGTGAGTAGTCTACGATATTCATTTTCCGCCACCACATCTACCCATAATTTTTCGTATATTTATATCAACAGCAGCCCGCTTGTCTCTTTCAGGAGATAAGCGGGCTGTTTTAGTTAAGACAAAACAAGGTCAAAAATAGAGTGTTTTGTGGTTAATGTATTGATAGTTAATAAATTAATACTTTTTAAAGTTTTGAAAACTGCTCAAAACTGTGTTAAAATTTGTTAAAAAGTGTTAAAATGAGAGTTTTTCAAGGGCTTTTGACCCGCTTTTAGCCCCTTTTCGGGCAGAAAAGTGTTAAAATTTAAGGTTTAAAAAGTTTTAGGCTAAAAAACAGAAGCTACCCCCCCCCCCAAAAAAAAAAAATATGACCGACCGTTTGGTCTGTCGGGATATTAAATGGCGGCGGTCCAGGTGTTCAGTTGCCAGTAACCCTCGGCATCTTTTTTATAAAAGGCGGTATAGCTTTTGTCCTGCATGGTAAAGTTGAATGAGAACTCTTTTATGGTGCGATCATGCGGTATAAAATGCGGCAATACGCTGTTGGCGGCCAGGGTAATGGCTTCGGTAAATTCATCGCGGTTTTGCTCCTGCTGGCGGGCCTCCTGCAGGGTATGAGCTGCATAATCGGCATAGGTGGCAAACTCATATGCACTATTCTTTAGCTGCCGGGCTGCATTAAAAGCTGCTTCGGCGTATTGTTCTTTGTAGGTCTCCATGGCCTTTAGCAAGTCGGGAGCCGATATTTCGGGTAAACCATCGTTGCCGGTGGTATTATAGCTGTTCAGGATCTCTTCTTTACTTTTCATGTATGTGGTGATGATACAAAAATAAAAGGATACCATCATATTATGGCATCCCCTTATTTTACCCGTTTTAGGGGTGATTTATTTGATATTTTTCAGACTTTCGAGGATCAGCAGATCGGCTTCGTCCAACTTGATATCGGCTGCTTTCATGTTCTCTTCCAGGTGCTCCACGCTTGATGTACCCGGAATAAGCAGGATGTTTGGCGAGTGATGCAGCAACCAGCTTAAGGCTACCTGGTGTATGGTAACGCTATATTTATCGGCTACGCCCTGTAATATCTGCTCGCCTTTTACATTGCCGCCACCTAATGGGTACCAGGGTATAAAGGCGATATTTTGCTCGCGGGTATACTGTAGTTCGGCTTCCCATTTGCGGTTATCAACGCTGTACATATTTTGTACCGATACCACTTCAAAAAATTGCTGTGCGTGTTTGATCTCGTCTACGCTAACTTCCGACAGACCAATGTGTTTGATCTTGCCCTGCTGCTGTGCTTTTTGCAAAAATTCAAAGGTTTTTTCGGCAGGCACGTTTGGATCTATGCGATGCAGTTGATATAGATCGATACGGTCCTGTTTCAGGCGTTTTAAGCTACCTTCCAGCGCTTCCTGAAGGTGAGCCGGGGATGAGTCGATATTCCACTGATTAGGGCCTGTACGCAGGAAACCGCCCTTGGTACCAATGATGAGGCCAGCAGGGTAGGGTGCAAGTGCTTCGGCTATTAGTTCTTCTGAAACATTGGGGCCGTAACTATCGGCTGTATCAATAAAGTTTACGCCTAGCTCTACAGCCCGTTTAAGTACACTGATACATTCATCCTTGTCTTTTGGTGGCCCCCAAATGCCCTGGCCGGTAATGCGCATGGCACCGTAGCCCAGGCGGTTTATGGTATAGTCGCCACCTAATGTGAACGTTTTTTCAAATGTGTTTGCCATAGTATCAATTGTTGTTATTAAAATCAACTCAAATATGCCTGCATTGTTTAAAAATATTATAACCCGATTGTAATAATGGCATGTGCCTGTGGTAACAATTTAGTAGTATCTTTCGTCAAAAAACAAGCCATGACCTCACAAAACTTTGCCAACCATAAACGCACTGCTGCAGGCTTCCATTATTTGCTGGGAGGTATGCTTATTGTAGGATTGATAGTTTCTATGGTGAATGTGGTGATGCAATGGCAGACGACGGGCTTTTTGAGCGCCTTGCTCATTATGCTGCTTTTTGGCTGTAGTTTGCTGATGGGCCTGTTTGCACGCATGTTTCCGCTAAAGGCGCAAGACAGAGCCATACGGGCCGAAGAAGGTCTGCGTTATTTTATACTCACCCGCCAACCGCTGGACAATAGACTTACCATAGCCCAGATAGCTGCCCTGCGTTTTGCACCCGATGATGAACTGGTTCCCTTAATAGAACGAGTGTTAGCCGAAAATCTATCGGCAACTGATATTAAAAAGACCATCAAAAACTGGCGTGCTGATCATCATCGGGTGTAGAGAGGATCGCGTAATCTAAGACGCATGTGATGCGTCTCTACAAAAAACAAAACGTAGAGACACATTACATGTGTCTCCGGACTTTTTCTACCTCCACCAGCCTATAATGGTGCCCATCAACGTTAATGATACCAGGCTGTAGCCGCCGTTTATAAATATCAGCCGCCAGCTTTTTAGCTCAAACAGGCCCTGTATGGCAATGGCGCTGAATGTCCACACACCGGCCAGCGAACCTGCCGTAGCGCCCCATGAAATGTCGGTTTTGGCATCGGAGAGGAACATACCCAGGTTAACGGCCATAATGATAGAAAATATAGCCGAAATGCCAAAGGTGCGAGCTTTGTTGGAGGTCTTTAATTCGTCGGGAGTAAGCTTGTTATCAGCCATCCAGGGATTGGCGAACAGTAATGGGGAGTACCAGATACCGCCAACTAAAAATGCCGAAACACCGGCCGCTATCACGGCCAGCCAATTGATGTGTGAAAAATCCATAATGATAAGTTTATGTGTTTCATAAATCTAACCATTATTGGAGTAAAGAGCAAGGACTTTTGGAACAAGGATTTGGGGACTTTTGGAGCAAAGATTTTTAGAACAAAGAACAAGGATTTTGGGAGCATGGATTGACAGGACATTTTGTCCTATAGTCTTTGTTCCTTGCTCCCAAAATCTCCTCAAAATTACTTCACCTGGATATGCATCACCTGGCGGCCAAGATCGCCTTCGGCATCCAGACCTTCGATAATTACACGGTATGATCCACGGGCGTCGCTGTTAAAAAAGCTGAACGAAGCTACACCGTTTTTATCGGTTATCACTTTCGGGTTCCAGTAAATGGTGTTACGCAGATCGGCCCCGAGCGAGCTTTGTTTGGTAACATCATATTTAGGCATGTAAAACTCTTTGGCTTTACCATAACCCTGTATGGCGAAAGTAACTACGTTTTGTTTAGGTATAAGCGCCTGTAGCTGAGCCAGCGTTATCTTTTCCTTTTTGATCACTTTTTTGTTGATGATCAAAACGCCGTTTGTTTGATTCATGCGATTAATACCGCTTACACCGTCCTTTAAAAATATCTCAACGGATGCTACTTCGGCACCTGAAATGGTTGATAAAAAGTTCACATCAACCGGCATACTGCCTATGTATATCTGCACAGGTACTTTTTTGCCGGCGTTATAATCACGGGTGATATAAAAATTATTGTCGACATAAGTTAAACCAAAAGCCATGGTACTTAAACAGTTGATCAGCAGGGGACAGTCTTTCAACTGATCGCCCGATATTTCGTGATCGGCCTGTCCGGGTAACCCGGCAAATGTGCCAAAGTCACTATGACTTGGTTTTTTCTCGAACTTGGTTGATTTTACGACCACCTCTTTCAACACGCGGGAGTTTTGATATTGCCTGCGACTATTATCCAGGTATGGGCGCATCGCGCTGTCGATATTTACAATTTCGTCGGGTTGATTAGGGTTCTTACTTAATTTCTGATACAATTCGCCGTTCACGGTGATTACCATGTTTTTGCCGTTCACATTATTACGGGCGCTCAGGGTTATTTTAGAGGTATCCATAACCACTACATTACTAAATTTGAAATTACCCGACAGATCGGTTATCGTTTCGGCCGAAAAATTACGATCTGGTATCAGCAAGCGTATGCTGCCTTTGCCTACCGGGAGGCCCGTATTGGTTCTTAATATACCCGATACTTCGATCCCCTGTTCAGGCGCGATAAAAATGGGTGGGTTTTTATCTGCCAGTATATCTTCATAAGAGAAACGGCGGTAACCCTGCGTAAGCATCAGGATATCCAGGTTGTCTTGTTTTTCCTGATCGGGTTTATTGAAATAATAATTGGGTTTTTCGATATACCCTTTTAGGTCTGATGTAAGCAGCAGGGTGCTTAATATGGTCGATTCCGAGTCTTCATTGGTAGGTACGCTGGTATCGTCAAGTACGGCTACGGAAAAGCTGCCTTCAACAGGAGCAGTGCTGTTTTTTGCCGATACGGCTATCCTTACATTTTGCCGGGTAGTATAAGATGGTTTATCAGGTTTTAAAGCCAGATTGAGCAGGTCGTTATGTTGTACAAAAGCCACCCGCTCGCACAGAGCGTAGCCCCCAGATGAGAACAGGGTGAACTGTACGATGCCCGTTGGGAACTTGTTTTTTGGAATATTGGCTGTGTAGGCAGCGTTTTGTAATACGGTTTGGGCGGCATAGTAAATAACACCTCCGCTTTGTGCTACCAGGTAAAAACTTTTATTTTGTTTACGCTGTAAAAATAGTTCGTTGGCCGATATTTTAACGGTAAGGTTATCCGCATCCGCATTGAATACCGACAGGTTTATCCCCATGGCCTGTACCCGTGGAAGCTTATAAGTACCCGTGGATCCATTAGGAAAAGTAACGTTGGCAGTGTATACTTTTCCGCTTTCCGGGGTTATGGCAAATACACCCATGCCCAGATGCGCAGAGGTAAAAGATGCCATAACAGTACCCTGATCGTCTGTTATAGTTCCTTTTACATCAGTTCCCAATCCTTTGGAGTTGATAGCTTTAAAGGCAATTTTTGAGCGTATGCCATTGGTAAGCTGCCCGCTTTCGGGAAAAAACTGTACATCATAAGCAGTTACCGCAGCTTTTAAAGAAAATGAATTGGTAACCGATTTACGTTCGCCCATATCAATGGCTGTTACCAATGAGCTGGATGTAATGGTAGCGGTCTCATTTTCGGGTATGTCAACTAATAAATGTCCTTTATCGTCGGTACGACCGCTGCCTTTGGTTACCGCGTCGCCATTGCGCATCAATTGCCAGCTTACCCTTCTGTTGGCATAGGGGGTATTAGCCGGATCTTTATAAAGGATGTCCGCGTCGACCTTTACAGTACCTTTTTTCGCGGAGCTTTTGTAGCTGATAAAAGTATTTACCTGGTTATCGATGGCGTTACCCACGTTAATGGTATGATCGTAAAAATAATCTGGGTCAAAATTGCGCATCCAATTGGTATAAGCTCTGATGCGGTAAGGACCTTGCTTATAGGTATCACCGGTAAGGGTAATGTTACCATTAGCGAAACCATTTTTAACAGGCAAACGCAGGTTTTCCATAACAGAGTCCTGGCTGTTGATCACATCAACATAAACCACACCGCTCAGCCCCGATGGCTGGTGTTTTTCGACAGTTACATAAGCTTTAAACCAAATGGTATCGCCTACGGCATAGTAAGGTTTATCCAAATGGAGATAAACTTTTTCAATGGGGAAACTGCTTTGAAACTTGGCGGTTTTTTGAATAAGCGTACTTAAGGGTATGCTATCCTGTTGCGCCGAAGCGACAAAACCAAAAGAGAATAACAGAGAAATTACGAGTAAAAATTTTCTTGATATCATTAATATAATATAAAGCGGCTAACAGGGGCTAATATAAACATTTAGGGTTGCAGCGTGCCGAACAGGTCTGTCATTTAACATTTTTTTACAATCGGGGTAAATTTGAATGATGCTATGACTATCCGTTTTTTGTCATGCGCAACAGACAAAACTATAGCTTTTTCCAATATCAACGGAAAGTTATAACCAATATGTTGCATAGGGGGGCATCATAACATCATTGTTACTTATTGGATATCTGTGAGACACATGTAATGTGCCTCTACAAAAAATAAATGTAGAGACGCATCACATGCGTCTCCTCAACTTCTCCGCGCTAAAAATTATACCCAACGCCAAACTTTACACCCGCGTTTTCTATACTATTGGTTCGGCCATAGTTTTTAAAGCCAATTAAGCGATGTTCCAGTAAAAATGGGTTGATAAAAACAGTTACTTTGCCAAAATCATATTTACCACCAACACCAATCTCAGCGCCGATGCCTTTTTGGTCGTTTATCCCGGTATCATTATCGGCACCAAAATCAAAGTCGACGAGGAGGCCGGCATTAACATACAGATATTTTAAAAAACTGTATTTACCGTAGATTGGTACCGTGATTAGTTTAGCTCTGCCAGGACTCAGGATCTCGCCCCTGTCAGGAACAATATAGCTTAATATTAGTTTATTGCTGGAGTATTGCAGGCCGGTTTCCAGCGCAAAGGAGTTGGTTAAATTATGGGTGTAACCGAAACCTATAATGGTGCTGCTTTTTGACTTGTATCCATAATCGCCAATGTCGCCATGGATGTTCACATTATTGGCGGCAACACCATAAAATATGGATATACTGTTTTTTGACTGGGAATAAGCCTGTGTACTTAATAACACAAGCGCAAAAATGATAAGTTTAATCTTCATAAGATGTTGTATAGCAGGTTTGACATTTTATGATGCCTAAGATATTTAATTCGTATGGTTTTTGAATATTATATAATTGTTATGGGTATCGTTGTGTCGCCCCAATTATATTAAAAACTGTAACTTTACTATGTTATCAGGCTTATTATGCAAATACCCCCATCGCCACATCTTGCTCATATTATTAAGCACTATTTAATACTGGAAAATAACTGCGGCAAGCAGTTAAATTATCGTTTGTTTTCTGACGGAAACCCTGGGATGGTGTTCTATTTTAAAGCACCGTTGATAGAATATGCCATGCATCGGCCGGAAACCTATGTTCATCCGCGCAGCTTTGTTTACGGACAGCTAACGCAATACAAGGACCTGGCATCAACCGGGGAACTAGATATATTGGTAGTTGTATTTCAGCCTTATGCCCTGTATGCCTTATCTGGCATAGCCTCTGTTGAATTAAATGACAGCCTGATCAAACTAAACGAACTTTTTAAAAGTGATGCCGAAGACCTGGAAGACCGGGTTTTGAATGAAACTGATATCAAAAACAAAATTGAACATATCGAAAATTTTGTATTCAAAAAGCTGGCTGATGTTCTGTACCCTGATAAAATACTTACCGGAGCTTTAAAACTGATAGAGAACCATAAAGGAAACATATCCGTATCGCATTTGCTAAATGTTTTACCCATAACCGAAAAGCAGCTCGAACGCCGGTTTAACGAATACATCGGGATAAGTCCGAAGCGCTTCACAGCCATTGTGAAGCTGCAATACTTTTTAAAAAGCTTGCAAAATAGTTCACCAGGTACAAAAATTGCAGATGCTGCTTACCAGAGTGGTTATTATGACCAGGCGCATCTCAACAACTATTTTAAGAGGAACATTGGCATAACCCCATCTGCCTATAAAACAAACAACCTGCTGGCTATTAATTTTATGCAGGTTTAGCGCTTTTCACAATTGTCGGTTTTTTACAAGGTAACCTTTAGGCGTGGGTTTAGCTTTGCTGTATATTAATACTAAGCATATGAAAAACTTGAAAATAGCGACCGCTCAGTTTGAGCATAAAAGCGGCGACAAAGCCTATAATCTATCTGTTATTAAACAATTATCGCAAAAGGCGGCACAGCAGGGAGCTGATGTTATCGCTTTTCATGAATGTTCAATTACGGGCTATACTTTTGCCAGGCACCTGGATAAACAGCAAATGCTTGACCTGGCAGAGGTGGTTCCCGGGGGAGAAAGTATCTCGGCGCTTACCGCTTATGCCCGGGAATTTGATATTATTATACTGACCGGACTGTTTGAAAAGGATGAAGATGGTAACTTATATAAACCCTACGTGTGCGTAGATAAAAATGGCCTGGTTGCCAAACATCGCAAACTGCATCCGTTCATCAACCCCCATTTACAGTCGGGTACCAACTATACCGTTTTTGAAATTTTAGGGTGGAAATGCGGCATCCTGATCTGTTATGATAATAATGTTATTGAAAATGTAAGGGCTACCAAATTGTTGGGTGCCGATATTATTTTTATGCCTCATGTAACCATGTGTACACCATCTACCCGCCCGGGTGCCGGTTTTGTTGATGCAGAACTATGGAAGGATAAAGCCGGCAACGCCAAACGGCTACGCGAAGAGTTCAACGGACTTAAAGGCAGGGCCTGGCTCATGAAATGGTTACCTGCCCGGGCCTATGATAATGCGATATACGCCATTTTTGCCAACCCCATAGGTATGGACGATGATCAGCTTAAAAACGGCTGTTCCATGGTTATTGACCCCTATGGTGATGTTATAGCGGAATGCACCTCGCTGGATAATGAAATTGCCATTGCTGATATCCAAGCCGATAAATTAACACTGGCAGGAGGTTATCGTTACATCAAGGCCAGGAGACCCGAATTATACCGTGATATTATTGGAAAAGAGCATCAGAGCGAACAAAAGGTGGTTTGGTTAAAGGATTAAGTATTACCAATATTATTTTTAGTATCCTGATAAATTGTAATATAAATTGGTTTAGATTGCGTTATTGATACAAAACCTGAACAATGAGAAATCTGAAGATTACCTTATTCGCACTGATATTTTTATTAGCCGCCAGCTATTCGTTTGCACAACGGTCTTATAAAATAACCTATCAACAACTAAAAGAGTATGAAGGTGTTTATGAATATGGAAAAGAAGATAAATTACAGATTGCGGCCTCGCCGGTTGATACCTGTTTGGTTGCCATTATTAAACTAAGCGTATACCCTTTAAAAGCTTCCGGTAAAGATATTTTTTTGGATATTGGCAAAAATAAGATCACTTTTTTAAGAAATGCGTCAAATCAGATTATTGGCTATACCAAAGGTAACGACACGAATAAGCTCATTACCCGGAGTGTTTCATTTTCACCAAAAATGTGGTATCCTAAATTAGGGGCCGACGTTAAAACCTATCAGTATAAATATGCCATGCCTGCCAAATTTAAAGATGGTTTGCAGCCCGGTGATGCAAGGGCTGTTGGTTTGGATACCGCTTTGCTCGATAAAATGATGAACAAGATTGTACGCGGTAAATATCCCAATGTGCATAGTGTTTTAATTATAAAAGGCGGCAAGCTGGTATTTGAAGAGTATTTTTACGAGTATACCAAAGACAGTTTGCAGGAGATGCGTTCGGCTACCAAAAGTATGGTATCGGCGCTTACCGGTATTGCTATACATCAGGGGTTTATCAAGAGTAAGAACGAGCGGGTGGTTTCCTACTTTCCCGAATATAACCTGGCCAATAACACCGATATCAAGAAAACCATCACTGTTGAAAATATGCTGGCTAATCAAAGCGGTTTGGATTGCGATGTGAGTAACCCCAAATCGGAAGGCGGCGAGGAAGCGATGGATGCATCTGACGACTGGGTTAAATTTACCCTTGACCTGCCGATGATTGATAAACCGGGTAACGATGGAAGATATTGTTCCGGCAACCCCATTACCATCGGTCGCATTATTGAAAAAGCTACCCACATTGGGCTTCCGGAATTTGGCCAAAAGAACCTTTTTGGTCCGCTGGGTATTACCGGTTATAAATGGAATTTTAAACCTGATAGATCAAACATTAATGAGTACTGCCAGATCTATCTGCACCCGCGCGATATGGCCAAGTTTGGATTGTTGTACCTCAACAAAGGCGTTTGGAATAATAAACAGATCATCCCTGCCGATTGGGTAATGGAATCGTTCCAAAAGCACTCCGTAGTGCAAGGGGTTGATTATGGCTACCTGTGGTGGTTAAAGTACCTGGATGCCGATGGTGCTGTTAGGTATTACGGAAAAGCTGCACAAGGCAATGGCGGTCAAAAAATATATGTTTTCCCGGATCAGGACCTGGTTGTTGCTATAACCGGTGGAAATTATAACTCCAAATCGCCCTCTGATGAGCTGATCAGTAAATATATCCTGCCCTCATTTAATAAAAAATAAACGGCGTGCCGCAGAACGTATATGGCGTTATGCGGCTTTAACCCGTGCTGCTGAGAGGTCAAACAAATCGAAAGCCATCGTGTTTTTGGTTAAACTACCTTATGCAACAACACAATTTCCCTGGCGCGCTGCCATCTCAGCGTAATTACTGGCGACTTGTATTGCTTTTTCTGCTACCTGTATTGATCGTAATTGCTATTATTTTAGGCGTGGTCAGTGCCATCAATAGTGGAGCAGCAACCTATGCTCAGGCCGATGCCTTATTTTATACCGCGAATGGACATACGGTAATGGCTACCGTGGTAACCCATGAATCAGGAGCAACAGAAACCTATACCGACAACAACCGATATGCCGAAGCTATTGATGTAGAAAGCGGCAAAAGATTATGGAGAGCAAAGCTTGATGCTAAAAACAACCGCGACCAGGATTTTGGCCATGCGGCATTATTGGGTCAGTCTTCTAAATATTTATTTTTCCTGCGGAATGAGTTGTATGTGATCGATAAACAAACAGGGGAGGTGATAGCACAAAATGATCATTTTGAAACCCTTAAGGATAAAATGAGTAAAGAAGAACTATCATCATACAACGATAGCGATATCAAATATACCTATAATGACTCCTTACAATCCGTCTTGTTTAAAGGTACGGATGGCCTTTTTTATGCCATTAATGGTCTTACCTTAAAAACAGATGTTATCAATTTGAACAATCCCGACCGGTATTTTAAATCAAAAAATCAGCCCTCTTATAATAGTTTGATGACACAGGCCTATGACGATGGTAAACAAAGCCTGGCTTTGCTGGATGAGAAAGAAGTACAGTTGTTACAGGCCAATAATTTAATGGAAGGAGTACAACACCGAAGTTCAGAAAAATCGGTAAGAAGATCTGTATATAGCCACCCTGCCGACAAGCTTAGCGGCGACTGGAAAAAATTAAATGATGCTGTTTATATATACGGTGGTTTTTTAATCGATTCGCATCAAAATTATCGGCGGCCCATTGATTCGCTTGCTAATAGTGAAACCTATCGGCTATTTGTCAACAGTTATAATAATATACATGCCACCATCCGCTTAAATAACGGGGGGCTGATTGTGATGCACAAGGCATCTATGGAGAACACCGCGCCGATATTGCTTACCGCCTTGCAGTCCGATGGTAAGGTTATCTGGCAGGCCAACACAGGTTATGAGGATATCGGTTTTCTTTACAAACACCCAGATGGGAGTAAGCTATTTTTCATGGGCTCACCCGAAGGTAAATTCAATTATCCCATGCAGCAGCTGCTTTGCCTTAACCTGGCTAACGGAGCTTTGCATTCCTATTCAATAAAATAAAGTCTTTCAGGTTGATTATAAAGAAAGTTTTTATAATTGATGAATCTAAATACCGAATTGGTTTTTAGTATAAATTATATTATATGGTATTTTAAATTATGATTTTGTTAACTATACTTGTAACCCAAACAATCATAATTTAAAACAAGATCTCATGAACCAGGAAATAAAACAGCCCTATCCTCAGTCGTATAATGATATTGATAAAGCCACTATCGAGTCGGGTTTTACCATGGCTTCTGATGCCTTAACCTGTTCTTTATTAAAAACGCTGGCCGTTTCAAAGCCGGGTGGTAAATTCCTGGAGCTGGGCACGGGTACTGGGCTGTCAACTTCCTGGATATTGGATGGAATGGATGCCTCTTCTTCTCTTATTTCTATTGATAATGATGCCCGTTTTTTAGCTATAGCCGCTCAGTTTTTGGGTGGTGATGACCGATTGGAACTGGTTTGCATAGATGGTGCTGATTGGTTTGAGCAAAACGAGCATTTAAAGTTCGATTATATTTTTGCCGATACCTGGCATGGTAAGTACCTGTTGCTTGACGAAGCTATAGCCATGCTTAATCCCGGTGGTTTATATATTATTGATGATATGCTACCCCAACCTAACTGGCCCGGTGGCCATCATGAAAAAGCTATAAAATTAGTTGAAGATCTGGAAAAACGGACTGACCTGGTACTCACCAAACAATGCTGGGCTACGGGGATAGTGATAGCGGTTAAGAAACAGGTGTAACAAGACCAAAATTTTGTTGCTTTCATTCCTATCTTTGCCGCACAGGTATAAAAAATATGGCTATTGAAATTGAACGTAAGTTCCTGGTTGATCATGAACAGTGGCGGATTTTGAATAAACCCGAAGGTAAACACTACCGCCAGGGATATATTCTGAGCGACGATATCAAAACTATCCGTGTGCGTGTCACGGACGAACATGGTTATATAACCATTAAAGGAAAAACAAAAGGGATAAGTCGGTTGGAGTATGAATATACCATCCCGGTTAACGAAGGTGTAGAGCTGCTAAACAATTTTGCTGTATCAGAGCTTGAAAAGATCCGTTATTGTATTAGCTATGAAGGTAAAGTTTGGGAGGTAGATGATTTTTTAGGCGAAAACCAGGGCTTGCTGGTAGCGGAAATTGAACTGGAAGACGAGGCTGAAACATTTAAGTTACCCCAATGGATCACCGTTGAGGTTACCGGCGACAAAAAATACTACAACTCGGCTTTATCGATAGAGCCGTTTAACACCTGGAACGTGTAGGTATTTAATATAAAACTTATGCGGTTTGAGGTAATGTCAATAAATAATCTGGCTTCGACTCGTCAGACACGGTTTTAACATATTTATTACCATCCGGGCAAAGCGCGGGGATCAGCGTAGTTTTATTGCCATACTCGTCAATAACATAAGCTTCCCCGTCGGCGTCCTTTATCCAATCATAAAGTTTTGCTCTCTCGGTAACCCCTTTTACATTAATGCGTTCATTTACCCATTCTAATGAATCTATGGCTACATAAGGGTTTTTGTGCAGCTTGGCATCGGTTTTTATACAAAGAATACGTACAGACATCGGCTCATTCGTTTTTAATTAACAGGTGTTACAAAAATAAAACAAATGAAACTGAAGAGAAATAGGTGTTTTCACCCATTTTTTTTGCGTAAAAGTACCCGAAATGCGTAAAAACCACACGGTTAACTAGCGCCTGGCAAATAAATTTTAGCTTGAAGATTATGTGATAATACCGGTAGAAGACCGGCTAAAATGAAAACTAAGAGAAGAGGGGAGATATGATATAAAATAAAACCCCGGGTATCAATAGATGCCTGGGGTTTTATTGTGCTATTTACCAGCCAGTGCCTTTTTTGGCGTTACCGTTTTTGATATGCTCTTCGGCAGTTGCTTTTCCCATAATAGCGGCCATTTTGTTACCTGCGCTATCTTTTCCCGTTGCAATGTACCTTCCTGATTTTATGTCGATAACAGGATCGATCATAGGTACATTTTTAGTTTTGGTTTTTACTGAATACGCGGTAATGCCGCTTCCTTTTTCTGTTGCCATGATAAGTTCTTTTGTTTTTAATAATTGTTAACCTCATTTTCGCCGAATTGTTTCGGCCTTAGTTATAATTGGTTTTTATGCTGTAAACATGCATTAAAAATTTTTAATTCAAAATACCTGAAGTAAATATTTTGTTAACACATTTAAGTTTTTGTTAATAACGTGTAAACAGCGGTGTCTTTAAATGCCCCATTATAAAAATAATTCTCCTTAAAATAGGCTTCCTGTGTAAACTTATTTTTTTGGAGTAGTTTTATTGAGGCGGCGTTGTGCGGGCTTACGATAGCTTGTATCGAGTGCAGGTTCATGGCTCCAAAACCATAATTAATAATGGTTTCTATGGCTTCCTGCATAATACCCATACCCTGATAAGCCGGGTTTAGCAGATATCCTATCTCGGCCCGGTAATTTTCTTTTTCTATACGCCAAAAACCTATGCTGCCGATAAACTCATGCTCGTTTTTAAGCGTAATGCACCAGGTAATGCCATTATTGCCGCTTAACAAATCGTTAATAACTTTTATCAGATCAATAACATCATCAAGCGTTTTTGCCAGTGGCCGGGATATGTATTGCATAATAACCGGGTCTTTTCGTATCTCAAAAAGCTTTGAAGCATCGGCAAAAGTAAACTGTCGTAATATCAAGCGTTCGGTAGTTAGAACAGGAAACGGGTCAAAGTTAAGTTGGAGCATAATTAATTGGCTGATGATATGATTACCCCTTGTTTCGTCATCAGACTACTGTTAAACCTTAGGATGAGTTTAAACAGGTCCTTATACTCCGTAAGGGGTAAAGTTTTACTGATATCAAAAACATCATGATAGGCTTTGATACCGCCTAATGTGTATATAAAAAATGCAGGAACCCCTTTTTCTGTAAAATAATAATGGTCGCTGTTGGCAGCTTTTCCGCGCGGGTTTACCTTTGCCAGGTAATTACCCTGGCTATTAATTTGTTTTAATGCGGCAAATTCTTTGGGGTAAATGGTAGCGTTCACTACGGTAATTCCCTCAATCCCGGTACCGTCAAGATCTAAATTGATCAGGAAGCGGATATTTTTTAAGGGGATCAAAGGATTGTCGGTAAAATATTTAGAACCCAGTAGTCCGGCTTCTTCGCCCGAAAAGCAAATAAAGGCTATGCTGTAGCGCTGCGGATGGGCTCCGTAGTATTTAGCTAAACTTAATAACTGTGTAACTCCGCTGGCATTGTCATTAGCACCCGGGAAATAGGTGTTGCTACCCATACCACCCAAATGATCATAATGCGCGGTAACCACCAATATTGAGTCGGGCTTGGAAGTCCCCTTCACCATAGCACAGATGTTTGCTGTTTTAAAATCAGGGATTAATTGATTTTCTATATCGATCTGGATAGTAGCCGGTGTTTGTTTTACCGACTTTTTATCCATTTGGATCAATGTATAATCAAGTGCTTTGCCTTCAACAGACCAGGTGAGCTTATTTTCGAGCGATAAAACCACACGATTTTGCTTGTCGACAAAGTGTGTACTATCAATTTGCTCCAGCTTGCCTGTACCTGCCACGCCTTTACTGTCCGGACTTACAATATAATCAACGCCGGGTTTAAGCTCCACATCATTGATTACTACCTTCATTTTACCCGGAAAAGTATTAACCGGGTAACTAAACTCTTGCGGATAGCTTTTGCCATCCATGGGCTTTATACCATAGGTCTTAAATTGCCCGGCTAAAAAATCGGCAGCACGGTGTACGCCATCTTTGGTATAACCACGCCCCCAAAAGTAAGGCGAAGTTAAAGTATCAACCATTTTACGGGCAAACAGACTGTCCTGTGCCATTGTGCAGTTGGCGGCTAGCAGTAGGCAGGTTGCAGTAAGAAATAGGCGCTGAGGTGTTTTTGATTTCATTATTTATGATAACGATTGCTTACATAAAACTATCAGCTTCGCGGTATGCTTTGATCAGGGCAAGCTCACCCTCTTTACCGGCACCCGCTGTTCCATGCTCCATACCCAACACCCCTTTATATCCTTTATCGTAAATATGTTTGAATATGTTTTTGTAGTTAACCTCGCCAGTGCCGGGTTCTTTACGACCCGGATTATCACCAATCTGGTAATAACCTATTTCGTCATAAATCCAATTAAGGGTAGGGATGATATTGCCCTGGTTGCGCTGTACATGGTACATATCATACAAAATTTTGCAGGAAGGGCTACCCACAGCTTTACAGATAGCATAAGCCTGGTCGGGTGTGCGTAAAAACAGGTCGGGATTATCACTGAGTGGTTCCAGCACCATGACCAGACCATGAGGTTCAATAATGGCCGTGCCTTTTTTGATGGCTTCAATTACATTGCCTGTTTGTATACCAATAGGCAGGTTACGCACAAAATCGCCGGGAACTACGGTAACCAGCTTGCTATTGATCCGTTTGGCCACCTCAACCGCTTCCTTGCAGCTAGCGATGAATTTATCGAGATGTTCGGCTTTGCCCGATGCTAACAGGTTGGTATCATTACCTAAACCAGGTTGCACAAAAACGCCCATGGCCATACCTAATTTAGCCAATGTATCACCAATTTTTTTCTGCTGATCAACTGGTCGGCGGGCCATACCATTATCTTCAATACTGCGGAAGCCCTGGTCATAAGCAAACTTAATCTGATCAATAAAATCGTCACCGGCATGGTTTTTAAACATGCCATCATGTATGCCATAGTTTAAATGAAAGGGTTTGCCGGTATCGGGAGCTGTGGTCGCGGCTGTCGCCGGATCTGGTTTTAAAAGTCCGGTTGTTAATAATGATGCACCTGCCAATACAGAGTTTTGCACAAAGTTTCTGCGTTTCATAATAGGTAATTGGGATTTGAGGCAGCAATATAAAAAAAAGATGTGATTTTGAGTTTGGAGGTGCTATTGCTTGCCTTGCGTATTGTGTTGGGTATAATTACGAAGGCCGGGTTCCATAGATCAAACTATTAGGGCTGGCATATTCGTGATTTTTCTTAAAAAATCGTATATTTGTACCACAAACGGAAAATTATCGCTATTTCCCATATAGCCACCGCAAATCAATCCTTGTTGACCAGGGTTCATTTTTATCCCCGCTGATACCGTTGCTGCCCGGAAATTAAATTGATGATCCTCCTCTTCATGCATGTTCAGTGTAGAACTTTTTGTTCAGGTAATAGGGTTTTATAGGTTTTAACCGGGAGTAGCACATTGTTTAACTAAATTTTTAATAAATATGGCTAAATCGCAAGCAACCTTCATGAAAAAACAGCTCGAAAAAAACAGGCAAAAAAAGAAAGAAGAAAAAGAACTGCGTAAACAGGAGCGTCAGCAAAACAGTGGCGGTAGCGATCTGGAAAGCATGATGGCTTATGTCAATGAATTTGGCGAGATCGTATCAACCCCGCCCGAAAAAAAAGTATAAACTCCAATTTACAATTTATGTAGTGTAACACCTATTGTTTACACTGCATAACCATTGTAATACATCCCTCCCTGATCATTCCATTTTCATTATTCCTGCAGGCTGTGTTCTATATGTAGAATAACTATCTGTAAATCAGATTATAAATATCGTAAAGGGGCATTCAACCTTTTGACATTTAATTTGTCATAACTTATAACGATATTTATAAATGGCCATAAAAATAAAACTATGCCTGCTTGTTGCAGGTATGATGGCTGCCTCATGCTCAGGCAACCATAGTAATACCGCTGATACCCTAAGTACGGGCGGCAAAAAGGATACAATATTGGCCAACCAGGCTGATGCGCCTATGGTAAATATGCAATATTGCTTTTATCATACCGATGGCAAACAGACGCAGGATACCACCATGGTTAATATGCTGATCAACGGCAATAAGGTAACCGGAAAAATGAGCTGGCTCCCTAAAGAGAAAGACGCGCGTAAAGGGATTATCACAGGAACGCTTAGTGGCAATGCCATCAAAGCAGTATGGACCTTTACACAGGAAGGCTCAAAAGATACTATGAGCGTGGAGTTTCAGTTAAGGGGGAATGCCCTTGCTCAAAAGCCGTATAGTTATGATGCTAAAACGGGCAGGCAACAAACCAATGCAGCTGCTGATTACAGCGTAATTTACAACATGAAAAATTGCACTAATTAAGTCGAATCAGTACATTAGCTTAAAATAAATAATGAAGAAAAGAGAAACCAGTATACTATACCTTGTATTAGGCTTGTACACGCTGATGATCAGCTGGTACTATAATCATTCGCTGATATTGCTGTTAATACACTATTTGTTTTGGCCACTTTACCTGGTTTATGAGTTACTGATTGGTCACCTGGCCAATGGTATGTGGAAAACCATCCCGCTTTCGTATTTTAATTAATACGGGCGTTTTGATATCGTCTTTATAAAAACCGGCTACCTGGCCGGTTTTTTTATCTTATTATTTTAAAGTGTTGATTTGCCCCTCAGATCAAATGTGGTGTTAAAAAAAGAGGAACCGGTAATGATCACCGCTCCCTCTTTTAACAGAACATATATCAGTTTTACACTTTTTCAACCACAACGGCAGTTCCATAGGCCAGCACTTCGGTAATGCCCTGCATCACTTCGTTGGCATCATAACGCATGTTAATAATGCCATTGGCACCCAAAGCCTGTGCATGCTGTACTAAAAGCTGGAAAGCTTCTTCGCGGGCATTTTCACACAGCTCCACATAAATAGAAAGCCTGCCGCCAAAAAGTGATTGAAAGCCACCGGCAATATTACCAAGAGCGCTACGGCTGCGTACGGTAATACCACGAACAACACCTAAATGTTTGGTGATACGATAACCCTCTAAAGAGGTACTGGTAGTAATAAGTGAAGTATCCATTTGTTTTTTAATTATTGGTATTGATGTTTAGGTTAACCATTTAAATGGTTGGTATGTTTTTATAATTAGATAACACATACGCCATATAATTACAAATAATGCCCTTTTTATTTTACCGGTAGGTGCACAGGTAAGAGCTTTGTACTTCGGTTTTAACTTTAAATACCACATTTGCATCTACCTCAAATATTTGTCCGGCGGTAAAGGATTGCCAGTTAGTTTCGCCGGGTAATAAAGCTTCCAGCCGGCCTTCAATAACGGTCATGGTTTCGTGGCTCGATGTTCCAAATTCATACTCGCCTTTTTCAATAACACCAATAGTGCTGCGGCCCTGTGCGGTGGTATAAGCCAGCGACTTAACAGCGCCTTCAAAATATTCGTTTACGTTGATCATGCTTAAAAAATTTAGGGCCTAATATGCTCAATTAAAATCAATTGTTTTATAATTTGCAAACCTCAATTGCATGACGCATCCATACAGAATGTTAAAATATGTGAAAAAAGCAACTTCGGTTGTAATTATTACTTCGTAAAAAGCGTTATTTGCATAAAATTTATATATGAAGAAAACTCAACTATTGATGCTGTTACTTTTATCAGCTATATGTATTCAAAGCTGTAAAAAGGACGTAACTACTTCTGCTTCTACAATTTCCGATAAAATACTATCTGCTAATATTAACAGTGTCGCGTGGAATCCTGATTCGGTAAGCGCCGCCATCACCTATAATGCTGCTGCTAAAACCAAGACTTTTACGGTGGTTGGTACCGCCACTCAGCAACGGGTAAGTATCAGTGTAGCTGTACCTAACAGCACAAATACCGCTGGTTTTCCGTTTGCTACCTATAAAGTTGATGCTACCAACAATGTTCAGCTGGCTTATTACACCCAAACATTAATTGGGGGCGATTTTAATCAGGTAGGTATTGTAGAACCAGGATCTGGATCTGTTACTACAACTGCTATCGATTCGGTTAAGAAGGTAATAACGGGTACTTATTCATTTACCTCCAAACAAGTTAATACAGACGATGAGGGTAATATTATATCCATCAATGTACAACAAATATTGTCAGGTACATTCACTAATTTGCCTTATACCTTTGTGAGCAAGTAAGAAGGTTTTTTTATCTCATATTTAAATCAAAAACACATATTCCGGGATTATCAGCAATTGATTACATCTCATCATATTTAAAAAGCCCGCTGTGAATTTTCACAGCGGGCTTTTTGCTTTATATTAACCAAAACCAAACTATTGACCAGGACGCGTTGGCGTTGGTGAAGGGTTTGGACTTGGCGTAGGTGTTGGACTTGGCACCGGCGCAGGTGTTGGACTAGGATTTGGTGTTGGCGTAGGTGTAGGTGTTGGATTAGGGTTTGGTGTTGGCGCAGGTGTTGGCATAGGAGTAGGACTTGGATTAGTTGGATCCGTAGGTGTTGGTGTCGGATTTGGCGCCGGAGTTGGAGCTTTTGGCTCTTTTTTCTTCTTCTTTTTATCCGGAACTGTATCTGTAACCATAACGGTTCTCTTTATATTCAGTCCATTCGCTTTTTGCTGGTCGCCAGCTTTATGGTTACCGGCAAATACTACAGAAGCCACAAATGTGAGTGCAATAGCCGTAGCCGTTATTCTTGAATTTTTCATAATGTTTCTTTTTTAATTTAAAAAATTAACTAATAAGATAACGTTGGTTATTTTAAATAGTTTTAAGTAATTAATGATTTGGGCTTTAAGCTACGGTAGGATAGGGGGGTGACTGTATATAATAGATCAAAGTTGCCGGCCCATATTTAAAGTTAAATCATAAAATAATTTAATGATGTTCTCGTAAAATATCTGTATAATGCATTACTAAATCAATCGCAAAATGAACCCACCTTTAGTACCGCAAAGCCCGGCTGCTGCTGTTAAAACCATGAAAGTTATACACGGCGCCTTACTGGCCGGGCAGGTGTTGTTTGCGGGTGTTGCTTATGCAACCGGTACCAAAGCCATATATTTTAATGCCAGGGATACCAAGGATGTTTTTTTCTTTGTTGCCCCGCTGCTGGCCTTCGGAGGCATTATTGCAGGCTTCTTTTTGTTTAAGCAACTAATTGGGCGCCTTACTGAAAAAGCTGACCTGCAAAGTAAAGTGACCGGTTACCAGGCTGCATTTATCACCAGAGCGGCTTTGTTAGAAGGGCCTTCTCTTTTTAATATCGTAGCCTTTATGTTAAGCGGTAATTTGTTTTACCTGTTTATATCAGTCGTTTTAATGCTTATTCTTCTCCGGAGCAGGCCCTCCGCTAATCGGATAGCAGAGGATCTGCAGCTGGGCTATGACGACAAAGCAGAACTTGGCGCGTAATAACCAATACTACCTATGGAGAAAACCGAATTACAAAAAATGCTTGCCGGCGAGCTTTATGATGCAAGTGATGCCGAACTGGTAGCCGGCAGGTCAAGGGCTCGGAAATTATTTATGCAGTATAACGCCTTAAGTTATGACGATAAACCCGGTAAAACAGCAGTTTTAAAAGAATTGCTGGGCGGCTTTGAAAACCAGATCGATATTCAATCGCCATTTTATTGCGACTATGGTTCCAATATTTTCGCAGGCGAAAACCTGTTCATGAACTTTAACTGTATCATATTGGATTGCGCCCGTGTAACCATCGGTCATAACGTGGCCATGGCGCCCAATGTGCAGCTTTATACCGCCTATCACCCCGTTATTGCAGCCGAACGCATCAAAGGCCCCGAGTACGCGTCGCCTATTACCATCGGCAATAATGTATGGTTGGGCGGCGGGGTAATTGTATGCCCCGGCGTAACCATTGGCGATAATACCACCATTGGCGCGGGCAGTGTGGTTACAAAAAACATCCCCGCTAACGTTATAGCAGCAGGTAACCCCTGCCGGGTGATCAGGGAGTTGTAAGCAGTTAAAAGACTCACTTCAGTACCCTAAAGCGCGCGGAATTTCTGAAGCTGCCTAAATTCGATTGTTTTTAAATGTAGAGACGCATAATTGCGTCCCCCCCTTACATGTTAAGACGGTTACGTTTTGAAAGGCGGCTTGTCCGGTGGGAGACGCAATTATGCGTCTCTACATAAAATGTTTTTTAAACAGCTTCTCAGATCAAGCATCCCGGATAGCCAGCTTTTGTGCCAATTTCGCTTAGTCATATGATAACTTCGCGAAATTTTAAGCTATAACGATTAGTACTTTTATAAACCATTATAAACGCTCTTAATTGTTAAATACCTACACATCAACAAAATGATGAAACGTACACTGCTTGCTTTATTGTTATTCTTCTCTTTTATAGGCGCTGTTAACGCTCAGCCTGCATTAACTAATAGTGAAAAAGTTAAATGGTTTACCGATGCCCGTTTCGGCATGTTCATTCACTGGGGATTGTACAGCGCGGCCGAAGGGATCTGGGAGGGTGAGCGCCTTAGAAATGGAAATAATTATGCAGAATGGATCCGCTACCGCAACCGCATACCCGAAGCAGAATATGTGCAGTTGGCCAAACGCTTTAACTGGGATAAAATAAACCCCGAACAATGGGTACTACAGGCTAAAAAAGCAGGCATGAAATATATCCTCATTACCGCCAAACATCATGATGGCATAGCTATCTGGAACTCCAAAGTGAGTGATAACAATTTAAGTAAGCTTAGTAGTACCAATAGAGATGTATTGAAGGAGTTGGCAGCTGCCTGTAAAAAGCATGGTATGAAGCTGGGCTTTTATTATTCGCATTGGCTGGATTGGGAACATCCGGATGGCTGGGATCATAACCAGGAAATAACCGGCCGTATTACCGATGAGCAATACAATAAATACTGGCAGGGAAAAGTTTTACCACAACTGCGTGAACTGTTAACCAATTATGGCGACGTTGCCATGATCTGGTTTGATATGTGGGTTGATTACAAAACAACCATTGTAAAAAAAGAGCAGTTGGATCAGGTTATCAAACTGATACACGAACTGCAACCAAATTGCCTGATCAACTCCAGACTGGGCTTGCCGGCAAATACTCCGGGTATTGATTTCGAAACCATGGGCGATAACCAGTTAGGCGCCGCTTATACCAATCATCCATGGGAAACATCCGGCACAATTGCCAATTCATGGGGCTACAACGCGCTGGAGAATGAATATAAATCTACCAGTCAGTTACTACAATCTTTAATAGGCAACGTTAGTCTCAACGGCGGGTTCACCCTAAACATTGGTCCCCGGGCAGATGGTGCTATTCCTTATGAAGATCAAACTCGATTGAATGACATGGGTGTCTGGCTATCCAAAAACGGTGAATCTGTTTATGGCTGTACAGGGCTTCAATTACGACCAGATCAGCACGATTGGGGAAGGATAACGACAAAGAAACAAGGGGAAAAACAGATCGTTTACCTGCAGGTATATAACTGGCCCCTGGACCGGATATTACGTTTAACCGGGATCCTGTCGAAACCCGAAAAAGCGGAGCTGATAACTGATGCCGGTAAAGTTGCCTTAAACTTTACAAAAACGGGCCCATATACCCATATCCAATTGCCAGATGTTGCCGGAGATCATTTTGTATCCGTGATCGCCTTACAATACGCGCAATCGGTAGAGCTGGACGAAAAGGCAGTAGCCGAATCAACATTCGGGGGATTGGCCTTAACCGGTAATAATGCTTCGGAAAAAACGGCAACCTATAAAAAGGTACCATTTGATGGCCTGCGTCCCGCTCATTTGATCATAGATAAAGAAGGTTCGCTTAGCTGGCAGGTTTATGTACCTGCTGCAGGATCTTATAATGTAGATATATCCTACCATAATAATTCAAAAACCGCTACGCCGATAAAAATTACAGCTGGTGATCAAGATCTGTCACAATCATTAAAGCCAACAGGGAAGGTGGTTGTAGAACCACATGATAGTTATACCGATGAATTTGTGAACGAACGGACCGGTACTTTCAATTTCCCTAAAGAAGGCTTTTATAAGATCACTTTAAAGGCAGATTCAAAAGAGCATGAGGAATTATTATTAAACAGGATCTGGTTAAGTAAAAAACTTTAAAGGGCATTAGCCGTTATCAGGGCGGTGCCTTCTTCGTCGATGCTGACATGGCAATCGCTTACCGAAATGTGATGTTTGAATTTACCGACGGATTCGATCCAATCCCGGGAGGTAAAAACCGAGGCGTTAACCTGTACCGATTCAACCAATACTTCGTCGCCATCAAGGATGAGTCGCCAGCATTGATCCTGGCCATTGCTATCGGTATTGTAACGTATTTTAACCTGGCTGAATTGTTTATTCATATTGTATAGCGAAAGAGGTTTAGACAAGGAACGGCGGGTTATGCGGGCTTATTGTCGCCGATAAAAAAGCATCGAAAATGTTACAGATAGGTTTATGGTCGATAGTCCATAGACCATGGATGAAAAACGTTGTTTTAAACACTATGTCATTGCGAGGAGGAACGACGAGGCAATCTCATCGCGTTTAATATGCAAGCGAGGAGATTATTAATGTTAATTTTTGTTTAAGGTATTAATGAACTCCCTACGGTCGGTTGTCCACGCTATCGCTCGCAATGACATATTTTTATATAACCTTCAAAAATGGCCTGTCAGTCTGAGCTTGTCGAAGACCCGCGCGGAGGCCTGCCCATTATGCTTCGACTGACTTCATGACACCCTATCTTAATTATGCACGGTGTCGGCAATTAAAGGAGCTGACTTTTTAACCCCGCTTTTCAGCATCTTTAATTCGGCTACTATAATAAAGCTCACGATCACCAGGAAGCCCCAGGAGCTTATTTTTTGATAATTCACCATAGCCCAGCCGTGATGTTGATAGGCATATTTCCAGGCACCAAGCAGGGTAGCTACGTTTTCGGCCAGCCAGATAAAAAAACCGATGAGCAGGAACGAAAGTATAGTGGGCATGCGGTACAATTTGCCTTGCAGATTAAATATCACTACAGATCGCCAGAAAAAGTACAGGATGAGCAAACCGATCAAGTAACGCACATCATAGATGAATTTATTAGTAAAAAAATTCAGATAAATAAGCGCGCCTATGATACGTGCAGTGCGGTGATGGGGCCAGTTGATGATCCCGAGTTTTAACCGTCGCCAGGCCTGGCACAGATAGCTGGCTACGCTGGCATACATAAAACCGCTGTACAAAGGCACGCCCCCAATTTTGGTATACGCAAATTCCGGATAAGTCCAGGAGCCATAATGTACTTTAAACAGCTCCATCCCGAGGCCTAAAAGGTGGAATACACAGATCACCAGTACCTCATCTTTGGTCTCAATTTTGGTGTAGTACATGGCCATCTGGATTAACAGGCAGGCTATCAGCATAAAATCATACCGGGGAATAAATACCTTAAATAAATGCGATATGGCCAGCATTGTAAAAACCAATGCCGGGAACAGGCAGGACAGGGCCTCTTGCTTAACAAATGTAAAAAAGTGACTTGTTTTCACCGGATTTTAGGATTGGAGGTATACGTTATCAAGATCTTTTATTTGCGATTTGTAGGCTGCCGGTAGCAGCGCGTCGCGTAAAAACGCGCTTAGTTTTAACAGTTTTAAGAATTTGTACCCCCATAATACAGGCCGCAACCATGACACCCTGTTTAGGTGGAGATGATCACGCACCTGAGGTGGTACCACCAGCAACTGAGCCTGTTTTAATACATGGTAGCGCGCGGCACCCAAATGCAGGCGATATTGATGATACAGGTCGACGGTTAGGTCGCCCTGAACCAGGTTTTGTTGCAGATGTTGATGGCGCATGTCCAGGTATTCGGAATAGGTGGCGGGTAAACCTGTAAGCTGCATACGCGTACCTACGCGTTTGAATACGGCAAAGGTCTGGGCTTTTTCTAACAGGGTTAGGGGCCGTTCCAACAGTTCGTAGGAACTGATAGAAAGATCGATGAGCAGGAACAATACATCACGATAGGCCCAATCGGGTATTTGTGCGCCCCGGCTGGCTTCAACACCCTGGTGAATGGCCGTGATCCTGTCAATAGCCTTTAGGGCCGCCTCACGCTCCGAAAAAATGATCTGCCGGGAATAAGCCACCGTAGAGAATAAGCGGCCTAGTGGGTCGGCAGGGAGCTTACCGGTAAAGTATAACCAATCCACCGCTTTGTTCAGGGCAAATTCAGCCGCCGCCCCCGCAAAAATAAACAGGATGGTATCGGCCTTACCCCAGATCTTTCGCACTATAGAGTGCTCATCGACAAAATATTCCATATTTATTGTTTCAGGTTCCTGGTTATTTGATTACCTGCCGCAAGGCGGGCTCTGAATTGTTCTGTCATGATAATGAGCACAAAAGCACAGGTGTAGCACAATATATCCATCCATGAAAAGGAACTGCCTAATATTAGCGTGATCGCTTTTGAGTTTTGCAGACCCAATAAACGGGTTAAATGAAAGTATTGTGAAACCTCTATAGCATAAGCCACCAGCAATGCCCATGAAGCAGCTTTGAATACCGGTATATATAAAAAGCTTTTGATAAGGCAGTAAAGAAATATTACGGCCAGGAAATCGCCGCCGAACGGACGGATGATGCTATCATGCACGTACCGGGCAATCAAAACCTCCAGCAAAAAAAGCAACAGGGCAGGGGTGAAATATCGATATGATTTTATCATTTAAAAGTACTTTGTAATACAAAGTAATTAATAAAAATTCATATTTCCAAATGGAAGCAGAGGCAAGGCCGTATATCAAGAAATATAGATTGGATTTACGCCCCAATTTTCGTATATTTGAGTGAACGGCAGCCCGGTTTTTCTGATCAAAAAGGAAAACCGGGCTGTTTTATTAAGGATAAAACAGATCAAAAACAGGTCGTTTTTAATTTAGTTATTTGACAATCAGATATTTAATACTTTTTAAAGCTTTCAAAACCCATCAAAAATTTGTTAAAAAGTGTTAAAATGGTGTTAAAACTTTGTTAAAATGACTAAAAACGAAGGTTTTTCACCGTGTTTTCGACTAAAAATTGTTAAAATTTAAGGTTTAAAAAGTTTTTTGGAGCAGCGAAAAAGGATAGCTAAATATTAATGCTTCTGGTTTTTTGAGAGGGATTCTGTTTATCGTTAATAGTGGTATAAAATATAGATGATGGTAAAACAATCTCGGGATACTGCTCATAAAAGTAGGCCTTTTGCGAAGGTAGTCTAAAGGCATTGCAAACCTTATCGCTGAATGTTTTAACCTGTATCAGCTCATTACCGCACCGTATGTTGATGATCTGTTGCGGCCGGCCGTTTACCTGGTAGTTATAGTTTAGTTCAATGGAGTCGAAATAAATCTCCTCTTCGGTTCCGTATTGATATACTTCCAGGGCATGAGAAATTTTTTGATTTCGTTTTTTGACAATAAGATAAATGCCGCAGGTAATTAAAATGAGCATGGCTATGGAGGCTATAATACCTGCAAAAGCTAATGTTACGATACTTAAAGGGATGCCAAAAGCCAGTATGAATATAATACCGATAGGAAAGCCGGTTTTATAAAAAAGTTTGATCCGGTTGCTTTGTTCGTCGCTTAGTAGTCTTAAGGTACTCATCAGGTAAATTTTAGCTTAAACAGTATTTGGAAAAAGTTGTTTGTGACCGGTGGCGCAACTCCGGCCAAAAAATATTGAAGGTTTTTTTAAAAAAATGTTTTACGCCAGCAAACCCAATAACAGTATCTATCGTATATCTGTTTGTAAACCAATTAGTAAGAATAAAATTAAAAAACTGTAGTATTGACATTAAATATTTTTTATTTTAAATAATTTTTTTTATTTTAGTACTTCCGTAAAACCTAAAATGAACGTTATTACTTATAAATGCAGTAAAGCCTTGTGGCTTGTAGGTATCATTATACCTTTTGCTATAGCGTTTATATGTGTTGCGGACATAAATACCCATAACTGGCCAGGTGTTTTACCGGTAATAGCTATTCTTAGCGCTATTGCCGTTTATTATTGCAGGCAATGTTTTACTTACGATCTGAAAGATAAAGCCGCTCTGCAACTTGATCATGAAAAACTGATCTATCATATTGAAAATAAGGTTGTTTACTGGAAAGATGTAACAGACATCAGCTGCGGGAAAATGCGTGGGCAGGGCTTGTCTATCTTTTTTACTGTAAAAGGAGAGGGTATCAGAAACAGTTGTATCTGTGTGTCGACCGATTTGATAGAGGGAAACGACAAGGACATTTATAATGATATTATAGATCGGTATATCAAGGCTAAAATTAAACCAGCATCACCTTTTTCTGATCAGAAAACCTTTGGTGGATTAAGCCGATAATTGCAATCAACTGCTATTTAAGACTTTTGAGTTTTGTTTTCAGGTTATTAGTTTCCGTACATAAAGCCCACGGTTTTGCTGATTTCCACAACGCTGTAACTTTTCCACAATCCCGTAAATGCGCAGTCAATGCATTAACTTTACCCGATTAACAAAAGGAGTAACCGCTTGGCTAAAGACACTACCAAAGAAACCCCCTTAATGCAGCAATACAATGCCATAAAGGCTAAGTATCCCGGTGCCCTGCTGCTATTTCGTGTGGGCGATTTTTACGAAACCTTTGGCGAAGATG
This sequence comes from Mucilaginibacter sp. OK268, assembly GCF_900103125.1. GTDB lineage: Bacteria > Bacteroidota > Bacteroidia > Sphingobacteriales > Sphingobacteriaceae > Mucilaginibacter. The sequence continues at coordinate 791,670 of NZ_FNJV01000003.1, read as the reverse complement.
CCATTAAAGCCTCGGGCATATTAGGCATTGTACTTACCCGTCGTGGTAATGGTGTTGGTACCCATATTGAACTGGCCGGCTTTCCGCATCATTCGCTGGAAACTTATCTGCCCAAATTAGTTAGGGCAGGGCAGCGTGTGGCTATCTGCGATCAGCTGGAAGATCCTAAAACCACCAAAACCATTGTTAAACGCGGCGTTACGGAACTGGTTACCCCTGGTGTGGCTACCAATGATAATATACTGCATCAGAAGACCAATAATTACCTGGCATCACTTCATTTTGAAAAAAATACCGTAGGCATTGCCCTCATTGATATTTCGACAGGTGAATTTATCACCGCGCAGGGTAACAGTGATTACATTGATAAGCTGTTGCAAAGTTTTTCGCCCAGCGAGGTCATCTATCCCAAAAGCCGTACCCGTGATTTTAAGGATACCTATGGCGACCGCTTTTATACCTATGCGCTTGATGAGTGGCCCTACAGCGGGGATTATGCCAATGAAACGCTGCTAAAACATTTCGGTGTAAAATCGCTCAAAGGTTTTGGTATTGATAAGCTTAACCTGGGTATTATTGCCGCGGGGGTGGCTATCCACTATCTCAACGAGACCGAACATCGCAACCTGCAGCATATATCATCGATATCGCGTATTGAAGAAGACCGGTATCTGTGGCTCGATCGATTCAGTATCCGTAATCTGGAGTTGATTGGTTCGGCTAATGAGAACGCCAAAACCCTGGTTGATGTGCTTGACCAAACCAGCTCACCCATGGGCGCGCGTTTACTGCGCCGCTGGATAGTGATGCCGTTAAAAGAAATAAAACCGATCAACGACCGCCTGGGCGTAGTGGAATACCTGATAGCCCAGGAAGAACTGCGCGAAGAGTTGCAGCAATACATCCGCCAGATAGGCGACCTGGAAAGGCTGATCTCCAAAATTGGTTTACAAAAGGCCAATCCACGCGAGGTATGCCAGCTTAAAAAAGCATTAATGGCTATCGGCTCCATCAAAAAAATAGCCGAAACATCCGAGAGCCAGCCACTCCGGGCCATTGGCGAACAGCTTAATCCCTGCGTGCTTATTTGCGAAAAAATAGAAAAAGAGTTACACCCTGAACCCCCGGTAATGATCGTAAAAGGATCGGTAATGAACGAGGGGATCAACGAGGAACTGGACAGGTTACGTAAGATCGCCTTCGGCGGTAAGGGCTACCTGCTCGAGATCCAGAAGCGCGAAGCAGAGGCAACCGGCATTCCATCGCTCAAAGTATCCTTTAATAACGTGTTTGGTTATTACCTGGAAGTTACGCACAGCCATCGTGATAAGGTGCCGTCGGAGTGGATCCGCAAACAGACATTGGTGAATGCCGAGCGCTATATCACCCCAGAATTAAAAGAATACGAAGAGCAGATATTAGGCGCCGAAGAAAAGATACTGGCGCTGGAAACACGTTTGTACAACGACCTGCTGTATGCCCTTGCTGAATATATTAAGCCGATACAGCTTAATGCCCAGCTGATAGCCCGTTTGGATGTGCTGCTAAACTTTGCTACCATATCTATCAAAAACTACTATGTAAAGCCCGAAATGAGCGAAAGCCGGGAGCTGGATATTAAAGGTGGCCGTCACCCGGTGATCGAGAAGAACCTGCCGCTGGGTGAATCTTATATCACCAATGATGTTTATTTGGATTCGGAATCGCAGCAGATCATTATCATTACCGGCCCCAACATGGCGGGTAAATCGGCCTTGTTAAGGCAAACCGGTTTGATTGTATTGATGGCTCAAATGGGCTGTTTTGTACCAGCCAAGTCGGCTTCGATAGGTTTAGTGGATAAGATATTTACCCGGGTAGGCGCATCGGATAACCTTTCATCCGGTGAATCAACCTTTATGGTGGAGATGAATGAGACCGCCAGCATTTTGAATAACCTGTCGGACCGTAGTCTGATCCTGTTGGATGAGATCGGCCGTGGTACCTCAACATACGATGGTATCTCCATTGCCTGGTCAATTGCCGAATACCTGCATAATCATCCATCGGCCAAAGCCAAAACCTTGTTTGCCACCCACTATCATGAGTTAAATGAGTTGAGCAACAGTTTCAACCGTATCAAAAACTTTAATGTATCAGTAAAAGAGGTCGGTCACCAGATCATATTCCTGCGTAAGCTGGTACCGGGCGGTAGCGAGCATAGTTTTGGTATCCATGTGGCCAAACTGGCGGGTATGCCACCCAAAGTATTGAGTCGCGCTAATGAGATCTTGAAGAAGCTTGAAAATGAACGTACCGGTGGCGAGCATATAAAAGAGAGCATTCGTAAAGTGCAAAAGCAAGCTGTACAGATGCAAATGTTCTCGATTGATGACCCGGTTCTGGTCAAGATCCGTGATACCCTGAATAACCTTGACGTAAATACCCTTACTCCAGTTGAGGCTCTGATGAAGCTGGATGAGATACAGCGGGTGATAAAAAGTTGATATAGATGTGCAGATAAAATATAAGTCATGCCGAATTTATTTCGGCATCTCATAGGACAAGCTATCAGCCATAAAAAGGGTATCCGCCTGTGGGATGCTGAAATAAATTCAGCATGACAACAATTTACTGATCAGGAAGCAAACACTACCATTCGGTCCGGGTAACGGGAGGCATAGTTGGATACAATATTCTTGATATAATCATTGCCTGGGTATGGAGTCAGGTAATTTTTGAGTTGCTGGATATTGTCGGCATCAAAATAGTGGGAGATATAGCCCATGCCATAAAACTGGCCTTTCTCCACCAAAATACAGCTATGTTCATCGCCTGTGCGACCTTCATCACGGATGGCATAGGTAGGTAAGGCCTGCTTTAATTGATCAATAGCCGTATTTACTTTGCGGTTGTAATCCTCAACGCTTTCCACACCTTCGCAGGCGCATGAGCTTCCTGCAACGCTGGCACACAGGTCTTGGTTCTTTTGAATAAAGCATAATTTGGGGCAAAGCTCAAAGTTTTCGATCAGCTTGTTAAGTAGGTTATAGCCATCGAGCAGGGAGTTGCAGGTATATATCGGGTCGCTGTATTTGCGGTATTTATCTACCGCGAGGCGCAGATAGCCACGCTGATCTTCAAAAGCATAAAGGCAGTAGGCATTCTCAAACCGTTTCAGGGAGCGGTTGTATTTGGGCCACAGGCGTTTGATCTCGATAGCTTCCAATACAAAAGCGATTAATTCAGTACCGCAAACCTGGTAAGTTACCTGGTGTATATTGCGTAGAAATTCCTGCCTCTGCAGTCCCGGGTTATTACCGGTGAAATGGCTGCTTACCCGTTTCTTTAGGCTTTTGGCCTTACCTACATAGATCACTTTACCCTTTTGATCATGAAAGTAATATACACCTGGCATGTAAGGTAACTGGTCAAGATCCTTTTTTGGAAGATTAGGGGGGAGCAATTGCTCCTTGGATCCCTGCTTCAGCGCCATTTTAATATGGCCATCTGAATCACTGTTCAGCAGTAGGGTAAATAGTTCGGCTGTGGCCTCGGCGTCACCACCGGCGCGGTGGCGGCTTTCGTTATCAATACCCAGGTGTTTGCATAAGCGCCCGAGGCTATAAGAGGGCAGTCCGGGTAATATTTTACGGCCCAGCCTCACGGTGCACAGTTTATTACACTGCAGATCGTAACCGGCTGCGGCTAAATGGTAACGTACAAATGAATAGTCGAAGTTAACGTTATGCGCGACAAATATTTTGCCGTGGATGAGGTGGTAAACATCAGCTGCCACATCTTCAAATGGTGGAGCTTTTTGTACCATCTCGTTGGTAATGCCGGTTAACGCGCTGATATAAACAGGTATCTCCCTCAACGGGTTTACCAGCGACTGGAAGCGTTTAATCACCTTTTTACCATCATGTATGCATATGGCAATTTCGGTAATGCCATTAGCGCTGGCATGGCCCCCGGTGGTTTCGATATCGACAATTGCATACATGTTTCAAATGTAATATATTTTGCTAATTATTTTAGTGTTTTTTATTTTTGGATGAAAGATAAAAGACTAAAGGATCAGGGACGAAAATAAAATACCTCATCGTCTGTGTTATACAAGTGATAAGGCTCTGTTCTTTATATACAGGTACCAAACACGGCAATGATGTGTAACAAAAAGAGGCTGATCATTTATGATACAGCCTCTTTTTTATTTGATCCATCCGGATATTCAATCACGAATGGATATATAGCTTTGGGTTAACTCAATTAACAAAAAGTGGGTTTACATGGTTTACACTTTTTAGGGTTAACATGGATTTATATTATTGATAATCAATATATTAGAAATTTTTCATGCAAAAAAGTGTAAACCCACTTTTTGCACAAATATCACCGGCTTAACGTCAATTCACAGATGCCAAACAATAGCAAAAGATGTATAACAAAAAGCCCCGAAAGATTCATCTTTCAGGGCTTTTCTATTGTCGTCTATTGTCTTTTATCTTTCAGTCCTAAGTCCAAAAGTCCCAAAATCAAAAAAACTTATTTCTTCTTAGGCTGTACTTGTTGCTGGCGCATCATTTCTTCCATGCGAGCTCCAAAACCCGATTTCTTTTTCTTTTCTTCAGGCTTCTTTTTATTCTCCTGTATCTGGGCATGTATCTTTTTATCATCAACCATGAATTTGATCAGGTATTGCTGTAAAAAGGTAAGCATATTAGCCAGGAAATAGTAATAGTTCAAACCGGCAGGATAGCTGTTCAAAGTAACCAGGAATACGATAGGGGTGATGTAACCGATGTATTTCATCTGGCCGGTAGCACCTGATATCTGGTTGTTAAAATAAGTATAGATCAGGGTTGATATGGTCATCAGCAAACACATTAAGCTGATGTGGCTTATGCCACCCAATATAGCTATCGGAGCAAAGGTGATCACTGAGTCGTAGGTCGAAAGGTCATGCATCCACAAAAAGCTTTCGCCACGCAGTTCAAATAAACTTGGGAAAAAGCGGAAGAAGGCAATCACTATAGGCATTTGGATCACTAATGGTAAACAACCACCTAATGGGTTTACACCGGCCTTTTTATACAGCTTTAAATATTCCTGCTGTAAAAGGGTAGGGTTATCTTCACCAACTTTAGTTTTGATCTCATCCATCTCGGGCTTCAGCACGCGCATTTTAGCCATCGATAGGTATGATTTATAAGTAAGCGGCGATAATACCAACTTCAATACAATGGTCAATACTAAAATAATCAGGCCGTAGCTCCAGTTAAATTGCTTCAGGAAGTTAAATACCGGTAATACAGCAAACTGGTTGATGTATTTTAAAGGTCCCCAACCCAGGTTAACCAACTTTTGCAGGTCGGATCCCTGTGCTTTTAAAGTTGAATAACGGTTAGGGCCAAAGTAAAACTCCATAGGCACGCTGCCATCAGCACTACGAGCAATGGTCAGGTCGGCTTTCATTTGTTTAACATCGGCAGTATCGGCTACATCTGTAGATACAGCCATATTTGAACGACTGATGCCATTTTTAACGATCAACGCGTTTGAAAAGAAGTGCTGCTTAAAGGCAATCCAGGCCATTTTCTTATCGCTGATATCTTTTTGATCATCTTTGGTTTCGCTCAACCAATCATCATGTCCTTCGGTATTAAAATAATACACAGTTGAATACTGACGTTCCTGTTTGATGTCTTTTTCCTGTTTGTGCAGGCTGGCTGCCCAGTTCAGGTTAATGTTGCCGCTGTTGTTGATAACACCATCAAGACCGGTTGGCTTAATGGTTAGGCCCAGTTTATAACCGGTACCTTTTAAGCTGTACACATAATCAATATACTGGGTAGGGCTGTAGCTTAAACGCAGGGTAACCGAAGCAGAATCTTTTTCGGCAACTTTAAGTTCAGGAGCGCTTGGTGTAAAGTAATAATTGTCGGTATTTATAGGCGTATTACCGGCGGTAAAATTTAAACCAAAATGATTTTGAGCGCCGCTGAAAAGTATAAGCGGCTTTTTATCAAAGGTTTTAAAGTTTTTAAGTTCCACAGAAGCAACCTTGCCACCACGGGTGCTCAGTTTTACTAACAGGTCCTTATTCTCTAAGGTTACCGTTTTTTCGCTGCCTACAGAGGCTGCTCCAAATGGGCTTTTCAATAGGGCAGAGTCAACCGCCTGGGCTTTGTTGGTGTCTGGTTTGATTGCTGCTGTAGCGGCGCTTTTTGCTTTAGCTAAACCCTTTCTTATAGAGTCCTGCTGCTGTACCAGTCGTTCCTTTTTAAGTTCGGCATCAGACGGCTTCAGAAAATAAATTGAGCCGGCTATAATTGCCATGATCAGGAATAATCCTGTAAATGTATTTTTATCCATTATCTATTGTATCGAATGATCAGTTTTTTATCAGTTATTGATCATCACTGTTAAATTTTCGTCTTTGTTGCTCAGATCGATGCTACTTTGTACACTATATATTGCTTAGAGTCATCATCAGTAGGTATGTTACGATGCCTTAGCTCAATTATAGTATATTCAGAACGCGTCCAGGCATTATAAATATCTGTATTTACTTCTTGCGGGCATAAGCCAGCGAAGCGGCGACAAAGTTAATAAAAAGTGGGTGCGGATTAGCAACTGTTGATTTTAATTCGGGATGAAATTGTGCGCCTACGAAAAATGGGTGGTTTTTCAGCTCTACAACCTCTACCAAACCATTATCAGGATTGATGCCAGATGGCGTTAAACCAGCTGTTTCATACTGTTTAAGGAACTCGTTATTAAACTCATAACGATGTCTGTGACGCTCAGAAATTCGGGTTTTTCCGTATATAGTAGCGGCTTTGCTGCCCTTTTTTAGCTCACAAGCATAAGCACCCAGGCGCATGGTGCCGCCCTTGTTAGTGATGTTTTTCTGATCTTCCATCATACCGATCACCGGGTATGGGGTTTCAGGGTTCATTTCGGTACTATTGGCATTATCCAGACCTAAAACATTGCGGCCAAACTCTACCACGGCACACTGCATACCTAAACATATACCAAAGAACGGGATGTTATTTTCGCGCACATGGCGTATAGCCTGTATCTTTCCTTCAAAACCACGCTCACCAAAACCTGGGGCAACCAGTACGCCGTGCATGCCTTTTAGTTTCTCGATGGCATTTTCGGGCGTTAATTGTTCCGATGGGATATATTCAACCCTTACTTTACACTCCATTTTAGCGCCAGCGTGGATAAACGCTTCGCTGATAGATTTATAAGCATCCGGGAGCTCCACATATTTACCTACCAAAGCAATACGTACATCGGCAGTAGGGTTTTTTAAACGGCCCAGGAAATCTTTCCAGCTTTCCAGGTCGGGTTCATTTTTGTGGGCTAATTTTAATTTAGTAAGTACAGTTTTATCTAACTGCTCTTTCAGCATCAGCAAAGGCACATCGTAGATGGTTGATGCATCTATTGACTCGATTACCGCGTTGATGTTCACATTACAGAACAGGGCTATTTTTTTACGGATATCATTGGTAAGCGGGTGTTCGGTACGGCAAACCAATATATCGGGCTGTATACCATACTCCAGCAACATTTTTACGGAGTGCTGGGTTGGTTTGGTCTTTAATTCACCTGCGGCAGCCAGGAAAGGGACTAAGGTTAAATGGATAACCAAAGAGTTACCCGAACCATTTTCCCACCTAAACTGGCGTACGGCCTCAATGTATGGTAACGACTCAATATCGCCTACAGTACCACCTAATTCGGTGATCACGATATCGTACTCGCCGTTTTCGCCCAGTATGCGGAAATTTCTTTTGATCTCGTCGGTAATGTGGGGTACAACCTGTACGGTTTTACCCAAAAAAGCACCCTCACGTTCCTTATTGATCACATTTTGGTAAATGCGGCCTGTAGTGATGTTGTTTGCTTTGGAAGTAGGGGTATTTAAAAAACGCTCGTAATGGCCAAGGTCCAGATCTGTTTCGGCACCATCTTCGGTCACATAGCACTCTCCATGTTCATAAGGGTTCAATGTTCCCGGATCAATATTGATGTAGGGATCAAATTTTTGGATAGTGACGCGATAACCGCGCGATTGAAGAAGTTTGGCTAAAGAGGCTGAGATAATACCTTTTCCTAACGACGAGGTAACGCCGCCCGTAACAAAAATATATTTAGTCATGATTTTGTGTAAAGTGGCGCCTTTTTTACGCGGCACCAATTGTTTGTGTACGGGATACAAAAGTATGAAAATTTTTGGGTTTCGCCTTACTAATTATTGAATTATTGATTTAGTGAGTTAGTGATTTAACAGGATGTATTTTCTGTTTACTGAATTATACATTCTATGCATAATGATCTGCCCCAGCAATACCTGCTAACCAATATCTCACGTTATCTCCTTAAAATCAATATGTTAAAATGTGTTAAAAGATGTTAAGGTATGTTAATGTCCATGGACTTTTGGTTGTTTACTCCGAAATTGGTGCTCAGTTACATATGATTAAACTTTACAACCTTATTTATGATACGCTACCACAAGATTAATAACCTGTTAGGCTGGCTATGCCTCCTGATCGCTTTTACTACCTATGTTTTAACCCTGGAGCCATCTGTTAGCTTTTGGGACTGCGGCGAATTTATATCCTGCGCTTACCGCCTGCAGGTATCGCACCAGCCGGGCTACCCGATGTTTGCCATGCTGGGTAAACTGTTTTCCCTGTTGTCTTTCGGTGATAACACCAAAGTACCTTATTTCACCAACCTGGGTTCGGCATTAGCCAGCGGGGTTACGGTGATGTTTTTATTTTGGACGATAACCGCCCTGGCTAAAAAACTGCTGGTAGCTAAAGGTCAGGATATCAGCTCATCGCAAATGATCGCGGTAATGGGTGCCGGTTTGGTGGGGGCACTCGCCTTTGCCTATACCGATACCTTCTGGTTTTCGGCGGTGGAAACTATTGTGTTCGCCCTGTCGTCCTTATGTACCGCGGTGGTATTTTGGGCTATACTGAAATGGGAAGCCCACGCCGATGAACCCGGTGCGGATAAATGGATTGTGCTGATAGCCTATATTATGGGTCTTTCCATAGGTATACATCTGCTTAATCTGTTAACCATCCCGGCCATCACTATGGTTTATTATTTCCACAGGCATAAAAATCCTACTATAAAAAGCAGCATCGTGGTGTTTTTGATCAGCATCGTGATCCTGGGTCTGGTGCAATATGGTATCAGGGAATATACCATCAAGATAGCCGCTTATGCTGATCTGTTTTTTGTAAATACACTGGGAATGGGTTTTGGCAGCGGAGCAGCATTTGTATTTGTAGTCCTCATCGCATTATTGGTTTTTGCTATAAGATATAGCATCCGTCATCAAAAAATGGCGCTAAATCTGGCGCTGGTATGCCTGGCCTTTATCTATTTTGGCTATGGATCATTTATATATATTCCTATCCGCGCTACAGCTAACACCAATCTGAACAACTGGCATCCGGATAATGCTTTTACCCTGAATAGCTATTTGAACAGGACCCAGTATGGCGATAATCCCCTGCTATACGGCCCGCAATTCGACGCCAAAGTAATTGATCAAAGCGAGGGCAGCGCTATGTACCGCAAGGGCCGTAACCGCTATGAGATATCCGGCAAAAAACAGAATTACGTGTTTGATCATAATACCATTATGCCCCGTATGCACAGTACTGAGGGTGATCAGGATTTTGCGCAGAACGTGCAATTCTACAAGCAATGGCTTAACCTGCCCGATGGGCAAAGTCCCACCTTTGCAGATAACATGAGATGGATGCTGAGCTGGCAGATGTACCAGATGTACTGGCGCTATTTTTTATGGAATTTTGTGGGCCGCTATAATGATCTGGACGGCCAAACCAGCACGGCGTCAACTGATGGCAACTGGACCTCTGGTATTTTTGATGGTGCCCGTCATCTGCCAAAATCTATCACCAATTCAAATACTTATACCCCTTTATATGCCCTGCCATTGATCATTGGCTTATTAGGGATGTTTTATCATTTTAAACGAAGAAGGGGAGATGCTACCATTATAGCCTTGCTTTGGTTTTTTACCGGTTTGGCTATTGTACTATATGTTAACCAAGTGAACCTGCAACCCCGCGAGCGCGATTACTCGTACGTGGGTTCGTTTTATGCTTTTGCCATTTGGATTGGCCTGGGTGTGTTGGCCCTGTATGATGCCGCACGCCGCAAGATAAACGCGCACAGCGCGGCGCTGGCATCGGTGGCAACTTGTCTGTTGGTTGCCCCCGTATTGCTGGCCCGGCAGGAATGGGGTGGACATGACCGGTCGACCAAAATGATTCCGCATGACATGGCCTATAATTTCCTGATATCCTGCCCCAAAAATGCCATCCTGTTTACCAATGGCGATAATGATACCTATTCCCTTTGGTATGACCAGGAGGTTGAAGGCATTAGGCCTGATGTAAGAATAGTAATTACCAGCTTATTTGGCAGTGATTGGATGATACGGCAAATGCAGCGGCCAATGAACCAATCGGCACCATTACCTATTACTATGCCCTTTGATAAATATAAATTGGGCACACGCGATGTAATAGCCTTTAACGACGCTAAGATACCCGGATATGTAGATGTAAAGGATGTGTTTGATTTTATTACATCCGACGATAGCCGCACCAAAGTACAGTATCAGAATGGCGAAACCATGAATTACCTGCCCACAAAAAACTTTAAACTCAGCATTAACCCGGATGTTATAGTAAAGAACGGGGTAATCACCACGGAGCAAAAAGACAAACTGGCTACGGAGATGGAGTGGAAGTATCCTGCCAATTATATTTTTAAGGATAACCTGGCCATCATGGATATTCTGGCTCATAACAATTGGCAAAGGCCTGTATGCTTTACCATAGGGGTGCCTCCGTCTGGGATGAACGGTTTACAACCATACTTGTATAAAGAAGGCTTTGTTTATCACCTGATACCTTTTAAAAAGGATACTTCGATGAAGGATCAGCTGAGCAAGGTTAACAGCCTGGTAGCCTACAATAATGTGATGAACAAATTTAAATTCGGCAATTTTAAGCATGCCCGGTATCTTGATCCGGTAGCCAAAACTGAGTTTTATCCTTTTATGGAAAGTACTTTCCATGAACTGGCCCAGGGATTGATTAAAGATGGCCGGAATGACCTGGCGCTGAATGTACTGCATAAATTTGATCAGGAGATGCCGGATATCAACCCCAATATCGACTCGGCCCATCGTAAGCTCATGCTGGCACAGGTGGCCTATAAACTGAATGATAAGGAACTGGCTAACCGATATATAAAAGGTATTGATAGTTATCTGACCGATCAGCTGGCTTATAATTATACCCTATTGCAAAATAAACCCGAAGCACTGAATGCCAACGAGGTGCAGTTTCAGCTATATGTATTGAACGGATTGGCCGATACTACAAAAACCTATAAGGAAACAGCCCTGCACCAACAATACCAGGCGCAGTTGGACGATTACGGCAATAAGTTTGCGGCTTTGCTGAACAGGCAGGAATAGATAAGTAAAAACGGGGTACCCTGAGAATTAAAATCCAGGAACTCTGAAGATAAGATGATGTGTTGCGTTCAGGGCACGAACTCAATTACTTATCAAGAATATGTCATTGCGAGGAGGAACGACGAAGCAATCTCCTCGCGTGCCTCTGCTGGGGAGGAGATTGCCACGCTGCGCTCGCAATGACATATCTTGAATAAACATCATGCAAACTTAAGTTTAGTTGTTTTAGTCCTATATTTACGATAATCTAATCTTATTACATCTCATGAAAAACCTGCTATTTATACCCCTGCTATTTTTAGCGCTGAACCTGAGTGCTCAAATAAAAAAGAAAGTTGTTCATAAAGATTTAATCTTTATGCCTTTAACCACTACACCTGCACCCAAAGCCACCGCTGTAATAAAAGGGAGCGTTAAAAACTTTAGCGATAAATTCTGGGAGCTGGCCATAACCGGCGATTTGACCAATTACTCCGTAACCGTTCCCGTTGATAAGGATGGTAACTTTAACAAAACTATTAGTATTGACAGCGAAACAGAAGATATCTACCTGTATCTAAACGATGACGCTATTACCATTTGCGCTCAAAAAAATGATATCATTGAGGTAAACTGGGATAACAAGGATTTTAAAAATACGTTTCGCGTATCATCGCCACAATCGCATATTAATGCCAGGTTACAGACCATGATTTCTGTTTATAACAATTGCCGTGTAGAGTTGATGGACCTGATGAAGTCTATGTACGCCGATAAAGCTCCTGATTCAGTGAAGTATGATAAGATAAATAATTTGTATAACAAGGAGATGATGATAGCGGCAGTACATCTTGACCAGGCCGAAAGTCGGAAGTTGATCACCGATGTATATTATAAATACGTTAACCTGTTAAGTGATTATGGATTAGTGACCAGATTTGATCTGAAAATTAAAGATACCAGTACCATTGGGAAAATGCTCAACCATAAATTTAACCCCGGTAATTACCGCGCCGAATCGGTATATGCTTACAGGAATAGCAACGCTTATAAGCAATTTATTTTTAACTATGCTCGCTCTAATTACGTACCTGCTCAGGGAGCGGGGTGGGGGAACAAGCCGTCTGCCGGGGTGCCTGTATGGGATGAGTATTACTTTGGTATGAATAATTTGCATTTACCCGAGATTCGCGATTGGTTTGCGACCAAGGAGATAGAAGAGGCGTTTGGGTTTTACCCATTTGACGATGTAAGCAGTGTTTATAAGGACTTTATCACCAAGGTTAAAACACCGCGATATGCGGATAGTCTTAAACAATTTTATGCGGTGGTACAGCAATTAAAACCCGGTAAGCCCGCGCCTGATTTTAGTTTGAAGAATGATAAAGGTGAAACGGTATCCTTGAAAAGTTTGCGGGGCAAAGTAGTTTACATTGATTTTTGGGGTGTAGGCTGTGGCCCCTGTGTGTACGAAATAAAAAACGCCACCGAGCCGCTGCATGAAAAATATAAAGATAAGAATGTGGTTTTTTTGAATATCTGTGTCGATTCTGATAAAAAAACCTGGAAAAATAGCCTGGAATCGTTAAAGGTAAGCGGCATTAATCTTATTGCCGAGGGCTGGACACGAAATCCGGTTTGTCAAAAATATAATATAATGGGGATCCCTCATTATATGACTATTGGCACTGATGGCAAAATAGTGAACAATAACAGCGCAAGGCCATCAGATGGCAATTTGCTTACTGCTGAACTGGATAAGGCTTTGGTTAATAAGTAATTGGTCGCAAAAAGAAAAGGGCGATTCTTGAATCGCCCTTTTCTTTTTGCATTTTAAATACTTGTAGTACTATTATACTGCTGAACCAGGATCCTGATCCGCTTAAAGCTGAATTTGTTTTCGGCGGTGTATTGGGCATAAACCGCATTGTTATCACTGATCAGTGTGGTAAATTCTCCCTTACGCTGTTTTCTGGATTTGGCCATGAATACATCGTCGGTTTTTAAAGGTATTGCAACATCGGAGCCTTTGGCAACATACCACTTAGTAAGGGTGGTAACGGTATTGTTAACATAAACTTCGGTAACTTCTTCGTACAGGCTTATTTTTCCGGTTTCCAAAACAAGCAGGAATTCAGGTTTGGTTTTGCCTTCTTTGATAACAGCTCTATATAGTGTTTCCTTTTTGCTGATATAATATTCTTTGATCTCTTCAGGCTTGATCTTTACAGACGGACCATTGGTACTTGTTTTATAATTGCCATCGCCACAGGTTATTAAGGGGATCTTGATGGTACAGGGTATCGAATCGCCCTGGGTTGTAATCACGTAGTCCTGGCTTTGAGCCTTTACTCCTAATGTAAATAAGGTAGCCGCTAAGCAGATGGCTACTTTTTTCAAAAGAGTTTTCATAGTACTGTGAGGTTAATGTAAATACAAAGTTATTACATGTTTAACCCCATAGTGTTATATGAATGCCATATTTTAATCAAACGATTAATATTGAGATGTTCAGAATAGTAAAAAGAAAGCTGGGGCATCTGCGATTCCCTCCCAACTGGATGGAACTTATAAGCTCGGAATTAGTAAAGGAGATATTATTAAAACTTCAATTTCAGCAGATCTTCTGGTACATCAACCGCATAGGTTTCCAGTTCGGTTTCGGCAACTTTGATGCGGTAGCCGTTCTCTATCCAGCGGAGCTGCTCAAGGCTTTCGGCTTTTTCCAGTGATGATACGGGTAGTTTGGTGACCTGCTGTAAGATATCGGCCCGATATCCGTATATGCCGATGTGTTTAAAGAAAGTATAAAATTCCAGCCAGTTTTCGGGTTCCTGTCCGCGGATGTGCGGCAAGGCAGAGCGTGAAAAATAAATCGCCTCGGATAATTTGTTGACCACTACTTTTGGGGAGTTGTTATTAAACAATTCCTCCTCGGTTTTAATTCGTTTGATCAGTGTGCCCAATTGTGTGGCTTTGTCGGTAAAGCAGGCGGCTAATTTGGCGATCTGTTCGGGATCGATAAATGGTTCATCACCCTGAATGTTGATGATCACTTCATACTCCGGGTGCAGCAGGGCCACTTCGGCACAACGGTCGGTTCCGCTTTGGTGGTCAGACCCGGTCATTACGGCTACGCCGCCAAAAGCCTGTACATGATTAAATATGCGTTCGTCATCGGTAGCAACAACAACCTCGCTTAAGCTGGTACATTTTTTGGCCTGCTCATAAACCCGCTGTATCATACTTTTACCACCAATATCAACCAATGGCTTGCCCGGGAAACGGGAAGACGCATAACGGGCGGGGATAATACCTAATACTTTCATTTGTTAGGTTGTAGGTTTTACGTAATACGTTGTACGTTTCGCCTGGTAATTATTTAAATGCTTGAACTGCTTGGAACGTATTACGTAAAACGTCAAACTTACAACGTTCTAAAACAGTCCGTTAATTTCGCGCTCGATCAGTTGAACAATGGTGGCCATGTCTTCGGTATTGTTGGCAAAATCAAGGTTGTCTTTATCCAATATCAATAATTTGCCCAGCTTATAGTTCCTGATCCATTTTTCATACTTCTCGTTCAGTTTAGAGAGGTAGTCCAGGCGAATACCTATTTCATATTCCCGACCGCGGCGTTGTATATTACTCACCAGGGTAGGTACAGATGCTTTGAGGTAAACCAACAGATCGGGTGGTTTAATGTACTCGGTAATATTATCAAATATAGACTGGTAGTTTTCGTAGTCGCGGGTAGTCATGAGGCCCATATCATGCAGGTTTTCGGCAAAAATATAGGCATCCTCATAAATGGTACGATCCTGCAGAATGTTGCGCCCGCTTTTTTGTATGTCCACTATTTGGCGGTAACGGCTGTTCAGGAAATAGATCTGGAGGTTAAAGCTCCAGCGTTTCATGTCGCTGTAAAAATCTTCAAGGTAGGGATTGTTATCAACGGCTTCAAACAGCGGTTCCCATCCATAGTTCCGGGCCAGCATTTCGGTGAGGGTAGTTTTGCCCGCTCCTATGTTTCCTACAATAGCTATGTGCATACAGTGTTAATTTGTTCGGATCAGAATTTTCCTAATTTACAGAATTTGTCTGAATCAGGATTTTCCTAATTTACAGAATCATCAGAATTATAAAAATTTTTAGCGATCAATTCTGTAAATCCTAAAATTCTGTCAATTCTGATTCTGACAATGAACTTATTAAAATTTCCTGAAACCTATAATTTCTCTTACCTCGCGTATGGTTTTTGAAGCGCTTTCGCGGGCTTTATCGGCACCGTGCTGGGCTACTTTGCTCAGGTAAGCAGCATCTCCGGCAATGGCATTGATACGATCGCGGATAGGGGCAGTGGCAATGATCATATCTTCGGCCAGCTGTTTTTTCAGATCACCGTAACGAATGCTGCAGGTATTATACAGGTTATCGAAATGAGCCAGCGTATCTGCCGATGAAACAACTTTCATCAGGTCGAACAGGTTCTGGATCTCCTGGGGTTTGGTTTGATTTTCTGTGGTAGGTCCGCCATCGGTTACCGCACGCATTACTTTTTTGCGAATGGCCTCCGGTGTATCACCCAGGAAAATAGCATTGCCTTCTCCTTCTGATTTACCCATTTTTCCTTTACCATCAAGTCCTGGAATTTTAACCAGGTTGTCGCTGTAACTAAAAGCGTAAGGTTCGGGAAAGTAATCGTGATTGTACAGTCTGTTGAAGCGGTTGCCAAAGGTGCGGGCCATTTCCAGGTGTTGTTCCTGATCCTTACCAACAGGTACTTTGGTTGCTTTATGGATAATAATATCAGCCGCCATCAATACCGGGTAAGTAAGCAAACCGGCATTTACATTATCGGGATTGGCGCGCACCTTGTCTTTAAAAGATGTGGCGCGTTCCAGCTCGCCGAGGTAGGCGTTCATATTAAGATACAAGTATAATTCGGCTATCTCCGGTACGTCTGATTGTACGTAGATGGTCGCTTTGTCCGGGTCGATGCCGGCAGCCAGGTATTCTACCAAAACCTGCTTTACGTTGGTATGCAGATCGGCTGGGGTAGGGTGCGTAGTTAATGAGTGGAGGTCGGCGATAAAAAAAAAGCAGTTATATTCAGACTGCATTTTTATAAAATTTTGCAGCGCTCCGTAGTAATTTCCTAAGTGCAGATTTCCGGTTGAACGGATGCCACTAACAACAGTTTCCATAGGTTGCGAAAGTAAGGAATTTTTCTATTTTTGATGCTGATGAAAATGATATTGAAAAAAGTGCATATCTACCTGTATGTGCTCAGTGTGGCATTATCTTATTTTATATTCTGGCCGTTTTTTTACTATTGCTCGCGAAAACCCGAGCGTTACCGGAACCTGAACCGCTTACGAAGGTTCTGGGGCTTAATCAGTTCGACCGCCGTTGGCTTCTTTTACCGCTTTGAGTTTGAAGAACCTGTTGACTGGAGCAAAACCTATATTGTATGTGCCAATCATACCTCTAACCTGGATATTGCTGCCATGTGCTCATTGGTAAATAATAACTGCAGCTTTATGGGTAAACAGGAGCTGGAAGATGGCCTGGTGACCGGTCTGTTCTTCCGTTCGGTTGATATCCCGGTGAACCGGGAAAGTAAAATGTCGTCATTTCGGGCTTTCAAAAAGGCAGCCGAAAAATTACAGAGCGGTATAACCATGATCATTTTTCCCGAAGGCAAAATAGCTGATGATTACCCACCACAGTTACAGGAGTTTAAAAATGGGCCTTTCCGGCTAGCCATTGAGTTAAAAATACCCATTATCCCGGTAAGCTCATCCAATACCTGGCAAATGCTCTGGGATACCGGACTGCAATACGGCAGTAAGCCAGGTGTTTGCGATTTTTATGTGCATAAACCCATTGATACCAACAACCTAACTGTTGACGATGCCGACATGCTACGCGACAGGGTTTATGACATGATGAAACAGAAACTTAACGAGCAACAACAGTTAGTGATGGTTTAGCCTGTGGTGATTGAGTATTTTTTCTAATTTTGGTCGCCATGAAATTAATAATAAAAAGAATACATACACAGTTTTACAAGACCAGTGTTACATTCTTTTTTATCCTTTGTTTCCCAATTCTGTACCTGCTTAGTAAAAGACCAAAGCTTTATAAATACATCAATAAATTCAGGCAGATAATTGCACTGATAAGCTCGGCATGCTCAGGTATATTTTATCGGGCCACCTATGAGGCGCCTATCGACTGGAACAAAACTTATGTAATATGCCCTAACCATACTTCAAACCTTGACGTATTGGCTATCAGCACCAATTTACATAATAATCATTGTTTTATGGCCAAAGAAGAACTGAAAGCTTATTTTGTGCTAAACTTTTTTTTTAAAACAATAGATATTACGGTTAACCGCGAAAGCAAAATATCATCATTCAGAGCATTTAAAGTGGCAGCCGAAAGGTTAAAGAATGGCGTGAGTGTAGTGATATTTCCAGAAGGTACCATTCCTGATACTTATCCGCCTGCTTTACATCAATTTAAGAATGGCCCTTTCAGGTTGGCTATCGAAATGAAGGTGCCAATTATCCCCATTACCTCACTGGATACCTGGAAAGTGCTTTGGGATACCGGTAAAGAATTTGGCAGCAGACCCGGAATTTGTGATATATTTGTACATAAACCCATTGAAACGGCCCATTTAACCTTAGATGACGCCGACGCCCTGCGCGATGAGGTTTACGATATTATTAAACAAAAATTGCTACAGGCATGACCATTGATAAAGAAACAGTTGAAAAAGTTGCCCACCTGGCCCGTTTAGAGCTTAACGAAACAGAAAAGCAGGAAATGATTAAGGATATGAGTAAGATCCTTGACTTTATGGCAAAACTGAATGAACTGGATACAACCGGCGTGGAGCCCCTGGTTTATATGACCGGCGATGCCAATATTTTGCGCGATGATGTAGTAAAACAAAGGATAACCCATGAGGAAGCGCTGGAAAACGCCCCAAAACACGATGAAAACTACTTCCTGGTTGCCAAAGTGATCGAGAAGTAAATTCATAATTCAAAATTAAAAAGTCAAAATTCAGAACCCCTTATTATGCTTTTGAATTTTGACTTTTTAATTTTGAATTATCTGTAACATTCAGAAGTGTATCTTAGTCCAAACGAAAAATATATATGGAGCCATTGAATACTGACAAACCATTAATAACCATTAAAGATATCGGGCGTAAGTACGTGATCGGCTCCGAAGTGATCCACGCGCTTAAATCAGTTACCCTGAATATTAATAAAGGCGAGTTTGTAGCATTGATGGGTCCATCAGGTTCGGGTAAATCAACCTTAATGAATATCCTGGGTTGCCTGGATACACCCTCAAAAGGTGAATATATCCTGAACGGCATCAACGTAAGCCACATGACTGATAATGAACTGGCCGAGGTGCGTAACTCCGAGATCGGTTTCGTTTTCCAGACATTTAACCTGTTGCCTCGTAATACGGCGCTTGATAATGTGGCCTTACCCTTAATTTATGCCGGCATTAACAAAGAAAACCGCACAGAGCGTGCTACCAACGCGCTTAAAAACGTGGGTTTAGGCAATCGTATTGATCATAAACCAAACGAGTTATCGGGTGGTCAGCGCCAGCGTGTAGCCGTGGCGCGTGCCTTGATCAATAACCCATCTATTATTTTGGCCGATGAGCCTACAGGTAACCTCGATACTAAAACATCCATTGAAATAATGGGCCTGATAGAAGATATCCACGCCAAAGGCAACACCATCATCTTAGTAACCCACGAAGAGGATATAGCCAAACACGCTCACCGTATTGTGCGTATGCGCGATGGCCTGATTGAAAATGATTATGCCAATACCGAGATTCAAACCGTAAACCGCAAGGTAGAAGAGGTTTAAAAGAGACAGGACTTTTAGAGTCAGGAATCACGAAAATTCAATTATCCGTGAAATATTTACAAACAGGAAGTTTTTACGGACAAACCAATCAAACCATCTGTTTGAAAGGGATCACTTTAACCGATACCGAATACACCCACGATAAGGTAGATTGGCACTATCACGAAAATGCCTATTTCACGTTTATATTAGCCGGCAATGTTATTGAAGGCAACAAGAAGGAAATTTACAATTGCTCGGCCGGTAGTTTGCTGTTTCATAACTGGCAGGATCCACATTACAACATAAAACCCAAAGGCTTTACGCGAGGCTTCCATATCGAGTTGCAAAAAAACTGGTTTGATGGTTTTGATCTTCAACAGGATAAAATTCAGGGAAGTTTTACGATCAATGATCCGGATGTTAAATTTTTGCTGTACAGGCTCTTTAAAGAATCAAAAATTGACGATGAAGTAACCGCCCTTTCTGTTGAAGCGTTGTTGTTGCAAACACTGGTCAAAATGCAGGTTGGCAAATTAAGTCCGCCACAGCAGGTGCCGCTTTGGGCCAAAAAATTAAAGGAGATCCTGGCAGATGAGTTTACTCAAAAGCATACACTTGATCATCTGT
This sequence comes from Mucilaginibacter sp. OK268, assembly GCF_900103125.1. GTDB lineage: Bacteria > Bacteroidota > Bacteroidia > Sphingobacteriales > Sphingobacteriaceae > Mucilaginibacter. The sequence goes on along the minus strand of NZ_FNJV01000003.1, from coordinate 771,621 downwards.
CGGCTCAATTGCAAATTCACCCAGTTCATCTTTCCCGTGACTTTTCAAAATATTTTAACTGTAACCTGGGCGAGTACATCAGGAAGTTAAGGGTCGAAAGATCGTTCTCCTTGTTGCATGATCATCATCTGTCGTTAACCGATATTGCTTTTCGATGCGGTTTTGCAGACCAGAGCCATTTTTTACGCAGCTTTAAGCAGTTTAGCGACGGCAATCCATCGGCCTACCGTAAACTGCTTACGCGGGCATGTTAATTCTGTTCTATTTTGTGTGAGTTTATCCATGCAGCTTTGCATATATCATATCATAAAAAGATGAAACGCTATATACTTTTTATCCTAACCTTCATTACTGTTACCACATCATCATTTGCGCAAACCAGCAATATTACCCAGCCCGAGTTGCTCACTTTGCCCGTCTACAAAGGCAATGTGGGGAAAGTTGTTTTTCTGGCCGATACCATCAATTTAACAAGGTTAAAACAAACCGACCTGCTTAATCAATTTGAAGCAAGACCTCAAAATAATCTGTATATGAGGTTTTTTATAGCCAATTCCTTAACCAATTATCAACACCAACTCAATTCCTCTTTAAGCGTTGAGGATTCAAATAAAGGGAATTTTCAGTTTACTTTTTATGTTGATGGCCGGCAGATATACCAGGAGAATCTCAATAAAGGGGCTAATTTACCTGCAACTAAAAATACTAAAACCACTATAAGTGTCCCATTGATCAGTAACCGTAACGAAGATTCCTGGGGAAGGGGCCTTTGGTATCGTTTTACAGCCAGGGGCGGTGACGACGCGTTGATAACAGGTGAGCATTTATTGAAAATAGAGGTTCGACCGTATATCAATATCCCGGATTTAAAAGTTGGTGAAATAATTGCCCAGGGAGGGCTTCGGTTTACCGTTCCACCGCCTGATACAAGGGCTGTCCAGGTACAGGCTATAAAACCCAATAGCGGCTGGCAGGTTTCCAGCGAACTCTTTGATCAGAACAAGATCATGGCAATGAATGGCTTAATAGCTCAAAATAAGTTGAAAGATATTACCAGTATTGTGGTCATTAAAAATGGAAAGCTCCTGATTGAAGAATATTTTAATGGCAGCTCGCGCGATTCATTGCATGATCCCCGCTCGGTGGGCAAAACTTTCGCCTCGGCCATGATGGGGATCGCTATACATGATGGGTTTATAAAAAGCGAAAACCAAACGTTAAAAGATTTTTACGATCTTAAGAAGTTTAATAACTATTCGCCGCGGAAAGAAGGTATTACCCTGAAAAGCCTGCTCACCATGAGCTCCATATTTGATGGGGATGATAACGATAGCGATTCGCCCGGGAATGAAGAAAATATGTACCCAACGCCTGATTGGGCAAAATTCACACTCGATCTTCGTGTGGATAGTGCCAAAACCGGGGGCAAACAATGGAATTATTTTACGGCCGGAGCTATGCTTCTGGGCGATATGGTCAATAAGTCTGTCCCGGGAGGCTTGGAAAAATATGCCGATGAAAAACTGTTTAAACCTCTGGGTATAGTAAAGTATCAGTGGCCATATTCTCCACAGCACGTTCCGAGTACCGCCGGCGGCTTGCAGATGCGCTCACTGGATTATGCCAAATTCGGGCAGTTATATAAAAATAATGGGGCATGGAACGGCAAACAGATCATTCCTGAAAGCTGGGTGAAACAATCGTTTACCAAATATCTTACCCTGCCAAAAGATGTGGTAGGCGAGGGGTGTTACGGCTATCTGTTCTGGAACAAAACCTACACCGTGAATGATAAATCGTACGAAACTTTTTATTGCTCGGGTAATGGGGGCAACAAAATATTTGTTTTTACCGATGTGCCATTGGTGGTGATTGTTACGGCTACAGCATATGGCAAACCCTACGCGCATCCACAAGTTGATAAAATAATGCAGGAGTATATTTTACCGGCGGTGTTGAAGTAGGTTACTCCAGAATTGAGGGTAAGAAATTATATCTCAAATATGTCATTGTGAGGAGGCACGACGAAGACAACCGACCAAAGGGAGCTCATTAATACCGTTAAAAAAAATACAACATTAATAATCTCGTAGCTATTCCGTCTACGCGTTAGCAAGGGAGGAGATTGCCACGCTATCGCTCGCAATGACATGATTGTTAATACTCCCGCTACCGCGGGCTTTCAGCTGAATTAAAGCTGGAAGCTTTAACCATGCATCCCACGAGATACGCTACGCTAATCTCGCGGGAGCGGTGAGACTTCAAATAGCCATAAGCGCGGACGCTTAAATGAGCCAATAAGTCGGTTTACATTAATTTATTGTGTTTTATTATAATAAATTGATAATCAATTAAATAAGTCAATGTTAACCGTAAATTGTGTAAACCATGTAAACCCACTTTTACGCTTAAATGGACTGAGGGGAATTACTTCGCCTCCTGTCGCTTTAACTTCCCGGCTTCTACCCACCACCATTGCCATTTACCACCCGATGCTTGTGTAGGGTTAAAACTGCTTACGTCAAAACTTCCGTTGCCGGTTGCAGTCCCCTGTACTTCATAAACATGGATGGCTTGTTGGTTATTATTCCAGGTTAAGGGTTTGCCCGGCTCGCATACCTCGGGCGGTTTTGGGTTATTAGTCAATAAAAAGTAGGCCTTACTGGTACCAAAGATTACCGCATGACCAGTTTCGTCAACGCAAACCGCGGTATGTTCATCGGCAGCTATGCCGTTGGCAAATAAGTGCCAGTCTTTAACAATACGGCTTAAAAAGGCCACATGGCGGCCCTGCCTGTCGCGGGTAATGTAGTGTTGATCAGTAATTACCGATTGGAGGAAGGGGGCATGCAGCAAATCATCATGATACAATTTCACCAACGGATTGTAGGGGTTAGCCAGGGCCTGCTCGGCGGTAACGCTGGCATTTTCGCCGCTGTAATAGATGCCACCCATAATGGCGCAGCCGGCGCTGGTGCCGCCAACAGGCGCATGTTTTACATTGAGCAGGTAATTGATAGCATCCATGGTTTTGGTTCCCCGCCAAAAATTCATGTAGTTGGATTGGTCGCCACCAGCGATAAAAAGCATTTCGGCATTGCGGATGATATAAGCAACCGTATCGTTGTTGGCCAAAGCCCTTGAATCAATTTTAAGGGTCTCCACCGAATTTACCTTACCCAGTCCATTAATATAGGGGTTGTAGCCATCTTTACCCGACGCCCGGATAATCACCACGTCGCCACCACCGCTGCGGTCTATCATCCATTTAAAAGCCTCGTCAACATCCCTGCCGCCACCTATCATCACCAGGCCGGCTTTGACCGGCGTATTTACGTTAGCGGTATCGCCTATAATGCCTATCGAGGCTGGGCGACCAGCAATATGTTTATCTTTTTTAACAGTATCAGGCAAAGCAGCAGCCCATGTGGTAAGGCTAAAGCTTAACAAGGTAATTATAGAAAGAAAAAAACGCATGTGTAAATATAAGCTTAATACTTATAAGGTTCCATTTTACCGCATGAGCAGGCGCAGTTGGCATCGGTGATACCCAATTTCTTTAAAAAGAATTGATAGAAGCCAATACGGTCGTTCATGCTGTACATGTTTTCGCCTTTGTTGCACTCAACCTCACCGTTCACTATGTTGATGGTCATGCCAAAGCCGGGTGTGCGGCCTTTAGCTTTATCAATAGCATTGGGCTGCCACTTGCCCGTCATCACATCATGTGCCGATGGTTTATGCGTTTCGGGTGTCATCCAGAAATAAATAGCGGCTTTAAAAGCTACTATCGGATCGGTCTCCACCATATCAGGATTGTTCAATAAAGTTTTGGCATCACCAAATATACAGGTAGAGGCCAGGCCGTAGTTGCCGTTATAGCTTAACTGCATAGGACCGCGGCCATAATACTTTTTGCCTGCCACCGGTGGGTATTCGTCACTCTCGGCTATATAACTTAAAGATGTATTGCTTTCATGTATCAGCATCAGCCCGTCGGTATAAGTAGCATTTACACCGTGGCGGGTTTCGTGGGCTATATGCGCGAAGAATGCTGCCAGCTCCTTTTTATTGGCTTCGGCGCTAAATTGGGTCCCGAAGTTGCCGTAATCTACCGTAAAAGTGCTGTCGGGTTTCTTTTTGGCCCATTCCTCGTTCCAGTCGCCATCTTGTCTTACAGTACTTGTTTTGCCTGTACTTTTATCGGTACGTATATATTGATATACCGAGGTGGCCCTGCGGGTAACTTTTATTTTTATCTCGCCTAATTCGTTTGCTGCTTTTATAAAAGCAGCGTAACTATAAAATTTATCGCGTTGCGGAAAAAGCTCATTGAATTGTTGCTCGCTGATGAGTGTAGATATAGATACCGTTTTTTGAGAAGCGGTTGTTGCCGTTGCCGGTGCTTTGGAACTATTACTGTTGCCACAGCTAAAAGCCGAGACTACTAATGCGGCAAAAGGTATAATTACGAATTTTGATGATATGATCGATCTCATAGTTTTATAGTTAAAAAGAACCAAGTTATGAGAATCAAGAGGTAAGAGTCAAGATTGGATAAAAACTAAATTGCTATTATATATTCTCTTAATTCTTGACTCTTACCTCTTGACTCTGTTATTTATGCAAGTTTAAGCCTATCATTTAAAAATTTACACTTTATTAGCAAAAATTATACTACAAGTGGTATCAATACAAAATATATACACGTATATTGAACTAAAGGATAAATGCTGCCGGATAAAATATGAAGATATATACTAAAACAGGCGATAAGGGGTTTACATCATTAATAGGAGGAACCAGGGTAGCCAAACACCACATACGGATTGAGAGCTATGGAACGGTTGACGAACTGAATTCCTATATCGGCCTCATTCGCGATCAGGATATTACTGAGCATGATAAGGACATATTGAAGCAGATACAGGACAGATTGTTTACTATAGGCTCCTCGCTAGCCGCCGATCCGGAAAGATCAAAAATGGTAATACCCGACCTGTATATGACCGATGTGGAGCTACTGGAACAGGAAATGGACGCTATGAACGAAAAATTGCCTGAATTACGTCATTTTATTTTACCGGGCGGAAATAATACCATTTCGTTTTGCCATATTGCAAGATGTATTTGCCGGCGGGCCGAAAGGATAACCGTTCATTTAGCCGAAGAAAGCCCGGTTGACGAAAAAGTGAACATTTATCTGAACAGATTGAGCGATTACCTGTTCACTTTAGCACGTAAGATTGCAACTGAGCATAAAATACCTGAAAATCAATGGATACCCCGCATATGAAAAATGTGAAAAAAAATGTTGATTTTCCAATTGAAAATATTATACTTTTGCGAAAAAGTTAATTTACTGAATTAAATATAAATAGAGAAACATGTATTGGACACTTGAACTAGCATCTCACCTTGAAGATGCGCCCTGGCCCGCAACAAAGGATGAATTAATTGATTATGCTATCCGTTCAGGAGCTCCTGTTGAGGTTATTGAAAACCTGCAGGCGCTGGAAGACGATGGTGAACCGTATGAAAATATCGAAGAAATATGGCCGGATTACCCGACAAAAGACGATTTCTTTTTTAACGAAGACGAATATTAACAGCATTAAAAACCCTCTTATGGAGGGTTTTTTTATGAACTCTGCTTTTTGGAATGATTTTAGTAATATGCCTTTCATATTTATCACTTAAAACATATCAAAAATGAGAGGTTTATTGTACATTATCGCCGTTATCCTGGTAATAGGATGGATATTTGGGTTTTTCTTTGGTCACGCTACCGGACTGATCCACATTTTATTGGTTATAGCTATTATCGCTGTACTTTTAGGAATTATCCGCAGGGCATAGCAATTACCTGCTCATGCAATTAAGAATTTTAAGCCAATGACCTCAGGTCGTTGGCTTTTTGTTTAAAAGCAGTTCGGCTATGGCTATGTCTTCGGGAAAAGTGATCTTGATGTTTTGATGGCTGCCTTCGGTAAGGTGTATTTCAACCCCATCCTGTTCAACCACGCTGGCATCGTCGGTGAAATGTTCGCTGTAGGGTTGTTGGTAGGCTTTTTTTAATAAGCTTATTTTAAAAGTTTGCGGGGTTTGTATCAGGTAGATTTGATCTCTTAATAAGCTTACAGACCTGTCATTGACCAACTGCCTTACCGAATCACGGCTTTTAACGGCTGTAACCGCATTGCCATGTTTCTGGGCGTATTGGTATGAGGTTTCGATAATATGATTGCTGGTAAGCGGTCGTACGGCATCATGAATGGCTACCAGGGTGTTATCGTCAGACGATATCAGGTCAAGTCCGTTCCTGACAGAATGAAAACGAGTTTCGCCGCCGGTAACCAAAGTATGAGGCGTATCAAATTGATGGGTGTGGCAAAGCTCTTTCCAATAATCATGATAGGCCGCTGGTAGAACTAAAATAATGTCAGGTTTGATGGTCGATTGGGTGAAAGCCTGTATAGTATGCATCAGAACAGGTAGTCCATTAAGCGATAGAAACTGCTTAGGAACCACTGATTGCATCCTGGTACCAGTACCACCTGCCACTATAATGGCGTAGTATTTTTTAGATGCGGGATATGCGATTTGAGATTTGAGATTTTGATCGTCCATAAAAAATATTACCCAAATCTAAAGCAAAAAAAATGAGATACAAGAAAACTCTCATATCTCAAATCTAACATCTCAAATCTGATTTTAGATGATCAGCATGGCATCGCCATAGCTGTAAAAACGATATTTTTCTTTAACCGCAACTTCATAAGCGTTCATTACATGCTCATAACCGCCAAATGCCGATACCATCATCAATAAGGTCGACTCTGGTGTGTGGAAGTTGGTGATCATGCTGTTGGCAATGCTGAAATCATACGGAGGGAAAATGAATTTGCTTGTCCAGTCGTTAGCGGCTTTCAATGTTTTACCAGCAGATACAGCTGATTCAATGGCACGCATAGAAGTTGTACCTACCGCGCAAATGCGTTTTTTACGTTCGATACCGCGGTTTACGATATCAGCTTGTTTTTGCTCAATGATAAATTGCTCTGAGTCCATTTTGTGCTTGGTCAGGTCCTCCACCTCAACCGGGCGGAAAGTTCCTAAACCCACGTGCAGGGTAACTTCGGCAAAATCAACACCTTTTAATTCCAGGCGTTTCATAAGCTCACGGCTAAAGTGCAGGCCGGCAGTAGGGGCAGCAACAGCGCCTTCGTGCTTGGCAAAAATGGTTTGGTAACGCTCTTTATCTTCGGCAGTAGCCTTGCGTTTAATGTATTTTGGCAGTGGTGTTTCGCCCAGGATCTCCACGTTTCTGCGGAATTCTTCGTCGGTACCATCAAATAAGAAACGGATGGTGCGGCCACGTGAGGTGGTGTTATCCACAACTTCGGCAATCAACAGATCGTCATCACCAAAATATAATTTGTTACCTACGCGTATTTTACGGGCCGGATCAACCAGCACATCCCATAAACGAAGTTCTTTATTGAGTTCGCGTAATAAAAACACTTCAATTGTAGCACCTGTTTTTTCTTTATTACCATACAAACGTGCAGGAAATACTTTGGTGTTATTCAGGATCATGACATCCTGATCATCAAAATAATCCAGTACATCTTTAAATATTTTATGCTCAATTTTTCCTGAATCTTTGTGTAAAACCATTAAACGGGCTTCGTCGCGGGTGGCAGATGGATTGTGTGCTACTAATGATTCGGGTAAATTGAATTTGAATTGAGATAATTTCATGCTTGTATTTATGAATTTTCAGGGCGCAAATGTATGAATTTTTTTTGTTAATGTCACCGATTTTTTTATGAACAACATGGTTTGCATATTATTCAGTTTATATATAAAAAGAATGTAACTTAACAGCTGTAATATCGTCTAAAAAACGAAATATTCCATACTGGTATATTTTTACAAAAATATTCTCCCGCCATAGTTTGTAAACCTGTGTGGTAGAATGATTAACCATCGAGATCAAAATAAGTTGTATGCTATTTTTAAAACTTTTCAGAGAAAGCTTTTTATTCGCTTATGATGCGCTAAGACAAAATAAACTGCGCACTATGCTTTCCTTGCTTGGGGTAACAATAGGCATATTTACGATCATCGCGGTTTTTTCGGCTGTTGATACCTTGCGCAATAACCTGCAAAAGAGTGTCGATAAGTTGGGTAATAACAGTATTTATGTTCAAAAATGGCCTTGGGTTGGGGGCAGCGATTTTCCCTGGTGGAAATATTTACAGCGGCCGGTACCTAAATTGCGCAATTTTGATGAGTTGCAGCGCCGCAGCCAAACTGCCGAAGCTTTATCATACGAGATATCTATAGATAACCGCACCATTAAGTATAAGAGCAACACGGTTGAAGGCGCCCAGATAGATGCGGCTTCGAAAGATCATGACAAAACCTGGAACTTTGACTTTGCGAACGGCAGGTATTTTACCGAAATGGAATCAAAAACAGGTGCGCCTGTAGTTAATATAGGTTTTGATATAGCCGAAAACCTGTTTCCGGCTGGTGATGCTGTGGGTAAACAGATCAAAGTACTGAACCGTTACGTAACAGTGGTGGGGGTGTTTTCAAAACAAGGAAAAGACATGCTGGGTATATCAACAGATAAAGAAGTTTTATTGCCCCTTAATTTTGCTCATAATTTGATTGATGTACAAAATGAAAAATATAACCCGCAAATTATCGTAAGGGGTAAAACAGGTATCCCGGTTGATGATGTAGAGAGTGAACTGAGAGGTCTGATGCGTTCCATCATGAGTTTGCGACCCGGACAGGAAGATAACTTTTCACTGAATCGCACCACGATGCTTACCAACGCCCTGGACGATCTTTTCAGCATTGTTAATAAAGGTGGTTTTATTATCGGTTTATTCTCCATGCTGGTGGGTGGTTTTGGTATAGCTAACATCATGTTTGTATCGGTAAAAGAACGTACTAATATTATAGGTATTCAAAAATCATTAGGTGCTAAAAATTATTTCATACTGCTTCAGTTTTTGATCGAATCCATTGTGCTTTGCTTGTTGGGAGGTTTGGTTGGGCTTTTACTGGTGTATTTCTCAACCTTCGGGGTCAAGGCACTGTTTGATGTGCAGGTGGTACTGGATATCAATAATATTATAAAAGGCTTAGGTTTTTCTTTGGGAATAGGTGTAATTTCGGGCATTATTCCGGCGTATTCAGCTTCGAGGCTTGATCCTGTGGAAGCCATACGCACAAATTGATACCCATATGAAGATCAATCTTTTTAATAGCGCCCTATTTGCAGGCCTCGTGGTTGCCTTAGCCGCATGCAAACAAACCAACAAACCGGCAGAAGTAACAGCAATCAAATCAGATAGTACTAAAACTATCGTAGCCAAAGTAGCTGATACCTCCAATACAGCCGATGTATTTAATAATTATATAGGTCTCAAAAATCAGTTCCTGAAATCGAACATGAAGGGCATTAAAAGTACTGCCACTATGTTGGAGGATAAACTGGCCGGTATTAAAGGTTGTACTGAAACCGCTACGCTTGCTCATCAAATAGCAACAGGTGATGATATCAAAGCGCAGCGCGACGCGTTTTTGATATTGAGTAAAGATGTCATCGGTCTTATAAAAGGCGCTAAATTTAAATCGGCCCCAATATATGTTGATTTTTGTCCTATGGCTGATAATGGCAAGGGCGGCTATTGGCTATCTGTCAATAAAGCCATCGAAAATCCATACTTCCCCGAGCACATGAAAACCTGCGGACAGGTTAAAGAGCAGATCAATTAAGCCGGCAGGTTTTTTTATTGATGTGTCCCCGCTTTGTAAATAATGTTTTTTTAACGAATAATTGATGTCTTGTAATTAGCAAAACTGGGTTTAATTAATAGATTTGCACATAAAATTTACAAAACAGTAAATGATCTGGAGGGTTATAATACACAGATTTAATTACATTTGTTACAACAATTATATTCTATGTCGGATACAGCACAACTAAAGATTGGTGATAAAACATTTGACCTCCCGGTGATTGAGGGTACAGAAGGTGAAAAAGCTATTGATATTTCAAAACTCCGGGATCAAAGCGGTTACGTAACGCTGGATATCGGCTATAAAAATACAGGTGCTACCAAAAGTGCCATCACTTTTTTAGATGGAGAAAAAGGCATATTAAAATATCGTGGTTACCCGATTGAGCAACTGGCCGAGAATGCCAGTTTCATCGAAGTAGCTTACTTGCTTATTTATGGCGAATTGCCAAGTGAACAACAGCTTACTGATTTTCAATACCAGATAAGCCGCCATACGTTGGTTCATGAGGATATGAAGAAGTTTTTTGATGGTTTTCCGTCAAAATCGCATCCCATGGGGCAGCTTTCATCATTGATTGGTGCCCTGGCTGCTTTCAACCCCGAATCATTAAAACAAGGTCTTTCAACAGAAGAGGTTAACCTGGAGATTATAAAACTACTGGCAAAAATGAGCACAGTAGTATCATGGATCTATAAAAAATCATTAGGGCACCCGGTTGTATATCCTCAAAATAAATTCGACTATGTAACCAACTTCCTGTACATGACCTTTGCGGAACGTACAGAAGATTATAAAGTTGATAGGGTTGTAGTTGATGTAATGAATAAATTACTGATACTGCATGCCGATCACGAGCAAAACTGTTCAACGTCTACAGTGCGTATAGTAGGTTCGTCTGATGCCAACCTGTACGCATCTATTTCTGCTGGTATATCTGCTTTATGGGGCCCGCTGCATGGCGGTGCTAACCAGGCGGTTATCGAGATGTTGGAGAAGATCAAGAACGATGGCGGCGATACCGATAAATGGATTGCCAAAGCAAAGGATAAAAATGATCCGTTCCGCCTGATGGGATTTGGTCATCGTGTGTACAAAAACTTCGACCCACGCGCCAAAATCATCAAAAAAGCTTGCGACGATATATTAGAGAAGTTAGGTATCAATGACGAAGTGCTGGAAATAGCGAAAAAGCTGGAAGAAGTAGCTCTGAAAGATCCATACTTTGTAGAGCGTAAATTATACCCTAACGTTGATTTTTACTCAGGTATCATTTACCGTGCATTAGGTTTCCCAACCGAAATGTTCACCGTACTGTTTGCCCTGGGCCGTTTGCCGGGATGGATAGCGCAATGGAAAGAAATGAAAGAAAACAAGGAACCTATCGGTCGCCCGCGCCAGATCTATACCGGCGATACTGACAGGGAATATGTTGATGTAAAAAAGAGATAATTTTTTAAGTCCATAGTCTATGGTCAATAGTCCATAGTCAGAAATACAAAAATAGCGGTGACAAAATCACCGCTATTTTTGTACAGGTACCTTGCGTTGGTCTTTTATCTTTTAATCCTTTGTCTTTTCATCCTTCCGCCTTTATATTTGAAGCCGCCACATGACCATAGAGGAAATATTAAAACAGTACTGGAACCACGATAGTTTCCGGCCTATGCAGGCCGAGATCATCAAATCTGTTTTATTAGGTCGCGATACTTTGGCTTTATTACCTACCGGTGGCGGTAAATCTGTTTGTTTCCAGGTGCCTGCTTTGGCTAAAGAGGGGATCTGTATCGTAGTATCGCCACTGATAGCCCTGATGAAAGACCAGGTGGAGAATCTGAAAGCAAAAGGGATCAACGCGGTATCCATAGTATCGGGCATGGGTTTGCGGGAGATAGATCTGGCGCTGGATAATTGCATTTATGGTTCGGTCAAGTTCCTGTACCTGTCGCCCGAGCGTTTACTGTCCGAACTGGTGCGCGAGCGGATCCGGTATATGAAAGTAAACCTGATAGCTATTGACGAGGCGCATTGTATATCGCAATGGGGCTATGATTTCCGACCGCCATATCTGCACATTGCCGATCTGCGGGAATTGCACCCCACAGTGCCCGTATTAGCCCTTACAGCCACTGCTACGGTCGAAGTGAAACTCGACATCCAGCAGAAATTATTGTTCAAGGACGCGGTTATTTACCAGCAGAGCTTCGAACGCCGAAATATAAGCTATGTAGTGCAAAATGCTGAAAATAAGCTGCAAAAGATGCTGGATATTGCCCGTGGTGTTAAAGGCAGCGGCATTGTTTATGTACGCAGTCGCCGGGATGCTGCTGATATTGCCAAATATTATAATGAGAACGGTATAAAAGCCGATTATTATCATGCCGGTTTAGCCATGGATCAGCGGGCCGAAAAACAGGAAAGCTGGAAAAATAACCGTACCCGTATTATTGTAGCCACTAACGCTTTTGGAATGGGAATTGATAAGCCCGATGTGCGTTTTGTGATCCATAAAGATATGCCCGAAAGCCTGGAGGCTTATTATCAGGAAGGGGGGCGCGGCGGGCGCGACGAACAAAAGGCCTACGCTATTTTACTATATACACATTCCGATAGACTAAGGCAGGAAAAAATGTTTGTGCTGAACTTTCCATCGGTGGAGGAGATCAAGCTTGTGTATCATTGTTTGGCCAATTACTACCAGCTGGCTTATGGTGCAGGCGAGGGCCTGAGCTTTGATCTTGACCTGGGCGAGTTTTGCAGCCGCTTTAAGCTGGATGCCGTTAAAACGCTCAATGCACTCAAATTTCTGGAAAAGGACGAATACCTCTCCTTCAACGAAAGCGTGTTTTTGCCGTCACGTTTCCGGTTTGAGGTGGTAAATGAGGTATTGTATAACTTCCAGATACAGAACGCAGGTTGGGATCCTTTTATTAAAACCCTGCTGCGCTCCTACGGCGGTTCATTTGAAAATTACGTACGCTTAAAAGAATACGATCTGTCGCGGCGCACTAACTTAAACGTTCAGCAGGTGATAGATGGATTAATGCAGCTACAGGAGTTTGGGCTGATCAGCTATTTGCAGCAGACAGATCAACCCCAGGTAACTTATTTAAAGCCCCGCCAGCAGGCCGACCGCCTCTTTATCAACAAAAAGTACATAGAAGAACGCAAGGAGACCTATCGCCAGAAAATGGAAGCGGTGTTTGCTTACGCGACCGCCAAAAAATGTCGCAGCCAAATGTTGCTGGCCTATTTCGACGAAGCCAATGCCCGTAAATGCGGCGTTTGCGACGTTTGCCTGGATGAGAAACGCCAAAAAAACGCCGACGAGATCTTTGATGACATCACCCATGAAATTGTACAATTGCTTGGAATATCCACCCCGGATATCGGCACACTGATAAATACCATTAACGTAGGTACCGAAAAAGAAAAGATGGAAACCATTCGCCTATTGCTGGATGCCGGCAAAATAAAAACCGACGGAGAAAAGTATTATCTGGCCTAAATAGTAGTAAGTTTTGCGTTTTAAGGGATACATTTTATCCTTGTTCTGGCGACATTTACCCCATCAACTCACGGACTTCCAAAATCAGCTCTTTTTCTTCCCGCTTTTCACCGACAACATTCTTCCATTTACCGACAAAAACCCGGCGTACAACTATTACAGGCCATATTGCTGTAACGTTTTTTTAGTGAGGTCGTCATATTGGTGTATTTAAAATAACAATATTAATCAACTGACAATCAAAATATTAAAATCATGAAAACTTTAGCAATCACCCTTTTTACTGTAGCAGCTATAGTATTTGGAATTGGAAATCAAGCACAAGCCACTGTTAACACAAACAACAACAAAGGCATCGTTTTAACCGACATCACCAGGATCGATAAGATCGAAGTTTACGGTAACGTTCAGGTATATGTATCCAACGGTCCGGCCGATGAAGTAAAAGTTTACAACCGTTATTATGCCGAAAGCGCATTGGTACAAGCAAAGAACGGTGTGTTACGTATATCATCATATAACAAAGCCGAAAAGTTAGTGGTTTGGGTTACCGCAAAAGAACTTTCAGGCATCACTGCTTATGACAATGCTAACATCAGCTCATTCGGCAACCTGTCAGCCATTGAACTGGATGTGAAATTATACAACAACGCATCAGCCACTTTAAAATTAGATGCTTACAGTGCACGTGTTACCATGAATGATAAAGCTTGCGCTAACTTAAGCGGTACTGTTAATGAATACTGCTTAAACCGCAGCTATGGCTCAAGCGTAAACGGATCAAACCTGATAGCAGAGCACACCAGCGAAGTATTGAATGGTGTAAAAGTTAAAGCAGACGAGTATGCAGGTTTATAATTGCCATCACAGCAGGCTAATCACCGAACAAAGCCACCTGAAGCCAGGTGGCTTTGTCTTTTATAGCTATTTCCCTTCCATCAGTTTTTCAATCACATAAGGTGCTATCACTTTGCGGGCGCCCTCAGCATCCGGGTGCAGACCATCAGGTACATATTTCAAATATTCTTCTTTTCCTTTATCCAGTATGGCTTTCCAATGCGGATAATGATCTATCAGTAAAAGCTTTCGTTTTTTTGCAACCTCGCGGTAAAGGTCGTAATAGGTGTTTAGGTCGGGCCTGTCAGTAGCATGTTTGTCGAGCGCTATGTCCATGGTTTGCAGGATGATCTCACAATTGGGATTAAACAGTTTGATACGATCGATCATATAGTTCAGATTCAATTCGGCCAGCTCCCTGCTGGTTTTGTAATTCAGGAAAGCATCGTTCATACTAAACTCAATTAAAACGGCGTCGGGTTTTTTGCTGATCACACTATCCTCCAGGTGCTGTACGCCCCAGGTTGACCACATGGCGCTTTTGGCAGCATTATACACGGTTAAGTTGCCGTGGTACTTGTTGTTCAGATCGGCAGCTACAGAATCTACCCAGGCATGCCCTCCGGCGCCCGCGGTTAAACTAGTACCATAAACAACCAGGATTTGGGGTTTGCCTGCCTGCAGATTTTTGATTAGCTGTGTTTGAGCAGAAGAAACAGCTGAAAGTAATGTGAGTGAAATGATGGATAGGTTTATTTTCATGCGACTAGCATTATTACGTTAATTATTTAACAGCAAAACTTTTTAAAGCTTTATTTTAACACTTTTTTAACTAAAAATGGGGCAAAAATCACTCAAAAACCATCGAAAATTGCTTCAAAACCATCGATTTTAACACTTTTTAACAAATTTTAACACGGTTTTGATAGGTTTAAAAAGTATTAAATTATTGATTGTCAATGAACTAAATGAAAAATAGCCTATTTTAGAGCCCTTTTATCCTTAACCAAACAGCCCGCTTATCTCCTGAAAAGACAAGCGGGCTGCTATTGATATAAATATACGAAAAATTAAGAAGAGATTCAAATACTTTGCTGTTTCAATTCCCTCCCCACGGGAGGGGTGCGGTAGGTTGTGTAGTTGCAGGGAGGGGTTTATACGGGCGACATAAACGGGTAAAGTGTATAAATCCCTTCCTGCCCTTCCCGAGGGAAGGAATCGCGCTATCTCCAGTTTTTACGTTACAACTCCTTCATTTTTTCCAAAACCAGGTCCAAGCGTTCCTGTACCGTGGTGTCCCCACGTATTTCTAAAATAGGGGAGCTTACCTGGCTCAACCAGTTTTCATGTACCTGCAGGGTACGGCCTTTAGTGGTATTATCGTCATAGCCTGTTGCCCATTTAATAAATGCCTGGTAATTGGCCGCGCGTTCCGGATCGTTAAAAATAGCATCACCATAGCGTTCCAGCTCGCGGTTATGCAGGCGCTGTATCCGGATGTGGTGGGGAATGTACAGAAATACTACCAGGTCAAACATATCCAGCCATACTGGTCCCCAGCTCACCATCGATCCGGTAAGTATCCAGTTTGGATTACTGTTAACATCGTGCATCATCATAGCGTTTCGCAGTTCCGGATCACGTCTTACGGTAAAGGGTTGTTCGGTTGCTTCCCAGAAATATTTGTCGCTGTCAAACAGTGGATAGTTCAGGCGTTGGGCTAAGGCGGTGCCCAAAGTGGTTGAGCCGGCACAGGATGCGCCCATGATGTGTATTTTCATATATATAATATAGACCTATTTGTTGATTGAAAAGCCGCCTCCATTTCAGCTATAAAGAACTGTCATTTCGAACGAGGTACGAGGAGAAATCTTTTACACGCGATATTATGGATAAGTCTGTCGCAAAAGATTTCTCCTCACTCCAATGCTCATATCCCACTCGTGTTCGTCGAAATGACATTTTTTTTATTAATTATATAAATTAAGTATATGAATAGCTCTATCACGCTGTTCTGCCGTAATGGCTCGCGTTGGTATTGGTTTTCTTTTTAAAATAGTTGGATAGGTGGCTCACATCGGTAAACCCAAACTCCTCCGCTATCTGGCTCAGGGTGGAGGTTTTATTGCTGATACGGATCTCAATCAATTTAACACGGTACCCGTTGATGTAATCACGATAGCTGATATCAAAATTTCTTTTAAACCAGGCGCTAAAATAGCTGGTAGCGATATTAAAATGCGCGGCTACGTTTTTGATCTGGATGTTTTCGGGTTCGTAAATATGCTGATGGATATAAGATATCAGCTCCTGTTTGCCCGGCGGACAGTTAACCAATTGCGCGTCGATACGCCCCAATGCCTGTGTTATTAAACCAAAGAGCGACAGGATCTGATAAAAGATATAGGGACAGGTAGCTATATCTGTCGACCCATTGTAAGCTTTAATATTGTCGACGGTGCTCTTTAAAATGGTTTTAAAAGGTTCGTCGAAAGTGAGTTTGATCTCTTTTAACAGTTTGTGCCGCATCAGGTCCTGCGGACTGAATACGATACCTACATGCGGGATGGATTGATTTTGAGAACTGAAAAACTCATCGGTAAACTTGATCAGCGTAACACAAGTATACTTTTTATAGTCGAAACAGTGTTCATCCTCTGGGCATATTAAAAACAGGTCGCCCGCCTTGTAGGGGATACGGTTCTGATTAAGGATATGTGTGCCTGTACCTTTTTGTACATAGATGATTTCATAATAGGTGTGGCTATGCCGGGATTGGATGATGCCGGCCCCTTCCACATCGCAAATTACCAGGGGCGCAAATTGCTTTTTCTTCATGTCGTAAATTTACAATTATATCGCCCCTATGTACAACAATTGTACGTGTATATATTTTTTTCTTTGAAATAAAACACGGTATTTCAATTGAATCACTTTATGACACACTTTAACCTAACGGCAACAGCCCTTCCTGATGAATTTGTACAATATTGTCATCTGCATCAATATAACCTGTCGGTTAAAAAAAAGCATATCATAGCACACGTTTTAAAGCTGGCAGATGATGCCGATGTAGATACTCTGTCGAGGCATATCCGCATTAATGGTGTTAAAGTGAGCACCAGCAGCATTTACCTGGTGCTGCAATGGCTTATTGAGCATGGCTTTGTAGTTAAAACGGTGAATGGCCGCAGTGAGGTTTATTACCGGCCGGTAAGCCCAATGGTTAACTGAGTATTTATAATAGGTGTCATGCTGAGCGCCGTCGAAGCATGGTGGGCAGGCCTTTTACGCGCGATCCTTCGACGGTGCTCAGGATGACAGGCCTTCTTTTCTATTAAGCCATATAAAATCCAGTCATGCCGAACTTGTTTCGGCATCCCATATGCAAGGTGTGCAGCATGACCGTCAATCTGTCCAAAGGGATCCTGAAATAAGTTCAGGATGACAGCCTCCTTATAAAAAGCCCTTATTGCTCTCATCCCACACCTTAATCGGTCATTTTCCTCTTTTCCTCCTAAAAATATTTTCGCCGTTCACCGATATAAATCCTCCGTTCGCCGACAAAATAAGGCCGTACATCTATTTGGCTCCAAACAGCTGTAACGTTTTAAAAATGGGGGCGTCATATAGATGTATTTAAAAAATAAAGACAATATAATTAATTGACAATCAAAATATTAATATCATGAAAACAAAATTATTCACCATCGCAACTATGTTAGTTTTAGTAGGTGGTATCGCCAGCACAACTTATGCAACTACCAATAATAATAACACTACCAGCAACACTGCCACTGTAGTAAAAGAAGTAAGCAAGATCAGTAAGATCGAGATCCGCGGTAATGTGGAACTGTTTGTTTCTGACGGCTCCGCCGACCAGGTAAAAGTTTACAACCGCTACTATGGTGAAAGCGCCCTTGTTCAAAGCGAAAACGGTGTATTGCGTATCACTTCATACAAAGCAGAAAAACTGGTTGTTTGGGTAACTGCTAATGATCTGCGTGCTATCAGCGCTTATGACAACGCCCAGGTAAAATCATTTGGTAAATTATCAGCCCTTGAACTGGAAGTTAACCTGCACAACAACGCTACCGCTACTTTAAATGTAGATGCTTATACAGCCAACGTTAACGTAAATGATCACGCTAAAATTGATCTGAGCGGTAACGCTACTGTTTATACTTTAAACCACAGCAACACTACCAGCGTAAATAACAACAACTTTGCTGCCGAAAGCTTCACCGATAAATTGAACGGTGTACCTCAAAAAGAAATAGCAAACGAGTTTGCAGGTCTTTAATCCAACTTTTGCAAAAGTTCATCATATATTCTGAGAAGCTGCCACAATTTGTGACAGCTTTTTTTATTTTTGATGTAACTTCAACTCTATAAACAACGTCACAAAGTAAAAAAACATAATAAAACTATCATGGGCATAACGCCTGATAGCTTTATGACCATAAAAAATCTATCATTATGAAAAAAACAGGTTTAGTTATTGCCATCATCGCATGTGCATCATTAAGTATAATTTCATCATGTAAGCTTGTTTGCGTACATGGCTCGGGGAAAATAATTACGGAGCAACGCAAAGCCACTGATTTTAGCAGGATCGATATATCTGGCGCATATAAAATTCATTTAAAACAGGATAGCTCACTCTCCATTTCGGTTACGGGAGATGATAACCTGCTTAAATATGTTTCTACCTCTGTTAATGGCGGTAAACTGGTCATCAAAACCACAAAAACAATATGTCTTGATGATAGCCTGGTGGTAAATATCGGTATCCGCAAACTGGAAGAGCTTAAATCATCAGGAGCAGTGGAGGTTTCATCAACTGGTAAAATCACTACCGGCGATCTGAACATTCATTTATCGGGCGCTACCAAAGTTAACCTTGATTTGAACGCGGCTAATGTAAACAGCCATGGCAGTGGTGTAAGCGAACTGAACTTAACCGGGCAGGCAGCCACCCACCAGGTGGAATTTAGCGGCGTAGGCAAGATCAATGCCTTTGATTTTGTGGTTGGCGAATACACCATTAATTCATCAGGCGCCAGTCATTGCAAGATCAACGTATTAAAAACGCTTAATGTTCACTCTTCTGGCGCTTCGGAGATCAGGTATAAAGGTTCGCCTACAACTGTGAATAACGACAAATCGGGCGCATCGAGCATTGAAAAAGTTGACTAAATAGGTATTTACTATTTTGTAAAAAGCAGGAGCGAGGGTTCCTGCTTTTTTGTTTTTTTGGGAGGGGAGAGCCTCACCTAAACGGCGAAGCCCTCATGTAGTAATCCTCTCCAAAGGAGAGGGAACTAAAAAATAACGTCATTGCGAGGTACGAAGCAATCTCTATGCTATACAGAGCAAATTGAACAGTTTAAACCCTTAATAGTTACCCTGCCTATGTAGAGATTGCTTCGTACCTCGCAATGACGTGTGTGGTTATCGGAGATGTAGCGATGCCGGGGTGAGTCGAAACAACGTAAATCTACGCGTGATTTTTCGGTGAAAATACGGTGTAGAAGGTTAATCATAAGTTTAAAAAGTTGATTAGTTTTGCCGCGTCCCTATTACCTATTCATGAAAAAGATCTTAAAGTTTGCAGGCTATATTGTAATAGCCATTGTTTTAATTGTTGTAGCTGGTATAAGCTATATTACCCTGGCCTTGCCCAATGTAGGCGATCCGGAAAATATTAAGGTAGAAGCCACCCCGCAGCGTATTGAACGCGGTAAATACCTGGCCAATCATATAACAGCTTGTGTTGATTGCCACTCCAAACGCGAATGGAACATATTGGCCGGGCCGGTAAAAGAAGAAACATTAGGAGCTGGCGGCGAAAAATTTGATGCCAATGTGGGTTTTCCGGGTTCTGTTTATGTACCAAATATTACTCCATACCATTTAAAAAACTGGACTGACGGTGAACTGTTCCGGGCTATTACCACCGGGGTTAAAAAAGATGGCTCGGCTATATTCCCGATCATGCCCTGGGAGTCGTACTCCAAAATGAGCAGGGAAGATGTTTATTCCATTATTGCCTACCTGCGCACGCTTAAGCCACAAACGACCGACTATCCCGAGCGTAAACTCGATTTTCCATTAAACATACTGGTGCATACCATGCCGGCAAAGGCCACGCTGGGTACGGTGCCCGATCAGCATGATACATTGGCGTACGGCGCTTACCTGGTGCGGATAGGAGCCTGTAAAGATTGCCACAGCCAGGCCAACAAAGGTAAGATCATTGAAGGGTTGGAATTTGCCGGTGGACATGAATATACATCGCCCAACGGTGGTACCATACGGTCGGCCAATATCACGGCTGATAAAGAAACAGGTATAGGTAGCTGGACAAAAGCCCAGTTTTTAAGTCGTTTTACACAATATGCCGATAGCACCCGTCAACAGACCCCTATAAAACCAAATGAGTTTCAAACCATTATGCCCTGGTATAAATACGGTACCATGAAGGTTACCGACCTGGAGGCCATATATGCTTATATCAAAACCATAAAGCCCGTAAAAAACAAGGTGGATAAATTTACCCCGGCAGAATTGCGTGATTAAATTTAAAATAAAATTCATACTTTTGCGCCTCGAAATTTGTATAGCCTGAATTGGTTTTATGGCTACGTTTCAAACGATTAAATTAAAAATACCCGGTAAAAAGATGAATATTACACAGGAAAAAGTAGATGCCCTGAATGCAGTTGTTAAGATCAACATTAACCCTGAGGATTACCAGCCACGTGTTGACAAAGCCATAAAAGAAAACGCTAAAAAGGCTAAACTGCCAGGCTTTCGTCCCGGAATGGTGCCCGCGGCACATATCAAAAAAATGTACGGTAAAAGTATTTTGGTTGATGAGATCAACAACTTGTTATCAGATACTTTAAATAAATACATCGACGAGCAAAAACTGGAAGTATTGGGTCAGCCATTACCAAAGGTTGATAACGAGAAAGAATACAACTGGGATTTTAACGATAATTTTGAATTCAACTACGAGCTGGGTTTAGCGCCACAGTTCAATATTGATTTCTCATCAAAAGATAAAGTAACCCAGTACGTGATCAAAGTTGATGACGAAACGCTGGCTTCACGTATTAAAAATATTCGCCGTAGCTATGGCAAAATGACAAATCCTGACGTATCGGCAGATGATGACGTGCTTTACGCAGATTTGGCCCAGCTTTCTCCGGATGGTTCTGTTTTTGAGGGGGGCATAAGCAATACCGCATCAGTTAGATTAGACCAGATCAAAGATGAAAAGATAAAAAAATCATTGATCGGCCTTAAAAAAGGTGATGTAGTAACGCTTGATATTCAGAAAGCTTTTGATAACGAAGCGCCAAAGGTTGCCGGTTTATTAAAAATTGAAGAAGACGAAGCGGCTGAGTTAAAATCGAAATTTCAGTTAACGGTTAAAAATGTGAACCGTTTAGAAGAAAGCGATCTGAACCAGGAGTTCTTTGACAAATTATTTGGTGAAGGTACAGTAACTACCGAAGCGGAATTTACAGCTAAAATTACTGAAGAGATCGAGACCATGATGGTTCAGGATTCAGAGCGTAAATTACAGGACGATATTTACAAAGCGAGTGTGGCCAAGGTTGATTTTAACCTGCCGGATGAGTTTTTGAAACGCTGGTTAAAAGCCACTAACGAAAAACTGACCGACGAGGAATTGAATGGTGGTTACAATGATTTTGCTACCAACCTGAAATGGACCCTGATCGAAAACAAGATCATTAAGGACAACCAGATCGAGATTAAATATGACGAGGTTTTTGCTTTGGCAAAAGTTCGTTTAGATCAGCAATTCAGAATGTACAGCCCACAGCCTATTCCTGACGAGCAGCTAGGTCAGTACACTGTACAATATCTTCAAAACAAAGAGAATGCTAACAAGATATTTGAAGAAGTAAAAGCGCTTAAGGTATTTGATCATATCAAAAGCGTAATCACTTTAGATAAAAAAGATATCCTTTATACAGATTTCAGCGAGCTGGTAAAAGAGCAGCAATAAGCTCATTTTTACTTCTGTACAAAACATCAAAAGCAACTCACAAGGTTGCTTTTGGTGTATAAAAGCAAAAAGTCGTCATTGCGAGGTACGAAGCAATCTCTACACAGGCAGATCGGATTTGTATAGCTGCTCTGTACAGTATAGAGATTGCTTCGTGCCTCGCAATGACGTGTAGAAGATGCCTTCACCACCAAAATATTTTACTTAATACATACTATCTGTTTAAAATTATATTCAACTAAAAACTATATTTATCGCAAGTAACACTTGCATCCTAAAAATAACATAACAAAAACCATGAGTAGTAACATCGATAAAAACGAATTCAGAAATTACGCTGTTAAGCATCACCGTTTAAACAGCCTGCATGTAGATAAATATATTTCTGCTGTTGACAGAAGCAGAATGCCATCCGGTATTTATACCCCAACCGGCATGACCCCGTATATCATCGAGGAACGTCAGTTAAATGTGGCCCAGATGGACGTGTTTTCACGTTTGATGATGGACCGTATTATTTTCCTGGGCGATGCCATTTATGAAAATATTGCAAACATTATCCAGGCTCAATTGCTGTTCCTACAGTCGGCCGATAGCAAACGCGATATCCAGATCTATATCAATTCACCTGGTGGCTCTGTTTACGCGGGTTTAGGTATCTATGACACCATGCAATTTATATCAAATGATGTAGCCACCATTTGTACAGGTATGGCAGCATCAATGGCAGCGGTATTATTATGTGCCGGTACCGAAGGCAAAAGGGCTATATTGCCACATGCCAGGGTAATGATCCACCAGCCATCGGGCGGTGCGCAAGGTCAGCAGTCAGATATCGAGATCTCTTACCATGAGATCACCAAGCTGAAAAAAGAGCTGTACCAGATCATTGCCGATCATAGCGGTGCGCCATTCCAGAAAGTTTGGGATGCATCGGATCGTGATTACTGGATGATTGCCGAAGAAGCCAAAGAATTTGGTATGGTCGACGAGATTTTAAAAGGCAGCGGAAAAACGAATAAATAAGTCGTTAGTCGACGAGTTTGAAAGGTGTTAAAGTCTGGAAGTGAGGGGGTTTCAAAGAGCTGCTTTTGCGTCTGGGCTTTGACGGCTTTCGGCTTTCATATCGACTTTCAGACCCAAAACTTTTTTTTCTGCCACTAATTAGTTAATTTTGGATAACAAACGAATCAGATGAATAAGAACAGTAAGGAAATCAGGTGTTCATTTTGCGGTGCAGGTAAACAGGATTCCCTGATGTTAATTGCAGGCCTCGACGCTCACATTTGTGATAAATGCGTTAATCAGGCTAATGAAATATTGGCTGAGGAGTTAAAGGTACGTAAGGTAAAAGCTTCGCCTTCGGCACCTTCTTTATTAAAACCTGCCGAAATTAAAGGTCACCTTGATCAGTATGTAATCGGTCAGGATGATGCCAAAAAGATACTTTCTGTAGCCGTATATAACCATTACAAACGCTTAAACCAGCGTATTGATAAGGACGAGGTAGAGATCGAAAAATCAAACATCATTATGGTGGGCGAAACCGGTACGGGTAAAACCTTGCTGGCAAAAACCATGGCCAAGATATTAAACGTTCCGTTTTGTATCTGTGATGCTACCGTGCTCACCGAAGCTGGTTATGTAGGGGAAGATGTGGAAAGCATATTGACCCGTTTGCTGCAATCGGCAGATTATGATGTAACCCTTGCCGAAAAAGGCATTGTGTACATTGATGAGGTTGATAAAATAGCCCGTAAAAGCGATAATGCCTCCATCACCCGCGATGTATCCGGCGAAGGTGTACAGCAGGCTTTATTAAAGATATTGGAAGGTACTATGGTTAATGTACCACCACAAGGCGGACGTAAACATCCCGATCAAAAAATGATCACCGTAAATACCAGCAACATATTATTTATATGCGGCGGCGCGTTTGACGGTATCGATCGTAAAATAGCTAACCGTCTGCGTACGCAAACTGTTGGTTACAAACTAAAACGTGACGATAGCGAGGTTGACCTGAAAAACCTGTACAAATATATTACTCCGCAGGATCTGAAATCATTTGGGCTGATACCCGAGCTGATTGGCCGCTTGCCGGTATTAACTTATTTGAACCCGCTTGACAGGGATGCCCTGCGCAACATATTAACCGAGCCTAAAAACTCTTTATTGAAACAGTACAAAAAACTGTTTGAATATGAAGGCGTAAAGCTTGATTTTGATAATGAAGTGCTGGAGTTTATAGTTGATAAAGCCATGGAATTTAAGCTTGGTGCAAGGGGCCTTCGCTCTATCTGCGAAGCGATCATGATAGATGCTATGTTTGAGTTTCCATCTAAAAAAGATGTGAAACGCCTGCAGGTTACTTTAGACTATGCTCACGAGAAGTTTGAAAAATCGGATCTGAAAAAATTAAAAGTAGCGTAACAATTTGATATCAATTAAGTAGCTATCTTTATTATAATAATTGCAGACCCTGGTGAAACGCCGGGGTTTGTTGTATACTTTAGTTTGCAGTTATCGGTTGGCAGTTAGCAGTCGATAATTCTTCTCCAAATGTCACTGCTTACTGCAAACTGGCAACTGCAAACTGTAAACTAAAAAAATATGAATGAACAATTGAATGTAAAAAAGGATCCTACCGATGCACAGGTAGTAAAAGAAGTGCACTCACCCGTAAAATCAGGGTTGAAAACTAAGGATGCCATTGTGGTTAACTGGTTGCCGCGTTATACAGGTCGCCCACTGGAGGCTTTTGGCGAATATATCATATTGACCAACTTTTCGAAGTATATACAATTATTTTCGCAGTGGAATGACAACGCGCCGATCATGGGTCTGGAAAAACCGATGCAAAGCGTTACAGCGAATGGTATCACCATTATCAATTTTGGTATGGGCAGTTCGGTAGCGGCTACTGTGATGGACCTGCTTACCGCTATACATCCAAAGGCGGTTATATTTTTGGGTAAATGTGGTGGTCTTAAAAAGAAGAATGCCGTTGGCGATCTGATACTGCCGATAGCCGCTATCCGTGGCGAAGGTACATCCAATGATTACCTACCACCAGAAGTACCGGCCTTGCCGTCATTTGCTTTACAAAAGGCGATATCAACCACCATCCGTGATTTTTCCCGCGATTACTGGACCGGTACCTGTTATACCACTAACCGCCGTGTTTGGGAGCATGATAAAGTATTTAAAAAGTACCTGAAAGATCTGCGCGCCATGGCTGTTGATATGGAAACTGCTACTATTTTCACCACTGGTTTTGCCAACAAGATTCCGACAGGAGCATTGCTGTTAGTATCAGATCAGCCGATGATACCCGAAGGTGTAAAAACTGCCGAAAGCGACTCAACTGTAACCGAACAATTTGTAGAAACACATCTGCGTATCGGTATCGAATCGTTAAAGCAACTGATCAATAACGGGTTAACGGTTAAACATTTGAAGTTTTAATTGATTCATGAGGCCATTGACCAGTTAAAACTGTTATGCTGAACGAAGTGAAGCATCTATTCACAATATATATGTTGAGGAATAGATCCTTCGCTATGCTCAGGACTACAATTATATTTATTTCCTGCTTGTCATTTTGAGCGGTAGAGAAAGATTTTATACGATTAGCATAGCTCACGTATAAGATCTCCCCTCGTGCCTCGTTCGAGATGACATTTGTTTTTTACCCCATGTTGTTTGTATCCTCACAAACAATTTAGCAATCTTCTGCTGATAGTTTACTGATATAATAACTACTCTGCCTGCTTGGACTCAATAGCTTTTGCGAAAATGCAGGGCTTTCACAAATACCTATCAGCAATAAAATAAATATGGCTATTTTTAATGATAAGGATAGGTTGTTATAGGTTGTAGATACCATAGGTTTAAATATAAGCTTTTGGGTTATACTTAAAGGATGCAGGTTGATGAACTATTCCATAAAAAAATATATAATTTGTGTGGATGAGAATCAGGAATCAAGAGTCAAGAATCAAGACAGGAAAAAATATTAGTTTTATTCTTTCTGTCTTTTGCATGAAAACAGGAGTCTTATATCTTGATTCTTGACTCTTGATTCTCAACGGATGTTTCTTTTTTAAAAAAATATCGTTTAAGAAAGCTAATTTTGGGGAGTTATCCGGCTAAATATACCGGGTTAGTAGATATTTAAATTATGTGGTATAACAATATATTAGAAACCATTGGTCACACACCGTTGGTTAAGTTAAATAAGGTAACAAAAGACATCCCGGCAACGGTTTTGGCTAAGATAGAAACTACCAATCCCGGTAACTCTATCAAAGACCGTATGGCCCTTAAAATGATAGAGGACGCCGAAAAAAGCGGTAAACTAAAACCTGGCGGTACTATTATTGAAGGTACATCGGGCAACACCGGTATGGGTTTGGCTATAGCCGCGGTTATTAAAGGGTACAAATGTATTTTTACCAGCACCGATAAACAATCAAAAGAAAAGTTTGACGCCCTGCGCGCTTTTGGCGCCGAGGTAATTGTTTGCCCCACCAACGTAGAGCCCGAAGACCCGCGTTCATACTACTCTGTATCTTCGCGTTTAGAGCGCGAGGTGCCTAATTCATGGAAACCTAATCAGTATGATAACCTGAGCAATTCGCAGGCGCATTACGAGCAAACCGGTCCTGAAATATGGGAGCAGACCGAAGGCAAGATTACGCACCTGGTAGTAGGGGTGGGCACTGGTGGTACCATATCGGGTACTGCACGTTACCTGAAAGAAAAGAACCCGAACATCCAGGTGTTGGGGATTGATACTTACGGCTCTGTATTTAAAAAATATAAAGAAACCGGTATTATGGATAAGAACGAGATCTATCCATACATCACAGAAGGTATTGGTGAAGACTTTTTACCGCAAAACGTCGACTTTAGCCTGATTGATCATTTTGAAAAGGTAACAGATAAGGACGCTGCCCTCATGACCCGTGAAATTGCCCGCAAGGAGGGTATCTTCGCAGGTAACTCTACTGGATCGGCTGTTGCTGGTGCTATACAAATGAAGGACAAGTTTAAAGAAGGCGACGTAGTGGTGATCATCTTCCCGGATCATGGCACGCGTTACCTGGGCAAAATGTATAATGACGATTGGCTGCGCGACCGCGGATTCTTGAAGGATGGCAAACTAACCGCCGCTGATATCATCAGTAAAAAGGATGTGCAGGAAATTATCACTATCGACTGTGAAAAAAGCGTGCTGGAGGCTATCAATACCATCAAATCGCTCAATATATCGCAGATCCCGGTTACGCAAAAAGGTATGGTGATCGGCAAGATCACCGAAAGTGATATTCTGAATTCATTGCTCGAAAACCCGTCCATCAAATCTCAGCCGATCAAAAATATCACTACAACGCCGTTCCCTTTTGTTGATCTGAATACTTCTATCGATAAGATATCAAGCATGATCAATAAGGACAACATCGCCGTATTGGTTGAAGACGGACAGGGTAAAATAGAGATCATTACCCAATACGATATCATCAACGCGATATCGGCTTAGTAATCTCAGCCCGTCATTGCGAGGTACGAAGCAATCCCCGATAAGCAGAGCCTTTCTGTATAGTTTAGAGATTGCTTCGTACCTCGCAATGACGGGCATTTTTAATGCTACTCCAACCTTTTCCTCGCCAATTCTTTCGTATATCGTTCCTGTAAGGGGGCTTTAATATCGGTTATCAGATAGATGCTGGTGCCTTTTTCGCGGGCCAGGTAGTGATCAATTTGGCCCAGTTTTTCGTAGGAGCCTATCATCTTACCGGCTACAAACTGACGTATATTCTCGCCGCCGTTATCATCCACATAGATGAGGTATTTGCATTTCAGGCTATCGGGAGCCCACAGCGTAAAGCTACTGTTAAGGGATATGGCTCTTGGGAACTTGAATTGTTTGCTGTATTGGTTCAGGGCGCCTGCTTCGCCGTAGTTATCGGCATAAACAAGGGTTTGCTTTTGCTGCTCCGGCGTTAATTTGTTATAAGCTTCACCAACTTTTTGGGCCAGCTCATCCCAGCCATACATATCGGCATAATCCTGGGTTAATGGGTGTTGTTTTTGATCTTCCCAGGTGATCAGAAAATCTGTCGCGGCTATATTTTTATGGGCAAACCTGAAAAATGCCAGCGTGTTATCTATCGAAAATAGAGGCAGCAACATAGGCAGCAAGATCATATTAGGCAACACAAATACCGCTATGGTAACGGTGCGGAGTACATAACCTTTGGTTTTTAGCCATCGTTCAAACCCAAAACCACCCGCGGCGAACAGCATAGGATAGGCGCCAAACAGGTAATAGTTTTTGCCATCCATTTCCAGTAAAAAAATAAATATCAGTACGTAGGCGATGGCTAAAAATTGAAAGTTACGCAACCTGAAAGAAAATATGAGGAACAGCAAACCAGTGAACCATACAAAAAGAGCCACACCATGTACCAGCAACTGCTGTTCAATAAATTCGGCGGGTTTAATATAACTTAATTGCTCCTGCCTCAAGGCTTTCATGTGATGGATGAGCGGCCAGTGATGCTGGATTTGCCAGATAAGATTAGGCAGACAAACTAAAAAGGCCACTAAAACCGCACCCAGTATATGCCTGTTGAATAATAGTTTACGTTGCTTACTGATAAGGATACCGATGATCATGGCAAACGTGAAAAAGGCCATGGTATATTTGGTGAGCATACCCAGACCTACGGCCAGGCCTAGCCAGTACAGGTATTTAACATCGGTAGTGTTGAGGTATTTGATCAGCAGCCAAACGGTTAATACCCACCAGAACTGATCGAACACCACGGGCTGAAAAAGATAGCCACTCGCCACAAATGCAGGCGAAAATATAAGAGCCAGGCAGGTTAGGGTAATGGCAAACTTGCGCCCGCCAAATTCAACCGTAATCAAACCGGTAAACCAAACAATGAGTCCACTGCAAATGGTCGGGAAAATACGAGCGGCAAAAATTGAATGTCCAAAAAGAATGTTGGAAACTTTGGCTACGATGGCAATAAATGGGGGGACTTCCTTATAACCCCAATCCAGATGATCAGCCAAAACCAGGTGCAGTAATTCGTCGCGGTGAAAGCCAAAATGACTTATAGCGAATAAATTAAGAACAACTTTTATAAATACAAAAATCAGTATGAAGTATGCATAAGTCGACCTTCGGTTTTTATATGGCATTGTTCTGGTAGGTTTTATAATGGCTGAAAGCAGGGGCAAAGCCAAAAGCTAAAGTAACATAACAATCCTTAAAAAACAAAAAGATGAAATGTAACGATTTAAGGAGGGTAGCTAAAGGCAAAAAGCCTAAAGCCGAAAGCTTTTATCTTGCTTTTGGCCTTAAGCTTTCCGCTTTGAGCTTGTTTATATTCTTGTTATATCAGCGCCAAGAGCTTTCAAACGATCATCGATATGTTGGTATCCACGTTCAATTTGCTCGATATTGTAAATGGTTGACTGGCCTTGTGCCGATAATGCGGCTATGAGCAAGGCTACACCGGCGCGGATATCAGGTGAGGTCATAGAGATACCACGCAACTGTACTTGCTTGTCTAAGCCGATAACGGTGGCACGGTGCGGGTCGCAAAGGATGATCTGCGCGCCCATATCCAGCAGTTTATCCACGAAGAACAAACGGCTCTCGAACATTTTTTGGTGGATCAACACCGATCCTTTGGCTTGTATGGCTACCACCAATACAATACTGATCAGGTCGGGCGTAAAGCCTGGCCACGGGGCATCAGCAACGGTCATGATCGATCCGTCGATAAAAGTTTCTATCTCGTAATGATCCTGGGCGGGAATATAAATATCATCGCCACGCAGCTCCAGTTTTATACCCAGGCGTTTAAATACGTCGGGAATCATACCCAGTTCCGGGTATTTTACATCTTTAATAGTGATCTCGGAGCCGGTCATGGCAGCAAGGCCGATGAATGAACCTATCTCGATCATATCAGGCAGTAAACGGTGATCTGTACCACCAAGATAGTCAACACCTTCAATGGTAAGCAGGTTGGAGCCTATGCCGCTTATTTTGGCGCCCATACGGTTCAGCATTTTACAAAGCTGTTGCAAGTATGGCTCGCAAGCAGCGTTGTATATAGTAGTAATACCTTTGGCCAAAACAGCAGCCATCACAATATTAGCAGTACCGGTTACCGAAGCTTCATCCAGCAGGATATAGGTGCCTTTCAGGTTTGAAGCGTCAACATTAAAAAAGCCATCGGCAGGGTTGTAGTTAAATTGCGCACCCAGTTTTTCGAAACCCAGGAAGTGGGTATCTAAACGCCTGCGGCCAATTTTATCACCACCGGGTTTGGGGATGGATGCTTTGCCAAAACGGGCCAATAGCGGCCCCACGATCATGATCGACCCGCGAAGGCCCCCACCTTTTGATTTAAAAGTTTCAGACTGGAAAAAATCCTGATCAATATCCTTAGCTATAAAGGTATAAGTATCGGCCGCGGTTTTCTCCACTATAACGCCCATATCGCCAAGCAGCTCTATCAGTTTATTTACATCCTTTATATCGGGTATATTACTGATGGTAACTTTCTGATCGGTTAACAATACCGCCGAAATTACCTGTAAAGCCTCATTTTTTGCTCCCTGCGGAGTAATCTCGCCCTTTAGCGGTTTCCCGCCGTTTATCACAAATGCGTTAGTCATAGGAGTTTATAATTGATTGATCATGATTCATTTTTGCCCACACTTACATTTAGCAAAACAAGTGTGTTATTTAAGGGCAAAGATTATAAAATTAATGGAGACAAGTTTATCTTTATTATCAAATATTTGATAGGTTTTAAGCAAACAGCCCGGTTACCTTGCAGATAATCGGGCTGTTGTTCTTTGATTGTTCAGTGAACAATCAACCAATAAACTAGTATTTCTTAGCGCCGCCGTTATTACGGTTGCGATTGTTTTGGTTGTTATTGTTGCTGCGGTTGTTTTGATTATTGTTCTGATTGCTGCGCCCGCGGTTGTTTTGATTATTGTTCTGATTGCTGCGCCCGCGGTTGTTTTGGTTGTTATTGCTGTTGTTTTGGTTAGGACGAAATTCAACACGGTTAAGGTTGATGTTTTCTTCCAGTTTCAGCGTACCGCCTGATAATGCGTACAGATCGGCCAGGATACTTTCGTCGGCAACCGAATCCTTGTTCCACTGCACATAAGCCATTTTCATAAAATTGGCTATGGCCTGTACCATGTGGCGTTTACGATCGGCGTCATCAATGCTTTTGGCTTTTTCGATCATCAGCTCAATGGTTTTGCCATAGTGCTTATATTTGATGCGCTGGTGCGGATATCTTAAAGGCTGCGGTTTAATATGGATAGCCTCGGGCGATGGTTTTGGATATGGCGAGTCTACGTCTATCTGGTAATCAGATATAATGTGCAGGTGATCCCAAAGCTTATGTTTAAAATCGGCCACATCGCGCAGGTGCGGGTTTAAAAAACCCATCAGGTCAATCACTACTTGCGCGTAGCGGTTACGTTCTTCTTTAGTAGGCAACGCAACAATGTATTTTACCATGTTTTGTACGTTGCGGCCATATTCTGACAGGATAAGTTTATTCCTGGTTGAATTATAGTCAAATTCAGGCGTGTTTTGTTGAGCCATGTTTATGCTGTTGTAATGTTATTATTAAGAAGGATTTAAATTTAGCCAGACAAATGCCCGTGAATTTGGGATATGAGGCTAAAATTGAATTGTTACTAATATTGTAGTAACGCAAATATAACGTAATAGTATCAATGTGCAAATTATTGGCGCAAAATGTTACTTTAGACAATCATAAATATAATCTTCTATTCCCGTGAAAGATAAAATAATCATTACCCATATTGATATATACCGTTTCAGCATCCCCATGGAGCCTTTTACCATTGCAACGGGAACTATGGATCATGCGCAGAATGTTTTTATCCGGGTACATACCGATGCCGGTTTTTATGGTGTGGGAGAGTGCTCGGCCTTCCCCATGATCGTGGGCGAAACGCAGGATACCTGCCTGGTAATGGCCCGTGAATTTGCCAAACTTTGGAAAGGTCATGATGCCCTGGATATACCTGCCCGGATGCAGCAGCTGCACAATTTTACGGCCGGTAATACCACCATTAAAAGCGCCTTTGATATCGCCCTGTTTGATATTGCCGCCAAAAACGCCGGTGTGCCTTTATATCAATTGTTGGGAGGCGAACGCCGCGAAATAGAATCAGACATCACCATAGGCATTGCCGGACCGCACATGATGGCGCTTAAGGCACTTGATTTTAAAGCAACTGGTGCTACTATCCTGAAGGTGAAGCTGGGCAAGAATGCCGTGGAAGATGTGGAACGCATCCGTCAGATCCGGGAGGCTGTGGGCAGCGATATCAAAATCCGTATTGACGCTAACCAGGGCTGGAGTTTTGACGATGCTGTTTTTGCCCTGCAGGCCATGGGGCAATATGATATTGAGTTTTGTGAACAACCTATGCGCACCTGGTATGATGACCGTTTACCACAGCTGATGCAGTTATCGCCCGTTAAGATCATGGCTGATGAAAGCGTATATAACCATCATGATGCCCGCAAACAGATCAACAGTGGCTCCTGTCATTATATCAATATCAAGATGTCAAAATCGGGCGGGATACTGGAAGCTAAACAGATCCATGATGAAGCCGCCTCCAAAGGGATTGCTTGTATGATGGGTGGGATGCTCGAGAGCCGCATTGGCCTGAGCGCTAAGCTGCATTTTGTATATGCCAGCCCTAATATTCAGTTTTATGATATGGATACCTGTATGCTGGGCCATTTGGAAGATCCCTGCATTGGTGGTGTAAGCTACGAAGGTTACCAGTTAAACATCGGGGATGAACCAGGCATCGGCGCCGATGCAAACGAGGCCTTTTTGGCCCATTGTGAGCATTTTAAGATTTAGGCAATGGGGGCCGCGGTGTTTGCCGGGGCCCCATCGTATGGTTTATAACAGCGGCTTACGCTTAAATCTGTTAGCGCTTTTTGC
The DNA here is from genome assembly GCF_900103125.1 of Mucilaginibacter sp. OK268. Lineage (GTDB taxonomy): Bacteria > Bacteroidota > Bacteroidia > Sphingobacteriales > Sphingobacteriaceae > Mucilaginibacter. Next base: position 738,353 of record NZ_FNJV01000003.1, on the reverse strand, counting down.
CGTTGTGTCCTTTTCGGCTTTAGTGTTTTTAACCTCCCTTACTTCCTTTACAGTTTCGCCTTTTGATTTTTCCTTGATTTCCATAATAGTATGTTTTATATATATGAATAATACTTTCTATCAGGTGCTTTTGTTTCAAGTAAATATAACGAAAACTGTCATATTATTGTATTTATTTAATGTGAATAAAATGTTGTCATATCTACGTCAATGTTGTGCCGGTTTCCAGGGCCTTAGTGTATTTTTTCAGATCAAATTTGTATAAAAAAGGTGCCCGGTGCGGCCCGATATTTCGTTTCTCGTTCAATTTTTTAATTAGTCCTAAAAACACCAGCTTTTTGGGGAAATTCCGGATGTCGAGTTTTTTGCCTAACAGAGTTTCATAAACCGCGTGTATCTCGGTCAAAGTGAATTTGGCAGGCAACAGTTTTTCGGCTATAGGGTAATAGTACAGCTGCACGCGCAGGGTATGGAGGGCATCTTTAACCATCTGGTCGTGATCATATAACAGGGGTGGAATCTCGTCGATATTGAACCAGTCACAAGAGTCGGACATTAGACCTGCCTTCGGTGTAACCAGCGAAAAATCGGTAAGAGCGTAGTACCCCACAGAAATTGTTTGGTCTATGAGCCAGCTATCTTTAAAATAAGGTATGCCCAGCTTCTCCGAAAATTTTTCAAAATCTAACTCATTCCACTTAATGCGGTCTGGATCGCCAAAGGTTTTATATTGCTGCAGATACAGGTCTGTCAGGCTGGTTCTTTCGGCTACAATGCGGTTGGCAGCCTCATCCAGGGTTTCTGTACGTTTAATGTATCCTCCGGGAAGGCAATAACCTCCTAATGATTTGAAACCCGATAATAATATTTTTAACTGGTGATCGTGATAGCCAAATATGGCGGCATCAATAGATATGTGTGGTATATAATGTTTATACCCGTTGATAATAAAATCTTGTAGTTCGTTTGTGGTTTCCATATAAGTTAGGGTACATCAAATATATCTTAAATTAAACTAATAAATTTCTATTTAGTAAAATTTGCAAAATAGAAATTAAGCCATAACTTTATTGTGTAAAATTTACCAAATAGAAACCTCCTTTTACCATTAACCAGTTATGACATTAAACAGAAGAGATTTTATTACCCGTGCCGCAATGGGTGCGGCCGGGATTGGTATAGCTGCCAGCATTCCGGATTTTTTGTATGCAAAAACAGAACATAAAGCTGATGGACTGTTTTTTAAGCTTGCCTTATCGCAGTTTTCGCTGGCGAGCCAGTTCTGGAGCAAAAAGCTAGATCCGCTTGATTTTCCAATGAAGACGAAAACTACCTTCGGTATTGAAGGATTAGATTACTGCTCCATGTTTTTTGCTGATAAGGCAGAGGATAGCACGTTTTTAAATGAATTGAAAAAACGATCGGCAGATAATGGTTGCTACAACCTGCGTATTATGGTTGATGGGGAAGGAGTTCTGGGGCATTTGGATGCTGCCGAACGCACCAAAGCTATCGAAAATCATTATAAATGGATAGATGCCGCTGCTTTATTGGGTTGCCCCATGATCAGGGTAAATGTAGAAGGCGAAGGGGCACCCGAAGAAGTGGCCAAAGCTGCTGCTGACAGTCTGGCTAAACTCATAGCATACGGAAGTAAAAGCAAGATAGATGTGATTGTAGAAAATCATGTAGGGATCTCCTGCAACGGCGCCTGGTTGGCCGGGGTAATGAAAAGCGTTAATAATAAACATTGTGGCACCCTGGCCGATTTTGGTAACTTCTGTATCAACCGCACTAAACCCGAAGCGCAAACCATGGATGCCTACATGAAAACCAAATGCCTGGAAGAGTACGACAGGTACAAAGGTATTACCGAGCTAATGCCCTATGCCAAGGGTGTACACGCCAAAAGCCACACGTTTGATGCAGCAGGCAATGATACCGAGACCGATTATTATAAAATGTTCGGCATTATTAAAAAATCGGGTTTCAATGGCTGGGTGAGTATTGAATATGAAGGCGGCTTGTTTAAGATGTACGCCCCGCAAAGCAATTACCTGGATGATGACGCGGGTGTTATCGCTACCAAGAAATTAGTTGAAAAGGCCGGTAAAGCCGCTTAACCCATCCCGATATGAAAGATATTCAGATCAAAAAGTCGGCCGAGGTATATGATATAGTGATCATTGGCTCGGGCGCAGGTGGTGGTATGGCCGGTTATGTGCTGGCCCATGCCGGAATAAAAGTGCTGATGCTGGAAGCCGGGCCTTTTTTTGACCCGGCTAAAGATTCGCTGCAACTCAAATGGCCCTATGAGTCGCCGCGTCGTGGTGGTAATGCCACCCGGCCCATGGGCGATTTTGACGCGGCGTATGGTGGATGGGATATTGATGGCGAACCGTATACGCAAAAGGGCGATACTGATTTTAAATGGTTCCGGGCCAAAATGCTGGGTGGGCGTACTAATCACTGGGCACGCATATCCTTACGCATGGGCCCTAAAGATTTTAAATGTTACAGCAGCTTTGGTGCAGGCGATGATTGGCCCATTACCTATGATGATATCAAGCCCTATTATGATAAGGTAGACCGGCTCATCGGTGTATATGGCAGCAATGAAGGATTGGAAAACGACCCGGACGGGATCTTTTTACCAGCCCCCAAACCTCGGCTTAACGAGCTGTTTGTGAAAAAGGCAGCTACCGGGCTGGGGATCAAAGTAATTGCCGGGCGTGGTTCTGTACTTACTGTGCCGCTACCGGGTAATAAGGACAGGGGCGCCTGCTTTTTTTGCGGGCAATGTAACCGCAGCTGTAAAATATATGCCGACTTTTCGGCTTCCTCCTGCCTGGTGATCCCAGCCATCAAAACAGGCAACCTTACTGTGATCACCAATGCCGTGGTGCGCGAGATACAGACCGGATCCGATGGTTTGGCTAATGGTGTATCTTATATCAATAAAAACGATATGCAGGAGTACAGTGTAAAGGCCAAAACAGTGATCCTGGCGGCGGGTACGTGTGAGTCGGCGCGTATATTGCTCAACTCAAAATCGGCACAGCATCCCAATGGCTTGGCCAACAGTAGTAATGTGGTTGGGAAATATCTGCATGACTCTACCCAAACCGGCGGCGCTGCTATTATGCCTCAACTGCTCAATCGTAAACGGTTTAATGAAGACGGTGTGGGTAGCCTGCACCTGTACGCACCCTGGTGGGGCGATCATAAAAAGCTCGACTTTGCCCGGGGATATCACCTGGAGATCTTTGGCGGTATGATGATGCCATCGTACGGGGGGTATTTGGGGTTTGAGGGCACGCTGGTACCTTATATCAATGGGTATTTACCCGGCGCCGATGGTAAGATGAAACCTGGTGGTGGCTTTGGCAAATCATTGAAAGAAGATTACCGTCGTTTTTACGGTACAATGGCCGGAGTAGGCTGTCACGGTACCGATATTGCCAAAGAAGACAACTACTGCGAGATAGATAATAGTGTGGTCGATAAATACGGCATCCCCGTATTACGTTTTAACTATAAATGGGGCGATGAGGAAATAAAGCAAGCCCGGCACATGCAGCAAACTACCCAGGAAATTATCAAAGCCATGGGGGGCATTCCGCTGGGACAGCCGGTGGGAGCCGACAAAAACTATGGCCTGGATAAACCGGGTAAGGGTATTCATGAGGTAGGTACGGTACGTATGGGCGATAAGGCAGGCAAATCGGCATTGAATAAATGGTGCCAAGCGCATGATTGTAAAAATCTTTTTGTGGTGGATGGTGCTGCATTTACCCAGCAATCTGAAAAGAACCCCACCTGGACAATCCTCACGCTCTCGATGCGCACAGCCGAATATATTTTAGATCAGAAACGAAAACTAAACGTGTAAGCCATGAACAGAAGAGAGAGTTTAAAAGCCATAGGTTTATCGGTATCAACAGTAGTGTTGCTGGATGCCTGCAAAACAAACCCTGATGTTAAAACAGAAGATGGTAAAGTAACAGCCGAACCCGGTCGCCTGACTTATGAAACCGAACGGGAAAAACACCTACTGACTGAAAAGTACTTTACCGATCATGAACTGGCTACGATAATCGTGCTGGCCGATATTATTATCCCCAGGGACGAGCATAGCGGCAGCGCCTCAGATGCCAAAGTGGTCGATTTTATAGAGTTTATTGTCAAGGATGAACCCGAACACGCCTTACCTATGCGGGGTGGCCTGCGCTGGCTGGATGTGAAATGTTTGAACCTTTATGGCAACGAATTTAAAGGCTGTACCCCACAACAGCAGGAAGCTATATGCAGCCAGATCGCCTATCCTATGCTGGCCAAACCGGATATGCTACCGGGCGTTACTTTTTTTAATAAAATGCGTGAACTGACGGCCATCGGTTTTTTCACCAGTAAAATTGGTATTGCCGATTTGGGTTACAAAGGAAATTCGCCCGGTAAATGGGAGGGGGTGCCTGCAGATGTATTAAAGCAGTATGGGTTGGAGGGGGTGTAGTCTTTATAAGATAAGAGCCCGTCATACCGAACTTGTTTCGGCTTCACAGGGTGGTCTGCCTGCATGATGTATATGCAGCTTATGGGATGCCGAAACAAGTTCGGCATGACTTCCTTTTATGAAAAAGCCCGGCAGTTCGAAAACTGCCGGGCTTTCTTGTAATCCTTGTTCTTTGATCCAAAAATCCTTTATCCCTACTTACTTAATTCCGCAAAATATTTGTGGAATAATGGGATAGTTTCAATGCCCTTATAGTAATTGAAAATATCATATTTTTCATTTGGAGAGTGTAATGCGTCGCTATCCAGACCAAAACCCATCAGTACGGTTTTAAGACCAAGCTCGGCCTCAAACAGAGCCACAATAGGGATACTGCCGCCACCGCGTGTAGGTATCGGGTCTTTACCAAATGACTCGGCTATGGCTTTCTGGGCCGCACGATAGGCCACGCTATCGGTTGGTGTTACAGCTGGTTCGCCGCCATGATGTGGGGTTACCTTTACTTTAACGCTTGCCGGGGCTATGCTTAAAAAGTGTTTGGTGAAAAGCTCGGTGATCTTTTCGCTAGTTTGGTTGGGTACCAGACGCATGGATATTTTGGCGCTTGCTTTTGATGGTAATACCGTTTTGGCACCTTCGCCAATGTAACCACCCCAAATACCGTTTACTTCCAAAGTGGGACGGGTGCCGGTACGCTCAAAAGTAGTATAACCCTTTTCGCCCCAAAGCTCCTGTACATCCAGGTCTTTTTTATACTCGGCCTCATTATAAGGTGCATTGTTAAGTGCAGTACGTTCTACAGGAGTAAGATCAACTACATCATTATAAAATCCAGGGATAGCGATGTGATTGTTTTCGTCATGTAGAGATGCGATCATTTTGGCCAGTATAGTCGCCGGGTTAGCTACCGCGCCACCATAAACACCAGAGTGCAGATCGCGGTTAGGACCGGTTACTTCAACTTCCAGGTAGGACAGGCCACGCAGACCAGTCTCCAACGAAGGATGCTCCATGCTGATCATCGAGGTGTCTGATATCAATACCACATCGGCTCTCAGGCGTTCTTTATTGGCTTTTACAAAAATAGCCAGGTTTGATGAACCTACTTCTTCTTCGCCTTCTATCATGAATTTGATATTGCAGGGCAGGGTATTGGTTTGCATCATCAATTCAAACGCTTTTACATGCATGTAAAACTGTCCCTTATCATCACAGGCGCCGCGGGCATATATTTTACCATCGCGTACGGTTGGTTCAAATGGTGGGGTTTTCCAAAGCTCCAGCGGATCTGGTGGCTGCACATCATAATGCCCGTATACCAATACGGTAGGTTTTGAAGGATCAACTATTTTTTCGCCGTAAACAATGGGATAACCGGCGGTTTGGCAAACTTCCACTTTATCGGCGCCCGCGTCGCGTAGTTTTTGTGCTACGTAATCGGCGGTTTTTAAAACGTCGGGTTTGTATTTAGGATCGGCGCTAACCGAAGGGAAACGTAAAAGCTCAAACAACTCGTCAAGTAAACGTTGTTTGTTTTCGTCTACATACTGTTTTATATGCTGCATAGTTATCAATTTGCAGCAAATATATTGATGTTTATTGACTTAAAACAGCAACAGTTCATGCGGTTTAATGGCATGAACTGTTGCGTATATATAAGGAAGGTGATTTACCTGTATAAATAATTATGCGGCAAAGTCAGCAGAACCTAAATCTCTTTTAGGACCAGATACGGCAGCGAAATCAGCAGAACCCAAATCTCTTTTCGGACCAGACACAGCAGCGAAATCAGCAGAACCCAAATCTCTTTTCGGACCAGATGCAAGAGCGAAGTCAGCAGAGCCTAAATCTCTTTTCGGACCAGATGCAAGAGCGAAGTCAGCAGAGCCTAAATCTCTTTTAGGACCAGATACGGCAGCGAAATCAGCAGAACCCAAATCTCTTTTCGGACCAGACACAGCAGCGAAATCAGCAGAACCCAAATCTCTTTTCGGACCAGATGCAAGAGCGAAGTCAGCAGAGCCTAAATCTCTTTTCGGACCAGATGCAAGAGCGAAGTCAGCAGAGCCTAAATCTCTTTTTGGGCCAGATGCAAGAGCGAAGTCAGCAGAACCCAAATCTCTTTTCGGACCAGATGCAAGAGCGAAGTCAGCAGAGCCTAAATCTCTTTTCGGACCAGATGCAAGAGCGAAGTCAGCAGAGCCTAAATCTCTTTTTGGGCCAGATACGGCAGCGAAATCAGCAGAACCTAAATCTCTTTTGGGACCAGACACAGCAGCGAAGTCAGCAGAACCTAAATCTCTTTTCGGACCAGATACGGCAGCGAAATCAGCAGAACCCAAATCTCTTTTAGGACCAGACACAGCAGCGAAGTCAGCAGAGCCTAAATCTCTTTTAGGACCAGATACGGCAGCGAAATCAGCAGAACCTAAATCTCTTTTAGGGCCAGATACAGTAGCTGTTTTGTCTCCATCTGGAGTCGAAATGTTTGAACTGTAAACTGAAGAAGTTAGGAAAGCGCTTAATGCTAAAGCTGTTATGATTGTTGACTTTTTCATGATGTTTTTTTAAAATTTGTTTGTGGGGGATGAATATTTTTGTCTTTGTTAAATTATTCTAAGTTGTATTTGTATACAGGTTTAATCAGTATTGTTTAAATCCTGTTGGAGGCTAAATGTTCATTTGGTCGATGCGGCACTGTGTTTTCTTTTTGAGACAACAATACGCTGGTACTCATTTCTGTAAATATTATTGCAGGCAGTTTTTTCATTTGACCAAATAATTTAAGCGTGTTTGTAGTCATGGTTAATAAAGATCAATCGGCGCTGCCCAAGTCTCTTTTAAAGCCATTGGTAAATGAGTGTGTACCGATGAGCTCGGTGCGTACACTTACTTTTTGGCAAGATGAAATAATGCCGGTAAAAAGAATAGCTAGTGTAATGATGATCAGTTTTTTCATGACTTATATATCTAATGCTGTACAGATTCAGTTAATATTTAGTGTGGAATTTAAAAGCTTAGTCGGCGCTGCCTAAATCTCTTTTAAACCCGGTAGCTGTTTTGTTAAAAGTTGCCACTGGTAATTCTGCGGTCTTTTTTGATGATGACGATAAAACTCCTGTGCTTACTATAAGCAATGCCAATAGGATGGTTCTTTTCATGCTGGTTAATATTTATATTGATATTATATTTAATTAACTATTGTTAAATAATACTGTAACTAATATTTAACAATACGTGTGTTTAACTTGTCTGCAACCGGTTTACCATATGTTTAAACGGTTGTTATATTGTTTTAAATTTTAATTTGATAATCAATGTTATACGGGGTAATTATTTTAACCTTATGTATAATAATTCATGTCCTTTTCTTGAAAAAAAACAGTAGTTTTAGAGGCGTTAGTTGTATGCTTACTAAAACTTTTGTTGTTTTTTTATTTATTTTAATTGATCAGATAGTATAATAGTTTAAAATATAGCCTCTTAAGTATTTTTATGCTTTAATTTGAAGCGTGATATGCTATTTTTATGTTGTATAAATATTATAATATTTATACTCAATCTATTGTATATCAATTAATTAACACTGCAAATATAAATATGTTTTTTGTTTTTTAGGTAAAAAAAATAAAAAAGTTTTCAACAACGTTTTTATCTTAGTTATTGGATATATTACAGCATAATTCATAACTTTCACGCTAAATGACCGTAAAAGTGCTTTAATGAAAAAAAACTGTACATTTTTTTTATTTTTTTTTATAACACTTACTGTATATGCAAGGGATATTAATGAGGTGGTGGCTAAGGATACAAACGAGGTAGTAAATTTAAATAGCCAGGCTTATGCAAATAGGTTAACTGATCCAAAACAAACAGTCGAGGATGCAACTAAAGCCTTAACGCTGGCTACTAAACTCAGTTATTTAGATGGAATTGCAGAATCTTATCGTGTTATAGGTATTGGAAAATATTACCTTGACCAGCCCGAAAAAGCCATTGATAATTACCTTAACGCGTTGGCTTATTTTGGCAAGAGCAATAATCTTAGGGGCGAAGCTAAAGTTTATAACAATATAGGGGTATTGTTTCGTGATCATGACTATGACCGCTCCCTGGTTTATTTAAATAAATCGCTGGCTATTGCCCAAAAAATTAGTGATAATAAATTGATAGCTGCTTCCTACCTGAACATTGGAAATACCTATAATCGTAAAAACAATCTGCATCAGGCCCTTAGTTATTATGATAAAAGCTATCATCTGTTCAGTAAATTGCAGGATTCCGTTAATCTGATACAATGTCTGTTAAACAGAGGGGTGATATACTTTAAGTTAAAGGATTATGACAAAGCACTTGGTTTGCTGCTGGAAGCTAACAGAGGAGCCAAGGCAAGAGATCTGAACGAATCCGTAGCCAGTATCAATCTTACGCTGGCCTCGTTGTATATGGCACAGCGTAAGTTTGATGATGCCGAAAAAATGGTACGGGAAGGTACAGCCTACACTCAATTGGTTAAAGACCCCAAATTGGAATATGATTATAAGTATACCACTTATGAGCTGGAACTTAACAGAAAGAATTTTGAAAGCGCCTTATCATCACTAAGAGAGATATATAAATTGGACAGCGCAACGTATAAAACGAATGTATCTGTACAGATGAATCTGATTGAGGCCAAACGCAAGCAGGAAGAGCAGGCAAAAGAAAATGAACTTATTGCCAACAGGCAAGCTTATGAACGTTCCCGTTTCTGGGCTGTGAGCACTGTAGCTGGTTTATTACTGGTGGTAATTGGCTTATTAGTTGGTAATGTGAAACGAAAGGCCAAAACTAATGCGCAGCTTACTATGCTCAACGGAGAGGTTTTAAGACAAAAGGATAACCTTGACCGGATAAACCATCACCTGGAGGAGATCATCGATGAAAGAACAAAAGACCTGCAGATCAAAAACAAAAAGCTTTCTGAACATTCCTCTTATCTTTCGCACCAGATCAGGGGGCCGATTGCTACCTTGCGTGGTTTAATAAACCTGGAAAAGGAAGGGCTGGTTGATCAGGAAGAATGTATCACTATGATGGACAAATGTGTTTCGGAAATTGACGAAAAAATAATTGAAATGAGCGATATGCTGCACGGCCCTTCGCATAATAGCAACCCCTGAAACAGCTCTGTTTTTTTATACTGATCAGCCCAGATTAAAAGCGCTTGGCCAGGTAGAGTGTATTTGTGCCTCAATAAGGCCCAGGTAAATACAATATCTGGATATCATTTGCAGGATAAGCAATTGGCGGTGTTTGTCATAACCCTCGGTTTCAAAGGCCAATGTTTCATCACCAGCGGTAACAAAAAATCTAACTTCACCCTTCCTGGGTTTAAACCTTGATTGTAAAAGATCGAATACCTTAACTTTAAGTTTGCTTTTGGGGTCATGAATGGTCCCATCTTTCAAAGCCTGGTTTTTTGAAATAGATATAAGATAATTTGACATAAACATTTTTTATGATAAAAAATGTTTATGCCACAATTTTTACTCCAATTTTAAATTATATGAGATATAAAATGAAATTGTGTCAACTTATTTGCCTTTTTCTTGAAAAATTTACTAAAATTAAATATTGTTAACCAATATTTAATTGATGTAGATTAAATTAATCGACAATTTATATCAAGGTATGTAGCATAAAAGGTGTAACTGTAAGGTTTACAGAACACATTATTAAATTATAGGACTAAAATGCTTTTGTTTCGCAATTCTTCATAAAGTAAAATCACTTTGCGCTGCAGGCTCGCTATTTCCGATTCCCTATCTACCAATTTTTTCTGGGCGATGCTCAGGTTTGATGGAGTAAGGTCTACCTCACCTTCTTCAACACTTAAAATTTGCGCAACTGTTATTTCAAATATATTGGCAATCTGTTCCAATCTCGACAGGTTAATATCGGTTACACCGGTTTCGATCTTTGAAAAAGCCGGAATAGAAATACCTAACCGGTTGGCCACATCCTCCTGGCTCCATCCGCGTTGGTGACGTAAAGTTCTGATGTTTTTTCCAACGGATTTGTTCGTCTTCTTTTTGGTGCTGTCGTTCATATCAATGTTTCCTCATAATTAACTAAGGGAACATATCCAAATGGTATGCCATCATTCATTCCCGTTAAAACTATCGGGAATACCTTGCCGTTTAACGGGATGTTAAAAAAAATGGGGAATTATTTACACGAAAACAGAGCTTAACCTTCAGTTGATATTATTAACGATATAGAGTTTGGCAAACTTAAGCAGTAATTGTTTCTGACCAATTTCTTTAAAAAATATGGTTGCCTTAATGTCTGGTTTATTACCTTCCAGGCTCAATACCTTTCCAAAACCAAAACGTTCATGCTCCACTTCCATACCCACCTGTAGGTTTGAAGTATCAGATGGTTTAAAGTTTGGCGATGGCACGTGTGCTTTAGCCAATATGGATGTGGTTTTAACCGGGGCCGATGTTGCCGGTTTGGGCTTGGAGAAGGCATCAGCTTGTTTGCCGCCGCTCCAGGCTTTACGATCGTCGTCAAAGAACGCGTTACCGCTGCTTGCCGGTTTAGCGCTGTAGTCAAGCTCCAGGTATTTGGCATCTATCTCGTCCAGGAAACGGCTTGGCTCACAGCTAATGAGCGTGCCGAATTTAAACCTCGATGTGGCATAACTGATGGTCAGTTTGGTTTCGGCACGGGTAACAGCTACATAAAACAGCCGGCGTTCCTCTTCCAGGTCGCTGCGCGAATTGAGCGACATTTGCGACGGGAACAGGTTCTCTTCCAGACCTACCACATATACCTGCGGAAATTCCAATCCTTTACTGGAGTGAATGGTCATCAATGATACCGTATCGGCATCTTTCTCCTTGTCCTTATCATCATTGGTGAGCAGGGCCACATCCTGCATAAAAACGTCGAGTCCTTTTTCTTCAATGTCTTCCCTTTCCGAAAATTCCTTGATACCGTTCATTAATTCCTGTATGTTCTCATAACGGTTAAGTCCTTCAACTGATTTATCTTCATACAAATCTTTCAATAAGCCGGAATGCTGCGCGATATACAAGGCCGATTCATAGGCCGATTTTGATTTGGCCAGCACCTGGAAACTCTGGATCATGGTAGCAAAGGTGCCTACCGCGCCCGATATTTTTCCTTCCAGGTATTTGCCCGGCTCCACAATCACTTCCCATGGGGTGATGCCATGCTGATCGGCACTTACAATGATCTTATCAACCGAAGTATCGCCAATGCCCCTTTTAGGGTAGTTGATCACCCGTTTCAAGGCTTCCTCGTCGTTAGGATTAAAGGTAAGCCGGAAATAAGCTATCAGATCCTTGATCTCCTTGCGTTGATAAAAGGACAGTCCGCCATATATTTTATAGGGGATACCCAACTTGCGCAGGGCTTCCTCCATTGATCGTGATTGCGCGTTGGTGCGGTACAGGATCGCGAAATCATGCCATTTTCGGCCTTTCAGACTGCGGTCCTGCATAATGGTTTCGGCTACCATTTTACCTTCTTCGTTATCGCTGAAGGCACGCATTACCTTTATTTTATCACCGCTTTCCTTTTCAGAAAAAACGTTCTTTTTAAGCTGATCCTTATTATTGCTGATGATGCTGTTGGCAACATTTACAATGTTTTGGGTAGAGCGGTAGTTTTGCTCGAGTTTAAACACTTTCAGATCAGGGTAATCCTTTTCAAAGTTGAGAATGTTCTGGATATTGGCACCACGGAAGGCATAGATACTTTGCGCATCATCACCCACCACACACAGGTTTTCATTTACGGCAGCCAGTTTTTTTACAATCAGGTATTGCGAAAAGTTAGTATCCTGATACTCATCCACCATGAGGTATTTAAACTTATGCTGATACTTGTTCAGCGTATCGGGGTGCAGTTTCAGCAGTTCGTTGGTTTTGTACAGTAAATCGTCAAAATCCATAGCGCCCGCCCTGAAACAGCGGGTGGCATAGGTCTGGTAAATAAGTCCCAATTGCCCGCGACCGCTCGAAAAATCGTCGGCTTGGATCTGTTCATTTTTCTGATACTCCTGCCACGAAATAAGGTTGTTTTTAGAAGCTGATATGCGGTTGAGCACAAAGTTTACATTGTACAGCTTATCATCCAGGTTCATTTCCTTTAAAATAGCCCGTAGTACGCTTTTGCTGTCGTCGGTATCGTAAATGGTAAAATTGCTTGGGTAGCCAATTTTATCGGCTTCCACGCGCAGTATCTTGGCAAATACCGAGTGGAAAGTACCCATCCAGATATTTTTGGCTTCGGGACCCACCACATGGGTAATACGCTCGCGCATTTCGCGGGCGGCCTTGTTGGTAAATGTTAATACCAGTATGTTAAAGGAGTCGACACCTTTGCGTACCAGGTGTGCCACTCTGTATGTAATAACCCTTGTTTTGCCAGATCCGGCGCCGGCAATAATCATTACCGGTCCTTCGGTTTGTTCAACCGCAGCCCTTTGTTCGGGGTTTAAACCCTGTAGATAATCCAAAATCTTTTCCTCTTTTCTTGAATCAGCGAAATTAAGGTTTTGAGCCGAAAGGGGAAAGTAAGATTGATGCCAGATGGGATAAAAATATCAACAATAGTAAAGGCGCGAAAAATGAGTGTTCAAAACTTTTGCCCTGATTCCGGCCGACGTTTTTATCAGCAAAAAACAAAACTTACAAAATTCAAACCTCCTCCTGTACCCGGGTGACTTTTTAAACCTTTATTTTAACACTTTTTTGCCCTGAAATGAGGTGAAAACGAATCGAAAATTGCTCAAAACTTATTCAAAACCATCGATTTTAACACTTTTTAACAAATTTTAACACGGTTTTGAAAGGTTTAAAAAGTATTAATTTATTGGTATTCAAATAACTACATACAAAACGGTCGGTTTTTCGGACGTTTTTGTCCTTTAACCAAACAGCCCTGCTTACAATTTTCAAAGTAAGCAGGGCTGGCCCTTGGTATACTTAAAGATACGAAAATTGTGCGGAACCTGCAAGGCCTTCAGGTTTAATATCGAACACTGAACATCGAACGTTGAATAACGAAGTAAAAGATTCGGTGTTCGATATTCAAAATTCATTATTCGATATTATTTCTTTTCTTCCTTAAATTTACCAAGCCATGGAAGCAAAGCCCTATCTGCAGCAAATATCGCTTAAGCGCGAGTCGGTGTCGTCATTTGATGCGTACCCTTTTCATATCCCCGCGGTGAAGAATTTGTCGTCGATGGCTTTTCACCGGGATGTTACTTTTATTATAGGCGAAAATGGCTCGGGTAAATCAACGTTGATAGAAGCTATAGCCCTGCACCTGGGCTTTGGTATTGAGGGCGGCAGTAAAAGTATGCAGACCAAGACCCATCAAAATGCCTCGGTTTTGTTTGATTATCTGGGCAGCTCCAAAAGTTATCGCAAGCCCGCCGATTACTTCTTTCTGCGGGCAGAGAGCTTCTATAACGTAGCTACTTACCTGGAAGAAGCGGGTAAGGGGTTTATACAAGGTAACTATGGCGTGCCTTCCCTGCACGAGTGCTCGCACGGCGAATCGTTCATGGCCACGCTAACCCACCGGCTTTCGGGCAATGGCCTTTACATTTTTGATGAGCCTGAAGCGGCTTTATCGCCGGCAAGGCAATTGGCTGCCCTATCGGCCATTCATGAGCTCGTACAAGCCAATTCGCAGTTTATTATAGCTACCCATTCGCCTATTTTACTCGCTTATCCCAATGCAGTTATTTATCAGTTGGATGAGGATGGCATACACAAAGTAAAATACGAAGAAACCGAGCACTTCCTGATCACCCAATACTTTTTGAACAATCACGAAGCAATGACCCGGACGTTGATGGGGAATCCCCTGAATCTGTCTTAAGGGGACTACTTTTGCCCAAAATCGAAGTCATGCCGAACTTGTTTCGGCATCCCACAAGCAAGGTGTACGACATGGCTGTTAACCCTGTCCTGAGGGATCCTGAAACAAGTTCAGGATGACCTTTTATTTTTGTTTCTCATATGTATTGCATGTAGATTATGTTTCAAATAACAATAATTATTTATTGTAAAACAATAAAATATATTTGTTTTGCAATAAAGTATATTTATTATTGTATCACTAAACCGTAGATAGAATCATGAAGATTAAAATCAATACTAACCTGGTGGTTAATTTATTTATAATAGGTGTAATTGTTTTTTACGTCATTATAATAGGTGGTAGCTTTTTTTTTACAAGTGGTAATACCATTATTCATGGCAAAACGATGCCGGGTGATAGCTATAGCTGGAATAATCATTTACCAGACATCGATCCTTCTGCTTCTACAGACCTGCCTTATAGTCAATACCTGGACCTGAAAAATAAGATCAAAATTACACGCCTGTTAAAAAACGGCGAGTTTCTTGGTTTGGGAGGTGCCCAAATGGGAGGATTGATGGGTATGGGCGGCGGGATGCTTTGCGATACCTGTACCGTAGATCTCAATAGAGGGAATATACCGGGTATAAAACAATACTACATTGAACTTCCCGGCTGGAAGGTAAAGCATGCCACCTTTGACTATTATAATTTAGATTCTGTTGTATTTCATGTGGAACACAAGCAATCCTATATCAGGAAAGCCATTGTTGATAAAATAGTACCAAAAAAAGATGGATCAAAAAATTACAAGATCCACATGGCAGATATTCCGGTTAAATTCAGGTATAATACTTTACAGAACCATATCATGATACCCGTAAGTGAGCGGTTAAGGAATACAGTAAATATTGTGATGTTCGTTACGCTGATGTTGATGGTCGTTTACATATTTTACCTGATAGCGGCATTTTTGAAATTTATTGTTGATGTATCCAAAGGCTTTTCCTTTACCAGTGAAAACGTGTTCCGTTTAAAGCTTATTTCCCTGAGTTTATTGGGATTTCCGATAGTGTCGTTTTTACTCAACCTGCTGATGTACCCGGTATTCAGTAGTTATTTTACAGATGATGTTGTGTTGAATACCTGGGCATGGAGTAACGACTGGAAAATTATAGTTGTGGGAATTATATTTTTACTGCTGTTTAAAGCTTTCCGTCAAGGGAAGAAATTAAAAGACGAGCAAGATCTAACCGTTTAACGATGCCCATAGTTGTAAATCTGGATGTTATGATGGCCAAACGAAAAATGTCGTTAACCGAGCTTAGCGAAAAAATGGGTATTACTATGGCCAATCTGTCTATCCTGAAAACCGGAAAAGCCAAAGCCATACGATTAGAAACGCTGGATGCCATATGCCGGATCCTGAACTGCCAGCCAGGCGATATATTGGAGTATGTGGAGTAGGGTATTTTAAATACAGGGTGTCATGGTGAGCTCGTCGAACCATGGTGGGAGGCCTCTGCGCCCGAGTCTTCGACAAGCTCAGACTGACAGGCCTTTTTTCTATATGGTTTCGGAATTAATTGAATATGTCATTGCGAGCGATAGCGTGGACAACCGACCGGAGGGAGCTCATTAATACCGTAAAAAACAATTAACTGCATTAATAATCTCCTCGCGTTCTCACGGATAAGAACAGTGAGGAGATTGCTTCGTCGTTCCTCCTCGCAATGACATGATTAGTTGGTTGGGGTGAGGCTTTATCCTACCAATCCCGGTATCTCTACCATTTCGTCAACATCTTCCTGGTAATTTACACCGGGAACGTCAAAACCAAACAGGTTCAGGAAATCGGTTCTATAGCCTTTCAGGTCGCCCAGATCGGGTAGGGTTTCGGTGGTCGCTTCCAGCCATAGTTTGGCTATTTGAGCTTGCACTTCGGGGTTCATTTCCCAGTCGTCCACACGGATCCTGCCTTCTGCATCTGTAGGGATAGTGCCACCGGTAAACAGGCGTTGCTCAAATAAGCGTTGTATCTGTTCAATACAACCTTCCTGCGTGCCTTCGGCTTTCATGATCTTATACAGTAGCGAAATGTACAACGGAATAACCGGGATGGCCGAACTTGCCTGGGTTACCAGCGCTTTGTTGACCGATACCAGTGCTTTACCATTGATATCTTTCAATTGCTCGCTGATCTGTTTAGCAGTGGCCTCCAAATGATCTTTAGCTCTGCCGATAGTGCCTTTGCGGTATACCTTTTCGGTAACTGCCGGACCGATATAAGAATAGGCAACGGTAATAGCGCCATCGGCCAGTACGCCGGCGGCTTTCAGATCGTTGATCCAAAATTGCCAGTCTTCGCCACCCATTACGGCCACGGTATTAGCTATTTCTTCGTCAGTAGCGGAGTTGATAGAGATTTCGGATACCACACCGGTATGAAAATCGACGGTTTTATTTGTAAAAGATTCTCCAATAGGCTTTAATACAGAGTTATGGGTTATACCGGTTTTGGGGTTAGTACGACGTGGTGAAGCCAGGCTGTAGATTACCAGGTCAACCTGTCCCAGGTCCGCTTTGATCAGGTCGATGGTTTTTTGTTTGATCTCGTCAGAAAAAGCGTCACCGTTGATGCTTTTGGCATATAAACCGGCTGCATGGGCCTGTTTTTCAAAAGCGGCGGTATTATACCAGCCCGCAGATGCCGGTTTGCCGGGTGCCGGTGGCTTTTCAAAATAAACGCCCACGGTGGCCGCTCCCGATCCGAATGCGCTGGTGATTCTGGAAGAAAGACCGAAACCGGTGGACGCGCCAATAATGAGCGCTTTTTTGGTACCCGCAGGGTTGTTTTTTGATTTAACGTAATTGATTTGGTTTATTACGTTTTGCTCGCAGCCTTTTGGATGTGTAGTTAAACAAATAAAGCCGCGAATTCTGGGTTCAATGATCATAATGTAAAATTGATTTTAACAATATCGGGGGCATATATAAGAATTCTTTTTCTAAAATGGTTTTAAAATTTTTCAGGAAGGGGAGAAAGGGTGGGAATGGTACGGTGATAACACCAACCACAGGCTGAAATAAAGAAGTTGTCATTTCGAACGGAGAGAGAAATCTTCTGCTGCATATAAGGTCCCACTTGCACAGCGCAAAAGATTTCTCCTCGTACCTCGTTCGAAATGACAAGGCGTTTATTTTATCTTACAATCTAATTCCCAATAATATTCCCCGACACCTTTACATCCACACAATCTTTCAGCTCCAAACCCTTTTTAATATCAAAAGCCTTTTCTGCCTTGATGGTATTGTTATTAAAGATGATCCCCGAAGTGCTTTTGGCAGAAAGTACGTGCAAGCCCTGCAAGTTGAACTGGTTATTTGTAATAGTTATGTTTTGATGCACCGGGCCGTCTGACCGGGTGTTTTCCGGGCAGATGATAATAGCAGGTTCGCCGCATTGTATAAATTGATTATGGCGGATGGTTACGTTTTTGACCATGCCCGATTCATACCAGCTGGCGGCATCGTTGGCAATGGATATACCGCTCATGTGCGGATGCAGAAAAAGGGTGTTTTCGATCACTGTTTTACGACGCGAGGTGACCAGTATCCCCCGTGTAGGTATGCGGGCTACGGTATCGTGGTGGATCCAAATTTGGGGCGTCCAGGTTGTGTTTTCAATGACATCTGTTGGGTCGATATGCGCGGGAACAGGGGTTTTAAGCGTGAGCAGGAAATCTTTATCATTGATCTTATGCGCCTGCACTACCACATTGTTGCTGTATTCCCGCAGGCTTTCGGCATGGATAAAAGCTATACTATCGCCCGGGGTAAAAGCATCAAAACCATAGGTTTGGTTATGCATAAAACGCACCAGTACTTGTTGAGGCTTTGTGGTGTTGATCACCCGTAAATAAGTGCCGTGGATATTGATGGCATCGTCATTAGCAGCTGATAGATAGGAATTACTGATCTCGATCTTACCCCGGCAGCCCGAAAAATGCAGGATATCTGCCCAGGCGGCGCAGGTACGCCCGGAAGCTGGATCGGGCCGCACACTGATCCTATCCATACGGATATTCTGGCAAAATTGACTCACCACACCCATGCCATGCATAAAATTAATGTGGATGTTTTTAAGGGTAATGTTTTTACTGCGCTGCATAAATATGCCCGCGCAATCGCGGGTTACATCTCGGTTTTGGTATATCAACCCGATTTTAAAGCCCGGATTCTTTTTAAAATAAGCGCGCACCTGGTTGGTGCCTGTTTCGGTATACCGGATACCATCTACCGCAATATCCGTACGCTGCAGATCCCCGGTTTGCGGGTCGAGTACCTGCCATAACCAGAAGGGTTTGTGTTGCCAGCCTTCTCCCTGCCAGGTCAACAGGCTGTCTTGAATGCTGTATTTTGATTCGGGATGAATTTTTAAATCGGCAAAATGCTCGCCGGTATTGACTACCTGTAACTCAGATACGGTAGGGCGATAATAATCATAAGTGATGCCATCAATGCTGATGTTTTCGCTGTGATCAACACAGGTTTCGATCATTTTACCCCGCATCACCAGTTTGGCGCCACGCGCTTTGATGTCCACAAACCGGCAATTGTTTACATATAAAGCGATGGCTTTCATTCCGTCGGGTACATCATTGGTATTGGAGATCTGGAATTGTTTTTTTAAAGCGCCATCAGGGTAAAAATTATAGATTCCGGGCGCGAAATTAAGAGTAATGTGCGCCGCACTGCTTCCTTTGGCATTTAATATTAAAGAGTTATGGAAATCGCCAGGGGTTATGATATTCACCTGATCGCCGGCTAAAAGGGTCAGCTGGTTGAGTGGGGCAAATGTTTTCCAGGCATGGCGGCTGTCTTTACCTGTATTTTGATCGTTACCGGTTTGCGGGTTAATGTAATATATCGTTTTACTTTTCCTTGCTTGTGCCGGGATGGAGCAAAAAAGTATCAGCAGAAAAACAGGCAATATCAGGAGCAGGTGGTGTTTTTTCATATCGGGCAGAAAAATAGAAAAAATAGTGGCAGCGTTTATGATTATTTTTTGTTGTGCAACGCGCCGGAAAATTGTTTGTCATTTAAAGCAGAAAAGTATCACTATAAAAAAATTAAATGACCGACAACATGAAACCTAAGCTCATTTTATTATGCCTCATTGCCGTAGTATTCGGAATAAATGCGGCAAACGCGCAAGCACCGTCTGATAATGACAACACCCGCGTGGATACGGCTTTTGTTCCCCTAATTACGAAAGCTGTACCGAGCCCGTTTGAAGCTGAATACTCCGACACCGATCTGAAAAATAAAGTGGAGAACGGCGAGGTGAAAGAAAAAGTTAAAACCTATAGCAAGGTTTACCCGGCAGCCAGCAATGATGAGTTAAAAATAGAAAACAGCTTTGGCGAGGTATCTGTAAACACCTGGGACCGCAAGGAATTTAAGATAGAGGTACAGATAAAAGTTTACGCCAATGTTGATGCCGACGCCAACAAGTTTCTGGATGTTATACAAATAAACGATAGCAAAACGGCGGGACTGGCATGGTTTAAAACCGTAATTGGCGACAATGGCAGCCTGAGCCCCGAACTATGGAAAGGGGATGGCAACAACCATATCAAAAAAATAGAGATCAATTATGTGGTTTACATGCCGGCAAAAAATATGCTGAGCATCAATAATAAATATGGCAACACCACTTTACCAGATCTGCAGGGAAAGGTAACTATACACAGCTTTTATGGCAATTTGGAAGCAAAAAGCCTGTCAAATCCGCTGAGTGAGATAAAAGTCCGCTCCGGCGATGTTGTTATCGGTAGCCTTACAGGTGGTAGTTTACAAATAGCCTATGGCAGCCTTAATATAACAGACGGCGATAAATTGAATGCCGATATCAGCTATGGTCCGGTTAAAATAGGCACCCTACACACTTCCGCAAATATTAAGGTTAAATATTGCGGTAAACTCCAGATAGCTGGTCTGGATAAAAACCTGAAAATGCTGGATATCACCGCGTCTTACTCCGGGGTAAAAGTAGGTATCGATAACAACGAAAACGCCAACTTTGATATCACCACCTATTATGGCTTATTTAATTACGATAAGGCCCACACCAGTATGTCGGGTAAAACACCGGGTTCCGAACCTCAACGAAATTATACAGGTCAGTTAGGTAAAGGCAACCCAGATAAAACAATCACCATCAGATCTAATTTTGGGCATGTAGATTTTAATTAAGAAGAGGTAATACAATAATATTCAAAGGGAGGTGTCACCCTGGGCCCCGTCGAAGGGTAGAGCGTAGAGGCTCACCCACCATGCTTCGTCGGCGCTCAGCATGACACCACTTTTAAGATTATTATCTTAATAACTCTAAGGCGTAAGTATCTCTATTTTTCCATGCCCGCTTATAGCTATTTGTTTGGTTTGCCGGTTGAATACGATTTGCGGCAATTGTTCATTCTGACCGGTTATAGCGGAGTTTTGTTTTCCGCTGTCAAGCGTTTCATCTTTATCAATTATTTCGCCGGTATGGATATTGATGATCTTGGGAAATAAATACATATCCCATGCCTGGTCTTCATCAATCGCAAACAGGTTGCCAAACTCGCCGTTTACCTTAACGGGTTTGGAGATCAGGTTGGTTTCCAGGTACCAGATAGCTATATGTTTTGGTGGGAAATTGTTAAGAGAAATATCAGCCTCATCGTTAAAAACCTCACCCGATGTGCCGACAAGGACCCTGGTATTATCGATAAAACTGGCCGTACAGATTTCTGTATCCGCATCCGGACTTAAAACTGAGTGGTCGAGCATTAAAGGATTTCTCAGGCATTCATTTATGTCAAAAACATACACAACATCTACAGGATGCCAATGCCAGCCTTTACTCATTAAGAATTTACTGTCGCTGCTTATTTCCAGTCTTGAATAAAACTCGTCGCCGGCATTTCTTTGCGGTATGTTGGTGACAATTTCGCCGGTTTCCACATTTTCAAAATCAAGCTGACAATAGCTTATGGGGCAATGAATCAAATAGGTGATATTGTTTACCGTAACAAAAGCTGCCGGATATTCATATACATTAGCACAGTAGTAGCTACGGTTAATTTCTCTCAGCAATTCTCCCTCTTTTAGTAAAAGCCCTTTTGTGCCCAGTTTTTGATAGATGAAAGCATACTTGCCATCGACTGAATTAATTGAACCATCGAAGTTGAGTGTGAGATGATACTTATGAAGCTGCTTTACCTGACCGTCCATAAAATAATGTGTTCCTGCCGCGCCCCAATCAACTATGGTATTACCAAACCAACTAATCGTATACAGAGAGCTTGTAGTTAATGTTTTTCGTTCCATGATAAGGATTCGGTTGATATATTTAATTTGAAAGGCATTCGCGGCACAGTATTACTAAAGTCCTAATATAAAAAAAGCGATAGGTAAAACACCCATCGCTTTTTAAAAATTGTCAAACTCAAACTCACTAATTTTCCTCGTACTTGTTATTTCTCAGGTCAACATCCGGCAATTCATGCTCCGGATCGATCACGATAGATTTAATGGCCGATGTGGATGGATATTTAAAGGTCCACACACCGCCGCGCTGCCAGATGTTTACCGGTAGGTGAAGTGTTTCGGTTTTACCGTTAGCCTGGGTAATCTTCAAATCAACAGGCATGGCCATTTTTTCTTTATTGGATAGCGTGATCATGGCGCCTTTAGCAGCGTCGTCCTGTACATATTTAACCGAAGTAACAGCCTGGTCAAGTTTCCAGGTGGTAAAGAACCATGGTTTCCAGAACCAGTTCAGATCTTCGCCGCTGGCATCATTCATGGCGCGGAAAAGGTCATATGGCAGCGGGTGTTTAAACGCCCAGTGCTTAATATACTCGCGGAAAGCATAATCAAAACGCTCGGGCCCAAGCACTACGTTACGTAATATATCCAAACCTAAAGCGGTTTTATTATAGTACTGACCATAATCATTTAAACCGATGGCCTCGGGGGCGGTCATTAAAGGATCTTTGCTGTTGCGGTAGGAGGCCAGTATGTTCTGTGCTTGTTTTGATGGATCGGCATACTCGCCGTTGTTAAACTGCTGACTGGCATATTCATTAATAAAAGTGTTAAAACCTTCGTCCATCCACATGTATTTGCGCTCGTTTGAACCCACAATCATCGGAAACCAGTTGTGGCCGATCTCATGCGTAACATCGCCCCAAAGCTGACCTTTTTTAAAGTTGCTCAGGCAAAATATAGCGCCAGGATACTCCATACCCAAAGCCACGCCCGATACATTAACGGCCGAGTTCCATGGGTATTCAAAATAAGCTTTGGAATAGATCTCCATACTGTTTTTTAAGTATTCTGTTGAGCGGCCCCAGGCATCATTACCAGCGCTTTCAACCGGATAGGCAGACATAGCGATACCTTTGCGACCCGAAGGGAAATTAACCTGCGCGGCATCCCATATAAAGGCGTTGGAAGCGCCCCAGGCAATATCGCGGGTGTTTTCCATTTTATAGTGCCAGGTTAAGCTGCCTTTGAACGGACGGGTAGAAGCTTTGCCTACTTCGCCCGGTTTAATAATCATTTCTGTTTTATCGCTGGTTTTGGCTTTGGCCAATCGGCTAAGCTGGGCAGCACTAAGCACTTCTTCCGGGTTTTGCAGATCGCCGGAGCCTACTACGATCATGTTGGCAGGAGCGGTGATGTAATAATCAAAGTCGCCATACTCGCAGTAAAACTCGCCCAGGCCCATGTAGGGCAGGGTATTCCAGCCTTCTACATCATCATATACGCACATACGCGGGTACCATTGTGCAATCTCATATACATAACCTTGTTTGAATTTTTTACGACCCATACGGTCGGCGCCATAAAAAGGAATAGCAAAATCATAGTTGATCTTTACCTGTATTTTTTCGCCTTTACCATCCAATGGGGTATTCAGGCGCAGCTGCATGCGCGCGTCGGTGATAACTGGGGTTACAGCATAGGTTTCTCCTTTGTAAGTCACGCTTACCGAACCGATATGATACCCGCCGCGGCTAAATCCGCGAACATCAAAACGATCACCGGATACGGGCGTAGTTGCCGCGCCGCGTGAGTCGGGGCGGAAAAGGTTCTGATCCAATTGCAGCCACAGGTAATCCAGTTTATCGGTACTGTTATTAGTATAGGTAATGGTCACTTCGCCGGTAATGGTAGTATCGCGACCTTCGTTTAATGTAGCTTTAATCTGGTAATCGGCACGGTTTTGCCAGTAATTGGCAGCTGGCTGTCCACTGGCAGAACGGGTGCCACCGCTGGTAACCGGCCAGGTAATAGGGCCAAATACATCCTGGTGATTATATTTAGAGGTATCGGCAGTTTGCGCTGCCACGGGTATTGCACCGGCTAATAAGCCCATGGCGCATAAAAAGTCGATCAGTTTAAAATAGCGCATTTGAATTTTTAATAATAAAGCCGCAAATAAAGGGAAATAATTTGTGAACTTGGTAATTTGAATACTTAACCGATTGCGTATAAGCGAATTTTATGAGTGGGTAATGGTATTGTTACGGTTTAAATAAGAAACGCGTCATTGCGAGGTACGAAGCAATCTCTATGCTATACAGAGTGATCTACTAATCGGGGATTGCTTCGTACCTCGCAATGACCCGCGGAGAAAAAACTTTACATTAAAGCCACTGTATTAATTAAGATTTATTGAACTTTCATTGAAGATTAATTTAAACGCAGCGCCATTTCCGGGCGAACTCATCACTTCTATCCTGCCTCCCTGCGATTCTATCTGAGTTTTGACTAAAAATAAACCAACCCCATGGGCATCTTTTTGTTGGTGAAAGGTTTTATAAAGACCGAATATTTTTTTTCCATGTAAATCAAGATCTATTCCCTGGCCATTATCCCGGCACTCCAACACCGTTTCATTTTGCTCATTCTTATATGTTTTTAAAATAATGTGCGGCTGTTTATTAACCATTTTGTATTTGATGGCATTGGAGATCAGATTTAAAAGGATGCTTTCCAGATAGATTGGTGGAAAATTGACATGACTAACTTCTAAATGCAATTCAACTTCGGTATTACTGGTTGTTAATTCCAAAGCAATAACGCCTAATACTTTTTTGATGAGCGTATTAAAATTGATAATTTCTGATTTGATCGTGCTTTCTTTTACTTTGATAGCCTCAGATAAATCATCCAGCGTTGCGTTTAGTGATTTTGATACGTTATCTAATTTCCCAAAAAGTTCCGCATTTTCAGGATCCATGGTTTCTGTGTTAACCAGGGATGTCACCAAGGATATGTTATTTGCATGATTTCTGATGTTGTGCGATAAAATATGTGTGAAGTTTTTAAGTTGCTGATTGCTTTGGGTAATTAATCCAATAGATTTATGAAGCGCCATTTCGGTGGATTTATACTGGTCAATATCGATAAAAACACCCCTCAGTTTTACTAATACTCCTTTTTCGTCATACAAAGGTTCGCCTATTGACCTTACCCATAGTGTGTTTTTTTTAGCGTTTATCATCAATAGCTCTACATCCCATTTAACACCTTCGGCATGGGCCCTGGTCAAGGCATCTACTAACATCTGCCTGTATGGTTCCAGAAAATAATTCATCATACCATTTTCATCTACGGCAAAGTCATAGGGGAGGCCATAAATATCAAATACCGTTTTTGACCAGGTTATTTTATTCTGAATAACATCCAGTTCCCAGCCACCTACCCGACCTATTCTGCTTGCTTCTGATAATAAAAACTCGCTCGCCGCTAATTTTTCTTCTATAACACGTCTTTTGTCGATCTCGGCCTCCAGTTCCGTAACAGTTCTTAATGTAAACACCAGCGGAAGGATCTTATAAAGAGCATATACCGTAAATATGGATACAATAGCGGTTATAAACCGAATCAAAGCACTTAAACGGTAAGCTGGCCACCAGAATATAATAACATCTATTAAGTGCGTTAAACCACATAAGAGTATAAATACGATGAATAACCAGAATACTTTATTAAAAGGGATGTCCTTTCTTTTGACAATAAGACGGATCAATAAAAAAGGGATGGCAAAATAAGCTGCCCAGATACTTGCATCAGATATGATGTACAACCAGCCATGAAAATCGGTCCAGTTTCCGCAATGCCAGCGCGGGGGCCAATCATTGGTGTTGAGAATTTTGCTAAAAAAATCTTTGATTTGATCAAAAGTACCGGTATTTAAAGGATGAGGTTTTGCAATAACAGATGGGCAGGCTGTTGAACTGCAAACCGCATGGTTACTTAGGTTAGGGGTATTAGAAGTCATTACAAACGTGTTGTTTTGTCGATTTATGTCAATAGTTATTAAAAAGGGTCAATAAATATAAATTATTACAGGATAGTGATTTGTGAAAATATGTGCCGCACGTAAAATGTCTCAATAATTTTGAAATACCTACTTTTTGTAATAAAAAGAATAATTATTGTGCTTTTATACGGGATATATACTTTGAAGTTACTATTGATGGTTTACGGGTACATTTAATATCCGCATCTTTGCTATCAAATAATACATCTGCTATGAATCGCCTGGCTAATTCGTCATCCCCATATTTATTACAACACGCCAACAACCCGGTTAACTGGTATCCCTGGGGCAAAGAGGCTCTGGATAAAGCCAAAGCCGAGAACAAACTGATCCTGGTGAGCATCGGTTACTCGGCCTGCCACTGGTGCCACGTGATGGAGCATGAAAGCTTTGAGGACGAAGCCGTGGCTGCTGTAATGAACGAATTTTTTGTGTGCATCAAAGTCGACCGGGAAGAACGCCCCGATGTCGACCAGATTTATATGAGCGCCGTGCAACTGATGAGCGGCAGGGGAGGCTGGCCTCTGAATTGTATCTGCTTGCCCGATCAACGACCTATTTATGGGGGTACTTATTTCCGCAAGAATGATTGGACTTCTCTGCTTTTTAACCTGGCCGATTTTTATAAACAAAAACCCGAAGAGGCTGAAGAATATGCTGTACGCCTTACCGAAGGTATCCAAAACTATGAATCGGTTCAGTTTGTAGGGGAGCAACCGGAATATACCAAAGCCGATCTGGAAGTGATCAGCGATAACTGGAAACGATATTTTGACCAGTACGAAGGCGGCACCGGCAATGCGCCCAAATTCCCGATGCCTAACAACTGGCTGCTGCTGATGCGCTATGCCCACCTCATGAAGGATGACGCGATAGCTGCCCAGGTAAAACTCACCCTGCATAAAATGGCCTTTGGCGGTATTTATGACCATATAGGTGGCGGCTTTGCCCGGTACTCGGTTGATGGCCGCTGGCATGTACCCCATTTCGAAAAAATGCTGTATGATAACGCGCAGCTCATCAGCTTGTACTCCGAAGCTTATACCTGGAACCCCGATCCGCTTTATGAACAGGTGGTGGAGGAGATCATTACGTTCTCGACCCGGGAACTGGCTTCGCCTGAGCTTGGTTTCTATTCGGCACTGGATGCCGACAGCGAAGGGGTGGAGGGCAAGTTCTACATCTTTACCAAAAAGGAAATCGAAGAGATCTTGGGCGAAGATGCCGCCGAACTGTTCTGTATTTACTACCATATTACTGATGATGGCAACTGGGAAGAGGAGCATTCCAACGTATTATTCCGCCGCGAAAGCGATGAGGAACTGGCAGAACAATTAGGTTTAGGGGTTGATGATCTGCTATCGGAGATCAAAGCATCCAAAAAGCGTGTATTTGAAGTTCGCCGGCATCGCATCAGGCCAGGTCTGGATAATAAAATACTGGCTTCCTGGAACGGGTTGATGTTAAAAGGCCTGTGTACAGCTTACCGTGCCTTTAATAATCCAAAATACCTGGAACTGGCACTGCAGAATGCCGGGTTTATCCTGAATAACCAGGTAAGTCAAAATAGCAGGATCTCAAGAGTTTATAGTGCCAATAAGACAGGCGAAACTCCGGTAGCTTTTTTGGATGATTACGCCAATATTATTGATGGTCTCATCGCCCTGTACGAAGTTACTTTTGATGAAGACTGGCTGCAACAGGCCAAAAAACTGACTGATACGGCTATCGAACATTATTACGATGAAGTGAACGGCATCTTTTTTTATACTGCTGATGATGACGAACAGCTGATAGCCCGCAAATCCGAGATCATGGATGGGGTAACGCCGGCCAGTAATTCGGCCATGGCGCTTAACCTGAAAAAGTTAGGCTTGCTTTTTGATAACGAAGGCTATGCAGCGGTTTCGGCGCAGCTGTTACGCAATATCATGCCGCAACTGGCTAAATATGGTACAGCTTATTCTAACTGGACCTTATTATTACTGGACGAAGTGTTTGGTATTTATGAGATAGCGATAACAGGCAACGAAACCGAAACTGTGCGAAGGGAAATAGAAAATAATTACATCCCCAACAAAATAATCTTGGGTGGTAAAAAAGGAAGTTTACCTTTGTTGCAGGATAAGTTTGGTCAATCAACACAAATTTTTATTTGTAAAGATAAAACCTGCGGATTACCTGCCAATAACACGGCCGATGCTTTAAAACAATTAGAGGCCTGATTGCTTATTTAAAAAATACTTTACAATGAAGATTGAACCACAGCACGTAGTGTCATTAACTTACGATTTGTATGTTGACCAGGATGGAGCAGAAGTTTTAACCGAAAGCGCCACACAAGAACAACCATTAACCTTTTTATTTGGTGCCGGCCAGATGCTGCCCAAATTTGAAGAAAACTTAAGCACGCTGTCAACCGGCGATACTTATGAATTCAGGCTTTCGGCAGCGGATGCTTATGGCGAATATGATGAAGAAGCTGTAGCCAATCTGCCTAAAGAAATGTTCCAGGGTCAGGAAATTCCTGAGATCGGCAGCATTTTGCCTTTACAGGATAACAATGGCAACCGCTTCCAGGCACAGGTAGTATCTGTTGCTGAGGACGCTGTTATTGTTGATCTGAACCACCCTATGGCTGGTCAGGAACTGCATTTTAAAGGCAGCATCTTGAATGTACGCCCGGCTACGCCAGAAGAATTATCACACGGCCATGCACATGGCCCGGATGGTCACCACGCTCACTAATTTTATTGATATAAAATAGATAATAAAAACGCCGGACTTCATGCCCGGCGTTTTTAGTTTAAATATGTCATTGCGTAGCGCGGCAATCGCATGCTATACAGAGCCGTTTAGCCAAGCGTATACCCGCTCTTGGCCGCGGGAGGGCCAGTCACTTTTGTCGCCACAAAAGTAACCAAAAAGGCTTCAGCAGAAATGCTTCTTTGCCGCACATAGCCTTTACCCCGCAAACCAGGCAGAACCACGGGCTGCAATTATTTTGCCCAACTTCGTTCGCTCATTTCCCTTCGCTTCAGCAAAAACTTGCTATGCCCTTGCCACCGCACCGGCCACCATCGTTCTGCCCGCTTTCGCCCGAAGCTTATCTGCTGACGGGGGAGGAAAACCTTTATGTTATACAACTACTTTTGTCACGCTGAGTTTTAAAATCCGGGCCTCTGAAGGTGAAATGATATGTTACACTAATGTACATTTATAAAAACTATGTCATTGCGAGCGTAGCGTGGCAATCTCCTCGCTTGTTTATACGCGAGCGAGGAGATTGCTTCGTCGTTCCTCCTCGCAATGACATGAGGGGGGTATGTCATGCTGAACGGTTGAAGCATCTATTGTGAGACAAGCATATTGAAGAAGATCCTTCGTTCCTCAGGATGACAAAACTTTTTTAGGTTGCAGATATCCGCGGTCATTCGCAATAACAAAAAATCCCGGTAATCCTTTAATCGGCTTAATCCTGGTTCGGACTAAATCACTAATTAATCTCCAATCCTCCCTCATTATCTATCCAGCACCTCATCATGATGCGGCAACCTATAGGATCGCCGTTTACGGTGGCGGGTATAAATATTTTATCTTCTTCGTTGGGCATATCGGTGCTCATGTTAAATACTTTATGATAAGTCAGTCCGCTAAATATATGCACCTTAAAATCGGCCAGGCGGCCACCCGGGCTTACCAATAATTCAATAACGGCATAGGATGCGGTGCGGCTGATACTCATGAGGGCCTCGGGTAATTTAAATACTTTGAGGTAGGGGATGTAACCAAAATACCGGCCACCGGCTTTAACGGGTTTGGCGGTACGGTCAGAATCGGTTAATGCTTTATCTACAAAATACCGCAGGTTTGAGGTGGTATCTTCAACAGCTTCAAATAGTAAAGTCTTTTGGGTATAGTCGTAATTTTGAAGCAAGCGACCCTGCGGATCATAAAAATGCCAGACACCTGTTTTTTTATCCTGATTAAAGCTGCCGCTCGCCACGGCTATGTTTTTTTCGGTTACAGCCTGGTACAGGCCCTGCCGGGTACTTTTATCGCTCTTGAGTACCGATATCCGTTCGGTTATCTGATCGGTAAGGCGATGTTTACGTATTACGGTTTCCTGGGCAAAACCAGTGTTTAAATAAAAAAGCAGGGCGATAAATAAGGTTATAATTTTCAACACAATTCAATTTTGGTAAATATAAAACAGGTTTTACGTAATGTCAAAACGCCGCTCCTTAAATTAACCCAGGCCGCCTCTGCGTCCACCACCACCGCCACCATTCCTGCGACCACCACCGCCCGAAGGCCGGCTTCCTTTAAACTTTTGCAAACGCAGGGTGAAGGAAAGCATAAAATATCGGCCCAGCCTATTAGTACGTGTATCGATGATCTGGTTGCCGGATACGGTACGGCTTACGCCCTTGTTTTCGTTGAACAAGTCGAAGGCCTGGAAACGTAAAGAGGCGATGTGTTTGGCCAGAAACTGGTATTCTATGTAACTACTCAGCAGGGTAGGGTTAGCCTTTACCGTGCTGCTGAAGCCGTGGTTGATGGTTTGTGTTAAGTTATAACCCAATACCCAGGCGTAAAAGAAATAATTGCGACCATCCAGTCCCAGCGTCCAGGTACTGGCATCTGTGTTTAGGGATGATGGCAGGCTGTAGCGGGTGGTGTTAACGCTGTAGTTAGCACTTAATTCGCTGTCCATAATGCTATCTATATCCACCCTAAGTTTTAAGCCCTGGTTCCATACCCAGTTTTTGCCCAGGTTGCGCTGATCTTCGATGAAGGATACGTTGTTGCTGTAACCCGCACTGCCGTTTAATGATACGGTAAACTTGCGCTCGGCAAATGGTTTGGAGAAAGAATAATTACCGTTCACGTTATAAAGACCATTGGTGTTCATGTAGCGGGTTTCCTGTATGGTGTTGTTGCGTTGGTTAGCGTCGTTACCCGTTGATCCTGTTGCGGTTGAAACAGGTGAGGTGTTGGTTACTATGGCATTCTGGGTTTCTGAAAACGACAGGTTGGTGAACAACGAATTACCGCTGGCGATATCAAACTGATTATAACGCAGGTTTAAGCTATTGGTAAATGATGGTTTAAGATCGGGGTTACCATACACCCGGTTCTGCGGGTTTGAATAATCGGGCTGGATCTGTAATTGTGTAAACGAAGGCTGACTATTAGAGCCACTGTAATTGATGGTGAAGGAATGATTACGCGAAAAATTATAGATGAACCTGGCCGTTGGTATTACATTAAAGGTATTGGTAGTAGTGCGGAAGTTGTGTGATTCGCCCTCCAGTGTTGATGGCTGCACGGCCATGCCAATGGTATAATTATACTTGGCGCCTATCCCTCGGATATTTAAACCGAAACGATTGGTGATAAACTGGTAATTGTAAATGGTGCTCAATGAATCGACAAAGGTTTGACTTCCTGTTATAGGATCAACCCGGTAGTTATACCGGTTATTATCGGTGTTGGAATAACTGTAACCATAATTAGCTTCCAGGTAAGTTGTTTTGCCGATAGGTTCAATGTATGATAAATGTACGTTTGCCCGCCGCGAGTTGTTATTGCTGTTGATTTGCTGAAAAAGCGGGGTTACAATGGTGTCCTGCCGGGTAGTGTATTGATCATTTAATGCCTGATCGCTTTCAGACAAGCTTAGGCCGGCGCTAACGCTAAAATTGCGACCCTTTTTATGAAACTTATGATTGTATAATACATTGATGCCCCCGCTTTTTGAGGTGGCATCGGTTAATGCCAATTCGTTACCTGTAACCAGGGTGCCGTTACGGGTATTGCTGAAAGTGTCGGTACTGATGGTATTGGAGATGCCATATGAAAAACTGGGATTTACCTTGAGATAATTAGAAGTATCGATCTTGTACTCCATATTAAAATCAAAACGATGGTTTATGCCGCGGTTCCTGTCGTCGCTATTATCATTATTGATGAGTGTGCCTGATTGAAAGAGGTTTTGCTGAACGGTAGCGCTATTCTGATCCTTGTCTTTATCGGCAAAGCTATAACTGCCGTAAACGGTTATCTTTTTACCCCAATCATCGCGGTAATTGGCACCTATTGAGCGGTTGGTGGTAATGCCATTAGCGGTACTGATCTGCGAGCCCCCGCTGCCACCACCTCCGCCACGACCGGCCCTGCCGCCACCACCGCCTGCGCTACCGATGTTAAACGAGTTGGTATTGGTGTTATTAAGCGTACCGATCAAAGCTATCTGCCGGGCATCCAAGAATGTATTGGCCGACAGGCGCGCCTGGTACCGGTCATCATTCCCAACACCCACGCTACCCTGGCCAAAGTTGCCCCGGCTTTTACCTTTTTGTATGGTAATGTTCAGGATCTTGTCGGGGTCGCCGGTTTTGATGCCGGTAAGGTTGGCCTGGTCGCCATAATCATCAATCACCTGTATATTCTCCACAATATCGGCCGGGAGGTTTTGGGTGGCGGTTTGCACATCACCGGTAAAATAATCTTTTCCGTTAACCCGCACTTTACTTACCTGTTTGCCGTGGGTCGTTACATTGCCATCCTTATCAACACTTACACCAGGCAGTTTTTTAAGCAGATCCTCCACCGGCGAGCCTTCGCGTACTTTGTAGGCGCTTGCCTTGTATTCTACTGTATCTTCTTTAATGGTGATGGGGTTAGCTTCGGCCACCACGTGTACCGTTTTCAAAAAGTTGGTTTGTACCTGAACTTTTATCGGATCGAGTTTGATGGGTTTGGTATCATTATCCATCACATAGCGGCGTATGAGGGTTTGATAGCCAATGCCGCTTATCGTTATTTTAAAGTTTTTTGAACTAACCGCCGGAAAGCTGAATGCACCTCCAGGGCCGGTAGCAGCCGTGAGACTATCTTTATCTGATATCAACTTTACATTAACACCGGGTACTGCACCAACACTGTCTATAACGGTGCCGCTTACCTTACGGCTTTGCTGTGCAAGGGTTCGTGTTATAAACAGAGAGCAAATGAGGATGAGTAGTAGGTGTTTGGTCATAGTTCAGGTTTAAAAGTGCTTTATTGACCATAAAGATTTGATTAAGTTTAATATATTAAACGTGTGTAATACTATTGTTGCAGAAATTGGCATTTTGATGCTTAAACTTGTAACGAACTTATAACAAAACTGATAACGCATGACAGCCCTGACCGATCAAGCCGATTACAAAACGGTAAGCTTTTCGCAAACTACTATCACCGAATTGATGATACCTTCCTACTCCAACTTCGGAGGAAAGATTCATGGGGGTATTTTACTGTCGCTGATGGATAAGGTGGCCTATGTATGCGCCGCCAAACATGCCGGTAATTATTGCGTAACGGCATCAATTGATACGGTTGATTTTTTACAACCGGTGGAAGTTGGCGAACTGGTATCGCTCATGGCATCGGTTAACTATGTGGGCAAAACTTCGTTGGTGGTAGGTATCCGGGTGATATCGGAAAATATCAAGAACAACTCTGTGATGCACACCAATACCAGTTACTTTACCATGGTAGCCAAGGACGACAACAATAAGCCGGTAAAAGTACCCGGACTGATATTGGAAAACCGCGAACAGGTGAGGCGTTTTATTGAATCGCGCAGGCGCAAGGAGATCAAACAAAGCTATATGCAAGAAGTAGAGCAGATTCAGATGCCCGATAATTACGAACATTGCATAGCCATGCTCCTGGGCGAACGCTGCCTGGTAGCAGGGGAGTAAGGCAAAAGGCAAAAGGATATTATGTTAAGTGATTGAAATCCAGAGAATCCTTTAATCTGAAAAAATTATGGTTCAGCCAAAAATCAGCGGGATCAACGTAATCAAAAACATCAGCGGTAACTTTCTGACATTTATTTGACATTGGATGAAATAAAGTATCTACTTTGGAGTTTAAACTATAGGTATTAAATATAATACCCTTCGCTCTTCACGAATTAACCTGCATCAAATGGAAGGACTTAACCGTCACTAATCAATATACACCCATACTACTCCTACCAATTGTCTATCCCACTTACAACTCAAAGGAATATTCCGAAAAGGGTTTAAGTTTTAGCAGGGATTGGGCACAACATAATATATCTTTAGAAGATGACAATTCGGTGATATTATATCGCTACATTGTGACCGACTAATTATCCCCTTTAAAACTATTTACTATTAACCCACGAACTTAATGGCTTTTTTAAACACGGTACTTGAACCGCCTTCGTACGGCTGGACGGATGAAAACGGTGACCTCGCGAAACCCTCTAACGGCAAAATTGTAAAAGAATTTTTTTTAAGACTCAATGTATTTAAAGACAAAAAGAACTGGCTGTCGTTTTTAAGCTGGTTTTTGGTACTGGCTTTGGTGCCATTTTTAGGTCTGTTTATATTTAAATATTTCAGTATTGTTGGTTTAATAGTGGCATTTGTGTACAGCATGATCATCATGGGTACGCATGGTACTATCTGGCATCACCGGTATTGTACGCATAGCGCTTATACCTTCACAAATAAATTCTGGCGCTTTTTTACCCAGAACCTTACATTGAAGATCATTCCTGAAGAGATCTACGCGGTATCGCACCATGTGCATCACGCGCTTTCAGACCAACCCGGCGATCCTTATAATGCACAAGGCGGCTTTATGTACTGCTTCCTGGCCGATGTAAATCACCAGCCTATTGCCCGCAATATGGATGAGGCTTGCTATAAAAAATGTGTTAAGCTCATGAATCATGTAGGCGTTACACCCAATACCTATAAACAATACCAAAAATGGGGAACCATTGCTAATCCATACCGTACTGTTGTAGGCATTATATTAAACTGGGGCTTCTGGTTTGCTGCATTTTACCTGATGGGTGGTATGCCATTGGCTTGTGCCGTTTTTGGTTCGGCCGGTATCTGGGCCGTTGGCGTGCGTACCTTTAATTATGAAGGTCATGGTAAAGGCGAGGATAAACGTCGTGAAGGAACCGATTATAACCGCGAGGATATGTCCATCAATCAGCTGTGGCCGGGCTATGTGGCCGGCGAATGGCATAATAATCATCATTTGTTCCCAAACAGCGCCCGCTCTGGTTTTAAATCGCATCAGCTTGATCTGGCCTGGTGTTACATTAAATTTTTAAGTTTGATAGGAGCAGTGAGTTCCTACCGCGATTCTAAGAAACAATTTCTGCTGGAGTATTGCACCGTGAAACCGGTTGTTGGGCCAATTGCCCAATACCCGCAAACAGCTAAAACCTTGCTCGTGGTTGAATAATAATTAACCAATACTAAATAAAATTAAAATGGAGTGATAGCTAAGCTATCACTCCATTTTTTGTTAAAAACACACGCATAAGGAATAAAGACAGGTAAGTAAAATATATGATACGGTTAAAATAGTACTATACTATTTACAATCGGATTTTATAACTTAGTGAGGCCAATTATATAGTGTAATATAAACACCCAAACCCATGCGTAGCAAAATACATAGCCTGTTTTTCTGTCTGCTCTGTTTTATTATTCTTCTTAACCAAAAAGCAATTGCCCAGGCTTCGTCCACTGGGATATTTGATGATCAAAGTGATGTAGGTATTGTAAAACATAAAGGCAGTTTACAATACGACCCTAAATTACAGCAATACCACCTGGAAGGTTCCGGAGCTAATATATGGGCCACCAGCGATGCCTTTCATTTTGTGTGGAAGCGCATGAAAGGCGATTTTATATTGCGCACCAATGCCGCTTTTATAGGTAAAGGGGTAGAGGAGCACCGTAAAGTTGGTTTAATGATTCGCAGCACACTTGATTCCAATTCCAAACATATTAACGCGGTTGTTCATGGCGATGGTTTAACATCATTGCAATACCGCAAAACGGTAGGTGGTATTACCGAAGAGAAAAAATCAAGCCTTACCGCTGCCAATGTGATCCAATTGGAGCGGAAGGGCAATACCTACACCATGTCTGTAGCCCGCAAAGGCGATATGTTTGTGACCGAAGAAGTAAGCGATCTTGACCTGGGCGATGAGGTTTATGTAGGTATATTTATCTGTTCACACAATGCCAATGTAACCGAAAAAGCCACCTTTAATAATGTGCGCATCGTAGTACCGGCCCCGCCAACGCTGGTTCCGTATAAACAATACCTGGGCAGCAGTATTGAATTGCTTGATCTGGCAACGCAAAACAGTACTGTTATTTACCAATCGCCCAAATCATTACAGGCACCCAACTGGATGCACGATGGGCAATCGCTTATTTATAACAGCGAGGGGTCTTTATATAAATTCAACCTTAAAACCGGGAAACCGGCTGTGTTGAACACTACCCCGGCCAAAAATAATAATAATGACCATGTGCTATCATTCGATGGCAAAATGCTGGCTATCAGTAGCAACGATGGCGGTCCGTCAATTGGTTATACTGTACCTGTTACCGGTGGTAAGGCCAAAAGAGTATCCGCTGTAGGTGTGGGCGCGAGTTATATGCACGGCTGGTCGCCGGATGGTAAGTACATTGTATTTTGCGGCGAACGCAATAAAGAATTTGATGTATACCGGATCCCTTCGGGCGGGGGAAAAGAAGTAAGGTTAACCACGAGCTCCGGTTTGGATGATGGCCCGGAATATACACCCGATGGTAAATACATTTATTTTAACTCCGTACGCAGCGGACTGATGCAGGTTTGGCGTATGAAAGCCGATGGCAGCGAACAAACGCAGATCACCAGTGATGACTACAACAACTGGTTTCCGCATGTATCACCCGATGGTAAATGGATCTGCTATATCACCTTCCTCAAAAACGAAGTGGAACCCGGCGATCACCCTTTTTATAAACACGTGTTCATCCGGGTAATGCCGGTTGGTGGTGGTCCATCCAAAGTGGTGGCCTATTTGTATGGCGGGCAGGGTACCATCAATACCCCCTCATGGTCGCCGGATAGTAAGCACATCGCGTTTGTGAGCAACTCGCAGTGAAAAGAGTCAAGAGATAAGAGTCAAGAATCAGGAAAGAAATGCAGTGAAAAAGAGTCAAGAGATAAGAGTCAAGAATCAGGAAAGAAATCAAAAAAATTGAAGGTGAAAAAATATGCGAAAATCACCTTAATTAAATCAAAGTGATAAATTGAATTAAATGAAACAAAATAACCTAATATGTAGCTATCTTGTCTCTTGATTCTAATATCTTGATTCTTTTTTGAAATATGTAGCTATCTTGTCTCTTGATTCTTAACTCTTGATTCTAAGATTCCAAATTATAACCTTAATACATCATATCAATGCAAACCTCCCGCAGATCATTTTTAAAAACGAGCGCAGTAGCCTTAGCGGGCGCGGCTTTATTACCGGATCATTTACTGGCCTCAGAAAAGCACCTGCAGCGTGTGGGTGTACAGTTGTACAGCGTGCGCGATGCCATGAAAGTTGATCCGAAAGGAACGCTAAAAAAACTGGCCGATGCAGGTTATCACCATGTAGAGCATGCCAATTATGTCGACCGTAAATTTTATGGTTATACTGCAAAGGAGTTTAAAAAAATAATAACCGATCTGGAAATAAAAATGCCAAGCGGCCATACTGTAATGACAGCCGAACATTGGGATACCGCCAAAAACGATTTTACCGATGCCTGGAAATACACCGTGGAGGATGCTGCTACTGTTGGCCAGCGTTACGTGATCAGTCCGTGGTTGGATGAAAGCCTGCGTCATGATACCGACAAGCTGAAACGCTTTATGGAGCAGTTTAACAAATGCGGGGAACTGTGTCAAAAATCATCTATGAAATTTGGGTACCATAACCACAACTTTGAAATCAGTACCAAAGTAGGAGATATCACCCTGTATGATTTTATTATTCAAAACACCGATCCGGCTTTAGTTGCCCAGCAAATGGATATTGGCAATATGTTCAGTACCGGTGGGGTAGCGCTTGATTTTATCAATAAATACCCGGGTCGTTTTGAATCATTACACGTAAAAGATGAGATCAAAGTAGCTCCTCGTGCTGATGGTGATGATACCGAAAGCACTGTATTGGGCCAGGGTGTACTGCCGGTTAAAGAAATTGTAAGAGCAGCGAGCAAAAAAGGTGGTACGGTTCTGTTTATCATTGAGCAGGAAGCCTACCAGGGAAAAGATCCGGTTGATTGTGTAAAAATTGATTTACAAATCATGAAAAAATGGGGTTATTAATATTATTAAGGTAATTTCACCATACAATAAATTTCCAAACCGACTCTTTTTAGTGGTTAAAATTATTAAGTTTGAAAATCGTTTTATAAACCAAGGTTCATTTATTAAGCCCATACGCCTGTACGCGTTTTAAAGTACAGGTAGCTTAACTAAGAGCTGCTAAAACCATTTACCATATGCACAGGCGTATAGCTATAAAGAATTTAGCTTTAATTATTGGGGGCGCTGCTTTATTACCGTCATGTGTACATGAAAATGGTAAAGCATCTGTCAAACTGACCAATTTGAACATCAGTGCCGACCAGGAAAAGCTGATAGGTGATATGGCCGAAACCATCATCCCCAAAACCAGCACACCTGGAGCTAAGGACCTGCAGTTGCATTTATTTGTGTTGAAAATGGTTGATGATTGCGCCACCAAAAAAGATCAACAGGCTTTTATGACCGGTATAGGCCAATTTAATGACTATGTCCGAAAACGTTATAGTAACTCATTTAGCGATTGTACTGTAAAGCAACGCGAGCAGATACTGTTGAATATTGAAAAGGATAAGGACCCTAAAAGCAGTACCTATTCTGCCGAATTAAAAACTTTTTATGGCGCGGTAAAAGGGCAAACGGTGAATGGGTACACCACTTCAAAATACTTTATGACCAAACAAGTGGTATATGAATTGGTACCCGGCAGGTACAACGCGTTTTACCCGGTTAAGCAAAAGCAAACAGCATAAACATGGCTAATTTAAATACAGATAGTATTAAAGATCGCACTTTTGATGCTATCGTAATAGGTTCGGGAATGAGTGGAGGCTGGGCTGCTAAGGAGCTTACCGGGAAAGGGCTTAAAACCCTGATGCTGGAGCGTGGCCGCGACGTAAAGCACATTAAGGATTATCCTACAACCAATATGTATCCCTGGGAGTTTGAACACCGCGGCGAAATGCCTATGGCTGTTCAGGAAGCCAATCCCATCGTAAACCGTTGCTATGCCTTTCATGAAGATGCCGCCCACTTTTTTGTAAAAGATAAAGAACACCCTTATATACAGGACAAACCTTTCGACTGGATCCGTGGATACCAGGTAGGGGGTAAATCATTACTTTGGGCTCGCCAAACCCAACGCTGGAGCGATTTTGACTTTGAAGGCCCAGCCCGCGATGGTTTCGCGGTCGACTGGCCCATCCGTTACCAGGATATCGCGCCGTGGTATAGTTATGTAGAAAAATTCGCGGGTATATCAGGCAATAAAGATGGCCTGGCCGAACTACCCGACGGTGAGTTTTTACCCGCTTTTCCGCTTAACAGCGTAGAGCAGTATTTTAGTAAACACGTTAAAAGTAAATATGGCCGCCATGTGATCAGCGCCCGTTGTGCGCATCTGTCAAAACCCAACCAGATTCATCTGGATCAGGGCCGGGCACAATGCCAGGAACGTATTCTTTGTCAGCGCGGTTGCCCCTTCGGCGGATACTTCAGCGCCAATGCTTCAACCATTCCCTGGGCATTAAAATCGGGCAATCTAACCTTAAGACCGCATTCGGTGGTGGAATCTATCATCTATGATGATAAAAAAGGTAAAGCTACCGGCGTTCGTGTGGTGGATGCCAATACCAAAGAAACGATTGAATATTACGCTAAGATCATATTTGTGAATGCGGCGGCTATGAACACTAACC
Organism: Mucilaginibacter sp. OK268; assembly: GCF_900103125.1. Lineage (GTDB taxonomy): Bacteria > Bacteroidota > Bacteroidia > Sphingobacteriales > Sphingobacteriaceae > Mucilaginibacter. Next base: position 698,674 of record NZ_FNJV01000003.1, on the reverse strand, counting down.
TGGTGTTGCTTAACTCTACATCGCATCGTTTCCCAAATGGTTTGGGTAATGATAGTGGCGTACTGGGTAAATATGTGGCTTTCCACAATTATTCGGCACATATCAGCGCGCAATATGATGGCATGCTGGAGTGGACTACCGACGGTCGTAACCCGGCAGGCGGCGGTTATATCCCCCGGTTCAGGAACCTGCATAAGCAGGAAACCGACTTTTTACGCGGTTATGCTTCTGGTTTCAGCGCGTACAGATGGAAGCAACAAAACTGGGATGGTGTAGGCAGCGACTTTAAAGACAACCTGGCGAAGGGTGAGCTGAGTCCATGGCATGTAGGATCGCACATGATGGGCGAAACCATACCTAAAGAAGCTAGCTATGTGAAACTTGACGATAAATTAAAAGACGAATGGGGTGTGCCGCTATTGAAAATATCCATGGATTATGACGATAACGACGCCAAAATGAAGAAGGATTATATTGAGCAGTTAACCGAAATGTTCACCAGTGCCGGTTTTACCAATATTAAAGCCGAAAGCGACAATCGTGCGCCGGGTTTGGATATTCATGAAATGGGCGGCGCACGCATGGGCAACGATCCTAAAACATCGGTATTGAATAAATGGAACCAGATGCACGCGGTTAATAATGTGTTTGTAACCGATGGAGCCAGCATGACATCAACCTCATGCCAAAACCCATCTTTAACTTACATGGCCTTTACCGCCTGCTCGGCAGACTATGCAGTTAGTGAAATGAAAAAAGGTAATATATAAGTAATGATGTAACCTAAATTGTATTTATACTTTTCGGGTTGATGTTTTTAGAAACTTATTGATATATAATAGTTTGTGTTTTTTAAAGATGGTTTTATTTTAAATTTTTAGTATATAAATAGGTAATGCAATTAGGTGATGGTTACTTAGAGCAATGGGAGCATGAGTTCCCATATACCAAAGCTAAACAGCTTAATTGTTATAAACCAACGACAGATTTCAGTGTGTAAAAAAAACACAATGTAATATTTGTAAAATAATTTTTATTCATACATTTAGCGGGATAACCAAGTACTAAACAAATTCATTTAACCGAATAAATATGTCTGCAAACACTTATGACGCTATAGTCATTGGCTCAGGAATTTCAGGCGGGTGGGCTGCCAAGGAACTAACAGAAAAGGGTTTAAAAACCATTATGCTGGAGCGTGGTCGTAACATCGAGCACATTAAGGATTATGTGAACGCTAACAAAGCGCCGTGGGAATTCCCGCATCGTGGCGGGCGTACACAAAAAATGATCGATGATTACCCGGTATTAAAACGCGATTACCCCTTAAACGAAACCAATCTGGATTATTGGGCAAGTGATAAAGACAGTCCGTACACGGAAGTAAAAAGATTTGACTGGTTCCGTGGTTATCACGTAGGTGGTCGTTCATTGATGTGGGGCAGGCAATCATACCGCTGGGGCGATACTGATTTTGAAGCCAACCTGAAAGATGGTATTGCTGTGGACTGGCCTATCCGTTATAAGGATATCGCTCCGTGGTACAGCTATGCTGAGAAATTTGCAGGTATATCAGGCAACAGGGATGGTTTGGCCATTTTACCTGATGGAGATTTTATGCCGCCGATGGAATTGAACGTTGTTGAAAAAGATGTTGCCAAAAGATTAAAAGAATACTATAAAGAAGAAAGGGCTATGATCATTGGCCGTACAGCCAATATCACTGTGCCACATAATAATCGTACTAATTGCCAGTATCGTAATAAATGCTGGTTGGGTTGTCCGTTCGGGGCTTACTTCAGCACACAATCGGCTACTTTACCTGCGGCTATGGCTACCGGTAACTTAACCGTTCGCCCGTGGTCAATCGTTACCAAGATCTTGTACGATAAGGATACCAAAAAAGCCAAAGGTGTAGAGGTACTGGATGCCGAAACTAACCAAACCTATGAATACTTTGCCAAAGTGGTATTCCTGAACGCTTCTACTATCAATTCTGCCTGGATCCTGATGAATTCAGCAAATGATGTTTGGGAAGGTGGCTTGGGAAGCAGCAGCGGCGAATTGGGTCATAACCTGATGGATCACCACTTAAATGTTAATGCATGGGGACATGTAGAAGGCTATGAGGATAAATACTATTTCGGGCGCCGGGCAAATGGGTTTTACATTCCGCGCTTTGCCAATCTGGGTAACGATAAACGCGATTTTATACGTGGTTTTGGTTACCAGGGTGGTGCAAGCCGCGAAGGATGGAGCCGCGATATTGCCGAATTGAGTATAGGCGGCGCCTTTAAAGACGCGCTTACCGAGCCTGGTTCATGGTCAGTAGGTATGGGCGGCTTTGGCGAAACATTGCCTTATCATGACAATAAAGTGTTCATTGATAAAACCAAGAAAGATAAATGGGGACTTCCGGTCATTGCCATTGACGCAGAGCTGAAAGACAATGAGAAAAAGATGCGTATTGCGATGGAAAGCGAAGGAAAGGCCATGCTAGAAGCGGCAGGTATTAAAAATGTACAAACAAGCAGCAAAAACCCATATTTAGGCCGTGGTATCCATGAAATGGGCACCGCTCGTATGGGCCATGATCCAAAAACATCCGTATTAAACAAGTGGAACCAGGTTTGGGATGCCAAAAACGTATTTGTTACCGATGGTTCTTTCATGACATCGGCAGCCTGCCAAAATCCGTCACTTACTTATATGGCCATGACCGCCCGTGCAGCTAACTACGCGGTTGATGCCTTGAAGAAAAACGAGATCTAAATTAACCGGATATCCAAAATATACAAACCAATGACTGAAGAACAGGACAAAAGTACTCCCGACGCCTCCAGACGGGATTTTCTTAAAAAAGGTACATTAGCCGCGGCAAGTTTCATGATCGTTCCGCGTTTTGTGCTGGGCGGCAAGGGTTTTATAGCACCCAGCGACAAACTGCTTATTGCCGGTGTAGGCGCGGGCGGTAAGGGTCAGAGCGATATTGCCAATTTCTACAAAAGTGGAAAAGCCGAGATCGCTTTTCTATGCGATGTAGACGATAGAAGGTCGGCAAATTCACGTGCTAAATTTCCTAAAGCCAAATATTATAAAGACTGGCGCGAGATGTATGATAAAGAGTCAAAACATTTTGACGCGGTATCAGTTTCGACACCAGACCATAACCATGCTTTAATTGCCTATCATGCTATGCAGCTGGGCAAACACGTATACGTTCAAAAACCATTAACCCACGATATCTGGGAAGCCCGTTTATTAACCGAAGCGGCAAAAAAATATAAAGTAGTTACGCAAATGGGTAACCAGGGATCATCAAATGATGGTACCCGCCTGATGTCGGAATGGTATGATGCCGATCTGATTGGTGATGTGCACACCATTTACTGCTGGACAAACCGTCCGGTATGGCCTCAGGGTATTGCCTGGCCTCAGCCTGCAAAAGAGATCCCAAAAGAACTGGATTGGAACCTGTGGTTGGGTACAGCGCCTAAAAAAGATTACGTAGATAAACTGGTGCCATTTAACTGGCGTGGATGGTGGGATTACGGAACCGGTGCTTTGGGCGACATGGGCTGTCACCTGGTTGAAGCTCCGTTCCGTGTATTGGGTTTACAATATGTAAAAGACGTACAGGCCAGTGTAGGCAGTGTGTATGTTGATGAGTTTAAACAAGGTCATTTCCCTGAGAGCTGTCCTCCATCAAGCCACATCACCTTAACTTTCCCTAAAACCGAGAAAACAAAAGGCGATGTTACCATGCACTGGATGGATGGCGGTATTATGCCAGAAAGACCTGTTGAATTAGAAGCTAATGAGAAATTTGGCGGCGAAGAAGGTAATGGTACATTATTTATCGGTACAAAAGGTAAAATGTATGCCAGCACTTATTCAGACGCGGCAACTTTGTTACCAAAATCGTTAACTGCAAGCGCCAACGCGCCTCAGAAATGGAAACGTGTACCAGGCGGTGCCGAAGGCCACTATGCACAATGGGTTGAAGGCTGTTTGGCCGGATATGGTAAAACAGAACTAAGCTCATCATTTGATAAAGCTGGTCCGCTTACCGAAGCCTTGTTAATGGCTAACCTTGCAGTGCGCGGTCATGACCTTAAAGGTGGCCAGGTAAAATTGCTATGGGATAACAAAGCTATGAAAGTGACCAACTTTGAAGATGTTAACCAATACATCCAAAGGGATTATCCTGATGGATTTAAACTAAAAGCATAAATTAATTTTGAATTAGCGATTTAGTGAATTAGTGATTGTGGAAAGCAGATTTTATCAATCACTAATTCTATATTTAGATTCACTAATTTAATAACTAAAATAATTCACTAACTCACTAATTCAATAAATCACTAAATAAAATGAATAGAAGAGAAGCTTTAGGCAGGGTTGGATTGATACTGGGAGGTACCATAATCGGCGCTGAGTTTTTTATCTCGGGTTGTAAACCAAGCTCCAAAAAAGTGAACGAATTGTTTGATGAGAACAACGTAGCTTTATTTGATGAAATTGGCGAAACCATTTTACCTGCTACCAGCACACCGGGCGCCAAAGCCGCCGCTATAGGCAATTTTATGGCCATGATGGTTCAGGATTGCTATAAACCCGAAGATCAGAAGGTATTTGTAAAAGGTATCTCCGATTTGGACGAGGCCAGCAAGAAAAAATTCAGCAAATCGTTTATGGAAGCCGACGCTAAACAGCGTACCGAATTGCTTACCGAACTGGATGCCGAACAAAAGAACTACACCAAAAGCAAAAAGCCCGAAGATCCGAACCATTACTTCCGGATGATGAAAGAGCTAACCCTGCTGGGTTACTTTACCTCCGAAGTTGGTGCAACCAAGGCCCTGCGCTACATTGCTGTACCCGGACATTATGACGGCAACGTGCCCTACAAAAAAGGTGATAAAGCCTGGGCTACTTAAAAAATTAGTTATTAGTTGATTAGGTGAGTGGAGAATGGTTATAAGCTCATGCAACCACTCACCAATCGATTGAATTAACCACTCACTAAAAAGAATGAAACTAAGATTAGGAATGATCGGTGGCGGGCAGGGTGCGTTTATTGGCGCCGTGCACCGCATAGCCGCGCGCATAGATGGTGAATATGAACTGGTTTGCGGCGCTTTTAGCAGTAATGCAGAAAAATCACAAACCAGCGGTTTGTTACTGGGGCTACCTGCCAACCGCATCTACAATTCATACACCGAACTCATCGAAAAAGAAAAACAACTGCCAGAGAACGAGCGTGTACAGGTGATCAGTATTGTAACACCAAACCACGTACACTTCGCTCCAACAAAAATGGCACTGGAAAACGGTTTTCATGTGGTGTTAGATAAACCCATGACTTTTTCTTTAGCCGAAGCCAAAGAGCTGGATAAAATAGTAAAGGCTACAGGCAAATTATTTTGCCTTACCCATACCTATACCGGCTACCCGATGGTTAAAGAGGCCAAACAATTGATTAAAGCAGGAAAATTAGGCACTATCCGCAAAGTATATGTAGAGTATCCGCAGGGATGGCTCAGCAGCTTTCTGGAAGGTGATGATAATAAACAGGCCTCATGGCGCACCGATCCGGGTAAAAGCGGTATTGCGGGTGCCATGGGCGATATTGGTACCCATGCCTTTAACCTGGCCGAATATGTGACAGGCTTAGAGGTAACACAAATTTGTGCCGATATCAATATTGTGGTGGCTGGTCGTAAGTTAGACGACGACGGCGCTGCACTACTCAAATTTAACAACGGCGCAAGCGGCGTACTAACCGCCACACAAATTGCCGCCGGCGAAGAAAATAATGTTAAAATACGTGTTTACGGCGAAAAAGGCGGATTGGAATGGCACCAGAGCGATGCTAATTCCCTTACCGTAATGTATACCGATAAACCCATGGAAGTATGGCGCACTGGCGGTGGTTACACCAGCTCGTTCGCGCAGCATAATACCCGTACACCGGCTGGTCACCCCGAAGGTTACCTGGAAGCCTTTGCCAACCTGTATCGCAACTTTGCTTTAACCGTTAAGGCAGGAATCGAGGGTAGAACAGCAACACCTGAAGAATTGGATTTCCCCGGAGTAAAAGAAGGCGTACGCGGCATGGCATTTATTGAAAATGTGATCGCCTCGGGCAAATCAGATAAAAAGTGGACCGAATTTTCTATTTAAAAACATTATGACAACTATAAAAGGACCAGCCATATTTTTAGCGCAGTTTATAGGCGATACCGCGCCATTTAACAGTTTGGAATCAATTTGTAAATGGGCCGCGGGCCTGGGTTACAAAGGCGTTCAGCTGCCAACCAATGATGTCCGTTTTATCGACCTGCAAAAAGCTGCCGAAAGCAAGACCTATGCCGATGAGATCAAAGGTATTGTGAACGCTGCCGGATTAGAAATAACCGAACTGTCAACCCACCTGCAAGGTCAGCTGGTAGCCGTAAACCCGGTTTACGATTCGCTTTTTGATGCCTTCGCGCCAGAGGCTTACCGTAATAACCCGGCCGCCAGACAAAGATGGGCGGTACAACAACTGAAATATGCCGCAGAAGCATCAAAAAATTTAGGGCTTAATGCTTCTGTTACCTTTAGCGGCGCCTTGCTTTGGCCAATGGTGTACCCATGGCCGCAACGGCCTGCAGGTATAGTAGATACCGGTTTTGATGAACTGGCCAAACGCTGGACACCGATCCTGGATGTGTACGAAGACAACGGCATCGACCTTTGCTACGAGATTCACCCGGGAGAAGACCTGCATGACGGTATCACCTATGAAATGTTCCTTGAAAAAGTGAACAATCATAAGCGTGCGAACCTGCTGTATGATCCATCTCACTTTGTATTGCAGTGTTTGGATTATTTAGAATATATCGATATCTATCACGAACGCATTAAAATGTTCCACGTAAAGGATGCTGAATTTAACCCGACAGGTCGTCAGGGTGTTTATGGTGGTTACCAAAACTGGGTCGACCGTGCAGGCCGTTTCCGCTCATTGGGTGATGGTCAGGTTGATTTTAAAGGGATCTTCAGCAAATTAACCCAATATGATTATAAAGGATGGGCCGTATTAGAATGGGAATGCGCGCTTAAACATCCCGAAGATGGGGCAAGAGAAGGTGCCACATTTATCAAGGATCATATCATCAGGGTTACTGAACGTGCCTTTGATGATTTCGCCGCGTCAGGTTCTGATGAAGCTTTTAACAGGAAAACGCTGGGGATATAAACACCCCCTCTAATAAAATGAAGTCATCCCGAATTTATTTCGGGATCCCACGTGCAAGGTAGGCTGTACGCAGATCCTGCATGTGGGATGTTGAAACAAGTTCAGCATGACTGCATTCTCATATGATAAAAGCATTATATTTGAGATACCAATTAACCAATTAATTTAACCTAAATATCTTTAAATGCAAGCCATTAACCGTACACAGCTTTTCAGGGCCAGTTGTTTATCCCTGTTGGTAACATCATTATCCTTTGGTATCCGCGCGGGTATATTGAACGACCAGGGTGTCAGATTTCATTTGAACGCCTCAGAACTGGGCACCATTGCTGCAACGGCTTTTTGGGGCTTCCCATTAGCTATCATTGTGGGTGGCTTTATTGTAGATATCATCGGCATGAAAAAATTGCTGGTATCGGCTTTTGTTTTTCATCTAATAGGTATTTTGCTTACTATTTTCGCCAACGGATATTGGACCCTGTTCCTTTCGACATTGATGATCGGTATTGCCAACGGCACGGTCGAGGCTTCCTGTAATCCTTTGGTGGCTTCTTTATATACCGATAATAAAACTACCAAGCTTAACCACTTTCACTTGTGGTTTCCGGCAGGTATCGTTATCGGTACGTTGATCGTATTTGGGCTGGATAAAGCTTTGGCTCATGGCGTATCTCCAAAACCTTACTGGATCTCACAGCTGGAAGTTGCTATTATGCTCATCCCTACCTTGGCTTATGGTTTTCTTTTCTCCAAATTACAATTCCCGGTTACAGAGCGGGTATCTGCAGGCGTAAGCACAAGCGATATGTATGTGTCATTGATGAACCCGTTGTTTCTGTTCATGATCATATGTATGTTTGGTACAGCTATAACAGAACTGTTTACCAATCAGTGGACGGATGTGTTGTTCAAAACAGTTACTGACAATGCTATCCTGATTCTCACTTTCGTGGCATCGGTACAGGTATTGGGCAGGGCGTTTGCTGCTCCTATTGTGCATCGCCTGGCTCCGCAGGGCGTGCTGCTTATTTCGGCTATCTTATCGGCACTGGGAATTTACCTGATGATTCATTTGCACGGTGATGCCATTTATTTTGCAGCCGTTGTTTTTGGATTGGGTGTAGCCTTTTTCTGGCCATGTATGATAGGTTTTGTGGCTGAAAACCTGCCACGCACAGGAGCCGTCGGTTTAAACCTGATGGGTGGTGCAGGCATGTTTGGGGTATCTATTTATATGATATTTATGGGTGGCCATTATGATACTATTATGGCTCAGAAACTTCCGGCAGGTGCCAGTTTGGACGCCTATCGGTCGGCAGCCGCAGGTACGGATATGGCTAAAGCTTTTGATGCTGCCCGGTCAGCCGCCGGTCCTGAAGTGCTAAATACTACCCTCATTATCCCTGTGGCATTGATAGTTGCTTTTGCCGCTTTGGTGTTTTACATGCGCGGCAAGAAAAAAAGTGAACCATTAAGCACAGTTACCGTGTAAAAAGTACACTGATTATGATAAAAAATTGTATTTTTCACCCTAGTTAATCACAACCAAAAAAACAGAAGTAAACCGGCAGGAGTAATAAGCTAAAACAGATATGCCCCTGTCAGGTTATTATTAAAAAAACAAAAAACACTCATGAAAAAGGCTTTTTTTATTCTTTGTATCAGCGCGGTAGTAACAGCATGTGGCAGTAATTCATCAACTAAAGGTGGTAGCGACAGCACCAGCGCGGCAAACCAAACCGCAAAAGCTGCTGATGCTAATGCTGATACAGTTGTTGCAAAAACAGGTACAGAAGCGGCAGGCGGATCAGCAGGCTCAGCTAAAGGCGAAAGTTTAATAGCGGCAGCTGATTGCAATACCTGCCATAAAGTGGATACCAAAATTATAGGTCCTGCGTTTCAGGATGTGGCTGCTAAATACCCGGCTACCGAAACCAACATTGAAACTCTGGCTAAAAAAGTTATTGACGGTGGTAAAGGTAACTGGGGAGATATCCCGATGACACCACACCCAACCGTATCATTAGACGATGCCAAAGAAATGGTTAAATACGTTTTGTCTCTGAAAAAATAACCTGATTTTATCTTCTTAAAAAACAACTATGACCACTGGAATCAGGGTAAAACTTTCTGCCATGATGTTCCTCGAATTTTTTATTTGGGGAGCATGGTTTGTAACACTGGGCGCATTTTTAGACAAAACATTGCATGCCACAGGCGTTCAGGCCGGATCTGTATTTTCAACCCAATCATGGGGAGCTATTATCGCGCCTTTTATTATTGGCTTAATTGCCGACAGGTATTTTAACGCCGAAAAAATATTAGGTATACTGCATATCTTGGGTGCTGTATTAATGTACCAGATGTACAAGGCCCCGGATGTAGCTGGATTTTATCCATACGTGTTGGGGTATATGGTGCTGTATATGCCAACGCTGGCGCTGGTAAATTCCGTTTCATTTAATCAGATGACCGATCCGGAGAAAGAGTTTTCTTCTATCCGTGTTTGGGGAACCGTAGGGTGGATATTGGCGGGTATATTGATCAGCTATTTGTTCCACTGGGATTCTCAAAATGGTATTGCACAGGGCTTTTTAAAAAATACCTTCCTGATGGCAGGAATTGCCTCCCTGGTTTTAGGTTTATTCAGTTTCACGTTACCAAATACTCCGCCTAAGGTAGCCAAAGGCGAAAAAATAAGCGTTGGTCAGTTATTAGGCTTTGATGCCTTGAAATTGTTAAAGGATAAGAATTTTGCCATATTCTTTGTAGCTTCTATCCTGATATGTATCCCATTAGCGTTTTATTACCAGAATGCAGGCGCATTTTTAGCCGACATTAAGGTTGATAACCCTACCGGAAAAATGACCATTGGTCAGGCTTCGGAAGTCTTGTTTTTGCTTTGTTTGCCTATTTTCTTTAAGAAATTCGGGTTTAAAAAAACGATCCTGGTGGGTATGCTGGCATGGGCTGTTCGGTATGCGATGTTCGCTTACGGTAACGCCGGCGAATTGAGCTTCCTGCTGATTATAGGCATCGCGCTTCATGGCGTTTGTTATGATTTTTTCTTTGTTTCCGGACAGATCTATACAGATTCAAAAGCCGGCATTCAATATAAAAGCGCTGCCCAGGGTATGATAACCCTGGCTACCTATGGCGTTGGTATGTTGATCGGGTTTTATATTGCCGGATTAATTTCCGACAGTTATAACAGCCCTGCCGGGCACGATTGGAAAATGATATGGCTGATACCTGCCGGTATCGCGGCCGTAGTATTTATCCTGTTTGTATTGTTCTTTAAAGATCAAAAAGATAACGTAGCTATTAACGAATCTGCAACTAATAACTAAACCAATGGCATCAAACCAAAACCGGAGATCGGCTATCAAAAACATGCTTGCAGGCACCGCTGCCATCACAGCATCGGGCGTGCTTACTTCATTTACATCAACCGAACAAGATAAACCAATGTTACCTGATACGCTTAAAGGAAATATTAACCATGCGGTTTGCCGCTGGTGTTATGGTGATATAACGGTGGAGCAACTTTGTGCAGCTGCCAAAGATATCGGCATCAAGGGGATCGACCTGGTTGGCCCATCCGACTGGCCTACGCTGAAAAAGTATGGTCTGTACTCATCCATGTGTAACGGCGCCGAAATAAACCTGACCGATGGTTTTGGTGACAAGCAGTTTCATGCCCAGTTACAGAAAAACTATTCGGAAATGATACCGAAGGTGGCAGCTGCAGGTTATAAAAACCTCATCTGCTTTAGCGGTAGCCGTCGGGGTAAGGATAACGAAACCGGCTGGAACAATTGTGTGGAAGGCCTAAAGCCTTTAGTGGCTCTTGCCGAGAAACACAACGTGGTACTGGTGATGGAACTGCTGAACAGCAAGATTGATCATAAAGATTATCAATGCGACCGTGTATCATGGGGTGCCGAACTTTGCAAAAGATTAGGTTCCGAAAACTTTAAGCTCCTGTATGATATATACCACATGCAGATAGATGAGGGCGACGTGATCCGCAACATCCGCGACAATCATCAATACATCGCGCATTATCATACCGGTGGTGTACCTGGTCGTAACGAGATTGATGATACACAGGAATTATATTACCCTGCCATTATGAAAGCTATTGTAGCCGTAGGCCATAAAGGCTTTGTAGCCCAGGAATTTATTCCGAAGCAGCCGGATCATATCGCTTCTTTACGTAAAGCGGTACATATCTGCGATGTTTAAACCTTATGGTTTGCAGCTGCTCTAATAAATACATTAACCAAATAACTATACATGACAACCAGAAGAACATTCTTAGCACAAGCCGGATTAGTTGCGGCAGGTGTGATGATAAAACCAAACTTACTATCGGCCAAAAGCACTAATGGTGTCGGGCTGCAATTATATAGCCTGCGCGATCAGCTGCCAAAAGATGTAAAAGGGGTAATAGCTCAGGTTGCCAAAGCCGGTTACAAAGAAGTAGAAACCTTTGGCTTTAATCAGCAAACCGGTTACTGGGGTTTACAGGGTAAAGATTTTGGTCAGCTGTTAAAAGATAATGGCTTGAGCACGCCAAGCGGCCACTACGGTCTTGATCAGTATTTTGGCGAAGGTAAAACCGACGATCTGAAAGCTTACATTGAAGTAGCCAACACCATCGGTCAAACATATATCATTATCCCTTCGTTGAACCACAATTTCATCAAAACGGTTGACGACTGTAAAGCTGTTGCCGATAAGATGAATAAGATTGCCGAGATCTGCAAAGCATCAGGCTTAAAACTGGGTTACCACAATCATAATTTTGAATGGCATCCGGTTGGCGATACTACTTTTTATGATGTAGTACTGAACAATACCGACCCTAAGCTGGTGAATATGGAAATGGACCTTTATTGGGTAGTTCGTGCAGGCCAGGATCCGGTAGCTATATTCCAGAAACACCCGGGCCGTTTTACTTTTGTACACATTAAAGATCGTGATAAAACCAATGCCAACCTGAATACCGAAATTGGCAACGGCGACATTGATTTTAAAACCATTTTAGGTAAAGCGAAACTTGCCGGCATTAAACACTTTATTGTTGAGCAGGAAAACTATACCAATATCGATCCGTATGTGAGTATTACCAAAAGTGCGTCGTACTTAAAAAATACACTACACGTGTAAGGAGAGACAAGAATCAAGAGCCAAGAATCAAGAAAAAATTAGGTAGTCTAAAGTAAAAATTGGCCTGTTATTATTCTTAAGTCTTGATTCTTGACTCTTAACTCTTGATTCTAATTTAAAAACCAACTATAATACTGATATGAAATATCCAATTGTATTAACAGCGCTTTTAGCAGGAAGCTTTTTTGTAGCTAACGCGCAGCAGGCAAAACCAGAAGATACCGAAACCTGGGAACCGATACCCAAAGTTGTTGTTCCCGGAAAAGTATTGGGTAATGCCCCGTCTGACGCTATTGTTTTATTTGATGGCAAAAATGAGGACGAGTGGGTTTCTGTTGCCGATCAAACACCGGCAACATGGGTGGTTAAAGGCGGTATTTTAACCGTAGATAAAAGCAAAGGCAATATCGAAACCAAAAGAAAATTCACCAATTACCAGTTACATATTGAGTGGCGCGTACCAGCTAGCATTACTGGCGAAGGACAGGCCCGCGGTAACAGCGGTATCTTCCTGGCATCATTAGGTAAGGGCGATGCAGGTTATGAGCTACAGGTTTTAGATTCATACAACAACAAAACTTATGTTAACGGTATGGCAGGCAGCTTGTACAAACAGGCTATCCCATTGGCCAACCCTGGCCGCAAACCAGGTGAATGGAACGTATACGATGTAGTTTGGACCGCACCTGTTTTTAACGAGGATGGTTCTTTAAAATCAGCAGCCAAAGCTACCGTGTTCTTTAACGGAGTTTTAGTTGAAAATAACTTTGAACTGTGGGGCCCAACCCAATACATTGGCAAAGCATCTTACGAAGGTAAAAAACACGGCGCCGCCCCAATTAAATTACAGGCACACGGCGATAAAAGCGAACCGCTTAGCTTCAGAAATATCTGGGTACGCGAGTTGTAACATCGCTTACCTGATTTGAAATATTAAAGCCTGTAAGCGAAAAGCTTACAGGCTTTTTTGTTGTCATATTTTCTATAGATTTTGCAAGAGCTATTCGAAATCAATCTCTTATCTTAGGTATAATGAAAGAGGCGCGCAAACCATTGATAATAGAAAGACAACTACGATTTGTATTTATTTTCACGATGGTCTTACTGATTGGGATGGGAATTTATTCACTTTTTACCCGAAGCTCTATCGGTGGAACGTTATATGGTAAATACGGTGGTTCAACAACTGTAACTTATGGAGCGGCAGGTTTTTTTGAAATGGCTGCAGTTTTGTTTTTGGGTTACCTCTGTATTCAATTAGGTGTACTTTATAAAAAACGCAAGGAAACCGATAAGGAAGTCAATAAATAGTGCTTGCGGTATCAGGGTATAAATGCCCTCAAAATTGTGACAATCTCCATCGAAAAAACACAAAAAATTATCAGATTTGAAACTATCTTTACCATTTTAATAAACTCATGAAATCATTTTACCAAACCCGCTATTCACTGTTTGCGTTGATATTATTTTTTATGCTGGGCCTGTCGGCTTCTTCGGCTATGGCAGCTAAAAGGTTTTATTATCAGCTTAAAATATATCATTACAAGACGACGGCACAGGAAGGCAGGATTGAACGTTACCTGGAGCATGCTTATGTACCGGCTATGCACCGGGCGGGTATAAAAAACGTAGGCGTATTTAAACCGGTGAAGCAGGATACCGCCGATATGCGTATCTATGTTTTTACACCATTTGCCACTTTTGATAAACTGATGGGGATCGACAAAAAATTGCAAGGCGATACCGAATACCTAACGGATGGTGACGACTATATTAATGCCGAATATAAAGATGCGCCGTATACCCGTATAGAAACCATCGTATTACAGGCTTTCCCGGGTATGCCCGCTCCGGCTGTACCCAATTTAACAGGCGCCAAAGCCGATAGGGTTTACGAGCTGCGCAGCTACGAAAGTGCTACCGAAAAGTATAATTTTAACAAAGTACGCATGTTTAATGTAGGCGATGAGGTAGGATTATTTAAACGCCTGGGCTTTAATGCCGTATTCTATTCGGAGGTGATCGCGGGCAGTCGTATGCCCAACCTCATGTACATGACCACTTTTAACAACAAAGCAGACAGGGACAAACACTGGGAAACTTTTAGCAATGATGCTTACTGGAAAAGCCTCGTCGCCAAACCCGAATATCAGAACAATGTATCGCACGCGGATATTATTTTTCTGTATCCCGCCGCTTACTCGGATTTTTGAGTTTCGTAGGAGTTATCACCCTGTCATTTCGAACGATAGTGAGAAATCTTTTGCGATTAGCATATCCCGCGCAAAAGATCTCTCCTCGTACCTCGTTCGAGATGACATTTTTGTTTTTATCGAACTACAAAGTAAATTGTCATGCTGAACGGAGTGAAGCATCTTCTTCGTGAGGCATGTCGAAGAAGATCCTTCGTTCCTCAGGATGACAAAAGAGCAATCTCCCAACTCTCTCCCCGTACCTCCCCATCTGTCCATTATCATTAAAAATGTCCGGAATCGATCACTTTTTGAAAATTAAAAATTCATAATATGCTGATAGTCAATATATTGATATTGGTATAGCTCTTGCAAATCCTTATCCAAAAATGTATAACAATGGATAAGGAAATAGCCCTTGAAGTAACCACACAAAAACGTAGAAAGGGTATGATCATAGGTCTGGCAGTTATAACTGTTATGGCGCTGCTGATCTGGGTTTTACGTGGATTCATCAAGTCGTCAATAAACAGGAGTCAAATTACAGCATCCGCCGTTCAGGTTGGTAATATCGAAAATACCATCAACGCTACCGGCGAAGTTTTGCCCGAATTTGAAGAGATCATCACCAGTCCTATCAATGCCTCCATCAAAAACGCGCTGATGGATGCCGGCAATAAGGTGAATGTGGGCCAATCCGTTATCACCCTTGATAAAACCGCTACCCAAACGGAATACGACAAGCTCAACTTTCAGCTGGAGTCAAAACGTAACGAGATCAGTAAACTGAAGCTTGATCTGGGTAAAAGTTTTTATGATATCCAGTCCAACAATGATATCAAGCAACTGCACATCAGCAACCTGGCCGATGCGGTTGAAAATGCCAAACGCCTGTATAAAGCAGGAGGTGGTACCCGCGAAAATATTGAACAGGCTGAGCTTAACCTGAAAGTGGCCCAGCTGGAGAAAAAACAACTGGAGAACGAGATCAAAAATAAGCAGCAAACCATGAGGATCGAGATCAAAGAGGCGGAGATTGCCGCCGCCATACAGGAAAGCGATCTGAAGGCCCTGCAACGCAAACTGCAACTGGCCAATATAGTGGCCACCCGCAAAGGGGTTATTACCTATGTAAACAAAAACATAGGCGCCAATATACATGAGGGCGAAACGCTGGCCCGCATTGCGGACTTGGGAAGCTTTAAGGTACAGGGCAGCATATCCGATAATTCGGTTGATCAGTTGCACGCGGGTATCCCGGTCATCATCCGGTTTAATGATAACCAACTGCGCGGGCATGTTAGCAACGTATCGCCATCCATCCAAAACAGTATTATTTCTTTTGATATCCAGCTGGACGACCGCTCTAGCAAGCTGCTGCGGCCCAACATGAAAGTGGATGTTTTTTTGGTAACCGCAACGCATAGCAAAGTGATGCAGGTGGCTAACGGTCCGGCATTTAAGGGATCGTCGCTCCAGGATATTTTTGTGATCAATGGTGCAAAGGCCGAGCGCAGGACGGTTCACATCGGTCTCACCAATTTTGATTTCGTGGAGATCAAAGATGGTGTAAAACCCGGCGACGTGGTGATCACTTCGGATATGAGCGAGTATAAAAACTCCCAGGAGATAACGATAAATAATTAAGATAAAGAGACACGTCATTGCGAGGCACGAAGCAACGACGCTTAGAATAACAGAATGAAAATTTTATACATCATAAGTTTGTTGACCATGAGCGCAGGGGCATTTGGCCGCAGTAACAGCGATACGCTGCGGCTAACCCTGCAGCAGGTGGTTGAAATGGCCAAGGCAAACTCTATAGCCGCCAAACAGGCCGCTACCTTACGCGAAACCAAATACTGGGAATATCGCACCTATAAATCAAACTACCAGCCGCAGCTGGCGCTGAGCGGTACTTTGCCCGATTACCAAAAAACTTTTTCACAGGTGTTTCAGCCCGATGGTACCATATTGTTTCAGCCTGTGCATAATGATAATTCACAATTGCAGCTTGATTTTAGCCAGAGCATTACCGCTACAGGTGGCACCATTTACGGCAGAACCCAGCTGCAGCGTTTTACTGATTTCGACAGGCACAATGCATTATATAATGGTGTTCCATATAGTATTGCTTATACACAGCCGCTTTTTCAGTTTAACCAGCTCAAGTGGGATAAAAAAATTGAGCCGCTAAAATACAACGAGAGTAAACAGAAGTATATTGAAGACCAGGAAAATATAGCTGTTACGGTTGAGGGTTATTTTTTTGATCTGTTGCTGGCACAAGTTAACTTGCACATTGCCGAAACCAACTATACCAACACTCAAAAAATAATGACGATAACCAATATCAAATTTGAGTTAGGGAAGGTGTCAAAAAATGAAATATTACAATTGCAGCTGGAACTCATTAATGCCAAAAAAGCCGTAGGTACCGCCAAACGCGATATAGAAACTACTACCCTTAATCTTCGCAGCTATATAGGGCAGGAGGATGATAGCAAAATTGTGTTGGTGATACCAGAAAATATCAGCCAGATGAACGTTACCTCAGACAAAGTTTTGGCCGAGGCTTATGCCAACCGCTCAGACGCTATAGGCTTTTTAAGGCGTATAGCCGAAGCCAAAAGGGATGTGGCCAAAGCTAAAGGCGAAACCGGCCTGAAAGCCACCCTTAACGCTAACCTGGGTTTTTCAAATACGGCCAGCAGTATCCCGGGGTTATATAATAATCCGCAAAACCAACAGATAATACAGTTAACGCTGTCTGTACCTATATTGGATTGGGGCAGGTCAAAATCACGTACCCAAACAGCATTGGCCAACCAACAACTTATGGAGTACACGGTGGAGCAGGATAAGCAAAATTTTAAGCAGGGAATATTTACACAGGTATCGCTTTTTAATATGATGAAGGAACAACTGGTGTATACCGCCGAGGCCGACAGCATAGCCTCAGAAAAATACAAAATAGCCCGCGAACGCTACGTGCTGGGCGACCTGAGCATTACCGACCTGAGTATAGCCTTTCGCGATAATGATGCGGCCAAGCGCGATTATATCACCTCGCTCCGGGATTTCTGGGGAGCCTATTACCAGCTACGCCAGCTGTCATTATATGATTTTGAAAGCAACCATAAGATTAGCTATCAGTAGATTTAAGTCAAAAGTTAGAAGTCAAAAAATAAAAATAAATCAATAATTCACTAAATCAGTAATTCAATAATTAATCTAAACCTTATCACTAATTCAAAAATCAATAATTCAAAATTAAAAAGATATGATCCGTTTACAAAACATCGAAAAAGTGTACCGTACAGACACTATAGAAACACTGGCCCTCAACAGCATCAGCCTTGATATAGCCAAAGGTGAATTTTTATCAATCATGGGGCCTTCGGGCTGCGGCAAAAGTACGCTGCTGAATATCATGGGCCTGCTGGATACACCATCAAAAGGCGATATCAAGATAAGCGATCAAAAGACCGATCATTTGTCTGACAAGCAACTGGCGCAGTTCAGGAACCAGAAACTGGGTTTTATTTTTCAGAGCTATCACCTCATTAACGATCTGCAGGTGTTGGACAATGTAGAGCTGCCCTTGTTATATCGTAACACAACAGCCAAAGAACGCAAAATGCTGGCTACCGAAGCATTGGAGAAAGTAGGATTATCTAACCGTATCAAGCATTTCCCTACGCAGCTATCGGGTGGGCAGCGACAGCGTGTGGCTATAGCCCGTGCCATTGTGGGCCGCCCGGAAATTATTTTGGCCGATGAGCCTACCGGTAACCTGGACAGCGCCATGGGCAACGAGATCATGGACATCCTCATCAACCTGAACCGCAACGAGGGTACAACTATTGTAATGGTAACACACGATGAAAATATGGCCCATAAAACTCACCGGTTGGTGCGCTTATTCGATGGTTCGCAGGTTCAGTAATTAATCGTTTAGAATTTAGATCATGCTTAAAAATTATTTCAAAATAGCCATAGCGGTATTAAGGCGCAGAAAATTCTTCACCTTTATCAGTCTGTTTGGTATCAGTTTTACGCTCACCATATTGCTGGTGCTTACCTCTTTTATCGACAAGGTTGTAGGCGACAGTTACCCCGACAGGAAACGCGATCGTTCGCTGTATGTTACACGCCTTCAGGAATCAGGTAAAGACGGACAAAGTTCCAGCACCCCATCTTATTATTTTCTAACTCACTTTGTGGGGAGCTTAAAAACGCCCGTTAAACTGGGCATATCCACAAGTTTTGCAGGCACCAATACTTATGTCAACAATAAAAAATTGGCTGTAAACTACAAATACACCAATGCCGATTACTGGGACATTATGGAGTATGATTTTATCGAAGGCAAAGCTTTCAATAAACTACAGATTGATAATGCAGATAAAGTAGCAGTGATATCTGAGGACATGAAAAGTGAATACTTTGGCGATATCCCATCTGTAATTGGTAAATATATTGAGGCCGATAATGTAAAATACCGGGTAATTGGTGTAGTGAAAAACGTACCGATAACCAGTTATAATTTGTACAGTGATATATATCTGCCCTACACCGTATCAAAAAACGATTACAAAAAAGGGCGTGGGTATCTGGGGGATTTTACCGCTGTAATGCTGGCCAGTTCAACAACCGATGTACCGCGCATGAGCGATGAATACGATGCCATGATGCGCCGCATACCTATGGAAAGTAAGGAATACAACAAAATGAGCAGCCATGCCGAGTCGTACTTCAGGAGTTATGTAAATACCGGTAACGATAATATGTCTGGTGTAACCATTGTACTTATCATCATAACCATATTTGTTTTGCTGGTAACTGTGCTACCCACACTTAACCTGGTGAATATCAATATTACCCGTATCATGGAGCGTTCATCAGAAATTGGTGTACGCAAGGCGTTTGGGGCATCATCCGGTACGCTGGTTTACCAGTTTCTGGTAGAGAATATTATCCTTACGTTGCTGGGCGGACTTATTGGCGTAGTGTTGTCATTCATTGCCATCCAGGTTATAAATAGTTTTCATTTGATCCCCAACCTGGTACTGTCCATCAATTTTACGGTGCTGGGTATTGGCTTGTTGGTTTGTTTTTTCTTTGGCCTGCTATCGGGGGTTTACCCGGCATGGCGCATGTCAAAACTCAATGTAGTAACCGCTTTAAAGGCGCAATAAATATTATTAAATCATTTAAATCACGATATGATGTTTAAGCATTTATTTAAACTGATCTGGAACAAAAAGAAACAGAACTTTTTGCTCATGACCGAGATGTTATTCTCGTTCCTGGTGTTGTTCGCGGTATTTACACTGCTGGTGTATTATTACGATAATTATAAAAAACCGATGGGTTTTGAGTATCAAAACGTATGGGTAATAAGCTATAACAACGCTTACCAAACAAAAAATGCCGACTCGCTTAATAACTACTATGGAATTTTACGCAAGAGCATCAAAGCCATGCCCGAGGTGCGGGAACTGAGCTTTTGTAGCTTTAATACCCCTTTTAGCAATAATATGTCGCAAGGCCGTGTCACTTATCATAAAAAAGAATTCTACCATATGAACTTTTATACGGCCGATGACAGTTACCAGGCTACTATGAACATGCAGGTATTGGAGGGGCGCTGGTTTAACAAAACTGATGTAGTCGCTAAAGATAAGCCTATCGTGATCAATAGTGACACTAAAGAACAATTGTTTGGTAAGGGAACTGCCGTAGGCCAATTAATTGTTAATGGTGATGATAAAGATAAAATGATGAGGGTGATAGGGGTAGTACAAAGTATTAAAGTGAAAGGCGATTATGCACCTGCTGGTTTAGGGCTCTATCAACGGGCAGACACCGGTTCGCTCCGTTGGTTTGGTAAGATTATGGTGCAGGTTGTACCAGGTGTCAGTGCTGCCTTTGAGGGACGCTTATATAAAACCATGGCCAATTACATGAAAGACTCAAACATAGAGATAGAGCATCTGACTAATAAACGTACAAGCATCAATTACTTTACGTTGATACCCATGATTGTGCTGAGCATAGTGGGAGGTTTTTTGGTCATTAACGTTGCGCTGGGGCTTTTTGGTGTACTCTGGTATAATATTAACCAGCGCCGGGGCGAAATAGGTTTACGCCGGGCAGTTGGCGCCAGCGGCAATGCGGTATCGTCGCAGCTTATTTATGAATCCATGATCCTGGCTACTTTATCCTTAATTGTGGGATCATTTTTTGCTGTGCAATTCCCTTTGCTTAATGTTTTTGATCTGTCGGCAGGGATTTATATTTCTGCTATGTTGCTGGCTATCATATTCATTTACTTACTTGTATTTGTATGCTCCTTATATCCGGGCAGGCAGGCCGCGGCAATTTATCCGGCAGTGGCTTTACATGAAGAATAATTACGATATTAACCTGCTGTTATGATATTGGTTATTGATGATGATTTAGCGGTACGTACCTCGCTGATGCTGTTGCTGAAAGGCGAAGGTTACGAGGTACAATGTACCGAAACCCCGGCCGAGGCTTTGAAAGTTATCCGGAAGCAAAACCCGGAGTTGATCGTGCTCGATCTTAATTTTTCGATAGATACTTCGGGTAAGGAAGGCCTTGATCTGCTGGCCAAAATAAAGCAGATCAACAGCGCTATACCGGTGATACTGATAACCGGCTGGGGCAGTATTGAATTGGCCGTAGCCGGTATGAAAATAGGCGCCAGCGACTTTATTAATAAGCCCTGGAGTAATGAGCACCTGGTACAGTCCGTTAAAACCCTGCTCGATCTGCAAGGCAATAAGGCCGAACACCGTACCCGCAAACAGCTCGACAAAAGCTATAACTTTCAGCATATTATAGGGGAGGACCCTAAAATGCTGGATATACTGGAAACCATTGGTCGTGTGGCCCAAACAGATGCCTCAGTACTCATTATGGGCGAAAGCGGCACCGGCAAGGAGTTGATTGCCGAAGCTATCCACCAAAACAGCCTGAGGCGTAACAAGCCATTTATCAAAGTGAACCTGGGTGGTATCAGTACCTCACTGTTTGAAAGCGAGATGTTTGGCCATATCCGGGGCGCTTTTACCGATGCCCGGTTTGATAGGATCGGTCGTTTTGAAATGGCCAACAAAGGCACCATATTTTTGGATGAGATTGGCGATCTGGATGCCAGCAGCCAGGTAAAGCTGCTGCGTGTATTGCAGGATCGTACCTATGAGGTATTGGGCAGCAGTCGCACCAAAACAGTTGATGTGCGCATAGTGTGTGCCACCAACAAAAATCTCAACGAAATGGTGAGCAAGAGTACTTTTCGCGAGGACCTGCTTTACCGCATCAACCTTATCACAGTTTACCTGCCCGCCCTGCGCGACAGGCCGAAGGATATCCCTTTGCTGGTGGAGTTTTTTATCAATAACTTAAAGGATATCTACAATCGGCCAAAGTTATCCGTAGCGCCAGGTGCCATGAAATGGCTGCAGCAATTGCCGCTGCCGGGCAATATCAGGCAGCTCAAAAACCTGGTGGAACGCTCCATCCTGGTGAGTAAAAAGGATGAGTTGGGTATTGATGACTTCCGCTCGCAGCTGGAGCTTTCGCCGGTAAAAAAAGGTAATATGCAGCTGCCTGGCGTAGGTACCCTCACGCTGGAAGAGGTGGAAGTAGAGATGATCAAACGTGCTATGGATCATCATAAAAATAAAATAAGCCGGGCCGCCGCCGCGCTGGGCCTCACGCGCAGCGCACTGTACCGCCGCTTAGATAAATACCAGATCCCTTACGATGAAGCTGAGGACTAAATATATTTTATTTGTAGTTATACTGCACCTGTTAACGCTGGTGCTCACTTACTTTATTTTCAGCGATAACAAAATATTCTTCATCGCCTCGGAAGTAGTTGTTATCATTTCGGCCATTATAGCCTGGCAGCTTTACCGCCAGTTGATACAACCCCTTAAACTATTGATGCAGGGCGTAGATGCCATTAAGGACAAGGATTTTAACGTAAAACTGATATCAACGGGTAAACATGAGGTTGATGAACTGATTGAGGTGTATAACCGGATGATGGATGAGTTAAGAAAGGAACGTACCATGCAGGAGCAGCAGCATTTTTTTTTAGAGAAACTGATATACACTTCGCCAACGGGCATCATTATCCTGGATTATGACAGCCGGATCCAGCAGGTAAATCCTAAGGCCTTGCAATTACTGTCGGTTACCGAAGAAAGCCTGAAAGGGTACTCCATTTATGAACTCGACCACCCCTTGATGCAACAGATCAGGGAACTACAATCAGGCGAAACGGTAGTGGCCAGGGTTGATGGGATTAGCTCGTTCAAGCTGCAAAAATCGCACTTTGTGGATAGGGGATTCTCCCGGCATTTTATCATGATCGAGGACCTGACCGCCGAGATCCTGGCTGCCGAGAAAAAGGTTTATGGCAAAGTAATCAGGATGATGGCGCATGAAGTGAATAATACCATTGGGCCGGTAAATTCCATTATGCAATCGGCCATGCATACCGATCAGCTTTGGGAAGGGCACGAGTTTGATGTGCTGAAAGATGCCTTGCAGGTAGCTATGGACCGCAACCAGAACCTGAACCATTTTATGCGCAACTTTGCCGACCTGGTGAAACTGCCGCCAGCCAACAAGCAACCCATCGTACTGCAAAAAATAATCAATTCGGTAGCTACGCTCATGAGCGCCAAAGCCCGCGAAAATAACGTGGTATTTGAAATGGAACTACCCGCTGATGAGATCCGTATCCAGGCCGATGAGCAGCAACTGGAGCAGGCATTCATCAATATTGTAAAAAACGCTGTGGAGGCTATAGAAGATGGAGGTACAGTGAAATTTACCATCATCCCTGCCAAGCGCCTGTTGGTGATCACGGATACCGGCAAGGGTATTAACTCTGCTGAACATGCCAACCTGTTCTCCCCATTTTTCAGTACCAAAAAAGATGGACAGGGCATAGGCCTCACCCTGGTGCGTGAGATATTGCTCAACCATGGTTTCGAATTCAGCCTCAAGACTGTAGCTGATAAGCAAACGGAGTTTAGGATACAGTATAGTTAAATTCAACAAAGAGACACATGTAATGTGTCTCTACAAAAATTAATCGTAGAGACGCATCACATGCGTCTCTTTTTTGTTTTAATTCTCTGTAGTCGCTCAGCATAACACCCAATTAAAAGCCAGGGCTCTGTGCGATTCCTTCCCTCGGGAAGGGGAGGAAGGGGTTTCATAACCATGTAAACTTGCATCACGCATATAACCCCTCCCTGCCACAACACTATCCCTCCGCACCCCTCCCGTGGGGAGGGAACTAAAAAAACAGTGGGGTTGTCACCCTGAGCTCCGTCGAAGGGTCGAGCGCAGAGGCCTGCCCGCCATGCTTCGACGGTGCTCAGCATGACAGCCTTTTTTATTTTCCGCCCAAAATATTTTTATTAGCTGAATCCTTTTAGTAACGTTGTAATACCAATTTACAACTATGCAAAGACGACACTTTTTAAAACTTTCTTCAGCGGCCACCGCAGCTGTACTCTTTAGTAGGATCACCCATGCTACCTCAACCCAAACCACCGCTATCAACGCTCCCGACGAGGTCTGGGCACAATCCGGCGAGGAATGGTTTAAGCTCAAGGGTACAAACGGCAATGCCTTTACCTATAAAGATATCAGCGTTAGTTTTAAAAGCACTGGCAATGCCAAAGGCGTATTGGTTAGCTCGCCAACACAGCAGCTTAATGCGGTGCGCCTGAAATGGAAACATCACTTGTCGCCCAATTCCAAATTCCTGGGTGATCATTGGGAACGCTCCTATGGCGACCTCCAATGGAAAACCAATCCCGATCATGTTAAAAACCCCTGGTATGTGATTATTCATGACGATAAACAAACCGCCTGCTTCGGCGTAAAAACCGGCTGTAAAAGTATTTGCTGGTGGGGATTGACCAATGATAGCCTGGAACTTACTTTAGATACGCATTCCGGCGGTAACGGGGTATTATTAGGTACGCGTCAGTTGCATGCCGCTGATATTATTACTACAAACGGTCGCTCGGACGAAAACGCTTTTTATACCACCCGCAGGTTTTGCGGTATGATGTGCCCTAATCCGCGCCTGCCCAAGCAGCCCGCCTATGGTATTAACGACTGGTATTTTGCCTATGGCAATAACTCCTTTGATCTGATCAAAAAAACAACAGCCATGATGGCCGAGCTGGTGACCGATACGCATAACCGCCCCTTTTCGGTAGTGGATGCGGGTTGGGCAACTTATTCGCCCTTGTTGCCGGGAGATGGCGGCTGGAACGATGATTTCTCCAAGCCTAACGATAAATTCAAGGACATGCACCTGCTGGCCAACGAGATCAAACAGCTGGGCATGCGGCCCGGTTTGTGGATGCGCCCGCTTTGTGCCCGTCATGATGAAAAAGCCAGTTTGCTCGCGCCAAAGATCTCCGGTCGTGATAATCCCAAAAATCCCGTGCTCGATCCTACCATCCCCGAGAACATAGCTCGCATCAAACATAATTTTGATGTGTACAAGCAATGGGGGTATGATATGGTGAAACATGATTTTAGCACCTATGATATTACGGGCCGATGGGGTGGCAGCATGAAGGACAGCATCACTGCGCCCGGCTGGAATTTTAACGACCGCAGCAAAACCACCGCCGAGATCATCAACGATCTGTATGCCGCTATCCGCCAGGCTGCCGGGGATGGTATTTACGTTATCGGTTGTAATACCATGAGCCATTTATCGGCAGGCGTGTTTGAGATGTGCCGTATTGGCGATGATACCAGTGGCCACGAATGGGAGCGTACCCGTAAAATGGGGGTGAATACGCTGGCTTTCCGTTTGCCGCAGCACGATAAATTTTACGCCGTGGATGGCGATTGTGTAGGCTTGACCACAGACATTGCCTGGAGCCGCAACAAACAATGGCTGGAACTGCTGGCCGGAAGTGGTGCCCCATTATTTATATCGGCCCAACCCGAAGCTCTCGGCACAGAACAGAAAGCGGCCATAAAACAAGCCTTTGCCCGGGCC
The DNA here is from genome assembly GCF_900103125.1 of Mucilaginibacter sp. OK268. GTDB lineage: Bacteria > Bacteroidota > Bacteroidia > Sphingobacteriales > Sphingobacteriaceae > Mucilaginibacter. The sequence continues at coordinate 672,975 of NZ_FNJV01000003.1, read as the reverse complement.
GCCAAAGTACAACCCATCGGTGAACCCCTGGACTGGATGGACAACATGCAACCCCAAAAATGGAAACTAAACAATCGGGAGGTAGATTTTAACTGGGCGTAAAACCCCCTCTAAACGGCGAAGCCCTCATGTAATAATCTCCCCCGCAGGTGGAGATTTAAAAAAAAGTATTTTAAAGCCCTCTCCTTTGGAGAGGGTTGGGTGAGGTCGCCACCACGCATCCCAACAATTTTTCGTATATTTATACAAACCACAGCCCGGTACTCTTAACCCAAGAGAACCGGGCTGTTTTGTTAAAGGAAAAACAAGCCCCAAAATCGATCATTTAGTGGGTAGTTATTTGATAATCAAATATTTAATACTTTTTAAACCTTTCAAAACTTTGTTGAAATTTGTTAAAAAGTGTTAAAATCGGGTGTTTTGAATGAAAAACGAGTGCTTTTTGATCGGTTTTTACCCTGTTTTTGTGTAAAAAAGTGTTAAAATTAAGACTTTAAAAAGTTCTGGCCTTGCCAATCCGGTGTTTTTTATTTTATAAACAATGGAATTATTATCTTGTTCCACTTTTACATCACCCCGAAAATCTACCATGAAGAAATTACTGCTTTTTGCACCTATATTGTTTATGCTCTCGTGCAATGTCGATCCTGCCCGCGACCGCGAAAATCAAAAACTTAATAGCCTGGCTGTTAAATATGTGAAACTGGGTCTTACCATAGGTCAGTATGATTCTGATTTTGTGGATGCCTACTATGGTCCCGATTCGCTCAAACCCAAAACCGAGCCTGCCAAGGAGTTCCCGAAGGACAGCCTGCTGGCCGATGCCAATATTTTGATGAATGAATTGAGGTCGGTAGAGACCTCAGCTATAGTGGATTCCAATAAATTGCGTGCCGAATGGATGTCTGATCAGTTGCTGGCTTTTAGTCGCCGGATCCGCCTTTTTTCTGGTGAGGAGCGCCCTTTTGACGAGGAATCCCGCGAACTGTTCGGCGTAACTGCCCCGGTTTATACCGAGGATTATTTCAAGGCCCAGATAGCGCAGCTGGACAGTATTTTACCCGGCAAAGGCCGCGTGAATGATCGTTTCCAGAAACTGGCCAATAAATTCATCATCCCCAAAGATAAACTCGACCCGGTGATCAAAGCCGCCATAGCCGAGGCCCGCAAACGCACCCTGGCACACTATAAACTGCCTGCCGGTGAAACCTTTACGCTTGAATATGTAACCAACAAACCCTGGAGCGGTTATAACTGGTACAAGGGCGGCTACAAAAGTACCGTACAGATCAATACCGATCTGAAAATATTTATCGACAGGGCGATTGACGTGGGCAGTCATGAAAGTTATCCCGGTCATCATGTGTATAATATGCTGCTGGAGAAGAATTTATACCGCGATAAAGGCTGGGTGGAGATCTCGCTGTATCCGCTGTTCAGTCCGCAATCATTAATTGCTGAAGGGAGCGCCAATTACGGTATCGAGATGGCTTTCCCCGGTGATGAGAAAGTGAAATTTGCCAAAAGCGTGCTGCTGCCGCTAGCCGGTTTGGATACCGCCGGTGTCGATCTGTATTTCAAGGCTTTGGCTATCAAAGGTAACCTGAATTACGCTCGTAACGAAGCCGCAAGGGGACTGGTTAACAATACCATGTCGCGCGATAAAGCCCGGAATTACCTGACCAAATACTGTTTGATGAATGATGAAACCGCCGATAAATCGCTCAGCTTTATCAAAAAATACCGCAGCTATGTGATCAACTATAACTACGGGCTCGACCTGGTAAAAAATTATATTGAACGTAGCGGCGGCACAGCCAAAGATCCCCAAAAACGCTGGGAATTGTTTGGTCAGCTGCTGAGCCATGAAGTGGCTCCTGCGAGCTTGGTGAAAAAATAAAACATCGTCATGAAAATGAAGCTTATCCCTTTGTTAGGCCTGCTTACAGTGGTCTACGGCTCCTGCAAAAACAAACCAGCTGCGCCGCCAACAGCTTACAGCGGCTGGCAAACCTATGCAGGTACTAAAGAGGGAAATCGCTATTCATCAAATGAGGAGATCAACTTAGATAATGTAAAACAGCTGAAAGTAGCCTGGACATTCAGCACGAAGGATAGGGATACTGCCAATCGGAGCCAGAACCAATGCAACCCTATTGTGGTTGATGGGATGCTGTATGGTACGAGCCCGAAATTGAAGTTATTTGCGTTGGATGCCGCCACAGGCGAGCAGCGATGGATATTTGACCCGGCAAGTGTGGATACCAGTGGTAAAAACGATCCGATGGCTTATTACAAGGTAAGCAGGGGAGTGATCTACTGGCAAAACAGTAAAGGTGGTGAAAAACGCATTTTTTACAGTGTAGGTTCTAAAACGTATGCCATTGATGCCGAAGCCGGTACACCTGTAAAATCATTTGGATTGGGCGGATATATCGATCTCACTAAAGATTTGGGTCGTGAAACCAAGTCGTTTGTAGCGGGTACTACCCCAGGTGTGATTTATCATGACCTGTTCATTGTAGGGACACGCGTAGCCGAATCTGCCGATGCCGCGCCTGGTCATATCCGGGCTTATGATGCGCGTACGGGCAAAATGCGCTGGATCTTCCATACCATTCCGCATCCCGGCGAAAAGGGATATGAAACCTGGCAGGATACCGCTGCCTGGAAAAAGTTTGGTGGTGCCAACAGTTGGGCGGGTATGTCGCTGGATGAAAAGCGCGGCATCGTATATATTCCGACCGGCTCCATAGGCGGCGATTTTTATGGTGGTCTCCGTAAAGGGCAAAATCTGTTCGGCAATTCCCTGCTGGCGCTGGATGCGGCTACCGGAAAGCTCAAATGGCATTTCCAGGTAGTACATCATGACCTGTGGGATCGCGACTTACCTGCCAATCCCAACCTGGTGACCATTACCCATGACGGTAAACAGATAGACGCCGTGGCGCAGATCACCAAGCATGGCTATATCTTTATGTTCGACAGAACCAATGGCAAACCGGTATTCCCGATCGAGGAGAAGCCTGTACCCACTATGGCATTGCCGGGCGAACAAGCCTGGCCTACCCAGCCTATCCCTACCTTACCGGTGCCTTTTACCAGGCAAATCTTTAACCCGGAGGATGTAACCGATCTTTCGCCCGAAACACACCAGGATATGCTGCAGAAGTATAACCAGGTTAAAAACAGGCTGATGTTTACCCCACCCAGCAAACAGGGCGGCTGGATATTCCCGGGTTTTGATGGCGGCGGTGAATGGGGTGGCGCGGCTGTTGATGCCGAATCAAAGATCATGTATATCAATTGCTCCGAGATGCCCTGGGCGCAGGTGATGATCAATGTGCCGAAGGGCGGCAATGACCAGTCTCTAAAAGGCATGGGGCAGGTTATCTATAATAAAAACTGCATCGGCTGCCATGGCCCGGAGTTGAAGGGTAATGGCTCTTCATACCCATCGCTGGTGAATATCGGCAAAAAGTATAAAGAGGAGCAGATCAGCCAGATCATCGCCAACGGGCGTAATATGATGCCGTCTTTTAAACAGATCGCGCTGGCCGATAAAAAGGCCCTGCTGGCTTTTTTGCTGAAACTACCAGACGCCAAGGCAGCCAAAATAATAGCGAAAGAACCCGCAGCCAACCATACAGCCAGCACTAAAATAGAAAAGAAAATGGTAGATGAAGTGCCTTATACCATGACGGGCTACAACCGCTTTTTGGATAAGGATGGTTATCCAGGCATAAAACCACCCTGGGGTACGCTGAATGCTATTGACCTCACTTCCGGTAAATTACTGTGGAAAGTACCGCTTGGCGAGTACGTCGAGCTAACCAAAAAAGGCATCCCCATTACCGGTACCGAAAACTATGGAGGTCCGCTGGTAACCAAAGGCGGCCTGGTATTTATAGCCGCCACTAAGGACGAAAAGATCCGCGCCTTTGATAAAAAAACAGGCAAGGTACTTTGGGAAGCCCAGTTACCAGCAGCCGGTTATGCCACCCCCGCAACATATTCCATTGATGGTAAACAGTATGTGGTAATAGCCTGCGGTGGCGGAAAAATAGGCAGTAAATCTGGCGATGAGTATGTTTGCTTTGCGTTGTAGAAGTGTGAAATTTCTTGGTTTAATCATTATCCAAAAACAAGCTCTTAGGGGGTAAATTATATTGCTTGCAATTCCAATCAAAATTTGCATTTTTACCCTCAGCCAAATTTTTATAACTACCTTTTATGAAGTCCAGAACTCTACCTGTTATTTGTTTTGTGTTTTTATTTTCCGCGCTTAGCTTAAATCTGTTTGCGCAACATAGTTTTAAGCCACAAAAGGAACTGTTATCAACCATCAAGAAAAACTTTAAAGATGCTGATAATCAGTATAAATTTTTGGCCCAACAGATAGGTCCGCAGGAGTTCCCAAAAACTTATCACCCGGATACCAAAAAGCAGGAAAATAGCAATTCTGGCTGGTGGTGCAGTGGTTTTTACCCGGGTAGTTTACTGTACCTGTATGAGCAGGATCATGATCAGCAGTTATTAACTGAAGCTAACCGCATCCTAGATGTGCTGGCCAAAGAGCAATTCAATACGCATACGCACGACCTGGGTTTTATGATGTATTGCAGTTTTGGTAATGCCAATAAGATCGAACCCAAACCGGAGTACAAACAAATTTTGATCAATAGCGCTAAATCGTTATCTACCAGGTTCAATCCAACAGTAGGCTGCATCAAATCATGGGACTCCAAAAATCCGTCGGACTACCTCGTGATCATCGATAATATGATGAACCTGGAATTGTTGTTTTGGGCCACCCGCGAAACCGGCGATTCCAGCTATTACAAAATAGCGGTTACCCATGCCAACACCACCATGAAAAACCATTTCAGGCCCGATTATAGCTCGTACCACGTGATCAATTACGATGCGCAGACAGGTGCAGTCAAAGAAAAGAAAACCGCACAAGGCTTTGCTAATGAATCGGCATGGGCCAGAGGACAAGCCTGGGGCTTATATGGGTATACCGTGATGTACCGCGAAACCAAAGACAAAAAATATTTAGAACAGGCCCAAAATATAGCCCGGTTCATCCTGACAAATCCAAACCTCCCGGCCGATAAGATACCTTATTGGGATTATAACGCTACCAATATCCCTAACGCGCTTAAAGATGCTTCGGCTGCAGCTGTCGCGGCTTCGGCTTTGCTGGAACTTTGCCGCTATGCGGATAACAACAAAGGGCAGGAGTATTTTACCACTGCTGAAACCATATTGAAAACATTATCATCGCCGGCTTATAAAGCTCCGGCCCAAACAAACGGAGGGTTTATACTGGAGCATAGCGTTGGGCATTTACCCGGACACAGTGAGGTTGATGTACCCTTAACCTATGCCGATTATTATTTTATTGAAGCGATGAAAAGGTACCAGGCTTTTAACGTAAAAAGTAAAAATTAAGGATAATTAAGATCTATGGCGTTTGGTAAAACAAGAGTAGAGGCATTTAGTGATGGCGTTGTGGCTATTATCATCACTATTATGGTGTTGGAGATGAAAGTGCCGCACGGCGATACCTGGGCATCGCTAAAACCGCTCATGCCTGTTTTTTTTAGTTATATACTAAGTTTTATTTATGTGGGCATATACTGGAATAATCATCACCACATGTTCCATATTGTAAAATCGGTAAACGGAGCTGTATTATGGGCCAACCTTCACCTGCTTTTTTGGTTGTCACTGATACCTTTCGTAACCGGCTGGATGGGCGAAAACCATTTTACACAATTACCTGTGGCGTGCTATGGATTTATACTGGCCATGAACGGTTTGGCCTACACTATCCTGGAAAAAACGCTGATCAGGCACAATGGTAAAAAATCGCTCATCGCCAGTGTATTGGGTCGCGATTGGAAAGCAAAAAGTTCGGTATTTATATATGCTGCGGCAATTGGTATTTCATGGCTAAGTCCCGCTATTAGCTTTGTTTTATATGGTGTGGTTGCCGCCGTTTGGTTCATTCCTGATAAAAGAATTGAAAAGAAATTAACCCAAGAAGTACCTAAAGAATAACCATTAGTTTAGATACCCCTGCTAATGAGTAAAATATTATCGCCCTGCAATAGCGATTTTCTAAAAGAATAAACTTTATCACCGTAGTACTGTTATTGCTCTTGAATTATTCAAGCGCAATAAAGGTTGTAATAAAGTTTAATCATTTGCTATTAATTATACACTAAACTATGTTTGAAATTGCTCATGCTGATGAGAGAGAACTGTTGATGCAGGTGGCTTCGGGTAATGAACATGCCTTTCGCCAGTTGTTTATGAGGCATCACCAGCAATTGGGGGTGCATATGCTGCGTATAACAAGCTCCATTGAACTGGCTGAAGAAGTAGTGCAGGATGTATTCTTGAAAATATGGTTCACCCGCGAATCATTGGTTCGCGTTGATAATTTTAAAGCCTATCTGTTTGTAATATCCAAAAACCATGCGCTAAACTGTTTGAAAAAACTGGCTAAGGAACGTGCCATGATCAAACAACTGGACGATATTGACGCAGGTAGTCTTAGCCCTGAAGTGGCTGGTACGGATATGTATTATAATTTATTGGATGAGGCTATTGATCAGCTACCACCTCAACAGCAAAAAGTGTATTTACTGAGCAGGCATGGTCGTTTAAAATACGCCGAAATAGCCGACCAACTGGAGCTATCGCGCGAAACCGTGAAAAAATATTTGCAGATAGCTACCGTGTCCATAACAGAGTATGTGCATGAACACCTGGAAGTTATAGTTCTGTTGCTGATCGCTTTAAAAAGTTTTTTTATTTTTTTTTAAAGCTGATACCCCCTTTTTTACCCTGCTTGTTGTCATGTGATTGAGGTTTTCCTAAGACCCTTAATTTGCCAATTATTTACTATGATAAACAATTACACGGTATGAGTGCATTGAATGCAAGATTACGTTATCTTTTTAACAGTTATTACAATCAAACCGCTACCGAACAGGAGCAGGATGAGCTGTTTCAAATTATTAATGCCTCAACCAATGATGCCGAATTAACAGCACTTATTCAGCAAGCATGGAATGATATTGACGTAAATGAACCGCTTTTTGACCCCTCAAAAAGCATGGATATGTTAAACAATATCCTGAAAAATGGCAACCAGGATAATATTCATATTATTAAGCCTCCTGATCATCGCAGATTATGGCTGCGACTGGGCACTGCTGCCGCATTGATGATTTTTTTTGGTTTTGGCGCCTACGTTTTGATCAACAAAAAAAAGCAATCTGACCCCAAAAAGAGCATAGCCAAAACTCAGCCCAGTCATGATGTTTTACCCGGAGGCAACAGGGCTCTATTGACGCTTGCTAATGGTAAAACGATTTATCTTGACAATGCTCAAAATGGCGTTCTGGCCAGGGAAGGAAGCACCCAAATCAATAAAACGCGCGATGGACAGTTGGTTTATAAGGGCGGCAAAAACGGGGCGACAAAAGGAGCAGTGCCGATGAATACCATTACCACCCCCAGGGGCGGGCAATATCAATTAGTACTTAACGATGGGAGCAGGGTTTGGTTAAACTCTGCATCATCATTAAGCTTTCCGGCCGTGTTTACCGGTAAAACCCGCGAGGTTGAAATTACCGGTGAAGCTTATTTTGAAGTGGCCAAAAACGCGGCCATGCCTTTCCGTGTAAAAGCTAACCATACCGTTATAGAGGTTTTAGGCACCCATTTTAATACCATGGCTTATAATGATGAGGCCGTAATGAAGACCACCCTGCTGGAAGGATCTGTTAAAATAAGCAACAACCATTATACCAGTGTTTTAAAACCGGGACAGCAGGCTTCTTTAAATCAAAATGGCGAGATCAAGGTGGTTAATGATGCTGATGCGGATGAGTCGGTAGCCTGGAAAGACGGACTGTTTCAGTTTACGGATGCCAGCATCCAATCGATCATGAGGCAGGCTGCCCGCTGGTATGATGTGGAAGTAAGCTATGAAGGCCAGATACCCATTAGGGAGTTTACCGGCCGTATATCCCGTAATGTAAAAGCGTCTGAACTTTTGGGAATGCTTAAATATGCGGGTGTCAATTTTAAAATAGAAAATAAACACATTACGATAACGCAATGATCCTGTTTATCAGGATAAGAAGATAACTAACCAATTATTCACCTTAAACAACCCTATGATGGAAGAAATACCAAAAATAAGTTAGCTCCCGCAGGGGGATCCACAACTTTTTATACGCTGTTTTCCGCTCAGCATATCTTACAGAGAGAGAAGCGCAGGTATATAGGTATATGATATAAAAAACCGGGAAGTGTTCGCTGCACTTTCCCGGCCAATTATCTGGGTCCCAAAAAAATGCAATCAACGAATTGAATTTAATGTTTAACCCAAACTCAACAAACTTATGAATTTTAATTCTAAGGCCACGTCTTTGGCATGGCCCCAATTATCCAAAATAATACTGGCTATGAAGCTAACGGCTATTATTATAATTGCAGCCCTTACCAATGTAAGTGCAAAAAGTTATAGTCAGGTAGTGACCTTGCATCAGAAAAACACTACTGTCGAAAAAGTACTCAGATCAATTGAAAAGCAAACCGGCTATCATTTCCTGTATGATAAAAAGGATGTATCAAATACCGGTGGAATAAATGTTGAAGTATCAAATGCTTCATTGGCAGACGCGCTTGATCAATGTTTTAAAGATCAGCCTTTAACCTACAAGATATTCCAGGAAACCATTGTAGTTAAAAAGAAAGATGCAGCTGCTATAACTGCTCCGGCGGCATTTAAGGTGCAAGGTACAGTGAGTGACGATAAAGGACCTCTCCCAGGTGTAAGTGTCAGGGTGAAGGGCTCAAATGTGGGTGTTGTTACCGATGTGAATGGTAAGTATACTTTAAACACACCCGATGGTAACGGCACCCTGGTGTTTAGCTTTGTTGGTTATGTTACACAGGAAGTGCCTATTGCTAATAAAACCCAGCTTGATGTAAAGCTTGTTGAAAGCCCTAAAGCATTAAGTGAAGTGGTGGTTGTAGGTTACGGTACACAGAAAAGAGTTGACCTTACCGGCTCAGTAGGTAGCGTTAGTGGTAAACAACTACAGGATAGACCGGCTATTAACGTTGAGCAGGAGCTTGCCGGTAAAATTGCGGGTGTTAACGTTTCAACTAACTCTGGTGCGCCAGGTGGTGAAACCAAGATCCGTATACGTGGTTACAGCTCTATCAATGCAGCAACAGATCCGTTATATGTAGTGGATGGTGTGGTTTGGACAGCTGGTGGTGCCGCCCTTAACCCTAACGATATTGAAACTATCGACGTACTGAAAGATGCATCATCAACAGCAATATATGGTACCCGTGGTGCAAACGGTGTAATTCTGGTAACCACTAAACGTGGTAAAAAGGGTGGTTCTGTTAGCTATGATGCCTATGGAAGTATCAGCTATATGGCTAAAGAATTACCAGTTCTTAACTCTAAGCAATTTTTATCAGTTGAAGATCAATCTTATGCCAACATTCCTAAATATGACCCGGCAGGTTGGGCAGCAGGTAAATATACCGATGACAACCCGGTAAAGATCCGTACCGCGCTGATCGGTAAATTGTTCGATTCTAACCTGAACCCTTTATATGACGTGGATTGGCAAAAAGCTACTACCAGAACAGCGTATAGCCAAAACCATAACGTAACTTTTACAGGTGGAACCGATAACCTGAACTACGGCTTGTTTTTAAATTATGCCGATGATGAAGGTATTATATTGAATAGCTATCAGAAACGTTACAACGCGCGTTTAACCATTGATAACCAGGTGAAACCATGGTTAAAAGTTGGTGCTACGTTAAACTATAACAGCTCAGAACAACGTACTGCTGATGATGGCACCGGTGGTAACAACATTCCGCGTATGTTAATTGAGATGGTGCCATTTATACCAATCCGTTATCCTGATGGATCATATGGTAAAAGAACTGATTATCCTAACTTAGAGGGTGGAGATAACCCGGTTGCGCAAGCCAATGAGATCCATAACCTGTATCGCAAACGTATATTTAGCGGTAATGGTTATTTGAACATTAACCTGGCCCCTGGCCTTGAATTTCGCAGTACTTTAGGTGTTACTACACAGGCTAACTATAACCCGCATTATCAAACAGGTTTAGTTGGTGGTGCTACGGTTGACCAAAGTAACAGCTCTGCTTCTATTAATGAATACAATGACACCTTCTGGCAGTGGGAAAACCACTTCACCTATAACAAAACATTCAATAAAGTACACTCATTGAATGTGGTTGTAGGTACAGAACGCCAAAGCTTTAATGAGCTCAGTGTTGGTGCTTCTACATCGGGTTTATCAGATGATTATTTTGGATTTTATAACCTGGGTACAGGATCTGTTCCTGGAATACCGACATCCAATTATTATGCCTGGCAGATACAGTCGTTCTTTGGCCGTATAAACTATGGGTATAAAGATAAATACCTGTTAACATTAACCGGCCGTGAGGATGGTTCGTCACGTTTCGGTCCTCAAAAAAAATATGGCTTTTTCCCTTCTGCGGCTTTGGCCTGGCGTGTATCTCAGGAAGATTTCCTGAAAGACAACCAAACCATTTCTGACCTGAAACTGAGATTCAGCTATGGTTTAACCGGTAACTCAGAAATTGGTCAGTACAGGTCACAGGCAAACCTGATATCCGGGAGTACCGTTGTTGGTGGCACCGGCACCGTAATTGATACCGGCAGTCCGGGTAATCCTGATCTTCAATGGGAAAAAAACAGCGAATTTAACTTCGGTGTTGCTTTTGGTCTGTTCAATAACCGATTGAACGTAGATGCAGACGCCTATTACAAAAAAACCAAGGCTTTATTATTGAATGCCCCAATCCCTGAAACCAGCGGTTATAGCAGCGTTTATAAAAACATTGGTAGTCTTGAAAACAAGGGTATTGAGGTAACCATTAACTCTGTTAACGTTAAAACACAGGATTTCAGCTGGAATACTACTTTTAATATCTCCTTCCTGAAAAATAAAATATTGCACTTGGGCGAAGCAAATGACGATATTTTCCTGGCACCAACATTCCTTTCTCAATTTAATCTTTTACGTGTCGGGCAACCAGCCAGCGTATTTTACGGTTACAAAGTATTAGGTACATGGGGTACAGCCGAAGCTACAGAAGCAGCTAAATACGGCAAACTACCAGGCGATCTTAAAATACAGGATACAAACGGAGATGGAAAGATCACCGTAGATGATAAGCAGATCTTAGGTAAATCAACCCCGTCAGGTTACGGAACCTTTACCAATACGTTCCGTTACAAAAACCTTGACCTGGGTATTGAATTGCAGTTTAACTATGGTAACCAGATCATGAACCTAACCCGCCACTCGGGCCAGGATCGTACTGGTCAGGCAAACAGCTATGCCACCGTATTAAATGCCTGGACACCTGATCATCAAAATACGAGCATAGCCCAGGACAGACCTGCTTATGTTTATTATCAAACAGAAATATACTCAACCAAGGTAGAGAGCGGTAACTTCATCCGTGGCAGAAATGTCACTTTAGGTTATACTTTCCCGGATAATATGGTTAAGAAGATTAAGTTAAGTCGCTTAAGAGTTTATGCACAAGGGCAAAACTTGTTTCTGATCACAAAATACACTGGTTATGATCCTGAAACTTCTACCTATAACAGTAGCAGTAACTTTACTCAGGGCATACAGTTTTATGATTATCCAAAACCAAGAACATTCCTGCTTGGTGTAAACGCAAGTTTTTAATTAAATACCTAAATAAGTATATTATGAAATTTAATTTAAAAAAATACAGGACCGGTTTGTTGGCCCTTATCGTTATAGCGAGTGTTACCAGTTGCAAAAAGTATCTTGATGAACCCAATAAGAGCAACTTTACACAGCAAAATTATTTCACAACACTGAGTCAGGCCCGCACTTTTGTAAATGGTATTTATGGTAATAACCTGAATGGCCAGAATTATGGCACATACCTTTTTATGAATGGTGACGCTTATGGCGAGGCCCCTTTTATAACCCTGGAGCTTTTTGCAGGTCACGCTACGTCATTAGGACAAAGTGTTAATAACAATAACGTGATATTTGAGCGTACAGATCCAACTAACCCGGGATTTGAAACCGTTTGGAAAGGAAGTTACACGGCTATTGCTGAGTGTAATATAGCGTTAAACCGTATACCAGCTATCAGCATGCCTGATGCTACCAAAAAGTCGCTTTTAGGCGAGGTGTATTTTTTAAGAGCTTTCTTTTACTATCACCTGGTAAGGTTATATGGCGATGTGCCTTTGATTACCGCACCTGTTGATTTGAATAGCGCGCTTTTATATCCTGCACGTACACCAAAAGAGCAGGTTTACGATCAGGTGGTGAGTGACCTTTTAGCCGCTGAACAGTCCGGCCTTCCAAGCACTAATGGTATGTTAGCATCAATGGGAGCTGTTCATACTTTACTATCAAGTGTGTATTTGACCATGGCCGGTTATCCCTTACAAAAAACAGAGAATTATCAGAAAGCTGCTGATGAGGCCAAACTGGCTATACCTTCATATACCTTGTTTACCGACTACGCTTATTTACATGATAATGCACATAAAAACCAGGGTGAGTTGATATTTCAGGCACAGTATGATGTAAAGATAGCTACCAACGCTATAACTCAATTAACCGTGCCGTTTAACCTTCCGGTAGGTGCTTATGGCGACCACCTGGGCGCTATGATCCCGACTACCGCTTTCTTTAATAGCTATGAGGCCGGTGATAAGCGTACACAAGAAAAACAATTCTATTTTTCTCAGTATCCTGCCTCTGATAACTCATCTGTCATCATTTTTGGTGAGCACTGCCTGTACAAATACTTCCATGTGGAAAGCTCTGTATCTGGTACTGCCAACAGCGGTAAATGTGATGAAAACTGGACTTTTTTACGTTTACCGGAAGCAATGCTAACTTATGCTGAGGCATCAAATGAAGTGAATGGCCCAACTGCCGATGCTTATGCCGCGGTTAACCAGATCCGTACACGTGCAAATTTGGCTCCGTTAAGTGGTTTAACCAAAGATCAGTTCCGCGTAGCCATCTGGAAAGAACGTTATCATGAGCTCGCCTTTGAGGATAAATCATATTTCGATATCCAACGTACCCACCAGATATATGATGTAAAGAACAATGTATTTGGTCCGGCAACTTCTACTGCAAATGAGCAAGGGGTTACCATGAAGGAGCAATATTACCTGTGGCCAATACCACAACGCGAAATTGCTACCAATAGTAAGTTAACTCAAAACACAGGCTGGTAATACAGTTTTTTAAAGAGAAAACAAAAGCGTCCCCGGTTAACCGGGGACGCTTTTGTTTAATGCCATTCCTCGTTGTAAACAAATTTGGGCATCTGCCAGTTATAACGGATAGATAACAGGCGTAATGCCAAACCAATAACGCATGCCAGTACGATGGCAAGCTCTGAACTGCCGCCCAGATACTCGATACCTAAATAGGCAGCTCCGGTAACTATGGAGGCGCTGGCGTAGATCTCTTTATGGAAAAGCAAGGGGATATCATTACACAATACATCACGAAGCACACCGCCCGCGCAGCCCGTGATCATCCCGCTAAACATCACAATGATAGGTGGGAGGTTTATTTCCTGTGCTATTTGGCAGCCTATGATGGTAAATACCACCAAACCCAACGCATCAAGATATAAGAATAGCTTTTTGAGTTTAGTCATCAGGGAGGCGATGATCGCAGCCAGTATGGCTGCCCCGGCGGTGATCAGCAGGTATTCGGGATGCTCAACCCAGCTCATGGGGTAGTGGTTAAACAGGATATTACGTACGGTGCCTCCGCCCAGTGCGGTAACCCAGGCAATAATACAAACACCCACCCAATCCATATTACGCCTTCCGGCTGATAAAGCGGCCGTCATAGCTTCGGCAATGATGGCGATGATGTATAATATATGCAACATAATGATCCTGGGGTTTTGAGTGCGAATTTACTAAATAAACGACGTTTAAACAGACAGGTAAATTGGGTTTACATGGTTTACACTTTTTATGGTTTACATTTTTTTAATCTATTGAAAATTAATTAGTTAATATTTTTTATTGCTGTATTTTGGGTTTACAGTGTAAACCATAATTTATCATTTTCCAAAGGAAAATAATAGTTTACGAAAAGACATGTGGTAAACATGGCGGTATCGACTTACCCCCGCATGGCTGCGCTGGTCACCCCCTCTCCGCTTTGCGCATAGAGAGGAACCACACCTAAACGGCGAAGCCTTCATGTAATAACCCTCTCCAAAGGAGAGGGCTGGGGTGAGGCTTTATTTTTCGCCGCAGGCGAAGAGGGTGGTCCAGCGAAGCATGGCTCCGCGCTCTACCCTTCGACGGCGCTCAGGATGACATCCCCTCCACTTGTTTATTTATGACCTATTATTCAGGAGAGTGGCTATTCGGCCTTATTAAGCCAGTTTTTACCTTCGCTGAAGCGCGTTACCAGCATGGCGGCAACCGTGTCGCCTGTGGCGTTTAAAAGGGTAGCCATGGGGTCAACCAGGGTGCCGATGATCATGGCAGGAGGGAGGGCCTCCGGCGGAAAGCCATAGGCGGATATAAATAGCAATTCGCCGATGTATCCCCCGTTGGGTATCCCACCCTCAACCAGGCTCACCAGTACGGTCATGCCCAGGGCCAGGGCTATGGTATCGGCACTGTTAAAGCTTTTGCCGAATAAGGCAAACACTACCACCATTTTTACTATAGAAGATATGCTTGAACCATCTTTATGCAGTGTGCCGCCCAGCGGGATGGTTACATTGGCTATAACATCCGGGATACCTATTTTTTTTGCGGCATCCAAATTGGCTGGTATCGTAGCTATGCTGCTGCAGGTGCCTACGGCTGTTGCTGATGGGATAATGTTGTTGCGCCAGTATTTTTTTATACCCTTTACACCGCCGGCTATAAAAGCATATAAGCTGAATATCACTACAAAATAAAAAGCCCCAACGCCATAATATAAAGCCATGGAACGGGCGTACCCGCCAAATAACTGCGGACCGAACACACCAACCTGGTAAGCGAAATACGCCCCCAAACCAATGGGCCCGAGCTTCATGATCAGGATAAATATGTTTTTAAATACCTCGTTACCACTATGTAAAAAACGGGCAAAAGAAGCCCCTTTTTCGCCCGAACGTAAGGTAGCGAAGCCTATCAGTATTGAAAATATAATGGCTGCCAGCATGCTTTTCCTGGATAGGAGCTCATAAAATTCGCTGGTTGTAAATAGCTGGGTGAGCTGATCGCCAAATGGTTTTTTGACGATGCTTTCGGTGATGGGGCTCGCCACCAAATGCTGATGGATAGGAAATATCCACGTCGCGATAATAGTAATGATAGCTGCTATAAGTACGGTTGATAAAAACACCAGCGAGGTAATTCCAAGTAACCGACCAAGCCGGTTTGATCCATCGAGCCCGGCAATGGCCGATGCTATGGCAAAAAACACGAGCGGCACTACGGCCGTGAATAACAAATTCAGGAAAATATCACCGATAGGTTTTATGAGCTCAACTTTTTTGCCTAAAAATAATCCGGCTATACTGCCTGCTATAATACCGATCATGAGCAGTATGATGCCCTTGTAATTTTTAAACCAGTTATTCATTGGGCTAATATAACTGTTATAAGGCAAAAATAGCCTTCGATATAGTAGGAGATCGGGTAATAATCCATGAGGAGACATTTTTAAAAAGGGTGTTATACTGAGCTCCGTCGAAGCATGGTGGGTAGGCCTCTGCGCTCTACCCTTCGACGGAGCTCAGGGTGACCAGCCCCCTCTTTGGACATTATTTGTTCGCTATGTCTACTCCCGTGGAGCTAAACTTTTAGCTGATTATAATTGAAAATGTATTGGTATTTTTATTTGGATTTATTCTAAATAAAAATAACTTTGCGCCATTGAATCGCTATCGGTTTAAACATATATAAAATTGATCCCCTTAATGCAATTAATTCCAAAGCAATGACGCATTTTTTACGAAAAATTCATCCACCCTCATTCAATTTTATAGCCTTCATCTTCTTTTTAACACTTTGCCTGAATACCAGTTTGGTATGGTCTCAATCAACGCTGGGTACTGTTAAAGGAACAGTGAAAACATCTGATGGCAAAGCCGCTGAATATGTGAATGTTGTTATTACGGCAACAAACCAGGGCGCTACTTCAGGGCAAAACGGTCACTTTACCATTAAAAATGTAGCGCCTGGCACTTATAGTGTGTCGGCCAGTTTTATTGGTCTGCAAACGCAAACTAAACAGGTTGTAGTAGTTGCCGGCGAAACTGCCACTTTAAACTTTGTTTTAGCCGAAGGCGGTAAAGAGCTGCAGGAAGTGTATGTTCAAAGCGCAAAACATAACAAGTTTTTGAAAAAAGAAACAGAGGATGTTGCCCGCTTACCCATAAAAAACCTTGAAAACCCACAGGTATACAGCGTAGTAACCAGCGAACTGATGAAGGAGCAGGTGGTAACCAGCTATGTAGATGGTTTTAAAAACATTCCCGGAACAGGTGTGCCATTGGTATACAATAACGGGCGTACCACCCTTTTATCCCGCGGATTTACTACCGGTAACTTTATCCGTAACAGCGTTGCGGGCTACAACTTTAACGCTATTGACCCTGCGGATATCGAAAAGATAGAAGCCATCAAAGGTCCTACAGGTACGCTGTTCAATAGCAGTCTGGCATCATTTGGCGGTCTGTTTAACCGGGTTACCAAACAGCCTTTTGACGGAACGCGTACGGAAATAACCTACAATACCGGCAGTTTCGACCTTAACCGCCTTACAGCCGATGTTAATATGCCTTTGAACAAGGATAAAACGGTATTATTCCGCGTGAATACGGCTTTACATAATGAGCATAGCTTTCAGGATGCGGGCTTTAACCGCAGCTTTTTTATAGCACCAAGTATTACCTACATCGTTAACGATCGCTTATCGATTGATGTTGACGCCGAAATAGGTAATGGCAATGCAACATCCGCTTATCGTTTGGCGCCGGACCCTAAAGCGAAAATATACAATATTCAGGATCTGGGTATCGATTATAAACGCTCCTTTGCTAATAACAACCTCGATTATCAGAGCCGTCAAATTGATATTTATGGACTGATCAATTATAAGATATCTGATAACTGGAAATCACAAACCATGTTCAACAAAACCTTCTCCACTACAAAAGGCTTTGTTACAGCGTTTACCATAGCGGATACTGCCATAAGACGACAGGCGATTAAAGAAGATTATCCGTACTATGTTACCAATGTACAGCAAAATTTTATCGGCGACTTTAAAATAGGGCAGTTCCGTAACCGCATTGTTGCCGGTGTAGAGTACTACAACCAAAAAAGTAACAATACGAATGTTTCGGTAAATATGCCGCTCATCAACTATAAAACCCCGGGAGCTGCTTACAATAATTTTACCCCTGAAAAGGTTTCTGCTCTCATTGCCGCCCAGGCGCCAATAGCGGGCAATTATGTTCAAAACAACCAGAGCTCATACGCGGCCTATGTATCGGACGTGTTTAACATTACCGACAGGTTGAACGCCATGGCCAGCATCCGTATAGACCGATTTGTGAACAAAGGCGCTTACACCCCGGCTGATGGCAAAACTGTAGGTAATTTTAGTCAAACAGCATGGTCGCCAAAGCTAGGTCTGGTTTACCAGGTTGTAAAAGACCAGGTATCATTGTTTGGTAACTACATGAATGGCTTTAACAATATTACCGCAATCAGCTTTGATAACACACCTTTTAAACCCCAATACGCCAACCAATGGGAAGCAGGTGTAAAGGTTGATGCCTGGGATCATAAAATAAGCTCCACAGTAAGCTATTATGATATCTCGGTAACCAATACAACTATGGATGATCCCGCCCACGCAGGATTTTCAACCCAGGCCGGTACACAGCTCAGTAAAGGCATCGAGGCCGAAGTGATTGCCAACCCTTTTGCCGGGTTCAATATTGTGGGCGGTTTCGCGTATAACAACAGTAAAATAACAAACGCGGCAGCGGGAACGGGCTTACAGGGTTTACGCCCGGCAGCATCAGGTCCTGCGCGCTTAGCTAATTTATGGATGAGCTATCGCATTACCCATGGTAAAGTACAGGGATTAGGTTTGGGTGTTGGCGGCAATTATGGCAGCTCATCATACCAAACCAATATGGCAACATTTAAATTCACCATACCATCGTATACCACGGTTGACGCGACTGCTTTTTATGATCAGCCCAGATACCGCATCGGTGTAAAAGTGGATAACCTGACCAATGAAAAATACTGGTCGTTCCGTTTGGCACCGCAAAACCCTACACGTTTCACTTTAAGTCTGAATCTGAAATTTTAAATTGCTGAATATCAAAAAGCCTGCTGATTATATGTGTAATTGGCAGGCTTTTTTGATTATTGTATTACGGGAGACGCATGTAATGCGTCTCTACAGCTGTTTTTTTGTAGAGACACAATACTTGTGTCTCCTCTTTTTTTATGTATAAAAGCCCATGGCATGGCGAATAAGGAAAGGGGCTGTCACCCTGAGCACCGTCGAAGGGTAGAGCGCAGAGGCCTGCCCACCATGCTTCGACGGAGCTCAGCATGACAGCCCTTTGAGATTAAAGCCGCTTGATAGACTATTGGTCTCTTACGGGAGACGCATGTAATGCGTCTCTACAGTTGTTTTTTTGCAGAGACACATATTTGTGTCTCCAATAAGGCAATTTATTATATTAGCGATCAATTTTAACTACCGATGCAGATTGAACAGGCCCGGGAATTTATACTGGATAAATTAAAAAAAGAGCTTCCTGAATGTTTTCATTATCATAATGCCGATCATGCTGTGGATGTGTATACGGCATCAAAGCGACTGGCGCAAAGTGAGGGGATAGGCGATCATGAAACCCAACTGTTGCTTACTGCAGCACTGTTTCATGATTCGGGCTTTTTATCGGGACAAAAAGATCATGAAAGCAAATCATGTGATAATGCCCGTTTATATTTACCTAACTTTGGCTACACCCGCGAAAATATTGAGCGGATCTGTGATATTATTATGGCCACAAAAATGCCGCAAAGCCCACATGATCATTTAGGTGAAATTATTTGTGATGCCGATTTGGATTATTTAGGGCGGAATGATTTTTTTGTACTCAGTAAAAAGCTATTTTCGGAACTTGTAATAACTGATAGTTTGAAAAGTGAACAGGACTGGGATAAACAGCAGATCATTTTTCTTAAAAACCATCATTACTTTACAAAAACGGCTATCCAGTTGCGCGGCCCTGTTAAGCAGTTGCATCTGGATGAGATTATTAAAAGAACAGTTTAAAAGTATAATTCATGACCAAATCGGAACACAGTTTACCCGAAATAATTAAGGATGTAGTAACGGTTATCATCGGGATATTATTTTGCGGTTTTGCCCTGAAAGGCTTTTTGGTACCCAACAGCTTTTTTGACGGTGGTGTTACTGGTATATCGCTGTTGATACATGAATTGTATCACTTTAATATCGCTTTTGTTATTGTAGTAGCCAATATCCCCTTCATTATTATGGGGATGTTCCAGGTTAACAAGTCGTTCGCGCTTAAAACCTTTGCCTGTGTAGTTGCATTAGGTATTTGCCTGCACTATGTACCATATCCCGTTATAACCTCGGATAAACTATTGGTATCGATATTTGGCGGGGTGTTTATGGGGCTGGGAGTTGGATTATCTATCCGTGGAGGTTGCGCATTGGATGGTATCGAAATACTGGCGCTTTACACCTTAAAACGAAGCAGCTTCACCATCAGCGAAATCATCCTGGGTATTAATATCATCATATTCTTAATCGCGGCCTTTAAGCTTGGGTTACCAACAGCGCTGTATTCCATCTTAACCTATTATACCGCTTCGCGGACTATCAGTTTTGTGATTGATGGCCTGGAAGAGTACACGGCAGTGAATATCATATCTGGTCAAAGCGAGATCATCAAAGAAAAACTGGTGATGGAATTAGGCAGGGGGATTACCATTTACAAAGGCGAGCGCGGTTTCCTGAAAGAAAGTTTTAATGTACACCAACCAGTTGATATCATCTTTACGGTAATAACCCGTTTTGAGGTACGCCGGCTAAAAAACCTGGTTCACAGTATCGATCCCAAAGCTTTCGTATTTACCAATAGCATCAAAGAAGCCGCAGGTGGTGTATTGAAGAAAAGAGTTAGGGAACACTAAGCGAAGAGGGTGGTACGTTTTACGTAGTAAGTTATACGTTTTGATCTAAACAGATTTATATTTATCGTACAACGTACCACGTATAACCTAAGAAACCACCTCGTATATCTCTACCGGTTTGGCTTTGTTTTTCAGACTTACTTCGCCAATTTTATTGAACTCGAATGATTCTTTGGCTTTTTCATAAACCTCGTCCGTTACGATGATCTGGTTGGCCTGAGCAACAGACTGTAAGCGCTGGGCCAGGTTAACGGCATCGCCTATTACCGTATAATCCAACCGTTTCAAAGAAGCTGAGCCAATATTGCCGGAAATCATTTCGCCCGAATTGATGCCTATAGAAACCTCAGGTTTAAAAGTTCTGTCGCCATAAACTATGGCTTCGGCGGCGTGCATTTTCTCCCGTACGGCAAGGGCGGCGTCAATAGCGCGATCAAGATGATATTCGCCCCTGAAAACGGCCATCACCGCATCACCCATGAACTTATCGATATGCCCGTTTTGCGCTATGATCTCTTTTACCATGGCATCAAAAAGCTTGTTAATCAAGCCTACTACCGTATTGGCGGGCACATGTTCTGAAATAGCTGTAAAGCCGCATATATCGATAAATAGAACAGTAGCGTCGATGGTTTCGTTAGAGAGCAGGCTGGTTTCAAACTCCTTGTGGGTCATAAAGTTCAGCACATTCTCGTCAACATACATGCGCAATATGTTATTCTCTTTGATAGCCTGTAAGGTTTTTTTGAGCTCTATAACGTGCAGCAGCGTTTTTTCGATGGTGATATCCAGATCGTCGAAATTAACGGGTTTACATACGAAATCAAAAGCACCACGGTTCATGGCAGTACGGATATTTTCCATATCGCTATAGGCCGATACCATGACTGCCTTTAAGATAGGATTGGCCTCAGGCAGCTTGGTAAGCAGGGTAAGGCCATCCATTTCGGGCATGTTGATGTCGCTTAAAACCACATCAATGTCCGGCTGTTCGGCCAGTTTTTTAAGGGCGTCAAAACCATTCTGGGCAAATACAAAATCAAATACCTTTTCTCTGATCTTTTTCCTGAATTTCTGTTTGATGAGTAATTCCAGGTCAGATTCATCATCAACCACCAGTATCTTGGCCATTATTGTTCTATGTGTTTTAGTTTGTCTTTAAGGCTATTAAAATCAAGGGGCTTGGTTAAAAAATCATTGGCCCCCAAATCCATTGATTGTCTATAGTTTTCATCATCGCCATAAGCGGTTATCATCATTACTACCGGCGGCGGTTTTTCGTAAGTACTCCTGATATTTTTAAGCAGCTCCAGTCCGCTCATGCCGGGCATATTAATGTCCGATAAAATAAGGATCACCTCTGAGTGATTTTGTTCGAGATATCCCATGGCCTCTTCACCTGATAACGCGAACGTAAATGCCATTTCACCGCTTTTGATCTCCTTGCGGAAACGCTGGGTAAATAATGGCTGTACATCGGCCTCATCATCAACAACAAGTATTTTCAATTTAATTATTCGTTAGTGGTTAATTTTACGCGGTGCTCGTGAGGACTGCGTAGTTAGTGAATTAATGAATTAGTGATTTGTATTAAAAAAATTATTCCTAGCACTTCAAGTCCTTGTTCTTTGTTCCAAAAATCCTTCCTCCCCAAGTCCTTATTCCCCAAGATCCTACCCATTTGTCGGTATGGTGATGGTAAATTTTGCGTACTCACCTTCTGCGGTATCTACCTTCAATTCCCCATTATGAGCTTTGGTAATAATATCATAGCTCATGGATAAACCTAAACCTGTTCCCTGCCCGGTAGGTTTGGTAGTAAAAAATGGCTGATATATTTTGTCCAGCACTTTTTGCGGGATCCCCATACCATTGTCACTTACGGTAATTTCAACAGCGTTATGACCATTAGCAAGCGTTACGTGTTTGGTAGCTACATTAACCATAGGCTCATAACTTTCACCTTTCAATTTTTTCTTTTCGGCTACGGAATAAAACGAGTTGTTGTACAGGTTGAGTAATACCCGTCCCAGGTCCTGCGCCATGGCATCAACATTGCCAATGGTTTCGTCGAAACTGGTTCTCATGCCTGCGTTAAATGATTTGTCCTTAGCGCGCAGGCCATGATAACTTAAACGTAGATATTCATCGGCAAGGGCATTAATATCAGTAGGTTCTTTTTTACTGGTTGATGCACGTGAATGCTGCAGCATACCTTTTACAATAGCATCGGCACGTTTACCATGCTGGTTTATTTTTGAAAGATTTTGGGTGAGGTCATTGATAATGTCGTCCACATCTTCCTTAGTCTCATCGGGTAGCTTGCTTAAAATGTCCACTTTAAGTTCATCCAGTAATTCGATACTTACCTCGCTAAAGTTATTGACGAAATTTAAAGGGTTTTGTATTTCATGCGCGATACCAGCCGTAAGCTCACCCAGTGATGCCATTTTTTCCTGCTGTACCAATTGCGCCTGGGTGCTTTTTAGTTCGGCCAGGGCTTGTTGAAGTTCTTCTTTTTGCTGCGTAAGTTCGGCGGTACGCTCTTTTACCTGGCTTTCCAGGTTAACCTTCATGGCGGCCATCATGCGGTTCTGTTCTTCCTCATTACGGCGTTTGGTACGCTCGATCTCCAGCGCTTTGCTTTGCCGGCGATTGATAAACCACATAGCACAAAACCAAATTACCGCGAACCATATGGCGCTTTCCATAACATTATCAAGGCTCTCGTATAATTTAGGAAATAAATGTTCGCAAATAAAAGTAAGAAAACCAACTGCCACAATGGGGATCACTGCGTTAACAAGAGAGCGGCTTGATTTAAATTCTTCTACGGTATAAGGCAGAGCCACAACACCAGCCGCCAAGCCAAAAGTAAGCAATTGAAAAATCCACCTGCTATCAAAATTAAAGCTCATGGCCATGAGTGCGACTGCGGTACACATAGCATATAGCAAATACTGCGACCACGGCGAATTGACACCATCACGTTTTAGGTTTTTACGCAGTTGTGTACATAAGATAAAGGTAATAAGCGCCGCAAATCCCGCCATATATCAATTTAGTTAGTCCTGATATGGTTAATAGTGATCAGTTTTTAAAACTAAATATTTAATTTGAATATATTAAATGTATAGTCTGTTCATGTTACATTTTATTACGCGCAGCCGGTCCTTTATACGCATGGAGTGTTTGCCCGGTTATGTTTAAAATATCTGCGAAAAATACGACAAGTTTTCAAAACCCGTTTCTGCTGCTGTTTCATAAAAAAACTGTTGGATAGGGGCAGGGTAAATAATTTCCTTTTTCAAGCCTTAAGGTATCGGAAATTTGAAAGAAAATATATTACCTTAGCATTATGTTCATACAATAGAACAATTGTAAATCCATGGAGAAATCGAGAAGAAATTTTATAAAGAATTCAGCCATTGCATCCGCCCTGGTTGCTACCGCACCCGCAAAAAGTTTTGCTATATTACATCAGGATATGAAACCAAATGACCAAACCATCGGACAGGGAGAGTTTACCTATAAAGCCGATAAAAACTGGGCGAAGATCAGTGTGAACAGCAACCCGCTGGCCAATTGCCATGAAATGGTACAGGACAGTAAAGGCCGCTTGATTATGCTGGGCGACCACACCCATAACAACATCCTGATATTTGATAAATCGGGCAAACTGCTTGATTATTGGGGAACCTCACTGCCTGGCGGGCATGGTTTAAGTATCAGTAAAGAGGGTGGTGAAGATTTCTTATTGCTTACCGATTGCGGCTGGGCTTTGGACAGGACGGGTAATAACTACGGTCAGTCTGGCCAGGTATTGAAAACCACGCTAGATGGTAAACTGATATTTGCGATAGGGCACCCCCGAACCATTGGTATTTATAAAGATGACGAGCCCTTTAAACCCACCGAAACAGCTGTAGCGCCTAATGGTGATATTTATGTGGCCGATGGTTATGGCTCCGATTATATTATCCATTACAATAGCAAAGGTCAATATATCAATCACTTTGGCGGTCATCACAATACCAATAAAGATCATAACCTGGTGAATGCGCATGGTGTAACAGTTGATACCCGTGATAAAAATAACCCAACGCTGATATGTACCTCGCGTGAGGAAAACTGTTTTAAAGTATTTACGCTCGATGGTAAATTCATCAAACGCATTGATATGCCGGGCATGTACGTATGCCGGGCGGTGATCAATGAGCAAAATATTTATGCAGGTGTTTGCTGGTCGAAAGATGCAACCGGGAAACGTTTTGATTATTCGGGCTTTGTAACTGTGTTGGATGCAAAGGATAAAGTGGTATCTAACCCAGGCGGTGCCGCTCCGATTTATAAGAATGGGGTGCTGCAGCAAACCTTACAGTCGGTTAATCCTATTTTTCAGCACGGCCATGATGTTTGTGTAGATGAAGATAAAAATGTTTACGTATGCCAGTGGAATGCCTACCACACCGCTCCGGTAAAACTAACTCGTGTATAAACCGGGTAGATTGTAAAAATAGCGTTAATAATAGCCCGGCATCTCATAAAACCGGGCTAAATCATAAATTTGCTATCGTTTCCATATATAATCCATCAACATCGTGTTTTAATCTATGTCGGGCAAAAGGGTTCAGGTATATTTTTGCCAATCCTTACTTGTTAAACCAGTAATACCTTGTTGCCCGGTTATCAATAAACCTTAGTAAATAAACATGCTCAGAAATAATAGTACACTCAAGGCTATATGTATCGGCATCGGTCTGTCGCTATCTTTCCATACTGCATTGTTTGCCCAGCAAAAACAACTGGCCGACTATGTTAACCCCTTTATTGGTGCCAGCACCAATATGCAGTCGGCTGGTAACCCGGCCGGCTTGGGCAAAACCTTTCCGGGAGCTGCAGTTCCCTTTGGTATGGTCCAGGTAAGTCCAAACACCATTACCGGGGGAGATAACGGTCCGGGTTATAGCTACGAGCATAAAACTATAGAAGGTTTTGCCTTAACCCAAATGAGCGGTATAGGCTGGTATGGCGATCTGGGTAATTTTTTAGTAATGCCAACAGCTGGTACCTTGAAAACCAGCTCGGGTAAGGAGGGCCATCATGATGGTTACCGATCTTATTATGATAAGGCCAGCGAAAAAGCATCAGCCGGCTATTATTCAGTGATGCTGACCGATCATCAGATCAAATCAGAATTGACGGCCACACTGCATTGTGGGATCATGCGGTTTACGTTTCCGCAAGGCAGTGGCTCCCGGATCCAGATCGATCTTGCCCGTCGCGTTGGCGGTACCTCGGTTAATCAATATGTAAAAGTTATTGACGACCATACCATACAGGGCTGGATAAAATGTACACCCGAAGGCGGTGGCTGGGGTAACGGTGCCGGTCATGCTTTTTATACCGTTTACTTTTATGCCCAGCTGAATAAACCCTTAAAAGAATATGGTGTATGGAGCGCTAATATCCCGCAGGGCCAAACCCGCAAACTGGAAGATATTGAAAGCGCTAAATACCAGGACATCATAGCTCACGCTGCCATATTGCCCGGGATTAAAGAAAAGCTGGGCAAACACCTGGGCTTTTACACCGATTTTGATACCAAAGCCAATGAGCAGGTGATATTAAAAACAGGTATCTCTTACAACAGTATTGAAGGAGCAAAAAACAACCTGGAGACCGAGATTAAAGACTGGGATTTTGATAAAGTTCATCAGCAAGCCCGAGCTTTGTGGAACAAGGCTTTATCAAAAATACAGGTGACAGGTGGCACAACGGAAGAAAAATATAATTTCTATACAGCCATGTACCACACCATGATAGATCCGCGCACGTTTCAGGATGTGGATGGGAAATATCCCGGTGGTGATCTGAAACCCCATGTGGCCGATCATTTTACCAAACGAACCATCTTTAGCGGCTGGGATGTGTTCCGCAGCCAGATGCCACTGCAAACGCTTATCAATCCGGGTTTGGTGAACGATTTGATCAATTCGCAGGTTACATTGGCAACTGAGAATGGCTCGCATTTCTTTGATCGCTGGGAATTGTTGAACGCGTATAGCGGCTGTATGATCGGTAGTCCATCCATATCCGTTATTGCTGATGCTTATCAAAAAGGCATCCGCGGCTATGACATCAATAAAGCTTATGAGTACAGTGTAAATACCAATACAAAAGACGGTAATGGGCAGCGGGGATTTACAACCGGCGGTAACAGTATATCTGGCACGCTGGAGTATGCATATTTTGATTGGTGTATAGCGCAGCTGGCCAAATCCCTTGGTAAAAAAGAAGACGCCGCTAAGTACACCGAAAAAGCCCTGGCCTATAAAAATGTATGGGATAAAGATAAAAGCTGGTTCCGCCCGAAAAACAATAATGGCGAATGGCAAGAATGGCCCGCCGCCGGCAGATTGCAGCAAGGCTACGGTACGGTGGAGAGCAACCCGTATCAGCAAGGCTGGTTTGTTCCGCAGGATGTGCCGGGTTTGGCCAAGCTGTTGGGTGGTAATGAAAAGGCGATATCCGATCTGACAAACTTTTTTGAAAAAGCCCCGGCCAATTTACTTTGGAACGATTATTACAACCACGCCAACGAACCAGTGCATCATGTGCCATTTTTGTTTAATCGCTTAGGCGCGCCATGGCTTACCCAAAAGTGGACGAGGATCATTTGTCAGCGTGCATATCATAATAAAGTTGAGGGATTGGTGGGTAACGAAGATGTGGGGCAAATGTCGGCCTGGTATGTATTGGCCGCAAGTGGTATAGCGCAGGTTTGTCCGGGAGATATGCGCTATGAGATCACCAGTCCTGTGTTCAGCAAAGTGAAGATCAATCTCGATCCTAAATATGCCAAAGGAAAAGCATTTACTATTGTAGCCAAAAATAATTCCGCAGCTAACGTGTATATTCAAAGTGCCATGCTAAACGGCAGGCCATACCATCATTGTTATTTGGATTATGCCGCTATTTCATCAGGCGCAACTTTAGAGCTGGTGATGGGGCCTAAGCCTAATAAAGCCTGGGGGAAGTAGAGGGGGCAGTTTGCGGTTAGCAGTTGGCAGTAGATTTACCCTGACATCGCTTCACTGAAGACCCATTTTTCGTCTTTAAAAGGATAAAAAAATATGTCATTGCGAGCGTAGCGTGGCAATCTCGTCGCGTTCTCACGAATAAGAATAGCTACGAGATTGCTTCGTCGTACCTCCTCGCAATGACATGAAGGGGGCTCATCGCTAAGGTATCACCCCGTATTTTTCGCCGTAACCCTATACTGTTCCGGCGATGAGCCAACGTACTTTTTAAAGATGCGCGAAAAGTAATAAGGGTCATCATAACCAAGGGTGGTGGCTATGGTTTTTATTTTATCATCATGAGTATAAAGCAGCTGACAGGCCTTTTGCATTTTTAGATGGATAAAATAATCAATGGGTGGCATACCGGTAGCTTTCCGGAAGATATTGGAAAAATGCGATACCGATAAACTATGCCGGGCGGCCATATCTTCCACAGTGAGTTTCTGACTGATATTACCACGCATATTATTGATGGTTTTGGTAATGATATCGCCATCATCCTCTTTATCGTGTTGAACATGCCGCTGTGGAAACAGGAACGTAGCTATCAAATGGTGCAGGCAAAAACTGGCGTTGCACAGGTTCTCTATGCTGTAGCCCATTTCCAATGTTTGGTAGATATTTTGCCATATCTCTATGGCTTTTTCATTAAAGGGTATTTGTATCGGGCCTTTGGTGATATTCAGGTTGAGTGATTGATTAAGGGCATGGATATGGTCGCCGGTATAGTGTACCCAATAAATTGTCCAGGGATCGTCCTTATCGGCCCAGTAGCGGATGTATTTATCTGTAGCAGGTATAATGATGAACTGGTTTGATGTTACCTCATAACGCTTATTGTCCAATATATAATGCCCCTTTCCCTGCAGGCAATAGATCAGGATATTGTCATCACACCCCTTCCTTCGCTCGCGGTAATGAGCGGCCGCTTTCGGAAAATAGCCCATATAGGTAATATAAATACGGAAAAGCTCAGAGCTCTTATCTTTAGCATGCCGCAGTATTTTTTGCGGGATAGCCAACATCTTTTCTCCTATAAAGCCATCCCGTCTTTTTAAGCTGCTGTTCATGAAGGTAATAATTGGTTTTGTAGTGGAATATTACATCATCAAAAGATCTGTACGTAATATATGATGCTATTATAGATAAAACAATCTGCAAATACAATCACTTAAGGCATATTGTAAACTGGTGACAGCATTTTGCCAATATCCAATACTTTTCTACTCATTTTTAGTTGAATAATCCATTAAAAAAAATGTTTTGCCTATTATAAACAATAGCACAGGGCTTTACTTTTGAATTGTTCTGTAATACCAATTTAACCATACTGTAAATAAATTTTAAGGAGATGCCGTATTGAAAGCTACACACTAAGTAGCTGATGCGATTCCTTGACTTTAACTATAAAAATATATGTTACTCAAAAACAAAGTGATTTTTTTGACCGGTGGTACCGAGGGTATTGGTTTAGAATGCGCCAAAGTATACAGCGCTGCCGGGGCCCGGTTGAGCATCATCTCCCATAATGAAACCAGTATTTTGGAAGCAAAGGCAAAATTGCCGGCAGGCGGGATATTGTTTATAAAAGCAGATGTTTCTATAGCCGGCGACATGCAAAGAGCCATTGCCGAAACAGTAACTGTTTTTGGTAACATTGATGTGATCCATAATAATGCCGGTATATCGAATCCCTCCAAAGCCGTACATGAAACTACTGCCGAAGAGTGGGATAGACTATTTGACGTGAATGTAAAAGGTATTTATAACACCACCCGCTTTGGTATTGATGAGCTCAAAAAAACTAAGGGAAATATTTTGAATACCAGTAGTCTTGTTGGGGAGATAGGACAGGAGATCCACGCGGCATATAGCGCAACCAAGGGAGCCATTAACGCGCTTACCAAGTCAATGGCGCTTGATTACGCACCTTATGGTATCCGGGTGAACGCGGTTGCCCCGGCAGGTGTATGGACGCCTATGTTACGCAGTTGGAGCCAGCAGCAACCAGATCCGCTTACGATTGAAAATTATTTGAATGGGATCCATGCTTTGGGTTATTGCCCCGAGGGTGATGTAGTGGCCGATGCTTGTTTGTTCCTGGTATCTGAACAGGCCCGTTTTATTACGGGCTGTATTTTACCGGTAAGCGGTGGGGCTGAATTAGGCTATCGTCGTGTTATTAATCCATCAAACCCATTAAATCAGATCTAAAATACATGATAAAGAATATCAAAGTAGACGACGTACGCTATGCCCTTGATGGCAGCGCCGGAAGTGATGCCATACATACCGATCCGGTTTATTCCTACGCGGTAACCCGTTTGTTTGATGATAGCGGACTAACAGGCACTGGTTTTGCCTTTACCCTGGGCGAAGGCAACGACCTGGTTTGCAAAGCCGCCCATTATTATGCTGGCAAACTGGTGGGTAAAGATATTGAAGAAACCATGGCCGATTTTGGTCGCTTATTTAACCAGTTGTCCAATGACCAGCAATTCCGTTGGCTGGGGCCGCATAAGGGTGTGGTGCACCTGGCGCTGGCTTCTGTTACCAATGCCTGTTATGATCTTTGGGCCAAAAAGAGAGGCGTTCCCTTATGGAAACTATTGACCGATCTTTCGCCAGAGCAAATTGTGGCCACGCTTGATCTTTCGTATCTGGAAGATGAACTGACCCAATCGCAGGCCATCCAAATGCTGGCGGAGCAAAGGTCGACTAGTCGTCAGCGGGAAAATATTTTGCAAACCGGTTATCCGGGCTATGATACATCTATCGGATGGTTCAACTATTCCGACGAAAAGGTACGCGAAAACTGTAAAAAGGCGCTGGAAGAAGGTTTCACTGCCATGAAGCTTAAAGTAGGTTCTGTTGACCCGGAAAGGGATATCCGCAGGGCACACATCGTTCGTGAGGTGGCGGGTGATAATATAAAAGTAATGCTCGATGCCAACCAGCAATGGAACCTGCCACAGGCTATATCTATCTGTAACAAATTTAAAAGCATGAACCCTTACTGGGTAGAGGAACCTACCCACCCGGATGACGTACTAGCTCATAAAACACTGGCCGATGCCGTAGCCCCGGTAAAGCTGGCCCTGGGTGAGCATGTGCCCAATAAGATCATCTTTAAAAACTACCTGCAAACCGGTTGCGCCTCCTTTATCCAGGTGGATGCCGTGCGGGTGGGTGGGGTAAGCGAATTTATCACGGTGAGCCTTTTATGTAAAAAGTATAGTGTACCGGTAGTGCCTCATGTGGGCGATATGGGGCAGCTACATCAGCACCTGGTATTGTTCAATCATATTTCGATGGGGCACGAGGCTTTGTTTTTAGAGCATATACCGCATTTACAACAACATTTTGTTAACCCGGTGCATATTACCAACGGCGTATACATCACCCCGCAGGAGCCAGGCAGTAGTTGCGATCTGATAGCGTTGGGTTAGAGTCAAGAATCAAGAAAAGAAAAATCAAGAATGTAAAATCAGGATATGAGAATCATAAGAGGGTTAATAAAGCTATAAGTTTTTGTCTTAACTCTTGATTCTTGTCTCTTGATTCTAAACAAAAAACCATGATCCACACCCCCGATTTAGTTATCAGTGCCCTATACATCGCCTTTATTTTTATTATAGGGCTATGGTCGGGCATCCGCCACCAGCGTAAAACCCGGAATAACAATAACGAGGCGGGGGAGTACTTTTTGGCCGGTAAAAAACTGCGCTGGCCCATGATCGGTCTGGCCTTATTCGCTACCAATATATCCTGCGTGCATTTGGTGAGCCTGGCCCAAAGTGGCTTTGATAAAGGTCTGCTCAATGGCGATTTTGAGTGGATGGCGGCCTTTACGCTCATATTGCTGGCTTTGTTCTTCGCGCCATTCTATATTAAATCTGGCGTGGCTACACTGCCCGATTTCCTGGAGAAAAGATATGATCGTGCCAGTCGCGATTGGCTGGCTATCATATCCGTGGTATCCGCAGTGCTTATTCATATCGCTTTTTCCTTATTGGCCGGTGGGGTGGTACTGCATACTTTATTTGGCGTTGATATGTATACCAGTGTTATTGTCATCTCTATCATCACCACCATTTATACCATCGTTGGCGGCCTGACTGCTGTGGTGGTGACTGAATCTATCCAAACCCTGGTACTTTTAGGTGGCGCTATTATTATGAGTATTGCCGCGTACAATAAAATGGGCGGCTGGGAACCGATGGTTGATGTATTAAAACATACGGGCGAATTAAACAAACTCTCCATGCTTCGTCCACATGGCGATCCGAGCGGAATGCCCTGGTACGCTGTATTTTTAGGCTACCCGGTATTAGGGATCTGGTATTGGTGCGCCGATCAAACCATTGTGCAACGAGTATTGGGTGCCAAGGACGAGAACCATGCCCGCGTGGGACCTTTGTTCTGTGGTTTTATTAAAATATTACCCGTTTTTATTTTTGTGATGCCAGGCCTGTTTGCCTACACACTGGCACAAAGCGGTCACCTGGATATTTCGGCATTAAAATCGGTTGTTGCGGGAAAAGAGGTAGTTGACAGTAAAGGCATCTACACACTCATGATCACACAGCTGATACCACAGGGATTGATAGGGGTGTTGGTTGCTGCCTTATTGTCCGGCTTAATGAGCCAGATTTCGGGTGCCTTAAACTCCATCTCCACCATTGTGAGCTACGATATTTATAAACGCTATAAACCAGATGCACAGGATGCCGGACTGGTAAAAGTGGGTAAAATAGCTGCCGGAGTATCGCTGGTTTTGTCACTGGCATTGCTGCCTTTGCTTAACCGGTACGGCAGTATTTTCGATGGCTTGAACGATATCATCGCGCATATAGCTCCACCCATAACCTGCGTGTTCCTGCTGGGTGTATTCTGGAAAAAGGCGTCGGCGGTATCGGCCAAGTATACCTTGTGGATAGGTTCGGCTATTGGGGTGATCGTATTCGCGATGAATAAGTTATTTCCGGATACGGTGATAGGGCAGATACCATTTATGATGATGGCTTTTTACCTTTTTGTGATCTGTGTGCTGATACAGGTAACGCTATCCTATGCCTACCCGGTACAGCATACCAAAGAAAGTTCAGTATTGTACTGGCGATCGCCTTGGGAGCCTTTACGCGGCCCGGCATGGAGCGGTTTAGGGAATTACAAAGTGCTCTCGGTATTGCTGGTATTAATCATGGTAGTGCTTTTTTACATTTTTAGATAACGGGTTATGTATATGAAAAAACTCTGTATAGCGATCATCTGCCTGCTGGCTTTTTCGGCATGTGATCATCAGCAAGCGCAACAATCAGCAACCGATACCGTCAAAGTAAAACGCTTTGGTATGGTTACCGGCCTAAAGCCCGAAAGGCTGGCTTACTATAAAAAACTGCACGCCGCAGCCTGGCCGGGGGTATTAAAAAAGATCAAAGAGTGCCATATCCGCAACTATTCCATCTACATTCAAAAAATAGAGGGCAAGTATTTTCTGTTCAGCTATTTTGAATATGCGGGGACTGATTTCGACAAAGATATGGCCCGGATGGCTGCCGATACCACCACCCAACGCTGGTGGAAAGAAACTAATCCCACACAGAACCCCTTGCCAGAAGCTGCGGCCCAGCAAAAAATATGGCAAAATATGGAAGAGGTTTTTCATACCGATTGATCATGATATCCGACAAAATGTAACAAATATCATGTGTGTTTAAATTAAAACTGTAAGTATTACATTTAATTTATATTTTTAGCCTCGATTGCTGCATCTGGGTACTTTTGGAGATAGAATATGGTATAAATATCCGGAGCAAGCAATAAAAACCAATTAAATACATAAATTTTCGTTTCTGATGATTAAAAAGATTGCTTGTTTTTCGCTTTTTTTAACGCAAACCGTATGGGTGGTTACCGCAGATGCCCAACAGGTAAATCCCGGCCTGCGCCAAAAAAGTTTACTGGTTTGGGATGATAAACCCGCTAAAAACTGGATGACCGAAGCCTATCCCATAGGCAATGGCCGCATGGGTGGTATGGTATTTGGCGGATTGGCCCAGGAACATATCCAGTTTAACGAGATCAGTTTGTGGACAGGCGACGAGAACGAAACCGGCGCTTACCAGGCTTTTGGCGATCTGTACATCGATTTTAAGGGTAAGGATTCTACCCAAAAAATACCCGCAAATTATCGCCGTGAGCTGGATATCAGTAAGGCGGTACAACAGATCAGCTATACCGACGGCGGCATAATTTACAAACGCGAGTATTTTTGCAGTTTCCCTGGTAAGATGATGGTACTGCATTTTGGCGCTGATAAAAAAGGCGTCTATTCAGCCACTATTAAATTAAAAGATGCTCATAACTCAGTGGTAACCGCTAATGGTACAACATTACAAATTACCGGCAAGTTGGATAATGGCCTGGCCTATGATGGCGAAGTAACCATTAAAACAGAAGGCGGCTCTACCCACGTAGAATCGGATGGTAAAGGCGGCTCACAATTGGTGATCAGCAAAGCCGATGGTTTTACCCTATTACTGGCAACTGCTACCGATTACAGTAACCAGCGCGAACAACACTGGCGCGGCGAAGCACCAGGTATCAAAGTAAAACAGGCACTTGCGGCTACTCTGGGTAAAACCTTTACTCAATTGTTAGCAGCTCATCTTCAGGATTACCAGGCTTTATTTGGCCGGGTAGCTATTGATTTAGGGAATACCCCGGCAGAGCAAGCTGCTTTACCAACTTACAAGCGTTTGGCGGTTTATAAAAGCAAAGGCGACCCGCAGTTAGAAGCTTTATTATATCAGTACGGCAGGTATTTGCTCATCAGTTCATCACGTAAAGGTGGCTTGCCCGCTAACTTACAAGGCTTATGGAATGAAAGCAATAACCCGCCATGGCGCAGCGATTATCACTCCAACATCAACATCCAGATGAACTACTGGCTGGCTGAGCCAACCAATTTGTCCGAGTGTCATTTCCCATACCTCGATTATATTAACAGCATGCGCGAGGTGAAAAAGGAAAGCACCCGCAAAGAATATCCAGGTGTTCGTGGTTGGACGGTAAAAACCGAGAATAATATTTACGGCGGCTCCAGCTTTTTGTGGAATACTCCCGGCAGCGCCTGGTATATGCAGGGCATTTGGGAGCATTACGCTTTTACACAAGATAAAGCCTATCTCAAAAACTTTGGCTACCCCATTTTAAAAGAAGTGGTAGAATTTTGGGACGATCACCTGAAACGTCGCCCCGACGGAACGCTGGTTTCGCCACAGGGCTGGTCGCCAGAGCATGGCCCTACCGAAGACGGCGTAACTTACGACCAGGAAATAGTGTACGACCTTTTCACGAACTATATTCAAGCTACTGATGTTTTAGGTATCGATAAAGCATACCGCGACCGTGTTGCCGATATGCGTGAGCATCTCCTGAAACCAAAAATTGGTAAATGGGGACAATTACAGGAATGGGAAACCGACCGTGATGATCCGAAAGATACGCACCGCCACTCTTCCAACCTGTTTGGTCTGCATCCGGGTAGCCGCATTAGCACCTTGAAAACACCCGAACTGGCCAAGGCTGCCAAAGTAAGCTTACTGGCCCGTGGCGATGTATCCACAGGCTGGTCGATGGCATGGAAAATTAATTTCTGGGCGCGTTTGCAGGATGGTAACCATGCTTATACCATTCTGAATAATTTTATAACACTGGTCGGCGGTTCAGGTGTAAATTATAACGAAGGCGGCGGTTTATATTCCAACCTTTTCTGTGCTCATCCGCCGTTCCAGATTGACGGAAACTTTGGCTACACAGCCGGGGTAACCGAAATGCTGTTGCAAAGCCAAACCGGCGAATTACAATTATTACCGGCATTGCCAAAAGGATGGCTAACGGGTAGTGTACAAGGCCTGCGTGCCCGCGGCGATTTTGAGATTACCAATATGGAATGGAAAGACGGCAAAATTGTTAAGCTCAGCATTAAATCCTTAGCAGGTGGAGATTGCAGGCTGCAAAGCCCTAATGCTTTAAAAACCAATGTACAAGTGTCAAAAACCGATGGAGCAGGTAGTGATGTGGCCTATAGTTTTAAGACAGAGGTAGGGAAAGTTTATGATTTTGAGGGGAATTGACCTCACCCTGCCCTCTCCAAAGGAGAGGGTTCAAAAGCACTATCCAAAGTATTAAAGTCCTCTCCTTTGGAGAGGATTTAGGTGAGGTGTGGGATTGTCCATCTACTTCAAAGATTTATCCATTTTTTGAGATACAATTAGCCAATACATTTACCAAACCAGTAAGAAGCCTTCCGGCGAAACTATTATAACAGTATTACATGATGCAAGGCATGATAAAATTTAAATACCTATTTATTTTAACACTATCATTCGGCGCTTTTTTACCGGTAAAAGCCCAGGATAAAAATACCCTTTGGAAGGGTTTTGAAAAAGCTACCGTGACTATTGACGGGCACGACGCCTATTATGTAAAACCTACGCACCCACTGCCCGGTAATCCCTGGGTATGGCGCGCCTCCTTCCCGGATTGGCATACCGAAATTGACAGCATATTACTCACCAGGGGCTTTTACGTTGCCTTTGTTAATGTCGATAATCAATATGGCAGTCCGCAGGCCTTGCAGATTTGGGATAAATTCTATGCCTATTTAACCGAAAAACAATCATTTGCCCACAAAGTAGCGCTCGAAGCCGTGAGCCGTGGTGGTCTTTATGTGTACGGCTGGGCTAAGCGCAATCCCGATAAAGTAAGCTGTATTTATGGCGAAACCCCCGTTTGCGATTTCAAAAGCTGGCCAGGTGGCAAAGGTAAAGGTCCGGGTGATGCCAATAACTGGAAAGAGTTAAAAGAAGTGTACCATTTTACCGAAGAACAGGCACTGGCCTGTAAAGATAACCCGATAGATAACCTGGAAGGGCTGGCCTCGTTCCGCGTGCCGGTACTGCATACCATCGGTTTAAATGATAAACTGGTGCCGCCTGACGAAAATTCTTACCCCTTTGCCCAAAATTACATCGCTTTGGGTGGTCCGGTGAGCATTCAACCCATAACCCAGGGACCTGTGGAACTCCAGGGCCATCACGTTAAAATTGATCGCCCTGAATATTATGCCGATTTTATCTACAACAACTCATACCCGGTAAAAAACGCGCTGCCGTACAGCAATTATGTAAACACGGCCAGCAAGCTCAATAACTTTTACTACGCGGTTACGGTTAAAAAGAAAGCCACGGTTTCGTTCCTGGGCGGATCCATCACCTTTAATCCGGGCTGGCGCAACAAGATCTGCCGGTATTTAAAAGAGACCTATCCGGAAACCGATTTTCATTTTATAGCCGCCGGTATACCTTCGTTAGGCAGTTTGCCGCATGCTTTCCGCGTACAGCGCGATATCCTGGATTCGGGCAAAACCGATCTGCTGTTTTTAGAAGCTGCCGTGAATGATCGTGGTACTGATAGTACCACCCAGGTACGCGCCTTGGAAGGTATTGTGAGGCATGCCCGCAACGCTAATCCCTATACCGACGTGATCCTGATGGCTTTTGTCGATCAGCAAAAAATGGAGAACTATGCTAAAGGCAAAGTATCGCCCGAGTTGTTGAACCATGAACTGATAGCTAAACATTATAACCTGCCCTATGTAAACCTGGCACTGGAAGTAAACGACAAGATCAAAAATAAAGAGCTCACCTGGGCCGATGATTTTAAAGATATCCACCCGGCACATTATGGGCAGGAACTCTACTTCGCTTCGATCAGAACACTGTTACAGGAATGTGTGGAAGATAAATACAAGGTTCCGTTTAAAATGCCGCTGCCCCAGGTAATTGATAAGGCTCGTTATGAAAATGGCAGCTATTACGATCTGACGAATGCCAAACTGGGTAAAGGATGGCAGATCACACCCGATTGGAGTCCTAAGGACGGTCTTTCAACCCGTGATGGTTTTGTGCATGTGCCGGTATTAAATGCCGATGAACCGGGTTCAGAACTTTCGCTGCCATTTAAAGATAACGCCGTAGGAATTGCCATTGTAGCCGGTGGCGATGCAGGTACCATATCCTATTCGGTTGATAACGGCCCATATAAAGATAAGGACTTGTTCACGGAGTGGAGCAGCTGGCTGCACCTACCCATTTATCATATACTGGGCGATAATTTGAGCAATGGTAACCATGTGCTTAAAATTAAGATCAGCGATAAAAAGAACAGTTCGAGCAAGGGACATGCCTGCCGGATCGTCCATTTTTTGGTAAACAACAAATAAACCAGATATGATGAAGAAAAAAGCGGGGTTGGTGATGGCCCTGGCGTTAAGCATTTGCACTGTATTTGCCCAGGAGGTTAAAACACCAAAGGTGGTTATGGATCAGTTTATGGATAAACGTTTTGGTATGTTCATTCATTTTGGCCCGGTTACTCAGCGCGGTACCGAAATTGGCTGGAGTCGTAATGCCGAGGTAAGCCAGGCCGATTATGATAACCTGTACCACGAGTTTGATCCTCGTTTGTTCAATGCCGATGCCTGGGTAAAAACAGCTAAAGATGCCGGCATGAAATATCTGGTGATCACTGCCAAACATCACGATGGGTTTTGCTTATGGCCAACTGCTTTTTCAAATTATAACATATCCAACTCGCCTTTTAAGAGAGATATAGTAGGCGAGCTTGCCCAGGCCTGCAAAAAACAGGGGGTAACTTTTTGTATCTATTTTACCGTGTTAGACTGGCATGATCCTGATTATCCCATCCACAACCCGCATGACACTACCCAAAGTAAGGGTGTTGGCGGCAACATGACTGCCTTTAAAACCCGCATGAAAAACGAGTTGAAAGAAGTGATCACCAAATACAAACCCTTTATGCTTTGGTTTGATGGTTATTGGGAAAAGCCCTGGACAACTGCCGATGGTAAAGAAATATACCAGTTTATTAAAAGTGTTGATGCCAACGTAATCGTCAACAACAGATTAGGCAAGATAAGCGACAAATTGAATGAAGAGTCGGTAGGTGACTTTTTAACCCCCGAACAACGCATAGGAGAGATCAACATGAATGAGCCCTGGGAAAGCTGCATTACTATTTGCAACCAATGGGCCTGGAAACCGAACGACCAGATGAAGTCATTAAAACAATGCATCCAGACGTTGGTAACAACCGCGGCTGGTAATGGCAACCTGTTGTTTAATGTTGGCCCGGCAATGGATGGCCATATTGAAGCCCGCCAGGTAAAACGCCTGCAGGAAATGGGCGATTGGTTAAAACAATACGGTGAAAGTATTTACAGTACCCAGGGAGGACCCTATGCTCCTAATGCTGTTTACGCGGCTACCCGTAAGGGCAATAAAATATACCTGCATGTTTTTCAGCGCAAAGATGGAGTGCTGACTATTCCCGCTATTCCGGGTGTAAAGATCACCAAATCCTATTTTATGAATGGGGACGCTGTAGTTATTAAAGCAGATAAAAACAATTATCAGATTACCCTGCCTGCTACCATGCCCGATGAAAATTGCTCGGTGATTGTTCTGGATCTTAATAAAAGCGCGCAGGACATCCCGGTAATACCCGCAAAAGCCTAATTATTTAAAACCAATGATATCCAAACGTATCACATCAATAACAAGTATTTTGTTATTAACTTCAACGCTGAGTTTTGCGCAAAAACAAGCGTTAAGATTGCATTACGACAAACCCGCAGCCGTATGGGAAGAAACCTTGCCCCTGGGTAACGGCAGGCTGGGCATGATGCCCGACGGTGGCGTGAACGATGAAAAGATCGTATTGAATGATATTACGCTATGGTCTGGTTCACCGCAGGATGCCAACAACTACGAGGCCTACAAACAGCTGCCGAGGATAAAGGAGTTGCTACTGGCCGGTAGAAATGTAGAAGCACAAGCTTTAATTGATAAAGACTTTGTGTGCAAGGGACCGGGATCGGGCGGTACACGATGGGGATGTTACCAGGTTTTGGGCGATCTGGATCTGAAATTTGACTACAGTAAACCCGATGCGCAAGTTACCAATTACCAAAGATCACTATCCTTGAACACAGCGGTAGCCAATACCAGCTACCAGGTTGATGGCGTTACCTACAAACGCGAATACTTCACCAGTTTTGGTGATGATGTAAATATGATCAGGCTAACGGCTGATAAACCCGGCAAGCTTAATTTTAGTATCAATATATCGCGTCCCGAGCGGTCGGCTACCAGTACCAGCGGTAATACGCAGCTACTACAGGGTAGGCTGGATAACGGTACCGATGGTAAGGGTATGCAATACCAGGCCAGCGTTAAGGCCGAATTAACCGGAGGTACCTTGAGCAGTACTGCAAACAACCTGGTCGTAAAAAATGCCACCGAGGTTATCATTTACGTGTCGGCAGCTACGGATTTCCGCAAGCCCAATTTTAAGCAAAGGATCCAGCGTGACTTGGATGCTAGTATGAAAAAGCCTTATGCGGTACAAAAGCAACAGCATATCACCAACTTTCAAAAACTGTTTAACCGCGTCGATATCAATTTAGGCTTGACTGAAAGTACCGAAACCACCGATCAGCAATTGATCAGTTTTCATAAAGAACCTGGTAAGCATAAAGATATGCCGGTGCTGTTCTTCCAGTTCGGCAGATATTTAAGTATCAGCAGTACACGCGTAGGTCTGCTGCCACCGAACTTGCAAGGGCTTTGGGCTAACCAGGTGCATACCCCCTGGAACGGCGATTACCACCTGGATGTAAACGTACAGATGAACCATTTTCCAGTAGAGGTGTCTAACCTGTCGGAGCTGAATCTACCCCTGGTTGAACTCGTACGCGGCCTGGTGAAACCTGGTGAGCGTACAGCCAAAGCCTATTACAATGCCGACGGCTGGGTGGCCCACGTGATCACCAACGTTTGGGGATGGACAGAGCCCGGCGAAAGCGCCTCATGGGGTGTAACCAAAGGTGGCTCGGGCTGGTTGTGCAGCAACATCTGGGATCACTATGCTTTCAGCAATGATAAAGCTTATTTAAAAAGTATTTATCCCATTTTAAAAGGCTCGGCGCAGTTTTATAGCAGCATCCTCATCAAAGATCCTAAAAGCGGCTACCTGGTTACAGCGCCGTCCTCGTCACCCGAAAATGCTTTTTACCTGCCCGATGGCAGCCACGCCAGCATCTGCATCGGTGCTACTTTTGATAACCAGATCATGCGCGAGTTATTTACCAATGTGATCACCGCCTCCAAAACCCTGGGCATTGATAAAGCGTTCCGTGATACACTGCAGACAAGATTAAAACAGATCCCGCCTCCAGGTATCATCAGCAAAGATGGCCGCATACAGGAGTGGATGGAAGACTATAAAGAGACCGAACCGCAGCACCGTCATATTTCGCATCTGTATGGTATCTACCCTGCCTCTGAAATTACACCCGACGGTACACCCGAACTGGCCGAAGCAGCTAAAAAAACGCTTAACGTTCGCGGCGATGACGGCCCAAGCTGGTCAATCGCTTATAAACTATTATTCTGGGCGAGATTGCATGATGGTAACCGAGCTTACAAGCTGTTTACGGAGATTATGAAACCTACAACCCGTACCGATATCAATTATGGTTCGGGCGGTGGTATTTATCCCAACCTGCTGTCTGCCGGTCCGCCGTTCCAGATCGATGGTAATTTTGGTACTACCGCGGGTATCGCCGAAATGCTGATCCAAAGCCACGCCGGTTATATCGACCTGCTGCCTGCCATACCCGATAGCTGGAAAGCATCTGGTTCGGTCAAAGGCCTCAAAGCCCGCGGAAACTTTACCGTTGATTTTGCCTGGAAGGATGGAGTAGTAACCACTTACAAGATCACTTCGCCTGATCCGCGCAGCGTGAAGGTTAAAGTAAACGGGGTAATAAAAAATATTACCGCTCAAAAAAGTTAAACAATTTAAACTATACATGAAGCCTGTTGCAATAGTCACGAATCAGTTCATCCCAAAAATAGCCCGGCCGGTTTTAGTGTTCGCACTACTACTGGCTTTGCCATTTGTAAATAACGTCTCGGCGCAGGCGCGTAAACAAGCGGCCTCAGACCAGGTCATAATACCTTATGGCGCAGGTAATGCCATTATCTATAATCTGAAAAGCGGCTTGTATTCTGTTACTAAAAATAAATACCTGGCATACAATAAGGTAGGCGCCACCATCTCAATTAATGGTAAAATTATCTCCACTAAAGATTATGCATCCCGCACCTATACCAAAATAGCTATTACCGATGGTTTTGGTAAGGGCGTTAAATATACCGTGACTTTAAGTGGTAAAAATCTTAACCCAATCAAACAAGTATTTTACACCTATCCGAATCACGAGTATTTTATCACCCAGATAGAAGCTTCCGGCAAAGGGCTGCAAACCAATTCCATCATTCCGTTCTCGGGCAATATAGCCGCTGTTGACGGCGATGCGCGTAGCATTTTTGTGCCTTTTGATAACGATACTTTTATCCGCTATAATGCCAAACCTTTTAACGCGCCATTCACCAATATGAGCGCCGAAGTTGGAGCCGTGTACAACAACGATAGCCGCAACGGCTTTGTGGCTGGCTCTATAGAGCACGAGGTATGGAAAACAGGTATCCGCAGTACTGCCAAAAAAGATAGCGGTAATGCTATTCAGGTTTGGGCAGGGTACACCGAAAACAGCGTCACCCGCGATAACATCGCCCACGGAACAATCAGCGGCGATATAGTTAAATCGCCAAAAATACTGGTAGGGTACTTTGACGACTGGCGCACCGGCATGGAAGAATATGCCAAAGCCAACCGCATTGCCGAACCGCCCTACGTATTTAACTGGACAAAACCTACACCCGTAGGCTGGAACAGCTGGGGTGTGATGCAGGATAAACTCACCTACGAGAAAGCTACCAAAGTGGCCGACTTTTTTGCCGATAGCCTGGCCGGTTTCCGCACGGGTAAAACAGCTTTTATCGATCTGGATTCCTACTGGGACTTTATGGTGAAAGGCGGCGCCGAAGGTGATTACAGCAAGCTTAAACAATTTGCCGATTACTGCAAAAGCAAGGGCCTGGAACCCGGCGTATATTGGGCCCCATTTACAGATTGGGGATGGAAAGATGGCCCGCAGCGTAAAGTTCCCGGCAGCAAATATACCTTCGGCGATATCTGGACAAAAGTAGGTAACAGTTATCATGATATTGACGGCGCCCGCGCTATCGACCCAACCCATCCAGGCACCCGCGAACGTATTGACCTCACCATAGGTAAACTGAAAGCCTGTGGTTTTAAAATGATCAAGATCGACTTTTTAGGTCATGCTACCGCCGAATCGACCCATTTTTATGATCCCACAGTAACCACAGGCATGCAGGCTTACCGCAAAGGAATGGAATACCTGACTGATAAACTGGGCGACCAGATGCTCATTTACGCGGCCATTTCGCCGAGCTTGGCAACGGGGCGTTACGTGCATACCCGCCGCATAGCCTGCGATGCTTTTAAAACTATAAAAGATACCCAGTATACCCTCAACAGCGTAAGCTATGGTTGGTGGCAAACCTTTTTATACAACTACGTTGACGCCGACCATGTGGTGTTATCCATCGAGAGCGAAGGGGCCAACCGCGCCCGCTTTTTATCGGCTGTTATCACGGGTACGGTAATTACCGGCGACGATTTTTCGGTACACGGACAATGGAGCGACAGGGCCAAAACCTGGTATCAGAACCCGGAAGTGATCAAACTAATCGAAAACGGCAAAACGTTTAAACCCGTTGAAGGTAACACCGGCGAAAACGCCTCCGAAATGTTTACCCAGAAAATTGGAAATAGTATCTATATTGCCATTTTCAATTACGGCAGTGAACCAAAAACTTTTGCTATGGATGGCAAACGCCTGGGCTTGAACGATAAAGCAGAGTACAAGTTAAATGAATTGCTGCAGGGCAACGTTCTGGGCGAAACATTAAGCTTTAAGCTCGATGGTGGCGACGCGGCCTTGTATAAATTGGATATTGAAGAGAAGAAATAAACAACAAGATCTTTTACGTAGAGACGCATATTTGCGTCTCAGATATTTGCGTCTCAGACCATGCAAAGCTGTCTTTTATACGGG
Organism: Mucilaginibacter sp. OK268; assembly: GCF_900103125.1. Classification (GTDB taxonomy): domain Bacteria; phylum Bacteroidota; class Bacteroidia; order Sphingobacteriales; family Sphingobacteriaceae; genus Mucilaginibacter. The sequence goes on along the minus strand of NZ_FNJV01000003.1, from coordinate 629,378 downwards.
AGACGCAAATATGCGTCTCTACAAATAAAATTACTAAACACATAACACTGAAAATAACCTTATAAATTGAGAAATATGTTCCGAAATCATTTACTGCCCTTATGCCTGGTTGGTAGTCTGTTTACAGCAGGCAGCAGTTTTGCCCAGGTAGTGACTATCCCGGTCGAAACACAGCACAATGCTCTTGTGCTGCAAACCGATGCCAATAAAAACTTGAAGATGGTTTACTTCGGCGCTAAGCTGAGTAATACCGCAGAGTACGCGCACATCCAAAAAATGTATAATCAAAAGGACGATTCCGGTATCCTCAACTCGGCTTATACACCATCTGGTTCAGCTAACCTGGCCGAACCCGCCATTACCGTAACCCATGCCAATGGCGATAAGTCGCTTAGCCTTGCTTATGTGAGCCATGAGGTTACTAAGGTTGCCGATGATATTTCGCTGTTAACCGTTACGCTGAAAGATCCTGTTTATGATTTTGAGGTGAAACTGTTTTACAAAACCTATTTTAAAGAAGATGTTACCGAACAATGGTCGGTGATAAAACATCATGAAAAAGGTGAGGTGGTATTAAACAAATTCGCTTCGGCTAACCTGAACTTAAAAGGTGCCGGCTTTTGGCTGAAACAATACCACGGCAACTGGGCCGAAGAAATGCGTCCCGAAGAAGCTAAACTAACGCATGGCATCAAAACCATCGACAGTAAACTGGGTACCCGTGCCAACCTGTACGAGCCATCTATGTTCGCGGTATCTATAGATAAACCGGCTACTGAAGATGAGGGTAAGGTTTTGCTGGGCGCGCTGGAATGGTCTGGCAATTTCAAGATCGACTTTGAGCTGGATGTTGCTGATAACCTGCGGCTGATTGCCGGTATTAACAATGCCGCGGCTGAATATCATTTAAAGCCGAATGAAGAGTTTGCTACGCCAGCTTTGGTGTATACTTACTCAGATCAGGGTAAAGGCGATGCCAGCCGTAAATTACAGCGCTGGGCCCGCAAATACAAAATTGTCGACGGCGAAGGTTCAAGATTGACCCTGCTGAACAACTGGGAATCCACCTATTTTGATTTCAATGAAACCAAACTGGCTGAATTATTAAAAGACACCAAGAAACTGGGTGTCGACCTGTTTTTATTAGACGATGGCTGGTTTGCCAATAAATATCCGCGTAACGGCGACCATGCAGGCCTGGGCGACTGGCAGGAGAACAAACAAAAACTGCCCGACGGCATTAGTTGGCTGGTGAAAGAAGCACAAAACAATGGTGTAAAATTCGGTATCTGGATTGAACCCGAAATGGTTAATCCTAAAAGCGAGCTGTATGAAAAACATCCGGATTGGGTGATCAAACAACCAAATCGTCCCGAAAAATATTTCCGTAACCAGCTGGTGCTCGATTTGACTAATCCTAAAGTGCAGGATTTTGTGTTTGGCGTAGTAGATAACCTGTTCACCAAAAATCCCGATCTGGCCTATATCAAATGGGATTGTAATGCTGTGATCTATAACGCGTATTCGGCTTATCTGAAAAAGGATCAGTCGCATTTGTATACCGATTATGTGCGTGGCTTATACAAAGTGCTGGAGCGTGTACGGGCTAAATATCCAAAAGTGCCATTGATGCTATGTTCAGGCGGCGGTGGTCGTGTGGATTATGGCGCGTTGAAATATTTTACCGAGTTTTGGCCAAGCGACAATACCGATCCGCTGGAGCGCGTGTTTATCCAGTGGGAGTACTCATACTTCTATCCGGCCATCACCAGTTCCAACCACGTGACCGATTGGGGTAAACAACCACTCAAATTCCGTACAGATGTAGCCATGATGGGTAAACTGGGCTTTGATATCGTGATCAGCAAATTGGGCGAGCAGGACCTGGACTATGTGCATGGTGCACTGAAGAACTACGATAACCTGAAAGAAGCTATCTGGCATGGCGATCAGTACCGTTTACAAAGCCCATGGGATAACGATGCCGCATCTATCATGTATGTAGACAATGCCAAAGCAAAAGCGGTGATGTTTAACTACCTGGTGAATAACCGTTACGGTACGGGTACCCCGGTACCAATCCGTTTGAAAGGTCTTGATCCGCAGAAAAAATACCAGGTAAAAGAGATCAACCTTTACCCGGGAGCTAAATCATCCATAGAAAACGACCTGGTATTAACCGGCGACTTCTTGATGAACGTAGGCGTAAACCCACGCGTAGATAAAAACAGAACCAGCGTAGTGCTGGAACTGGATGAAGTGAAGTAAAACCTCACCCAACCCTCTCCACGCCGATAGCTATTGGAAGAGAGGGCTTTAAAAATCATTGCAAGCTATGTCATTGCGAGCGATAGCGCGGCAATCTCCTCGTATATATTAACGCGAGGAGATTGCTTCGTTGTTCCTCCTCGCAATGACATTTTTTTATTTTTCACCCCTCTTTACGGCGAAGCCGAAGAAAGGGGTGTCGAGCGCAGTGTAGACGGGTGAGTCGTCGTCACCTGCGTTCAGGTTATGGTGTAACCAAAGTCCCTAAAAAGGTTTTAACAATTCTTATGGGGGGAGTTGTTCCATTGCTCGGGGTTACCAAAACGGTTACCCTTACTAAAGCAGTTTCAGTAGTTGGGGTAAGCTTTCTTCCATCAATGGTAGTATTATCAATAACTGCAATATTTCCAATGGTTTCTGTGGCTGCCGAGTAATTATAGAATGAACTTGACGCGTCAAGGTTTTCTAATAATACCTGGGCATTTTGTACAGTTACGGTTGCCGAACCTGTAACAGCGGTGTTTTTTTGTATAGAAGTAACAAAAGCAGGATCTAAAGTAAAAGTATTCACATAATAAGCATTAGCCGGGCCGTCCCAGCTGGAAGGCGCTGTAGTTTTTGTACTGGTAATATGTACGGTTGGTTTATTAGGGAAATTAAATACACCTAAGGGCGAAGTATACAATGGAGGAGGGGCGCCTACCGAATTGCCAACCGTTTGACCTGGTACCACAAGACTGTTAGGCACAAGGGGCTGGCTGGCTGTCAATGTACCATTCATGGTAATGGTTGAATTCATTTTTAAATCCACCTCCTGGGTATTGCCGCTGCTCCCTCCGAATATAGCATCTAAAAACCCGGTTATATTGCCTGCTAAACCACCGGAAGCAGCGCCGGCAATATTTGTTCCGGTGGCAAAACCTGCAGTTCCATATATTTCTACAGCAGATAATCCGGCATTGATTAAAGCTCCTGCCCAGTTAAAACCACTTGATTTTTGGGTTATGTTACCGGTTATCCCCCCTGTTGAGGTACCATTCAAATTTATTTGACTAATACTTACTGTTCTTGAATTCCATGTAAAGCCCAGGTTGGGGTAGGTGGTTGCTGCAAAGTTGGGGTCGTAAGCGATTTGATATTGCATGGCATACCATCCACCGCCATAAGAAACACCGCTATTATTGGTTTTAGTAAAAACGCTGGTATTGGCAGTAACATCAACAATATCCCCGCCTTCAAAATTCAGCATTTTAGAGGTTGTGCTGTTGTTAGTATAAAGGCTTAATCCATGCTCAATATCTACATTATTATTAATATACGATGGAGGTATATATAAATAGAACCTTAATAAGCCCCTGTAAACATTATATAAGGCAAAATACAAACCACCTGCCGGCTGCTGACTGGCAGTTGGATAAACAGTGGTATTAAATGTATTGTAAACCAATTTCCAGCCGTCTGAACTTTTATAATCACTAACAAGGTAAGCATCAATAGGGGTGCCCGACTGACTTTGCCATGGAAGGGATACACTTGTTGGCGAACTTGGATTAACCGGCATACTTGTCGCTGTTTCCCAGTTAAAGGAGTAGTTAAGCGCGTCCTGGGTTTTACCTCTTGTTTTACTAATAGGAGTAATCGATTTGAGATCTTTTTTGCAAGCTATTAAACTTGTGGCAAAAATAAATACAATAAATGTGGGGTTTTTGAGATTTTTCATTTAATTGAGTTTAAAGTTTGACTTAAATTTAATATTTTATTGATATTTTACTTTATTTTCGTAATTTTTATCATTATTGTAATTATTAAAATGCTATTTATGTATATATTCTTATTATAAATTTACTTTTATGAAAAAAAATATCGAATTGGAAAAAAATGCTCATTATTTAATGGTTCTGTGGTTTTTTTAAATTCGATTTATTGAATAGGTGTAAACTAGATAGGCGGTTGGTTTGAAATTTTGATATTTAATGTGGTTTGGCAACGTTTGTTTGAAAAACTAAGTCCATTGTGGCTTATTTAAAAAATATTCCATCTCCTCTTAGGTTTCTGAAAGGATACTGAGAGAGCTACTGATAAAGCTTTTATCCTACCCAAAAAATCCGTATATTTGTATATACAACGGCCCGGTTTTCTCCCAAACAGAGAGAACCGGGCCGTTTGCATAAAGACCAAAATAGGCCAAAAAACGACGATTTAATACATAGTTATTTGATAATCAATTATTTAATACTTTTTAAACCTTTCAAAACCCATCAAAAATTTGTTAAAAAGTGTTAAAATGGCGTTAAAACTTTGTTAAAATGGGCGAAAGTGATGTGTTTTTACCCTGTTTTTAACTAAAAAATTGTTAAAATTTAAGGTTTAAAAAGTTTTTGTCTGTGGTTTGCCGGGCAGCAAAAACAAAAACAGGCTCACCATACCCAGCAGAAAAATATTGATCCCGGTGGCCATCCGGTAAGCCGATATGTACCCGGCCAAACTGGTGTCGCCGGCCAGCCGGTAAAAAAATACACCGCCCCCTATACCTATCCCCAAAGCAATAGCGGTTTGCTGAAAGGTGGAGAAAGTACCGGAAGCGGCCCCTGCAAAATGGGTTGGAATGCTTTTGAGGGCCATAGTCAACAACGATGGCAACACTGATCCGCAGCCGGTACCATAAATAAAAAGCACAGGTAATAGTAAATACCTGCTGACTGTCGCTGAATTGAAAAACAGTAAATGAAACAGGAGCGAAGTAACCATGATCAAAACACCAACCTGCAGCACCCGTTTGCCATAACGTGGTACCAGGCGAAGGGACAATAGCGAGGCCACCACATACCCAACACCCTGGAACACAAAGAATACCCCGGTTTCGGACGAGCTGATACCAAAACCGTTTTGAAACAGGATCACATTAATTACAAAATAGGTGTCCTGTACCATAAAGTAGAACAGTACAGCGCAAAGACCAATATTAAAGTCCTTAAATCCGAACAGGCGGACGTCAACCAGAGGCTCCTGCCCCTTATGCAGTTTCCGGCGTTGGTCGAGCACAAACAGGTATAACAATAGGAGTGAGAGCGCGATAGATGTCATGCTCCACCAGGGCCAGTGAAGCTCAGGGCCCCGGACCAAAGGGTATATCAGTGATATCAGGGCTACGGTTAGTAAGCTGACACCCGAATGGTCAAATCGGGATTTTTTGGAGGTTTTGGTATCCTTCAGAAATATGGCTGCCAGGATCGCGGCTACCAAACCGATAGGTAAATTAATGAGGAAGATCAATCGCCAGCCATCCATCAAAAAGTGAATATCCGGTAGCAGGCCCCCTAAAAACTGCCCTATGATAGAGGCAGTGCCAGCAATACTTCCGTAAATACCCAGGGCCCTGATACGGTCGTGGTGTAGCGGAAAAAGTACCTGGATGTAAGTAATGCTCTGCGGGATCATAAAAGCGGCGCTGATACCCTGCAAAAAGCGCGAAGTATTGATCTGCCAGGCTGTTTGCGAAAAACCACACAGGCAGGAGGTAACAATAAACAGCAGCATAGAAATTATAAAAACGTTCTTTTTGCCATAATGATCGCCGGCCCGGCCGCCGGTGATCAGGAAGGCGGCGTAGCCCAGCAGGTATAGCACAATAACCAACTGGATATCACTATCGGAACCATGTATACCCCTTTTTATAGAGGGGATAGCCACATTGACGATAAATATATCAATCACTGATAAAAACACTGCCGACGACAGGATAACCAGCAGCAACCACCTTGAAATTTGCTTGTTCATAATTTGCAGATAAATGAATTTAACCGGCTTTAAGCCTGATTTTGTTAACTTTACGGTTCAAAGATGGGTGAGGCAGGAGAGGCTCACAAGTAGTTTGAAGGAGGATACTAAGTATGAAAAATGATACTAATAATGACGATCAGCTGGTTATAAAAACCGAAAATGAAGAATTTTTGGAAGATAACTGTCCGATGACAAATGCCCTGGACATTATTGGCGGAAAATGGAAGCTGATGCTGCTCAACAAGATCAGGGAGAAGTGCCCTATGCGCTTTGGAGTGCTCCGGAAAAAGATGCAGTATATCACCCAGGCCACGCTGACAGCCCAGCTTAAAGAACTGGAACGCGATGGCATCCTTTTACGCACTGCCTACGCCGAATCACCTCCCCGGGTAGAGTACAAGCTTACCGAGCTGGGTAAAACGCTCATCCCCATTATGGATGCCTTATGTGATTGGGGTAATAACTATTGCCAGATAAAAAAGAGCATTAAATAATTCAAATCAGTTAGACATCTTCATATATTATAGGGGATCGCCAGGTCAAAGATAGAATCGTCGCCATAATTTACCTGTTTTTTATAGGTATAAATACGCATTTTTAAGTTGGTGAATTGAGTGTAATTACGCTGATTTTAAGGTAGTTATACGGTGCGTTTTTGGTATTGCAGTGCTCAACTTTGAGCTGCAGTATTATCTGTACCGATAAATTCTATAACTCTTTAACAATCAAATTTCATGAAAAAACTTAATTACTTATTTGTGTTGTCAGCGTTGGTAATGTTGATAACAGCATCGTGTGGAAAAGATGGGGCTGTTGGCCCGGCAGGCTCACAGGGAGCTCAAGGTGCACAAGGCGCAGTTGGCCCCGCAGGCCCTCCGGGAGCTAACGGGCAAAACGGAAGTGTTATTTACAGTGGCACCACAGTTCCTGCCACCACTACAGGTGCGGTTGGTGATTTTTATCTAAATATATCTACCAGCTTGCTATACGGCCCAAAAACTGCTGCAGGCTGGGGCACGGGTTTCGCGCTAAAAGGACCTGCAGGTGCTGCTGGTGCACCTGGTAATAAGATCCTTAACGGAACAGGGGTTCCGGCAAGCTCATTAGGTAATAATGGCGATTATTATCTTGATGTGGTAAATTACCTGTTGTACGGTCCAAAAACTGATGGCGGATGGGGAGCTCCGGTATCATTTAAAGGAGCTACCGGTGCGCAGGGCCCTGCGGGTACTGCCAATGTGATGTACACCGGCTGGTTTACTCCGCCAACCTATGTAAAGGACACCATTTTTGGATCATGGGGATTTTACCACGATATCAGCATTCCGGCTATTACGCAAAATATATTGGATAAAGGTACAGTAATAGCTTTTGCCAAGTTAAATGGGTATAATCCGGTTATTTGGCCTACAAATCAGGTAGGGCAGTTGCCTATTGGTATTACTTACCTGCAAGGTACAACCCCTAATATAGATACCTGGTCTGATTTTGCTTCGTTGGGCAAAGTTAGGGTTAAATTAGTAAGCAGTTTGAACGCTTATACCAACATTTCTAATGCTCACCAGTTTCGTTTTGTAATTATACCGGGCGGAGTTAGTATTCCTGGTACTTTGAATTATACAACGTTACAGCGTTATTTCCGGATCCCTGAGGAGCATTAATAAATAAAATGTCCCGGTAAAAAGGGATAACTAAAAAAATAAAAGCCTGCAGACCGAACGGTCTGCAGGCTTTTCAGGTGATTTTAATTCTTTGCTGTAGTAGCTAAACCTGCTATTAAAAAAGATATACCGCTAAATGCCAGGGCTACAAACAGGCTTGTCCATTCGGCTTCAGTGTGTACATTGGCTATAACACGTGGCAAATGCAGTATCAGCATCCAAATCAAAAACATGAGGCCTAAAAGCCCTCCAGCCAATCTGGTCAGTTTGTTGACGATGAAACTTATTCCGGAAGCAAAAAAGGCAGCCATGACCAGGTAGTCCCAAAACAAATGAGCGGGTATCCAGGCCGGTATCAGGTTGGCTACAAACTGAGCGTACATATAGTGCTGTACGCCAAATACCAGCAGGCCAATGGAAAAAAGGTATGTGCCGGTTTTTATCAGCTTAGAGCCACCGTCTTTGCTGATATTGCCCAACAAGATCAGGGCGCCAGCCATAATACAGATAACTTCAAAAGTGCCTGTCCATTCAGATGGATTATTGGGTTCAGCCAATACTTTTGGTACGTGGATCAGGAGCAAGGCTAATAGAAACAACAGAGCAGCTAATAATGCGCCGTACGCCGTGTATTTTTTGACCAGGACAAGTATGCCTGCCACAATCATGAGCGAACCTGTTAAATAGGCCAATACTTGTTTTGCCGGCAATGAGGCAGCTACAGGCATTAATCCGGTCGGGAAATGGTCCGATACGATATGAATTACGCCTATGGCGATAATACTGATCACCAGGAAAAGTTTTCCGGTGCTAAGGTAAAGGTTGTTATTCATCATTTAGGTTTTTGGAATGTGGCATAAGATAAATAAAAAATTAATAAACCAATAGGTTAGAATACTCATATTCAGTTTATTAATTTCTATTTATGACCATCTTTAGCTTGTGAGTGGAGCAATCATAGTACTGTATATGGCAGAGGGATGCGGAGCCGGAGGGCTATCCTATTTTTTAAGGTTACCGGGTAATAGGTTTATGTCTGTCAAAGATCCGGTATAAGCACCACAGCAAGTTGTCTATTTCAGCCACTTGCTGTGGTTGCTTAGGTAAATTAAGCTTCAAGTGCCGGTGTATATTCACCACGCCGTGCCGCATTATTGATGCTCAGGCGTTTATAAAAGAGTTGTTGGGCAATGGTCACGTTCTCATCTTTTCCCTGCCAGTATTCCATGGCCGGTTGCTGAACCGCTCTGGCAAACGAGAAGGTAAGCGCCCAGGGTAATTTGCCTTTATATTTTACGTGCATAGCACTTAAATGCGCGCTTGCATCAGGGGCCGGTTGCCCACCTGACAAAAACGCTACACCCGGTACCGCAGCAGGGACACAGCGCAGTAAACACTGAACGGTTAGGTCGGCAACCTGGTCAACGCTGGCTTGTACAGATGCGCCAATACCGGATACCACCATGTTGGGTTTTAATATTATGCCTTCCAGGTAAATACGTTGTTGTATCAGCACCTCAAATACAATATGCAATACCCGCTGGGTTACTTCAAAACAACGTTCGATGGTGTGGTTGCCATCCATCAGTACTTCGGGCTCCACGATGGGTACCACGCCCGCTTCCTGGCAAAGAGCAGCATATCGAGCCAGGGCATGAGCGTTGGCATAAATACTGCCATCTGTGGGGGTATCATCTGAAATAACGATCACAGCGCGCCATTTGGCAAATCTTAGTCCGGCTGCAGCATAGTTTTTCAATCTTTCCCGCAGTCCGTCAAGGCCTTCGGTTATTTTTTCACCAGGGAAAGCGGGCATATCTTTGGCGCCTTCATCCAGTTTAATGCCCGGGATAACTCCGGCTTTAACCAGCAGATCAATGAATGGTGTACCGTTATCGGCTGCTTGTTTGGTGGTTTCGTCAAACAGGATGGCGCCGCTTATACATTCGCCCAGTTTAGGGGTTGTTACAATCAGTTCACGGTATTTTCTGCGGTATTCTTCCGTTTGTGGTATGCCTGCTTCTGCAAAGCGTTTATTGCAGGTGGCAATACTTTCGTCCATGGCCAAAAGGCCCTTGTCGCCCGCCATTAGTTGCTGAGCGGTATTTTTTAAAGTTTGTTTATTCATGGGGTATGAGGTATGTAAAGTAAACGCTGGGAAGCGTTGCTTTGTTGTAAATATACTAAACCATCAGGGGCAATAAAAAGACGATTTTGGAATATGTGACTATGATGAAAATTGATAGCCGGAAAAAACTTTTTAAACCTTGAATTTTAACACTTTTTTAGTCGAAAACAGGGTAAAACCGGGGGGCTTTTGTTCTGTTTAACACTTTTTTAACGCCATTTTAACACTTTTTAACAAATTTTTAATGGGTTTTGAAAGGTTTAAAAAGTATTAAATGTTTGACATTCAAATAACTAACTTAAAATCGGTCGTTTTTTAGCCTGTTTGGGTCTTTATGCAAACGGCCCGAATCTCTCTGTTTGGGAGAAAACCCGGGCCGTTGTATACAAATATACTAAAATAAAAGGGAATGCTACGTATCTTATTTCAGACCTCTGTTTCCGGCAAAAGTGGATAAAAAAAACATTTCCAATGCTTAGGGGTTTTGTAAAAAAGCCTAAATTATAATCGATTACGAACCTTAAAACCAATACCTATGAATTCACGCCGCAACTTTTTACAGAAGTTAGGGATCTCTGCCTTAGCCTTACATCTGGCCCCGCTTTCGGGATGGGCCGACATGAAGAATAATAACGAAGCTGCCTATGAAGGTCGTGTGCTCCGTGTTGCTATTATGGGACTCGGAAGCTATGGGACGCGCGTTGCTGAGGCCATGCAATCATGCGTAAAAGCTAAACTGGTTGGCGTAATCAGCGGTACGCCCTCAAAAGTTAAGGACTGGCAAAGCAAGTACGGTATCCCGGCAAAGAATTGCTACAATTATGAGAATTTCGATAACATCAAAAATAACCCCGACATCGATGCCGTATATGTGATCACACCGAACGGGTTGCATCATGATATGGTAATACGGGTGGCTAAAGCAGGCAAACATGCCATTTGCGAAAAGCCCATGGCCATAAACGCTAAGGAAGGGCAGGAGATGGTAGACGCCTGTAAAAAAGCTAATGTGAAATTGCTGGTAGGTTACCGCATGCATTTTGAGCCCAAAACGCTCGAAGTGATCCGGATGCGGAATAGAGGCGAGTTTGGGAAGATCTTGTTTTTTCAGGGCCAGTGCGGTTTTAAAATTGGCGACCCTACACAATGGCGACTAAATAAACAACTGGCCGGCGGTGGCTCTATGATGGATATTGGCATTTACGCTATCAACGGCTCGCGTTATATGACCGGTGAAGACCCTGTTTGGGTTACCGCCCAGGAAACTAAAACCGACCCTGTGAAATTTAAAGAAGGGGTAGACGAAACCATCCAGTTTCAGTTTGGCTTTCCCAGCGGAGCCGTGGCATCCTGCTTATCAACCTATAATATGAATAACCTCGACCGCTTTTTCCTGGACGGTGAAAAGGGTTTTGCAGAGATGCAGCCATCCACAGGTTATGGCCCAATACAGGGACGTACCCACAAAGGCGAACTGACCCAGCCGGTTACTACACACCAAACGGTACAAATGGAAGAAATGTCGGCAATTATTTTTGATAATAAACAGCCTGTAGTGCCGGTAAATGGAGAAGAAGCGGTAAAAGACCTGAAAATTATTGACGCTATTTACCAGGCGGTAAAAACCGGGTCAAAGGTGACTATAAGTCTTTAGTCCTTAGCTTGGAGTCCTTAGTCTGAAGGCGTAAGTGTCGTTTTTTTCTTGCAAGTAAAAACTTTAGACTTACGACTTCAGACTCAAGACTCAAGACTCAAAATTACTCATTAGTAAGGAAACCGCCTTTACCACGATAAAGGTCGAGTTTGCCATTCAGTTCAATTTTTATGACAGACATGTATTTGTCCTGCAAGTTTTCGGGGATGCTTATGTACGTTAAACCAGGTACTGGGCTCCAGGATATCTTACCCACAATTTTATAGGTCAGTGGAGTATCGCTGCCCAGAACACTTACTTTTTTGATGCTGCTTTTTAATCCTTTTACTAACACAGGCGCGCTTGTTTTAGCAGGTACAAACAAGTATACCGTAGTAGAGTCTTTTGATAAAGTACTTGCACCATAATAATGGCCTTGCGGCATACCCGCAATAGTATTAAAAACGCCTTCGCCGTTTTTCTTGTTCCAGGCACCCAGTTCTTTAAGCAGATTTACTTCTTCTGCCGGGATACTTCCATCGCCTTTAGGGCCAATATCTAACAGTAAATTGCCGCCATAGCTCACGGCATCGGTAAAAATACTGATGATCTCGTAAGGTGTTTTGAAATTTTTGTCCTGCGGCTGAAAGCCCCAGTTGTCATTAGTGGTCATGCAAAGTTCCCACCATTTATAGCCGGGTCTTGATACCGGAAAGTTTTGTTCGGGCGTATCATAATCTCCATAGCCTTGCAAGCGGCCGTTGATGATGGTATTTGGATTGTAACCTAATAGTTTTTGTCGAACCCCAGAAGCGTTCCATTCTTCTGCGCTGTGTTCCCAATCACCATCAAACCACCAAAGGTCGGGGTTATATTGCTTGGCAAGCTCATCCAGTTGCCCGTTCATAAAAGTTAAATATTTAGCCCATTTAGCTGGCTGATCTTTCACCTGGTACCTGCTGCTATCCTTTAAAAAACCAGGATAATTGGCATGGCTCCAGTCAATCAGCGAAAAATAAGCGCCGGTTTTTACACCACGTTGGCGCAAGGCGTCATACAGCGGTTTTAAAAGGTCTCTTTTAGCAGGGGTTTTCTGTACTACGTTTAGCGGACCATATTTGCTGCTCCACAAGGCTACACCATCATGGTGTTTAGTAGTCATTACCGCGTAACGGGCGCCGCTTTCTTTGATCAGGTCGGCCAGTTCATCAGGTTTATACTGGCTTGCCGAAAAGCCTTTTAACTGGCTCATATAATCCGGATAGCTGATCTTTTTGTTATGAAAGCTCCAGCTTTCATCTATTCCTTTTACGGAGTAGATGCCGTAGTGAATGAATATACCCAGTTTGGCATCGGCAAACCATTGCATTTTTTCTTTGATCTCATCCGGGTTTACATGGTGTTGTGCCTGTGTATTGCTTGTAAATAGCAGGATAAACAATACTATAAAAGTGGGTGATAATTTTTTAAGCATTTTCAAAAGTAATTAATCAAATTATAAATGTTTATATATACTTTTTAAATAAGTTAAAAAGATTTCTTTTTTTATTAAATTAATTTTTTTATATATGCAGATATAAACCTCCTGCTGCATGTTTTTTAAACACATTGATATCATTAAGGGACTGTATTACAGTAAAACAGCATCGCTAAACGACCTCAGCGTCGATACTGGCCGAAGTATTCCCTACGTAACCAAGGGGATAGCCGACTTAATCAAGCTAAATATCGTAAAGGAAATCGGGATAAGAACATCAAGTGGGGGCCGTAAACCGGCAACTTACTCGCTGATAGCTGATACTGGTTTTATTATTTCGGTTGCGATGAACCAGTTTATGACCCGTATAGCCATTACCGATATGAGTAATGAATTTGTGGGTGATACACAGGAGTTTGAGCTAAAGCTTAGTGATAACAATGATGCTGTACACACATTAATAACCCATATTAAAGCTGTGGTTATTAATTCTGGATTGCCAAAAGATAAATTCCTGGCAATAGGTATTACCATGCCTGGTTTTATCGACGCTTTTTTGGGTAACAACCTAAGCTTTCTGAAAACTCCCGAAGAAACATTGGTAAACTATATAAACAAGCAGGTTAAATTGCCTGTTTTTATAGAAAATGATTCAACGGCCATAGCTTTGGCCGAACAAAAATTTGGGCTTCCTATCGCGCGTAACAATTCCATGATCATTAACCTGGGTTGGGGAGTTGGTTTGGGAATGATCATCAATAAAGAAATATTTAAAGGGCACAGTGGCTTTGCAGGAGAGTTTAGCCACTTACCACTTCATAAAAACGGAAAGCTATGCTCATGCGGAAAGCAAGGTTGTTTGGAAACAGAGGCCTCTTTACTGGCTATTGAAGCCAAAGCTATTGAAGGCTTAAAGCAAGGGCAGGTAAGCAGTCTTGTAAAATACGATACCGTATCGGCAGATAATATCATCGCCGAAGCCCTTAAAGGCGATGCTTTTGCCGTAAAAATAATTGCTGAAGCAGCCTATTACATCGGTCAGGGCCTGGCTATCCTGGTACATCTGATGAATCCCGAAGGTATTATTTTAAGCGGGAAAGGGAGCGTCATCGGCAAATTATGGCTTAGTCCCATTCAGCAGGCAATGAATGAACATTGCATCCCTCATTTAACTACTTATACGCAATTGGCGGTCTCGAACCTGGGCAATAACGCGCAGCTATTAGGAGGTGTGACCACCGTGATTGAAAATCTGTATAAACTTAGTCCGCAGGCCAATATTTCTGAACCTGCATAAACATACCCAAGGTCTTCTTTTTTTTTAACTTAATTAATTAATTTTCATGCAACAATTTTATCTAAACTTGAAAAAGTGGGTGGTCCTTCTACTGCCTCTTTTTATCTCGGCAAATGTATTTGCCCAAACAAATGTTACGGGAGTGGTGCGCGATGATAGCGGCCCCTTACCCGGTGTTAGTGTGGTTATAAAGGGCACAACAACGGGTACGCAAACCAACTCAAGCGGCGCGTACAGCATTAAAGTAGCCAAAGGCGCGGTGCTTAAATTTACGTCTATAGGCTATGCAGCAAAAGAGGTTACTGTTGGCGACGAGGCAGTGATCAATGTTACGTTGGCTGTTGGCAAGGGCGAACTAAATGAGGTGGTAGTTACTTCATTTGGTATTAAACGCCAGGAACGTTCCCTGGGTTATGCTACAACCACGGTTACTGCCAAGCAACTAACAGAGGCTGGTAATACCAATTTTGCTTCGGCATTATATGGTAAAGCTCCTGGTGTTAAGATCACTACAGCTCCGGGTGGTTCAAGCAGCGCGGTTAACGTGCAGATCCGTGGTATCAACTCGCTTAATTACAACACCCAGCCACTGTACGTTGTGGATGGTGTTATTATCCGTAACAATAGCGAAGCTGGTGCCGGTGGTTCAAATAACGATGGGTATTGGTCTGATCAGCGTATCAGGGGTAATGGTATCCTGGACATCAACCCACAGGATATTGAAAGCCTTACCGTATTAAAGGGCGCGAGCGCGACAGCGCTATATGGCTCAGACGCCATGAGTGGCGCTATCGTTATCACTACCAAAAAAGGTTCCAAATCAAGAGGGCTTGGTGTTGATTTCAACTATGTAGGTACTGCTGAACAAGTTGCTTTTACACCAAACTTTCAAAATGTTTATGGCCCTGGGTATGACCGTGCAACCAACCTCGCCGGTGGTTTTACCGAAGATGGCTGGTTAGCTGATCCAAATTCACCATCAGGGTACAGACCGCGTTTTAGCTCTTATGCACAATTCGGCCCTAAAATGGAAGGTCAGAAGATCAGATGGTGGGATGGCCAGATCAGGGATTATACCCCACAGCCTAATAACTACAAAGATCTGTTTCAAACAGGCTATAGCTCAAACGCCAATATCGCTATCTCCAATCAAACAGATAAGGTTAACTACCGTTTGTCGGCAACCCGTTTGGATTATACCGGTATACAACGCGGTCAAAAACAACAAAAAAATTCCTTTAACTTAAACACTACAGTTAAGTTAAGCGACAAAATAAGCACAGACATCGTTGCGAGTTATGTTAATACATTAACCCACAATCGTCCATACCAGTTAGGTCGTGTTTTAGCCAACTTTGGTGGCTTCTTAAACCGTTCAGAAAAAGCGGATGTATTGTTGGATAACTACCAGACATCAGATGGTTACAAATATGTAACGCTGGCTAATGCGTCCAGAAACCCAGCTGAGGCTTTTAAATACAATATGAGCGGTGCTGATATTATGGACTTTTTCTGGACACAATTAAAGAACAGCGAGGATGAAACCGAAAACAGGTTGATCACTAGTGCTACTTTAAATTGGGATGTGTTTAAAAACATAAAATTCAGAGGTCGTATCGGTAGTGATTATACCGGTCGTAACACCGAATCACAACAATATAATGAGTACCCTGCAGCTTTTAACGGTTCATCAAGTACTGGCTATTACGGTGTTAGCAAAGGGCAATATTCTACCACTTACGGCGATTTATTGTTAACCTATTCACCAAAATTGACTAAAGACCTTAATATGTCTGTTAGTGGTGGCTATACTTCACGTAGCGAAACCTATCGTGATCAGTCGTCAGGTACCAATGGCGGTTTAGTAACCGAAAACTTCTTTTCTATCTCAAACTCTTACGGGGTGCCAAATACAAGCGCTACCAGGGGTTATCAGAAAAGCCAGGCTGTATTTGGAATATTGAACTTTAACTATAAAAATTACCTTTTCTTAGAAGGTACAGCGCGTAATGAATCAGCTTCAACGCTTCCTACACAAAACAACACTTATTTCTATCCATCGGTAAATGGAGGTTTTGTATTTACAGACGCGTTTAAAATGCCTGAATTTATCAGCTACGGAAAATTGAGGGCTTCATATGGTGTGGTTGGAAATAAAGCGCCAAGGTATATTCCGAACGTGTTGTACAACCAATCGTCATTACAAACACAAAACGGCTCTGTTACACAGCTTACCTATGATGCTACTTATGGTAACCTGCAGCTGAAACCTGAAATGAAATATGAGCAGGAGTATGGTTTGGAGGCACGTTTCCTGAAAGACCGCTTAGGTTTGGATTTCACTTACTATACTAACCAGGTTAAAAACGTAATTATGGCATTGAACGTGGCACCTACAACCGGAGCTTCGAGCTTACTGGCCAATGCTGCTACTTTGCACAGTGATGGTTTAGAAGTTGGTTTCAGCGGTAAACCGATCACCGGTAAATTCAGCTGGGATGCCCGTTTAAACTTTGCGATTAACCATTCTAAGGTAAATAACCTGGCCCCTGGTTTTGACAGGCTGACATTCTACACTGGCGACCAGTCTGCGTTATTGGTAGTAGCCCAGCCAAACCAGCCTATTGGTAACATATTAGTTTACCCAATAGCAAAAGATGCTAATGGCAATAAGATTGTGAACAGCGATGGTTTATATACTATTGATAAATCAAAATATGTAAACGTAGGTAATATACAACCTAAAATTGCAGGTGGTATTGCCAATACTTTCAACTACAAGGGTTTTTCACTTGATGTATTAGTTGATTACCGCTTTGGTGGTAAAATGGTATCAAATCCATTAAAATATGGTACTGCTGCCGGTATGTACGAAAGCACTTTACAATATCGTGATGAATCACACGGTGGTTTAGCTTATTATATTGATGGTAGTGGCGGCAAACACTTAGGAGCTGCACCAAGCGGTAGCAAAACATACCATGATGGTGTAATACTACAAGGTGTAAATGACAACGGACAAGCAAACAGCACTATTGTTGATGCTGCTACCTATTACTTAAATACTTACGACTGGGGCGAGAACTCAGTGAATGAAAACGCGGTATTTAAAAACAACTACATCAAATTGCGCGAAGTTGTGTTCGGGTATAAATTGCCTGCCAGTGTAAGCAAAGCATTGCATGTAAATAACTTAAGGTTCTCCTTAGTAGGCAGAAACTTACTGTACATCTACCGCACACTTAAAAACCTGGATCCGGAAGCCCCGATTGGCGACAAATGGTACAGACAAGGTGTTGACGAAGGTTCGTCACCGGCTACCAGGAGTTTTGGATTTTCACTAAACGCGAATTTTTAATAGCACAAGTCATTAATTATGAAAAAGAATTTTAAAAATATAGGATACGCGTTTTTGCTGGCTTTATCATTAGGAAGCTGCAAAAAAAGCATCGACGAAAAATTTAATAACCCTGAAAAAACAGCTGTAGTAACTATTCCATATATGTTTACAGGCATGTTGAACAATACCAGGGTAAGAGCGGAATACTGGCATTACAGAACGTTTATATTAACCGCAACGGCAGATTTTTCACAAACATCTTTCCTGCCTAATACCAATACGGTATATCAGCCAAATGACGGCTATATGGGTGGCCGTTGGGAGGATTTTTATCACCCGAATGGTTCTGCCAATGGTGTGATGGCCCTATACCGCACCATGGAAGTTACTTATAACCAAATGTCGGCTACGGATAAGGCAAACAATGATGTGATCATGAATGCTGCCCGGGTAACTTTATATGATCAGGCATCGCAAATGGTTGATTGCTGGGGCGATATTCCATTTAGTGAGGCCGGTAGTTTGGAAACCAGCGCTACGGTTAAGAACCCTAAATTTGACGACCAGATAGCACTTTACAAAAGTTTTATTGCCGGTTTAGATGCTGCTTCTACTTACTTTAAAACGGCTACTTTATCGGGTCAGGCAAGTAAGGCATTTACCACTCAGGATATTTTATTAGGTGGTAGTGTAGATAAATGGAGACGTTATGCCAACTCTATCCGTTTGCGCCTGCTGATGCGTATGTCTTTTTATGACGAAGCGGGATCAAAAACCGAAGTTACCAAAATGCTGGCCGATCCAACATCATACCCATTGATGGATGGCGGAAATGTGGCTGCATATAATCCTGCAACTACCGATGCTTTATTGGTGCCATTAACTACTTATACCGGCTCGTTACAAAGCGCTCTTACCGAAGGTGGTAGTAATTACGCGCCTGACTATCTGTTAAATACAGTAATGTTGCCGGCTAATGACCCAAGGATCCCGGTGTTATTTGACAAAGGCAGCAACGCACTGGCGACCGGTAATCCAGGTAACCCTGTTTACAGAGCGATGCCAGTAACATTCACGAGTGATCAGGCATCGTCAGAGGCTCTTAAATACTCAGTGGTTGATTCAACTACTTTCTTAACGAATAATAAACTTCCGGGTATTGTAATTACCGCGCCCGAGGTTAATTTCCTGAAAGCCGAGGCTTTTGAGCGTTGGGGTGGTGGCGATGCTAAAGCTGCTTATGAAACAGCGGTTGGTCAGTCAGTTTACTTTTATTTTTATCTGAATAGTTTAGGTACAGGTGTTAAACCAACGTTGAACGCTGCTGATATTCCAACTTTCCTTGCCTCTGCTACCGTTGCTTATACAGGTTCGCAAACAGATAAGCTGGCGAAAATATGGATTCAAAAATGGGCTCATTTTGGATTTATGCAAGGTACACAGGCCTGGAGCGAATACAGGAGAACTAAATATCCTGTACTAAATTTCCCAAGCGCAGGTAAATTGGCCAATTATACCACCCCGCCAACAAGGTTGGTATATCCAAGTATCGAAACCGGCTTTAACAGCCACTACAGTGATGTACAGGCTAAGGATAAGCGTAATGCAAAAATATTCTGGGATGTAAAGTAATACAATAGTTGATTAAGGGGTTGCTCACCATAGTGGGCGCCTCTTTTTTACTGTTTTCTATAGTAAAGAGGCTGTATCATAAATCATGATCAGCCTCTTTTTTTGATTTATTCAGATACTTAAGCGATGTGTAGTCTTGGATTGGCTCCATTAACAAAAAGTGGGTTTACATGGTTTACACAATTTATGGTTAATATTGATTTATGTAATTGATAATCAGTTAATTGTTTATTTTTTTTCAAAAAACATGTAAACCCAGTTTTGTATAAATAGTATCGGCTAAATCAACACCAAGGGGGGCAATTTGATTTATAGCACAGCTTCTTTTGTTGAATGATTTTATTTTAAAGCAAACCAGGCCAGGCCTATTGGGTTATACTATAAGTATTCTTAAATATTTTAGTATGAGAGCAATATGGAGAGGATCGATTGGGTTTGGACTGGTTAGCATCCCAATTAAGTTGTATTCGGCTGTGCAAACAAGTTCTCTTGATTTGGATATGCTGGATGGCAGGGATCATTCCCGGATACGTTACCAACGGGTTAACG
This sequence comes from Mucilaginibacter sp. OK268, assembly GCF_900103125.1. Classification (GTDB taxonomy): domain Bacteria; phylum Bacteroidota; class Bacteroidia; order Sphingobacteriales; family Sphingobacteriaceae; genus Mucilaginibacter. The sequence continues at coordinate 609,613 of NZ_FNJV01000003.1, read as the reverse complement.
AACAAACGCATAAAGAAGTGCCGTATGACAAGATCGTTAAAGGTTATAAGCTTAAGGACGAATATGTAATAGTTGAAGATGGCGACTTTGCAGATGCGGCCCCCGAAAAAAGCAAAGTGATCGAGATCGAGAATTTTGTCGACATCGCTGATATCGATCTCATGTATTATGAAACATCCTATTACATCGAACCTGATATTCCTACTAACAAAGCTTATGTACTTTTATTAAAGGCTATGGTGAAATCCGGAAAAGTTGGTTTGGCTCGTTTTGTATTACGCAATACCGAAAGTTTGTGTATCGTTCACCCGTCAGACAATGTGCTGGTAGTAACTCGTATTCGTTTTGCGCAGGAAATCAGGCCTACAGATGAATTAAATATTGCCGACAATGTTGGGATCACCAAAAAGGAATTGGATGTTGGTTTGGCACTGATCAAACAATATACCGAGCATTTTGATATCTCGAAGTTTAAAGATGAGTATAGTAATGAGCTGCTAAGCATTATTAAAGCCAAAGCAAAAGGAAAACGACCAACCATCAAAAAGCTGAAACCACATAAAACCACGAGCGATGATCTGTATGAACAATTGATGGAAAGTTTACAGAGCAAGAAAGGAGCATAAAATGGGCTTAACGGATTATATCAAAAAGCGCGATTTTAAACAAACTTCTGAACCTAAAACCGGCAAAAGCACTGGTAAAACGCTATCTTTTGTAGTGCAGCGGCATCATGCCACCAATCTGCATTATGATTTCAGATTGGAGTTGGATGGCACTTTAAAAAGCTGGGCAGTGCCTAAAGGCCCTTCGATGAACCCTGGCGACAAACGCCTGGCCATGATGGTAGAAGATCATCCCATTGATTATCAATTTTTCGAAGGTATCATTCCTAATGGTAATTATGGGGCCGGGGTTGTATTGATCTGGGATCATGGTACTTATGAATCACTTGCTGAATCGCGGGTAGATGATGTGAAAACATTAAGAGCCGGTTTAAAAAGCGGTAACCTGAAATTTAAATTAAACGGAGAAAAGCTAAAAGGTGAATTTGCCCTGGTGAAATTGCATAATGCCGAAAATAATGCATGGCTGCTGATCAAGCATTCGGATGATTTTGCTGTAAAAAGAAAATACAGCAGTGAGGATCTGGTGCCTGCCGACATTAAAAAAATGCGGAATAACAAAAACGGGGAAGCAACCTCATTACCAGATCTAAAAGAAAAAGAGCTCAAAAAAAAAAGCCCGGGTCTGAAAAAAGTATAGCTGAAAAAGCTTATACACCCATGATGGCTAAGTTGGAAACCAAGGTTTTTGACAACAAAGGCTGGGTATATGAGCGCAAACTGGATGGCTATCGCGCCATTGGATATACTGGTAAAGATGCGAAACTGATCTCGCGTAATGGGATAGATTTTAGTAAGAAGTATGATAAAATAATAGATGAGCTAAAACAGATTGAGCAGGATGCCGTATTGGATGGGGAGTTAGTCATTGAGGATAAAAGTGGTAAAAGCCGTTTCCAGGATATTCAGCATTATGAAGATGACAATGCTAATTTGATCCTTAAATATTATGTTTTTGATCTGCTGAACCTTAAAGGACACGATTTGCGCAACCTGGTATTAGTGAAACGCAAAAAATTATTGCAAGCATTGATAGAACCATTGAATAGCGCGACTATCATTTACAATGCGCATATCGAGAGCAACGGGATTGATCTGTTTAAAAAAGCACAGTCCTTAGGATGGGAGGGGATTATCGGTAAAGATGAAGAAAGTACTTACCACAGCGGAAAGCGATCAGACAGGTGGTTGAAATTTAAATTACGAAACTCGCAGGAGGCTATTATTTGTGGTTATACGGCACCCGGCGGATCAAGAAAATATTTCGGGGCTCTGGTATTAGGTATTCATGAAGGCGAAAGTATCCGGTACATTGGTAATTGCGGAACAGGCTTTAATGAAACCAGCTTAAAAGAATTGTATGAAAAATTGCACCTGTTAGAAACAGATAAAAAGCCCTTCAAAGAAAAGCCCCATCAAGCCACTAAAGTAACCTGGCTGCGGCCCGAACTGGTTTGTGAGGTCTGGTATGCGGAGTGGACGGCGGATGGTCATTTAAGACAGCCCGTTTTTAAAGGATTGCGAATAGATAAAGACACGGAGAGCGTAATTATGGAAACACCTGAGAAACAAATGGCCGATGAAGAAACTATTGAATTTGGTCGTACAAAGTTGAAAGTAACTCACCTGAATAAAGTTTTCTGGAAGCAGGAGGGGATAACCAAAGGCGAATTAATTAGCTATTATCGGCATATGGCGGATTGGATTGTACCTTATTTAAAAGATAAGCCTATCTCCATGCGCCGCCAACCTAATGGCATCGAAGACGGTGGGTTTTTTCAGAAGGATGTTGATATCACACATTTACCTGCCTGGATAAAAACAGAGCCCCTGCACTCGGAAAGTAATGATAAAGATATCAACTACATCATCGGGAAAGATGCCGCGACTTTACTGTATATGGTAAACCTGGGCTGTATTGAAATTAATCCATGGCTAAGCTCCTATAAGAAACCCGATAATCCGGAGTTTGTAGTGATCGATCTTGACCCTCATGATGTACCGTTTACCGAGGCGGTAGAGGCGGCATTAAAAACAAAAGAGATCTTTGACCGCATGCACCTTGATGTTTTTATTAAAACATCAGGTTCAAAAGGCTTGCATATTTATTGCTACCTCGGCGCAAAATATGATTACGATTTTGTTAAAATGTTTGCCGAGTATACCGCCAACCTGATCCATCAGGAGCTGCCAGGCACAACCAGTGTAGAAAGAAGCCCGGCAAAAAGAAAAAATAAGATCTATATTGATTTTTTACAAAACAGGCGTGGGCAAACAGTGGCCTGTCCTTATTCAGTCAGACCAAAGCCGGGAGCGACGGTCTCGGCTCCTTTACATTGGCATGAAGTGAATAATCAGCTTAAACTATCTGATTATACAATTTATAACATGCCCGAAAGGGTAAAGAAAATACAGGATCCCTGGGAAAATTTAACAGCTACTCCCGGAAATTTAAAGGAAGCGCTTAAATTAATAAAAGGTAAATAAACATTCAGTTCCTTCGTGTTTCTATAATTGTGGCCTTTCCGTGGCAATAACTATCATATAAAATTCTATTACGATTCATTGTGCAAAAGGCTGAAAAATCGTACCTTCTTTTTTATGTTAAATTAGTTTGACCGGAGCGAATTTTACATAAATTTAAAACGGAATTAACAGAAGCAAAAGTTGGCCATAAAACCCCTATCCAATGAAAGTGAGTTGATAAAGCAGGTAGCCTGCGGCAACGAGCGTGCTTTTACAAAACTTTTTGATGCTTATTATAAGCAGCTGGGTGATTATGTGGTAAGGCTAACAGAATCTGTTGAATTGGCCGAAGAAATTGTACAGGATGTTTTTATAAAGATCTGGACTAAAAGAGAATGCCTCACCGAAATAGATAACTTTAGTTATTACCTGTTTATCATCAGTAGGAATCAGACCTACAATTTCCTGCGGAAAAAAGCAAATGAACGGGTACGGCAGTTAGCCTGGGAAAAACAATTTGAAGAGGAGATCTATGAACTGGATCAGGTAAGTACGGAAGAGTCTTATCGCATCCAGATTGACAAAGCGATCAATAAATTGCCGCCGCAACAGCAAAAAGTTTATCTCCTGAGCCGTAACGAACGTTTAAAATATGAGGAGATCGCCACAGTTTTAAATATCTCTGCCGAAACCGTTAAAAAACACATGAAATTGGCCCTGCGGGCCATTAAAAACAGCATCAGTCTGGAAAATAATGATGTCATCCTCCTGATTTTATTAACCCCGTTGATTTTTATTTAAAAATATTTTTTCAGGCATTACCCCTTTTCTAATTCTTTTGGGTCTTTAGTGATATAAGACTGAAAAGCATGTCTGAAAGATTAACCTATTTATTCCGTCGATATTTTGATAAAACAGCAACCGTGGATGAACGGGATGAATTGATGCGTCTCATCAATGATCCTGGTTCTGAGGCTATGGTTACCTCATTAATGGAGGAAATGTATATGTCGGGTAAGTCGGCAGCACAAGATCCTTTTGCTGAAGGCAAACGCGAAAAAATATTGAATGCCGTTTTGGGTGAAAATTCAACAGACAGTTTTACGAATAGGGTTGTGCCCATAACCAGCAACAGGTTTTTATGGGTAAGGTATGCAGCGGCCATCGCTATATTCTTATGTTTATCTGCCGGTTTGTATGTTTATGTAAGCCGGAACTCTTCGGAACAGCTTGGCCTAACTAAATCTCGTAATGATGTAAAGCCCGGTGGCAATAAAGCTATCCTGACGCTTTCAAACGGGACAAAGATTGTATTGAATGATGCAAAGGACGGAACGCTGGCACAGCAGGGGAATGCCTCTGTTGTAAAGCTGGCCAACGGCGAACTGGCCTATAAACAAGGTGTATCTGCTGGTGAAGCGCCTGTTTATAATACCATGTCGACTCCGCGTGGAGGGCAATATAAACTACAACTACCTGATGGTACCACGGTTATGCTCAATGCAGAATCATCCATTACTTATCCCATAGCATTTACAGGTAAAGAAAGAATGGTGACGATATCTGGTGAAGCCTATTTTGAAGTTGCCAAGAATAAAAACATGCCTTTCCGGGTGCATTTTGGTGCTCAAACGGTGGAGGTATTAGGAACCCATTTTAATATTTCTGCATATAATGATCAGCCTGCTTTTAAAACAACGCTTTTAGAAGGTTCAGTGAAAATTTCACAGGGGCAGGAAAATCAGTTATTAGTACCGGGCCAGCAAGCGGTTTATGAGCCTGGTAGCCATAAGTTCAACGTGAAAACAGTGGATACCGATGATATTTTGGCCTGGAAAAATGGCTTGTTCCTGTTTGATAATACCGAGATCGATAATGTAATGCTTCAACTTGCCAGATGGTATAACATTGAGGTGTTTTACAAAGGACCTAAGCCAACCCTGAATTTTACTGGAGAGATCAGAAAAGATAGTAATTTATCCAGGGTATTTAAGATCCTGGAATCGACTGGTGGGGCAAAGTTTACGATTAACGGAAACATTGTAACGGTCGAAAAAAAATAATATAGAAGAATATTAACCAATTAATCAAAAATCAATAAAACCCCTATAGGATGAGAAAACATAAGACATAAGCCCCGCAAAAAGGGTATCCAAAAGCAAGCCCCCCCGGATTCCGGCCAGGGAGGCTAAATGATTGGATCAACCCAAATTACAATTGTAACCATTGATTTTAAACTTAACCCAAACATTCAAATGTATGAAACAACTTCTACATTCTAAAGCCCCTATGCCTTATGGCAGGGGGCTTAATGACACAAACCTACGCGATAGCTATTTTAAACAGGTATTACGGATAATGAAACTAACGGGCGTCCTTTTATTTGTACTGACCATGCACCTGAGCGCATCAACCATGGCGCAAAAAGTTAGCCTTTCCAAAGAAAACGGCGACCTCAGATCGGTTTTGAGAGAATTACGAAAACAAACCGGGTATTTGTTTATGTATAATAACCAGGTTATCAAAAAAGCCCGGCCAATAACCATACACGTTACCAACACAGAGCTTAGTGAGGTGCTGATGAAAATATTTAAAGATCAGCCATTAACCTATGAACTGGATGAAAATACCATCATTATCAAGGAACCAGGCCAGCCATCTGCAGATCAAACAGAGAAACAGGCTCCGATACGCATTACCGGCAAGGTGGTAGATAAAAAAGGTGTTTCCATTCCTGGAGTAACCGTACAAGTTAAAGGTACATCTACGGTTACCTCAACTTCAGTTGATGGAACATTTACCATTAATGCCGAGAAGGGGAGTATTATTCAATTCCGCTTCATAGGGTTTGAGATGAAAGAGGTGCTGATCGAAAACCAAACAGTACTTAATGTTATACTTAATGAGGATCAGAAGGGGCTGAATGAAGTGGTGGTGGTAGGTTATGGTACCAGTACCAAAAGGCAGCTAACCAGCGCCATTTCGACTGTTAAGGCTGAGCAATTTAACGCGGGTGTGGTATCAACACCTGCCGATCTGTTAGAAGGTAAGGTAGCCGGTTTAAATATTACCAATGATGGTAACCCTAACGGAAATGCAACAGTTACACTCCGCGGTCCCTCAACCGTACGTCCTGCCGGTTCATCAGCTTTTTATGTAATTGACGGCGTACCTGATGCCGATTTTAAATTACTTGCACCATCTGATATCGCATCAATTGATGTATTAAAAGATGCCTCTGCTGCCGCTATTTATGGTACCAGGGCCACTAATGGGGTAATTATTGTTACCACCAAAAAAGCCAAACCAGGGCAGTTAAGGATGACCTATGATGCTTATGCATCAATGGATAAAATATCTAACTCATTTAAAGTGGCCAGCGCCGATCAGTTAAGGGCTTATGTTAAAGCCAACGGACAAAGTTTTACACCGGCTAATGATAACGGAGGTAATACCGACTGGCAAAAAGCAGTGGAACGCAGCAGTGGTTTTTCTCAGAACCATAACCTTTCATTTGGCGGCGGTACAGATAAAACACTTTACGGCGGAAGTATAAATTATCTGGATAACCAGGGCATTGTGAAAACCAGTAATTTAAAGCGTGTTATCGGCAGGCTTAACGTATCGCAAAAAACATTGAATGATAAATTGAAACTTGACTTTTCTGTCAGTAATTCAGTAACCAATTCAGGTTTACTGGTGAACGATATTCCGTTATACACAGCAAATGGTCAAAGCCCGGGCTTGTTCAAATCAATAGTACAATATTTGCCAACCCGTACAATTTATAATGCTGATGGTACATTGTATAATGACCCTACTTTAAAATTGGGTTATAACCCTGTAGGCTTGATCACCAATGATACCTATCAACAAAAAATCAATCTTTTATTGGCTAATACCAAAGCCGAGCTGCAATTACCATTTGGTTTATTGTATAATTTGAACCTGGCCTATCAGAGCAGGACCACCAATAATAATAGTTATTATGATTCGGCTTCAGAGCTGGCTCCAAGCCTAGGTGGAAAAGCTATACGCTCAACCTATGAGGATACCAAAAAGGTATTTGAAAACTATTTATCCTATACCCATAACTGGAACGATAAGCATGATTTTAAGGCTTTGTTTGGTTACTCGTATGATGAAACTACGGTAGGCAATGGCTTTCAGTCAGCATCTCAGGGCTTTCCATCCGATGTGACCAGTTATTATAACCTGGGTTTAGGTAGCCAGACCGGTCTTAACTCTGATCTTGGAAATACAAGCACATCATTTAATACGTTACGCTTAATATCATTTTACTCGCGTTTAAACTACAGCTATTTGGGCAAGTATATTTTTCAGGCCTCTATACGTCGTGATGGCTCAAACGCGTTCGGTACCAATAACCGCTGGGGATATTTTCCTGCCGTTTCAGCTGCATGGCGGGTTATCGACGAATCGTTTATGAAATCACAAACTTTGTTTGATGATCTGAAACTTCGTGTAGGTTATGGACAAACCGGTAATTCTGTAGGATTCAATCCATATACACCGCAAACATTATACAGTTCAACCGGCTACTTTTATTATAATGGAGCTTTTACTAATGCTATTGGTATAACTCAAAATCCAAATCCCGATTTAAAGTGGGAAAGCACAGCTACCTTAAACGGCGGTATTGATTTCTCGATACTTAAAGGACGATTGAGCGGATCAGTTGATGTGTACAACAAAAAAACAACTAATATGATCTTCGGTGTACCCGTTGCTCTGATTAATAATTTTGTGGGTACTACTACCGCCAACGTAGGCAGTATGAGCAATAAAGGAGTTGAAGTATCTTTAAACGGGACCCCTGTAAAATCAAAGGACTTTACCTGGAGCAGTTATGGAAATATTGCTTTTAATAAAAACAAGATCACCTCAATGGGGGCTAACCTTTCAAAAATTTATAAAGGTGATCCGGAAGGTCCGGGACAGAGCGGTATTAACGTTTCCATTATTGAAGCCGGATACCCGCTTGGTGAGTTTTATACTTTGAAATACCTCGGGCGTACCAATGGCATATCAACCTTTCTTGGCGCCAATGGCCAGCCTACTACCACACCAACAAGTGCCGATCAAACTTATGCCGGCAACGCGCAGCCAACTTATACATTTGGTTGGGGTAACGATTTTACTTATAAAAAATTCAGCCTGAATTTCTTTTTCCGTGGCCAGGGAGGTAATAAAATCATGAATGCCTCATTAGCAAGCTTTAATCAGCCTACGCAAGCCTCGGCACATGGCGTACCCGTGTTAACATTGAGCGAACCAGGTAATGATGTAAATGCAAACTTATACTCAACCCGTTACCTTGAAAGCGGCACTTTTGTGCGGTTAAGTAATGCAACCTTGTCTTACAAAACTAAGATCCAGGGTAACTATATACATGGGTTACGTTTATATGTTACCGGTACCAACCTCTTTATCATTACAAAGTATAAAGGTGTTGACCCAGAGTTGAACCTGAGCCTGAATAACCAGGACAGTGGCCAGTTTATAGGAGTAGATAGTAATAACTTTTATCCTAAAACACGGAGTTTCCTGGCTGGCGTACAAGTAGATTTATAATACCTAAAACTTAATTGACATGAACCACATAAAAATATATAAGAAACTCAGCATCGTCGTGGCTTTGCTTGCTGGAGCAGTTTACCTGCCGAGCTGTACAAAATTGGATGTTGCCGCAAAGTCTGCGCTTACACCCAGCAATTTCCCTACAACAGCTGCACAATTTGTGGCAGCAACCGGTCCTATTTATACCTCATTCCGCACCTCACCAGGCCGTGAGTACTGGCTGTTACAAAACCTTAGTACAGACGAAAGCGTACTGGTGGCCCGTGGCGGTAACTGGTTAGATGGCGGTACATACTCCACGGTAAATTTACATACCGTAACACCAGATAACGGCATGGTAGAATCATGCTGGTCATGGGGGTACACTACCATCAGTAACTGTAACAAGGTATTGTCGGTATTTGCGTCAGCACCTGAAAGTACAGCTAAACAACAAACTATTGCCGAAATAAAAACCATGCGCGCCTTATCATATTTTTATATGATGGACCTGTTTGGCAATGTGCCCATATCTAAAACCTTTGGCGATACCACCAATTTAGGCACACAACCAAGGGCCACGGTATTTGCTTTTATTGAAAGCGAGTTACTGGCGCAAATTCCTAATTTGAGCGCGACCGTAGGTGTCTCCACTTATGGTAGACCAACAAAATACCTGGCCTACGCCATTTTGGCTAAAATGTATCTGAATGCAGAATACTATATAGGAACACCAAGATACCAGGATGCGGTTACCATGTGCGATAACATTATACAAGGAGGCCAATATAGTTTGGATAGTGATTATTTAGGCATGTTTAAACCAAGTAACGGACCGGCGGTAAAAGATTTTATTTTTGCCATACCTTATGACGCTTTACTGGCGCAGGGCATGTATTATGCGCGGTGGACAATCAATCCCAATTTAGCTGCTAAGTATAAAATGCCTTACACTCCCGATGGGCCTGTATATACTTATAAACAATATTACGCCCTGTTTAACGATGCGAACGACGTTCGCAAAAAACAATACCTTGTAGGCAAACAATATAATAACGACGGAACACCGATTAACATTACCACAACTAATATAGGCCTTGATGCCAGTTACAGCGGCCCTAACCCTACCGGAGTTGTTGTACATCAATTGGAGTTTACCCCGGATATTGTATGGAAAAACAACGCGACTTTTGATATTGGTAATGATGAATTGGCTAACGAAGAAGGCTACAGAAATAATAAATTTTATCCAGATAGCCTGAGTACCACCCGTAACCAAAGTAACGATGTGCCGATGTTTAGGTATGCCGATGTTTTATTAGAAAAAGCTGAAGCCATAGTAAGGGGAGCAACTGCTACCAACGGCCAAACTGCATTAACATTGGTTAACCAGGTACGTACGCGTGCCAAAGCTACCGGGCTTGCTTCTGTGGCTTTGCAGGATATATTGGACGAACGGGGTAGAGAGCTGGCCATGGAATGCTGGAGAAGAAACGACATGATCAGGTTTGGACAATTTGAAAAACCATGGGGCATAAAAACCGATGCTAACCCCAATAAACGCATTTTCCCTATTCCAAGACCAGAAATGCAGTTAAACCCTAAATTAACCCAAAATCCGGGTTATTGATAGTTCTTATTTAAGATCCCCGGCCATTTATGGCCGGGGATTTATTTCTATCTTTCTTCAATAAAACCGATTGTTATAATTTTGATCATAAGCAGATAGATTAAAACCAAATAATGGTTTTAAATCATTTAAAATAGTATGAGATCAACCCTATTATTCATATTTTCATTAGTCTTCCTCAATACGGCATTTGCGCAGCGAAAGGTATATAATATCAAAATCCTTGGAGCGATAGCTGATGGCAAAACCGATAATACCCTCATTATCCAAAAGGCTATTGACCAGGCCTTTGAAGCAGGAGGGGGTACTGTTTGGTTCCCTGCTGGTAAATTTGTGACCAGCGTTATCCATGTACGTTCAAATGTCGAATTGCATCTTGCTGCGGGTGCTGAATTATGTGCATCTACCAAGCGTATTACCTACGGTACTGGAAAAGCATCTCCGCTCATCCGTGCGGAAGGACAGCAAAATATTTCCATCACCGGGAAGGGGACTATCAACGGGCAGGGCGAGGCTTTGCTAAAAGATATTTACCGGATGCTGAACGATGGTACGCTGAAAGATACGGAATGGAAAACCTATAACGACTGGCACCAACTACGCCCGGAGGAGGATAACAGACCCAAACTCATTGTTTTTGAAAAATGCGATAAGGTTACCCTTAAAAATATCACCATTAAAAATGGCTTGTGCTGGATACAGGATTACAGAAGCTGTACCAATATGGTTATTGACAGTATCAAAGTGATCAGCAATACATTTTTAAACAATGATGGGATCGATTTGGTCGACTGTAAAAATGTGAAGCTGACCAATAGTTTTTTTAATGTGGCCGATGATGGTATCTGTCTGAAATCATCTGATCCGCAAGGTGCCTGCGAAAATATATATATCGCTAACTGCCGGATACGTTCGAGTGCCAGTGCCTTTAAAATGGGAACGGCGTCCTGGGGGGGATTTAAAAAAATAACGGTTCGGAATATTTACGTATATGATACTTACCGCTCAGCTATCGCCATTGAATCGGTGGATGGCGCTGCGATAAGCGACATTGATATCAGGGATATAGTTGCGAAAAATACAGGTAATGCCATTTTTATCCGCCTGGGGAAACGCAATAAAAAAAGCGCGCCAGGGTCAATTAATAACGTCTATATCGGGAATGTTAAGTGTGAGATACCTGCAGGTAAGCCGGACAAGGGTTATCACATGGATGGACCTCCCGAACAATTTGCCCATAATGTTTTCCCTTCTTCTATTACCGGTATCCCCGGCTTTGTACCCAATAATATTACCCTCGAAAATATTGACATCAGTTATGCTGGTATCGCCAAAAAACAGGTGGCTTATTTTAACCCGGATTCTTTAACCAAGATCCCTGAAAAAATAACCAGCTACCCCGAGTTCTCCATGTTTGGGGAATTACCGGCTTCCGGATTTTATGTAAGGCATGCCACTGGTATAAAAATGAAAAATATCCGTGTAACTTATGCCGGTAAAGATTTTCGTACCCCTTTTATTTTTGATGATGTAAACAAGCTGACACTGGAAAAGGTAAGCGTTGTCCGTACTGATATATTGCCTATCATGATCCTGAACAATGTAAAGGAACCGTTATTGCAGGATATCCAACTGCCGGGAGACGATAAGAAATTTATTAAAATACAGTAGTTTATTGCTGATGATTTGGGGTGAAAAAATTATTAAAAGAAAAAAAATGATGATAGGTAATAAAGGCCGCTTCAAATATTTATTGATCTGCTTTATTTGTGGCGTTTTTACCAATGCTCATGCACAATTGAACCTGCCGGCTTCTTATGCACTCATCAAAAGGGTAATACCAGGTTATTCGCAGAAGTTTAGAATTCAGCCGTTGCAAAGTAATACTTCCAAAGATGTTTTTGAGGTTGATGGCGCCAATGGGATGATCATTCTGCGGGGCAATAATGGTATTGCAGTGGCTTCGGCGCTGTATTATTATCTAACGCAGTACACGCATTGTCAAATAACCTGGAACGGTACAAATCTGAATTTACCCGCCAGATTACCTGTCCCATCTAAAAAAGTCAGGAAAAACACGCCTTATGATTATCGCTATTATTTAAACTATTGCACCTACAGTTACAGCATGAGCTGGTGGGATTGGAAACGCTGGGAAAAGGAGATTGACTGGATGGCCCTGCATGGTATTAATATGCCTCTGGCCATTACCGGGCAGGAATATGTATGGAATAAGGTATACAGCGACATGGGATTTAGCAAAGCCGATATGCAGGACTTTTTTACCGGCCCAGCTTACTTTGGATGGTTTTATATGGGCAATATGGATAAATGGGATGGCCCTTTACCCGAAAGCTGGATAAACAACCACAAAGACCTGCAATTAAAAATATTGAAAAGAGAGCGGGAGCTGGGCTTAAAACCTGTGCTGCCGGCCTTTACAGGGCATGTTCCCGTTTCGTTTAAAACACATTTCCCCAAAGCTAAATTGAAGCAAACCAACTGGAAAAATGGGTTTGCCGATACTTATATCCTGGATTCTGAAGATCCTTTATTTGCAGAGATCGGCAAGAAATTTATCCACGAACAAACCAGGATATACGGAACGGATCATTTGTATTCGGCAGATACCTTTAATGAAAACGAGCCGCCATCCAATGATCCCAAGTTTTTGGCTGAATTGAGTGCCCGGGTGTACGATGGAATGAAGGGCGCTGATCCTAAAGCGGTTTGGGTAATGCAAGGCTGGTTGTTTTTCAGCGACCGCGAGTTTTGGCACGATCAGCAAATTAAAGCTTTATTGAATGCCGTGCCCAATGAACACATGATTGTTTTGGATCTGAATACAGATTTTGAACCTATCTGGAAACGCACCAACGCCTTTTACGGCAAACCATGGATCTGGAACATGCTGCATAATTACGGCGGCAATATCAGTTTATTTGGCAGGATAGATGCAGTGGCAAAAGAACCCGCTGCGGCGCTTCATGATCCGGCCTCGGGCCGCATGGTAGGTATTGGTCTAACCATGGAAGCCATCGAACAAACACCGGTGTTGTATGAGTTGATGACCCAGAACACCTGGCAAAAAGAACCAATTGATCTGGATAAGTGGTTGCCCGAATATATCCTGAACCGCTATGGTGCAAAAAGTACTGCCGCATTAGGGGCTTGGCAAACACTGCGAAATACTGTTTTTAACGGGAAAGATATCCGTGATGGCGCCGAATCCATCATCACAGGCAGGCCCACGCTTGATTCCGCAGCTGTTTGGACACGTACCAGGCTGAATTATAAACGCAAGGATCTGTTACCCGCATGGGATAAAATGATAGAGGCTATTCCTGCCTGCCAGAAAAGCGACGGTTTTAATTATGATCTGGTTGATGTCTCCCGCCAGGCACTGGCCAATTATGCCAGGCCATTGCAGTTAAAATGGCTAAAGGCCTATAACGATAAAGACCGCAAGGCATTTGATCAATACACCGGCGAATACCTGGGGCTTATAGCGGATATGGATAAGTTGCTGGCTACCCGTAAAGACTTTTTACTGGGTCTCTGGATAGCTGGTGCCCGCAACTGGGGAAGCAATGAAGAAGAAAAAAATCTATACGAGCGGAATGCCCGTAACCTGATTACCCTTTGGGGGGATGAGAATAGTCCGCTGCATGAATATTCGTGCAGGCAGTGGAGCGGCTTGTTGAACGATTTTTATAAAGTACGCTGGCAACAATTTTTTGATCTGCTGGGTGAATCATTGAAAACTGATAAAACGCCGGATCTTAAAGCTTTTGATAAATCGATCAGCGCATGGGAATGGCAGTGGGTTAATACCAGGAAAAGTTATCCCGTATCACCTTCGGGAAACAGTGTGGTTATTGCTGAGCAACTATATAAAAAGTACAGAAATGTGATGGGAGAAGACCTTAAATAAGATGGGAAAGAGCGACGTTAAAATTCCCACAAAACCAGCACGCCTGCTATCACTTGATGCCCTGCGGGGTTTTGATATGTTCTGGATCATGAGTGGGGAGGGCGTTATCCACGCCCTGGCTAAAGCTACGGGCTGGCCACTATTTTTATGGATGTCGGGCCAGCTGCACCATACCGATTGGAATGGGATCACCTTTTATGACATGATCTTCCCGCTGTTTTTGTTTATCGCCGGGGTTTCCATGCCATACTCCATGAGTAATAAGATCAGCAAATATGAGGTTGCTTATCCTGATTTATTGCCCTCCGCCGCAAAAAAAGAAATCTATAAATCAATGATCAGGCGAACCTTGATCCTGCTTTTTTTAGGCATGGTAGTTAACGGGCTGTTTAAGTTTAATGGTTATGAAAATACCCGCTTTGCCAGCGTGCTCGGACGCATTGGCCTGGCCTGGTTTTTTGCAGGTCTCATCTATCTAAACTTTGGTTTACGGGGGCAAATACTATGGTTCGGTATATTATTACTGGGTTATTGGGCGGCAATGGAGCTGATCCCGGTTCCGGGTTATGGGGCCGGTGTTTTAACCATGAACGGAAGCCTGGAATCGTACATCGACCGTTTACTGCTTCCCGGCAGGTTACATGACAAAGTGCATGATCCCGAAGGGATATTATCCACCATTCCGGCAATTGGTACGGCTATGTTGGGCATATTTACCGGGCAATTTTTAAAGCATGAATCAACAAAATGGCCCATGTGGAAAAAAGGGCTTGGGCTTTTTATTGCAGGTCTGGTATTAATATCCCTGGGTATGCTGTGGAATATGGTTTTCCCGATCAACAAACGCTTATGGACAAGCTCTTTTGTTTTATTTGTTGGCGGATGGAGTCTTGTTTTTCTTTCGGTTTTTTATCTGATCATCGATGTTGCCGGTTACCGCAAGTGGGCTTTCCCTTTTGTGCTTATAGGGGTAAATTCCATTATTATTTATTTAGCAGCTGAAGGGATGGTCGATTTTCAGCATACGGCCAATTTCTTTTTTGGCGGACTTATTCATCACCTGTCCCAAAACTGGCAAACTTTCTGGAGCGCTGTTTCGATAGTTATTATACAGCTTACACTCCTCTATATTTTATACCGGAATAAAATCTTCCTGAAGATCTGATGTATAACTACATTAAATCGACTGTCTGGAAAGTTTTCCAAACAGTCGATTTTAGATAAAGATATTCACCAATTAATTTTTTTGAATAGGTGTAACACGAAACTCAGTTTTATAATTGTTCCTTAAGATACCTATAAACTGAAATTGCCCTATTTTTTCTTCAGATAACAACTTAAAAAGCGTATCTGAACTTTCAATGGCCACATCATTAAATGAAAATAAGATATCCCCGCTTTGAATGCCGGCTTTGTCTGCAGGGCTTCCCTTCGCAACATCAGAAATAAACAAAGCCTGTTTATTCGATACTTCGGCTATTGCTCTTAGTTTGGGCACAATATCTATTTGTTGCAGCACCAAACCCAGATAAGCCCTTTTAACCTTTCCAAAACGTATCAGCTGGCTGGCTATATCTTTTGCTGTATTGATACTGATAGCAAAACATAAGCCCTGGGCTCCACTTATCGTGGCAGTGTTCACTCCAATTACTTCTCCGTCTGTATTGATCAGCGGGCCACCGGAATTTCCCGGATTTAAAGCCGCGTCTGTCTGGATCATGCTGTCCATCAATCGCCCGTTTTGACCTTGAAGTGTTCGGCCAAGGGCGCTTACAACGCCCGCCGTTACGGTATGCTGAAAACCTAATGGGTTTCCAATGGCTATAACCAATTGACCTATTGCCAGGACTTCAGAGTCGCCCATGTGAACCGGTATAAAATCAGAGGCCGATATTTTTAGTATAGCCAGATCTGTATCCTGATCCTGACCTACCAGGGTAGCCACATGCGTAGTTCCATCATGCATTTTAACTTTAATTATCTCTGCCTGTTGCACCACATGGCTGTTGGTGAAAAGATACCCATCTGAAGAAAACAAGAAACCAGAGCCTGAGCCAATCGGTTGTTCTTTGCCTTTTTGTTGTTTAAAAAGTTCGATTTTGACCACTGCCGTTTTAACTTTCTCTACGGCATTAATAATGGTCGAAGAATACTGATCCATATAAATCCTTTCAAACATTAGCCATCAATAAATGAACCCATTAAAAAAGGCTGTAATAATTTCCGCATTCCGCGTAAATCCATTAAAAAAGCATGCTGTTTTGTCATAATCAACTTTTAATAAAGATATCTACCGGCTTTCCTTAGCGTAAATATTTTCCATGATTTATTAATATTCTTATCCGGGGTACAACTTATTTAAATATTATTATATTAGCTCTGCCAATTAAAGAAGTGTTATTAGGACAATTATTGTCCCTTAGAACCTATTGATAATTAAACATTTACCTGGTAATTCCTGGTTGATAAAGTGCACTTATCAACTTTTTATCAGAAACAGCAATTAGTACACAGCACCCTCTTACTCAAATCCCAGAGTATCAGGACGTGATATTATTTGCCCTTGCCCAGACACCCGTATACCGGGTATCGCTTATATCAGCCTTTTTATTGAATTAACCAATTAGTAAAAAATAAACTAAAACAATTGCCTATGGAAAAATGAGCTAAAACGATTATGTAATGTCAGGGAGGCCATTACATGTTGATTTCCTCCTGAAAGAATCTACACATCTTATTACACAAATTAAGTATTAACTAATTTTAAAAAGCTATGAAACACAATTTGGATAGGAATACCCCCCTGCTAAAAGTTTGTAAAACTGTTCTGTACCAAATATTAATAGTTCTGATATTTGCACCGCTATCCTATGCGGGTGTTACTAATACCCGGAAAATATTGCCAAAAACCATATCGGGAAGAAAAAATAACATAAATACCCCTATAAAAGTATCCGGTAATGTAAGCGATCAGGCTACAGGTGAGAAATTGATCGGTGTATCGGTCATGGTTAAGGGTAGCAATAACGGCACTGTAACCGATGTTAAGGGAAACTTTACTATCACTGCTCCTGATGATGGCGTTTTGGTGATAACCTACATTGGTTACAATACTTTAGAGATTCCTGTTAATGGGAAAAATGCCTTTAATATTAAACTGCAAGCCTCCTCAAAAGGCCTCACCGAGGTTATAGTTGTGGGCTATGGCGTTCAGAAAAAGGTAACTGTTACCGGTGCTGTGGCATCTGTAAAAGGGGCCGATCTGGAAAAGTCGCCTACGGTAAATTTATCAAATACGCTGGCCGGGCGTTTACCCGGAGTTACAGCCGTACAATCCAGCGGCGAACCTGGCTATGATGGCTCTGCTATCCACATCCGCGGAACAAACAGCCTGGGTAACAGTGATGCCCTTGTGGTTATTGATGGTGTACCAGACAGGGCCGGAGGTTTAGAGCGTTTAAATCCGGCCGATGTAGAAAGCATATCGGTTTTAAAGGACGCATCAGCCGCGATTTATGGTTCAAGGGCGGCAAATGGTGTAATTCTGATCACCACCAAGCACGGTAAATCAGGAAAAACACAATTGTCGTATGATTTTAACCAGGGCTTTGCGCAGGCAACTGTAATACCCAAAATGTCCAGTGCTGCCGAGTACGCCACGTTGAATAATGAAATTACTTTATACAATAGCGATACACCTGTATCTGAATGGGGTGCTGCATGGTCGGCTTTTAACACAGCTGGTAGTTACAAGCAACAGAGTGGTAAAGTAATTAACGCTGCTTTTCAACCTGCCGATATACAAAAATACCGAGATGGTTCAGATCCTCTTGGTCATCCCAATACCGATTGGTTTGGTACCACACTAAAAACATGGTCGCCCCAAAGCCGCCACAATCTTCAACTTAATGGTGGATCTGAAAATGTTAAATTCCTGACTTCCCTGGGTTATACCAGCCAAGATGGTTATTATAAAAATTCGGCGACCGGCTATAAGCAGTATGACTTTCGCGTAAACCTGGATGCCAAGGTAAATAAGTATATCAATACCAGTATTGGCGTAACTGCACGTGAGGAGGCCAGAAATTTTCCCACACAAAGTGCAGGATCTATATTCCGGATGCTGATGCGTGGTAAACCAACAGAACAGGAGGTTTGGCCCAACGGTTTACCTGGCCCGGATATCGAGAACGGTCAGAACCCTATCGTAATTACAACCAACAAAACGGGTTATAACAGGGACAGAAGAGATTATTTTCAAACCAACGGAAAGGTAGAATTACAAATCCCGGGAGTGGAGGGCTTAAAACTGACAGGTACAGCTTCTATCGATAAATTTATACAGCGTAACAAGGTATGGTCGACACCATGGACGTTGTATTACTGGGATCATAAATCATATGAAGCAGATGGCAAAACCCCTGTACTTACACCTAGTGTACGCTCTACTTTTACCGATCCGCGGTTATCGCAAAGCGATGAAAATAAACTGAATGTTTTATTGGGTGGTTTTGTTAATTACGACCGTACTTTTGGTGATCATACCATTAACCTGATGGCAGCCGTAACACGTGAAACCATCAGTGATGATTATTTTAGCGCCTATCGCCGTTATTTTCTTTCGCCAGATGTTGACCAGTTATTTGCCGGTGGCGACGCGGAAAAAGATAATTCAGGCGGTGCTTATGAGCGGGCGCGGTTAAGTTATTTTGGCAGAGCAGCCTACAACTATAAGCAAAAGTACCTGGCGGAGTTTTTATGGCGTTATGACGGGTCATATATTTTCCCGGCAGCACACCGTTTTGGATTTTTCCCCGGCTTATTGTTAGGCTATAACATATCGCAGGAAGATTTCTGGAAAAGCAACTTTAAGGCCATCAATTACTTAAAGATCCGCGCCTCATATGGACAAATGGGGGCTGAGCCATATTTCAATAACACGTTGCAAGAAAATCAATACCTGTCAACCTATGGTTTCGGTAGTTACATATTTAATAATCAGGTAACCAAATCCTTATATGAGCTTAGGGTACCTAATCCTAATTTTACCTGGGAAGTAGCCAATAATTATGATATCGGTTTAGAAGGGGAGCTACTCGAAGGCCGTATTAATTTTGAATTTGATTATTTCTATAACAAGCGAACCAATATACTTTGGGAACGGCAGGGATCTACACCGGCAAGTACGGGCATAAGCAATCTTTTACCTCCCGAAAATATAGGCAAGGTTAATAATAAGGGTTATGAGTTTAAGATAGGGTATAAAGGGAAGATAGGTGAACTCAGATATAATGTAAGCATCAACGGTGGGTATGCCCAAAACAAAATTATATTCCAGGATGAAGCACCTGGTGCACCACCATATCAGTTTGCCACAGGACATCCTATCGGCGCACCGCTTTTATACATTTCAGACGGTGTGTTTAAAGATCAGGCCGAAATTAATGCCAATAAGTTAGATTACAGCGGGCTAACTCCGCAGCTTAAACCTGGTGACCTGAAATTCAAGGACGTTAACGGCGATGGTAAAATTAACGGTGATGACCGCGAACGGCTCAACAGAGGTATTACACCAACATTTACAGGTGGTTTCTCTCTCAACCTACAATATAAAAACTTTGACCTGTCGATATTATTCCAGGGTGCTACAGGCGGTTATCTGCCTATCAATACAGAATCTGGCGATATTGGGAATTACCTCCAATACACTTATGACCATCGCTGGTCTGTGGATAAACCAAGCAGCGTTGACCCGCGGATAGCCAACCGGGGCGATACCTGGTATTCGGTTAATAACAATCCCAGTACTTATTTCTACAGAAGCACCAACTATCTCCGCTTAAAAAATGTGGAACTGGGTTATAACCTGCCCGGCCAAATAGCTCAAAAAATAGGAATGAGCAATTTAAGGGTGTATGTAAGCGGTCTTAACCTGCTTACCTGGGATCAATTGAAAATATGGGATCCGGAATCACTTTCAGGCAGCGGACAGTATTATCCGCAGTCAAGAATTTTAAACACCGGTATCAGAGTAACCTTTTAATAACGAAAACCATGAAAAATTTAATCAAACATATTTTAACTGTATTAATTGTTTCGGGCGCGTTACTTACCTCGTGTAAGAAAGATTTTTTAAATACCAAGCCCCTAACAGAAGTGCAATCTGAAGATACCTGGAAAAATGGTGCCCTTTCTGCCGCTTTTGTAAACGAAATTTATAACGGCTTAGGCAATGGAGGTTTTGATGAGCAGGAGCTGGCTTCCCTATCAGACGAAGCCGTATTTACCCATCCAGGCAGAAGCATAAATGTTATTAACGAAGGTACTGTTGGCCCAACCAATATCGGCTGGACAAACAATACCTATGAGTGGGGAAGCATGTATAACCATATCAGGACCTGTAATGTGGCATTGCAGAATCTGGTCAAGGCCCCAATTGATCAATCACTCAAAGAACGCTTGCAAGGGGAGTCGCATTTTTTACGGGCTTATTATTATCAGCAGTTGGTACGGTATTATGGGGGGATACCACTCATTACCAAAGTATATAAGCTTAACGAAGCGGATTATTCGGCCGCGAGAAATAGTTATGCCGATTGTATTAAATTTATTACCACCGATTGTGACAGTGCTATTACCCTATTAACCGGCAAAACGATGGATGCTGGCAGGGCAACTGTGCCAGCGGCGCTGGCATTAAAATCACGCGTGCTGTTATATGCCGCGAGTGATTTGCATGATATACCTACTGCTAAGGCTAAATCCGCGGTGATCAGTTCCTACGCGCATCCCGAACTTTTAGGTTATATAAGTGGCGACAGGACAGCTCGCTGGCAGGCAGCAAAAGACGCGGCCAAAGCGGTTTTAGATGCTGCCGGTACAGGGTACAAGCTGAATTTAACGGCTCCAGATTCTGTTAATGGAGCTAAGAATAGTTATATTTCTATAGCGATGGGCGGTGGTAGTAAAGCTAAATTTGTTGATGCCGCCGCGGCATCTGAACTTATTTTTGCCCGGTATTTTGTTGCAGGTAAAGATGAAGGCGGCGAAAATGTAGGTTTAAATAATGGCCCCAATGGCTATCATAACTGGGCAGGTAATACACCGGTTGAAAATTTAGTGAGCGACTATGAAAACATCGATGGCACTAAATTCGACTGGAATAACCCGGCCAATAAAGCTGCGCCTTATAAAAACAGGGATCCGCGGTTCTATGCTTCTATCTTGTTTGATGGTGCCGGATGGAAACCCCGCGATAAGATATCTGGTAATGTTGACCCTGCCAATCAAATTCAAACCGGAAGCTACCAGGTAGGCTCAGGAACGCTGGCTGGTCTGGATACCCGCCAAAGCAGCATCGAAAACTGGAACGGCAGCTGGACCGGTTACTATGTGCGCAAATTTATTGATATCGACCCGAACGTTGTAGATAATAACACTAAACAATTTATTCCATGGCCGTTTTTCAGGTATACTGAAGCGGTATTTAATTATGCTGAAGCCTGTATCGAATTAGGGCAGGATGCCGAAGCCCGTACCTGGCTCAATAAGATTCGTTTCCGTGCGGGGATGCCAGCCCTTACAGAATCGGGTGATGCGCTGAGGCAACGTTACCGGAATGAGCGGAGGGTTGAAATGGTTTATGAAGAACAGCGATTCCATGATGCACGTCGCTGGATGATAGCGCCTGCTACCCTGGGCCAAAAGTTGATCTTTATAACAGTAACCGGTACTTTAAAGCCCGGTAAAACAGCTCCGTCACCTTACAAGCATGACGAAACTATTTATAATTATACCTATACGCCTGCAATTGATAACGGGATCGAAAACAGGCAATGGCTTGATAAAATGTATTTTTTACCTATTAGCTTAACAGAGGTAAATAAAAACCTTAAGCTGATCCAAAACCCGGGATATAATTAGAAAGCAGTAAGCTTATTCAAAAAAGTGATCTGCTCAGAAGGCTTTGCTGTTATTAACAGCAAAGCCTTCGTCTTTTAATCTGATGGACTAACACTTAAACTTCAGCGGTTATAATACCTTGTTACTATCACCCAAAACTTATTAAAAATGGTATTCATAAGGTTTAATATGGCTGCTTGGATGTAACAAACCTATGATAATTAAAATATTTATTTTTTTTATGAGCTTAATTAATAAATTTAGAATTAAGTCGATACATATGAAAAAAACAATACTTTTTTGCTTTCTCTTTTTTGCTCTTAAAATCTGCGACGCGCAGGAAACGTTCCCGGTTAACGGTGCGTGGGATATCCGCCCGGGGCAATACGCTTTTACAAATGGTACCATAGTAAGCAGTGCCGATCAAACAATAAACGGGGGCACCTTATTGGTTAAAGACAGGATAATTGAAGCCGTTGGTAAGGATATCCCTATTCCCAAAGGATATACCGTAGTTAACCTGCAAGGGAAATTTATTTACCCCGGACTAATTGATGCTTATTCCACTTATGGCATGCCTGAACAACCGAGACAAGCCTTTGGAGCCGGAGGTTTTGGCGGGAGAACCATTGTGCCCGTATCAACAAAACCGGGAGCTTATGGCTGGAATGAATCCATAAAACCCGAAATGAATGCCAAAACGGTATTTCATGGAGATGCTGTAAAGAGCGAAGATTTAAAGAAGAATGGCTTCAGTACAGTGCAATCGCTCATACACGATGGAATTGCCCGCGGAACTTCGGTTGTAGTGAGCTTAGGTGATGAGCGCGACAATTTAGTGATGCTGAATGATCAGGCAGCGGCACATTATTCTTTCAATAAAGGTACGGCTGCTACCAATTATCCATCATCACTAATGGGTAGTATTGCCCTGCTGCGTCAAACCTACTATGATGCGCAGTGGTATAAAACACAAAAAGGAGAATACAATATTTCCCTTGATGAGTTTAACCGGACACAAAACCTGCCCCAGATTTTTGAGGTAACTGATCCGCAAAGCATTTTACGGGCAGACAAAATAGCCAAAGAATTTGGTCGTCATTATATTTATAAAACAGATGGTCAGGAATATCAGCGCATTGCTGCCATAAAGGCTACAGGCAGTGAATTTATCATCCCCATAAATTTCCCGGAACCTTATGATGTGGAAGATCCAATGGATGCCCGGAGCATTAAATATGAGCAATTAAAAAACTGGGAACTGGCTCCAACCAATCCAGGAGCTTTGGAAAAAGCAGGTGTGAAATTTGCCATAACCTCCTTTGGCTTAACTAATGCCCGTGATTTTTGGACAAATATCAGAAGTGCCATCACCTCCGGACTTAGCGAAAAACAAGCCCTGAACTCATTGACAACCATTCCGGCAGAAATGCTTGGTGTAGCTGACAAGGTAGGCACTTTGACCAAAGGTAAACTGGCCAGCTTTATTATTACTTCAGGCGATCTATTCAAACCAGATAACATTATTTATGAGAATTGGACAGAAGGCCGCCAATATGTGGTAAGTAAAATGAACGTTGCCGATCTGCGTGGCAATTACTTAATTAACGGAACAGGCTTTGCCAATACTTCTTTAATTATCAACGGTACGCCGGGTGCATACGAAGTGAGTATTAAAC
The DNA here is from genome assembly GCF_900103125.1 of Mucilaginibacter sp. OK268. GTDB lineage: Bacteria > Bacteroidota > Bacteroidia > Sphingobacteriales > Sphingobacteriaceae > Mucilaginibacter. The sequence continues at coordinate 585,796 of NZ_FNJV01000003.1, read as the reverse complement.
GTTCTGGGGTAGATAGCACCCGTACCCGCGGCACTATCACCAGGGCTGGCGACAGAGTAAGCATCTATTTTGATTATAAGAAAAACCCGGAAGGTATTATTCGTTTATCAGGATATATCGCTTCTGTTTCACCGGTAACATTGAAAGGTGATGCTGTATTTCCGGATGGATCATTGAGCAAGTGGACAGCAACATTCACCGGTGCTGCACCGCCATCCAGATCTCCGCAGGATAGCCCCAAACCTAATGCAAGCGTGGGGCCGGTCATTTATCCTTTTACAGCGTTTGGTAATACCGAGATCCCCAAATCGGAGACTGTATTACTAAAAAACGGTACCGTTTGGACAAATGAAAAAGATGGTATATTAAAAAACACTGACGTATTAATTGAAAACGGTAAAATAAAGGCAGTTGGTAAAAACCTGTCATCGGCAGGAGCAAAAGTAATTGATGCCACAGGCAAGCACATATCTGCCGGTATTGTTGATGAGCACTCGCACATTGCAGCAACCGGAGGGATTAACGAAGGTACGCAGTCGGTTACTTCAGAAGTTCGCATTGCTGATGTTATTGATGCAGAGGATATCAACCTGTACAGACAATTGGCAGGCGGGGTAACCACATCGCATATATTGCATGGTTCGGCTAATGCCATTGGCGGTCAAACGCAATTAATTAAACATCGCTGGGGTATGTTACCTGAGGAGATCAAATTTGCGGGCAGCGATGGCTTTATCAAATTTGCCCTGGGCGAAAACGTAAAAGGAAGCAATAATGGCGCACCTGCTAATAACGCTGCCCTGCGCTTTCCTCAAACACGCATGGGGGTTGAAGAGGTGTATATAGATGCCTTTACACGCGCCAAAGAATACAAAGCGGCCCGGGCCGTAAAAGGAAGTACCACCCGCAGGGATCTGGAGCTGGATGCCCTGGTAGAGATATTGGATAACAAACGCTTTATCACTTGCCACTCCTATGTACAATCGGAGATCAATATGCTGATGCATGTAGCCGATTCCATGGGTTTCCGCATTAATACCTTTACCCATATACTGGAAGGTTATAAAGTGGCGGATAAAATGAAAGCGCATAATATTGCCGGTTCAACATTTTCGGACTGGTGGGCATACAAAAGTGAGGTGGCCGAGGCTATTCCATATAATGGTAAGCTGATGCATGAAGTGGGTTTGGTGACAGGCTTTAACTCTGATGATGCCGAAATGGCCCGTCGCCTGAACCAGGAAGCCGGGAAAGCGGTAACCTACGGGCACATGAGCGAGGAAGACGCCTTAAAGCTGGTAACCCTGAACCCTGCAAAAATGATGCACGTAGATAACCGGATAGGTAGTATTAAGCCAGGAAAAGACGCTGATATTGTTTTATGGTCGGCCGATCCATTGTCTGTTTATGCCGTTGCCGAAAAAACCTTTGTTGATGGGGTGTTGTACTGGGATATTGAAAAGGACGCCGAAAAACAAAAGGCCCTGGCAGCAGATGAAGGTCGTATCATACAAAAGATGCTGGAAGCTAAAAGCAAAGGTGCGGCTACGCAAAGACCTACAGCCACCCGCCGTCGTCTTTACGAGTGTGAAAGCGTTGAAGAAGACAATTTTGTAGTGGCCGATGACTATACAGAAATGGAGCGGGCCAAAGAGGCAGCACGCCAGGCAAGAGATCGTAACGAGCAATAATTTATATGAATCAAGAATCAAGAGTCAGGAATCAAGAGAGAAATTAACCTTCTGTCTTAATTCTTGATTCTAATATCTTGGCTCTTAGTTTAAAATCAACATGAAGAAGACTATATTAAGTTTAGGAGGATTATTGCTTGGCATTTCCTTCTCTTACGGGCAGGCTAATATTTCACCTGCCAAACCACAAGCAAAGCCAGTTGTAATTACGGGTGCAACCATACACGTCGGTAACGGACAGGTAATTAATAATGGTTACATCACCTTTGTAAAAGGTAAAATTACAGGTGTTGGTGAAGGCGCTGCACCCAATGTTGCCGATGCAGATGTGATTGATGCTACAGGTAAACAAGTCTATCCCGGGTTTATTGCCCCAATGACCACATTAGGCTTAGTTGAGGTGGAAGAAGGCGCCCGTGGCACTGTTGATGATACGGAAACCGGTGATCTCAACCCGCATGTACGCTCGTTGGTGGCTTACAATACCGATTCCAAAGTTATCCCTACAGTACGTTCCAATGGCATTCTACTGGCTCAGCCCACTCCAAATGGAGGCGTGATCTCCGGGGAATCCTCAGTAGTACAGTTGGATGCCTGGAACTGGGAGGATGCGGCTTATAAAAAAGATATCGCTATCCATTTAAACTGGCCTACGGCTGCCGTAGGTGGTCGAGAAAGAAGAGGGGCAGTGCCGGTACCCGGAGTTGTGCAGGAAACGCCTGCCCAGCGTGCCCAGAAAAAGGTAGATGAGATCACCAGTTTGTTTGAGCAAGCTAAATCATATGCGGAAATAACTAAGCCGTCAGTAACCAATATCCGTTTTGAGGCCATGAAGGGTTTGTTTAACGGAACAAAAAAACTGTTTATCATTGCTGATAATGCCAAAGAAATAGGGCAGGCAGTAACATTTTCCAAACGCTTTGGTATTTCGGCGGTCATTGTTGGCGGTAAAGAATCATACCTGGTGACCGACCTGTTACGGGAAAATAATGTGCCGGTAATTATCCGTGAAACCCAGGCTTTGCCCGACCGGGATGAAGATGATGTTTACCTGCCTTATAAATTACCCAAGTTGTTACAGGATGGGGGCGTACTTTACGGCTTGACTGGCACAGGCTTCTGGCGTCAGCGCAATTTGCCTTTTGAAGCCGGGCAGGCAGTAGGATATGGCCTAACCAAAGAACAGGCTTTATCCATGATCACCATGAACAACGCTAAAATATTAGGTATTGATAAAACCACAGGCACCTTAGAAACCGGGAAAGACGCCAACCTTTTTATATCTAAAGGCGATGCCCTGGATATGATAGGCCTTGACGTGGAGACCGCTTTTATACAAGGCCGCAATATCAACCTGGATAACCTGCACAAGCAGCTTTATAAAAAGTTTAGTGATAAATATGGTTTAAAGCTATAATTGCTTTTTGGGTATAAAAAGTGGGTTTACATGGTTTACACTTTTAAAGTTTTTATTAATTTATATAATTGATAATCAGATAATTAATAATTATTCATGCCGTTTTTTGGGTTTACACTGTAAACCATGTTTGAGGGCCTCTGCGGGAGACGTTGAGGGAAATGTAGAAGATGTTAAATTATCTTCCTGAGGGAGTAATGGCTCATGAGCTAGGCTGATTAAATTTAAAAGCATGGGATATGTGCGATTCCCTCCCTTGGGAGGGTAATAGCTCATCATATGACAAAAAGGATGAAAATGTTCAAAAAAATGGCTGTCACCCTGAGCTCCGTCGAAGGGTAGAGCGCAGAGGCCTGCCCACCATGCATCGACGGAGCAGCATGACAACCTTTTGGGATAGCAGCCACTTAACGACTATCCTCTCCGGGAGACCCTGCAAGGACATAAAATTATGTTAAGAAACTGTGTAAAAAACTTGTTTATTATTTTACTTGCTTATTAGCTTAATTTTATAAATTGCCAGTGCAATATGAGTAAATATTTAATCCTCTTTATTTTTATAGGTTTTGCCACGTCGCTGTTTTCTAAAACGCATGTACGCAGATTTAAATTAACTCATAAAATAAAACATGCAAATGTCAGTCTATCAACAGATAGTGTTTCGGCGGATACGATCCTTCATTTCGCCCAATCTCTTTTGGGTACGCGGTATCGTTCCAGGTGTTCTGATCCATCAGCGGGTTTCGATTGCTCGGGATTTGTAAGCTATGTTTTCAAGAAATTTAATTTTAATGTGCCCCGCTCATCCTGCGAGTTTATTGGTGTAGGTACAAAGGTACGACTAGAGGATGCCCGCCCAGGTGATATTATCCTGTTTACAGGCACTAAAAAACATACCCGCAGAATTGGCCATGTAGGCATCGTATACTGCAATTCAAGCGATGAGTTTAAATTTATCCACTCCACCTCCGGTAAAGAACATGGGGTCACCATATCAAATATGGACGAAAGGTATAAACGCCGTTTTGTTCAGATTATTCGCCTGTTAATTTAGTGTTTTACTAAGTCCTCTTGACATGACATATGTTCGGAAGATTATAATTTCTATTAAAAAATTTGTCATTTCGATAGAGCATGGGTAGGGGGTGAGCGTTGTGCGAAAGAGAAATCTTCTGTAGTGTACAAAGCCCAGTTGCATGTCGAAGAAGATTTCTCCTCGTTCCTCGTTCGAAATGACAACCCTTTTATTTCTTCCAAACACCTGGCTCTTAAAACAAAAAAGCTTCTGTAATATTACAGAAGCTTTTTTTATGTTTTATGCTGATAGAAATCATTTGATCAGACCTTCAAACCACAATTAGTTTTTTTGCTGTGAAAGGAAAGTGATAAGCGAGGCGAATTCTTCGTATGATAACGCGTTGGCAAGGCCTACAGGCATCATGGATGTTTTCAATTCCTTGCGACTGATGATGTCAGCAGCTTTTACTGTAAAAACATTGCCTGTTATATCCCGCATCACTATTTTTTGGGCCGACTCTTCGGTGATGAAACCCATATAGCTTTTGTTTCCTTTTGCAGATATTACAACGGTAGCAAAGCCCTGCGAAATTGACGCGCTTGGTTTAAGCACCGACTCGGCAATTTGCTGACGTGTCATGATGGAACCGATTTGACCCATAAACGGCCCTTTCAGTTTCTCGCCCCTGGTAAGGCTATGGCAAGCTATACAGCCCTGGCGGGCAAAAAGAGCTTTTCCTTTTAGCGGATCTCCCTTTATTTTTGCGATCATCAGCATGACGTCTTCGATAGAGGATTTCCCGATCTGACCTTTCTTGTTCGTGATTTTTGCCAGATCGATCTTAACTTCTTTCGTGGCAGGGCCTTTTTCTTCACCACCAAATGCTGTAATACCCATTTGATGACGTGCATTTAAATTGGCAAAAAACTGTTTCCCGGCAGGGCTTGATTTGGTCCATTCGGCTTTTAAAAACTGCTCTATCCGTGCTGAACCTGCCCAGGTAACACCTTTGTAAATTGGCCCGTGCGAATCTGGTCTGGTACCCCACCACCAGGAAGCATCATAATCGGCTTCTTTTTTATAAAGGCGTGATAGCGTTACCAGTATTTGTTTTTTAGTTTTATCATCCTTCACTTTTGTATAGGATTTAATTAAACCTTCAACAGCTTTGGTATCATACATATACCTTAAAGCCCATAATGCGAGGGTTGAATTCGCTGTCCCAATAGCATTAACGCAATCATCAACAGCATTCATGCTCACCAATGCTCTTACCGCGAGGTGTGGTAATATAATGGCTGCATTAGGTTTGGCATGCGGGCCCTCTTCATTTTTGTTTGGTGCCACAAAAGTAGCTGGAACGGGTGTTGTTAATAAGGACTGTGCTGCAGCTATTCTGCCCAAACGGTTCAAACCAACAATTGCTGCTGCCTCAACACGTTCAGAAGGGTCTTTTAATCCGGCTAAAAACGGTTCAGTGGGAACATTTTGAATGCCGGCCTTTCTATCTGCCAGGGCTCTTAAGGCAAATTCTCTTAAGTCTTTATCCTTTGTAAGCTGTACTAATGCAGGTACCCCATTTTCACGGGCTGCCTGCGCATAGGTATAAACACCCGCTACCCGGGTATATAATGGCAGGTTTGCATCATTTGCAATTGCAAGCGACAGTTTTCCGGCCTCGTCGGCATGATGCGTAAGGAGTTCCTGGGATGCGCTTAACCGGGCTACAGCACTTGCTGATTTAAGCAGGTTTGCCAAATCGCTTGCTGAAGCAGCTTTAAGATCAGGAAAAGGTTTATAAGTCCAATCTTTAGGTACCGCTCTTACAACATAGCCTTTAGCAGCATCGCCGGAATAACCCGCACCATCCCATGCCGAGAGATAAAGCCTTCCGGATCCATCTACATCCAGATCAGTAATTTGCGGTAATTGAATAAATTCTTCTTCTTTTTGCTGAAAGCTGGCGCCATCTGGTTTTAAACGGTTAATATACAATTCGCTTCTGCCCCAGTCGGCTGTCATAGGTACGCGGTTGTATTTTTCGGGCCAGGTAGGTTCGTCCATAAATAAGGAGCCCGTACCCGATCCGCCTCCTAAATCAACCAGGGCTGGCAAGATCTCGTCCGTAAAATGCTGGAATAATACAGGATATCCATATTCGCCCGATTGTATGTGATGAGAAAAACGGATGTTCCATCCACCGCCATCATTGGTATTGTCCCTGGTGAAAACATTCATGTATGGATCAATGGCAACGTCATAAATATTCCGGGTGCCGTGGGTGTAAATCTCCATCTCGGTTCCATCTGGCCTTACCCTTACTATGCCACCGCCCAGCATGGTTAGTTTTTTACCGCTGCGGTCTATAGCATCATGAAAGCCAAAATCACCCACAGCAATATATATCCAGCCATCAATACCCATGCGTATGCCATTGGTAGCGTGATCTGTACCCCGTTCGGCCAGCATATGGGCATTGCTTATATGTTCAATAAGTGGCTTTGGAGGGCCATCGGCAATGCCGTCCTGGTCTTTATCTGTAAAAACTTCCAGGTTCATTCCGGTAGCTTTACCTGTTTCTTTTGAAAATACAGTGTGCATCACAAAAACCTGGTTGCCCATAACCAGGATTCCGCGGGGATCATCAACTTCGGCAAATTCTGTATGCTTGTCTATCTTACCGTCATTGTCGCTGTCTACAAGCCTGATGATTTTTCCTTTTCCGGGAGTTTTACCCAGGGAGCCTATCATATCAACACCCACAAATACCTCACCTGTTGGCGCTGTTGCAATACAGGCGGGACTTGGTGTAAGGTCGGGACCTGCAAACCTGGTAATGGTTAACCCATCCGGCCCACGTGAGGTATCTCTTTGCCCGATAATTGATACATGGCTTCGATTTAGCGAAGCACGCTTAATTTGAGGTTGATCTTCTTGAAAAAAAGCACCTGTAAAATATCTAAGCGTACCGAAAAAAACGACGACAAAAAACAGGGTGAAAGAAAGTTTTAGCATAAGGTTAAAAATTTTAGGAAATAATAAGTGTTATTTAAACGGATAAATTTATGTGTTTCATTTAATGGTAGATGCATTTTTTATATAATTTATTATTACCATTCGTTTTTAGTCATATCCAGACAAAAGACCTCTAAAACATAAAAACAGTGATGCGGGGATTGAAGCGCAATATAAGGTAGTTACAACTCATTTATCTAAACATGTCTTTACGTTGAAAGGGCGCAGTTCGATTTTGGAGAGGAGGAGCAGAACCCTTTTTGCACTTTCAGAAATTAATTTAATGAGTTACTAATCAATTATTTTAGTTTATGAAAAGGAAAAATGCATTCCGTATCTCACCCCGGAACGCACCACATCAATGTGTCAACTAAATCTCAGATCTCACCTTATGGACCTAAGTTCTTTACTGCAAAACAGTTTTATGTCATTCACTTCTCAGGCTTTTTACCGGGTTTGCTTTGGCTGCTTTTACTGCCTGGAAACTTATGGTTGCCAGTGCAATAATTGTTGCAGCAAGTCCGCCTATAGCAAATAACCACCAGCTGATGTTGATGCGATAGGCATAATCCTGCAGCCATTGGTGCATGTAATACCATGCAATAGGTGTGGCAATGGCGAAGGCGATCGCGATGAGTATGATAAATTCTTTTGAAAACAAATAAACAATACTGCCTGCAGTAGCTCCAAGCACTTTACGGATACCAACTTCTTTTATTCGCTGCACTGCCATAAACGAGGCTAAACCATACAAACCCAAACAGCTAAGGAATATAGCGATAGCTGCAAAAATTTTATATAAAGCCGATAGCTGATTTTCCTGTTTGTAAAAGCCGTCAATTTTATCATCCAAAAATTTGTATTCATAAACAAAGTCGGGAAGTGTTTGCTCAAATACGTTTTTAACAGCTTCTATTGTCGAAGGAAGGTTTGTGGTTGTCAGTTTTATTCCAACCTGGTTGTACATCGCTTTATCTGTGGTAATCAACAATGGTGCAAGCCCATTACGAAAAGATCTATCATTAAAGTCTTTCAATACACCAACAACCGAACATTTTATTTGGCCGTTCCAGATACTTATTTCTTTATTCAATATTTCATTAGGATTTTTAATCCCTAAACTTTTCATCAGCGACTCATTCACCAAAAACTCCCTTGTTGTATCAGAGGGTTGTATATTTCTTCCGGCTATTAAAGTCAATTTGTAAGCAGGCACATATTCGTTGTCGGCGAATTTGGTAATAGCTTTAAAATCTGTTTCTTTTGCGGCATGGTTAAATTTGAGCGTGCTCCACATATCATTAGCATCTTCAACCGGAGTGTTGGAACTGTAGCTTACTGTTTGCACACCATTAATCGTCAATAACTGTTTTTTTAAATAATCCAGTCTGCTAAGACGAAGACTATCTACGCGGAACGGAACATTGACGATGGCCTCTTTATCGAACCCTAAGGGTTGATCCATAAAATAATTCATTTGCCTTACAATAACGAGTGTTCCGATAATGAGTGCCTGTGCAATGATGAATTGAAACACTACCAATCCTCTTCGTAATGAAATTCCCTGAGAGTTATTTGATGTGAGCTTACGTTGCAAAGCATTAACAGGATTGAAACGTGATAAAACAATAGCAGGATAAAAACCGGCGAATGCGGTTACCATAATAGTTACAATCAACAGAAACAGGATAATTGCAGGGTTGCTGAATATGTTGAATGAAAGTGTAAGCTCTAAAAGCCGGTTTATATAAGGCAATGCCAAAATTGTAATACCCGCTGCCAATATTACGGCACTTGTAACTATCAAAAATGTTTCAACAATGAATTGGATCTGTAATTGAGATTTACTACTCCCCAAAACTTTTCTTACGCCAACCTCCTTTGCCCTGTTAACAGCTTGTGCCGTAGAGAGGTTGATAAAGTTTACGCAAGCAATTAACAGGATAAACGCTGCGATGAGCCACAATACATTGAGCAGTTTATGACTGATTATTTTGTTGCTGTAGTTACCTGCTCCTGCATCATAATGCACCGCGCTTAATGATTGTATAATATGACTATCCTTATTGTCGGAAGATTCCGCTTTTCGTGAATACGCTCTTAATTGTTGATTAAAATTGTCAGCAGAAATACCCGGCGGCAACAAAATGTAGCAGCCAAAATCAGCTACCGTTTGAGCCCAATCGGTAGATTTTTGCAGGTAACTTCCCGTAAAACTTGTTCCAAAGGCCACAACCAATTTTAGCTGAAAGTCGGTATTTGCCGGTATGGTGGCAAGGATACCCGAAACTTTCAACACATCTGTACCGTGCTCGAATATGTAGCCGCCTACTTGCAGTTTAATGGTTTTGCCTATTGCTGTTTTCCAGTCGCCGAAATATTTCTCCGCGATCTCTTTGGTAAGCAATACATTGTTTGGATCTTTTAATGAGGCGTAGGAGCCGGCAAGCAGCGGGTAATCAAATATTTTAAAGAATGAAGGCCCCGCAAAAAATACACCGCGCTGCTCTTTGAAATTTTTTACAGTGGTTCCGTTAACATCAAGTACCTGTAACTGATCATCGTGGCTCGCAAAAATCGGGGCTACCTGTTCTACCTGAGGAAAAGCCGTTTTTAATCCCAGCGGCATTGGAAAAGGGATGTCTTTCCCATAAGAAATATTTGCTGATTCGGCGTGATGATATTCGGTTAACACCCGATAGATGCGATCTTTTTTGGAGTGAAAAGTATCGAAGCTTGTTTGATATTGTATAATGATAAAGATCACCATACAAACGGCAATACCAACAGCCAAACCAGTAATATTAATAATGGTATAGCTTTTATTACGTACCAGGCTGCGCCTTGCTATTTTCAAATAGTTCTTAAACATATAATTGCCGTTTAATTTTTCATAAGACCACTTACGAGTGGTTTCACGATGCAATATTACCGGCACAAGTTGGGATTGGCTTCCCAGATTATAAGATGGGTACTCTTTTTTTAGCTCATTTTTATGTTGCAGCGGGCTTTTCCCGGTCATTTGTTTGAAAATGCGACTAAAAGTGCTTTGGGAATTGAAGCCCGATTCAAATGCAATGCCCAGGAGGGTAAGGTGATCATAAGCAGGGTCCTGCATTTTTCGGGCCGCCTCCTGTACGCGATATTCATTGATAAAATCGTTGAAGCTTTTTTTGAGCACGGTGTTAATGATCCGGGATAATTCATGGGGAGTCATCTCCAGCTTTTCGGCCAGTGAGTTTAAGCTTAGTTCCGGGTCCTGGTAATACAGGTTTGCTTGCACGGCTTTCTTTAACCAAATACCCATTTGCTTCATTTCTGCAGGAAGCGCCGGCTTTAAAAACAGAGGGGGTGCGACCCGCATGCCGGCCTCTTGTCTTAAAAAAGCCACAGCCGCTATCCAGATGGTCATTACCACTAAAAGAAGATATAAAGGATAATAAGCATGTGCGCTTAATTGGTAGTGGTAATAAAAATAGTTTGCGGCTGTAAAAGGTATCCACAATAGCCATAACAAGCCAAAAACCATCAATAAATTTTGCAGCCAGCGCAATTCGTAACGGTACCTATCGCCCCTGTTAAATTTCATACCCCGGTAAAAGCGTTCTATCAGCCTATAAGACGCGTACAGGTAGGTACTGACTGAAATAAACATCAGCAATTGTAATATAGGGTTCAGCAAATGAAAGGTTGGCGTTTCATCAATAGCTGCGCCGGTTTTTATACTATCCATAACTTCCAATGCCTGGGCAGTCAATTCCAGTAGCAATGGACTAAAATGCAGCAGATCATTTGACCGGAATTTATATTCCGGCCGGGTTATTTTAAGCACGTAAAAGAAAATAAGGGGGCCAAACGCAAGTGAGAAATGCAGCGGCAGCCAGCTCCAATGAGAAAAATAGGCTTCAAGACCGATGTCTCTGCCCAGTTCCCAAAGCAGTCGCAGCGCCATCACCGCGAGGGCCAAACTCAAGAAGCGGTTTGCAGCCCGGTTGATCCTTTTGGTGAACCACAGCTGCAGCGCAAAAGAGAGCCCAATAAATATCGCTCCCAGGAAAGCCAGGTCGTAGATATTAATATGGAAAGTATAAGTATTCAATTGAAGTATTTAAAAGCAATCGCTGTTCCAAACTTATAACTTATTGATATATAAAAAATTATATAAAATGAAATATTGTGCTGTAACAAAACCGAACATTGGGCCGTTCGGTTTTGGATGGTGTAGCAGCCATTTGAAATTATAAGATTTTTTTCAGTAATCTCCCGATAAAATGGATGATCCTTATATTCATTAAAAAACAACTTGATTTGCATTTTACCAAAAGATTTAAGAAATGTCTAATACAAGATTAAAAGTAGTGTGATCAATCTCATTATTAATAGTGATAAATATCACGACAAAGCTCATAAAAGGTAGGGATATTTAATTTTTTTTAACAATAAAAAACAACCAACCCTTATGTGTGGAATTGTAGGTTATATCGGGTTCCGTGAAGCATGGCCCATTGTAATTAAAGGTTTAAAAAGATTAGAATACCGCGGTTATGATAGCGCAGGTATTTCCATTATAAATGATAATGGATTTAGTATTTACAAGAAAGCAGGGAAAGTGGCTTTTTTGGAGGATTTTACAAGAAACCAGGATAGGAGCGGAAGGGTAGCCATGGGGCATACCCGATGGGCAACACATGGAGAACCTTCGGACATTAATTCACATCCACATAGTTCTAATGATAAACGTTTATATATTATTCACAACGGGATAATTGAAAATTATGCCACGCTTAAAGAAGAACTACTTAATCGTGGTCATCAGTTCGAAAGTGATACAGATACAGAAGTGTTGATCCACTTGATAGAAGAGATACAAGGAATCGAACAAATAGATCTGTTAGAAGCTGTTCGCCTGGCTTTGAATACTGTAATCGGTGCATATGCTATAGTAATTATGGATAGGGAAAACCCCGATCAGTTAATTGCCGCCAGAAAAGGTAGTCCGCTGGTTATCGGTATAGGTGAGGGAGAATACTTTATTGCATCAGATGCAACTCCTATTGTAGAATACATTAAGAATGTTATTTATTTAAAAGATAATGAAATAGCATTGATAAAACGGGATGCTTTACTGGTTAAGCGCCTGGACAATGTAATTCAGACCCCGTTGGTTCAGGAGTTGGAGTTAAAACTGGAGGAGCTTGAAAAAGGCGGCTTCGATCATTTTATGTTAAAGGAAATATACGAACAACCACGATCTATAAGAGATTGTATGCGCGGTCGTATTAATGCCGAGGAAGGTAAAATAGAATTAGGGGGTATTAAAGAATATGCGGATAAGCTAAAAAATATTGAACGCATCATCATCATAGCGTGCGGTACATCCTGGCATGCAGGTTTAACCGGTGAATATTTGATAGAGGAATATGCCCGTATACCAGTTGAGGTAGAGTATGCTTCTGAATTTAGATATCGTAACCCTATTATTACTGAAAAAGACATTGTAATAGCGATATCACAATCAGGCGAGACTGCCGATACCATGGCTGCTATCGAAATAGCAAAAGAAAAAGGGGCAACAATTTTTGGAATTTGTAATGTAGTAGGTTCATCTATACCACGTATTACGCATGCTGGTGTTTATACGCATGCCGGCCCTGAAATAGGAGTGGCCTCAACGAAGGCCTTTACTGCACAGGTAACGGTTTTAACTTTACTGGCCTTTTATATCGCACAACAGAAGGGTACGCTAACTGTATCAAAACTAACCAGTCTTTTAACAGAATTGGATAGCATTCCCGATAAAATACAAACGGTTTTGGCTACTAATAATTTGATTAAGAATATAGCTGCTAAAATTAAAGATTCAAGAAATTGCCTGTTCCTGGGAAGAGGTAGTGGTTTTCCTGTTGCTTTGGAAGGCGCTTTAAAATTAAAAGAGATCTCTTATATTCATGCGGAGGGTTATCCGGCTGCTGAAATGAAACACGGGCCGATTGCATTAATTGATAAAGAGATGCCTGTTGTTGTAATTGCGACTAAAAACTCATCCTACGAGAAAGTGATTAGCAATATACAAGAAGTTAAAGCGCGTAAAGGGATCGTTATTGCTATCGTAACAGCCGGGGATAAAGAAATTGGAAAAATGGTTGATTACTGTATTGAAATACCTGACGCAGACGAAGCCTTTTTACCTCTTTTGGCTATTATTCCCTTACAGTTACTTGCTTATCATGTTGCGGTAATGCGGGGCTGCAATGTAGATCAACCTCGTAATCTGGCTAAATCTGTTACGGTGGAATGAGTTACATCATCTAATAAAATAGTTAAAAGCACCATCCCTATAGTTTATCAACTAATCTCACAAATACCACGTTAAATGCTAAGAATATATTTATTCTTAGCATTTTTTTTAACAGCTATTTCCTTTCCAAAAATGCGCATGGCACAATCTTTAAAACAAGGTTTTCTGTGCCATTTATTTGAATATATAACTCATTGTGCAGTTGCCAATTCACCAATTTAGTTTGCCGTTATTTTGAAATAATTCGATTCTATTATGATGGATTATTTAACTATTTTTTATTAAATAAAAAAGCTTTGCTAAAAGCCCGTATTTATAAAAATAATCGCCGTAAATTATTCAAGATCTGCCGTAGCTTTTTTACAACAGTTTTACATGTTCTGTAAACTTCATCAAGTATATTTTTACATTTTGTGTGAAAATATACACTTTGTTTACAATTGAAATTCAATCATAAAAATCATGCACTATATTGTTTTTCAAATAGATACATTTGATATGTAAATCAAACCAAGATAAACAAACGCTCATACTTATCACTCATGACTATAAAAGTACTATCACGAATATGCGTCTTATTGGTTTTTGTAATAAGCGCCTGTGCACCCCGAAGAGACCTGGTTTATTTTAGTAATATGGCCAATGCCACAATTACAAAAGATGAACAAAACAACGATATCGTTATCCGTCTGAATGACATTGTTAGTGTCACAATGAACAGTTCAAACCCCGAATCTAACACCCTGTTTGCCGGTAACAAAAACGACCCTTCAAATGCATCATTAAAAGGCTACAGGGTTAGTAAGAATGGCACGATACACTTACCATTAATAGGCGATTATAAGATAGAAGGCTTAACCGTTGAAGAAGCTGAAAAAGGCATCGCCTCTGCATTAGTTAAGTATGTGAAAAATCCGGAAATAGAGGTTCAGATCACTAATTTCAAAATTACTGTAATAGGTGAAGTGAATAAACCCTCCACATTTACCATAACTGATGAAAAAGTAAACCTCCTGGAGGCGCTTGGAATGGCGGGAGATATGACCGTATATGGTAAACGGGATAATGTATTGATCATTCGTAATGAAGATGGTCATAAGGTTATGAAAAGACTTAACCTGAATCAGCAGGAAACCATGAATTCACCATACTTCAATCTCCGGCAGAATGATGTTGTATATGTTGAACCCGATCGGTCAAAAGCTGTAGAATTTAGTACCAATACCCGGATAATGCCTATGATCATAGCTTCTATATCAGCTGCTGCTGTTTTGGTTGCTGTATTGCTAAAGAGGTAGAATCATTATAACTATTGCCCATATTAAAAATCTTAGATTATGGCTTCAAATTTCAGTTCAAAATCAGCTGTACGTCCCGATAATTTCAGGGAAAAGCTTATGCCATATTCAAAACGATGGTATTTATTTTTGATCACATTGAGTATAAGTATGGCTGTGGTGTGGTTTTATCTGGACTATGCAACGCCTTTATATAAAATAAGCAGCACCTTATTAATACCTGATGATAAAAAAGGAGACGGCATCCTAAAAGCCACAGCCTTTAGCGATCTTAATATGTTTCAGGAACCCAAAACTGTAGATAATGAAATGGAGATTTTAAGATCCAAAGATTTGATCTATAAAGCACTAAAAGACCTTAATCTGGATATATCTTATTTCTATTCACAGGGGTTCAAAACCCGTGAACTTTATGCAGATGAATTACCGTTTAAAATTTCTGTTAAAAAGCTAAACAATGGCGCTTACCTTAAAAAACTCCAAATAAAAGGTATATCAGATCATACTTTCCTGTTACAAGAAGGTATTGTAGGATGGGTATATCGTTATGGTCAACAGATACAGCATTCCGATTTTGTATTTAAAGTAGATAAAGGCCCGGCGTTTTTAAGCACATATGGGCCAGTACAAATACAGTTTAAGGATTTATATAAACTGGCTGCCACTTATAGCGCGGGAAAACTAAACGTAAATCCGGTAGTAAAGGAATCAAATACAGTTATTTTAAGCCTTACTGATCCTGTACCTTCCAGGGGGGTGGATATACTCACCAAGCTTATTAATACCTATAACACCGAAAACGTTGAGAAAAAAAATGTAATAGCCGTAAATACCATTTTATTTATTGATAAACGGCTTAAGGATATGGAGCAGGATCTTTCTAATGCAGAAGGAGGAATAGAGGTTTATAAGCAACAAAATGAGGCGGCCGATGCAAGTACCGGCGCTCAGCTCAACTTAACAAAATCCGCAGAATATAACCAATTACTCGAGGCATCAGATGTGCAGCTTGGTATAGTTCGGTCTATTGAAAGATATTTAGATAAATCAGCCAATCAATTTAATGTCGTTCCAAGCACTATGGGATTAAAGGATCCTGTGCTTAATACTTTAATCAGCCGATTTAACGACTTGCAGCTGGAACGAAACAGGATGCTGAGTAGTGCTAATTTAAGTAACCCCCTTGTTGAAAACTTGAGTGACCAGATAACCGACCTTCGGTTAAAGATCAAAGAAAACCTTATAAATATTAAACAGGGATTTATTATTGAGCATGATCATCTGAAAGTGAATTCAGCTCATTACGATTCCAGGGTTCGTTCAGTACCGGCGTTGGAACGCGGGCTTCTACAGCGTAGCCGCGAGCAAAGTGTTAAAACAACCTTGTATCAGTATTTATTGCAGAAACGCGAAGAAACAGCCTTGTCTTTATCGGCAACTATCCCAACTTCACAGGTTATTGATAAGCCGGCGTATGACTCTGTTCCTGAGTATCCTAAATCCTCTTTACTGTACCTGTGCGGGGGGATTGTTGGCTTACTATTACCAGCTTTGCTTATTTACGCACAGCAACTGTTGAATATAAAGGTTAAAGACCCCTCAAGTTTAAGTTATATATCGGGTGTTCGGGTTTTGGGAGAATTAAATCATCACGAAGTTGAAAATCAAATAGTCATACAAAAGGGTGAGCATTCAACTATTTCCGAATTGTTCAGGTATATACGTACAAATCTGGGTGTATTAAATCCAGATGTGCCCAATCAGGTTATGCTGGTGACTTCCTGTATGAAAGGGGAGGGTAAAACATTTTTTAGCATTAACCTGGGGTTAACGCTTGCGCTACTCAATAAACGGGTATTGATGCTTGAGTTTGATTTACGCAAGCCAGATCTGTTGCAAAAAATGAATATGCTTCAGCAAAAAGGTATCACTGATTATCTGCAGGGGGATACCGACAACTTGCATGATTGTATCCAACAGTATCCTAATGCTGATAATTTATATGTAATGGGCTGTGGTTCTTTACCACAGGATCCTGCAGAATTGCTCATGAACGACCGCATGGATATGCTTTTTGATTGGGCAAAAGAAAGATTTGATTATTTAATTATAGATACATCGCCGGTTGGTGCTGTTGCAGATGCTTTTAGTTTAGCGCAATATGCCGATCTGAGTGTTTACCTGGTTCGTTATAACTATACAAACACGCACCAGTTAGATATTCTGAGGGATGTTTATGATAATGGAAAATTTAAAAACCTGATGGTGGTTTTTAATGATGCTAAAAAGGAGAACCGCCAGGCTTATGCTTATGGTTATGCTGCTGAAAAAGGCAGTAAGTAAACAATTATTGCCTGGTATCTAATTCAAATTTAATATTTAAAAAGAAGGGCTATGTAAGTGGTATGGCGAAGCTATACCAAGCCGGCATCGCTGCCATATGATTGGGTGAAATAGAGATTACATTCTTTAATCCACCTGATGTTAGAAAACGCTTTACCATGATTGGCCTTAGCCAACGACCTAAATAAATAGCAATCAGTTTTACCAATGGCATCATGTAAGTGATATGGCGAAGCTATTGAACCTCCCGAAACTCCGGTTATTTTCAAATCAGATATATGAATCCGAAACAGTTAAATGAAAAAAAATGGCTGGTTATTTATACCCGGCCACGATGGGAAAAAAAGGTCGACATGTTACTACAGCGACAGGGCATAGAATCCTATTGCCCCTTAAAGCAAGTTCAAAATCAATGGGCTGACCGCAAAAAGGAGGTGAGCCTGCCATTGTTTAGCTCCTATGTTTTTGTTAGGGTTAATCTCCGTGAAGAAGGGTTAGTACTTTACTGCTTAGGTGTTATGGGATATGTTTATTATATGCAGCACCCCGCGGTTGTGAGTGATACGGTAATTGAAGAAATCAAAAGAAACTTAGCAATCTACAGGGATGTTGAGGTTATTAACCTTCAAAGCATATCCATAGGCGACCGCGTGTTGGTAAAGCAAGGCGCATTTGTTAACCAACCGGGCCAGGTTGTTCAGATACAAGGCAAAAATGTACTTATGGTTTTTGACAACATTCATTGCGCATTGGTAACCCGCATACCCTTCCAGCATATCGCTATACAAAACTTAAATCAGGATAAAAAAAATGCTACGAAATAGTAAAATAGGAATTATAGGCCTTGGATACGTTGGCCTTCCCTTAGCAGTGGAGTTTGCTAAACAATACAAGGTGTTTGGTTATGATATTAATTCCCGGCGAATCGATCAGCTTAAAGAAGGGCTGGATCATACCATGGAGATTAGCGAAAAAAAATTAAACGCTGTAATTACGCTGGAATGTACAACCCCAAAAGGTTTGTATTGCACCAGTGAAATTGAAAAGCTGAGAGCTTGCTCTATTTACATTGTAACCGTGCCTACTCCGGTTGATAAAAATAACAGACCCGATCTGAGTCCGCTGATCAATGCCAGTTTATTGATCGGTAAGATACTTAAGAAAGGTGATATTGTTATTTATGAGTCAACAGTTTATCCGGGTGTTACCGAAGACGAATGTGTGCCGGTACTTGAAAAAACTTCAAAGCTCCGTTATAATATTGACTTTTTTGCCGGCTACTCGCCCGAACGGATTAACCCGGGGGATAAACTTCATACCGTAGCCAACATTCGTAAAATTACGTCAGGCTCCAATGCCAAAACCGCGGAAATTGTAGATGCGCTTTATAGTTCTGTTATTTCTGCAGGTACGTTTAAAGCCGACTCCATTAAAGTAGCGGAAGCTGCAAAAGTTATTGAAAATGCACAACGCGATATCAATATCGCTTTTGTCAATGAACTGGCTATGATCTTTAACAAACTGGGAATTGATACACACAAAGTACTTGAAGCTGCCGGTACCAAATGGAATTTTCTAAATTTTCGTCCCGGATTAGTTGGCGGGCATTGCATAGGCGTTGATCCTTATTATTTGGCACAAAAAGCCCAGGAAGTGGGTTATCACCCCGAAATAATACTGGCGGGCCGCCGCATAAACGATTCAATGGGAGCTTATGTTGCTGATCAGTTCATAAAAAAAATGATCTGCAAAGGCACTTCGCTTACCACCGCGCGAGTACTTGTACTGGGTTTTACGTTTAAAGAAAATTGCCCCGATGTTCGTAACACTCGTGTAATTGATATTGTACGTCGGCTGGAAGAATATAAGGTTAAGGTACATATTCATGATCCTTGGGCTAATGCCGATCAGGCAAAACGCGCTTACGGAATTCTATGCGAGAACGGCGAATCAAAAAAACGTAAATACGACGGTGTTTTGCTGGCGGTTGCCCACGAAGAGTTTAAGACGATGGACATCAAGGCACTTTGCAAGCCGGATGCCGTTATGTATGATCTGAAAGCGTTTTTACCCGATAGCGTAGTTAACGCCCGCCTTTAGCCTACCAAGCATGAGTTTTAAAGAAAAGGCCGTTTCCGGTGTGCTATGGTCTTTATGGCAGCAAGTAAGCGGTAAACTGGTAGGTTTTTGCATTTCTATTTTCCTTGCACGGATACTTGATCCCGCACAGTTTGGGTTGATTGCCATGTTATCCCTTTTTATAGCTGTAGGAAATACTTTGTTAGACGGAGGTTTAACCGCTTCACTCATTAGAACAACTGACGCGGATCAACGGGACCTGTCGACCATATTTTATTTTAACCTGGCTGGAAGTATTATGCTATATGGCATACTTTTCTTAGGAGCGCCATTTATTGCATTATTTTATAAACAGCATCTTTTAATACCCATTGTTCGTGTGTACGGGTTGATCCTGATCCTCAATGCTTTTTTTGGGGTACAAAGTACACTGCTGATTAAAGAGTTGAAATTCAGGAAACAAACCAACATTCAGGTGCCCGCAGCTATTGGTGGTGGCATACTGGGTATAGTGTTAGCTAAAATGGGTTATGGGGTTTGGAGTTTGGTTTGGATGGGTTTGTGTACTTCGTTCTTATCAACGGCCATGCATTGGATCTATTCAAAATGGCGACCGGCGCTCTTATTTGATAAAGCGTGTTTTAAAAAGCATTTCAATTTTGGTTACAAAATGACCCTCTCGGGAATATTAGATACGATTTATCAAAATATATACCTGATCATTATCGGAAGATATTTCTCGGCAGTCCAGTTAGGGTTTTATTCCCGCGCCGAGTCCATCAGTCAGTTACCAATCGGTAATATATCGGCAGCAGTTAATAAGGTAGCCTATCCCATGTTTGCGGAAATATCTAATGATGTTGTACAGTTAAAAAATGTATATAAAAGGCTTATGCAGCAGGTGCTTTTCTGGAATGCACCGGTACTTATCTTTTTATGTGTTGTAGCCGAGCCTCTATTTCGGTTTTTGTTAACTGATAAATGGCTGCCTTCTGTGCCCTATTTTCAGATTCTTTGTATCAGTGGTATCATGTACCCTTTACATGCTTACAATCTGAATGTTTTAAAAGTGATGGGTAAAAGCGCCCTATTTCTGAAGCTGGAGATTGTTAAAAAAGTACTCAGTGTCATCGGCATTTTATCGTTCATCTCTTTCGGTATCTATGGATTGCTCTACTTTCAGCTGTTTTTCAACTTTGTTGCCTATTACATTAACTCTATATATAGTGGCAAATTGATCCACTACCCGGTTAAAGAGCAAATTGAAGATATTTTGCCCATTCTGATACTGGCCGGTAGTATAGGAGTTGCCTGCTACTTTTTGGATATGTTACTCATTCGCCTATTTGCCCCAGACCTAGTGCGCATTGCAATAATCGGTATAGGTTATGCCATTTTTTACTATGGCTTTAGCTTGCTCATCAAAATATCGGCAATGAAAGATTTTAAACAATTAATCCTGAAAAAATGATACCAGTAACCAAACCTTTTTTGCCCTCCGAGAAAGAATTTAAAGTTTACGTGAAAAGTATTTGGGAGCGGCAATGGCTCACCAATAACGGCCCGCTTGTAAATACGCTGGAACTAAAACTGAAAGAGTATCTGGGGTTAGATCACATGCTTTATGTATCAAACGGCACTATGGCATTGCAACTTGCCATAAAAGCACTTAACTTAACAGGTGAGATCATTACAACACCTTTTTCTTTTGTAGCCACAACCAGCACGATAGTATGGCAAGGATGTAGGCCTGTATTTGTAGACATTGATGCAAATACATTCAACATTGATCCCACTAAAATTGAGGCTGCTATAACGCCAAACACCTCAGCTATATTGGCTACACATGTTTACGGCAACGCTTGCGATATAGATGCTATACAACAAATTGCTGATAGACACGGGTTGAAAGTAATTTATGATGCGGCACATTGTTTTGGTACCCGATACAAAAACAGGTCAATATTTGAATATGGAGATATAAGCACAACAAGCTTTCATTCTACCAAGTTATTCCATACCATTGAAGGAGGGGCCGTATTTACCAGGCAACCCGATCTGTTAAAAAAGATGGCACTCATGCGCAATTTTGGATATTCTGGGGTAGATGAATTTGCTGAACTGGGTATCAATGCTAAAAACTGTGAATTTCATGCAGCAATGGGCTTATGTAATTTGCCGCATATTGATGAGATACTTAAAAAAAGGAAGTACTTGTCCACACATTATAAACTTCGCTTAAACAGACTTGACGTACAGTTTCAACAATTGGATAATGCGGAGGATTATAACTATGCTTATTTCCCTCTACTTTTCAAGAGCGAGGATTTAATGAAGGAATGTAAGGCTAAGTTGGAGCTGGCACAAGTATATTGCCGGCGCTATTTTTACCCCTCCTTATCCGCATTACCTTATGTTGAAAATGTGGAAATGCCGGTTTGCGATTCTATTGCCAGCAGGATCATGTGCCTGCCTATGTACCATACTTTAACCTTATCTGATTTAGATCTTATTTGTCGCTTGTTGTTAAGAATCCAGAACAATGAAAGCAGTGAAGCGGTATCGAAGAGTTTCGGAGCCCTGATTGCCGATCAGATCGAATCTGAAATTAATATCCAAACGGTTAAAGAAAATGGGGCATGATGAACAAGCAGAATCCAATGGTAAGCATTTGCTGCATTACCTATAATCATGAAAAATTTATCGCCCATGCTATAGAAAGTTTTATAATGCAGCAAGCCAATTTTGAATTTGAGATAGTAGTAGGTAATGATTGTTCTACCGATGGAACTGCAAAAGTTGTAGAATCATTTTTGAATAAATATCCTGTTAAGATCAGGCTGGTTTCTACAAAAAAAAATGTAGGCGCTCACCACAACCTCATCAATACCCTTAAAGCATGTCAGGGGAAATATATTGCCCTTTGTGAGGGTGATGATTATTGGACTGACTCTTATAAATTACAAAAACAGGTCGATTTTCTGGAGAAGAATGCGGAGTATATTATCTGTTGCCATTATACTCGTGTAATTGACGAAGGCAACAACACTTTATATGTTAATCCTAAACCAGTGCCTCTGATACACACCTATCATGACTTACTTGAAGGGAGGCAGGAGGAAACCAAAACTGCGACAGTGTTGTACCGTAATGTAGCTGAGGTACATCAATTATTCAACAGGCCCTGGTTTTTTAAATGTTATGCCGGCGATAAAATGTTCAAACTTTTTGCTACTCATTATACCGGGCGCAAAATTTATGTAATGCCCGAGGTAATGAGCTGCTACCGTAATCATACCGGTGGCGTGTGGAGCATGATCAAGGCGAGCGACCGAATGGAAAGGATGATCAGTGATTTTAATCTGATCATTACCCACTTCAGCTACCCGGCCTTACAAAAAAAGAAACTTTTATGGTTATATATTCAGCGGTATCTGTTATTTGAGTTGGGGCAGTTTAAAGTTAGGAAAGCCTATAACACCGTGAAATTTTTGCTTTAAATCAATCCGCTTTTATTTTCATGGAAACACCATCTGTATTGCCACAAAAACAACGGTTATTTTTTGTGATACCTTCTTTAATGAGCGGTGGAGCCGAACGGGTGCTCATTGCTTTAGCCAATTATTTTGATCAAAAAAACTGTACCTCAGTAATCGTCGCGTTGAATCAGGGTGATCCTGCTTATAGCATCAACGAAGGGGTTAAGGTTATTTACCTGCTTGATAGAAAAAGTGATAAACTCTGGTTCAGGTTGAGTTATATGTGGCTTATGCTTTATAAACTCTTAAAGCTTTTGAGGAAAGAAAAACCAAATTGTGTTTTGTCTTTTATCACCTCGGCAAATATCTGGACAGGCGTTACTTGTAGCGTTTTACATATTCCTTTCATTGTTTCAGAACGGACAGCGCCTAAACGCAGTATCAATCAGTTTAGAAACTGGGTTAAACTATTAGTTGCTTTATTATACAAAAAATCAAAGGGGGTTGTGGTGGGGGCCCAAGGTGTTGAGGATAGCCTTCGCGAAAACAAAGCTTTTAAAAGCCTCCGCAATGTTTACAAAATAACCAATGCTGTACCAATATTTAATGCGATATCTGGCCAAATGGTACATCATCGCCGGTTTATACTAGGGGTGGGACGCCTGGAGTATGTAAAAGGTTTCGACATGCTTATAACCGCTTTTAGCAATGCCCAGATAAGTGATATTGATCTTGTTATAGTGGGTGACGGTCAGGAGAAGGGCAATTTAATGCATCAGATTAATGATTTAGGATTAAAAGACAGAGTTTTCCTTGTTGGTTCTAAAACTAATCTTCAGGACTATTATAGTCAGGCGAAGTTGTTTGTGCTACCCTCCAGAAACGAAGGCTACCCCAATGCATTGATTGAAGCTATGAGTTTTGGATGTCCGTGTATTGCTATGGATTGCGAATTTGGTCCCTCAGAAATTATCAATAATGGGCAAAATGGCCTTTTAGTTCAGGCAGCCAATACTTCAGATCTTGCAAATGCCATCAATCAATTAATGAATAATCCGCAGCTAAAGGATGATCTGGGTGTACAAGCCTTGAATATTAATAATACCAATAACGCTGATCAAATTTTTAAACAATGGGAGAGCTTGCTGTTAACCCATGTTTAATAAAATAAGTAGTTCGAGTAGATAACCAAGACTTTATGGTACAATACTTAATACGGTTGGATGACTTGTGTCCAACCAATAACCTGAAAAAGTGGGAAAGGTTCTTTAATCTTTTTGACCTTTACGATATAAAACCCATCATTGCGGTTATACCTAATAATCATGACCCCAAGCTAAGTGTATGTGGCCAGTTTAACCCATATTACTGGCCACTTGTTCGTCACCTTCAAAAAAAAGGCTATGTTATCGGAATGCACGGTTTTGAACATCTTTATCAAAACAATAATTCGGGTTTGTTCCGGATCAATGGCCGTTCAGAATTTGCAGGTTTACCTCTATATATTCAGGAACAAAAGGTAAAAGCTGCAGTTGCAATATTTAACCGCGAAGGGGTTCATACTCCGCTTTTTATAGCTCCAGCGCATACGTTTGACCGTAATACACTTAAAGCACTTAGCAAGCACTCTGAAGTATTGATCATTAGCGACGGCTTATTACGGTCGCCCTATATTAGGTTAGGCTTTGGTTGGGTACCCGTGCAGCTCTCAGAGGTCTGCCTCAAAACAAAGCACACCTGGACATTTAACTATCATCCGGAAACATGTACTGATGAGGCTTTTGAAAGACTCGAAAAGTTTATTGCCGAAAATTATCAGCACTTCGTATCCCTGTCGCAATTGACCTTTAGGGATTACTCCTGGAAAGATTGTATTAAAGAATATTACCTTATTTATCACAGGGTAATACTGGACTTTTTAAAAAAGCAGGTTTACCGTTTTCGATACGCTAAGCCGGCAAGATCCTGATAAGCTTAATCATTATACATATGAACATGATCATACCGTTTTCCCCGCCTTTTATTGACGATGAAGTAGTTGAAGAGGTGTTACATACACTCTATTCAAAATGGATCACTACTGGGCCCAAAGTGGCAGCTTTAGAGCAGGAGATTGTCAAACTAACCTCATGTGCATCGGCCATTTGTGTTAACTCCTGGACATCAGGTGCTATATTGATGTTAAAATGGTTCGGCATTAAAGAAGGAGATGAAGTTATTGTGCCGGCATATACGTATAGCGCAACAGCGCTTTGTGTTTTACATTGTGGCGCAACTCCTGTGATGATTGATGTCGACGAAGACTTTTGTATATCTGTTGAGGCAATTCGCAAAGCTATTACTTCAAAAACAAAAGCTATTATAGCTGTAGATATTGCCGGTTGGCCATGTGATTATGATGCGCTTAATGCCCTGATCAATGAGCCTGAAATTGCCGCCTTGTTCAACGCTACATCTGTTAAACAAGGCTTGTTGAACCGTATTTTAATGATCAGCGACGCTGCACACTCGCTCGGGTCCAGATATGGCGGTGAGGCTGCGGCAAAAAGAAGCGACGTAACGATATTCTCATTTCATGCGGTTAAAAACATTACCACAGCTGAAGGGGGATGCATATGTTTGAATCTGCCTGAGCAGTTTGATATCACTGCAGAATCCAGGTACCTTAAAATGTACACGCTAAATGGACAAACCAAAGATGCTTTTTCCAAAGCACAGGGTAGCGGATGGCGGTATGATATTCTTTTTCAGGGGCTTAAAATTAATATGCCAGATATTTGTGCTGCAGTAGGATTAGCTCAGATCAGGAAATATGAAACCGAGTTATTACCGTTGCGCAAGCAAATAGCTTTACTATACAGTGAAAGGTTTAAGCAACATGATTGGGCTATTCTACCTCCTTTAATGGATGAAAAACGTGAATCCAGTTATCATTTGTACCCTTTGCGGATCAAAAATATAACGGAGGCACAACGCGACCTGATCATAGATGATATTGTAATTACAGGAGTTTCTGTAAACGTGCATTTTATACCTATGCCTATGCTTACTTACTTTAAAAGCCTGGGTTATCAGATGAAAGATTATCCGATTGCTTACCATCAATATGCCTGTGAAATTTCACTGCCTATATATCCTCAGTTAACAGCCGAAGAAATAGCCTATGTTATATCTTCAGTTATTAGCGCCGTTGAAAAACAACTTGATGTTGTTACTGAATCAAGCACAAGTAATACTGTTGTAAACGTGTAATTGTAAGTTTAAAACCATGGTTTTGAAAAGGGTATTTGATGTGTTTTTTGCCCTAATAGGCGTTATTGTTTTATTACCCTTATTCGTCATCATAGCAATCTCCGTCAGCATAAACTCAAGAGGGGGAATATTTTATATTCAACATCGGGTTGGAAGGAATGGAGTTGATTTTAAGCTGTTAAAATTCAGAACGATGTATGTCAATGCAGATAAAGCCGGACTTTTAACTATTGGACATCATGATTATCGCATTACGACAGCCGGTTACTGGTTACGTAAATATAAGCTTGATGAATTGCCGCAGTTATTCAACGTTTTTATTGGCGATATGAGCTTTGTGGGGCCGCGTCCAGAGGTAAGGAAATACGTGGAAATATACTCTCCAAAGCAGCAGAGAGTATTGAGCGTAAAACCAGGTATAACGGATAAGGCCTCTATTATGTACTTTAATGAGAATGAGCTTTTGGCAGCCGCCCATGAGCCCGAACAATTCTACATTAATGAGATCATACCATCAAAGATCCAATACAATCTGGATTATATTGATAAACACAATTTGTGGCTTGATATTAAAATTATTTGGCAAACCTTAAAAAAGGTTGCCAATAAATAACACGGTATATGTTAGTTAAAAGGTTAATTGTTTTTAGCGTAGTGCTAACCTATCTGTATACACTTGTCTTTGGCATTTTTATGACAGATATTTTTAGGGTACCAGCCCCGGTAGTTTTGGGGATACTGCTGTTGCCTTTTATAAAAGCACCTGTTCAGCATTTTGCCTATTATAAAGAATGCATATTTATTATTATAGCGTTGTTTTTATACTATATAGTTGGCATGGCAGATTATAAGGCATTTTTTGCCAATGTTATCACCATAATAACCTGCGCGTTTTACTTTAATCATTTTGTAGGTTTAAATAAACGACGTTTTAATATATCGGTGGTCATCATATTCCTGTTACTATCACTATCTATGCTCTTGATGATTCTTGATCATACACAGCAAGGCATTATTGATCCCCTAAGATCAACTATGCTTGGTGAACCTGTTAAACAAAGCCCTTCGGGCCTTGCTACAACCCAATTTACCTTTGGCTATCAAATAGCAACCTTTACAGCTTTTGCTTTTGTAGCTACGTTCACGTTCAGGCTGCACGCGATAATTAAGGTTATAGTTTTTTTTGCATGTATAGTATGCCTTTATCTGGGGATGAACCGGTCGGCATTTATCAGCTTTGCCGTTGCTGTTGTGATATTTATATTCATTTATTACAAGTTTAAGGCTGTGTTATTGCTGGCAGCGGCCACCATCATTTGTTTTCTGAGTTATACTTATTTGTTAAAAGATACCCTGGATAGTAAAAACAATATTCTTTCAAAAAACGAAGCTAAAGGGGCCAATGATTTTAATCGGGCAAACATGGCTGAAGAAAATTTGAAGATATGTGCCGATTATCCCTTTGGCCTCATATTTTATGGTAAAACCTGGGAAGATGTAACCTACCGTAACCCCTTATTCACTTTTGGCCTGACCTCACATAACGCTTATCTCATGTTTATAACTTATTTAGGTCCTTTTTTAGGTTTGGGATTGTTAGGGGCTATTTATTATAGGATTACACGACTGTCCCGAGAAATTATGCAACATGTAAAATTAAGGTCCAATGCTTTAATGCCAGCCTTGTGTTTTTCATTTATCGCTGTATCACTAAATGCGTTATCTCATAACGGGTGGTTGATGAGTGCTGATGGCCCAACCCTGTTTTTGTATTTCGGTGTAATGCAGGGAGCAAAGATTTACGCGCAGCAACAAAATAGTACGGAATCATCAGAGATGCTTGAATCCTCGGAAAATTCGGCAGCACAAGACCGACTGCAAACACTTGTTTTATAATGAAGAAAAAGATATTCCTGATCGTCGGATCGCTTGGTGCCGGCGGATCCGAAAGGGTTTACTGGCTGCTTTCTCAATATTTTAATAAGGAAGCATATTCCGTGTCTGTTGTGTTTTTAAATGCTCAGGAGCAGTGTTTTCCCACCAATATTGAGGGTGTTGAGTTTATCGATCTTAAAACGATAAAAGCTTCCAGATCATTCTTTAAACTATACAAGCTTTTAAAAGATGCCAAGCCTTTTGCTGTTTTTTCTACTAATGATCATATTAACATTTTAACTGCCATGGTTGCTTGCTTTTTGAAGGTACCTAACCTAATAGCCAGGGCATCAAACAATCCGCAGCAGATGAAACAATTTTATGGTTTTAAAGCTCGATTTTATAATTTATTTACCCGGTTTTTATCCTTCCGGTTTAATTTTATTGTTTGTCAGTCGGTTGAAATGCAACAGTCAATCTCCAAATTATATGGTATTAGCTTGAATAAGTTAAAGGTTATTTCCAACCCGGTTTTGTATACATCTGCAATAAAAAAACAATCATATAACGCAGTACAAAAGAAATTAATAATAGTGGCTCGTTTAAACAGGGAGAAAGGTTTATTTCGGCTGCTCGAGGTTATGGAGGAGTTACCAGAAAACTATGTTTTAACCATTGCGGGAGACGGACCTTTAATGGGAGATCTGAAAGACCGCGTTCGTTTACGAAAACTGGATAACCGGGTTACTTTTTTAGGAGAAGTTAAAGAAGTTTCAACCCTGATTTCAGCTCATGATCTTTTTGTGTTGTGCTCATTTACGGAAGGGTTTCCGAACGTTATTCTGGAGGCGCTGGCCTCTGGAGTTCCGGTGGTGACTTTTAGAGTAGGCGGAATCGATGAAATGATTTCCGAAGGTTTTAACGGTTTTGTTGCCGAGCAAGCCAATTTAATACAATTAAAAGAACTGATCATAAGAGCATGTTCCCAGTCGTGGCCGCATGAAAAAATTAAAGCGGACACTTATTGCAAATTCTCCCTTGATAAAATAGGACAGGCTTATGAAAGCCTCTTGCAAAATTAATATTAAAATCAATTGATATGTGTGGAATATACGGCTCTACTGTTTACTATAATGATGAGATCATTCGGGCAAAGCTGGCACGAGTGCAATTTCGTGGACCCGATTATTCTGGTTTTGAGCGTGTAGAATCCGTAATATTAGGACATAACAGGCTGGCAATTGTAGATCTGGACCCGCGCTCAAATCAACCATTTACTTATGAACATTTGAAGGTTGTTTTTAATGGTGAATTATATAATTATAAACAATTACGATCTGAATTAAAATCAAAAGGACATAAATTTAAAACAGACTCAGATACAGAGGTACTTGCTGCTTCATACCTTGAGTACGGCATACATTGTGTAGATCATTTTAATGGGATGTTTGCTTTTGTAATTTACGATACTAAACAACAGCTGTTTTTTGGAGCGAGGGACCGGCTTGGCAAAAAACCTTTTTATTATGCCCATAAAGGCTTAGACTTTGAATTTGCCAGTCAAGCTGCACAAATTACTATTGCCAGGCAGGCAGATCTGGATTTGCAGGCCATTAACGAATATTTTATATGGGGGTATATACCCGAGCCCCGCACAGCCTGGCAAGGAATTAAGAAACTTGAGGCAGGAAATATTTTCATTTTTGAACTTAGCTCAGGTCAGTTTAAAACAAAAAAATACTGGGATCTTGATCCCGTGGGTTTAAGCATCTATAAAGGAAGCTATGCTCAAGCTAAATCCGAACTAAAAAAGCTATTGAAAGATGCGGTTAGCATACGGATGCATGCTGACGTAAATCTTGGTGTTTTTCTTTCCGGAGGAGTCGACTCATCGTTGGTGGCCGCGCTTGCTGCTGAAAGTACAAAACAGATCAAGACATTTTGCGTCAGGTTTAATGAAAAGGGGTTTGATGAAAGTGTCTTTGCCGGGAATATTGCCAAATACCTCAAAACGGATCATCATGAGATCGAATGTGACGAGGAAGAAGGTATCGCACTAATTGGAGAACTTGGAACATATTATGATGAACCATTTGCTGATTCAAGTGCAATTCCAACTTTGTTGCTCAGTAAATACACCAAAAAGCATGTAACGGTAGCACTGAGTGGCGATGGAGGTGACGAAAGTTTTATGGGTTACTCCCGGTATAAATGGTTAAATATGGCTAATCAGTTTTTTAATTGTCCGCTGGTATTGCGCAAGATTATGGGGGGGCTGGTAAAGTTATCACCTGACTATCGGCATAAACTTATTGCAATGGGTATAAGTACAGCAACAATTGATTTGCTATATGCGCTCATGCTTGGTGGGTTAGAGTATTCATGGCTTCAACAACCCCAGGCTGGCTTAAATGTGCCTTTTATGGATATATTATCAACAGAATCAGGAAGTTTTTTACAAAAAATGTCGGCTTTTGATATCAAGACTTATTTAAACGGTGATATCAATACGAAGGTAGACCGCGCTTCGATGGCCTTTGCGGTAGAAGCGCGGGCACCACTAATGGATCACCGGGTAGTAACATTTGCGCAACAACTCCCAGATAATTATAAATATGGTGGTGGAATACAAAAGCGAATACTAAAAGATATTTTATATCAATATGTACCGGCCCATTTATTTGATAGGCCTAAATCGGGTTTTACCATGCCTTTTAGTTATTGGTTCAGGCATCAGCTTAAGGATTATGTACTTGACCAGCTTTCATTGCGCGACCTTAAAAATATACCTGGTATTGAGGCAAAAACTGCATCAGACATGATTAATGATCATATGATCGGTAAATGGAATCGTGCACCCCAAATTTGGAAGCTGCTGGTACTCAAACAGTGGTTAGAAAATCAAAAAATAAACAGTTTGCCAGTATATCAAACAGTTTAAGCGCTGTTAATGCTAAATATTTTATGATCGAGATCAAAACCCAGGCTTTTCGCCTGATGCCTGTTCGTGTAATTTGGTTTGCAGGCAGGCCCCAAATATGGCGATGCCTTTTTAGCTATTACAAACAAAGCTCCTATAACAAAACGGTTTCAGGATATTGCCAGGAAGCATTTTATACCAAAATCATCGATATAAGTACTCCGGTGGCTGCTTTTGAATCAGGCTTTGACCAAAAAACCATTTATGAGATCAGGCGGGCTATTAAAGATGGTGTAGCAACAACTACTGAAACGGATTTTACCCGATTTATTAATTTTTATAATTTATTTTCCAAAACCAAAGGTTTGCCAAAACTCAAGACGAATTTTAGTAATTACAAATCACATACCGTTATTACCAAAGCTGTTTACAATCAACAAGATATTGTTATGCATGCTTATGTTGTTGATAATGAACAGAAAAGGGTGAGGTTGTTGTATTCGGCCTCGCTTTTTAGGAATGAGGAAGCACCCCAGCTTAAAGCGACTATAGGCAGAGCAAATCGCTTATTACACTTTAAAGATATGTGCTTATTTAAGGAACGCGGATTTGAAGTTTATGATTTAGGAGGTTACGCGGCGAATACGAATAACGCAGCACTACAAAGAATAAATCAGTTTAAAGACAGTTTTGGAGGAGAGTTGATACAGGAAAGTGATTATTTGCCCTTACCCACATTGATTTTATCTTTTTTCAATAAAATGTTCGGATCATGAGTTTGGCCATAAAACTTCAAATGGTTTTTGATAAGCTATTTATGAGTGATAAGTGGAATATCGGATATATTAATCAAAGTCCTGAAAGTCTGATTAGTTCCCAAAAGTTAAATGGCAAAATAAACTGGTTTCGTGAAGACAGCGTTGATTATGCGGCCGATCCCTTTATTGTCCATATAAATGGGAATTATCATATTTTTTATGAAGAGTTAAACTTCTTAAAGGGTAAAGGCGAAATAATGGTTACCAATGGATTAAGCTTTAAAGACAAAAAGAAGGTAGAAATTTTAACCAACCAATCTATACACCTCTCTTATCCTTATCTGTTTACTGAAAAAAACAAGTTTTACTGTATCCCTGAAACCTCTGCAATTAAACAGGTAGTATTATATCAGATTGACACTGATAATTTACAGAAATTTAAAAAAGTGCGGACCCTTTTAGAAGGAGATGATTTTGTAGATAGTTCTGTTATAAAGTATAATGATAAATATTGGTTGTTTACCAGTGTATCTGGAAAACCAGGTGCATTGTATATATATTATTCAGATACCCTTCTCGGCACATTTAAGGCACATAGCTTAAACCCAATTGTAGTTGAAAATCACGTTAGCCGGTCAGCTGGGAGGTTATTTATTGTTGATCAAAAATTATATATGCCAAGTCAGAATCCCGGAAAGTGTTATGGTGGTTCAATCATGATCAATGAAATTATTCATATTAACGAAACTGAATTTCAATATCGAACTGTTTTTGAGTTGTTGCCACAACCTCCTTATAGCATCGGTTTGCATACTATCAATTTCGCCAAAGGTTTGCTGGTTGTTGATGGTAAACGCAATAGGTTTAGTGTGTTTACTCCAATAAAAAAAATCGTTAGAAAGATCAGAAGTCATGTCTAATCTTGGTAAAATGCCCGTAATCAATCAAAATGTACTTTTTGTTTCCATGACCAATGCGGCCAACGGGGCCGAAAATGTATTGTTTATGGCCGCAAGCGCTATAGGGGCACCGATGATGTTTGCAAAAAAAGTAAACTCGGGTGGTTTAGATATTCCGAAAGAACAATCATCGTATTATGCAAGCACCAACAGCATGTTTATGGGTTTTTTAAAACTTATAAAATTACTTAAACCCTACCGAAAAGATTTTATTCTTATCAGCACCCACCCTTACTTAAATGCCTATTTGGGTTTTTTAAAAAGGGTTGGTTATATAAAATCTCAGCTTATTGTGCGCGAGTGTACCTCTGTATTTACCAGGTTTACCGGCTTAAAAAAAATGAGTTACAAGCTGGCTTATTATTTAGGGTATCCTGGTGTAGATCTTGTGGTTTGTCAGACAAGTCTGATGCGCTATCAATTTCTACAACATATAAATTTTATACCAAACCAAAAGATAATAGTACAAGGGAACCCTATAAACTTAAAACTAATTAATACTAAGGCAAAATTGCCCTTAGATGACCCGGATACAATCGGAGACTTTATCTGCGCCGCGGGACGACTGATCCCTGAAAAAGGATTTTCGGTTTTAATACATGCCTTTAGCTATATCGAAAAGCAATACCCAACTTTAAAGTTGCTGATATTGGGTGAGGGGGGTAAAAGGGTTGAGCTATTTAGGCTAATTGAAACCCTGGGACTTACAGACCGCGTCATACTAAAAGGCAGGATCGATAATCCTATGCCTTATTTTAAGCGGGCAAGAATATGTGTACTATCATCCATTAAAGAAGGGTTTCCGAATGTACTGTTGGAAATGATGTCTGTAAATCCCTCAGTGGTTGCTACCCTCTGTGCCGGTGGAATAGAAGCAATACCCGGAGTTTTGAAAGTAAAACCAGATAGCGTTAATGAATTGGTGATCGGTATTGAAAAAGCGCTTGACAAAAGTATTGGAAGCCCAAGCTCAGTAATTAAGCAATATCTGCATAACAGGACACCTGAAATATTTATTAACTCCTTATTAAAAAGCCTGCCTGCTGTAAACAACCTTTAAACTAGGGGGATATTGTTACACTTTAAATTTAAATCTCATGAGACGTAAACTAAAACTTCTTGAAAAAATAGTGCCTTTAGTTATATTAATTGGCGTATTTGTCTTTTTTAATGGTTGTAAAAAATCATTGGAAAATCCGGTACCTGCTAAAGTAAAAACACCCGTAGAGATAAGAGCTGGTTTATTTGCCATCGATTTTGACGGTTTAAGGTCTGATGGAGGGTATGCCTGGAAAATTGGGTATGTAATTGAAGGAGGGGATTCAAACGAGGCGCCATCGGCATCACTTCTCCGGATTTTTGAAAATGGTGTAGAATTACATCCACCTCATTCTACACATCAGGATATCCGTGATTTTGGAAAAGGTCGTTTTAGCCACTGGGGTACAACACTTTATTTCTCTACCTCTGATAATACAGATCCGGTTGCTAATGGCCGCGAATACGCTTATACCTTAGATGGTTCAGGGTACCCTGCAGCAAAAAATTGATACTATACCTGCTTATTATTCTCTAAGTGGGTTTGCATGGTTTACACAATTTATGGTTAATATTTATTATTTAATTGATAATCAATAAATTATATTGATTATCTGCAAAATAATGTAAACCCATTATTTTGTCAAGTTTTCTATGGAACAAAAGCTTCGACGACTATACTACTACGATTACCACCTACTAATATGCATTACAAGTACCCATACTTGTTTAATATAAACTTCCCTGTTTCCCCTTTATTCTAAAGGGCCATTAATTTATCTTTTAAACTTAAAATCTTATGAAAATTTTAGTTACCGGCACTGCCGGTTTCATTGGCTATCATTTGGCTAAACGCCTGTTAGATAGGGGCGATACAGTAGTCGGTATCGATAATTTAAATGATTATTATGATGTCAACCTAAAATATGCACGGCTTAAGGAAACCGGTATTAGCATATCTGGATTGGAATATGCAAAACCTGTTTGTAGTGTGAATTACCCTAACTATACGTTTATTAAACTTGATCTGTTAGATAAAGAGCAGCTGGAGGCCTGTTTTAAAACATATCAATTTGATGCGGTATGTAACCTGGCAGCACAGGCGGGTGTACGCTATAGCTTAACAAATCCCGAGGTTTATATAGATTCTAATATCAAAGGGTTCCTGAATATTTTAGAGTGCTGCCGACATTTTAAGGTAGGGCATTTGGCTTATGCCAGTTCTTCCAGCGTTTACGGATTGAACAAGAAAATGCCCTTCAATGAACATGATATAGCCGACCATCCTGTTTCGTTATACGCTGCTTCGAAAAAAGCCAATGAAATGATGGCGCACACTTATAGCCATCTGTTTAATTTACGTACTACGGGACTCCGTTTTTTTACTGTTTATGGGCCATGGGGCCGACCGGATATGGCGCTGTTCATTTTTGCAAAAGCTATGTTAGAAGGTAAGCCTATCGAGGTTTTCAATAATGGGGATATGAAACGTGATTTTACCTATATTGATGATATTGTTGATGGTATTGTACATGTAATTGATGCACCCGCAGAAAGCAATCCCAATTGGGATGCCCAAAAACCAGATCCGGCTACTTCAAAAGCTCCTTACCGGATCTTTAATATTGGTGGTGGTGCCCCAGTTAGTTTGCTTGATTTTGTAAACGAAATAGAAAAACAAATTCACCGTACGGCAAAAAAAATATTTTTACCAATGCAGGAGGGGGATGTGGCCGAAACATGTGCTGATGTATCCAATTTAAAAGGAGTTTTAAACTACAAGCCCTTAACCACGGTACACGTTGGGATTTCTAGGTTTATTGCCTGGTACAAGGCCTTTTATAAACCGAATAAACAGAATTTAGAACCCGTTTCTGCAACAATAGATACGCTGTAATGTCATTTTAATGTCATGAAATGTGTAGTTTTATACAGAAGGTTTACAATTATATTATACACATTATTAATGTTATAGCTGTAACGGAGCCTTTTTTGAACCCATTTTGATTTAAGTCTATTTTCCATGTGATTTTTATTGGCAATTTTTCAAACACACCCCCGTTTGATGGCCTAATTAAAAAAACACATATGGAAAGAAAAACAACACCTTTTAAAAAAGTGGTCACGGCAGGTTTTATGCTCGGTACAATTATCCTGTTGGGTAGTTGCCAAAAAAGCGGGGATTCTCCCGGACTCGCATCTAACAATGCCGCACAAACAACGGTTTCAGAAACAACGGCTACTACAAGTGCGGTAGGAACAAGCACCAGTTTGGCTGTAGATTTAACGGGATTAAAGTCAGATGGTGGTTATTCCTACAAGATAGGCTATCCGCTTAGTAAATCCGGAGACTCTAATACGCAACCTACAGTATCAACCATGCGTCTTTTTGAGAACGGAGTCGAGTTGAAACCTCCGCATTCTGTTCATCAGGACATTCGCGATTATGGTAAAGGGCGTTTTAGTCACTGGGGTACAGAGCTGATGTTTTCGGCTTCTGACAATACCAATCCCGCGACTAATGGCCGAAAGTATACGTACACGCTGGATGGATCTACAGGTACTGTAACAACAGGAACGTCTACTGCTTCTTCGTCAACCTCATCTACAACTACAACCGGACTTATTGGGTACGCCATGTATAACGGAACAACAACTGGTGGTGCAGGTGGCACATCGGTTACAGTAAGTTCACTTGAGGCTTTAAGAAGTGCTGTAAAAGGTAATGCTCCGAAAATTGTTTACATCAGCGGAGCAATTAAGAGTACCGGTGATGACTTGGTTTATGTAGGTTCAAATACATCGATAATTGGTAAACCAAGCGCTTCTGTAGAGGGGCTTACACTTTTTATGGAAACAGTTAGCAATATTATTGTTCAGGATTTACGCCTGAAGAATTATGTTTATGACGCTGGTGTTCAGATCAAATACTCCTCTCATCATATTTGGGTAGATCATTGCGAATTCTCATGCGATCGTACAAAATGGGGTTACTGGGGTAAGGATATTGCCATTACAAGGGAGTCTGACTTTATAACGGTATCATGGTGTAAATTTCATGACAATAACTTATCAGTACTTATTAGCGGGGGCATAGTGGGGCATGAATCTGATCAAGGAAAACTCCACATCACTATGCATCACAATTACTGGTATAACGTTAGTGAAAGAGAGCCAACAATGAACTATGGTCGGGTACACCTTTTCAATAACTATCATTTGAATAACGCAAGTTATTCTATATCGGCCAGAGCTGGTGGTATTGTCAGAACCGACAACGATTATTTTGCAAACGGTCACAAACCTATTACTACTAATTTGGATGGCGACCCTCCAGGTTATATCAGTGGCGCAAATACGGATATCTTTGTTAACTGCGGTGCTAATGATATAACAACAGCGGTATCAACATGGGTGCCTGAGTATACCTATAAACAATACCTGAATGCGGCTGCCGATGTACCTGCACTTGTGGTACAGGGTACAGGACCAAGAGCAATTCATTAATTTTTTTTATAAAACTTAATACCCCTTTAACAGCCCAATTGTATGAAACAATTGGGCTGTTAAAATTTAATATTATCAACCAAGCCTTTAACTGTACGCCCAGTACAACCCCATTTCACTTATAAACCTGGCTGTTTTTTAGTAAGTCAAGCTGAACAACAGTATTTACCTGCATTCTGTAGCAAATAATTTCCAATATCTTCTTGTACCCAGTACAACCGCCCTATACAAGGTTGGTGTTTTAATAATTACGTGAATCAAATGGCACAAACGGTTCTGATCGCCTGTGATTCGTCAAAATCATTGATGGATTTTAGGGGCAACCTGGTTGAGTTGATAGCTCAGCAACATAAAGTGCATGTATACACTCCCGGTATAATGCAGCCGGGTTTTCGGGAGAAATTAAAACTTATGCAGGTTGAGGTTCATGAAATTGAACTTAACGGAGGTGTGGTATCTGTTTTTTCAGACCTCACCTACATGATACAGCTTTATAAGCTCATGAAAAATATCATGCCAGACGTTTTTTTTCCTTATACATTAAAACCTGTTATTTACGGAACATTGCTGGCAAAAATATGCCATATTAAAAGTATAACACCGATGCTTACCGGCTTGGGTTATAATTTTACCTCAACCTCAAAAAATAAACTCGTAAGCCATATTACACGATGGCTGTTAAAGTTTAGCCTGGCGAAAAGCAAACGGCTTAAAATCATCTTCCATAATAATGATGATTATCAAACGCTTTTGCAATACAATATATTAACAGAAAAGCATCAGGCTGTTATAGTAAACGGCTCAGGAGTTGATCTTGATCACTACAGCTATTGCGAACCAAACGCAAAAAATATCGGCTTTTTGATGATAGCCCGCTTAATAAACGCAAAAGGCATACGGGAATATTACGAAGCTGCAAAAAATATCCGCATGCGTTTTCCGGAGGTTACTTTTAACCTGATAGGTGCTTACGGTGATAATGTTGACGTGATAGACGACGAACTGTACATTAAAATATGTAATGGTGATGTGATTAATTATTGCGGCGAGGTTGATGATGTGCGTCCATATATCCAAAAAGCATCCGTAGTAGTTTTACCTTCTTACAGAGAAGGCATGCCCCGGAGTTTGCTGGAAGGTATGGCCATGGGACGGGCTATTATTACTTGTGATTCTATTGGTTGCCGAGAAACCATTAATTGCGAAGGGGCCATAAACGGTCTGTTGGTCCCAGTCAAAAATGTTCCTGAACTCGTGGCACGAATGGAGTTTTTCATCAACAATACAGAAGCAATATACAGTTATGGTGTAAACGGACTTGCTTATGCCCGGGAAAAATTTGATGTGCATCAGATTAATGCCAGAATGCTGAAGATTATGCAACTGGATAAGGAATAGTGTAGATCTTAATAAACAACCAACTAAACTTTATATAATGGAAAATGAATTTAATTACGCACAAAGAACGATTGGCGATTTTGAGGAGGCAATGGATAATTATGGATGGATTGTATACACTGATGCGTTAAACCCTGATTTTATTAAAACAATCAACGATGATTTGGTAACGGCATATGAGCACAGAAGAAAAATTCAGGAAAAAAATGGCATTAGTGCAAATATGGATGGCACCCTGCATCATTTGTTGGAGCGCGATAATTTCGGGCTCCGGTTTCTCGAAAAAATGTTTTGTAATGATGAGATCAGTTATTTTTTAAGGGGCAATTATATTCTTAATGGTATCAACGCGGTTATGCATGCGAGGCAGGAGCATCCCTATCTCAGTAACATGCATCGTGACGTGAGGACATTTATGAAAGATACCAAGTTATTGGTACAAATGATTGTTACGCTGGATGATTTTACTTTACAGAATGGCGCAACTTATTTTCTTTCGGGATCACACAAAACAGACCTTCGCCCGGATGAAACTTATTTTTATAAGCATGCTGCCCGGGCAATTGTTCCTAAGGGTAGTATTATCCTCTTTAATTCAAATATTTGGCATGCTGCTGGCGAAAATAGTACAGCCCACTTAAGAAGGGCCCTGACACTGGGTTTTACCAGGCCATTTTTTAAACAACAAATGGATTACTCGCGGTTTTTAGGATATGACTTTGTTGCAGAACTAAGTCCTGAATTGCGCCAGGTTATTGGATATAATGCACGTGTTCCGGAAAACCTGGATGAATATTATCAACCCCCGCATTTAAGGATGTACCAGCGCGATCAAGGCTGAGTATAATTAGAATCATACACTTTCAATCCTTTAACAATGCAAAAAAACAAACCTAACCCAAAATCTATGGGGGGATATTTTGAGCTGCAGCTTACTGCCGGGGCCGAACACTATCCCAATTTGATACGGTTAAATACAGGTCGCAACGCCCTGGAGTATATTTTAAAACAAAGAGCCTACACCAAAATTTATATTCCCTATTTTACTTGTGAAGTTATACTTGAACCTATAAATAAACTGAATATAGCTTATCAGTTTTATTCGATAAATGAGCAGCTTGAACCAATTATCGATTTTGAGATCGAGCCACATTCCTGCCTTTTGTATACCAATTATTTTGGTATTAAGCAGGGCGCCGTTAAAGAGTTAAGTAAGCACATCAAACACCTGATAGTTGATAATTCACAAGCGTTTTTTTCGGAGCCATTGCCGGGTATTGATACATTTTACTCTTGCCGGAAGTTTTTTGGCGTTTCTGATGGAGCGTATTTGCAAATTAAAAAGAAACTCAGTAAGAAATTACCTGTAGACTCATCTATCAATCGGTTTTCTCATCTTCTAAAAAGCATCGAATTAGGTATCGAAGCAGGCTATGGTGATTATAAAGCCAATAACGAGGTTTTGGAAAATAACGAAATTAAGGGTATGTCGCTCTTAACACAGAAAATCCTCTCGGGAATTGATTATGAAGAATGTGCCAAGATAAGAAAGCGGAATTTTAACTTTTTACATCAGCATCTGCAAGCTCATAACCTCTTAAAGTTCGATATTTCAGAGAGCTCTTCTCCAATGGTTTATCCATTTTTAAGTGCTGACCGGGATCTGAAGCTACATCTGATACAGAAAAAAATATACGTTGCAACCTATTGGCCCAATGTTTTTAAGTGGACTAATAAAAAAATGTTCGAAAATCATCTTGCCCGGTATCTGGTGCCTTTACCGATAGATCACCGGTATAACCTTCAGGATATATTTTTTATGTTAAATACTTTACAACAGTTTTTATGACAATTTCCATATATATACGGCCCCTGGTATTGGAAGATGCCCAAACTTCCTATTTATGGAGAAATGACCCGCAAATATGGACGTTTACAAAATTCAAAGCCACAAAGCGTATCACATCCAAAATGGAAACAGCCTGGCTACAGGATAACCTGCGTAAGCCAGATCAAATTCGTTTTGCTATATGTTTGAAGGAACTCGATACTTATATCGGCAATATTCAACTGCTTGATATCCACCTTCAGCGTGCAGAATTGCACCTGTTTATTGGTAATAAACTTTTTTGGGGTAAAGGCATAGGCTATCAGGCCACTATACTCGTACTCAGATATGCCTTTTTTTACCGTGAATTAGAAAGTTTATACCTAAGGGTCCACCCGGCTAATATTCCCGCTCTTTCAATTTACGAAAAAGCAGGATTTGAAATCACCGGCGAAAAAGATGGCCTTGTTGCAATGAGTATTTCTAAAAAGAAATTTCTTGCACTTGAACGCCTTGCG
Organism: Mucilaginibacter sp. OK268; assembly: GCF_900103125.1. Taxonomy (GTDB): domain Bacteria; phylum Bacteroidota; class Bacteroidia; order Sphingobacteriales; family Sphingobacteriaceae; genus Mucilaginibacter. Next base: position 545,105 of record NZ_FNJV01000003.1, on the reverse strand, counting down.
AAATGATCATTATCTAAACCAACAACCTTATGATTAAAATATTTACCATCCATAACAAGCTGGAATGGATTTCCTATGTTCAAAAAGCTGCAGAATATGACTTTTATCATACCTGGCATTATCACACATTAGAAACTGGCGGTATACCAATTTTAGCAGTCTATCAGGAGCATGATGATTTTATTGCAGTGCCGTTACTCCGAAGAGCAATTCCCGGATCAGAGCTTTTTGACCTCAGCTGTGTGTATGGTTATACGGGACCTTTCTCCAATAAAAAAATAGAGGAATTGGATGAACCCTTTATTGGGAACTTTAAGCGAGCTTTTATCCAATTTTTATCAGACGAAAAATATGTTTCTGTATTTATCAGGATGCACCCCTTTTTTAAACAACAATTAATACTTGAAAAATTTGGTGGGGTATTTGAAAATGGTCTTACTGTAGTTATCGATCTGTCTGTAAGTATAGAAGCGCAACGGGAAAAATACCGGCAATCAACCATGGATGCTGTGAAACATGCCAGGAAAAAAGGTTTTGTGATTAAAGATGGGAAAGACTCAGAGTCCATTGCGTTGTTTGTAAATATTTATCATGAAACCATGAAAAGGGTAGGCGCCTCTGATTATTATTTGTTTAACGAAGACTATTTTGACAGAATACTGAATACTAATGAATATGACGCCCGGCTTTTAACCGTATATGATGGCGATAAAGCCATCTGTAGTACCATAGTTACTTTAACAAATGGCATTATCCAAGCACACTTATTAGGTACCCGCGCAGAATACCTGCATCATAGTCCGTCAAAATTTTTGGCAGATGAGATTTCTGTAATAGGCAGGACAATGGGGATGCATTACTATAACCTTGGTGGTGGGTTAGGGTTTAAAGAAGATGCACTTTTTAAATGGAAATTAGGCTTTACCGATCTGTGCCTGCCGTATAAAAGCTGGCGTTATATAGCCAACCCTTGCGCTTATCAGGAACTTCTTGATAAAAAAAATATAGATAAAACCTCAGATATCGACTTTTTCCCGCTCTACAGGTACGCCTGAGTTTATAAATAACCTTAATCTTATTTATTATGTTACTTATCAGAAATTTACTATTTCAGGATAAAATTCATTCCAGGTGGTTAGTTCTTCTGATCGATCTGGTGATCGTTTTTATTTCGCTTTGTCTTTCCATTTCTTTAAAAGACAAATTGGACATGAAACTGAATAATATTTATTACATGATTTTTTACAGTGCCAATGCCATTTTAATATTCCTGATCATGCGCATTCATACCCGTATTATCAGGTATTCAAATACCAAGGATATGTTGCGTGTTTTTATGGCAGTATTGTTAAGTAATGCAGCATTCATGTTGCTTTGCAATATTCTTTTTGCGCCTTATTTTCAGTTTAGTTTAAGTGGATTAGGTGACATTCTGCTCATCAATTTTTTCATATCATCATCATTACTGATGGGGATGCGTATTATTATAAAAGATCTGTTTGTATACCTTGATGGCCCTCTGGTTACGGTAAAAAAGGATAATATATTGATATATGGGTCAGGTACGTCCTCTATTTTAATTAAGAAGGCTATTGAGTCGCAAAAAGGACTCATGATACAGGTTCAAGGCTTTATAGACGTTGGATCTGATAAAATCAATAAATGCCTTGAACAAAAGCAGGTTTATCCAATAAGAGCACTGGAGGGCTTAAAGCAAAAGTTTACCATTAAAACCATGTTGGTGACTTCCGAAGATCTGAATGTTGATGGTAAAAAAAGGGCCATAGAAAAATGTATTGAATTGGGCATCAAGGTTATTACTGTGCCACCTTCCGGTCAATGGCTCAACGGAAAACCCAATTTAAATCAATTTAAGGATTTGAAGATTGAAGATTTGTTGGAACGTGCACCTATTGAATTGTGTAAGGATCATATTTTTAGTGAAATCCGTGGCAAAAGAATCCTGGTTACCGGAGCGGCAGGTTCTATCGGGTCTGAAATAGTGCGGCAGGTAATGGGTTATAATCCGGAGTACATCATATTATGTGATCAGGCGGAGACTCCGCTACATGATATACAGCTTGAAATTGAAGATGGAAAAAGTACCTGTAAGACCAAGATATTTGTTGCTGATATCCAAAACACGAATCGGATTAAATCACTATTTAACTTATACAAGCCACAGATAGTTTTTCATGCTGCTGCTTATAAACATGTACCCATGATGGAAAATAATCCTGTTGAGGCTGTATTGACCAACGTTTGGGGCACCAAAAACATGGCAGACATCTCGTTGGAGTTTGGGGTGGAAAAATTCGTAATGATTTCAACCGACAAAGCCGTTCGGCCTACAAATATTATGGGAGCATCCAAGCGTATTGCAGAAATGTACATACAGTCTTTAGGTACCGAACTTGGTGATAAGAACTCTCTTTATTTAGTAAATGAAAATAACGTAATACATAATACCAAATTTATTACAACCCGTTTCGGTAATGTTTTAGGCTCAAATGGCTCCGTTATTCCCAGATTTAAAGCGCAAATTGAAAAAGGGGGACCGGTAACAGTAACCCATCCTGATATTACCCGCTATTTTATGACCATTCCAGAAGCGGTGCAACTGGTTCTGGAAGCAGCAGTGATGGGTAAGGGTTCCGAAATATTCCTGTTTGATATGGGCGAACCTGTTCGGATAGCGGATCTTGCAGCTAATATGATCAAGCTGGCTGGCCTCAGACCAGACGAGGATATTAAAATTGTTTATACCGGACTTAGGCCTGGTGAAAAGCTTTACGAAGAAATGCTAAATATAGATGAACATATTATTCCAACTCACAATAAAAATATAACGATTTCTAAAACTATACCTAATTGCTATATAGAAGTTAATAAAGTAATCAAGGAACTGTTGGAATTGAGCATGCTTAATAATACAGATCAAATGGTACTGAAAATGAAAAGTATCCTGCCAGATTATATCAGTAATAACTCGCAGTATGAAAAGCTGGATATGATGCTCGTTAATACCGAAATAATATAGCTTAAATAATAAAATATATTCCAAGATACCTTGTAAATCATATTGTTCAAAATCACAGCTAAGTGTGATGCAAATCACTTTTTAGTGTTTTCATTGATTTATTTTTATCATACATAATAGCAACGAGGTGGATAATTGAACAGATTGGAAATAGTAAACGCATCTTAAAATTAAGAAGGTACGATTGGTTACTATTATATTAGGTTCATTTTTCGACCAGTAAGAGCTTTTAATAACATTGAAGATATATTAAAAAATCAAGGTATGTATAATAAAATCGATTATCCGGTTATGAGTTATGATAACAATCTTATGAAGGCTTCTAATTATTCTGATGTGAATTACGGCCAGGTAGTAGAGCGGGTGGTTCGAAGAGATCCTATGGGTATTAGCGAACTCGCCAGGCGGCTAAATGTGAGCCGACGTACTATTTACAATTGGTTTGAAATGGAGAAACTGAGTTTTGATATTATCTGTAAAATCGGTTTTGTGATTGGACACGATTTTTCTAACGAATTTCCTGATGACTTTGCCCAAAAAAGCAATAATGCAATAGAAGAGCCTTTTACCGAAATACCAAACGGAGTTGAACAACCTTCAACTGCTATCTACTATTGGATGGACAGGTATATTAAGTTATTGGAGAAATTTAACGAAGCGTTAAGCCACGAAATAAAAGACCATGATCCGCACTCAGATAATGATTGGACCAGATAATCAGCAACCTGTTTATATACCCTATAAATTTTGAGAATAAACGAAGCCGTTGACTATCTGGTCAATGGCTTTATTTGTTTTTAGCCTGGAGATTTGATCTGTAGCAAACAAGAAACGGGTGTTTATTTTAATTAAGTTAAGAAAAGATAATGATGGAATCTTTATTAAAAACACTAAATTTAATGATAGATTCGCCATAACCAATATATTCCGTAGCCATACTACCTAATTTATTATTTCTGTTTAAGCTCAGGACAAGGTCTTTAACATTGGCTTGTTCAGGAGCTTTAATTTGAAAAATCATAAATAAGCTGATGATGCGTCTCAAATCAACATCGTTGCTATTTTATCGTTGAATAACTTCATTTTTTTTAGTGTGGTTATTCACAAAAAATATACTAACCCTTATGAGTAACATGGTTAACAAACATAGTATACCAGAAGTTGAAATGATGGACCAATCGATTGCGATGGTTGCTTATTGGGATCGGAACCTGATATGCCGATATGCGACCGAAGCCTTTGCCCTGTGGTTTGGCAGGCAGCTCGATACTATGATTAATACAATAGAAATAAAGGAGTTATTGGGCGATTCTTTTCAGGGAAGCTTACCTTATATGACCAATGTACTTGAAGGGAAGGTGCAACGCTTTGAATGCGAAATAAAGACGCCCGCTGGCGAAATAAAGAAAAGCGCTGTAACTTATAGCCCTGATTCTGAAAATGGGAAAATAGACGGTTTTTTTGTCCATATAAAAGATATAGCTAATGATGAAAATAAAAATTTACCAAACGTACCAGGTAAATATGATGATTTAAAAAGTTTTAATCATTTGGCCGAAAGTGTATTCAACGATGTTGACGTTACATTGAAATCATGTTTGTTTACAGGGTTCCCGGGAATTTCGAAACTTTCAAAACTCCATTTTATATCGGAGTCAAAATTGAAACGGGATTTTAAAGCCAAATTCAACATGAGCGTTTTTACCTATTACAGAAACCTGCAAATGGAGTTAGCTGAAAAATACCTGGAAGAGGATCGATACAGTAAAAAGCAATTGGCAGTTATATTTAACTTCTCTAATCCCTCAAACTTCATTGCCTGCTATAAAAAATATCTTCATGATAAAAATGAAGATAATTCATTTGGAAAAATACACAGGATTACCGCTGATCTATGTTACATATTTGTTTCTCAGGCTCCAATAGCTCTGGCCATGCTCGATAAAAATATGCACTACCTGGCATTTTCAAATAAATGGTTAAAGGATCACAACTACGCCAATGGCGACTTAACCGGTACGGTTTATAACCCGGGCTTATTGGGCGAAAAGTTAAAGTTTAAAGAGGTTTATAAAACATCAATGCAAGGAAAGATTAATAGATGTGATGAAGAATTGATCGAAAAAAATGATGGAACAAAAACTTGGATAAAATGGGAGGTAAGACCCTGGTACAACGATAAAAATGCGATAAGTGGGTTATTAATAAGTACAGAAGATATTTCTGTTTTAAAAACTCGGGATAGTGAAAAAGATGATGTGTCGGAAATTTTAGGAAAAGCCAACGAAATAGCTCGGATTGGGACGTGGAAGTTCGACCTCAAAAATAAGAAAACCTCCTGGAGTAAAGTTTCCATGGATATATTAGATATACCCGTAGGTGTTGAGATTGATTTTGATATTATTATAAAGTTGTTTAAGAAAGGGAGCGACCGAAATTTGATCAATCAGGTTTATAACCAGGCGCTAACAAAAGGATTAACATTTGATATAGAGGCTGACATAATTACATTGGCGGGGAATCCGAGGCGGATAAGGGTAATAAGTTACTCGGAATTTAGAGAGGGGGCCTGTCAAAAAATTGCAGGTATATTTCAGGATATTTCAAAGCCAATAGTGTGATAAAAACAATTAAAAGAAAGTGTTTAAACACTAAAATGACCCTCTATAGGTATATATTGGCCCTTTACGGGTTTAATTTACAAATATTAATTGTAAATTTGTGTATCCCTATAAAATAACTGAGTTTATCAAAAACTATATCATTTGCCAATTTTATAACTAATAAAATTTTATTTACAACCTAAACCGAGTGCGCATCTTTTCGAATCATAATCGGGACAGATAAACTCCGGATGTTTTAGAATGCTGTTTTTTAATTGTTAAGTTGAAAAAATTCTGATCTGCCTATAACGAGTTAAATATAAGTTACCCTAATAACTTTAATCTTATTGATTATGAATGAACGTATACTTATTATTGACGATGATGACCTGATGAGGGCCGTCACGACAAAGGTATTAACACAAGCAGGGTACAACATAGTACAAGCCAGCAATGGTAAAACCGGTGTTGGATTAGTGTCACAAATTAAACCCGACCTGATATTGTGCGATGTCATGATGCCCGAATTGGACGGCTACGATGTTTTACAATTATTGGGTAAAAATCAGGAAACTGCCAGTATCCCATTTATTTTTTTAACATCTAAAAATGATCCCCTGGATTTTAGAAAAGGGATGCAACTGGGAGCCGACGATTATATTATTAAGCCGGTTAACAGTACAGAATTAATTAGTTCAGTGGTATGCCGGTTAAATAAAAATGAAACACGAAAGATTTCGTTTAACCGGACGATGAAAAGTATGGATATACTTACAAACAATCCCAAGGACGAAGAGATCGAATTAAAAGCTTTAATAGCCAGCAGAAAGATACGCCAGGTTAAAAAGAAACAGATTTTATACTACGATGGCGATCAACCAACCGGTATATACCTCGTATTGGAAGGATGCATAAAAACCACAAAATTATCAGACGACGGGAGGGAATTCATGACGGGTTTATACAAAGCAGATAATTATTTAGGCGTAAATGCTTTGTTGTTAAATGAAGTATATAAAGAAAGTGCGGTAGCGGTTGAAGATGCTACCGTGTGCCTGCTGCCTAAAGATACTGTTTTATCATTATTAGCCCGCTACCCATCTATCAGTCAGCAGTTTTTACGATTGCTTTCAACAGATATATCTGAGAAAGAAGACCAGATGCTGGAGCTTGCTTATAATTCTGTCAGAAAACGATTGGCCCAAACCTTGTTAAGGCTCAACAAAAAATCAGATGATTTCTTACTGCTGAAAATATCCCGGGAGGAATTAGCCGGTATGGCTGGCATGGCTATGGAAACCGTAAGCCGGACACTAACGGATTTTATAGAAGAAGGGTTGATTGAAAAAAAATCCGGTCATATTACCATTCTGGAACCCAATCGCCTGGAAAGAATTAAAAACTGAGAGGCAACTACTGGTTTACAAGTTTTTAACTGGGTTATTCGGGAACATTAAACACCCGATGGTTTGGCCATTAAGTGTATTATAAATTTGCTGCCAACGCCCAGTTCGCTTTCTACAATGATATTACCTCCTACGCCATCCACAATTTTTTTGGCGAGATATAAACCGATACCATTCCCCTCGGTATCTTGGCTAAACCGGGTATACATCTCAAAAACTTTCTGAAGTTTTTCTTTGGCTATACCGGTCCCGTTATCCTGTACGGCAATAATCACATTATCCCCATCTCTTACAGTATCAATATTGATCACCGGCGATAAATCACGCTTGTATTTGATAGCATTGGAAATCAGGTTATATATAATGCTTCTCAAATTCTTTTTTGAGAATAGGATCTTTTTTTCTTTAATATCCCGGTTAATAATTGCTCCTGTTGTCTTGATTTGATTTTGCAGACTCCAGGTAACACTGTTAATGATCTCATCTAAATCAACAAGTTCTAAAACCAACATATCACTTTCTATTTTAGCAATTGTGGCTATTTCTGTAACTAACTCTCTAAACTGTTTAATAGATAAATTGATGATATTTAAAAAGTCGATCACTTCGGCTTCAGACAAGGTCAAATTATTCAATTCATTGATGCTCGCTTCGATATTACCTAAGGGGGCTAAAAGATCATGTGATGTAGCATGAACAAAATGATCCAGATCTGTATTTATCCGCAGTAAACTTTTATTCTTTTTATCAAGCGCATTTTGAGCGCTTTTTAGCTCAGTGATATCGTTAAACGTGATAACTGCGCCGTTATTTTTGTGATTTGCCCGTATGTATGGCATAATCATCATTTGATACCAGTGATTATTGTTAGTTTCTACCTCCTTTGTAAGTGTTGTACCGGTTGTAAGTACCTGTTTAATATCATCAATGATGGTATCAAATTTAATGTTGGTAGAAATATTACTTAATGGCCTGCCAATATCAGTTTCCAGTAAGTTAATTTGTTTCACAGCACCTGGCGAAAACTTCATTAAAACCAGATCGTTGTTGATAAACAATTGCCCATTAATATTACTACGGAAATAATTATTAAGATCATCGTTGAGCTCAACAAGCTCTTTGTTTTTAAGTTGATAGTCGGCATTAATAGTATGAAGCTCTTCATTTACTGATTGCATTTCCTCGTTGGTGCTTTGCATTTCTTCATTTGCAGAGATCAATTCTTCGTTAAAAGACAGCATATTTTCATTAGATGCATTAAGCCTCTCATATGATGCCTGAAGCTTGTCTTTTAATTCCTTTACTTCTTCTTCCAGGTTTATGCAATACTGATTAAGCGATGTGTGTTCATCAAATAAGGTATCCGCTGTTAATTGCTTATCTTTAGTTAACTTGTCTTCCCTTAGCGTTACCATCAGTAACTTTTTTTCGCCTTTCTTTTGCTGCAAAGGATCTAAAGTTATATTTACTTTAATGGTATGTTTACCGGTTTTTATTTTTATTCCATTAATTTGGCTACTTTTATTTGTTTTTAATGTATTGTTAATCAATATATTAAAGGCTACTGCAAGTGGTTTGGGCAATAAGTCAGGAAGGTGTGAGGTGAAATATTTTTGTAGAAAATATTTTGTCGGATCGCCGTATGACTTTAACACGTTGTTATGTTCATCAACACAAATAGCAAGATGGTCCAGTTGGGTTGCCAAATTTAAAAGCATGGCATCGGCCGTGGTATAGTTTGTATTTTTTGAAGAATCTTCCATGGATTGGGTTGGGGCAGCTCTTTTGATGTCCTGTAAGTCAGGCATTGAAAAGGCATCGAAACTTACTGCTTGCTTTGGTTTGATGTTTTTATAGATCTTCCATTTTTTATCTATTATTTCCAGGTTATTGATGATCGGCATGGGGTTTTCGCTAGTACCCAGGAATAAATACCCATCCATTTTAAGCCCGAATAAAAGCAATGTAAATATTTTTTTTTGCAAAACAGGGGTCATATAAATCAGCAGATTGCGGCAACTGATAAAATGCATATTGCAATAAGGCGGATTTTTTACAAGGTCATGCTGCGCAAATATGACCATTTTGCGTATTTCTGGTTTTATCCGGTAATCATTTCCTTCTTTAAGGAAAAAATTATTAATTTGTTCCCAGGGTATATTTTTAATAGCCGCTTTGGGATATATACCTTTGCTTGCGTATGCAAGCGCAGCGCTATCAATATCAGTAGCAAAAATCTTAACAACGTTATTTTGTGAATTAGCATTGAGCTGTTCAGTAATTAGTATAGCCAAAGAGTACACTTCTTCGCCGGTTGCGCACCCAGCTACCCATATTTTCAGTTCTTCGTCGGGAGTGATCCTGGATAGTAGGTCGGGAAATACGGTATCCCTAATAATGTCAAATGCCACCTTATCCCTGAAAAAAGCTGTAACACTTATCAGAAAATTTGTCGCCAGGACCTCAACCTCTTCGGGGGTCGATTTTAGGAACTCCAGATAATCTGAGAGCTTGGTGAAGTTTTTATAAGCCGCTCTTCTTTTAGTTCTTCTGAGTATGGTGGTTTGTTTATAATCGGAAAAATCAAGCGGCGACTTTTCTTTTATCAATGCGATGATGGCTGTGATGTATTTTTCATCGCTCTTTTCATCTGCTATTAATTCTCCTTTATATTTTACATCTCCTTGATGTTTTACATAATCTTCAATAACTCCCGGCATGAATTCTGGTTCTAAAATAAAATCTACCATTCCCGTGGCTATAGCATGAGCAGGCATGCTGCTGTATTCGGTTGTTTCAGGATTACGGACTAACACCATCCCCCCAGCTGTTTTTATAGAACTAACACCCTCGGTTCCATCAGAGCCTAATCCAGATAAAATGACCCCGATGGCCTTTGGGCCGGCATCCACGGCAAGTGAAGTGAATAAGGTATTGATAGTTAAATGCGGACCTTTTGCAGTTTTTTTCTCTGTTAATTGAAGCCTGTTGTTACTGATGGTCATAAATTTATCATTAGGAATCAGGTAAACCTGATTCCTTTTAACTTCCATATTATGCACAGCCTCTTCAACTTTAAGTTTACTATGTCTGGCGAGTAATTCAACCATTCTGCTTTTAAAGTCAACTGACAAATGTTGCACAATTATATAGGAAACATCATCTAAAGGTGTGTGATCGAAAAAGGCGTTAATTTCTTCAGTACTGCCTGCTGATGCGCCAATTGCAATAATATAATGAGGTTGAGAAGTTGGCATGAGTATATATCAAAGCGTAAAATAACGTCAATACTCTAAAATGGGAAGGGGAAATAAACCTCTCATAACTTCATGAGGTTGATAGCTTACAAGCCAACTTTTTATGTTCCGACAATACAATATAACAAATAAATATGAAACAACAAATGCTATTGAGCAAATTGTGCTAAAATTGGTTTCCTATTGCAAAATGTTAAAACAAGATGAGATAAATGACCGCGGCTTGCGAACTTTTTTATAGAAAATTTGAAGAAACTGGCTTCTATAAGTGTTTAATTGTAAAAGGCGCATTTAGTGAACCCAACAGTGATTGGCATCCGAAGTATGGCAAGGGCTCAGGAATTAAGGGGATATTGGTACGGCTTGTAGTTTCGATTGTGGTAATATTTATAAAGCGATTAATTATATCAGTCTTTTTTAGGTTCTTGGTATATGAGCAGCAAACTATGTAATATGGGGTAATGATCTCTTCAGCATCAGATAGTTGCTTCTTATTTTTGCTTTTTGCAAGCATTTTAAATTAGTATCGAAAATGCTTGCCAGAAAGATATAATTAATTTATCTTCGTGTACGTACACGAATACTATCACTGCCAATTAGAATTGCTCATTTTATGAAAGACCAGTTATCTAAAAATATAATACCCTTGATGATCATTTGTATTGTATTTTTTGTGTTCGGTTTTGCAACGTGGATTAATGCGATACTTATACCTTATTTCAAAATAGCCTGCCAGCTTACAAATTTTCAGTCGTATTTGGTCACATTTGCTTTCTATATTTCTTATCTCGTAATTTCAATTCCGTCTTCGTATTTGTTGAAAAGGACCGGATTCAAAAAGGGTATGATGATTGGGTTTTGGATTATGTCTATTGGGGCATTCATTTTTATTCCTGCAGCTATGATCAGGTCATATTATCTGTTTCTTACAGGCCTTTTTATTATCGGTATTGGATTGGCCATATTGCAAACCGCCGCTAACCCTTACGTTACTATACTGGGAGCAAAAGATCGGGCAGCCCAAAGGATCAGTATGATGGGGATCTGCAATAAAACGGCAGGTATAATTGCGCCCTTGCTATTGGCCGCTGTAATCATTAAACCAGGTGATAGTCAATTATTCAAAGATATTCAGTTGATGGACGATAGTCATAAAAAATTGGCATTGGATATGCTCATTAAACGTGTTATACCGCCATACGCTTTTGTGGGCAGTATACTCGCTTTGCTTGGCATATTGATCAGATATTCACCGCTACCCGAAATTGATAAAGTGGGCGATAATGAAGAGCTCCGGGACGAATTTAACAAGACAAGGATCTATCATTTTCCTCATCTGGTGCTAGGCGTTTTTGCGATCTTTTTCCATGTTGGCTCGCAGGTTATTGCAATAGATACTATCATACCATATGCGCAAAGCATGGGAATGCCATTAGCAGAGGCTAAGGTATTGCCGTCTTATACACTGTTTGCAACCATATGCGGTTACCTGATGGGGATCTGTTTAATTCCCTGGGCGATATCTCAAAAGAACGCGCTTCGTATTTGTACGGTACTTGGATCTGTTTTCTCGATCTTTGTTGTTATTTGCAGGGGCCAGATTAATCTCATTGGCCATTATGCACATATATCTTTATGGTTTATTGTGCTTTTGGGCTTTGCAAATTCCATGATCTGGGCTGGTATCTGGCCGCTGGCACTCAATAACTTGGGTAAGCATTTAAAAATAGGCGCTTCGTTGTTAATTATGGGATTGTGCGGCAATGCGATCCTGCCGCTTTTTTACGGCTACTTTGCAGATCAGTTTAGTTTACAACAAGCCTATATGGTATTATTGCCTTGTTATGGCTACCTGGTTTTTTACGCATTTTATGGCCATAGGATCAAAAAATGGACTTTTTAATATAAACAACTCAAAAATGAATTCTTCAAGTTTGAAAATCATTAATGCAAAAATTATAACACCCGGCCGGATCCTTAAAAACGGAAGCTTATTGATTAATCATGGTAAGATAACCGCTATTGCTGAAAATAATATAGATACGGAAAGCGATACGGTAATTGACGCTGGCGGGAAATACCTTTCTCCTGGGTTTATTGATATTCATGTACACGGTGGTGGCGGCCACGATTTTATGGATAATACGGTTACGGCTTACCTGGAAATTGCAAAATTACATGCAAGTCACGGAACAACTTCATTCACACCAACTACGTTAAGCTGCGAACCAGAGGCATTGTTTAAAACATTGAGCTTGTATGAAGAGTCGGAAAAATTAAACGTTTTGGGGGCGAACTATTTAGGTATGCATATTGAGGGGCCGTACTTTGCAATGGATCAACGCGGCGCGCAGGACCCAAGGTTTATACGATTGCCAGACCCTGATGAATACAAAGATGTCTTACAACGATCATCCATTGTAAAGCGCTGGAGTGCGGCCCCTGAATTAAAAGGAGCCCTGGAATTTGGCAGATACCTTAGATCAAAGGGTATACTGCCGTCTATTGCACATACCAATGCCATATATGAAGAGGCTTTAGAGGCTTATGAGAATGGTTACACTCATATTACCCATTTCTATTCTTGCATGTCGGGTGTATCCCGGCGTAATGCTTTCAGATATGCGGGTGTTATAGAGGCTGGTTACCTGCTGGATAATATGACCGTGGAGATAATTGCTGATGGAGTACACTTACCTCCAGCTTTGCTCAAGTTGGTTTATAAGATCAAAGGCCCTGATAAAATAGCCCTGATAACCGACGCGATGAGGGCTGCCGGCATGCCGCCAGGAGAAAGCATTCTTGGTGATCTCAAAAATGGTTTGAAGGTGATTGTGGAAGATAATGTAGCGAAATTACCTGACAGAAGCGCATTTGCCGGAAGTGTAGCCACAACTATCCAATTGGTAAAAAACATGGTCAGACTTGCCGATGTGCCTTTGATTGATGCCATAACTATGATGACCGCTACGCCTGCTAAAATAATGGGGGCAGATGACCGAAAAGGATCTATTGAGCTTGGAAAAGATGCCGACCTGGTGCTCTTTGATGAGCAGATCAACCTCTGTAAAACCATTATTGGAGGCAAAGTAGTTTATACCAGCAATATAAAATAGATATTAAACCTATCCTGAAATAAGCAATACAAATGCAGCAAATTATAAAAAAAGAAAAACTCGAAGTGCTGGTTTTTGAAAACAGGACATCCCTTGGCGAAACAGCGGCCAAAATGGTAAGCGAAAAGATTAAACAATTACTGATTGATAAGCCGGTTATCAACATAGTTTTTGCTGCCGCTCCTTCACAAAATGAATTTTTAAATGCTTTGGCCAGCGATAAAAGTATTGAATGGGCGAAAATAAATGCGTTTCATATGGATGAATACGTAGGCTTGCCAGCGGGAGCTCCGGAGTTGTTTAGCAGTTTTCTTAAGGAAAAGCTTTTTGATCGCGTTCCTTTCGCATCGGTAAATTATATTAATGGAGATTTACTTCATGTTAAAACCGAATGCGAGCGATATTCTCGCTTGCTAATCAATAACCCGACCGATATTGTATGTATGGGAATAGGGGAGAATACCCACATCGCTTTTAATGATCCACATGTGGCAAATTTTAATGATCCGGAATTGGTAAAAATAGTTCAGCTTGATCTGGCCTGCAGGCAACAGCAAGTTAATGACGGTTGCTTTGATACTCTGGCTCACGTGCCAGAATACGCAGTGACGTTGACTATACCTGCTTTAATGAAAGGAACTCACTTGTTTTGCATGGTTCCGGGAGTCAATAAAGCGACAGCAATACAACACACATTAGTGCAGCCCGTATCTGAAATTTTTCCTTCGACGATATTGAAAACACATGAGAATGCTATACTCTTTGTTGATAACGATAGTTACAGCCTGCTTTAAATAATCCTCTGTCATAGCCGTAGATTATAAGGATTTGTTGATTAAACCAAAAAAGAGAAGGTATACCTTCTCTTTTTTGGTTTAATCAGGTTTATCAATATTTCCCTTGGTATTTTAAAAATTCATAACCATCCAGGGTACTTGAAAGGCACTAAATCTATCCATTGCCAATCCAAGACGGACATCTCAAAATATTGTAAAAAAAAGCAACAAAGAAATTTGGATAATTAACATAAGTGTATATATTTGTTTTAACGTGTACGTTAACGATACAAATGTGTACGTTAACGATATATTATTTTTTCTGATTAAGCAGGATCGCCTTTAACTAAGGCGATCCTTTACAAGAAAATAAGGGAACGTGATCAACGGATGAGACTGCAGGTTTTAATCAGCATGTAAAGGAAAATCAATATCCTAATAAATTAACCTAATCAATTAAGCTATGATCAAACAACGACCTCCCAGTACTTTTTCTTTAATTGAGTTTAAGCGACTGCCTAAACCAGTAAAGCCAACAACAATTACTTTTTGTTGTTATGGATTTTCCTTCAGGGGGGTACTCAAAACCCTGATTCTAATGCTGACCGTTTTTATAAGCTCCCAGGCTTTCGCGCAGCACAAAACGCTCACAGGAAAGCTAACCGATAATGTGACTAAAGAGGCGGTGGTTGGTGCTTCGGTAAAAGTAAAAAATGCTTCGACCGGTACAATTTCTGATGCGCAGGGTATGTTCAAGATCGATGTCCCCAATGACGCTATTCTTGAGATTAGCAGTATTGGATACAAGCCCGTAGAAGTAAGGGCCAATTTTGACCAGATGATGCAGATCAGCATGACTTCGGTTAATAGAGCCCTCAGCGAGGTTGTGGTTGTTGGTTACGGTACCGCCAAACGGTCTGATGTAACAGGTTCGGTTTCATCGCTTCCCAAAGACAGATTATCGCAACTCCCTGTTGGTGATGTATTGCAAGCCATGCAAGGAGCCGTTGCCGGTGTAAATATATCCACAGGTACCGCTGTTCCTGGTGAGTCACCTTCGGTACTGGTTCGTGGGGTTAATACCATCAACGGACAAACAGCACCCCTGATCGTGATTGATGGTATCCCCTTTGAAAATGGTTCACTGAGCGATATCAGTACCTCTGATGTTGCTTCTGTAGATGTTTTAAAAGATGTATCGGCTACCGCAATTTATGGTACCAGGGGTGCAAATGGTGTTATATTGATCACTACCAAGCGTGGCAAGACGGGTAAGGCCGCTATCAATTTTAATACCTATGCTGGCTTTGAAAACTTTGCACACACCTTAAAACCAATGGGGCCAGCGGAGTACGTTAAAAAGTATGCCGACTGGAAAGAACAAGCCGGGGTGACTAATGATTTCGCTGTGCCCAACCTGTATGAGCAACAGAATTATGCTGCTGGTATAACCACCGATTGGTTGAAAGAGATCCAGCAGCAGGGATTTATCCAGGATCATACCCTGAGTATATCGGGCGGTAACGAAGATGTTAAATATTACATTTCCGGAGATTATTTTAGCGAGAAGGGGGTGCTATTAGGTTACCAGAATAAGAGGGCAAGTATTAGGTCAAACATTGATGCTAAAATAACCAGTTATTTAAGCGCTGGTGTAAACCTCAACCTGGTTAGCAATAACTCTGACGGAGGAAGGGCCAGCTTAACACTGGCATCTGATGTAAGCCCTTACGGAAGATTTAAAAACCCGGACGGTACTTACGCTATTTTTCCGATGGAGGGAGAGCAAGCCATTCAGAGCCCGATGTTGGGCACGCTTAACGACAGGAATAGCAGGCGCCAGAATGTTATAACCAATGTTTACGTTGAATTAAAGCCTTTTAAAGATTTCAAATATCGTATTAACGCTGGTTACACCTATACGCCCACGCTGTTTCAGAATTACCAGGGAAGACTTGCCGGTGATATTGCTGGAGGTACCGCGGCAGTAGTGAACAGCGAAAGCAAAAAATGGATAGTTGAAAATATATTGTCATACGAGAAAAACTGGAATAAAAATCACATCGATTTTACAGGGTTATACAGTGCCCAGGAAAATAAATTGTTCTCCTCCACAATAAACGCATCGGGTTTTATTAATGACGCCTTAGAGTTTAATAACCTGCAGGGGGCTAATACCATATCGGCATCGTCAGAAGCTATTTCCACTCAAATGGTTTCGCAAATGCTAAGGGTTAATTATAATTATGACGGCAAGTACTTATTTACGGCTACAGCAAGACGGGATGGATATTCCGCATTTGGCGCTAATACCAGCAAATATGGTTTGTTCCCATCGGTTGCTCTCGGCTGGAATATCAGTAATGAAAGCTTTATGAAAAACGTAAGCTTTATCAATAATCTGAAACTACGTGGTTCTTACGGCTTATCCGGTAATCAGTCAGCGGTCGACCCTACATCTACTATCTCCACATTCACAACCATTTCCATTCCGTCTAACGGCCATCCAACAACTGGTGTAATTGCCGACATCCTGGGTAATAAAGATTTGAAATGGGAAAGTACCTATGGCAGCAATATAGGTATCGACTTTACCATTCTGAATAACAGGATTACCGGTACAATTGAAACCTACAATACCCGAACCAAAAATCTGGTCTTATATCGGGCCTTACCGTCAGCAACGGGTTACTCGCAGGTAGTTACTAACGTGGGTAAGGTTTCCAATCAGGGACTGGAGATATCGCTTAGAACGCAAAATATTGTTGGTGATAATTTTAAGTGGGAAACTAATTTGAATTTTTCTACCAATAACAATAAGATAGTTGATCTGTATGGCGATAAGAAAGACGATATAGGGAACCGTTTTTTTATAGGGCACCCGGTTAATATTGTTTATGACTATAAACTGCAGGGGGTATGGAAAGTTGGAGAAAATCCGGCAAACCAGGACCCGAATGCTACACCCGGCGACCTGAAATTTGCCGACCTTGACGGGAGTAAAACAATTACCTCGGATGGTAAAGATCAGACCATCATCGGGCAGGAAATTCCAAAATGGACCGGAGGTATAACCAATACCTTTCATTATAAAAACTTCCACCTCAATATCTTTATCCAAACCGTTCAGGGAGTTACAAAAAATAATGATGTGATCAACTTTAAGGATTTCGGCGGAAGGCAAAACCTACCCAGTGGCTTGGGTTATTGGACTGCCACAAATCAAAGCGATACCAGGCCTAAGCTTACTTATGTTAACTATTTGAATTATGGCTATCCCGAAGATGCAAGCTATACCCGGATAAAAGATGTGACCTTAAGTTACAGCATGCCCAAAACATTGCTCGACAAATTGAAGCTTGGCGGGCTTACGGTTTACCTGAGCGGAAGAAACCTGGCAACATTCACCAAATGGTATGGCTGGGATCCTGAAGTGGGTTATGGCATTACCGGCAATACGGAAGGTAACTATCCATTGGTCCGTACATTTATTTTAGGCGCTAATATTACACTCCGTTAATTAAAATCCAATGAAAAATCATAAAATATTATTGGCAATTGTCGCCGCAACAATTTGTATGCTTACGGCATGCAAAAAAGATTTTCTAAAAGAGAATGTCTACTCAAAGTTTACTCCCGAGGCTTTAAATGATTCTCTTGCATTTGAAGCTGGTATTGTAGGTTTACAAAGCCAGTACTCGCTCTGGAATACTATGAATGAAGATAATAATGGTAACCAGGGATTTTTATGCGTATGGCAAATGGGAACCGATGTTGCCTATAATAAGGCACCTGATGACCTTGATCCCGTATCGATTCCTTATACAAATTATGAAAAGTTAAATTCGGCTAACGGTGCTGCAGCGTTTGTCTGGAAATGGGCCTATAATATCATCAATAACTCCAACGTGGTTATTGCTAATATTGATAATCCTGCCATAAAGCTGGGCGCAAACTTCAGAAACAAGATCAAAGCACAGTCCATGTTTTACAGGGCATTGGCTTATAATTACCTGGTTACATTATACGGAAGTGTGCCCTTGATTACAAAACCTTTAACCGCACCTAAAACTGATTTTGTTCGCGCACCGATAAAGGACATTAATGATTTGATTGTGGCCGATCTCTCTTTTGCAAAAGAAAACGCACCTGCTATCGATCAGTTGGTTGCGCAATCGCTTCCTAACAAATCTATGGCTTCCCAGTTGCTCGCCGAAGCATATTTAAGAATTGGCGGTAAAGATGCCGAAGCAGAGGCAGAATGTAATACCATTATTAACAGCGGCGATTTTAGCCTGATAACCGAGCGCTACGGCGTTAAGGCATCCCAGCCTGGTGACCCTTTTGCAGATATGTTCATATACGGCAATCAAAGAAGAAGTCAGGGTAATAAAGAGGCCATCTGGGTGGAGGAGACCGAAAACCCGGCATCAGTACCAAATGGTGCGGGTCCGGATCTGCAGTCTAAATTTCCTGGTTACAGATTTTTGGGTTCCCAGCACCGCAGGGTTTGGGGCAGCAGATATTACAATACACCGGGCATGTTCTTATGCGATACTTTAGGAGGAAGAGGCATCAGCCGAATGGCTTTAACCTATTTTGTTTTAAACCTGTACGGAGCAAATGATATGCGTAATTCAAAATATAACCTGCGCAGAAAATATTATTACAATGATCCCTCTTCGCCAAATTATGGTCAGCTTGTAGCCGGGCCGGGAATTGACACCAACAGAAATATTGTTCCCAAAACCAATAAATGGGATCAGTTTGACCCGAATGATACCTTCGGTAGCAGTATGATCAAGGATTTTATCATTATGCGCTTAGGTGAAACATATTTACTAAAAGCCGAGGCCCAGTTTAAACAAGGCAATAAAGGTGGCGCTGCAGAAACTATTAATGTATTAAGGGCGAGGGCAAAGGCTGCTACCGTAAATGCGGGGATGATAACGATGGATTTTATCCTGGATGAAAGGGCGAGGGAACTGATCGCGGAAGAAAACCGCCGGATGACCTTAATGCGCACCGGGACATTGCTGCAAAGGGTTACAGGCAGGGGACTAAAGATCGCTGGTATTTCATCAAGAAACCTGCTTTTGCCCATTCCCCAGTCTGAAATTGATCTGAACAAAGACGCTAAATTAGAGCAAAATCCCGGCTATTGATTTATCGGAATTACAATATGATCTGTAAAGATTAAATTTTTTATCGAACCTCGTTTCGATAAAACAAACTGCAAATAAAATGCTTATTATTGTCATTCGTGTACGCACACGAATGACAATAATATAGTAAGTAAAATATCTTCAAAGTTTATGAAAGCTTATTTACAAAATAGATTATGGCTAATGCTATTGCTTATAGGGCTAAGCCTGTCCGCATCAGCCGTAAAGTCACAGCCAGCTGATTCAATTGCCATAAAGGGTTTTCATCTGGATATGCGGATACAGGTGATGAAATTGCCAGCATTAAAAAAGTTTGTTCTTAATTTAAGTACAAAAGGTATCAATACTATTATCATGGAATGGGAGGGTAGTTACCCCTTTGTGAGGGAACCGTTGATCGCAAACAGGTATGCTTATTCCAGGCAGGAGATAGCTGAATTCATCGGCTATTGTAAATCACTTCATATACAGGTTATTCCACTGCAACAAAGCTTTGGCCATGTAGAGTATATTTTAAGGAACTATAAATACGCCGCATTGCGGGAAGACCAGAAAGATTTTAGCCAGGTATGCCCCAGCGAGCCTGAGTTAAATAAAAAATTATTTACAGCGCTTTATACAGACCTTGTTTCAACCCATAATTCGCCTTATATACACATCGGTGGCGACGAAACTTATTTATTAGGACATTGCGAAAAGTGTAAGAAAAGGGCAGCAGAGATAGGATTGTCCAGATTATATTTCGATCACATTAAAATGTTATGTGACATAGTGGTTGGCTTGGGTAAGAGGCCAATAGTGTGGGCCGATATTGCTTTGAAATACCCCGATTATATCAATCTACTACCCAAAGAAACCATTTTTATTGATTGGAATTATGGCTGGGATGTAAACCGTTTTGGCGATCATTCCAAATTATTAAAATCGGGATATGAAATATGGGGCTCACCGGCAATAAGGAGCTACCCTGATAATTATTTTTTAACCGATTGGCAAAAACATTTTAATAATATCAGGGATTTTATTCCCTTATCAAGACATTTAGGGTACAAAGGTATCGTGATGACCTCATGGTCAACCTCCGGTGTTTACTCATCTTTGTTTGAATCTGAGGATGAACTTATCGATCTGTACGCCATCCGGCATGTATATCCGCTAAGTGGTTTTAATATGCTGGTTGATTACTATTTGCAGACATTAAATGATGATGGAAAACTGAGTAATGATCAGTTTATCGAAAGCTATTGTAGCAGCCATTATGGCTTTGATTCCCCGAAATCAAAACTGTTTACAAAAGCGCTTTTTTCTGCTCCATTCAATGTTGTTCATGGGAAGGTGATAGCCTCCAAAGAAATTACAGTTGGGCAATTGTTAGATAGCGCCACCGAAGTTCTGAGAGCGCTCAAATCACTTCAGCCCGTAAAAGGTGTGCAGGAGTTCAGACACTATCTTTTGATGGCTGACATCAGGATATATTACCTTACCTATATGAAGATCGAAGCTGAAATAAATTCCACGGACTTTTCGGGTGACAAAATACCCTTGTATATTCTTCAACTCAAAAAACTTTTATCTAACGAGCAAAGGCTTAACGATGAATTTACTGCGCTTAATAAGGATTTTCTTTATCAATCGGCTATAGACGAAGAAAACCTTTTAAGAAATCAGAAGATCCATGTTTTATATGATCGTTTAGCAAAACAAAAATGAAATTTTTAAATATACCTTTCGTTTCGCAGGAGGCGCATGCCCATGAAAAATCAACACTGCATACGATTGACTACGAACCATGGAACACAGAGAAAACCATATCCTGCACTGCTGCCTTTTCTATCTCACATTTTGACGATGGTATCCACTTGAAATTTTCTGTAACAGAACAGTTTCTCCGGGTAAGAACAAGGAAGCTCAATGGTGAGGTACACAGGGATAATTGCGTGGAATTTTTTATAGCTTTTGAGCAGGATACCAGTTACTATAACTTTGAATTTAACTGTTTAGGCTCGGTTAAAGGAGCTTACGGAAAAAGCAGGGTACATCGTAAATTTTTACCATTACAGCTGCTAAAAACGGTGGAGGATAGTATCTGTATCTCCATGGATAATATTTCAAAAGATAGATCAATCAAATGGGATATCTCTATCATATTGCCTGTAGCTGTATTTTGTTATCACAATAAAGTATCATTAAGCGGAGAAGCCTGTTCTGTCAATTTCGCTAAATGTGGTGATGGTTTGCCCAAACCACATTTTTTAAGCTGGGTCGAAATTGTTTCCGAGAAACCCGATTTTCATCAGCCCGCAGCTTTTGGCAGGGTGGAATTCGAACCAAAACCTATTTTAACACTTGCCTAGTATGAAAAGAGCCTTTTTGATCTTCCTCGTAATAACCTTGCCTGTTTTTTTATATGCGCAGGATTTAAACCTGATACCCTATCCCCAACAAGTAAAATTGCTCAAATATAACTTGCCTTTGGCAAAACACTGCCGGTTTTACACCAATAACAATCGGTTCAATTATGCGGTAGATTATTTAAATGAGGAGCTGGCTTTTCAGGATAAACATGCGAAGGGGCCTTTACAGAAAATACTCATTAACAGGGATACAACCCGTGGAATTTCCGGCGCTTACACATTAAGTATTTCCGGCGGTGTAATAAGTATTCAGGCGCCAGATAGCGCTGGTGTATTTAATGGGATAGTTACTTTGCTGCAATTGTGCAGATCTGCAAAAACTGAGGGGGCGAAAATAATTTTACCGGGCGTTACGATCACCGATCAGCCGCGGTATCAATGGAGGGGATTTATGCTTGATGAATCAAGACATTTTTTCGGGAAAGAGGTCGTAAAGAAAATATTAAAGGGGATGGCTTTTTACAAGCTTAACCGTTTTCATTGGCATTTGACAGATGCGCAGGGCTGGAGACTCGATGTGAAAAAATATCCTTTACTCACTACAACCGGAGGGATTGGCAATTTTACCGACTCGCTGGTATCTGCAAAGTATTATACACAAGATGATATAAAAGAAATTGTCAATTTTGCTAAACAGCGTAATATCGAAATTGTACCTGAAATTGATATGCCCGGCCATGCAACCGCAGCAAACCATGCTTATCCTATATATTCCGGAGGTACAACGCCCGGATTTGAAAACTTTACGTTTAATCCGGGCAAAGAGATCACCTATAGTTTTATCAGCGATATTTTAAAGGAGGTTAAAGGAGTATTCCCCGGAAATATGATCCATATAGGTGGCGACGAGGTTACACTTGGCATAAAGGGATGGGAGAATAACCCGGATGTTAAAAAGCTAATGAATGAAAGAGGGTTTACCGATTACAAACAGGCGGAATTTTATTTTCTAAAAGGGATAGCCGATACCGTACAAAAACTTAATTGTACAGTGATGTGCTGGGATGAAGCTGTGGCTGCTGGTTTACCAACTAACCGGGTTATGATCAATTGGTGGCGCCAGGATAAGCCGACTGTTCTCACTGAAGCACTTCGTGATGGGTATAAAGTGATTCTTTGCCCAAGATTACCCATGTATTTTGATTTTGTTCAGGATAGTACGCACAGGTCTGGCAGAAAATGGGGTAAGCTTTACAACTCCTATACAAATGTTTATCATTTCCCCGAAAACTCGCTTTCGGATACAATTTACAGCCACGGGAACGTCATCGGAGTACAAGCTAACTTATGGACGGAGACTGTTGTCTCAGAGAAAAGACTGGATTATTTATTGTTCCCTCGTTTAGCAGCACTGGCTGAATCAGGCTGGACTAATATATCAATGAAAGATGATCGCTTATTTAACGAAAGGCTTCGGATGCATCTTAATTATTATATAAAGGCAGGTATATATTATTATGATCCTTTCAACCCAGGTTATCATAAAGAACCGGTTGATAAAAAATCGAAACAGGAAATACAGGATTAAGGCTTGATCAACTATTGTAAAACTGATAGTTTTCTTTAGTGATGATATCGATGGGCATATAAACGGATTTTTCGACTTCGCTGATCTTAAAAAGATATTTGTAGAGTGCCATGATGCCCAAATATCCCTGTTCTTTAGGACGCTGGCAGATCAGGAAGGTAATTTGTTCGCTTAAAAGGTAATTGATGTTTTTCTTTAAAAAGTCATAACCAATCAGCAAAATATCCTTTTTGTTATGCTTCTCTAATATCTTGGCCACAATATTTACCCTGGAGTTGGTAACAAAAATTGCTTTGATGGCGGTGTTGGTGGATAAAGAGCCTAACAATGATTTCTCTACTGCTACAAGCTTAGTTTCATTAATATTAAGTGTTAATAATTCGTTCGTTTTGCCGGCGTCATCAAAAAACTTCTTAAAACCTTGTTCCTTCCGAAATAAATGGTGATCATTTTCCAGATCTGTGGATATGTTAACGGTCAATACTTTATCCGATTTTTGAATGGCGAAACTGATAAGCTGAGCAGCAAGCTTTCCGCTTTGATAAAGCTCGGGGCCAATATAGGTCAGGTTATCCTGATTGGGCAAATCAGAGTTTATAAACGCTAGGGGCAAGCTAAGATCCCGGATTTTTTTTACCAATATTATTGACTCTTCTACAAAAGATGGTGCTAACAAGATGGCGTGTGGTTCGCTATTTAATAGCTCATCGGCCGCTGTATTGAAGCTGTTTTTTGAGTCGAGATCATAAAAATAGTATTTAACGCTTACACCAAATTGCTTTATTTCAGCCGCTGCCTGTTTTATACCGTTCAAAGGGTAACTCCAATAATCAGTTTCGTTGGAAACTGCAGGTATTAAAATGGCAAAGGTCAATATTTTTCTGGAGGCCAGCAGGCTGGCCATTTTGTTTGGCTGAAAATTTAGTTCCTCAATAATGGCGTTTATTTTCTGCTTGGTATTTTCAGAGACCCCTTTTCGATTATGAATTACCCGGTCAACGGTACCAATGGATACGTTTGCCCTGCGGGCTATTTCTTTAACGCCTGTTAACTCAGTTTCTGTCTTCTTCATGTATATACGAACCAAATATAATACATTTTAATAACCATTTTTAAATGGCAAAAGTTCATTAATGTAACATTGATAAGACGTTTAAAAACCTTTAAAATAGATAGCAAAAAAATGGGAGAAGGACTTTTGCCCTTCTCCCATCACGTTGAATATTAACTATATAAATTACTTACCTTATCATTAGGGTTAAAAAAATTATAACGGCGTGAATTTGAAATCGTGGATGATGATCTCCACATTTTGTCCGTTTGATGGAGCAACGCCATGAAATAGCCATAAGTTCATCATTACAGGCATTGATAGTGTGCTGATTGATTGTGGCGGGCTGGTCCAGGTCTTGCTGGCATATAAGTTTGTATCATCATCATAAAAGCCACCCAAGCTTTTGAAAGTTACGGCACTGCTTGATCTTTTAAATCTTTGGGTTGTGTAAGTGCCGCTCAAAGTAACAGGGTAGGTAACTTCAACAGTATCAAGGGGGCTTCCGGTTTCTGGATATAAGGTATAATTAAGTACCCGGTTATTTGATGCAATCCCCCATTTTGAATACTCTATATCCATTTCATCAAATTTATCATTTCCCGAGTAGTTAAACATGCCAAAAACAACGTTTTTGTCAAGGGTGCTTATAGGGCCCTCTACTTCCCATTGATAAGTGCCATAGCCAAGGCTCGAAAGCATGGTAACCTCACCACATTCCCATTTACCGGTAGTAGTGTTTTTCTTTATTTTTAAATGCAGAAAACCGCTGGCATCTACATAGGCGCTCCCGGTAGTGAAAACATTTGGCCCTGGTTGCTGACCGCTCGTGTTGGTTGTTACTTCCCAGGTATATCCCGCAAACGATAGGGTTGAAGCTGTTTTGAGTTTACTCACGGCATTGCTGCCGGTTGTTGTTTTAGCTGTATCTGACAGTTTTCCGTCAGATTTTTTACACGCAGCGAATGATAGCGCGAATAGCAAAAGATAGATTGTTTTTTTCATGATTTCAATAAGTTGTTGTTTAAAAAATGGTTAGCAGAAGGATAAGATTAAGAAATATAAATAATTAACGTGTACGTACACGAATATATAATTATTATTCTTATTTTGCAATAGAATTTAAATATGATTGTTTATTAATTGCATTGTTTATTAGGTAGTTATAAAAAATACAGATGGAAAAAATGCGCTCTGGAACTGCTGATCCGGGACAGGATGCCGTTGTAAAAAAAAGCCGACTTTTGTCGCTTGATTTTTTCAGGGGACTGACAATTGCTGCCATGATCCTGGTGAACACGCCGGGCGATGGTGATCACGTTTATGCTCCGTTGGAACACTCTAAGTGGAATGGGTGTACACCTACCGATCTGGTTTTTCCTTTCTTTTTATTTATGGTAGGTGTATCGATAGTTTACGCACTGGAAAGTAAAAAAGGTGATCGTGAAAATCACAGAACGATCATTTTTAGTGCACTCAGGCGGATGCTGATTCTAATTGGGATTGGTCTTTCGATATTTCTATTCTACCGGCCCGATTTTGCGCACCTGCGTTTTCCTGGTGTATTGCAACGCATAGGCGTGGTTTATTTTTTATCAACCTTAGTATATCTAAAAACCAATCAGCGAACGAGAGACTGGCTTCTGGCTGTAATTTTAGTGAGTTATTATCTTGTGTTGAATTATATACCTGTCCCGGACGGGCACCCACCCAATCTGATTCCCGAATTTAATCTTGCTGCCTGGGTAGACCGGGCTGTGTTTTCTACTAACCATATGTATAGGTTTACCAAACAGTGGGACCCTGTTGGCCTCCTGAGCACCTGGCCGGCTATCGGAACAACACTTTTGGGTATCAGGGTAGGAGCCATATTAAAAAAGACGGGACAGGATGTTAATAAAAAGTGTAGCCGCTTGTTTTTAATAGGTATCTCTTCTATCGTGTTGGGACTGATCACAGACTCGTTTTTTCCCATCAATAAATCATTATGGACAAGCTCTTACGTATTGTATTCAGGTGGTATATGTACACTCGGACTTACATTGGCATTTTGGATCATAGATGTTAAGAGGTATCAAAAATACGCCTGGATCTTTTCGGTTTTCGGGATAAATGCTATAAGTGCATATGTCTTGTCGGAAATCGTTCCCGGGATTATTAATTTTATAAGGATACCATATAATGGGCATTCGGTAAGTGGTATGAAATATTTTTATAAGATTGTGTTTCTACCAATTTTTTCGCCGGAGAATGCGTCCATATTTTCAGCCTGTGTATTCGTGATCCTGATCTGGTTTATAATATATATTTTATATAGAAAGAAGATTGTAATAAAAATTTAGGCAATATCAAAGTTTTATCTGGCATAGGTAGGACGGGAAAATCTTCTTTAAATACTTTTAAATGACAAATATTTAATGGGAATGCCTCGTTATGCGGAAACGAAATAAGCAAATTATGGACAGTCTTTAAATAGGTTCTAAATTTTATTACCTTTAAATTTAGTTCTAATTAGCCAATTAATGCCCGACTCTCTTAGTGAAATAGAATTAGTTAAACTTGTATCAACAGGGAATGAGCGCGCTTTCAGAAAATTATATATTACATATCATCAATTATTACGTACCCATGTTTTCCGTTTAACAGAATCAAGTGAATTGGCTGATGAAATTGTACAAGATGTGTTTTTAAAAATATGGAACAGCCGTGAAACTTTGGATGGGATAAATAATTTCAAAGGATATCTTTTTATACTTTCAAGAAACTATACCATTGATTTTTTACGAAAACATATCAGGCAGACCATATTACATCAACAATGGGAGAGCGAAGAGGTTCAAACCTTCAAGGAAGAGGGTTTAGATGGTAATACTCATAATTATTACGGGTTATTGGATGAAGCTATTGATCAACTCCCTCCTCAACAAAAAAAGGTTTATCTCCTAAGCCGGCATGAGCATTTGAAGTACGTAGAAATAGCCGGTCAGTTGGGAATTTCAAGAGAAACTGTTAAAACATATTTGCAGCTGGCTACCGCTTCCATAACCTTATACGTTAAAAAAAAGATCAATTTTATTGTACTCCTGCTTTTTTTAATAAAAAAATAATTTCAGTACCCCCTTTTTTTCGTCGGTCTGCGTCTTGTATATAAGAAAGTTAAAAACCAATTAACTGACACCTGATTTCTTTAGTATTTTTTGAATGATAATGAAAAACAACGAAAGAGCTTCGTATTTGTTTAACCGTTTTTATGAAAAAACGATTACAGGTAATGAAAAGAAAGAACTGTTTCTATTGTTGAATAAGTTCAGCGACGAAGATCTGTCAGAGTTAATGGCCCATGCTTTTAATAAATTAGATAAGAATGCCCTTGTTCCTGATGACGCAAAGGCTAATGAAGAGATAAATAAGATACTGAAAAGTAAATCATCAGGAGGTGGGGTTATATATTTATGGACTAAAATTGCCGTTGCAGCTTCTATTACATTGTTCTTAAGCTTTGGGATCTATCTCTATTTAAATAAAGGAGGGAAAACAGCTCCACAAATAGCTAAAAATAAGATACCAACAGATGTTCGTCCGGGTACAAACAAAGCGATTCTTACTTTAAGTAATGGCTCCACTATAGTATTAGATACGGCCAAGAATGGTGTTTTAGCCAATCAGGGCGATATTACGGTTCATAAAACAAAGGATAACCAACTTATCTACTCTGCAAAGCCTAATAACTCTGGTAGATCTGATGCTGAAACAAACAAAATTTCAACGCCCAGGGGCGGACAGTACCAGGTGGTATTGCCCGATGGGAGCAGGGCCTGGTTAAATGCCTCTTCCTCCATCAGTTTTCCGGTGGCTTTCGATCCCAATAAAAGAGAGGTGGATATTTCAGGTGAGGTTTATTTTGAGGTTGCCAAAATGCATATCCCTTTTATAGTTAAATATGATAAGGGGCTTGTCCAGGTTCTGGGAACTCATTTTAACGTTATGGCTTACCATAATGAAGCTACTACCGAAGTAACCTTGCTGGAAGGATCTGTAAAAGTACTTAGCGGACATGCAAATAATATATTAAAGCCAGGCCAGCAGGCACAGTTAGCAGATGCTGGTGATATAAAGATTGCCGATAATGTTGACGTTAATGCCGTAACTGCCTGGAAAAGAGGTGTATTTCTCTTTAAAAACACGGAAATTGAAGCAGTAATGCGACAAATTTCAAGATGGTATGATGTGGATGTAAAATATGAGGGTAAGGTACCTCATGTGCAAATTACCGGTAAAATATCACGAAATGTAAATGCTTCGGAAATTTTAAGTATGCTAAGCTATACCGGAATACATTTTAAAATAGAAGAGAAAAACATCATTATAACACAGTAATATGGTCAACCAGATGGGATGGTGACATGATACGGATAACAACAATTTTTAACCATTTATTCACTTAAATTAACCAGCTATGAAGAAGATATACTAACCCACCCCAAACATTACCAAGGTAATGTACTCAAAGTAAATTCTTGTAAATAAAGAAACCGGGAAGCGTTTGCCCACATTCCCGGTTAGTGCTGAGTTTACAATTATAACCAATCGCGAAATTGATAGCTAACCCTTAAACCCAACATTTCAAAGGTATGAAATTTATTAATAAGGTATTGTTGCCGGCACAGCCGCAACTTGCCAAAACTATATTGGCTATGAAGTTAATTGCCATTATGATGTTTACCGCACTTACCCAGGTAAGTGCCTCCAGTTTTAGCCAAACCATAACACTTCGGGAAAATAAAATTTCTATTGAAAAAGTTTTACAGTTAATAGAAAAGCAAAGCGGGTATTATTTTTTGTATAACAGTAAAGATATTCCTCAAAATGAAAGAATCAGCGTAACGGTTACCAATGCATCTATTGAGGAGGTTTTAAAGCAATGTTTTAAAGATCAACCGCTAAGCTATAAGATCATCAGGCAAACTATTGTTTTAAAACGAAAGTATGTAGAAGAAAATCAGGCGCCACTCATCACCCCGGCAATTAAGATAAGCGGTACCGTAACAGATGAAAAAGGAGCATTACCAGGAGTAAGTGTCAAACTGAAAGGCTCCACAATCGGCACGGTTACCGATGTAAAAGGTAATTATTCGTTAACCTTTTCTGATAGTAATGGAACGCTTGTATTTACCAGTATTGGCTATGTAACACAGGAAATTGCCATTAATGGACAAACTAAGATCGATGTTCAGCTAAAGGCCGAATCAAAGGGATTGAACGAAGTGGTGGTAGTGGGATATGGAACACAAAAGAAGGTAAATCTTACGGGGGCTGTCTCATCTGTTTCAGGAGATGATCTTAAAATAAGACCAGTTGGACAAACCTCAGCATCCTTACAGGGTGTAGCACCAGGGGTTACTGTAACCCAAAGTTCAGGAAGACCCGGAGGGGATGCCGGCACGATTCGGATCAGGGGTGTTGGAACAATAGAAACAACTGGAAAAACTGCTGATCCTTTAGTCTTAATTGATGGTATAGAGGGTTCGATGAATAACATTGACCCAAATTTGATTGAATCAGTATCTATATTAAAAGATGCAGCTTCGGCATCTATTTACGGTTCCAGAGCGGCAAACGGTGTTATTTTGGTAACAACCAAACGTGGCGGGAAACAAATAGGTATAAGCTATAATAGTTATGCTGGCTGGCAAAAACCAACCAATATGCCAAAGACTGTAAATGCGCTGGATCACATGCTGCTGCTGAATGAAGCTTATGTTAATGTAGGAAGAACTCAACTTTATTCAGACGCTTTGATTCAACAATATCGGGCTCAGAATGGTGTAAGTACCGATCAATATCCAAATACAGATTGGCAAAAAGAAGTGTTAATTGGTTCCGGTTTCCAGCAAAGCCAATTTTTAACCGTAAACGGAGGTTCAGAAAAAGTTCGCCTGCTTACTTCAGTAGGCTACTTTAATCAAAAAGGAATTATTGAGAACTCTGATTTTAAACGTTATACCATACGTAATAATACTGATGTTACTTTTTCAAAGAAATTTAGTGCAAAATTCGATCTTCAAATAATTAATGCTGTAACCAAGGAACCTGGAGTTGGTTCTGGAAATATCTTTAACTATATAAATGGTATTCCGGCCAACCAATTAGGTGTTAATTCAAATGGTAGTTGGGGCGTAGGCTGGAATGGCCTTAATCCTATTGCCCAAACTAAGGATGGTGGTACAAATAAGACCACAGCCCCCTTTGCCACTTTAAATGCCACCCTTCTTTACAGTCCGGTTGAATGGCTAAAAGCTGAAGTTAATATTGGCCCCAAATATGCTGAATCTATTGGCAAAAACTTTAATAAAGCTATTCAAACCTACCTTCCGGATGGTACACCCAGTTTTAAAACCCCTGCTTTAACAACGCTTACTGAAAGTAGCAGCCGGTCTTTTTATAATACGCTGAGGGCTATGCTTACCTTCAATAAAACATTCGGAGCACATGACCTTAAAGCAATTGTAGGGGCTTCGCAGGAAGATTATCACAATGATTATACAAGCGCCTACCGCGACACTTATATCTTGCCCGATTACCCGGTTATCAATGCAGGCTCTACCGCAAATCAACAAACAGCCGGTACATCTGAGGCATGGGCATTGCGTTCTTACTTCGGTAGGATAAACTATGATTATAAGCAGAAATATTTAATGGAGGTAAATGGCCGTTATGACGGATCATCCCGCTTTGCTAAAGGCAATAAGTATGCTTTTTTTCCTTCTGTTTCTGCCGGCTGGCGCATATCACAGGAGAGTTTTATGGAGCCCTTAAAAAATACTATTGATGAACTGAAGCTCAGGCTTTCCTGGGGCCGCTTAGGAAATCAGAATATCGGAACTTATCCCTCTGTAACAGCTGTTGTTTTAGGAACATCTGTTTTTGGGAAACAAGTTGTAAATACGGCTTCCCTTAATAGTTTAGCCAATAGCGATATCACTTGGGAAAGCACAAAAATGTCGGACATTGGTATTGATATGACTTTGTTCTCCCATTTAACGATAACTGCTGACTATTACACCAGAAAAACAAGCAATATTTTACTCCTTTTGGATATTCCATTAATTATAGGATTAAATGCTCCGTTTCAAAATGCGGGAGTAGTTAAGAATAAAGGATGGGAGTTAGGTATTGGGTATAAAGGGAATATAAACGCTTTTAAATACAGTGTTAATTTAAACCTTTCTGATGTTCAAAATAAGGTGATCGATATGCATGGGATAAGTTTACCTGGCCTTACTGTAAACAGGGAAGGTTATGCTGTTAATTCTATTTACGGATATCAGGCAGAGGGCTATTTTAAAGATGCCGCAGACGTTGCAGGTCATGCCACGCAGTTTGGTACGGTTGCAGCCGGGGATATCAAATACAAGGATCAAAACAACGACGGAATAATAAACGAAAAAGATAAAGTTGTGCTGGGAAGTACCATTCCCCGGTACACTTATGCATCAAACATTACTGGTTCATTTAAGGGGTTTGATATCAGTATCTTTTTGCAAGGTGTAGGGAAGGCTAACGGATACTTATATGGGCCTGGTATAATGCCGTTTAGCACGGGGCAGTTTGGTGGAACTATCCTTGAACAAAATAAAGACCGCTGGACCCCGGATAATCCCAATGCTAAATTTCCGCGTCTTGCTTTCGGCGGATCGAACAATGAACAAAACTCAAGCTTTTGGATGAAAGATGCCTCTTATCTGCGATTAAAAAATCTGCAGGTAGGTTATACTTTTCCAGTATCCTTAACCAGTAAAATAGGTGTCAGGAGCATGCGCATGTTTGTCAATGGTTCCAATCTTTTTACTTCGGATAATTTCTGGAAGGGTTACGATGTGGAATCGCCTGTTGGTACGGTTAATTCATATCCTCAGGTAAAAGTTTACAGCTTTGGTTTAAATGTTAATTTTTAAGACTTAAAAGATGAAAAAGAATATAAAACTGAGGATACTGGTAATTTGCCTCATCCTCATTACTTCGGCATGCAGCAAAGGTTATTTAGATAAATCTCCATTGTCAGGGCCATCTGATCAAAACTTTTTTACCAATCAGGATGAACTGATTTTAGCTGTAAACGGAATTTACCCAACTTTAAAGATCAATTTCGATGTTAATATGCCTATTGTTACCTCGCTTGACGAGGCTACCGATATTGGTTGGAACAGGAATGTGGATGGCCTGCAATCATTAGGCCAGGGAAATCAGGATAGCAATAACGCCTACACACAAACAATATGGACCCAGTTTTATACCTCCATAGGAAGATGTAATTTTATATTAGACAATGTTGCTAAGGTAAAGGATAAAACCACACCAGCTATTTATACCAGGTCAATTGCCGAAGCACGTTTTGTACGGGCCTATGCTTACCAGAATTTAATAGAACTTTTTGGCGGGGTGCCATTGGTTACAAACATGTTGTCTATAAATAATGCACAGCTTCCCAGAAGTTCAAAAGCGGATGTATTAACATTTGTGCTCAACGAGCTGGATGCTGCAGCTAATGATCTTCCGGTAAGTTACGGTGCAAGTGATGCAGGGCGCGCAACAAAAGGTGCGGCCTTGGCCATAAAGGCCAGAGCGGCTTTATATAATGGCCAGTGGGATGCTGCTATAGCGGCAGCCAAAGCCGTAATGGATCTGAACACTTATAGCCTCCATAATAATTTTGCCGATTTATTTACTTATAACGGTCAAACTTCAAAGGAGATCATCCTTGCTTTACAATACCTGAAATCTGCCGCAATAACGCAATCTACCGCTAAAAGCTATTTATCACGGAACGGCTTGGGTTACTCCAATAAGTTACCCTCACAATCTTTAGTAGATGCTTTTG
This sequence comes from Mucilaginibacter sp. OK268, assembly GCF_900103125.1. Lineage (GTDB taxonomy): Bacteria > Bacteroidota > Bacteroidia > Sphingobacteriales > Sphingobacteriaceae > Mucilaginibacter. Next base: position 511,871 of record NZ_FNJV01000003.1, on the reverse strand, counting down.
AATGTACCGATGGCCTAACTATTGATAAGTCGCCGCTTTATAACCCTGCTAAACCTTTTGCTAACCGCGACCCCAGGCTTGGCTTTACCATTGCCTTACCCGGGTCTGTTTTTTACAATTATCAATTTGAGACACATAAAGACAGCCTTCAATGCTGGAATTATAATACATCGCCGGCAACAAGAGTGCCCAACCAGGAAGCTATAAATGCTTTTGCTACTGCAACGGGTTATTGCTGGCGTAAGTACGTAGATTTAACAGACAAAGCTGATCCAGCAAATTCAGAATTAAATGTCATACTGGTACGATATGCCGAGGTGCTGCTGATATATGCCGAGGCCAAAATAGAAAAAGGAGAAATTGATCAGTCTGTTTATGATGCTATCAACAGCATCAGGCAGCGTTCAGGTGTAAATATGCCGGCAATTCAACCTGGCCAATCCCAGGCCCAACTTCGTTCCGTTGTTCGCAAAGAACGTTTGTATGAATTTGCAACAGAAGGCTTCCGGCTTTTTGATATACGGCGATGGAAAATTGCAGACCTGGTAATGAAGGGCCCTCTTTATGGAAGGATACCGCGAGGACTGTTAGCCAGTGCTCCATCAATTGATGCTAACGGAATTGCAAATTATAGTAATGTGCCCAATAAGGCAGATATGCGGGTGGTTGAGGTCAGGAATTTTAATGCTAATAGAGATTACCTTTGGCCAATCCCTAATATTGAAACGGTAACTGACCCCGCAATTGTTCAAAACCCGGGTTATTAGATATAGGACCTTATTAAAAAATTACTCAACCTAAATTATTGTCACGTAAGACCTGCCTCTACTGCGGCAGGTCTTTTTCTGAAATTGAAACGTTTAAAATAAACAATTATGAAAAACATTAAAGCGATCATCCTGGCAATATTAATAGTCCGTTTTGTTGCTGTATTGCCTGCTAATGCGCAAAACAGCAAAGTAATCAGTGCTGATATTTGTGTATATGGAGGAACTTCCGCAGGCGTAATTGCAGCTTACACGGCAAAAAAAATGGGGAAAACAGTGATATTGATTGAACCGGGAAAACATTTGGGTGGTATGAGCTCGGGAGGCCTTGGTTATACAGATATTGGGAATAAATATGTAGTGACCGGTTTAGCGAGAGATTTTTACCGCCGTATAGGCACGCATTACAGGAAATTTGAACAATGGATATTTGAGCCCAAGGTAGCTGAAGGCATTTTTAATGACTATGTAAAACGGGCAGGCCTTTCTGTTTTGCTTGGGAACAGGCTTATCAAAGTAAAAAAAGAAGGGAATCAGCTCAAAGAAATTACATTGGAGAATAGCTATAAGCCATCGGTTGCTTCCAATAAAATTATCCGTGCTAAAGTATTTATTGATTGTACTTATGAAGGCGATCTGATGGCCCGCTCGGGTGTTTCTTATGCGGTAGGGCGGGAGGCGAACAGTCAGTATGATGAAACTATAAACGGGGTTGAATTGTTGGATCAACACCAGTTTCTGGATGGTGTTGATCCCTATAAAGTACCGGGCGATCCGAAAAGCGGTTTGTTGTGGGGTATAAGTAAGGAAGTATTACAAGCAAATGGTACCGGGGATAAAAAAGTACAGGCTTACAATTTTCGCATTACGTTAACCAATGTGCCAGAAAACCGTATTCCAATTTCAAGGCCCGCAAATTATGATCCTCAGAAGTATGAGTTACTTATCCGTTTAAAAGAGAAACAACCCTGGAAAACAATTTTTGACGTTTTTATTATCAGTAAGATGCCTAACGGTAAAACGGACATTAATAACAGGGGAGGTTTCTCGACGGATATGATTGGGATGAACTGGGAATATCCCGAGGCTGATTATAATACAAGAGCCAAAATATGGAAGGAACATGAAGATTATACCAAAGGCTTCCTTTATTTTATTGGAAATGATAGCCGCATACCCGAGAACATCAGGAACGAAATGAAACAATGGGGTTATCCCAAAGATGAATATACGGATAGCGGTAACTGGACAACTCAGCTTTATATCAGGGAAGCCCGCAGAATGATCGGCGAACTTGTGATGACCCAACATCATTGCCAGGGAAAGGAAGTGGTTGATGATGGAGTAGGAATGGCTGCATATGGCATGGATTCGCATAATTGCGAAAGGTTGGTAGTGAACGGTATGGTGAAAAATGAAGGCGATGTTCAGGTGCATGGATTTGCGCCCTATGCTGTTTCGTACAGGGCTATAATCCCAAAGCAAAAGGACGCCGCAAATTTGTTTGTTCCGGTGTGCTTGTCTGCAACTCATATTGCTTATGGTTCCATTCGTATGGAGCCAGTATTCATGGTGTTGGGCCAATCCTCGGCTGTGGCTGCATGTCTGTCAATTGATAAAAAAATAGCTGTTCAGCAAGTTAATGTGAAGGAGATACGAGATATACTCCAGAGTAACCCCCTTGCTGATGGAAGCACTACAGAAATATTGGTTGATAATGAAGCCGGTCACCTAACAGGTAATTGGAAAACCGAAAAGTTCGGCGGTTATGGTCCAACTTATCTTATAGACACCACCAAGGCAGTAACGGCCAAGTCTGTACAGTTTATTCCGAAAATTTTGAAAAAGGGGACTTATCATGTTTATACCTATTTCCCTAAGGTTATGAATGCCTCGACGAAAACTTATATCACTATTTATGATGGAGAAAAGACTATAGAAAAGATAATCAATCAGTCGGATTTGCGTGTAGAAGGACAAACGTCAGGGGAATGGCTTTCATTGGGGTTATATGATTTGTCAAAGGAAAAGAAAGCTTATGTAGAGATCTCCAATAAAAACGCTGATGGGGTGACCGTAGCAGATGCTGTACTTTTTGTGCCTGTTCGGTAATTTCAGGGCATAGGCATATAGTTGTAGGTGCCTTCAGGCAGATCACTTATTTAAAAATGGTTTTGCATAGCCTTTAATTTCCTGAAATCTGCAATAAAATCGGACTACAAAAGTTCTTGTTGTAATTATTTGATTAACAGATTTTTATTGGTGTAGAAAAAGAGGCAATACCTATATGTTGTCTCCCTAAGTGGCCTTGCGGCCACAGTTTTCGAACATCTTTATAGAAAATTTAAAGAAATTGGCTTCTATAAATATTCAATTATGAAAGGTTCGAAGTTAATCTTGTGATTGAAATAATTATTAATCCGACGAGAGCTCAGGACTGGTCGCTATATTGAATAATGGTGGGATATGCAAGGCCGAATCCTAAAAATCGAGCAAGTCTTCACAATTTTCAGGTTCGTGGAGAAATACATTGGGGCATATTTTTTAATGTATTATCCTTCTGAATTTTTTGTAATAAAATGGATAGCTAGATAAACTACACCTGATTGACCCCGGTTGACCAATTTTGAAATGACTACGCTTAGTATTTAAGTTCAGGCTTTTAGGGAGGATGTTAAATTGGCTTGGTTTAATCACTGAAAATCATTGAAAAAAAATATCTTGTATTTTAAATCACTGTTTTTGTGATTTTTTTATCTAAGTACTGATTTGTGTTGAAATATTTTATATTTTTTGTTTGTTTTTGTGAAAGAAATGTAATTGGCGGCCATTTTTTTTATAATAAAATGATGTAATCGTAATATTTTTACATATTTGAATCTGTGTGCCTAAAAGTCTAATGAATTGCTAAATTTATAACGTTAATTTAAAATAAAGGCAATATTAACTTAGGTACGTTATCAATTTAGTAAATGGAACTGTCAAAAAACCTTTCAGACGAAGAATTGATCCTTTTAATAGCCAAGAACAATGCCATTGCTTTTAAAATGCTTTACAACAGGTACTGGAAAAAAATGCTGACTAAGGCCTATACCCAGTTGCAATCTTATACCATTGCCGAAGAAGTTGTTCAGGATGCCTTTATTAACCTTTGGAAACGCAGGCATACTATAACCCTTAAATATACTTTTCACACCTATATCGCATCAGTTATAAGATATGAAGTAATGACGCAATTGGCGAAAAAGAACAAGCAGCCGCTATATATTGACGACCTGGAAATTCCGGCAGTTGCAGATAATGCTACGCAACAATGGCTTGAGTTTGACGAATTGAGATCGCAAATAGAATCATTGGTTGATTCCCTGCCAGATAAGTGCCGACTGGTGTTCAAACTGAGCCGGGATAAAGGACTTTCCGATAAGCAGATCGCTGAAAACCTGGCTATATCCCCAAAAACAGTTGAAGCTCATATTAGTAAAGCGCTTAAAATCCTGCGCTTAAGTCTTAATAACTTCATTTGCCTTACACTTTTCTCCTGCACTATAGTCTACCTGGCGCTCCGGTAAAAAATATTTTCATGCTCACTAAGGGTGGCTTACTGGTTCTACACGCTATGTAATAAATGCAAATCATTTTTAAATACTGCACTTGACTGAAAAAGAATTACAAGAATTATCGGAGAAATGGTTAAGTGGCAATCTTACCAGCGAAGAGCGGATGAAACTGGATAAATGGTACAATCAGGAATCCTCCGGGGTCATTAACTGGGAAAGCGGGGATAGAACTGAATTTGAATTAGGTGAACGTTTATTTAAAGGAATACAGGAGGCGCAGGAAGAACATCTGATTAGGCGTAGGCCGTTCATAATTAAAATAGTGCTAGGGCATAGCCGTAAGCTCGCAGCTGCCCTACTGTTGCTTGCAGGCGTCGGCTTGATTTATCACCTGTCGCCATTTAATAAAATTAGCGCAGGCGGCGATCAGGCCATTTTATCAGGAACAAAAAACAACAACAAGGCGATACTTACCCTGGCCGACGGTTCAAAAGTAATTCTGGATCAAACCCGTAAGGGGCTGGTTGCCAAACAGGGAAACACGCAGGTAGACAAAACAGACAGCGGGAAATTGAGCTACCGCAACGAAGGAGCCGGCATAGCTGCGCCGGGCATACAATACAACAGTATTTCGACACCGGTGGGCAGCCAGTACGAAGTAAGCTTAGCCGATGGTACCAAAGTTTGGTTAAATGCCCTGAGCAGCCTGAAATATCCAACAGCCTTTGACGGAACTGAACGCGTGGTAGAATTAACCGGCGAGGCGTATTTTGAGGTGGCAAAAAATAAGCACAAACCATTTAAAGTTATGCTGGCTAATCATGCATCAATAGAGGTTTTAGGAACACATTTTAATATTATGGCTTATCAGGATGAAATAAACATCAATGCCACCTTATTAGAAGGTTCTGTCAAAGTAAAAAAAGGTTCGGCCAATCAAATGATTGTCCCCGGCGAACAAGCAGAAATTACAGATCAGATCAAGGTTTCTACTGTGGATGCACAGGAAAGTATCGCCTGGAAAAATGGTCTGTTTAGCTTTAATAAGTCGGATACTAAAACTATTATGCGGCAAATAGGAAGATGGTATGGTGTTGAAATTACTTACCAGGGCAAAGTGCCGGCAAATCAGCTAACGGGGTATATTGCCCGCACTTCAAATTTAACAGAGATTTTAAAAATGCTTGAAATAAGCGGGGTAAAAAGCACGCTGAAAGAAAACAAGGTCACGATAATCAACTAATTAATTTTTAACCCTTAAACACAGGCTATGGACCCATAATTACTTACCCATAACCTCAATAAAAAAACCGGAACGTTCACAGCGTTCCGGCTATCAGATTGAGGCCAATCAAAAAAAATCTTTCTTCCCGAAATTTAATGTTTAACCTTAATCATGCAAAATTATGCATTTAACTGCTATTTGCAAAAACACGCTTGTACATTGTTACAAGACGGTCGTTGACGCATTACTATTCCGAAAAATAAGGAATATAATTAACTCCAGGTTTCCGGTCTTACCCCAGGCCAGTGAGAATTTTGAAAAGGTTCTGGTCTTTAAAGGCTTTTCAAATTTTAGTATAAATAAACGGATACTATTACGTATGAAGTTAATTGTTTTACTGGTATTTACAACTTTTATACAGGTAAGTGCAAGTACTTACGCTCAAAATGTTACCCTGAACGAACACAATGCGTCGTTGGCCAAAGTGTTCAGTAAAATTAAGGAACAGACAGGCTATCTCTTCCTGTATAACCAGGAGTGGATAGCCATGGCCCGGAAAGTTGATATCGTTGTCAACAAAGCGCCGCTGGAAGAAGTACTGAATGCCTGCTTCAGCAACCAGCCGCTTACCTATGCTATCGTAAACAAAACAATAGTGCTTAAACTAAAAGAAAATTATGCAACCAAACCGGTACAAACAGCTGTAACCGCACCGCCGGTTTCCTTCCCGATCAAAGGAACCGTAAATGATGAAAAGGGGAAGCCCCTACCGGGTGTTTCCGTTTCTGTAAAGGGGACAAAAACAGGCACGCAAACAGATATTAACGGGACCTATGCACTTAATGTTCCTGATGCCGGTGGTATACTGGTATTCACCTTTATTGGGTACGAACGGCAGGAAGTTAAAATAGGCTCAAAAACCATTATTGATATAGGCCTTTCTCCCCGGTCAGATTTGCTTAGCGAAGTGGTAGTATCCGGCTATACTGTTCAAAACCGGGCGGAGTTTACCGGATCATCTGCCCACATAGGGGGCAAAAACATCGAGAACAGGCCATTACCCAGTTTTGACCAGGCCCTGGCCGGGCAAGCCGCGGGTGTTAAGATCACCTCAAACGGCGGCTCATTAAACGGGGTGCCCGTGTTCCGGATCAGGGGCACCAACTCTATCAATTTAAGTTCCTATCCGCTTATTATAATTGATGGTATCACATCATTTACTGGTGATGTGGGCAACTCTGCCGAGAACAATCCGCTATCAACCGTTAATACCGACGATATCGAATCTATTGAAGTACTCAAGGATGCATCAGCCACAGCCATTTATGGCTCACGTGCGTCAAATGGGGTAGTAGTTATTACTACCAAAAAAGGTAAGATCGGTAAAGTAAAAGTTACTTACGATGGTTATTATGGCGTCACTAAAAAGCCCAAATTACCCAAACTGTTGGGCGCCGCAGATTATGTAACCATCAAAGACGAGTCGCAGGTAAATTCCGGACTAACGCCAACTTATTTTTTGGGGAAAAATGCCGATGGGTCCATACAGGAAACCAACTGGTATGATTACGTATACCAAACCGGGCACTCACATAACCATAACCTGAGTGTTTCAGGAGCTTCCGAATCAACAAACTATTTCGTTTCTCTGGGTTACACCAACCAGGTAGGTTTTTTGGTGAAAAATACTTTTGAACGCAAATCGGCCAGGGTTAACCTGGATCACCGGCTGATCAAAGGCCTGCACATCGGTACAAATTTTACCTACGGCGATGCTATCAATAATAACCTAACCAGCGGCGTTAACAATACGTTTGGCCTAAACAACCTGGTGCGCGAGTCAATGGTGCTACCTCCAAACGTGCTGCCATTTAATCCAGATGGCTCTTACAATATTAGTGGCAGTGGCTTGGGCTTAGGCCCTAATACCAACTTGACAGGTTATTATAATCCCTTACCGCAGTTGCAGCATGATAAATTTTCGTCAGAAAGCAATAACTATTTGGGATTGGTTTATGCCGAGTGGGAGCTGTTTAAAGGCTTTAAGGCCAAAACTAATTATAGTATTAACAGCCTTAATGTATCCAATATCAGTTTCAACAATCCTTACCAGGCTGGCGGCTACGCCACCAACGGTTCGGCTACAAGCCGGTATACCACCAATTACCGAACCGACTTTACCAATACCCTGAACTATACTACCTCGTTTGCTAATGATCATCACATCAGTTTATTAGCAGGATATGAAGTGATCCATACCGTAATAAACGGTTTTAGCGCCACGCGTACAGGTTTGTCGGATCCCTATTTTGAATCGTTTGCCGGCGGTTTTACAACTGTAAGCGCCGCAACCGGTAATTATACCGAAAACGGCTACCGGTCATATTTCAGTAACATGTTTTATGATTATAAGAAAAAGTACCTGCTCAGCGTCAGTTTCCGCAGGGATGGTTTCTCTGGTCTTTCAATTACCAATAAATATGGAAATTTTGGCGGTGGCTCCATTGGCTGGAACCTTTCAGAAGAGGATTTTTACCAAAAATCATCCTTATCCAAGACGGTTTCTTCTGTTAAGTTGCGTGCCAGCTACGGTCTTGTGGGTAATGTTAATATTGGTGACTATGCATCATCAACGCTTTATACACCAGGTGTTTACGGCGGCGTAGCCACCCTGGCACTTTCGCAAACCGGCAACCTCAATTTGAAATGGGAAACAAGTAAAAAAACTGATATTGGTTTCAATATCGGCCTATGGCAAAACAGGATAACCCTGGATGCCGATTATTACAATAATAACATCGACGGTTTAATTTTAGCCGCGCCGCAATCTCCTTCTAAAGGCATTCCCGCAAACGCTATCAATACCAATATAGGTTCTATGTATAACCGCGGCTTCGAGTTTGATATACAGGCACATATCATTGATAAAGGGCCATTCCGCTGGACCGCCGGCTTTAATTTCAGTACTTTAAAGAACCGCGTTACCGCCCTGGCTAATAATACCGATATTTGGACCAGCGGCCTGGAAACCACCAACATTACCCGGGTTGGCTATTCGGTGGCCTCGGTATACGTAGTTAAAACAACAGGGGTTAACCCGGCTAACGGTTTAAGAACTTACTTAAACAGGAATGGCGAAACAGTACAATACAGCCCGGTATCGGGAGCCTGGACATATCTCGACGGAACAAAAGCGCCCGCATTGGATGCTTACGGCGACGGCGTTGTGATGGGCCCCACTTTACCAACCTACTATGGCGGCTTTAACAATACGTTTAAATACAAAAACTTCGATCTGTATGTAAACATTGTTTATTCAGGCGGCAACATGATCTACAACGGTACTAAAGCAACGCTGCTGGACAACCGCTTTTTTAATAATCAGGTTGATATCTTAAGGCGCTGGACAACCCCGGGTCAGATCACTGATATCCCAGCCCTGCATTATAATGACCAGCAGGCGAGCGGTTCTGTTTTGCCCAACTCGTTTAACGTAGAGAGTGACCGCTATGTTAAACTGGGTAACACCTCGTTAGGCTATACCTTCCCTGTAAAGCTGTTTAGGAAAACCGGTATCTCCTCAATCAGGATATATGGCTCGGCAAGCAACATCATTTTATATACTAAATACACCGGCTCCGACCCTGAAATTTCGGCCAACGGCGATTCTAATACCGCCTCCGGTCGTGACAAGAACTCTGTTCCTGCCGGTAAATCATTCACCATGGGCATTAACGTAGGATTTTAATTAGAAGATGATGAAAACTATAAAAAATTATAGCACAGTAATTTTAAGGGCTTTGTTGTTAAGCTGCTTATTATTATGCGGGACGGCTTGCAGGAAGAACCTGCTTGAACCTACCAATATTACCAATATCTCCGATGCTAATGCATTTGATAATGCTACGCGGATTGTTGCGCAGATTAATGGTTTATACGCCTCGTTGAAGAGCGGTAGCTTTTATGGCGGTAGGCTAATCATTTATAACGAGTTAAGAGGCGATGAGTTTATTATGAATAAACCCAATATTGTGACCGGGCAGCAAACCTGGCTGCAGGCCGTTAACTCCAGCACAAGCGAAGTGGTTAGTCTGTGGAGTGCAGGATATGCCACTATTAACTCGGTAAATACATTTTTGGACGGTTTAGCGCTCAACCAAAGTAAAATAACAACGGCGCAGTACGCTAATTTTACCGGCGAAGCCAAGTTTATCAGGGCCTTATGTTATTTCGCGCTGGTTCAAACCTATGCCCGGCCATACACCCTAAACGGGGGTACAAGCTTAGGTTTGCCGCTACGGTTAATTGCTGAAAGCTCTAACGCCAATAACCAACTGGCCCGTAGCTCTGTTGCAGACGTTTACAAGCAGATACTGGCTGATTTGGATGCCTCCGAAATAGGTTTGCCTGCTAACTACACAACAACTATTTTAAATACCACCAGGGCCACTAAAAATACGGCTATTGCCTTAAAGGCAAGGGTTGACCTGACTAAGGGCGATTATGCCGGCGTGATTACCGAATGCAATAAGATCGTATCGGCTGCAGCCCCTTTCCAGGCCCCGGCAAGCGGCGTTAATAATAAACTGGAGGCTAATATCGCTACCGTTTTCCTGGGAAGCTACGCCGGTTTGGAGTCTGTTTTCTCCCTGCCGTTTACAGCTACCGAAACGCCTGGCACACAAAATCAGCTGGCTTACTACTTTAATATTGCTCCGGGTAACGGCGAATTTTATTTAAATGCTTCGGGCACAATTGCCGACCCGGTATACAGTTCAGCAACCTCAACCGATGCGCGTAAGGACTTGGTATTTACCAACACCGGCCAAAAATGGCTTAGTAAATATAAAGTGGCCAGTACTTATTCTGATTGGGTACCGGTTATCAGATATGCAGAAGTGTTATTGAATTTTGCCGAGGCCCTGGCCCGTAGTGGCGATGTGGCCAATATGACCAAAGCAGTTGCCCTGCTTACTGCGGTAAGGAACCGTTCTGACGCTACCTATGTATTCCCGGCTGTAAGTATTGCCACCCAGTCGGCTTTAATAGCTACCATTTTACAGGAAAAAAAGATCGAGTTTTTGGGCGAGGGCTTCCGTGTGCCGGATTTACAACGACTGGGCTTAACGCTACCTGCAAAATCGGGTACAGCAGGCAATGCGCCGGCAATTTTAGCTACCGATAACCGCTATATCTGGCCAATATCCAGCGCCGAAACATCAATCAATCTACTAATTGTACAAAACCCTCAATAAATAAACGGTAATGAAAAAATATATTTTATTATTTGCAGGTATAATTGCCCTGGGCAATCATGCTTTCTCACAAGATACTCAGCCAGCTGGCGGCCGGGGTGGGGCGGGAAGAGCGGCAGTTGGCATCCCGGCCACAAGTATTGCTGCGGCAACACAGGGAATGAAAAAATTTGACGGCTATTTTAATTTCTATTATGATGATAAAACAGGTCGCATCTTATTGGAAGTAGACAAATTTGATACCGAATTTCTCTATTTTAAATCATTAACCGATGGCGCCGGCAAAAGTGCGGAACGCGGACAGGCCTCAGACGCGATTGCTAAATTCATCAAAGTAGGCCCCAAGATCTTACTGGTTGAGCCCAACTACGGCTACCGGGCCAATACCACCAATGCAGATGAGATTAAAGCAGTAGAAAATGCTTTCGCTAAATCGGTGATATGGGGCTTTGTGCCGGTTGCCATTGAAGGCGATAAAGTATTGATAGACCTGACACCTTTTATTGTACGTGATAGCCAGAATATTGGCGGCAGGCTTGGGGGCACATCTGCAGGCGGAGGAGGCGGCCGTGGGGGGCGCGGTGGTAGGGGCGCTGCAGCAGGAGCCAGCACTGGCGCTTATCGCATTGATGATACCCGTTCGGCTGTTTATATGCCCAATACCAAAAACTTTCCAAAAAACACAGAGTTTGAAGCACTGATTACCCTAACCGGAGCAGTAGTAGGCGGTGGAGGTTTCGGTGGTAGCGGTGGCGATGGCATAGCACCTGACCCAACCGCTGTTACCGTCAAAATGCATCAATCGTTTATTGAGCTGCCTGACGGCAACTACAAACCCCGTAAATTTGATCCGCGTTCATCATTCAATATCTTCAGTTATATTGATTTTTCCTCACCGCTGAATGAACCGCTGGAGAAAAAATTTACCCGCCGTCATCGTTTGGCAAAAAAAGATCCGAATGCAGCGGTAAGCGAACCCGTAGAGCCCATTGTTTATTATGTGGACAGAGGTGCGCCTGCCCTGATCAAAAAAGCCCTGATTGAAGGCGGCGCATGGTGGAACCAGGCTTTTGAAGCGGCCGGGTATAAAAATGCGTTTTTAGTTAAAGAACTACCGGAAGGTGCCGACCCAATGGATATCCGCTATAATGTTGTGAACTGGGTAAACCGGTCAGGGGGGAACCGTGCCTTTTCTTACGGTGCCTCTTATATCGACCCGCGTACAGGTGAGATCATTAAAGGCGTGGTTACGCTGGGATCAGACCGGCACAGGCAGGACATCCTGATTATGGAAGGATTGCTGCAACCTTATGAGGGTGGTAAACCGTTTGATAAAAGACTGGAACAGGTAGCCTATGCCCGCTTAAGGCAGTTGGCCGCCCATGAAATTGGCCATACACTTGGTTTTACCCATAATTTTGCCGCCAGTGAAAAGGACCGTGCATCGGTAATGGATTACCCTTTCCCCCGCCTTTCTATTAAAGCTGATGGCGCTATTGATGTATCCGACGCTTATGCCAGGGGAATTGGCAGCTGGGATAAGCGCGCGGTAATGTGGGGTTATAGTGATTTCCCGAAAGGAACAGACGAAAATGCCGCGCTCGATAAAATTATGAATGAGACCATCAAATTAGGCTTTAAATATATACCTGATATTGGCGGCTATGCCCACCCCGCATCGCACCAATGGGATGATGGCGCGGATCCGATAGCGGAGTTGAACAAGTTGATGAAGATACGCAGGGCAGCTTTAGACAGGTTCTCTGAAAAAGCCATCGCCAAAGATGCTCCTTTGGCAACCCTGGAAGAAGTGTTGGTACCAACCTACCTGCTGCACAGATACCAGGTAGAGGCTGTAGCAAAATCCATAGGCGGATTGTATTTTACGCATGCCATTAAAAATGACGGCCAGGAACCAACAAGAATGGTGGACCCAGCTGTACAATGGAGTGCTTTTGATGCTTTAATGGCCACCGTTTCGCCAGAAGCACTGGCCCTGCCGGATGGATTGATCTCCAAAATACCGCCACGCCCAACCGGATACCCGTCCAGCGTGGAAACGTTCGCCGGTTATACCGGGCCTACGTTTGACCCGATTGCTGCAGCAGAATCTGCCGCGGCCGAAACGATCTCGTCGCTGTTAAATGCCGAACGCGCCGCAAGGTTAATTGAATACCATGCCCGCGACAGCAAACAACCCGGCTTTATCGCTATCACCAACAAATTGCTGGAACAAACCTGGAAGGCACCGGTTTTACCGGGCTATAAAGGCGAGTTACAGGTGCTGGTCAATAATCTGACACTGAAATATTTGCTTGAACTGGCGGCTGATACCCGCACCTCTGAAAGTGTACGGGGGCAGGCGCTTTTAGAAATTGATGAGCTTAAGGATTGGCTGACCGCCAAATTACCTGGCATTCATGATGAGCAAAAAGCCAACGTATTGTTTGCATTGGCCGAGATTGGCGAATTTCATGAAAACCCATCAAAGTTTACCCCCGACCCTGCGCTTGACATGCCGCCGGGGGCGCCGATAGGAATGCCTGATATGGATTTTTTGGATGATATGATCAATTATTAATAGACAACAGCAATCACATAAATTAACCCCTAAAATATAATTTCATGCTAAAAAGATATGGCATGTTGCTACTGTTATTTGCTACCCGGCAAATAACAGTACATGCACAATCAAATGATCACTATGCCAACGGAATGGTAGTTTGTGCCTATCCTGACGCAGCACAGGTAGGCCTCGCTATATTAAAAAAAGGAGGCAACGCGGTTGATGCTGCGGTAGCTGTGCAATTTGCACTGGCCGTAACTTACCCCGAAGCCGGTAATATTGGTGGTGGCGGCTTTATGGTTTACCGTTCGGCAAAGGGCAAAACCAATACATTAGATTTCAGGGAAAAAGCCCCCTTTGCCGCCAGCGCCAATATGTTCTTAGACGCTTCCGGAAACGTGATACCTGGCATGAGCACCGGCTCGCACCAGGCCTCTGGCGTTCCGGGATCTGTGGACGGTATGGTGGAAGCCAATCGCAAATATGGTAGGTTGAAATGGGCCGAACTGGTGCAGCCTGCAATAGACCTGGCGCGCAATGGCTTTAAGATCACCAAGCGCCTTGCAGACGGCTTAACCAGGGGCGCAAACATTTTTGCAAAAGCCAACCCAGGCAAATCTTATTTTTTAAAAGAAATGCCTTGGGTGGAAGGCGATCTGCTGATACAGGAAGACCTGGCAAAAACGCTGGAACAAATACGTGATAAGGGTCGCAAAGGCTTTTATGAAGGTACCGTAGCCGATCAGATTGTTGAAGAAATGAAAAGCGGGAGCGGCCTGATATCTAAAGCCGACCTTCAAGCTTACCACTCGGTATGGCGCAAAGCCATTACCGGCAAGTATAAGGATTATAAGATTATTACAATGCCCCCGCCGTCAAGCGGCGGCATTGCCTTAATTTCTTTGCTTAAATCGGTTGAAAAATATCCCCTGCATAGGTGGGGATATAACCAGGACTCTACCGTGCAACTGATGGTCGAGGCTGAACGCCGGGTATATGCCGACCGCTCCAAATATTTAGGCGATCCTGATTTTTTCAAAGTCCCGGTGGATAGTTTGTTAAGAGATTCGTATATCCTGTCCCGTATGGATAGCTTTACCTGGGATGCTGCCACACCAAGCGCCAGTATCCAGCCGGGTACCATTGTAGGGTATGAAAGCGATCAAACCACACACTATTCTATTACCGACAAGGATGGAAATGCGGTATCTGTTACTACCACCTTAAATGGTTCCTTTGGTTCAAAAATATTTGTGAAAGGAGCCGGCTTTTTATTGAACAACCAGATGGATGACTTTAGCTCAAAACCGGGTGTGCCAAATATGTACGGCCTGGTAGGCGGTAAGGCCAACAGCATACAGCCCAATAAACGGATGCTATCATCAATGACGCCAACAATTATTGAAAAAAATGGCCGGTTATTTATGGTGGTGGGCACACCAGGTGGGTCAACCATTATCACATCCGTATTTCAAACGATATTAAACGTGATAGAGTTTGATCAGGACATGCAGCAAGCTGTCGCTTCTAAACGTTTCCATCACCAGTGGTTGCCTGATAATGTTACAGTGGAAAAAGGTGCCTTCAGCGAAGCCACCCAAAGCAAGCTCACACAAAAGGGTTACAAGCTGAACAACATTAACGGGATAGGAAGGGTGGATGCTATTTTAAAAACTTCTGGCGGCTATCAGGGCGGTGCGGACCCTCGTGCCGATGATACCAAAGCAGGTTGGTAGTAACTGTTAACCAGAAGATGTGATAGTTTGAATCTCTTAATAGTGTGTTAAAAATCAGTCATTTATCCCCGCTCTGGTGAGTGGGGTTTTTATTTGCACAAGATCTGAAGAGAAGAATCAAGCTGTATTTGCTAATGTTATTACAACTCGAAAGATATATACAACAAAATCGTGTCCTGTGCTGTTTTCGCACGATCATGTTCACTTTCGTACACTTGCTGAAAGGTGTTGTCTTGTATTTAATTGACTTTTAATTGTTTATGAATTGGCATTGCGCTTGTTTCTTTTAGATAACCATTCGTGCCGGAAAAGCGATTGTCGCTAGCTTGGCTAATTGTCTGCGGGTAGAATAAAATAAAAAACAATTAATTAAAACACAGAATGCTCAAAAGTTATCTGATAACTTCAAGACTTGATTTTATTAAGAACAAGGTAACACCGGCCCTGTTTTCTTTAATGTTGTTCATAATGATTGGCAGTCTGAATAATCCCGCTACGGCACAAGGTACAGACATCAATATCGGCGAGCACGGTCTGTTGGACTCTCTTCATTCGTCAATACTCGGCCAGGAGCGTCAATTTAAGGTTTTCCTGCCGCCCGGTTATAAGCCCGGGAGTACGGAAAAATATGACGTAATTTATAACCTTGATGGCAGCGATTGGAATGCGGGATTGATAGCCCAGGTGCATTATTTTGCAGAGGTCCAGGGCTTCATGCCGCCAACCATTATTGTCAGCATAATAGAGCCCGACCGGAACGCAGACCTCGCACCTACCCATTTGGACACCTGGAAAAATTCAGGCGGGGCGGATAAATTCCTCGGATTTATCAAGAATGAATTAATCCCCTACATTAACAAACAGTATCCTTCCAACGGAGACAATACCCTTTGGGGGCACTCTTTAAGTGGTATGTTTGTACTTTACGCACTCGTCAAGGAGCCAATGCTTTTCAAATCCTATATTGCGCTTGACCCGAGTGTCTGGTGGGATAACAATTATGTGTTAAAAATAGCTGCAGCTAAACTGCCAACACTACCATTTCAAAATGCAACATTCTTCATCGCAGGCAGGGAAAGTGATATGAAGGACATGAAAATAGATACCCTTGAAACTATTCTGAAAAATACGGCTCCTGCAGGCTTGAAATGGAAACTCAATATTTACGAAGGTGAAACGCACGGCTCTGTAGGACTAAAAGGCACCTATGATGGCTTGAAGTTTGCCTATGATGGCTATATCAAGAACATGTATTTTTCTCCTATGCACGGCATTGTTTCAAAAGATAAACCTTTTAAGCTTTTCTATTATGAGGATCCGATTCACTTGCGCTACACGGTTGACGGAACCGTCCCTAGGATGAACTCCCTAAAAGTTCAGCCAGAGATCACGGTTAACGGCCCGGCCAAAGTAACCTATAAGGTCTTCACCAACCGAAGCCGGTATGATAAAACGATGACAGGCCTTTTCTTCGACGAAGAAATGCCGAAGCCGATCTCAAACATTAAGGGTTGGCAAAGTGGCGGATTTAACTATGCTTATTACGAAGGAACCTGGAATGAATGGCCGGATCTTACAAAACTGAAACCTGCAAAAACGGGCATAACCGACAATAATTTCAGTATCGATAAGTTACCGCGGAAAAATCAATACGCATTGACAATAGACGGCTTACTCGAATCGAAGGAAGTGGGATATTACATTTTTACATTGGGCAGCGGCGAGAAAGGCACTAAGCTATATATTGATAATAAATTAGTCATTGCCTTTACCGGTGATGGTGACGACTTCGGCCAGACATGTATTGTGCCTTTATCTAAAGGATTTTACCCATTCCGGATAGAATATCTTCATCAAAAGAAAGAGGGATATAATTTGGACTGGCAACAAATTTTGACGCCTAGCATCATGGAAAGTCAAAACACGATACTTATTCCAGTAAACCTGCAATATGGCCGAAGGTAAGCCCCCTTTAATAGATAAAGGTAATGTATTGCTTTATCTATTAAAGGGGAGCTTTTAGCTCGCTGACCGCACGGGCTGTTAACGCCGCGCTTCCTGCCGTCCCAAGAATATTAGGCAATACTGGGTCCGAATCAACCAAGTTTAAATTGCCAAATGGCTATTGCTGGCTATGAGCCGCAAGAGTACAGGTCAACAATACGACCAGTATGCCACCCCTGAGTTTATTGTTGTAATTGATCATTGTGCCAGCTTTATTTTTTCAACTATGTCTTTATTTCCTCCTTAGCCTGTTTTTCTTTTTCACCCGCCATGACGAACAAAATACCATCCCTTTCAATGCCACCCTGGTCGAAAACCCTTCCAAAATGGTACTATTGGGCGCTAATTCCTTTACCGTTTGAAAAGTGCTGCCAATACCATAACCGGCATTGGAGTTGTAGCTCACTCTTAGTATAAATAACCTTAAGAGAAAATCGAACTCTGGAAAAGCGTCATTGCCCAATAATTTGAATAAAAATAGACCCGATTCAAAATTAGTATAAAGTCTTACCGGAAAATTTCGAACTCTTTTTGTGGTGATCTAACGGTCTGGCTATCATTTTCTTATGGGTATAAAAAAAGGAAACATCCATAATAGAATGTCCTTTAGTGTCTTAGTACACAATTTTCGAACTCTTTTATGGAAGATTTGAAAATATTGGCTTCTATAAATGTTCAATTGTAGTATAGAATTATTAAAACCCTGATCCGATTATTTAACATTCAGAGCGGGAAATTATTTGAACACATTTACGACTTCCTGATGATTGTAGAGTGGGTTGTCTATTTAGTTATTTAGTGAACAAATCGTCTGTAGACCAGCTTGGATTTTTGGCGTAAGCCTTCCAGAATATCTGGTCTAAATCATTGTCGAAATTGGCTACAAAACTGCGGGTGTTGGTTAAAATCACAAAATTAAATCCATTTTCGAGGCGGGCTTGCTCAGTGGCCGTACCAGGCAAACTTCCCTGGTGAAAATAATTTTTGCCTGCAATGGCCCAGCCGCATCCATAAGCTGTATTGGCTGTTGAGCCGGTATACATCAAATTTAAGGCCGATGATGACAGAATATCCGTACGTATCGGAAACTTATCAATATAAACCAGGAATCTGGCCAGGTCTGCAGCTGTCGCTATCCATCCTCCATGTGAGTCCATCCTGCTGATATTGTATGCATATGGATCTTCACCAGACTGGCCGTAATAAGTAACTTCTTTTGATAGTTTCTGGGCAACTGTGTTACCGCCAATGGTCATATCTGTAATTCCGATGGGTTTTAACACCAATGTTTTCACCGCTTCTTCATATGTCTGTCCGGTAATCTTTTCTATCACTCGTCCTAATATACAGTAACCAAAATTCGAGTAGTCATAGTTCGTGCTCGGTACATGGTCAAGCGGACGGTTATCTAAGGTCCAGGTGATGAGTTGTGCAGCTGTCATTCCAGGGTTGCTGAACATCGGGTCATTCACTTCATTACCCCAGCCCCCGGATGTATGATGCAGCAGTTCATCAACCGTGATATCGGTAATATGCAAACCGTACGTTTTAGTGCCATAGGTTTTACCTAACAGAGCGCCATCACCAAACACTTTATCATCCAGCTTTATTTTGCCCTCATCCAGCAATTTCATAATGGCAACAGACGTAAACTGTTTTGAAAGACTGGCTAAACGATAACGGTCGCTGATCACAGCTTTGCTGTTCTTAGATTTATCACTTGTACCATAGGCTTTCAGATAAACCAGCTTTTCCCCTTTGGTAATGGCTACAGATACCCCCGGAACGTTATAAGTGGTCATAAAGGTATTTACCTCATCATCTAAAGCGGCAACAGCAACTTTGCTGGCAGTAAGGGTATCAATAACGGTTCCGGTTCCAGTGCCCGTTCCAGTCCCGGTTCCAGTTCCAGTTCCTGTGTCTGTTTTAGTTGCGGGAGGCGAGTCTTTGCTGCAGCCGGCAAAAAGCAGCAAGCTGGTAACAGTTATTAATGTGGCTAATTTTAACGCATTCACTGCAAAGTAGTAAATCCCGGATTTATAGTTTTTTTTCATAAGTGGATAAGGTGTTGTAGTTTAATTAATGATTGAACACGTTTACTATAGGAAAGTATTACAAGGAACTCAAAGAGACATAAACAGGCGGAAAAATCCTTTCGCGTTTGTTGCATAGTTAACCAACACGCAAATAATCATGAATTGCCTTGTCTTATAATTTTAATATTTTTATAGCCATCTAACCTATTCCCCACAATACAAGCATAGCATCATTATCTAATAAACAGGAACCTATTTGCAGTTATAAGTAAACGCATTTACGCCTGCACCATTAATTGTCATGCTAAGCGGAAAATTCTTCTCGTTGTATTGATAGGTAAGGGCTACGTTAATGTCTACAGCTGCTGCGCCACTGGTGGTTATCAGTTTCCCGGTAATTTTAACCGGGTTATTCTTACTCAGGATGGCACAGCGGCCTGCCCAAAAACGAAGCTTATCCAGGTTATAGGCGCCAAAACCACTAAAATCTTCGCCTATAAATTTCCAATATTTGGCGATGACCGTGTATGGCGAAGGTTTATCGTCATAAGTAATATTCAGCGTTTCATCAGAAGTTTGTTTGTAATCGATCCGGCTCTCACCTGTTTGAGGAGCGCTGAACTTCCGCTCGTAATCATATACAATTTTTACTTGTGTTACGTTGTCATTGGCATCATAGGTAAAATTGAGTTCATATCTGAAAAGCGTAAAGCCGTCGGCGTCTCGGGAACCGTTAGTTGCTATTAAAACCGAAGTCAGGTGTTTCTTTGCGTCGTCGTATTTAAATTGATACAGCGAGTCTCTTTTGGATACATTAGGCGGGTTAGAGGCAACAAACGATTCGTGTAAATATTCGGGATTGCCATCATAAATATTGCCGCTGCCACCACTATAATTATAGGTAATGTTAATATTGCCGCTGTAATGAGTGCCATTACCACTAACCGATTCAGTAGGATAGGAATCCACAGCTTTAGCAGCGGTAATAGTTCTGACGAAAGGGCCATAATAATAATTAGGACCTGTCATTTTTACAAGGAGGCCTTTATCGTCATACTCAAATATACGGGAGCCAAGGGCCTCGTCAACATCACCTGTAATAGCACAGCCCGTGGTATTTGCCGGAGGGGGAGTTGGGTTAGGAGTGGGTTTGCCACAACCATACAAAGTAATTAATAAGCTACCCGTAAGTAAGGCGGCAAACGCGGATTTGGCAATGCTTTTTCCGTTTTTTTCTGAAATAATGCTTGCTATCTCATTTTTTTCGAGCCTTTCGGGTGGGGTTTGCATCCTGTTAAGTGTAAAGTAGTTTTGAAGTGTTTTCATTTCTGGTAGACTTTAAGGTTCCTTATTGTGATTTTATAAAATGCTTAAAAAGCAAAGGGGAAAAATATCCTCCTTATAGCCGATGTTTCCTCCACAAATAAACACCGCCTACTCAAAAAATACTTTCGCGTTTGTTGCAAATCCTTTCGGGTTTGTTGCGCCTCGAAACCTGGCGGGAATTAATCAGGCACCAGTTCTATAGGGATGGATATATCTTTTCCAACATCAAGGATATGCAAAGCAAGATCTTTGGCATTGTTCGGCACCTCAAAAGTTACGGTCCCAGCCAGTTCTGCATGGCGTTCAACCAGTTCGCTTAAGTCTCCTGAAGGTGCAGTAAGGGATCCATCAATAGCCAGCCTAAAGCCTTCGTTCCAAAAAGTAGCCGGCGAATAATTGCTGTTGTTTTTGTATTTGATTTCAATTTTCAGCGCGTTGCTTTCTGGTGTTATCGCTTCAAGTGATGAGCCAAGAATTTTGTACTCGTGATCTTCAATTTTTACCGTGGTCATTGCAAATACCGGTTTGAACTTTTCAACTGGCTTTTGCGGTCCCGCTTGTTTACCCGCCAAACTATCCACATCTTTTTTAACCTCTTGTTTTGTTTCGGTAGTGGCCTTGTTTGCAGTAGCTGATTTGCTAAACAAACCGGCCCCGTTTAATGCCACAATTAAACCGGTAATAGCGGTAACTATAGCGGCCAGGCCGGTAATAATTCCGGGCACGGTTGTCCAAAAGTTTTTTCCATCGGGCATAATGATATTTTATTAAGGTTTATCGGTTTGGGTTAACGCGATTGCTATACTCCTTGTCATTTTTATTTATAAGCTTTTTCTTTTTTCTGCTGTCCATGATCAGGGTTACTATGGCAAATATGAATACGGCCAACATTGCCAGGATCTCTCGGGTGTCTTTTTTGACAATGCCGTCCACCACGCAAATGGGACCCAGCACTGCCATGCAAATAAGGGTCGGTTTTCTCGGCAATAAAATGGCCATGCTAAATAATTTAAATGGTTACCAAATTTTGAGGTGTATAATAACTTACTGTATAACCAGTTCTGCTTCAATATTTAATTCATTGTCTGCTTTTACCTTGTCCCAAACGCGCATTTTTACGTGATAGGTTTCACCGGCTACCATCGGCTTTGCAATGGTGATATCACCACGCAGTTCGGTAGCGCTTTCCGGCGGATGGCCCTGGTCGCCGGCAAACAGGTCGGCAGCATTAAGCACCGGCGTTCCCTTTTTATCGGTCACCAAAAGCATCATCCCCGGGAAAACCTTTCCATCTTTAAGCCCATAATTGTTTAAGCCAAGCGCTACGATAGCTATGTGGGTATTCAATTGTACTTTATTATCGGTCATTCGTTTATTAGCAGGGTCAATCAATAAAACATCATGCACGATAAAGCCATTGTAGCTGAACGATAACCCGGTGCGGAGGTCTTTTTTTGCACCTTTACTATAGTTGCATCCGGCAAATATTACACAGCTCAGTATCAGCGTGACGATATGTTGTTTTTTCATTGTTTATGGGTTTATAAAAGTGTTGAAATATAAAGGAGTAAAACTTTTGCTGCCGCTTGCTATTGGTAAGCGATATCAATAATTATATTGTAGTAAGAATCGGCCGGATCAATCTCTTGAATTTTATCTATGTAACCTTGTGCGTTTTTATGATAGGTTACGTTATACGTATGACCGGGCTTTTTTATAACCGACGGTAAAAGCTTACCCGCGTATATACTTGGAAAGATATACCCGCTGCCGCCGTTATTGTTAGGTACATAATCACTTGGGTAGTCGGCAGTTCCAAAATAGTTGAACCCAAAATTCTTGCCCCTAAGGGTGTTTACATTTTCTGCCGAAAAGCCGGAATAGGTGGTGGTATAAGTGTCGCCGCTATTACCGGTTGAAGTATTGGATACCAGGTTGTCATTATCGTCCCAGGAATAAGTATAACTAAAATGGCCTATTACTTGTCCGTTTGCTGTCCGGGTTTGCAGTATTTTTATCAATCGCCCCTTGTTATCGTAACTAAATGTAGAATTGTATCTTTCTGTAGTGTAATAGCTCAGGATGCTGCCAATTCGTCCATCGGCCAAATTTACATCCGTGATTAATTGAGCATCGGGGCGTACTATTTCAAAACCGCCAGCATTGTAAGTTACTACATAGGTAGAAGTGCCAACTGTGGCCAGTCTTTTTTTATCGTCATAGGTATTGTTGTAAACGACCCTTAAATTCGAATAGGTTACTACCATTTGTGTTACCAAAGGTGTAGTGATGACAGCAGGGTCCGGACTTTTGTTATCTTTTGAACAGGATATAAATACTGCCATGATAGGTAGTATCACGAGGGTTATTTTAAAAGTTTTCATTGGTAAGGTATTGTTTTGACGTTTTTTATATCGCTATTAATGGTGTTAAATATGCACCCTTTATCAAGGGAAGCGACAAGGCACAAATAAACAACACACGCCGGCAAAACACTTTCGAGTATGTTGCAAATGTTTTCGATTTTGTTGCGTAACAACCTAAGGAAGGTTATTTGATTTGATGTTCATAAAACATATTTCTGTTTATGAACTTACGGGTAAAATTAGGCGGGCTTTTACTTTTTAAAGATGAAGCCTTTCTTAATAACAAGATAAACTGATGTCAGGTTATCCAAAGTTACCAAGGGGTTTTTGTCCAGTACTAAAAGATCAGCCGTTTTGCCGGGCCATATGGTGCCATGCGTATTGGCAATATTTAGTGCCATTGCTCCGTTCAGGGTAGCCGCTATAATTGCGTCTATGGGTTTAAAACCCGCATCGCTGACCAGCAATTTTATTTCGTCCTGTACAAAGGCCTCCTGATCGTCATCAGTCCCGGTGCATATCGTTACACCAGCTTTATATGCCTCGATAGTAAGTCGTTTCCCAATTTCATAATCATACTGCATCGCAGTATCTGTCTGCGCCCAGTTTTTGTAGGTAAGTAGTGTAGCATCCAGTATAGTGCCACGCTGTTTCATCAGAATAAACAGCGT
This sequence comes from Mucilaginibacter sp. OK268, assembly GCF_900103125.1. Lineage (GTDB taxonomy): Bacteria > Bacteroidota > Bacteroidia > Sphingobacteriales > Sphingobacteriaceae > Mucilaginibacter. Next base: position 488,362 of record NZ_FNJV01000003.1, on the reverse strand, counting down.
GTTTAAATTGGGTATTGAGTCGTCCCAGAAACGGTTTGTATGGTGTTTCTTCCACGTATCCGGGATCTTATCAAATTTTTCATGTATTACGAGTGGTGCATGCGAAATTGAACTCACCCCTGCTTTAACCAGATCAGATGGCCTGGCTTGCTGTAACCAGGCGTGTCCCCAAACAATCATGCCTTGCCGGGTTGCTTCGCTAACAATTTTGCCGACCAGCCCAGGCGATAAATTGGCATATAATTTTATCCCGGTTGCTCCTGTACCTTTTGCTTCCGCGATGGCTAATTGCAAATTTGTACTGTCTGTAACTGCCAACATATATGGCATTTTGCCTGATACGGCGCCTTTAGTGGAGCTGCCCGTCCTTGGATCGCTAAAAAAAGTGGGCCCCGCCATCAGCGCAGAATAATAAATATCAGGAGATATAATATCGTTGGTTAGCGCATCGCGCGATAAGCCAGCAAGCGTGCGTGCATCGCCGGCCATGTCCCTTACCGTCGTGATGCCGCTGTACAACATTTGCCGGAGCACAGCTAATGTATGGGCTCGGTTATCCACTCCTGACGGATCAGTGGCCAGATGTACATGGGTATCTATCAAACCCGGGAGGAGGAACTTTCCTTTCAGCGGCAGTACAGCATAAGAAGCGGGTATGGGCTTGCTGCCATCAGCAAAAACATCCTTGATCTTACCCCCTTCAATGAGTACCGTTTGCGCAGCAAGCGGGACGCGGTGATTAGCATCAATAATGGTTACTGTGGTGAGCGCCATACCACCCAGTGAAACCTGAGCGCTGGCAAAACGACATAATAGCAATGCTGGAACGAATAGAAAACTCAGGCAGATCTTTTTCATAGTCTTTATGATATATAAAGATACTTTTTACGGCTAAATATCCGTTCTCTAATATCAGTGCACAAATAACCGACAGACGTTCACAAAATACTTTCGAGCCTGTTACAAATCCTTTCGAGTTTGTGCCAGATCAATGATATTCGACGAATAAATTATGTGGTGCCTACAGCTTTAGGAGAGAAACCAAAATGGCGGGAAAAACTGGTGGAAAAACTGGCCGGACTGCCAAAGCCAACCATATAGGCCACCTCAGATACGGTTGCCACACGACGTTCCAACAAATCATGTGCGTATTGCAGGCGAACGATGCGGATCAGTTCGCCGGGGGCCTGGCCAATAAGGCCCTTTAATTTGCGGTGTAGCTGAGTGCGGCTAAGCCCTATATCGACAGCAAGCTGATCAGCACTGTAACCTTCTTCGTTCAGGTGGCTTTCAACAGCCTGGCGTATCCGCGCTATAAAGTCCTGCTCAATGGATGGCAGGGCGACGGTATCTTTAAGCCAGAGGTCGCAGTTGCTATAATGCAGGCGTAATTGTTCGCGTACGCTGATGAGATTTTCAATCAAGGCAATCAATTCCCGCTGATCAAACGGTTTGGCGAGGTAGGCATCGGCCCCGGTCTCGATCCCCTGTATACGGCTGACCAAGTCGGCCTTTGCGGTTAGGATAATGATGGGAATATGGCTGGTTTTTTCGTCTTTTTTAAATGTCGTGCTCACTTCGTATCCACTTACCTTTGGCATCATCAGGTCGGTAATAACCAGGTTGGGGATGTGTTGCAGACCAAGGGTTATCCCTTCTTCGCCATTTGCCGCGGTAATTAGCCGATACTTCCCGGCCAGCGACTGCCAAATAAACTCCCTCAGTTCATGATGGTCTTCAATTAACAAGATCAGCGGGCTGCCTTCATCGGGAACCAACACTTCGCCAGCGTCGGCCACGGGCGTAAACGCCATATCGGGTAACGTTTCCATCGCCAGTCCAGCAACAGCTTCGGCAGCCAGGTATGGCATATCAATCCGGATCTGTGTAAACAAACCCTCTGCACTTTCGGCCCCTATCTGCCCGCCCATTAGTTCTACCAGTTCTTTGGTGAGCGCCAGCCCAATGCCTGTACCCTCTGCCGATCTGGTATCCGATGGGTCGGCCTGATAAAAGCGGGTGAAAATGTAGGGCAGCTTGGTGGCCGGGACACCATTTCCTGTATCTCTTACCGTGAGGGTGAAGGCACTGTTGTGTGCTTCGGCATTTTGGCGCAACGCCACTTCCACCTTTCCCTTATCGGTGAACTTTAAGGCGTTCGAGAGTATATTTAAGACCACCTTATCCATTTTATCCCGGTCGGTCATTATCCAAAGGGAATCCCTGTCGGCAGTAAAATGTAGCGAAATGCTCTTTTGTAGGGCCAACGATTCGTAGGAGAAGGTGTGCAGTTTTATAAGCGCCACCAAATCTACAGGCGTAAGGTTTACGTCCATCAGGCCGCTTTCCACCTTGCTTAAATCCAATAGCTGGTTAATCAATTGCAGTAAACGTTCGGCATTGTTAATGATGAGCCTAAGGTTTTTATTGTAATCCCCGGTAGGTGTATACAGCAGTTCTTTAGCCGGGTTCATGATCATCGTAAGCGGCGTTTTAAACTCATGGGTAATGTTGGTAAAAAAGCGCGATTTTACCGCGTCTAATTCACGTAGCTTATCGGCCTGCTCTTTCAACTCGGCGGTACGTAACTGCACAATCTGCTCCAGTCGCCGGGCTTCTGTGGCCACCAGTTCTCGTTTTTCGGCCTCCTGGGCAAGGGCCCGGGCCGATAGGCTCTCTACTTCACGCAACTTTGCCGTAAGTTTTTGATTGGTTCTGGCAAAATCAAGCGCCAGGTAAAGTGATAGGCAAAGCGGCAGCACTAACGACCCCGCACCCATTACAAACAGGCGTAGCGAGTTACGTTGATAAGGCCAAACGTGAAACATATCCGACCAGGTAAATACATAAACCAATATAATAGTGCTTACCCCAATGCCAATAAGCCATGCATCCTTTTGACCTCTTCTAATAACCTGGGCTACCGACCATAAACCATCCGTCATACATACAAAGTAGGCTATCCAAAAATAGTCATCCCCTTGCTCCACCTTAAAAACCCAGGACTTTAAAATGTACCTTATAAGATAAAATAGCGTAATGCCTGTTAAGGCCGCCACGCGCCACCTGGGCACCCGGCGATAATTGAGTACGTAAAGTAATAACACGGCCGACCACATGATCAATACCCTACAGGCAGTGGTTATAAAATCGGCAAGATATTGTACCGAAGGATACGGAGTTAGATAAAACTGGTAAACCCCAATGCCATTGATGCCTATCAGCAACACAAACAGCGCGTAATACGCGTTGAGCTTTTGCCTGGGGTAAAAAAGAAAAAACAGGAAATGCAAGAGGCCCAGTATAAGCTGTGCGGCAGCGAACATTGGCAAATAATCAAACAGTTGTTTGCTCGCCCTTGTTTTTTCGGCACGGTTTACATAATCGCCTATTGAAAGCTGAAACCCCAAAAAATCAGGAAAAACACCAAAAAAATTTGAATAACGGATAGTGAGCAGGTGCGGACGGGTATCGGCAAACCAAAGCGGGATCAGTTCCCTTGGGGCGCGGACAGCCTCCATTTGCTGCGCTGAGTGGCCAACCTTGCCATAACCCCCCATGGGTTTACCATCCATAAATATTTCAGAAGCGCCATCGTGATTGATGCCGATGAAAAGTTTTCTGTTCACCAGCCCTGTATCTGCTTTTACCCATATACCAAACCAGCCCATACCCCGCCAGTGCAGGGGCGCATTGGTTTTGCCAAAAGTGGTATTACGCAAGGTATCCCAGCCAGCTGTAGTGGTTACAGCCTGTTTACCGGCGGCAAAATCGCCGGAGTGAAAAAACCAAAGCGAATCATCAAGGAAGATCTGGTTATATTTACCAAAATCACTACCGCGTATTAGGGTTGCATGCTGCGCGCTGGCCCGGTTTATTAGGCACAACAATACCAGGCACCCCAATAGCATGCAACACCTCATGTACCTATATGAAAAAATATCCCTCCTATACATACAAAATACCTCGCAACCCTTATTCTCAAAAATAATACTTTCAAATGGGGAGGCAATAGTAATTGATAATATAATATTGATGCTTACGCAATTATCCGGCAGATATCATATGTATGACAAAATCGAGCAAGTGTAAGGGGTGGCCCCTTTAGCTATTTTTTACCTCACTCGGCGCATATCCGAAATAATTGGAAAAACTCGTTGAGAAACTGGCCGGGTTACCGAAACCGACCTTGTATGCGACTTCTGCTACCGTGGTTTCCCCTGCTTTAAGCAAATTCAGCGCTTGCTGCAGACGCACCATACGAATCAGGTCACCAGGGGAGTGTCCGGTTGTACTTTTTAATTTACGATGCAATTGCGCCCTGCTTAACGCGACCAGATCACAGAGCATATCAACACCAAACAATTCGTTGCCCAGCTGCGCTTCAATAACACTACGCACCCTGTCAATAAAGCGAATTTCCTGCGGCGGCAACGACCCGGCGGAAGGTTTCCATGCCTCCTCACGGAGGTAACGCTCCTGTAATTGCGTCCTGGTTCTGATCAGGCCTTCTGTAAGGGCCAGCAGTTCCGATGGTTCGAAGGGCTTTGACAGGTAGGCGTCGGCACCGGCTTCCCATCCTTTTGTTCTGCTTTCTGCAGCACTTTTAGCGGTGAGCATCAATACCGGTATGTGGCTGGTTAATTCCTGCTCCTTTATTTTATTGCAAACCTCGTACCCGTCCATTCCCGGCATCATCAGATCGGTGATGACCAGGTCTGGAATGTATTTCCCGGCGAGTCTGAGCCCTTCTTCACCATTTGAAGCAGTCACTGTCCTGAATTGCGGGCCCAGCGTGTTCCTGATAAACTCCCGGAGCTGTTCATGATCTTCGATGATAAGCAACAAAGGTCCCTTATCGGAAAAATCGTCCTTTTCGCCTTCTTGTACCGGCTCCGGATCAGCCGGCAAAGAGTATTGTTCACCGCCGGTCTTCGTTTGTATATTTGTTATTGGCAGTTTCACGCGTACAGTCGTGCCAACATGTTCGGTACTGTCTATATTGATCGTGCCGCCAAGTAATTCGACAAGTTCCCGGGTGAGCGCCAGGCCAATCCCGCTGCCTTCATTTGAACGTGTATCCGATGCATCAGCCTGGTAAAACCGGTCAAAAACATAAGGGAGCTTTAGGGAAGATATGCCAATTCCCTGATCCGCGATGCTTAATAACAGGACATCATCTGCATGGTCTTTCTCCAAAGCGATATCTACTAGTATCCTGCCGTGTGTTAAACTGAATTTGACCGCGTTGGAAAGCAAATTCCGGAGGATGATCGTTAGCTTTTCGGCATCAATAATGCCATGTAACTGGCTGAATGGGCTTTTGAAGTCAATCGTTATCTGTTTCTGGGTAACAACACCGGCAAATGGTGCCAGTACAGATGCCGATGTTGCCAGAATATCTGTTTGAGCAGCTGCAATTTCCATTTTGCCATCTTCCAGTTTGCTCAGGTCAAGCAACTGGTTGATCAGCAGCAAAAGTTGCTGTGCGTTCTGCCTGATCAAGTCGCCCTGCTGCCGTTCAATAGCGGTTCCTGCTTTTTCCGCCAGTAAGCTGGCTGGTCCAATGATCAGGGATAAGGGCGTACGGAATTCATGGGTCAGGTTAACCATAAACCGGGATTTCAGGGCGTCCATCTCCTGTAGTTTTTGGGCCTGGCTGCGGACCTCCAGCGTGCGTTCAGCTACCGTTTGTTCCAGTCGCTCCGCTTGTTCGGTTAATATCCTGCCTTTTTCCACCTCCTGCGCAAGGTTCAGGGCAGACAACGTTTCTACTTCCTTTAGCCTGGAGGTGAGGCTGCGGTTGACATCCGCAAAGTTGAGCGCGAGATAGATGGAAAAAGATACCGGTATAGCAAGGAGACCGATGCTCATCCATTCAGCGATCAGCTGGTAATTGCCTTTCATCAGCCCGAACAGATCGCTGCCAACCAGCAAATAGAATAGGGTGATGGTGAGCATGCCCGCCCCGATCAGCCAGATTCTTGGCTTTTTACGGATCATTGCCCTTACCAGCGCCAATAAACCATCAGCGACCACCAGCAGGAAGTAAAAGATCTCCAACCAGAATGTTGTTGTTGGTACGGAAGTGTTGCGATATTCCAGGAAATAATCCAACAGGGTCAATGCACCTAATGAAGCCGTGATGAATATACGCCTGCGTGGCAGGCGGTCATAGCTGACACCATATAACAAAATACCTGCGAGAAAAGGGACAACAATGATTCCTGCCTCAAAAAGATCTGCCGTTATCCGCTGCACATAAGGATCAGCAGTACCAACCGTTAGGTAACGCAGGTAAAGCACCGAAGCAGTTGAAAATACGAAAAGACTATAATAAAGGTTCAGCCGCTGTCGTGGGTAAAAAACAAACAGGGCAAGGTGAAGCAGTACCAGCGCCAGTTGGGCACTGATACTGGCCAGTAAAAAGCCATTCATCTTCAAGTCATCCAATGCACCGGCCGCCAATTGCTCATAGGTACCTACCCACAACTGGAATCCGGTGTATTCCGGAAAGGTCGGCTGATCATTCACATACCTGACCGAGAGCAAGTGCGCCTGTTGATCCATTACCATAAAAGGAAAAACGCTGAAGGGGGCCCGCCCAGCTTGCGTTTCGGCTTTTGTTTTACTAATCTTGCCCGTTCCACCGATCTTCTTTCCGTCTATATAGATCTCGGCGGCTCCATTTTGACCAATTCTAAGTGCCAGCATCTTGCCAATCAGGTGTTCATCTGCCTTTAGCCATAACCTGAACCAGCCGCTTCCTTTCCAGCCCTGTGGTTGTTCGGTACTGCCAAACATGGTTTTTGTTACCGTCCAGGTGCTGTCTGTAATAGCAGGGTTACTATAATTCCTGCCATCGGCGATATGGAAACGCCAGGGAAGCGCATGCAGGTCAAAACCCTTTTTCTGAACTTTTAAACTGTCTGTCCGCAACACAGGAACAGCAGCCGTAGCAGACAGGATGCCCTCACTGAGAAAGAGCAGACAGATGAATATTATAGGAAACCAAAAACGGTGCATAACGTAAATTTAAGTTTTTTGAAGCAACCGCGTAAACAAACGAATCATGGATGCGCTGAAACTCTTCGCAGTAGGTTGACACCAATAAGGTAAAGCATGATAAATGGAATGGCCGGTATGCACACGAGGTAACTCATAGTAGAAAAAGGGTCGGGGGCGGATGGGGGGATCAGGTTGATCAGGGCGGCGCACAGGCTGACAATGACATAAGTACGTACAGCCGCCGCTTTGAAATAACCTGCCTTACCTAACGCTAATGCAAACATCGCAGTGGCCAGATAGATCAGCGAAACCTCAACTGTGCCGATTAAGAAGAACAGTTCCCTTAGCGCCAGGTACCAGTCAGGGCGGTGCGCTGTTTTAAAATTGCGGAACGCCTCAGAAAGGAAGCTTCCCCAATAGGCCATGTTTATTACAAAAAGTGGCATGCCCAATGTCATCAGCCCCAGACCCAGTGACGCAAATATTTTTTCCTTATTCCGTAACCAACAGTAAAGGAGCGCGGTGCCAAGATAAGCCAGTGAACCGCCGATGATCAGCAAATTAAATCGGGCGTGCTGTTCTCCCTCCAATTCCAGCCAGCCCTGGACGGTCTGCGGTGGCCGACCCATGCCTCCAAAAACAGGAAAAATAATCCAGGGGGTGATGAGTAACAAGGCGGCGGTTGTAAACAGCTGATTGTTGGACGGTCTGTATCTAAGCAATTGATACATAGCGGCAGCCATCATGATAGTATTGGTCAACCAGACCGGCAGATACCACCAATAATCCACATGACCGACGCCGAAACCCAGTAGTATGGTCAGGAAAGGCACTGATCGAAAATAATACAGGCTGATCCTCTGTGCCCAGCTTAGGCCTGGGCGAAGGTTAGCAGGAGGTATTGTAAACTTCTCGGTAATGATGGACTGCTGTGGTGTTTCTTTGCTCATGATCAGTTTAATGGTGTTGTGGTTAATTAATTGTAATCGTGCTTAAAACGATTATAAAAGCAGGGATTTAAATGAGTGATTTTTAATGACAATGACTGGTAAATGTTTATGCAAAACAACACATTGCATGTCGAAAAAACTTTCGCGTGCTTTACAATAGCATTTGAATTTGTCTCATTTGAGTGAGTAATGTTACCATCAAGGTTGTTAAAGCAGTCGGGAATGAAAGCTGGATAAAATCTATCATCGAATCTTCACTTGCATTTTTCGTTAATAGAAGTAGCTTCAGGCAGCTATTGCCCCCAGCCCAAAAAAGATTTTTAAGCAAGCCTCAAGCATGCTTATACTTTTGGAAAAGCGGATTGTTCTTCTATTAAGTCGGTTTAAATAAGTGTGAAGGTTTAGGTTTTTACGTTCGATTTTATTTGTAGCATAACATTTTACCCATTAATGGTTCAGGGATTTCTCTGCAAAATCGAACTACAAAAGTCCTCGTTATAACTATCTGTTTAATAGATTTTTATTTGTATGAAAAAAGGAGACAACACCTATATGTTGTCTCCTTAAGTGAGGTCCGACCGCACTTTTCGAACACCTTCATAGAAGATTTGAAGAAATTGGCTTCTATAAATGTTCAATTATAAAAGCCTTGGTACTGACTGGAAAAAAACCAATAGCACTGACCCCTCTCCACCAATTTATTTCTTTATCTAAAGATTTGAACCCGGAAACCCAAAGTGGTCATTTCAAAATTGGTCAACAAGGGGCAACCATGTGTGGTTTATCCAGCCATTATTTTAGCTCTACTTAAAGTTAAAAGGAATATCAAAAAAACACGATAAACAATACACAAGTTATCAAATCAGGAATAATGGTAAGTATTTCAGGAGTCTGTATAACCACAGGCTGATACTTTCGCACGACTTTTGCATTACAATCCAACAATGATCCGTACAGTTTTAACACTTCTGATAACAATTACAAGTCTTACTATGAATGGACAGCAAAGTCACGAATTAAAGTCAAACGAAAAACATATCATACTAATTGCCGCTTTTACTGCGACGGGTGATCTGGCGCAATTGAAAAGGGCCCTGAATGAAGGCCTTGATGCCGGATTGACTGTCAACCAAATCAGGGAAGAACTGTTGCAGTTATATGCCTACTGCGGTTTTCCGCGCAGCCTTAACGGTATTACCACTTTTATGTCGGTACTGGAAGAACGGAAATCTATGGGTATACAGGACACGGAAGGGCAGACCCCGACGGCTGTAACCGGCGATAATAAAAGCAAATACGAGGCGGGAAGGAAAACGCTGGAGACTTTAACAGGTAGGCCGCAGAACGGCCCGCTTACGGGTGCCAATGCTTTTGCGCCCGGCATTGATGCTTTTTTGAAAGAGCATTTGTTTGCCGACATCTTTGGGCGGGGCGTACTGACTTATCAGGAGCGTGAACTCGCAACGATCACAGTACTTGCGAGCTTGGCCGGACTGGAAGCACAATTACAAGCACATCTTGGCATGGGGATGAATGTCGGACTGACGGAAGGGCTACTGGAACAAGCTTTTGCCTTACTGGAAAGCAGCATCGGGAAACAGCAAGCGGATGCTGCCCGTATAGTACTAACTAAGCTCAAGGTCATTAAATAAAAAACTATGAAAATCAGCAATCATTTTTACAGAACGACAGTTCGGGCATTACTTAAGGTACTTGGCTGTTGCGGAATATTACTCCTTTCTATTTTACATGCGAAAGCACAAACAGATAAGCGCATGATCCGTATAGCTCAAATTGAAGTTGATTCAACACAACTCAAGGAATATAATGCAGCACTGAAAGAGCAGATGCAAACGGCTGTCCGGCTGGAACCTGGTGTATTGACCTATTATGCAGTTGCCGACAAAAAAGACCCTTCGCGGATAACTATCCTGGAGATCTACGCCGACAGTGCAGCCTATCTAAAACATATTGCAACGCCTCATTTTAAAAAGTACAAGGCTACCGTAGAGCATATGGTAAAGAAATTGGAACTCGTAGACGTTAACCTCATCGGGAGTGCGAAGCAGCCCGGCTTATAGAACGTGACAGGAACCTTAACCTGTATACAGAAGGATTTCATCCAAAGGATGCATTTATGGCAAAATATATTAATTATAGAAACTGAATATGACAAAGGTATTAATACTTGGAGCCGGCGGACAAGTTGCCGGACATGTAATCGACAGGTTATTACAAAATAATTCCATCCATCTTACTTTGTATCTGCGTAATGCCTCACACCTGCAACATTTGGAAGGTGAGCGGATTAAGTTGATTGAAGGCGATATACTGGACGACGAAAAACTTGAAAATGCTATGCAGAGACAAGACCTGGTCTATGTTAATATAAACGGTCAGGAAGATGTGATCGCCGAACAGACGGTAAAAGCCATGTTGACCGCAGGGGTGAAGCGTATTGTATTCATTGCAGCCATTGGGATTTACGATGAAGTTCCCGGTGCTTTTGGCCTTTGGAACAAACAGATGATCGGGCCTATACTGGAACGCTATCAAAAAGCTGCAAGCCTCATTGAGGCATCTGGCCTGGTATATACGATTCTTCGTCCGACCTGGTATACAAACAATGATGAAGTTGATTATAAAATCACTCAAAAAGGTCAACCCGTTACCGGAACCGAAATATCCCGAAAAAGTGTTGCTGATCTGGTGGTAAAACTTATAGAAGATCCTACACTTCATGTTAATGAAAGCCTCGGTATGGAAAAAGCCGGAACCGAAGCTGATAAGCCTGGTTTTATGAATTAAAGAAATAAATTTGACATCAAACGACAAATAACGTTAAGGAAATAGGCAGCAATCCAGGTTGGCTCCAAAATAGTTAGGTCAATCTATTGCGTTTTATAGCAACCTTGAGTAAAAAATGAATGTTGCAAATAACACTGTAGAATCTGATTATCTTCCATTTATATATCAAATACTCATCATCAATAGAAATGTATTGAAAGAAAGTGATTTTTTTGGAGAAATTTACATAACCTTAGACATGCTAACTAGTTACTTCTTGCAATGATTTTGGAATTTACAACTGCCCCGGGTTTTGACTTTATAACACTGTTTTCAAAAGAGATCAATGCGCCCGTAAGGGACAATGTATTGGAAATCCCGAAGACATTGGGAGAAGGTTATGTACGTAAAGTTGGGTTTGGGGATGATTTCAAATTAACGATCCATCGTTATGTATTGAATGAAGATCTGATTGTTAAACGCAATCCAGCTGCAATAGCTAACGATGTTCGCACCATTTTCTTTTATAATGACAGGGAAGATCTTGAAGTTAAATATCATAATGATGCAAACATACCATGCTCACAAAAAAATGACTCTTCCATACTCCTTTCCTCAAATGATTTGCGCACGGAAATTCGTTTTCCTGCCGGCAGTAATATTCAATACGTAGTAGTTGGGATCACTGCTAACAGATTACGCTCAGTTCTATCTATTGAAAAGCCTAATACGACCATACAAACCATTACAGCGGAAAACGCTTCCTTTCTGTTTTTCGAAAGTTTGGATGCTGAAATGCAATTGCTGCTTAAAAATATCGTATCTGTCGACATGAATAACTCGATGAACAATTTTTATGTTCAAATTAAGGTACAGGAATTAATGTACCTGCTTTTTAGTAAGTTGTCGCTCAGGGAGAACACGACTTTTAAAAATATAAATAGTAACGATGCAGAGAAACTTCTGGTCATTCGCAACGAGATATTGAGTGATTTGAGTACCCCGCCGGTTTTAAGTGAATTAGCGCTGATCGCTTCGATGAGCGAAACGAAACTTAGGCCGCTTTTTAAGCAAACATTTGGTGATACGATATATAATTATTACCAAAAAGCCAGAATGGAAGAAGCCGCTTTTCTGTTGAAACAGGCTAAACATTCCGTTTCTGAGGTTGGCTACGAGTTGGGGTTTTCAAACCTTAGCCACTTCAGCAGGTTATTCGAGAAGCAGTACGGCATTACCCCGAAAAAATTTTCCACCTCTTCATAGAACTTCGTTTATCTAATCAACTATTATTTATCGGATAGGACTATTCTTGTGTCCTTTTCGGTTATTTTGCCCATTTTTTTACTTCTACTTTTGTCATATAGTTAAATATGATCAAGTAAAAAATAATGAAAGCAATACAATATAAAGCATTTGGCAATTCCAATGTGATAGAGCTGGTAGAGGTCCCTCAGCCTGAAATCAACAATGAAAACCAGGTTTTAATTCAAGTTAAGGCAGCCAGCGTAAATCCTTTGGATATCAAATTACGCAGCGGCATTATGCAACAGATCCGTCCTGTCAATTTGCCATTTGTACCAGGTGCAGATGTAGCAGGGATTGTTGTTGCCACCGGAGAAAAGGTAACCCAATTTAAAGCAGGTGACCAGGTGATCGCTGTGACCAGAGAAGGCGGGTATGCCGAATATGCGATTGCAAATGAAAGTAACGTAGCTATTAAACCCACTAATGCCTCCTTTGAAGAAGCTACTTCCCTGGTGGTTAATATCGGCACCGCTCAATCGGTATTATTTAACGAGGGAAAATTAGCGAAAGATCAGAAAGTTTTAATTCAGGGGGCTGCGGGGGCAACAGGCGCAACTATGGTGCAGATGGCAAAAAACGCCGGGGCCTATGTTATCGCAACAGCATCCGGACAAGGCATCGCGTTAGTGAAAAGCCTTGGTGCGGATGAGGTGATAGATTATAAATCGCAAGACGTTAGTTTGTTAGCTAACAATATCGACCTGGTGGTGGATTGCGCTGGTGGCGAATCACAGCATAAACTTTTCGAAGTGTTAAAGCCCGGAGGTAGATTATTCAGTATAGTAAGCCCGCCTTCCGCAGCATTAGCGGAAAAGTACCAGGTTGACGCACGGTTTATCAGTTCAAATATCTCAGCGGGTAGTTTGGCCGCTGGTTTGGCTTTAGTCAATGAAGGAAAACTCCGTCCCATCGTTGCAAAAACTTTCCCATTAGACGAAGCTGCTCAAGCTCAGGATTTTGTGTCGGCCGGGGGTGTTAACGGTAAAGTTGTTCTTGTAGTCCTTCAATAACAGCGTCGATCAGTTGGCTGATCTAAGGAAACATCTTCCAAATCAAACAATACAATTTACAGATATCAATAAGATAATAAAAAAAGAGACCATGAAATTACTAGAAAAGATAACATTAGGAAAAGAAATATTGCAGAACGCCATCGCGATGGCACCAATGACGCGTAGCCGGGCTAACGGCGAAGGTGTCGTATCAAACCCGACCGTATTATATTACACACAGCGTGCCAGTGCCGGACTACTCCTTACGGAGGCCATAAATATCTCGGAACAGGCGATGGGTAGCCCCCTGACACCCGGTCTGTACAGCCCGCAGCAAATTGATGCCTGGAAGAAAGTAACAAAATCTGTTCATGACAAAGGAGGCCTGATCTATGCGCAGCTTTGGCATACCGGCCGTGTTGGGCATTCAGTGGATAGAAAAGGAAAACTTCCGGTTGCACCGTCGGCAATTGGGATAAAAGGGCAGCAGCATTTCACCTCTCAGGGGCCGAAAGAGTACGAAACGCCTCAGGAATTAACTACCGCAGAGATCAAGCAGATTGTAAAGGATTACGGTCAGGCTGCCAAAAATGCCATCGAAGCCGGTTTCGATGGTGTTGAATTACATGCAGCATTCGGATATTTACCTAACCAATTTTTATCGGAAAGTGCAAACCTTCGGACAGATGAGTATGGCGGTAGCATTGAGAACAGGAACCGCTTCGTGCTGGAAGTTATGCAGGAACTGGTTAATGCGTCGGGAAGCGACAAAGTTGGTATTAAGCTATCGCCAACTGTCTATTATAACAATATAGAAAACAGTGACCCTGTTGCTCAATTCAAACCTTTGATCGAAGCATTGAATGAATTGCCACTGGCCTATATTCATCTGATGAATGGCTTGTTTCCTTTGGATAATTACCCTCACTACCCTAAGAATGCTGTAGAAACATTCGGTAGTATAAGTAAACACCTGGTCATCGCCAATGGCGGGTTCAATAAAGATAGCGGGGAGGCAGAATTGGAAAAGGGTATCGCTAAAATAATCGCTTACGGCGGCTTATTTCTGGCCAACCCTGATCTGCCAAAGCGGTTCGAACTTGATGCAGCGTTCAATACCATAGAACAAGCTACTATGTATGGTGGAGGGGAAAAAGGGTATACCGATTATCCATTTTTAGAAAGTTGATACTCAAGCGTCTTTAGTCGGGATGCAACTTTGAAAAAGTGTAAAAGAGAAACAACAAGATGCTGTTAGAATTTCGGCCCCAGGTCTTACATGGCATGAGTCCTTTTAGTACTTAAACCGATAAAAGCCGGGAGTGAGATCCCCGGCTTTTATCGGTTTAAGTTTTTTTTATCGGAGCATATTGAGCCATAAATGCTTGTCGCGTTTTTCCTAAACTGACCTCGAACCGATTAAGCCAGCTTTGCTATTTTCTGTAAATCTTGAATAATGTGCTTCGAAAAATGCCCCGAGGGTTCTACTGATTTATGAAACGTTGCCAAGGCACTGCGAAACAGCTTGAGATAGCTCGCAGTGCCTTTTTATACCCAGTTTCAATTATTGAAATGCTGCCCATATTTTATAATATTGGCTTCGGGATCATGAAAAAATCTGATAGGATTCATTTCCAACACACTCACTTCAGAATATTGATCGTTTCTTCTTATGGATTCATTCTTTTAAACATTCCCTGTATTTCATCTGGTGTTGCTTTCGATAGCATTTGGCTATATCCAAAAGTCAATTGATCTTTGCCTTCTTTTAGTTGTTGAAATATTGCATTAATAAAATCACTTACAGAAGGGTGCTCGCTATGCAACCCTTTGCCGCCCAGATCTGTATTGAGGGCTGGCGGGATCAATTCGATGACCTCTATATTTTTTGATTTTAGCAAATGCCTCAATGAAAGGGTAAACGAGTGGAAAAAAGCTTTTGTGGCGCAATAAACGGGCACTTTTGTAAGGGGCACAAATGCCAGGCCGGAAGTTACATTGATGACAGTGTCCAATGATTTGAGTTCGGTAAAAAGCGAAGTCAAATGTAACGGAGCCAAAACGTTTATTTGAATTTCATTTTTTGCTTTATCATAAAAGCTTTTATCTGAAATATCCATCCAGTTTTGAATACCTGCGTTGTTTACCAATACGTTCAGATCACTATGGTATTCAGCAATCCAGTTGTAAAGTTCTGTCCTCCCGGATTCCTCCGATAAGTCGCAAACCTTAGTTATTACTGCCGGGAATTTGTCAGACACTTCTTGCAGAGCTTCTTTCCTTCTGCCACATATAATAACCTGGTTATTTTCCTGAATAAATCTTTCAGTCAATCCCAGACCTATGCCGGTAGCTCCGCCGGTGATTAATATTTTGTTATTTGATAATTTCATTGTTTTTTGTTGTTATTCTATGTTTATAAACACTTTTACTTTACTTCAATAAGCTTTAACAGCTGCAATAAATGATTACTCCTAATGAGGAACAACTATAAGCCCAACAATTTTTCGGCATTCTGATAACCGATTTTTTCTTTGGCCTCTTGTGAAATAGGCGCCGTTTCAAGAAATTGCCTGGTGTTTTTGTCTATTAAATAAGGGTAATCACCTGAGTAAATAATTTTGTCGGCCCCCAGTTCTTCAATCACATATTTAAGTTGAGCTTCAGAAAAAAGCCCGCTTGGTGTGATATAGATATTACTTTTATAATAGTCGGAGATTTTACGATCTAATTTTAAAGTCTTACTTAATTGATCGTCTAAGCGATTCAGGAAAAAAGGAACCAGTTCGCCCCAATGTCCTGAAATGAGTTTCAGATCGGGCAGTTTGTCAAAAATGCCCGAAGCAATTAGCCGGACAATTGCGATTCCTGAATCTAAATGCCATCCATATCCTGCGGATGCAAACATAGCCCCCGCAACGGCAGGCCAGCTATTACTCTGATAATAATGCGCTGCAATGTTTTTTGAGATGAAGCCAGGGTGCATATACACAGGTACATTTAATTCCTGGGCTTTGGAAAAAATGGGTAAAAATTCAGGTTCATCAAAAAAACGACCATTGAAAGTTCCTGAAAGCATGGCGCCTTTAAAACCTAATTCTTTCACAGTCCTGTTCAATTCTTCTCCAGCCGCACTTGGGGTAGCGGCGGGCAAGGTGGCAAAGCCGGCAAATCTTGTTGGGTGCAGTTTTATCAAATTAGCTAATTCATCATTGGCTTCCCGGCAAAGTTCAATGGCTAATGTTTCATCTGTTATATTTTGTGGGCTTCCGGCACCATACGAGAGCACTTGCATATCAATGCCGCTTTCATCCATGAATTTTATCCGCCGCTCCCCAACATCTTCCATATCTTCGCTGGCGGGCCCAATTTTCATTAATTCCTTTTGCACTAAATCGTTGGGCGCTGTCCCACCATTTTCTTTGACGTTGAATGCTGCTACTTTTTGCGAGATGCTTTTCAGGATAAAATGCTCCTCAATGGTAATTATTTTATTTAATGGCTTCATGTTAATTTTAGTGATGATTTAAACCAGACTCATCGTCATGGAGTCCTGTGTTAAAATAAGGAGCCCGGGATTTTAATCCCAAACTCCTTTTAAGGGAATTGGTGCTAATGAAAGAAATTATTTACCTGCACCGTCATATACCTCTTTTACAATTTCTGACGCAGAAATAAGTTTAGGCCAACCTGCATAAAATGCCAGTTGAGTTAATGCTTCACCGATTTCCTGCCTGGTAATGCCGTGCTCAACAGCCCTGCCCATGTACATTCCTAGAAATTGGATATCCCCGGCTGCAATCATTGCGCATACTGTTGCCAGGCTTCTGCTTCTTGATGTTAAACCTGCACGCAGCCAAACTTCACCGTATAACAATTCATTAGTATATTTAGCAAAGCCTTCTGCTATTGGAGCGATGTTTTGCTGAATAAAAGCTACCCTGTTTTCATCGCCCGGTAAAGCTTCATTTTTATCAAGCATCAATGGTTCGATTGAAGGTAATTCTGCTTGTGAAATACCATAGTTTGCAAATACATCTTTTGCAACAGCCACAGCCGACATGGCATTAGGCGCTCCTGAATAGAAAGCAAGGTGAGTAATAATCTCTGAAAGTTCGCCCGGTGTAATACCGTTGTTCAGTGCTTTAATAAAGTAATGAGGCATTGCATTGCTTTGGTTTCTTGCTATCAGGCATGATAAAGTAACTATGCAACGGTCGTGCTTTGACAAACCCGGACGCTCCCAAACTTCGCCGACTAATTTTTCAGCAATATACTTGCCTAATGCAGGAGAAACACTACTTACATCAGCACTTGAAAATGCAGGTTTAGGTGCTGATGCGCCGGTAGCGTTAATTTTAAGCGCTTTTACAATGGCTTCACCTACACTTGCGGCAGATTGCGGATTTTGACCCGTGATCAACCTGCCATCAATAGCGATGTTATTGTTCCAGTTAGGCGCGTGCTTGTAAACAGCTCCGTGGTTAATTAAAGCATCCTGTAGCAGGAATGGAACTACGTTGGTTGATTGCACTTCTTCCTCCTCTCCATTAGTAAAGCCAGCCACATTTTTACCTGAGATTAAATAGGAGCCATCGCTTAGTTTTACATTTATCAAAGCCGCAGGGCCGTGACAAACGGCCGAAACAATTTTTCCGGACTCATAAAATTCCGGTACTAACTTTAAGATTGCAGGGCTATCAGCGAAATCCCACATGGTTCCGTGACCGCCTGCAAAGAATATGGCGTCATAGTCTGAAGCTTTTGCATCATCTAATTTCAGGGTATTCGCGAGAGCTTTACGAAAATCAGCATCTGCCCAATATTGGGCATTAACCGGATCATTGAAATCCTCTAAGCCATCTAATGGGGCTTCGCCGCCTTTTATAGACGCAATATCAACTACAACGCCGCTTGCTTCCAATTTTTCCAATGGATGTGTAACTTCGCTCAGGTTAAATCCTGTTGGAATACCTGTAGCTCCTTTTACATTACAGCTTGTTACCACGAACAAGACTTTTTTTGAACCTTTTTCTTTGTTCATTTCGTTTTTCTTAAGGGTATTTGTTTATATAATTATTATAATGCCTGAAAAAAATCAACCAGCTTTGGTACAATCTGATTTACATATTCAGGTATGTCATAAAGCGCAATGTGAGTTGCCCCTTCTACGATGAATAAGTCTTTTTTGCCTTTTGCAAGGTTGTAGGCCTGTTCACTGAAAAATCTGGTATCTGCTTTACTTCCTGCAATCAAAAGAATGGGTTGCGTAAGCAATGTGCTTATCTGGTCAAAGGCAGAGAAGGCCATCATTCTGTCTGTGCCGGTAAACAAGTATTTATTCACTGAATTGGGGTGCTGCCCTCTCGATGTTTTATAATAGTCATAACCTTCTCTCCATAGATCAGGTGTATTTTTATTAATCTCTTCTTTTGTATCAGGTACCCAGTGTACATAAAGTAATTCTCCGCCATTTGCTTCCACGATTCGCTGGTCCCCCACGTTTTTCAGTATATTCAACAAAACCGAGGCGGGTGTTTCGTTTCCAAGAAAATTCCGGAATCCTTCGCCCATAGGCGCAGCACTCACTGTGGCTACTGCTTTAAAGCGATGATCTGTTTGTGCCACACTGATGGCATAACCACCACCGGCACAAATTCCGAATACACCCATACGGTCAGTATCAATGTATGGCAGCGTTGATAAATAGTCAGCACCGGCACGGGCATCTTCCACTCTGGCCGTAGGGTCTTCCAGGTAACGAGGCTCACCTTCGCTTGCTCCCTGGTATGAAGCATCAAACGTCAATACGACAAATCCATATTCTGCCAGTCGTGAAGCATACATACCGATAGTCTGCTCTTTAACACCACCGGCAGGATGTATACATACAATGGCCGCATATTTTTTTGTTTCAGTAAAATCATCCGGCAGATGTATTTCCGCTGCCATCTTCAGATCTTTGTTTTTAAAAGTTGCTGCTTTTTTCACTTGGGTAAATTTTAACGCTTTGTTTTTTAAGGATAAATTGGCCGGGAATGATGCTACATGCCTGCCAGGTAATTCAGTGGTGAGCCTATATTCTGCACGTTGTGTAATTATATCATTGATTTTTCCCAGGCACCCTGAGTGTCAACGCCTGCTTTTGTTGCCAATGCCTCTATTTTTTCTATTTCCTGATCGGTTAAAATAATTTTAGTTGCATTTAAAGCGTCTTTAATTTGGGAAGTTTTGGTTACTCCGATAATGGGTAAGGTGTGTTTAGCAATGGCCCATGCAATAGCAACCTGGGCAACAGAAGCATTTTTGCTGTCACCAATTTCTTTCATTATATCGGTTAATTCCTCTACTTGCGGAAGTACTTTATTGTAGGTATTTGCTCTGCCGCTACCTTCAGGAAGCGGGTTCCGGGTGTTGTACTTGCCAGACAATGTACCTTGTTCCAACACCATATAAGCAAAGAAAGTGATGTTGTGTGTTTTGCAATAGTCTATTATCCCGGCATCTTCGGAGGAACGGTATAAAAGACTGTAATGATTTTGAACGGCCGAAATACTAAAGCCTGCTTTTGCGAGGATACTGTTTGCCAGTTTAATTTCTTCCAGGTTATGGTTAGATACCCCAACACTTTTTACTTTTCCACTTTTAAGCAGTGGAATCAGTTCAGGAGTCCATTTATTAACGTCGGTAGGGTTATGAATCCAATAAATATCTATATAGTCCGTTCCCAAACGCTCCAAACTGCTATTCAGCATTTCCCCGACAGGGTTGTCAGAAGAACTTGCCATTTGTGGTGTGAACTTGGTAGATAATAGGATGTCTTCGCGGGGATACTGTTTTACAAATTCGCCTAAGATTGATTCTGATGAGCCCATACCATAAGCCGCAGCAGTATCCCACAGGTTAAACCCTGCTTTCATTGCTGTATCAAACACCTGCTTTAAATCGCCGGCGCTAAGGTTGTTACCGAAAACCTGGTCGCCTCCTGCAAAGCCTGTTCCCCAGGACCATGTACCTAACGCTATTAATGGTAATTTTTTCATTTTCTCTCTTACTTTTAATGTTTTTACAGAACGATGTCGGGTGATTCAATAGATCATTGGACGGAGCGAAGTTCTTTATACTTTTGCATCAGATAGTTATACAGATTCCTGTTTCTCTTACCATTATTTCTGTTCAGGAGTATTTCTCTGCGATTTTTTGCAATACGTTTGACCTAATAAAAAAGGCCTTATGACATTGTTTCATAAGGCCTGTGCGTGTCAAAAAATAATTGCTAATTTTTAACAAATGAACGGGCATTTTAAGATGGGATATTAAAAACGACTTTGCCTAAAGCCCCCTCTTTGATTATAGTTTTATAAGCTTCCTTATAATCTGACATGGGATAGGTCTTGCTAATGTGGATATCAAAACCTTTTAGCGTATAGTTTGCCAATCGATTTAAACTTTCTGTATCTGATTTCATTAAAAGAACTTCATATTTCTTTTTAGATACCATGTTATTTAAAAAAGAGTGCACAAAATTCCATAGCGAAGGGGTTACGGTAAAATATGTTGATTCAGGCTTCATCAATTTTTTAGCCTGGCTGAAAGATAATTTTGCAGAGAGTTCAATGATAACATCAAACTTCTTCCTTAAATCCGTCAATTTTTCTTTGTTGTAGTCAATCACATAATCACTACCCCATTTTTTTAACAAGTGATGCCCTTTTGCGCTTGAAACAGCCGTTACAATCGCTCCGTGGCTTTTTGCGATCTGAATAGCAAACATGCCTACTCCGGCAGACGCACCATTTATCAAAATTTCCTTTCCTTTGATGTTATTAAGGTTTTTAGTAAGCATCTGTAAAGCTGACTGGCCGACCGTTGGTATTGCAGCAGCCTGCTCAAATGACAGCTCCGCAGGCTTCTTAGCAATTTCTTTTTCATTCACCAGGATGTATTCTCCAAGGGCTCCTTCTTTAAAAGGATTTGTTACCCCAAACACATCATCCCCGGTTTTAAATTTTTGGATACCCGTACCTGTGCTTTCTATTGTTCCGGAGAAGTCGCAGCCAACAGATTTTGGGAATTTCTTGCCTGACATCAGTTTGACCTCACCCATTAAAATCTTCCAGTCAATAGGATTAATAGAAACTGCCTTTACCTTAATCAAAATTTGTTGCGTATCGGGAATTGGCTTATTTACCTCTACGGAATGTAAAACGTCGACACTGCCGTATTGGTTGTAGATTATTTTTTTCATTGATTTAATTCTTTCTTAAAAATTTGTTGTTCGAGAAAACGATCAGTCACTCAACGGCTTATCAGGTCGCGAGTATAAAGCACGATATCGATAACATGGAGGTGATCGTTTTTCGCTGTAAAATTACCGGAACGGAAATTGAATGTCGTTGACTTGGATCAACAAATCATAGGTGGGCAACTCTTCTTCTAACCCTGCTTAGTGTTTCTTTCCGGATGCCAAGAAAGTTTGCAATATAGTGCTGTGGAACACGCAGCAATAAGGATGGTCTTTCCTTAAGAATTTCCAAATACAGCTCTTCAGGTGATGCCGATTTAATTCGGTTTGAATTTTCCATTATGGAGGCATTATCAGAAAAACTCTTATGCATTGTAAAGTTCTGAATCCATGGTGTTTTTACGGCGTTACACATATCATCGCCTGTTATACACAATAACTCGCAATCCTCAAGTGCCTGTAGGTTCATGTCCGTAGGCTTTTGTGTTACCATACTTTGGATCTGACCAACCCATGCATTTTCTTCATAAAATTGGAAAATTTTCTCATTACCCTCGGTATCGATCCAATATTCACGCAAGCAGCCTTTTACAGTAAACGACCAATACTTAGGAACTTTACCAGCTATGTAATGGAAATCACCCTTTTTTAAATGAACCGTTTTAAACAAATTGAAAAAGAGCTCAAACTCATCTCTGGATATTTGAACGTAAGAGCAGATATGCGTATAGAGTGTATCAGTGTTCATTTTAATTGAAAATAGCAATACGCAAAATAAAATAAAACGGTTGTAAAATAGCTATTGCAATAGGATAGGGTTGATGCACCAGCATTTTTCTACAGCAATTTAACATAAAAAATGATAATAAACTCTGATCTGACGAAGTTCTGTTTTGTATGGCCGTCGTTGACGTTTATCAACTTTGGCAAGAGGATGCCTGTGTACATCATCCATCCAAAAGCATCTCATACTGTTTAGATCCAAAATTAGTACAAAATTGTGATCTACCGCTCTATCCGTCCAGTCAAATAAGTGCAGGATAGATTAATGTATCAGCTAATTCGAACGAGATTAAACAACCTTTTTACAAGGGACTTTATTTTCGTTTTTTCCTTTCATCGCATTATTAATTCGATCAATTGTGATAGTCCGAGACTAAATGTGCCAATGGTAATAATCTTACGCCTGATATCCTCAGAACCATCGTCCGGCAAACGGCCGGAGTTAAGCACCATCGTTTTTAGTTTTTCTCTCGCCTTAAATAAATTTGATTTTGACGTACCGGTACTGATACCCAATTGGGCAGCTATTTCTTCGTACGAGAAACCTTCAATAGCAAACAAGTTAAACACGGTACGATAGGCATTTGGCAACTGCTGGATCATGCTCAGCAGGTCATCATAATTTAATTTCTGGTTGGTTAGTTCATCATGGCCTATATCTTCGGCGGCATCCAGATCATCATTAAGGGGGAGTTTCAGATTGTTCTTGTAATAGTCAACCGAGGTATTCATCATAATACGGCCAACCCAGGCAATGAACGGATGCCCCGTATCATACTTATGCAAATTAGTGAATACTTTTAAAAAACCCTGATTCATGATCTCCGCAGCCTCATAGCGGTTACCTGCATATCGCAGACATATGCTCATTGCAAAGCCATAAAATGCCCTATAAAGCACTTTCTGATCCGTTCGGTTTTGCTGCAAACAGTCGGCAATAAGTTGTTGTAGTTCCGCCTCTCCCATATAAGGGGTATAATGGGTTAAATTGTACTAATATTTGTCGTTTTTACAGTTATTTGCAGAGCTATGTCAAATGATTCGATAGAATATTCTAAGGGGCGAATTTCTTTATACTTTTGCATCAGATCGTTATACAGATTCCTGTTTCTCTTACCATTATTTCTGTTCAGGAGTATTTCTGTAAGATTGTTTGCAATACTTAATCTAATTTCACTTCAAATAACCGAAGTCATGGGAAATCCCCTCAGAATTGAAAGTGTGACCCAGATCAATAACGACCGGGGGCAAAAGACCTTGCATCCATTAGTTAGTGTTCTTGACCAGTCACTGTCGAAACCCGTAAAAGAGGCACGTTATATTTCGGACGTATACATGATCTTTTTAAAAGACGAGAAGTGCGGGGAGGTAAAATATGGCCGTAGTCATTATGATTACGAAGAGGGGACACTTCTTTTTATTGCACCCGGACAAGTGTTTGGTTTTGATGAAAGTGAAAACACGATACAGCCGACAGGCTGGGGATTATTCTTTCATCCCGATTTGATCCGTGGAACCCATCTTGGTAAATGCATCAACGAATACAGCTTTTTCTCTTATGATGTCAATGAAGCCCTTCACGTTTCGGATGCAGAAAGAGAAATAGTGCTGGAGTGTTTTAATAAGATCCGATATGAATTAGCTCACCCAATTGATAAGCACAGCAGGACTTTGATCGTAAGTAATATCGAAATGTTCCTGAATTATTCCGTTCGATTTTATGACCGGCAGTTTCTCACAAGAGAACATATTCATAAAGATGTATTGACTGGATTTGAGGGATTACTGAACGATTACTTCCAGTCGGAAAAGCTGCAAAACCTGGGATTGCCTTCCGTTTCGTATTGTGCAGATCAGCTAAATCTGTCTCCAAAGTATTTTGGAGACCTGGTGAAAAAAGAAACTGGAAAATCAGCGCAGGAGTACATACAGCTAAAACTGATTGATGCAGCGAAAGAACAGATACTCGATATAAGGAAATCAGTAAGCGAGGTGGCTTATAAGCTTGGCTTCAGGTACCCCTCACATTTTACCCGTTTCTTCAAACAGCATGTTGGGCATTCACCCAATGAATACCGGAATTCAATTAATTGATCGGTAAGTGACCGAATATTTATTATCTGAAATTTCTAATTGCTTTTTAATTAGTATATAAGGAAATAAAAACGCTCAGGGTAATGTAAAGAGTTTTTTAAGTTTTACAGTAAAGTTAGGGCTACTTAACTTTTTTCCGAATTCCTGAGCGGAAATACTTTCAACATTTAGAAGGCCTTTTACGGCTTATAGAACCTATAATCCAATATCTAAAAGCAAGGATTTATAAAATGGATTAGATAATGGCCAGTTATCGCTTAGGTTTTGCCTTCGGCGGGGTTGAACTGAACCAAAAACTGAAGAAGCAAAAAAACCTCTATACATCATCGTAGAGAGGTTTTTTTAAATTATTACAGTAAAGTTCGGTAGTACCTAAACTTTTCCTGTGACGGTCCGACCGCAGTTCTCGAACACCTTTATAGATGATTTGAAGAAATTGTCCTCAATAATTTGAAGATCGGATTATTGTATAATAACGTACCAAAAGAATTAAATCTTATTTAGAACCAATGATTAACTTTGTTCGATCTCTTTTAAACTGTCCATCTTTTTGTAGGCTAAAAAACCTTTGATATCTTCAAAGTGCTCGCGTACCCGTTTATTACCAAACTCAAATACTTTTTTCACCAGTCCGTCCAGGAAATCCCTATCATGAGATACCAGGATCAAAGTGCCATCAAAATCCCTAAGCGCATCTTTGATAATGTCTTTGGTCTTCATATCCAAATGGTTGGTGGGCTCATCCAGTATTAACAAATTCACGGGTTCTAACAACAACTTGATCATGGCTAAACGGGTTTTCTCTCCTCCAGAAAGTACCTTTACCTTTTTTGTGGTATCATCACCGCTGAACATAAACGCACCTAAAAGATCCTTGATCTTAACCGTGCCATCACTTAACGGAATCTGGTCAATGGTTTCAAATACGGTTAAATTCCCATCCAGCAATGCGGCCTGGTTCTGGGCAAAATACCCGATCTTGGAATTGTGACCTACTTTCAAACTCCCTTCAAAATCGATCTCGTTCATAATGGCTTTGATCATGGTAGACTTACCTTCACCATTTTTACCCACAAAAGCTACCTTTTCTCCTCGTTCGATCACCATAGATGCGTTTTTGAATACGACGTGATCTCCGTATGTTTTGGTCAGGTCTTCTACCATTACCGGATATTGACCCGAACGTGGTGAAGGTGGGAATTTTAATCGTAATGCCGAAGTATCCACTTCATCTATCTCGATAACTTCAAGCTTTTCCAACATTTTTACGCGCGATTGTACCTGCAAAGTTTTGGAGTAAGTTCCCCTGAAACGGTCTATAAATTCCTGATTATCTGCAATAAAGCGTTGCTGCTCCTCGTAAGCTTTCAATTGATGCACGCGGCGGTCGGCACGCAACTGGAGATAATGAGTGTATTTGGCTTTATAATCGTATATCCTGCCCATGGTAACTTCTATAGTACGATTGGTGATGTTATCTACAAAAGCACGATCATGCGAGATAACCATCACAGCCTTTGCTGAGTTGATCAGAAAGTCTTCTAACCACTGTATACTCTCGATATCCATGTGATTGGTGGGCTCATCAAGTAAAATAAGATCTGGCTTTTTTAACAAAATTTTGGCCAGCTCAATACGCATGCGCCAACCACCCGAAAATTCAGAAGTTTGCCGGCCAAAGTCTTTACGATCAAAACCCAGCCCTTTTAGGACTTTTTCTACTTCAGCATCATAGTTGGTGACCTCTACCGTATAAACCTTCTCGCTCAGTTCTGATACCCGCTCGATCAGCTTCATGTAATCATCAGTTTCGTAATCTGTACGAATGTTGAGCTGTTCATTTAGCTCATCAAGCTCCTTTTGCATTTGGTTCGCTTCTTCAAATGCTTTCATCGTTTCTTCAAAAACGGTAACCTTATCCTGGGTGAGTAAATGCTGTGGCAAATAGGCTATTACCGCGTCCTTAGGACCGGTTACGCTACCGGTAGTTGGCTTGGCTACATCGGCAATTATCTTGAGGATGGTAGATTTACCGGCACCATTCTTGCCCATCAGGGCTATTTTGTCGTTCTCGTTTATTGAGAAGGTTACATCACTAAAGAGCGTGGTTCCGCCAAATGAAACGGAAATGTTATTTACATTTATCACAGTATGGGAATATTGAATTATGTGCAAAGATGGTAAACCTTAACGAGAAATCGAACTACAAAAAAATAGGTTAATTGCATTTCTGGTACACTTTTTAAACCATTACCCTTTAACAGTTCAGGAGTTTCTCTGCTAAAATCGAACTACAAAAGTCCTCGTTGTAACTATCTGTTAACAGATTTCTATTGGTATGAAAAAAGGAGACAACATATAGGTGTTGTCTCCTTAAGTGCGATAAAGTACAAATGTCGAACACCTTTATTGAGGATTGTAAGAAAATTGTAGCGTTAAAAACGGACTGTGAACACTATTAACACGCTCTAAGGGCCGATTGACGTTGGGGCTTTTGGGCATCATAATGTTTAGTTAAAACATAAACCATTATCTGGATCATAGTTCTGCCCGGAATTCGATAATCCGATGGTTATCCCTCCTTGTTGATCAATGCGCCTTAGGGTTTTTAGGAAACAATGAACGGTTAAGCACCACGACTTCTTCATGT
This sequence comes from Mucilaginibacter sp. OK268, assembly GCF_900103125.1. Taxonomy (GTDB): domain Bacteria; phylum Bacteroidota; class Bacteroidia; order Sphingobacteriales; family Sphingobacteriaceae; genus Mucilaginibacter. Next base: position 461,545 of record NZ_FNJV01000003.1, on the reverse strand, counting down.
GTGGGCGGTGTTGAAAATTTAATAAATTTCCCGATAACATAGTCCCGCAGATGTGCAGCTTCTTGTTTTTCACCATCGGCAAGAGCTTGCTTAAGTTCTGCCACAGCCAGTTCTGTACAATAAGCAGGAGTGCCTGGCTGGTGTCTCCAGGAGTTTGCAAGGGTACCAGCATCCACAGCGTCGAACCCCGCATCGTTGACCAAAGCTGAAACTATCCTTTTAGCTTCGGCATCGTCACCTGAAACGGCCATCGCGATACGGTCTTTGGCACCTTGAGGCTTGCCACCATATTCAAGGCTATGCGCTAGTAAATTGTTAAAAGCTTTGATCACCGGTCTATCCAGAGTTTCTGAAACCCATACACTTTCGACTTTGCCATTCTTCAAGTCTTCGATATCACCATCGCGAAACGGGTAATAGTTCGATGTGTCGATCACGATCACTTTATCAGAAACTTTTGCGATAAGATCTGATAATTCCGGGATAGCTATTGTGGGAATGGATACGATAAGCACCTCGACATCCACTATGATCTGGTCTTTGGTGGATGGTATAACGCCCAGTTCCCGAGCCCTTTCTTCCAATTTTTGCTGACCTCCTGAGCTGTAAACCTTTACCTCGTGACCGGTTACAGCTAATTTCTTTGTGATGATGCCGCCAATTGCTCCGGTACCTATAATTCCTATTTTCATTACGCTTGTTTTAAATTCTCAATAAATTCTTTTGCAAAATTGGCGAATTTGTACTTTCTTTTGTATAGTGCTTTCCCAAAGGAAAGTGAAATTGTTTTAAATGAGGTTTTATGGCAGCAAAAAAAGCACATTGTGATTGCATCGAAACGATAAAGCCCGTGAGGGATGCACTCGACGTGATTAATGGTAAATGGAAACTACCCATTATCATTTCTGTAGGTGTTGGAAACGATCGGTTCACCGATATACAGGAAAGTATCCCCGGTATTACGCCCAAAGTTTTGGCAAAAGAACTGAAAGACCTGGAACAGCACCGTTTGGTTATCAGGACCGTGATCGATGGTTACCCGGTGAAGACCTCCTATCAATTGGCTCAATATGCTGATACGCTGACGCCCATCATTTATTCCTTGAAAGACTGGGGGGTGAATCACCGTAAAAAAGTGACGGAACGGGAATAATGATTAGCTTAAGTTGCCCCCATACTTACATTTCGTAAAAACGTTTCATTATTGCCTACTTTTGAATCAGAATAGCTGTATTAAATTGGCGGAACTTTGTCCTTATAAATATTAAAAATAAGATAATGGCAAAAACAATTTTTATAACGGGCGCATCCCACGGATTCGGCAGGATTTGGGCTGAAGCGTTTTTACAACGTGGCGATAATGTAGTTGCGGCTGTTCGTAACCCTGAAGCATTAACCGAACTTACAAAAGAATTTTCTTCAAATCTATTGGTACTAAAACTTGATGTTACTGACAAAAAAGCAAGTTTTGAAGTGATTGAAACTGCAAAAACTCACTTTGGCGGCATCGATGTATTAATAAATAATGCAGGTTACGGGCACATTGGAGCTGTAGAGGAGCTAAACGAGCAAGATGTTAGGGCGCAGTTTGAAACTAATGTATTGGGTTCATTATGGACTATACAAGCGGTTGTGCCCATCATGCGTCAGCAAAAATCAGGGCAAATCATTCAACTTTCAAGTGCTCTGGGCTTGAATACGGTATCATTAATGGGATTGTATAGTGCATCCAAGTTCGCAGTTGAAGGTCTTACTGAAACATTGGCTGGCGAAGTAAGTGGTTTTGGCATTAAAGTAACCATACTGGAACCGGGTGGTTTCTCTACTGATTTCTTCGGTACCAATTCCCTTGCATTAAGTGAATCGATACCGGCTTACGATGGCATAAGAAAAGATTTTTATGAACTCGCTGGTGAACAAGATTCCGGTAACCCTGCAGCAACTGCCAAAGCTCTTCTTAGCTTGGTGGATTCGGAAAATCCGCCGTTACGATTGCTATTGGGTAAAACTACTTACCCCTGGGTAAAATACACTTATGAAGAACGCCTGAAAACATGGGAATCATGGCAGGATGTTTCTGTGGCAGCACATGGTTAAGAAAAGTAACAGGAACGGGATCCGGATTTGCCCGGTCCCGTTTTTATAATGGCAAACAATATGAAGCATTTTAATAAAATCAGCGACCTGCATGAAGTTCTGGGTGTCAAGCCGCCTGAGCACCCACTTTTCAGTGTGGCTTACGGTGAACGGGATAATTGCACCGCCATCAGCGAACTTGAATTTACTTCAGCATTTTACATCATTGGATTCAAAAAGCTAAAATCGGGGCAAATGCTTTACGGAAAAACCAAGTATGACCATGACCTTGGCTCCATGTCATTTATCAAACCGCAGCAGAAAGTATTTTTCCAAAATATGGAGTTAGAGGAAAAGGGGTTTTTAATCATCATCCATGAGGACTTTTTACCTGGAACGCCGCTCTATAATGAAATTAAAAAATACAGTTATTTTGACTACGAGGTGAATGAGGCACTGCACCTTTCTCCAGCTGAAGAAAATATTATCTGGAACCTGTATTTCAGCATAGAAAAGGAATATAATAATAATACAGATGAACATAGCAAAGCGATCATTATCAGTCATATTGATTCCATGCTAAAATATGCGCAGCGGTTTTATAAAAGACAATTTATTCATCGGACTGAATTGATCGGCGCGACGGTTACCAGGTTCAATGCTTTACTCGCTGCAAATTTCGAAGAAAGAAAATTGAATAATACCGGGCTACCTACTGTAGCTTCCCTGGCAGAAAAGATGCATATATCACCCCGTTATTTAACTGATCTGCTTAAAGAAGAAACAGGAAAAACAGCGTTAGAACTTATTCACCTTTTTTTGATCGGCGAAGCAAAAAATATGTTAACGGATGGCGATATGAATATTTCGGAGATCTCGTCGTCGCTTGGTTTTGACAATCCAAGCTATTTTTCGAAACTGTTTAAAAAAGAAGTAGGTACCACTCCAAATAAATTTAAAGACCGCTTTCTGAATTAAGTCAACTAAATCTTTTTATGGAGGTGTTAATATTATCTATCTGATTAACAATAAATTGTAAAAAAAATTGAGCAGAAAACGATTTTACGCATCTGTCCCATTGGTTTAACCCAACGAGGCTCGAACTCAAAAAGTGCCTCTATCGTGCAGAAAGGAATATTTGAAAATAGCTTAAAAACAAAAAACCGCCTCTATTGTTATTAGAAGCGGTTTTTGAAATTTCGTGACCGATAAAGCACAGATATCGAACTCTTTTATAGATGATTGTAAGAAAATTGTAGCTTTAAAGAACATATAATATTTAGATGGGACAAAGAGCAGATTACATACTTATTGAAAACTCCCAACAGGCTATTCATTATAATCATTGGAGGGCTAATTGCATAACCTCCGATCTTTATCTTGGAGAGAAGCGTTTCATAGATTTCGTAAGATCATGTAAATTGGTGAATGTTTTACTGGATGAAGTTTGGATAGAAGGATGTGTAGTTATAAATATCGATAAAAAATCACTTCACTTTTGGAGTTTAGAATTTGGTACAACATCAGCCACTGAGTTTTATTTAAAAGAGCTTCGGGGCAAATGGAAAAACTGGTCTGTAAATTTGCTTTACAACAAAATGTACGACATCGAACAGATTTTAAATATTGATTATATTTCACAACAAAAACAATTTCCTTTATCGATAAATACTGAAGATGACATTATAAATGATGAGGTTAGCGAATTTGGTAATACAATAATCATTATAAAAACTGTAGCCAAAACGCATATCACGTAATTGGGAGGAGTTAGCGTAGCTGGCATATTAAACTATGGTCAGGGAGTTGTAGACATTTTATTAAGTAAAAACGAACATCCGTTACCAAAAGAAGAAGAAGATAATGCATTTGCAACCTTGATAATTGATTTGATACATAAGGCTATTGTAATTGACAATAGTGAATTTGGTTTGTGGGAACAGTGTCAAAGTAAATGGGCAGGATATAGTTTTAAAATGGCCGATTTCGGCTATATCGGGAGCTTAAAACTCGCAAATATAAACGTCGACCAATTAATTATGAGTTCGGAAAAGATTAAAATTACATTTAACGAACTGGTTAAGAAATCGGAAAGCTTCAACCCTATTGGAATGGCAGAAAAGCTATTAAAGGAAGATAAGGATATAAAATTCAGCGCATACTTTTTCGACACCGTGAAACCCGAACTTACACTCATTGAAAAGGCCATAAAAAATATCCGTAAATTATTTGGCACAAAAAAAGCACAGTAATACCGGGTACTACCGTGCTTTTGTGACCTGGGAGAGGATCGAACTCTCGACCCACTGATTAAGAGTCAGTTGCTCTACCGGCTGAGCTACCAAGTCATTTTTTATTAGGGTTGCAAATATGCTGATTTATTTTTGATTTTAGGTTCAGGATATTTGATTTTGGATATTTTTTTGATGAATACCTTAATACTGTTCCGCTTAACATTGAGGTGTTAGGTAAAAAATTAATATTCGGCCAGTACATTGAAGCCAATACCTGCTATTCCTACCTTTTCCCATTTTGCCTGACTGGTTTCGCGCGAGATGATGGAGCCACCTAAGAAACTTGCAGAAAACATTACGCCATGCCCATCTGCATTTTGTATCCACTCCAGACTTACATAAAATTTGTCGTCGGCAACTATGTTAAAGGGTTCAAGGTTTACACTTATCCTTTGCTGGCCTTTTTTAACGGTCACAAATATGTTTTCATTTTGCAACAGCTGATCGGGCATGCCGTCTTTAACACTGTAAAAGTTAAGGCGAAGTTTTACGGAATCGGTTACTTCGGTTGCTATATTGGCGTTAAATTGCTTTATAAAAGTAGGCGACTTTTTGATCTTGATAATGGCGCCTATCTCATATCCAAGTTTGTTGTCGGTGAAACCCGCGTTGGTGGATTTAGATTGTGAGGTATTTCCTAATACTACCTGTTTCCATTTATGGTTGTTAACCTTTACTTCTTTTAGCTGGGTAACAGTTGGCTGTAACAGCAGTGTTTTATGAGCTTCTATATCCTTAATAAAACCGGCCACCCGGTAGGTGAGCGATTGGTAGCCTATCATAGATAGTTTCAGACTATCGGTATTGTGGCCTGTTAAATTAAGCTTGAAGCGGCCGGCATTATCTGTAACGGTACCTACACCTTTATTAACAATACCCACATTTACATAAGGTAAGGGCAAATTGGTTTTGGCATCTTTAACCACACCATCAACTACCTGGGCATGGGCAAATAGGACCCAAATGCTGAATAGGGTAAAAAGTGCTAAATTTTTCATACCCATATGACTATTTACCTGCCAATTAGTTACGCCAAAGCGTATAGGTCGCTCCTTTGTTTTTCTACAACATCGCTGTTGATATATTCGTCGTAGGTCATCAGCTTATCTATATAGCCACCTGGTGTTAGTTCAAATATGCGGTTGGCCACGGTTTCAACCAGTTCATGATCTCGTGAGGTGAACAGGATAGTGCCCCTGAAGTCTTTCATGCCATTATTAAGCGCTGTGATCGATTCCAGGTCGAGGTGGTTGGTAGGTTCGTCAAACATCAGCAAATTGGCTTGTTGTAGCATCATACGGCTAAACATGCAGCGCATTTTCTCGCCACCAGAAAGTACATTGCTTTTTTTCAATACCTCTTCGCCTGAGAATAGCATCCGGCCCAAAAAGCCGCGGATAAACTGGTCATCCTTTTCGCCCGGTGAGTATTCGCGCAGCCAGTCTATCAGGTTATCATCCTTGCCTTTAAAGTATTCGGCATTATCGATAGGAATGTCGGCCGGATTAATGGTAACGCCCCATTTAAATGAGCCTTTAAAGTCGGTATCCCTGCCAGTTAAAATATTATAAAACGCGGTGGTTGCTAAACTGTTTTGTGACAGTACAGCAATTTTATCGCCTTTGTTTACCGTAAGACTGATGTTGTTAAATAAAAGCTCGCCATTAAGGGTTTTGCTTAAATTTTCAATCTGTAATATCTGGTCACCCGCTTCACGGCCCAGATTATTGAATATAATTCCAGGGTATTTACGGTTTGAGGGCTGTATCTCGTCGATATTGATCTTATCCAGCGCTTTTTTACGACTGGTGGCTTGTTTTGATTTAGAAGCGTTGGCGCTAAAGCGGCGGATAAATTCCTGCAGCTCCTTCACACGATCTTCTGTCTTTTTATTCTGATCAGAGCGTTGTTTCAGAGCCAGCTGACTTGATTCGTACCAGAAGGTATAGTTACCGGTATAGATGGTCATTTTAGAGAAGTCGATATCCACCACGTGTGTACAAACCGTATCCAGGAAGTGCCTGTCGTGCGATACAACTAAAACGATAGCTTCATATGATGCTAAAAAGTCTTCCAGCCAGCTTACGGTGTGGATGTCCAGATCATTGGTAGGCTCATCCAGCAATAAAATATCAGGTTTACCAAAAAGAGCCTGGGCTAATAATACACGTACTTTTTGGGTATTGTCCAGGTCTTTTACCAGGTTGTAATGAAATTCTTCTTTAATACCCAGGTTACTCAATAGGGTAGCGGCATTGCTTTCGGCATTCCAGCCATCCATTTCGGCAAACAGGTTTTCCAGTTCTCCGGCGCGTTCTCCATCGGCATCAGTAAAATCTTCTTTCAGGTATATGGCGTCCTTTTCCTTCATTACGGCATACATCTCTTTGTAACCCATCATTACAGTCTCGATAACTGTAAACTCATCAAAGGCGTAGTGGTTTTGGCTTAAAACAGCCATACGCTCGCCAGGTGTAAAGCCTACAGAACCGCTTGTAGGGTCAATATCGCCCGAAAGGATCTTTAAAAATGTTGATTTACCGGCACCATTGGCACCTATAATGCCATAACAATTGCCCTGTGAAAATTTAAGGTTAACGTCTTCAAATAAAGTTCGTTTTCCGTAACGTAATGATAGATTGGATACCGTGATCATGCTGCACCTGTAATTTGGCGCAAAAATACGGTAAATAGTTCATTTTTTTGGTATGCAGGCGGATATTAAATGGGGAGTTTTGAGGATTTTAATGGCTATACCGTCACATTTAATTGACATTGCCGTGTACATATTTGCCCATATTATGGGTAACTTTAAAACTAAGAGCTCATTTGAGCGTTATATAGTTATAAATTAACCAATTACAGAAAATGGAACAACCTTTGACTCAACAAGTTTATACATTATTAAATATTACCAGTCATGGGAGCATTAATCATCACATTGGTTATTATCAATATCATAATAGCCATTAACAATACACAGAAAAGAAAAGTATATTGATAGGCAGATACTGCGCTTAACTCAATATTTCGGTTAAGCTATTTGTTTCATGATCCGCCAGTTTTTGAAGCGGTCCCGAGGCAAGCATCTTCATCATCATATTCAGATCTGCATCAATAGTAAAAATAACATCTGTATGGTCGTTATCGAAAGATAGCGACCATTTTAATTTCAGATCAAAGGGCGGTTTAGCTGCCGGTACAATAATAATTTCCTGGTCAGGCACCCGGCTTTCTATCTTTAAGAACAGTTTAGCCATATTCTGGATGCTGAAATGAGCTTCGTCGGCGGTGGAAACCCATTCCTGTATATTTTCTGGCATCAGTTTCTGGTGATTGTTAAAATCGGCCAAAAAAGCATAAACCTCACTGATGGGTTTATTAATGCTGATATTGCTGGTGAAAGTGCTCATTTTTTTACGTTGTACGTGATACGTTGTAAGTTTTACGTTAGGAAACGACTAGGTCAAAAAAATCATCACCATCCTTTAATCAGTTAATCATGGTTTCCGACAGAATCAACGAAATCATCGAATCAAAAAAAATCAACGGTCTTAACTGGAAGCTATCTGTCCCCAGGCGGCCGGGTTTTCGCGCCATTGTTTTAAAATAGCCACATCTTTGTCAATAATATATTGATGCTCTTCGGCATATTTTATCAATGCATTATAGTTTGATAGGGTAACGAAGGGGCAACCGGCTTGTTTAAAGTTTTCGGTGGCTACATCAAAACCATAGCTGAATATGGCTGCAAGGCCCGCTACCTCGAAACCGGCGGCGCGTAAGGCTTCAACGGCCTGTAAACTACTTTTGCCGGTTGATATCAGATCTTCAATAACCACTACACGTTTGCCGGTAGTTGTGGAGGCATCACCTTCAATCAGGCTGCCGGTTCCATGATCTTTTGGTTTGGAACGTACGTAAATAAAAGGTAACCCCAATTCCTGGGCTACCAGGGCTCCTTGTGGTATACCGGCGGTTGCTACACCGGCTATGCAACCCACGCTGCCAAATTTTTCCTGTATAGCAACGGTTAATTGCTGACGGATATAAGTACGGATAGACGGATGAGAAAGTGTTACTCGGTTATCACAATAAATTGGCGATTTCCATCCCGACGCCCATGTAAAAGGATTGTTAGGTTGTAATTTAATTGCTTTAATTTGCAGCAGGAATTCAGCAACTTGCTGCTCGATCTCATTATTATTAAACATGGCTCAAAAATACAGAATTTATATCAACGAAAAGGTTATCCTGCTAACTGAATCGGAACCATCGCACGTAGAAAGTTATGAAAGGCTTGACGCAGAGACATTTGACCTTAGAATAATTTACACCTGGATACTGGCAAACCCCAAAAAGTTGTTCTATGTGCCCTGCGGCAATGCCAAGCTTTTCCTAAAATCGGTTATTAAAAATATAACACTTATTGAGGCTGCGGGTGGCTTGGTTATGAATACCGCCGGCGATTTTTTGTTTATTTACCGTAACGATAAATGGGACCTGCCCAAAGGTAAAATAGAGAAGGACGAGAAAGTTAAGGAAGCTGCCGTGCGCGAAGTGGAAGAAGAATGCGGTATAAAAGTGAGCAAGCTGAACGAGAAAATATGCAAAACTTACCATGTTTACATTAGCAGGGGCGAGGTGGTGCTTAAAAAAACACATTGGTTTGCCATGGATAGCAAAGGTAAGGACAAGCTAAAACCGCAAAAAGAAGAAGGTATTACCGATGTGCGCTGGTTTAAAAAAGAACACATTGAGCCCATTGTTGAAAATACTTTCCCATCCATTATGGATGTATTGCATAAAGAAAAGCTGGTTACAAATAAGCTAATGCCTCTGCGGGGATAAATTGGGCCACATCGCCATGATGGCGCATAATTTCGCGTACAATGGTTGAACTGATAGACGAATAACCCGGTTTGCTTACAATAAAGATGCTTTCAATATCGGGCACCAGGGCATGGTTCATCTGGGCTATGGCTTTTTCGTATTCAAAGTCAGATACGGTACGGATACCCCTGATCATGTAGGTGGCACCGATACTTTTGCAAAAGTTTACGGTGAGCCCTTCGTAGGCCACAATATGTATCCGCTCATCATGCTTAAAAACCGCCCGGAGCATCTGCTCGCGGGTTTCAATACTGAGCAGACCCTGTTTGCTGCTGTTGGCGCCTATGCCTATATAAACCTTGTCGAACAAACCAACAGAGCGTTTTACAATATCAACGTGGGCTTTGGTAACCGGATCAAAAGAACCAGGGAAAAGAGCGATCTTCATTTTAGGCTGATGTTATTGCTTTCACCAAAAGTAGGTTTTTTAGAAGGAAGAATCAAGAATTAAGAGCCAGGAATCAGGATAGGAAAATCTGTCGCTTTTTTAACTAATTAATGATATCGAAACGTAACGTCATTGCGAGGAACGAAGACAACCGACCGCATGGAGCTCATTAATACCAATAAAATAAACACAACATTAATAATCTCTATGCTATACAGAGTGAACTTTTATGGCTGACCTGCCTATGTAGAGATTGCTTCGTCGTTCCTCCTCACAATGACGCAGGAGAGTTTTTTCAGCCCTCCTTCAACCTATAAAAAACTGCTGACTAACAATTTTTCCGTTCTCAACTTTATAAACGCAGATCTCTTCAAGCATTTTAGTGCCCTGGCCCTTAATGGTGAAATGCATGGAAAGAATTACACTGAAGTAACTCCCTGCAAAAATTGCTTCAGATACTTTAATGTCATGGATCTCTACAACGGCTAAAAATTGTTTTTCGCGCTCAAGCAGGTTATGAAGGCCGGTTATCGGTTCATTGTTATTATTAGGATCAATGCTTACGGCATTATCAGCGTATAATTCGGTGTAAGCTTCTACAAATTTAAGCTCATTACATAATGAAGCCAAGCGATTGGCAATTTCCGGTATCGTGTTCATGCTTTTGAAGGTTGTTGTGTGATAGTAACTAATGGTAATACTAAGCGAATTTTTACAACATCTCCTATATAAAAGCAAAGGATGATATAGAAATGATATAAGATGGGGTGTTAACGGAAATGTGGGATCCTGAACTTGTTTCAGGATCCCACAGGACAGGTTAACTACCAGGTTGTACACCTTGCTGGTGGGATGCCGAAATAAATTCGGCATGACTTCAGATGTCAAAAAGAATTACGTCGAAAGCAAGACTTACGAAGTTTTAAACGGAATGAGTTAAACTTCGTAAGTCTTAAAATAATTAAGCTCCAACAATATCTTCCAATCGGTAATAAACCTCCAAGCCACGTTCCTGCGCTATTCGTACATCCTCATCGGCTCCTTTGGAGGCGCCGGGAATCCTTAAAACTGCGTCGCATTTGGTAAGCAGACGCTGGGCTACGGGATACAGGATCTCTTCGTAGGCAGCATCGCCGGGGTGTTTTGAACCCGCTTGCTCCAGCAGGGGTAAGGCAAACCATTCACCAATTACCGGAATATGCCCGGCCCTGAATATCGGTAGCGCCATTTCTTCCAGTTTCTTTAGGTTTTGAGCCATCAGGTTTGGATCATCGTTGGTGCCCGAGCGGTACGGGCCTGCAATTAAAATTACCAAGGGTGTGTTCTTCATGATATTAACTGATTAAGTTGTGCGTATTGTAAAAGCATGATGGTTTTGCCATCTTTTATTTCGCCAGTTTGCACCATTTGCAGGGCCGTGGCAAATGGCAGTTCCAGCACTTCAATATTTTCGTGTTCTTCTTCCAGTCCGCCGCCAGCGCTTATTTTCATGTCTTTAGTGTACTCCGCGACAAAGAAATAAAGGATCTCCGTTACCGAGCCCGGCGACATATACGCTTCGAACACCTTTTTTACATTCCTGATCTGGTAACCTGTTTCCTCTTCCGTTTCCCGCCTGATGCAATCTTCGGCATTGTTTTGATCCAGCAAACCGGCGCAGCACTCAATCAGCATTCCGTTGTCATTGCCGTTGATGTAAGTAGCCATCCGGAATTGTTTGGTCAGTATCACCGTTTTATTGTCGCGGTTATATAAAAGTATGGTAGCGCCATTGCCCCGGTCGTATGCTTCGCGGGTAAGTTTTAGTACCGTGCCATCTTTTTTTGTAGCTTCAAAAATTATTTTCCGGAGGATGTACCAATTGTCTGATAGTACCTCTGTTTTTAAGATTTTGATATCAGTCATATATTAATTGATTAAAAATGATCAATTATGATTAATTTTGATCAAATTAAAACTATTTAAATGAACTTTCAAAAAAGAAAGCAAAAAATAATGGAGCAACTGGACCGTACCGGCGAGGTTGACATCAAAGAGTTGGCGGCCGAATTGGATATTTCGGAGATCACTGCCCGGCGCGATCTGAACCAGTTGGCTAATGATGGTTTGCTTTATCGTACCCACGGCGGCGCCATGAAAGTTGATCCATTAGCTAAACCGCATGATTTTGTAAATAAGGCGGCTCAAAATGCTAATGTGAAGGATAGTATTTGTCGCAGGGCGGTTGAGCATATTAACGATGGCGATATTATTTTTATGGATTGTGGCAGCACGGTTTTCAGATTGTGCCAGTTTATTAAGCATAAAAAAATCAAGGTGATCACCAACTCCCTGCCGGTTATTTATGAACTGCAAAACTGTTCGGTATCTATCAATATCATCGGCGGCGAATTTAATAACGAGCGGCAGGCTACCCATGGTAAAATAGCCAATGAGCATATTGCCAGGTACCGTGCAGGCAAGGCTTTTTTAGGAGTGGATGGTATATCGGCGCATGGTTTGTTTGCCAACAGCGAGCTGGAGGCCGAAATTACATTGATGTATATCCATCAAAGCGCCTACACCTACGTGTTATGCGACGACAGCAAAGTAGGGAAGGAGACCTACCTCAAATTTGCTGATATCAACCAGGTTGAGGCTATTATCACGAATGCGGATGACCAAAAACTCGCGGGCTTTAAAGATACGGCGCTGACTATTTTACAGGTGGTATAGAGTAACGAATGTTCAACTTATTTAGGGAAATATGTTGGTTTGAAACTGCGGGAAAAATTTCGTATCTTTATAATATAAGCAGCCCGGTTCTCTTTTTACAGAGATCCGGGCTGTTTTGTTAAAGAACAAAAGGAAGCAAAAAGCGGCTGTTTTGTAGGTAGTTATTTGATAATCAATAAATTAATACTTTTTAAACCTTTCAAAACCCATCAAAAATTTGTTAAAAAGTGTTAAAATGGCGTTAAAACTTTGTTAAAATGGATAAAAATCACGCTTTTTTACGCTGTTTTAGCTAAAAAAGTGTTAAAATTAAAGGTTTAAAAAGTTTTTAGCAGCATTACTCAGCGGGATGTCTGAAAAATGAAAAGGAGGAATGCCCGTATTTTCGTTGCTCCACAAAAGTTGGGTGATTGTTCAAATTTTGCATGGATTGATGCTCCACGATCAGTAGTCCGTCGGGTGCCAGGATGTTGCGTTCAAAAACTATTTTTGATATTTCGGGGATCTTATTAAGATCGTAAGGTGGGTCGGCAAAAATAAGGTCGTACTGCTCGGTTTCCATCTGTAGATATTTGAAAACATCCTCCTTATAGGCCTTTATCTGCTCCAACTTGTGCTGGCGCGATATATCCTTCAAATAGTTAACGCAATGGATACTGCGGTCAACCGAGATTACCTGTGCGGCTCCTCTGGAGGCAAACTCCATGGAGATATTACCCGTTCCGCTGAACAGATCAAGTACCTTAATGTCCTCAAATTCAATCTGATTTTGCAGGATATTGAACAATGCCTCCTTAGCCAGATCAGTTGTAGGGCGTACCGGAAGATTCTTGGGTGGGTTAAGTCGCAGCCCCTTTAAACTGCCTCCGATGATGCGCATAAAGATAAAGCAGCGAGTGGCAATATTTGGTGTGCAAGTATTTCGGCTGGGACTTGTACTACTTGTAGTTGATTAAGCTGTACCTGGCCAAAAAAGTCCGCCAGATGACTAATGCTTTTATCGCCGGTGTCAATATCGCCATTTAAGTAAATATGAACATCAGCCAATTGCAAACCAAGCTCGTTGGCTGTCAGAGCTATAAAGTAAGTAAGCTCGTCGTTATTTTGAAATTCAAAGCGGTTATAAAAGCGTAAAGACCCACCTTTGAAAGTTACGATCTCGACATGTGAACCATTTAAATTCAGGTACAGATCATGATCGGCAGGGTTATTTTTAGCAATGGCAGTTATCCATCCTTTTGACGAAAACACGCTGTTACGAAGGCCAAATTCTTCGGCCGCGTTAATGATAGCGCTGTCGGTTTTGTAAATGATGGTATTGCTGTTATCTAAAGATTGAGCGGATACTTTTTCGCCTGATTGGACATCCAAAAAGCGGGCAAAATCGGTAACGTGATCAGGGCTAAACAAACTTTTAGGTACCAGGGTAAAGCCATTAGCTGGCAAACCCACCACTACCTGTTTGTACTTGGCCGATAAAAGGTCGAGCAATTCCTGTGGATTGGTTAACTCATCTAACGGATGCATATCCGCACAGGCAACCAATTTATCCTGATCGGTGATCGCGTACGAAAATGTAGCTTTATCAATCTGTATCAATAAATTATAACGCTCAGCCTCATCAAGGCTAAAGTTATCATCATGGTAGTTATAATTGTATTCGCTCATGCCAGTTTAACAAAAGTAGTATTTTTTGGCAGATACTATAGATATCGTAATTAAAAATACACTAAGTACAATTTATAGAAATGGCAATATGTAAGCTAAAAAGAATGATATCAATAAAGATACCATGATGGCTCTCCAGATTGGTTTAGGATAATAATCATCATCCGGGAAATATTTCTTAAAGAAATACCTGGTTAATATAAGTCCACCCACTATTTTTAAAAGTATGGTTAGCCCCGCCAACGATAACAGTGGTTTTATTTCAGCTGGACTTAACTGTACACCGGAAGAAGCTTTTTTAAGCGTTGCTACATCAACTTTGATACCTGAAAAACTGATGATATAAATTGTTAGTATATAATACAAAACCGAAAAAAGTAAAACATGGGTTGCGGCTTTTCTGTAGCCTGCGGTTATGAGGTTAATCATTAACAATACACCGCCAAACACTACATCAAAAAATATACAGAACCAGAATATGGCCCTTTTAGAGTATATATCTACATAATCATCTTCGGAATATTTGCATTCTATTTCGTCGTCTTTATTTTCATCAAATTCCATGGTCAAATTTATAAAAATGATGTTAAGTAATTAACTTATCATCATTTTTGTAAAGTGACTGAAATTGATCATATACGTAAGGCCTTTCCGCATCAACCCACCGGGCAGCAGTTAGAGTTGTTCAATCGTTTACATGAGTTCTTGCTGAGCGATGATGGAGATGAGTGTTTTATATTAAAAGGTTATGCCGGTACAGGTAAAACCACTGTATTAGGTGCTTTGGTAAAAGCATTGCGTGAGTATAAGTATAAAGCCGTTTTGCTGGCGCCAACGGGGCGTGCCGCCAAAGTGATCACGAATTATTCCGGTCGTAAGGCGTTTACCATACATAAACGCATCTACCGAAAAAAATCTGCTTTGAATCTGGATGATGGCTTTGCTATAGCAGATAATCTGGCCAGCGATACACTTTTTATAGTGGACGAGGCATCTATGATATCTGACGAACCGGGAGGCTTCAACCGCGCATCGTTACTGTACGACCTATTAAAGTACGTATACAACACCAAAAACTGTAAGTTGGTATTAGTGGGTGATACGGCCCAATTGCCGCCAGTAGGCTCTGAAAACAGCCCTGCGCTCGATGCGGGTTTTATGAAAGATAAGTTTGGGCTAACCGTGTTTAGCTATGAACTGACCGACGTGCTGCGCCAGGGGAAAAATTCCGGGATCCTGTATAATGCTACCCGCATACGTGATATTATCAGGGTAAAAGAAATCAGCACGCCAAAGGTAGTTACCAAAGGATATAAAGATGTATTCAGGATGACGGGTGAGCGACTTTCTGAGGGGCTGGAGTACGCTTACCGGAAATATGGTTATGATCGTACGTTAATCATTTGCCGCTCCAATAAAAATGCCAATCTGTACAATGGGCAGATCAGGAACCGGATATTATATCGAGAGGAAGAGCTTACCGGCGGCGACCAGATCATGGTGGTGAAAAATAATTACTTCTGGCTACAGGAACAGGACGAAAGCAGTACCAATTTTATTGCCAATGGCGATATTGCCCGCATCAGAAAGGTGCGCAGGATTGAAGATATGTACGGTTTCAGGTTTGCCGATGTGCAAATAGAGTTTATTGATTACGCCGAAGACCCGGTGCTGGATTGTAAAGTATTGCTGGATACCTTGTATGCTGACTCACCCGCCCTGTCACAGGCCGATCAGAAGCGATTTTATGAGGAAGTGATGAAGGATTATGAGGGTATGGTTAACAAACGTGCTATGCATAATGAATTAAAACAAAATCCATACTACAACGCATTGCAGATCAAGTTTGCCTACGCCATTACCTGCCACAAAGCCCAGGGCGGACAGTGGGATGCCGTATTTGTTGATCAGGGTTACGTGACCGACGAAATGATCAATATGGATTTTCTGCGCTGGTTTTATACTGCGGTTACACGTGCTACTACCGAGCTTTTCCTGGTTAATTTTGATGGCCGGTTTTATGCCGCCCCGGCAGAGGAGTAAGCAGGGAAATCCCGTTAAAAAAATGCAGCATGTCATGCCGAATTTATTTCGGCATCCCACAGGATATTTAGACTTGCCCAATCTGCGATTTGCCTGTTAAAAAGTGGGTTGACATGGTTTACATATTTTATGGTTAACATTAGTTTAATTATTTGATAATAAAATAGTTGAATGTTTTAATTGTCATAATATCATGGATTTATGTTAACCGACTTAAAGCAAAGGAATTGCTCATATTTGAATTGCACCCATTTCATCTCTATATCGAAAATATTGCTACCTTTAATGCATAATTACTTTTACCACATATCAAATCAGGATTGCCAAAAATCCGGCCTGTTAAAGAGGTTATTAAAAACGCTGAGCTTTTAGCGTCAGTGTTTCGCATGAACTAAATTTTACATCATTTATTTTTTACTACAAGTAATGAAAATTACACAACTACAGGCAATGGCTATTTCCTGCATTTTACTATGCATAAGCTTGCCTGGCAAAGCAAATACAATTATGGATACCTTAACCAATAAACAAAGAGTACTATCATTTTATAAACTAATTGTTGGCCAGCGCCGGGCCGAACTGATCCCTGAATTTGTACGGGAAGATTATATTCAGCATAATCCCAACGTTAAACAGGGGAGGGCTGGTATTACAGATGTGATCAATTATTTAAAAACATTACCACCGCCGCCAGAGGGGGGTAAATCGCCCATCATTAGGGCCATACAGGAAGGCGATCTGGTGGTTACACATCTGGATATCGTGTTTATGGGTAAACGAATGGTCGTTATCGATGTGTTTAAATTGAAGGATGGCGTGCTTGCTGAGCACTGGGATGCGATACAGGAGATGCCTGATCAAACTGGTATGGTAGTCACCGCTACCAACGGAAGCAATGAGGTTGATAAGGATGCCTCAACTGTTAACAGCAAAGCGATTGTAGACCGGTTTTACAAAGCAATTAGGAATAGGGATTCTGAGATGCACTCTTTTATCGATAAAGCTTACGTAGAGCATGATCCTGTAATAATTAACAGTGGAAAAAACTTGGCCAGCTATTTAAATGATGATCCGGGTCGTGCTATCAAAATACATCGAATAATTGCCGAAGGCGATTTTGTAACCGTCCAATCTGAATTTAGAAAAGAGGATAAGTCTTTCGCATTTTATGAAATATTCAGGGTTGAGCATAGTAAAATAGTAGAGCACTGGAGCGTAGAGCAGGTTATTCCGGATGGGGTGGAACCTGCTGCTATGTTTTGATGGATAAACAGATACGTCATGCCGAACTTGTTTCGGCATCCCACCAGCAAGGTATACAATATAATGGCTAACCTGTCCTGAGAGATCCTGAAACAAGTTCAGGATGACACACAAAAACAAGTAAAAACAAAAGCGGCTCCAATTTGGAGCCGCTTTTAAATATCATTTATAGTAATTTTTATACAGAGAAGCTTTCGCCGCAACCGCAGGTACGGCTGGCGTTAGGGTTATTGAATGCAAAACCCTTTCCGTTCAAACCGTCAGAAAAATCAAGTTCGGTACCGGCAAGGTACAGGAATGATTTCATGTCAAGTGCAAAACGGATACCCTGATCTTCAAAAAACTGGTCGCCTTTTTTCTCTTCATTATCAAAATCAAGATTATAGGATAAACCTGAGCAACCACCACCCTGAACAGAAACACGCAGAAAGTAAGAGGCATCAAGTCCTCCATCCTGCATCAGGTGATCTATTTTGCTTTTTGCTTTTTCAGTTATTGTTACCATTGTTATTAGATCTGAGATATGAGATTTGAAACGTGAGATCAACCCCCATCACAAAAATCAAATCAATAATACATTATAAAATCAGATGTAAGTCTCAAATCTCACATCTAATATCTTACATCTTTTTAGTGATGTACTTTTTCGCTTGCAATTGGCGCTAAGCCGTTTTTTACGCGGAAATCATTGATTGCTGCCTTAATAGCATCCTCTGCCAAAACTGAACAGTGAATTTTTACCGGCGGCAATGCTAATTCTTCAACGATATCCATGTTATCGATCTTCATGGCATCGTCAATGCTTTTGCCTTTTAACCACTCTGTAGCTAATGATGAAGAAGCGATAGCCGAACCGCATCCGAAAGTTTTAAATTTTGCATCGGTGATAACATTGTTATCATCAACCTGTATCTGCAAACGCATTACGTCGCCGCACTCAGGTGCACCTACTAAACCGGTACCTACTTTGTGACTGCTTTTATCCAAAGTGCCCACATTGCGGGGGTTAGTATAGTGATCGATTACTTTATCTGAATATGCCATTTTCTTTTAATTATTGAATTAGTGAGTTAATGAATTATTGAATAATCTGAACTCGTAATATTTTATCTTTTAAAGCATCTGCACATTTGGAATCTGCACATCTGCATATTTTATTAGTGTTCTGCCCACTCAATAGAGTTAAGGTCGATACCTTCTTTAAACATTTCCCAAAGTGGTGATAGTTCACGCAGGTGGGTAACCGCTTTTTTGGTTACTTCAATAGCGTAATCGACTTCTTCTTCGGTAGTGAACCTGCCTAAACCGAAACGGATAGACGAGTGTGCCAGGTCATCTGATAAACCTAAGCTTTTCAGTACGTATGATGGTTCCAGTGATGCCGATGTACAAGCCGATCCTGATGATACAGCAAGATCTTTCATGGCCATCATTAAACCTTCACCTTCTACATATTTAAATGATATGTTAGCTACATGTGGCAAGCGGTGTTCAACGTTACCGTTTACATAACTTTCTTCCAGTACGGTTAATTCTTTTTGCAATTTGTCGCGTAAAGTTGAAAGGCGTTTTGCTTCGCTTTCCATTTCCAAGCCACAAAGTTCGCAAGCTTTACCCAAACCAACAATGCCAGGAACGTTCAATGTACCTGAACGCATACCGCGTTCGTGACCACCACCGTCCATTTGAGCGGTAACTTTAACACGTGGACCTTTACGACGTACGTATAAAGCGCCAACACCTTTAGGGCCATATATTTTGTGTGCCGATAAAGCCAGCAGGTCAATACCATCGGCATTAACATCAACCGGTATTTTACCAACAGCCTGGGTCGCATCTGTCATGAACAAAGCACCGTGTTTGTGGGCAATAGCAGCAATCTCTTTAACCGGCTGAATTACGCCGATCTCGTTATTGCCATACATGATCGATACCAGGATGGTTTCTGGTGTCATGTTGCTTTCTAATTCTGCCAGATCAATCAGTCCATCTTCTTTAACCGGCAGATAAGTAACCTTTCCTCCCAATTTTTCTACGTGTTTGCAGGCATCAAGCACAGCTTTATGTTCTGTAACAGTAGTGATAATGTGGTTACCTTTATCTTTATACATTTCAAATACACCTTTAATAGCAAGGTTATCTGATTCAGTAGCGCCCGATGTAAAAATGATCTCCTTGTCTGATGCGCCAATTAATTTGGCCACCTGCTCACGTGCATAATCAACACCCTCTTCAGCCACCCATCCAAAAGCATGGTTACGGCTTGCTGCATTACCGAATTTTTCGTTAAAATAAGGTAACATAGCTTCCAGG
Organism: Mucilaginibacter sp. OK268; assembly: GCF_900103125.1. Lineage (GTDB taxonomy): Bacteria > Bacteroidota > Bacteroidia > Sphingobacteriales > Sphingobacteriaceae > Mucilaginibacter. The sequence goes on along the minus strand of NZ_FNJV01000003.1, from coordinate 441,892 downwards.
ACCCGAGGATCCATCGGAGTTGTTGCATTATTATCTAAATAAATTGGGATATTCATATCTTAAGTATATTAACAGGAACAAAGATACGCAAGTTTTTATTTAAATTCATTCAAAACAAACGGCAAATTATTAATCCTGACTATTAATTTACAATATTTGGACATGAACAAAGTGGAGCATATAGGTATTGCGGTAAATGATATTAAAATAGCAGGTAATATATATGAAAAGCTACTAAATACAGGTGTTTATAAAACAGAATTGGTAGAACAGGAGGGGGTAGAGACCGCTTTTCTGAAAACCGGCCCCAATAAGATAGAGTTGTTACAGGCCACACATGCCGATAGCCCGATAGCTAAGTTTATAGCAAAAAAAGGAGAAGGGATACATCACATTGCTTTTGAGGTTGATGACATTGAAGCCGAAATGTTGCGGTTGAAAAATGAAGGCTTTGTGCTGTTAAGCGATAAACCGAAACCCGGTGCTGATAACAAACTGGTATGTTTTGTACACCCAAAAAGCGCTGGCGGGGTATTGATTGAGTTGTGCCAGAGTATTTAGTAGCTTGGGCTGTTATCAGTTTGCAGTTTAAGTGCTAATGTAAAATACTCACTTTCAATAAGTTTTAAAGCAGATATGGGCGGAGCTTTTTTTAAATGCAAACCGCTCACTGCAAACTGGTCCACTATTTTAAATACCATTTTGTTAATTCCGAAAAAAAAATTACATTTGCGCCTCTTTTAAAAAGTACAGAAGGTATAAGTTTATATATAATGAAAAAAGATCTGCATCCATCAAACTATAGATTAGTTGTATTCAAAGACATGTCAAACGACTATTCTTTCATAACTAAATCTTGCATCGATACCCGTGAATCCGTAAAATGGGAAGACGGTAACGAGTATCCATTAGTGAAATTAGAAATTTCTCACACTTCGCACCCTTTCTACACCGGTAAAATGAAACTGGTTGATACTGCAGGTCGTATTGATAAATTCCGCACACGTTACAACAAGAAATAATTACTTGTTGAATTAAATATTTTCAAGTCGCCCGATGTATCGGGCGACTTTTTTATTTTTGTGCCATGTCTATTATCTTTTTTGACGATAACGCACGCCAAACGCTACTGCCCCTTACTTATACCCGGCCTGTGGCCGATCTGCGGATAGGTATATTAACCATAGCCGAAAAATGGGCAAAGCATTTAAATACAGATCATTCTTTTCATACCGCTGATTATTTACAGGCCAAGTATCCTGCTAAGATCGAAGCTGATAATTTATTTATAAACGGTGCTGTTTGTCCGGATGAAAACCTGTTGGAGGCTGTTAGTAAGCTGCAAACAGGCCAGGCACTTCAATATAACGAGCAATTGCTGGCGGTAAGGTTAAACCAAACCGACGCGATTAACTTCAACCCGGAAGCCAAATTTGACAATATTATCAACTACCCAAATCTTTTTGTCGCTATCCGTTATCCTGAAGATATTTTCCGGAAAAATGATATCGAATTGCGTAAGGATTTTCAATTGCTTACCAAAGGCCGCACAAGCGCTACCATAAGTGCCACAAACGTCATTATTGGAAACGATTTTTTTGCTGAAGAAGGCGCAGTTGCCGAATGTTCTACATTTAATACCACCAACGGCCCCATATACTTATCAAACGATACTGAAGTTTGGGAAGGTACCCACATTCGTGGCGCTTTTGCCATTTGCGAACACTCACAGGTGAAAATGGGCACAAAGATCTACGGTGCTACAACCGTAGGGCCATATTCGCGTGTAGGCGGTGAGATTAATAACGCGGTGATCTGGGGCTATTCATCCAAAGGACATGAGGGTTACCTGGGCAATTCTGTACTGGGCGAATGGTGCAATATCGGGGCCGATTCCAATAACTCCAACCTCAAAAATAACTATGCGGAGGTTAAGCTTTGGGATTATAGTACACAACGTTTCCGTAAAACCGGCTTGCAGTTTTGTGGCTTGATCATGGCCGACCATGCCAAATGCGGCATCAATACCATGTTTAATACGGGTAGCGTAGTAGGTGTAGGGGCTAATGTTTTTGGCGCGGGTTTTCCGCGCAATTTCATAGCCGATTTTTCATGGGGAGGGGCAGCGGGTTTTGAGGTTTATATGCTCCATAAAATGCTCGAAACCGCTCAGAAAGTTTTTGAACGCCGTGAGCATCGCACGTTTGATCAAACTGAACAAGACCTACTGACGCGAATATTTGAATTAACCGAAGAATACAGAATATTTTAAGAGGATATAATTGCAAAGACACGCATATTTGCGTCTTTTAATTTAAACTCTACCAACTCAACTCAATAAAACAATCAAAAAAACACCATCATGAGAAAAAAAATTGTTGCCGGTAACTGGAAAATGAATCTTGACTATAACGAAGGTTTAGGCGTATTTTCTGAAATCATCAACATGGTAAAAGATGAAGTAACCGGTACACAGGAAGCGGTTATCTGCAGTCCTTTTATTCACCTGCATAGCCTAGTACAATTGGCAAAAGGGTATAACAAAGTTTCTTTAGGAGCTCAAAATGCCCACCAGGCAGAATCCGGAGCTTATACCGGCGAAATATCTGCCAAAATGATCAAATCAATAGGTGCAGCTTATGTGATTCTTGGTCACTCAGAACGCCGCCAGTATTTTGGCGAAGGCAATGAGTTGCTGGCTAAAAAAACTGACACGGTATTAGCAAATGATTTGCGCCCGATATTTTGTATCGGTGAAACCCTGCAGGAGCGTGAAGCCAATCAGCATTTCGATATCATCAAAAGCCAGCTTGTTGAGGGGGTGTTTCATTTGGATGCGGCGCAATTTTCAAAATTGGTTATTGCTTATGAACCAGTTTGGGCTATTGGCACAGGTGTAACAGCCTCATCAGAACAAGCGCAGGAAATTCACGCGTTTATCCGCAAGGAGATCGCTGCTAAATACAACCAGGAAGTAGCTGATAATACCACTATTTTGTATGGCGGTAGCTGTAACCCTAAAAACGCGCCGGAGTTGTTTGCCCAGCCAGATATTGATGGTGGTTTGATAGGTGGCGCCTCTTTAAAATCGCGCGATTTTGTGGATATTGTAAAAGTATTCAATTAATTAGATTTGAGATGTGAGATATGAGTATTGAGATAACAATGCATTTGCTCTCATATCAAACAGAAAAAGATTTGAGATGTTAGATCAAGATACATCTCAAATCTCACATCTCAATACTCATATCTGATCATGAGAAAGCTATTAAAAGTTTTATTACCGGTTTTAATTGATTTCGGAATTTTTTGGGCGATAATGGAGTATAATATGCCCACTCATCCAATGAAGCTGATCGAGATCGGGGATGGTAATTTATACAGCTTAATGGCTTACTTTCACCTTTTTTGGCCTTTGTTGCTGGCTGTTGGTATTTTAACCCAATACCTGATCGTTGTGCCCTTATGGGATAACCAGGCTGTAAAAAGCTTTAAAGCACGTTTAATAATCGGGATATGTATCGCGGTGGTTTGCATTGCTTTTGCAGGTTCCATCAGTTATATCATATGGGATCAGGCCGAAGGGACTGCACCGTTTTATAGCTTTTGGTGGTATTTGTCTGAGATCCAGCTTTTTTACTGGGTTTTTACCTTTGTGATCCTGTTTTTGATTGATCGGCGCAAGTTTGTTAAAACAGTAACGCCGGCAGAAGTTGAAAGTCCTGCATAAAGACCAATCAGGATAACCATTTATCCAATTAATTATAATGAACTATTACGAATTACTTTTTACGACCATCACTACCGAAGATTATCAGCAGGATCTGTTAATCAACGCTTTGGGCGAGATCGGTTTTGATACTTTTGAAGAGCTGGAATTTGGTTTCAAGGCATATATTCCAACAGATGATTTTGATGAACAACAACTGAAGGAGCACTTGTTGCCCTATCAGGAAATGTTCACTTTTAGCTATGAAATAACCCTTATACCACAGAAAAATTGGAATGAAGTATGGGAAAGTAATTTTGAACCGATAAAGATAGGGGATAAGATATATGTACGGGCTACTTTTCACCCGGCCCGGCCTGAGTTTCCTTATGAGATCGTGATCGACCCCAAGATGGCTTTTGGAACAGGGCACCATCAAACCACATCTATGATGCTGGAATTGATATTGGAAAATGATTTTGCAGGTAAAAAAGTGCTGGATATGGGCTGTGGTACAGGTATCCTGGCTATAATGACCTCGAAACTGAGTGCTGCCGAAATTACCGCCATTGATTATGACCCGGTATGTTACGACAGTACGATCGAAAACTCAGCTCTTAATCATGTAACCAATATCATCCCATTGTGTGGCTCAAAAGAAGCTATCCCCGATGAGCAGTATGATACTATTCTGGCTAATATAAACCGTAATATCCTGCTTGATCAAATGGAGCGCTACGCCCAGGTATTAAAGCCGGGAGGCGAAATTTATTTCAGCGGTTTTTATGAATCGCCTGATCTGGAGATCATTACTGACGAGGCACGAAAACATGGCTTAAAATATATCAACCATAAAAAAACAAATGATTGGGTAGCCGCCAAGTTTGTAAAATAGATTTTTATTCTTTTTTATCTGCCATCCTGAGCGTAGCGAAGGATCTATTAGCGAACTGGCTGATACCTCGTTGCACACAGGATGACAAATAAAATAATTAGTATCCTAAAGTAAACCTGCGTTTTATAAACTGGTTGTTTTCCAGTTCGTTAATAACGGCTACTGCAAGGTCTTCAATAAGGATATTATTTTCTCCCTTTTCATTAAAAACAGGCTGATCGGTACCTAAACGGAATTTCCGGGTGGGCTCACCATGTGCATCGGGATGCATATTAATAGCCGGACTTAAAAATGTCCAGTCCAGATCCTCTTCTTTACGGATGATGTTCAGATAATCACGAGCTGCCGAAGCGCCGGGTTTGTAGGCTGCAGGAAAGTTTGGAGAATCAACCAATTGAACACCGGGAGTGATTTCCAGGCTTCCGGCACCGCCGATAACCAATAAGCGTTTAACGCCTGATTGTTTTACTGCTTGTTGTATAGCTTTGGAACCTGCAATGAAATCATCATAAATGTTGGGGTTTGCCCAACCGGAATTGTAGGAGCTTACTACTGCGTCATGACCTTTAAGTACTTCTGCCAAGGTATCAATATTGAATATATCAACGGCTTTTAGTGTTAGTTTCTCATTGGTTATATCCAGTTTTTTTGGATCGCGGGCAATAGCGGTTACTTCATGGCCGCGGAACAGGGCTTCATTTAAAATGGTTTTGCCTACATTGCCTGTGGCGCCTATCAGTGCTAATTTCATAATGGATTTGTTTTTTTATGTAATTAAGTTTGTTACAGTTTTGTTTAGAAAAATTATTTAAATTTTTGACTGAAATCAGCCAGGGTAATTTTTGTTAGTTTACTGATGATGGCCGTATCTACTTCAGCAGCTAAAGCATCCAGGTGCTGATTGATCTGTCGGCCAACAGCGCAGGCAGGGTTGGGGAGGTTTTTAGCTTGGCCCAATGCCGGATGACTTTTTACTGCCTTATACACATCGGCTAAGACAATGTTATCCGGAGCTTTCCCCAGGCTGTAGCCACCAGTTTTTCCTTCTTTACTGTTAATCAAGCCGTAATTACGCAGGTTACGTATCTCTTTACGTACTAATGCCGGATTAATGTTGATACTGCCAGCGATATATTCAGACGACAAAAGCTCACCATTAGCGTGGTCAAGCAGGGTGAGAATGTGAATTGCTATCTGAAATTGTCCGTTCATCTGTAATTAAAAAAGTTACAGTACAAATATAGAATTTATATTTTAGCTGATAAGAATATTTGATTATATTAACGTTAAATTACGTTTTAATGATAAACAATAACTTAATTAAGAATTAATCTACTGGGTTAATGAGCATTATGTAGGCAGATTTTTCGCGACAAAACGCACTTAAACGGGAATTGTTTTAAAAAAGTTCACTTTTAAATAAAAAATTATGCAAATTAGTTGATAATTAGCGTAATAATAAATACTATTGCAAAGTAATTAACTTTCGCGAAACCTAACTATTACTATTATATAAACTCACATGAAAACACTTGGGAAAAAAATCAGACTGTTACGTCATCAAAAAGGGTGGAGCCAGGAAGATGTTGCCAAACGATTGGATATCTCTATTCCGGCCTTTTCGAAGATTGAAACCGGAATAACTGACATCAATTTATCGAGGCTTGAACAAATTGCAACTTTGTTCGAAATGTCTGTAGTACAACTTCTTACATTTAATGATGCCGAGCAGGATCAAAAATTTGTTAATGAACTTGAAACCGTTAATAAACGTTTGATGGATCGGGAAACAGAAGTTATTGATCTGCAAAAAAAGGTGATCGAACTATTTGAAGAACTAAGGCATTCAAAAGCTACTGCATAATTTTAGGGCCCGGTGTAATGCCGGGCTTAGTTAAAAAATGTAACGCATTGTTAAATGCTTTTTGCCAAATGTAGCTCCAACTGCACTGTGTATAGCTATCATTTTCTCGTTAAAATCCCCAACCCAGGATAATTCCAACTCATCATATTGCTTTAAAGGCAAAACGTATTCTTTTAACTTGATAAATATGGCCGACTCCAAACCATGCTTCTGAAATTTTTGCTTGGTACCCATTACAATGGCTCGCATACGGGATACACCCATCCACCGATAATACAAAAATTTGAGTTTACCTATCAAATTTAACTTTCCGTTAAGTGGTTTGAGCATTTGATTAGCGTCTGGCAAAATGATGATAAATGATGCAGGCTCATCATCGATATAGGCAAACCATATCAATTTTTCATCCATCAAGGGTTTCATTTTCTCAAAACTTTCGGCTATGGTAGCGTGTGTTATGGGGACAAAATTTTCAAAATCGCGCCAGGCATCGTTATATATCTCTATAAAATCGGCGGCAAACTTCTCCATTTCCTTTACCTTGAAATGCCTGAAATCATAACCTGGTTTTTTGATCACCCAATTGGCAATTTTAGTAAACCTTTCTGAAAATGGCTTGTGTACATCTAAATGATTGGTGATCTGCTCATAGAGTGTTTTAAAACCATATGATTCAAAAAAAAACTTATAGTAGGGGGGATTATAATTCATCCCATATGAAGGATGAGTAAAACCCTCAACCAATAAACCCCAGAAGTTATCGTTCTCGCCAAAATTAATGGGGCCATCCATGGCTTGCATGCCGTTATCCTGCAGCCATTTTTTGGCGGTATCAAATAATAAAAAGGCAGCATCCTGGTTATCAATACATTCAAAAAAGCCCATGCCACCTGTTGGCTGTTCATAATGATAGGCCTTTTTGTTATTGATAAATGCCGCAACGCGACCAATTAACTGGTTATTATCATCGGTGAGTATCCAGCGGGTACATTTTCCATCCTGATGAAAATTGTTTTTTGCTGGATCAAATACGGCCTCTATATCATTATCAAGTGGACAAACCCAGGTTTTATCATCTTTATAAATAATGCGGGCTACGTTTAAGAATGCTTTTTTTGTGCTTGTATCTTTTACTTCTGTAATAGTCATAAGGATGTTGCTGACGGCCAAATATAAAAAAAAAGCATCCAGGGCATGCCTCTGAATGCTTTTTAAAAAGTTGTATCTTAAAAATTAAAAGTCGTCGTCGTCGTCGTCGTCAAAAGATTCGTACCCTCCTCTGCCCAAATCATCATCTAAGGGTTGGTCATAATCGTCCTCATCCTCGTCAATCACCTTTTTCTTTTTCGGGGTAAGCGATTGATCATCATCGTCATCATTTTCGTCTTCTGAGTTGTCGATCTTTTTAGTGCTCGGTTTTTTTGGCGTTCCCATTGTAACGGATTTTTTTAGTAAAACTTTATCAATATAATTTAAATCGGCCTTAGGTTACTTTTTTACTTCTGGCAGCTAATTCAGTAGTAAAAATAATTAAAATCATTTTTATTAAAAATATCTTTTAAAATTATTCTGTTTGTTCGCCTATGGTTGCGGTATTAGTCGTAAAATCCTTAATTTGAGGTAATTCATCAATGCTATTTATGCCAAAATAGTCCATAAACATATTGCTGGTGCCATATAAAATCGGTTTTCCAACGCCTTCTGACTTCCCAATTATGGCAATCAGTTCTTTTTCCAGCAATTTTTGTATCGAGTAATCGCAATTTACACCGCGTATCTGTTCAACATCAGTTTTGGTCACTGGCTGCTTGTAGGCAATAATAGCCAGTGTTTCTAAAGCGGCCTGACTTAATCTTTTTTTGGAACGCTGTAACTGTAGCAAATTAATAACCGGGTGATATTGTTTTTTGGTCAGAAACTGGTACCCATTGTTAATTTTGACCAACTCAATAGCCAGACTATCAACACTGTATTTGTTTTTGATAGCGGTTAAACTTTCATTGACTTCATCGGTAGTAAAATCGCGCTCAAACGCGGCCTGGAGGCAGTACATGATCTCCTCTATACGGATACCCTGCTCCGACGCGAAAATTAATGCCTCTATGTGATGCTCCATTTGTTCAGTTTGCAGTTGGCGGTTTACAGTTTGCAGTTTTGAAGTTTATGACTGCCTCCTGCTTACTGAAAACTGCCCACTAATAGTTTATAACCTGTTCTTCAATTTCGGCGGGAACGTCGCGCCAATCGTATTTTTGTGTACGTAGTTGTGGCTCAAAACCAGCTTCTTTGATCGAATCCTGGATGCCTTTGGCGGTAAACCGGTGTGGTGCACCAGCGGCAGATACCACATTTTCTTCGATCATGATAGATCCAAAGTCATTAGCGCCGGCATGTAAACAGATTTGTGCCACCTGTTTACCTACGGTAAGCCACGAGGCCTGTATATTCTTGACATTCGGCAGCATAATACGGCTCAGCGCTATCATGCGGATATATTCGTCGCCGGTTACGTTATTGGTGATGCCCCGTACTTTACGCAACAGAGTGCCATCGTCCTGGAAAGGCCAGGGGATAAAGGCTACGAAGCCATGGGCACCTTCCGGTTTTTCGGCTTGTACCTCGCGGATCCAAACCAGATGCTCAAAGCGTTCTTCTATAGTTTCAATATGCCCAAACATCATGGTAGCGGATGTAGGCAGATTAAGCTGGTGAGCCGCACGCATTACGTCCAGCCACTCTTTACCGCCACATTTACCTTTTGATATCAGTCGACGTACACGGTCATTCAGGATCTCGGCACCAGCTCCTGGCAATGAATCCAGACCAGCTTCTTTCATAGCTCTCAGTACGTCAATATGGGCCATACCTTCCAGTTTGGCTACGTGAGCAATCTCCGGCGGACCTAATGAATGCAGCTTTAGCTTAGGATACAGCTGTTTAAGCTCCCTGAACAAGTCGGTGTAAAACTGAAGACCCAGATCGGGGTGATGACCGCCCTGCAGCAGCAATTGATCACCGCCATAGCGGAAAGTTTCCTCGATCTTCTTTTTATAAGTCTCAATATCAGTGATGTAGCTATCCTCATGGCCGGGCCTGCGGAAAAAGTTACAGAACTTGCAATTGGCTATACAAACATTGGTGGTATTCACATTACGGTCAATCTGCCAGGTAACCTTGCCATGCGGAACCTGTTTTTTACGCAGTTCGTTGGCGGTATACATCAGATCGGCAGTAGAGGCATTATTATACAGGTAAACCCCTTCGTCCTGGGTTAAAAATTCAAACCGCAAAGCGCGTTGCAACAGATCGGCTGTGTTCATTTAACAAAGATAAAGTTTTAGATTATGAATAGGTTCATGTGAGGGATAAGATTGACAAATTAATGAGTTTGCCGTTTTTAAAACTAATTTTTAAAAATCTGAACTGCTTAAAAATATTTCATCTGAAGAAACCTTTTTAAACCTCCAATTTTAACACTTTTCGACTCAAAAACGATCTAAAAACGGCTTAAAATTCATCCAAAACCATCTATTTTAACACTTTTTAACAAATTTTAACACGGTTTTAACGTGTTTTTAAAACTTTAAAAAGTATTAAATGATTGATTGTCAAATAACTGAATGATAAATGGCCTGTTTTTGAGCCCTTTTTATCCTTAACTAAACAGCCCAGTTCTCGTTGATTGGAGAACCGGGCTGTTGTTTTATACAATATACGAAAATTTTGACGAAGACGTGGTGGTTTGAAATCGATATGAAGGTATGATATCTTGTAAACTATTTTAACGCCATTGAGATTTAGCGTTTACATATTTATAATGAAAATCAATTTTGGGGTCGCCATATTAGTTTGGTAATTGCAATCACACTGACGACGCCAATATTGAGTGCTATAAACAAGCCAATGACCTGCCACACCGTCGGGTTGTGCTGTTGCCCACTGAGAGAGAGCCAGGATGTTGGGGTATGCGTGAAGGTGAATAGATTAGAATTTGCAAAGTTGTTGCCCCAATGCAAACCGATCACCAGCCAAATGCTACCCGAACGCAAGAGCGCAGTGGAGAACATCAAATACCCCACGAATAAACCAGAAGCATAAAAAAGGTCATTAGCGATATTGCTGCCCCACACATCGTGGAGGTAAATAAAAAAGAGCCCGAACGCAACAGTGGCGATTAGTTTATTAGTCAGTTGGATAAACTTAACATAACAGTAACCCACAATAATAAAATCTTGAACTACCGCAGTCGGCAAAACCCGCCAAAACTCTTTTAACAACATGGTGCCGTCAATTGTTTGGCTAACCCTGATATGGTCGCCTCGCACCAGCGCTCCGACGTAGAACGATAATAAGTACGAAGTTATACCTAATAACAAGCCAACAGGTATTAACACGAGGTGACGGCCTTTCAGATCAAAGCCTAAGACACTCAAATCTCTCCCCTCGCTGCGCAGCATTAACCAGGTCACCAGTATGACCAGCACCATGCCAACGGGTACAAAAGGTATATGAATAAATCCGCTGCCGATAAGTGCGGCAGCTATCAGAAACGCAGCGAGGATGAGGCGTGACATATTGGGATAAGTGAGGAACCAGTTTTTCATTGTGGCAGCTAAATTACTATCTTCGTTTTCCGAATAAAAACAACCGCCTGAAATGTCGCCTAAATGTCGTTGAATGTCATAACCGAAATATCCTCTTTGACGCCCGGGCAAACGGCCATGATGGTAAGGCACGGGCGGCTGAAAAAATCACTGACCCAAAAGGAACTGTCCGGGCTCGCCGGTATCAGCCTGCGCTCACTTCAGCGCATTGAGAATGCTGAAGTGTTACCCCGATTGTACACCTGGCGCCGACTTGCTGAGCATATCAATCTGGACTTAAGCCACGAGTCTCAACATGCACTGGTTTCTGAATCAATCGATACCGTCCCCGTCAAACCAAATCTGCCAAGAAAATGGATATTAAGCGTGAGTTCGCTCGTGGTGATCGTCTTGTCTTTTTCGGCTTATGTCATCCAATCGCCCACATTTCCCGAAACCTTATTTGAAACGTTAAATATGGTGTTTGCCGGCTGCGTCATTTACGCAATTATTATTTATAAAGTTTGGAAGTAAAGCTTAAAACGTGCCTGGCAAAGACCGCCTATTCAGGCGTCCACGCCTGGATATTGTTTTAGGTAAGCGTCCACGCTTACTTTTGATAACTGTAAGCGTGAACGCTTGAACCGGTTGGGAGGCGATACTACGATAGCCCTCTTATTTTGCTCGCTGATTTATATTACACTTAGCCCTCATTTCAATCAACTTTTTATATGTAAAGTCTTCTGCCGTGATATGAGTGGCTATTATTTCTTTCATAAATGGTTCTTCATTCAGACTATTAAAATCCTGAGGCTTACAAATGGTAATGATCTGTATACCTATAGTATCTTTGAATTTTGGAAAGTTGATAGTCATGTCCTTCCCATAAAAAGCATAGATCTTATTGTGATTTAAGGATGTTTTATCATCCTGAAAGGGGATGCCTTTAATTTCAATCAGTTTCCCATCTTTAGATTTATAGAAGAATGTTTTGTTAATTATACCGTATGTTTCTTTAAACTGCGTGATCAATATACCAGATTCCGGGATCGAATAAATTCTGTAACCCTTTTCATCGTATTGCCTGGGCATTCCATTTTTTAGATTGCTAAAGATGTATTTGTTACCAAGGGAATTGGCAGAAATTAAATATTTTTCTTTCTCTGCAAATTGGCATGAGGTAAGAAATACAATGAAACAGAATACACTTTTCTTTAGCATTTTATAATGGGTACTAGGTAAAATTAACATATCTCACGTATAAAAGCCGATAGGAAGAATGAATGCAGGTGAGCCGATTACCGGGTTAGTTTATCTCTCGTATAAGATCTCTCCTCGTACCTCGTTCGAGATGACAGTGGAGATTATTTTCATTCTTTATACAACGCACATTATTTACTTAGTTTTTTTATGCGTTTTTCCCGCAATAATTGTGTTATAAAGAAAGCTATAATAGCAGCTACAAACATCCATTCATGATATTTAATTGTCAGGTAAGTGCAGGGGCTACTTATAATAAGCCATTCTATTATTAGCCTCGTTTTAAGATTGTTTCTATTTGGAATGATGATGATTAGGTCTAAAATAACTAACGAAACTATAAACAGCGCCCAAAACATCATCCCAAAACCACAAACTAAGAACAAGGCTGCAATTACAGATTGAAATATATTATAGGATAAGTTAGTATCAGTTAAAGTCAATACAAAAGATAATGCAAGTACAACCAAAAATACGCCTAAAACATTAATCCAATTTGTTAGAAGAATTCTCATGATTTTATGCCTGTTCTGCTTGTTGCCTCGTATTGCAAGTGCCTGTCTAAGTAATTGTACAAAACCATATATCTGATGCGGACACTGGTTGGTTATATTCCAGATACCCAAATCTTTCAACTAAAATTGGATCGTCGTTAATAAGGAGCTCGTTTGATGTCAGATCGGTAACAAATACAGAAACAAGATACTTGAATTTGTTAAGAACATTTTTTAGGTTACCCTGGTGTTCTTTTGATAATAATGCGAATGGAAATTTTAGATATACGTATCCTATCATAACATCATCAGATAATAAGGTAGCCCAGTTTATCTCATCATCCCAGTAAGAAATGCCGAAATTATTTTCTTCGGCAACTTCTAAGAACAGGTAAAATTGATCAATGCTCCAAAGAACATTCGTTTCGATCGCTTTTTTAATATCGTTGGTTATGTCCCTCATTGAAGTTGGCTACGTCTAAATGTTTCTCAATATCACCTGTTAGGCTTGTTTGGGTTAATAGATTTAGTATTTCCGTTGGCAGATTATGGATGTTTAAAGGAGCTGTTGGTTGGGTAACTAAATGATAATTGGTGTCTGAAAATCTATTCATAACTGCTTTATCGAAAGTGAAAAGTCCCTTCTTTGACATTTCAGAAAAGTAGGAGATATATTCATTCCTGTTTGTGCCGGGTGTAATGAAATTTTTGACTTCCGGACTTACTATAACATTAGTTATTGGTGGTAAAGCCTCAAAATAATGAGCTAATAACTCTATTTCATCAATTGATTTAATGGAAATAGAATTGGGTAATTTACCACCCCCTGATGCTACAAAGCCAATTTCATTCCCGTTGGTGAAGAACCAGGTTATGTCAGATGTTTCTTGTTCTATCTCTGTAATCATGATTGGTATTGCTATGATATCTGGCTTATGTGCTTATCCCACATAAAAGATCTCTCCTCGTGCCTCGTTCGAGATGACAACGAGTTTAATATTTAAAACTTATCACTTACCACTCCAAACTGACTACTCACTACTTCACCTTCAACGTATTGTTACTTCTATTCAAATCGGGCAGCGCGTTATCCGGATCGACGGTTACGCTTTCGGCATCCTGGGTGCCGGGTAGGGTAAGGGTGATCTGTTTGTTTTGCAGCCATGTTTCAACCGGTAAGTAAGTGCGTTTTTTGCTGCCGTCTTTATATTTTACTTCGATGGTGAATGGCATCGGCAGTTTTTCTTTGTTCACTAGGGTGATGCTCACACCTTTGTCGTTCTTGTTATTTACTTGTTTGGCATCAATCAAGGCCAGGTCGAGTGTCCAGTTGTTGTAGAACCAGCCTTTCCAAAACCAGCTCAGGTCTTCGCCCGCACCGTTTTCTATAGAACGGAAAAAATCATCAGGCTGCGGATGTTTGTAGGCCCATTGGTGGATGTAATTGCGGAAAGCGTAATCAAACTTATCTTTCCCCAGGATCTGCTCGCGCAGCAACACCAGTCCGAAAGCCGGTTTAAAATAGGTGAGGGGGTGACGGTACTTTTCGGCAAGGCCATCAGCCGCGGTCATGATGCTGGGCGAGCCAGGAGCGGTGATAAACGGGATGATCTCATCGGCCGGGTTACCGCCTTTTTCGGCATATTCACTGTCACGTTTTGGTGCAAATTCACCTTTGTTAAAGGCGTCAGATGCGTAGATATCAATAAAGGTGTTCAGGCCTTCGTCCATCCAACCAAAACGGCGCTCGTCAGATCCTACGATCATCGGGAACCAGTTATGACCTATCTCGTGCGCGGTTACCCAGTACAGTACGGCGCCTTTGTCGGTAATACCATCAAACACAATACCCGGGTATTCCATACCACCGGCAATACCGGCTTCGTTAACAGCTACAGGGTAAGGGTACACAAACCATTTCTCTGAAAAATATTCGATCGATTTTTTAAGATATTCGGTTGCGCGACCCCAGGCATCGTTACCATAGCTTTCGGCAGGGTAAACAGACATTGCCAGCGATTTTTTACCCTCGGGCAGGTTCACCCTTGCGGCATCCCAAATAAAAGCTTTGGATGCGCCAAAGGCCACATCGCGGGTGTTGAGCATTTTAAAATGCCAGGTAAGCGTACCCTTTTGCACCGGTCGACTTGCCGGATCGTTCACCTCGGCCAGGTCGCGGATCATGATGGTTTTGTCGCTGTTGCGGGCGGCTTCCAGTCGCGCTGTTTGTTTGGCGGTCAATACTTCTTTAGGGTTCTGTAACTCGCCGGAACCGGCTACGATCATATCCCAGGGAACGTTTACGCTGTAGTCGATATCTCCATAATCCAGGTAAAATTCGCCGCTGCCCAAAAATGGCAGGGTATCCCAGCCGCGGCTGTCGTCATAAACACACATGCGCGGGAACCACTGGGCAATTTCAAAGATCTTACCGTTTTTGGTATCGGTATAATCGGTACGACCGCCAAAAGCGCCGGGTATGGTATAATGGTATTTGATCTTGATGCGGATACTACCCTTGTTAGGTAGTACGGCTTTTGGCAGGCGGATTTGCATGCGCGTATCGGTGATCACGTATTTTACTTCTTTGCTTACACCGGCTTCTTCTATGGTAACCGATTCAATCTGGTAGCCATCGGTATGGTCGGCCGGTTTGGGTGCAAAGCCGGTTACAAAGTTGGAGCGCGCATCTTTTTTATAGGTGTTCTGATCCAGCTGCAACCACAGGAATGGTAAAGCATCCGGACTGTTATTGATATAATCGATAGTTTCGGTACCGCCGATAGTTTTGGCCACGGTATCCAATTTAACGTTCAGGGTATAGTTAGCCCGGTTTTGCCAGTACCGTGGACCTGGATTGCCATTGGCCGAATGAAAATCATTACCCTTATCGGTATAAAACTGCGGCGAAAATGCGTCGGCAGGGTTATAGTTGGAAGTGGTATCGTTAGGGTTGATCTTTCTTTGCTGGGCCTGTGCCGAAACAGCAAACAGGGCCAATAAGGCAAAGCCGGTAAATTTTAATTTCATGTAGGGATTTTAAGGCCACAATATACAAAGGATGGGGGTATTTTTTGAGGGAGTTTTAAAATGGTGCAGAAGACTCACCCGATCTGCATGTTTCCTCTCCATGTCATTGCGAGGAGGAACGACGAAGCAATCTCTTCGTGGACCTCTACTTGTGATGAGATTGCCACGCTGCGCTCGCAATGACATGAAGTGATAAGTTTAAGCGCGCTTGCCGGGGTGAATCGTTTCAGGACAATAAAATCCGTGAGCGCTTTAAAATGATACCATGAATTGGTACATTGCTCTTGCTATAACATTTACACATCTTGCACTTCCCTGTAAACATTCCCATAGGTCATTCGTCGTCCATCCCCGTACATTTTGTGTGCGAAACCCTGAGCTATTTTCTGGGTTACCGGTATTATGTTTATCTGCGCCGCCACACGGTCGATCAGATCAGCGATCATAACCGGCTGCTGATATTTATAGGCGCGGCTTTCGGGGCTTTTATCGGCTCGCATGTGGTGGGTGTATTGGAGAACCCCACGTTATTGTCGCACTTTGGATTGATCTATTTTATGGGCAACAAAACCATTGTTGGCGGTATGCTGGGCGGATTGATAGGGGTAGAGTTGACCAAAAAACAGATAGGTGTAAGCGTATCCTCCGGCGATATGATGGTGTATCCGCTTATATTGGCCATGATCATCGGGCGTATCGGCTGTTTCCTGGCCGGACTGGAAGATGGCACCTATGGCATCGCTTCCAATCTGCCCTGGGCTATTAACTTTGGTGACGGCATCCGCAGGCATCCGACTAATTTATACGAGATCATTTTTTGGTTGCTGCTTTGGATAGTACTGCGGATGATTGAACAAAAACACTCCTTTGCCGATGGCGCCCGTTTTAAATTATTTATGGTGAGCTACCTGCTATTCAGGCTGCTGGTTGAATTTATTAAGCCCGACTACTTCTTTAGCTTTGGTTTATCGGTAATTCAATTGGTTTGTATCGGGGGGATTTTGTATTATTATAAAGTATTTCTGTATCCAACCAAACTTCTGAGAAACCATGCCTGAACGCCCGTATATTTATTATGATTTTACGCTGAGCATTTGCTCCACCTGTTTGCGCAGGGTTGATGCCAAGATAGTTTTTGAGGACGACAAAGTGTACATGCTTAAAAACTGCCGTCAGCATGGTTTTGAAAAGGTATTGATATCCACCGATATAGCCTATTATAAAAACTGCCGCAATTATGCCAAGCGCAGCGAAATGCCGCTGAAATTTAATACCAAAACTCATTATGGCTGTCCGTACGATTGTGGTCTTTGTCAGGATCATGAACAGCATTCCTGCTTAACCGTGGTGGAGGTTACCGACCGCTGTAATTTAAGCTGCCCGACTTGCTATGCCATGTCGTCGCCAAGTTATGGCCGGCACCGCACGCTGCAAGAAATTGAGCAAATGCTGGATGTGGTGGTGGCCAATGAAGGTAACCCCGACGTGATACAGATAAGCGGGGGCGAGCCCACCGTGCACCCGCAGTTTTTCGAGATCCTGGATATTGCCAAAACAAAACCCATCAAACACCTGATGGTGAATACCAATGGCATCCGCATAGCTAAAGACGAACAATTTGTAAAACGCCTGGCTACCTATATGCCCGATTTTGAAATTTACCTGCAATTTGATTCGTTCAAAAAAGAGGCATTGGAGCAATTGCGTGGCGAAGACCTGCGCGAAGTGAGGCTTAAAGCGCTGGGGCATCTGAATAAATATAACCTGTCGACCACCCTGGTAGTAACCCTGCAAAAAGGGTTGAATACCGATGAGATAGGTAAGATCATTGAATATGCCTTACAGCAGCCTTGTGTACGGGGTGTAACCTTTCAGCCAACGCAACAGGCAGGCCGCCTGGAGAACTTTAATGAAAAAACCGACCGCTATACCCTAACCGAAGTACGTAGCGCCATATTGGAGCAAACTAAGGTATTTAACCATAACGACCTGATCCCGGTACCCTGCAATCCCGACGCGCTGGTGATGGGCTACGCGCTGAAACTGGGCGGCGAGGTGATACCGCTCACCCGGATGATCAACCCCGACGATCTGTTGGATAACTCCAAAAATACCATTGTATACGAGCAGGACGAACGCCTGAAAGGGCATTTGCTTAATATGTTCAGTACCGGTAACTCGGTAGATAAGGCTAAGGAGCATTTACATTCGCTGTTGTGCTGCCTGCCGGAGATTGACGCGCCAAGTTTGAGCTATGATAATTTGTTCAGGGTGATCATTATGCAGTTTATCGACGCGCAGAACTTTGATGTGCGCGCCATCAAAAAATCATGTGTACACATCGTGAACAAGGATATGCAGATCATCCCCTTTGAAACCATGAACATCTTTTACCGCGATGATAAACGGGAATACCTGGAACAGCTAAGAAACGAAATAGTAGTATGACAGAAGACGAGAATATGGATAAAGAACCCTCTGCTTCAGGAGGAAGCAATCCACCACCAGAGCAACCTAAACGCCAGAATACCAGTATGAAAATAGTTGGCTACAATTTACTGGCTTTAATTGTATATACGCTATTAAGCAGGTTTGCAGCTACTGACGGTGGTGCCATTTTCGACATGTTTTTTGTAGCCATACACGTGTTTGTTTGTATCATTATGGCTATTGTCGCCAGGAGCTGGGTATGGTTATTGTCAGGTATATTGGTACTGGTAATCGGTTTTTCAACTTGTGTATCATTGTTGAGTTTGGGCAATATGCATTAACAATATGGAAGAGTTACAGAAACAAGCCCCCGTTCCCAATCGTAAAATGATCATCGTCGGTATTAACCTGTTGGTGCTTGTGGCATATACTATCTATTTCAGAACTGCCGCTTATCAAGAACTGATCATATTGGGCGAGGCTGTTTTTATAGGGTTGCAGGTAATGCTATGTCTTATACTGGCCATTTTTGTTTACCGCAAAGAGTTTTTATTAAGCGCCGGACTGGTGCTGCTTATTGGCTTTTCATCTTGCTGGGTTGTTTTTGCTAATACTCATTAATCCAGCATCCCGGCCAAAACGCCCTCTTTCAGGGAGTTGGTGCACATCGATACTTTTTGAATAGCCAGTTTGTGTATAATGAACCGGGTAATAAGCGATGCCACCACGATCATATCTACCCGTACTGGAATAATATTCTCATTAGCTGCCCTTTGCAGGTGGGTTGATTGCACAATTTTATTGGTTTCGATCAGGAGTTCTTCATGGTCAAAGCTGTAGGTTGGGGTAGTTTTGAGATCAAAGGAATGGCCTTTTTCTGTTTCGATGATTGCTGCAAAACTTTCAAACACACCCGATGAACCGATTAAGGTATCCACTTCATGACCTTCAAGGGCGGCAAACAGATCGGTGAGGTTATCCTGTAGGTAAACATCCAATGCCTCGATGGAGGCTGGCGGGATAGGGTCGGTCCGATGAAAAAGATCCATCAATCGCGCCGCGCCAATTTCAAAACTTTGTTTCCAGATAATATGATCGGCATTGCCCAGGATAAATTCCACGCTGCCACCACCAATATCCATAATGAGGGAGTTTTGGGCTGATAAGCAACCGCTGATCTTTACGCCATCATAAATAAAGCAGGCTTCCTGTTCGCCGTTGATGATCTCGATGCTGATGCCTGTTTTTGCTTTTACTTCGTCAATAAAATCCTTACCGTTTGATGCGCTGCGCAGTGCCGATGTAGCCAGAGCCCGTACCTGCTGTACCTGGTTGGCACTGATCTGCTGCTGAAATTGCTGCATAGTTTTTATGCCGCGTGCAAATGCCTCGGGTAAAATATAACCTTTGTTAATACCACCTTCGCCCAGTTTTACAGGCTCCTGGTCATGTGCAATTTCGTGATAGTTGTTTACCGTACCCTCGGCAATCAACAAATGAAAAGTATTGGTACCCAAATCCATTACGGCAACGCGTTTACTCATGGGACTAAAATAAGGCTAAAAGCCGAAAGCAAAAAGCTCAAAGCAAAAAGCATTTCAAAAAAAGCTTTCTGCCTTAAGCTTTCTGCTTTGAGCTTAAAAAAGCTTTCAGCCTTCGGCTTTTAGGTTTCTGCTTCCTTACTCTTTATAAAAAAACCATTTGCCCAGTTCTTTAAAGCTTACTTTTTTGCCATACATCAAAATACCAACGCGGTATATGCGGGCAGCTACGTAAGTGGTAAACATGAAACCAACCACCATTAAACACATAGATAAGGCTAATTGCCATACCGGTGGATCAAAAGGTAGCCGTACCATCATGGCCACCGGGGCGGTGAATGGTATAATGGAGAGCCAAACTGCCAGCGCGCTATCAGGAGCCCTGAACAAAACAGATACTGATAAAATATAAGTGAATAATAGCGGCATAGTGATCGGGAACATGAACTGCTGTGTTTCTGTCTCGCTATCCACCGCCGAACCTACTGCCGCGAATAAGGCGCTGTACAGCAAATATCCGGTTAAAAAGTAAAACAGGAAGCAACCCAGTATATACCCAAAAGGAATGGTTTGAATTACGGCCATGGCACTCACCATAGGGCTTTGCGGCGTATTAAAAACATGCCCGGCTATTTTTGATGATATAATAGATAAAATGATCCAGGCGCTAAATTGGGTTAAACCCACCAGGCCCACACCAATAATTTTACCCAGCATCAGTTGGAAAGGTTTTACCGAGGATATTATCACTTCAATGATACGACTGGTTTTTTCTTCAATAACACCACGCATTACTTGTCCGCCATAAATGAAAAGCGCCAGGTAAATAAATATAGCGCAGGCAATACTAACGGCTATGTTGGGGCCTATATTGGCATCCTTATCGCCTTTGTCGGTAATTTCCACAGCATTAACAGAAACGTCCGTTTTCTTGATGGAATGGATAGCCGCGGTATCAATATGATGCTGGATCATCTTGTTGTTGAAATCGATATCGTTCATCTGCTTCTGGATCTCATCCGTAAGCTGAAGCGGCGATTTCTTTTTGGCAAATATTTGAATAGCCCCTTGCTTGTTATAATCTGTAGGGATGTATAAAGTAGAGATAGTCTCATCTTTCTTTGACAGGGCCTTGGCTGTATTAATATCCTGATTGGTAATGGTGAATTTTATATTGGGAACATCGTGCAATTTTTTTGCGAAAATGCCTGTATTGTCAACCACGTTAACCACTTGCAGGTTGGTTAACTGGTCGCTGCTTTTGGCTATCATGGCAATAACGGCACCCATTACCAGGATGAGCAGAGGCACCACGAATATCATGATGATAAAAGACTTTTTCCTTACCCTGGTCAGGTATTCTCTTTGTATAATGAGCAAAACTTTATTCATGGTTAAGGTATTAAGTTTACTTTTTCAATAAATATCTCGTTCATGCTGGGTATCACTTCTTGCAGCATATTGATGCGGGTTTGGGGGATGAGGTATTGCAGCACATCATTGGAGCTGCGGCCATCATGGAGTCTAATCCTGATGGTATGTCTGTCGTCATCACTGATGGTTTCGCCGATCTGGTCAAAAGGTTGTACACCGTTAAAGTTTAACGGATCGCCCGAATATTCAACCAGGTAAACATCATTGCGATAGGAGTTGCGGATGTGTTTAACCTTGCCATCCAGTATTTTATGCGATTTATGGATAAGCGCTATCGAATCGCAAAGTTCCTCGACCGATTCCATACGGTGGGTAGAGAACAGGATAGTGGCTCCTTTGCGGTTAAGCTCCAGGATCTCATCCTTGATCACTTCGGCATTTACGGGGTCGAACCCGCTGAATGGCTCATCCAGGATGATCAGGTCGGGCTCATGCAGTACGGTAGCCACAAACTGGGCTTTTTGCTGCATCCCTTTGGATAGTTCTTCTATTTTCTTTTTCCACCAGCTCTCCATATCCAGCTTTTTGAACCAGAATTTGAGGCGTTTATTGGCTTCATCGCGGCTCAGGCCTTTCAATCGGGCCAGGTAGATCATCTGCTCACCGATCTCCATTTTTTTGTAGAGACCGCGTTCTTCGGGC
Organism: Mucilaginibacter sp. OK268; assembly: GCF_900103125.1. Classification (GTDB taxonomy): domain Bacteria; phylum Bacteroidota; class Bacteroidia; order Sphingobacteriales; family Sphingobacteriaceae; genus Mucilaginibacter. The sequence continues at coordinate 420,010 of NZ_FNJV01000003.1, read as the reverse complement.
AGGTAACCGATGCGTTCGATATGCGATTGATTGAGCTTTTGACCGTCGAAATAGATCTCGCCCGAATCGGGTGCCGTGATCTGGTTCACAATGCGGATAAGGGAAGTTTTACCCGCACCATTCGGGCCTAAAAGCCCGAATATTTGTCCGCTTTCCACTTCCAGACTTACATCGTCCAGAGCCCGGTGACCGGCGTACTGTTTAACAATATGGCGTATGCTTAACATTTAATTGGTTTATGATGTTAATAGTACGCTTTAGATACGGGCTATTTCAAAATGTTACATCAGCATTGATGTGCCATCAAAATGGATCGTTCTTAAACAGTGGCTTTTCGCTAAAATCAGCAGGAGTTTTAGCGCCATTACCTACACTACTAAATATAATGATGGCGCCAATAGGGGGCAGTATGCTCAAGAGGTGGATATAAGCGTATAAATGATGATCAACGTTAAAGAAATTAAAAGCAGCAGGCAAGGCCAGATTACTTAAAGTAACGATCAATAAAATTACAGCAAACAGTGCGAAACCGCTTTTAATAACGGGTTGGCTCACTCTAAATGATTGTACAATTATATAAAGTAGAATTACATAATATAGCTTGACGGCATAGGAAAATAAATGATAATCCTTTACCAGGTAACTAATGGCTGTACCGGCAAGAAAAAGCGCAATATTAAGCCCAAGATAAATACTAAAGGCGTTAACTATACTTCGTTTTTCATCAAAGTAAACCAATGTGGCCCTCAAAAAATATATCACTATTGAATAAGCCGCAACGGTGAATACAGATAGAAGAACGTTCAAATAGGTGTTCGGCAAGCCAAAGTTCATGATGATATACAGAAATGAAATTTGAACGGCAATTTGTATGAACGCGATGATGATACCAATTTTTACGGCAGGAGGATTGTTCATTGGTAGTGGTTTAGATCTGTAATTTATAAACTAATAGTTTAAAAACGAAAAAGCCGGGATTGTTAAAGTCCCGACCTTTTGTGCAAAGGTTATTAACGAAGCCGATCTAAACTAAACCTTAATGTTTCAATGGCTTCTTTTTGCCGGGAGATGATCACATACATATAGCCCTTATAAATGATGGTGTGCGGGTAACCATACTGACCGCCTTTCCACAAACCTTCCTTTTTCAGGAGGTATAGCTCATCGGCTATGATGTAATTTTTGTCAAATGCTTCGCCGTTTTTGGAGAGTGACAGTACCAGCGGGTTACGGTCGTAATGATGCAGCGTATCCGGGATGCCCACATAGTAAAAACGTTTATCGGGCAGGCGACCGAAATGAAATTTGCTGTCGTTATCAGAAAAGGCAGTTTCCACCGGGCGCGACCAGCTTTGGCCATTATCTCTGCTTTCGGTAAGCCATAAGCGGCCTTTCCAACCCTTGCCGGTAACCCGCAGTAGCATGTGCAATACATGGTCGTCAGTTTCAAAAAATGAGCCCTCACACAGCGGTGGCAGGCCCAGCTTGGCAGCCGGGGCATAAAAGGCAGCGGAGTTATCCTGGGTGTATAAGGAATCGGGGTAAAAACTGCTGATTTTCCAACCCGAAATACCTTTAGGGTCATCGGTATACGGAAACATGAAATTACCACTGATGATGAGCCGCCCGCTTTTGGTAGCCTCGGGGCCATGATTGGGGATCAGCGGTACATGCATATCTATGGCATTGCTCCAATGGATGCCGTCGGTACTGGTTTTGGCCCACAGGTGCGTGTTTTGGCGATGTTTGGTGTATTCGCCATAGTAGGCCACCAGGGTGCCTTTGTATTGATATAAACCGGCAGCTGTAAGCACGGTTAAAGTATCATTTACTTTTACCGGGGAGGCTAGTACTTCGGGTTTCGACCAGTGTACAAAATCGGCAGAAGTAGCGTAAACCACCCGTTGGCCCGGTGAATCCTCATCGATCAGCCCATTGCTCCAGATCGCTATAAACTGATCCTTAAAATGAATAATAGAAGGGTGGTGGTTATACAGCCATTCCTTATCCGGCGAGTAGATCATGCTCCGCTCAATTTTTAAACGGGGTACGCCAGCTTCGGTTTGGTAGTTGTTGCGGATGGATGGGGTTTGGGCGGACAGGTAGCTATAGGCAAGCAATAGCACCACCGTGTTCAGAATGGCTTTGATCTTGAATGGCATATCGCCAATTAACATAAAATATTCAAATAATTAAAGCCGATTTTTATCAGGAAATTGCTTTGAAAATACCCTGTGAGAAATTTTGGGCTGAAGCCAGCTAAGTAGATGAATTTAATCCGTTGGCTAAAGCCAAATGGCAATGAATAAAAAATATTCGGAAATAGAAGCAAAATTCATTGCCGTCCCATTTATGGGGCGGAAAAGATAAAATAGGAATTGGCTTCAGCCTAATGAGGCGCAAAGTTCAAATGCCTTTCCCTGCGATTTTCGCCATCGTTACAATTTGTGTAAATTGTAATTTATATCTTTAAAAAATGAACCTGAAGCTCGAAGAGGAATTTAGCAAAGATTCCATACTTGAAGAAATTGATGCTTTAAAACAGCAGATTGATGATTTGGGCACTTTGCCACCTGATGTAGAGGGGCGAGTGATGCAAAAACTACGACTGGATTGGAACTATAACTCTAATGCTATTGAAGGTAATAAATTGAGCTATGGTGAAACAGTAGCTTTTTTAATGGAGGGTATAACTGCCAAAGGTAAACCGCTAAAAGATCATCTGGATATTCGAGGCCATAACGAAGCCATAAACTTTTTACTTGATCTGGTTAAAGATGAACGACTACTATCTGAGGCTGACATAAGGGCTTTACATGAAATGATATTGGTTGAGCCATATGATGTGAAAGCTCAAACTGGCGAGGGAATGCCAACCACCAAACGTATTATTCCTGGTGTATACAAAACAACAGCTAACCATGTGCAAACCGCTACCGGCGAGATGCACTACTATGCCACACCTGAAGAAACGCCTGCCAAAATGCGCGAACTGATGGAGTGGTACTACGAAGCTGATAATAACACAGAAATACACCCGGTAGTAGTGGCTGCACTGTTTCATCACAAGTTTGTGGAAATACACCCTTTTGACGATGGTAATGGCAGGCTCTCAAGGATTTTGATGAACTTGGCATTGCTCAAAAAACGATATCCTCCAGTTGTTGTGAAAATGGATGATAAAGGAAATTATTATTCATTATTGAGCAGGGCTGATGTAGGAGAGAGTTGGCCGTTTGTGGAGTATGTAGTTGAGCTTCTGAGATGGTCGTTACAGTTATACTTGAAAGCTGCAAATGGTGAGGAAATTGATGAAGATGACGATATCGATAAAAAAATTGCACTTTTTAAAATAGAGGCCGAAAGCAAAGTTCATTTAGACCAGGAGAAATCGAATCAACGCGTAAAGGAAGTAATTATTGATAATTTATTAATCGTGTTCAGGAAATTGTTGAATAAAATCCGGCCTTTTGATGATCTATTTTTAAAAAGGGCAAATAGTATTGTTTTTTCATATTCAGGCCGAAGGGAAAATGTAATTGACCACACTTTTAGCGATACGAGAGAATCTTTTTCCGAAGAAAATATACCTCACATCATAAAGAACATAAATGATGATGAAAAAGAGTTTTCTCAGATTGTGTTTGTGGTAGTTCATAATGATTTCAAAAACTCAACAAACATGTTCTCTATTAGAAACGAAATAAAAATTGAATTTTGGCGATATAACTATTTGATTTTTGTTAATGGAGATAAAAAGAAAACAAAACTTTACAAGGAAGATTTATCAAAAAAAGACATTACAGATCTATTAGGTGCTTTTGTAAATGATTTCATGTCTTCGTTTAAAGAAAAACAAAAAGGCTTAGGCTTTTAACCTTGCAAGGTTAAGTATCCCTCGCTTGAACTATCAAAATCAAAAAAGCCCGAAGTATAAACTCCAGGCTTTTAAATATACGCTTTCGGCTTTAAGCCTTCTGCTTTTAGCTTTTATTCAAAATATTCCTTCATCCGGTCGAAAAAGCTTTTTTCGTTTTTGCCGGGATTGGGTTTAAAGTTTGGTGACGATTGTAATTTCTCCAATAGTTCGCGCTCCTCGCGGCTTAGTGCTTTTGGTGTCCAGATGTTGATATGTACCAGTTGGTCGCCACGGTGATAAGAGTTCACCTCAGGCACACCTTTGCCTTTTAAGCGCAGGATTTTACCACCCTGGGTTCCCGGATCAATTTTAATCTTGGCTTTGCCGTCAATGGTAGGCACTTCAACAGTGGTACCTAAGGTGGCATCAACAAAGTTTACGTGCAGGTCATATATTACATTGTTGCCATCGCGTTTTAATGTTTCATGCGGAACCTCCTCGATCAGGATGATCAGATCGCCCGGTACACCGCCACGTGGGGCAGCGTTACCCTTGCCGCTCATGCTCAGCTGCATGCCTTCACTTACACCGGCAGGAACGTTAATGGTGATCAGTTCTTCGCCGCGAACTACGCCATCACCATGACAAACAGTACATTTTGACAGTATGGTTGAGCCTTCGCCGTTACAGGTAGGGCAGGTGCTGGTAGTTTGCATCTGGCCCAATATGGTATTGGTTACCCTGCGCACCGCGCCCGAGCCACCACATGTTTTACAGGTTTGAAATGATGATTTATCCTTAGCGCCAGAACCATCACAGGTTTTACAAACTATCTGTTTGTTAACTTTGATCTTCTTTTCGGCGCCGTTAGCTATTTCTTCAAGAGTTAAACGTACTTTGATGCGCAGGTTGCTGCCGCGTGCCACACGTCTGCCAGCACCGCCACCTTGACGGCCGCCGCCAAAAAATCCTTCAAACGGACTGCCACCGCCAAAAATATCACCAAACTGGCTAAATATGTCGTCCATATTCATACCCTGACCGCCATAACCACCGCCATTTGGCGATGAGGCATTGGCCGCATGACCAAACTGATCATAACGCTGGCGCTTTTCAGGACTGCTCAGTACTTCGTAGGCTTCAGCAGCTTCCTTGAATTTTTCTTCCGCCTCTTTATCACCCTGGTTTTTATCAGGGTGATATTTAATAGCCATTTTACGATATGCCTTTTTTATTTCGTCGGCATCGGCACCTTTGGCGACTCCCAGGATATCGTAATAATCTCTCTTAGCCATAATTCTTTATTTCGGATTTCGAAGTTTCGATTTCGGATTTACTGTATTGTTAATTTCTAGTTTTGATGTTAGGATGGATGATCAATTGAATATTTAAATCCCAAATCGAACATCCCAAATCCGAAATCAATTTACGCTCCTACAATTACTTTGGCAAAACGTATTACCCTGTCTTTCAGGTAATAACCTTTTTCCATTTCATCCATCACTTTACCTTTCAAATCATCGGTAGGGGCGGGTATATTGGTAATGGCCTCATGCAGGTCGGCATCAAAAGGCTCGCCAATTGCTGTCATTTCCTTCAGGCCTTTTTGAGCCAATATGTTTTTTAATTTGTTCTGTATCAGCGTAACGCCTTCTTTAACAGGGGCAACATCAACAGCGTTTTCCATAGAACGTTGTGCGCGTTCAAAATCGTCAAGAACAGGCAGTAAAGCCACTAACAGCTCTTTACCTTCTGTTTCACGGGCTTCCGCGCGCTCTTTGATGGTACGTCTTCTGAAGTTATCAAATTCGGCATATAAGCGCAGGTATTTGTCGTTTGCCTGTGCCAATTCTTCTTTCAATTTGTCTTCGGCAGATACAACTTCTGCTGTTGCTTCAGTAGTTTCGGTCTGGGCTTGTTCCTGCCCGTTCTCTTGTAAGTTTTCCTGGTCTGCCGTATTCATATCTGGGGTGTCCGTATTTTCTTTCTTCTTTTTCTTCAACATATCGTTAAATTTCATAGCTGATAGTGCCAATCAAGTATCCTGCCATTAGCATAAAGCCGACAAGCTGTCAGTGGTATGTTTTAATATCAGGAAGGAGTGACACGTTTTACGCAGGGGTGACAGGTTGACCGTTGATTTTGTCTGAATCAGAATTTACAGAATTAGAAAATTAACAGGATGCTATTTCATTATTCTGAAAATCCTTTAATTCTGTAAATTCTGATTCAGACAATATTCAGCGGTTATATTTCCGCGTCTTCCAGAACTTTACCATTCTCGCATTTGATAATGCGTGATGGGAAAGCGCGAATGATGTGATAATCATGTGTAGCTACCAATACAGCCGTGCCCGATTGACTAATCTGTTTTAATAGCAGCACGATTTCTTCGGATGTTTCGGGGTCAAGGTTACCGGTTGGCTCATCGGCCAGTATAATTTCGGGATCATTCAACAGGGCGCGGGCAATTACCACGCGTTGCTGCTCGCCGCCTGATAGCTCATGCGGCATTTTCTTTAATTTAGAACGCAAGCCTACTTTTTCCAACACATCCAGGGTACGGTCGGCGATGAGTTTTTTATCTGTCCAGCCGGTAGCGCGCATGACAAACAGCAGGTTTTGTTCGATGGAGCGATCGGTAAGCAATTGGAAATCCTGGAAAACAATACCCAGTTTGCGGCGCAGGTAAGGTACTTCGCGACTTGGCAATTTGCTCAGTTCGTAGCCGCAGGCATGACCGGTGCCGGCCTTTGGGATCAGATCGCCGTAAATTATTTTAAGCAAACTGCTCTTGCCCGATCCGGTTTGGCCTATGAGCCATACAAAATCGCCTTTATCAATATGCAGGTTAACGTTTGACAGTACCAGGTGCGACTGCTGAAAAATATCAACATTGTTTAGCTTAATAATAGAATTTCCGATCATCTTTTTTTATAGCTCTAATTTTAAGATCTGTCCAAAAGGCAGGTCCTTGATTATATTCATAATATATTCGGCCTTATCGGCCAGTCCAACCTTATCCAGCGATTTATCAGGCCTGTCGACCCTGAAATAAGCCAGCAGCGTAAATTTATCATCACGCAGCTGTACATAATCGGGTATCTTGGCAACGCCTTTTACTTTTATAATATACATTTTTTAAGCTTAAGGCTTAAAGCGTAAAGCTAAAAGCAACTTTTTGGGCTTAAGGCTAAAAGCACAAAGCCTAAAGCAATCATTTTATTAAAAAAATCTGTGCTTTCGGCTTTTAGCCTTAAGCTTTTAGCTTCCCCCCAAAGGTATTGTTATTTTAAAGATTTGCCAAGAATTCCATCGTATCAATCCCATCAGCATAATCCCATAAAGCGGGTTGCTGGCTCTGGCCAAAGCCTACCACCTGGCTTTGTACATCAATGGGCGCTTTGGTGACGATACATTGCAGGTTTTCGCTTTGATCTGTCAGCAATTGTTGCGCTGCCTGCAGATTGGTGTAATGGCTATAATATACCACGGCCAGGGGCGATGCTATCCGCTCATCTTCCTTAGCCATCAAAAAGCCATTATCAAAATGCTTGTCGCTGTTTACCAGGTAAATGGATTTGTTGTAATCGTAATTATTGCTGTATTTGTGGTGATGGATGATAGTTTTAAATTCCTCTATCGATTCAAAAAAGAAATTGAAAACATAACCTTCCGGTACCAGTAACTTTGACACATTACGACAGCCAAGCCCATAATAATCAAATATATCATGACCCAGATCAAACAGGTCTTCAGCAGTTTCATTGCCGGTAAGCAGGGCTATGCTGTTGCGGTTTTTACGGATGATGTTGGGTACTTTGCCAAAATAATAATCAAAATACCGCGAGCTGTTATTGCTGCCGGTGGCTATAATGGCATCAAAATCGGTGAGGCGCTCTATAAAACTGAACTGATTGGCAAAACTGCCATCGATATCAACCAATCGGTGCAGTACATGCTTGATCAGATAGGCATCCTGCGATGATGTTTTGATGAGCGCGTGATTGCCTGTGACCAGCACGCAAAGTACATCATGAAAACCCACCAGTGGGATGTTGCCCGCCAGTATGAGTCCCACTTTTTTGGGCTGGGCCTCGCCGGAAAGGTCGTATTTGGAGAGCCAGATAGTTAAATCGGCCTCGTTGAGCATTTTGCCAATGGCGGTAACGGCGCGTAAAACACTTTGGGGTGTAAACCAGGCGTTGTGGTATTGTTCGTCGTTGATAATGGCCATTAACTGCTCATCGGGTTCCGATAACTGTTTTCCTAAGGCTGAAAATGAATTTATTGCGTTTTTTATATTAATTTTTGACATATATATGGTAAGGTTTTAAACCCCGAAACCCTTTTTTTGTTATATTTGTGCGCTTGGTAATTTCAGGCAAAGTTAATTGAGAATATTAGATATTTAGAAATATGGCGATTAAAATCACCGATGAATGCATAAACTGCGGAGCCTGCGAACCGGAGTGCCCCAATAATGCCATTTATGATGCAGGCGCGGCATGGCGCTTTAGCGACGGTACAGGGCTTAAAGGGGTTATTGATTTTGGCGATGGTAACACATTAAATGCTGAAGAATCACAGGCTGCCCTGTCTGATGATATATATTACATTGTACCTGATAAATGTACCGAATGTGTTGGTTTTCATGATGAACCACAGTGTGCTGCAGTATGCCCTGTAGATTGTTGTGTGGATGATGAGGATATCCGCGAAAGCAAAGAAGAATTGTTAGCCAAGAAAGACTGGCTGCACATTAATGAATAATATTTTTTAGATGTGAGATATGAGATGTGAGATTTGAGAAAAAAACACAGATACAAAAAAAGGAACAGCTTGCTGTTCCTTTTTTTGTATCTCATATCTCATATCTCATATCTCATATCTCATATCTCATATCTCATATCTCATATCTATCAAAGATCCATTTCCATGTGGATATTGGCACGGGTATAGGGTGATGCGGCCGCCTGGAACTCCTTAAAGCCGTATTTTTTATATAAGGTAATGGCAGGCGTAAGTTTGGTGTTTGAGCCTAACCAGATGCGGGTACCACCCAATTCTTTGATTTTGGCTATAGCCGCATCCATCAGGGCATTGCCAATTTTACGTCCCTGGTATTTGGGGCTTACCGCCATTTTGGCCAGCTCGTATTCTGCCGGGCCGGTTTTGATGACCGCACAGGTACCCACAACATCGTCATCAATATGCGCGAAAAGGATCTCGCCGCCATCGGCCAATATATGATCCTCGGGGTGGTTCAATTGCTCCAGATCGTGTTCCTCTACCGTGAAATAAGTATTGATCCATTCTATGTTGAGGTTTTTAAAATGGCGGGCATATTGGGGATCATAGGTAGTAACTGTTACCGGGTTATTACCCTGTGGATTAAACATTTCCTGAAAACGCTGGTAATACGGCTTTTCGTTGAGTTGTGCTTCTGTTTCCATAATGGCGCTTAGTAAATTATTTTGTTGACTATTAAATAAAGATTTATTAAGGGCCAGGATCTTGGCCCATACCCGTTCAAATTTTGGCAGGGAAGCTTTACCCTTTTCTGATAGGCGCAGTATACGCCTACGGCTATCTGAAGCGGATTTTACCGATTCAATAAAGCCCAGTTCTTCCAGCTCTTTCGCCAGGTGGATGACACCCGGGTGGGTGCAGCCCAGTTCTTCGGCAATTTCGGTTACGCCAGCTTCACCTTGTTTGCTGATCAGGTAGTAAAGGGTAAAATATTTAGGTTCAAAGTTCAGTTGCTCATCTTTATATATCAAAACAACATCCTTTGCAAAGTATTCATATAGCCGTTTGAGCCTTGCTCCAACGGCCAGTTCTTCTAAATCGTCAATTAAACTCATAGTTGTTACGTAAGTACTTACAAATATATAAATTATTTTTATTTCTATATTTGTTTTTCACTATTATAAATGGAATACGGTATTTGTAATCTGGCGGTTATCCCGCTGCGTGCCGAGGCTAATGACCGCAGCGAACAGGTGTCGCAGTTATTGTTTGGCGAAGCATTTGAGATCATAGAATGGAGCGAACGTTGGGTAAGGATCATCACCGAAAGCGATGGCTATGAAGGGTGGATAGGCCGCCTGCAGTTTGCTATGCTCGGTCATATCGCTTACAAAAGCTTCAAGCATATAAAACCACCATTAACCTACCGTGCTGTAACCCAGGCCTGGAAAATTGCCGATAATAGTGTTGTTTATCTGCCTGCGGGAAGCTCTTTAGCGTTCCTGGAAGGAACTACCTGCCGCATAGGAACCGAGCGTTTCGAGATCATCGGTGAAATAGGTGAGCGGGAAGACATAGCCACCACAGCCAAATCATTTTTAAACTCACCCTACTTGTGGGGAGGCCGTACTCATTTTGGTATTGATTGTTCCGGCTTTACACAGGTGGTATTTAGCCTTAATAATATTAAGATCAAGCGCGATGCCAGTCAGCAGGCGCAGGAGGGTACCCTGGTTGAAAGTATTGAACAGGTCCGCTTAGGTGATCTGGCCTTTTTTAACAACGAAGCCGGTAAGGTAACCCATGTAGGCATCATGCTGAACAATGAATACATTATCCACGCCTCCGGAAAAGTTAAAATTGATACAATAGATAAAGAAGGCATCTATTCACAGGAGCAGAAACGCCATACGCATAAATTGCATAGCATTAAGAGGTTTATGTAGTACTCATTAAGATAAGGTGGATGTCATGTTGAGCCGGTCGAAACATGGTGGGCAGGCCTTTACGCGCGAGTCTTCGACAAGCTCAGACTGACAGGCCTTATTGACCGATCAGGTTTGCTACTTCAATCAAATTTAATATCCCACACCACTACCTTCTTGTCGTCGCTTACGGATAGGAGCTGATCATCATTCCAGGCCAGTTTGTTGACTGATAACACGTGGCCTGGGTGCCCTTTTTCGCGGCTGATGATCTTGTATAATTTAAAATCGTCGGCTCCCCAGATCTTGATGCCCTTATCCATACTGGCTGTGGCAAAATAGGGCTTGCTGGGGTGAAACAGGATATGGTTTATGGCAAATAAATGTGCGGGGATATTTTTGATAGGCTGATAAGTAACACTATCCCAGATCTTGATCTGTGCATCACGTCCGCCTGATGCCAGGTACGTACCATCCTGACTATAAGCCAGTGCAAAAACCGACATGGTATGGCCGTGTAATGATTTTAGCAGAGCATAATCTTGCAGATCGTAAATTTTGATGGTATTGTCGCGGCAGGCAAAAGCTACCTGTTTTTCATCGGGTGTAACAGCTATACACCTGATGGTATCGGCCGATGCTTTGATAGTGTGTACCATCTCCAGTGTATCCAGGCTCCATACCGAAACTGTACCATCCTCAGAGGCCACCAGCAGCTCTTTTTTATGAGGTACAGACTTGATATCAAAAATTGGTTTCAAGTGGTGCTGTAGCGATTTAATGACCTTTTGCTGTATAAAATCAAATACCAGAACCTCGCCGCTGCGTAAACCGGTGAACAGCAAAGGATAGCCTGCCGGGCCATGTATAGCATAAATAGAGGCCCTAACCGGGAACATCACTTTTATAAAGGTGTGGTCAAGCAAGCTCCATTCCACCAGTCCCTTATCGTTGCCCCCGGTAAATAGTATACCCGGCTTTTGCGAAAGCTCCAGCGTAAAAATGGGATTGCCATGTCCGGTTAGCTCTGCTATTTTTTCTACGGTCATTTTTTTAGTTTGCAGTTCTCTGTTTGCACTTTGCAGCTATCAGTTTGCAGATAAATTTAGTTATCAACTGCAAACTGGTAATCGTCAACTATTTATGTCTTCCTTCTAAGTTCTTAGCTATTGTTTTCAGATCAAGGCCTTTTTCGCGTAGCAGCACCAATAAATGAAATACCAGGTCTGACGATTCGTTGATGAGGTCTGTTTCGGTTTCGGCAAGGGCTGCTATAACAGTTTCTACGCCTTCCTCGCCTACTTTTTGGGCTATTTTGTTGAGGCCCTTGTTGCGTAGTTTATTGACGTATGAGCCCTCAACCGGATTTTCGTATCTATCGGCAATAATGTTTTCCAGTTCCAGGATAAAGTTTTGATTAAACTCGGTTTTAAAGCAGCTGCGTGAACCGGTGTGGCAGGTTGGGCCATCGGCTTTAACTTTGATCAAGAGGGTATCGCTATCGCAATCAATACTGATGTTTTTTACATGCAAAAAGTTGCTGCTGGTTTCGCCTTTTGTCCACAAGCGTTGTTTGGAGCGGGAGAAAAAGGTTACTATGTTTTCCTGTACGGTTTTATCATAGGCTTCCTGGTTCATATAACCCAGCATCAGCACTTCAAGCGTTTGCTCATCCTGTATGATCACCGGAACCAGTCCGTCGGTTTTGTTGAAATCTATATTCATATCTGTTGCCTGTTGCCAGGGTTGTGGTTCGTGTGTCTATTAAAAATTTAAGTCATGCTGAACTTGTTTCAGCACCTCATCAGCAGGGTATTACATTTGTATGTTGTAGACCTTGCCTGTGGGATCCCGAAATGAATTCGGGATGGCTGCTGGGTTTTAACCCGCACTTAATCATATCCTTACCTCAATATTATTACTTTTTAGCACCGCTTTCAAATCGGGTATTAGTATCTCGCCATAATGAAATACGGATGCTGCCAATGCCGCGTCGACATTAGTTTTTTCAAAAACATCCACAAAGTGCTGCACCGCACCTGCACCTCCCGAGGCAATAACTGGTATATGCACGGCATCGTTAACAGTTTTTAGCAGTCCGTTGTCGAAGCCGTTCTTGGTGCCGTCATGATCCATGGAGGTGAGCAGTATTTCGCCTGCTCCACGGCTTTCAGCTTCTTTTATCCATTCTAACGTTTGTCGCTCCGTTGGCAGTCGACCTCCATTCAGGTGCACTATATTTTTAGCATCAATGCGGCGGGTATCAACCGCAATTACCACAAACTGAACACCGAACGCTCTGGCCAGTTCATCAATCAGGGCGGGGTTACGCACTGCTGCGGAGTTGATAGATATTTTATCGGCACCGGCATTTAACAATGCGTCGGCATCGGCAATTTCGTTTATACCACCACCTATGGTAAAGGGTATATTGATCTGGCGTGCTACGGCCTTTACCAGCTCAACCATGGTTTTACGGCGCTCTACTGTTGCTGTAATATCCAGGAAAACCAGTTCGTCGGCACCCTGGCGCGAGTAGTTCCAGGCCAGTTCAACCGGGTCGCCGGCATCGCGCAGGTCGACAAAGTTTACGCCTTTTACCGTACGACCGTCTTTAACATCAAGACAGGGGATGATTCTTTTACTTAACATGCTTTATTTTAACATGTCATTGCGAGCGTAGCGTGGCAATCTCCTAACTATGATGAGGAGATTGCTTCGTACCTCGCAATGACATGGGAATTAGATTGATTGAGGCGTCTTAAATGGAGATCAAAGATTCCAAATTCCAGTTTTTGACGTCTTCGATAGATATGTGACCTTCGTAAATGGCTTTGCCTACCACACATGATTCTACCTTTAAGCGACTCAACTGTTCAATATCTTTCATAGAACTTACACCGCCCGAAGCGATCAGCTTAATAAACGGCGAATGATCCAGCAGTTTTTCATACAGCTCGATACCTGCACCGCCCAATTTACCGTCTTTATTGATGTCGGTGCATAGGAAACGGAAAAAGCCTAAGGAAAGGCATTTATCAACGTAATCCATCAGTTTTATGGGTGAACTTTCCATCCATCCGGAATATTTGATCACTTCGTCAAGCACATCGATGGCAATAACTACCTGGTCTGAGCATTTATCTTTACCACAAATTTCAGAACCCAGTTCGGGTAAAAAGCTGGGATTAGTGAGGGCTTGCGTGCCTACAATAACGCGGTGAACACCGGCATCTATCAGTTCTTTCACTTTATCAATGCTGCGGATACCGCCACCGTATTGTACCTTCATATCGGTTTTACGGATCACATCAAACAGGTATTGCTGGTTGCTGAAGTCGTTTTTGGCACCGTTAAGATCAATAACATGGATGAAATTGGTACCATTACTCTGGTAGCGCTCAATCATTTCTTCCAATGTAACATCGTATTCTGTTACCTGACCATAATCGCCCTCACGCAATCGCACTACCTTTTTGTTCAATATGTCAATAGCAGGGATAATGTACATGTCTTTTATAATTTTGAAAAGTTAGTTAATAGAGTTTCGCCGTATACCCCTGATTTTTCGGGGTGAAATTGTACGCCGTAAAAGTTATCATGCCAAATTGATGCCGAAAATTCGGTGTTGTAATTGGCTGATAGTAAAGTGTATGTTTTGTCATACTCAATAAAGTATGAATGTACAAAGTAAAAATGTGAACCTGACGGTATATTTTTAAATAAAGGGTTGTCTTTTTCTGGATAGACCTGGTTCCAGCCGGTGTGTGGTACTTTATATTCAGAACTATCCTGAAACCTTAAAGTTTTGATCGGGAAGATATTTAACAGATCGGAATCACCTTCTTCAGAGTAGGAGGTAAGCAACTGCATCCCCACGCAAATACCCAGTGTTGGCTTTTTAAGCGCTTTAATAGCAGGAACCAAGCCGGTTTTCTCCAGTTTATCCATAGCCGCACCGGCATGCCCAACCCCGGGAATAATATAACGGTCGAACTTTTCAAAATCCTCCTGGCTATTGATAAAGCCATACGGAATGCCCAGCCGCTCCAAAGCAGCCGTTAAAGAAAATATATTACCCGCGCCGTATAGAATAATGCCTGTCATGTTTTTATTTAGAATCAAGATATAAGAGTCAAGAATCAGGACAGAAAAAAATCTTGCCTCTTGATTCTAATCTCTTGCCTCTCTTATAATACCCCTTTAGTACTTGGTAAAACCATCTTATCTACATCACGTTTTACGGCCATTTTTATTGCCTTGGCAAAGACTTTAAATATAGCCTCAATTTTGTGATGCTCGTTTTGTCCTTCGGCTTTGATGTTGAGGTTGCATTTGGCCGCGTCTGAGAATGATTTGAAGAAATGGTAGAACATTTCTGTTGGCACATCGCCCACCTTTTCGCGGTTAAATTCAGCTTCCCAAACTATCCAGTTACGACCGCCAAAATCAATGGCCGCTTGTGCCAGACAGTCGTCCATAGGCAGGCAAAAGCCGTATCGTTCTATACCTTTTTTATTACCTAAAGCTTCTACAAAAACCTCGCCTAAAGCTATGCCGGTATCTTCAATGGTGTGATGTTCGTCGATATGCAGATCGCCTTTGGCAATTACTTCCAGGTCGATGCTGCCGTGGCGGGCGATTTGATCCAACATGTGATCAAAAAAATGCAGACCGGTTGATACTTTGGCTTCGCCGGTACCATCCAGGTTGATTTTGATATAGATGTCGGTTTCTTTAGTGGCACGGCGATGTTCAACCACACGCTGACCCAGTTTCAGAAACTCGTAGATCTGTTGCCAGTCGGTAGTTTCCAGGGCAATGGTATCGCTGATATGATCGGCCTCGGTGAACTCAGCGCCACCCAATCCCGATTCATTGTTGATCCAGATGGCTTTAGCGCCTAAATTACGGGCCAGCAGCACATCGTTTTTACGATCGCCGATGGTAAATGAACCTGGCAGATCATATTTTTCAGTATCAAAATATGGAGTAAGCAGTGCGGTACCGGGTTTACGTGTTGGCGCTTTTTCGGCCGGGAAGGTACGGTCGATCACAATGTTATCAAACTTTACTCCCTCGGCCTCAAATGTTTTCAGAATAAAATTATGCACAGGCCAAAAAGTGTCTTCCGGGTATGATGCAGTACCCAAACCATCCTGATTGGTGATCATCACCAGTTCAAAATCAAGCTCTTTGGCTATTTTAGGTAGATAAGTTAAGGCACCGGGATAAAATTCCAGTTTTTCGAAAGAATCGATCTGCTCATCCGCAGGTTCTTTGATCAGGGTGCCGTCTCGGTCAACAAACAATATTTTTTTTAAATTACTCATTTGAAGTTTTGTAGAGTTTGGAGTAAAGTGGTGTTTTCATCGGGCGTGCCAACGGTAATGCGGAGACAGCCTTCGCAAAGCTCCACTTTGGAGCGGTTGCGGATAATGATGCCCTTGCTTACCAGATAGTCATAGATCTTGTTGGCATCGGTTGTTTTCACGAGGATAAAGTTAGCATCCGATGGGTAAATATCCAGTACAAAATCAAAGTTTTTGAGTTCAAGCACCAATCTGTCGCGCTGTGTCAATGTTTCTTTGATCCAGCTATTGATCTGGTCGATATTAGCCAGTGCTTCCAATGCCAGTTGCTGTGAGGCCTCGTTTACATTATAAGGTGGTTTTACTTTGTTCATCACCTCAATGATCTCTTCACTGGCAAAGGCCATACCTACGCGTAAACCAGCCAATCCCCAGGCTTTGGAAAGGGTTTGCAAAACCACCAGGTTGGCATATTCAGTCAACTCCTGTATGAAAGTTTTTTGACGACTGAAGTTGATATAAGCTTCATCCACAATCACCAGGCCGTTAAAGTTGGCCAAAAGGGTTTCTACATCAGCACGGTTAATGGAGTTGCCGGTAGGGTTGTTGGGTGAACAGATAAAGATGAGTTTGGTGTGCTCGTCGATAGCTTCGGCAATACCTTCCAGGTTAAGTTGATAATCTTCAGTGAGCAGAATCTTGCGGGCCTCTACATCGTTGATATTGGCCGATACCTGGTACATACCGTAGGTAGGGGGCACGATGATCACATTATCGACACCCGGGTTGCAAAAACTGCGGAAAAGGATGTCGATAGCTTCGTCGCTGCCGTTGCCTATAAAAATGTTGCGGGGTGGTACGCCTTTAATTTCGGTGATGCGTTTTTTTAATTGATATTGTAATGGATCAGGATAGCGGTTAAACTGCTGGTTCAAAGGCGACCCAAACGCGTTTTCATTAGCATCCAGAAAAACACTAGCCTCCCCCTGGTACTCATCACGTGCGGAAGAGTAGGGGGTCAGGTTTTTGATGTTTTCGCGGAGTATATTGTTGATATTATACATTGTAATATTAATCATGTCATTGCGAGCGTAGCGTGGCAATCTCCTCGCGTTTATGTATATGATGAGATTGCTTCGTCGTTCCTCCTCGCAATGACATATTTGATAGAGAAACGTTGTTCTTTAATTATATTTTAATTTTTATTCCTTATTGATACTGCATTAGCATGGGCATGTAAACCCTCCAACTCGGCCAGCGTTTGTACTGTTGGGCCAATATTGTTAATCCCTTCGCGGGTGATATGCTGAAAGGTGATCTTCTTTACAAAAGAATCAACCGAAACACCTGAATAAGCCCTGGCATAGCTGCTGGTAGGCAACGTATGATTGGTGCCTGAGGCGTAGTCACCGGCGCTTTCAGGGGTTAAATTACCCAGGAATACCGAGCCTGCGTTGATGATGAAGCCAGTGATCTCCTTCCACCTTTCGGTGGCCAGGATCAAGTGCTCGGGTGCGTACTGATTACTGAAATCCATGGCCTGTTCCAAATTGGAAGTAACCACGATATACGAGTTATCAATAGCCAGTTTAGCTATCTCGGCACGGGGCAAGGTTGGTAATTGTTTCTCCACTTCGGCCAGTGCCTCCTGAGCTATTTTAGCAGAGGTACATACCAGTACCGACTGACTGTCGATACCATGTTCGGCCTGTGCCAAAAGGTCGGCAGCGATGTAAGCCGGGGTAGCGGTTTCATCGGCAATCACCAAAACCTCCGACGGGCCCGCAGGCATATCAATAGCCGTTGAGGTAGTCGATTGGATGATGGTTTTTGCTTTGGTAACAAACTGATTTCCAGGTCCAAATATCTTGTCAACTTTAGTGATACTTTCGGTGCCGTAAGCCATGGCCGCAATAGCCTGTGAACCACCAACCAGGTATATTTTATCGATACCCAATAGCAAGGCAACATAGGCTATAAAAGCATTCACCTTGCCATTTTTTTGCGGCGGCGAACACACCACAATTTCATGACATCCTGCTATACGCGCGGGGATGCCCAGCATCAAAAATGTACTTGGCAAAACGGCGGTTCCACCGGGGATATACAGGCCAACTTTTTCAATCGGTCTTAACTCGCGCCAGCAGGTAACGCCGGGCATGGTTTCCACTTTATCCTCTGGTTTTACCTGCGCCCGGTGAAATTTATAGATATTATTATAGGCCGTTTCCAGCGCGGCTTTTTGCTCGGCAGATACCGATTCGGCCAGTTCTTCCAGATCGGTTTTGTCCAGGTACAGGTTGCTCAATTCAACCTTGTCAAACTTGCGGGCATATTCATACAGGGCGCTGTCGCCATGTTGCTGCACGTTATCAATAACCTCTTCAACAATGGTACGGATCTCATTGGCCGGATCAACATTTCGCTGAACCAGTTTCTGGATATCGGTGCTACTTAAATCTGAATAATTGTATGTCTTCATTTTTCAGTTTGCAGTTTTCAGTTAGCAGTTTGCTTTATTTGCAGTTTCAAAATGCTAACTGCAAACCGCCAACTGCACACTAACTATAAAATTATCTTCTCAATCGGCATTACCACAATGCCTTGTGCGCCGGCTTGTTTCAGCTGACTTATCCTGTCCCAGAAATCACGCTCAGGGATCACGGTGTGTACTGCAACCCATTCAGGTTCGGCCAATGGTACTACCGATGGACTTTTTACGCCTGGTAATAAAGCGGTTACTGCTTCAAGGTTACCTACATGAACGTTCAATACCACGTACTTAGTTTCTTTGGCACGTAAAACAGACTGGATACGCTGTATTAACTCCTGTACAAGGTGATTATCTTCGATAGTTTTGCAGCCGATAAGCACGGCTTCTGACGACATCACATCGGCAAATGGCTTCAACCCGTTACTTTTGAGGGTACCACCTGTAGACACCAGGTCACAGATCGCATCACTCAGGCCCAGGCCCGGAGAAATTTCTACCGAACCTGAAATGGTACGGATATCTGACTGGATACCTTGCTGTTTCAGGAATTTACCTAAAATAACCGGGTAGGTGGTGGCGATGGCTTTACCGTTCAGGTCGCTGAGGTTTTGAATATCGTTGTTGTTGGGCACGGCTATTTTCAGCGAGCATTTGCCAAAACCCAGGCGTTGCAGGTAGCTCACCTCCACTTCGGTTTCCTGTATCACATTTTCACCTACAATACCCAGATCGGCAATGCCATCCTGAACGTATTCGGGGATGTCATCATCGCGCAGAAAAAGGATCTCTAAAGGGAAGTTGGAAACGGGGGAGATAAGCGAGCTTTTGTAATTTTCGAAATTTAAGCCGCAATTTTTTAGTAATTCAACGGATTTTTCGTTGAGACGACCAGATTTCTGGATCGCTATTTTAAGTGTTTTCAAAAGATTGAATTTAAGAAACTATGATAAAAAAGAGTATAAACGGAGGTTGTTATTTCGCGTAGAAACATACATATTAGCTGATCACCACATGGTGGTGATGCAGATGAAGATGATGTAGTGCGATGCCGTTCATTTTTATATAGTAAAACTATGGATTAGCTGTCGCAAATATAGACAGATGTTTTTTAAATCAAAATTTAATGTGAAATTGTCTAAACCAGAATTAAACGGGTCTTCGGAATTAAGTATCAGTAGTGCCGATTTAAATGAATAATATCTGAGGGGGAATTATAATTACCTTTGTAACTAAAATCTCAGTTATGGCAATATCTGTTCAACAAATAAATTACCTTACAACTACTATTAGTGCTGTTTTAGGTAGCTCTATCCTTACCGCGATAGTAAGTTTTTATTTAAATAAAGTATCTTTTAAAAATAATAAAGCCCACGAAAATAAAATTATAGAAGTTAAGAATTTTTACAAAAGTTACCAAGCATTTAAACTTGGAGTTGAGGATTATTACAACTATACTATGTTTCGTTTCACAATTAAAGATACTGAAACTGCTGGTGTTATTTCAAGTAGTTTAACTCCTCTTTTGCGGGATTTTCAATATGAAAGTATGATTGTTAAACTTTTCTTGGATGAGAAGGACTATTTAAAAATTACTGAATTGGAGAAGGTTTTATTTCAAATAAAACAGGATATAGATATTTTTCATGTAAATGTTAGAAATCCTAATTCAATAGATTCAGGTAAAAGAATGTCTGACATTAGGGAAATTGATCTTGAGAAAACTTTACCAGAACTAATGAAAATTATTGAGGTGAGTTTAAGAAAAGAATTTAAATAAATTCATCTAATTCCAGTTTAGATTACTACTGCTCATCACATTCATAAATGCCTCCTTCTTCGCCAAAATCTTTGATCAGCTTGAGTGATTTTACTTTTTGGATATCTTTTAGATTGATCAGTTCGGGGTTTTCCAATACGTTGAACCAGATAAGGTAAAAATGTTTCTTTTTATAGAAACTGGCTATATCCTTCTTAAAGAACCTGTGCGGTACCAGGTATGATGACATGCCCGAGAAGAAATAAACGGCCTCATGCGCATCGGTATAAATGGTAACCTTGGGCTTAAACATGCTTTTATCAATATGTTTCAAATAAGCCGCAAAGGGCGATTCCAACCAATCGTCAGAAGTATAGCCGGGTACACCGTAACTATCAGCTATCTGCTCGCTATAGCGCTGCTTATCTATAAAAAACTCCTTGGTTACAAAGCCCAGCATCATCACTATAAATACGGCGGCTACAATGCGACGGGTGGTGATATTGCTAATCTTCTTCAGAATGAGCAAGCCCCAGCTGGTATAGCCCCAGAGCGCCGGAATAAAAATAGGCGCCAGCAAACGGTGATTGATGCGTTCGTAACGTGAAAAGGTGGAGGAAACGAGAATGAACAAACCATAAACCAGGGCAAAGGTGATAGCAAGGTTTTCAAAACTATCCAGCCTTCGGCGATAATAATTGTAAGCCAGCGCCGCTATAAAACCCAATAACATGAGCGTGGCGATGGGTGTGGCCAGGTAGTATTGGTTGGGGGTAAAGCCCATCCAGTCGCACATTACGGTGCCAAAATAGTATAGATTTTTACCAAAGGAGGTAATAGATGGTTCGCGCGGCCCGGTGGTAGTGCCCGACATGAAGGCGTTGAACAGCAGGTTGCTCACCAGCAGCGATATGCAAACAAAGCCGTATATAATAATATGTACGATCTTCTTTTTAAGCGGTAATACCCTGTCGAGCAGTAACAGCAAGCCTCCGGTGCCCACAATAGTAACCGCAGCATAACGGGTAACACAGCTTATAGCCGCTATAATAGCAGCTACTAATAACGGTTTAAGCGTATGTTTTAAAAGATATTGCCTGAAAGCGACCAGGAACAAAAGCGTTTCAAAAATGAATAAGGTCTCTGACCATAAATAGGAGTACACCTGTAAAAGCGCCGGACTTAGTACAATAGCCACCAGTATCAACCATTTATAAACCCGAGATGTGGGTACAAAACGGTGCATGATCCACCCGCTGGTATATATTAAACCGGCAAACATTAACCCGTTCAATACCGATCCGTAAATAACCGGATCAATACGGGTAATGAATTTGATGCAGCCCAGGAAAACAGGGTAGAACACCGGGAAATCAACGATGGGGATATGATTAAAGGTTTGCAGCGTGCCGTTGGTGTTCAGGCTACGGGCAGCGCTCACATACATGATAGAATCGGGCGAGATACCGATACCGCTATAACTGCAAAATATACGCACGGCAAAAAAACCAAGGAGCGCGGCTATAAAAGTGTCGTAATTTTTTAAATAGCGGTTTAGTTGCATGTGTGATGTTACTGGTTAATAGTGGTAAAAGTTGTACAGGGCGAAAATGTTTTAAAAAAATTAGTCTCACCCCCTCTAAATCTCCCCCGAGGGGGGAGACTTTTACTTTTATATTTAAAATAACCTTGGTGAGATTTTCAAAGCCCTCCCCATCGGGGAGGGTTGGGTGGGGTTATTTTATTTGATCCAGCACCGTACTTATCGGCTGGTCGCTGTCTATTAATATACCTTTAACACCGGCGGCGGTTCCGGCTTCTACATCACGTTCACGGTCACCAATGAAGTATGACTTTGACGGATCGATATCATATTTGGCAATGCCCTGTAACAATAAACCCGGTTTTGGCTTGCGGCAATCACAATCGCCGGTAAAGAGGGGATGGTGTGGGCAATAAAAAAAGTCGGTGATCTCTATACCGTGTTCGTGATAGGTTTGTTTCAGCAGACTGTGCATTTTAGTCAGTTCCTCTTCGGTATACCAGCCTTTGGCCAGGCCGCCCTGGTTGGTAGCCACCAGTAACAGGTAACCGCGATCCTGCAGGGTTTTCAGGGCTTCAAAATTGTCCAGTATATGAAAATCCTCCAGGCGGCGCACATAGTCGCCCATTTCCTGGTTAAGTACCCCATCGCGATCTAAAAAAACGGCTTTATTTTTTGCTGGCATCAGTTTTAAATTTTTTGCGAAGTTAACAATTCTAAAATTTAGGTTGAATGGTACGTTGATGTAGGGCGCATTTTAAATTTTCACGCGGTGTCGACTCACCCGATCTGTGCTAGGCGCGGGTACCCTCTCTTCAGCTACTGCACTTCCTCTCCACGCGTCATTGCGAGGTACGAAGACAACCGACCGGAGGGAGCTCATTAATACTGATAAAAACAAACACAACATTAATAATCCCCAATAAGCAAATCCGCTCTGTATAGCATAGAGATTGCTTCGTGCCTCGCAATGACGTACTTTTTTTAATACTCTTTCCCCAAGCGATAATTTAGAAATGATACCTTAATGTAAATAGTACACTAATTTAAATTGAGCGTTACCCTATAGGATATGTAGATAAATTGCACAAAATTTAATTCTGTTATAACAAAAATTACCGTTGCTATAACTGAAAATTGCTTTGTTTGTGCAACTTTATACCGATTCTAAATAACAAAATCAGGTGTTTGATTTGTGTAATCATAATAATCGATATTTATTGTTATCGATTTGTTAAATAAACATTGTTTTAGTAATGGATTTTTTAGAAATTTTAAAAAATAACCGATGATTTTATAATTTATGTTGTATTTAGTAATTTCGTAGTTACACCCTTTTTATAAAACTGGTTTAAATTTTACGATGAATCAAACTGAGAGCCACCAGGGCCTTTACCGGCCAGAATTTGAACACGACTCCTGCGGAACTGGGTTTATAACCAATATTAATGGTCATAAATCTTACCAGATAATTGACGACGCGCTAACCATGTTGGAAAATATGGAACACCGCGGCGCCTGCGGATGCGACCCTGAAACCGGCGACGGCGCGGGTATACTGATACAATTACCACATGAATTTTTGATGGAAGAATGCTCAAACCTGGAGATCAGCCTGCCTGAACCCGGTGAGTATGGTGTGGGGATGATATTTTTTCCGAAGGATTCGGCACAAAAGAAAGCCTGCCGTAAGGTAATTACCAATGCTATTGAAAAATTAGGCATGCATGCCTTAGGTTACCGCAAAGTAACAGTTAACTCCATGGCTGTGGGCGAAACCGCCCGTCATTCTGAACCGGATGTGGAGCAAATATTTATTGGCAGGCCCAATCATATTACCAATGCCGATGATTTTGAACGTAAACTGTTTGTATTAAGAAGGTATATTTATAAAACCATTACCGAAACGGTACCCGGGGCTCCGGAATATTTTTATTTTACTTCATTGTCATGCAAAACCCTTGTTTACAAGGGCATGGTGACTACCTATCAGCTGCGTAAATACTATTCAGACCTGAACGATCCGCGTATCGCATCTGGCTTTGCCATGATCCACTCGCGTTTCTCAACCAATACATTCCCGTCATGGAAACTGGCGCAACCTTTCCGCCTGATTGCTCATAACGGCGAGATCAATACCCTTACCGGTAACTTAAACTGGTTCTACTCCGGCTTAAAATCCTATGCTTCGACCTATTTTAGTGCAGAAGAAATGGAAATGATTATGCCGGTGATCGACAATAACCAGTCTGACTCTGCCTGTTTGGATAATATCATCGAGATACTGCTGCATTCTGGTCGTTCATTACCGCACGTTATGATGATGTTGATCCCTGAAGCATGGGATGGCAACGAGCAAATGGACCCGATTAAAAAAGCATTCTACGAATATCACGCTACGCTAATGGAGCCATGGGATGGCCCTGCCGCTATCAGCTTTACCGATGGTAAACTGGTAGGCGCCGTACTTGACCGTAACGGTCTGCGTCCGCTGCGTTATGTGATCACTAATGATGGTCGTGTAATTGCCGCTTCCGAAGCCGGTACTTTGGCCATTGACGAAAGCACCGTATTGCGCAAAGGCCGTTTGCAGCCGGGTAAAATGTTACTGATCGATACCGAGCAGGCCCGCATTATTACCGACGAAGAAATTAAACAACAGATTGCCTCACAGCAGCCTTATGGTCGCTGGTTGGAGAATTATAAAATAAACCTGAGCGAACTGGCCGAGCCACGTTTGGCTTTTGCGCCGTTGTCTGAACCGGCCGTATTCCGTTATCAGCAGGTTTTTGGCTACAGCCGTGAGGATATCGATACCATCATTAAACCTATGGCGGTTGATGGTAAAGAGCCTGTAGGTTCTATGGGTACGGATGTGCCATTGGCTATCCTGTCTGATAAGCCACAGCACCTGTCGAGCTATTTTAAACAGTTTTTTGCCCAGGTTACCAATCCACCGATAGATCCTATCCGTGAGCGTTTGGTGATGAGTTTGGCTACCTTCATCGGTAACAACGGTAACTTGCTGGATGAAGATAAAATGCACTGCCATTGCGTAGTGTTAAAGCACCCGATATTAAAAAACCACCAGTTAGAGAAACTGCGCAGTATTGATACCGGCCTTTTCCATGCTAAAACCCTGCAAACTTATTTTAATGCCGATGGCATGCCGGGCTCGCTGGAAAAAGGTATAGCCAGGCTTTGCCGCTATGCCGAGGACGCGGTTGATGATGGCTTTGAGGTATTGATCCTGTCGGATCGTGCTGTTGATTCTGAACACGCCCCTATACCATCATTACTGGCGGTATCTGCTGTTCACCATCATTTGGTTAAAATTGGTCGCCGTGGTGCTGTAGGTTTGGTTGTAGAAACCGGCGACGCCTGGGAAGTACACCACTTTGCCTGCTTGCTGGCTTTTGGTGCAACTGCTATTAACCCATACCTGGCACTATCAACTATTGAAACTATTAAAAACAATGGTAGCCTGGAAACCAGTCTGGACATTAAATATCTGCAGAAGAACTATGTAAAATCTGTAAATGATGGCTTGCTGAAGATCTTCTCTAAAATGGGGATCTCTACCTTGCAATCATACCACGGATCGCAGGTGTTTGAAATATTAGGTTTAAACAAATCTGTAGTCGATCGTTATTTCTCCGGTGCTGTTACCCGTATAGGCGGTTTAGGACTGGATGAAATTGCCCGAGAAGCGCTTTGCAAACACCGCATAGGTTTTAGTGCTAAAGCTGCTGATAATTTACTGCCTGAGGGTGGTATCTATCAGTGGAAACGCAGGGGCGAGGTTCACCTGTTTAACCCAACTACCGTACACTTATTGCAGCACGCTACCCGTACCAATGATTACGAGGTATATAAAAAGTACGCTAAGGAAATCAACGAGCAAACCGAAAAGCATTTCACCATACGTGGCCTGCTTGATTTTGCCCACCACCGTGAGGCTATCAGCATTGATGAGGTTGAACCGGCCGAAAACATCATGAAACGCTTTGCAACAGGCGCCATGTCATTCGGTTCTATCTCGCATGAGGCACACAGCACCATGGCTATTGCCATGAACCGTATAGGCGGTAAAAGTAATACCGGCGAAGGTGGTGAGGACGAAATGCGCTATGAAACATTGCCAAACGGCGATTCGATGCGTTCGGCCATTAAACAGATCGCTTCGGCACGTTTTGGAGTAACTTCTAATTACCTGACGAATGCCGATGAATTACAGATAAAAATGGCCCAGGGTGCAAAACCGGGCGAAGGTGGACAATTACCTGGTCATAAAGTGGATGACTGGATCGCTAAAACCCGTCACTCTACACCAGGTGTTGGTTTGATATCGCCGCCACCGCACCACGATATTTATTCTATCGAGGATCTGGCCCAATTGATATTCGACTTAAAGAATGCTAACCGTGCCGCGCGTATCAACGTAAAACTGGTTTCAAAAGCCGGTGTTGGTACTATTGCCGCAGGTGTGGCCAAAGCACATGCCGATGTGATCCTGATTGCAGGATACGACGGTGGTACAGGCGCATCACCTATAAGCTCTGTAAAACATGCGGGCTTACCATGGGAACTTGGCTTAACCGAGGCTCACCAAACACTGGTACGCAACAAATTGCGCAGCCGTGTGGTATTGCAAACAGACGGTCAGTTAAAAACCGGCAGGGATTTGGCTATTGCCGCCCTGATGGGTGCCGAAGAATGGGGTGTTGCTACCGCGGCCCTTGTTGCCGGCGGCTGTATCATGATGCGTAAATGCCACCTGAACACCTGCCCGGTAGGTGTGGCTACACAGGATCCTGAACTGCGTAAACTGTTCTCGGGCAAACCTGAGCACGTGGTTAACCTGTTCCGCTTTATGGCTGAGGAGCTGCGTGAGATCATGGCCGAATTGGGCTTCCGTACTATTCTGGAGATGGTCGGCCGCGTTCAGTTCCTGAAAGTAAAAGACCATCTGGATAACTGGAAAGCTAAAAAGATTGATCTATCCGGCATCCTGCACCCGGTAACCAATACCAAAGGCATGACCCTGTATAACAGCGAAAGCCAGGATCATGGTATGGCCGATATACTGGACTGGAAACTGGTTGAAAGTGCAAAAGCCGCTTTGGAAGATAAAACCCCGGTGTTCGCATCGTTTGATGTGATCAATGTTAACCGTACCATTGGTACGCTGTTATCAAACGAGGTGTCAAAAAAATACGGATCGGCAGGATTACCTGACAATACCATCAACTATAAATTCAAAGGCTCTGCCGGTCAAAGTTTTGGCGCGTTTGCCACCAAAGGTTTATCCTTTGAGCTGGAAGGCGAAGCGAATGACTATGTAGGCAAAGGCCTATCAGGAGCACAACTGGCTATTTACCCGGCAGGTAATGCCACTTTTGTACCACAAGATAATATCATCATTGGTAACGTGGCCCTGTACGGCGCTACATCCGGCGAGTTGTTTATCGGTGGTATGGCAGGCGAGCGTTTTGCGGTACGTAACTCAGGTGCTACTACCGTAGTTGAAGGCATAGGCGATCACGGTTGTGAGTACATGACCGGTGGCCGTGCGCTGGTACTGGGCAAAACAGGCCGCAACTTCGCGGCTGGTATGAGCGGTGGTATAGCATGGGTGTATAATCCGGAAGGTACATTTGCCGAGAACTGTAACACAGAGATGGTTGATCTTGACCCGCTATCGTTACAGGACGCTGAGCAGATCCAGACACTGTTACGCAAGCACATCAGCCTAACCGGGAGCAAGCTGGCACAGCAGATCCTTGGCAACTGGGCACAAGCATCTACACAGTTTGTAAAGGTGTATCCGAAAGAGTATAAAAAAGCAATAGAGAAATTACAATATCAAACAATAGGCTAAATTCAATGGGAAAACCAACAGGATTTCAGGAGTTTAACAGGGAATTACCAACCAAGGTTCCTGCTGCTGAACGCGTAAAAAACTATAAAGAGTTTGTTAATTTATATACAGACGAAAAGCTGAACCAGCAATCGGCCAGGTGTATGAATTGCGGTATTCCGTTTTGCCATTCGGGATGCCCACTGGGAAATATTATTCCGGAGTTTAACGATGCGGTGTATCGTAAAAACTGGGAAGAAGCGTACCATATTTTATCGTCAACCAATAACTTTCCTGAGTTTACAGGCCGTATATGCCCTGCTCCATGTGAGTCGGCATGTGTGCTAGGTATCAACAAACCCGCTGTAGCTATTGAGGAAATTGAGAAACATATTATCGAGATAGCTTACCAGAAAAACCTGGTAAAGCAAACCGCGCCACTGGTTAAAACCGGTAAAAAGGTAGCTGTAGTAGGCTCAGGTCCGGCAGGACTGGCAGCAGCAGCCCAGTTGACCAAAGCCGGGCACGCCGTTACCGTTTACGAGCGCGATGATAAACCAGGAGGCCTGTTACGTTATGGCATTCCCGATTTTAAACTGGAAAAATGGGTGGTAGAGCGTCGTATCGAAGTGATGGAAAAAGATGGTGTTGTATTTAAATGCAACAGCGAGGTTGGTGTTAACGTAGCTGCTGAAGAGCTGGTGCGTAATAACGATGCCGTAGTATTGGCAGGCGGTTCAACCATACCGCGTAACCTGAACATCCCGGGCCGTGAGTTTAAAGGCATCCACTTCGCGATGGACTTTTTGAAACAACAAAATAAACGTGTAAGCGATATTCAGGTTCAGGGCGAGGATATATTGGTTACTGGTAAAGATGTAGTAGTGATTGGCGGTGGCGACACCGGCTCTGATTGCGTGGGTACATCAAACCGCCAGGGGGCAAGCTCTATTAAACAGTTTGAGGTAATGTTTCAGCCACCTGAGCAACGCACCAAACACATGCCATGGCCAACTTACCCTATGGTGATGAAAACGACCAGCTCGCACGAAGAAGGCGCTGAACGTTCCTGGGGTGTAAACACCCTGGAGTTTTTAGGCGACGATGAAGGTAACCTGAGAGCGCTTAAAGTAGTTGATGTGGAGTGGGAGCAAGATTTCCTGGGTCGTCCGGTAAAATTCAATATAATAGAAGGTTCTGAGCGCGAAATTCCTTGTCAGCGTGTATTCCTGGCGATGGGCTTTTTACATCCGCAGCATGTGGGTATGATCCAGCAATTAGCCATTGAATTGGATGAGCGTAAAAACGTAAAAGCAAAAGAAGGTGTTTATCGTACCAATGTAAGCAAAGTATTTACCGCCGGCGATATGCGCCGCGGGCAATCACTTGTGGTATGGGCCATATCTGAGGGCCGCGAAACAGCCCGCAAGGTTGATGAGTTTTTGATGGGGCACTCCGTGCTCGAAAGCAAAGACGCTGTTAACCAATTTGACCAAGTATTTTAATTAGCGTGTTCTAATTTGAATTATAAATCCAAATCCAAAAGCCGGGCTCTTGAAAAAGACCCGGCTTTTTTTGTTGAAAATAAACTTCGTAAGTCTGCTAAATATTTCCCTCATGTCATTGCGAGGAGGAACGACGAAGCAATCGCGAACTATGCAAGTCTCCCTGTACAGCATGAGATTATTAATGTTGTTAATTGTTTTTTTTAGGTATTAATGAGCTCCCGTTGGTCGGTTGCCCGCGCTATCGTTCGCAATGACATTTTTTTATAGAAGATAACCCCTTTACAAACCTGGCTGCATACCTGTAGCAATACCCACACGGTTCCAGGCGCAGATGTTGATGATAGCCATGATTACTTGTGCCAGGTAGTGTTCGTCTAAAATATTGGCAGCGGCTTCATAGGTTTTGTCAGATACATGGTTTTGTATCAGGGTAACCTCTTCGGTTAAGGCCAGTATAGCACGCTCTTCTTCGGTAAAGAAGGGGGTTTCGCGCCAGGCGTTCAGGGCATAAATGCGTTGTTCGGTTTCGCCGGCTTTGCGGGCATCTTTGGTGTGCATGTCGATACAATAAGCACAGCCGTTTATTTGTGAAGCACGTATTTTTATCAGCTCTTTATGGGTTTTGGTTAAGCTGCTGTTTTCAATATAATTGCTTAAAACAGCTAATGCCTTGTATGCTTCTGGATCTACTTTGGGGATCGAAATTCTTGCTTTCATTTTCTTTATGTTTTTGTGATACCCAAAGTTGCGGACAAAACAGGCCCCGAAAAATGAATCAAGATTAAGAAATACCGGGTTGGTTAAACTTTTTTTGCCCGTATTTTACTCATAAACTGTGGGGTAAAACCCAGGTACGAGGCCAGCATATATTGCGGTATACGCTGTATAAAATCTGGGAAAAGACTGCTGAAATGACGGTAACGTTCTTCGTCGCTCATGCTGTAAATGTATTCGATGCGTTTTTGAGAGGCGGTAAAGGCACGCTGTTGTACTATGCGGAAATAACGCTCCAGGCGAGGGACTTTTTCAAAAAGCTCTTCGAGTTTGGCTTTGCTGATGCTGATGACCTCGGAGTCTTCGACCGTCTGAATATAGTAACTGGATGGTTTACCACTCTCCAGGCTACCATGGTCGCTCATCCACCAGTTTTCAATAGCGAACTGGGTTATTTGTTCGTTGAGTTTTTTGTTGATGAAATACAAGCGCAGGCAACCTTTGCTTACAAAATAAAGCTCACGACAAACCTGATCAGCCTGTAGCAGGAAAGTTTTCTTTTTAACAGATTTTACCGTTACAACCTTGCCGATCAGTTCGATATCAGCTTCACTAAGCTCCACGAATTTTTCGATATGATTTGTAAGGTAGCTCTGCATAATTATCAACCCGAATATAATAAGAATTACTTCACCCTGTACAGGAGACGCAATTATGCGTCTCTACGTTTGTTTTTTGTAGAGACGCATCACATGCGTCTATTGATATTTAGGATTTATATCTTTTCTACATATTCCTTCAGCATACGGCCAACAATCTCGGTCCATCCGGCGGTAAAGCTTTCTTTGGCGAAATCTTTTAATGGTGGGAAGGTTTCCAGGCCGGTATGGGTTAATACAAGCCTGGTTTTATCGCCTTCGGGGAATAATTCCCAGGTAACTACGGAGTCGCCCTCGTAATCCTTATATCGCCAGGTATGTGATAGCTTTTTGCCTTCAATAACTTCAATTACGCGGCACAGGTGAACGTATATTTTTCCTTCACTTCCACCATCGAAAGTAAATTCAAAACCTACTTCGGGCTTAAAATCGGGTATGTCAAAATACCATTTCTTCATTTGGTTGTTATCGGTAATAGCCTGCCAAACACGCTCGACTGGGGCGTTATAAATTCGGTCTATCACAAATGGTTGTGCGCTCATAAATGCTCATTTTATAGGTTTATAATTAAGTTTTCTAAATTTTAGCTTTCAGCTTTATGCCTTCAGCTTTTAGCTTTTTTCTTTATCCAGGAAATTCCCCAGGGCATCCAGTTTCTGCATCCAGAACTGGCGGTATTGTTCGGCCCAATCGGTTACTTCCTGTAGCTGGCGGAGGTCGGCCTGGCAAAACCGTTCACGGCCTTGCTGTTTAATCACCAGCAAACCACATTCGGTTAATATTTTAATATGCTTTGATACCGCAGGGCGACTGATGTTAAAATTATCGGCCAGGGCGTTTAAATTCATGTTATTATGGGCGATGAGGTTGATGATCTCGCGCCGGGTAGGATCGGCAATGGCCTTAAAAACGTCTCTTTGAAGCATTTTAATTTTATTTGAAACCTTTAGGTTACAAATATAAATGAAACCTTTTGGTTACACAAATTAAAAATTAAGTATGTAACAATTGGAATGGATAACCTAAATATGAATGCTTTGCTAAACCAGAAGGATTAATTTTTGTTAAACTTTATGTAAAATATATGCAAATTGTAAATGAAGCAGATAGCAGGAATATTATTAGGATTGATGACCCTGGTTTTGATACAGGGCTGCACGGGTAATCAACGCCCCAGTAATTATAATAACAAACCATTGGTTGATGATAAGGGCTTAACCTTTCTGAACGGTGGAACGGAAACAGGACTTACCATGATCAAAATTTCGGGTATGCCGGTATCAAACTCTAAAAATCAGCTGGTTATCCAGTTTGCCAAAAAGATCACTGGTGATAATACAAAGCTTGTCGATGATCTGAAAAAACTCAAGGATGATAATTTTGTAACCTCCGGCGACTCGATAAGCGATACGCATCAACAAATGATAACCCTGTTAGAGAAGAAGCATGGAGCCCCGTTTGATAAGGCTTATTTACAGGAAGTCATTAATGAACAGCAGCAGCTTATCAGTTTATTTGAGGATGCCAGCCATAACAGCAACGTTAATGTAGCCGATTTTGCTAAGATCAAACTACCGGCTTTACGCGCCCGTCTGGAGTCGGAAAAGACATTGGAGACGGTGTTAAAATAACTTCAATTGCTGTTGTACCGGCGGTTTGGCCCTGCCCATTACGGTGCGACCACCATATTTCCAGGAATCCTCACGTTCACGGGCTATTACCTGCTCAAAATTGGCGTTGGGTGTAAAATCTTTTTCGGCGTTCTCGGCTATTTTCGACAGGCGTTTGATGGCCTCGTTCTTTTCCGATTGGCCTATTTTAGCTTTATAAACGGCGTTTTGCAAAGTGCTGATAGTTTCGTCATAAACTTTGGTAGGTACAGGGAAGGGGTGACCATCCTTACCGCCATGCGCGAACGAAAACCTGGCAGGGTCTTTAAAACGTGATGGCGTACCATGGATCACCTCGCTCACCAGGGCCAATGATTGTAATGTTCGCGGGCCTAATCCCTGTAGTAACAATAACTCTTCAAAATCGGCGGGTTGCTTCTCATGTGCAAGCCATAGCACTGCGCCCAGTCGTTTCAGGTCCACATCCTTCGCGGTAACATGATGATTATTGGGCATCACCAGTTTATTGATCTCCCGTAACATGTGCTCTGGATTTTCGGAGGCTATCTTCATTACACCATTTCGGGAGCTATCGGCCTGCTTATCAGTCATGTTGAGGATAAGACCATGATTTTGCCCGTAAATAAACGTATGCGGATCGTTAACAAAAGAGGTTAATTGTTCCGAATGCCAGTGATACCTGCGTGCGGTGCTGCTGGCATCGCTCATGCCTTGCTGTACCACGGCCCATTTACCGGTATCGCTCAGGATAAAATTATGCAGGTACAGCTGAAAGCCATCCTGTATAGCGGTATTATCCACTTTGGCGCTTAGCTTGCTGCATTTAACCAGGTGGTTACCGTCTAGCCCTATAGTTTCGCTGATCTTCATCAACTCGGCCGGAGTTTGTTTGGAATATTTACCTTTGCCGCCGCAGATATAGATACCCAGTTCGCGGCTATGTGGGTTAATGGCCCGTTTAAGTGCGCCCATCACCGAAGTGGTAATGCCCGAAGAGTGCCAGTCCATACCCATCACCGCGCCCAAGCTTTGAAACCAAAAAGGATCGCTCAGGCGGCGCAATACTTCATCTTTGCCATAATCTATCACAATGTTTTCCACCACGGCCAGGCCCAGCTTGGCCATACGCTCGGCAAGCCATTGCGGCACATAACCATAATGTAAAGGCATATCGGCACTGCCGGATCGTTTCATACTAACAAAGTTAGCAAAAATGACCATTGATTTTTTTGATTTCGTTGATTTTTCTGAGCCTTTTCTTCTCCGCGCGTCATTGCGAGGTACGAAGCAATCTCTATACTATACAGAGTGAACTTTTATGGTTGACCTGCCTATGTAGAGATTGCTTCGTACCTCGCAATGATGTGATGGTTAAATAGATAGTTAAATCTATCAACGAAATCAATGTAATCAAAATAAAAATCAGCGGTCTAGTCAGCCTCCGTTTCCTGAAGGTACATTTCGTCAATATCTGCGGCGTATTTCTTTTCGATCACCTTGCGTTTGGCTTTCATGGTAGGGGTTATCTCTCCATCGTCCATGCTGAAGGGGTTACGTTTTACCTTGAAGGCTTTGATGCGCTCAAACTTGGCCAGTTCGTGGCTCAGTTTGCGCAAATCCTGGCCAACCCAGTCAACCAGTTCTTTATTTTCAATAAATACATCGGGCTGTTCAAAAAACGCGTCTTTAAGTCCGAAAGTTTCCTGCATGGTTTCGCGCGATGGTACGATGATGGCCGTGATGTACTCACGTTTATCGCCTACTAAAAATATCTGTTCAATTTTAGGGCTTTTGAGGTATGTGTTCTCTACCGGGGTAGGGTATATGTTTTTACCGTAGGCATTTACCAGCATATTTTTTAAACGGTCGGTTATTTGCAGGTTACCACGATAAAACCTGCCGATATCGCCGGTGTGGAACCAGCCGTCCTTATCAATCACAGTAGCGGTCTCTTCGGGTTTGTTCCAGTAGCCTTTCATTACGCAATGCCCGCGCACAATGATCTCACCTTCTTCCGATTGCAGGTCTTCCTTAAAGTTATCGTGCGTTTGTATGGTATAAATATGCTGTGTTTCCACATTTTGAATAGCCACCTCAATACCCGGAATGATACGGCCAACCGTGCCATAAATTACCCGGTGATATTCGGTAACGGCCATAACCGGCGATGTTTCTGTTAAGCCAAAGCCTTCCAGGATCACAATACCCAGATCGCCAAAAAACTCACCGATGTTGCGTGGCAAAGCGCCCCCGCCCGATACCATGAACTTTAGGCGACCGCCGGTTTTCTCCTTGATCTTGCTGAATACCAGCTTTTCGGCAATTTTATGCTGGTTTTTTAAAATGATGCCGGATTTTTTGCCTGCTTCCTGAACCAGCCGGTATTTTTTACCAATCTCCAGGGCCCAAAGGAATATTTTTGATTTTACGCCTCCGCCAGATGTACCGTTTTTGATAGCCTTATCATGGATGCGTTCCAGTAATCGCGGCACGCAGCACAATACAGTTGGTTTAACCTCGGCCATGTTTTTGGCCAGCAGCTCCAGGCTTTGTGCAAAGGCTATGGTACAACCTTTCGACAAGCAAATATGATAAGTGGCTGTACGCTCAAACACGTGCGACAGCGGCAGGAACGACAGGAACAGATCCGTTTTTTCGATATACGGGATCTGGATCAAACTGTTGATCACATTTTGGGTAAGGTTATGGTGCGTCAACATAACCCCCTTAGGAATACCCGTAGTGCCCGAAGTATAGATCAAACAAGAAATATCGGTAGTTAAAATAGCTTCGCGGGCGGCGGCAATAGTATGCTTATACTGCTCAACCAGGGCAAGGCCTTCCTGTATCACCTGGTCAAAGCCAACCACACCGGCATTCAGGCTTACTTTATCGCTGTATTTTTCAAAATCGTCAAAAGCCGGTATAATGCGGATGAGCGATTCGCAGCTATTGGCAATTTTTGAGACTTTCCGGAACAGGAAAGGGTTGCCCACCAAGATGGCTTTAGCGCCCGAATCATTCAGGATATATTCTATCTCGCTTTCGCTAAGTGTAGGGTAGATGGAGGTGTTGATGGCGCCTATCTGCTGCAGGGCCTGGTCGTAATAAACATAATCCGGACCGTTCTCGATAATGAGCGAAAGACGGTCGCCTTTTTGTACACCCATGTGCAGGAACCAGGCCGATATAGCGTCAATTTTCTCTAATGCCTGTTTATAGGTGATTTCAACCCAGGTATCTTTTACCTTGTGCATTAAAAAAGTATGACTATCGGGATGGATATTGGCTACAACGTTACGTATAAAGCCGGGAACAGTTGACGATTCAATTAACTGGTTCATTAAATTAAAAAGGATTTACAGACATCAAACTTATGTTTTTTAAACCTAAAACTAAAATGAAATGGTATATATCCTTGCTTTGGGGGGAGAGGGGTGCTGATGTGATGGATTAGGCAGCGCGTAATCATAAAAAATATTTGTCATTCTGAACGGAGTGAAGAATTCGCCGATTCAAGCGTCCACGCTTAAGGTTATTAAAAAGTAAGCGTGGACGCTTACCAAAAACAATATCCAAGCGCGGACGCTTGGATAGGCGGGTGAATTTGAGTAGACCTCACCTAAATCCTCTCCAAAGGAGAGGACTTTACTTAGCATATTTATTCTAGCTCCCTCTCCTTTGGAGAGGGTTGGGGTGAGGTTACCAAACCTGTATCACCTGCCCGGTTAAAGCGCCAAATACGCTTTTGTAATAGGCATTAGCTACTTTATCCATAGTTACGGGGATATGACCCGGGAAGTAAGGGAAATAGCCAGGAGCGTCTTCAACCACGCCCGCGCTGATGGCGTTGATACGTACCCCGTTTTCCAGCTCAATGGCGGCAGCTTTAGCAAACGCGTTGATTCCCCCGTTCACCGCGCTCAGGTTAGCGCCCAGTACAATGGGATCATCAGACAGGATACCGGATGTGAGGGTGAACGACCCTTTGGGGTTGATATAATGCTGACCGATGAGTACCAGGTTTACCTGGCCCAGCAATTTGTTTTGCAAACCGATATCAAAATCTTTAGCAGTCATGGTATTGAGCGGGCCAAAATGCGCGCTGCCAGTAACACTCACCAGGGCGTCAAAACCACCTGTTTGTTTGTAAAATGCTTTGATAGATTCGGAACTGGTAATATCCACCTGTATATCGCCGCTTTTGGAGCCCGCGGTAATGATCTCATTTTCGCCGCGAAGGGCCTCGGTTACTTTTTTACCAATGGTGCCGCTGGCGCCAACAATAATTATTTTCATAAGGATGTGTGTTTATTTAGATGTTAATGGTTTGGGTTTAAATATAAAACATTGTAGTTTAAGGATAATGTTTGAAAGAAAAATGATAATGGTGTCAAAAAAATGACCCGACAAAAATAACGTCATTGGAGCGAAGCGTGGCAATCCCCAATTAGTAGGGGCGCTCTGTAAGTAGGGGATTGCCACGTCGTTCCTCCTCGCAATGACGCGCGGAGGGATTCTTAGTCTCACTTTCAGCCGCTAGTGGAGGGATGCCAGGGTAAGTTGGTAGTGTTCAACCAGACAAAACTCCGCCACTAAATCTTCCAATAACTTTTCGTATATTGTATATACAACACAGCCCGGTCTCCTTTTTTGGACTACCGGGCTGTTTGGTTAAGACAAAATAAGGTCAAAAAAATACTATTTTGTGTTTAGTTATTTGATAATCAGTAAATTAATACTTTTTAAAGTTTCAAAAACGCATCAAAACCGTGTTAAAATTTGTTAAAAAGTGTTAAAATCGATGTTTTTGAATGAGTTTTTGCCTGTTTTTACCCCGTTTTCGGGCAGAAATTTGTTAAAATTCAAGGTTTAAAAAGTTTTTACTCTGCCGGCACCGGTAAAGGCTCTCCCGCTTTCAGGGGCACACCAAAATTTGGCGAACCATCTTTATTCCAGGTGAATTTTTGTGCCCGTGGCGAGCGGTCGTGCCCGCAACCCTGACCGGGTTTAGAATTGGCATGGTATAAGATCCAGTCCTCCTTACCATTTGGCGATTTAAAAAATGAATTGTGCCCCGGCGCATAAACCCCATTCTCCGGCGACTGTTTAAAAACCGGCTCCGGTGATTTTCTCCAGGAGGCGGCATCAAGCAAATTGCTGTTGGCGCTGGTGCTTAGCATACCGAGTGCATAATAATCTGTCCAGCAACCGCTTGCTGAGTATATCAGGAACAGTTTGTTGCCATGTTTCAATATCTCCGGGCCTTCATTCACGTTGACATGGGCCGGATTTTTGTCGTCATGGAGGTCGCCATATTTTTCCCAGGGATACTCCGGACTTGATATTTTAACCCGTTGACTGCTTACGGTATAGGGATCCTTCATTTTGGCAATATAAATGTTCTGCTGACCGTTGGTATCACCCTCCCAGCCGGCCCATATCAGGTAAAGCTGGCCCTTGTTCTCAAATGCAGAAACATCGATAGCCCATTTGTTTGTACTGTCGCCGATTTGTCCTTTAAATGTCCATTCGCCCTGTAGCGGATCGGCAGAGGCGTTTTCCAGTACGTATAAACGGTGATGGTTGTTATCGCCATCATCGGCAGCAAAATACATATACCATTTACCCTGCAAAAAATGGAGTTCGGGAGCCCATAGTTCTTTGGAATGTGTTGTTCCTACAGGCGGTGTCCAGATCACTTTTTTCTCCGCCTTGTTCAAATCAGTGATCCGTTTGGTTTTCCAGATCACCAGGTTGCTACCGGTCGAGTTGGTATAGTAATAATAACCATTGTGGTAAATAACCCATGGATCGGCACCTGATGACAGCAAGGGATTGGTAAAGGTATTTTGAGCTAAACAGCTCATCATGGCTAGTATGAAAAGGTAAAAAGTGAGGGATAACTTTTTCATGTATAGTGGTATAGGATGTTTAATTAACGGGTCGGGTCTTGAGGTTTTTTTTGTTTTGCTGATACTCGGTGGGGGTAGTGCCAAACTGTTTCAGGAAGTTACGCCCCAGGTGCGATTGCGAACTGTAACCCACCATGGCAGCTACTTCGTAGATCTTATAATCGCCATCTTCCAGCAGCTTGGCGGCAGCTTTTAGCCGGGTAATGTTGATGAGTTCGTTAATGGTGAGGTTGGATATGGCTTTTACCTTACGATATAAGGTAGGTTTGCTCATGTTCATTAAGCTGGCAATTTGCTCCACATCAAGCTCGGGGTTTTGGATGTTTTTGATGATGGCTGCGTTTAGCCGGTCCAGGAAGCTTTCATCGGGCTTGGAGTAAGCCATGGTATTGATACCGGCCAGCGGCGAACTGGCAAAATGCTCCCGTATCTTATTGCGGTTAATCAACAGGTTGGCTATCTGCACCTGTAAATGCTCGGGCGAGAAAGGCTTTTCGATATAGGCATCGGCACCTACTTCAAGCCCTTCTATTTTACTTTGCAGGGTATTTTTGGCTGTAAGCAGTATGATGGGGATGTGACTATGATCAAAGTTGGTCTTTATTTTTTTGCATAGTTCAAAGCCATCCATTACAGGCATCATCACATCGCTAATGATGAGCTGGATGTTCTCAATTTCAATCATATCCAGGGCTTCCTGACCGTTCAAAGCTTTAATGACCGAATATTTTTCGCTCAGGTCGTCCGAAATAAAATCGAGTATTTCGGGGTTATCATCCACTAAAAGTATAATTGGTTTCATAAAGTCAAAATCCTCCTCTTTGGTTTTATCAGTCAGTTCATAATCGTCGGGTATATTGTACAGATCAAATTCCTCATCCTGGTGTACCGGTAGGGTTAACAAAAATGTGTTCAGATCATCAATAGGTTTGCTAAGCACCAATACACCTTTATGCAGCCCGGTGAGGGAGCGTGAAAGAGAGAGCCCGATGCCGGTACCAATCTGTTTTTCAGACTCTTTGAGACGGAAGAAAGGTTCAAATATTTTCTCGCGCATTTCGTAAGGAACGATGTGCCCGTTATTCCTGATCTCAATAGAAAAGGTACCCTCATCAGGTTGAAGCTCCAATAATTCTACTTCAACCACCGAGCGGCCATATTTGATGGCGTTGTTGATGAGGTTGCTTATAATTTTGGTGAAAGCCTCAATATCCACATAAGCATACAAGTTTTTTGGGGGATGCTTAAATTCGTAATGAATATTTTTCTGTTCGGCCATGGGTTTGAACCTTAAAAAGGTATCGGCAAGCAATTCGGTGATATCCGTTTTAACAAAGCTGAGACTAAAACCATTGGTTTCGGTTTTTCGAAAATCAAGCAGTTGATTGGTCAGTTCCAACAAGCGATTGGTGTTTTTTTCCATGATCTGCAGGTTGTGCTGTATCTCCGGAACACTGCCTGCTTTCTTGATCACCTTTTCCATCGGCCCTTTTATCAAGGTAAGCGGGGTACGTATCTCATGGGCCACATTAGTAAAAAACTCTATTTTGGCATTATAGATCTGCTTTTCCTTATCGTTTTCCAGTATCTCGATAAGCCTTTTGTTCTTGTCGCGTGTTTTAATGTGGTATTGCTTAAGTAAGTAATATACAGCAAGTAATATCAATAACAGATAAATTATATAAGCCCAGATGCTTTCCCAGAAAGGAGGGGTTATAGTGATTTCGAGCCTTGCTTCTTTGGTTAACCATAAGCCATTGTTATTGGCTGCCTTAACAATAAAGGTGTAGTGCCCCGGCTGTAATTGGGTGAAATATACTTTACGGTTGGTTTTTAAAAAAGTCCAGTTCTTATCAAGACCCTTCATCATATATTTATACTGGGTCATCTCGGGCGAGGGATAACTCAATGCCGCGAAATCAATACTGAATGAGGACTGGTTATGATTTAGGCTGAGCTGTTTGGTACAGATGATTGACCGGTGTAGTAAAGAATCGCTGCCGTTAACGGAGATCTCCTGGTTGTGTACTTGTATACCGGTAATATAAACAGGCGCTACAAAATCATTTTTTTTAAATTGTGAAGGGTTAAAGCTAACCATGCCCCTTACACAACCAAAATACATAGTGCCATCAGTGTCCTCGAAGGCGGAGTTATAGTTAAACTGATCGCTTAACAAGCCACTAGCTTTTGTGTAGATTTTTATATTTCTGGTGGTGATGTTTAGGGACACAAGGCCACGGGTGGTGCTTATCCAAAGATTTTTTTCATTGTCTTCTAATATTCTGAAAACATAGTTACTTGGAAAACCATTGTTTAAGTTGTAAAATTTATAGCTTTTTTGAATTGGATTATAATTCCACAACCCCAAACCTTCAGTCGCAAACCACAATTGATGATCGCTATCCTCAAACAATCCGTTAACGGTACTGCTGTTGAGGGTATTTGTTATAGCATGTACATCATTTAGTTTGCTGCCCGTATCCTTAACCGGATCATAATAGTAAATACCATCATGTACTGTGCCCACCCAGATCTTGCCGCTATGATCTTCTGTAATGCAGTAAATAAAGTCATATGGCGGAACACCGTTAATTAGTGAGAAATCTTTTGTAGCGTTATTATATCTGTATAAGCCCCGGGTAGTGCCAACTAAAATTATACCCGAGCGCGTTTTACAAAAAGTAATTATGAAATTACTTTTCAACATGTTCCGGGCTTCGCCTGCCAGGTAATATCTTATGACTTTACCGCTTGGGATATCTAAAATATCAAGTCCACGTTCAAAGGTCCCGATAAACAACTCATTTCCGTTGGCCAGTAAACCATGTATG
The DNA here is from genome assembly GCF_900103125.1 of Mucilaginibacter sp. OK268. Taxonomy (GTDB): domain Bacteria; phylum Bacteroidota; class Bacteroidia; order Sphingobacteriales; family Sphingobacteriaceae; genus Mucilaginibacter. The sequence goes on along the minus strand of NZ_FNJV01000003.1, from coordinate 379,248 downwards.
TTGGTATTTGATATGCTATTTCTAACACCCGGAGAGTAATGTGTCCAGGTTCGTTTGTTGGGGCTTAGTTTGTTCAGTCCATTATCTTCTGTCCCCATCCACAGGTTGCCGTATTGATCTTTACAAATTTCTCTGACTACATTACCCTGTAAACCAGTTTTATCTGAGCCTGGGTAAAACTTATTGAAGGTGGAGTATTGCTTGGGGTAATAATTCACTCCGCCAAAATAAGTGCCCGCCCAAAGCCCCCCTTCCGCGTCCTTGTAAACGGCATATACAGCATTATCAGATATGGAATAGGGGTCGTTAAAATGTTTTTTAAGGTTGATAAATGAGTTTTTTTGGGTATCGTAAATAAATACGCCCGATTCTGTAGCTATCCAAAATTCATGATCAGTATATCTCACGAAATCGCGCACATAAATTTCAGTTTTATTTGGATTGTAGGTCAGGAGATCTCGGTATCTTCCATTTGTACAGTCAAATTCTTTAAAACCCTGATTGGTCGTGCCTACAAATATCTTATTATCACCGGCCTCATATATTTTTTCGATAAAGTTTGAAGCTACGGGCCTGGAGTTTTTAAACATGCTATAGCTTGTAAACGAATGAGTTATGGTGTCTAACTTTTCCAGATTACCTATTGATGATGATACCCATACTGTACCATCAGTATTGATAGCTACGGAAGTGGCTTCAAAATGCTGGAATGATTTGTAATCTGATATTTTACCTGTTTTACCATTATATTTCATCAACAGAGGCCCGCCTACAAACCAGCAATTATTATTTTGATCATTTACTATACACCTAACTGCGTCGGTATTAGAAGCGTTTATATGTGTGAAGGTTTCGGTTTTAAAGTCATAACGATCAAGCCCCTGATCATTACCTACCCATAAATTTCCATCCTTGTCCAAACACAAAGCATGGATCATGTTGCTGGAAACGCTTTTTTTATCCTTGGTATCGTGTCTGAAAGTTTTAAAACTATATCCATCAAAACGGTTGAGCCCATCCTTGGTTCCGAGCCATAAAAAACCGCGTTTGTCCTGCACAATGCAGTAAACGGTATTGTTTGACAACCCCTGTTCTACCTGGTAATGTCTGAAATAGTACGATTGTGCACAGCAGATATTAAATGACAGGAGTAATAATAAAGAAGCTAAAAATACAGGTTTCAAAATCGTTCAATAAGCAAATATAACCATTCTCAGCAAGCGTTTTCGTTACGGTAAAAAATGATACGTTTTGACTAATAATTGATATGATTTGGTTAATAGGTGGGGCGAAAATGCTTTTTCTTTACGGTATAATTTAAATCTGTCAAACCTACATTTTTAAATTAAATACTTAACCAATTAAATAAATCATTTATGAGAAAATTTTTACTACTCAAACAAGTAGAGTATTTCCGCTTGCAATGGCCGCCCAATAAATGGGACCTAAAATTAGCATTAGTTGCTTTTTTCTTTATGTTTTACCTATTTACCCCGTTCTTCGCATCCGCGCAAAATAAATTCAGGATAAGCGGTACGGTAGCTGATACCACCGGCGAAATGCTTACCGGTGTTGCTATCCGTGTGCAAGGAACCCAGGCCGGTACAACAACCGACATTAAAGGGAAATTTACCCTCAATGTTCCCGATGCCAACAGTATTTTGGTTGTGAGTTATATTGGCTTTGTAACCGCCGAGATCCCGACTAATGGCAGGTCGGTTATTGCTATCCGTCTTAAATCAAATAACTCGTCGCTTCAGGAAGTGGTGGTAACGGGCTACGGCACGCAAAAAAGGGCCTCTATAACAGGTGCTATATCCAGCATAACCAGTAAGGATATTGAACGCGTGCATGGTGGTTCTACCGTTAGTACGGGTTTAGCAGGCAAAATACCTGGAGTAACCTTCAGACAATCAGAAGGGCGACCAGGTGCCAGCGCCAGCGTCCAGATCCGTAATATGGGTACGCCATTATACGTAATCGACGGAATTCAGCAGGATGAAGGGCAGTTTAATAACCTCGCACCCAATGATGTGGAAAGTATTTCGGTATTGAAAGATGCATCGGCGGCTATTTATGGTGTACGTGCTGGTAATGGTGTGGTAGTGGTAACCACAAAAAGAGGTTCTGGTGAAGGTCGCATTAATGTCGACTCTTACCTGGGATTCCAATCATGGGACAGGTTTCCAAACGTATTGACCAATTCCTACGATTATATGAAAGCTCTGGCCGCCGCACAGGTAATTACCAATGGTAGTACATCTATAACCGATGCCGAGCTGGCAAAGTATAAAGCAGGTACAGATCCCGGATACCAGAGCTTTAACTGGAAACCATTTGTTTTGGCAAATTCCGGCGCGCCGCTAAATTCGTTCCATGCCGATTTTACCGGGGGAAACGATCGGGTGACCTACTATGTAGCAGGAACCAGTTTATATCAAAATTCACCGGCTGGAGCCGAATATCTTTTCAGGCGTACCAATATTCAATCAAACGTAAAGGCAAGGGTAGCAGCCGGTCTTTCGGTGAGCATGAATATTAATGGTAGGATAGAAACACGTGAAAATCCAGGTGTTCCTGGTGGGGACGACTATTTCTTAGCAAAACTGGGAATCTTGGAAAATACCCCTTTAGATCGGCCTTATGCCAATGACAACCCAGCTTATTTGCGCGATAACGGTCCGCATACCGAAGCAAACTACGCGTTTTTAAATGATAAGCTTTCGGGTGTCTGGCACCAAGACTGGCGGGTATTACAAACTAATTTTGAAGCCGAGTATATTATCCCCGGGATAAAGGGCCTTACCGCAAAGTATGACTATTCGTATTACTATGCCGATGAGTTACTAAACAACCACGAGTATACTTACAACGCCTATACCTACAATCAACAAACCGGTAATTATGATATAACCCATGCTGTTACCAACCCATGGCGTGAGCGTGAGCAACGGAAAGAGCTTAGCACTACAACCCAGCTTCAGTTAAGCTATAATAACACGTTTGGTAAAAGCACTATTGGCGCTACGTTGGTTAACGAACGCATCCATAAAGAGCACTTGAGGAACTGGCTGCATGCTAACCCCATATCAAATAACCTGCCCCTGATCTATTTCCCAACTATGGATCAGTACCAGGATAGTGACGATTCAGAGGCTCGTATAGGTTATGTAGCCCGCTTAAATTATAACTATGATAATCGTTATTATTTAGAAGCATTGGGCAGAAGGGATGCATCCTATCTGTTTGACCCGGCTCACCGGGTAGGTTATTTCCCTGGAGTATCCGTAGGATGGAGGATCACCAATGAGGGTTTTATGAAAAAACTGCTGGGTGATAACAGTTTCCTGAATGATTTGAAATTCAGGGCATCATACGGTGTATTGGGTGATGACAGGAGCCCTTATGACGCGAGCGGAAATACACCTATTGTAACTCCATATGCTTATCTGTCTGGCTATAATTACGCAAATGGTGCCGCCGGTAACGTAGCTATATTGGATGGCAACCCGGTTTCAACATCAATTAATAAAGGTATCCCGGTTACTAATGTATCCTGGATGAAAAGTAAAATATTTAACGTAGGTGCCGATTTCAGTATGTTGAATAACAAGTTAACCGGTGCTATTGAGTATTTTAAAAGATCACGTACCGGCATTGTTGGAAACAATTATAGCGTAGTGCTGCCGAATGAAGTAGGCTTTGGTTTACCCGGCATCAATGAAAATACCGACTCGCAACGCGGCGCTGAAATATCCCTGGCTTATAACAACAGAATTGGCGAAGTAAGCTACAACATTGGCGGAAATTTCTCTTATAGCCGCAAAAAAACAGGGATTTTTGCTGATACTCCTTTTAGTAACTCTTTGGATGAGTACTTCCGCTCACAAAATAACCGTACCGCTAATATTTTCTGGGGATACCAGGTTATCGGACAATTTACCTCAGCCGACCAGATCAATGCTTATAAAATAAATGAAGACGGAAAAGGTAACAGCACCGTATTACCCGGCGATTTGATCTACAAAGATCAAAATGGCGATGGTAAAATTGACGGTAACGATACTCGCCCCATTGGTTATGGCCTGGGTGCGCAACCTAACATAAATTTTGGCTTTTCATTGGGTCTGGCTTATAAAGGTTTTGATTTTCACGCCGACTTCTCTGGTGGTTCTGGTTATTCATGGAGCCAAAACTGGGAATCGAGATGGGCTTTCCAGAATAATGGCAACTTAAATACCATTTTCCTGGATAGCTGGCACCTGAGCAACCCTAATGATGTGAACAGTACCTGGGTGTCTGGTAAATACCCGGTGAACCGGAACAATGTGGGCACTAATCATTATGACTACTCTGCAAACTCTACTTTCTGGTTACACAATGTGAAATATTTACGGGCCAGGACAATTGAAATAGGTTACTCGTTACCCAAAGACCTGTTAGCGAAGGTGAAAATTAAAAGGGCGAGATTCTACGCCAACGTATACAACCTGTTTTCTATAGATAACCTGCGTCAGTATGGAGTTGACCCGGAGGTTAATGACGATAACGGTTTGCAAACGCCGCAAAGCAGGGTTTACAACTTTGGTGTTAACCTAACCTTTTAATAAAAACATTAAGTAAAATATTCAATGAAACCATCATGAGCTGCCGCTCAAAAAACAAAATAAATATAGCTCCTGATAGCTTCATTGCCCTTAAAAAACAAATTGTTCTAATGAAAAAGATATTCACAATAGCAATGATTTCGGTACTGATAAGCGCGGAATCATGCAAAAAAGATAGCGATTTTTTAAATGTGCCGCCAAAATCAGTGGTCACTACCGATGTGGTTTTTTCAGATCCGGCACTGGTATTATCTGTATTGGGCGATCTGTATAACCGGGTGCTTGACTTTTCGAGCCTGGATAACGGCTGGACAACCTTTGCCGATTTTGGAGAATCATTCCCTTCAGATAATGGACAATACGGCTTTGTGCAAAACCGATCATGGGATTATGGCACCTGGGGTACCTGGGATTACGGGTATGTACGCGACCTTAACTTGTTTATTGATAATGTAACCGCTTCCACCAAACTGTTAGCCGCTGACAAAAGCCGTTTCCTGGCCGAAGGGCGTTTTTTACGTGCCACCTACTACTTTGAAATGGTTAAAAGAATGGGCGGTGTTCCTTTGATCACCCAAACACTTACTTATGATAATAGCGGTAATGTAATCGGCTTACAATTTCCACGTTCCAAAGAATCTGATATCTATGATTTTGTGATCAGCGAAGCCGAAGCGATCAAAGGTTTATTACCCTCAGATCCAACTGAAAAATCAAGAGCCACCAAAGCAGCGGCCCTGGCTATGGAAGCAAGAGCTGCCTTATATGCAGGCTCTATCGCAAAATACGGTGCCACAACACCGCAGGTTTCCTTATCCGGTGGTGAGGTTGGTATTCCATCAAGCATGGCTTCAGGCTACTATACCAAAGCCCTGGCCGCGGCAAAAGAGATCATCAGCGGCTCTGCCGGATCATATAAATTATACCAGGTACTGCCCAATCTCTCCGACAATTTTGCCGCTATATTTTTAGATAAAAGCAGCGTAAACCAGGAATCAATTTGGGTGGAGGATTTCAAAGCTCTCGCCGGTAAAGTACATTCATTTACTACTAATGATCAACCTTATTCCGTATCAGACGAGGCTTCGGATGCCGGTCGTTTAGATCCTTCCTTAAACCTGGTGCAGTCATTTGAAAAACTGGATAACACCTTTGCACCGATAGCTACTAAAGACGGGGCAGGCAACCCGATCTATTATGCAGATCAGCAGGATCCGTTTGCGGGTAGGGATGCCCGTTTAGCCGGTACCGTAATGCTGCCGCACTTTTTCTGGAAAACAGCATACATCGATATATGGGGTGGTTATCTGTTATCTAACGGTAATATCATCAGCAGCGACGATGCTACACACTATGCCGCGCTGCCCGGTAGCTCTGAGCAGGTACAGGTTGTAGGTAAAGATGGTCCTACACCAACCGGCGAACCGTTACGTACTCAAACCGGTTTTTATGTCCGTAAGTATCTTGACCCAGCAACGGGATCTGGTCGCAGGGGGCGTCAAAGCGATGTTAACTTTATCCGTTACCGTTATGCCGAGGTTCTATTAAATGCCGCGGAAGCCGCTTTCGAATTAGGGCAAACCAGTGATGCTACGCTTTATATGAACCAGGTAAGGGCCCGTGCAGGTTTAACCACACCTCTAACTGCCGGTGATATCACTTTTGATCGTATAGTTCATGAGCGCCGTGCGGAGCTTTCATTTGAAGGGCATGTACTGTTTGATATGAAACGCTGGAGAATAGCCACCAAAGTTTGGGATGGCAATCCGGAAAGTTTAAACGACCTAACCAGCAATATCAGCTCGGCAACAAAAAGAAACACACAGCCATGGGGCCTGTATCCTTATAAATATTATAGTCCGGGTAGCCCGAATGATGGCAAATGGGTATTCAGGGAGGTTTTACCATCGCCGGTAACTGGTGTTCTTAATTTCAGGTTGGGTAATTACTATTCACAAATTAACGATGGTATTATATCTGCCAATCCAAAAATTAAGAGACAACCAAATCAATAAGTCAATTATTATAATTCAAAGATCATGAAAATCAAATTTCATCACATAGCCCTATTTATCCTCCTACTTTCGGCCGCGGGCTGTAAACTGGATAATGTTAAACCGCCCTCGGTTAAGTTGAACGGGCAGTTAATGTACAAAGGCTCGCCCATTGGTGTGGAGTATAACCAGGTTCCTTTTCAGCTTTATCAAACAGGTTATAAAGGTAATACGCCTATCAGCGGTACATTTGACCAGGATGGCAGTTACTCTGTATTAACCTTCAACGGTAATTACAAATTCACCATTCCGGGCGGACAGGGACCTTTTCAATGGAAAGAGCTTCCATCCGGAGGAAGGGATACGATCAATATCGCCCTGAATGGCGACCAAACCGTAAACATTGAGGTGACTCCTTATTATATGATCAGGAACGCGCAATTAACTGCTGCCAGCGGTAAGATCACGGCCAACTTTAGCATCGAAAAAGTGATCACAGATGCCTCCGCAAAGAACATACAAACGGTAAGTTTATTTGTAAACAAAACCCAGTTTGTATCGCCAGGTGACCACGCGGCAGAAGCTGATCTGGATGGCGGAGCCATTACCGATCCTGCTAATGTATCTTTAAACGTGGCTATACCTTCATTCCCGGTAACGCAAAACTATGTTTATGCCCGTGTTGGCATCCGGATAGCCGGGGTAGAGGACATGATATTTTCGCCGGTAGTTAAAGTATCTTATTAATTACAATTTAAAGGGGCCATACTTAGCAATGGCCCCTTATCTTTATCAAATAAATCTTAATTCCATATACCATTACACATCATCCCTGATGAAAAAACTGAATTTTTGCTTATCTCTTTTAATTTCCGCTTCCCTGTCGGCCGGTGCACAGCAAAGCGACTGGCATTTGATTAAGGACAGGATCACCACGCCCTGGGCCGAAAAAGTTGACCCGAAAGGACCTTTGCCGGAGTATCCACGACCGCAATTGGTACGCCCCAACTGGCAAAACCTGAATGGTTTGTGGGACTATGCTATAGTACCTAAAGCAATAGCAGGCCCCGCTAAATATGAGGGAAAGATACTGGTACCTTTTGCTGTCGAATCGGCATTATCTGGGGTGGGCAAAACAGTAGGCAAGGATAGTATGCTGTGGTATAAAACAAGTATAACCCTTAATAAAACCATCAAAGGAAAAGACATTTTACTGCACTTTGGTGCGGTAGACTGGCGCACCGAAGTATTTGTTAACGGCAAAAGTGCCGGAATACACGAAGGCGGTTTCGATCCCTTTACCTTCAATATAACTCCTTATTTAAAAGGTGGTTCGAAACAGGAAATTAAAGTAAGCGTTTGGGATCCAACGGATGATGGTCCGCAGCCGCGCGGCAAACAGGTTAAAAAGCCTGAGGGGATCTGGTATACTCCGGTTACCGGGATCTGGCAAACCGTTTGGTTGGAGAGTGTAGCCAAAACGCATATTGAAGCGACCAAACAAACACCCAATATTGACGATCACACCCTTTCGGTTTCGGCCGAAGTTACCAATAGCCAGCCTGGTGATCAATTAAAGATTAGCGCCTGGGACGGTCAGACACAGGTTGATGAAAAGATTGTGGATGCCGGTGCAACCGCTGTGCTGGATATTAAGAATGAGAAACTATGGTCGACTACAGATCCTTTTCTGTATGATCTTCGGGTAGCGCTTATCAGGAATAATAAACCGGTTGACGAAGTGAAAAGCTATTTCGCCATGCGCAAGATCTCATTAGGTACCGATGCTAATGGTGTACAGCGTATGCTACTGAATAACAAATTCGTATTTGAATACGGCCCGCTTGACCAGGGCTGGTGGCCCGATGGTTTATACACCCCGCCAACTTATGAGGCCATGAGCTTTGACATTGATAAGCTGAAGGCAATGGGCTTTAATATGATCCGTAAGCACATCAAGGTTGAACCTGCCCGTTACTATGCTTATTGCGATAAAATCGGCATGCTGCTTTGGCAGGATATGCCCAGTGGCGATTTAGGTAATCATTGGGAAAACCGCCCCGGTGTGTATGACCGTGCCACAGATCAGCAACGTACGCCCGAATCTGAGGGTTATTACCGCAAAGAATGGAACGCCATCATCAACGCCTTATACAACTACCCGTGCATTGTAGTTTGGACGCCCTTTAACGAAGCCTGGGGCCAGTTTAAAACGGTGGAGATCACCGAATGGACAATGAAAAAAGACCCATCCCGCCTGGTGAACAGCGCCAGCGGTGGTAATTTTTATGCTACCGGTAATATTGTCGACTTACATAACTACCCACACCCTGCTATGCCTCGTGCCGAGATCTTTGGTAAAACGCAGGCCGTAGTATTGGGTGAGTTTGGCGGCTTAGGCTGGCCAGTGGAAGGCCATACCTGGCAGGCTAATAAAAACTGGGGATATCAGAATTTTAAGAATGGCGATGATCTGTTTAAAAAATATGCTTCGTTTACTGATAGGTTGCAGGAGTTGATCAAATTAGGTCTTTCAGCCGCGGTATACACGCAAACTACCGATGTGGAGGGTGAAGTAAACGGTTTTATGACCTATGATCGTAAAGTGATTAAAATGCCTGTTGAATCACTGCAAAAAGTGAATAGCAAACTGTACGATCCATCTTTAGTAAAATAAATAACGCTGATTATGCGCTTTAAAAATAAGATTAATATTATTAAAACAAGTTTTTGCCTCACCACAGCTTTAGTATGCTCATATATGGCGGCTACAGCCCAAACAGGCGTGAAAGCTTCCACTATAACCAAGATTGATAACGGGAAGACTAATGCCTTCTACATAAATAACCGCGTACCACTGAACAGGCAATATTTTACCAAGTTGCCTGTGGGCAGTATCAAAGCGGGTGGCTGGCTCAAGAAAGCATTGGAATTGCAGCGAGATGGTTTGACCGGCAACCTCGGCGAGATCAGTATCTGGCTTTCCAAAACAAACAATGCCTGGCTGAACAAAGAAGGTAAAGGCGAATACGGTTGGGAGGAATTGCCGTACTGGTTAAAAGGTTACGCCGATATCGGTTACATGCTGAACGATAAAAAGATGATTGCCGAGGCTAAGTTCTGGATAGATGCGGTGCTGGATAACCAACGGGATAGCGGCGATTTCGGTCCGGCGAGGATGAATAAAGGCAACCGCGATCTGTGGACGAACATGCCGATGCTGTGGTGCCTGCAATCGTATTATGAATACAGTAAAGATCCGCGGGTTATACCCTTTATGACCAAGTATTTTAAATACGAACTATCCATACCCGATGATTATTTTTTAGAGGATTATTGGGAAAACAGCCGCGGCGGTGATAACATGCTCAGTGTATACTGGTTGTATAACCGTACCGGCGATAAATTTCTGCTTGATCTGGCTGCCAAACTCGATAAGAATACCGCCAACTGGCGCCAGGCCAACACCCTGCCCAACTGGCATAACGTAAATGTGGCGCAGTGCTTCCGCGAACCGGCAACCTATTACCTGCAAAGCCATGATCCTAAAGATCTGGCTGCCACGTATAACGATTTTAAACTCATCCGCACAATCTATGGGCAAGTACCCGGTGGAATGTTCGGCGCCGATGAAAACGCCCGCAAAGGTTATGACGATCCGCGCCAGGCCGTTGAAACCTGTGGTATGGTAGAGCAAATGACATCAGACCAAATGTTGCTGGGCTCGACAGGTGATGCCTTTTGGGCTGAGAACTGCGAAGATGTGGCTTTCAATACTTTCTCTGCTGCTTTTATGCCAGATTACCGTTCGCTGCGTTACCTAACCGCTCCCAATATGGTAGTGAGTGACAGTAAAGATCATCACCCGGGTATCTCCAACGAAGGCCCGTTTTTGATGATGAACCCATTCAGCAGCCGCTGCTGCCAGCACAACCATGCCGCCGGCTGGGTTTACTATGCTGAGAATAGCTGGATGGCTACGCCGGATAATGGCCTTGCCGTGCAGTTGTATACTCAGGGACAGGTAAATGCCAAAGTAGGTAATGATACACCGGTAAATCTCACAGAAACTACTAAATATCCTTTTGAAGACCAGGTGAATTTTACGGTTAATACATCCAGATCGGTAAGCTTTCCGCTTTATCTGCGTATCCCGGAATGGTGCAAGGCAGCGGCTGTAAAAGTAAACGGTGTTTCTGTAGCAGTAAATACCTCTACAGGTAATTATATAAAGCTGGCCAAAACCTGGAAAAATGGTGATAAAATAACCTTGCATCTACCTATGCAACTAAAAGTGCGCCAGTGGGCAGCCAATAAGAATAGTGTGAGCGTAAATTACGGTCCGCTTACTTATTCGTTAAAGATTGACGAGCAATATACCAAGCAGGATGGCCGTAAATCAACCCAGGGCGATTCGCACTGGCAAGCCACTGCTGATCCGCAGAAATGGCCATCGTATGAAATTCATCCGGCATCTGCCTGGAATTATGGTTTAGTGATAGATGAACAACATCCTGAAAAATCTATCAAGGTGATTCGTCGCAGCTGGCCAAAGGACGATAATCCATTTACCAACACCAACGCGCCCATCGAACTCAAAGCAAAAGGTAAACAAATTCCCGGCTGGGCTATAGATCAATATGGTCTTTGTGGTGTACTGCCCCAAAGCCCGGTAAAAACGGATAAGCCTTTGTCTGAACTGACATTAGTGCCTATGGGTGGGGCAAGGTTAAGGATTTCCTCATTCCCGGTTTTGGAGTAATATTTTGAATAGAAAATAATGAAATTGAAGGGTTTTATAACATTATTAGTTCTGGTTTTGCTGTCTGTAGCACAACTTAAGGCTCAAAACTCAGTATCTACAACACATCAGCCGCCATCGCCGCTTTACCGCGACCCGATCTATGATGGTGCGGCTGATCCGGTATTGGCTTATAATCATGCCGAAAAAGAATGGACAATGATGTATACTCAGCGCCGGGCCAATGTTCAGTCGCAGGGTGTGGCATATTGTTATGGCTCCGCAATAGGGGTAGCCACTTCTAAAGATCACGGTCATACCTGGGTTTACAAAGGCGCGCTGAAGTTGGAATTTGAACAGGGGCAGAATACCTTTTGGGCACCCGATATTATTTATGAAAGGGGCATCTATCACATGTTTGTAGTTTATATTCGCGGGGTCTATAGTCAATGGGGGGGCGACGCGCACCTGATACACTATACCAGCAAGAATTTATGGGATTGGAAATATGCCGGGCTGCTAAATCTTCCCGATCATAACATCATCGACCCTACACTTACCAAACTACCTGATGGCAAATGGTATATGTGGTACAAAGATCAGAAACTGGGTAGCATCACCATGACTGCCGAAAGTAACGACCTGATCAACTGGAAAGTTGCTGATAAGCCGGCCATTGATGGCAAGGCACATGAGGGCCCCAAAATATTCAGGTTCAGAAACTATTACTGGATGATCACCGACGAATGGCACGGCCAGCGGGTTTATCGTTCCAATGACGCCAAAACCTGGGAGCGCCAGGGACTGGTACTGGATACGCCAGGTCATCGCAAGGAGGATACGCCAACAGGAGCCCATGCCGATGTGGTTGTATCTAATGATCATGCCTATATTATTTACTTTACCCATCCAGGTCGCAAAACGCATCAGGATGATGGTGGTTTAGATAAGGATGGCGCATATTCTTATTCCACCAAGCGTACCTCCATACATGCTGCCGAGCTGGAATTTAGTAACGGTACACTTGTTTGCGACAGAGATAAACCATTTAATTTTTGGCTTGACGATATTAAATAACGGTCATGAAACAAACGTTTACCTGCTTGATTCTTCTGTTTGTTCCGTTGGTGTCGATGGGGCAGGCAGCCATCGTTTGGGATCAATCATCACTAAAAAAGATCGCGCCACTATCCAAAAGCAGGGATGCTAATTATGCCCGAATGATACAGCTGCATAATGGTAACTTGTTATGTGTATATGAAAGCAATGGTGGGGTGGAGTGTACGCAAAGTCATGATCTGGGCAAAACCTGGCTTAACCCGGTTGTGATAGCTTCTGCAGTTGCTGGCGTAAATATGGCTGTACCCGATATCCTGGAGCTGAGAGATCATTCCCTGCTGATATCCTATAATCCCCGGCCTCACAAAATAAATGGCAACTGGGATACTACTAAACACTTTGCTATCCGAACTAAAAAGAGCTATGATCAGGGCAAGACATGGCAGGATGAGCGGCTCATATACGAGGCCAGTTATCAATTTGAGGACGGCTGCTGGGAGCCATCACAAATACAGTTACCCAACGGCGAAATACAGTTGTACTTCTCTAACGAAGGGGTTTATACCCACTCCAATGAGCAAAATATCTCCATTTTCCGGTCGCATGATAACGGCCTAACATGGACTAAACAACCTGAAATAGTTTCTTTTACACCCGGTCATCGCGATGGTATGCCCATCCCCATTATCCTGAAAGGGACAAAAGAGATCTTGTTTTCTATTGAAGACAATGCCGGCCGACAGTTTAAGCCATCCATCATCCGTAATAGTTTTAGTCAAAACTGGCGAAAAACGGTTGGTGCAAATGACCCTGAGCGCAGCTATGCCTTAACACCTAAACTCCCTGATACCGTTTATGCCGGTGCGCCTTATTTGCGCCAGCTACCGGGCGGACAAACGGTTTTATCGTACCAAAGCACTTTTGGCAGGAACGGCAATTGGGAGCTGGCCTGTATGCAGGTTGCTGTAGGCAATAGTAAGGGTGAGGACTTTGTAAATACAGCTACGCCTTTTAATGTCCCGCTAAATAAACACGGCTTGTGGAATTCATTGTGCGTACTTCAAGATGGTACCATCATAGCCCTTACCTCAACAGATGCCTATACTAATTACACAGCTATCTGGATGATCAAAGGACATTTAGCCAAAGAACAACTTATTAAATAACCATATTACATATGCAAAATAAACTAAAATTACTGGCCATAACATTGATCGTCCTGTTCCAGACGGCATCAGCGCAGCAAAAAGCACCGGCACCCGTATGGTCGGCGCAAAAAGCAAAAACATGGTATGCAAAACATCAATGGTTGGTGGGCAGCGATTTTATACCCAGCACGGCTATCAACCAATTAGAAATGTGGCAGGCCGATACCTTCGATCCTAATACGATAGACAAAGAGCTGGGTTATGCACAAGGGATAGGTATGAATGTGATGCGCGTATTCTTACATCACCTGGCCTGGCAGCAGGATCCCGAAGGTTTTAAAAAACGGGTTGATCAATACCTGGCTATATCCAGTAAGCACGGCATACAAACCATGTTTGTGTTTTTTGATGATTGCTGGAACAAAGAACCCAAAACAGGCAAGCAACCCGAGCCCAAACCGGGTATCCATAACTCGGGCTGGATGCAGGATCCTGGTCAGTCGGCTTCTGAAGAGGCTGCCAATTTTCCGGCGCTCGAAAAATATGTAAAAGATGTATTAAAACGCTTTGCTGCCGACAAGCGCATATTGCTGTGGGATCTGTACAATGAACCCGGCAATTCCGGTAAAGGCGATAAGTCCTTACCCTTATTAAAATCGGTTTTTAAATGGGCCAGAGCAGTAAACCCAGGCCAGCCGGTAAGTGCCGGGGTGTGGAGCTGGAATTTAGAAACCCTGAACCAGTACCAGATAGCCAATTCTGATGTGATTACTTATCATGATTACTCGCCCGAAGCGGATCATTTAAAAACGGTTCAGTTCCTGAAAATGATCGGTCGACCGTTGATCTGTACCGAGTACATGGCACGTCCGCGCAACAGTTTGTTCAGCACGGTATTGCCCATGTTGAAGAAAGAGAATGTAGGTGCTATTAACTGGGGCTTTGTATCGGGTAAAACCAATACCATTTATGCCTGGGACACCCCCATACCTGATGGCAGCGAACCGAAACTATGGTTTCATGATATTTTTCGCAAGGATGGTAGCGCTTACAAACCGGAAGAAACTGAACTGATCAAAAATTTAACTGGGAGAGGGAAATAAAAAAGAGACGCATGTAATGCGTCTCTACGGTTTTGTTTTGTAGAGACACATCATATGTGTCTCTCTCATAATTCCTTTAAAAAGTATAAACAACCTTTCCTGATAAGAACCTGCCGTTAAACCCAAATTGCGACACCGCACGGCTGTATACAAAGTGACCGTTGGAGGTATTGTCGCGGTTGGTAGTGTAATTATTGGCCGGGTTGCCGCTCAGGTTATTTACATTGTTGCGTGGATCCATGTAGTTTTTATCCGGGTATACATCAAACAGGTTGCTGGCACTAAGGGTAACGCCTAATTGTTTGATCACCTTATAACTTATCGCCAGATCGGTTACCCATTTGCCTGAGTAAGTTTGGTCAAGCTCCAGGGGCAGGTTGTTGGCCGGAATAGTAGGATCAACCGAATTGAGGTAGGTCACCTTGCCGAAATAAACTGATCTTAGTGAAAAGTCGAACTTCCTGATGTTGTATAAGGCGCTCAGATTGATCTTGCTGGCCGGTACCGATGATTCAAAACGTGAACGTTCTGTACGGTCGAACAGTTTGGCTTTTAATGCAGCACTGCCTTCTATAATGTCGGATCCCTGTATCGAGCGTACCTTAGTCTGGTTAAAATTAGCCGCTGCGGAAAGCGTTAAACTGCTTGCAGCGTTGATACTGATCCTATCGGCCAATACAATGTCCAGCCCTTTGGTACGGGTAGAGATGGCATTGGTGAAAAACTGTACGCTGTTGATCTGGCCGTTGGGGTCAACGGTATTCAATATGTCGGCCACTGCGGGAATAGCCCGGGTAAACTGGCTCGAAAACACGATACGATCTTTGATATCAATCTGGTAAGCATCTATGGTAAATGTTAATGCTGATGTTATTTTACCGGCCAGACCTAAACTATATGATTTTGATTTCTCCGGTTTTAATGACCCTACGCCAAACTTCCTCACAATGGGGTTGTCGTTATTAACGGTTAGTACCTGGGTAGGGTTGCCACTTACAAACTGCGTACTCTCATTATTAAAATACCGTTGAGCTAATGATGGCGCCCTAAAGCCTGTGGCTATAGCTCCGCGGATAGCCAGTTGATCAATAACCTTTACCTTGCCGGTAAATTTATACGAAAAGTTTGATCCAAAATCGCTGAAATGCTCGTATCGACCGGCTGCTTCTAACAATACGCGCGGGCCAAACTCAGCTTCGTAATCGGCATATAAACTCTGGTTGTTTCTTGATTTATCAATAGCATTGCTGGGTTTAAAACCGGGGAATACCTGCGAGCCGGCCGCGGCGGGTGTGGCGCCTACTACTCTGCCGGGGATATTTTTTGATGGTTGACCGTAAGAGTACGACAATTCCTCGCCGGGTTTTATTTCGTAATTATCAATGCGGTATTCAGCGCCATACGCCATATTTAATGAAGTCAGGAAGCCCGTAAAATCATACTTGCGTGAAACATCAAGGTTAACGGTGTTTTGCTTAAAGATGAGCTCGCCGGCCTTAAATGAGGTTGGACTTGTACCTATCGGCAATGAGGCATTCAGGGTATGATCAATAGTATAGCTCAGGTTATTTTCACCAAAAGTATTGCTCAGGTCGTAGGTCCAGTCGCTGATTTTTCCTTTAACGCCACCACTTGCTGATATATCATTGATAGAAGTATTGATAAAGGGTAAAAAACCATCGGGATAAATAGTGGCATCGATCTGGGTAAACTGGTTGGGCAGGCGAATAAACCCTGCGGCCGAGCCGGTTTTGTGTGTATAGCCTGTTGCCAGATAAACAGTGGCCCAATCAGCTACACTGTATTGGGCGTTACCAAAACTTCCGAAATTTTTGGAATGGGAGTTACCAATCATCATATTATCGCGCTTAAAGCCATCCGCCTTGGCTTTGGCATCGTCGGCGGCTTTAATGCCTGCAAAGCGTGTTTCAAAATCAGCTTCGGATTCATTTGCACCTTTGGTTGGCAGGGCCGAATAGATCAAAGGGTGGGTATCCAAACCGCCACGATTGGTTGCACCTCGATCCAAATACTGAGCCGCTACGTTCACAAAACCCTTTCCGTTCAAATCCCAGCCTTTGCTGCCGTCTATCTGGTAAGTTTTGCCATCGGTATAAGTATTTCCATTAGTTGATGTGGCCGATTGTCCGTAGCTGGTAGATATCACCAGCGGAGTTACCTTTTTCAATACTATATTGA
This sequence comes from Mucilaginibacter sp. OK268, assembly GCF_900103125.1. Classification (GTDB taxonomy): domain Bacteria; phylum Bacteroidota; class Bacteroidia; order Sphingobacteriales; family Sphingobacteriaceae; genus Mucilaginibacter. The sequence goes on along the minus strand of NZ_FNJV01000003.1, from coordinate 362,397 downwards.
TAACCCCGGCAATAGCGTCTGAACCGTATTGGGCGGCCGCGCCATCACGTAATACCTCAATATGATCAATAGCGGCCAATGGTATCGAGTTCATATCGGTACCAACCGTACCACGACCAAATGTACCATTGATGTTAACCAGGGCAGTGGTGTGGCGCCTTTTACCGTTCACCAGAACCAGCACCTGGTCGGGCCCAAGGCCTCTTAATGATGCCGGGTCGATGTGGTCGGTACCATCAGCTACGGTTTGCCGGTTGGAGCTGAAGGAGGGGGCTATGTAATTTAATACCTGGGTAATATCCGTTTGCGGGAAACTGCGCATCTCTTTGGCCGAGATCACATCCACAGGCACCGGCGATTCGATATTGGTACGTGGTTTGGTGGAGCGCGAACCTACTACTGCCACCTCATTAAGCGCGTTGCTCAAAGGCTTTAGGCTAAAATCAAGTGTTTGCGTGCTGCCGCTAACAGTTACACTGGTAGTTTGGGTTTCGTACCCGATAAAGGAAACTTTAAGCTGATAACTGCCCTGCGATAGTTTTAGGGAATATTCGCCCTTTTCGTTTGAGGAAGCTCCTTGCGAAGTGCCAACAACCGAAACGCTTACGCCCGGCATGGTTGCACCATTTGCGGCATCAGTTATTTTGCCTTTTATTCCCTGGCCAAATAATATATTAGCGCTGGCCATAAACACTAATAATAGCGAAGTTTTAATGTACAGAATTTTCATAGTTAATAAGATTTGGGTTTAATATAGTGATTTGTATCAAAAAAAATACATTTCTGTTGCGGTTAATTCATTATAAATCAAATTAGTCGGCTGTTTTTGTAATAACTAATATTAAATAGTATAGATATGGAAGATGAATAAGCCATATTAGATATGTTGTTTGCCTTGAATGTTTTATAACCCGTTTATCCCCGAAATGCCCCGTTCCTGTACTTTATTTTTTTGTTGAGGATAGATTTTGTTGCTTTGGAGTATAAATAAGTAAAGCACAAATTGAAAAAGCCTTTCTCCCTTTCTCTTTATTGGAAATGTCAGCTCATCGGCTGGTCGGTGGCCGCGCTGTATTGGGGGTACACGGGCATTACTGGAGATGGCTTTGATCCATTACTAGGTTTAGCGCAGTTTATAACCGATGTTGGTTTTTACATCCTCATCACACATTTATACCGCAATTTTGCATTGCGCCACCAATGGCAATTGTTGGGGCTTGACCAATTGCTTCAAAGAATTATACCTGCTGCTTTCATATTAGGTTTAATTTATACTGCTGTTACCTTGTTTAAGATATACCTTTTAAAATCCTGGTTTATCCCATCATTTCATCAATCTCTTCAGGAATTTACGCATCTGAATATGCAGGGAATCTTTGTAGCAGGAGTTCGGCTCATGTCCATCTGGTTGCTGGCTTATCATTTATATCAATATGAACAACGGGAGATTCGCATCGCTAAAGAAAACGCCCGGTTAGCCATTATTACCCGTGAGGCGCAGCTGAATAACCTGTCGGCTCAGCTTAATCCGCATTTTCTGTTCAATTCGCTCAATAACATAAAAGCACTGGTGATCGAAAATCCCGAGTCGGCACGCAGGGGTATCGATCTGCTGTCAGATATCCTGCGTACCAGTTTGTATAGTGGTGATATGATGTTGACATTCGTAAACAATGAAATTGAACTGGTAAAAGATTACCTCGAACTGGAAAAACTGCGCTTTGAGGAGCGATTGCAATTTACCATTAAGGTTGATGATGAACTTTTAAAAATATCGATACTAAGACTGAGCGTGCAAACCTTGGTCGAAAATGCCATTAAACATGGCATCTCGAAGCAAAAAGATGGAGGGCTTGTCAGCATCCGGGTCGAGAAATTTCCGGAACATATTCATATCGGGGTTCAAAACCCGGGGCATCTGGATATTGATGGGTCTGCTAATGGTGTTGGTTTAAAAAATTTACAGGAACGCCTGGAATTACAATATAAAGGCAAAGCGACTTTTACTATTACCGGACGAATGCCGGGCATTGTTTTAGCCACTATAATGATCCCCAACTCATGAAAAAACTGCGTGTATTGATAGTTGATGATGAACGCATGGCCCGGCAGGAGATCAAACGCCTGTTGTTGCCTTATGCCGACATGGAGATCATAGGAGAGGCCAAAAACGCTGATGAGGCCGAACTACAGATAACAGAAAAACATCCCGACCTGCTTTTTCTGGATGTGCAAATGCCCGAACGTTCGGGGTTTGATCTGCTGGAATCATTGAACGAAGTACCTGAAGTGATATTTACCACGGCTTTTGATGAATATGCGGTAAAGGCCTTTGAGGTGAACGCGCTGGATTACCTGACAAAACCCATCCGCGAAGAACGTTTTGCCCAGGCTATGGAAAAGGTGAGACAAAAGCTGGCGCAACAAACCAACGATCCACAAATATTTGTAAAAGACAGGCAGCAGTATCATTTTATTAAATGGAGTAAGGTGCATTTGATAGAATCCATGGACAACTATGCCCGGCTGTATTTTGAGGAAAAAAATGTATTCCTGAAAAGCTCGCTCAATCAACTGGAAGAAAAACTGGATGCCAATATTTTCTTCCGGATCAATCGTTCACAGATCATCAACTTGCAATTTATTCAAAACATTCAAATCGTTCCCAATGGCCGCCTGCAGATCAGCCTGCGAACGGGGGAGGTGCTCGAGGCCTCCGACCGGCAATCCGTAAAGCTGAAAAGTATGGGCCGTGTATAGACCTCATCCGGCTTTCGGCCACCTTCTCCAAAGGAGAAGGAAAACGACCAGAGGGAGGATTTAATAACAAAAAGTATCATCCTGCTCATCCAAGTCCTCTCCTTTGGAGAGGATTTAGGTGAGGTAAAACATTAAAATTATGAACAGAAAACTCTGTATGGCATTGCTATGCCTTTTGATAAGCTTTTGTTGCCACGCGCAACGAGTTCATTTTCAGAAACTAAATGAAACTGATAGTGTGGCTATAGCCCGGCAAATGCCCGTGCTGGCTAATGAAGTATTGGCAAAATATCAGCATACTGCTGATCAAAACAGCTATCTTAATGATGTGTTCAGGCTGCAGATATTAGCCGGCAGGAACGTGGATGCTTTGAAAAGTATTGCCGCCTTGTGTGGGATGGCAAAAAACACCGATGAGCTATTATATAAACAACACGAACTATTTGCGCAAACCAGGCTCAAACAGTCATCAGGTGGTCTCTCGTTTAATCAGACCTATAAACCATTGTTCATCGATGCATTTTCCGGGTTGAGCAATAAGGATGCCGTACATTTTTCGCTCGCATTCATCACCCGCAGTGGGATAAATGAAGTAAAAAAAGATTTTACCCAGGCATTGTCCGACGCTGATAAAAACGACAGCCTGGATATAAAAGATGCTGTGATACTATGCAAGAAATACTACCTGCTTAACTTTTATCAGCAGGCTGAGGCCATATCAAAAACCTTATTAAACGATGAATTTAACAAGCGATATATTATCCGTAACCAACTCATTAAAACAAAGGATGGTGCTTCCATTGCAGCCATTGTTGTTCGTTTAAAAGGTTTTACAGGCCCTCAGCCGGTGGTTTTGCAATACACTATTTATGCCGATAGCACGGCATGGTCATCTATATTGGAACCTGCTCTTCATGGTTATACCGGAGTGATGGCTTATACTCGTGGTAAAGGTTTAAGTCCGGATCAGATTGTTCCTTATGAAAATGATGGAAAAGATGCCAATGAAGTGATCGACTGGATCAGTAAGCAAAGCTGGTGTAACGGTAAAATAGGCATGTATGGGGGCAGTTATAATGGCTTTACACAATGGGCAGCAGCCAAATATCATCACCCGGCACTTAAAACCATTGTGCCCTATGTGGCGGCAATGTCGGGTTTGGGTTTGCCGATGGAAAACAATGTGTTTATTAATGCCAATTATGGCTGGTTCCTGTATGTTACCAATAATAAATATCTGGATAACGAGGTTTATTACAACCCGCAGCGATGGCGATCAATGAACGATAAATGGTATACCAGCGGCGTAGCCTATAACAAACTCGACAGCATCGACGGAACGACAAATCCTTTATTGCAGCGCTGGCTCAAACATCCCGGCTTTGACCGGTATTGGCAGGAGCAGATACCTTATCAAAAAGGTTTTGCTAATATCAACATCCCCATACTTACCGTTACCGGGTATTATGACGATGGACAGATATCGGCTATACATTACTTGCAAGAGCATTTAAAATATAACCCTAAGGCCGAGCATTACCTGATCATCGGCCCGTATGATCATTTTGGGGCGCAACGCGGCGGATATCCTGTATTGCGCGATTATGCTGTTGATTCCGTAGCCCTGATCAGCACCCGGGATATTACTTTTCAGTGGCTGGATCACATCTTAAAAGGCGCTAAAAAGCCAGCTATATTACAGGATAGGGTGAACTTTGAGGTGATGGGTGCCAACAAGTGGGAGCATGCGGCCTCGATACCAAAAATGGCCAATACCACACTAAACTTATACCTTACTGATAAAAAGGAGGGCGATCATTACCTGCTTTCCGATAAAAAAACCGACACACTGGCGGCGCTTAACCAGGAGGTTAATCTGGCCGATCATCAAACTTCAAACAATAACAATTACTACCCTTATCCCATCATCAAAAAAGAGCTCGATCATAGCACTGGTTTATTTTTTATGAGCCAGCCTTTTGATAAACCAGTAGAGGTAAACGGTATGTTTGGCGGCAGTTTAAAAGCCATGATCAACAAAAAGGATATGGATATCGGCGTTTCCCTATATGAAGTGATGCCCAATGGCGATTTTTTTGATCTATCGTACTTTTTGGGACGTGCCAGTTATGCGGAAGATATGAGCGTGCGGCATTTATTGCAGCCGGGTAAAATAGAAACCATCCCGTTTTATCGTAGCCGTATGGTGAGCCGTCAATTAAGCAAGGGTAGCCGACTGCTGGTAATACTGGATATCAACAAAAACTCATTCGCGCAGGTTAACTACGGAACGGGTAAGGACGTCAGCACCGAAACTGTCAGCGACGGAAAAATTCCGCTGCGTATTCATTGGTATAATGATAGTTTTATCAGTGTGCCAATTAAACAATAAACGGAGCTATCAGAAATGTCATCTCGAACGAGGTACGAGGAGAGATCTTTTACGCCGGGCTTATCGCGCGCAAAAGATCTCTCACTATCGTTCGAGATGACATAGGGAATTATGAAAATACCCCCAAATGGCCATTTTTGGCTTATTTCCGTCAATATTACAGCTATAAATATTTCAAAAACAATTCCCCGTCAAATATGATGGTAACCCCCTGATTAGTAGGTGTAACTGACTTAGTGTATTGAATACAACTTATTGATTATCAGTTATTATATATTTTGAATTGCGTTTTTGTAGTCTTAGTTTTGCCCCAAACCAATAACAAAATTAATGTGATATGGGACAAGTCACTAATAAAGAAACAAGCTTACAAACGGAGTTTCCTGAGCTCAATAAAGCCCAGGAAATTCACTATCAATTATCGCCGGAGGACTTGATAAAAGCTGCTCTGGAGCGTAAAGAAGGCTATTTGACAGATCATGACGTTTTAACTATCGACACTGGTGAGTTTACCGGCCGCTCGCCAAAAGACCGCTTTATTGTGCTGGACAGTGTGACAAAAGACACTGTTTGGTGGAGTGATATTAATATTTCCGTGGATGCGGAAGTGTTTGATAGTCTGTACACTAAGGTAATAGATTACCTGTATGGTAAGTCTATTTTTATACGTAATGCCATGGTTTGCGCCGACAAAAGCAGCCGTCTCACCCTGCGTGTGATCACCGAAACCGCCAGCCAGAACCTGTTTGCTTACAACCTGTTCCTGCGCCCTGATGGGGTTATTGATCCGGAGTGGACAATCATATCGGCCCCGGGTTTTAAAGCCGATGCTGCTGTGGACGGCACCCGTCAGCATAATTTTTCGATCATCAACTTTACCCGCAAGGTGATCCTGATAGGAGGGACAGGCTATACCGGCGAGATCAAAAAAGCGGTGTTTACCGTATTGAATTTTCTTTTGCCACGCCAGGATATTCTGCCCATGCACTGTGCCGCCAATAAAGGCGTTGAAGGCGATACGGCCATCTTTTTCGGTTTATCGGGAACCGGGAAAACCACACTCTCTGCCGATCCGGACCGACAGCTGATTGGCGATGATGAGCATGGCTGGGGCGAAAACTCGGTGTTTAATTTTGAAGGCGGGTGTTATGCCAAAATAGCCGGATTAACGGCCGAAAAGGAGCCGCAGATATACCATGCCATGCAGCCGGGCGCGCTTCTGGAAAACATTTGTTTTAAGCCCTGGTCAAAAACGGTCGATTTTGATAACCTGTCCAAAACCGAAAATATCCGCTTATCGTACCCCATGCATTTTATCAGCAACGCTATTGAACCAGCAATTGGAGATGTTCCGAAGAATATATTTTTTCTTACAGCTGATGCCTTTGGTGTGTTGCCGCCTATTTCTAAACTGAATAAGTCGCAGGCTATGTATTATTTTCTGTCGGGCTATACGGCAAAAATAGCCGGAACGGAATATGGTATTAACGAGCCCGAAGCTACTTTCTCGGCTTGCTTCGGTAGGGCGTTTTTACCCCTGCATCCGACCAAATATGCCGAAATGCTGGGCGAAAAACTGGATAAGTACCCACTTAATGTATGGCTGGTGAATACCGGCTGGACAGGAGGATCATATGGAACGGGCGAACGTATCAAGTTGAGTTATACCCGCGCCATGATCAAGGCTGCACTAAAAGGACAGCTGATTGATGTGCCTTACCAAAAGCTACCTATTTTTGATCTGATGATACCGGAAAGCTGTCCTGGTGTGCCATCAGAATTGCTGAACCCGGCCAATACCTGGACCGATTCCTACAATTACGAAGAAACGGCCACCCACCTGGCGGAACTTTTTCGCAAAAACTGTAGCCAGTATAAAGGTTTCTCTGATGGGATGTTATGCTCCGTTGGGCCAACGGTTGTAGCAGCCTGATAATAGATCATAATTGTGTTTTTATAGAAAAATAAAAAATATGTCATTGCGAGGAGGAACGACGAAGCAATCTCCTCGCGTACATAAACGCGAAGAGATTGCCACGCTATCGCTCGCAATGACATAATCTGTTTACTATTCTTTACCCCGCCAACCCCATACTCATTTCCTCTTCCACAGCTTCGGCCATAAACTCTTCGGCTTTAAGCACCATTTGTTCGGAGCCAATAAAAATAGGGGTACGTTGGTGCAGGGAATTAACATCCAGTTCCATAATGCGGTTTTTACCGTCTGTGGCACGACCACCGGCCTGCTCAATAACAAAGGACATGGGGTTGCACTCATAAACCAGTCGTAATTTACCACCAGGGGTGGCCGCGGTAACCGGGTAAATAAAAATACCACCTTTGATCATGCTGCGGTGCAGATCGGCTATCATAGAGCCTACGTAACGCGAGCTGTAGGGACGATGAGTAGTTTCGTCTTCTACCTGGCAATATTTGATATATGATTTTACCCCTTGCGGGAAATGTACGTAGTAACCTTCGTTGATAGAATAGATAATGCCTGTTTTGGGTATTTTCATGTCCGGGTGCGATAAACAGAATTCGCCTATTGACGGATCCAGTGTAAAGCCGTTAACGCCTTTGCCGGTGGTATAAACCAGCATGGTTGATGTACCGTAGATCACATAACCGGCGGCAACCTGGTTTACTCCTTTTTGTAAAACATCGGCCAGTGTAGCACGACCACTGGTACTTTGACGGCGATATATAGAAAATATAGTACCTACCGATACATTTACATCAATATTGGATGATCCATCCAGGGGGTCAATAGCTACAATATATTTAGCATTTAGGGACACATCGGTATCCAGCATCACGATCTCTTCGTTTTCTTCGGATGCAACGATACAGCATTCCCCACCGCTTTTAAGGGCTGTTATAAATTGCTCATTGGCATAAATATCCAGTTTTTGCTGACTCTCGCCCTGAACATTGGTGCTACCAGCTTCTCCCTGCATATCCATCAAACCGGCTTTGTTCACCTCGCGGTTAACAATTTTTGCCGCAATACCTATATCACGCAACAGGCGCGAAAGCTCACCTTTGGCGTAAGGAAAGTCGGCTTGCTTTTCAATGATAAATTGTCCTAATGTTTTTGCTTGTGCCATAGGCTTAGTGTGTTTTTTACGTATTAATTTGTCCTTGGTTTGCTGACAAGATAATCATAAAAAAGCCTAAAATGAAACAATTTGGCAATATTTATCGTCGATAACGATTGCGTAATGTGATTTGATAGTGTAAAAATTGCTACTAAAAGGTGTTAGCACGGTATATTATTCACCGGCATATGTCCATGCACTTTCGTAAGCATTCAGGCGTTCGGTATAGTCGATAAGATCGGCATAAAAAGGCAGTCTGGTTAGGGTAGAACTATCGCCGATAACTACCAGTTTCTTCCGGGCACGGGTCAGGGCAACGTTCATCCGGCGGATATCTGAAAGGAAACCGATCTCACCTTCGGAATTACTGCGCGTCATGCTGATATAAACCACATCCCGTTCCTGTCCCTGGAAACTATCAACCGTATTTATCGAAATATGCTCGCTGTAGGGAAATAATTCTGGATGGGCCGCCACCAGCTCATTCAACACCCTGATCTGCTCTTTATAAGGCGCTATAATGGCAATGGAGGGGAAATTGGCGGTATCAGTTAAATTGCCGACCAGCTTATTCAGATGCTTTAATAAAAACGCGGCTTCTTCCGGGTTGGCTACGCTGGTGCCTTGCTGCTGCTCGTCGAAGCCACAACCTGCGATATCTACAAAAGAAACAGGCATATCGCCCGGAAATAATAAACGCTGCGCTACAGAGGCATGCGCTCTCAGCCTGTTCTGATAAAACTCTGCTGACGAAAAGCCCATGATGGCCTCGTGCATGCGGTATTGTTCTTCCAGTAATACTACAGCTTCAGGGTGCAGGGCGGCGCATTTTTCCAGCAGGGTAGTACTCAATCCGTTCCTTGCCGCCTCTGCCGATTTAATGGTAGGGGACAACTGGCAATGGTCACCGGCCAATATTACTTTTTGGGCTTTGAGTATGGGGATCCAACAGGCAGGCTCCAGCGCCTGACCGGCCTCATCAATAACTACGGTTTCAAATTTTACATCGCGTATGGTGTAATGATTGGCGCCCACCAGCGTCGCGGTGATCACCTGGGCTTTACCGACGAGGTCATCAACAATATGCTGCTCGGTGGCCGCCACATCCTTCATGATCTTATGCGCTTCGTTGAATAGGGCCTTGCGTTGGTCGCGCTCCGCTTTACCAAAGCTGCGTTTGTATTTATGGGCCATGTCCTTATACGCACTGGCTTGTTTCTTGAGTTTTTTGATCTCTTTGTTATCGCTGTGCTCGGCAATCTTGCTATCGAGCGTTAAGGAGAACAGTTTTTCGGATACCCGGGCCGGGTTGCCAATACGCAGTACATTCAGGCCCTCATCGGTTAGTTTTTCGCTGAGCAGATCAACCGCGGTATTGCTCGGCGCGACAACCAAAACCTGTTTTTTATCCTGCTGTATAAGCGCCTTGATGGCCTGTACCAGTGTAGTAGTTTTACCCGTACCCGGCGGCCCATGAACAACAGCCAGGTCCTGTGCCGAAACTATTTTATTAACCGCCTCCGTCTGCGACGCATTTAAGCGAGTGACAAAAATAGGAGCAGTGGTATTAAACGAGGGTGCTTTCTCCCCGGTAAGGATCTGGATCAAACGCCCTTCCTGTGGTTTTGCTGCCAATGCCGAAGCCTGTTTTATGGCGTTCTGCATTTCATCATAGCTGTTGTTGTCAAAAAGCAGGTCGATGCCCAGTTTACCATCACGGGCCCAGTCGGGCAGTTCGTCGGTGTATAAGGTGATCTTTAAGCGGTCGCCACCCTGGTAGGTAATGGTGCCTTCCACACGGTCGGTTTTTGGATCATGATTGGAGAACAGGGCCGCAGGTACGCCAAAACGCAACTGGTGCGATAGGTCTTTATGCGTGGTGCGTTCCACTTCAACATTGATATAATCGCCCCGGCCGGGTTCCGTTCCACGGATAGCGATAGGATACCAGCTAAGTCCCTGTGCCCTGCGGTCAGCAGCTGATGTATTTTCCGTTAGTTTAAGATAAGCGTTACGATCTTCCTCTTTTTCTTTGTTCAGCAGGTCAAGGAGTTTTTTGAAATAATCCATTGCCTGCAAAGGTAGGGGATTTTTAGGAGTAAGGATAAGAAGAGCAAGGAGCAAGGATAGGAGGAACAAAGAACAAGGATTTTTAGAACAAGGACTAAAGACAATAAGATTAATTCACCTTCTCCATTTTATCCTTGTTCTTTGCTCCAAAAATCTTTGCTCCAAAAGTCCTTGTTCCTTGCTCCAAATATCATTGCTCCAAAAAAACTGTAAGGGAGTGCCATTCCGCACGACTAACTCTTTAAAAGGGGAGGAATATGGATGAACTAACAAAAATAGCATACAACTGTCGCAAAGCCACTCATTTAATTGAGAAGAAGCTGATAGACCATTTAACGCTCCGCGAAAAACTGGAGCTGAAGATCCACCTGGCCGGTTGCACGGTTTGCCGGGTGTTTGAACAGCAAAGCGCGCTCATTAATAAGAAGGTGCGAGAGCTTTTCCATCCGGGAAAAGTTACTGAATTGAAGCTGGATGAAAAGTATAAAAAACAGATGCAGGAACGTATTGAAGAAAAATTGAATGAGCATTGAGATAAAAATTTACTAAACCGATATAGCCTGTAATAGGATGGGTAAATGAGTTGATAAGAATTACGTTGGGTAACAATTTACTTACAATATTTAATGAATAAAATATAAGTGTAGTAAATACACAATAAATGTTAATATTGTAATAGCCAATTACTTAACCGGTAGTATTTTATCATTACATAGTACTAATTTATCATTGCACGCTCAGTACAAGATAATTATGCTTCATGACGATGGATTTTGCCGGTTGATGAAATAAAAAATATCAACTAAATCTCACATCATGTCTCTGAAATTCAAACTCATCTGTATTCTATGGCTTGGGCTTAGCTTTTTGCTGTATTCGTTTAAAAGGCCGGCTCCTGGGCCGCGTGTCCTGGTTTTTTCGAAAACATTGGGCTGGCACCATTCCTGTATCCCTTTTGGCATAGCGGCTGTCCAAAAGCTGGGTAAAGAGAACGGTTTTGAAGTGGATACCACCACCAACGCCGCACTCTTTACTGATGATAATCTTAAGCAATACCAAGCCGTAATATTTAACTGCACCACCGGCAATGTATTGAATGCGGAGCAGCAGGCTGCTTTTGAGCGTTATATACAGGCTGGTGGTGGTTTTGCCGGTGTGCATTCGGCGGCGGATACCGAATACGACTGGCCCTGGTATGGTAAATTGGTAGGGGCATACTTTTCCAGTCACCCCAATAACTCCAATATCCGCAAGGCTACCATTGATGTTACCGACCATACTAACCCCATTACGGCTAATTTACCCGCCCGCTGGGAACGTACGGACGAATGGTATAACTACAAATCCATCTACAGCGGCATCCATGTGTTGGCCAGTTTGGATGAAAATACCTACGATGGCGGCACCAACGGCGCCGATCATCCCATTACCTGGTATCACGAGTTTGATGGTGGCCGTTCTTTTTATACCGGTTGCGGCCATACCGACGAAAGTTATAGCGATCCGCTGTTCTTAGGTCAGCTGCTGGGCGGTATCAAATACGCCATGGGCAATGGCAAACCTTTGGATTATAGTAAAGCTTATTCCAAAGTAGCGCCAGATCAGGGCCGTTTTGTAAAAACAGTATTGGTGAATAATATCGCTTCGCCAATGGAACTGGCTGTTGCCAAAGATGGCCGGGTGTTTTTTACGCAGTTGTTCGGCAACTTTTCGGTGTATAATACTCATACCAAACAGTACAAGGTGATCCACAAATTCCCGATCACAGATGATGGTGGTACGGGTGTTATCGGCCTAACCATCGATCCTAAATTTGAAAGCAACGGCTATGTTTATATTTATTACATGCCTGCCGGGCAAACCATAGAGCCATTGAATTTTCAGCTGTCCAGGTTCACTGTAAGTCAGCAGAACATGCTCGACCTCAAATCAGAAAAGATCTTATTTAAAGTTCCGGTTCAAAAGGTGAGCGGCGCACATCATGGCGGCTCATTGGCCTGGGACAAGAACGGCAACCTGTATCTTTCAGTCGGCGACAGCTCTAGTCCATTCCCTTCAGATGGTTATGCACCACTAGATGAACGCCCCGGTCAGGAACATTATAGCCTGGATGCGCAACGCAGCGCCGGCAACACCAATGATCTGAAAGGAAAGATTCTGAGGATCCATCCCGAACCTGATGGTACCTATACCATTCCCGAAGGTAACCTGTTCCCGAAAGGTACAGCCAAAACCCGCCCTGAAATTTATGTGATGGGCTGTCGTAATCCTTACCGTATAGCAGTTAATCCCAAAACCTCGGTGTTGTACTGGGGCGAGATTGGGCCTGATGCAGGGCATGATTCACCGCGTGGCCCACGAGGTTATGATGAGTTTAACCAGGCCAAAAAGGCGGGTAATTTTGGCTGGCCCTATTTTGTGGGCAATAACTTTGCTTATTCGCACTGGGATTTTGTGACCGGCAAGCCCGGCCCCTTGTTTGATCCTAAAGCACCCCTGAACAATTCGCCCAATAATACCGGTTTAAATGTATTGCCTCCGGCTACACCGGCCATGATCTGGTATCCTTATGCTGCTTCGGACGAATTCCCGGAGCTGGGTTTGGGTGGCAGGTGTGCTATCGGTGGCGATTTTTACGAGTATAATGCCGCTAACCCCAATCCTAACAAATTCCCGGCGTATTATGACGGTGCCTTGTTTGTGGCCGACTGGATGCGCAACTGGGTTATCGACCTCAGGTTTGATCAGAACGAAAATTATGTGCGCAACGAAGCCTTTATGCCCTCAACCGGCGATTTCAGGCGCCCTATCGATATGGAGTTTGGGCCCGATGGCGTATTTTATATGCTGGAGTACGGCTCTGTTTATGGTGCGCAGAATGAAGACGCCCGCCTGGTGAAAATTGAATACAATACTGGTAACCGTGCGCCGATAGCCAAAGCAGGTATCACCGATACCGCCCTGATCAGCCTGTATCAGCATACCAAATACCTCACTGCCGAGCTCAAAACCATACTGGTTAAAAAAGAAATAGCCGGCCAGGCGCCACTTATGCTAACCGTTAACGGGCAGGGCAGCCGCGATCTGGACGATGATGACAAGATCAGTTATCAATGGCTTTTTGATGGGAAAACAGTAGGCGCTACCACCGTTTCTGCAACACATACCTACACCAAACCAGGTATTTACAAGGCCATACTTAAAGTAACGGATAAGGCTGGTGCGGTAGGCCGCGATACTATATTAGTTAAAGTGGGTAATACTGTACCATCGGTAACTATTGCCAGTGCCGATAATAAATCCTTCATCTGGAAAGGCAAGCCCTTTAAGTACAATGTGATGGTGAAGGACAAGGAAGATAAGGTGATCGATCCAAAACGGGTAAAGCTGTTTTACATTTATAACCCGCAGCCATCCACAGACGGGAAGGCCGTTAAAAACCTGGCGGCCTTATCAACCGCAGAAGTGAGTTACCCCGGCAAAGCCCTGATGGCCGCCAGCGATTGTAAATCGTGCCATACAATCAATAAAACAGCCGTAGGGCCAAGCTTTACGGCCATAGCCAACCGTTATAAAACACAAAAGGGCGCGACTGATAAATTGGCCAAAAAGATCATCAACGGTGGAGCGGGTAGTTGGGGTACGGAGCATTTGATGAGCGCGCACCCACAATTGTCAACCCCAGATACCAAAGAGATCGTACGTTATATTTTTTCGCTCACAGATAAAAAGAACAAGGCCATGCCATTGCCGCTGCATGGTACGTTGAATTTGAAATTCAATGATGCCGAACCACGTGGCCAGTACACCCTACTGGCATCGTACACCGATAAAGGTGGTAAGGTAATTGGCTCGCTAACCGGTACCGACGTAGTTACTTTGCGCAACGCGGATGTAAAAGCGGTATATGCTGATGAGCTGAAAGGTTTTAATCGTTTTAAGAACGATCTATCGGCCGGGAACCATAAATCTTACGTAATGTTCAAGGATATCGACCTGTCGAACATTAAAAAGTTTGTTTATCAGTATGCCTCCAAAGAGGCGGCAGGCGAGATAGAGGTACGTATCGATTCGCAGGCAGGCCCGGTGATCAGTTCGGCGGCCTATACAGAAACCGGTGATTGGAAGAAAGCGGCTTCCGTGACCGGTGATATACAGAAACCGGTAAGCGGCAAGCATGATATTTACTTTTTCGCCATCAAACGAACCAAACCAAGCGAGGGGATTTTGAGTATTAAGGATATACAGTTTGAATGAAAACAAATTAAAAATATGTCATTGCGAGGAAGAACGACGAAGCAATCTCGTAGCTATTCTCACCGATGAGAACGCGAGGAGATTGCCACGCTGCGCTCGCAATGACATGTGGAAGAACAGAACAACAAGTAAACTATAATCCCATTTTTATGAAAAAACATACCATCATTTTAAGCGCCTGCCTGGCACTCACATCTTCGGCTTTTGCCCAAAGCGGCAAGTCGATTTTTACCAACGCTATAGGCGTACAGGCTTATACCTTTCGCAGCAGTATGCCCAAAGCTACGGTTGCGGTGTTGGACACCATTAAAGCCCTGGGTATAACCGAGCTGGAAGGTGAGGGGCCAAAAGATATGCCCAAGGAAGAATTTAAAAAGCTTTGTGACGAGCGCGGCATCAAGATCCCATCGGTTGGGGCGGGGTATGAGGATATTGTTAAAGATCCGCTGGCTGTAGTTAAACTGGCTAAAACATTGGGAGCAAGCTATGTAATGGTAGCCTGGATCCCGCATAAAAAAGAGTTTACACTGGAAGATGCCAAAAAAGCCGCTGCCGATTTTAACCGGGTAGGCAAGATATTAAAGGATAACGGATTGACCTTTTGTTACCATAACCACGGCTATGAGTTTGGTAAATATGAGGATGGGACGCTGTTTGATTATATCGCCAAAAATACCGACCCGCGGTATGTATCCTTTGAGATCGATATCCTGTGGTCCTTCCATGGCGGGCAGGACCCCGCACAACTTATCAATAAATACCCCTCGCGTATGAAACTCATGCACCTGAAAGATATTCGCAAAGGCGTGGCTAACGACCTCACTGGCGGCACCGATACCCGGAACGATGTAGCCCTGGGAACCGGGCAGATCAATATTCCTGAGGTGCTGAAGGTGGCTAAAAAAGCGGGCATCAAACATTATTTTATCGAGGATGAAAGTCCGTCGTACAGTAAACAATTGCCGGTTACTATAGCTTATATCAAAAGTTTTTAAAATTAATATAAGTCGATGAATTTCAAATCTGTAACAAGGAGAACCGCATTGAAAACTTTAGGTGTAGCGGCAGGAGCGGCGGTTGTCGGAAACCGTGCGGAGGCCGCCATTAAGGTTGATAAAAACGGGCACGGTTTTGAGTATTCTTTAAACATGAGTACCATCCGCGGGCAAAACCTGGGTTTTATCAAAGAATTGGAAACAGCCGCCCAAGCAGGCTTTACTTCGGTAGAGATCTGGCTGGATACTTTGCAAACCTATCTGAAAAATGGTGGCTCGGTAACGGAGGCTAAAAAGATTGTAGACGGCTTGGGTATCACCATTCAAAACGCCATAGGCTTTGCCCAATGGATAGTGGATGATGAAGCCACCCGTAAACAAGCGCTTACCCAGCTACAAGGCGAAATGGAACTGCTGGCCAAATTAGGTTGTAAGCGTATTGCCGCCCCACCGGCTGGCGCTACCAAGGGAGATATCATCAATCTCGATGTCGTGACCGAACGCTATAGCACTATCCTGACTATGGGCAAGGATACCGGCGTTGTTCCGCAGCTGGAAATGTGGGGTGGATCGGTGAATCTGAAACACATCAGCCAGGTATTATATGTGGCGCTGCAAAGCGGGCATCCGGATGCCCGGGTATTGCTGGATGTATTTCATATATACAAAGGGCAATCGGCGGTGGAGACCCTGCAGTTGGTGGGTAAACCTGCGCTGGAGGTATTTCACGTAAATGATTATCCATCAGGTATCAATCCGGATATTATATCCGAGCCCGACCGCGTATACCCCGGTGATGGCGTAGCGCCGCTAAAGCGGATCCTGCAATTGGTAAAACATCCCGAAAAGCCGCTCATTATATCCTGCGAAGTGTTCAACAAAAGCTATTATGCACAGGATGCCTTAAAGGTAGCCCAAACAGCACTGCGTAAAATGAAAGCGGTTACGGCGGATATTTAGGCTTGTAGTAATTGGGAAAGGACCCGCTTTTAAAAATTTGTCATGCTGAACACTTGAAGCATCTATTGTGCAATATGCATGTTGAAGAAGATCCTTCGCTATTGCTCAGGATGACAGATTTATTTTAACTCGCTCTTCGCTCCCGCGAGATTAGCGCAGCGTATCTCGTGGGAGGCATGCAGGGGAGATAGTATAATTGATAAGTCGTCCTGAACTTGTTTCAGGATCCCTCAGGACAGGTTAACCGACATACTGTAGACTTTGCTTATGGGATGCCGAAACAAGTTCGGCATGACTTGAGTGTTGTTGTTTTATTAAAGTAGTGTATATCTGCCCGAATTTTCGTATATTTATATCAACAGCAGCCCGGGTATCTTTTAACAGATATCCGGGCTGTTTAGTTAAGGATAAAACAAGACCAAAAATCGGCTAGTTTGTGTTTAGTTATTTGGTAATCAATAAATTAATACTTTTTAAAGCTTTCAAAACCCATCAAAAATTTGTTAAAAAGTGTTAAAATGGCGTTAAAACTTTGTTAAAATGGCCAAAAGGCAAGCGTTTTAACCCCGTTTTCGACTAAAAAAGTGTTAAAATTTAAGGTTTAAAAAGTTTTGTCCGATGCAGACTACCGATTTTAAGTTACACTTTGGAGGGATACTAAAATAAAATTCCTTGCCTTTTTTATTTCTATATTTGCGTCGCTTTTGGTTCCCGAAGCCTTTAAGGTTTCGGGATTAAAAGGGAATCCGGTGTAACTCCGGAACTGTCCCGCAGCTGTAAGCTCTGTTAACCGCTATCCATTCTTTAGCCACTGTTTCGATATGATCGCGACGGGAAGGCCGGGTAAACGGGGAGTAAGTCAGAAGACCTGCCATTGCATTATATGTATTCATAGCTTTCGGGGATTGAAGCTGGAATGAAGATATCTCACGTAGTGTGTATTTCCATTTATTGTACCCTGTTTGCTGTTTGTTTAATTTTTTTACGAACAGAACCTATTGCAACACCTGTACAAATATTTGTGCTTCCTGACGCTTTTTATTTGCCTTACGGCGATACAGGGCCTGTTTTGCGGCAACGCCCTGGCGCAAGTTGCAGATACCAGTCATAAGAAATTGGCTACAGATACAGTCAAAAGCCATCATCTGAAAGAGGTTTCCGTTCGGGCAGGCAGGATCTCATCACGCAGTACTTCGGCCACGCCGCTACAGATACTAAAAGGAGCAGAGCTGGAAAAACTGAATAGTTTTTCCGTAGCCGACGCCATTCGCTATTTCTCGGGTGTGCAACTCAAGGATTACGGCGGAGTAGGTGGTCTGAAAACCATTAATGTACGCAGCTTGGGCAGTAACCATGTAGGTGTTTTTTATGATGGTGTGGAGTTTGGCAACTCGCAAAACGGCCAGGTTGATCTGGGTAAGTTTTCGCTGGATAACATCGAGGAAATAGCCCTATACAATGCCCAGAAAGGTACCATATTTCAACCCGCCAAGGGTTTTGCTTCGGGGAGCGCTATTTACCTTGCCTCGCGCCAGCCGCATTTTGAGGATAGCAGTCGCTCAACAGGCAAGGTGAGTTTTAAAACCGGGTCATCAGGTTTGGTTAACCCATCGTTCTTTTGGCAGTATAAGCTGAGTAACAATACCTACAGCACCATCAGCACCGAGTTTGTGCATGCCAATGGTCGTTACAAGTTCAGGTATACCAATGGGGTTTATGATACTACTGCGGTACGGCAAAATAGCGATATCACCTCACAACGTGTGGAATTGGGATTAAATGGCAAACTCCGGGATAGCAGTAAATGGGCGGTAAAAGGGTATCTGTATAACTCCGCAAGGGGGTTACCAGCCGCTATCGTATCTAACAAGTTTGATTCGCATGAACGCTTGTGGGATAGAGATATCTTTGTACAATCTACCTATAACAAAAACCTTGGCGACCGGTACAGCCTGATGCTTATTGCCAAGTATGCAAATACCTACAGCCATTATACTAATCCGGATATCACCACAACCACAGGGCTTCTGAACGACCGCTACTATGAAAATGAACTTTACTTTTCGTTAGCTAATAAATACAAAGTCAGCAAGTTCTGGGATGTGGCGCTCTCTGCCGATTATGAGTGGAGTACCTTACACATTACGGAAAACGACTCGGCCAAATATGCCTTTGTACCGCCGATCCGTAATCAGCTGTTAACTGCTCTGGCTACCGAATTGCATTTTGCCCGGTTTAATTTACAAGCCAATGTGCTGGGTACCTTCGTTCGGGATAAAGTACCGATCCTGGCTAATGCAGATAATCGAAGCGAGTATACACCGGCTGTGCTGATATCCTGGCAGCCAACTAAAAATCCTGATTTCAGGCTGCGAGGCTTTTACAAGAGCATTTTCAGGCTGCCCACTTTTAATGATCTGTACTACACCTTTGTGGGTTACGCTGCCGTAAAGCCCGAATTTAACAAGCAGTATGATGTGGGATTCACCTATAACAGAACCCTGCACCAGCAAATACTGGTTTATTTCGCGGTACAGGCCGATGCTTATTACAACCAGGTGAAGGATAAAATAGTGGCTGTGCCTGGAGCAGATCTTGGTCGCTGGTCGATCATTAATCTCGGGAAAGTACATATTAAAGGAGCTGAGGTAAATGCGCAGGCTACATGGCAGTTATGGCATGATGCGGTACTGAACACCGGCATATCCTACACCTACCAGCAATCGGTTGATGTAACCGACAAAGCCGACATTAATTATAATCAGCAAATACCTTATACCCCGGTAAATAGTGGTTCGGTGCTGATAGGTGTGGAGTGGCATAAGTTGGCCTTCACCTACAGCTATATCTATACCGGCGAAAGGTATAATCAAAAATATCATGAAGCGGCCAATTATATGCCGCCATGGTACACCCATGATATAGGCTTTACCTATGCTACACCGTTCAACAAACATAAGGTCAGGCTTACAGCAGAGGTTAATAACCTGCTCAATCAATACTACGACGTGATCTACAATTTCCCTTTACCGGGGCGCAATTATCGCTTCACCATAAGTTCAACATTTTAAGTATCTGCTATGAAAAATATACAACTCTTCAAATATCTGCTGCTTGGATGTATCATTCTGGGCTACAGCGCCTGTAGAAAGGATACCCAGCCTATTCCGGAGCAGGATAAACCCCTGTTGCCGCCTGACCCAACCGCCGTGGTTAAAGGGTTCTATTTGCTTAATGAGGGTAATATGAACATGAACAAGGCTTCGCTTGATTACCTGGATTATACCACCGGGCAATATCGCCGTAACATATATAATCAAACCAACCCCGATGTTACCAAAGGTTTGGGCGATGTGGGTAACGACATCGGTATTTATGGCTCAAAAGTGTATGTAGTGGTCAATGTATCCAACAAGGTGGAGGTTTTGAATACTAAAACCGGTAAGCGGATATCACTTATTAATATAGATAACTGTCGCTACGTAACCTTTCATAATGGTAAAGCCTATGTAAGTGCCTATTTGGGTAAAGTTGGTGATCCCAAAGCACCAAATGGTGCCGTTAATGAGATAGATACTGCTACCCTGCAGATCACAAGAAAGGTAACCGTCGGTCGCCAGCCCGAAGAGATGGCCATCGTGGGCGAAAAGCTGTATGTGGCTAATTCAGGAGGCTATAGTCCGCCAAATTATGAACGTACAGTCTCGGTAATTGATCTGGCTTCATTTACCGAATTGAAACGTATTGATGTAGCCATTAACCTGGATAGGGTAAAGGCCGATAGATATGGCGATATCTACATTACCTCCCGCGGTGATTATTATAACATCCCATCAAAACTATTTGTGATCGATACCAAAACCGACCAGGTGAAAAAGGAATTTGATTTTGGGGTGAGCAACCTTTGGATCGATGATGACATTGCCTATATGTATAGCTATGAGTTTAGCTACATCACGGGTAAAAATACTACAACCTATGCTATGCTTAACGTAAAGGACGAAACCGTGCTGTCCAGCAAGTTCATTACAGATGGCACCGAAAGTCAGATCAAAGTTCCTTATGGTATAGCGGTAAATCCCATAACCAAAGAGGTATTGGTTACCGATGCTAAAGATTATGTTACTCCGGGAACGCTGTATTGCTTTGATCCTTCAGGCAAGAAAAAATGGTCGGTTGTGGCCGGAGATATACCCGCGCATTTTGCATTTGCTTATTAAACAGAATACTAAAATTGAACCAATAAAAATGATAAAGATCAACTTAAACCACATGAAAAACCTGTCCTTCGCGCTTTTGCTTGGCGTAGCGTTATTATCGTCCTGTAAAAAGGATAAATCAACTGATACAACACCCGAAACACCTATACACCCTATTACTGCCCAAAGTAAGTCGTATGTAAATCAATTATTTGATTTTAATCCGGCCCCTGGTCAGTTTGACAATACGGGAATTGGCGATACTGTAGCAGCCAAAGGTACTTTAAATAACGATCAGGGCCTGGTAAGCTTGGGGGCCTGGGGTGGCTATATCGTGGTTGGCTTTGATCACACCGTTTTAAACGTACCCTATAAAGAGGATTTTATTGTTTACGGAAACGCCTTTTCCAGCTTTGCTGAACCTGGCGTAATATGGGTGATGCAGGATACCAATAACAATGGCAAACCCGATGATACCTGGTATGAATTAACCGGAAGCGCCCAATACAAAGATGGTTACACCCGCAATTACTCGGTTACCTACACCCGGCCTAAATGCGATACCTGCAGCGTGCCCTGGAAAGACAATAAGGGCAAAACCGGGGTTGTGCAAACTAATATATTTCATACGCAGCCTTATTTCCCGATAGGGCTTAAAGGTGATAGCTATACGCTGAGTGGTACGCTGCTGCCATCATCAAATATTAACGATGACGATCCATCATACATTACCAGTGCTGCTTTTGATTATGGCTACGGCGATAATACAGCCGGTGGCGACAAAGTAGATATTGATAACGCCATTGATGCCAAAGGAAACAAAGTAAGCCTGAAGGGTATAGATTTCATCAAAGTACAAACAGGTATCCTTTACAATATGGGCTGGCTGGGCGAACAATCAACCGAGTTTGGCGGTGCGGCCGATCTGAGCATGCTTAAAAACTAAAATCAAATAAATAATTCTACTTATCAAAACCACAAAACCTAAAAAGATGAACACAAAAAAATCTACCCTTGTAAAACTGTTACCCTACATTTTTCCGGTATTACTGATGGGAATGCTGAGCTCCTGTAAAAAAGATGCTGCTAACAATACACTGAATGCCAATCAGGCAAGCGGAAAACTCCAGGTGCATGGCACAGGCAAATATGATAACGGCTTTTTCCTGGTAAACGAAGGCTGGTATGGCCACGGTACCGGAACAGTAAGTTTTTACGACTTTGGAACGGGCTTAATCAGCGACAGCTTATTCACCAAAGAAAACCCGGGTAAAAACCTGAACCCAACCAGCAGTACTTTACAGTATGGTACTATTTTTAACGACAGGCTATATCTGGTAAGCAAAGTTGGCGGCCCCCTGGTAGTTGCCGATTCACACAGCTTGCTGGAAATAAACCGTATTGCCGCAAAAAGCACTAATGATTTTAGAGCCTTTGTTGGGATTGATGCTAACAATGGCCTGGTAAGCACAGGTTCGGGCATTTATCCTATCAATCTGCAAACACTGGTGCTGGGTACCAAACTCAGCGGTGTAACCGGCCAGGTAGGTGATATGATCAAAGCCGGTAATTATGTTTTTGTGCTTTCGGCATCAAATGGGGTAGTGGTATTAAATGCTTCTACCAATGCTGTGGTTACCTCTATTGCCGGCATGTTATGCGCGTTTGCCAAAACTCCTGACGGTGCTGTTTGGGCTGCTGGTGGTACACAATTGGTACGTATTGATCCGGCTACTTTGGCGGTACAAACCATAACTGTACCTTTTGCCATATACGGCTCATGGGCGGCATGGCATCCTGGCTCTATCACGGCTTCTACTACCGAAAATGCCATCTTCATAGCCAAAAATGCTACATTTTCTGGCGGAACCCAGATCTATAAATATACAGCTGCCAACAGTGCTTCATTTACTACGCCATTTATAACCGTAGCAACGGGCAGGGAATTGTATGGTGCTGGTGTGGCTTATGATCCGGCTCATAATCAAGTTGTTGTTAATACGGTACACTCTGGCTTTACCACCAATTTTAGTTTTAATGATCTGTGTTTTTACAACGCTTCAACAGGCTCATTGATTAATGACATTGCTTACACCGGCTATTATTTCCCTTCTATCGCGGTATTTCATTAATTCTTTAGATATCCAGTTTAATAAGAAGGCTGCCAACAGGTGGCCTTTTTTAGTTTTGTTAGTAATGAAAAAATGCATGGATCACGGTATGAATGACTTTGTAGCAAAGCCTTTTGACGCGCAGGATCTTGATCAAAAAATAAAGGCTATTTTAATGGATGCTTGATTAATAACACCTGCAATTTTAAAATAAGCTGTAACATTAACTATATTTAACAATCAAAATACCTAATTAATGCCGTATTTAGTGGCGTAAACCCCTACGCCCTATATTTTCACGATTATTTTACCTTATGATACTTTTAAAATCGTCCTGCAAAACTTATCATGTACTTTCGCCTCAACAATGGGCTGCATTTTTTACGATCGTTTTATCAACGGCTATATTGAGTTCCTGTGGCAGTAAAAATAAACAAGCAGCCGAAGGTCAGGGGGGAGAGCAGGTATTGGATTATAAGGTACTTACTTTGCAACCGCGCCCCGCTACTTTAAATGTAGATTATCCGGCAAGCATACAAGGCCAGCAAAATATCGAGATACGGCCCAAGGTTGACGGCTATGTAGAAAAAATATATGTTGACGAAGGTTCCATAGTGAAAAAAGGGCAATTGCTTTTTAAGATCAATGCGCCACAGTATGAACAGGATGTACGTACCGCCCAGGCTGGTATCAAAACTGCAGAGGCCGACCTGAGCCTGGCCAAAATGCAGGTGAACAAAGTAAAGCCACTTGTTGACAAAGACATCATCAGTCATTACGAACTGGAATCGGCAGAGTATACACAGCAATCAAAAGCGGCTGCTCTGGCACAGGCAAAAGCCTCACTGGTAAATGCCCAGGTTAACCTGGGTTACACTACTATTACCAGTCCGGTAAATGGTGTTATTGGTTCATTACCATATAAATTAGGTAGCCTGGTAACCAGTACTACAACCGATCCTTTAACAACGGTTTATAACACATCCAATATTTACGCTTACTTTGCGCTGAACGAAAAACAACTGCTCGATTTTAGCAAGGATAGTACTGGTACAACCTCTTTCAAATCAAAATTGAGTAAACTACCTAACGTATCGCTCATACTCCCTGATGGTACTATTTATGAACATACCGGCCGTGTGGAAACGGTAAACGGATTGATCAACACCGCCACTGGCGCAGCTAACGTACGGGCAGGATTTATTAATCCCCGTGGATTGATCCGAAGCGGAAGCAGCGCAACCGTAAGAATACCAAACACCATCAAATCGGGCTTATTGGTGCCGCAAAGCGCCACATATGAATTACAGGATAAACGCTTTGTGTACCTGGTTGATAAACAGAACAAGATCAAAAACGTAGCTATACAAGTAATGGATAACACCGCCGGCCAGTTTTACGTGGTTACCGATGGTTTACATGCCGGCGATAAAATAGTACTGCAAAGCGCCAATAATTTACCTGATGGTACAACTATAAAAGCCAACCCGGTTAGCGCGGCATCTGTTTATGGCAACCTTAAATAGTGGAGTTTAATTTATCAATCCTGTTAAAGCAATTGTATGCTTAAAAAATTCATAGAACGCCCGGTATTATCAACCGTTATATCAGTTTTGTTGCTGATACTGGGTATACTCGGGCTTATTAATCTACCCATATCTCAATATCCGGATATAGCGCCGCCAACGGTAAATGTATCCGCCTTTTATAATGGCGCTAATGCCGATGTAGTGCTTAAAAGTGTGATCATCCCGATGGAGGAGCAGATCAACGGGGTGGAGAATATGACCTACATGACCTCCAGCGCCAGTAATGATGGTTCTGCATCAATCACGGTATATTTTAAAGTAGGTACCAATCCCGATCTGGCCGCGGTGAACGTGCAGAACAGGGTATCGCGAGCAACCAGTCTATTGCCGTTGGTGGTTACACAATCTGGTGTTACCGTGGCTAAAAGCCAAAGCAGCAACCTGGTTATTTTTTCGCTATACAGTGATAACAAAACCTACGACGAAACCTTTTTGCAGAACTATGCCAAAATAAACCTGGTACCGCAAATACAGCGTGTAACCGGCGTAGGTACTGCCGAGGTTTTTGGCTCAAGGGATTATTCTATGCGTATCTGGCTTAAGCCAGATGTGATGTCACGCTATGGCCTGGTGCCCGATGATATTACCGATGTGCTTAACGAACAAAATATAGAGGCTGCACCGGGTAAATTTGGCGAAAACAGTAATCAGTCCTTTCAATATGTAATCAGGTACAAAGGGCGATTGCAAACCGCGGCTGAATTTGGCAACATGATTATCAAATCGGTAGGCAATGGACAATTACTGCGATTGAATGATGTGGCTCGTGTTGAGTTAGGTTCGTTGGATTATTCGTTTCATATCATTACAGATGGCAAGCCATCAGTAGGTGTAGCCATTAGCCAAACAGCAGGGTCAAATGCCCGCGATGTGATCAACGAATCAAAAAAGATCCTGGATGCAGCTGCAGAAACTTTTCCTAAAGGGATGAAGATCGCCTACCTGGTTGATGCCAATGAGGTTTTGGATGCCTCGATAGAAAAAGTGATCAGTACGCTTATAGAGGCCTTTATATTGGTGTTTATCGTGGTGTTTGTGTTTCTGCAAGATTTTCGCTCAACCCTCATTCCGGCTATCGCGGTTCCGGTGGCTATTGTAGGTACCTTCTTTTTCCTTAACCTGTTTGGATTTACCATTAACCTGCTTACGCTATTTGCATTGGTACTGGCCATTGGTATTGTGGTGGATGACGCTATTGTGGTGGTCGAAGCCGTACACGCCAAATTGGATATAGGCTATAAATCGGCCCGCAAGGCATCTATTGATGCCATGAGCGAAATATCAGGCGCTATAGTTTCCATTACGCTGGTGATGTCGGCAGTGTTTCTGCCGGTAACTTTCATATCGGGCTCAACTGGTGTGTTTTATAAACAATTTGGTATTACGTTGGCTGTGGCTATTATGCTTTCGGCCATCAACGCGTTAACGCTTAGCCCGGCTTTGTGTGCCCTATTCTTAAAACCGCATGAAAAGGGGACTAAAAAACACGGCTTTATCAATCATTTTTATGTGATATTCAATACCGCCTTTGATGCGGTAAGCGGTAAATATAAAAAGTCAGTAGGTTTCCTGGCGCATAAAAAGTGGATCGCGCTTGCTGCTATAGCCATATTTGCTGCGGTTCTTATTTATCTGGTAAAAACTACCCCTTCCAGTTTTGTACCCAATGAAGATCAGGGGGTTGTATTTGCTGCCATTAGTCTGCCCCCGGCATCGTCAATGGAACGCACAGACGCGGTTGCCAGTAAGATCGATAGCATCGGGCATACCTTTCCGGCCGTAGTGAGTTCTTTAAAGCTGGTTGGGTTTAACTTTATAGCAGGTAATGGCAGCGCTTATGCTATGGTGATCCTGAAGCTGAAAACCTGGGATCAGCGTAAGTCAAAAAGTGATAGCCAGGAGGGTATTATTGGTCAGCTTTATGGCAAAACCAGTGGGATGAGGGAGGCCAATGTGTTTTATTTTTCGCCGCCTACTTTAAATGGCTTTGGTAACAGCGATGGTTTTGAATTCCAGCTGCAGGACAAAGGTGGTCATACGGTGAACGAATTGTTTAAAGTGAGTAATGATTTTATAGCAGCCCTCGGCAAACGTCCCGAAATCCAGAGCCTTAACTCTTCGTTCAACCCCAATTTTCCGCAATACCAGGTTGATGTTAATGTAGCCAAATGTAAAGAGGCCGGTGTAACGGTAAATTCGGTGCTGAATACGTTACAAGGGTATTATGGCGGCTTATATGCTTCCAACTTTAACCAGTTTGGTAAACAATACCGCGTAATGGTTCAGGCCGATTATGATTACCGGGCCACCGAAACTGGTTTGAGCAAAATATTTGTACGCAATAGCGCAGGTACTATGGCGCCTATAACCTCCTTTATTTCTTTGAAAAGAGTGTTTGGGCCAGAGTCTATTTCCCGGTTTAACCTGTTTACAGCCATATCAGTTTCGGGGCAACCAAAACCGGGTTTTAGTACCGGTGATGCCATTAAAGCCATCAAAGAGGTTGCTATAGAGAGCCTGCCTGCGGGTTACGGCTATGAGTTTTCGGGCTTAACACGTGAGGAATTAACCGCAGGAACACAGTCGGCTTATATATTTATGCTTTGCCTGGTGTTTGTTTACTTTTTATTAAGCGCCCAGTATGAAAGCTATATTCTGCCTTTCGCGGTATTGCTCTCCCTGCCTGTAGGTTTATCAGGGACTTACCTGTTTGCCAAGATCTTCGGTATCGAAAGTAATATTTACCTGCAGATCTCGCTGATCATGCTCATTGGACTACTGGCCAAAAATGCCATCCTGATAGTGGAGTTTGCTTTGGAAAGACGACGGGCGGGTATGGAATTGATCCCAGCCGCTATTGCCGGTGCCGAAGCCCGTTTACGACCGATCCTGATGACCTCCTTCGCTTTTATATTTGGTATTATGCCATTGATGTTCTCGACAGGAGCAGGCGCCAATGGCAACAAGTCTATCGGTACAGGTGCAGTAGGTGGTATGTTTGTGGGAACGATATTCGGGGTATTTGTGATCCCGATATTGTTTATCATCTTCCAGCATTTGCAGGAAAAGGTAAGCGGTCCGCCGAAAGAAGATAATGACGACGATGAGGATGACGCGGTAGAAATCAAACCTGCTCATTGATCTATCAATTAAAAACATCGCCATGAACAGAAATTGTTTAAAATATATATTACTATTTGTCTCTCTTTCGAGTGTCCTGTTATCTTGCAGGATAACTAAAAGGTATAAACGACCCGATGTAAATACTCAAGGCCTTTATCGTGGTAGCCAGTCGACTGATACTACCACCATAGCTTCTATGTCCTGGCAAAGCCTGTTTGCGGATACTGTATTGCGGTCATTGATACAGGAAGGTTTAAATAATAACCTTGATCTGAAAACCGCGGTACAAAAGATATTGGAAGCGCAGGCAACATTGCGGCAGAGCAAAGCGGCTTATTTACCCAGTTTAAGTGGTAATGCCTCTGTTACACGATCAAAACAATCACAGGCGGGCTTGAATTTTCCGGAAGGCATCGATATCAATACCCTTACAACTACTTACCAGGCAGGTTTAAGCACCTCCTGGGAAGCTGATGTTTGGGGTAAGCTGAGTAGTACCAAAAGAGCTGCCCTGGCCAGTTTTTTACAAAGCGATGCTGCTAAGAGAGCCGTACAAACCCAACTGATAGCTGATATCGCCAATAATTATTTCAGTCTGCTGGCTTTGGATAAGCAGTTAGAAATTACCCAACAAACGCTCCAAAACCGGATAAAGGATGTGGAGACCATGAAGGAGCTCAAAAAAGGAGCAGTGGTTAATGGTGCAGCCGTAGTACAAAGCGAGGCCAATCGCTACGCTGCGGAGGTATCTATTCCCGACATTAAACGCAGTATCCGCGAAACAGAAAATGCATTAGACATCCTGCTTTCAAGAGCGCCCGGGCCAATTAGCCGTAGCGCATTGGCCGATCAAAAGGTGACCACCGAACTGCAAACAGGCGTTCCGACCCAACTGCTGACCAATCGCCCGGATGTGCAGCAAAGCGAATATGCGTTTAGAGCAGCTTTTGAGAATACCAACCTGGCGCGGACTTATTTTTATCCATCATTTACCATAACCGCTTCGGGAGGTTTATCAAGCCTGACTTTAAAAGACTTTTTTGATAAGTCAATATTCTATAATGCAGCGGCGGGTTTAACACAACCTATTTTTAATCAGGGAATTAATAAAGCCCGTTTACGTACCGCGCAGGCGCAGCAGCAGGAAGCACTGAACAGCTTTCAGAAAACACTGCTGGTGGCAGGACAGGAAGTTTCCAACGCACTATATGCGCATGAAACCGCGGTTGAAAAGCAGGACTCACGCAGCAAACAGATCATCGCCCTGCAAAAATCGGTTGATTATACGCAGGAATTATTACGCTATAGTTCGGCTACTAACTATACTGATGTATTGACCTCCGAACAAAATTTATTAGCCGCTCAATTAAGCGGCGTGAGCGATAAACTACAGGAATTACAAGCCATTGTGAATTTATACCGCGCGCTGGGTGGCGGATGGCGGTAGATATAAGTCGGAGACGCATGTAATGCGTCTCTACAGTTAAATTGGTCGTAGAGACACATCACATGTGTCTTTCTATAAAGAATAAAAAAGCCAGGCTTCATGAAGCCTGGCTTTTTTTATGGATAATTATCAGATACTTATTAAGTTTTATTGGTCATATATATTGTTTGTGAATTTCTTAATAAGTTATATAAAGTTCTTTTCGATTAATTAATAATCTATAATAGTTTAAAAATTAAGTATTTATTAAGATTTTTTTAATATCCATCCGCTTATTTTATGTCAATAACCAATTTATGCCGATAAGCTTTTTCTTAAAGTTTTCGGTTTATTAAAACCTTAATATCTATGAAAAAACATGTTTTTATGCCCCCTTAGGGATTGCTATGCCCAATTGTAAAATTAACTAATATCAGACCAATTATTAAACACTTAAATTATGAAATTGAAAACTATTAAGGCAATATTTTTATTAGCCCTATTTGGTATAATAAGCGTAAGCAGCTGTAAAAAGGGATTAGACAATAACACCGCTGGTGCTTTGGCCGGAAAAAACAAAAAAACATCCGCATCACCTGTAGGCGATGTTGTGGGTAAAATCACCGTGGGGTATCAGGGCTGGTTCGCCGCTATTGGCGATGGTTCGCCCATTAATATCTGGTGGCATTGGGCGCCAAATGCGGGCCAGGCACCATCAACAAACAACATCGGCATCAAATCATGGCCCGATATGCGCGAGTATACCAGTTCATATCAAACCGGGTTCGCTAATTTGAATAATGGAACTCCGGCTAAGTTATTCTCGTCTTTTAATGATCAAACCGTAAATGTACAGTTCCAGTGGATGCAGCAAAATAATATTGATTGTGCTGCCCTACAACGTTTTAATCCTACGGGAGGCGAAGGCCCGGTGCGTGACGCTATAACTGCCAAGGTAAAAACCGCGGCAGAGGCTACCGGTCGCAAGTTTTATATCATGTATGATATAACCGGATGGACAAATATGCAATCGGAGATTAAAACCGACTGGACGAACAAAATGTCGGCATATACTTCGTCATCTGCTTATGCCAAACAAAACGGAAAACCGGTAGTATGTATCTGGGGATTGGGCTTTAATGATGCTAATCACCCATTTTCTTCAGCTGTTTGTCTGGATGTGATCAATTGGTTTAAAGGCCAGGGTGTTTATATTATAGGAGGTGTACCTGCCTCATGGCGCGACACCAATGCGACCGATATACAGCCTAACTTTTTACCCACCGCTACTGCCTTGAACATGATATCGCCATGGATGATCGGTAAAATAAGTAACGTAACCGAAGCTAATAACTTCTATAACGATCATCAGGCAGGCGATCAGACCTATTGTAATGCCAACGGTATCGATTACCAGCCTTGCGTGTTACCTGGCGATCTGCAATTACATCAACGGGCGCATGGCGACCTGATGTGGACGCAGTTTTACAACCTGATCCGTGGTGGTGCACAGGGCATATATATATCCATGTTTGACGAGTATAATGAAGGTAATCAGATTGCTAAAACGACCGAAAACTCATCGTTCGTTCCGGCTGGTTCCAATTTTTTATCATTGGATGAAGATGGTACCGTATGCTCTGCCGATTACTACCTGCGCTTAACCGGCGACGGTGGCAGGATGTTGAAAGGACAAATTGCATTAACAGCTACAAGACCAACACAGCCAGTAGTGGGAGGCAGTACTGGCACGGTGCCCTTCGGGCAAGTAGTAACCATAAAAGGTTCAAATAACCTATATGTGAGTTCTGAGAACGGTACACAAGCCATGAACTGTAACCGTGCAACCGCCCAAGGCTGGGAGCAGTTTACAGTTGTTAACGCAGGTAACGGAAAGGTTTCCTTGTTAAATTCCAGCAAATATGTATCCTCAGAAAACGGTACACAGGCCATTAACTGTAACCGCACCGCTATTGGCCCCTGGGAACAATTTGATTGGGTTTTCAATTCAAACGGTACCATCTCTTTAAGAGGCAATAATGGCGCTTATCTTTCAAGCGAAGGAGGTACTGTGGCCATGACTTGCACCCGAACAACTATAACCGGAACAGAGCAGTTCCGAATAAACCAATAAACCCCACCCAAACCCTCCCCGGAAGGGAGGGCTTTTTACAAAGCCTTATAAACAAAACCGGCGACCATATCAGGTCGCCGGTTTTGTTTTATGCTTATTCGGCAACAAACTTAAGCCCGATAACAGAGATGATGAGCGTACTCATAAAAAACAGGCGCCAAAAGTTGGTCGGATCTTTAAATACCAAAATACCTACCAGCACGGTGCCTACGGCGCCGATGCCTGTCCAAACGGCATATGCTGTGCCTATGGGCAGGGTTTGGATGGCTTTTATCAACAGTACCATGCTCAGGGTCATGGTGACGAAGAATCCGGTATACCAAAGGTACATTTCGGTACCTGTTGTTTGTTTGGCTTTGCCCAGGCAGGAGGCAAAACCCACTTCGCAAAGACCTGCGATGATTAATATTATCCAATTCATTTTATCTTATATTTATTTCGACTATAAAGTTGGGGAGTATAAACAGCCTAAAAATTAACATAGGATAAATAATGCAGCTACCTTATTTTCGATCTTATACGACTTAAACTCACCTGCGTAATGCCCAGGTAAGAGGCTATGTGGCATAATTGAACCCTTTGGATAAGATCTGGACTGTTGGTTAATATATCCTGGTATCTGTCGGCCGCCATGCTGAATTGCCGGGAGATCAATCTTTCCTCCACTTTAATCAGCTCTGTTTCGGCAAATCGGCGACCCCAGTTGGCAATATGTATGTCTTCGGTAAATAGCCTTTGGAGTTCGCTGTTTTTAATGCGGTACAATATACAATCCTCTAAAAGCTCAATATTTTCGTAACCGGGTTTATTCTCCACATAATTTTTCATCGAGATAACGGTATCGCCTTCCCGGCCAAACCAAAAGGTTACTTCAGTATCATGTTGATATAAATAGGCCCTTACAATGCCTTTTTTTATAAAATAAACGTTCCTGCTAATTTTGCCGGCCTCAAACAAGATATGCCCCTTAGGCAAAGTAATTTCTTCGATAACCTGCCGAAGCTTCTGCCCGGAGGCTTCGGGTACAGCATAAATTTGATTGATAATTTGTTCTATGCTCAATTTAACGATTGTTAATTAAATATTTATTCTGTCTTTGAGGGTATTTGCCTCTACAATTGTCCTTCATGTGCCGTTACGAATAAAACGGAACTGTTATTATAAAAGAATATTAATAACATTGTTTGCAGTATTAAATCTTATAAACCTTTAACCCTAGCCAATGAAACGTAACTACTACATTGTAGCCCTGATCATGCTGATCTTTTTCGTGATCTCTTTTCTAACCAATGTCATCGGTCCGCTGATACCGGATATCATAAAAGTATTCAATTTAAGTTACACATTGGCAGGCGTACTTCCACTGGCATTCTTTATAGCCTATGGTGTGATGTCGGTACCATCGGCTATTATGCTGGAAACATTTAAAGAGAAAAAGATCATGGTGGCGGCGTTTATCGTGGCTTTTTTAGGTTCGCTATTGCTGGCTATGGAACCTAATTATCTGAGCGCTATCATTTCCTTATTCCTGATAGGCTGCGGTATGGCTATGTTGCAGGTGGTCATCAATCCGCTGTTACGCACCTCAGGCGGCGAAGAGAATTATGCTTTTACATCCGTATTGGCGCAATTGATATTCGGACTGGCATCTTTCCTAAGTCCGCTGGTTTACTCTTATATGGTTAAAGCTTTAAAAGAGAATAATAGTGGCGGTATCATGGGTTTATTGCATTCATTGGTGCCAGCCAATTTACCATGGATCTCATTGTATTGGCTTTTTACGGTGATCTGCCTGGCCATGGTTTTGTTGCTATTATTCACCAAATTTCCTAAAGTAGAGTTGAAAGAAGATGAGCAGGTGGGCTCTTTACAAACCCATTTCGCTTTGTTTAAACAACCCATAGTTATCCTGTTTTTGGTAGCCATGTTTTGTTATGTAGGTACCGAGCAGGGTATAGCCAACTGGATCTCTCAATTTTTGAAAACCTATCATGGTCTCGACCCTCAAACAAAAGGAGCAGATACCGTAGCCTATTTCTGGGGACTGATGACTGCCGGAGGTATCCTGGGTTTATTCTTATTGAAGATCATGGATAGCCGTAAAGTGCTCATCAGTTTTACCGTATTGGCCTTAGTTTGCTTAACGGCAGCTTTGTTTGGGCCAACCAGCGTGGCTTTGATCGCGTTTCCGCTCGTAGGTTTCTTTGCTTCGGTGATGTATCCCATTATATTTTCACTGGCGCTTAACTCCATCAATAAAGATCATGGATCTTTCGCTGGCCTGCTGGTTACGGCCATTATTGGCGGCGCGGTAATACCACCGGTTATCGGTTTGCTGGGCGACGCGTTTGGCTTGCGGGCAGGGATGTTCTTTTTGTACATCACCCTGGGTTATATATTAAGCGTAGGCTTCTGGGCAAAACCACTCATCACCAATAAAACCATCGACATTAAAAAGAAAGCTACTCATGAATAATATTAAAGTTATAGGAATAGATCTGGGTGCTACCAATATCCGAGGCGCTGTTGTAAATAATAACACTTTGTCGGCCATTGTATCACAAAAAATAAAAAGTGATGGATCTGTTGAGGATGTAATGAATGATATATACCAGGTAGTTGACAGCCTGCTTCAGAAAGACCAGGTGGCCGCCATTGGTATTGGTGTACCCAGTGTGGTTGATGTTGCCGAAGGTATTGTATATGATGTGCAATACATTCCTTCATGGAAAGAGGTGCATTTAAAGCAGCTGATGGAAACGCGTTATGGCATCCCCGTTTATGTAAATAACGATGCCAATTGCTTTGCTGTAGGTGAATATTACTTCGGTAAAGGGAATAACGTGGATTCGATGATCGGTTTAACGCTGGGGACGGGTTTAGGAGCCGGTATCATGATCAACAAACGATTGTACCCTGGCTTTAACTGCGGAGCCGGTGAATTTGGTTTCTTTCCATACCTGGATAACATATTGGAGTTTTACAGCAGCGGATCTTTCTTTAACAACGTGTATGGTTTAGATGGTGTACAGGTATTTGAGGATGCTAAAAGGGGAGATGAGCAGGCATTAAAACTCTATGGCGAGCTGGGTACTCATATTGGCCATGCTATAAAACAGGTGATGTATGCTTATGATCCGCAGCTGATTGTACTGGGTGGTTCTGTGCGGCATGCTTACGCGTTTTTTCAGCAAACGATGTGGCAGGAGATCAAAAGATTCGCCTATACCAAAACTGTCGAGCGGATCAGGGTAGAGGTATCTGAACTGGAAAATAGCGGCATCATAGGCGCCGCCGCTTTGTATTATGATCATCAACAATAAATATAACTAACGCTATCATGAAAAAATTCATACTCACGCTGATCTTGCCTTTGTGTTTTCAACAGGCATTTAGCCAGGCCAGGCAGGAAAGTTTTCAGCTTATTCTTAAAGACGATTGGAAAATGCAATCGGCTGTAACCGATGCTGCACCAGCCGATAAAATTTCGAAAGATAATTACGATACCCAAAGCTGGTACAAAGTAAGCGTACCTACTACCATCATAGCCGGTTTGCTGGCTAATAAGGTTTATGATTTTGACCCATTCATGGGCCGTAATCTAAAAAAACTCAGCGATCCTAAACTGGATAAACCCTGGTGGTTCCGTCGGGAATTTACCTTGCCTGCCGCCGAGAATGGTAAAAATGTGATCCTGCGTTTGCATGGCATCAATTATAAGGCGAACATATGGCTTAACGGTGTAAAAATTGCCGATACGACCCAAACCAAAGGGCCTTTCCGCATCATTCAGCTGGATGTAACCAAACACATCAATTATACCGGTAACAATGTGTTGGCTCTTCAAATAACACGACCTTTTACGCCCAACAAAGCAAAAGGCGACCTGGCCATTGATTATGCCGACTGGATACCTTATCCGCCTGATTACAATGGCGGTATCGTAAACAATGTGGAGATCAAAACTTATGATAAAGTAGGGGTGCAGTATCCGCTGGTAACTACCCGTTTTGATCTGCCATCACTGGCCGTAGCGCATTTATATGTTGATGCGCTGGTGACCAATTATACCAATACTGCACAGGATGCGGTGATCAAAGGGCAGATCAATAGTGATTTGAGCTTTGAACAAAAAGTGCATTTGCTGCCCCACGAATCAAAGAATGTAGATTTTAGTCCGGAAGTTTATAAACAGCTCAATATCAAAAATCCGCGTATCTGGTGGCCTTGGCAATACGGCAAGGCCGAGCTGAACCGGGTTGAACTATCAGCAGTGGTAGGGGGTAAAGTGAGTAACACCCTTTGGGAGAAATTTGGCATCCGCCAGATGGACTCTAAGCTGATCGACAATGAATCGCGCGAGTTTATTGTGAATGGTAAACCTATCCTGATCCGCGGTGCGGCATGGTCGCCGGATATTTTCCAGCGTCGGTCGCCCGAACGTCAAGAGCAGGAAGTGAGACTGGTACGCGATATGAACATGAATATCATTCGCTCCGAAGGTAAAATGGAGGATGATAATTTTTATGATCTGTGCGATCAGTACGGTATGCTGGTGATGACCGGTTGGATGTGCTGCGGCGTATGGCAACATCCCGAGCACTGGGATGCCGCTGAGCGCAAGGTAGCCATGGCATCTGACAGTAGTGTGATGTTTTGGCTACGTAACAAAGCCAGTCTCATGGTTTGGCTCAATGGTAGTGATATGCCACCTACAGATACTTCGGTAGAAAGTGATTACCTAAAGATCGAGAAAACGCTGAAATGGCCAAATCCTATATTATCAACGGCTAATGAAATCAAATCAAAAGTATCCGGCTTCAGCGGTGTAAAAATGGCCGGCCCATATGAATGGGTGCCGCCTATATACTGGGAAACAGATGCTACGCACAAGTTCGGTGGTACCTGGAGTTTCGCTACAGAAATATCACCTGGCCCGTCTATCCCTCCATACGAGAGTTTGATCAAATTTATACCTAAAGATTCCCTGTCAACCAGTTCGCCGGCATGGCTATATCATTGCGGTACGGGATCATTTGGAACTACCAAGGTATTTGATAAAGCCCTGGCAAACCGCTATGGCGAATCAACAGCTATCAAAAATTATATAGCCAAGGCACAGGCGCAAAATTATGAGGCGCACCGTGCCATGATGGAAGCTTACGGCTTTAAAAAATACAATACAGCAACGGGAGTAGTACAATGGATGCTGGCCAACCCATGGCCCGGATTGATATGGCATACGTATGATTACTATTTGTATCCGGCTGGCACCTATTTCGGTATGAAAAAGTCGATGGAGCCATTGCATGTGATGTATTCCTATAAATCAAACGAGGTGGGGGTTATAAACTCCTATCTTAAAAAATTTAGCGGTTTGCAGGTAAAGGCCACAGTTTATAATATTGATGGTACGGTAAAATACACTAAAACAGTCCCGGTAAGCATAGAAGCAGATGCCTCGAAAGCGGTCTTTGCTTTGCCTGCCATTACAGGGCTGTCCCCGGCTTATTTTGTGCGTTTGCAGCTGACTGATAGTCGTGGCAAGGTAGAGAGCATCAACTGGTACTGGTTGTCGCAAAAAGTGGAAGTACTGAATTGGAAAAAATCGAACTGGTATACCACACCAGAATCGGCTTATGCTGATTACACGGCTTTACAGCAGATTCCCAAAACGGCACTAAAACTGAGCCGCGTTCAGGAAGATGCCAAAGGCGATAGTACCACACATGCAGTAGCGATTACCAACACCGGGAAATCAGTAGCCTTTTTTGTACACCTGCGGACATTGAAAGGTAAGGATGGTGATGATATATTGCCGGTAATATTCAGCGACAATTATGTTTCTCTGGCGCCGGGCGAAACAAGGGTGATCAAATGCACCTATAGCAACAAAGATGCAGCCGGTACAACGCCGTATTTCCTAACCTCGGCATGGAATATTAATGCCGCTAAAAGCAAGAGCGATGAGCAAGCTGGTTTTGAGGAGGGCTTACCGGTTAATTAATGTAAATAGCATCTTGCGCTCGTTTGCAACGAGTGCTTATTGTGGAGCAGCGATTGCATCGCTCTTGCGTTTTAAACGCAAACCCAGATTAAGCACTCGTTGCAAACGAGCGCAAGTAGATAGATAAAAAAAGCGTCATTGCGAGGTACGAAGCAATCTCTACATAGGCAGGTCAACTATGTATGGTGCTCTGTACAGTATAGAGATTGCTTCGTACCTCGCAATGACGCTTTTTTACCTAATAGGTATATCACATCGTAATAACCACCCGTTTACCCTTTGCCTCCTGCTGCCATGCCTCAGCTACATCTTTTAAAGGTATGGCCAGGATATCAATAGATAACTTACCCTCCGCTGCCAGCTTAAATACTTCGGGCAGTATCTCTGTTTGAATTTTACCGATCACTTCTTTTGAAATACTTCCGCCGCCTGAGCCGGTAAGCTCAATAGCGGTACTGCGCAGGATAGCAGCTGGTAGATTGATAGCAGAACCTGCCATTTCGCCTAACTGTACATAACGGGTTATATGATCAGCCGTAGCATTAAGATCGTGCCCGGCCAAAGCGCCTAATAGCAACTCAGCGGGTTTTCCCCATAGGTAATCAATCACTACATCAAATGGCTTTTTCGCTGCTTCGGTTTTGATGGCTTGTTTAATGTCGTCGTCAGATTGATTAAGGGATATAGTTACATCGGCACCAAGGCTATCCAATGCTCCCTGGTTGCGGCCCAGGGCGATGATCTTACCCGCACCTAAATGACGGGCTATTTGTACGGCCAGTTTTCCGGTAATCCCCGTTGCTCCTAATATTAGTACGGTATCATCTTGTTTTAATTTCCCCTTGTACGCCAATGACAGCCATGCCGATATAGCCGGATTGGGTAGAGCGGCCGCGGTAACGTCATCCAATCCGTCCGGTACTGGAACATACCAGTGGCTGTTGATCAGGGCCTTTTCGGCCATCATACCAGCTTGTGAACTGGCATAAACCCGCGTTCCGTCTTCCAGTACGCCAATACCATCAACCCCAACAACTGCCGGATAATTTTTATGCTTATCGTAATGGGTACCTTTAGCTCGTCCCTTATCCAGGTTTTTGATACTGGCCGCTTTTACGTTGATGAGTTGTTCGTGAGGAGCGGGGATAGGTTCTGCAAAATCTGCATATTGAGGAATTTTCCCTGCTTGATATAATACTGCTGCTTTCATTTAATTTGTTATTTGTCAAACAAATTTCAGCACTTGGCAGCGGGGCTACGATAACAAATGTTAATAAATGAAAAGGCTTGCTATTTGGTCACGGCGTTACGAATACGGCTTAACGAAACCGGGGTAATACCCAGGTAAGAGGCAATATAATGTTGAGGTATACGCTTAATAATGTGGGGTTTTTCTTTCAGCAAGGTCAGGTAACGTTCCTTAGGTGTGTATTTGATGAACGACATAAAATGGTTCATATAATTGAGCTGACGGTCGAGCATTACCCCGGCAAGTTGGTTCCTGAACTCCGGGATCTCATTTAACTCCTTCATCAGGTTTTCGTAGTCTTTTTTATGGATCCAGTAAAGTATGCAGGGTTCAATGGTTTCAAGTGTGACCAGGCTTGGTATACCTTTCCTGAAACTTTCTATAGATGA
The DNA here is from genome assembly GCF_900103125.1 of Mucilaginibacter sp. OK268. Taxonomy (GTDB): domain Bacteria; phylum Bacteroidota; class Bacteroidia; order Sphingobacteriales; family Sphingobacteriaceae; genus Mucilaginibacter. The sequence continues at coordinate 323,635 of NZ_FNJV01000003.1, read as the reverse complement.
TACGCCTTCCTGTTCAAAAAAGAATTGGAAGGTTACATCCTTGCCTTTATTGTTGAACCAGACCCGCAGGCAGCCCTTTTCGATGTACCAGGCTTTTTTGGATACATCTCCCTCGTGCAAAAGGATGGTTTTTGCAGGAACTTCAAGGCGATGGTAAAAGCTGGCGTATCTTTCCCATGAGCCCTGAAGTTGTTGCGGTAATAATTTTTTTAGCTGATCAAACACAGCTCAAAATAATGAATTTTTTATTAAAACAAGCTTAAAAACCGCTGTCATCTAACGCGAATGTGTTTTTACGGTCTTTCCATTTACCTTTTGTAAAGTCAGGGAACTCCAGGGTTTTACCCTCTTTTACAGATTGGGTAGATAATGGCGCTATCACGCTCATTGTAACCGAATCATATACATCAATAGGTGTTTGGCGCTTATGCTTTACCGATTCGACAAAGGCGTTAAATACAAACCAGTCCATACCGCCATGCCCGGCACCTACGGCTTCCGCATCATGTTTTTTCCATAGCGGGTGGTCATATTTAGCAAACCATTCTTTTGCCGGATCCCAGCTATCATCCTCTTTTGATTTGTGATCGATATAGATCGATTGATTTACATCCATCCAGATACCTTTGGTACCCTGAACCCGGAAACCCAATGAGTACGGACGAGGTAAGTGTGTATCATGCGATAGCAAAACGGTTTCGCCATTGGCACAGTTGATCATGGTGGTGGTTACATCGCCATTTTTGTAATTGAGCTTGGCATTAGGATGTCCCGGTGAAAGTTCTTCCACATACGCAGCCAAACCTCGTGCTTTTGAACTAAAGGAAACCAGGCTGGTAAACCGGTTACCACGGGTAATATCAATATAATTCATCACCGGTCCGGCGCCATGGGTAGGGTATAGGTCACCATCACGATCGATGTTAAACTGGGTGCGCCATTGGGCCTCGCTTAGGGCCTTTGCGCCATATTCTACTCCTTTACCGCCATAGCGGCCTTTGCCGTCATTAAATAAAACATCACGAAGGTTATGCTGATAACCACCTTCCAGGTGTATCAATTCGCCAAATAGGCCTTGCCTAACCATGTTTAAAGCGGCCATTACGTCCCGGCGGTAGCATACGTTTTCGAGGGTCATGTAGGGAATGCCCGTTTTTTCGGATGTTTTAACAATATCCCAGTGCTCATCAACTGTAAGACCGGCAATAACTTCACAACCCACATATTTGCCCGCTTTCATGGCATCAATAGATTGCTGATGGTGAAACTGCCATGGCGTAGCAATAATTACGGCGTCAATATCATTCCTTTCGAGTAGTTTTTTGTAAGCGTCGAGACCACCGGTGTATTCTTTAGCTGCTGGCCGGCCTTTTTTTGCTAAATATTCCCGGCAGATATTCAGGGAGTGCTCCTGGGTATCGCATATAGCAACAATCTCCACGTCATCGCGCAGGGCGCCTTCAGATATATGGCTCATGCCGCGAGCACCTACGCCAATATAACCAAGCCGTACTTTACCGGTATCTTTAGCAAATAAGCTGCCTGTTGGCAGTATGGTAAGTCCTGCAGCAGCGATGGCGCTGTTTTTTACAAATGTTCTTCTGTCCATTTATGTTATTGTTTGATAATGATTTATTAGTTTGAATTGATGGTCTGGTTTATAACCATGTATCGGGATTGAAGTTATTGATCATATTTATAAAATCAACAGATCAACCACCCCAAACACGCCGCAAACGTTTGATAGTGTTATTCATTTATCCCAAATTCAAAAATAGTACGGCTCTTAAACCGCTCGCCCGGATTTAACAACGTACTAGGGAAATGAGGTTTATTAGGCGCGTCAGGATAATGCTGTGTTTCCAGGCATAATCCACTTCTGAAAGGGTAGTTACTATTTTGTTTACCGATACAGGTTTCGTCTAAAAAATTACCCGTATAAATATGTATGGCGGGTTCGGTGGTAAAAACCCGTAATGTTCTTTTGCTTGCGGGCTCGAAAACCAGCGCCGCCAGCTTTAGCTCATCAGAGTCCTGCTTTTTTACAACCCAGGAATGATCATACCCACGGCTTAATACCAATTGAGCATTATCTTCATTGATACGTTTGCCAATTGCTACAGGTTCTGTAAAATCGAAAGGGGTGCCGCTCACCGGGGTAAGGGTACCTTCAGGTACCTGCATAGCATTTACTGGCAGGTACTCTGCCAAGGGTAGCAGGAGTTGATGATCTAAAATTGATCCGCCGGTATGACCTGCCAGGTTAAAATAAGCATGCTGCGTTAAATTGATCAGTGTTGACTGATCTGTTACCGCATCAAAATCAACTATTAGCTGGTTCTGATTATTGAGGGTGTAAGTAACTGTGGTGGTCAGGTTACCCGGGAAACCTTCTTCGCCATCTTCGCTAAGATATTCCAGTATCACACCAACTCCCTGATCATTGTTAAATGACCGCGATTGCCATACTTTTTTATTAAAGCCAACCTTGCCTCCGTGATGATGAAAACCGCCATCCTTAACCGTAAGCTGATGTGTTGTGCCGTTGATGATTACCTTACCACCGGCTATCCGGTTAGCAAATCGACCAACTATGGTACCAATATAAAACTGATCATCAATATAGCCCTGTAAATCATCGTAGCCCAGTACAACATCGGCCATATTACCCCAATGATCGGGCACCGATAAAGATTGAATAGCAGCGCCAAAATTGGTAATGGAAACTTTTACGCCATTGTCATTGTTTAATTTGTAAAGAAATATCTGGTGACCGTTAAATTCGCCCCAATTATTTTGGCTGACATTGTATTTCATATGATGATATGCTTTAAATAGAATAATGGAAATTAGTGTTTTCATTGATAAGGCTGCCCAATTAACTGTACAAAATATCACGCAAACGTTTGCAATATGCACACCTGATCGTGACTGTTTGCATCGATTTTAAATATGGTGAAGAATCAGATGAAATTGATGCCTCATCCAGATTTATTAAATCTTCTGGAGTGCATAATCAGGTAATATTTTATAATATTGACGTTATAAATATTATTGGTATTTATAATTGTCTTTTAGTAAGATAATTAGCTTATGCGTAATAAAAAATACACAAACGTTTGCGCGTGCTTTTTCATAAGTAATTAATTACGTTTGGCTAAAATTTGCCTTAAATGATGCTTGACCAGATCCTGGAACTGTACGGACTTAACACCAATAACTATACTATTAAAAGTTTTGGTACGGGATTGATTAATCATACCTGGAAAGTTAGCGGGCCCGAAAATTATATTCTTCAGCGTATTAATCCATACGTTTTTAAAAACCCGGAGGCTATTGCTGAAAATATGGCGCTATTGGCCGATTATCTTAAACAAACCTCGCCCGATTATCTTTTTGTAGCACCTATACCAACATTATTGGGTGAGCACATGGCTAAAATAAATAACAAAGAATACTACCGGCTTTTCCCTTTTATTGACAGCTCGGTAACCATTACTGAAATTAAAAACCAGCAGGAGGCTTTTGAGGCAGCCCGGCAATTTGGAAAATTTACTTATTTACTGAGTGGTTTTGATCTGGGAAAACTGCACTACACTTTACCTCAATTTCATGATCTTAAACTGCGGTTTGATCAGTTTAAAGAAGCTTGTTCAACCGCCGGAGCTGATAAGCTGGCCACAGCCGCGGCTGCCATCGATGATATTTATAAATACCAGGGAATATTATTCACCTATATACAACTGATAGATCGTCAACAGCTGCCATTACGCGTTATACACCATGATACCAAAATCAGTAATGTGTTGTTTGACCGGGATCATAACGGATTATGCGTAATCGACCTGGATACGGTGATGCCTGGTTATTTTCTGAGCGATGTAGGGGATATGCTGCGTACTTATCTTTCGCCGGCGAATGAAGAGGAACGTGATTTTTCAAAGATCCAGATCAACGAAGAGTGTTTTTATTCCATTTATAAAGGATACATTTCTGCTATGGGCACAGCCCTGACGCCAGCCGAGAAGGAATACTTTACTTATTCTGGTCAATACATGATCTATATGCAGGTGCTCCGGTTTTTAACCGATTTTTTAAATGATGATATTTATTACCACACTACTTATCCATTACAAAACCTGGTAAGGGCGCAAAATCAGTTAGCGCTGTTGGAGCAATTCACCAGATCTGAAAAAAGGTTTAAGAAGTTTATTGAATATTTTAGCTTTAAGCACGATAACATAGTGAACTGACACGATGAGCAGTCATAATAAAAAAGAGGCTGCTTCCAAAGCATGGAAGCAGCCTCTTTTTTGTTGATTTTGGGTGAATTAATGAGTTGGCTCACCGGCTGATAACAGGATGCCTTCATGCGCATTTTCCACACCATTGGCAAAACCGTTATGGTTGATGAACATCTTTTCGTTTTCGATCATAAAATGGGCTCCGTCAACCTTAAAATTACCTTTAATAGTGAGTACCGCGTCTGGGTGTTGTACACCTATCTCGTTAACAATATGACTGCCTAAACCATGAAATTCGTGTTCATTTAGCTGGTAAACATCCAATACAGGTTCATGATGGCCGGTTTGAAACACCCAAACCCGATTAACCTCACTTTCAACATGAACAGACGAAGGCCCGCTCTCCAATCGGTTGCCACTTATTTTGATGACCTCACCCGTTAAAGAAGTAATGTTGGCATCAATAACGAGCGAACGATCTTCTGAGCCCCGTTGATGGTTATAAAATGAAAGTACCTTTAAAAATTCGGTGTTTTTATCACCGTCTGTGTAAGTCAGGGTATTTTGGCGGCTTAAAAATATGCTGGTGCCAAAAATAAATGCGTGTTTCATAACGGTATTAATTGTTTGGTTTAATTGATTATTTATTAAAGCATTATACCTGCAAAATGTTTTTAATAATGAATAAATATCATCGATTCTCAAGAGGTTAAAAAAACACCCCGGATTGAAACTTTATTGATTCTTAATTTTTAGTGTTACATTGTAGTAACCTATTGCATTATGAAAAGAAAAACATTTATTCAATTAAGCACTACCTTAATGGCTACACCGTTATTGTCATCGTTAGAGGGTTGGGCCCAGGCCCCACGATTAAAAAACTGGGCCGGTAACCTTACCTTCAGCACCGATCATGTGTTCTACCCGAAATCGGTTCAGGAAGTTCAACAACTGGTTAAAACGCATACCAAGCTTAAGGTATTAGGCACAAGACATTGTTTTAATACCATTGCCGACAGTAAGGATAACCTGCTCTCCACCAAAGAGCTGAACAAGGTTATAAGCCTTGATAAGAAAGCGCACACCGTTACCGTTGAAGGTGGCATCAAATACGGCGAACTAGCTCCGTATCTGCATAAAGAAGGCTTCGCCTTGAACAATCTGGCCTCCTTACCCCACATTTCTGTGGCGGGATCCATCACTACAGCCACGCACGGTTCGGGTGTTAAAAATGGCAACTTATCCAGCGCCGTTACCGCCCTGGAAATTGTAAAGGCCGATGGCAGTATCGTTCATCTGTCCAAAGCTGCGGATGCCGAAAAGCTGAATGCGGCGGTGGTTGGCCTGGGCGCCCTGGGGGTTATCACCAAAGTTACCTTGCAGGTGGAGCCAACCTTTATGATGCAGCAGCGGGTATTTACCCATATGCCTATGGCGCAGGTAAAGCAAAACTTTGAAAAAATAGTATCTGCCGGCTACAGTGTTAGTCTATTTACCGACTGGCAGCAGGATAGCATCAACGAGGTCTGGATAAAAAGCCGCATCGGTACCGATAAAGATCATAATGGCCCCGAGTTTTACGGTGCTAAAGCTGCTACAAAAAATGTGCATCCCATCATCGCGCTCTCTGCCGAAAATTGTACCGAACAGATGGGGGTACCCGGACCCTGGTACGAGCGCCTGCCGCACTTTAAGATGGGTTTTACCCCCAGTAGCGGTAAAGAGTTGCAATCTGAGTATTTTGTGCCGATACATCACGCGGTGGAAGCCATAACGGCTATAGCGCGTTTGGGCAAGCAGATAGGTCCTCATTTGTTCATCACCGAGATCCGTACCATTGCTGCCGACAAACTATGGATGAGCCCATGTCATAATCAAACCTCGGTTACCATTCACTTTACCTGGAAACAGGAAACAGCAGCGGTATTAAAACTATTACCGCTGATTGAAAAGGAACTTTCGCCGTTTAACGCGCGGCCGCATTGGGGTAAAATATTTACCATGGCGCCCAAAGTACTGGAATCGCGCTATGAAAAACTGAACGATTTTAAAAAGCTGGTTGCAGAGTATGATCCGAAAGGAAAGTTTCGGAATGACTTTTTGAGTAAGGAGATATATGGATAAGAGGTAGGAAAAATACGTCATGTCATTTCGACCGGAGGGTGAAACTATCTCTTGAGCGACAGCGAAGAATCTTTTGCGCGCGATGAGTCCAACGCAAAAGATTTCTCCTCGTACCTCGTTCGAAATGACACAGGGTTTTATTAAGGTTTTGAATTTATAAAATTCAATAGGGGTTAATCCCACGTAGGAGATAACTGATTCTGGCGTTTACAAATGATGACAGGCCAGCTTCGAGACTCATTAATCTGGAGTAGCCTGGATCTAAGTTACTATCTAAATCAGCTTGGTATACTATTGGATCATTTATTCCTTCATCCAAATACACAAATAAAAAAACAGAGCTTCCTCTATGCACATCTATCACAAAGAAAGGTCGTGTAATGATATTGAGACTCCGATCTACTAACCACCCACGGGCATCGTCCTGCATTTCTTCCTGATTTTCATTCAACCCATAATCCAAAACGTAACAATCCTGGCCAGCAATGAACAACAGTTCTCTCAAGGAGGTAGGGAATTGATTGCCGCTATTATAAGTAGTTTCTAAACTGATGATCTCATCAATAGTTAGTGGTTTAAGAACAAAAGAATGATCACGTCCATCAGCCATATCACCTGCTGTTGGCCTAATTACAGGGTTATTATTTAGTACGGTTTGATATTTTATTTCCATAAATCAATTTATGTTAGCGGGTGTCATGCTGAGCTCCGTCGAAGCATGGTGGGCAGGCCTCTGCGCGCGACCCTTCGACAAGCTCAGGGTGACAGGCCAATTTAATATCCTCAAGACAACTTTATTTTATCCCATAACTTACACTCCACCACTTGGGCTATTACCAGCTCGCGGTAATTGCGACTGATGGGGATGCGGTGGGTTTGGATAAAGATCTCGTTGCCTTCCAGTCCCTCTATTTTACTGATGGAGACGATGTATGATTTATGCACGCGGATAAAAGCCCGGCTGTCCAGGTTCTGCTCCAGGTTTTTGAGGTTTAGCAGCGTCATGTACTTGCCTTTTACCGTGTAAATGCTCACGTAGTTTTGCATGCCCTCTACGTACAGTATGTCGTCGAAATAGATCTTCTCGTATTTATTACCGCATTTGATAAAGAAATAGTCGGCATCAGGTTCTTCTTTTTGAACCCCGCTTTGGGCCGATTGAGTTAGCAGCCGGTGATAATCCTTAGCTTTATTGGCTGATTTAAAGAAACGATCAAACGTAACTGGTTTCAATAAATAATCAAGCACATTAAGCTGAAACCCTTCCAACGCGTAACTGGGGTAGGCCGTGGTAATAATAACCATGGGCGGATTCTGCACGATCTTTAAAAAATCGATGCCATTCATTTTGGGCATCTGTATATCCAGAAATATCAGGTCGACCGGGTACTCATCCAGCAGTTTCATTAGTGCGATCGGGTTTTCGCAGGTGCCTGTCAATTGTAAAAAATCAACCTCCCTTACATAGTTAGCCAGGCCTTCCCGTGCCAGTGGTTCATCGTCAATAATTACACAGTTGATCATCTTTATTTTTTTTGAGCAAAGATTTATGGAGTAAGGAGCAAGGATTTTTTCTTTGTTCTATGAATCCTTGTTCTTTGTTCCTTTTATCCTTGCTCCTTGTTCCAAAAGTCCTCACTCTTTGCTCCTAAAGTCCTTGCTCCAATAACCCTTGTTCTTTTCTCCAAAAGTCATTGTTCTCAAATCCCAGTTCGCTCAGTTTTAAGCGGAGCTTAACCTCAAAACAATTGTTGCTATGCTGTATATTCAGTTCGTACTGGCCGGGGTAAACCAGATCCAGCCTGCGCTGTACATTTTTTAAACCAATGCCGCCATAAGTAACCACTTCGTTGGCTTCGTCGGGCGATGTGCTGTTTGTGATCAGCAGATCCAGCTGGCCTTCGTTGGTACTCAGTTTTATGCTGATCCAGTTGGGGATGTCGCTATGTTTTGATACATGCTTAAAAGCATTCTCCACAAAGGTCATGAGTATAAACGGCGCTATGCCCAGGTATTCGGTGTTGGATTGTTCAACTTCAAATATCACCTCCACATTGTTATTCTGACGAAGTTTTTCCAGCTCGATAAAATTTTTCAGGTAGGTGATCTCCTTATCGAGCGATATCTGCTGATCGTTACATTCATAAAGCTGGTACCGCAGCAGCCCCGAAAATTTGGCCAGTGAATCGGAAGCCATATCCGGATTTTTGTGGATTAGGAAAAAGATAGAATTGATACTGTTGAACAGGAAATGCGGGTTAAACTGGTATTTTAAAAACTTGAGTTCCGTTTCCAGCTTTTCCTTCTCCATCATCTGCTGCTTTCGCGCGGCCTGGATCCAGTTTTTGGTGAGTTTAATGCTCATGGCCAGCGTCATACTGGCCAAAGTGGATGGGAGCGAGGTGTTATAAAAATGAAAAAAACTACCAGCCTCAGCCCCAAACATTTTTGTTATAGTACAATGAGCAAAAAAAGCGCTTAAATAATAACCAGTGTTGATCAGCGACGAAGTGCAGGCAATGGTTATAGCCAGGTAAATGATGTACTCGGTAAGCCTGTTTTTCTCGAGGTACCGTGGTATCAGGAAATAGAGATTGAAATATACCGCGAGCGCTTGGAAGATCACATAGGAAAAAATCTTGACGGTATAAGCCGAAAAAAACATGGAGTGAGCGGCTGCCAAAGCATCGCCAACGGCAATCGTATACCAAAAATAGTTGTACACACACCAAAACGGGATGTGGTATAGCTTGTATTTAAACAACCAGTTCTGGCTTAATTTATCGGCTGTTAATGTGCTCATTTTCCTATATGTAGAGACGCATCACATGCGTCTCGTCTCTCAATTGTGTGTGCTCCTTGCCTGTTATCTCTGTATGGTTTAGAGACGCATGTGATACGTCTCTACAATAAAATGTTTTTCGGCAACTTATTTAAAGATACGCAATTGCCACTAATTATACATCCCTGATACATGAATGCCATCAAGTAATTGACCACTTACATCACCCGATGTATAAGCGGTAATTTGGACCTCTTAATCACGGTTTTTATAGCTTTTGCGCGGTTTTGTGTAGTTTATCAATTATAAACGACCGCTGGTCATTCTCGTTTTTCTCTTACCTGTCACGGCCATTCCTTTGAACCGGATAAATAAACTGGTCATGAAAACGAAAATGCTCTGTTTGAATATATTAGCCTTTCTGCTGTTGCAAAACGCTTTTGGGCAGATAAACGGCAAGCTTGTTGCAGCTGATGGCAAGCCGCTCGTGTTTGCTAATGTATCGCTCCTTAAAGCAGTGGATACATTGGTAGTAAAAAATACGCAAACCAATGCCAACGGTATTTATCACATAGAAAATATCGCGGCGGGGACTTATAAACTCCGGCTCAGTAGCGTTGGCTACCAAACCTGGGATTCTCCGGTTTTTGAGATCAACTCTCGTTCTGCCAATAAAGATCTCGGTACTACCGTGATGCAGGAAAGTACCCGGCAATTAGGCGAGGTAGTGATCAAAGCCAGTAAACCGCTGTACCAGCAGCGTCCGGATGGCATGGTGGTGAATGTAGAAAGTAGTTTAATGACCAAAGGGAGTACCGCGCTGCAGGTTCTGGAGCGATCGCCGGGTGTGGTCATCGATCATCGCAACAACAGTATCAATTTAAATGGTAAAGGTGGGGTAATGGTGATGATGGATGGCAAACTGATGCGTATGCCGATGGATCAGGTAGTCAATATGCTCAGCGGAATGAACGCCGCGAACATCGAAAAAATAGAATTGCTCAGCACACCACCGGCCGGTTACGATGCCGAAGGCAGCGCGGGTATCATTAACATAGTAACCAAAAAGAATAAGAAACAGGGTACCAATGGCTCATTTTCGGCAACGGGCGGCTATGGTTGGGGCGAAAAGGGGATGACCAGTTTGAACCTGGCACACAATACAAAAAATGTGAATTTATACGGTTCCTACACCTTTTCGCACGACAGAACCTATACCGATCTGTTTATAACCAGTTCCCAGAATATGCCTTTTTGGGGTGGCGATGTTGCAGTTATTTTCGATAGTTATGCCAAACGCGTGCAGAACGATCAAAATGCCAGTGTCGGGGCGGATATAAAAGTCAATACAAAAACTACCATAAGCGGTAACCTCACCTATAATACCAGCAATGCAGCCCTTATAACTACAAATCATGCAGGCTATAATGTATTGCCCGATTCTTTATTGATGTATGATGGCGTTAACACCTTCCAAAACCGGTGGAACAACCTGGTAAGCTCGATAAGTATCGACAGACAAATAAATACCAACGATAAGATTAGCTTTAGCGCTGATTATATTTATTACCATAACGATAACCCATCGCAGGTGCAAACCTCCTTTGTTAATAAGCATGGTGAGGTGGCGGGGACTAACGACAGTTTGAATTCACCCCAACAAAGAGGTTTTGCTGCTACAACTATCAAAGTTGGGGTAGCTAAGGTAGATTACACCAAACAGCTGAACCCTAAGCTGAAACTGGAAACAGGTATCAAAGGAACCTATACAACCAGCGCCAGTTCATCGGGGTTGGAAAGCCTACTGGATAATAACTGGGTTAAAAGAACAGAATCGGCCAATGAGATCTATATGAAAGAAGGGATCGGTGCGGCTTATGCTTCATTTAATGCGCAGATAAGCCCGTCTATGAACCTAACTGTAGGGGCAAGGTACGAGTATTCCTACACCGACATGACCGATCCTAATACGGGTAAAAGCCTGGTTAACCGTAAACTGGGCGTACTGTTCCCCACTATATTATTTTCGAAAAAACTGAACGAAAACGCCGAGTTGCAATTGTCCTATAGCAAACGAATCAGTCGGCCTACTTATAACGACCTGGCATCGTATGTTGGCTACAGCGACCCTACGGCGGTGTATACTGGCAATCCTTTCCTGAAACCAACCATCACCAATAACATTAAACTGGGTTATAATTACCATGATTATTCATTCTCTCTGCTTTACAGTCGCGACGATAACCCCATAGCGAGATATCAGCTCAGTACCGGGCCGTCAAAAGACCTGCTTTACATATCACCACAAAACCTGAGCTATCAAAACAACCTTACTTTTCAGGCAAACCTGCCCTTTAAGGTAAGCAACTGGTGGGATATGACCTACAGCTTTACAGGCGGACTGAGCCAGTTTAAAGGGGGCGGCTATTCGGCATTTCCGTTCCAGAAAAGCTATTTTATTTATACATTCAACTTTAATGAGTCATTTAAATTACCGAAAAAATATTCATTCGAGCTTTCGGGCTGGTATAATTCGCAATGGTATAACGGTACCACAAAAATAAATGGCTTGGGCTCACTCAATGCGGGCATAAAAAAGGAACTGAATAATAACGGCGGGAGTTTTCAGCTTTCTGTAGCCGATATTTTAAGGAGCATCCGGGTGCATGTTTATTACGGAACCTTAACGCAGGAGCCTTTTAATATCAAAAGCTATGTGGATGTGCGCACAGAATCAAGCAAGTTCCCCATCATCAAACTCACCTATTCCAAATCATTTGGCAGCATCCACGCAAGCGGCCAGGCCAAACAGACTACCGGTGACGAAAGAGATAGGCTGAGGAAAGATTAATATTGGAGCAAAGACTTATGGAGTAAGGAACAAGGACAGAAAGAGCAAGGATAAGGATCTTTGCCCAAAATCAAAAAATCCTTGCTCCTTACTCCAAAAATCCTTGCTCCTCAAATCATTACTGACATACTGCTGTCACGGCACTGTACCAGTTTTGTATAGAAATACAAAACGAAATGAACAGGACAGACAGGCTATTGGAGGTGCTGGCCGTTTTACAAACCCAAAAGGTGGTAACGGTTGATTATTTAAAAGAAAAATTCCACATCAGTACCCGTACGCTATATCGTGACATCCAATTGCTTACCGAATTAAGAATAACCGTGCAATATGAAAACGAAAAAGGCTGTTTTATTCTGAAAGGCTACCGTAGTCCTGCCCCCGAAACACCGGTCGGGATCCAGGATATAGGGCAGGTTTCCCAAAGCATTATCTTGATACCCGATCATTTGAAGAATGATGTATTGGCCTTACTGTCGGCCGGTAAGGATGAGGCAAAATAGGGTGTGTCTGTCTTGGTTTTGTGCCCGAATTTTCGTATTTTTACCATAAGCAACGGCCTGGTTTTCTGATAAAAAAGAGAACCGGGCCGTTTTGTTAAAGGAAAATATAGACCAAAAATTGATCATTTTGTATTCAAATATTTGATTGTCAATTATTTAATACTTTTTAAACCTTTCAAAACTGCTCAAAACCGTGTTAAAATTTGTTAAAAAGTGTTAAAATCGATGGTTTTGAATGAATTTTCACCCGTTTTTACCTCGTTTTTGAGCAGAAAAGTGTTAAAATTTAAGGTTTAAAAAGTTTTTTCATCACCAACTCGGAGGTGTCTTATCAATTTCTGCAGGATAATACCTGAGCATTCTCATTGCTCTTATTTCTGGCCTTTTTTAAGATTGAATTTTCAATCATGGTATTTTATACCTTCTATTTTACCAGCACTACTGCTAAGGAGTTTAATCATCAAAATGTCATTTGCCGAAAATAATTTAAATACAGGCTAAGGGTAAACGGGATATAGCCTGACTGTATCTCAGAATAATTTTCATAACGAGTAAGGGTAAATGAACCTGAGCGTGTTTCAAGAGAAATATTAATAAAAACAATGGTGCTAAACTGTATGCAAGGAAGGATCCGCCTGGCAGCCGATTTGGCAAACAAATTATCAAATTATCAAAAAAAAATAACCCCACACAACAACTCATGAAAACAAAGATCTTGTCTTTAATTGCGATAGTTTCAGTTTCATTCGCGCTATCAGCACAGGCACAGCAAAGTACACCGGTAGAAGAAGGTGTTGCAGCACCCATAAAGTCGGTCCCGAATTTAGGTTCATTTGAAGCCGATTATACTTATTCCCCCCTTAAAATTAATGGTAAGGACATGAATATACAGCAAGTAAACGGAAACTTGACCTTACCCTTATACAGCAAAATGCAAAACGGAAAAGTTGATTTTTTACTTGCAGGAATAGGATATAGCGGTCTGTTTCTTTCTGGCATGGGCAATCAGTTTGGCGGCAATAATTTCCACGCTATTTCGGTTCCCATTACTTTTCAAAAGGCATTTTCGCCCAAATATGCCTTGCTTATTTCGGCTGTACCAACGTTGTCTTCTGATCTGAAGGATATCTCTGGTGATGATATGCTTTATACCGGGGTGGCCATGTTAAAGATCAGGTCGTCAGCTAAATTCACCTATTCATTAGGGGTAGTCTATTCTAAACAGTTCTTTGGTTCGGTGCTTGTCCCGGTATTTGGTATCGACTGGAATATTTCCGACAAACTAAGCTTATCAGGAACATTACCGGTTTCTGAAAAATTGAACTATAAATTATCCCAAAAAAGCAACCTTGGCTTTAGCGGCGATTTTGGCATCGGTGGTGGTACTTATCGTTTATCAAAAAAGATGAACTCAGATTATTTCCAGGCGCAACAATTTAAAGCCTCTTTATACTACAATTATATGCTGGCGAAGAACTTCTCAGTAGAGGTAAGTGCCGGATATAATGTTGTCCAAAAACTTGATCTGTACGATAAAGATCAAAAAGTTAACTGGGTACCGTTTAATAATCTGGACAAACGGGGGGCGCCTTTAACAGAATTAAAGAAAACAGGCGTGGCCGTTTCAACCGGAATTAACTACCGGTTTTAAAAATAATTCTTTTCGAACCATACAATTTATTCTCCTAAAACAAAGTGATGATGGTTAAACAGACATATGCACCAACAATGACAGATACGATGGTGGAAGTTTTTAAAACAAATGTTCAAAACACAAGTCAGTCAGTTAAGCTTATCCGTAAACTAAGTCAGCACATTCCCGGTGTCTTGATAAATTTTGATCTGGAAGATTGTGATTGTGTTTTACGGATTGAGGGAGAGCATATCCCTGTGCCCAGGGTCATCAAATTGATGAATAATAACGGGTATTATTGCGAGCTTTTATAAGCAGGTCAGCTTAATTATAAAAAAAATCCACCCGATTGTTTCGGGTGGATTTTGGAGCTTAACTTATGATGATCTGTAATGACCGGCGTACACCACTGACTATTAAATTTGCTCTGAAGTTTGCAACTGAAAAGTTACTGTAATAACACTATTAATTAACCCGGATTTAACTTAAATTGAACACGTAAAGTTCAACTTTGAACCGGGTATTTATGATGCATCAGAAATGATGCGTGTAATGCTCAAACTTATTTCTGAAACGGATAGATGAGCATTGTAAAAGGGATATTTACGCACAAAAGTGAGTCGGAGAGGTCAATTGAACAAATAGATCTGGATGTTCTTTTTAAAGAGCATTACGACAGGCTGGTGTATTTTTCTTTTCAGTTGCTTAAAGATAAAGATCAGGCCGAGGATCTTGTTCAGGATGCCTTTATAAAATATTGGAATCATCGTGAAACGGTAATGCAGGACGGCATAGCCATCAAGAACTTTCTATACAGCACAGTTCGTAATGCAAGCCTTAACAGCATCAGGCATCATAAAGTAGTAGAGGGTTATATACAATACTATGGAAATGCCGAGCCGGAAGAACCACCTGTAATTGAAGCCATGATCACAGCCGAAGCTATGGCCGAGATCCATGCCGCTGTTCATGCCTTGCCTGATAGTTACAGATCCATATCTATCATGGGTTATTTTGATGGTAAAAAGAACCAGGAAATTGCCGATGAGCTGAATATGTCTATCAATACCGTAAAAAAGCAAAAGCAAAGAGCTTTGGAACTGCTTCGGGGAAAACTCTCGCCCGAACTATTTAGCTGGTTTGCATTAGCAGTGCTTGCCTTAAAAAAATAAATATTATTGTCGTAGCTGATCAAGCTTCTTTTGGATTACCTGTTTATCGGCCGGGGTACGAGCTATTGACAAAGCCGTTTTTAAATTACTTTTTGCCTTATCATGATTAATGCCGGTATAAAGTTCGCCCAGTAGGGTAAAATAAAATTGGTTGTCGGTTAACTTTAGTTTTTCGGCTTCTACAATCGCTTCGCCTTTGCCGTTGGCTTTTGACAAGGCGAATGTACGGTTGAGCGCTGCAATGGGGGAATAGGCTACCTGTAGTAAACGATTGTATAATTGTAGTACATTTTCCCATTTTTCTTTGGTATCGGTCTTTTGAGTGCTCCAATAAGCTATACTAGCTTCGATGTGGTATTTGGAAAGGACATTCCCGGTTGTAGCGCATTTTAAAAAATAGGCACCCTTACTGATGAGGTCTGCGTTCCAAAGACTAACGTCCTGGTCGTCATACAAAATATGCTCGTCATTCTTACTCAGGCGGGCCTCAAAACGGGAAGCATGAAAACACATGAGTGATAGCAGGGCGTTTACCGGTGGTTGGTTGGTGCTGTTGTTTTCTATCAGCATATGGCATAAACGCATCGCTTCAAAGCACAGGTCTTTACGTAAGGTTTGGTTCTGGCTAACGGAGTAATAACCTTCGCTAAATAACAGGTATATGGTTGTTAATACATTTCCAAGCCGCTCGTCGATTTCAGCAGGATTGGGGAGCTCAATTTTTAGTTTTTCGTTCCTGATCTTTTCTTTAGCCCTGAATAAGCGCTTGTTGATGGTTTCTTTATTGGTCAAAAAAGCCTCGGCAATTTCATCAATCCCAAAACCGCAAAGGATACGCAGTGACAGGCCGATTTGCGCCTCTGGCGATATAGCAGGATGGCAAATAGCAAACATCATTTGCAATTGACTATCGTTGATGTTTTGGGGTGAGAGGTCGATGTCCAGCTCCTGAAATTCGGAAGAGCTGGTTTTTACCTCGGGCGATACCTTGCTTTCAAAAACGGTATTACGTTGCAGATGATTTTTGGCTTTGTTTTTAGCCACGTTATATAACCATGCGGTTGGATTAGGCGGAACGCCATGAAAAGCCCAGGTTTGTGCCGCAGCCAAAAAAGTATCACTGGTAATATCTTCGGCAGTTTCCATTTGGTCAAAACCGAACCGGCGGCAAAGTACAGCTACTATCTTCCGGTATTCGGTTCTGAACAAGTGTGGTATGAGTTCCTGTTTTTGCATGGTAAGATGAGGGTTGGATTGACTCAATTAACCCAAAAGTGGGTTTACACAATTTGCTGGAAAAAATATATAATTAATTGGTTATCAGTTATATAAATCAATGTTAACCGTAAAATGTGTAAACCATGTAAACCCACTTTTTTGCATAAATATCACCGGCTTAATGTTAATTTGTAGGTGATAGTCAGTTTGATTGATGATACGGTCTCAATAATTTAATGTACACCGTCGCGCCTGGCAATTTTGCGTACCTCAACGCTATTACCATCGCCTTGTAATACAGGACTGCCTTTGGCAAACTCAACAGCTTCTTCAACAGAATCGGCTTTTACAATAATATATCCTCCAATGGTTTCCTTGATCTCGCCAAAAGGGCCGTTAGTAACTACATTGTTGTGCCAAACTACCCTGGCATCATCAAAGGGTAAACCGGTGCCGCTGCTAAATTTATTTTGTGCCGCGATACCGCCTATCCAATCCATAGTTTGTTTCATCCAGACCTCGATCTGCTCAGGTGAAGCTATTTTAGTACCATCTTCATGCCTGAAAATTAAAATGAACTCGTCCATTATTTCAAATTTTAATTGTTAATAAATATATGAATTACACCCTCGTATCAAGTGAGATGGAGTAAACTGGACACTGGGGGCGAATTATTTTTTTATCTGGCGATACATTCTGGTAAAATACCCCGGAGAAAGGTTATTTAAACCATTCCGAATATTTTGTTTCTTCGGGCACGTCGGTGGGGCTCTCAAAATCCAGCCGATAACCATCTACGTCGTCAAAAGCAACTACCCAGTTATTATTGCCCACAAAGGGTTCCTGTATTTGAATGCCTTTTCCTGTAAACTCATGATATAAAGCTAGGGCGTCCCTGCATTGGTAGCAAATAGATATGCCTTTGCCTGGGCGTTCAGGCTCTCCGGTGCTCTGATCTTTTTTGCGTAGTTCTTGCAGCATAATAGCAATAGCGTCGCGCGTAAGCCAGCACCATTCAATTTTTCCCCGTGGGGTCCATTGATTAACAAGGGTAAAACCAAGGGCCTCGATATAAAACTTTAATGATGCTTCCATGTCCTTTACCCAGAAAAAAGGTACGGTCTGGATGATGTTGTATTCACTTTGCTGATTGTTTTCCATATGGAGATAGATTAACAGTAAACAACTAATATTGTCTTAATGAATGATAAGGAATCTGAATATTTAATTTTAATCAATTGAATTTATAGAATTTATTGATCATTTATAATACTTGTTAGGAATGTGTTGCTAGCCGTGTAAGAATGTATTAACTGGTTATAAAAACCTTCATCAAAAAATATTTTGTATTTCTTTATCCTTTTTGAAAACGAAGGTGTCTTTATATACGAAAAGGAAATATGAATAATTACCAACCCTATTTTGATCTGGGTAAGCTAATAGCGAAACACCTGCGAAAAGAGCTTACCGAACAAGAACAAGACCAACTGGAGCAATGGCTTCAATCAGATACGCGCAACCAGGAATTATTCAAAAAATTAACTGATCAAACTATAATTGATTTAGCACTTGAAACTTTTGAGACAAACAATAAAGATAAAGCCTGGAAAAATATTGTAAAGAAAACGGGGTTTAAAAACACCACCAGTAAAAACGTTACCGGTAAACCATGGTTGGCGTATGCCGCGGCTATAATTATATTGATAGCCCTGGGTGTTACACTAACTAGGTACCGTAATACTTCCGGCGAACAAAAGATAGCTGTTAAACCGCAGCAAGATCTTTTACCCGGAAGCAATAAAGCTGTTCTGACGTTAGCTGATGGATCCAAGGTTATCCTGGATGATGCCAAACGCGGGAAAATAGCCAGTCAGCAAAATGCTGTCATTACTAAAGATCAAAGCGGGGAGGTGGTTTACCAGGCTGCCGAAACCAGTCAAACTGAGGACTTGCCGCCTGTTGAAAAAAATGTAATGAACACGTTGGCCACGCCACGTGGTGGGCAATACCAAATTGTTTTACCCGATGGTACCCGGGTTTGGTTAAACTCGGCTTCATCTTTAAAATATCCTACAACATTCGCTGGTAATGATCGCCGGGTTGAACTAAACGGAGAAGCTTATTTTGAAGTTAGCAAAGATCCCAGTAAACCTTTTTATGTAAAAACCGCGACTCAAACAGTTACGGTTTTAGGCACCCATTTCAATATCAACAGCTATGCCGATGAAATTGCCACCAAAACAACACTGCTTGAAGGCAGTGTAAGGGTTACCGGCAATACCAATGGCGCAACCGCTAAACTTAAACCTGGAGAACAGGCTGTAAATACTATAAACACCATTGATGTAAAAGAAAATGCAGATATAGACGAAGCTATAGCCTGGAAAAACGGCAAGTTTCTTTTCCGTAATACCGATCTGCATACCATTATGCGCCAGTTATCAAGGTGGTATGATGTAGATGTAGAGTATCAGGGTAATGTAGCACAAAAACATTACCGGGGCCGTATTTCGCGGAATGTACCGGTTTCAGAGATATTCCAGATATTAAAAACAAGCGGCATAAACTTCACAATTGACGGGAGGAAGATTATAGTAAGATCATAAAGCCTGATAACGGCAACCGGCAAGGTCGGTTAACCGGGTTTGGCCCATAAAAAAGCCGGAAAGTGTTGCGAGCACCTCCGGCCAGGTATCGGGCTGACAATTTAAAATCATATTGACTAATACATTTTTACTAAACAACCCAAACAAAAGTATGGATTTTTCTACATTTCCTGCGCCCGTATGTGAAGGCACGCGGGTAAATAAAATTAATAAGATTACCAATTGTTTTTCCCGGATAGATCCGGCCACAAAAAGGAAATTTATTATGCGGATTAAACTTATCACAGCTTTACTTTTTGCCGTATGCCTTCATTTGAGCGCTGCAAGTTTTAGTCAAAGCATTACGCTTACCGAGAAAAATGCAAGCCTCGAAAGCGTTTTAAATAAAATAGAGCAGCAAAGCGGCTATGATATTTTTATGCAGACTGAACTGCTTGCCGGCAGTAATAAGGTGTCCATAGATATGAAGGCTCAGCCTTTAGCAAAGGTGCTTGAAAAGGTATTTAAAGGCCAGCCTATTACTTATGCCATCATTGGTCATACCATTGTGGTTAAAGCCAAAACTTCAGGCAAACCGGTATCTGCAGCTGATCAGGCTATGTTAGCATCAGTGTATAGCGGTAAGGTAGTTGATGCCGATACTAAAGAGCCACTTATCGGGGCCTCTGTTGGTGTAAAAGGCGGAGGCAAAGCCACTTCAACCGGGCTTAACGGCGATTTTAAGTTGAAATTAGGTGATGATGATGTCAAAGCATTGGTGATATCATATATTGGATACGTTACGCAAGAAGTTGAGCTTAACGGCAAAAACGACCTGGGCATTATTTTTCTGAAATCCAGTGCCAACGCCATGAAAGAAGTTGTGGTAACTGGTGATCTGGCCATAGACCGTAAAACACCGATAGCGGTATCGACCATCAGTCAGCAATATATTGAAGAAAAATTGGGCGGTCGTGACATTCCACAATTATTACAAAGTACGCCGGGTATAATGGCTACTGCACAGGGCGGTGGTTATGGCGACTCGCGTATCAGCATCCGTGGTTTCTCAAGCGGTTCAAAAAAAGGTAACGTTGCATTGACCATTAATGGTATCCCTGTTAATGATATGGAAAACGGTTCGATCTTTTGGTCAAACTGGTCAGGCCTTACCGATGTAACTAACTCTGTACAAGTACAGCGTGGCTTAGGTGCTTCAAAAATTATTGTTCCATCATTTGGTGGGACCATTAATATCACCACACGTACAACTGATGCCGAAAAGGGCGGATATATTTCTCAAACTATAGGTACCAATAATTACGAAAAAACAGCAGTACTGGTATCAACAGGATTAAATGCCAATGGTTGGGCTGCAACCTTCCAGGGCAGCAGAACCAAAGGTGATGGCTATGCCGACGGATTGAACTTTTTAGGTTATAACTATTTCTTTAACTTATCAAAAGTATTAAGTCCAAGCCAAACCTTATCCTTTACAGTAATGGGGGCAACCCAAACCCATGGTCAAAGACCAGAGCGTCCATTAACTGATTACGCCAGTGCCCCACAAGGTGTTAAATGGAACTATGATCTGGGCGTTAAGGATGGTAAACAAATAAATCCGTATAACAACTTTTTCAGCAAACCAGTATTTTCATTAAACCATAACTGGTCTATCAATGAAAAATCAAGTCTGTCCACTGTATTGTATGCTACTTATGGTACAGGCGGTGGCGGCGCAATAGGGGGGACAAATACTGTTCCACCAAGAGTGGGTAACCTATATTCACCCTTTGATTTGGATGCGGTACAAAAAACAAATGCAGCCAGTGTAGATGGCTCTGCAGCTACCTATTTGTATGCTTCACATAATGATCATGCCTGGTATGGTTTAAGAAGTACTTATACCACCACATTAGGGCAATATTTAAATCTTT
This sequence comes from Mucilaginibacter sp. OK268, assembly GCF_900103125.1. Classification (GTDB taxonomy): domain Bacteria; phylum Bacteroidota; class Bacteroidia; order Sphingobacteriales; family Sphingobacteriaceae; genus Mucilaginibacter. Next base: position 302,586 of record NZ_FNJV01000003.1, on the reverse strand, counting down.
CCGCCGGTCTTGATTTAAGATATTACAAAGGTACCCACTATGAAGAAGTTAAAGACTTGTTAGGTGCTGATTATGTGTATAACCCTTATGTTCCTGGAACCCAACCCGGTGGCAGCACGGGTGATATCAATAATCCTAATCATCGCGCGGTAGTTGGTGATAAAATAGCTTATTATAATAAGGATTATGTAATGTCTGGCGGTGCGTATGCCCAGGCAGAGTATGTTAAAAATGACTTCTCGGCATTTGTAACCCTGTCTGGTTCCGGAACCGGTGATAAGAGGGTTGATTTATACAACTATCTGAACAACGACCCGGCACAGTCAAGCCGTTATGTGAATTTTTTAAGTTATCAGGCCAAAGCTGGCGCGAACTACAACCTGAACGATCAGATGAATGCGTTTGCCAACATTGGTTACATCACTAAGCCACCGTATTTTGATAACGTATTCCAAAAATTCACTAACTCCATTAACCCAAACTCTGTTGATGAAAAATTATTGAGTTATGAATTAGGCTATCAGTTTAAAACATCTGGCTTTGTAGCCAAGGTTAACCTTTACCGCAGTTTGTATAAAGATGAGTCATTCAGTGTTCCTATCCCAGATCCACTAACCAATCAAATTTATACTGCGAACGTTGCTGGAGTAAACGAAATGCATCAGGGGGCCGAATTGGAATTGAGCTACCAGCCTATTAAAGCAATCATATTACATGGCATGTTCTCTTATGGTGATTGGTATTATACCAAGAACGCAGGCCCGGCAACTGTATTTAATAGCCAAAATGTAGCTCTTCCTTCTGTAAAAGAAGTATTGATAAAAGGAATTAAAGTTGGGGATGCGGCTCAAACTACAGCTGCATTTGGTTTAGATATTAAAGTTTTACCTGATTTAAAACTTGGCACAAATTATTACTTCTATGGTAACTATTATTCAAGTTTCAACTTTGCCAATATTACCAGCCCGGGTGTGCAGCCTTATAAAGTGCCAAATTATTCTTTATGGGACCTGAATGCCACTTTTAAGTTTAAAATTGCCGGTTTAGATGCTTCATTGAATGGTAACGTAAACAATTTGTTGAATACCAAATATATATCTGATGGATATGATGCCTCTGCTACTGGCGATCCAACCAAATTGAGTGTTTACTATGGTTTACTCAGAACATTCACTACCGGTATAAAAGTTAAATTTTAAAAAGAAACTTCATGAAAAAGATATATTATTTATTTGCTTTTGTTGTTGTGGCTTTTACTGCCTGCCAAAAGCAACCAAGCGTAAAGCCAACATACACCAAGGCTATGACGTTTACCCTTGCGCAATCAGATTACCAGTTGCTGCCCTCGTCTGCCTACCCGCATAATGCCTTTACTTTTGATTCTTTAGGGGATGCCAACAAGTATATTCCTATGATCTTGAATTCAAAAGACCCACAATTAGGCGATGGTTCAACAGCAACAATTACGTTTACACTTACTGCTATTGCACCTCCCAAAGCCCCTAAGCTGGCAGATAGTTTAAGTGACAGCGTATCATATACACTTACAAAAAGCGATTATTTGTTATTGCCAGGGAATAAATTTACTGATTTTAGTGCGGCTCAGATATTAAGTTGGGTGCCTATAAAGTATCCCAACCCTGCTACCAATCAATTGGCTTTGTTAACCTTTACCTACTATGAAAACGGGGTAACAAGTACAGCAACCCAATCATTTTTAAATTTGAACAATGCCTGGAAAAAATTGTACACCTTAACCCCTGCCCAGTATACAGCGATAGGTAAAGGAGGGACGTTCAATGATTTTAGCTCATCAGATGATGCGCAACTTTCATCTTACTTTAACACATTATTGAAGGCCGATGCTGCGGTTGCCAGCACAGCTAAATTAAGAGATGTTCAATACGTAAGCTACAAGTACTTTAATAGTAAAAATTATCAGCGTGTTATGCCATTGATATATGACGGTGCCAACTGGACAACCAAAGCATTAGCATCATCAACCGCAACACTTGGGTTTGTAAAAAGCGGTGGTACCTGGATTAAAAATCCTACGGTTTATTATACGCTTACAAAGGATGATGCTACTCTTATCGGAAATTCAACTATTGGCACAGATGCACAACGGACAAATCTGGCAAAATATGGAGATTTTCAAACCAGCTGGACTGCTGCTGATATCCAAAGCGCTATGATACTGGTGCTGACCAAGCATTTCCCAACACCAACCCTCAATATTCCTTATAATATTACTTATTTGGCATTTGTTAATAGTGCCGATGTTCCTACAACACTTACGTTTAAATATAACGGAACAACTTGGGTTAAAAATTAATAATCTATATTATCAGGAGCATGGTTTACATATGCTCCTGATTTTACTTCTCTATCCACATCACGCTTAATATAATTTTTTCATGGGCATATATGCTATGGCCATGCTTTGCTGTTTATCTATCACAAAAAACAAATTATGATGAAAATTCAAAACTTACTGCTTGGTTTTGCTTTGGTGTTGACCATGGCAAGTTGCTCAAAAAAATCAACGGACATGCCGCCCACCAGTCCGGGGGATACAACAGTAGTTAAACCACCTCCTGTAGTGCCATCTTACAGTATCACTGAAACTTTCGAACAAGGCAAGAAATCTGCTTATGCCGCGGCTGATGTAACTTTACTTACCGGCAGCTGGAATTTTAACGATGCTGTTTTAGGTACCCTGGCCGCTGATGTAAAAGATGGCCTTTGGGCTGTGCGCCTGCGTGCAGGTGATATTGCCATGAACTTTGATATCAGTGGTCTTAATACCTTGTATATTAAACATGCTAAATATGGGTCAGATCCGGCTTCTGTCTGGCAACTGTTAATGTCTACCGATGGGGGAAAAACCTATACACAGGTAGGTACTGATATCAGCGAGAACAATACTACACTGGTTACCGACTCATTTAAAGTAAGCGTAACTGGTAAGGTGCGTTTTGAAATTAAACGAAGCGGTACAGGTACCAATCGTGTCAACATTGATGATATTACCTTTAAAGGAAAAGGCGATCCCGGCATTGTTGTAGGTACTCCTGATGATGGCGGCGATGACGGTGGTGGTTCACCAACAGCACCCGCATCTACACCAAGAGACGTAACGGGAGGTACAGACGCTCCGCCAACAACTGGCGACAACAGCGATCTGCTTTTTGGTAACCCTTCAAACGCACAAAGCAGTACCTCCTCAATGGATAACTATCTTGTTGATCAGAAATATTACACAGAATCATACAACGCTACAAAAGGTGAGCCGAATTGGGTTAGCTGGCATTTGGATGCTACTAATATCACCGGAGCTTCAGACCGTTTAAATAATTTTGCAGCATGGGCAAGTTTACCGGCAAACTGGTACGTGGTTAATGATAACGCCTATTCCGGAAGTGGGTTTGACAGAGGACATAATTGCCCTTCGGCTGATCGTACAAGTTCAGCTAATGCTAACTCTGCTACATTCCTGATGACCAATATGATACCGCAGGCGCCTAATAATAATCAGCATACCTGGGCAAATCTGGAGAATTATCTGCGTGAGCAAGTAGTTCTAGGTAACGAAGTATACATTATTATGGGTAGTTATGGCACAGGCGGTACAGGTTCAAATGGATCGGCAACTACTGTAAATAATGGTCATGTTAATGTACCAAGTAATGTATGGAAAGTAGCGGTTATTATACCTGTTGGGGATAATGATTTGGGCCGTGTAACTAGTTCAACAAGAGTTATTGCTGTAAATACACCTAATATTAACACCACCAATAGCGATTGGACAAAATACATTGTAACCGTAAAAGATATAGAATTGGCAACAGGTTACACCTTATTGTCGAGCCTGCCTGTCAATGTACGGGCGGCACTGGAAGTTAAACTCGACGCAGGAACTCCAGGATCCTGATACTTACTGAATATAAAAAAAAGCCACTCATTACGGGTGGCTTTTTTATGGGCTTGTAATTTTCAAATTGGTAATCAACCTGTAATCTATGCCAACCTAAAGATAAAATACTACCAAAGGGCTTGTTTTGTATATTCGCTTTTTAATACCCCTGCTGCATGTATAAAATAACCAGGCTTATTTATAATAAGCCCCTTGTATTTTCTTTATGGTTTGGTTTAAGTTTCCTCATTGTTCTTAAAGGAATCCTCACTCATCAAATATTTAATAACTACCTGGTTTTTAAATATAATTTTATCAATACCGTTCACCAGCATCATCTTTACACCTATCAGCCAGAGCACTTTAACGATCTTAATCATTACGGGCCGGTATTTTCAATAATCATTGCACCGTTTGCATTAATGCCCGATAGTGTTGGAGTTTTAATGTGGGTAATGTTTAATGCTTTTATACTTTTTAAAGCCATGCAATCGCTACCCATTAAAGAAAATCAGTATGTTGTTATTTTGTTGATTTGTGCACATGAGTTAATGACGGCTTCGGCCAATGTTCAAAGTAATCCCATGATAGCCGGATTGATTATTTTGAGCTTTAGTTTTATTAAGAAGAAACAAGATTTTTGGGCTGCTTTAATGATAGCTCTCGGAACATTTGTAAAATTATATGGGATAGTTGGGCTTGCATTCTTTTTCTTTTCCGAAAACAAACTAAAGTTTATTGGAGGTTTTGTTTTCTGGTCTGTGATATTATTTATATTGCCCATGCTTATTTCTTCACCGGCTTTTATTATTCAAACTTATTATGATTGGTATGATGATCTTGTAGCCAAAAATCTCAGTAACCAGGGTTCTGTGTTACAGGAAATATGCGTGATGGGAATGATCAGGAAAATATTTAATTACCCCGGACTAAAAAATATATACGTTATAGCGCCGGCCTTGGTGCTCTTTGCACTTTCCTATTTAAGGTTAAAAAGCTTTAAATGGCAACAATATCAATTACTTATCCTGTCGTCGGCTTTGATCTTTGCCGTGATTTTCAGCAGTTCATCGGAATCATCAACTTATATTATTGCTTTTACCGGAGTAGCTATCTGGTATATGAATTTAAACAGGCCGGTTACCAGTTACGAAGTGTTTTTATTGATTTTTGCCCTCATTATAACCAGTCTTTCCCCATCCGATCTGTTTCCGCGATATATCAGGATGGAGTATGTTGTACCTTATAAACTTAAAGCTTTGCCATGCTTTCTGATCTGGCTAAAGATTATCTACGAAACCTTAACCCGAGATTTTTCTAAGCAAGAACAGGTTAAAGCTATATAAGCTATTGGCGTTATGACATATCCGCACCCCGGGGAATGTTAATATGTTTACAATTCTATGGCTAATTCTAGATTATTTTATGATTAAATCATCATTAATTATTTATTTTTGTAACACTAAAGTTACATTATCTGAGAGGTATTTCCTTTTTATAAGTGTGAAAGTTTTTATTACGATGAGGTTGTAACGTTGTAGTTTAATTCTTCGTATCATGTTTGTTACATAAGGAATAGATTGAAAAATTATAAAAATAAACCTGACCAATATAATATTTAGTTACCTATCACAATTTAAATCCCCTGTTTAAAATATCATGACATTCGTTATAAAAAAGAAAGTATCGGTAATTATACCATCCTATAATGAAGAAAAAAATATAAGTTTTTTAATTGAACAGATTAACGAAACACTGAGTCATACTAATTATGACTATGAATTGATTTTTGTTGATGACGGCAGTAGTGATAATACTCTAAATGAAATAAAATTTAATGCGCAATTACATGCCAATGTTTTTTACATAGAACTTTCAAAAAACTTTGGAAAAGACCATGCCCTTAAAGCAGGTATTGCTATGGCCCAGGGCGATGCCGTGATAACTATGGATGCCGATATGCAACATCCCCCGCATTTAATATTAAAAATGTTGAAATATTGGGAAAACGGTTATGACATTATTTACACCTACAGGCAAAACAGTAACCCGCATGCGAAAGGTTATCAGAAAGCTACGTCAAAGCTTTTTTATAAGGGCATAAATATGCTCTCGGATATTAAACTGGAAAATGGCACTGCCGATTTCAGGTTGATGGATGAAAAAGTTGTAAAGCAGCTAAAGCTTATTGATGAGTATGAGATATTTTTCAGAGGAATAGTCAAATGGGCCGGCTATAAGCAAATAGGCATCCCTTATACACCATCCAAAAGACATACCGGCGAAGCCAGTTACTCGTTCTTTAAACTGGTTAAACTTGCCGTAGGTAGTATTATGGCTTTTAGCGCCCGGCCTTTATATTTGGTTGCCGGTATTGGTTTGTTTTTTTCAGCGATGGCTATATTATATATCCCTTATGTATTGTTTAGCTACTTTGCCGGATATGCTGTTTCCGGATGGGCCTCTGTATTGGCTACAATAGCGTTTTTTGGTGGTTTGCAATTGTTAGTGCTGGGCATAATAGGCGTGTATGTGGGTAAAATATTTATGCAGTCAAAACATCGCCCTAATTATATTATTCGCTCAACAAATCTTCTGAGCATAAAAAATATAAACAATGATTTTATTGGGGTTTGATGTAGAAGAATTTGATTTGCCGTTGGAATATGGCCGGTCAATATCTTTCGATGAACAATTGTCGATCTCAACAAATGGCACAAATTCAATTTTGGAGTTGCTGAGATCGGCAAATATAAAAGCCACTTTTTTCTGTACAGCCAACTATGCACTTCACAAACCTGATATTATCACCAAAATTGTGAATGAGGGGCATGAAATAGCATCACATGGTTACTATCATTCTGATTTTAAACCAGAGCACCTAAAGCAATCAAAAGAGGTGTTGGAGGATATTTCGGGTACTGAGGTGACTGGTTTTAGGATGGCGCGGATGATGCCCGTTGATGAGGCTGAGATTAAGATGGCAGGATATACATACAATTCATCTATTAATCCTACATGGCTGCCGGGGCGTTATAATAATTTTGATAAACCGCGCACCTGGTTTTATGAAGATGGTGTTTTACAGATCCCTGCTTCGGTATCACCTTTAGTTCGTTTTCCGCTTTTTTGGTTAAGTTTCCACAACTTATCTCTACCATTGATCAAATGGATCAGCTTGGCTGCTCATCGCAAAGACGGATATCTTAACCTTTATTTCCATCCCTGGGAGTTTACCGATCTGCATGATAAAGAAAAATATGGCCTCCCTGGTTATATAGCTAGAAATTCAGGAGAGCTGTTTATATCCCGGATAAAAAACTTTATTGAATGGGCACAATCAAAAGGGCTTGAGTTTTCAGGAACCGGCGACTTTGCCTCTTCGATAATGGAAAAGGATACGGCTACAAAAAAGTTAATACCTGCTCAATAATGCCCAGTACTTTTATCTCCTCTTTTTGATCCTTAATAAACCATTAGTTGTGGCGGCATAAATAACGCCTTTGGAATCCTGCGCTAACTTATTTATGGTATAGCCAGGCATAGGAGTGTTATTATTGTGATAATTTTCCCAGCTATCTTTCAGGTTAAACCTTACGAGGCCCGATTGCTCTGTAGCTATCCACAAAACATGTTCATATTTATCATACAACATGTCGTTAACATGGTTTGATGGCATTCCTGAATTTTTATCAGTATAGTGCAGCCACGTTCCATTGGTTTTCAGCACCGCTATGCCTTCCTTGTCATTATCGCCCGGAGTTGCATTACAGGCAGTTAACGAGAAATACAGATTACCAGCCTCATCTTCTACGGCATTAGAAATATAGGTATCTTTCAAAGGGGTATTGGATGTATTAAACGTAGTTGGCACGTTATGATCAATCATGATGCATCCTTTTGATGTGCCTATCCACAAACGCTTGCGGCTATCTTCATAAACATAGTAAACATTGCTTGAAGGCAGCAGCGGGATGGTCTTTTTATTCAGTACAACAACCTTATCCTTTCTTAATACAACCAGGCCGGCTTTAGTAGCAAAAAGAAGATCACCATGTTGGTTGTTTAAGATCCGGATAGCTCCCGGTGTTACAAATTTTTTAAAATCAAATATCTGCCAGCCTGCATCACTGTACTTGTACATTTTATCATCAACGTACACCCATTTGTTATTATCCTTATCTACATTAATATCCATCACAGCTGTTTCGGCGGTGAATGGGGAATTAAATTCGTTGATGGGATTAAAGTTTTGACCATCAAATCGAGTTAGTCCCTTAATGGTAGTATACCATAACACATCAGATTTATCTACAATACAAGATTTACTGATGTTATCTGGAAGGGGGGAGTTATACTTAGTCCAGGTGGTGAATTCATAAGAATTCAAAGACGGATTAGTGTAAGCAGTTGTTTTGTTATAAATAGTGGGATCACCGGGTGGTTTTAATTCGGTTAGATCCATTCTTTGCATTTGACCTGATATTTTCCCATTCGCAAAACGAAAGATCACATTGACAGATGCATAAACAGGTTTGCCATTTACTTTGGCGGCTCTCCATATATTACCATTCAAATACCTGATCAACTCTGCAGTTAACGGCCCGTTTGTTACATCGGTATGGCTAAGCACACAACTAAAACCAGAGGCCTCAACCAATACCTGGAAGGATATTGATCCAAAAGCATCTTTCAAAATGTATTTACGATTGATCTGGTCACATATATAATCAAGTGTGAACTGATCGCACGTTGCTTTGGGATCTCCGCAGTCCATGCAAAAAGTGGCCGTATTACACACATCTATTTTTTCCAAAAAAAGATTTTGTGCAAAGAGCGGTGCAGGTACAAGAAAAACAAACAGGGTGATAAACGTTAACTTCCGAATTTTAAGTGAGTATAAGAATGCCAGCATTATGTTATAAAATAAAGAAAGCAAACTCAGAACACCAAATAAATATTAGTTAAATAATGTTAAAGCAAATTATTGGTAGTTAAAGATTTTGCTAACCTATAACAGTTGGTACATTAAAAAAGTATCTGAACATATAAAATGCCCCAAACTTATTAGAAAATATTGCTATTTTTAGTGCCATTCATTATAACCTGTAAAGCTTCTGAGAGTAAGTGTTTTCTAAACTAAATCATAGGTTAAACTTAGGTTATATCATACTTGTTTTATATGAAAAGATACGTTTTATTACTCCTGGTGTTTGCCTCTTTTTCGGTATACGCTCAAAATACGATCAATAACTATAAATACGTTGTAGTGCCCGAGAAATTCAGTTTCCTGAAGCAAAATGATCAGTACGGACTAAACAATCTGACTAAATCCCTTTTGGCAGAAAAAGGGTTTACAGTTTATTTTGATAATACTGAATTGCCAAGTGAAGTGGCTAACAATAAATGCCAGGCGCTGAACGCGGATGTATTAGAAAAAAGCGGCATGTTTACCACCACCCTTACGCTTTTATTAAAAGATTGCCAGGGTAATATCGTTTTTAAAAGCAAAGAGGGCAAAAGCAGGGAGAAAGAATATCGCGTTTCTTATAATCTTGCCCTGCGGGAAGCTTTTAAATCATTAGATGCGGTGCCATATACCTATAATGGAACAACTAATGAACAACCGGTAAAGCCAACGGTTGCCACAAGCGCAATTGTCGCTCCGGTTGCAACTGTAAATACAACCACCCCGGCCCCAACTGTTACGCCTCCGGTAACGGTTGTAAGTACTCCAGCAATTTCAACTACTCCAGCGAAATCTGTACAGGCGGAAACGAATCAGCAGGTTGGAACTTTATACGCCCAGGCAATAGCCAACGGATATCAATTAATTGATACCACACCAAAAATAGTTTTAACTCTCCTTAAAACCTCTGTACAGGATTACTATATTGTCAGCAACAGCGCTTCTAACGGCATAGTTTTGAAAAAGAACGATGGCTGGTTCTACGAATACTATAAAGATGGTAAGCTTATTTCGGAAAAGCTACAGGTTAAATTTTAATCGTCTCAATTCACGTGCATTTAAGAACGCTTTGCCAGATATAAATTAAAAGGCATGTTTTTGTCTGACAAAGAAACATGCACCATGATATGACTCATTATATTATCTGGATTATTACTTTTTTAGCTATAGCGGGGGTTATTATCCGTCCATTTAAAATACCGGAAGCCATCTGGGCGGTATCTGGTGCTGTTATATTGGTTGTGCTACAGCTTATATCACCTGCGGAAGCATTTTCAGGAATCGCTAAAGGCACCGACGTTTATCTGTTCTTAACAGGTATGGTGTTACTGGCTGAAACTGCACGGGAAGAAAAACTTTTTGACTGGCTGGCAGCCCATGCAACCAAAATGGCCAAAGGATCATCAACCAATCTTTTTCTTTTAATTTACTTGGTTGGTGTTGTAGTTACTACTTTTTTATCAAATGATGCTACAGCCGTTGTACTAACACCCGCGGTAGCTGCCGCGGTAAAGGCGGCTAAGGTAGAAAAGCCGCTTCCTTATCTTTTAATTTGCGCGTTCATTGCCAATGCCGCGTCCTTCGTACTTCCCATATCCAATCCGGCAAATCTGGTTATTTACGGTACTCATATGCCGTCATTATTACAATGGTTGTCGCAGTATATTATACCCTCTGTAGTGGCTATAGGGATAACATATGTGATGCTTTATTTAACACAACGCAAAACACTAAGGCAAAAGATCGAAACCAATATTCCTGTACCTATACTTTCACAAGGTGGAAAAACAGCGATTTTTGGTATTGCTATTACGGCTATCATTCTACTTGCCGCTTCAGCCCTGGATATTCAACTTGGTCTTCCTACGGCAATTACAGGAATACTTACTTCGGCCATAGTGATTATCCGGGCCAGGAAGAACCCCTGGGTGGTTATTAAAGACGTATCCTGGAGTGTACTCCCATTGGTAGGGGGGCTTTTTGTTTTGGTTGAGGCACTCAGTAAAACAGGTATAACTCAAATGCTGAATGTTCTCCTGCATCAAAGTGCACAGGAAGCTGTTAATAAGACTGCCTGGGGGAGTGGTATTATCATTTCCTTTGCCTGCAACCTGATGAACAATCTACCCGTAGGACTGATAGCGGGTAATGTTATGCAAGGAGGGCATGTACCAGAAATTGTAAAAAGCTCCGTTTTAATTGGCGTTGACCTTGGGCCTAATTTATCGATAACGGGCTCGCTCGCAACGATCCTATGGCTGGTAGCCCTGCGCCGTGAAGGACAAAGTGTTAGCGCCTGGGCCTTCCTGAAGCTTGGATTTTTGATCATGACTATAGCGCTTCTGTTTACGATAGCGTCATTATGGATATGATCAACCTGTCAATCCCTGCAGAAAAATATGGAGATCTTCTTCTTTTTCCAATCCCAGCTTTTGTTTAAGCCTGTACCGGCTCATGCGTACACTTTTAGCCTCGATGTGCATCAGTTGGGAAATCTGCCGGGTATCCATTTTAAGATACAGATAGGCGCATAGCTTTAAGTCGAGCAAGGTAAGTTTCTTTTGCGCTTTATCATTGATCAGGTTAAAGAAATCCGGGTGAACCTGTTGGATCTGTAACTTTGCCTGTTCAAAATCGCTGTCCAGTACCATTTCTTCTCTTAATATTTTATGCATATTCACCGGGTCACCATCGGTTAACTTATCCCGGATATTGAGCAACATCTGATTTTTATGTTCCAGTTGCAGCACATTGGCCATAACCTCTGTTTTTAACTGTTGCTGCTGTGTTTCGAGCAGTTGTTGTTCGACCTTTAGCCTGGCCTGTTCTTCTTTTTCTAATTTTACCTGGAGCTCGGAGTCTTGTTTTTCCAATTGTAGCTGTTTTTCACGCTGTAATGAATAGCGTAGTTTAAAATGATAAGCCCTGAACATAAATAGCAATCCGAGCAGTGAGGCTATAGCAATACAGCCATACAGATAATTTTGCATTCTGCGACTCTGTTCCCGTTCTTTCAGGATGCGCATTTCACTGTCTTTCTTTTCTGTTTCATACTGTATTTCCAATTTCTGGGTATTGAATGCCTGCTGTTGGTTGAAGTTTTCGTTATTATACTGCGTTACTTCTTTTTGAAAACCGATGGCTTTTTTATAGTCGCCTTTTTGTTCATAAATGTTAGATAAGGCCTGTACCACGTTGATCATGGTATAGTAGTAGGGGGGCTGTTCTGTTTTCATTACCTTGTAAGCCTCCAACAAGTAACTTTCTGATAAAGCACTGTTACCGTCCCGCTTAGCATATTCGCTGAGTATGCCCAGGCTGCTGGCTATAACTTCCTGATTGTTATTTGTGTTTTTCAAAACGTCCCTTGCGATATTGGCATAACGTATAGCATGAGCTTTGGCTTCTTTATCTGGTTCAGGAAAATATTTTAAATAATAATCGGCTATGTTAATACAGGCGATGGCATAGGTGTAATCAGCCACTTGTCCCGGATATTGATGGTACAATATCTCTGACTGATGCAGGTAAAATAAGGTACTATCGAGCTCTGCCTTTTTTTTAGTGGTATGGTAGTTATACTCATGTGCTACTGATAATGCTGTATAGCAATTACTTAAAATGTTATAATCATTTACCTGCAAAGCATTTTTAGTGGCCTCATGTGCATAAGTATTTACTTTGGCTTCGTTATTCCAGTTCGAATAGACTACGTAAAGCCTATAATATATTTTAGCGGCTATATACGGATCTGGTTTACTGGCCAGTTGTTTCAGTCCCAGATTGCAAGACTTTACTATAGCTTCTGGGTCACCCAGTGTTTTATATAACTGTACCCGCGCGTAATAACCATAAGCCATTGCAAGTGGATCATTAGCTTTTGCTGCAAATATCTGAGTTGAGTCTGTTAGTGATTTTAAATGTTTTAATTGCTGCAAACTACTCACAATAATTACCAGCAACGTATAAGCTTTAGTAACCTCTGTATAGTTTTTATATTTTAATGCTATAGCAGCACCCTGCCTGGTTCTGGTCTCTGCCAGGGCATAATTTTTACTGCCCCGGTATATTTCGGCAAGTTGAAGGAGTAAAGCGGGCTTTTCTTTTTCGTCCAATGCTGGATTATCAATAGCCGATCGTAAACTATCTGATAATCTATTTTGACCAAAGCTGCTTAAGGACATCAGCATGCAAATACCTACCAACAGACCATATACGGGATACTTCATCAAGCCAAATTACTATAAATTGATAAGAATTATACAGAAAATATCTTTGGTTTGTATATTTTACTATTTATAATTATTTAATAATGAGATAATTATAAATATTGTAGACGTATTGTAGATGCTTTTCTGATAGAGGTAGACACTTTGTAGGATGCTAAAGTTTGGAATCGACGGCCAACAGTTATCAATTTTGTTGTGGCAATATCGCCGACTAAAATCGAATACAGAAACCATGAACAACAAAACATTATCTATCGTTTCCTACATCACCTTGATAGGATGGCTGATCGCTTATTTTTCAGGAAAAGATAAAGCAGACAGCCTGCTCAAATATCATTTGAAACAATCTTTAGGTTTGGCTATCGTAAGTATTGTCCTCAATGTTGTTTTGAATTTTATTGGGTCTATGCTGCCTGCTTTATCTTTCCTAGGCATGATTGGCTGGGTGATTTTTATATTTTGGGTACTGGGGATAATTAACGCTGCCAATAGTGCCCAAAAGCCAATACCTGTTTTTGGCAAAGCATTCGAGAAAAGTTTTTCATTCATAGGCTAATCAAGCATCTATACTTGAAATCAATACCTTATTCAGGCACTTTAAACCTGCATTATGCAATCATTTAAATATTTTACCCAGGAAGGGAATGTTTATATCAAAACACCGCAAAAGGGGTTATACTATGCCGTTGCCATATTTTTGTTTGCAATAGCAGTAATTGCTTACCTGTATGGCAATAAAACCAATGGTAATAAAGTAGTATGTGCTTTGTTTGCCATACTTGGACTCATTATCTTGTTACGAGCCAGTGCCGTTACCCGGTTTGATGTAGTTGCCCGTACTATCACAGCGCAGTCCTTTTTCTTTACATCGCCTAATGTTTTTCACTTTGAGGATTTTCAGAATTTCCTGATCACCAAACAAATCCTGTTGATCACCATTAATGCAACGGCGACGATGATCATAGAAAAAAATGGTAAGCAGCGAAACTTACTCCTGCACCAAACCATGTTTTTTACCAAACCCTTGCAAAGGGTTACAGACGAAGCGGCGCAAATTATGGGTATAGATGGATAATGATAGCCAAGGCTTGAAGCATAAATAATGATATCGTACAACCTGAAATATATAAATGGTACACTGAACTTTCAACCTAACCGAAGATACCGGAACAAAATTGTTATTTGTGTGCTGCTGGCGCTGATAGCCTTTGCGCTACCAGAAGTGTGGGTGTTAAATTATGAATTACGCAGACCTATACAATGTTTCGGTATTCTTTTTACTATTTGTGCACTGTACGATCTTTTGTTTAAAGTAAATCTTACCTATGTTTTTGACCCTCTGAACAGGGAGGTGTACTTGAAAATACCAGGTCTATATTCCAGGAAACTCATGTCATTTGAAGATGTACATCTGCTGCCAGAAACGGTTAACTGCGAATTGCACTATGTGATGTCGAACAAAAAAGACAGGTACGGAAAAAATTACGCCATCAGTGACTTTTTCCTGGAGACCCGGAAAGGAAAAGAGGAGCAGAAGCGCTATGAGATAGAGGTACTGGGTGCTATAGAAGAGATATTATATACCTAACACTCAAAAAATGGGACGTGCTTTTTCTATATTCCATATGCTTTATGCATTTTTCTTTGCGGTTCCCTTTCCTATGCTTTTGTATTACAACATCAAAAGCGAGTCGGACATCATGGAACTTAAGGATAAAGATCCCTGGCTGGCCTTTGCTCTTTTGGCGGTATCCATGGTGCTTTGGAGCATACTTTTGACCCGTTATTTTCGTAAATGGATAGTTTATCCCTTTGTTGCCAAGCAGAATATAGAACAATTAAAAACAGAAGGCGTACATCGAGAGGCAGACATTTTATCTTCAGTCAAAATCCCCATTCGGGATAATGACTGTGATAGTTACGAGCTCGCTTTGTCATTTAAGAATTTAGTAGGTACACCGATTGTACAAAAAGCCTCCGTAAACGATGGTAAACCGCATGAGCACCGGTTTGAAGTTGGTAAAAAGACAGCCATACTTATTGATAAGGACATGAAGCGTATTCCTTATTTTATTTTTGCAAACTCAGATGTTACCATAAACAAAACCATTATTGCGCTGATAACATTAGGCTGGTTAGTGCTTTTGGCGCTCATCGCGGGTTATTATATCTTCTCTTATCACTTAGAAAACTATGGTGCGGGATGGCGTTTTATGGCCTTTTGGCACCCTCTCTTGATTTGCCCTGCTGTGATCTTGTTTTATGGCTTTCTGGAAACACTCATGGCTAAATTCGGCGGAAGCTCAAAAAATGCCCCACTCATTAAATTTAAAGGGATAAGAACCACCGCCAGGCTCATCGGCGCGAGCCAAACTGGTTTGTATGTGAATGAACAACCGCAGATTGAATTTAACCTGGAATATACTGATGAACAACAGCAAATACATAAGGCCCGCATAAAAAAGATTATTGATTTGCTGGATCTGGATATTACCAGGCAGAAGACTATCGATATTTTTTATCTCCGGGAGGATGCCACTCGTATTGCCTTTGCAAGCGACTTAGATGAAATCAGCTAATGAAAATGAAGCAATCAATATTCGTCATCATTTGCGTCGCTTTTATTTTAAGTTGTAAGCAAATATCACAAAGTGTTAAAGAAACCATTAACCCTAATGATTCTGTTATTAACAAACGGACTAAGGATAACGAACCGGGAACATTAGGCGAGTATACCAGTATCACTAAAACAACAAGTAGTAGTAATACTACCAGTACTACCCAGATAGATACCATATTTCATACTTATCAGCAATTATTAAGTACGGGTTTTTTAACCAACACTAAAAAATTAGAACAGGCAGAGATGGCGCTACGGAAACTCCCTCAATATGCCGGAAAAGAAATTTTTCTTTATGCTACGGTTCATTTTTTTGATAATGGCTTAATCCTTGCTAAGCTCCAGAATCCGCATAATCCTAAATATGTAGATGCTTACAGATACATTGGCAGCTGGTCTGGCCCTACGCCGGAGCCACAATCAGTAAATAATAATATACAATCCCAGCTAATTTCGCTCAATACTTTCAGCTTTAGCAATGTGGCCAGGGTTGCCCGGATCTATAAAGAAAAAGCGCTCAAGGTAGAGGGGGCCGCGCCTTTATCCTTAGTTTTTATTACCATTCGAAATAATCAAATAAATTGGTTCCCAAACTATATTACAGGCGACCGCAGTATGTACTCAATCGGGTTTAATACAGATGGTACATTAAAAAGTTATAAACAAGAATAAAATAAGCTATATCTCTTAGAAAATAAGAAAACTTCAGTAAGGCTGAGCTTCGCTTTTAGAACAGGTGATCAATTAAAGAATTATTGACGAAGAACTAAAAAACTGTAAATTGAACATTTTATTTACACATGACAAAAAGCTGCACCCTAACATCACCTGCATTACTTTTACTATTGTTTATCACCGCGCTTAACTGTTTTGCGCAGGAAAAACGTATTGAAAATCCTATTATAAAAGGTTATTATGCCGACCCAACGGTGATTAAGGATAAAGGCGTATACTATATTTATGCAACCATCGATCCCTGGGGCAGTAAGGAGCTGGGGGTTTTAGAAACAAAGGATTTTAAAACATTTGTGAGCAGGCATATCAATTGGCCCACCAAACAAGCATGTACAAGCCCAACTTCTGGCGACGCTATGGTTTGGGCGCCATCGGTACGAAAATTCAGGGACAAGTTTTATATGTATGTAGCTGTGGGCAGTGAAATATGGGTTGGTGTTAGCGAGCACCCTCTTGGCCCCTGGAAAAATGCAAAGGCGGATAATTCGCCGCTGGTAACCAAAACAGATTTTCCGAAAGTGCATAATATTGACGCGGATTGTTTTATTGATGATAATGGCGACGCTTATTTATATTGGGGTTCGGGCTTTAATTGGGTAAATGGTCATTGTATGGCTGTCAAATTGAAAAAAGATATGGTAACTTTTGATGGTATTCCACAGGAGATCACCCCACCGCACTATTTTGAAGCACCCCATATGGTAAAACGTAATGGTTTATACTATTTAATGTATTCTTACGGAAAAGCTATTGACGGCACTTACCAGGTTCGGTATTCCACAGGTAAAACGCCACTAGGCCCATGGACCGAAGGTCCTAATGATCCTACACTTTCAACTACTCCAGATAGCACAACCCTGGGTCCGGGGCATCACACTGTTTTTAAAGAGCATGGACAGTATTATATTTTATATCATCGCATCCATCCGCAAAAGGAGCAATATGTATTGCGGGAATTATGTTTAGATAGTTTAAACTTTGATGAAAAGGGTGATATACTTAAAATTAAACCATCAGGTGTAGCTATGTTCAAAAAGTAATGATCGTGGATTTTTACAGAATGGCTATAGCTTTCTTTTTCGGAAAAGATTGTTAAAATGTTTTACATAGGAAAGCTGCATACTGATAGACGTGAGGTTGAGGCTGTTGTTTTGCAAACCAGACAATGATTTACTATTGATCAAAAAGGAAAAAGCAGCCGCCCAATCTGATTTATGATACCCGGCCGATCCTCGTGCGAAGGCAGTAGGGTATGCTCTTATTTTTACTTTTTGAAGTAATTCTGTTTCATTCCCAACATTGATTCCCCCGGTTGCCATACCAGACATCAACCAGCGGTCATTGATGGGCCAGGAATAGGCATAACCCATACTGCCCCCTAATTGAAGGTTCTGGATATAGTTTTGATCCGAAACAGGCTGATCTTTTTCAAAAGCTATCTTATCCAGATAAATTGCGCCACCGAGTACAAAACTGCCAGCGGATTTCAACTGTTTTTCGCTTTGTTCAAAAGCCGCCCTGGCCGAAAATTTGTCGCCGTTAAAAATATAAGTACCCTCGGCACCAATTTGCCTTACCAACATATTCGGGTAAAGCTTTATCTCTGTATTTTTCTGTTCCTGGTAAAAGCCTTTATAGTTTTGGTAAAACAGATCTAATACGAAATGCCTCCCATAGCGATGGAGTTGAAAATCAAATGACCGTGTCTTCCCAAATTCTTTTTTCCGGAGGGGTGCAATACCATAAGCCAGTTCCAAGTCAATAACAGTATTTTTTATCGCGAAATCCAACCCAACATTGATCGGGTAATTGGGTTTATAATAAGCATGATCCTGTTTTATTTCTAAGGAATTTGTGGAAACAAATCCGGTTACCGACATTTTTTCTGCATACGCTTCTATGTAGGCAGTATCAACCTTGGTTTGGCCGAATACCTTACCCATTATTAAAAAGCTCAAAAGCAATAAATACGGTCTGGATCTCATTATTCGTTCTATATAATAAATATAAGAAGCTATTTATAAGGAGGTGTAAAAAGCTTCAATTACGTTGCGCACAGATCAATAATGTACCGGGCAATATCATAATCATCCGTCTGCGTATTAAAATCATCGACAAAAACATGGTAATATTTGATGCCGGTGTATTTAATTTCTTCCGCAAATATTTTAGATAGTTCTGCCTGCATATGTGCTGCGATAACATTAAGCGGAGAGATTTTTGCACTATCAGGTGAGGAGGTATTACTTACAGCTATATAAATGCCGTGTGCATTTCGATAAATACCCTTCGCGTTTCGTTTCATAAACTCAAGTATAACTTTGCCAACAATGAAACAGGCTGATATGCTATTTCGCTGCATTCTTTCCCATTCTTCATAGGTGGTTTCTGTAAGCTGGCTATCGGAATAGTCGTTATCAAACACTATTATCGTTAAGTTTATTTGCCCAAACCGCTCTTCAATATCTTCAAAAAAATGGTTGGCTCTATGATAGTCCGGGATATCTGCCAATACAGGAACTAATTCGCCCAATGTAATACTGGCAGTGATTTCTTGAAGGGATTGTATCTCAGCATAACTTTTAATGGGAACAATTACTGTAGCATTATTACTTAACAATGCTGTTATAATGTTGTAGCAGGTAGTTCCGCTACCTGCTACAACAGAAATTATGTTTTCAGGAAAATTCCTCATGATCTACTCTTTTGTAACCGGATTCATATACCCATTCCTGAATCTGTCAATGATCCGGGAATGGGGCTATATGGTTTTGATTGCTTTTAATTATGTAGTACCTTATGTACGCTAAGGTTAGCATCTGTAGAACCGGTAAGATAAATGGAGTAAATCTTCCCGGCCTGAAGATCAGTTACATCAAAGTTGCCGATGTTATTTCTGGAGGCCACGCCGTAAATTTTAATGGAAAGCGTTCCGGGCGCAACGTTAGAGTATCCGCTATCAGTATTTTCGGCGAGGGTAGTCACGAGGTTGTTGCCATTGGCATCTTTGATATTGATCACAGATGGTGCACCATCACTCAAATGCAAAAACTTTACCCTTGCCATGCCGCTGGGCGGTATCGTCAACTTATCCTCAAATTCTTTAACCCGGGCTTTTGATCCTTCACCAACCAGGTATACGGTAAATCTTTTGCCGTTGTCCGTCCATATCTCACCTGTTGCCGTGACAGTACCCGAAGCTGTGTTTTTGAATTGTTCAACCAGCCGGGTACCGGAGTTTGTAGTGATATAATCAGAAGCATCCGTAAAATCAAGGCCCTCGTTAACCAATACTTTATCTGCCAATGTAAAACTCTGTGGACCGGAAGTTTCTGAGGCATTGACTACTTTGATATCAAAGGTCTCTGATGGATTGACATCATTTTTTTTGCAGGAAGAAAAGGATATAACGGTTACTAATAGCGCTGCCCCAATCAATATGTTGTAATGAATTTTATTTCTTTTCATGATAGTACTTGTTTAATTATTTTGTGTTAACTCAGAAATTAATGAATACACGGCATTCAATCTTATACCAGCTTTGCCGCGATATTAGATTTACATGTATTTTACCTTGATCTCAATCTGGTGTTCGGGAGATTTTAAATCAACTTTAAAGTCGTCGAATGATGGCTTTTTCATTTTAGTCATAAAGAAGTTTGAAAACCCAAACCCTTCTTTGGGCATTCCCACGAAATTCTTATTGATCTTACCATCTTCATTTTCGTCATCAATCAGGGTTATTCCATACACACCGGGTTCTAAACCAAAATGCACGTTCAATGTCCCGTTGACCAAAGCCTTCTTGTCAAATGTGATTTTTTTGTACGGCTGATTCTTGTCGTATGAATCGTTGTCTTTAAATACATTAAGGATGATCTTTCCCTTTTCCGACCGGATATCTGTAACTTTTATTTGTGTTTCCTGCGCTTTTGTGTAAGAAGCAAAGAGGATGAACAGCAGACAGATAAACAGGGTAATACCGAATGCAGTTGTCTTTTTCATTTTGTTTATTTTTTAAAATTTAACATTTATTTGAAAGCGAAGGTATTGGCATTAAACATCGTGTTATATTAAAAACACATGGAAGCGGGCAAAATGCCAACTGAATGTTTCAATAAACGGTTTTAATAAAATCAGGGATGGCCGGGAGTAGAAACGCGGTAGCGAATGCCGATGGGGGAATAGGAGTGAAGAAGATTTAACGCTCACAACTTTTTAAATGGCTAAAAGTGATGTTCGATGTTGTTTTTGCCCGCTTCGGTACAGAATTATTTACTTCATTATTACGATTACTTACATTTGTGTATATGGATTCAACGTTACCAATCAAAAACCTTGTTCGTCTTAATTGGTTACTGGTGGCGGCTTTTACGGCCATCTCATCAGTGTATTTTGTTTTCTTGCTGGAAGACATACCTATGCACAAGATATTTTATACAGTGATGACGGGGGTGGGTATCGGCCTGGTTGGCTTTGCCAATGTGGGTATTTTAATTTTTTTGGAGCGGAGGTATAACACTGAAACCAAACGATTCAAGGCGTACCGCCTTTTATACACTTATGCGGCCAGTGCGGTAATTTATATTGCGCTGTCACCAGTATTCGATCACATCTCTAAAAAAAGCGACTCTTATCCTTTCCTTGTATTTCCTTCCATATTTGTTGTTTCCAGCGTGGTTGTTAATACGGTTATTGTTATTTTTCATGATTTTATCATTCTGCATAGCGATAAAGCTCGCGCGGGGCTGGAACTGTCAGAACTAAAAACTGCGAATGCAGAAGCCGCCAACCTGCTTTTAAAACAACAGATACATCCCCACTTTTTGTTCAACGCGTTAAATACTCTCAAGGCCCTCTACCGGAAAGATCCATGTGCCGGTGATATTTATATAGTACATTTAGCCAATTTTTTAAGAGCTTCTGTCTACAACCATGCCGCCAAGGTATCCAGCCTGGAGGAGGAACTGACCCTTCTGGGCGATTACCTGGAAATGCAGAAGATCAGGTTTGGTACCGCACTGGATTGTACCATTGATGTGCCGGATAAAATACGGAAAGATCACTATTTGCCATCTTTTTCATTGCAGCCGCTGTTAGAGAACGCTATCAAACATAACGATCTTACCCAGGAGGCACCATTGATCGTGCACATTTTTTGCCTGGAGGAGCGAATAGTAGTATATAATAACCTGCAGAAAAAATCGGTTAATGTTTCCTCTACCTTTCACGGCCTTGCTAACCTTGCCGAACGATACAATCTGTTGTCGGGCGACGAGATCCTGATCAAAGAAGATAAAAGCACATTTTCTGTAAGTATAAAATTATTGACCAATGAATATAGTGATCATAGAGGATGAACGGGTAGTTGCCGAAGATCTTGAGTTTAGTATTAACCAATTAATAAATGGCCCGGTAAGTATAGTGCAGCTACATTCCGTTAAAGAGGCCGTTGTCTACCTTAAAAATAATCCATCACCCGACCTCATCTTTAGCGATATTCAGTTAGGCGACGGTTTAAGTTTTGAGATATTTATCGCGGTAACTGTTTCGGCTCCGGTAATTTTTTGTACGGCTTATGATGAGTATGCCCTGGATGCCTTTAAAGCTAACGGGATAGATTATATCCTTAAACCCTTTACCACGCAAACACTGGAACGGGCTTTGCAACGATACGAAGAGCTTAAAAAGTTATTTTCGGCTGATCAGGGGCCGCAATATAACGCCTTGTTGGAAATGCTGGCCGACAGAGGTACACAAAAGTCATCTTCTGTACTGGTATACCACCAGGATAAGATTATTCCAATAAAGCTCGAAGATATAGCCCTGTTTTACCTGGCGAACGAGGTGACCAATTTATTGACCTTTTCGGGCAAAACCTTTTATCCCAATAAAAACCTGGATGAGTTGGAAAAATTATGCGGGAATTACTTTTTCAGGGCAAACCGGCAATTTTTGGTTAGCCGTAAAGCCATTATTGATGTGTCCAGTTTTTTCTCCAGGAAATTATCACTCAATCTTAATATAGCTTTTGGCGAACGCGTTGTGGTAAGTAAAGGAAAGGCGTCCCAGTTTCTCAACTGGTTGGCGAAAGCTTGAGCTATCATTCTGATATTTCTCTTTCATTGCAAAAGCCTGATGTGTTAACTGGTAGCACATCAGGCTTTTACTGTTTTATCGATACGATTCTTCTGGAATAGTTGTCTGTTGATTTTATTCAAATGCCTTTACGCCTTTTCCGGGCCAACTTTGCCCGCTTCGGTTACCTTTTCCTTCTGCACCTACCTATAAAGACCCACCTTTGGCCTAAATAAAAAAATAAGTGCGGCCCCGTGTTGCAAATAGTATCTCAAACTTTTAAATGAAATTTATGAAAAAGCTAATCTTAATGTTAATTTGTTTTGTTCTGGTATCGACGAAGGGCTTCAGCCAAACCTTCTTTCAAAAAATAACCTCAAAATTAGAATTCGGTATTAAGGCCGGTGGTAATTACAGTAATTTTGATAAGGCCAATTTTGGTACCGATTATCTGGCCGGTTTTCATGCCGGTGCTACAGTGGCTTTCAAGATCACCAATAATTTTTTGATCCAGGAAGAGTTTTTATACTCTCAGCAGGGAGCTAAAGTTACTGATGGCGCGCTTGGTGCCCAAGACCTAAAGCTATCTTACATGACCGTACCCTTCCTGCTTAAATACCGCACCAACTCTGGTTTCTACGTTGAGGGGGGTGCTCAGGTAGGTATCAAGCTCAAAGAAGAAGTAGCAGGGTACAGCGGTACCGATTTTGCTAAAAAAATAGATGGTGCTGCTGTAGGTGGTATCGGCTACCAGTCAAAAATTGGTCTTGGTATCGGCGCCAGGTACGTTTACGGTATTTCAAAAGTGGGTAATTTTACCAGCACCACTATCAATAACGATTTTAAAAACACCAATATCCAGGCCAGCATATTCTACGTTTTTTAACAAAGACCACAGGCTAATTTAAAGATTGTTCATTCAAAGTCTGGTTGTGTTTCTTGGTTCAATCCCGGTTGTGTAATACGGCCGGGATTTTTTCATTTATCTGTATGCAGTATACGCAATTGGTAAGTATCTTTTCGATGAGGTAACGCCAGGCTTAAAACAAACTAACCTGTTCAGTTCCTGGGCTTTGTAATTCTTGCTGATAGCTGCGGATCAATCCAATCAATTCCGGTCCATATTGAGTAGCCTTATGCGCACCGATCCCTTTGATCACGCCGAGCGCTTTAAGTGTATCCGGTAGCCTTTCTGCTATGGCGGCTGCCGTTTTCTCAGAAAGCACCATATTAGGCATGATGTTTTCTTTAACTGCTGCTTTTTCACGCCATTCCAGTATTTGTTCATACAGTTTTTCGTTGGGTGGGGCATTCAGCGCCTTTAGATAGGAGCGATCATATGTTTTGACTTTTTCTTTGGTCAGTTCCAGATACACGGCGGTCGTAAAAGAAGCCTGTGCGAAATATTCCATGAGCCGGATACGGTTCATTAGCCAAATGATCAATTGGTCTGCTTTTTTAGCTAATTCTTTCGATTGCCCGATCAAACCTGGCAATTGTTGATGCAGGCTTTCAGTAGCGACTGTTAGTTTTTCGAGAAAATAAGCGGCGGCTTGTAGGCTCCGTTCGGTTTTGAGCTGTTTAGTGAATTTGAGCGCAACGCTGATGATTTCTTTTTCCAGATCAGGCAACAGTATTTCGAAACCTTTGAGCCGGGTTTGCAGTGCACCGAAATTAAATAGTTCACCAAGTAAATACTTTTCATATAGCTGCTGGTCGCGCTGAAGTGTGTATGCATCAGGTGTGATCAAAGTGGCTTGTTCGTTAAAACGAATGACCGCCGGATCGCCAATAATATTGTGGGAGCCGATGGGATTGCGTAAGATCATACCTGATAAAGTACGACAACGACTCAACGCCACATAGGCCTGCCCGGAGGCAAAAGCTTCGCTAACATCAATAATGGCTTTGTCAAAGGTTAAGCCCTGGCTTTTATGGATAGTGATGGCCCAGGCCAGTTTTAAGGGTATCTGAGCAAAACTGCCGGCATTGCTTTCATTGATAGCCTCACCGTCAAGTTGGTACTTTACATTCGTCCATTCTACGGTTTCCACCGCAAGCTCTTTACCTTCCCTGCCGCATTGAACAAACACGGTATTACCTTTGATCTGGCTAACCGTTCCGATTTTGCCATTATAATACAATTTTTCTGCTGAGCCATCATTTTTAACAAACATCACCTGTGCACCGATCTTCAATTTTAAATTTATTTCGGTAGGGTAGGCATCTTTAGGAAAATCGCCCCTGACCGTTGCCGCAAATTCAAATTCTTGTCCCTGCAAAGCTTCCAGGAATTCCGTATTCACTTGTTGGGCAATACTATTGTGCGTGGTCAGTGTAATGTAAGGATCATCTGTAGCTGGCCGGAAGTCTGGTATGTAACGCGTATTCAATAATGCTAAGCTTTTCGCACTGACCTGCTGGTTACGTACTTCATTCAGGATATCGACAAAAGCCTGTTCCTTTTGGCGGTACACATGATCCAGTTCAATCCGAGCATAAGGTGCTTTTTGCATCACCAGTGCGCTGAAAAAATAAGACGTAGTATAATAACGTCTCAATACGGCCCATTCCTCGTCCCGTATGATCGGGCTCAATTGCGAAAGGTCGCCGATCAATAAGAGCTGTACGCCGCCGAAAGGATGGTTGGAATCTTTGATATTCCGCAGGATCAGATCGATCTGGTCTAATACGTCGGGGCGTACCATACTGATCTCATCAATGATCAGCAGTTCTAAACTGCTCAACAGTTCCTTCTTTTCGGGATTATAATGGATATCCGGTCGCGAATCACCACCAGGTAAAAGCGGCCCGAAAGGTAACTGGAACAGCGAATGAATGGTCATCCCGCCCGCGTTGATCGCCGCCACACCGGTTGGGGCAGCCACAGCTAGTTTCTTTTTCGAAATCTGTTTCAGGTTTTGCAGGAAAGTGGTTTTGCCTGTACCTGCCTTACCTGTGAGGAAAATAACCGTATTGGTTGATTCCAGGTAATCGGCGGCCAGGTGCATCGCGGGGTTAAGTTCGTTCATTCGTTTACAATAATAACATTATCAATGAAAATTTCGCCCCTAATAAAAAGTACCTTTTGTAGGAAAGCTTTTTGCATAGCTGGTTGATAATATCTGTTTATTTCGGACATAATAATGAATTACAAAACTAATACTAAAAATATTAGTATTTTATTTATCTTTGAAAAAATCACAACCGTTAAAAATGACCATGTATAGCTATCTGACCAGAGAGGCTAAAGCTTTTGTAAAGCGCATCAATGGGCCTGATGAGGTGGTTCGGATCATTCCCGACCGTTTCTACCAGAAAGCAGCACAATGCTACCGGTTGTATACAGCCTTTGACGAAGACCCGGATGAACTCGGCTGTATACTGTTTGATGCGCAAGGATATTGGATCTATGATGGCGATCTGTTATCTGTAGGAGAGCAGGAACAGCTTGCGGATTTTATCATCAATTATGTAGAAAGGCTATGAAAAAAACGATTAATTATCGATTGACCTTGGCGGAAAAGCAAATACTTAAAACTAAAAAGGTAAGTCAGAAGGTATTGCAAGACTATGCGCCGGATGAGATCGCCTCCCTGCTGGAAGCTTCACCTCAGCGAGCCAGGGAATTGAACGCGCTGACGCAATTTCAAAGCATACCATCACTTGGTATTAATTTTGCAGAAGAGCTCATCTGTCAGGGATATTATACACTGGAGCAACTCAAAGGAAGATCTGCAGTGGAGCTTTTTGATGCTTTTGAACAGCACTGCGGTACCTGGGCTGATCCTTGTGTGGAAGACTCATACCGGTTGCTGGTACATTATATTGAAAATCGAGACGACAGCAAACGTTGGTGGCATTTCACCGCTGAACGCAAGGCTTATCGGGAAAAATACGGATTCTCTACAAACAGGCCTCAGAAAGCCTGGTATCAAAGTGAAAAATACGCTAAAATGAATAAAATCAAAGAGGATTGATACTGGGAGTACAATCGTCAATATGCCAAATTTCCGAAAAAACGGTTTTCCACTTCATAAAAAAAGCCCGGTAAATACTATTTACCAGGCTTTTTATTTAAGCGGAGAGCTAGGGAACAGAATCATCGCTCTTATGTGCTAATAATCAGTGTGTTACATCTTTAAAAGTTCCTTGCTCTACGAATGACGCAATCGGCAAGTTTTCTCTAATTGTTAAATCAAATATACAGACTTTTTTAGACTCAAAAAAAAACTTTCTGTTTTTTAGAATCATTGAATAGCGACGACTAAGGCATATTTTTGTTTCCATAACTGGGCAGAATTTTAGCCAATTTATTAAGAAAATATAGATATTTCGGGAGTCCAGACCATATGATTTCGGAGTGATATTTTTGATATTCCGGAACGAGGTAGTAAATAACTCCGGGATACCCACATTTTACGGCGAAAACAATAAATTGACCGTCGATGTTTCCCTTTAATATATAATTTAGCGGATATATAAATTATATGTTTTTTACTGCGTTGCTTTTATTTATCTGTGCGTTGTTTGCATTTATACTGAGTGCAATATGTGGTGGTGGAGCTAGTTTTATATTAATTCCGATATTAGGAATAATGCTTCCGGGAGCCCAGATTCCTGCAGCTCTTTCTGTTGGAACCGCATCCAGTTCGCTTTCCAGAATTATTGTCCTTTGGAAAAACATCAGGTGGGACCTGGTGAAATGGTTTATCCCACCAGCTATACCCACTGTATGGTTAGGTGCCAGGCTGCTTACTTATTTTAACCCAATATTTTTGGAATTGATTTTGGGCTTGTTCCTCTTATACAATATCCTGTATATCTTTAAACCTCAAAATAAAGGAAAGCCAAATCATAAAAACAAACTTACAGTAGCAATAATTGGTTTCCTGACTGGATTTGTTTCTGGTTTAACTGGTGCCGTAGGTTTAATTTTTAATAGGTTTTATCTTACCTACGGGCTTTCAAAAGAAGAAATAGTAGCAACTAGAGCTGCTAACGAGATTATACTCCATATAATTAAGTTGGGACTATATGTATCATTTGGACTATTTACTGCGCAAGTATTTTTATATGGAGGAATGATAGCTGTTGCAGGCATTGTATCCTCGTTCGGTATTAAATATATATTACCCTTTATTAGTGAGAAGGTATTTCAAAAAGTTGGTTATGCGGCAATGGTATTTTCAGGGATATTCTTGTTTGTCGGAGGTGCAAGAAAAATTACATCCAATGATGATTTAAAATTTAGCCTCTCGCCGCTTTCTCATGGTCTTACTACAAGCGTTCAGTGGAAGAAGGATAGTTTTACATTGGAGTTCGAATATGATGTAGGCTTTGAGATTGAACGTAAGTTACAGCTCTCCGAACTTCCGGCCAACCTACATCCAAAGATTACACCATTAATTCAAAATTCGACGAATTACCTTATCGAAGAGGTCTTTGGTTTCAGAAAGCATTATTATGAGCTCTATACCTGGAGAGACGGAAAAGTAAAGAAATACGACTTTAAATAATGGTGTTTAAGTAATGCTGAAGTTAATTTTCTCTATACAAAGGGATAATCAAAGAGGACTAAATATAGGCGGCTTGGCTATTATACTGAAGAAAAGCAGTGATCGATGTGTTCCTGTTTCAATGCTGATAAGCGTCTTTTAAGCATACAAAGATTGTAGCAATTGCTGTCCGCGGAATTTTAAATGGTCTTTTGGGTTAATCCGGTTATCGGTTGTGGAATGCCCTTAACAGGATCTGTTTATAAGTGTCACCAACAGGCAGTTCTACTTTGCCAATCTCGACATCATTCGCCGTAAAGGCGGTTACATGGAACAGGTTAACCACGAAACTGCGGTGTATCCGTAAAAAGCCTTTGTCCTTTAATTCTCGTTCCAGGTCACCGATTTTGTATTTGGAGATGATTATGCTTTCCTTGGTATGAACATGTACATAATCCTTTAAACTTTCCGCATATAAAATATCACGCGTATCGACCTTAAAGAATTTATGGCCCGTTTTGAGGTAGATAAACTGCGGTTCGGATGAATACAGGATTTCGGGCATCGACTGATTGCCTGTGCTGAGATAATGTTCTATGGCTTTAAAAAAACGGTCAAAGGTAATCGGTTTCAGTAGGTAATCAATTACACCCAATTCAAAGCCTTCCAGTGCGAATTCACGGTAGGCGGTCGTTAAAATGGTTTTTGGCGGGTTGCGCAGGGTCTTGAGAAAATCAAGCCCCGAAAGCTGCGGCATTTTAATATCCAGGAATAAAAGATCGACCGGTTGCTGGTTCAGGATCTCCAATGCTTTGAGGGCATTATTGCTCGTGGCCACAACCTCGAAGAAATCCAGTTGCGCCAGGTGCTTTTGCATCAACTGGATAGCCAGGGGCTCATCATCCACGATGACGCATCTGATCTTCATGCTAAGTTCAATTTAAGGTCTACAATAAATAGGTTTTCGGACTGTTCGATCAGCAGCATATGTTTTTGCGGATAAAGTAAATCCAGTTGTCTGGTTAAATTACTGAGACCAATATTTCCGGCGTTTACAGCGTCTTTGGCTTGAAACGTGTTAACTACTTTAAACGTAAGCAAATTTCTATCGGCGTGCAGATCAATCCGGATAACTGGTTTTCCCGCATCATTCCCAGTACCGTGCTTAAAGGCATTTTCCAGTATAGACAAAAGGATCATTGGTGCGATCTGGACCTGTTCGCTAACCTGGCAGGTGAACTCAATCTTCAATCGCTCGTCATAGCGGAGTTTTTCCAGTCCGATATAGTTTTTTAACAAATGGATCTCACCTGATACCGGGACATAAGGACTGTCACAACGGTACAACAGATAATCCAGGATCTCCGATAGCCGCCCGATGGAAGTGGAAGTTACAGGTGAATTCGACAGTGACAGCGAATAAATATTATTTAAAGTATTGAATAAAAAATGGGGATTCAGTTGGGTCTTCAGCAACTTGAGCTCTGTTTCCGCTTTTTCCTTTTCCAGTGAAAGGGTGCGTTTCTGGATGAGCAGCTGATCTTTAAGTAGCTTAAGTAGCATAAAGACAAAAGCCACGGAAAAGATTCGAAAAAAATAGACGTAGATCAATTTGGGAATATCTGTGAAAATCTCGCCCAACGTTTCTTTGGGATTAGGTTTCGTCCCGTACCAGGGTTCCTCGATATGGACTACGGAAAGCCTGGACAGTACACAGATCAAATAACTGCATAATAGGAAACAAAGGATAGCTGACAGATATTTTTCAGTGTAAATAAACCTGGGAACGACAAAATAGGCTAAAAAATAAGCGGCTGGAATCTGCGCAAGTATGTTGGTGCCATCGCCCATCAGGTTGTTGCGAAAAGGCACTTGTTCACCATTGTAATAACTACTTGAACTTAGCTGAATGAATAATAGTAAAATCCAGAAGATCAGGTGGCTGGTCACCCGGTGCCGGCTGTTAAAGTCCAATATCCTTTCCGAAAGGCTCATAGGCAAAAGTAAGCTTAAAAGCTGTTTAATCATCGTCTGTCGACCAATAGGCTGGTTCGCCCCCCGAACAGGCGATTTTGTGGAGTACAACCGATTCAACTGGCGGAATCACCCGTTTGGCAATCATGCATGCCTGTCGGGTTGTACTCTCTTTTTTGTGTTCAGGATTCCGCTACTATTGTTCATGCAGTCGATAAAACGCTTTCTTTTGACCATCTTACTATTCCTAACCGCAACGGCTTTAGAGGCACAGACGAGTCACGCAATCAATGGTCATTTAGTGGACGAGCAGCGCCAGTTGCTGCCTTATGCTACCGTCGTCCTGAAAACACCTGATTCTATCAATTATCGCAGCACGCAAAGCGATGATAAAGGAAAATTTCGCGTACATCGCTTAGCTGCCGGAAACTACCGTTTGGAGATCAGTATGGTGGGGTTTGAAAGACTTGTGAAATTTATTCAATTGAAAAATTCGGATATTGACCTGGGTGAACTGATGCTAAAAAGCAGCGTCAATCAGCTTAACAGTGTGACCATTAAAGGAGACGTTCAGTTGGTTGACCGCCAAACCGATAAGACCGTGATCAATGTCGCGCGCAACATCAACAATGACGGTTCAACGGTGCTGGAGGTCATGAAAAAGCTGCCCGGTGTACAGATCACCCCTGACGGACAGATCACCATGAATGGCAAGCCCGGCGTAAACATCCTCATTGATGGAAAACCAACCTATTTGTCGGCTGACGATCTGAACAGCCTGCTAAATGGTATGCCGGCTTCCATTATCCAGAAAATTGAATTGATGAGCAACCCTTCTTCGAAATACGACGCAGCCGGAACAGCGGGGATCATCAATATTGTGAAAAAGAAAAATCAAAAGGAAGGATTTAATGGTATGGTGAATGGTAGTTATGTTCAGGGTTATTACGGAAGGTATAATGGGGGTTTTTCATTGAGTTATAAAAACGGGCATTACAATCTTTTTGTGAATAATACTTACAGCTATAGCCATGATTTTTCCGGACGTTCCGTGACAAGCGATATTTCGGACGTTGGTGGAAACCTGCTGAGCGAACAGGTATCCGGCAATAACGGCTCCTCAATCAACAAAAACTATCGGCCAACTATCGGCCTGGATATTTACCTATCCAAAAGAAGTACATTAACATTATCCGGCACATTAGGGACTGGTTCAGCAAATAGTCAGCTGCTCTCTGATATGGATGTACGCGATAGTATGCGAAATAAGACTAGCCATATTGGTTTTACCAGCCGGTTGAAGGATAGCCCCTTCAATTATACCGCGGGTATGCAGTTCGTTCACCAGTTGGATACCGCTGGCCGGTCCATCAATATCGATGTCGACCATTCAGAATACCGTAACTTTCCTTTGCAGTATAATTTTAACACCCTCGAAAATGTCAATAATAACATCATCAGCGAAACCAATGAACTGTTAAAACAGCATAGGCAGCTGGATATTTATGGGGCTAAAGTGGACTACACCCAGCCATTGAGAAACAATGGCAGTTTTGAGGCAGGCCTCAAATCCAGTTATGTGAAAGCAAACAATAACAACACTTATTACGACCAAATCGGTGGCCAAAGTATTCCTGATCCCTTGCAAAGCGATTATACCGTTAATTCCGAAAATATCAATGCAGCCTATGTCAATCTGAACCAATCCTATAGCAAACTAACGTTGCAGGCTGGTTTGCGGGCGGAGCAAACAATTACCAAAGGAAATGATCGGCAATCAGGTACTTCTATCAACCAGAATTATTTACAGTTGTTCCCAACCTTGTTCCTTAATGAGAAACTGAACGAGCAAAATACACTGATCCTGCGCCTGGGCAGAAGAACAGAACGGCCGGATTACCATGAGCTGGTACCTTTCCGCAGGCCGCAAACTGCCACGCTGTTTTTCCAGGGTAATCCAGATCTGCGGCCGCAAACCTCCTGGCACGGTGAACTGTCCTGGTCCTGGCAAAGTACAATCATCATTACCCTGAATTATGATATTTATAAAGACTATATCCGGACTTTGCCTTTCCTCGACAGTGATCAAACTACGCTTACCCGCAGGCCGATCAACATACAGGGTGCACACGCCTGGGATATAGATATTGTTTACACCAAAAAATTAACCAATTGGTGGGCAACCGACAATACAATTTCAGTTTACCAGAATGCATTTACCGGGCAGACCAGGGGGTATATCTTGAATAATTCCGGCCTCGCTTCTGTAGATGTGACCGCCAATAATAGTTTTCAGCTTAGTGAATTCTTAATGGCGGAATGCGATTTTGAATACAGTTCCAAACGGCAATATGTAACCTCCACTTTCGGGGCTTATTCTGGTTTGAGCATAGGAATCAAGCTGCAACTCCTTGGTAAAAAAGCATCCCTTTCACTCAATGCCAATAACATTCTGCAAAGCGAGGCTCATTACGGGATTGACCGGAACCTTGGATTGTATCAATATTCTTATTTCAAGGATTATTCTCGTTACATCAGCCTGAATTTTTCCTGTCGTTTCGGGTCCGGGAAAACCAGCAAGGTGCATATAGAGTCCGGCTCTTCCGATGTACAGAAACGGGCCGGTAACTGACCGGATGTGACTCAATTAACAAGAAAAGTGGGTTTACATAATTTAATGTTAGTTAGTATGTAAATATCTGTTGATCAATTATTTGAATTGATATTTATACAAAACATGTAAACCATGTTTTGTATAAATATACTACGGACTAAACATCAATTCATAAATGGCACAACACCAGGGAATGTGAGTTTATTAAAATTGTTTTTAATTAGACTGATTATAAATAATATTCTATATTTGCCGGTGTTTACCCTACACTAACTTATATTTGATTATTGATGAAATCTCTATTTACAATCCTGTTGTTTTGTATATTACTTGGCCATTTTAATTCTTTCGCCCAATCTACCACTGGGAATATTACCGGTAAAATTACCATGGTTGACGGACAGCCTTTAGCATCAGCATCCGTAACACTAATCGAACTAAATAAAAATACACTTACCGACGAACAAGGAAACTATACCTTTAATGGAGTGGCGCCGAGAACCTACCATCTCAAGATCCAGGTATTAGCGGCGGCGGAGAAAGACCTGTTGGTTAAGGTTGTTGCCGGTGATACAACAATAGTTAATTATCAGTTGCCCAAAGAAAACGTGCAAGCCTTGCAGGAAGTAACTATAGCCAGCAGCGTCAATAAATTTTCAAAAAAGGAGAGCGTATATATTGCCAGGCTTCCTTTGAAAAACCTTGAGAACCCACAAGTTTATAACTCAGTATCAAAGGAGCTTATTCAGGAGCAGATGGCTGTTGATCTGGGTAGCATTTCCAAAAATGTTCCCGGTGCGGGTATTCCTATGATTGCTAACCAGGGCAGGGTTACCTTTCGTTCCCGTGGTTTTGAAACTGAACCCAATGCCAGGAATGGTGTGGCCGGAGCCGCTTTCTCCTCAATAGATCCGGCTAACATTGAACGGGTAGAGGCTATTAAAGGCCCATCGGCAACCTTATTTGGTACCAGCGTTTCCAGTAGTTATGGCGGCCTCTATAACCGCGTAACCAAAAAACCATACAATGGCTTTGGGGGCGAAGTAGCTTATTTGGGTGGCAGCTGGAATTTTAACCGTATAACCTGGGATGTGAATACTCCTGTAAACGCAGATAAAACAGCTTTGTTCCGTTTAAACGGCGCCACATCATTCGAGAAAAGTTTCCAGGATCTGGGCTTTACCAATAGCGTTAGCCTGGCCCCAAGTTTCTCCTATCAGATCACCGACAAATTATCACTATTACTTGATGTAGAGTTTGGTCAGGGTAAAGGAACATCCGTAGTACGTTTTAATCCTTATATAGGCAGCAACAAGGTGCAGTCTATTGTGGATATGCAGTTCCCATACAATAAGACTTTTATGAGCAACGATCTGGCCTATTCTACCCAGATGTTGAATATCTTTGCGCAGCTGAACTACAAGATCTCGGAGAAATGGACCTCACAGACTATTATTTCCCGTGCCCGCTCAACCATTAACGGCTATATCACCGCGTTAAACGGTCGTACCGATTCTACTATCCGCCCACAGGTAATTGTCGGGAATACCTCATTTATCGCAACTGATCTGCAACAGAACTTTATCGGCGATTTTAAATTAGGCACACACCGTAACCGTGTAGTGCTTGGTTTAGATTATTATAACAACTCCAATAGTTTTGATAGGGTAACGGTTAATATTGCTGATGTGAACTTTATACATACTCCGGCTACTTACAGGATAAGCCGCTTTAAAGTAGACTCATTAAGCAGCAGAGGTGCCCTGCGTATAGAAAACAATGGCGATAATACCTATGCTGTTTACGTATCTGATGTGTTTAATATTACCGACAGATTGCTGGCTATGGCCAGCCTTAGGGTTGACCGCTACCAATATAAAGGTGTATACAATATTACCACAGGAGTAACCGCGGGAGGTTTAGGTGCCGGAGGTATACAAGCAGGGCCTTATGGTCAAACTGCGCTATCGCAAAAAATGGGCCTGGTGTACGAGGTGATGAAAGACCGCGTATCCTTGTTCGGTAACTACATGAATGGCTTTTTCAATAAAAGCGGCGTGGCAGCAGACGGAGGTCATTTTAAACCAGAGCATGCTAACCAGTTAGAATTTGGTGTAAAGGGCGATGTGATTGACCATAAATTGGTTGGAACGGTAAGCTATTATGACATCAGGGTTCAGGATGTTTTAAGAACCGATCCGAATGATGCGAATTACTCCATCCAGGATGGAACCCAGCTAAGCAAGGGTGTTGAAATTGATCTGACAGCCAATCCTTTTCCGGGACTGAATATCGTTGCGGGTTATGCTTATAATGATAGTAAATATACTAAAGCAGATGCTTCTGTAGAAGGCTTACGCCCGGCTTTATCCGGCCCATCTAAAATTGTGAATTTCTGGATTAGCTATCGCCTGCCTGCTGGTGACCTGCAAGGGCTGGGCCTGGGTTTTGGTGGTAACTCAGGTAATTCATCTTATCAAACCAATACCAAAACTGCTAAAGTGATTATTCCAGCTTATACATTGTTAGATGCTAGTATATTTTATGATCAGCCCAGATATCGTATCGGTTTTAAGGTAGATAACCTGACCAGCGAAAAAGCATGGTCGGTACGATTAACGCCACAAGCCCCGGCCAGGTTTATTGGCAGCATGAGCCTGAAATTTTAATACATACTTCTTAAAAATTATATATGAAACGTTTAGCATTCATTTTTCTGAGCATTCTGCTAGGTACTGCATATGCCAAAGCAGATTCCTTGTGGATAGAAGCCGAGGCCACAGGACAGGTTGGTAAGTCACAGATCATCAAAGTAATCTTCGGGTCATACAATCAATACAGGTTGCAAAAAATAGATGGGGAATTCCAGGAAGTGAAAGACTTTACCTGCTGGATGATCAGCCCTAAAGGAAAGTATATTGCTTTACAATTTTCTCCGAAGGAAACTGCTTACGAAGCTAGTTTTACTCCAGCAGAACAAGGAGTCTATGTGGTGCTGCTCGAAAACAAACAACGCAAAGTAGAAGACTGGAGTAAATCGACATCGAAAATTGGCATTGCCAAACAGCATTATTATGCTCGTACCTCTATACAGGTTGGGAATGATAAAACCATTGCACAAGAAAGCCTTACTGATCTGACAATTCTGAAAGACCCGGAAAACCAACCGGGTGCAGACATAATTCTGCAGGTACTGCTCCACGGTAAACCGGTTCCCAATGCTACCTTATTTATGCGCCATCCTGAAATGCAGGAACAGAAGCTAACTACTGATCAGGATGGTAAAGTATCTTTTCATAATCCAAAACCAGGCAGGTATTTTGCACTGGTTACCTTGAAGTTTGAAACGCCTGGGACTTATAAAGGAGTGCATTATGATGTATTCCGCGAAAAAGCTACACTGACTATGGTTTTAAATTAGTCGCCATTTCAGCTATTTAAAAGGCCTCTTTCTCATCGTTGATAAAGAACGAGGAGAAAGAGGCTTTTGTATTTGATTGTGCAGCAGCTTATTGAACCAGCAAACAATAATTACACCGGTGGCGGATGCTGATGTACGTTAATCCCTGATAAGTACCGGGAGTTAGGTCAACCCAGTCTTCCCTGATGATATAAAGGCCTTTCATAGTGGGCACAAAGGTTGCTTCACCCTGATCATCTATAACAAGTTCTTTTTCCCAATTCTCCGGGTTAAATACGCGTAACTTGGTTGAGCTAATAGCCGGGGTGCCATGATTAAATGCTTTTACGATCACCCGTTTATCTTTAGGAGCAGTAACAATATCCAAAAATTGCGATGGTTTCGACACGGAAGAGGTGGTGCCCACCTGGTAAGCAGTACATAGATAATCGATAGGGCGTATATTTTTTCCGCTTGTTTTTGAACGGTTAACAACTGGATGGGTGTCGTTTATGCCCAATATCCGATAAACGCCGTTCGCTTTAGGCAAAAATGTTCCTTCCCAGCAATCCTGCGTTTGATGGATCGGTATAATAATTCGCCGCCCATTTTCATCCAAAACACTGATCTTGAAACCGCCAATAAGCGCGAGTTCAGGACCTGTGTCACGATGACGTATGCTAGACTCATCAATATAGCCATAGCAAACCTGTATCTGAACAGGATCATTCAGTTTTCCGCTTCCTTTTATATCCAGCCAGTATCCGCTTGCTTTGCTTATAAAAGGAAAACACAGGAGCAAAAGGATAGCAGGTAAAACAATTATTTTCATAGCGCAAATTTAATCATTATACACTGTTACATCAGGTTTGATTATGCCTGAAACTGTTCCTTTATACCAATTATTCTGTTCAACTAATTAGAAATTTCATCAATTATTAAATTGAAACCTCTGATAATTCAACTTTCACTCAGAATCTGTCTATATGTTTGTTACATTAAGATATAGTTATTGAATTGATAAATTAATTTTAATGACGATATCCATGCCTGTTGCTTAACATTAACTCAATTTAATCAATGACGGTTCTTTCAACGATCTCTAAACACCAGGATATTGTTCAACTTGCTTATTTTGCGCTGATTATTGTTTCCCTTTGGATCAGTGAGGTGTTGTTTGCCAATAATGGGCTGATTCATAAGCTAAAACACAGTCGCGTTAACTTACTGTTTATTTTTACTGCGCTGCCCATACAGCTTTTTATGATCAGCATCGTGTTGTTGATATCACTTTGGGATAACAGGCATCATTGGGGATTGATTAATTATATCCCTTTCCATAAGAGCTCCTGGGTGTACTATATCAGCCTGTTTATCTTATTGGACCTGTGCGAGTACACCTATCACGTTATTATGCACAAATTTGATTTCCTGTGGAAGTTTCATTTGGTACATCACAGCGATTTAAAAGTTGATGTTTCAACAACGGTGAGGGAACACCCCGGAGAAACATTTATACGTACTTGCTTTTTAATGTTGTGGGTGTTTTTGTTAGGCCCGGTGGCGGGTGTATTGGTACTGCGGCAAACTTTTCAAACGTTTTCTAATATTGTGGCTCATACCGAATTCAGATTACCTAGACGCGCCAACAAAATTATAGGTATGATCTTTATCACACCTAATTTACATCATGTTCATCATCATTATCAATTACCCTTTACTGACCGCAATTACGGTGATGTGTTAAGCATCTGGGACCGGCTTTTTGGAACCTATGCCGAATTGGATAGACAGGAGACAATCTACGGGGTGGATACGCATATGGAGCTATCAACCAACGGTCGTTTCCGGAATATACTCAAAGTCCCATTTCAAAAACTGGAGCGTAAGTAATGGTTCTTTGGCCCGGTTCTTTAAGGATGAAATTAGCCCGATTGTTTATTCAATGCGTCGTGTTATTGTTGTTGTCAGGAATTGGCAGCAGGAGTTACGCGCAGACGGAAAGCGTTACCTCCAGGATTTATTTCCCGGGTTCTATTGGTCTGAACCTACCGTTTGATGATTCCCGGCTCCACTTAAAAAACGGCACGATGCTGACAACCGCATTGGAATACAGACCGGTTAACGGGAATGCGATATTTATTCGGTTCAATTATGACGCTGTTCATAATCGTTACCAGCAGGTTTATTCCAATTCGCCTACCAATGTAAATACCGGAAAACTATCCGCAGACATCTTTTCCCTCGGTTTAGGTTATCGGCGTAAAGTCGGAATCATCAAAGTGTTTGGTCTTTTGCAACCCGGCTTAGCCATCAATAGTTATGACCTGGTTAATTTTAACCCCGAAACAATAAGTATCGATCAGATCAGCCGCCATCATTTAAGTATAAAACTCACCTCCGGGATAGAATATTACCTGGCAGAACATTTTGCCCTCACACTTGAATCATCTTATTTTTATCTCGCTCCACGTGGAAACTACAAATTACTTAACCCGAGTAGTTTAAATTTCAATATAGGTTTTACAACAACTTTATTTTAATCAATGCATCCTGCTTACAGATCCGTGTCCTGTTTTTCTACTGTTAACACAATAAGTTTCACACAGGAGATAACATAGTTCGAGTTATCCCATAATTCTTTAGTGGGTAACTCTATTGGTAACTGAATACTAGGCCTTCTTTAATTCTGTTTCGTACAAAACCTTACCAACCTGATTGATCGCTTTTACATTTAAACGGTTTGCATCGACAGAAAAATACATAAAACCATGCTCTGATGCCTGGAAACGGCTATAAGCTTCTCCTGCTGTAACTTTGGTAAGCTCGGAGCCCGCGCCCGAAATAAATTGATGGGTAAAGCCATCGAGTTTTAAATGCTGTAGAGAATGCTCATGGCCCGACAGATAAACATCCACCTTATGATCATTCAGGGTTTGGTATAAGGCTTTCTTCATGGTAATGGTATCATAATTATTGATACGTGGCCCAACAGTACAAAATGGATGATGCCCTACAACAATTTTCCATTTTACATCAGCAGATGCTTTTTCCAGTGTTTCGTTAAGCCATTTCATCTGGGTGGCTACATAATCGGCCTTATCTTCATGTAAAAAAGGATCAGTATCCATCATTATAAAAAGAACTTTATCTTTCTTTTTATCGGTCACTACGCTTTTTATCTCCTTGTCTTTATCCTTATTTAAGCTTACTTCTTTGGCGTAATAACGGGCAGGCATATTCCACCTACGGCTTACCTTGCTATATCTGATCTGTGCATCAACATCAGCGTGATAGTCATGATTGCCAAATACGGGGTACCAATCACACTGTAGGGAGTGGGCGGTGTAAATATTTTCGAAAGAGTAATGCCAAAGCGGGTCAGCTTCGCTAACCACACCTTTGGGGTAAAAATTATCGCCTACCGAAATAACAAAATTATTGGGGTGCGCCGCGCCCCATTCGCCCATTTGTTTGGCAACCTCCAGTTGGTCGTATTCACCATTGCGGCCCCAATCTCCAAGGGCCATAAAGTGCAAGGCAAAATCATCTTTTATAGATGCGCTTGGCGATAGATCGTCACTTTCAAAATGGGTAACCTCAGTTTTGGCCAGGCTTGTTAAAGGGCTAATCAGGGTAGCGCCTATAGCTCCCATCGTAGTGTTTCTTACAAAGTCTCTGCGTTTCATGCAATTATTTATTTAAACTATAAACCAATAGTTTGAAACTATCCAGAACAGGTGTTTTTGTACCCGGTTGAAAATCAACCACTGGCAGATATAACTTATGCGTTAATAGGTCAATAGCCATCGTTTTAGCTCTGTTTTGGGTGGTTATAGTCTGTATCAGTGTATAAGCATCTGGTGTATCCT
Organism: Mucilaginibacter sp. OK268; assembly: GCF_900103125.1. Taxonomy (GTDB): domain Bacteria; phylum Bacteroidota; class Bacteroidia; order Sphingobacteriales; family Sphingobacteriaceae; genus Mucilaginibacter. Next base: position 262,681 of record NZ_FNJV01000003.1, on the reverse strand, counting down.
GTTTAAAAACGGTTGCTGTACCATCGCCGTTAGAAGCAATTATCAGTTTGTTTTTAGCATCGTAAACAACGGCATCTACCCCAGCGCCGATAGGTAGGGTTTGCACAATTTTACCGGTTTGAGTATCAATTACACTCATGCCTTTGTTTTCGCGGCATACCGTAAATAAACGTTTATTTTGTTTATCCAGAGCCAGGCCTGTAGGGCCGCCGCAGGGTGAAAGCGGATAGTTCTTGATCACTTTTAAAGTTTTGGAGTCAATTACATTTAAACTGCTTTTATCTTCAAGATTGTTGTAAATAATGCCCTTGCTATCGGCAACGGCAAACTCAGGCGCGCCACCCATGTCTATCGTGGCAACTTGCTTTAGTTCTTTCGGATCTACCACAACACAAGCGCTGCTATGACCTTCAAACGCAAAGATCTTTTTTGAGTACGGATCATAAATAATACCATCGGCGCCATTACCCGTCACCGGGATCTCTTTAACAACCTTTAATGTTTTAATGTCAAAAGCTATAACCGCGTTGGCTTTACCATCGCTTATAAAGCCGAGGTTAAGCTCATTAACTATAGCAATACCGTGTACGCCTTTCATATCGGCAATGGTGCCGATCACTTTTTCGGTTTTAAGATCCACAACATTTACTGCGGTACCATGTGATGCATATAAAACCTGATTAATTTGGTCGATATATACATAATCGTATCCGCCATTGCCGGGCAGCGGAATAGTTTTTTCGGCCACATAGCTTAGGTTTTGGGCTGATGCGAAAAAAGGGAATATGGTAAATAAAAGAAGGGTGAATAGTTTACAATTGCTGATTTTCATACTTTAAGTTGTTATAGGTGAATAAGGATGGGGTGGTGCCCATCCTCTAAAATGATTTATTTTAGTGCTGGTTGCCTTTGCCATCACTTGTATAGGCTCCAAGATCAAGGTTATATTTAGTATTACCGGCACTAAAAGCCGGTGAGGTACTTTGTAAATGGAAATCATTGGTATTTGGGAAACCGTTTGGTGCAGCCACGGTGCCATCAAACTTTACAAACAGAGGATTAAGGTCGCCTATTTTTTTGGAGATCAGGTCAGTAGGTTGCGGTTTGCCCAGGCCGGATGCCGGGTAAAAGTTATCTCTGATATTGATCTTTTGTGATGGATCAACCAGATCTGCATAGGTATCAACAGTAGCATAAAACAGGTTGTTACCATAAGTGGTGTGCACCAGGTCGCCATCGCTAAAAAGCTCTATACCATGATAATCGTTCACGATAATGTTATTGTAAATATGACCAATAGCGTTTACACCCACTGAGACCGCACGCCCAGGTTCGGCCGAGCCTCGTCTCCACCCGTTGGACACCAGGGTGTTATTATAAACATCCACTTCGGTTTGTGGAAAAGGTTTACTTGCATTGGTTTCAAGTTTTATGCCACTGCCAGCCTGACTAAAGACCACATTATAAGCAACAATTCCCTTAGTGCCCGATTTTAGATTAATGCCTTCACCGTCTGTACTTCCTGACGAACTGATGGTGTTTCTGAGTATCGTTACTGTTGCACCAAATAATCCCATCAGGTCATCCTGACCATTGGTAAACCATGAATCTTCAATATCAACAGGAATAGCGCTTGCCACAATGATTGTTCTTCTGGCGCTTCCTGAAGCATCGGGTCCACCAGTATTATCGATATGTGTCCACTTAATGGTTATAGCCTGGGCTGTATCTGCCTGAAAACCACCCCATGTACCGGGTTTATTCAAATCCGAATTGAAAAATATAGGTTGATCCTTGCTACCCAGTAATTGCAATACCCCTTGAATAGTGAATTGTGCATTATTTTTAACAATAATAATGGCGCCAGGCTGGGAGGCCAGTGTATCACCTTTTTTAACAGTTATGTCGCCGGTTACGGTGTAAGTTTCACCGGTTAATAATGTTCCTTTAACGAAACCACTGATATTGCCTGGTGTAATAGGACTTGATGCTGGTATTTTTACTTTGTTAAAGGTGGTGACCTCTGCTTTTTTGCAGGAGTTCAATATAATGGTTAGCAAGCAGCTAACTATTAACAGATAATGATATCTTTTTTTCATTTTGATTTTATGCTTAGTGTGCGTAACGGAGACCTACATTAAAACTCACATTGGATAAATCACGTGATTGTATCAGATTATTGATCTTAATGGTAGTAGGGGTATTCAACAAATTATTAACTTTTGCAGTGAATATAATATGTTTGGTTACTTGTTTTTCTCCGGATAGAGCTAAAAAGGATTGTGGTTGTTGGTAATAATCATAACCATAGTTGGAGTATACAAAAGGCAGAGTCCTGCTGGTATAGGTATAGGCTAATTGTACAAATGCCTTTTGTTTGTCATTTTTATATAAGAGTGAAAGATTAACAACATCTCCGGTTTGCCCTTGTAGTGGTCTGCTTTGTAGTTTAAGAACAGTAGTAGGAGCAGCAGTAGGATCTGATGTACTAACTGAGGTGTAAAATTTGGGAGAAGTAATATTGGAATAAGTGTAAGTATAATTAGCAGAAACCCCTAAATCACCAAAATACCTGCTGTATACAATCTCGGCCCCCGCTATCTTAGCCGTACCAAAATTTTGAGGAGTTTGTTCAAATTGCCCACCGCTTATTTCTTTTAAAGCAAATTCTATTGGGTTTTTAACATTCTTGTAAAAGCCACCAATAAAAAACTGTTCTTCTTTGCCAGGGTATAATTCATACCGCAAATCAAAATTATCAGCCTCTGTATGAAGTACAGATGGGCTACCTGTAATATCACTACTTTGACCAAGAGTAGGAGTGGGTACTAATTCATATAAAGCGGGGCGCGCTATGGATTTAAAATATGATGCCCTGAGGTTTGATCTGTCGCTTAGTTTATACTTCAAATTTAAGCTGGGCAAAACATCGGTATATGTTTTTTTTGCACTACTAGAAGTATCCAAAACAACCGGATGGGTATCAAAACCTTGTACAGTGCCTTCCACACGTACGCCACCAACTATCTCCAGCTTATCAATGGTAAGTTTAAACTCTCCGTATCCTGAAGTAATGTTTTCATAAGCCGTATAATTCGCCTTATCGCTTGTGGAGGTCCCGGTAACATTATAAACTATCCAATCGGCAGCATAAATATCGGTAAATGGGCTTTTTACACCGTTGGCTGTGGCTGTTGGCCTAAGCGTATACGAGTTTTGCTGATTGTACCTTGTACTATGTCTATATAAGCCACCAACCTTCAGTTCTATAGAGTTTTTTTCTCCTAATGCTGTTTTATACCCTAGGTTAGCCATGGCGCTCAGATCCTTATTGCCACTTTTTTGCCATATCCTTGAAATATTATCAAAGTAGTTAGGAGTACTTGTAAAGTCAGGATTGATCAGGTGATTGATTGATATATCTGCCCGGTCAGGCGCATTTTGTGTAGCATTGGAATATATACCAGACCAATCAAAAAGAAAATGCTTTGCAATTATATGTTTACCATTTAACTTAAGATTTTCGACAAACTGGCTCTGGGTAGTTGATCGATTATCATTAAATACAGTTCCGGTACCGGGACCTATCCTGCCGCCATTGCCACCCACTATAGAGGTATCAATACTTAAACGGGTTTGAGCTATGTATGTGTACAGAAAAACATTATCCAGGCTTATTTTATTGTTATCGTCAATTTTATAGTCCAAATGGGCCGATAAGCCATTATTAAGCTGTTGTGTTGAATACGCCCTGTTGGCAACATCAGTGATTATTGGTTGAAAGTTACTCGATTGTGGATCTATCTGGGCAAGATTAAACTGTGAATTGGTACCGTAATACTGGTTTTGATAACTATCAGCCACAATAAAGCCTAATTTATTCTTTAAAAATCGGCGACCGTAGGTAAATCCTAACAAGGAGGTTACCGGTGCATTTTTTTTAGTAAAATCAAGGTTAGGACGGGTAAAATAGCCCGGTGGGGCCACATAACCTTGCCCAAATCTTTCTGTGGGACTTTTTACAACAGCTCCGTGAACAAAATCATCAAATTTACGGTTAAAAAACAGGGCACTGTAACCAACTGATGCATTGGCTGTGAAATATTCATATTCGGGGGCATCTTTAAACACCAGATTAACCGTACCGCCTATGGCATCGCCTTCCATTTCGGGAATTAATGTTTTACTTACTTCAATTTTTTCTAAAAGATCAGATGGAACGATGCTGAGTGATATAAACCTGGACACGGGGTCAGGACTGGTAACCTTTACACCGTTAATTAAAGTATTGTTATAACGAGGTTCCAACCCCCTGATGATGGCATATGCTTCATCAGAGCCGCTGTTGCGCTGTAACGTTACCGCTGATACCCGTTGCAAGGCATTGGCTGCATTAATATCTGGCGATCTTTGCATGGCCTGTGCCGAAATTACATTGGTAATATTACCAGCATTTTTCTCTGAACGACGGGAGGACGATTCAGATTCCGCGTTGGCCTTTGCATAAACGCTTATCGCTTTTAGTGATTCGGTTTTTTCGGTGAGCGACATATTTAAAGTCAGCATCTGGCCTGCGGAAAGCTCAATATGCTGCTCATATTCTTTGTAGCCTATGTATTTTACTTTGACCTTATAGGATCCGGGCAATATTCCGCTGATCTGGTAATGTCCGAAAGCATCGGTAATTGATCCTCCTTTTATACCATCAAAGTGCACATAGGCACCGCTTAGTGGTTCTTTGGTGTTTTCATCCATTATTTGTCCCTTCATAGTCGCATTTTGGGCCGCAGCTACGGAAGAAAGAAAAAGAAAAACAACAATCAGGTAAAGTTTATTCCTCATATGTTCAAGTGATTTTTTTGCAAATCACCCGGTCAATTTGGGAGAAATATTGAATAAATTGCCCTGGTCAGATAACTTAACCTATTGGTAATGAAGTGTTAATAGTAGCGTTGTTTAGGGAGCCGATTACGTTGTTGGGTAACTTTAATTTAATGGTCGGGGCGCATTACTTTGCATTGATTATGATTACTCTTTGGACTAGTGAAGTGTTACCCTAAACACATTAAAACTATTGATTATCTTTATGGAGACCTATTTAAATGGAAATCCAACTAAAATTCTAATTGGTTGCACCATATGGAATAGACTTTAACTGCGTTTGTTAATCAACTATAGAAAAACTAACCACAGACATCGGCCATGCAAAATATTTTTAAGATATGCTGTATCATCTTGATTGCATTAACTACTTCAGCGCTAAGCCAGGAATGTTTTGCACAGGTTAAAAACAAAAAGCTACATGGGTCACTGAGGGACTCATTACGGGAAAGGGTATTACACAGAGATTCTGTTATCCGCTCCTTTAAGCACTCCAATAGCTCCATCAACAATCTGCTGGCTAAAATTGAAGATTATACGACCTCTTACGTCGAAACAAATAGTGATCTCTCCCGTGGCTTTGACACGCTGGAGATAAGTCAGCAATTGCCACCCTTGGAAAAGAGGATGGCATTAATGCGCAATACGATCAATAAATCGACGACACTGGGTAACCTGGTTACTATCCGTGGTATAATTGATCATCTGAAAGATCAGATGAACCTATGGGAGGATCAAGTGACCGTTTACAACAACCAGTTAGATGATATCCATACCAAGGTGTCAGATTTTAAAGCGGATACGGGTTTGCGCACTATTCCAGCTGATAGCAGTTTACGGGAAAGGTGCTTTATTGAGGTTCAATCGCTGGAAAAGAAATGGAATGACTTGGATAATAGTGTTCAAAGATCAATCATCAGAATTGGCGTTTTGGAAAACAGAATTTCTGCTTTGTCTATTTTATTGATAGATCTGGATGATAAGATCGATTTGAAGATACATGAATTTACTTTAAAATCGATGACTAATGAATATGGCTTTATTTGGGATTGGAAGAAAGCACAGGCGTTAGACAGATTAGATTCAACACTTGTTAAAACAGTACGTTTGAATGTGCTGTTGTACAGCTATTTTTTAACAAGTAAATCAAATTGGGGAGGGCACCTGGCCAGCTTGTTAACACTAATTGTTTTTTTTGCCTGGGTATATCATTGCAGACGGAAGGTGATGCGTGACAATCAAGAACATAATGTCATTTTTGATCAGATACATTATATCGTAAAGCATCCCTATTTGTCGGCATTGACGGTTATCAGTATACTGTCACCATATTTTTATGATCATCCGGTGCAAGCGTTCGCACATACGATGCTATTGATCATGATGGGTAGCATTGGTATACTGATAAAAGAAAACTGGCCTACGTCTTTATTTAAATTTTGGAGAATATTGTTTATTGTGGCAATTATCTTTTGCCTGAGTAGTTTACAGGTAACAATCACTTATGAAGACAGGATCATATTGCTCTTGTTATCTGGGTTGGTTATTTACCAATCAATTACATTATTAAAGCACATTAAAATATCCCAGGATACATATCCGCCGTATCTATCATTGATATTAAAGGTATTTATTGCATTACATATCATTTCCATCTTGTTAAACCTAACAGGAAGATTCAGTTTGGCTAAAATAGTGGAAGTCAGTGCAACGTTAAATATTTGCCTGGCCATGGGCTTTTATCTGTTAGTGCAGATATTAATGGAAAGTTTGTTTTTACAGTTGGAAGGAAATAAAGATCCGGATCAGCATCCGATAAACTCTTACCTGGATTTTAAAACACTGCAAAAGAAATCCAAAGGGTTCCTGGTTAAAATTACAGCGATATTATGGTTGATAGCATTAGCTAAAAATCTTACCATCGATGACTACTTGTATGATCAGGGTAATGATTTTCTGAACCACCCCTATAAGATTAGCAGTACTGCTTTTACCTTCAGGAGCGTGTTGGTTTTTATTATCGTGATCTGGACTTCTGGTCTCATTGCACGTGTGATTAGCTATTTTTATGATTTTGCCGGACAACAAACCAAACTTACACCTCAGGCAAAGAAAACCCGGTCATCTATACTACTCATCAGGTTAACCATATTTGTGGTTGGTTTTTTTGTGGCAATAACTGCTGCTGGAATTCCGATGGACAGGGTAACCATTATTATTGGAGCTTTAGGTGTAGGTATTGGTTTCGGTTTACAGAATATTGTCAATAATCTTGTATCTGGCGTGATACTGGCCTTTGAAAAGCCGGTTCAGGTGGGTGATATCATTGAAGTAAGCGGAAAATCAGGCACGATCAAAGAGATAGGGATCAGATCAAGTAAAATAGAATGTGGTGATGGATCAGAGTTGATCATACCCAATGGGGATCTGATATCTCAGCATGTCATAAACTGGACTTTAACCGACAATCACCGCAGAGTGGAGCTCCTTATTCGTGTGGCTTACGGCACAGATGTGGAAAAGGTAGAAAATATCCTGAATGGGATTGTTCAGAACCATCCCGATATTATGAAGGCACCAGCCGCTTCCGTTGTTTTATATAATTTTAGCGACTCGGCAATAGAGTTTCGGGCTTTGTTTTGGAGTGCGGATATTTCAAAGTGGGTAAGTTTAAAAAGCAGTGTTATGCGCGCTATATATTTGGCATTTGAACAAGAGAAGATAGAGATTCCGCAGGGCCAGTTACAGGTATTATTTCCAGAAAGCGGGATTCATCCCCCTTCTAATATTTATGCACCAAGTTCTAATGATCATCCCGATCCACCCAAATAAAATCACAGTTTAAAATAGGGTTTTACTGGCATCTATATATTACTCGGTTTTGCTTCATAGTTTATAATACTACTTGCTTTAGCCATTGATTATTAACTTCTTATTGGTTTATATAAATGGAGCCTTATAGAAAAAGTTATTCCATCGATACGATCAAAAATCAAGATTGAAACTGAATTTAATACCGTACGGAGAAGCACCCGGATGATCGAGATAATTAAATCTCCGGATCACATCAAAGCGGAATACCTTAAAAATGTTCCCGATACCCGCTCCAGCTTCTACATAAGGTGTTTTGCCCAGGGCATAGGTACCGGTGCCACCATTTGAACCCATAGGGAATTGATATAGATTGGGAGCATAAAGCGGATTGTTTTCATTGCGCAAACCACCGTATAGCATTTTGAAAGACAGATACTCTCTCCATTTGAGGTGCTCAATCAGCGGGATCTTATTCAGAAAAAAACCATTAAAACTTTGCGTCATGTTAAGCCCTACGTAATGATCGCTTACAAATTCCAGGTAGTAAAAGCAGGTGACGTTTTGGTTTCCAATGCTACTGGCGAAATAAGGACCGTGACACCATTGAGAATGACCACCAGGTGAGAAAATAAACTATGACAAGATCAGTAAGTATGGTTTTAGTTTACGCCTAAAATTATACTTGTTGATCTTATTTAAATCTCTGTAAAATGAAGCTCTAAAGGATCAGAAACCTTACAAATCAGAATATTCAGCCGGGTGCAGAAAAACAATATCAGCGTGGGAAACATTATTTTTATATTCTTCTTTTGCGGTCAGCGTTTTCCATTGTACCTCACCGGCACAATGATTTTAACAACGACTATTTGTCTATCTGGTTGTACAGACAATATTTTTCATTTCATTCCTCGTCAGCAAGCACAGATATTATGGTCAATCATCTACTTCATACACCCTGTTTGTGCTAATTGGAGGTTTGTAATGGTTGAAGCAATGTTTTTAATTCTCCGGATAACCGTATTTGGCGGGATATTCAACAATCTTGCGATACTCCTGATGCCACATCCTTCTCTGACATGATTGATAATGTAGGAGTTAGTGCCAGATTTATATGCTTTTTTAAAGTAATGTGACATTTGAGTCTTATTACAACTGTTACAGCGATAGCGCTGCTGACTTCGGATCTTGCCAAACTTGATAGTTGGCCCTAAACAATGATGACAATTTGAATTAACAACAGCTTTGATACAGGTATCCAATTCTCAGGCAATTACAGTCTAAATAATCGACTAAAATAAAAAGGATGGTACATAAGTACCATCCTTTTTAATAAATTTTAATGTGGTGTATTTTTATTGCTCTTGATTATCAGGTTATTAATTTGATAACAACACGATTGATACACTACCTATAAGGAGCGGAGAGCTAGGGATTCGAACCCCAGGAACCTTTCACAGTTCAACAGTTTTCAAGACTGCCGCAATCGACCACTCTGCCAGCTCTCCGGCGACAAAAGTACAAATCCGGACTGAATTACCAAATCTGTTTACCGTTTTTTTTCAATTATTTAATATTGGGAAATAAGCATTTGATGCTCAGTAGGTTAATTTTTTGGAACGTCTGTTTTTTTGCTCCGAAAGGTGTTATGAAGGGGTTTTACGATGCGAATGTTGCGTTTTGAAAGCTCAATACTGGCGTTTAATTCAAATCCAATGAGCAAAATTAGCGAATTGAGGTACATCCAGATCATCACCACAATGATGGTTCCGATGGAACCATACACTTTGTTGTATGATGAAAAATGGTTAATATAATAGGAGAATCCTATTGATGTTAATACAGCTAAACCGGTTGCCAGAACAGAGCCCGGGTTAATGAACTTCCATCTTTTTTTGTGAGCTGGCCCATAACGGTATAAAATGGATACCGTTACAAAAAATATGATGATGATCACTATCCAGCTCAACACCAAACCGAGTAAGGAATACAGCCAGATAATGCTTTTGCTGATCAGATGCCGCCTAATGAATTTTATGGCCGTTTGTCCGGCTACAAGTATACCTATGGCTATAACAAGCGCAAAACTGATGGCAATGGTAAGCATAAGCGCCACGCCTCGTCTTTTTATCCAGCTGCGCCTGTCTTTGAGTAGCGATGATTTATTGAAAGCCTTCATGAGGTTGGTTACCCCATTGGTGGCAAAATATAGTGTAGATAAGAAGCCTAAGGATAATAATTTGCCATTTTGATTCTTGATGATATCAATGAGGGTGTCCCTGAAGGCCAGATATGCGTTTGTAGGCAAAATGGTCGATAATATCCGCAATAATTCAACCTGGAAATGATCTATGGGGATATAAGGTATCAGCGTGCACAAAAATATGGTTGCCGGGAATATAGCGAGCATAAAGCTATAAGCCAATGAAGATGCACGGTTAACCAGCGAACTGTTGGCGATTTCCTTGTAAAAAAAAACAATAACCGTGTATAGGGGTAAGGGACGAAAGCCCGGCAGAATGATAACTTTTGTCCAGTCAACAAAGTATCTGTAAAAACCAAACCGGAGCAAAAAATGGTGCAGCCATCTCATTAAACCAAATCTACTTAAAAAACTGTACTAATTTATCAATGAAATCCTGTGGCGGCAGGCATGGGCGGTTTGTTTTCATGTTGATGAATACCAGCAATGTTTCGCCCTGATTGATGAGTTCACCTTTGGGGTTACTCAGCTCATACCTGAAATGGATGCGGATGCCGGGCATTTTATCCATGATCACTTTTACGCTGATCTCTTCATCATACAGTGCCGGTTTCAGGTACTTGCATTTGAGCTCCAGCACGGGCATCATAATGCCCGATTGCTCCATGCCGCTGTAGGTTAAACCCAGGCTGCGCAGCATTTCTACACGACCAACTTCATAAAATTCGGCATAGTTGCCATAATACATATAGCCCATCTGGTCGGTTTCGCCGTACCTGACCCGTATTTTAGTAGTATGCTCAAACATTAGCGCATGATCTTTCGCTCGTTAAGCGCCTGCTGAAATTTATGCGCGTTCACCAAATGATCGGCCACGTTGGTGGCAAAGGCATGATAGCCCGAAAAATCGGCCTTGGCGCACATATAAAGGTAGTCGTTCTTCTGATAGTTCAATACCGCTTTTACCGCATTAACCGATGGCATCATGATAGGTCCTGGAGGTAAGCCTTTATGCAAGTAAGTATTGTATGGTGAATTATATGACAGATAACGGGTTAATACGCGCTTAATAGTAAAATCATTCAGGGCAAAGATTACAGTAGGATCTGCGTCCAGTGTCATGCCTTTTTTTAGTCTGTTCAAGTACAAACCGGCCACAGCAGGCATTTCGTCATCATGTAGGGCTTCAGCGTCAACAATAGAGGCTAAAATAGAAACCTGCGGCAAGGTTAAGTTAAGTGCTGCTGCCTGTTGCTTGCGCTCCGGTGTCCAAAAATTTTCATAGTTGGCATACATCTTTTCAAAAAACTTCTCGGGCGATGTATTCCAGTATAATTGGTAGGAGTTAGGCATGAACATAGTATACACGTCATCGGTAGTAAAACCATATTTAGACACATAACTGGGAGAATCCAACAGGTTGATAATAGCGGCTGAATCGGGCTCGATTTTTTTGGATACGAAACCGGCAAACTGTTCTTTTTGCCTTAAACCATGAAACTCCAGTTGAACGGGTTCTTGTGTGCCCGATGCCAGCATATTGATCAGTTTACGGTTGCCCATACCCTGGCGCAGGTGGTAACGGCCAGGTTTTACCCGTTTAGGGTAATTCATATTTACAGCTGCCCAGTTAAATGTGGCTGTATCTTTAACCAAATCCTGCTCCTGTATGGTTTTTAATACCTGGTCATAAGTAGCGCCTGTATGTATATACAGGTATTCCTGTTTGCCAGTAACGTTGGGGCCAAAGTATTTTAAGTAATAATTGAAACCGGTAAAGCCCAGTAGTACAATGATAATGAGCACCAGGGCTATGAGGAATTTTTTGAGTATACCCTTTGACGGCGCTTTCTGTTCAGTCATGATAAATAGATATTTATTTTATAGAATCAAGATATAAGAGTCAGGAATCAAGACGGGACAAAACTTTGTTAATTAAAACCCGCATGATTTGAATCAATATTAAGACCAGGCAAAATTAACAGACTATTATTGTTTTTCTTAATTCCTGACTCTTATATCTTGATTCTTATTTTTAATTATTTTAATTTTTGAAGGGTTATCAATCCGCCGCTTAAATTTTTAACATCAAGATAACCATTTTGCTGCAATATAGTTTGTGCTGTTTTGCTGCGCAAACCAACTTTGCAGATAACGATGATCTCATCTGTTTTGTTGTAGGCCCAGTCACTAATCACTTCTTCCAGTTTTGGTAAAGGAATATTGAGCCCACCTATATTATAGGTATGGTATTCCATTGTCCCGCGTACATCTACCAGGTTCAGGTGCTCACCCTTGTTTAGGCGGGCCAGCAGATCAGTAGCATTAATTTGTTGGGGCATCGGGTGTTTTGGTGCCTTGAGTTACGGTTAAGTTGATGCGTGTACCAATACTGGCTTTACTGGCCGAATCGGTTTTCATTGGGTACTGCGATACTACAACCACATTGGTAGAGTCGGTAATAGTTCCCTGGTAAGTAATGGTACCGATAGTAAGACCCGCTCCCTTAATGGCAAAACGAGCGGCGTCCAAGTCAAGTTTAACCAGTTCCGGGATCTCCACTTCACTGGCACCTTCGCCATCGCCCAAAACCAGGTCAATACGTGAACCTTTAGGTATTTTGGTGCCTGCTTTGATCACCTGGCCGCCAAAACGAACTTCCAGGATACGATCACGCGCAATATCTGAGCGATAAGTAGTATCGCCGATTTTCAGGCCATAGTTTGACAGCGTTGCCACCGCTTCGCGATAACTACTTTGCTCCAGATCGGGCAGCGAAATATTGGGAGCCTGCAGGGTAACCATGGTGAGGTAAATAACACGGCCTTCCTTTACATTGGTGCCCGCGTCGGGGTCTTGCTCTACAATAGTTCCCGGGGCTACATCCTGCACATAAACCGAGTCGATCTTATAATCAAAGCCTTGTTCTTTCAGCATCGCGGTAGCCCTGTCTATCAGCTGTCCTTTGAGTTTAGGTACAGGTATGCCGGCTCCATGGTGGGTATAATATCCGAGGCTGTAAAAAGCTATTAAAACGATGACTATTACCGAAATAATAGCCATAATAATGTTATTGCGAAATGACTTTGTTTTTAAGTAAGCCCCAAATTTGCTCATTGGTATTTGCTTCAAATTAAGTATCAAACATAGTGATAATTTCGGATTTGGGAATTTCAATTTAGGATTTTTGCTGATGTGACTGGTATATTAATCACTTTTATCCTTAATTTCGAAATCGAAAAACAGAAAGCATTTAATTGCGATAAAAACAGAAATACTAAATTCCAAATCGAACATCCGATATCCGAAATGAAAAAAAACATAGCCCTTTTGGCCGGTGGTTTTACCGGTGAATATGAAGTATCTATCAATAGTGCCAGGAACATAGCGAATACTTTGCCAACCGAAAAATATCAAATTTATACCTTATTGATTAATCGCGACAGATGGTTTTATGAATCGGAGAATGGTCCGGTTGATGTGGATAAGAATGATTTTACCATCACATTGAACGGCGAGAAGATAAAATTTGATTTCGCTTTTATTACTATACACGGTACCCCAGGCGAAGATGGTAAGGTACAAGGCTATTTGGATATGCTGCGCATCCCATATAATACCTGCGATGCCACCACATCGGCTATCACCATGAATAAGGCCTACACCAAAACCCTGGTAAATGGCATACATGGCCTGCACACCGCTCATTCCATGCGCCTGTTTGAAAAGGATATGCATGATGTGGCCATTATTGCCGCTACTTTGAAATTTCCGCTGTTCATCAAGCCAAACAACGGTGGCAGCAGCGTGGGCATGAGCAAGGTTTATAATGTAGCTGGTTTGCCCGATGCCTTAAAAAAAGCCTTTCACGAAGATCAGCAGATATTGGTTGAAGAATTTATAAAAGGCCGGGAGTTTAGCATCGGCATAGCCCGCCTGCATGGCAAAATCACGGTTTTGCCCGCTACCGAGATCATTACCTCTAAAGACTTTTTTGACTATGAAGCCAAATATACCTCTGGCGTAACGGAAGAAATAACACCTGCTGACCTCAGCACAGAACAAAACGAACGGATAGCCGGTATTGTGACCGAAGTATATAGTCGCCTGAATTGCAAAGGCATGGTGCGGATAGATTTTATCCTGTTGGAAGGGTCAAACGATTTTTATTTTATTGAAGTAAATACTACCCCAGGGCAATCGGCCGCCAGCCTAATACCACAACAGGTAAGAGCAGCAGGTATGGATCTTGGTGAGTTTTACAGCGCACTGATAGAAGGAGCGATTTAAGAAATTTTGATTATTTAAAGGAGACACATATAATGTGTCTCTACAAAAAACGGCCCGTAGAGACGCATCACATGCGTCTCTTTCTTTTTAATATTTTATATGTAACAATGGCATCTCTTTCATCATCAAATCATCAATGCTACAATTCAAAGAATTCAAAAAGCTATATGGTGGTTTCCCGGCACTGAAGGTTGATGAACTCTCCATCGATCCGGGTATCTACTGGATAAAAGGTGTAAATGGTTCCGGGAAAAGCACCCTGCTCAAATCCATCGCAGGCATATTGTCTTTTGAGGGCGATATCTTGCTGGATAATAACATCAGCATCAAAAAGCAACCGGTTGAATACAGAAAACTGGTAAACTTTGCGGAGGCAGAACCCATATTCCCTGAATTTTTAACGGGTAAGGAATTGATAGCCCTGTTTGCTCAGGCCAAAGACGCGCCGGCAGGGCAGGAGCAGCATTATATTGATACCATGCAGATGCAGGCTTATGTAAACCGACCGGTTGGTACGTACTCCAGCGGGATGCTGAAAAAGCTGTCGCTGGTATTGGCATTTATGGGGAAACCGAAATGGATACTGCTGGATGAACCTCTCATCACCATAGATACGGCATCTTTAAAAATACTCAATACTTGGATAGCCGAACGTTATAACCAGGAAGGCACCAGTTTTCTGCTCTCATCGCACCAGGCATTGGAGCACGCAGAGCTGCCCATAGCCCGCGAATTATTGGTAGAAGACCAAACCCTCAAATTTATTGCCTGATGCAGCAACCACTCACCAAAGTATTGCTTAAAGTATTTGCCGGTGGCTTTTACCAGGTGCATGCCGGGATATTGTTTGTTGTGTTTTTTATAATGGTGGGTACCGTGCCAGGCAATATGCTCATCACCTACCATAAATCGTTAATGCTGGCTATGACCAGTAGTCCCATCATGTTGGCTTTGGTATTGGCGGTTTGGCTTGTCTATATTTTCAAAAGCTGGCATTATGTAAGCACCCAGATTTTTGCCCCTGATAAACAATTCCTGTTTTACAGCAGTACAGTCTTGAGCAGATCAGAACAACGTAAAAGCTGGTGTTATATGCAAGCTGCTATTTTAGCTCCTGTCATTATTTACGCATTACTGACGATTGGGGTAGGGCTTGCAAATCATTTATATATATTACCGGCGGTGATCATTCTGTTTTTAAGTGGTATGATCTGGTGCAGTGCGGTGCTCTATGTACGCGTAATGAATGGTCTGATTGACGGTAGTAAACAATCGCTATTGCTCAGGTGGAGCAGCAAATGGCGCAAACCTTACTTCAGCCTGTATATCTATCATATTTTTGATGATAAAAAAGTATCTTACTTTATCACTAAGGGGTTATCCTGGCTGATCATTAGCGGAGTGTTTTATTTGTTTGCCGATGTAAGTACGGATACCCGTTTGGCAGGCATAGCCATACTGGCGGTGATCACCGCTCACGTAATATTGATATTTGAAGAACGCCGTTTTGAAGAAACCAAATTAAGCTTTGCCCGTAATTTACCTATCAGCCGGTTCAGATTATTCTTAAATTTTGCCGGGGGTTATTTCTTTTTATTGTTGCCCGAAAGTGTTTGGCTTTTCAGCAGGTTTCACCCGCTGATGGCGGTGGAGTTATTATTGACCGGCTTAAGCATAGCCCTGCTGTTCCACAGTCTGCTATACTGGTTTGGCCTCAATATGGATCAATACCTGCAATGGATCCTCGGGCTGTTCATCGTGTTGTTCTGGGTGATCATGTTTCGCCTGCTTTGGGTATTGATCCCGCTGAACCTGGTTATTGCCTACTTGTTTTTCTACAATAACTATTATAGGTATGAGGGGGTGGTGAACGAGAAGTAAGTTATACGTTTGACGTGATACGTTGTAAGTAAAAAAGAGGAGCACAAACGTACAACGTATCACGTCATACGTATAACCTATATCAGGTAATGCTCAATCACATCTTGCGGGACCTTAGCACCGCGACCAGTAGCCATATCAATCATCACGTAATCAAAATAGCCGTCGCAGCTTATTTTGCCGGTACCTTTATTGGTGATAGTGAATTGTACCCGGCAGCCTTTTTCATTAATTGATTCGATACCTGTTTTTACAATAAAGTAATCGCCCATGGCCAGGGGGCGCTTATAATCTACATGGGCAATACGTATCACCCAGCCAAAGCCGCGCTCCATGAATTTTTCCATGGCCATGCCGTAGCAGCGTTCCATCTGATCATACCGTGCAGCCAGCACATAATCAAAATATTTGCTGTTATGCACATGCTGAAACATGTCGATATCATCAGGGCGTACGCGGAGTTCGGTTTCAAAGGTGCTGTATTGGGCAGGAGTATTCATTAGGCAAATATAGTTCATTAGGTTGGTTGTATGAATCGCATAACCAGCGTTAGGGATTGCAGCGGATACCGGCCTTGAGCCTAAGGCCTGCAGGCGTATGAGCGGAAAGCCCGGGCCGCAGGCAACGCCCCATTGATATCTATAGCTACGCTTCTATAAAAATAACCTGGTTTTCTCCCCAAGTCTACTTATTAAACCCCTTGCAAATATGTAAGCTTATACCTATCTTTGCACCCACAATTAATTAATCATTCACGCTTTAATATTATTCAAGTAATGTATTTAGGTAAAGAAGCAAAGGCAGAGATCTTTGCAAAACACGGTAAAGGTGCTACAGACACAGGTTCTGCAGAAGGACAAGTAGCATTATTCACCACCCGTATTGCACACTTAACTGGTCACCTGAAAAAAAACAAACACGATTTTTCGACCCAGTTATCACTTCAAAAATTAGTAGGTAAACGCCGTGCATTACTGGCATACTTATTCAAAAAAGACATTGAAAGATACCGTGCTATCATCAAAGCTTTACAGCTAAGGGATATCATTAAGTAATTATCTCCGTTTTTATTTAAAAGCCATCCTGATTTAGAGGATGGCTTTTTTACTTTTGAACAAATATATATACACACATAAAAAACCGGTGCGCTCCGAAAGATGAAAAGCGCATCACAACAAAAACAAGATGAGTTTAAACGTAATTAAAAAGGTTATTGATTTAGGTGACGGCCGCACCATTGAGATCGAAACTGGTAAACTGGCCAAACAAGCCGATGGCTCTGTAGTAATTAAAATGGGTGATACCATGTTATTAGCTACTGTAGTATCATCACCGGACGCGAAAGAGGGAGTTGATTTTTTACCCCTTTCTGTCGACTACCAGGAAAAATACGCAGCCACTGGTCGTATACCAGGTGGTTTTTTACGCCGCGAGGCTCGTTTATCAGACTATGAGGTATTGATCTCTCGTTTGGTTGACCGTGCTTTACGCCCAATGTTCCCGGAAGATTATCACGCTGATACACAAGTGATGATCTCTTTAATATCTGCCGATAAAGATATTATGCCTGATTGCCTTGCCGGTTTGGCAGCATCAGCAGCCCTGTCGGTTTCTGATATCCCTTTTAACGGCCCTATCTCTGAAGTTCGTGTAGCTAAAGTTGATGGTCAGTTAGTAATCAACCCAACCCTGAGCCAGCTTGAACATGCAACTTTGGAGTTTATTGTTGCCGGTTCTGAGCATGACATCAACATGGTTGAAGGTGAATCAAAAGAAATTCAGGAAGCTGAATTGGTTGAAGCCATTAAATTCGCACACACTGCTATTAAATTACAGTGTTTAGCTCAAAAAGAGTTAACTGTTGAAGTTGGTAAAACTCAAAAACGTGTTTACAGCCATGAAAACAGCAACGAAGACTTGAAAAAAGCCATCTACGCTGCTACTTATGACCAGGTATACGCTATCGCTTCTTCTGCATCTGGAAAAGACGAACGTTCTGCTAAATTTAAAGAAGTACGTGACACTTATATCGCTACTTTAGGTGAGATTGATGATGTTACTAAATTCTTAGCTAAAAAATATTACCACGATGTGGAGTATGATGCTATCCGTAACCTGGTATTAGACGAAGGTAAACGTTTAGACGGTCGTACAACTACACAGATCCGCCCGATATGGAGCGAAGTTGGTTATTTACCATCTGCTCACGGTTCTGCGGTATTTACCCGTGGCGAAACTCAATCATTAACCACCGTTACCTTAGGTGCTAAGGATGATGAGCAAATGATTGATGGCGCGTTCATCAACGGTTACCAGAAATTCCTGTTACACTATAATTTCCCAGGTTTCTCAACCGGCGAGGTTCGTCCTAACCGTGGCGCTGGTCGTCGTGAAATTGGTCACGGTAACCTGGCTATGCGTTCATTGAAACAAGTATTGCCATCTGAGGATGAAAACCCATACACTATCCGTATCGTTTCTGATATATTGGAGTCAAACGGTTCGTCATCAATGGCAACAGTTTGTGCCGGTACATTAGCGCTGATGGATGCTGGTATCAAGATCAAATCGCCGGTATCAGGTATCGCGATGGGATTGATCACCAACGAAATGGGTACCAAATATGCTATCCTTTCTGACATCCTGGGTGATGAAGATCACTTAGGTGATATGGACTTTAAAGTAACCGGTACCGAAAAAGGTATTGTTGCTGTTCAAATGGACTTAAAGATCAACGGCCTTTCATACGAAGTGTTAACCAACGCTTTGAACCAGGCTAAAGATGGTCGTTTACATATTCTTGGCGAAATGGCTAAAACCATTACACAGCCACGTGAAGATTACAAACCACACGCTCCGCGTATTGTTACCATTAAAATCGACAAAGAATTTATTGGTGCAGTTATCGGGCCCGGTGGTAAAATCATCCAGGAAATGCAGCGCGAAACAGGTGCAACCATTTCTATCGAAGAAAAAGACAACCAGGGTATTGTTCAGGTATTTGCCGATAACAAGGCTTCTATCGATGCAGCTTTAACTCGTATCCGCAATATCGCTTCTAAACCAGAAGTTGGCGAGATATATGAAGGTAAAGTAAAATCAATTATGCCATTTGGTGCATTTGTTGAAATTATGCCTGGTAAAGATGGCTTACTGCACATTTCTGAAATTGATCACCGTCGTATCGAAACGATGGATGGTATATTCCAGATTGGCGACGAGGTAAGGGTTAAATTGCTTGATGTTGATAAGCAAGGAAAACTAAAACTTTCAAGAAAAGTATTATTACCGAAGCCAGAAGCGCCAAAAGCGAATTAATTATTGAATTGAACATATAAAACCCTCGTAACGAGGGTTTTGTTGTTTAGCCTGTTTTGTTAACGTTTTTTTTGAAAAAAAATTAAAACAAAACAGGCTTATTTGAACTTTAGTAAAATTGAGAGATAGTTGATAAAACCACTTAGTCTGATCCTGCTTGAGAGAAAACATGACTTCTTCTACTAATGATCCTTTAGATTTTCTAAATAACAATCCGCATGGAATACAGTCGGGCGCGCAAACCGACCTTGTCCAGCTGTTGTTATATGAGATCATTAGGGTCAAAGATCTCATTGTGTATTACGACTCTATCCCCAATGGAGGCGGCCAATTAGGCTCTTCTATCCTGAACGAACTGGTATCCGAAGCTTACAGCTCCCTGGTAAACTACGATACCGTGCTCATGAAAAAGTACTACGACCTGTTGCTTAACTGCGATTAAGCCCCCCGGCACCCTGAAGGGGGAGTTTTTGAATTACCTTTAAATTTTCTTGTCTCTTATATATTAAACCCAACTATGTCATTGCGAGCGATAGCGTGGCAATCTCCTCGCAATGACATATGGGATTTAATTTAGTCATAACCCCAAAAAAACTTTACACAAATTTTATAACTCTCCCTTTTATGGCCCGGAGGGTTTTATATATTTGCATATGAACCATCTAATAGCACCATCAATTTTAGCTGCCGATTTTGCAAACCTGCAACGCGATCTGGAAATGATCAACAGCAGCGATGCCGATTGGGTGCATGTTGATATTATGGATGGCATGTTTGTGCCTAATATATCGTTTGGTTTTCCGGTGGTTAGCGCGACCAAAAAACACGCCACCAAACCGCTTGATGTTCATTTGATGATTGTGGAGCCCGACCGCTATCTGAAAGCTTTTAAAGATGCCGGTGCTGATGGTATTACAGTTCATTATGAGGCTTGCCCACATTTGCACCGTACCATACAAGCCATTAAAGAGCTGGGCTGCAGGGCAGGAGTGGCCTTGAACCCGCATACGCCGGTTACTTTGCTACAGGATATCATTGCCGATCTGGACCTGGTTTTGATCATGTCTGTAAACCCCGGTTTTGGCGGGCAAAAGTTTATTGAAAATACCTACAAAAAACTGCTGGACCTGAAAGAACTGAGCCGCGATAAAAATCCAAACCTTTTTATTGAGGTTGATGGCGGTGTTGATCAGCATAACATCCAAAAACTGGTTGATGCCGGCGCCAATGTGTTGGTTGCTGGCAGTTCTGTGTTTTCGTCGGCCAGTCCCTCGGCCGCTATATCTCACCTTAAATACCCCGAAAAGTTATTACAATTGTAATAAATTCTACGAAGTCAGTAGGATAAATTACAAATTTGCAATCAAAGGGCCTTTTGTTGATTAATTGTATATTTTTTCAAAAAATGCAAATAATCTCTATATATTTTGTCAAATTAATTAACTTCGGCCCAACTAAATACGAAGTTCCTAATCGTGTATTCAGAACCTACAATTTGTTAACTATATGAAACATAATTTTGGTGCCGGACCAGGCATTTTACCTCAGGAAGTTTTAAAACAAGCTGCTGAGGCGGTAATTGATTTGAATGGTATAGGATTGTCATTATTGGAGATCTCACACCGTTCAAAAGAATTTGAGGCAGTTTTAGATGAAGCTGTTAGTTTGGTGAAGGAGTTATTCAGCGTTCCTGAGGGTTATTCGGTACTGTTTTTACAAGGCGGTGCCAGCACGCAGTTTGCTTTAGCTCCTTATAACCTGTTGCCATCAACCGGTAAAGCCGCGTACCTGGAAACAGGCGTGTGGGCCAACAAGGCTTTAAAAGAGGCTAAATATTTTGGCGAGGTTGAAATTGTGGCTACTTCAAAAGAGAGCAACTTTACTTACATCCCTAAGGATTATACTATTCCTGCTGATGCCGCTTATTTTCACATCACCTCCAACAATACTATTTACGGTACGCAGTTACAGGAGTTCCCTAAATCGCCAATACCGGTGGTTTGTGATATGTCCTCAGATATTTTCAGCCGTAAAGTTAACGTGGCCGATTTTGGCCTGATCTACGCTGGTGCCCAGAAAAATATGGGTCCTGCCGGTGTAACCCTGGTTATTGTTAAGGATGATATTTTAGGCAAAGTTGACCGTAAGATCCCGTCAATGTTTAACTACCAGACTCAAATTGAGGGTGGTTCTATGTACAATACCCCTCCATGTTTCGCTATTTACGTATCTATGTTAACGCTTAGATGGTTAAAAGCAAAAGGTGGTGTGGCTGCTATTGAGCAGGAAAACATTACCAAAGCACGCGTATTATATGATGCTATCGACGCTAATCCGTTATTCAAGGCGGTAGCTGCTCCTGAGGATCGTTCAAACATGAACGTATGCTTTGTAATGGAAAACCCTGAGCTGGAAAAACCTTTCCTTAAACTATGCGACGAAAGAGGCATAATAGGTATAAAAGGTCACCGCAGCGTAGGTGGTTTCCGTGCCTCAATTTATAACGCATTGCCTTTAAGCAGCATTTTAGTGCTGATTGATGTAATGAACGAGTTTGCAGAAAGTAATAAATAATTTAGTGAATGGTGAGTGGATAATGGTGAGTAGTTTACTGCTATTTAACCATTCACCGCTCACTACTCACCACTCACACAAAAGACATGATCAAAATATTAGCTAACGATGGTATAGATCCAATTGGTAAAAAACTGTTGGAAGATGCCGGATTTTTTGTTGATACCAACAATATACCTCAGGATGAATTGCCTGAAAAATTAAAAGAGTACGATGCCATCACCGTGCGCAGCGCAACCAAAGTTCGCAAGGCTTTAATTGACGCTACACCAAACCTGAAAGTAATTGGTCGTGGTGGTGTTGGTATGGATAATATCGACGTAGAATACGCCAGGGAGAAAGGTTTAAGCGTTTATAATACGCCGGCTTCATCTTCTTTATCAGTAGCCGAACTGGTATTTGCCAGCTTATTTGGTGCTGTACGCTTTTTACATGACAGTAATCGCAAAATGCCGGTTGAAGGCGGTGCCAAATTCAACGATCTGAAAAAAGCTTATGCTAAAGGTATCGAGCTGCGCGGTAAAACATTAGGTATTGTAGGTTTTGGCCGTATAGGCCGTGAGGTAGCGAAAATCGCTATCGGTGTTGGTATGGATGTTTTAGCTTATGACCTTTTTGATTTTAACCCCGAGCTGGATATCGTTTTGGGCGGTGGCACTACGGTAAAAGTAGCTGTTAAAAAAGCTACGCTTGACGAAATTATCAAAACAGCCGACTTTATTACGCTGCATACACCATTCATCGACAAAGCCCTTTTAGGCGCCGAAGAACTGGCTCAAACTAAAAAAGGCGTTGGCCTGGTGAATATTTCACGCGGTGGCTTAATTGATGAATTGGCGCTGATCGATGCCTTAAACAGCGGACAGGTTTCATTTGCAGCTCTTGACGTATTTGATAACGAACCAACCCCGCGCGAAGAAATATTAAAACACCCTAAAATTTCCCTGACCCCGCACATTGGCGCTGCCACCAACGAGGCCCAGGAACGCATAGGTGTTGAACTGGCCAATCTGATCATTGACCATTTCAAAAAGTAAAAGTAAATACGAGGTTTACAATTAACGCAAATAGCCGGGATCAGTAAATGATCCTGGCTATTTTGTTTTGAGGGCGATTTAAACTCTCTATATAGTCATCCTGAACTTGTTTCAGGACCTCACAGGAGAGGTTAACCGCCATGTAGCATTCCTTGTTGATGGGATACCGAAACAAGTTCGGCATGACGGGAGCGGGATTCTTGGAGCCGCTCGCCTCCCGGTCGTTTTGACAATCTCCTTAATTTTTCGTATATTTATAATAATAGCAGCCCGGGTCTCTTTTTGAAGAGATCCGGGCTGTTTAGTTAAGGGTGAAACCAAGCCAAAAATCAATCATTTAGTATTTATTTGATTGATAATCAATTATTTAATACTTTTTAAAGTTTTAAAAACTGCTTAAAACTGCGTTAAAATTTGTTAAAAAGTGTTAAAATGAGGGTTTTTGAAGCGGTTTTCGAGCGATTTTCATCCAATTTCGGGCAGAAAAGTGTTAAAATTAAAGGTTTAAAAAGTTTTCAGAAGGGATTTGTATCTTAGGGTTTTCACCATGATCACGACATGGAACCAAACCAACAAAAAATAATTCTGGAATCGGAAAGGCTGCTCTTCCGGCTGCATACCCTTGATGACATGGACGATTTTTGTGCCATGGAGCAGGATCCCGAAGTACGGCGGTATGTAGGCGGTAAGCCCCGCACCCGGGCAGAGGCCGAAGACAGGTTTATTAATGGCCCCATGCAGCCCCACGAAGGTTTCTGGGCCATGTGGGCTACCGTATTAAAGGCAGATGATCAATATATTGGCAGATGCGGCTTATATCCTCACTATGGCCAGAATGGTGAGATCATAGCAGGGGATGCCTCCATGGGGCTTTATATTGCCTATCCATACTGGAGAAATGGCTTTGCTACTGAGGCAGGCCACGCCCTGATCAGCTTTGGGTTTAATAAGCACCACCTCAAACGCATTGTTACCATGATACAGGTTGGAAATGATGCTTCTGTTCATGTAATTGAAAAACTGGGTTTTACGCTTACCCAAACAGAGCATAGTGGTAACCGGTCATTTTACCATTATGTACTTGAAAATAATTGATATAATATTGGGGTAAGTAGAAAAGGCAAAAAATTACTGATTTTCAACTCCAATATATTTTATATACTGAGATTCAGTTGGATATACACTTGAAATGAGCAGCCTTATTTTAGTATTTACTTTTAAACTATCTGGATGACGTAGAGAAAAATCGCTGTTTACCATCTTCCCATCATAATTGTATTGTATATCTACTTCAGTTCTATCAATTTTAGGGTGTTGAAACCCTGTAACTTTGGCAATAACAACTACTGTATGTTTCATTGCTTTTTCTCTTCGTAGTAAACCATAGGAAACGGCAATAAAACCAAAACAAAAAAGTGCCCGACTGACATGCTTGCGAGTTATAGGATCCATCAATATAGCCATAGTATTAATGATCAGCGTTTAGCTATAAAGATAATTAAATATTAAATTAAAGCATATAAACTACATCTTTCTCCGGTATAGTAACCGTATAGCCATTCTGTTCCAGGTCGTTAGCGAGTAGTTGCATACTTTCGGTTTCGCCATGTACCAGGAATACGTTTTTGAGCTTTGATTTGTCCTGCTGTTTTACGTTCTCCAGCAGGTCATTATGATCGCCATGGGCGCTCAGCACGTCGGTTTGTTTGATGGTTGCATACACGGCCAGTTCGCGGTCTTTGATGTGCACTATCGAGTCGCCCCGCAGCAAACGGTGACCTAAAGTACCTTTGGCGCAATAGCCTATAAATAGGATGGTGCAATAATAGTTCTGGATGTTATAAAACAAGTGATCCTGGATACGGCCACCCTCCAGCATCCCTGCAGATGAGATGATGATACAAGGCTCGTAATAATTGGATATCTGTCGGCTATCCTTCAAATTCTCTATATAGGTGAGGTTTTCGAATTCAAACTCGTCACCTTTGTCCTTGTAAAAATCCTGGGCGTCCTGGTTTACCAGGCTATGGTATTTTCGGAAAATGCCCGTCGCCATAGTCGCCATAGGGCTATCTACAAACACCTTAACCGGTGGTAACAGTCCTTCGGTGAATATCTTATTGAGCGAGTAAACCAATGATTGGGTACGACCGATACTAAACGCGGGTATAATTAACCGCCCTTGTTCTTTGACACATGCTTTATCAATAACCTCTATCAGGGTTTGTTCAACAGATTTATCTTTGGTATGATAGCGCCCGCCATAGGTTGATTCAGAAACCAGGTAGTCAACAGGAGGTAATTCCTGCGGATCATTTAGTACCGGGTAGTTTTTGCGGCCGATATCACCGGTAAAGGCGATGGATTTTTCTTCCCCATTCTCGGTGATACGCAGTACTGCTGATGCGGCACCCAATAAATGCCCAACCGGTATAAAAGTCAATTCAATATTGCCGTTGATGCGGAAAGGCCGGTTAAAGCCGATGGTCACAAAGCGATCAACCGCATCCATCACATGCTTTTGCAGGTAGAGGGGTTGAGGACCTCCGCCGGTATTGAATTTGCCTTTACCGCGCTTCCTATGGCCCTTGTTAGCCTTATTCATAAAAATGCTAACTGAGTCAAGCAGTAATAGCTCGGTCAGGTCGGCAGTAGGCGGGGTACACAAGATCTGGCCATTAAAACCAAGCCTGATGAGCGTTGGCAAATTGCCTGAGTGATCAATATGCGCGTGTGTTAATATCACTACGTCGATCTCTTCGGGGCGAAAAGGGAAGTTCTCGTTATCCTGTATGCTGCGGTCTTTCTCGTAATCTAACCCGCAATCCACTAAAATCTTATATCGGTCAACCTCCAGCAAATGCATGCTGCCGGTTACCTGACGGGCTGCCCCGTGTATGGTTAATTTCATTTTTATACGTGGTACACTTTTTAGGTTGTACGTGTTACGTTATACGTATTACGTTTTTGAGGTTGTTGTATAACGTTATACGTGGTACGTTAGTTTATATGTTATAGCTATTACGTTTGTGGTGTAATATAATAATTTGTAAATCTGTTTTTTTAGCTTTTTACGTGTTACGCAAAACGTACCACGTATAAATTTTTAACCGTTCTGCGCATCAAACTGCAACTGGTTCAAATAGCGGTAAAGTCCTTGTTCATTGCTGATCAATTCCAGGTGATTACCGCATTCAATGATCTCGCCTTTTTCCAGTACGATGATCTTATCAGCTTCGCGAATAGTTGACAGGCGGTGTGCTATGATGATCGATGTACGATCCTTCATCAATTCTTCCAAAGCCTCCTGTACCAGGCGTTCCGATTCGGAATCCAATGACGAAGTAGCTTCGTCCAGTATCAGGATAGAAGGGTTTTTAAGCAATGCCCTGGCTATAGCGATACGCTGACGCTGACCACCGGATAGTTTAACACCACGTTCACCCACAACGGTCTCATAACCTTCGGGGAAAGAAGTAATGAACTGGTGAGCGTTGGCACGTTTAGCAGCCTGTATAATGTCCTCTTTTGATGCGCTGAGTCTGCCATAAGCAATGTTCTCGGATATGGTTCCGCCAAAAAGCATAACGTCCTGCGGTACAATGGCTACCTGGTTACGGATATCGGTAATGGAAAAATCTGAAGCGGCACGACCATCGAACAATATAGTACCACTTTGAGGATGATAAAATTGCAGGATAAGCGATGCCATAGTTGATTTACCGGAGCCGCTTGGCCCAACAATAGCCACTTTTTGACCAGCAGCTGCATCAAAGGAGATACCCTTTAAAACAGTCAATTCTGAACGGGAAGGATAGGCGAATACCACATTTTCAAATGCCAGGTTGCCTTTAATTTTTTGATCTACCTGGTTATTGTTTTCAACCATGTGGATGTCTTCGCCTTTTTCGGCCAGTATTTCCAGTACACGTTCACTCGCGCCGACAGCTTTTTGCAGGTTGGCATACAGATCAGGGAAGGTACCCATAGCTGCTCCAACAAATATGGAGTACATAATAAAGGTGGTCAAGTCGCCTACCAGGATCTCATGATGGCTCACCAGAACCGATCCGTACCATATGACACCTACAAAAGTGCCAAACAAGCAAAATACAATGAACGACGCGAATATGCCACGGAATTTGGCGCCTTTTACAGCTATGTTCACTACCATGCGCAAAATTTTATCATAGCGGGTAGCTTCGTAGGCTTCGTTCACAAAAGCTTTAACGTTGGCAATACCTTGCAGGGTTTCCTCAACAATGGTATTTGATTCGGCCAGCCTGTCCTGTGCCTGACGTGATAGTTTGCGGATATATCTTCCAAAAAATACAGCGAAGCCGACAAGAAAGGGAAGGATGGCCAGTAAAGCCAGGGTTAATTTTATAGATACCACGGCCAGCAAAATAACGCTGCCCACCATGATCACTAATTGCCTGATGATTTCAGCAAAAGTAGTGGTCAACGTATCCTGTATCTGTGAAAGATCGGCTGATATGCGGCTGTTCAGTTCACCAACACGGCGGTTGGCGAAAAAGTTCATGGGCAGGGTGATCAGCTTAAAATAAGTATCGCGACGGATATCAGCCAATGACTTTTCAGCCACCTGAACAAACCAAACCACCCTGAAAAATGAAACGAAGGCCTGTCCAAACAATAACAGAAAGCCGGCAAGAGCTATTGCATTAAGGCTGTGCGGTAAATAGCTGTTAGGATATTTGCCTTGCGCGGCATCTATCAAAGCACCTAAAATTTTAGGAAAAGCAAGTCCTACAAGACTGGATACAAACAAAAATATCAATCCAGCTATAAATTTGCCCCGGTAAGGTTTAATGTAGTTGAGCAGCTTACGGATGTTCTGTATGCTCTGCCGGTTTATTTTTGCTTTTGGTAATTCTGCTTCTGCTTTAGCGCCACTATTCAGTCGTCCTCTTGCCATGTATATATTTAAATTCTAAACTCTAAGTTCTAAATCCGAAGTAAAGCACCTGGATCCAAGATCGCAAAATTACACCTTAACTTTACTTTTTCTGCTTATCAGAAATAAAATTGACGCAATCATGAGAACAATGATCAAAATATAGATGTACTGCATGGTATCGGCCTTTTGTGCGCTGGCTTTTAAAACGGCGTTTTGCTGTCTTAACTTGCTGATCAGATTGACATAATTCTGGTTTATAGTTTCAGCCTCTTTGGAGTGACTTTGGATCTGCCTTTGCTGAAAAGCACGATATTCCAGCAGGATCTTAAGCTCTTTATAAATGTTATCGTCAGTTTTAACAATATCCATCAAAATATCGTTCGACCGGCGGATATCGCTTTTTGTTTGCAGGCCGAATATTCCGGTATGTTCATTCAGACTTTGGCTGTACTGACCAAAACGTACTTTGCGCATATCCAGCATACTGTTTATTTTTTTTCGCTGTAGCTGATAGGCTATGGAATCAGCACTTACCTGCTCGTTTGTTTGCGCGCGTAGATCCGTAAACAAAAAAAGGATGATGCCGATCAATAAGAATTTTTTCATAATGATAATACTACTGAAACTCAATGATTACTTTATCATTCAAATTTAAACCCAATAAGCCACTGGCGTTACCTTTATTAATGGCAATCTCCAGGTGGTCGCTTATACCAAAAAGGCATAATTTTTCACCAACAGGCACCTCGTTATAATGCCAGCTCAGGTGGTTGATGGTTTCATTACGTTTAAAGTTTAATACGAATTTACGTCCCTGCTGTACACTATTGAAAAATTCTTTGGTAATGTTGGTGATCACATTTTGAAACGAATCGATATAGATAACCACACCTTTGATCAGGTTTTTTTCGATAACCGGCTGCAGGTTCATCTTATTTTCAATGTCCTGCACCGGGATGCCTATCTCATTAAGCTTACCGCCTTTAGCCAGGTGGCATGCCGCTTTTACAAAAATATCCGCCAATGGGAAATGTAAAAATTTAAGATCCTGCATAATGTTTATTTCCACGATCTCCTCAGGTGTTTCTTTAAACATCAGCGAAAAAATACCATTATCGGCACCAACAAAATAATGGTTTTTATATCTTACAGCCAGAAATTTGGTATGATCGTTATAAACTGTATCAATACCAATGAGGTGTACGGTGCCATCGGGGAAGTAGTAAAAACTGTTTTTTAGTATAAAGGCCGCCTGCTGTACATCAAAGGCGGCAACGTTATTGGTAATATCAACAATATTCACTGTAGGCAACAATTTGTAGATGCTGCCTTTCAATGCAGCCTGGTAAATATCTTTATCGCCCAAATCAGTAGTTAATGTTATTATTGCCATTAATTTTATAATATTTATTGCTAATCTTGTAGTAGCATTTGAAGCTACAAATATTCAATTTTTAATTCATAAAAATCCGTAACTAAAAATCAAATTAGTATTGAACGAGCTAAAGCTATCAATTGAAAATGTAAATCCGGCAGTATTGTGGGGGCCAAATAATGATCATTTTGAGATCATTAAGAAACAATATCCTAAGCTTAAAATAGTTGCGCGTGGCAGCGAAGTTAAAATTCTGGGTGATGATCACGAACTGAATATCTTTCAGGAAAAATTCGATCACCTGCTACAACACGTAGAGAAGTTCGAAAACCTGAATATTACCGACCTGGAGCGTATCCTGGGTTCAAAAAACACAAACGCACCATCAACAGATCAGACAACAACTGATAAATTTGCCAGTGGCGAGGTGATTGTTTTTGGGCCAAACGGCGTAATGGTTAAGGCGCGTACAGCCAACCAACGCAAAATGGTAGATTGCATTAATCAAAGCGATATACTTTTTGCCATAGGGCCCGCGGGTACCGGTAAAACCTATACAGCTGTAGCCCTGGCGGTAAGAGCGCTCAAAAACAAGGAGATCAAAAGGATCATTTTAACCAGACCGGCGGTTGAAGCAGGGGAGAACCTCGGCTTTTTACCCGGCGACCTGAAAGAAAAGATAGATCCGTACCTGCGACCTTTGTATGATGCCCTTGATGATATGATCCCGGCAGAAAAACTGAAGTTTTATCTGGAGAACCGTACCATTGAGATAGCTCCGCTGGCATTTATGCGTGGCCGTACGCTGGACAATTGTTTTGTAATATTGGACGAGGCGCAAAATGCTACTGATATGCAGCTCAAAATGTTTTTGACGCGTATGGGGCCATCAGCCAAATTTATTGTTACCGGCGATGTTACCCAGATAGATTTACCAAAAAAACAACAATCGGGCTTACATACCGCCCTGCGCATATTAACTGATATTAAAGGAATTGAAATTGTTTACCTGAGCGGCGAAGACGTGGTAAGGCACAAACTGGTACGTAAAATACTGGAAGCCTACGGGGATATACAATAGTAGATATGAGATATTAGATGTGAGATATGAGACACTTCGCTGTGTTTCCTATCTCTTATTTGTATCTAAAATGGATGGATTGGAATATGAGCTTTTGATTGATTTTTGGTCTCAAATCTCATATCTCACATCTCAAATCTAAATTCAAAGAATGAACGCAATAAAAGAAACTCATTTTAACTTACCTGGCCAAACTAACTACTACAAGGGCAAGGTACGTGATGTTTATACTATCGATAATAAATACCTGGCCATGGTTGTTACCGACCGCATCTCTGCTTTTGATGTGGTGCTGCCAGAGCCAATTCCCTATAAAGGACAAGTGCTTAACCAAATAGCGGCCCGTTTTTTAGAGGCTACTGCTGATATTGTACCTAACTGGGTGATATCAGTACCCGATCCAAGTGTTACCATTGGTCGCATTTGTGAACCCTTTAAGGTAGAGATGGTGATCCGTGGTTACTTAGCAGGTCATGCCTGGCGTGAATACAGCGCGGGTAAAAGACAAGTTTGTGGTGAAAGCTTACCCGAGGGTTTAAAGGAAAATGATATACTGCCCGAACCCATTATAACACCAACCACAAAGGCATCTGTTGGGCACGATGAAGACATATCAAGAGCAGAGATATTGAAACAAAATATTGTTTCGGCCGATGATTATGCTCAGCTGGAAGCTTATACTAAGGCTTTATTTAAACGCGGAACCGAAATAGCCGCTAAACAAGGCCTGATCCTGGTTGATACCAAGTACGAGTTTGGTAAGGTTAACGACCAGATATACCTGATCGACGAGATACACACACCTGATTCATCAAGATACTTTTATAAAGAGGGTTATGAAGAGCGTCAGCAAAGAGGGGAGGCTCAAAAACAGCTATCCAAGGAGTTTGTGAGGAAATGGTTAATTGAGAACGGCTTCCAGGGTAAAGATGGCCAGGTTGTACCGGTTATGACCCCCGAAATTGTGCAATCCATCTCCGAACGTTATATTGAGTTATACGAGCAAATTATTGGTGAACCATTTGTAAAACCTGATAACGAAAGCGTGCTTAATCGCGTGGAAACAGGCATCAAAACAGCGCTAACAAATTTGTAGTTTTTTAATTCCCCGTAAAATTATCATATCTTAGCTTTCTAATTATTAATAGGAATGAAATTTACTGTCGATAAGCACGAGAAATATATTTTAGTGAAGCTTAATGAGTCAAAATTGAACTCATTGGTTACACCTCAATTAAAGTCCGAGTTGATATTGATCAATACTGAAGGTCAGCGAAATATAATTCTTGATCTTTCACAGGTAAAATTTGCAGATTCTTCTGGTTTAAGCAGCTTATTAGTAGGTCACCGCTTATGTAAAAATGCTACAGGCTTATTTATCCTGGCAGGTTTAAATGATGCGGTAGCCCGCCTGGTAACCATATCGCAATTGGATAATGTACTAAACATTGTACCAACAGCCGAAGAAGGTATCGATCTTATTTTTATGGAAGAGATTGAAAAAGAGCTGAAAAAAGAAGCAAGATAAGCCTTATGATTGTTTACCCTGTATGAAATTTGAGGTAACAATATTGGGGAGCAGCTCCGCGACACCCATTTTTAATAGAAATCCCACATCACAGGCGCTTAATATCAATGAGCGCCTATATTTAATTGATTGTGGCGAAGGCACCCAGCAGCAGATGCTGCGTTTTGATATTAAGGCCAGTCGCATTGATCATATATTCATTAGTCATCTTCACGGCGATCATTATCTTGGATTGGTAGGGTTATTATCGTCTATGCACCTAAACGGACGTAAAAAAGCCCTTTATCTTTTTGGCCCAGCCCATCTCAAAGAAATTATAGACCTGCAGTTTAAATATTCAGAAACAACGTTGCAATTCCCGTTGGAATTTACGGCTATTGATGCGCAGAAATCTGAAGTGATCGTCAATAATAGTGATGTTATTATAGAAACCATTCCACTTGATCACCGTATTGCCTGTACCGGCTTCCTTTTTAAAGAGAAAAAGCGTTTACGCAAGCTGATAAAAGAAAAACTGGAAGATTTGAATGTTCCGGTAGAGTATTACACCGCTTTAAAAAGGGGAAATGATTATACTTCGGCAAGTGGCAAGGTGTATAAGAATGATACCTTAACTACCGATTCTCAGGCTCCAAAATCATATGCCTATTGCTCAGATACGCTTTATAACGAGCAATATTTTGAACAGATCAGTAACGCTACGCTGCTTTATCATGAAGCCACATTTTTAAATGATATGCTTGATAGGGCAAAGGAAACACACCATACCACAGCTTTACAGGCAGGCGAAATTGCCTTAAAGACCAATGCGCACAAATTACTGATCGGCCATTTCTCGGCCAGGTATAAAACGCTAAATGAATTGCTTGATGAAGCCAGAAGTGTTTTCCCGGAAACAGAACTGGCTATTGAAGGGAAGACATTCGCTATCGAATAGAGGCAAGAGATTAGCGTCAGGAATCAAGACCGGATATAACAAAAAAAGCAAACGAACATCGTTTGCTTTTTTTGTTGGGATGGTTTACACTGTAAACCCATTTTTTTGTGATTTTTTTATTTAAAACATTGATTATCAATTATATAAATAAATGTAAACCATAAAAAATGTAAACCATGTAAACCCACTTTTAGATGAGTATTCGCAGTCTTGATTCCTGACGCTAATCTCTTGATTCTAAAAATTAGTCTTTTTTACCGCCAAAAACCGAGAAGCTTACATAACGTTTTGGATGTGCTTTCAGATCAATGAACAGGTTATTCAGGTTATTAGATGCATCAGTAAGGTTTTTGTACATCTTGTCGTCATTCATCAATAAACCTAATGAACCCTGGCCGTTGTTGATCTTGGCAATGGTCGCCTGTAGATCGGCCATGGCCTTATTGGCATTGTCTAAAGTCTGTTTAATATTCGCGGATGCGATATCATTACTCACCTTTTCAAAGTTCGCGGTCATGCCGTTTAAATGGGTAGTACTGGTTTTCAAACTTCCGGATACCTCTTCGGCGTTAGTCAGAATGCCGTTGATATGACCAGATTGTGAAGCTACCAGGTTATCTATCTTTTTAGTAGTTCCCTCCAACGTTTGCAATGAATTGGCAATGCTCATAAAGCTGCGATCTACATTTTTCTGGAAGTTAGGGTTTAATATTTTATTGATAGCCGCCAGCGACGAATCCATTTTGGATATCAGCATTTCGGCTTTTTTCTGTATAGGTTGCAGGCTTTCGGCCAGGCTTCCCTGTATATCAGCTTTTAAGGTGTCTTTATCTTCGGCGGCTACTTTGCTATTGCCCAGTTCAAAAACAATGGCTTTACTACCTAAAAGATCTGTACTTGACAATTTAGCCAAAGTGTTATTTGGTATAACATAATCCGGGTCGATCTTAAACTCTACAATAGTATGTCCATCGGGCTGCAATTTCATGCTGGATACGCGTCCTATCTGAAACCCGTTAACCAATACCGGCTTGGCTAAAGCAAGGCCTTCTACACTTCTGTAAACCGCGTAATATTTGTTTGAACCCGAAAAAACATCATTACCGCGCAAAAAGCTATATCCTAATATCAATATAGTAATAGCTATAGCTGTAAGGGCCCCTATTTTTGTTTCGTTTGAGATTTTCATTAAGTAGTGGTTTTCGGGTTAAAATTGTTTTTCTATTTTGATTTGTTGATGTTACTTTTATTTGATTTATAGAACAGGTAAAGCTATTTATATTACTTTGAAACCTGCTCAACCTCATTTTTAAAATTGGTTAAAGCCCGTACAATAGAATTGACAATTGTATTTTGTCCATCCTCTGAATTTAAATAAGCCTCATCATCGGGATTATTAATATACCCGGTTTCTACCAAAACAGATGGCATAGAACTATGACATAATACATAAATACTCTGGTCTCTTATGCCTTCACTTGGCCTGCCGTCTGTTTCAACAAACTCTTTGTTAAGCAATGTAGCCAGATTTATACTTTGCTGCCTGAATTTTCTTTTATACTCGTTTGTTAAAATAATAGTTATTGGGTCGTTAGGGTCTAAAGCTCCTCCATCAAGTTCCGACTCACCTTCAACCTGGTTCCTTTTGATCTCATTTTCTGCCTCCCTTGTACGCTTTAATGCATAAACCAATAACAACACACCCTTACCTGAACGATCGGGAACTAAACTTGTTTTATAAACCGGTTTATGATGTTTGGTGCCTACTCTTCTGCTTACGCGTCTATCCGATAAAGAATTACAATGTATCGAAATAAAAACATCTCCTTTATTCTCGTTGGCTATTTCAGCACGTCTTTCAAAGGAAACATCATCTTCGTTACTACGTGTAAGTACTGCTTTTACACCCGACATATCTTTTTCTACGGCTTTTTGCAATTTTAACGCAATTGCAAGCGTTACATTCCTTTCAGTAGAATATTCGCCTGATGCGCCATGTGAAAAGTGACCTACACTACTGGAAGGTTTACCTCCGTGGCCGGCATCAATAATAATAGTTTTGATCTTGAAACCAGTGTTATTTATAACCGTATCTTTTTTTATAAAACCATAAGATGTGACCGGAAAATATGAAAGGAATGCTAGCAATACCGAGAAACTATAAATCAATCTTTTCAATGCCCTATTTTTCATTATTTTTGAACGCTGTTAACTTTATCTGCAAAAATACTATTCATAATCAATTTTGAAATCCACAACCTTCTTTTTTCTGTTTGCAATTATTTTAACGGTGAATGTGTTTTCTGCCGAAAGCAAAAATACATATAAAGGCTATAGCAGCAAACCTGTTAGAGATACTATTATAAAACTGGATACCATTAAGGACAAGAAACTGCTTAAAGGTAAAAAAAACACACGTAGCTCATCAGCCAAAAACACCGCTGCCAAAACTGATACCACTCAAAAGAAAGGTGATATACAGTCTGAAGTAAAGGCTGTTGCTGAAGATTCTACCCATGTAGATAACGAACATGATATTTTATATTTATATGGCCGTGCCCGTGTTACTTATGAAGATTTTGAACTCGATGCCGATTTTATCCGGGTTGACCAAAAAAATCACGTCATATTCGCCCGTGGAAGTATTGATCCGCGAACGCACCGCTATATAGGCCGACCTATATCTAAACAAAAAAGCGAAAAACCGGTATCCTCAGACTCACTGTTGTTTAACTATGAAACAAAGAAGGGGAAATTGTATAACCCGGCATCTGAGCAGGATGGTAATTTTATATCAGGCGGACAGGCAAAAAAACTGAATGAAACCGAAGTAGCCTATCGTAACGTTATATTCAGTACCTGCGATCTGCCATACCCCGAAACCCACTTTGGTATTGTGATAACCCGCGGTATTGGCGAAAAAAACAGGATAATTTCCGGTCCGGCATATCTTGAGATCGAGGGAATACCTTTACCATTAGCTATTCCGTTTGGCTTTTTTCCGAAACCCAACCAACGAACATCCGGCGTTATACTACCTACTTTTGGCGAGGATCAACAGCTTGGATTTAAACTCTCCAACTTTGGATATTATTTAGGGTTTAATGATTATATAGATCTAACCACAACAGCTACCGTGTATTCCAAAGGATCGTATGAGTTAAATAGTGTTATGCGTTATTTAAAACGATATAAATATACCGGTAATCTTGCCTTAAGTTTTGGATCGCATAACTATGGCTTACCCGGTGATCCATCCACAAAAGACGTCCATATTGACTGGACACACTCTCAGGATCCCAACGCTAACCCTGGTTCTACTTTCAGCGCGTCGGTAAATGCGGGTACCTCTGGATTTTTCAGAAATACAAGGGGAACTACCAATGTAAATACTATTGCTACAAGTAGTTTACGTTCAAGTATATCCTACGGCAAAACCTGGGCCGGCACACCATTCAATTTAAGTGTAGGTTTGTCCCATAGCCAGCAGATAGACACAAAAACCATTACGCTGGAGCTGCCTACTGTGGCCTTCGGTATGTCGTCTATAAACCCCTTTGATTCCAAAGATAGGGTTGGCGAGCAAAAATGGTATCAGAAAATTACCGTAAGCTATAACATGACGGCCACCAATAAGGTAAATAATATCCCGGAGGCTGAACTCTTTAAAAGCGAAACCCTGTCAAAACGCTTACAAAACGGTTTTCAGCATCAGATACCAGTGAGCTTAGGCCTCAACGTGTTGAAATACTTTCAGTTTAATAGCAGCATTAACTATACCGAGCGTTGGTATTTTCAAAGTATAACTAAAAGGTTTGAACGCGGAAGTATCAGTAATTCTGATCAATTGATCACCGATACTGTAGCCGGTTTTAAACGCTCTGGTGAATACAGTGTAAGTACCGGTTTGTCTACCAAATTGTACGGACAGATCAATTTTAAACATGGAAATTTAAAGGCTATCAGGCACGTAATGACACCTGCTATCAGCTTTGGTTACCGCCCTGACTTTTCTGATCCAAGTTTTGGATATTATAAAACAGCGGTAAGTAGTGCGACTATACCCTATCCTTATGCTTCACAGAAATATTCTATTTTTGATGGCGCTGTTTATGGCGGGCCTTCACCTGGCAAACAAGCGGGTCTTAATTTTAGCTTAGATAACACTATTGAAGCCAAAGTAAAGGCGAAGAGTACAGATACATCCGGCACAGATCGAAAGATAACTATTTTGCAAGGTTTGTCATTTTCAACCTTTTACAATTTCGCAGCCGATTCGATGAAGCTTTCGCCTATTACGTTTTCGGGGCATACTGCTATTTTTAATCAAAAACTCAGCATTAGTTTCCAGGGCAGCTTTAACCCGTATGTTACATCTATCCGTGATTCTATAGAAAACAACGTTATCAAGCGATATGCGGTTCCGATAAACCGCTACACCTGGCAAGATGGCAAGTTTCCGCAATTGTCAAACGTAGGTATATCTATGAGCGGCAGTTTAAACTCAACAAAAGCTGCTGCACGCGGTACCCCGGGCGCGGTAAACGGTTTGGCTAATCTTACACCAACCCAATCCCAGCGTTTAGCTTTGGTGAACAGCGATCCGAATGCTTATGTTGATTTTAATGTACCATGGAATATTAATTTTAACTATAGTTACAGTTACACCAATTCACTAAACACGGTTACAACGAGCAACACGGTTCAGATAAGTGGTGATGTGAATGTTTCGCCTAAATGGAAAGTGCAATATTCAACCAATTATGACATCAAAGCAGGGAAATTGGGCAGCGCTACATCATTTTCGATTTACCGCGACCTGCACTGCTGGGATCTTTCTGTTCAATGGATTCCTTTTGGCTATTTGAAGTCATATAATGTTACGTTGAAGGTAAAATCAACTATATTGCAGGATCTGAAACTGAGCAAGCGAAATGATTATACCAACAGTGGAACTTTTTACTAATTGAAATGCTGGCAGAAATTATTACTATAGGCGACGA
The DNA here is from genome assembly GCF_900103125.1 of Mucilaginibacter sp. OK268. Taxonomy (GTDB): domain Bacteria; phylum Bacteroidota; class Bacteroidia; order Sphingobacteriales; family Sphingobacteriaceae; genus Mucilaginibacter. The sequence continues at coordinate 224,841 of NZ_FNJV01000003.1, read as the reverse complement.
AATACTTATAGGTCAAATTGTAGATACAAATTCGGCCTGGATGGCCACCGAACTAAACCAAATTGGCATACGTGTAAAACAAATATCTTCAGTATCTGATGATCGTGAACACATCCTGAAAGCTTTGGCTGAGGCCGCCAATCGGGTAGATATTGTTTTTATAACCGGGGGACTGGGGCCAACCAAGGATGACATCACTAAAAGAACATTAGCAGAATATTTTAATGTTGAACTGGTGGAGGATCCGGAAACATTGGAGCATGTAAAGGATATTTTTGCTCGTTACAATCGCCCGTTATTGGAGGTGAACCGCTTACAGGCATATGTTCCGGCTAATTGCAAGGTGATCTTTAATCAAAACGGCACGGCGCCAGGCATGTGGTTTTATGAAAATAAAGTTACCTATATATCTATGCCGGGAGTGCCTTTCGAGATGATGTATATGATGACAGAGCGGGTGTTGCCTCAGATAAAAGAGTTATTTAAACTGCCTGTTATTATTCATAAAACCATTTTGACCGTAGGCGAAGGTGAATCTTTTTTAGCCGAGCGTATAGCGGATATTGAAAATGATCTTCCCGCGCACATCAAGCTGGCTTATCTGCCTAAATTAGGTATGGTACGTTTACGTCTAAGCGCGTTTGGTGAACATGAAACAGGTTTACAGGAACAGGTAGACCAATTTGCCAAAAGGATAATTGAACGTATAGGTGCGGCTTTTGTAATAGATGAGGATATAGCTCTTGAAAAAGCAATATTAGATAAAATGGAAGTCCAGGGACTTACCTTATCTGTCGCCGAAAGCTGCACAGGTGGTTATTTATCACATTTATTTACTCAGCATCCCGGTTCTTCGTTGGTGTTTTTAGGTGGTGGGGTGACTTATGCTTACGAGCTAAAAGAGAGTGTTTTGGGAGTAAAACATGAAACTCTGGTGAATTTTGGCGCTGTAAGTGAACAAACCGTAAAAGAAATGGTGGAGGGTGCTCTGAAAAATTTCAAATCGGATTTTGCTATCGCGATCACAGGTATTGCCGGCCCCGATGGAGGTACTGAAACTAAACCTGTTGGTACTGTGTGGATTGCGGTTGCCGGCAATCAAAAAATGTTAATAAAGAAATACACATTCGGTAATAAACGTCGTCAAAACATTGAAAGGAGCGCGGTAACTGCGTTATCAATGTTGAATACTTTACTCACATAAATTGTAAAGTACTGATCGAAATTCCTAATTTTGGGAGAGAAACTATAATTTTAGAATGGCCAAATACCAACTATTATTGCCAAAAATGGGTGAGAGTGTTGCAGAAGCAACTATAATTAAATGGACAAAAAATCCAGGAGATCATATAGACGCAGATGAAGCAGTAATGGAGATAGCAACAGATAAAGTTGATTCTGATGTTCCGTCTCCCGTGGCTGGTAAACTCCTTGAGCAACTTTACAAAGAGAACGATGTTGTTCAGGTAGGATCGGTTATCGCTATTATTGAAACCGGTGAGCCTGATGCAAACGAAGCTGAAACGCCAGCAGCTGTACAACCTGTAGAAGAACAAAAAACACCCGAAGAATCGGCACATATACCAACACCAGATCCTGTTGCAAAAACAGTGCAAAATGAAGAATCATCTGTTTCGCCTGAATCCTTAGCCATACCAGGCCTGGATCAACTGGAGAAAAAGAATATTTCTGCCGAGGCCCCTGTATTTAAAAGTGAAGGGCGTTTTTACTCTCCATTAGTACGAAATATAGCCGGTCAGGAGGGGATCAGTACCGACGAACTGGACAAGATTCCTGGAAGTGGTTCTGATGGACGCTTAACCAAAGATGACCTTTTAAGCTATCTGCAACATAAGCAGAAGCCATCTATTGCTCAAAAAGTAGAAGAGCCGATACAAGAACAAGCTCCGGTATCATTTAATGCTCCTGTAGCAGCTTCTGCGGGTACTTATACACCTCCTCCAGTTGTAACTGGAACATCTGCTGCTGAACCAGCTAAAGCTGGGGAGCCGCAAAAGTTGGCCACTTCAGTGTCTGGTGCAGATGAGGTTATTGAAATGGACAGGATGCGCCGTTTAATTGCCGATCATATGGTCATGAGCAAGCAAACCTCGCCACATGTTACTTCGTTTGTTGAGGCCGATGTAACCAATCTGGTATTATGGCGTGAGAAGGTTAAGAGTAGCTTTGAAAAACGCGAAGGCGAAAAAATAACTTTTACACCTATTTTTATCGAGGCTGTTGTAAAGGCTATCAAAGATTACCCAATGATCAATATTACCGTAAATGGTACCCAGATCATTAAAAAGGCGGCTATTAATATTAGTATGGCTACAGCTTTACCAAGTGGTAACCTTATAGTACCTGTAATTAAAAAAGCCGACGAGCTAAACTTATTGGGCATTACCAAAGCAGTGAATGACCTGGCCAACAGGGCCCGCATTGGCAAGTTGCAACCCGATGATGTAAAAGATGGTACTTTTACCATTACTAACGTAGGTTCATTTGGTAACGTAATGGGTACGCCTATTATTAATCAGCCACAGGTAGCTATACTGGCTGTAGGCGCTATCAGGAAAAAGCCAGCGGTTATCGAAACAAAGGAAGGTGATATGATCGCTATCCGTCACATGATGTTCCTGTCATTGTCCTATGACCACCGTGTGGTTGATGGTGCTTTAGGTGGATCATTTGTACGCCGTGTTGCCGATTACCTGGAGCAATGGGATCCGAACAGAGCGATATAATTAAACTTATATAAATAACAGAAAAGCCGGGTATTGCCCGGCTTTTCTGTTTGTTGAAAATCTAAATATATAGATATTATCCCTTTAATATTTTAGCCTTCTCACCGTCAAATTCTTCCTGCGAAAGAATACCTGCATCTAATAACTCTTTTAGATCTAAGAGGGCTTGTTTCTTGCCCGCCATATCATTTTTAGGAGTTGTTAAAACCGGTTCTTGTGCTTTAACGAAACCTGGATTTGTACCATTGGCCGGACTACTCTTTAAAAGAAGCTCTGTGATTTCATTATAGCCTTTAATATTCGAATAATCAATTGCTTTTTGCTCTTTAGTATTTACGATAGAAGCATCAGCATTGTTTTCGAGCAATAACTTTACCATGTCTTTTTTGCCGTTGGCAGCTGCATAATGCAAGGCGCTGTTGCCACTTTCATCCTGCACATTGATTTGGGCGCCTTTATCTAATAATAATTTGATCATGCTTAAATGTCCGCTTTTGGCAGCTACATGTAACAGGGCTTCGCCTCCGTAATTGTAGGTGTTGCTTAATGAAAAATTACTATCCGAGGCCAGGTTATTGGCAGTTTCAACCCAATCGAGGTATGAGTACATGGAATCGGTATTATCATTTAGTGGTTTGGCATAATTTACATCAACTCCATTAATCAAAAATAGTTCAACAATCTCTTTTTGGTTGTTTGCGCAAGCATACCAGATAGGGGATAACCCATTTTTTGAGGCTACAAAAACATCGGCCCCTCTATCTACCAATAATTTAGTGAGCATGCGGTTGCTATCATAACAACTAATTAAAAGTGCCGATTCCCCGGCATGGTTCACGTGATTAATATTAGCTCCATTATCAAGCAAAAGCTCCACCATAGGTATATTTTTTGATTTTGCCGCATACAGCAATGGCAAATTGCCCAATTTATCAGTAGTGTTTATATTGGCTCCCTTGCTCAATAACAGTTTTACGATTTCCCTGTTACGCCAGCCTGCGGCCACCAATAATGGTGTTTCGGCGGCGTTATTTTCTATATCTACGTCAGTATCTACTTCTACAAGCCTTTCTAAAATTTCTATTTGCCCGTTTATGGCTGTTAAATGTAATAAGCTGTTTCCTTTAAAATCTTTAATTGACGTTTTGGCGCCCTTGTCCAGAAGATAGAGGGCTGTTTGTTTTTGTTTCTGTAGTAAGGCAAAATAAAAAGGTGTTTCACCCGCATGGTCTTCATAATCCAGAACAGCGCCTTCTTCAATTAATATTTTAACCAGATCCAAAAAACCCTGATGTGCTGCATAATGCAAAGCGGTACGGCCTTTTTCGTCGGTATATTTTACATCAACCTCTTTGTTCTGTAATAAAAGTTCGGCAATTTTTCTTTTCCCGCTTTCGCAGGCTATGATAAAGGACATGGACATATTTAGGTAGATTTAATGGTTCAAAGATTGTTTGCGATTAAGCATTCTGTTGGTTTTTCATCAATAGTTCAACCGTTTTAATCTTCAGGTTATCGTCAGATGCAAGGATTAAAGCGCTTTGATCTTTGTTATTGGTTATACTGGGATCTGCACCATTTTCAAGCAGTAATTTTACTTTTCTATAAGTTTCTTTGGCCTTTCGCTCCTCGTAATTAACGTTATAAGCACAAACTTTATGTAGCAGGGTATTGCCTTCATTATCTTGCCGGTTAATGTCTAAGGCCCCGGTATCAATAATTGTTTGTAAAACGGCGGGGTCTTTTTCGGCGATCAGATTAATAGGAATGGTAGGACTTTGATAATAGAAGCTTTCATGATACAGATCCGCTCCATCATTGATCAGTTTGGATAATAACTCAAGCATGCTTTCCGATGGACTGTTCATCATCCGCATATATTCAAACAGTAGGCTTACCTGATTTCTGTTTAACAAGTCAAATTGTGGACTATCATATTCACGCAGTTTGTTGTACAAGTCTAAATTAAGTTGATGGGCCACGGCATAGAAAAAAGCGGTATTGCCATCTTTGTCTACATGATTAGGATCGGCACCGTTTTGCAGTAATAGATCGATATATTCTTTTTTATTGCGTTCGAAGGCAGCAATCAACGGTGTTTTTCTGACAATATTAGCTTCATTGATATCCAGACCTTCATCAATAAGCAAGGATAAATAAGCTAATGAAAGTTCAGGTTCCCTTGAATAGGCGTTAATAACCTGATGGAGCAAATTTTCTTCCGCGTTATTTTTAAAGTTGATGCTACAACCTGCTTCAATTAAAATTTTGATGTGCTCCAATTTTGCGGCATTTTCAAAAAAATAACTCAACAGCGTTTTGGTCGCAACTTCATCGTTAATATTATCAAATTTGGTCATGAAATCCCTGAAGAAATCATTGGATTCGCTTTCGTCTGATAAATTCCGAATTATACTTGCAAAGATGCTTTTATCAAAACTATCGTACTCATAAATGTCTGTTTCTATGGTTTTATCTTTTACAAAATAGTTCAGTATTTCAAATTGTTTATCCCTTAACAGTTTGTCGAAAATTTGTGATCTATTAAAGTCGAAGATCGTTTTTGAGCGTTTTTCACCATTTTTTATTGATTCCAGGGCAGCGGCATAGTCGCCAGATTGAAGCATTTGTTCCAGCATAAATTCAGTTTTCTACCATTGCTTCAATATTTATACCAAATTGTAGCCGTGTGCTGATAATAATTTGATAATTAATTAAAGCGGGTAAAGACTATTTTTATACCAAATTGTAGCCGTGTGCTGATAATAATTTGATAATTAATTAAAGCGGGTAAAGACTATTTATTTTACTAATTCAAAGCCCCAGTCTTTCCCTTTGTCAACAGCAGGCACCCCTTTAGCCATCCAAACCGGGATTGGTGCACCTTTCAAAAAATGATCAAAAAACTGTTGCTCGCGTATGGTGATGTCCTTGCGATTTTGTCTCAGTACCAGGTTATGTGCTTCGCCATTGTATTGCAAAAGCCAAACAGGTTTACCCAGGCGGCGCAGGGCAGTAAACATTTCTATTCCCTGGTACCATGGTACAGCGCCATCAGCATCATTGCTCATGATCATTACGGGTGTTTGTACTTTAGGCAGCTGAAATAAAGGTGAATTTTCTATATACAGCTCTGGTTTTTCCCATAAAGTTGCGCCAATACGGCTTTGTGTTCTTTCATATTGAAATTGTCTGTTTACACCCGATTCCCAACGTATGCCTCCGTAAGCTGATGTCATATTAGCTACAGGTGCACCAGCCCAGGCGGCAGCATACATATTGGTTTGTGTGATGAGGTAGGCTACCTGATATCCTCCCCAGCTTTGTCCCTGGATACCAATATGTGTGGCATCAACCCAGGAGTTCTTTTTAAGCGATTCGACACCTGAATTGATATATTCAACCGCAGATGCTCCCGGATGCCCGGTTTGATAACTGATATTGGGTGCAAAAACTAAATAGCCATTGCTTACAAAAAACGATATCGGCAAGCGCGATGGAGTAGGAGCCGGAGCAACATAGTTAAAAAGGCCCTCGGATAGCTTCTCATAAAAATATACGATCATCGGATACTTTTTAGCCGGGTCAAAATCTTCGGGCTTATACAAAATACCCTCTGAGCGATAACCCTTGGGAGTCGTCCATTTAACCAGTGAGGTTGTTCCCCAGTTGTATTCTGCTTGCTGCGGATTAATATCACTTAGTTTGGTTTCTTTTTTTAAGTCGGCTGATACGTAGAGATCAGGAGGTAATTCATAGCTAGCTTTGGTGTAAATGTAAGTGTTGGCATTTTTAGCTTTTAACAGATCGCCATAGCTCATTGGTATCATGTTTACCTTTTCCGGAACTGAGCTGCTTTCCGGATACTTAGTGTAATATCCCCATTGCTTATTTGCCTCATTTTGTGTTTGCAACCACATTAGCTGTTTTAGTGGAATAAATTTCTGCTCTGGGTCGGTAGCATCATACCGGATAATAAATTTGTTTTTGCGACCGATGCCATTGGTAAAGTTGGTAACAGCACCTGTAGCCGGGTCTATTTTCCAGATATCATACCGGTCATATATTAAAACTGCCTTATCGCCCTGTAGCCAGCCGACAAGGCCATAATCCGAGGCATAATCAGGGACGTCATTTAGCTCGTCGCCCATTTTTGTTCCAATGGTAGCTGTTAGATTACTTTTTTGACCATTGGCAATGGTATAACAGAACCAATTTTGCTGTTCCAGATCAAACCAGATCACATATTTACCATCGGGAGATATCCGGTACCTGGCCCTCGAACTTGCGTTAATAAGTCGTTTATTGCCACTTTTAGTATCGATCAAAATAGCCTGTTGTTTGGTGCTGCCTTGCCATTGGGCTTGTACGCGGGCACCTGTATCAGTTACTCCTAAAACGTAACGGGCATCTTTATTTTCAGCAACCAATACTTCCGGTATGGCCTTACTACCTAATTGTAATGGCTTCGGTTCTGCCTCGTTGGGTTTTATAACGGCCAGGTAACTACGTTTTAGTTCTGTTTGCAGATTTTTTAACTGTTGTGGCTGCAGGTAATCATCTTTGTAATTCCAGATGTCCAGTTTGGCCACTTCAAAATCTACAATAGTAGTATCAGCAGGTTTGGGGGTAGGAGCTGTTCCAAAAAACAGGTTGCTGCCGCTTTTGCTAAAATAAACTTTGCCATCGCCGCTTACGGCCCATTGTTGCGGAAGGCTTTTTGATCCGGCCTCTGCTATAATTACCGCGCTGTCGCGGCTACTGGTATAGTAATAAAGCTTAAATGGCTTAACCAGTGCTTTCTCGGGGTTCTTCTCTGCTGTGAAAGCCAGTTGTTTGCCTTCATCATCAATAGTGATATTGCGGTAATTACCACGACCTGTGCTTACGGTCTTGAGAACGTTTTTATCAATATCATAAACATACATACCCGATTTAATATCTTTCTGTTTTGTGGGCGCTGTAACGGCAAATGCCAATAGTTTTCCGTTTTTACTTACCTGATAATCGGTTACGTATTTGAATGTTCGGGTTGTACTGGTGCCTAACTTGTTTATGGTTAAATCGGCACCTTCATGTGTTGCGGGGGCTATGGTTGCACTTACGGCCTTTTTTGAGGTATCGTTGGGTAGTGTTTTTTTAATGGTATCAGCGCTGGCTAAGTAAGCTACAACAGAAGCATTTGTCGAGAGCTTAAACGAGCGGATAGCAGGCACTTTGCTAATAGATTGTGAACTCAGTGCAATAATACCCAGCGTATCTTTGGGAAAATCCGCCTGTTTTTTCTTTTTAATTTTGGCTTCACGAATGGTTTTATAAAATGGCCGGATCAGGAAGGTAACAAATTTGGAGTCGTTACTAAAACTGGCAGTGTCTGCACGGGGGATTCTTATCTTACTGGTGTTAGCAGTATTGGTGATCACCAACTCGGCATCTCCCTGCTGTAGTTTTACTACATAAAATATCCATTTACCATTATTGCTGATGTGTTGGTTGCTGATGCTTTGCCATCCATCAAAAACGGAATTGTCTAAAGGTTTTTTGGTCGCTTTTTGAGCTGATACATTAAGAAAAATGAAAAATGAAAATAGCAGGAGTAGGGTTTTACGCATAAGGAACTTAAGTAAAGGTTAAATATGCTAAAAACAGGGCATTTATAAAAGTTTAGATACAGGAAAGTTACAATAAAGCTGAAAGCAGAAGGCCTAAAGCGTAAGGCGATAGGGCATAAGGCAGTCTATAGCTTAGGGGCCTCTGCGAGAGACTGGGGTGGACAAAAAGTGGGTTTACATGGTTTACACTTTTTATGGTTAACATGATTTTAAATAATTGATTTTCAATTATTTAAGTGTAATTTATGCCATATAGTGCCTTAAAAGTGTAAACCCACTTTTATACCTCAGCATATCTTACAGAGGACCCTGAGGGAACTGTAAAATTTATATCATCGCCTTATTCAAAGCCTTGATAGCTTCTTTAAAATCTTCACGTGCTATCAGGAACTGGATGTTGACCTTGCGTAAGGCAAAACCACAGCTCTTGATATTGATACCTTTTTGAGCCAGCGCTGTTGCTGATTTGGCCAGCAAACCGGGTTGATCCATATTGGAACCGATGAGACAAACCATAGCCATTTTTTCTACAGTTACTTTTTCATAATCGTTTTCAAGCTCCTGTATCAGCTTTTTATTAAAATCCTTATCCCATATCACTATCGAGATACTATTGGCGCTGGTGGCCTTAAAAGTATAGCTCACCCCGAATTTATAGAACAGCTGCATGATATGGAAATCGGTACCTACGTTACCCACCATCGATGGGTCGTAAATATCGATCATCATCACTCTTTCCGTACCTGTAATTACTTCCACCCGTTTTTTGTCGCAGATATATTCGCGGGTTATCAGTGTGCCCGGATGCTCCGGCTGAAAGGTGTTTTTGATGCGAAGATCGATATCATGTATCTCCAATGGTTTTGATGCTTTGGGGTGGATAGCTTCCATGCCCACATCTGCCAGCTGATCGGCCACATCATAATTGGTATTACCCACAGGGAAGCAATTCTCCACACCAACCAGTTCAGGATCGGCGGTACACAGGTGATATTCTTTATGAATGATGGCTTCCTGTGGTTTAACAGCCACGGCTATTTTACTAAAAGTAACCTCAGAATAGCCCCTGTCAAATTCCCGCATGATACCTTCTGTACCTTTGGTGTAACCGGTTACAATAGTGATCGTACTCCCAAAATCAATATGTTGCAGATCTTTCTTAATGCGCTGGTCAATGGTGAAAGAACGGTGGTCATGAAAGCCGCTCAGGTCAACAAATGTGGCATTGATACCCATATTTTGCAGGATATTGGTAAAGTTAAAAGCCGAATGGCTTTCACCGATAGATGCCAGGATCTCGCGGGCAGCCAGCAAAACATCGTCTTTATTTACATAACCCGAAGCCAGGATATTAGCTATGTTTTCCAGGTAGGTTTGTGCATCCTTAAGGCGTTGCTCAATAAATTTATCGGCCTCGGCGATATTCAGTCCCAGGCTCTCATAGCTTTTATTGATCTGTTTTAGTTTTACGATCAGGGCCTTAAGTGGTTTGTGAAAATCTTTATAAGTAGCCAGTTTATGATAAACACCCGGCGCACCGGTTTTTTTGTTTTCGAGCAGGAGGTTGGTTACCCCCGAAAAGGCCGATACGACAAAGATGCGATTGTACAATTGTTGCCCGGAACGTTCAAATAGGATAATGTTTTTGATGACATCATTTAAGGCGGTCATAGAAGTGCCGCCGATTTTTTCGACTGTTAACATTTTTAAGAATAAACGCTTTTAGCGCATGAGTGCCAAAACTGTACCATCTGCAAAATAATGGCTTTTTAGTTGATATGGCGCGTTTAAGGGATTGGTTTTTAGATTATTGTATTATATGTGTTATTTAAGCCGGTATATCATATTGATACACCGGTTATCAAAATAAAAGAATGTTTGCGAAATACTTATTCGTCCTTCTTGTAAAGGTCGCCTGCCTTTTCGGCCGAAAGTTTGATGCCTTTGATCATGGCCGAACTGAAGCCGTTGTGCTCCATTTCATTTAAACCTGCAATAGTACATCCGCTTGGTGAGGTAACCTTATCGATCTCCTGCTCTGGATGCGACGATAGTTGCAGCAGCAGGTCGGCTGCTCCTTTGGCAGTCTGAGCGGCCATTTTTAAAGCATCGTGCGCATGAAAACCTATTTCGGTACCACCTTGTGAGGCAGCGCGGATAGAACGCAGGAAGAACGCGATACCACAGGCACAAAGCGCGGTTGCCGATGTCATGAGCTCTTCATTGATCTGAATACTCATACCCACCGTATCAAAAAGAGATTTTACCAGGTTTATATTTTTATTGGTGCCATTATCTGTAGCAATACAGGTCATGGAATGGCCAATAGCGATAGCCGTATTAGGCATGGCTCTTATTACCTGCACATTTAAATCAAGTTGCTGGCGGATATCATTACACGTAACTCCGGATATTACAGAAATGATCAACTGTTTTTCGGCTTTTATAGCAGGCCTTATTTCATCCAGCAGTTTATTAAGCTGTTGGGGCAATACCGCTAAAACAATAATATCCGCTTTTTTTACCGCTTTGGTATTATTGTCGGTAGTATGGTACCCCAATTGGGCGTACTCTGCCAGGGCCGATACATTCCGGCGTGTGAGGGAAATTTGCTGGGGCTTGCAAATATTTGCTTTTACCAACCCTTTGGCTAATGACAGCCCGATGTTACCAGAGCCTAAAATGGCTAAATGCTGTGATGAATTCATGCGTTTTTACTTAAACGTGTTCCAAATGGTTTATTTTCTTTTAATTGTCCCAGGTCGTCAGATTTGCCTATGATCACTGCCTTTACGCCACATGCAATGGCGGTAAAAGCGTTATCAAGTTTGGGCAACATGCCGCTGTGTATAATACGCTGGATCTTTAGTTCTTCGTAACGTACCGGATCGATCTCCCTGATCAGCGAGTCTTCATCATCAATATCCTGAAGCACGCCTTTTTTCTCAAAGCAATAAATAAGCGTAGTTTCATATAATGATGAAAGCGATACCGCCAGCGCCGAGGCAATAGTATCGGCATTGGTATTTAATAACTGACCCTCACCATCATGCGTCAACGCGCAAAAAACAGGGGTAAAGCCCGCCTGCATTAAGCGACTTATATTTTCCGGATTAATGGAATTTTCATCAATATCGCCTACAAAACCATAATCAATGGTTTTTACAGGGCGTTTTTTGGCCCGTATAAAATTACCATCGGCCCCGGTAAGGCCAATAGCGTTGTTGCCGAAGCGCTGTAGTTGTGCTACTATGTTTTTATTGATCAGGCCTCCATACACCATAGTAACCACTCTCAGCGTTTCAATATCGGTAATGCGCCTGCCATCTACCATCTTAGCTTCGATGCCTAATTCTTCGGCAATTTGAGTAGCAACTTTGCCTCCGCCGTGTACTAATATTTTAAAACCATCCAATCCTTCAAAATCTTTTAGAAAATGATACAGATTTTCGGAGTTATCAATTACGTTTCCTCCTATTTTTATGATGTACAAGCTTTTATTTTCTTGTAACTGTGTAGAATTTACTGAAACCGTATCAATTTTACCCATTATTAATAGTAATATAACCGTCTTGATGTTAAATTCCTATTAAATTAAACAGGAATCTGCTAAAAATATGAATTTATAGTGTATTTTATTCAAAAAATGTTAAAAAATGATTAAAGTATTATCTATGTAACTTTACAATTTGATTATGAAATAATTAGTAATATTGAAATTTTAAGGCATTAAACTTGCTATGAAGTTTTCCTATGGATCAAAAGAAAAGTACTAAACCCCGCGTAGTTATTGTAGGAGGAGGATTTGGAGGCCTGGAATTAGCCAAAAATCTAAAAAAGGCGCCTGTAGATGTGCTTTTGCTGGATAAGCATAATTATCACACTTTTCAGCCTTTACTTTACCAGGTGGCTGCCGGCGGTATAGCTGCTGATTCAATCGGTTTCCCTATCAGAAGGATATTTACCAAACAAGATAACTTTAGGTTTGCACTGGCCGAAGTGGAGCGTGTAAATCCGGAAAATAATACACTCACTACTAATATAGGTACTATTTACTATGATTACCTGATCATTGCCACGGGGTCAAACACCAACTTTTTTGGTAATAAGGAAATAGAGCATTTTGCTATGCCTATGAAAAATATTCCTGAAGCGCTTAACCTGCGCAGCTTGATACTGCAAAACCTGGAGATGTCATTAATAGCTAAAGACCCTGAAGAGAAGGCGGCTTTAATGACCTTTGTGGTAGTAGGAGGCGGCCCAACCGGCGTTGAACTTTCAGGGGCTTTGGCCGAAATGCGCCAGCTGATATTGATGAAAGATTATCATGGCCTGCGCAAACATAGTATGAAGGTTTACCTGGTTGAGGGTAAAGCCGAATTACTTGCTTCGTTTTCACCAGGTGCATCTGCAAAAGCTAAAAAATTCCTGTTGGATATGGACGTAACCATATTTAACAGCGTGCATGTGCAAAGTTATAATGGTACCGAACTGAAAATTGACGATGGTACTACGATATTAACCCGTAACGTTTTGTGGGCCGCGGGTGTAAAAGGAGAGGTTCCCGAAGGAATGCCTGAGACTTCTATCACCAAAGGCAATCGTATCCAAACGGATGGAATTGGCCGGGTAAATGGCTATGCTAATATTTTTGCGATAGGTGATGTATCGGCAGTAATTACAACTGATACACCAAATGGGCATCCCGGTGTGGCTCAGGTGGCCATTCAACAGGGGAGACACCTGGCAAATAACCTGGTTCGTTTGATTAATAACGAAGCCACTGTGCCCTTTAAATATAACGATAAAGGATCATTGGCTACGATTGGCCGGAATAAAGCTGTGGCAGATATCGGCAAAATTCATCTGCAGGGATTTATTGCCTGGCTGATATGGGGTGTAGTGCACATTATGTCATTGGCAGGCTTTACCAATAAGGGAACCATATTTTTTAGCTGGGCCATATCTTACTTTACCAAGAATAGTGATAACCGCCTCATCATCCGTTACTTTGATATTAAGACCCGGGCAATTGATCCTGAGCCAAAGTAAGATTGCTTATCAGGAGAAAATTACTGTTTGGATTTAGTGAGCTTCATGTATTCAGCTATCTCATTTTCAGTGGTATTTGTACTTTTACTTAAAGTATTGATGATGTTTTCTTTTTCCTGCTCACTGCGATTTTGACTTAGCTTCTTTTTGGCTTGCAGGTCATCTACTATAATTTCAAATCCTACAATCCCTTTCATCATTTTTTGCTTATAGTCGTCGGACAGGTTATTCCATTGTTGAAGGTAATTCGCTTCATAGTTGTTGATAGTACGAGCAAGCAGATCTGCAGTTTCGTTGAGTAAAGTCACTTTACCATAGGTATGTACTGCCAGATAGTTCCAGGTGGGTACATTTGTTTCCTTTTCGTAGTTAGCGGGTGATATATAGGCATGAGGTTCGGTAAATATCACCAGTGCATTTTTGCCTGCTATTTCTGTAGCCTGTGGATTGGCTTTAGCAAAATGCGATGATAAGACCAGCTTATCATCGCGTTGTTCTATTATAAATGGTAAGTGAGTAGCAACCGGTATATCATCAACAGATGTAATTATAGTGGCAAAACTGTAACGTTGCATAAAGCTGATAGCTTCTTGCTCGTTTTCGAATTTGTTGAATGATGGGATGTACATAATAAAGAATCAAGATTATGGGATCCAAGATACAAGACATCTGAACCAACTCATCTTACAAGCTTTCCAGCATTTGTTTTAATACTGCCTGGGCAGCCCAAACCCGGTTACCGGCCTCATGAACTACTACCGAGTTGGGGCCGTCCAGTATCTCGTCTGATAGCTCCAGATTACGGCGTACAGGTAGACAGTGCATTACTTTGGCATCATTGGTGATCTTTAGCTTTTCGTTAGTCAGCATCCATTCCTCGTTTTTACCCAGGATATTGCCATATGGCTCATAGGCCGACCAGTTTTTTACATAGATAAAATCGGCTCCGGTTAATGCTTCGTCCTGGTCATAAGTAATGTTTGCTCCCTGTGTAAAATCGGCACAGAGCTCATAACCTTTGGGTTGGGCAATGGTAAAATCAACATCGGCTTTGCACATCCACTCTGCGAACGAGTTGGGTACAGCCTGAGGCAATGGTTTGATATGTGGCGCCCAGGTCAATACCACTTTGGGGCGGGCAGTTGTTTTTAATTCTTCAATAGTGATCAGATCAGCCAAACTTTGCAGGGGGTGACGTGTGGCTGATTCCAGACTTACCACAGGTACTTTACAAAAAGCTACGAACTTGTTGAATATCATCTCGCTATAATCTTCCTCGCGGTTCCTTAAACCCGGAAATGAGCGTACGCCAATAATGTCTGCATACTGCCCCATAACACCCGCGGCTTCGCGGATATGCTCTACTGTGCTGCCATCCATGATCACGCCGTCACGGAGCTCTAAAGCCCATCCTTCCTTATCAATATTAAGCACCATCACGTTCATCCCAAGGTTAAGGGCTGCCTTTTGGGTGCTCATACGGGTGCGGAGACTTGGGTTTAAAAATATCAATGCCAGGGTTTTATTTTTACCCAGATCCTGGTTGGCGTACGGATTTTGTTTAAGCTTCAAGGCCTCCTTTACAAGAGCATTGATATCAGCAACATCATTTACAGAAGAGAATAGTTTCATTAGCCCGGATATTTAATAGCGAATTATTGGTTTAAAACATTTACAAAAGCCTCTAAAAATCTGTCGGCATGTGCTTTGGTCAAATTTAAAGCAGGTAACAACCTTACCACATTTGGTTTAGCTTCGCCTGTAAAAATATGGTGTTTAAATAAAAGGTCTTTACGCGCGTTTGATAGCTCCTCTGGTAATTCAATACCGATCATCAGGCCCCGGCCACGTACTTCTTTAACTTGCTCCAGTTTATTAAGCTCCTTGATCAGGTATTCGCCAATGGTTGCCGCGTTTTGCATCAGGTTGTCCTGCTCCATCACTTCCAATACGGCTAAACCGGCCGCGCAAGCCAAATGGTTGCCGCCAAAGGTGGTGCCCAACATACCATAAGCGGGTTGTATTTTTGGTGAGATAATGATGCCACCAACCGGGAAACCATTACCCATGCCTTTTGCCATGCTGTAGATATCGGCATTAACACCGGCAAAATCCTGCGAGAAGAACTTACCGGTACGCCCATAACCACATTGAACAGAATCGGCTATGAAAACCGCGTTATGCTGATCGCACAATGAACGGATCTTTTGCAGGAAACTTTCCGGAGCTACCTGTATACCGCCAACACCTTGTATACCTTCAATAATAACGGATGATATTTCGTTTCCGTGATCCGCAAAAGCTTGCTCCAAAGCAGTTTCATCAGCCCATGGTAAAAATATTACATTGTCTGTCTCATTTATAGGGGCTACGATCTTGGGATTATCAGTAACAGCAACCGCCAAAGAGGTACGACCATGAAACGCTTTTCTAAAAGCGATCGCTTTCTTCTTTCCATTGTAAAACGAGGCCAGTTTTAAAGCATTCTCATTGGCTTCGGCACCTGAGTTGCACATAAATAACTGGTAATCATCTTTGCCGGATACTTTACCTAATTTAGTTGCCAGTTCTTTTTGAATAGGGATCTCGATAGAGTTAGAATAAAAACCCAATTGATGAAGCTGATCTTCCAACCGTTTTACATAGTGCGGATGAGTATGACCGATAGATATTACCGCATGGCCACCATACATATCCAGATACTCTTTATCGTGGTTATCATAAACCAGGCTGCCCTGGCCTCTTACTATATTTATGGGGTTAACAGGATATACGTCGAATAAATTCATATTATTTAAGCTAAAAGCGGAAGGCTGAAAGCGAAAAGCTTTTTACTTCCTTAGTGTTTTAATAAGGCCAATCAGCATGGCTTTTACTTCGTTAATTATTGTATTTGTTTGCTGATACAATTGTTCGTCAACATATGACAAATCCCGACACATTAAGCAGCAATATTCTAACTCATGTGCAGATCCTAAGGCCTGATCTAAGAAGCGTGCAAAATCAACTTCTGTATTTCTTCCGCATCCTTCCACTATATTAAGTGGAAGGGAATAAGAGGCCCGCTTAGTTTGACTCATCAAATCAAATTGTTCACTTTTCGGGAATTTAGGAAGTAATGTTAAGTAGATGAACATATTAAGTTCATGCGCTTTTTTCCATACTTCGTATTTTTTATAATCCCTCATATTTTTATTGGGGCAACAGCTTTTAGCTTTAAGCCTTCTACTTTTAGCTTAAAAAGCGGTCGCCTTAAGTCGTAGCCCTGCGCGCTCATCTAAGCCAAATAACAAATTCATGTTTTGTACTGCCTGGCCAGAGGCGCCTTTAAGTAAATTATCCAGTATGCTGATGATTAATAGTTTGCCCTCGTGTTTACTCACCTGAATAAAACACTTGTTGGTATTCACGATCTGTTTCAAGTCGATATTGCGATTGGTTATATGAGTAAAAGGGTGCCCTTCATAGTAGTTTTTATACAACTCCAAAGCTTTCTCTTCATTCAAGTCACTTTCTGTATACATCGAAGCGATTATGCCACGGGTAAAATCGCCGCGATAGGGTATAAAGTTGATAGCTTTATTGAAATCGCCCTGTAATTGTTTTAACGACTGACCTATTTCATTTAAATGCTGATGGTTAAAAGCTTTATAAACAGATAGGTTATCATTACGCCAGGTGAAGTGAGAAGTAGGAGCTAAACTTTGGCCCGCACCGGTTGAACCGGTTGTCGCCGCCACATGTACCTCATTATTTAATATACCTTTTGAGGCCAAGGGTAATAAGCCTAATTGCAAACAGGTAGCAAAGCAACCCGGATTAGCAATATTATCAGCCGTTTTTATGGCTTCGCGATTTAACTCTGGTAATCCGTATACAAAGCTTTTATTCTTAAACTTTGAACTTTGACTTAGCCTAAAATCCTGGCTCAGATCGATTATCTTGATGTGATCCGGAATAACAGTTGACTCCAGGAATTTCTTAGCATCGCCATGACCAACACACAGGAAAAGCACATCGATGGCAAATGACAATTCACCGGTAAAACGCAGATTCGTTTCACCAAAAAGATCGGTATGAACTTCGTAAACGTAATTACCCGTATTGCTATTGCTGTTTACAAAAGCTATCTCCACATCGGGATGGTTGATCAGTATACGCAACATTTCGCCGCCAGTATATCCTGCACCACCTATAATTCCCGCACGTACTTTATTTGATGTTAATCCTGTCATGGTTGGTTGATGGATAAGAATATAAAATAAACTCCAGGTCGCTCCGGTCATTATTACTTATAAAGTGCTTTTGACCAGGCAAAATCTCTATTCCTTGTTCGGGCTTTAATTCGGTCACATTACCGTCGATGGTGAATGTGGCCCTGCCTTTTAAAATAAAGAATACCTGTGTAGCTTTTTCGTGATAATGCAACTGCTCGGCTGTATCCGGCGGCATTAATTCCTGTTTAACAGACAATGCCTCGGTATCAATAAAAGTCCAGCCGTGACAGTCATCACCCCAATTATAATGCTTTAAACATTCGCCTTTTGAAAAAGCTGTATTAATCATTCTGTGATTGATTATTAACCTTGTGATAGATCATGACCTGGTTGCCAAATATTTTAGAAAACCCTTTTACATCCTCGCCAGACCATGAATTATTCATTTCGCCATAGCTGCCAAATTTGTTCGACATCAGGTCGTGTTCCGACTCGATACCTATTACCTGGAAGCGATACGGATACAGTTGTACAAATACCTTGCCGCTTACGTTTTGCTGGGTATCGCTTAAGAAAGCTTCCATATTACGCATAATAGGATCGTGGAATTGTCCTTCATGCAGCCAGTTGCCGTAGAAAGTAGATAATTGATCTTTCCAGGTCAGCTGCCATTTGGTCAATACATGTTTCTCCAAAGTATGGTGAGCCTTGATAATCACCATTGGCGCAGCGGCTTCAAAGCCTACACGACCTTTAATGCCGATGATGGTATCGCCCACGTGAATATCCCTGCCAATGCCATAAGGCTGCGCAATAGCTTGTAAAGCCTGGATAGCTTTTGTTGGATGATCATATCTTTCTTTATCGATACCCACCAATTCACCTTTTTCAAAAACAAGCTCCAGGTTTTTTACCCCCGATTCGGTAACCTGGGTAGGCCATGCTTCTTCTGGTAATCCTAAGTTAGAAGTAAGGGTTTCTTTACCACCTACCGATGTTCCCCAGATACCTTTATTGATAGAGTACTTCGCTTTTTCAAAGTTCATATCAACACCGTGTTTTTTCAGGTAGTCGATCTCTTCCTCGCGGCTCAGTTTTAAGTCGCGGATAGGGGTGATGATCTGCACTTCTGGTACCAGGATGTTGAAGATCATATCAAAACGTACCTGATCATTACCGGCGCCGGTACTGCCATGTGCTACATATTCGGCACCTATTTCTTTGGCATAGTTAGCTATAGCTGTAGCCTGGCTTACCCGCTCGGCACTTACCGAAAGGGGATAGGTGTTATTTTTTAAAACATTACCATAAATCAAAAAGCGAACACAGGTATTATAAAAGTTCTTGGTTTCATCAACCACGTGGTGCGAGGTAACGCCCATTTTGTAGGCACGTTCTTCAACTCCTTTTAATTCTTCGTCGCTAAAGCCACCGGTGTTTACAATAACGGAGTGAACTTCGTAACCAAGATCCTGTGTTAAATAAATACAGCAAAATGAGGTGTCTAAACCTCCGCTATACGCTAATACTACTTTTTTCTTCATCTTTTTTTGAGCTTAAAGCTAAAAGCGGAAGGCTTAAAGCTTTTTCTTTTCAATTTATATGTATTTGTTTTATAGATTTATTTTAATCGTGATCTTGCCCTATTCTTTTCTTGATGGCATTTTCAATACGCTCCAACAGAGTAGCTTTGTGGGTGATCCTTTTCATTTTTTCTTCGTCCTGCTTTTGTTTTTCGGCAGGGTCAAACAGCATGGCGGTGCACATGCAGTTCTTACGCTCCTTGCTCATCAAAATGTCGTAATTAACACAGCTTTTGCAGCCGGCCCAAAAATTCTCGTCCTGGGTAAGCTCTGAGTAGGTAACGGGTTCATATCCCAGTTCGGAATTGATCTTCATTACGGCCAGACCGGTGGTTAAGCCGAATATTTTAGCCTCGGGATATTTAGTTCTGGAAAGCTGGAAAATACGGTGTTTAATGGCTTTTGCCAGCCCAGCTTTACGAAATTGCGGATTAACAATAAGACCGGAATTAGCCACAAAATCGCCGTGGCTCCAGGTTTCAATATAGCAAAAACCGGCCCAGGTACCATCCTTGTGCAGGGCTATAACCGCTTTCCCTTCCAGCATTTTATTGGCTACGTACTCCGGGGAACGCTGGGCTATACCTGTGCCCCGGGCTTTGGCCGATTCGGCCATTTCAACACATATTTGAGGTGCATAGTCTACATGTTGTGCAGTAGCAACCTGAATATCAAAATCTTGTATGGTCATTAAAATAGATATTACCGTTAAATTAATTGGCTTTTAAGGCCTTAATAATTAGATGGTTTTTAAAAGAATAAGTTTAAACACTTTCTTCTTTCGAGGGGTTTTGTTACAGGAAATCAATTCAAACCCGTGGCATATAGGGCCTTCGTCGGGGAGGGCAGCATAAAAAAACAGTTGAAACCAAAGCAGCGGCAGCCGGAGCAAATGTTGCTCTTATTGCGGGCTTATTTAAGCTTTGTAGATTCATTTTTTTGTGGTATTACTGTGTTTTTAATTTGGGTGCAAATTATTGCATAAATTTTTACTTATGCAAGAAAAAAATGATTTAATAACGATAAGATTATATTCCGTTTTTTATGAGTTATAAAATACTGATGATCGGATACCATAACCGCAGACTTTTTAAACCTTAAATTTTAACAATTTTTAATCAAAAACAGGGTAAAAACGTGTGACTTTTACCCCATTTAACTAAATTTTAATGCCGTTTTAACACTTTTTAACAAATTTTTGATGGGTTTTGAAAGGTTTAAAAAGTATTAAATAGCTGACTGTTAAATAACTAAATGAAAAACGGTCTGTTTTTGATCTGTTTTGTCCTTTAACTAAACAGCCCGGTTCTCTGAATAAAGGAGAACCGGGCTGGCAATTATATAAATATACTCAAATTTTTTGTCTTTTCAAAGCTTGCTTCCCTGCGGAGGTAGGGATGGTAATAGAGCTTTTAAAATTGGGGGTTATTTCTTTTCTTCAAACTTATCCAGAACAAATCTCAGTTTTCTGTCGGGGTCTTGTACGCTTTCGGCAGTGAGGGTAACTTTTCCGTCCTTGCCTTCAATGGTGAGCACATAATCTTTTTCGCCGCCCCCGTCTTCATCGCTGATAGTGGTGTTGATCACCGATTTTCCTTCCTTAAATGGCGTTTTCCAATCGCAGGTGTTTGATTTGATGGTTCCCGTAAGGGTTTGCTTTCCGTTTTCAATATTAACTGATATTTTTTTGTCGATTATCTCGATAACGGTTTGCTCATCGACAGCCCGCTCCAGGTTATTACTACCATCCAGGTGTTCTGTTTTTGAAGTTATCAGGCTTAATTTTTTGTCGCATTGTGCCAGGCACACGGTACTGCAGGCCAATAACAGTAGCAGTGCAATAATGGTTGATTTCATGGTTTTTGCTTTATGTGGTTTAAAACTGAAATAAAGATACGTGCTTTAAATAGTAATATGCAATACATAGTACTATTTAATAAAATTAAAAGTAATAACTATCTGATAATGAATAGATAAATTATTCAGATGATATGTGTTACGGGAAGATAGATGTCTGATCAGCGTTTGTTTACAATGCCATTGATGATCATATCGGCGTGGATACGCGAGTTTTCGATAAACCACAGGTGAGTATCTAAACCACCACAAACTACACCGGCCAGGTAAAGGCCGGGCAGGTTGGTCTCCATGGTTTCGGGGTTGTATTGGGGGATGAATTTATCTTCGGACAGTACAATGCCCAACTTCCGGAGGAAATCAAAATTAGGTTTGTAGCCTGTCATGGCCATTACATAATCATTGGGGATGGTTACCAGGCCATCGGGGGTTTGGATATTTACCTCGTATTGGCGAATGGCCTGCAGGTTGGAATTGAAATAAGCTTTGATGCTGCCTTCCTTAATCCGGTTGATGATATCGGGCCGTACCCAGTATTTTACCCGGCTGCTTACCTCGCTGCCACGGATCACTAAAGTAACTTCGGCACCTTTACGATAGGTTTCCAATGCCACATCAATAGCCGAGTTGCTGGATCCTACCACTACCACCTTTTGCAGGGCATAAAAATGCGGATCCTGGTAATAGTGTTTTACCTTGGGCAAATCTTCGCCCGGAATATCCAGATTAACCGCTATATCATAAAAACCGGTGGAAAGGATCACCCTTTTAGCCTCATAAGTAGCTTTGCTGGTAGTTATAGTATATGCTCCGTTTTGTGGGGCAACATTAGTTACTTCCTCAAACAGGTTGATGGGTAAATGATTGGAAAGCGCCACTCTACGATAATACTCCAAAGCATCGGCACGGGTTGGTTTATTGTGCACGGTTACAAAAGGTACCCCACCGATCTCCAGCTTTTCTGAAGTAGAAAAAAAGGTCATGGTTGATGGGTAATTATACAGCGAATTAACCAGGCAGCCTTTTTCAATAATAACAAAGCTTAAACCGGCTTTTTGAGCGGCCAAACCGCAAGCTAAACCAATGGGGCCACCACCTATAATGAGTATATCGAGCATGTTGCGAAGATAGGCAGTTTAGGGTTTTGCAGGAAGTAATATCGAATAATGAATTTTGAATGCCGGATATCGAAGTGATATTACCCAAAAAACATAAGCTTCAGTAAAATGTGTGATGCGTTGATAACACAGATCATAAGCTAAATATGCTTATCAATTATATTTAAATGAATATATTTGATAGCGTATTATCTATTAACTAACCTTGAAAAATATGAAAAGTAGACTTTTAGTACTATCAGCACTTTTTCTTTTTCTTACTTCTTTTACTAATAAGAACGATTTAACGAGGGATTATAAAAGAAAACCAGATTTATTTCAAATTGGCTATTTCACAGTCAACGGGCAAGAGTATGACGCGTACGGATCTGCTCCTGGCGGTGGCAGCGTTTATAAGCTATATAAAACAGACAATAATCAAAATGATGTTAGTTTAGTATATAGCTGGACGGGTACATATACCAGCGCGCATTTGATAGACGTCAACTTTCGGCTCACTTCGGGAGGAGCATTATTGCATTTTGCCGGATCTTGCTGGTACTAATATGTCTTTCTTGCTCCAGCGAGATTAGCTTAGCGTATCTTGTGGGAGGCATGGTTAAAGCCTCCGGCTTATACGTTCAGCTAAAAGCTGAAACCATGATCACCGCGGGTTGGAAACCTGCGGTGGCGGTAATATTTTTTCTGAACCGGGATTAAACAGATTTTTGGGATCACAGGATTCTTTTCTAAATCGTGGGAATACTTTAATCCAAAGAAGCCAGGTTCGGACAATCCCGCGTAAAAGACCTTTCCTCGCACCTCGTTCGAGATGACAGTTTTGTTTTATATCTAGCTAATTGCCTTTTGTCATGCTGAACGGAGTGAAGCATCTGTTGTACATCAGGCATATTGAAGAAGATCCTTCGCTATGCTCAGGATGACAGCCGGTTTAGTTGTGGTAGATGTGGATGCTGAAGTAAATTTCGTTATTCGATATTGGTCATCCGGTGTTCGATATTTGTCAATCGACGGTGCGCAGGTGGCTCGATCAAAATTTAGGGCATAAAAAAGGGTAAGCTACTTTTATCGCGCCGCTCAACTCTCTACCCTTGCTGTGTTCCCACCCTGGGGGAGTTCAAGAGGAGCTGGCCGTAAAAGACTTACCCCGGCGCAAATATAGAAAAAGGTTTGCTTATGGTTAATAAATTGTTAAAAAAGATAATTGATTATCGTTTAGGTGATTAGCCCTCGTTGCGCCGCCAATTGGTATAAACACGGGTTAAGCGGCTAGTATTTTTTTGCTAAAAGGGATCGTTTTATGCACTTTATAGCGGTCGTTTTTGTTATCCACTTCCTTTTCCAATATGGTTAAGCAATCAGCCAAAAAGGCATCCCGGTATTCCATTTCCTGAAAATAAGGCCATAATTTATTAAAGGAGGCTACCGGTATATTCCGGGCAATGGTGAGGTGCGGCGTAATTCTCCGGGTTTTCATTCTTAAGGCGCCTTTAACCTGGTTAAACCAGTCTTCGGTGGTTTTATCCAGATCAACCCGGGCATATATCGTCCTTAAATTGGGGCCATGCTTAAAAAAGTCGAACCCATTGATCCGGAGTTTATGCTGTGGTATGGTTCTGACTTTAAAGCCCACCATTTCATAAAAAGGGGTAAGCAACAGCGGTTTTAGTGTAAGCTGGTGTACCTCATCCCTGAATGATTCGATAGTAATATGTGCCTGCGCGTACATCCCCGGAAATTTTCCGATGCGTTTTACGCATTCCTGTTTAAACGAGCCAACTTTTTTATCCACGTGCTCCGGCGCGGAAATAACGGTAAGATAATCTTTGTTGTTCATGACGTTGGTTTAAAATAGATTTATCTGATCCTGGATATGGTTATCCGCGGCGGCCTGTTTGTGAAGGATAGCCTCCGCGGTATTGGCTACAGCTTTTTTGTTCTTAAATTCAAAGACATTAAAAGGCTGCCATTGCGGTTCATGCGCAAATGTTTCGCGTTTGAGCATAATGAGCTCATTTACCCAAAATGGTTCTACCAGTTTTTTATGGCGGAAGTTTGGCCACAAGCGTTCAAAATCAGATCCGGCAATATCCCGGGTCACGGTAATATGCGGAACAATGGTTTTGCGGATCTTGAGTACCCTTTTAAGCTGTGTAAACCACTCATCAACAGCAGGAGTGACCCTGATGTGAGCATAAATGGTCATCCGGTTATGCAGATGCTGGAAGTATTTAAATCCATCCACGTGTAATAAAGCAGGCGGCAGCTCATTCAGACTTTTTTTTATCCGATTCAGGTTGGTTTCTTCCATGAAGGGTTTCTGCCGTTCCAGGTGATGAACAGAAATATGTGCCGGTGAATTCACACTTTTATAATTGCCAATTAATTTAGCCGAAGCCTTTTTATAACGGGCAATTTCCTGCTTAATAGCTTCAGGAGGCGAAAGCAGGAATAAATAGTCTTCGTACATATACATAACGGCCGGTTTTTGATGAATCAAAAATACTAATATTTTTAGTAAAATGGTAATTTTGTTAAACTAATCCAGGGAACCTGTATTCAGGAGTTTTTTTTATCAATAACCTTTATGAAATAGCTATTTGCGGATGATAAGTTGTAGGGATACGGCTTTATTAAGTTTATACCTATCCCTGGTTTTCAACTTCAGAATTCTGTAATGGTCAAAGTATTATTAAAATGAGTTGGGTATAGGTAACACGTAATAAAATGGATTTTATCCATAAGTAAGATAAAATAAGCCAATTAAGTACCTGTTAAGTGAAATATAAATTAAATACATCTGTATTATTAATCAATAATTAAATAAATATTTTATAAATTATATTTTAATTTATTATTATATAAATACTAAACTTTTTTTTAATCATACTATTATTTTGAATATTTTTTTAATATATTGTTCACGGATATATTATTAATGTCAATTTGACAGTAAATTTAAATTAACTACTAACGAAAAATAAAACCAAACAAAATGAAAACAAACCTTAATGAAAAATCACTTCTAATTGGCCTACTAGCCATGTTTATGCTTTACGGATGTTCTAAATCCGAAAAAATTAATCCGGTAAAATCGCAGGAACCGGATGTAAATGCATCAACACAACCAGGCTCACATGTATATGGGTTATTGCCTACATCAAAAGCAGAATATGAAAGTGTGCCTAAGTTTTCAATGGAAGCATTCAGATCAAAATTTAATTTGAATGCTGTATCTACCCCGGCACCTCCAGTAGTTACCTTAACAACCCCCGACATCAGAGATCAGGGGCAAATAGGTTCATGTACTGGTTTTTGCGGGACCGAAGCTTATGAAATTGCGTATAAGTATAAATATGGATCATTTCCTACATTGCTGAGCCCTGCTTTTCTGTATTATGAAGAAAGGGTAAATATTGAAGGTTATAGAATAAATGCCGATCCCGGAGCTAACATGGTTAATATTGGCCAGGCGCTAACAAAGTACGGAATAACAACCGAGGCTTTAATGCTTTACCCAAACCCGGCTGCAACAACAACAGCAGCTTACAAAACCAAGCCAACTTCAACAGCAATTTCAACCGCGCTGAATTATAAAATAAGTAATTACACCTATATTAATCCAGGTGATACAGCCGCTGTTAAAACTTGTTTAAGGGCCAACATACCTGTAATGATGGGTTTTACCGTGTATGATAATGCATCGGCAGGTTATCCTTATTTTGAGGCGCTAAATACCTCAAGTTATACCTACAATCCTTTAACCAGTGGCGGTGCTATTGTTAGCGGAGCTAAAGTAATGGGAGGCCATGCCGTTCCGATCATTGGATATGATGATACAAAAAAAGCATTCCTTGTTCAAAATTCATGGGGTAGCAGCTGGGGAAATAAGGGCTTTTTCTATATGCCATATACCGTATTCAGCAACACTAATATTGTAACGAGCGGAGATCTTTATTATCTGTCTCTTTAATCTTTAGTAAAATATTATTAGTATCGACACCTTCGTTTGGTAGTTAATTCAAAAGGTGGTTCTTATACAGAACCACCTTTTTTAATTTTATAAATTACTAAAAATATTAGTATTTTTGTACATGGATGTTAAGCGGCATATTGTACATATCGACCTTGATTCCTTCTTTGTATCGGTTGAGCGCAAGTTTGACCCCAGCCTGATAGGCAAGGCGGTGATCATTGGCGGCTCGGTTGACAGGGGAGTGGTATCCTCATGCAGCTATGAGGCGCGTGCGTATGGTGTACACTCGGCTATGCCCACCCGGCAGGCGGTAAAGCTTTGTCCGCATGCTATTGTGCTTCATGGCAGTCATGGCCGCTATTCTGAGGCCTCACGCGAGGTTACCCAGATTATCCATGACTCAGTGCCCCTTTATCAAAAAACATCCGTAGATGAGTTTTATATCGATTTGACGGGTATGGAGCGCTTTCATGATTGTTACCAGATAGCTACCAATCTGCGCCAGAAAGTGATCCGCGAAACAGGTTTACCTATTTCCTTTGGTATGGCATCGGGTAAAACCGTAGCGAAAATGGCCACCAACCAGGCCAAACCCAACGGGCAGTTATACATTAAACATGGGGAGGA
Organism: Mucilaginibacter sp. OK268; assembly: GCF_900103125.1. GTDB lineage: Bacteria > Bacteroidota > Bacteroidia > Sphingobacteriales > Sphingobacteriaceae > Mucilaginibacter. The sequence continues at coordinate 198,052 of NZ_FNJV01000003.1, read as the reverse complement.
AATGGCTTTTTTAGCGCCATTGCCTATTAGTAAAATACCGGGCCTGGGTGAAAGTACCTGTCAGAAAATGTATCAGTATGGCATTGAAAAGATCGGCGATCTGCAACGAACCAATATTCGTTTCCTGGAGGCCGTTTTTGGCAAGGCTGGTAAATATTTATGGGAAAAGGCCCATGGTATCGATCACAGTGAGATCGTACCGCACAGCGACCGCAAATCGATATCTACCGAGCATACATTTTTCAGCAATGTGAACGATCAGCGTACGCTTGAAAATATACTGGTATCTATGACCGAAGAATTATCGGGTAAACTACGCCGGGAGAATAAACTATCCTCCTGCATGGCCATCAAGATCCGTTATGCTAATTTTGAGACCCATACCCAGCAGCAAAAAATACCGCTTACCGCGGCCGAGCATATCCTGATCCCCGGTGTTAAAAACCTGCTCAAAAAAGCCTGGAACCAGTACCGGCCTATCAGGTTGATAGGCGTAAGGCTGAGTGACCTTTGTACCGGCAGTTACCAGATCAACTTATTTGAGGATAATGAAGAGCAGATCAGGCTTTATCAGGCTATGGATAAGATCAATTTTAAGTTTGGCGATAAAACCGTGTGCCGCGCCGCCGGCATGGAAATAGGCACACGCAATTTTAACCCATTTATGAAAGGCTGATAATGAGAATCAAGATATTAGAGTCAAGAACCAAGAAAATCATAACCTGCGATAGGTTAAGGGGTATTTAGGCATATCAACAATAAATACTTTTTGCCTTGATTCTTGACTCTAATATCTTGATTCTTGATCCGCACTTGTAACTTTAAGCTCCCTTTCGGCCATAAAAGCGAAGGAATCGCGGTAGTCAACAGGTAGTTTGTCACCTTTAAATTTGAAGTGGTATGGTGTCCCGGTGCCAATACCTTTTATGGTCAATTGGTTATTACCCCTGTATTCGAACCAACGGGTGGGCTGGTCTGTAGGTGCTTTTTGCGCATGCACTTCCACAGTTGGTTGGCTTTTGGTGTTTTTTTCTTCCGCCAGCCAGGCTTGTCTTTTTTTTCCGCAGCAATTCATATCATTATTCTTTTTTGTCGGTTAATTTAAATAGCAGGCAGGCCGCTCCCGAGAGTGCCAGCCAGGTGATGATACCCTGTAACCATTGGCTGCAAAGCAAAACGGCAAAAGGTATGGCCACCCACATACTGAGGCAGTAAAAGCAGTCGAGCAGGTCTCCGAAGAAACCCTGCCCGAAAAGCTTTCTGAATTTGATCACGATATCAAATGGCCCATCTTCCTGTGAAAATAAATGCGAGATGCGCCAAATGGCCAGCGTGCAAATTATAAAACCGGTGACGTTAACATCTGTCATGGATTAAGACGTTCCATCATGATTTGTGAACTGATAGGATTAGGACTTGAGGTACCGGTGTTATACCCATTGGTAACCCGTTGGCTGGCGGTTAAACCAAAAGAATAAATAGTAAAATACTCGCCGGTTTTGATCCAGCCATCACCAGCAAGGGTAGGTTGTATCTCTACGCTCACCAGGCCAGGATTGCTGTAATCGTCCTGCGTGCCTTTGTAGCCAGGACAGGCATCATGAACATTTGCCGGATTTGACCCTCCCGGAAATGTATGTGACCCGGTAATGGTAAAGTCGCCCTCGATGTTGGCATTCAAGTCGAGCGCTGTTCCTGGACATCTTCCCATGCCCAGACTATAAGCGTTCACAAAGCCGTATGGGTCATTGACTTCAAATGAAAATACGATTGGTGTTTTCATTTGAGCATCAGTGAGACGGTACAATCCGCAACCTCCGCTTACAATGGTTGAATCATTGAAGCTGGCGCCTGTCATCTGGAATTGCAGACCTTTATTATGGATATAAAGAGCGATAAGGTCGGTAGCGTTGCTTACATGAGCGCCCGCGGCATCATAGCCATCAACCCGCACATAAAATGTTCCAGGGGTGGTTATGCCCGCTATGACATCATAAAGCGCGGTGTTCAATTGCATATAACGGTCGAAGTTGGAAAACTCCCAGTCAATACCATCTACAAATATTTGTCGTTGGATGTTCATATAAGCCGGAACCACACCATTTAAGGTGCCGCCCACAGCCGGATAAAACGGACCTACATCGTCGCCGATATAATTAGGCAGGTTGCGTTTGGAGAATTTGGGATGCTTATAATTCTGACTTACATAAGTCCAGCCCGATGTTCCTGCACGATTAACCCGGATAGTGTACCACCTGACCTTGTTATCGACAGCGGTTTTGGAAGCATCATACATACAGCCACGCATATCGATAGTACCATTCCAGGCGGCGCATTCTACATGAAAGCCGGCAAGTGAACTGTTAACCGATATTACCCCGTTCGATTCCAGGTAATTAGAATCGCCATAACGACGTAATGAGGTAGCTGATGTGGAAGCTAAAGTGTTTTGGTTACCACCAAGGAAAACATTGCCCAAACTGCCGATGAGGTTGCCATTAAAGCAGGCTGATGAAACGTGTACGGTGGATTCAGGTAAACACAGGTCGATTCTTCTCAGGTTTTGAATGTTGTAGTAAGGTGCGCTTTCAAACAACACCTGGTAAGGCGAATACCCTGTTACTTTTACGATAACATCCGGGTACAATACCGTGTTGATATCTTCGCCCGGGCCAACGTCCGATGCATCTTCCAAACCCGGGAAGGTCATATCAAAACTAAAACGGAAGATATAATTTCCGTTCATGTCGGTAATGGTATCACCCAGTAAGCGCCTGTCGCCGGTACCAGTGTAAGCACCGCCGAGCAATTCGGAACCCGTACGGTCGTACTCTTCAAAGGTGAGGGTTAAATTGGAACCAGGTCCGCTTAAGCAATATCTGTACAAACCACCGATATTTTTAGCCAGTGAAATATTTTCTGCCGATTGTGCCAATATTTGTTTGGAAGCTACAGCAGGGGTAGAAGATACCAACTGAAAATTACTGGCCGCGAATGGAGAAACGCTTTCATCCGCCGCTTTGAGATTTCTTTTTGTTTCCACAGGAGCACTTCGGGTATACTGTAACGCGGTATTAGCTTGTGTGGCTTCGTTGGTGAGGTCAAAAACTATCGGTTTAAAGTATGGTGCCGGATCGGGTGGGTTAACCGGGCCGGGTATACGCTCAGGATAATACTTATTGATATAATCCTTGAGTAAAGGATTTTTTAATGCCTGTAACAGTCCCGGATAGGTATCGATCACATATGGGAACCTTCGGCAGGGATTAAAAATGCACGAGCCGCTGTAAAGCGTTACATTACCATAAACAATAAAATCGTTAATATTTACCGGGGCAGAACAAGTAAGCACCAGGTCGTCAAAGTCGGTATCATTACCCGCATCGTTCGATTGGATATCAAAAACATAATTGCTCCCTACTTGGTGCGGAAAGGTGAGTTTGGTTTCTGATGCCTGGAATCCTGTACCCGGATCGTTTTGAATGGTAATAGACCATTGAGCCCCGGTTACAAAAACAGAAGTACCTGGTGTGCCCGGATGAGTGCCATTGGCTGATGTAGCCCCCTGAACCACAAAACGCTGTGGAAAAGCGGCCCCTTTTGATTTTACGGTAACTGTCCAGTTACCTTGCATTGCAATTATCATAGCTATTGGTTTTAATTGAGCTTACTCTTGGTTCGGATTTTCGGCTTACTCCACTGCTTATTACTAATTGGTACTGAAGCGACAGGGATGCTGTTAGGGCCGGCATTCGCTCGCGGTTGTGTTATTATTCATAAAATGTTAATACACTTAGGCTGATGTAAAATTAGGTGCACGTTACAAGAATCAGGTTAGTATTTATACGCGATATGGCAAGTAGTTTTACCCGAAATGCGTGTGGTATCAACGTCAAAGAAGTGAGGTGTTCTCGTCTTTTTTACCATTGGTCAAAGGGTAAATACCATTGGTCAAACTGATTTTATTAGATTGTGCGAGGTGACTTCTTTTGAATAAAAAAGAAAACATCATGGAAACCACACAACGTCAAAGCTATCTGGACTGGTTAAGAATACTGTCAATTGTAGGTGTATTGTTTTTTCATTCGGCTATGCCCTTTGTTGCCGAAGATGACTGGCATATCAAAAACGCCCAAACCAGCAACCTTCTGATGGAATCAAATCATTTTTTACACCTTTTCCGGATGCCGCTGCTCTTTTTTATATCAGGCACGGTGAGTTATTATATGATGCAGCGCCGGTCGACTCTAAGCTTTATTGGCCTGCGTTTTCGCCGTTTGTTTATTCCGCTTTTGGTAGGCATGTTCATTATCGTTCCGCCGCAGATCTTTATGGAGCGGTTGGTACATGGTTATAAAGGCGGTTTTTGGGATTGGTATCCGAGTGTATTTAATTTTGTACCATATCCAAAGGGCGGTAGTTTCAGTTGGCACCACTTGTGGTTTATTGCCTACCTGTTTATTTACGATCTGATATTTGCACCCATGTTTGCCTGGTTGATCTCGCCCAAAAGTGATGGATTTAAGCAGAAACTGGCTGCGTTAGCTCAGGGTAAATGGGTGTACCTGTTAATGCTGCCCGGTATCATCTGGTTTACTTTTACCAGCTGGCAGCTACCCGAAACAAATGATCTTATCCACGATGGTTGCTACTTTGTTTACTGGCTGTTTTTTGTTTTAGTGGGTTTTATATGTATTACGCAGCCTAAACTGATGGATAGCCTGGAACGTAACCGCCGATTTGCCTTAACTATAGGTTTTTTAAGCCTGATGATGTGGGAAGTTATGAGGTGGAATAAAATAGAGCCGCAGCATGAAAATTGGCCCTTCCATCATATACTATTTTCATATGCTTTTACAGCGTTGAGGCCTGTCATAGCATGGGGATGGGTATTGGCGTTGGTGGGCTATGGTAAACATTACTTTAACCGTAGCCATAAGGTGTTAAACTATCTGAACCAAGCGGTGTACCCATTTTATATATTACACCAAACGGTGATCGTGCTGGTGGTGTATTATATAGTACAAACGCCTAATGAAAGTATCCTGTCCAAATATATTTATACCGTTGGGATCACCTTTTTTGTAACCGTGTTAACCTATCATTTACTGATACGCCCTTATGCTTTAACCCGGTTCTTGTTCGGCATGAAACCTAAGGACAAACCCAAACCGGTGATAGAGGCACCAACAGAAGAAATACGGGCCGTTGTAACACTTTCTACCTGAAATTTATAACTTAACCTTATGAAATTTTTCCGGAAATATATTTTTCCTGCGTTATATGGTTTACTGGTATATTTTACGGTCAGGCTATTGCATGATACCGATATTGGCCAGCGTTTTTGGGAAAGGGATTTTTATATCAATGGCATTGAAATGGTCTGTTCGATATTGGTAGGCTATTCGGCTATCAATCTTTTTGAATGGCTTTTCAGATACTATGACAGGCGCTGGCCAATGCAGTTATCCTATCGGGGCGTAGTACGGGAACTCATCATATTAGTATGTGCAGACCTGGTATTGGTAAACGTTGTATTTGTTCCAATGGTTATAATCCTGCACATAAAGCAGGGCATAGAGCTAATTCCCTGGGCAGATGTAGCCGATATTAATATGATACCCACTTTGTACGCTATTGTTTATTACGGTATTGCACGCAGCAGAACCTGGTTAAAGGCCTATGTAAATAATAAAATGCAATTGGAAAAATTAACCAATGATCACCTGGAAACTGAGCTGAAGTTTCTGAAAGCACAATATCATCCGCATTTTTTGTTCAACGCGCTTAATACCATTTATTTTCAGATGGATGAAGACGTGGCTGGTGCTAAAAAAAGCACAGAACTGTTTTCGAGTTTGCTGAGGTATCAGCTTTATGATCAGCAGCAACAAGTAGCTATTAAACAGGAACTGGAATATCTGCAAGACTATATTCAGCTACAAAAGATAAGGGCCAGCCAGAAAATGCGTTTGACGGTGTTTTTTGATGAAGGGCTTGCCGACCAGCTGGTGTATCCTTTACTTTTGCTCCCCTTGGTGGAGAATGCTTTTAAATATATTGGTGGCGGTTATAAAATTGATATTTCAGCTTATATCAATGAAAAAGGTCTGTTATTTAAAGTATATAATGATGTACCTGCGACCATGAAGGTAGCAGGCAACTTTAGCGGCATCGGGCACGAAAACTTAAAAAGGCGTTTGGAGTTACTTTACCCAAACAAACATCGCCTGATAGCTGGTGGCGAAGCCGATAGTTATATTGCACAATTAGAGTTAGAATTTTAGAACATGAGCCAGATCAGTTGTATTATTACCGATGATGAGCCCTTTGCCCGGAAAGGACTGGAGGGTTATGTGAAAAAAGCAGGCTTTTTTGACCTGAAAGCCCAATGTGAGGATGCCATGGAGCTGGGGGCAATATTGGCCCAGCAACCGGTGGATCTTTTATTTTTGGATATACAGATGCCGCACCTAACCGGGGTTGATTTTATCAAATCGTTACCCGATCCACCTAAGGTGATCTTCACAACAGCTTTTAAAGAATACGCTACCGATGGATTTGATCTTGACGTACTGGACTATTTGCTCAAGCCAATACCATTTGAGCGATTTATGAAAGCCGCTTTTAAGGCTAAGGATTATTTTGAATTGCGTAGCAGTAATATCAAAACAGCTGATTACCTGTTTGTAAAATGTGAAGGGAAGCTGGAAAAAGTGGTGTTTAGCGATGTGTTATACATTAAAGGAATGGAGAACTATGTAGAAATACATTTTCCGGGCAGAAGGATCATTACCCATAGTACGTTAAAAGCATTGATGGAGAAACTACCTCAACAGGGCTTTTTACAAACCCACAAATCCTTTATCGTGGCTACTCAAAAAATCACAGCCATCGAGGGTAATATGCTTCACATCAATCACCACCAGGTACCTATAAGCAGACAATTAAGAGAGCAGGTGATGTTTTCGTTAGTTAATCAAAGATAGAGGGTTATAACTATAGCTCTTTCTTCATTAGCAGGTCGGTTTGCTTATCGCTACCTAACATAAAGGGGTGACTGCCAAATACTTTAAAGCCATGTTTTTCATAAAAGCTTAAAGCTTTTTGATTATGCTCCCAAACGCCCAGCCAAACATATTGCAGGCCTTTGTCCTTTGCCATTTGAAAAGCGAAATCTAATAATTCGTGACCGATCTTTTTACCGTGGTATTCGGCCGAAACATAAATGCGCTCTACTTCAAGGGCATTACCGTCCTGTAGATCGGTTTGCGCCGCATCAAGGTTTATTTTGATATACCCCGTGATGTGGCCGTTAAGTATGGCAAAATAAAAGTGCGAATCTGGGTTGTTCAATTCGGCCCGTATCCGTTGAGGAGTAAAAGCATTTGAGGCATACGACTCCATATCCTCTGGCGTATTCAAATGGGCAAAGAAGTCAAAAAAAGTTTCCCTGCCAAAGGTTAACAGGGTATCAGCATCAGCTATAGTTGCTTTTTGTATAATGATATTTTGGTCTGACATCAAATTAATAAAGGCTTAATCAAATTGTTCTTTCAGGCGCACCAGGCGATCGATCATCAGGTTAAGTTTCTCTTCCTCGTTTTTAAACATGCGCGGTTTTAAATAAAAGGTAGTGAATAAAAACCAGATAATTATTGAACCGTAAGTGATGAGTTTAAAAAGGAGGGAGGAGGTTGATAATACTTCGGCGAAGTAGAGTGCCAGGCCGGCGCTGATAAGCAGTATGTAAATGTAGTAGAACCAGCCGATAATTTTTGTTCTTGTTTTTTGGTAGGCCTTCAGGCTATCAAGGTACTCGGAGGGGTTTTGAGTTGCATCGCGCTTACTCAAAATATGGTAGTGTCTTACCACCAGCGATAGGTACATGAGCATAGTGACCAGCACTATTAAAATACCAACGGTGGTTATCCACGATTTAAAGGCCAGGAAAAAAGTAACAATAAATGCAAATGCTGCTATTGCTACCATGGCCACAATTGTCCAGTATAACTTGGTAGTTATGCTTCGGATTCCCTTCTTTACCTGTTTCAGCACATCATCCACTGAAAGTTGATCTGGTTTTGGCTGTCCCTGCCAAACCGACATCAAATGATCAAAGTCTTTCATACTGGTTAAATAATTCTGTTAATTTTTGTTTTATACGATAAATCTTCACCCTCAGGTTTCCTTCTGATATACCCGAAATATCTGCTATTTCGGGGTATGGCACTTCGTCAAGCACCATGGTTATTATAATTCTTTCTGACTCCTCCAACTTGGAGATACACTTGTACAGCAAAGCCACCTGTTCGTTTTTATCCGATAGGTCTTCTCTTTTGGTTTCGGCTATCAGAGGGGTTAACTCATCTTTAGCCTGTCTTTTTTCTGATCGTAAGTAGGTTAAACAAGTATTTACTGCAATGCGGTATATCCAGGTTGAAATCATGGCCTGGTTGCGAAACTTCTCTAAATTTTGCCAAACTTTTAAAAAAGTTTCCTGTAGCAGGTCGTTCGCGGCATCATCATCGCCGGTGTAACCATAGCATAAATGGAATATCTTTTTAGAATTAGCTTCATATATTTGCTTGAATGCTGCTTCTTTGTTGGCCACGCGTTAATAGATTTTTATTGTTAGATTAATGTAAAGGCTATATGTTACAACTGATAATCATTCTTTTTAAACCAAACCAGTTTTTTTTCGGCATCATCAAGTAAGGTATTATAACTCTCCAGGTAGTCAAATTGCAGGTCCTCATGCAGTTTTCCTATCAGGCCTCTTATCTTTTCTACCTGCCGCGTTAATATTAGCCTGATAGGTTTATATGTGGTGCGCCTGTCGGCATATTCCAGGTAGTTAACACAAAAATTCAATAGTAATTCAATCTCCACTTCTTTGGAGCCTGCAAATTTAGTGTACTTGCTCAATAACCTTAAAATTTTACGCATGCCTTTTGCTGCATGGTAGCTCAGGGCCGATAACTGGCTGAACATAAAACCCGCTTCGCCCTTTACTTTTTCAATAAAAGCAGCTTCGTCATGGGCTTCAAATAGTAAATAGGCCAGTAACTCCTTATTCTCCTTTTTATAACGTGCCAGGCGGAGCAATAATTCTGTTAACTGATCCTGCGACAGGTGCTGCGTTTCTTTTTTTATATGCTGTAAACCGTAAGTGGTAATACTCATAGTAATTTGGTATCAAGTTTTAGTATCAAGTATCAAGATTTATATAAGTGTTGTATCTTGATACCTGATACTATTAAAATTATTAATTTTTGTAGTTTAGCGCCCTGCAATAAGTTTTATGCCAAAAAATAACCTGACACTCTACATCTTTATCGCCCTTGTATTAGGTGTAATAACCGGCTACATTTATAATGTAAGCGTAATTAATGCCATCAACGTAAAAATTAATACGGCCGATGCTAATATTAAAACCATTAACACCAAATTGGTTTTATTAAACGATACTACTGCTGCCGAGCACATCGCGCTACAGGCACAAAAAGTACAACAATTAAAGATCAGTAAAGATAACAATTCTATTCGCGAGGATAAACTGGAAGGTTTTTCCATTTTAAGTGAAATATTTTTAAGACTGATTAAGATGATCGTGGCTCCGCTAGTTTTTACCACACTGGTAGTCGGTGTAGCCAAAGTAGGCGATATCAAAGCGGTGGGACGCATTGGAGGCAAAACCATGTTATGGTTTGTGAGCGCTACATTAGTGTCTTTATTATTAGGGATGTTATTGGTTAACCTGTTTCAACCTGGCAAAGCCATGCACCTGCCATTGCCCGATAGTCATTTAAGCACAGGTATCAAGAAAACGGCCTTGTCGTTTATTGACTTTGTAGGCCACGTTTTTCCCAGAAGTATTTTTGAGGCCATGGCCAATAATGAGATCTTACAGATCGTTGTATTCGCCATGTTTTTTGGTGTAGCGACAGCTGCCATCGGCGAGCAGGGAAAGATTGTGATCAAAGCCATGGATGCCATAGCTCATGTGATATTAAAAATTACAGGTTATGTGATGAAAGTAGCCCCATTGGCTGTTTTCGGGGCTATCACAGCCGTAATAGCTAAACAAGGCCTCGGGGTATTATCAACCTACGGCATTTTTATAAGTGAGTTTTATTTTTCATTGGTGATGCTTTGGCTCATTATTATACTGGTTGGCTTTATAGTGTTGAAAAAGCCGGTGTTTAAACTAATAGGCCGTATAAAGGATGCTATGCTCATAGCTTTCAGTACATCAACCAGTGAGGCTGCTTATCCTAAAGTATTGCTGGAGCTGGAGAATTTTGGCTGCAGCAACAAAATTGTAAGTTTTGTGCTGCCGCTGGGTTACTCATTTAATCTGGATGGCTCCATGATGTACATGACTTTTGCCTCCTTGTTTCTGGCACAATCCTATGATATTCATTTATCATTTGGTCATCAGTTGTCTATGCTGCTGGTATTAATGTTGACCAGTAAGGGTGTGGCCGGGGTGCCAAGGGCATCGCTGGTGGTTATTGCAGCAACGTTATCTATGTTCAATATCCCCGAAGCCGGCTTGTTTTTATTGATCGGTATTGACCCATTGTTAGACATGGGCCGGTCAGCAACCAACGTATTAGGTAATGCTATGGCTGCCGCGGTAGTAAGTAAATGGGAAGGGGAACTGGATAATTAGGGAATTATCTTTAAAATTGCAGCTTATTAGCAAAATAATTCAATAATTAATTCCATGTCTGATCGTTCCAAGAAAATATTTTTTGCGCTTACTATTATAGTGCCATTTTTGGCATACTGCTTTTATTATTATGGCATGATGATCAAAAACGCGCCATATCGTTTCTCTGATTTTGATTCCATGACCATACAATTTGGGCCTGTGGATAGCCTGATCAATAAATATGATTCCAAAACAGGCGATTATCAATATGTAAACAAACAAGACTCCTTAGTGAAAATGCACCTGCGTTTAACCAGCGATGACCTGCTTTATTTGCACCACAAGGCTGCCGACCTAGGTTTCTGGGATTTTCCGGTAAAAGAGCTGGCAGATAGCACTAAGGGTAAAAATAGATCGATACGCTATATTATTGAATTTAAATACAAGAAAAAAAGCAAGCGCGTAGTGTACGATAGTAGCTTCGTAGGCGACATCAGATTGATTGATGCCAATAAAACATTGATCAAAGAAATTCAGCAAAGTTTATATACCGCAGAGGAAAGACTTAAAAAATAAAATAGATGGTGTTGTTTATTTAATAATCAATCCCTATATTTGCACCTCGAATTTTAAAACAATAATTAACAAACATGTACGCAATAGTAAGTATAGCCGGACAGCAATTCAAAGTTGCAAAAGACCAGCAGATCTTTGTACACAGACTACAAGGCGATGAGGGCGCTAGTATTGAATTTGACAGTGTATTGTTAGCAGAAAACGAAGGTAAATTCAAATTAGGTTCTGATTTGAAAGGTGCTAAAGTATCAGCTAAGATCGTGTCTCATTTAAAAGGTGATAAAGTAATTATCTTCAAAAAGAAAAGAAGAAAAGGTTACAAAAAGAAAAACGGTCACCGTCAGCAATTTACCAAGATCGAGATCACTGGTATTACATTATAATTAAAGTTTAAACCTGGAGTTGCTAGTCAATTCCATAAAAAATATTAGAAATGGCACACAAAAAAGGGGCCGGTAGTTCCAGAAACGGCCGTGAGTCGCATAGCAAACGTTTAGGTATCAAAATATTCGGTGGTCAGCCAGCAATTGCAGGTAACATCATCGTACGTCAGCGTGGTACCAAACACAATCCTGGTGTTAACGTAGGTATTGGTAAAGATCATACTTTATTTGCATTAGCTGATGGACACGTAGTGTTCAGAAAAAAAGCTGATAACCGTTCATACGTTTCTGTAGTTCCGGTTGCAGCAGCACCGGTTGCTGAAGTTGCAGCTCCTGCACCTAAAGTAAAAGCAGAAAAGAAAGCAGTTGAAGCACCAGTTGCCGAAGTTGAAGTTGCTGAAGCAGCTCCAAAAGCAAAAAAAGCAGCGGCTCCAAAAGCTAAGAAAGAAGCAGCAGCTGATACTGAAGAAGCTACACCAGCTGAGTAATCTCGGTTAGTTTAACAGATATTAAAAAGGGCCCTGATCAATTTGATCAGGGTCTTTTTTTATGCTATCACGTGATTACTCGTGTGCTTTTATCCGTTAGTTTACTGATGTAACCCGCTTTAAGATTATTTCAATTGTTGAACTTACACAAACTTGACATCGTTGCGGGTCAAATCCTTTACTTTTATCACTAAACATTTTTAAATGAAGAATAAGAAGGGGTTCGAAATCCCGGCGGTGCCTGCTGTATTATTATCTATTATAAGTGTTCAAGGCGGTGCCGCAATTGCTAAAGGCATCTTTCCGGTATTGGGTGCTGCTTCAACTTCTGCATTAAGAATCGTTTTTTCTGCTATTATCCTGATTGTTTTTAACCGTCCCAACCTAAAAAGTCTGTCCAATACGCAATGGAAAGCTGTGGTCTGGTATGGTTTAACGTTAGGAGCGATGAATATTATTTTTTACATGGCTATTGCCCGTATACCTCTAGCATTGGGTGTTGCCCTGGAGTTTATTGGGCCGCTGGTGCTTGCCATGACCGGCTCTAAACGGATCATAGATTTTTTATGGGTAATTCTGGCGGCGGTAGGAATAGCCCTTATTGCACCGTGGAGCAATAACGGCTTAGATATTATCGGTGTTCTCCTTGCCTTACTTGCCGGTGCATTGTGGGCGGGTTACATTGTCCTGGGCGGACGTATCTCAAAAATAATGGACGGCGGTAAAGCCGTGAGTATCGGTATGATTTTCGCTTCAGCCGTGGTATTACCAGTGGCTATAGGCAATGGATTGTTAACCCATTTCAGACCTCATATGTTGTTATCTGGCTTTCTTTTGGCCTTACTCTCAAGTGCAATTCCCTTTACTTTAGAGATGAGCGCATTGCGCAGAATTCCTGCAAAAACATTCAGTATCTTAATGAGCCTAGAGCCCGCTGTCGCGGCACTTTCCGGTCTTGTTTTTCTTCACGAATACCTCTCTTTGAATGAATGGTTAGCAGTAGCACTGATCATTATAGCGAGTGCGGGAGCAACTATGAAAACAAAAAATCCTGTGCCGGAATCCTGATATCAAAAAGCCCTGATCAATTTGATCAGGGCTTTTTGATATGAATTTCCTGTCATCCTGACCTTGTTTCAGGATCCCACGGGACATTTAACCAGCGTTCTGAACATCTTACTTATGGGGTGCCGAAATAAATTCGGCATGACCCAAAGCGGAAACAAGGTTGGTTCAATACTCCCTTACCAATAAACTATCAGCAAACAGACGCAGGTATTGCCTGCGCTCTTCTGGGAGGTTAATATTGTCCAATGCTTTAAACGCTTTGTCGGCATAGGTGTGCATGGCTTCTTCGGCGTATTTTCTTATCTGTAGCTCATTGTAGATGCCTGTAACAGCAGTTACCTTCTCTGGTACATCAAACAGTTGCATGGTTAACCAATTGTTCAGCTCATGCGCCTGGTGGTCTTTGGCCAATTCAAGGGCTTTGATGAGGAGATAAGTTTTTTTGTTGGATATGATATCGCCACCAACCTGTTTTCCAAATTTGTCCGGGTCGCCATAAACATCCAGTATGTCGTCCTGTAATTGAAAGGCTATACCCAGGTTCACGCCAAAATCATATAGTAACTGTGCGTCTGCCAGGGCTGCCCCACCTATAATGGCGCCTATTTTAAGTGTGCCTCCTAACAATACAGCGGTTTTAAGGCGTATCATGTTCAGGTATTCGTCAATGACCACATTGCTACGCTGTTCAAAGCTCATATCAATCTGTTGCCCCTCGCATACACCAGTAGCTGTTTCGTTAAAAACATCCATCACCCGGCGTAAAATAGCGTCGGGAACGTGCATCATCAGCTTGTTCGATTCTACCATCATGGCATCGCCTGAAAGAATAGCCACATTGGCGTTCCATTTTTCATGCACCGTTACCTGTCCGCGGCGCAGGGGCGCGTTATCCATGATGTCGTCGTGCATCAGGGTGAAGTTATGGAAAACCTCGATGGCCAGTGCTGGTTGAACTGCACTTTCCACTTCGCCGCCAAAAAGGTCGCAGGCCATGAGTAAGAGTGCCGGCCTGAGGCGCTTGCCACCCAGTGCCAGTATATAACTTATAGGTTCATATAAGTCTGCAGGATGTTGAGGGAAGTTGAGTTTATCAATGGCTTCGTTTATCAATGCCTGCAAATCAGTAAGTTGCTTCATTCTTTTAGTTAAGTGGTTGAGTGGTTATTGAGTTAATTATGTTTTAAACCATTCAACCTAATCTAACTCAATTAACCACTCACCAATACATCAATCTTGTACTAATGAAAAGTCAATCTGTTTTTTGGTCAGGTCAACATTTTTCACTCTGATCTGTACCTCATCACCCAGTTGGTATATCTTCTTTTTACGCTGACCAATAATGGCGTAGTTTTTCTCGTCTAAAGTATAAAAATCATCAGATATATCGCGCAAGCGGATCATGCCTTCGCACTTATTCTCAATGATCTCCACATACATACCCCATTCAGTAACGCCCGATATAATACCGGTAAACATATTGCCCACCTGGTCTTTCAAATATTCTGCCTGTTTGTATTTAATGGAAGCACGCTCGGCATCTGCGGCTTTCTTTTCCATTTGCGAGCTATGTGAACATAGTTTTTCATAATGCTCGGCGTTGGCTGATTGCCCGCCGTGCAAATAATGAAACAAAAGCCTGTGCACCATAACGTCTGGGTAGCGACGGATAGGAGAGGTGAAATGCGTATAATGATCAAAGGCCAGCCCGTAGTGGCTGCTGGTTTTAGTGGTATAAATAGCCTTAGCCATTGACCTGATAGCCAGCTGTGTAAGTACATTTTGCTCTTTTTTACCTTCCACATCTTCCATCAGAAAGTTGAGTGATTTGGCCGTCTCCTTGTCTGATTTGGTATTTACTTTATAACCAAAGCGAGCAGCAAATTGCGCAAAATTGGCCAGCGCATCAGGCTTGGGAGAGTCGTGCGCACGGTATACAAAGGTGTATTTATGTTTTCCTTTACCTAGTTTGCTTACATATTCGGCTACTTTGCGGTTAGCCAGGAGCATAAAGTCTTCAATAAGCTTATGTGCATCCTTACGTTCTTTTACATAAACGCCGGTTGGTTTACCGTGTTCATCCAGCTTAAATTTAATTTCGGTTGCTTCAAAGCTGATAGCCCCGTTCTTGAATTTGCGCTCACGCAATTTGTAAGCCAATGCATTAAGTTTTAATATTTCCTCTACAAAATCGCCTGCCTTGTTTTCGATCACTTCCTGTACTTCCTCATAGGTAAAGCGCCTGTCTGAGTAGATGATGGTTTTACCATACCATTCGTTTATGATATAGGCATTTTCATCCAGCTCAAACACAGCCGAAAAGCATAGTTTTTCTTCTTTAGGCCGCAATGAACAAAGTCCGTTTGATAAACGTTCGGGCAGCATGGGTATTACCCTGTCGACCAAGTAAACCGAGGTAGCACGTTCAAGTGCTTCTTTATCTAAGGCTGAGTCTGGTGCGATGTAGTGAGATACATCAGCAATGTGGACACCTATTTCATAGTTGCCATTATCCAGTTGTTTAAATGATAAAGCATCGTCAAAATCTTTGGCATCAAATGGGTCGATAGTAAAAGTGGTAATATTTCTAAAATCGCGTCTTTTGGCTATTTCATGCTCTGAGATAACATCAGAGATCGCTTCTGCTTCGTGCTCCACTTCGGCAGGGAAAGAAAGCGGGAACCCATACTCGGCAAGTATGGCATTCATTTCCGTATCATTCTCGCCCTGGGCTCCCAGTACATGTTTGATGCGACCTATCGGGTTCTTAGCCTCTACGGGCCAATCCGTGATTTCTGCAACTGCTTTTATCCCATTTTTAGCGCCATTCAGTTCGCTGATAGGGATAAAGATGTCATGCATCATTTTACGATCATCGGGGATAAAAAACGCGAAGCGTTCCGATAATTTTACAATACCGGTAAACTCCATTTTAGCCCTTTGGATGATCTCAATCACTTCACCTTCTTTGCGTTTACCTTTGCTTTTGGCGTATACATATACTTTAACACGGTCGCCATTTAAAGCATTGCGTAGTTTACGGGGGGCTATGAAAATATCGCTTTCAAATTCGTCATCAGTAACAATAAAGGCCGAGCCATCATTGGTGAGATCGACTTTACCCTCGATAAATGTTTTTAACTCCAGGAGTTGAAATTTACCGGGCGAAAGTTCTTTTAGTACCGATTTTTTGGCTTCGTCTTTTAATATTTCAAATATGATTTCGCGGGCTTCCGGGTCGCGAACATTTAGCTTGGCAGAAACCTGTTTATAGTTTAGTGGTGTATTACCGTTTTGTTCAAATATATCAAGCACCATTTGAGTGAGTACCTGAACTATGGAAGAATTATTTTTCTTTTTAGACATACATAAGTATTTGGTCAAAGATACGCAATTTGGGCATTAGCAGATGGGGGAGTTTTCTGGGAACAAAGATTTGGGGAGCATGGAGTAAGGATTTTTTCTTTGTTCTTTCTGTCCTTGTTCCTTGCTCCCCAAAATCAACTTTGCGGAATAGATGCGATCAAGCGTTTGGTATAATCCTGCTGCGGATGGTAATAAATGTCATCAGGATAACCGGTTTCAACGATCTCGCCCTTGTTCATAACCACCATACGATCTGATATATGTTTGATAACGGCCAGATCATGCGAAATAAAGATATAGGTAAGCTTAAATTCTTCCTGAAGCTCACGGATCAGATTAAGCACCTGTGCCTGCACCGATACATCCAGCGCCGATACCGACTCATCACAAATAATGAATTTGGGTTGCAGGGCCAAAGCACGCGCGATAACTATCCGCTGCCTTTGTCCGCCGGAAAACTCATGCGGATAGCGGTTAAAATGCTCTGGTAAAAGATTTACCCGTTGTAATAGCTCCAGCACTCGTTGTTTACGTTTGGTATCGTTGCCATAAAACTGGTGCACTTGTAAGGGCTCCATTAATGACTGTCCGACGGTTAATCGTGGATTTAAAGAGGAGTAGGGGTCTTGAAAAATGATCTGGATATCCCGGCGGACCTCACGCAAAGCATCTTTTTTTAAACTACCCAAGTCTGTACCTTCAAAGCTTACATTACCCGAGGTGGGTTCAATTAATCGTAAAATGGTTCGACCCAGGGTGGTTTTGCCGCAACCTGATTCGCCTACCAGGCCCAGTGTTTCGCCTGGATAAACCGCCAGACTTACGTTATTTACCGCTTTTACCACCTGTCCGGATGGGCCCAATATGCCTGGGTTGATAGGAAACCAGGTAGATAGTTTATCAATTTTTAATAAAGGCTGTTGTTGATAAAGGCTCTTCTTACGATCGGCCATTTCTGTTTCGGCATAACTGTATTTTGCGCGGATGCTTTCGATAGTTGCCGATCTGGTATCTGAGGCGCCGTTAGCATCAAAAAAATCGGCAATAACGGGTAGTTTTTTTAAATGCTGATCAGGGGATGGCCTGCAAGCCAATAAACCCTTAGTATAGGCGTGTTGTGGGTTGTTGAAGAGGTCGGTTACAGTGGCCTCTTCAACGATCTGCCCTTTATACATCACCACAACCCTGTCAGCAATTTCTTTGATCACGCCTAGATCATGCGATATAAATATCAGACTGCGGCAACGTGTACTTTTTAGGTTTAACAACAGCTCGATGATGGCTTTTTGAACAGTTACATCCAAAGCTGTAGTTGGTTCATCGGCAATCAGTATCTCCGGATTGCATGACAGCGCCATGGCTATCATCACCCTTTGCTTTTGTCCACCGGATATTTGATGCGGATAACTGTCAAATATGGCCTCAGGGCGCGGGAGTTGCACTTCATTAAACAGTTCAATAGTTTTCTGTTTAGCTTCGGCATTGCTCAGGCCCAAATGAAGTTTTATAGCTTCGGTAAGCTGAAAGCCACAGGTGAGCACGGGGTTAAGCGAGGTCATGGGCTCCTGGAAAATCATGGCTATGCGATTGCCCCGAATGTGGCGCATATCGGCTTCTGGTAAATCAAACAACCTAGTATCGTTTAATAATACCTCGCCGTTAACCACAGTTTGATCGGTATTCAATAAACGCATCAGCGCGAGTGATGTAACCGATTTACCAGAACCGGATTCTCCCACAATACCTATGGTTTCACCTTTTTTTAAACTAAATGATATGTTTTTTACCGCTTTAAATAAACCATTGGCTGTTTTAAAACCTACCGAAAGATTGTTTACCTGCAGCATTTATTGACCTATTATGGTAATTAATTCATCTTTTATCAACTCCTCACCGCGATAGCGCCTGAGTAGTTGTGCTGTAGCTATTACATCTTTTTGGCAATAGGTGGATATACGGTCAAGCTGATTCAGGTTCCAGTAAACATCGCCAACCATACTGCCATCAATATCATCTTTGGGGGTTGGGATATCAAAAATAGCTGTAAGCAGGTTGAGTGAAGTATAGTTTTTGTAATCGCCAAATTTCCAAAGCTCCATGGTGTCCAGATGTACAACTTCCCATGGCTTTTTACCGGCTATTTGTAATTGAGGAGGAAACGGTAGACCGTTGAGCAGCAACCTGCGACAGATGTAGGGAAAATCAAACTCTTTACCATTATGCGCGCATAAAACCAGATTTGGCGGCTGACTGAACAATAACGCCGAAAAGCGGCTGAGCAGATCTTTTTCGTCATGACCGGCAAATGATTTTACCCTTAAACCAGCATCTTTACCACCCGTAAATATCCCGACTGATATACAAATGATCTTGCCAAACTCGGCCCAGATACCCGCGCTTTTGTAAAACTCCTCAGCACTTTCATCCTTACGAAGGTTTTGGCTCTTACGCTCCCAAAGCTTTTGGAGATGTTCTGGTACCTGGTCATGTGAACTGTACTGGGGAACGGTTTCAATATCAATTACCATTAAGTTATGCAGGTCGTATTGTTCAAGCATTGTAACTAAAATTTGCAAGGCAATATAATGAATGTTTAGGTTTTGACTGATGAGTTGTATTAATTGTGAACAATATTACTCAAATCTGATTCTTGCCAATATAAACTAAAGTTTGATTCTGTTTAGCTGTAAACCTATAGTGATTTGTACGGTACCCTTATTTGATTTATAATTACCAAAATCAGAAATGACATTATAACTACTTAAACTCTTTAAATAAGTTGCCTCTAAAATTAAACGTTTATATTGAAGACTTACCCCTCCTGATATACCTAAGTTTATTTTTTGATCATACTTTATAGCTTTTAACTGGTTTGAAACTTTAATGTTATAGGCCGTATCCAGTTTTAAACCTGGTTGTAAAGAAGTACTGTTAGTAATTTGCTTTACAGGGATATTGATAACAGGGCCTCCTTTTAAGCTAATATTATTGTTGATCTTATAAACCAAATAGATCGGGATGCTCAAAAAATATGCTTTTCTGGAATCGGTTATGGCCAGTACTTTAGCCGAATCTTTTTTGCTTTCGTTTACATCTACTGTATGGCTAAATGAGCTGTTTAAGTTTTGCGGGTTCAAAACCCTGATCTGTGTATTTACAGACCATTTATCATTAAAATGATAAGTGGCAAATAACCCTAAATATATATCAACAGGCAAATTGCCGTAAATATTTGCATTCTGATCTTTTGGAGTAAAACTACCTGATGAGTTTACACCGATTAAAATACCCCAATCTAAATCTGAGGGAAGCAAGTTGTTACTGTTGGATGTAGGTTTTTCTTTCTTGAATTTTTGTGGACCTTTGAACCGAGCCGCAGCCTGTTTATTTGTTTTTCCAGTATTTTTATTAATTCCTACTGTATTTTGTCCGGTAATTGTACCGGAGTTTAAAAATGATGTTTGGGAAGGTTGTATGATATATTTGTCATTATTCTTTTGAACACTATCAATACTGTTTATTAATGATTGATGGCCATCGCCATTGGTTGGAGTGATTACAACACCTCCATTAAATGGAAAATTAACCAGACCGGTCATTATATTTAATTGCGAACCTGGATTTACGCCTTGCAGTAAAAGTGCGGTGTTGGTTTTTGCGTATCCATTTGCTATAACCGCGTTTTGCATCGCTTTCTGATTATTATAACTTATTAAAGCAGGATGCTTTTTATTGTTGCTTCCGGCAATAGTTTGATTAACACTATTGGTAACTACTACTAAGTTTTTATTATTGATATTGTTTTTGACTGTTGGTGAAGTACGGTGTTGAATAACAATAGCAGTATCCTTACCTGTTGTGGGTGAATTTAATGCGGATAAGCTATCTTTTTTATTACTAATGCTGTCTGTTAGGTTCAGGGAATCAATAATAAGCGTGTTTGATAAATTACCATTGGACTTTATTTCCTTGTGTTTTTTATGCTCGATTTTGGTATGTTGCTGGTGTTTTTTATGAACGGAATAAATAACTAAACTGGCACAGGCCGCTGCAGTTAATGTTGTGAATAATAACGACGAGCCTTTAATAGCCTTTAAGGCTTTAACAACTTTTAAGACTTTTGATGATGCCGGTACTTTTTTAGGAACAACAGGTACAGATGGTAAATGCAGATCCAACAGGCTTTGCATGGCTAACCAATCATTTTGCGGCTCATCCTTAATTGGTAATTCATTTCTCTTTTTTTGCCAAAGATTGAGTTTGTTTAATGAGCTTTTCATTTTGTTTTTTCACTCCTTTCTTTCGGCCGATCATTGTTTGTTACCAATGGGTCTAGTAATTCTCTTAATTTTCTTTTAGCTTCGGCTAAATGCCAGCGCGATGTTCCCTCACTTATATTTAATTGTTCGCTTATTTCTTTGTGTGTAAAACCATCCAATACTGATAAATTGAAAACAGTTTGTGTGGCAAAAGGTAAGATTCTGATATTTTGCAGAATATCTTCAAAGTATAGTTTTTCTAAAACCGACGGAGATATAAAATAATCATCCTCGTCGTGCACTTTGGCGCTTACAGTATTAAATTTCAGTTCTTTACGACAAAGGTCTATTGAGGTATAGATCATGATTTTTCTAATCCACCCGCCTAATTCACCTTTTTCAATATCAAAGTTTTTTACCGATTGAAAAACCTTTAAAAAGCCTGTGTTAAAGGCTTCCTTGGCGAGTTCTTGATCAGGTAAATAACTATAGCATACACGCAGCATTTCGGCATGAAATAACTTATACAAGGCTTCCTGCCCCGTGCGATCGTTATCAATACATCTTTTTATCAGCTCTTCTGCCTGCTTTTTGGATAGATCCATTCAAAAAATTAGCACTTAAAGTGTTTGTAAGAGCCTCTTCGTATATAAATCATCAAACGTTGGGTTAAAAAAAAATATTTTTTTTATGCGGGTATAATATACGGGCTTTTTAAATGAAGACCAACCAGTTATAGCCAGTTGGTCTTCGTTCGAAAAGTTTAATAAACTAAATGTTACCTGGCAATTTGTGTTGGCGTTATTAATACTCCCGAAGTATAATTCCAATTGAAGGTGATGGTTGTAGGTGATATATTTATGCTTCCGGTATAAATATTACCGTTTAAGGTTACCTTGATCGGATAACTACCACTTACTAAATAGGGGTTTTGATTGTTTTGCCAAAAAACGATTGTGCTTGATGATATTGTTCCGGTAGCCCCCTTGCAAGTTATCGGCACTTGTGCATTAAGTAAATCGATGCTGAAGTTATTATTAACATCAAGGCTATTATTAAAATTAATCTCACTATTTGCACAATACAAGTTTGCGGTTTGAGCAACAAAATAGACGTAGCTGGTATCACTATGACTGCTTTTGTACAGACCCGCATGCAGAGTTATCTTATCGCCGGTAAGGGGAACAAGCTTTGTGGTGTCTTTTGGAGGAGTGGGAGGGGTTGGAATCGTGTCAGTTACTTTGCGAGCATTCGACTTTTCATTTGATGCAATTGGATTTTCGGATTTCTTACAGCTAGCAATCACAGCAACAGCTAAAAGCAATGCAAGCACAACATAAGTTAGGTTTTTCATTTTTGATGGATTAATAAATTAATATTTCTTTATTGCATCATCGCATCAAGCAGAGTAAATGTTGGGTATGTGTTAAAGTTTTTATGAAAATAAATTTTTAACCTGAAGCATGTTGTCAGGTTCTCGTTAAATACGTCTATTTCTTGAATGTCATTTGCTTAGTATCTCAAAGCCTATGCTGATCGTATTCCCGTTGCCATCAACCAGGGTAAGGATATGTTTGCCAGGAGGCGGATTGAGTGACATTTGATGAAAGTCCTGTGTTTCGCCAACGTATTGATCATCCAGGTGCCAAAATATTTTCATACCCGGAACGCGGTGCGCCGCGTTACAGATCATCCGGCCCCGGCTGCCATCAGCTTCAAGGGGGACATATATTTTAGCGTCATCCTTTGGGTATATGACCTCCATCGCATTACTATTCTCTGCCTGGGTACAGCCTGGCCGAAACGGCGGCAATACATGGTATTGATAATCCCTTGCTTTGTAGTAGTATTCCATAGATGGCGGCAGCACAAACCATTTTTTATTGACGATATTATCCGGCGATTCGCAATTGCCGTTCACCTGGTACCGACCATCGGCAGATAGGTGTATCAATTTATGATAGGGGCAAACCGGGGCCTTGAGCCCTGATCGGGGTACCAGCATGTCATCGGTATTATCGCAATACTGCCCGGCGCGATAGCCGCTTTGATGGCATACTTTTATTTTGACCATTTCGCTTGCTGGCATTTCAAACCAGTCGCGCGATACGGGTAATAATCTGAAGATCTCAAACAGGGCAGGAGCAGCGGTATTAATGCCGGTTAACCCGGGTCTGCCTTCGCCATCTGTATTACCAACCCATACGCCAACGACATACCGGGGAGTAATACCTATGGCCCATCCATCCCGAAAACCAAAGCTGGTACCCGTTTTCCAGGCCACACGCTGGGTGGAGCTGAACTGTTGCCATAGCATTTCTTCACCTGGTCGCATTACCTCTTCCATCGCTTGAAAAGTATAGTATATGGATGCCGCATCTAACAAACCAGCCTTTTCCAGATCTGGTTTTACAACTTTTTGAGATATGCTATAAACAGGACTATGATAATCAGCCGGGTTATATTGACCATGATATCGGTTATAATGATTAAGCACCCTGGCCATATCGGCATAGGCTCCGCTTAACTCCCACAGGGTATTTTCGCCGCCACCCAATATTAGCGACAGGCCATAATGATCGGCTGGTTTTGTTAGGGTTGTGATACCTGCTCTTTGCAGAAAATCATAAAAACGCTCATATTTAAACTGCTGCAGCATTTTTACAGCAGGCACATTTAAAGATCGGGATAACGCGCGGGATGCCGGTACAGCACCATCATATCCCAGATCAAAATTTTCCGGGTGATAACCTGCGATCAGTGTAGGTACATCAGGTAGCAGACTATTGGGTAATATCAAACCACTGTGCAGCATAGATGCATATAACAAGGGTTTTAGTGTACTGCCAGGGCTGCGTGGGGCGTCAATTACATCTACATCACTTTCCATCTGCGGATCTTCGCGGTGCGCTATATTACCGGCATAAGCGAGGGTAGCACCGGTTTCCACATCTAAAACAATAGCAGCAATGTTATTAATATCATTAGCTTTTAAAACCTGGTGATGCTGCTCTAAAATATCATTAACCTGCTCTTGCAACGCCGAGTTTATACTTGTTTGTAACCAGGTATCGCCTTCAGGATGATGCTGATGGTCGTTTTTAAAACGTTGAAGTAAATGCGGGGCCTGTTGAGGTAAAGGTACCGGGCGATCAGGTACTGGCTCCAGCTCGGCTAATGTCCTTGTGGTGCTATCTATAATGCCTTGTTTATAGAGGCGTTGGAGGAGTGAATTTCGTTTTTTGAGTAGTATAAGTCTATTCCTGCCAGGATGCACCAGTGATGGTGAGTTGGGCAGAACGGCCATCGCTGCCATTTCTCCCCATGATAATTTATCCGGACCCCGGCCAAAATATCGCCATGAGGCGGCATCCAAACCTATTACATTGGTACCAAAAGGAGCATTACTGGTATAAAGGGCCAATACTTCACTTTTGCTGTGTGTAAGCTCCAATCGCAAAGCCATGAATATTTCTAAAAGCTTATTCCAGATATTGCGCTTATGCCTGGTTGCCAGCCTGATGACCTGCATAGTGATGGTACTGCCACCGCTGGTTACCTTTTTTGAGATGATATTTTGCCTGATAGCCCGGCCAAAGGCCAATAGATCAAAACCAGGGTGATGTTCAAAGCGTTTATCTTCAAAAGCTACGATACATCGCTTAAATTTATAGGGTACACTATCGTTGTATGGAAACCGCCACTGACCATCTGTAGCGATAGATGCGCCGAGCAACTGCCCATTGCTATCGTCAATAACATACGATGTAGGACTTTTAAATAGAGGATTGGGCAAACAAAACCAAAACAACAGGGTTAAAACAGTCAGAAATATAAGTATAAATATTACTTTTGGTTTTTTTAAATAAATTTTGACGTGTTTTAGTACGGCTTGCATTAAAATATTTTCAATAAAGATATAATAGGCTTATACCGAAGTATAAATATATAACAAAGCATAGTTTGACCACAAAAACAATAATGACAATACAAAAATTATCAATCATCATTCCCGCTTATAACGAAGGTAACACGATACATTTGATTTTGGATAAAATTAAAGAAGTAAACCTCACGAATGATATTCAGAAAGAGATCATTATTGTGAATGATTGTTCAAAGGACAATACGGAACTGGCCATAGCAACATATCAACAAGCCAATCCCGATATTAATATACAATACTTTAAACACGAGGTAAACAAAGGCAAAGGGGCAGCATTGCATACCGGGATATCAAAAGCGACAGGTGAATACCTCATTATTCAGGATGCTGACCTTGAGTATGACCCTGCAGAGTATAATGACCTATTGAAACCAATAGTTGCCGGCTTTGCCGATGTTGTTTACGGTTCAAGGTTTATGGGCAGCAACCCTCACCGGATATTATTTTTCTGGCATACAATAGGCAACAGGTGGCTCACGTTTGCCTCAAACATGTTTTCCAACCTCAACCTTACTGACATGGAAACCTGTTATAAATTGTTTAATACCCAAATGATACAAGGTATCCAACTGACCGAAAAACGTTTTGGCTTTGAGCCGGAGATTACTATCAAAATTTCACGGATCCCCAAGATCCGGATCTATGAAGTTGGTATATCCTATTATGGCCGTACATATGAGGAAGGAAAAAAAATAGGATGGAAAGATGGGGTGAGAGCGATATTCTGTATCTTAAAGTACGGGTTGTTTAAAGCCCGGTAAAAACTTTTCAAAGTTAACATCCCAATACATAATATGCCCGGCTGTTATTTCGGTGGCCAGGCTTGCCATATTATTTTCGTCGGGTTTAAAACTGTTCATTTTCCAATTACCGCGTGAGGCAAGTATGCCACCATCTAATTCATGATCGCCGTTTAAACTCGGGATGTGTTTGAGGTTATTATCTAAACCAATGGCAGTTGCTTTGGTTAATGCTTCTTTACGTGTCCAAAGTAAAAAAAAGCTATTGATAGAACCCTGGTGAGCAATGTAATTGATCTCATCTTTACTGAAATAATCAGCAAGGATCTCTTTATAACTAAAAGAAGGATCTATCTCTTCGGTATCAACACCAACTTCGGTGTTTGATATGGCTATTAAAACCCAGTCACCGGCATGCGATACATTATATTTTAAATTTTGCTGGTGTATGTATGGTTTCTTATTAGCGCTGATAACAAATTTAATGGTAGTAGCTGGTTGGTTGGTATATTTGCTTAATAAACAACGTAATGCACCGCGACTTACCACAAACCGAAGCTTGTCTTTTTTTTGTACGTAACGGTTGGCCCTTGTTATTTCATCGGGCAGTAATACTTTAAAAAAATCATCAATAAATATCAGATTTGAACTGATCCTGATTCGCCAGACATCAACCTGGCCATCTTTTAGTTTATAATCGCAATTCGCTCCGTTTTGCCAATTAATGTCATCCTGGTATTTTATATGAACTTTAATTAAACACATAGGTAGATATGGTTATTTTTGAGCGACTTTGTTTAGGCAGTTTTGTAATATGCTTGCAAATATTTTATCATTAGGTGCTTTAAAAATAGAATTATGCCCACCAGGTATTTTATGAACGTTAACTCCTTTTAAAGCGTACGGCTTCCAACCAAGATACTCAAAATCATCCAAATAAAATGTACGATCCTCAGCTCTGAATAATTCAATGGCAATATTCCGGGCCTCTAATTTATAGAGTTTTTCGGCAAGTACATTCATTTCATCAATTTTATTAGCATAACCGAAAAAACCTTCCTGCTTTTCGTCTTTGAATAGCTTCCAGAACAATTTGGTCAATCCTCGTTTTGTGACTTTACCGGTATGCGCCATCGTACTCATAAAACCATTTGGAAATGTAAGATTGTATAATAGCTTACGTATGAAAAATTTTCCTCTTTTTACTTGCATGGTCAACCATGGATCAAAGCGAGGGGATCGGTAGGCATAAGTGTCAAACATGGCCAGCATTTTTATTTGTTTGCCTTGTTCTTCAAGCTGCTTAGCCATTTCGAAAGCAATAATGCCCCCGAATGAATAACCCGCGAGTGCATAAGGGCCAGTTGGGTTTTGCGCCATGATGGCTGCGTTATAATGCGCCGCGATATCAACAATATTACTTAAGGGCTCATCAATGCCGTTAAGACCCTTAGCTTGCAGACCGTACACTGGCTGGTCGGCATCCATGCCCGATGCCAGCGTATTGAATAGCAATACATTGAGTCCCGCTCCATGTACAATATACAAGGGCATTTTGTTGCCCGAAGGTTTAATAGGCACCAGCGAATCCCATACGATAGATTTTCCGTCCATCTCCAGCATCAATGCCAGTTTTTCAACCGTAGAGTTTTCAAAAAGGGTAGCGAGGGGCAGGCGTTTACCGGTGAGTTTTTCTATGCGGGTCATTACCTGGACTGCAATAAGTGAATGCCCGCCTAACTCAAAAAAGTTGTCATAAATACCGATGTTTTTGACTTCCAGAAATTCCGACCAGATATCAGCTACTAATTTTTCCACATCTGTTCGGGGAGCCATAAACAGGTGAATGCTTTCGGCCAGTTGGCTGTTCTTATTGGCCAGTGCTTTTTTATCTACTTTACCATTCGGGGTTAAAGGCATAGCCGGAATAATGATCAGGTTATCAGGTACCATGTAATCTGGCAGCACTGTTTTTAAAGCTATTTTCCAGCTCTTTATTTGAGCTGCTTCAGACTCCGCCATGTAACTATCGTCGGTAACCACGTAGGCCACCAGTTTATCGATCCCATTTTTATCGGGTTGAGCCAGAACTACGGCTTCTTTAATGTTATATTGATTAACCAGGTGATATTCGATCTCACCCGTCTCAATGCGGTAACCACGTATTTTTATCTGTGAATCAATACGGCCAAGGCATTCTATTTCACCATTTTCCAGGAATTTGCCCATATCACCTGTTCGGTATATTTTATTACCGCGCTTATTAGAAAATGGATCTGCAATGAATTTTTCGGCGGTTAATACAGGTTGATTTAAATAGCCTTTAGCAACGCCATCGCCGCCAATGTATATCTCGCCGGCAGTTCCAACCGGTAAAGGATTCAGGTATTTATCTAAAATATAAATGGCTGTATTATCAATGGGACGGCCAATGGTTATGATGTTGTCATCATCAGCCTTTATTTGTTTTACAGTTGACCATACTGTAGTTTCCGTAGGCCCGTATACATTCCACAGGCTTTCTGCACGGGTACTTATTTTTTCTGCCAGCTCTTTGGGTAATGCTTCGCCGCCGCAAATAACTTTTATTGGGGTAGATGAGTCCCAGCCAGCCTCGATCATGATGCGCCAGGTATAAGGCGTGGCCTGCATCATAGTAACATTTTCCTTCCTGATAATCTCCAGCAAAGCGCGACCATCTTTAGCCTCCGCACTATTGGCTATGATCACCTGGGCGCCGCTGATCAACGGTAAAAATAATTCCAGGCCTGATATATCAAAACTTACTGTAGTTACTGCCAGTAGCTTATCTATTGCCGCTATACCGGGGGCTTTTTGCATGCTATACAAAAAGTTAATCAGGTTGTGATGAGCTATTTGTACACCCTTAGGTAATCCTGTTGAGCCGGATGTGTACAGTATATAAACGAGGTCGTCACCATTTACATCAACCTTCACATCGCTTACCGGGTATTGATCAAGCTGTGGCCATATATTTTCTATCAATAACTCTTTTGCGGCTGATTGATAGCGCTCCTTATAATCTTCGGATGTAATGAGTAGCACGGCACCAGAATCGGTCAGCATGTGATCAATGCGGTTTAAAGGAAACTGCGGATCAACCGGTACGTATACAGCGCCGGTTTTCAGGATACCCAACATAACCACAACCAACTGTGCCGAACGATCAAGCACAAATGCTACTTTATCTCCTTTTTTAACTCCCTTATTGATTAGTAATGCGGCCAACTGGTTGGCCCTTTCATTTAACTGTTTATAGGTAAGTGACCGATCGGCAAATTTTACAGCCACCTGATCGCCAAATTCTTGTGATCGCTGACTGATCAAATGATGAAGACCTTTATCTTTTGGATAAGCAGCAAACGTGTTATTCCATGTATTTAACTGGTTGACAAGCTCCTGCGAATTTTTAAGAGGAATATCGGCGATGAGTATATCGGGATTATTTACCAGTTGCTCCAGCAAAAATTCAAAATCATCCATCATACCAGCGATGGTTGATGATTTGAATAATTGAGTATTATATGACCACTCCAATGTAAGCGATTCATCGCGCCCGGAGATATTGACAAATAGCTCGAAGCTTTCGTATTCACGCGGATTGCTTATCAACTGATGTTGCAAGCCATTAAAGCTTACATCATCGTCGAGCCCCATATCAATGTTAAACATTACCGGTACCAGGGGTATCCGGGAAGCATCACGAGCTATATTTAAGTTTTTGAGCAGGCTACCAAAAGTATACTGCTGATGTTCATAGGCATCTAAAATAGCCGACGTGCGTTGTTTTAAATAGCTTTTAAATGAAAGTTCGCCTTTCGGATAGCTTCTTAGGGCAAGCAGGTTTACACAGTGCCCAACTAAGTCGTAATTACCTGTAGCTGATTGCCCCGCTGCCGGCAGGCCCAGAATGATCTCATCTTGCCCGGTTAAGCGTTGCAAAAATATCTCAAAGGCTACCAACAACGTAGTAACAAAACTGCTGCCATTGTTTTTAGCCAATTTTTTGAGGGAGAAAGCCAGTTCACTATCCAGATTAAAATCATCACGGTGACTTTTATAGGTACGCAGGGTAGGACGTGGGAAATCGGTAGGGATGTTTAGTGTATGACCACTGCCGCTGAATTGTTCCAGCCAATAAGTTTGGGTACTTTTATATTCCGGAGTTTGTTCAAATAGTAATTGCTCAGCTGCGTAATCACTAAAAAGTGGTGCTGGCGACAATTGCGAATGTTCATTGTTGATATAGGCATTATATAGTTTTCCAAGATCCTGCATCATAATACCTATCGACCATCCATCACAAACTATATGATGCGCGATGAAGGTCAAAAGATGTTTGTCGTCGGATAATTTGATCAACGACGTTTTAAACAATGGGCCTGTTACCAGGTTAAAAGGAGTTAAAGCCTCATGCTGATTTTGGTCATCAATGAGAATCTGCTGTTCTTTATCTGAATGATTTGAAAGATTCTGATAATTGATCTCGAGCGTTAACTCTTTATAAATGCAGATGTATTTACCGTTGGCACTAAAGCAAGATCGAAGTGCTTCGTGCCGGTTGGCAAGGTCCTGAAGCGCCCCAAACATGGCATCCTGATTAAATGCACCCGAAAATAATAGGGAAAATGATTCATTGTAAGCACAGTTGGCCTCATCTCCACCAATAAGGCATGATGTCCAGATCTCCAGCTGTGATTCCGTTGAACGGGCTAAACTCAGTAACTCTGGCCCTGCAAAAGGATCGAATTCAACCGGAATAGTATCGTATGTGTAGATGGTGTCCAAAATCAGTTGTTGCTAATTTTTACCTGTAAATACTTTCCCGGATTTTCGTCGTCACTGATAAACCAGCCTGGATTACCATCTTTATCCCGTCCTAGTTTTGCGCCTGAAACAGGAGGGACAGTTGGTAGTCTATTTGATGAAATACCTGCCTGTTGGGGTTTCTCTGAAGGCATAAAGCCGGCTTCTATCAATTCAACGACACTTTCGTTAAATTTATTGATGATCTGCTCTACTTCTTCATCGGTATGCGCTGCGGTCAAAAAACAAGGAAAAAGATCCCAGATATGGATGCCTTTTAAGCGCATAAGGGTAAATAACAACTCGCCGTAAGCTAACTCATATTTGAATTTTATCTTCCATAATGAGCCAAAGTAGGGTATGTATAGTGGAATACCATATTGTTCGCAAATGGCGTTTAAAGCGTCAGCCAATCGTTTGGTGCGTGCGTTTAGCCCTTCCTGAAGTGCCGGGCCCTGTTCTTTCATATATAATAATGAAGCCCGGCCAGCCGCCAGTGCTAAAGGATGACGAACGAAGGTGCCTGCAAAGTAAGTAACACCGGCTTCCGGTGTTGAGTCATCACCATATTGCCAGTTGCCGCCATCTAAAGCATCCATATACTTGCTGATGCCTGCTATAGCTCCGATAGGCATTCCACCACCGATAACTTTTCCGTAAGTCCCCAGATCTGCCTTGATGCCAAATAAGGCTTGTGCGCCACCCGGATGCATGCGGAAACCTGTTATCACTTCATCAAATATTAAAACGGTTCCTGATTGTTGGGTTATCTCCTTTACTTTCTTTAAAAAAGCTATTGGCTGAAACTCCGGTCTTCTGCTCTGAACAGGTTCTACTAATACGGCTGCCAGTTCATGCGCCCGTTCGGCTATTATTCTTAAGGATTCTTCGGTACCGTAATCAAGTATCAACATATTTTGCACTACCTCGGGCATAATACCCGGCGCGGCTGGTACTGTTTTTAATTTTTTGGTGCCACGAACAATCACTTCATCATTAATACCGTGATAAGATCCGCTGAAAGCTACAATAAGCGACCGGCCTGTAACTGTACGAGCTATGCGCATGGCACCAAGAACAGCCTCTGAACCCGTATTACAAAGAGCGGCACGATCAAAATTGGTAAACTCGGTGATCAGCTTACAAACTTCGCCGGCAAGTTCATGCTGCGGACCTATTTCATAACCCTTTTCAACTTGCTCCTGAACTGCTTTCTTCAGGTAATCTGTTTGATAACCTAAAAAGTTTGACCCAAAGCCATTCAAAGCGTCGATATATTCGTTACCATCAATATCCCACACATGGCTGCCTTTAGATCGATTAACCACCAAAGGATATACTACCTCTTTGGTTAAAGGCCTGAAACCACTTACCACACGTGGATCAGCCATATATGGACGGTCTTTTTGTGTTTGTGACTTACTGGCGCCGGTTTTGGCATTGTATTGAGCCGTCAGATCTTTTAAAAATGCCGCTTGTTTATCATTTAGTTCAAGTGTTTGCTTTTCAATGCGCGCGGTTGCACCAAAAGGTTTTTTCAACTCTTCCTGTTCTTCAGGTGTAAGTTCATAGGTGATTTGCTGTGGTTTTATGGAAGCTATAGCAGACGTACTATGGTTTTGAACTGGAATAGGTTGTTGAATACCTCCACCGTTTTGTATCAATGCCAGCTGATTGGTAAGCAATTGTAATTGCTGTGATATTAACCCGATGATCAAATCATTATTTCCCGCGGCGTTATTTACAGGCAGGGGGCTAAATGTTTGTTGTTGCGATGCTGCTACCGGTGCAACAACCTCCGGTTTCAATACATCAGCAGGCAGGTTTGTATCCAAATAAGATGCCAGCAGGTTTAAGCTGTTATACTCTTCAAATAACTTTCTGAAAGTGATGGGTATATTAAATGTCTTTTTAAGGTTCGTAGCGATTTGCGTCAGCGAAAGGGAATCGAATCCAATTTCAATAAAACTCAATCCCGTGTTGGCCGCATCAATTTCGATGCCTGCTGCATCTTCAAATATTTCTTTCAGCTTATTAATCAGAATATCTTTTCTCATTGGCGTAGTTTGCGTGATAATGTTTTCTGTTTGTTGTACCGAAGCATTAGCTACTGTTTCAACTTTATTGGTAATGATGGCCGGTTCGAGCCAGTATCGTTTATGATCAAACGCGTAAGTTGGCAAATCGATCTTTTTTCTGCTTTGACCTTGATAAACCGCTTCCCAGTTAAGCTCTACTCCGTTTAACCAAAGCTGAGCCTGGGCCTTAAGCACGGAATACTCTTCGCTTAGGGTCTCCGTTTTTTCAAATCCTGGTACGATAGCAATATTTTTGCCTGTAGTATGCTGACGGGTTACTGTTGCCAATATATTTCCCGGGCCAACTTCCAGGAAAAGCCTGTTTTCATCCTCCAGCAAAGTATCCAAGCCATCAGCAAAGCGAACAGTTTTGCGCAGGTGTTGTGCCCAATAATTTGGATCGGTAGCTTCTGCAGCGCTCATCCAATTACCAGTTACGGTTGATACTATTGGTTTTACAGGTGCATTTAATTTTATTGATTTTACTATTGTTTCAAATGGGGTAATAACGCCATCCATCATCGAAGAATGGAATGCATGGCTGGTTACCAGCAAACGGCTTGGGATACCTTTTTCAGACAGATCACCGGCAAATTTATTGATCAATTCATCCGGCCCCGCAACAACACCTAATTTATGGCTGTTAATAGCAGCGATAGATAAATCTTCAGGTAATAGTTCGATCAATTTATCGGCTGCTAATCTTACTGATAACATGCTTCCTTTATGCATACCATTTACCAATCTGGCCCTTTCAGATACCATGATCAAGGCGTCTTTAAGATTAAATACCCCGGCTAAATGGGCAGCCACAAATTCGCCAATACTATGGCCAATTAATACCTCGGGTTGTATGCCCCGGCTCATCCATAATTTGGCCATGGCATATTCCAGGATAAATATGGCGGGTTGGGCGTTTAAAGTTTGTTTTATTTTTTCGTGCGATTGACTATCAGATGTTGCAGGATACATGATCTGCAACAGGTTTTCATGTATTGTGCTTTGTAATAAGGTTATACATTCATTTACCGCGTTAGCAAAAATGGGCTCGTTCCGATAAAGATCAGCACCCATTTCTGCGTACTGAGAGCCTTGTCCTGGGAACATAAATACAACACCGCTGGCCTCTGTTTTTAAGTTTTTGGAAGACGAAAAGTCATGATGTGGTGTATTTAATTTCGCCAACAACTCATCATTATCCACCACTAACATAAATCTGCGGAAATTAAATGATGCTCTTGTGGTTTGTAATGTATAAGCAACATCGTTTAAATTAACATCCGGTTGTTGTGAGATATAGTTGCCCAGTTTTTTAATATAATTATTAAGACTAGTCTCTGTTTTTGCCGACCAACAGATCAGCTTCCATGGTTTATCTGTTCCTATCGATACATCTTCTGTTTCGAACTCTTCTACAACCATATGAACATTAGTTCCACCTACTCCAAACGAGCTTACACCAGCACGTCTGATATCGTTACTTTCCCAGGGACTTAATTGCGGGTTCACATAAAATGAAGTATCGGCAATATCAATATTGAGGTTAATGTGCTGATAAAACAGGGAGGGAGGGATTTGCTTATTGCGAAGGGCCAATACCGTTTTGATAAGACCGGCTACACCAGAAGCCGCGGTAAGATGCCCCATATTGCTTTTTACTGAGCCAATAGCACAAAACTGCCTTCTATCTTGCTCGCCAAAGGCAAGGTTCAAACCCTCTATTTCAATAGGATCACCAAGAGGGGTGGCTGTTCCGTGTGCTTCGATATAGCCTATAGTAGAGGCGTCAACTCCGGCATCGTCGATGGCCATCGCTATAGCACCTGCTTGTCCTTGCGCGCTTGGGCCGCTAAAACTGCTTTTTACAGCGCCATCATTATTAACACCAACGCCTTTTATAACGCCGTAAATCGTATCGCCATCATGTAGGGCATCTTCCATGCTTTTTAATAAAACAACGCCAGCACCATCGCTAAAAACGGTACCAGTTGCCAATGCATCAAACGGACGGCAATGACCATCGCTGCTCATGATCGACCCTTCTTCGTAAAGATGTCCGCTTTTTATAGGCGAAGTGATAGATGCCGCACCTGCAATAGCTACAGAACATTGTCCATCGCGGATACTGCTTACCGCTTGTGCTACTGCTAATAAAGATGTAGAACAAGCCGCATAAATGGCTACCGCAGGCCCCTGTAAGTTTAGTTGATAAGCGGTTCGGGTAGCTATATAGTCTTTTTCGTTTAGTAATCTTACCTGGAAATGGCCTGTTTTTTCTACGATCTCAGGATTGGTTAAAACATTGTTATCATAGTAGGTATTATACCCGCATCCCGCAAAAACGCCAACGGTGCCAGTGTATTTTTGTGGTAGGTGCCCGGTTTTTTCCAGTACTTCCCAGGCTATTTCTAAAAACACGCGATGCTGGGGATCCATTAATTCTGCCGACCGGGGATTGAAACCAAAAAAATCAGCGTCAAACTCATCGGCTCCATCAATAATACCGCGGGCCTTTACGTAAGCAGGGTTGTTTTTAATATTAGATGGAATACTTTTATCGATTTCATCAACACTGAAAAAGCTGATTGTTTCACGGCCTTCGACTAATAATTCCCAAAACTCATCGATAGTATTAGCCCCTGGGAATCTGCCGACCATACCTATGATCGCCACATCCCGATTGGTGTTATTATCTTTGCTTTTCTTACGTACTGGGAGCAGTGTTGTCTTATTTGTACCAGTTAGCAAACTTGCTAAACCGGCCACAGTAGGGTATTGGTAAAGTTTGGTTATCGCAATTGAGTAGTTGTGTTGTTGTTTTAATTCGGCTATTGTTTTTAAGGCTAATAAGGAATTACCCCCAAGCTGAAAAAAATTATCATCCAAGCCAATCTTATCTAACTGCAATAAATTCATCCAAACAGAGGCGATATTTTTCTCGATGGGGGTGGATGGCGCTTTATATAAGGTGGAAAGTGCAGGTCTTTGCAAGTTAGAGCTGGGCAATGCTTTACGGTCTACCTTGCCGCTGGTGGTTTTGGGTAAGTCATCTAACCAGATATAAGCCGAGGGGAGCATAAAATCAGGGAGTTGGTTTTCCAAATGCTGGCGTACCTTATCTGTGTTTTGTAATTCGTAGGATGCAACAAGATAAGCCAATAACCGTTTTTGTCCGGAAGTATCCTCCTGCGCAATCACTACGGCCTGCTTGATATTTTCAAGTTGATTTAATAATACTTCTATCTCGCCCAATTCTACCCGGTTACCCCTGATCTTTACCTGGGAATCTTTTCTGCCTAAATATTCAATATTACCATCTGGTAGGTAACGGGCCAGATCGCCGGTGCGATAAATACGGGTGGTTTGAGATTCTTTTTCCTGCCAGTTGATGAATTTTTCGGTCGTTAGCTCTGGTTTATTTAAATAGCCTTCAGCTAAACTTATACCAGCTACACAAAGTTCACCGGTTTCTCCTTCGGGTACTTTGTGGAGTGTTTCATCGAGTATAAAGATATTTGTATTATCTATCGGTATCCCAATGCTGGGTAAAAATGGCCAGAGCGACGCGTCGACATCCAGCTTTAATTGAGTTACTACATGTGTTTCGGTCGGGCCGTATTGATTATATAATATGCAACCGGGTATAGCCTTAAAAAAATTAATGATCTGAGGGGTTATTTTTAACTGTTCACCAGCAGTCATGATCTCCTGTAAACAAGCGGGAATATGATTATTGGCAATAGCTGCTTCTGTTAAATACTGAAGCACTACAAAAGGTAAAAAGATCCGGTTTATGGCTTGGGTTTCAATATATTGTAGTAATTGAACCGGGTCGATTCGCAGATCATCGTTTATGAGTACCAGTGTGCCACCAGTGGTTAGTGTGGCAAATATTTCCTGGAATGATACATCAAAAGTAAGCGGAGCAAATTGCAGGGTATGTGTGCCCGTTGTAGATATAGAGTTATCCTTTTGCCATAATAAAAGGTTTACTAAAGCAGCATGCCCCATCAGTACACCTTTGGGTTTACCTGTTGATCCTGAGGTATATAGTGCATAAGCTCCAAGTGGGGTTTCTATAAGAGGTAGTGAATCTACTTCAGGATAAGTTTTATCGCTCAATAGGGTATTAATCGGCAACTCCCCAAAAAAATGTTCCTGAGTTTTGGTGATTATACAGGTATCGATACCAGAGTCTGCTATGATTTGTTCAAGCCTGTCTTTGGGGTAATCAGAGTCAAGGGGTAAGTAAGCTTTACCTGCTTTGAGTATAGCTAATACACTAATTATGGTTTCTATACAACGATGGTTGCTTACGCCAATTATTGCAGAAGCTGGGGTTTGAGCTAAAATTACGGCCGCCAGATTGTTTGATGCCAGATTTAAATGGGCATAGGTAATACTTTCGCCGTTGTAAATAACAGCAATAGCATCAGGCGTTTTATTTAGCTGATGCTCAAATAACTGGTGGATCAGAGATATATGATCTTTACCCTCTGTCGATGCGTTGCCGTTATTGATATTCATGAGTTGACAAGGATGGCTATCTGCACTGGCCAGACCATTTTATTAATAGGTTTTTAAAGTTAATTGCAGGAACTTTAAACCAGTTCAAGATAGCGATTTATAAGTTTTATATATCTATATATTTTAATTTAAAGAAATAAAATTAATTAAGTGTGTACTTAATTAATGGTGATAATAATTTAACCTGGTTAATGGCTGATATTAAACCTGTACTTAAATATTAACTATTGTTTACGCTGTACCTTTTCCCAAACTGCGCTTTGTTTGCTGGTAAAATACCTGATAATACCGGCTAAGACCGCATAATTCATCACACAAAAATAATATGGTATAAATAATACTTTTACACGCAGCTGCTTCTTTTCCATAATAAGGCCTAGCAATGCAAGTACATAAAACAATATTTGAGCCAGTAAAAGCAATTGACACCCGGTTGCGCCGGGTTCAAGCGCTAGTATGATATTTAGTGCGAATGATAATATCAGTAAAAAAGGAGTTATTGTCCACCGTAAAACACGATGACTGATGTATTGAAATGAAAGTATTGGATAAGGAAAAGGGTTAAATAAGCTTTTTAAACGCAAAATAGATTGGATACCCCCGGCAGCTATCCTGACCTTTCTTTTTAACTCTTCGGATACGTTTTCTGATGCTGTTTCAGTAGCATAGGCCTCGGGTTCGTATACTATCCGATATCCTTTTTGGGCTATTAGCATAGATATCATAAAGTCATCCAGTACGGTATCAACCGGAACGGGTTGATAAAGGGCGCGCCTTACACTAAACAATTCACCGGCTGCACCAACCACAGAATAAAGTTCAGAATCCCATTTTTTTAATGCTGATTCATATTTCCAATAAAAACCTTCACCGGCAGCACTGGCGTCCGCATTTTCATCAAAGTGTACACGTTTTTCCCCGGCTACCGCCCCAACTGTGGCATCGCTATAATGCCTGCATATTTTTATTAAAGCATCTTTATTTAAAAATGTATTAGCATCAGTAAACACAACCGCATCGGTATGCACAAACTCCATCGCTCGGTGTATGGCGGCTATTTTACCAGCCCGCTGTGGTTGATGCAGTAATTGGATCTGTGGATGTTGAGCTATGATGTTTGGCGTATCGTCTGACGAGCCATCTGTTATAAAAAGCAGGTTTAGCTTTCCTGCCGGGTAATTTAATAAAAGGGTATTGGCTATTTTATCTTTTATAAAACCCTCTTCGTTATAAGCCGCAACTACTAGTGTACATGTAGGCAGGTAGTCCAGATCTTCGGCTACCGTTTTAATACCCTTGAATACCCTTTTAATACGAATAATGAAATATAAAAGTATCCCATAACCGGCAAAGGTGTAAAATACAATGATCAGACTTAGGGCTAATGTGATTTTCATTTGACGGTATTAATGGGATAACCTAAATCGGTACAGTTTTTTGAATGGGTAAAATTCCACCAAATGGCCTTAAAAAGCATGGGTATAAAATTGCGGTTCCCGGATTTAAGGTAAGCTATTAAATTGCGTGGCACTACAAGAAGTAAAAAGTAAATATAAAAGATCAGCATTTTACTAAAAGGGGCATTCCGGCGTATAAAAAGTATCCGATTACGGTTCATAAAATACTCCTTTAACCTGCTTTTTTTACCTACAGAAAC
The DNA here is from genome assembly GCF_900103125.1 of Mucilaginibacter sp. OK268. Lineage (GTDB taxonomy): Bacteria > Bacteroidota > Bacteroidia > Sphingobacteriales > Sphingobacteriaceae > Mucilaginibacter. Next base: position 159,477 of record NZ_FNJV01000003.1, on the reverse strand, counting down.
TGATTCTTTATGATAGATGAGCGCATCCGTACAAATCCAGGCTTTATATCCGGCTTTGATAATGTGCTCGCACCAATCTACTTCTTCGTAGTACAGAAAAAAATTCTCGCTCATTAATCCGGCTTTATCCGCAGCTTTTTTCCTGATCATCATAGCAGCACCATGGCAGTAGGCGGTAGGCCCTGTAATATGATCATACTGACCTGTATCCTTTTGTTTTAATCCAATACAAGTATTACGGCAGGTATAATAGTTCATTGGCGTATAGCCTGCGTATTGTATCAATTGCTTATCGCTGTAATATTTGATCATGGGGGATATGATGCCTACTTCATGATTAGCGTCCATTACATGAACTAATTTTTCGACTAACCCAACGGTAAATTCAGTATCATTATTGACCAGGAAAAGGTAGTCGCCAGTTGCTGCTTTAATACCCAGGTTATTTCCCCCTGCAAAACCAAGGTTAATTTCTGAACGTATAAAAATTACGTGAGGATATTTTAAAGACCACTCTGGTAAGGGATTTGCTATACTTGCATTATCAACTACAATAATTTCAATGTTTTTGTAGCCGTTCAATTTTTCTATTGATTCCAGCAAATCTTCAGTAACAGCCGACTGATTAAAATTTACAGTAACAATAGAAACTTTTTTCATGTATAATGATTAATGCCGACTGTGATACGTTTACGAATAAATATTAGCAAAAGTTAAGCCATAGCAGTGTTAAGCGTGTAATCTGAACTGTGGCTGTCATTATTAAATGTGTTACAATATGGAGCTATAATTGTAGTGATCGCCGTTGATACATAGGTGTTTATAATATTGTTTCTTAAATGGAAAAGATTATCTAAAAGTTAAACCTGTAATATAGAATAGCTATGGATGATGGAACGAAACAAGTTTCATTGAGTAAAAACCGCCCCAAATTATACTTCCCCAATTTAAATGGGATAAGGGCTTTGGCCGCTCTTATGGTGGTTATAGCGCATATTGAATTACACAAGGCTAATTTCAACATACCTCGTATTCCGCATTTTAACGTACTTAATTTAGGAAAGATCGGGGTAACCGTTTTTTTTTCACTGAGCGGATTTTTGATAACTTATCTGTTACTGGAAGAAAAGAAAAACTTTAAGGCCGTTAACTTTAAAGCCTTCTACATGCGAAGGCTTTTGCGAATATGGCCCTTGTATTTCCTGGTAGTTTTATTTGGCTTTTTCGTTTATCCGGGTGGATCAAACAAGGCATTATGGCTCTCGGTATTGTTTTTACCTAATCTTGCTTTTTGTTTGAACCTGTTACCAGCTATTATGGATCCAATTTGGTCAATTGGTACCGAAGAGCAGTTTTATATTTTCCATCCTCATTTTTTCAGGATCAAAAAGCTGAAGCATATTCTTTATGCTTTGTTGTTTTTTATTGTCCTTATTATAATTATTCAATTGGTGTTTGGAAAATTGGCTGGTGAAAACCGTGTTTATCAAATACTGCACACCGTTTTGTACTATGCCCGGTATGATAATATGATGATAGGGGCGGTGATAGCCGTTATTTATTACAATACAAAACACCCGGAATTTGATTTTAAATTTCAAGCATTGTTTAATGTGATCTTTAAAAAATGGTTCCAGGTTTTATTGCTGGTAACCTACATTATTTATCTGGGATTGTATATTAACTATGATATCCCTCATGGAGATGTTTTGATAGCCTTTATGTCGGCATTGCTTATTGTAAACCTCTGCGAGCCCAAAACAAGCGTCTATTCCTTAAATCACCGTTATTTAGATTACATCGGCCAAATTTCATACGGCATATATCTGTTGCACAAGTTTGTGTTATTCCTGGTGTTGTATCTGGTTAAAAAGTATTTGCCTCCTGAAGGTATGTTTATCGAAAATATAATGATCTATATAGCAACAATAGGAGGGACTATTGCCTTAGCTTCGGCTTCCTATTATGGGTACGAAAAACCATTTTTGAAGATCAAAAAACGATTTCAAAAAATCACCCAATAATAAATTAATATTATTGGGCGACAGATCAGTTAATAGTATAGTTAATTTTTAGTTTTTTGATACCTGATCAAGGCAGTTTTGTAATACCACGGCAAACTCCTTGTCGTTTGGTGGGGCAAATATGGTGTTATGTTCACCGGGTATTTCATGTACATGAACGCCTTTTTGTGCAAATGGCCGCCAACCCAGGAAATTAAAATCAGCCATATAAAAAGTGCGCTTTTTTGCTCTGAATAGTTCAATGGCGATAGGCAACGGTGTTAAAACATAATTTCGCAGCGCTTTTTCACTGGCTTCATCTATCTCGTTATCATAAGCAAAAAAGCCCTCTTTCTTCTCGTCTTTGCCCGGAGCTATTTTCCAGAAAAGCTTAATGAATTTCCGTTTAATGATCAGGCTCTTATACTCAATGGTACGTTTAGGGTCTTCTGCAAGCAATACCAGGCTATAACCTATCTGCTTTAACACTAACGTTGCTTTATTAAACACCTTCTTCAATAAAGGGTCATTGACAGTTGACAGATCTGCATAGGTATCAAACATGGCCAGCATTTTTACTTCTTTACCGACAGCCATGAGTTGTTTTGCCATTTCATAAGCAATGATACCGCCTAAAGAATAACCCGCAAGGGCATAGGGCCCATCCGGATTTTTAGCCACGATCTCGGCAATGTAATTAGCGGCAATCTCTTCCATCACATCTAATGGCTCGTCAATACCATTAAGTCCTTTGGCCTGAAGGCCGTAAACCGGTTGCTCTGCATCCATATTCATGGCGAGCGCGTTAAACAACAGTACATTCAGGCCAGCGCCATGTACTATGTAGAGTGGCATTTTTGTACCGTTGGGCTTTATCGGAACTAATGATTCCCAGGTGATAGAAGTAGCATCAAGCTCCAATCTGGCAGCCAGTCTTTCTACGGTAGAATGTTCAAAAAGCGTAGCCAGCGGCAGGCGTTTACCTGTTTCCTGTTCCAGGCGTGCCATGATCTTGACAGCCACCAGGGAGCGACCGCCCAATTCAAAAAAATTATCAAAAATACTAATGGTTTCCAACCCCATTAGTTCTGTCCAGATATCGGCTACCAACTTTTCGTTACTTGTGCGTGGGGCTACTATTTCGCCTGTACGTTGTATATTACTATAGTTAGGTTTTGGTAAAGCTTTACGATCGATCTTGCCATTAGGGGTGATCGGTATGGTTTCCATGATCACAAAATCATCCGGAACCATATATTCGGGTAATACTTCCAGTAAGCCCCGTTGCCAGGTATCAAATTGGGCCCGCAGATCATTGTCGTTTTTTTGCTTATTGATGATCATATAACCTACTAATCGCGGGTTACCGGGTGTATCTTCACGGGCTATAACCACGGCCTGTTTTACATTGTCCTGTTTTAAAAGGTTTTGTTCGATCTCTTCCAGCTCAATGCGGTAGCCACGTACTTTTACCTGGTGATCAATACGACCAAGACAAATGATCTCTCCATCTTCGCGTATTTTACCCAAATCACCGGTACGGTACATTTTGCTGCCGGGAATACCGGAGAAAACATCATCAACAAAGCGTTCGTCTGTAAGTTCTGGACGATTTAAATAACCCTTTGCAACACCATCACCACCGATGTATATTTCGCCAATGGTGCCATCTGTAAAGTTATTCAGCTTTTCATCAAGGATATAAACCTGAGTATTATCGATAGGCTTACCTATAGAAATATCTTCATCATTAGTGATGTGCTTTACAGTTGACCATACCGTGGTTTCGGTAGGGCCATACATGTTCCAAAGTTCAGAACAACGGGCAATGAGTTTATTGATCAGATCTTTTGGGAGCGCTTCGCCGCCGCAAAGTATCCTGAGCGGGAACTTAGTTTCCCAGCCGGCCTCTAACATTACACGCCATGTATAAGGGGTGGCCTGCATTACGGTTATCTGATGGTCAGAAACCAGATCAATCAATGCGCGACCATCCTTTGCCGTAATGGCATCGGTGATGATGAGTTTAGCACCAGTTAACAATGGCAAAAACATTTCGAGTCCAGCGATATCAAAAGAAATGGTCGTAACAGCAAGTAAGTTATCGCCGGCTTTTAAGCCAGGTTCTTTTTGCATGCTGAGCAGAAAGTTCACCAGGTTATGATGTTTGATCTGTACGCCTTTAGGTTTACCGGTTGAGCCTGATGTAAACAGCACATAGGCCAGATCATCCCCGGTAACTACAGTTTCAGGATCGGCGGCACTGTAGTTGTCAAATTTATCAATAGCATCCTCTATTAACACCTCCTGAGCACTTGAAATAAAATGTCCTTTAAGCTTTTTAGAAGTGAGCAGTATTTTGGCCGATGAATCGTCCATCATAAACTCAACCCTGTCTTTTGGATATTCAGGGTCAAGCGGTACATAAGCGGCGCCCGTTTTAAGAATGGCCAATAGGGCGATAACCATTTCGGGCGATCGATCGATTGATAAACCAATAATATCGCCGGTTTTTATATTAAATGTAAGTAAGTGGGCGGCCAGTTTATTTGCTGCTTCGTTTACCTGTTTAAAAGTAAGTGAACGATTCTCAAACACCACAGCTACACTGTTAGGTATTTGAGCAGCACGCTCAGCAATAAGATGATGCAGTGCTTTATCCTTCGGATAATGAGCCTGGGTATTGTTTAGTGTGTTTATAGCATCTGTATTTACAGGAACGGTCATTGTGAGACTTTTAATTATTTACCCGGTTAATATCAACTTCAAATATTATATACGTAATTAAGCGGTAGTATGATCGTGAGGTGTATGTATAAATTTTTTATTGGCACCTTTTAATTTAAACAGTAACAATAACATGGTAAAAAATATCAGCGGCAATTTTAATGCAGCACTAAAAAGTTTCCTGTTAAAGAACTCTCCGGGTATAGCAACAACAATACCAATATAACAACAAAGTGTCGCGACAAGCCACAGGTGCCAGTGTGGACCTACGCCAGGAAGCAGGAAGGAAATCAGTAGCATAAAAGGCATCAGTCCCAGCATCAATACCCGTGGCAATATAGACATTTGATATATTTCGTTGAAGTAATCGAAATTTCCGTATAAAAACAGCTGACCGAATCCACTGCTGCCATATTTACGTAACAGATTGAACTGAGCAGATAACCATCTTTTGCGTTGTTTTTTAAACACTTCAGGATTACTTACCTTTTCATCATAAACCAAAGCTTTTTCAGCGTAGGCCACTCTTATTTTTTGCCGGGTGAGTATTAATCCCATCTCCTTGTCAAAACCACCCACAGCGTCTATTTTACTCATGGTTTCCGTAAATAACTTATATTCCAAAGCCATACCAGAACCAATGATAGCCGCTGATAGTTTAAATAACCATTGTGACTTTCTGAAAATGTGATTGTTAACTTCCTCGCTGATACCATCAAGTACAGCTACAGAAGTATTGGAGTTTTTGGCAACGCGGTGGCCTTGTATTACCCTTTCTCCGGCCTTTAACCAATTATTGATCTGGTGCAGATAGTCGGGTGCGGCTACGTTATCGATGTCAAAAACTATAGCAGCATCAAAAACTTCAGCTGTATTTTCAATGGCCTTGTTAAGAGCCTTAGACTTAGTGCTATTCTCAAAAAAAACCTCCAGCACCTGCAAAGGCATCTGTTTTAGTTTTTCGATAGTTTCTGGTTTAAGTGAATCGGCAATAATGCAAACGTGGAAAAGATCTTTAGGATAATCAATAGTTAAGGCACTTGCGGCAGAGTTTAATAAAATCTCATCTTCCTTATAAGCGCAGATATAAATTACAAACCGACTTAACGAAGAAGCAACTGGTGGCTGCTTAATGGGTATTAATTTCCCCGCAACTGAGAAAATAAATAGATAAATGCTATATACACCCAGGTATATAAAAAGCACATCCATAATTATCGTTGCTATTAGCTTTATAATATCCATGTTTGTTATCTAAGAGGCGTTATATATAAGTTAGCTATTAAGCTTTCTATCTAAATTTAATGCCAATAAGTTTTTGATCTCCAAAATCCGGTGTTCCCAAGTGTTTTCTGCAGCAACCGCAAGTCTTTTTTGCTGCAGGTCGGGAGTGTCATTTAGGGCTGCATCCAAAGCGGCCGAAAACTCAATGGCATTGCTGCAGTAGGTTACAGTGTCGTTTGTAAATTCGCGCAGATCAATATTAAAATCGGTTGATACTACAGGCCGTCCAGAGCCCAGATACTCAAATAGTTTTAGTGGGAATATAGAATTGCTTACCTCATCCTTTTTAAAAGGGATAATAGCCACATCAAAGCCTTTTAATACGGCTGGCATCTGTTCATAGGGTACCGGGCCTTTTAACGATATATTAGGTGCCTTGAAGGTAGCATGATCTAAATAATGGATATCAACAGGCCCCACAAAAACAAAGTTCTTATCCGGGTTTTGTTGCAATATTTCAGCGAGCAGATCATAATCAATACGCCGTTCTATATTTCCAAAATACCCGATAACCGGCTTTTTGATATCCGATAGGATATCAGCTACGGGTAGTAGTGGATCAAGCGCTTTTTGGCTGTGCGCTATGTTTGCAGCGTTGGGAATAAAAAAGGAGTTACCGTTTAGTTTCTTTTTGCTGTCTCTTAATTGTTTGCTGGTGCAAATCACCAGATCTACACTTTTTACTACCATATCCTCAGATATCAGTCCATGTCTGACCTGGTATTCTTCAACCAGTGGATCAACACAATGATAAACGGTTAATACCGGCTTTATCAATTGATGAAAGGTAGGGTAGGTGTAGTTATAAGAATTGATGTAGATATAATCCTTAATATTCAGGTTCTTAATTACCTTTTTAAGTCTCCTGGCAACTATACCTTCATTGAATTTGACAGCGATACGATACAGCAAACCTTCAGGAAGCATATTAATGGAAGGCACCGGGGGAGAAATAATGATTTTTAGGTTAGGAATATTGGTTTGAATGTAACTATTGGCCGATGAAAAAAAATGCGGCTTTCGTATCTTGTATGCTTTGGTATCTCTGAACTTGATATAATCTTTCCAGGTAAAAGGACGGTCTACATAATACACATAATTGTCTTTGGCCAGGTGTTTGGCCATGGTATAATTAGTCGACTCCAGGCGGCCGTCAAACTGCATTTGCGAAAATATAATGATATGCCTGTTTTTCAACTCCATGATTAGTCTTGCTTCAATTCTTTCTTGCGCAATTTTTGATACAATATACCTAACAGTTCCATGAGCTCGATGTAACCCAGTTTAAATATATCCCCGATCTTAAATTCCAGATGCTTTTTAAGGGCCCAATAACCAAATATCGCCCCCGAAAAAAACGTGAATATAGAAGCAATAGCCACGCCATAAAGACTATGGAAGATGAATATACCCGCGAAATCCCCAGCGACATTTACAGCCAGCATAATAAATACTTTGATCATGTTTAACTGTGGTTTACCAATGATATCAAGCGTTATTCCAAAAAATCTATCAATAGGTAACAGCATTACAAAACACATAAATATGCGAAAGATGTTACCGGCATCCGAATGTTGGTATTTACCGCCAAAAAGTAACCCAATGATCAGATCAGCAGCTATAAATGAAACTATAGCGACAGGAATAAGTGCGATAGTAAGCATACCTGCATACTTTTTCATGATGTAGGATACATATCGTTTATCGTCACGATGAACCGCTGCTGACATCACAGGCAAGGCCGTAGCAATAAATGCCCGGAGTGGTATCTCAAATATCTCCATGAGGCGCTGAGGGATATAATAAACGGCCAGTAATTCGGATGGAAACATCATTTTAATGATGAAGGTATCCGAACTGCGTAGCAGATAGGAGCTGATGGAAGTACCGACACTGAATTTGCCAAAATGAGCCAGCTCTTTGATCGATGTCCAGCTTTTGCTGCTGATGGTTTTTACCTTTGACCAGCCTATAATCATGGTGATCACACTACTCAGAATGTTGTTAATAAGATAACTATATAGTGCATTTTGAAAACTGGCCCGATGAAAAATGATGAGCAGCAGTATCAGTATAAAAAAGCCTCCCTGGTTTACCAGTTGCAATAGAAACAATTTATCAAAGCGTTCCTCAGCCTGTAATGTCCACATGGCTATAGCTGAGGGGAGTGTGCAAAGAAATATGGCACTGAACCACTTGATGATCATAAACATATTCGGGTTATTACCGAAGTAGAAAAAGTACATCAGCAGATTACCTATCCCAAATGCCAGCACGATCATGAAACCCAGGTACCATGCTGAGCCTGCAATGTTGGCTGCCCGCGTTTTATCAGTGCCCGCGTAAAATTTGATGAGCGATGTTTGCATGAAGCCGGTACGAAAGGTGTCAGCCAGGGTAAATACGATGAGGAAAAAGATATAATCGCCAAAATCGGGTTTGGAAAGGTAACGAGCCATCAGCGATAGTATAGCCATACCCAATACCGGCATAATGGCATTACTGGCTAAAGAAAGCGTGTGTTTGTTGATCACTTTTTTAAAAAAGCCCATGTATCATTTGTTACGCTTTTTCCCAGCTGTTAGTTGTGAAGTTATATCTTTTGATCACCTTTGCCGGGTTACCAACCGCTACACTATATTCTGGTATATCTTTGGTGACCACGCTGCCGGCGCCAATGATTGCATGCTTACCAATGGTAACACCAGCTGTCACCACACTATTTGCGCCTATCCAAACATTGTCGGCAATGGTGATCTGTTTGGTAGTTACTTTTTGTAGGCGAGGTGGGATAGTGATATCTTCATAACCATGGTTAAGCCCGGAAAGCACAATGTTTTGGGCAAGCATCACGTAATTGCCCAGATTCACGGGGCCTATCAATACATTACTGATGCCAATGCCACAATTGTTGCCTATAATAACATCACCAACGCCATTGTTGATGGTGGCAAAATCTTCAATAATACTGTTGTTACCCAGTGAGAAATTGTTGAAGGGAAATATGTCCATTCGTGCTTTAAACCTTACAACTGATCTTTTGCCTCGTTTATGAAAAAATGGATTAACAAACCAGCGTACCCATAGCCTGGGTTTAGCTTCGCCACTGCGCACAATTAACCAGTGCACAAAGCGCTTTAAACCAGGATTTGACTTTATTGTTGATACTAACGCCATTTACTTAACTCCATTTCTGTAATTTATGTTCATTCAGCGGTGGCTGGGCTATAATCTTTGTCTGTTCTTCATTATCTAAACGCATACAAGCTACGATGATGGCTATAGCTAAATAGAATAGAACATTACTTGGATATTGTACCAGTGCCTGCTGTGGGAAGTTACCTATATTGAAGGCAAAGATGACCAATATCATAGCCATACAGTAATTCTTAAGCTCCGGATTTCTGATCCTGTAATAGTAATTAATACCATTATAAAGGGCTATGAATATTAATGTGCAAAAAAGAATCAACCCGATCCAGCCCATCTCAACCGCGACACGCACATAGCCGCTATCCGGAGGGAATTTTGATAATTCGGAATTTGGTGAGAAGCGGCGTCCCCAAACACCAACAGAACCGAGTCCACCACCAATAGGATGCGACAAAATGTAAGGTTTTATTCGTTTTTGATTCTCTGCCCTAACGTTGTATGATGGATCGTCAGACGGGTTAAATGCTGTTTGAAACCGTTTGATCAATGGGTTTGAAGTAGGCATTACTATTAAAAAGCCAAGCATTAAACCCGCTGTAACAGCAAATAACATCACCTTTTTATTAAAATTTAGTACAGCAAGCATCAGAAGTGATGCAGGTACAAGCACATAAGCGGCCCGGGTACCCGAATAAAGCATCACGAAAAGGAAAAACGCTGCCATAAAGCCTAAGGCTATTTTTTTACGCAAACTGTGGTTACCCATAATTAAAGCGATGCAAAGCAAAGCGGCCACTACCATGTTATATGAAAAAGTAACAGGATCTGGAAAAATGCCGAATTTACGCATATGTCCATTGATAAAAAGCAGGCTTACTCTTAACGGATCTGCATACAGATAGTCTTTTTCAAACCAGAAAAAACCAAAATTTTCCTGTTGAAACGCTGATATAGCAGCTATGCAGGAAAAGGCAAGCCATAGTTTTAGCAAAAACTTTATAAAATCAACAGATCTGATATGATATACAAATACAAAGTACATCATCATAATAAAACCAACTGTACGCACAGTATATACCCAGGCAAGCCTTGATGTAGCCCATGGGTTTATGACCTCAATAAAGTTATATGCCAGCCAGATGAGAATAATATAACTGATCGGATTTTTAAAGCGCGACCAATCATGCTCTCTTTTTTGTTTAATGAAAAAACCAAGGATCAGCAAATACGTTATCGCATCAAGCAGTGTGCCTATGGGGGCTATTTCCGGAACGATCTCCGAAACATAGTTTACAAAAAAGGATGCGAAAATAAGGATCGCTATTCCGAATTTAGGATAGGCTACGATGCCATATAATATGGGAATACCAACAAGCAGGGTTAAGACTATACCACCTCCAATTATCCCAAATTTAAACACGATATAACTAAAGAGTAGCGAAGCTAACAACAATAACAATATCACCACTTTGTTGGATAGCTTTTGTATTAACATGCTTTTCCAAAGTGATGTTTTTGTTTCATTACTGTTGTTGATACTATTCAGCATTTGCTGTTATTAAGGTTTTAAAAAAATAGAATTTTAATTACCCAGGCAAATGATCCAATAAAAGCGACAACGATAGCAGCCTTACGCGTTTTTTTTTGCAGGGGACTTAAATTCTCAAATGGGTCAAATTCCTGTTTCTTTGGTTCCAACCTCATAGCTATTGTAGTTTTACATCAATATTAACCTCTACTGAAAGGCTTTGGTTTATGATGCTGATTCTTTTTTCTGATTGAAATCGGTTTTGTTAAGTACCCACCCCGCGAATTTATGATTAAGGCTACGCAGATAGGCTATATCCGGCTTTTGGCTGTTAGTGATGCTTTTACCCGATTCGAAAACTGCAAGGGTTTTATTGGCGAACAATAACCACTCCTTTGATTTATTTAAAGAGCTTAATGGAGCAGTATCAATAATGATAATATCATACTTTGACTTAAAATCATCAAAACGATTTTTTACAAAGGCTTCATCTCCAATTTCAAATAAGGTAACATCTCCGCCATGATTTCCAAGTACAGTAGCTGTACTGCTATTCACTACATGTGCATTAAGCGGGTTATTTTTAAAGTAATCCTCAACATATACACCAGGCAAGGCTGTTTTACTAACGGTAGGGTTATCAAAATTCCCGTCAATCAATAATACCTTTTTATTGATCATGGAATAAGAGTAAGCTAAACTAATAGCCAATAAGGTTTTACCCTCTGTTGCATTTAAACTGGTTATGGCAATAACTTTATCCCCTTGTAACTCCTGGTCAATTTCAAACCGAATCGATCTGATCAATTCTTTAAATTGCTTCATTTTATCCCGGTGTTCTACATCCCAGAGTTTTTTCAGGTCGAGATTTTCACCTTTAATGCGGTTCAAATAGCCCAATAAAGGTAATTGTGTTTTATTAACCAGATCTGACGGATCTTGGATGCTTTTATCCAAATAAAACAACACAAATAGTACAAATAAGCAGGCAAATACACTTAATATAACACTCAAAGCAATAAGGAATATTTTCTTTGATGGTTGTGCCACATCGGGAGTAGCAATTTCAACCTGTCTCAGGTTGATGGAGAAGTTAGACTTCAGGTTAGTTTCGTTATACCTGTTTAAAACGTCGAGGTATTCCTTGCCGGCAATATCAATATCAAAATCATAGGTTTTTACCGTAGCGTCAAATGGTACCAGGCGTGAGAATTTAGCATTAAGGCTGGCCAGCTCATTATCGATTGATTTTACGCTGTATTTGGCCAGGTCCCTTGATATTTCAAGTGTTAACTTTTGATGGATCAAATCATCCTTGGCTACCAAAGGATTAGTAAGATATTTATCTGACGATTGGTTTACCTGGGCAGTAAGAACATTTTGAACAGAATCTATCGTGTTTTTATAACGAGGGTTAAATCCGCTGCGTACATACCTGTCTTCCAGGATATGAAGCTGATCCTGAGTCGCAGTAATAGCCTGGTTGTATTTACTTACCGAGGCTTCAACATATTTCCTATCGCCAGGTTGAAACTTGCTGTTAATGGCATTAATAGCCCCATCATAAGAGATAATATCTTTTTCGGCTTGTAACTTTTTGTCGTTATAAACCATGATTTGGCCAAAAATAGCCTTAGATTGTTCATCAAGACTAAGTACACCATTCTGTATCTTGTATTTCTGTAGTTCTTCTGTTTTTTTACTTAAAGCGTTCTTTTTTTCTTCCAATAATTTGGATAAGAAATTTACCGCATTTGTTTCATTTTGCCTAACACTCTGGGTATAGTAATCAATGAATTGTTTACATAAAGTATTGACTATAAATGCTGATAATTGTGGGTTTTCTGAATCAAAGCTTACCGAAATAAAATCGCTATCCTCGTCACGTGCTATGGTAAGCTCTTTCATGATCGAACGCTCATCATATTTCATGGATATGAGGATGTCATTTAGCTTATCCTCTTCTTTATCATAAAGCGATAAAGGTTCCATGCTTTGGAATTTACTTTTAAATACGACCAGGGCTCTATCGCGTTCATAAGGATGTAATCCGGTTAATTCCTTACTGAATTTACGGAATGGGGTAGGGTTGCTCAAATCGTGGATCATGAGCTGGTAAGAAACCTGGTTGATCAGTTTCTTGAGTTTCATAATAGCGATCAGGTTGCTAAACTCACGAAAAACCTGTTGCTCCTGGGCATTTACATTGTCATCTTTATCCAGCAAGTGCCTGGAGGCATCAACAATACCGGTTGCTATCTGCGCATGGGAAATGTAATTGTTAGGCAGGTTTTTAACCAGAAAAAATGAGCCAATTACCGTTACCAGCGGAATGATAATGAGGGTGTTTCTATATTTATGTAAAAGTTTAAAAAACTTAGCTATCTCCATTATTATTTAATCTCTTCTAACTTAGTACCCAATAATTCTTCCAGATTGGTTTTCGCTGTAAATGTGGCCAATTCAGCTTGTACTTTAAATGAGTTTTGATTGTAAAGACTGTTTAACTGTTCGTTATAGATCTGAAAAGTAGTTTCACCTTTTTGAAAGGCGTATTTTAATTGTTTAACGGCACCTTCAGCGTCAAGTACCGCGTTTGATCGTAACCTGAGTTCGGCCTGTGCTTCCAGATAGGCAAAATAAAAGCGTTTTACCTGGGCCTCAAGGCTTAATAAATATTCGCTTTGCTGATATTCTGCTACTTTATACGTCTCTTTAGCCGCATTGGTTGTGGCCGGATTTTTTAGTAGCTGACCTATGTTAAGGGATACGGCTAATTGATAACCTTTAAAAATAGTAGGAGTGGAAAGATTAATAGAATTTTGCGGACTATAGATATAAGATGCCGTTAAACCATCGAGCCATGCGAATTTAGTAGCATTGTAATTGCTTTTGGCCGCGTTAACCTGGCTTTGTCTTAACTTAACTTCCGGGTAATTTTTCTTTGCAGTTGCTATCAGTTTTTCGAGATACGGGTAGGAGATATCTTTGATAAAAGATTCCTGGGCGTATATATTATTTGTAAAAACGATAAAGATTAATAAAAAGGAAAGCTTTATAATATTTTTGTTCATTAGTTTTATACTTTTTCTTTTTGGAATAGTGCAGGTATAGTTCCCATAATAATCCTTAAATCTAACCAAATAGAATATTTCTGAGCATAAAAATTATCTAATTTTTTTCTTTCACGCTCAGACATGTCTTCTTTTCCTCTTTTGCTGATCTGCCAAAGACCGGTTAAACCTGCCGGACCCAGGAAACGCATTGACCACTCGTTTGAAGTTAACATTTCTGCTTCATAAACTGGCAATGGCCGGTTACCTACTACAGACATATCACCTACCAGGATGTTAAACAACTGAGGCAGCTCATCAAGACTTGAATTGCGTAAAAATTGTCCGAGCTTAGTAATGCGTGGATCGTTCTTGATTTTTACAAACGCGGCTTTATTAGTTCCTGTTTCTGATGCGTATTGATTACTTTCTGTTGATAATTTTGCCAGCAACTGGTCAGCGTCGGTGCGCATCGATCTGAATTTATAAAAATCGAATACTTTATAACCAGTACCAACCCGTTTGCTTCTATAAAACACTGGACCTTTTGAATCCAATTTAATGAGTATAGCAATGATGAGGAATATCGGAGATAACACAAATAACATACTGCAAGATATAAGTAAGTCAATTAAACGCTTGCCGAATGGCATTTTGTAAGTAGTGTCTACTTCTTTAGAAAGTTCAAGCAATCTTGGCCTGATCAGTTTAAACGTAACCAGGAAGTTTAAACGCTCGCGCAGGTTATCGATCAGGAAGGGCACACTATAAAAATCGTGTACTTTTAACTGCATGGCTTTTAGCTTAAGGCTTTTGTCATCAATTGATGATAAAAGAACGATGATCGATCCATGCAGTAAAAAGCTTTTCTTGATCTCCTCCACCATTTTAAAACACTCACCGTCGGCGTCAACTTCCATTAAAATAATATCCGGAACGGTCAAAATAGATTGATTACCTAAATATTCTTCCAACTGGCCAATGGAATCATTATAAATTACTTTAAAATTCTCATTAAGACCGGCAAAAACCAACTCTTTTAGCGCCAGGCCTGCGTAAGCAATCCTGACATGGGAACCTGAATTTTCGTTCCAATCAGATGTTTGTTGACTCATAAACTTGTAAAAGTTGGTTAATGGCCGTTTTTAATTCGCTGGGTTTAAATGGCTTGTGAATGCAGGCATCAACCTTAAAAGGCATTTTACTTACTTGTTCATCAAGGTCGTGAGCAGCTGAAAGCAATATCACGGGCAGATCACGATAAAAACCGCTGATCTTGACATTTTTCACAAATGACTGACCATCAAAATAAGGCATTTGAAGATCGGAAATTATTAACTCGGGCATGTTGCCATCCTCGAGCCAGCCAAAGGCGTCAATCCCGTTGTTTTTAACAACTATATCGTAATCCTTTGAAAGGATAAAGTTGAGTAACTTTAAAATACTTAAATCGTCATCAACAATAAGTAGGGTTTTTTTCATTCCTGAAGATTTATAAAACCTGAATTAATTAAGTTGTAAACATGTTTTAATTGTAAATGATCAGTGCAGCGAACCTTTATTAAATCCCTATGAATGGATTATTTATTATGATCTATAGAAACAAGCGGGTTTACGTTGAAACGGTATCCAGTGTTTGTTTTTATTGATGAAATGTAAAAGCTAAGCACTAACATTCAATTTTGGATACATATTCAATTACTATACCGAAAGTACGCAAATAATACCCGTCACAGCTTAGGAAAGCCGTTTTATTTGCAAACACACTCATATTATGCTTATAGAAGGCATTATGGGTATTGATCCATCTTTTGAACAGTATATTGTTTTTACCCGGAAGTGGGTAATTGAGGAATTTATTCCCTGTTAGGGAATAAATTTACTATGAGTTGATATGGTATGTAAGCAATAATTACGCTTTTGTATTAAAAAGAAAATAGGGTAATTACTTAAGGCTTCTCAATAAGCGATAAAATATTGCCCGCGGGATCGTTAAACCAGGCTATAGTTGGACCGCGCTCGTCGCCTTTTAAGATCCCTTTATCGTTAGTTTTAAAATTTTCATCATTATAAATGATAAATTTTACGCCGAGCTTTGTTAGCTCATCAACCGTTTTTTCAATGTTGTTTACAGTGAAATTAAGTATAGTGAATGTAGCTGCCTGGTGATTTGGCTTGGGGTAGATCAGGATGGTGTTGCCATCATTTAGTTGAAGGTTCAGCAGGTTAGGCATCTCTTTGTCATCGTAAATATGGAGACCAAGGGTTTTGCCATAAAACTCTTTTGCCAGGGATAAATCGTCCACTGAAAAGCTACTAAATGTGCTATTATAATCTAACATGATCTTCTGATTTATTAATTAATAAGTAAATTAATTATTTTTTGTTTGACGGCCTAAAACTTTAGCCGGGTAGAACTTCCGCCAGGCAACCATAATCTTTTAAAAAAATGATAAGTTTCCTGGATCCAATAACACCTTTAGTACATTGAATACGTAATATTTTATCACAGTCGTCCAGATCAAAATTTGCATTGTAATGTGTAAACGCTTTGTGTATCTGGTTGACCAGTTTATTGGCATATCGACGTGTGCTTACATTGGTTTTAAAAACTTCGACATTCATATTGACTTTCTTAAATACGCTATTGCCTGCTTCAATGGAACCTTGCATAAACACAAGGGACTAGTGATATAACTTAAACAATTATTTCTTCGTCAGTTTGTATCTCAAGTGTGTTGTTAAGTCTGCTGGTATTACCTCCACAATCTGGAGATCATATTTGTCTTTGTCAATGCCGTCAAACAGCCGGATACCACTTCCTAAAAAAACGGGAGCAATGTGAATGAAAAATTCGTCCACAAGACCTGCATTGAGATATTGTTGAATAGTATTGGCACCACCTTGTATTCTTATGTCCTTTCCTTTGGCTGATTGTCTTGCTTTTTCTAATGCGCTCTGTATTCCGTCATTGATGAAATAAAAAGTTGTTGTCCCCTTTTGAACCCAGGGCTCGCGTTCTTCGTGTGTCAGAACATACACATCCGCCTTGCAAAAACATCATCAATTAGTTTACTGTCTGCACCGTATTCTTCACCGCCTTCCATATTGATGTGTTTCCAAAATGCTTTTTGTTTAAACATCCACATGTGGATATTTGGCGAAACGCCGCCCATTGGATTGCTTGGACTTCTGTTATCGCCTGCAAAAAAGCCATCAAGTGATATTCCGCTGTCAAAGATAATTCTGCTCATAATTTTTATTTATTGTTTGTCGAAGTTGATTGTTGTCCCTTGGTTTGATTGTTGGAACTGTCGGTGTTTGAGATATATTATTGTTGATCATCGACAGAATCGGCCATCCACTGAACACCAAACTGATCGGTTACCATACCAAAGTAACTGCCTCCCCAGGGCGCTTTATCAAATGGACAAACTACCGTTCCTCCACCGGCTGCAAGCGCATTAAATAATATTCTCGTTTCTTCTACAGTACCCCCGTTAATAGTAAGGTGACAGTTATTACCGCGTTCAAAACCTTCTCCCATTTTACCCGTAGCATCGGTAGCCATGAGTACATTCCCTTTTCCGACTTCGCCAATGGGTAAGGATATATGCATTAGTTTATCTAAATCTTCTTTAGGGGTGTGATCGGCTTCAGGGCTATCCTTGAAACGGATCAGCATGAAAAAATCACCGCCAAAAACAGAGCGGTAGAAATTAAATGCATCTTCGGTATTGCCTGCAAAATTAAGGTAAGGGTTGATGGTATTCATCGAATCGGCCATCCATTGAATGCCAAACTGATCTATCAGTTGACCGAAATAACCGCCCCACGGCGCTTTATCAAATGGGTAAACAACTTTGCCACCAACAGCAAGGGTGTTAAATAATTTTTCTGTTTCCTCAGGCGTCTCGCCGTTCATGCAGATATAAAAACTGTTGCTTTGAACCAGATCATTAGCCATTTGACCTAAAACATCGGTACCCATCAACGCATTTCCCTTACCCATGGGTAAGGCTACATGCATTAATTTATCCTTATCTGCATCGGGTGTGCGTTCGGCTTCAAAAGTATCTTTATAACGTATTAAGGCTAAAAACTCTCCGCCAAAAACTGACCTGTAAAAGTTAAACGCTTCTTCCGTATTACCGGCAAAATTCAAATAGGGGTTAATTGTTATCATCTTCTGTTTAATTTAAGTATTTGTTGGTCTGTTATTTATGAATTAGTGACAGATCAAATTTACCTTCATCAAACAGGATGCGAAAGGGGTGAATACGACAATTAAGGGGCTGATTATGACATAATGCTAATCTCTGGCAACAAAACGGTACAAATAGGGTGCTTTATGAGCCCCTCCGGTCCATTTTTTGGCAAGCCGTTCCAGTATACCTAAAGCCAGCATTTTACGCTGAAATGCAGCACGGATCAACTTTTTATTCAAAACGGTTTCATAAAGCCGCTGCAGATCACCCATAGTAAAGTTTTCTGACAGGAGATTGAAGCCGATGAGTTTATGATCAAGATTAGCTTGTAAGGTTTGTAATGCCTTGCCAATGATTTGCCGGTGATCCTGCATTAAGGTGGGCAAATTATCCAAACCAAACCAATCACAACTGTCAGATATGCTATCGGGTGTAGGAATAGCTTTGGTAAAATCAACCAAAGCATAATAACCAACAGATACAAAACGCTTTAACAACCAATGGTCTTCGGGGGGCGTAAAGCCACGGGCTTTCATAATGGTTTTAAGGGGTGTAGCATCGTGCCGGCTTTTATCGCCAAATACATAAAACTGCTCAAGAAAAATATTGATCAGCCCGGTACGGCTAAACAAAACGCGGCGAGCAGCTTCGTTAACATCTTCGTCAACATGTATAAATCCACCGGGTAGTGCATATAAATCTGTATGCTTATAGCTCAAGAGCAGGACTTTGAGTTCATCATCATGAAAACCAAAAATAACTGTATCAATAGCCAGGCCCGGTAAAAAGCCTTCGCCGGTAACATTCATTTCTTGCTTAATAAACTCGTTGTCCATTTATTATTGTAAAAATCAAGAGGCAATTAACAAAAAAATTGATGCTTAATTAAATTTAATTTATTATTGTAACAAAATGATACAATAATATAAACTTACTCATTTTAAGCCAATTATAAATTGCAACCAATATGAAGAAAACGCTATTAGCAGTATGGCTGCTTACACAAATTGTTACCGTAAAAGTGTTTGCCCAAACAAGCAACCAGGTAAGCACGCAGAATGGGGTAGTGGAGGGGACAAGAGAGGCCGGTTCGCCCATTTTGATATTTAAGGGTATTCCTTATGCACAACCTCCTGTAGGTGATCTGCGGTGGAAAGAGCCACAACCTGCTCAAAACTGGCAGGGCGTATTGAAAGCCGACCATTTTGGTAATAACCCCATGCAGAAACCAATATTTGGTGATATGGGTTTCCGTTCTGCCGGCATGAGTGAAGATTGTTTGTACCTGAATGTTTGGACACCTGCTAAAACCGGCAGTAAAGAGAAGCTGCCTGTATTGGTTTATTTTTATGGTGGCGGATTAGCGGCAGGCGATGGATCTGAGCCACGTTATGATGGGGAAAGTATGGCTAAGAAAGGTATTGTAGCACTTACTGTAAATTACAGGCTGGGGATATTTGGTTTTTTTGCCCACCCGGAGCTAACCAAAGAATCGCCTAATCATTCCTCAGGTAATTATGGGTATCTTGATCAGCATGCTGCTTTGTTGTGGGTACAAAAAAATATCGCGGCATTTGGCGGCGACCCCAAACGGGTTACTATTGCCGGTGAATCAGCGGGTTCAATTTCAGTATCGGTACAAATGGCTTCTCCTTTATCAAAAGATCTGATAGCTGGTGCCATTGGCGAAAGCGGAGCTGGCATCAAACCAACACTTTACCCGATTCCACTGGCTGAGGGCGAGAAAAAAGGAACAGATTTTGCAGTGCGACTAAAAGCTAATTCTTTAGCCGAATTGAGAGCTTTGCCTGCAAAACAATTACTTGATTCTGTTTTCTCGGCAGGAGCAACCTCGGCTACCATTGATGGTTACTTATTGCCAAAATCCTTACCTGAAATTTTTGAAGCCGGCGAGCAGGCTCATGTACCTCTTTTGGTGGGATGGAACTCTGCGGAAGTACCTTATCAATTTCTGTTCAGAGGTGATGCGCCAACTCTTGAAAATTATACCAAAGTATTAAAACAACTTTACGGTGACCGTGCCGACGAGGCTTTAAAGTTATATCCTGCATCAACAAATGATGAGGTGATCAAATCAGCAACCGCTTTGTCCAGTGATCGTTTTATAGTTTACAGTACCTGGAAATGGGCCGATCTGCAGGTAAAAACAGGCGATAAACCAGTGTATCGTTATGAGTTTGCCCGTATACGGCCTGCCATGACGGCTCAAATGGGTAATGCAACACCTGGCCTTGCCGGTGGAGTAGTAAAGGGGGATGCTTCCAAAGCAGTAGCTCCTAAACCTGTAGCTGTTGGCGCTCCGCATGCTTCAGAAATTGAATATGCGATGGGTAACCTGGCCAGTAATAAGGTTTATGCCTGGACGCCTGAGGATTACAAAGTATCCGCCACCATGGAAAACTACTTTGCCAATTTTATAAAAACGGGTAACCCCAATGGGAATGGTCAGCCTAAGTGGGAGGCCATTAAGGATAACGACCATGTGAAATTTATGACTATTGACGTTGTAAGTCAGCTTAAAACCGAAGTAAACCGGGCTCGTTACCTGTTCCTGGATAAGGAATATATGAAATAATTATTGACTAACTGATTCTTATAGATCCCGGTTACCTATTGGAGCCGGGATTTTATTTTTTATACCGTTTCTTTTTAAATAAGTTAGCGCTTAATATGAGCACGTTTGCCGATAGAATAATTTCCTTTAACCAGCAGCTTGAGTTTGCCGGAGTATTGCCATCTGGCATCAGTATTATGAACCCGTTTAAAGAGAACGGGCCTGCCATGCAGGTTTCTACCCAGTTTTACCGTAAGTACTATAGTGATGACCATCCCCGGCATTTAATATTGGGTATTAATCCGGGCAGGTTTGGCTCTGGTATGACAGGGGTATCATTTACAGATCCAAAAAGAATGATCAATCAATGTCAGATACCTTTTGAGGGGCCAATGACACATGAGCCATCATCAGAGTACGTTTACGAAATGATAGGTGCATTTGGGGGTATAACGGAGTTCTATGAGCAGTTTTATATCCATTCTGTTTGTCCGCTGGGTTTTACTATTACTGGCAGCAATGGAAAGGAAACGAATTATAACTATTACGATACTCCGGCATTACAAAAGGCGGTATATCCGTTCATTGTAGAAAATATACAGAAGCAAATAGCGATAGGCTTTGAAACTGATGTTTGTTTTTGTTTTGGAACTGGGAAGAATGAAGCTTTTTTACGAAAACTAAACGATGAGAAACAGTTTTTTAAACAGATCATCGCGCTGGAGCATCCAAGGTACATTATGCAATACAAGGCAAGAACAAAACAAGATTATATTGATAAATATATCCGGGAGTTTAATAAAGTTCTTTTGTAAGTGGATAGCATATCACTTGGTAGTGATATCCCGATTATGGTCATCAAATTCTTTTCCGGTAGCATGGTAATTGCGGATGAAATCTGCTAACTGTTTCAATTCAAAATCGGTAAGTTCCGTACCACCGGAGTATTGGTAGCTATTGTCTGCACTATCCAGGGTTATGGCGCCGAGATAGCCCTTATCAAATGTCTTAGCGCTATCGGTATCCCTGTATAATTTATAAGTGCTCGAATTAGGGGTTTCAGATTGAGCCTTATTTACATCTACCGGATCAATGGCAATGTTAATAGGAGTACCATCTTGCTTATTTATCCCGATTGTAACGCCGCTGGTAATCATGATATATTGATTTAAGTTTATAGACAAAAGGTGTATGGAATTGTTTTGGTAAACTTAAATAAGACATGGGGTGCGTTGCATCATGGTTACCAGTGTAAACCCAAAATATGACAGAAAATTTATATAATTTTTTGATTTTCAATTATATAGATAAATGTTAACCATGAAAAGTGTAAACCATGTAAACCCACTTTTATAACAAAATGTCCAGCATGCTCAGGGATTAGATCCATTGACTTACATGGTAAATGAGGTATGATATCCTAAACGGTTCAGGATATCATACCTTGCTATATTTTACTTAGCTACATTAAAATCGAGGCTTGCTTTTTCGTCAGCAGAGTTACTGCCCAGCACTAATTTATATTTACCTGGATATATTTTCCATTGGTGGGTAATCATATCCCATTTTTGCAGATCCCGGACAGGTATTTTTAACGTAACCGATCCTTCACCATCTTTTGCCAGGCTGATACGCTTAAAGCTTTTTAATTCCTTAATCGGCATTCTTTCAAACTTAGGATATTCAACATAAGCCTGAACAACCTCATCGCCATTCATTTCACCGGTATTTTTTACATTAACTGTTACTGATAGCGTGTCTGCCTTTTTGTAGGAGTTTTTGGGTTTGTTACCCAAGGTATAAGCAAATGATGTATAGCTTAAACCAAACCCAAAGGGATACTGAACCGGGCCGTCGTAATACCTATAGGTACGACCTTTCATATTGTAATCCTGGTAATCTGGTAGATTGCTCATATCCTTATAAAATGTAAGCGGTAAATGACCCGAAGGGGAAACATCGCCAAACACCAGATCGGCCAGAGCGTTACCACCTTGTTCGCCAGGGTACCAGGCAAATATAACCGCATCAACATAAGGTTCAATAGCCGAAACGTCAATATCACTGCCTGCGGTAATCACGGCAATAATGGGCTTGGTTTTAACGCCTTTTCTCAACGCTTTTATAAATGCGATCTCACTGGCTGGCAAACTCAGATCTTTTTTGTCGCCACCACTGTTTGATAAAAACGCGTCGCCGGCTTCACCTTCTAATACCGGCGATAATCCGATCACAGCGATGGTGACATCAGCATTGCCGGCAGCCCAGGTACCGCCAAAATGAGTAGTATCTTTGTAATCACACCCCAGGTCATATTCAACCCTGGTTGATTTACTAACCGCGGCAGTGATTCCTTCTACAAAGTTTATAACCTTACTGCTTGTACCATGATAATTGGCTACCATAGCATCAAGAGATGCCGCGTTGGGGCCTACAACCATAATACTGGATACATTGGCTTTGCTCAATGGTAAAATATTCTTGTCGTTTTTAAGTAACACCATACTTTGCTGAGCTACTTTACGGGCAAGAGCTATATGCTGTGTATTATGAATACTATCTACACCATAACCATGATAAGGGTTGAGTGTCGGATCGTCATAAAAACCAAGTTTAAATTCTGTACCTAAAATAGGTCCTAATGCTACGTCCACATCTTTCTCGGTCAATAATTTTTGCTGAATGGCTTTTAAACCATCATTTTGTAAAATGGAAGAACAGTCTAAATTAACACCAGCTTTTAAGGCTGCTGCTGCAACCTCAACCGCTGTTGGTAAAGTTTTATGGGTCAAATAAACATCATCAAGCGCGCCGCAATCGGTAACTACATGTCCTTTAAATCCCCATTCCTTACGTAAAATATCGGTAAGTAATACTTTGTTGATAGAATTGGGTACACCGTTCACCCTGTTATAAGCGCTCATTACCGATTCCACTCCGGCACCTACCAGCTCGTGGAAGGCATATAAATAGGTTTCGCGCAGGTCTTTTTCATCTACCTTAGCATCAAAGCGATCGCGGTCTGCTTCCGGGCCGCTATGAACGGCGAAGTGTTTGGCGGTAGCAGAGGCTTTTAGGTAACGCGGATCATCCCCCTGTAAGCCCTTAACAAATGCCGAGCCCATGCGGCCGGTTAAAAACGGATCCTCTCCATAAGTTTCCTGACCACGACCCCAGCGCGGATCGCGGAAGATGTTGATATTGGGTGTCCAGAAGGTAAGCCCCATATATTGCAGATGCCTGTCCTGTGCTATAGCCAGGTTATATTTGGCACGTGCCTCTGTTGATATGGCGGTCGACACCTGTTTTAAAAGATCGTCATTGAACGTTGCGGACATGCCTATGGCCTGTGGAAATATAGTAGCTTCTCCGGCACGAGCCACACCATGCAGGGCTTCATTCCACCAGTTATAGGCTGGTATGCCCAAACGGGGTACTGCCTGGCTACGATAACCGAGAAGGGATATTTTTTCTTCCAGTGTAAGCCTGGATAACAGATCTTTTACTCTTACTTCAATCGATTGCGAAGCGTCTTTATAAAAAAGTTTTTGTTGTGCCTTGGTAGCAACACTAATGAATAATATAGCCATCATAGCGACTGACGATCTTGTGAGATTTTTTATGGTTGGAGCCATTTTTTTGTGATTACTTTTTGAGTTTAATATTAAGGTTAATTCCATATGTGTGAGTGGGAGGTAGGCTTGCTCCTTCAATACCTGCATATTTAATGTCGGACGAGAAACCCGATTCAGGGTCGATATTATCTGAATGTTTCATGATTGTCCAAAGATTGCGACCCACTAAAGATACGGTTATACCTTCAAAAGGAGAGCTTCTTAAAAGACCTTTTGAAAAAGTATATCCAAAAGTAACCTGCCGCAATTTAATAAAACTACCATCCAGAACATTTAGTGCGGATATATTTCGTGCCAAAGCCTGGTAATAATTTTCCGCAGGTACAGATACCGTATTCTTAGCCCCTGATAACGTTACACCATCGCCAACAACACCACCTTCACGACCAACAAGTGTTAGTTTGTTCAGTCCCCTGTAAATGCTGTTGTAGTTTGTGGCTGATAATATTTTGTTTCCATACCTGTAATCAATCAGGAAAGAAAGGTTTAGGTTTTTGTACGTGAAATTATTGTTAAAGCCACCATAAATTTTAGGCACTGCGCTTCCCATCGGCAGACGCGGCCCCGCTAAGGGTAGCCCATTGGCATCAAATATGATCTGTCCGCTTGCATTGCGCAGATAATCATTTGCCATGATCTGCGGCCCGGGTAAACCTTTAACTAATGCTGTGGTCGCATTCAGAGGCCGGTAAGTTCCAAAGCTGATATTTGACGATTGGGTAGTCCCATCGGTTTGGAGTATCTTATTTTGTACGTAGGTAAAATTAAAAGAAGGAGCCCAGGCAAAATTGATTGTTTTAAATGGGGTTCCGTTTAATTCAATTTCGATACCGTTATTTTGAGTTGAACCCGTACCAATAAACCGCGTTGCAAAGCCTGATGATATATCCAGATCACCCTTAATTATTTCATTTCTTGTTTTTCGGTGAAAAAAAGCAGCATCTAAACCTAAGCGGCCATTCAGAAATTTAAGATCGATACCAACTTCGGTTTCGGTTAAAGTATAAGGTTTTAAAAATAAATTAGGAAGGATACTGGAAAAACCAGCCGCAGGAACACCATTAACAGAATTGTTAATGGTATAATATTGGGATGTAATATAAGTATCGGAAGGTTCTCCGCTGGTTTGCGCGTATGAAACGCGAAGTTTGCCAAAATCAAGTGCAGGTAGGTGCGTAAGCTCTGAAAATATAAAACTTGCTGATATTGATGGTGTAAATATACCACGATGACCTGCAGGCAGGGTAGAGTAAGCATCAAACCTACCGGTATTATTAATAGTCAGGTATTTTTTGATCGAGAAATCGGCAGTATAATAGACCGAATGTGTTTCACTGCTCTTATAACTATAAGTACTGTTTTTTACAGTTAGGTTCTCATAACTATAAAAATAGGGAATAATGAAAGGCCCACCAAAAAGCTTGGTGAATTCATAACTGTTTTTACGCAAGCTCGCCCCTCCCGACATATCAAAATTAAGCAGATTTTTGACGATGTCGTGTTTCGCACCAATTAGTATATCAGTATTTAGCTCAGATCGTTGAGTTTCCGATTGTTCGTCAATATCACCGGCTCCCCCGGGACTAAAAGCAGTACCTGTAGGTATGATTGATAATCTTTTATCGTATAAAACATCATTACCTAGCCTTGCCTGTGCGTACAGCCAATTATTAAAATTGTATTTTGTTGCTATAGCAGCAATAAGTCGCTGACGACTGATATTGTTAACAAATTTATTTACAGCGAAATAAGGATTAGTTACAAAAGAGTCATTATTCCAATGTAGTTCCGAACCATCGGCATTTGTCCCCGGGGCCAGCGCGGCCTGATTTTCATTAGCGGCAAGGTATTCTATATTGTTGGCATTCATCGGCCCATCGCTTAAGTTTGGTTTAAGATTTGACGATTCCTGAATATAATTGGCCACAATATTAACGCTGAGTTTTGCAGTTACATTTTGGTTAGCAGTCAGATTTACAGTTTTACGAGATAAACCACTACTGCGAACAATAGAATTATTAGTAAGGTTTGACAGCGAAAGCCTGAATCCTCCATTTTCACCGCCTCCGCTAAATGCAATGGTATTTGTATTGGACGAACCGGTACGGTAAAACTTATTGATGTTGTCGTTTACAGCTGAGTATGGGTAATATTTACCATCAAACTGAATAGTTGGTTTACCATCAAGCTTTTCGCCCCATCCTAAATTACCTGTTGATATGGCACCATTAACATTTTGTGGTCGCAGGCCATTCTCGCCCTGTCCATAAACCGTTTGATAATCTAAGGTATTAACTGCCTTGTCTATTTGGTAATTACTGTTTATCTCGACTCCAAAACCGGCGTTTTTTTTACTGCTTTTTGTAGTGATCAAAATTACCCCATTAGCAGCTCTGGCCCCATATAATGCCGAAGCGGATTGCCCTTTTAAAACCGTCAAACTTTCCACATCATCCGGATTGATATTGCTAATGCCATCACCAAAATCAGCACCTCCCCATTCATTAGCAGTACCCCTTTGTGTATTATCAATAGGTATACCATTGATGATGAACAGGGGTGAGGCTGCGCCAAAACTGGTTACCCCTCTTAATAATATCCGTGCAGATGAACCCGGCCCACCATTTACACCACTGATACTTAAACCGGCAACCCGCCCTTCCAGCGAATAGGCAATATTGCTTTCTTTTGCTTTATCAAGCAGATCACCACTAATAGTGCTCACAGAATAACCAACCTTTTTTTCGTCTTTTTTTATACCAAGCGCGGTTACAACCACTTCATTAAGTACATTACTAACAGATAATTGTATAACACATGGGGCGGATCCTGATACCTTTATCTCTTTTGTCTGATAACCTACATAACTGACCCTTAAGATGGAATGTTCCGGAGCTTCAAATAAGAAAAAACCATCTGTTCCTGTTGGGGTGCCCGCAGTTGTGCCTTTTACAATAACCGTGGCACCAGGTAAAGGTTCGCCTTTTTCATTGGTTACATGACCGCTTATCTTAGTTACATTAATAATCTCAGTAGTAGGAGCTATAACAACGAGGTGATTGGCCAGTTCAGTGTAGGCAAAGCCAGAATTTAGTAAAATCTTATCCAATACTTTTATAACATCTTCACCCTGTACATCAATGGTTACCTTTTTCATTACCGGTACCTTACGTTCGCTATAAACAAAATGATAACTGCTCTGATGTTCAATTATTGATAAAACCTTCCTGAAGTCGGCAGATTGCAGATTGATGGTTACACGTGTTTGGGCATGGGAACTTAAGATCAGAAAATTAAAGAATATTATTAAAGTACAAGTTAATTTCATTTATCAATAAGGACTTTATAGTCAATATCTGCCTTTACACCGTCGTTGTGTTTTAAATTTACATAAATTTTAATAAGGAATATAGAGGTCTGCCGAACCTCTTACAGGTGGAGGTAATTATATAAAAAAAATGTAACAATTGTCCATTTTTCAGAAATTTGTTACATCTGGCTAAGCCATTTAAATATTAAGTAAACTTTAACTTCATAGGCAATCTAATAAATATAAATGGTTGAGTTTTTAATCTTATAATTAAAATCTTCGGTCATGCGTAATGCATCGAGGGCTTGGTTTATACTTTCCTTTTCAAATATACCGCTAAAGCGATATAGCTTTAATGCATCATTTTTGAATTTGATGTCTACACCATACCATCTTTCCATACGACCTGCCAGGGTAGAAAAATTCTCGTCCCGGAAAATGAATTTATTTTGTGTCCACGAAGTTTCAATGACAGTACTATCATCTTGCTGAAGTCGGGTAAATGTAGTAAGCACATACTGCATGCCTGAACTGGTTTCAGCCGGACTAAGTTTAGCCGCGTTTTGGCGTACGGTTTTAAATAAACCATTTTTTACAATAAGTTTTTCACTTGGCTTTAATATGATACGGTCAGAGGGTCTGTCATCAAGTGTAACTTCTATTGTACCTCTGATAAGCGTAGTCTCACTTTGAGGATCATTCGGGTAGGATTTTACGTTGAAAGCAGTACCCAATACCCTAATATTCATTTTTTCCGTATGGATAATAAACGGGTGTTTATGATCTTTATGCACATCAAAAAAAGCCTCACCACTTAAATAAACTTCGCGGGTTTTACCTGTAAATACAGCAGGATATTTAAGTATACTTTGTGAATTCAGGGTGATTCGTGTACCATCGGTAAGTACTATGGTTGATTTCTCCCGCTTTGCAGTGTTTTTATTTTGCCATATGTTTCGGGTAGCGGCAAGCGAATTGTCGTGTTGGGTAACAAATCTGGAATAAAAAAGCCAGGAACAACCGGCAAGTAAGATAAAGGCCGCAGCTGCACGCCAAACGTATAGATAAGATCTTTTTGAAACAGAAATTGCGGCAGGTTCCGGTTCCTGATCTTTGATCTTTGATTTTATTTTTTGAAATGCCAAGGCGTTATCTGCAAATTCGGTATCGTTACTATTCCAGTAAATGTTAAGGAACTCGAAATCGCGTCGATTTATCGCGTCGGAGTTTAAGCAATGCTGAAGCTCTTCGCTTTCTTCAGAGCTGATTTCATTGGTTAATTTTTTACTAACCAGCTCTATAAATCTATCATTGCCCATTTTTGATATTTCGTGCTTTTTATAGGTGGACAACTATTTTTGATAAAATACCTACAAGTTTATAAAAAATAGTTGCAAAATACCAATAACCACACTTAATGCCTTGAATATATTGCTTGTATGTACTTTAGGGTTGTTCAATTTATTATAATTATTTAGAACAACACTTAATTTTTTAACAGCCCTAAAAAGCTGTGTTTGTACGGTACGCGGTGATATATTTAAAATTTCGGCAACTTCTTTATATTTCATTCCATCCTCTTTGATCAGCCTGAACACAATACGGCATTGCTGAGGGAGGGCGGTAATGGCTTTATCCATTCTAAAGATCAATTCCTTATTCTCAATTTCCCTTTGGGGGTTGTAAGTATTTACAAATTCAACAGAGTTGGTTTCTTCTATCTGTACCAGGTGGATGCTGGAGTATTTTTTAATGTGATTTAGGGACTGGTTTTTTACGGCTACAAACAGGTAGGTCTCAGGGTTTAATATCTCGGTTAAGGTTTTTCGGTTTAACCAGCATTTAACAAACACGTCAGATACAATTTCTTCCGCTATCTCTCGCTGATTAACATAAAGGATACAAAATTTAGTAAGTGAATTATTTAACAAATGAAATAAAAGCTCAAAAGCTTTTTCATCATCATTGTTGCAAATGAGTTTCCACAAGTTCAGTGTATCAACTTTTCTGTCTTTCAAAACCTGGGAGTTTTTAATTAATCACCTAAATTTAAATCTTAATATCGGTGTAACAATAATAAAACATTAATTGCTAAAAAGGAAATTTTATTGGCAAAGTTTCAATATTTATTAAAAAAATTTAAAAAGTGTAAGCAATACACCTATTATTGTTGTCAATTATATTAAACTCCATTTAACATGAAAAAAATCTTTTCGTTTCTTGTTTTAAGCTTTTTTAGCGCATTTGTAATGGCGCAAAAACATAATGTTTCCAAACAGTACGTCGCTCCGGGTGATCCATTGGTTGACCAGAAGTTAACTGAATGGCAGGATCTTAAATTCGGGCTTTTTATGCACTGGGGAACTTATAGCCAGTGGGGCGTGGTTGAAAGTTGGAGTATTTGCCCCGAAGACGAGGGATGGACTCAACGTCGTGGCCCATATGGGGCTACATATAACGGTTATAAAACTGCTTATGAAAACCTGCAAACTACATTTAATCCGGTGAAGTTTAATCCCGAAAAATGGGTTCAGGCAGCAAAAGATGCCGGGATGAAATACGTGATATTTACAACAAAGCACCACGATGGTTTTTGTATGTTTGATACCAAAGAAACTGATTATAAAATTACCAGCGCAAAAACACCTTTTTCAACTAATCCGAGAAGCAATGTTACTAAGGAGGTATTTAATGCCTTCCGCAAGGAAAATTTCATGATAGGGGCCTATTTTTCAAAGCCCGACTGGCATACGGAGAATTATTGGTGGCCATATTTTCCGCCAAAGGATCGAAATGTGAACTATGATCCGAAAAAGCATCCCGAGCGTTGGCAAAAATTTAAAGACTTTACTTATAATCAGATCGGTGAGTTGATGACTGGATATGGAAAGGTAGACATTCTTTGGCTTGATGGAGGATGGGTTCGTCCTAAAAGCAGTATTGATACTACTGTTGAATGGCAAAAGGGAATTCAATATGATCAGGATATTGATATGCCTAAAATTGCCGCTATGGGCAGACAAAAACAACCAGGTCTTATCGTTGTCGACCGTACGGTATCCGGTCAATATGAAAACTATACAACACCGGAGCAGGAAGTACCTGAAGTACCGCTTGATCATCCCTGGGAAAGCTGTATCACCATGGGGAACTCCTGGAGCTATGTTCCTGGCGATCATTATAAATCGGTACAGCAAATTGTACAGTTATTGGTTAAAATAGTGTCGCGCGGTGGCAACTTATTGATGAACATTGGCCCCGGTCCTGATGGTGATTGGGATCCTGTTGCTTACGAACGCCTAAAAGGTATAAGTGCCTGGATAAAAATAAATGGAGAAGGTATTTATAACTCCAAATCGGTTACTCCATATTCAACGGGTAATATTTTTTACACCAAGGCAAAAAATGATAAAGCCATATATGCTTTTATGTTATCTGATCAGGAGAAAGTAACACTGCCTGCAACTGTTTCGATCATAGCCGGTAAGCCCCGGAAAGTAATTTTGTTAGGAAGCAAACAGAACCTGAAATGGAAACAACAAAATAATGAAGTAGTGATCAGCATCCCTGCTGGTTTACAACAAAACAGCGGTTTAAGTGAGGCCGCCTGTTTTAAACTGGAGTATTAAATAATAGGACAAAAAACCACATCAAATTACCAAACTAGTATACCTCTGCATACATCGCAGTGTTTAATTTTGAAACGATCATCCCCAATAATGGAAAAAGTTTATCTGGCAGTTAAATCTGTATCTCTTAAATTCTCAATAGTTATATTGTTCGTATCCTGTATTGTTTTTCAAAGCATTACAGCCAATGCTCAAAATAAGTATGAACTAAATGAAGGGTGGAAATGCGCCCCGGTAAATAATGTAAAAGAAGCCGGAACAGATGTTTCACACATAACCTATAATACAAACGCATGGCTGCCTGCGGTTGTGCCAGGCACGGTATTAACCAGTTTGGTAGCCGCCCATAAAATGCCCGACCCGTTTTACGGTATGAACAATGAGCAGATACCCGACATTTACAGAACCGGTCGTGATTATTATACTTACTGGTTTGTGAAAGATTTTAAGGAGGTGCAGGTTATAGGAAATAATCAGGTTTATCTGAATTTCAGAGGGGTAAATTACAGTTGTGATGTGTTTTTAAATGGTCATAAATTAAATGACAAGCCACATACCGGTATGTTTTTACGTCAGTCGTACAACATTACCAAATGGATGGCTAAAGATGGTAATAACAGGATCGCTGTTATTGTTTACCCTCCGGATGTTGTAGGTAACCCCAACGGAGGCCAGGGTGGCGATGGTACTATCGCCCGTAATGTTGGCATTCAATATACCGCTGGTTGGGATTGGATACAGCCTATAAAAGATCGCAATACCGGTATCTGGGATAAGGTAACTATTGAGAAAACAGGCGCAGTAAGCATTAAAGACCCGCACATTGTAACCCTGGTACCGGGTGTAAGGCAGCCAGGAGGCCCGCAGCAACCTACTATTATTCAGGTATCTGCAGATTTGCAAAACGCAAGTAATGTGTCTGTTAGTGGTGAACTAAAATATACTTTGGATGGCAACATCGTTTCAAAAAAAGTTACGCTCAAAGCCAATTCGACACAAACAATACAATTAAATGATTACTCATTAAGAAATCCCAAGCTCTGGTGGCCCAACGGATACGGTGCACAGCATCTTTATCCAATGAATCTACAGTTTGTAACTGTTGGCAACAAAGTATCAGACCAGGACGAAATAAAAGTAGGGGTAAGGCAGATCACTACAGAGTGGAACGCACGTACCGAGAGCAGGCAGATCAAT
Organism: Mucilaginibacter sp. OK268; assembly: GCF_900103125.1. Lineage (GTDB taxonomy): Bacteria > Bacteroidota > Bacteroidia > Sphingobacteriales > Sphingobacteriaceae > Mucilaginibacter. The sequence continues at coordinate 127,175 of NZ_FNJV01000003.1, read as the reverse complement.
ATCAACGGCCAGAAAATATTTATTAAAGGCGGTAACTGGATAGTATCTGATGAGATGTTACGCTTTTCGGATGCCCGTTATGATGCTGAGGTGCGCTTTCACCGGGATATGAACCTGAACTTGATCAGGGTTTGGGGTGGTGCGTTGATTGAACGCCCTGAATTTTATGAAGCCTGTGACAGATATGGTATGCTGGTTTTTCAGGATATGTGGGGATCAGGAGATTGTAATGGCCGCTGGACGGATCCGATGAAACTGGATGATCAATGGACTCGCAGAAAATACCCCGATGATCATGATTTATATCTTAAATCAATTGAAGATCAGGTAAAGCTGGTACGTAATTACCCTTCACTGGCTATCTGGTGTGGTGGTAATGAGATCACTCCGCCGGAGGATATGCTGATATCTTTGCGCGATAGTATCATGCCTAAATTGGATAACACCCGTTGGTTTATCCCTTATTCCAATTCCGAGGAAATGTCACGTAATGTACTGGGTGGGAATGGCGACGGACCTTACGGCATACAACCTTTATCAACTTTTTGGGCACATAAAACCTATCCTTTTAATTCCGAGGTTGGATCTGTGGGTGTAAGTGATTATGAATCACTCAAAAGATTTATCCCGGCTAAAAATATGGTATTACCTGAGTATGATGAAGCTACAGGTAAAACTAAAACCGATTCTGTTTGGGATTATCATAAATATATTGGCTATGATGGCTTTATTGATAAGTACGGCAAAGCAAAAGATGTAGAGGATTTTGCAACCAAAGCCCAATTGGTCAATTACGATCAATACCGTGGTCTAATGGAGGGTTTTAGTTCACATATGTGGGAGTGGTACACCGGTACCATAATCTGGAAAACCCAAAATCCATGGACAGCCATGCGCGGGCAGATGTACGATTATTATCTGGACCCCAATGCTTGCCTGTATGGCTTACACAAAGGCAGCGAGCCCCTGCACATTATGTATGACCCTACTGATGGTATGGTGATGGTAGCTAACAATACTTTCAAAAGCCACACCAATATGATGCTGGTAGCCAAAGCCTATGATATGGATGGCAAAGAAAAGATGCTTACCCAGGTATTCTCAGATGTGACATCAACCACGGTTAAACGTTATTTATCGCTAAAAGGAGAAATGAATAAATTAGCTAAAGATAAAGGGGCCTTTCTTTGCCTGCAGTTATTAGATAAAGATAAGAAAGTCCTGAGCGAAAACATTTACTGGATACCTGATGGGAACGGTAATTATTCTGGATTACAAAGTATGTCCAAAGGAAACCTAAGTGCTTCGGCTAAATATTTAAGTACTGATAAAGTAGAAGTAACCTTAACTAATACAGGCAATGGGCCACTTGCGTTTTTTAACAGGCTGTCATTAACTGATGCGGATACCAAACAACGGGTATTACCTGCTTTTTACAGCGATAATTATATTACCGTTTTACCAGGCGAAGAAAAGAAAGTAATCATTGATTATAAAAATAGCGCAAAAAGAAATCTCACTGTAACTATAGGCGGATGGAATGTAGTTGAACGAACAATATCTATCAGCAAATAATAAAAAGAAAAAAATGAAGACCATTTCAAAATATTTGTTGGCGGCTGCGTTAATGCTTACTTGTACTGCTGCTGTGAATGCACAGGAAACAGCCGCCCGGTTTCCATTGATACCTTACCCAACGCAATTGGTAGCCGGTAAAGGCTCATTTATTATCAGTGGCAAAACCAGTATTCTAGCTGCAAAACCATTTACTGATGAGGCTAATCAACTTGATCAGTTATTATTAAAAGGTTTAGGCAGAAAGTTGCCTATAACCCAAAGTGATAAACCGGGTGCTATTAAATTGATTTACGATGCTTCATTAACAGCTCCCGAAGCCTATAAGTTAACCATCAATAAACAGCAGGTGATCATTGCTGCTAAAGACCCGGCCGGTATATTTCATGGGATTGAAACTATTCGTCAATTGTTACCAGTTTCTGTCGAAAAAAGCAGAGTAAGTAAAACTTTAGTATTACCTGCTGTAACTATTCAGGATCAACCGGCCTATGCTTGGCGCGGAATGCACCTGGATGTTTCCCGGCATTTCTTTTCTGTAGCTTATCTGAAAAAATTTATCGACAGGATGGCGCTTTACAAAATGAATAAACTTCACTTGCACTTGACTGATGATCAGGGTTGGCGCATCGAGATCAAAAAATACCCGAAGCTAACCGAAGAAGGTGCCTGGCGTACTTTTAATAACCAGGATTCGGCTTGTATCAAAAAAGCTAAGGATAATCCTGACTTTGTCATTGACAAAGAACATATTGTTCAACGTGAGGGTAAAACCATGTATGGTGGTTTTTACACTCAACAGGAAATGAAGGGTATAGTGGCCTATGCTGCTGTCCGGCATATCGACATCATCCCCGAAATTGATATGCCCGGTCATATGATGGCCGCTATTAATTCCTATCCTTTTTTAACCTGTAATGGCGAAAATTCATGGGGTAAATTGTTTACCAAACCTATTTGCCCTGGATTAGAGTCGACTTATGAATTTGCTCAAAATGTGTTCAGCGAGATCATGGATATTTTCCCGTCGCAATACATCCATATTGGTGGCGACGAAGTTGATCGCACCGATTGGGGTAAATCTGCTGATTGTAAAGCTTTAATGGAACGTGAGGGGATCAAAGATCTGCCTGCTTTGCAAAGCTACTTTATCAACCGCATGGAGAAATTCTTTAACTCCAAGGGGCGTAAGCTGATCGGCTGGGATGAGATTATCGAAGGTGGTATCAGTCCAACAGCTATCATTATGTATTGGCGCACCTGGGTGCCCGATGCTCCGGTAAAAGCAGTAAAAAACGGTAACACCGTGATCATGACACCAGGAGAGCCCTTATATTTTGATAATCAGCCTGATCAGTATTCGATTGATAAGGTATACCATTTTAACCCTATCCCTAAGGTTTTAAATGCCGGGGAAGCCAAATCTATCATCGGAGCACAAGCTAATATCTGGACAGAAATGATACCCTCAGAAAAAAGGGCAGATTATATGTATATGCCGCGCCTCACTGCCCTTGCCGAAATGCTCTGGACAAATCAACCTGGTAAATATGATTCTTATCTGAAACGCCTGGTGAAACAGTATAGCCGTATGGATGCTATGAATATTAATTATCGCTTACCCGACCTTCCCGGACTATTAAACAATTATGTATTTACCGATGAGGGGAGCTTAAGCATCAACAAACCATTACCTTCCTTGATTATCCGTTACACAACTGATGGGTCTTTGCCCGACACAAAATCAAGGGAATTGCCATCTGCATTAAGTATAACAAATAACGAATTGGTTCGGGTTGCGGCCTTTACTGCAAATGGTACACGCGGAGATGTTTATAATTTAAACTACACCAAGCAATATATGCTTGGCCCGGTAAAAGTCAGGAGCACAAAACCCGGTTTAGATTGCAAATATTACAAGGCTTACTTCAAACAAACATCCCTGATGAAAAAAGCCAGGGTTGATAGCACTTTTACAACTACTGCCATCGAGGTGCCCTCAACGGTAAAGGCTCCATCATTTGGCATCGCTTATAAAGGATACATAGATATACTTGCCGATGGTATTTATAGTTTTTATTTAACCGCCGATGATGGTGCCGTATTAAAAATTGGCCCAACGATGGTGGTTGATAACGACGGTAATCACTCGGCACAAGAAAGAAGCGGACAGATAGCCTTAAAAATGGGTTTGCACCCATTCGCGCTTGATTTTATTGAAGGTGGCGGTGGTTTTACCCTTAAACTCCAGTATAGTGTAAATGGTTCGGCCCGGCAGGATATTCCTGCTGAATGGTTTAAAAATTAAATATCAGCAATGAAAAAGATTATTCTGTTTGTATTACTATTTATTGTTAGCGTTCGTAGCTTTAGTCAGGCCCCACCTAAACCGTTTGGGCCCTTACCAACGCAGGGGCAACTCAACTGGCAGGAAATGGGGATGTATTGTATCATTCACTATGGTTTGGATACTTATACCAACAAGGAGTGGGGGTATGGTGACGAAGACCCTAAATTGCTTAATCCATCTCAGTTTAGTGCCATGCAGATAGTTGCTGCGGCCAAAGCAGGCGGATTTAAAGGTGTTGTGGTGGTAGCAAAACACCATGATGGTTTTTGCCTTTGGCCAACCAAAACAACAGAACACAATATTTCACAAAGCCCATACAAAAATGGAAAAGGTGACATACTGCAAGAATATCGTGAGGCCTGTGATAAATTGGGCATGAAATTAGGTGTTTATTGTTCGCCTTGGGACAGGAATAACCCCAACTACGGTACACCAGAATATTTAAAAATATACCAGGAACAACTGCGGGAACTATACACACATTATGGCCCACTGTTCATTTCCTGGCATGACGGCGCCAATGGTGGCGATGGCTATTATGGCGGCAAACGCGAGATCCGCAAGATCGACCGCTCAACTTATTACGATTGGAAAAACACCTGGGGCATCACCCGTAAATTACAACCCAATGCTGTGATATTCGGCGATGTGGGCCCCGATGTACGTTGGGTAGGCAACGAAGAAGGGCATGCCGGTGAAACCTGTTGGGCTACTTATACACCTCATGCTCCGGACGAAGGCAAAGAACCTGGAAATGGATATGTTAAAGACTATGAAGGTACAGAAGGCACCCGCGACGGTAAATACTGGATGCCCGCTGAATGCGATGTATCATTAAGACCCGGATGGTTTTACCACAAAACACAGGATGGAGGAGTAAAATCACCTTATACTTTACTTGATCTCTATTACAAAAGCGTTGGCCGCGATGCCGCGCTTGATCTTGGTTTGTCTCCTGATCAGCGGGGAATTGTTAATGAGATAGATGTAAAATCACTCACTGAATTTGGTCAGTTACTAAAGCAAACCTTTGCCGTAAACCTGGCAAAAGGAGCAACGTTTACTGCCAGCAACGTACGCGGTGGGAATAAGATTAAATACGGCCCGCAGTTTTTGTTGGATAATGATCGCTATAGCTATTGGGCTACAGATGATAAAGTAACAACACCTCAACTAATTATTGATCTGCATACTCCTAAAACATTTAATGTGATCAGGTTACGTGAAAATATCAAATTAGGACAACGCATCGATTCGCTCGCTGTTGACGCATATACCAATGGCAAATGGCAGCAAATAGCTTCGGCGACCAGTATCGGAGGTAATCGTCTTATCCGCCTAACTCAAAACATTACAACAACTAAACTAAGGTTACGCATTACCGGCTCACAGGCCGCCATAGCTTTAAGCGATTTTGGTATTTATAAAGAGCCTGTTCATTTAACTGCTCCAAAGATCAGCCGTAATAAAAGCGGCGAGATAAGCATTACTACCGAAGCGCCTGTAAATTCTATTCACTATACCTTAAACGGCCAGGAGCCAACTTTAAAGTCACCATTATATAAAGGTTCTTTTACTGCTACTGATGATGCAGTGATAAAAGCACGTAGCTTTGAAGGAAAAGATCAGCAAAGTGAAACGGCTTTTGTTTCATTAGGATATGCTAAAACCGCCTGGAAGGTGATCGATGCAAGTAATAACAACCATGCCGAAAATGCTATTGACGAAAATAGCCATTCTCTTTACAGTACTTTAAAGCAGGAAAGTGCATCTTTTCCGCAACAGATCAGCATTGATCTGGGTAGCGTTAAAGAAATTAAGGCCTTTGGGTATCTGCCACGCCAGGATAAGCAGTTTGAGGGAATTGTTGATAGCTATGTATTTTACACCAGTAATGATGGCAAGGAGTGGCAAAAAGTGGCTGCGGGCGAATTTTCTAATATTAAAGCAAGTTTGATAGAACAGCCGGTTATTTTAAAACAGCCGGTTAAAGCCAGGTATTTTAAATTTGAGGCAGCGCACGTAATTTCGGGAAATGGTATTACAATTGCCGAATTAAGCGTTTATTAATAAACAATTAAGTATTGGGTTTATGTTTGTATCTAATTATAAACCATAATACTATTTCTATACAATCATTCAATGAAAAAACAAATCTGTTTGGCCGGGTTGCTGGCATTGTTTAGTTCAAGTGCTTTTAGCCAGGTGCATAAAACCACTATGGCAAATAAACCAGGTAGTTTAACCCAATATGTCGACCCATATATTGGTACAGGATTTCATGGGCATGTTTTTGTCGGTGCCAGCGTACCTTTTGGTGCGGTACAGTTAGGGCCAACCAATATTTCTGAAGGCTGGGACTGGTGCTCGGGCTATCATATATCAGATTCAACCATTATCGGCTTTCAGCATACACATTTGAGCGGTACCGGTATAGGCGATCTGGGCGATATTTCCTTTATGCCAACTACAGGGCCTATCAAAGTAACTAAGGGCAGTATAAAAGATTTGCAGAGCGGTTACACCTCGCTGTTTAGTCATCAGGATGAAGTGGTAAAACCCGGTTATTATAAAGTTAAGCTAAAACGTTACAGTATAGGCGTAGAGCTTACTGCAAGCACCAGGGTTGGTATGCATAAATATACCTTCCCGGCTGCAAAAGATGCTCATATCGTGATCGACTTGAAAGAAGGTATCGGTTGGGACAGGCCAATGGAAACTTATATTAAACAAGTTAACAAAAACACCATTGTTGGCTATCGTTTTTCAAAAGGATGGGCGGTTGATCAGCGCATTTACTTTACTGCTGTATTCTCCAAACCAATCAAAACCTTCACGGTATATGACAGTACTTCAAGTGCAGCTGGTATAGAACTAAAAGGAACTAAAGTAAAAGGAGTGGTCAGCTTCAGCACCACCAAAGGCGAGGTTGTTTATGCAAAAGTAGGTATATCGCCGGTAAGCACCGAAAACGCGATGCTAAACATCAAAACCGAAATACCAGGTTGGGATTTTAATAAAGTGGTTGTCGACGCAGATAAAGCCTGGAATAGCCAGCTTCAGAAGATCACCATTAAAGCAGATTCTTTATCGCAGCTTAAAAAATTCTATACTGCTTTTTATCATACCATGATAGCTCCATCAATATTTAATGATGTGAACGGCGAATACTGGGGAACAGATAAAAAAGTGCATAAAAATCAGGGATTCAATAATGTAACCACATTCTCTTTATGGGATACTTACCGGGCAAATAACCCATTGTCGACCATTATCCACCCGGAGCATACCAATGATATGATCAACTCTATGCTGGCTATTTATCAGCAGCAGGGTAGTTTACCCGTATGGCATTTAATGGCCAACGAAACCAATTGTATGGTGGGTTATAGTGCCGTACCTGTTGTGGCTGATGCTTTGCTAAAGGGGTACAATGGCTTTGACGCTAATTTAGCTTACGAGGCCATGAAGACCACCGCCATGCAGGATGCCCGTGGTATTAAATTTGTAAAAAGCCTCGGTTATATCCCAGCTGATAGTACTGCAGAATCCGTGTCTATGGGTATGGAATATGCTATTGACGATTGGTGCATAGCACAGGTTGCTAAAAAATTAGGCAAACAGGCTGATTACGACTACTTCAGCAAACGTGGTCAATATTATAAAAACTATTATGATCCAAAAGCCGGATTTATGCGTGGTCGTTTATCAGAAAACTCATGGCGCACACCATATAGTCCGTTTATTTCCATCCATGAGCATGGTGATTTCACCGAAGGCAATGGTTGGCAATATACTTTCCTGGTACCACAAGACGTAGAAGGATTGATCAGTTTATTGGGCGGCGAGGCAAAGTTCAATATTAAACTCGACTCATTATTTATCGCGAAAGGTGATATGGGCAAGTTTAAATCGCCTGATGTGTCTGGTCTGATCGGTCAGTACGCGCATGGTAATGAGCCAAGCCATCCGATGAGTTATTTTTATGATTACTCTGGTCAGCCCTGGAAAACTGCCGAAAAAGTAAGGTATATCCTGGATGATTTTTATACCGATAAACCAGATGGTATTATTGGTAACGAGGATGTTGGTCAGATGTCGGCATGGTATGTGTTATCGGCGCTTGGTTTTTACTCTGCCAATCCTGCAAACGGACTGTATGTTTTCGGTAGCCCGGTTATCAATGAGGCTACATTGAAATTACAGGGGAATAAAACCTTCCATATCGTGGTGAAAAACAACGGCCCGCAAAATAAGTATATTAATGCGATGCTGTTAAATGGCAAGGTTTACAACAAAACCTATTTTGCGCACAAAGACATCATGAATGGCGGCGAACTGATAATTACCATGGGTAATAAGCCTGGAACGGTTTGGGGTGTGGGTGATGCGAACAAAGCAGTATCGGTGTTGAAATAGCAGTCCATTTAGAATTTAAAAAATGTCATTGCGAGGAGGAACGACGAAGCAATCTCCTCACTTAATTATAAACAAACGAGGAGATTGCCACGCTATCGCTCGCAATGACATATCTTAAATTATACTATTTCTTCGGTTGGTGCAACTGATTAAAAAAAATACTCAAACCATATTTAGCCGATTTCCATTTCTGATCAAGATCTGCAGGGGCAGGACCGGGGCTTTGAGCAAAGTTACCGGTGATAATATCCAGGTCTCCATCGCCATCAACATCCGCAGCTTCAAGTGTTAAGGTTTTTATGGGTACTTCGCTCTTTTGCGTGTATGATTTAAAGGTGAATTTATTCTGATCCGTATTCTCCAGGTACACAAATGATTCATCAACAAGTTTCCCAAACTCTGGGAAGAATGCCGTCGCGGCAAAATCAATATCGCCATCTTTATCAAAATCCTCGGCTAATACTTTGGTAACGCCATATATCGGGTAAAAGAATTTCTCCTGAAACACGCCGCTTCCCTGATTGATGTTAAGACGAATGCCGTGATAGGCTTTCAGTATATTGGAGTAATCGGCATTATCGCCATGTACGGTAACAATATCGGTAAGGCCATCGTGGTTATAATCAACCAAAACCATATCGGTTGTACCGTAATTAGGCGGAAATTGTAAAACTCTTTTGGCTTTAAATTTTAATTTATCCTTTTGGTAAAAGATCCAAACACTTTCATCCCCTTGCGAAAACAGGGCAACAATATCTTTTTTACCATCGCCATCCATATCCTTGATATAACATTTAATAGCTCCGGCCAGGGGCATTAATATATCTTCGGTATATTTTCCTGATTTGTCTTTTTTGAACAATGAAAGCGTGCCGATCTTATTGCCGAAATTACAAACTACTATTTCGGGCACCCCATCATTATCCAGATCTTCAATTTCAGCATGAACGGGTCGATGTAAGGACGTAATTAGGGTTGAGTTTATACTATCCTTCAATTGTGAATAAGATCCAGTGCTGAGCTCCGTAGGGTATAATTTGCCTATCTCTGTAAAATAGGTATCGCCCTTATAAAAGTTAAAATCAACTACCGGACTATTGCTGTTGATAATCCGGGTCACGCCCTTACCATATTGCCAGTTATATACCTTTTTATAAAAATCGCCTATCCATAAGGTGTTGGTTGAAGTGTTATACTCCAATCCTGTGATCATTGAAGATGTCTTTTCTGATATTTGAATATCCTGACGTTCGAACTGTTTTAAGGGACTGTTTCGTGTCAGCCTTTTTTCATCCAATGATATACTATCGGGAGCATTAATGAGTATATAGTTCACGATCTTACCATATTCTTTATTAGTCAATATAGGTTCATCGGGGATGATATGATTTTTTTTTACAACCTCCCGTTCCTCGTCACTTAATCCTCTTAATGGGTCATAGTTTGGATAGATAATTCCCATGCGGCTGGCCATAATAGGCAGTACGTGGTTTTGCCAAATCTCCTTAGTTAAACTGGCCGGATCGGGAGCCATATGGCAGTTGGTACAATATCTCTCAAAAAGCATTTTGCCATCATCATTAGGTGGCAGATCTCTTTTAGTAGTAAAGGAATTGAGGCAAATAAGAGCAGTTAAAACAAAAAGTCCGATTAAAATAAACGCTCTTATATTCATATGAATTAATTTTGCCGGGTAATTTTTGCAGCTTTTATTTTCTCAATAACCTTGGCTGCAACCAGCCGGCCTTGTTTGTTACCAAAAACTATAGCATCCTTAAAATGAATGCCCCCATAAAACCGGGATATTGAGGCTTCTTCGGCGGCTTCATAGAAAGATTTAAAGCTACGTGGGCCAACACCATAGGGGACTTCAGAATCATCTGTATAAGCAAATTTATCACCTAACAGATAAGTTAAAATTCCTGCCGATGCGTTGGAAAGCACCGCGTGACCACTTGGGTATTCGGGGAAAGGTGGGGTTTGCAAATAGGGTGTCCAGGTGATGTCGATATACTTGTTGATATATGTTTCTGGCCGGATTCCATTGCTGCGGTATTTCTCGTCCCAGCAGCTAATAAAGGCATCCATAAGGGTCACCGCCTCAAGCGTAAGTACAGTTACTGAACGATCAAAGCTTAGACCAGCTTTTTTTGTCACAATACCAGCGATATTCATCCAATGTCCCCCCGGACTGATCTTCTTAAACCCGATCATCATATGGCCAGAAGTGGTTACGGCGAAAGGATTACAATCCCAGAAATTAGCAATAGCAACCTGCTCCAATGGGGGATTTTTGGAAACCTTGTAAACATCATAAGCTTGCTTATAAAATTCACTTGTGCTATCGGTACTAAAGGGTGTTGGCCGTACCGGTACAAACTCGTTGGATGAGTCAATCAACATAGGCCTGATGGTTTTCCAGTTGGGTTCAACGGCTTCCATATAAGTAGGAGGAGTAGGGTACCAGTTTTTGCCGCCTTTGATAGGGGTGTATCTCAGCCTGCCACTTAATTTATTATAATTATCACCTTTGGAGTATTTGATCACTTTGGCGGTCATTTCTGCAGCTGCAGCTATGGATAGTTTGATGATATCATCATCTATTTTATTGTCTTTTAATAATTTAATGTATTTGTCCTCATTATCCTGAAGCATAAAGCCTGAAGGGAGCATTTGCTTGCCGGTTTCGAGCATGCAGTATATGGCTGCTATCTGGTAATTGTACTTGCCTTTTTCAATGCTGAGCTGATTATCATCTTTATAGGTTTTTACAAAATCAGCAAGTGGGACAATCTCTTTGTTATTTAAAGCAGTTAGGTTATAGGCACCCAGCATTACGTAATTATAATAACGGGCGGCTGCAGGTGGGTTCACCACATCATGTATCATTACTGCTGATATGGCCTTGATGGTATTATCCAGTTGTAAATAATCGGGCAAAGATTTTTTATTCTTTTGTGCATAGCCTAAAGTTGAACTGCACAGTAGCAGCAAAAAAATAGATATATTCTTGATCATTAGTTTTCTTTATAAAATTGTAATGGTTGACCAGATACACCTATCAATATGTATTTTGAACCACCTATTTGGGTTGCTACCGCTGATTTTACATCCCCTGTAACCGATATTCCTGATGATAACTGTGTTTGATATTTGAAACCACCTTTGCCGTCGCCGGTTAACAGGCAGCCATAACTGGCATCAAAACTCCCCAGTTTTAGGCGGTTATCGGAATGATTTCCTAACAATAGGAGATCGGTTTTGCCATCATGATTAAAGTCAGTAGCAATTATTTGAGTTACCATAGAAAATTGCGCCTCCATAGGTAGCGATATTTTAACGAATTTGCCATTCCTGTTCAAAAAGCAACTGGTTTGTACCTCATCGGCAGTGAGTTTAGTGGCTTTAACCAGATCATCCGGACTAAAAATATCCTTCATAGTAGCATCACAGTAAGCTTTATATGAGCTGAACTTTTTACGCATTTGGTATATCTGCTCATTTAATTCATCGCGGCTCACAAATGGATAGCTTACTCCCTGAATATAAAAGTTAAAGAATGGGTCGATAGAGCCGTTGCCATCAAAATCGGCATAATACATCTCGGCAGGTTCTGTAGGTGATGTATGTATTTGCGTGTTAGTCCCCAGGTTACCGGCTATAATATCCGGTTTGCCATCACCATCTATATCGGTAACTGTCAAAGTATTCCAAAAGCCGTTTTCCTGCTGATCAAAGTATTTGGCAGTTTCATCCACAAAACCCTTAGGTGTATTGGTATAAACCATAATAGGCATAAACTCACCGCAAATGATGAGGTCTTTACGGCCATCACCATTTAAGTCAACCCACTGAGCGTCTTTTACCATGCCGCAGGCAGCAAAAGGTACATCTGTGATGGTAAAGCGTCCATCACCAGCATTGGTTAAGAGGTAGCTTTTAGGTGTTACCGGGTATTGGCCCGGGATAATATTCGCACCCACAAAAAGATCAACCTTGCCATCGTTATTATAATCACATGGGCGTATGCATGATTTACTATTGGCATTAAGCTGGGGAAGGGAAGTGGTTGACAAAGTAAAATTGCCTTTGCCATCATTAAGGTATAGTTTATCTTGCAGATCTGGTGTGTTGGGTTCTAATAAGGAGTAGCCGCCTTTTGCCACATAAAGGTCTGGAAAACCATCGCCATTGGCATCAAAAAACACAGCCGCTGAAGTGTTTTCATGATTCAGATCTGATACCTCGGTAGCCGTAAATGTACCACCTGGTTTTTGTATATATATTTTGCCTGGTGTATTCTGATCGCCACCAATGAAAAGATCTTCAAGTCCGTCTTTATTTACATCGCCTTTGGCGATAACCGGACCTGTTTTAGAACTCATAAAAAGCATGAGCAACTGGCGCTTGAAGTCGTTTATGGTAGTTTCGGTATGTTTATAATCAATAATTGGCTTGGTTACACTTAACAGCGTTTTATTATTTTTAATAGCTGGTTTGTAGCTGGCTAAACCCACTTTATAAACAATATTTAAGCGTTGATCAGCCTTTAGGTCGGTTAATAATTGTGTTGTTTGGTCGGGCCATATTACCCTGATGGAGTCAACTTTGTTTTGATCGCCCAGACCAAAGTTTAAAACGGTCGATACGCATGATAAATAGCCTCTGTTGGGATTAACTTCCTGGTATTGGGTTTGTTTATCATTGTAAACGTAAACTTTGGCACCTATGGCGTTTACATTAGGGCCGTTTTGTTTTAAGCTGACGGCTACATAATTCTTTTTAGAAGTTTCCATAGTCATATTCTGATAGATGGAGGCTTCGCTGTTGATATTATTAGTAATAAGGTCGAGGTCGCCGTCATTATCCAGATCAGCATAAACCGCCCCGCTTGATATGCCCGGTTTATTGATACCCCAATCCTGTTTTTTCTCGGTGAAGGTAAGATCGTGATTGTTTTGGAAAATATAGTTTGACAGGGTGGTAGATGGCATGGCTTTCACCAGGTCCATTAACAGGTAAGGTTCACGATCCATAGCTTTTTTAAGCTTATAATCGCCCCAGTATCGTAAAAAATCCTTGTTGGTATAATCCCTAAAGTATCCGTTGGAGATGAAAATATCCTTATAACCATCGTTGTCAAAATCGGCCATCAAGGGACACCAGCTCCAATCGGTATTGGAAATACCTGCCAGTTGACCAATTTCACTGAAAGTTCCATCACCATTGTTAAGCTGTAGCATGTTACGCATGTATTGCTTATACAGATCCTGCTGTAGCATCAACTCGAACGATTCATAGTTTTCTTGAAGCTGCAAAAGTTTTTGTCTGCGATTATCCGGTGGCAGCATATCCAGGGTCATGATATCGGGAAGACCGTCATTATTTATGTCGGCAATATCGACACCCATAGAAAATTGAGATAAGTGTCTTAAACTTTGTTTGCTTTTATCAGTAAAAGTTCCGTCCCCATTATTGATATACATGTAATCGGGTTCGTTATAATCATTAGTTACGTAAATATCCTGAAAGCCATCCTTATTGATATCGGCAATGGCAACACCCAGGCCAAAAGTGAGCGGGTTTTGTATGATGCCAGCTTTTTTTGAAACATCTACGAAGTGTCCTCCTTGATTTTCAAAAAGCTTATTGCTCGCCAATTCATCCGTTTCCTTTTTGTTTTGGGCAAACTCAAGGTTGCTTATTTTTTTTACATTGTGGTTAAGCAGGAACATATCCAGCTTGCCATCATTATTATAATCAAAAAACACAGCTTGAGTACTATATCCTGGATCATCCAGGCCATATTCCTTCGCTTGTTCAACAAACTTATTATTACCCTTATTGATGAATAATTGGTTGCGGCGTTTACTGTTGTCGCCGAGACCTGAATAGCATATATAAATATCCAGCAGACCATCACCATTCACGTCGGCCATGGTAACACCGGTTTTCCAATCACCTGTACGTCCGGCCATTCCCGCGCCGGCTTCTTTGGTAATATCTTTAAATTTTAAATTGCCGAGGTTAAGGTAAAGTTTATCCGGGCCAAGATTGCTGGTGAAAAAGATATCCTCCAACCCATCATTATTAATGTCACCAACCGCTACCCCGCCGCCATTATATAAATACTCGTAGGATAAAACATTCAGGTGCTCGTCCTCAACCAGGTTATTTCTAAACGTAATGTTTGTTTGCTCAGGGGGTAATAGTTTAAAAAGTGGCTGCTGGGCTTTAAGTACGGTGACGTTATAACACAAAAGGAGTATAATGCCCCATGGCTTATACAACATCCTATTCAAGAGGAAAGTAAAAGGGAAGGAACAATACATTAATGAGTGGATTTTATTGGTGTATGGTAATTATAAAAATAAGCATTTGATATGCAATTGCAGCCAATATGAATACCCCTTTTTTGTGTAAAAATTAAAAAACAAGACTATGAACCCATCATAGCCTTGTTTTTTAATTATGATATAGAGGTATTATTTATCCCACCATACTTTTGCGACGAATGTATCGCCACCTGAAAGCCGGGCAACAGCTGCTGCGTAGTTTGCAGCATTTGTTGATGGCAATCCAAGTGGATAAGGGATTCTTCTTGGAATAGTTGATACAGCAAACTGATTTGGATAAGTTACCGGAGTTATAACAGGATATCCAGACCTTCTCCAGTTAGCCCAGGTTTCATTGAAGTTGAATGTTGCTGATGTTGTAACGAAATACTCCATATTGATCTGTTGTAAAGCTGTAGCCGCAACCAAAGGATGCGTGGCAACATAGGCGGTAATACTTGCTGCTGGTACGGATGTTGTACCAAACTGAGCTAAGGTTGCCATATCAGCAGTAAGAGCATTGGCATAATGTGTAGCCGCTGATCCTGTGCTCCAGCCTTTTGATGCTGCTTCCGCAAATAAAAGCTCACTTTCTCCGTAAGTCATTAGGAAGTTGTAACGGTTACGATCGTCATATACTGCAAACTGCGGACGTGAGTATTTACCATCAGGAGCTGCTGCATCGTTTGCTACAGTAGGGTCGGCGGGACTTGTGCCGGGATAACCAGGAGCTTTTGAAATGTCATAAACGCCGCCTTTAAGGTCATACCCGTTTGGCATCCCTGCCTGCAGGCTTGCAGTATTAATACCAACTACCTGGGTTTCATTAGCCTTTTTTCCGGTACCTGTAGATATTTCGGCTATAGCACTGATACGTGGATCGTTAGTTGATTTCATATAGTCGATCAAGGTTTTTGACCACCTTACTTCTCTGAAATCATCAGTTACTAATAATGCGGCAGCATCGCTGTTACCATTATTATTGCTATTATCCGCTTTTACTTTTGCATTGTCATCAACAGATGCCATTGCTCCACCGGTATACGCTTTTTCGGCATATTTTTGTGCGGTTACTGCGTCAACTTTAGTTAAACGCATGGCGGCCCTCAGCATTAATGAATAACCTAACTTTTTCCATTTGGAAATATCCCCTGCATAGAAAAGATCAGCAGGGATTTTGTCTTTCGATGCATCCAGGGCAGCAGTTGCTGTCTCCAGCTGACTAAGCATAGATGTATAAATACTTTGCTGCGTATCAAAAACAGGTGTAACTATACCTGCTTTTGCTTGCCCTTCCTGTGAAAAGGGAATATCGCCGTAAGCATCAGTGATGCGTTGCAATATCATCATTCTCAAAATAGTTCCGCAGTTATCAAGGTTAGTATAACTTGCGTTGCCTTTAATCATGATCTTCATTTCATCAACTAAAGTAGAAGCTCCATAGCTGGTGTTCCAGGTCCTTGAGTAATAATCGCGTCCGCTACCAGCATAAATATATTTATCACCATTACCGTAGTAATCATAAGTTGAAGCTAGTGATTGCGACCACATACTTTGATACAGTAATTGATCGTAGCCCGAGTTAGAAAATTTAATTTGCGCCTGGGACATCAAATAGGGGGCAGTAGCTAAAGTTGGTTCCACTTTAGTGGGGTCGGTATTTATTTGATCAAAGTTTTTAGTACAACCCGCTATAAAGGTGGCACCTATAAGCAGGCAACTATATATCAGTTGTTTTTTCATCTCTCTTATTTTTTAAATTTAAAGTTAACATTTAACCCATATGTTCTGACAGCCGGTACGCTTGTACCTTCAATACCTGCATAGTTAATTCCAGGTGCAAAGTTAGATTCAGGATCAATGTTGTCTGTATGCTTCATGATTGTCCATAAGTTTCTGGCTACCAGTGAAACAGTAATGGAGTTGAACGGAGTGCTACCTAAAACATTTTTAGGGATGCTGTAACCAAATGTAACCTGGCGTAGTTTAATAAAGCTTCCATCTAAAACATTCAATGCTGAAACGTTACGTGCTAAAGTCTGATAATAGGTTTCGGCAGGTACGTTAACCGTGTTTTGTGCTCCACTTTCGGTTACACCAACTCCAACCACACCTGTTTCTCGGCCAGGTAAGGTCATTTTGTTTAAACCGCGGAAAATGCTGTAATAATTGGTTGCCGATAATACCTTGTTGCCAAAACGATAATCGACCAGGAAGCCCAGGTTAAAGTGTTTAAAAGTAAAATCGTTATTTAAACCGCCATAAAATTTAGGCGTTACGCTTCCCATGGGTATACGATCTGTAATTTCAGCATTACCTGTAGCGTCAAATATAATGTTACCACCGGCATCACGTTTATAGTCGTTAGCCATAATTTGTGGGCCTGCCAGGCCTTTAACAAAAGCGGTAACTGCATTTAACGGGCGATAAGTACCCAAAGTTAGGGTTCTACCCTGGTCATCAGTTTCCAATACTTTATTTTTGATGTAAGTAAAGTTAAAAGAAGATGTCCAGCTAAAAGTTCCGGTTTTTACAGGTGTACCATGCAGCTCAACCTCTATACCTTTATTACTAACTGATCCCGTTGGCACATAAGATTTGGTGTAACCAGTTGTTTGGTCAAGGGTAATGTTTATTATCTCATTTTTAGTTTTTCTGTCAAAATAAGCCAAATCCAGCCCTAAACGGTCGTTTAAGAATTTGAGCTCGGTACCAATTTCAAACTCATTTAAGGTATACGGTTTTAAGTCGAGGTTTGCAAGCTGGCTACCAAAAGTAACGGTATTAACGCCATTAACGGGATTGCCAACGCGATAATAAACCTTGTTTGCGTAAGGCTGTGCGCTGCCACTTGTTTTTGCATACGATACACGCAGTTTTCCAAAATCAAGGCCATTAATGTGGGTAAGATCAGAGAAGATAAAACTTGCTGATACCGATGGGGTGAATATTCCCGGTCCTACAGATTTTGCTATACTGCTATAATAATCATAACGTCCGGTTGTACTTAAAACCAAAAAGTTTTTTACGGCAAAATCAGCTGTGTAATAGGCCGAGTTAACTTGTTGTTTTTTAGGATCGTCGTCTGGTGTATCAGAATCAGATCCGATAGTTCCGGCCGGTTTTACCTGGCCGTTTGACAGATCATAAAAATAAGGGAAAATAAGATTATTGGCATTTATATAAGTACCTCCATAATCGTTTTTACGGATGTTACCGCCTACAGACATGTCCAGGTTTAACCAATCCTTAATCAGATCATGTTTGGCGCCTAACAACACATCTGCATTAAATTCGGTTGTTTGCGTTGCTTGTGTTTTCAGGTTACCGTTACTACTCAAATATGCCGTCCCGGTTGGTTCTATATTTAGGCGTGAGTCATGAGTATTATCATAACCTATCCGGCCCTGTACATATGCCCAGGGTGTTAAGCTGTATTTGGCAGCTATTGAAGATATTAAGCGCTCTCTTTTTGTACTGGATACAAAATTATAAGCTGCAAAATAAGGATTTGTCACATATATATCATTGGTAAATGATTGTTCGGTCCCGTTAGCTTTTGTGCCTGGCGCTAAAATACTCTGAGCTTCATTTGGCGCTAAAAATTGCACGTTGTTAGGGTTGCCAGGGCCATCACTTAAACCAGAACGGTTTTTCTCATTGTCCAAAATGTAATTGGCAACCAGAGTTATATCCAGGTTTTTCATTACAGTTTGGGTGCCATTAAAGTTAAAGGTTTTTCTGCCCAATCCGCTATTGGGGATAATCGCATGATTATTCATATCTGATAATGATAAGCGGAAAGCGCCGGTTTCATTACCGCCGGTTAAAGAAACTGTGTTGGTGAAGGTATTACCTGTTTTGTAAAATTTGGTATAGTCATCGCTCGTTTTTGAATAAGCATAGCTTTTACCATCAAACTGAATTACCTGCGACCCATCCAGCTTTGCTCCCCAAGCCAGGTTGCCTGAACTTAGTGCATCGGCAGCATTGTTTGGTTTGGCTCCGTTTTCTCCCTGGCCGTACACCGTTTGGAAATCGGTATTATCATAAACCTTATCCATCTGGTAGTTGGTATTATATTCAACACCAAAGCCTGAATCTTTTTTGCCTGATTTGGTCGTGATCAAAATAACACCACCTGTAGCACGGGTACCATAAAGTGCAGATGCCGACTGGCCTTTTAATACGGTCATAGATTCGATATCATCCGGGTTAATATTGGAAATACCATCACCATAATCGGCGCCGCCCCATTCGCCCGACTGGCCTCTCTGGGTGTTATCCATTGGTACTCCATTGATTACGAACAACGGCCCCTGGGTAGTACCTGTACTGGTTACACCACGTAATAATATACGGGCAGATGAACCTGCTCCGCCGTTGGTGCCGCTAATACTTAAACCAGCCACACGGCCTTCTAATGAATAAGCAACGTTTGATTCTTTGGCTTTATCAAGAAGGTCGCCTTTAACCGTTGTAAGTGCATAACCAAGCTTTTTTTGTTCTTTTTTGATACCCAAAGCTGTAACTACTACCTCGTTTAAGTTATTGTTACTTGCTAGTGTTATGGTGAATGAAGTTTTTGACCCTACGATTACTTCTTTCGTAGTAAAGCCTATATAGCTTACTATCAAAACTGTTTTGCTGTCGGCATCAAGTGTAAAGTTACCCTGGGTATCAGTTTGGGTACCTGTTGTAGTACCTTTTATGCGAATACTTACGCCAATTAACGGTTCGCCTTTTTCATCAACTACTTTACCGCTGATTTTTGCGATATTGGTTTTGAGGTTAAAGTTTAAGCTGTTGGCTAATTTAGGGCTTGCGAGTGCCACTGTTTGCGTATTTATGAGAACTAAACCTGCAAGGGCTAATTTACACAAGGGCAAAGATTTGGATATCCATGGCCTATGTACACCCGTTGGGTGTTTTAAAAATTTCATATTTTACTGAATTTAAAGGGAGTTAATAACAAGTACTGTCGATTGCACCTGCATTTATAAACATTCAAAAATCATTCTGTGGAGCAGCAATTTCCCGCCGGGTAATTGTGCTTTGGGTAGGGTTAGTAAGCGTTTTTTACATAGGCCTAAATTTTTTCGGGTTTTAATAATCAATGTTGGTGTTAAATTCACACTTAATCGCTCCGGAATAGGATCGGGCGCATGAAGTGATTTAAAGAGGGGACAATTAAATTTTAACTATTGCCTACAAAGCCACGAAAAATATTTTGTTTTTTTAATTTACCAGTATTATAAACCTTAAAAAGCTATCATAACAGATTTTATTGTCAAAATGACAAATAAAAAAAGTGCCGCCTTATACGCAATCGACCATTATTATTTTTAATAACTACCTTTTCCTGATATGATCATTGATGCCAGTTGTTCGTCCCGGTTATATATATCCTTGCGGAAATTGAGTTTGTTGTTACGATCTGTAAAAGCGGTAAAGTAGGCTATAAAAACGGGTGTTTTATGTTTAAGGGTTATTTGCTGCTCTTTGCCCAGGTGCATAGCCTTACTGATCCGGTCGGCCGTCCAGGTTGTATCGTATTTTAATAGAAAAGAAGCAAGCTTAGCTGGTTCGCCAACGCGGATACATCCATGACTGAATGCTCTTGACGATTCGCCAAATAATGATTTAGAAGGTGTATCATGCAAATAGATACTATAACTGTTCGGAAACAGGAATTTAACCAATCCCAGGGAATTGGCCGGACCTGGTTTTTGTTTAATCACTGGTAAACCATTTTCTTTCCCGGTAATGATCATATTATGTTCATTCACATAGTTGGAGTTCTTTCTTATCTCGGGCAATACCTCGTTGCGGATGATACTTTCAGGCAAGTTCCAGTACGGACTAAAAACGATATACTGCATCTCGCCGTAGAATATCACTGTTTGATGAACTTTTTGACCTACAACTACATTGCAGCTCCATAACAGACTATCGGCGTGATAAACATGGAGTTTAAACTCAGGTATATTCACTGCCAGGTAATCAGTATTCAGACTTACTGGGAGCCATCTGCAGCGTTCCATGTTCACGATGATCTGCCGCATCCGGGTTTTTAAAGGAACGTTTAATTCGGCTATGGTACCAGCACCGGCAATGCCATCGGCAGTAAGGCCATGTCGCAACTGAAATTGCTTAAAGGCACCTTTCAGTTCATCG
The DNA here is from genome assembly GCF_900103125.1 of Mucilaginibacter sp. OK268. GTDB lineage: Bacteria > Bacteroidota > Bacteroidia > Sphingobacteriales > Sphingobacteriaceae > Mucilaginibacter. The sequence goes on along the minus strand of NZ_FNJV01000003.1, from coordinate 106,319 downwards.
TCATAAACATTGCTCGTTGTATCGCCTTTAAAATCCTCCAATTTATAAAGCCGTTTCTTGATCAATGATATCACTGCTGTGGAGTCGCCAGGTTTTAACTTTTTTTCGATAATAAGCGGTTGCCACTTATCTATGGTATCCAGATGGCGGTATTTAGCCAGGAAGGTTTTTAACAGGTCATATTGCCGGTAAACAGGTTCGGATAAAGTTCCACCCGGTTTTCCCGGTTTTTTTAGCAAACTATCCAGGTAATCATTGTAGGAGACTTTTTTACGGGGCAGATACCAGTTTACAGCACGGGTTACCGAGTCGCTCATACCCTGAAAAGCCAGTTTTGAAAAAACAAAATACTGCGCGGTAAGCATCAACTCGGTAGTAATATTGGTTTTAGCTTTTGCGGTAGTTGCTTTTGGATGCGCATCAAACACCAGTGAGTCTAGGGATTTTGGGTAGGGGATAGCTCTATAAATACCCTCGTTTTGTAAATTATTTAATCTATCAACCAGGTTACCAGCTTGCTCTATTAATGTGTTGTTTGCGTACCAGGCGTAAGCAAATTTACGCTTACTATAAAACAAGTTAATATCCTTGGCATATGGATCAAAGGCGGGATACTTTTTCAGGAAAATATTTATTTGTAAGCTGTCGAAAACGGCCTTTGTTTGATCGCTGAAATTGCCGGGGATGGTTTTGTTCCATTCTTTTACGGCCTTCTTTTTTATAGAATCGGCTTTGGATACCCGGTGTTTGGGGTTTTGAGTGCAGCTAAACAAAATAGAAATACCGGTGATTATCAGTAAAGTATAGTATTTTATTCGCCCGTTTAGCATAGTTAGTTTTTTGTCTGAAAGATAGAAAACAAAAAATAAAAAAATAATTTATAAAATACATACTAAATAGATAGACATTATAGTATATTTGAACTTCAAAACATTCAAAATCATGCCGGGTCGTAAATTAACCTTTAATACACTTCTCTTTTTATATCGTGAAGATATGAAAAGAGAAGTGTGTTGCTGTTGTTGAACCAAAAGCCTTCTGTCGATCCCGTCTATTCTCATATTTTACTGATCTCATTATTTAACATATATTTTATGAACGCTTATCTGGTAAATCAATTAAACAAGCCCGCAGTCGTCAGGCTATTAGCTGACTATCCTGTAGTTTACGGATTGTGCAGTTGTTGACCCTGATCTATCATCACAACAATCAAATACAATTCGTTTAATCTTCATTCTATTAAAAATGTTAACTACAAATAATAATAACAAATATCCATTTTTTGATCTGTCAGAAATCGTTGCTGATGCCGATCTTCCGTTTAAGCCATACCAGCCATTAAAGCCTGTTAAGGCCGGCAACTATGTGCCAGATCTTAAATTCTATAGTACTTACAGTCGCTGGCAACAGTTTTTTAACGGAGCCGAAGTGCATGGCCCTGTTTCATTAAGACATCTTTTGAATAAGCCACTGGTGATCGCTTTTTATTCGCATCATTGGCGTGATCATGGTTTTACGTTGCTCAAACAACTTAACAATATCCATAATGAAATAAAAGCCAGTGGCGGAAACTTGTTGATCATCAGTGATGAGCGTACCGAAGAACTGGAAAAGAAAGCCTGGGAACATAGCTTTACCCTTAATTTTTATTATGATGAGGAAAAAGAACTGGCGCAGGCGTTCAGAGTGTTTTCCGATGAAGATCCGGTTTGGAACAGGTTTTCGGGTATTGATGTAAACGCGCCGCTTTTAGCCACTTATATTGTTGCCCCTTCAAAACAAGTTATTTATAGTCATATCGATTTCGACTTCCTGGGTACATTTTCTGCCGATGATATTATTGCTTCGGTTTATGAATCAGCATTGATCAACCACAGCAGAAAATCTGCCTGATCATCATCTTAAAAAAAGATACCATGTCAAACGTAATTGATCCATTGCAAAAAATCAGGTCGAAAGTCCACCAACAGGTGCTTTCGGCCAATCAGGAATATGTAAAGCATTTTGGCAACAAGGGTGAGTTAACCATACCACCGGCCCGTCAGTTTGCCATTTTAACCTGTATGGATGCCCGGCTTGATCCGGCCCAGTATGCAGGTTTGGCCGAAGGCGACGCGCATGTGATCCGTAACGCTGGTGGCCGTGCCAGCGACGATGCTATCCGATCGTTAGTGATATCGCACAAATTGTTGGGTACTAAAGAATGGTTCGTAATTCATCATACCGATTGCGGAATGGCTTTGTTCACCGACGATATTATCCGCGATCTGCTGGCCAAAAGTCTGAAAACCGCAACCGTTGATGAACGTGGTTGGCGTAATACCGAAGAAAGTGGCGGATCAACCGAAGCGCGGCATATCGCTTTTCTGACCTTTAAAAACCTGGAAGCGAGTGTTATCGAAGATGTTCAACGCATCAGGCAGCACCCATTAGTGGCAGGGAACATACCCATATATGGCTACATTTATGATGTACGTTCCGGCAAACTGATCGAGGTACCGGAAGCTACCCATGCCGGCGAGGTTTTAAATTGATCACCAAATACGACCGGGTTTTTAAATTCATTAGGGTATCAAACTGTTTATTTAAATACCTTAGTATGTTTTTAAACATCTACCGTATACATGAAGCTTGAAAAACGTGACTATGACGCCGTAATTGTTGGCTCAGGGCCCAATGGTTTGGCAGCTGCTATATTATTACAACAAAACGGCTTGTCGGTATTATTGCTCGAAGGCAAAAAGGAGATAGGAGGAGGGCTTCGTTCCGCGGAACTCACTTTGCCCGGTTACCTTCATGATATCTGTTCGGCTATCCATCCGATGGCAGCAGCTTCACCATTTTTTGAAACATTGCCGCTGGAACAGCACGGATTGGAATATATTTATCCCGAGATAGCGGCCGCGCATCCATTTGATGATGGCACGGCCGCTATATTGACCAAATCAATTGAACAAACCGCAAGCTTATTAGGCGACGATGAGCAGGCTTATCTCAAACTCATCAAACCTGTAGTGAAAAACTGGCCACTCATCGCGCCCGATGCTTTAGGTCCGCTGCATTTTCCCAAACATCCTTTAGCCATGGCCCAGTTTGGCTTTGATGGTTTAACAGCTGCAACCTTTTTAGAGAAACGTTTTAAAACACAGGCCGCAAAGGGCTTATTTGCCGGCATGGCTGCGCACTCTATACAACCTTTAAGTAATTTAGCTACTTCCGCTATCGGACTGGTGCTGATGGCGCAAGGACACTTAAAAGGCTGGCCTGTACCTAAAGGGGGATCAAAACAGATAGCCTCGGCTCTAGCCTCCTATTTTATTTCGATAGGGGGGACAATAGAAACCGACCGTTATATTGAATCGTTAGATCAACTTCCATCTGCCCATGCTTTGCTGTTTGACATTACGCCTAAACAGCTTTTAAAGATAGCTGGGCACCGATTTTCATCCCTGTATAAATGGCAATTGGAGCGTTATCGCTACGGGATGGGCGTATTTAAAATAGACTGGGCCCTGGATGCGCCGATCCCCTTTAAAGCAGAACAGGTTAAACAGGCAGGTACAGTGCACATAGGTAATACATTTGAAGAAATAGCTATTGGGGAGCAACGGATATGGAAAGGTGAGCATCCCGAAAAACCGTTTGTATTGCTGGCGCAGCAAAGCCAGTTTGACAGATCACGTGCGCCGGAAGGCAAGCACACGGCCTGGGCTTATTGTCATGTGCCTAACGGCTCGGAAAAAGACATGACCACCATTATTGAACAGCAAGTGGAGCGTTTTGCCCCGGGTTTTAGGGACACTATCCTGGCCAAACATACTTTCAATACCGCCCAAATGGAACAGTATAACCCTAATTATATAGGTGGAGATATTAACGGAGGAGTTATTGATATCGGACAGCTGTTTACACGACCGGCGTTACGCTGGTCACCTTATAAAACATCGGCTAAGGGGCTTTACATTTGTTCGTCCTCTACACCTCCAGGAGGCGGAGTTCATGGTATGTGTGGGTATCATGCCGCTAAAAAAGCGTTGGGTGATATTTGGGGGATTAAGGTGAAGGTATTTTAGAAGTTCCCTAAGCCCTAAACGCGTCATTGCGAGGTACGAAGCAATCTCTAAATTTTACAGAGCAAAGTTGACCTGCCTGTGTAGAGATTGCTTCGTACCTCGCAATGACGCGTGGGAAAATTATTATTAATTCAACTCCAAAGTCACTATTGATTTGGCAGGTAATGTTACCACCAGTTTATCACCATCTTTTTTGGCACCTGTAAAATTGCTCAGGTGTATTTTATTAGGATCAGCAAAGGTGTTGATATTGGTTACATTGGCCGAAGTGAGTACCTGACCACTTACTGCCGACCATTTGATATCCTGCAAGCCGGTTGTAATGGTTATAGGATGATGAATATCCAGGTTAACTAAGGAAATATGCACCTTACCCGTAGCATCCTGTGATGCTGATGCATTTACAGCCGCTATCTTTTTGCCGTCAACCTCGTAATCCGGTACATCTAATTTTATAGGCAGGTATTTAGCATCCTGGTGAACTTTGTACATATCAAATACATGATAAGTAGGGGTAAGCACTATTTTTTCTTTATCAGTTAAAATGAGCGATTGTAAAACGTTGATAGTTTGTGCTAATGCTGCCATTTTAACACGGTCGCTGTGGTTGTTAAAAATGTTTAGTGTAGTACCAGCTATCAGCGCGTCGCGTAAACTGTTCTGCTGATATAAAAAACCTGGATTAGTGCCGGGTTCAGGATCAGTCCAAACACCCCATTCGTCAACTATTAAAGCCACTTTTTTCTCAGGATCGTATTTATCCATAATGGCCGAATGTTTGGTTACCAGCTCTTCCATTTTAAGACAGTTTACCATTGTGTTGAAATACTCGCTTTCGCTAAATGAAGTTGCAGAGCCTTTTTTACCCCACTGGCCCGTTGGTATGGTATAATAATGGAGCGATAAGCCGTACATCATGTACTGCGGTATATTTTTCATGCATACCTCAGTCCAGTTGTAGTCATCGGAGTTAGGACCGCTGGCAATTTTTTTAAGTCTGGCGCCTGGGTAATCTTTGGCAAAAGAAGCATAACGCTTAAACTGATCAACATAAAACTCTGGGGTCATATTGCCGCCGCAGCCCCAGCTCTCGTTACCAACGCCCCAAAAAGTAACTTTATATGGTTCTGGATGACCATTTTTAGCCCTTTCCTGTACCACGGTACTGGTACTGTTGGAGTTCAGGTATTCAACCCATTTCGACATTTCTTCAACCGTGCCGCTGCCCACATTACCAGCTACATAGGGTTCGCATTTCAATAAACTGCAAAGCTCCAGAAATTCATGCGTGCCGAAGCTGTTATCCTCGGTTGTGCCCCCCCAGTTGGTGTTCACCATGCGCGGGCGTTGTGCTGTTGGCCCTATACCGTCGCGCCAGTGATATTCATCTGCAAAGCAACCGCCCGGCCAGCGTAGGTTAGGGATCTTTATTTTTTTCAAAGCTTCAACCACATCCAATCTGATACGATTTTGCTTTTTTACCGGGAGACTCTTATCTACCCAAAAACCGCCATATATCCCGTGACCAAGATGCTCGGCAAATTGTCCGTAGATATTTTTGTCAATGGTGGTTTTTGAATTATCGCTAATTGTAATAGTTCCGGTTTGACTAAATGCCGTAGCTGAACCGAGACACAGTAACCAGGTAAACAAATGGGTAAGTGTTTTCTTTTTCATTGAATGAGGTTTTGATATTGGAATTGTAAAGAAAAGAAAAAAAAATAATAAGTGTTAAAATAACAACAATTAATTTAATAAAAATACTGTTGATGTAATTAGTTTTGTTTTGTGTATACAAAACAATTAATAGGCAGGATTAATTATTGTTTAAGCAGCGTGGTGAAGTAATCAGTAAATCTGGTGCTGTTGTAATTAGCGGCATTAGTGTGTTTAAATACCAGTTCGCCTTTTTTGTCAAATACCAGTGTAGTGGGGATGGTTCCGTCCATAATATTTTCCGGTACGTTGCTGGCTAATGTATAAACAGGTAAAACATACTGGTGCTTTTTCATAAACGCATTGGCTTTTGTATAATTGTTGTCTACATCTGCCAGTATGAAAACCGCATTGGGGTAATTTTTATACTGCTTATAAAAATCGTTAAGGTTAGGCATTTCCGCGATACAGGGTGGGCACCAGGTGGCCCAAAAGTTTACAAAAATTACTTTACCCCTTAAATCACTGGTATTTAAAATTCTTCCACTGCTATCTCTGAAAGCGATGTTAAACGGATCGGCCAAAGCTTTTTTGGATACCTGAACAGGGATCTCGGGTTTAAAAAAGCCAATACCTATCAAACCTCTTATTAATAGACTTTTGGCTGTCGGGTTAACCAGCATAATAACAATAATAGCCGCCGATAACAGATAGATGATATTACCAATGGTTATTTTTCTCTTCTCTACCATACCTGATCAACAGTAAATCAATGCGGAAGTTTGTCCCGAAGCAATCCGTAAACCCAGGTACCTGCTATAGCGCTGAGTAAGGTAACTATAATTACCGCAAAACCACTGCCGATCTGGGCAAATAATGGACCCGGACAGGCACCTGTTATAGCCCAGCCTAAGCCAAATATCAACCCGCCATATACATTACCCCAATGAAATTTTTTAACCGGAATAACAATCACTTCTCCGGATATGGTTTTTGCCCGGAAACGCCTGATGAGTAAAACAGAGATAAGCCCTACTACAATAGCGCTGCCGATGATGCCATACATATGGAATGATTGCAACCGGAACATTTCCTGTATCCTGAACCAGGACACCACTTCTGATTTAACCAGTACAAGGCCAAAAAGCATTCCGATGATGAGATATTTAATGTTACGCGTCATTTACAAGCTGATAAGGTAAGGTAAAATAAACCAGGTCATAGCAAAACCACCCGCCATAAAGCAGCAAGTGGCCACTACGGACGGCCATTGTAAAGTTGATATGCCCATGATAGCGTGACCTGATGTACAACCGCCTGCGTACCGGGTACCAAAGCCCACCATAAAACCTCCGATAACCATGAAAATGAATCCTCTTAAAGTTAATAACTGACTAAAGCTGAATACATCACGTGGCAGCAGTCCGCTAAAATCAGTAATACCCTGTTGTTTGAGCAGGGTAGTGGTGCGTGGATTGATCTGAACCGGGTGATTGCCCGATAAATATTGTGTGGCTATGAAACCGCCCAGTACAATACCAACAACAAAGAACAGGTTCCAGCTTTCCTTTTTCCAATCGTACTTAAAAAAAGAAATATTTGCCGGCAAACAAGCCGCGCAGATATGCCTCAACGATGATGATATACCAAATGCTTTATTGCCTGCTAATAAAAGAGCCGGGACCACAAGCCCGATCAAAGGACCGGCCACATACCAGGGCCAGGGTTGTTTTAAAATATCCATAATGATACCTGATAACTATATTAAGGTAAAGATATTTATTGTGTGAGCAATACACTACTGCTTAATGAATTATTGATTTTTTATTTGTTTTTATCATTCGTATCAATATATTTACAATAGATTATACCCTATTAATTGTCTCTTTCTGGTGAAAAGGTTTATAGCCATACTCTTGCTGAATGTACATCTGTTCAATTTGGGCGGATATAATTTGGTATTTAAATATTTAATTCATCGCTCGGAAGTTCAGATAGTTAAACAGATCTACGAAAATAAGGTAGATGCCACCAAACTTGTCGAAATAAAGCTCCCTGTTCATTTACCAGGCATTCATGATTGGAATGATTATGTGGTTGACCATGGCCAGCTGCAACTAAAAGGAGTTTACTATAATTATTTAAGATACAAGGTAACCCGCGACACCATGTCGTTCATTTGCATCGCAAATAGTGTAAAAACCCGTTTGGTTTCCGCAAATTTAATTATCGCCAAAGAGTTTTGCGATGTACCCCTGAGCAAAAAAGGGCACGAAGCACCCGTTAAAAAAGTAAACTTTAGTAACGAATATAGTTGCCAAATGATGCATTACCGGTTTTTAACGTTTTCAACTACGCTTAAAACCGCAATGAACCCTATATCATACCATTTGAGTTCACCCTTCATTGAATCTCCGGGCAAGCCCCCAAACTTTACTTGCTGATCATAAACCCTAAATGATGATGTTGAATGACTTTGCACGCTTTATTTAAAGCTGCAAGTGTATTTGATTTATCGCCTAAACAACTGTTTGGGTAGTATTTAGAATATACATGAGTTATTTGTAAGCATAATTTATGGATTGATTGTCTTTGGTATTGCTGATTGGTTGTAAAAACCGGTTATCAATATTTGTTAACTTGGTTATAATCCGGTTACAGATTTATTAGCCTCACCCTAATTAAATTATATATGATAGAAAATTTATCAAAACTTTTCTGCAGATGCTTTTTAGTTATAGCCTTCTGCCTTATTTTATCGCCATTTGCCAGAGCGCAAACAGATGCCGACGCATTGATGATCCCCAAGAACTATTTTTGCGCCGCCGGTATGTATACTCACAGCAGCTGGGATCATTACTGGGAAGGTACCTTTAAACGCGACAACCTTAACCTGGGAACAGTAAGCTCCAGCGTATACAGCTTGGGCGGAAACTATGGTTTGTCGAATCGTATTAATATATTATTCATGGTGCCCTATGTAACCACCAACGCTACCGCAGGTACATTAAGGGGCGAGCACAATTTTCAGGATCTGACAGCATCTATCAAATGGATGGCTGTAAAAGAAGAAATTGGTAAGGGTTTATTCAGCTTACATGCCATTTTATCAGGATCGATACCGCTAAGCAATTACGAAGCGGATTATTTACCCTTATCAATTGGGCTTCATAGTAAAAATGTAGCCTTACGGGCTTTATTGAACTACCAGACGGGCAGGTTCTTTGTAGCCGGAGCCGGTCAGTATATCCGTCGGAGCAATATTACTATCGACAGAAACTCTTATTATACTACGGAACTGCATTATACCAATGAAGTGGAAATGCCCAATATGACCAACTTTTTGGTGAGTTCGGGTTACAGAAGCTTAAAGTTTAATGCCGAAGCTGTATTAACCAAAGTAACTACCATTGGCGGGTTTGACATTCGTAAAAACGATATGCCATTCCCCAGCAATAAAATGAACTCGACACTGGCCGGGGTAATATTGAAATATAGCCTTCAATCCATTAGCGGACTGGAGTTTACCGCTGGTGGTAACTATGTTTTAAGTGGCCGTAATGTGGGGCAAACCCGGACATTTTATGGTGGTGTTTATTACGTTTTTAGCACTAAAAAACAGAAATAAGCAGGTTAATACTTAATAATGATCAAGATGAAAAAAACATTACGCTATATAGTCCCAATCCTATTTTTAGGTACAGCTTTTTTAAGCTCATGTAAAAAGGACATTACTGATCGTACTTCCTTGTACCCCGCATTGGCCCCTGCCAATATCGACCTGAACGCAGATACCTGGAAACCGGTACTGGTAACTGATTTTAGTGTACTGAGTGTAGCCGCTCCGGACGCGGTAACTTCACCTGCCTATGTTGCTGATATCAACGAGATCAAAGCGCTTCAACGCAGCCTGACCGATGATCAGAAAGCGAGCATCAAATACTGGAGCGCGGGCTCAGTTTTGAGATGGAACGAGATATTACGTGACCTGGTAGCCAAACACAACGTGCCGCCTTATCAAAACCCTGATGGCACGTATCCCGCGCCAAACTCAGCCAATCCTTTCAATTACCCGGAGTTTCCGTTTTCAAACCCGCCGTATGCAGCAAGGGCTTATGCTTATGTTAGCGCAAGCCAGTATGATGCATTGATCGCGGCCTGGCATTTTAAAAATTTGTACAAGCGCACTGCTCCATATAAAAATGATGCCGGGATTACACCACTGGTGCCAACTTCCGATCTGCCATCGTACCCAAGCGAGGATGCTGTTGTGGCTGGCACCACGGTTGAGATCATGAAATTGTTATTCCCTACCGAAATTGCCTACATACAGCAAAAGGCCGACGAAGAAAAGCTGTACCGAATCATGGCCGGTGCAAACACCCGTGGTGAACTTAACGCTGGTGAGGCGTTAGGCAAACAGGTAGCTGCCATATTCGCTAACCGCGCCCGTAATGATCGTGCCGGTAAAGCTATCGGTACACCAGCTATCTGGAAAGGTTTTGAAACCGCTGCCACGGCCAAAGGCGAACAATTTTGGGTGAGCCTGGAAACACCAAAAAGACCGCCCATGCTGCCTTTATTTTCAAAGGTATTGCCGTTTTTGTTTGATACGCTCACTGTGGTTGCTTTAAGACCTGCGCCACCTTACTTAACCAATTCACCAGAATTTAAAAAGGAAACGGAAGAGGTATTATCCTTTAGTAATGATCACTCACGTGCGCATGAAGAACAGGTAGCTTTTTGGGCCGATGGGGTTGGTACGTATACCCCGACGGGGCACTGGAATGCTATTGCTGCCGATGAGTTTGTAAAGCAAAAATACAGTGAAATTCGCTGGGCACGCAATTTTGCCTTGCTGAATATGGCCGAAATGGATGCCGCCATTGTGTGCTGGGATACCAAATATTTTTATTTTAACCAGCGCCCGTCGCAGGCTAATCCTAATATTAAAACGTTGACAGGCGTGCCAAATTTCCCGGCATATACTTCCGGTCACTCTAATTTTAGCGCCGCTGCAGCAGCCGTATTAACCTATTTACTGCCTGATAGGGGTACCAAATTTACCGATCTGGCGCATGACGCTGCCATGTCGCGTTTATACGGTGCCATACATTATCGTAGCGATTGCGAGGTTGGTTTGCAAACCGGCGCCAAAATTGGCCAGTACGCAGTATTGAGAGGAAAAGCAGACGGAGCAGATAAATAGAGTAAGGATTTTTGGAACAAGGAGCAAAGATTTTAAGAGTATGTCTTTCATCCAAAAATATTTGTTCTTTGATCCAAAACAAAATAAGAAAGAATGTTACGTTTAACTACCGATCAAAAAATATATTTCACGTTAAGACTGGCCTGTGCCATGTGTTTTATAGGGCATGGTGCATTTGGCATCATCACCAAACAAATTTGGTGTAACTATTTCGCGGTGATGGGTATTGGGCATGATGACGCCTATCGCTTAATGCCGGTTGTGGGCTCCATCGATATTTTGATGGGCATATCCATATTGGTTTATCCTACACGTGCTGTAGCAGGTTGGCTGGTGATATGGGGGATCATTACCGCGTCATTCCGCCCAATATCCGGCGAACCTTTTGCCGAGTTTATTGAACGCGCGGGCAATTTTGGAGCCCCGCTCGTGCTGTTGATCATACAGGGTGGTATTAAAATTCCGCTGAAACAATGGTTTGCCCGCATGAATGACGAAATAGTAATTGAGCCGTCTGTATTAAAAACGGTGATAGGCAGCTTAAGGGTAATAGCATTCTTATTGTTATTGGGTCACGGCTGGCTTAATATCATACAAAAAGCCGGACTGCTGAAACAGTACCAATCCCTTGGTTTTCATGACCCGGCTAGAACCGCACTGGTAGTTGGTATTTTTGAAATCTTAGCGGCCATTTCCATACTGATCCGTCCGTTTAAAAATTTATTGCTCGTATTTATCATCTGGAAAATAACCAGCGAGCTGTTTTATCCGCATTACGAACTGTTTGAATGGGTAGAGCGGGGCGGTAGCTATGGCGTGCTGCTGGCTTTATGGTTCGCGTTTAAAAAAGCGCCGTCGGGTTTTATCGTGTTTCCCTGGAAAAACACCAAAGATTTGAGATTTAGTTGATTAATAAAAAATCCTGTATGAGAGCAGGTAAAAGCCAGGCCTGAGAAACCTGGCTTTATTAAACAGATTACCATAACCCTATTATATATATTAACCAAACACACATGAAACTAACTTTACGAACACTTTTTACTATTACTTTTTACATCCTTTTCGCCAACACCCATGCAAATGCACAAGGCTGCGTGGCCATCCGCAGTACCGGTGGTTTATGTACCATGGATGAACATCCCGACAGCTCCAACACCAGCAGCAGCTGGTTACTCAATAGCAATAACCGCTATTTCAGATCATACAAGCACTTTGTGGGCACACAGGAACAAAAACAACGTATTGCCCAGGGTACCAATGTAATAAACCATTCTTATACACAGGATCTTACGCTTACCCGCATTTTCAACAATCGCTGGTCGTTCGCGGTAGATGTACCTATATTGGATAACAGCAGGTCATCGTTATATGAACATGGCGGCAAAGAGCGACTGAGCACCCATTCATTTGGTTTGGGCGATATCCGCTTAACAGCTTATGCCTGGCTGCTTAATCCTGCCAAGGCCCGTAAAGGCAATATCCAGGTAGGTTTAGGTTTTAAACTACCTACCGGTAACTACAATTACCAGGACTATTTTTACCACACCGCTGCTAATGACGCCCGTACGCTAGGCCCTGTTGATCAATCGATACAATTGGGTGATGGCGGAACTGGCATCACTACAGAGATCAACGCTTATTATAATTTCACCCATCAGTTTGGTTTGTATGGTGGTTTTTATTACCTCATCAGTCCGCGTGAGCAAAACGGGACATCATCAGCTCGTGGCAGTACACCAAGCTCAAAAGCAGTGGCAAATGGCAGCGATGTGATGAGCGTGCCAGATCAGGTCATGATCAGGGGAGGTGCCAGCTATGGCGTTGGTAAGTTCGACTTTTCGGCGGGTGTGCGTTACGAATGTTTACCGGTGAAAGACCTGGTAGGCGGCAGCAATGGCTTCAGAAGACCAGGTTATATTATTTCGGCCGAGCCAGGTGTTATTTATCGCCTCAAAGCGCTTTCCATATATGCCTTTGTTCCGGTAGCCCTAAAACGAGATCGTACACAAAGCGTACCTGATAAGATCAGCACACAGCTAACTGGTGTATATACCCAGGGCGATGCCGCTTTTGCCGATTATGCCATAAACGTTGGCGTTACCTTTAAATTTAAATAGAATATCCTATAGTTGATTAATTCGAAGCCGGGAGTGAGATCCCCGGCTTTTTTGTTGCTAATTATTGCCTAAACTTTATAATTTTACCGCTATGAACACTCCCGAAGAAAACTTCGCGGCGCTGGGTTTAAACCTGCCGCCCGCACCAAAGCCGCTTGGCGTTTATAAACCTTGTTTAGTTGATGGCAAATATCTTTACCTGTCGGGCCACGGTACTGTGCAGGACGACGGCACGCTGATCATTGGGCGTATCGGTGATACCATTTCACAGGAAGACGGTAAATTGGCAGCCCGCCAGGTTGGTTTAGCCATGCTGGCCACCATTAAAGCCAACATCGGCAGCCTTGATAAGGTAAAAAGGGTGATCAAAGTATTAGGTATGGTCAATTGTACTCCTGATTTTGAGAAACATCCTTTTATCATTAACGGTGCCAGTGAGCTTTTTGCCAAAGTATGGGGCGAAGAAAACGGCATAGGTGTACGCAGTGCCGTAGGTATGGGCTCGTTACCCGATAATATCCCGGTAGAAATAGAGGCCTTGTTTGAATTAGCTTAGTAGTTGTAGGAGTTTTGACCATGATTCTCCTGATTGAAGGATTATCATGATATAGTGAGTTGCTGATAGCCCACTAATCCAAATTCATCGCTTATAACTAATCATATCATTAAAAATCCTGGTTATCCGTCAATCAGGGAAATCAATGTTCAGGCAAAATACTCAAAACTCAACATGAACTGGTACACAATAGATGATATAGAAAAGCTGGATACACCGGCCCTGGTAGTTTACCCGGATAGGGTAAAGGCCAACATCGAGCTGCTTAAAACCATGATTGATGATGTGGCCCGTTTGCGCCCGCATGTAAAAACGTACAAGAATAAAGAAGTTACCCTGTTACTTCTGGAAGCAGGTATCAAAAAATTCAAGTGCGCAACCATTGCCGAAGCCGAACTGTTGGCCATAAGCAAAGCACCCGATGTATTACTGGCCTATCAGCCCGTGGGTCCAAAGCTTTACCGCTTTATTAAGCTTATACACGCGTATCCGGGCATTAAATTCTCTTGTCTGGTTGATAATACCGCGGCAGCTAATGAAATATCTGAGGTTGCCGAAAAATATAAGCTGAAGGTTGATGTTTATCTCGATATTAATGTAGGCATGAACCGCACCGGTATAAAAGCCGGTTTTGAGGCCTTGCAACTGTACATGGATTGCGCTGTATTACCAGGATTGAACCCTGTTGGCCTGCACGCTTATGACGGTCACATCCATGATATCGATCTGGCTACCCGTACCGAACGAAGCAATGCCAGTTTTGAGCCGGTTTTAAAATTGCAGCAGGATATCAAAAAGCGTGATTATCCTGAGCCAATCATCATAGCAGGCGGATCGCCAACATTCCCCATCCATACTAAAAGGGAAGCTGTAGAATGCAGTCCTGGCACTTTTGTTTACTGGGATAAAGGCTATCAGCAGAGTATGGCAGAGCAAGGGTTTTTACCCGCGGCGTTAGTGATCTCCAGGGTAATATCCCTGCCCGGTACTACTAAACTTTGCCTGGATGTTGGGCATAAATCCGTATCGGCAGAGAATGAATTGAGCAAGCGCATCTATTTTTTAAATGCTCCCGAACTGGTGCCTGTTGGTCAGAGCGAAGAGCATTTGGTGGTAGAGGCTGGCGAAGGTCATGCTTACAAGATAGGCGATGTATTGTACGGTATACCACATCATATATGCCCAACAGTAGCTTTATATGAACGTGCTTATACAATTGAAAATAAAGTACTTAATGGTGAGTGGCTCAATGCCGCCCGCGACAGAAAAATAACGATCTGATATGTTTATAATCGATGCCCATCTTGACCTGAGCATGAACGCGCTGGAATGGAACCGCGACCTCACCCGTCCGCTATCCGAAGTTAACCATCGCGAAGAAGGACTCACCGACAAGCCCGACCGTGCCAAGGCGGTGGTAACTTTGCCTGAACTGCGCAAAGGCAATATCGGTTTAGTTGTAGGTACACAAATTGGACGTTATGTAGCGCCGGATAATCCTTTACCGGGCTGGCATTCGCCCGAACAGGCCTGGGCGCAAACCCAGGGACAGGTAGCCTGGTATAAAGCCATGGAAGATGCCGGCGAAATGGTACAGGTAAATGATCTACCATCGCTGGAGAAACACCTGCAACTTTGGAGCGACGGGCAATCGACAGAAAATAAGCCCATCGGTTATATTTTAAGCCTGGAAGGCGCTGACTCCATTGTTACCGTACAACACCTGGAGCGTGCTTATAATTATGGCTTACGTGCTGTAGGGCCTGCGCATTACGGGCCAGGTCGTTACGCGCAAGGTACAGATGCTACGGGCTATATGGGATCGAAAGGCCATGAACTGTTGAAAGAAATGGAGCGCCTCAACATCATCCTGGATGCCACTCATTTGTGTGATGATAGTTTTTGGGAGGCCCTTGATCATTTTAACGGTCATGTTTGGGCCAGTCATAATAATTGCCGTGCGCTGGTGAATCACAACCGCCAATACAGCGACGAAATGATCAAAGCCCTGATAGACCGTGACGCGGTGATCGGCGCAGCGCTGGATGCCTGGATGATGGTACCCAACTGGGTGAGGGGACAGTCGACCCCAAAAGGCATGAACTGTAACCTGGAAGTGATGGTTGATCATATTGACCACATCTGCCAGATAGCTGGTAACGCCTTGCACATTGGTATGGGATCTGATCTGGACGGTGCCTTTGGTCGCGAGCAATGCCCTTATGACCTGGAAACCATCGCCGATCTGCAAAAAGTGCCCGCCCTGCTCAAAAAACGCGGTTACACCGACGCTGATATTGATAACATGATGTACGGTAACTGGCTCCGGTTTTTAAGAAACGCCTGGGGATAGATAAAAAACAAATAAAGAATATGTCATTGCGAGGAGGAACGACGAAGCAATCTCCTCGTTAGTATAATCGATACAAACGCGAGGAGATTGCCACGCTTCGCTCGCAATGACATAGCATATTAGGTGAGGCTTCTTCATCCCCATGTAAAACAAACCATTCAATTATATTAACTTTCCTTAAATAAGCCTACTTTGCAAACACTTGCTTCAAAAAAGCATTATCAGGTAAGGAGTTTCTATCATGAATGCAGAACAATCAAGGTTAAAAGATACCAGCTGGAAAAAATGGGGCCCTTATGTAAGTGATCGCCAATGGGGTACCGTTCGTGAAGATTACAGCGCCAATGGCGATGCCTGGAATTATATCACACATGATATGGCCCGCAGTAAAACCTATCGCTGGGGCGAAGAAGGTATAGCCGGCATCTGCGACAGGCAACAGAACCTTTGCTTTGCCATTGCCTTGTGGAATAAAAAAGATCCGATCATCAAGGAACGCTATTTCGGACTCAGCAACCCCGAAGGCAACCATGGTGAGGATGTAAAAGAGATCTACTATTACCTGGATAGTACCCCCACACACTCGTACATGAAAGCGTTGTACAAATACCCGCAGCAAACTTTTCCATACGAATGGCTGCTGGCTGAAAATAAACGCCGTACCCGTAAAGATCCTGAATTTGAACTGATAGATACCGGGATCTTTGATAACGACGCTTATTTTGATGTATTTACCGAATACGCCAAAAGCGCACAAGACGATATCCTGATCAAAATCACCATCCACAACCGTGGTAATGAAGACGCCGCACTGAATGTAATGCCCACCTTATGGTTCCGCAATACCTGGAGCTGGGGTTATAATGATTATAAACCCTATTTAGCAGCCAACGGAGAGGGCAGGATAGAGGTATCACATAAAGACCTTGATCAGCTTTGGCTGCATACCGAAGGCGCGAATGCCTTGCTGTTTTGCGATAACGAAACCAATTCCAACCGGCTTTATAATTACGATAACGGCATCAAATATCATAAAGACGGTATTAATGACCATATTGTACACGGTGCTGATACCGTCAATCCGCGGAATACCGGCACCAAGGCAGCTGTTAACTATGATGTTACTGTGGCAGCCAAACAAAGCGTTACGATACGGTTGCGCTTGTCGCCTGATGCCAATTACAGTTTTGAAGATTTTGACCACATATTTACTACCCGCATTACCGAGGCTGACCAATTTTATAAAGATATATATAGCAACAAACAGGATATCGATCGTAGCCTGATACAACGGCAGGCTTTTGCCGGTATGATGTGGAACAAGCAATTTTACTATTGCGATATTCGGCACTGGCTCCGCGGCGATCCGGCACAGCCTGCACCGCCCCCGCAACGCAAAGATGCCCGCAACAGCAAATGGATGCACCTGAATACCCGCGATGTGATATCCATGCCCGATAAATGGGAATACCCCTGGTTTGCTGCCTGGGATCTGGCTTTCCATTGCCTGGCACTGGCCCGCATTGATATGGCCTTTGCCAAAAATCAGCTCATATTGCTTACCCGCGACTGGTATATGCACCCCAACGGGCAGTTACCAGCCTATGAGTGGGATTTTGGTGATGGTAATCCACCGGTGCACGCTATGGTGGCCTGGAGTATTTATAAAACCGATAAGGAAGCCAATAACGGCAAGGGCGATACTTATTTCCTGGAGCGGATATTTCATAAGCTGATGCTCAATTTTACCTGGTGGGTAAACCGTAAGGATGCTTCTGGAAACAACGTATTTGAAGGTGGTTTCCTGGGTTTAGACAACATCGGCGTTTTTGACCGGAATATGCACTTGCCATCGGGCCAGCACCTGGAACAGGCCGATGGTACTAGTTGGATGGCGATGTACTCGCTTAACTTGCTGCGTATAGCTACAGAACTGGCTGTAGGGGACAATGCTTATGCCGATATCGCCTCGAAATTCTTTGAGCACTTTATTTACATTGTAGGGGCGATGTC
The DNA here is from genome assembly GCF_900103125.1 of Mucilaginibacter sp. OK268. GTDB lineage: Bacteria > Bacteroidota > Bacteroidia > Sphingobacteriales > Sphingobacteriaceae > Mucilaginibacter. Next base: position 88,342 of record NZ_FNJV01000003.1, on the reverse strand, counting down.
AAACCTGGGCGAAAACAATGAAGGGCTTTGGGATGAAGAAGACGGCTTTTTTTACGATCAGATCAGTTTCCCGGATGATGGTTCCATCAAAATGAAGGTACGTAGTATAGTAGGACTTATCCCACTGTTTGCGACCGAGGTATTGAACGAAAGCGATATTACCGACAGCCCCATATTTCGCGATCGGATGAAATGGTTTGCCGAGAACAGGCCCGACCTGGCCTCGCTGGTTTCGCGCTGGAACGAGAAAAGTGCCAATGGCAAGCACCTCATCAGTTTGCTGCGTGGCTTCAGGATGAAATCCATATTGAAATACATGCTGGATGAAAAAGAATTCCTGAGCGATTTCGGTATCCGTTCGCTTTCCAAATATCATCTGGATAAGCCATTTCATGTGGCCGTAAATGGTGTCGATTTTGGTATAGGCTATACACCGGCCGAAAGCGACAGTGGTTTATTTGGCGGCAACAGCAATTGGCGTGGCCCCATCTGGATCCCGATCAACTACCTGATCATTGATAGCCTGCACCGCTTTTACGAGTATTATGGCGACGATTTTAAAGTGGAATGCCCAACGGGATCTGGTAACTATGTGAACCTGAAAGAGGTGGCCAATGAACTTTACCGCCGGGTATCCAAGCTGTTTTTACGCGATGAGAACGGTAACCGCCCGGTATTTGGCCAGTATCACAAAATGCAAACCGATCCGAACTTTAAAGACTACATCTTTTTTTATGAATATTTTGATGGCGACAATGGTCGCGGTGCGGGTGCATCCCACCAAACCGGCTGGACAGGACTGATCGCTAATTGCCTGTATATTTAAACTTAGCGGCACGCTGGTATCGGTAATCCCGCGGATTTTTCGTATATTTATATGAATAGCTGCCCGGTTCTCTTTTTATAAAGGAACCGGGCAGTTTAGTTAAGGGAAAAACAAGGCCAAAAAACGACCGTTTTTTATATAGTTATTTGTTAATCAGATAATTAATACTTTTTAAAGCTTTCAAAACCCATCAAAATCGTGTTAAAATTTGTTAAAAAGTGTTAAAATGAGGGTTTTTGAAGTGATTTTCAAGTGTTTTTACCCGTTTTTGAGCAGAAATTTGTTAAAATTTAAGGTTTAAAAAGTTTTTTGACCGGGCTAGCGGATCAAAATAGCCCCATTTTTTGCCACAATCAATTTGAAATATCTGATAAAAAAATCATCGTCAATAATTATTGTGTTAAAAAGACACAATAAAGTTTAATTCGATATAAAATTTATTTAGTTTTACTGTACCACTTATTAAAAACTAAAAATTATCAGCATGAATTACAACAGGCGAAAGTTTATCCAAAGCGCTGGGGCATTGGCTCTTGGCACCATGGCACTATCCGGCAAAGCGGGTACGTTGTTCAATAATGTAAAAGGCGAACACGCGGTTGGCTTACAGCTATTTACATTTTTTGGAGTTATTGACGAAGATGTAAAGGGAACCCTTACCAAAATAGCTGGTTTAGGCTATAACGAGCTGGAATCTGCCTTTAGTAAAAAAGGCGGTTACTATGGCATGAGTCCAAAAGAGTTTAAAGCTATGGCTAACGACCTGGGCATGGCGTGGACATCACATCATGTGCTTGGAGCGCCGTTCAAAATGCCTCCAGGGGCTAGAATGCCCGTAGGAGCCGATGGTAAGCCTATGGTGATACCACCCATGAAAAACCTGCGCGACGATATGCAGCAACTGGTTGACGATGCTGCCGAAGGAGGGATCAAATACCTGGTTTGCGCTAATTCACCTACAGGTACGCTGGAGGAGATCAAATCGACTATTGAGGTGCTGAACAAAACAGGTGAGGCCGCTAAAAAAGTGGGTATCCAATTCGCGTATCATAACCACGATATGGAATTTCATCCGGTTGAGGGTAAAGTTCCTTACGATCTGTTACTTAGCGAAACCGATGCCCAAAACGTAAAAATGGAACTTGACCTGGCCTGGGCCGTAAAAGGCGGTAAAAATCCGGTTGAAATGTTTAAACAACATCCCGGCCGTTTCCCTTTGTGGCACGTTAAGGATCTGGATGCCGCACGTGAAGCTATATTGCCTGTAGGCAGTGGAACCATTGATTTTAAACCCATTTTCGCCGCGGCATCATCAGCCGGAATGAAACATTTCTTTGTAGAGCATGATATGCCCAAAGACCCGCTAGCTAGCATAACCAGTAGTATTGGATATTTAAAAAATACATTGAAGGTGTAATTGGTTGACCTTAACAATTCCATAACATGTCATCATTTTGATTTAACAGCGGCTTTAAGTATCTTAAAGCCGCATTAAAACAAAAAATATGGCAGCACCCCCGGCAGAACAGTTAAAGCGAGTATTAAAACCTGTTCACCTGTGGGCAATAGCTGTGGGGCTGGTTATATCCGGTGAGTATTTCGGCTGGAACCTGGGTTGGGCAGTATCGGGAACCATTGGTTTTTTGATAGCTACCCTAGTGGTTACCGTAATGTATATCACCTTTATTTTCAGCTATACGGAGCTTACCACTTCTATTCCGCATGCGGGTGGCGCGTTTGCTTATGCCTACCGGGCCATAGGGCCTATCGGAGGTCTTGTAGCCGGTTACGCTACGCTGATCGATTTTTTACTGGCATCCCCCGCTATAGCTATTTCTTTGGGGAGCTATCTGCACTTTTTATACCCGGCCATACCTATTATGCAGTCGGCTATGATATTCAACGTGGCATTTATTGTACTCAATATATCGGGGGTAAAGGAATCTGCCACATTTTCGGTATTTATTACCATACTGGCCGTAGCCGAACTATTGCTGTATATGGGTATTGTATCGCCTCATTTTAAAATGGATAATTACCTGAGCAATCCAATGCCTTTTGGTTGGGCCGGGGTGTTCGCGGCATTGCCATTCGCGGTTTGGTTTTACCTGGCTATCGAGGGTGTAGCGATGGTTGCCGAAGAGGTTAAGGAGCCTAAAAAAAACATTCCAAGAGGTTATATATCAGCATTGGCTACCTTAGTTGCATTAGCCCTGGGAGTCATGATATTAACGGGAGGGATAACAGATTGGCGCAAATTGAGCAACCTGGATTATCCGCTACCAGAAGCTATAGGAATTGTTTTAGGCAAAGCAAGCGGTCTTACTAAAATATTTGCTAGTATTGGCCTGTTTGGGCTCATTGCTTCGTTGCATGGTACCATATTGGCTTCGTCCAGGCAAGTATTTGCTATGGCACGCAGCGGCTATCTGCCTCGGGGACTTGCAGGAATCAATCATAGGTTTAAAACACCGCACTGGGCGCTTATTGCCGGCGGGGTGGTGAGCTTTATAGCCATTTATAGTGGCACTACAGCACAGATCATCGTCCTATCGGTACTTGGGGCTATTGTGATGTATTTGATGAGCATGCTGAGCCTTTTTATCCTCCGCAAAAAAGAACCGCGCTTGGAAAGGCCATTTGCTTCGCCCTTTTATCCGGTATTCCCAGCTACAGCCCTTATCATATCAACGGTATGCCTGTTCGCTATCATCTGGTTTAATTTGGAGGTGAGCGGTATATTCTTTGCGGGTTTAGCTGTAGTAGTAGCAATTTTTGTATTAATGGGTAAGCATAAAATAGCGTTAACCGACGAAATGATGACCGCGCCTGAGTTTACGGAAGTAAGATAGAAATACTAATGAACAATTGAACTAATGAGCGCTTACAGGCACACCATACGTAATAAGGTTTATAAGTTTTTAGATCTGAAAACTTTGCTGGGCAAGGCGTCGCCGTACCGCTCTGGGGATGAACTGGCTGGTGTGGTTGCTGAAAGTTATGAAGAACGCGTGGCGGCCCAGATAACCCTGGCTGATGTGCCTTTAAAAACTTTCCTGAACGAGGTAGTGATACCTTACGAGCAGGATGAAATAACCAGGTTGATCATTGATAGTCATGACATTACAAGTTTTAGCTTAATAAGTCATTTAACCGTTGGCGAGCTGCGCGACTGGTTGTTGAGTGATGAAACAGATTCAGTAACTTTAACCAGTATAGCGGCTGGCATTACGCCTGAAATGGCGGCTGCGGTATCCAAACTAATGGGTAATCAGGATCTGATAGCTATAGGAAAAAAATGTGAGGTGATCACCCGTTTTCGGAATACTATCGGTTTAAAAGGGTATTTCAGTACCCGATTGCAACCTAATCATCCAACTGATGATCCAAAAGGAGTAGCAGCTAGTATTATTGATGGCTTATTGAATTGCAGCGGAGATGCCTGTATTGGTATCAATCCGGCTACGGATAGCCCTGCAGCGGTAAGTAACCTACTCAACCTAATGGATAATATTCGTTACCAGTTTGATATACCAACTCAAACCTGTGTACTGAGCCATATTACTACCACCTTGCAATTGATTAATCAAGGTGCCCCTGTTGATCTCTGTTTTCAATCCATAGCGGGAACGGAGCAGGCCAACACCAGTTTTGGGGTCAACCTAAGTTTAATTGAGGAAGCATATCAGGCCACCTTATCCTTAAATCGCGGAACCATAGGCGATAATGTGATGTATTTTGAAACCGGGCAGGGCAGCGCACTATCGGCTAATGCCAATTTTGGTGTAGATCAGCAAACCTGCGAGGTGCGGGCGTATGCGGTTGCCCGGAAATTTAAACCATTGCTTGTCAATACCGTAGTGGGTTTTATCGGGCCTGAATATTTATACGACGGCAAGCAAATTATCCGGGCGGCTTTGGAAGATCATTTCTGCGGAAAATTGCTTGGCTTGCCTATGGGAGTAGATGTTTGCTATACCAATCATACCGAAGCCGATCAGGACGATATGGACAATTTGCTCACTTTATTGGGTGTGGCTGGCTGTAATTTTGTGATGGGCATTCCGGGTGCCGATGATATTATGCTCAATTACCAATCAACCTCGTACCATGATGCTTTGTACTTACGCAAAGTACTTGGCTTCAAACCCGCGCCCGAGTTTGAAAAATGGCTCATCAAGCAGGGAATAGTTGATAACAATGGAAATATGCTACCAGTAAACCAATCACACGGGTTACTGGATGCCATGATCAAATAATATGAAAAGGAATATCCCCCAGGAGATACAGCCATTAAAGGCGCTACAGGAGTTTACCCCGGCCCGGATAGCCATTGGGCGGGTGGGTACCAGCATTCCTTTAAAACAAGCACTGGAGTTTAAACTGGCTCATGCTCACGCTCGTGACGCGGTGTATTCTGAATTGGATATCAATAATTTAACAGATTTACTTAAATTATTCAGTTTGCCGGTTTTACATCTGCAAAGCAGGGTAGGTTACCGTGAACAATATCTGCAAAGACCAGATATGGGGCGCAGATTAAATGAGGGATCTATTGAGTTGCTCCAGGAATACCATAACCAAACAGATGTTGCCATTATTATAGCCGACGGATTATCGGCAACTGCCGTCAATAAAAACTCCCTGGGATTGCTACAGGCGCTCATTCCGCAACTAACAGGAGCCGGTTTTAAGCTGGCACCCATAAGCCTGGTTGAACAGGGGCGTGTGGCTATTGGTGATGACATCGGCCACGGACTACATGCAAAACTATCCCTGATACTCATAGGCGAACGGCCAGGACTAAGTTCGGCAGATAGTCTCGGTGTTTATCTTACCTACGGCCCTAAACCAGGCCTTACAGACGAAGCTCGTAATTGCGTATCCAATATCAGACCTGGTGGTTTATCGTACTCCAAAGCAGCCAAGAAGATATTCTATCTCATCAGCGAGGCTTTTAAACGAAAATTATCTGGCGTGGAACTTAAAGATAACGCTGGGTTACTGGAAAGCTGAGAGAACCAAAAGGAGTCCCTGAGGAGACTAAAAAGTGGGTTTACATGGTTTACATAATTTATGGTTAATATTGATTTATGTCACTTAAAATCAAGTTGTTAAATATTTAACTATCATTTAAGTGTAAACCATCTTAGAGCAATGTATTCAATATCATTAACCTGCTGCCGGTAGAGTTGAGCGAAAATTTTACACGCTGTCTGAATATCTCAGGCTTCGGACAGTTATGCTCATCAAGCAGAGTACCTCCTATGTCTGCTCGGGTACCCTTTTAGGAGCGCCCGGGGAGACAGAAAAGCTTATTTCCCTCGCTTTTCAATAGTTCCGTTAAAAGAGATGGGATCGCGATTACTGCTGGTTACCTGGAGTGATGCATAACCATCGGCAGAAATGTCAAGTCTTAAGGTTTGCACATCGCGCCAATCGCTGATATTTTTGTCCTTGCCAGTTGGTTTTATAATAATGCTCCAGCCTCCCTTTTTACCGGCTTTTGAAGTATAAGTAAAGTGGGTATTGGTAAATTTAATGCCACCCTCCGTAGGATTGTAAGGAGCGGTATAAGCCCTGCCAAAATAGGGTAAAAATGCGGCAACAGTATCTTTAGATACTGTCAGGTCATAATCAGAAGTTAATGACCGACCCGGATTCCTCATAGGAACCACGTAATTGGCTTTAAATACATAGTTTTGAGCTTCTACCATATTTTTTATAGCCAGGGCACGGGCGGCTTTTTTGTCCTTGGAAGTGCTTTGAGCATTAGCTGCATTTATACTGATAAAAGCCAGCAAAATTAATGCTGATATATTCTTTAACAATTTCATAATTAAGTATTTGTTAGTTAGACGATAAAGTGGTACTCAGGTTTAATTATTATTAAAGTTAAGCATTATTTAAACAACAAAACCACCCGTTTTGTAGGTGGTTTGGCACAAATTAAATGAGCTGATTGAACTTTTTATCAAAGTAGCTTATTTCTCGTATTGCCAAAATCTGCCTTTCCCTTCGGCTATCCATTCTAGGGACTGATCCATTCTTTTTTGTCTTGTGGCTTCTGTTTTTGCATCGGTTATCCAAACTAAGTAGTCTTTGCGAAAAGAAGAGGATTTGCTTTCAAAAATTTCTTTTGCTAAGGGGTTGGTCGCGAGCTTTTCACTAAAATAATCAGGTACTTCAATTACTTTTGGTTTTTCAGATACAGGCTTTGCTTTTTTTACTCCATTTTCATTTAGAACCATAGCTTCTTTGATATAAGCTACCAATGTTTCCTTTGCTGGCAGGTCAGATAAAGACTTTATTTTATCCATATATCCCATCTTTTGTCCTGCTTTTACGCTCTCTATTATCTTTGTATCGCTCATTAGTTCCGCTTTATAAAGGCTGAATGAGCAATGGTTTTTATAACCAGCAAGGATGCACATCATATCACCTTTGTAATCAAAATGCGGATTGCCCCATTTAATGATTTCTTCAACTTCCGGGCATGTTTCATGAATTATTTGGCGTAAATACTCCATGATCGGCTTTGCAAAATCTGCAGATTTTTCGATATACTCATCAAATTGGGGATTAAATTTTGACATTTTAAGCGTGTTTTATAGTCTGATTGTGTAACTGTTTACAACAAATCTAAAATAATTAAAATAAAAAGCCACCCGTTTTATACGAGTGGCTTAGTTTTAATATAATAGTTTTTTATTTCAAATTATTGAAATACAGGTAGTTATATCAAATTAACGCTACGGTTAACGAACTCTGTAAGCTCGGCACCGGTCAATAAACCTTGAGAAAGCAGGGCCAAATCAAATGCCTGTTTTGATAATTGAGCCTGGGTATCTTCGTTTTCTTCTTGTAATATACGGTTGATTAGTTTATGATTTCCATTCACAATTACCTTGTAATTATCGGGCATATTGCCATAAAAACTCATACCGCCGCCCATTGCTGCCATATCTTTCATGCGGCGCATAAATTCGTCCATAGTAACAGTTACAGGCAGTTCGTCCGGGTTAAGACTTTCTATCTGAACGTTATACGCTGGCTTGTTAATGGCTTTGTTAAAGATGTCTTTCACCTTGGTCGACTGTTCTTCAGTCAAAACAGTTTCCGGAGCATCATCTTTTTTGATCAGCTTATCGGCCACATCAGCGTCAACACGTTTCAGTGATGTTTTTTCCAGTTTTTGTTCCAGCTGACTAATAAAGTGATTGTCAATAGGAGAGTTCATAACCAGCACATCGTAACCCTTTTTACCGGCTGATTGGATAAATGCATCCTGCTTTGCCGGATCATTGGTGTAAATATAAACCAGCTGACCGTCCTTGTCGGTTTGTACGGCTTCTACCTTGTCTTTATATTCGGGCAGGGTGAAATTTTCGTTTTTAGTATTGGTAACCAAAACAAAATCTTTAGCCTTGTCATAAAACTTGTCTTCGCTTACCATACCGTATTTTACAAACAAACCTATATCTGTCCATTTTTCTTCGTATGCTTTACGGTCAGTTTTAAATAGCTCTGACAATTTATCAGCTACTTTCTTGGTGATGTAGCTATTTATCTTTTTAACGTTGCTATCAGCTTGTAAAAAGCTACGGGATACGTTAAGCGGAATGTCTGGTGAGTCAATAACACCATGTAACAGCATCAGGAACTCAGGTACAATGTCTTTTACCTCGTCGGTGATAAATACCTGGCGACTGAATAGTTTGATCTTGTTTTTTTGAACCTCAAAATCGTTTTTCAGCTTAGGGAAGTATAATACACCGGTCAGATTGAAAGGATAATCTACATTCAGATGGATCCAGAATAGGGGGTCTTCGCTGAAAGGATAAAGCGTTTTGTAAAAGTTAAGATAATCCTCATCTTTTAATTCTGATGGCGCTTTTGTCCAGATAGGGTTGGTATCGTTGATGATGTTATCGTGTTGAACATCAATGTATTTGGGTTTTCCTTCTTCATCAACACCATCTTCTTCACTGTCGGTTTTGGTGCCAAATTTAATAGGTACAGGTAAAAATTTACAGTATTTGTCTAGTATCTCCTGAAGTTTGTGCTCATTCAAAAACTCTTCCGATTCGCTGTTGATATACAGGGTGATCTCGGTACCGCGTTCTTCCAGTACACCTTCGCCAATTTCAAACTCGGTACTGCCATCGCAAACCCAGTAAGCTGGTTCGGCGCCATCCTGGTATGAAAGTGTCTGAATTTCAACCTTATCAGCCACCATGAAAGCGGAGTAGAAACCTAAACCAAAACGACCGATGATTTCATTAGCGTCTTTGGCTTCTTTGAATTTTTCCATAAACTCAGTAGCGCCCGAAAACGCGATCTGGTTGATGTATTTTTTGATCTCTTCGGCGGTCATACCCAGACCGTTATCAGATATGGTGATGGTTTTTTTGTCCGCGTCAAAAGCTATTTCAACACGCAGATCACCCAATTCACCATTGTATTGACCCAGGGAGGCCAGGCGTTTGATCTTTTGGGTAGCATCTACCGCGTTTGATACCAGCTCGCGCAGAAATATCTCATTATCAGAGTAAAGGAATTTTTTAATGATCGGAAAAATGTTCTCGGTGTGAATCGAAATACTGCCTTTTTCTTGCATAATATTTTTATATGATTGATTTAATATGATTTTCGATCTGTAGCCATCAATGCCTGTTCCAAAGGGTGTGATGTTGTCAAATTGGCAGTAAAGATTTTTGAGGTCAGCCTGCCGGCAAATGTTAAATTTTGGATAAGGGACTTTTTAAAGCTTAAATTTTAACACTTTTCTGGCTAAAATTGATCGTTTTTCATTCAAAAAGGCTTCAAAACTTGCTCAAAACCATCGATTTTAACACTTTTTAACAAATTTTAACACGATTTTTTTACTTTAAAAAGTATTAAATATTTGATAATCAATTACCTATGTGTAAAATGATCTATTTTGAGGCTCTTTGTCCCTTAACCAAACAGCCCGGCTCTCTAAGTAAAAGAGAGCCGGGCTGCTAATGATATAAAGATACGAAAATTCCGGGGGATCATCAAGTGCCTTTAAACGCTTATGCAGGAATGGCTTTTAAAAATATTTCCAATAGCTTATTTAGATCTTTAAGCGTTTCCTGATGAATGATCTGGCCATCTGCGTTTATTTTGGAGCGGATAAAGGAAATAAGCAGCGTAGCGCCATCAATAACATGGCTATTTAATGCACCCAGCGTAAGCAGGAGCGAGGAATGGGCATGTTCGCCGCCTAAGGAGGCGGTGATAAGCGCTACCGGTTTTTCGACCAGGGAACTGCTGGATACCAACCAGTCCAGCATGTTTTTAAGCTGCCCGGGTACACCAAAAGCATATTCGGGTGTGCAAATGATCACGCCATCCACATTCGCCAATAACTCACGCAGATGTTTCACAGACTCCGGCGGAGTATCATTATCCATGCCCGGATCAAAAGGCGGTATCAGGGCCAGTTCGTCGTATATGGTGTAATTAATATCCGCAGGAATTTGGGTAGCCAGGTATTTTAAGATGTGATGGTTTGATGAGCCGGAGCGCAGACTGCCCGGAATGGCGAAGAGATTATGTTTGATCACTTTTTAATTTATTGTAGAGACGCATATTTGCGTCTCAGGGTATACAGAAAAAATAGCCCAAACCATAAGCCCCGGCGAATACCCTTAAATTAGGAGACGCAAATATGCGTCTCTACAAAGGATAAAGACCGTTACGGTATAAACTGCAAAATAAACGAGGATCCCTTGCCCTCAGTTGATTGAACCTGTATATTACCTTTATGCAGCAGCATGATCTGTTTGCACAGGCTGAGTCCAATACCGCTGCCCGTTTTACGGGTACTGAAGAAGGGGATAAAGATCTTATCGAGCAGTTCAGGTGGCATACCTAAACCATTATCGGTCACCTTTACCAGGGTTTTACTGTTATTCTGTAACTCTCCTGAAAGTATTAAGCGGGGCTCATCGCGGTCTTTTACCGCTTCAATGGCGTTTACCAACAGGTTAATCATCACTTGCTCAATCAGGTTAATATCGGCCTGTATGGCCAGGGTAGGGTCGCGCAGGATAATTTCAAGCTCGATGTTCTTTTTCTCGAGTGTGGGGCGCATCAGGCTGGCCAGGTTCTCAAACAGGTCGCGCACCAGGATCTTATTCAGATCGAGCTTGGTGATCTTGTTGAGGCTACGGTAGCTTTCGGTAAATTTGAGTAAACCTTCGCTGCGCCTTTTGATGGTATCGATACCCAGCTCCAGGTCTTCCAGTTCGCTGCTTTGAATAGCCCCGGTTATTTCGGGACTTTGCAGCCGGTTCTTCAACGTATCGGCCAATGAGGATATAGGCGCCACCGAGTTCATGATCTCATGGGTCATTACGTTAAGTAATTTCGACCATGCCTTTGATTCGGTTTCATCCAGGGCTTCACTAACGTTCTGAAAGGCTATCAGCTTGTACAAGATATCATCGCTGCGCATAACACTGGCCGTGATGAGCATTTTTACCAGTTGCTGGTTGCGCGTGATGGTGATGATCTTACTGTCGCCGGGTTTTACGATGGTTAATTCATGGTACAAGGCCGGATCGCGTTTTTCAAGCGAATGAACGGTTTTGAGATAGGGTATACCGATGAGGTTTTTAAAAGCCTCGTTGATCCAGCTGATGTTGCCGGTTTCTTCCTCAAACGACAGGATGCCGGTATCCACCAGTTCCAATATCTTTTGCAAGTAGTGATATTGTGTTTCGCGTTCACGGCTGATGAGCTTAAAGGTGGTATTGATATCATTAAAACCTTTACGTAATGGCTTTAGCTCATTGGGTGCACGACGAACGTCAAAATGTCTCGAAAAATCACGGTAATGTATCGATTCCACAAACTGGTTTACCTCGTCCTGTGCTTTTTTCTGAAAACGGATCATCTCGATAACCGCGTATACGATGAGCGGGATAAAAATAACGAGGTATAGCGGTTTGCCGCTAACAATAACAAAAGCTGCAGCAACCAGGGCCAGAAACATCAGGAAAACACGCAGCAACAGCCGCCATTCATATCGGTTAAATATCATATTTGCTTAGTCTGCGGTATAGGGCTGTGCGGGTTAATCCCAATTCTTTAGCAGCCCGTGTTATATTACCATTGTGTTTTTCAATAACCCGTAGTATAGCGTTCTTTTCCAAAGTGCTTAATTGGATGTTGTCATCATCGGCAATGGTTTCGGGCGCGGTTTCCAGGATCGAAAATATCAGGTCATCCGGGCGCAGTATGTTTTCATCGGCCATGATCACCGCTCTTTCAATAGTATATTGCAGTTCGCGTACGTTACCGGGGTAATTGTATGATTTTAATTTTTGTAAAGCCGCGGCATCAAAATCCATTGCTGGTTTAAGGTACTTGCTGGCATACAATTTGGCAAAGTGCCTGGCCAGTATGGAAATATCTTCATTGCGGCGGCGCAAGGGGGGCATATTGATCTCGACGGTATTGATCCGGTATATTAAATCCTTACGGAAACGGTTTTCATTGGCCAGTTCATGCATAGGCACGTTGGTAGCGCAAATCAACCTGATATCGATATCAACGGCTTTGTTGGTACCCAAACGGGTTACCTGCCGGTTTTGCAGTATGGCTAATAATTTGGCCTGTTGCTGCAGGGTAATATTACCAATTTCATCCAGGAACAGGGTACCGCCCTGTGCATCTTCAAACCTGCCGGTACGATCTTCGCGGGCATCGGTAAAGGCACCTTTTTTGTGACCAAAAAGCTCACTCTCAAATAAAGTATCGGTAAGGGCGCCTACATCCACTTTAATAAATGGTTTATCTGCACGTAGTGAACGTTCATGTATAGCTTTGGCCATCAAATCCTTACCGGTGCCGTTTTCGCCCAGGAGCAGGATATTAGCATCGGTAGGGGCAATTTTATTCACCTTGTAAAAAATATCCTGCATCACTTCCGATTCACCCAGGATAGAGGTATCGCCAGCCGTGCTTTTAACAGCCGTTTTGGTAGTTTTTACACCTTCCTTTTTATCCAACAGCTCTTTTATGGTGGCTATCAGTTTTTCGTTATGCCATGGCTTTACAATAAAGTCATTAGCGCCTTCTTTTAAAGAACGTACCGCCAGATCAATATCGCCATAAGCGGTTATCATGATCACGCATACGTTGGGCTTCCAGTCCTTAACCTTACGCAACCAGTATAAACCCTCGTTGCCGGTATTAATAGCGCTATTAAAATTCATATCCAGCAAAACCAGGTCAACCTCGTTGCGCTGCAATAACCAATTCAAATTCTCCGGGTTTTTCTCGGTGATCACTTCCTGCGCTTCTGTTTTCAGTAAAAGCTTAACGGCGGTCAGCACATCCGGGTCATCGTCAACAATTAAAATAGTAGCTTTTTTTAATATCATATTTTTATATAGTTCATAGTTGATAGTTCATGGATCATAGTTAGTAATTGGTAGTTGATAGTTTATAATTAATGCCTTTATAAATATTTAGCCCCGCCTAAATCCTACCCAAAAGCGAGGTTGGGTGAAGGCAAATAGCATTTTATTTCTATGAACCATCAACTATGATCTATGAACCTTAGAAACTTTGTGCAAATTAGTAATTGAATGCTTAAATTTCATACCAGTTATAATAATACAAGTATTAAACTGTAAATCAATAATGAAGGGATACCACAAAATTGTACCACTGTATCATAACCGGACACTTGCTGTAACAGAAGCGTACGCTTCAATTGCTTATTTTTAGTTTAATGTATTGAAATACAGTAATTTAATTTGTGGCATATCTTTTTGTTATGACTATTCAAAATATAATAAACTACAGTGGACAGAAAAATTGAAAAAAAGACCTGGAACAGTAAACGGATACTAACAATTGCGGGCATAACAGGCATTATTTTATTAGTTGGCGGCAGTATTTATTTTACATCGGGTAAAAGTAAACTGGATGTTGATACCGAACGTATAACCATCAGCACTATCACCAAAGGCCCTTTCCAGGAATTTATCCCGGTTAATGGCGTAGTAATGCCCCTGACCACTATTTATCTTGATGCGACAGAAGGCGGTGTTGTTGAAGAAAAATTTGTTGAGGATGGCGCTACGCTCAAAAAAGGCGACCCGATTTTAAAACTGTCCAATACTGATCTGGAGCTAAACCTGGCCAACCAGGAAACAGCTGTATACGCAGAGCAAACCCAAATGCAGATATCGCACAACAACGCGCAGCAAAATACCATCACCAAGTTAAATACCATGGCCGATGTAGAGAACGCTTATAAAGAGGCCGAAAGGGTGTATAAGCTGGACAAACATCTTTATGATCAAAAAGCCATTGGTTTACAACAATATCAATCTGATAAAAATATGTACGACTATCAGGTTAACCGTTATAAATTAGCCAGACAAATATTAGTACAGGATACGGCGCTGGTTAAGCAACAGGCTTCGCAATCACAGGAACAATATGCGCACATGAAAACCACATTGGAGCTGATGCGTAAAAAAGTAGCCAGTTTGGTTTTGAGAGCGAATGTTGATGGCCAGTTAACCTCAATGGATGCAGAAGTTGGACAAAATAAGAAACAAGGTGAGCACCTCGGGCAGATAGATGTTCAGTCGGGATTTAAGGCAAGGGTTGATATTGACGAACATTATCTGTCACGTATCTACACCGGTTTAAAAGGCGACTTTCAGTTTGCTGATAAAACTTATAATCTGGTGATCAAAAAAGTTTTTACGCAGGTAACTGCCGGCAGGTTTCAGGTTGATATGCAGTTTGTAGGTGCGGTGCCAAAAGGTATCAGAAAAGGACAAACGCTGCAGGTAAGACTGGCGTTGAGCGAAGAGAGAACGGCGATATTGGTTCCTAAAGGTGGTTTTTTCCAGCAAACAGGTGGTAACTGGATATTTAAAGTAAGCGAGGATGGTAAACGTGCTTATAAAGTTGATATACAACTTGGACTGACGAGCCCTGATTATTATGTAGTGAATCAAGGTTTGAACCCGGGCGATAAGGTAATTACCTCAAGCTATGAAACTTATGGTGATATTCAGGAACTGATATTGAAAAAATAAATTGATAAAACTGCAACGAAAAGCAGCTATAAAACATCATATATAAAACTAATTAACTTAACGAAACATAAAAAATATTCTACCCGCCACATGGCGGGGATGATCCAGGAGGCACAAATGATAAAAATTACTAATCTCGAAAAATTCTACCGTACCGAAGAGGTAGAGACCATAGCTTTAAATAAGCTATCGATTGAAATTGCTACCGGCGAATTTGTGGCCATCATGGGCCCATCTGGTTGTGGCAAATCAACATTACTTAACATATTAGGGATGCTGGATGATCCGGACGCAGGTAGCTATGTTTTTAATGATATTGAGGTAGCTCATTTTACCGAGCGGAAACGTGCCGATCTGCGTAAACATAACATTGGCTTCGTATTCCAGAGCTTTAACCTGATTGATGAGCTTACCGTATTTGAAAACGTGGAATTACCTTTGATATACACCGGCGTAGCATCAGCCGAAAGGGTAAAAAGGGTAGAAGAGGTATTGGATAAAATGCAGATCATGCACCGTCGTAACCACTATCCGCAACAGTTATCAGGTGGTCAGCAACAGCGTGTGGCCATTGCCCGTGCGGTAGTTAACAAACCCAAACTGATACTGGCGGATGAGCCCACTGGTAACCTGGACAGCAGCAACGGTAACGATGTTATGGAACTGCTAACCGACCTGAACGAACAAGGCACCACCATTATCATGGTTACGCACTCTGAACACGATGCCCGTTATAGTCATCGTATCATCCGCTTGTTGGATGGTCAGAGCGTAATGGAGAATATTATGGTTTAAGCCAAAAGCCTCTTCCCAAAAGAAAATAGTTTATAATAAGTTAGTAAGTGCCTCGCTATCCTCTCCTTATCAGGAGGGGTTAGCTTGAGTTTTTTACTTTTTGCTACTGGGGGGATAGTTCAATATCCTTTAAGTTTAAAGAAACGTGGGATAAACAGCCGGTTTTAAAGAAAGGGAAATGGTGTTTTATAATATCAAATATTTAACGCTTACGTAAATGATCAAGAATTATATAAAAACAGCTTTCCGCGGTCTTCAAAAAAACAAAGGGTTTACCGCCATCAATATCCTGGGACTGGCTTTGGGGCTGGCAACCTGCCTGCTCATTGTACTGTACGTAATTGATGAATTAAGCTATGACCGGTATAATACCAAATCCAGCAGGATATACCGGGTAAATGAGGATCTTAAACTGGGCGATAACAGCGTACAGTATGCTGTATGTATGCCGCCCCTGGCCAAAACCTTAAAAGCAGAGTATCCTTACGTTGAAAATGCTGTCCGCCTAAAAAATGCCGGTAGCTGGCACGTTAAAAAAGGCAATTCCAATATACTCGAGAACCGGGTAGTTTATGCCGATCCTTCGCTGTTTGATGTTTTTACCTTACCAATGATCAGCGGGAACCCGTCATCAGCCCTTGCCGAACCTAATAGCGTTGTAATTACCGAAACTGCAGCCAAAAAATATTTCAACAGCATTAATGTTGTTGGCAAAACACTGGTGTTAAATGATAATACGCCATTTAAAGTAACCGGTGTTATTCGTGATGTGCCTAAGCAGTCACATTTCAATTTTGATTTCTTCCTGTCGATGCCTACCTGGCCTGATAGCCGTTCCAATGAATGGTTAAGGAGTGATTATAATACCTATGTTTTATTAAAAGCCCCCTCTGACGCCAAAAAACTGGAAGCCAGCTTTCCGGAACTGTTAAAAAAATTCAGCGGTGCGCAAATGCAGGCTCAGTTAAACATGAGCATTGATGCCTTTGAAAAAAGTGGCAGCTTTTTCAGGATGAACCTGATCCCGCTAACGGACATTCACTTAAAATCGAGTTTGAGCGGCGAGTTAGGCCCTAATGGTACTACACAGTACATTTATATATTTTCGGCGATAGCCATTTTTATTCTTTTAATAGCCTGTGTAAACTTTATGAACCTTTCCACTGCGCGTTCGTCAAACCGTGCGCGTGAGGTTGGGGTGCGTAAAGTTTTAGGCTCCGACCGCAAGCAGCTGATAGCCCAGTTTTTAACCGAATCTGTATTGGTTACGTTTGTGGCTACTTTACTGGCCTTTATAACAGCCTTGTTTCTATTGCCGTTGTTCAACCAGCTATCCGGTAAAGAACTGGAGATTAACCGCCAGTCGTTAGTATGGATAGTTCCGGCATTATTATTCATATCCTTATTTGTTGGTGCAATAGCGGGTTCATATCCGGCTTTTTACCTGTCGGCTTTTCAACCGGTTGATGTTTTAAAAGGCAAATTAGCTACCGGGTTTAAAGGCAGCAGGCTCAGGAGTTTCCTGGTGGTTTTTCAATTCTCCATATCTATTTTCCTGATCATTGGTACATTGGTGATATATAATCAGTTAAATTACATCCAGACAAAAAATTTAGGTTATAACCGTAACCAGGTACTCATTGTTCAAAATGTTTTTGAGCTTAACAAACAGGCTAAAATATTTAAACAAGAGGTGAAAGAAATTCCGGGTGTTATCAATGCCACCATGACGGGTTTCCTCCCTACTTCCAATTGGAAAAGCACAGCCATCTACTATAAAGATGCCACCCTTGATCAAAAAAAATCTCTGTTTCCCCAAAGCTGGGAAATTGATGAGGATTATGTAAAAACACTTGGCATGAAGATGGTGGCAGGGCGCAGCTTCTCCAAAGATATGCCCACAGATTCCGCTGGTATTATACTCAATGAATCGGCCGCCAGGTTCCTGGGATTTAATGATGTCAATAAAATCCTGTATAAAAGCCAGGGAGGCAAAAATACGCTGGATAATGTAAAGAAATACCACGTAGTAGGGATTGTGAAAGATTTTAATTTTAATTCCCTGCGCGAAAGTATAGGTCCGGTGGTGATGACACTTGCCGAAAATACAGGTGCTTTAAGTATCAGGGTTGATACTAAAAATCTGCCAGCCTTGTTATCTCAAATAAAAAATAAATGGAAGGAATTATCTCCCAATGTACAGATCGATTACTCATTTATGGATCAGGAGTTTGATGCTTCTTACCGCACAGAACAGCGTACAGGCCAGATATTTATTGTATTTACCTCGCTGGCCATTCTCATTGCCTGCTTGGGTTTATTTGGCCTGGCTGCCTACGCTGCCGAGCAGCGCACCAAAGAAATAGGCATACGCAAGGTATTGGGTGCCAGTGTGTCGGCTATTGCGGGCATGCTATCTAAAGACTTTATTAAGCTGGTATTCATTTCTATTTTGATTGCCACACCATTGGCCTGGTACTTTATGAATAAATGGTTTCTGCAAGGTTTTGCTTACCGGATAAATATCCAGTGGTGGGTTTTGGTGCTGGCTGGTTTGGCCGCTCTGTTTATCGCTGTTATCACCATAAGTTTTCAATCGATCAAGGCTGCAATTGCCAATCCGGTTGAGAGTTTAAAGACTGAGTAAGGGGTGTTGAAAGCAGAAAGCGATTTAGAATTTAGAAATTAGAATTTCAATTATTATGATCAAAAACTTTATAAAAATAGCCTGGCGAAATTTATTGCGACATAAATCATTTTCGCTGATAAACATAGCAGGATTGGCCATCGGTATGGCCAGTGCCGCACTTATTTTATTCTGGATCCAGAACGAAGTGAGTTACGACCAGTTTCATACCAATAAGTCGCGCTTGTATCTGGCTTATAACAGGGCTGTTTTTGATGGCAAACTCTGGTGTTGGTCTACTACACCAAAAGTAATGGCTAAAACTTTAAAGCAGGAATATCCAGGAGTAGAGGATGTTACAAGATCTACATCGGCTAATTTTTTATTTACTGTTGGCGATAAACACCTGAACGTTCCTGGTTATTTTAGCGATCCTGGATTCCTGACAATGTTTAGTTTTCCTCTGCTGAAGGGTAATTCCAAAACAGCGCTCAATACTGTAAGCTCTATTGTGATCACCGAACAACTTTCCAAAAAGCTGTTTGGTAACGATGATGCGATGGGAAAAGTTGTCCGGATTGATAGTGTTGACAATTTTACCGTTACGGGGGTTTTGAAGGCATTACCTAATAATACGCGATTTAACTTTGAATACCTGATACCCTGGAGTTATTTGATAAAAACAGAGCACGAGGATGAAAAAAACTGGGGTAATAACTCGGTACAAACCTGGGTGCTGGCCAAACCCAATGTTTCTGAAGCCTCCTTAAATAAACAGGTGCAAAATATAACCAGATCGCACTCCGACCAAAAAGATGGTGACGTTTTTATGCACCCTGCCAGCAAATGGCGTTTGTATTCGGAGTTTGAAAACGGCAAAATAGTGGGTGGCCGTATCAACACCGTAAAGTTGTTTGGGGTGATAGCTATGTTTATTTTGCTCATTGCCTGTATCAACTTCATGAACCTGAGTACAGCCCGAAGTGAACGGCGCGCACGGGAAGTAGGCATTCGCAAAGTAGTGGGCGCTCAAAAAGGTTCGCTTATAGGTCAGTTTCTTGGCGAATCTATATTACTGGCCCTGATTGCCGGTACAGTCGCGCTGATTATAGTACAAATTAGTCTTTCGGGCTTTAATCAATTGACAGATAAACAGCTGTTTATACCATTTGGCAATGTTGGATTCTGGCTTATCTGCCTGATATTTATATTATTAACCGGTGTTATAGCCGGCAGTTATCCTGCCTTTTATTTATCATCATTTAAGCCGGTAAGCGTATTAAAGGGCACATTCAAGGCGGCAAATGCTTTGGTTACGCCGCGTAAGTTACTGGTGGTTCTACAGTTTACCTTCGCCATTGTACTCATCATTTGTACAATTATTGTCCGCAACCAAATGCAGTATGCGCAAGATCGTGAGTTGGGTTATAAAAAAGATAACCTGGTTTATACCATGATGATGGGTAGTATAGAAAAGAATTATAAAATGATCAGAAGCGAGTTGATCAGTAGCGGAGCGGCAACGTCTGTAACCAAAACCAGCTCGCCAATCACTCAACGTTGGAGCGATAGCTGGGGTTATGATTGGAAAGGAAAGGATCAAAGTCAGAAAATTGATTTTATCACTTATAATACCGATGGCGACTTTGTTAAAACAATGGGGCTAAAAGTAATTGCCGGTCGCGATGTGGATGTTAACGCTTATCCAACAGATTCAACTGCTATGTTGCTAAATGAAGCTGCAGTTAAGGTTATGGGTTTTAATAACCCTATAGGCCAGATCATCAAAAATGGCGATAGTCGTGCCTGGCATGTTATAGGTGTGATCAAGAATTTTATCATTGAATCACCATATGAACCTGTTCGCCCGATGATTGTACAGGGCCCAAAATCATGGTTTAATGTAGTGCACTATAAATTGAATCCGGCTAATACTACTGCGGAGAACCTGAAACGGGCCGAAGGGGTATTTAAAAAGTATAACTCAGAATATCCGTATGAGTACCATTTTGCTGATGATGAGTATGCCCGGAAATTTAACGATGAAAAGCGTACCAGCACA
This sequence comes from Mucilaginibacter sp. OK268, assembly GCF_900103125.1. Lineage (GTDB taxonomy): Bacteria > Bacteroidota > Bacteroidia > Sphingobacteriales > Sphingobacteriaceae > Mucilaginibacter. The sequence goes on along the minus strand of NZ_FNJV01000003.1, from coordinate 67,934 downwards.
CTGGCAAGCTTGTTTGCTGGTTTAACCATATTTATATCATGCCTGGGTTTATTTGGCTTAGCGGCTTACATGGCTCAAAATCGTCAAAAAGAGATCAGTGTGCGCAAAGTATTAGGTGCGTCGGTCTCTAACCTGACTACTTTATTATCCAAAGACTTTTTAATGCTGGTACTTATATCATTTTTGATAGCGTCGCCCATAGCATGGTATGGTATGCATGTTTGGTTACAAAACTACACGTACCGTATTCATATTCAGGTTTGGGTATTTATAGCAGCAGGCTTGTTAACCATGATCATTGCCTTGGCAACGGTTAGTTTTCAATCTATAAAGGCAGCTCTTACCAACCCGATAAAAAGTTTAAGAAGCGAGTAGGGGTAAACATATTTTGAATTGTATTACGGTCAGATCCAGATATATTTCCAATACGATGCAACCAAGATGTATTGAAGTGGGTCTTATAGATGAACCAAACAAAAAATCATGAAAAAATATTTACTGTTGTTATTTGTCGCCGGTCAAAGCTGTGTAGCCTTTGCCCAGCGTAACGGGCAAACCCCTTATATGACTAAATCGCTAACAGGATCTGCTATCAGATCGGTTGTAGTTAAAACATCCGGCGGTAGTATTGGTGTTACCGGCGCGGGTGTTGGGGAGCCCCGGGTTGAGGTTTATATCAGCGGTAATAATGGTAACAATGATATCTCGAACGATGAAATAAAAAAGCGTTTGGAGAATTACACACTGGAGGTAACCGTTAATAATGGCGAAGTACAAGCTATTGCGAAAGGCAAAAGTAAAGGTTTCTTTAACTGGAACAACTCCCTGAACATCTCATTCAGAGTTTTTGTGCCTAAACAGGTAACCACAGATCTGAATACCAGCGGAGGTAGTATTAGTTTGGATAATTTAACCGGTAAGCAAACCTTTGAGACCAGTGGAGGGAGCCTGCATATGGACAGGTTAACCGGCACCATACATGGCAGAACATCAGGTGGCAGTATCCACGTTAGTAATTCAGGTCAGGATATTGATTTGCAGACCAGTGGCGGAAGTATCAGCGCGGCTAATTGTATTGGACACATCAGGTTGGAAACATCCGGAGGTTCATTGCAACTGGAAGGGCTGCAAGGCAACATCGATGCTACTACAAGTGGAGGCAGTATTCGTGGTAACAGCATTAATGGTGAACTGATAACCAGTACCAGCGGTGGTAGCATTAACCTCACCCAATTGTCATGCGCACTTGATGCGTCAACCAGTTCGGGAAGTTTTCACGCGCAGTTTAACAGTGTGGGTAAGTATGTTAAGATAGATGTGAGCTCCGGGCATATTGACCTGGATCTGCCATCAAAACAGGGCGTTGATTTGGATCTCCGGGGTGAAAAGGTAGAAACCAATTTTACAGGAAATTTTGATGGGACTAAAGAAAAAGAAAGGGTAAAAGGCAAATTGAATGGCGGCGGTTCGTTGGTTGAGGTGAGAGGAAATGGCCGCGTCAATCTGAATGTGAACTAATTAACTATTAATCATATAAAAAGCCTGTTGGATTAATTTCTGACAGGCTTTCTTTGTTTTTTACTGTATCATAACCGGACACCATGTGTTACGCCTGCGAACAGTTTAAATATTAATTTGTATATAATCGACTGTTTGTTAGTATTTTATATAATTGGTACGTATTTTAACCTTCAATAAGCAGGAGTAGTTGGGATGGGGATATCAGGTTTTAGAATTTAATATTTACAGGTATGTTAAAGAATTATTTACGGAGCGCTATACGCAATATCACAAGACATAAATTTATCTCGTTTATCAATATTTTTGGTTTAACCATCGGCTTAACCTGCTGTATGCTTATCCTCATATATATTTTAAATGAGCTGAGTTATGATAAGTTTAACACCAACGCAGATAATGTTTACCGGGTAACCAGGAGCTTTAATACTACAGATGGTGCCCAAACCCTTTTCCTGGGTTCCATAGCCCCTCCATTTGGCCCCCTGTTAAAAAATGAATTTTCTGATATAAAAAAAGTAACCCAGATACGCGGAACAGGTACGGTTACCATGCGATACAAAGAGAAGTTGCTTAATGAAAAAGAATCCTACTTTGCTGATGAAAGTTTTGTGGATGTTTTTACCGTAAAAACAATTAAGGGAGATCCGGCCACAGCCCTTTCCGATCCTTTTACAGTGATGATGACAGAAGACATGGCCCGTAAGTATTTTGGCAATGAGGATCCGATAAATAAGGAGATCAGACTGGATAACCAGTTCAATTTTAAAGTTACCGGCATTTATAAACCGTTCCCGGCTAACTCACATCTTCATCCTGAAATGCTTTTGTCTTTTATTACCTTAAAAGATAGTACAATATATGGCGACAAACAATTACGCACCAATTGGGGTAATAATGATTTTTACACCTATATGCTTTTACCACCAAACTACAATGTGGAGCATATGGAATCCTTATTCCCTGCTTTTTTAAATAAGTATGTTCATTTCCCTGGACAACCAGGCAATTTCCAGGAATCAAAAAATAGCAAATTACATATTCAGAAGTTATTAGACATACATCTACATTCCCATCTGGATGCGGAGATTGAAACCAATGGTGATATCAAACGGGTCTACATATTTTCGGCTATTGCCTTATTTATTCTGTTGATAGCCTGTATCAATTACATGAATTTGTCAACTGCACGGTCAGCTTTAAGGGCGCGTGAAATTGGTATCCGGAAAGTGATAGGGGCACAACGGAAAGAAATAATCACCCAGTTTTTAAGTGAATCAATATTGATCACTGCTTTTGCACTAATCCTGGCATTAGTACTTACCTGGTTAATGATACCATTTATAAATGGTTTTTCGAATCTGGGCTTAAGTATTCATGGTTTGTATGAGCCTAAACTATTGGCCTCTCTAATTATACTGCCATTTTTTGTGGGTATTCTCAGCGGAATATATCCGGCATTATTCATGTCATCCTTTAAACCTGTAAAGGTATTGAAGGGGTTATTAAAGGTAAGTTCAGGAGGTGTATCATTCCGCAAAGTTTTGGTGGTGGTACAATTCTCTGTTTCTATTGTATTAATAGTGGCCACAACCATTGTATTTCAGCAGTTAAGATATATACAGCAAAAATCGCTTGGATTTGATAAAGAGCATGTTATTACGATGGATAACCCATTTTCTAATAGTCAGTTTGAAGCCTTTAAAAATGAGCTGCTGAAAAACGCTGATATCAAGGAATTAGGACGCTCGTCAAGAGTCCCATCCGGCCGTTTATTGGATGATCAGGGAATATCTGTTTTTGAGGGGGCTAAATCCCAGCCGATTAAAGCGGATGTTAAATATGTAAATACTGATTATGGCTTTATACCCACCTTTGGTATGAAGATGGCTGCCGGGCGCAATTTTTCGCGGGATTTTGGTACAGACAGTAATAATTATGTGATCAATTCGGCTGCTGTAAAAGTACTTGGCTGGAAAACCCCCGAAAATGCCATTGGAAAAGATTTGGCCTATGGGGGGGTAAAAGGTAAGGTGATCGGCGTGGTAAATGATTTTCATTTTGAGTCGTTGCATCAAAGTATCATTCCTTTGTTATTCCGTATGGCCAGTGAAGGTCATTACGGAAGATTATCGATTAAAATTGCGGGGAATAATATCAGTTCATCCATCAATACCATTCAGGAAGCCTGGTTGAAATTACAACCCGAAAAACCATTTGAGTATACATTTTTAGATGAACGTTTCCAGAGATTATACTATAGCGAACAACAGCAGGCTAATTTATTCACCATATTTTCTTTCATCGCTATATTTATAGCTTGTTTGGGATTGTTTGGCTTATCGGCCTTCACCATTACCCAACGAGTTAAAGAGATCGGGGTACGCAAAGTATTGGGCGCGAGTATCCCTCAGATTGTAACCGAGCTATCCAAAGATTTTTTAAAACTGGTACTCATCGCTTCGGTCATTGCGTTACCTATTGCCTGGTATGCCATGAGTAAATGGCTGCTTGATTTCGCCTTCCGTATCAGTATACAATGGTGGGTATTTTTAATGGCCGGTGTTATTGCAGTGGTGATCGCATTTGTGACCATTAGCTTTCAATCTATCAAAGCGGCAATGGCCAACCCGGTAAAAAGTTTACGTAGCGAATAAGAAGCTAAATGCAGAAAGCTCAAGGTTGTTTAGGATTTAGAAACTATAGTTTAGAAATTATATCATTATGATCAAAAATTATTTCAAGATTGCTTTGCGCAATTTTAGTAAGCACAAATTGTTTACAATGATCAATATCATCGGCTTATCCATTGGTATAAGCTCTGCATTGGTCATTTATTTGATTGTACATTTTGATTTTACTTTTAACCAATCCTTTACAGATGGTGACAGGATATATCGTATAGTTTCAAATTACACATTCTCTGGTGAAGAGGCTCATAACAGGGGAGTTACAGGTGCTTTGCCCGGGGCAATGAAATCCGTGAGTGGGGTAGCTGTTTCAGTACCATTTTTTACGCTCAATCAGCCAAATGTGCTCATTTCGATAAAATCGGGTGTTCCGGTTAAATTCAAGATACAGGACAATGTAGTTATTGCAGATAGTCATTATTTTAATCTGTTTAATTATAATTGGAAAGTGGGTTCTGCCAAGACTGCCTTAAACGCGCCTAACCAGGTGGTATTGACCACAGATCAGGCTAAAAAATACTTTCCTTCACTTTCCTATAACCAGATGCTGGGGCGTACGGTTACTTATGATACTTTAACCACAACTGTTAGTGGTATTGTGGAATCATTAAAAGGTAATAACGACTTTACTTTTCATGATTTCATATCCTATGGTACTATAAATTCGAATAAAGCGCTCCTGGAAGAAATAAGACCGACACAATGGGGTAGTACAACATCTGCTTCTCAACTTTTTATCAAGCTATCACCCAATACCACTGTTACGCATATTGAGAAACAGTTAAATGAATTGTTAAAGAAAAACAATCCACCTAAACCATCAGATAAGGGTAACACCAGGAATTTTAAGTTGCAGCCATTAAGCGATCTGCATTTTAACGGAACTTATGGAACGTTTGATACAGGTACCAGTCATACTGCCAATAAAATAACCTTGTATGGTTTGCTGGTAATTGCTTTGTTTCTATTATTACTAGGTTGTATCAACTTTGTGAATTTAACTACCGCACAGGCTACCCAAAGGGCCAAAGAAATAGGTATCCGCAAAACAATGGGCAGTAGCCGCGTGCAACTCATTATTCAGTTTCTGAGCGAAACGTTTTTGATAACTTTAATTGCCGTAATTGTATCTGTAGCGATGGCTCCTGTTATACTCAAATTGTTTGCTGATTTTATTCCGCAGGGTATTAAAGTAGATATTTTGGGGCATCCTGATCTGATAATTTTTCTGTTCATATTAACAATTGTGGTAAGCATTTTATCAGGCTTTTATCCAGCTGTCTTATTATCGTCATACAAACCCGCATTGGTACTTAAAAACCAAACCGCTGCCAATAGCAATAAAACACGTAACGCGGTGCTGCGTAAATCATTAACAGTTTTACAGTTTGTGATAGCCCAGTTTTTTATAATGGCAACAGTATTGGTGAGCAAGCAAATATATTATGCGCTGCATAAGGATCTGGGTTTTAAAAAGGATGCTATTATAGTTATTAATTCTCCCTGGAAAAACCGTACGGCCAGTCGCAACCAGGTGTTTATGAACAAACTAAAAGCTATACCTCAAATAGAGATGATAGCCGTAGGTAAGGATGCACCATCTTCCAGTTCAAGTAACTCAACAGAAGCTACTTATAAAGATGGAAAAAAGGAGATTAAAATAAATCTGGAAGAAAAATATGGTGATGAAAAGTACATTGATGTATATAAGATCAAATTGCTTGCCGGTAGAAATTTACAGCAGAGCGACAGCACAAAAGGATTTTTAATTAACAATACCTGCGCAAAGATATTTGGATTTAAAAACCCTAAAGACGCGGTAGGTAAGCAAATAGATAATTTCAATGGCGATACCAAGATGGAAATAATTGGAGTAGTTGCAGACTTTTATCATGAATCCCTGCATTCGCCGATTAGGCCTTTGGCTATTTTAACAAGTAAAGAACGTTATAATAATGGCACATTTCATATAGCATTAAAACCACAATCAGCCGGTGGCAACGATTGGAAAAAAGCCATTTCGGCAATGGAATCAGCATGGAAAGAGATTTATCCCGAAGATGATTTTGAATATCATTTCTTTGATGAAAATATTGCCAAATTCTATGATGCGGAGCAGCATACTTCTACATTGCTTACCTGGGCTACCGGATTATCTGTATTTATCAGCTGCCTGGGTTTACTTGGTTTAGCTATGTATACAACCAATTTACGAACCAAAGAAATAGGGGTTAGGAAAGTGCTTGGTGCATCAGTTACCCAGATTGTCACCTTGCTATCAACCGAATTGGTGCTGCTTATTGTACTGGCCTTTGTTTTGGTTACACCGCTGGCCTGGTACGCGATGCATAAATGGATGCAGAGTTTTGCCGACCGCACAACCATCAGCTGGTGGATATTTGTTTTGAGCGGTGCTGGAATGTTGTTGGCAGCTTTGTGCACATTGAGCTTTCAAACGGTTAAGGCAGCTATTGCCAACCCTGTTAAAAGTTTACGTAGCGAATAGTGTAGTTTGAGTAATTGCAGAGTGACATAGTTTTAAACTTTAACACTATTTAACTACTCATTTAAGGCATTTTACTTATCATCGTATAAACAATGTGATATGGTAAGTAATTACTTCAAAATTGCCTGGCGTAACCTGCAGAAACATAAATTTTATACCCTGATCAACATCTTCGGCTTGTCATTAGGGATTGGTTGCAGCCTTATTTTATTTCAGTTTATAACGTATCATCTTAGTTTTGATACTTACCATCACGATGCCAAACAACTTTATAAAGTAGTAACAGAACTGCACTTAGATGATGGTAGTGTTTTGTTTGAACAGGGGTCACCCTTGGCTATGCTCAAGGCTAAAACAAACATCCCTCAAATTAAGGAAGTCGCTGCGGTTTTACGTATACATGATTTAACAACCTCTGTTACTCAACCTGGGGATGTTAATGCTAAATTATTTGCTGAGCATGAAAATGTAGCCATAACCGACGATCATTTTTTTGATATGTTTGATTATGAATGGGAGCAGGGTAATAAAAACATCGCGCTCAATGAACCCAATACCGTTGTACTAAGCCATACCCTGGCTCAGAAATATTTTAATAGTCAGGATGTTATCGGGAAAACTATCAGGATTGATAATAAAAATAATTTTAAAGTAACCGGTGTCATCAAAGATCATCCGGCAAATACCGATATCAAAACTGATATGTTTTTGTCGTTATCGACCCTGAAAAACATTTACCCAGATGTTGCAGAACCATTGCAGAACGATTGGGGATGGGTTAATACTACCACGGCCGTATATTTTTTATTACCCGATCATGTTTCGTCCCAAAGTGTGGAAACTATGATCAGAAAAATGACTGTGAGTGATCTGGGCGACAGGGCCAATGCTTTTCATTTTAAATTACAGCCTCTAAAAGAAGTACACTTTGATGGCCGTTACAGTGGAGTTATTCAAAGATCATTATTGGTTACCCTTGGGTTGATAGGTTTGTTGTTGATTGTAATTGCCTGTGTTAACTTTATAAATATGGCTACCGCCCAGAGTTTTAAACGGGCAAAGGAAATAGGCACACGCAAAGTTTTAGGTAGTACTCCATCGGCTATATTTTTCCAGTTTATGGCCGAAACAGCCAGTATTACCTTCTTTGCGGGCTTATTGTCTGTATTGTGGGTATGGTTAACACTGCCTGTAATTAATTACTGGCTGCAAACCAGTTTAACACTTAATTTCATTAGCGACCCTAAGCTGATACTTTTTGTGTTTGGCTTATTGGTATTTATTATTACGGCAGCAGGCTTTTATCCGGCTACGTTACTGAGCCGTTTTAAACCGGTAAATGCCCTTAAAAATCAGCTTGGCCAAAATAGTCAATCAGCAGGATTGGCACGTAAAAGTTTGATCGTGGTACAAAATGTTATAGCACAGGTTCTGATCATTAGTACTATACTGATCACTTTGCAGGTAAGATATCTGAAAAACGCGGATCTTGGATTTAACAAAAGCGCAGTGCTCATGTTACCAGCTCCCGATAATGCCAAAAGTAAAACTGATTTCTTACGCAACCGATTATTAGCTTATCCTGGTATTAACAGCGTGGCATTTTGTTATCAGGCACCCGCATCAACTGCTAATAAAGGCGGTAGTATAAGATATGATAGTCGCCCTTGGGAAAAGTTTGTAGGCAGAACAATTATGGGTGATGCAGGTTATGTAAAAACATTTGGATTACGGTTAATTGCCGGACGCAACCTGGCAGAAGGAGATACCGCCAAGGAATACCTGGTAAATGAAAATCTTGTTCAAAAACTGGGTATAAAAGATCCTCAACAAGTTATCGGGCATAAGCTTGCTGCCGGCGATCTTTCTGATAACTCCGGCACCATTGTAGGGGTGGTTAAAGATTTCAATTCCAGATCATTGTATACCGCAGTTGAACCTGAATATATTACTACGTTTAGAAATTCTTACCAAAACATAGGGATTAAAATCAGTTCAAATGATCCTTCGGCAATATTAGCCCATATAAAAAAAGAATGGCAAGCATTTTATCCTGATCATGTTTTTGAATACCATTTCCTGGATGAGCAGATAGCTGATTTTTACAAAAAGGAAGATCTGCTTAATAAACTGATCAAATCAAGTGCGATCATCGCCATTTTTATAAGCTGTTTAGGATTACTGGGGCTCATTTCTCTTTTAACCTTGCAACGTACTAAGGAAATCGGTATCCGTAAGGTTCTTGGTGCGTCAGTAGCACACATCACAACTTTACTTTCTTTAGATTTTTTAAAATTGGTGTTTATTGCAGTGATCATAGCCTCGCCTATAGCCTGGCTCATGATGAGTAAGTACCTGCAGAGTTTTGCCTATCGTATTGACATACAATGGTGGGTATTCGCGGTTACTGCCGTACTTACCATATTCATAGCATTTATTACAGTAAGTTTTCAATCAATAAAAGCGGCGATGGCAAATCCCATAAATAGTTTACGGGATGAGTGACGTGTGAAAATCATGTAAAATTAAAACAACAACTGTAAACTAAGTTTACATAGTTTACTTTCTTTTCGTTTCTGAAGAAATATTCATATAGATTGTATTATTCAACTGAATTTCAGCGAATAAACTACATCCTTATGAAACAAAAAGTTCTTGATTTAATGAGTCAATTAATCAATGATGGCAGCGGCATTTTTGAACATAATGACTTAAACACTTATCTTAATAAACTTATTGAAAAGGCTTGCATCATTATTGTGGTTGAGCAAGATGTTCTACAAGGCTTTTTAGCGTATTATGCTAATGATCATGTAAATAAGATTGGGTTTATATCTATGCTCATCGTTTCTCCTTCGGTATGGAGAATGGGATATGGCAGAAGATTAGTTGAGTTTTCTTTGAAAGACCTAACCCTTAAGGGGTTTAGGAAATGTTGCACTGAGGTAAAAGGGGATAATATAAAAGCGCTAAACCTATGTAAAAGGTTAGGTTTCTTTTCTGTAGGCGCAAAGGGTAAATATTTAGTCTTAGAGAAAGTACTATAATAGTCAATGGGACCCTTTGAATTTGTAATATTAATTTACCGGGTATTGTTTTGATGCCTGACCGGTTATCCTAAAGAAGTAAAGTCCCTACTAAAGTAATCCCCCAGCTAATTAATTCGCTCATACTCACTGTATCATAACCGTACATGTGTTGTTACACTTACGAACACTTTATTCTTAAACAATTATATAATTTATTGATATACAGCTATTTGATATTTTGGTATATGTTTTAATCTTTAATGCTGATTAAACTACGAAAAATGCTGAAAAACTATTTTAAAATAGCCTGGAGAAATATAATTCGTCATAAAGGATATTCTGCCATTAATATAGCCGGTTTAACTTTAGGAATTTCTGCCTGTTTGCTGATATTCGTTATCATCCGTTATGAGATGAGTTTTGACACGAACCAGCCTAATTTTAAAAACATTTACCATATAGTACTTAAACAAACTCACGAGGATGGCTTTAGTTATACTCCGGGATTGCCCGCCCCGGCCACAGATGCCCTGCGGGTTGATTTTCCACAAGCAAAGGTAGCTGCATTAAACTCCAGTTATGGCAGTCAGATCACAGTACCTGATATAAGTGCTGGTAAAAATACAGGTGATAAAAAATTCACAGAAAGTATAGGGGTTGTATTTATCGAGCCTCAGTTTTTTGATATTTTTAGTTTTAAATGGCTCGCGGGGACACCTTCTGTTTTAGCCGAACCCAATATGGCGGTTATCAGTAAAAGCACGGCTGTGAAATATTTTGGCAACTGGACTAACGTCATAGGTAAAACCCTGAAAATGGATAACCTGATTGATCTTAAAATAGCAGGTATTACTGAAGATCAGCCGGAAAATACAGATTTCCCATTTAAAATAATGGTATCATATATCACCTGGAAACAACACCCTAAAGAATACTATTACGAAAATGAGTGGGGTGCAATTAGCAGTAATCACCAGGTATTCATGCTAATTCCCAATACCTCTATTAATAACATAGATAACCAACTCATATCTTTTACCAAAAAACATTATGAAACGGGCACCAAGCGCAAACTTATTTTCGCGCAACCGTTAGCCCTGCTCCATTTTGATACCCGCTTTGGCAATACTATAGGTGATCATATCATGAGTATGGCCACCTTACGCACGTTATCATTTATTGCCATACTGATTATCGTTATGGCTTCTATTAACTTTATAAATCTGTCTACCGCTCAATCAGTAGGCAGATCAAAAGAAGTTGGTATCCGCAAGGTATTGGGCAGTACCCGTAAACAATTGATCCTACAAATTATAGGAGAAACCACCTTAATTGTTATCGGCTCAGTCTTATTAGCGCTCATCGTAGCAAAAATGGCTATGCCTTATTTAAAACACATTGCCAGTGTGCCTGAAAATATGGGACTGTTTACAATGGATAACATCATATTTTCGGTAATAGTAATGTTTTCTGTGATCCTGCTGTCCGGTATATATCCGGCTTTGGTTGTATCTGGCTTTAAACCAGTGTTAGCTTTAAAAAACAAGATCACAGCGGCCTCCATCGGTGGTATACCTTTGCGCCGAGCCCTGGTTGTTGCTCAGTTTGCTATATCCCAATTGCTCATTATCGGTACTATTGTAGCGGTAAGCCAAATGGATTTTGTAAATAAAGCCGACCTTGGATTTAATAAAAATGCGGTACTGGTGATACCCGGATACACAGACAGCCTGAGTCTGCGTAAAATGGATTCCTTTAAACAACGTTTACTGCAAAATGCACAGGTAGAGTCGGTAAGTTTTTCTTCTGATGCTCCATCATCTGAAAATAACTCAGCCACCAACTTTTATTTTAATCATTCCATTAAAGATCCAGGTTTTAGTACCTTTTTAAAATTTGGCGATGCCGATTATTTCAAAACCTATGAACTGCATTTTGTAGCTGGCAGGGTATATGATGTAGGCGATACCGCCAGGCAGCTTGTTGTTAATGAAACCTTTATCCACAAACTTGGTGTTCAGAATGCTCAGGATGCCATAGGTAAAACTGTTCGCTTGGGCACAGGACCTACTTTACCCATTAGCGGTGTAGTTAAAGATTTTAAAACTAATTCTCTTCGTGAAACTGTAAAACCCATTGTTATATCTGCCCAGAAAACTTATGAATCGCAGGTGGCTATTAAGATCAAAACCAATGACTTGAGCAAAACGGTTGCGCAGCTTCAAAAAATGTGGGAAACCACTTATCCTGAATATGCCTATAACGGATATTTCCTGGATCAAAACATAGCCGATTTTTATAAACAGGAAAACCAAATGGCCCTGGTTTATAAGGTATTTGCCGGTATAGCCATTTTTATATCTTGCCTGGGTTTATATGGTCTGGTATCGTTTATGGCTGTGCAACGTACCAAAGAAGTTGGTATCCGTAAGGTATTGGGCGCATCGATAAGCAGTATCATTTATCTATTCTCTAAGGAATTCATGGTACTGATAACCATTTCATTTGTTATAGCTATGCCAACGGCCTGGTACCTAATGACGGGTTGGCTGCAAAACTTCGCTTACCGGATATCATTAAGTGTTTGGGTGTTCGCACTTGCTATTATATCCTCGGTTCTGATTGCCTGGATCACCGTAGGATACAAAGCTTTAAAAGCCGCTCTGGTAAATCCCGTTAAAAGTTTAAGAAACGAATAATCATAAAACTTAAAACTATTGCAATGATAGGTAACTATTTTAAAACCACCCTGCGTAGCCTGCTTAAAAACCGGGCTTATAGTTTTTTAAATATTGCAGGTTTAGCTACGGGTATAGCTTGTGCCTCGCTCATATTTTTATGGGTTCAGGATGAATTAACATTTAACCATAATTTCGAAAAGCGAAATAATCTATATACCATTTATGAGAATCAAACTTATGATGGTAAAATGTCTACTTTTATTGCAACACCCGGCCCAATGGCCAAGGCGCTGAAGATGGAAATTCCTGAAATAAAGGCCATTGCCCGGACGGCCGGATCTGACCAGCTTTTGTTTTCATTGGATGAAAAAGCTATTACCGAAGATGGTAGTTATGCAGACCCTGAGATATTCTCCATGTTGAAATTGTCATTTATAAACGGGGATATTTCCAATGTATTTAAGGAGTTGCACTCGGTTGTTATTAATGCCACAATGGCTAAAAAATTCTTTGGTACTGCCGATGCTGTGGGTAAAACATTGAAGATAAATAATGAACAGGAGTATACAGTAACCGGCGTTTTTAATGATCTGCCTAAAAACTCAACATTCCAATTTCAGTGGCTTGCCCCAATAGCCAACATCGACCATAAATTTCCATGGATGCAGGAGTGGGGTGCCAACTGGGCCCATACTTATGTTGAATTGATACCATCCGCAAACGTTACGGGAGTTAATAAAAAGTTACAACATTACCTAACCAGTAAAAATAGCGGTACCAAAACGGAATGCTTTCTCTTTGGCATGAACGACTGGAATCTGCACAATAATTTTACTAACGGGAAAATGGACGGTGGACGTATTGAATATGTCCGTTTATTCTCTATCATCGGTTTTATTATTTTAATCATAGCATGCATTAACTTTATGAACCTTTCAACCGCCAGGTCAGAGAAACGGGCAAAAGAGGTAGGCGTACGTAAAGTAATGGGAGCAGGTAAAGGAAAGTTGATAGCCCAGTTCATCGGCGAAGCTATTGTGATGTCTTTTATAGCGGTATTTATAGCCGTTGGGTTTATATATATTACATTGCCGGCATTTAATAATCTGGTTCAAAAAGAGCTATTTATTGATGTTTTTGAGCCAGTTCATCTTATTTATTTATTGTTGATCGGCGCCGTTACAGGCTTACTGGCGGGTAGTTATCCGGCTTTTTACCTTTCATCATTTAATCCTATAACGGTACTAAAAAGTATGAAATTACCTGCTGGTGCGGGTTTTATCAGAGAAGGCCTGGTGGTTATTCAATTTTCTATTTCCATTATACTCATAGTTAGTACCATTATTATTTACCAGCAAATACAGCACGTAAAAAACAGGGATCTGGGTTACAATAAAAGTAATTTGATTTATGTGACTACACAGGGTAAACTAACAGATCATTTTGAAAATGTTTATCAGCAACTTAAACAAAGTCGAGTAGTTGAAAATGCTTCATTAAGCGATTTCCCTGTAATACAAGTATGGAAGAATACTGATAATTATTCGTGGACAGGGAAGGCTCCTACACAAAATCCATTGATATCATTTGAAAATGTAAGTCCGCAATTTGTTCGAACCATGGGTATGAAACTGGCTTCCGGCAGAGATTTTTATACCAATTCGACTTTGGATAGTAATAGCGTAATTATTAATGAGGCAATGGCGAAGCAAATGGGCAAACAAGGCCGTGTAGGTGGGATTATCAGAGACGTGGGCAAAAAGGAATTTGAAATAGCCGGTATAGTAAAAGATTTTCTATACAATGACATGTACGCTGTGAGTACCCCGCTTGTACTATATAATAAGATAATCGGAACCAATGTATTAAGTATCCGCATTAAAAGCAATGTAAATTTGTCAGAAGCGCTGGCTAAAATCGGAGCGGTCATGAAGGTTAATAACCCAGCTTATCCTTTTGAGTATAAATTCATGGATGACGACTTTGACCGACTGTTTAAAACCGAAGCATTAACCGGAAAACTGGCGGGCGTGTTTGCATCGCTGGCTATCCTCATATCTTGCCTGGGTTTGTTTGGATTGGCAGCGTACACAGCGGAACGAAGGATCAAAGAAATCGGTATAAGGAAGGTGCTTGGAGCTTCTGTTGCCGGTTTAACAGGTTTGCTGTCAAAGGATTTCTTAAAGCTGGTAGGCATTTCTTGTCTTATCGCTTTTCCGATAGCCTGGTGGGCTTTATCTAAATGGCTACAAAATTACCAGTATAGAATAACGGTGAACTGGATGGTGTTTGCCGCTGCAGGCATACTAGCTATGTTGATAGCATTGGCGACGGTTAGTTTCCAGGCTATTAAGGCTGCTTTGTCAAATCCGGTGAATAGTTTGAGGAATGAATAAGCGGATTCCGAATGTTCGATTTAGTATTTAGAGTTTAAAAAAATCATGATCAAGAACTATTTGAAAATTGCATGGCGTAACATCGTCAACAATAAAGTTTATAGTGCCATTAACATATTAGGGTTAGCGGCCGGTATGGCAGTTGCCCTGATTATTGGATTGTGGGTAGTTAATGAATACTCTTTTGATAAATTTTTGCCCAATTACAAGCAATTATATCAGGTTGAGCTAAATTTCACCACTCAGCACGATGGCGAGCATACGCAAACCGCCATGGCTATTCCTCTGGTTGATGTCATGCGAAAAGAGATACCTGGAATAAAGTATGCTGCCGAAACAGATTGGGTTGGATGGCAGTGGCATTCGCTATTGGTTGGTGACAAAAAACTTTACCTGAATGGTGGTGCCGCAGCCCCCGATTTCTTAAAGATATTTCAATACCCCTTTGTTAAAGGTAGTGCCAAAGACGCTTTAACCGATCCTTATTCCATTATTTTAAACGAGTCGACCGCCAAAGCCTTATTTGGTAATGTGGACCCTATAAATAAATTCATCCGGATTGATAATCAGCAGAACCTAAAAGTAACAGGTGTAATAAAGGATATTCCTAAAAACGCTACCAAGCAGTTCAGCTTTTTAACTCCCTTTAGTTTTAAGGAAAAAACCGAAAGCTGGATGAGCACCGCCCGTACCACATGGACAAATAATTCATTCAATGCCTTTGTGGAGTTAGAACCTGGCGTAACAATTGAACAAATTGCACCTAAAATCAAGAACCTTGTGTACGAGCATAGCCCCCAAATGAGGCCTGCAAAGCCTGAAGTGATCTTACACCCTTTAAAAGACTGGCATCTATACTCCGATTTTAAGAACGGTAAAGCCGTAGGTGGCTTTATTGATTATGTTCGGATGTTCAACATCATAGGTATACTGGTGTTGCTTATTGCCTGTATCAACTTCATGAACCTTTCAACCGCGCGTTCTGAACGAAGAGCAAGAGAGGTTGGGGTACGAAAAGCGATCGGCTCCCAGCGCCGCGATCTGATCATCCAGTTTTTAGCCGAATCTGTCTTGATTACATTTATCGCCTTTTTGTTTTCGATATTATTTGTACAGCTGGCTTTACCATATTTTAATTCACTGGTTGACAGTGCTATCAGTATCCCATACACCAACCCTGTATTTTGGGGTATCATGTTATTTTATGTACTATTGACGGGTTTACTGGCCGGAAGCAGGCCCGCATTTTATCTGTCATCCTTTAACCCCGTAAAAGTTTTAAAAGGCGCGATCAAAGAGGGCAAATCGGCATCCTTACCTCGTAAAATATTGGTTGTAACACAGTTCAGCTGCTCTATTGCTTTAATCATTAGCACCATCATCGTATACCAGCAAATACAACATGCCAAGGACAGGCCAACAGGCTACAATGCAGCCAGGTTAATGATGACTGACATGAGCGGTGATCTGAATACGAAATATGATGCTTTAAAAAACGATCTGCTGGCCAGCGGGTATGTTGAAAGCGTTGCCGCAGCCTCGAGTCCGGTTACCAATATATACAGCCACATGTCGCTTGATAAATGGCCGGGTAAAAGCGTGAGTGATGAGGCTGTGAACATCGCGGCTGTTTTTGTATCTGATGATTATTTTAAAACCCTGGGGATGACCCTTAGAGAAGGCAGGGATTTTACTCACAGCTGGACGGCCGACTCTACCAGTGTTATACTTAATGAAGCCGCTGTAAAAAGAATAGGCCTGAAAAACCCCATAAACCAGTTAGTAACCTGGAATGGTAGCACTGTACCGGTACGTGTTATTGGAGTGGTAAAAGATGCCCTGATGGAGTCGCCATTTACGCCGGTTCAACCGGCTATTTTTAGTCATGGCCATGTAGCCAATAACATTATGTACCGTTTGGCGCCAAATGCTAATACTCAGCAAGCAATCAAAAAGCTTACTAAAATATTTGATTCCTATAATCCTGCTTATCCGTATATATACCAGTTTGTTGACGAAGAGTATAATCATAAATTTAATCTGGAAATACTGGTAGGTAAACTGTCCGGAATATTTGCAGGTTTGGCTATTTTAATATCATGCCTTGGTTTGTTTGGATTAGCCGCCTACGTTGCCGAACAGCGAACAAAGGAAATTGGTATTCGCAAAGTATTGGGTGCATCGGTAGCCCAGGTGTGGCTACTGCTATCAAAAGACTTTATTTTATTGGTAGGCATAAGCTGCGTTATCGCATCGCCGGTAGCATTTTACTTTTTACAAAACTGGCTGCAAAAGTATGACTACCGTATCACTATTGGCCCAGGCGTATTCATATTGTCGGCAACCGCGGCTATTGCCATCACATTAATAACTATTAGTTTTCAAGCTATAAAAGCAGCATTAACTAATCCTGTAAAAAGCTTGCGCAGCGAGTAGTTGTGCGTAAAAGGATATCGATTTAAAAATTAGAGTTTAGAATTTAACCATTATGATCAAAAATTATATTAAAATAGCCTGGCGCAATTTAAAACGCAACAAGGCTTACGCGTTCATCAGTGTTGTTGGGTTGGCCCTGGGGATTACCTGTGGTATTTTGATCTTCACACTCATCACGTATCATCTCAGCTTTGATAATTTCCATAAAACTCCGGATAGGGTTTACCGCCTATATACAGAATGGCATGACGAGAGTGTTGGCAGATCGCAGGGGGTACCTCAACCTTTAGGAAAAACCTTTCGCAACGATTTTGCGCTGGCAGAACAAACGGCTCGTGCCATCAGCTTTCACGATAACCTGATCACCATTACCCAGGGTAATCAGGTTAAAAAGTTTAATGAAGAGGATGGGGTTGCTTTTACTGAAGCCGGGTATTTTGATATCCTGAATTTTCCGCTATTAAAAGGTGATAAAAAAACGATACTGGTAAAGCCCGGCGAAGCTATATTAACCGAAAAAACTGCACGAAAATATTTTGGTGATGCTGACCCGATAGGAAAAGTCATTCGCCTGGATAACAAAGTAAATTTTACTATTACAGGCGTGTTAAAAGATCTGCCAGCTAACACCGATCGTAAACAACAGGTGTATGTTTCATATGGTAACATGAATGAATATACTAATAAAGAGCGTGAAGACAATTGGGGTGGCGTTTTTAGTGGGAGCGAAGTATTTACATTATTAAAACCATCTACCACGCTGGCCAGTGCCAATGAAGCCATGGCACTTATTGTTAAAAAACATTATACAGGCCGAGATTTGAAAGTATGGAAGTTTAAGTTACAACCACTTTCAGATATTCACTTCAATTCCGACCTTGATGGATATGCCGATAAAAAATACCTGTGGGCTTTATTCTTCATTGGCCTGTTCCTGATCATTACCGCTTGCGTAAACTTTGTTAATCTGGCTACAGCCCAGGCACTGAACCGGGCCAAAGAGATAGGAGTACGAAAGGTTTTAGGTAGCCTGCCACGCCAATTATTCTGGCAGTTTATAGCAGAAACCACTTTAATTACCCTGGTGGCTGTTATCGTGGCTGTTGCTTTATCATTTATCGCGCTGCCCGTGATCAATAATTTATTTCACTCCCAAATGGCATTTGAGCTTTCTCAGCTTGCTGTGTTTATTGTACTGATAAGTATATTGGTTGTATTTTTATCCGGATCATATCCGGGTCTGGTACTGGCTCGTTTTCAACCCATACTGGCGCTTAAAAGTAAACTTTCACAAGAACATGTTGGCGGTTTTTCACTACGTCGTATACTTGTTGTTACCCAGTTTTCCATTTCACAAGTTTTAATTATAGGGGCCATAATTATTGTATCGCAATTACATTATTCCCAAACCGCCGACCTTGGCTTTAACAAAGATGCCGTTGTGTTATTACCCATACCACAAAATGATAAAGCTAAACTGAGTACGCTGCATAACCGTATTAATGAGGTGCAGGGCGTTGAAAAATCATCTTACTGTTACAGACCTCCCGCGTCTCAATCCAATAACAGTACAGACGTTCGTTTCAATCACCGGGCCGAAGATGAACATTGGGGTATCAACACTAAACCAGGGGACGAAAACTTTCTTTCAACATTTGGGATGAAGTTGGTTGCCGGGCGTAATTTTTTTCCTGCCGACACTACACGTGAGTTTCTGGTAAATGAAACCTTTGTAAAAAAGCTTAATCTTAAACCTCAGGATGTGATCGGTAAAATGCTGTCCGTAAATGGCCGATCAACCACAGCACCTATTGTAGGTGTAGTAAAAGATTTTTACAATTACTCGTTTCATACCGAAATATCAGCTGTTTGTATCATGCCCGATTACCGGTCATACTCTACATTGGCGGTTAAGATAAATATGCGCAACGCCAAAACCTCGTTGGCAGCGTTTGAAAAAATATGGAATGAAACCTTTCCGGAAGAGCTTTATTCGTACCAGTTTCTTGACGATAGCGTCGGAAAGTTTTATGAAATGGATAATATACAATTAAAATTAGTTGAGGCATTTGCAGGTATAGCTATCCTTATAGGTTGTCTGGGTTTATATGGCCTGGTATCGTTTATGGCAGTACGTAAAACAAAAGAAATAGGGGTGCGCAAAGTATTAGGGGCAAATACACAACATATTTTATGGTTGTTTGGTAAGGAGTTTACTTACTTATTACTTATAGCTTTTGTAATTGCCGCACCGCTGGCCTGGTGGGTCATGCACAATTATCTGCAGGACTTTAAATATCGTATAACCATTGGCCCTGGTATTTTCCTGGCGTCTATTCTGTCTACATTCATTATTGCCTCTATCACCGTAGGTTATCGCTCAATTATGGCGGCTACTGCTAACCCGGTAAAGAGTTTGCGGAGTGAATAATAGAGAATAAAAGGTTCTTATTAGTTTAGGATTTAGCACATAGGGTTTCGAATTTTCAAAAATATGATCAAAAATTATTTAAAAATAGCCTGGCGCAACTTGGTGGGCAATAAAGCTTACAGTGCTATAAATATACTTGGGCTGGCTGCTGGGATGGCGGTTGCATTACTCATAGCCTTATGGGTAAAAAATGAGTATTCATATGACAAGTTTTTACCCGATTCGGATAGATTATACCAGGTTAGGCGCAACTTTAATAGTAATGGTGAAACGCTTACATTTAGCACAACATCGCTCAAATTAGCGTATACTCTCCGGAGTAATATTCCCGAAATTGAATATGTGGCTGAATCCGACGGCGGCAGCTCGCATGGTTTAATGGTTGGTAATAAAAAGTTCTATATGGAAGGGATAGAAACTGGAAGTGACTTTTTGAAGATGTTTCGATACCCTATGTTACATGGTAGTGCTGGTGAATCTTTAAGGGATCCTTATTCTATAGTACTCACCCAAGCTACTGCTATAGCTTTATTTGGTACCGATAATGTGATCAATCGAGTGGTTAAAATTGATAACGCATATAATTTAAAGGTAACAGGGGTTATAAAAGACGTGCCTTCCAATTCGGTAATGCAATTTATAAAGTATATTATACCTTTTAGTTTTGCAGAGCAAACTCAGCCATGGATAAAGGGCGCCCATGATAGTTTTGGTTTCAATGCATTTTCCATCTATGTTAAACTTAAACCAGGTATTGCATACACGCAAGTTGCTCCTAAAATTAAAAACATAGAGAAAGGAGAGAATAATGTCAATGCCAAAAACTCTGATGTTATCATGCAACTGATGCAAGACTGGCACTTATACTCAGAGTATAAAAATGGAATAGCCAGTGGTGGTTTTATTGAGTATATCCGCATTTTTAGCATTATTGGAATCCTGGTTCTATTGATAGCATGTGTTAACTTTATCAATTTAACCACAGCACGCTCCGAGAAGAGGGCACGAGAAGTGGGCATTCGTAAGGCAATAGGTTCGCAGCGCAAACACCTTATATTCCAATTTTTAACAGAATCGACACTAACTACTTTCATATCTTTTTTATGCGCTATACTTTTTGTACAAATAGCATTGGCGCCATTTAATGCACTTACCGGTACGGTGATCCGTATTCCATTTAGTAGCATTACTTTTTGGTTGGTTATGATGGCTTGCGTGTTCTTCACGGCACTTATTGCAGGCAGCAGGCCAGCCTTTTATTTGTCCTCATTCAATCCGGTTAAGGTATTAAAGGGAACTATACAAGTAGGTCGTTCAGCATCATTATCAAGAAAAATTTTAGTGGTAATGCAGTTTAGCTGTTCTATTGCGCTTATCATAAGCACGGTAGTTATTTACCGGCAGATACAGTATGCCAAAAATAGACCGACGGGTTATAATATCAATCGCTTGTTAACCACCAACTCCAATGACGATTTAGGTAAAAACTATCTTGCTCTTAAAAATGATCTGCTGCAAACCGGGGTGGTTGAAAGTATGGCCACTGCTTCGAGCCCTGCTACCGATGTTGGGATGCACAACGACCTGGATCAATGGCCAGGAAAACAGGCAGGCGAAACCGTTGAAATGGGAGTTATTGATATAACTGCCGACTATTTTAAAACATTGGGTATGCGCATGTCAGGAGGCCGGGATTATAATTATGTGGCATCTGATACCTTAAATGTGATCTTTAATGAGGCAGCAATTAAGCGTTTGAGATTAAAAGATCCGATTAATCAAATAATCACTCATAGCGGTAGCCGAATAAGGATAATTGGAGTTGTAAAGGATGCATTGATGATCTCGCCATTTGCCAAAGCAGATCCGACCATGTTTGTTTATCACAGCAATCCTTCATCAAATTTGATTTACCGCCTGGCCAAAGGTGTAAACCCTCACGATGCAATTGAAAAAATCGGTCAGATCTTTGCAAAATACAATCCGGCTTATCCTTTTACTTACCGGTTTGTCGACGATGATTATAACCGAAAATTCAGTCAAGAGGTGTTGATAGGAAAATTATCAGGGATATTTGCCGGTTTGGCTATTTTTATATCGTGCCTTGGCTTGTTTGGCTTGGCTGCGTATATAGCAGAACAGCGTACCAAAGAGATTGGCGTACGTAAAGTCTTAGGCGCTACTGTGAGTCAATTGTGGTTCCTGCTCTCCAAAGATTTTGTATTGCTGGTTATCATTAGCTGCGTGATCGCATCACCACTGGCTTTATATTTTTTACAAAATTGGTTGCAAAAATATGACTACCGCGTAAGTATCGGGCCCGGAGTTTTTCTTGTTTCGGCAATAAGCGCAGTACTGATCACACTTTTAACCATAAGTTTCCAGGCTATTAAGGCGGCGGTAGCTAATCCAGTTAAAAGTTTAAGAAGCGAATAAACGTAAAGCCGAAAGCTTAAGACAGGGAGACTTTTAGCTTTCTGCCTTAAGCTTTCGGCTTTTCTATTGTATCATAACCGTACGCTCCGTGTTACATAAGCGAACAGTATTTATGTGATAGATTGCTATAATGTATTGATTTTTAATATGTTAAAAGTTTGGTATATTATTGATACTTGATTGAATCAAATGAATTGATATTTTTAAACAAAAACTTATACATACCAACCAAAACAATCATTTAAAATGTTATCACTCCAACATATTTCGAAATATTACCAGGTAAGCGGACTTAAAAATTTTGTTCTTAATGATCTTAGCCTTGAAATAGATGAAGGCGAATTCGTATCTATTATGGGCCCATCGGGCTCGGGTAAATCATCATTACTTAACATCATCGGTATGCTTGATGAGCCATCCGAAGGATATCATTACTTTGCCGGTCAGGCAGTACATCAGCTTAAAGAAAAACAGCGTTCCGCATTATATAAGCAATATGTTGGCTTTGTGTTTCAGGCATACCATTTAATTGACGAGCTCACCGTTTATGAAAATATCGAAACACCACTAATTTATCAGGATTTTAAAGGTTCTGAGCGTAAAGCCATGGTGGCCGATATATTAGACCGTTTTAATATTGTAGGTAAAAAAGATCTTTTTCCTGCGCAATTATCCGGCGGACAACAGCAATTAGTAGGAATAGCCCGTGCGCTAATAGCCAAACCCAAGTTGTTACTGGCCGATGAGCCTACCGGTAACCTAAATTCCAAACAAGGGGAGGAGATTATGGAACTGTTCCGTAAACTGAACAAAGAAGATGGGGTTACTATTATTCAGGTAACGCACTCCGAAAAAAATGCCGAATACGGTTCGCGTATCATTAATCTTTTAGATGGTAAAATCGAATCTTCAAAACAACTCTGATCATATTAATAATGCGATACTTTAAATTTATATTTTTTGGTTTGATGGTAATATCGGCCACCAATGCACAAGCTCAAACAGATACGCTGACCACTATAAGGCAATGTATTGATATTGCTATAAAAAATAACCTGACAGTACAACAAAATGCGCTTCAAATGCAGCGCTTACAGGTAGGTTATACTCAGGCCAAAGACAACCTGTTGCCATCATTAAACGGGCAGGTGGATCATAGCCTCAACAGCGGGCGTAGTATCAACCCTTTTACAAACAGTTATGTAACGCAATCATATACATCTGGCAATTATAGCTTAAATGCCAACTTAACCTTGTTTAGCGGTCTGCAGAACTTAAATGCTATTAAACAAACATCATTGGCTTATCAGGCCGGTAAGATGGATTTTCAACAGGCAAAAGATCAGGTAACTATTAACGTGATAACCGCTTATCTTTTAGTTTTGGATAATACGGAACTATTGGCTCAAGCTTATAATCAGCTTGATGTATCCAAAAAGCAAGTTGAAAGGCTGGAGATATTAGAAAAGGATGGTGCTAATAAACTACCCTCAGACCTTTATGACCTAAAAGGTACGTATGGTGATAATGAACTTAATTTGGTGAATACTAAAAATAACCTGGAAGCATCAAAATTAAGCCTGGTGCAGATCCTAAATATTCCTTACAACAGAAACCTTAAACTGGAACCCATAAGTGTGCAGGATGTTGCTAAACAAACCGGTGAAAATGCCGATCAGGTATTTGATACCGCGTTAAAACAACTGGCCTATATAAAAGCGGCTGAACTAAGGCGGCAAAGCGCCGAAAAAGGTGTAAAGGTTGCCAAAGGGGCCTTATCACCCAGCATCTCCCTATTTGGAGGAGTAACCACAAATTATTCAAGTGCTGCACAAAATTCTACGGTTAGCGATTCATCAATTGTACCCACCAAGCAGTTTGTCAATACGCCTACAGGCAAAAGCACAGTTTATACAACGCAGTATGATAATACCTTCAAAAACATCGGTTATTATGACCAGTTTAAAAATAACTATAGTACGCAATTTGGTGTCAGCTTAAAGATTCCGATTTTAAACTATTTCCAAAACCGTAATAAGGTAAAGCTTGCTAAAATTGATCTGCAGGAATCAAAATATGTAGAAGAAAATACCAAGAATGTTTTACGCCAGAGTGTTGAACAAGCTTATGTGAACATGACCTTGGCTTATAATAGGTACAATGTATTGGTAGAGCAGGTTAAAGCATATAAGGAATCATTCAGAACGGCCGAGATCCGTTTCAATGCCGGAGTACTTACTTCAGTTGATTTTGTAGTAGCCAAAAATAACTTTGACAAGGCTAATATCAATCTCATTAACGCCCGCTACGATTGTTATATTTATAATAAGGTGCTTGATTACTATATGGGGCGACTATCCTGGTAAAATAGAATTACACTGATTCTGCAAAAAATTTATACTTTTATTCTTAGATTTTAAATCCTGATATCCGGCTCATAACGTTTTGTATGAAATTATAAAACATTATGAGCCGGATATTGCTAATTATATAACCGTCCGTTTAAAATAGCTTTAACGTATTTACATCAATCATTTAAAAACAACTCTAAAACATGAAAAAAACAATTATTTTAACTTTAAGTATCTGCTTATTCACTATCGGTATTGTTTCTGCCCAAATAATACCCAACTTTTCATTTGGAGTAAAAGGCGGTTTAAATTATACTGCGTTCCCATCAAGCGGCATATTTAATAACAGCAATCGCGCAGGTTATCTTGCCGGTGTTTGGGCCAGGGTTGGTGGTTTGGGCTTTAATTTTCAGCCAGAACTTTATGTTACAGGCAAAAACATCAGAATAAAGGATGATTTAAATAATGAAAACACCGCTAAATTCACCAGTATTGATGTGCCATTATTATTTGGTGGCAAAATAGGTGCTTTTGGCTTAGGTGGTCGCTTTTATGGCGGCCCAGTGCTATCATTTGCAGTTAACAAAGATCAGAGCCTTACCGGTGCCACCAGTGATGCCACAAGTTTAAGATATAAGGATGCCAACTATGGCTTTCAGATAGGCGCTGGTGTTGATATCAGCAGTTTCTCTGTTGATTTACGTTATGAAGGCGGTTTAAACAAGATTGCCTACGGTGATGGAAATTCACACACGCGTGTAAATGTTTTTAGTCTTGCGTTGGCTTATAAGTTATTCTCGTTATAAGGAAAAACAACACTTATTTTAAAAGACCCGCTATTTTAGCGGGTCTTTTTTTGAGCAAATACTTTATGGGTTAAGCATAATCCCTAAACAAGCGGCCCATTTTGTTATAAAAAGTGGGTTTACATGGTTTACACTTTTTATGGTTAATATTGACTTATGCGCCTTAATATCAATTAGTTAACAATTTAATCATCTTGTAATGTGTTAACTGTGTTAACCATCTCTGGAGCAATGTATTCCATATCATTAAATGCCAGGCGCCGAATGTTGAATAATGATTTCGATATTGGAAATTCATTATTCAGCATTCGATATTATGATCTTCCTTACTTTACTACATCAACCCATTGTCCTTTAATCAGGCTATTGATGGAGTTATTGTACATAGCCTCGCAATACACCGCAGGTAAGTAGTAATGACCGGCATAAGCGGCATTCAGCATCACATAGTAAGTAACCTCTTTTCCTTCAACCAAACTAAAATAAGTATTCACCCGGTCGTCCCGTACATCCCTGTAGTCGGATGGTGACGATTTGAATACCTCATCATTGTTCAGCATCCGGCTGTTCAGTATTTCCCAACCCGATGGGAAGATCTGTGTTAGCGCCAGATTATCGTAGCGGCCACGCCTTCCCGGATTTTTGATATTTACCTGGGCTACAAAATCGGTACCTTGTTTTAATGTTGTTGGATCAAGGGGTTTGCCGCCCATCGTAAAGTAACCAACCCTCATTTCCATCACCTGCGGATCAATAAAGGTTTTCACATCAAGGCCGGATGATGGCTGACCTTTTTGTATCAGTCTTATATATAGCTTGTTGGTGCCGTTGTTCTTAACCATCACTTTCCCGCCGTTTGCAGCCAAACCAGCCTGCCACATATAAGAGGCCGAATTGATACTCCCCTTTGAAACTCCGCCATCATAGCTAAAAGTAAGCTTGCCCGAGGCCTTATTTTGCCCGCAATATTGCGCTATGGCAATAAGGGAATAGGCCGTGGTTTGGGTACTATACCAATCGTCCTGTGATAACCTTGCGGCTACGGTACGTAACAATCCGGCTGCCTTTTGCTGCTGCCCGAGCAGGGTAAGGGTTTCCAGGATCATGGCTTCATCGCGCAGATCAGATCCATAAGTGCCGTACATGGTGTAATATGGTTTTATGGTAGTTGGCAAGTTGGTTACCATTCTTAAACCGGCTTCGGGTTGCCCGGCAAGTTTATAAGCTGCTGCCAGGCGCCATTTAGCTTCGATGCTTAAGTATTTAAACTCCTTAAGCCGGTTCATAGCCCCCAATTCTGGTGCACTGGCTAAAGCCAGCAGATACAGGCGATAGGCCTGGTTCAGATCATCACCATAAAATTTATGCGGATCAGGTGCCCAGGTTTGCGCTTTTTGTTTTTGATATTTTTTCCATTGCTCAATAAAGCCAATAGGCAAGCTGTAACCTTTGGCCTGGGCTGCCAGCATAAAATGTCCGGCATAATTGGTTCCCCATTCATCCGCATCACCATAACCAGGCCAGTAGCTCAAGCCGCCACCCTGTACCTGGAAGCCATTGAGCCTGTTGATGGTTGCTTTAATATTTCGCTCTGCCTCAGCCCTCTGAACAGGTGAAAGGTCGAGCAGTTGCCCCAGATACAATTGCGGGAATGCCGAAGACGTGGTTTGCTCTACACAACCATGTGGATAGGCTATCAGGTAATCGAGCCGTTTGCTTAGGTTCAAAGGTGGTATAGAAGCAATTTCGAGCGTGTTTTTATTGGTGCCGCTAATACCTACAGCCTGATATGCTGTATTCCAGATCTCGCCTGGTTTAAGCTCCTTTTCCAATACACGGGTTACCGGCGGATTAGGATTGCGTACATTTAGCTCTACATCATAAGCAGCAGTTTCTGAACCACTTTTGGCTATGATCTTCACGTTACCTACACCTACAAAATCCTTCACATCCAGATCAAACGTAACCAGCTGATCGCCTGTTTTAGCGAAGGTTATCGTTTTGGAATTATTACCCGCCAGGTTACTGAACGCGTTTGACTGTACAGATACGGTAACCGTTTTAATATTAGGCTCCATAGCGAATACGGTAACCGGTAATTGCACTTTTTCTGTCGGGCCAAGTACACGTGGTAACGTAGCTAATATCATGAGTGGCTTTTTAACGGCGACGGCTTTATCGGCAAAACCATAGCTGCCATCGTGCCCGGCAATTACCATAGCCTTAACAGAGCCTACGTATTGAGGCAGTTTAAAGGGCGTGGTTTGCTTTTCGCCCTTGTCAAGGTGAAATGGCCCAAGGAATTTCACAACGGGTTTAAAACGGTTTACAGACACGTTTTTGTTGGTACCCAGGTTACCATCACCACCAATACTTAAAATACGTTCCAAACCGCCACCAAAAGCGCCTATCACATAATCAAACAGATCCCAGGTTTTTACACCCAATGCTTCTCTGGCGTAAAAAGCCTCATGCGGGTTAGGCGTTTTAAAATTGGTGATATCCAGCAAGCCTTCGTCAACTATGGCAATGGTATAGGTCATTTCCTTGCCTGATGCTTCGGATACGGTAATGGCCGACTGTGTTTCGGGGCGTATCTTATCAGGCATGCTGATCACCGGTTTCAGGATGGTCTCCGGATTATCTACCTGTAAGGGGATAGCGCCATACATACGTATGGGCAGATCGTTAACCGTTTGTGAATGCCTCTGCAATAAGGTAACGTTCACAAATACGTTAGGAGCCATGGTTTCATCAACCGTAAAGCGATATTGGGTTTGCCCTTTCCTGGTATCTATCCAGGTGGTTCTTAAAACTTTGCTGCCATTTTCAAAGCTGATCAGCGCGCGACCATCGGCAGCAGTCGGTATGGTTAATGTTGCCTGTTCGCCCACTTTATAGCTGGTTTTGTCGGATGTGAATGACAGCATCGCCGCTTCGGTAGGGTTGGTTTGTTGTAATCTTTCCGACCAGTTTGGCCAATCCACATAAATGAATTTTCCGGTAGAGTGCCCTGTTTGCTCGTCTTTCACCTTGATCAGATAGCGGCCCCAATCGGCTTTAGGTACACGTAATGTCCATTTGCCATGTCCATTAGTAACCTGTACGGTTGCAGCTTTAATAAGTTTATTGTATTTATCCTGCGTAAAATTGCTTGTTTCGTTACCGGTTTGATCCCACCACCAGCGCCATTGTACTTTGTACAATTCAAGCTGAACGGTGCGGGCACCAGTCAACGCGATACCATGTACATCTACGTCGGCTATATCAACCTGGTGATCCTTATCCGTAACCAACATGCCCGAAAGTTCGCTGCCTTGTGGTGTTTTAATACCCACATAGCCCGGATATACGTTATAAGGCAGCGTGGTTTGCTGAATACTGAAATTACCACCCGGTTCAAATACTTTAACCAGGAAATTAGCCCTTAGTTGTCCCGGGGCCTGTTTTTCTACATTGATATTGGCATCTACATCCGCTACACCATCTGCACTGAGCTTACCATCAAATACGGTTTGGGTTTGTGTATTGAAGGCCAGCGTTGGGTCGTCAAAAACATAATCCTCATATTTTTTGAAGCTTGTGGTTTGGGGTGTTAAAAAGGCGTCGACCTTAGCTTTTAGATTTTGCGCGGCCCCGCCAAACAACCATTGCGCGCTCAGTTTGCCATTGGCATTATTGCCCTTGGTTAATTCGGCCGCACCACCAAACGAAAGGCTAAGTTTCATGCGGTTAGGCATAATGGTTTCTACCTTGATCTTCTTTTCAAACAAGGCCCCGCCAACTTTTACCTTAGCAGTCCAGTTACCGGTAGGCGATGAGATTTCTGTAGCGGTATGGAAGCTATAAAAGCCATCTAAAGCCGTTGTTTTGCTGATGCGCCGGTATAACTTACCATTCGGATCATATAACTCAAACTGAACCGGATGATCTGGTGGCAATGTTTTTAATTTATCCTCCAGTATAAAGGATGTGTAAATGGAATCACCCGGACGCCAAACGCCGCGGTCACCATATATAAAGCCTTTAAGACCGCTCTGTACTTCTTCGCCGCCTACGTTAAAGCGGGTGAGGGGTAGGGAACTGCCATCATCCAGTTTCAAATAGCCTCGCTGAGCGCCTTTTTTGGCAACCAGTAAATAAGGTTTACGTTTAAGATCAAACTTCACAATACCATCTCCGCCGGATGTGGTTTTGTAGATCACCTGTTTCTGATAATCCAACAGTTCCAGATCCACACCACCCATGGGCTGCGCGCTTAAAATATCGGTTACAGCCACCAGCATACTATTATTAGTGCCCCGTTTGGCAATAAGCCCAATGTTCGAGGCTATAATATTACGCGTTGCCCAACGCTCTTTGGTAAAGTAGGATGGGGTACAGGCATTGTTTCTGTCCTGCCAGCTATAACCGTCGGGGTAAAAATTATCATATCGCGACCAAAAGTCATCGTCTTCATCATTTACCTTACTGTTATCATTATAATATTCCCCTTCATTATATACGTCATCATCGCCATTGCTGCTTTTTGTACCTGCTCCGGCGATACTGCAATTATACAGGGAGTATTCCTTCCTGAAACCGATCACCACCCGGTAGATAGCCCCCGGTTCTGTACGGATCATTTGATCCAGATCGAGCATGAAACGGTTCTTTTTATTCAGGTTCAGACCTTTATCATTATCAAGCCTGATGGTTTTTTGAACCACGGGTTTACCCACCTGACGTAGTTCCTGACCGCCATCAAAGCCATTGCTCTGGAAATACTGCGGTACATTACTTTCATATATTTTAATAATGCTTACATCAACGGCATTCAAATTCACTGCTTCAAAAGGCATCATCAATTTACCGGAGTCGGGGAGGATAACGCCTTTGCCCGGTATGGTTACAGCGGGTAGCCGGTTCTCAAAAAATACACTGGCGGTATATGTTTTGATTATTTTTTTGTGCGATATGTTTTCAACGCCTTCATTTACAACGATGCTATAATTACCCTCAAGATTCTCAGGAGAATATAATTTTACCGTGCTCCCATCAATGGTATAAGCAGGGTCGGTAATGTTATTGATGCTTATAAGGCCGTTTAATTCCTGCCCAACCAGTATATTATCAGAAAATTGCACCAGTACATATTGATCATTATCCTGCACGGCACGTATGTCCAATACTCTAAAATCGCCTATAGCAGGTACATCAAAATGTTGGTTGCCTTTTTTGTCGACGTTAAGACTGCTGCCATCCCAGTTAATAGTGACCGGGGTAACCTTGTTGGATTGTCTTTTTAATCCGGTTATTTTAAAGTGGTGTGCCTTGGTACCTGTATTATGCTCCCAGCTTATTTTTAGGGGAAAGTCATAATTTACGGTCAATAGTTTTTCAACCAGGGCTGGGTCTTCTGTATCGGCGGTTTGGATAATGCCATCCAGCTTCATTTCATCAATAGATGTATTTGTGGCGGTTGTTAAACCATTAAAGCTTACGTTAAAGTCGGGCTTTACTACCTGGAAACCGAACTTAAAATGATCAAACTTATGCGGTACCTCTATCAGTTTACCCAAGTCAAAATCTACTGTATAGCTTTTTTCAGGCTCAAGTTTTCCCGCTGGTTTAAATTCAATAGTACGCGCATCAACCCAGTAAGCTTTTCCTTTTACCGATGGGGAGAGGTCGAAGAGATCATCGCTCAGCTGTTCATTTTGCTGGTGGGTAACCTGTACCTGACCGGCAAGACGTATCCTGATAGTACTTTCTTTTGAGATGACCCCGGTGGTATATGATTCAATATACTTGCTAAATGCCGGGTCGACTGCCGCTTTTTTACGGCCATTGGCAATAATGTATACAACTAATAAGATGAGCGCAAGTGATGTACCTATAGTAATAATACTTTTGCGTCTGCGGAATTTGGTATATCCGTTCTCCATGGAATAGGTTTATTTATAGTCATGTAAATTATAAAATTTATGAGAATAAATAATTAAACGGAAAACTTATTTTATGGGGGATTATAATATCATAACACCGGGCTTATTTAACACCGGGAGTTTGATGAAATTCATTTCAACAATGCTTTCAGGCAAAAAAATGAACTTTTTATCGTAGATGTTCTTGCCGATATAGTAGCTAAGCCAGTATTCGTTATTAAGACCGAATGTTTGCTCATCAATAGGCTCAATAAGCTTAAATGCTTGTCCGGGAACTTCCGGAAACATATGCCGCAAAGTTGATGTTTTTACCTGTACACCGTCTTTTTCACCATAACCTTTGGATGTGACCAACACATTTTCAATAGGTTGATTCTTGAGGTTGATGAGATATACATACCATATTTTGCTTTCGATATTCTCACTTTCCAATGCAACTGCTACTGCAATATCCTGTACGTTATTTTCGGGAAGGTCTTTTATCATGTTTTAGTTGATTGGGTGAGTGGTTGATTAGGTGAGTAGTTAAATAAATGATAGAACAACTATTCACTTAATCAACCTAATAAACCATTCACTAAAGCTCATTTCTTTTTTACTGCCGCTTTTTTCTTTGCCGGTGCTTTAGCCGCCGGTTTTGCCGAAGCGGCTTTACCAAACCGTCCTTTTTTAGCATCCTTTGGCATAGCGTCGGCCAGGGCCTTGCACTCTTCATAAGTAAGCGTCAACGGGTCTTTATCCTTAGGGATCTTAACATTTAGCTTACCAAATTCAATATAAGGTCCCCAACGACCATTTAATACTTTAACCTCAGGATCTTCATCAAATGATTTGATCAGCTTTTCAGCATCTTTTTTACGTTTAGCATTGATCAGCTCGATCGCCTGTTCTTCGGTAACATCCAGCGGATCAATTTCCTTAGGCAAGGAAACAAATGCGCTGTTATGACTGATATAAGGTCCGAAACGGCCAATAGCCACCTTCATAACTTTACCTTCGTACTCACCAACAACTTTGGGTAATTTAAACAACTCCAAAGCTTCTTCAATGCTGATAGTTTCTATACTCTGGCCATTTCTTAAACTCGCGTAAAGCGGTTTTTCTTCGTTTTCTTCCGTAGCGCTGTCACCTACCTGCACAAATGGGCCATAACGGCCAATACGTACCGATATTTTTTTGCCATTTTCCGGATGTACGCCTAATTCGCGTTCACCGGTGGCTTTATCGGCCGTTTCAATGGTGCTTTGAACTTCTTTATGAAAAGGGTTGTAAAAATCATGGAGCATGGCTGTCCATTCTTTTAAGCCTTGTGCTATTTCGTCAAATTGCTTTTCAACGCTTGCCGTAAAGTTAAAATCAACAATATCATTAAAATACTGTACCAGGAAATCGTTAACTACCGCGCCAATATCCGTAGGGAATAGTTTACCCCGTTCAGCGCCCGTGTTTTCGGTCTTGTTTTCCTTAACAATAGCATCAGCCTTTAGGGTCAATACTCTGAAATTACGTATTTTCCCTTCACGCTCTTCCTTAACCACATAACCACGGTTTTGAATGGTTGAAATGGTAGGGGCGTAGGTTGAAGGACGGCCGATGCCTAACTCTTCCAGTTTTTTAACTAAGCTGGCCTCGGTATAACGCGCAGGTGGACGAGAGAAGCGTTCTGTAGCCGACA
This sequence comes from Mucilaginibacter sp. OK268, assembly GCF_900103125.1. Taxonomy (GTDB): domain Bacteria; phylum Bacteroidota; class Bacteroidia; order Sphingobacteriales; family Sphingobacteriaceae; genus Mucilaginibacter. The sequence goes on along the minus strand of NZ_FNJV01000003.1, from coordinate 35,052 downwards.
TTTCCTGTAAAGCCAGGCGCTGACCTTTTGTTAAAGGAGGCAGCATAGTATTTTCGCCATCCTGTTGTGTATCTTCTTCATCATCATCGGCCGATTCCAGGTAAACTTTCAGGAAACCATCAAACTTCATTACTTCACCATTGGCTGTCAACTCTTCTTTACGGCTGGAGATACTGATCTTGGCGGTTGTTTTTTCAAACTGCGCTTCACTCATCTGTGAAGCGATAGCGCGTTTCCAGATCAACTCATACAGACGTTTTTCTGACGAATCGCCATCAATGGTATGGTTATTAAAATAAGTTGGCCTTATTGCCTCATGCGCTTCCTGGGCACTAGCATTTTTGGTCTTGTATTTACGGTGATGATGATATTTTTCGCCGTAGGCTGATATGATCTCTTGTTGTGCGGCATTCAAAGCGGTTTCTGACAAGTTAACCGAGTCGGTACGCATATAGGTAATATTACCCGATTCGTATAGCTTCTGCGCAACCTGCATAGTACGGGCCACAGAGTAACCTAGTTTCCTGCTGGCTTCCTGTTGTAGCGTAGATGTTGTAAACGGCGCCGCGGGTGAACGTTTTGCCGGTTTTGTTTCCAATGAACGGATATCGAAATCGGCACCCATACAATCGGTTAGGAACTTTTCTGCGTCTTCCTGTTGGCTAAAACGCTCAGGAAGCTCCGCTTTGAACGCTTCTTTACCCTTGCCAAATATGGCTACTATCTTAAAAGCAGCTTCTGATTTAAATTTATTGATCTCCCGCTCGCGATCAACGATCAGCCTTACAGCTACTGATTGTACGCGGCCTGCAGATAAAGATGGTTTTACCTTTTTCCATAAAACAGGAGAGAGCTCAAAACCTACTAATCTGTCCAATACACGGCGGGCTTGTTGGGCATTAACCAGGTTATAGTCAATTTTACGCGGTGTATCAATCGCCTTTAAAATGGCGGGTTTGGTTATTTCATGAAAAACAATGCGCTTGGTGGTGGCATCTTTTAAACCCAGTGTTTCAAATAAATGCCAGGATATGGCTTCTCCCTCGCGGTCCTCGTCCGATGCGAGCCAAACCATTTCGGCTTCTTTAGCTAATTTCTTTAATTCACTGACAACTTGCTTTTTATCGGCCGGTACTTCATACTTCTGAGTGAAATTATTAGCTATATCAATCGCATCTTCAGATTTTACCAGATCACGGATATGGCCGTAACTTGATTTAACCGTAAAGTCTTTCCCAAGATATCCTTCGATGGTTTTGGCTTTCGCCGGAGATTCAACTATGAGTAGGTTTTTGGCCATTTAAGCAGTTATTTTTTTGCAAATAAAACATAAAGAAAGTGAAACGCAAATTTGTTTTCGGAAAAGACCGGAAGCTTTTACGGCTGAGCGGGTAAATAGTTGGAATGCGGGATTATTATTAAAGCGGGGTTTTACGACGTTTTGATAATGAAAATTGCAGGCCAGCAACTTGGCTTTAGCACGCAGTAGGGGATGCCTACATCAGGAAGCCACCACCCAGAAGGTCATTACCTTCATAAAATACTGCAGACTGGCCCGGTGCAATGCCCGATACATTATGATGAAAATCAACTTTCATATGTTCGCCCATTTGTACAATGCTGCTTTGCGTACCGGCATCTTTGTAGCGTATTTTAGTAATGGCTTCTAAAGGTTCGTTAATATTGGCATATTTAACCAGGTTAAGGTTTTTAACCCAGGCTTGTTTGCGTTCCAGTTCATCAGCAGTACCTAAAACAACAGTATTTGTTTGCGGATCTATAGCTGTAACAAACATAGGGTGCCCCAATGCAATGCCCAATCCTTTACGCTGACCTATGGTATAAAACGGATATCCCTGATGCTTGCCCACTACGGTGCCGTTGGTAAGCGTAAAGTTACCCGTGCCTATACGATCATCCAGATCTTCAACCTTGTGTCTTAAAAAGGCTCTATAGTCGTTATCAGGAACAAAGCAGATCTCATAGCTTTCGCTTTTGCCAGCTAGTTCCATCTGACCCATATCCACAGCCATTTGCCTGATCTCAGGCTTAGAGAAACTGCCTAAGGGGAATTTGGTACGTGCAAGGTTCTGTTGAGATACACCCCATAGTACGTACGACTGATCTTTGTTCTCGTCTTTTCCTTTTGATATTACATAACGGCCGTTATCCTGTAATCGAATATTGGCATAATGCCCTGTAGCAATAAATTCACAATCGAGTTTATCGGCACGTTTTAAAAGGGCATCCCATTTAATATGGGTGTTGCATAACACACATGGGTTGGGGGTACGGCCAGCCAGATACTCATCAACAAAATTATCGATCACAAAATCACCAAACTCACTCCTGATATCTAATATATAATGAGGGAAACCATAACCCACCGCTAAAGCCCGGGCGTCATTGATACTGTCCAGGCTGCAGCAACCTGTTTCTTTTGAACTACCGCCTGATGAGGCATAGTCCCAGGTTTTCATAGTAAGACCTATAACTTCATAGCCCTGCTCATGCAACATTACTGCTGCTACCGAACTATCAACCCCGCCACTCATTGCCACTAAGATCCTGCCATGCTTACTCATAATTTTGCAAAGATACCTTTTTGATCCTGATGTTGATACATTATTGGGGCAGCCGAGGATAAAATGGAAGGTCTAAAAAAACACCCCTACCCGTTGGCGGAATTAATTTGCCGCCCTAAATACGAATATAGTGCATAAATGAAAAAATGCAAGTTGGACTATAAAAAGAAAAGTGGATATATTTTTTACATTCCAATGGCTTTTTTATAATGTTTTATAAAATTTCTCATATGGTTAATTTCATCGATGGTTTGCATTGGATTATCAAGCCCATGACCGTTTCTATGTATGGTGACTACATAACCATTAATAATAAGGCTCTCTAAAAAGTCAAAGTAAGGATTTATAAATGGGTCAAAAGTAAAAGCTTCAATAGTTTCTAAAAACACTGGGATTTTTTTTTCAAAATTCATTTCTGGAAGTATTTATAGTAAAAGTATTATGACAGATGAAGAAAAAAAGCAATGGCTATTAGCCATATTAAGCAATGAAAACGGTTGGGTTCACAGTGAAGTTAGATTATTTACTGTTAAGGAATCTGAAGGAGACGTAAATGAAGATTTGCATGGAAAGCTTCCAGATTAGTATTTATAAAAACAAATTTCCTTAAATTAAGATGAATTTTTTCCTCGGCCAGTGATTTTAAGTTATTCCACACAATTAAAAAGGCTTCTTCGAAAATTTTATTTGAGTCATTATCATCTTTGCTATACATTGCGATTTCAAAGACCCTTCCTCCAATCAAAGTATACACTTCTTGATTGGAATTAATGTCCCCTTGTGTCACTCGATATATTCCTAAAACAGCAAATTCGAGGATGTTACTCTTGGCTTTTACATCCAATTTATATGAAACTATATCATGTATATCTTCATTGGGGTTAAAATATTCTGAAAGACTACTTTCAAAAATAAAAAATTCAGTTTGATGTTGAATGTGGGCGTATGAACTCATGGTTTAATAAAAGGTTTTGGTTTACACTAATATACAACCATTTTGTATTTTAAAGAATATTTTAAACACAACCTAATGTTACTAACATTATTAGCTTTTTCGATAAAAACACGTTGATTTTTTGGGTATATTTGTTATGCAGTGTCATATCACTGCACAAAAACAATGAGTAAAACTCCTGCAAATCATGGTAAACTGATTACTCCAGCGGTAGTCAAACAGGTTAAAGATTTAGCCTCCCATAATACTCCAACAAGAATAATTGGATTGAAAACTGGTAGGACTGAATCTTCTATTTATGGTATCGCTTCAAGCAATAACATTTCTTTGAAGCCAACGAATCAATCGCCTTACGGCACGAAGAAAAAGTAACCTTTTAATCTGAAATTTATGGTATTTAATTAACTGCCTCTCGCAAATAACGAGAGGCTTTATTATCTTAAAAAACAGCGAGTAATTATTTCACCAAATAAGCCTGAAAACTTTGAAATGTTTTAATTCCTTCTCGCTGCTTATATCATTTATAAAAGATTATGGATTGGCCGTAATTCATCTGCTGGTCTTATATATTCCTTTTCGAAACACCTATCTTGATTCACACAAGCAAAAACCCTTAATATCAACTTATTTCTTATCGCATTTAATACCGCCATCTTGGGTTTACCTTCTATCTCTGTTTTTCTTTTATAATATTCCTTTATTTCAGGAAAATATCTAATAGACCCAACCGCACATGTATGCAATAAAGCTTTAACTTTTTTGTTTGCTATAGGTGATATTTTAGCCTTTGTTGTAAATAGGCCTGATTCTCTTTTGAAGGGTGCTACTCCTGCATAACAGGCGAACTTCTTAGGGTCGGAAATGTCCCTAAACTCGTTCGTAGATATTATAATTTGAATAGCAGTAACTCTGCCGATACTTGGAATAGATGTAATAATTGTAAACAAACGTTTTATAACCTCATCTTCATTAATTACTTCCAAAATACTTTCATCTATTCTTGTTATATCGGTTTTAAGTGCTTTTATACTATCCTTACACAATCCTGATGTTTGCTTATTGATTCCCTTATTTATAAATTCAGTTTGTTCTTTTATTGGGGTTTCTAAGGCTTTACTGGTGCTTATTAATCTACTTCTAAGAGAGGACAAATGGACTAACTTTTGAATAACCATTCTTTTAGGCACATAGAATTTAACATTGTCTCGATTTTTATAAACATATTGAGCGATACGTATAGCATCAATTTTATCATACTTGCCACGAATATTCCCCATCGACATTCTAATATGCAACGCATTTTCAAGAACAATATTTGCCCTGATTTTCTTTAAGTAATTAAGTAAATGATTGGTGTAATAACCTGTTTGCTCCATACCAAATATAGCCTTGCTTGTAGTAAATTTTGGTAGTTGCTTTAGTTCAGTTACTAAAGTCTGAATATCATCAATCGTATTTTTAATTTCTCTATGAAAAAGAAAATCGTTTCCCTGCATTACAGCGAAGTCAAGTTCATTACGAGAGATGTCAATACCTATGAAATAAGTATAAGTTTTTGTTTTGGGTACAAGCATAATATTTTGTTCTTAACAAGCTGTTGAATAAAACGACATAGATTAAATCTTGCTATAGGTCATTTCCTAAGATGTAAGTTAATTTGCTATGCCGTTTATTTTTTAAACAGCAAGAAATTAGTTCGTGCCGTAGGTCTCTAACCTTAAACTGGTATAATTCATCATGCTGTCTGTTTTTTCATATTCTCCTATTTAGCTTTTCTTCAAGACATATTCCTTATTCGCTGGAGCCTCATTTAATTCAGTGAAATATCTTTTTTGTGTGGAAGAACGATATAGTCCAAGCCAGCGAAAAAGAATAGAGGTGCCCTTAACGCTAATTGTAGCAATAGGTATAGTTTTTGAATATTTGGCTTCATCTTGAGGTTTAATGGCATTGGACTCCGATACTCCAGCAAAATATAGGCTGTAATTATTTTCGGAGGTTTTGTTTAGTGTCACATCTATAAACGTTTGACCAAATAGATTTAACGTAGCTTCACCATTTTTAAGTATGAATGAATTTTCGTCATCAGAATTAAGCCCATTCATAATTCTATAATGACCATCCATTTTTGCCAATTCCTTTTTATCAGACTTCTTTTCGATATAAGTGGGCATAACCATTATCGAATATGGTTGTGTACCGTCTTTTTCATACGGGGTTATCACAATTTGTTTATGGGGTTCTATTTTGATGTAACTCTTTACACCCGCATTGTACTTATAGAGTCCGTTTTCCTTTATTGACTTGACATAATTATTAAAGTGATCTTTTGTGGGAGGGTAAATTGTAAGTAGGCGAACCAAACTATTTTCGAAATAGGCGAAGAAAACCCGATCACTCAAATCTGTATTTGAGATAAATACAAACTGCCTACTTTCAGAATTACTAAGCTTTCTGTCCAGGTGATAACCTCTTTCCCTCATATCATTGATTACTTGATACTCTTGTGAGTTTAGTAAGTCTTCTATTCTTTTGATTTGGCTGTAGGATGAGTAACTGAGAAACAATAGTAAGATTATCAACAGGTATTTTTTCATATATGATAAGGCACATTATTAAAGCAATATTAAGGCAAATTTGCCTTAATTCAAAATGAAAATTAAAGTAAGCTTTGGAATGTGCCACAGCTTAGAGATATATCAGCCATAGCGATCCTTGCAAGTAATGTAAGGAGGTACAGGATTGCTAAGAATTTATCTCAAGAGGCCTTGGCAAATCATGCTGGAATTGAGTACAGTCAGGTGAGTAGAATTGAACGAGAATTACTTAATACAAGCATATCAGTTGTCTTTGCACTGGCAAGAGCATTGGAAGTAGAACCAAGTAAACTTTTAGAGAAGTAAGTTATGGAGCAACGAGATATGACAATTGGGGTTGTTACAGACCATGGATTTTCAGTTGATAAAGAATACAACGATATTCTTACCAAACATAAAGCAAATAAAAATTTCTTTGTCATTATTTCTGATTCCAATAATCTAAAAATCGGTAAAACACATAGAGAAGTTCACAAAAGCAAGATTATTAGTACGTCTCAAATCGAGGATTTGCGTAAAAGGCTATTAGGCCTTGAAATGCAAGATGGCGGAACTATCATCCAAGGAAGAGGAAAACCATCCAAAAATCCAATATACCTATATATTATAGATAAAGGTTAGGTATCTCATTATACCAATCTGACCTTTTTACTCTTCCAATTATATACATTATTTGGTTAGTTTCTCTAATTGACTGATTACACTTTTCCACTAAAATTCGCAATTTCTCTTTTTCTGAAATATCAGGATTCATCAATAATTCCCTTTCAGAAGCAATATCAAATTTGATAGCATGTTTTGTATGCATTAAATTGATAATATTTTCATGTTCGCTATAATTAAGTTCTGGAATAGGCTTTATTCCACAGTCATAATAAGCATCATTTTCACGTGTCCAAGTCACAGTATCTTTCATTTCTATAAATACCCTCAAAAGGAAAAACATTGTTTTCTTTCTTCAGAAAATTTCTAATTAGAAATAATATTCTGCAAAATTCTAATTAATATTTTTATTTATAGATGTTTTGTCAATAAGTGAAATATTATTCTGTTTTGTAAAACAATAATACATTTTTTAGGTTGAAACGGCATTTATAATAATATAGATGGGATAAACTATGTAAAGCGGAGTATAACAGGAGAGCTGGCAATAGATGAGATTGCCAGAAAAGTAAATTTATTAACAAAACTAAAAGCCCCATCAAGTTTGGAGACCGAGGGGGCTTTTAGAAGAAAAACAAAGCGTTAACCATATTTTCCTCACGTGCAAAGTAAGGAAAGTTTTGGCTATTGGCAAAATTTCCAGTGCATCATATCAAGAATACATTTGATAAAATAAATTGCACTCTAAAAGAAGTTTTAGGGGAACATCCCTTTTTGCTTAAAGCCAGACTCCGTCCCGGCCCAAAACATAGATTCACAGATACTGATGTCGTAACTCTAAGCCTAACTGCTGACTTTTTAGGATTGAATAGTGAGAATTACTTGTTTGCATCTTTAAAGTCTGATTATAAAGGCTGTTTTCCCCATTTATTAAGCAGAAGACAATACAATGATAGGCGTAAAAGATTAGCAAATGAGATTAATCAGGTTAGAAACATAATAAGTGGCAAGATGAATAAAACACGCAAAACCCAAGATATCTATGTGATTGACTCTATGCCATTAAGAATATGTAAAATAGCAAGACAGCATCGCAGTACAATTTGCAGAGATGATGCTAACTTGGTACCCCAAAGAGCATGGTGCGCATCGCAAGATGAATGGTACTATGGTTTAAAGCTAAATATCGTTTGTACTGGCGAAGGTGTTGTAAAAGCTTTTAAAGTTGCTGATCCCACAATACATGACATTCATTACTTGGATGATATCGGTGAGGATTTTAGAGGATGCAGAATAGTAGGAGATAAAGGTTACATAAGTAAGGGGAGGAAACAAGAATTACTGAATGATTATAACGTACATCTGGAAACACCTCCTAAGAAAAACCAAAAGAATCAAAAGCCATTCATTTACGGAAAAGTAAGGAAAAAGATAGAAACCCTCTTTTCGCAGTTAAATGTCCAATTCAATATCCAGCGTAACTTTACAAAGACAATTAGGGGATATCTAACACGTCTTTACTCGAAGCTGTGCACCATAACACTATTGCAATACATTAACAAATGTGGCGGCAAGCCGATAGGGCAGGTGCAGTACGCCTTATTGTAATCGAGTGATCTGGCGGCAGCCTTTTTCTAACCTGTAAAGAAAACTTTGTATCTTTTAAATTAACTAAGAAATCAGGTCTAAGTGGGTTGATTTACGAAGCAAAAATGGTTGGAAACAATAGTTCGAAGAGTATTTTCGGGAGGTTTTGCTTTAAAAGAAAGTATCTCCGCCAACGGGTACCCCTGTATTAACTATAAATTAATATCTATTGATTATCAATAGATTAAATATATCATATAAAGCTTTTATACATTAAATACATATAACATTGATTAGGGATGATACAAAAAAATTACAGCTTAATGATTAATAGTTTGATGTGCATATTCCTATAAGTTTTAAAAACAAAAAAAATACACAATTCAAAAAATCAGCTAAAAAACGCATTTTAATTAATCATAAAGCATAAAATTTAACATAAAAACGGTGTGTAGTCTCTACACAAATTTTAACAGGGCATGCATTTTTTTGCGATTATTTTAACGAATAAATGTGCAATTGACCATTGTAAAAAGTATGTAAGTTTTTTGTTAAAAAAAATGCAAAAGTGTATTACGCTCTTGTAACATCAGGTTTACATTTTAAATTTGCTATACCCTAATTAATTTAAGATGATAAGCCAGTTAACATTAGAGCAAAAACTGCAAGGAGTGATTTTAGTGATTATTTGTTTTGTTGCCATAGCAAATTACCTGATTAAATAACTACACAGACCGAACCAGTGAGGAAAAATTTAAGGTGCTTTTTCAAGCACCTTTTTTTTGCAACAAGGTATAGGATTTAGGTTTATAATTATGGATTGCGGGTTTGACCATCGCCTTTCACCAACCATTTATAACTGGTTAATTCATCAAGCCCCATAGGGCCACGGGCGTGTAGTTTTTGTGTACTGATACCTATTTCGGCGCCAAGGCCAAATTGGGCGCCATCGGTAAATGCGGTTGAAACATTGGCATAAACCGCGGCTGCATCTACATCATTTAAAAATGTAGCTATACGTTCGGCATCTTCACTAATAATGGCCTCACTGTGCTTTGAACCATTTACAGCAATATGTTCAAGCGCCTGCTGAAAATCATCAACCGTTTTGATGGCCATTTTCATGGATAAAAACTCGGTACCGAAGTGCTCCGGTGTTGCCTTATTCAGCAGATCGTCGGGGTAATTGCCCTTTAACGCTGTATAAGCGGTTTCATCGGCAAATAACTCTACTTGTTTTTGCTTCAGTATATGGGCAAGCCTCGGCAGATCAGGGATACGCGATGAGTGGATAATTAAACAGTCGAGCGCGTTGCATACGCTTACCCGGCGTGTTTTGGCATTAGCTATAATTTGCGCGCCTTTTTCCAGGTCGCCCGATTCATCAAAATAAGTATGAACAATTCCGGCCCCGGTTTCAATTACGGGTACTTTACTGTTATCACGAACAAAATTGATCAACGACTGGCTCCCTCTTGGTATCAGCACATCTACAAAGCCAACTGCATTTAAAAGCGCAGCGGTAGCTTCACGATCAGCAGGCAGTAAAGTCACAATATCGGTATCTAACTGGTGTTTACGCAATATTTTATGAATAACCGAGATAATGGCTCGGTTAGAGGAATCTGCATCGCTGCCGCCCTTTAAAATGCTGATGTTGCCGGTTTTAAAACAAAGGGCAAATACATCAAACGTAACATTGGGCCTGGCTTCGTAGATAACCCCTACAACCCCCAGGGGAACCCTGACCTTTGTAATGGACAAGCCATTGGGCATATTGGTTTTGGAAAGTTGTTTACCCAGCGGACTATCTAAAAGGGCCACATTCACCATATCACCGGCTATGGCTTCGATGCGGGCCGCAGTAAGCTTCAGCCGGTCATATTTAGGATCGGCGCCATCCATTCGGTCAAGATCTTTTTGATTTTCGGCCAGCAGATAACCAGTTTGAGCAATGACTTCAGCTGCTACATCCTGCAGTACCTGGTTAATCAGGGCAGGGGCAAGCGTAGGTTTTCTGCCTGCAACAAGTGCGTTTTTAAAGTAGTTATCGTATTCCATTGCTGTTAACCCTGTAAATAAAGATAATCATAATGCACCAGTGGCTTTTGGTTTTTCTGCCCAACACGCTCCCGGGCTTTATCGGCCCCATATTCGGCTATGCCTAAGCCTACTTGTTTGTTTTTTTCGTCAATCAGTTTAATGATATCGCCCTTTTTAAAGTCGCTTACCACTTTAACAATACCTACCGGCAATAAACTGGTGGCTTTGCTGGATACTAAGGCGGTCCTGGCACCTTCGTTAACCTGTACAACACCTGTAGCCGATTTTTCGGAATGGGCTATCCATTTTTTTTTGCCGGATGCTTTTTTAGTAGGGATAAAACGGGTATGTATCACCTTGTTTTCCAACACATCGGTCAATATATTTTCCCGTGTCCCATTAGCTATATGTACGGCTATGCCAAGTTGCGCCGTTTTTTGTGACATGGTTGATTTGGTGATCATGCCACCACGGCCAAATTGCGACCGGCCCGAGGTAACAAACTCGGCGAAATCAACCACAGAACCATTAACTTCTTCGATTACAGCAGATCCCGGTGCGCTGGGATTGCCATTATATATACCATCAACATTGGTCAGTACGATAAGCGCCTCGGCATTCAGCATGGAAGCGATAAGGCCGGCAAGCTCGTCATTATCTGTAAACATGAGTTCTGTTACTGATACCACGTCATTTTCATTCACAACGGGTATCACTTGATGCTGTAATAACAGTTCCAGGCAGTTTTTCATGTTCAGGTAGTGCATCCTGTCCCTGAAATCTTCTTTGGTGACCAGTACCTGCGAGCAAAGGATATCAAAACGCTCAAAAAGACTGGAATAAGTATTGATCAGCTTTACCTGTCCTATAGAAGCCAATAACTGCCTTGCTGCAATGGCATCGTATTTTTCGGAAATGGTTATGAGGCTACGACCGGAAGCTACCGCTCCAGATGATACCAGGATCACTTCCTTGCCCTGTTTTTTAATGGCCGCTATCTGCTCAACCAGGTGTTCTATCCGTTGCAGGTTGGGTAAGCCATTTTCCTGGGTAAAAACGTTAGAGCCTATTTTGATAATGATGCGCTGATAGTTGAAGGCCATTTCCTGCTGGTGATATTTTGATTCAAAAATAGTTAATTTTGATTGATTTAAGTATAGTTTTAAGTTAAAATAGACATAAATAAATCAAAAAAGGTACACTTTACTCAAAAAGTGACAATAATCAGGTTATTGAGATTGTTTTGTGCATGAATATTTAAATAAGTAACCTTTTTTAATTTAATTAAATTGTTTTAATCAAAAAACTTACTAAAATTATTATTTATATACTTTTTTTATTCACTGCGTATCAAGATGAATATTGCCAAAAGGATAGGAGGGATATCCGTCCTATTACTGATCGAATGACTTAACAAACGGTTGGAAGAAAACTTTTTAAACCTATTATTTTAACAATTTTTAGTAGAAAACAGTGTAAAAAGACTTAGTTATTGGCCATTTTAACTAAATTTTAACGCCATTTTAACACTTTTTAACAAATTTTTAATGGGTTTTGAAAGGTTTAAAAAGTATTAATATATTGATATACAAATACTTGACATGAAATATGCCTGTTTTTGGCCTTATTTATCCTTAACTGGAACGGCCCGGTTCTCCTTTTTATCGGGAAAACCGGGCCGTTGTATATACAAAGATACGGAAATAATCAGCCCTGATAAAGTACTCTTCAAAAATTAAAATCAAAAAAAATTTGGTAGACACTTTTTTTTTATATTTTTGTCGACTAATTCTATAGACAATGTATCATTATTATAAAATTACTATAATGCTCCTAATAAAAATGCAGTGCTCCGCTGCATGTTGTTGATGCTTTTGACCCCTACATCTATCAAAACATTAATCAACCCAAGTTCAAATTCCACCACCAACCTTACTACATGAAAATTTTTACACATTCTTTAAAGCTCATTGTACTTTTTCTTTTGCTTACGCCGGCCATCAGTTATGCACAATTGAACGGTTCCTATATTTTAAGCGGACAAGTTGGCGACGAGCATGGCCAGCCTTTAGTGGGCACCACTGTTAGCATAAAAGGCACCACTAATAAAACGGCTACGGATAGTACGGGTAAATTCTCCTTAACTACCAGCGCCAAATTACCTTATACGCTGATCTTTACTGCGGTAGGTTTTCAGCCACAGGAGTTTTATATTAAAAACGCCAACAGCGCTTTAAACATTCAGCTTACTTCGCAATCATTGTTGATCAATGAAGTGGTAGTTACCGCATCGCGTAAGGAAGAAAAACTGTTGCGCTCACCTGTGGCTATCGAAAAACTGAGTATCAACGCGCTGAAACAATCGCCTGGCCCAAGTTTTTATGACGCGCTGGAGAATGTTAAAGGCGTACAGATGACCACCACCAGTATCACCCTTAAAGTGCCTAATACCCGTGGTTTCAACAGCCCGAATAACTTCAGGTTTATGCAACTGGTTGACGGGGTTGATATGCAATCGGCCACTTTAGGCGTACCGCTGGGTAATGCCATTGGCCCAACCGAGCTGGATATCGCCAGCATCGAGATCACACCGGGTGCGGCTGCCGCTTTGTATGGTACTAACGCTATCAACGGTTTATCCAACCTTTTTACCAAAGATCCTTTTAAATACCAGGGCTTGAGCTTTTATCATCGCCAGACTTTAAACCACGTAGGTAACGATGCTTTGGGCGCGAGTTCATTGACCGAAGATGCTTTCAGATATGCTAAAGCTTTTAACGATAAATTCGCTTTCAAAGTAAACTTTAGCTATTTGCAGGGTACCGACTGGCAATCAAACACCCAGAAAGATCAAAACCCAGGCAACCTGAAAACCGCTAACCCGGCTTATCCCGAACTGACAGGTACCAGTAACGCGGCTTATGATGGCTGGAACAAATATGGCGATGACGCGCTTGCTGGTAGTAATACTGTAGTAATAAAAGGCATCTCGGTTAATGGTGTTGCCCGTCCGAACCTTACCGTAGCCCGTACCGGTTATAATGAGGTTGACCTGGTTGATCCGCATGTGACCAACCTGAAACTGGATGGTACTTTATCTTACAAAATAACACCGAATACTATATTGTCATATACTTATCGTTATGGCCGCATGGATGGTGTTTTTCAGCGGGGTAATAAAATCTCTTTAGATGGCGCTACTGTACAAAACCATAAAGTGGAGTTAAAAGGCAAGGAGTTTTTGGTTCGTGCTTATGAATCGATCGAGAATACCGGTAATTCATTCAACGTAAAACCCCTGGCTGATAACCTTGATCTGAACCACGCCAGCAACTCTGCCTGGGCTACTTTATATGGAAATGCCCTTAAATCCTATAACAACGGTGTTTTAACATCGGCAAACCTGGCCGCTGCAGAGCAATTTGCAAGGGCCGCTGCCGACAAGGGCAGGGTAGAACCCGGAACACAGGCCTTTAACGATCTACGTAAAACCATCATCGGTATCAATAACTGGGATATCAAATCGAGCCTGATCCCGAACGCGCCAGTAACCGGTGGCGCCGCATTGGTGCAAAAAAGCCACATGTATAACGCAGAGGCACAATGGGACCTTACTAACCGTGTAAAAGTGGTCGACCTGTTGGTTGGTGCTGATGTACGTGTGTACTCCATCATTCCTGATGGAAACAACTTTGTTGATTTTAGTCGCTCTATTGCCGATCGTAACACACCTTTGGCCGATGGTTCATTTGGTAAAAACGTGATCTACAAAAAATATGGCGCCTTTACCCAGATAACCAAAACCTTTTTCGACGAAAAGCTGAAATTATTCGGATCTATCCGTTGGGATTACAATCCTTATTTTGATCCTAAATTCACGCCACGTTTAGCCGCGGTTTATACGGTGAATGAGAACCATAACTTCAGGTTCACCTTCCAGAACGGTTATCGTTTCCCGTCATTGTTTGAGGCATTGTCTTATGTAAACAATGGTCGTGTGAAACGTGTAGGCAGCTTGCCATTTATAAACGATGGTCTGGGTTATTTAGGTAACAGCTATACCCAGTCATCAGTAACAAACTTTAATGCCGCTGTAAACGCAGCGCCGGGAGGCAGTACGGATGCCAATGCTTTGGCTAACAAGAGCCTGCTGAAAGTGGCCGATCTGCCACCTGCCCGTCCGGAGCAGATCACCTCGTACGAAGTAGGTTACAAAGGCATTGTTGCGGATAACAAAGTATTTATCGATATAGATGCCTATACCAACCGCTACAATGGCTTTTTGGGCCAGGTGCAGGTGTTTGTACCCAATGGAACTACAGTGGGCACAGACGCAGCCGTATTGTCTATGCTGGACATTAACCGCGACCCAACTACCGCGACTGCTAGCAATGCGGCCAGTCAGGGCCAGAGCAGGTACCGTGTGTACACTAACGCCAAGAATATCTACAATAACTATGGTTCATCTGCAGGTATCACTTATAACTTTTACAAAAGGTACACCATATCGGGCAACGTGAGCTTTAACAAACTGAAAGCTCAATCGGCCTCTGATATTTTTGTAACCGGCTTTAATACACCAGAATGGTCGGGCAACGTATCGTTCGGTAACCGTGAGGTGGTTAAAAACTTCGGTTTTAACGTAGTTTACAAATGGCAGGAATCGTTCTTGTGGGAGAGCCCGCTGGTTACCGGTACCGTGCCTGCTATCGGCACTTTCGATGCACAGGTTACTTACCGCTTACCCGTGTACTATGCTACCTTTAAATTGGGCGCGACCGACATTTTTAACAAACGCTACATCCAGTATGCAGGCGGCCCAACCATTGGCGGCCTCTATTATGTATCGGTTACTCTGGATGGTTTGCTAAGCGGTCAGCAACCTAAATAAGTAATTTTTTAATACGTTTTATATAGTTTTTAAGGCGGGTGGGCAGCAATGTCCATCCGCTTTTTTTTGAGGGGATAAATGTCATCAACTCATTATGTCATTGCGAGCGATAGCGTGACAATCTCTTCGCGTTATATCACTAATGGGATATAACGCGAAGAGATTGCTTCGTCGCTCCTCCTCGCAATGACATAGTGGTAAAGTAAAATGCTACGGACTATTTACAAAATAAACAGGAGCTACCGCTCTATTCGTCGGTTTTACTGAAATAGTAATATTTATAGTGGCCATACATTTTTGTTGGAATATTGCGTCCATCCGCGTTTTCCCCATATCTAAGAATCTTATCCATATCGGCAATAATCAATGGGGATCTGGCAAAACGGTCATGCCCTAAAAAATCAGTTTTCTCGTTCACCGCATCAATGATATCTATTTTTTTGAAAACATAGGCAGGTGGCGGTACACCGATCTCGCCAAGCCTCAGATTACCATGCAGTTTTTTCGATGCCAGTAAGGCCCAATCATTTTTAGCAGAATAAATGGTTATATGATTAGATTTTGCCACAACGGCATCCGCAAAACTCAGTTTAAAAAGATCGGCATAAACATCAGGTGCAGCCATGATGATCTGATCCAGTTTCAAATTGGTTGTGTCATGCTCTAATTGAAGTAATGCACTCGTAATTAAACGATTTCCCATACTATGCGCGATCAAATGTATTTTTTTAAAATTGCTGTTTCTGGCAACCCGTTTAATAAAATCTTTAAAGGCAGGAATCGCTAATTGCACTCTGTCTTCATCGCCCGCATAGTCACTGGTTTTTCCATTGGATGACCAGCTAAACATAATCGGCATAATCTGCAAATGTATATCCGTAGCCAGTTGCGCAGTACGCAAGGCCGCATCTTTAAAACTGTTATTATACCCGTGTACAAAAATGAAAGCTTCCTGCCCACTATTAGTAGCTTTAAGTAGCTCATTAAACCCCGAATTGGATAATTGTACAATCGACTTTTGAACCATGTGTTTCAAAGTATCTTCGCGAAACTCCAACTTCCAGATACTTGGCGTTTCAATTCTACCCGTTTTGTGAATTGCCGGAACAGAAACAATCGTATAACCCACACTATATTCTGCTTCACCCGGATTTGCCGGCTGATTGGAAAACACAATAGGACTATTATGAACACTTATTATCTTTCTGTCTGTACCGTAAAGCACTTTTACATTTGTGTTTTTAGGATAAACGTAGGCGGAAGCATCTTTGATAGTTGTATCCATTTTCGCGGTATCTGAGCTTGCTGAAGTACTTATTGTACTATCTGACATGCCGGAGTCCGATTCGGTTTTAGCAGATGACGAGCTTTTTAAGTTGGGATTGCAAGATAATAAAAACAGGAAACCGGTAAAAAACAGGAGATTAGTGATCTTTTTCATGATAAGGGGTTTTAGGTTATGAGTATAAATATAACAAATTCATCATCTTCTATCATTAAAAAATTTCCTTAAAATCAAAAGCCGTATGATCAATCGATCATACGGCTTTTGGCATAACTTGAAAAGTGTATTATTAATGCTGTTTCACCTCATGCAATCCGCATTCTTTTTTGGATTGATCTTCCCACCACCAGCGGCCGGCGCGAAAATCTTCGCCTTCGGCAACGGCACGTGTGCAGGGCATACAGCCAATACTTGGGAAACCTTTATCGTGCAATGAGTTATACGGGATGTTATATTGTTTGATGTAAGCTTTTACATCGTCCAATGTCCAGTCGAAAATAGGGTGGAACTTGGCCAGCAGGTTTTGTTCGTCCCATTCTACATTTTCCATGTCATGGCGATTAGCAGATTGATCGGCACGGATACCGGTGATCCAAAGTTTGTTGCCTTTCAGCGCGCGTTTCAATGGCTCTATCTTCCGGATACCACAGCACTCTTTACGGTTCTCTACGGACTCATAAAAGCTGTTAGGCCCTTTTTTATTCACCATTTCTTCCAGCAGGTCGCGGTCGGGGTAATAGGCGTGAATAGGTTGTTTATACCTGTCCATGGTACTGCTCCATACCGAATACGTCTCACGGAAAAGACGACCGGTTTCTAAAGTAAAAACTTTGATCGGTAAGTTATTGGCAAATATCATGTGACTGATGGCCTGATCTTCCCAGCCAAAGCTGGTAGAGAATACAATTTCGCCGGGAAACAGCTCTGCCAGTTTAGCCAAGGCTTCCGCAGGCGCCAAACCCGCGGTAATATCTTTGATATGTTGAACTACTTTGCTCATGTTACAAAACCTTTGTAATAAAGGCAACTATCGATTTGATACTCACCAGTATCACGATAATGCCCACAGAAACCATGATGGTTTTTGTTGATATTTTATTAGAGATACGGGCGGCGATAGGTGATGCCAGCGCGCTGCCCAATATTAAACCGGCTACCGCAGGCCAATGGTCGCTGTTCACCATGCTGATGAAGGTTAAAGAACCCATGATGGCCACAAAGAACCTGGACAATTTTACCGTACCCAATGAAAAACGCGGACTACGACCGCCAGCTATCAGGGTTGATAACACGATAGATCCCCAGCCGCCGCCGCCAACCGCATCAATAAAGCCACCTCCTAAACCTAGTAGCGAAATACGTTTAACCTTATCGGCTGATCTTTTGCGTTTAACATTGAATGCCTTTGAGAGGATCACCAACCCAAGTATCAATGTATATAAAGACACTACCGGCTTGGTATACTGACTGTAATGCTCTAATGATGACAATAAATAAGCACCGGTAACAGCGCCAATGATGCCCGGTATCACCAGGAGTTTAAATAGCTTCCAGTTGATGTTACCCATGCGATAGTGCATCCAGCCGGCAATACCGCAGCTCATAATTTCTGACAAGTGGACACCCATACTGGCCGAAGCCGGCGGGATACCCATTGACAATGAAAACGTAGTAGAGGTAACACCATAAGACATGCCTATAGCCCCATCAATGAGGGCGAACAGGAAACCTGCTCCTAAAAAGTAATAGAACTGCGGGGGCACACCCTCTACAAATAATTTAAATTGTGGCTCCCGGTAGTATAAAGCGGCTATAACAACAGCTATGGATATAATAATGGTTGACCAGATGAGCCAGATAAAATTCTTGTTAACGGTTATTTTAGGCTCTACCAGTACCGAGGTTACTTTATTTAAAGTTTTAACCTTGTCAGCAAAATCACCGGTAAGGGTGTTACGGAGCTCGCTCATTTGTTGCAACGTGGTATCCAGTTCGTCGGGGATACTTTCATTCAGCACCTCCTTTAAACGTTTGGCTATGGTTGGCGATTTACCGTTGGTAGATATCGCCAGCTTCAGATCTCCTTTCTGAACGATAGATGCCAGGTAAAAATCGCAAAGATCGGGTTTATCAGCCACATTGATGAGCAACTTGCGGTCGTGGGCTGCCTGACGGATGTATTTATTCAGATCGCTATCGTTAGTAGCGGCAATCACTACCTCTGCATCATTCAGGTCTTCGTCGGCAAATGATTTTTGTATGATGGTTAGGCCTTCATATTGTGAAGCCAGTTCATGTACTTCCGGTAAAAAATCGCGGGATATTACGGTTACTTTTGCCAGTGGACTATTGTTTAAAATAGCGGTCAGTTTTTCCAAACCTACATTGCCACCGCCTACCAGTACGGTATGCAGGTCGTTCAGCTTTAAAAACACGGGAAACAATTGATTGCCCCCGGTATCCTGGTTCTGAACCTTGGCTATGCTGCTATCCTTGGGCAATAATGTCATGGTTTACTATAATTTGAACGACTTTCATTATTGTACCAAAGCCTCTCTTTTTGCTTTACTTTTTTCTAAAAAGGCAGTGGCCTGAGCTAAGTAAGCAGTAGCAAACTCTTCTGAAGGCTCATGCTGATTGATCTGTAATACCAGATCGTTAAAGCTGCCTTCTATATCAAATTCGCCTTTTTCTACATAGTTGGCATCAAACTCACGGATAACCGCAGCCTGGGTGCTGGTATTCACACTTTTATCAAGCAATAATGCTTTAGCCGAGCTTAACAGGGTATTATAAGAATGATAAATAGCATCAGACCATGCACCAGCCTGGAACGATTGATTGGCCCAGCCCAGTTTCTCTTCCGACTCATACAGCAAGGTAGCTACCAGGTCGATAATCACACCGGCACATTCGCCAACGCCAATAGCGGTAACAAAAGTTTCCTGGTGCCCCCAGTCAACAAACTCATCATTGGTAAGGGTTGTGAGATCGGCAAGGGGTTTTAGCAGGCGATAAAAATAGTCTTTGCCTTGTCTGTCGTAATAGTCGTTGTAAAGTTCGCCTTCTGTCGAAAGTGTTTTATAATCATCGAGCAGGGTTCTCAGAACATCGGTAGCCCTTTTTGATGGCACTTTGATCACTCTGTCGGCAGCACGACCAATGCCGTCGCCAACAGTGCCACCACCCAGCATTACCTGTACAGACGGCAATACTTTTGTACCTGCTTTAAGCGAGCTGCCATGAAAACCAATATGCGCCAAACCATGCTGACTGCAGGAGTTCATACAGCCGCTAATTTTTATCTTGATATCGCGGTTATAAATAAAATCTTCGTATTCGTTGTAAATGAGGTCTTCCAATACGCGAGCCATGGTCATACTGTTGGAGATACCCAGGTTGCAGGTATCAGTACCAGGGCAGGTGGTTACATCGGCTACGCTATCGAAACCGAGAGCAGCAAGTTCAAGCTTAGCCAAGCCTTCATATAAGGCAGGCAATGCTTCTTTGCGGGCAAATTTTAATAATAAACCCTGGTTCTGGGTAACGCGGATCTCGTCGGCAACCAATCGCTGTAAAACTTTTACCAGTTCACGGGCGGTATCTGAGGAGATATCACCAACCGGAACTTTGATGTATACACCATAAAAACCTTTTTGCTTCTGTTCAAATACGTTGGTAGCCAGCCATTGCTCATAACGGAAAGGATTGCTGATGCTTACCTCAGCAAAAGCAGTTTCTTCTGGAAGGGCAGGTTGTGGAACCGCATCACGGTCAATTTTATAGCTTTTTACTTTGATGGCTGTTCTTTCGATCTCGGCCAGGCGTAAAACCTCTTCCAATCCAATTTTTTGGATCAGGTATTTCATGCGAGCCTTATTGCGGTTATTGCGTTCGCCATAACGGTCGAATACACGGATAATAGCTTCAATATAAGGGATCAGCTGATCTTCTGGTAAAAACTCTTCTACGATATTGGCCAGTATGGGCTGTGCACCTAAGCCACCGCCTAAAAGCACTTTAAAGCCGCGCTCACCATTGCTTTTCAGTTTGGGGATAACGCCGATATCGTGAATGTAAGAAAAAGCGGTATCAGCATCGCTTGAGGAAAAAGATATCTTGAATTTGCGGCCCATTTCCTGGCAAACCGGGTTACGCAAGAAATATTCAAATGTAGCATGCGCATAAGGTGAAACATCAAATGGTTCCTGCGGATCGATACCCGAAGCAGGGGAGGCGGTCACGTTTCTAACGGTATTACCACAGGCTTCGCGCAGGGTAATATCATCCTGCTCCAACTTGGCCCAAAGTTCAGGTGTGCGTTCCAGGCTCACATAATGGATCTGGATATCCTGACGGGTGGTAAGGTGCAGGTTACGGCTTCCGTATTCATCAGATATTTCGGCAATGCGCAGCAGCTGTTTGAAAGTAACTTTGCCAAATGGCAGTTTAATACGCACCATTTGCACACCCGGCTGTCGCTGACCGTAAATACCACGGGCCAGGCGTAAGCTTCTGAACTTTTCGTCGTGGATCTTGCCTTCACGAAAAGCCCTGATCTTTTTTTCAAGATCAATAATATCTTTCTCAACTATCGGGTTCTCCAGTTCCGTTCTGAAGCTTTGCATATCTTATCGTTTAATCAATTATAAAAAAGCCTCTTTGGCTTAGGCTAAAGAGGCGTATATGGTTAATACAAAAATTATAGCCTGGCCTTATTGTCTCTCACGCAATAACACATCAGATTTTTGCAGTAAATAGTCCTGTTGAGGGTATTCATTCCCCAAATATATACATACTATAGGGAAATGGTAGAATTTAATTGAAAAAAGTTGCCTTTTTACAGTTTGGTGAGATTTTTTAAGTATGAATAAGCGTCTGTTCGCGGGAGATGATATCGGCTATGCTGGTCTCGCTCAGGATTTTTAAGGTAGCATCGCGCACATCAACAAATACATCGCGGATGCCACAGGTAGTTTCCTGGTGGCACTCATCGCATTTGTGATAAAAATTAAGACTGGCGCAAGGTACCATTGCAATAGGACCGTCGGTGATACGCATAATGCTCACTAAGTAAATATCTTTTGGGTCGCGGTTCAAACTGTAGCCACCACCCGCGCCTTTTTTACTGTACAGGAAACCGGCGTTACGCAGATCCAATAGTATTTGCTCCAGGAATTTCTTGGGGATACGTTCGGCCTCGGCGATCTTTGAAATCTGCATTGGTGGTTGATCCATGTTCTTACCCAGGATCACTAATGCCTTAATTGCGTATTTAGTTTTTTTAGATAGCATTTTTTAAAATAAAACTAACAAAGGTACACAATTATAAATAAAAATATCCAGTAATACTATAGGATACTTGTATAGAGTATAGAATCAAGAAATAAGAGTCAAGAATCAGGACAAGGAGGATAGTTAATCCATCACCATTATTCGTCTTGACTCTTGGTTCTTGATTCTTGCCTCTCTTTTTCAGAGTGCCCTAAACTCTTATCCGGATTCACTTTATCGCGCACCAGTTGCTTTAATTCCTTGATTTCAGGGAAGCGTCCCTGTTCTTTTCTGTCGAACAATACCGTGTCATTAACGCTAATGGTATATTTGCCGCTTGTTTCGCTTGGATGCAGGGTTACGCCATAAACATCATCTGTAAAAGTAGTGAGCAGTTCCTGGGCCATATAAGCAGCGCGCATCATCCAGTTACATTTGGGGCAATATTCAATGGTGATGGTTGGTTTCATATTGTTTTATGTTCAGATGATTGTATTAGATCCCACAAATTACCGTAAAGATCTTCAAAAACAGCAACCGTACCATATTCTTCTTTAACCGGTGGCCGTACAAAGTTGACGCCCTTGGCTGTCATCTCCTTGTGATCCCGCCAGAAATCGTCGGTATATAAAAACAGGAACACCCGTTTACCCGATTGATTGCCAATGGCCTGCTTTTGCTCATCATTGGCAGCCTTTGCCAGCAAAATAGTACACTGTGAATTTTCAGCGGGAGCTATTAGCACCCATCTTTTAGTTTCACTTAAAACGGTATCCTCTAATAATATAAAACCAAGCTTTTGGGTGTAAAAAGCGATGGCGTCATCATAATCAGCCACTATTAAAGCAATATGTGCAATATGCCTTTTCATTTCTGAGGTACTATAAATCGCTCTTGGGTATGGGTACTTAGTACGTTTAAAGTATCGCCAACGGTAATAATGCCTGTACCTTCATGAACTAAATTTTGCCCAAACAATATCTTATTATTCATTAAACGATATTTGGCCAGTGTTTTTAAAGGTTCTTTGGCTTTTACCGCGGTTTGCTGATCGATGGTGGTGAGTACACAGCGTGCGCAAAGTTTAGCTCCATAAAAATCAATGCCGGCTATTTGTATATGGTTCATCAGGTCCTCATCAAAAGCATCACCACCTGTAAAAACAATATTGGGCCTGAACCTGTCCATCGGCAAAGGTTCAGCCATGCGATTGTTCAGATCATCAAGGGAGGCCTGACCGATCATCAAAAAAGGATAAGCGTCGGCAAAAGAAGTGATCATGCCTTCGCGTGCGTACCGCTGATCTACCTCACGGTGGGTTTCTTCAGGCATATGAATCAACCGGCATTTTATCCCAAGGGCCGCGCTAAACCAATTATCAAGTTCCAGATCAACAAATACACCCGCACAGGTATCGTCCCAGATAACTACTTCCTGCTTACCCGGATCGTACTGTTCAAATGGGATTATAACCGATCCGTTCAAATGATGGGTAACCAATAGGCCATCGCTTTCAATCTGTACCTTTAATAAAGCCATTTGCGGATATTCCCGTTGGGTAAGGAAACGGTTTTGTTCGTCAACCAGCATCCAGCGCCTGTCATATTTTAAACCACGATCGGTAACCTCGGCGTAGGATAAGGATATGCCTCCTAATGATTTGATGGGATAAATATATAGTTCACTTATAGTAAGCATTGGTAGGGGGTAAGAGTCGTAAAAATAAGAAAACCGCCGTTGTTTTATAGATTGAACCCATCGGAATATAAAATATATGTGATCTGTATGATAATAGCGGGGCATTTATTTAAATGCCATTGTAACCACATAATTACAATCGATTGTTTTTTATTGCCTACTTCATTGCTTTGTTTGATTTTAATTGATATTATTGTTTATCCAATTGCAAAACAAACCTTTAATATTACTGAAATCATGCCATTAAACAATGTAAGCGGCAAGGCTAAAGCCGATAATACCTATGATGCCATAGTTGTTGGCTCGGGTATAAGCGGCGGCTGGGCGGCTAAGGAATTAACCGAAAAAGGCCTGAAAACCATTATGCTGGAGCGCGGTCGCAATTTTGAGCACATCAAGGATTATAAAAGCGCCAACAACAATCCCTGGGATATGCCACATCGGGGCAGCCCAACGCAGGCCGAACGAAAAGTTAGACCGGTAATATCACGCGGATGGGGTGCCTATGAGCCTATCATGGATTATTGGGCTAATGAGCAGGATGCTCCTTATACTGAGGTAAAACCCTTTAACTGGTGGCGGTCATACCAGTTAGGTGGCCGTTCAATTTTGTGGGGAAGGCAAAGCTACCGCTGGAGCGATCATGATTTTGAGGCCAATGCTAAAGATGGCTGGGCAATTGACTGGCCTATCCGTTATAAAGACCTTGCACCCTGGTATGATCATGTAGAGAAATTTGCCGGCATAAGTGGTTCATTAGAAGGTTTGGAGCAATTACCCGATGGACAGTACCTGCCGCCAATGGATATGAACTGGGTAGAAAAGGACGTAGCCGCTCGTCTAAAAAAGAATTATAATGGTAACAGGCACATGATCATCGGTCGTGTGGCTAATCTTACAGCGGCTATACCTGGTCGTACCAAATGCCAGTTCCGGAACCGTTGCTGGGAAGGATGTCCTTTTGGTGGATATTTTAGCACACAATCCTCAACCTTACCTGCCGCTTTGGCCACTGGTAATTTAACCGTTAGACCATACTCCATAGTAACTAAAATATTGTACGATAAGGATACCCAAAAGGCCACCGGTGTTGAGGTGCTTGATGCAGAAACCAACCAAACCTATGAGTATTACGCCAAGATCGTATTCCTGAACGCCTCGGCTTTAAACAGTGCCTGGGTACTGATGAATTCGGCCACAGATGTTTGGCACGATGGACTGGGCAGTAGCAGCGGCGAATTGGGGCATAATATTATGGATCATCATTATAACCTGGGCGCATCTGGCCATGTGGAGGGTTTTGAAGATAAATATTACTACGGTCGCCGTGCCAATGGCATTTATGTGGTAAGATTTGCCAATTTATTTGGCGACAAGCGCGACTACCTGCGAGGCTTTGGCTACCAGGGCGCGGCAAGCCGTTCGGGCTGGAGCCGGGAAATAGCGGAGCTGAACATCGGCGCACAGTATAAGGATGCCATAACCGAACCTGGAGGCTGGGAGATAGGTATTGGTGGTTTTGGTGAATTGCTGCCTTATCATGATAACAAGATCACCCTGGATAAAACACGGAAGGACAAATGGGGGCTGCCTATTTTAGCTATGGATGCCATTATCAGAGACAATGAGCATAAAATGCGAGTTGATATTGTAAAAGAAGCCAAAGAAATGCTGGAAAGCGCCGGTGTTAAAAATGTAAAAACACACGACCGCGGCCATAATGTAGGCGATGGGATCCACGAAATGGGTACAGCCCGCATGGGGCTTGATCCTAAAACCTCTGTTTTAAACGCGCATAACCAGGTGTGGGATGCTAAAAATGTGTTCTGTACCGATGGTGCAGCCATGACATCATCTGCCTGCCAAAACCCGTCCTTAACTTATATGGCACTAACCGCCCGTGCCGCTAATTTTGCTGTTGGAGAATTGAAGAAGGGGAATATTTAGCGCAAGTTGTAGAGACACATCACATGTGTCTCCTGATAATTATTTTCAAAATATATAACCAAGAGACACATGTGATGTGTCTCTACAATAAAAATTGTCTATGAAAAAACTATTTTTTATTTATTTACTACTGGGCACTACGCTGCTTTATGCAAAATCAAAAACCAAAGTGCTTATCTTTTGCAAAACCGCGGGCTTTCATCATAACTCTATTGCTGCTGGTGTACCGGCCATTATAAAACTGGGGCAGGAGAATAATTTTGATGTGGACAGTACCACAGATGCCGGAAAGTTTACCTCAACTAATTTAAAGCAATATGCCGCTGTGATATTTTTAAGCACCACCGGCAACGTACTGGATGATACCCAACAAACCGCCTTTGAACAATATATAAAAGCTGGCGGTGGTTTTGTGGGTGTACATGCTGCTACAGACACTGAATACGACTGGCCATGGTACGGCAAGCTAGTAGGTGCTTATTTTAAAAGTCACCCCAAGCAGCAGGAAGCTACGCTTAATGTGGTCGACCGTAGTTTTATAGCCACCAAACATCTGCCCGAAACCTGGAAACGCTGGGATGAGTGGTATAACTATAAATGGATAGCCGACGATTTGCATGTACTGATCAAAATAGATGAGAAAAGCTATACCGGCGGCGAAAATGGCGATAATCATCCCATGGCCTGGTATCATAGTTTTGATGGCGGCAGAGCTTTTTACACCGAGTTGGGCCACACCGATGAATCATACGCTGATCCTTTATATCTGAAACATCTGTTGGGCGGGATACAATACGCGATCGGTAAGAAATAGTCGTCTGAATCAGAATTTACAGAATTTAAGGATTTTCAGAATAACGCGATAGCATTCTGTTAATTTTCAAATTCTGTAAATTCTGATTCAGACAATTGTTTTAAGCGTGTGCAATGGCATGTTTTAATGCCGCGTTGTGTTTATACCGGAATACAAACGGGAAGATAATTGCTATAACTAAGGCATAAGCCGCAAAAGTAAGCCAGATGCCGTGCCAGTCTTTACTATGATCGGCATGGGTGAAAAATTTATCAATAATATATCCGCTTCCGATACTCCCAAAAAAGGCGCCAAAACCGTTCACCATCATCATAAAAAGTCCCTGGGCGCTGGCCCGTATTTCCGGAGCCGCCTGCGTTTCAACAAATAAAGACCCCGATATATTAAAGAAATCGAATGCCATACCATAAACGATACATGATCCAACGATCATCCATAATCCGCCGGCAGGATCGCCAAAAGCAAAAAGACCAAATCTTAACACCCAGGCCAGCATACTGAACAACATGACATACTTGATACCGAATCTGCGCAGGAAAAATGGAATAGCCAGGATGAACAATGTCTCGGAAATCTGGGATATCGACATAATAATGGCTGGATATTTCACCGCTATAGTATCCTTATAAGCCGGTACTGTCGCAAAGTCATGGATATAGGTATCACCATAAGCATTTGTAAGCTGTAAGGCCGCACCTAATAGTAGGGAGAAAGCAAAAAATATAGTAAACTTTGGTACTTTGAATAAAGTGAAGGCTTTTAAACCCAATGATTCCACGAACGATTTATTAGCAACCTTGCCTAAAAGCGGAGGGGCCTTGGGTAACGTAAATGAATATATACCTAAGGTAAGCGCCATGGCCGAAGCAATATAAAATTGATTGGCAGAGGTTTCGTTATGGGTGAGACTTACCGTCCACAACGCGGCAATAAAGCCGATAGTTCCCCATATCCGGATAGGCGGGTAATCTTTTACGATATCGGTATTACTGTTTTTTAACGCTGAAAAAGCCACAGTTATGGATAATGACAAGGTTGGCATATAAAAGACCATATTCAACAGCATAATCCAAAAAAAAGTAAACGGATTGGTTACAAGCGGAAGGGAAAATAAGGTAATTGCCCCTAAGATGTGCATTAGTCCATATAGTTTTTCGGCATTTACAAAGCGGTCGGCAATAATCCCGGTAAGGGCAGGCATAAAAATAGCCGAGATACCCATGGTTGAAAAAATGGCGCCGAAGTGTTCGCCCGACCAGTGTTTATTTTGAAACCAGTATACGCCGATAGTAAGCAGCCATGAACCCCATATAAAATACTGCATAAAATTCATCACTATTAAGCGAAACTTAATACTCATACGGTGCCTGGTTTAAATAATAAAATCAGTGTTAAATAAAAAACGGAAAGTAGTGAAATTAATGTAAATCAAAAAACTATAAAACGTGGTTTTTCTAAAATTACATTTGTCTAATAATTGATTTTCAAAACAAAACGATTGCCAGATAAGTTTTGACATCGCATTTATGTGTTTATGCTTAAGATGCCTTACGCTTGTTTAATTCATCGCGGATTTTC
This sequence comes from Mucilaginibacter sp. OK268, assembly GCF_900103125.1. Lineage (GTDB taxonomy): Bacteria > Bacteroidota > Bacteroidia > Sphingobacteriales > Sphingobacteriaceae > Mucilaginibacter. The sequence continues at coordinate 7,195 of NZ_FNJV01000003.1, read as the reverse complement.
GCGGCCTTTTCGTATGATTCTTCTGCAAGCGCTTCCTGTAGCTTGGTTTTAAGCTCGTCGATACTTAATGATGCAAATCCGCTGCCTACCGCTGTACCTACAGATTTTTCTTCCTGGGTTTCATTGATATTTTCGAGATAAACAAAATCGTTGCCTTCAATTACAATACCTGCGGTGGAGAGGATAAACTCAAAGGTAAAAATAGGGCAATCAAACCGTACAGCTACCGCTATGGCGTCAGATGTGCGGGCATCGATCTCGACAGTACGTTTACCATCATTGCAGATGAGTTTGGAGTAGAATATACCGTCGACCAGGTTATAAATGATGATCTCCTGCACTTCGATCTGGTAAGCCTGCGCGAAACTCTTGAACAGATCATGCGTAAGCGGGCGGCTTGGGGTCATTTTCTCTATCTCGATAGCTATGGCCTGCGCTTCAAAGCTGCCGATAATGATAGGGAGCCGTCGTCGACCGCTTACCTCGCCTAAAACTAAAGCATAAGCGCCCGATTGTGTCTGACTATATGATAACCCTACAATATCCAGCTTAATTTTTTTCATGTTATTACCCATCGCACCTTATAATTTATGCTGAAGCTTTATATTCTTTAACGGCTGCTATTAATTGCGGCACAACTTCAAATGCGTCGCCAACGATGCCGTAATCTGCCACTTTGAAAAAGGGAGCCTCCGGATCTTTGTTGATGACCACAATAACTTTTGAAGAACTGATGCCTGCCAGGTGTTGTATTGCACCTGAAATTCCTATCGCAATATACAAATTTGGACTGACAGCTATACCTGTCTGACCAACGTGTTCGCTATGCGGGCGCCACCCGGCGTCTGATACCGGTTTTGAGCACGCTGTGGCTGCGCCAAGCAGTTCGGCAAGCTCTTCTACCATACCCCAGTTTTCGGGGCCTTTGAGGCCACGACCGGCAGAAACAACAATTTCCGCATCGGGCAGGGATATTTTATCGGTAGAACGAACGATCTCTTTGATCATCGCTTTAAAATCTGAATCTTTGGTTTCAGCAGCAAAATCTTCTACCTGCGCAGTTCCACCGGTCTCCACAACTTTATAAGAGTTGGGTACCAGGGCGATAACCTTGTTGGCAGATGTTAACTCCACAATAGCGAATGCCTTGCCCGAGAACGCTGTTTTCTTGATAGTGAATTTACCACCATTTTGTTCTGGCAGTGCTACCGCGCCATCGGCAACTCCAGCTTGTAATTTTATGCCTAACCTAGGCGCTAAACCACGACCAGAGAAGGTATTGGATAATACCACAATATTGGCATCTTGTTTTTTCGCGGCTTCGGCAATGATAGAGGCATAAGCCTGGTTCACAAAATTCTTGAGTTTATCGCCAGATACGTTCAGCACTTTTTCGGCGCCGTATTTACCTAAAGCAGCCAATTCATCTTTGCTAACATCGCCGATGGAAATGGCAACCAGGTTGGTGTTATTTTGATCGGCAATGGCACGGGCATAGGTAACTGCTTCAAAAATTGACTTTTTGAATTTACCGCCGGCATTTTCCGCATATATTAAAACTGACATATATTTGAAATAGGTTATGAGTTATCAGAATCAGGAGTCAAGAACCAAGAATCAAGAAAAAAAACCTTGTTATATTTAACTATATTTTTAAACTTTCTCATCTTTTGCATTTTTCCGGTCTTAATTCTTGATTCTCGCCTCTAGATTCTCTGTTTGAATTAATTAAATAACACGCGCTTCGGTGTGCAAAAGCTCCACCAGTTTGGCGGTATCATCAGCAGGTACCAGCTTCACTTGTCCGCGAGGGGCAAGGGTTTCATAGCTAAGCACTTCCGAATATGTTTTTACTTCAACCGGTTCAATAACAGCCAGTGGTTTGGTACGGGCCGACATAATACCGCGCATATTAGGTATTTTAGGCTCAGCCACACCTTCTGCAGTACCAGCCACAAAGGGGTAGGGAATGGTCAGGATCTCTTTGCCGCCTTCAATCTCCCGTTCAACGGTAGCCTCTTTATCGGCCGCATCGAGCTTTTTAATAATGGATACTGAGGGTAGATCGAGTAGTTCGCCCAACATACCTGCTACTTTTGATCCATTGTAGTCAATAGATTCGCGGCCGGTTAAAATAAGGTCGAATGGATTGGCTTTCACATACTCGGCTATTTGGTAAGCTACATACCAGGCATCGTGAGGTTTGGTGTTTACACGCACCGCGTCTGTAGCGCCAATGGCCAGCGCTTTGCGGATTGTGGCCTCTGTATTTACTTCACCAACATTGATAACCGTTACAGACCCTTTACCGCCATCAGTTAACTCAATAGCACGTGAAAGCGCTATCTCATCATAAGGGTTTAATATAAATTGAACACCATTTGTATTAAATTGGGTGTTATTATCAGTAAAGGTTATTTTTGTGGTGGTATCAGGAACATTACTTACACATACCAAGATCTTCATATCAATAGGTTTTTGCAAATTTAATTAAAAAAGATAGAGTTTAAAATGGAGTTGAGCAGATTGGATAAGCTATTAGAATTTATAAAGAATGAACCGGAGGACGAATTTTTAAAATACGCCCTCGCTACCGAATATCTACGTCTGAATCAGGCAGATAAGGCATTAACTTATTATGAAGACCTGGTGACAAATCATCCTGGTTATGTGGGCACTTATTATCATTTAGGTAAATTATATGAGGCATTGAACCGTAAACCGGATGCCATAACCACCTACGAAAACGGCATGACCATAGCCAAACAGAAGCGCGACAATCATGCGTTTTCGGAATTGCAAGCCGTTTACCGGCAGGCCAAAGGCATAGAAGAAGACGATGATGACTATTAAATAGTTCATAGATCATAGTTGATAGTTCTTGGTTTTAGCATTATATCATTTACTTTTCACTATGAACAATGAACCATCAACTATGAACTAATTAATGAAAAAACGGCACCTTCTATTTCTTCGCGATGTATTGATCTATACGTTTACGGCTTTTGGCGGCCCGCAGGCACATATAGCCGTGTTATTGCGCGAATTTGTTGAAAAGCGACACTATATTACCGAGGACGAACTGATGGAGCTTAATGCGCTATCGCAAGTTTTGCCCGGGCCATCGTCAACCCAAACCCTGGTGGGTATAGCCTGGAAAGTAGGAGGGCTGAGGCTGGCTCTTATTACTTTCTTGATATGGATATTACCTTCGGCCGCCATCATGGCTATGGCTGCTATCAGCTATAAAATGTTTGCTAATCGTGCCCAGTTTACCCACATCATTACTTATATACAACCCATGGCTGTAGGTATTGTGGCTTATGCAACCTACAGTTTTGCGAACCGGTTCCTAAAAACCCGGGTAAGTACAATGCTTGCCATCGCATCTTTCATTGCCACACTTATTCTGCAAAACGCCTATGCGTTTCCATTATTGGTTTTATTGGGTGGTATCATATCTTCAGCTATGGAAACGCAGCCACAGGAAAACGAGTTACGTGTTAAGCTATACTCCAATGTAAACCCTAATAAAGTGGCTTATTTTATTGGTATCTTGTTATTCTTTGCTGCTCTGGGTGCCATTATTAATCAAACCTCACCATTTAGCTTGCCTATTCGTTTATTTGAGAACTTTTACCGTAACGGTATACTGATATTTGGCGGCGGGCAGGTAATGGTGCCCCTGATGTATACCGAGTTTGTAGAGGTTAAGCATTATCTCAGCAATTCAGAGTTCCTTTCTGGTTATGCCCTACAACAAGCACTCCCTGGGCCAACGTTCTCCTTTACCTCATTTTTGGGAGGTATCACCTTAGGTAACAAAGGATATGGCATTGGCGGACAGATCATCGGCAGTATTGTAGCGGTTATAGGGGTAAATACACCCGGCTTGATACTCATACTATTTATTGTGCCGTTTTGGGAAGACCTGAAAAAAATAACCCGTATTAAAAACTCACTAAGTGGTATTAACGCAGTAGCGGTAGGTTTTATGGCCACGGCCTTTATTTTACTGGTACGGCCCTTTGGCGGTAACTGGATAGCTTACGGACTAATGGCAGGCACTTTTTTACTGCTGCACTTCACCAAAATCAAAACCCCGGTAATTATCATCATCGGGGTGCTGCTGGGAATATTCTTTTAGCCCCCTAACCCCCTGAAGGGGGAACTTTTGAAAATCTTATTTTGGATAACAATAAAGCCCGGTTCCTTTCAGAGCCGGGCTTTATTATTTTAATATCTGTAAATTGCAAATCAAAAAGCTCCCTCTTCAAAGGGGTAGGGGGCTAGAATGGTGGCTCATCATCAATATCATCCATCCGTGATGGGCGGATAATAAAGTTACTTTGCTTTTCAAAATCCTGTGAGGGCGCCAGGCCTGAGAATGCGCTACCAGCAGCAGGAGGGAAGCCGTCCATACTTTCTTCCAGGTTGGCAAATTTCACGTATTTACCCACAAATTTCAGTCGTACTGTGCCGGTTTCACCGTTACGGTGTTTGGCTATAATTACTTCACCCACATTATTGGTTGGGTTGCCATCTTCATCTTCTGTTAAACCGTAGTATTCAGGACGGTATAAGAATAGTACCATATCCGCATCCTGCTCAATAGAGCCCGACTCACGCAAATCCGAAAGCATTGGCCTTTTGGAGTTACCCGGCCTGGTTTCAACCGCACGGCTCAATTGCGATAGGGCGATCACTGGTACGTTCAATTCTTTTGCTACTGATTTTAGGGCCCTTGATATACTACCAATTTCCTGCTCACGGTTACCTCCGCCCGCCTTACCTTCGCCTTTACCATGCATCAACTGTAAGTAGTCAATAATGATCAACTGAATATCATGCTGCGACTTTAAACGGCGGCATTTGGCCCTGAACTCAAATATGTTAAGCGCCGGGGTATCATCAATAATTAGCGTAGCTTGTTCCAGGCGACCGATCTTGGAGTGAATCTGTTGCCATTCCCATTCTTCCAAAGTTCCTTTACGGATCTTTTCCTGTTCAATTTCGGTTTCTCCGGATATTAGACGATTAACTAACTGAACTGAGGACATCTCGAGTGAGAAAACTACTACCGGTTTATCAAAATCAACAGCGGCATTACGGGCGCAACTCAATACGAAGGCTGTTTTACCCATCGCTGGACGGGCAGCTATAATAACCAGATCGGATTTTTGCCAACCCGAAGTCATCCGGTCAAGTGCGGTAAAGCCTGAGGCCACACCGGTAAGACCATCTTTTTTATCCTTGAGCGCTTCTATATCTCTTAAAGCCTCATGCACCAGGTCGTCCATTTTACGGGCATCACGGCGCAGGTTATTCTGTGCAATTTCAAAAAGGTTTTTCTCGGCCCTGTCTAACAGGTCCAGTACGTCCGACGTATCCTCATAAGCACTTTGAATAACATCTGTAGATATACGGATCAATTCGCGCTGGATATATTTTTGAATGATGATACGGGCGTGGAATTCAATATTTGCTGCCGAGGCAACACGACTGGTTAACTCCGTAATGTAATAAGCGCCACCGATCATTTCCAGTTCGCCCAGTTTACGTAACTCGGCAGTAACAGTAAGGATATCCACCGGAGAAGATTTCTCAAACAGCTGTTTTATAGCCGAAAATATTTTCTGGTGATTGTCGCGATAAAAAACTTCGGGGTTTAGAATATCGATAACTGATGACAGGGCGTCTTTTTCCAACATCAATGCCCCTAAAACAGCCTCTTCCAGGTCGGTTGCCTGTGGCGGAAGTTTCCCCAGCCCGCTATACGGTGTCGGGGTAGTGATTCGGCTCCGGCGGTCGTTGGTGTTCGGCTTGTTCTGCAGGTTATCGTTCTCAAAATTCATAAGGCGACAAAAATATACAAAAAATACTTTTGCAGAGCTACATTTCAATCAACATAGTGTATCGAGATTTTAAAACAATCATATCCAGCGTTATAATTTTAAGCTTTTTAATAAACACACCTATGTTGATAACTTACTAATAAAATATTAGTTACCCTGATTTACAAACATTTAAACCTATGTTAATAAAGTTTTATAATGTTAACTATTATCTACCTAAGTTTTTAAAAAACCAAAAAGGGTTATCAGTTCAATAAGTGCTTAATCAATTAATATAGCTACTTTTGCAGAAAAACAGATCATTACAAATGGCATTTAATTCAAGACCTCAGCGGGAAAGCAACCAAATGGTTTTTGGTATCAGGGCGGTCATGGAGGCAATTACTTCGGGTAAAGAAATCGAGGCATTATATATTCAGCGGGGAGCTGCCGGAGGTCTATCTCACGAGCTAAAGGCTTTACTTACAGAATATAACATTACGGCACAGCAGGTACCGGTTGAAAAACTTAACCGTCTTACCGCTAAAAACCACCAAGGCGCAGTAGCCTTTATTTCGCCAATAACTTACCAAAAAATCGAAAACATTATTCCTGAAGTATTTGAAAAAGGAGAGGTGCCGCTGGTACTTGTTTTAGATTCTATTACCGATGTGCGTAACATGGGTGCTATTGCCCGTACCGCCGAATGCGCCGGTGTACACGCTATTGTTATCCCAGCTAAAGGCTCGGCCCAAATAAACCCTGATGCTATTAAAACATCTGCAGGGGCTTTGTATAAGATACCGGTTTGCCGTCATGATAATTTTATGCAAACCGTAAAATTTTTGCAGGAATCAGGCTTACAACTGGTGTGTTGTACCGAAAAAACTAAAGAAGACATTTACGCTCCAGACTATACCGCGCCAACAGCCATTATTATGGGATCGGAAGAGGACGGTATCCGCAACGAGATCATCCGTATAGCAGACCACCTGGCCAAGATCCCTATGTTTGGTGAGATCGAATCATTAAACGTATCTGTATCAACCGGGGTGATATTGTATGAGGCGATAAGGCAACGTGTTGCGGTCAAATAGTTGATTAAGTGAGTGGTTGATTGAGTTGAATTAGATATATTTAACCACTCACCTAATTAACTCAATCAACCCCTTACCAACCTAAATATACTTAGTACCAAATTTGGCTTTTACATCAGCCACCACCTGTTTTACATTCTGTTCCTGATCTCGCGGACAGATCAGCAGGGTGTTGTTGGATTCTACCACGATAAAATCATGCAAGCCCTGCAGTATTACCAGTTTCTCGCCAGGTACATTCACCATACAGTTGGATGAATCATA
>NZ_FNJV01000014.1 GCF_900103125.1 Mucilaginibacter sp. OK268 | reverse complement strand
TAATCGGTAAAATATACTTCCAGTATACTAAAAACAGCCCTGGCCCCGCAGGGCGAGCGGAAGAGTCAGGTACAACCTGACTCCCGCTCGCTCCATTTTTTTTCAAAAAATAGACGTTTATATATCTATCCGTATATAAGGGATTAGGGCATTGTCCTGTTCCATTTTGACATGAACCTACAAGGCTGGCTGTCAGGCGCTGGTTTTTTACCATGTGCCTGATCCATTTAGTGTAACCTGCCCTCATGGTGTGCCGGATTACAGTCTTCACTTTGAACCTCCCTCCAACAGGGCTTGAATGTCCTCTAATTTGTAATAGAGCAAACCTCCGATCTTGGTATAGCGGAGCGTACTGTTAACTCGTAAATTCTGCAAGGTGCCGGGTGAAATATTTAACAGTTTTCTTACTTCATAGCTTTTCAGCCACCGTTTACTTTGTCCCAGACCGGGTTTCAGGAGATGCTTCATTTCTGTTAACATCTCATTTTTAAATTGTCTTAAATCTTCTTTTGTTATTAAATCGATTGCTGTCATAGATAATATTTGTTTGTGATTAATCTGGCTAATAGCCCTGGTGCAATTTGGGCCTGTCTTGTTTTATTTATTGGGGACTTTTAAGGGGTGCCCCTATTTTTCTTTGTAATCGCTGGTTAATTTTCAGAATAGTATGTTGTTGTTATTTTGGGGAGGGGGATTTATACCATCATTCTGTTGGAACGATAGCCGTTCTTCGATGGCCTGCTGTAGGTAGCCGCCTTTTAAAATATTCCTGTAATTCTGCCCTGACCGCATCCCGGATGCAGTGACATGTAGCTTCGTCATTGATTCTTGTCATGCCGCAAATGAAAATAAAAAAGCAGCGCAAGCGTGACCATGCAGATTTGCATGGTCAAATTGGAGGGTTTTATAGCGGATTATAGCTTATTCTATTGCATTGTAATTCAATGTGTTATAATTTACTCCCGGATGATTTTGTTTGGGTTATTTGTGCCGCTTTTAGCTTCGCTTTTTGGCGGGTCTGATCTGAAACAATCTTAATTGTGGTGGGATTTTAGCGTATTTGGCACCGGGCTGGTTACGGTCTGCTGGGAAATAACGGCGTATGGTTTCCAGGCTGATTTCCTGATTACCCTCTCTGAAATATTTGGCGATCATTTTACACCATACGATCTGCGTCTGTGAAAAAACGAGTTCTTTACTGTTATCAGGCAATTGGGCTTCCTGCGTTTGCAGGCATATATCTAAAAAGCTTAACAGGTAGCCATCTGCGATATTAATATAATCCTCAGTTTCCAGTTTTCTCGCCGATTTTAATTCTTCTTTTAATGTCGTTATCTCCAATTGCTGTTTCCTGATTTCCTCCTGTTGGCCGGCGATAATTTCGGGTAATGTTCTTTGCGTGTTCCATTGGTCGATGGAACGAAGGTATTTTTGAAAAAGCAGCAGCTTTTCTAATATTTCGGTATCTAGCGCATGACTTGAATTAAAAGGATCTTTAGTTTCAATATACCGAATACGTCTTATGACAATCTGCCAGACAAATGAAAAAAACGCCTGTTCCCTTTGTGGTTCTTTTCCTAAAAAATAGGTTAAATGGTATTTGTAATAATGTAATAATCTGCATATTCCTGTTCAGGCAGCGTAAATAGTTTTTTGATGAAAAGATTGTCTTCATAACCGTTCTTTAACCCGGTAAATATGCCTATATCATATTGATGTGCATTACGACCAAAAGGTTCACGTGGTTTAAAATACTTATTGGGCATAGTTTCGGTTATTAATTCCTAATACATGCTACAACGGCGTGATATTATTTTGGTTTTCGTACAAAAATAAAGCCCTGCACTTTTCTGTGCAGGGCCGACCTATAGACGTTTACTTTTATGATTAGGCTTGCAGTCGCTTACTAAGCTGCGCCATATCATCATTTATTTTACTTTCTATCACCTTTGCGTATATCTGCGTAGTAGTTAGCTTACTATGTCCTAATAATTTGCTTACGGTTTCAATAGGTACACCATTGGTCAAAGTTACCGTAGTGGCGAATGTATGCCGGGCAATGTGAAAGGTAAGGGGCTTGGTTATACCACACATGTCAGCAATTTCCTTTAAATAGCTGTTTAGCTTTTGATTGCTTAATGTTGGCAGCACCTTCCCCTCGGCCAATGCCTGCGGATGGCCTTTGTATTTTTCAACTATGGCTAAAGCTTTTGGTAATAACGGCACTTTTACCGGCTCGTTGGTCTTTTGCCTGTTGGTCACAATCCAAATATTATTCTCGGATTTCTCGATCAGGTTGGCAGGTGTTAAATTAAATACATCTATATAAGCCAATCCAGTGTAACAACTAAAAATAAAAAGGTCTTTCACGACTTGCAGGCGAACAATATTAAAATGTTTGTTTTCAATTCTTGCCAGTTCATCTTTGGTCAAATATTCGCGTTCTACTTTATCAAACTTCAATTGATATGCCTGAAAAGGGTTGCGATCAAGCCATTCCAACCTAACGGCAAGATTGACCATCTTGCAAAACCTTTCCAAATGTTTCATCAGGCCGTTGTTATTCAGGGCTTTTTGGCCTTTCTCCGGCGTTCTGTTGCGCAGGTAGTACTCAAAATCTGTGATAAACTTATAGCTTAATTCCGATAGGTATTTATCGCTTGTCTTAAACCGTTCTTTAATAAACCCTTTAATATACTTCTGCGTAGTATAATAGTTCTTCATCGTGCCTGGCTCCAATACCTGCGATTGTTCGGCATTATGATACTCCATTAATTTACATAGCGTATATTCTGCCTGATCTTCTCCCGTAAACTTGTCTTTCACTAATTCGGCGGTAATCATTTTCTTTTGCAATAAAAGCTGCTGGTAACTTTCTACAATGCCGGAGCGGTATTGCTCCAGGTAATTATTGAGTTTTACTACTTCTTCCCGGCTGCCTCTGGCCATGCCTTTGTTAGCATTCCAGTTATCTGGGTCAATAGAGCGTTTAACAGATAAATCAATTCTGCTGCCGTTTACCGTAATCCTCGCATAGATTGGGGCCTTGCCGTCATTCGTCGCTTTATACTTTCTTAGATAAAAGATAACGCCAAAGGTGTTGTTCGCTGTTTTCATATTCGTCAATTATTATGTTTCAAATAGCATCAGATTGACGGTCTTTAGCGGCTTTTGCAATCGGGGGCAATTTGCCGGGTTTTAAGGGCGCTGCAAAAGGCACCAAAAACCATCAAAATAAACCAAGTAATTAATTGACTATCAAATACTTAACATGCTATTTGTGCCCAAATATAAATTTAAAAATTGGGGCACCGAATAGGGCACATTTTCCTTGATATAACTTGAATGAATTGGGCTGGAATAAAACAAAAAAGCCTCTAAATCATAGATTTAAAGGCTTTTTGATACTGCTTGGTATCGCTTTAGTCGGGATGGCAGGATTCGAACCTGCGGCCTCCACATCCCAAATGTGGCGCGATACCGGGCTACGCTACATCCCGAATGATTGGGGGTGCAAATATATACTATGATTTTTAAATCCAAAATCTATAATAACCTTATTCTGGTTTTATTCCGCTGTTGTTGGGTCTATGATCCTTGAGATCTCACTGATTGAATTTGCCGGAAAGCCGCCCTGGCTGGCATGTTCCCTGATCATCTCCTCATTGGGTGCTATATAAACGCAATATATCTTATCAGTAGTTACATAGCTATTAACCCACTGTATTTGCGGTCCCATTTTACTTAATACCCCACAAGAAGTTTGCGAAATGGCTTTTAATTGTTCATCTGAAAGACTTCCAGCTCCTGGAATTTCTCTTTCAATAACATACTTTGGCATATGGCTTTTAATTGATTTTTTGTTTAAGTAATTTACAAACTTTAATAACAATTACAATGCTGATAATTAAGCAGATACATTAATATTTATTATCCGGTTATGATTTAACACATATCAAACAATATGAACACAAAATCAAAAGGTCTGCAGCTTGAAATAAGATAGTCTTTTACAAAAAGATCTCATTTTGAGGCAGTCGCTCGAATTTAAATTATTCATATTGTTTATTATCCTTTCTGATACTAACTTAATTGTGGTATTATATATATTGTTCTGTTTTTTCGTTTAATATTGTGTTTGGGAATTTTAGCAACGGTATATGAATTCTGCTGAAAATTATGAAGTGCTCATCGATAAGATCAACATCTTTATCAGGAAGTACTATTTCAATAATTTTTTGAGGGGGCTGATATTCCTGGGTGCCGGTCTGTTTACCGCCTATGTAGTTATTACCTTGAGCGAATATTTTGGCAATTTTAATATCGTTTTCCGCAGTATCCTGTTTTACTTTTTTATACTGCTCAACATTGGCCTGGTGTGCTGGCTCATTTTGCCTCCCTTCCTGTCATGGCTTAAGTTAGGCCATTCATTAACCCATGATGAAGCGGCCGAAATTATCGGCAAACACTTTCACGATGTTAATGACAAATTGTTAAACACCCTGCAGCTTAAAAAACTGGCTGCGGCTGATGAAAAACACCGCGCCCTTATTGAAGCCAGTATTGATCAAAAGATCGAGGCCCTTAAGCCGGTTAGCTTCCCTTCGGCTATCAATATCCGGGAGAATAGCAAATATTTAAAATGGGTGCTGGCTCCGGCAGCGGTGATCATTGTGCTCGCTTTTGCTGCACCTTCTATACTTACAGAAAGCACAAAACGACTCATCAGACATAATGAATACTTTGCCCCGATAGCCCCCTTTCGTTTTAACGTCCTGAACAAAACCCTGTCCGTAGTACAGGGTGATGACCTTAAACTTGATCTTAAACTGGACGGTGACAGGCTACCTGCCGATGTTTATATAGAAACAGCTAACAATACTTTTAAGCTCGATAAAGAAAATATCAGCAAGTTTCATTACCTGTTCAGCAATCTGCAACAAAATACAAAGTTCCGGCTGTTGGGAAATGGTTTCGCTTCGGCCCCTTATGAGATACGGGTAAACCAGAAACCGGCCCTGCTGCATTTTGATGTGGAATTGAACTATCCCGCCTATTTGCATAAAAAAAACGAGAAACTGCTGAATGCCGGCGATTTGGTAATTCCGGAAGGCACTGTAGTGAATTGGGTCTTGCACACTCAACATGCTTCGGGATTGCAGTTTTATTTAAATGGACTTAAACATAGCGCCAAATCAATGGGAGCCGATCTGTTTGAGTATAACGAAACGATCTTTAAAAGTGCCATTTATAAACTTAATCCTATAAATCCGCTGGTTAATCACAGCGACTCTTCTGCTTATCATATCAATGTAATTACTGACGAACCTCCGGCTATTACCGTGCAGGAAAAATCCGATTCAGTAAGCATTAACGCCTTATATTTCAATGGAAAGATCCAGGATGATCATGGTTTTTCATCACTGAGCTTCCATTATAGTGTACAATCGGCTAATAATAAGGGGCCTCAAAAAACGTTTATCAAACGAATTGATGCTGCGATGAACCAAACACAATCAGACTTCTTTTATTTCTGGAATTTGAAAGAGTTGGGTATAGCGCCGGGGGCTCGTGTAAGTTACTTTTTTGAGGTTGCCGATAACGATGGTGTAAACGGACCTAAAAGGACCCGCACCGCCGAACGCTCGCTTAACCTGCCCGATGCCAAAGCTATTAATGAGCAATTGAATGCCGGCACCCAGGCGGTAAAGCAAAAAATGGAGTCGGCTATAAAATTAGCCGGTCAGGTTGAGCATGATTCACAAAAACTCAATCAGTTATTGCTGAATAAAAATACGCTATCCTTTGACGAAAAAAAACAGGTAGAGGATCTGTTGCAAAAACGCCGCGACCTGGAAGATTTGGTTAAAGAAATAAAAGACGAGAATCAAAAAAACCTGTATAACCGGAAAGAAACCCAGCAGCAAAACGAGGAGCTATTGGCAAAGCAAAAACAAATTGAAGATCTGTTTAATAATGTGCTCGATCAAAAAACAAAAGAACTGCTGCAAAACCTGCAAAAGCTTTTAGATCAGGAACAAAAAGATGCTACCCGCGATGAATTATCAAAAATGCAGATGGATAATAAATCGCTCAAAAAAGAGCTCGATCGCATGCTGGAGCTTTATAAAAAGCTTGAGTTTGATCAAAAGCTGAATCAAAGCGTTGATCAGTTGAATAAACTGGCCAATAAGGAGCAACAGCTATCTGACAAAACCAAACAACAGGGTACCGATCAAAAGGCATTGCAACAGGAGCAGGAAAACCTGAAAAAGGATTTTCAGGATATCAAAAAGGGACTGGAAGATCTGCAAAAAACCAACGAACAGGCTGATCACAAACAAGATTTTCAGAACCCTGAAAAAGAAACACAAAGCATTGACCAGCAAATGGATCAAAGTGCCGGCGAGTTGCAAAAAAACAATAAAGATGGCGCGTCAAAATCGCAAAAACAGGCTGCCAAACAAATGCAGCAGTTAGCGAGCAAGCTATCGCAAGATAATGAGGAGGGTGAAAGCAAAGAAAACGCCATTGATGCCCAGCAGTTGCGCGAGTTGTTAAAAAACCTGGTGAACAGTTCTTTTGACCAGGAAAAGGTGATGCAAACTTTAAAAAGCACCAACCCTACCGACCCCTCTTATATTACGCTCTCTCAAAAACAAAAAGACATTAAAGATAACCTGAAAACAGCCGAGGATAGCCTTTATGCCATCAGCAGGCGCATCCCGCAAATACAGTCGACCGTAAACCAGGAGATCAGCGGCATTAACAATCATATTGATCAGGCCCTTGACAACCTGGGCGACCGCCGCACAGCCGAAGCCAACCGTCATCAACAATACGCCATGACGGCTATGAACAACCTGGCCCTGATGCTGAGCGAAGCCCTGGAACAGCTGCAAAAACAGATGAATAAAGGCGGAAAAGGAAAGGGTAAAAAGCAATCTATATCGCAACTGGCAAAAATGCAGGAACAATTGAATCAAAACATGCAAAAGGCCCGAGAACAGATGCAGCAACAAGGCAACCAGGGTAAAAGCCAGCAGGGGAATAAAGGCAACATGAGCGAACAATTAGCCCGGATGGCTCGCCAGCAGCAAATTATAAGGGAATCCCTTGAACAGATAAACCGGGATGAGAATAAGGACGGGAAAAGTGGTTTAGGAAATTTGGATAAAATTTCTAAAGAAATGGAACAAACTGAGCATGATCTCGTAAACAGGAAGATTACAGATGAAGCGTTAAAAAGACAGGAACAAATCCGGAGCCGGTTATTGGAAGCTGAAAAGGCAGAACAGGAACGTGAACAGGACCAGCAAAGAGAAAGCCATGCCGGTAAGGATATACCACCTGGTTATATAAAAGCACTGCAGGGATACCAGCAACAAAAGAGCAAACAAACGGAACAAATAAAAACTGTGTCTCCGGCACTCAATTTGTATTATAAACAAAAAATAAAATCTTACTTTGATCAACTTAATGCCAAATAACATGGAACAGGCAAATGTTCATACCAGCAGCGAATTGTTTACGTTACAGCTACCGTCAAAAACGGAAAGCATAGCGCAGCTTGAGCAGCTGATTGAAGAAATTGCTGATAAGTATCATGTAGCCGAAGATACCTTCGCTAATATGATGACTTGCCTTAACGAAGCTGCCATAAATGCTATTATTCATGGCAATAAACTCGACGAAACAAAAAAAGTAATTATAAATGCCGAGGTGGAACCTAAGCGCATTGTGTGGACCATTACCGACGAGGGTCCGGGTTTTGATTATTCAAACCTGGCCGACCCGACCGCACCAGAAAACCTGGAGAATTTAACTGGCCGCGGCGTTTTTATCATCAAGCACCTGGCCGATCAATGCATTTTTAATGCGTCGGGCAATACTATCGAACTACATTTTAAAATATAATGCCCGCTATTCAGTTTTTTGAAGAAGACATCAGTTATAAACTAAAAAACAAAGCCCTTGTGCGTCAATGGATCAAAGATACCATCACCGCCGAGGGTTTTAAATTAAAAGAGCTTACCTACGTTTTTTGTTCAGACGCGTATTTGCTACCCATGAACCAGCAATACCTTGATCATGACACCTATACCGACATTATTACCTTTGATAATTCGGAGGTTGAGGGCGACATCGTGGGGGACATTTTTATTTCGGTTGAGCGCATACGTGAAAACGCGGCCAAATTTAACATCACCGAAACGGATGAACTGCACCGTGTAATTATCCATGGCGCTTTACATCTGTTGGGCTACACAGATAAAACTGTTGTTACAAAGAAGAAAATGACACAAAAAGAAGATGAGTATTTGAATAAAAGAACTTTTTAATAGTTAATTTTACTCAACAAAATTTGTTTCAACATCAATTATAAAAAACCATGAAATTACTTGCTTTAATATTCGCTTTCCTTTTTATCACAGCGCCCTCATCCGTGTATGAGTTTAAGCTGAAAAGTATTGACGGTAAAGATTTCACACTGGCCAAATACAAAGGCAAAAAAGTGCTTATTGTAAATACGGCTTCTAAATGCGGTTTTACCAAGCAATATACGGATCTGGAGAAATTATCTGAACAATACAAAGGGAAATTGGTAGTTGTAGGGTTCCCGGCTAATAACTTTGGTGGTCAGGAACCTGGTACCAATCAGGATATCAAAACCTTTTGCAAAGAAAACTTCTCGGTAACCTTCCCTATGAGCGGAAAAGTTAGCGTATTGGGTCTGGATATTGATCCATTGTTTCAATACTTGACTACAGCACCCAACCCTGATTTTACAGGGGATATCAAGTGGAACTTTGAAAAATTCCTGATTGATGAAAATGGTAAGCTGATACACCGTTTCAGGTCACAAACCACACCATTATCACCAGATATTACTAAATATTTGAACTAAGATATTGCTTTTAAAAAAGCAAAAGAGGCTGTATCATGAATTATGATACAGCCTCTTTTTATTTGACCTATCCGGATATTCAATCACGGATCGATATATAGCCTTGGGTTGGATTGACTCCATTAACAAAAATTGGGTTTACATGGTTTACACTTTTTATGGTTAACACTATTGTAAGTTACTAATAATCAAATAATTAATTTATTTTATCATCAAAAAGTGGGTTTACAGTGTAAACCATAAATTATGTAAATCCAATTTATATAAATATGATCAGCTTAATTTCAATTCATAGCTGGCACAACACCAGGGGTGGTCAATTTGATTTATGGTACAGATGCTTTTTGTTCATTTTGTTCACCGAGCGTGCCTGTTTTTTAGGGCTAATGTATAGCCCCGGTGTATATTATTCTGTATAGTTGTATTTAGTTGATTTGTTTACAAAAAAATATTGCAAAAACATCAGGTAACATTTTTGCTAATTTCCTTTATCTTCCTTTTCCTTCACGGCTTTCTCCTTGTCTTTTTGGGCCTGTTCCTGTACTTTTTTGATGGAATCCTGTTTTGCCTTAGCGGCCTTTTTCTTTTTATTAAAAAACCCCCGTAGTAAAAAATTATGCTGGGCAGCTTGTAAGTCTTCATTTAAAGTATTGGTGGTTGTATGCACATTTTTCATCGTGGTTTGTGCCTGCTTAACCGTACTCTCTATATTTTTAGCCATAGCATCATTATTTAGCAAGCGGCCTATACTCCCCTTTCCGCTGTTGATTTTCCCTACTATCTGTGAAAGGTCTGTTGTCAATGATTCTGCATTATCGGCAACGCGGGTAAGCTTGGTTATTATTTTGTCTACATCAACCGGGTTTATAGAGCCTAAACGCCCCCCTGGTTGTACCTCTTCATGACTTGTGATACCTCCCGGCGCTATCACCACCAGTTTATCACCCATTAGTCCATCGCTCCCAATACTTATTTTCGCATCTGTTTTAATGAATTTTTTAACGCTGTTGTTCAGCGTAAGGTCAACCCTTACCGAGCTATCGGTTATAATGTTAATTGCTTGTACCACCCCTACGTTGATCCCGGCGAAGCGCACATTATTACCCACTTGCAATCCACTCACATTTTTAAATGTTCCATACACGTTAAAGGTGGAATTGAACAAGCCTTTTCGACTGCCAATAAAAAAGATCCCCAGTACCAATACCGCAAGACCGACAAAGGCAAACAGGCCAATTTTTATTTTTTGTGATGATGTGGTTTTCATATCGTTTCGCTAAAAAATGACTTTACAATTTTGTTATCCGATTTTTGCAGCTCTTTATAGGAGCCTTCGGCTATATATTCGCCATCATCCATCACTACAATACGGTCGGCCGTTATCCTGGCACATTCCATATCATGGGTTATAATAATAGATGATGTTTTATATTTTTTCTGCATATTGAGTATCAGCTCACTGATCTCCCGCGAGGTGATCGGATCGAGCCCGGTAGTTGGCTCATCATACAGCATGATCTCGGGTTTTACAATAAGCGTTCTGGCTAAGCCTACCCTTTTGCGCATCCCGCCTGATAGGTCTGATGGTAATTTATCAATGGCATCCAGCAAACCAACGCCATCCAATACCTCTTCTACCCGTTTATCTATCTCTTGCTGATCATTAAGCTTTAATACGCGGGTTAACGGAAATTCCAGGTTCTCACGTACGGTCATAGAATCATATAAGGCGCCGCTCTGAAACAAAAAGCCTATTTTCATTCGCAGCTGTTTCAACTCATCATCATTCATTTCGGCAACATTTTCTCCAAAAACTGTTAAATCACCCGCATCCGGTTTTAGAAGGCCTACAATACATTGTATGGTTACCGATTTTCCTGAACCTGATTTTCCCAAAACCACCATATTCTCTCCTCTTTTCAGGTCGAAGGTGATGTTTTTCAATACCTCATTATCCACGAATCCAACTTTTATCCCTTTGGCATGTATAACCACCTCATCTTTTTGGGTTGATGCCGGTTTTTTAGGGCTGATATTTTCGTTTGTTGCTTTCATCTTATTTATAAAATAACAAACTGGTAATCTGAACGGCTATAGCATCAATAACAAATATCCATAGGGAAGCAGTAACCACAGCCGAATTGGCTGCTATACCTACGCTCTCGGTACCTTTGTTAGAGTGATAACCTTTATAACAGCCAACAAAACCTATCGCGAAGCCAAAAAATATGGTTTTAACAACAGCCGGTAAAAAGTCGGAAAAATCAAGGGAGGCGATACATTTATGAAAATAAAGCGGAAGGCTGATACTATCAGTAATGTTCAAGGCAAGGAAGCCCCCAAACAAGCCTATAACGTCGCCAATAACAGCCAAAAGGGGCACCATAAGGCTGGTTGCTAAAATTCGCGTAACAACGAGGTATTGCAACGGGTTGGCCCCAGATACTTCCATGGCATCTATCTGCTCGTTAACCTTCATACTGCCCAGCTCGGCTCCAATACTTGAGGCTATTTTACCCGCACAGATAATAGCGGTAATAACGGGCCCTATCTCACGAATAAAAGATACAGCTAGTGTTTTGGGCAGCATACTCTCGGCTCCAAGCGCTACTATAGATGGCCTGAGCTGTACAATTAAAACCAGCCCCATGATAAAGGAGGTAATACCCACCAGCATCATGGAGCGGTAACCTATTTCATAACATTGCCGCACAAACTCCGACCATTCAAAACCGCCGGCGAATATATTTCTGAAAAAACGGGCAAAGAAAACGCATTGTTCGCCAATGTCTTCAGCCCACTTTCTCCATCCGGTAATTGCTTGTTCTGCCATAAGTTACGTCAACTAATTGTCAGGGGTACAACAAAGTTCTACCCTTTTGTTTTGCAGTTCAAGAAAATTAACCTTTAGGTTCGGCTTGCAGGTTTATGACATTGGTATATCAATGATCAGGAAACGGGAAAAGTCTTCGGGTTCAATTGTAAATGAACTGGTATCATAAACACCCAGTGCATCTCTTTTGTTTAAAACCGTACTGTTTATTTTAACAGAACCTCCAATAACAAATATATAAGCACCATTTCCGGGGGTCTTTATATCATAATTTAAGCTCGTTCCTGCTTCAAAATCACCCATGCTAAAAGTGGCATCCTGGTTTAACCAAAGGGTATCTGTGGTTTTTACAGGCGATATCAGCGTGGTGAGCTGGTTAGTTTTAAAAAGCCCTTTAAAATCCTTCTGATCATAGCGCGGTTGTATATCACGTTCTTTGGGGAAAAGCCATATCTGCAAGGTTTTAGCCTCTTCTGTACGGGAGGCGTTATATTCAGAATGATAAACCCCTGTTCCAGCAGACATTACCTGTACCTCACCCGCACGGATCACACCGGTATTGCCCATACTGTCTTTATGTTCCAAACCTCCTTCCAGCGGTATGGTAATGATCTCCATATTATCATGCGGGTGCGTGCCAAAACCAGTACCACCGGCAATAATATCATCGTTTAATACCCTCAGTACACCAAAATTAACTTTGTTAGGGTCGTAATATGATGCAAAGCTGAATGAAAAGTTAGCTTTTAACCAGCCAATGTTATTTTTTCCACGTTCGTTTTCGGGATAAAATATTGTTTTCATGATGTTCTCCTGTTTATATGTTTAAACATACAATTTTTATTCCACAATTTATTTATGCGTATTTTTGCAAAAAATTGTGCAGACAATGTCAAATAAGGCTATTATTGCAGGTTCGAGCGGACTAATTGGCAGTAATTTATTAGATATTTTACTCCAGGAAGCTTTTTATGATGAAGTTTTAATTCTGGTTAGAAAAGAATTAGCTATCCAGCATCCTAAACTGACCCAATTGGTAATTGATTTTGACCGGCTGGAGGCTTATGCTGACCAGCTTACAGGTCATGCTATATTTTGCTGTCTGGGCACAACCAGGCATAAAACGCCTGATAGGGCTGTTTATCGCAAAATTGATCATGATTACCCCTTGATACTGGCACAACTGGCGCATAAAAACGGCGTGGAACAATATCACCTGGTTTCCTCAATAGGAGCCAATAAAGCGTCTTCTACTTTTTACATTAAAATAAAAGGCGAAACAGAAGCTGATATACAGCAGGTAGGTTTCCCGGCCTTGCATATCTATCGCCCATCACTGTTAATTGGTGAGAGGCAAGAAAAGCGGGTGGAAGAGAAAATAGTAACCGGACTATTTAAAATAATAGATCCGTTATTGTTTGGAGGATTAAAAAAGTACAGGAGCATCAAGGCGGAAACAGTTGCCGCTGCCATGTACAAACAATCAATAAAAACAGATACAGGCTTATTTATATACGAGTCTGATAAAATAAAACAACTATAGTGAGCACTTACATTTCGGCAGAGAATCTTGGTCATCAGTTTCATGACAACTGGCTTTTTAAAAATATAACCATCGGTATAAACCGTGGCCGCAGGGTTGCGCTGGTTGGTGTTAATGGTGCAGGCAAATCTACCCTGCTTAAATTATTGGCGGGCCACCTCAAACCTACCGAAGGTAAGGTGGTTCAAAGCCGCGACCTGAACATGGGCTACCTGGAACAGGATCCTGGTTTTAAAGATGCGGTAACCATTAGCGATTATATTTTTCATGCTGATGACGTGCAGCAACAGCTGATCCGTAAATATGAGGAGCTCCTGGAAAATGAGCCCGACAATTCCAAGGCCATTGAAAAGGTGATGGAAGAGATGAGTGATGTTGATGCCTGGGAGTATGAATACAAGATCAAGACTATTTTAGGCAGGCTGGATATCCATCACCTGAATCAAAAGATCAATACCCTATCCGGTGGACAAAAGAAACGTTTGGCCCTGGCTAAACTGTTGATTGAAGACCCGGACATTTATATTTTAGATGAGCCAACCAACCACCTGGATATTGATACTATAGAGTGGCTGGAGAAATTACTAACTGAAGGCAACAAAACCATATTGATGGTTACACACGACAGGTATTTCCTGGATAATGTATGTAACGAGATATTAGAGATAGACCGGGGCAAAATACAACCCTATAATGGTAGTTATGGATACTATCTGGAAAAGAAAGCCGAACGCGATGCCGCGGACGAAGCCTCTTTCCAAAAAAACAGCAATTTGTTACGCAAAGAGCTGGAATGGATGCGCAGACAGCCACAGGCCCGCGGAACAAAATCAAAAGCCCGTATTGATGCCTATTATGACCTGGAAGAGAAAACTAAAAGTGGCGGCATACGTGAAAAAGTTGAACTGAGTGTAAAAACTGCACGTCAGGGTAACAAGATCATGGAGATGGAACACCTTTATAAATCATTTAACAACCATACCTTTATTAAAGACTTTAACTATGTATTTAAAAAAGGTGACCGTATTGGTTTAGCTGGTCGTAACGGCAGTGGAAAATCAACATTGCTTAACCTGATCACCGGAGGCTTACAACCCGACAAGGGAACCGTAGTAAAGGGCGAAACTACAGTATTAGGCTATTTTCATCAATCGGGCATTAAGTTTAAGGAAGACGAGCGTGTAATTGATATTGTAAAAAACGTTGCTGAGTTTATCACTATGGCTGATGGTAAAACCATCTCTGCCTCTGCCCTGCTCACTTTATTCCTGTTTCCACCCGCAAAACAGTATGGCTTTATATCCAAACTAAGCGGTGGCGAAAAGAAACGGTTGCAGTTGATGAGCATCCTGATGAAGAATCCTAATTTCCTGATACTGGATGAGCCTACCAATGACCTGGATATTGATACCCTGAATGTATTGGAAGAGTTTTTAACCAATTATACAGGCGTATTAATGATCGTATCGCACGATAGGTATCTATTGGATAAACTAACCGATCAGCTATTCATTATGGAAGATGGCGGTCAGGTACGTATCTATAATGGCAACTATTCATCTTACCGCATTGATCTGGAAGAAGAAAAACAACAAGCTAAAAAGCCTGCCCCTGTTGCGCCTACTGCATCTCCTGCTCCTAAAAAAAGCAAATTAAGCTTTAAGGAAGCAAAAGAACTGGAAACAACAGAAGCAGAAATACAAGCTATAGAAATCCAGATAAAAGATAAAACCGAGCAGTTAAATACTACAGGTATAGCTCCGGTAAAGCTGAATGAGATACTGGCTGAAATTGACGTTCTGAATAAGAAATTGGATGCTAAAAGCATGCGCTGGATGGAGTTAACTGAATTAAACGAATCATAGCATGAAAACGTCAGATATTATTGCTTCTGTAGGTGTGATCATACTTTTGATCGCTTTTTTGCTAAATTTATTTAACAAATTATCAGCCGAAAGCAAGACATATAAGCTCATGAATTTTGTAGGTGCTGGCACTTGCTGTTATGCTTCATACATGGTTAGTTTTTATCCATTTGTTGTACTAGAAGGTGTTTGGGGCTTTGTAGCTTTAATATCATTATTAAAGGTTCCACGTGGAACATCGGTATAGATTGAATAATTTTGTATTCTGTTATTCGAATCAAACTAAAAGAATTTGATGTTCCACGTGGAACATCAGTAATAAATAAGATCATCAAAATCGCTTGTTTTAAGCATAATTGACTATAAGATCATAATGTTCCACGTGGAACATGGAGGTAAAAATGTTTAAGAAATATAATGTAATAGTTGTTGGTGCAGGCCACGCCGGCTGTGAAGCTGCTGCTGCTGCTGCCAACCTGGGGTCATCTGTATTACTCATTACCATGAACATGGGAACCATAGCACAGATGAGTTGTAACCCTGCTATGGGTGGTGTTGCCAAGGGACAAATAGTGCGTGAGATAGATGCTTTAGGTGGCTATTCAGGTATTATTACAGACAAAACTTCTGTCCAATTCCGCATGCTGAACCAGTCAAAAGGTCCTGCTATGTGGAGCCCACGGGCACAAAGTGATCGTATGCGCTTTGCCGAAGAATGGCGTTTAGCTTTGGAGAGAACACCGAATGTTGACTTCTGGCAGGATACCGTTACCTCTCTTTTAGTAAAGGATAATACCATCAAAGGGGTACGTACTTCTATAGGTGTAGAGATAGAAGCCGACTCTGTTGTGCTCACTAACGGCACCTTTTTAAATGGTGTAATACATATAGGTGAAAAGAAGTTTGGTGGTGGCAGATCGGGTGAAAAATCGGCAACTGGCTTAACCGAACAACTGGTTACCTTAGGTTTTGATTCGGGTAGAATGAAGACCGGTACTCCTCCTCGTATTGATGGCCGTAGCTTAAATTATAGCCTGATGGAAGAGCAATGGGGTGATGAAGAACGCGGTCGTTTTTCCTTTACCGATGTTGATATGATCCAGGAACAACGCTGCTGCTGGATTACTTATACCAATACCAAAGTACACGAAACATTAAAAGAAGGCTTTGAAAGATCGCCTATGTTTACCGGCAGAATCAAAGGTTTAGGCCCACGTTATTGCCCTTCCATTGAAGATAAAATAAATCGTTTTGCCGAACGCGACCGTCACCAGATATTTGTAGAACCCGAAGGATTAAATACTATTGAGATATATGTAAATGGATTTTCAACCTCCTTACCAGAGGATGTACAATACAAAGCGCTTACCCAAATACCCGGTTTTGAAAACGCCAAAATGTTCCGCCCGGGTTATGCTATCGAATATGATTACTTCCCACCTACCCAGTTAGGCTTAACTTTAGAGACCAAATTGATCAGTAACCTATACTTTGCAGGACAGATCAATGGTACCACCGGCTACGAAGAAGCAGCCTCACAAGGATTCATTGCAGGCATAAACGCACACCAAAAAATTAACGATAAACATGAGCTGATCCTGAAAAGATCAGAGTCATACATTGGTGTATTGATAGATGACCTGGTGACCAAAGGCACCGAAGAGCCATACCGTATGTTCACCTCCAGGGCCGAACACCGTTTGTTACTACGCCAGGATAACGCCGATATTAGGCTTAGTCCTATGGGTCATGAGCTCGGATTGATCAATGATGAACGGCTAGAGAAGGTAAAACAAAAGGTCAAAAACTCTGATGACATTGTTGCATACACCAGGAGCAAATCAATAGATCCATCACATGTGAATACCTTGCTTGACGACTTGGGTACAAGTCCCCTATCGCAAAGCGCCAAGCTCTTTAATTTATTAAGCCGTCCGCAGGTAGGTTTTAATGACCTTAAAAAGGTGGATGAGCCTTTGGCAGAATTATTATCAGCTTATGATAAAGAAACTGTTGAGCAGGCTGAAATAAAAATCAAATATGAGAGTTACTTTATAAAAGAAATGGAAATTGTTGACCGCATGAAAAAAATGGAAGACAGGGAAATCAATCCTGAGTTTGATTATCATACCCTGGTATCACTTTCAAAAGAAGCACGCGAAAAACTGATGAAGATAAAACCACGCACTTTAGGTCAGGCTTCCCGGATTTCGGGTGTGTCACCGTCCGATATTTCAGTTTTGATGGTTCATGTCTCCAGATAGATTATAACTTATTGATAATAAACACTTTATAAAAAATCGTTTTAAATCAATTATTTTCATTTTTTAATATCGTAGCTCATAAAAACATAAAAATCGTTTATATCGCCTAAAAACCATGTTAAATAAAAAACGGGTCAATTTTCACAATTTTCCATTCTATTTTTTGGCTATTTTATTCCTATTTGGCTGCGCGGCACAACAACCACCCCAGGGAGGACCACGCGACCTCACTCCACCAAAATTGGTGAAGGCAATACCGGCCAATAAAACACGAAATTTTAACGCCAAAGAAATTGACCTGGAATTTGATGAGTTTATCAAGCTCACCAATCAGTACCAGGAAATAAGCATGAGCCCGACGATGGAAAAACAACCGGAGTATACTTCAAGCAAAAGAATACTAAAAATAAAATTGAAAGACACACTTCAAAAAAATACAACTTACGTTATCAACTTTGGAAAATCTATACAGGATGTTAATGAAGGTAACGTACTCAAAAACTTCACATACGTTTTTTCAACCGGTCCGCACATTGACTCTTTAAGCATTGCAGGTAGTGTCACCAATACTTTGACCCAGGAAAAAGAAAAAGATGTAACCGTGATGCTTTTCTCATTAAAACAGGACTCGCTCCTTTTTGGGAAAAAGAAACCAAGTATTTTCGCGACAACTGACTCCTCCGGAAATTTTAGCTTAAATAATTTGCGCGAAGACAATTACCGGATCTACGCCTTAAAAGAAGCATCACCCAATAAGATATTTGATAACGACCAGGAATTAATAGCTTTCTTGAAAAAGCCCATCCACCTCAGATCTGATACCTCAAACGTGCAGTTAAATCTTTTTAAGCAAGTTCCCGAAAAATTCAGGTTTTCAGAAAAGCGTTTTGATACCGACGGAAAATTGCTTTTTGTTTTTAATAAGGCATTAACCAATCCTTCCATAAAAGTTATCTACCCTGCAGACATCGACAAACAAAAACAAGTTGATTTTAGCAAAACAAAAGATACGGCATCTGTTTACCTGCGGAATATGAATTTTGATTCTATCAGGGTAGCAGTATTTGATAATGGTAAACCTATTGACTCCACCTCCCTTTTAAAAGGTAAAAAGGAAAGCTTTCAGCGGTCTTTAACCTTTCAATACAATATTAATGGCAACAACCTATTAAAGCCTGGTACTGATTTAAAATTGACAGCCAGCTTACCAATAGAAAACTTTGATAATTCGCTCATCACGCTTAATGAAGATTCTGTTGCTGTTGCTACCAGTGATCTTACTTTACAAAAGGATACCGGGAATTTTAAAAAAATTACTGTAAAATACCGTTGGCGACAAGGCAGCAAATACGAAATTATATTTAATGAAGCTGCATTTACCTCTATATACGGCGATAAGAATAAGAGAATACCAAAAAAGTTTCAGATAGATAAAACAGATAATTACAGTACACTTACTCTGAAAGTTACGTTGCCGCCAGATACTTCAAAAGCATACGTTGTTGAACTATTAAACGAACAAAAGAAGATTTTACAAAGTGATCCGATAAGGCGTAATGGATCTATCGTTTATAAAAATATTATTACGGGTAAATATCTGTTACGCGTTATTTATGATGAAAATAAAAACGGTAAATGGGATAGCGGAAACGTACACCTCAGAAAACAACCAGAAAATATTTGGGTAAGTGATAAAATAATATCCTTAAGACCAAACTGGGAAGCTGAAGAGGCTATTACCGTACCTAAAGAACCTATTACTCCTTAAACCAACCGGAGTACATTATATAATTATTAGGTAGCTGTTTGAGCATCGCTTTTTGCTCCTCTGTTAAAGGCTTTATCTTTTTGGCTGGAATACCGGCATACAAATATCCCGATTCACAGATCGTGTTTTCCAATACCACTGCCCCAGCAGCAATGATCACAAATTCGTTGACAACGGCATGATCCATTACTATGGCACCCATACCTACCAGTGTATGATCATGTAGCGTACAGCCATGCACAAGAGCATTGTGCCCAATAGAAACGTTGCTGCCTATATTGGTAGCCGCTTTTAAATAAGTAGCATGTATCACAGCCCCATCCTGTATATTGGTATTGTCGCCTATTTTAATATAATGTACATCGCCCCTGATCACGGCATTAAACCAAACCGAACAATTTTTACCCATCACTACATCACCAACAATAGTAGCATTTGGTGCAATAAAGCAATCCTCGCCCCAAACAGGGCTTTTATCTTTAACAGGCAGTATAACAGGCATCTTATAAATTATTGAATTAATGATTTACTGAATTATTGATTTGATGTACTTTTTATTTATGTTTGGATACAAATTTAAGCGGAAATAGCTCAGCTGGTAGAGCATCAGTTTCCCAAACTGAAGGCCGCGGGTTCGAATCCCGTTTTCCGCTCTTTATTCCCACCACGTCATTGCGAGGTACGAAGCAATCCCTAAAATACAGAGCCGCCCTACTAATCGGGGATTGCTTCGTACCTCGCAATGACGCGTTTATTATTATCTATTTGTAATATTTAAAATACAGTATCCTCAACTTTCTCCGCATGCACCGGATAATCTGTTGTATAATGTAATCCCCTGCTTTCCTTGCGCAACATAGCCGATTTTACTACAATAAACGATACTTGTATTAAATTGCGCAGTTCACAAAGCTTTACGGATAATTTTGTTTTTTTATAGAAAGATTCTGTTTCCTCGTATAATAAACCTAACCTCCTTAAGGCTCTTTCCAATCTGAAATCAGAACGTACAATACCTACATAGTCATTCATTAGTTTTTGCATTTCGCGTACGTTGTGCGTAACCAGGATATCCTCATTTGATAACTGTACACCCTTTTCATCCCAATCCGGGATATTATCCGGGATAACAAAATCTTTAAATTTACTTACCGCATCATCATATATACGGTGCGCAAAAACCAAAGCCTCTAATAAAGAATTGGAAGCCAGACGATTAGCACCATGTAAGCCCGTCGAAGAACATTCGCCACAGGCATATAAGCGCAGTATAGATGATTGCCCAGTATGATCAACCATTACACCACCACACATGTAATGACAGGCTGGCGCCACAGGGATCATATCCTTGGTCATATCAATACCTATCTCCAGGCATTTAGCATATATATTAGGAAAATGATTTAAAATATCTTTTTTACTACGATGCCTGATATCCAGGTAAACAAAATCTTCACCCGATTTTTTGATCTCCGCATCAATAGCACGAGCAGTAATATCACGTGGAGCCAATGATTTGCGTGGATCATATTCCTGCATAAATTCTTCGCCATTGGTACGTCTCAACACACCACCAAATCCGCGAACAGCTTCTGATATTAAAAAGGAAGGATACTCACCCGGATTATATAAAGCTGTAGGATGAAACTGTATAAATTCCATATTCCTTACTTTTCCTTTAGCCCTGTAAACCATAGCAACACCATCACCGGTGGCAATAGTTGGATTAGTAGTTACCGCATAAATATGACCAGCACCACCCGAAGCCATCACGGTTACCTTTGATAATATCTTTTCAACAATATTACTTTCTGTGTTGAAAGCATAAATACCATAGCAAGTGATATTCGTACTGGATTTACCAACCAGCTCGCCCAAATGATGCTGAGTAATCAAATCAACAGCGAAATAATGCGTTAATATTTCAATATTTGGGTTCTTATGGATCTCTTCTAATAAGGATCTTTCTATTTCCCAACCGGTTACATCTTTATAATGTAGCACCCTGAATTCGGAATGTCCACCCTCTTTAGCCAGGTCATAAAAGCCTTCATTTGTCTTGTCAAAGTTAGTTCCGTAATCAATAATTTCATTGATACGTGCTGGACCTTCTTTAACAACAGCTTCCACAACTTCTTTGTCGCAAAGCCCATCACCCGATATCAAGGTGTCTTCTATATGTTTTTCAAAAGAATCTTCTTTTTTATCCACAACCACCGCTACACCTCCCTGGGCATACTTAGTGTTTGATTCATCTTCGTTTGATTTTGTAACTATCAGAACCTTACCATGCTTTGCCGCTTTTAGCGCAAAACTCAATCCGGCGATACCGGAACCCACAACCAGAAAATCAACTGTTTTGGTCATATTTATGTGTAAATTGTGTAAAAGTATAATTAATGTTAACAACAGGTATAAAACCTGTTAATTTCATGTAAACAAATAGCTAATAAATAATCAAATAGTTGATAACTCCCATTTTTGATGCTAATATGAATAATTTTTGAGCGACTTTTGAGGTACTAAAGTCATATAGCTAACATTTTACTCACCCACAAAATATTAACATAAAACTTTTTTAAATAAAATTTGATTGTCATACGAATCACAAAATCAATCAAATATAAGATCAAAAGATGTGGATAACTGTTAGTAAAATGTGAAAACTAATTAATGAGACAAAATATATCACGACTTTTGCACATAACTAACACACCAATAAACAATAGTTTTATTTATATAAAAAATTAGTTGTTATTAATTGAAATGTTGAAATGGATATCTTCGAAGAATTAAATGTGAAAGGATTTGTGGACGAGTACATCGACCCCACGCTTGATCTTTTTGATGAGATTGAAAAACTTAAAAAGGAAAAAAATGCAGTTATTTTGGCTCATTATTACCAGGAACCCGATATCCAGGATATTGCGGATTATATTGGAGATAGTTTGGGGCTTTCGCAACAAGCCGCAAAAACTGATGCCGATATTATCGTTTTCGCCGGGGTACACTTCATGGCCGAAACTGCCAAGATACTTTCACCAAACAAAAAAGTTTTATTACCCGACTTAAAGGCAGGTTGCTCATTAGCTGATAGTTGTCCGCCCCATTTATTTAAAAAGTTTAAGGAAAACTATCCCGATCACCTGGTGATCACCTATGTAAACTGCACGGCCGAACTGAAAGCTTTAAGTGATATTGTTTGTACATCGAGTAACGCTGTAGCCATTGTAGAGAGCTTACCAAAAGATCAAAAGATCATATTTGGACCGGATAAAAACCTGGGTGCTTACGTGGCTAAAAAAACAGGAAGAGACCTGGTATTGTGGAACGGAGCCTGTATGGTTCATGAAATTTTTTCCAGGGAAAAGATCACTAAACTCAAGGAAAGATACCCCAATGCTAAACTGCTGGCACACCCTGAATGTGAGGAAGTTATACTTCAAATGGCCGATTATATAGGTTCAACAACCGGGATACTAAAATATGCCGGCAGTCATCCGGATAAAGAATTTATAGTAGCTACCGAAGCAGGTATATTACACCAGATGCAAAAGGAAAACCCGGATAAAACGTTTATTCCGGCGCCGCCAAATAATAATTGCGCTTGTAACGATTGTCCGCACATGAAACGTAACACACTGGAAAAATTATACCTGTGTTTAAAGAATGGATCACCGGAAATTACAGTCCCTGAGCATATTATTGAACGTGCGGTAAAACCGATTGAACGTATGCTGGAAATATCGGCACGGTTGGGGTTATAAGAGGTGGGATTTTGTTAGGAGCCTAAAAATCCTAAAATTTTTTCCGCCTTTGGCGGATATATTGGGTTATTACGCCGTCAGATATTTGTAGTGATTAGCAGGCTAAAATCCTAAAAAAATTTCCCGCCTTCGGCGGTAGACATCATGTTTGTTTTTAGCGACGGCCCGGAAATTTTATGAAGTCCGAAATGTTCCGGCGTCAACAATACGGCAGAACATTTTTGTACTTTTGCAGATTATCATATTTAAGAAAAAATGTTTGAAAATCAGGATAGGACGAATTTAGAGGACTTGGGTGAATTTGGCCTCATAGGACATCTTACAAAAAATATAAAACTGACCCAGCAAAGTACCGTGAAAGGCGTTGGTGATGATGCCGCTGTACTTGATTTTACGGGTAAAAAAGTGCTGGTAAGTACCGATATGTTACTGGAAGGCATCCACTTTGACCTGGCTTATACCCCGTTAAAACATTTGGGTTACAAAGCTATACAGGTAAACCTGAGCGATATTTATGCCATGAATGGTACCGCTTCGCAGGTTACGGTATCTATCGGTATGTCGAGCAAGTTTCCTTTGGAAGCTATTGAAGAACTATATGAGGGCATTTATATTGCCTGCGAAAAATATAATGTAGACCTGGTTGGCGGTGATACCACCTCGTCAAAACAAGGCTTGGTGATCAGTGTAACCTCTATTGGTTATGCGGACGAAGCCGATGTAACTTACCGCAATACAGCCGGTGAAGGCGACCTGATCTGTGTATCAGGTGATCTGGGCGGCGCCTATGTTGGTTTGCAATTGTTGGAACGCGAAAAACTGATCTACCTGGAAAATCCAAAAATTCAGCCCGATCTGGAAGGCAAGGATTATATTGTAGAGCGCCAGTTAAAACCAGAGGCCCGTCGGGATATTGTAGAATTGTTGAAAAGCATCGACGTAAAACCAACGGCCATGATCGATGTATCTGACGGTTTGGCCTCGGAGATATTGCACATCTGCAAGCAAAGTGATAAGGGTTGTAATCTGTACGAAGATAAGATCCCGCTTGACCCAATGACCTTTGAAACAGCCCGGGAGTTTAACCTTGATCCTACCGTTTGCGCGCTGAGTGGCGGCGAAGACTACGAACTCCTTTTTACCGTGAAACAAGCCGACTACGACAAGATCAAGTTCAAGATGGATATCACTATCATTGGGCATATCACCGAGCCCTCAGCAGGCTGTAACCTCATTACAAAAACAGGTAACGTACATGCCCTGAAAGCCCAGGGATGGAATGCTTTTAAAAAGGATTGATGAGGAATGTTTAATAGTCTTTTCAAAAAATTCACCGGGCAGGATAACGATAAGCCAAAACAAGTTGCTACCGCGGTAATGTTGTTATATATTGGGTTCATCCTGTCAATGATCACAGATTGGCTCGATGGTATTGGCATTATCCCCTTTCTTGTTGTTTTTATTGTGATCACCGCTGTGATCACGGCTATTTCGGCAGGTAAAAAATGGGCCCGCATCCTGATACTTCTTTTTGTTATTTTCAACCTGATCTCTTTCGGGTTCAATATAGCTCAGTTACTAAGCCATAGTGTAAAAGAAAAATTCACCAATCTGGTTATGGTACTATACGGTATCGAGATAGTTATTGAACTGATAGCCTTACGCCTGCTGTTTTCCAAACCAGCTAATATTTGGTTTAATGAGCAAAGGGAAATGAGAGGAGATGTTTAAAGCATCTTGTCATGCCGAATTTATTTCGGCATCCCATATGCTAAGCCGTTTTGCAATACTGACTAACCTGTCCTGTGGGATGCTGAAACAAGTTCAGCATGACCTGTTTTTATTATAGGGCCCCTACTCTTCCCCAATAAATTTCTGATCGATCTGTTTATCAGCTTTAGCCCCAAGCTTTTTGATCTTCTCGGCAGTGGTGGTTAAATTTCCGCGGCCTTCTGATAGCTTGTTCAGGGCGGTATTATAAGCGTTTTGGGTTTGGTTGATGTTGCGGCCAATGCTATCCATATCGCCCAGGAAACCTACAAATTTGTCATACATATCACCACTCAGACGGGCAATTTCCAGCACATTACGGTTTTGGCGTTCCTGTTTCCACATACTGGCAATGGTACGTAACGTAGCCAGCAGTGTTGATGGACTCACGATCACTACTTTTTTATCCCAGGCATAATTAAACAGCTCACCATCCAATTGAACGGCTATGCTGAAAGAGGATTCAATAGGTACAAAAAGGAGCACAAAATCGGGTGAGTTGATCTTGTACAAGTCGTGATATTTTTTGGAGGATAAGCCACCGATATGATTACGGATAGATTCGATATGGGCTTTGGAAAAAAGCTTCCGGTCTTCCTCTGTATCGGCATTAACCAGGCGCTCATAGGCTATCAGGGATACTTTAGAGTCGATCACCAGGTGTTTATCATCGGGCAGGTCAATGATCACGTCAGGCTGATATCGGGTACCATCGGTGGTTTGCATGGCTGCCTGAACGCGGTACTCCTGGTCGCGTACCAGGCCCGAGCGTTCCAGTACCCGCTCCAGGATCACTTCGCCCCAGTTGCCTTGCTTTTTGTTGTCGCCTTTGAGGGCTTTGGTTAAATTTTGTGCCTCGTCACTGATCTGCTTGTTCAGGTCCATCAGCTGGGTGATCACTCCTTTCAGTGTATTGCGCTCAGCGGCTTCCATATTGTAAACCTTTTCAACCTTATCCTCAAAAGCTTTCAGATTTTCCTTCAGCGGGTTCAGGATCATATCCAGGTTGTTGCGGTTCACATCAATAAACTCCTTCGATTTTTCTTTCAACAGCTTTTCGGCTACATTTTCAAATTCGCGTTGAAACTGTTTGCGGATCTGCTCCACCTCTACTTTTTGCTCCTGCAGTTTTTCCTGTTGCGATTGATAGTAGGACTTAACACTTTCCAGTTGTTGATTAGCCTGGGCCAGTTGAGTGCGTTCAAATAGCAATTCATCCAGCAGCCGGGTTTTCTCGTCTTTCAGCAACTGGATAATGTTTTCTTTTTCTGCAGATATGATATCACCTTTTTCTTCGGCTTTGGCCAGGTTAATTTTAAGCATATCCTGCTCGTTCCGGAGCCGGTTCAACTCCTCCGGCGATATCAGCTCCAGCGCTTTTGGTTTCTTTAAAAACAAAAAAACAGAGAGCAACAGGATCACCAGGGAAACAACTAATAAAATATCACCACTCATTTTGATAAAAATATTAGTAAAATTATGATAATATTTTTAGTAATGCAAGGGTAATACGGGAAGGAGAAGATTCTATAAGAATAGAATGACCGAAATATCTACGGTGTAACTGTATACCAGGGAATCTTAAGCAATCCCTTTTTCAAATGAACATTTACAGTTGACCCGACAGGCTCCTGAAAATATTCACTTTCTGATACATCAACATTTCCTATGTTTGATTTCGGGCCCCAGGGACTTATGGAAATATGATAATGTGTGCCTTTACTATTTGTAATGCTATGACTTAATACCGTAGCTTGATAAATCTTTTCTGCCGAACGGTCAAAATCGCAATTGGTTAATGTAACAAAGCTGAAACCGTATAGACA
Organism: Mucilaginibacter sp. OK268; assembly: GCF_900103125.1. Classification (GTDB taxonomy): domain Bacteria; phylum Bacteroidota; class Bacteroidia; order Sphingobacteriales; family Sphingobacteriaceae; genus Mucilaginibacter. The sequence continues at coordinate 108,412 of NZ_FNJV01000014.1, read as the reverse complement.
CCCGGTTATTAAACCGGCGAAAATTAAAGAAGACCCCATGGTTGTGGCACTATTGTTCGGGTCAGAAAGCTTTATGAACATACCTAATGCCAGAGCTGCAATAATAAAAGGGAGCCAAAAATGATTGAATTCAAGAATAGAGTAATCGGCCGCCGATTTGATAAACATCGGAATGATAGCGCCGAATGTACCCATCCAAATGGTGTAATATGGAGTACGCGGCTTAGCAAAAAGTTTGATTAAACCTTTACTGGTAAGAATGATAACCACTGCTATAATCGGATAAATTAGAAGGGCTGCATCAAAAAGTACACTTTTTTTAAAAACAAAAAGAAGGATTAAAAGAATACCCCCAATAACATTGTAAATAATGGCGGTTATCCGGGCTTTATGAATTGCGCTTTTTCTATCAGTTTCTGTGATCCCTAAGCAGGGATCATTCAAAATACTTTGTAAATCGGTTTGATAATCTACCTGGTCAAGATCTGTAAAGTTTTCGCGAAGCCACTTAGTCAACTCGCCTGAACTGGCGTAGTCTATATAATTGTTGATCGTAATTTTGGAGGAAGATGAGTCATTGGGGATAATATTGATCACTTTTTGACCTATCCTACAGCCTTTGATATCAATCAAAGAAAGCTCCCGGGTTCTGAATAGATTGGTGTGCACAATGCGATCATCGCACACAAAAATTTTTCTTTTAAGCGTGCCTATTACAATAAGTATTGATGACCCGGCTAAAAACATACCAAAAACGGAAAATCCCGGATTCCTTGAAATAAGAGCTATCCATAGGAAAACACCCAATATTAACGTTATTAGGGCCAGAACAAAGTAAGAGATTTTAGATCCCGTGGATACCGGAAATTCGCGGTTCATACAATGATAATTAGGTAGAACAAGATAGTAAAAACCTACTTCGCTTTCTCTACCCTTAAACCCACGTCGCTCACCTCATGCAGGGGGTTGTCGCGCATGTTTTGTTCTATCTCAAAACGATAATTGCCTTTAGCCGGGAATTTAATATTTGTTTTGAATGGCACCTGGTAGCTGTATAAATTGCCAGATCCTTTGCCAAACCATTCACCATCTTTGCCGGCAAGCTTTACTTCGTAACGGGTAACGCTTACCTTTTTATCGGGCGATGTTTCATAGATAAGCACAAACAGGTTGGAGTACTTATAATTGTCGGTAACCCGCAAATTCAGGTACAGGTTATAGGTTGCCGCATCATCATCAATTTTGCAATCAAACCTTATCCGGTTCACATAGCTCCAGTTATGATCGGTAATGGCGGTATTATTATCCATAACCCAATTGGAGTTGGAGCAGCTACCCAACAGCATAATCAACAAAACACCTGTTATTGTACAAATGGTTTTTAGGGCCCGTTTCATTCTGATTTACTATCCGGAGGTGGGTTGTTATTGTTTTTATTAGGACGGTTTGGTCTGCGCCGGTTGTTTCGGTTACGGTTTTCCTGTGCCGGTTTATCACCCGGGGTCTGCGGCGGGCGGTTAGCCTGCTGTTGTGGCGGCCTGTTGGCTTGCGGCGCTTTAGGGGCGTCAGGATTTTGTTGCGGAGCCGGTTTATCTGCCGATGGAGCAGCTCCCTGCTGGCGTGGTTGATTGGCTTGGTTGCCGCCACGGTTATCAGGTGCAGGGCTGCCTGGTTTGCGGTCCTTATTACGGTTCCGGTTATTGTTATTCTTCTTTTTGTTATTGTTGCGGCGCTCATCAAGCCTGGTCAGGCTATCCTGGCCAACCACATTTTCATAATCAAGCACTTTTGCCGGCTGAGTTTCTACCTCTACCAGTTCGCCCAAATCGGCAGGAATAATCCCCTCTTTATTTTGCTGCTGAATTTCTTTTACCTTACTAATGGGCAAAGGCACCCATGATTCTTCACGGGGATAGCTAAACCACATGATCTTTTTAAAGATATCCGTTTTTTGTAAACGCGCGTCGCCTTTTTCGGTACGCAGCACATTCACATTATCCGGGATATATTTCAGGGCATCCATGTAGGTATCCAGCTCGTAATTAAGGCAGCATTTCAGCTTACCACACTGGCCGGCAAGCTTTAAGGTGTTAAGCGAAAGATTCTGGTAACGTGCCGCCGAAGTAGATACGGTTTTAAAATCGGTAAGCCAGGTGGAGCAACACAACTCGCGACCACAGGAACCGATACCGCCTAAACGGCTTGCTTCCTGCCGCATGCCTATCTGCCGCATCTCGATACGAATACGAAAAGTTTCGGCCATCTTTTTGATCAGTTCCCTGAAATCAACGCGGCCTTCGGCCGTATAATAAAAAGTGGCTTTGGTTTTATCGCCCTGGTAATCCACATCGCTCAGTTTCATGCTCAGGTTAAGATCAAGGGCCAGCTTGCGCGATTTATGCATGGTTTCCCATTCCATATCTTTGGCGGCTTTCCACTTATCCACATCAGCAATGGTAGCTTTGCGGTATATCTTTTTAACCACGTCGGCCTCTTTTACATGGCGTTTAACCATTTGCATACGCACCAGTTCGCCGGTTAACGATACGTGACCGATATCATAGCCACCGGTAGTTGCTTCTACAGCTACCAGCTCGCCGGCTTCCAGGTAAATATTGTCGGTATTTACAAAAAACTCCTTTCGCGAACCTTTGAATTTTACTTCAATAACCGGGAACGGCTTATAATTTGTTGGCATATCCATGTGGGACAGCCAATCGTAAACATCTAATTTGCTGCAACCATTAGTAAGGCATGAACCATTACTTTTGCAGCCCGCAGGCGAACATCCGCCACCTGTTGAGCAACTTCCACAACCCATAATTAATTTGGTATATATTGACTCCCCTGAGGGATGGTTTTTAAATTTAGTATTTTAATAATCTGTAAAGATACATCTAAAAATAAAATTTTAGGGTTTGCATTTCTCTCTACATGATAATGCGCTTTTTCCAGCTCATCGCTTATATATTGTGCCTTTTCGATGCTTAGTACATTGGTCATTTTTTGGGCGGTTTCCAGCTCCTTTGCCGGCAAGTGCACCAGGTTACCGGCGCCGGCCATCAGCAGGCAGCACTCACGTATAAAACTGATGCCGTAGCGTAAAAAGTTTTTCTGGTTTTCGCGGCCCATTTTAGCAAACTGATCAACAAAGGTTAAAACCTCCAGCCCCTTGTTGCTAAAGCAAAGGCGCAGCCACTGTACAAAAAGATTATGATAGCCTTTATTATCCTGCTGCAGCATGGTCAAGGCCTCGGTTAAGTTGCCATTGCTCAAATAAGAAATTTCCGCGGCGGCGTCCTCGGTTTGGTTATGCTCGGTAAGCAGGGATTGTTTTATTTCCTCGTAAGTAAGACAAGGGATCTTAATCAGTTGCGTACGCGAAAGGATGGTATTCAGTATCTGATCCTGATTTTGCGCTACCAGGATAAACAGCGTGTTGGGCTGCGGTTCTTCAATAATTTTCAGTAGGGCATTACCCTCTTTATCCAGGTATTCAGGCAGCCAAAGGATCAGGATCTTATAAACCGACTCAAAAGGCTTAAAGCTTAGTTTTTTAATGATCTGATGACACTCGGCTATATTGATATTAGCCTGTTTGTTTTCGGCATCCAGGTAGCCGCGCCAGGTGTCCAGGCTCAGGTACGGATTGGCTGTAAATGCATCGCGCCATTGCTCGATAAAAGTAAGGGCGGTATCATCCTTATGTTTAGCGAAAAACGGGTATGAAAAATGCAGATCGGGATGCATCAGTTTTTGGTACTTGCGACAGGAGCTGCACTCGCCGCAGGAATCATCGGGCTGTTTATTGTCGCACGATAAAAATTGCGCGTAAGCAACAGCCAATGCCAGGCTGCCCGACCCTTCGGGACCCAAAAATAACTGCGCATGGCTTACCCGGTTCTCTTTTACCGAGTTTACCAACCGTTGCTTTATAGCTTCTTGTCCAACTATATCTTTAAACTGCATTTGGTGCAAAATAAGAATTAGATTTGAGATGTGAGATATGAGATGTGAGACTGCGTTGTTTTTTGACAAAGAGGAAGGGTAAAAAGGGGAAAAATCAGCAATACAAAAAGTGCCAGGTAAGTCCGGAGCAATAAAAAAATCTCACATCTCATATCTCACATCTCATATCTTTACAAAATGAGAATAATGGCTTTTGATTATGGTACCAAGCGTATAGGCATCGCGGTAACCGATCCCTTGCAGATCATCGCTACTGGGCTGGATACCATACACCCGCAATATATTGTAGACTATCTGAAAACGTATCTGCAAACCGAGCAGGTAGAGCGCTTTATTGTAGGCGAACCCAAACAGATGGATAATACTCCATCACAATCGGCCGGGCATGTGAAGGGTTTTGTGACCCTGCTTAAAAAGAATTTTCCTGATGTCCCCATCGAAATGCTCGATGAGCGCTTTACCTCCAAAATGGCATCAGCCACCATTGCCCAAAGCGGCATGAACAAAAAGCACCGGCAAAATAAGGAGCTGGTTGATACCATATCGGCCGTGATATTATTGCAGAGCTACATGGACCGCAGATTATTTTGAACCATGATTTGCTTGATTTGGGGATTTCTTGATTCATTACATAATATCTGAACCAATGATTAATAAGATTTTATAATCAACACGATTTTGGAAAAGAAGATTCTTATTAATCCTTTAATCAAGCGAATCAAGGTTCAGAAAATAAAGCATGATTAAACGCTCAGAAACGTCCCAATAGCTTATTATTATGTACGCGTTTAAATTGCAGGCTTTTTGATCCAAAGTTAATTAACAAGCCTATTTCCATTTTGTAGGCTTCTAAATAATTCATGGCTTGAGCCAAGTGTACTTCTTCCAAGGATGTGATGGCTTTTAGCTCAACCATAATAGTGCTCTCAACAAAAAAGTCAACCCGCCTTGTGCCTATTTCAATTCCATCATAGTAGATAATCATATCCAATTCTCTGGAGTAAGCCAAACCTGCTTTTGATAATTCTATGGCTAATGCCCGTTGATAAATCACTTCTTGAAAACCATTTCCCAAGGTATTATGAACTGTCATGGCACATCCAATTATTTTTTCGGTCAACTCTTTATGCTGCATAATGATCAATAAACTAAAATCAAGATAATCAATAAATCCTACTAATCATGGTTCAGAAATCCCATTAAAAACAAAATACCTATCTTTGCGCCATGGATATTCTACCCCATGACCTTCAGGCATACTTAGATGACCATTGCGATCCCGAGCCGGCAGCATTGCAAAAGCTCAACCGGGAAACGCATTTAAAAGTGCTCCGTCCGCACATGTTGTCGGGACATTACCAGGGGCGTTTGCTCAGTTTTTTGAGCAAAATGATACAGCCCAAACTCATCCTGGAGATAGGTACGTTTACCGGCTACTCTGCCATTTGCCTGGCCGAAGGCCTGGTGGAGGGCGGCATCCTCCATACCATTGAAGTGAACCGCGAGATGGAGGAGATCATCAATTCACACTTTAAATCAACAAATGTTGAAAATAAAATAAAACTGCATTTTGGCCAGGCAGAGGCCATTATTGCTGATTTAGAGGAAGATAATTTCGACTTGGTGTTTATTGATGCTGATAAAAAGAATAATTTTACTTACTTTCAAATGACTTTTGACAAAGTCAAGTCCGGAGGATTAATAATAATTGATAATGTTTTGTGGAAAGGAAAAGTGTACGGCGACGAAAATGATACCGATACTGAAAACATTCGCAAACTAAATGACCAGATAGCTGTTGACCCCAGGGTAGAAAAATTGATCCTGCCGGTACGCGATGGGCTGCTGGTTATCAGAAAAAAATAAATTATGAAAAAAATCTTACTGATTACAACACTGTTGATCTCAACATTAGCTGCTTCAGCACAGAAAAATACCCCAACTTCTTACATAGAAAAATTCAAAGACGATGCCATCCGCATCATGCACGAAACCGGAATTCCCGCAAGCATAGTTTTAGGTGTGGCCATGCATGAGTCGGCCAGCGGAAACAGTACCCTGGCCCAGCATTTAAACAACCAGTTTGGCGTAAAAGGCGGCGGCGGAACGGTTTTTTACAAAGGGCATAAAAAAGTACATACAGCCTATAAAAGATATGATTCGGTACTGGATTCTTTCCAGGATTTTGCCCGCATCATGACCGAGCGCAAACAATTCAGTCACCTGGCCGACGCGCTTACCCATTATGATTACCTGGGCTGGGCCAAAGGCATACAACGCGGCGGTTATGCCGGCAGCCGTAAATGGGCCTCGCAGGTATTGGGTATCATTAAAAAATATGACCTGCATGATTTGGACGAAAAGCCCGAAGATCAGCCCAAAGCGGCGGATAAACCCCAATTAGCAGAAACAAATTAATAAAGGATTGAGAGTCAAGAATTAAGAGTCAAGAATCAAGATGGAGGAATAACGAATCCTTTCTTCCTGATTCTTGACTCTTAATTCTTGACTCTTTTTTTTAACCGTATGCAAAAACAAATCTATCTACTACTCGTAGCGGCTATTTGCCTTGCCTCCTGCTCGGCCAAAAAGAAAACCATCTCCAACAGACAGGTTCGGCAGAATAACAATACCATCAAAAAACAGAACCAGGATGCTATTGCCAACTACCAGTCATATACATCTCTTTCCTATATCGAACGGTTTAAAGGCATAGCCATACAGGAAATGAACCAGTATGGCATCCCGGCAAGTATTACCCTGGCTCAGGGTTTATTTGAATCAGGCAGCGGTAACAGCGACCTGGCTAAAGTTGCGAATAACCACTTCGGCATTAAATGCACCAGCGACTGGAAAGGGAAAAGCTATTTTAAGGACGATGACAGTGCCAACGAATGTTTCCGGGTGTATGACAATCCCGACGACTCCTACCGTGACCACTCCGCTTTCCTGAAACGTAAAAACTACGCCCGTTTATTTGAGCTGGATAAAAACGATTACGAGGGCTGGGCCCGCGGGTTAAAACAATGCGGGTATGCTACAAATCCCAAATATCCGGATTTGCTGATCAATATTATTGTACGCTATCATCTTGACCAGTATGATCGCCCGGAGGGAGAAATTGCCAAGATCAAACGTGAAGACCAGGTGCTAACGCAGATCAACAATAATATTGGCAAAGCCGATACCGACACTATTGCCAAAACTAAACCAGACGATAAAATATATACCGTTAAGCAGGGTGATACACTATACAACATATCCAAGCGTTTTGGAATAACAGTTGATGAGTTAAAAGGGTTAAACAATATAGTTGATGACCACATCGCTATTGGCCAGAAGCTGGTAGTGGTAAAGTGATAATAGAGTCAAGAGATTAGAATCAAGAAATAAAATATAAAAGCGTCATTGCGAGGTACGAAGCAATCTCTATACTATACAGAGTAATCCAGCAGAGGTGATTTGCTTATGTAGAGATTGCTTCGTACCTCGCAATGACGGGTTTGAAAGTATGTGTCTTGATTCTTGACTCTAACATCTTGCCTCTTTCTCAAAAAGCTGTTAATTGTTGTTAAATAATATGACCAGGAACGGCCGAACGTTTATTTTTGGCGTCAGAATGAAAATATGGCTGCTATTGTTTTTATGTGCGTTATCTGTAACGGTTTTTGCCCAGCAAAAAACGGTTGACGGTATTGTATTTGATAAGGACAGCAAAGGCCGTATTGCCAAAGTGAATGTGCTGAACGCTACAACGGGCAAATCGGTTTATAATACCTTTAAGGGCGAGTTTAACATTGAGGCCAAACCCGGCGACGTGCTTATTTTTACCAAATCCGACCATTACGCCGATACCCTGCAATTGCAAAACAATGCTTCGCTGGCTGTTTATATGAAACGCTCGGCCATACAGCTTAAAGAGGTTTTTGTGCGCGATACCCTGCTCAACCCTCAAAAGCAGCTGGAAGCCACAAAAAGAGACTACACTAAAATTTATGGATCGCTGGATAATCACGACCTGCTTTCGGTTGCGCCGGGCATGGGTGCGGGCCTTGGCATTGATGCTTTGTGGAACTCGTTAAGTCGAAGCGGTCGCAATGCCGAAAAACTGCGCGGCATTATTGAACGCGATTACAGGCAAAACGTAATCGACTTTAGGTTTAACCGTACCTATGTGGGCAATATCACCCATTTGAAAGACCAGCAGCTTACCGATTTTATGCAGCGTTACCGTCCCGGCTATTACCTGGTGACCACCGCCAGCGACTATGAATTCATCACCTCTATCAAATCAAACCTGAGGCGCTTTTTACGTTCGCCCCGGGCGTTTGCTTTACCGCAGTTGGTTACACCAAAGCCGCAAGACCTGGCAAATTGATTATGCTGTTTCAGGCAGATCAATATCATCAGATATTAAATAGCTATTGCCGGGATTTATAGTCTCATAACAAAAGAAACAGTTGGGCTAAGTTCAAAAATTAACCTATCTGCCAATATTTTTTCTTTGGGCGTTAAATAATAACATAATATTATCCATTAGTTAACGGGTATTGTCCATTTTTAGGGTAAATATATTTACAGATATTAGAGTAATATTTAACCTATAATATAACCAAACCAATAACCTAAACCAATGAGTCACCTTATCCTGAGGATGTTATGTCCTGTTTTTATTTTGGTGCCAGCCGGTTGGTTCTTTGTAAAAAGCATCAATTAATCAACTAAATAAATAAAAACAAAAACTATCTAACCATGAAATCAAAATCACTATTGCCTGTGCTGCTGGCCATGATCGCTATGCTGTTTACCCAGTGTAAAAAACAGGAAGACATTATTGGCGGCCCAAATGCAAGCAAAGCAGCAAAACAAAAGGTTAACACTGTAATGTGCGCGGATTGCGCCGAAAGCCCTTCCAAGATCACCGGCTCGCAGGCCCAGGCATTGGCCGCAACCTATGCCCCGACCTTAAAATTTGACCGCGCCACACCAGATTATCCAACCAGCGTGGAAGACGTGTGGGCAAGTACTGATCCTAATAGAATTGTCTGCAACGGAACATTAGTGCTGGTTAACCGCGACGCTCCCCGCAGTACCAATTTCCCAACTTATTTCGAAGTACAGCAAAACCCGAACGACGTGAATAAGGTTTTTATTGATTATTGGTGGACATACAAAACCCAATCGACCTGTTTCGAGAACCTGGGAGGCCATGATTATGATTGGGAACACATCGTTATACAGGTAAATACACAAACCAACCGTATTATTACCGTAACCTACTTTCAGCATGCCGGATGGTATACCCGCGACTGGCGAAGCGTAACGCCTGGTACCCGAGTGCAGGTATATGTCGCTAAAACCAGCCACGGTAGTTTCCATTTTGGCAATTCTATTTCTTTCCCGGGTTATGCCTGCTCCTACTATGGCGATTACCGGAACCCTAATGGTACGGCAAACGATGTGCCTACCGGCGGTAACCTGGTTGAAATGAGCTGTAATGTTACCCAATTGAGCTTTAATGGTTTCTGGGGTACAGGCGTAGGTAAAGGACCATTGTACCGCAACCTTGCCTATTGGTCATACTCAACCTGTAACGGGCACGATGGTATTACCGGTACCGATGGCTGCAGCCAAAGTAGTTTCCCGGATGGAACGATTTTAGGCGGTATTTAAGCTGAATTAAAAACAGACTGATAGAAACAAAAAAGGGCCGCTATAATTAGCGGCCCTTTTTTGTTGAAGTGATCTGTGCGGTTAATAATACCTTGACAGTAATAATTGCAATAAATTTATGGCGGTAACTAAAGGAAATATAATGATTAAATAAGTGGCGACTGGTTTAAATTTGTGCAATTTATTGGATAAGGTTGGGTTGATTAGCCCAAGTGCAAGGAATGGAAAAATTGGTAACAGATACCGGCCCTGCATCCCGCTTAAAACCGGGGAATCCAGCGCTGTCCAGGTGATGTATTGAACAGACATTACGGCAATTAATGAAGCCAATACCGCGATAAGAAAAGCTATTCGGAGCGCAAAATGTTCATCTTTTTTAAACCGGCCATAAATAATGAACCCGACAGTCAAGATGGAGAATGCCATGATATAATAAAACTGCGAAAAATTGGCATCGAGCCAGCCCAGTATACCAATAAATGATTTAATGTTGAAAAGAACCGCGTCTTTATCAACATCAAAAAACATTGCCGCAAATCTGAATGGATGCTGAAAAATGTGTAAGATCTGGAGTTTTGCATTAATATGAAGTGAAGGAGGGGCGAAAATTACACCTAAATTAATACGATCTATATAAAGCCATGTAGCAATGATCAGGAAAGGGATGCCTAAAAGAAGCCCTTTTAATTTAGGATTCAATCTTAGAAATAAAAAAACGATCGAAAAGAGTGCATAAGGGGGCTTCGCCATTCCTATAATACTCATCAGTATGATTAGGACATAAATATGCCATTGCCGATATTGGGGTTTTTCACCAAATTCTGCATGATCAATAAGGGCTACCAATAAAAAGGAACAACTAATTAAAATAGCGTCCTGGCTTACCGACGCGAATAATTCGATGGTCATGGGGAAAAGCAAAACGATGAAAAGCAAAATATTACTTCGCCGGGCCAATAACAAAGCGAAAAAGCTTAAGGTTATGGCAAATACCCCATTACATAACCTTGCAACAAAAAGGGTTTTAACAACAGACAGGTTAAGTAGCCTGCCCAAAGCAACGCCTAAGGCGGGCATGGCGTAAACTAAAGGAGTATAAATAGCGGTATTGCCAAAATTTGAATAGGCTATACCAGAGTCCCATTTAATGTCTTTGGCGGCACGAAGCAAATGATCATTTACTTTAACATCAGCGTTTGCTTGTATGGAGAAAAAAAGATCGGCTGCTGCAGGTATGCCTTTATCAGTCTTGAATCCTCCCGGCTTTGGATATAGCACTGTCGAATCAGGTGATGCTGATCTTTTAGGTTGATGTTTGTAATAAAAAGAAGGGACGAGCTCGCCTCTTGAAACCTGCTCGGCCCTCATAAAATGGTTAGGTTCATCCGGGTTTTGAAATGGCGGGATCATAGCCGCGGCCATATAAACCATCGGGATGGCATAAAGCAAATAGATATAGTGTAATTGTTTACGGAGCTTTAAATAAAAAGTATGAATATTAATCATGCAGGGTAGTTTCACAGTAGATAAAAGGAGCTGGCCGCAAAGTTAATTATCTTAACATTACATTTAACTTCTGATTAGCCTAATTGTTGTAACAGCTTACCGCTGAATTATGATACCCGCTACCATAACAAACACCCTGCATGAGCCGATCAAAAATTAGGATCGAAATTAAAATAGATCGGGTTTGACAAACCCACCATATTGCCGCTGAGCGCCATGGAGCCCGGAACTTGCGGATACGCGGTTGGCGGTCCCTGTACCTCTACACGGTAGTAGCTGCGGCCTTGAGTTTGCGGTGTGTCCGTGAACTCTACCGAAGCTGTTTTGCCGTTTACCTGGAAGGTGCCGAATTTGTCGCCATTTTTTATGACGTTAACCGTATAGGTGGAGTCGGCAACGGCTTTCCCGGTTAACCGAACCTGGAATTTCACGGGTTTGCCTGTAGCTTTGGTGTTATCGCCCATCATCATATCCATTTTACCATCCTGATCAATGTCAGCATAAAATTCAACCCTTGGGGCGTATGGGTTGGAGCTTACGCAAACCCGGCCGTTAGTAAGCGCGTCTATCACAGCTTGCGAGGTGCGTGCTGTAGCAAATACCCAGGTGGTAGGTGTGCCTACATAATTGGCTTTGGCCTGGTAGGTGTTTTTGGTGGGCTGCTCCGTTCCTTCTGGCGTGCCATGATGTGCGTCGCTGCCACCCCTGCCAGTTAGTTTACGACCGGAGGAAAGCATATCGTCCCAGATCATGATGGCGTTGGCGTTTTTTGACCAAATGGCCGAGTTCCATACTTCGATGGAGTTCACCATATCATATGAATATCCAAAATGGTCCTTCCCGCTTGGATGATTAGCCGACAGGTGGATGCCCAATTCCTTTTTCACCGCGCCAATTACCACGTCGCGCTGGTCGCGCACATCATACAGCCGTTGGTGATCATAAGGTTTGGCCGAAAACGCGTTGCCATGACCGCGAACGGTGGTCCACTCGGCGCCATACAGCAGCAGTATCGAGTCCGACTTAAATTCGGAGTCGGCCCAGGTATTATGCGCTACGTCGCCGTTCACATGGTTGTCATGATCGGTGATGCAGATATAATCGATACCCACCGTTTTAGAAAAAGCCAGAATCTTAGCGATGGAATTATTTGATGATTCCTTGCTATGGCGGGAGTGTACATGCAATTCGCCTTTAAGCCATACGCCTTTGCTCAGGCTGGCAATTGGGGGCAGTACCTCGGGCGTAACCGGAGCCCAGGGATTGCTGTGGCTTGATGGCGATGGAGTCTGCGCATAACCGCAAAAACAGGTCATGAGCAAGGCGAGCGCGGTACCGGCCATGCGCTTTGATATAGATCTTCCCGGATAAAATTTCTGTAAAAGAGTGGTCATTTGCTTTGTTTTTTGATATGTAAGGCGTTTAGCCCGCAACATAACCCTCTGATATTAGCAAATTGTTAAAGTGGCTGAAATGCAATAGAAATGTGACAATATGAACGACTCAATAGGTGTTGTTTTTTCCTTTTTTCTCTGAAATGGATCAAATCATCCTTTTCGCCTCAATATATGACTAACCTCAAATGCATTTACGGTTTGGTAAGAGCTGCTTAGCTCCCAGCCTTGGGTAGCCAGGTAGTTAAACGCGTCAACCACCGATGTGAATGTTTTAACAGTTTCCTCATCTTTTTCGTGCCCGGACTCCTGGCCAAAATCAATTTCAATATCCACTTTGGAAGAAAAGGAATGTTTTGTTGTGGTAAGCTTACAGTATTTTTCAGTTGGGGATGGCATGTTAATGGGTGTTTTTGTTAGCACTAATATAATAATCTTTCTTCAGGCGTCGCCTTATCCAAGTGTCTTACAATAACTTTTGCTGTACGGCAGCCATTAACAGCTCGGCGGTATTTTTTACGTCGAATTTTTGCAGCAGATTTTTCCGGTGTGTATCAACTGTTAAGGGGCTCAGGAACAGTTCGGTGGCGATAGTCGCGGTGGTTTTACCCTGAGCCAGTAGCTCCAGGATCTGTTTTTCTCTTTTGGTGATCGATGCCACCTCATTAAGCCCGGCTTTTGATGGACGGCCCATGATCTCTTTGGCCTCCCTGCTAAACGTGATGAGGCCCTGCAGCGCTTCCTGTATACAGGTGAGCAACTCATCGGGCGATACATTTTTTAATAAATAGCCACTGGCCCCGCTCTGCAGCATTTGCAGCATAATACTTCGTTCGGTTTGATTGCTCAGACCAAGCACAATAGTTTTAGGCGAAATTTTCTTGATCTCTTTGCACAGTTCAATCCCGTTGGCATCGGGTAAACTAATGTCCAGAAACACCAGGTCTACTTCGTTCTGGCTTAAAAAAGAGATAAACTCCCGCCCGTTTGTAAAGCTTACAGTGGTATAAATAGCGGTTTCGGGTTTTAACAACGATTTTAAACCCTCAATCACCATCGGGTGATCATCAACAATGGCGAGTATAATTTTATCCTGCTGCATTCAATTCAATGTTAATGGTGGTCCCCTCGTTGATCACCGATTCTATATCCATTTTTCCTTTCATGTAATCCACCCTGTTTTTGATATTGCTAAAGCCAATTCCCTCGGCGTTTAAACCTGCTGTGGTATCAAATCCAATACCGTTATCTTCTATGGTTATTAAAAAGATCTCGGCATTCTGGCTGCATTGCAATATAATTTTACTGGCCTGCGCATGCCTCACCGAGTTTGATAAAAGCTCCTGCACAATACGATAAATATTGGCTTGGATAACCGCCGGCATATCTTTCCGGATATCATACGCCTGAAATTTGATCTGTGTCTGCTCGCTCATTAACGATTCGCACAAGTCTCGCAGGGCTGTTTCCAGGCCCAGGCGCAGCAAGCTTTCGGGCATCATGTTACGGGCTATGCGCCGCAGCTCTGTTACCGAATGGTCCAATTGCTGTATCACCCCATCAAGTTCCTGGTGGCCGCCCGCTTTGGCCTGTCCCGAAAGTTTTATTTTAATTCCCGAGAGCATACCACCCAGGCCGTCATGCAGATCCCGCGCTACGCGCTGCCGCTCCTGCTCTTCGCCCGTAAGCATGGCTTGTGTAAATTTTAATTGCTGCTGCTGTTCTATTTCTTTTAATTGTTGCTGGTGGTTTAATTCCTTCTGTTGCGCCAGCTTTTTACTGTTGCGATAATAGTAGATCAAAAATGCCGTGATGATCAGCAAGGTGATACTGGCTATGCCGAGCAACCAGTTGGTGAGTACCGCTTTTTGCCTGTCGGCCTCCAGCTTGGTGATCTTTTTTTGCTTTTCGGCGGTTTGGTATTTGATATCCAGGGCATTTATTTTGGCCTGCAGGGTGCTTCGCGAAAGACTATCATTCAAAGCGGCGTACCGTTTCATCCAGTCATAGGCGCCGGCTTTATCTTTCAGGTCTTCGCTGGTTAATGCCAGGCAATAAAATAGCTGTGAGCGGTTAGCCGCCTGGGTCATATACGGGTAGCGATGGGTAAGGTCGAGCGCCACGTCCTTTGCTTGCTTAAAGTCCTTTTTATTATAAAGGGCATAAAACTTTTGCATTAGCAAGCGCTGCTCGGGGTAAGCCTGCCCGAGTTTTTGTGCCAGTGCGATACCCTTGCCAATTACGGCAAGCGATTGTTCGTACTGCTCAGCTATGGTAAGTCGCATGCCTTCGCCGGCATAGTAATCAAGCCAGGCGTCGGAGTCGGGATAGGGTTGCAGTAAAACCCGCATACTATCCAACATCGCTGCGGCCTGTTTGGATTTGCCCGACAGCGAATAGTTTTCGGAAATGGTATGATAAGCTGATGCCAGGTATGATGATGACCCGGGAGCGTTCCTCAATATTTTGATAGCCAGGATCAGGTATTCATCTGCCTTTTTAAAGTCGGTTAGGTTTTTAAATGCGAAAGCAACATCCAGGTAAATTTTACCAAGATAAGCCCAGTCGCCGGCTTGTTTGGCCAGAGGGGCGGCTTTGTTCAGCAGCATGTTTACATAACCTTCAAGGTCGTCACTGGTAAATTGCAGCATCCTGGCATAATCATGCCAACACTTGGCCCGTGCAGAAAAAGCGTCGATAGTTTTAAACGATTGCAGCTCCTTATCGGCCTGTAAAAACATTTTGGCGGCAGAATCAGCATCATGAGCAGGCATTGCCCCGGCTCGATAAACCAACGAAACAGACCGCAAATATTTATTCCCTCCGGCGTACTTCATCCCTTGTTGTAAATTCTGGCGGGACTTTAGGGTATCTGCCGTGCGGATAAAATAATCGGATAGCAGGAAATAGCTCCGGGCTTTCGCGCTATCGGATACCGTGTTGTTTAAGGCTAAGCGGATGCTATCGGCGTAATGCTTTCCGTTGAGGGGGAGCTGCGCCCTGCCGCTTAGGGCAATAGCCATAAAAATAATAAAGCTGTAATATGTTTTCATTTGGTTTTGTGATAACCGGTGGTAGATGAAGGATAATCAGGGGCCTAAATTTAATGGTAATGTTTTCTTTTATCCAAATACCTCCACGAAATTCCCTTTATGCAAAGTTGAATTATTTGCAAAGCATTAAAAATACCTAACTATAGGTATAAAAAAATACCGGATATACCCGATTGATTGGTTTTGCAACCCACCCTACTTTTGAAACGCCTACTCCCTAACAGGGCACCCGCCGACAAAAAGACTGAAACGCTTTGGAGGAATGAAACATAAATAACAACAAATAATACAATCAGGAAGAACAGGCATATCCATATCGAATGATCAGGATGTGGAAGATTTTACAAATAAATAATCACAAACAATTTAAAAACAACTCTTATGAAAAAGGCAATTTTATGGATAAACCTTGTCGTTTTTGGTTTATTGATCTTTAGCGGATGCTCCAGCAAAAAAGATGATCCGAACCCACCCCCAAGTCAGACTCAAAAAAACATGAAGTTTACCCTGACTACTACGGGGCTTCTGGCTTCTGACGATTTTGATTTAGCTATTGTAGGAACTACAGCTACAGCAAATGAGACCACCATTTTTAAATTAAATGGTGTTGTGCAACCCAATCAAACATCCCTTACCATTACAAACGCCCAATTTAGGGCCGGGCAGGTAGTTATAGAAACAACCACACCAATATATCTTGCTGCTATTTCTACAGGAGGGTTTAGCGCTACAAATGGTCATAGCTTCACCTTTAAACTGGAGCCTGTAATTGATGGAGCCGCGCAGCCTGTTATTACCAAAACCATTACCACAACACCATATACGGGTGATTTTCAATATAAAGCAAATTGATAAAGAAAAAGCCTATCCTTATCACCACCAACATCTTTATCTTAAAAACCCCGGACGCGAGGCCCGGGGTTTTTTAATTTTGGAAGAAATGCCTTCGGCTCAAGAGGGTTTTTAGCTCCCTCCCCACGGGAGGGGTGTGGCTGCCGGAGCGATGGCAGGGAGGGGTTTATTGAACTGTTGTTTGACCAGTTGCTGAGCCGACTCTTCCGGTCTGCGCTTCGCTGGACCGCCCTCTCCTCGCCTCTTTCTCTTCACGCGTCATTGCGAGGCACGAAGCAATCTCTACACAAGCCGGTCAACTATTCATCTGCTCTGTACAGCATAGAGATTGCTTCGTGCCTCGCAATGACGCCCGTAATGATTTCCCCATCCCCTCGCTAAAATCTCAATTTTTTAAAACCATCACCTCGATTTTTTATTAATCTGTTATAAAAGGAGATTTTTTGCTTTAATTTGTTCACTATGTTTAAAACCCGACTTGTACTGCCATTTCTGGCATTAATAGCTCTGGGCATCAACGCCAAAGCACAACAAACCGACTCCCTGAAGCGCGACACAGTTAAAATTGATACCGCCCAGATCAATAAACTCCGGATAGATTCCCGTAAAAACGCGATCCCAACCCGCGTACGGCCTGTTCAGCTGCAAAGGGCCCAGGTACCATTAACCATGTTGGATTATAAAGTGAACTACTGGAAAAAAGCCATCACCTTTGGGCTGAATTTCAGCCAGTCGGCTTTTAGTAATAACTACGCGGCGGGTGGCGTGAACGCGGTAGCTTTAGGTACCAATTTTATTTATCACACCGAATATAATAAGGCCCCTTTCAGCTACGTATCTGAACTTAACCTGCAGTATGGCGTATCCAAAAACAAAGGACAAGGCAAACGCAAAACCAACGACCGTATTTACTTTGACAACAAGATTGCCTCGCAATTATCCAAACATTGGTACCTATTTGGATCGTTAACCTTTGAGTCGCAATTTGATAAGGGTTATAATTATGTTGATAATGGCAACAGCACTTTTAGCTCTCAGTATATCTCCAATTTTATGTCGCCGGGTTATTTAACCGAGGCGTTGGGTTTTGAGTATAAACCAACCGGTTATTTTGATCTGCGTTTGGGTACCGGTACGGCCAGGCAAACTTTTGTGCTTGATCATGACATTCACCATTTTCAAACAGATAACTATGGTGTGGATACACTGAAGACGGTAAAAAACGACCTGGCATTCCAGATCGTGGCCTTGTTTGATAAGGATATCATGAAAAATATCCATTTAAATACACGCTATGCCCTCTTTATCCCTTATGGCGAATCAACCAAATTTATAACCCATCGTATCGATATGGTTCTATCGGCCCGGGTAAACAGGCTTATCAACGTAACCATTAATGGTACCATGCTTTATGACAGGCATACTCAAAAAGATGTACAGGCCACAGAGGGCCTGGCGCTGGGTATGTTATATAAATTCCCGTAAGTGGAATAAATTTTGTAAATTTCAGCTGTCTACCTTCTGGAATGTAATAGCTTAAGAAACGCAAAGTTTTAAGCTATTGCTATTAATAAATTTGTACTAAACCCTAAAATGAAACCAAACCTTATCTGTCTGGCATTTTTAATGCCATTTTCTGCTACGTTGCACGCGCAAAATATTTCCTCTGAAAAAATCGAATTTCAACTGCTTAAACAGCCGCAAGTGGTTCTTGATGAAAGCATTAAAAACTTTAAAGTTACTGTAACGTCCCCGTATAATCTTACTTCCGACGATGTGATAAAAAAATCTAAAGCCGATTATCAGAAAGCGGTTAATGATTATGGCAGCGTGGTTGCCGGCAGCGAAAAGGATTATCAGCAAAAATTGAAGGATTATGACGGCGATGTTCAAAAAGCTAAGGATAAATATGAAACAGAATCGACTCAGTTTAAAAAACTTTCGATGATTGAACGCTTAACGTTAACAAGTGACGGGAAAAATCCAAAACTGGTACTGCCTGCAAAGCCGGTGTATTATAAGCCGCAGCCCCCTGTATACGTTGAACCGAATTTGAATAATTATACTATTGTAGATAATAATGTGCTGGCCTCCCAAATAGCTGTAACTGGTTTTACAAGGGGTGACGCCGATATAGATATCAATGCAGATATAAAGCAGGTGAACTTTCAGGATAATGCCGGGCAAACATTTGTTAACCAACCTACCAAACTGGTGGTAAAAATAAAGGGTGTTGAAAAGGTAAACACCTCGTTTTTTCAGGACTATGTTTTTCTGTCGTCCTCGCCAACTAACAACATCAACAAACCGCTCGAAGAGAAAAACCACTTAACCACGGTAATTAAATCTTTGAACGATTATATCAATAACCTGTATGGTTTTCAGGCAAGCACTAAAAGCGTTAAAATATTGAGCGTAAAAAATAAGGGAAAGTATGACGATTTGGAACGGGCCGATATTTATGTAAAAACCAATTTAAGGAAACTACAGCCAACCAACAGCGAAATGAATACCGCTGCCTTTGCTAATATGCAAAAGGGAATAGATATCTGGACGCAAACATTAAGCAAAGTAGAGTATAAGAATGACAAGGCCGATTTTAATGACAAGATTGCCAAGTACATATATTTCAATTTAATAAACCTTAACGTTGCCCTGAATAAGAGAGCGGAAAGTGAAAAGTATTTAAACCTGTTACAGGATAACCTGGTGTATATTAAGCTCTCCTACGATGAAGGAAATGAATTAAAGAGAATGGAAAAAGAAGTTTATCAATTAAAAAAATAGAAATATGAAATATATATATGCCATTATCCTGTTATTCAATTTTCTTTCTTTCAGCTCTGCTCAGGAGGGGAAAAAGGAATATGGAGAGAAATTTGAGTTTGATTCAGAAAATGAAAAGGATCCGCATTTTGTACTGCTGGATAATTATAACAGTTACCTGTTAAGCGTTATTGATGTGTATGGCATGATGGCGGGGCACCAGATGATTGTCAGAAAATTTGATCAGAAAAACACACTGGTTGAAACATTTAAATATGATTTCCCCATAATTGGCGAGAAGAATATGTTTAACAGCTCCCTGTTCAACTATTTGGGATATGCCGAAGGCCAAAATGGCAAGGTTGCCGTATTTACAGAAGTATATTCAAACAAAACAAAAACCTACCAGATTCATAAACTGGAGTTTGATAAGGCCACCGCCAAATTTACCAGTACTGTACTGGCCGAAGGGGAAATTCCTTCTGCTATGAAATCTGGCTGGCTGTATTCAGAAAAATCGGAAAACGGCAGCTACCTGGCCATTAATTATCATAAATACCGGGCAAAAGGCACCCCAGACAAAAACCAGTTGATAGTTATTGATACAAAAACACTTAGTGTTGCATGGCAAAAAGAAGTAAGCTTTGATAACGAGTTTAACTCGCATAAATTTACGGTTACCAACTCCGGCAAAGTGGTTTTGGTGAGAGACATGAGTGGCTCAAAAAAAGGCATAACCTATCTTACGGTTATATCAGCTAACGGCCAGGAAGACAAAAACTTTGAATCGCAGATTTTCCTGGGTGAGATCAAATCGGTATCCATCGGGTCACAGGAATATCTTGTAGCATTAAACGGCAGTGCTATGGATTTTAAGGATGAAAGCTACAGGAACCTGCTCTTATATGACCTGCAATCTGGGAAGATGCTGAACAATAATAAGATTACTGCGTTTTCATTTTCATCGGTTAAAAATATTACTGACGTAAGTATCCGCAGCATCATGCTGCAAAATAACGAAATGCATATTTTTGCAGAAGCCAGGACCGAGTTGAAGGAAAAAATGACAACAGGTTTTGAAATGATGAACGCTAAGGAAAAGTATAATTTTGGACCGGCCTATTTATTTGTTCTTTCTTTTGACGGGCAACTGAAGGCTACAAAAAAATTATCAACACAGCTTTATTGTAGTGCCGATCTGCATCATTCTTTTGGCCTGGCTAATATCAAAGGTACGTATTACGTAAATGCAGGTGAATATTATGGTATTTATGTATTAGGTGATAATCTCCAAAAAGAAGAAACCAAGATAAGCTTTAATATTCCAAAATGGCAAACGGAAAGCCCAAATCAGTTTGTCAATCAGTTATTTACTTATTTCCCTGATAAAAACAGCTTCCTATTGGCCAAAGTAATGAGCAAGGGCGAAATGGCATTGGTAAACATCTCCGGATTTTAATTAAGGTTAAAAGCAAGTATTAATTCTAAATTTCGTATATTTGATATACAACAACAGCCCGGTTCCCAACCAAAGGAAACCGGGCTGTTCTGTTAAAGAGAAAAAGGGCCAAAAACCGACCGTTTGGTGTATAGTTATTTGAATATCAGTAAATTAATACTTTTTAAAGTTTTAAAAAACACTCAAAACGGGGTTAAAATTTGTTAAAAAGTGTTAAAATGAGGGTTTTTCAAGCAATTTTCGGCCCGTTTTACCCTGTTTTTGGCCGAAAAAGTGTTAAAATTTGAGGCTTAAAAAGTTTTTGCAGGCTGGATGTAAAAGCTCTTTTCAAAATGCGGGGTCGGGGTCAAAATAATTCAACGGATATATTTCAAAATCATACCTTTGTAACCTTTAAAGATTAAAGTACTGTATAATAATGTTTGAAAATCTTTCGGATAAACTCGACAGGGCGTTCAAGGTCCTGAAGGGTCAGGGAACTATTACTGAGATAAACGTGGCCGAAACCATGAAGGAGATACGCAAAGCCCTTCTGGATGCCGACGTTAACTATAAAACCGCCAAAGCCTTTACCGACGACGTAAGGCAAAAAGCACTGGGACAGAATGTATTAACAGCCGTTTCGCCAGGTCAGTTGCTCACCAAGCTCATGAACGATGAGCTGGCCGAGCTAATGGGCGGCACCACTGCTGAGCTTACTTTCCCGGCTACGCCAACCATTATCCTCATAGCAGGTTTGAATGGTGCGGGTAAAACAACCTTTACCGGCAAACTGGCCAACTACTTAAAAACACAGAAAAATAAAAAGCCCCTACTGGTTGCTGATGATATTTACCGTCCCGCGGCTATTGACCAGCTGGAAGTATTGGGCCAACAGATAGGTATCCCCGTATATGCCAACCGCGAATCGAAAGATCCGATAGCTATTGCCCGCGAGGGTATTGCCCTGGCCAAACAGAACGGCCATAATGTAGTGATCATTGATACCGCCGGTCGTTTAGCTATTGACGAGGCCATGATGGTGGAGATTGAGCAGGTAAAAGCAGCGGTAAATCCGCATGAGATCCTGTTTGTGGTGGATTCCATGACCGGTCAGGATGCTGTGAATACCGCCAAGACATTCAATGACCGTTTGGATTTTACAGGTGTGGTTTTAACCAAGCTGGATGGTGATACCCGTGGTGGTGCCGCCTTATCGATCAAATCGGTAGTGAACAAACCGATCAAATTTATCGGTACCGGCGAAAAAATGGAAGCGCTGGATGTTTTCCACCCCGATCGTATGGCCTCCCGTATCCTGGGTATGGGCGACGTGGTATCCCTGGTAGAACGGGCACAGCAACAATTTGACGAGAAAGAAGCTGCCGAACTGCAAAAGAAGATCCGCAAAAACAAGTTTGATTTTAACGATTTTTACAGCCAGATACAGCAGATCAAAAAAATGGGTAACATGAAAGATCTGATGGGCATGATACCCGGTGTGGGCAAAATGATGAAGGATGTGGAGGTTGACGATAATGCCTTTAAAGCTATCGAAGCCATCATCCAATCCATGACCCCATTTGAAAAAGGAAACCCCGAAACCATTAACCAAAGCCGCCGTACCCGTATAGCCAAAGGCTCCGGTACCGATCTGGCCGAAGTAAACCGCCTCATGAAGCAGTTTGACGACATGAAAAAGGTGATGAAACAAATGAGCAACCCGGCAGCCATGGCCAGCATGATGCGCCGTATGCCTAAAATGTAATTTATTAACCCCGCCATCTTTGGCGGGGTTTCCCAAGACAAAAAAATTCCCTTGTCGCAGCTTTTTTCGGGTTATACCATAGCCATATACCTAAATGTGTATTTTTAGTAAAATATGAGCAATGAAAAAGCTGTCCGTCATTTTACTTTTGTTTTTTACCAGCCATGCATTTGGGCAAACTATTTCGGTAGCTCAAAACCTGCATAGCGAAATAGCCGAACCAATCAGATCGCGGATCATAACTTCGCTGGACAGCCTGTTCAGCAAAATAGAAACCAATAAACTAAGTGGGAACGAGGTTTCAAAAGACAAGGCAGCGCTCAGCGTTTCCATCCTGAAATCGTTAAAAACAGAATCGAACGCTGTCCCGGATCACAAGGAGCTAATCAATTTATACCCGGTTTCGGGCAAACAGTATTTTGTAACTATAGCCATTAGAGGCATAGATAATCAGTTAAAAACTATTTTTAATTTGATGGCCCTCGATGAGGAAAAACAGATCATTTTTACGTTGCCTGTTAATTACCTCACACGTACATGGAAGACCAAAACCGTTGGTCGTATTATTTATCACTATCAGGATAAGCTTAATATTGCACGGGCGAAAAAGTTTAGCCAAAACAATACGCTCATTGCCCAAAGACTGGGCTTGTCGCCCGAAGCAATGGATTTTTACATGTGTGCCAATTATCAGGAAGTATTGCCGTTGCTGGGGTATGAATATGACCGGGCATCAAATGGCAAAACCAAAGATGGTTATGGTGTTGATGGCAACTGTATTTTTTCGATCATGAATAATGAAGATTTTTCGCACGACGCCTTTCATTATTACACAGCGAAGATCCGGACGAGCTCCCGTAATTCGGCCGCCGAAGAAGGCATTGCCTACAGCTGGGGCAACGCGTATTATACCGATGAAAACGGCGAAATGATATTACAAAAACAACTGGTTAAAGAATTAAAGCAATATGTGCTACAGCATCCGCAGGTAAATTTATATGATCTGTTTACCACCAACCCGGTGGTCTTTAACTCAATGGCAAAGGTACGGTCGGTGATTGCAGGTTTAATAGCGGATGAGGTGGAACAAAAAAAGGGTATACCGGGAATTATAGCGCTAATTAATTGTGGTAAGGGCGATGAGAATTATCTATCGGCAATTGATACTTTAATAGGTATCAACAAAGTGAATTTTGATACCAGGGTTAGGGCATTATTAAAATAGTATATCACCAACAGGTAACATCGTTTTTAAATATAAAGAGGGCGCTGTTTTGACCGCTTTTTTATTTTAGTTTTGTGTAAAACGATGCTATCTTCCATTTAAAATATATGCGTAAAACGATATTATTTTCGGCCCTTTTAATTTTAAGCATGGCCACCCAGGCACAAATCCCCGGTGCTATTATTGATGTGCAACATTACAACTTTGCCCTGCAATTAAATGATATCGATAATAACATCAAAGGGCAGGCTACGGTGGACGTTAAGTTTTTGAAAAACACGTCAACATTTAACCTCGATTTGGTTAAAAAGAATACAGAAGGCAAAGGAATGCTGGTATCTTCCGTTACCGAAAAGGGAAAGAAACTCAAATTTACACAGGATAGTGCCACGGTTAAAATATATACAAACGCCAAAACAAGCAGCCTGCACAGCTATAAAATAAGCTATACGGGCGTTCCTGCCGATGGCTTGATCATATCCACCAATAATTTTGGTCACCGTACTTTTTTTGGTGATAACTGGCCAAACCGGGCGCATAATTGGTTGCCCTGTGTAGATGTTCCGGCCGATAAAGCCTCGGTTGATTTTGTGGTAACCGCGCCCGACCATTACCAGGTAATATCCAACGGGTTGAAAATAAAAGAACAGCAATTGCCCAACCATTTGAAATTAACGCACTGGCACGAAGCTGTTGTGCTGCCTACCAAAGTAATGGTGATAGGTGTAGCCGCATTTGCCATTGACCACCCGGGTGATGCCGGTAATATCCCGGTATATACTTATGTGTTCCCGGAGAGTAAAGATGCAGGCTTTAAAAGTTACGCTGTGGCCAAAGACATACTGCCCTTTTTTATCAAAAATGTTGGTCCGTTCAGTTACGAAAAATTGGCCAATGTGCAGTCAAAAACCATATTTGGGGGCATGGAAAATGCCAGCGCTATATTTTACTTTGAGGAGTCGGTAACCTCGCCGGGCATAGAGGAACTGATGGCTCACGAAATTGCCCACCAATGGTTTGGGGATGGTGCGAGCGAAAAAAGTTTCTGGCACCTGTGGCTCAGCGAAGGTTTTGCTACTTATATGACTAACCTGTACCTGGAAAATAAATATGGCACCGATACGCTGAAAAAACGTCTGATAGCCGACCGTAAAAAGGTATTGGGTTTTGAAAAAAAGCGGCTTACCCCGGTAGTAGACAGCGCGGTGAAAGGCGACTATATGCAATTGCTTAATGCCAATAGTTACGAAAAGGGAAGCTGGGTATTGCACATGCTTCGCCGCAAACTGGGCGATGACCTGTTTTGGAAAGGTATACAAAATTACTATGCCAAATACCGTGGCAGTAACGCCAATACCGACGATCTGCGGCGGGAAATGGAGCAGGTTAGCGGTCAGGATCTGAAACCGTTCTTTAACCAGTGGCTTCGCAAGGCAGGGCACCCGGATCTAAACATAGGCTGGCATTATGATGCTGACAAAGGATCGGTTAGTGTTAGCATTGAACAAAAACAGGATAATTTATATGAGTTCCCGCTTGATCTTGCTATTAATGGAGAGGTATTCCATATTCAAGTAAAAGATAAAACTACTTCGGCCCAATTTCCTGTGAAAACAAAGCCCGATGCAATTGTGACTGACCCTAATGTAAATGTGTTAGCCTCATTTAATATTGTCGCTCAATAGTTCGATACGGAAAACACAGAAAAGTTCTTCATTCCTCTTGATTTATAAGAATTTATAATTATCATTGTGTTAAACAAACACAATGATAATTATAGAAAAGATCTTGTTTTAAATAGACTGATTCTGTTATCCAGCCCCCTGCTTATCTGTAGTATCATTCCTGGTTGTTATTCGGCTTTCTATAAGCCCATGATCTATAAACCAATTATACTAAACCAGATAAGTTATGAAAAAACGTTCCACATTTTGGGCTGTTTTAGCCCTATGCCTGTTACCTGTTTATGGATGGTGCCAAGGCAATAGCGGCGATGCTATTTTAGCCGGTAAAGATATCGCGGTAACCAGTACCGATAACGGCCAGGTACGCGGATACATCCATAATGGCACTTTTACCTATAAAGGCATTCCCTATGCTAAAGCACAGCGATTTATGGTGCCAGAAAAACCTGCGTCGTGGCCGGGAGTTCGTGCGTCTCTGACGTATGGAGCCGTTTGTCCCATAGATCCTACTACCACCGTAAATGATCTGTTGGAGTTTGGTTTTAACCACAACTGGGGCTATATGAATGAGGATTGCCTGAAGCTTAATGTTTGGACACAAGGCATCAATGATCAAAAGAAACGCCCGGTAATGGTTTGGCTGCATGGTGGTGGCTTTAGTGCAGGCTCGGCTATTGAGCTTCCCTCCTACGATGGCGAAAACCTGAGCAAAAAAGGCGATGTGGTGGTAGTATCTATCAATCATCGATTAAACTTATTGGGTTTCTTAAACCTGTCGGCCTATGGCGATAAGTATAAAGCATCGGCCAACGTGGGTATGATGGATATTGTATCGGCCCTGCAATGGGTAAAACAAAACATAGCCAGCTTTGGCGGCGATCCGGATAATGTGACCATCTTCGGCCAATCAGGTGGCGGAGCCAAAGTAGGCACGTTGATGAACGCGCCATCAGCAAAAGGCTTGTTTCAAAAAGCTATTGTAGAAAGTGGCAGCTACCGCAGCAATTTTATGACGGCCGAAGTTTCTAAACGCATTGGTGCGGCTGTGCTGGAAGTATTGAATCTGCAACCCAGCCAGGTTGACTCATTGCAATCCATGCCTTATGAGCGTTTGAGCGCGGCTTGTAAAAAAGCTTTTGTAAAAGTGCAGCAACAGTTAAAAGCTGAAGGTAAGCCTGTTGGTGGATTCGGACTGATGTGGGAGCCGAGTATTGATGGTAACTTTTTGTCCTATAATATGACAGACCCGGCGGCTATCGAGCTTTCCAAAAATGTACCACTGTTAGTAGGGTCTACCAAAAATGAATTTATGGCCTCGCTCATCAACCCGGCTATCGCGGGTTTTACTATGGATGAAGCTAAAACTTATCTACAGAAAAAATATGGCGATAAAACCGACGCTTATATGGCCGAAGTTAAAAAGGCATATCCCAATACTGTAAAACCAGCCGACTACATCGATATCGACCTGACTACCTTCAGGCCGGGAACAGTACGGCAGGCCAATGCTAAATCGGCGGTAGCTGGGGGCGCCCCTGTTTATATGTACCAGTTTGCATGGCAATCGCCGGTAATGGATGGTATGTACAAATCGGTACATTGTATGGATATTGCTTTTCAGTTTAATAATATCAGCCGTTGCGAGGAGTTTACAGGAGGTGGAAAAGAAGCCTACTCGTTAGCAGCTAAAATAAGCCAGGCCTGGATAAATTTCGCACATACCGGTAACCCCAATGCAAAAGGTTTGCCCAATTGGCCCGCATATACCGAAAAAAATGGAGCCGCGATGGTGTTCGATAATCAGTCGGAAGTAAAATATCATCATGACCAGGTATTATTACAGATGGCCGCTGCTAAATAGAGGTTGATATTTTTTCGGTATCAGTAAGGATTATTTGCAACAATTTCATTTTTTGGTGAAATGAGGTGTTTATTTAATAAAAATGCAGGGGTGATAAAAAATATTTGTTTTGACGCAATAAAATTCTGAAAAAATGCGTTATTTCGATATATAATATTACTAAACGCCATTATTAACCTTAAACCAACGACCTATGAACACTGCAAGATTTTATAAATCCGTGTATGTAAGCTTTTACAGATGGAGTTTCAAAAATTTCGGTCAGGGTAGTTTACCCCGCTTTAATTCGCTTTTTGGGCTGAATTTTTTGCTGATCGTATTGTTAACCACTTTACTGTTAATTGCGCAGCTTTGTTTAAAATCGAGTTGGTTTAATGTAAATCCCATGTCGGGCACATATATATTATTGGGGGCGGTCGGCGCGTTGCTGTTAAACTACTTTGTATTGTTAAACAATAAGCGTTTTAATAAACTCAATATCGCTTTTGAAAAAATAAGCAAACATCATCAAAAAGCATGGTCGGTTATGATACTGGCCTGTGTCATTGCATCCTGCGGGTTTTTGATGGTTATTGCCCGGGTAGCCTAATTTCAAGATCAAAAATAGCGGCCTGTCATTCTAATAATAGATGGCAGGCTTTTTTGTGAACTTATTTTAATATGGTCTCCCTTCCTCTGCTAATTAAAAATATTTAACTTACGCGTTGATTAAACTTTATCACAGTGTTGGTTAAAACTTTTGGCAGTGCGGTTTATGGTATCGAGGCTATTACCATAACCGTTGAGGTAAATATAGCGGCGGGTACCAAATATTTTATTGTTGGCCTGCCCGATGTGGCCGTAAAAGAGAGCTATTTCCGGATAGAATCGGCGCTTAAAAATACCGGTTTCCGGATGCCCCGGCAGCAGGTGGTTGTAAATATGGCCCCTGCGGATATCAAAAAAGAAGGATCATCCTATGATCTCACCATTGCCACGGCTGTTTTAGCAGCCTCAGGCCAATTGGAGCCGGAAAACCTGGATAGGTATATCATTATGGGCGAACTATCATTAGATGGGAGCCTACAGCCAATTAAAGGAGCCCTCCCGATTGCTATACAAGCCCGAAAAGATGGTTTTAAAGGGTTTATTCTCCCGAAACAAAACGCCCGGGAAGCAGCCATTGTAAACGATCTGGAGGTTTACGGTGTAGACAACATCAAAGAGGTGGCCGGGTTTTTTAATGGTGATCTGAACCTTGAGCCTGAGAAGGTAAATACCCGAGAGGAATTCTACAACAGCCTGAGCAATTACGATAGTGATTTTAGCGAAGTCAAGGGACAGGAAAACATTAAACGGGCACTGGAAATTGCAGCGGCTGGTGGCCATAATGTAATCTTGATTGGTCCGCCGGGAGCGGGAAAAACTATGCTAGCCCGTAGATTGCCTTCTATTTTGCCGCCGTTGAGTTTATATGAATCGTTAGAGACCACCAAGATACATTCTGTGGCCGGTAAACTGGCTGCGGCAGATGCCTTGGTTACGGTTAGGCCATTCCGCTCGCCGCACCATACCATTAGTGATGTGGCATTGGTTGGTGGTGGCGGTAATCCACAGCCCGGCGAAATTTCGCTGGCGCATAACGGCGTATTGTTTTTGGATGAACTACCAGAGTTTAAACGCAGCGCTCTGGAAGTAATGCGTCAGCCGTTGGAAGAACGCCGGGTAACTATATCAAGAGCTAAATTCACCGTCGATTATCCGTCAAGTTTTATGCTGGTAGCCAGTATGAACCCCTGCCCTTGCGGTTATTATAATCATCCTGAAAAGGAATGTATCTGCCCACCGGGAATGGTACAAAAATATCTGAGTAAGATCTCCGGTCCGCTGTTAGACAGGATCGATCTGCATGTAGAAGTAACCCCGGTAAATTTCAGCGAACTTTCCTCAGACCGCGCAGCCGAAAAAAGTGAGCTGATCCGTGAACGGGTGATAGCAGCCCGGGACATACAGATAGAACGCTTCGGCAACCGCCAGGATCTGCATGCCAACGCACAAATGAGCCCACAGATGGTCCGTGACCTCTGTAAGATAGATGCAGCCGGCCAAACCCTGCTCAAAAGGGCTATGGAAAAGCTGGGCCTCTCTGCCCGGGCATATGACCGGATCCTGAAAGTATCCCGCACTATTGCAGATCTGGCCGGCAGCGAAGAGATCAAACTGGAGCATCTGGCCGAGGCTATACATTTCCGGAGTTTGGATCGGGAGGGCTGGGCTGGGTGATGAAAGGACATAGACGTTGAAAATTAGTGTCAATAGTTGAGGATAAATTAAACCTCTCCTATCCCTTATTATGTGTACAGTTATTTATAGTTAGAATTATGATACAGCTTACTTTTTTACATGGTTATGCAGGATTAAGATTAAAAAACAATAAACCGATTGAGTTTAAAAAAGGCATAAATCTTATTATAGGTAAGAATGGAAGTGGCAAATCTAATTTGGCAGTATTACTAAAATATATCTTTAACAGTAATAATTTATCCAATAAGAAGCTTTTTGAATCAACTCTTATAGAGCAATTAATTAAGGATGCTATTAAAAAATATGAGGAACGGAGAACAACGAATGAGCAGATTCTTGAAGAGGTTATTCCTGCAGACTTTAATAACCACAATGGAACCTTTTGCAAATTTTTGTTTGAAGGAACGGAGGGAAGTATATACTTTAAATTAGATCACGGTCGTCTGGTTACTGATTTTCCACGCTATATGAAAGATGCACGATTTACATCTGAGTATATTTCTATAAATCCATCCCGTAATTTATTTAATTCTGATATTGAAGCAAAAATTCAATTAAATAATAGTGACATTGTAATAAATCAAGGATATAATCTATTCGGTAGTAATGAACAAGCAAATCCAATAGTCAATTCTATAGTTAATTCTTTTAATAGTTTTTTTCAATCAAGACTTAAGCAATTTAGAGAAGCAGATTCGATATTATTGGAAGAAATAAATAAGCTCCAAGTTTCAGTAATAGAACAGTATAATAATTTTTTTGAGCAAACCAGTAAAAAAATTCATATCACCCTTGATCCTGTTAAATACAATGGAAAAGCATTAGTGCTTACTGAGGGTGAAAATATAATTGAGTTTGAAAGTTTAAGTGATGGTGAAAAAAATTTATTTAATTTAATTATAAACCTTGCAACAGCGCGAGAAAACAAACCAGTACTTATATACTTCGATGAACCAGAGTTGTTTATGCATGATGATATGATTAGGACGTTAGTGAAAGAAATTCATTCACTATCTGGAGATCTAACAGATACCTGTATTATGGTCTCTACCCATTCCAGTGTTTTAATTGAAGCTTTAACTGAATTAGAGAAAGGGAAATTAAATTTAATCACAATTACAGATAAGCAAATATCAAATTCAAATGAAGATGTTGAATTCATAAATGTGTTGCATAATAATGGTGTTAAATTCAGTCCTTTATATTTATCTAAAAGGCCCAATTTGTTTATCGAAAATATTGGAGAAACAGGGAAATTACATCAAGAGTTTTATTCTCGGTTTTTTCATAAATCAAAATCCCCCAATATAATTCCTATAGGAAGTAGTGGGCAAGTTAAAACATATCAGAATTATACTTCAATAATTCAGCAAATAGTGAAAACTCAGCCAGGTAGCAATACATCTGGCATTTTGGATGGAGATATGTTTATCGTAAAACCATTACAATCTTTTTTCAATGATGAGAACGACCTCTCTACTTTAATTAACGACCTAAAGGCGAATAAATCCTTTTACATTTATCCATCGAATTATTCTACAATTAAAACATGTTATTTTAATTGTTGGGAAATAGAAAACTTATACATTTTAAATGAGATCATTCCTTATTGGAAACTTAAAAGTGACCCTACTCAAAGATTAGTGTTTGGTGAGTTTGTGAATATTGTTAAGAATATTAAATCTCGGATAATTAAAAGTTGGTTAAAAACGTATAAAAGAAGTATTGTTCCGGCGCTCTATTTTGACAATGAAACATCTGAAAAATTAAGGGAAAATTTTGAAAAAATGATTGACCCATTAAAAAAAGCTGAAAGTATAAATGATGAAATGCATCAAAAAATGGAGGCCTTTTTTGATGCATTAATTAAAGAAGAATTACTACAATGGCTGCCTGGGAAAGAAGTTATTGGAGAATTGAAATCCAGGTATACATTAGACCAAGAATCAATACCATTTGATACCTTAAGTATTACAGGTAAAATCAGGTCGATTATTGAAGTGTGATAAAGTTATATTATGAATTAAGCGAAACCCCGTATAAATATTCAATGCCTTACTTAATTTGTGCAGTCAACCATAATATACAAAAATTGCCTTAGCGAGGTACGAAGCAATCCCAACTCACAGAGCAGCCTTTCCTATTTGACCTCCACATCGGGGATTGCTTCGTACCTCGCAATGACGCGTGAAGATAGGCTACGCTTAAAACCGATCTTACTCCATTTACCTCCAGCTACCGCAAGCGTCCCGCTTGTGGTAAATGTAAACATGGAAGGCGTAAAATAGCCTTATGCCACAAGCGTCCCGCTTGCGGGAGCGGAGGATATAATTCCATTCTGAGCACGGCGAAAGATCTGATCATTAATCAATGACTCCTCACCGTGCTTAGAAGGGTAATTTCTGGGTTTACACTGTAACCCGTTTTTTATGATAGAAAATATATTAATCAATTGATTATCAAATAAATATGTAAAAATAAATCCAGAAAAGTGTAAACCATGTAAACCCACTTTTAAATTTACTTATCCTTCCAAAACTGTAGCCAATGCAGGTTATATCCTCCTTTATTGGCATACACTCTTACCTTGTTGATCCCGACTTTTAAACGGATGTCTTTTACGGTGATCACCTGCCAGGTTTTAAGGCCCCCGGTATTGGGTACCGCGACTTCTTTTGCCTGATCGGCACCGTTTATGTTGAGCGATAGTTTGGCATCATCAGTAGCTGCCGCTACCTTTAGTTTAACCGAGTAAACACCGGCTGTTTTCGCTTGTATGGTGTATTGGGTCCATTCGCTGGTTTCTATGTGGTCAACATAAAAGCTATTGTAGGCAGTGGAATCTTTGCTGATGTCCACGCCATCATTACGATAGATACGGCCATGGTTTCCGATGCCCGGTTTTCCGGAGGTATGATAATCGGCCGTATCGGTATCAAAATAGGCAAAACCGTTGCGACCAAGATCATAGTCAACCGCATTGATAATAGTGCCGTTAGTTACTCTGTTTGCTTTGAACGGTTTGGTTGCGGTAGTGAACGGCTGCCTGAAAATAGCATCGATCACATCATGGTGAATGATGGCGTTCTCCAGTTTAGCATGAATAGCCATTTCGAGCGTCCCGCTGTATACATTGCTCTCCTTGGGCTTGTGTTTCCCGGTATTTAGATATCTGGTCACATCGTCATAATTCAAGTTGGAGGGGATCTCGATCGGGTTGTTGTTGCCCATCTTTTTCAAAGGCCATAGTGCCCAGCCTAAATTGTTTTTCTCCAGCAAATGTATTTCCTCTGTCAGCCATACATTGGAGTTTTCGCCGGTTTCGCCTATCCAGGCCGGCACATTATACTGGTCGCGAGTTTTGATAATATGCTCCACTGATTTTTGATCATTGAAATTCCAGTATTTGTGAAAGCTCAGCACCATGTTTTTATCCCAGGTAGGGAGTATACCGTTATAATTATTACCCCAGCCATTACCTTCGATAATGATGATGTGTTTTTTATCAACCTCGCGAATAGCAGCAGTGATATCAACCATCAGTTTGCGTAGAGGTGCATTGGTTTTTTCCTTTAAACCATTTTTATCATTGGCCGGATCATCAAAACCCCAGTTAGGCTCATTGATGATATCATAACCGGCAATGTTGGGTTCATTTTTATACCTGTCGGCCAGTTTGCGCCAAAGGGCTATCATTTTTTGTTTATTGGCTTCGCTGTCCCATAATGATGGCACATCGGTGTTGCGATCTGATATATTGAGATCATTACCCTGACCGCCCGGTGTAGCATGCAGATCCAAGATCAGGTACATGTGATTGGCTTTGCACCAGGCTAGTAGGTCGTCGGTCATTTTAAAACCCTTGTCTATCCAGGTATTTTGGCCGGTGACAGGTTCTTTTTCAACCGGAAGCGTGTAAAGATTATAATGCATCGGCAAACGCACCGAGTTAAAACCCCAGCGGTGCATGGAGTCTATATCTATTTTGCGGGTATTGTTAGCCAGCCAGGTATCATAAAACTCCTTGGTTTCTGCAGGCCCCATCAAATCCTCCAATCTTTCGCGGATGCGGTATTGGCGACTATCCTTATTAATATGCAGCATATAACCTTCCTGGATCATCCATCCGCCCAGACCCATGCCGCGTAGCAATACATTTTTGCCACTTTCGTCCACTATCTTTTTGCCATCCGCCTTTAAAAAACTTTGGGCGCTAACCTGTAACGAAATAAACGAAATGGGTAAGGCTATGAGTAATGCCCTTACCGATATATTTTTAAAAGTTTGTAATAACATGATATACTTAGGTTATTGGTATAAACAAATAGTTAAAGAACGCTTACCAGATATACGTGCCTACAGAACCCTTATCCAGCGTAGCAGCAACCGCTTGTCCGTTATATTTGATACTAAAAGACTGCGACGAATCGCTGGTATTGGCTACAATGAGCACCTTTTTACCATCCGGTGTTTTAAAAGCAACATTGGGCAGCGTATCTGAATTGTTTGAAGCAATACGAACCGAGCCCGGGCGAACAAATTTAGACGCGTGAGCTATAGAATAATAAGCCAGGTTGCGTTTCACCGCGTTTTTATCAATAGTTACAGCACCCTGGCACATGGGGCAACCGCCCCGGTCGGTATAGGGTTTATAATCCGGATCCGCAGCCAGGTTCCATTCCAGCACGTTACGGCTCCAGTTACGGGTTGCGCCAATGATCAATCTTTTAACCGGCGAAGCTATATTGATGGTTGCGCTGTTCTCTTTTTCAACCACCATTTGCTCCGTAAAATAAAGGTTTTTATCCGGGTGGGCATTGTGCACATCAGTTAACGCCTCAATATCCCCTCCGTATAAATGGAAGCCGGAACCGTCGATATATTTACGGGCGGCGGGATCATTCAAAATGGAGATAGGATAATCAGGTCTGTCGGCATTATGGTCATAAATAATGATCTTGGTTTTGATGCCAGCAGCCTTAAATGCTGGTCCGAGATTGTTTTTGATAAACTCGCCTTCATCCGGTGCTACCAGCAGTAAACTGGGGTTATTACCAGGGTGTAAAGGTTCATTTTGAATGGTGATGGCATCGATAGGTATACCATTAACTTTCATTCCCTGGATGTATTTTACCAGGTATTTGGCATAAGCGCCATAATATTCTGGCTTTAAACGACCCCCGCGAGTGTCTTCATTGGTTTTCATCCATGCCGGTGGCGACCAGGGCGAGCCTAATATCTTGATAGCTGGGTTGATAGCCAGTATCTGTTTCATCACCGGGATCACATCCTGCTTATCGGCGCTCAGGTCAAAATGTTTCAATGTTGGATCTGTTTGACCGGCTGGCATATCATCGTAGGAGAACACTTTTTCGTTCAGGTCAGACGCACCTATGCTCAATCTGATATAGCTTACCCCAATATTATTACCATTGGTAGCAAACAACTCTTTTAGCAAGGCGGCACGGCTATCCGGGCTCATATGGATAATGTGCATAGCACTGCCACCGGTTAATGCAAAGCCAAAACCATTAATAGGCTGGTATGTTTTTTTGTCATCAACGGTAATGGTAAATCCGTTATCGCTCGCTGGTTTAAAGGTTAAAGCCTCTTTTTGCTTTTCAAATAAAACGGATCTGTCGGCTTTGGTTAGCCATAAACTGGCCTGATTCGCCTTTTGCGCGTTGGCGGCAATTGTGGTGCTAAACAGTAACGGCCACAATAAAAGTGATCGGATATTTTTGTTCATAAATTAAAATTTAACAGGAAGCGTATTACTGTAAATCGGTTTAAATAAGGCTTAAATTGGACGGTAAATTTATTATTGTTTTCAATATAAAAAGGTATAAATTATTGAGTAACTAATATATTACGAAGGTGTAAAACATACACCACATTGCCCTTTTGATATAATGTTTTTATACCCTATTTAAACACTACAGCAAAAGGAATATAAACCCAAATATTAATTTAACTGCTACGTATATTAATTAGGACTTTAATTATTTGATAGTATTAAATTTTATTTATAGTTTCACTGGAAGTATACGAATGGAAGAACCGCATAAAAAGATCATCATATTTGATGATGATGAAGATATACTTTCTATTTGCAGTTATATCTTAGAAGAGAAGGGATGGGAGGTGCATACTTTTACCGATTGCAATAATATTGTTGATAAAGTTTTGCCGGTTTTACCAGATGTGATATTGATGGACAACTGGATCCCAGACGCGGGGGGAATTGTTGCTACCCAAACCCTCAAAAAATCAGAAGAATTAAAGCATATTCCGGTCATATACTTTTCTGCCAATAGTGATATTCAATTATTGGCCAGCCATGCCGGCGCCCAAACATATCTGGCTAAACCCTTTGACTTGGAAGACCTGGAGCGGGTTATTAGTAATGTATTGACAACGCATTCGAATTAATGATCAATCGCAAAAGCATACCATGAAAAAAGCCTCATCTATTAAGATGAGGCTTTTTTGTGGACTATTATTGTGGTCCGCCGGGGATACCTGGAGGGCCTCCGCCATTACCGCCATCACGCCTTCCGCCGCCATCCCTGAACCGGCCGCCAGGACCCATATTATCCTGAACCGGTGCTTTGCCCGCAAATTTTTTCAGGTTAAGCGTAAAAGTTAACAGGTAATATCTTGAAAGACGGTTAACGCGTGATTGCGTTAATGAACTGGCTGTTGATGTTGATGAGAAGCCTGTGTTTTGATTAAACAAGTCAAAGCCTGATAAACGGAGAGTTGCTTGTTTATTTTTCAAAA
Source organism: Mucilaginibacter sp. OK268 (assembly GCF_900103125.1). Classification (GTDB taxonomy): domain Bacteria; phylum Bacteroidota; class Bacteroidia; order Sphingobacteriales; family Sphingobacteriaceae; genus Mucilaginibacter. The sequence continues at coordinate 72,156 of NZ_FNJV01000014.1, read as the reverse complement.
AGCGGCGTTCCACATATAAGTTCAGGATATTAGGGTTGGTAACCTTTATATCCGAGCTATAACCATAGTTAGTAGCCTTGGAGTAATCATAGCTAAAAACCCAATCGCCGAAATAGTTTTTACCGGTAAGACCAATATTCCAGGTCCTGATATTGGATGTTCCTTCTAACAGCGGGTTTTGTACAGAGTTGCTGGTTCTGTTGATAGCGTAGTTGGTTAAAATTTGTGCATCAACAACGTTATTGATGTCAACCCTGAAACGCGCTTCCGGGGTAAATACCAGGTTTTTGGCAATGTTTTTCTCAGTAGTAGCCGCAAACGAAGTAGAATCGATATTGGTCAGGTATCCTATATTATTGGTGTAGGTAGCTGTACCGTTAAAGGTAAGGGTGTATTTGCGGTTTTCCCATGGTTTAGAATAAGTTAAACGACCAGAACCGGTATAATACCCATCGGCATTTAAATACTGGGTTAAAATAGTATTTTGAAATCTTGAGTTAGGCGGATAAAGACGAGGATAGGTAATCGTATTGGTTACCACCTGATTTTGCACACTCTGGAACGACAGGTTAGCAAAGAATACATCTCCAGTCTGGAAACTAAACTTATTATACCTGATCGAAAAATTGTTGGTAAACTGTGGTTTCAGGTTAGGATTACCTTCAACCGGGTAAAGCGCATTTGAAAAGTCGATCACCGGTTGTAGTTGTGAAAAACTTGGCGTGCTGCTTGACCCGTTATAGTTAACACTGAATGACTGGCTGCGCGAAAAATTATAGATGAAACGGGCAGTTGGGATTACATTAAATGTTGAGATATGGGTTGAAACACCTGTTACCGGCGAGCTGCCATCCAAAACAGATGGCTGAACACCTATACCCAGCGTATAATTGTACTTCTTTTCAATAAAGCGATAGTTTAAGCCAACCTTGTTGGTTGTAAATGTATAGTTGTAACGGTTGCTTAACGCGCTGTCACTTCTGAACGAAAAATCAGCCTCATTAAAGAGGGTATCTGTTTCTTTATTATTGGTTGTAATAGCACGGTTGAACGCGTAGTTAAGTTCCAGGTATGAACGTTTGCCTATCGGGTTCAGGTATGAAACATTGGTACCATAACTGTTGGTACGGCTATAGGTATTGATCATTTGGTTTATTGGAGCAGTGGGGTTACCAGCTGTATAATCATAAACCGGATTTTGGTATGACCAGCTTGGTGCCGAACTTACCGTGGCGTTGATGCTCAGGTTATGACGGTTTTTAAAGCGGTGGTTAAATAATGCCGTAAAACCATAATTTGGTGCTTGTGAATCGCCATTGGTGATCGCTGTGTAAGCAGATGAGATATTACCATTTCTGGTGAAATTTACGGCTTCAGACTCGTTGGTGTTGGTGCCCGCGTAAGAGAATGTTGGAGTAACTTTTAAATAGTTAATGGTATCTGGCTTGTACTCCATGTTCCAGGTAAAGCGGTGATTTATATTTTGGTCTTTTTCAACACTATTTTGATTCTGTGTGGTGGGGTTTGAGGCCGATCTGTTTTCCTGGACCGTATTGGTTGTTGTTGAAACGGTATTATCAGCAAAACTATAACTACCATATACCGAAAGTTTTTTGCCCCATTGGTCGCGGAAGTTAGCTCCTAGGGAATGCGCGTTGGTTTCGCCATTTTGTGTAGTTATCAAACTACCCGAATTGCCACCACCCCGGCCTGCATTACCCCGGCCGCCGCCGCCAAAACCACCGCCGCCAAAGCCACCACCACCGCCACTCGCACTGCCGAATGAAAAAGTATTTACGTTGGTATTGTTGATACTGCCCAAAAGGGCAATTTGCTGGTCGCCACTAAAATTAAATGCATTTATGGAGCCTATATAACGGTTTTTATCAGGTATGCCCTGACTTTGAGGTAAGGCATCCCTACCGCTGCCGGCGGTAGCCTGCCCAAAATAACCATAGTTTTTATCCTTGCGAATAGTGATGTTCATGATCTTATCCGGTTCACCGGTTTTAACGCCGGTTAGGTTGGCCTGATCGCCATAATCATCAATCATCTGGATGTTCTCAATAACATCGGCTGGCAGGTTTTTGGTGGCGCTTTGAACATCGCCTCCCATAAAGTCCTTACCATTTATACGTACTTTGGTGACCTGTTTTCCCTGTGTAGTAATGTTTCCATTTACGTCGACATCAACGCCTGGTAGTTTTTTGATCAGATCCTCAGCCGGGGCATTTTCCCGTACTTTATAAGCGCTGGCGTTGTACTCCACCGTATCCTCTTTCAACGTTACGGGGTTAACACCCACAATAGTAACCACGTTGAGCATATTGGTTGAGGCTTTCATGATAATGTTACCCAGATCAACGGGTTTGCCATCAGGATCCAATGCAAAGTGTTTTTTGATAGATGTAAAACCAATGGATGATAATGTAAGCGTTATTTTGCTGCCCTTAATACCCGAAAACGCGAACTTTCCATTAGCATCGGCAATGGATATAGTACTATCGCCCCCGTTTGATACCAGCTTAATGCTGCTGCCGGGCAATGATAGTTTTGTAGTGTCAACAACGGTGCCGCTTACATCATGCGTGGTTTGTGCCAACGTGTTGAATGCGGTTAAAATGGTTAGACTTAAAATAAGGAACAGGGGTTTCATAAAGTATTTGTTCTGCTTGAAATTTTTATTAGTTATACATTGGACACAATCCAATTGCAAATGTTCAACTTATAAAGTATTAAATGTTAAAAAAGCATATGATTGTTACAAAAGGGGCGCTAAACGCTTATTAATCATAGCATTGTTACAAATAGTAAACATAAAAGGGCCGATAATATCAGCCCTTTTACGCTTAAGATCTCTCTTTATTAAATTAGTTGATGTGCAGAACTGTTGCTACTTCATTGTAATTTTTAAAGTTGATGCCTGGATGTGCGGTTTGCAGGGTAGTAACGCTACCTCCTGGAATAACTACTATTTTAAAATCGAGCCCGGTTTGTGAAAAATTGGCTTTGATATTCACATAGCCAACCCCAAAATCTGATAGGGTAATGGTCCTGCCGGCTTCACTATAAGGTAATGCATAATAAGCGCCGGTACTTCCTGTAGTTCTGAAGTAAGCTAAAACAACACCCTTGTCAACAATGTCCTGTGTAATAGCGGGTATCGCGAAGTTGGTGAATCCGGTTAGCGTTACGCTTTTGTTAATTAACAAATAGCTTTTAACACTCATGGTACCATCGGCTCCGTTAGCACCATTAGCACCGTCGGCGCCGTTAGATCCTGCTGGTCCTTGAGCGCCTGTTGGGCCCGTTGCCCCGGTATTGCCTGTGGCTCCTTGTGGTCCACCCGGTCCTTGTGAGCCGGGATCACCTTTTGGGCCTTGTGCTCCATCGGTACCATTGACACCTGCAGGTCCCGGATCTCCTTTTTTGCAAGCACTCATGCAGCATATGCATATCAATAAAGCAGGGAATAATAGTAGTAGTTTTCTCATGAAATTTTTTAAATTTTAGGTGGAGTTGTGGCCTTATTACGGATGTATGAATAATTAGTTGCAGGTGGTGAAGATAGCGGAACAATTATTGTTGCCGGTTAAAAAAGGAAATTAGTGTATTGTTTAAATAATACAAAAAATGAACAACAAAACCTGTGAATGTTTCGTTATGTTTAAAATCAAATTAACCTATGAATAATATTAGCAGCACACTGCACTCAAAAGTGCACAATTGGATTGATGCGATCGGTTTCCGGTTAAATGCGTCACAAACCAATAATAAGAGTCATGTAACGACTAATCATTATTTTTTTGAAACCTTTAACTTTTTTGAGAAAAGGCGAAGGAATCATCCGGAAAGCACAAAGTTTTTATGTTTTGATGCCTACGGAGAAAAAATCAATGTAAGGTCATTGCTTGATCTGCAGATTGCTTTTTTTGAAAATATCAGCCAGCTTAAATAGTATCACTGTCGCTGGATATTAAATCTTGTTCAATTATTCCTGACCAATGCTGCGTGTGTCAGGTATACTCATAAAAAAACCTGCTTATAAACTAAGCAGGTTTTCTATTTAAATCCTAAGCCAATTAATTATCTGTTGGTGTTTTTGGCCAACAATTCATATATCCATTGTCCGAATTTTCTTTCATCATATCATTATTGTTAATACCGCGCATCAATGTCCCCTGGAAATTGATGATGGCTTTATCCGGATTTAAAGCATCCTTGATACGCAGGTGAAGATCGGCAAAGTGGGCTGCGGTTAATGCATCACCACCTTTTGGTAACCCTGCATCTATTTTCTTCAATTCTGCGCGTACCATTGGCCTGATGTCAGATAAGACAATGTTTATTGGCGTTAAGCCAAAAGAAGCCAATTGAGCACTTGTTACGCCTGGAAATGAAAAACTCGCATCGGTAGTCAGTAACCCTTTCAGGTTTTCAATGTAACCTCGTTGCAGGTTACGTTTAAAAGCGTCTGGTTTGTTACTATTGAATACACCTGTGCGTACATCAGTAAATAATTCAGCAACGGTGTATGCGTTAGTGCCATTTTTTGCCTCGTTATCATACATGCGGGCCAGTCTTGATGGGTTAAGCACATTTGATAATACGGCAACTTGCATGGCTTTGATACGGTTAAGCGTAACTCCATTATCAAACTTGCTTAGTTCGGGTTTGTTTATTAACCAAAGCGGGGTTTCAAACAATTGTTTGTTTAAAAACAGTGCAGCATCGTGCTGGCGATCTTTACTTACAAAATCATAAACGGCACCTTTTTGATCGTAGGTTTTAAAGTTTTCATTCATCCCGCCAATGTTGGTGGTTACATGCCCCATATAACGATAAAACTGACCCAGAACTTCGTTGTATAATTCTGCCACATCGCTAAAATTCTCATTTTTTTGGTATGTCCATTTTTCAAGATTAGGCAAAATGCGTTTTAAGTTGGCTATACCATAGGTACTGGCTTTCATGGCATTGTCACCCAGATCCTCATTCTGTAAACGTGGATCAATAGATGTGCCCTGACGACCAAAATAATAAAGCGGACTACCTGCTTTTTTATTGGTCCAGTCGGCAAGTATTTCTTTCTCCTGTAAAGCGGTTTTGTTGCCCGGGAACCAGCTGTAACCCCATTTTATAGACCACAGATCATATTCGCCTATTTGTGGATAAAGATGAGTAACACCATCGCCTGGTTGAGCTATATAGTTAAAGCGGGCATAGTCCATAATAGATGGAGCAGTGCCATGTTTATCTGTAAATGTTTTGGAGCGAAGTGAATCAACAGGATAAGCGTAGCTTGAGCCGAAATTATGCGGTAAACCAAGTGTGTGGCCAATTTCATGTGATGATACAAAGCGGATAAGCTCGCCCATTTGCTCATCAGTAAATTGGGCTTTGCGGGCAGCTGGGTTTACGGCTGCGGTTTGTATCAGGTACCAATCGCGCAGTAGGCTCATTACATTATGGTACCAACCTACATGGCTTTCCAGGATCTCGCCGGTACGCGGATCCGAAACATGTGGTCCATAGGCGTTCTCCACATCCGATGCAAAATACCGGATTACACTGTAGCGAGCATCTTCTGTGCTAAACTCAGGATCCTGTTTATGAGATGGCGCTTCTTTACCAACAATAGCATTTTTAAAACCAGCAGCTTCAAAGGCCTTGTTCCAGTCGTTTATGCCGGCTATAAGGTAAGGCACCCATTTTTTTGGCGTTGCCGGATCAATGTAATAAACTATTTGTTTCTTAGGCTCAACCAGTTCGCCGCGTGAATAAGCAGCGGGGTCTTTGGGCTCCAGTTTCCAACGATGTATATAAGCGGTTACCTGGGCTTTTTGAGCACTTGTGCCATAATCGGTTTGGCGCTGACCAAAAAAACCAACCCTTTCATCACTGATTCGGGCCATCATAGGTGTTTTTGGCAGGAGCAGCATGGAGGTGTTGAATTCAAAAGTTATAGCTCCGGTAGAATTATCCGTAGGCGATTCTGCAGAGCGATAGGTTTTCAAAGTGCGGGCTTCCAGATTGATCGGGAAACTTTTAATAGTATCAATATATGAACGGGTGTTATCAACTCCCGAAACTTTGTATGCTTTTTTAACATTATCGGTTAAACCAATAGCGCTTATATCGCCATTGTAAAAATCGGTAACATCAATGAGTACGCCTGTGGTGTCTTTATTGAATGCTTTAATATCAAAAGAAGCCAATACGGCGTCGAGATTTGAATTTTTAACAGACTGATACATATCCGTAGTACTATCGGCCCTTATAGAATAGCTGGGTACACGTATGAAGATCTGTTTATCATGACGTTCCCATTTCCAAACCTGGTCGTTCAGTTCTTCACCACCATATTGCTGACCAAACGTTTTTAATCCGCCCGGAGTTTTAACGTAACGGGTAACCACCAGCATTTCGCGGTTGATCAGGGAATCTGGGATTTCGTAATAATACTTACCATCAACCTTATAGGTGTTAAAAAGACCGCTATCGGCCTTTGTTTTGCCGGTTATCACATCGCTGAATTTTTTAATGCCCTCTTTTTTGGGAGCGCCAACTGTTGCTGTAGCTACAGCCGCTCCGCCTGGGCCTGATGTTGTTTTAAGGGTTAAGGTTTGGTTTGCTGTGTGTTTCCTGGTAGCGCATGAGCTGGCTAAAACAGCAAAAATAAAAGCAGAGCCCCGTAAATAACGGCCTGCGATAAGGTGTTTTTTCATTTATGTCGATACTTAAAACGTAAACTTAAATAAAATAAGCGCCATGTAATAGTATATAATAGGGTGATTTTTAAAAATCACCCTATTATATACGCCTTTTTAAGGTAAGCACTACTTTATCTAGTTTTTTATCGTGATAAACATCGAGCAAAAGGCTACGGTCGTTCCGGGATTTGAATATCTCGTCAATTTCTTCAAGGGTCATTTTAGATACTGGTTTAAAATTGATGGCCACTATTTCATCATCCCTTTCCAGACCAACCTCATCAGCGGCAGATCCCGGTTCAACCCGGTTAATAATGATGCGGTCAAAATTATCTCCGGCGGCATAATATTCCAACCCGCTCATATCATGTTCAAACGGATCCTTAAAATTAGGACCGGATTTTAAATACATGGTGTTATGGGTATAATCCAGTATGACCGAAAAGCGCTTTAAAGTTCCAATGCCCAGGTTGCCATCCCGGGGAACAGAGAGCGCATTTTGATTGTTGTTGGCATCCGGAAAGGAAGCGATAACCTGTTTAATTTTAAATTTTCCCAGTTCCAATGATTCGATGCGCCCGATATAGCCGTTAATGGGGCCATTTAAACCAATACCCAGGTTGGCCGAGGCAATAAATTTTTGTGGAAGGCCATAACGCTTTACCACCGTTTCAAGAGAGATCGGATGCCCGGCCCCCAGATCGATGATCAACTTGGTTTTTATATTCTCACCACTTTGCAGTTTTACCCATGTTTCTACATAAGGCTTCCTGTCTTCAATCGTGATGGGAATTGGAACACCCTTTCGAAACACTTTCAGATCTTTTGGTCGCCAAACGGTTAAGGAACTGTCCGGAACATTGATCCTGACAGCAAGGTTGTTGAAAAACTCGTAGCCAATCAGGCCATGTATAGGCATACCCGCATAGCCTGATAAACTGAACAGATCCTTTTTAAGAATGGCCGCAGCTACATCATAACTTACCAGTCCGGGTATTTCAACATCTAAAGGGGACGTAACATACGCTTCAGCATCCTCTCCCTCACCAAGGCCAGGTATTTTTAAGGTTCGTTTGTTAGGAATATAGATAGAATCGGCTAATTTGGGGTCGGTAATGATCATCAACCCCACACCGGTATCTAATATAAAATTGAACGGGCCCTTATGATTAATGCTTAATTTAATAACCATGAGGCTCCGCACCAGACGAAAAGGAATGGTTACTTTTTTTTTATGATAGTCCAGGTCAAAGTATTGCGCCTGGGCGGCAAAAAAACAAACCGAAAATAAACACGCCAGCCATACTGCCCGGAATTGCTTTATTTTATGAAATAGCGTGAGTAGCAAGGTTATTATAGTTGGTATATTAAATTTACAACAATAATTGGTTAAATTGAATAAATGTATGTTAAAAACAACTTTTATATTTCTGCTAACAATTGGCGGTTTGTTATTATTTAATGATACCGTTTATGGCCGCGCTATAAAAAAAAGGAAGATAAAAAGAGAATTTAAGCATTCCCAGATCATGCGGGATCATTTTACGGGCTTTGCCTTGTATGATCTGGATGATCAAAAAATGATATATGAGTTAAATGCTGATAAATATTTTATCCCGGCATCAAATACAAAGCTATTTACTTTTTATACCTGCCTGAAAATGCTGGGCGACTCGATCCCTGCTCTTCGTTATGAGCTGCATAATGATTCACTGGTGTTTTGGGGTACTGGCGATCCTTCTTTTCTGCATAGCGATCTCAAAGGGATCAATGGTTTAAGCTTCTTAACCCGGAGTAATAAAAAATTATACTATTCAGCAACAGGTTACACGAACGATTTTTTTGGAGCAGGTTGGGCCTGGGATGATTATAATGATTATTACCAGGCAGAAATAACGGGCTTGCCCATAGAAGATAATGTTGCCTTATTATATGCTGACGGCGACGGTAATTTACAGATTAAACCATCTTATCTCAAACGGTTTTTAAACAGTGATACCAGCTATCATCCTAATAAATTTAAGGTTAAACGCGATTTTTTACGCAATAATTTTGTTTACCCGGTAATGCCCGTGCCTCCAAACTTCAGACAGGAAATTCCCTGGAAAACAAGTACCGAGCTGACACTGGAGTTGTTGAGAGACACGCTGAAAAAGCCCTTATGGTCTATAAATATGCCATTAAGCGCAACCGCGAAAACAATCTACAACACTAACAGCGGTGCTGTTTATAAACGAATGCTACAGCCCAGCGATGATTTTATTGCAGAGCAACTATTGCTGGCCTGCTCATCGGTAAAGTTTAATACCCTCAATACCGATTCGGTGATTAGCTATTCCAAAACACATTTTTTGAATGATCTGCCTGATGAACCGCAATGGATTGACGGATCGGGGCTTTCGCGCCTGAACCTGTTTACCCCCCGAAGCATTATTGCTTTGTTACGAAAAATTAAAAACGAGGTAAATAACGACTCGCTATTGTATAGTATGATGCCGGCGGGCGGCGCTACCGGTACACTTAGAAATGCTTACAAAACGGATAATGGACAAGTGTTTGTGTGGGCAAAAACCGGCTCATTATCCAACAACTATAACCAAAGCGGTTACCTGGTTACCCGTAAAGGGAAACGATTGGCTTTTTCGTTTATGAATAACAATTTTACCCGGCCCGTTAAAGAAATACGCGACGAGATGGTCCGGATCATGACGTATATTCATGAAGAGTTTTAAACCCCTCCCAATCCTGCCCGGGGAATAATAGCCCGTCAAAGGCTGCTATCCCTAAAGGGTGTCATGCTGTCGTTATACCTTTTCATGGGTATTCCCTCCCCCAGAGGTGGGATTTTAGGTTAATCTTCGCATCAGCTGTTCTTCTACCATTTTAAATACCTGTACCGGTTTTAATGTACGCCAACCCAGGTCATCAAGTACACCGCCAAAATTGATATAGTAATCTATATTGTTGCGCTTAAACTCATCTATCACGTGCTCGCGGAAATTGATGCCGGCTATCCAGCCGTCTTCAATATCCTGAAACCACTCTTCGTAATAACAATCATCGGATGAGTGGAAATTGAGCACATTTTCACCTATCAGTATAAACTGGGTAATGCCATTATCAATCATCAGCTCCAGCAGTTCGCGCTTAAGCATCATGATATCGTTGTTGATGGCATCGTTCCACTCACCAATAAACTCAATAATGGTATACCCTTTTTCATAATCGGCAAACAACACTTTGAGGTATAAAGTATTGGAGCCGAAGGAATCCCACTGCGGGTGCAACAGATAGTTGTATACCTGCTTGTCAAATTCAAACTCACTGTATTCAGTAGCATAAAAAGGTGAATATTCATCCTCTGATGCTATATAATCATCACGCCAACGGTAATATGGTTCTATCTCGTGCATATCTCAGATTTCAAATGTGCGTATATACAGATGTGCAGATTATAAATGTGCAGATGTGCAAATTGTGTCCTTTCCTCAATCATCTGCACATCTGAAATCCGCACATTTGCACATCAATTCGTTTTCTTATAATTATCAACCGCGTTGCGCACGCTTCCGTATTTTTTTAACAGCTCGGCAGCAGCAGCTTCATTTAGGCCGGTTTCTTCCATCACCATGCGGGCCCCGCGATTAACCAATTTGTTATTACTTAGCTGCATATCAACCATCTTATTCCCTTTTACACGACCTAGTTGTATCATGACACTGGTGCTTAGCATATTTAAAACCAGTTTTTGAGCTGTGCCGGCTTTCATGCGGGTTGATCCGGTTAAAAACTCCGGTCCGGTAACCACCTCAACCGGGTATTGTGCCTCGGCTGCTACGGGACTGCCGCTATTACAAACTATACAGCCGGTTACAATATTATTTTTATGGGCCATTTTTAACCCTCCTATTACATAAGGCGTGGTGCCGGAAGCGGCAATGCCTACCACAACATCTTTATCGGTAATGTGAAATTCTGCAAGATCTTTCCAGGCTTGTTCTGTATCATCTTCGGCAAACTCCACCGCTTTACGTATAGCGCCATCGCCACCGGCAATAATACCTACAACCATATCAAACGGAACACCAAATGTTGGCGGGCATTCTGAGGCATCAACCACACCTAAACGACCACTGGTACCTGCACCAATGTAAAACAAACGACCACCATCGCGCATTTTAGAGGCTGTTGCGGTTGCCAGTTGTTCAATTTGCGGCAAGGCCTTTTTTACAGCCAGGGGAACTGTTTGGTCTTCCTTGTTAATGCTTTCCAGTATCTCAAGAACAGATAGCTGCTCTAAATTCTTATAATGTGATTCCCTCTCAGTAATGGTTTCCATTAATTTTAAATAATTTATAACAAAATTCGGTAAAAAACATCAAATGCAAGGATGCCAATAAAAATTATTGATGTGGCATTGATTAACTTTGTTTGCTGAATATGAAAAAGACTGCGGGAGTTATTTTCAGGACGATGATCCTGGTGCTGTTAGGGATTACCATCGGGTTGCTGATTGGTGATAGAAAATTTGCTGATCGTAACCTTGGTTTTTCTTTTTCAGATAATAACAAACTGTCGAAAGTTTTGGATCTGGTTGGTCATAACTATGTGGATAGTGTTAATATCGATAGTATTGAAGGAGCATCGGTTAATGATATGCTGCAAAGCCTCGATCCGCATTCGCTTTATTTACCACCCCAACAGGCCCAATCAATTAATGAGCGCTTAGATGGGGGTTTTAATGGCATTGGTATTGAATTCCAGCTATTACGCGATACCATGATCATTACCCAGGTTTATGCGGGTGGCCCGGCCGCTAAGGCAGGCTTACCAACCGGCAGTAAGGTAATTAATGTAGATAATAAAAAATTCGCCGGAACCAAGCTTACAACGGATAGGGTGAACAAAGTTTTCAGAGGAGAAAAGGATTCATCATTATTACTTGGTGTTACCAACGGGGCAGCAATAAAAACCTATGCTATAAAACGAGGACGTGTTGACCTGAGCAGTGTAAATGCGGCTTATATGGCCAACTCAACAACGGGTTATATCAAAATAGGCAAATTCGCGTCGACTACCGATACCGATTTCCGCAAAGCGTTGAGTAGGCTTAAAACAGATGGGATGAACAGTTTGCTGCTTGACCTTAGAGGCAATGGCGGCGGATATTTAAATGCGGCTACATCTTTGGCTGATGAGTTTTTAGGCAAAGGCAAATTAATTGTATATACCAAAGGCATTCATGAACCCCGTACGGATTATTTTGCTACAGATTCCGGATCATTTCAGGAAGGAAAAGTAACCGTATTGATTGATGAGTACTCGGCCTCGGCCAGTGAAATATTGGCCGGTGCCTTGCAGGACCTGGATAGAGCTACTATTGTTGGCCGCCGCTCTTTTGGCAAAGGCCTGGTGCAGCAGCAGTTTCCGTTTGGTGATGGTTCTGCTGTGAATTTAACTGTAGCCAGGTACTATACCCCATCAGGCAGATCGATCCAGAAATCATATAAAGGAGGCCTGGAAAGTTACCGGAACGAACTGGCACTACGTATGAAAAAAGGGGAGTTGTTTTCGGAGCAAAGCATCCGGAACGATTCTGTTTTTAAAGGATCATACCATACGCTAAACGGGCGTAAAGTTTTTAGTGGCGGCGGCATTATGCCTGATATTTTTGTGCCCGCGGATACCACACAAAACACCATGGTGATACAAAATTTAATTGATCAGCAGCTTTTTTCGGCCTTCGTGATCGACCGGATGCAGCCTCTGTTAAACAAATTTGCAAGTGGAGACGATTTTATAAAGAATTATACCGTAAGTGATGATGATTTCCACAACTTCATCCTGTACTCTTCAAAAACATTGAAGGAAATGGATTCGCATGAATTGCTGATCTCCCGCGATTATATCAAAAGCATCCTCAAAGCCAATGCTGCCCGTTTTAAATGGGGCGACAACGCTTTTTACCAGGTGATGAACAGTAATGACGAAGCGTTTAAGAAAGCGCTGAGTATATAGTTGATGTGCAGATGTGCGGATTTCAGATGTGCAAATAATATCCGCAATCAAAAAATCATCTGCACACTTGCACATCCGCATATCGGAAGCTTATTTCTGTCTGAACCAAACCTGTATAGGTGCTCCTGAAAAGTCAAAGTTTTCCCTTAACTTATTTTCGATGAAGCGGTAGTATGGCTCTTTTACATACTGAGGCAAATTACAGAAGAAAGCGAACATGGGCGATGAGCCTGCAATTTGGGTGATGTATTTAATTTTTACGTATTTACCTTTGATAGATGGCGGCGGATAGTTTTCGATGATCGGCAACATCACCTCGTTCAATTTTGAAGTAGCTATTTTACGGGCCCGGTTCTGATAAACCTGGTTGGCTACATCAATTACCTTTAATACACGTTGTTTTTCGGTAACCGAGGTAAATACGATAGGTACATCGGTGAATGGCGCGATCTTTTCGCGGATCTGCTCTTCAAAAACTTTAACAGTTTTGTTGTTCTTTTCGATCAAATCCCATTTATTGACCACCACCATGATGCCTTTTTTGTTCTTTTCGGCCAGGTGGAATATATTGATGTCCTGCGATTCGATACCTTCTACGGCATCAATCATCAGGATGATCACATCGGCTTCTTCCAGCGCTTTAATGGTACGCATTACAGAGTAAAACTCAATGTTTTCCTTAACCTTTGTTTTTTTACGCATCCCCGCAGTATCAATCAGCATAAAATCATGCCCGTACTGGTTGTAATGGATGTGTATAGAATCGCGGGTGGTACCGGCAATGGGGGTAACAATGTTACGGTCTTTACCTATAAGCGAGTTGATGATGGATGATTTACCCACATTTGGCCGGCCTACAATGGCATATTTAGGGCGGGTGTTTTCTTCTAAAACCTCATCCTCAAAATGTTTAACTACTTCGTCAAGCAATTCGCCGGTACCAGAGCCGGTCATGGATGAAATGCTGTAAATTTCGCCTAAACCCAGGCTGTAAAACACCATCGAATCGGCCACCTGACTATTGTTGTCCAATTTGTTAACTACTACAAAAACAGGTTTGCTGCTTTTGCGCAGGCGGGTAGCTATTTCATCGTCAAGATCGGTAATGCCGGTAGTAACATCAACAATAAATAAAATTACCGAAGCTTCTTCAATGGCAATATCAACCTGCTCGCGGATGGCGGCTTCAAAAACATCATCAGAGTTGGCTACATAACCACCGGTATCAATAACGGTGAACTGATGATTTAACCACTCGGCCACACCATAGTGCCTATCCCGGGTTACACCGCTAAAATCGTCGACAATGGCTTTGCGGGTTTCGGTTAAGCGATTATATAAAGTTGATTTGCCTACGTTAGGCCTGCCCACTATGGCTACTATGTTACTCATTCTTTTTAGATTTGAGATGTAAGATTTGAGATGTGAGAGCTTTCAAGCCTCCATATCCAAATCCACATCAAAATTATTTGATTAATTTATAAATACCAGATTTATCTCAAATCTAATATCTCAGATCTCACATCTGTGTTGTTTATTCGTACCCGAATTTTTTAAGGTAATTTTTTTTGCTGCGCCAGTCGGGTATCACTTTTACAAACATTTCCAGGAAAACTTTCTTTTGGAAAAACTCTTCCATATCGCGGCGGGCGTAGGTGCCTACTATTTTAAGCATCTTACCACCTTCGCCAATGATGATATTTTTTTGCGAATCACGCTCCACAATAATTTCGGCGCTGATGCGGTGCAAGGTTTCGCCTTCAACAAAGGCGGTTACAATGACCTCGGCACTATAAGGGATCTCTTTTTTGTATTGTTTCAGGATCTGCGCGCGGATCATTTCTGACGCGAAAAAGCGGTCGTTACGATCGGTCAATGCATCTTTTTCATAATAGGCCGGATGCTCGGGAAGGTTCTCCACAACAAAATCCATAACGGCTTTAATATTGTGGCCCAACAATGCTGATATGGCGAAAACCGCTTTTGGGTTTAGTTTTTCCTGCCAAAACGCTACCTTCTTTTTTACCGTTTCCTCATCGCTCTGATCGATCTTGTTGATCAGTACCGCGATAGGCGCCAATGAGCCTTCCAGCTTTTTAAGCACGTCGGTTTCATCAAATTCCTCGTAAATGTCGGTAACCAGTAAAATAAGGTCGGCATCCACAATAGAACCATCAACCTGGTGCATCATGCTTTCGTGTAAAGCATAATGTGGTTTGATAACGCCGGGTGTGTCAGAAAATACAATCTGGTAATCGTCGGTATTTACAATTCCCAAAATACGGTGACGAGTGGTCTGTGCTTTGGGGGTAATGATGGACATTTTTTCGCCAACGAGGGCGTTCATAAGGGTTGATTTACCTGCATTGGGCTTACCAATTATACTTACAAAACCTGCCTGATGACTCATATAAAAATAATTAAAAATATATTTGGACTGCAAAGAAACGAATTATATCTTTGCAGTCCAATTAAAACGGAGTGCAAATTGCATTTTTGACAATTGGAAGGAACTTTCCGAGGTTATGACGGAATGCAACATATAAGAATAACAGTGCGGGATGGAGCAGTTGGTAGCTCGTCGGGCTCATAACCCGAAGGTCGTAGGTTCGAGTCCTGCTCCCGCTACGAAAGTAAAACGAAAGCCTCTCAGAGAAATCTTAGAGGCTTTTTTGTGTTTGAGATATTTTGTATTTGGTGGTGCGGTGATAACACTGACCACAGGCTGAAGCCTTTAGTGAAACGCTGAAAACTTTCTTTGTGGGTGCTTTGGGTGGCCGAGCTAATAGTGGATCGAGCATTGTCAAGCAAGTAAGAACGCTTAACCAGCAGAATAAATCAAATTTTCAATGGATTTAATCGCCACATTTTCGATAGTAATGATAGTAGCTTCTCCTGGTTTCCAATTATCCAATCTCAAATTGATCGATTTCTTCTGCTCTTCTTGTTCGCCGCAACAAATAAAAAACATGCCAGGCTGTAGAACATTATTTCGGGGATTCACCATGTGACATTACTTCTGCCGTATAAATTATTGGAAATTTATATTCTGTTTCTCCGTCTCTTAAAAAGTCTGAAGGAACATTTTCCTCGATTTTTTTCCAATGATTGTCTATAGTCATATCAGTTAAAATATAAGCTCGTACCCATTCATTGTTTTTGTTTTTTCTAAATACTATTCGTTCATAAAATCTCTTTGTCCTTGTTGTGATTGTTAATCCTAATCTTAAATCATCTGATAGAGTTATAATAGCCAAATCTGCCCCTTGACCTGCGTGAAGGGTTCCAATATCTTTATTCAAAAATATATCTGTTGAGACTTCTTTGGCACCAGAGGCAATAGCTTTATCAAGTTCATTGTAATTGAAAATAACAACATGAACATCATAAATTGGATACTTGCCTCTATTTGCAATACCCAAGCTAGGATTACTACTTCTTAAATTAATAACTGTTACGTAGCAATTATCATCAGCAGCAGTATACATCAATAATTTAGATTGTACTGAACTTAATTCTTCAGATTTCTCGATTAACCGATTTTGTAATCCAATCAATTTTTCTTGGGAAACTTTTATTTCTTCATTTTTTGCCAAAAGTTTAGATTGGGCATCCAACACCTTATCTTGAGCTTTTTTGACTTGATCGTCCTTTACTTTACCCGCTTGATAAGAAAATAAAATAACAGTCAAAGAGCACACTCCTGCAGCTATCGCGAATATAAATGATCCGAGTTCCCAATTCATTTTTTTCATCGTTTAGTTAATATTAATGTATGTCAACTTGCAGTGACTCTTCACAAGACTAGACAAAGCTTTTTAAGTTAATGAATATATTTAAATTTATATTCATGACTATTGCAATTGGTGAACATGTTTAAAGCCAATTCTTTTTGCTACTTTTCCTCGCAAGGAAGGTAGCTTTTAACCACTGGTTTGCAAGGCATTGACATACCCCGCTACCGCCAGCGTCCCGCTTGTGGTAATATGATTAGTGGGGCTTTTCTTGTAGTTAAATACCACAAGCGGGACGCTTGCGGTAGCATTGGATTCAGACTCCCCCCCGCTACCGCAAGCGTCCCGCTTGTGGTATATATGATTAGTAGAATTTATCTTGTAGTTAGATATCACAAGCGGGACGCTTGTGGTAGCAGGGGGGAAATTTATCTTTGCATTAGGTTCAATTTAATAATCATTAATATCAGTGCACAAAAACCTATTAGCATACATCAGGGAGCGCGCTACGTCGCCACTTACAAGTGATGAGGAAGCGTTAATTGTAGCGGCTTTCCAGCCCAAAAAGCTCAGGAAAAAGCAATACTTTTTGGAAGAAGGCAATGTGTGTAAATACGTTGGTTTTATTGTAAAAGGTGCTATGAGGCAATACAGCGTAGATGACAAAGGTGCGGAGCATATTGTACAATTATACATCGAAAATTATTGGGCAAGCGACCGTGAAAGTGCTGTCACGCTTACTCCATCAAGCTATAATATTGATGCCTGGGAAAACACCGAACTACTTGTTGCCAGAGTAACAGACATGCTGGATCTGATAGAGAAGGTACCTTCATTTGGACAAATGACAAGATTAATGGACCAAAGAAGTTTCATCGTTTCTCAGCGAAGATTGAATTCTACCATTAGCAATACAGCAGAAAAACGCTATGAGGAATTTGCCGATAATCACCCTCAATTTATTCAACGATTTCCTCAACATCTCATTGCTTCTTTTTTGGGCATAACTAAAGAAACTTTAAGCAGAATTAGAAAACAAGCAAGTAAATAACTTCTATTTTAATTTTTGATTTTACAAAAGCGTTGATATTTATCAACGCTTTTTTTTATCATTTCTCATCGTTCCGGGGTGTGCCTTTGCTGCAATTTTACATCATAAAAACAAAGAGATGAAAAAGCAAACAATAGTAGTAGTTGGAGCAACAGGTGCACAAGGTAAGGGTATTGTAAATGCCCTTGTAAATGAAGGCTCTTTTAATGTGAAAGCAATAACCCGTAATCCGGAAACATATACAGGCAAGGCAAATGAAGCAGTTTATGCAGATCTAAAAGATTTGCAATCCTTAAAAGAGGCTTTTACAAATGCTTATGGTGTATTTGTGGTAACCAACTTTTGGGAAGGTGCCGACGAAATCACCCAGGGTAAAAATGCTATAGCGGCGGCAAAAGCAACGGGAGTGCAACATTTTATTTGGTCAACACTTCCGGATGTTGAGCTTATTAGTGAAGCAGGATTTGAAGTTCCTCATTTTAGTGGCAAAGCCAAGGTAGATGATCTGGTAAAAAGTGCAGGGTTCAAATATGTAACATTTGTTCAGCCTCCATTTTATTATCAAAATCTTGTTGGGATGATGGGCCCACAGCCAAAACAAGATGGCACAACCGGTTGGACACTACCGATTGACCCAACAAAAAAAGCGATTCACATGTCGGACATTAATGACCTGGGAAAAGTAGTCGCCGGTGCATTTTTGCAACCCGAAAAAGTTGGAAACGGTAATTACCTTGCCCTGGCAACAGAGTTGTACAGTTTTAATGATATCCTAGAAGCCTATAAAGCCAATGGCAAAGAGTACAGCTTTTCACAGGTACCAGCTGAAATATTTTCAACTTTTTTTGAAGGGGCAAAAGAGTTAGCCGAGATGTTTGGGTATTTTGAAAAACACACTTATATGGGACCTGGTTCAACAGCACGAATTGAATTGGCAAAAGAAACTGCCACCCATAAATTTGTGCCGCTCCAGGAATGGTTGAGTAAAAACAATTAAGAAAAAGAAAACGAGTTGCTCAACAAAAGGGAATTATGCTGTAGTTGGCCTGCTATCAATCCAACGAATGTTAGCTACAAAGCGCAAAATGCTGTTTTCCTCAAGTCTTCTAAGAAATAGTTCGAGAAAAGCTCCTTGAGGGCTACAAAAGTAAAAAGCCTCAAGTCGAAAGATTTGAGGCTTTTTGTTTAGTATTATTATGTAGTTTTAAATATTGAAGACGGGAAATTAAGTTTTCTTGAATAGATAATCAGCCGCACTCTTAATATGACCTGGAATACATTCAGAAAAATAAACGATAACTTGCGCGTGATAATACAAGGCAAATCCTCAACCAAAACGTCAGATTTTCTACAAGCATTTTTAGTCGATATGTTTCCTATTGAGGCTGTTGAAAATCTTCACGAAGAGGAATTTGAATTTGGCGTGGGGCATGGCTGGGACGAACTCACTATCAGTATTAATCCTCAAAGAAATATCCCGGAAGAATATTCAAGGATAATTATAGAAAGAAGGATCAAGTTATTTACCAGTGAAGACGAATATCAAGTATGGGTTGAGTTAGAATTTGATAAAATGGCATACTCAGAATCCTTTTATAAAAAGTCTGATTTTTTTTCTGAAAAGGCAGAGTGGATTAATGTTATTAACAGTAACAATGTTTTTAAAAAATTAAAAGATTCTATCCCTATAAAAATTATTAGGGGAGACAATTTCGATTTTGTTGGTTGAAATTTAACAACCTTTTAATTCTTGAACTAAGTGGTTCGAGATTTGTCCTGCTCCCGCTACGAAGGTTAAAAACCTCAAATTTTTCGATTGGAGGCTTTTTTGCGTTTATGGGATATTTTGTATTCACCCCGCTGTCCATAGAGTTCGGCGCTGTCCGAATGTCTCCGACTTCGGACGGTTATGTGCCCGAGCGATAAGATACTACAGACCAGCCCGAATGCCGTAGGTTTGAGTCCTGCTCCCGCTACGAAAGTAAAAAGCCTCAAATCGAAAGATTTGAGGCTTTTGTTTAGGATATTTTGTGGGTTTACACTTTTGTGGCCATATTCTTGGTTTTTGCAATTTAATTTATTGATTACCAATAATATACATAAATGTAAACCATAAAAAGTGTAAACCATGTAAACCATGATTTTACCGTTGTATCCTTTTCCGGATGCGGCTTAATGATGGATTTTTGATCCCGAGGTACGAGGAAATATGATACGCCGGTATACGGTTAATAATATTGGGGTGTTCGTCCAAAAGTCTGATGTAGCGTTGCTCGTGCGTAAAAAACAATAATTCCTCTGCCCGCGACTGCGAATAGGTAAAGAACAATTCTGCTAACAGCCGGCCAAATACGGCCCAATTTGGATGGGTTTGGTATAAACTCATGAGATCGTGATACGTGATATAAACTATTTCACAATCCTCCATCGCCTGAATGAAATAATGACATGCATTGCGGGTAATGAAACTCCGGAAGGATACGATAAACTGATTCTCTGAAAAGAAAAAGATGTTCGTCTCCGCGCTTGTATCGGGATGGCTGTAATAGATCCGGAAAATTCCCTTAACTACCAGCCCCAGATCGTTACAAACCATGTATTGCATATTGAAAAAATCGCCTTTTTTAATTTTGCGGGATTTCCAAAAGATATTGCCGTCGGCAATGTCTTTTTCGGTTAAAGCGGCAAACGTTGTCAAATGCGCTTTCAGTATTTCATGATATTCGCTCATAGCATCAGACTTTTTAGCAAGTATAAAAAAATAATCAGACTGCCTTTTGAAGTCCTTTTATAGTTTTTGACAGCCTGATAGCAGCGAGCAGGAAATAAAAAGCACCAAAAGCCGAATAGCCGGCCAGATTGCTGATGCCCATTGTTGGCGACTTTGCCATAGCAATGAATACACTTCCGGCCAGCATAGATTGACCACCACTAATGATCATTGGCCATTGTCCGCCCAATTCTTTCCGGCGACGCAGGCCAAGGATAAGCTGTATAAGACCGGTGACGATAGCCCAGATGCCAAAAACCATCAGCGCTGCAGGAACGCCCTTTTGTAAAGCTAGTGCTACACCAATGGTGGTGAGGATGCCAATAGCTATGTTTACATATTGCGGCATTTTTGATGTGTGTGGCGGATTGGCCTTAATGTCCAGATAGGTGGCAATAACATCCCAGGCTGGATAGATAATAAAAAGTATGCCGGTAATGCTGCTATTAGTTTTAACGAAAACCGAGATCAGGATAACCCAGATAACAGAAAATGCAGTACGTGCAAAATACAGGCTGCGCAGCGATCTGGCAGTTTGAACAGTGGTTGTTGAGTCGGTGGTTTTTATTGATTCAATTGATGAGTTCATGACGTTATTTATTCTTTTAAAGCAAATGTAGCCGCTAATGGCCGGGCATTTTTTCACTTAAGTGAAAACCTAAGCAGCTACTTACTTAGCTAAATAGATTCTCCCCCCGCTACGAAAGTAAAAAGCCTCCAGTCGAAAGATTTGAGGTTTATCCTATTTTGGAAATTTATGGTGCAGTGATAACACCGATCATAGGTTGTCGCAAGCGTTCCGCTTATGGAGTATATATGAAAAAACTTAATTAGCTCAATCAATAATCTTAATGCTTGCAAAAATACCCACTCCCCGTAGTATGAGGGTTTTATGGTTATCAATATTTACATAGGGGTTTCGTCGTATGTCGTCTACTATCATAAAAATGTTGGTTACTTCGGAGATGACGTGCCAGTCTGCCGGTACTTTGATCCTGATTTCGCCGAAAAGCTGGGTGCTATCCAATATTACCGCGCCATTTATATCAGCATTACTAAAATCAACCGTTGTTTTGCCAAATACATTCGTGAGCTGGCCAAACTGGAAATCCTTTGACAGGATATGTTTTTTTACTTCACCAAATATGGCGGTAGTGTTGATATAATTGTCGGTCATGACGTTTTAATTTTTTAATTCATTCAAAAGTAAGAACGCCAGTGCCTTACCATGAAAAGGAAATTGGTGGTGTGGTCAAAGATGTCGGCAAATGACGGGTTTCCTGCGGTAAAGGATTTATCCCTTGGTGCGACAAGCAGGACGTTTGCGGTACCACATTAAAAAGGCTCTCAATAATCTGAAAGCCTTTTTTAATATGGTGTTTACCCACCTAATATCTGCTATGCATTTTTCAAATACTCACTGAAAAAATCAATGGTTCTTTTCCAGGCAAGTTCTGCGGCCGCTTTATCGTAACGGGGGGTGGTATTGTTATGAAAACCATGATTTGCATTTTCATAAATATAAGCCTGGTATTTTTTACCATTCGCCTTTAATGCAGCTTCGTAAGGCGGCCATCCCTCGTTGATCCGTGTATCCAACGCGGCATAATGCAAAAGCAGGGGTGCCTTGATCTGAGGAACATCTGCAATGGCCGGCTGACTTCCGTAAAACGGAACAGCTGCTGCCAGCTCCGGAATTCGCACGGCCATCATATTAGCAATTCCTCCACCATAGCAAAAGCCCACAACGCCTACTTTGCCATTGCAATCTTTGTGGTTCTTCAGATAGTGGAACGCATCTATAAAATCCTGTTCCATTTCGCCTTTGTCGCGCTTGCTCTGCATGGTCCGGCCTTCGTCATCATTGCCGGGATAACCACCCAGCGGCGTCAGCGCATCAGGCGCAAGTGTAATAAACCCGGCCAGTGCAGCTGTTCTTGCTACATCCTCAATATATGGATTCAACCCGCGATTTTCATGAACCACTATTATGCCCCCGAGCTTGGCTTTCGTATCGGCCGGTTTTGACAACAGGGCTTTAATTGTTCCGCCTCCTTTGGGTGATGAATAGTTGATGTATTCCGATTTTAAACGCGGGTCATCGGCCTTAACCTGAACGTTTGCTTGATAATTGGGCATTAGGAAACTCATCAACGCGGGTACGGTTAAGCCGCCCACTGCATAAAGTGAAAGCTTTTCAACAAACGCGCGGCGATTTAAACGATTGTGCGCATAGTCATCATAAAGATCAAACACTTCCTGCTTGATATCTTCTTTCTTTATTTGGCTCATATGTTTTGGATTTGAAGGCTATAGTCAAATTTAGTTATTCAAGGTAATTGTTTTTTTATTAAGGCAGTAACAGAGTCGTTACTTATCTATTCCCTCAACCTTCCCTGAACGACTTTTGTTTACCCAATTATATACTTGTTGATTATTAGCTGTAATGTAAAAACTTATCATACATTTGCAGCCCATCAAAACAGTGCGGGATGGAGCAGTTGGTAGCTCGTCGGGCTCATAACCCGAAGGTCGTAGGTTCGAGTCCTGCTCCCGCTACCG
Source organism: Mucilaginibacter sp. OK268 (assembly GCF_900103125.1). GTDB lineage: Bacteria > Bacteroidota > Bacteroidia > Sphingobacteriales > Sphingobacteriaceae > Mucilaginibacter. Next base: position 49,308 of record NZ_FNJV01000014.1, on the reverse strand, counting down.
AATCGGACAACTTAGAAATATCTAAGTTTGTCCGATTTTTTTTTGTGCCTAACTTGCTGTTAATTAAATACATAAGCTGTGCTGCTTCGTTCACCCGGCCGGTTCGATAAGCATGTCCGTCAAAACACAGTTTTTCCGGGTATATCGAACCAATTATCGCCCTTCGTTTAGTAATATCCGACCGTTTGTAGATGATATCCAGGGCTTTAAACAGCTCAAGGGCTTTGTTAATACCTCCTTCCAAATCAAATGTTGATCGCCCGAAGCCTGTCAGTTTGGCTTCCAGGCTGAGCAGTTTCGTTTCGCATTCCAGTTTAATTGTCTTATAATCTGCGCTGTCAATCGCGTCGTCCAGTAACAGTTTTCGCGCTTTCGTTATGGTGTCGTTCTGCGCCTGAATCAGGCTGAGCAGTTCTTTTCGCTCATCTGACCTGGAACCGAGTTGTTGGCTATATACATCCCTTACAACCAACCTAAAAAGTTCTGCCATTCCCGGCTTGGGTATAAAGTTGTGTAACTCATTGATAAACCTATCATTTGCGACTTCAGCTTTATATCGGCTGCCACAGACAGCAATGCAATGATAATAGTAGTAATATTGATGCCTGCCCTTACTCGCGCTCCCGGTGAGCTGCTTACCACATTTAGGGCAAAGCAAGAATCCCCTCAATGGCAGGCTGTCTTCCGTCGTCATTTTAACAAGCCGTACGCGCTTCTTCCCGTTCAGGATGTCCTGCACCCTGTAAAACAAGCCCTCGCTTATGATAGGCTCATGTTGCCCCTGAACCAATTGCATTGGCTCGTCCCTGTACTCAGGAACAACGATCTTACCGCAGTAGATAGGATTCTTCAACAACGTATAAAAATTGCTTTTACTACAATATAATCCTTTCGTGTTTAGCTGCTGTCTGATCTGGTCTATGTGAATGTCGGTTGTCGCAATCTGTTCGAATGCCCATCTGATTAACTCCGCCTTCTGTTCAACAGGTACAATGGTTTTTCTGCCAGTCTCTGTGGTGCGGTTGATATACCCATAAGGGTCGGTCGTTAAATACCTTCCTTCCTTTCTCGCCCTGCGCATGCCGTAAAACGTATTTAATGCCCTCCGGTCGTTTTCAACTTCCGGTGCAGCAAGGTAAAAAGCAAGCATCATCTTGTTTTCAGGAATAGCAAGATCGAGCGGTTGCTCCACCGCCTGAGGATCAATGCCTAATTTCCTTAGAATGTTAATCATTTGGTAAGCATCGCCCGCATTACGGCTAAATCTATCCCATTTCGTGAAAAGCAACAGGTCTATTCCCTTGCTTCTTTCCTTCTTTAGTTTACCAAGCATATCTGTCCACGCTGGCCTGTTGAATGTCTTTGCTGAAAAATCTTCATAAATCACCTTGCGAACGGTTATATTCTGAATCCCGCAATATTTACGCAAGACCTCTTCCTGGCTGCGGATAGAATAACCTTTATCGGCTTGTTCATCTGTACTTACACGAACATATAGATCAGCTGTTTTCATAACGGTGCGAATTGGTATTAGTTTTATCGGGCAAATCATTAACCTCTTGATTTACAATCAATTTAGCTAAAAAATACATTAAATCCAAAATTTTTTCAACTTCTTTTTCAGTAACATTTACACCATTTTTTTCTAATATTTTAATGGCCTGACTGGTTGTTACTGTTCTTTTGTTTGAAGAATCGCTCTTCATCGTAATGTGATTTATTGATCCCTGTCATCGGTGGTCACTTAACGCCTGCAACAATTTCAGGCTTGTGCGCCGACAGATGATACAGTCGGGAACAATAAACGGCGCATTACAGAAACCTTACGGACCCGGCCGTATCATTATTCATGTAAGCACCTTGAAATTAGATAATCCAGATTTCAATGGTGGCCGGAATAACCGGCTAATGGTGCGGGTATTTCAACCCGCTAAAAAAAGGAAGCCGCCAGAGTTCAATTAAGCGGCTTCCTTAATTCGCTTAAAACACTCCGGTAACAGTCTTAGTAACCACTTTGGAGGCTACAGATGCCTGTCTGCCAAACGTAGATGCTGCCGAACTTATACCGGAAGTAGATACAACCCACGTTGATATACTAGGCACGGTGAACATGGCAATTGCGCCAATTAAAAAAGTGACGATCACGGTTCCGAAAGATAATATGCCATTAGATGCAAAAATGGCAAGCTCCGCCATTTTATTAGCGGTACCACTACCATGCAAAATACCCTGATACCGGCTGATCTCCACAGTCATAGCATATTGCTGTATGTACGCTGATAACCACATGATCAGGTAAGCTATCGCGCCATATAGATTTACGGAAATAAAGCGGGCAACCCAAGTCGTAAAACTATCTCTGAATGCCGGAAGAATACTGACCGCTATTGCAAAGGGGCCGAGTAGCACAAGTAAGCTGGAATAGAAAACCTGTATAAAAAACACGAAATAGGTGGCGATCCTTAATATCCATACCGCTATTAATTCCAAAAGCTGTGTAAGGAGTAATTGAAGGCTGATCTGAAGCCTTTGCTTCAATTCCAATATTGGACCTACAACAGTAGATATCCCTTGTTTAACCGTACTGGTCACCTGATCCCAGGCCTGACCATACCAGGTATCCGATTCCTTTTCCGCGACACTGGTCTGCGCTTGAAAATCATAAAGACTATCGACCATTTCTTTCATCAACTCGGCCCGTTTGACGCGGAGGTTGTCGGCTTCTACCTGCGCGGTTTGCCATTTGTCCTTCGCCTGATTTTCGACCAGCTCGCATGGGAACGCGACCATTCTTACAAAGACGTTCCACCATAGAATGATCATCGACAGACCGAAAGGGCGGAGTAAAGGCATAATTTCCATTTGCTTATCGCCGACCATCATTTCATAAGATCTGATCGCGAAAAAAATGATCATGAAAATGGCAGAAAGGGCTTTGGCATCATTTACAAAATCGACACCCTGGCCCCAGATCTGATCCCTAAGCCCGGTGAGCATTTGCATCATTCCGTCTTCGTACACTTCAGCACCCTGAAACATATCAAAGGCTTTGTTACTGCCGGTGCTATCCTGTGCAAAAGCCGTTAACCCGCAAATGATTATGATTAATAGCGTTAGCGTGAATTTTTTCATTAAATATTATTTTTAATTCAAAGCTTACCTGCCGAAAGGCAGGCAAGCGTCAGGGCGGTAACCGCCCTTTTAACCGGAATATGTTCCGATCAGGAGTCACAATGCTCCTTTTGATAAACGGGTTCGCCAGTAATAGCGCCATACCGGCTCATGTTCGCCTCTTTTTCGCTCCCGCTTGATTCGCCTGTACCAAAACAGTAAATAAACCGTCCACAGTATACCCGCTAACAGGAGATATTGAAAACGATAATTCGGGAGGCGGATAGCGGCTTCGATTGCTCCTGCGGAGATGATATTGGTCACCCAAAACCAGGTAAAAATGGCGATTTTTAGGAATCGCTTTTGCATTGTAGTGGAATTTAAAATACGTCGATCCTGTAATTACCTATTACAGGATATCATGATCGGAAGACATTCTCAGTATTTGACATGCCGCCTTCTTGTGGCATAGATGACAAACAATGCCCATAAGCCAAGTGCGATAAAAGCATGCGTAACAATGTCTTTGCCTGTGAATATTGCCGACCACATGAACATGGTCGAAGCAAATACCGTAAATAAAAAGAAAAGGAGCGTTTTCATAAACTTTAAATGAATTCCGTAAAATCAGTTAATTGCTGCAAGGCTAACGTGATGATTTCAGGAATCGTTAAATAAATCGCCAGAATGAATCTTCATATCTTCAATACCTTTTATGTGCCACTGCCAGTGACCTGTCCTTGACGGCCTCACTCAGCTGCACCCTGCATGCTTCGTGATGGCGGCACAATACAACAATACGGGCTTTTCGTAAAAGCACCTACTCGTTTGGGTTATAAATTATTACTATAGGTTATAGGAAATGTCACTTGAGCCTGTCAGCGACATTTTCATAATCCCTATATTTTATAAAATCAACTTGGCCGATTAAACACGACAAGCGAGCCGTTGTATGTGTGGGTAAGTTATCGTAAACTTTCACCCTTACTTAGTGAGGTAAAAAAGCCTCACCCTACGGCCGTACAAGCAGCCTCCAATATTTAAACACTATTCAACAATAAGATTTATACCAACTTTTGCGGCTTTAAAAGCAATCTTATCTTTTAATTGACCGTAACTCCAGTTTCTTAGTATGAACGGCTCGGCTTTAGCAGTTGCCTCTTTCTCTTGCTGATCAGTCAGTATAAGCGTGGCAGCACGGTGTTTTAAACAAAAGTCTATCAGCCGCCTGCTGTATACGTGCAGCTTATGATCTATATAATCTCTTTCTAAATGCAGATAATGTTCCAAAGGTTTGCGTTTGCGCTTCCTGCCATGACCGGAGCGATTAGCATTAACTGATGCCTGCACGCGGCTGCGGGCAGTTTGTATGGCAAGTCTCCGGTAAAGGAATTCCTCCTTGGTGCCGATGGAAAAACTAATCCGTCCAACTTTGACCAATAATGGAATTTCAAGCGAAAGTGACGCTTCAGCAATTACTTCTTCATTCAATAAATAAGTTTGCTGTTCCTGTACGAAAGTAGCCAGGAGATAAATTTTCTTTTGTTCAATTTTAAGAAAGCTTGTCGCCATCTTAAGTCTTGAGGTTGTAACTTGTTTAAACAGATCGCGCTTCTCATCAAAGCCATTTCCGAGATAGGTTTTAAACGGGATTCCGAACAAGGTAAAAGTGAAATTACCGGTTTCTATATTTTCGCTTAGTTGCCGGATGCATTCTGCGCTGAAAGGCAGTGTGATGGTTCGTTTAAAATTTTTAATCGAACGTTCACCCTCATAGTAAAGCGATCTTTCTTTGATAAAGGAAGCAACCAGCTGACTATTGAGGTTATTAAAAATATTGCTTGGTATCTGGCCTTTGAACTTGTTAGTGAGTATTTTGTAAGTTGAATTAGTTCGGGATGAAACCAGCATTCCATCTGAATCCTTGTTGTGATCCGTAAATTTAAGTCTTGTACCTTCGGCGAGATAAACCATCTCGGCGATCTGTTCCTGCAAAAAATGACGCGTGTAGATTAAGTTGGCGCATTTGAAACAGATGTTCTGCCATTTCATCAATTTGCCGATAGATTCGTAAACAAAATCCTTATCCGCGCTATTGACTAATAGCTGAACCTTTCTTGTGATATGCAGTGACTTTGCCATAGATCAGGCGCTTATGGATGTGTATAGTTTGGCGGGCTGATTTCGCCATTTGGCGGCGGTTGCTCTTTCTTTTTTTTGACAGCTCACCGCTTGCCAGGCTTTTACGTATTCCCTTCGAACGTAGGACACAGGCATTTTTAATTCCGTGGCTATTCGGTCAAAACTGTATTTAGAGATTGTTCGCAAATGATAAATTTGCTTTTGTTCATGGTTCAGGCCCTCAAACTCGTCCGGCCTGTTAATAGAAGTTAGCAGGGGCAGTTGATTTGGCTTATTGTTAGTACCCATCTTTTCCGGCGCTGAAACCAGTATCGTTTTTAATTTCGCCTTACATTTATCAAGTATCAGTGTTACTGTTGTAACTGACAGATTATAGCGAAGAGCGATTTGTTTATGGGTTAAGCCGCTTTTAAAATATAACTCAACAACCTCTTTTTCTTTACCATAAAAGATGTGCGAAATAGCAGTGCAGGTAGATTGTAAACGATTATCTTGAAAATCATCGTCAACTTCTTCATCGTTACGGAAAACCGCACTGGGCAATAAAATACTGTCGTAAGCCTCCAACGAATCCAGTTCGATCATCTGGCGATGAAAACGGCTCGTTTTACTACGGAAATAGGAATGGCAGCCCCATTTGATGTTTTGTTTAAGAAAGGCTACCGCATGACCTTTATCAGTAATAGTGTCTTTAAAATTCCATAAATTTAAATATGCATCTTGAACGATATTTTCAACTGCAAATTCATTTTTTGAAATTCTCAACCCATATAAAATTAATTTTTTGTGAATTGAATTAATAAATACCGTAAAGCTCGTTGAAGTGAGTTGAAAATTCATCTCTGCCATTTCTTCGATCTTCTTAAATGAATAAATGCTCATAAACACTCAATTAATAAAAGTAAAATTAATTAAAAGTGTATTTAAAAGCAACTATAAAATAAAAATAAGCAATTAAGATGTATAAATAAGCTATTTTATATAAAAATCGAGTTCGTAATTGCTGCTTATCTTGCAGTAAATAGTGATAAAAGCAATTAAAATGGCCGAGAAACGCAATTTCAATAGAATAAAAGCGGTATTAGCAGAAAGGGGGAAAACTAACATTTGGTTAGCTGAACAACTAGATCGCAACAAAACGACTGTATCTAAATGGTGTACTAACGACATTCAGCCTACTGTTGAATCGCTGTTTGAAATTGCGAAAGTATTAGAAGTTGATGTACGAACCCTGCTCGTTTCAAGCTTGGATTAGATATGTTATAACTGTTAGTAACATATCCCAGCCAAACCTGACAATTTTTTTTATTTTTTTAATTGAGGTCGCAGCATTGTATAATCACCATCTAACTAAGCATGTCCAAGCGAATTTTAGATTATATAACAGTATTACTGACGATCTTCGTAACGGTGTTGCTATGTAACTGTTGATCAATATCGCGTTAGAACAGCATAACTAACTATCTGACTACTTTTATTTCCATATACCTATACATCTTAGTAACAAACTATCATTATAACTTTATCACTCTGTAGTTTTATAAATCAATATCATACTATCAATCTCTTTATAACCTCTTATCAAATTCACAATGCTAAGGCATTAGAGGCATAGCAATATTGTTCATATGTTATAATGCTCCATCGTTATATAGAAACATGGTTATAATGCTCCATCGCTATACTGAAACATAGTTATAATGCTCCATCGTTACATTTTACCTTATTCATTTCATTAACGATCTGAACGGTTTTCATTGCTGTGTTCAATCACTTCCATTGAATTTACTCGATCAACCATAGAAAAGACGAGTTGCGAGTCTTTGACAATTCCCCCGGAGGGCAAGATACTTTTTGTCTTACAAAAAGACATCTTGCCGTTGAAGAATCAACGGAATTTTTGCTTATGTTTTTATACCATTTGATGCTCGAAGAAGGTGAAAAGGGTGGTGCTCGAAAATCTGCGAGGTGTGTTGGTTATACCAAAACATCATTTCCACTAATATACTACCAACGCACTGCTACTCCGCAAAGTTATCGACCGTTTGAAAAACAAACTTTGATAATTTAATCGCCTGCTTCCTTAGTCTATTTGTCAAGGAAGTCATTCTTCTTTACAATCTGAACGTACAGCAGCGGTGTTCTTTTCTGTTTTCTTTTTTTGATCCAGTACAGAAATTCATCACCGAAATCGAAAAACACCGGAGCGATACTATTCAGCCATGAGCGGTGTTTGTATTTCCAGCTAAATAGCCAGTACAGTTTCTGAGTTTTATCGTATTCATTGGAAACTTCCATTAGCTCATCATCCTGCATGCTGTATATCCTCACCGCCGGTCCGTGAGCGCGTAATTCTTCCTTTAAGTAAAAAAGCGCATGCTTCGCCAGTCTGTCAGGGAAAACGCCAAAGTTATAGCCAGCCAATAACGGGAGGCCGGATTGGGTATTGATTTTTCAAACGTAAATTGCTCTTTGAACCGTTGCGCATTTACTACCCAGATGATTTTTTTGTAAAATGAATTCCTGCTCTCGAGTTCTTCATTTGACAAAGGTGAATGTTGAAACTCAATGGTCAGTCCTTGGGGAGTATTAATATCGGCCCTGTGAAATTCACCCGATTCCTCATCGCGGAAAATCACCTCGCGCCATGCAGCTGGAAACTTATTTTGCCAATCGATGTGCCACTGGGTCATAGGTTCCCACCAGGGATCGCAGTCGATGCGGCGCTGATGCGCCCAGTGATGAATTTTCACACTGCCGCATTTGGCGATGAGTTTAGTGCCACAGCCAGGGCAACGCCTTTCAGGCCGGAAGCCGGCTCCCATATTTCTCCTTCAATTAGTGCATAACGTATCATATATTTAATCCTCCAGATTCGTAATAAAGAAGACCAGCAATCTTTAAATGCTTTAATTAAACAAAATTTCTCCTGTGAACTTAAAGACTTTCTACTATTTGATGTTATAAAAAAAGCAGTGACTGACCGGAGCTACAACACAGCTCTAATAGATAGCTTTTATAAAGATTGTAGTGACCTAGATTTCAAGACAGAAATCAAAAAAAACGTTGAAGTGATTTTACCTGGTAAAGAAACAATACTGTTTGCAAAGAATAGCAGTAAAATAACATGTGACGATTTAATAAAACAAAATAAGGGGAAAGTTATCTATATTGATTTTTGGGCAAGTTGGTGTGTGCCGTGTTTGCAACAAATGCCTTCGTCTTTTAAATTGCACCTCGATCTCGAAAATTTTCCTATTAGTTTTATTTACTTCTACATGGATAAATCGAATTCCTCTTGGGAAACAAAGGCTAATGCTTTAAAGCTAAATGAAAATAGCTTTTTGGTAACTAATAATTTCCAATCTACATAGTAAAAAGCTTTAATATTAAGACGATTCCAAGATACATTATCATTGATAAAACTGGAAAAGTTGTTTCTGTTAATGGCGGTTTACCGAGTCAACCATCAACCAAGTCCTACTTATTGAAATTATTAAAGTAATGGGAGCAGGATTGACTGCCAGTAACTTAATTATTGACTTGGTGCTATTAAAGAGACTGCTTTATAAAACAACAATAATAATAAATTAAATATAAAAGGAGTTGAATGAGGATTATCCATATTACAACCCATTAAGTTACATTAACCTTGCGGCTGAAATAATAAAACTATGCTGATATATGGCATTCCCTTTTTACCAACAACCTGACCTAATGGATTGTGGTCCTACCTGTTTACGAATGGTAGCCAAACATTATGGACGAAATTTTAAAATACAAACCCTTAGAAAACTTTGCGAAATAAGGAAGGTGTTTCCCTCTTGGGTATCAGCGATGTTGCGGAGAACATTGGATTTCGCTCAGTAGGTGTTAAATTAAATGCCGTTCAATTAAAAGAAGCCGAACTGCCTTTCTGTAGTGTATTTAATTTTTTCTCGACTGAACTTTTCAAACCCGCTACACGTTCCATTTAATATTACTGCAGATAATTACGAAAAATAAAATTGAGGAGCTATTGTATATAATTAATAAATTCTTTAGTTTTATTTGAGTTCTTAATTGTTTAAAAAACACTTAAAAAACAAAGCCTTTTAACCTAAACAATCACGTTATCATGAAACCTTTCCTTCCAGATATATTATAAGATTTAATCCCGACAACCTTGGTTGCATATTCAACTATGCTTCATGGAATAACTATGTCATAATCAGTCATTGATATAAGCAATCAATATTTAAAAACGCCCCCTGTTTTATTGCCAATTCCCTTTAAATATATAAAAATATAAATTATGAAAAAAGTAAGCTTAACCATTATCGCAATACTGTGTTTTGTACAATTATCCCATGCCCAATGGACAACTGCGGGTAATAATATCTATAACAGTAATACAGGAAACGTTGGTGTTGGAATCAACAGCGGCACGGCGAAGTTCGCCGTTTATCAATCTACCGCTTTGGGTAGCGTAGCCAAAAATAACCTGTTGCTGAGTTCTGTAGGAGGGGCAACTGCTAATAGTGTTCAAAATAATATATGGCTTGTCCGAAACGCGGCAGGCAGTGATTTTACAACCAGCAGGTTACATGATGGGATATCGATAGACGGCTCTTATATTACTCCTCAGACCGACACCCGGACCTGGTGGGAACGTGACCCGACATCGGATATACAATCCTGGGGAACAGCAGCAAGTACCTATTTAACCATTAAACAGGGTAACCTGGGTTTGGGAACAACGACACCGGCAGCTAAGCTGGATATCACGGTCAGTGCATCCAACTTTACCAATAATATCAAATTCGGTGACGCAACACCCGGTTATCTGGCCGCAGGAACAACGGGGATTTTTATGAGCAATAACGTTGGCAGCCCGGTATTTACGGTATTGCATACCGGTAATGTGGGTATCGGTCAAACTAATCCTCAAAACAAGCTGGATGTAAATGGCACAGTTCATTCTAAAGCTGTTACAATAGATTTGAATGGTTGGTCAGATTATGTATTCAAGAATGATTATCAATTACGGCCATTATCAGAAGTGAAAACATATATCGCCCAGTATCAGCATTTGCCCGAGATTCCATCGGAGCAGGAAATGATCAGAAACGGACTTAATGTGTCCGAGATAAATAAATTATTGATGAAAAAAGTGGAGGAGTTGACGCTGTATTTGATTGAACAACAGAAAGAGATTGATCAGTTAAAAGAACAAAAAAATAGTAACGCAGTCCTTAAAGATCAGTTAAACCAGTTAAAACAGCAAATGAATGTTTTAATAGAAAAAATGCTGAACAAAAAAAATTAAGTCGATTGATTTTCTAATTGAGTTCGAAACTTAAACCTATCCTAATTTTCATAATGAAAAACCTGATCATAGCAATAACGCTCCTTATATTATCAGTGCTAAAAATCAATGCACAAACTGTTGCTCCGGATCCGTCTGCCATACCAGCCGTACAGCCGGTAATGCCAGGATCGCCACAGACGGCGACCCTCGGAAAATTCGGAACATACGAAGTAACGATGTTTAATGGATTAACCAATATCTCCATTCCTATCTATACCATTAAAACCAATAAACTGGAGTTGCCTATTCAGCTAAAATATCACCCGTCAGGTATAAAGGTAACTGATGTTGCCACCTGGGTGGGATTGGAATGGGCGCTGGAAACGGGAGGGGTACTTCGAAGAACAGTTGCGGGGGCGCCGGATGAACTTCCGGTCGGCGGTTATCTTAGCAATACTATCGTTCCTTTTACAGAATTTGATACACTCACTGTTAATGATTATTTAAAGCTGGTCGCCTTTGACACTCAACAGATGCAGGATTGGGGTGGTTGGATAGGTTCCAACAACGATGGCCAGCCAGATATGTTTTCTTATTCACTGAATAGTTCAAATGGCAGTTTCTTTTTTAATAAGGATAAAACCACTACCACCACCATGCCATCCGATGCAGTCAAAATCGTTCCTAATATAGCATCCAATAAATTTGATATTATTGATGCCAAAGGTGTTTTATACCGGTTCGGTACATCATCATCAAATATAACCTGTTTTGAAAATACTACGATGACTTTGCGCGGCGGACTTCCGGTGAGGCCCACTACCGCCTGGATGTTAATGGAAATGATATCTGCAGATAAAACCGACACCATCAAGTTTCAATACACCGCGCATCAATACACCACCTTTTTTGATTATTCGGACCAAATAACTACCAGCGAGGGGTATAAGGAAAATGGCTCGACGCCTCCCAGCTTGTGGACTACTAAAACCCCGGCCCAGGCCGGAAATGAATATGCCGGTCAGGAACAAACTTTAAAAGAAATAGATTTTAAGAACGGGAAGGTCCTTTTCGATACTTCCATGGTGGCAAGGCAGGATTTCGCCTATTTAAGGTCGCTCAATAAAATCCGTGTCTTACGATATGATCCCTCATCCCGTTTATACCAGCCCCTGAAAAATGTTCAATTTTATTATAATTATTTTGATCCAGGGGGGGGAGGTACTGGTGTGTCAAAGAGGATGCGGTTAGATTCTGTGCAATTTCAGGATGCGTTAACCAATAAAGTTGAAGCCTATCGTTTCGCCTATAATACTTTTTCCCAATTACCAGGATATAGTTCTCGCAGCAGGGATTATTGGGGATATTACAATGGTCGTCCCAATACGGACCTGATCCCCAAAATGGCGGTAGTTCGGCAGCGTTTTACTGCTCTTCCTGGCGCGGGTGGCCTCGAGTCAGCGATAGCGTTTCCAGACACAGTAGGCTCAGCCAACCGTTACCCGGACCCTAATTATTCCAGGGCAAATATGTTAACCCGTATTTATTATCCAACAGGCGGATTTACCGAGTTTATATACGAAAATAACCAATATCAGGGAACGGATGGCTTATCAAAATTAGCAGGCGGCTTAAGGATCAGACAAATCACCAGTTTTGACCGGGACAATCATGTAGCCTTTACAAAAAGATACAAATACGGGTATAATGAAAATGGCTATGGAGCGCCTAATTTTACCATGCCAGCTTGCGTTACTTGTTTGCCCGTCCAGGGAAATTATATAACTAACTACAGCGAAAGTACTAATGCCGGCTATGCCTATTTAAATAGTGTATATGTATATAGTTCTAATGCTACAATTCCTCCTACTTCATTAAACGGATCCCCCGTTTCCTACCCCTATGTAACTGAATATATAGATTCATTGGGGAAAAGTGGAAAAAACGTATACCAATTTGAATATGTTGCAGACGCATTTGGCGTAAGTCCGGGGAAATTTTATCAATTTGTTAATGGACAATTGATGATCACCACCGTGCCGGTTCAAAATATCATTCCATTGTCTCCTCAATATTATATGCAAGATTATTCATGGAAGCGGGGAAAATTGGTTGAAAAAGATGTGTATGATAAGGACAACAATCTGAAATATAAATTAATAAATAATTACACCCTGATACGGGATACGACACTTTATCAGGTTGGTTTTCAAGCTTTTTATAAAATAAAGCCTTTGATTTACGAGCCAGGCACGTGGGGGAACCCGCAACAGTGTCCCCATTTCAGCTACAATATAGAAACCGGTTTGGAAAAGCTTACCAGCAGTCATGAATATGTTTATAACGATCCGGATACCAGTAAAAATGTACATACGTATAAAACGTTCTCCTACGATCCGAAAAACTTTGAAGTGTCAAAAAGCGTGTTTTATAATAGTGCAGGCGAAAAGTTGATCTCCAATTATACATACCCCTTAAATTATACCATAAATGGGGCTCCTAATACGGTTCTGGCCGCCGGCATTCAAAACCTGCAAAACAATCATATCATAACACCGGTAATAGAAACTTATGCACAAAAAACCAAGGCGGATGGGAGCAATTTGAGACCTGTGTATGCCGTACTTACTTCTTATAAATCAAACATCCCGTTGCCCGATACCGTATACCTCTGGAAATCTCTGGGCGTACCTTTTACACCAGCCACAATTACCGCCTCTGCCATAAGCAAAGATTTAAATTATGAGAAAAAAATAGTTTATGACAGTTATGCTGCAGGTAATATTACACAACAACATTTAGCAAACGGGAGCAATACGTCCTATGTCTGGGGATATAATAATGCCTATCCTATCGCTGAAATCAAAAACGCTGCCGTTAAAAATGTGTATTTTGAAAACTTTGAATCCGGCAACGGCAATAGTACAGCCGGAGATGGTAAAACAGGGTATTATAGTCATACCGGCGCTTTTAGTAAAACGCTAACTGGCCTGGATAATGGCAGTTATACGCTTTCCTGGTGGGAGAAATCCGGTTCGGCCTGGGTTTACAATACTACTACTGTTGCTGTTACAGGTCAAATATATACTATTTCCAAAAATACACAGATCGATGACCTATGCTTTTTTCCTGTTAATGCTCAAATGAGCACTGATACTTTTGACCCTCTGATAGGACCCAAAAGCTCATTGGATGCTAAAAGTCAGCTTACGTCTTTCGTATACGACGGTTATCAGAGATTAACGAGTATTAAAGATAAAGACGGAAATATCGTTAAAAATTATGCTTATAACTACACCAATCAATCTACTTTTGGCCAACAGCCCGGGTACGGTTATAATATTGAGACATCGGCAACATTCCAACGTGCATGCGGACCAGGCTATACAGGATCATTTTATGTTTATACGGTCCCTTATGGCAGGTATATTTCTATGCCTGGACTGGATGTGCAGACCCAGGTAGCGATGGATCTCGGCACCAACGGCCAAAATGCTGCCAATGCTAATGGCACTTGTACCGTTACACCAGCACCGGTGACTTTTCCACTGACCAATTCGACGGGCATAGCCGGTTTTACCGCGGTATTCAGCGATCAGGCAGGCAATAATACAACGTATAATTTCCCAACATCAGGTACGATAACCGTTCAGATACCCCAGGGAACTTATTCGATAAATATCGCACCAGCCCCAGGCAATTTCGCAGTGCACACGTTTCGATTGGGTTCCAGACCTCCGAGTACCGGAGTTGGCGGCGGTTTCAGCTCTGTTGTAATAAGCCCGAGTAGTACTGACAATAGTTTGAGTATTCAATAACATCGGCATTTAACGTACCTATCACAATTAAGGACAGTAATAATCAAATCTATGATTCGCTTCACTTATAAAATATTTTCAGCCTTCAGTCTTATGCTTTTGGCGGTCAGTACAGCGGCGCAAGCGCCCATCCAGGTCACTGCTCCCATGACAGGAACACCGGCAGCGGGTTCCTATTTCAGTTACAGCAACATTACTTTGAGCCCGAATTTTAGTTTTACGGCAGCTGCTGGCAGTAGTTTGAGTTTGTATATCGCTAACCCGGATTGTCAACTACTGGCAAACAGTTTTAGCCAGAATCAAAACTATATCGTAACCAGTGTACCGAGGGTCGGCGGCATGAAAACGGTGGGTTCAACACCGAACTCCGGAGATTTTGCAAACAGGACCAGCTGCGATCTGATGCAGTCCGTACAATATTTTGACGGCCTGGGCAGGCCTTTGCAGGCAGTACAGGTGAAAGGCTCCACGGCGAATAAAGACGTGGTGCAACCATTTGTTTATGACCAGTTCGGGCGGGAAGTACAGAAATACCTGCCTTATCCAGCACAAGGCACTGCTGACGGGAGTTATAAAAGTACGGCGACCAGCGACCAGAGTACATTTTATAATAGCCCGGCATCAGGTTCTGGAGTATCACAGATTACTGCTCCGTACGCTATCACTAACTTCGAGCCCTCTCCGCTGGACCGTATAGTGGAACAAGGAGCGCCAGGAGCGGTTTGGCAACCAGTAGCCAATAGTACCAGCGGCCATACGAATAAGCTGAATTATACAACCAATAATGTCACCGCGCTGACTGATGTGGCCAATAGTTATCTTGCCGCTTTGTATACCGTCACGATCAACAGCGACCAGAGCCGTGCCCTGAACCGGGCAAGCGGCGCCAATGGAAACTATGCTGCCGGCCAATTGTATGTAACGATCCGTAAAGATGAAAACTGGGTGAGCGGCAAAATTGGCACCTCGGAAGAATATAAAGATAAAGAAGGTCATGTGGTATTGAAACGGACGTTTAACCAGGTGGGCACAACAGTGCAGGTATTGTCCACCTATTATGTGTATGATGACCTGGGTAATCTGGCCTTTGTGTTACCACCAATCAGTGCTGCTGATGGAGGTATTCCGGCGCAAGCTACACTGGATAATGTGTGCTACCTGTATCAATATGATGAAAGGAACCGGCTGGTGCAAAAGAGACTGCCCGGCAAAGGCTGGGAATATATGATATATAACCTACTGGACCAGTTGATTTTCACGCAGGATGCCAACCAACGAAGTCAAACACCGCAGGTATGGAGTTTTATCAAATACGATGCTATGGGCCGGGTGGTGATGACCGGCACTGAAGGCGGGCATACCGAAACAAGACCTGCTTTACAGAGTTACGTAACTACCACACTGAAAAATACGAGCTCGGGTTTTACCGAATGGGAAACTCCCAATGCCTCAGGTACCCATGGCTATACCAATACCGCTTTTCCAACCGGCGCCGGCGTAGTAACGTTGATGGTCAATTATTATGATGATTATAACAATATGCCGAACCTGCCAACTGGCTACCAGGTAAGCAGCGGCGTGAGCACGATGACCAAAGGATTATTAACAGCAAGCAAGACCGCGGTGTTGAACACTCCTTCAAATTACCTTTGGAAAGTGCATTATTATGATGATTTGGGCAGGGAAATCCGGACTTATCAGCAGCATTACCTGGGGGGCACGGCGAACGCGTCTAACTTTGACGTAGTACTGACTTCTTATAATTTCAATAACCAGGATACCAGCACCAACCGTCGCCATTTTACCACGGCACTGATCGGTACACCCAAGCTAACGATAAACAATATTTACAGATACGATCATATGGGTCGTAAAATACAAACCTTCGAGCAGATCAACGGAGGCACAAATGTGCTGCTAAGCCAAACCGATTATAATGAGATCGGCCAGGTGCAGACGAAACACCTGCACGGTGCCTCGGGCGCAGCGCCATTCCTGCAAAATATCGCTTATACCTATAACGAACGGGGCTGGTTAAAAAGCAGCAACGCTCCTTTGTTTGCCATGCAGTTAACCTATAATAATGGCAATAACGCGCCCTTTAACGGCAATATCAGCAACCAGACCTGGCAGGTTCAGGGAGGGACAAGCAAAATGTATAATTATAGCTATGATGCGCTGAACCGGTTAAACGCGGGTATATACACCCCCTCCACGGAGAACTATAGTGAGCAGGGTATAGATTATGACCTTGTAGGCAACATTCAGCATTTAACCCGAGGGGCGCCTTCACTGCCCATGCCGCCAACCTATACGTATACCTATACGGGAAACCAGTTACAATCGGTCAGCGGGCTGACGACCGGCACTTACCAATATGATCCAAATGGCAACGTGAAATTTGATGCGCGGACCCAGAAAAACATCACCTATAATCTGCTGAACTTACCACAAAGTATAACCGCAACGGGTTTTAACCTGAGCTATACCTATGATGCAACGGGCCAAAAACTGCGAAAGAATAACGGAGCGACCACAACAGATTACATTGGAGGTATCCAGTATGAAAACGGCAACATCATCTTTATTCAAACGGAAGAAGGCCGGGCGATCAATAGTGGCGGTAGTTATTTGTATGAATACAGTCTAACGGATCATTTGGGTAATTCGCGCTTAAGCTTTGATCAGAACTCAGCTACGGCGATCAAGCAACAGGACGACTATTATCCATTCGGGATGGAGATATCGAGGGGCACTACGGTAAGTCCGAAGAATGAGTATCTTTATAATAAGAAAGAGTTGCAGGAAGAACTGGGGCAATACGATTATGGCGCGCGGTTCTATGATCCTGTAATTGGAAGATGGACGAGTGTTGATCCATTGTCTGAGCTTGATAGGCGTCTTTCTCCATATATTTACGGATTTGATGACCCTATGAGGTTTACTGATCCCGATGGAATGTGGCCGGATTGGTTAGACCATGCAATTGCATCGGCAAAACAATGGCTTGGCGCTCCGGCAGAAGAGAACTATGCAACCGCTGTATCTCAAGTTGCAGGGGCTGCTTATGGTACGGGACAACTCCCTGTACCTGCAACCAATGGTCAGGCCTTGCTGATGAATTTAGGGCAAGCGGGATATCAAATGGCGGCATCTATGCCTGGTACTTTAAAGGTGCGGACAAATGTTCCTGCACCTGAGGTTCCTGAGATTGCAACGGTACCAAAAACTTCGGCACATACGGAACCTGAAACACCTCAAGGCGGAGCCTATAAAGACCTTTCGGTAGGGACAGATGAGCAGCGGCATCATTTGGTAGCTGATGCCGTCAGTCCTGTCAGTAAGAAAGCGGGACCATCGATAGTTATGAAGACCGTCGATCATCGCCAGACCGGAAGCTGGGGTAACTCAAAAGAATCGCAAGCCTTCCAGGCCCGGCAATTTGAGTTACTTGCAAAAGGTGATTTCGAGGGGGCTATGAACTTAGGTATTAACGATGTTAGAGCTAAATTTGGGACACAATATGACCCCGCTATACAGCAAGCGCAAGCATACACAGATAAGTTAAATAAGACAAAAACAACAGCAATTAAACAATAAATATGGATTACACAATAACACCATATGAGTCCCTCGGAAATATCTCTTTGGGGCTACATAGAAATGAAATCAGAGAACTCCTAAAAGAACCTTATACTGAATTTTATAGAAGTGAATCTTCAAAAGCACCAATTGATTTCTATGTAGATTTAGGACTTCTTATCAATTATGAAGAAAATTTTCTGTGTGAGGCCATAGAGATAGTGAAGCCGGCAAATCCGATTTTGTTTACTATTGAGCTGTTAAACTTGCCTTATGCATCAGTTGAAGAACAAATTGCAGACTGGGATGATGGGTTGAAGATTATGTCTACAGGCTTTACGTCTTATAAATTTGGCGTAGGAGTGTATGCCCCAAACAGAGATGACTCTCCGAATGAAATTAGCGAATCGGTAATTGTATTTAAGAAAGGCTATTACGATTAGTGCTCAGATCGCAGCGGCACCCGTGGGTAGATTTTTAATGAGAATAAAGAGAACTGTTATTTAGAAGAATGGAGGCGGAGTTAAAAACTTACCGTTTTTTGCTATAAATATAAAAGGCCTAACTATTCAATCTATAGGAGCAAGTAGGCCAATATGCCCGTCATGCGTCACTAATATTAATAGTCTTGGAATAATACCACAGATCCATCTCAAGCAGGTTCCTTTCAGGCATTAATGCTAATGGGTAAAGATATGACAGGGGGATCCGGCGGGAGAATATTTGGGCATCCATCCGGAGCAGAGCTGCCCACGACCAACGGAGGGCAAGTTAATCCCATAACTGATTTAGCCCATGAAATGTTCCATGGGCGTGATGCTAACAGAGGGTTACTAATTGATAAATGGCATTAAAACAAGCGAGTGGCAGGCTGTCTTTAGAAGAATATTTTACGAGGCGAGCTAGGTGCCCCTCTTAGGACTCATTATATTGACCCATTGGGCAATTATATAGGAGGTGCGGGGCCGAGTATGCTTACTCCAACAAATAAACCTATTTTTCCTTATCCATTGAATTAATGTTTCCTTAAATATGAAAATTGCAATTTACGTAATACTGTTTTCTTTTATTGGTTCGATGTACCCCGAAAAATTCACTTCTGAAAACCTGCTACATCGAACCGCTAAAGTTGATTAGTGATTTCAACTTATCTTACAGATTAACAATAGGTTACGAGTAAAAAAAAGATAGACAAGCGACCGTAAAACGTGCTTGCCCATTGTGCCTCCCCAGGCCTCGAATCTCTCTTAAATGGTAGAGAATATTTGTAAATCCTGTACCAAGCGGTTCGATAATAGTCCTGCTCCCGCTACCTAAGCCGCTTTACTTTTCGTAAAGCGGCTTTTTTTATTAAAGACTATTTCTTTATTTCATAATGCAACTCCACTATTCCATTTTTGTAAGCTGTCGCGTCTTTCAGGTGCAATGTTTGTTCTTGCCCAATATGATCAAAAAACAGTTTTCCTTCACCTAAAATAATGGGTATAATGGAGACCCTTATTTCATCTGCCAGCTTTAAACGGATCAGGTCTTTGGCCAGTATAGCGCCTCCGGCCATCCAAACATTCCTGTAGTTTGGTTTTAACCGTTCATTCACAAGATTATTCAGATCCCCCGAATAAAATTCGACGTTCTGTCCATCAACCGGCAAATTTCTATGCGTTAATACGATGACCGGGACGTCCCCATAAACCCATCCGTAAGATTTTGAAAGTTTTAGCGCGTGCTCGTACGTATGGGAACCCATCACATAACAATCTATAGATTTCAGGAATTCCACCATATCCTGTTCTGTCAGCGTAACTCCTTTCTCATAGGAATCAACGGTCTCGAACCATGAAATGCTATTGTCATTTTTCGCGATAAATCCGTCAAGGCTTGAAACCATGTGGATGGTTAATTTGAATGCGTTATTCTCCATTGTGGTAAGCATTGTTAGGGTGTTGCCGGTGCTGTTAAAGCAATATAAATAAAAGCGAAGTACGCCAGAAATTAAACCGGCGTTTTGCTCATTTGCTGATCGGGAGGGTTAATTGTCAAATCTTATTACTGAATTTGGCGCAGGATGCTCTTGGTGTACTAATGTCGGTGCTGAGTTTGGTACAGGTGCCCAGGGCATTTTTCCAAAGGTGTTTAAATCAGGATAGGCGCCTAAAAGCGTAAAATGGTCAAACTCAAATGGGATCCCCTCGGCCCCCAATGGAGAGTTTTCCAGGGCTATATGAAGATGTAAATGAGGCCCGGTTGTTTGTCCCGTAAAACCTAAAGAAGCGATCACTTCCCCTTTTTTAACCTTTTGACCAGGCTTAACTTTTATACTTCCGGGTTTCAGATGCTCGTAAAACACAAATTGATTGTTCCCTATCTTGATGGATACATAATTACCCGTTGCGTTCTCGGGTGGTGGGGATTGGTATTTAGAAATAGTTGCACTCTCCAGGAAATCATTTTTAATCGAGGCTATAACACCATCGCTTACCGCCAGAACATCACTGCCGTAACCATACCAGTTGCGGATGGTATCTTCATTATTGTCAGTATACCTGCCTTTGTTATCCAGCTTTATAAAATCAACAGCAAACCGACCGGGAAGCCGGGCAGTTCCATTTACGGTATAAAATACGCGGCGATGCCCGGTTAACCATGATGGTTCATAAATAGCAGCCCATGGGCCACTGCGTACCGGAGGACCGATGATCAATGGAGCTTTCGGCACTATTTCTATCCAGGCTCCTTTTGCCGAAACGGGTGTTGCTTTTTTTTCAGTGATCAGATCAAATCCAAGCTGATGAACTAAATGCATCCCGGTATTTCTGACCGGTAAATTAAGCTCCAGGTAAATCACATCAAGTGAGCCCGGCGGTAATATCAGGTTATCAGCTTTGGAGGATGACCCTACCCTTTTTAGACGGCCTTTTAAATTAGTTTCATCAACATTGAAAATAACGGAAGAGTCGGTGGCGTTTAATACACTAAGGGTTTTTAATCTCAGCGAATCCTTTGCGAAATTGGTTATGTGGAGCTCATAGTAAATGATTGGCTTGCCATTAATAACCGTTAGTGCCGAAACAAAAGGTACGTGCATATCAACAGTGGTTTGATATTGTTGAGCATTGCTTTTTCCCAGCGATAACATAACCGCAATGGCAGTCCAAAGGATATATTTATTTTTTGCAGGCATTTAAGTACAGTAATTGTTGATATTAAAATTAGCATAATTAAAACGATGCTCTCAAACATTTTCAACCGGTATACCTGGATATTCAACTACAGAGGTACAGAAATTATAAATTGATGCTAAATAAATATTGATCAGGGTGCAACGTATTTGATAAGAAGGTGGTCTTATGTAAGAAGTAAACCAATATCAAATCATATGAAAACATACTTTTTACTATTTGCCCTTGCCTGTAGTACAACTGTTACTATGGCACAGGATGATAGCAGAACACCATATCTTACCAAATCATTAAGCAGCGATGCTATTAACCGGGTTATGGTAAATACCTCGGCCGGTGGCATTTTAGTTAGCGGCAGAAGCGGCGAAGCTGCGCGGGTGGAAGTTTACATTAAGGGTAATAATGGGCGTGAACTTTCAAAAGGCGAGATCAAAAAGCGTCTTGACGAAGATTATGACCTGAGTGTTTCGGTTTCAGGGCACGAGGTTCGTGCCATTGCAAAAAACAAACATAATTTTTCTGATTGGAAAAGACAGATGAGCATATCATTCAAAATATATGTTCCTGAACAAACATCTACAGATCTTAAAACCAGTGGTGGTGGTATCAGCTTGGATAATTTAAAAGGGAATGAAAGTTTTACTACCAGTGGGGGAGGTTTGAATATTGACAGACTGAGCGGCATAGTTCGGGGTGAAACCAGCGGTGGTGGCATACACGTTTCCAATTCCGGTAACGATATCAACCTGGAAACTAGTGGTGGCGGAATTGTTGCCAAAAACTGCACGGGTAAAATCAAATTGGAAACATCCGGCGGCGGCTTGCAGTTGGATAACCTGAACGGTAATATCAACGCGAATACCAGCGGCGGCGGTGTGCAGGGTAACAATATAACCGGCGAGCTGATCACCAGTACCTCTGGTGGCGGTATCGACTTAAGACAAATGGATTGCAGCTTAAGTGCATCGACCAGTGCGGGCAGCCTGCATGCGCAAATGAAAAGGGTTGGTAAATATTTAAAACTGGATGTAAGTTCCGGAAATATAGATCTGGAGCTGCCAGTAAAACAGGGACTTAACCTTGATTTGAGAGCTGACCGGATTAACACTGGAAAAATAAATGGGTTTAACGGCGAGTGGGAAAAAGATCATGTACGGGGAACAGTGAATGGCGGTGGTGCATCTGTTAGTGCCGATGCTTCAAGCGGAAATGTGAATGTGAAGTTTAATTAATACATTTTTAAAATAATACCGTAATAAAGGCGGTTCCCGACATCCGGGAGCCGCCTTTATTATTTAAAAGTTTATTGTACAACTGTTTTTAATGTAAGGTAAAACCACCTGTTGAATTTTAAACCGCACAGTATTAGCTTTTTAAATATTATAATACTTAGCTGATTAAACCAACTAATATTATCGTTGTCATACTCCCGATTTATAAACAAAAATTAACCTTCAACCACAATTTTATGTACAAAAAACTACTACTGGTAGTATTATCAGTTATTACTCTTCAAGCGGCTAAGGCACAAACAGAAAAAGGCAATCAACAATTAGGAGCAACATTTGGTTTCTCAACCTCAACCTCCAATAGCCAAAGCTATTTGAGTTATAATAATACCTATACCGGAAATGTAAAAGGCAAAACAACATCCTATTCTATATTTCCAAGTTATAGCTATTTTATTGCTGACAAGTTAGATCTTGCTGTTGGTTTAGGGTACGGTTATAATCATATGACCAATAATCCTAATGATAATAATTCCAACAGCGACAGTAGAAACTACTTTGGTACCATTTCTTTACGAAAGTATTTTTTATTCGATAATAAAATAGGCATCCGTACCGGGCCATACTTTACTTATCAAAAAACCAAAAATTCCTATGCGTATTCAAGTAATAGTGCAAGCTATAGCTCTGATAATTATGGCGGAGGCTTAGGTATGGACTTTGTTTATTACCCGGCAAAAAATATAGGTCTTGCAGCAGGTTTAGCCAATTTGAATTATACACACTCAAAAAACAAAGGAGATACGCTTGGCTCATCTGATAATTTTAATCTAAGTTTTGTTAATAACCTTCAACTATCCGTTTATTACGTATTCGGGAAATAATTAAATCCTAAAACCAAACCACAATTAGGCCTTAGATCGATGAGATTTAGGGCTTTTTTGTTTTCTGGATGGCGAAAAGAGTATAAAATTATTTATAAAAAACAAATTAAAAACTCGATTTTATATCTACAATTTATTGATAATGAGTATATTGAAAAATAAAATATTTATATTTTAAATAAATAAATATGACGCTGATTATAGGATGATAAACTTTGTTGCTAACCAATTAATCAAAGCAGGTTTTTAATTCTAAAATATGCGTAGATCTATACTCGTTGCAGCGTTCATGCTTCATGCTGTGCTTTTTGTACAGGCACAGGAAATAACATCACCCGATAAAAACCTTACACTCAAATTTGAGCTACAGGGGAACGGTGTGCCAACATATCAGCTCCATTACAAACAAAGGGAGGTGATCAGGCCCAGTAAACTCGGTTTAGAGACTAAAGATGTGCCATCGTTCCTGGATGGCTTTACCATCTCCAAAACAGAACAAAGCACATTTGACGAGTCATGGAACCCGGTTTGGGGCGAAGAAAGAACCATCCGTAATCACTATAATGAATTACTGGTAACGTTAACACAAAAAGCCGTTCAGGACAGGTATATCCGCATCCGCTTCCGTCTGTTTAATGACGGCCTGGGCTTCCGGTATGAATTCCCGTCGCAAAAAAATCTGAATTACTTTATTATCAAAGAAGAACATACGCAGTTTGCCTTAACCGGCGATCATAAAGCGTTTTGGCTGCCCGGCGATTTTGATACACAGGAGTATGAAACGGTAACATCAAACCTTTCAGAAATCCGGGGCAAAATGAAAGCCGCCGTTACGCCCAATGTATCGCAAACCACCTTTTCGCCAACAGGAGTACAAACCCCATTGATGCTGAAAAGTAAAGATGGTCTGTACATCAACATCCACGAGGCTGCCCTGATTGATTATTCCTGCATGTCGTTAAACCTGGATGATAAGAATTTTGTGCTCGAATCATTTTTAACGCCCGATGCTATTGGCGATAAAGGTTATATGCAAGCCCCAACACAATCGCCATGGCGCACCGTGATTGTGAGCGATAAAGCCGCAGGCATACTGGAATCAAGACTGATCTTGAACTTAAACGAGCCAACCAAATACAAAGATGTATCCTGGATAAAACCCATTAAATACGTAGGCGTATGGTGGGAAATGATCACCGGTAAAAGTACCTGGGCTTACACCGATCTGGAAAATGTGCAACTGGGTATAACCGATTATTCCAAAACCAAACCTAACGGCAAGCATGGCGCTAATACGCAACATGTAAAAGAGTATATCGATTTCGCGGCTAAAAACGGGTTCGACGCTGTATTGGTTGAAGGCTGGAACCAGGGCTGGGAAGATTGGTTTGGCAAAACCAAGGATTTTGTATTTGATTTTGTAACCCCCTACCCCGATTTTGATGTAAAAGAACTGCACCGTTATGCCGCCGAAAAAGGGGTGAAAATTATTATGCATCATGAAACCTCAGGCTCTGTACGCAACTATGAGCGCCATTTGGATACAGCGTATAAGTTTATGGTAGAGAATGGCTACAACGCTGTA
The DNA here is from genome assembly GCF_900103125.1 of Mucilaginibacter sp. OK268. Taxonomy (GTDB): domain Bacteria; phylum Bacteroidota; class Bacteroidia; order Sphingobacteriales; family Sphingobacteriaceae; genus Mucilaginibacter. The sequence goes on along the minus strand of NZ_FNJV01000014.1, from coordinate 24,488 downwards.
AAAAGCGGTTACGTTGGTCAGATCATCCCCCGTGGCGAACACCATTACGGGCAATGGCTGGTCAATCATTACCTGTATGATATTACCAAAGCCGCCGAATATAAAATTATGGTGAACGCGCATGAGGCGATAAGACCTACCGGCTTGTGCCGCACCTACCCCAATTTAATAGGCAATGAGGCTGCCAGAGGAACAGAGTACGAAGCTTTCGGAGGCAACAATCCAGATCATACCACCATTTTGCCTTTCACCAGGCTCATGGGTGGTCCGATGGATTATACCCCAGGGATCTTTGAAACACAGTGCAGCGTTTACAATCCCGAGAATAAATCATTTGTACATACCACGCTGGTGCATCAATTGGCTTTGTATGTAACCATGTACAGTCCGCTGCAAATGGCGGCCGATCTTCCTGAAACCTATAATAAATACATGGATGCTTTTCAGTTCATCAAAGATGTTGCTGTTGACTGGGATGAGAGCCATATTCTGGAGGCAGAGCCAGGCGATTACATTACCATTGCCCGTAAAGCCAAAAATAAAGAAGAATGGTACATTGGCAGTATTACCGATGAAAACCCGCGCGTAGCCAATATTACATTTGAGTATCTGCCCAAAGGCAAAACGTATGAAGCAACTGTTTATGCCGATGGTAAGGATGCCAGTTATGATAAAAATCCGAAAAGCTATGCTATCCGGAAGATCAAAGTAACGTCTAAAACTATACTGAAACAGCCTGTTGCCTCCGGTGGTGGCATGGCCATCAGTATCAAATAAAGGATAAGTGCAGAGAGATAGGTGATTGAAATATATTAGTTTAAGGGGAACCCGCTATTTATAGCGGGTTTTTTTATGCGAGATTCATCATAACGCGATCACCTGATTTTTGCTGCACGGCTTTTTTCCTATCTTGCAGTTTTTGAAAACAGAAATGAAGAGACTTTCCTTATTAACGTTATTGAGCTTTTTAACAGCTACTTTAACATTCGCGCAGCAACCAGACTTTATTGAAAACAAGCTCGACACTTATATTAAGCAAGGCTTAAAAGACTGGAACCTTCCGGGCTTGGCCATTGCCATTGTAAAAGATGGAAAAACAGTCATCATGAAAGGCTATGGCGTCAGGGACATTAAAACAAATGAACCGGTTGACGAAAACACTTTGTTTATGATAGCCAGTAACAGCAAGCTATTTACCGGTACGGCATTGGCGCAGTTAGATGTGGACAAGAAACTGTCGCTTGATGATAAGATCACCAAATATTTTCCAGGTTACTCGGTATATGATGCTTCTACCACACCCTTGCTTACCATTAAAGATTTGCTGGGCCATCATTTAGGCACAAAAACCTTCCAGGGCGATTTCACCTTTTGGAACACTACCCTATCCCGTCAGGAAATTATGAACCGGATGAAACTTCTGAAACCATCGATGGAGTTCAGACAGAGCTTTGGCTATTGCAACAGCTGTTTTTTAACCGCGGGTCAGGTGATACAAGAGGTTACCGGCAAGCCTTGGGAAACCTATATTCAGGATAGCATCCTAACTCCTCTGGGCATGAACAATACCTATCCCCTAACGGTGGGTATAGCGGCACGTAAAGGTGTTTCCAAGCCATATACTAATGCTTTTACCGGCCAGATGGTTGAATTACCGTATGACCAGGTTGATAACCTGGCCCCAGCCGGCAGCATAGTAAGTAACGTAAAAGATGTGGCCAAATGGTTAACCATGCAATTAGATAGCGGCCGGTATGAAGGCAAACAGATCATCGCCTGGAAAGCGCTCCAAAAAACCCGCGACGAAAATACGATTCTGGGCAGCAGGGCATCGGCAGTTTACCCAACCCACTTCCGGGGATACGGCCTTGGTGTTTTTGAGGCAGATTATAATGGCAAACAGATATTCTGGCATACCGGCGGCGCGAATGGTTTTGTAACCAATACCTGCTTTGTCCCCGAAGAAAAACTGGCTATCACCATTTTAACCAATAACGATAACCAAAGCTTTTTTGAAGCCCTGCGTTACCAGATCCTGGATGCCTACTTGGGCGTTCCTTATGTGGATCGCAGCCAGGCTATGCTGAAAGGCTTTAATCCCGATCAGAAAGAAACCGTAAAGAAAACAGACGATATGCTGGCTCGTGTAAAAGGAAAAGCCCCTGAGCTGTCGCTTGCTGCTTATGCCGGTAAATATCAAAACCCCCTTTATGGACAGATAGAGGTATCCATAAATAAAAAAGACTTGCTGATTAAATTCAGCAATCACCAATACCTTACCGCTTCGCTAAAATATATGGACAATGGCGAGTGGATCTTGACATACAACAATGCCGCTTATGGTATTTTTCCACTGAGGTTTAAGATAGATAACAATAAAGTAATATCTACCGAAATTAAAGTGAACGACGGATTGGAATATGATCCTTATTTGTTTGCGAAGGAAAATTAGTAGAATACCCCTCGTATACATAAAAGCCTTTGAATTTTTGATTCAAAGGCTTTTATGTATAGTTAATTTGTAAATTTATTAGTTGCTATTTTGCAAACTATTTTAACCTCACATTGCCTGCATAACCCTTTAAAAACTAATGAACAAATTCGTCTGGTTAATTTATCTGCCCCTCCTGTTACTTTTAAGCTGTGGTTTAAATGAGGATTGCCCCCAGGATATTAATCTTTTACCCATGTATGGGAGGGTTAAGAAATGTAACGCTCAAATTGAAAGTGATAGCGTCTTTTTAAAGCAATGTGATCGTAACCATAAAAGTAGAAAAGAGAATGCAATACATTTTGTTGATAGAGGCTGGGAATACTATTATAAAAACATACCGGATACTGCCATGATGCGGTTTAACCAGGCATGGTTATTAGATAGTTTAAATGCAGATATTTATTGGGGGTTTGCAAACCTGGTTGGAGGGAAAGGCAAGTTAAAAGAATCTTTACCTTTATTTAATCGTTCTATAGAAATTAACGGAACCAATGCCAAAGTATGGGAAAGCGCGTCGAATAGTTATGGACAATTGTTCGTTCAAACCAATGACATAAATTATCTGAATATAACTATCAAGTATCTAAAAACAGCAATTAAGCTTGAAGCTAATAATCCTAAAACGTATGCTTCATTAACTGCTGCATATACCTATTTTGTTCAAAAGGACAGCGCCAGGAAATATCTAAAAATAACTGATGGGTTAGACAAAAATGCCATTAATCCCACTGTAAGAAAACTTATTGGGGAGTAATAAGGTAATTGTTAAAATAAGGCTCTCCGTAAAGAGAAATATGGAATGAAGCAGGACAATTCTATAAGGAGAATCCCACCCCACCCTGCACCCTAAAACCGCTGTTTACAACCTCATTGAGCTGGGTTTTATCAACCTGTCCGTTGTTGAGGTAAAGTTCATCGGTACCATTACCGGTTTGCCAGTTAAAGTACGCGCCCCCTGCATGTATGCTGAGGTTGCGATAAAGTGTGTACACAAACTGTCCGCCTGAATCAATCCCATAACCATTGGCATGGTGGCGATAGCTAACCGGGTGCTGAAAAGTTTGAATCAAATTCCAGTTGGCCTTGCTGTTATAATTTACCTGGTTATAGGTAACATCGGCAGCAAATTTTAAGTTTTTGATGATGCGTACAGATGAGGTTACTTTTAAAAAGGCCCCTTTCCAGTTAGGTTGATAGGTGCTGTTCAAATCAGGAAAATTTCCTGTACGGTCCAGCAAATGCAGTGATTGTTTGCTCATGGTGTACCCCACATAAGGTATCAGGCTAAAGCGCTCGTTGTTGATCAGGATAAAACCAGCTCCGGCATTCCATAAGGAGGTATTACCTTCATCGGCATTAAATGTTTCGTGATAAGTTGGGTTGGTACGGTTATCGGCGCCATAATCGGTATCGTTTACAGATCCTGATGATATAGATTGCCGGTTATAGCTGGCATACAGGGAAAATTGTTTCCACACATTCCATTGTACATTGGCGGCTATACTTTGCCCGCCCAGGTGCTGCCATTTAAGCTCCGAATAAATATTAGGGTTTTGCCCGTTAAGATTCCCGGCTATTGACCAGTGAAAATTTTGCTGCTGATAACCTGTGGCCAGGGATACCTGCAATTTTTTTTCGATAGATTGAGCATACAAACATGATATGCCTGTAACAAACGCAAAGCAAAAACCTATAAATTTTTTCATCAGGTAAATAAAAAGCCTGCCTTTGAGGTAAGGCAGGCTAAATATAAAGATTAGGTTATTGATTTACACCAAAAGCCTCCCAGCCAGAGGCAGTTGCCCGGGTACAGGTCATAGGCTGTGTGCCATTCTCACTCGAGATGAACTTGCCATTGTTACCTCTGAATGTAACTTTACCGTCCGTTGTCGCAACCCAGTCAAATTTTTCCCAGTCGCTAACAGTGGTGCGGTTACAGGTGATGGCTTGTAGGCCATTTTCTGAAGACACATATTTACCCATAGCTTGCAGCGCGACTTTGCCACCGCCGGCATCAACTACGGTAAATGTTTCCCAGGCAGAAGCGGTTGGACGGTTGCAGTTCATAGCCTGTGTTCCGTTTTCGCTGCTTACATACTGATTGTTGAAACCTTTAAGGGTAATGTTTTGGCCAATTGGCGGGTTTGACGGAGGTGTGGTGCCCGAAAGATCATACACACGTACATAATCAACCTGCATGTTACAAGGCAAGGCGCCATCGTTAATGGTATTGCCGGGCAAGTCGCCGCCGATAGCCAAATTCAGGATAATAAAGAACGGATTGTGGAAAGCACCTGTATTGTTGATGTTGTTGGCAATATTGCCGGTTACATACAGGGTATTATCCACATACCAGCGGATAGAATTGGTATCCCACTCTACAGCGTAGGTATGGAAACCGGTGACACTGGTAGTGGTGCTGCCGCCATATTGCGTATGCTGATTGCCACCAGCAACGGCCCAGTGCATGGTTCCTAATATGGTGCTGGAAGTATTCACCTGCTCCATAATATCAATTTCGCCGCAGCTTGGCCATGGTGTGCCATTGTTAATACTGGCGCCCAGCATCCAGAAAGCAGGCCAGGTTCCCTGTACCGCCGGAAGCTTGATGCTGGCTTCGATCCGGCCATAGGTTGGCTGAAACTTACCCGCAGTGGTCAGCTTGGCCGAAGTGTACGGCTGACCACCCACGGTTTGTTTGCGTGCGGTAATGGTCAAGAGGCCGCCCCCTACAGTAGCATTAGCCGATTGATAGTACTCTTTTTCATTGTTCACACCGGGATTGCCATTGTCTATGTTCCAATTGGCGGTGTTTACACTGGTACCGTTAAACTCGTCAGACCATACCAGCGTACCTGCCCGGGGCGTACTAACCTGGGTTGGATCTGCTTGTGAAGCCGATGGCTTGTTCAAGTCTTTTTTACATGATACGGTAACTACCAGGAGCGCCATTACTATAAGGGCTCCTTTTACAGAAATTAAAAATGATTTCATAACGTCGGTTTATGTTAATAATTAAGTGGTTGTACAAAATAATAACAGATGATAAGTTAGTGCCGGCTATGGTAAGCTGTATACCCGCACATAATCAACCTGCATGGTGCATGGCAATGCGCCGTCATTAATGGTATTACCGGGCAGATCGCCACCAATAGCCAGATTCAGGATAATGAAAAATGGATTGTGGAAAGCCCCGGTATTGTTAATATTGTTAGTAATGTTACCGGTTACATAATTGTTGCCATCAACAAACCATTTGATGCCGGCACTCGTCCACTCTATAGCATAGGTATGAAAGCCGGTTACGCTGGTTGTAGTGCTGCCGCCATATTGCGTATGCTGATTGCCACCGGCTACTGCCCAGTGCATGGTTCCTAATATGGTGCTGGAGGTGTTAACCTGTTCCATAATGTCCATTTCACCGCAGCTTGGCCATGGGGTTCCGCTGTTTATATTGGCCCCTAACGTCCAGAAAGCTGGCCAGGTACCTTGTACCGCAGGCAATTTGATCCGGGCCTCGATGCGGCCATATGTTGGCTGATATTTACCCGCGGTTGTTAACTTACCCGAAGTATAGGGTTGCCCGCCAACAGTTTGTTTACGCGCGGTAATATTCAGGAAACCTCCGGATACGGTAATGTTAGACGATTGATAAAACTCCTTTTCATTATTTACGCCAGGGTTGCCGTTGATAATGTTCCAGTTATTGGTGTTTACGCTGGTGCCATTAAAGTCATCAGACCATAACAGTGTGCCCGCCCTTGGCGTGCTTACCTCGGTTGGGTCTGTCTGCGAAGCGGACGGTTTGTTGAGGTCCTTTTTACAGGATGCTGTTAGTGCCAGGACTGCCATGGCTGCCACGGCTCCTTTGGAGATGTTAAAAAATGATTTCATAAGATAGGTATGTTAATAGTTAGTTTATAAGTTTTACTGGTTTACGCCAAAAGCTTCCCATCCGCTGGCTGTAGCACGGGTGCAGGTCATGGCTTGTGTGCCGTTTTCGCTGGATATGAATTTGCTGTTGTTGCCGCGCAGGGTAACTTTACCGTCGGTAGTGGTTATCCAGTCAAATTTTTCGGTATCGGAAATAGAAGTACGGTTACAGGTAATGGCCTGGGTTCCATTTTCTGAGGATACATATTTACCCATAGCTTGCAGCGCGATTTTACCTGCACCTGCATCAACTACCGTAAATGTTTCCCAGCCCGAGGCTGTTGCGCGATTGCAGTTCATGGCTTGTGTGCCATTTTCGCTGCTTACATATTGATTGTTAAAGCCTTTAAGTGTGACGGTAGAACCTATCGGTGCTCCTGTTCCTCCGCCTGATGATTGCGTGCCCGACCATTTGAATGTGGCTACTGCGCCGGCTGCCAGGCTATAAGTAAAAGATTCTGCACCCCATTTTACTTTGAAACTAACGGCTGATGATCCGTTGTTCAATGCTACCAGAACTTTGCTGCCATCGGAGTTTTTGAAAGCTACGTTTTGGATGCTGCCCGATAAATTTGATGAAATGCGAACAGCTCCCGGGCGCACAAACCGTGCGGCGTGACCAATAATATAGTAACCAACATTGCGGGTGATGGATGTACCGCTTACGGTAATACCACCCAAACAAGTGCTACAGCCACCCGGTGTATGTGGGTTGTTGTTCGGGTCCGATGCCAGGTTCCACTCCAGTACATTGCGGCTCCAGTTACGGGTTGCGCCAATGATCAGGGTATTCACGTGCCAGGAAAGGTCGCCGCCAAAATTGCTGGGGGCTCCAACCCATTGCTCAGTGAAATAAATATTCTTGTTGGGATAAGCATTATGAACATCGGTTAAGGCTCCAATACTGCCTGAGTACAGGTGGAATGCGGAACCATCCACATAAGGATTGGCGCCGGCATCGGCCAGTACGGCCTCAGGATAATCAACCCTGTCGGTATTGTGATCGTACGCGATGATCTTGGTATTCAAGCTCGCGGCGCGTAATTGTGGTCCCAGGTTGTTTTTGATGAAGTTGGCCTGTTCGTTAGCCTGCATCACCATACTTGGGTTGTTGTATGGGTTCAGTGGCTCATTTTGTGGCGTTATGGCATCAATAGTAATGCCTTGCGCCTGCATAGCCTGTATGTATTTTACAAAATAGCGGGCATAGGCATCGTAATAAGCTGTATTCAAGCTGCCGCCGGTGTAACCGTTATTACCGGTTGTGTTCACCTTCATCCAGGTTGGGGCTGTCCATGGGCAGGCCAGAATCTTGATGGATGGGTTGATAGCCAGTATTTTTTTCAGAATAGGGATCAGGTCCTGGTTTTCCTGGCTGATGCTAAAGTTGTTCATGTTTACATCGCCGGAAGTTTGGTTATAGGTAAAATCGCTGGAACTCAAGTCGGATGCCCCAATACTGATACGTAAATAACTGATACCGATCTGTCCGTTGGCTGTACCGAAAAGCTCGTTCAATACCGCGGCCTGGTTACCACCAAGGCCATTAAGCAAACCAGCGCTTCCGCCGGTTAAGGTAAAGCCAAAACCATCGATGCCCTGGTAGCTGGTGTTTTCGTCAACGGTTATGGTTGTAGCGTTGGTGCCTGCATCGGCAGCAAAATTAAAACTGGCCTGGGCCTCTAGTTGTTTCGACCTGTCGGATGTCGTAACCCAGGCATTAACCACTTCATTCGCGGCGCGGGATACGGTTTGGGTATCCTGCCCGGGCGTCACTGCTGCCGAAGCGCGTGAATCCTTTTTACAGGAATAAAATACCCCTGCGGATAGCAGGATAAATACCGCCAGCCATTTTAAATTGTAATTGATCTTCATAAGTTGTTATTAGTTAATTGGTTTTTTGTGCATCGATCTCCACGTACGGTCCATCTGCAGCAGGCGCAAAACATCATTGGTGATTTAACCACAGCTTAAAATATTTGGAATTTTAACCCGTGTATCAAATACACCAGTGCAAAAGTTTTTCAGGAAGGCAGCGTTATGTACGGTTTATAAATGTTGTAACAAATTTATGTTATTTTAAACGTAATAAACAAGAAAAATTTTCATAAATAACTGATTAATAATAAGTTATATTAAATTCGATACGCTTTAAACGCAGGCTCATAAACTTTATAAAAGGGCTGCTTAACGTTGTAGGGAGGGTTTTTATAAATAAAATAAATATTTGTGATACGCTTGTATCGCAATTAATTTGAAAGAAAAAAATGGAAAGGTATTATACTGGGATAGATGATAAAAGCTTAATAAACAGCATGATGGATCAATTAGCCGAATTGTCGATCACCAGCTTGCTCCAGCCTTTGTTTCCGACATCTTTGATCTCTTTCTTACGGGTTTCCATCACTTTTTTAATCCGCGAGCTATAGGCCCAGCAGGTACTTTGACGGATTGACAGGATCTCAGATAACTTATGTGATGATATTTTTCCTTTGGTAGAATACATTAAAAATATCATATAAAAGGCCTTATTAATAGGTATACGCGTATTTTGTAAAATGGTATAAGCTATTACCGATTCTTCATATCCACATTTGGAGCAGCGGCGGCTGTACGGCAAGTGCCCGCTGCCATAATGGGTGTTATTGCATTTGCGACAGGCATAACTATTGGCCCATTTTAAATCAGACAGAAACTTAAAGCAGGTTTCACGGTCGGGATATATCCGGCTGAATTCTTCAAAATCAACCTCGGCCGACATTACACGGTCGTGCGTAACTTTCTCAATGTCGTTGTGTAAAATGATATTATCCTTTTCAAGCAATATGTTCATCCTTGAAATTTCCTCGGCTTGCTGCTGCAGCAATTCATTAACAGACCGGAGCTCCTCGTTCTGTTCGGCAATCATACCAGATTTTTCAACCAGCTCCTTGGTACGCTCCTGTACCTGCTCTTCCAGACGCTTGTTGAGTACATCTTTTAGCTCTTCATTTTGCTTCATCTGCATAATGATGCTGTGCTGGGCGTCATCCTTTTCCTTTTTCAAGATCCTCACCTTATCGCCAATGGCAAAAGATATAAACAACATTTCCATAATGAAACAACCACTGAGGCTGTAATAATCAAACTCGGTAACCGGCAGCCACCACATATTAAGCGCTATGCAGCTTTTGATGATAAAGCCGATGAGCAAAAAGCTATAACCTATTACAAAAAAACGAGCCGGTTTATACCCGTTAAGCAAAGTATAGCAACCTGCATAAAAAGCAAGCGACAAGGGGATAAACTCAATGATCTTATAATTGAACCAGCAATTGTCGATCAAAAGACAGGCTACAAAAAACAAACTGCGCCCTAAAATTACCCAGCGGATAAGTTTGTTTAAACGGGGGGCGTTTACCTTTAAATTGAGCAGTTTTTGGGTAAACAGCACCGCGAAAATACTGGCGGCAAATAAGGCTATACCGTAGGCATACTGGTTCCAGAACGGGGCGTTTGGCCACATGTATTGGTAAGCGATACCATCGGCGCACATTTCATATAAACCGATGCTGATGTTGTAGGCGATGTAATACAGGTACTGTATCTGCCGCATGGCAATAAACATCATGAAATTGTACAGGCCGAACACCAGGATCATCCCATAAAAAACACCAAAAAAGAAATACTCATCCAGCGCGTAACTGATAAACCGGCTTACCGAACGGAGTACAATAATGATGTTTACCGAATGGTTTGATTTGATGCGCACGTAATAAACACCATCATTATCGGTATTGGGGTTAAGGTTAAGCGTGAGGTTTTTATGCTGATAGAACCGGGCCCCGAAAGGATGCCGGCTTCCGAGGGATGTTACCAGGTAATTACCTGGTGTAATGGGCGAATAAACCGTAATACTATCAATGGTTTGATCAAAAAACTCCAGGATCCAGCTGTTTTTGGTGCCAGGGTTTTTACCGATCTTCAAACGGTACCAGTAAGCAGAACCGGGGTGTTTGGTTACCGGGGTTGGTTCAGTGTTTACTTTAAAAGCACCGGCAAGCGACAGGTTTTTTACCTGGTTAAAAGTAAGTTTCCCGGTGGTATCTTCCAGGGATAAAAGCTGTTTATATCCAAATATATGCTGCTGTACCTTATCATTTATAGGTACTGTATTTTGCGCGCACGCGTTTATAATAAGGCACAAAAAGAGCACCTTGGTTAACAGAAATGACCGCAATAAAAGTTTCAACATGCTCACAAGCAGGTAAGGGATCTTCCGTACCAATAATTAATAATTACCGGTACGGAAGCTGGTTAGTTTTGGTTAGTGTCAGGCCGGATACAATTATAATAGTTTTCTTTTTATTATCCTATTAAAAGTACTTAATACAGTTATTTAACGGGGTGTAAATAAGTATTATACAGTTAATTTAGCCGTTTTTGCTTCAAAATAGTGCTAAATAGCCATTACGCATGGGCTAACAGCGTATATTAGTATCTTTTATTGAACATTATGAATAAAAAAGGGCTCATAATTTTAATGCTTGCGGCTGTTTTGCTGCATGGGGTGGTACTGGCGCAAAATATACGGGTGGCGGCCGCGGCCAATCTGCAATCGGTAATAACGGTTTTGCAGAAGGATTTTAAACAAAGAACTGGAATTACGATTGAACCCATTATTGGCTCATCCGGAAAACTGGTGACGCAGATCAGTAATGGAGCCCCTTTTGATGTTTTCTTATCGGCTGACATGAGTTTTCCGGAAACGCTGTTTAAAAACGGGTACGCCGAGAAAAAGCCTGTGGTTTATGCCGCCGGGAGCTTGATTATCTGCAGCTCGCAAAATATAGGCTTTAACAATTGGGAACGGTTATTACTAACTGCCCGGGTCAAAAAAATAGCCATTGCCAATCCGGCGATAGCTCCATATGGTAAGGCGGCCACCGAATTATTACAACAGAAGGGTATTTTAGATGATGTGCAATCAAAAGTTGTTTATGGCGAAAGCATATCACAGGTAAACACCTATATCACTGCCGGGGTGGTTGACCTGGGCTTTACCACGCAATCACTCATCAAGGAATCCGACAGTAAAACAAAATTGTATTACCAGGTGATCGACCCTAAACAATATGAACCCATATTACAGGGACTGGTGTTGTTAAAACATGGAGCCAACAACCCTGATGCCGAAAAATTTTACCAGTATATATTAAGCCCGGTTGCAAAACGGATATTTACAGCGTATGGTTACCGGCTTCCATAAAAATATTTTCTGATGGATCTTTCACCCATTTGGCTCACCTTAAAACTGGCAGGTATCACTACCCTGATACTGCTGTTTGTGGGATTGCCCTTTGCCTGGTGGCTTTCCCGGGGGCGGTCACTTTTTAAGATCATCATAGAAGCTATTATTACCATGCCTTTAGTATTACCTCCATCGGTACTGGGGTTTTATTTGTTATTGGCTTTTAGTCCGCGGCATGGCCTTGGCAAATGGTTGCAGGAGGTGTTTGATGTGCAGTTTGTATTCTCGTTCCAGGGATTGGTGCTGGCATCGGTTATTTACAGCATACCCTTTATGGTTGGCCCGGTAAAATCGGCATTGCAGCAATTGCCACCGGCTTTGGCCGAGGCTTCCTACACCCTGGGTAAAACCGAATGGCAAACATTCAGGTATGTTTTGCTGCCCAACATTAAACCATCATTGTTAACGGCGGCGGTACTTACTTTTGCCCATACCCTGGGCGAGTTTGGTGTGGTGCTGATGATTGGCGGTAGCATTCCCGGCGTAACCCGGGTGGCCTCCATTGCCGTTTATGATGCTGTGGAACAGCGGGATTACGCTATGGCCAATAATTATTCGCTCATTTTATTTGCTATTACTTTTATACTGGTGATAGCTGTTTTTGTGTTTAATAAGTACCAGGCAAAAAGTCCGTTAGCATGATCAATATAATGATTGAAAAAAGGCTAAAGGCCTACCACGGGCAACAGGTATTGCGGGTTAACCGGCAGTTTGCTACCGGCAGCATCACGAAAATATATGGCCCGTCGGGTTCGGGCAAAACTACGTTCCTGAAAATTATAGCCGGACTGATAACCCCTGAAAAAGGCATTATCAGGGTTGATGCTGTTTCCTGGTTTAATGCCGGTGCCAAGATCAACGTACCCGCTCAAAAAAGAAATACTGGTTTTGTTTTTCAACAATACGCGTTGTTCCCTAATATGACCGTAAGGCAGCATCTCGAATACGCCACAACCAACGAAGCCTGGATAAAAAAACTATTGCTTTTGGGGAAGCTGGATACATTGCAGGAGCACAAACCTGATTATCTGTCGGGTGGGCAGCAGCAGCGCCTGGCCATATTGCGGACCCTGGCTACCAAGCCACAGATTCTTTTAATGGATGAGCCCTTTTCGGCTCTTGACGCTAAAATGAAAACGGAACTGATAACTGAATTAAAAGTTCTTTTAAAAGAACAGGGCACAACCACGCTTATCGTGAGCCATAACCCACATGAGTTGGACGGCTGGGCCGATGGGGAGCTGGTGTTTGAGTAAAAACGCGAGAATAGGAGACGCATGTAATGCGTCTCTACGGATTATTTTTGTAGAGACACATCACATGCGTCTCTTTTGCACTCGTTGTGAACGAGCGCAAGAAGAAAAAAGCAAAAAAGTGGGTTTACATATAAACCCACTTTTTTGCACTTAAATTTATTTAAGTAATTGATTATCAATTGTATAAATTTATGTTAACCGTAAAAAGTGTAAACCATGTAAACCCACTTTTTGCAAGAAGATGATCTTCCTATTCCATAAACCCCTTCCTCCCCTTGCCTCGGGAAGGAATCGCACTGGGCTTGCGCTTTTGTCCAGCATGACGGCCCGGCCTTGATTTATTAATCCCTATAAACAAAAAGAGGGGCATAAGCCCCCCCCTTCTCAAAACAATAAACAACTCACATTTTACCCGCAGTGTCTTTTGACATTTTCTTTTTGCCCATTTTGTCATTAGACATTTTGTCTTTGGACATTTTATCCATTTTGTCGGATTTCTTTTTACCCATTTTGTCATTAGACATCTTGTCCATTTTTTTGCCTTTGGCCATCTTGTCCATTTTACCGGTATCGCTTACCGCAGCGGTTGATACTTTTAATGGCGTTACTGTTTTGGCTTGTACGCTTAAGGTTAAACATACTGCTACTAAACCCGCGGCTAAAGCGCCTGAAATAATTGATTTCATACTTTGATTTTTAAATTTTAATGTGTGGTTCGTTATTAACATTTAACCCTTAGTCGGGTGGGGTATCCGAACCTTACAAAGTATTTTAATTTATTTAACGCCATTTAAAGGTGATCCAAAATTGGCTGTAATTTGCAAGCCAGAACAACTGTGTTTATATTTATTTTACCAAAAAATCATAATAAGGTGTATATAGATAATCATTGGGCTTCAGGAATAATTTGTTGTGCTGAATATCTAATATGATATCAAACCGCTTCAGGAAATTATTTCCGAAAATACCGGCTAATTGAGGGTTGGCCAAAACGCCAGATTGTGCTTGGGATAATAGGGACGGTATCCTGTAAAAATGCTTTTTCCCTAGGGCCACTTCTGGAACCACAACTATAGAAGACTCTGTTTTTATTCCATCGGAGCCTAACGCAGTGGTTTTTGCTACCTGTTTTAAGTTTTGAGCTAAGTGATTTGATTTTGAAAAGTGATCTGAAATTATCAGACCGCTATCGCCGCCCGTATCCATTTCAAAGGGTGCCGTGATTTTTTTATCATCAATAAATAATGCAGCTGTAATAGTAGGCACCCCCATGATAAACTTCAGCTCAAATTTATCATATTGTTTAGTGTCAAATACATAATGCTCAGGGTCATAAAAATACAAGCGTTTCTTATGATAATTTATTTCTATGACGTATTTTTTCATCAGGTTATTTCCAAAAACACCGTCAAAAGGAGCATCACCATACGGAATGGCCAGGTAAGTAACGCTGTCCGTTCTCATATTGCCAAAAAAGAGATTATTCTTAGTACTTGTCTTTACTTTATTTTCACCATTTGCTCCCACATTATTGGTTTCTGAGTCAAAAACCAGTTTTAGTTTTTTACCCAAAATGCTTTCATTGATAACCATAGCTCCCGCCCCTGTATCAAATAAAAAGGTTAAAGTATCTGACTGGTTGATACGGCATTTAATGTATATACGGTTGTCACTTTTTAACTCGAACGGCAGGATTGCAAGAGGTTTTTGTTGAGCGTGAAGCAGTGAAAATGGAATAATAAGTAAAAATGAAAGAATAATGGTTTTCATATTAATAGGAGCGTTTATGAATAGACGCCAGGAAATCCCATTTGTGACATTTTAGCGTTTGTTATACGGTAACAGGCTTCCCAATCCGGTTAGTTTTGAGGTAATGACCTTATCTCGGGTCAATGGTTATGGCTATGCACCAGTGCGACCATAGCCTCAAAATCTAAAATATTTTAATTATTATTCAATCCCTCTTCAATACGCTCTTGCAGTTCTTTTTTAAAGTTTTCATCAAGCAAAAGCGTAGATGCCTGCTGCTCGGTATCATGAAAAAGCTGTAGTACCATCTGGTGGATGATCTGGCTTTGTTTATTGTACAATTGGCACATCGAGCAGCCGGCCAGGTGGACTCGGAGTTCGATGCTTTCGCGAAAACTGAGCTTCCTGATCTGTCGTTTCTCGATGAGCAGGGTGGCTTGTTTGCAGTTATATATGACTTTTTTTAAGTGATTCATGGTTAATGTTTTTAGATCCAATTTTTTTGAAGGCAGGCCCTCAGGCTAAGCTTGGCCCGGTGAATAATAACCCAAAAGTTGGCCTGGGTAACCCGCAGCTCGCTGCAGATAAATTCGGTAGTGGCATCGTCCATGTGTTTCATGGTAAAAACCGACATCCACATGGCCGGGAGTTTTTGCATACATAGTTGCAGGATATGGCTAAACTCTTTCGCCCGCAGCGGTTCAAGATCTTCAATGCCAAGCGGCAGTGGTTGATGGGCTTCGGTCCAATGACCTGTATCTTCCTCAAAAAAATCTTTTTGCTCTTCCTCGGCCTTTTTCTCGGTGATGTTCGCCAGCCCGGATGATTTTTTACGATAAACATCAATGATCTTATTTTTCAGGATGGCCGTAAGCCAGGTCCGCTCGGAGCTTTTGCCTTCAAAGCGGTCAACTTTTTCTAAAGCGGCCAAAAAGGTTTCCTGTACCAGGTCCTTGGCCTGTTCTTCATCATTAAGGCGCGACAGGGTGTACGAATACAGGTAATCGGCATGAGCCTTCACCCAGTTGTGCGGGTCCAGTGATTGTTTTTCAGTTACCATCGATTAAATTTACTCATAACATTTAGCCATTAGTCGTAAGCGCGTTTAAATCCTTACAAAGCAGCACTTGTTTTTTTGAATTGCCGTGATATAATCCTATTTATTAATTAAATTTACATATACCTCATTAAGTATAAATGACTTGCGCTGATACGACCAAATTGGCATCCCCAAAGAAAAAATAAAATTTATTGTAAGGTTACGGTACGCAACCCGACTAAGCAGGAAAACGTATATCAAACAATAGCAATATGAGATCAATTAAAATATTTACCCTTGCTGCCGGTTTTATAAGCGCGGTAATGGTATTAGCGGCCTTTATCATTCCTAAAGGCAATGTCCCGGTAAAAAATAAGGCGATAGCTGATGGTAAAGGTTTTGCTGTGGTAGAGCTTTTTACCTCAGAGGGATGCTCCAGTTGCCCGCCTGCCGATGAACTGGTAGCCCGGATACAAAAAGAGGATAAGGACAAGCAGGTTTATATACTGGCTTTTCATGTGGACTACTGGAACCGCCTGGGTTGGAAGGATGTTTTTAGTAGCGCCGACTACTCCAAACGCCAAAATGAATATGCGAATTGGTTAAACCTGCAATCGGTTTATACACCGCAAATTGTAGTCAACGGTAAAAAGGAATTTGTAGGCTCGGAAGAAGGTACTTTGCGCAATGCCATCACCGCGGGCCTGCGGACTAATCCTGCGGCAACTTTAACCCTTAATACACAAAAAGGACAGGATCATATTACGGTACAATACCGTGTAAATGGCGCCGAAAAAAACACCAACCTGCTTTTAGCACTGGTACAAAAAGCAGCGCAAACCAAAGTGCAGCGTGGCGAAAACGGCGGGCGTACCTTATCGCATGTTCAAATTGTACGCAAAATACAGAACCTGGCTATAAATGCCGGTGGTAATGGCAATGCGACTATTGCCATACCCGAAGGAATAAACACTCAGGATTGGGAAGTAATAGGCCTGGTACAAAACAATACCAACGGCGAAATTTTAGCGGCAACAAAGGCCAATCTAACAACAACGGCCACGGTGAGTAAGTAAAGAAAAATCACTAATTCAATAATTCAGTAATTATACCTGATGAAAGTTATTAAAGAGAAACATCCTTTAGCCATGCGTTGGACGCATTGGGTAAACTTTCCGATACTCACTATTATGATCTGGAGCGGGATGCTGATCTATTGGGCAAATGATGAGTATAAAATAACGCTGTTCGGGTATACCTTTTTCAGCTTTTTTCCCGATTGGTTTTATAACGCTTTGCGTATCCCGCACCGTCTTTCGGAGGGGATGGCTTTTCACTTTTTGTTTATGTGGTTTTTTACGCTGAATGGTATTTTGTATGTACTGTATACCATCATATCGGGCGAGTGGCGCGAATTGGTGCCTCAAAAAAAATCATTTAAAGAAGCGTGGCTGGTGTTGCTGCATGATCTGCACATCCGCAAGATGGCGCCGCCACAAAACAAGTATAACGCGGCGCAGCGCATTGCTTATACCGCCATCATTGTGATGGGGATAGGGTCGGTGATAACGGGCCTGGCTATTTATAAACCGGTGCAGTTTTATTACCTCACCTGGCTTTGTGGCGGTTATCATTTTGCCCGGATCCTTCATTTTGCGCTAACGATAGGCTATGTGCTTTTTTTTGTGGTCCATGTGGTGCAGGTAATCCTGGCCGGGTGGAACAATTTCCGGTCGGTGATCTCCGGATTTGAAGTAGTGAACGAAGATCCTAAACCCATTATTGAAATTACACCCCCAAGTGATGAAAAACCCATTCAGTAAAAAGCATAAAAGCCCTAAAAAGCCGCTTACCGTTGAACAGAAGATCTCGAGGCGTAATTTCCTCTCGTTCGGTACTTTTATTGTAGCCGGAAGCGTGGCTTATGGCGGTTGGAAATGGTTATACAATTCGCCCGAAGAAGCGCGAACTGTAACCGCGGGTGCCCGTGCACCTTTAAGAAGGGCTTTAAACAAAACCGAACTGGCCTTTCGTCGTGTTTTTAGTAATAACAACCTGGTTAAAACCTATCCCAAAGAAATGGCCGCCAAAAATGTGCGCCATAACAGCGACATCGGTTCAGAGGGTAAAATAGATATCGACACCTGGAAACTACAGGTGAAAAAACATACCGGCGAAGTATTGCAGATCACGCTGGATGACATTAAAGCCCTCCCCAAAACAGATATCATTTATGATTTTAAATGCGTGGAAGGCTGGGATCAGATATCGCACTGGGGTGGTGTAAAGTTCGTCGATTTTATCAATCATTTTAAGCTCGGTGCCGAAACGCAATTGCAATATGTGGGTTTGGCGACACCTGATGCGGAGTATTATGTAGGCATAGATATGCCCAGCGCCATGCACCCGCAAACGCTGCTGGCTTACGAGGTTAATGAAAAGCCTCTGCCTCCCAATCATGGAGCCCCTCTGCGGTTGATCATTCCGGTTAAATATGGCATTAAAAACCTAAAACGGATTGGCAGCATGAGTTTTAGCGATAGTCGTCCGCCGGATTATTGGGCCGAACAGGGGTATGATTATTATTCAGGGTTGTAGAACAGAATGACGCGTCATTGCGAGGCACGAAGCAATCTCTATGCTGTACAGAGCCGGCTTTGCTTGGCGTATACCCGCTCTTGGCCGCGGGAGGGCCAGTCACTTTTTCTTGATAAAAAGTAACCAAAAATCAAGTCACCAGAAATGCTTCTTTGCCGCACATGGCCTTTGCCCTGCAAACCGGACAGAACCACGGACTGCTAAACCTTACCTCTACTTCGTTCGCTCATTATCCCCGCTTCGGGTAAGGTTCGCTATGCCCCTGCAACCGCACAGGCCAGCATTGTTCTACCCGCTTTCGCCCGAAGCTGTTCTGCTGACGGGAAACTCATTCTGTTAATCCTTAAATTCTGTAAATCCTGATTCAGACAACCCGCGTTAGGGATAGCAGCGGATACCGGCCCGGCGCCTAATGCCTGCAGGCGTATGAGCGGATAGCCCGGGCCGAAGGTAACGCCCGGATGATGCTTGATGCCTCCAAACCCATATTCATCAATCCTTTAACGATTTATCTTTTCAGTAAAACTCAATAATTCAGTAAATCAAAAAGTATTCAATTTATCCATCATTTGTAATCTGCATATTTGCACATCCGCACATCCATATAATATTTGCATATTGCATATATGCCGGCTGTTAAACTGCCACTTTCAAAACAACTTGCTTACGCCTGTGGAATGATAGGCTGGAGCATCATGACCAATATTATCATTGTGATGCTGCCCTACTTTTATTTACCACCATCCAATGCCGGGTTGATACCTTTGGTGCCTCAGCTACTTGTGTTTGGTGTGTTTAATATCATGTCGCTCATTGCTGCTTCTGGCAGATTTGTTGATGCCCTATTTGATCCTTTTATTGCATCGCTAAGTGATAAAAGCGAAAATGCCAAAGGGCGCCGCATCCCTTTTATGAAATGGGCCATTATACCCGCTGTTGTTTTTTGTTCGCTTACTTTTTATCCGCTGGTTAAAGGCGAAAGTGTTACCAACGCGATGTGGCTTACTTTTACGCTCATTTGTTTTTTTATGGGTGCAACGGCCTATATTATTCCCTACAACGCCCTGCTGCCCGAATTGGCCCATACCGGTGCCGAAAAGGTAAAACTATCATCATTACAGCAGGTGGGTTTTGTGGTTGGCATTATCATATCTGCCCTGGTTAATAACTTTGCCGACCTGGTGCAGCACATCCTGCATACCCCAAACCGGGATGTTGCGGTACAACACACCATTTTGGGGCTGTGCATTTTTGCCGGCCTGGTGATGCTGGTACCGGTTCTGGCTATTGATGAAAAGAAATATTCGAGAAGCGTGCCTACGCACCTGCCCTTACTTGCGGCCATTCGCTTAACTTTTACCAGCCGTAACTTTAAATACTATCTCATTTCCGATTTTTCGTACTACATGGCCCTCAGTATCATATCAAGTGGATTGTTGTTTTTTGTAACGGTTCTGTTGGGTCTTCCCGAATCAATGGGTGGTATATTGATGGGATCTATGGTGCTGTTTTCATTGGTGTTTTACCCGCTCATCAATTACCTGTCCAAAAGGATAGGTAAAAAGCCAATTATGCTTTTTTCGTTTGGCTTATTAAGTCTCATTTTTGTGGCCATATTTTTCCTGGGGAAGCTCCCGCTATCACCAACGGCGCAGGTTTATATACTGGTGTTAAGCACATCGTTCCCGCTGGCATCGCTGGGTATATTACCCAATGCCATCCTGGCCGAAATTGCCGAGAACGACGCCAAAGAAACCGGCGAGAACAGTGAAGGGATGTTTTTCGCGGTGAAATATCTTTTTGTAAAACTGGGGCAAACCCTGGGTATAGCACTTTTTGCGTTTTTAACCGTTTATGGTAAAGATCCCGGGCACGACTATGGCCTGCGGCTCAACGGCATTTGCGGTTGTGTGCTTTGCATACTCGCCATGGTTTTTTTCAGTAGGTTCCGGGAGCACAGGGTAAAATGAAAAGGCAGATTCTGGTCTTTTTATTATCTTTAGATCGCCTGTGAAGTTAGTATCTGCAATGAAAATAAATTTAAAATCAGTATTTATAATCTTTCCTTGTTTATGTACCCTATTTATAGTTGGCGGTTGTCATCAGACCGATACTAAAAAACAAAACATTGCCGGAACGGAAAGTTCAGATATCATTAGCCACAAACTACCGGTAAAAGCTATGCATGATGACCTGACCATACTGTGGGCTGTTATTAAAGAAATGCACCCAGCCTACGGTGTTTTTACCCCACCAGATAGTCTGCGCCGTACTTTTGACCATGTAGTAGCCTCTATCAATCAACCTTTGTCCGAAACTGATTTTATAGCACACGTTTACCCTTTTATAAGCAATCTGCGCTGCGGGCATACCCAGGTAAAGTATCCTGTAGGATATAAACCATCTGGACCTTCGTCTCCCCGTTTGCCCTTTGAGGTACTGGTGAAAAATCATCATGCCTGGATCACTAATCATTATTCTAACGAATTAAATACCGGCGACGAGATCATCAGTATGAACAATACCCCGGTTGCAGCCATTGTTGATCACGGATACGACCTGTATGGCGGTGATGGATATAATGAAACATTTAAAGAAGTTTTTTTAAGCGAGTATGGCGGATTTGAGGATGCCTGTAACAAATATTATCACTGGTTGCCACCCTATCATATTACCCTGCGTAACAAACAGGGTAAATTAAAAAGCCTTGTGGTTAATGCCCTCGCCCCTGGCGCTACATTAAATACGCCCGCAGCAAAAACCAATAATTTAGCCGATTGGACAGAAGCGAAAGATACAGATCATTTACCCCTGCGCTTTTTAAAGGGCAAACCGACCGCATGGTTTGTCACCAAGCCCTATCAGTATGCCGATACCAATATTTACAAAGAAGCCTTTAAACAGATACATCAGCGGGGGATCAAAAACCTGATCCTGGATATGCGGCATAATACCGGTGGCGATATTCGTGTGGCTATCCGCTTACTGTCATTCCTGGCCGATAGTTCATTCAGCATTGTTAAGGATGTAAAGGCCCGTATCCCAAATCCCGCTATCAGCCGTTTTGAACGCTATTTTGACACCGCCCGTACATCAAGCTTTAACGAAGGTTTTGAGCCAGGTCCGGAGGATGGCACTTATTATCATATCAAATTCAGGCCTACTGCCTGGGGACAGCTGTACGGCAGGTTGCCCTTATATAAATCTGATCATTACAAGGGGAAATTAGTTGTTCTAATTGACGGGGCCACATTTTCGTCGGCTGCTTTGTTTACCGCCGCATTGAAGGCTCAGCGTAAAGATGTGGTGTTTGTTGGCCGCGAAACTGCCGGTAACGAGCAGGCTTGCAGCGGGGGCACCATTCAGCATTTAACTTTGCCCAATACCCATGTTATTGTTGATTTCCCCTGGATGCGTTTTGTATCGGCTGCTAAACGTTACGATTTTGGCCGCGGCATTATGCCCGAGTACCCGGTGGAGTACAGCCCGGAGGACATTGTGAATAAAACAGACCCCGACCTGCAAAAAGCCTTAAGCCTGATACGCTAAAGCCTGTTGTTTAAGCAAGGGTTTAATCTGTTTGCCCTGCTGTGCTTCTGCTGCGCAAGCAAACAGGAAAGATGCTGCTAATGCTATCAGCAGACCCTTTATCATATTGATATCGATCTTCATTTCCATATTGTTTAAAATCCACGCAGGAAGCGATCGGGTATGAAACAACAAAACCATCGCTTTTAAGTATAAAACGATGGTTTTGTATAGAATGTGCTATTGTAACAGAAATTTTAAACTAACGTGAGTTTGGGATAATAGATAGGGATCCAATATCAACAAAAGTTGTCATTTCGAACGAGGTACGAGGAGAAATCTTTTACGATATATCATTTTAGACAGCATGGAGTAAAAGATTTCTCCTCACTCCATCGCTTTGTCCATCGCTGTTTGTCGAAATGACAGTTGGTTTTTACCCTGAACATACTTTAAACTAAATTCTTTTTAATGTAGGTAATGCTTTGGGTGATACTGTCAAAAGGATCGCCGGGGCAAACGTCCTGCTCTACAAAAAAGTATTTTAGGCCTGCTTTATTTGCCTGGGTGAATATCTTTTTAAAGTCGATAATACCATTGCCCACCTCGGTGAATTTGCGCTCAGGCGTTTTATCCAGATCCTTTACATGCCATAGCGGGAAACGGCCCGGGTGCTTATTAATTAAAGCGATAGGGTCCTGGTTGGCTTTGGTTAACCAGTACAGGTCTATTTCAAATTTTACCAGGTTTTTATCAGTCGCCCCTAACAGGATCTCGTAAGGGTATTTGCCGTTTTCCTGTACAAATTCAAAATCGTGGTTGTGGTAACAAAGTTGTATGCCCGATTTTTTGCAGGTCTCGCCTGCTTTGTTAAAATCTTCGGCTATTTTTTTATAATGATCCAAATTGCCGCGCTCTGGTGTCGACAGATAAGCACACACCATGTATTTCACACCCACTTCGGCCGCGTCGGTAACCGCTTTTTCCCAATCATTCAGGATTGTGCCTTTTTGCGATGCGCCGTTCACCTGCTCTTCGCCCAGGCGGTAATGCGCGCTTGGCATGATGAGGCCGTTTTGTTTTAAAAGCGCTTTGAATGCTTTAGCGTCCATGCCGTAAAACAATTCGTTGCCGGTGTAGGTGGCGCCCTCTACCGAGGTATAGCCAACCTGGGCAACTTTAGCCAAAGCAGCTGCCGGGTCTTTTGACATGGCATCACGTACGGTATACAATTGCAGGCCGATATACTTTTTATCGTAAGCAAATAAGTTCGGAGCCGCTAAAAGTCCGGCAGAAATTAATGCCGAAGTTTTGAGAAAGGAACGTCTGGTTGTCATCGATTTACTTTTAATTGGTTAATGTAAATATAGTGTATTATGAACACTAAAAGCAAGCACTTATTATTGCCTCCTGTGAAATGTTCTTAAAAAAGCTCATCCGAAAGGTTAGGCTAAAGCCATTTTTGTGTGTTGAAATAGTCCTAGTCCGTTGGCTGAAGCCAAACGGCAATGAATAAAAATACACATGCCTAAATAGGGTCTAAATTCATTGCCGTCCCATTTATGGGGCGGAAAATAATAAAAAGAAAGGCGGCTTCAGCCAAACGAATTGTGATGATCTTTAAAGAGATTTCTCTGCAATTAATCGAACAGATCAATTAAACCTGCGAAGCCCCTGTTGGCTGTAACAATGTTGATGTAATGTGCGATACCAGCTTGGCATCGGAGTAATCGGGGATGCTGCTTACCTTTTTCCATTCCGGGTCGGAGCCGAAAGCTTTCCAGTGTGCGGCCTTGGCATCCAGATCATCAAACGTGATCATATAGATGAGGTTAGGGCGGTGATCGCCGATGATAGTTTCGCCAAAAAACACGGGATTAAAACCCAGCTTTTTAAAAATATCTATCTCGCCGGCATCGTTAAACATTTCCAGTTTCTTTTTGCCCGCGTTTTCGGTTGCGTGCTCATACCGGCGCAGTTCGAAAATACGCTGACCTTTTTTAGGTACCTCCATTTGTGGCATATGTGCAAAGGCTTTTAACAAGGAGCTCTCGATACGCTCATAAGCTGGCTCGGTGGCAGGAGCGGTTAAATAAGGAGCTCCTTTTTCCAGGTAAACCGGGTCGAGGTTAAGTTTTTCCTGCACGGCTAAAAAATCGGCCAGGCTGCTGAAAGGGATGAGCGCGTAAATTTTGGTTTGCCCTTCGGGTTTTAGTTCGGTAAATACGCCGATGTTTTTACTGCCCAGTTTATTCAAAGCCGGGATAGCCGCATTCTGAAAATAATCTTCTACCAGTTTTTGCTGCGCCTGGTTTTTTAAAATATAGGTACGCAACTCGTAAAACTCGGTACCCTTTTTTTCTTTTACTGTTGATGCCATGCTGCTATGGGTTGATATACCGGCTGCCGCTGCCGTTAAAGCCGAGGCTTTCAGGAATGAACGTCTTTTCATGCTTAGATGGTTAATAAAATAAAGGTAGCAAGATAAAGGTAAAACGTATTATTGAATATGTCATTGCGATTTCTATGATACAAACAAATGCTTTTGGTAAGGTACTTGGTTTTTAATAACAGCGAAGATTCGATGGATGATTTTATTTC
>NZ_FNJV01000015.1 GCF_900103125.1 Mucilaginibacter sp. OK268 | reverse complement strand
AATGTGAGTCACTAACTCGGAGCGAAGCTTAGTTTACCCTGCTTCTTGCTCAATCAAATAGTCCAATATAATAATTATGCTAATCTAAAGGAGCGCAGCGTGGCAATCCCTAACTGTACAGAGTGGCTCTGGATTGCTTCGTTCCTCGCAATGACGCGCGGAAAAGAAAGATTATCCGATAAAACTCAGACAAGACGGTCAAACCCTCGCCCAAAACCCAGCCTGTCCTTGCCCAAAACATAGATCCGGTGAAAAATAACGATGACTGCGGGGATGCCCAACCAATGGGCGTGAAAGGAATTACGGATTTCGCCATGAAACAAATAAATGATGGAATGCCCCAATCCGCAGCCGGGGCACCACTTGAAGCCCATGAGTTTTAAAGGGCATAGTGTAAAATGCGATTCGGCGCCTGGCTTACTAAAAGCCAGGGTCAGCATGGCCGCTACCCAGAAAACCAGTTCAAAATATTTTGAAAAGAGCCGTTTAATCAACCTTGTTCGCTTTGTTATGGAACAGTAAAGATACGGCAAACGCCAGCAGCACACCTACCAACAAAGCGCCGAATATACGGCCCGACGAGGCCTCCATTACATTGTTCATGGACACGTGCGCGTAGCTAAAATATAATATGGTGGCAAAAACAGTTACAATACCTCCCGCAATTAATATCTTAAAACTTTGTATCAGAGCTTCTAAAAATCCCATCTGACCTTTACAGTCGTTTTTACGATAGCTATAAATCCCTGCAAATAACCCCAGGGCCGGGATCAAAAACGAAAAGTACTCCAATGTGGCCACTTTTTCGTCGGTTGGTGAAATGCCCGAACCGTGCATCACAAACATCCATATTCCACTTAATACGCCAATGATAATACCCCAAATAATTGCATTCTTCATGGTTTATAAAATTAGGTTAAAACAATAGGTAGGTAACAATGATAAGTTTATTGAATTTACCATTAAAAAGTAATAATTCATAGAGATTGTTTCATTTTGAAGCAAAGATTTTTGGGGAGCAAAGAGCAAGGATAAAAGGAGCAAAGAAAATCCTTACTCCTTGTTCCCAAAATCCTTGCTCCCTACGCTCTCCCCAAATCTTTTTATGTACATTTGCATCAGTTTTGAACATCCGTGATATTTTAGACAGATACAAGGCTGATGACAGGATCAAAGCGTTGGCAACAGCCCTAAACGCTTCAAAAAGTCCCAGAATACAGCTACGTGGTTTAGTCGGATCAAGTGATTCGGCCATGGCGGTAGCATTGTATTTTTTGCAGCACAAGCACATGGTATTTGTACTGCCCGATCGTGAAGAGGCCGGCTTTTTTCAGGCTGATATTGAAAACCTTACCGGAAAAGAAGCCCTGCTTTTCCCTTCATCCTACCGCAAACCCTTTGAATTTACCCAGCCCGATAGCAGCAATGTACTGGCACGTGCAGAGGTCCTGAATGAGCTTAGCCACTCCACCGAGTTTGGACAACTGATCGTGACCTATCCGGAAGCTCTTGCCGAAAAGGTGATCGACCGTGCTTCGCTTGAAAAAAACACACTGGAAATAGCCGTTGGCAGCAAGCTGAGCATTGAGTTTATCAACGAGTTTTTAATTGAGTACGATTTTGACCGGGTTGATTTTGTATACGAGCCCGGGCAATTCTCTGTCCGCGGTGGCATTGTCGATATCTTCTCGTTTTCACACAACCTGCCCTACCGGATAGAGTTCTTTGGTGATTCTATTGAGTCGATCCGCACGTTCGAGATCGAGAGCCAGCTGTCTGTTGAGCAGGTTAAAAGCATCACCATTGTACCCAATGTACAATCCAAGTTTTTAACCGAAAGCAATATTTCGTTGCTGGAATATGTGGAGCCCGGCACACAGATATGGATAAAAGATGTGCAGTTTACGCTGGACATTATCCAAACCGGCTTTAAAAAAGCGGTGAACCTGTGGAAAGCGCTCTCGGCCGAAGAAAAAACGCAGAACCCCGAATGGATAGATCCTAAGTTTGGTTTTACCGATGAAAAACTGATAGCCGACCAGCTGCATGATTTCGCGGTGGTGGAGTTTGGCAAGCAGTTCTTTTATCAGCCCAGCGCCTCCATCAATTTTGATATGCGGCCCCAGCCTTCGTTCAATAAGGATTTCACGCTGCTGATCCACAATTTTAAAAACAACGAGGCGGATAAGATCGAGAATTTTATCCTCACCGATTCGGCCCGGCAGGTAGAGCGTTTGTATGCCATATTGGACGATTTGGATAAAACTGTAAAGTTTACCCCCATCAGCGTTTCTATCCGCGAAGGCTTTGTGGACCAGGAACAAAAACTGGCCTGCTATACCGATCATCAGATATTTGACCGCTACTATAAATATAAGCTCAAAAAGGGTTACCAGCGTTCGCAAGCCATTACCCTTAAAGAACTGCGCGATCTGAAACCCGGCGATTACGTTACCCACATCGACCACGGTATTGGCAAATATGCCGGCCTGGAAAAAGTAGAGGTTAACGGCAAACAGCAGGAAATGATCCGCTTGATTTATGCCGATAACGATCTGCTATATGTGAACATCAACTCGCTTAACCGCATATCCAAGTACAGTGGCAAAGAGGGCACCGTACCCAAGATGAATAAGCTGGGGACCGATACCTGGGAACGCCTTAAGAAAACAACAAAAAAAAAAGTTAAGGACATAGCCCGCGACCTGATCAAGCTTTATGCCCTGCGTAAGGCCCAGCAAGGGAATGCCTTTTCGCCCGATAGTTACCTGCAAACCGAGCTGGAAGCCTCCTTCCTGTATGAAGACACTCCTGACCAGGAAAAAGCCACAGCTGACTTTAAAAAGGACATGGAATCGCCGCACCCGATGGACCGGTTGATTTGCGGAGATGTGGGTTTCGGTAAAACCGAAGTTGCTGTGCGTGCGGCATTTAAAGCTGTAGCCGATAGCAAGCAGGTGGCCATATTGGTACCAACCACTATTTTAGCGGCCCAGCACTACAAAACATTTACCGACAGACTCAAAGGCTTCCCGGCCAATATTGATTACATCAACCGGTTTAAAACCAGCCGGCAGATCAAGGATACTTTAGAGAAACTAAAAGAGGGCAAAGTCGATATCATTATCGGCACGCACCGCCTGGTGAGCAAGGATGTTAAGTTTAAGGATCTGGGCTTGATGATCATTGATGAGGAACAAAAATTCGGCGTATCAACCAAAGAGAAACTGAAGCAGATGCGTGCCAATGTGGATACGTTGACGCTTACCGCTACGCCTATACCGCGTACGCTGCATTTTTCGTTGATGGGGGCACGTGATCTTTCTATCATATCCACCCCGCCGCCCAACAGGCAACCGGTGGTTACGGAGCTGCATGTGTTTAATGATACACTGATCAAAGAGGCGGTAGAATTTGAGATAGAACGGGGCGGACAGATTTTTTTTATTCATAATCGCGTGGCCGATCTGCCACAACTGGGCGGCATGATTCATAAGCTGGTACCCCGGGCACGTATTGGCATAGCCCACGGACAGCTGGAAGGTGATGCGCTGGAAGATGTGATGCTGAAATTTGTGAATCACGAATATGATGTACTGGTGGCTACCACTATTATTGAAGCCGGTTTGGATATCCCGAACGCAAATACCATCATCATCAACTATGCGCACATGTTTGGCCTGAGCGATCTGCACCAGATGCGTGGTCGTGTAGGGCGAAGTAATAAAAAGGCTTATTGTTACCTGCTGAGTCCGCCATTGTCAACATTAACCAGCGAAGCCCGCAAACGGCTGAGCGCCATTGAAGAATTCAGCGACCTGGGCAGCGGCTTTAATGTGGCTATGCGCGATCTGGATATCCGCGGCAGTGGAAACCTACTGGGCGCCGAGCAAAGCGGTTTTATTGCCGAGATCGGTTTCGATATGTACCATAAGATATTGGACGAGGCTATACAGGAATTAAAAGAAGATGAATTTAAAGGCGTGTTCCCGGATGATAAACCACGGCCGTTCATTTCCTTCACGCAAATTGATACCGACCTCGAGATCCTCATCCCGGATGAGTACGTAACCAATATATCCGAACGCTATAACTTGTACACTGAGTTATCTAAACTGGAGAACGAGGCTGAACTATCGGCCTTTCAACAACAGCTGCATGACCGCTTTGGCAAAGTACCACCACAGGTTAACGACCTGTTGAACACCATGCGTATGCAATGGCTGGGCAAAGCTATCGGCTTTGAAAAGATCTCGCTTAAAAAGAATGTGCTGCGTGGCTATTTTATCAGCAACCAGCAATCGGCCTATTTCGAATCGGACGCTTTTCGGAATGTGCTCACTTTTGTACAAAGCAATATGCGCCGCACCAACCTCAAAGAAGTAAAAAATACCCTGCGCCTAAGCATCGAAGGTGTAAACAGCATTGACCAGGCTGTCTTGTTCCTGAATGAAATTGTGGGTATGGTTGGGGTTGATTAGGTAATCTGATTTGTCATGCTGAACTTGTTTCAGCATCCCATATGCAAAGCAAACACCATACATGTCGAATACTTAGCAAGAGTGAGATCCCGAAATAAATTCGGGATGACTTCGGCTAAAGCGGTTTGTGAAGCCCCATAAAAACCCAATCAATACACATCTATATCAACTGTGGCTGTGTTTTTTTCTATTATAAAAATACCAGGAGCAATCACTTTATCATGGCGGTCTATTGCTCCATCATAATTGATGTCTTTAAGAATAATCCCACCAACTACACCCGGTGGCATTTGTATAGGATGATTGTTTATATCCTGTTGCGATTTAAAGATCCCGGTTGGAATAAAGCCATCGTAAAAGCTTTTGGCACTTCCATTTTGAACAATAACATAATACTCGCTTAAATAAGCAACATCAAATTTCACTTTTCCGGCATTGTCGGCGGTTTTTGTGTATTTCGGACTGTTGTTAACCACTCCAGCCGAATCGGCATAAAGCTTTATGATGGCTCCTGCCGATGCACTATTTGTTCTTCCGTCGGTTACTGTAATTACAACCGTAGTAGGAACAGCGTCTTTTTTACTACAGGAAAAAAAGGCAATTGCTGCCAAACAGCACAATAACAAAAGTTTAGGCTTTTTCATGATCACTAAATTACAAACCGCAGGAGGAGGCATCTCACCTGCATGGCAAACACCACAAATGTGGAATACTTAACAAATGAGATCCCGAAATAAATTCGGGATGACCTCATGTAGCTTAAATCTGAAATCGAACATCTCAATTCCGAAATATTATTTATACCTTTTTATAAATATCTCTCAGGTTCCTACCCATTTCCTGGTAATCCAGGCCGTAGCCTACCACAAACTCGTTCTCAATCTCAAAGCCTACATATTTCAGCTCCTCAATCGGGCTCAGCAAAGCCGCAGGTTTCAACAATAGAGAGCATACTGCAATAGATGATGGATTGCGCTGTTTCAATTTATCTATCAGGTAATGCAGTGTATTGCCGGTATCTACAATATCCTCAATGATCACCACATCGCGATCTTTAATATCCATGATCAAATCAATATCATCGCGGATCTTCAGCTTGCTGGTTGTTCCACCATAATAGGATGCTAGTTTGGTAAAGGCAATTTCACAGGGACCTTCAATTTGTTTGATGAGGTCTGCAATAAACAAAAAACTGCCGTTCAGCACGCCAACAAACACAGGGATACTGTTTTGATAATCTGCGTTTAACTGCTGGCCAATAGCTTTGGTACGTTCAACTATTAACTTTTCGCTGATAAGGGGTTCAAATTCAAGATCGGCAATTTTAATTTTCATAAGTGGGGGCTACTTTAATGTTTGGGGCATTTTCAACTTGGGTATGTTAAGTAATTACATACGCATTACGATTTTTGCCCTAAAATAGTATAAATCGCTTACAATAGCACCAAAATAATTATACTGCATATAACGTATCTTTGCACCCCATGATCGATTACCAGGCATATACCTTACCCAATGGCATTCGCATATTATATAAACATGCTCCTTTTGCCATAACCCATTGCTGTTTTATTGTAAATGCCGGCTCGCGCGATGAGAGAGAGCAACAAGATGGTCTTGCCCATTTCATTGAGCACCTGCTGTTTAAAGGAACCGAAAGGCGCAGTACCAACCAAATTTTAAACCGACTGGAGCTGGTTGGTGCCGATCTGAATGCCTATACCACTAAAGAGTATACCTGTATACATGCATCATTGCTTAACCAGCACCTGGAGCGGTCGATGGATCTGTTTGAGGACATCCTGTTCCACTCCACCTTTCCGGAAGATGAGCAGGAAAAAGAAAAAGGCGTAATTCTGGACGAGATCGCCTCT
This sequence comes from Mucilaginibacter sp. OK268, assembly GCF_900103125.1. GTDB lineage: Bacteria > Bacteroidota > Bacteroidia > Sphingobacteriales > Sphingobacteriaceae > Mucilaginibacter. The sequence goes on along the minus strand of NZ_FNJV01000015.1, from coordinate 72,695 downwards.
TATCTTGATCAGCCAGAAGAAGCCATACAGGATGATTTTGAAGAATTGCTTTTTCAGGATCACCCTATCGGTAAAAACATTTTAGGGACCGCCGAATCTGTTGGGCGGATGAATGGCGATGACATCCGGGCTTTTATCCGGGCTAATTACAGCACTTCCGAAATGATATTTGCCGTTCATGGCAATTACGATTTTAAGAAGATCATCAAACTATCCGAAAAATACTTTGGGGGAATTGCAGCAAATTCTGCTCAAAAAAACAGGATAGCGCCGAGGGCCAATCAAAATGGCATTCATATTGTTAAAAAACCGATATCGCAAACGCATTGTATCATTGGTAACCAGGCCTATTCATCATCACACACACATAAAAGCGGCTTATTACTGCTTAATAACTTGTTAGGCGGTATGGGCATGAGTAGCAGGTTGAACCTGGAGATTCGTGAAAAGTATGGTATTGCCTACACCATTGAGTCGAATTATACCACGCTTACCGATACGGGTATTTTTTCCATTTATTTTGGAACAGATGCCGAGAAAGCTGAAAAAGCCTCGCGCCTGGTACACAAAGAGCTGAAAAAGCTGCGCGAGCAAAAATTAGGCACATTGCAGTTGCACCAGGCTAAAGAAAAGTTCATTGGTCAAATTGCCCTGGCCGAAGAAAACCGTATGAGCCTGATCATATCGATGGCAAAAAGCTTGCTTGACTTTAACCATATTGATACGCTGGAAGATGTTTTTGCCAAAATAAATGCCGTTACAGCCGATCAATTGTTGGAAATAAGCAACGAAATTTTTGATATTGACAAGCTAATTACACTGAAATTTGAACCTAAATAAGAATAAACCTGTATTTTTGTAAAATGAAGTATCCTATCATCGCCTACGGAGATCCTGTTTTAAGGAAAAAAGCAACAGCCATTGAACCAGACGAGTACCCTCATATCAAAGAGTTGGTTGAAAACATGTTTGAAACCATGTATGCCGCGCATGGCGTTGGTTTAGCCGCCCCGCAGGTGGGTATGTCTATGCGTTTATTTGTGGTTGACGCTTCTGTTTTTAGCGATGATGAGCCCGAACTGAAAGACTTTAAAAAAGTATTCATAAACGCTACCATACTAGAAGAAACCGGCGAAGAATGGGGCTTCAACGAAGGTTGCCTGAGCATACCCGATATCAGGGAAGATGTATATCGTAAACCGGTAGTAAAACTATCCTATTACGACCAGGATTGGAAACATTATGAAGAAACCTTCAAGGGCCTTGCCGCACGTGTAATACAGCACGAATATGACCATATTGAAGGTAAACTTTTCACTGATAAATTAAGTCCGCTGCGCAAACGCCTGATCGAGAAAAAGCTGAACGATATATCAAAAGGGATAGTTGACGTTGATTACCGGATGAAATTTCCGGCTGTGAAAAAAGGAAGATAATTTAAGTAGTAAGTCAGGAGTCTTTAGTTTTAAGTCAAAAAACGGATATGTTTTCTTGACATAAAAGACTTTGTGCCCAAAAGACTTATGACTTCAAACTCAGAACTTCAGACTTAATTACTGCTGCTCTTATTATCAGAATCGGTAATCTGTTTGATCAAACTACCCCAGGCAAAGGGATTGAGCAATGGATTGGGTGTTAGGGAATGTGAATTCAGGATACTGGTATGCATGCCCTGAGCCGTGGCCGATTGTATTTCCTGGGCATCCCGGGGCAATACATTTCCTAAAGCCACCAACGATGTCCGGCTTATGTTTTTACGCGCTATCTCCAGGTCGTCATCGGCCAGTTTCACAGCTAAAAAATCTTTCTTAAACTCGTCGGTAGTTGCCCAAGGAAACACATGAAATGTGGGCAGGTTAATGATCTGCGGTTTCAGGCTCACCTGCAGCGTATAGCTTTTATTAGGCACATTTGCGGGTATAACAACAGTAACCGGTCCATATCCCACGCAGGTAAAGCGCAGGGTATCCTGCTCATGCACCACAAACGAAAAATAACCTTTGTAGTTTGACTGGCCTGCCGAGTTATGTGCCGAGGTATTGGTAATGGTAACATAAGGCACAATGATATTGGTGCTGTCTGCATTATGTACTACACCTGTAAACTGCACAACGGGCCTATCGTCATGTTTTTGTGCAAAGGCCCCAATTGTCACAAATAAAAATAATATGGCTATCAGATATTTCATATACCAATCACCCTCTCCGGATATATTACAGGCTATGCCCGGAAAAAGTTTCAAAACTTTTATCAAAAGTACGTTAATGCCGTAAATAAGGTAGGCATTTTAACAATACTTAACACTATCTCAAATTTTCTGGGAGCACCGCGTTAGGGTCGTCAATGTCTGTTAGGTTGATAGCCTCAATACCGGTTATTTCCGGAACAGCTTTTTTAATAGCCTGTTCAATCCCGGCTTTAAGCGTCATGATGCTCATCGGGCATGATCCACATGAACCCAACAACTTTAATTTAACAACACCTTCAGGGGTAATCTCCTCAATCGAAACATTCCCGCCATCAGTCTCCAAATACGGACGGATGGTATCTAAGGCTGTCTCTACTTGACTTAATAAACTCATTTTAACTAAATTATAATAAAAGTAAAGTTACTTAATTATTTACAATAACAGATAATGGATTTTGGGGATTGACGGAGCAATGATATTTGTCTTTTTTCTAAAAATCCTTATTCCTTGCTCCACACGTCCTTATTCCCAATATCCTTTCTCCTAAACTCCCGCAACCGGTTCACTACTCATGGCTTTCGCGTTTGAAATAGCTACTTGCTGCGCCACGCGGCGGGCCATCTCTAAAAATGCCTGGGTCATTATCCCATCTTCTTCCAGTATGGTTGGTTTGCCTGCGTCACCAGAGTCGCTTATACCCTTTACTAACGGAATTTCTCCTAAAAATGGTACATTCAATTGCTCTGCCAGTTTTTGACCGCCGCCTTTACCGAAAATATAGTATTTATTATCTGGTAATTCGGCAGGTGTAAAGTACGACATGTTTTCGACCACACCCAATATCGGTACGTTAATGGCCGGCATTAAAAACATGCCTATCCCCTTTTTAGCATCGGCAAGCGCCACGTTTTGCGGCGTGGTTACAATTACCGCCCCGGTTACCGGGAAAGTTTGCGTAACCGTTATGTGTATATCGCCGGTACCGGGTGGCAAATCAATCACCAGGTAATCCAGTTCGCCCCAGTCGGCATCGTTAAACAGTTGTTTTACCGCAGTCGATACCATTGGTCCGCGCCATGGCACGGGCTGATTGGGGTCTGTAAAAAAGCCGATAGACAACAGCTTGATGCCATATTTTTCAATTGGCTCAATCCGTGTTTTTCCATTAACCTCGCTGGCTTGCGGGCGCACACCCTCCAAACCAAACATAATTGGTATCGATGGCCCGTAAATATCGGCATCTATTAAACCTACTTTGGCTCCGGCTTTAGCCAGTCCTAATGCCAGGTTTACCGCCACCGTTGATTTACCAACCCCTCCTTTACCCGATGCCACCGCTATAATGTTTTTAACCCCCGGAACGCCGGTGTTTTTTTGCGATGTAACCCTCGAAGTCATATTGATGCTTACCACAGCCTCTTTGCTTATAAAATGGCTGATGGCATTACGGCAGGCATTTTCTATCAGTGCTTTCAGCGGACAGGCCGGCGTGGTCAGTATCACCGAAAAGCTAATGTTGTTGCCGTCTATATGAATATCCTGTATCATGTTCAGGGTAACCAGGTCCTTTTTCAGATCCGGCTCTTCCACATTGCCCAGGGCTTGTAAAACTTGTTCTTTGGTAATTATCATAATATTATGGCAAATTTATGAAAACAGGTTGTTGATTTGCGTTTGTTAAAGAAACAATTTGCAGAAACAACCGTTTGCAGGGGATAAGATTTAGTTTAGTTTTGGAAAAATTTACACATGAAGCGTCTTAATCCTAAATACATACGCATAGCCGCATTTATACTGATACCCTTACTGCTTATACTTTTAATAGGTGGCTACATTGCCTATTCAAAACGCGAGGCCTTGCTTCAAAAAGCTATCAGCAAAGCTAAAGCAAAAGCCAGGAGGGATTATAATTTAGATGTAAAAATAGGCTCGGCCCACTTTACGGGCTCCAGCACGGTAGCATTCTCAGACATCTCGATAGTGCCCGAACAGCGCGACAGTTTACTCCACATCAAGAACCTGGTGGTTAGCGTAAAATTATTGCCGCTTATTATTGGCGATATTAAGCTGGCCGATGTTTCTTTGCAGGATGGGTTCATTAATCTGACCAGCGTAAAGGGGGTTAAAAATTTCGACTTCCTGTTTAAAAAGAAAAGGGACACTACCGCCACACATGATAAGGTTGATCTGGCCGATCTGGCCGATCATCTCATAAACGAAGTACTGTACAAGATCCCGGACAACCTGCACCTGGATAATTTTTCGATCAGTTTCAGGGACGACAGCACCCGGTTAAAACTACTGGCCAAAACCGCCCTGATCAAAGATGGCAACCTCACCTCAACTATTGATGTAGATAATGGCGCAGCTACCTGGCATATTGCCGGTAAAATGCACCCCTCAGATAAAGACATCGATGTAAAAATGTATGCCGATGGCAAAAAGGTAGAGCTGCCTATCATCCAAAAAAAGTTCAAGCTTGTATTAAATTTTGATACCATCAGCACCAGGCTTACCAAAGTGGAGCACGGTGGTGGTGAAACAAAAATTTATGGCTCATGGGCTGTACATAACCTGCTTATCAACCACCCGGGTATATCATCAGACAATATTGTTTTTCCTGATGCATCCATTGATGCTAATGTATTTGTAGGCAGCAACTATGTATCTGTCGACAGCTCGTCGCTCATCCACATTAAAAAACTTACCGCGCACCCCTTCATCAAATACACGCTTAACCCGGTAAAAATCTATGAGCTTAAAATCAACACGGGTTGGCTAAACGCAGCAGATATTTTCGACTCCTTCCCTTCGGGGATGTTTGATGCCCTGGATGGTATACAGGTTGCCGGCAAGCTCAACTACGCGCTTAATTTTTATATGGATTCGTCAAAGCCGGATGACCTGCAATTTGATTCGCGCCTGAGCAAGGATAATTTCAGGATAGTGAAATATGGTAAAACCGATCTGACCAAATTGAATGGCTCCTTTGTGTACACCCCATATGAAAAAGGCAAGCCTATGTCGCCACACCTCATCGGTCCCGAAAACCCGGAGTTTACACCGCTGGAACAAATATCGCCCAACCTGCGTAATGCTGTTATGACGGCTGAAGACCCTTCTTTTTACACCAATCATGGTTTTGTGGAAGAAGCCTTACGCAAGTCGTTAGTTACCGATTTTAAAACCAAAAAGTTTAAACGGGGCGGCAGTGGCATATCCATGCAGTTGGTGAAAAACGCTTTTTTAAGTCGCGAAAAAACCCTTGCCCGGAAAGTAGAGGAGATCCTGATCGTGTGGATCATCGAAAACAACCGCGTGATGACCAAAAACCGGATGCTGGAGGTTTATTTCAACATTATTGAATGGGGTCGTGGTATATACGGCATATCCGAAGCTTCGCATTATTATTTTGGTAAATCACCATCGGAACTTACCCTGGGCGAAAGTATTTACCTGGCAAGTATTGTTCCTTATCCAAAGGGTGGCTTATATGCTTTTCAGCCCGATGGTACGCTGCGTCCGGGCCTTCATGGGTACTTTAACCTTATTGGTAAATTAATGGCGCAAAAGGGCTATACGGCTCGCGATACTAATGCTTACGGTTTTTATGGCGTTCGTCTGCGGGAAAGCCTACGCCGGGCCATTGCACCGGTTGATACCGCTACTGCCGACAGCCTGATGAAACAAAGCGACGACAATGAAGTAATGCCGGTACTGGAAGATCCTGTAAAAAAACCAAATTTCTTTCAGCGTCTTTTTGGTAAAAAAGATACTACCGGCAAAAAGGCAGAAGAGCAGGAAAAGGTAAAAGAGAAAACCGCTAAAGAGAAATTAAAGGAGCAAATTGAAGCCCTTAAGCAAGAGTATAAGCTAAAAATTGATAATATTGATACTGCTGGCAAAACCCGGAAGGATATAAGGCAGGAAAAAAGACGCCTGAGAAAAGAACAAGATGATAAAGAGGATGAGCTGAAACAAAAAGCCAACTTATAGCTTGTGATAGGCTTAACCACCTCGGTGATCGCTGCCGTTGGGCACCCTGCCGACGACGACGTTTACAGCAAAATGATTAAAGTACGCCGTCCAAAAGAAGAGTTGTTTATCCACGTATAATACAATTTAGATATTAGAGTCAGGAACCAAGAGTTAAGATTGTAACAAAAAGCTGTCTCTTGATTCTTGACTCTTATATCTTGACTCTTAGCACCCCTCTCCTAATGCTAAGTCAATCAATGGCATGGCCTTTGCACATATATCATAATGATAAAAATGATCATGGCAAAGAAGATCTTGATAGTTGACCATAATGGCTTGATGACGGAGGTAATGTCATACATATTAACCAGTAATGGTTATGAAGTAATTACCCTCGACAATGCTGTCCATATATTCAGCAACATCCGCCAAAACCATCCTGATCTTATTATTCTTGATGCCGTTTTACCCGGTATAGATGGCATAGATGTGTGCCGCCTCCTGAAATGGAACAAAGAAACCCAAACCCTCCCGGTAATTATTTGTACAGACAGTGAAAATGCAGAAAACTACCTAAAACAGGAAGGAGCTCCGGATGATATACTGCACAAACCTTTCGGTATGAATAACCTGATAGAGACGGTTGAGCACCAGCTGGCCGCCTGAACATCCACCACTGTTTTCTTTAAAATGCCCGATTTAACTACAACAATTGTATATTTACCCCGAGGAGAAAAAGATGGGTCTGCCACTACGAATAACATATAACGATACCGACCACGTTTACCAGATAAACACAGCGCCGATCAGTAAAGCTACTACAGAGCTTGAAATATTATTAAACGGCGAGAAAATAACCCTTCAAAAAGATATCCGCGGAGCATGGATACAACAGGGAGAAGGTCCGCTGATTGATCCGGAATTAGCCCAGGCACTAGGCCGGTCTGTATCCTTACGGTTCAGGATGTAATTATTCTTCTATGCGTTTTCCCGGTCAGCCATACGTAGAATAAACGCTACATAACCTGATTTTCCAATACAAATCTTCACCAGGGATCATTGGCCTTTTTTGTAGGCGCCTGTAACATAAGTTTCACTGGTTTTTCGCGCTTCATTGATTTTATAAAGTAAACCCGGTATTTTTGTTTCATGAGTATTCTTGTAACCGGAAGCGCCGGTCACCTGGGTGAGGCCATTTTACGCACCCTGAAGGCACAGGGCCGACAGGCACGGGGCCTGGATATCAAAGCTTCGGCTTTTACAGATCATGTAGGGTCAATAACCGACAGGGATTTTATCCGTAGTTGCCTGAAAGATATACAAGCGGTGATCCATACCGCAACCCTGCACAAACCGCACATCGCCACCCATACCAACCAGGATTTTATCGACACCAATGTTTCGGGCACACTGGTATTGCTGGAAGAGGCCATAGCTACAGGTATACGCACCTTTGTTTATACCAGCACCACCAGTACATTTGGCGCTGCGATGAATCCAGCCCCCGGTGAGCCTGCGGCCTGGATCACAGAGGACGTAACACCCATTCCCAAAAACATTTATGGTGTAACCAAAATAGCTGCCGAGAACCTGTGTGAAATGTTTGCCCGCAAATATGAGTTGGGCGTAGTGATTTTGAGAACATCACGGTTTTTCCCTGAAGCTGATGACAATGCCGCGATAAGAGGAAAATATAGTGCAGCCAATGTACAGGCCAACGAACTGCTATATCGCCGGGTAGAAATGGAAGACGTGGTCGACGCGCATATCCTGGCGGTTGAAAAAGCCCGGGCTATTGGATTTGGGCGTTATATCATTTCGGCCACAACACCTTTTACGAGGGATGACCTCACTCTGCTTCATACCAATGCCCCGGAAGTGGTAAAACGACTTTTCCCCGATTACGAACAGCTTTTTGCCGACAAGCAGTGGACCATGTTCCCCCACATCGACCGGGTTTATGTGAACAGCCGGGCTCTTGATGAGCTGGGATGGCGACCCCAATATGATTTTACTTATGTACTGAAATGCCTTAGCGAAGGTATCGATTTCAGGAGCCCACTATCGCTCGGTGTAGGCAGCAAGGGATACCATGATACTGTTTTTGAACAGGGCCCCTATCCGGTTGAATAGCTACAAAAAGTGGGTTTACATGGTTTACACTTTTCATGGTTAACATTATTGTATTTTATTGATAATAAGTTATTTATGTTTATTTATGGCCGAAAAGTGGGTTTACAGTGTAAACCCGCTTTTAAAAGAGCCCGAAGTTTAAATATGTCATTGCGAGGTACGAAGCAATCTCCTCGCGTTCTCATGGATAGGAATAGCTACGAGATTGCTTCGTCGTTCCTCCTCGCAATGACATGGGAGAGACACGTCATGGATGGCTCCGTCGAAGCATGGTGGGCAGGCCTCTGCGCTCGACCCTTTAGCCTGTGGTCGGTGTTATCACCGCACCACCACTTATTATGCTTATTAATAGGCCCCTTTACTAAATCCAGGCTATGTGGTGCAGTGATAACACCGACCACAGGCTATATAATTTTGATGTTTTACCCGGTTTCCTTACCAGGAACTGGTTCTTGTCTGGATAAATTCTTTCTGATAGTTCAAGGGGCTTTTACCGGTTATCTGCTTAAAATATTTATGGAAATTGGTAAAGTTGTTAAACCCGCTTTCGTAACAGAGCTGTTTCAGCGGCAGTTTATTTTCGATAAGCAGTTTGCAGGCATGCCCTACCCTGATCTCCAGTAAAAATTTGGAATATGTTTTACGCGTGCGCGATTTAAAATAACGGCAAAAGGAGTTTGGACTGATCCCGGCCAGATCGGCAAGTTCATCCATGTGGATCTTATTTTTGAAATTAGCCAGCGAGTACTCATAGATCACATTGATACAGTCATTTCCGGATTTCTCAATGTTAGGACTAAATCCAATAGACGACAGGATATCGGCATGCTCATACCCGGCAATAATATTTAATGCCTCCATCAAGAGGATGATCCGTTTTGATCCTTCGGCGGTAAGCAGGTTTTCCATGATATCGGCAATCATTTTTTTTGCCTTACCTGTAATTTGTATTCCACGTTTGGCTTTTTCCAATACGGTTTTGATCAGTTTATTTTCGGGCAGTTGTAAAAAGCCGTTCCCCCAAAAGTTTTCGCAAAAATGGGCCACCCTGATATCAACGGGAGCTGTTTCTTCCTTTGAAAAATACACATCATCAAAACGCCAGTAATGCGGCAGGTAAGCGCCTATCATCACCATATCCCCGGCATTAAACTGCCTGATATTATCGCCGACGAACTGGGTTCCACTCCCTTTTTTAAAATGGATCAGTTCAATTTCCGGGTGGTAATGCCACCTGTTATTAATACAGGGGATGAGGTCTTGCCGTACACTAAAGGACTGCGCAGGGCCTGCTGATACTTTGAGTAATTGTGGCTTCATTCAATTGATTTTTAATTGGTTATCAAAACAAAAACTATTGCTCCCGGATAGCGATATCGGCAAAATAAACATCCTCATCCCGTATATATTCCGCGCTTTTTAAGCTCCGGTATACGCCCCACTTTGGCCGGCAAAATGATGTTCCCTTTCGCCACAGATCGATATCCTTATTGGTATAATTCAACAATATTTTGCCATCGGCCACCCGTTTGATGATCACGGTGTAACTGCCATGGGTATCATAATGCATGATCTCGGTTGCTTCAACCCAGGCCCCTTTAAAATCGGCCAGGTTTACTTTGGTCAAAACGCCCTGCGAAGTTTCCTTTGCCGAACCGGTACGGATAATCTCCAACTGATCGGGCCGACCAAAGCGGGGTGTAAAAGTGATGATCGGTGCCCCGGCATCGCCATCACCTGCTTTGATCTGGTGGATATGTGTAAATGTAGGCTGCGCTTTAAAGCCGCTGTCTATTTTAAATTTCCATTTGTATTCAACCGTTTCGCCCAATTCGCCTTTCAGTTTCGGGGCAGACGGACCATAAGTTTTGATCTCTACCCGCTCCCTGTCAAAATTTTTGCAGCGGTCATTATCCTCCTTAACATGACTATGAAAAACAAACACGTATTCATTCAGCTGCTTATCAAAAGCTTCTGTAATATGTTTAACCGGATGGGCACAATCCGGCACCTCGCAGGCATCACCTCCCAATACGCGAGAGATCTGCTTATAGGCATCATTGCTCCCATCCGCTTTCAGCACAACCTGGGCCTTTAGCGTGCTGCCCGTAAGCAGCACGCCGGCTATTAAACATAAGGGGATATTCAATTTCATGGGTTAATCAAGTGCTCCGGTTTTCATTTTACCCGCTGGGTTTGTTGTTTGGGAGGCTACCGCTCCCTTCACTTCTACCTTAATTACGGTGGCTATGTTATCTGTGGCATTGGCAGGTACATTTACAGTTACCCCATCGTTGGATACTCCGGTTTTTAAAACAACTCCACCAGCCAGCATTTTGGCGCTAACGATTTCATTTTTTAAACCCGGAACAACCAGTTTACCATCCGCCGGCCAGTTAAATACCGATAAGTACAGTATGGTATTTTTACCCTCGGGTTTAAGCGTACAGCGGCCCCAGCTTAGCGGCTGTAAAGGGCTTGCTTTGGTGGCATATATAGCTTCGCCGTTTACCTTCATCCACTCTCCCATCTTTTTTAAGGAAGCTATACTTTCCTGTGGAAATTCACCTTCGGCTGTCGGACCAACGTTTAGCAAGTAGTTACCGCCTTTTGAAGCAATATCGATGAGGTTATGGATCAATATTTCGGGCGATTTCCATTTATGATCATAGCTTTTATAACCCCAGGTACCATTCATGGTCATACAGGTTTCCCAGTCTTTCCCGTCAAGCTCGCTCAGGTTAGGGATCTTTTGCTCGGGTGTTTTATAATCACCGGCAAAGTTGGGGCGTTTCAAACGATCATTAGTGATGATATTGGGTTGCAGCTTTAACAGGTCCTGCAGTTTTTGAGCAAACTCATCGGTCATGTTGGTTGGGGTATCCCACCAGATCACGGCTACGTCGCCGTAATTGGTGAGCAATTCCTTAACTTGTGGAACAGCCACCCTGTCGATATACTCAGCCATGGTTGATGAGGTTTGAGCTGGGTCCCAATGACCGGTATGATCTTTAGTATAAGCATCTATTTTGGCCGAATCGGGATTTGGCCAACCCTCGGCGCTTACTTTGCGGGCAGCAGCGCCACCAGGATTATTCCAGTCCTGCGCCTGCGAATAATAAAAGCCCAGCTTGATACCATATTTTTTGCAGGCTGCCGCCAGGGGTTTTAAAACATCCTTGCCATAAGGTGTGGCATCGGCAATATTCCATTTACTGGCGTTTGATTTAAACATGGCAAAGCCATCGTGATGTTTCGCGGTGATCACTATATATTTCATGCCGGCCTCTTTGGCTAGTTTTACCCAGGCATCGGCATCATATTTTACCGGGTCGAATTTTTTGGCGAAAGCCTGGTATTCGGCTACCGGGATCTTGGCCCTGTTCATGATCCATTCCCCGCCATGCCCTACCTCATATCCTTTGTACATACCACCCAGCTCGGCATAATCGCCCCAGTGAATGAACATACCAAAACGGGCTTCGCGCCACCACTTCATGCGCTCATCGCGCGACAGCACTTTTTGTGCAAAAACACTATGTATAAAAAATACGGACAGCAAACATGCTATAAAAAGTTTTTTCATCAGGTTTTTATTTCGACAGGAACAATACCCGCCCAGGTTTATACTATTATTATTGAATTAATGAGCACAGCCGGTCAAATAGCCAGTATACTTACGGTTATGCTAATTGGTTATGAACTACATTTGTATAGCTCTTCATACACTATACAATGCGCGTGGTGTTTGGTACCACATTAGGCTGTAATAATCTACGCAAACGTTTTCGTTCGTGTCACTTATGACCTTTTGATCCACCATTAATTGACAGGAGCCCATTGATATAGCCATATATTTATTAGCGAAACATTGTTTCTGATCTTTTCTTCCAATGAGCCGGTTCGAGAGATTTCATTCACATTTAATTTATGCAGAAAATCTTAAAGTAATTTTCCAGCCATATTCATATACGAACCTTTTCGTATATTCGTTTTTAATACACTAATATTTAGCAAAATGAAGAACGCAATTATCTATATTGCAATATTTTTATCAGGACGTCTTGCCTTCTGTCAAAGCAAACCTATTGGTATTGATACGACAGAAATAATTAACGTTGGCGGCATAAAACAAGTCTTCAGCATAAAAGGTAAAGATGTTACTAAGCCTGTCTTGTTGTATTTACATGGTGCCAGCGGAAGTGATTATTCTTTAATCGGCAATGCTGATAAATTAACATCGAAACTACAAAAACATTTTGTTGTAGTGCTATGGGATCAACGGGAATATGGCAAAACCTTTCAATTAAATAAATCGCCGGAACCACTAACGGTCGGGCTCCTGGTCAATGACACGAAAGAGGTTGTTGATTATTTCCTCAAAACGTTCAACCGAAAAAAACTCTATATCGCGGCACATTCTATGGGTTGTGTGATGGGTATATATATGGCCCAAGAATATCCTGAACGGTTATATGCATTAATTGAAATGAGCCCGCCTGTGAACGGAATAGCAAGTCAGAAAATTGGGCTGGCTATGCTGAAGAAACATTTTAAGAAGAAACACAACGATAGAGCCATTAGGGAACTGGCTACGATTAAACTGCCAGCTAGGGATTTTGAGTCCCTTTTCACTAAATACGTTTGGCAAACTGAATATGATGGAGAACATATCAGTGACACATTGAGAGCGAAAATAAAGCCGATGATGAAACAATGGATGGAAACCTCTGCCGCATCATTATCCAATGAAGTCTTTGAAATGAATTTTCTAAAACAATTTCTTTCCCTTCAATGCCCAGTATATTTTTTTGTTGGCAGAAAAGACTATATGACTAATGCAACAGTTTGCGAAAAATATTACAAAAAACTAAAAGCCCCTAAAAAGCAATTATTTTGGTTTGAAAAATCTGCTCACGGAATTCCTGATAGTGAACCTGAATTGATGCAGGAAATAATTATCACAAAAATATTACCTGAGACACAATACTAACGCATAAAATAAGTATTTGGAAGAGGTGATCAACTTATAGCGGTGCATCAATAGCTACAAAAAGTGGTGCATCAAAAACTCATAAGTGACAGTTCGGGTCATATTTTACTGGTTGGGCTTCTCCCCCTTTCCATATATAAACCTACATTGCTGATGGCTACATAATCGCTGGCTTTCAATACGGTCAATCGCACTTTCCAGGCGATGGTGGCCGGAAATTTTACTACCAGGTTTCTTCCGATGGTTGTGCCCTGTGCCAGCAATTTCCAATCGCTGTCCAGTTGGGCCTCTACCTTATAAGCTGCTATATGCTGCCCCTGTTCGTTAAGTTGCATGGTGTTTATCTTAACGGGGCCTTCCATATCAATTTCGAGGGTTGCTTTGGTTACGCCATCATTGGTACGCCAGTAAGTTGCGGGCTTGCCATCGATCGCTTTTTCGCCGCCAAATTCGCGGGTGTTGCCTTTAACATCACTGGTATTTACCGGCCGATCAATGGCTTCATTAAAACCCAGTTTATCCCTCTGCGTTTTAAGCGGCAATAGGCTTACCTGCTTATTCGGAAACATATCGACGGTATTTCCCTTGTACCCAATATTTTTAAGGCCTTTTGTCCCCAGACGCTCGGCCAGTTGGGCCAGGTAAAGACTTTGGATCTCGACCGGCGAACCGTGCGAATCAAAATTACCATCGGCCAAAACAGGTGCACTGTCAAATAAGCGTGCGGTTTGTTCGCGTTTGCCAATACAGCCGATGGCCCAGTTTGCCGCACCCGGCGGGTTTTGAATAACGTATGTTTTGGCTATACAATTCCAGGCTACGGCCCAACCCATCGTCCAGCCATGGCCCGATCCCGCGATACCTCGGTTCATAAAATCTATGCCCCCATCCGGTACCGTACAGTTATCAACCAAAAGTCCGGTTGCCCAGCGCTGGTGGGGCTGTACGCGGCTCCGTGTACCTCTAAAAGTGCAATTGAGTAAAACATTTGGTCCGGCAATTAAGGAGGAGGTCCAGACGAAATACATATTGCCGCCGGTAATCTCGCAGCGGTCGATCAGGTTTTGCCCACCTTCTAAACTAAAATCTGTTGGTTTGGATGCGCCCAAATTGGCATAGGTGTGCTTCACGATCACTTTTTCCATAGTGATGCGGTTACCGGCGAGCACTGTAGTGTTCATGGTTTCTTCGCAGTTCACATCCTTCACCCAGCAATCGTCGCCGCCAACACGGATCCCAGCATAAGGGGCATGACCATAATCAATTTCGAGCGGCGGGCATTGGATATGTATATTTTCGACACCCACCTGCGTAACCCGTGATACCGGTTTCGCTTTTACAATGATAGTTCCCGGAGAATTTAAAAATTGGGCATCATAGGAGTCGGCCAGCGGAATATCAACCGTCAATTTATTCCCGGAGATGGAAACTATCCTTCTTTTGGTAACACCCCGGGAGCCTGCTTTGAGCCAGGTTTCTTTCTTGCCATCGCGCCACATATTGTCCATTTCCATAAAATGCACCCAGCCTTCGGTTACCGGCCGGTTAATCGCAATGGTATCGCCAATAGCAAAGCTGGAAGCATCGCTAACTGTAAAAGATACGGCTCCCGATGGCACATACACATCCGTAATAAGCGTTTTGGCAGCATTGGCAGCGCTGCTATCTGCTCTTTCTGTTCGGCCTAATGGCACATTGGTGTTTCCGCGACCGATAACTATGGCTGTATGATGCCCGCCAACCATTTTGATGGTGGTGCCGTTTGCCCCGCTACCATGACCTCGTAATACCACACCACTGGTTGATAAGAGGATTGAGCCCGAACAGGTAAACGTACCCGGAGCAAGCTCTACCGCTCCGTGGAATCCATTTTGCAGCGGCATGGCTGATAATTCATCTATAGCTTTCTGAATGACCTGGGTATCGTCATTCCCCGATGGTTTTACTACGCGTTTTACCGGCACAGCCGGGAATGCTATACCACCGCCCATATAACCGGCAGATGAAAAATCCATGATCCTGTCGCCGGTGGGTGTGGTTTTATAAACCAGCTTACCATCCTTGCCCTTATATACCCATTGACTTTTACTTTTTTGTGCAAACGAACTGGCGGTTATCAGCCAGCATAATATAAATACGCTAATGTTTTTCATTTGATAGATCTGCTTAATTTTTAGCCTGATAACCAACATCGGCAGGGCTAAGGGCATGTACTTTTACCAGGGCATTGCTTTGTTCGTCGGCTCCGATGTCAAACGGCGCGGTACGGGGTTGCCCATCCATATCTGTACTCACCGCCGGGTATGCAGCGCTTCCATGGTCAATAGCCAGACTACCAACCTGTATATGATATGTTCCTGAGGCATTTTTTGACAGTTTAGGATCGGCTGTAGTATAGCCTTCCACGGGCATATTGCCCGCATCCTTTACCTTGAATATTATATTACCCAACCATTGCGGATTGGTGTATGGGCCAGAGATGGTAGCTGCCGGTCCGCCACCCTGGATGATATTATCGGCCACTGTAATATAAGTAGCGCCCATACCGCTCTTCCGGGCGGTTTGGATGATGTTTTCTTTATTATTAACGAGTGTGTTAAAGGCGATGAGCACCCGGTCGGGCCGGTCGTGTGCAGTAAGCTGGGCGCCATCAGCAACTTCTCCGTCGCCATTGCCGATCACTATGGCCGAGCTGCAGTTTTCAAAATAATTACTGTGGATGAGGTGATCGTCGCCAAAGATCCTTAGACCCGGCGTATTGAAAAAGTAATTGCCGTATACCAAACTTTTGTTGCCGTGGCGCAGGGTAAACTGCGCCGGGCAATCACGAACGGTATTATACCGAAGCGTTACGGCAGATGCTTTAACCGAGATGAGTTCGTTCTCTCCCTCGCAGCGCTCAAACAGATTATATTCAACCACACTATTGCTTGATGATAAGCTGAAGCCGCTTAGGCCAAATTGAAGTGCCTCTGCCCCATTTTTACCGCCCTGGCTGGCAAAGTTGTTAAAATAGTTATGGTGGATCTGTAACCTCTCGGCTATTTGCTTACCCTCACCCCGAATAGCGACAAACCGTCCCATCGCGTTTTTATTCTGGAAAGTGTTATGATCTACTTCCTGGTCGCTACCGGCAATGGTCAAGTCTTCCCCGTCGCCCTGGTTTTCAAATATGTTTTGGGTAAACCGGCAGAAGCTGGTACTTATCCCCGTTTTGGCTTTGGATGCCGCATGGGTGAATTTAAAACCCCGGATGATAATATATGCAGCCGGGCTTTGTAAACTAAAACCACCTTTCCCGGTAATTTCCGCAGCGCCTGTATGTTGAGCGGCAATAATAATCGGTTTTTCGCGGGTTCCTTTTCCACGAACAGCAATATCTTCGGTAGTGCTATAAACACCATCGGCCAGCAGGATCAAATCTCCGGGCTTAGCCTTATCAATGGCCTTTTGCAGATCGGCAATTGACGAAACCGTAATCGTTTCTGCCAGCAGTATTTTTGAAGGCAGTAATAATAAAATAATAAAGACAACAGCCAGCCTGGCTATATTGCTTTTTAAATAGATGTAAGGATATTTTTTGCGCATGATGCTCTATTTTTATGAGGACAAAAAGTATAATGTGACTAACATCGGCTTATTTTTCAAGGGTTCAATTGCACAAATAAGCTAATTGATACACTCCATTGGCTTTATCATTATTGTTACAAACCACGTAATTTCACCGCCTGTGCGGATGCGCCGGATGTTAATACCAGGGCCTTATCGGCTTTAGAGGTATCTCCGCCATTTATAATAATATTGGCGCAATCCTTACCCTCGGCTTGGAGCAAATTGGTAACCGGTGTTAATACCCTTAGGGCGCTTATCAAAACATTGCGGGTATTTATAAAGCGCAATAATGATTCCGAGTTCTTTTGCCCTTGCGCGCTTAAGCCATTCACTGCAGCATCTTCTACGTTATCCAGTATAAGTGCCGGGCGCAGATCCGGGCTGTCCATGGTCAGCCTTATGTTGTGGAGGGTTAGGCCGCGTACATTGCGGGCATATATACCATAGGCGGGAGGTACCCCGATTTGGTAATATTCCGCGGCCACTTTAGGCACATCTCGCACTGCTCCCTGCTCTGCCGTGCCACCGCCGGGAAATGTGATGTGCACATCATTGAAAGAAATATGCTCCAGGAAAATATCGTCCATGGCATTCAGCGTAATGCATGAAAATATTTCGCCGGGATTATACTTGCTGGTAAACTCCGAGCCTCGAAGCTGCACCGGCTTTACCACCGTGGCATGAATATGGTTAAAGGAAATATTGCGCACAATGGCAGGGGTATTCGCAACGGGATTAACTGAAGATTTTCCATTACCCGAGCCTATGGAAATAGGACCGGTTACATCTTTCATCACCAGGTTTGAAAACGAGATATTCTCAAACCGCGAGCCCGGTGAGCAACGCATTTTTATCGGGCATCCATAAGTCTCGTAGATAAGGCAATTGGAAACGGCGATGTTCTCAGCTTCTCCTCCCCCAAACCGGAATACGGACCAGCGCGTACTAAAAGAACAATCTGAAATGGTTACAAACTTACAACTGCCAAATAGCGCGCAAGCATCATCCTGGCATTGTACATCGCAATTAGAAACATGCATGTAAGTGCTGCCTATAAAATGAAAGCCATCATTATTATGGATCACTTTGCTGCGGATATACAAGCCCTCAAACTTTCCTAATGTGCACATACAAACCCTTATGGAATGATAGGCGCTGTTGATGAGCGAAATATCGCGTACGGTTAAATTTTTGCACTGATAAAAAAGCAGATGATACGGGCGATGGTTCCCAGAAATGCCGGCTGGAGGCAATACACCTTTGGTATCGCTCCGAAATTGCGCGCCCTGACCATCGATAGTGCCATTTCCTTCTATGGTGATGTTCTCGGCATTGGCGGCAAATATCAACCCAACGTTACCGTCGTTCATGGTCCATCCACTATCCAAGGGGATAACCTCGCTGGCATGATATTGTTTACCATCAGCGCTGCCCAGTAATTTTCCCTGTGCGGAGATGTGCAGGGTAACGTTGCTTTTCAACTCAACCGTACCGATCACAAATACACCAGCCGGAACCAGTACCGTGCCCCCCTGTTCTTTATTACAGGTATCAATGGCCGATTGCACCGCGAGAGTATCCGTCGTTTTGCCATCCCCTTTTGCACCAAAATCACGGATGTTGTATACCCTTGCCCCAATATCGTTAGCCGTGTTTTTTACCGGATCGGGACGCCTGGCCGCAAATGAATTTGAAGTAACCACCACCAGTCCTGTTCCTAACGAGATCTTGCCCATAGCACCCAGCCAATTACGGCGTGATACGGATTTGTCATTTGTTTCTGCCATTTGTTTTTAATTTCAGTGTATTTAAAAGAGCCGGCCGCAACAGGGAGCCCTGCCGCGACCGGCGAACCAATTAAACCACTGTACTATTTTGTTTGATAAAAAAGTACCCTGTCTATTACCTGTATGGCCCCGTTTAAGGCCAAAATATTACTGGTACGCACACTCACATAACCTACCGAATTGGAAAAATCATTGAGCCGCATGGTAAAGTTCTGATCATTATTAACCCGAAGGGTCATGATCGATGTGGGATTTAGCGGATCGTAATTTGTTGGTTGCAATGTGGTGGCAACAACGTTTACAGGTGTTAAGTTATTGAAGGAATATGCCCCCTGCACAATTAAATACAACAGGTAGTTTTTTACCTGCTCTTTAGGATAATCGCTCCATTTGGTGGCCGGTTTACCGTTCACCAGGTATTTACCCCAGTAACAATCGGCGGTGATCACCTTGTTTGATAGCCGGTAAACAGCATCGTTATGCAGAAATATAAAGGTGCAATCGGTTTTAATATACAAATTGGTATCAATCCCCGAGTATTCGATGGCCTGGCGCATCAGCTTAAACACCGTATCTTTCCCGGCAAAGTTGTAGCTGCGTTCCTTAATATACTGCCAGGCGGTTTTGTTGATATGCGGATCAAGCACATAGGGGTGATAGTCGGCATTTTCCTGCAATTTTAATCCGGCCAGGTTACAGCCGGCCATACTTATTAAAAGGCCCATGCATGCAAGCCATACAATTGCTTGTTTCATCGTTTTCATTTGATATAGATTAATAAGGTGGATTTTGAGTGAGTTTGGTATTGGCATTTAACACATCCTGATCAATGGGCCAGAATATTTTTCTGACGTCGCCAAAACCTGTTGGCGGAAACCCTTTTAACGTTTGCCGTATTTTAATTAAAGGATCCATCGTTGAAACGATGATACCATTTCGTTGCAGATCAAACCAACGTTTAGCTTCACAAAATAACTCCAGCTGGCGTTCGCGTAAAATGCCGTTCCCATTTACCGGATTGCCGTAAAGCATGTCATCGGCACTGGCAAAATCACCGGCCAGATAGGCCGGTAAACCGGCACGGGTATGTACCATATTTAAATAGATAAGTGCGTTAGCCAGGTCGCCTGTCCTATTTAAGGCTTCGGCCCTTAGAAGGTATATATCCGCCAGGCGATATAAAGGGAACAGCAGGTTGGCCTGTGGCGAATTAGGATAGATCTGGTTGCCGTTCTTATCGAGATTTGGCGCATAGTATTTCCATATTTTATCGTGATTGTTCACTTTAAAATCAATGCTTTGGGCACCACGGATGTCGGCAGGTGTGGTTGTAAAATAGGTCCACAATGCCGGGTCGATAGCAAAATCACTGTTGGTATCGCCGGCTCCAATTTCCTGCGAAGTTTTATTACCGCCATCAACCGTAAAATCCCAGTTCAAACTCCAGATATCTTCTTTGGAGTTTGTTGGTGATGTAAAGATATTTTTCCAGGTAGCGGTAGGTTCCAGGCTATAACGTTTTAATGCCAGCAGCTTATCACACCATAACAAGGCGTTGGTATAATCATGGTTATACATATAAACATCCATGAGCATAGCCGCTATCCCGCCGGAGTTCACGTTCCAAACAACAGATGCTGTTTTGTCAGAAAGGTCATAAGCTTTGAGCAGATCGGGCAGGATCTCGTTTTTCATAATATCTGCAGCCGGCGTTACCCCTTTGTAAGGGTCGGTGCTCAGGTCTTCATAAGGTACTGTCCATAGCGGTACATTGCCCCAAAGCCTGATCAGCCAGAAATAGCTGTAAGCCCGGATACCCAGGGCCTGAGCCTGCAGATCGTTTGATGTAGCCGCATCAATTACAGAAATAGTTGGAATGTATTTTATGGCAAAGTTAGCCCTGCTTATGGTGGTATAAAGCAATGTCCAGTCGGCGCCGTTTGTATTGGGTGTTAATACATTGATCGCCAAAGGCAATCCATCGTTATAAGTTGGGTGAAAAGTGAGGTTATCGCTCCGGCCATCGCCCCAGTAAATAAACTGGCTGTTAAACATATCCTGAACACCATCATATATACCCGCAACACCGGCTTTGGCGTCATCTGCGCTTTTCCAGAACTTATCACTCCCTAATTGACTTTTAGGGGGCTGATCCAACAGCTTTTTACAGCCGGATACGGTGATTATCAATGTTAAAAAAGTAACACTTAATATTTTTTTCATGTCGCTATGAATTAGAAATTAACATTTATACCAAAACCAACCTCGCGCCTGCGCGGATACCGGCCGTTATCATTACCCGGGGTTAGGGCCGAGCTCGAAGAGAATTCCGGGTCATACCAGGTGTAATTTGTCCAGGTAAGCAGGTTTGCACCATATACATAGGCCCCGATGTTTTTGAGCTTATACCGTGAAGCCAGGTTAGCCGGTAAATTATAGGTAAGCTTGGCATAACTCAATCTGATAAACGAGGAATTTTCCAGGAACCTGGTTTGCGTACCGGGGAAATTCGCGGTGGAGTTTTTACGCCCCATGTAAGGAATGTCGGTAATATCGCCCTGCTTTTTCCACGAATTATAGGTAGTATTATTATCAGCCACAATACCCGATGTAGCCAGGTTATCTAATGTTTGCCGCGGACTGTCATAGATCTGGCCACCCCATGTGGTGTTCAGGGTAAATGATAAGGTAAACTGTTTGTAGTTTATGGTATTGATGATAGACGCGTAAAACGATGGCTGCGCGTTACCCAATACCTGGCGGTCATTGGCATCAATAACACTGTCTTTTTTAACGTTATCAAATATCATGTCGCCGCCAAGCAGTAAAGCGCCGCCTGCATACATGTGGTGTACAGTACCGCTGTAGGTTTGCCCGTTCAGCGTATAATTTTGAGCGGTTTTACCATCGGCAGATACCCCTACTGGTGTCAGTCTGTTCCAGTTGCCATCATAAGCGTTAGAGGCATCATACTGATAAACCCCCAAACCTTTGTAGCCATAAAAATCGCCGATCTTTCCGCCTTCCTGCACCAGGTAAGTAGCTCCCCCCGAAGTTGCCAGGAAGGGCTGATGATTGTACAGGCTTTTGATGCGGTTGCGCTCAATAGTGAGGTTGGCTCCAATATTCCAGTTAAAGTTTTTAAGGGCCAGCGGCGTTGCATTAATCGACAGCTCAAAGCCTTTATTGGTAACGTCGCCAACGTTTACATATACATTGGTGAAGCCTGTTTCAACCGGGATATTACGCTGGTAAAGCAGGTTCTTGGTTGTCTTTTGGTAATAATCGGCGGTTACATTCAACCTTGAATTGAAAAACTGCAGATCAAGCCCGATGCCTTTCTGGATATTACTTTCCCATTTTAACTGGGAGTTGCCAAACTGGTTGCTTAATACCACACCGTTTACGGCATTATAAAAGGAAGATCCAAAAGTATAGATCAGCAGATTTGAATTGGACGGGATGCGGTCGTTACCTACTTCACCATAATTTACACGGAGCTTGGCATCATTCAGGAATTTTTTTGCCCAGCCCATAAATGGCTCATCGGTAAAACGCCAGGCTGCAGATGAGCCATAGAAATCGCCATATTTATTATCCTTACCAAACCTTGATGATCCGTCTTTACGGTAAACTACATTGAACATGTAGCGGCTTTTATAATTATAGGTAGCCCGGGCATAAAGAGACTCGCGGCTGGTTGAGCCCGCATCGGTACCGGTATTGGTTTGATCAATAGTACCATAAACATTCGAAGTGTAAATGGTTTCGTTGGCCGAATTTGAACCGGCTATTTTAAAGTTGTTATTCTGTGTTTTTTCGGCACTTACACCCGCCACCGCAGTTATGGAGTGGTTGCCGAATGTTTTAGCCCAGTTTAAAAATCCCTGGTAGGCCCAGTTGGTATTAACCGCAAAACTTTCCCTGCCAGAGTTAACCAAAGGACTGGCGCTGCTTAATAGTTTAGGGTCAAAAAACACATTGTGTGGTGTTGATAAGCCAAAGTCGAAGTTATTGGTTAAGCGCAGATCTTTAGTGATCGTATAATCTATCTGGTTAAACAGATCGCCGGTATAAGTGTTGGTTTGGTTAATCTCGAGTAAGGCAACCGACAACTGGTTCCGCCGCCCACTAATGTAGCCGGTTAAAGTCCCATCGGGATAATATAAGGCTAAATTTGATGGCCGCTGGAATGCCTGGTTAATGGTATTGCCCTCATTAATATTATTATTGGTATTGTACCCAAAAGACAAGCGGTTACTGTATTTAAACCTTGGGGATACCTGGTAATCCAGATTGAATCGCGCCTGAAGCGTTTTTGCATAACTGTTAACAATAAGGCCCAGGTCATTGATATACCGGATACTGGAGTAGTATTGCACGCTTTTTTCACCCCCGCTTACACCAAAATCAAGAATGTCCCTTTTTGCGGTTTGAGTGATCACATCCTGATTGTCATTGTCCGAGTTAAAGACAACGTTTAAGGAGTCATTAGTAGTGGTAGGTTTATCAGGACTGGCTCCATTATATAAATTCCGTTCAATACGCAGATCTCTTGAATTTGGCTGCTCCAGTTTGTGCGCCATTACGCCAAAAATGCGGGCATACTGGGCATTGATCAACGGCTTGCCTGGTTTGCCGCGTTTAGTGGTGATCAGGATAACACCATTTGCTGCCTGCGAACCATAAATGGCAGCCGAGGCAGCATCTTTTAAAACCTCAATGGACTGGATATCATTGGGGTTTACGTTATCGGCACTTTGACTTAAAATACCATCAATTACAAACAAGGGCGAATTACCTGCGCTTGAAAAGGTTGATCCACCACGGATCTGGATAGAACCCGTTGCGCCGGGTTCACCAGAGTCATTGATAACCAACACTCCCGATGCCTGTGATTGCAAAGCATCTATCAGGTTTATGGGGTGGCGCTCCTCGATCTGCTTGGCGGTTACTGTTGATATGGCTCCGGTCAGGTCGCGTTTGGCTACCGACTGACCATAACCAGTTACAACAACCTCACTCAAATCGGTTGCTGACTCTTTTAAAGTCACATTGATACTTTTACGGTCACCAACTACAATTTCTGTTGAAACATAGCCCACGGACGAGAACACCAATGTCGCGTTATTGTCAGGCACGTTAATCAGGTATTTACCATTCCCATCGGTCAAAACACCCACCTGCGTACCTTTTAATTTTACACTTACGCCCGGCAATGGGCCTTTGGCATCACTTACCACACCGGAGATGGATATGGCTGCCGTTTGTTGTTTTTTATCGGTAATGATGACCAGGTTATTGCCGTTTAGTTTGTAGGTAAGATCTGTTTGTGACAGCAACATGTCCATCACCTCAACAATGGTGGCGTTGCTCAGATCTATCTTGCCAATGAGCTTTGAATTCAAAGCATCATCATTATAAACAAAGCGATAGCTGCTTGCCTTTTCAACTTCGGCAAGCGCTTTTTTTATCGAAACGTTATGCAGGTTAATATTGATCTTATCCTGCCCGTAGCCTTTTGAAAAAACCTGAAAGGATGATATCACAATCAGGAGAAGGGTACACTTTGTCATGAGAAATATTTTTATAAGGCATTGCAACCGCATATTGCTTATGCGGCAAGCATTTTTTTTCATAATTTAGTCTTTAGGTTACTTTAATTATTGGTTTAAGACGACTGGTAATTTTGAGGGACCAACACTGCGGGGGATGCGTCAACATTCTCCGCTTTTTGGTTTTATTAGCATTTTTATGGGTCAAGTTTTATCATACGCAAGGGGTTTAAGGTCAATATGCCGGTCAATAAATGACCACTTTATCGTTATCAATTAAAAAGTTGAAATTGCTGGTGGCTTTAAGCGCTTCCAGGGCTGTGGTCAATGATTCTTTGGTAAACTTTCCGCTGAATTTTTTTTGTTTCAGTTGGTCGTTTTTAAAGGAGATAGAAACGCTGTACCATCGTTCCATTTTTTTGGCCACTTCATCAAAACATTCATCATCAAACACCAGCTTATTTTCAAGCCATTGCGCTTCTGATGGCAAAGAATCGTTTTTTGCCTTATGAAAAGTGCTTAGGGTAATAAGGGTATTATTTTCATTTGCATCGTATTTTTCTTTGTTGGGGATGGTCAATTTTTCGGAAGGTTTTAATATGATCTTATGATCGGGATTTGATACTGGTGTAAGCTCTATCCTTCCCCTGATCAGCGATGTTTCAGAAACAATATCATTGGCATATGATTTTACATTAAAAGCGGTACCCAATACCTTGATCTGCATGGTTGTGGTATTCACGATAAAGGGATGTTCGCTATCCTTTACCACATCAAAAAAGGCTTCGCCGGTTAAGCGGATCTCCCTGTATTTATCGCCATAGTTTGTTCCGTAAAATATCTCGCTGCCGGCATTAAGCCATACTTTGGTACCATCGGGTAATACTATTTTACTAATACCGCCAAGGGGAGCTGCGATCTGGTAAGTTTTACCCATATTATCCCCGGTAAAACTTCGCCAGCAAAAAAACGATAACAGCCCAAAGACCAAGCAAGCTGCCGCGATGGATAAGCGGGCCGAACCAGGCCAGATGTTTCTTACTTTGGCAGGGGCTTCAACCTTATCTTCCGGACCTTGAAAATTATCTGTTGTATGGTTATCTGTTTCGAGTTTATTTTCTAAACGATCCCACTTTTCCTGTAACTTGTGCGAAATAAAGCGAGGCGGTTGATCCGGGTTTTGCTGCCATAGGGCTTCCAATACCTGTATGGTGTAAGCATCTGCCCAGGGTTGGGCAAGCAATATATCCAGTTGCTGAAGCTCTTCGGGGCTAGCTTCATTATTCAATTTTTTTCCTAAAAGTATCCAAAGAGTTTCCTGGTCCATTGTTTTTAGCTTCAATAACAAGGACAGGGAAAAATGAAAACACCCCAGTGAAAAAATGAATTTAGTTGGCAGATGCCTTTTTGAAGAACCTTTTATGATGATCGGGCGAAGCTGAAATTGCCGCCGCTATAGTTTTAAGGGCGTTACCCATATGATATTCTACCGTTTTAGGCGATATACTCAGTATTTCTGCAACGCTACGGTATTTCAAGTGGTCTTCCTTAACCAGTTTAAATACCATTTTGCATTGTTCGGGTAAGCGTTGTATGGCACCATTAATAACTTTGGCCAGTTCGGCCGTGATCAGTACGTCTTCAACAGAGCTGTTGAGATCCTTTAATTCAAACTCAACCGATTCAATATCAATACAGACTATGCGGTTTGCCTGGTTGTAATTAAGCGCCTGGTTTTTTATAGCGACATACAAGTAAACCGTTAAATTATTCACTTCGCTTAAGCGAATTCGATTTGCCCACACTTTTACAAATACATCATCAACAATTTCTTCGGCTACTTCTGTTTGTTTTACAAAAGAGCTGGCTAATTTTAATAATCGTTCATAGTACAAAAAGTAGATCTTTTTAAATGCTGCAAGATCATTATCACGCGCTATTTTTAATAATAGCTCTTTAACATCAATATTTAACATGTATAATCAGGTTTGAACAGGCGCATTTATGGTGGAGAAATGCTGGTAATTGGTTAAACCTAATTTAGGGTTGAAAAAAGCCTCAGAAATAAACTATATTGACTAAATAGTAACTCCAATTTACAAATTCATTAAGGATGGCCGCCTAACCACGATTCCGGAATGGTTTAGCTCCACTAAGTATGTACCGACATAAGCGGACATATCGGAACTATTTAATTCGATAAATTAAGCCTATGTTAAGTTTCGGTTATTGAATCTGTTTGGGGTTGATTATTCAGTTTTTCTCCAGTATTCAACGGGTTTCTTTGCGGAAAATCAAAAATCCGTAGTCCATGAAACACTCCTACTTCCTTAACAGGTTATTGTTGTTTTCTTCTTTAATCATCCTGTTTGCCTTTTCGTCTGTTGCGCAGACCATAAAAGGTAAAGTTGATGATTATAAAACCGGCGAGCCCCTGGCCGGCGCAACAGTACATTTAACACAACAAGGTGTAAACAAAATAGCTCCCGTAAACTTGAATGGAGCTTATATTTTTAAAAATGTACGTACAGGTCCTTATAAAATACAGGTAAATTATATCGGCTATAAATCTTCGCAGGTTTATGAAGGTAACATCAGTACTACCGACGAAATAAAGGTCATCAATATTGACCTGCAGGATGCAAGCACACAAGTGGCCGAGGTTAAAATTACAGGTCAGGGCAATAAAGAAACAGATCGGGCAGCGCGGGGCATCGAGAAAAATGCCAGCATGATCCAAAACATCCTTTCGGCCAACACCATCAAGCTTTTACCCGATGTAACCGTGGCCAATGCTTTACAACGCGTTAGTGGTGTAAGCATCCTGCGCTCGCCCAGCGGCGAAGGGCGTTACGCTATCATACGCGGTATGGAACAACGCTATAACTCCACACTGGTAAATGGAATCAAGATCCCGAGCCCCGATCCTGCGTATCGCTTTGTACCCATGGATATATTTCCGTCGGAAATGCTTGACCGGCTGGAGGTCATCAAAGCCCTTACACCAAGCATGGAGGGCGATGCCATTGGTGGGGTAATGAATTTGGTCATGAAAAGCGCTCCTAACCAGTTTGTGCTTAGCGCCAATATATCTGGTGGTTTTTCAAGTTTATTCTCATCTAACAGACCATTCGTGGCGTTTGGCCCATCGCTTAACAGGCAATCGCCGGCAAGCATTAATGGTAATAGCTATGCGGCAACTTACAGTGATTTTAATAATAAAGCCATCACCAGTGATAAAAACATGTCGACGCCATTTAGCTCAACTGCAGGCTTAACCATTGGCGACCGTTTTCTGGATAATAAACTGGGTGTAATTGTTTCCGCCAGTTATCAGAATATCTATCGTGGCTCCAATTCTAAACGGTTAATACCAAATGCACAGCCCGATTTTAGCCCAACACCAAATACCCCTCAATTTTCTGATGCTTATGACCGTACTTATTCCACCCAAACACAACGATTAGGTATCCATAATAAAATTGACTATGCCATTGATGATAAAAATAAAATTTCATTATACAATCTGTACATACATC
The DNA here is from genome assembly GCF_900103125.1 of Mucilaginibacter sp. OK268. Lineage (GTDB taxonomy): Bacteria > Bacteroidota > Bacteroidia > Sphingobacteriales > Sphingobacteriaceae > Mucilaginibacter. The sequence continues at coordinate 44,909 of NZ_FNJV01000015.1, read as the reverse complement.
AAAACGAATTCGAGTCGCGCTTATCGGCAGATACAACTGGTTTAGGATTAAATTCCGTTGCTGTTAAAAAACTGGTTACTATAACAAACAGGAGTACTTTAACCCAACAAAGCATTTACAATTCTACGCTCCATGGAGAGCATATATTAGGTGACGAATGGAAGTTTAATTGGGATGGGGTTTATTCCAGAGCCACTCGTAATATGCCAGACAGGACTGAATTTTCATATGATGCCAACAATAAATATAACACTTCGGGAAACCTAATAAGTGAATATAATAATAATACTTCGCTTACCCATCATTGGGAGAACAATAAAGATCAGGACATAAGCGGCTACGCTAACCTAATCTATACTCCTAAGATTGCCGGTAAAATTGTTGAGTTTTCGGCAGGTGGCTTGTTTCGTCATAAAACAAGAAATGCATATTATATGAGCTATACGCTAAAAGGCGACTCTACTCCTTACAATAATAATTTCACCTCAATACCATTTAAAATATCAAATCCGGGAGATGGTACCGGAAACAGTAGTGCTGATTTAGGCAATAACTATAGTATAACCGAAAATGATAACGCAGAATACCTGCAAGTTAAATTTAACATATTACCCAAATTACAGGTTTTAGGGGGTGTACGTGTTGAAAATACTGATTTAACCTACCTTACTCAGTCGGCGATTACCATATCAGGCAGAAGTGGGAAATATCTTTATACCGATGTTTTGCCAAGCATCCATTTAAAATACGCTATAACTGATGATCAGAATATCAGAGCGTCATACTTTGCATCCATCAGCAGGCCTGGTTTTGGAGAACAAGTACCAACAGTAATTGATGGAGAGTATTATACAGAAAAAGGAAACCCCCAATTAAAACACATTACTGCTGATAATTACGATATCCGGTACGAGTTCTTCCCTGGCGGAGCAGCCCAGTTATTATTGGGAACTTTTTATAAAAAGATTTATAACCCTATTGAATATTATGTTGACCGCGATGGTAGTAGCACAAGCAACTTGGCTATTACACCACAAAATGCTCTTGGTAATGCCACAAATTATGGTTTTGAGGCTTTGGCAACTAAGTTTTTTGGTATAGTTGGATTCTCTGTTAATTATACTTATACCCATTCCAGGCTAACTACCACCAAACTTAGTTATGGCCCCACAGGACTCAATGGGCAGCCAATGAATAGTACCGTAAATGAAACACGCCCACTTCAGGGCCAGGCAGATCACGTAGGCAATGCTTCCATATTATTCAAAAGCCCAGAATTAGGTTTAGATATGCAACTGGCATACGTATATACCGGCGAACGCCTCGCTCAGGTTTCCGCATACGCTAATCTTGATTTTTACCAGCATGCTAACGGTCAGTTAGATTTCTCTTTTGAAAAATCCTTTTCCAAGCACTTTTCTTTTTATGGAAAAATCAACAACCTCACTAATGCAGCTGCTAAAATTTATTTAAAATATCCTCATAATAACGTTAAGGACCTACTACAAGAGTTTTTGGGTAAACAGGATATAGCGGCCCAAACTTTAGTGCAAAGCGACTATTATAAAACATTATTCCTAGGCGGTTTACGATATAAACTCTAAAATAACACAACGATGAAAAAATATATAATTCCTATTATTTCCATGATAATACTCGCGGCCGTTTCGGGCTGTCAGAAATGGAAAGGCGAGCATGTAGATATTTATAATTATACTTTGCCTGTTGCCAATGCGGTGAGCGACAAGGCCCCCCTGTCTTGCAGTGGCGGCACTACAGTAGCTCCAATAAAAGGCACTATGCTTAGCGGCAAAACCTACACCGTTCAAGATGGCTGTGATCTGGTTATCAACGCATCAGACACACTGCTGATGCAGCCTGGTGTAACTTTAAACATGGGCCTTAAAAGTAGCCTTATTGTTTTGGGTACCCTGGTGAGTAATGGCTCCGAAAAACAGCCTAACTGGATAACCATTCCGGGAATTACAAAAAACGATGCGCCGGGAGGTTTCACCCCCTCCGCAGATCCTGCTTATTCGGGTAAATGGAAAGGCATTATTGGCGGCCCAACCTGTAATTTGATGGTACTGCGATGGACTCACGTGGAATATGCCGGTTTAACCGAGGGCGACGCTACTTCAAAACTTGCCGGCTCCGGTGCAGGTAACCAATACAGTATTTTATTTGCCAATTACAAAGGGAATTTTATTATGGAGGATTCCTGGCTATATGGCGGCGTAGACGACCCCATACGTATATCGGCCGGAAAGGTAGCTATCTTCCGGAATACCTTTGAAAAGAATGGCGTAAAAGGAGGTGATTGTTTAAATGCTAAAGGGGGTACAGTAGGCACCATGGCTTATAATCTTTTTGTAGGTACGGCTACCAATGGCCAAAAGGCATCCAACAAAGCACAAGCCATCGGCGCACCACAAACCAACCTGGTAATGTATAATAACACCTTTGTAAGCGGCGGATACCGGCAAACACAAAGCGGTCGCGGCGGCTGTATCAATTATGAAGAAGGTGCTGCGGGAATGTACTATAATAACGTAGCCATAAACTGCCGGTTTGGGTACCGTGTGGTGGGTAATCCTGCTGCTGATGTTGCTCACCTTTCATACGGCAACAATTATCAATGGGCCGATGTCGACAGTATCGCCAATCAATTTTATCCGGTTGGTTATATCACCAAACCGCAAATCACCGACATCCCATCTATTAACACCTCGCCTAAATATCTTCCGGCTAACTACTCGCCGGGGGCATTTTATGACGGTCACGATGTAGTTCAGAAAAACAACCCTCTGTTTCTGAATTTCCCACTCCCCGCCATCGGGCATCCATTAGATCAATACAGCGCCGTCGGAAATTTCAATTTTCGTCTGAAGCCCGGTTCTCCGTTGGTTGGGAAAGGGAACACCGATATAAAACCCCTGATTGTGGTGCCACTGGATAAAATCTATGGCCTTTCTGATGCAACCCCTCCGGGTACAGATCTTGGTTGTTACCAGTTAAATGGCGCAGGTAACCAACATTAAAGTAATTTCTTTACAAATAAAATATCATCGCTTAAACCATCTACCCATGAAAAAAAACACGTTAAAAAAAATTATTTTGCTATCAGGCCTCTTAATCTTATCGATTGAGGGTTGCAAGAAAGACCTTATCTCAAACACAGAAGCTGATAAGTCAACAACAGGTACAAAAAAACTGGTAAATTCAATAACACCCTATTCATTTAATTGGGAAACTATTGATTGGATGCCAACGCCTCCCGGACAATCGCAAATTCCACCTCCCTGGATTGGACAAGGCAGTATTGCATCTACATTTGGAATTGACGTTGTTAATGACCATAAAGCAGCAGATGGGTGGGTGTTGGTATATAACACATTTAATCCAAATGCCGTCGGAACATTGCAAAATCCATATTTTATTTTGTATAACAAATACCGTGGGCTAATGCGCGTATATTTGTATACCACTACACAATTTGTTTATCCTTCAACTTACATTGTTGATGGAGTAAGTGTGGTTTCCTCGCATGGTTCATCTATGCTTAATTTCTTAGGTACCGATATTGTCGACCCATCCCAAAATCAAACCAATTTTTCACAAATTGAACCAGCCCCAACCGATGGTTCACAACCTTTGGCGGCAAATAAGTGGTATATGCTCCAATATGAACTGGCGTATGACCCGCAAATTGCCACTCTCTCTTACCAGGATATACAATTAAGCTGGTTTACAAATTTTAATAGTGTTTCCAAGATCTCACTGGGAGGAACAGAAACCGGGACGATAAAAAGCCCTGTAAGTGCACCAGGAACAGCATTAAATACAGCCTTGCAAAAAGGAGGAACAGTATTAGGTACGGGTGCTTTGGGTGTTATTGGGCAAGGCATTTTACAAGATCATGGTAATGATTCCACCGGAAAAAATGATCTTGGGTTATCCGCAGGCATTTTTAAATCATTATTTAAAGGCGTTACAGGAGCAATATCTGGCGCCGCTGGCGGAATACCAGGGGCTGTTGTTGGATTATTTAGTGCTATAATTGGGGGTAGCAGCAGCACGCCTACAATAAATTTAAACCTTAACAGTCAAATAACTTTAAGTGGCACCCAGACAACTGCCGGCTCTTTTCCCTCCAGTCCAACTTCTATATATGTTCCGGGAACCAATATTTCCTCCTCTGCTCAAAATTATGTCCCTTTATATAATCAAACATTGGGCGTATTTAATTTAACGGCAAAACCAACGATAAACGTTATTCAGCACTCAAATCCTGATGCAGCGGGGTATTACACTACCAGTTATTCTTTGGGTACTCAAATGGATCAGATCTTTGTCACCAATCCTGCGGTAATTAATAATAGCAGCACAGGTGCACAAATAGCTAATATCAATCAAATGGTCATATTACTTGAACCATCAGACCCAACACCTCTTTATGGCTTTACAACAACCGGAAATATAGAGACCGTTGGAAATTATGTTGCTGTTTCCCAAGCTTTAGATGAATATGATGAGCCTATTTCTCTTAACACCCAAACCAATCGGTTTCTTCAATTTTCATCAAGTCAAAAAGTGGCTGTCAGGGTGTCCTTTGATATAATTCCGAACAATGGTGCTCCAAAATCATCTGTCATAAAAACTTTTTGGGCTAATGCTAATGTAACAACAGTTAATTAACAGCCGGATAATACCGGCTCTTATTCCTAATCATATGAACCGGTAAATGTCCTGCTATTTTTAAATTTTACTTAAAAAAAGGATAGCCGAATTTAAATTCAGCTATCCTTTATAATTTCCCACCAACAAATGAATTTATTGATCAAAACCGGTGCTATGTTGTTGGTTTGTGTATGTTTTATCGTATCAAACTCATCTGCTCAATCATCCAACCTCAAAATCGTATTCATACGCCATGCCGAAAAACCTGTAAAAGGAGATAACCTCACCTGCCAGGGAGTGAACAGATCATTAAAACTTCCGGCTGTTATCAAAGCTAAATTTGGTGTCCCCGCTTATCTTTTCGTCCCGGCTATGGGTTTGGGAGAAGCTACCAAACATTCCCGGATGTTTCAAACCATTGTTCCTTTAGCAGCAAAGTATAACCTGACGATTAACAGCAGCCGACAGGAGAAGGATTCATTAGGAATTGCCGCGGATCTTAAAAGCAGGGCCGGAACTACCCTGGTGATTTGGGAACATAACAATATCGTGCCTATTGTAAGGGCTTTAGGCGTAAAAGAAACCGGTTTAAAATGGCCCGATGACGATTATGACAGTATCTGGGTGGTGACATTCAAAAACGGAATTGCCACAATTTCCTTTGATAAAGAAAATATATACCCCTCTGCTGATTGCAGTTTTTAAATTTCCGGGCTCTTCAGGAATACCGATCCTGGATATTCTTATCAACTTTTATTGATAAAGATTTTGCGTTCCTCCGATTTTTTCTTTTTTGCTAAAGATGGGTTGTGTATCTTTATATACCTTCCTAATGTCACAACGTATATTATAAATCAATTATATCCTTAAAAACAGAAAAACATGTTAGAGAACCTACTTCAATTGGTGACACAAAATGCAGGAGATGCGATTACCAATAACCCTCAAATTCCGAATGAACACAACGAAGCCGCTGTACAGGATGCTTCCTCATCCATAATGGATGTATTGGGGAGCCACGCCTCATCGGGTGGAGGTGGCCTGTCTGGTGTTCTGGACCTGCTTAAAGGTGGTGGTGGCGATTTGACTAGTAATCCCATTGTGAGTCAAATTATACAACAGTTTAGCGGTAAACTGCAAAATAATTATGGAGTTGACGGCGCCGCGGCCCAATCAACAGCAAGCAGCCTGATACCCCAGGTTTTAGGACAATTAGCCAACAAAACAAACGATGCCGGCGATAGCTCCTTTAATATTCAAAGCATTTTAGGTTCATTAGGTGGGGCCGACGGTAAATTTGATATAAGCGATGCGCTTAATCTTTTCCACGGCGGCGGTGCTGACAACGCAGAAGGAAGCGGTGGCGGTATATTAGGAAAACTGACCGGTTTATTTGGCGGTTCTAAGTAAGTTAAACGCCAGATTCACTTATCTTAAGAAGATAATTTAAAAGCCTTGATTGTCAAAAACAATGAAGGCTTTTTCTTTTTCGTCGGGATGGCGGGATTCGAACCCACGACCTCCAGCACCCCATGCTGGCGCGATACCGGGCTACGCTACATCCCGAAATAGTTGGAAAGGCCTGCAACTCACATCACAAGTCCTTGTCTTTCTGTCATTTATCGTTTCGATACCGGTTTAAATAATTTGTTAATTAATGCCCGATGATGATTTTAATATCAGCGGTAGTAAACAGGTTCGTAAACAAACCAGATTGCAAATATAATAGTTGAAAAACTAAATCAAAATCGTTTATATCAGCCCTTCATCTGCAAATGAATAGTAACCGTCTGTTGTTACAATGATGTCATCTAACACCTGAATGTCCAACACCTTTCCAGCCTCTTTAATTCTCCTCGTCATACCCAAATCTAACTCACTTGGCTGTAGGTTACTCGATGGATGATTATGTGCCAATATCACGTGATGAGTACAACTTAGCAAAGCTGATGCAAAGACCAACTTCACATCTACAAAGCAACCTGCCATTCCTCCTGTACTCACTGTATAAATACCAAGTACTTAATTAGATCGGTTTAGTAACATCAATTTAAATTGCTCTATAAACTCTATATTACCTTTATCCCAGGACGATAAGAGTAATTCATAGGCTTGACTACCCGTTTCAATCTTGAGCCTGTGTTGAGCCTTAATAACAGACCTATAGGTCAACTGAATTTCTGCACAATGAAGCATGTTTTGCATTTCCATAATCTGAATTGTTAAGTGAATAAATAATTATGGTGCCCTAACAAGTGCAAGATTGAATTAAATGCAAGGAGGAACGGAATAAATGAAAGGCAGTGAGTAGGGTAGTGTTTATGCCGTAGTTCCTTGCCTTGTATTCCAGGCTCACACTTAACTTTGCTGGATAATTATTATCTCACTCTCCCTTCCTTTTCATTCAGCACATTTTTACATCTAAGTTCTATATCTCTATACAGGATGATTTAAAAATGTGCAGATTCAAATTCCTAATTCAAAAATGTGAAATTGCAATTAGCTTGCTACACTTTTTCAAAAAAGAGGGTTTTTAACACCCTTAATATCAAGTGTAGCAAACTGGTAAAATGAAAGAAATTATTGTTTGATAGGTTAAATGCCTTTTCACCTTGACTTCTTAAAAGGTAAGACTTGTAAGTAACACTTTCCTATTTTTTGAGTGTTTTTGTAAGTACCCTTATAGTAGCAAGATTGTTAGAAAAATAGGAAAAAGGAAAGTGGTTGATGATGGTTAAAATACTATATCTGACTACTGTCTTTAAAAGGTAGATTGTTGTTTGACTTGCAATTGACTCTATAAGACATTTGAAGCTTGTTTAATTCTGTTTGGTTGTTGCTGTGGATTGGTTGGGTGTGATTTTAACCTGCTAGTTTTAAAAGGTAACTTTTCCTATTATTTATCTGCCAACAAACCTCAATACCTTTTAATAAGATACCTTATCTTGCCTGGATGAATTTACCCCATTGATGATCTTATTTAGTATGCTAAAACAAGGTTAGCTTATAACAAGTAAAGCCCAACGAATGGTTGGGCTTTACTTGTTATCGCTATGCTCCACTTTTTCCCCTCTTTTGAATACAAGCTAAATGTGTACGGATCATCCCACTTACATGTGCTGTAATATATAAATTCAGCGTGATAAGGTTCAATTTCCATAATTACTTCTTGCCTTAATGGGTGTTCATCTTTTCTTAAGATTACCCCAGTTGCTGTAAATTTATCTATATCCCAATAGCATTGTATATAGCCGATAAATTCTTTTGTTGGAGATTTAAAATCTTTATTTTTTACTTTGAACTTATATTCAAGATTGCTTTCAACACATTCATGATAAGCATTAAGCAGCGACTCCTTTTCCCACCCATATTGTCCAGCCAAATAAAGCATGCAGTTATGTAAAAGTTCAAGCAGTGCTCTCTTCTTCTCAAACACATTCATGTTGAGAAAACTTGCTATATCAAAATATTTATTGATAGCAATAACGTCATTAGAAGGCTCATCAATAATATTATCATATTCAGTTATTATATTCGTATCATTAACACGAACAATAATCCTTCTGAATTGTCCCACATCATATTTCTTTAAATATGACCAATACTGCTCTTGTATACACCATGTTTGAATATTAAAATCAAATTGATGGGGGTGTTTAAAAACAGTTCGAATTGATATAGAATTGAGTTTCATAATTAAGGTTTTGGTCTTTTCTGATTTTCAGGTGCCTGACCATTTTTGTTATTATAATCTGTTACTTGATCTTTTTCCCACTGTACTGCTTCAGCTCGATTTTTAAGCCAAGTTTCAAACTTACCATAAACGCTAGAGTTGCCTTTATATTTAGTACTTAATTTTTGTGAGATGCGTGGAGAAGATTTAAACACTCCTGTAGCATCTCTTTTGGCTGTTTGCCCGCTAATACCAAATTCTTTTATTTCGTCGGTCTTTTTATCTCGTACAGAATAACCATGTTGCTCTTTTTGACTTGAAAGGGAATTGCCATTAGGCTCTTTATTCGAAGTTTGATCACTTGTGGGTTGACCACTTGATGCGTTTAATACTCCATTACCACCAAGAAGTCCAACTACAGCATTTTTTGATGTCCATGCGCCATGTCCAATTAAAGCTATAGAAGGCGCCTCAATTACCAAAGATGCTCCTAAGCTCTCTGGTGCTCCCAAAACTCCCCCTACAGCTCCCGTTCCTCCTGATCCTATTTCACTTAACCCTTGCCCAAATGCAACTATGTGACCAACTTTTTCTCCGAATCCACCCACTAATGAATTGCCATATTGCGCCGGTGACAAATTGCCCGTAGTTACATCCGACAGGTAGGCATGGGCTATCCCAGTAACCAAATCTATATCATCGCTAAAACCACCACAGCAAGGAGCCTTTCCATTCGGATCAGTTAGCCGAATTGGGTTATTAAACACATATCCATAAGGTGTTGTGCTTTCCTGCCCAGCTTCAACCAACGGATCCACACTCGTCCACCTTCCGATCACCGGGTCATAGAACCTGGCACCATAATCGTATAAGCCCAGGTTCTCTTGCAGTTCCTTCTTATTGTAAAGATACTCATTTTTTGGACTGGCTACACTCGTGTTGATCTCCATACCGAAGGCATAATAATCATCTACCTGTACTTGACGGGTTGTACCCGTGCCCGTGTCAAAGTTCACCCGGCTGTTGCCCAAATGGTCGGTTAAGCTGTATTCATAGTTATAAGTACTCGCATCCTTCGGCAAGGCGCGACCTTCTTCCGTCTGGATAAAACTGATCGTGGATGATGATGCTGTTCCGTCATACTGGATACCCTCGATATAATCTGTCTTGGCTGTGCCGATCAGTCTTGATAGTTTTTGTCCCGTGGCATCATACGTATAAAACGTGCTCTTGCCCGCGATAGCTTGCGGCAGGTTCAACAAATTGTAGGCGATATTCGAGATCCCTTTGCTATTGTCACTAATCAGGTTACCGTTTCCGTCATAGGTATAGCCGGCTGTACCGTGTTTCTGCCCCACGTCGCTGGCCGTCGCGTCTGTAACGGCTTGTAACTGGCTGCTGCCCGTTGGGTACGTGTAGGTCAGTTGATCGATCAGTGTACTGTTCGAATAACGATTCAGTGCTGTGATATTACCTATCATATCATAGGTAATTCCATTCTCGTGGTTACCCGTAGAAGCTGTTGCTGCTGTCAACCGGTTCAGCTGATCGTAGCCATAGGCATAGTTCTTCGTCAGGCTGCCCGGCGTTCCCCAGTATTGATAGGCGATATTGCCGTTATACTGTTTACTGGTGCCCGTATTGTAATACAAAGCTTCGGCAAACAATGGCGCGCTGCTGGTTAATAGCCAGCCTCGTTCATTATAACCGTACGTAACATCCTGTTTAAAGGTTGTACTGTCTGTACTGTGCAGGTGTTTTTTCCATACCTGGCCCAATTCGTTATAGTCTACCTTGGATAGGATCGCATTCACATCTGCTGCCTGGGTCCCGTTCTGGATCTGTTCCCTGGTCGTCAGTTTCCTGCCCATATGGTCATAGCTGTACTGGTTAATGATTGTTAGTTTCGGCGTACCTGCCGTGGCCGTGGTAAAATGTCGCCGGTTCGTACTGGTCACCTGGTCATTGAAATTGTAGGTGCTCAGTACCACATCAAAATTAGCCGCGTTTACCGTTCCGCCCAGGTAATGTTGTTTATAGCTCCAGATGTTCCTCCCTTTATCGTCATAATAGTTCACATCCCAAAGCATATCCGGAGTGGCGTTGGTAATCGTATTCAGCACCGCGGTCAAACTGGCTGTCAGCAGGCCTTTGGTCATCGCACTAACCCCACTGGTCACCAGATAACCGACCGGCAGATTGGGGATATTGTAATCATCATAATAATTAATGTTCAGCGTTTTGGTAATTACCGGGTAACTACCCAGCACATAGCCTGAGGGATAAGAGGTTGTATTATTCGTCTGATCGCGGGTATCCCATTGGGTTACCCCGTATATATTGGTTTGCAAGGTGGATAAAGGGTATACCGAGCCCGCGTTCCACAATCCCGTCATGATCACCCGGCCCAAGGCATCGTACTTGGTTACTGTCCATTGGTTACTTTGTCTTTGCAGACTATCCTGGCCAAGCACCGGCTGATCCAGTTTATTGTATACCGTGAACTCCCAGCCTTTGCCCGGGATTTTCTTTTGCGTCAGCCGGTTCCGTTCGTCATAGCGATACTGGTAGCATAGGTTATTGAGCAATACCGTTGAAGGTAATGCAATATCTGCCAGCGCTCTTGGTGCCAATACAAAAGCCAGGTTACCCAGGTCGTCATATACATAGTAAGTCGACAGGATCTGTAAAGTGGTTCCGGTATAATTAAACGTCCGTTTCAATACCACGTGGCCCTCTTTGTCTTTATATTCTTCCGTTGTTCCGCCCCTGCCGCTTTTCCAGTTCTCATCTTTACCGATAGTGACATACAGCTGGCCTGCCCCGTAATTGCCGTTCCTGGCTAATGTTCGGCTTTGGTTAGCATTGATCGTTACGGTATACAAGGCTGCCAGCATCGTGTTGGCAGTATCTGTTAATGCCGTGACATTATTGGTCGTGTACACTGCTTTCTGGGTATGACCGGTTGTACTATTCGCTACCGGCTGCCAGTCTGCTCCCGCTGCCCCTTGTTCCAGTATCCGGTTTAAGGGCGAAGGTTCGAAGTTGGTAATAGCGAATGGACTGGTTGTTGTTGCCACTCCCGTAGGTGGGGCCGTGTAGAACTGGTTTTGCCCTCCACTCAGTGCGTTTGCTTTATAGCTCCCGTCATTACTGCCTGCGGTAACATAAGGCAGGTATTTCTGTACTTCACGCCCGAACTGGTCATAAGCAAAGGCTTGTACCACATCTTTGCTCAAGGGGCTGCCTTGTACCTGCACCGTTTGCAACGGTCTGCCCAGGCCGTCAAAGTATTGTACCGTCTGCATTAGCTCGCAGGTTGTCCGGTTAATAAAATCCCCGGAGTTCGGGGTTGAACCTACATTCTTCATATTGCCAACCCTGGGCACTGAGGTAACAATATAGTTCTGGTTCTGATTAAAACTGTTCGCCAGTTGCTGGCAATCCGGGTTGGCGATATACAGGCTCAGGCTGCTGCCTGCTGTGGCAGTAAAACTGAAGTTCGGGCTCAGCGTAATACCGCTATAACTGAAATACGAGCCGGCAGTGGGGGTTCCCGTCATGGGTGCCGTTACCTGCGTCTGTGCTCTCACGCTGAACGTGATAAGCCATAAACCGAAGGCTAAAAGCCTTCTTTTTATATTCTTCATGTGATAATGTCTTTTAGGTTGATCCTATTTTGATATCATTAAAGCAACATACAGTCGGTTGTACTAATTTCTGTGTAATCTGTGCTTATTGAATTGTCAGACCATTTGTAATGATAGGTACAGAGAAACTTCCCTGCTTGTCGTACCGATGCTGTATAGATCTTCAGCCCCGCTTCACACGTGTTGTTGATAAATTTATTGCTTTCGCCAGAGCAAGCTATACAACTTCCGTTTTGATTGGCATAAGCTTGTCCTTCAGCATTTAAGGCGACTACGGCCTGATTATCGGCATCTTGCTGGCTAATGATTGAGCGGTACAGGCCAGCTGCCTTCGAATACATTACTGTTGTCCCAAAATTTCCGCCACAATCATTCCTGGTAAAAGGACCGGATTGAAGCACGTTATAATAGGCGAGATGTGCTCCATAATTGACATTTGGACCCGCATAATTATAATCGTAATGAGTGGTAATATTTCCATTGATATCCTTTACATTCTGTAACCGGTTAAACCCATCATAGTCATAATATGATATTCTATTCTTGGCATCGTTTTCTGAATTAATTCCTGTTAGCGGGCTATAAGTGTAAGTAAGCATTTGTGCATCGGATCGATGTAATCTCAGTTCGTCGATCAGAACCGTCCCGCTAAGAGATATGGTGTTTTGTCCGGTGATCAGATGCTCATAATAATACCATCCATTATAGTTCCTGCCGGCCTTGGGATAACCGGTCAATGTTCCTGCAATCGTTAGTGGAGTTGTGCTTTTTAACCAGTAAGAAACCTTGTATATAATGCTACCGTTTAAATTTGTTTTACTGATACCTCCATTAGAGAGATTATAGCTACGAGAGCCCGTAACGGCATTTTGCGTATCCCTGATCGGTGAAACAACATTCCAATTTCCGCTACTGTCCGCTTCAAATGATGAGTAGGCTATATCATTATATGCCGCATTAGTGGCCTCTGCAATGACATAGGAGTTGGTATAGTCCCATAGGTAAGCAACGACAGGGCCTCCTGGTTTTTGAGCCTGTAATATATTACCATTCTTGTCATACCGGTTAAACAATACCCTGGTTTCGATAGGATTGGCGAGAAGCTGGCTTTCCACGCTTGCTGGTAAGATTAAATTATTAGGCCAAATCTGATAATTTACCCTGGACATTGATAACACTGTCCCATTTTTAATATTCTTTTGAACGATAACGGGTGAAATAATATTCCGATTAACCAACTCAGCCTTAGCGGCCGAAGCCGCATCGCTTAAACCTGTAATATTATCCTGGGGGTAAAAATTATCTGTTTCCAATGTTTCACCTCTGCTATTGGTCGTTTGCTGAATACTTAGCAATTGATTAACCGGATTGTTATAGGTGTAACTTTCCAGCGTAGTCACGGGGTTCTGTCCATTGGAATCATAAGTAATCGTTTTAATCGATGAAGGATAAAGCCATCCACTGTAAAGCGAATAAAAAGCTACGTTCAGCCATTTATAATCTTGTATTGTATTGATAAAATCACATGAAAAAGAACTCCCGCCATCGGCTTGAATCACATAATAAGTATTGCTCAAACCTAAACGAGGATCATCTGTATAGTTAGTCTGAACATCTTTCAAAACGATGGTTTGAGTTCCATTTTTCCTGAAAGTTTTTTGCTCTCTTTCTAAACCCATATATCGGTTGATATTGGACAAGGGGACTGTGGGTATGGTGTTACCAACCAAAATCCCGGATGTCTCTACGGTTCCTGCAAAAAAAGTGTGTTCTACACCGCCACCCTCGAAGTTATCCCCAATACTTTCTGTCACCTTACTGTAAGTGATGTGATTACCTGTTCCATTAGTTTCGTAATAATTCGCGGAAGATACCTGTGTATACAAGCAGGTTTTTAGATTACAGAAAGATGGTGCCCCTGGATCAGACGCCCCTGGTTTTTGTTTAAAGCTTTTATAAGAATGTATGTACTTAGGCGGAAGATCCAGTAATGCACCGGACGAACGGGTAACGCCATCCGTACCTATCGTATCGTAAATAAATCTTTTTGCCGTCAGCCGGTCAGTCGCCTGGTCATAAGAAAGCACCCGCTTGATCCGCAAACCGGCAACATCCTTATTGCCCTTGGTAGCAGTACTGCTATTATAGTCGGTCGTTACAATACCTCTGGAATCCCCCTGCACCTGCATATAAATATAATAATCGCCCGGCGGAAAATGAAAATCCGCATTAGTAGTTTGATCGACTGCGGCGGAGATGGGCACGGTCGTTATGATATTATGGTTCAAATCTGCAAGTCCTGCAAATACGCCATATTCTCCCTGGGGATAAGTTGGCAGTCCTTCGGAACTCCGGTGCAAAGGAATACAGCTAACATTCAGTGTTTGTGTCTGATCACAAGTCATATGGATAGGATCACTGTAATAAACGTTATTATGTTTTAATGTTGAAGTTCCGGTTAGCTGGACATGAAAAGTTGTATTTGGATTATCACAATCCGGTGGAGAATCGCTATAAATCTGATTGGGCTCATATTCCAGGCTATCATATCCGCCTGTGGGGTAAATGACCTTCTCCAAAAGCCCGTATTGCGCGTAATACCAATTTGGATGCCGGTCTCCGTATCTGCCGTTGGCATATTTGCTGCCTGTAGGTTTGGGAATCAAGGAGAGGTTTCCGGTTTTACCATTAAAATAGCCAAAATCATCTTGCCCGAAGGAAAGACGGGCCGGTAGTTGATCAGTATTTTTGTATTTGAAATTGTATGCCTGGTCATCGATAATAACATCGGTTAAAAACATGCGGCCGGTAACACCCGGATTTGAGCCGGTACAATTGACAAAATTGTAATTCAGTTCGACCGTTTTTTTGGCCGTTGTCGACAACAATGTAGACTCTGCCGTTTTACTTCCGATTCCATCATATAACTGGATCAGATTTAAGGCCACGTCACCTGATATATCCTGCCTGGGGATATAGGAAAACTTCATTACGCCCCCCATTCTTGAGTTGCTGCTGATCTCTGTCAGGAATACCCCCTTATTCATCAATGTGGTCGTATTTTGATTCAGGTTTTGAAAGTCCTCACAAGGAGCAAGCTCATTTGGATCATCAGCATCTCCGTCCAGAAAGTTGATGTTCTGGTTAAGGGAAGCTACATACGTAAACTGGCAGCTTTCATATTTAAGGTAGATAATATCGCCCTCTGGGTGAGTAATTTGGGTAAGATACCATGCGTTACGGATATCCTGTCTGTACTTAAGATTTGCTGAACTGATAGACGTCGAGCTCTCTACAGCCTGAAATTCATATTTCACACCATCAGGTGTTGTGATGGCAAATCCGGATACCGGGTTGCCCTGTATATTCAAGTTATTTTGTTCAAGCTTGTTAATTACACTGCCTTGAATGATAAAACGTCCTGAATAACCGCCGAAGCTGAAATTAAAGAGGTCTGGCTGGGTATCATACCCGGCGGTTGTCACCGAGTTAATATAACTGGTCAGCGCACTACCTGTCGTTCCCGGAAAATCTGCCGGCGGCGCAGCAAAAGCCCCACTTTCATCAGGGTTCCCAAAAACGGTTCTGCTGATTACGCCGCCGGCATTTAACATCCAGCCCAAGCCTACCCGGGAAGCGATCTGATCTATTTTTAATCCGGTAGAGCTATAATTTAAATCAATAGGAATATGCAGGTTCTTGGTGGAGTAGGCATGCACATTAATATGGGTATTGACAGCTCCGGTACTTAGGCTTGGCCCGACCAATTCATACTTCGTTATTTCAGAAACAGACGGAGATGGCGGAAGGATGTTGGGTATGTCCACACCAATCGCACCACCAGACCCAGGAGCAGTTGTTGTCGCTTGCAGACTGTTCATCTTCTGCTGCGCAAATAAAAAGGAACTTAAAAGTATTGCCGCAAGGAAGAATAATATTTTTTTCATACATTAATTAGTTACGAACCGGAAAGACATTGTTTAGATCTTAAATCAGAAACATTCCCAATACCTATGCATGGGGTCTTGTCTTAGAAGTTCTTCGAAGCTATTTTAACTATTAGATATATCTTTATTGGGATTTTAAGGTCTGAACTTGTCCTTTTAAACTGCTAATTTCTTCCTTCATTGCAATCAGATACAAAGTCAGCTCCTCCACCTTCTTCATCAATAGCTTATTCATCTCTCCAAGATTCAACCCTTCTTTAGCAATTTGCTGTTCAGATGGTATTTCTGGCAAATGCTGGTTTTGCTCGATGTATGCTTTTACTTCTTGAAGTGATGGCAAATGATAATCCTTTTTGAAAACGTAGTCTGACCAACCGTTCATGTCTATGAGCACTGATTGAGAGTGTATCCTACCGTTGACATCCAGTTTATTCTGTGGATTGGTCTTACCAATTCCGACATTGCCATTGAACAGATTCAATGTCTCGAAAAAATTGGTATTATTACTTCTAGTACCGAACGATAAAACCGTATTTCCTGATGGCATGGTGATACCCATTACTCCGTAATATCTTGTTGCCTCAGCGCCCGAAACAATTAATTGATTATCATTGGTGTAGCTACCATTATTGATTTCAAATTTGCTTTGAGGTGTCGTAGTTCCAATACCTACATTGCCCGCAAAATATCCTTGTCCATCTGCTCTTACGCTAAAATTAGTCGTCCCTGCGGCAATCCCGTCAAAAAAAAACATTGGACGCTCCTGTTGGATTATCTGTCCATGCCCTGAATATCCCGGCAGAAGGATAGGCATAGGTTGACCCTAATTGATGTCCGGTAAAAAAATTTGTCCGCTAGATGTTTGTGCCACTATTTTAGTATTGCTGTTTAAAGCATCATTCGCATCAACGGTCACTGTTTTTGTTTGGCTAAATACCTGATTTGAGAACGCACTTATGGCAATAAGGTCCAGTAGTGTTTTTTTCATTATGAGAATTGTTCTGATTTGTTTATGTATCCTTGTTAAATTCTTATTAGAGTATCATATTACAGATCAAAGCCAATACATTACTTCCGATAAGGCCATAAACCTTTAGTTTGAGGGGCATTAGATTTCCTATAATATATGTATGTGGATTAGACCTTAATAAATGGCCCGGATTGATGTGGTAGTTTCATTGTGACAGGCTAGTTATTTATGCGTTCTATTTTTAGACGCTTCAAATATAATTATTTATCATTTCAAACAAATGTTACTTATAAAATATTCATATTGTTTATTGTAATAATTAATAAACACTTGTGGATTCTTCTGCGAGCCGTCTGCGAATAGAGGAGAGGATCTTTGTAGAGGCAGCACGAAGTGCGGCTACAATGCTTCACACAAAAAACTGGCGTTGCGTTTGATTTAGTTGGCTGGGTGTTGGGCGCTCAAACGTAATGAAAGTTGTAAAGTCACAGGTGAGAATCAAACTATTTGCATTTTCAGTAAGAACAGATAACCTTTGATCAAAATACCATCGCTGATAATTGTAAAAACAATACTTGAATTAAATTTATAATATATAATTTTAAAGGCACATGTTTGAAGAGCGCTGATGAAACTAAAAACCTTATTTTCCTTACTGACCACACTGGTCCTAACTAACCTGCTTTCTTCCTGTAAGGAATTTATTGAACCCTCCATCAACAAAAGACAGGTTCAGCTAAACGCACCTGCCAATCAGTATCAAAGTACCAACTATACGGTCAATTTCTGGTGGACCGACGTGGAAGATGCTTTATCTTACCGTCTGCAGGTAGTAACCCCTAAATTTGATTCAATCGGTGGCCTGGTCATCGATACCCTGGTCAAAGGGACTAAATTCTCGCTGACCATGGACCCGGGAAACTACGAGTGGCGTGTAAGGGCCGAGAACGGCAGCTCGCAAACCAATTATTCAGCGCCTCAAGGTTTTACCGTACTGGCCTCTTCCCTCACCGGTCAAACGATCACCCTTTCCACTCCTGCCAACAACACGCTGACCAGCCAGGCGGCTGTCACATTCAAATGGGGTGCTTTATATAACGCCACCAAATACCACCTACAGATCGATTCCAATAATTTCGCCGACGAAAATACCGTGGTGAAGGATCAGGTCATACCCGGACAACAATTCGCGTTCACCTTTCCCAGAAACCAGGTTTATCAGTGGCGGGTCCGGGCAGAAAATGAAACAGAACAATCCAAATGGTCAACCATCAACCAGATCACTTATGATAACACGCGTCCGGCTATGGTTACACTAAACCAGCCGCAAAACAATGCTACAGTCAGTCTGCCGATTAATTTAACCTGGAATACAGTCACTTCCGCTGTCAAATACAAGTTGGCCGTTTACAAGAGTGATTCCACAACGCCCTATAACAATACCTTTCCAGTGGTATTAAGCACAACCAGCTTTAGTTTCAATGCAGGTAATTCAGGTGATCGCATCTTCTGGAAAGTGAGCGCGATTAATGCGGCTGGAAATGAGGGCCAGTCCAGTGATTTAAGGAGTTTTGTATTGCAGTAAAATGAAAAACAAAAAAATCGTCTATTTATTGATTTTGCTGGTGGTCATCGTTTGGGGCATGGTCATTTATCGTATTTATGCAGCCGTAAGCGATAATTCAGAACCCGTAATCGCCCCTGTAACCAAGATTAAAGAACCCTATGACGACTACGGTATAGCTAAAGATACCAGCCGCCTACAGGCAAAGTACCGTGATCCTTTCGGCCTCGCTCCTACCAAAGACACGGCAGCGGTCAGTCCTTCAAAAAGCATTCACCGGAGTATACCCCTTACCGTTAGCCCTGGAATAAATTGGGCCGCGATCAGCTATATGGGGTATATACAGAATCCCGGCTCAAAAAAAATCATAGCCATCATGCATATCAACGGAAAAGAAGTCATGATGACCGAGGGAGAAAATAACGAACAGGTCAAGTTACTTAAAAACCTGCGCGATTCGATCAAAATCAGTTATCATGGTCAAACCAAATTTATAAAGCCAAACCGCTAACCTGATGAAACAGCTATTTACTTTATTACTGATCTGTGGCCCAGGCCTATTGTTTGCTCAAAAAATGCCGGATTATGGTATCCATCAGATCAGGCTCAATGATACCGACAAAACCATACGGGCCGAGATCCAGCCGGTAACCTCGATGCCCAATGTCCACGCCGAACTGACGTATTACTGGTATGGTACCGGCAGTATCCATCAACTGCAGGGTGGTTTCAGTGGCCAACTTTTAAACGGCAGCTATGAAGAATATTATATCAACAAAAACCTGAAAACACAAGGGGTATTTGAAAAAGGCTTAAAAAACGGGGTGTGGAAGGAATGGGATGAATCCGGCAAATTAACCCGGCAGCTGACCTGGGAAAATGGCAGCTGGTCGGGCCCGTTTACGCTTTATAATGCCCATGGTCAGGTCGCTCAGTCCGGCAGGTATCTTGATAACCAGTTGGACGGCCTGGTTTCGTTCAACGCCGGAACCGACTCTGCCAGGACCCTCCGTTATAAAAAAGGCCATGTCGTACCTCCAAAATCCGGCACTTTCCTGAAAAGGATCAATATTTTCAAGAAGAAGAAGAAGGCCCCAGAGGTAAAACCTGCATCCTGACAACCGGTATACCTATGCTCAAAGCCTCCGCATTATATATGGTCATTATCATCGCCCTGGTGATCGGCCTCTTATGTTCCGCATTGATTGCCGCTGCCTATTTTTATCAGGCGGCATACCAGGCCAAGTTCCGGGTGGATCGCTTGCAGAACAATATGAATTCCGGCATCAATATACTGCTGACCAGTACCGACAGTTCCTACCGGACAGAACGCGCCGTATCTCTTTTTGCAAACGATGACTTGGATTCAGTATCCCTCCAGAGATTTGCCTGGGGCGCATTTGATATCGGCATCGTCCAGGCCTTTGCCCAACGCGACACCCTTTATAAAGTTTTCAGTATCGCCAACGCCATCGATTCTGCCAAATGGGCAGCCCTCTACCTGATCGATGAAGACCGCCCGCTCTCCCTCAGCGGAAAAACCACGATACGTGGTGATGTATATATCCCCAAAGCCGGTGTAAAAACCGCCTATGTAGATAACCAATCCTATACAGGGGATCAGCAACTGGTCCAGGGCAAGCAACACAACAGTGAAAAAAAGCTACCACCGCTTACCCCCAAACGGCTCCAGATCATCCGGCAGTTCCTCCGCCAGCCAGCGGAACACAACAGCATGCTGTTAAAGAACAAATCCATCGACCGTTCCTTCAGGCTGCCCACGACAACGATCGGTTTAGGAAAACAGGTGACCACTCTTCAAAACATCAGTTTAAGCGGGAACCTGATCATCCGTTCCGATACGACACTGATCATCGACAGCAGCGCCATCATGCACCATGTGATCATATTTGCCAAAGCGATACTTATAAAAGCGGGTTTCCATGGTAACGGCCAGTTTTATGCCAAAGATTCCATTGGCATCGAACGTGATTGTCGGTTCACTTATCCATCCTGTTTAGGCGTTTTATGGGACACTACTGCCATCATCGGCTTTCCTGAAAAAATAAGTCTCGGGGAAAATACCCGTTTCACCGGTCTTATCTTCACCTACGAAAAAGCTAAAAACCCTTTACGTCCGCTCATTGCCCTGGGCAAAAACACCACCGTTGCCGGACAAATTTATTCCCAGGGAACACTGTCCATCAAAGCCGGGACCAGCATCGCGGGAAATGTCATGACCTCCCGTTTTCTGTATCAAAACGAAATTACCGCTTACGAAAATTACCTGATCAATACCACCATTGATGCCAGGGCACTTTCACGGTATTACCTGATCAGTGACCTCAGCCCGGTCAGTGCTGAACAAAAAAAAATATTGCAATGGCTGGAAGTAAGGTAAAAATACACGGTAAACTCGCCGGATCAACGATCCTGGAAGTGGTGATTTCCATGGTCATCATTATCCTGGTATTTGGCACAGCCATGATGATCAATACCAACGTAACCAAACGCTCTCTTTCCGTCAAGAAACTACGGGCACAGGCCATACTACAGGAAATCCTGTTGCAGGACACACCATTTACCGACGATAAGGGTAAACCGAACCTCATCGATGGCTTCCGCATCGAGCAGCAGCTTAAACCGGTAGAAAAAGAACCCAGGCTTACACAGATCATACTCACAGCCTTTGATGATAACCAGGAACAAGTGGCACAGGTGCAACAAATAATCGTTATGGATCATGTCTCCAACTAAGCTCAAAGCATTCACGATCATGGAAATTACCATAACCATGCTGCTGGCCGCCATCGTGATCAGTATCACGTATACGGCCTATACGATCATCAGCAAGTCTTACCTCGGCTTTACGAATAAAAACAAGGAGATGACCGAAGCCGTTCAACTGGACAAGCTTTTAAAAAATGATTTTTACAAGGCATCACTCATTTCCAGGGATAATCAAAAGATCCTGTTCCGGATAGACAGTACTGATATCCGTTATGAATTTGCGCCAGATCGGGTGACCCGGACGCAGGGTATCACGGATACCTTTAAAATCCAAACAGAAACCATGAGCACGAGTTTTGATCATCAGCCGCTGCAAGATGATCCCCAGGCAACGGACCGGCCCGGTCTCCTGGATGAGATGGAATGGAAAATCATCCTTCAAAATCAAAAAATTCCGTATCATTACCATAAACCATACAGTTCCGTCAACCTTTTTCAAGAAAACCCCGATGCCAACCATTGACCTTAGCCGGTACGAAAAAAAGAAAACGACACCACCAACCCAAAAGGGCAATCAGGGTGGCTTACTGGCTTTTTTGAATAAGGACATCAATTTTGGCAGTAAAGAACTCAGTGACAAAAAAAAAGAGTTCCTCTATCTGGAACTGAGTTCCCTGCTTCAGGCCGGCATCAATTTGAAAAGCAGTTTTGAGCTGATCACAGCCAGTCAGGAAAAAGAGAAGGATAAACAATTATTCCAGGATATCCAGGAAAGGGTATTACAAGGTACCAGTTTCTCCCAGGCACTGGAAAAAAGTGGTAAGTTCTCCGTTTATGAAATATTCAGCCTCGAGATCGGCGAAGAAACCGGTAAACTGACCGAGGTATTACAGGACCTTGCCAAATTCTATCAAAACAAGGTTAAACAGCGCCGGAAGATCGTTTCATCGCTCAGTTATCCCTGCATTGTGCTTTGTACTTCGATGGGAGCTGTATTCTTTATGCTCGAGTTTGTCGTACCTATGTTCGGCGATATATTCACCCGCTTTGGCGGTCAGTTACCCTGGATCACCTCCATGATCATCAGCATTTCCAAAACAATGGAGGGTAATTTCCTGCCCGCCTTCCTGTTATGTGCGGCAGTAGCCGGGGTTCTCCGGTACCTGCGCAAGACAGAGCGTTTCCGCAAAACAGTCTCCGGGCTGTTATTAAAGATCCCCCTGGCCGGCAACATCGTGCAAAAGATCTACCTGGCCCGCTTCTGCAACTCCATGCGCCTACTGATCAGCGCGCATATCCCGCTGCTGCGGGCCATCTCCCTCAGTCGTCAAATGATCGGTTATTATCCAATAGAATCCTCCCTTCAAAAGGTAGAAGATGATATCCTGCAGGGTCATCCTCTGCATCAAAGCCTCCAGCAGTTCAGCATATACCCTGCAAAAATGATCATGCTGTTAAAAATTGGAGAAGAAAGCAACAAACTGGATTATTTTTTTGCCCGGATATCCGAGCAATATATCGATGAAGTGGAATACAAAACGGCCACCTTGAGCAGTATGATGGAACCGTTTATCGTCATTTTCCTAGGACTCATTGTAGGTACGATCCTGATCGCCATGTACCTACCGATGTTTGAGATGAGCAATAGTTTTCACTAAGATCGAAACAGGTGATGATCCCGTCGATCAGAATATCCGCTCATCAAGCGGCCCGATAGCCAGGCTTGGTTATAGCTATGATCCATCGGTGTAAAGAAGCCATTTTATCTACTGATCTCCATATAAACCCCCATCATCAGTTTTTTGGACACAGGCTCAGCATCCTTTCGCTGCAGTTTAAACTCGACCGCCCTGACGACGCCCACGCTTTCGGACGATTCCAACTGATTTAAAAAACTGTTCAGCGCAAAAAAATCCCCCTCGAAATTCAGTTTCTGAATAATCGCCCGTTCCGTATGATAAACTTCGTCCTGCGCCGGTACTTCGGCGAGTTTTACCCGGTATTTTTCGGCCAGCACCGCGATGGTGCTGATCGTATTGCTTCTGAAAAGAGCCGTATCTGATCGGTAAAGCACTAAAATATGCTCCAGGTTCTTACTTTTTCTGTCCAGATATCCTGGCTGATAGCTGATGTCGCCCGTTTGCTGCAGCTGTGTCTTTAGCTGCCGGTTGAACTGCCAGGCCGTAATTGTATTTTTAAAAGCCAGCTGATAACAGATCAGCAGTAAAATAACCGCCCCCGCGATCAGCAGATACTCTTTTTTAAAAGGCCACCACTTCAACATATCAATAAATAACTGTTAAGATAAATTGTCCGGTATTCAACTCGTTATTATAGGTATAGCTCTCCAACTGGATCCCCTTCACCCAATGCAGGGTTTTGATCCGGGCGATCCATTCATTGACTGGGATGATCTGGGGGGAGATACCCTTCACTTCTATTTTTTGTCTGGAAAACTGCAAAGACCGCTGCGCCCGGCTTTCCAGGCGATCGATCTGGTCTACCGCTATCTCTTTCCAGCTGATCCCGGGTGGCAACAAAGACGCGATCTGGTCGATCAGGATACTTTTGCGGACACCTCCCTCCCAACCCAGGTTTCGCAGCAAGGCTTCCTTTTGCCCAATATCATCTTTAACGCCTTGCACATCACTCGTATTCTGTGCGGAACTGCTGACCTGCACGCTCAATCGATGATTATCACTGTTCATCGATGAGAAAATAATTATATTAATAAGCAGCAACAAAAAGCAGGCAAGCAGGATCAAAAACCCATGCGCTTTGAACTTTTTATCACTTAAAAATTTCTCCAGCCTTACCTGAACCCCCGGCACCCTCGCCTGTATAATATCCAGCCTGGCGGATAAAACTAACTGGAAAGCCGCGGCATATGGCATGACCAGTTCCTGTTCAATCGCTTCGTTATCTATCTTTAATGGAAAGGGGGCCTTCGCAAATTCTTCCTGCCGGAAAGTCTTCCAGTGGAGTTCTTCATCCCGTTCGATCCGGTTACCGTTGAAAATAACCTCCTCGCCATAAATATTGAGTTGGGACAGGATATGCTGAACGGGAAAAGGGCCCAGGCTAAGCATGTAAACCCGGAAGCCTTGTTTAGCCAGCGCATCAAGCCACTTGTTGGCATCTACCTTCCTAATGACGGCGATAAAAGACCGGTCACCGGAAACAAAATGCTGTATATAGAAATCTTCCGGGCTGGCATTCGGTAAAACCGCGGAAAAACTGGCGGAATTGATCTCCCCGGTACCGGGAAGTTGTTTATACAATACCCCTCTGCCCGAAAGATTTAGCGCCAAAGGAATATTCCCCTTAAACTGTTTACTCAATGCTTCCACGCCGCCAATATCCGTGATCTTCTTCTCCAGGTGCAATTGTCTATCCTTTACCATCACCTGGCAGCCATCCAATCGGATACTCCCGTCCTTCCGGATCATCATCGAGATGCCGATGGACTGGCTGATCGAATAATAGGGTTCCAGTGCGCGCATATCTTAACGGATAATGGTAGATTTAATAAACAATACGGTTACTACCTTTTGATTGGCCTTTGTACGACTGCTGAACAACCATTTGAGCACCGGGATTCGCGAAAGCAGCGGTATTCCAGAAGCACTTTCATCGTTCTCTGTCCGTTCCAATCCTCCAAGCACAATGGTATCCTCACTGTGCACCCGCAAACTGGTCTCAAACTTACTGATGGATTGCGGAGGGGGAGAGCCATCAGTTGGCGTGGCCAAAAAATCAGAAATATTGACCCCGATGCTAAGTGTAACCTGATCATTACCCGAAACGATCGGTCTAATATTGATCGATAGATCAGCGTTTACCTCCTGGTAAACATTAGTGAATATAGACTGTGCATTAGAAACGGAAGGGATTACATTTTGCGTAGTATTTTTATAATAACGCTTACTGCCGATACTCAGCTTCGCCGAATGTCCGTTCAACGTCGCCATCTTGGGTACCTGGCGCACATCTATATCATTTTTTGCCTCCAACGCACTCAGGGTCAGGTAAAAGTTAGGAGTTACATGGCCCAGGTTGGACCCGCCGAGTTTACCCAGAAAATCATTGATCGACTTCGCGCCGAATGTATAATTCAAACCGCCAAGCAAGGTCCCCCCCGTCTTGACGCTATCAGAAACCCCAGCGGATATCCCGGTAGAAACCGTACGATTCTTGTGCACATCGATCATGGTTACTTCGATCAGTACGACAGGCACCAGCACATCCAGTTGCCGGATAAAAGCTTCCATTTCATCCATCTGCGCACCAGACCCCGATAGCATAATGGTATTCTGATCCCGGAATTCTTTGATCTCCACCCCTCTTTTCCATTCGTTAGGAATCATGGTCACCACCGTATCGATCGATCGGTTCTGCAAATGTATAGCCCTGAAAGTACGTAACCCCTCCAGTTTCCGGTCTCCAATGAGGTAAATACCATTCTCCGCATGAAAAGTATAATCCGTGCTTTTAAACAATAAACTTAAAAAGGCATCATAACTGACATCATTGACATGCAAGGTGATCTGCCCTTTGATATCCGAATAGATCGAATAGCTTTTGCCAGTCTCCTGCGAGGCCTGTTTCAGCAGGTCCTGGATCGGCGCATTGACCGCATCCGCGGAGATGAGTTTCTGCCCGTTTAGCATACGAACAAATAAACCAGTCGCTCCACCGCTCTGGGATGGAGACGCCGGTCGGAAGGTTTTCCTTACACTGGTGTTCCGATCCCCGTTCACGTACAGTTCCTCGTTCTCTCCCAGGGGCTGGAAAAGATAAAACCCATCCCCCGTCTTCACCATTTTGATGTCATTGCCATAAGCCAGTTTTTCCAGTGCGGTTTCAAACGGCGCGTTACTGATATAGGATGTCACACGCTTTCCCTGCAACGAACCCGGTACCATAACATTTTTACCGGAGACAAGCGTGATCTTTTTGGCCACGGCCGGGAGACTGTCGCTTTCCAGTTCCAGCGAAAGCGTGTTTCCCTGCGGGTTGTACTTCGCATTGATCTCTTTAGGCGGAGGCTTCAGGAACTGGTTCGGGTCCCGGTACAAAGTAATGTAAATAATGGATCCGACCACCGAAAGGTCCAGGTTATATTTCTGGGAAAGCAGTACCAGGATATTGGCTGCCGTGACCCCGTTAAACGTATCATAGATCGAAAAATTCAGACCAGGATCTGAGCTGATACTCAAATTGTTGGAGCGGGCCAGGGCGTTAAGGTATTCACGTATGGAAACCCCGGTCACCAGCAGCTGTACTTTCTGGTTCAGTCCTGGCACAATGCCCGCCAGGTTTTCCAGCTTCTGCTGGATCACCTGGATACGATCGACTTGCTGCGCCCGAAGTTTAAGCCCCCCCAGCCCGATCATTAAAACAAACAGTATACAAGTAATTTTTTTATACATAGCCCTCCCTCAATAATTAAATAACAACGGATAAATTTCTTCAATAGACGTTTGACCATCACTGAACAGCTCGAAGGCATTTTCTGCCAGGGTCTTTACTCCTCTCTCTTTTAATAAGTGCTGCACGTTCATGTTTCCGCCTTTGATCTCCTGCGCCAGTTCCTGATCCACCGGTATCACTTCGTATACCGCCTTTCGGCCTTTATAGCCGGTGTAATAACATTGTTCGCAGCCCTGCGCAACATAATGGTTTTGTACATCCAGGTATGGCTTGAACTGCCTGGGATAAAGTGAGGTTTGAAAATGCTTTTTCACCTTACAATGCGGACATAGTAAACGGATCAGTCTTTGTGCGACCGTCGTGTTCAAGGTATTGGCGACCAGAAACGGCGGCATTCCCATATCGATGAGCCGTGAAACCGTTCCCCAGGCAGAATTCGTATGGATGGTAGACAAAACCAGGTGTCCTGTTAACGCGGCCCGGATCGCCATATTGGCCGTTTCCGTGTCCCGAATCTCCCCCACCATGATCACATCCGGATCCTGTCTTAAAAAAGTACGAAGCGCGGCACCAAAAGTCAATCCTATGGATTCCTTCAACTGCACCTGGTTGATCCCTTCCAGTGTATATTCAACGGGGTCCTCGATGGTGAGTATATTCCGGGTCTCCTGATTAAGCAACTTCAACGTGGCATACAGCGTGGTGGTTTTTCCCGACCCCGTAGGTCCGCTGATCAGCAAGATACCATTCGGTCTTTTAACTCCTTGCAGATAATTTTCGAGATCAAAAGGTGAAAAACCCAGGGTATTCAGATCGATCGCCGTGGCATCATTATTCAATAACCTTAATACCACCTTTTCCCCGTGCAGAGTCGGCAATACAGATACCCGGATATCAAACTGGAGATGTTGATGCTTAAAGTTAATGCGCCCATCCTGCGGGAGCCGCTTTTCGGCAATATCCAGGTTCGCATAGATCTTGATCTTATTGATCAGGGCCGGGTATTCCTCATTTTTCAGCAGGTAGCGTTCGACCATCAGACCATCGATCCGGATCCTGACCCGGCATTTATTCTCATAACGCTCGATATGAATATCACTGCTTTTTAGATTCTTGGCCTCCCCGATCAGGTTAAACAAAAAATCCTCGGCGTTCTGGTTCACCGGGACCTGCGAAGCCCCGGAGGATGCAGTATCTTTGATATAATATTTGGAAAGCAGCCTGGCAATATCCTCCGGCGGAATGGGTTCCAGTTGTACTTCCAACCCCAGTAAAATTTCCAACTCGGATACCAATACTTCTGCATCAGCGCCTTCCTCACAATATAATTCGATATATCCCGGTGCGCTGTTCTTGGGCAACACCCGGTAATACCAGGCTTGTTCCTGGGCTAATAAATGGATGTTACCTGCCGGTAAATGAATATCTTGATTGAGGCTCATAGATTATATAAACGTAATAACCAGGCATCATCCGTGATGTGGAAATGAAAATAACAGCGGTCTCCCACTAAAAATACGATAAACACCAAAGCCTGAAAACCAGCCAGCGGAATATACTTGCTTTTGGTTACCCTTCTGAATAACAAATACAGTAAGATGGCGCAGAGTAAACTAACGTTAAAAAAAATGATAAAATTAAGCACAGACAAATAGCAGGCCACCACCCCGAAAAACAAAATATCACCTATACCCAAATAATCTTTAGTCGGGTTCAGTACCCGGCCATTTCGTAACCACAGATAAACCGTAAGTACCAGTAAGATCAGGAGTACAACAGCTATATTAACGAGTGCCGATTGACTGATTACCGCGAAAGGCTCGCCGGATAACAACCTCGTGGATAATAGCCCTATCATAAGTATCGGGAACAGGTACCAGGTAACCGCCCGGTACATCATATCCTGTATAAAAACAAGGCCGAGCAGAAATATAATGATGATGTAAATAACGAGTAGCATTAATCCGGCGTTACCTCTTTCAGGGTCTTATCCTGATCCATCTCCCATACGTTGAACGTACCGTTACCATTAAAGTCCACCACTGAAGTAGCGCGGGCAGTAAAGCTGGTGTTGCTCACATTAGTGATCTCGATCCTGTAATTGGCATGCGCATCCTTACCTTCGGTAGTTAATTTCTCCTGGATAAAGCCCAGTTCGGTCAGGTCTTTAGAATATTTAGAATGCTCGTAAAAGTAATTTTTCTCTAATGTCTGGACATGCTCCAACTGCATTTTGGCTTCCGTGGTTTTGGCCTTCGTAACCAGCGGTAACAAATTCGGTAGGATCAATAATAATAGAATGCCGATAATAACCAACACGACAAGCACTTCGGTCAATGTATAAGCTTTTAAACGTCTATGTGGGTTCAGTTTAGGAATTTTCACGACACTTCAATAAGGCCCTAATTTAATAAATATAGTTATACTTAAAATATATAAAAATAATTTTTTTTCCAACCGCCAACCATGCTGATCCAAAAGGCTCAGACAGCCGTGTGAATGCTCGACGAACAGGGGCGCAGTGTTGAGCAGCGGAATGAATATAAGGTTATTATTCTTCACCCTGTAAGTTTTAATCCAGAATCCGCCGTATCAGCACTCCAATGACATCGGGGACGATTTAACCGTTTAGCAGATTTACTTATCAGATTGGCGATAATAGGTTTTTCACAAATTTCTGAACAAGATTGAACATTGTAATAAGATCACCCTAATTCAAAAAACGCGGATACAAAATTTATTTTATCGTAATTTATAAATCAATAGAATAGCTCTGAGTCTATTTTCAAATCACTGACAAAGGGGTTCGAAAAATTGTACAGGTAAGGCGAGATGGCAGGATGATGATCCGGCCATTTATATCTATGATATTCAATTCGTTATATCGAAAACAAACAACAACGGGCACCGAATGGGGCACACATAATGTGCTTTTGTTTGGTGGATTTTGTAGCCTATTTATCCATATAAATGATAGTCAATGAACTCGTTTTTCAAATATAATGAATAGAAATTAATATTGCCCCCTGTTTTCAATTGCAACGCAATAATAGGTGGATAATTTTCCATACGATCATATTTAACGATCCGATTGTTATACTTCTTGATCGTCTTTGCCAACATGTTAAAACAACCTTAGCTGACAAAAAGTAAAATCAAGCGCTGTGGCTTGGCTTATTCCGCAATAATATTCTCCCATTGCAAATACTGAAACAACATTACGCACTCGTCACAGACGAGCGCGAGACTGGTTGATATGCGGGTTTTTATTCCATTTGACTTTGGTTTCGTCGGGATGATTACCCAGTCACTTAAGTAGTTGATTATAACGTAGTTGTTAAGTATTCTTATGAAAATGATAACCGAATGGGTCTCATTTTCTTAGACCTTGTTTGATGGTATTTATAGCATAAAGAACTTGTAACAGATGGTCAATGAGCTTGTTATGTAAAGTATAATGAATAATAATCAAACATTCCATTGATATATAAGTCCTATCTGGAATAGAACAAAAGTAGCAATTCAAAATAGCGCAAGGTTTTCTCGTCTTTTCATTTTCAGGGGAACAGTATGGGGAATTTTTATCGAAAGTTCAAAAATTCATAATTCAAGAGTACTAATTAAAATACATATCACACTTTACCGGAGGCCACATTCAACATGCTATAACAAAGTTAGCTTATAAAAAGCAAAAGCCCAACGTTAAGCTGGGCTTTTTACTTAATAGTCACGCATTGCAAATACTAAAATCATTTTACACACTGGTCACAGACAAGCTGAGGCTGAATATTTTGGATTCTCCTAATCAATAATTATCGATATTAAAATCGCTAAAAAAACTGAAAGCACAACTATAAGCCCACATATTATCCCGCCAGCACGATCACTCATCTTAAATCCTTTAAACCGCTCTGAGGTAATATACTCGAATCTTCCTTTTTTAATGTAGATGTATACCAAAATTTGAATTAACACCAGTCCCAAAATAATTAATGCAATTTTGGAATAAAGTATATCTATTAGGTTTATATTACCTATCAACGAACACAAGATTTGCGAAATCGAGAATAATAGCATGGTAAATAATACCCCGACAACAAATGCGGTTCTCCTAATTGGACTCTCCCACAATAAATTTCCACGCTTTTTATTTGTGTATAATGTTGAAATGTAATACACAAAAAAGTCAACAACCCTCATGATAAATTTGTATTTTATTCGTAATAATATTTAGCCAATATACTTTCTTTGTGCCTTTCACTTGCACAAAGTTTTAAATTTAATTTCCCGTTTTATAATCGAGCCAGGTTGCACCCAAGTTCCAGATTACTTCAAGACCTTTTACCGTGAGTGTTGCCTCCTCACCTCCAAAAACCATAAAACCTATGGTTCCAGCGGCTTTTACGGTATTCCAAACCGCCCCTACCTTATCTCCTTTTTTCCATGCTTTACCAGCACTATAAACACTATTACCTATAGATGCCAACCCAGTCACATCTGCGAAAGCACCAAAAACTGCTTTCCCGGTCCATTTTATTTTACCAGACTCTTCTCCAAAAAACTTTATGATGCTTGTCGCAGTCGTAGCGTTATCCAAAATACCCGTCCATTTAGATACTGTATTTGCCTTTGAATTCTCATCATCATCCGATGGACTTACCGTAAACTCTCGAGACATTCCATAGCCACTAACTCCGTTATAAACTAAACTGTTACTATTAGCATCTAAACCATAAAAGTTAAAAAAATCTTTAGGCCTATTTGGTTCAGCTTCTGGCGTAAGATATAAGCCAGGCCCCTTTCTATCAGGATTGGAGTTGTAATTATCGTATGCCTCTGCAAGGCTACCTGCCAAACCCGGTATTTGTAAAGAGGTTATTCCCCACATGGAGTTGTAAGCAAGTCCCGCTCTAATTGCGATACCATTGCCGTGAAAATAAATGATCCCATTGCGATCAGCATAACCACCATTTCGCGCAATCCTATCATTCATTAAATGACCGAGAGCCGTTGTTGCATCCCATCCGCCACTATTAAAACTTGCGTAAAATCCTCCTTCATTGGCAATCATCTGATTATAAAGGTTAGCTGACTCCTGTATAGCTCCCGCGTAAGCGCTATTAAGATAATCTAATGAGGACCAAGTGGGCGCTATAGGTGCTGGTTCATCACCTAGTGGATCATTAAACATGATTGGGTTATTCCCTGCATAATTATAGGTGGTTATGCCCACCGAACTTTCTGATTCCGGATCAATACCAATAAATCTGCCTAATGCTGCATCATAATTGCGATAAAAAGTTTGGTAATAATCTGGCAGGTTACCAAAGTCTTTTTGCCATTCACTACCCCCATTATATAACTGTTTATTGTCCGTTGTCGGAGTAGCTACCAGACTGCCAGGCATCACCAGGCCGAACCCGTAATAGCTGTTTTCCTGACGTACGATTGCCGTACCTGGTGCTGTATTGCTTTCCTCCAAACTGATACGGGCATTACCCTGCTGATCGCTAATGATATATTCTGGTTTTAAAGCCCCTCCCGTATTTCTTACCCGTCCTTCAGGCATACCGAAGTAGCTTAATGTACTATTTAAATATACAAAACCGTCTATATAATCTGTTGTGACTTGTAAGGCATTGTTATCAAACTGCTGTTTTCGGATCATTTTTCCAGCACTATTATACGTATACGTAATATACCGGCCTGTTGCCGAAGTGATGGTAATCTTGTCCGTACGGTTCAGGATATTATAATCCAGCGTCAGCGCTTTGTAAGGATCAGCAGTCAGGTTACCATTTACATCATAGGCATAGCTACCTGTTGTAGTACCACTCAAATTCCGGAAACCATACGCGGTATAGTTACTTCCCGTATCATCTGTAACTGATTTAAGTTGATTTGGGTTTGCAGCATCATAGGCGTAGGTCAGGTTATCAAACTCTGTCGCCGCTCCACCGCCAGTCGGAATCGAGTTTCGTTTCAGGGTCAGTAGATTACCGCCTACGTCATAGCTGATCGCATTCTCATTAAAACCGTTCACGTTCACATTAAATGCTCCTGTTGAGCTGGCTGTCCTTTCTGCATAAGAGCTGCCTGTATAACGACTCAACGCATCATAACTGTATTTATAACTTCGCTCATTGCCGGCGGTTCCGTTCGCGTCTTTACTCATCCATTTGACCGCAGATAATTTACCGCTAAACCAGGGTGTATTACCTAAATTACTATCGGTTTGATCATAAAGCAGCTGCATGCCAAACAAATCAGTGCTGTCATCATTAGTATTGGTTGTTCCGCTGTCGTTGGCTAGCTTGCTGTTGTTGATACTGATGAGTTGCCCCCTGATATTGTACCGATAATCTATGGATTGCAATGCACCAGAGCTGATATTGGCTGTAAATGTGGAGCCACTGGCTGCAGAAAAGCCCGGGCTAAGAGTGATGCTATTTCCTGCGGTAACGTTCAACGTCGCGCCGCTGGCTACGCTGTTATTGCCGTTCAGCGTAATATCCTGCGCCGCCGCCGCAGTACCTGGTTGCAGGTTCTTTTGCACCAGTTGCCCCAACTCGTTGTAAGTATAGGCCGCCACATGGACAGCGGCTCCCCCATTATAACTCTGATCGATCGCGATAACGCGATACATATGATCATAGCTCATTGTCGTCATCACACTGGTCGTAATGGGGGCTGCTGTCGTTCCGGTCACTTTAACAATCTTGGTTTGTTTAGGCGTACCTATAAAATCGGGTGCCGAGGTTGAATAATCGGTGATCACCCCGGCGGTATAATTGAGCTGGTTATTACTTTGTGTTTGTATCACATGCCCGCTCTTATCATAAAACATCACTTTGAGCAGCCAAATACTACTTAACCCGCTGCCAACTGAACGCGTACTGACCATGGTTGGTACGCCTTTGATGGCTGCCGCTGTAGGCGAAGATTCATTGGTCAGGGATTGCACCGAATAAGTATAATTGGCAGAGCCGTTCCCGTCTATATCATAATCATCATAATAGCTATAGGCTAAGGGCGTTATATTGCTTGTCGGGAATACCGCATTGCTATAGTAACCAGTGGCTGCCGCTGTTGAGCGGCTTTCGTACCAGGTGGCACTGTAGTTAGCCGCGATCGTCCCCGAAGTAACATAGGTTTGCATCGCCATGCGAGTCGTATTAGTAGCATCTGTATAAATTCCCTGGCCAATTGCATGATCTTTATTATCGTACTTGATATAATTCCATTGATTAACCATTCTCAATTTAGCATCCTGTATAAGCACCGGACGGTTAAGTGGATCATAAATCATATAGATCACACCCGCATTCGGCATCGTTTTTTCCACCACTCTCTCCCGGTCATCATATACATATTTGAAAACCAATTTATTGACGACAGCCTGGTTAGGATCATAATTGTTGCCAGCCACCATAGTGTTTAATGCCAGCGGTGGGATAACATAACTGATCATACCTGCGTTATTATAGATGTAATAGGTGTCTAAATTTGTAGCCCCGTTCTTTTGCCTTTTCAGTATAGCCTTACCATTTAGGTCGATAAAACTCAGGGTCTCTACGCCATCTTCATCTTTACCGTCTGTAACTGACAGTGTATTATCAGCATAATTCCCCTTATTGGTTGCGTCGGCTCCCCAGATAATAATATTACCATCGGCAGCACTCGTATTGGAACGATAAACCGCGGTTTTATAGTGTTGTGTGCCTGTTGCCCCTGTCGGTTGGAAACCAGCTCCAACCAATCCCGATCTTAAGATTCGCTGTAAGGGGCTTTTTTCAAATACCTGCTGGTTGAAGGGTAAGCTATCATCCGCTACTTTATCACCAACACCATTATTATAAAAACTGGCTTGCTCGGTAGTTACGGCATTAGGCCGGTAAGAACCACCGCCATCGGCGCCAACATAGGGTAATAAACCTTTTGTTAGCTGTCCTAAACTATTATAAACCACCGGTCGAATAATATCTTTCTGTGAGGGGCTAGCTTGCACGGCCACGGTTTGTGTCACTCTGCCCAGGCCATCAAAATAAATCTTAGTGGTTTGTTTCTGTGTAACGGTAAGTCCAGGTAATTGGGTAACACTAACAACCCCAGGAATTTTCACCACCTCGTCCTGCACAAAGTTTTTGCTTTGCGCTGTAACCTGTCCGGCGGTAAAGCAAATCGTGATGCTTAAAAACCAGGTATTTAGTTTTCTATACATAGATTTCATATGAGAATAGGTCTGATTTTAGTAATTATTGACAATCCTGGACATTAAAAAAAGCAATACTGGATGTGCCTGTTTGTCCAACTGACGAAGTGACTACGCACCTAATATTATATTTCTGATTTTTACCAAAACAGGGAACGCTAAACTGGCTAGTGTCGGTACCATCATTCGTCCATGTTTGACCATCATCATAACTTAACTGCCACTGATAATGTAAAGTTCCATAACCACTTCCACCTACCGATGTTATGGTGTAATAACTATTGGTTGCATCGTTAGGATTAGAGAAACAGCTTACTTGGTTAAGTGAGTGATGATAACAATTATCCCACATGGTTACCCCTGACTGGCACATGAGCGGCTTCAGGTCAGGGTATTTGATGATAACAGTACTGCTGGAACTCAGCGGGGTATTATAACTGGGACTGGAAACCGTACAAGTTACCGTAAAATTCCCCGTAGTGGTATAGGTATGCGTCTGATGATAGCCGTTTAATACGCTGGCGGTGGTGCCGTCCCCAAAATTCCAGGTGTAAGTAGCATCCGTGATACATGGATTATGATTCGCATCCATGCTGATCGGCGTATTAACATCGCTTGATCCCGTCACATAAGGAGAGTTCGGCGGAAATCGTATATCTGGACTCAATAAGCCGGCGGCTATATCGTCGGAATTTAAATAACTTTTCCGTTCCCTGATATTTTTGTCCTGGTCATAACTGATCACTATCCTGCCAAACTTATCATTGGTATAGTAGGCTGATACGCCGTTCGTATTGGTTTCGCTGATCTTAAAATGGGCCACCGGGTCATATGCATAAGTCACCGCCTCCGCACTTTGCGGATAGAACAGGATATCATCTATATAAATAGCCTGGCTGGTGCTGAAACTCATCGTAAAACCGGCGGACATATTACTCACCGGCACTTTCCATTCAAAATATTTGGACACATTACCGGTATTGGTGAAGGGTTCATTATATGTAAACGAACCATTGCTGCTATTGGTCAGGGTTAAATTGATCGTACCTGCCGATGCTGAACTGATCCAGGCTGATAGGGTATAATAATTTTCGCCTGCCTTTTTAGACATAACCTTCGAAATGTTTTGTCCTGTACTGAAAGTATAGGCATTGCCATTATGGCTGTTCGTATTGACTATTCCGGTGGATATCGGTAAAGTATAATTGGTGCCCGGTGGCAGGCTGCTGTCAAAGTCTTCAAAGCCAGTCTCGCTCACCGCCGTATTTTTAAATAAAGCTACACTCTGGTTCGAAAAATGATCGGTAATGCCTGTTTGCACGTGTTTATAATTATCATCTCCTGTCTGCAAAAGGCCGGTATTGTCGTAAGCCGTATAATTCGCCGTTGGAATATATTTTGGATCAGCAATAGCCACCCCACCGGTTATGGCAAATGGCGTGAAGGTGTCGCCATCGGTTGAAACGAATTTCAATGACTGAACAGGCAGGTAGAAATAGGGATTTCCGGTAAATGTTTTGAATTTGGTAAGTTGAGCACCGACCGTTTTCGTTACACCACTCCTGGTAACCTGTGTATAACTTTCTATAGGCACATCAATATTCTGTTTTTGAAGATGATAAATGGCATTTGTTGTAGAATCAGTCCCCGGAGCAGCAATGGCATAATCTTTACTGTACGAGGTATTCACACTAACAATACTGTTATCACTATTGGTTGTTTGTTGTTTTGTCAGCCGGTGATAGGTATTACCATAAGTATAAGTGGTAGTACTGCTTAGTGCTTGGGTCAATGTAGGTGAATCATAAACCTTTTTGGTTACCTGACTAGTGAGCTCACTGGTAGAAGCATATAAATTATACTTAGCATAGGCTTTAACCCCATTATTATCGTCAAATTTAAGTGCCTGGATGATCAGAGGGGGGCTTGTACGCTGATAGGTATAGGCGGTTTCACTTACTTTTGTCCCGGCATCATTATAGTTGGTTACTTGCTGTATCAACCCTCTTTCCATACTATAATTTGCGGCAGGGGCAACAGGATAGGTATAAATATCATTTCTTATCGGACCATAAGATACGCAGGTTGGTCTGGCCACATTAGTTTGGGTAGGATACCACTCCGCTGTACTACAAGACGCGCATGCCGGTGTCGCGCTGTTGTCCCATTGCGTAGCCGGGACATAATATTGGTAAAGCGTTGAACCAGCCCCCGTTTTATTTTCTTTGCAATATTTATACAGGATGGTATGGTCATCACTGGAAAGATCATTCGCCGATATTACGGTTGCATTATCCCAATAAACCCCATCGGTTGCCGACCCTGTATATGGAATAGTAAAAGCATAAATAGGTAGAGTTATTGGCTTACCACTCGATTTATTGGTCGCGGGATCTAAGTAGGAATAATTGCGAACTATATTGTTGCCTGTACCATCATTATCGCTGATGGCTTTCACCCGTATACCATTACCCGAGACTACAGAATTTGTTGGGATATCCAAATAATCATTGGGTTCATAGGTAAAAGTTGTAACACCGCCACTGGCATTTGTCATGGTACTTAGAGAACCATAAATTATAGAACTGGCATCTACGAACTTGCCATTTCTCCCTAGGAGATATGCATAAGTTGATCCTACAGAAGCGGGATTGATATAATTAGTGTATCTTGGATAAGCTGGGGTTGACGGATTGACATATATTATCGGGACAGGTGAAGTAAAACTATTGGTATTTTGGTAGCCCCAGTAATCTGTAAAGGTTGAAGAAGAATCCGAGAGTGTTGTTGTATAGGTTGTGCCAGTGGCCGTCTTCACGCCTGTTTCTCCATTATAAGTAAAATTGTAATTGATAGGGGAACTACATCCACTGTCATTAACCCCCCGAAGAAATACCCGGTAGTAATTGCCACTACCTGTCCGGGGGAAAGCGACAAGACTATATGTAAATTGAAAACTTCTTCCCATGCCCGAAACGGAACTTATGTATGACAAATTTGTCCCCCCTGCACCATAATCATTCGATTGCCAGTTAAAAGTCAATTGGTCCGTCCCGTTACTAATACTGGAAAGAATTTTCTGTTGAGCCGTTTGCTGTATGGTATACTGAGTTGATTTTGTAGTAGAACCACCAATAAATAACTCCACAGGGTTATTGCTCGTTCTGTCTGGGCCAACGGTGTAATTTAAAGAAACGGTATTACCGTTAGCATCTGTTATGCTAGTTAAGTACCAGTTATTGAAAAAATTTATACCATACTGGTACTGCTTATAGGCATTCCCGAAATAAGTTACTGTGGTACTTGTTGTAGGTAAGGCTATTTGAGTAACCTGTTCTCTTAATGTAAATATATACTTGGTTCCTTTGTTATTTGTAATTGTGAAGGAAGAAATACCAAATACATCGATCGAATATTCGATTTTTAAATCCTGATAAGATAATGCTTTGAATACGTGTGACTTATCTAACACCAATTGACAGGATAACCCGGGGGCACTAACATTAAATATGTCCGGCTCAGTGTCGGAATACCCGGTAAAATTGGTATTTATATAATTGATGTCTGCCGTTTCATCCGTACAGGTATTCGTTGTATTATCATTGGCAATAGAAAAATTGCTGATACCGTTACCATTATTATTATATAGCCAACCTAAACGAGCATTT
Organism: Mucilaginibacter sp. OK268; assembly: GCF_900103125.1. Taxonomy (GTDB): domain Bacteria; phylum Bacteroidota; class Bacteroidia; order Sphingobacteriales; family Sphingobacteriaceae; genus Mucilaginibacter. Next base: position 6,382 of record NZ_FNJV01000015.1, on the reverse strand, counting down.
CCTGAATTATCCTTTTGACAATCATCCGGCAGTCCTCTTAATTCTCGGCTAACTTGCCCCCCTGCTGAAAGGTACCAGCCGATACCCGCAGAACTTTCCACATCTTTGGGCTTGATCCCCCGGCCACCATAGACAAGGGTAACGGGAACGGAAACACTCCCTTTATTAATTTGATAAACCGGAATTGCTACATTTGCTGTACCCGTCAAAGGATTAACACCTACCTGATATTGGGCAAACAATGTTGGGCAAAACAGGAACAAGGACAGTACCGGCAAAAGAAAGAGAAACTTTTTCATTTTGAAAATTATATTTGGAAAAGGCGATATCGAATATTTAGAAAAATCAGTTTTTGGCTAATGCTTTATTAATCTTAACCTGTTTGATCAACTGATTAAGTTGTCCCTGCAGTTTGTAAAGTAATTGCTCCTGCTCTTTTTGTTTATTATCCTTTTCGATCAAGTAAAGCGTCAACTCTTCCACTTTCTTCATCAGCAGCTTATTCATCTCTCCCAGATTCAAGCCTTCTTTTGTAATTTGCTGTTCTGATGGAATCTCAGGTAAATGTTGATTTTGATCTATGTAGTTTTTAACTTCTTGAAGTGATGGCAATTGATAATCCTTTTTGAAAACATAATCTGACCAACCGTTCATGTCTATGAGCACTGATTGAGAGTGGATCCTGCCATTTACGTCCAGTTTATTTTGTGGATTGGTTATGCCAATACCGACATTACCTGAAGTTTCTATAGTCATTTTTGCATCAGTTAGTGTGACGGTTGAGTTATCCATTGAATTATTGACTAAAAAATGCAATCTGCCTACACCAAAGGCGTTCGTTCTTTCGTGGACAATAGCCGCTTTCCACCAATTTCCGCTAGGTTCATTAAGAAAACCTATACCTACAGCAGTACCCGCTGTCACCGCTCCATTCCCTACCCCAGCACTTGAATTTCGAAAACCTCCTATAATATTTAATCCAAGATTAGATACTTGTACATGTAATTGGGCAGCGGGAGCTGTTGTGCCAATACCTACTTTACCCAGTGCAGCGCCATCCGTTTTCGTTCCTAAAATGGTATTACCATCCAACGATTTAATGAGATCCAGATCTCCGCCATCAGCATTACCCAAGACACCATTTGTATATTGATATACCCCTCTAAGGGTCCAGTTCATCGCTCCGGTTGCCCCGGAAAGGCCCAACTGTTTGATCGTGGCCACATTTTTGGCCGGGTTATAGGTAGATTCCAATACTGTTTTGATATTACCATTCACCACCAATTTTTCATCAGGATTGGTTGTACCAACACCTACAGAATTAGTAGTTGAAGTAATAGTATTTGTTCCATTAGTGACCCATTGGGCATGTACTAATGATGAAAAGCTTAAAAATAGAGATAGTGAAAAGATGAGTTTTTTCATGATGTGATAGGAATAAAAGACTATTTAATTTTATTGATAAGCAATTCTATCTTTTTATTTAACTGGTCAATTTGCTCTTGCTGATCTTTATTCTTTTTATGTTCATCAATCAGATACAAAGTCAATTCCTCCATCTTTTTCATCAACAACTTATTCATTTCACCCAGGTTCAATCCATCTTTAGCTATTTGCTGTTCTGACGGAATTTCCGGTAAATGCTGGTTTTGATCAATGTAGGCTTTAACTTCCTGAAGTGATGGTAGTTGATAATCCTTTTTGAAAACATAATCAGGCCAACCATTTCTCACTTTAACCACAATTGATGTTGTTATCATAGCTCCGTTAACTGCGAATTGGAAAGAAGAAGGTATATAGGTGGTATTTATGCCTACACTGCCATTTGCGCCATTTATAAAAAATGGTGTTATTAGGGCATTAGTTCCTCCTTTATGTATAATACTAAAGCTTTCCCCTCCGGCTACCATAGCACTGAGCGCCCAGGTTTGAAAGGTCGTTGTAAGCGGATTCGCATTACTTCCGTCGTTCGAAAATACTATTGATGGATTATTATTTCCATTGGAATTAAACTGATTTACTATTCGCAAGCCTTCATTGATCACATTGCTCCCCGCACCAGTATGGATTTGAAGCGGAATAATTGGACCTGTGGTTCCGACACCAACAGGCCCCGTTGAAGGAAATATATTTTGGGCATAATCGCTATATCCTGTCAATAAAAGAATTGAAAGGGTTAAATAAGAAAGTTTCATAATATGATTTGAAAAATTGATTTGTGGCTATGGCTATGCTTATGCCAACAGAATTCAGTTGGTTCAGCCTTGAATTCGTTTTCTGTTGAGAATGCTCTTATGAGAGCTTGCGATGGGGAATATTATTGTAGTAAAACTATCATATGTATCGTTTAGGCACTTCAAATATAATTAATTATTATATCAAACAAATACACTACTATAAATTTACTTGTTTAAAAAAAATGTGAATTAATAACATTTGTGGACTCTTTATTTATCAGCGTGAACCAAATACTAAAAAGGATAATGGAACGCGTAACTTTCTTCATCCATATCAAATCCTTAACAAGAAGCAATTAAACGTAATTTTATTTATAACTGAATATGAGGTAAAATTTGAGGCTCTCTTTTATTTGTTCCATATTTTATTCTATTGGAAAACTTTGCAAATGGATTTTCGATGAATCTCCAAAACAATGCAGCAAGTGGGATCAAAACAAGAAATGGTGCTATAAACAACAGCGGGTAATAGCGGGGGGCAATATGCTTAATAGCTAAATATAACAACTTTGTTCCTATTGGATAGTGAATAAGATATAATGAATAAGAGATTTCGCCTGTAAAATCAAAGGCCTTATTAACTTTTCCCTTATAAAATAAGATAAACAGAATGGTTAACAAGGCAACTATTGCAGCTGGAAGTTCGTAAAATGCAAATGAAAAAATCACCAGAGCGGTTATACATAATATTTCAAGTCGATCTAAATTTTCATTGTTATAAATTAAATAACCGATAGTGCCAATTAGAAAAAAGATCAGATAATCTAATAACCCTACGTAACTAACCAAGTGGGTTTGACTTAAGAACATAAACAAGGGAATACTTAAACATATTGTTAATTTAGGGGAGCTTTTGAGCAATACAAAATATACGCCCATAAAGATATAATATTCAGCTTCTATTTGCAGAGTCCAAAAAACCGGATTGTTTTGAACTATATGCAGATAAAAACAACTTTGAATAATGGATACAGTGCTTTCTGGGAAAGGTACATGTTTGATCTTGTTTGATATTGCGACAATAATAAGCGTTAAAGCTAAAGCTGCTAGATAGGGCGGATGAAGTCTCATTGCACGCTTACCTAGAAATTTTAAATAATATTTAATGCTATACATCGCTTTATCCATGCTTAATGGTATAATAAACCCTGATATCACAAAGAATATATTCACCCCATATTTACCATAATTGAGAAATGCCAGGAATAACCCGGATAGATTATTGTTTTTTATTGTTAATGGGTAGCCGAAGTGACAAAAACAAACTAAGAGAACAGCTAAACCTCTTAAAAAGCTCAAAACATAAATTTTATTTTTGGTTTCCATTTATGATATTTAAATATATAATTTGCAAAGATATAAAAGGATTGTTAAGGTAATTGATATATTCGACGAGAAACACTTTTAAACTTTTAGGCCTTTTTAGGTAAAAAGTAATCGGCAATAAGTACCTTGTTAAGTCTTTTGCTATTCATATCAGCTACGCCATATTCATTTATGTTACACGCAAAACCTCAGGTATTCTAAACACTTACGATAGTTTCGCATTTTTTGACAGCAAATGTAGTATTTCAACTGCCATTAATTCTGTTTAATAAGTGTATTCGATTGGTACACAATAAGAACGTGTTGTAAATACTCTGCGAGCCGTCTGCGAATAGAGGAGAGGATCTTTGTAGGGGTAGTACAAAGTTCGACTACAAAGAATGCTTCACACAAAAAACTGGCGTTGCGTTTGACTGCTTAAGGTTGAGTTGTGGCCTATCAAACGCCATGACAGTTGTGAAGTCCTCGACGAGTAGCAGGTGAGCAAAAGTTATGGAAAGCGCCTGACTTAGCAATGAATGAGCATAACGAATGATTGATAAGTCCAGAGAGAGCTTTCATGGAGCAAGGACTTTGCTTAAGTCATATCGGGTGACAGATCGCAATGTATTGGGTTTTATCCGCACATTTTCTTGACAAGGTGTATAATATATAAGATATTGAATAAAAAAATATGCGGTAATGGTATGGCCTTGCGGTGGAGTTTAATGTGTCGCAGACTTATTAAACGCAGCAAAATCTGGCGACTGGTTTGATAAGCTTAAGAGTTGTGTAATTCGGAATTACACACTCGTCACAGACGAGCGCGAGACGGATTGGCAGTATACATTTGTTAATACTATCCCCTTACAAAAAACTGAGAGAGTCTTTGTGATGTTAAATACAAGATAAACTAGATCAAATCTGAGCATTTAACTAATCAGTACAACGCAAGTTTAATGGCGCGAAACAGAAAGTGGTAACATCTTACGAGAGGATTAAAAAGCGTCGTTTCGCGCGATAATTATTTTGGTTTAGGTTATAAAAATGCTTTATCGATTATATCAAAATAGGAATACAAATTTTTCTTTTACTTGCCATTTCTCAATAAAATTTTGTCGATTCAGACGATGGAAAAAGTCGGAAGCAGCAAACTGGAGATGTATCACAATTCGAACATTGAATATCCGGTTTAAGTTATTTTTTGTTTTTATAATAATTCCTATTGTTTATTAAACATATCGCCATTTAAACCCATTCTATTGGGAGTAAATGCCTTTTGCGACTTGGATTATCGCTTTATCATCCAGGTTCATTTTGCGGGAAGCGGCCCGCACACTTTCAAAGGTTTGAATAAGATTCTCGTTAAGATCATATTGCGCAACTGGCTTTCTCCTGGAATATCCGCCATAGGTTTTAGGTCACTTAGACCGGTCTGCGGTGTTCAGATAAGGGATCACCCTGTCACGGCTAACAGCGCGCTTTTGCTTCACACTTTTAGTGATCAGTTTTAGGTTAGTGACACTATTATTATAACCGTCACCATCTATATTGATGACATACAATCCATCTTTGTTATAATCCAACCGTTTAATAAACGTGTAATAAATAATTCTCCGGGTATTAAAATAATGTTGCTTCCCTTCAATGCTTAAGGAGACCCGGAGATCAATCATAGGCTCTCCGGTTTTAACATTCTTGTTTTTAGAAACAGACTGGCTCAATACAATACCTTTTACAAACTGCTGTTTTAACCGGGGATGAGGGATTGTCCTATCCAGAGATTTAATCCGGCCTAATTTGGAAGCCCGATAAGACCGTTCAAAGTCAGGTATGTCTTTCCAAACTTCATTAAGCAAGTTGAATGGTGATTTATTGAGATAAACTGGTATTGAATCTGTAGTTGACATCGTAAGTAAAAGCAGAAATATTAACTAATATAATACAAAAAACAAACCAATGAACCGGGGTGTCCGTAGACACCTTTACAAATCAAGTCATTTTTACCGCTTAGGCACCAAAAGCGAAAGGTGGATGAAATATCAAGGCCGAAGCACCGCTAAAAAAAAACGAAAAGCTTCGTTCACTATAGCCTTGACATTTCATTCCGCCGGTCGGTAATTTTGCCGGTTGCGGTAAAATGGATATGAGGAAAAGCGAGTGGGTTATGAGTAACGAATTTCACTCCTGCCAGAGGCAACAGGGCTGTCAGCGTTTAATATCTTCAATAAATTCCTTGTAAATTCTTTCTGCCGTGTGATTAACCTTCGTCACTTGCTTTGCCAGTATTCTTACCGATCCTTCGTCGGGATCAAATGAACTATTGTACCTTGATTATGAATAGGAATTTTGCAGTAGGATATATAACTGTCCACGCTCTATAGTATTAAGTTCAAATACCCTTTTTAATTCATCATTAAATAACAAGGTTAGCCTAAGCAATCTTGATAAATTATGCATTTGTACATGGTAAATTCACCAGTTACCCATTCTATTACGCCAGGGTGTCAACCCATGGCTTTGCTGTCTTTTTTGTTCTTTTTCCTTAGATTGTTGTTGCTCACGTTCATATTCAAGTTGTTGTTGCCTGCGCTGCTGTTCCTTTTCCTCATCGATTTTTAATTCCAGTTTCTGTTCATAGTCGCCATTCTTTAAGGTGTTAGCATATAAAAATGTTTCCTTTAATTCGCGGTCATAATCAAATACCTGGTCAAATTTGAGCTCGGCTGCTTGTTTGAAAGCTATGCGGTCAAACTGGCCTACTTTCAGACTGTGTGCCGCATTCTTGCCCCGTGAATTATTTAAAGGGCTTAAACGGATACTATCGGTAATATCTTTGC
>NZ_FNJV01000002.1 GCF_900103125.1 Mucilaginibacter sp. OK268 | reverse complement strand
TATGATTCATCCAACTGTATGGTGAATGTACCTGGCGAGAAACTGGTAATACTGCAGGGCTTGCATGATTTTATCGTGGTAGAATCCAACAACACGCTGCTGATCTGTCCGCGCGATCAGGAACAGAATGTAAAACAGGTGGTGGCTGATGTAAAAGCCAAATTCGGGACCAGGTATATTTAATATCCAGTCTTGTTCATTTTTGAACAAGACGCTACAACTTTAATAATATGTAATAGCTTTGCATATTCGGTTGTTATCGGTGCAAAACATTAATAATATATGACTATCACTCCAACCCCAATTGAGGGGCTTATTGTTTTAATCCCTCGTATTTTTAACGATGATAGGGGACATTTTTTCGAATCATTTAATGAAAGAAGATTCGCCGAAGCCGTAGGTGCGAAAATTCAATTTGTACAGGATAATGAATCATTCTCAACAAAAGGGGTATTACGCGGCCTGCATCTGCAAAAAGGAGAACATGCACAGGCAAAGTTAGTAAGAGTAACGCAGGGAGAAGTATTAGATGTAGCTGTTGATCTGCGTGAAAACTCGCCAACTTATGGCCAGCACTATGGTGTATTGTTAACGGCAGATAATCATAAACAGTTTTTCATTCCTAAAGGCTTTGCCCACGGATTTGTGGTATTAAGTGATACGGCCATTTTTCAATACAAATGTGATAACTATTATAACACACAGGCCGAAGGTGGTTTAAACTATGCCGATCCGGCTTTAAATATTAACTGGCAGCTCAATGAAGATGAACTGATTGTTGCGGATAAAGACAAAGAATTGCCCTTTTTGAAGGACGTTACCGATCTCGGGTTTTAATAATAAGCATCAATTTTTAGACAAATACAGCTATGCAAAACATTGTGGTTTTTGGGGCTTCCGGGCAACTGGGGCAATGCCTTAAAAAAGTTTCGGCCGGAAAAGGTATAAATTCTATTATTTTCCCCCCAGAAGCAGAAGCCAATATCCTGGATACCGATGCCATATCAAAAGTATTTGAACAATACAAACCGGCTTACGTAATTAACTGTGCCGCCTATACCGCTGTTGATAAAGCGGAGGATGATGTAGATATGGCCCGTAAAATAAACAAGACGGGAGCAGCCAATCTGGCGCAGGCTTGTAAGCAATATGACACTATACTGGTTCATACTTCAACAGATTTTGTTTTTAAGGGTGATAAGCCTTATCCGCTTGTTGAAACGGATTTAGCCGATCCCATTAGCATATACGGTCTTACTAAATTGGAGGGTGAGCAGGATGTTGTAAATATACTACCCCGGCACTTTATTTTACGTACCAGTTGGTTATACTCTGAGTATGGTAATAATTTTGTGAAAACCATGCTCAAATTGGGCGCCGAACGTGATGAACTGAAAATTATAGTCGACCAGATAGGTACGCCTACATATGCCATTGACCTGGCTGCTGCTATATTAGATATCATTACATCGGGCAGCGAAAGTTTTGGAATTTACCATTACAGCAATGAGGGGGTAACTTCATGGTATGATTTTGCAAAAGGGATATTTGACCTGTCAGCAACCCAGGTAAAAACGTATCCGATACGTACCAGTGAATATCCAACACGGGCCACCCGGCCGGCATTTTCGGTGATGGACAAAGCAAAAATTAAAACTACTTTTAATATCCAGATACCCTATTGGAGGGATAGCCTGATAACCTGTTTAGAAAGACTTGGCCCCCCGACCTCCTGAAAGGGGAGCTTTTGATTAGCATCATAAAAACAAAGCCCTGTTTCTTTTGAGAAACAGGGCTTTGTTTTTTAAATAGGTGTCCCATTTTGTTAGAAAAATGGGTTTACATGGTTTACACTTTTTATGGTTTACATTGATTTAATTAATTGATAATCAATTAATAGTGCGTTTTTTCGAAAAAATAGTGTAAACCCAGTTTATAACAAAATAGCCCGCTTGTTGAGGGATTATGCTTAACCCTATCTTTTAAATACAAAGCCATTTACTAAATCATCTGCACATCTGAAATTTGCACATCTGCACATCAAGAAGCTCAGGGCCTAAACCAGTATAGTTCCCGCGGCTACCGTTTCGTTAGTGGCTTCGTCAACCAGGATAAGTGAGCCGGTGATGCGATTTTTGCGATACTCATCAAATACAACAGGCTGGGTAGTACGCAAGCGTACACGGGCCATCTCGTTCATTTTAATATCGCCTGCATTTTCCAGTTTTTCCATGGTGTTGATGTCCAGTTTGTAGCTTACCTCTTTAATAATAGCCATTACCTCGCGGGTAGTGGTTTTTAAGTGGTATTTAGCACCGGGGCGTGGTCCTTTGGTGCCCATCCAGCAAAGCATTACTTCCAGGTCCTGGCTTACTTCGGGTTCACTATCATCTTTTACGATCATATCTCCACGGCTGATATCAATATCATCTTCCAGCGTAATAGATACAGACATGGGCGCAAAGGCTTCTTCAACCGGACCGGAATAGGTATCGATAGATCTTATAGACGATGTTAAACCTGATGGAAGAACGGTGATTTTGTCGCCCGGTTTAAATATGCCGCCAGCGATACGACCTGCATAGCCACGGTAGTCATGATATTCGGCCGCATGTGGGCGTATCACGGTTTGTACCGGAAAGCGTGCGTCTGAGTGGTTCTCATCGCTGCCTATATGGATTGTTTCCAGGGTATGCAGCAGGCTTTCACCTTTATACCAGGGCATGTTTACAGAATCGTTTACTACGTTATCACCTTCCAGCGCGCTGATGGGTACATAGCGGATGTCGGTAACATCAATCTTGGCTGCAAAATCTTCGTATTGTTCAACTACCTTGTTAAATGCATCTTCGGAATAATCAACCAGGTCCATTTTATTGATGCATACAATAATATGCGGTATCTTTAATAAAGACGCGATGAAAGAGTGCCTGCAGGTTTGTTCTACAACACCTTTACGCGCATCTATCAATACCAAAGCTAAATTGGCTGTAGAAGCTCCGGTAACCATGTTGCGGGTATACTGGATATGTCCAGGGGTATCGGCAATGATGAATTTACGTTTAGGGGTGGCAAAATAGCGGTAGGCAACATCAATGGTGATGCCTTGTTCTCTTTCAGAACGTAAACCGTCGGTAAGTAAAGAAAGATCGATGTGTTGTAGGCCTTTTCTTTCGCTCGACTGCTTTACGGCCGCCATCTGATCCTCAAATATCGATTTGGAATCATATAATAACCGGCCAATAAGCGTGCTTTTTCCATCATCTACACTGCCGGCTGTTGTAAAACGTAATAGTTCCATTTTAAATGCTAAACTCTAAATACTAAACTCTAAATCCGTGAACTCGGAGTCGGACAAAATTCCGAAATCGAACATTCGAAATCCGAAATTAAAAATAACCTTGTTTTTTTCTGTCTTCCATAGACGTATCCGAGCGCTTATCATCGCTTCTGTTGCCACGTTCGGTACTGCGGGTGGCTGATACCTCTGCTACAATTTTTTCCAGTGTATCCGCGTCTGATTCGATGCCACCGGTTATGGTGATATCGCCTAATGTGCGGAAACGCATCAGCTTGTTCTCCACTTTTTCGCCATCACGCAATACTAAAAATTCTGATGCCGGCAGCCAGGTACCATCACGGTAAACAGCTTCGCGGTTATGAGCAAAGTAAAGGGAAGGAATAGCTATGTTTTCCTGCAGGATATAATTCCAGATATCCATTTCTGTCCAGTTACTTATCGGGAATACCCTGAAATGTTCGCCCATGCGTTTACGGCCGTTGAAAATATTCCAAAGCTCTGGTCGCTGATTTTTTGGGTCCCATTGGCCAAATTCATCGCGGTGCGAAAAGAAACGTTCTTTTGAGCGTGCTTTTTCTTCATCGCGGCGTGCGCCGCCAATAGCCGCGTCGATCTTGTGGCTCTCAATCGTATCCAGTAATGAAACTATCTGCAGCTCGTTACGGCTCGCGTTAATACCGCTTTCCTCAACAGCACGGCCTTTGTCAATAGACTCCTGTACCGAACCTACAATAAGCTGTACACCCAGGTCGGCCACCAGGTTATCCCGGAATGCCATAGTTTCGGGAAAATTATGACCGGTATCAATATGGATAAGGGGCATAGGGATTTTGGCGGGCCAAAAAGCTTTACGGGCAAGGTGAGTTACCACAATGGAATCTTTTCCGCCGGAGAACAATATAGCAGGACGATCAAACTGGGCTACAACTTCGCGTATAACGTATATGGCCTCTGATTCTAATTCCTGCAGATGAGTAAGATAATATTTGTGCATGTTTAAATGAAACCATCCTGAGTTAAAGCTCACAAACCGGAATGGTTAAACCGGCTCATGATAGCTTCATCTCCTTTAAAAAACAATTTATATTGATGAAAAACCCGCTAAATCCACCTAAATAGTAGTATTTAGCAATCAAACTGCAATATTAGCAAATTATGCTCATTTTATTGTTATCTAATCCATTTTAAACCTGAAAATTAGCAATCCTCATTATAAATTTCAGTGGATGATAAAAACGGGACAACGACAGGAAATATGACGAATATGTTATTAGTATATTAAACTAATTGGAGTTAAACAGCAATAATAATATTCTACCGTTAAAATATGCTATATATAGCAACCTACGCATAGGTTATGCGTAAAAAATAACTACTTTTAAAAATCTATAATACAAATCAATCTAATGAAAGGAATTATTTTAGCGGGAGGGTCAGGTACCAGGCTTTATCCAATTACCAGGGCAATAAGTAAACAGCTGATGCCGATTTATGATAAGCCCATGATCTATTATCCATTATCGGTTTTAATGCAAGCCGATATCAGGGAGATATTGATCATCACTACCCCCGAAGATAACGAAGGATTTAAACGCCTGCTGGGTGATGGAACCGAGTTGGGCTGTAAATTTGAATATGCTATACAGGAGAAACCAAATGGACTGGCACAAGCATTTGTAATTGGCGAAAAATTTATTGGTAAGGATAAGGTTGCGCTGATACTGGGCGACAACATATTTTACGGTACCGGCTTTAGCGAATTGATACGCAGCTTTAATGATGTGGATGGCGCGGCTATTTTTGCCTATCACGTGGCCGATCCGGAGAGATACGGTGTTGTGGAGTTTGACGCGGATTTTAAAGCTGTATCTATTGAAGAGAAACCAACTGCGCCAAAATCCAAATTCGCGGTACCGGGATTGTATTTTTATGATAACAGCGTAATTCAGATAGCCAAAGATCTTAAACCTTCGCCGCGTGGTGAATATGAAATTACCGATGTAAATAAATATTACCTGGAGCAGGGAAATCTTCATGTTGGGGTAATGGATAAAGGTACAGCCTGGCTGGATACCGGAACTTTTGATTCTTTAAGCGATGCTACCGAATACGTACGCGTAATTGAAAAACGCCAGTCGACCAAAATTGGTTGTATTGAAGAAGTAGCTTACCGTCGTGGGTTTATTGATGATACGCAGTTAAAAGTGCTGGTAGCTAAATATATTAAGAGCGGCTACGGTGTTTACTTGCAAAGCCTGCTATCATAAAACTGTATCAATAGTGCCGGTCATTTGATCGAGTACAGTTGCATCGCTGGCTTGGAACCAGTGAAAAGCATTGTCTTTACGAAACCAGGTGAGTTGTCTTTTGGCAAATCGCCTGGTATTTTGTTTGATCATTTCAATAGCCTTTTCAAGACTGGTTTTGCCATCAAAATAATCAAACAGTTCGGCATAGCCTACAGTGTTCAGCGCGTTGAGATGACGGGAGGGGAGCAATGCCTCAACCTCGGTTAATAAGCCCTGTTGTACCATCAGATCAACCCTGTGGTTAATACGGTTGTATAATATTTCGCGGGGTAAGTTAAGTGCCAGTTTAATGATATTAAAGGGACGTTTGTTTATGGTAGCCTGCCGGTATGATGAGAATGGTTTACCCGAGCTTTCAAAAACCTCCAGGGCCCTGATGATGCGTTGAGGATTACCCAGATCTACCTCGTTATAATAAACCGGATCGACCGATTGTAATTGCTGTTGCAGGTAAGCAATACCCCTTTCTTCCAGCTCCTGGTTTAATCTTTCCCGGATAGCAGGATCGGCTGTTGGCAGATCATCAAAACCCTCGCATATTGCTTTAATATATAAGCCCGAACCTCCGGCCAAAATCACCTGGTCATGTGTTTTAAATAATTCATTCAGCAAAGCAAGTCCCTGTTTCTCAAAATCGCCTACAGAAAATGGCTCCGTTATAGAGTGCGAGTTGATGAAATAATGTTTTACAGCAGCTAACTCCTGTTCACTGGGTTTGGCAGTACCAATACTCATTTCCCTAAAAAACTGCCTGGAATCGGCAGATACCACTACCGTATGGTAATGCCGGGCCAGTTCAATGGCTGCTGCCGTTTTACCCACAGCCGTAGGGCCTGCAACTACAATAAGGGTTTTGGTAGCGGATCCAGCCATGAGATAAAAAAAAGTTATAAAAAAACATGTCATTGCGAGCGAAGCGTGGCAATCTCCTCATGTAAATCATTATATAGGTAATTAAGCAAATACGCTAATTGTCCTGAAGAGATTGCCACGCTTCGCTCGCAATGACATATTTAATAGTTTATCAGGTGCGATTAATTAATAATCATCGCCACCACCACGGTGCGGGCGATCTTCTTCATCAAAGCCTTCGTCGTCGGCAAATTCGTTGCCAAATTCATCTTCTTCCTCCTCTTCGGCCTCGTGTTTTTCTTCCGGTAGCTCGTCAACTTCTGTATCTGTTACTTCCGAAAAATCCTCAGCATCCTCGGGTGTAAAAGCCATCTCATTCAGGAAGTCGAAATCCTCGTTTGCAGGCGGCAATACGGTTGGGTTAAATACGTTACCGAATTGTTTTGGCGCTTCGCCAACAGATTTTATAACGGCCGGGTAAGTTGTACCCGGTGTTTCGTCAAGGATGATCTTCATCAGTTCGACGTGAAAATCAAAAGGACGGTCGAAATTAAAAGTATAGTAAAATTTTTGGTGCGGATCGTCAATAAAACTCAGCAGTTTTACATTGCTCATTAATGATACGCCACGGTCAATCCTTTTTTGATTGGGTAAATAAGTAATTTCTTCACCCTTTGTCCATTGATCATTACTGATATAAAAAGAAGATGAAAACTCGGGATTGTAACCGGTTGACTGGTGTATTGCGCGGTGGAGATCCTCGAAGGTTTGATTTGATTTAACATCAATTTCTCTCATCACATCATCATAATCTTCGAAAGTTACCCTGAACCTGTATAGTGCCATTGTTTTTGTGAATTTTGGGGACAAAAATAATCTTTTAATTCAATTTTGTGTCTGCCACAACTTTTAAGCCAATTTCTAAACCTTTAGCAATTGTAAAGTTTAATGCCGCTTCGCGGGTGTTTGGAATTTCGCCTTCTAGTATGGCTTCGCGTATCTGATTTTTAATAATTCCTACCTCACGACCCTCTTTAAGGCCAAAAAGCTGCATAATATCAATACCAGTAACGGGTGGTTGCCAGTTTCTGATGCTGTCGCGCTCTTCAACATCTTTTAATTTTTGTTGAACAAGCTCAAAATTGTTACGATACTTTTTTACTTTATATTCGTTTTTGGTGGTGATGTCTGCTTTACACAACAGCATCAAGCCATCAATATCATCTCCTGCCTCAAAAAGCAACCGGCGTACGGCCGAATCGGTAACGATAGATTGTGATAATACAATTGGGCGTAAATGGAGTTGTACCAGTTTTTGCACCTGCTTCATTTTTTCGTTAAGCGGCAGTTTTAACTGGGCAAATATTTTTGGTACCATGCGTGCACCACGATCTTCATGGCCATGAAACGTCCAGCCGTGGCTGGGTTCAAAACGTTTGGTGGCCGGTTTGGCAATGTCATGTAATATAGCTGCCCAGCGCAGCCAAAGGTCGGGCGTGGTTTCGCAAATATTGTCCAATACCTGCAAGGTATGATAAAAATTATCTTTATGACCTTTACCGTCAATATAATCAACGCCGTAAAGGTTGGCCATTAACGGAAATATTTTGTGCAGCAGGCCGGTATCAAATAAATAGTTGAAACCTATAGATGGTACCGGCGACAGGATGATCTTGTTCAACTCGTCGGTAATGCGCTCCTGCGAAATAATGCTGATGCGGTCGGCATTGTTCTTAATCGCTTCTACTGCTATATCATCTATCCGGAAATTAAGCTGTGTAGCAAACCTGATGGCCCGCATCATACGCAGCGGATCATCAGAAAAAGTTTCATTCGGATTAAGTGGTGTCCGGATCAGTTTGTGTTCCAGGTCGGCTATACCATTAAACGGATCGAGCAGGTCACCAAAAGTATCCGGATGCAGGGAAATAGCCAGGGCGTTGATGGTGAAATCGCGGCGTTTCTGGTCGTCCTCTAAAGTGCCGTCCTCTACGATGGGTTTCCTGGAATCGCGGCGGTATGATTCTTTACGGGCACCTACAAACTCCACTTCCAGATCCTGGTATTTAAGCGATGCCGTACCGAAGTTTTTATATACAGCCACTTTTACCTTCAGTTTAGCTGCCACTGCTTCGGCAAAAGCAATACCGTTACCTATAATTACAATGTCGATATCTTTTGAAGGGCGCTTAAGGAAAATATCGCGCACAAAGCCACCAATAGCATAAACCTGCAGATTGTGTTGTGCCGCAAGTTTTGATATAATAGAAAATACAGGGTGCTGAAGGTGGGCTTTCATGTAAATAATAAAATTCTGCGTTCTAAGACCTAAATTCTAAAACGAAGGTCAAAGGTAATGGTAAATCCTAAGTTCTAAAACATAAAAAAAGAATCAAGAGCTAAGAGTCAGGAATCAAGACAAGTCGCTATACCTTTTTAATTTGCGCTTTAGTCTTGTCTCTTGATTCTAACCTCTTGACTCTCTCTTCTACCTGCGTATAAACTCAAACCGACCATCGGGAGCCAGTTTCATAATGGTTGACGGGTTTTTAATTTCTTTGCTATGCTGATCAATATCAACTACATAGTCAACACCATCAATAACCTCCTGGTCGATCTGTGAAAAATATTGCGGGGATGGCTTGCCGCTGATATTGGCCGAGGTTGACACTAACGGTTTGCGCAGCCGCTGTATCAATTGCTGGCAAAACTGGTGACTGGTAATCCGGATACCGATGCTGCCATCAGGAGCTATTAAAGCCGGTGAAATATTTTTAGCACCCGGCATAACCAGGGTTAAAGGGTTTTCGGCGTATTCGATCAGGTCATAAGCCAGGGCATTAACTTCCTGTACATAGCTTTCCAGTTTGTTTTCGGTATCTAGCAAAATGATCATGCTTTTGGCTTCATCGCGCTGTTTCAGGCGATAGATCTTTTGCACGGCTTCGGTATTGGTAGCATCGCAACCAATACCCCAGATGGTATCGGTAGGGTACAGGATAATACCGCCTTCCTGTACTATTTTAAGTGCTTTGGCAACTTCGTCTTTAAGCATGGTTGGTATATTTTATTAGAATCAAGAACCAAGAGTCAAGAACCAGGAAAATAGTTAAATATTTTTTCCTCTTGATTCTAATATCTTGACTCTTGATTTAACGCGTTTATAATTTGCAATTCATCCAGCAGTTCCATACATCGCGGAACTCCATAAAGTTTGCAGGTATTGCGCACACAAGGTTCGCAGGTTAGTTTACCATAACGCAGTACGGTTAAATTTTGTTTGTTATAAGGGGCGGTGTTATGCTCATTGCCGGCGCCAAACAATACGATAACTGGCGTACCCACACTATTGGCCAAATGAGCCGGCCCGGAATCGGTAGTTAACATGGCCGCGCTTTGCGCCATCAGGCTGCATAAACCCGGCAGATCAGTTTTGCCGGCATAGTTTTCTAACTTTTCGGGGTTCTCAGAACCGGTAATAAGCTGACTTACAAAATCAGTCTCTTTAGACGAACCGATCAAACCAAAAGTAATATCCGGAAAAGCAGCGGTTAATTTATTCAGTAGCGCCTGCCCTTTATCCAGCGGCATCCTGCGTGATGATGCTTCGGAATTAAAATTGATCAGCATCCGGTTATTTTGTTTGGGCTCTGTTAGGGGGACATTTAGCTTTACCTGCTTATGAGTTATAGCTTTACCGGTAAATTGCTCCAGTAAAGATACATATTCGTCAACTCGGTGTTGGTTAGCAGGCTTTTTGAGGGAGTTAGTCAGTAAGAAAAAACCGCCCTCTTTGCCAAAACCTACCCGTTTTTTTGCTCCTGTGGCCCAGGCCATCACCAATGAGGAAAGCGATTGGGGCAGATTAAAAAAGAGGTCGTATTTTTCGGATTTCAGATTTTTACCAAAGCGATAAACGCCGCCAAGACCACTGAACTCCTGTTTTGAAAAAGGATGAATTTGGGTTAAGCCTGGTATAAGGGGGGCTATGTTGCTGAGCTCTTTTTTAATGATCACATCGATCTGAGCATCAGGATAAAGCTGACCAACCGCGTTAACAAATGCAGTGCTCATCACCACATCGCCAAGCCAGTTGGGCAGTCTTATCAGTATCTTCATTTTTTGAGATATGAGATATGAGACATGAGATATGAGATTTTTTTACTATTTCGTTTAGAAGGTAGTCTCAAATCTCATATCTAACGTCTCACATCTAAATTAAACCGCTACGTTATTTTCCCTTAACGCGTCGTTCAATGATGTTTTTTTATCGGTTGATTCCTTACGGGTACCGATGATCAGAGCACAAGGTACCTGAAAATCGCCGGCAGGGAACTTTTTGGTATATGAGCCCGGGATAACTACCGAACGTGCCGGTACGCGGCCTTTATATTCAACCGGGGTTGAACCAGTTACATCAATAATTTTGGTCGACGCGGTTAAAACCACATTGGCACCTAATACCGCCTCATGTTCTACATGCACACCTTCAACCACAATAGCGCGTGATCCAAGGAAACAGTTGTCTTCAATAATAACCGGGGCAGCCTGTAATGGCTCCAGTACACCGCCAATACCAACACCACCGCTTAAATGCACATGCTTGCCTATCTGCGCGCATGAACCTACAGTAGCCCAGGTATCAACCATAGTACCTTCATCAACATAAGCGCCAATGTTTACATACGATGGCATCATGATAACACCTTTTGCCAGGTAAGCGCCATACCGGGCAATACCATGAGGTACTACGCGTACACCGGTAGCTTTATAATTGGTCTTCAGTTTCATTTTATCATGAAAAACAAAAGGCCCAACCTTAATTTCTTCCATCTGACGGGTAGGGAAATACAGCACTACTGCTTTTTTAATCCACTCGTTCACATGCCAGCGTGAACCAATTGGTTCGGCTACACGGATCTCGCCTTTATCCAACCGTTCAATAACGGTTTCGATAGCGGTGGTATATTCATTATAGTTCAGCAGATTCCTGTCTTCCCAGGCATCCTCAATCAGTTTTTTAAGATCTTGCATTGGTAAAATTAAACTTTTGGCAAATTAAAGGAATTTTAGGGAGAATTGGTTGAAATTAGGCGATTAGTCGCGAACCTTTTAAAACGCGGTTTAATTCAGCTAAAACTACAGAAATTAAAGCCGAATAATAACAACAGCTCCTAAATGGTTTGGGAGACAGGCTTTACCTGCTTAATATTTTCTTGGTTACAAATTCATCAAAAAAGTAAGTGCGGTAAGCGTTGCCAATGGATATTTCGTACTTGCGTATGTTCACTGTATTATTATCAAAAGCGGTTATTTGATTAATGTTGATGATATAAGATTTGCTGATACGGGCAAACTGATTTTGGGGTAGCTGTTCATGAATGGTTTTTATATTCATGGCGGTTATAACCTTTTGATCGTCGGTTTGCATCACTACATAATCTTTAAGTCCTTCTATAAACAGAATATCTTTAAAATAGATCTTAATATATTTCCGGTCGGCTTTAACAAAAAAATAATCCTCCGCTATATTCTCAATTTTGTTGTTCGAATGATCGGATTTTAAAATATCCTGGTAAAACTGTGCTTTATTCACCGCTTTCAGAAAGCGTTCCTGCCGTATGGGTTTAATGAGGTAATCAATAGCTTCAACCTCAAAGCCTTCTAAGGCATATTCTGCATAAGCCGTAGTGAAAATGAGTAAAGTTTTTGCTGGTATCATTTTAGCAAACTCCATTCCGCTGATGCCCGGCATTTGAATATCCAGAAAAATCAGGTCGACCGGGGTCTCGTTGATAAATTTTACCGCGGCATTGGCACTCCCAAAGCTATTAAGTAGTTGTAGATTAGGTGTTTTGTTAATAAATAATTGAATGGCCTCCCGTGCTAAGGGTTCATCATCCACAATGATGCAATTCATAGGATAATCTTTAAGTCTACACGAAATTTATCTTTATCATCCTGGATCCGTAAAAAATGCTTTTCGTGATAAAGTAATTCCAATCTCCGCTTTACATTTCCCAGCCCCAACCCGCCATTACCATTATTGCTGATCACTTCTATCCGGGGTTTTGAATTGATACAAATAAAATTGATCTCGTTATGATTTACTTTAAAAAATACATGAATATAGGATGTGTTTTCGGCATCCATGTTGTGCTTTACAGCATTTTCAACAAAGGTAATAAAAAGCGAGGGTGATACCTGCACACCACTGATGTCTCCCTCACGTGACATGATAAACTCAAAGTTATCACGCCGTATTTTTTCCAGGTTCAAAAAGTCTTCCAAAAAACGGATCTCCGCTGTGAGTAAAACTTTATTCCTTGTACTATCATAAAGCTGGTAGCGGAGCAGGTCGCTTAATTTCATTACCACTTGTGATGCCTTTTCGGGATCGGTTTGTGTTAGCACATTAACATTATTGAGCATGTTAAATAAAAAATGCGGATTGATCTGGTTTTTTAATTGCTCCAATTCTGCCTGTATAGTAACAGTTTCCAGATCATTGATACGCTGGTTAACAATAATAGAGTGCTGAAATAATTTAATGGCAGCAGAGGCGGCTATCAGGATCAGGAATATTAACGTTATAAAAGTAAAGAGCAGGATACTGGTGTTTTCGTTGCTGGCCTTATAATGAAATTTAAAATAAGGATTGATCAGGTATCTTCCGGATACAAAAAATAACAAAGCCACAACAAATAGTATGATTACCCAAATAAAGTATTTTACATAACTGGCATTGAATACATAACGAGGTATCAGCACATACATGTTAATATAAAACAGCAACATCAGGATAAGAAAGAAGGTGATTTTTAAATACGTGTTAACCGGTTCAATAAAGGTGTCTTTGGTACTTGAAAATATAGCCCCGAGAAATAAGACCAGTGCGATATGCCTGTAAATTCTATATTTCGTGCTGCTTAAAAATTGTATCAGCATATCATTATTTAACTGCTTTGTGTCGGTTTCAGGTTTCATTGGATATCTATCTTTTAAAAATAAACATTTTAAACAGGGTGTAAGTTTTGTTTATACCAAATGTGTAAATTATTATACCAAATGTTAGTTTAATAATTTTATTAATACTCATCTGAATTTGCTTAACGCTCATGTTTTTTAGTATAAGCGATAGCGCACTTGCTATAATTTATACGGGGTTTCGTATAAATTAAAATAGTTTAGTGGTCGATAAAGATACCTTAGTGCTATATGCAAATGGCCAAATCTATCTTTACTATTTTCATAACATTCACCGCCATTGCCGCCTATGCTCAAAAGAAGGCTACCATTAACGGAACTGTTAAGGATGCTGCTACAGGTGAAACCTTAATAGGTGCCTCCGTTACCCTTCAGGAACTTTCGGCGGTTGGAACGGCTACTAACAATTATGGTTTTTACTCACTGGCCGTTACCGAAGGGGAATACACTTTATTATTTACCTGTGTTGGGTATAACACCATTGCTCAAAAAGTATCTCTTCATAAAAACCAGGTTATTAATATATCACTATCTCCCAAAAATGGTTTGCAAGAAGTTGTTGTGAGGGCCAAGCGGCTGAGTAATGACAATGTTGTATTGCCCCAGATGGGTGTGGAGAAATTGAATATGACACAAATTAACCAGGTGCCTGTGCTGTTAGGCGAAAGGGACATCCTGAAAACGATAACGCTGTTGCCAGGTATTAAGTCGGCTGGTGAAGGTAATACCGGTTTTTATGTGCGTGGCGGAGCATCAGACCAAAATCTGATCTTGCTGGACGAAGCCCCGATATATAACGCGTCGCACTTATTAGGCTTCTTTTCAACATTTAATTCTGATGCTATTAAAGATGTGAGTATCTATAAAGGCGGGATGCCGGCTGAATATGGTGGCCGCTTATCTTCGGTTTTGGATATTAAGATGAATGATGGCAATGATAAAGATTTTGCTGTACAGGGTGGCATCGGTCTTATTTCTTCGAGAATCAAAGTTGAGGGGCCGCTTGTAAAAGATAAAGGATCATTCATGGTAAGTGCCCGCAGAACATACGTTGACCTGTTTTTAAAACTCACAACAGATACCAGTATAAGAGGGAACTCGCTCTACTTTTATGATGTTAATGCAAAAGCCAATTATCATTTTAATGATAAGAACGCCATTTATATTTCGGGTTACCTCGGTAGAGATGTTTTGGCTTTAAAAGATGTTTTAGGAACCAATTGGGGAAATAAAACCGGCACTCTCAGGTTTACCCATTTATTTAGCACCAGGTTGTTTTCCAATACCTCTGTTATTTACAGCAGTTACAACTTTGTTGTGCAGGGCCTTCAGAATACACGGTCGTTTAAAGCGACGTCTGAAATTAATGATATTAATTTAAAGGAGGATTTACAGTATTCCATCGGTTATCAGCATACGCTGAAATTTGGATTCAATATCCTGCTCCATGATATCACACCGGGAGATATAACATCTCCAAAAAACTCAAGTTATAACGAAAGACATGTAGAAAAAAGGCACGGTTTTGAAAATGCCCTGTATGCCAGTGATGAATGGAAAGTTAACAAGCACTTGACCTTTCTGTATGGTTTAAGATTAGGGGGATTATTTTTATTGGGCCCGGGAACATTTAAAACTTATGATGACGCAGGCAATGTTATAAGCTCAAAAATATATTACTCCAAAACCGACCTCGTAAAAAAATATTTAAATCTGGAACCGCGCTTTACAGCAAATTATGTAATAGACGATCAAAATTCAATAAAGGCCTCTTATAACCGCAATACTCAAAACATTCATTTGCTTAGTAATTCATCTAGCAACACGCCTACCTATTTGTATGTGATGAGCAGTAATAATATAAAGCCCGAAATAGCAGATCAGGTATCAACCGGATACTTTAAGAATTTCAGCGATAATGCCTTTGAGTTTTCAACCGAAGTATATTATAAATGGATGCAGAACCAGATTGATTATAAAGATGGTTCCCAGCTTTTAGTTAATCAGGATGTAGAGTCGCTCCTCACTTACGGTAGCGGCAGGGCCTATGGTGTGGAAGTGTTCTTGAAGAAAAAGTATGGCCGTTTTAATGGATGGATAGGTTATACCTTATCGCGCACTGAACGGAAGTTTGATGACATTAATAACGGGCATTATTATCCTGCAAGGCAGGACCGTACACATGATGTTTCTGTTGTTGGTATTTATCAGCTCAATAAACGGTGGACTTTCTCGAGCACGTTTATTTATGGTACCGGGAACGCTGTTACCTATCCTACCGGGAAATATAGTTCGGGAGGGCTCACTACCTTTTCTTATTCCGAACGAAACGGGCGCCGCATGCCTTCATCAAACAGGTTAGATATTGGTGCCACACTCGATGGGAAAGAACATAAAAAGTACCATTCCAGCTGGACATTCAGTGTTTACAACGTTTACGCGCACAGAGATCCTTATAGCATAACATTCAGAGATAGTAAAACCGTCCCTAATACTACCGAGGCGGTTGAGACAAGCATTTTTGCAACCCTTATACCATCAGTTACCTGGAATTTTAATTTTTAAACTAAAACATGATCCTATGAAAACTCCCCTTATTTATTTCATGTTATTTTCCTTTATCCTGGTTATTACTTCCTGCGATAAGGTGATCGATATCAGGCTGGATAATGAAACAGACAGACTGGTTATTGAAGGGAACATTACCGATGTACTGGGTCCCCAAGTTATAAAGCTTAATACTAATGTGGCTGTTTCAAATACCAACACCTATCCTCCGGTAACAGGCGCAACGGTTACCGTAAGTGACCAGGCTGGTAACGTTTATAAATTTACTGAAGCACCTGCCGGTACGTACACAACCCCAAAAATGATTGGAGTTGCAGGAAACACGTATACCGTGAATATAGTTACCAATGGAAAAACCTACAAGGCCAGTTCGGTAATGCCTAAGCTGGTTGCCTTAAGGTCTGTAAGCTCATCAAACAGCAGTTATAACAGTAGCGATGGTACACGGAAAATAACGGTTCATTACCTGGATTCGAAAGGGGTAGCAAACCAGTATAATTTTCTGATGTGGGTAAACGATGTGCGGGTGAAGCGCGTGTTGGTTAATAATGACGATTTTACGGATGGAAATAGTGTAAGTTTTGATTTAATGGAAAACGATATTGGTATAAATCCAGGCGATAAAGTGACTGTCGAGATGCAGTGTGTTGATAAAGAAATATATACGTATTGGTTTACTTTGATGCAGCAGAACTATACTGGTCCGGGCGGAGGCGTTACTCCCTCTGATCCTCCCAATAATATTAGCCCATCAGCATTGGGTTATTTTAGCGCGCACACTACTCAAACTAAAACCATTACGGTGAAGTAATAATAAGAAAATCTTTACGAGGATAATCCCGTATACTTTTACTTTTCGTGCATGAAAGTAAAAGTATACGGGATTACTTATTAATTAGGCTACCGGCTTCTCTTTATATTCGTCGCTGATGTTTACCCGCAGGCGTTTCATAGGGGCCAGCTCAGATTCGTAAACCTTCTTCTGCCCATCGCCCAGGGCGGTTTCCACATCGCGTATATCGCGAACCAGGCGTTGCAGGCCTTGTGGCTCAACAGACGCGGCGTGGTCAGATCCCCACATGGCGCGGTCAAGTGTAAAGTGGCGCTCTACAAAAGTGGCGCCCAGGGTAACCGCTGCTACGGTAGTGGCCAAGCCGGTTTCGTGACCGGAATAACCAACCGGGATTCCCGGATATTTGGCTTCCAGGGTTTGTATCATTTTCAGGTTCAGCTCCTGTAGCGGGCATGGATAAGCCGAGGTAGAATGCGCGATGAATAGCGGATAATTTTCATCAAACGCCATCACATAATTCATGGTAGCCTCGATCTCTTTGATGGTTGACATACCGGTTGACAGCATCAGTGGTTTGCCGGTTTCCAGGATGCGCTGTATCAGTGCGAAATCAGTTAATGATGCCGAGGCAAGCTTGTACATAACGGTATCAAACTGCTCCATAAAATCAACCGATGGCACATCCCAGGCCGATACAAACCAGTCGATACCCAGCTTTTTACAATACTGATCGATGGTAGCGTATTCGGCGATACCAAACTCGGTTTTGCGTTTGTAATCAATATAGGTTATACGGCCCCATGGGGTATCGCGCATAATTTCCCACTGATCCTTAGGTACACAGATCTCCGGGGTACGTTTCTGAAATTTAACCGCGTCGGCTTTAGCGGCAACCGCTTCGTCGATCAGTTTTTTG
The DNA here is from genome assembly GCF_900103125.1 of Mucilaginibacter sp. OK268. GTDB lineage: Bacteria > Bacteroidota > Bacteroidia > Sphingobacteriales > Sphingobacteriaceae > Mucilaginibacter. Next base: position 1,140,361 of record NZ_FNJV01000002.1, on the reverse strand, counting down.
GCTGTTTCCAACGAGCCGTTGTGGTTAATACCAATTTCGGCAATGATATAGCTTGGCTGGCCTTTACCAATTATGCGGCCATTATTTAAGGTAATAGTACCGTTAAGGCTACTGGCCGAAAAAGCATTGCTTTTAGCATCGATGATCAATTCGGCAAATTCGCGAAAGCAACCTTCACCGCCGTTTAGTGTACTGATGATATCCACCTCGTTTTTGATACGGGGCAGGGCATCTGCAGGGCATGCGGTTAAGCCGGCCAGTCTTATTACTTCCAGGTCGTTATGGTCGTCGCCTATATAGGCTATTTCTTCGGGCTTTAGGTTCATGCGGTCGCATATTTCTTTAAAAACAGCCACCTTGTCTTTTATGCCTAAATGCAACTCTGTTATTTGTAATTTTTCGGCTCTTTTGGCTATGGATGGTGATAGTTCGCCGGTAATAATACTGGTTTGTACACCTGCATATTTACGTAATCGTTCAACGCCCATGCCATCGCGCATGTTAAATTTTTTCAGGTCCTCACCATTGCTGCCATAATAAACTCCGGCATCAGTTAATACGCCATCACAATCGGTTATCAGTAATTTGATACCTGCCGCTTTTTGTTTTAAGATCTCATTCATAGGGTCTGTGAATTAAATTGCTAATCGGCACGTGCCGTGCGCAAAATCCATTTTTAGGTTGTGACCTTCAGTGGTCTTTTTATTTTATATAACTAATATTTTCTTTTACAAACCGGGCAAACCGGATTTATTGTAATTGATTAAATGTAAGGCGGCAGCTTTTACATAATGCGAAGTTTAGATTATGAAATTATTAAGTAATGGCCTGTAAATTAACTCTGTATTTACAGTGTTGGTTTTGGAGCAAGGATATAGGGAACAAGGAGCAAGGACATAAGGAATAAGGCTTTTTCTTTACTTCCTCAGTCCTTGTTCTTTGCTCCTTATGTCTTTACTCCAAATAATTAACTGGGATTTCTTAAATTTGAAGTTCGACTTTTACCCATGCCCGAAAAAGAAAAACTGAGGATAGATAAATACCTGTGGGCCATCAGGCTTTTTAAAACACGTACCCTGGCATCCGATGCCTGCAAGGCGGGGCGTGTAAAACTGGATGGTAAAAATATCAAGCCATCATACGAAGTGAAAATTGGTGATACTTACCAGGTAGCTAAAGGAATTGAACGTAAAGTGGTGCGTGTAACCGGTTTACTCGAAAATCGCGTGGATGCTAAAACCTCGGTGAATTTTTATGACGATATAACTCCTGTGGAACAAACCCAGGCTTTCAAATCCATGTTTCACGCGCCTATATTAAAACGCGACCGGGGTACAGGGCGCCCAACTAAGCGCGACCGCCGCGAAATTGACGATCTGAAAGACGATTATTTTGACAAGAAGGAAGAGGAGAGTGAATAGGGAGATATATTCTAAAGGATAAAAACAGGATGTCATGGTGAGCCCGTCGAACCATGGTGGGCGGGCCTCTGCGCGCGAGTCTTCGACGGAGCTCAGACTGACAGGCCTTTTTAGGTAACTTCTACAACATTGTCATCCTAAGTGCTTAATAGATCCTTCGCTGCGCTCAGGATGACAAGTCTGTTAGTTTTTAATAATCCGTTTTATTTTCTGTTGTTTCCCAAAGCTTAAAAGCCTTTATGGCCTCGTCGCGAAGCAATTGTACAAAAGGTAATTTACGTTCGGCCATCGGGCTTTCCAGTTCGTTATAAATAAAATGATCATCAAAGCCAATAGCGGCGGCATCGGCCTTGGTATTGGCATAATAAACTTTTTCAATGCGCGCCCAGTAAATAGCGCCCAGGCACATAGGGCAGGGTTCGCAACTGGTATATATTTCACAGCCCGACAGGTCATAAGTCCCCAATTCCTGGCAGGCCAGGCGTATCACCGAAACTTCGGCATGAGCGGTAGGGTCATTGGTAGGTACCACACGGTTGGCACTACGGGCCACAATCATTCCATCCTTTACTATAACGGCGCCAAAAGGACCGCCGGTGCCCTGTTTTACATTATATTCTGATAGTTCAATAGCTATCTGCATAAACTTTTCGTGAACCGTATTTTGCATATACTTCTAAATTAAAAAAACCTCAGCCGAAGTTGAGGTTTTTAAAGTTAATATTTTATGATTTTTTTTGAAGCCTGATCTCATGTGCATATTTGCACATCTGAAATCTGCACATTCTAAAACCTTACTTTTTGTCTTTAGCGTAAGCTTCGTTCAGGCGTTTTACCACATCGGCAGTAACGTCTAACGACGGATCGCCATATAATACTGTAGGGTTGGCTTTTGAATAAGTTAATACCAGTTTGTATCCTTTTTCTTTAGCATAACCTTTTGTAAAATCGGCTATCTTATCATATAGTTTAGCATTTTCAGTTGCCTGCGCGTTCTGAAATTCTGCATTGGCATTTTGCTGGTAGCCTTGTAATTCCTGTTGTTTACGTGCTAAACGCTGCTCGGTAGACTGGCGCTGATCGGCAGGAAGTGTCGCCGCATTTTTTTGATACTCCGCAACCTCACGCTGAAAAGCCTGGCCTTTAGCCTGCAGATCGCCCTGTGAAGACTTACCTTTATCTTCCAGGCGTTTTGACATATCTTTAAAATAGTCGTATTTGTTCAGTAAGCTATCTGAATTTACATATACGATAGCCTCTTTAACCTCGGTTGGTGCAGTTGTAGCAGCAGGTTTGTCGGCAGTTTTATTTTGATTGCAGGCGGCTATGCTTCCGGCAATTAATATCCCTAATGTGAACTTTGTTAATGTTGAAGCCGTAGTTTTCATCTAATTAATTGATTTTTTCGTGTTTTATTTTAGCTGGCGATCGTGAAAAATTGCGCCTTTATTTTATTCTTATCAAACTCCTTTGTGCAATTATAACGTTTTGTGCAGCTGCACACGAAGGTTTATCTTTTTTAAGTAAAAATTTTGACAAAGATAATCTTTCATCACAAGTATCCTAATCCCATACATAGTCTTTAGACATAAGAGCTAAATATTCCTGTAGGTCATGCGTTTATAAAATTATTTTTTTGAGATAAGCCCAAAACAAATGGTAACTTTAAATGTAAAACTATGACAATGAAAAAAATTTCTACTTGTTTATTTTTATTAAGCATGTGTCTTGTTGCATGTAAAAAAGATAAATCTCCGGATAAGGGAGGCGACTCTGGTGTATTGCACCAGATTAGTTTCAATGTAAGCGGGTTTACCCAAACCTCAGGGCCGGTTACCAATGGTGTAACTGTAAATAGCACCAAAGCGGTAGCGGCCGCTCCTATAACCAGCCTTATTACCCAGATACGATACCTGGTATACAAGTCTGATGGTACCTTACTTCATCAGGTTACCCAAAAATCAAATGATCCGAGTTTTGGAGTACTTGGGGATAAACTGGGAGATGGTACTTATACCATAATTGTTGCCGGCGGCCAAGACCAGATGGATATTTATAATCCTGCGACATTTGCAAACAGCCAGTTAACCTATAACCCTCAACTGGCCAGTTTTACCAGCCAGGGTTTTTATACTATACCTGCAAATCTTTTCGGCGCTCATTATAACGGTATGAAAAGTTGGGGCGATACTTTTTATAAACAGTTTAGTCTTACCGTGGCCGGGACTGATATAAATCAAAACGTTGTATTAGATCGTGTAGTTTCAAAGCTGACGTTAAAAATAACCGACGTTTTACCGCCATCTGGCACTTTCGTACAAATTACAGTGTTTCAACCATTAGCTATTGGTTTTGCAAAACCAATTACAAACACTTTTAGCGTTGATTATAATGCCCACATGGATGTTAATACTTATACCAATTTTGTGGCCAGTACCTATTGTATTTCGTTAAATACCCCGGTTACGGTTGATATTACGTATTACGGTCAAAATCCTGCACAAGGAGGTACTGGTACTGTATTATTAGCGGAAAAGGTGGTGACTAATGTGGTATTACAGGCAAATCATGAAACTACATTAACGGGAAGTATTTTCGGAAGCTCCGGAACGGCTCCTGGCGGGAATAGTTTCGGCGTGTCTACCACCAACTGGAATCCAAATATTAATCAGCCATTTTAAAAATACGCTTTTTAATTAAGCTTAATTATTTAACACTTAAATCCGAATCAATGAAAGCGTTAATTTTATTTTCATCAATAGCTTGCCTGTTTCTTTTTTCATGTAAAAAAGATCATCAAAATAATACTACCAAACCCCAAATGTATCAATTGAGTTATAGCGTAACCTCATTTTCACAACAAGTAGGGCCTATCAATGCTACGGGGCAAAAAACCAATAGCCTGGCTGTAAATGCTTCTTTAAAAGATTCGATAGACCGGTTGTACTTTTGCGTGTATAATACCAGTAACAATAAGTCTGATTTTATAACCCAGAGCTCAAGCGATCCAAATTTTGGAACTTTCAGGGATAGTGTACCGGCCGGTGCTTATATCGTTGCTTTTGTAGGTGTAAAAGGCCCAAATGATTATGGTTACCTCAATCCAACGGCACGTAATCCTTCAGATGCTACCTGGTCACCACTTACCTTTTCCTTTAGTCCCCCGGAAGAAATATTCAAGAAAACATTCGCCCTAAATGTTTCCGCATCTGCTACTACTCAGCATGTGATTCTGGACCGGATTGTAGGTCAGCTGCAAATAAATATAACAGACGCGCTACCCTTTAATGCAGCCTTGGTAAAAGTGCAGTTTCCGGATGGAGCGGGTGGGAATTATACTCCGTACCAAAAAACAATTACCGCGGCCGACAGGGCTACCACACCTTATCAGTTAACTTTTTTCAATCTAAAGTCTGGGGCTCCATTTACGGTAACCCTAAACTTTTATGATGCGCAGAACGTACTCGTGCTAACAAAGGCAATACCCAATGTTACTTGCAGCCCCAATACCAAAACCATATTAACCGGAAAGATTGCTCCTGTTACCAATAGTCAGTTTCAAATAACACTTAGTTCAGATTGGGGGACCCCTATTGGTAAACCTTTCTGATCATTTGAATTGGAGTTAAGTAATGAAGCCTTGCGATATGCGGAGGGTAGTATTTTGTGCGCTTTTTTATCAACAACTAATCGTTAATCTCGTGTTAATTTCGTACTTTTGAAGGTTGTTGTACTAAATAAATATGAGCGAAGAAAATCAGGACAAATCCAATTATTCAGCAGATAATATACAGGTATTAGAAGGTTTAGAGGCGGTTCGTAAGCGTCCGTCCATGTACATTGGTGATACAGGCGTTAAAGGTTTGCACCATTTAGTATATGAGGTAGTTGATAACTCTATTGACGAAGCCCTGGCCGGTCACTGCGACACCATAAAGGTTTTTATATTAAAAAATAACGGTATAAGGGTTGAAGATAATGGCCGTGGTATCCCAACCGGGATAACTACCAAAGAAAAGCGGTCGGCATTGGAAATCGTAATGACGGTATTACACGCCGGCGGTAAATTTGATAAGGATACTTACAAGGTATCTGGCGGTTTACACGGTGTGGGTGTAAGTTGCGTTAACGCGCTTTCAACTCACCTGCAGGCTTTGGTTTACCGGGAAGATAAAATATGGACACAGGAGTACGAAAAAGGTAAGCCTCAATATGATGTTAAAACCATTGGCGATACCGAAAAACGAGGTACTACCATTATTTTTCAGCCCGATCCGGAAATATTTACACTTACTACCGAGTATAAGTATGATACACTTGCCGGTCGTTTACGCGAACTGGCATTTTTAAATAAAGGTATCCGCCTTACTTTAACCGATGAGCGTATCCCCAACGAAGACGGAACTTTCCCAGGTGAAGAGTTTTATTCTGAAGGTGGCTTACGCGAGTTTGTTAAGTTTTTGGATGGCACCCGTACATCTATCATCCCCGATCCTATTTACCTGGATGGTATAAAAAACGGTATCCCGGTTGAACTGGCCTTTCAGTATAATGATACTTACTCCGAGAATGTATTCTCCTACGTAAATAACATTAACACTATTGAAGGCGGTACACACGTGGCCGGTTTCCGCAGGGGATTAACCCGTACGCTGAAAGCTTATGCCGATAAATCGGGCTTGTTGAAAAACATGAAGATCGAGATCACCGGTGATGACTTCCGCGAGGGTTTAACCGCTGTAGTTTCGGTAAAAGTTCAGGAGCCGCAGTTTGAGGGGCAAACCAAAACCAAGTTGGGTAACAACGAGGTAATGGGTGCCGTGGATATGGCTGTGGGCGAAATTTTGGGTAACTTCCTGGAAGAAAACCCCAAAGAAGCCAGGCTGATCGTTAATAAAGTGATACTGGCAGCTACTGCCCGTGCCGCTGCCCGCAAGGCCCGCGAACTGGTACAGCGCAAGAGCGTAATGACCGGATCTGGTTTGCCGGGTAAACTATCTGATTGTGCTAATAACGACCCTTCGCTTTGCGAAATATACCTGGTGGAAGGTGACTCGGCGGGTGGTACCGCCAAACAGGGCCGCGACCGCGAATACCAGGCTATTTTACCATTACGTGGTAAGATACTGAACGTGGAAAAAGCCATGGAGCACAAGATATATGAGAACGAGGAGATCAAGAACATGTTTACCGGCCTGGGCGTAAGCCGCGGTACACCTGACGATGATAAGGCTTTAAATATAACCAAGCTGCGTTACCACAAGATCATTATCATGACGGATGCCGACGTGGATGGTTCGCACATTACTACGCTGATCCTTACTTTCTTCTTCCGTTATATGAAGGAGCTGGTTGAGGCCGGTTATGTATACATCGCCTCGCCGCCATTATACCAGGTTAAAAAAGGCAAGGAATCTGAATATTGCTGGAATGATGTGCAGCGCGATGCCGCTATACAACGCCTTAAAGGCGGAGGTAAAGAGGATAGCGTACACGTACAGCGTTATAAAGGTTTGGGTGAGATGAATGATATCCAACTTTGGGATACCACCATGAACCCGGCCACCCGTACACTGAAACGCGCCACCATTGAAAACGCCGCCGAGTGCGATCATACCTTCAGCATGCTGATGGGTGATGAAGTAGCGCCACGCCGCGAATTTATTGAGCGCAATGCCAAATACGCAAAGATAGATACATAGGCTATTTCGGATTTCGAATATTCGATTTCGGATTTAGAATCTTATAAAATATCAGCAGGCCTGTACCGAAAAGTATGGGGCTGCTGGCGTTTTAAAGAGGATTTAAAAGGGTGTAAAATGGAGTTTATTTTGATTAATATATTGTAAATCAATATATTATTACTTTTTAAAGTTTCAAAAACTGCTCAAATCTGTGTTGAAATTTGTTAAAAAGTGTTAAAATGAGGGTTTTTAGAGCAATTTTCGACCGATTCTCACCCAATTTTGGTCCGAAAAGTGTTAAAATTTAAGGTTTAAAAAGTTTTTTCCCGATTGCAAACTCAGATTGATGTTAACGTTTTTTGAGTTTCAGTACCTGCTTGCCATAATCAATCATTGCTTTATATTTCATCAATATATCGCCGCCCAAAACACCTAATACCTGCGGGTGCCCCATCTGACTGTAAGCTATGTTGATGGTAGAAAGATCCAGCACTGCCACCTCAAAATCAGCGATCTTCATATCGCCTATCAACATCCCACTGATGACTGCTGTGAAAGATTCCATAGTATTGGTACCCAATCCGGTAGAGAGCCTATCGCTGGCTAATACCGCCATGGTTTCATTGGCCTCGAAAAGCGCGGTGCGGTCAAATGCAGTTTTAGAAGCCCCGGTATCCAGCACTACTGTAAAAGCTTTTCCAAACAGGGTAACTTCAAGTAAGGGGTGAAAACCGTCGTCATGCAGATCAATGATCTGTAGGGGGATAGATGTCATTTTTTAATTTTGAGTTAGTGATTCTAAAGCTCAACTGTAGAACGAACAAAAATCAACATTTCATTCAATAATTCACTAACTCAATAATTAAATTAAAAAGGGTACCCGATGGCCAGGTTAAATACGGCATATCGCGAATTAAAGCCCCAGCGTTGTCCCTCTGGTAAGTATGGCGTACGGAGCGGGTAGCCCATATCGGTACGAAGCACCAATACGGATAAGTCAAAGCGCAAACCAAAACCGGCATCAACAGCCATGTTATTCACAAAGTTTTTACCAAAAGCAGCCCCGGGTCTGCCACCGGTATGCAACAGCCAGATATTACCTGCGTCAACAAACAATGCACCGCGCACTATACTGAACAATTTTGGACGATACTCCACATTCGCTTCAATTTTTATATCGCCCGATTCATCAGCAAGGAAGCCATTTGTACCCCCTTCAATCCTTGGGTCATATGATCCCGGACCTAATGAACGGGCCTGGAAACCACGTAAACTATTTGGTCCGCCTATAAAAAACTGCTGGCTATAGGGTAGTTGGGTGGAGTTGCCGTAAGGTAAACCAACACCTACAATTAAGCGGCTGGCAAAAGTGCTGTTAGGGCCGGTTTTATGGAAATACCTGATCTCGTTTTCCAGCTTCACAAACTGGTTAAATACGGCTCCGAAAATTTGCTTTACTTTACCGTTCAAGGTATCAGCCCCGGCAATAATGCCATATAAATTGTTCGACAGGCTTATTTTACCGTTGTAATAGAAAGTGTTGGTCCGGTAATCTTCGGTGGTATTGGTAAAGGTGTAGCTATAGCTTGGGCCAAAAATAAACTGCTTATCAATAACGTGTTTTAGAGCCGGATTTGTGTTTTTCGGGTTATTAATGCTGTCCAGATACAATTTGGATATATTCTGTGGATTAACAAAGTTAAAATTGAAAATGTTTAACTCGTGCGAACGATGAACCGACTCTTTCCATTGATATCCAAAAGAGGCATTAAAAGAGTTAAGCCTGTATAGTTTCTGGCGATCAACCAGCGTGTACCCCAGGGTAAAATTAGTATGAGGGATATAGGCGTTATCGGCTTTTGGATATATCGGACTAATAAAACGTGGCCATGATAGGGTTGTTTGTATACCGGCCTGATACACGTTAAAGCCGCTGTTGTCGCCGCCAAGCTGCACATCGGTGCTACCAAAGAGGGTTACTTTTAAAGCTTCGCCACCTTTGAAGGCATTCCGGTTAAGCCAGTTGATGTTTATCTGCGTACCGGTATAGTTGGCTGAGGTGGTGCGGCCGAGTAGTTCCAACTGTAGGGATTTCTTTTTGTAAGGGGTTAAAAAGTAGTACACATCCAATTTGGATGAATCTGTTACATCTTCAAACCTGTTTTTTACAAACTTATATGGCCCCAGGTTTACAAAACGGTTTAGGGAATTATTATGATCGGTACGGTTATACACCTCGCCGGGGTGCAGTAAAACAGTATTTGCAAAAATATAGCTGTTCACTGTTTTTCTTTTTTCAACAATATTGTACCAGCGGTATTTTTGTGCTTTATCCAAATTAAGGGAAGTATCGCGCAGGGAGTAGCTTGGATATACGTAAATATTATTGATGGTATAAATTTCTTGCGCCCTCTCTGAAATATCGCGTTTAATTGCCACAAAGATATCAACCTGATGACCTGCTATCGTGCTGTCAACCCGCATGATCAGGTTTTCGGGGGCGAAGTAATAAAAACCTTCTTCCTTTAGTTTGGCATCAATGCGGATGCGCTCGTTTTTAATAATATCCAGATTATAGTTATTTCCAGGTTTTAAAAGCGTTTGTGCGGCGGTTCCCGTTACGGCTGTATCAATACTTTCCGTACCATGCGGGAAGATCACTTTTCGTATTTTGTAGGCAGGTCCTGGTTTGGCGTTATATACTGCTTTAGCTGTTTTTTTCTTACCAATGGTATCGCCAATAACCTGGGCTTGAAAATAACCCTCATTCTGTAACCTGTTTTGTAATATGTTGCTATTATTTTCCAGGTTAACCGAACTTGCTAAAACAGGTGGCTCGCCAAATTTGGTATTGAGCCAGTGAGCCAGGCCCTTTGTTTTTTTTGTGCGGGTTTTGTTATATATCCATAATTTAACCCTTAAACCCAGTATAGCGCCATTGGGTTTAGGGCGTAGCAGGGGTTGCAGCTCCTCACTTAGCGCTTTGGCATCACTTTTTTTGATATCCTTATCCTGAATTTTTACTTCACCGCCGGTATACAGTTTCTGGCCGGAAGCCAGGTACTTGGTATTGCTACAGGCATTCAGCAAAACAGTTAGTATGAGTATATATCTAAAGTGTTTGATCATAAGCTTAATTTGAGGTGGGGGTTTGTTGTTTCTTTTCCTGCTCTTTTTGTTCCTCAGCTTTTGCCGCGTCATTGGCTTTATTAGTAGCGTCGTCCTGCGTTTTTTTCTTGTCTTTTTCCTGTTGCAGGTATTTGCGGCGCATTTCGCGTTCCTGTTGCGTACGCTTGCGGAATATCTCTTTAAAGCGATTATAATCAACCGTAAGTGTGAACCCTAAACCGGTTTCAATGATCTGGCCCTGGAATACAATAAACTCATCGCGACGGTAAGCACGCAGCGTATAGCGCCCATCCTTACTCAGCTTGTAATTCGCGGATACGTCGCCCGCTATATTGGCTGCCTTTTGGCCTTGCTGATTTCCTTCCAGGTTAAAGTTATTACCCACGGTTACCGTAAGCCTGTCGTTCAGGAAACGCTTGGACAAGCCCACATTCAAATCCGTTCGGTTGGTGGCCGTTCCTGTGGAATAATCTTCGCCTGAAGTTAAACCGAAGTTCAGATCAACCCCTTCAATGAGGTTGCCTGCCAGTTTGTTTAGCTGATCGCTGAGTAGGCCACTTACACTGTTACGTACTAAACCCTCGGCAGAAAAGCCTGCTCCCTGGCTTTGCAGTGGGTTGTCCCCTATAAAATGCCCCAGTACCAATACACCCAGTACCTGTTTGTTCATTTCATTAGGATCCTGCCGTACCTGGGCCAAACGCGTATTGACGTTAGTAATTACATCGTTTGATACATTATAGGAGCTATCAGGCAGTACAATATCAAAGCTAATATCAGGAGTAAGTAGTTGGTTTTTAAGGCTCAGATTTACGTTGAAGGGTAGTTTTTGCTTGTATAGACCAGAGTTGCTATCAGTATTTTGATTTTCAACCAGATCAATAGGGGGCACATTGGCCACATAAATAGCTGTCAGGTTGATATTAGCGCTGGTGGGATCACCGGTCCAAACAATGGTACTGCCTTTTTTAAAGTTAAACTTACGTTTTACAGTAGCGTATGATAGCTCATAGGATCCTGAATTTACCTCGTAAGTTCCGGTAAGGTTGATCTTGCCGCTTGGATCGATGGCTGCATTTAAGCTTGCCTCGCCTTTGAGGTGAACAACATCACCATTACTTTCATCTATTACTACGGTAAAGGCAGCATTTTTATTTACATTGATAGTTGCTGATACATCCAAACCTTTCAAGTTTGATTTTTTTAGCGAATCAAGCTGTTTGGCCAGTAGGATGGAATCTAATTTAGGGGCATTCTGATCAATAAATTCTACCACACCTTTCCGATCCTCCACGCTTGGATCGGTAGTGGGCAGCACTATTGTCATATCTGTTTTTTCATTTACTGTCAGGTTGGCATCTACAATGGGTTTGTCCATATTTCCCCTTATTTTAACACGCGTGTCCAGGAACAATTTGCCATAATACAATTTGCTATCAGCCTGGGTAGAGTTCATGGCCCTGAAGTTTCGGGCATTGATATCCAGGCCAAAGGCAAAATCGGTATACGTTTTGGTGAAAATGCTGCCGCTGATAACGGCTTTATTATCGGTAGAATCGACTAAGGTAAAATCATTAAAACGAATGCCCTCATCGTTAAAGGTGATGCTTTCCTGTGGCATGCGGAAGTACGAATTGAGCATGGCCACATTAAAGCCAACCTTATTGAAATTGATATCACCCCGTACGGCTGGTGCGCTGGTGGTACCGGTTATTTTGAGCTGGCCGGTGATGTTGCCCGAGGCATTACGCAAGCTCCCAAAGCTAAAACCCTCTATGCTTTTCATGCTGAGGTTTACAATATTCAGGTTCATATCAAACTTGCTTTCGGGGCTGGTATAGTAACTGCCGTTCAGATCAACCTGGTTACCTTTGCCGGTAATGCTCATGCTGGCAGCATAGGCGTTTTCGGTTTGGTTATTTACTTTAACAGCTATATTGCCAACCGTATCGCCCTTGAAATTAAAATCCTTAACATCAATGGCTGCTGTAAATATGGGCGATTTCTGAAAATTACTGATCTCGGCGTTGCCATCAATTACGCCGCCAACCAGCAAGGAATCCTGTTTGGCTATTTTAGTAAGGGCCTCGATCCGGAAATTGTTGAAATTAACGGTAATAGGAGCGTTGAACTCCTGCGGATTGCTGTTTACACTAAGTATCTGGTTGGTATTGGAAATGGTAAAGTTATGCGCCAGTATTCCTTTAGGGCCATATTGCAGGTAATTGTCGGGACTAACGGCCCAGGGCAAATAGTCGAGCAGCAGGCCATCCTGTGCAAAACTGAACTGATATTGGTTTGGTAAAACGCTAAATATCCCGGCAAGGCGGTATCTGTCTTTTTTGGCCGCGTCGCGTACTTCCAAACTTACGTTAAGCTTATTATCCTGCGCTTTGCCCGATATACTGGTATATAACAGGTCTAAGGATGATCCTACTTTTATCTCATCAGCAGCCAAATTGTAGTTTAACGCGTTGTTGTTGGTATTAATGTCAAGCTTGACATTATTAACGGTATTGGTGCCGTAAATCACTTTAGGGATGGAACCTTTAACCATCAATTCGCCCGACTCACTGTTAAAACTGCCATTCAGCACTACAGGGTCGAGCTGTTTCAGATCGGGCGCAAATTGGGTAAGCAGTGGCGTTTTAACCAGGCGAGCGTCAAACACAAACTGTTGGGGAGAATAGTGAGGAGTGAGTGGTGAGCGGTGAGTAGTAAGTTCAGTTTTTTGACTTTTAACTTTTAACTTTTGACTTTTTTCAGCTACCTGCTGCCCACCGGCTATAGCGGTATTGAAGTATTTATTGATCACATCCTGCAGGGCATCGGCTATTTGGGTAAGCTTGTATTTGCCGGCCATATGCGCTGTCATAATTGGGGTTTTTAAACGCAGGGTACTGCTATCGGCATTGGCTGTCGATTTAAGGCTTACCGTATCCAATTGTATACGCTGCCCTTTATTTACTACCAACAGATCAGTCGCCAATATATCGGCGTTCAGGTAATCAGGATCGGCGGTAGGTACGTTGGCTACCATTTTGCCATGAAAACGCATATCGTCCTTTACAAAATTCAACTTTTGCAGGTTGATGCTATCAACCAGTAAAGTTCCGTTAACTGATGGATACTTGCGGTTTAAATAAGCTTTGGCATCCAGGCTAAAATTAATATTAGGATCCTTCATGCGGGCAACGGCGGTATAATTACCATTTTCAGAGCTGCCTTTCAGCACAAGGTTTTGATAGGTATAACCCTTTACATAAGCTTTTACCAGGTTGCCATTAAACTGTATGCTGGCTTTTTTAGGATCGAGACTTACACCTTTTAGGTTAGCGTCCATCGTTATTTTGCCAACCATTTGTGGTTGTTTGGTTAAAGCGCCAACATTCAGATCATTGGCTTTGATATGAGCTGTATAAATTTCCTTGCCTTTATGCTCACCATTTTTCATGGCCGCAACCAGGTCAACCGCGCCATAGCTGGAGCGCAGGGCTATTTTAGTATCAAAGTTGGTCATGCCGCCTTTAAATGTACCCTTCAGGTTCATTTTTTCGGGAATGCTTACGTTAGGAGGGATGCTGCCCGCTGGGGCTAATTTGGCAATATCCGTGCTGCTGGTGGTAAAATCGACTATGTTAACATCAAAATAAGCCTTATTCACATCGGGCAGGCCTTTCATTTTGGCCGAGGCTTTAATATGGGTAATGCCTAATCCGCTTACCTCCAGGCTGGGGATATCCAGATTATTCACCTGACCTTTAACTTTACCATTTATTTTGAAAACCGTTCCCGGTGAACTTTTGAATGGCTCCATAGTAGCCATAGTAGGCATCAGCAGTAACACATCTTTTAAACCTAAACGGCTTCCGTCTAAATTAGCGTTGATGCCCAGCGCACCGATGTTTTTGGTGATGGCGTCAATGGATGGATAACGCACCTGAACCGATTTTTGAAGAACGGTTTGCGGCGTTTCCAACAAAAGGTCATTCATATAGGCGTTGGTTGGTCCGTAAAAGAATGCGGTATGAAACTTATTGATCTTTAGTCCGCTTTTTTCACTAAAAGAAAATGAATTGATCTTGCCTGAGATGGTATCAGGGTTGTAAGAAATATTTTCGGCCCCGGCATTGAGGTTTCGGATATCCATGTGCCCAAAATCAAGCCCTTTAGGGATAGCCTTCTGTGCTTCGTTATCAAACTTGATATTATCATTGCTGAAATTTACTTTACCCAAAGTAACCGCCCATTTTGATGTTTGTGGCGATGATACCAGGGTGTCCAGTTTTTTAATTGCTTTTACAATAGCTTTTTGTACGGTTTTGGGTTTAGCCAGGCTTAAGGCTGCTTTAGTATCATTCAGGTCAATGCTTTTAATGCCCACCTTTTGCTTTTTAAGGTCGATCTTATCCATATCAACCAAAAGTTTGTTCAGATCTACATTCGCAGTCATTTCGCTGCTTTGGTAGTCTACTTTTATCTTCGATACGTCAATAACACCCAAATTCAGATCCATATTCAGCGGTGTGGTGGCGGTATCAACCGGAGGAGGGCCGGTTGGTGTTTGGATGATACGCGCGTTAACACCTGATAGCGTGATCTTAGGTATGGTAAATTTCATTTTATCCATATCAAAGTCTTTTATCCGGGTATCAAAATGCCCGAGCAGGAATTTAACATCGTTACCCGTGATCTTATCTTTGTACTTGATATTGATGCGGTCAAGAATGATCTTATCCAACGAGAACTTCATGGTCGAGGTGGTGTCTTCGGGTTTTACCTCCTTTTTTTGCTCGCCTACAAAAGCCTTGATAATATAATCGAAATTGAAAACACTATCGGCCCCACGGCTTACATTGGTTGTGATGCCTTGCAGATTGATCTCGTTGATCTCCACCTTATTATCAAGTAATTTAAACAGACTGATATCGACCTTTAATTTTTCGCCGGCAATCAGGGTGTCTTTTTTCTGGTCTTCAAAATAAACATGCTCTAATACCAGTAATTTAGGCAGGCCCAGGCTGATGTGACCTATTTGTACTTTAGTATGGATCTTTCCCTGTATAAAATTCACCGCTTTATCCTTGGCGAAATTCTGCACGGCAGGAACCTGAATCAGAACAACTACAAGCAGCACCAGGAAAAGGATACTTGCAATTATCCAGAGTATGGTTTTTAGGGCTATTCGTCCAATTTTTTTCAACTGTATAAATTTTTCAAGGGCGATGATCCTTCGGTATAAAAATAATCAAATAGTACGCTAAAAATAATTATTCTGTTTAGCCAGTTTAAAAGCCCAAGCCCCCTCTTAATCTCCCCCGGAAGGGGAGACTTTTTGAAATGCTTTTTAAAGCCTTCCCTTCTGGGGAGGGTTTGGGTGGGGCTTGAACTTGTTTTGTTTTTCAACACTTCGCAAACCCGATTTGTTTTTTGATAACTTTGTATTTCTACAGGATTTTGCTGAAAAGGATTCACTATGCCAGATTTTTCTCATTTACACGTACATACCCAGTTCTCATTACTTGATGGTGCCGCCGATATAGGAAAACTATATAAAAAGGCTGCAGCCGATGGTATGAAAGCACTAGCCATAACCGATCATGGTAACATGTTTGGTGTGTTTAAGTTTGTGGCCGAAGCCGGCAAACACAACGTAAAACCTATAGTTGGCTGCGAGTTTTATGTGGTGGAGGACAGGCATAAAAAGCAATTTACCAAAGAAAAAAAAGACGTACGCCGCCACCAGTTGATGCTGGCAAAAAACCCCGAAGGTTACAAAAACCTGGTAAAGCTATGTTCCTTAGGCTATATGGAAGGCTTGTACAGCAAATGGCCGCGTATTGATAAAGAGCTGATATTGAAATATCATAAAGGCATCATTGCTACCACCTGCTGTATTGGTGCATCGGTACCCCAGGCTATATTACGGGAAACGCCCGAAAAGGCCGAAGAGGAATTTAGATGGTGGCTTGACCTTTTTGGCGAAGATTTTTATATCGAGCTGCAACGCCACGAAATTCCAGAGCAAACCACTATTAACAATGTATTGCTTACTTATGCTAAAAAGTATAATGTAAAGGTGATATGCTCCAATGATTCGCATTATGTGGATCAACAGGACTCCAACGCGCACGATATTTTGCTTTGTGTAAACACCGGCGATATGCAAAGCACCCCCATAGCTACCGATGAAGAAGGTGGCCGTGGTTACCGTTTCGGTTTTCCGAATGATCAGTTTTATTTCAAAACACAGGCAGAAATGGGCAGCCTGTTCTCTGATATTCCTGAATCCCTGGATAATACCAATGAGATTGTTGATAAGGTAGAGGTATTAAAACTAAAGCGCGATATTCTGCTTCCCAATTTCGTTATCCCGGAGGAGTTTAAGGTCCACAATACGCCGGATGCCGATACCCTTAACCAATGGGAATATTTAAAACATTTAACATTTACAGGCGCTAAAGAGCGCTATATAGATATTTCGCCCGAAACAGAGGAACGCATCAACTTTGAGTTGTTCACGATACGTACCATGGGTTTTGCCGGTTACTTTTTAATTGTGGCCGACTTTATTAAGCATGGTCGCGATATAGGCGTATTTATAGGACCGGGCCGTGGTTCGGCTGCGGGATCGGTGGTGGCTTATTGTACAGGGATCACCAATATCGATCCGATGAAGTATAATCTCCTGTTCGAGAGGTTCCTGAATCCGGATCGTAAATCGATGCCCGATATTGATACCGACTTTGATGATGCCGGTCGCCAAAAGGTGATCGACTATGTGGTGGACAAATATGGCAAGAACCAGGTAGCGCAGATCATTACCTATGGTTCTATGGCTGCCCGTACCAGTATACAGGACGTGGGCCGCGTATTGGATATGCCGCTGGCCGAAATGAACGCCATTAAGAAGCTGGTACCCGATACCTTAGGGATAACCCTTAAAGAGGCTATTGAACAGGTGCCCGAACTAAAGGAGATCGTAAAAGGCAACGACTTGCGCGGACAAGTATTGCGTGAGGCCGAAAAGCTGGAAGGTTCGGTTCGTAATACAGGTGTGCACGCGGCGGGTATCATTATTGCCCCTTACGATTTAACGGATATTGTGCCGGTTGCCGTTGCCAAAGACTCTGATCTTTTGGTTACTCAGTATGATGGCCGTGTAATTGAAGATGCGGGCGTTATCAAGATGGACTTTTTGGGTTTGAAAACCTTAACCATCCTGAAGGATGCATTGAGGATGATCAAACAGAATCATGGCGTGCATATTGATATTGATTATATAGCGCTTGATGATCAAAAAACTTATGAGCTTTATCAGCGCGGCGATACCAACGGAACGTTCCAGTTTGAAAGTGATGGTATGCAAATGTACCTGCGCGATCTGAAACCCGATAAGTTTGAGGATTTGATTGCCATGAATGCTCTGTACCGTCCGGGCCCGATAGAGTATATTCCCAACTTTATTAAACGTAAACACGGGCAGGAACCTATTGTATTTGACCTTCCGGATATGGAGGAATACCTGGGCGAAACCTATGGTATTACCGTATACCAGGAACAGGTGATGCTCCTGTCGCAGAAGTTAGCGGGCTTTAGTAAAGGTGATGCCGACGTTTTGCGTAAGGCCATGGGTAAAAAGCAAATTGAGGTGTTGAATAAAATGGAAGCCCAGTTTATGGACGGGGCCACAGCCAAAGGACACCCCAAAGATAAACTGACCAAAATATGGACCGACTGGAAGGCCTTTGCGCAATACGCCTTCAATAAATCGCACTCTACTTGTTACGCTTTTGTGGCGTATCAAACCGCTTTCCTGAAAGCCCATTATCCATCTGAATACATGGCCGCGGTTTTAAATAACCAGAATAACATGGAAAAGATCACCTTTTTCATGGAAGAGTGCCGCAGGATGGGGGTAGAGGTTTTAGGTCCGGATATCAATGAGTCGGACATGTCATTCGCGGTAAATAAAAAAGGGCAAGTGCGTTTCGGGTTAACCGGTGTTAAAGGTGTAGGTGATAAAGCAGTGGAAAGTATAATTGAAGAACGGGAGGCTAATGGTCCCTATGTTTCTTTATATGATTTTGCCCGCCGTTCCAATACCCGCAGTGTGAATCGTAAGTCATACGAGAACCTGGTTTACGGCGGTGCTTTTGATGAGTTTGGGACAAAAAGGGCGCAGTTTTTTGCCAAAACTGAGCTGGGCGTATTGACTGGTGTAGAGCGCCTGATCAAATATGCCAATGATTATCAGAATGTACAAAGCAGTTCGCAATCGTCATTATTTGGCGGTTCGGTAGCTTCTTATGTACCTGAACCTGCCATGCCCGATGTGGAAGAATGGCCACTGATTGAGAAACTGAAATATGAAAAAACGGTGATCGGTATCTACTTAACCGGGCACCCGCTTGATAATTACAAGGTTGAATTGGATCGATTCTGTAACAGTACCATCAGCGATCTGAAACTGATGCAAAAAGCCCGCTCGGGCGAAGGTGGTGATGATATCATGGGCGCGTTTAATGAACTCCGCAAACGCGGGGAGATCAGAATAGGCGGCCTGGTATCAAACGTGCAACATAAAATGACCAAAACAGGTAAGCCATTTGGTACTTTTGTGTTAGAAGATTACAATGAATCATACGAGTTTGCCATGTTTGGCGAAGACTATGTGAAATTCCGTAACCTGATGATGGATGGTTACTTTTTGCACATCAAAGGTAACATCGAAGAAAAATTCAGGCAAAAGGATAACTGGGATCTGCGCATACAGGTAATGAGCCTGCTATCAGAAATGCGCGATAAAATGACCAAATCATTAACCGTATGCCTGGATGTACATAGTTTGAACAGCAAACTACTTGACGATATTCAGCAAGCCATTATGGTAAACAATGAAAAATATCCTGTGCAAAACTGTAAGCTGCGCTTTTTGATCAAAGACAGGGAAGAAGCGCTGCAGGTGGAACTGGCCTCCAAATTATTCAAAGTAAACCCCAGCGACGACCTGATGGCTGATATTTTTAATTTAACCAATATACAGCCGGTGTTGAACTGAGGCCTTGATAGAGTTGCGTATTTAGGTTAAATTTGTTTATAAAGCTTATGTTATGAGTACCGAAATAATAAGAGAGCGCTTGCATGAATATATCCGTTTTGCTGACGATAAGAAAGTAGAAGCGATATATACCATGGTTGAAAATGAGATAATTGAAGAACTCGATTTATGGGAGGACAAAGCTTTTTTAAATGAATTGAAAGACCGTTTGGATGAATATGAAAGTGGAAAAGTAACAGGCTCCGGTTGGGAAGAGGTTAAACAAAAAGCCAGAGATCGTAAATCGTAATGTAATATGATCTTAAATTCCATCCCAAGGCCGAAATTGAGTATCCGGAAGCTTTTGTATGGTATGAGGAGCAACTTGAAAAGTTGGGAGATCGATTTGAATCTTCTGTAGAGCGGAAGATCCAAAATATTGTCAGTAACCCTCTATTCTATCCTAATAAAAAGCGTGACCACAGAGAATGTAAAATTGATGATTTCCCGTATCTCATAGTTTATAAAGTTTATCCTCAAAAACATCTCATCGTTATATTTTCAATATTTCACACCAGTCGGCGACCAAGTAAAAAATACAGAAAATAGCTAATTGATAATTGTCGAATACCCGTTTACACTTTTTAGCCCGTGGTCGGTGTTATCACCGTACCACTATTATTATGCAGTACTTTATAAACGGAGAGGCGCGTGGTACGGTGATAACACCGACCACAGGCAAAATATAAGTACTACTCAAAAGTAACTATCACCAAATTTGTAGTATGAAGACACTTTTTATATTATTTGATTTTTATAATTTATGACTTTATTATTCAAATAGTCAAAAATAAAAAAAGAGCTGTTCAATCACGTAGAATACCTTGCATTTATGGTTTACACTGTAAACCGTTATTGAGAAAGAAAATTAATTTAATTATCTGATTTTCAAATAAATAAAATAATGTAAACCATAAAAAGTGTAAACCATGTAAACCCACTTTTTAGGCTTTATTTAAGGGATTTGATATAGGACCCTTTTTATTTTATTAATATAATTGTCACATTGTCAGGCCGAAGTTGTGGCAAGCTATTTGAATAGTATATATTTGTAATACAAAAATTTAAAAAATAGAAATCATGGCTTTAGAAATAACTGATGCGAACTTTGAAGAACTTGTGCTGAAATCAGACAAACCTGTACTTATTGACTTTTGGGCAGAATGGTGTGGTCCTTGTAGAATGGTAGGTCCGGTTGTTGAAGACATCGCAAAAGAATACGAAGGCAAAGCTGTTGTTGGTAAAGTTGATGTTGACAACAATCCTGGAATATCAGTGAAATATGGAATCCGTAATATCCCTGCTTTATTATTCTTTAAAAACGGCGAAATTGTGGACAAACAAATTGGTGCTGTTCCAAAATCAGTATTAACCGATAAATTAGCTAAGCAATTAGCTTAATCAACAAGGCAAAATTAAGTTTGTAAAATAGCTTAATCCACCATATTTAAATTACTTGAAAAGCGTTACCTTATTTGGTGACGCTTTTTTTATACCTTATATTAGCCCTATGTCCCGGTTAAATGATGATCAGCAAATAAGGCAACTGGCCAACCTGGAACTATTGGCCCGCCAGGTAGTAGAAGGGTTTATTACCGGCTTGCACCAAAGCCCCTTCCACGGATTTTCTGTTGAATTTGCCGAGCACCGCTTATACAATAATGGTGAATCGGTAAAAAATATCGACTGGAAGTTGCTGGCCCGAACCGAAAAATTGTTTGTAAAGCAGTTTGAGGAAGAAACCAACCTGCGTTGTTATTTATTACTGGACACCTCATCGTCCATGAATTTCCCCGAAAAGGGGTTGAATAAGCTGCAGTTTTCTGTTTACGCCACGGCCTCGTTAATGTATTTGTTTAAAAAACAGCGCGATGCTTTTGGCTTATGCCTTTTTTCGGATAAGATTGATTGGTTGAGTGCCGCGAAATCAACCAGCACACACCTGTTTCATTTGTATGCAGAGCTCGAAAAAATGTACAATAGCCCGCGGGTAAATACAGTTACTAATATAACCGATGTGCTGCATCATATTGCCCAGGAGATCCACCAGCGCTCCATGGTGATCATTTTTAGCGATATGCTGGAAAATAACCTGGATACTGAAAAGCTACAGTCGCTATTTGCTGCTATACAGCATTTAAAGTTCAATAAGCACGAAGTGGTTATATTTAATGTGCACGATAAGCAAAAAGAGCTTGATTTTAATTTTGATAATAGACCCCATCACTTTATTGATATGGAAAGCGGTGCCGAGATAAAAGTACATCCGGGTAAAATACGTGATGCTTATAAAAAATCTTTAGCGGCATACCGGCATGAACTGGAGCTCAAATGCGCGCAATATCATATTGATTTGATTGATGCCGATATACAGGAAGGTTACCAGAACATACTGAAAACTTACCTGGTAAAGCGGAATAAGATGATATAAAAAAAGGCTATTCTTAAATAAAAATAGCCCTCTTAATAGGGGTAACACTTACTAAAACTCCTCAAAGTAATAAAGTTTGAATGAAGATTTAGTGAAGTTAAGCTGCGTGATCAAATATCAGCTTTACAGCGGTTCCCTTATTTTTTACTGAGCTTATTTTAACCTTAATGTTATGAAAGGCGGTGATACTTTTCACTATAGCCAGCCCTAAACCATAGCTTTCTTTTTCGTCGGTATCAAATTTCTCAAAACGGTTAAACGCGTTATCTATTTGCTTTTGCTCCATACCCGCGCCGGTGTCGGTAATGGTAATGGCGTAAATATCATCTATGAGATCATCACTAATGGTAATGCTGCCTTTAGGGTTGTTGTATTTGATGGAGTTGTTGATGATGTTAAACAGTAAGGTATGCATGAGGGGGCGGTTACCCTGTATAGAAAAAATGTATTTGAGATGATTGGTAAACGTGAGGTGTTTTTCCTCTATTCGATCCTCCAATTCCTCATGTATTTCTTTAATAACCCCGGCTATCATCACCATATCCCCTTTGTCAAACTGGTTGTTTTCTACTTTTGATATGAGCAATAAGCTGTTGATGATGGATTTTAAACGGTTGAGCGTTTTTAGCGAAGCATGCATTTTATTTTCACTGCCTTCACTTAAATCCTCATGCAGCAGTATGTTTTCAAGTCTTGAGCTGATGATGGATATTGGGGTAAGTAATTCATGCGATACATTGGCGATGAATTGTTTTTCCAGTATAAAAAGGTTTGATATCTTTTTCATCAACGAACTTATACTGTCATCAAGCAGCTCAAAATCCTGTGTGGTGGTTTTAATTTTTTCGTAGTCAAAGTTCATGGGATCATTTACTTTGATCAGCTTTCGGTCAATGATCTTATAAAAAGGGGCAAGCAAAAATTTGGTGAATACGAGGTCACTGATGAGGGTAAGTACCAGGGCAATAAACAATACCAGTAAAGTGAACTTTTTAATGATCGACTTTAACTCTTCAACAGATTCAATCGTTTCGCCTATTTGAAGCAGGTAAGTGTGCCCCTTAAAATTAAATTTATGAGACAGGATACGATAAGTTTGAAAATCCTTTTTGTTGAGATTACGGGTTTCGGTTGTAAATTTTACCCCTTTTGATATATTGGGGTCATACTTAGCAGGTGTAATATTGATAAATTCCTCATTGAGTATGTTGTTATCGGTGTAAACCTGTTGAGTGCTTAAAGAATGGTTGATTTCGCTGGATTCGAGGCTTCTTAAAGTTTCTTCTTTTTTATCCTCTAAACGTACCTCAATATGGTTATAAGATATTTTTTCAATGGATAACAGGATAAGCAGACCAGTAAATAAAATGATGGCCACTTTGGTTAGGGTATTATACAAAGCCAGCTTTACCTGAAGTTTCATTTGTAAGTATATTTAAATATTAATGCGGTAACCAATACTCCTCACGGTTTCAAACCAATCAATAGGAATATATTGAGATAGTTTTTTACGGAGGTTTTTAACATGCACATCCACAAAGTTGGAGTCGGAATTGATCTCCAGTACATCACCCCAAACATGCTCGGTTAGGTTGGTACGGGATATTACCCTGTTTTTATTCAATACCAGGTAATTGAATATTTCAAACTCCTTTTTTGTCAGGTTAATACGTTCATCATTATACATTACCGTACGATTCTGGATATTAACGCGCAGCCCTTTAATATTAATATCATTACTTTCCAAACGGTGTTTTCGGCGTGTTATGGCGTGCATACGTGCCAAAAGCTCGCTTAATGAAAATGGTTTGGCCAAATAATCATCGGCACCTTGTTCCAGGCCCATTACACGGTCGTCAACAGCTCCGCGCGCGGTGAGTATAATAACGGCATCCTCGCGTTTTTCAAGGCCTTTCAGCATCTTTAACAGGCCAAAGCCGTCACCGTCAGGCAAACCAAGATCGAGCAGTATAAAGTCATAGTTGTTTACAAATATCTTTTCCTCTGCCGATTTTTTGGTACGCGCGTGTTCAACCGTAAAACCTTCATGACTTAAAAACTCATCTACTTCAAGGGCCAGGCCCTTTTCGTCTTCAACAATTAATACATTCATACGCCTGCAATTTACAAAAGATATAAGAATCAAGTGCCAAGATACAAGAGTCGGGATAAAAACCGTTACACTAAAATATACTTCACATGATGCAGCATATAAAAAGTATATTGGCACTTGATTCTTTATATAAATTACCCAAATCAATTTGTCGTTAATGCTGTTAAAGAATAAATACTACCTTCTATATGAGACTTTCCATTGAACGCAAACCCATAAGAGTTAATCCTGATCCCAAACGCGTTATAGCAAGATTCTTTTTTAATGGGAACGACCGTGCTAAAGAAGTGATAGAACGTGTAATGGACATTAGCGAAGAAGAAGCCTTTGGAATCATTTCGCCATTGTTGCAGGAGTATTCCAAACGGCACCGTAACATTACCCGGGTATTAAACCGGCATTGCAGCAAGCTAAAGCCACTGTTTAGCGAGTTGAATATTGATTTTGATACGCTTACGGTTTACCGTAAACTATTGATAGGTTCCTATTTTACACATGAATATTCCATTGAGTCAGCGGCCTTCTTTAACCCATCTATAGTAGAAGATCCTGATCAAACTGAGTTGGAGGATGGCCAGAAACGGGTGATCATCAGTTTTAGGGCAGTGGGTGAGGGGCATATCTCCTCCATCACTTTCAGAAGGGCATTGATCGATAAACAGAATAACATTACCATTCAACCCTCAGGCAGCTATATTGATGAGGCCGAAATTGTAAGGAACGCGGTTTATAATAAAAAACTGTTCTTTGAAAAGGCCGCCATCACTCAGATCAGTATAGACGTGATCAGTGAGTTGGAATCAAAGCTCGATCATCATTTTGAATATGCCAACCTGCGCCGTATCATTCTTGAGTCGCAGAAGCTGCAGGAAAGCGATATGAAGCGACTGGAGTATGACAAAGTATTGTGGCTGGCCGATTCCTACTATGAGATCGTATTCTCGCTGGATACCGATATATCCGACAGGGTCATATTCCCCATATCTGAGTATGAACGTAAAGGTATTGAGGATGCCCGCTTTGTGAAATTTATTAATGAAGATGGCAGCTACGTATACTATGCCACCTATACGGCCTATGATGGTTCGCTGATTATGCCCAAACTACTGCAAACCACCGATTTTTACAATTTTAAAATAATGCCTCTTTATGGAGCAGGCGCCCAGAACAAGAACCTGGCACTTTTCCCCCGCAAGGTGAATGGCAAATTTGTGATGATATCGCGTATTGATGGCTGCAATAACTATATCATGTACTCCGACAAGATCAACATCTGGGAGAAACCCGTGTTGCTGCAGCAGCCTAAATTTACCTGGGAGTTCATCCAGATTGGTAATTGCGGGTCGCCGATTGAAACCGAGGAAGGCTGGATCATGATCACCCATGGTGTAGGCCCTATGCGGCGTTATGTGCTCGGTGCAAGCCTTTTAAAGCTGGACGACCCCACTATCGAAATTGGACGTCTGAAAGAGCCCCTGCTGATCCCTAACAGCGACGAGCGCGAAGGATATGTACCCAATGTACTGTACTCCTGCGGAGCTATCGTGCATAACGACAAGCTCATTATTCCATATGGCGTGTCGGACTCATCAACCGCCTTTGCCGAAGTTTGCCTGGACGAACTACTCAAAAAATTAAAAGAAGACGCGGCGGAGCATAAAGCCAAAACCAGGAAACACAAAGCTTAACCAAAAAACTTTTTAAACCTATAATTTTAACACTTTGCTGGCCAAAATTGGATGGAAATCACTCAAAAATCGCTCGAAAAACCATCATTTTAACACTTTTTAACAAATTTTAACATGGTTTTAGCGTGTTTTTGAAACTTTAAAAAGTATTAGATAATTGATTATCAAATAAATGGGTGTAAAATGGTCGGTTTGGGGGCTGTTTTTTCTTTAACTAAACAGCCCGGTTTTTCCTTTTTGATCAGGAAAAGCCGGGCTGTCGAATTATAATAAATATACTAAATTATTGGCAAAGTTTCTCCAATTAGTTTTTCAAAAACGGGGTAAAGTGATAATCAATCAAGTAATCAGAGACAAGAACTTCTTTTATATAACATCAAAGCCCATTAGCTATAGCTATTGCTTTTCCGGTTTTTTTGTCAATGGGCATCGGTGCGTTCCAGCTTTTTAATTGATCTCTTAATTGTTTTAATAGATGGGCTGTTTTATCCGGATTCTTTTTGGATAGATCTTCGGTTTCTGTAATATCGTTTTTTAAATTATAGAGCTGCATACTGCTGTCGCGCATATGGTAAACCAGTTTCCAGTCGCCCTGACGTATGGCGCTGCAATAGTTAATACCGGGGCCATCCTCGGGGATCCATTTATTAGGGTAGTGCCAAAATAAAAAGCGTTGGTTATCGGTATAAGCCGCATTCTTTAAAACAGGCACAAAACTTTTTCCGTCGATTTTCTGGATAGTCTGATAATTTTTTACGCCGGCCATTTCCAATATGGTTGGGAAAAAATCCTCGATGATCACATATTGATTTGCTATAGACGAAGGCTTCGTTATTCCCGGCCATTTTACTATCATAGGCTCGCGGATACCTCCTTCGTTTACAGAGCCTTTTCCGGCTTTCAGGGGGGCGTTTTGAGTATTTGCTGGTCCGCCTCTTGGAGGCACCAGGCTTAAGCCTCCGTTGTCGCTCATAAATATAATAATAGTATTGCCGTCCGCGTGCCGGGTTTTTAAGTAATCCATAATATCACCCAGGCTTTTATCCATCCCTTCAATCATGGTGGCGTATTTAGCTTCCTGTGTATCGAGGCCCGCATCCAGGTATTTTTGATAGAATCGTTTATCGGCCATCAGGGGGGCATGCACCGCGTAATGAGCCATATTTAAATAAAAAGGCTGTTTGTTCCGGATAGGCTCATCTAATGCCTTTAAGGCTTCTTTGGTAAGTGCTTCTGTTAAAAAGGTTTCCGTTCCAAAATATTCTTCCAGATCGGGCACGGCCTGTGGTGTGGCCTTGCCGGGCATATTTCCATAGTTCTCGGTACCCAGATAGCTTTGCGGATGCCCCGCGGCATGGCCCGAAATATTGATCATAAAACCCATGTTATGTGGGTTGGCCCCGGGGGTACCGGCCGACGCCCAATGCGCTTTGCCGACATGAATGGTATAGTACCCGTCGGCTTTAAGTAACCCGGGAAAGGGTGTTGCATATAGGGTATGCGCTATGCCCGGCTGCGGACTTAAACCATTGTAATTCCATTCGGCGGGTAAAAATTGATCGTCTTTAGCATCGGTTGGATTATCATGTTGCGGCGATGTCCAATTGGTAATGCCATGATGCGCCGCGTTCATGCCGGTAAGCATGCTTGTTCTTGACGGGGTACAAACAGGCGCTGCATAAGCATTGGTAAACTTCATCCCTTCGCGGGCAAGCCGCTCCATGTTTGGTGTATGATAACGTTTATTTAAAGCGGTTGCCTCAGCCCAGAAAGGTAAAGAGGTATCCTGCCAGCCCATATCATCAACCAGGAATACAATAATATTGGGGCGCGATTGGGGTTTTACCTGGGCTTTGGCTATAAGTATTTGTCCAAATACCAGCAGGACTCCTATCGTGCTTTTAAATAAAGATGATTTCATTTGTCGGGCTATTTATGGCTACCCCGAATATCAAACATTTTTAATACAAGTTCAAATAGGTGGCCATAGATGTTATCATCTGTAGGTATTTGGAAGAAATAAAAAGCATTAACTTTACCTTCACCAATTCATCATAATACATATGGGTAGCAAAGAACGCGTAGAACGTTTAAAAGCAGAGGTCCATCAGCTTATTCTTGATGCTGCAATGGGTATCGTTAAAAATGAAGGATGCGAGGCCGTAAGCATCAGGAAAATTGCCGATACCATAGAATACAGCCCAACTATTGTATATTCCTATTTTTTGAATAAAGAAGCAGTTCTGATCGAGCTATCGAAACGGGGCTTTACCATGCTGATCAATTGCATAAAACAGGGATTGGTATCAGTAACCGATCCGAAAGAAAGAATGGAGGCCATGCTGATGGCATTTGTGCATTTTGCCACCAAAGAAAATGAGCTTTACCAGTTAATGTATACGGTAGGCTCCGGTGTTGAGGATGTAGGAAAGGCATTTCCAGCGCTGTCGACATTTATCAACTTGTTCCGGCAAGAAATGCAGCCCCTGGTAAAAGGAAATACATTGACAGAGGAAGCTTTTCGGTGTAATTACCTCATATGTATGTCTTTTGTGCATGGTCTCGTATCCTTAAATCGCTATTATAAAGATATAGACCCGGCCATGAACAATATGGTATTAAAGAAAGCCATCGAAGGAATTATCAGCACAATAGAGCTTTCATAAACTACTTCCGCGGGTTTTCAACTACAGGTGTTCGGAAGAATGAAAACATATAATTCATAGTTCATTTGGGCTAAAGCCTATAGCTATTTGCTTGCAATCCGTTGGTTAAAACCAACGGCAATGAAGGGTAAATCAATTAGTTTTCCATTCATTGCCGTCCCATTTATGGGACGGATAATAGAAGCACTTGATGGCTTTAGCCAAAAAACAATCTTCCGAACACCTATAGTTTTCAACCCGTAGTACACATGCTTTCAGCCGAAAATATAAGCCGAAGGCTGACCATGTCACCCACGAGATACGCTGCGCTAATCTCGCGGGAGCTTAATCTAATATCTGTTGATACAAACCTAAATAATCAGCCACCATTTTGTCTTTCGAAAACCGCGATGCGGCCCAGGTATGGCAAGCCACGCGGTTAATCGAATTGATCTGGTTAACGGCTTCTACGGCTCCATCAATGGTATCCACCAAAAAGCCGGTTTCAGTATCCCGGATCAGCTCTGGCATCGATCCGCGGTTAAAGGCGATCACCGGGGTGCCGCAGAGCATGGCCTCGGCCACACTCATGCCAAATGGTTCGTTAAAACTGATGGGGTGCAACAGGGCATAAGCATTGCCTAACAGCTGTTTTCGTTTTTCGGGCCCGGCATGGCCTATGTATGCTATTTCTTCGGATAAAAAGGGCTCTACCTTTTCCCGGTAATAGTTTTCATCCTGAATGATACCGGCTATCAGCAGCTTGCGTTTGCTTTTTTGAGCAATGGCAATAGCTTCGGCTGTGCCTTTATCCGGGTGGATGCGACCAAAGTACAGCAAGTATTCGTCGGGCTTTTCGTAAAACTCAAAATCGGCGGTGTCCAGGCCATTATAAACCGTGGCCAGGTATTCCAGTTCCGGACTGCGATCGGCGTTGCTGATGCTTACATAATGGCCCTTGTGGTTGTATTTTTTATACACCGGGATAATGCGGGGCGATGAAAAGCCATGTATAGTGGTGATGATGGGTGTTTTGATCAGGCCCGAATAGGTAAGGGGCAAAAAATCAAAATTGTTATGGATGATATCAAATTGCCCAGCCTGCTCCATCAAATTACTGATGTGCAGGCATTCCAACACTTTGGCATCCTGGCCGCGGTCTTCTTCATAACCCATCGCACAAATCGATTCCAGCTTGCCCGCAGTTATCGAATCGCCGGTGGCGAAAAGCGTAACATCGATGCCCAGCTTTACCAGGCCTTCGGCAATGTTTGATGCTATTTGCTCCCAGGGCCCATAATGCCTGGGCGGTGTACACCAGGCAACAGACGCTAATACGGCGACCTTCATTTCTTAATTAGTGAATTTTGCAGATGTGCAGATTTCAAATGTGCAGATGTGCAAATGATAATTTTGAACTAATATATAACGCATAGTTGTTTACGGATCTTTAAATCAGTCATTTGAACATTAATAATTTGCGCACGCGCTGTTCGAAGTCTCCGACTTCGGATGACTATGTAAGTAGTTTGCAACTACCGTGTAATGGCTTATTTGTTTGTGCTTCTGTAGTCTAAAGACTACCGGCATAATTGTCCGAAGTCAGAGACTTCGGACAGCGCAGTTATCATCTGCATATCCGCACATCTAGCACGTCTCCATTTTCTGGCTGCTGCCATATTTGTTGTATTCGTATTCGAGTTCAAAGGCTTTTAGTACGGTTAGGTGCGATATCAGATAGGCCAGCGTACTTTCGGCGCCCTGGTTACGGTTGATACCGGTTGGCAGCAAACCATCGCAGCAGCCCTTGGTTTCATGGTCATATAAAGGCGCTCGCAATGTGTTTTCGCCCAGGAACCATTTGTAGCTCAGGAACATTTTTTCGACGTATTGCGGTATCCGGAATATCTGGTAAGCCTGGAAGTGCATCAGTACCATAGCCATAGTTTCAATAGCTTGCTGATCAAACGTAGGGAAACTACCGCCACGATAATACCAGCCATCGTTTCCCACCGGACTTAAATAGCCGTTCGACAGGGTGAGTTTATCCAGGAAGGCCATCGTAGCCAATGCTATGCGTTTGGCATCTTCGTTCCCGGTAATTTCGCAGGAGTGCAGTAGCGCCAGCGGCAGTATGGCGTTATCATAGGTCATCTTTTCTTCGAACCATTGCCAATCTTCCGACTGTGTATCTTCATAGGCATCGATGAGCGGTTGGGTAAGTTCGCTTAATATTTTTACCATGCCTTCATCTGTAGGATATACCTGCAGATACAGGCTGATGCCGATAATGGTATTGGCCATTCCCCGTAAATGTTTCAGGGCGGCAAAATGCGGCACTGATTTATGAAATATCTCCAACGAAAACTCACGGTAAGAATTACTGGCCGCACAGCTGATCAGGTGGCCCAGCGCCCAGATGGTACGCCCGAAAGAATCCTCTGAGCCCACCTCATCCAGATAACGGCGATCGAAACTCAGGAAGTTGCGGAAATTACCATCATCCGTTTGCATATAGTGGATGTAGCTGAGGTATATAGGCAGCAGTTCAAATGCTTCGCGACTTTTACTACGCTGATAGGCCATCAGTGCCATAATAAGCGCACGGGCGTTATCATCCAGGCAATAACCTTCTTTTAAATTGGGGATGCCGTATTTGGCATGTTGCACAATACCGGTATCATCGGTTAAACGCAATACGTGCGTCAAACTGAATTTGGGTAGTATTTCGGGATCGACAATGCTGTTTTTAAGTATCTTATCGCTAAAGTCGAACCTTACAATAGCCTCCTGGGCAACTTTAATAAATTCGGCACCTACAACAGGCCAGCGTAAATGCAGGCCATACTGGTAGGCGTTCTCTTTCAATTCTTTCAGCACACGATCCTGGTCAAGCAGTTCTATCACTGTATCGGCCAGGGTATCGGAGTTTTTAAAATCAAACAGTCTGCCGCGTTTATCGGCCAGCAGTTCGGTTGCATGCCAGTATGGGGTTGACACCACAGCGGCACCGGCACCAACGGCGTATGAAAGCGTACCGCTGGTGATCTGTGCCTCGTTCAGATAAGGTGTTACATAAATTTCGCAAGCGGTGAGGTAATTCACCAATTCCTCTTCGCTCACAAATTTGTTAATAAAAGCCAGGTTGGCCGATACACCCAATTGGCTAGCCAGTGTTTTAAGGTGATCGCGGTATTCCTCTCCCGAACTTTTGATCACGCCCGGATGGGTATTGCCTAATATCACATACATCACATCGGGGTGTTTGGCTACGATGCGGGGCAGGGCTTTTATCACGGTCTCTAAACCTTTATTACGGCTTAATAAACCAAAGGTGAGCAACACGCGGTGTTTTTTGAACGACGACAGGTTTTTAACCGGATTGTCATCCAACGCTTCCACATCCGGAACACCATGTTCAATGATCTGGATCTTTTCGGCAGGGATATCATAAATAGTGGTTAAAAACTCCACGGCCCGCTGGCTCATCACAATTATTTTTGATGATTGCTCCGCTATTTCGCGAATGATGATGCGCTGCACATAGCTGGGATCTTTCAGTATGGTATGCAGTATCGAGATCAAGGGTTTTTCGAGCCGGTTGATCAGGGGTAAAATATATATACCACTTTCGCCGCCATATATGCCAAACTCATGCTCCATGATACATACATCGGCATTGCTGGTGTTGATATAATTGGCTGCGCGGATATAGTCTTTCTGGTGGTCCTGGCGAATAACATATTTCACCTCCTCTGGGTATTCATAATGCTGCAGACTCTCTGAATCGTTTAGCGCGACCACAAAACCGCCGTGTGCAAGCGAGTTTCTTTCGGGAAAATTGGCGTTAATGGCCCGCATCAGGTTTTGATTGAACGTGGCCAGGCCACATTCGCGCGGAGGGTAGGTTGATATATATGCTATTTTCATATGTAGGTAGGATGTTAAGAACGTACGGTTATTGATTTAAACAATTCTTTTTAATTAATTGTTTAAACTATGACTATAAAAAAGAGCAAAACTGATCTGTTTTGGTAGGAAACAAGCCTTTTCAGAGCTTTTAATACAGCCTATACCATAATTGCATAAACCATACCAATTTAATTCAAACTATAAAAAATGATATATTATTCAATAAAGTAACCTGAAAGTTACTTTCAATAGATGAGTCGACTTTTTTAATCTGTGTTAAGATACGGAATAATATCCGGTAAGCTGCTATGTGGTTTGTGATTGGCTAACTCCGGCATCGCTTCTATAGGTGATCTTCGCTCTTCGCGCGTCATTGCGAGGTATGAAGCAATCCCCGATAAGCAGGTCTGCTCTGTACAGCATAGAGATTGCTTCGTACCTCGCAATGACGTGTGTATTATAGTATAAGTCTTAATCGTTAACTATGCGGTATAATATTCAACAGCCTCCAATATAACCTCACACGCATGTTCAATTTGAGCGGGAGTAATAATAAGCGGGGGAGCGATGCGCATGGAATTGCTGCAATGCAGGAACCAATCGGTGATGATGCCGTGTTTAATACAGCGGTCTATTATTTTTTTATTAAGGTCGAAACTGTCCAGTTCAACGGCCAGCATCAGTCCTTTGCCTCGTACCTGTTTAATTGCCGGGTGAACCAACAGCTTGCGGAACAAGGCTTCTTTTTCGGCTACGCCGGATACCAGGTTTTCGTCCAGTAACACTTCGAGTGCTGCTAGTCCCGCGGCGCAACATACCGGGTGGCCACCAAAAGTGGTGATATGGCCCAGGATGGGGTTTTCTTTGAGCGCGCCCATAATGGTGTTGGAGGAGATAAAAGCGCCTACGGGCATGCCACCACCCAGCGCTTTGGCCAGCAGCAATATATCGGGCACAATGCCAAAATGCTCAAAGGCAAAAAGTTTACCGGTGCGACCAAAAGCGGCTTGTATTTCATCCAGTATCAGTAAGGTGCCGGTTTCATCACAGCGTTTGCGCAGAGCCTGCATATAAGTGGCGTCTGGTACACGGATGCCAGCTTCGCCCTGTACGGTTTCGATGATGACGCAGGCAGTTTGATCGGTGATGAGGTGCAGATCGTCTGTCTCATTAAAACGGATAAAACTTATTCCTGGGAGCAAAGGCCGGTAAGCCCGCTTAAATTCTTCATTGCCCATAACACTTAACGCGCCCTGGGTGCTGCCGTGGTAAGAATTATGGCAAGCGATGATCTGCTGCCTGCCGGTATAGCGTTTGGCTAATTTTAAGGCCCCCTCAACAGCTTCGGCACCGGAGTTGGTAAAATATACCGACTGTAGGTTTTGAGGCAGTACAGATACCAGCTTTTCGGCAAAACGGACCTGTGGGGTTTGTACGTATTCGCCATAAACCATCAGGTGCATGTATTGGTCAACCTGGTGTTTAATGGCGGCTATAACTTTTGGATTACCGTGGCCCAGGCTGCTTACGCCAATGCCCGATATGAGGTCGGTATGGGCTTTGCCCGCGGTATCATACATATATACACCTTCGGCCCGTTCAAACTCCAGTAACAGCGGAAAGTTGGTGGTTTGCGCGTTATTGGCTAAAAAGAGCTGGCGGAGAGTAGGCATGGGGGGAGCAATTATTGATTTAGTGAATTATTGATTTAGGGCAAAGATAAGATGAATGCAGTTATGAAAAGTGAATAAATAGAGGCTCGTGTTGTGGCCAACAACCAACGCGTCATTGCGAGGTACGAAGACAACCGACCAAAGGGAGCTCATTAATACCAACAGAAACAAACACAACATTAATAATCTCTATACTGTACAGAGCGACTCTGCAAATCGGGGATTGCTTCGTACCTCGCAATGACGCGCGGGTAAAACAATCACTAAATCAATAATTCACTAATTAATTAGTGAATTAATTAATTTCCTGCTCTTTCGCTGCGTTCGCTGAGTTGTTTGATGAGCTCGTCGCGAAAGGCCTGCTCGCTTTTATATAGCTTGCTTACCTTTTCGGGGGGCAGGATCTTGGAGAATGCATCGCGATAGCGTTTGCGGATGGCAACCTGCTGGCTTTCATAGTAAATTTCTTTATCTATTTGCTCGGTTCCATTAGTGGCAGCGCTTGAATTGTTAAGACGTTTTAATATGTTAACAGCCGTAATCTCCTGTTGATACTGGCGATATATAGGCCAAAACTTGGCCGATTCTTCATCGGTCAAGTCAAGTTGTTTATTGATAAACCTGTCATGAGCTGCATCAAGCTTTTGGCGTACATTTTTTTTGTTACGCAGTGGCGCAGGCGTTATCCCTTGCCGCTGTACCAGGCTATTGCTTGCCTGAGCAAAGGACTCATAGCCTGCTGCTATCATCAATAATAAAACAAAAATATGCCTGATCAATTTACTCATTAAAATGTATCGTTAATTAGTACTCTCCAAATAGTCGGACAGGTCTGCATCCAGGTTTGCGCTGTTGATTTGCTGACCGCCATCCATCAGGGAAGGAGTATCTCCTGCATCTGCATGCAGTTGAAGGTAGCTTTTAATTTCGTCAACCGGTACGGTTGACAGCTGCTCATGTAAAAAAGATTGATCGTGCTTTACGGGCGCGTCGGCATTCCTGATCACTACGCCAATGCCCAGTATCAGGGCAAAGCAGGCTGCGGTAGCGTACCTGAAAGTTGGAGACGCGAACATCCTGCGTACAATACCTTTCTTTTTAACGGCAACAGGCAAGGTAACTACTTTGGCAGTAACCAGTTCCTCGTTAACTGTTTTATTTAGGATATTCTGGCTTAACTGCTCAAAATAGTTTTCAGGCACGGTAAAGCTTTCGGCTTCGCTATTGATATGCTCTTCAATCGCTATCCGGCTTTGAATATTACTGCTCAGTGTTTCGAAGTAATTTTCAGGCACGGTAAAGCTCTCCGCTTCGTTGCTGATCTGCTGCTCAATAGTTATCCTGCTTTGGATGTTACTGCTCAGTTCATCAAAATAATTTTCGGGTACACTAAAACCCTGGTGCTCCGGGTTTAAGGCCTCCTCAATCGTTATCCTGCTTTGAATATTGCTGCCAAGCTCGTCAAAATAATTCTCAGGTACGGTAAAACCGGAGTCCTGTGTGTTCACAGCGTCCTCAACACGTATGCGGCTTTGTATGTTACTGCTTAATTGATCAAAGTAGTTTTCAGGCACGGAAAACCCCGTGGATGAGTTTTTCAACTCTTCCAGCCTTATGCGTGATGTTATATGCTGCGCTAATTCATCGAAATAGCCAGGCGGAACCAGAAACGGATTCTTGGCATCGATCCGTTTCAATGATTCATAATCATCCAGCCACTCCCTATTGTCCATATCGCTTTTCATACAGTACTATAGATGAATTTATTGCTAAAAGGTTTAACGTAATTCTGTATTAATTTTGAATTTAATCTCTCGACAATAAAAAAGCCTCTATCTTCTTGACAGCCAGGTGAAAAGACGCCTTTAATGCACCCACACTTGTGCCCAAAACAGCTGATATTTCTTCATACTTCATATCGTCATAATATTTCATGTTGAAAACCAGTCGTTGTTTCTCGGGCAGGGTTAACAATGCTTCCTGCAATTTGCGCTGTGCCTGATCACCATTAAAATAGCTCGAATCGGCCAGCGAATCGGCCAGTTCATAAGCCACATCATCCAACGGAATATTATTTTTTTGTTTTTTCTTGTTCAAAAAAGTAATACACTCGTTGGATGCTATCCTGTACATCCAGGTATATAGCTGCGCGTCGTTTCTAAAACCCAGCAGGTTTTTCCAAACCTTTATAAAAACATCCTGCACCAGATCGTCCGCATCGTCATGGTCAACAACCATGCGCCTGATGTGCCAGTAAATTTTTTGCTGGTATTTTTTCAATAACAGATTAAACGCTTCGTTACGTGTTTTTTCGTCCTGGAACTTACTTAAAATCTCTGAATCTTCAACCTGCAACGACATTTTTCAATTTTTATAGTTAAATGCTTATTACCGCATTTTGTTTTCTTTTCATCACCTTTTTTGCTGCCAGTACAATATGTTCAGCGTCAAGGCCAT
Source organism: Mucilaginibacter sp. OK268 (assembly GCF_900103125.1). GTDB lineage: Bacteria > Bacteroidota > Bacteroidia > Sphingobacteriales > Sphingobacteriaceae > Mucilaginibacter. Next base: position 1,104,108 of record NZ_FNJV01000002.1, on the reverse strand, counting down.
ACTTGGTCATCAGCTGTTCTGGTGTACCGCTTTCGCCAAAGCTATCATTAACGGCCACATATTCCTGCGGCGTTGGGTTATGTGTAGCCAGCACCTGTGCAATGCTATCGCCCAAACCACCCAGGCGGTTATGCTCTTCGGCTGTAACCACACAACCTGTTTTCGCTATCGACTTTAATACGGCTTCGGCATCTAAAGGTTTTATGGTGTGTATGTTAATGATCTCGGCATCAATGCCTTCCTCAGCCAGTATTTCGCCGGCTAATATTGCCTGCCATACCAGGTGACCGGTGGCAAATATACTTACATCCGCACCTTCATTCACCATCCATGCCTTACCAATCTCAAATTTTTGATCTGGATCGGTAAAAATAGGTACCACCGGACGACCAAAACGCAGGTAAACCGGGCCTTCGTATTCGGCAATGGCCAGGGTAGCAGCTTTAGTTTGATTATAGTCGCAGGTGTTGATTACCGTCATGCCCGGCAACATTTTCATGAGGCCGATATCTTCCAGGATCTGGTGTGTAGCGCCATCTTCGCCCAGCGTTAAACCAGCGTGTGAAGCGCAAATTTTTACGTTTTTGTTAGAGTATGCTATCGACTGGCGGATCTGGTCATAGACCCTGCCGGTTGAAAAGTTGGCGAAAGTGCCTGTGAACGGAATTTTACCTCCAATGGTCATACCGGCAGCAATGCCCATCATATTTGCTTCGGCAATGCCAACCTGTACAAAACGCCCAGGAAATTCTTTGATGAAATCATTCATTTTTAACGATCCGATCAGGTCGGCGCAAAGAGCCACTACCTGATCGTTTTTTCTGCCGGCTTCCAGCAGCCCGGCGCCAAAGCCCGAGCGGGTATCTTTTTTTTCTGTGTAAGTGTATTTTTTCATGAGCCTCACCCCAACCCCTCTTCAAAGGAGAGATGCTTTTGGGAAATATTCTATGTGATAAATTCTTGTGTCTTGATTCTTGTCTCTTGCTTCTAAGAGTGGGCTAATAATCGCCCAGTGTTTCTTCCAGTTGACCGAGGGCCAGTTGCAGCTGCTCGTCGTTTGGCGCTACACCATGCCATTTGTGGCTGCCTACCATAAAATCAACACCATATCCCATTTCGGTATGCATCAGTATCATGATCGGTTTGCCCTGGCCTGTGCGGCTTTTGGCCAGCTGCAGCGTTTTAACCACATCGGCCATGTCATTACCTTTCATCTCCAAAACGTCCCAACCAAAGGCTTCCCATTTGGCATGCAGATCGCCCAGTGACAGTACCAGGTTGGTTGGTCCGTCAATTTGCTGACCGTTCACATCAATGGTCGATATCAGGTTATCTACTTTGTTGTGCGGTGCAAACATGGCAGCTTCCCATATTTGTCCTTCCTGCAATTCACCATCGCCATGCAGGGTAAATACCAATGATTTATCACCGTTTAGTTTTTTGGTAAGTGCAGCGCCAATAGCTACCGATAAACCCTGGCCTAATGAACCCGAAGCGATACGCACTCCAGGTAAATGCTCATGCGTAGTAGGGTGACCTTGTAAGCGGGTGTTCAGCTTGCGGAAAGTGGCTAATTCAGCCTTGTCAAAATAACCGGCATGGGCCAGTGTGCTGTAAAATACAGGCGAAATGTGCCCGTTTGATAAAAAGAAAATATCCTCGCCCACGGCATCCATGTTAAACTTCGGATCGTGGTTCATTACCGAGAAGTAAAGGGCGGTGAAATATTCTGTACAACCTAATGAACCACCCGGGTGACCCGATTGGCAGGCGTGTACCATACGTACAATGTCGCGACGGATCTGCGACGCGGTTTTTTCTAATTCTTGAATAGTAGGTTTCATTAATAAAGTTCGGGAAGAGCTAAGATAGCTTGGATATGGTTTTTAAAGTTTATGATATCAGGTCGAGTATTTGCTGTGAAGCATTTTGCGTATCAACCTTGTGAATTATTTTACTGATGATACCATCGGCACTGATCAGGAAAGTAGTACGCGCGGTACCCATATATTGTTTGCCGTACATGTTTTTTTCTACCCAAACGCCGTAAGCTTCTACAATTTGTTTTTCGTTATCGGCTATCAGGGTAAAAGGCAGGCTGTATTTGGTCTCGAATTTTTTGTGCGATTTCTCATCGTCTGTGCTTACACCGATCACTTCAAAGCCAATTTTTGATAAAACCTGATAGTTATCCCTAAAGTTGCATGACTCGGCAGTACAGCCCGGGGTGTCATCTTTGGGATAAAAATAAAGGATCACATTTTTTCCTTTGTAATCAGCAAGCGAAATGGTTTTGCCATTCTGGTCCTTTGCCGTAAAATCAGGGGCTTTATCGCCTTCTTTTAATGTTGCCATAGGTTTTGTTTGTTGTTAGAATCAAGAGTTAAGAACCAAGAATCAAGAAACGAATATGATGCAAAACCATACATTAGTTTATTTGTATGGGCTTTTCTTGATTCTTGACTCTAATATCTTGACTCTTCTTATACTACTTATAAAAATCGGCTGTAAATTCCGAAAAATTATTCTTATTGTCGCCAACTGTCAGCTTAAATACGTGCTTACCAGGAGCAATTTCGCCGCTAAAGGTATAACTTAGTATTTTACTTTTATAATCCCATTCCATTAAAACCCATTTATTGTCGATAGTGCCGCTATAGCTTTTAATGCCCGACAGATTATCGCTCATCCTGAAGTTGATACTTTTGGCCGCGGCCATATTTTTACCATTGATGATATTGAGTGGGCGGATAACTGGCGGAATGGTATCTATCCTGATAAAATAATCACCAAAGGCAGTCACTTTTGATTTTACATAGCCATCCTGAAAATAACCCCCCTGGCAACCACCGGCTATACTTACGATGACCGCTTTATCGGTATATTTACCCAGATCCACGTCGGGTTTTATCCAAAGGTCATAACTGTCATGGATAGGCGTAAGGCGGTTATGGATATGGTGCACCTGCGAAAAGCCGGAGGCCGTTTTTGGGGATACGGAATAAATGAAATCCAGATCGTCATACAAATTTCCCGGCATAACGCTCACTTTTACCTTATCGGTACTGAACTCGCTCTTTTTATCAAAATGGAACAGCGTGCCGGCTATTTTATAAGCAGGTGGCGTAAATTTTTCGGACTGAACCTTTAGTTTTAGGGTTGATGTATTGCCAGCCACGTCTTTCACCACATACTCCACATCATGCAGGGCGTTGTCATCAAAAGTGATGATGCCCCGGTTGATGGATTGCGGATAAAGGGATATGTGACTGCCCGGCAAGATAAAGCATTTCTGCATCCAGCGGCGCGATGATTCAAACGCCGGGTAATCAATATAAGCGTTGATGGCATGGGTCTGGTCAAAAGCAAAGCGTTCTACCGTAAAAGTGTACACGGTTTGGCCGTCGAGCTTTAACTCCAGCGAGTAGATGCCGTTATGATTGGCTGAGGTGCTGTTCATATCTGTGGTATTGATACCAAAACCCACATAGCCGCTCAGGTATAATACCTGTGGTTTTAATAAGTGATAATTGCCTGTGCCTGTGGCCCCGGTTACTGCCAGAAATTCTTTTTGGGTTTTTTCACTAAAGGGGTTACCATTGAGATGATAGATGCCGATAGAGGTGATGGTAGGAGGAATCCTGTCTGGAATGGTTAAGCCAAACAATTGCGGGTTAATAGTTTGCTCGGTTTGGGTATCCCTGATCTCGAAATGCACATGCGGTCCGGCTGATGCGCCGGCATTACCAGACATGGCAAATACATCACCTTTTTGAACCGGTACCTGTTTAGGCTCGAGATTAAAGTCGGCCTCATAGGTTTGATGATCGTATTGGTAGGCTTTTACTATGGCCGCTATAGCGGGCGAAAAAGCTTCGAGGTGACCATAAACGGTAGTATAACCATTAGGATGGGTGATGTAAACAGCCCTGCCAAAACCGCCAAATTGTACCCTTACTCGTGAAACAAAACCATCGGCCGCGGCATGTACCGGGTAGCCGGTACGCTGGTTGGTTTTAAAATCGAGCCCCGAATGAAAGTGGGCCGGCCTGAGCTCGCCAAATGATCCGGCTGTTGTCGGCGGCAGATCAAGCGGGTAGCGGAAATAATTTTGCGGGTATTGCCTGCTTTGTATAGGTGTTTGTGCCTGTATGTCCAAATTAAAAACAAGGCATAGCGCGGTAATAATCAGTTGTTTTTTGATCATGTTTTATTTAACGTAAAAGTCAAGCAATTTTTCATCCTCTAAATATCCTTCCAGTCTGTCGCCAACTTTTACTTTTGATACACCCTGCGGGGTACCGGTAAATATAAGGTCGCCCTTTTTAAGGGTGATGTATCGTGAAACAAAGGCAATAATGTTTTCGAACGGGAAGAGCAGATCCCGGGTATTGCCCTGCTGCCGGGTTTCGCCGTTCACATCCAGTTTAAAATTCAGATCGTAGATCTGTGGGAATTTGCTTTTAGGCACAAAAGCGCTGATTGGGGCCGAGCCGTCAAATGCTTTGGCCAGCTCCCAGGGCAAGCCCTTTTCTTTATGCTTGCTCTGTATATCGCGGGCGGTAAAATCAACACCCAGGGCAATCTCTTCGTAGTAATTGCCGGCGAATTTTTCGCTGATATGTTTGCCTTCCTTGCTTATTTTTAAAACGATCTCGATCTCGTGATGTACATCGTCAGAAAAATCGGGGTGGTAAAAAGGTTTGTTATCCTTGATAATGGCAGTTTCGGGTTTCATGAAAATAACCGGAACGGCGGGTACCGGGTTATTTAATTCTTTGGCGTGTTCGGCATAGTTGCGGCCAATGGCAATTATCTTCATAAGTAAAAGCTATAAACGCCAAAGCTAAAAAAAAGCTTGGTTAGTGGTATGGGGATTTTAGTAAAAAGGTGGATAGGATTTTAATTTCTTTGAGTGGAAGGTTTGTCATGCTGAACGGAGTGAAGCATCTAATTATACAACCTGTACAGTTAAACAATAGATCCTTCGTGCCTCAGGATGACAAAATAAAAAGATGAATTATTACGAATTACAGTACCGAGATCCGTTTGATAACCGATTCGGTACCGGCTACCACGCGTACAAAGTAAAAGCCGCGGGTAAGTTTGTTGGCTATAGGGTAGTTGATGTTATGGTCGCCGGAATCAACCCTTGACGAAAACATGGTGGTAATATCATTGCCCAATACATCCATTATTTTAATGGTGACATTGGTATTGCGGGATAGAGTATATTTTAAATTGATCTGATCGGTAACCGGGTTAGGGTATAACTGCACATCATTCAATAATTTATCATTGGGCCTCGAAACGCTCACTTTTACGCTTGATGTTATTGCGGGCCTTGTTGGGGGTAATACCAGGTGCAGACCATTTTTAAAATAGGACATTTTGCCTGCCTTCTCTTTTGAAGCGCGAAGGTAGGTAGTGTCGTTTTTAATTTTAGCATCGGAGACAAAAGCCAGATTCATAAAAACTGCCATCGCAATTAGTATGAACCAGGTATAGGTGTAAATAAAAGAATAAGTTATTTTTCGCCTCATTTTAAGTCTTCGTCTACAAAAGTATAAATAAAGCCCTCATCAATTAAAAAAATGATGCTTTTCTAAAACTTTTTAACAAAATTTAACAAAATATGTCCATTTTACAGTTTAGACTTCGTTTTTGTTTATACGTTTAATGTTTATTTAAGTTTACCGGAAAAAATTAATATTTTTGCAGCTTTTAAAATATAATAGTGTCGAACCATAAAGATCTGCAAAAACTGACGGCCGCAGGCCTGCTCATCAGTTTAGGAATAATTTACGGTGATATTGGTACCTCCCCATTATACGTATTTAAGGCTATAGTTGGTCAGCAACGTATATCCGAAACATTAATACTTGGTGGCGTATCCCTCATCTTCTGGACGCTTACCCTGCAAACCACGTTGAAATATGTAGTGATCACGCTGCGAGCCGATAACAAAGGTGAGGGTGGCATTTTTTCACTCTTTTCGCTGGTTCGCCGTAAAGCAAAATGGCTCATAGTGCCTGCTGTTGTAGGCGGTTGCGCCCTGCTTGCCGACGGTATTATTACCCCGCCCATAACCATATCATCGGCCATTGAAGGTTTGCAAACCTATTATCCTCGATTGCCAACTGTCGAAATTGTTATGGCCATCATCACCGTACTTTTTGTGATACAGCAATTTGGCACATCGCTGGTAGGTAAAGCTTTTGGACCTATTATGTTTATCTGGTTCACCATGATGGGTGTACTGGGGATAAGCTACATCATACACGATCCAATTATTATAAGGGCCTTAAACCCATATTATGCTTACAAATTACTAAGCTCCAGTACAAGTGGTAACGCGTTTATTGTATTGGGTGCGGTGTTTTTATGTACCACCGGGGCCGAGGCTTTATACTCCGACCTGGGGCACTGCGGTAAAGCCAATATCCGCATCAGCTGGATATATGTTAAAACCTGTTTGATATTAAACTACCTGGGTCAGGCAGTTTGGTTGTTGCAGCGCAATGGCACTGTGATGGACCTTAATATTAATAATCCGTTCTATAAAATAATGCCGGTTTGGTTCTTGTTATACGGTATTGGTATTGCTACGGTGGCGGCTATTATTGCCAGCCAGGCCCTGATATCAGGCTCGTTTACACTGATAGCCGAGGCAGTAAGGCTTAACCTGTGGCCCAAGGTGCGTATCAATTATCCGTCAGAACAAAAAGGCCAGTTGTATGTACCCAGCGTAAACTGGATACTTTGGGCAGGTTGTCTGGGCGTGGTGCTCATATTCCGTCATTCTGATAGGATGGAGGCGGCCTATGGTTTAAGTATCACCGTGGCCATGCTCATGACCACTATACTCGTATCCAAATTCCTGAAGCGCAAAAAGATACCCAATTATATTATTACTATATTTTTGATCGTTTACGTGTCCATCGAGGGTACTTTCCTGGCGGGTAACTTGCACAAGTTCCTGGATGGTGGCTGGTTTACCTTATCCATAGGTTTCGTCCTATTCACCGTAATGTGGACCTGGCATACCGCCCGTAAGATCAGGAACCGTTATGTGAAGTTTGTGGCGATTGACGATTACTTTGATATTTTGAAGGAACTGAGCGCGGATGAAACCGTACCCAAATACGCGTCGCAGCTGGTGTATTTAACCAGCGCCAATTTTAACTCCGAAATTGAATCGAAAATAGTTTATTCCATATTACAAAAGCAACCCAAGCGGGCCGATGTTTACTGGCTGGTACACGTTGACGTGGTTGATGAGCCTTACAAACGCGAGTATGAAGTAGAATTTCTGGTACCTAACAAGCTCATCAGGATCGACTTTAAACTGGGTTTCCGGGTGGAGCAACAAATAAACCTGTTGTTTCGCAAAGTGGTGGAAGATCTGGTTAAAAAAGGTGAGGTGGATATTACCAGTCATTATAAATCATTAAACAAACATAAGATCGTTGGCGATTTCAGGTTTGTGGTGATTGAAAAAGTATTGTCGCGCTCGCACAGCCTGTCGTTCTACGAGCGGTTCATTATGGATTTTTATGTTCAGCTTAAAAAGGTGAGTTTGTCTGAAGAACGGGGCTTTGGTCTGGATCTGAGCTTTGTTACGGTAGAGAAAGTACCACTGATGCTGTCGATCCCGGAAGCTATAGAGATACACCGGGTAAATTAGATTTTTGGAACAAGGATTATTGGATTTTTGGAGCAAGGAGCAAGGATTTTTGGATCAAAGAAAAAAGATCTTGTTTTTATTCCTTTATCAAATGATTCTTGTTCTTTGTTCTAATTCGTGATCCTTAATCTCACAATCTTTGTTCCTTGCTCCAAAAATCCTTGCTCCTCTCAAAAAAAGGCGTTAAGCCAGTATTAATTCAGTATTACTACAGAATGTTTTTTCACATTTACAGCGTTTGAGTAAAATCCTGTAAGTGAAAAAGAAAATATATTTAACGTGTTGGGCATTGTTTTTTGCCACCGGTTTATTTGCCCAGGGGCTTGATCTTAACCTGTTAAAAGGAATCAATGGCCCGGTTAGCGGTGGTGATAAAACCTGGAGATTTGTTACCAAAAAAGCTATTTATGTTGATGCCGCTGTACCGGTTGGTTTGTTGGTAGCTGGTTTTGTAAACCATGACGATGATCTTAAAATTACCGGTTTACAGGCAGGAGCCTCCCTGGTAATTGCCGGCGGCTCCACTTATGTATTAAAGAAAATATTTAACCGTACACGGCCATACATAGCACACCCAGATCTGATAACGCTGAAAGAATCGCCAGGTCCTACAGACCCTTCGTTTCCTTCCGGGCACACCGCATTTGCTTTTTCGGCGGCTACCTCTTTAAGTTTGGCTATACCCAAATGGTATGTAATAGCACCTTCGTTTTTATATGCCGGTGCTGTAGGATATTCGCGGATGTATTTAGGAGTGCATTACCCGAGCGATGTTATAGGTGGAGCGCTTGTAGGAGCAGGTTCAGCTTACCTGAGCTTTAAGGCCCAGCAATGGATCCTGGGTAAGAAGAAACATAAGACCTATCCGCAGTAAGCAGTCTTAAGTCTTGAGCCCTGAGTCTGAAAGCAAATCACTTTTTTTGTCCTCAGAACTTAAGACTTCGGACTTAAGACTCAACACTACTTCCCTTTTTCGTATGCCATTTTCATGTATTTTCTGACCTCATCGTTCAAGTCTTCTTTATAATACATCCTGAAATAATGGTTGTGATCATTGGTGCCTGGTACCGTTTTTATTTTGGTAAAGCACAGGTTATCCTCATATATCTCCTTAAATGGAAGCACCACATCAATAAAGTTTTTGCCTAATTGGGTAACATAGGCAAAATTTACACGGGCGCCTATAGCGATCATGCTTTTGGTAGGATAAACTTTTATGGGCGCTATTTGCAGATATTCCGTAATGAAATGATCAAAAAGCCCCACTGTGTATTCCGACTTACCCTGCAAAAAATCGCCCAGGTTACGCTCACGACAAGAATGTACCTGGTTGGTAGCAGAAAATTCGCGGTTACATATGGGGCATATCCACATGATGAAGTAGTAATTAGGTTATCGCTTGTATAGTTTACTCACCCCGATATCGCTGCGCTTGTCGACTCTCTCTTCAGCTTCGCTGGAAAGAGGATTGGGTAAATTCTTTATCTCCACGCGTCATTGCGAGGTACGAAGCAATCTCTATACTATACAAAGCGACTCTGTAAATAGGGGATTGCTTCGTACCTCGCAATGACGCGTGTATTAAAAAGCGCAGACCGGGTGAGTCGATCGTCATTTTACTAAGATCATCTAAGCCGTTTTAGCCTCTCTGCCCAGTACGCTGTTTTTATAACTGTAGGTAAAGTAAATAACCAAACCTATCACCAGCCATATTAAAAAGCGCAGCCAGTTGGTATAGCCCAACTCCGTCATTAAATAAAAGCAGCTCATTAAGCCCAGCACCGGTATCAGCGAAAAGTTTTTGATAAAGCTGTAAATGCTGATAATGATGATGAGGATAAAAAACAGGTAGTTCGGAAAGTTATACAGGAAGCCATCCAGACCCAGATAATACTTTTTAGCATCGGTGATATTAGTGGTAGCCCTAAGCGCGGTATCAAATTTATCCTCCTCAATATCTTTGAAGTACTTGGTAGCATTAGCTGGGGTAATATGCTGATCACCGTAAAGTGTATTGAAACTGGTAAGCAGCGTAGCATTATCCCTGGCATCCAGGCTTTCAATAATGGCCGACCGGTCTTTGAGCTTTTTAAACTGCATCATCTCTACCTGAGGGGCCGGCTTAAAGTAAATACAAGCACCTAAAATAATGAGTGTTATCAGCGGGATAATTATTTTACCATTAACATAAGGCAAATGGAATTTGCCTGCTTGTGCCGCTTCACGCGGTAGTAAAAGCACACCGCCGCATACCAGTACAAAAGCAAACAGGGTACCGATGCTGGTCAAGTCGGTAACTTCCGTCAGGTTCATGAACAGGGCCGGTATAGCCACTACAAAGCCGGTAACTATCGTTGCAAATGCTGGCGTATGAAATTTGGGGTGGATACGTGAAAATGCCTTTGGCAGCAACCCGTCGCGGCTCATGCTCATCCAGATACGGGGTTGGCCCAGCTGAAATATCAATAGCACACTGGCCGTAGCAATAACCGCGCTGATAGATATGATATAGCTGATGTTATGCAGGCCTACTTTGGCAAAAACAAATGCCAGCGGGTCGCCAACCTGCAGCTCTTTGTAACTTACCATGCCGGTAAGTACCAGGGCAATGAGTATATACAATACCGTACAAATGATAAGCGAATAGATCATGCCGCGGGGCAGATCGCGTTGGGGTTTTTCGCACTCTTCGGCTGTGGTTGATATGGCATCAAAACCAATGTAGGCAAAGAAAACGCCCGATACGCCTTTCATTACCCCGCTAAAGCCGTTAGGCATAAAAGGGTGCCAGTTGGCCGGGGTAACATAAAAAAAGCCGATAACAATAACGGCTATAACAATTAATATTTTTAAGATAACCATGGCGTTGGTTGCCTTTTTGGTCTCGCGAATGCCAATATAAACCAGGTAGGTGATCACAAATACAATACCCAGCGCAGGCAGGTTAGCTATCAGTTTAAAGTTGCCTATACCGGGAGCAGTGTTCCATGCCAGTGCAGCTATTTTTACCCGGTCGCCAATGTCTGCCAGCTGACTGCCAGCTGCCTGAACTTGTTCATGTGCCCGTAAAGCCGACACATAATCCATGGTAAGGTACTTGGGCATGTGGATGTTAAAGCCCTCGAGAAGGTTTACAAAATACTCGCTCCAGGATATGGCTACCGCGATATTACCGATGGCATATTCCATTAAAAGATCCCAGCCGATGATCCAGGCTATCAGTTCGCCAAAAGAGGCGTAAGCGTAAGTGTAAGCGCTGCCGGCAACCGGTATACGTGAGGCAAATTCGGCATAACAAAGCGCCGAAAAACCACAGGTAATAGCGGTAACTACAAATAAAATGGAAACGGCAGGTCCGCCATGAAAAGAGGCCTCGCCGATGGTTGAAAATATGCCTGCGCCCACAACGGCGGCTATGCCCATGAGGGTGAGGTCTTTTACATTAAGTTCTTTTTTGAGTTGCGATGTTGCAGTTCCCGGGTGTTCGCTATCACTAAATCCACACTCCACATCATGTAATATTTTTTCTACAGATTTCTTACGAAATATACTTTTCGACATTTATTTCAGCTAATTAGTTCAACTCAAATTCAAACATAATCATTTTTTTGCATTGAATAAGTATATGCTTATTTTGCGCCATGAAGATAGGAATAAAAGATGTTTTGTACCGGATAAGGCCGTTTTTTATCCTATACCTGCTGTTGCTATGCGTTTGTTTGGTTATCAAATTAACCTACAGCCGCGAAACTATATATTTTACCGTAAATGGTTTAAACAGGCCCTGGGCAGATACCCTGGCGCCTTACGTAACCGATATTGGCGAAGGGCTCACGGCGGTGATGCTTTCCCTGGTCATTGGCTTATTCAGTTATCGAAAAGGTTTATTATTGGCCACAAGTTATGCGATAACCAGTATTGTAGCGCAGATATTAAAATACATTTTTGACGCGCCCCGGCCCAGGGTATATTTTGCCAGCCAGTTAGATCATATCCACTTTGTGAAGGGCATATATATATTGGGCACACATAGTTTCCCTTCGGGGCATACGGTTTCTATATTTTCGGCTACGGTGGTGATCACTTATTTATGTAAAAATAAACTATGGGGCATACCGGCTTTGCTGGTGGCTATCTCCGTAGGCTATTCCAGAATGTACCTGAGCCAGCATTTCTTTGAGGATGTGGTGACCGGTTCAGTTATTGGCGTAATAGTTACAGTGATCTGGTTAAGTTGGTTAGATAGTAAGGCATTTATCCACAACGATAAATGGAATAAAGGATTGATACACACACTACGCAAATAAATACTAGCCATGTCATCCTGAACTTGTTTCAGGATCTCTCAGGACAGGTTAACCAGCACGTTGTACACCTTGCTTATGAGATGCCGAAACAAGTTCGGCATGACAGATAATAAAAAGGCTCGGTTTTAAAACCGGGCCTTTTTATTATTTAGACGATTTACTTAAATTTAAGCCACCAATCTTTTGTTTCTGCGGACAACTACCAGCACAATAATAAGCACTATAGGTAAACCTCCATATAAAGCTACTTTGGCGCCAAAGGAAATACCCTTATCATTAGATACGTATTGGTCATGACGTTGCAGTTCGGGTGCTATTTTTAATGAGTTGCTAAACGCTTTTAATTCAGCTTTAGCTATATCCTGACGTTCTTCAGGGATCAGATATTCGATGGTATATGCAGCTTCCCGGGTATATATCAGGATAAAGCTCCTTAACTGTGGCGATTCGCCGGTAGTATTACTGTTATCCACGCGCAGCGTAAATACTTTAGCCTTTAATGAGCCAACCGTGGTATCACGCAGGTTCATGATATGACCGGTACGTGATTGTTTCTGGATATCATTCACGGTATTTTTAAGCACCTCATTTAAATCGCGTTCTTTATCCAGTGGTTTGGTATTTGCTGGATTTTTAGCCTTAATCACTACCATATAACCCGAAGCTCCGTTTCCGGAATAGATCTGCTGGCCCAGTGTGTCTTTTTTTAAAAAATTAGCAGGTAACGATATCGTGACCAGACTATCTATCTGTACCGGTTTTAAAGCCTGGCTAAAACCCAGTGTTGCAAACAAGCATATGATTGTTATACTTAAAATTATCTTTTTCATACTTAATTTAACCTCCAAAGGAGCGGTTGGTTTAAAATAATAGTTAATAATGAACTTATTATGACAATTATCTGATTGATTATCAATTAGATATAGAATAGTTTTTGTCTGTATGGTTAATACAAGAGTTATGCCAGTAGTCAATTGGCGATGGTTTTACTTAGTCAATAAACGATGGATGACGCTGTTACAGAGTAGGATAGATGCAAACTTATCAAGCCCTATCGGGAGGGACGGAGTGATGATATTTTTGTATTAAAAACAATACAATTTGACTGGCTACAAATAAAAAAGCCCCTCCAAACGGAGAGGCTTTTGCACTGATCGACATTGTTTTTAGTTGATCTTATCCATTTCGGCCTTTACAAATTCGGCCAGCTCTTTTACATAAGCCGCGCTGAAATCAAATTTGATACCAGCGGTTTCGTAAATTTCTTTAATGGTTTTAGTATAACCCAATTTCAGGGCATCAAGGTATTGTTTCAAACCTTTTTCGGGATTTTCTTTATAATTTTTCCATACCGCGATGGCGCCTAACTGAGCCATGCCATATTCGATATAGTAAAACGGAACTTCAAAAATATGCAGCTGTTTTTGCCACAGGTTGGCTTCGGCATCAGGATGTTCGCTCCAATCAACAAAGCCGGCGCCAAACGGCTCATAGATCTCCATCCAGGCTGTTTTACGGTCTTCGTCTGTATGATTTGGGTTGGTGTAGATCCAGTGCTGAAACTGATCAACAACAGCTACCCATGGCAGTGTTTTCAATACGTCGAAAAGCTGATCGCGTTTGGCGCGTTTCAGGTCTTCTTCATTATCAAAAAACACATCCCAGTTATCCATAGAGATTAACTCCATCGACATGGAAGCCAGCTCGGCCACTTCCGACGGGCAGTGTTTAAAATCATTCAGCTCCAGATCGGCAGTTAAAAAAGTATGCACAGCGTGACCGCCTTCGTGTACCATGGTAGTGAGATCGCGGAAAGTATTGGCCGAGTTCATGAAGATGAATGGCGCGCCGGTTTCAGACAGCGGGTAGTTATAACCACCCGGAGCTTTACCTTTGCGGCTCTCCACATCAAACAGTTTATTATCCTTCATGATCTCCAAACGCTCGCCCAGGTAACGGTTAATATTGCTGAAACACTGGATTGATTTTTCGATGAGCTCATTACCACTGTTAAACGGTTTTAGTGCTGGTTTGCCCGATATATCAACATCCATATCCCAAGGTTTTAATTCGGGCAGATCAAGTGCTGCTTTACGTTTTTCGGCCTGCTCACGCAGGATAGGTACTATTTCGGTTTCAATAGCGGCATGGAAGGCATAGCAGTCCTGCGGGGTATAATCAAACCTGCCCAACGCCTGGAACATATAATCCCTGAAGTTTTCAAAGCCGGCGTTGGTAGCCACAGTATGCCTTAACTTACGCAGGTGATCAAACAGTTCGTTTAACTGATCCTTATCTTGCAGGCGGCGTTTGGTTATCTTTTCCCAAACTTCATGACGTTTAACACGGTCGGTACCTTTTAAAAATACGGAGGCTTGTTCTAAAGTAAATTCTTTATCATCGATATGAACCGACATCGCCCCGGTGATCGACTGGTATTTTTGCTGTTCAACCTGGATCTCGGTTTGTACCGGGATATTCTCTTCCCTGAATAGTTCAAGGGCTTTTTTTACAGCACGTAAAAAGATAAAATATTTTTCGCCGTCAAGCTGATCTACATATGGGCTGGCAACTAGCTTTTTATTGAGCTCGTTACCATAAGGCGCAACTTTAGGCTCAATTTCAGTAGCAAAGTACTGGAAGTTTTGTAGCAGTTCTTCGCTGGCGGTATCGCAGGTCATTCGGATATAGCGCCAGGCAAAATCTTCTTCCAAAGCGGCTTCCAGCTCGCTTTTATCGTGCAGCCATTTTTCAAGCTCCTGAACGGAATTGATGGGGCGGTCAAGCAGTTCTTTATAAATAGGTTCCAGGTTTTCCCACTTCATTTCGAGTGTAGCCGGGATGTATGTTCTTGTTTTTTTGTGGATCATAATTTATGAATATGCAGATATGCGTATGTGCAAATATGCAGATTAGTCGGGAAGTTCGAAAGACCGGAAAGTGGGGAAAATTTGCATTTCTCCGCTTTCTGATCAATAACTTAAAATCATTTAAACAGGAATTGAAAATAGAGGAATATTTAAGCCTGAGGCCATGATCCGTGTTTTGCTGCGATGCACCATGGAGCCCCAAAAACCGTGTTGCTCCGGAACCATGATTAAAAGATCGGCACCGAACCTTTTGATCTCGTTGGCTATGCCGTCAATAATAGAGTCGGATTTGACGTTTTTATAATAATAATCAATACCCTCCAATCCGTCGTCGATGCGGTTTAATGCTGCCGCGTCTGCACCCGCTTCCTGCAATTCTTCCACGGTTTGATTGACCAAAAGCACTTCGATCTCGGCCTTGGTAACCAATGCAACATCTTTAACCTGGGCCAGAATCTCCTCAGAAACCCCGTTCAGTACATCGCAGGCAAAAAGTACCTTTTTAGGAACGCTGAACTTTGCCTTAGCAGGAACAGCCAACACCGGGGTCCGCAGTTTTTTGATGATTGATGTAGTGGTATTTCCCAAAAGCTCCTGCTCCAATGATTTTTCTTCCATTCCCATCACAATAAATTCCGGTTGATATTCGGCAACTATTTCCTTAATGGCGTTATCTATAAAAGAGAAGGTAGCTCTGGCTACCGTTTCGATGCCGTATTCGTCGGCCAGTAATAATGCTTTCGACTCCAGGAGCAGCCTGTTGGCTTCTACCATTTCTTCCACGTGCTGGGCCGAAAGACGAGCGTTCTCTACATGTACGGAGATCGTGAAATCATTCAACAGAATTAATTTATGACGGTTTAAACGGGCTATGCCGGCGGCCCAGGAAACGGCGTTTTCAGCCAGATCTGTATAATTGGTTGCAGCTAATATGGTTTTCATAATATAAGGATGAAATTATAAAGGTTGAAATTAGCTGCAATTATCACATCAATTGTTATCCCAAGGTAATATTGCAGAATGTAATACATTGGTCCTAAAACCAAAAAAAGGTGTCATGGTGAGCCCCGTCGAACCATGGTGGGTAGGCCTCTGCGCGCGACCCTTCGACGGAGCTCAGGGTGACACCTCCCTTTTTAAGATATTCTATATCTACTTAGGGCTATTATGCTTCAAATTTGTATTTATTTAAGCTGATGCCTTATACAATGTTTCGGACATGTGTTTGATACCATCCTCATAACTGGTGGTTTTGAAGTTGAAAGCTTTTTCAAACTTGCTGGAATCAAAAATGTAATCGTGATCATATTGATAATACATTTCTACCGTGCCCATTACCGTTTTGTTAAAAAGGCCATATGCCCAGAGCAGGAATTTATTAACCGCGAAAAATTTTGGTTTCACCTTGTAAATACGGGCGGCAAGTTCAATAAACTGCTGGCCGGTTATGGCCGGTGCGGTTGGCATATGCCATATTTGGTTATCGCTTTCGGGATGTTGCCCCAGCAGGAACATCGCTTTGCCGGCATCTGGGATATAGGTAAAGCTGTGCCGGGTTTTGGCTTTGCCTATCCATTGCGCGTTCAGCTTTTCAGAAAAGCGTTTCAGCACCATTATATCAAAAAAGGCATTCAGGGAGTCGGTGCCATAAAAATCTGCCCCACGGGCAATACTAGCCCGGATGTTGCCTGCTTTAACTTCGGCCATTAAGGTGTTGGCAACACCGGCGCGTATTTCGCCTTTAACACTGCTGGGGTGGTAAGGAGTATCCTCTGTCATGGCACCGTTAACCAGGCCATAACTGTAAACGTTATCAAAAAATATCAAACGCGCGCCTGTTGCTTTGGCAACGTTGATCACATTTTGAATAATTACGGGCCATTGTTGTCTCCATACATCTTTATCGTAAACCAGGCCTGCGCACAGGTATATGACGGTTGAACCTAATGAAGCCTGCAATATTTCGTCATAATTTAACAGATCGGCTTTTTGCCAGGTTACGTTAGTCGCTTCTATCTGTACGGGTTTGCGACTTACCAAACGTACAGTATCATTGTTGTTGATCAATTCCTGGGTGAGGGCGTTGGCTACCGGGCCACCGGCTCCTAGTATAGTATGCATATGTTTTCTTGTTTTGTGTATAACAAAGGTAGCCGAGCTTTGTAAATCAAAACGTTAACTTAAGATAAGAAAATAGTGCCTCACCCCAGCCCTCTCCAAAGGAGAGGGAGCTAAAAATATCTTTAAGCTTATCAAAGTCCTCTCCTTTGGAGAGGATTTAGGAGAGGTTAAGCGCTTATCTTCATGATCCTTCTGCGGATGCGGGACAGCGAAACGGGGGTTATGCCTAAAAAGTTGGCGATATAATGTTGTGGGATGCGTTGTAAAACTTCGCCGCCGGTTTCCAGTAGCTTGTGATAACGTTCTTCGGGGGTTTGGGTAACGAAGGATGCCACACGGTCTTCATAGCAGATCAAGTAATGTTCGGCTACTAAGCGACCAAAACGTTCCATTTTCTTCCCGATTTGCTCATGATCATAAATTTGCTGCATGGCATTATAGCTCAGGGTTACAAATTGGGTATCTTCCAGCGTTTGTATATAGCTGATGGTCGGCTGACGGGTTAAAAAGCTTTTGTATGAGCTGACGAATTCATTTTCAAAGCTGAAGTAGCCGGTAATTTCTTCGCCGTCTTTAATGTGAAAAAAACGTACCGATCCTTTTACAACCAAACCGATATGGTTACACACTTTACCGGGCTCAGCAAAGTTTTTCTTTTTCTTAAGCGTGCTTACCTCCAGGTAGGGCATTAAAATCTGCCACTCCGCATCATTTAGCGGAACGAACATGCTGATATGCTCCCTGAACTGGTTAAGCGCGGTTAGTGTATCCATACCCTGTCTAACAGAAATAATGCGGCAAATACCACGCTGGCAATGCCATTGGTGGTCATAAATGCAAAATTTACCCTGCTCAGGTCGTTTGGTTTTACCAGCAGGTGCTGATAAATAAGCATGGCACAAAAGAACGCGATACCTATATAATATAAGAAACCTACATGTGTAAAGAATACCGGCATAATAATAAAGGCGGCCGAGAGCACATGTAAAAAAGTGGACAATATTAAAGCGTTTACTTTACCCAAGTATGCAGGGATGGAGTGCAGTTTAAGGCTGCGGTCAAAATCTTCGTCCTGCAGGGCGTAAATAATATCAAAGCCGCTCACCCAGCATAAAACCGAAAGCGAGAAGAATAAAGGTGTTAAAGCAAAAGCCCCGGTTACTACCAGGTAAGCGCCAATGGGAGCCAATGATAAACCCAAACCCAATACCAAATGGCAAAGCGCTGTAAAACGTTTGGTGGCGCTGTAACCCATCACCACAAATAAAGCCACCGGCGACAAGTAAAAACACAATGGATTGATAAACCAGGTAGCCGCGATGAATAAGGCGCAGTTAATCAGTGTAAAAGTTAAAGCCGCCGAAGCACTGATGCGACCTGAAGGTATATCGCGCTGTTTGGTGCGTGGATTTTGCGCGTCGATGTCCCTGTCCAGGTAGCGGTTAAAAGCCATAGCCGAGTTGCGGGCGAACACCATACACAGCACCATTAAAACCAGTTTACGCCAGTCGAACTGATGTTGTGTGGTGGTAACCGCCAAAAAAAAGCCAATAAAGGCAAAGGGCATAGCAAAAATGGTATGTGCAAATGTTACTAATGAAAGATATTTTTTCATTTAATCTCTTGGTTCAAAATGCGGTATTACAAAATCCTTATTAATATTATCTATAAAAGCCAGTATCTCCTCGCGACCCAGATGGGTTTCTGATGAGGTAACAAAATAATGAGGTGCTTCTTCAAAAGTAGCTAACATAGCTTTTTTAAATTTAGCGATGTTCTGATCGGTTTTAACGCTTGATTGCTTATCAGCCTTGGTAAATATCAATACAAATGATAAACCTTTTTCGCCAAGCCAGTTGCAAAATTCCAGGTCGATCTTTTGAGGCTCCAGGCGACTGTCGATCAATACCATTACACATTGCAGGCTTTCGCGCTTATCCAGGTAGGTGTGGATAAATTTGCTCCAATTGGCTTTATTGGTTTTAGAGGCTCTTGCATAACCGTAGCCCGGCAAATCCACAATATACCAGCTCTCATTGATATAAAAATGGTTAATGAGCTGAGTTTTACCAGGTGTTTGCGATGTTTTGGCCAGTCCCTTTTTTGCGGTAAGCATATTGATCAATGACGACTTACCCACGTTTGAGCGGCCGATAAAAGCATATTCGGGCTTTACCGGTGGTGGTAGCTTGGAGATCTGGGTATTGCTGCAAATAAATTCGGCCGATTTAACAATCATGCTGCAAAGGTAGGACTTTTTGTTTTGTTTAAATGTTGTTGTAATGTTGGAAGGTTATAAAGTTGTAACGTCTGTGAAGCTGTACTTATAACATCTGGCAATAATACAAAAGTTTAATAGGTAAGTTAGATGTTTAAACATCTTTTACATCAATTCAACATTACCAACATTAAAACATTGTAACTTTACAACATATAGCAAAAAAATGAACGATTATAAAATCCCTGCCCAAACACGTATAGGCCATGTACATTTAAAGGTAAGCGACCTGCAGCGTTCGCTTGATTTTTATTGCGGTTTGCTCGGTTTTGAAAAAATGGCTGCCTATGGCGACCAGGCTGCTTTTATATCAGCCGGAGGATATCATCACCATATCGGCTTGAATACCTGGCAAAGCAAAGGGGCGCCACCGGCACCAGAGTATGCACCCGGATTATACCATACTGCTATTTTGTACCCGGAACGGAAAGACCTGGCCGTAGCATTGCAACGATTGATCGATGCTAAATACCAGATCACCGGTGCGTCAGACCATGGTGTATCTGAAGCTATTTATTTGAACGATCCTGATCAGAACGGCGTGGAATTGTATTGGGACAGACCCAAAGAACAATGGCCCAAAGATGAGAACGGTAATTTGGGTATGTACACCCGAAGGTTGGATATTGAGGGGTTGCTGGGATTGTTGAAGTAACCGTCTGAACTAAGATCGGCAAAAAATACGTCATTGCGAGGTACGAAGCAATCTCTAAGCTATACAGAGTGACTCTGTAAGTCGGGGATTACCACGCTACGCTCGCAATGACGCACCTATTATATTATATTTACAGCTCCCTTATCTTAATATCCTTAAAATAGGCTTTGTGACCATGGTCCTGCAAAGCTATCAGGCCGGTTTTGGCATTGCCATAGTCAGGATGATCTTTCCATTTGCCTTCGGCTTTTTTCTTTTGCCAGTCGGCATCCCAGGCAGTGAATTCTAGGATTTTAGCGCCATTGAGCCAGTGCTCCACATGGCCTTTGTTAAAAACAATTTTGCTGGTGTTCCATTCGCCTACAGGCATGATCTTCTTTTTATCATTGGGCAGGTGCATAGCGTAATCGCAGCCTGTTTTTTGCCAGTCTTCCAGTTTTTCGGGCCAGCCGTTATCGTCAATGATCTGGTATTCGGGGCCGGTTACATAGGTAGCATCAAATTTAGGGTCTTCAACCACGTGGTATAATACGCCGCTGTTGCTGCCTTTGTCAATTTTCCATTGCCAGGAGAGTTCAAAATTAGCGTAACTTTTATCGGTAACAATATCACCGCCAGTATCGCCCTGGGCGGCACCCAGGCAAACGAGGGCACCATTAACAATGGTCCAGTTTTTTACAGGTCCTTTTTTATTAAAACCATGCCAGCCTTTCAGGCTTTTGCCGTCAAACAAACTTACCCAGCCACCTTTGGGTGCAACCTTTTTTACAGGTGCAGGGCCATTTACCGGGATCCCCGAAGTTTGCACACAAACCAGGCCAGCCGCGGCCAATATCAAACCAAATTTTTTTATTTGTTGTTTCATTTTTTAGTTGATTAGGTGAATGGTTGATTGGGTGAGTGGTTGATAAAAAACTTAATCAACCACTCACCCAATCAACCACTCACTTATTTTTTAATCAATTGCATTTTTTCAGGATCCCAGAACATAGGGCTGTTGTTGTAATAACTATCGTTGCACAACAGGGCAGGAGCCGCCGCGCGATAGCCAAAAATGGCGTCCTCAGTTACTTTACCGTTATTACGGATCGCATTAAAAAAGTTATTCATGTGATCATATGGGCCACCTTTATATCCCTTTTCGGCATCATAAACTATCTCTTCGGGTGGTACCATCTTTTTACGCTCAGCATAACCACTGCCTGCTTTTTTGAGCTTATCCAGGTAAAAAGGATCGTCGGAACCAAAGGTTTTGTTTCTTTTCAGCGTTACTTTATCCCAGGTAATATCCATGGAACCTTCGCTGCCTACCAGTTTCAGGTAAGTAGTGCCGCTGGTACCATCTACAAAGTTGCAACGTAAGGATAGATTAAAGGCAGGGTGGGCTGCCGATTTACCATAATCAAATGTGCCTAACAGTACGTCGGGGACTTCGCGGCCATCATTCCAGAAACGGAGTCCGCCCGCGGCATAGATCTTATTAGGGCCAACAGAATCGGTGATGAAATGGAGGCTGGAGAACAGGTGTACAAACAAATCACCGGCCATGCCTGTGCCATAATCGGTATAATTGCGCCAGCGAAAAAAGCGTTTGGAATCATAATCGCGCTTTTTGGTATTGCTGATGTAAGTTTCCCAATCAACTGTTTGTGCAGATGCATCATCAGGAATAGGGTATTGCCAAACTTCCAGTGGCTCACGACGGGCCCAGAAACCTTCGGCGTAATTGAGCTCACCAATGGCTCCGCTTTTTAATAGTTCGTGCGCTTTCTCGTTACCTAATGATGATACACCCTGGCTGCCCACCTGGAAAATTTTTCCTGTTTCCTTTTGAGCTTTAATTACCGCAGGACCTTCGCTTATGCCATGTACCATGGGTTTTTCGCAATACACGTGTTTGCCCGCATGCATGGCATCAACAGATATTTGCTGGTGCCAATGATCGGGCGTACCAATAATTACCGCGTCAATATCTTTGCGGTTCAGTATCTCTTTATAAACTTTGGTGGTAAAAATATCGGCGCCCCAACGGGTTTTGGCATCTTTAAGGCGGCCATCATATAGGTCGCAAACAGCCACCAGCTTTACCCCCGGAATTTGCAGGGCCACAATGGCATCCTGTGTACCCATACCGCCGGCGCCAATCAACGCGATGTTGATCTGGTCGTTTAGGCTGTACCCTAAGGGTCTTTTCAGTATGGAAAAAGGTTTTAGCGGATGATCAGCAGCAAACACGCTGGTACCCGCGGCAACGGCAGCTGTGGTGGTGGCTAATTTTTTAATAAAGCTACGGCGCGACGATTCTTGTTTTTCTTTCATAGATCAGGAAATGAATTTTATAACAATATTTAATTTAAAGAGCACTAATGAACCCTGGTTATACTTTTAAGGAGAATAACCCTGTTCACCTATTTGGTAATAATTGGTTTTTAAAATTAATGAATTGACTTGATAGTTCATAGTTTGTGGTTCATGGATCATAGTTAATAGTTCATAGACCGTAGTTGATGGTTAATTGATCATAGAAAAGAAGAAGAAAAATGTAATCATCAACCAATTAGCAGCTACCATGAACTATGATCTATGAACCATTAACTAATAAGCATACAATCACTATCTTTGCCGTTACTATACAAATGAGCAAAACTATAACACCCTACCACGATCAGCAGGCCACCAAAAAAGAACAGGTGGCCGATATGTTCAATAATATATCCAAAACTTATGATTTCCTTAATCACTTCATGTCATTGGGGATCGATATCATCTGGCGTAAAAAAGCTATCAACGAATTAAAAAAAGATAAACCCAAACTGATACTGGATGTGGCCACCGGTACCGGCGATTTCGCGTTTGAGGCTTTAAAAGCGCTTAACCCCGAAAAAATAATTGGTGTTGATATTTCGCGCGGAATGCTTGATATTGCCGAACAGAAGATACAGAAACGTAACCTTAGCGACAAATTTGAAGTAAAACTGGGTGATTCGGAAAAGTTGCCTTTTGAGGCCGATGAATTTGACGCGGTTACGGTAGCTTATGGTGTGCGTAATTTTGAAAACCTGGAAAAAGGCCTGGCCGATATACAAAGGGTATTAAGACCAGGAGGCAAAGCGGTGGTGCTGGAATTTTCAAAGCCCCGCGTGTTCCCGGTAAAACAGTTGTATAATTTTTATTTCAACTATATTACACCAGGTATTGGTAAACTGTTCAGCAAGGATGCAAGGGCTTATTCCTATTTGCCGGAGTCGGTAGCGGCTTTCCCGGATGGAAAAAGTTTTGTTAGCCTGATGGAAAAAGTTGGGTTTAAAAACACCAAACACCGGCCATTGTTGTTTGGGATATGTTCTATATATACAGGCATTAAATAAAAATGAATTTAAAAGGGTACCTGGTTATATTTATACTGATGTGTTGCAGCAAATTAATGTTTGCACAAGACAGGGTACCGGCATGGGGCGGCGGGGCCGATCTGCAGGATTTTAGCTTTGGTTTTAGTTTTACTTATGTAAGCAGCGATTTCAAGATCGTTAAAAAGCCAGACTGGCGCACTCCGTTTACCAATCCTGATAATGGCCAGTTTTTAACCAGTCCTTTAAATAGTATCAGTTCTAAAAGCACGCCCGGCTTCGCGGTTGGCTTTGTTACCCGTTATAGCTTAACCGACCACCTGGAAGTGCGTTTTACGCCATCATTGGTTTTTGCGGATAGGGCTTTGACTTATACCTATCAGGATCCCACCCAAAACCCGGATGTAACTAAGAAGGTTCAAACAACCACGGTTGATGCACCTTTGTCGTTTAAGTTAAAATCAGACAGGTTAGGTAATTTCAGAGCCTATATGCTGGGAGGGGTTAAGTATTCCCATTCTATCGCGGCAAAAAAGAATGATGCTAACTTTGACCTGATGGATAAACTGGTTAAAAATGTAAGTGGCTACGGCTCGTACGAGGCAGGTTTGGGCTGCGATATCTATTTTGAATTTTTTAAACTTTCGCCCGAGATCAAAATATCCAACTCTTTTGGCAATGTGTTGCTGCCGGAAAATCAGCCATTCTCGGCGCCTATCAGTAAATTGTCGCTGCATACCATTATGTTCAGCCTGTTTTTTGAATAGGAAAAAGGGGCTTTTCCCAGGCTCCAGTCCACAGGTGTTGGGAAGATAAGAAAACCTTATTAAAGTATTATTAGGCAAGTATGCTCCCGTTAGGAGCTACCTATTTGTAGCATACCCGGTAAAATATCTTTTGCTCCGTAGGTGCAACCCTAAATAAACCGCTATGCCGTACAAGGATAGCCTCTACGAGGCATAAAATACGGATAGCGATTTTGACTACAAATGGATAGCTCCTAATGGAGCATATCAACATAAAATTCAATACGTATAGCTAATATTTTATCCTCCCAACACCCGTGGGCTCCAGTCGGATGACGATTATTTTCAGGTCTTTGGCCTGCGAATCAAATATAGCCTTACTTTTTACCGCGGCCCGGCACTAGTGATCACTTGGGTGTTTAGCCGGTAATATTTATACAAAAAACATGGTTTACACTTTTTTTGTGGAATAAAATATAAGTATCTGATTAATAATAATTTAAATGAATGTTAACCATGAAAAGTGTAAACCATGTAAACCCACTTTTTTGTTAATTGAGTCAATTCAAGCCAATATTATACGTCAATTCATGGTTGACGTAAATTGCGTTGCCCGAAAAAATATCCCAGAGGGATAACCCCTTTGTTGAAAAAAATAGATAGTAGTTTTTGCCTCGGAGAGGGGTTGACTCTACGAGTCAAAAAAACGCTTATTTATGCAAAACGCTATAGAGCTCAAATTTCTTTAAGGATCGGCGCTAACAAAACATCATTACCCCTGCCCGACAATAGTTTAAAGTAAAAAACATAATTTCGCCGCAATAGTTATCTACGTACCATGACTAAAATTGCTTTAATTACAGGAGCTACCGCCGGTATTGGCGAGGCTTGCGCACATGTATTTGCCCGCGAAGGCTATAATTTGATATTAACCGGCCGCCGGCTAGACCGCCTGGAAAAAGTGGCTCACCATTTAAATGATAAATATAATGTGGAGGTTGCGGTATCATCATTTGATGTACGCAACCGGGAACAGGTAGTTGAAAACCTGGAAGGCTTACCTGCCGAATGGAAAAAGGTTAATGTATTGATCAATAACGCCGGACTAAGCCAGGGACTTGATCCTATACAAAATGGCAGCTATGATGATTGGGATACCATGATTGATACCAATGTAAAAGGCCTGCTTTATGTAAGTCGCGTAGTATCCAACTGGATGATCGGTAACGGATATGGCCATATCATAAACCTGGGCTCTATAGCGGGCAAAGAGGTATATGCCAATGGTAATGTATATTGTGCTACCAAACACGCGGTTGATGCCTTAAATAAAGGGATGCGTATTGATCTGTTATCACATGGTATAAAGGTTACGGCTGTACATCCTGGAGCTGTGGAGACGGAATTTTCAGAAGTCCGTTTCAAGGGGGATAAAGACCGGGCTAAAAAAGTTTACGAAGGTTTTGAACCGCTTGCTGCTGATGATATTGCCGAAACCATATGGTTTGTTGCATCGCGCCCGGCACACGTGAACATTAACGATCTGGTGATTATGCCAAGCGCACAAGCTACAGCAGGTAATATATTCAGAAAATAAGAGGTTAAATGTGCAGATGTGCAAATTTCAGATGTGCAGATGATGAAATAATAATACTATTTTCACAAATCACTAATTCAAAACGCAATAATTCACTAATTATAAAATGTCATTAATAAATCAAATAGACCAGGACATTAAGCTGGCTATGCTGGCCAAACAGGCCGATCGTTTAAGAGGGCTCCGTGCTATAAAATCAGCTTTGTTATTGGCTAAAACTGAAAAAGGGGCGGCTGAGGAGCTTACTGCCGAGGCAGAGATCAAGGTACTTCAAAGGTTGATCAAACAGCGTAAAGAATCGGCGGATATCTATAAAACACAAAACCGCGAAGATCTTTATGAGATTGAAATAGAAGAAATGAAGGTGATAGAGCCGTATTTACCTCAACAAATGACCCGTTTTGAAATTGAAGGTTATCTGCAGGAACTGATCAGCAGGTTGGGCGCAACATCAACCAGTGATATGGGAAAAGTGATGGGAGCCGCCAATAAAGAGCTTGCAGGTAAAGCCGACGGCAAAACCATATCAGAAGTAGTAAGACAATTGCTGGGTTAGTTTGGAGTAGCAAGTTATGAGTATTGAGTTCTGAGTTTGAAAGTATGTAATTGACTTAAAACTCAATACTCAGAACTCAATACTTAAAACTCAGGACTCAAGACTTAGAAATTTATTACTATAATTGTTGTAACTCATCCGTAATAAACTAATTTTATGGCGGAATAATAGAATTTGTACCGAATTTGATTTCGGTATAGAAAGTTTTAAAAAATTAATATTAGAATTTTATATGGATTTCGTGCTTAAAGAGGAACACGGGTTTAGTTATATAGATGAGGGCGAAGGTGAGGTGTTGTTGTTATTACATGGTTTAATGGGGGCGCTGAGCAATTGGGAAGAAGTTGTTGAAGAGTTCAAGTCAGAATATCGTGTTATTATACCTATACTTCCAATTTACGATATGCCTCTTTTAACCACAGGTGTAAAGAGTCTTTCAAAATTTGTACATAAATTTATAAAGTTTAAACAGTTAAGTAATATAACGGTACTTGGTAATTCAT
The DNA here is from genome assembly GCF_900103125.1 of Mucilaginibacter sp. OK268. Classification (GTDB taxonomy): domain Bacteria; phylum Bacteroidota; class Bacteroidia; order Sphingobacteriales; family Sphingobacteriaceae; genus Mucilaginibacter. Next base: position 1,077,441 of record NZ_FNJV01000002.1, on the reverse strand, counting down.
TGGGAGGGCACGTAGCTTTGATTTATGTTTTAGCTCACCCCGAAAATATTAAAGCCATGGTATTAACCGGTAGTTCCGGTTTATACGAAAATGCGTTTGGGGGCTCGTTCCCACGGCGCGAGAGCATTGATTTTGTAAGGGAAAAAGTGCAATATACTTTTTATGACCCTGTTGTGGCAACCGATGAACTGGTTAATGACGTATATAAGTTAATTAACGACAGGCACAGTGTGGTAAGATTACTGGCTATGGCAAAATCGGCTATCCGGCACAACATGAAGAAGGATCTGCATAAAATGGATCTTCCGGTATGTTTGATATGGGGTAAGGATGATAAAATAACGCCGCCCGAAGTGGCTTTAGAGTTTAATGAGTTTTTGCCTAATGCCGAATTGCATTGGATAGATAAATGCGGACATGCGCCGATGATGGAGCGTCCACAAGAGTTTAACAGGTTGTTAACTGGATTTTTGGAAAAACTAAAAGTTTAATATCATGGTAGCAATTGAACTGATGGCAGATGCGATTCCGCCGGTACACACTTCTGATACGATACAGAAAGTACTCGACCGCATGGTAGAGTTCCGCCTCAGACATTTGCCTATTGTAAATGAAGAACAGTTTTTAGGCCTGGTAGCCGAGGATGACCTGGTAGGCGAGAGCGATTACCAGACCGCTATTGGGGCGTTGGCCTTATCGCAGGTAAACCCATATGTGCTCGAAGATCAGCATATATATGATGTGATCCGCATGTTTTATGAGCGCCAGCTTACTGCCATCCCGGTGCTTGATGCTAAACGAAACTATCTTGGTTTGATATCCGTTAATGCTATCACAGAATATTTTGCAAAGATCACCGCGGTAGCTGAGCCGGGTGGTATCATCGTATTGGAGATTGGTAATAAAAATAACTCGCTGGCTCACATGGCACAAATTGTAGAGTCGGACAATGCCCAGATACTAAGCTCATATGTACAAACTTTTCCGGATTCTACCAAGATGGAAGTGACCCTTAAAGTAAACAAGCAGGATATTTCGGCTATAATAGCTACCTTTTTGCGTTATGAGTATGATGTAAAAGCTACTTTTAACAATACCGATAATAACGATAACGCAAAAGACCGGTACGACTCACTAATGAATTACCTTAATCTATAAAATGGAGTTAGTCCATGGACGATGGTCCATGGTCCATCGTCAAATAATAATCATAAATGAAGATAGCAGTTTACGGCAGACCCTTTAATGATCCGTCTGTAATACCATATATCCAGCAGGTATTTGATAACCTGGCACTCCACAATGTCGAGATATATGTTCATCACCAGCTCAATGAATATCTGCAGGATAAAATAAGCAGTGTAAAATATAGCGTACTTGAAAATACCGATTCTATAAAAGGGTTTATAGATCTTTTTTTAACCCTTGGGGGTGATGGCACCCTACTTGACATGGTAACCGTGATCCGCGATTCTGGTATCCCTGTGATCGGTATCAATTTTGGTCGCCTTGGGTTTTTGGCCAGCATCAATAAAAATGACATCACAGCAGCTATACATGCAGTAGTAAATAAAGAATTTTCGCTTGACTGCCGTGAGTTGCTAACCATTGATTCAACCATGAAAATTTTTGGTGAGGATAATTTCGCCCTGAACGATGTAACCATCCATAAGCGCGACGATGCAGCCATGATCATCACCCATGTGTTTTTGAACGATGAGTTTTTAAACTCTTATTGGGGCGATGGTATTATTATATCTACCTCAACCGGATCAACTGCTTATTCATTAAGTTGCGGCGGGCCAATTATATTCCCACAGTCAAACAGTATTGTGCTAACACCGGTATCACCCCATAACCTTAATGTAAGGCCAATTATTATACCTGACAGCAGTAAACTATGTTTTGAAGTAGAGAGCCGCAGTGCCAACTATCTGGTATCATGCGATTCGCGCGTGGCCGCATTAGATCAAACTGTTAAATTTCACGTTCAAAAGGCTGATTTTCAGCTGAATTTGGTACGTTTAAATAATGAAAGTTACTTAACCACGTTAAGAAACAAATTATTATGGGGCTTAGATGCCCGTAATTACTAAATTTGCTTAATGCCCAAATTTTTAACACTTCTATTTTTTTTATTTATATCCTATCAATTGCAGGCTCAAACCTGGGAGGTTGGCGGTGCACTTGGCGGCGCAGGATATATCGGCGATCTTAACCCCAACAATCCGGTTAAAATAAGTGGCATCTCCGGTGGCTTATTTGTTGCGCGTAATTTCGATGGTTATTTTTCGGCAAAATTGAATTTTACTTACGGTAAGATCAGCGCCGATGATAGTAAATCAAACAGTCAGCAGTTCAGGGATCGTAATTTGAGTTTTAATGATCCTTTAAAAGAGTTGAGTCTTATCGGTGAGTTTAACTTTATGAACTACATCCCCGATGCAGGTCCGCATAAGTACACACCTTATATATACACGGGTGTTGGTATAACCTCTTATGCCCCACGTGCTAATTATAACGGACAATCATACGGGTTAAGACAATTAAGAACCGAGAATGAACCCACATACGGTAAAAACACTATTATAATTCCATATGGTGTAGGTATAAAATATAATTTTAATACTAAATGGACAGTTGCCGGCGATTTGGGTTACCGCTACACTTTTACCGATTATCTGGATGATGTAAGCGGTAAATATGCCAATCCTGGTCAATTGCCAAATGACTACTCCAGAGCCCTTGCCGATCGTTCGGGTGAAGTAGGCAAACCTCAAAACGCGATAGGCTCCCAGCGTGGCGACTTTAAACCCCGTGATACTTATTTCTTTTTAGGCTTTACCATCTCCTATACCTTCGTTACCCAGCGGTGCTACTATTAGCTTGTATGGTTTATTGTGTATAAAGCAAAATTATATTTTGTTTTATACACAATATCGAAATTAAATTTTACGTTTAATTTATAAACGCCAATAATTGTGGGTGTTTATTATTAACCTTAAACTTTAAGATCATGGCTGAGTTAAATCCTTCAACCCCAAAAACAGGCAGGACACACAAACGCAAAAGAATGAACCTTCGTGTAGACCTAACCGCAATGGTTGATCTGGCATTCCTGCTGATCACCTTTTTTATCATGACTACTACCCTGGCAAAACCTAAAGCGATGGACTTAACTATGCCCGTGGGTGAAGATCATAACCCCATCCCATCATCCCGTAGCCTTACCGTATGCCTGGGTAAAAATAACCAGCTGATGTATTACTTGGGCGAGTTGGAAAAACCGGTCGTAGCACCGGCTATTACCGGTTTTAGTAAAGAAGGTATTCGCAAGATATTGCTTGAAACTGGTAAATCGGTACACGATAAAACCGGTAAAAGCATGATCGTGCTGGTAAAACCATCCGATCATTCGGTGTATAATAACCTGGTTAATGTTTTAGACGAACTCACCATAACCGATGTATCTACCTATGCTATTGTAGATATTGACCCGCACGATACGGATATGCTCAAACAGAAAGGAATTTATTAACAGCACTCCTTTTGCGACTTAAAATAAGCAGATTTAAAGGCCAGGCACCATGATCATTCGATGATTTTTGATGCCCGGCCTTTAAATTCTGATTTTAAATAAGTGTAATAAATCATTACTTAACCGGTTATTTGTGTGCTTTTTGCATCATTTTAGTGCATTATTGATAATAACATTTTCTTTTCATACCGCATACTAAAAAAATACAAAGTAAGTTTTACCTTTGTACCCTGAAAAAACCGGCAATTTGAATTTTTACAATTGCGTGGCCGGGTGCTATTTTAGAGGACTTATGTTGAACAAATATTTTATTTAGTCATAGCATTGATAAAATTAAAACACAAGCATGTCTTTTGCGGGCATTCACAGAGTAGCTTTTGATAATGAACAGTATGGGATATTTGGATCAGATTGATTTGTTAAGGCTACCAAAACATGTTGCCATTATTATGGATGGCAATGGTCGTTGGGCAAAAGAAAAAGGCAAATTAAGAGTATTTGGCCATCATAACGGAGTAACATCTGTTAGGGATGTTGTTGAAGGCGCTGATAAATTAGGTATAAAATACATAACACTCTATACATTTTCATCCGAAAACTGGAACCGGCCCAAGCTGGAGGTTATGGCCATTATGGAATTAATGGTAAGCACCATTCATAAAGAAATAGCCGGTTTTATGAAAAACAATATTAAACTAAATGCCATAGGCGATCTGGATATGTTACCCGATAAATGTAACAGGGAACTTACTGCCGCTATGGAAAAAACATCGGCAAACACCGGGGTAGTGCTTACGCTGGCACTAAGCTACAGTTCGCGACGCGAAATTGTACGCGCGGCTAAAAATATAGCCATCAAGGTACAAAAAGGCGAATTGGAGATAACGGATATCAACGAGGATGTTTTTGAGAATAACCTCTTTACCGGCGATATGCCTGATCCTGAATTATTGATCAGAACAAGCGGTGAATACCGTATAAGTAACTATTTATTATGGCAAATTGCCTATGCTGAGTTGTATTTTACACCTAAGTTTTGGCCCGACTTTAGAAAGGAAGATTTGTACGAAGCTATACTTGATTATCAGAAACGGGAGCGCCGTTTTGGTATGACAAGTGAGCAAGTTAACTAAATTTTTACTTTTAACACTTTTTAACAACTGTATAAATTAATTTTAGCCCACTAAAATATTCGAATGTATAAATTTCTTTTTGCTATTCTTTTCTCTGTTTTTGTTACCTCCGCGTTTGCCCAGGTTTCCAATCCTCAGAGAACACCACTGACAAAATCGATACCGGCCGATAGTTTAAGTTATCTTAATCCCCGGGATTACATTATTGGAGGTATTTCTGTTAGTGGGGCAAAGTATCTGGACAAAGATATTTTGATACAACTTTCAAAATTAACCAAGGGCGACCGTATCAACCTACCGGGCGAGCGTAATGCCGAGGTTATAAAAACATTATACTCCCAGGGCTTATTTGATGATGTACAGTTAAACATTACTAAAATTAACCAGGATACCATTTACCTGGAGATAGCTGTTTCTGAACGCCCGCGTTTATCGCGCCTGCATATTACAGGTATACGTAAAGGTGAGATTGAAGATGTACAGAAAAAACTGAATGACCGCACCGGGAAAATCGTCAACGAAAATTTAATAAATACAACTACAGCTATCATCAAAAAACATTTTGGTGAAAAGGGCTTTTTGAATACAACTGTGAAGCTTACCCAGCGTAAAGATCCGGGAGATGCCAATAGTGTGATATTGGATGTTGCTATTGATAAAAAAACCAAAGTAAAAATAAACGAAGTTGTTTTTGAAGGCAACAAGGCATTTTCATCAAAAAAACTGAAAGGCTTTTTGAAAAAGACCCGCGAAAAGAAATGGTACAACCTGTTTGGGTCTAAAAAATTCAAGCAAGATAAATACGAAGAAGACAAGCAAAGCCTGGTTGAATCGATGCAGGGCAAAGGTTACCGCGACGCGGAGATCGTAAGTGATTCTGTATGGAGCCACGATGCAACCACCGTTAACGTGAAAATTAAAGTTTACGAAGGCCCTAAATATTACTTTGGTAATGTAAAATGGTCTGGTAATGCCAAATACTCTACCGACTTATTAAACAGGATACTGCACGTTAAAAAAGGTGATGTATTTAGCGAAGATGAACTGAACAAAAGATTGGTGGGCCCAACCCCAAGCAATGATGATGTTTCGTCATTATACCTTAATGATGGTTATCTGACTTACACTGCCGATCCGGTACAGGTTAAGGTTTATAACGATACGGTTGATTTGGACATCCGTGTTTACGAAGGTCCGCAATACACCATTAACCGCGTTAGCTTAAAAGGTAACGATGTAACCAATGATAAAGTGGTTATGCGCGAGATACAAACCAAGCCAGGTCAAAAATTCAACAAAGACTTGCTGATCCGTAGCTCACGTGAAATTGGTCAGTTGGGTAACTTTGATGAGCAAAAAACAGAACCAAAACCGGTTAACATCAACCCACAGGATGGTACAGTTGATTTGGTTTACAACGTAGTTGAAAAACCTTCAGATCAGATCGAGCTATCGGGTGGTTTCGGTGGTGGCCAGTTGGTGGGTACACTGGGTTTAACGTTCAACAACTTCTCGTTAAGAAACATCTTTAACCTCAAAGCCTACAAACCGCTGCCAAAAGGCGATGGTCAAAAACTAAGCTTACGTGGACAGTCAAGTGGACGTACCTATCAGAACTTCTCTTTTACTTTCTCTGAGCCATGGTTAGGTGGTAAAAAACCTATCTACTTTGCCTTATCAGCTTATACACAAGGTAGCTCAACAAGCCAATATTATCCCAAATCGAGCCCATTGTACAATAACCTGCGCATAAACGGTATCGGTGTAACTTTGGGTAAACGTTTAAAATGGCCTGATAACTACTTCCAGTTAAACTACTCGTTAAACGTCGATCACTACAACCTGGATAACTATACCGGTTATTTATTTACCAATGGTACCTCATACAACATTAAGTTAACCCAGGAATTAAGCCGCAACTCTATTGATGCGCCAATTTTTCCAACACAGGGTTCAAATATTAAATTTACAGTACAAGCAACCCCTCCATACTCTTTATTTAATAATATCAACTATAAAATAGCAACCCCAGAAGAACGCTACCATTTTGTGGAGTATTATAAATTTAAGTATGATGCGCAATGGTTCTCCAAACTGGTTGGTAAATTCGTACTGATGTCGCAAGTGAGGTTTGGTTTCCTGGGTATGTACAATAAAGACGTAGGTCCGTCGCCGTTTGAGCGCTTCAAACTGGGTGGCGATGGTATGCAGAGTTACCAGTTTTTACAAGGAAGTGAGATCATCGGTTTAAGGGGTTACAAAAACTTCTCTATCGTGCCCGAAGGTTCAACTGAAAATGACAACACTAACACAGGTAGTACCATCTACAATAAATACACAATGGAGTTGCGTCATCCGGTAATTGCCAGCCAGTCGGCCACAATATTCTTACTGGCTTTTGCCGAAGGTGGTAACGTTTGGAATAACTTTAGTCAGTTCAATCCGTTTAACGTTAGGCGTTCAGTAGGTGTTGGAGCAAGAATATTTTTACCTATATTTGGCTTGCTTGGATTAGATTATGGCTACGGATTTGATAAAATACCAGGTCAGCCTGACGCAAACAGGGGCCAATTCCATTTTACAATTTCTCAGAGTTTATCCGGCGGATTTAATTAATTTGCATAGAGATATATGAAGAAGATAATTTTAATAGCGTTTTTAACGTTAACAGCATTTACGGGAGCTTACGCGCAACGTTTTGCTTATGTTGATTCGGAATATATATTAAAACATATGCCCGAGTACGCATCATCACAAAAACAGCTGGCAGCATTATCTGATCAATGGCAAAAAGAAGTGGATAGCCGTTTTCAGGAAATTGACCGCTTGTACAAAGCATACCAGGCCGACCAGGTTTTAATGACGGCCGATATGAAAAAACGCCGTGAGGCCGAAATTGTTGATAAAGAAAAAGCCGCTAAGGATTTTCAACGTCAAAAATTTGGGCCCGATGGCGAGCTTTCACAAAAGAGTAATGCTTTGATTAAACCAATCCAGGATCGTGTGTCTAAAGCTGTACAAGCAATTGCCGAAGGCGATAACCTGGACATGATCTTTGATAAAAACAGCGAAGTAATTATGTTGTACGCCAATCCGCGTTACAACAGAAGTAACGACGTGATCACCAAATTAGGGCTTAAGCCCGGAGTATTTGCTAAATAAATTTTTGAATAAATAAACAGACTATTATTAAACACAGGACAAGAAAAATGAAAAAACTATTTAAAGTTGCTTTAGTTGCAGTAGGTATGTTATTTGCGGGCAACTTTGCCAATGCGCAGACTAAGATCGGGCACATTAATTTTAACCAATTAATTGACATGATGCCTGAAACTAAAACTGTGACCACTCAGATGCAGGCTTATCAAAAAACATTTATTGATCAGCTTACCAGCATGAATAATGAGTACACTACAAAAGGTCAGGAGTTTCAAAAAAATCAGGCTACTATGACCGATGCTGTGCGCACCGTAAAAGGTAACGAATTACAAGATCTGCAAAAACGTATGCAGGATTACCAAAATAACGCGCAACAACAAGTTGATGCTAAAAGACAAGAATTGGGTAAACCACTAATTGATAAAGCTACTGCTGCAGTTAATACTGTTGCTAAAGAAAAAGGATACGCTTACGTACTGGATTCTTCACAGGTAAGTTTATTGGTATCTCCGGATGCTGATGACCTGATGGCTGCTGTAAAATTGAAATTAGGATTAAAATAAGCATCAATTATTAGTCATTTAAAAAAAAGCGTCACGTATTTACGTGACGCTTTTTTTATTTTTGTATATGCATCAACCCATTGGTATTTTCGATTCGGGCTTTGGCGGCCTTACTGTTTTCAAATCAATTATAGAACAGCTTCCGGAGTATGACTATATATACCTGGGCGATAATGCCCGGGCGCCATATGGTAACCGCTCATTCAATACCATTCATCAGTATACCTGGGAGTGCGTGCAATGGCTTTTTGAGCAGGGCTGCCCGCTCATCATTGTAGCCTGCAATACGGCCTCGGCGAAGGCCCTGCGTACCATTCAGCAGCAGGATCTCAAAAATGTCGATCCTTCCAAAAGAATACTCGGCGTAATTCGCCCAACGGCCGAGGTTATAGGCAATTATACCAAGAGTAAAGAAATTGGCGTATTGGGCACCAAAGGAACCGTGCAATCGGGTTCATATCTTTTGGAGATCCAGCACTTTTTTCCGGATATCAAAGTTCATCAGCAGGCATGCCCGCTTTGGGTTCCCTTGATCGAGAACGGTGAGTACGACCAGCCCGGAGCTGATTACTTTGTAAAACTATACCTGGATCAGATCATGACGCAATCGCCTCAAATTGATACCATTTTACTGGCTTGTACCCATTATCCGCTTATACAGCAAAAAATAGAGGCTAACCTGCCCGCACATGTTAAAGTGGTGGCCCAGGGCGATATCGTGGCCAAAAGTCTGGTTGATTACCTGCAGCGCCATCCCGAAATAGAAACCAAATTAAGCAGGAACCAAACCAAAGAGTTTTTTACCACCACCGATGATACGGCCGATTTTGACCATCATGCCTCCGTATTTTTCTCGGCCCCGGTAAAATCAACTTTTATATCAGCCAATGATCTGGTGAAGTGCTGAGGTAAAAAATATCAAGCGTCATTGCGAAGTACTAAGCAATCTCTACATATGTAGGCCGATTAAATAAGTTCCCCTTCGAGTAAATGGCTCTGTATAATTTAGGGATTGCTTCGTACCTCGCAATGACGTACGTTTTTATTTTCATCACCCACAATTCCCACCAACTTAATATAACTTACCCGCCCTAAAATATTATAACATTTAGTAAGTTTGCGGTTTAGCAAAATAGACCCCTTGAATACTTATCTCATATATTTTATTGTAGCTATTGGGTTATTTAGCTTTTCGGCCTTTTTTGCGCTGTTTGGCGTTTATGCCGAGCGTAAAATTTCGGCATTTATACAAGACAGGCTTGGCCCAACGGAAACCGGTAAATTTGGCTCGCTCCAAACCCTGGCCGATATATTAAAAATGATCCAGAAGGAGCTCATCATTCCGGCTGCTGCCGATAAGTGGTTGTTTATGCTGGCACCGGCAGTAATTTTTATTGCCGTTTATATGGGCTTTGCCGCCCTGCCCTGGGCTCCTGGTCTTATCCCCTCCAAAATAAATCTGGGTATATATTACATTTTTGCCATTATCTCTGTGGAAACATTGGGCATCCTGATGGCGGGCTGGGGATCAAATAACAAATATTCTATCTTGGGCGCTATGCGCTCTGCCGCGCAGATCATCTCCTATGAGATACCGGCAGGCTTTGCCATCATATCAGTAGTGATGATAGCACAAACACTCAACCTACAGGACGTAGCCATGCAGCAAGGTATCCTGGCCAGCGAAAAAATAAAGTTCGCGGGTTTTTGGGATGTATCATCGATTGGTGGTTTGTTTAGCTGGAACATTTTCCGGGCTCCGCACCTGATTATCGCGTTTGTGATCTATTTTATAGCCTCACTGGCCGAAAGTAACCGGGCACCTTTTGACATCCCCGAAGCGGAATCAGAATTGGTGGCAGGTTTCCACACAGAGTTTACGGGCATCAGGTTTGCATTGGTGTTTTTAGCCGAATATTCGATGATGTTCCTGGTATCCATGATCGGGGTTATCCTATTCTTAGGGGCCTGGAATACACCGCTACCTAATATAGGACCGGTACATTTGGCTACGTGGACAACCAATATGGCTTGGGGTATTTTTTGGGTAAGTTTGAAAACCCTGGCATTGGTTGGTGTACAAATGTGGATCAGGTGGACATTGCCCCGTTTCAGGGTCGACCAACTGATGAACCTGTGCTGGAAAGTACTCACACCCCTGGCTTTTGCCTGTATGCTGATATCGGGTGTGTGGAGGCTTTGGTTGATGTAGCGGGAGAGAGGCAAGAGATAAGAATCAAGAAACAAGATAAAAGGAATAACTAACAAAAGGAATCAGGGTAATCCCTGAATCCAATAAATCAAGGTTCAGACAAAATCAAAATCAAAAAATCAGCGGAATCAACGTAATCATACAAATCAACGGTCGATGTTTAAAAGATTAATTAACGGTTTTACTACGGCATGGAAAGGTTTAAGCCTTACCGTGAAGCATCTGTTTGCCTCCAATGCAGACAGGAAGATCACGACCGTAAGCGACGATAATTACTTTAAACAGCTGGAAGGTACCAACACCATCCAATATCCCAAACAGCAGCTGCCCGTGCCCGAGGTGGGCCGTTATCAGCTGGATGTGGAAATGGACGATTGTATCGTATGCGACTTGTGCGCCAAGGTATGCCCTGTTAACTGTATCGACATCGAATCGATCAAGGCTACGGAAGCCATCGGACAAACATCTGATGGTACCACCAAGCGCCTTTATGCCGCCAAGTTTGATATTGATATGGCCAAGTGTATGTACTGCGGCCTGTGTACCATAGTATGCCCTACAGAGTGCATCGTGATGACCAATCAGTATGATAAAACGGTATTTCAGCTGAGCGATCTTACCTATCAGTTCTCTGACATGCCGCCGGAAGTTGCTGCCGAGAAGCGTGCTTTGTTTGAGCAGCAACAGGCCGAAAAGCAGGCAGCCAAACTGGCTGCCATGCAGAAAAAGGAGGGCGAAGCATGACCCTGGTTCGTGTACTTTTTTACTTTTTAAGTTTCATAGCCATTGCTTCGGCATTGTACGCGGCTTCCAGCAAAAACCTGGTGCGCAGCATATTTGTATTTTTTGTTACCCTGTTCTCGCTGGCTGGTTTATACGTGCTGGCCCTGGCCGATTTTGTGGCAGTAACCCAGGTGGTGATCTACGTTGGTGGCATATTGGTGCTTATCCTGTTTGCCTTTATGCTTTCAGGAAAAGAAACCCTCAACGTATTACAAAAACAGGAAGGGAAGTTTTTTAGTATGAAAAAGTTGCCTGCCATACTTTTGGCAGCCGTGTTTTTTATCGTGCTGACCAACGTTCTGTTTAAGGCTGATGCGGATAATCTGCCGTGGGTTAGGGATGCGATCAGTTTTAAAAACGAGATCAGCCCGAAAGATATCATGATCGATAATATCGGGGTAAATTTAATGACCCGTTACCTGTTGCCTTTTGAAGCCATATCGATCTTATTGCTGGTAGCTTTGGTAGGAGCGGCCCATTTATCACGTAAGGAGGGCAAAGCATGATCACACTCACCGATTTCCTGGTAGTAAGCGCGGCCCTGTTTTGTATTGGCTTATACATGACTGTTTCTAAACGGAACGCCATACAGATATTGATAGGTATCGAACTGATCCTGAACGCCGCTATTTTAAACCTGGTAGCTTATGGTAAATATGATAAGGTAAATAACAGCGGACAAATATTTGCCTTGTTTGCTATTGTGCTGGCCGCAGCCACAACAGCGGTGGCGCTGGCTATTATCCTGAATGTATACCGCAGGTATAAAACCATCGATCCGAATGATATTAATAAACTGAAGGATTGAGCATGAAAGGATTGGTGGTTATATTTTTCTTACTGGCCTTTACAGGTGCTTTCGCCCAAAAGCGGGATACATTTTATGTTGATGGGCCCAAAAAGAAGATGGTCATGTGCAGCGCGGTTATCGACAGCAACAGATCGTATATTACGATTAACGGGAGAGTTTACAACGGAATATTAGACAGTTTAAATACGGATAATATTATCCAGTTTAAAGTACTAAAGGCCGCTGAGGCAGTGGCGCTATTTGGAAAAAAAGGAAGGAATGGCGCCATTCAGATCTCGATGAGGGCTCCCCGTATTCCTGGCAAGCCTGCAGCAGGGTCTTCCCCGGGCGAAAATGAGATTACGGATTATATTTTAGATGGCAGGCGATCTAACAAAATGGAAATAGCCCGATTAGGCCGTCGTATTTTAAGTTCAAAATATGAAAAAAAAATAGCTGCTGATCCATCAACAAACAAATTAACCTTAACAGCCGTTACCCGGAATTTTGCCATTAAGCAATATCAAAAGAAACTGAGCAGGCTTTCATCAGGATATAAAACGTATCTCAATAAACACCACCAAAATGATAGTGGCTTGGCTTTTATCATTAACGGGGAAAAATACGCTGTATCAACAGACGACAGGGTAAAAAAAATATACGAATTATTTTCAGATGATAAGGTTCTGGATCTTAATTTGAAATACGTTTTGGGATATGGCCGCACACCTTCATTTGTTAAAATAGATACCAAATAAATTGGAAGACTTTTTACACTCCATACAAAGTTTAAACTATACGGTGGCAGCCGTAGCATTGCCGCTGTTTGCTGCTTTGATAAACCTTTGTCTGCCGGTAAAAAGCAAAGCCGCTGGTTGGATCTCAACCATAGCCATTTTATTAAGCTGTGTATTATCGGCCAGGGTGTTTGCAACGGTATGGAATAACCCGCAGGTACATGCGCAGCGCATCTGGTTCACCATTGGCGAAACCCAGGTTTATGCCGGTATCCTGCTCAATAATCTTTCGGTATTGATGCTGTTGCTGGTATCGGTCATCGCCTTGCCGGTACATATCTATTCTACGGCCTACATGAAGCACGACGACAGGTATAGTCGTTATTTTACTTATCTCAGTTTCTTTTGTTTCAGTATGCTAGCCTTGGTGGTGGTAGATAGTCTGATATTGTTCTATGCCTTTTGGGAACTGGTTGGTTTTTCGTCGTACCTGCTCATTGGTTTTTGGTTCACGAAAGATAAGGCCATACAAGCCAATAAAAAAGCATTTATCATGAACCGGATAGGTGATATCGGCTTGCTGAGCGCCATCATTATCCTGTTTGCTCAATTCCATACTTTTGATATAGATACCATATTTGCCGGGAAAGGCTTGATTGCACAATCTGTCATAAAAAATGGTTTATGGATCGGGCCTGTTGGGCAGATACCTGCCCTTTGGCAATATGTAGCCTGTGCCGGTATCTTCCTGGCCGTAGCAGCCAAATCGGCCCAGTTTCCGCTGCATACCTGGTTGCCTGATGCTATGGAAGGCCCAACTTCGGTATCTGCCCTCATCCACGCCGCTACTATGGTGGCCGCAGGCGTATTCTTGTTGGGCAGGGTTTACCCTATGTTCACCGAAACTGAGCTAACTATACTGGCCTGCATTGGCTGCTTCACCGCGTTTATGGCGGCAACCATCGCGCTTACGCAAAACGATCTGAAGCGGATCCTGGCTTACTCTACTATATCACAATTGGGTTTTATGATATTGGCGATGGGGGTAAGGGCTTATGCATCCTCACTTTTCCATTTGGCCACGCACGCCTTTTTTAAATGTCTGCTGTTTTTGGTAGCCGGTATTGTGATACACCAGATGCAGCATATCAAAGATGATAACCAACTGGATATCGATCCGCAGGATATTACGCACATGGGGGGGCTGCGCAAAAAGCTGCCAATTACGTTTATAGCTGCGGTCATTGGTGCAGTAGCCTTAGTGGGTTTGCCGTTTACTTCAGGTTACTTGTCAAAAGATGGTATCCTGATCCAGGCTTTTGATTGGGGCGAAAGGCAAAACGGATGGCTTAAGATTGTTCCTGTTACAGCTCTGCTCACCAGTTTGCTTACTGCATTCTATGTATCCCGGTTGATATTCAAAGTTTTCTTTGGCGAGTTGCGCTTGCTTAAAACTAATCCGGATATTAAGCTGCACTTGAGCGATGGAGGTTGGCAATATAAATTACCTTTGGTGTTATTAGCTGTTTGCTGTTTATTCCCGGTATTCTCCTTTAATCCATTTTATTTTGAACACGCCTGGTTATATATAGGACTGGCGCATCCCCATTTTCCGAAATTGGAAAGCTCATACCATACCATTATTCCTCGTGTGGTAACTATTTTAAACTTGCTGGTGTTGTTAGAGGCTTACCGGATGTATGTGCAAGCAAAGCGTTTCAAATTTTCACAAAACAACTTTTTCTACCGCTTATCTTACAATCAATGGTATATCGATAACTTATATAAACGTGCCATCGTAAACCCGGTATTGCGTTTGGGTAGCGTTTGCTTCTGGATCGACCGTACAGTTGTGGATGGTTTCCTGCAGTTGCTGGCACGTATCAGCGGCGCTATCGCTAAGTTAGCCGCGTGGACGGATGAGTATATTGTTGATGGATTTTTGCATTTATTGGCCGCTATAGTGCAAAGCATTGGCAATTTTGCACGTAAGTTTCAAAGCGGTAAAGTACAGTATTACCTGTTTAGCATGCTGGTAATTGTACTGTTGTTGTTTATTTTAAAAATACTGATATGAAGAAAGAAGAGAGAGAATCAAGAGATAAGAGTCAAGAATCAAGAGCCGGGAGGCTGGTTAAAATTGGAATATAATTACCAACTATTATTTTCTTGATTCTTGACTCTTATCTCTTGATTCTTAATTCTTGACTCTGATATTTAATTCGCATGAATATATTAACCTTACTATTACTGGTACCTGTACTGTTTGGCTTCATCATAATGTTGTTGCCATCGTCATTGCGCGGCAGTTTTAAATACCTCACCCTGGCGGCTACCCTCATACAGTTGGGTATCAGCATATGGATGTACCTGCATTTTAAAACGGGTGCGGCTTATGGCGGTATCAATCACGAAGATCAGTTCCAGTTTGTACAAAAACTCCCCTGGATCTCCTTGAACCTGGGCAGCATGGGCAAAATGCAGATCGATTATTTTGTAGGGATCGATGGTATGTCCATTTCCCTGCTGGTGATGACCTCACTGGTATTGGTGATCGCTACGCTGTCGTCCTGGGAGATCAAGAGTAACCTCAAAGGTTTTTTCCTGTTGTTTTTACTGCTGGATATGGCCGTAATCGGCGTGTTCTGCGCGTTGGATTTCTTCCTGTTTTACTTGTTCTATGAGCTAATGCTGCTGCCCTTATACTTCCTCATCGGGATGTGGGGCGGTGCGCGCAGGGAATACGCCGCTATTAAGTTTTTCTTGTATACCTTATTCGGTTCGGTATTTATGCTGCTGGTGATGGTGGGTTTGTACCTTTCGGTTACCGATCCGGCAACGGGCAATCACACTTTTAATATTATCCAGATGATGAACCCGGCTAATTACAGCGGGCAATCTATATTTTCTATAGCCGGGCATCAAACCATATTGGGGATGCCGGCGCGTACGGTTGGTTTTGTAGTACTGTTTATCGCTTTTGCTATTAAAGTACCGGTGGTGCCTCTGCATACCTGGCTACCCGATGCGCACGTAGAAGCGCCAACCCCGGTATCTATTATACTGGCAGGTATCCTGCTCAAAATAGGGGGCTATGGTATTATACGCATCTGTTTAGGCATCTTCCCCGAGGTAGCCACCACCGGCGCGTTTTGGTTGGGACTACTCGGCGTGATCTCCATATTATACGGCGCGTTCAACGCCCTGGCCCAGAAAGATCTGAAACGGATGATCGCTTATTCATCCGTATCGCACATGGGTTTTGTACTGTTAGGTATCGCCTCACAAACCGCCGAAGGTATCAGCGGGGCGGTAATGCAAATGGTGAGCCACGGGTTTTTATCAACCATGCTGTTCTTTTTAGTGGGTGTGCTGTACAACCGGGTGCATGACCGTGGAATCAACCATTTCAGGGGATTGGGCACACTGATGCCGCAATACACCGCTTTTGTGATGATCGCGTTTTTCGCGTCCTTGGGTTTACCTGGCTTTTCGGCATTTATGGCCGAGGCATTTTCTTTAACCGGGGCCTTTAAATCGCCATCGGTAAATGGTTTATTGCCGTACTGGATGGCCATTTGCGGTTCGGTAGGTATATTACTGAGCGCTGCCTATTTCTTGTGGACATTGCAGCGCATGTTTTTCGGCACCGAATCATTAAAAGGTGGCCACGTTTGGAAAATAGCTTTAACCGACCTGAACCTGCGCGAGAAACTAACACTGGCACCACTGGCACTGATAGCCCTGGCTTTGGGCATTATGCCCTCGCTGGTTTTTGATAAGATCAATGATTCGGTGCTGGCCTTCGTTCAGTTTTTACAGCTTAAATAAATAATGGTGAATAAGCATCAATGCTTTTATGGAAAAATGCACAGCCATGCATCTTTAGTTTACCCGGTCGGCTTAATGTCAGGCGCGGGCAAATTAACAGATGATATGTATTTAACCGAAAGCATGATGTTCAAAAAATTATCTACCGCCGCGGTCCTTCTTTTTATGGCGATGGCATCCAAAGCCGATGAAGGACAAAAAATAGCTTCTAAAGTTCAAAAAGTTACTGTATTCTTAAACGGTGCGCAAATAACGCGTACAGCGCTGGTTAGCGTGAGCCCGGGAACTTCCACATTGGTGTTCGGCAATATGTCGCCGGGGATGGATGTACAGAGCCTGCAGGTGAGCGCTGGCGGGGAGTTTACCATACTTTCTGTTAAGCAAGAGCTCGACTTTTTGAATGAAGAATCCAAACAAAAGCAACTGGTTGATCTGCAGGCGCAGCAAAAAATGATCAGGGATAAAATGTCCGTGCAAAATAATATGCTGTCTATTTACCAGGAAGAAGCTACCATGTTAGGGAAAAATCAGGTAGTAACCGGTGAGAATGCCAGCCTGGATGTTTTAAAACTTAAACAGGCGCTCGATTTTCAAACAGCGCGCTTAACCGAGATCAAGAAAAAGCAACAAATTGTTAATGACCAGATTGATGTTCTAAACACCGAGTTGCAAAAATATGATAAGCAAATTGCCGATATCTCCAGAGGAAGCAGCAAAGCTACCAGTAATGTGTTGGTTACGGTTTCTTCAAAAAGCGCATTGCAATCTACATTTACATTAAATTATGTAGTGCATAATGCAGGCTGGTACCCTACTTATGATATCCGTGCTAAAAATGTAAATAGTCCCATTAGTATCGCTTATAAAGCCAATGTATCACAACAAAGTGGTGAAGATTGGAAAAATATCACGATAACATTATCAACGGGTAATCCAACCATTAGCGGCGGCAAACCTGAACTTAGCCCTGACTATCTCAATTTGGGTATGTCTTATACAGGCGAGGTAAATTCTATTACTAAAATCAGCGGTGCTATTTTTGGTACGAATGATGGTAAAGTTTTGCCAGGTGTTAGTATCAGGGTGAAAGGAACATCAATAGGAGCTACTACAGACGTAGAAGGCAGATACAGTATTCAGATACCTGCTGGCAACCCAACGTTGGTGTATAGTTACATAGGGTATGAAACCGAAGAAAGGGCAGCTAATGTCCAGGTAATCAATCTGGGACTTCGCCCCTCTACAAGGCAGCTGGATGAGGTTGTGACAGTAGGTTATGGATCTCAATTTAAACGCTCCTTGTCGGGTGCTGTACCGGAAATACGTATAAGAGGTTTAGCGTCCAGTGAGGCAGTCGTTACTCCTAGTATCCCGGTAGAAGTTAAACCGGTTGAAAACCAAACCAACGTGGAGTTTAATATCGCCAATCCATATTCTGTACCGAGCGATGGTAAACAGTATGCTGTAGAGATAGGGCAGTTTGATCTGAATGCCAGCTACCAGTATTTTGTAGCACCCAAAGTGAGTACCGATGTGTTTTTAACCGCGCAGCTCACCAACTGGAACAAGTACAATTTCCTTTCGGGAGAGGCTAACCTGTTTTTTGAAGGTACGTTTATCGGCAAATCACTGATCAATACCCAGGCTACCGCCGATACGCTGAACCTGTCCTTAGGTACTGATAAAAATATCGTGGTGACCCGGACCTTGCAAAAAGACCTCACTGAGCGCCAATCATTCGGCTCCAATAAAAAGGAAACGCGCAACTGGCTCATCGAGGTGAAGAACCGCAAAACGCAACCTGTAAGTTTATTGGTGGAAGACCAGGTACCGGTTTCACAAAATTCGGCCATTGAGGTTGATCAGCAGGAGATCTCCGGTGCAAAATTGGATGCCCTTACAGGCAAACTTTCCTGGAATTTCATGCTAAATTCGCAGGACAATAAAAAAATACAATTAAAATACCAGGTTAAGTACCCTAAAAATCAATCTGTAATAGTTCAATAAAATAAATGCACGATCTGCTACCCCATATATCCGCGTCTTTATCGTCTGTTTTTGGCAGCATAGCCTTTTTTATGCCCGAGATTTACCTGGCAGCGCTGTTTATTGTGGTGATGATAACCGACCTGATATTTGGAAAGCGATCCTTAAAACTATGCCGTATAGTAGCCTGCGCCGGTTTAATACTGGTGATGTACCTGGACCTGAAACAGTTTGCATTGGTGATTGATGGCGGGCATTTGATATTCAGTAATATGCTGCTGCTTATTCGCAGCGGCATATTCTTTAAACTGATCATTGATCTGCTGTCGTTTATCCTGTTGTTATGTTTTACCTGGGATAATAAGCTGAACGGTCACCAAAAGGGCTTGTCCGATCTGTATTCTATAGCCATTGCATCCGTATTCGGGTTGCATTTAATGGTGATGGCGGTAAACCTGTTATCCATTTACCTGGCTATCGAGATGGTTTCTATAGCCTCGTACCTCATGGTGGCTTACCGTACGGAAAATGCTTTTAGTACCGAGGCCGGCCTGAAATATGTACTGTTCGGGGCCGCGTCATCAGCTATGATGCTGTATGGTATCTCGTTATTATATGGCTTTAGCGGTTCTTTGGATATTATATTTCACCATACCATTGAGCAGCTGTCGGGTGTTAATCCTATCAGCACCTCCTTTGCCATGATCCTGGTTTTAATAGGCATCGGGTTTAAATTATCCTTTGTGCCTATCCATTTTTGGGTGCCCGATGTGTACCAGGGTGCAAGCACGCCGGTAACCGCGTACCTGTCAACCGTACCCAAAATAGCAGCTTTTGCCTTGCTCATCAATTTCCTTTCGCCCTTTATGTTTACCGGGCTTTGGACAGGCTTTAATATGAGCATAGCGCTTTCAGTTATTGGTATTATTACCATGATAGCCGGTAATTTTGCGGCGGTGCTGCAAACCAATATTAAAAGGATGCTGGCCTACTCCAGCATTGGCCATACCGGTTTCGCGCTGATGGCGGTTACTGTTCTGTCATTACAAAGCGTATCGGTATTAACGTATTACCTGCTGGTATATGCGCTGGCCAATATAGGCGCCCTGGCGCTGGCTACTTATTTTGCTAACGAAACCGGTGCCGAAGATGTGGAAGATTACCGTGGATTTGGTCTTAAATATCCCATAGCCTCCATTTGCTTTGTGATCATCCTCATATCATTAACCGGTTTGCCGGTAACCGCCGGTTTTACCGGGAAGCTGTTTGTGTTTTCGGCAGTATACGGTGTTTATCAGCAAACCCATAACATTTGGTTAATGTTGCTGATGGTTACCGGGGCCTTAACTACGGTTGTTTCGCTGTTTTACTACATCAAGATCCCTTTGAATTTATTTCTGAAAAGGAAGGAAATGGCTGAAATAAGTAACAAAAAATCCGTGAATTTGCTCATTTTATCAATATTCATAAGTTTTATCCTGATTTTACTGGGTATTTTTCCCCATTGGGTACTTCAATCCCTCTAATTTTTCAATTTTCGTAATTTTTTAACAAAAACTTAATATTCTTCGTTTTTTTATAATTAAAATCATACTTTCAGGCCGTTTTACAAAGCAATTCTAATATTTCCATGAAACGGTATTTTCCTTTCTTAGTAATTCTTGTTATTTTAACGTTAACCTTTATTTTTCCTTCTGTAGAATTTAAAAATTCCGGCAATCCTCATTTTAATACCGGCGATATTGCCTGGATGCTGATGTCGACGGCCCTGGTTTTGATCATGACGCCGGGTCTTGCTTTCTTTTACGGGGGGATGGTTAACAAAAAGAACGTGATATCAACCATGCTGCAGAGCATTGTTTGTATGGTAATTATTACGGTGTTGTGGGGCATATTTGGCTTCAGTTTGGCCTTTGGCGATAGCATTTATGGTATCATCGGTAACCCTTCTACCTATTTTATGATGAAGGGTATGCTGGGCAACGCCACCTGGAAAGCCGCGCCAACCATTCCGTTGTTGTTGTTTGCCATGTACCAGTTGAAGTTCGCTATTATTACGCCCGCGTTGATTACCGGTGCCTTTGCCGAACGGATCCGTTTCAACTCGTACATCATATTCCTTTGCCTGTTCTCGATATTTATATTTTCGCCGTTGGCACACTGTACCTGGCACCCGGATGGCATACTGGCCAAATTTGGTGTGTTAGACTTTGCCGGCGGTACCGTAGTACACATGTCGGCCGGATGGGCCGCATTGGCTTCGGCCATCTATTTAAAACGCCGTAATGAAGCTAACCATTCACCTGCACGCATCACTTATGTCATGATTGGTACAGGGCTTTTATGGTTCGGTTGGTTTGGATTTAACGCGGGTTCGGCATTTGGCGCTAATGCTTTAGCCGTAACCGCTTTAGCAACCAGTACCACAGCATCGGCCGCAGGCGGTATTACCTGGATATTTTTTGATATGCTGCGCGGGCGCAAACCTTCAGCTATGGGTACCTGTATTGGTGCCGTAGTGGGCCTGGTAGCCATTACACCAGCCGCCGGGTTTGTTACCGTGCCGCATTCACTGGCCATAGGTATCATATCTGCTGTGGTAAGTAACCTGGTGGTGGAGTGGCGCACCCGTACTTCTATTGATGATACACTGGATGTATTCCCTTGCCATGGCGTTGGTGGTATGGTAGGTATGTTGCTTACCGGCGTTTTTGCCAACCAGCACGTAAACGCGGGCAATACAACTGGCAACGGCCTGTTCTTTGGCGAAACACATTTATTTTTAGTGCAGTTAGTGGCCTTGATTTGTGTTTCTATATTCTCATTCTTTGGTTCCTTACTGTTGCTTAAAATTACAGATATGATATCACCGCTAAGGGTTTCGGCCGAAGACGAAGTTTTAGGCCTGGATATCAGCCAGCATGGCGAAAAACTATAATTATTGAATTTCAAACCAATTACATAAATATGAGAGGTCCGGCTGCAAAGCCGGATTTTTTCATTAGATAGAGTCAAGAATCAAGAGCCAGGAATCAAGACCAGGTGCGGTATTTTCTGACTCTCTCTTTAAACGATTTGTATTTTGTTTTGTCCAATATTTGAAAAGAAACAAGAAAGGATGTTTTTTGTCTTGATTCTTGACTCTTGTATTTTGCCTCTACAAAAAATGAACGCCGATAATCAATTGAATATATTTAGCCCTGCCCGTCATAACCTTTTGCCGTTTGATGGGGAGGTATTCTTATATCCGAATTTTTACCAGGAGGATGGTGTTTATGATGTGTTTGATGAGCTGAAACATTCTATTTTGTGGAAACAGGATAAGATGAAGATCTATGGGAAGTCGGTCAATTTTCCACGACTTACTTCGTGGTATGCCGATGGCGATAAAACCTACACCTACTCTGGCGTGGTGAATACGCCCCTGCCGTTTACGCCCTTATTACTCCAGATCAAAGAAGCCGCGGAACAGCAATGCAATAAACCGTTTAATTCGGCCCTGCTCAATTTTTACCGTAACGGGGAAGATAGCATGGGCTGGCACAGTGATAATGAAAAAGAATTGAGCGGCAACCCGGTTATCGCTTCGGCATCGTTTGGAGCTACACGTACTTTTCAGTTTAAACATAAGCAACAGAAAAACGCCAAAGTATCCATGGCGCTCAGCAACGGCAGCCTGTTAATTATGCAGGGCGAAACGCAGCACCACTGGCTGCACCAGGTCCCCAAAACCACCAGCGAGGCGGGCCCGCGTATCAATATTACTTTCAGGGATATTAAATATTAACAAGGCTATTTAAGGCTGTTGGATTTAAGCGTTAATTTTCGTATCTTTATATAAATACCAGCCCGGTTTTCTCTGAGAAAAGAGAAAACCGGGCTGTTTTGTTAAGGGAAAAAGAGGCACAAAAATCTGGTGTTTTGTATTTAGTTCTTTGATAATCAATAATTTAATACTTTTTAAAGTTTTCAAAACACATCAAAATCGTGTTAAAATTTGTTAAAAAGTGTTAAAATCGATGGTTTTGAATGAGTTTTTAACTGTTTTTACGCTGTTTTCGACCAGAAATTTGTTAAAATTTAAGGTTTAAAAAGTTTTTTTGATGGTAGTCCTGCCCGGATTTTAGTGATGTCTTATGCTCCGCAAATTTGCCAGTATCTGAGTTATTTTTTTAGTTTTATAAATTATCTTTTTAACCGGCATTGTAACATATGGTCTTAAAATATCGTCATACATTTATCATACCTATTACTATACCTCACTATCCTATGAAGAAGCCTATCCTGTTTATCATTATTTCGCTATTTTTTGTACATGCACAGGCCCAAACTAATATTCCTGCCGATAGCGGCACCTTCTTTTTGCACAAGTTTGCGCAAAAAATAGGTAAAGAAACCTATGTGGTGCATAAATATAAAGATGCCATCCAATACAGCATCGACTTTAAATTTGTTGACCGTGGTTCGCCGGTGCCTTTAACGGCAGAGTTAAAAGTAAACCCCGTCAATGATCCACTGGAGCTTACTATAAAAGGAAGTACTTCCAGGTTCTCCAAGGTAGATGACAAAGTTACCATACATGGCGGCGAAGCCTCTATCCGGGTTAATGATTCGTCCTATACACAAAAGGTATTACCCTCCAGTTTTACCGTAGCCGGATATTCACCCGGAACAGTACAGCAGGTGCTCCTTCAGTACTGGAAAAAACAACATGAACCCGAAATTATCCACACCCTGCCATTTGGTTCGGTTCAAATAAAAAAAGAAGGAACGGATGAACTCAGCTTTAATGGCAGTACATTAACCCTCGACCGGTTTACCATCAGCGGTTTGGTTTGGGGTAACGAATTGCTTTGGGCTGATAGTAAAGGCAACCTGATCTGCCTGATCACCAATGATGCAGAAGGGGATAAATTGGAGGCGATGCGCTCCCAGTATGAAATGCTGCTGCCACAATTGATCAGCAAGGCAGCTGCTTACGGTATGGAGTTGTTTACAAAAGCCACCAGACAAGCCAGTACTGCTGATGAAACCATCGCTATAACTGGAGGTACTTTATATGATGTAGTAACCGGTACTAATATCCCAGATGCGGTGATATTGATCAATAAAGGTGTTATTGTGCGCACAGGAAAAGCCGGGTCGTTAACTATTCCCGCAGGCGCAAAAGTGATTGATGCTAAGGGCAAAACTATTTTACCTGGTTTGTGGGATATGCACTCCCATTTTGAACAGGCTGAGTGGGGACCGGCTTACCTGGCCGCCGGGGTTACAACCGTTAGGGATTGCGGTAATGAGTTTGAATATATCAACGCGATTAAGGATGCCATTGATAGCGAGAAAGGTATTGGTCCTAATATATTAAAAGCTGGTATTATTGACGGCAAAGGTCCAATGGCTTTGGGAATTATACAGGCTGATACCAAAGAAGAAGCCATAAAGGCAGTCGACCGCTATAAAGAGAATGGTTTTGTTCAGATAAAAATATACAGTTCGGTAAAACCGGGAATAGTGAAGGTAATTTGTGATGAGGCCCACCGTCTTGGATTGACGGTAACCGGGCACATACCTAATGGGATGACCCTACAGCAGGGCGTTGATTCGGGGATGAATATGGTGAATCACATTCAGTATGTTTATTCGATTATGAAACGAAATGCAGATCGCTCTGTTGATTTTGATGACCCTAAGAGCATAGCCGTTATTGATTTTATCAAACAGCACCATGTGGTTATCGACCCCACAGTAGGCGTTTATGAGCTTTTCTTCCGTAACTTAAAAGATGATATAACTCAATTGGAGCCTGCATTTTATAATTTGCCTTTACCGTTGCAGTCGTTATTTAAAAATATGGGTGAGGGGCCGGAGCAGGCCATTAAAGCCAAGCCATTAATGGCAAGTATGAAACAGGCGGTAAAGAAACTGTATGATGCAGGTGTACCTATTGTAGCCGGTACGGATATGGGTTTCCCTGGTTATAGTCTTGATAGGGAGTTAGAGCTTTATGTGGAAGCCGGACTTACACCAGCGCAGGCTATAAGAACGGCTACTATTGTGCCGGCCACCGTGATGAAGATGGATAAGCAAACCGGATCTGTTGAAGCAGGCAAACAAGCCGATCTGATCATTATTGATGGCGACCCATTAAAAAATATCAGGGATATACGTAATGTTTCGGTTGTTATAAAAGGCGGCCGGGTTTATGATCCGGTAACATTGCACCAGATGGTAGGCTTTGCAAAATAGGATGATTGGGAGATGAGTTTTACTTGACCATGATTGTATTTCAATGGATTATCGTTTAAATTTGAGTGGTTAGAATAGTGGCTTAGATAATTACTGCGTAAAGAAATTAACGTTTTGGTAACTTATCCACAAACTACTGTTTAATGACAATTGATATAGGGATAGTTCGTTATAAAATGATACCTTTGCAGCCTCATTCCAAATCATGAGCGATCAGATTAAACATGAATGCGGTGTGGCATTTATCCGCCTCTTAAAGCCACTGTCTTATTATCAGAAAAAGTACGGAACAGCTCTGTACGGCTTGAACAAGCTTTACCTTTTAATGGAGAAACAACATAACCGCGGCCAGGATGGTGCGGGGGTTGCTACCATTAAACTGGACATAGAGCCTGGCAAGCGGTACATCAGCAGGCACCGATCAATGGCATCAAATGCTGTTGCTGATATTTTTGAATACATCCAGAAGAAATTCGCTGATATTCAGAAAGAAAGTCCTGAAAAACTGGCTGATACCGAATGGTTGAAGGAAAATGTAAGCTTTACGGGCGAAGTTTTGCTCGGGCACCTGCGATACGGTACCCACGGCAAAAACAGCATCGAGAGCTGCCACCCATTTTTAAGGCAAAACAACTGGATGACCCGTAACCTGGTTATCGCCGGTAACTTTAACATGACCAATGTTGATGAGCTATTGCAGCAGTTATATGACCTGGGTCAGCATCCTAAAGAAAAAGCCGATACCATTACCGTTCTTGAAAAAATAGGCCACTTCCTGGATACTGAGAATCAGGGCCTGTTTGATCAGTACAAACGCGAAGGCTTGGACGATAATATGGAGATCAGTAAGCTGATAGCCAATGATATGGACGTAGCCAAGATCCTTCGCAAATCAGCCAAAAACTGGGATGGTGGTTATACCATTGCCGGTATCATTGGTCATGGCGACGCCTTTGTAATGCGCGATCCGGTTGGTATTCGTCCGGCATATTATTATTATAATGATGAGATAGTTGTTGCGGCTTCAGAGCGTCCGGCTATCCAAACTGCCTTTAACATACCTGTTGAAGATATTAAAGAGATTCGCCCCGGTCATGCGCTTATCGTTAAAAAGAACGGTAAGATAACTGAGGATATGTTCAGCGAACCATTGGAAAAGAAAGCCTGTTCCTTTGAGCGGATCTATTTTTCACGCGGCAGCGATTCATCTATCTACCGCGAGCGTAAACAATTGGGCAGATTACTTTGCCCGCAGATATTGGACGCGGTTGATAACGATATTCAGAATACCGTATTTTCCTATATACCAAATACCGCCGAGGTTGCTTTTTATGGCATGGTTGAAGGGATACACAAATATGTAAAGAAATACCAACGCGACAGGCTACTGAATCGCGACGATAAGATAAGTGAAGAGGAGCTGACCGAGGTATTAAAGATAGCGCCAAGAGTTGAAAAGATAGCTATTAAGGATGTAAAGCTGCGTACCTTTATTACCCAGGATGCCGACCGCAGCGAGATGGTTGCGCACGTATATGATACCACTTATGGATTAATCAAAAAGAATACCGATACACTGGTAGTTCTGGATGATTCGATTGTACGCGGTACCACATTAAAGCAAAGTATCCTGAAAATATTAGACAGATTGGGCCCTAAGAAAGTGGTAGTAGTTTCATCTGCTCCGCAGATCCGTTACCCAGATTGTTATGGTATCGATATGTCAAGAATGGGTGAGTTCGTAGCTTTCGAAGCAGCGATCAGCCTGCTGAAAGAAATGGATCGTGAAGATATTATTCTGGATGTTTACCAGAAATGTAAGGATAGCGCCAAATTGCCAAAAGAAGAGGTAGAGAACTACGTAAAAGAGATCTACTCTTTATTTACAGATCAGCAGATTTCGGATCGTATAGCACAGATCATTACGCCAAAAGATATCAAATGTAAGGTGGAAGTTTTATACCAAACCTTAGATAACCTGCACATTGCCTGCCCGGATCACACCGGCGATTGGTATTTCAGCGGTGATTATCCAACCCCAGGTGGTAACAAAGTAGTTAACCGCGCTTTTGTAAACTGGATGGAAGGTAAAAACCAAAGGGCTTATATGTAATCCCTATCCCTAAAGGGGTAATATGATATTCAAGGCGGTGATTCTTCATCGCCTTTTTTGTTTATATCTGATTTCAACCGAAACTTAACTACTAACTGAGAAGAAAAATAAACTCAATATTTCAATAAATCACTAATTCAATAATTAAGGAGGGGGCTAAGATCCTGCTGGTGCCGAAAAAACAAAGTGGGTAACCAGTTTATCCACCAATATCAATGAAGCTATAATCAGCGCAATACCGGCCACCTCATTAAGGCGATGGACCAGTTTGACGGAAATCTTATCCCGCAATTTATTAGCATAAAAAGCTTTGGTGATATCCATGCCAAACTGTACTATAAGTACCGTGGCAAACATCACCGCAATTTTAAAGGAACGATGTGCCACACCTTCATGAAAAACGGTACTCGCGGTACCGATCACTGTGATCCAATGAAATAGGAGAGTGGGGTTAAAAATGCACATCAAAAACCCTTTCAAAAAGTAGCCCGCACGGTTTATACCCGAGGGGACTTTGTTTTCATAATTCACTTCGCCCTTTTTAAACAGGTAGCGTATACCCACACTAAATAATATAATGCTGCCTACAACCCCGGCTATGGTTTTGGCATGGTTAGATATATCAAAATATTGAGAGCCAAATAAAATTGCTCCCACGAAAACCACATCACTGCTAACTACACCGAGTGCTAATGCAACACCGGCATGAAAACCTTTTTCGATGCTGGTTTTAATAAGAGCAAAAAAGACCGGGCCAGTCAAAAACGTCAACACTAATCCTATCCCCAATCCCGAAATAACAGCTTCTATCATTATTTAGGCTTATGTTCCAAAATTTTGAACCATGCGAATATGCAATTTTATCTCTTAAACAACGAAACTTAAAATTGTGATTTATTTAATTTGAAAAAGAATAATAACATTTACAAAAATTGATTTATGTTTAGCGATTCAAAATACATTCTGTATAACTAAACTTAAAAATGGAACAAAAAGACAATAAAAATTACAGTTCGGCATTATACACGCTGATTACTGTGTTTTTCTTCTGGGGTTTTTTAGCCGCATCTAACGGTATCTTTATACCATTTTGTAAAACGCATTTTCATCTTACTCAATTTGAGTCGCAGTTGATCGATTTTACCTTTTATGGTGGATACTTTATAGGCTCATTGATACTTTATTTTGCATCGCAAGCCAGTAAGGTTGATATCATGAATAAGTTGGGTTATAAAAATGGTATCATTTTAGGTTTAGTTATATCAGCGATAGGTGCATTAGGCATGATACCTGCTGTTGCCAGCGGAGCGTTTGGTTTCATATTAGCTGTATTCTTTATTATAGCTGTTGGTTTCTCCTTACAGCAAACTGCCGCGAACCCCTTTGTGGTGGCTTTGGGCCCTGCCGAAACAGGCTCAAACCGTTTAAATTTTGCAGGTAGTATCAATAATATAGGAGCCTTATTGGGGCCGATCGTTGTTAGTGTGGTATTATTTGGTACTGCAAATTCCGAAGTTAAACCGGAAGTTAAAATATCGTCTATCAATAACCTTTATTATATGCTGGCAGCCTTATTTATAGCTGTAGCCGTATTCTTTTGGTTTTCAAACCTGCCAAAGGTTACCAGCGACGAAAAAATTGAATCGAGCAAAAAGGCGAATACACCATTATTTATCATATTCATCGCGTTTTTATTGATATTGGCTGCTGACCCGCTGAGTAAATCTATTGGCATCCCAAGTCAGTATTTTGTTTACGCCTCCCTTGCTATTATTGTATTCACCCTTGTAGGTACCATTTTCGCTGCTAAACAAAGCAAAGAAGGCTGGGGCGCTATGCAATACCCACAATTGATTTTGGGTATGCTGGCCATTTTTACCTATGTCGGTACCGAGGTTACTATTCAAAGTAATATGGGTTCATTACTGAAAACGCCTGAGTTTGGTTCCTTCAACGAATCGGACATTGCGCCTTATATATCTTTATACTGGGGTAGTTTAATGATCGGTCGTTTTGCAGGTTCAATCGGGGCTTTCAATCTTTCAACATCAACCAAATACATTTTATACGTTTTGGTTCCGTTTGTAGCGTTTGGCCTGGTATTGCTGGTAAACGCGGTGACCGGTGTAAACGTAAGTAACCTGTATGTTTACGCGGTTTGTGTGGCGGTGCTTATTGTGGCCTTCTTTATTGGTCAGCAAAAGCCAACGCGTACCTTATCTGTATTGGGTATACTGGGTGTTATATTTATGCTGATCGGTTTGTTCACTACCGGCAGGGTAGCTACTTTCGCTTTCATTAGCGGTGGTTTATGCTGCTCTATCATGTGGCCATCCATATTCTCATTGGCTATTACCGGTTTGGGTAAATACACCAGCCAGGGTTCAGCATTTTTGATTATGATGATCCTGGGTGGTTCAATTATCCCGCCTCTACAAGGGAAAATTGCCGATGGTGCAGGTAACGTTATACCAGGCATGAGCGGTATCCATTTCTCGTACATTGTACCGGTATTAGGTTTTGCTTACCTGGCATATTTTGCCTGGAAAGTGAGCCGTGAACTTCGCGGCCAGGGTATCGACCTTGACCATGTTGAAGTAAAAGGCGGACATTAATATTTTACCAATCATTTGATCATTGGGTCATTAAGTCATTTTTAAATGAAGTAATGACCCAATGATGTTTAATGACTTAATGATTTAAGATTATGAAACCAAGTTTCGATAACATCTTTATGAACCTCGCCACTGATCTGGCCAAGCGCTCACACTGCGTTAAAGCCCAGGTAGGCGCTGTTTTAACGCGCGACACCCGTATTATATCCATCGGCTATAACGGGCCGCCCGCACATACCCATAATTGCGACGAGGAGTGGCCTGGCGAGGGCTGCCCCCGTGATTCAAAAGGGAGCTGCTCTTTGGCACTACACGCCGAAGAAAATGCCATACTCTATGCTGTAAAAAATGGCGCCAGGCTGGAAGGAGCTACCTTATACACCACCTTATCGCCTTGTCTGCCTTGTGCCCGCCTTATATTTTCGGCAGGTATCAAGCACGTATATTTTGATAAGTCATACGCCGAATACAAAGGTTTAGCCAGCGATGAAGGGGTTGATTTTTTAAACCACTTTGGAGTTAAGGCCGAAAAGTTTGTAGGATAAACAAATAATTCTCAAACCATGTACCATATACCTTTTCAAACTATTGATTGGTCGTCGGTTGAAAAAACGGAGCACAAAGGCGAAACCGGAACTGCGTTTTGGCAAACATTATTGCTTAATGGTCTTAGGCTGCGCCTGGTAGAATATTCTGCAGGATACCTGGCCGATCACTGGTGCCAAAAAGGGCATATTGTACATTGCCTGGAAGGGGAGTTTGTGAGCGAACTCCAAAACGGAGAGGCCTTTGTCTTAACCAAAGGCATGACCTATATCGTGTCTGATGATCTGAGCTCACACCGGTCTGTCTCTGCCGGCGGTGTGAAGCTGTTAATTATCGATGGAGATTTTTTAAAACCTTAAACAATAAGCGGTTTTACCTTATCCAGGGCAAAGTCCAGTTGTTGTTGCGGGGTGAGGTTGGTATTATCCAATATAATGGCATCATCAGCTCTTACAAGCGGACTTTCCTCACGGGTGGTGTCCTGGTAATCGCGATGGGCTATATTCTCAAATATATCTTCTAATGTAATTTCGGGGTTCTTATCCTTGATCTCGTTGTAACGTCTTTCGGCGCGTACTTTAGGATCAGCAGTCATGAAGATTTTTACATCAGCATCCGGGAAAACCGTTGTGCCTATGTCGCGCCCGTCCATCACGATGTTTTTAGAATGACCCATGCGCTGCTGCTGTTTAACCATCTCTTTACGCACTTCGCGAATAGCAGATACTTCACTTACTTTATCAGATACCGGCATCAGGCGGATCTCCTCAGATACCTCTTCACCGTTTAGGGTGATGTGTGTCTGGTAATCACGGGAGTGAAAATTGAGATGGATGTTTTTTAATGCTTCTGCAATTTGATCGTGATTGGTCACGTCGATATTGTTGCGCAAAAAATACAGAGCAACAGCGCGATACATCGCACCGCTATCCACATAAATAAAATGAAGTTTTTTAGCTAAAGCTTTGGCCAGTGTGCTTTTACCGCATGATGAATAACCATCAATTGCCACTACTATGTTTTTACTCATAAGCGTAGCTAAAATACAAATAATTGTGATTGATTGGTAGGTGAGTGGTTGATTAAGTGAGTAGTTGATTGGGTAGAATAATTGTCCGCAAATTCTGGTAACTGCCCACTTAATCAACCACTCACCCAATTAACCTAAATAGTTACCTTTGCCGAATGAACCTTACTAAATCTGAGCTGCAAAAAGAAATTACTTATAAAACCTCGCGTAGTGGGGGTAAGGGCGGTCAAAATGTAAATAAAGTATCGAGCAAGGTGGAGCTTTTATTTAATGTAGACGGCTCCGAACTGTTTACCGAAGAGGAGAAATTACTGCTGAACGATAAATTACAAAACCGCTTAAATAAAGATGGTTTAGTACAGGTGATCTGTGATGAAGAGCGTAGCCAATATCTCAACAAAGAGAAAGCTATTGAACGATTGATATTATTACTTACCCGGGCATTGCAGAAACCCAAAGTACGTAAACCCACCAAAGTAAGTAAGGCCGCCAAAGCCGCCCGCCTGGATGACAAAAAGAAACACTCCACCAAAAAGGAAAACCGGAAGGTTGATTTTGATTGATACCTGAACAGGCAGCCATTTTGCTAAAAAAGTGGGTTTACATGGTTTACACTTTTTATGGTTTACACTTATTTAATTAGTTGGTAATCAATTAGTTGTTTTTATTTTACTGTAAAAAAACGGTTTGCAGTGTAAACCATAATTTTTATGGATCTTTTGTCTGAATCAGAATTAACTCCGTTGAGGGCTTCGCCGTTTTCAGAATTAAATCTCCATTCTGTTAATTCTTTAATTCTGAAAATTCTGATTCAGACGACACTCTACTTAAACCGGTAAGCCCCCGTAATACTGGCCCATTGATGTGATCTTAGCATTTGTTCCGCATCCTTGGTGTGGAAAATGGCTGCTATGTCAAAAGTGAAACGACTGGTTGTAAAGGCTACGCCCACCTGGTTACTGAATATAAAAGGCTTTTTGTTGAGTGTAACCTCGAGGCTGTTAGGATCATTGTTTTTGTTAAACAGCGGGCCTTGTATAGTGGCGTCATAAAGTACACCGTTGATCTGCGGTTTATAGTAAAAAAAGATCTCGTGAGCATGCAATAAGCCGGTTTGATCGGCCGCAGATACAGTACTTTGCGTACTCACTGAATTGAAAAACTGGTTGAAATTCCCCAGACGGATCAAAGGGCCTATGCCGGCGCCGGTGAATCCATTACCCAGGTTGGCGTACGAGGTCAAACTCACATCAACCCATGAGGCCCTCGCCAAAAGTTTATTATACTCGGCACCTAAATTGAGTTCTACGTTGTTTTTTATCTGGTATTGCCAACCATTTAAAGAATAAAACCCAAAAGTATTATGAATAAACTTTTGTATCGGTTCGCCTTGTGCAGCCGGACCCACAATACCTAACTGGGCGCTAAGCTTTATGTTACTTTCGTTTTTATATAAAAAGTTGAGTGTTGAACCAATGTAGGAATAGGCCGCGAAAGGCCTGTCGATGTAAGAGGCATTGGGTACATAGCCCGATTGCGGATTATACATTTTTTGCCCAAACTCAAAACCTAAAACTTTATTCTGGAGATTGCCATCGGCTTTTAAAGCTTTACGGTAATAAAAGAAGATGCCATTGGTGTAATACCTGTCTGAGCCCTGACCCAGGTACCCATCATTATCAGTTTGTATAGCAATTTCGTGACCGCGGGTTTGTGCAAATAGATTGATAGAACCAAAAAGGCACAACAGTGTGAGGAATAGTTTATTAGACATTAGGTTGTAAAATATATCAGCGCCTAATATAGAAAAATTGAGCTGATTTATAGGTGCACAAAAAAAGAGGGGCTAAATTATTTTTAACCCCTCTTTTTTTAATTTGCTATCGCTTTCTCATCCTCCTTAACGGTAAGATCGATTGGGTGACTTACTTTTTCATCCAAAAGGGCAAGCGCAATTACATCGCGCATATCCGCTACGTAATGGAACTTCAGATCCTTGATATAATCTTCTTTGATCTCCAGGATATCTTTCTGGTTCGATTTGCATAAAATGATCTCTTTGATATTGGCGCGTTTGGCGGCCAGTATTTTTTCTTTGATACCACCTACTGCCAATACCCGTCCACGCAGGGTGATCTCGCCGGTCATGGCCAGGTTTGGTTTTACCTTACGTTGAGTAAATGCCGAAACAAGGGCGGTAAGCATAGTTATACCAGCCGAAGGGCCATCCTTTGGCGTAGCGCCTGCCGGTACATGCACATGCACATCCCATTGATCAAACAATTTAGGGTTGATGTTAAAGTAGTCGGCATGTGCCCGTAGGTAAGCCAATGCGATAGTTACCGATTCCTTCATCACGTCACCCAGGCTACCGGTTAGGGTTAAACGTCCTTTGCCCGGACTTAAACTGGCTTCAATAAACAAAATATCGCCGCCAACCGATGTCCAGGCCAGGCCTGTAACTACACCGGCAACATCGTTACCTTCGTAGAGGTCCTTGTCATAAATAGGGGCACCCAGTATTTTTTCAATATCTTTTTTATTTACCACAGGATTGTATTCCTCTTCCATGGCAATATTTTTGGCTACCCCACGAACCACCGAGCCTATTTTTTTCTCCAGCGCACGTACACCCGATTCGCGTGTATAGTCAACGATGAGTTTTTCCAGCACGTCGGTTTTAAGACTTACATCTTTCAATTTTAAGCCGTGGGCTTCACGCTGTTTAGGTAACAGGTGCTGCTTGGCTATCTCTATCTTTTCTTCAATGGTATAACCATTCACTTCGATGATCTCCATCCTGTCTAAAAGGGCAGGTTGAATAGTACTTAGTGAATTGGCTGTTGCTATGAACATCACGTTGGACAGATCGAAATCCATTTCTACATAATGGTCATAAAAAGTACTGTTCTGTTCTGGATCAAGCACTTCCAGTAAAGCAGATGACGGATCTCCACGGAAATCATTACCTACTTTATCAATTTCATCTAAGATGAACACAGGATTAGCCGCGCCGGCTTTTTTAACCGATTGTATAATACGACCCGGCATAGCGCCAATATAGGTTTTACGGTGACCCCTTATTTCGGCCTCGTCGCGGATGCCACCTAAAGCCATCCGTACATATTTACGGCCAAGCGCTTTAGCTATTGATTTTCCTAAGGATGTTTTACCAACCCCGGGGGGGCCCACCAAGCAAAGGATGGGCGCTTTCATATCGTGCTTTAATTTAAGCACGGCCAGGTATTCAATAATGCGTTGCTTTACTTTATCCAGGCCAAAATGATCTTTATCCAACACCTTTTGGGCCCGTTTCAAATCAAAGTTATCTTTGGTGAATTCGTTCCAGGGCAGATCAAGTAATAATTCCAGATAATTGATCTGTACCGAATAATCAGCCGCGGCCGGATTGGTTCTGGCTAACTTTTCCAATTCTTTGGCAAAATGATCTTTTACCTCTTTGCCCCATTTCTTTTTGAGGGCACGCTGGCGCAGATCATCAATTTCCAGGTCGGGTGAGTTCCCGCCCAATTCTTCCTGTATAGTTTTTAACTGCTGATTTAAGAAATAATCACGCTGTTGTTTATCCAGATCAACACGTACTTTGGTTTGGATCTGGTTTTTAAGTTCCAGCATCTGCAGATCGAGCGTCAGGTGTTCTAATACCATATTTGCCCTTTCGCGCAGATTAGCAACCTCCAGCAAGCGTTGTTTGGCCGCCATATCGGCATTCATATTTGATGATATAAAATTGATCAAAAATGAAGTGCTTTCAATATTGCGGATGGCTATACCGGCCTCGCTCGGAATGTTGGGCGACAATTGGATAATGTTCATGGCCATATCTTTAATAGACGATACCATGGCTTTAAATTCTTTATCCTCTTTAGCCTTTATTTCTTTAAAAGGTTCAACAGTAGCTTTTATATAAGGTTCGCTTTGTACCTCATCTTTTAAAACAAAACGCTTTTTACCCTGAATAATAACGGTGGTGTTACCATCGGGCATTTGCAGCATTTTTATAATGAGGGCAATGGTGCCAATTTTGTTCAACTGGCTAAAATTAGGGTCTTCTATCCCCACATCCTGTTGCGCAACTACCCCAATCATGCGATTACCTTTGTTGGCATCGCGTATCAATTTAATTGATTTGTCTCTGCCAACCGTTATCGGTATCACCACACCTGGGAATAAAACAGTGTTACGCAAAGGCAGTATGGATAATACCTCCGGCATTTCCTCATTGTTCATTTCTTCCTCGTCCTCAGTAGACATTAGGGGAAAAAACTCAGAGTCTTCGTTTATAACTGGTAGGGCATTTTTAAAATCAAATGGATCAAAAGTCATTAATTATATTTTATATATAGATAAAACCGTCATGTTGTCAGCCTGTATCATCATTAAGCTGTTAAATACAGGTAAAACTGCGGTTGTTACTTGTAGCTACCTATGTTTCAAGAGCTGTGCCAAGTTATGGTAATAATGCTTAACAAGCAATATGGCAGTGCAATGGTTTGGCTATTTGTTTATTACAAACCACTTATAAGTTTACCAATTAAATAAGAATTTATTGGTAAATATGAAAAAAAGTCATAGTATAGCCTTCTGGAATTTTTTTAGAAACGATATTTTTTTGAATAAAAATGCCTTTTGGCATAATAATTCGATGTAATGGTAGTTAATGTTATACCGTTTCTGTTTCACTATTAATCGCTAATGAAGTTATCGGTCATTGTATCTTTTCTGATTATGTCCTCGCTCGAATCAGCTGTGGCACAAAGCGCCTATGTAAAAATGGGACAGCAGGCCCTGATGGATGGCGATTTCAGATCGGCGGTATCACACCTGGAAAAGGCTTGTATCACAGATTCAACCAATGCCAACGCGTTGTGGATGCTGGGGTACTCCTATTACCATAGCGATAATTATAAAAAATCAATAGTTGCTTACACCCGTGTTATTGCCATAAAGCCGGCGGATGCTTCTGCCTATTATTACAGGGCACGGGCAAAAAGCTACCTGGGGAAGGATAACCAGACGTCGCCGGCAGATAAGGAACTATACCTGTTAGGGGCCATTGTGGATCTGACCAAGGCTATATCCATCAACAGCGACCCTAATGATAGTAAATTCTACCAGAACAGGGGACTTGCCTATCGTGATTACGGATTGTTCAAACTACAGAATAACTCGCATTTTTATGACCGTGCAAGGGGCGTCAATTCCCTGAAGGCATCTATAACTGACCTTGAAAAAGTACTGAACGATAATCCAGGAAGAATGGATATCGCAAACCTGATCGATCAGTCAAAAGACAAACTATCGCAGGCCATTGCTCCTACTGTGGCTCGCCATTAATCATAAATTTTAGTATCAAGTAGCTAGTATCAAGTATCACGACACTTGGATTTGTTTATATAGCTGGAAAAAATCTTGATACTTGATACTCGCTACTTGATACCTTTTTTCAAAATACCTTCGATGTGGTAATTGTTTTGGCCCATTAACCTAACGTGTTGCCATTTCTCGATGAGGTAAGCCGAATCCGGAAAATAACTTAATTTTTCCCTGGTTTCGTACAGCAGGTTTTTGGTGTGGTTAAAAATAAGTACCCACTTTATTTTATCGCCGTTCTTTTTGATCACGATGCGAGTAGTTCGCAAATCAGGATATTTGGCCTGGTATACTATTAAACTATCAGTAGTTTGAACCCTGTAGCTGTTTTTCCAGGCCGGCCTATTAATATCTGATTGTATGAACAGGTTTAATTCCTGTCCCCAATTGGTAATATGTACGGTTTTATTTTCTGTTACACCGTTATGAGTTACGGTTTTATTAACAAGCGGATTCAGTTTGGTGAGCTTTGCGGTATCGGCCTTAAAAAAGCCACTGATATCAACATATTTTAATACAGCGCCGCTTTGCTTGATATCCGGCCTACATGATGGCAAGCCGGATATAAGCATAATACCGCCCAAAAAAGCGGTTATGGGTAATAATTTCAATTTATACCAATACATTCCCGGTCATTTCCGCAGGGATAGCTACGCCCAGTATACTTAAAATGGTAGGGGCAACATCACCCAGTTTACCATCCTTTACCTGTTTAACATCTTTATCAATAATAATACAAGGCACCAGGTTGGTGGTATGCGCTGTATTGGGCGAACCATCTTCGTTAATCATATAATCGGCATTGCCATGATCGGCCAGTATGATGAATGAATAGCCATTGGCCAAACCCGCTTCAACTACTGCTTTGGTACAGGCATCTGCAGTTTCGGCAGCTTTAACTACCGCGCTAAAAACACCTGTATGGCCAACCATATCGGTATTAGCGAAATTAAGACAAACAAAATCGGGCCAACCACTTTCCAGTTCAGGGATAATAGCATCACGGATGCCTGCCGCATTCATTTCGGGTTGCAGATCATAAGTAGCTACTTTGGGTGATGGTGCCAGTAAGCGTTTCTCATTATCAAATTCTTTTTCACGACCACCAGAAAAGAAGAAGGTCACGTGTGGGTATTTTTCGGTTTCGGCTATTCTGATCTGCGTTTTGCCCGCATTTTGCAAGATCTCACCCAAAGTTTTGGTCAGGTCCTCTTTGTTAAAGACCACCTGCACGTTCTTAAACGTTTCGTCGTACGGGGTCATGGTGATATAACGGATAGCCAACGGGTGAAGATTATATTCAGGGAATGACCGCTGTGTTAAGGCTATACTGATCTCGCGACCCCTGTCTGTACGGAAGTTGAAGCAGATCACTACGTCGCCATCTTTAATAACAGCCAGTGGTTTACCATCAGCATCAACGCGTACAATCGGCTTTATAAATTCATCGGTTACACCTGCTTCGTATGATTTTTTGATCAGGTCTGTAATATGTTGGGTTGCTTCTCCCTCGGCATTAACCAGAAGGTCATAGGCCAATTTTACTCTTTCCCAACGATTATCGCGATCCATGGCATAATACCTGCCGATAGCTGATGCCACTTTTACATCAGATCCTTCGATATATTGCTCCAGATCGCTAACAAAACCTAATCCTGATTTAGGATCGGTATCGCGGCCGTCTAAAAAAGCATGGATGTAAACGTTTTTAACCTCCAATTGCTTCGCGGCATCGCACAAACCTTTTACGTGCCTGATATGGGAGTGAACCCCGCCATCAGATACCAGGCCGATGAAATGCACATCGCGGTTATTTTGTTTGGCATATTCAAAAGCATCCTTTAATACCGGGATGGTTGGCAGTTCATTATCGTCAACAGCTTTATGGATACGGCCCAGCTCCTGGTAAACTACACGGCCGGCACCCAGGTTCATGTGCCCAACTTCTGAGTTGCCCATTTGCCCGGCAGGTAAACCTACCGCGGTTCCGGATGCTTCCAATTTTGAATTTGGATATTGTTGCAGCAAACCATCAACAAAAGGTGTATTTGCGGCAAGTATAGCGTTCGACTGGTCGTT
Organism: Mucilaginibacter sp. OK268; assembly: GCF_900103125.1. Classification (GTDB taxonomy): domain Bacteria; phylum Bacteroidota; class Bacteroidia; order Sphingobacteriales; family Sphingobacteriaceae; genus Mucilaginibacter. Next base: position 1,038,686 of record NZ_FNJV01000002.1, on the reverse strand, counting down.
ACGGCCATAACCCCAGCCATCAAGAATAATTAATGCGAGTTTTTTTTGATTTTCCACATCGCAAATATAACGGCAACGCTGTACTTTATATGATTATTTTTTTAATTTCGATTTACGGAATATACTATTCATGATTTGATAATAATTGCGTGTAAAAACAGTTATATCTTATTTGAAGGTCAATAGCCCCGTTGATTCTAATTAATAATCCGTATTGTTTAAAATTCTGTTTATTAAATAATTTTATGAAGCTGGTTTGTCTATCATCCTTTATTATGCTATTCCTTTTGCCCGGCTTTACACCGGCCGATCCGATAGATGATGTAGCTAACCTCATAAAACAGGGCAATACCAAAGAATTGGCTAAATCATTTGCCTCCAGCATTGAGATCACTTTAATGGATGAGGAAAATATTTACTCCCAGGCCCAGGCTACATTGATATTGGATAAATTTTTCTCAAAAAATAAGCCTAAAAGCATCAAACTATTACATAAGGTAAACTCAAGCGCCAATTATCGCTTTGGTGTATTTATTTTGACTACCGAAGCCGGATTGTACCGGGTAGCCCTTACCCTAAAGGATACGGGTGGTAAAATGTCTATTATTGAACTCCGCATTGAAAATGAAAAGGTGAAGTAAATTTATAGATGTGCGGATGTGCAAATATGCAAATGTGCAGATGAATGACATCTTGCTGCGGTTAGTCAATAAGGTTACAAAGTAATTTCCTATCTGCGCATTTACAAATCAATTCATCATCTACACATCAATTTTCATCTGCACATCTTTTTTTCATTACTTTTGAGGTTTAAATTTAATACTCTTGGATAAGGAACTAATATACCATTTTATAATTGAGGCTTTAAAGGAAGATGTTGGTGATGGCGACCATACTTCGTTATCAACGATTCCTGCCGATAGCACCGGTAAAGCAAAACTCCTGGTAAAAGATGAAGGCATATTAGCCGGGGTTGAACTGGCATTAGAGATTTTTAAAATAGTTGATGCCAACCTGAAGGTAAACGTATTTTTAACTGATGGCGCTGTTATAAAACCCAAAGACGTAGCCTTTGAGGTAGAGGGCAATTCTCAAAGTATTTTAAAAGCCGAACGTTTGGTATTGAATTGTATGCAGCGCATGTCGGGCATCGCTACTAAAACGCGCGAGATAGTCGATCTGTTAAAAGATACCCATACCAAAGTTCTGGACACCCGTAAAACTACTCCGGGCCTGCGTTATATTGAAAAATGGGCAGTGAGAATTGGTGGAGGCGTAAACCATCGTTTTGGTTTGTATGATATGATACTGATCAAAGACAATCATGTTGATTACGCCGGAGGTATAAGGCAAGCCATTGAAAGGGCCAATCAATATCTTATCGACCATAACAAAAAACTGGCTATCGAAATAGAAGTGCGTAACCTGGATGAGCTTGATCAGGTTTTACAAACCGGCCATGTGAACCGTATATTGTTAGATAATTTTAACTTTGCCGACCTAAAGCAGGCTGTTGATATTATTCAGGGCCGCTTCATTACCGAGGCATCCGGAGGTATAACCATTGATAATATACGTGGTTATGCGGAGTGTGGGGTTGATTATATATCGGTTGGGGCGTTAACTCACTCTGTTAAAAGTCTTGACCTGAGTCTTAAAGCGATCTGATTTCGGAATTGGGAAGTTCGATTTCGGATTTAGAGTTTAAAGTTTCGGATTTAGAGTTTAGAATTTAACCCTTAGTACCATATCAATTTCGTAATATTGCAGGGAAATGATAACCGTTTATTCAGTTTCAGCGCTCATTCTGGCTTATCTCTGCGGGTCTATACCTACGGCCGTTTGGATAGGGCTGGCTTTCTATGATATTGATGTTCGTGAGTATGGCAGTGGGAACGCGGGCGCAACCAATACTTTCAGGGTGTTGGGTAAAAAGGCCGGTATCCCAGTAATGCTGTTGGATATTTTAAAAGGATGGACGGCTACCAATCTGGCTTATTTTATTGGTGTATCAACCACCGGGCCGTCAAACTCTATAGCTTATACCAATTACGCGCTTGCTTTGGGTATTGCTGCGGTAATGGGCCACCTGTTCCCGATTTTTGCTGGTTTTCGTGGCGGGAAAGGTGTGGCTACTTTATTTGGAATGATTTTGGCTATTCATTTACATGCCGCTTTATTATGTGTTCTGGTATTTGTAATAGTGCTTTTAACTACACGTTATGTATCGCTTAGCTCTATCGCTGCTGCCTTTACATATCCTATCGGAGTTTCGTTTATTTTTCCAACGTCTATCCGGTCGGTAGTTATATATGGTATGTGCATCTGCTTGCTCATACTGGTAACGCACCAAAAAAACATCGAACGCTTACTAAAAGGCACCGAGTCAAAAGTTAATTTTTTAAAGAAGAAAACTACCTGATCACCATGAAAAAATTCAGACCTGCCCTTGCTCTGATCTTTATCATTGCATTGAATTCCTGTTCAACAGTACCGTTAACCGGCCGCCGGCAACTAAGCCTGGTAGGCGATGCCGAAGTAAACCAATCGGCAGCTGCCAGTTACAAACAATTATTAACAGATCCTAAAACCAAGGTTGTTGGCAGTGGTGCCGATGCTCAACGGATTAAAAGAATAGGCAGCAATCTGGCTGCAGCTATTGAACAATACCTGCAACAGAATGGTTATGCCAATCAATATAACTTTCAATGGGAATTTAACCTGATACAAAGCAACGAGGTAAATGCCTGGTGTATGCCGGGAGGTAAAGTAGCTGTATATAGCGGTCTGCTGCCTGTTGCTAATACCGATGCTTATCTGGCCGTTGTAATGGGGCATGAGATCGGTCACGCTATAGCCAGGCACTCTGCCGAACGTATCTCTCAGCAAACACTGGCACAATTTGGTGGCTCACTGGCCGGAATTGCGGTGGCTAAACAATCGCAGGTAATGCAGGGGCTTTTTAGCCAGGCATACGGCGTGGGCACGCAAGTAGTTTTATTAAAATACTCCCGTGATCAGGAATCAGAAGCTGATCGTTTAGGGCTCACTTTTATGGCCATGGCGGGTTATGATCCGCATGAGGCTGTAGGTTTTTGGCAGCGTATGGCGGCTCAAAATAAAGGTGGCGCTCCGCCAGAGCTGCTAAGCACTCACCCTTCTGATGCAACCCGTATCGCGAATATCCAGCGCCTTATACCCGAGGCTATGAAATATTATAAAAAATAATTCAAGAAATAAAAAAGGTCTCACTTTTTTCGATGAGACCTTTTTTATTACACCACTCTCCGGTTATACTTGCATTTTTACAACACAAAATGGCTAAACGTCAATTTTTACAGGCACAATGGAAAAACCTGGTGATGCTGAATTACGAGGTTGATCCGCAAATATTAGATCCCTATTTACCGCCTGGTACGGTACTTGACCTTTGGCAAGGGAAGGTATTGGTAAGTATGGTTGGTTTTGTATTTGCAGATACCAGCGTACTTGGCATCAAATGGCCATGGCATGTAAATTTTGAGGAAGTAAACCTGCGCTTTTATGTAAAGCATTTTAACGGTACGGAATGGAAACGCGGTGCTGTTTTTGTAAGCGAAATAGTGCCCAAAAGCATGATAGCGCTTATCGCCAATAATTTATATAAAGAACATTACCAGGCTATGCCTATGCGCAGCTCGGTTACTTTAACTCAGGATAGCCATACCCAATTTTTATATGAGTGGAAGTTTAAAGGTAAGTGGAATAAATTAGGAGCTACAGCAAGTAATCAATTGCAGGATATTAATCCAGGCAGTGCCGAGGAATTTATTTTTGAACACTATTGGGGTTATAATAAACTATCAGACACCGTCACTATGGAATATCAGGTTGAACATATCTCCTGGCAAACAGGCCTGGTTAAAGATCATGTGTTTGAAGCCGATGTTGCCGGGCTTTATGGCGAAGCTTTTGAACCCTATTTAAGAAAAGAACCCGTATCGGTATTTTTTGCTGCCGGGTCAGATATTAAGGTGAGGATGGGTGATAAGATAGTGGTTTAGTCTGAAGTCTAAATTAAAAAATACGTCGTTCCTCCTCGCAATGACGGGAGGTTTCTTATCTAAAGACCTCCCAAAACCTCCATAACAGCCTGTGCTTTGAGCAGGCATTCTTCATACTCTTTTACCGGATCGGCATGGTACGTGATCGCACTCCCGGCATGGAATGATACGTATTGCCTTGCTGAGTTGTAAAGCAGGGTACGGATAACCACATTGAGATCAAAATCATTATCCGGGCTCAAATAACCTATAGCCCCCGAGTATACCCCCCGTTTGCTGCGCTCATATTGTTCCATTAGTTGCATAGCGCTGATCTTGGGTGCACCGGTCATGCTGCCCATCGGAAAGGTATTTTTAATGGCTTGTACTGCCGATAAGCCTTCCTGTAGCTCACATACTACGGTTGATATCATTTGATGTACATATTGAAAACTGTGTATACCAAATAGCTCTTCGGTTTTCACAGTGCCCTGCTTGGCAGAGCGGGTCAGGTCATTCCGTACCAGGTCAACTATCATTACGTTTTCCTGCAGCTCTTTGGGGTGATTACGTAGCTGTTGTTTGATCAATTCGTCAGCCTGTATATCTGCATCCCTTTTGGCGGTGCCTTTTATGGGCTGCGATATCAGTTTAGTGCCACGTTTGGCCAGGAAACGCTCGGGCGAAGCTCCCAGTATATAGTTGTCTTTCCACTTAAAAAAGGTGCTGAAAGGGTTCGGTGAAACCTTATTTAGCTGTGTAAATATGGCCAGCGGATCTATCGTGGTATGTTCGGCAAAAAACTCCTGGCAAAAATTGGTAACATATATATCACCCCGGTTAATGTGTTCCTGAATACCCTTTACGGCATCAATATATTCTTGCCGGCTAAAGCGGGATTTTAATGCTATAGCGGGCTGTTCCTTATAGATAATTAACTCTTGTTGATCAATCAGGTCAAAAACCTGCTCAGGCTCGTCACTAATGAACTCCACTTTGCCATCCTTAATGATAATTAGATGTAGAGGCGCAAAAAAATAAAGATCCGGAAACTGTAACCCATCCGGATTGGCAGATGATAGCAGTTCTGTTTCATTCTTCAGGTCGTAACCGAAAAAACCGCTTATCCATCCCGGGTTATTTTGTCGGAAAGCTTCCAGTTGATCAAAGGCGCTCCCAACCTGTGCTGTCACTTCATCTTTTACCCCAATAGCTATTAGTGTATTGAATTTACCATAGGGGTCATTAAACCCGTTGGATTCCAGGTAGCAGACGGCATCAAATGATGAGGCCCATTGCAGCGCTTTTTGTTTAAACAGGGGAAGATCTTGAACAGGAATAATCACCCGGCAAAAATAAGCAAGTAAAGTAAAAAGGCTGCATGAAGTGTCTTTTTGTTATCTTATATTGGATGAATAAATGCAAAGCTTATTCAATGCAATTACTGGCATATCATTTTAAAGAAGGGCTGATCTCGGGTAGGATCAAATTTTACTATGTTTTTTTGGCTTGTTTGATTTTATCTTTTCTGAATAGTTTTTTCTTTGCCTTTATTGCAGACCATTATTTTCCGGAGGCAGACTTGCTCAATAACCCTATCGATAAAGAGTCTGTTCCAGAGCAATTATTAGTAGCCTGTATTTTTGCACCACTGCTGGAAACCTGGTTGTTTATCAGTTTACCTAATCACCTGATGAACAAATTCGGGATAAAAAGTTTATATCTGCTGATCATTATCCCCGCATTATTATTTGGAGTAAACCATTATTATAATCCGCTTTATATGATCGCTATGTTTTTTAGCGGAGTGCTCATGAGTTTTCTTTACATTTATTGCAAGTGGATAAATACCGGCCGTCAGGCATTTTTATATGTTGTGTTGTTGCATGCCTTATATAACCTGTATGCTGTTTTAGCCAGATACCTTTAACCATAAATAACAAAAAAAGCCCTGCATCTATAAGATGTAGGGCTTTTGAATAGCTGATGCAATTAGTGCATTACCAGCGTTTGTTTCCTGTCTGGCCCTACGGATAGGTATTTAACAGGCACGCCGAGTTCTGCCTCTAAATAATCAATATATGATTGTAGTCTGGCAGGGATCTGGTTTAATTCGGTAATACCAGTCAAATCTTCTTTCCAGCCGTCAATTTCTTTCAAAATTGGGTCGGGGCTTACCGAGCAAATATCGTATGGCATGTAATCGATCTTTTCGCCCAGATAGTTGTAGTGGGTACAGGCATATATTTTATCAAAGCCGCTTAATACATCGGCTTTGGTCATTACCAATTGGGTAACGCCATTAAGCATTATAGCGTATTTTAAAGCCGGCAGATCGATCCATCCTGTACGGCGTGGCCTTCCAGTGGTTGCTCCAAATTCATGGCCTATACGGCGTAATTCCTCGCCTGTTTCGTCCTCCAGTTCAGTAGGGAAGGGGCCACCGCCAACACGTGTGCAATAAGCTTTAAAAATACCTATCACTTCGCCAATTTGTTGCGGTGCTATACCCAAACCTGTACAGGCTCCGGCAGCGGTTGTATTTGACGAAGTAACAAAAGGGTATGAGCCAAAATCAATATCCAGCATAGCTCCCTGTGCACCTTCGGCCAATACTTTTTTACCTTGTTTTATATAGTTGTTAACCAAGTGCTCAGAGTCAACCAATGGGAACTGGCGCAACAGGTCAAGCGCTTCGAAAAACGCGGCTTCGCGTTCTGAAAAATCTGCAACTTCTCCGTATAACGCTTGCAGCATGGATACATGCTTGTCAACCAGTTTCTGATAACGCTCCTTAAAATCGGGCAGGGTAATATCACCTATACGTAAACCATTACGACCGGTTTTATCCATGTAAGTTGGGCCGATACCTTTTAAGGTAGAACCAATTTTGCCATCGCCCATCTTTTTTTCATTAGCGGCATCAAGCAACTGGTGCGTTGGTAATATAAGGTGAGCCTTTTTAGCTATCAGCAAATTCTTTTTTGCTAAAAGATCATGCCCGGCATCTTTCAGTTTTTCTAATTCTTTTTTCAGTGTGATCGGGTCGATCACTACACCATTACCTATTAGGTTCATGGTGTTCTCAAAAAATATACCTGAAGGAATGGTATTTAAAACAAATTTTTTACCGTCAAATTCCAAAGTATGCCCGGCATTTGGGCCGCCCTGGAAACGTGCTATCAGGTCGTAACCTGCACTAAGCACATCAACAATTTTTCCTTTACCTTCATCGCCCCATTGGAGGCCTAATAATACGTCAACAGCCATTTATGTAAATTCAGAGTATGATATTAAGGGGGGCAAAGTTATGCTTTTCTGTCACAATTACCCTCTCTTAATTTGGTGCAATTGCCGTAAAGATTAAGGGAGTGGTGTTTGATCTCAAATTTCAGGATGTCGCCCATCATGCTTTGTATCTGCTGTATGCGCGGGTCGCAAAATTCAACCACCTTGCCGCAGTCAATGCAAATGATATGATCATGCTGCTTATAGCCGTATGATTTTTCAAATTGGGCCATGTTTTTACCAAACTGGTGTTTAGTCACCAGGTCACATGATACCAGCAGCTCCAGGGTATTATATACAGTGGCGCGACTTACACGGTATTTTTTATTTTTCATGTGGATGTACAATGACTCCACATCAAAGTGATCGGTACGTGAATAAATTTCTTCAAGTATAGCAAAACGCTCGGGCGTTTTACGCAGGTTTTTGTTTTCGAGGTAAGCTTCGAAAATTTTTTTAACCAACGCTATTGTATCCTGTTGAGGCATAGTTGTCTATTAAAGAGCCAAAGTTATTAATAAAAGATAGAATCAGGAAATAAGAATCAAGAGACGAGAGTCAAGAATCAAGAATCAAGATATGAGAATCAAGAGACAAGGATGCTGTTTTTATGCTTCATTAAAGCATCTTGATTCTTGTCTCTTGATTCTCAACTCTTTTTTAAGATGCTTTTTCAATGGCCGAATCGAAACGGTTTACAGCGGTTATACCCTTAACCATTTTTAGGTTTTTGATCAGGTTATCCAAATGCTCGGTATCATTTACGTATACCATTAACGAACCTTCAAAAATGCCATTATCACTATCAACTGTGATGGAACGGATATTCACCTTAAAATCCTGTGATATTACCGTAGTGAGTTTATTGATCAGGCCCACATCGTCAATACCGGTAATGCGTAAGCCGGTTAAAAATGCCAATTCCTGCTGATTTGTCCAGCGGGCCTTTACAATCCGGTAGCCATAATTGGCCATCAGCTTGGCGGCATTAGGGCAGTTGGTGCGGTGGATCTTAATGCCATCGCTCACCGTTACAAAGCCAAATACATCATCTCCGGGGATAGGGTTACAGCAATTGGCCAGTTTATAGTCAATTTTTTGCATATCCTCGCCAATAAGCAATATGTCGCTATCCTTGGTTTTGATATTGCGCAGCAGGCTATGAACCTGTTCCTGCTCAATTTTATCCTGTGGCTTATTTTCAATTATCTTTTCCGAAGCCTGGTAGTCTTTCAGGTCCTTCATGTCAATAATGCCTTTGGCAATATTGTAAAACAGGTCCTGGGTTGATCCCAGCTTAAAAAAGTAACTCAGCTTATGTATGTTTTCGGAATTATAAGTGATCTTGAGCGATTTTAACTTACGTTCCAGTATCTCCTTGCCATCTTCGGCAATTTTCCGTTTTTCTTCTTTTAATGCCGATTTTATTTTGGCTTTAGCCTTAGCGGTAACCACAAAGTTAAGCCAGTCTTCTTTAGGTGTTTGCTTGCCCGAGGTAATGATCTCTACCTGGTCGCCGTTCTGCAGTTTATAGCTCAGTGGTACCAGTTTGTGATTTACTTTGGCACCAATACAGCTGGCGCCCACATCGGTATGTATCTCGAAGGCAAAATCAAGCGCTGTAGCGTTTAAAGGCAATTGGATCAAGGCCCCTTTAGGTGTAAAAATGAAGATCTCATCGCTGAAAAGGTTCATTTTAAAATCATCTAGAAAATCGAGGGCGTTGGAGTCGGGGTTTTTCAACATATCCCTCACCTTTTGCACCCATTGATCAAGACCGCTATCCGTGGTTGATTCTTTGTACTTCCAGTGCGCGGCAAAACCCTTTTCCGCAATCTCGTTCATCCGTTTGGTACGGATCTGTACTTCAACCCATTGACCGCGGGGACCCATTACGGTAGTATGTAATGATTCATAGCCATTAGCTTTGGGCGATGATATCCAGTCGCGCAGTCTGTCGGGATTAGGGCGGTAAAGATCGGTAACTATCGAGTAGGCCTTCCAGCAATCAGCCTTTTCGTTTTCAGGCGTACTATCCAATATCACCCTGATGGCAAAAAGATCATACACCTCTTCAAAAGGTATCGATTTCTTCTTCATCTTATTCCAGATGGAGTGGATGGATTTGGGGCGACCAAAAATATCCGCATCCAAACCCTGGCCTAGCAATACTTTTTTTACCGGCTCAATAAAATCACGGATAAACTTTTCGCGTTCGGCCTTTTTCTCGTTGAGCTTAACTTTTAAAAACTGGTAGGTTTCCCGCTCCATGTATTTCATAGAGAGGTCTTCCAGCTCAGATTTTATGGTGTACAAACCCAGCCGGTGTGCCAGCGGGGCGTATAAATAAACGGTTTCTGAGGATAGTTTAAGCTGCTTATCGCGTGGCATAAACTCCATAGTCCGCATGTTATGCAGGCGATCGGCCAGTTTGATCAAGATCACTCGCACATCATCTGCCAGGGTAAGCAGCATCTTACGGAAGTTCTCGGCTTGTAACGAGCTGTTGGTATCAAATACGCCTGATATTTTGGTCAATCCGTCAATGATCTTGGCTACCTTTTTACCAAACTCCATTTCAATATCATCCAGCGTCATGTTGGTATCTTCAACCACATCATGCAGCAAGGCGCACACAATCGAAGTAGTACCCAGGCCTATTTCTTCGGCTGCTATTTGTGCTACGGCAATAGGGTGATATATGTATGGTTCGCCGCTTTTACGGCGCATGTCTTTATGGCTTTCCAGTGCCATATCAAATGCTTTACGGATCATGCGCTTATCGCCCTTTTGCAAGGTCGATTTACAGGCGCGCAGCAAAGCCCGATATCTTTTTAATATCTCATTTTTTTCCGCTTCCAGGTCAATCACTAACTCTTTCATATGCTGATATTAATGGTATTACTTGATAAACTTGTAATTATAAATTATTATTACAGATTATATTGAAATACCACAAAAAATTGCTTTAATTTTGTTTTAAGTAAAATTATGAAATTTATTGGTTTTCTGTTCTTGTTTTGTTTCGGCATCGTGGGCGCGTTAAAAGCCCAGACAGATAAACCAGCACCCGTAACTTTAGGCAAAAATGATACCATCAAAACGGCTATGACCGATCTTGACGGAGAACTGGTGCCCTGGATAGTTACTCCCGAAGTGAAAATTGTTGATACACGTATATTTGCCAGTGAAGCCGATCGTGTGGCTTATAACCGGTTAAGGTATAATGTGTTCAAAGTATTGCCCTATGCACGTTTTGCGGGGCAGCGTTACCGCCAGTTGCAACGCGACCTGGCACTTACAGGCGATAAGCATAAACAGAAAGAGTTGGTAGCCGCCTGTGAAACCGAAATAAAAACATTGTTTAACAAGGAAATAAAAAATCTGACAATTAGTCAGGGTGAGGTATTGATCAAGCTGATTGACCGTGAAACCGGCACTACCAGCTATACGATGGTTAAAGAGCTTAAGGGTGGTTTTAAAGCCTTTATGTTTCAGTCAGTGGCCAGCATATTTGGCCACAACCTAAAGGAAACTTACGACCCTGAGGAGCAGAAAGATATCGAGGCCATATTGAAACAGGCCGGATATAATTCCACTAACAATTAATAATGGATAACAATAGTATCTACAAGTTTAATGTGCAGACATTAAACGGTGAAGAGATTAGCCTGTCGGCCTATAAAAATAAAGTTCTTTTAGTAGTTAATACCGCCTCTCAATGTGGTTTTACCCCGCAACTTAAAGACCTGGCTAACCTTAAGGATCAGTTTAAGAACACCGATTTTGAAGTGCTGGCCTTCCCCTCAAATGATTTTGGCGGACAAGAGCCGTTAGAAGGAGAGGCTATAGCCACTTTTTGCGAAAATTCGGGAGCCAATTATCCTGTATTTGACAAGATAAGAGTACGTGGTCCCTATGCGCACCCCCTATACCAGTTTTTTGCTAATAAAAAAGATAACGGTAACCTGAAATCTGTTCCGCGGTGGAACTTTCATAAATTTTTGGTGGATCGCAATGGTCATGTAACCGATTTTTATTATCCTTTTACCAAGCCTACATCTTCAAAGATCAGGAAAAAGATCGAACGCCTTTTACAGGCCGCTTTATAATTCAACACTTGTTTATGCTTAAATTAGATATATTAGTTTTATCGGTGCATCCTGATGATGCCGAACTTGGATGTTCCGGAACTATTTTAAAACACATTGCCCATGGCAAAAAGGTGGGTATGGTCGACCTTACCCGTGGCGAATTAGGTACCCGTGGTTCGGCTGAGATCCGTGACCAGGAAGCAGCAGCTTCGGCAAAAATATTAGGCTTAGCTGTACGGGAAAATCTGGGTTTGCCCGATGGGTTTTTTGAAAATACCAGGGAATACCAACTAAAGGTAATAGCTGCCATACGTAAATATCAGCCTTCCATTGTAATAACCAATGCTTACCACGACAGGCACCCCGATCATGGACGTGCCAATGAGCTGGTTGAAACATCGGCTTTTTTAGCAGGTTTACGAAAAATTGAAACATCGGTAGAGAGTGCTTTACAAGATGCCTGGAGACCAGACCTTGTTTTACATTTTATACAGGATAATTATATAAGGCCTGATATTTTGATTGACGTAACCGATTTTTGGGATAAAAAGATCGAGAGCATCCGTGCTTTCGGGTCGCAGTTCCATAACCCGGAATGGGAAGGCGAACCGCAAACTTATATCTCTTCTCCTGAGTTTATTAACGTTGTTGCAGCCCGCGCTATGGAATTTGGAAAAAGTATAGGAGTTAAGTATGCGGAAGGCTTTACCAGCAGAAAAATTTTAGGTGTGGATAATTTATTTTCGTTAAAATAATATCTTTATTAACCTATAATAAATAAGCCGCGGGTTATTTAACACCGCGGCTTATTAATAATATGTAAGTAGTTTAATATTAGGCTTTTATGTATTCGAAGCGATTATTCTCGACGCTTCTTTCTCTTCTCAGCTTGTTTTCGTTAGCTAGCTTTAATAAGATGCCCGAAAGTTCTGATGTTTTAAAATCAGAATCAAACTGTTCCTTACAATAGGTCGCGATAGCTGATATAGAACGCGAAATATCAAAGAAGTCGGTACTCAATAACTGATTGAGTATTTTAGTCGCTCCTGGCTTTTTACGGCCTGGAATACCAAAATTTTCATCATCTGACCGAATTCTGCGTCCTTTTTTAAGGAATAGTTCGGCCCCGTCCGTATCCACTCTGTCAGATTCAATCATTACATCTAATAACCGATCGATAATCCGAACCTGTACAGATTCTGATTGGAATGAATTAACAACTTCCGCTACTTCAACAAGTTGTTTTTTTAGTTTCTCTATGTGTTTGCTCATGACGTAAAAAGAATTGATCTGTACTCTTTTAATAGGGGGATATTACAAAAGTAACTCAAATAATAATTAAAAATATAGTGTATTTTGTCTAAAAAATAGTATATATTAATATATCACCTCTTTTCACCGTTTAAAAGTATCATTTCATCGTTTGAAACGCCCCGTTCACCACATATTAAATATAAAAAGACTTTATTGAATAGAATAACTAATTTGCCTGTAACGATATTATTGCATTATTATAAGGTACGCGATATTTTTTCGAGCATGTCCAATCCAAGGTCAATGTGCTCTTTTTCAATAATCAGCGCCGGTCTGAAACGTATGCTTTTTTCACCACATCCCAGGTACATGATATTATTTTGTAAGCCCTGTTGTATAAAAGTATCGCGCCTATTTTTATCCGGAAAATCAAAGGCGGTCAATAAACCTTTACCACGCACATTACTGATAATTGGATTACGGGAGGCGATATCAGCTAATTGATCCTGTAAATATTCGCCCATTTTAGCGGCATTGTCGCACAGGTTATCTTCTTCCATGATCTCCATGATCTTTGACGACCTTACCATATCAACCAGGCTGCCACCCCAGGTGGAGTTGATGCGGGATGATACCCTGAAAACATTATTCTCCACCTCGTCAACACGGTTGCTGGCCAGTATGCCGCATACCTGCATCTTTTTGCCAAAGGCTAAAATATCCGGACGAGCCTTTTCGCCAAAATGCTCGTGACACCAGAATTTGCCGGTAAGACCAACACCTGTTTGCACTTCGTCATATATCAACATGGCTTCGTATTCATCGGCCATTTCCCTTAGTTTTTCCAGGAATTCTTTGCGAACATGGTTATCACCACCTTCTGATTGTATCGGTTCAATAATAATGGCGCATATATCATCCTTATTCTCGGCAAAGGCTGTACGGATCTGCGAAATGGAGAATTGCTCTCTTTGCACCAGATCGTCATGATTGGCATCGCTGTATGGGAAGTTTATTTGTGGTACCGATACCCGTGGCCAGTCGAACTTGGCAAACCATTTTGTTTTGTTGGGCTGGGTATTGGTTAAACTTAAAGTATAACCCGAGCGACCGTGGAAGGCTTGCTCAAAATGTAATACTTTATGTCCTTTTTCCTTCGTGTAGCCCTTCGCAAAATTTTTCTGTACTTTCCAGTCCATAGCAACTTTAAGCGCGTTCTCGATGGCTAATGAGCCCCCTGCAATAAAAAATGCATGCGGGAGATAGTCAGGTATACCCACGCGCGAAAAAGTTTCAACAAACTGAGCGTATTGAGTGGTGTAGATATCGGAGTTTGATGGGTTGGTTAACGCGGCCAGCATCAGGTTTTTTTTAAACTCTTCGTCGTTTATCATTTTAGGATGGTTGTAGCCTAAAGGAACGGAAGCGAAGCAGGTGAAAAAATCAAGCAGTGTCCGGTTATATTTAGCATCGTAAATATAAACACCCTTACTTTTTTCCATATCAAACGTGAGATCAAAGCCATCGGCAAGCACATGCTTCTGTAGTGAAGCCTGTACATTTTCGGGAGAAACAAGTAGGTTGTACATATAAATTTGGTTTGTACAAATTTACTAAAATGTGCCTAAAAATAAAAATTAGGCGGTTTTTGAACCGATTAACGAAAAAGTAACTTTAAATTGTTTAAAGTTACTTTTTGTACCAAAGCCAAAAGTAGTATACCGGAATGACCGACAGATTTTATAATCAGGAGCTCCAAATAATTCCTAAAACCGGCATGTTTGCAGGAGCACAGGGCAAAATAATTAGTGATAAAATGAGCAATATCGGGGCGCTTACCTTCTTGATTTTATTCGTCAAAAACTTTTTAAACCTTAAATTTTAACACTTTTCGGCTCGAAAACGGGGTAAAAACACGTGAAAAACGCTTGAAAAACCTCATTTTAACACTTTTTAACAAATTTTAACACGGTTTTGAACAGTTTTGAAAACTTTAAAAAGTATTAATGTATTGATTGTCAAATAACTATATGTAAAATGGCCGGTTTTTAACCTGTATTTCTTTTTAACCAAACAGCCCGGATATCTCCTAAAAGATACCCGGGCTGCTTATGTTACAATATACGAAAATTTATCGGGATGATCAAATCCCTTCAACCGTATGGTTAATTGTTGTTCTTCCTGAGCTGGGAATCAAACTTCTTGAGTTTTGCAATTGATGATTTTAAAAGTTTAGTTGCATTAGCCAGTTCTGTTGAGGTCTTTGCTACATAAACTTCATTTTTTGTATCATGGGTATCAACGATATTATCTAAAAGTTGATTTTTTTGAATAAAATCATCATTTAAATTATCCCTTAATTCGGTTGTATTAAAGCCCTCAATATTCAAACCATCTAACAGGCTTTTATAGGGATCAATTGTTTTCTTTAAATTATTAACAGCAACTTGTAAACTATCAATTTGAACTTTTACATCAGCTCTCTTGATTACTTTATTGGGCTTCAACTTAGCAGCAAGAACTTGCTTTTGGCTTTTTAACGCGTTAAGCTTGTTGATCATTTCGGTATCAAAAGCATAAAATTTCTCTTTGTTTTGACTCATGGCCAAACTGTTTACATTATCAATCAATTTTTGAAACAACTTGGGCATATTGGTTATGGCGCTCATAAACTTATCAAAACCTGTTGATGGCGGCGGCGTGGTTTGCGCTATTGCTGTATGGATACAAAATAGGAGGCAACATAATAAAGCTGTTTTTTTCATGGTCTGGTTTTGTTAGTGTATTTGTTATACAGGTACACTCCCGCGAAAAAAAGGATCATGTATACTAACATAATAGGTATGGAGGTATCGGCTTTGAAAATGGATTGTTCTTTTTGATGGACCTTATCATAGTACAACAGTGCACCGTAAATCAATAAAAGTCCGAATGAAAACCAGCCGATTGTGCCGAAGATCTTTCCCATTGGTATGAATTTGATAAGGTTTATTATTGAGTCTAATCTATTCATTTAAATGTACTTATGCAAATAAATGTTTGATTTGAATAACATGACAAAGGAACTCATGCTGATTTTTTTAGCACCCCACGAGCAAGGTACCGGTTGCATGGTGGATAAATGTATTGTGGAATACCGAAACAAGTTCGGTATAACCTATTGCCAGGGATGAAGGATAGGGTTAGATAGCGTGCCTTTACTATAATATATAGTAAATTCGGGTAACCCGATAGTTATACTAACTGCTATTAAAGAATACGCTATGCTGCAAAACCGTGTCGACCCGAAAGGAAACATCATCAAAACGAGCGCCCGAGGTGCCTGGCTGGGTAACCGCGGACAGCTGCATGGTGATACCAAAACCATATTGCGCCCCTTTAAATTGAAAGCCTGGCTCATTTGTGTGCTGGAATTTAAAGACAGGCACCGGCAGGTAATGGCGCCTAATTTGTATACCGAATTGTTCTTTTTTGATGAAGCCACGGCATGTTCAGCGGGCCACCGGCCATGTTTTGAATGTCGCCGGGAGGACGCCAACCGCTTTAAAGCTGCCTGGCTCAAGGGTAATCCCGAGTATGGTTTTGATCACAAAGTACTTATCGGAAAAATAGACGAGATCATACACCAGGAAAGGATCGATAAAAATGGCCGTAAAATAATGTTTGAAGCAGCTGTTGAGGATCTGCCGGATGGCGTATTTATACAGATGGATGGTGAGCCTTATCTTTTGGTTAACAGAATGATCCGGCACTGGACTCCTTTTGGTTATGAGCAGGGAACTCTGATGCCGGCATCTGCAAAAGTTACAGTGCTGACACCCAGGTCGGTTGTTAACGCGTTTCGTTCGGGTTACCGGCCGCAGATGGGGATGGCTTAAAGGTGATTGGTTTTTAAGAAATGAGTACTTATTGAAATAATTATAGCCAAACCTTTGGTTTGTAATTATAAAATACTTACATTCAGTAACTTAATACCTTATCATGAATGGCTTATCAGTAAAAGCCGGCTTTGCAAGCTGGCTGATTATTTTGTGCGTGAATATTAATTCAGAAGCGCAAGTAAAGTATACTACATCAGACAGTCAGGCACCTTTTCAGTATGGAATTTCGGGTAAATTAACGGTTGGCTTTGAATTTAAAGAACGCCGCTGGGCACCACCTGTTTACCGGCTTTGCCTTGATGCGGGCGCCGCTTATGCTATAGCCCGGATTATTTCACCCTCTTATAACCTGGAGGTTCAGTTATACAATGGCGGATTGGCATCGCCTGCCTATGGTAAACTCCGGCACAGAACCACTATTGACCTGATTAATGCTTTTACCCTCACGGGAGGTACCGATTACCGCTTAACCCAAGGCCGTGCCGGGACCTTACCGGACAGCCGCATCCCACTTTATTATTTTGCCGATTTTGTTTATCCAGCCTTAGTTAACCCCTATCATTTCTCGGTTTCATTAGGAACCAATTTTGTGATATCTAATGATTCGGGTAAGACAAGTCAGCGGGTAGGCTTTGTTAACCTACACCAGGGGCGGTTTCAGTTCAGCTATTATAATGACGGGGGCTACGGGATCAAAAACATAGGTTTAGGCGATCGTTACGACAGGTATTATACGGGTGGCGGTTTATTGAGCTATCATTTAGATCCGCAAAAAGCCAGTATTAACCTGATTGAACTGGGCTTTCACAAATTCTCGGGCTTTACAGAAAATGCCTTTAATCTATCCAATTTAATAGGGACTTCTTTTGTTAGTTATAGTAAGGATACACAGCAATATTATAACAAAGGCTGTTATAGTTTGCATTTAGCCAATACCAACACCGGCTTTGGGGTTACGATAAAACGGGAAAATGATTATGCCCTGGATTTTCAGAGCCTGATCCATTATGTTATTTACAATTCCTATCATCATATCCCATACCCTGCCACTTATTCAATCGCTGTTGATTATAGCAATTCACATGACCATTTAAACATAAAATGAAAAAGATAAATTTCTTGCTCATAGCTTCTCTGTTGATGTTAAGCATGGGATGCCGCTATTACACATATACCAATTGGGATAGTGATGTTAAATATTATAACCCTGTAAGGATCGACTTAGATTCGGGTTATGAATTATATACCCGGCAGATCGGAAAACCAAAAAGCGAATATAGCCTTATCAGAAAAAACTATGAAGAACTAGCTCATACTGATAGGGAGCGTATCGAAATACAATACTTGTTATTTTCAAAAAAAAGCGGTCGTGTGTTATACTTAACAACCATCCCCCCATTTTATACTCATGACAAATTATATAGATGGATATATGATGAGCCGGTATTTGATAAAACTAATTTTGTAAATCTGTGGTATTTGAACCTTTTTTACATCGGGCAGTATGACCCGCAACTTAATGCCTTTCATTTTACCCGTAAAGATAAACCAGCTATTATCGATACCTGGACTTACAGTCTGAACGGGGATAAAAGTGTGCTGACGCTTGACCAGGTTACAGATAATTTGCCGCAGGAGCTACAACATGTTAAATCTGTCAATCCCAGTAAAGTGTTTGCCTTACCCATGAAATTTTATCGGCAGGATAATTTTCAGATTGGCATCAGTGGTTTCTGGGATGATAATAAATTTACCAAAGGGGTTACACTTCATGGTTCATACAGGGCCATTTATTATGCAAACAACAAAGGTAAAACGGACATATTTTTTAATATCGGAAAAGACCCAGACATTACAAATGTTCCCCCCGATTCATTACCCGATGACTGGATGCATTTTAAGGATATCAGGGTGAGGTACAAACCCTGATATTCTACTAAAACAGAATATTAAGTTATATACAGGTTTCAGGCAACCTCAGGGTCCCTTTCAGAAGACCCTGAGGGGACGAAAGAGTTGAGGGCAAGGCGGCATTTTTATTTGTGATGGTTTTGTAACTTCGCCTAAACCTCATTATTCAAATGAAATTAAAGTTTAAAATTTCACAAACAACTAATCTTGCCCCAGAAATTATAATTGACAGGATAAAAGGAGAGTTAGACCAAAAAAAATACAGGGTTCTTACCATGACTAATAGCAGTGTGAAATTTGATGAAAGCCCCTGGAAGCTCATGTGGAATTTTCAAGCTGTAAGACGATTGGACGGGGGAGAATTTGAAGTTAGTTTACAAGATAATTTAACATCAGTAACCTTTAGTTATTATCTAAGTTTAATAGCACCCATCATTATACTAATTGCTATTTCGATTGGTTTAATAAAGGATGGTGAATACTATGCGCCTTTGTTTTTCCTTTTATTTTACGTGGTTGCTGTCACTTTCCAAGTAATTACATTAAAAGATGTTGCGAATGAAATGTTAAGCGAGATAATTAAATGATCCCGCACTTGCTTGGAAGAATCAGTTTTTTGTCCGCTCAGGGTCTCTTGCAGAGCGGGCAACCTCAGAATCCCTTTCAGGTTTAGGTTAACCCACAAAATTCACTAACCTAAAATTTCAACAGGAGGCACCTACGGAGCCAAAGAACGGACTCTTTTAGGACTATAAACACGTGGCCCCGCCGGGGCCTGCATTGTTTTATATTATAATCAGTATACATGGACCGCCATTCGGCCTCAGAGAGGCCTCCTGTTTATAGATAAAATTTAAAGAAATTTGGACTCCAGCGGAGTCTCCTATTCGTGAACTTGTTTTCCGGGTGCTGTTTAATTTAGATTTTGTGGGTTAACTTAAACTTTCAGGAGACCCTGAGTGGACGAAAGGGATTGTCATTTCGATAGAGCATGGCTGGGCATAAGTAGAGCGCGAAAGAGAAATCTTCTGCTGTGTACCAAGCCCCAATCGCATGTCGTAAAAGATTTTTCGCTATCGCTCAAGAGATAGTTTCTCCTCGTACCTCGTTCGAAATGACATCTTTCTTTTTTAGGATATAGTCTTTAGAATTTAGGATTTAGTTTTTAGAGTTTTTAAACAATCTACTGCGCTTTACGCGTTGCCTGTTCAATGCTATCCCACATTTGGTCGGGCACCATTTCCAGACCGCTGAACTGGCCCGCACCTTGCAGCCATTCGCCGCCATCTATGGTGATCACTTCGCCATTGATATAGCCCGAAAAATCGGATACCAGGAATGCGGCCAGGTTGGCCAGTTCCTGGTGCTCGCCTACCCGTTTCAGGGGTACGCGGTTCTTAAAATCAAATTTTTGTGCCATATCGCCGGGCAGTAAACGTTCCCATGCGCCTTTGGTAGGGAAGGGCCCCGGGGCTATGGCATTGGTACGGATACCATGACGCCCCCATTCAACCGCCAATGAGCGGGTCATGGCCAGTACGCCGCCTTTGGCACAAGCCGATGGTACTACATAGGCCGAGCCGGTAAAGGCATAAGTGGTAATAATATTGAGGATGCTGCCGGGCATTTTTTCGGCTATCCAGTATTTGCCCAGGGCGAGCGAACAGTTGACCGAACCTTTTAAGACAATATCAATTACCGCCGAAAACGCATTGGCAGAAAGCCGTTCTGTAGGCGAAATGAAATTACCCGCCGCGTTGTTCAGCAAGGCATCAACCCGGCCGAAAGTGGCAATAGATTGCTCCAGCATCTTTTGCACATCATCATAATTGCGTACATCGCAGGTAATGGCTAAAACTTTGCCGCCGGTTTCGGTTTCCATTTCGGCGGCGGTTTTTTGCAGCACATCCAACTTACGACTGGTGATCACCAAATTGGCGCCCAGTTTTAAAAAGTAGGTACCCATGGCTTTACCCAAACCTGTGCCGCCACCGGTTACAATAATGGTTTTTCCTTTCAGGGCATCATCCCTTAACATACCTGTGGTTACTGCTGTGCTATTGCTCATATTTGTTTTTTAGAGCCAAGAATTAAGAGTCAAGAATCAAGACAAAAGCGTCTTTCTGCTTGATATATGACCCATGTTTCTTGATTTAATTAGAAACTTACGAAATTTTTAAAACTTCATAAGTTTGATTGTTATGTAAGTATTCTCTTGATTCTTGACTCTTATCTCTTGATTCTTTTTAAGCGGTTGTTGTTTTTGATTTTAAATTCTGGATAAGCATTTGCAGCCCTTTGCGTACTTCGGGGGCCCACCATTGTGCCAGCATGTGGTTTAAGGCCGTGCTTTGGTCGGCGCTGAGCTTGGTTATGAGTTCATGGCGCAGGTTTAGCTTGCTCTGGCTCCAGGTAACCTGGTTAAGCTGCATATAGGTCCTGATCTTTCTTTCGGCAGTAGTGAGCAGGCTTTCAGGCGCGCTGATCTCATCTATCAGGCCAACTTCCAGCGCCTCATTAACTTTCAGGAGCTTGCCTTCCATGAGGTATTGATAAGCCCTGCGTTGCCCCAGCCAAAAGGAGTAAAGAGTAGCCACGCTATCGGGCACAATGATACCCACAGGGATCTCATTTAAGCCGATAATAAAGGAACCTTCGGCCATTACACGATAATCGCAGCAGATGGCTAATACACATCCCCCTGCCGGACTATGCCCGCTTATCGCCGCTACCATGGGTTTCTTAAAAGCCACCAATGATCGTTGCAGCGACAGGAAATCGGTCCACAAACCACGACTTTGTTCCTCGTTATATTCGTAAGCCTCAATCAGGTCGATGCCTGATGAAAAGAAGCCCGGTTTGCCGGTAATGATGAGTCCGCCAACGCTGGTATCATTTTCCAGCGTTTGTATGGCGGTGATCAGCTCTTTAACCATCTGGTGGTTAATAGCGTTTGACCGGCCACGGTCGAGCGTTAAAATAGCCAGGCCGTTGTTTATGGTTAATTGGAATGTTGTCATGCTGTAATAGTTGTTGAGGGAGTCAAGAATCGAGAGTCAAGAATCAAGACAAAACACTTTGCCTGTTCAATATTTCTTAACGTAACTTTTTTCCTGACTCTTGGTTCTTGACTCTTGATTCTTTTTCCCTAATGTACCAGCGAAGGGTTTTCATGTTCCTCGCCGGAGTAGATCTTATCAATTTCGGTTTTATATTTCTCGGTGATCACTTTGCGTTTCATTTTGCCGGTAGGGGTAAGCTCGCCGCTGTCTATCGACCATTCTTCGGGTAGCAAAGTGAGTTTTTTTATCTGCTCTACGTGGTTAAATTCGGGGTTGAAGCCCTCAATGATTGATTGGTAAAGTTCAACAACCCGGGGATCCCTGATGAGTTCCTGGTGGGTTGTAAAAGGGATATCATTTTTTTCGCACCATGGTTTTAAATTGGTGTATGAAGGCACAATGAGTGCGGCCGTAAATTTCCTTTCGGCACCAACAACCATCATTTGCTCAATAAAATGATTCTCTTTCATCTTATTTTCAATAGGCATCGGGGCCACGTATTTACCGCCCGATGTTTTAAAGATCTCCTTTTTACGGTCGGTTATTTTCAGGAAGCCATCCTTGTCCAGTTCGCCGATATCGCCGGTACTGAACCAACCATCTTTGATCACTTCGGCTGTCATTTCAGGGTTTTTATAATAGCCCACGGTAATGTTTGGTCCTTTGCAAAGGATCTCGCCATCTTCGGCAATTTTAACCTGCACGCCGCTGATCAGCTTGCCTACGGTGCCGAATTTCCGGCCACCGGTAATGTAGCAGTTAACCGCGATCACGGGCGATGTTTCTGTGAGGCCGTAACCTTCCATCACCGTCATGCCGGCAGCGGTAAATATTTTTTCGAGCTTGATGGGACAGGCAGAGCTGCCAATAACAATGGCTTTTACATTACCGCCTACCGCTTCGCGCCATTTGCTGTAAACCAGCTTATCGGCAATGGCCAATTTAATTTTATACCAAGCACTTTGATTTTCGATCTCGAACTCCTCGGCCACTTTTATCGACCATAAAAAGATCTTCTTTTTAATGCCGGTGAGTTGCTGCCCGGCGGCCATGATCTTCTCGAATACTTTTTCCAGCAGACGTGGTACGGCAGTAAAAATGTAAGGTTTGGCCTCTTTCATGTTGGCGCCAATGGTATCCATGCTTTCGGCATAGGAAATGGAGAAACCATAAAAGAGATAGATGTAAGTACACATTTTTTCGAAAATGTGGTTGAGCGGTAAAAAGCTCAACGCCCGTTTATGTTCAATGGGGATCTGGTTAAGTACCTCGCCAGATGAAACTACGTTACTCACAATGTTCTTATGCGTAAGCATCACGCCTTTTGGCCGGCCTGTAGTGCCCGATGTGTAAATAATGGTGGTTACATCGTCCTCGCTAATGGTTTTGCTGATGGCTGATAATCTGTCGCGATAACCCTCGGGTAGAGGTTTTAGCAATACCGTCCAGTTAGGGCAATTGTCCAGCTGGTCAAAAGTGTAAATAGCTTTTAACGTTGGTATATTGGCGCATACGGCATTTACTTTATCGTACAGATCCCTACTGCTTACAAACAAGTATTTTACCTCAGCTTCGTTCAGGATCTGCTCCAGCTCTTTCGGGTTGCTGTTAGGGTACAGGGGTACCAGGATAGCGCCGGTTTGTTGTACAGCCAGATCGGTCACGATCCATTCGGGCCGCCCGTTGCTGATGAGCCCTATTTTATCGCGGCCCTCGGTAGTGCCATCGCCATCAGAAACGCCGAGGTCTAACAAGGCCATGGCTAACTGGTAGATCATGTTGTGGGTTTCCCGCGTGCTATATGCCCGCCATACGCCATTCTCCTTGGCATTTAACAGATCTGGCCGGGGTTCCCGGGCCTGAGCTTCCATGCAATCAAACAATCTTGCCACTTTTTCCATCTTTTTAGTATCAAGTAGTTAGTATCAAGTATCAAGACACTCGTTTTATATAATGAGTGTTGTTTAGTATCCAAGCGCTTGTTTATGTATCAAGTATTCAAAGTCGTGATACTTGATACTAGCTACTTGATACCCAAATTATAATAATTCAAAAATGCCCGCGGCACCTTGTCCGGTACCTACGCACATGGTAACCATACCGTATTTTTTATCCCTGCGTTTTAATTCGTTAAAAAGCTGTACAGATAGCTTAGCACCGGTACAACCCAGCGGGTGACCCAATGCTATGGCGCCGCCATTAACATTGATGCGATCAATATCCAGATCCAAACCTTTGATAACCGCCAGTGACTGCGATGCAAAGGCTTCGTTCAGTTCGATCAGATCAATATCCTGTTGTTTCATACCGGCCTGTTTCAATGCTTTGGGTATAGCTACCAGCGGACCGATACCCATAATTCGCGGAGGCACACCGGCAACGGCATAATTTACCAGCCGGGCAATAGGTTTCAGGTTATTGGCTTTTAAAAAGCGTTCGCTTACTACCATTACAAAGGCTGCCCCATCGCTTGTTTGAGATGAGTTACCGGCAGTTACTACACCCCTGGCATCAAATACGGGCTTTAGCTTGGCCAATGCTTCCAATGAAGTATCGGCACGAGGGCCTTCGTCGGTATCTATCTTGAAATCCCGGTTTTTCTTTTTGCCGGTTTCATCCACGTAGGTTTCAGTAACATTTACGGCTACTATCTCGTCTTTAAACTTGCCTTCTTTAATAGCGTTGATTGCTTTCTGGTGGGAGTTATAGGCAAACTGGTCCTGCTCTTCGCGGCCAACCTTGTACTCTTTGGCTACGGCTTCGGCAGTTAAACCCATGCCCCAATAATAATCGGGATGGGCCAGGGCTATATCAGCATTCGGTACCACGCGCCAGCCACCCATAGGAAGCAGACTCATGCTTTCTACACCGCCGGCGATGATGCAATCGGCAATGCCACTGTGTACTTTTGCCGATGCTATGGCAATAGTTTCCAGTCCCGATGCGCAATAACGATTCACGGTCATGCCGGGTACTTTATCGGTATCCAGGGCCATGAGCGATATCAGCCGGCCCACGTTTAAGCCTTGCTCGGCTTCGGGGGTAGCATTGCCTACGATCACGTCTTCTATCTGATCCTTATCCACATTGGGTACCGATGCCATGAGATGTTTGATCACATCTGCCGCCAGTGTATCCGGCCGGGTAAACCTGAAGCCTCCCCGGGTTGCTTTTCCAACTGCGCTGCGGCTTGCAGCCACTATGTATGCGTCCATATTCTTTTCTGTTTAGTTATTAGAATCAAGAACCGAGAGTCAAGAATCAGGAAGGAATAGTGTTTCTGTCTTGATTCCTGGCTCTTATTTCTTGTCTCTCTTTTTAGTTCCTTAACACTTTACCACCTGTTATGATCGACTGGATACGCTCCAGTGTTTTGCGCTCGGTGCAGAGGGAAACAAAAGCTTCCCGTTCCAGGCCTAGCAAATATTCTTCACTTACCAGCGAGGGCTGCGACAGATCGCCGCCGGCCAATACGTAGGCCAGTTTTTGCGAAATTTTTACGTCGTGCTCGCTGATGTAATTACCGCTGTACATGGTATTGGCGCCTACATACCCCAGACCCAAAGCCTGTTTGCCCAGCACCCGGATGTCGGTACGCTGCACAGGTTGTACATAGCCTTCGTTAGCCAGTTGAAGGCAATGTTGTTTGGCTTCGGCCAGCAGTCGGTTTTGTGATACTACCACCACATCGCGACCTTTTTTCAGGTAACCATGTTCAAAAGCCTCATATGCCGAAGTGGATACTTTAGCCTGCCCGATGGTCAGGAACCTGTCGCGGAAGTTGTTGAGTTCGATATCGCCGTCCTGTAGCTCGTCCGACAGGCGGAGGGCAAATTCTTTAGTACCGCCACCTCCGGGGATAAGGCCAACGCCAAATTCCACCAGGCCCATATACAGTTCGGCATGAGCAACTACTTTATCGGCATGCAGGCAAAGCTCACAGCCGCCGCCCAAGGCCATCTGGTGCGGCGCTGCTACTACCGGGATGGATGAATAGCGGATACGCATCATAGTGGTTTGGAAGGCTTTGATCACCATATTCAGTTCGTCAAATTCCTGCTCAACGGCCATCATAAATATCATACCCACATTGGCGCCTGCGCTGAAATTGGCGCCTTCGTTGGAGATCACCAGACCCTTATAGCTTTTTTCGGCCAGGGTGATGGCTTTGTTGATACCTTCTATCACATCACCGCCAATGGTGTTCATTTTGGTATGGAACTCCAGGTTGATGATGCCATCGCCGATATCGGTAATGGTAGTACCGGTGTTTTTCCAGATAGTATTAGCTTCGCGGATATTGCTCAGCAGTATAAAATTCTCGGTGCCCGGAATTACCTTATAAGTTTTGGAGGCGATATCATAATACTGGCGGGTACCATCCGCTATTTTGTAAAAGCTATTGGCACCTGAAGCCAGCATGTCATATACCCATTGGGCCGGTTTGCTGCCCGCTGCTTCCATCGCTTTCACGGTATCGGCCACGCCAAGGGCATCCCATTTTTCAAAGGGGCCTATTTCCCAGCCGAAGCCGGCAGTAACGGCGGCATCTATCTTGTAGAACTCATCGGCAATTTCGGGAATGCGGTTGCTGGCGTAGGCAAAAAGCTGGTAAAAAGTGGAGCGGTAAAAATCGCCGGCTTTATCTTTTGCTGCCAGCAGAATTTTTAGCCGTTCCTTTAAGCTATCTACCGTTTTGGTGATATCTAAGACGGGAAATTTTACTTTTTGCGATGGTTTATATTCCAGCGTTTTCAGATCAAGCGCGAAGAATTGATTGGCGCCATCCACCTTTTCTTTTTTATAAAATCCTTGTCCGGTTTTGCTGCCCAGCCAGTTGTTTTTCAACATGCCGTTTACAAACTCGGGAATGGCGAATAGTTCTTTCGCTTCATCATCGGGCGCGTTTTTGCTGAGGCCATTGGCCACATGCACCATAGTATCCAAACCCACCACATCATTGGTTCGGAAGGTAGCTGATTTCGGGTGACCGATTACCGGGCCCGTCAGCTTGTCGATCTCTTCCACCGTCATGCCGGTTTTTTCTACATAATGTAGTATGCTCATGATGGCGAACACACCGATACGGTTGCCAATAAAAGCAGGGGTATCTTTAGCCAGCACGGTTGTTTTACCTAAAAATTGCTCACCGTACTCCATCAGAAAGTTGACCACTTCAGGTAAGGTATCTTTTGTCGGGATGATCTCTAAAAGTTTCAGGTATCGCGGAGGGTTAAAAAAGTGAGTACCGCAGAAATGTTTCTTGAAATCATCGCTTCGGCCTTCGGTCATTAAATGGATCGGGATACCGGAGGTATTGGAGGTAATAAGTGTACCTGGCTTGCGGTATTTTTCGACAGTTTCAAATACCTGTTGTTTGATATCCAAACGTTCTACTACCACTTCGATCACCCAATCGTAATCGGCGATCTTCGCCATATCATCCTCAAAATTACCGGTGCTGATGCGCCGGGCAAATGATTTGAGATAGATGGGAGATGGGTTTGACTTTAAAGCGAAATCAAGCGCGTCGTTAACAATTTTATTGCGGGCTTTTTTGTCGCCTGTGGGGGCATCTTTTGGTACAATATCCAATAGCAGCACCTGTACCCCGATGTTGGCGAAATGGCAAGCAATACGGCTGCCCATTACACCCGAGCCCAGAACGGCTACTTTTTTTATAGTTCGTTTAGCATTCATAGATTGTGTTTTATTAGAATCAAGAACCGAGAGTCAAGAATCAGGAGAAGAAAAACAATTACAGGTGGCTTTTATCTTAATTCTTGACTCTTATCTCTTTTTCGTTATTTATTCCGCCCGTTCCCAGACTGTTGTGCGGCCAAACAGCGATACGCCGATGTAGCCGCGGATTGATAATGTTTTGCCTTTGTAAGTGATATTGCAGGAATAGGTTTTTCCGTTTTTAGGATCGTAGATCTTGCCATCGGTATATTTGTTGTCACCATCGGGTACAAAGCCTTCCAGGATGTGTAAACCTATGATGGGCCTGGTACGCAGTTTTTCGTCCTTGTTTTCGTCATCTACTTTAGGTTTGCCGTTTTTGAGCGGTTCCTTAAGCCATATTATTTTACCGTTAAACTTACCGTCGCTGCCTTTGCTGATCTGTATTTTGGCGCTTTTGATATCGTTGTACCACAGTCCCTCAATTTTATCGGTCTGGGCTTTGGCAGCAATATTCACGGATACTACAGTAAGCAGGATTAATACGAAACGGGCGAAATGCTTTTTAGGTGATGACATGGTTTTTTTTGATGCTATTGTCGAATAATCAAATATGTCTTTCAAAGCTGCCAAATCACGATGTATACAACGGCGAATCAGCATCTCTTTTGCAGGAGACAAACAGAATTAAGCGACAGGGTTAAAAAAATAATTTAGTATTGGTTTATTTAAAGAATCAAGATATTAGAATCAAGAATTAAGACAAACAGTAATTTGCTGATTATGTCCTTCTCTTGATTCTTGGTTCTTAATTCCTGACTCTCATTTACAGTAAACAAATATCCTTTTTAGCGAAGCTTAACAAAGGGCCAAATGGCGGAAACATTTGTCAAAATTTCGGAAATTTCTATTTGTGTTGCTATAAATTGGTTTATTTAAAGATAGGTGTTTTTCGTGATTTTTTTACGCCACTTTACTTTCCTGACAATTCCTTTACCAGATCAATATATTGCTGACTGGCAACATCGGCCGTAACCCCTTTTAAATTTAACCAGGCATCATATTTAGCCTTGGCCACAAAGTCGAACATGCCCGGTGGGTTATCAGTGTTGATATCGCCTTCGGTGGCTTGTTTGTATAAACTATATAAGCGCAGCAACGTTTCATTATCGGGTTTGACGGGCAAAGTTTTACTATCAGCTACTGCTTTTTCAAAAATCTCTTTTTGATCCATATCTATTTGTTTTGATTTTGCGATTTCGGGAGTTCTTCCACATAATCGTCGCTTTTGGGTGCTTTGATAAATAGCTCGCCTAGTTCGGCAGGCAATGGGGTCAGTTTGCGTTTTACGGTATCAATCCAGGCGCCCTGCACCATGATCACAGCAGCTTTAATACCATCGCCGCGGTATACTTCCTGCCGGAACGCCCAACGCGAGCCATCGGCCCGGGAGCTGATCACTTCGCAGGTTACTTTGATGTTATCATTAATGGTTATTTCGCGCAGATAGTTAAGCTCTTCCTTAAACAGTACCGGGCCTATTTTAAGTTCAAAAAGCTTGTTGGGCATCGAGCCCAGACTTTCGAGCATGTTTAACCTGGCTTGCGCTGCCACATCGGCATACGCCGAGTGTCGCATGTGCTGATTGGCGTCTAATTGCGCCCATATCACCTGACCTTCATAATAAACATTCATCTTTTTATTATTTAATGTGGATTAGCCTCACCTACATCCTCTCCAAAAAGTAATAACCCATGAAAAGACAGCTGTTTAAAAAGGGCTGTCATACTGAGCTCCGTCGAAGCATGGTGGGTAAGCCTCTGCGCTCTACCCTTCGACGGAGCTCAGGGTGACACCCCTTTATTTATTTTATTTGTTATGTCTTTTCCTTGGTTATTACTCTCCAAAAGGGACGAGGCTCTTACTTATGGTTTTGCTTAAAATTCTTCACCGCTTCGGTAAGACGTGGTAAAATTTCCATCGCGTCGCCCACTACACCGTAGTTGGCCGCTTTAAAAAATGGGGCTTCCGGATCTTTGTTGATCACTACGATAGTTTTTGAACCGTTAACTCCCGCCAAATGCTGAATAGCGCCCGAAATGCCTACGGCTATATACAGGTTGGGCCTTACCGTACCGCCGGTTTGGCCCACGTGCTCATGGTGCGGACGCCAGTGCGCGTCGGCTACGGGGCGCGAGCAGGCGGTGCCTGCGCCCAGTTCTTTAGCCAGGTTCTCGATCAGTCCCCAATTTTCGGGACCTTTCATACCACGACCACCGGATACTACCAGCTGTGCATCAGCCAGCGGGATCTCGCCTTTGATCAGGTTAACTTCCTTAACCTTTACCCCAAAATCTTTATCGCCAAAGCTTACATCCAGTTTTTCGATAGTGGCTTTACCCTCACCTTTATTTAATTGAAAAGTGTTGGGCATCAGGGTGATCACTTTTACATCGCTGGTGATATTCACAAAGGCAAAAGCTTTGCCCGAGAATACCGCCTTTTTGATCACAAATCCTTTATCCAGATCGGGATAGGAGAGCGCACCGGCTACCAAACCGGCCTTTAATTTGGCGGATAGGCGTGGGGCAACAGCGCGACCATTAATATCATGCAAAGCGATGATGATCTTGCTGCCTTCTTTTTGAGCGGCAGCCAGCAAAGCGCTGGTATACGCACGGGCGTGTAATTCATCCAGGCGGGCATCGGCCACGTGTAATACCTTTTGAGCGCCATACTGGCCCAGGCTTTCCATTTCAGTACCGGCAAGAGTGCCTAATACCACGGCGCTTACCGTTGTCCCCGTTTTTTGGGCGATGCCGGCAGCATACTGCACAGCTTCCAAACTCTTCTTTTTTATATTTCCTTCGGTATGTTCTACCAATACGATTACAGACATTTTTATAGGTTTTAGACCTCACCCTGCCCTCTCCAAAGGAGAGGGTTCTAAGAATTTTTTTTAATAATCCTCTCCTTTGGAGAGGATTATTACATGAAGACTTCGTCGTTTAGGTGAGGCGATTAATAATTAATTATATCACCTTGGCTTCGGCATGAAGCAGCTCCACCAGCTCATCCATATTATCCGGGCTAACCATTCTGATACCGGCTTTCGCTGGTGGCAGTTCGTATGATAGAATTTCGGTTACTGAGCCAACAGCTGCCGGTGCAACCACTTTAAGCGGACGGGTACGGGCAGCCATAATACCCCGCATATTTGGGATACGGGCTTCGGCAACGCCTTTCTGACAGGCGATCACTACAGGCAAGCTACAGGTATCTGTTTCTTCGCCGCCTTCTATTTCGCGTTTTACGGTGGCTGTAGTGCCATCTATCTGGATATCGGTTGCAAAGCCGATGTAATCTGTATCCAGCAGTTCGGCCAGCATGACGCCTACGGCTCCGTTGTTATAATCTATAGATTCCTTGCCGCAGAGGATCAGGTCGTATCCCACGGTTTTGGCATATTCGGCTATGTAATTGGCGGTTTCGTAAGGGTCATGGCTGTCGGCATCTATCCGGATAGCTTCATCTCCACCCAATGCCAGCGCTTTGCGGATCACCGGCTCAGTATCTGCCTTGCCCACGGTTATCAGGTGTATATCGCTGGCAATTCCTGCTTCTTTCAGTTCAAGGGCACGCACCAGGGCATACCATTCGTCGTAAGGGTTTATTACATACGTAACACCCTGGTTATTGATAGCGGTATTATTATCTTTCAGTACAATTTTGGTGCTGGTATCCGGCACCTGGCTTATACACACTAATATCTTCATGTTTTTTTGTTAAGTTATGTGGATTTGGAATCAAGAGATAAGAGTCAAGAATCAGGAGTTAAGAGTCAAGAGATTAGATTCAAGAGTCAAGAAAAAAATCATAGCATATTTTACTGTGGTAGTCTTGATTCTTAAATCTTGGTTCTCATATCTTGACTCTTGTATCTCATTGCAAGCCCCTGCGAGCCTCCCCACCGGCCTGGTGGGGGAGACTCCTGAATCCTCTTGTCGGGAAGCGTCGAGTGCATAGCACTCCCTTTCCTCTGGAGAGGTCGGGGTTTTCGTTAATAGCAATATTTATTTTCTTCGATCAATTTGGCCGCGATGTTTCTGCGGGCCTGGGTAGTATTGATATCTTCGGTTTTGGTGAAGCGTTTAAGGCCCATCAGCATCATCCGGCGCTCATCGCCATCGGCAAATGAGTTAATAGCTTCGCGACCCGCTTTGGCTATGTTGAAGGCTGCATCATTGATGTAAACCCGCATAATATCCAACTGTTCTTTAACCGCGTCTTCGCCTTTCAGGTTGACCAGTTTTTCAACACGCAGCTGTAATGATTCGCTCACGTAAAGCTCAATCAGCATATCGGCCAGGTACATTAGTACTTCCTGTTCTTTACCCAATTGGGTCATCAGTTTTTGTACTGCCGCACCGGCAACCATTAAAATGGCTTTCTTGAAATTGGCAATATATTTTTTCTCATGAGTGAACAGTCCCTCATCATCAGATCCGCCAAAATCGGGTACGCTAACCAGTTCGCCGGCTACTTTCTGGGCGGGGCCCATCAGGTCGAGTTCACCCTTCATGGCGCGTTTCAACATCATATCCACGGTAAGCATCCGGTTAATTTCGTTGGTGCCTTCAAATATGCGGTTGATGCGCGAATCGCGGTACGCGCGGTCCATCGGCGCTTCGGCGCTGTAACCCATGCCGCCGTAGATCTGTACACCTTCGTCAACCACATAATCCAGTGTTTCGGAAGCATGTACTTTGATAATGGCCGCTTCAATAGCGAATTGCTCGGTACCTTTAAGTTTAGCCTGGATGGCATCCATGCCCGATGCTTCGTACATTTCGGTAGCCTCTTCCATATTCTGACTGGCACGATATATAGCCGATTCAGAAGCATAAGTACGGATAGCCTGCTGCGCCAGTTTATAGCGGATAGCGCCATATTTAGAGATAGGTCGGCCAAATTGCTCACGCTCATTGGCGTAGCGGATAGCCGATGTGATTACTTCTTTACTGGCGCCAACAGTGGCCCCGCCCAGTTTAATACGACCCAGGTTCAGGATGTTAACCGCAATCTTAAAGCCATTCTGTCTTTCGGATAACAGGTTTTCAACCGGTACTTTGCAGTCATTAAAAAATACCTGGCGGGTTGAGCTGCCCTTGATACCCATTTTGTGTTCTTCGGTGTTGAGGGATAAGCCTTCAAAGCCTTTCTCTACGATAAAAGCGCTGAGGTTCTCATCGTTATCAATCTTGGCGAACACGGTAAAAATATCGGCAAAGCCTGCGTTGGTAATCCACATTTTTTGACCGGTGAGCAGGTAATATTTACCATCGGCAGAAAGTTTTGCGCGTGCTTTACCCGAGTTGGCATCAGAGCCAGCTCCCGGTTCGGTAAGACAATAGGCGCCCTTCCACTCGCCGCTGGCCAGTTTGGGGATATATTTTTCTTTCTGCGCATCGGTGCCATAATATAAAATAGGCAAGGTACCGATACCCGTGTGGGCCGAAAAAGCTACGGAAAATGAATTGCCCGCACCCAGTTTTTCGGTAACCAGCATAGATGTTTTAAAATCTTTACCAAAGCCGCCGTATTCTTCAGGAATAGAAATGCTTAACAGACCAAGCGCACCGGCTTCTTCCATCAAATGGGGCATTAAACCTTCTTCCTGGTCGTCAATACGGGCTAAATTGGGTGCTACATTTTGAGCCAGAAAATTGGTGCAGGTTTCCGCGATCATCAATTGCTCTTCGTTCCATTCTTCCGGAATAAAAACACTATCAGCCTGTGTTTCCCTGATCAGGAACTCACCTCCTTTTAAGGCTTTTATTGATTCAGTCTCACTCATAGTTATGAAGTTTTTACAATTAATATCAAGTTTTAGTATCAAGTATCACGACTTTTAAAATGACCCTTAATATTTTTTACAAGTAAAGCAAAGTCTTGATACTAACTGCTTGATACTATAATTGTTGGTTTTATAATCAGGAGTAAAATTAGAAGCCTTACCCGCCGAAAAAAAGGGCAGCAATGCGGAGGTATTGGTCAAAAAGTCGGAAATGGAATGGATTGGCGAATGGTAAGTGACCCTAACAGGGCGTTAAAAGTGGGTTTACATGGTTTACATAATTCATGGTTAAAATTTATTATGTAATTGATAATCAATAAATTAAATAAATTTCATCGTCGTATTATGGGTTTACATGTAAACCATTCCAAGGGTTCTCTATAAGAGACCCTAAAGAGACGAAATTCTGCAAATTCTTAAATTTTGGAAATCCTGATTCAGACAATTCCTAATGCCCGGTGACCACCCTATAGTCAGACGGCGACATCCCGGTGTGCTTTTTAAAGTATTTGCCAAAGGACGATTGATCGGGGAAATGAATGTCTTCGGCTACGCGGGCAATGCTGATATCATGGTTGCGGAGCAATACTTTAGCTTCCAATACAACAGCATCGTCTATCCATTCACCTGCGGTGCGGCCGGTTACTTCTTTGATAGTTTCGGTAAGGTGTTTAGGCGATACATACAGCGAATCGGCATAATACTGTACGTTGCGGTGTTCTTTATAATGATGAAAAACCAGGTCCTGGAACAGTACATTTAGTTCCTGCTTGCGGGTTTGCTTGCCTTTGATCATCACATGCTGCTTTTCGTAAATAGATTCCACCTCGTACAGCATGGTAATTAACATGCTCCTGGATATCTCCATCCGGTAGGGATGAGTCTCGCGGGCCAGCTTTTGCTGCATCAACAGGTAAATATCCAGCAGCATTTTAGCGTCTTCATGATCGGGATAGATAACCGGGAGCGAGGCGCTTTTAAAATAACTGAAGGACTCCAGGAAATGGCTGCTCACATTGTTTTCGGTTAAAAAAGCTTTGGAGAAAACAATGAACCGGCATAAAAAATCATCACTGCTGTTATAGATCCTTAAAATATGAAAAGGGGTGGCCAGCAGCATGGCATCGGGTTTAGCTTCGTAAACCTGCAGGTTGGCTTCAACCAGGGCATGCCCACGGGTACAGATGCCTATAATGTAACCGTCGGAACGGTAAGGATATTCGCTTAAACTAAGTAACTGCTTTTCGTCGGCAATAAAAAATTCAGGGCTTACCAGTTTATCTGCGTAAAGGTCGGCAAATTTGGAAAGGCTAAGCTGAGCGATCTTCTTGCTCACATATCTGGCATTCTTATTCATGTACGGAAAGATATAATTTTATTGTCTAATAATTGATGAAAACTGTTAATTAAACGGTAATAATATTTAATAGTATCGGTATTAATTATACTATCAATTAAACTTTCTCCGACTTTTTGACCAATACCTCCGCATTATAGCCCTTTTTTTCCTTTCAAAGCCTCCTAATTTTATTTTTTTAAATAAATACCGTATTGTTCTCTCAAAGCAAGCGGCATATTATAAACCAATTATATTTTACTCATGAGAAAACTTATACTATTGCTATTTGCAATAATGCCTGCTATTGCATTTGGCCAGGGTTTCCAGGTTAACCTTCACGGACAGAAACAGATCGGTATGGGCCATACCGGAACCGGCTTGCTGCAGGATGGTGCTTCCGTATTATTTAACCCTGGCGCTGTTGCTATGCTGCCACAAAATTATGTACAGGCCGGCATGAGTCCGCTGCTTTTTAAATCGGATTTTAACCCGAGTGGTTCTACAGATCAATATCGTACCAAAAACAAAATAGCTACGCCATTTACGGCTTACGGTGTTTGGGGGCCAAAAGATGCCCGCTGGAAGATTGGTTTAGGCGTTTATACTCCTTATGGCGGCTTAACCGACTGGGGGCAAGACTGGGCAGGAAAGTATTCGCTCGAAAGCCTTAACCTCAAGGCTATTTATTTTCAACCAACGCTGAGTTATAGAGTAACCGATTTCCTGAGTTTGGGTGCCGGTTTTGTTTATAACCATGGTACGGTTGACCTGACAAGGGCCATTCCGGTGACGGACGCTTCGGGTAACGATGGACAGGCGCAATTGAAAGGTAGCGGTCATGGATTTGGCTGGAACGCGGGTGCTTTTATAAAAACAAATGTTGGTTTAACCATCGGGCTTGATTACCGTTCGCAGGTAAATACTACTGTGAAAAATGGTGATGCTATTTTTAAAGTGGCCAGCTCTATACAACCCAATTTTCCACAGCCTAATACATTTACTACCACACTTCCTTTGCCTTCCACATCTTCCATCGGTTTAGGGTACAAGCCATCAAACAAATGGACTGTGGCAGTAGATGTGAATTTTACCAAATGGGATGTGTACAAAACGCTTGGGTTTGATTATGCCAAAAACACCCCGACATTGCAGGATACCTATTCGCCGCGTAATTATAAAAACGGATGGAGTTACAGGGCAGGCGCCGAATATAAAGCCACTGATAAAATATTTGTACGCGGCGGTGGCGGCTACGTAACTACAGCGGTTAAGGATGGCTATGTTACACCGGAAGCACCGGATGCCAATCGTTATTATTTAACAGCCGGCTTAGGTTATAAAGTAACCAAAAGCCTTGATCTGGATGTTTCATTTGAGTACGAACATCTTGATGCGCGCACACAAACAAATATCGAGTCGCAGTTATCGGGAACGTTTAAAACCAATGTTTATATCCCCGGTTTATCGCTTGCTTATCACTGGTAACATTTAAAATTCTAATCAAATGAAAACTTACAGATCATATTTACATATACTTTTAGTTACGGGTTTATTGGGCTTTGGCGCCTGTAAAACCAGTATCAATACGCCGGCGCCTTCGCGTGGAACGGCCGATTTTACAAGATACATTTCGGTGGGCAACTCGCTTACCGCAGGCTATGCCGATGGCGGCTTATACCGGGAAGGCCAGTTAAATTCATACCCAAGCATTATTGCGGCGCAAATGCAAAAAGTAGGCGGCGGTACATTTACCCAGCCACTGTTCAGTACCGATCAGGCTAATGGATCTGGCTATTTAAGATTAGTTGGTTTCAATGCAGATGGCACGCCTAAAACAGAGCAAGTTACCTCAAATCTGGCTATACGCGGTCAGATAACTGTACCTGGTTTTGGAAACGTAATTCTATATA
Source organism: Mucilaginibacter sp. OK268 (assembly GCF_900103125.1). Lineage (GTDB taxonomy): Bacteria > Bacteroidota > Bacteroidia > Sphingobacteriales > Sphingobacteriaceae > Mucilaginibacter. The sequence continues at coordinate 1,002,386 of NZ_FNJV01000002.1, read as the reverse complement.
CCAAATACACCGGCGATATCAATAACTATGGGGTACCGTTGATTAAGCTACAGCAGATCACTTATGCTCCTTATGGTAACCTAAGTGGTTATTTTGAGCGCTTGCTGCCTGGCAATTCGCCAACCAATACTACTTCTTACCTTGATTTTGTTACGGCCAAGCCCTACACGTTTTTTACCGACTGGTTGGGTAATAATGATGCCCTGCTGTATGCCATCACCGGCGGCGCTGATCCCAACCTTAGACTGACCGATAAAGCCCTGTTTTCGCAATTGTATAACCTGTCTATTACCCAACTGACCAAAAGTGGTCAAAAAGGTGCGGTAGCTACCATTCCGGATGTTGTCGCGGTGCCTTATTTTACCACCGTAACGGTTGGCGCTATTTTGGCCGGCGTACAAAAGGTAAACCCGGCAGCAAAGGCTTTGTATGTTAACGCGCTTAATTCGGATGGTTCTCATTCGGCAAGGATAGCTACGGCGGCAGATCTTATCATTCTTAGCTTTCCAACCAGTATGATGGGGCAGCCAGTTGCCGCGGCCGGGAACCTGCCTTATGGTTTAACGCCACTTACCCCTATTGAGGATAAATATGTGCTTGACCAGGGCGAAGTAGCAATGACCCAGGATTATGTGAATGCCTACAATGCAACTATTAAGTCTGTGGCCTCATCAAAAGGCCTGGCCATTTTTGATGCCTATGCCTTTTTGAACGATGTAAAAGCCCATGGTCTGGTAGTTGACGGCGTGAATCTGAGCTCTGCCTTTATCAGTGGCGGTATATTTTCATTGGATGGGATACACCTCACTCCACGTGGTTATGCCGTTGTGGCCAATGAATTTATTAAAGCTATTAATAAGCAATATAACGCGTCGATACCGCTGGCCAATGTTTCCAGCTACAGGGGAGTTAAATTCCCTGGTGATAATACTAAATAACTATTACTGATCTTACGTAAGCCGTTCTCTGCAAAGAGGGCGGTTTTTTTTGTTTTCTGCTGACCTCATTAAAGCAAGCCAGGCCTGAAAGCAATGTTTATTGATTCGACAATATGTCATTGCGAGCGCAGCGTGGCAATCTCCTCGCTTGTATATTGAACGCGAGGAGATTGCTTCGTCGTTCCTCCTCGCAATGACATGAGGGGGCATGTCATCCTGAGTTATAACTAAGGATCTTCTTCCACATACATATCGCACAACAGATGCTTCAAACGTTCAGCGTGACAACCTTTAACAAAGAGAGTGTCACCCTGAGCTCCGTCGAAGGGTCGAGCGTAGAGGCCTGCCCTCCATGCTTCGACGGAGCTCCAGCATGACAGCCTGTTTGGGCGACTATTTTTTGATAGGCTATTACTCCCCTCAACCAATATTGATTTCCTGTTCCTGATGCCTCACGTTTAACTAAAAAGTAAACTGTGAGCGAAGCGTATCAGGAAAAATATTTTTCATTAATATTTATAATATGCTTATCATAATGATACCCTACAAAAGCACTACAATGCTTGTTGTTTAAGCGTATTGTGCTGTTTTTAAGCTATTTATAATAAAATATTACATTAGATTTACTTTCGTAAAACATACCCTGAATTACTTATTACTATAACTATTGATATCATCATTTGATATTTATAAGCCTATAAACACCTGTTGGGCAGGTGCCTTTTTGTTGAAAAAACTTAACAAACCAATCATAAATACATATTAACCACTTAACTCTTAACTTATGAAATTAAATTTTAACTCTTTCCTGCTCCTCGGAGTCTTCTCGGTATTATTTGCCTTATCATCGTGTAAAAAGGATAACCGGGCCGATTTTGCGCCTGTAAACAACAACGATGCCTCGCTAGGCAAACAAGGCACTAACGCGGTAACTGCTACCACATTTAAAGTAGTAGCCTATTTACCCAGTTGGGAGGGCGATGTAAATGCCATTCAGTATAGTAAATTGACACATATTATTTATGCCTTCATTTCGCCTACAACCAGCGGGGGCTTAACTTCCATTGATAACCCCGGCAAATTGGCCAGCATGACCACACTGGCGCATAATAACAATGTAAAGGCGCTTATTGCTGTTGGCGGCGGTGGCGGCGGTGATGCTTTTCATACCATAGTGGCAAGCGCCAGTTTGCGTACCGCGTTTGTTAATACGATGGTTAACTATGTAAATCAGAATAATTTGGATGGTGTAGATATCGACTGGGAATTCCCATCGGCTGGCACCGAAGCCAATAACTTTGCTTTGATGATGCAGTCGCTGGCTAATGCCATGCACGGTATCGGGAAATTATGCAGTGCAGCTGTTATTTCAACCGGGGCTACTTATGTAACCAGCACTACTATGACTTCTGTTGACTGGTTAAATATTATGGATTATGATGATAATAACTTTCAGCACTCCACCTATCAATCAGCAGTGGATTGTCTGAACTATTGGAGTGGTCGCGGTTTAGCGCTTGAAAAAACCGTTTTGGGTGTGCCTTTCTATGCACGCGACAACAGGGGCGATTACATCACCAAAAACTATAATGATGTATTGGCCCTTGGCGGCAGTCCAAATTCAGATACTTTTCAAAACTATGGCTATAACGGTATCCCTACTATTACCAACAAAACCAATTTGTCTTTTGACCGTGGAATTGCCGGTATGATGATATGGGAACTGGCCGGCGATGCAACAGGGGTAAACTCTTTGTTATCAACTATTCACAATGTGATCGTTGCACATGGCGGTACAACACCTCCAACAGGCAGCAACCCGCCGATAGGTACCGTAATATCCCTCAAGGGCTTTAACAACGCGTTTGTAAGCGGTGAGAATGGTGCGCAAGCCATGACCTGCACCCGCACCGCAGCTGGCGACTGGGAGCATTTTACCGTGATTGACGCAGGTGGAGGTAAAATCTCCTTGCGCAGTATGGGTAAATATGTATCCTCAGAGAACGGCACTCAAGCCATCACCTGTAACCGTACCACAGCCAGCGATTGGGAAAAATTCGACTGGATAGTGGCAGCCGATGGCAAAGTAACCCTGCGTGGCAATAATGGCAAATTCATCAGCAGCGAAAACGGTACCCAGGCCATGACCTGTACCCGTACTACTGCCTCAGGATGGGAAGCCTTTACCGTAGGGAATTAATCAAATGACCAATAATTAATACCGGCGACTCACCGCCGGTATTAATTAACTATATCTAACTAACCACTAATCTATTCATTTATGAAAACAAAGTTTAACTCGTTCCTGCTGCTTTGTGTGGCGGCGGTGCTTCTGGCACTTTCTTCTTGTCGAAAAGACAATAACTTATCACCTTCTGCTCCAACACCTTCGCCCGATGCGCCCAACAGGCCATTGGGTACATCGGCCATCCCTGCGGGCTTTAAAGTTGTAGGTTATTTGCCCAGCTGGGCAGGCGCTGTTAACCAGGTGCAGTACTCCAAACTTACCCACATCAATTACGCGTTTGTAATACCTAATGGATCTGGCGGATTAGGTGCCATTGACAATGTTTCAAAACTACAAAGCCTGGTAAGCACCGCTCACGCCAATGGCGTTAAAGTATCGATCTCGATAGGTGGATGGAATAACGGCGACGACAGCGGCTTTGAATCCCTTGCTGCCAATTCAGGTACCCGTACCACCTTTGTTAACAACGTACTCAACATGGTTAACCAGTATAACCTGGATGGAGCAGATATTGACTGGGAATACCCTAACGACGGCGCTTCGGCAAATAATTATTCGGCCCTGATGCTGGCCCTTAGCAATGCTTTACATGCACAGGGTAAATTGTTAACCGCGGCCGTAATTTCAAGCGACGGTTCATCCATCAACGCCAATGTTTTTGGTTATGTTGATTTCCTGAACCTGATGGCTTACGATGGCGACGGACCTAACCACTCTCCATATTCATTAGCTCAAACATCGTTGAATTATTGGATTGGCCGGGGCCTGCCAAAAGCGAAAGCTATACTGGGTGTGCCTTTTTACGGTAGGGAACCTTATACCTCTTATGCCGATATCCTGGCAGGCGGTGGCAGCCCTAACTCAGATACCTGGAACGGCATAGGCTATAACGGGATCCCTACTATTAAAAGCAAAACTTCACTGGCCCTTAGCCAGGGTGGTGGTATTATGATGTGGGAGCTATCTCAGGATGCTACCGGAGCTAATTCATTGCTATCGGCTATTTATGATCAGCTTTCCGGCGGTACAACTCCTCCAACCGGAAACCCACCAATAGGTTCGGTTATATCATTGAAAGGATTTAATAATGCTTATGTGAGCGGCGAGAACGGTACTACGGCCATGACTTGTACCCGTACTACAGCTGGTGACACCGAACACTTTACAGTGATAGATGCAGGCGGCGGCAAAATCTCCCTGCGCAGCAAAGCCAAATTCGTATCCTCAGAAAACGGTACCCAGGCTATTACTTGTAACCGCGCAACGGCGAGCGACTGGGAAAAATTCGACTGGATAGTTGCAGCCGATGGCAAAGTAACCCTGCGTGGAAATAACGGCAAATTTATCAGCAGCGAAAACGGAACCCAGGCCATGACCTGTAACCGTGCTACAGCCTCGGGATGGGAAGCCTTTACAGTAGGCAACTAAACCATTTCGTATATTAATTCTAAATTGAATGCCTGGTTTCGGAGCCAGGCATTTTTTTGTGATCAAAATTTATCTTTCATGCCCAGCAAACCCCAGATGCCCCCGCTATGGATAGCCAGGATCCTGCTGCCGGGTTCAAAATGCCCTTTGCCAATGAGGTCATAAAGCGCGTACATCATTTTGCCGGTATACACCGGTTCGATCACGACACCGCTAGCGGCTACAAATTCTTTTATAAACCTGACCAATTCAGCATCGGCTTTGCCATAGCCACCAAAGTGATAATCTGTATGCAGATGGTAGTCTGCAGGTGTGGTCAGGAAGCGGTTGATCTCATCCCGGATAAAACTGCCGTTTTTAAAAACAGGAACCGCGTTAAACCGGGTTTTAAGCTGATGTTTGCTTAAGCCATTGATAATACCTGCAGCCGTTGTACCTGTACCGCAGGCGCAAAAAATATGATCGTAAGTTTCGGTAAGCTCATCAAGCAGTTCACTACAGCCTAATGCGCCTTCCGGCGATGCGCCGCCTTCGTCAATAAAAAAGGCGTCGTTATCATCTCCAAAATATTGATTAAACAAGGCTGCTTTATCGCGATAGCTATCCCTGTCGGTAAATATTAATTGCATGCCATGCAGTTTGCATAAAAACAGGGTATCGTTATTTACTTCTTCGCCGCGTACTATACCGGTAGCTTTAAATCCGAAACGTGCAGCGGCCGCAGCGGTAGCCAGTAAGTGATTGGAGTAAGCGCCGCCAAAGGTTACCAGGTGGTTTTTGCCCTGGCTTTGAGCGGTTTTAAGCAGGTATTTTAATTTACGCCACTTATTGCCCGATATCATGGGGTGGATCAGGTCGTCGCGTTTTAAAAAAACCTTTACACCGTGCGCATCAAACAGCGGGTTGCTGATAGGCTGAACCGGGCTAAAAATTTCGAGATCGATATCCATTATAGTATCAAGTAGTTAGTATCAAGTATCAAGATTTCATGTCAAAGTACTCGATACCGATTACCAAATATCAGGATTTTGGTTGTAAGGCGACATACATTAAAGTCGCTAATAATCTTGATACTTGATACTAGCTACTTGATACCCGCTACTACTACGACAAAAAACGATTACTTTTGCCCTCAAATGGCAGACGATACCGAGCTTATAGAGCAGGAAGAACAGGACTTATTTGAGCACTTACGCATTGTGGTTGACAAAGGGCAATCCCTGTTGCGTATTGATAAATTTTTGATGCACCGGGTAGAGAATGCCTCGCGCAACCGCATCCAGAACGCTATTGAGCTGGAAAATGTGCTGGTGAATGATAAGCCCATCAAATCGAGCTACCGGGTAAAACCGCTTGATGTGATCTCGGTAGTATTACCACATCCGCCGCGTGATACCGAGGTTTACCCAGAAAATATCCCCATCAATATTGTTTATGAAGATGACGATGTGCTGGTGGTTGATAAAGCCGCTGGTATGGTGGTGCACCCGGGTTATAATAATTATACCGGTACATTGGTTAATGCGTTGGTTTACCATTTTCAGCAGCTGCCAACATTGCCGGGTAACGATGGCAGGCCAGGTTTAGTTCACCGTATTGATAAGGATACTTCGGGTTTGTTGCTTATTAGCAAGAACGAACGCTCCATGAACTGGCTGGCCAAACAGTTTTTTGATCATACCATTACCCGTAAATATATCGCACTAGCCTGGGGCGATCTGGAGCAGGACGGCACGGTAACAGGCTATATTGGCCGCAGTGTGAACGATAGGCGGGTGATGTCGATATATGATGATCCTGAAAAAGGAAAGTGGTCGGTAACCCATTATAAGGTGTTGGAACGCATGGGCTATGTTACGCTGATCGAATGTCAGCTGGAAACCGGGCGTACCCACCAGATCAGGGCACATATGAAACATATTGGTCACCCTTTATTCAGCGATGCTACTTATGGTGGTGATAAGATCTTGAAAGGTACGGTATTCAGCAAATACAAACAGTTTGTTGAAAATTGCTTTGAACTGATGCCGAGGCAGGCCCTGCATGCGCAAACACTGGGCTTTTTACATCCGACATTAAAAAAGCAGATCGCTTTTGAATCGCCCCTGCCGCCCGATTTTGAAGCTGTGCTCCAAAAATGGCGTAAATACACGGATAAAGATATGAGAAATTAGATGTGAGATATGAGAAAAAACAAAATGAAACAATCACAATGTAAATTTCAACAGAGATCTCATATCTCATGTCTCACATCTCATATCTTCCTTACAATGGTATGAGACGTTAGACAATAAACCCATGTACGCGAATTGAAAAATAAAAGATGTATCAAAATCTCAAATCTAATATCTCACATCTCATATCTATCTTACAATGATACCCGTTTTAATCAATTTTAATGGAGATATAATTCCGGCAAACAGCCAGCTGCTTACTATAGCCAACCGTGCTTTTAAGTATGGCGATGGTTTGTTTGAAAGTATGCGCTTAATGAAGGGGCAGCTCAAATTTGCCGACCAGCATGCCGACCGACTGCAACGGGGGATGAAGGCGCTTAAAATTGACGGCTACTCACAAATGGACGCCTGGTTTTTGAAGGATATTTCTGAAGAGCTGGCTAAACGGAGTAAGGTAAAACATGGCCGCCTGCGTTTGACTGTTTACCGTGATGCCGAAGGTTTATATACTCCTTCGCAAAATAAAATGGGTTATTGCCTGGAGCTTACCGCATCCGAAGAGCCACGTTATTTTTTGAATGAAAAAGGTCTGATCATGGATGTGTTTACCGAGCTGCCTAAACCGTCAAACTATCTGTCCAACATCAAAACCTGTAATTCGCTTATTTATGTGATGGCGGGTATCTATAAAACCCAGAACAAGCTGGACGATGTTTTTTTGCTCAACCAAAACGGTTTTCTGTGCGAAGCCAGCAGCTCCAATATATTCGTCTATTATCAGAATCATTTATATACCCCGGCTTTAAGCGAAGGCTGTGTGGAAGGGGTGATGCGTCAGGTAGTGATCAAACTGGCCCAGGAAAATAACATTGAGGTTACCGAAGCACAGATAAACCCGGATATTTTGTACGAGGCCGATGAGGTGTTTTTAACCAATGCAACCCGCGGCATCCAAACCGTAATGGGCTTTGGCGTACGGCGCTATTTTAACCGCATCAGCAAGGTGCTGATGGATGAGTTGAATAAGCTGTAGGGCATAGCCAACGTTAAAAACAGCGCGTCATTGTGAGCGTAGCGTGGCAATCCCCGATGTGCAGAGCCGCTCTGTATAGTTGGGGATTGCTACGCAATGACGTGGAGGAAACTTATAACTCGGAAGATACCGGTGCTTTTATTGCTGCCAAAATACCATCCCAAAGGGCTATACGGGTTTGCAGGGCTTCTTTTACGAATTCTGTTGCTTCCTGCCATTTGGTATCGTCGTTGCCGCATAATTCGGCGGTCATCTGATAGGCTAATTGCGAGTGGTGATCACCGTCAACTTCAATATGGCGTTCCAGGTAGTATAGCAAAATATCAACCTTGCCGGGCAATTGCTGGCTCAATTCTTTTACGATGCTTACAAACATATCGGGGATCAGATCCTCGCGGCCAAAAGTAAACACAGCTGCCTGCACATGATTTTTAGGACTGTCGATCACTTCAAAAGTGTGTTGTACAAAGTTGCGTGCCGCTACCGGGATATCGGCAATGATGAGGGCTTCGTCTATATGTTTGCCAAAGTTAAGTTCATTGAACAGGTTGTTGATGGCAACAGCCTGGCTGCCGGCCTGCTGCATGGCACGCAGGTACAGCTCAAAATGACTGGTACGGTTACCAGCTTCGTCTACATCACTTTCCTCGCCGGTAACAATTTCGTTGATCAGGTAACGGGTGTTGGAGTTACCGGTAGGCATCCATGGCGTAATCGTACAGGTTAGTTTTTGTTGCAACGATTTTAACAGCGACATAAAATCCCACACCGCAAATACGTGGTGATCCATAAAAACGGTAAGCTCCTCTACAGAGTTGATGTTTTTATAAAGCTCGTGCTGTATCAATTGCTCACGCAAAGGCTGGATCTCGGATTTAAGCTGGGTAATTTTGTCGCTGTAATTGGCCATGGATAATAAAATTTGTGGCCGCAAAAATAGCAAACGTGGTGATTATTAATGAAGTGTTTATTTTATTTTGACTTTGGGTTGATGGGGGGTAATAAAATTGTTTGTCATACTGAGCGCAGCGAAGTATCTATTCTACAATAAGAACAGTTTACAAACAGATCCTTTGTTCCTATCCATGACGTGTCTCCATCATGTCATTGCGAGAAGGAACGACGAAGCAATCTCGTAGCTATTCTTACCGATGAGAATGTGAAGAGATTGCCACGCTATCGCTCGCAATGACATATTTTATAAAATTGAATTGGTACCTTAATTTAACACGTCATTGCACCCTTAAAGGTACGGGATTTTATAACTCAAGATGACAAAGGTGGTTACATTCCTTGTATTTGGATTTTAACGCAGATAAAGAAATCAGATCAGATTCGTTTTCACTTTCTTCATAAGCGGTTAAAATATCCTGTTGTTGTTGTGGAGTTAAAGCTTGCCATACAGAATTTTTAGGCTGTAAAGATTGAGTTATCACATCATAAAATTGCGACAGCATTTCAGGATCATCTATTTGATCTATAAGATTGTGAAATTCTGATTTTAACTCTGCAAGTTTCATACTATAAATTTAAGCATATTATTAAAGATTTGCAATTTGTTCATTTCATATCACAACCTCATTCCTCTCAAAAAATCTTCAATACCCATGCGTTTTTTACCCTCCAGCTGAATGTCGGTCAAACTGATAAAACCATCTTTGGCGGCAAATTTCAGGTAGGTTTTGTTATCGGTGAGGAAGTCTCCGGGTTGTATGGCGGGTACTTCCGTTTGCAGTTCAGAACCATATATCTTTAAAACTTTACCGTTAAGTTCGGTATAAGCAGTAGGGATAGGGCTAAGTCCGCGTATTTTGTTGTAGATATTTTGTGCAGGTTGTGTCCAGTCAATCAGGCAATCTTCTTTGAAAATTTTAGGTGCGTGTTTTAGCTCTTCGCCGGTGAGCAGAGCTGTTTGCGGGTGCTCGTGGTAACGACCGCTTTCAACAGCTTTTACAGTTTTAACCAACAAGCCGGCACCTTTGTTCATGAGCCAGTCGTGCAATGTACCAGCCGTTTCATGACCGTTTAAGGTTACCTTTTCGGTAAACAGCACGTCGCCAGTATCAATTTCATGTTTCAGGAAAAAGGTAGTAGCACCACTTTCTTTTTCGCCGTTGATCAGCACCCAGTTAATAGGGGCCGCGCCACGGTATTGTGGTAAAAGCGAAGCATGTAAATTGATGGTACCCTTTGGCGGCATGGCCCAAACTACTTCGGGCAGCATACGAAATGCTACAACTACCTGCAGATCTGCGTGCAACGATTTCAGTTCGGCCAGAAACTCCGGATTTTTTAGCTTTTCGGGCTGCAGCACTTTCAGTCCGTTGGCTACCGCATATTGTTTCACCGCCGATTCGCTTACCTTTTGCCCGCGACCAGCCGGTTTATCAGGAGCGGTAACCACGCCTACAATGTCGCTACCTGCTTTAATCAGTGCATCTAATGATGCAACAGCAAACTCGGGGGTACCCATAAATACAATTCTCATGCTATTCCTTTTTGTATCGTTATTGGTATCAGGTAGCTAGTATCATTTTGATTATCAAGTAGCTAGTATCAAGTATCAAGATTTTGTTTTTATGAAACGTTCTTTTAAAAGTCATGATACTTGATACTAGCTACTTGATACTAATCCCAGCTACTTGATACTATCTTACTCGTATAATAAATATTTGCGCCTTACGGTCTTAAACTTATTTAAGCCGTGCTCCCAGCTTTTGCGGATCTCTGCCTCAGTTTTGCCCGCTTCAATCTGTTTCCTTAATTCGGGGGTGCCGGCAAGTTTGGTAAAGTAGGCGTTAAAGAAGTGTGCCTTATCCGGAAAGGCTTTGTATAGCTCCATCAATAAGGACAGGTCAAGACGGCCTTTTTTCCTGATCATATCTGTACTCTGTCCTTTCAGATCCACGCCGAAGCATTCTTTGTCTTTCTGCGGCGGATCCTCGCTCATGCCTTTAATACTTAAGGGAGTGAACGAAAATGTATATTTTCCTTTTAACAAGGGGTGGCCTACCTCCAGGAAAGGGAAAAACGTACCGCGCCCCAGGCTTAGGGTTGTACCCTCAAATAAGCACACGCTTGGGTATAAGATAATGGACTGATCGGTATTTAAATTGGGCGATGGGTTTACCGGTAACTTGTATGGTAAAGAATGTTTGTAGTTGGCCACCTTGATGATCTTTAGTTTGCACTTCAGGCCATCTTTTAACCAGCCCTCGCCGTTAATCATTTGGGCGTATTCACCAATGGTCATACCATGGCTAATAGGGATAGGGTGCATGGCTACAAAGGCACGGGGCACATTGGCGGTATCTAATATGGGGCCGTCAATCAGGTAGCCGTTTGGATTGGGCCTATCCAGTATCAGGAGCTCAATATTGTTTTCGGCACAAGCTTCCATCACATAATGCAGGGTTGATATATAAGTGTAAAAACGAACGCCCACATCCTGCACATCAAATATCATGAGGTCGAGCCCCTTAAGATCCTCGGAGGTGGGTTTATAGTGTTTATTGCCATACAGAGATATCACCGGCAAGCCCGTTTTGGCGTCTACATCATCGCTTACGCTGGCGCCGTTACTGGCATTCCCTCTAAAACCATGTTCGGGTCCGAATACCTTTTTTATAGTAATACCGGCATGCAGCAAACTATCCACGCTCGACTTTAAATTTTTGCCAATAACAGAAGTTTGATTTACCACCATCCCAATATTTTTTCCCTTAAGATAGTTAATATACAACGGAATTTGATCAGCACCGGTGATTATTCCGGGGATTATTTTTTCGCCCGAATTGATTTTTGATGAGTCGCAATTGGTGCAAACAGCCGGGCTACCGCACGCCGTACTTGCCCATAAAACCGTAATAAAAGCACATTGCAAAAAAATACGTGTTCTTAGCATAAAATATTATGTTTAAACAATTTTTAAAGTAGCAGGTTTAGTAGCAAAACCGCATATTTGCGAAGGTACAAAAAATCATTCTGCATTGAGTTTCGCCTCTTTTATATCAGCCCGGATAACATTTAAGTCAAAACGCACCTTTTCAAAACTGATTGTGCGCATTGCTATCATAGGTATTATGCTGGGTTTAGGGGTGATGATACTTTCGCTGGCCATTGTGAAAGGCTTCAAGCGCGAGATCCGTGAAAAGATCCGTGGCTTTGCCGGTGATATTCGGGTGGTGAAATTCGACCTGAACAGTTCCTACGAAAGCTCTCCTTTCATAGCTGATCCTAAATTTGAAGACCGGGCGATGAAAAGTCCACTGATCACCAGGGTAATGCCTTTTGCTACCAAGCCGGGTATCATTAAAGCGAATAATGAAATAGAAGGTGTGGTACTGAAAGGTGTTGATAAAAACTACGACTGGAGCTATTTTAAAAAGACCATGGTAGCTGGCGATGTGATCAACTTTACCGATTCGGTAGAAGCGCAAAAGGAGATCATGCTATCGCAAACTACAGCCGATCGTCTGAAATTAAAAGTAGGAGATAAGCTGTTGATGTATTTTGTTCAGGAACCACTGCGTAAACGGCAATTTAAAATTAAAGGGATATTTAGTATCGGGGTGGAAGAGGTGGATAAAACCTTTGTGATCGGTTCCTTATCATTGATCAACCGGCTTAATAACTGGAAACCCGGCGAAATTGGAGAGTATGAATTACACGTGTCGGATTTTGACCGGGTAGACTATGCCGCCAACAAGCTCGACGAGATACTGCCGGTAAAACTACGCTCTTATACTGTAGGTGAGGACTACCCTGCCATATTTGAATGGCTTAACCTGCTGGATGTAAATTCTGTAGTGATGCTGGTGCTGATGGTGATGGTAGCCGTGATCAATATGATATCGGCATTGCTCATCATGATCCTGGAGCGTACTTCGATGATCGGTATGTTTAAGGCCATGGGCGCCACTAACTGGAACATCCAAAAAGTGTTTTTATTTAACGCGACCTATCTTATTGGCTTAGGATTACTGTTGGGTAACGCTTTAGGCCTGGGCTTAGGTTTTTTTCAACAGCAAACCCACTTCTTTAAGCTCGACCAGGCATCTTATTACATGACCTTTGTCCCTGTAGAATTTAATTTTACAGATATCTTATTACTGAATTTAGGCACGCTGGTTATTTGCCTGCTGGTGCTCATCATCCCTTCTATGTTGGTTAGCAAAATATCACCGGTAAAAGCTATCCGGTTTAAATAGAGGCTAAAGCTCCTCTAAAAAAGTGTAATGATTACCGTTACGGGCAAATACGTAATTATCCCAAAAAGCTTCGTCGTCCATAGTGCATGATGAGTCAAGAAAATCGATATCATTCCATTGGGATATTTGTTTAAGATCGTCGATGATAAGCTGTCCGTAAAAGAAACTAAAATCGAAACCGATAGGAGTAAAGTAGGTCCATCTATAAAACTTTCGTGTCCGGGTATCAAAAAGAAAGTAATAAAGAGCATAATTTTTATCTGCATCCTTAACCAGACTGCAAAACAAGGTGTAGCTTTTATGTTCTGGAAATATCGTTGTATATCCAACACGTAGAGCCTCAAATTCTTGATATTGTTGCGAATAGTTAATCCTTAAACGTTCAAAAAATGGGACAATAAACTCGGCTTCTATGTAATTATTATAAAGGCGGTTTATCTTTTCTTTTTTTCCTTGTTTTAAAAGAGCAACCAGACTTGGGTTATCTTTAAACTCTTCCATCTCAACACGGCGTATGGTAATTGTTTCACCATCGCGGTTAATCGTGAGCGGTTCCTGGGGTCTGAAAATTGATTGTTCCCAAAAATTCTCATAGTCAGTTATTTTTATAATATTTTCTTTAATATCTCGTTCGGGTTTTAAATCACCATAAAAGCACAATTCTTTTATAATGAACCACTGCTGTTCAAAATAAATGCCTGTAAATATTATGGAAAAATACTGGTAAATGCCTTCTTCTATACATTCCTCTGTCGATTTATATTGCCATGAATTATTTGAAATGTATTTCTTGGTTAATTCAGGATCAAAGTTTGTAATGGAGTGCCCATTTACTTGTTCATGTAAATAAGCGAAATCGTCATAATCAATGGTGCTTATATCAACCAATGTGGCTGCATAAAGCTTATCCTTTTGGGGGCTAAAGGCTCCGCCAAGATAACCGACTAAAAGCTTTGCATTTACTCTTGATAATAAAATCGCTTCTAAGTCGCTATTGTAATTAAACATAATAGATTGATTATGCTTAAAGATAGCTGCTTATGCCGGAAATAAAAGGCGGGAATGTCTATTTTTTTCTGGTCGTAAAATTGAGTTTCAGATTTAAACCTGCCGAACCGAACTGGATCTGTTGTGAGCCAAGACCATCAAGTGGGTATTTTAAAAATGGTTCAACAATTAAACGATTGCCCTTACCTACCGGGTAGCCAATACCAAAGGAAACGTTAAGCGTTTTAGCAAAATAGAAGCTGTTAAAACTTTTGTGGGTCACATCATCGGTTGTTTGTGTAGAAGACCCTGCCGATGAATAACCGTAAACGGATGTATAGGCTTCGTTGATAAATGTACCCGAGCTTAAACCAGCCGAAACATAGGCATCGGTTTTTTGGGGGTTAAACTCATATTTGATATTTATCGGAATATCCAGACCAATTAAGTTGGCATTGTAATTTTTAAGTACTGGGAAAGACGAATTCGCGGCAAATAAACTCTGCTTATCAAAAGGAACTAAAGCCTGTGGGGCCTTCGCCAGGGCATCCAAATTGGAGCTTGGTGGCGGGCCTCCATTATAACTCAGTGTATTTTGGGCCAGCATTAAGCCGGTTGATAATTTTAAGTTTTTACTTAGCTTAATATCAGATGTAACACCCGCGCCGGCATTTACCTGGTTGCTGCTGCCTTTGGCATAGTTAAAGAAGGTTGCTGCATATACACCAAACCGTACTTTTTTATCCTCCACAGATTCCTGTCTGTTTTTTTGTGGTTGCTGGGCCTGTTCGCTGGCAAACAATGCATCCATAGAGTTTTTAGGGGCTTTTGCCGGTTGTTTTGGCAACATAATTGAACCGCCTGTGGTAGCAGCCGGTGCTGTAACAGGAGGCTGCTGCGTATTGATTTTAGCCATAACAGCTTTGGTGCTATCAACCGGTTTGGTTTTTTTAGCAGGTTCGGTAACAGTAGTATTGGAACTTTTTGCAGCGGCCACATATTGTTGCGCGTTTGCTTTGGCGATAATATTTTTTGTGCTGTCTGTAGCCGGTTTGGCTTTGATAGCAGGAGCAACCTGTGTATTAGCAAGAACCTGGGTAGCCGGACTTCCGTTAGTTTTGGCATAAACAGGAGCCTGGGCTGTTGTTGCACCTGGCACAGCAGGAACAGCGGCGGGCTTATAAGGTGCTGCCTGGATAGTAGGTTTTTTTGTACCGGCCAAAGGGGCTGCACCGGTATCAGGAGCATTATTTTTAATGACCGGGTTTGGTGTGGCGGCCAGTATTGTAGCGCTATCGGCAGTTATGGATTGTTCTGTATGTTTTTTTGCAGGTTTTAAAGCCAGCGTATTTGTCTGTTCTTTTTTACCGGTTATCCAAAGGCCGATACTTAAAAATAACAATAAAGCCGCAGCCGTGCTTGCCCACCACAGCCAGGCAACCGGACGTTTCTTTTCCGTTTCAGGAAAATTTTTCCTGAGCAGTAACCAACCTTCATCAGCAGAAGGAAATGAGGTGTCGTCAAAATTATCAAACACCTCCCTGATGCGGTTGCTTAAGTCGTTATCCAACTGCTCATCCATGGTTTTGTGTCTCTTTCCTTAACATTTTTCTTAATCTTTCTTTTGCCCGACTCAGGTAAACTCTTGATGAACTTACCGGAATAGCGAGCATGTTTGCAATTTCGTCGTGATTATATCCGTCTATCTCGTATAAATTGAAGATGGTAAGCTGAATTGCAGGCAGCTCATTCATCAGTTTTAAAATATCCTGCACATTTAAATTATCAACTGTGCCCATATTGCTGCTTAAGGGAGCAGCATTATCCAAATCAACATTAAGCTGAAATTTAAGATCCTTGCGCCGGCGGTCAATCGCGGTATTAACCACAATGGTGCGTAACCAGGCTTTAAAAGGTTTATCCATGTTATAACTATGTATGGCATTGAAAACCTTTATAAAAGCATCATTTACAGCCTCTAATGCATCGTCCCTGTTTAAACTATAGCGCAAACTTATACCCATGGCGTAGCCATAGAATAGCTTATACAGCATTTCCTGGTATTTTAAGCTGCCTGTTTTGCATTGGCTGATGATCTCTTCTTCAGTAATGCGAGGGGGTGAATGCATTAAGTGTATTTAATTCCGCGTATAAAATTACTGTTGATTTATAATCCTTTACGTACCTAAGGATCATATTGATACAAATAAAAATAACAATTTTTTAAATGATCATTTTTTTGCTTTAACCGCTTATAAATAAAAGATCAGCAGTGTTGTATTACTGCCGATCTTTTAATTTTATAGGTAGATGGTTAATGATAAAAAGCTGCCACTATAAAAGCGACAGCCTTGGAAATTAAAACAATAATTAATTTGAAGTCTTTTTTAAATCGTACCGTAGAATGGAATCCTGTACGCTATTGGCACGCTGTATGATCAGGCTGCCAGAGGCATTATCATAAAGGTATTGATATACACCATTCAAATGTATTTTAGTTTGCGGCCCGGCTTTATAAGTACTGTCAATAAAGTTAATAAATGTGCCATTGGATGCGTATGCAAGTTGAAATGAACCTTTGCTGCCCGCATGTACTGTAAGCGTATCTCCGGTTACTTTGAAATTGCTTGGTGTAGCCAATGTAATCAATAAGGGGGATGCTTTTTTTACGGTATCATAGCCAGAACTTCCTGATTTTTTTACCAGGAGTTTACCGGTGCCACTAAAAGTACCAAGTGGCGGTGTAGGCGCAGGAATTGGGTCATTTTTAGTTGAGCAAGCTTGGCCTAATACAACTAGTGCTAATAATGGTAATACTAAAAATAAATTTCGCTTCATAATCTTCATCTTTTTAAACATTACGTGAGTATTTATTTAAACGCTACAACACGCCCCGGAATTTTTATAATTTTTTTGCCTCGTCCCAAAATATATCCATCTCGGCCAGGCTCATATCCTGTAGTTGTTTTCCGTTTTCTTTGGCTTTAAGTTCCAGGTACTGAAAACGTTTGATGAACTTTTTATTTGTTTTTTCCAACGCGTTCTCGGGGTTAATATTGATAAAACGGGCATAGTTAATAAGCGAGAATAACAGGTCGCCAAATTCTCCTTCGGCTTTTTCATGGTCGATGGTGCTTTCATCTTCGGCATTAAATTCGTTCCTGAACTCCTGCATTTCTTCTTCCACCTTGGCCCATACCTGGCTTTTCTCTTCCCAGTCAAAACCTACACCGCGTGCTTTTTCCTGTATGCGTGATGCTTTTACCAATGCCGGTAAGGAGGCGGGTACACCGCCCAGTACAGATTTGTTGCCTTCTTTTAGTTTGATCTGCTCCCAGTTGCGTTTAACATCCTCTTCGTTTTGTACTTCTACATCGCCATAAATATGTGGGTGCCGGTTAATCAGCTTTTCGCACACGCTGTTGAGCACATCGGTAATGGTAAAATCGTTGGTTTCAGAAGCTATTTTGGCGTAGAACACCAGGTGAAGCATAATATCGCCCAGTTCTTTTTTTATTTCGGGCATATCGGCGCTTAAAATGGCGTCGCTCAGCTCATAGGTTTCTTCGATGGTGAGGTGCCGCAGGCTTTCCAACGTTTGTTTTTTATCCCAGGGACAGTTGGCTCTCAGATCATCCATAATATGGAGCAGGCGTTCAAATCCGGTGGCAGGGGTATTGGCGGTAGCTGGTGCTTGTAGCGGCATATGTTTTTATTTTTATGCTGCAAAGATAAGGGTTTTGGGATGCAAGAGATAAGAATCAGGAATCAAGATAGGAAAGGGTCAACCGAAAACGTCATTGCGAGGTAGAGACCTCACCCAACCCTCTCCAAAGGAGAGGGCTTTAAAATGCTATTTAAAGTCTCCCCTTTTGGGGGAGATTTAGAGGGGGTTATTCACCCCACGTAGCATTTCGCGTTTGCCGGCTGCGCCGGGTATTTTTTGTATGGTAAAGCCTAAGCTTTTAAGCATTCGTTTCAGGTTGCCGGTTATGGCGTAGGTAACAAACACACCACCGGGTTTTAAAAAACCGGTTACAAAGCTTATCGCTGGTAATTCCCACATTTCGGGTTGGTGAACGGCGGCAAAAGCGTCAAAGTATACAATGTCGAATTGCTGATCCGTATTAAGCTCCATCAGCTTGCAGTGTGCTATTTGCAATTGGGTATCAGCATCTATACTTACCTCATTTTTTAATGCATCCGGGTAATGTTGCAGATAGCTGGTCCATAAAGCGGCAGGGGTGTATTGCTCATAACCGGTTTGAGCCATCATATCTGTGCTGAGCGGATAGGCTTCGATCCCGGTATATTGAAGCTTTATTTGATGATCGGTACAGTAAGCAGAACTCAATAAAAAGTTAAGCCCTGTGCCAAAACCAACTTCCAGTATGCTGGCCTCTCGGGCCTCGCTTTTAGCTAAAAAATAATCCAGACCGGCATTTACAAATACGTGTAAACTCTCCTGTAACGCGCCATGCCGCGAGTGGTAATGCTCGCCCACTTCAGCATTATAAATGGTTTTAGAACCATCGGCTGTGGTTACTATTTTTAGTTTATGGTTCATAGTTGATAGATCATGGTTCATAGTTTTGAGTGTCAAAAATCATGGAAGCGTGTTAGCTATGATCTATGAACCATTAACTATGAACATTCTCTGCAAACTCCACAATCACTTCGCCCAGGTCATAAACCGGTACCTGTTGTATTTTGGCGGCTACAATACTG
Organism: Mucilaginibacter sp. OK268; assembly: GCF_900103125.1. Lineage (GTDB taxonomy): Bacteria > Bacteroidota > Bacteroidia > Sphingobacteriales > Sphingobacteriaceae > Mucilaginibacter. The sequence continues at coordinate 983,637 of NZ_FNJV01000002.1, read as the reverse complement.
GCTGCTGCCGCCGAGCGGTAACCTGCTGCACAATGTATTACAATAGCTTTATCTGTTGGTATTTCGTTTATACGTTCGCGCAGTTCGGGCAAGGGTATGGTAATGGAGTCTTTAAATACCTTACCATCATTTACCTCGCCGCGGTTGCGCACGTCAACAATATGATAGTTGTTTGGGTTGATCCTGAAATCATCCAGGTCAAGTGTTACTGATATTTCGGTAGCGTTGGCCGGCGATAGCAGTGCCGCTTTAATGTTTTTTTCGTAACCTATTTTCGCTGCTTTTTTAATGAGGATGTTCAAACTCTCCTCACTGTCGGCGATCAGGTAAAATGCTTCATCGGGACTTAATATCGAACCTAGCCAGGTTTCAAATTTTTCACCGTCCTGCAGGTTAATAGCGCCTTTAAGATGACCATTTCTGAATTGTTGTTTGGGGCGTGCGTCAATCACCAGTACTTCCTTTTCAAGCGGTGATTCGGCGCTGATCCTGGCTATGGTATCAACACTTTGCTGAAACAATGGCGCGCCTGTTTTATTCAGATCCACATCATAGCCAAAATATTTGGGCATAAAGGGCTGATCGGTGGTGAGGGTTTTAACAAAAGTCATTTCGTCCATCAGTTGCAGGGCGTAGTTTTCACGCAGCTCGCGGCCAATGGTGCTTTCCAGGTCGGGACTCATGTTTTTGCCGCATAACGAACCAGGGCCGTGTGCCGGATAAACCACCACGCTTTTAGGCAATGTCATCAATTTATGGCGGGTGCTCAGGTACATTTGTTTGGCCAGCTCCTCTTTTTTGGTGGTAATGTTACCCACATTTTCGCGAAGATCAGGCCTGCCTACATCACCTACAAATAAGGTGTCGCCGGTGAAAATGGCGGTATCCTTGCCTTTTTCGTCTTCCAGTAAGATACAAATAGAATCGGGTGAGTGACCGGGGGTATTGATGGCTTTTAGTTTGATATCATTTAGCTGTATCAGATCGCCATCATCAAAAGTTTCGTGCGGATAGGTGGCACCGGTTAACTTACTGCAATAAATTACGGCATTAGTAGCCTGGTGAATTTCCAGATGCGAGCTTACAAAATCGGCATGTGGATGTGTTTCAATAACGCCCACAATATCGGCATCGTGCTGGCTGGCAAAGTCATAATAGGGCTGCGGGTTGCGTGCCGGATCAATAACGATCATTTTACCTGTACGGATCACGGCGTACGATGCATGCGCCAATCCTTTATCGTAGAACTGTTGAATTATCATATTATAAGCACAAAGATAAGGGTTTCGGCGGGTTGTTTTACGGTCGAAATGTTTGCATGTTGTAAATATTAATACGATTAATACGATGGAATATGCAGTAATTCAGGTGTTTTTAGAGGGAAATACACCAATAAAAATATGTCATTGCGAGGAGGAACGACGAAGCAATCGCATGCTATACAGGGCCATTTTGCATAGCGTATACCCGCTCTTGGCCGCGGGAGGGCCAGTTAGTTTTTCGTTGTAGTTTGTTTTTTAAGGTGCTCAAGAGGGGCTTCGCCGTATGTAGCCACAAAATAACCAAAAGGCTTGTCACCAGAAATGCTTCTTTGCCGCATTTGGCCTTTACCCCGCAAAGCCGACAGAACCACGGACTGCAATTATTTTGCCCCACTACGTTCGCGCGGTCCCATGCTTCAGCAAAAACTTGCTATGTCCCTGCAACTGCACAGCCCACCATTGTTCTGCCCGCTTTCGTCCGAAGCTTATCTGCTGACGGGGGAAGGAATTTTGTTTAAATAAACCAATTCAATAATTATCCCTATTTCCTCAATATCTTCTCCATCGCTTTCCCCTTCGCCAATTCATCTACCAGCTTATCTAAATAACGAACCTTCTGCATCAGTTTGTCTTCGATCTCTTCCACACGATACCCGCAAATCACCCCCGTGATCTTGGAAATATTCGGGTTAATTTGTGGTGCCCGGGCAAAGAAAGTTTCAAAATCAGTTTTATTGTCGATGAGTTGTTGCAAGGCTTGTTTATCATATCCCGTAAGCCAGAATATAATTTCATCCAGTTCTGCTTTTGTGCGACCTTTCTTCTCTGCTTTTCGGATATAGTGCGGATAAACACTTGCAAAAGACATTCTGTAAACTCTTGTATTATCCATGGTATTGGTTATTAATTGCTCTTGTAAAGTTACAAAATAGGGGTTAACATCGATCACAGGCTGAAAGCGCTGGCCAAGTGCGATTCCCTCCCCACGGGAAGGTAGGGAGGGGTTTATTCGTGATGCATGTCGTATACCCGCTCTTGGCCGCGGGAGGGTGGGGAGTATGTAAAAAATAACGTCATTGCGAGCGCAGCGTGGCAATCCCCTATTTACAGAGCGGACCTGCCTATCGGGGATTGCTTCGTACCTCGCAATGACGGGTGGAGAGATGGTTGGGTGAGGTGTAAAACAAACAAAGCCCGGCTTTCACCAGGCTTTGACTTATAAATTAAGATTCAGTAGACAAGACTCAGAACTACCAAACCTTAATCCGGTCTTCCGGTTTTTTGTACATTTTGTCGCCGGCTTGTACGTTGAAGGCTTTGTACCAGGCGTCGATATTGGTCAGTGGCGCGTTGGTACGGAATTGCTCGGGCGAGTGCGGATCGGTCAGGATGCGTTGCGCTGCCGACTCGGGGCGTTGCGCGCTGCGCCATACCTGGGCCCATGATAAAAAGAAACGCTGATCGGCAGTAAAACCGTCTATCTTTTTATTTTCCTGGCCTTGTTTGGTTTTTTTGTAAGCTTCATAAGCTATGTTTAAACCGCCCAGATCGGCCAGGTTTTCGCCAAGGGTTAATTTGCCGTTTACGTGCAGGGTATCAACTACAGTAAAGGCATTGTATTGGTCAACTACCTGGTTGGCACGTACTTTAAATTTATCGGCATCGGTTTTTGTCCACCAGTCGCGCAGGGTGCCATCGGCATCATACTGACGGCCCTGATCATCAAAACCATGGGTCATTTCGTGTCCTATCACCGCGCCTATACCGCCATAGTTTATGGCGTCATCAGCCTTAAAATCAAAGAAAGGGAACTGTAAAATACCTGCCGGGAAAACGATCTCGTTATTGGTTGGGTTATAGTACGCGTTCACGGTTGGCGGTGTCATACCCCAGCGGGTTTTATCAACCGGTTTGCCCAGGCGGCTCAGGTTAAAGTTATAACGCCATATAGATAAGGCTTTCAGGTTAGCGGCATAATCGTTACGGTCGATAACCAGCCCATCATAAGCTTCCCATTTATCGGGATAGCCTATTTTTACGGTGAATGCGGCCAGCTTTTTTAGCGCGCGGTCTTTGGTTTCGGGGCTCATCCATTCCAGGCGTTTAATGCGGTCGCCCAGGGTGCCTTTCAGGTTGCTTACCAGGTTAACCATGTATTGTTTGGCAGCCGGTGTAAAGTACTTCTCCACAAAAAGCTGACCTAACAATTCGCCGATACTGCCATCAACCAGGCCGCTCATACGTTCGTTACGTGGTGTTTGTACTTTTTGACCAGTTAGGGCCCTGCTGAAGTCAAAAGTAGCGTTTACAAATGGCGAGCTTAATGATGATGACGCACCTTTAAGGATGCTCCATTTCAAGTAAACTTTCCAGCTATCAACGGGAGTAACTGCCAGCAGCGAGTCGGCCACTTTAAAAAACCCAGGCTGGCCAACCAGCACGGTGTCTTGTCCGCCGGCTTTTAACTGCGGCAATAAGGTGTTCCAGTTTAAATGCGGTGTGATCTTGCTGAAACCATCAACAGAAAATTTATTGTAGGTAACATTAGGGTCGCGCATGGCCACACGGCTCAGCTGTGCTTTGGCTAAGGTGGCTTCCAGGCTAAAAATAAGGCCTGCGTTTTTAACAGCTTCTTCGTTGCTGCTGCCGGTTAAGGTAAACAGCGCTACAATGTATTTTTTGTAGGCGTCCTGGATGCTTTTGGTGCGACTATCAGCTTTCAAATAATTGTCGCGATCGGGCAAGCTGGTACCGCCCTGGTTAAAGCCTACTACGTATTTGTTTACGTTTTTCTCGTCCTGGCCTACGCCAAATCTAAAAAGCGGACTACCCTCGCCATTAACGCGCTGATAGGTCAGCTCGCCGATAACGCCGTCGAGGCTGTTTATTTGATCAATCCGTTGCAGATCGGGTTTTATGGGGTCATAACCACGTTTTTCGATAGTCAGGCTATCCATACCGCTGGCATACAGATCGCCAACACGTTGACTTAAGCTGCCTTTGGGCTGTGTGGCGGATGTTTTGCTTACCTCGTTAAGCAGGCCCAATAATTTATCGGTATTTTCCTGGCGCAGGATGTTAAAGCTACCCCAGCGGGTTTCTTTGGCAGGTATAGCGTTTTGTTTTATCCAGTTGCCATTGGCATAGTCAAAAAAATCATCGCCAGGTTTTACGCTGAGATCCATATTGGCCGGATCAATGAATTTTTTAGGGACCGCAGGTTTGTGTTTTGGTTTGGGAGATGTGCCGCCACCGGCAGCAAAACTGTTGGCCGACAGGGTCAAAGCACCCGCCAGCATGAGATAAGATAACTTTAATTTCATGTTAGATTTAAAAATTAAAGTTAATGAATTGTAGTAGATATGCGCAAACCGGTTTCTGAAAAATACTTAACGGTTAAACCAGTTTATAAAAAAGGAAAGCTTTGATCTTTTCAGGATATCAAGCCAAAAGCGGTGCAAGTCCATTGATTTCATGGCTGTTAAGGTTATTCCTTTAATAAACGTACCTATTGTAAAATTATTGTGATGAAGTGAGGATGATAGGAAGAGCAAAGGGCATAAGAGAATATCCTCCACAAGATTTATTGTTCACTAATCTCTTGAAAGAATAATTGTAAAACGTCTTTTTAGTTTCAAAAATGGTTTCTCAAAAAAATTATACGAAAGCGTCGCGATCATAACCGTTATGATAAAGGCTATTAAAAAGCCAATTTCATTTTTCCATTCCTGCATGCCAATTAGTTTACTAAATGCATCCAATTTGCCTTCAAAAATATGGTATACTAAATAGAATATTGTTATATGAAAAACATACAAACCATAAGATATGCGTCCAAGGTATACCAGAGGAGTTGGTAAATATTTGACCGAAGTGCCATACAATGAAAGAAATAATAATATTACTCCGCTAAGAATTAAAATCCAGCCGGTAATGGCTTCCGGAATAGTTGACAGGTGAGGGGCATCTGCATGAACTTTACATACAATAGATGCAATTAACCAGCTTACCACTCCTCCAATAAATGCGATCAGTCTTACGGTAATAGTCCAATTTGGTTGCCAATTCTTTAAATAAATGGCAAGGAGTATTCCCGCTGCAAAAAATTGAAATTGTACAAAACTGTTTGTCCATTCGCCACTAAACCCATTAGTTGGTTGCCGGGCATAATAGATGATGGTTAAATAGGCCACCAGTATGGCAATGAAAGAAAAGATCTTTAGTCCACGTTTTCCTCCAAAATAAATTATTAAAGGGATCAGTATGTAAAGCTGTTCTTCTACAGAGATGCTCCAAAGCGGATTTATGGGATATGATGGAAGCCAATTGTTAAAAGTAATATACCAGTTGCCTGAAAACAGGCTGAATGCAAGTTGTGTTTTAGGCGAAATGGTTCCAAACTGGTCTGAGAGGTGAGTCACTAAAACCATTCCAAAAAAGAAAATGAAATACAATGGCCATATACGTAAAATTCGCCTGATATAAAACGATTTGACGCTAACCCTGCCGTACAACTCCTGTTCTTGCGTAAGTAATTCTGTTATTAAGAACGCGCTTAAAAAAAAGAAAAGCGGTACGCCAAAGACACCAACCAGGCTAATATGGTATGGCCAATAATATTTTACCGGGTCAATTGGTGCAAGATCCATTCGGTGCGTGAAAAACACAAAAAGAAATGCGCAAAAACGAAGTAAGTCTAATTCAGGTTTGTAGTATCTTTTGCCGGGCATGTATTATTTTTTGAAATAAGTAAATAAGTCAGGCACGAGCAAGATACAAGAAAATTAAAAAGTCTTAAAATAATTACCTGTGAATGTGTTTGGCTTGTTGTTGAGCAAATACCATTGCAGAGGTCAAATGATTTTCGTATATTTAAATAAGCCGATCTGGTATTCCGCGCTGTTTGAAAAGCATAATTCTGTCCTTCTAAAAAAGGAACAAAAATCAATCGTTTAATATGTAGTTATTTGAATGTCAGTTATTTGATGCTTTTTAAAGTTTTAAAAACCCATCAAAAATTTGTTAAAAAGTGTTAAAATGGATGGTTTTGATCAAGTTTTGAGCAATTTTTGATCGGTTTTTGCCCATTTTTGAGATGAAAAGTGTTAAAATTAAGGCTTTAAAAAGTTGAAGTCGTTTGAATTTTATAACTTTTGTTTGATGCGAAAAACTTGTCGAGGCAAAAAAACGGAGGGCCGGGATCAACGCTAAAAATGCTTTTGGAATCCGCGAACTATCAACTATGAACTAAGCGCGCAAATCCCTATTTTTGCGCGTTATGAGTATTGCTAAAACATATTTGCCCAAAGAAACCGAAGAGAAGTGGTATAGTTACTGGTTAAAGCACGATTTTTTTAAATCGGTGCCTGATGAGCGTGAGCCTTATACCATAGTCATTCCGCCGCCCAATGTTACCGGGGTTCTGCACATGGGGCATATGTTAAATAATACCATACAGGATGTGTTGGTTCGCCGTGCCCGTATGAAGGGTAAAAATGCCTGCTGGGTTCCCGGAACCGACCATGCCAGTATAGCTACCGAAGCTAAAGTGGTGGCCATGCTCAAAGATCGAGGCATCAGCAAAACAGATTTGACCCGTCCCGAGTTTTTGGCTTATGCCTGGGAGTGGAAAGAGAAATATGGCGGCATCATCCTGGAGCAGCTTAAAAAGTTAGGAGCATCCTGCGATTGGGACCGTACCAAATTTACGATGGATGAGGACCTGTCCGAAGCTGTAATAGATACTTTTATCCACCTATATAAAAAAGGCCTGATCTATCGCGGTATCCGCATGGTAAACTGGGACCCACAGGGTAAAACAGCCGTATCTGATGAGGAAGTTATCCGTAAAGAGGTTAATCAGAAGCTGTATTATATTAAGTATGAGATTGTTTCAGATTTAGTTAATAAAGCTACTAATCATGTAGCGACACCTACAGAATACCTTACGATTGCAACTACTCGTCCTGAAACCATTATGGCCGATGCAGCTATCTGTATTAATCCAAACGATGAAAGATATATTCACCTACACGGGAAAAGTGTTTACATCCCTTTAATTCATCGCACTATACCGGTTATCCTGGACGAATACGTGACCATGGATTTTGGTACCGGTTGTTTGAAAGTTACCCCGGCACATGATTTGAATGACTACGAACTGGGGCAAAAACATAAGTTGCCTGTTATTGATATTTTAAATGACGACGGTACGCTGAACGAAAAAGCCCAGATATTAGTTGGCGTTGATCGTTTTGCGGCCCGTAAAAAAATAGCTGTTTTGCTGGAAGAAGCCGGCGCACTGGAAAAAGTGGAGGACTATAAATCGCAGATCGGTTTTTCGGAACGTACAGACGCGGTTATTGAGCCAAAACTATCTATGCAATGGTTTTGCAAAATGGGCGAGATGGCCAAACCCGCATTGGATTATGTGCTGAATGGCGAAATTAAATTGATACCTGATAAGTTTATCAATACCTATCGCCACTGGATGGAGAATGTAAGGGATTGGAATATCAGTCGCCAGTTATGGTGGGGGCAACAGATCCCGGCCTGGTATTTACCAAACGGCGAATTTGTTATCGCAAAAACTGCGGAAGAAGCATTGGTTGAAGCCAAACTCAAAAACCCGGCCTTCACAGCTCAGGACCTGACGCAGGATCCAGATGTGGTTGATACCTGGTTTTCATCATGGCTGTGGCCTATATCGGTATTCGGCGGCTTTAAGGACCCGAATAATGCCGATATCAACTATTATTATCCGACTAACGACCTGGTTACTGCACCCGAGATCCTGTTTTTCTGGGTAGCCAGAATGATCATGGCCGGGCACGAATTCAGGGGTGGGGTACCATTCCGGAATGTGTACCTTACCGGTATAGTAAGGGATAAACTGGGCCGTAAAATGTCCAAATCATTAGGTAACTCGCCCGACCCGCTCGATCTGATCGAAACTTACGGCGCCGATGGCGTACGTGTTGGCATGCTGCTTTGCTCACCTGCCGGTAACGATTTAATGTTCGATGAAAGCTATTGTAAACAAGGCAGTGGTTTTGCCAATAAAATATGGAACGCCTTTAAGCTGGTAAAGGGCTGGGAGGTTGATGATAGCCTTGCCAATCCTAATACCATAGCGATAGAATGGTTTGGAAACCGCTTTGACCAGGCATTAGGCGAAATAGAAGATAACTTTGCCCAATACCGTTTGTCGGAAGCTTTAATGGCTACCTACAAACTGGTATGGGACGATTTTTGCGCCTGGTACCTGGAGATGATCAAACCGGTTTATCAGCACCCTATTGACCGGGCAACCTATACGGCAACCACACAGTTCTTTGAAAATATATTAAAAGTTTTGCACCCTTTTATGCCTTTCCTGACAGAGGAATTATGGCATGATGAGCTGTTTGGTGAGCGTGCTGAAAAAGAATGCTGTATTGTTGCGCAATTGCCAATTATTGGGGAAATTAATGCACGGCTATTGACCGAAGTGGAAACGATAAAAGAAGTTATCGCCGCCATACGGAATACCCGGAAAGCAAAACATATTGCTGATAAAGAACCGCTTGAGCTTTTTGTAAAAGCCAACTCTGGCATAAAGTATCTGGATTACCAGGCTATTATAGCCCGGCTTGGAAATATAAGCCAGTTTGCAGAGGTTACCGATAAAGTAAATGGAGCTATCAGCTTTTTAGCTTCAACGGATGAGTTTTATGTTCCTTTTGAGGAAGAAATTGATCCGGTGGCAGAACGTGAACGATTGGAAAAAGAGAAGGAATATCTTTTAGGATTTTTAAAATCGGTAAATGCAAAGCTGAATAACGAACGTTTTATGAGCAATGCCAAGCCCGAAATTATCGATATTGAACAGCGGAAAAAAGCCGATGCGGAAGCCAAATTACAGATCATCCAAAAAGGACTTGACGATTTGGCTGGTTAATTGCATATAACAGTTCGCTGCAAACAGCTTAAGCTAACTGGTACTACCCTGGTTAGCTTAAGCATCAATAAAATGTTTGCTGCCAGAATATGTTCCAAAAAGTAAGTTTTTTTAACTTTTCCATCTATAAAATTATTTCAAAGGAGCAATCCGTTCTTGATCAGGCACGTATACGTTTATTATATTATGGCTTCTTTTTGGTATTTGTTGCCTCTGCCGCGTTATTAACCAGTGTTTATTTCCAGGGGCAGATGATGCTGGCCTACACTTGTGTGTTTTTAATGCTCAGCATCATCATCCTGTTTAAGGCTTTAACTTACAAACCAAACTGGCTTGCCATATCACACGTGTTGCTCATTGTGGGTACTTTGATCAATGTGAGCATTGTGTATGTATCGTTGCAAAGCATCAATATAGTTACAGTGCAGGTGGTTATTATCGTAATTGTATTTAGCTACTATATGCTGGGGCAAAAATGGGGATTGATCTATTCCCTGTTGAATACCGTCCCCATATTGCTTTTTTTGTTTATTGAGCACAATTACAATTATGTAATACGCATAAAGCCCGATAAGATAGATCAATCAACCATTGTGATCAGTCTGTTTGCCAATTTTATAGTGCTCATTTTTATTCACAGCCACCTGTATAACGCGTTTATAAAAAATCTTAAACAAGTGAGGGAAAGCGCTCATGAGCAGAAGGCGCTAAATCAAAAATTGGAAAAAGCGATTGAGAAGGCCGAGAAATCGGCACATGCCCAATCAGAGTTTTTATCAACCATGTCGCATGAGATCCGCACACCCTTAAACGCGGTGATTGGGATGAGCAACCTGTTGATGATGGGCAGCCCGAGACCTGAGCAAAAGGAGAACCTCGAAATATTGAAGTTTTCGGCAAACAACCTGCTGGCTATCGTCAATGATGTGCTCGACTTTAACAAGATTGAATCGGGTAAGCTGGTATTTGAAAATGTTCGGTTTGACCTGGTTGAGCTGATGTATAATATTTGTGGCGGCCAGATGTTGAAAGCCCATGAAAAAGGCCTGCAGTTTACCCTCACCGTTGATAATACGCTAAAGAATAAAGTGTTTTTTGGCGATCCCACCCGCATCACCCAGGTGGTTTTTAACCTGGTTAATAACGCCATAAAATTTACACCCAAAGGAAATGTATGGGTAAATGTGGCCTGCCTGGAAAACAGGCATAACAACCTTACAGTGAGGTTTTCGGTAAAGGATACTGGTATAGGCATTAAAGCGGATAACCTGAAAAATATTTTTGAACCGTTTACCCAGGAGTCATTAGCCACCACACGCGAGTATGAAGGCACAGGTTTGGGTTTGGCCATTGTAAAACGCTTGCTTGAATTGCAGGGTACGCACATTGAGGTGATCAGTAAAATTGGCGAAGGGTCTGAGTTTTTATTTGATATGGAACTCCCCGTATCCACAGAAATGACAGCCGAAGGTATAGCAAAACCCATTGAAGTAGCCGAAGAAGTGGGCTTGAAAAGCTTAAAGGTGCTTATTGCTGAGGATAACATGGTGAATGTTATGCTAATGAAGAAGTTGCTGTCGAAATGGAAAATAATACCCACCATTGCCGAAAATGGCGAACGTGCTGTTGAGTTTATGCAATATGGCAATTTTGATATTATACTGATGGATCTGCAAATGCCGGTCATGAATGGGTTTGACGCAGCTCAGGAGATCAGAAAAATGGCCGATCCTAAGAAGGCAAAGATACCCATCATTGCGCTAACGGCCTCGGCTCTGGTTGATATCAAGGATAAAGTATTTGGGGTAGGGATGAACGACTACGTATCAAAGCCATTTAAACCTGATGAATTGCTGGAGAAGATACAAAATCTGATAGCCCCTGGTTTAAATAATTCCGGGGTAAAGGGGCAGGTCCTCTAAAAACAGGTATTTTTTGTTAATCTGGTCAATACGGCAATAATAATGCTGCAAACCATTGCTTACAGCCAGTAACGATACCTGGTGTACCATATTATACCTGGCTATCTGGTCGAATGTTTTTTGATCAATGGTTATTGATGGTGCCTTACATTCTACAATAAGTATTCGTTTACCTTCAGCATTAAATACAACAATATCAGTCCGTTTTTGAAGCCCGTTAAGTTTCATGCCGCCTTCCAGCTTGATCAACGCGCGCGGATAGTTTTTATGTTTAATAAGATATTGCACAAAATGCTGGCGTACCCATTCTTCGGGGGTTATAATGATGTTTCTCTTCCTGATCTCATCAAACAAGGTAAGCTGCCCGTTCTGATCAGTAATTTTAAAAGCGTAAGGTGGAAGATTAAGCGGCTGCAGCAGATCCATTTTTAATTCAAAAGTAAAAATTCAAAAGTAAAAAATGCTAAGCACTGGGCTAATTAAATTAAAAAGGGATTTTTAGCTTTGATTTTAACACTATACCGGTTTTGAATTTTTCACTGATGTTTATTTCTTTTTTGTAGTTCAAGAGTGCTTCGCAATTTTTACTTTTGAATTTTGAATTAAAAAGATGTCCGCAGCAGAGTTATTGAAAGATATTAAGAACCGTAAATATAAACCCCTGTATCTGTTGCATGGTGAAGAGCCTTATTTTATTGACCTGATAAGCAATTATATTGAACACAGTCTGCTGCCGGAGGCCGAGAAAGGGTTTAATCAAACCGTGGTATATGGCAAGGATACCGACATCATGACGGTGCTTAACGCGGCCAAACGATACCCCATGATGGCCGATTACCAGGTAGTACTGGTAAAGGAAGCCCAGGATATGAAATGGGGAAAGGATGATGACGGCAAAAAAGGCATCGACCCAGTGCTTAGTTATCTCGAAAACCCTTTGCCAAGCACCATATTAGTTTTCTGCTACAAGTACGGTAAGTTTGATAAACGGAAAAAAACGTATAAAGCCATTGAAAAAAACGGGATCGTTTTTGAATCGGCCCCCTTGTATGATAGTAAAATACCTGCCTGGATAGAAGGTTATATTAGTGAGAAAGGTTATAAGATCAACGCGCAGGCATCGGCCATGCTTTCGGAATACCTCGGCAATGACCTTTCAAAAATTGCCAATGAGCTCGAAAAACTGATGCTGAATATAGCCGCAGGCCAGGAGATTACCCTGAAACTTATACAGGACAATATAGGCATCAGCAAAGAGTATAACGTATTTGAACTGCAAACAGCTCTGAGTAAAAAGGATGCCTATAAAGTTAACCAGATCATCAATTATTTTGAGGCCAATCCCAAGGCCAATCCCATTGTACTGGTACTGGGTAACCTGAATAATTATTTTAGCAAGGTACTGGCCTATCATTATGTAAAAGATAAATCGCAGCAAAACCTGGCCCGCGAACTAGGGGTGAACCCGTTTTTTGTAAAAGATTATGAACAGGCCGGTCGCAGCTATAATTACCAAAAAACCATGCAGATCATCAGTTATCTGCGCGAATATGATTTAAAAAGTAAGGGTGTAGAGTCAAACGCCCCGCATGGCGAATTGATGAAAGAACTGATGTTTAAAATTCTTCATTAATTATCGTTTATTGTTGATGGCCTGGTTGAAATACGTAACATTTCTGTTAGGTGTAACAGTTAAGCCTTGTTACACGTAGTGATCTGAGTTTGATCAAAAACCGCCTTTAAAGGGCTTTCTGTACAGTTTAAGTATTCCCAAATTATCTCTGACGAAAGTATTGTACCTGATTGTAAATAATCTTTTACAATCACGCATCACCTAACAGGTAAGATATTTTATAAGTTCACGTTCAGAAAGTATCCTGCAAGACTTTCGCAAGATGATGTTTATTAACTTAATTAATGGGTATGATACTTTTATTTTGCGGCCTATCAGGAGCTGGCAAAACAACATTGGCAAAAAATGTTGCTGCCGAATTAACAGAACTTGGAATAAAGATTGAAATCATTGATGGCGATGAATATCGGCAGGAAATCTGTAGAGATCTTGGATTTTCAAGAGAAGACAGGAGCGAAAACATCAGAAGGCTTGGGTTTGTTGCCAGCCGTTTCTCCAGCCAGGGTATAGTCACCATCATCAGTGCTATAAATCCTTATGAGGATGTTAGGCGCGAACTTGCCAACCGATATGATGACATTAGTATTGTACACATTGACTGCCCGGTTAATAAACTGATCAACCGCGACACCAAAGGCCTCTATCAAAGGGCTCTTTTACCCGAAGGCCATCCCAATAAACTTTTAAACTTAACTGGTATCAATGATCGGTTTGATGTGCCGTATGATGCTGATCTTTATATTAATACCAGCGAAAACTCTGTACAGCAAAGTACCTCTTTACTGGTTTATTTTATACTTAATAATCTTTACGCTACCGAAAAAGCTTCTAATAAAATGACAGATAATTTTTAAGCTATCCACACCTGCTTAAGCATTTTAAAACGATCGTCCTTTTATAAACTATGCAAAAAAGAACCCTTATCATTGCCGGGATGCACCGTTCCGGTACCTCGCTCATTTCCAACTGGCTTACAAAATGTGGCTTACAACTTGGCGAACAATTGGTTGGCCCGGGTTGGGGGAATGAAGATGGCCATTTTGAAGATGTTGAATTTTTAAAAATGCACGAAGAGGTTTTAACGAATAATAATTTACCATCCTCTGGCTTAACTGATGTGCAAATCGACCACTTTTCTATATATGAAAAAGAAAAGTTGAAAAGCATCATCAAAATTAAACAGCAATTGTACGATCAATGGGGCTGGAAGGATCCGCGGACATGTTTGTTTTTAGATGTTTACCAGGAGCTGCTGCCCGATGCCTGTTATTTGATCATTCTGCGTGACTATCAATCCGTGGTAAGTTCATTACTCCGGCGGGAGTTTAAGGATGTTGATCAAAAATATATGGGGCGTAAATATGTATCCAGATTGGCCTGGCAGAAGTTCAGAAGATCACGCATGCTTAAGAAATTTTACGACGATAACGCATCAAAGTTTTTAAAGGTTTGGATAGCTTATAATCAGGATATTTTAAACTGTATTAAAAAGCTTAACAGTAATTCATTTATAGTGGTTAATTATTCCCTGTTAAATAAAGCGGATACACAGCTCTTCTCGTTTCTTGAAAATAACTGGAATTTTTCATTAAAATATTTCAAATTTAAAGATGTATTTAAAGAGGGTCACATAGGTAAGGATATCGACATTGATCTGCATATTGCTGACAAAGAGCTTATTGGAGCGGCCAAACAATTACAGCGCGAATTAAAAGAATATATCCAGTTTTCTTGATGATGCTTAATCTTTAAAAAAAACGATACGGTTTACCGACCATTTCCAGGTTTGTAATATTTCATCATTAGTTAACCGGCAAACGTCTTTTAAAACTGTTATTGATTCAATGCCGAAAAATATACTCAATGAATTAACCATATGGTCAAAAACATCCGGAGCTAATGTTGAGTGTAATGGCTTAAGCGCCTCCCTGATCAGTATGATCCGTCGCCCGGCTCTTGATGGTGCTTCCTCCCGGATAACTGATTCGCCAATGATTGAACTTAAAAAGAGGCGGAATTCAATCTCATTATTAATAAACAGGTTGAAATGATAGTCAACCAGTCGTTCTAATCTTCCAGTGAGGTCTGTGTTACTTAAATCTGCAAAGAGGTCGTCGTTTGTTTTTGCCTTTAACTGCAACGATGCTTCGCGTTTTAAAGCATCCGAACTGGAAAAGTATCTGTAGGCTGTGGCTTTTGAGATCCCGGCTTCCCGGGCAACCATATCAACACTTATATCCGTACGCTGTTTTAGTAATTCATTTGCCTTTAAAAGAAGCGCCTCCCGGGTTTTCATTTTTTGGCTAATTCTTCCTTTATCTAAAGATAATTTACCCATTGTGATACTTTTTTCTCATAAAATTAGCTGATAACATTAAAATTAATATTTTTGTGAGATATTAGTATCATAAAATATAGAATAATATGGCAAGCAAACTCAGGATTCGTGGTATTGGTTTGGTATATGAAGATGAGGGTACTGGCGATGTTGTAGTATTTATACATGGACAGCCCTTTAACCGGAGCATGTGGAATTACCAATCGCAAGTATTTAATAAAACCAAGCGGCTCATTATTCCTGATCTGCGGGGATATGGTGAAAGCGTCACTACAGAACCGATAGTGCTTTTAGATGAGCTTGCGCTGGATATTATTTATCTGCTCAATGAGCTGGATATCCATAAAGCTGTGTTTGTAGGACTATCGATGGGCGGGCAGATAGCTTTGGAAATATACAGACTTGCCCCGCACTTAGTGAAAGGCCTGATATTAGCAGATACTGATGCAAGAGCCGAAGATGCTGCCAGCTACTTAAACCGTAAAGCGCTTGCAAAAAGACTGTTAACTGAGGGGATGGAAAAGTATACTACCGAAAATATAGGTCATTATCTTTGTGAAAATACTTTCCATACCAAACAGGAGGTAGTAGATCACCTTAGTGAGATGATGACAAGTACAGATGCAGCCGGTGCTGCGGCCGTTCAGCTTGGCCGGGCCGAACGGAGAGACCATTCCGCTATTCTTTCAAATATTGATTTTCCGACCTTGCTCATTGTTGGAGATCAGGACGTATTTACACCTGTCACTACTGCCGAATACATGCAAGTCCGTATAAACAGGGCAGAGCTTGCCATTATAAAAAATGCGGGCCATATGCCCAATATGGAGCAGCCCGAACAGTTTAATCAATTGTTAAAGGATTATCTGGATACGGTTTATATAAACAATAACTTGTAGCAAGTTGCTAAAAAGCTATTGTTCATTTATCCATGCCTCGGCTGATATTACATCGGTAAAAAAGTTAATGGTCATCTTATCAGGGAGAGTATTTACGCTTTTACGGGCCGACAGTTGGTTGAATACACTTGGAGAATTAACCCAGGCAAAATATCTTAAACCGGCTTTCTGCATAGCCGGAAACCATTCCTGGGCAACCCAGTCAATAGCTTCAGACCAATTGCCCAGCACATGAATGTTATTATTAAGTACTTTATAAACACTGTTTTTTACCATCATGTTCAACATGCGATTGCAGCCCTGTTGTATTGATTCCAGGTTTTGAAAGCCGGTCCAGTCGGCATCAATACGGGAGTGAACGTGGTTATAACTCAGGGTAATGGCGCTGTCATGATAGTATAGATCGCCCTGTATGATGGCGGCCTGTTTTTGGGTTTGGTGTGTCAGCAGCCTGAAAAAGAAAGTAGAGCCTTCGCCGGGCGTGCTCTCTATCCAAAAACTGCCATTGTGCCTTTTCAAGATCTCGGCCGAAATAAATAATCCCAGGCCCAGGCCCTCAAAACGCATTGCGGTATTATCTACACGGTAGTACCGTTCAAATAAGCGGCTCAGGTTTTTTTCTTCGATACCGATACCAAAATCCTGAACAGATACGATCAGGCTGTTATCTTCATGTAATGTACAATTAACTGTTATCGTATTTGCCTCGGGTGAGTACTTGATGGCATTTGTCAATAAATTATTTACTACTTGTTCCAGTCTGAAACGGTCGCCGGTATAGGTTATATCTTCCGCGCTTTCCAGTATGATCTGGTGAGATGCTGTGGTGTGCTGTACGCCATCAATAGTATCTTTAAGCATCTCATAGAAATTGAAGGTTTCCATGTTATAATCCATCTTTCCGGCGTTGATGCGTGATACATCCAGTAGGTCGCTGATCAGTTTTTCCAGCCGTAATACATGCGCGGCCGACTTTTGAATAAGATCATTTAGCTTTGGGGGATCATTAATACGCATCATAAGCTGGTTAAAAGCCTTGATACTGGTAAGCGGCGTTTTTAATTCATGACTCGCGATAGAAAGGAACTCGTCCTTTTTTTGTTCATTGTTTTTTTGAATATCAATATTGGTATTGGTTCCCAGCCATAGTTTGATCTCGCCATTTTCAATCAAGGGTACTGCCCGGGCCAGGTGCCAGCGGTATTGCCCATCCTGGAATTTTAAGCGAAACTCCACCAGGTACTCATGGCCTGTTCTTAAGGCGGTAAGCCATTTTTTCAGGCAAGCTTGCTGATCATCAGGGTGTATGAAGGTCTGCCATCCCTGGCCAATGATATCATCAGCGCTTCGTCCAAAATCCTCACAGATCACCTCATTTACATAGTCGAGCTTACCATTGGGGCGGGCTGTCCATACCTGCTGCGGCATAGCGTTCAATAAAAAGCGGAAACGCTCTTCATTTTCCTTTTCTTTTTGTCTTACCAGTACGGCCTCGGTAACTTCAAAAACAAAAACCATAATGCCATCTACTTTATTGGTACCGTCATATCTGGCCTGATAAATAAAGGTAAAGTAACGGTCTTCTATTGGCCCGTTCGCCTCACGGGCCATAGGCACCAGCAACTCTTTGCCTTCAAAGGTATTCCCGGTTTTGTATACATTTTTTAAAATATCCCATATCAGCTGATCCTTAAGTTCGGGCAATGCTTCTAACAGCGGATTTCCTGTAAGTTTGCGTCCCGGAAAAAGCTGTTGATAAGGTGGATTAACTAATTCAAATACAAAATTGGGTCCGTCAAGCACGCAAATAGCAGCAGGGGCTTGCATAAAGAATCGTTTCAGCCGTTCGGTTTGCCCTGTGGCATCCGCTTGCGCGCTTAACAGTTCAAGGGTGCGTAATTCAACCCGGCTTTCCAGTTCGTTATTTAACTTAAGCAGGTTTTGTTGTGTCCGGAACAATTCCTCGTTCGTGGCGCTTAACTCCTCATTGGCCGATTGTATTTCTTCACTGGTAACTTGTATCTCTTCGTTTGCATGAGCCAATCCTTCATTAAGGGCTGATAGTTCCTTACCTGTTTGCTCCAGGCGTTTTTTAGCCATAACCAACTCGGTTATATCATATTTAAAGCTTAAAACACCGGTTATATCCCCTTTTTCATTGCGGATGGCCTGGTAAATAAAATTAAAATAGTGATCCTCCGTCTTTCCGCCAATTTCGCTGGTCAGCGGTACGCAAATCTCGTTGCCTGCATATGTTTCGCCGGTTTTATAAACATGTTGAACAGCTTCCCAAACAGGCAGACCAACAATTTCTGGCATGGCCATGAGCAATGGTTTACCGAGTATTTTACGCCCGGGGAAAAACTCTTTCTCGTACTGTGGATTTATAAATTCATAAACAAGGTCGGGGCCTGTAAAAATGGCAATTTGTGCAGGTATTTCATCAAATAGCTTTTCCATTTGCCGGCTTAGTTGCCCTGCTCTCGCTGCTGCTGCTTTTTCCTTTTCCAGGCTGGCATTTAGGTTCCTTTCGGCAATCACCTTTTCGGTAACATCCTGTGTATGGTGTATAATGTAACAGATATCGCCATCAGGGTCAAGTACCGGCGTATGCGCAGTATCCCAGTAACGTTCCTGTAATTTGCCTTCATGATCAGGAGTATCAAAGCGTGTTACAGGTAACTGATGTGGCTTGCTGGTTTCTAATATCTGCTCTAATGAAAAAGCTATGCCGCCTTCATCTGCTGCCCAATCCGGTTTTTTAGGGAAAACATCAAACAGGTGTTTTTCGAGCAGTTCGGCCCTCATTTTACCGGTCAACTGCAAATAGGCATTACTGGCGGTAAGTATATACAATTCCTTCGAAAGAATAAGATAAGGCTGAGGTAAGGTCTCAAAAACCCTTAACATTTCTGGTGGTAAAGCGGAACTGTGTTTAATGGGCATGGGTTATACAAATGGATAAAAGCAAGATTACTAAACCGAAGATAATTATTAAAATATTATCTTATAAGAAAATGTTTTGAATGAAAATAAATTTAGATGCGGCTGCCGGATTTATCAACATACACGCAGATTTACTGTTAGACAACAAAATTTGATCCACAAACCCAAAATCTTTAATTTTATATATGATATCTGATTACCTGGAAAGCGTTAAAAAACAGTTTGCCTACTATAAAATGCTGGGCGAGAAAACATTCGGGCAATTGACCAACGAGCAGTTAAACTGGCAATATAATGAGGAATCGAACAGTATTGCCATGATCGTTAATCACCTGTCGGGTAATATGCTTTCGCGATGGACGGATATTTTTAATACAGACGGCGAAAAGGAGTGGCGTAATCGCGAGACCGAGTTTACAACCATAAACCCCAACCGTGATGAGCTTTTAAAACTGTGGAACAGGGGCTGGGAATGCCTTTTAAATGCCCTTGAACAATTAACCGCCGATGACCTGGACAGGATCATTTACATCCGCAATATGGGGCATACGGTTGCTGAAGCCATTAACCGGCAACTGGCTCATTATCCGTATCATGTTGGGCAAATTGTTTTTATTGGTAAAATGCTTTGTAACGAAAAATGGAGCTCACTCTCTATTCCTAAAGGAGGATCTGAGAGCTACAATGCCAATAAGTTTGCCAAAGAAAAACACCGGGAGCATTTTACAGATGACTTTAAGGATGATAAAAGTTAATCTGTTACTTTGGTTTTTTGACTACATAAGTTTTGGCTCGCTGGTCATGCCAGCATTGTTTCATTGGGCTCCATAGCATGGCAAAATAGCCAATACAAAAGAAAAAGCTTGATAAAATCTTAAACAGATTACGCGATAATGCGGTGCCAAAACTTAGTCTTTCACCATTAGCATTAACTACTACCAGCCTGCAAATAAACTTACCAATACTTCCCTGCATTTTAGTGGCCTCAAAAGCTGAGTTATAGGAAATTAAAATCAGCAGGAAAATGAGCCTGAACAACAGATCACCTTCAGTAGATGATGTAGATGATAAAGGATCATCGCTTATGGTACTGGTTGTCAGCCGCCCAATAGCAACAAATATGCCAACTATTAGCCCTAAGCCAATGGTTATAATGGCATAATCAATAACAAAAGCTAATAACCGCCATCCAAAATTAGCTACATTCTGTTGAGTAGGTACATATATCCCAATCGATTTAAAGTATTCATCAAGCTCGGGTAGTTCGGCGGCTTCCTGCCAATCAGTAGCTAAGGGTGATAATACCAGCTCGGTAGCATTTACTTCCATATCCATTAACTCCGTATGGCTATATGGGCCGTGCTTTTCGTTATCTCTCAAAATGTAATACTCATTGATCATGACGTGCAGGTTTAAGGTCATGAAAAATAAAGAAAATATCTATTCTGAGCAATAGTAAAAATGATGAATATGCATAAAAAAAGTCCTACAACAATTGTTATAGGACTTTGTGATAAAGGTTTAAGGTGGGAAAATCTTTAAAAATTATAACCCCGTTGTTTTACGCGCTCATGGATTAGCGCACCGGCATCGGCGTCCAGTAAAATTTCGCAGTTGGGATGTAGTTGTACTACCGATGCAGGTATGTCGGTGGTTACGGGGCCTAATATGGCTTGTTCAATAATCTGGGCTTTGTGCGCGCCCTTGGCTATCAATATCAGTTTGCGGGTGTGCATAATGTTTTTTACACCGCGGGTTAGTCCACCTAGTACAATATGCTCTGGTACCTGTGTTTCGCAGCGTACACGGGCTTCGAAATCAGGGTCCATTGGCGATACCCATGTTTCGCTTTCAAAGGGCGTACCAGGCTGATTAATGCCGATGTGGCCGTTGCCGCCAATACCCAGCATTTGCAGGTCGGCACCCCCGCGTTCGGCCAGGCGTTTTTCAAAAAGCAGGCTTTCGGCCTCAAAATCATCGCTCAGGGTAGGCGGCATGATGAAATTTTCATCAGGTATACCCAGCGGACCTGCTATCTGGTTCAGGATCATAGTATAACAGCTGCCCGCATATTCGCGCGGCAGGTTGGTGAGTTCATCCACATTAAAAAGGGTAATGCGCGAAACATCAAAGGGGTACTGCGTATAAATGTCAGACACTATGCGGTGCATATCCATAGTGGTTTGCCCGGTTGAAAGACCTATCACAGCCGTGGGTTTTTCCAGCATCTGGCCAATAATGCGCCAGGCCGCGGTTTCGTTAAATTCCTTTTCGTTTTTGGTTATCGTGATCTTCATTGTTATTATTTTGCCTTTACAGGTGTTTTAATTCTTCTTCAAAAAACGCGTCAATAGCTATAATGGCGCTCGTTTCATCTTCACCATCAATAATAATGGAGATCGTTTCGCCCCCTTTTATGCCAAGTGAAAGGATATTGAGAAGACTGCTTAATTTAACCGTGCGGTCGCCTTTTTTTAAGCTGATCTGGGAGCTGTAGTTTTTGGTCAGTTTTACCAAATTGGTTGCGGGGCGGGCATGCATGCCTTCGGCCGCTGTAATGATGTAGTCTTTTGTTATCATAGGGTAGCCTCCTGTAAATAAGCGGTGATCAATGCCGAACTGTCCATTTCCATTACCCGCCTGTATATTTGTTTAGCAGCTGTCAAACTGCTGTTGATGATGATATTTTTGATCTCCGGAATAGCTGTGGCGCTCATGGAAAACTCGGTAAGACCCATGCCCAATAATAAAAGGGTTGCTTTCGGGTCCGATGCCAGCTCGCCGCACATGCCTACTTCGATGTTGTTTTTATGACCCTGCTCAATCACATAAGCAATAAGCCGGAGCACACCAGGATTATAGGGATCATACAGGTTTTTGATCTGCTCGTTCATGCGGTCGACAGCCAGGGTGTACTGACAAAGATCATTGGTACCGATGCTGAAAAAGTCCACTTCTTTGGCCAACAGATCGGCGGTGATGGCTGCTGACGGGATCTCAATCATGATACCAACAGGGATATTTTTATCGAAGGTGATATCTGTTCTCGTTAACTCATCTTTGGCTTGTTGCAATATTGTTTTGGCCGCTCTTACCTCTTGTATATTGGAGATCATCGGAAACATGATCTTTAATTGGCCAAATGCACTTGCCCGTAATATGGCTTTCAGCTGAACGATAAAAATATCCGGGCGATCTAAACAGATCCGGATGGCCCGGTAACCCAGGAAAGGGTTTTGCTCGGCTGGGAAATTAAAATAGGGTAGTTGCTTATCGCCACCAATATCCAGTGTGCGTACAATAACGGGTTGGCCTTTGGCTTTAAGGGCTACGATCTTATAAAATTCAAATTGCTCGTCTTCGCCGGGTAATGCATCACGGCCCATAAAAAGTAGTTCGGTACGCAACAGCCCGGAACCCTCAGCGCCAAAACCGATGGCTTGTTCCATATCATTTGCATCACCTATATTGGCCAATAGGTTGATATTAACCCCATCTGTTGTTGTTGCGGGTGTATCTTTTAGCGAGCGGAGCAGGTAGGTTTGTTTCAACCAGTTTTCTCTTTTTACGCGATATTGTTCAATTATCTCCTGAGCTGGATTGATGATAATGTCCCCGCTTTGCCCGTCGAGGATCAGCAGGTCGCCATCTTTAATATCCCGTAAGGTTATACTGCATCCCACAACGGCCGGAATACCACGTGACCGGGCAATAATAGCCGCGTGCGATGTACGCCCGCCTACTTGTGTGGCAAAACCAACAATATGGGTAATATCCATGCTGATGGTATCTGAAGGGGTAAGGTCTTCGGCAATAATGATGGTATCAGTTTCGTAAAGCGGAGTATAAGTTTGGTTTGATGCGTTCAGGTTTCTCAACAAACGGTTGCCGATATCCTGCACATCGGCGGCACGCGCGCTCAGGTATTCATCATCCATATTTTTGAAGAGTTGAACCGCGTCCGCGATCACTTCGATCAGGGCATCATTGGCATTCTTTTTCTCTTTGGATATTTTCTCGATTACATCTTCGCTGATCTGCGGATCGGTTAACAGTTCAATATGGGTCTCCAGGATCTCCAGGCCTTCCTTGCCTTGAGATTGATCGTAATTGCTGATCATCGTCTCTACTTCGGTTACAGACAAGGATACTGCGTTATTGAATTTATTTGTTTCGGAAATTATATCCGCGTCAGTCAACAAAATGACACCCGTTAAAGCAGCTTCCTGTTTTTTAAGCAGGTGGGCTTTGCCAATGGCAATTCCGGGAGATACGCCTATGCCATTCATCATACAAACAAATGGATTATACTGCCTGCAAAACCTAATACCAATAAGCCTAATAGCAGCCAGGTGGTTTTAACCTGTTTTTTAACAAAATAATATACCAGGAAGGTGAGCCCCAGCGGTATCATGGCTGGTACTATTTGATCCAGTATACCCTGCACCCCAACTGCCGATGAAGAAGATCCAATATTTAGCGGTGTTTTGATATTCATGAGTGTGGCAGGCATAGCGCCTACTACCATCAATCCTAATATAGCAGCACCCGAGGTTAGCTTATCCATCACATTGCCTTTGCTCAGGTTCTGCAAAAATTTGGTGCCCGCGTTGTAGCCTATAAAAGTAAGGTTGTAACGCAGCAGCAAATGCGGTACATTAAATATGATCAAAAAAAGCAGTGGACCCAATATATTGCCTTTGATGGCCAAAGATGTACCTACACCGGCCGCAATCACCTTAAAAGTACCCCAAAACAAAGAATCGAATACACCGGCCAGAGGCCCCATGAGTCCAAGTTTTACGGAGCTGATAGAGTCTTCGTCAAAATCTTTATCCTGCGCGTTTTGTTCTTCCATAGCAGCGGTAATACCGATGATGAGTGTAGAGCCATAAGGGCTGGTATTGAACAGCTGCAAATGCCTTTTGAGCGCTGCTGTCATAGCTTCTTTGGTATGATATAATTTTTTGAGTACGGGGATAATGGCAAAGGCAAAGCCCGTATTTTGCCAGGTTTCGAAATTGAAATTGGCCTCCAATGCAAGCGATCTTAAAAACAATTTTCTTAAAGTACCATTGCTTAGTTTATGCTGCGGCTCGGCAGGTATTGTTTCCGCAGGTGTATCCTCAAAATCAAAGTCATCATCAGTGGTGGAAGATGCAGCCGGTTTGGGTGCATCCTGCGTTACGATCAATGCGATAATGACTCCTAAACCTCCAATAGCGATAATGGGCAGTTTTAAATAAGCTGCCAGCATAAAACCCAGGAAAAAGTAGGGGGCGACTCTTTTGTTGAACATCAGGTTCATGAGTAAGGCAAAACCTAAGGCGGGTAGCATATTCCCGGCGACCTGCAGGCCGGATTGTACCCAGGCCGGGATCAGATCAAGGAATGATTTGATGGCCGTTGAACCCAATTCCAAAGCCACAAAAATAATGATGCCCATCAACAGGGGTTTCAATAAACCTGATAATATATGTAATCGCTGGATGCCTTTATAATCGCCAGCCTCAGCATACTGGTTGAATTTTTTATTGAACACCGCCCGGAAAACAAACAATCCACTGATCACCATTTCTGAGAGGATAGAGATAGGTACGGCCAAAGCCAACGCGATGGCAGGTCCTTTGTGCGACATGATAGCGAAAGCTGTTCCCAGCACCCCGCCGGTAATAATATCGGGTGGAATAGCCGCGCCAACTTTAATATTGCCCATGAAGATCAGTTCCAGGGTAGCACCTATCATTACACCTTGTGTAACATCGCCCAGCACCAAACCCACCAATGGCCCCAGGATCAGCGGACGACTTAACAGCGTAGTGCCCAGGAAATCCTCAAAATGCCCAAAAACGGCTATAAGCGTAAGCAATAGATAGGTGGCCAGCATCTTAAATCAGGGTTTCTATCAGGGTTTTGTTATCGGTTGGTACTTGTCTTACTTCCAGTTCGATGCCTTTGGCCAGCAGATCACGGATAACGATTATGTCATCATCAGTAACCGCCAGCGCCTTGGCTATGGAACGCGCGCCTTCTTTGGTACGGATGCCGCCAAAGTTGATGCTTTTTATCTCGCTTACGCCGGCAGCCAGTGTAGTCGCATCTTTTACGGAATTAACCAATACCAGTATTTTCATGTTCTGCCCGCGCGGATCATTCAAAAATGTGATGGCGTCGGCCAGCGTTTTGATCAGCAGTTTGGCCGATGCCGGTTTGGCCAGGTTCATGGTCATCTTCAAAAATTCGTCGGTGGCTGCCTTATCGTTGGCTACCAGCAGGCAATCGGCGCCAAGTGAGGGCGTCCAGGTCATGGCCACCTGTCCGTGTACCAGTCTGTCGTCTATGCGGGTTAGCTTAATCATTTTGTTGTGTTATCAGTTTGTTTACATAAACCATTTGCTCTTTCCCGTCGATAATGGCTGTTTCTATTACCTCTGTAACCGGGGTGCCTGCATCGCCCATAATAACCTCAATTAACAAAGGCAGGTTAAAGCCTGATACGATATGCACATTTGGTTTCAATGCTTCGCGTATCATAATGTTATTGACGCTGCCGCCCAGCAGGTCGGTAAATATCACCAGTTCATCATCAGCAGTAATATGGGTTAAAACCGCCGCCAGTTCATCTTCTACGCTGATATTATCATCCAGGTAAGCCTGGATCAGGAATACGTTATCCGTTTCGCCAATAATCATATCCAATGACGATTTTATCCCTTTGGCAAAGGCTCCGTGCGTGGCAATTAAGAATTTTCTCATATGTACCTATATTCAAATCCCGGTTGATCCATTACTCCCGAAAAGAGCGATCTGTAGGGCCAGTAAATCAAAAAATTAATATGAAATAAGCACTATGGCAATAGGCTTACCCAGGTTATAACACTTTGCAAGTATGCTATAAAGTTAAGCCATTTTATAGTTTTGGTGCACTACATTACCACTACTACAACCTGAAAATTATGCTGTTAGCAGGGTTTTAAGGGTCAAAAACTCAGAGTGCCGGTACTACAGAAAAAATCAGGAGTGGAAGAAGCGGGGATGACAAACTTTATATACAGGGTATATCGCTCTGTTCTTTGTAACTAATTTGATATAATATCCTGTTGCGGATATCCGTAGTGGTGATGTAGTGTTATCAAAATAGCACTTGGGAAAACTAATATCGAGCTTTGTTCAAGCAGATCAATGTTGCCTTATATCCTGTTATATTCAAAATCAATTGTGATACCTTATCTAAAACTAACACCTATTGTGAAGAAGTTCTTTTTATTAGCTCTTTTTATACCATTAATCTGTCATGGTGGTTTTGCCCAAAAGCCGGATGCGCCATTTGGGGCTACCAGATCATTTTATCAGCAACGTTTGGAGGATAAGGAAGCGGTTTACTTTACTCCCGATAAGTACCCTATTAAAGCTGATGGAAAAACCGATGTGTCTGATGCTTTGCAGCAGGCTATCAAAGATTTGAAGGATAAAAATAATTTCGGCGTGCTGTTTATCCCCGAAGGGAAATACCTGATCAGTAAAACCATATTTGTACCGCGAGCTATTCGTCTGATTGGCTATGGTAAAACCCGGCCTGTAATGATATTGGCTAAAAACTCGCCGGGTTTCCAGGTGGCTGATAGTACGGATAAGGGAAAGGCCAAATACATGTTCTGGTTTGTCAATAATATATCCAAACCCGGCGAAGAGGTATCGGACGCGGGAGCATCTACATTTTATAGCGCGCTATCCAACATCAACCTTAAAATTGAGGATGGTAACCCGGTAGCCGTGGCTTTGCGAACGCATTATGCCCAGCACAGTTTTATAGCCCATGCCGATATTGACGCGGGCAAGGGTAAAGCAGGCATGTTTGATGTAGGTAACGAGATGGAAGACGTACGTTTTTTCAATGGAGATTATGGCATTTATACCACCAAACCGTCACCGGGATGGCAGTTTATGATGGTGGATACCTATTTTGAAGGGCAGCGTAAAGCAGCCATCAGTACCCAGGAGGCTGGATTAACCATTGTGCGCATGCATGTAAAAAATGTGCCTACGGTGATCGAGATCCATCCCAATTATCATGAAAAACTGTTTATGGAGGACAGCAGATTTGATCATGTGAGCGGTCCAGCTGTGGTGATCAGTAACGAGGATAATGCCTTTAATCAGATCAGTCTTCGCAATGTGGATTGCCGCGATGTAAAAGTGCTGGCCAGCTATCGCCGCAGCAAAACAACAATAGCTGGCGGAGGCGCTATCTACAAAGTGAAAAACTTTATATACGGTTTGCAGATGGATAACCTGACAGCCGACCCGGTGTATAAAACCATAAAGGAGATCCAGCCATTATCAGCTTTCCCGCCGCCAGCTAAAAAAGATATCCCCGATTTCCCGGCGATAGGTACCTGGGCCAATCTGCAAACCCTGGGCGCCAAAGGTGATGGCGAAACGGACGATACCAAAGCTATACAGGATGCCATTAATCAATACCCTGCTATTTATGTGCCATCAGGAAAATATCGTATTACCGAAACTTTGAAATTGAGACCGAATACGGTATTGATCGGTTTGAATCCCATCGCTACGCAGATCTTGCTGAAAGATAACACACAGGCTTTCGGCGGTTTCGGCGGCCCTGTGCCGATGATCGAAACAAGTAAAGGCGGTAATAACATTGTCACCGGTATAGGTTTATCTTCAGGTCGTATCAATCCGCGGGTGGTGGCCTGTAAATGGATGGCGGGTAAAAACTCCTATCTGAATGATGTGAAATTTTTGGGTGGTCATGGTGGTATGAATAAGCCTGGTGAGCAGGCTGGTCCAAGTTTGTATAAAGGTAACGATAGCGATATGTGGGACAGCCAATATTGGAGTCTTTGGGTAACCGATGGTGGTGGTGGCACGTTTAAAAATATATGGTCGGCCAATACTTATGCTACTGCCGGGGCTTATGTTTCCAACACCAGCACACCTGGGCGCATTTATGCTTTGTCGGTGGAGCATCATGTTCGTAACGAGGTACGTTTTAACAAAGTAGCCAACTGGAAGGTATACGCCCTGCAGCTGGAAGAGGAAAGCCGGGAAAGCACCGAATGCCAACCGCTGGAACTGGAAAATTGTGCAGATATGACTTTTGCCAACCTGTATATGTTTAGGGTGATCAGGGTAAATAAACCTTATCCATACTCCATCCGTAGTTGGAATAATAAAAATGTGGAGCTACTGAACGTACATAACTATAGCCAGATCAAGTATACCACTACCGATCCGCTGTATGATATCGGCACCAATACTACGGTGCGTCCCTGGGAGTTTACCCGACTGGTCATCAACAGTGCCACAACGGCCAGCGAACAACCCACTCAGGGCAATGTACAAAAGCTGGCGTCGGGTTTTGAATTTGCCAACAGTCTTTGCACCGATAGCAAAGGCAATGCTTATTTTAGCGAAGCCCGGATGAGGCGCATTTATAAATGGGATGCCAATACCAAGACTATCAGTCTGCTGGCCGATTATCCCTGGGAACCGCTCTCCCTGGCCTGCGATAAAAATGATAACCTGCTGGTGGTATTTAAATATGTACCCAAATCCGGTTATCTGGTTGATGGTAAGCCCGAAGTATTTAATAATCCACCTGATGCCTCCGGTACTTCGTTCAGCGGTTGGGGTAACTCAGGCTTTGGTAGCTTAGTATACTCAGTAAATACAAGCAATCCAGATGAGAGCATTCAGCTGCTCAAAAAAGAAGCCATGCCAACCGGCAAGACTATATACCAGGCCCTTTACCCTGCACACCGCTGGCGCGATTTTCACGATTTTAATACCGTATCAATCAATAAAGCTACCAAATGCTGGGTAGCGCCCGATGGGGTTACTATTATACCTGTGGTGTATGATTTGGCCCGTTCAAGCGCGCTGGTTACTGCCTATCCCGGCAGGCCGGTTTATACGACCGATGAATATGATAAGCGTACCGTGCAGCTCAATGTAAGCCCCGAAGGTTACCTGAGCGACCTGAAATATTTTGCCGAACGTGGTGAATTTGATTCGGCAGTTGATAGCAAAGGGAATGTATTTATAGCAGATGGACAGATTTACGAATATGATAGCGCCGGCAAACAGATCGGTATGATTAAAGTACCGGAGCGCCCTACATCTCTTGTTTTTAGTAAGGATGGGAAAACATTGTACGTTACTGGCCATAACGCTTTGTACGCAGTGGCTATAAATTGAAGGTGAGATATGAACAGGAGACGCATGTGATGCGTCTCTACGATTGTTCTTTGTAGAGACACATTACATGTGTCTCTGGCTTCGGAAAGCACGCCGAGCGGTGGAAATTTTATAAATTTATATAACTCTAAATACCCCAATCCATGAATATAACAACATCCCGTTTCCTGATCTTCTTATTGGTACTGTTCCCGGTGGCAACGATTGCCCAACAAATTAAAGTGCTAACCAATCAGGTAGGTTATGAAGATACTAAAGCAAAAAAGGCCATCGTGGTGGCCGATAAAACTTATCCTATTACAATATTTCAATTGCTTGATGCGGATGGCAAAGTGGCATTCTCCGGCAAACCGGTGTACAACGGTAAGGTAAAGGGGTGGAAAAACCGGGAGTTTTATACACTTGATTTTAGCGGGTTCAATACAGATGGTACTTACCACGTCGAGGTGGCGTTACCCGGCAGGAAAGTAAGCTCATACCCATTTAAAATAGGGAAAAACGTATTGGAGCAAGCTACACTATCAGATATAGTGTATTATTTTAAGGGGCAGCGCGCTGCCGGTGAGATTGATAAAGCCGATCATCATTTACTGCTGGCCGGCAGAACCCAGGATACTATTGATGCCCACGGTGGCTGGTATGATGCTACCGGCGATTATGGTAAACACTTTTCGCACCTGTCATTCTCCAATTATTTCAATCCGCAGCAGATACCGCTGGTGGTATGGAGCCTGCTGAAAACTAAGGAGATTCTCGATAAAAAAACAACGACCGATTTCAGGCAGATCAACCGCCGTATTTTGGATGAGGCTACCTATGGCGCCGATTACCTGGTGCGGATGCAGGCAAAAAACGGCTCTTTTTACCGCTCGGTATCGGCCCCTGGTCCTGGTAAGCTGGCTAAGGATAGGGTGATCCGTGCGGAAGACGCGTCCTATCGTATCAAGCAAACCAAAGATCAGCCCTTCAGCAATAGCTCCGCAAATAAGGATTGGCACCGGTATCAAACCAGTTATCGATCGGGTGGAGGCATAGCCATTGCTGCCTTGGCCATGGCATCAACCATCAAAGTAAACGGCGATTTTACCAGTGAACAATATTTGCAGGCTGCCGAAAACGCTTTCCAATTCCTGGAAGCCAACAATAGGCTCATGACTTTTGATGGCCACGAGAATATCCTGGATGATTATTGCGCCCTAAGCGCTGCAACCGAACTATACAAAGCCACCAAAAAAACAGAGTATTTAACAGCAGCTACTAAACGGGCCAATAATCTGATTGGTCGATTATCTGCCTGGAAGGGATATCAAAATTACTGGAAAGCCGATAGCACCGACAGGCCATTCTTTCATCCCTCAGACGCGGGCTTACCTGTTACCAGCCTCATTTATTATTATCCATATGCCGATCAGGCTATGCAGGCATCTATCAAAAAAGCCATCAAAGCATCATTTGATTTTGAGTTGAAGGTTACGCATGAAGTTAATAATCCATTTGGCTACAGTCGCCAATTGGTGCAGGATACATTGGGTAACAGGCGCACATCGTTTTTCTTTCCGCAGGGCAGCGACGCCTCACCGTGGTGGCAGGGTGAAAATGCGCGCTTATCTTCTATGGCTACGGCTGCCCGATTGGCGTCCGGTTTGTTTGCCGATGATAAAGCCTATCACGATCAGCTGGAAACTTTTGCCGTGGATCAATTGAATTGGATCCTGGGTCTGAACCCTTTTGATGCCAGTATGCTGCAAGGCACGGGGCATAATAACCCGGCCTATGGTTTCTTTGGCACGTTTGAGTATACCAATGCGCCCGGTGGCATTGTAAACGGCGTAACCGGTGGCCTGAACGACGAAAATGATATCGACTTTAATTTGTCCTATGCCCAGATCCATAAGGATTACGACTGGCGCTGGGCCGAGCAATGGTTGCCGCACACCGCCTGGTACCTGTTGGCCGTGTCTGTACATGAATAATTAGCTTTAGAAAAATATGAAAAAGTTTTGTTTGATAACCCTGGTTGCTTTACTAACCTTGTCGCAGTCTGGCTTTGCGCAGGTAAACCATACCACGTTGGCTACAGGTACCCAGGCACCTGATTTTAGTCTGCCTGGTATCGACGGAAAAACTTACACATTGCAATCATTTAAAGATGCTAAAGTGCTTGCTGTGGTGTTTATATGCAACCATTGCCCAACGTCACAGGCTTATGAGGATAGATTGGTCAAGCTCACCAGCGATTATGCACCCAAAGGCGTAAAAGTAGTGGCTATTAACCCCAATAATCCAGCCTCATTGCGTTTGGACGAACTGGGGTATAGCGATGTAGGTGATTCTTTTGAGGATATGAAAGTGCGTGCCAAAGACCGTCATTTTAATTTCCCTTATCTGTATGATGGCGAAACAGAGATCACCAGTAATAAATACGGTCCGGTAGCTACACCGCACATTTTTATATTCGATAAAGATAGGAAGCTACGCTATAATGGCCGCATTGACGATATGGAGAATCCCGCCAAAACACCGCGGTCATTGGATGCACGCAATGCTATTGACGCGGTATTGGCAGGTAAAGAAGTAGCCGTGCCGGTAACCAAAACCTTTGGCTGCTCTATCAAATGGGCCGAAAAACAGGACTGGATCCAGAAAGCCACTGTAACCTGGGCCAATGAACCTGTAAAGCTGGATACCATTGACGCTGCGGGCATAGCCAACCTGGTAAAAAACAAAAGCGATAAACTAAGATTGATCAACCTATGGGCTACCTGGTGCGGCCCTTGTGTGGCCGAGTTCCCGGAACTGGTAACCATTATGCACCTGTACCGCGACCGTGGACTGGAACTGGTAACCATCAGTGCCGACGATCCATCGCGTAAGGATAAGGCATTGAGCTTTTTAAAAGACAAACAAGCATCCGGCCCCAACTACATTTATACCGGCGATGATAAATACAAAATGATCGAGGCTGTTGATCCTAAATGGGATGGCGCGCTACCATACACCATGTTGGTTGATCCGGATGGTAAAGTTATTTACGGAAAGCAAGGCATTATCAATCCCGAAGAGCTCAAAAAGATTATCTGGGATGACCCGCTGATGGGGAGGATTTATAAGTAAGACCCCACCCAACCCTCCCCAAAGGGGAGGGCTTTAAGCTATTTTAAAAAGTCTCCCCTTCCGGGGGAGATTTAGAGGGGGTTTTCGTAATATCAATCAAAAAATCATACAAATTAACCTCCGTAGCTAAGCCCAGTTTTTTGCGAACCCGGTACCGGCTGATCTCGACGCCTTTGAGGGAGATATTCATCAACTGCGCTATTTCTTTAGAGGTAAGATTAAGCCGCAGGTAAGCGCAAAGTTTTAAATCGGTAGGACTCAATCCGGGGAACCGGGTTTTCATAATGGAAAGAAAATTGTTGTGTACCTGGTCAAAGTAAATGGCGAAGTGATTCCAGTCATCGTCCTTTTTCTCGGTATCGGTTACCAGTTTAAAAACATTCCGGAATTCGTGGGTCAGATCGGGCATGTTCACTTTTTTGATGGCAGCTACCAACTCTTCGCGAATGTTGAGCAGGATGCGGCCACGCTCCACCAGGTGCATGGTGATGGTAGCCAGTTCCTTGTTTTTATAGTTTAGTTCCGATTCCAGGTTGTTGTTCTTCAGGGCGATGATCTCTTTCTCGTTCCGGTCAAGCTCCAGGCTGTGCAGATAACTCAGGCGGCGCTGCTCTTCCTCGTGTTTTTGCTGATGCAGGTCGAAGCGTTTTCGCTGTTCTTTCATCGCTAAATAAATGGCGCAAACCACCAGAAAAAGATAAAAAAGATAGGCCCAGGTTGTTTGGTACCAGGCAGGATCTACAACAAAGGTATAATTGACCGGTGCTGAAGCATTACCCAGGTTATTGCGCACCCTTACCGAAAAAGTGTATCTCCCATATGGTAAATTGGTATAATCCTTCTCGGTTTTTACCGACCATTTTGACCACTCATTATCAAAACCCTCCAGCTTATAAGAAAACTCCTCATTGCTTTTTTGCGCGAACAGGGTTGAAGAATATTCAAAATGAAAAGAGTTCCAATGATTGGACAGGGTAACAATTTGCTTTTTGCCCTGAACACCGGCCACATTATTATCCTTCATAAAGTAACCGCCAAATATCAGGCTATCTTTTTCGGCAATGGCCTTTACGGTGGTCAGTAATACGTTCAGTTTGGTTTCCGACTGTACGTATTGGCGGTAATTTAAATGGAATACACCGTTATTGGAACCGACAAAAATGTTTTCCTTATCATACGGATAAATATACCCGGCACTCTTTACGGTTTGCCCGGCAAGTTCAGGAAAATAGATCACCGTATATGGCTTACCGCCCGATGGCTTGCTAAAATCAATCACCCCAACCCGCTGATCACTGATGAACCAGACATTGCCTGCCGAATCTGCGGTTAAATGCTCTATGTAGGAACCGCCCAGGGCCGACTTGTAAAAGGCCGATTGTTCAAATTTATTTAGCCTGTTATTATATTCATATACACCTTTCTCCGTGGCTACCAGGATTTTACCCCGGATAAGATACACATGATTGTTCATTACCGAAGGCAAGCCATTACGATCTGTATATTGCGTATAACGGATGATCTTTCTCCTGTCGGCGGATAGTTGGATCTTATAAACACCCCTATAAGAATGCGAAGCCCATATCACATGATCATCATTGTCTTTGGCCAGGGTAGGTAAGGATTCGTACAGGGCGTCCATTTTGGCATCAGCCGTAAAATCATTGCCATTGTTTTTGATCAGCTGCAAGCCGGTATAAGTACCGGCAATGATATCCGGCGAAGAAGGAATGGGCACAAACCTCCAGGCACCTTCCCGGTTGGTGATCTGTTTCACTCGGTTATTATCAACCACTAAAGCACCATCCTCATGCCCAACCAATAAGTTGTGGTTTATTTCGCGCAGGCTCCATACCTGGCCCTTGGTATTCTCTACCTCGGTAAATGCCCCTTTATTGGTACTGATATCCTTTTGCCGGGTATCAAGCGGAACGCTGTATAAACCGTTTGAGGTACCGATGAACAGCTTGTTGTTGAACACGCTTACCGCGTTGCTTTTTAGCTGATTATCCTTGTTGGCATAAATACGTTTAACCGAAGTGTTATAATTAATAAAATCAATGCCGCTTTCCAGGCCGAGCCACAGGTTTTTGTCGCGATCAAGCAATAGACCAAGCACGTTGTTGTTTTGTAACCCTTCATTGTTCGAAAATCTTTCTACCACGTTGCCCTTGCCATCAATAATGATCAGGCCCCGGGCTTTGGTCCCGATGGCATAGCGGTCGTCGCCTATTTTTTTGGCACAGTTCACCAGGTCATTCTGTAAAATGGGGTCAATAGCGGTAGGTTTTTTAATCAGGGTTGATCCGGTAAGCAAAAATAAGCCTTGCTTCAATGTGGTAACCAGCACCGTATCCCGGTTATAATCCATTACCCCGGTAATATGCAGACTGGCGGTTTGTAACTGCGTACGACAAGGCTGCCATTGATAATCCTTAAAAA
The DNA here is from genome assembly GCF_900103125.1 of Mucilaginibacter sp. OK268. Classification (GTDB taxonomy): domain Bacteria; phylum Bacteroidota; class Bacteroidia; order Sphingobacteriales; family Sphingobacteriaceae; genus Mucilaginibacter. The sequence goes on along the minus strand of NZ_FNJV01000002.1, from coordinate 948,918 downwards.
ACATCAGGCCTTCGTCCTTATCCTCTGCAAATAGTTGTGACCCGGCTTTTGACAGCAATCGCCAACCGCCCGGCGCGTCAAATGTCTTGATCTCGTTGTTATTATATTCAAAAACACACTCAATGGTACGGAAGAACACCTCGTTTTTGAACAGTACAATGCTCCATATATCGGCAAATTGCCTGGCCTTCTGTGGCATCAGGTGTTTAATGGAATGATATTTCAAAATGCCGTTCGCATCCGGAAAAAAGTAGCCTATCTCGTCCTGTCCGCCAACAAAGATCCTTCCATCTGCGTCGATGGCCAAAGCCTTGATGGTACCTTTGTTGGGTAGGGGGTATATTTTCCAGTAACTGCCGTCAAAAGTTAAAAGCCCGTCGTTATTGGCAAAATAAAGGATGCCGTTACGGTCCTGCTTTACATCCCATACCTCCGTACTGGCGTTATAATCTGTATGTGTGTAGTTTTTGATGGCGGGTATGCCAATGGTGGTTTGCGCTGTGACCGTAAAAACCAAAGCACGGCAAATAATAATCAATAGAATGATTTTCTTCATCAACAAAACTTTCCCCAGAGGGTATTTTAAAAATGTTTTATAAAACCGGCAGTATCAGGCAAGCACGGTAATTGGATTAAAAAGGTAATTTAAAAAACATTTTAATATAAAGAGTAAATGTTTTGTTTGTAGTGGGAGATATAAATGGATTACCAGCGGTATTTAAGTTGTTTGAAGGTTTCTGTAGTGTTAATGTAGAGGTGTCGCATATTGGTATTGGGTATTGGTGAGGGATGCTATTTTGTGGGCTGCGTCTAAATAGATCATTGCCTGATGCTTTATAAGGCGAATATTGCCTGTCGTAGAGCGCTCAATTGCCGCTGAGGCTGTTACTTTTGTCTTGATACAAAAGTAACCAAAAGATCAAGTCACCAGAAATGCTTCTTTGCCGCACAAGGCCTTTGCCCTGCAAAACAGCCAGAACCACGGGCTGCTAAACCTTACCTCCAATCGTTCGCTCATCCCCCGCTTCGGCAAGGTTTGCTAATGCCCCTGCCATTACACAAGCCATCATGTTCTGCCCGCTTTCGTCCGAAGCTTATCTGCTGACGGGAAAAGAAAAGAAATCATGGTAATCCTAAAACGGCGCAGCCCTCTTGCACACCGATTAAAATTAACTCGTGAAAAATCCTATAAATCGAGGTTCAGAAGGTAACGTCCTTGTTTAGCGTTAAGAATCAAGAGACACAAATCAAGGTTCAGACAAAATTTTCGTGAACTATTACGCTCTTTTGGGAAGTAATAAATTATGGTTTACACTGTAAACCGTTTTTTTATGGCAAAGCATAATCAATTAATTGATTATTAGTTAATTGAAAAAAATGTAACCATAAAAAGTGTAAACCATGTAAACCCATTTTTGTAACCTATTAAGCAGTTCTGTCCAGGTTACCCCCGAAGCTTATCTCCTATGTTTGTTATCCAGATAAAAAGCAAATAAATTAGAGTAATAAGTGAAAAAGCGTGAGAGTAGAGAAGCCTTCAAACAGCTTTTAAAGCATGTACTTCAGCAGATAATACCTCACGTTTTTTACCCTTAAGAGTCAGAACAGAATGTAAGGAATATGGCAATGCTGTATATCCAGAATATCCAACCAGGAGAAAAGACGAAGAGGGGTTATTCACTTGTTGATATCCTAAATATAATATGATGACAAACATTTTAAAGCAGGTAGCGGGTATTGATGTAGCTCAAAAAGAATTAGTTGTATCTATGGGGCGTATGGATCAGGAACTGACATTGGAAATTTTCGCCTTCAAAACATTCCCCAATAACGAAAAAGGATTTAAAGCTTTGATTCAATGGTCGGCAACGATCACTGATGACAAAGTTAAGGTCCGTTATGTAATGGAAGCTACAGGCGTTTATCATGAATCGTTAGCTTATTATCTGGCAGACAATGGCTTTGAGTTAAGTATAGTACTACCTAACAAGATCAGTAATTATTTCAGAACGCTGGATATAAACACCATTACAGATAAAACAGCTTCGCAAACTATAGCCCGGTTCGGCCTGGAAAGAAAACTGGAGGTATGGCTGAAACCCAAAAAGATATTCAGAGATCTTAAACAGTTAACCCGTGAACGGGATCAACTAATTGCTGAACGAACCCTGTTGAAAAATCAGCTGCATGCAGAACTGGCGGAAGCCTTCCCCAATCAGAGAAGTGTTAACAGAATTAATAGCAGGATCAGGTTCCTTAACGAACAGGAAAAAGAGATTAAAGGAGATATAGCTGAAATTGTGAAGCAAGACAACGAATTACTTAAAAAGGTACAGACGATCACTTCTATACCCGGAGTAGGTAAGCTAACGGCTATAATTGTATTGGCCGAAACAAACGGCTTTGAATTAATACGCAATAAAAGACAATTGGCTAGTTATAGTGGATTGGATATTAGGGAAAAACAATCAGGTACATTAGTCAAGGGAAAACCTAGAATATCAAAAAAAGGAAACCGGCATCTACGCAAAGCCATGCACTTACCGGCATTATCTGCCATTAAACATAACGAGCAGTTTAAAGTGATCTTTACTCGATTGGTATCCAGGCATGGCATAAAAATGAAAGCAGCAGTGGCATTGCAAAGAAAATTATTGGAACTGATCTTCGTCATCTGGAAAACTGACAAACCTTTCGCTAAAGATCATTTGGAGAGCGCTAACAAATTAACAATACTACAAAATACTTAGGGCAGCCATTACGAAAAATGAACCGCCCTAATCAGGCTAACTTAAAGCCGCCTTTAATAAATCAAATTTATTAAATATTTGGATCGCATCACAGAATCTGCTGACAAAAAGAAAAAAGTTATTTCCAATCACTAATTCACTAATTAAACCTCGCTGCCCAAAATATCGTGTTCCTCACCAGGGTAGTAAACGTGCTGTCCTGGAAAAGCTCGGGGAAGTGCCCCATGGCTATGTATATGTTTTTGGCCTTGATGTGCTCGTTGGTCCATATCACGGGGTGGTCCCCCATTTTGATGGGCTTATCAGGTACATAGGTGCTTTCGTCAATACTGGCCAGTACATGCACATTAGGGCGCGGACTATGGTTGTACGTATACCATTCATCTTTGGTCGTAAATGATGCGGGTAATCCGGCCATAATGGGGTGGTTTTTATCCTCAATAGTAAGCAGCGCCGTTGTACCGCCGTGTATGGTATCCTTAAATTCGATGCCACCCATAAACTGGCAATACCACTGCCACATGGGGTAACCATCAAACACTCCCAGCAGGGTGGGGTGATGAAAACCTATCCAGCCGCCTTTGCCCTGCTCCAGGTATTCGGTAAAAGCCGCCTGTGCTTCCGGTCCCCAGGGGTAGGGTGGGTAATCCAGCTGTATAAACAACTGATATTGTTTCAGAAAATCCTTAGTTATAGGTTGGGTATTGGTGATGTAATCAATGGTGAAATTACTATCGATAGCCAGCTTATCCAGCCATATTTTGGCCGCGGCATCAAACAGGGCATGGCCCCCGCCAACTTCGGCAATGGCAATAGCCTTGAAACGTGGCTGTTTATTTTGTGCAACACTGATGAGCGAGCTGCCAATAACGAGCAGCAAAATGATGGAAGTAATTTTAAATGTTTTCATAGCACGACCTTCGGTTTAGGTCGGGCAATTATAGCTGAAACTTTTTATTAGGTATTACCAATTGGAGCAAGGTAGTGGTAAAGTAGGGCAGCTATAAAGGCTTTATATAGGTTCAAATTAAGATATTTGGTTGTTGTAGTGCTGCTGACGTACTACCCTCATTTTATCACCTGTATGAAAAGAACGCCTCTTGTTATCCTTTACTTTATGGTATATTGTTTAGTGTTGCCTGCTTTTGCATTTGCGCAAACGGATACTGCTAAAATTGATATCCCCATGAAAAAGGGGAAAGTGAATTACGAGAACACCTCAAAAAATATAGCAGGCAAAGCCGAACTGTTTCAGCGGGCCAGACATTGGTTTAGTACCGTATTTCCAGATCAGCCGGAGGGCAAAGCCGTTATTGATGAGCAAGCCGGAACTATCAATGGCATAGGCTTGTTCAAAGTGATCGCCAGCGACTCAGGGAACTATTACTGGTTAAAATTCAATGTAAGTATTACGGTGACCGATACCGGGTATACCTATCGCGCTTATAATTACTACGAAAAGCCGATAGAAAAGGGCATCACCAATGAATACTCCAAAATTGAATATCGCTGGTGGGATTATCGTCAGGGGTATCCCTGGTCGGTGGAGGATAAGCGATTGTTTACCGGTTTAAATAACAACTCTCGTACGCTGCTAACCTCGTTTAAAACCATCATGGACAAATAAAATCTTACTAAAAAACATATGAAAAAACTACTGCTGTTCATTTGCCTCGGCATATTTATCTGCTTTAACCTCAACGCGCAAACCAAACATTTTAAAGTACTGGCCCTGTATGAGAATGGGGGGCACCATATTGAGTTCTCCAAACGCGCCAAAGTATGGCTGGATAAACTGGCCGCTGAAAAGGGCTTTACTATCGATTATATACAAAATACCGACAAAATAGACGATGCCTTTTTGAGCCAGTACCAATTGTTTTTGCAGCTGGATTATGTACCCTATGCCTGGACTGATAAGGCTATGGCTGCCTTTCAGAAATATATTGACGAAGGTAAAGGTGGCTGGGTAGGCTTTCATCACGCTACGCTTTTGGGTGAGTTTGATGGCTATCACGAGTGGCAATGGTTCTCGAACTTTATGGGAGGCATCACCTACAAAAACTACATCGCCACTTTTGCCAAAGGCAAGGTGAACGTAGAAGATAAAAAGCACCCGGTGATGAAAGGTGTGCCCGCGTCGTTCCTGATACAGCAGGAGGAATGGTATACCTATGATAAAAGCCCGCGCCCTAATGTACATGTACTGGCCAGCGTTGACGAATCAACCTACGATCCGCAGGGAGATATCAAAATGGGCGATCATCCTGTGGTATGGACTAACGAGCAGAAAAAGGCCCGTAACGTTTATATTTTCATGGGCCATTCGCCAAATCTGCTGGATAACCCGGCCTGGGTAAAACTGGTGACTAACGCTATTTTCTGGGCTGTAGGTAAATAATACCAACATTAAATAACCATATGATGTTTAAAAAACTGTTTTGCCTGCTGATAGCTATTGTTTTCTGTACCGCGGTGTTTGCCCAGGGCGCTAAATTTAAAATGCTGGCCCTTTATACCACCACGGTCGAATCGGATCATGTTGATTTTGCCAATGATGCCATCAAGTATTTTACCGATCTGGCAGCTAAAGATGGCTTTGCCTTTGAGGCTACCACCAACTGGAAAAATTTGAATGATGATAACCTTAAAAATTACCAGCTCATCATCTGGCTGAATGATTTTCCGCAGAACGAAGAACAACGCAATGCCTTTGTAAAATACATGGATAACGGCGGTGCCTGGGTCGGTTTTCACGTGGCCGGATATAATGATAAATATACCAAATGGCCCTGGTTTGTAAGCTTTTTGGGTAGTGCTGTTTTTTATAACAACAGCTGGCCACCACTACCCGCAAAGCTGGTGATTGATGATAGTAAACATCCGGTAACCAAAGGTATCCCGGTTCATTTTGTAGCGCCTATTAATGAATGGTACGGGTGGAAACCAAGTCCGCGGTTAAATAAAGACATTAAAGTTTTGGTAACGCTTGATCCGGCAAATTATCCCCTGGGTAAAAAGGACATTATCCGCGAAGGTGATATCCCGGTAGTGTGGACGAACACCAAATACAAAATGCTGTATATTAACATGGGGCACGGCGACCAGATATTTACTTCAGATACGCAAAACAAACTGTTTGAGAATGCTGTGCTGTGGTTGAGGAGGAAGTAGATGTGCGGATGTGCAGATTTTAGATGTGCAGATGAACGTAATTAACTAACTGCAAAAAGTGCGTCATTGCGAGGTACGAAGCAATCTCTAAACTATACAGAGCGACTCTGCAAATCAGGGATTGCTTCGTACCTCGCAATGACGTGTTGAAGATCAGAAGACTAATTTACCTCGTTATCAACCTTGCATCTATCTCATTTAGCAAGTACTCCTTTTTGTCATCAGCATATTCCCAAAACATTACGCCGGCCATTTTATGTTTGATGAGGTAATGACATTTGGCTTTTATCGACCATTCATCATCGTACGATATAAATTGCCTGGTGGCTGCATTGAACAGGTAAGGAGCTTCGGCATTGCGGTCGCGGTAATATTTAAAACCATTGCGGTTCAGCAAGCTGTCTTTGATCAGCGTATAACCACCTACATGCATGTACTCGCCTCTTTTCATCCCCAGTCCGTTCTGGGCAATATCCAGCACCTTTGAGGAGCGACCATAAAAAGCCACGCCTAATACCAGCTTGCTGGCAGGCACACCGGCAGCCATATAATCAGATACGGCTTTATCGGCATAATTTTCTGTTTGGTATTGTTTGGAGGCATACAGGTTGGTATGATGAACCGCTATACCCGAGCCATCCTGGAAGTAATCATAGGTCATGAGGTTTATATAGTCGAGGTATTGCTGCACCTTATCCATCTCGGTATGATCTAAAAAACGCTTAAAACCTCCAACAGCCGTAGTAAGCAATAATTTTTTACCGACCTGTTTTTCTAATATATCCAGGTCATGTCGCAGGGCCTTAAACATCAGGGTATAGTTTACTTTATCCTCAGGGCGGTAAATATTACCGGTGTTGCCTGCCATACCGGGGTACTCCCAGTCGATATCAATACCGTCAAGATCAAATTTTTTAATGATGGCCACAGCGCTGGCCGCAAAGGCTTCGCGGGCGGTGTCGGTTAATACGGCGTCAGAGAAATTTCCGCTCCAGGTCCAACCGCCTATGGATATGAGCACTTTAAGGGCAGGGTTACGCTTTTTAAGCTGTACCAGGTTCCTGAAATTGATAGTATCTGTTCTTTCGTGACTTAAAAAGGCACGGTTGTTTTTTACGTTTACAAAAGCATAATTGATGTGGGTAAGCTTTTCAGGGTTCACCATTTCCATATTGGCTACACCCTTGTACCCGCCCACGTATCCAATAATTACATATTTGGGTTTTTTAGCTGCTTTTTGTGCCTGGAGTGTAATCGCTGGTAATAAAAATGGCAATAAACAAAGCATGACTTTGGCCGCTACCTGTTTACGAAGTTTTAGGTTGATCATTTTATGATGAGGTTTAAGTATGGTGTGATTATGTATTAAACTTTGAGCCTGATCCGCTTTTTTTCCATGAGCCCAACCAGGGCGATCAATATAAATGCGGTAGCCATAGAACGGGCCAGGCCAATAATGCCCGAATTGAAAATATCCGGATAAGTGATATGGAAAAGCATCAGCAGAAAAACCTGGAAATAAGGCATCAGGTAACAGGTAAGCGTGCTGGTACCCGCCGGCCAGATCCATTTGAACCAGTCTTTTTTGCCTTTTACATCAACCAGGTAAATCATCAGCTCAAATACCAGGATGGTGATACCACTGCAAATAAATATCCATGCAGGGGTGGAGCGGATCTTAGAGATGCCTTGCGTATACGGCCGTATTACCAGCCCCAGTACGATCAATAACACCCCGGTAAGCCCAAAGATAAGCCACATGCGTTGCGTTTTGCCAAGCGAAACCAGGCGGGCGTACAATTCTGATATCACAATGCCACCCATGGTTAAACACAAGGAAGAGGCATCGCCGATGAGGAATAGTCTTTTGTGAATGATGCCGGTATGGCGAGCTATATTGATGGCTACAAATAATATCAACACCGGAAAAAGGATATTCAGTTTACCCTTAGCCAGCAGGTAAACAATGGCACATATGAGGTAAGCCCAGCCAATGATGCCCAGTATTCCCCACCATTCCGGGCGCATGCCGGTAATTTCGCCGTCGTCATTGCCTTTATATACAATAGCCATGGCAATCAGGATAGCTATACCCAGACCCTGAAAGATGTACCTTTTGACTTTGGTCATGGTTTCGGGATAATCCAGCCATATCAGGAAAAAGGCCAGAGTGATCAGTATAGCCCATAAAGCTTTAGGCAACAGGGAAGTATTGTCGTAGCTTTCCAGGTTTACGTGATAAAAACCCATGATCAAGAGCGCCGCGCTCCGGGTAAGTATGTAAAATAAAATAGAGGTAAAGGAATCGCCTTTATTGAGCCTGTTTTTGATAGCAAATGGTAAGGACAAGCCCACGATAAATAAAAATGCCGGAAATATAGTATCAGCAAAGCCCATGGCGTCGGCCTTACCCGGTGCATGATCTATCCATTCGGGGATATTTTTTACACCACTGGCGTCATTAACAAATATCATCAGTAACATGGTGATGGCTCGCAGCACATCGATGGATAAAAGGCGCTTGGGTAACTGTTGCATTTAAACGGGTTTAACTGTGAAATATGAATAAGGCATGGTACATCTCTGAATTTTCAGCAATACAGACTTGCCTTCGGCAGATAAATACACGAGTTTAAATTAAGCAAATTTGTTTTATTGTCTGTAAGCAAAACTAAAAGGGAAACAGACCGGATTATATTAATGAGGCACTACTTTACCACTACGATAGTTAAAAACAGGCAGGATGTGGCTTAGGCTTGAGATCAAGTGCCGATATCCGGGACTCCGGGGGAAGGATGAGTTGAGGATTTGCGATCTGTTCTGATAAAAAAATAATCAAAAAAATAAGCAAGGCTTTGTTGGAGTCTTGCTTATTTTTGAGCATAATTATGCTCAATATATAGTTATATATAACTTACGCTTTAGGGGTTGTTACCTTTTTAGCAGTAGGTTTGGTTGCAGTTTTTGCAGGAGCTGGTGCTGCTGCCGGTTTTTTAGCTGCGGCAACTTTCGGTGCGGCCACTTTTGGAGCCGGTGTAACAGACGCTGTTTTAGCAACAGGGGCAGCTGTTGCTGTCTTTTTTTCTTTTACTGTTTTAACGGCCGGAGTGGTGCTTTCTGCACCTATTTTTGCAGCTAATGTTTTAGCCAGGTTTTTCGCGGCTTTTTCAATGGCCTTGTTTACCTTTTTCAGATCAGATTCAAATTCGCCTACCACAGTTTTGATCTGGGCAAACAATTTATCGTTCAATTGTTTTTTTAGTGTTTTACGGGCCTCTTTAGCGGCGGTTTTATTTTTATCGTTTTTCATATTATTGGACAAGGAAATTCTAAATTATTTTTCGGCACAAAGCTAAGTTAATAAACAGTGAGTTTAATATTATGTTTATGTTAATAAAGATAGTCAATGTTAAGTAATTATTAATAAAATAAATGAGCTATTCCGTTCATTTTTAAGGCCCTAATATTAACTTTTTATATTAATTGTATATTATCAATGCGCGTAATTGGGTGTTATTTTGATTAAATTGATGAATATGTATAGCATAAATAATCTGACCAGGCAACGCTTCCAAATTTTAAAGACAATCATTTTTTGAAAGCTTTTGGGTTAATTGATAACTTAGCAGCACTTATATTGCTTTAATATCATGATCAAAGATTTAAACTCATTAAACCAGGTAGCCGAATTTCATACCACTTTTAAACACCCTATTATTGCCGAGCCGACTATTCCATCAAAAGAACGCAGCCAGTTGCGCATTGAGTTGCTTGCCGAAGAGCTGAAAGAGCTGCAACAAGCGGTTGATGATAACAACCTGGTTGAAATAGCCGATGCCCTTTGCGATCTGCAATATGTACTATCGGGCGCGGTATTGGAATTTGGGCTGGGTCAAAAATTTAAAGAACTGTTTGATGAGGTGCACCGCTCCAACATGAGCAAAGCCTGCAAAACCATTGAGGAGGCTAATCAAACAATCGAGCATTACCGCAATATAGCAGGTACCGAATCGCACTATAAAGAAATTGACGGATTGTTCCTGGTTTACCGCACAGCAGATAACAAAACCCTCAAATCAATAAATTATTCACCTGCCGATTTGGGCAGTATTGTAGGATAACCTATTATTTAAAATCAAGAACTTGCCAGAATCAGCCCCAAACCAACCCGAAGCAAAAGAAACCATGCACCCACGTAACCAGCACCGCCTGGGATACGATTTTAAAGCGCTGATGAGGGTTACGCCAGCTTTACGGCCTTTTGTTACGGTAAACAAATACGATAACCAAACTATCAATTTTGCCAACCCTGACGCGGTAAAAATGCTGAACAAAGCCTTGTTAAAGCATCATTATCAAATTGCCAGCTGGGATATCCCTGAGGGTTATTTGTGCCCGCCTATACCTGGCCGTGCAGATTATATCCATTACGTGGCCGATCTGCTGGCTACATCAAACGGAGGTGTTGTTCGGAAGGGTAAAAAGGTACGGGTGCTGGATGTTGGTGTAGGCGCCAATTGTGTTTATCCCATTATCGGTGTGCAGGAGTATGGTTGGAGTTTTGTTGGGGTAGATATTGACGAAGCGGCCATTGAATCGGCACAAAAGATAATTAATAGTAACGATCAACTAAAGAATGCTGTTGAATTGCGACTGCAAAAGCACCGTGCGGATATTTTTGTATTTGCCATAAAACCAGGTGAGGTTTTTGACTTGACCATTTGCAATCCGCCATTTCATGCTTCTATCAGGGAAGCTGCCGAAGGATCGCGCCGTAAATGGAATAATTTGGGCTTGCATACGGCCAAAGGTAAAGAGGAGCCATTACTAAACTTTGGCGGCCAGAATACCGAACTATGGTATCCTGGTGGTGAAGCCGCGTTTTTAAAAGTGATGGCTACGCAAAGCACCCGTTTTGCCAAACAATGTTTGTGGTTCACCTCGCTGGTATCCAAAAAAGAAAATTTGCGTGTTTTGTACAATGCCTTGCAAAAGGCCGGCGCTAAGGAAGTGCAAACTATCAATATGTCGCAGGGACAAAAAGTTAGCCGTATCATGGCCTGGACATTCTTTACGCCCGAAGAGCAGCGGGAGTGGCTTAAGAAAGACTCATAAGTGCGTCATTGCGAGGTACGAAGCAATCTCTATACTGTACAGAGCGAACCTTTATGGTTGAACCCTACCTACGTAGAGATTGCTTCGTACCTCGCAATGACGCGTTTTTATTACTAAACCCGCAAAAACGTTTTCTTCTGGTACAGATAATAAAGAAAAATCCATTTCACCAGAACAAAGCAAACGGCCATCACCACAATATTATATGGATCGCCAACCAGCTGACCTATCCATCCGAAAAGGCCATTGGTAGTGTATTGCCATTTGATGAATTTTCCGGAGATATAGATCAGGATGGAGTTCATGCCGATGACCTTAAAAAAGAAGGCCCATTTTTTATAACCCAGCACATCAATAATATAATAAAACAAAGCCATCAGTAACAAGCTGATGCCGCCTACATGCATCACGAATGAGCTTGTCCACAGATTTTTATTGATAGGAAAATCGAGGTTCCAGATCTGGGCTATGATCAGGAATATGACACCGGTAACCGCCATGATGGCTACTTTACGGGTTTGAGCCAGGCCTGTTTTTTTCAGAAGCTGACCGGTTAATATGCCCAACAAGCCGGTGCTGATGGCCGGTATAGTGGAGAATAAACCTTCAGGGTCATGGATGCCTAAATACAACCTGCCTGGTAATATCAAACGGTCCATATAGGAGGCAAAATTACCCTGCATGGTCAAATCGCCATGCGGAAAACCCGGTGCCGAGGTAAATTTAAGCAGCAGCCAATAGCCAATGATGAACACCCAAAACCATACCATTTGCATGCGCTCCCTGCTGTACAGGTAAATGATGTTGGCAAACATATAAGCGATGCCAATACGGCCAAGCACACTGGCAAAGCGAATTTGCGATATGGGCATAATGTTCAGTCCGTTGTTGACTACCAGGCCCAGCAATACCAATATAGCCGCTCTTTTGATAACACGTAAGGTTAACTGGCCACGGCTTTTTCCTTTTTCCAGTTCGCGGCCCACTGAAAATGGGGTGGATACACCGGCCATGAACAAAAACAGGGGGAATATCAGGTCGTACAGGTGAAAGCCGTTCCAGTCGGGATGGGTAAATTGCAAGGCTATAGTTTCCCAAAATGGCGATTTGGTGCTTTTAGCCAGGGTATGAAAAATCTCTTCGCCACCCATTATCCAAAACATATCAAACCCGCGCAGGGCATCTAATGAAAATAAGCGGGTTGATGCTTTGTTGATATCATCAGCAGGGGCACTGCCTGTTGATGCGGTTGCAGTATTGGCCATTTGCAAAAAGATTTTAGTTGGTACTAAAGATATAAAAAGCAAACTATTTAAAATATTTTTTTTAGTTAGCCATACTTTATAAAATGAAATTGTTACATAGCGTTGTACCTTCGCGATTTGAAATAGTGCTGCATGTTAGAGATCATATACCGCGATGAGCATCTTATCGCCATTAATAAACCACACGGACTGCTGGTACACCGGTCGCCCATAGCTGCCGACGCATCGGAATTTGCCCTGCAATTACTGCGCGATCAAATAGGCCAGAAGGTAAACCCGGCTCATCGCATCGACCGTAAAACTGGAGGGATACTGCTGTTTGCGCTAAACAAACCGGCCGAGATTGCCATGCAGCAGCAATTTATGGAAAATCAGGTGCATAAAAAATACCTGGCCATAGTGCGCGGCCATACACCCGATCAGGAGGATATTGATTACCCCCTGCGTAAAGAGAATGGCACCCTGCAAGATGCTTTTACCCAATATACCACCTTAAAACGCGCCGAGCTAGATGTGCCCCTGGGCAAGCATCCCACATCACGTTATTCGCTGGTGGAGGCCGTGCCGGCTACCGGGCGCATGCATCAGTTACGCAAGCACTTTAGTCATATTTTTCATCCCATTATAGGCGACCGTACCCATGGCTGCAACAAGCAGAACAAACTGTTTAAAGAAACCTGGGATATGGAAACCATGTTACTGCATGCCTCACACCTGGAGTTTACCCATCCGGTTACCGGCGAAACCATACAGATTGATGCCGCCTTGCAGCCCGAATTTAACCGGGTAATGCAAATTATGGGCTGGTAAAAGCTTCATTTTTAGGTTGATAAAATAAACAAAATCGTTTGGTGATTGTCTTGTACGTAAATACATAAAGAGATGATCAAACCAGCAGAATATAAGTTATACACTGCAGATGGCGAACGCGATATCACTATAAAGCCTGTAAATCAAACCATATCGGGTGGAACTTTATACGTAACCGGTGTATTTAAACTGAGTGAGGGAGAAGTAGGGTTGGGCGATATTGTTTTCGACGACGATCTGCGCGAATGGGAATACACCGGCTTTGGCGACCTGACCCATGAACAAGCGGCAGAAATAGCCAAATACATTCAAGATAAAACCAATCAGGAACTGACAGACGAGAAGATGGATTAAGTAAAGGGGCCTGTCACCCTGAGCTTGTCGAAGGGCGAGCGCAGAGACCCTCTCACTATGCTTCGACGGGCTCAGCGTGACCCGCTACTTCTTTTCTTGTTATCCTGAGCATAGCGAAGGATCTTCTTCAATAGGCATGTCGCTCAATAGATGCTTAGCTCCGTTCGGCATGACAAAATTTAAAGGCCCGCTTATTTAGCTTATCTTTGCCGCATACTCCAGCACAAATAATGATCAAGCAAGCTCTTCTGAACCTTAAAATAAATGCTCTTAACCCTATGCAGGAGGCCGCTATCAGCGCCGCCAAAAAAAGCGATGTAATACTGCTATCGCCTACTGGTTCGGGCAAAACGCTGGGCTTTTTATTGCCATTGTTGAGTTTGCTGGATGCTAAGATACCTACAGTACAGGCGCTCATCATGGTGCCATCGCGCGAGTTGGCTTTGCAGATAGAGCAGGTTTTTAAGGCCATAGGCAGCGGTTTTAAAGTGAATTGTTGCTATGGTGGTCACGCGGTAAAAATTGAGCGTAATAACCTCTCGCAGCCGCCTGCGGTATTGATCGGTACGCCGGGCCGTATCGCGCATCACCTGCGCCGGGAAAGCTTTAGTACTGATACCATCCACACACTGATACTGGATGAGTTTGATAAAGCCCTGGAATTTGGTTTCCAGGAGGATATGACCTATATCATTAAACAGATGCCGGCCATTAAAAAGCGTATCCTGACATCGGCTACCAAAATGGACGAAATCCCCGCTTTTACAGGCATGATAAGGCCAACGACGCTGGATTACCTCACCAATGCTGCTTCTGCGCCGGATATCAAGCAAAAAGCTGTGATAGCCGAAGCTGCGGATAAGCTGGATGCTCTGTTTGCGCTTATTTGTAAAATAGGGGACAATGCGACACTGGTTTTCTGTAATCATCGCGACGCTGTGGAACGCATCAGCGATCTGTTGTTTGATCGTGGTCTGCCGCATGATATATTTCATGGTGGTATGGAACAGGAAGACCGTGAACGGGCGCTGTTAAAATTCAGGAATGGCAGTCACCGCTTATTGATCACTACCGATTTGGCCTCACGTGGGCTGGATATCCCCGAGATTGATCATGTGGTACATTATCAGTTGCCCCATAACGAGGAGGCTTATACCCATCGTAACGGCCGTACGGCACGTATGCATGCCAAAGGCACGTCGTACCTGATCCTGGCGCCCGATGAAAGACCATCTTACTTAAAGGAAATGCCCGAGATAGAGGAATTACCTGAGAATCCGGTTATTCCGCCATTATCGCCATGGGCTACCTTGTACATAGCCGCGGGTAAAAAAGATAAGGTGAACAAGATTGATATTGTGGGCCTGCTACTCAAAAAAGGCGGACTGGATAAGGAAGATGTAGGCCTGATAGAAGTACATGATTACGCGTCATACGCCGCAGTAAAACGCAATCGTATTGAGCGAGCGGTGCAAGCTGTGAAAGGCGAAAAGATCAAAAACAAAAAAGTTAAAATAGATATTTCAAGATAATAAAACTGAGAAGAGCATGAGTAATAATGATATCATGAAAAAGCTACGTGTAGCGATGAAATTTACCGACGATGATATTATAAAAGTTTTGGAACTGGTTAACTTCCGTATTACCAAAACGGAACTGGGCGCCATTTTTCGCGCCGATGATCATCCCAATTTTAAACCCTGCGGCGATCAGATCCTGCGCAATTTCCTGAACGGCTTGATCATTCATCAACGTGGCCCTATGCCTGATAAAAGGGCGCCGAAGGTAGATGGGAAATAGGATAATAAAAAGAAGTCATGCCGAATTTATTTCGGCATCCCATATGCAAGGTTTTCAGCACAATGGTTACCAGTCCTGTGGGATGCTGAAACAAGTTCAGCATGACAAATAGGGGAAAACAAGAAGAGCGATGGTGAAACCATCGCTCTTCTTGTTAATGTCAAAACGTAAACGTATCACGTCACACGTAAAACCTAATCTTATCGTAGGTCAACCAGTTCCACACCCGGATGACCTTTGGCATCCCAGGCAAATGTGGCATCGGCAACTTGGGCATTAGGAGTAAAGCTGCGTACGGTGTAGTTGTATCTATTGCCGTTTTTGTCGAACAGTTGCGCGCTGTAGATCTGTTTTTTTACCTTGTCTATCAGCAGGCGAACCTTGAAAATATTTTGTTTTTCATTTTCGGGGGTCAGGTCAATGGCCTGGTATACTTTGCCGGCAATTTTTTGCTCGCCGGTATACAGGTATTTATAACCATGTTCATAAATGGTGAAAATCTGAGAAGGGTTGTTAATACCATCTGCGCCTTTAGGCGCGTCGCCTACCTGTACTTCTTTATCTTTTTTGAGATAGGTCCACTGAGTTTTGCCATCGTTAATGATCTCTTTGTCTACATCTTTTGCTCCAGCCGAAGCATAAAGTGTTACCCTGTATTTGCCCGATTTGGCCCTTGAAATTAAAGTACCGCTCTGGGTTTCTTTAACGCCGGCTTGCGGGTTATCCAATGTAAAACTAAAATCGGTTTTTATAGCGTCGTAAGATTTATATTTCTGACTTACCTGGTTCAATATGGCTTTGGCTTGCGTATCTTTTTGCGCAAAAGCGGTGCTGCAGGTGCTTATAGCTAAAATGGAATATAAAAATAATTTCTTCATTGTGTTTTTTACATCAACAACTATTACGGTTAATAGTTACTGGTTTAGAGCAAATAAATTTGAATAGGTTTAATCTTTTGGTTTTTGAAGGGTTTCCAGATAGCGTTCCAGGCTGTATTCATCAGGGTATAAAACATCGCGGGCTTTACTGCCTTCAAAGGCGCCTACAATGCCTGCGGCTTCCAGTTGGTCAATGATACGACCGGCACGGTTATAACCCAGTTTCATTTTACGCTGGATGAGTGAGGTTGATCCCTGTTGGTGCATCACGATAAGGCGGGCTGCCTCTTCAAACATCGGGTCGCGATCATCCGGATCATATTCTTTAGCGCTGCTGGTTTCGCCTTCGCCCACATATTCGGGCAGGAACATGGCAGTTGGATAACCCTTTTGGTTGCCGATAAAATCGGAAATGGCTTCTACCTCCGGTGTATCTACAAAGGCGCATTGCAGGCGGATCAGGTCGCTACCAGTGCTGAACAGCATATCCCCGCGACCGATCAGCTGATCGGCACCGCCGGCATCCAGAATGGTACGTGAATCGATCTTTGACAGTACCCTGAAAGCCAGCCTCGAAGGGAAGTTGGCTTTAATAGTACCCGTAATGATATTAACAGATGGCCGTTGTGTGGCAATAACCAGGTGTATACCTACGGCACGGGCCAGCTGGGCAATACGGGCAATCGGCATTTCTACTTCTTTGCCGGCGGTCATCATCAAATCGGCAAACTCGTCGATAACCAGTACGATAAATGGCAGATAGCGGTGTTTTTCGGGATCGCTGATCTTACGGTTTACAAATTTGGCATTGTACTCTTTCAGGTTACGTACCTGGGCATCTTTCAGCAGGTCATAACGCTGATCCATCTCAATACAAAGCGAATTGAGCGTGTTCACCACCTTCTTAGTATCGGTAATAATGGCATCGCCTTCATCGGGCAGTTTAGCCAAAAAGTGTCTTTCAATTTTACGGAAAAGCGTGAGTTCCACCTTTTTGGGATCCACCAGTACAAACTTCAGTTCGGATGGGTGCTTTTTGTACAGCAGTGAAACTAATATAGCGTTGATACCAACCGATTTACCCTGACCGGTAGCACCCGCCACCAGTAAGTGCGGCATCTTGGCCAGATCGGCAATGAATACTTCGTTGGATATGGTTTTGCCTAAAGCAATAGGCAGGTCCATGGTGGTATTCTGGAATTTTTCTGTCGACAAGATAGAGCGCATCGACACCATTTCTGGATTTTGGTTTGGTACCTCGATACCGATGGTTCCCTTGCCAGGCATTGGCGCGATGATACGGATACCCAATGCGGCCAAGCTCAGGGCGATATCATCCTCCAGGTTCTTGATCTTGGAGATCCGTACACCCGGCGCCGGGATGATCTCGTACAACGTAACCGTTGGCCCAATGGTAGCCTTGATCTTATCGATCTCGATATTGTAATGGTTCAGTGTTTCAACAATTTTGTTCTTGTTGGCTTCCAGTTCTTCGGCGTTAACTGATATCTTGTTTGATCCATGGTTCTCCAACAGATCAAGGTGCGGCATTTTGTAAGATGCCAGGTCGAGTTTATGGTCGTAAATTCCAAACTGACTCACCAGGTCCTTGGCCTTGTCATCGTCAGTCTTTTCCACATTCAGCTCAGGCATCGGGCGGTTGGTATCAATAGTGAGCGGTATCTCCGTTTCTTCCTCGGGTTCATGTGTGGAAGAAGGTGTAAGCACCACAGGCTCATGATAAACAGGCGTTTGCGTTAACGGGTGTTGCTGCATAGGCTCTGGCATAATGGAGTTCACATGCGTTTCTTTGATACGGTTATTACCCCGTGGCCACTCTAGTGGGATAGACGGTTCTTCGTCCGTCATTTCAACCGGCTCGGGCGATACTTCATTAACAGCCATAGGCGCTACCGGTCTGTTTTTACGCTGCGGCAGTTTAAAATCAATATTATAGGCAATTACCAGTACGGTAAGCGCGGCAAATACCAAGAAACCACCCGTCCCCGCCGGACCGATCTGCGCATCCAACAAGCGGTTGGTCCAGTAGCCAAAGCCACCTTCCAGGTAATGCGGGTAATCAATAATAAAAGCGTGGAAATAGGCAATGGTAGTGGAAATAAACACGATACCAAACAGGGTGTAACCCAATGTTTTGATCATGGAGAACAACCTTACCTTAAACAACAATCGATAGCCAACTACAAAAAATATAAACACAAATAGGAACGACGCTACACCAAACCATTCGTAAATGAACTGGTTGCTAAGCAGCGCGCCAAATTTACCCAGCCAGTTCTGCGCTATCTGCGGGTTGCCGGTATCGGCAATTTCCTGTACGGTTTTGCCGGTAGCCAGGTTGTGCCAGCCGCCGTTGGTGGTTGATATATAACTCTGGTCTTCCTGCCAGGTGAACAGGTAGGAAGTGAAGGCTATGAGGAAAAAGATAGACATCAAAAGCGATAGCAAACCCGCTATCTTGACTGCCTTGCCATTCTCCATATCGAATCGCGGCATGCTCGGGAGCCTGCGCTTTGCCACACGTTCTTTTTCAGCTTTTCCCGTTTGACGGGGCTGATTATCGTCCTTAAAACTATTTGATTTAAACTGATTTCCTTTTACCGGCATCGCTGATGTAACATCCTTTAAGTGCAAACTTACATAAAATTTCACGGGATTTTGGATTTGGAATTTCGGATTTCGGATGTTCGATTTCAGATTTAAGTAAATGTAAAAAGGGGGTGCTGCATCCTCAATCGTGATAAATCCGAAATCCCAAATCAAAGTAAATCCGAAATTCCCTTTCTATAAAGTTAGCAGATTAAACAATTATTTAATCGTATTTTTATTTTTTAGTATTATTGAAAACCATCTGGTACGATCCTCGTAAAAGAACCTTATTAAATGCATAGCCGTGTAATTGCGGTTTGCGCTAATGTACGCCATGAGTATAGAAAAGCTGGAACAATACATCACCACCGCCGATCTGGGTAAGCTGGAAGCCTTACTGATGCAAAGCCCCGCGCTTGCTACTACCATCACCAGTCACCAGGTTTCACCTTTAATGTTGTCGTGTTATTATAAAAAGCCGGAAGTTACCGATGTGTTATTAAGATACGTTAACCAGATTACGCTGTTTGAAGCCTCCGCCGCCGGGAAGTTAGAGGTAGTAAGCCATTTTGTAGAAACCGCCCCCAATACTGTTGATGATCACGCGTCTGATGGCTTTACGCCGCTGGGTTTGGCCTGTTACTTTGGCCATGAGGCGGTTGCCCGTTACCTGGTAACTAACGGCGCTGATGTGAACCGGGCATCTAACAATGGTTTCCAGGTTTATCCCATACATTCGGCTTGTGCCGGCAACTATACCGCTATTGCCCGTATGCTGGTTGAAAATGGTGCGCAGGTAAATGTAAAGCAACAAGCCGGCGCCACGCCGCTGCATACCGCCGCTCAAAATGGTAATATCGATTTATTGGTACTCCTATTGGAGCATGGCGCCCGTACTGATGTGCGCATGGAAGGCGGCAAACTTCCCACCGACCTCGCCCGTGAAAAGGGTTTTGAAGAAATTGCGGAGATATTGGGGTAATTTCTTTAAACCCGTACAATTGCAAGGTACGAAGACAACCGACCGAAGGGAGCTCATTAATACCGATAAAAAACAATTACAAATATTAATAATCCCCTTTATGCAGAGCGAATAATGCATGTCGCAGAGCGCTCAATTGCCGCTGTGGCTGTTACTTTTGTCGCCACAAAAGTAACCAAAAAGGCTGTCAGCAGAAATGCTTCTTTGCGCTCCTGGCTTTTGCCCTGCAAATCCGGCAGAACCACGGGCTGCTAAACCTTACCTCCACTTCGTTCGCTTTATCCCAGGCTTCGGCAAGGTTTGCTAATGCCCCTCCGGTAGCACAATGCCAACATATTCTGCCTGATTTCGCCCGAAGCTGTTCTGCTGACGGGGAAAAGAAAGATTATAAATACAAAAAGTCTGTCATTCTGAGCGGAGCGAAGAATCTGTTAATTGATTGCTAAGTTCACGAATAGATTCTTCGCTCCGCTCAGAATGACAATCCTTTATTTCACAAAATGCACCTGCATTGCCGTTACCTGTTTAATACAACGGGCGGGTTTCTTTTCGTCCTGTACAATAATGCGGTAGGGGCCATCGGCGGGGGCAAGAGGGGCGCCGTCAATCTTATCTGCCAGGATAATGGTTCTGTCGGTAAAACTTTTATCCAGTTCGGCCAGGGCGAAGATCACCTGGTAGCCGTCGCCGGCTTCTACCAGTAGGTATTTGGTCAGGTTCTCACCTTTTAGTTCCGGACCCAGGGTAACACCGGCGCCTTTCAGGATTTCCGACAGGATAACCCCGCTATAGGTATGGTCCTTCCCGTCCCTGTCTTTACGCGTTACAGTGGTTTGGGTGAATTTTTGCAGATAAGCAGCGTCAACAGTTAAAGGTGTACTAACCTCACCGCTTATTTTAATGGTTTGCGCCTGCGATATAAATGGGATGGCCGTAAAGCTTAATAAGGCCAAACAAGCTATCAGGAATTGTTTCTTCATAGTATAAATTTAATGCTTTTTATTTTTTGTGCTGATTAAATGCGGGTCGGAAAATGAGGGGTTGGTGATAAATGTCGAATCGGTAAGCATGTTCAAAAAGGCAATCAACTGTTTTTTCTCCATTGACAACAGCTTTAGACTTTTACCTCCGGCTTCGTTGGATTCGCCCCGTAAAAAGGAACTTAATGAGGCTGATTGTTGCAGATGTTCGCTGTAATGATCAACTACCTCTTCCAGCGTTTTAAACCTTCCGTCGTGCATGTAGGGCGTTGTCAGGGCTATATTACGGAGGGTAGGCACTTTAAAACGGCCCCGGTCGGCGGGGAGGCCGGTCAGCGTTTCTATCCCGGCATCTTTGGGCAGGCTGTCCAGGCCGTTATTATGAAACAATTCCATATAGGTTTTAGGGCCTCCATGGCAATGACTGCAATTGGCCCCGCGGATACCTTTTTCGGGTTGTGGTGCTGTATTAAACAACTCTATGCCTTTCAACTCGTCAGGTGTGGGTTGGTAAGCTCCGCGCAGGTATTGATCATACCGCGAATTGGCCGAGATCAGCGTACGCTCAAATTGCGATATGGCCTTTACTATTCTGTCGCCGGTGATCTGATCATCGCCATAAACCAGTTTAAACAAGGCGGGGTAGTTGACTGTTTGAGTGAGTTTTTGTGCTGAAACAGTTAATGCCTGTCCCATTTCGTGTGGACTGGTCAACGGCGTAACAGCCTGTTCTTCCAAACCATTGGCCCGGCCATCCCAAAAAAACTTACGTGCCCAAAGCAAGTTGACCAGCGACATGGAATTACGCGGTGTCAATACAGCATCTACACCCGGACTAAATGCCCGCCCATCCGTAAATGCTTTATCTTGCTGATGACAACTGCCACATGATATGGTATTATTGGCCGAAAGCCTGGTTTCGTAAAAAAGCATTCGACCCAGATAAACGCCCTGTTTGGTGGTGGGATTATCTGCCGGGATCTGGATACGGTTGCCAAAGTTTGATGGATATACCAGGTTGTATGGACCGGTTTCGATGCCGCCATCTATATAACACCAGCCAGATATAATAATAAAGATGAGCAACAGGAACATAACCCGGCTTTTTTTTAGTCGATTTAAAAGCGGGTCGTGTTTGGATTGGTTCATGTACAAATTTAATAAATAATGGCCTTGAGCGATATTAAAAGGGGTGTCATCCTGAGCCTGTCGAAGGACGTGCGTAAAGGCCCTGCCCACCATGCTTCGACAAGCTCAGCATGACATCCTATCTTCATCAATAACTAAATAGCACATTAGCAAAATAATTACGCCCTGCTTCGGGGAAACCTTCTACAAGGGTATAGTTCTTATCGAACAGGTTATTTACACCGCCTTCGATCGAAAATCCTTTAACCAGGGTTAAATGCGCTTTTACATTGGTGAGGGCAAACTCGCCCGATACTGTGCCATAGCTGGTGCTGTATCTTTTGGAGTTATACTCTTCCGATGCCATCACATATAGTTGTTTGATGGGGGTATATTGTATTGAACCGAATACCTTGTTTTGTGGTACATCGGTCAGATAAATAGATGGGCTCGAGAGGTTCTTGCGTTTCAGGTAAGTGTAATTGGCATCTATCCGCACCTGGTCGGCAATAGGGTAGCCAATGGCCAGCTCGGCGCCATAATACTCGGCACGACCCACATTTTGCACCTGCGACAGGTTTGTGCCCGTTTTTGGGTCAACCTGTACATTGTTTACCGTTTGGATCAGGTTACCGATCTTGCTGTAAAATACCGATGCCTGTACCGAAAGCTTACCTGCGAACAGAGTATGATAGCTCAGGTCGTAATTCAGCGCGTTCTCAGCTTTCAGATCAGGGTTAGGGATGAATGTGCCGAATTTGTAGGAGTACCTGTCCTTAATAGTAGCAAAACGCGTTTTGCGGGCTACCGATAAGGTGATGGCGTTTGTACTGTCGATATCGTATTGTAACAAGCCTTGTAAGTTCCAGGCACTGTTGCTGTTGGCAGGCAGCTGGCTCACCACACTGTTGGTGTATTGCTGGGCATCAATGCTGTGCCTGTTCATATAGCTTACACCGGCGTTGGCTTTTAAGGCCGATGTTAAATGATAGGTATCTTCGGCGCCAATGGTGAAGTTGTTATCGGCGTCGCGCCTGGTGGGTTCGCCTACATTGTGCTCGCGGTGCACATCCTGTTTAAAATGACCGGCTATGCTAAAGCTGTTGTCTTTTAAGCTCGTGTTTTCGAACATGATACTGCTGCCCAGCGTGTAATCATTGTAAATACTGGTGAAGGCATATGGTTTGGTTTGGGTGCTGTAGGTGGCATTGTCAAAACTTTGCAGGTTGTTTTTAAACTGATCATAATACCAGCGGGTTTTAATTATGTTGGTACTGTTGATGCGGTTATTGCTGATCAGGTAAAGGCTCTGCGTGTCCCAGTTTGGCCATTTCCAAAACCGCGGACTTTTAAAAAGCGCGTTGGCCGCATCGTCGCCGGTATAAACTGGAGTGCCTTTGGTGCCATGCTGATAGCTGTAACCAACCGCATATTCCTGGTTAGCAGTAGGCGTAAAGCCAACTTTACCACTTACAGCAATGTCATTATTATAGGAGTTATCGCGATGGCCGCCATCCTCGTTTTTGGTAGGTGCAAAATCATGCGATAGTGGGTACCAGTTACGTTTTAACTGTGATGCTGAAATCTCGTAATAAACCTTACCCAGGTTAGAGCCTATATTGGTATTTAACCTATAGCCACCACTTAACCAGCCGGCTATGGCGCTCAGCTCAAAGGGTTTTACCGGTTTACGGCTGATGAGGTTGATAGCCCCACCTTCGGCATTGGGGCCGTACAAAACGGAAGAATAGCCTTTGGCAACCTGTATTTCTGATAAATTGAAAGTATTGAACCGGGCCAGGTCTACATAACCATCATAAGGTACATAAAGGGGAACACCATCCAGGTAAATCGGAACCGAACGCACATCAAATCCGCGGATGCTTACCGCCGACTCATTCCTCGGCCCCACGGCTGTCAACGTAACCCCGGGCAGCAGGTTTAAAGCACTGGCTACGGTTAGGCGGTTATACCGGTTAATAGTGCCCGAACTTAATTTATCTGATCGTAAACTATCTTTTGTGCCGATGATATTGACCTGCCCCAGCTGGAAAATATGCTTGGAGGCGTCCCTGTCCTGGGCATCTGCGGTAAAATGAAACGAAATAATGGAGATTAAAACGGTGATAAAGAGGGGTAGAGGTTTTTTCATGTGTATTTTTCGTTGTATAAAATAAAATATAACGCAAAATGACAATTTTGGCTGGTTTTTGAAAGGAAAATCAGGAGTTTTATTGCTTATATAATGTTTTAGGTAGCTATAGGGGGAGATTTATTGAATTTGCGGTCAAAAACTCCTGAAATTTTTGATGCAATAGATGAAACTCCCCAATTACTTTTAAGCCATGCTCCGTTACCACTGCATTGCCGCCGCCTTTACCGCCACGATGCGATATTACCAACGGTTGGCCAAAGTGCTCGTTCATGTGGTTTACCAGGTCCCAGGCTTGTTTGTACGACATTTTCATTTGCAAGGCCGCCTGTCTGATGGAGCCCGAAGCCTGGATGCGCTCCAGCAATTCCACACGTCCGTGACCGAGAATTTTTTCATCCCCGGTCTCTATCCAAATCCGGCCGTTCAATTTAAATATAGGATTGCTCATTACTGGTGATGAAAGTAAGGCTATTTTGATAAAAAGGCAAATCGGGAGCAAAGCATCGCTAATATCGCCTTCTTCACTGGTCACGCTCAGTTTGGCTAAAGCCTTGATAGATTATTTATTTTATCCGTCCTATAAATGGGACGGCAATGAATAGAATATATCTGTTCATTAACCGTTGGCTTTAGCCAACGGTTAATGGTTTATAGAAGTCGAGGCTTTAGCCCAAATTGGATAATGAAAGGTGTGTTTTAGTTAGCATGTGGGCAAACCGACTCCTTTTTATGAGAGTACAGGTTCGTTGCTTTGTGTGCCGGCTTTGTCTGCATCATTTATAGGGTTACTCTGTTGCTGCTGCAATTCTTCAAAATATTTCTTTTTTACCACGGTGGTCATTTTATGATCGCCGGTATGGCTCCATCCTGGTGGCATCACCAGGTACAGGAATTTGTTTTTGACGCCCGGCGCCCGGTACACATCTTTGGCCAGGGCCACTATCTCACCAAAATAAGCATCCAGAAAGCTGTTCTTGATCATCGGGCGACTGATTCCGTATTCGATAGGTATGTTGCGATCTTCAACCTGGTAAGTGCCAAAAACTTTATCCCAGATGTTCAGCAGGTTACAAAAATTGGTATCCATGTAAAGCGGATTACGGGCATGATGTACCCGGTGGTGCGATGGGGTGAGGATGATATTATTCAAAAAACCCAGACGACCATCATGTACCAGATTTTCGCCAATGTGGATCATACCACCCCAAAAGCCATCAATAAACATGATCACAAACAGCATGGCCGGTGGTACACCCAGTAAGATACAGGTGGTGGTGCGGATAAAATCGGCATAAGGCCCTTCTAAAAAGAAGTGAGCGTAACTTACCGAAAGGTTCATGGCTTCGGGTGCATGATGGGTGGAGTGCAGGCACCAAAACAACCTTACTTTGTGCCCGAAATAGTGATATAAAAAATGGCCAAACTCCCATACAATGTAACCATAAATAAACCAGTACCAGGTGAACGAAGGTTTAAAGATGGCGTACTTTTCGAACAGGCCAATACAAATACTCACCATGGCAATAGATATTACCCGACCGATAAAAGCATTGAACACGTAGGAGATAAAAGTTAACTTATAATTGATCACCTTAAAACGCTTGTAAAACGCCCCCCTGATGATCTCGATCACCAGCAAAAAAGGCATAATAGGTATCAGCACGGCTACAAAGCCCTGGTAGGTAAGTAGTTTATCATAATCGCCCGATTTGATGATTTCGATTAATTGACCAAAGCCAAAAAAGCCCGTAAATTGATTCCATATGGCGTGTAAAAAGTCCATCCCTTAAATTTTTATAATTGGTTATGAATGTAAAACGAAATTAATATGTAATTATGTATGTACATAGTAATTTTTATAAAAGTCAGCAAAATTTATTTACCCTGCAAGTTAAAATCTAAATTCTAGGAGCTTACCTCTAATAAAAACAATTGTTATCCCGAACGAGGTACCAGGAGAGATTTCCTAAGCGAGATCGATTGGAAGGGGGATAAACCAGTTGCATCCTGATCTCCGTTCATAATGTTGTTGCTTTAACATAGCCTGTGTCCGCGAGCTTTCCGAGTTGTTTTAATTTTAGGTTTAACTCATCTGTCCAGGGTAAACCAATACAAAGCCGCATACAGTTTTCAAATTGATCCTGTAGGGTAAACATTCTTCCCGGTGCAATACTGATGCCTTGCTTTAAAGCCAGATCATGGAGTTTTACGGTATCAATATCCCGGCTAAATTCTACCCACAATGCAAGGCCACCCTGGGGCCTGCTGGTTTTAGTACCCTCCGGAAAATATTGGGCTATAGCCCTGACATAATTTTGATAGTTGTTCTCCAAAGTGCGCCTAAATTGACGAAGGTGGTTTTCATACTTTCCAGTCTTCAGGAAATTGGCAACAGCCTCCTGCACTATGGAAGAGGAAGAGATGACATGGATCAGCTTTAGCTTCAGTATTTTTTCTTTGTATTTGCCCGGGGCTATCCAACCTACCCGGTAACCAGGTGCAAGGGTTTTTGAAATAGAGCTGCACCAAACCACATTGCCGTCCTGGTCAAATGATTTGCAACACTTTGGCCGCTGCTGACCGAAATAAGTATCCCCATATATATCATCCTCAATAAGGGGGATGCCATGTTTGGCTAACAGTGCTACAACTTCCTTTTTATGTTCGTCGGGCATACAGCTGCCCAGAGGGGTATTGAAGTTAGGGATTAGCAGGCAAAGATCGATCTTAGGGATGGCCTTTTTTAGGTCATCTATCTCGATACCTGTGATCGGGTGTGTGGGTAGCTCCAGTACTTTTAACCCCTGGCTTACCGCCAGCTGCAGGATCCCGGGATAACACGGGCTTTCGATAGCGATGGTATCGCCAGGTTTGCTCAGGGCCATTAAACACAGGGAGAGCGCGTGCATGCCTCCGCTGGTGGTGATCAGGTCATTTTCATGTAACTGGCCTCCCCAACCTAAGGAGCGGATAGCGATCATTCGCCGTAAATTGATATTCCCCTGTACCTGTTCATATGCTGTACCACCCTCTTTAAGCACCCGTGTGGCATGAACGATCTCTTTTTTTAGTTTTGCCAAGGGCAACAGATCGCCTGAGGGCGCCGCGATGGAGAAAAGTGTAAGATCTTCCCGCCCCATATTGGCATAAACTTTACTGAGCAGTTCGTCCGGTTCATGCTTATTGGCAACCAACGAGGGGCGGCTAACTTCCGGAAGCGGTAATTCCTGGTAAGATTGCCGGCTTACAAAATATCCTGATTGTGGTTTTGAATCAATCAGTGACTGGGCTTCCAATTCCATAAACACCCGTTTAGCAGTATTCATGCCTACGCGGTGCTCCTGGCACAAAATTCTTACCGAAGGTAAGCGGTCGCCCGGTTTTAGAACGCCGCTCCTGATCTGACCTGCAATTCCGTTTGCTATTTCATTATACAGGAAGTCCTTACTCATGCTGCAAATATAACTGTGTCTATTTAAATATCAAAAACTGATACTGTGTTTGTTGGAGTTGCCTGTCTACTTTTGTTTAAAGTATAAGAACATTTTCAAATCATGAATAATACATCATTTTCTGGTAAGCCAGAACAAAACCCAACCAGCGGTTGGATCAACGGGTTCATCGGGGTATTACTATTCAGCGGTTCCATGCCGGCAACAAAGGCTGCCGTACTGGATCTATCTCCCTTTTTTGTAACAATGGCCCGGGCCGGTATCGCCGGACTGCTTGCCCTTGCTGTGCTGCTTATTTTTAAGGAAAAGCGTCCGGCAACAAACCAGCTCTTTTCGTTAACCATCGTAGCCATGGGTGCAGTGGTGGGTTTTCCCCTGCTATCCGCATTAGCGTTACAATATATAACTTCGGCACATTCCCTGGTATTTATTGGCATGTTACCACTTACAACGGCTATATTCGGCGTACTGCGCGGTGGCGAGCGTCCCCGCCCCATATTCTGGTTTTTTTCGATATTGGGGAGTCTGCTGGTGATAGGCTTTGCTGTGGCCCAGGGCTTATCCGCATCGCCTGTTGGTGACGTGTTGATGCTGCTTGCCGTTGTGTTCTGCGGGCTTGGCTATGCCGAAGGTGCAAAACTTTCCAAAGTGCTTGGAGGCTGGCAAGTGATCTGCTGGGCATTGGTATTGTCGCTCCCTTTAGTGATCCCTTTTATGATCTTTCTGCTTCCGGCATCATTTGCAAAAGTTAGCCATGGCGCCTGGTTTGGCCTGGCATATGTTTCCATATTTAGCATGCTGATCGGCTTCGTATTCTGGTACCGTGGTCTGGCCCAGGGAGGTATTGCTGCCGTTGGACAGTTGCAATTGCTGCAACCATTTTTTGGATTGGCCCTGGCGGCTACCTTGTTGCACGAGCAGGTAAGTATCGGGATGATAAGCACCACCGCTTGTGTGATCCTCTGTGTTGCAGGTTCCAGGAAATTCGCGCGGTAGCGGCGGTAGTAGAGGTCTTATAAGAGCGATAGGCTAATTATATAAGATTATCATCTTCAATAAACCTGTAGATAAGGTAACTACTTATTATTTTAATACATGTATATCCTTTCTTTAAACCGGTCAAATGAACATAATTAGTATTTATTTGACCGGTTAGCGATTTTACTTATCCAGGCATTATCTTAGTTAAAAATAATTAACGAGGCGCTTGCTGCCAGTATCTTAAGGTTAACCCATTTACTTGAAGTCCCCAATTTGTTATTGGTAACAACACCATTCACCTTAAATGTACCATCATCTCCTACAGATGCTCCATTTATATTTGTTCCTGAGGTACTTGATAGCGAAGGAGCATATAATTGGTAAGTAGTGGTGGCGCTTATAGCAGTTTTACTGTTAACAAAAAGATCAATGTCTTTTTTATCATCTTTATTGATCACAACCATGGCAGTTTTACCATCTTTCCTGATAAAACTGTAAACATCCATACTGGCCGGTGTGTTTGGGAAGTCGGTCTTCAGGAATTGTTTAACGGCGGCTTGTTTAAAAAGTAACATGGCATAATACAGCGGCCTGGCTACATTTTTATTGTTAACAGTGTTAATGGGGGAGTAAACGTATTGGCTTCCTCCTCCGGTATGAAAATTAACTCCGGCAATACCTTGTTGAGCTAAATAAAATAAAAACTCAGTGCCCCACAATGAAGAGCCAAAAGCATTACTAATGCCATCCTGCCCGCCGTGAAATACAGAATTGCATTCGGTGAAACGGAAGGGTACCTTATCGGCAATAACCCCCGGTTTTAAGTACTGGATGATATCATTTAACCAGGGATCAAATACCATTAATTTTTTCATGGTAACACTTGGGTTACCGGCTGGCCCCATTCGGTAATAATGTAAAGAAAAAAGATTGATTTTACCAGCTCTATCCTTTAAAAAAAGCTTGCCCAAACCGGGGTCATTTGTTTCGGGGCCAGAAAAAATAATACCGGGCACCTTGTCTTCTAAACCGTTTGCAAACTTACTATACTCATCTATAAATGTATTGTAGTTGTAGGTTTTGGGTCTTAAGCCCTTTAAGGGAAAATATTCCGGCTCGTTTCCAATGGCAATACTGCTTAATGATGCTCCCAGCTTTGCTTTTACATAAGCTGTTTCCTGAGCATCATTTGATAATTGGGCCTGATTAAAATTAAGACCCCAGATGGTATTCCAACCAACAGCCTGGCTAAACTTCGTGAATCTGTCAACATCATTGGTAAATACAAAATCCTGGGTCGGCGAGTTTCTTTGATTGTTTGCCCAGGAAATCTTATCTACGGTGGCGCCACCAATTCTGATTAACCCTGTACCTAAATTTTTAAACAGGTTAATAAAAGTGGTATTGGAGATATTAAAGTAAGTTGTGTCTGTTAATATCAGTTTTTCGAAACTAAATCCTAAAAAATCATTGGGCACAACCGGGCCAATGGAATTAACAGATAAATTAATGGAAACTGAGGAATCGGGCTTTGTAACGAGAGTATCGGGTAAAGTTTGACCGGGTGTGCCTACACCAACAGTTTTTTGAGGTACATCACTTTTTTTACAAGAAAAAATAGGGAATAGCAATGCGAAAAGAATAAACTTTAGGGGAAAGTTTTTGTTCATGGGTTTTTTTCCGCAAGATGCAACTCTAAGATTAAGAAATGGTGAAATTGTAAAAAAAATGATACAAAAAATAAATATTGTAATTAATTAAAAATCAATTTTTTATGATTATTAACCCCTGGTTGTTGTAAGATTTTTATTGCTTTAAACTGCTTTTTTGGTAAAAAATCTCCGTTGATAGAAAATTCGCTATAATCTTATTTGAAATTAACGGGTGCTAAGCGCTGTACTTTGAGAAAATAAGGAGTTTAGTTACATTGAAATTTTAGCCGGGGGAAAGCTGGATTGAGTAAAGTTTAGTTGGATTGCAGCGTAGTAACCCCCCAATGGCATGCGCTTTGTCAAATCACTATCCTCTCCATACGGTTAGCAGCATAGGGAACTAAAATCTCAAAACGTTGCCACCCAATCTGTCTGTAAATTTTTGTATATTTATAATTCCAACAGCCCGGCATGTCTTTTAAAAGACATGCCGGGCTGTTTTGTTAAGATCAAAACAAGGTCAAAAATCGGCTGTTTTGTATTTAGTTATTTGATAATCAATTATTTGATACTTTTTAAAGTTTAAAAAACTACTCAAAATCGTGTTAAAATTTGTTAAAAAGTGTTAAAATGAGGGTTTTTCGAGCAGTTTTTGACCCGTTTTGCCCTCTTTTTAGCCGAAAAAGTGTTAAAATTTAAGGTTTAAAAAGTTTTTGATCAGGGTTTCCAGGTGTTGTCTTTTTTATCGGTATCCGGATCATAGGTAGTACCTAACACCAGTTGTTTAACCGGTTTTTTAGCCACGAAGGTAACGCTGGTAGTTTTGTTGCCTTTGGCCCAGCAGGCAATACTTTGATGTACCGGTTGCATGCTGCCATCATTATAATATACGGTGAGGTTCACGGGTACAGGTTTGGTGCCGATGCAGCTAATGGTCACGCTATATTTTTGCAGTTGATGGCTTACCTTGCTGATGGCCAGGTTGGGTTGCCCGTTATCAAAGAACCAGCTTTTCCAGAACCAGTTAAGGTTGATGCCCGAGCCGGTATTGATACAGTTAAAAAAGTCATAAGGCATAGGGTGTTTGCCATGCCATTGACTGATATAATAATGGAGTGCTTTGGTAAACAGTTCGTCGCCCAGCATATCTTTTACGTATAAATAACCCAGGCCCGGTTTAGGGTAACTGTCGGTAAATTTAGAAATACCGGTAAGCTGCGGGGTTAGGGTCATGATAGGTACATCCTGCTCAATACCGGCGCTATTTTCTGTTGGAGCAACACCATAAGTATCCACAATGCTATGGTCAATAACCGGACTGATAAGCCACTCGCCAATGGTGGCCCAGCCTTCGTCCATCCAGCCGTATTTGGTTTCGTTGGTACCCATGTAAAAGGGGAACATGGTGTGAAATATTTCATGGTCGGTCAGTTCAATAGCGTCGGCGGTGTTTTCGAGCGGGTTATCGTTCACCATCATAGGGTATTCCATTTGGTCGAGCCCGTCAAATACGGTTTCATGCGGGTAGGGGTACGGCCATTTCGGGAACTGGTAACTCATGGTCTCTACCGTTTTACGGGCGTAGTTCACCACCTCAAAATAGTCCTTATGCGCAGGGTTAAAAACAGCATCTACCCGGGTACGGCGATTGGTTTTGGGATCAACCACCAAACTTGATGCTTTCCAGATATAATGGTTGCTGGTGGCAAAAACAAGGTCGGTAACGCTGTCGGCTTCAAATTTCCAGGTATTGGTAGGGTTGTTCCTGGTGATATCGGCCGCTTGTACATCTGCCTGGGTAATAATATCGGTTACCTTATCGCTGATACCGGCCTGGTTTATTAGTTTTACGTATTTGGGGTTGTATACCTGTTCGGGGTTCTTCAGGTTCCCGGTGGCCCAAACCTGGTAATTGCCGGGTACGGTGATCTCGGCGTTGAAATGGCAAAAATCGTTGTAGAATTCCTGTGAACCCAGATATGGGAATTCGTTCCAGCCGTCAATGTCGTCATAAACGGCTATCCGCGGAAAAAAATAGGCCACAAAAAAAGCGCCTGTGTCAATTTGTCCGGTACGTATGTGTGATGTTTTGTTGAGGGTATAATCGTATTCGATATCAAAATGAACCTTTTGCCCCGGTGATAAAGGCACGTTCAGCATCATGTTGGTACCTTCAATACGGTGTTTGGTGCTGTCTTGTACTTGGTTATTAACGCCGATGGATTTGATATGCACGCCATCGGTGAGGTCATGAGCAGATACAGGCATATCGCGTATTGCCCCTTTTTTATATAAATTAGGGTAAAGCTTAAACAGAACCGTGTGCAATGTATCCGGGCTGTTGTTGATATAGTCAATGGACACTGTGCCGGCAAGATTTCGATTTTCCGGATTAAAGCTAACTTTAATGTGGTAGTCGGCAGTATTTTGCCAATAGTTTTTACCAGGGGCGCCAGCTTTGGTACGCGTGCCTTTGGTATAGGTGTTTTGCAGATTTACGGCTATAGGCAGGGTAACCTGCGCGTAGGAGAGTGTACTGCCAGATAACAATGCTATGACGAGTAATTTTTTGAGGTTAAACATTAAGCGAAATTATATCAGTTATATTTGAAGGTAAATATAATAAACAGAACAGGCAGCAATGCATGCTGGACAAATAAGTGATTTTAACACATTTAGATTTAACGGATAAACACCATCAATATACCCCCATATAAATAAACTAATGACCGCAGAAAAAATGATCATGATAACAGGTAAGCAATACCTGGAATTAAAGCAAAAGCTGGAAAGTGGTGATGGCCTTACTTATAATATAGGCACGGATAAACACCCGGAAGAGGTGAAAATTATTAACATGTATATGGATACCGATCCGGATTTTACGCGTAACCCGCGGCAGTTTGCCAAGATGCACGAAGATTTGAATATACAGGTAAAACTGGAGTATATAACTGAGTCTTAAGTCCCAAGTCAGGAGTTCAAAGTCTCAAATGTTTTTTGACTTAAGACTTAGAGCTTAAGACTTCCGACTCAAAACTACCAACCGCCTTTAAAGCCTTCAGTTAAGGCATTTTGATATTTGTCCAGATCAAAAGAGTAGAGGTATGGGGCTTTGTGGGCTCCTCCTTTGCGGGGTTGTTCGGCCCGGTTCAGGATACCAAAACCCAGTATGCGGCGCTGAAAGTTACGTCGATCAAGCTTTTTGTCCAGGATGGTCTCGTATAGTTTTTGCAGTTCGGGCATGGTGAACTCTCTGGGCATCAGGTTATAACCTATAGGCTGATAATTGAGCTGGAGGCGCAAGGTATCCAATGCGGTTTTAAATATCAGTTCGTGATCAAGCAGCAGGCCTGGCATATCATCAAGATCGCGCCAGGTACAAAGTTCAGAAAACTGGTCGGCCTGGGGTACCACACCAAAAAAATCAACCAGGGCATAGTAACCTATCGATAAAAACCGCTTGGCAAACCAATTTTGCTGGTCAGGTACAGTATCCTTATAAAGATCGTGATGGAATTTTGCACGATCAGGATCACCAAAAATATGAAACTGTTGTAAAAATATTTTATCGAGGCCTGTACGTTCTTCTAGTATGCGGTTGGCTGCCATTTCAATAGGCTCTGCTTTCATTACAAAACCACCGGGCAGCAACCATTTCTCTTCATCCTGAGGTTTCAATAGCAAAACCTTCATTTGCCCCTCATGAAAACCAAAAACAACACAATCGATAGAAATATGATCGAGATAATTTTTACGTGCGTCTTCGCTGTATTCAATAAGTTGTTCTTTAGTTAACATTTGCGCTATTGTACAAATAAAGTTTGATTATTTAATTATAATAATTACAATTGTGTACTTTATACACCATTGTTTTTGTTTTATTGCAACCAATTTAATCCTGTAACTCTTTATTAAAATAAGTAATTACTATTCAGTTACATGGCTTTTATTTTGTTCATATTTGTTTATCCAATTCTGTTATATCTAAATTAAAAAAATGAAAAAGTGTTTTTCAACCCGAATCGCCAATAAGGCTATTCCGCTTTGTTTTGTGGTATTGCTCCCTTTTTATAAAGCATCCGCCCAAACCAAAACCGAGGATGCCAAAATGAATACTTATGTTAATGGTTTGATGAGTAAGATGACCCTTGATGAAAAAATCGGGCAGCTTAACCTGGTAACTATAGGCGCGGCAACTACGGGTTCTGTAGTGAATAAAGGTGTTGAAGAAAAAATAAAAACCGGCGCTATTGGCGGTGTGTTTGGTATATGGGGTGCCGATCAGGTAAAACAGATCCAGGACCTGGCGGTAAAAAGCACAAGGCTTCATATCCCGCTTATTTTTGGTTTGGATGTGATCCACGGTCACCGTACTATTTTTCCTATTCCACTGGGCCTATCAGCGTCCTGGGATATGAGCTTGATCAAACGATCGGCACAGATCGCGGCTAAAGAAGCTACTGCCGAAGGTTTGAACTGGGTGTATTCGCCCATGGTTGATATTGCTCGTGATCCGCGCTGGGGCCGTATCTCAGAAGGTTCGGGTGAGGATCCATGGTATGGTTCGCAGGTAGCAAAAGCCATGGTGCAGGGCTACCAGGGCAGTAGTATGAAAAATGCTGATGCGGTGATGGCCTGTGTAAAACACTTTGCCTTATACGGGGGCGCCGAAGCTGGTCGCGAATACAACACCGTGGATATGAGTCGTATTAAAATGTACCAGGATTATCTGCCCCCATATAAGGCTGCGGTTGATGCCGGTGCAGGTAGTTTTATGAGCTCTTTTAATACCGTTGATGGCGTACCAGCCACAGGTAACCAATGGCTGTTGACCGATGTATTGCGTAAACAATGGGGATTTAAAGGTTTTGTAGTATCTGATTATACAGCTGTTAATGAAATGACCGCGCACGGATTGGGTGATCTGCAAACCGTATCGGCACTGGCTCTAAAAGCTGGTTTGGATATGGATATGGTAGGCGAAGGCTTTTTAACTACACTGAAAAAGTCATTAACTGCGGGTAAAGTAACCCAACAGGAAATTGACCTCGCTTGTCGCCGTGTGCTGGAAGCAAAATATAAATTAGGACTGTTTGACAATCCTTATAAATCAATTGATGCAGTCCGCGAAACTAAAGATGTGTTAACAGCTGAAAACCGTACAGAAGCACGCAATATTACCAAACACTCATTTGTGCTGCTAAAAAACAGCGCTCAGACGCTACCGCTTAAAAAAACAGGTTCAATTGCATTAGTAGGCCCGCTGGCCAATAACCAACGCGATATGCTGGGTACTTGGGTAGTTGCAGGCGACTGGCAAAAATCAGTTAGTGTAATGCAGGGCATTAAAAATGTAGTAGGTGATGGGGTTACTATCAACTACGCAAAAGGTGCCAACATCACAGAAGATAGTTTATTTATACAGAGACTGAACTTTTTTGGTCAGCAGATGGTAACGGTTGACCCAAAACCGGCAGATGAATTGTTGAAAGAAGCGGTTGATGCCGCTAAAAAATCAGACGTGATCGTGGCTGTAGTTGGTGAATCACAGAGTATGTCAGGCGAATCATCAAGTCGCTCGGATATTGACATTCCTGAAACTCAGAAAAATATGCTGAAAGAGCTGGCTAAATTGGGTAAACCATTGGTTATCGTATTATTTAACGGCCGGCCCTTAACTTTAACCTGGGAAGATAAACATGCCAGTGCTATACTGGACGTTTGGGCGCCTGGAACCGAGGCTGGTAATGCTGTAGCCGATGTACTATTTGGCGATTATAACCCTGCCGGGAAAATCACCGCAACTTTTCCGCGCAGTGTAGGGCAGATACCTATTTATTATAACCACAAAAACACAGGCAGGCCATACAGCAGCGGCCCTTCAAAATTTAAATCAAATTATCTGGATATTTCAAATGACCCGCTTTATCCGTTTGGTTACGGTTTAAGCTATACCACTTTTGGATACAGCGATGTTAAGCTTAGTAAAACAACGCTAAAGGGTAGTGAAAGCCTTACTGCAACTGTTACGGTTACCAATACCGGCAAGTATGCTGGTGAAGAAGTAGTTCAGCTTTATATTAGCGACCCGGTGGCCAGCATTAGCCGGTCGGTAAAAGAACTGAAGGATTTTAGGAAAATAAGCTTACAACCAGGTGAGCAAAAAGAGGTATCATTTACCGTTACCCCTGATGAGCTTAAGTTTTATAACAGTCAGCTCAAATACGATTGGGAGCCGGGCAAATTTATTATTCAGATCGGCACAAACTCCAGTGATATCCATGCAGCTTCAGTACAATGGGATAAGTAACAAGGTTGGAGACTTTTAACTGGTCTGAAAGAGCGGAGATATTATAATATCTCCGCTCTTTTTAATTTTATAGTAGAAAAAACGAACGCATTTTGAATGACAATAATTGTTATGAAGACAATTATATAGATGCCTGCTAATTTGTAAATGTTTGTATAACAGTTATATGTGTCTGATTATAAATGTTGTGGTGACATTATTTACAAATTATAATGATATTTTAACATTTAAAATGAAATCGATTGCGTAATAAGCCGAAGGTTCTGTATTAGAAAAAATTATAGTTTTTACTTTCTTCTATTAATTATTATTGTTTAAGCTCAACTTTTTGGGGTATAGTATCGTTAGTATCAATAATTTTACATTGCTATATTTTTATATAAATAATCATTTTATTGACGATTTGTTAATAAAGTTGTTGCAAATTGTTATGTTTTGTTGCTATAATGATTTACTAATAATTAATTTGTAAATCTGTATTTTTCACTTGTGTAAACAGTACACTCTCGTTACATTAGATGAATAGCCAATATAAATTTCTGCAGCAACAGAAATCACACTGAATCTAATATTATTATAACATTTTAATCTTAAATGTGCTTAGCCCAAAAGGCCAAGCAAAAACGGATGACAGCGGGGAATAAGTTTACAATTTATTACGGGAAGATCATATGATAAAACTTTTACACTCTTTATTTTTCGAATCTTCAGAATTTAAGTGTCGCTATTTTAAAAGCTACGCTGTTAAGTATTCCGTACCCGGCAAGCAATTCATCCCTGAATATTTTATGGTCCAATTACAAACTTAAAACTCCGGTTATCGACTTACAATCTTAAATCAAATATATTAATCAACTAAATCTCAATCTCATGTTTAAAAGTTTACTCCTAAAGGGAAGATTCCTTGGTGTGCTGTTATGCTGCCTGGTTTCTTCATTGGTAGTTACAGCACAAACAAAGTACAAGGGTAAGGTTATCGGTAGCGACGATAAATTACCCGTAGTAGGTGCGTCAGTACGCATTAAGGGTACTACTACAGGTTCTGTAACAGACGTTAACGGCGAATTTACGCTAAGCCTAAGCCCAGGCAATACGTTGGTGATTTCATACATCGGCTATCAAACCACCGAGGTAAAAGTAGGTACCGATGCCAATATCAGGATCACGTTGCAGGCAGGCAATAATTCACTGAATGAAGTTGTTGTTACGGGTTACGGTTCTCAACGTAAAAAGGACATCACCGGTTCGGTGGCTATTGTAAATGTAACCACGATGAAATCGGTGCCTGCAGGTAACACTTCATCGCTGTTGCAAGGACAGGCATCTGGTGTAACGGTTACCAACTCCGGGCAACCAGGTGGTGCCGCATCTGTTAATATTCGTGGTGTAGGATCAATCTTCAGTACACAACCACTTATTATTATTGATGGAACACCGGGAAAATTAGACGATATTAATGTTAATGACATTGAATCCATCCAGGTATTGAAAGATGCCGGTTCTGCGTCAATTTACGGTGTGCGTGGTTCAAACGGTGTTGTTGTAGTAACTACCAAAAAAGGAAAATCTGGTAAAGCTCAGATTACCTATGATGGTTTATACGGTACTACCCGGCCATTATCTGATGGTTTTAAACTGGCAGATACCAAAACTTATATGGAAGCCGAGTTCGAATCATTTAAAAATGATGGAAAAATTGGTGGTGGGGTTAATGGAAATACCAATAAACAGTTTGACCCGCTTGGAACAGGTACTTTCACTATCCCTGATTACATAACGCCAGCGGGAGCTCGTGTAGGAGCCCCCGGAACTACTCCGGATTGGTATAATTTGAATCCCGTAACCGGAAACCCTCTTGATCCTAATCGCTTAGGTCCAAATGGGGTAGACAAACTTGGTGCTAATCCAATTACCTTAGCTAACAAACAAGGTACCGATTGGTTTCACGAAGTATTTAAGCCTGCACCGTTAACTTCGCATAATATTACTGCAAGTGGTGGCAGCGATAAATCAACCTATTTGATGTCTGTTGGTTATCTTAACCAACAAGGTACATTAATAGGAACGTATGAAAAGCGCTATTCATTAAGGGCGAACACAAACTTCAATATCAATGACCATGTCCGTGTTGGAGAAAATGCCTATATTTTTAACAAAAATAACCCTCAAGTAGGTAACCAAAACGAAGGTAACGCTATTTCATATATTTACCGCGAACCTCCTATTATACCTATTTATGATATTATGGGTAATTATGCGGGTTCAAGATCTCCGGGCTTAAGTAACTCCTCAAATCCTGTAGCTATAGTTCAGCGTAACGTAGCCAATAATCAGTTAAGAGGCAATAACCAGGATTGGCAAATACAAGGCAACTTATTTGCTGAGGTTGACTTCCTGAAACATTTTACCGCGCGTACCCAGTTTGGCGGAACTGTGGAGAATTTCTGGAACCGTTATTTTAGCCCTACTCCTTATGAGAATGCAGAAGGTAACAATGGCGCTAACTCTTATACAGAATATTCTGGTTATAACAGCAGCTATACCTGGACAAATACATTAAGATACGATCAACAAATAGGTAAACACAGTATTAAAGTTTTAGCAGGTGAAGAGTCTATCAATAACTATGGTCGCTTTTTACAAGGTCAAAGAGGTACTTATTTAGCATCAATTGATCCTAATTATGTATCCTTAGATACAGGTTCACCCGCCGGGCAAACAAATGCTAATACTCGTACAGGACCTAATTATGGACCGTATTCAAATACGATACAATCATATTTTGCAAGATTAGATTATGCTTACGATGATAAATATCTGTTAAGCGGTACTATCAGGCGTGATGGTTCTTCATTCTTTGCACCAGGGCACCGTTACGGTACTTTCCCTTCGGCAACAGTGGGCTGGAGGCTTTCAAAAGAAGATTTCATGAAAGGCGCTAACTGGATCAATGATTTGAAATTACGCGCTGGCTATGGTTCTTTAGGATCATTAAGT
Source organism: Mucilaginibacter sp. OK268 (assembly GCF_900103125.1). Classification (GTDB taxonomy): domain Bacteria; phylum Bacteroidota; class Bacteroidia; order Sphingobacteriales; family Sphingobacteriaceae; genus Mucilaginibacter. The sequence continues at coordinate 909,522 of NZ_FNJV01000002.1, read as the reverse complement.
GGTGTTCAAACTCAACCTTATAATGCCTTTAACCTATATACCGCTGGGGCTGGTACTCAATATTATGATATTGAAGGTAAAGGAAACGCGGCCATATTGGGTAGCTCACTTACCCAGGTAGGTAACCCACTTACCACATGGGAAACCGATAAAGAGTTAAACGTTGGTATAGACGCTACTATCATTAATAATGCGCTTGATTTTTCTTTTGAATATTATAAGAAAACAACATCAGGTTTATTATTCCAATCACAAATATTGGCACCTGGAGCTATTTTGCATCCTCCATATGTTAATGCCGGCGATTTACGCAATACTGGTTTTGATGCAAGTGTAAATTACCATGGAAGCATCAATGCATTTAAATTTAATGTAGGTTTAAATTTTAGTCATTACAGTAACTTAGTTAAATCATTAAACTCGGGCCAACCATACCTGGATGTTAACTCAGGAGGTTCAACCCGCTTACAAAACTTTGTAAGGTTACAACCAGGACAGCCTGTAGGTGAATTTTTTGGATACCAGGTGTTAGGCTTATATCAAAGTCAGGCTGATGTTGATGGTTCTGCTAAATACCCAGGAGCTGTACCCGGTTTATTTAAATTAAAGGATGTTAATGGCGACGGTAAGATTGACGCAAGTGACCGTACCTTTATCGGTAATCCTAATCCTAAATTTACAGGTGGTTTAAACCTGAACGGTAGCTATAAAGGCTTCGATTTTAGTGCATTCTTCTACGGAGTTTATGGTAATAAAGTGGCCAACTATGTTAAATACTGGACTAGCTTCCCAGCAGTATTTGATGGTAACGTTTCATCAAATATCATCACTGATTCATGGCATCCAGGTGCTGACAATAGTCATGCAACTATCCCTATTTTAACCAGGCAGGCTAACCTGGGTAACACTGGGGCATTTAACTCATTTTATATTGAAAATGGATCATTCCTGAGATTGAAATCATTGCAGATCGGATATACCTTCCCGACAGCAGACTTAGCTAAAATAGGAGTTTCTAAACTCAGAATATTTGTATTAGGTAATAACCTTTTCACCATAACCAAATACAGTGGCTTAGATCCTGAGTTGCAGAATTCAAACTTGAATAACAGTACATCAGGTGATAATACCAGCTTCGGTATCGACTTTGGTAACTATCCTGCAAACGAGAAGAGATATAGCATTGGATTACAGGCAACATTTTAATGTTTAATGTTTTAAGAAAAGAAATTATGAAAAAAATACATTTAAAAGTCATAGTACCATTAGTATTGGTGGCGCTATGCTTGGCATATAGTTGTAAAAAGAATCTTTTAACACAAAATCCATTAGGTAACTTAAAACCAGAAAACGTTGCAAACGCGGCTGGTGTAAATGGTATGTTAATAGGTGCTTACTCCTTATTGGATGGAGTAGGTGGTATAGGTGGAGGTTCAAACGCGTCGGGCTCCAATTGGATGTTCGGTAGTATTGCTGCTGGCGATGCCTATAAAGGATCACAACCATCTGATGGTGGCCAGGATGCATTGCCTGTAGGTAATTTTACGGCAAATACGGCAAATCCATATATTACTGCCAGATATACCTTGTTATTTGATGGTGTTGCAAGGGCAAATGATGTATTGCGCACTGTTCCGTTGGCTAAAGATTTGGCCGCATCTGATGCTAAAAGTATAATAGCAGAAGCTAAATTTCTTCGTGGTTTTTACTACCTGGAATTGAGGAAGATGTACGGCCAGGTACCTTATGTTGATGAAACTATGAAGGACTATAACGTGCCTAATACTGCTGAGATATTTCCAAAGATTGAAAAGGATTTTACCGATGCAGCAGCAGACTTGCCAGCTACTCAGCCTCAGGCAGGCCGTGCTAACAGTTGGGCGGCAAAAGCATATTTGGCCAAAACTTATATGTTTGAGCATAACTATACTGCGGCTTTACCAATTTTACAAGCTTTAATAGCCAATGGAGTTACTGCGCGCGGTCAAAAATATGCCCTTAACCCTGTTTTTCAAACCAACTTTAGCCCAGAGGCCGCACAAAAAAATAGCCCTGAATCTGTATTTGCGGCACAAAACTCAGTAAATGACGGTGGCTTGGGTCAAAACGGTAATGCCGGTGATGATTTAAACTTCCCATATGGTGGCCCTGGTGGTTGCTGCGGTTGGTTTAATCCGTCTCAATCATTAGCCAATTCATTCAAGACCGATGCCAATGGTTTACCGCTGCTTACAAGCTTTGATGTTATTGGCCAGGATGTAAGCAATGGTGCAACTCCATGGACAGGTAATGTCGATCCTCGTTTGGATATTACAGTAGGTCGTCCTAATGTTCCGTTCCTTGATTGGGGTAATCCTCCACCTGCATGGATACGTGACCCTACAGATGGTGTTTTCAATCCACGCAAAAATGTTTATTCACAAGCAGAACAAGGTTCTAACTCAGATGTTACTCCCGGTGTGTGGAACAACGTTCAGCTTACATCAAATAATATTAATCTGATGCGTTATTCTGACATCTTATTAATGGCTGCAGAAGCTGAAATAGAGGTTGGTAACACTGTTAATGCCGAAGCTGATGTTAAGTTAGTAAGGGACCGGGCTGCCAATCCAGATGGTTGGGTTTATAAAGGAGCACCATACAGTACCGGTACATCTACCTACGCCAGAAATACGTTAGGTGCCACCGCTGCTGATAAATATGTTATAAAGAACTACCCGACAGGCTCATTTAGTGATAAAAATTTTGCACGCAAAGCGGTTCGTTTTGAAAGAAAGCTTGAGTTTGGTATGGAAGGCATCCGTTTCTTTGATTTACAACGTTGGGATGGTGCTTCATCAAGCCTTCCTAATGGCTCATTGGTAAGTGACGGTAGCATGGCAACTGAAATTAATGCCTTCTTTGCTTACGATGTAAGAATAAATTCTCAATTGCAGGGAGCTCACTTTACTCCTGGGTTAAATGAGTATTATCCAATACCTCAGCAGCAAATTGATTTATCAAAATCATTAGGTGGTAAGGCTATATTGGTTCAAAACAAAGGTTATTAATTTAAACCTGTTATAATTTATAAATTGTAATTTTAGGTGGAGATGTTTATCTCCACCTTTTTTATAGCCTGATATTAAAATTTCATGAAGCGTATTATCCCCTTTTTATGCATGTTCCTGTGTTCATTAATGGCCTGCAAAAAGTCAACGCTTTTTGAAAGAATACCTTCATCATATTCCGGCATCACCTTTAGCAATACTGTAGTTGAAAACGAAAAAATAAATCCCCTCACCATGCTTAATATTTACAATGGCGGCGGCGTAGGTATTGGCGATTTTAACAACGATGGCCTTCAGGATATTTATTTTATTGGTAATGCTGTGCCCAACCGTTTATACCTGAATAAGGGTAATATGAAGTTTGAAGACGTAACAACTAAAGCAGGAGTAGGCGGTAAAGGCGGTTGGGGGCGTGGTGTTGCTGTTGTTGACATAAATAATGATGGTTTGCCGGATATTTATGTATGCAATACTTTATTAGATGATTCTGTTAAAAGAACCAACCTTTTATATGTAAACCAGGGGATAGGTACTGATGGTGTACCCAAGTTTAAAGAGATGGCCAAAGAATATGGGCTGGGTATCAATGTCCACTCCACCATGGCGTCATTTTTTGATTATGATAATGATGGCGACCTGGATATGTACCTTACCGTTAATGAGGCGGTAGCAAGTGATAATCAAAGCACATTTAGGCCAATTATAACAGATGGTAGCCACCGCAGTACAGGCAGACTTTATCGTAACGACTGGAATCCAGCGCTAAAACATGGTGTATTCACCAATGTATCCAAACAGGCCGGTATCACTATTGAGGGATATGGTCACGCGGCAAGCATAGTTGATATTAATAACGATGGTTGGAAAGACATTTATGTTACTAATGATTTTTTACCCAGTAACATACTATACATTAATAACCACGACGGCACATTTACAGACAAAGCACAAGAGTATTTTAAACATACATCCTACAGCGCAATGGGGCAAGATGTTCAAGATGTAAATAATGATGGATTGCCGGATGTGTTTGAGGTTGACATGAATCCTGAAGATAATTATCGTAAAAAAATGTTCATGCCACCAAACAACTACCAGATATTTCAAAACTTTGACCGGTATAAATACCAGTATCAATATACACGCAATACATTACAAATTAACCAGGGCCCGCGGTTAGGACAAAATGACTCTATTGGCGATCCGATTTTTAGTGAAACAGCCTTTTTTAGTGGTGTAGCGCAAACAGACTGGAGCTGGGGACCCATGCTTACAGATTTTGATAATGACGGCTACCGCGATCTGGTAATAACAAACGGTTATCCGCGCGATGTAACCGATCATGATTTTATTGTGTTCAGGCAGCAAGCATATTCGGTAGCATCAACTAAACAGGTGCTTGATCAAATACCTATTGTTAAAATACCCAATTACGCCTTCAAAAATACAAACGGGCTACAGTTTGAAGATGTAACCAAAAGTTGGGGATTGGATATCCCGTCATTTTCAAACGGAGCGGCCTATGCCGACCTGAACAATGACGGCACCATGGATATGATCATCAATAATATCGATGACGAAGCATTCATCTATAAAAATACCACCCGGGAAAAAGATAAAAATAACCACCACTATTTACATATACAGTTTCATGGCGGTAGTCAAAATCTAAATGGCATAGGTGCCAAGGCCAATATTTATTATGATCATGGCAAACAGCAGGTGTATGAAAACATGCCTTACCGGGGGTATCTGTCAACCATACAAAATATTGCTCATTTTGGTTTGGGTAAGATAGACCGGCTCGATTCTGTGGTGATCAGATGGGATAATGGCAAAAAGCAGTCATTAAAAAATGTAAAAGCCGATCAAACACTTAAGGTAAACATTGCCGATGCTAAAGAAAATTATAATTATAACCATCCGTCTATCAATAAATCATCCTTATTTAAAGAGATAACCACATCCGCAGGTATCACCTACAAGCATCAGGATAAGGATTATGTTGATTTTAACGTCCAAAAGCTGATACCACATAAGTTATCAGAATATACACCTGCCGTTGCCGTTGGCGATGTAGATGGTAATGGTTTTGACGATATGGTAGTTGGAGGCACAACCCAATACCCGGCCCAGGTATTATTGCAGCAAGCCGATGGTAAATTTATACAGCGCGATCTGTTACCCCGGACAAAGGACGTGCCCTTAGCAGTTAGCTCGCTTTCTGTACATAACGACTTTTTAGCGCAAAAAGTTAGGGTTAAAGATGAAGGAATCCTGCTTTTTGATGCCGATGGCGATGGCCACCCCGACTTGTATATAGCCAGCGGAGGGTTCGAAAGTGAATCCGGATCAACAAACTATCAGGACAGGATTTATCTGAACGACGGAAAAGGAGACTTTAAATTGCAACCAGATGCCCTGCCTAAAAACTTCACCAGCAAATTGTGTGTTAAAGCTGCCGATTTTAACAGGGATGGTAAGCTTGATCTTTTTGTATCCGGTCGCGTGGATCCCTGGAATTATCCTAAGCCTGTTTCGAGCTTTGTTTTACGCAACGATAGTAAAAAGGGCCTTATTAAATTTACCGATGTATCCGCAACAGCTGCAAAAGCATTAAAAGATGTAGGTTTGGTATGTGATGCCACCTTTACCGACTTTAATAATGATGGCTGGCCCGATTTGATACTTACAGGAGAATGGATGCCTATTACCTTCCTGCAGAATGATCATGGCACTTTTAAAAATATAACCAATAATACCGGGGTCGAAAATAAGCTGGGCTGGTGGAACACCATTGCCGCCGGCGATTTTGATCATGATGGCGATATTGATTATATAGTGGGTAACACCGGCTTAAATACTTTTTATAAGGCTACAGATCAATATCCCATATTTATTACCGCAAAGGATTTTGATAATAATGGTAGTTACGATGCTTTTCCATCTGTTTTTCTAAAAGATCAGCAGGGAGAAATGAAAGAATTTCCGGTTAACGGGCGCGATGATATCGTAAAGCAAATGATCAGCATGCGCATTCGGTATCAGAATTATAAATCTTTGGCTGTAGCTACTATGGATTCGGTGATAACACCGGAAATGCGTAAAGGTGCCATACGGTTAAAAGCAAATTATCTGCAGTCATGCTATTTGCGAAATGATGGTAATGGCAAGTTTACTGTTATACCATTGCCGCCGGAAGCTCAAATGTCTGAATTGTGTGGCATTACAGTTGATGATTTTGATGGCGACGGCAATCTGGATGTAGCCATCAACGGTAATGATTTTGGCACCGAAGTTACAACGGGCCGGTACGATGCCTTTAACGGTCTTATACTTAAAGGTGATGGTAAAGGTGGTTTTAAACCGCTTACATTGCTGCAAGGTGGTCTTTTTATTCCGGGTAATGGTAAGGCATTGGTTAAGTTAAAAGGTGCTAAAGGAAACTACTTATTGGCCGCTACGCAAAACCGCGGCGTTATGAAACTATTTGAATTAAAAAGAGCGGTTAAAACAATTAACCTGCAGCCTTTGGATATGTACGCTATTATTAAATATAAAAATGGCAAGATGAGCAGGGAAGAGTTTTACAACGGTAGCTCTTTCTTGTCGCAGTCTGGCAGATTTTTTAATATTGAGAACAATATGGCATCAGTGACTATAACTGATAGCAATGGCCACCAAAGAAACTTACAGCTTAATTAATTGATACATGAAGTGCTTTAAAATAATTATAGCCGTTACCGGTATTTGTTTACTTTTTAGTTGTGGTGATAAAAAGAAAGCCGCGTTAATGAAAGATACGGATGTACTGCATCAAAATGTTGACCAGCTAACGCAGGTGATTATATATGATGTATTTACCCCACCGGTTGCCAGTCGTATTTATGGTTATACCACGCTTGCAGCTTATGAAGCCGTACGGTATGCAAACCCCGATTACAATTCAATTACCGCACAGCTCCGAGGCTTTGGTGAACCGCCTAAGCCGCAAAAAAATAAAAACTACAATTTTACTTTGGCGGCTACCAAGGCGTTTTTTACTGTAGCTCATAAGGTTACCTTTTCTGTTGATACCCTGAAAAAGTATGAAAGCAAGGTGTTTGCCAGTTACAAAGATAATCTGGACGACTCTACCTACGCGCGTTCGATGGCATTTGGTGAGCAAATTGGTAAATACATACTAAAACGGGCCTCTGTTGATAATTATCCTCAAACACGTGGCAAACCCCGGTTTTTAGGTAACGATAATCCCGGTCAATGGCACCCAACGCCGCCCGATTACCTGGATGGTGTGGAATTTTGCTGGGGCACCATGCACACCTTTGCGGTAGATACTTCAACCAATTTCCCCTTGCCACTCCCACCGCCTTTTAGTGAGGATAAAAACAGCGCCTATTTTAAGCAGAATGTAGAGGTGTATCAGCAAAGTAAAAATCTGACCAAAGAACAGATCGATATCGCTAAATTTTGGGATGATAACCCTTTTGTAATTCAGCATAGCGGGCACGTGATGTTTGCTAATAAAAAAATCACACCCGGGGGGCACTGGATAGGTATCACCGCTATTGCCTGTAAACAAACACATGCCGATGTGGTGAAAACGGCACAAGCCTATGCTTTAACATCTATAGCGCTTTTTGACGCGTTTATCTGTGGCTGGCAGGTAAAATATGATCTTAACTATATCAGGCCGGTAACGGTTATTAATGATAAAATTGATCCTAACTGGTTACCCATGTTGCAAACTCCTCCGTTCCCGGAATTCCCGAGCGGACATAGTGATATCAGCGGTGCATCGGCAGTGATATTAACCCACATTTTTGGCGATAACTTCGCTTACCAGGATACCAGCGACCTGCGTTACATTGGTATGCAGCGCCATTTTGATTCCTTTTTAAAAGCTTCCGACGAAACCTCGATCAGTCGTTTTTATGGAGGTATACACTATCGTAACAGCGTTGATCAGGGTGCGGTACAAGGCAGGCAGGTTGGCGAATACATCTGGAAAAAACTAAAACTTAAAAAATAGCTGAAGATAATTCTATGAGAAGAAGCTATTATGTAACATTTTATATCGTGTTGTTTATTGCGGTGTTGTCTGGCATAACACTCCTGAACAGTTGCAAAAATAAAACTAAACGGCCTTATCAATTAACGGGTAATGTACTGGTCGATGGGCAAAACCTGGCCCAGTTAAAATGTACAAGCTGTCATGCGCTTGTACCCGCCAATGCTTTGAGTAAAGATGTTTGGGAAAAGCATGTATTACCTTATATGGCAAGTTTTATGCATATCTCCATTTATGGGTCAACCTACTATAAACGTGATATAGCCGATACTGCGGGCGCATCTTTACAGGAATGGCTCGCATTGGTGGCCTATTATAAAAAAGCTGCGCCGGATACAGTTGTTTCCGCGCCAAAGCCTACTCCGTTGATCAATGACTGGGCTGGTTTTACACTAAAAAAGCCAGAGCCCGTAAACTATAGCAGTTTTACTACAATGGTAGCGGTAAATCCGTACACGCATAAATTGTACAGCGCCGATTTTACCAATAGTAAACTACTTGGCTGGGACAATAACTTGAAACCAGATTCGCTGGGTACATTACCCTCACCTGCGGTAAATGTGCATTTTACAAAAGATACAGCGGGTAACAATGCCGGTTATTTTACTTGTGTTGGTCGATTGGAGCCTGCCGATTTTCCCAACGGTAAAATTGTAAAAGTAAACCTGGATGCTAAGGAACTAAACAACGATCAAACCTTTGTAGCCTCAGATCTGCCCCGGCCCCAGCAAACCGTGTATGCCGATTTTAATAAGGATGGCCTTACCGATATGATAGTTTGTGGTGCGGGCAAACTTAAAGGCGGTGTTTTCCTCTTAAAACAGAATGCAGACCACACTTATAGCCAGGAAACAATTTATAATAAACCAGGGGCTGTTCAGGCTATCACCGGTGATTTTAATAAAGACGGCTGGCCTGATGTAATGATACTGATCGGTAGTGGCGACGAAGGCCTTTGGCAGTTTTTAAACGATCATAAAGGCGGTTTTACTAAAAGAAACCTGCTGCGTTTTCCACCTGTATACGGCTCATCGAGTTTTCAGCTGGCTGATATGGATCATGATGGCAATCCCGACCTGATCTATACCTGTGGTTATAATTATCGCGATTCGCGCAGGATAAAACCCTTTCATGGCCTGTATATTTATACCAATACCGGCGACTGGAATTTTAAACAGCGCTGGTTTTATCCCATCAACGGTTGTACCAAAGCCATCGCGGCAGATTTTGATGGCGATGGCGACCTGGACATAGCCACCATAGCCTTCTTTGCCGATATGAAGAATACCCCCGCCGAGGAATTTATCTACTTTGAGCAGGTTAAACCTTTTGATTTTAAACCACATGCTATCCCGGTAAGCCAGTACGGACACTGGATGTGCATGGAAGTAGCCGATCAGAATAATGATGGAAAACCAGATATTATATTGGGCAATTATTCGAGCGGGTTTTTATTTATACCCGGGTTTAAACCCACATGGGATAAAAAGTTACCTTTGATAGTGCTCGAAAATCACATCAAAAAATAAGTATAAAAGCTGCACCCTGCTTGTGTTTGCCAAAATTGAAATGTGTACATGACTAAAAACTACAGGATGCCGGTAAACAGCTTGTGTTTACTAAAAGCTATGGTGTTAAGTGGAGCAATGCTGATCACCAGCTGTTCAAACAACAACAATACTACCCAAATTAATAACGAATACTTAGCCGAAGGCAAAAAGCTGGCAGCGATCCATTGTTCAAGCTGCCACCAGCTTCCTGATCCTTCGCTATTGGACAGCGCTATCTGGGAAACTGGTATTATGCCCGCGATGGCTGCCAAATTTGGGTTAAAAAATTTTATGGGCAACTACCTCGTATCGGCAAATACCAGCATATCCAAGGAAGACTGGTACAAGATACTGGCGTATTATAAAAATACATCACCCAAAAAATTGGTTATCCCCAAGCCTACTGCGGTAAAAGACTGGGCCATATTTAGCCTCAGGAGGCCCCCAAACGTAGATCGCAAAGGATTGCAGGCGATGACAACCATGGTAGCTTACAATCCGAATGATGATTTCATTTATACCGGTAATGCAGGCAATAACCTGTACAAATGGAACAGCGATCTGCAACCTATCCTGGTCAAAAAGTTTCAATCACCGGTTACGGATATCAATTTTTTTAAATCAAAGAACGAACCCAACGGGGCTGTCATTACTTGTATAGGTATACTGCCTCCAAATGATGAGCTGAAAGGAAAGCTGATCAATATTAACCTCGACAAGTCTGCCAAAGACGATTCGACCTTAATTACCGATAGCTTGCCTCGGCCCGTTAAAAGTGCCTATGCCGATTTTAATCAAGACGGGCTCACAGATTATGTATCCTGCGGTTTTGGGCGCGATCGTGGCGGTTTGTATATGACGCAACAACAGGCTGGAGGCAAGTTCAGCAAAAAAATATTGCGGGCATTACCTGGCGCTACACAGGTTTTTACCGGTGATTTTAACCACGATGGCTGGCCAGATATCGCCTGCCTGTTTGCCCAGGCCGATGAAGGCATCTGGATATTCCTGAATGATAAAAAGGGTGGCTTTACCAGTCAGAATTTATTGCGCTTTCCTTCGGTGTATGGATCCAGTAGCTTTCAGCTGATTGATTTTAACCATGATGGCCTGCTGGATATTGTATATACCTGCGGCGATAACAATGATTTTTCGCCGGTATTTAAACCCTACCACGGCGTGTATGTTTTTACCAACCAGGGCAACTGGAAATTTAAGCAAACCTATTTTTACCATATCAATGGCTGCTCAAAAGCCATCGCTGCTGATTTTGACCACGATGGCGACCTGGACATCGCGGTGATCGCTTTCTTCCCCGATTTTAAATACCACCCCGAAGAAGGTTTTACCTACCATGAGCAAATCGCTCCCGGCAAGTTTAAGGTACATGCTTTACCCATTAACCAATACGGCCGCTGGATAGCCATGGATGTAAACGATATCGACCATGATGGTTACCCGGATATCATCCTGGGAAATTTTTCATTTGGGGCAAAAGGGCTGATGATCCAAAAAGGAGTGGAACCCAATTGGGACCTTTACCAGCCTTTCATCGTGCTGCATAATAATGCCAAAAGTGTTGGTGCATCAAAAGGCAGATAAAAACTTTTTAAACCTTAAATTTTAACACTTTTCTGCCCAAAAATGGGCTAAAAACGTCGCAAAATTGATTCAAAACCATCGATTTTAACACTTTTTAACAAATTTTAACACGGTTTTGAGTGGTTTTTAAAACTTTAAAAAGTATTAAGTTATTGATTGTCAAAGAATTGATTATAAAGCAGTAGGTTTTTGACCTTGTTTTGGGCTTAACTAAACGGCCCGGATCTCTCTTTTTACAAGAAAACCGGGCCGTTGTATTGATATAAAAGTACGAAAATTTATGGTCAAAAGCAAATGGAAGAGTACTGAAACTAATGGTTGCCATCATCAATACAAAATATAACTTTGCCTGTAAAATACATTGATGAACACTGCTGATATACTGATCATAGGCGCCGGAGCCGCAGGACTAATGGCTGCCCGCGAACTGGCCAATGCCGGTAAAAAAGTAATAATACTGGAAGCTGATAACCGTATTGGCGGCCGGATCCATACACAACAGGATGCCATTACCGGGAAATATGTGGAGCTGGGGGCCGAGTTTGTGCACGGCGATCTGCCAGTTACCTTCAGCGTGCTAAACGGGGCGGGTATTAAATACCGTCCCGCTTCGGGAGCTATGGTACAGTATGATCAAGGCGCTTTTGTAGAAAATGAATCATTTATTGAGCATTGGGATTTGCTTATCGATAAATTGAACAACCTGCAGCAGGATATCAGTATCGAGGAATTTATGTCGAAGGAATTTCCAGGGGATCAATACGACCGGATGAGGACCTCGGTACGGCAATTTGTATCGGGTTATGATACCGGTGATCCGCAGAAAGCCAGTTGCTTTGCCTTGCGAAAGGAGTGGCAAAGTGAGGATGATAGCGCACAGCATCGTGTGGAAGGTGGTTATGTGAGCCTGATGAATTATCTGTCCGGCGAATGTAAAGCAAATGGCAGTGAAATATTGCTGAATGCCATCGCAAAAGACATTTATTGGGAACCCGGGAAGGTGAGCGCCATCGCTGCTGATGGAACGGCCTATCACGCCCAGCAACTGATACTGGCCATTCCGCTTGGTGTTTTGAAAGCAAGCGAAGAGCAAACCGGCGCGATAACTTTTCATCCACCGCTTAAAGCGCATAGGGAGGCCATTCAAGAGATGGGTTTTGGCTCGGTGATCAAAATATTATTGGAGTTTGACGAGGCTTTCTGGTACACCAAAGAAACCGAAGCCCGTATTGGCCGGAGTCTTGATAATATAGGCTATCTGCTGTCGCAGGAAGAAATACCTACCTGGTGGACGCAGTTTCCGGAGCGCTCCAGCGTATTTACCGGCTGGATAGGCGGGCCCGATGCCAAAGCCAAAAAAGAGATGACTGATGAGGATATATTGATGGAGGGACTGCAGTCGGTGGCCAATATTTTCCGGTTGGGGGTGGATGAACTAAAGCAAAGACTTAAAACCTGGCGGGTGATGAACTGGACAGCCAAACCATTTACGCGGGGCTCGTACGCCTATGATACCGTTAATGCCTCTGCCTGTCGTAACATCCTGAATACCCCGGTTGATGATACCCTGTTCTTTACCGGCGAATATCTTTACGAAGGCACAGTCATGGGCACTGTTGAGGCGGCCTTAACCAGTGGAAAGAGTGTGGCGGGGATGATCATATCAGAGGTGCATTGATGGTTACTATTAAGGCAGGCGACTACTATAGAAATTCTTCTCTCCACGCGTTATTGCGAGGTACGAAGCAATCCCTAACTATACAGAGCCGATCTACAAATCGGGGATTGCTTCGTACCTCGCAATGACGTTGTTTGTTTAGTTGTAAAATATCCTCTCCCTCGGGAGGGGTGGGTTTGGATTGTGCGATAGCAGGGAGGGGTTTATACGCCCGGCAAAAGTTTTTGCACCTCTTTTAAATAAGCCGCTATACCAGCGTAAGCTGCTTTTTCTGTTTCGTTATTGGTTTCGGTTTGCATATGTATGGCCCAGTCAAGCGGTGTACCTTCGTATATGGTATCGGGTATGTCGAGCCGGGCGCCTGCATCAACCAGTAGTTTCACCACATCCAGTGAGGCAGCGGATACAGCCTGATGCAGGGGCGTTGCATGCGAATGAAAACCAGTACCCTGTTCCGGGTAACCATTCGGGTCGGTTCCCTTATCCAACAGGTATTTCACCAGATCGGCCTTGCCGTAAAATGCCGCCGCGGTTAAAGCTGTCAGTTTTTCCGCATAGGTGGCGGGACCAATTAAACGATCTGTATCTGTCTTCCGGTCTAATAGCAAGGCAGATGCCAGCGAAATTTCGCCGCCGCGATTAATTAAATGTTGAGCAGCTTCGATATTCCCATGCGCGATAGCGCCCATGCCGCTACCGGGTGTGGCCCCTGCATCGATTAGCAGATCCATCATTGCTATCTGCACACCACATTCACGCGGGATCCGTCCGGTAGCTACTAATCCAAGGGTATAATCTACCTGTTGCTGATACGTATCCGGCGCTTCGCGTTTCACCGCGTCAATCAAAAAACGGGTGGTCTCTACAATATTAGGTGGAAGTTTTGGATTGCGGATAGGGTTATCGGCCACAAACCAGATGAGATACGGATCTTTAAAATAACCTTCCTCATTGGGCGTAATCAGGCGGTCACGCAACAGGGTTTTGTGTTGATTTACCAGCTCCTGCAATTCATCCAGTCTGCCTGCATCCAAAGCATTTACAGCTTGTAAAAATATAGGGTTGCTGATGTCGGCGGTTTCCATCGTATGGTTGGTTTAAAACAAATTTCCTGAAATTGTTTCGGATAAGCAATACGGCTTTTGTGGGTTGATCGCTTGGTTAAACATCATTGTACAGAAACCCCGTCCTCCCCTTCCCGAGGGAAGGAATCGCACGTGGCCTGGCTTTAAAATTTGGTTCAGGATCTGTTAAATTTCAATTCCCTCCCCACGGGAGGGTGCGGTTGGATTGTGTAATGGCAGGGAGGGGTTTATACGCCTGGTGTAGAAATTGGCTTGCTGTAAAAACTCTCTGCAGTTGCTCGGCTCCAGCCGAGTAACCTATATTACCCGGCCTCCGGCCGCTGCCGGAAACTCGCAGGCCAGAGGCCTGAAAATAATCGTCACTCGGCTGGAGCCCACAAGTGTTGGGAAGATTAGTTTTAGGCTAAAGCCAGGAAATTCAGCTATTACCCGTCCCATTTATGGGACGGCAATGAATAAAAAAACAGCTGCTTTATCTTTCATTGCCGTTGGTTTTAACCAACGGGCTACAAAACAAAAGTTATTGGCTTTAGCCAAACTCCGTTTTGGGTCTTTGTTTTTTGTCTTCCCAACACCTGCGGGCTGGAGCCGAGCGACTGCATCAAGCATCGATTAACATACATGTACTCACGCCCCAAACTGCCGTAAATGATGGTCGGTATGTTTATAAGCCATATACCCGATTTGCTCCTCGGTCATGCTGCCGAAAAAGGGATGTATAAAACCTGGATTGGAAAAATGAGCGTAATCCTGGATCTTGGAGATCCATTCTGTTCTCTCCGGAAACATATCGCCATTGCCCGAAATCCGAAGTTCGGGAAGAGTGGGGGTGTTTCTTGCCAGGGGCGATTCATCTTTCATTACCTTGCGTAAAGCCATTTTGCCAAACAGGCGACCGATAAATGCTTGCTTGTACTTTTGCTTACCCTGCATCATGTCTTCCCAAAGGCTGCAATGTTTTACCATTTGGTATACATTCATTTTGCCCCACTGCGCATGGTTATCAGCATTTAATGAATTCACCCTGCCGATGAGTTCATCTCTTGTTTGTTGATCAAAGATCGATTTCATAGGTTAGGATTCAATTTGTGCTAATGAAAACCAATTGCCTGAATCATCTGTAAACAAGGCTTCATAGCCATAGAACTCTTTTGTTGGCGCCTTTTTGAATACCACACCTTTTGCCGATAATTCTTCGTAAGTAGCCAGCAGGTCGTGGCAGGTGAATACGGCTGCCCCGAATGTTCCTTTTTTGATCAGGTGGGTCATGGTACCTACTGTTTCTTTGTCGAACATACCACCCTCTGCAACAAGGAATAGCGTTATTTCTAATTCGGGTTGTTCGGGTGGGGTTACGGTTAGCCATCGGGCGCCTTCGCCCATGGGGGCATCTGTGTGTACTTTGAAACCCAGTTTGTTTACATAAAAATCATATGCACTGGTCTGATCCAGGACATAAATGCACATGTGCGTTACTTTGGTGATCATTTTTTGTAGGTGTTGGTTAGCAATACAAACATGGGTAATCAATTACATTATTACCTCTTGAAAATTGCTATTTTTTGATGTAGCCATGAGATTCTGCAAAGCAATTGGGAACGACGGATAGCGGGTTGACGCGGATGGCCTGTTGCTTTGTTTTTTGATCATTTTGAAATGCCGATGGCGTTTTGCCCACTATTTTTTTGAATACCGCCGTGAATGATGTTGGACTGTCGAAACCTATCTGTAAACAAACATCAATAATGGGCTTACCCTCTGCTAATAATAGTTGGGCGTTGTCTATCCGAACCTTTGTGAGATAATGGTGGGGAGTTTTGCCGTAGATGGATTTAAAAAGCCTGATGAAATGGTATTTTGAAAAGCATGCTTCATCGGCTATGTTAGAAACGTCAATATTTTCAGAGAAATGGCTGTCGATGAATAGTTTTGCCTGTACTATCCGTTTGTACAAATACATTTTCTGGTATTGTTCCATTGGAGGTTTAAATTCTAAACACTAAGTTCGAAATTCTAAAGCTTAAAACCGAATATTGGGATTGAAGTAGCGTGCGGTACGGTGATAACAATTTTTAGCGCAAGTCTTGAGCGGGTGTTTATGGGGTAGATGACTTGTGCTTGTTCGGTCACAAGTCAGCCATTGCCCTCAACCCCTAAACACAAGACTTGCGCCAAGAAGGAGGCTTTTTGCGATGACTGTTTAGGAAATATAAGAATTAAATCCTAAACCTTAAATCATGACTCAACTCTGTGGTCTGTTTTATCACCGCACTTGTTGGAAAGAATAAAAAAGCCTGATTTTGGCTAAAGCCCATAGCTGTTTACTTGTAATCCGTTGGTTAAAACCAACGGCAATGAAGGAATAAATCAATTGACATTTTATTCATTGCCGTCTCATTTATGGGACGGATAGCGGAAGCATTTACAGGCTTTAGCCAAAATCTATTCTTCGGAACACCGACTACGAGCTGAAATCCGAAATCGAACATCCAAAACGGCAAAATCCTCAACAAAGTTAATCCGAAATCAAAACTATGGTTTCCAGTAGTTGCCGGATACGATGATCATGTCCAGCATTTTAATGCTGTTATCGTAATAATCGTAATCTTTGAGTTTAAAGTCTACCAGGTAATCCCACAGTTTATTGAGCCATTGCTGGTTAGTTTGATCAACCGTGGCTGATACGGTAAAGGGGGCTATAAAACTTAAGGCCTCAAAATACCGTCCTTTGATATCATTGCCCGCCAGGGTATAGCCTGCCGAAATATTATCGGGATTGCCGCTGGTGGTTTCCCGGATCCAATGGTTTATTTTATCGGCGAAAGCTTTTGCTCTGTGATCGCCATATAACAAATAGTCGCTGGCTATGCGCCAGGGTACGCGGCAGGCATTATAATTATAAGAGCCATCGTATGGCGACTCGAGGTAATTGCGCTGTGCCGGGCGAGGGTTTTTATGAACACTGCGGATAAAGTCGGGCACCAGGCCGGCCTCGGGGCTGTATTGGGCCTGCATAGCCGCAAAGAGGCGATAAGTATTGTCGGTTACTGATTTCCATTTGCCGTTATGTAAAGTGGCTTCAAAGGCTTTAAAATGGCTCGGCATAAAATCGGATGAGCGGGTGTCGAAGTAGTCGGCACTATCATACTCAATGGCATCGCTTAGCAAAATGGAATAAGTTTTCTGGTTGATCTCATGCTGCATGATGGCCGCTATGATGCCCAGGGCCTCGTGCAGGTAGTTGATGCTCCCGGTATTGCCCCATTGTTTGGCGGCCAGCAGCAGGGAATAGGCAATGTCCATATCGCCATCAGTAGCGGTGCTGCGGTCCAGATCTTTACAGCCTTTTACCTGCGCCCAGGCCATGAGGTAGGGAGATGTTTTGGCCGGATGGGCCTTGTAATATTGGTAAAGACCGTTGAATGTATTTTGAGCGGTTTTATCGTACCCGGCCATCAGTACCGTGATGATCATACCATAGCCTTGACCTTCGGATACACATTCCTTGCCCTTTCTTTCAAACCAGATGTAGGATTGACCGGGGGTACAGCCGGGTTTTACATAGCGTTTTTTCCACTGGTCGTAAAATACCTCCACTTGCTTATCCAGTTGCTGCTGGGATAAATGCCTGGGTTTGATGGTACCTTTGGTGTAGGAGTAATGCTGGGGGAAGGGTTTGGCGGCCACCTCTCCTAAATCCTCTCCAAAGGAGAGTACTTTACTTGGCAACCTTTTTTTAGCTCCCTCTCCTTTGGAGAGGGTTGGGGTGAGGTCAAGCGTAGTGGGCGCGAGCGTTTTACTTGCTGTTCCTGTGCTTATCCCAATACTTATACCAAGTACAAGGATACAATTAAACCACTTGTTCCAGTAATTCTTCAAAATGTTCTTCTTCCATGCACATTTGGTTCTGGGCAAAATACACTTTCAGGCAGGCCAGGAAATTCTGTATCACCGGGTTATCCTTGCAGGTAGCGGCGTACCAGGTTCTTTTGGCCACACTATGGTGCAGGGGTTTGGCTACCACATTTCTGTTGGCCAGGTAAGGTTTCACTATCCAGTCGGCCATTACGCTGATACCCAGGCCCGCGTTTACCATTTCGATGGTGGCATCGGTGTAGTGTATACGGTTGAGTGTTTTGGGCTTTACATGCTGCTCCTGGATCAGGGTTTCAATCAATGGGGTGTCCTGGTAGCTGGGGTCGTAAAGAGCCAGTATCAGGTCCTGATCCTGAAAATCGCAGATATTGATCACGTCCTTTTTGGCCAATGGATGGTCGGCCGGTAAAATGGCATTCAGGCGATCCTCGAAAATAGGTTCGTAGGTTATCTTGGTGTTCACCATTTGGGTGCGCACAATACCCAGGTCCAGGTCACCGCGCATCAAATATTCCAGCGGACGGCGGGTAGCGTCTGATACGATGTTGATATGGATATCGGGCCATTGGCTCTTAAAATCTTTTATCACACCTGGCAGCCAGTGGTAAGCGGTGTAGCACTGCATGCTGATATTCAGTTTGCCGGTTTTGCCGTTCTTGTAATTGCGGATATCCTCTTCCATCGAGCGTATTTCGGCGATGATCTTTTCAGAACTGCGCAAAAAGCGGTAGCCAATCTCAGACAAATGTAATTTTTTGCCTTCACGGTGAAAAACTTCGATATCCAGCTCTTTTTCCAGTTCCTTTAACTGGTGGCTCAGGGCCGATTGGGTGAGGTGCAATGTTTCGGCTGCTTTAGTTAAAGTACCCTCTTTTGATATGGTATCAACTAAGCGAAAGTGGTGGAGTGCTATATTCATTATGAATTTTACTAATGATTATGACAAAATTAATTCATTTTTTTCATACATCCTATAGGCCTACCTTTGCCGTGTATAAAATACACAATATGTATAATCTACCTTCAAAACAACTACTTCTGTTTTTAGGTGTTTTATTTGTCTTCCAGGCTCAGGCTCAGCAAAAAGTTTTAAACATCAAAGATGCTGAACAAATGGCACTCGCTAATTACGGTACCATCAAATCCAAGGCTAATCAGTTAAACGCTGCTAAGGCATTTCTAAAAGAAACACGCACAGAATATTTACCAGATGTAAGCATCTCGGCACAACAAGACTACGGAACGGCCAACGGTCAAAACGGACCTTTGTATGGTTACCGTGGTTTATCCGTAGCATCGTCAGGCCCGGCTCAGGCCAAGCAAAACTGGAACGCGGCATTCGGCTCCCTGTATTTAAGCAATGTAAGCTGGGATTTTTTCAGCTTCGGCAAATCGCATGAGCGCATCAAAGTGCAAAAGAACATCGTGAACCGTGAAGAGACCGACCTGGCTCAAGAGCAATTTCAGCACGAAGTTCGTGTAGCCAGCACCTATTTAAATTTACTGGCAGCCCAGCAATTGGCAAAAGCCCAGCAGGATAACCTGAACCGGGCCATGGATCTGCAAAAGGTTGTGGTTGCCCGTGTAAAGAATGGTCTGAATCCGGGTGTCGACTCGGCTTTGGCTAACGCGGAAGTATCCAATGCGAAGATCTCGCTGACCAATACGCAGCAAACTGTTCAGGATCAGAGTAACCAGCTTTCGGTGTACCTGGGTATCCCGGCGCAGGATTTTTTATTGGATAGCGCTTTTGTTACCAAGCTGCCCACCACACTGGATGCTTTAAGTGCGGTGCAACTGGCAGATCACCCGCAATTACGTTATTTGCAAAACCGCATTGGCGTAAGTGATGAGCAAGCCAAGTATTTAAAAACATTCAGTTACCCTACATTTACCTTGTTTGGTGTATACCAGGGCAGGGGCTCTGGTTTTAATTATGATTATACTACCAAGCCCAACAGCGTTAACAGCAGTTACGGAGCAGGCGCCAACCCAACCCGGTACAACTATCTGTTTGGTGTGGCTATGGTTTGGAATATTACCAGCCCTTTCCGGGTGCATTACCAGGTGCAATCGCAAAAATATACTTCGGAGCAATTTAAAAATGATTACGACCTGGTGGAGCAGCAACTGACAGCACAGCTGGCACTGGCACAAACCCGCATCGGCAACTCATTAAAAAATTATCGCGAGGTACCGGTTGAAGTTTCGGCTGCGAGCGATGCTTATAAGCAGAAATATACCTTATATAAAAACGGACTGGCCAACATTGTTGATTTTACCCAGGCCCTTTATACCCTGAACCGTGCCGAGGTTGACCGCTACATTGCCTTAAACAATGTATGGCAGGCCCTGCTGTTTAAATCGGCAGCTACAGGCGATTTCGGCATATTCATTAATAATTTTTAATAACAGTAATACACATTTATAATGGGAATGATCAAAGGGGCGCTACAAAAACCAATTACCATATTGGTTATAGTTGCCGGACTGTTTTTTTTCGGGATCAATGCGGTACGTACTATCAAGATAGATATCTTTCCTGATCTTAACCTGCCGGTTATCTATATATCCCACCCTTACGGAGGTTTTACCCCCGACCAAATGGAGGCTTATTTTGGTAAGCAGTATGTGAACCTGCTGCTTTTTGTTTCGGGCGTTAAAACTATCGAAACCAAAAACGTACAAGGTTTAACACTTATAAAAGTTACTTTTTACGAAGGTACTAATATGGCACAGGCCGCGGCGGAGGTCACGGCGTTCACCAACAGGGCCCAGTCGGCATTCCCGCAGGGCTCGCAGCCTCCGTTTATTTTGAGGTTTGATGCCTCCACGTTACCGGTTGGTCAGTTGGTACTGAGTAGCCCCACAAGATCCAACAATGAGTTACTTGATTTCGCCCTGGTTTACATCAGGTCGGCATTTACATCGGTTCCCGGTCTGGTAGCACCGGCTCCTTTTGGCGGTAATCAGCGTACCGTAGTAATTAAGGTTGATCCGGGATTGTTACGTTCGCATAACTTAACACCCGACCAGATCGTGGCTGCTTTGCGCGAAAACAATCAGAACACCCCGGCAGGTAACGTACGTATAGGCGATTATAACTACCTGGCTCCGGCAAATACCACCATCAAAAAGATTCCTGATTTTGGTAATATCCCATTATACAAAAATGGTGTACAAACAGTTTTTTTACATGATGTGGCTACTGTTGAAGACGGCGCGGATATCACCAACGGTTACGCGCTGATCAACGGAAAACGCTCTGTTTATCTGCCTATCACCAAATCGGCTACAGCCTCAACCTGGGATGTGGTTCAGAACTTGAAAAAGGCATTGCCACGTTTCCAGGCTTTGGTGCCTGACGACGTGAAGTTGTCCTTCGTGTTTGACCAGTCGGTTTATGTAATTAACGCGGTGAAGAGTTTGGCCGAAGAAGGAGCCATAGGCGCAGTACTAACCGGTTTAATGGTATTGCTGTTCCTGGGTGATAAACGTGGTGCACTCATTGTAATATTAACTATTCCAACCTGTATTATATCGGCTATATTTTTCCTTTCACTTTTTGGACAAACGATCAATATCATGACGCTGAGCGGTTTGTCGCTGGCTATTGGTATCCTGGTGGATGAGTCGACGGTGACGATCGAGAACATACACCAGCACTTTGATATGGGTAAACCAAAAGCCCTGGCTATATGGGATGCCTGTAAGGAGATCGCTTTCCCTAAATTGCTGATCCTGTTTTGTATCCTGGCAGTGTTTGCACCGGCCTTTACCATGAAAGGTATCCCGGGAGCCTTGTTCCTGCCGCTGGCATTGGCCATTGGTTTCTCCATGATAGTTTCTTACTTCCTGGCGCAAACCTTTGTACCTATCATGGCCAACTGGATCATGGTAAACAAACACGAAGACCACAGCCATCCAGATGGTTTTGCTTTGGAAGATGAGGGTGAACCTTGGGAGCAAAAAGAAAAAGCCATGAAAAGGGCGCTTGAGCATACCGGTAAAGAAGTAACCCGCTTTGATAAGTTCAGGGATAGCTTTATGCGCCTGATGGACAGAATGCTCCCTAATAGGAAGATCCTGGTATCGGTTTATGTAATTGTTGCTTGTGGTTTAGCCTTCCTGCTCTTTAATATTATTGGTCGCGATGTATTGCCTAAAGTAAACTCGGGAACTTTCCAGGTTCGTTTACGTGCACCTGATGGTACCCGTTTGGAGCGTACCGAGATAGAGGTGGTGAAAGCACAGCATATATTAGGTAACATAGTTGGTAAAAACCACATTGCTATTACCTCTACCATGGTAGGTACACACCCCTCATCGTTCTCCACCAATCCGATATATATGTTCATGGCTGGTCCTCAGGAAGCAGTTATGCAGGTGAGCTTAACCGAAGATTATAAAGTGAACCTCGATGATCTGAAAGAAAAATTCAGGGATTCCATAGCGCAAAGAATGCCCGGTATCAAGATCTCGTTTGAGCCGATAGAACTGACCGACAAGATCCTGAGCCAGGGATCGCCTACACCGATTGAGGTAACCCTGGCAGGTAAAAACAAAAAACAGAACCAGGAATATGCTTTCAAGGTGCTGGATAAATTAAAACAGATCAAATATCTGCGCGATGCGCAGATAGGCCAGTCGTTCAATTATCCGTCCTTAGATATTACTATCGACAGGCAAAGGGCGGCTCAACTGGGTGTGGGTTTAAATGATATTTCCCGCTCGCTGATCGCTTCTACCTCATCATCAAGGTTTACCGAAAAAAACAACTGGATTGATGAACGTGCAGGTTTGAGCTACCTGGTACAGGTACAGATACCTGAGTATCAAATGGCAAGTCTGAATGATGTAAAGGAAATCCCTGTACTGGCCAATCAGTCAAGACCAACATTAGGCGATGTTGCCGATGTGAAAACCGGTGTAACCAATGGCGAGAATGATAACATCGGCGCTATACCAACCATGTCTGTTACTGCCAATATCAACAAAAAAGATTTGGGCACGGCCACACATGATGTACAGGAAGCTATTAAATCAATTGGTAAATTACCACACGGATTAACGATTGACATGCGCGGCCTGAGCCAAACGCTAACCGACACATTGGATAGTTTACAATCAGGTTTATTGGTAGCCATTGCCGTAATATTCCTGA
Organism: Mucilaginibacter sp. OK268; assembly: GCF_900103125.1. GTDB lineage: Bacteria > Bacteroidota > Bacteroidia > Sphingobacteriales > Sphingobacteriaceae > Mucilaginibacter. The sequence goes on along the minus strand of NZ_FNJV01000002.1, from coordinate 886,446 downwards.
TGCTGGCAGCCAACTTCCAGTCGTTCAAAATGTCGTTAGTTGTTTTGTCAACGGTGCCGGCTGTATTGTTCGGATCATTATTCCTGGTTAAATTAACCGGGGCGACACTTAACCTGCAATCGTACATGGGTATGATCATGTCGGTAGGTGTATCCATATCCAACGCGGTGTTATTGATAACCAATGCCGAAGAGTTACGTAAACATAACGGCGACGCCTTGAAAGCCGCCCGCGAAGCTGTAGCTTTGCGCTTGCGTCCTATATTAATGACCAGTTTGGCGATGGTTGTAGGTATGATCCCGATGGCATCCGGCCTGGGCGAAGGTGGCGACCAGACATCACCACTTGGCCGTGCGGTTATTGGCGGGCTTATTGCTTCAACATTTGCAGCCCTGTTAATATTACCATTGGTTTTTGCCTGGGTACAAGGTAATGCCAGCACACAATCAGTATCATTAGACCCAGAAGATAAAGAAAGTAAATTTTATGTCCCTTTGCATCATCATGAAAAAGCTTAAAAATAGATCTACCATTATGCTTGCCGTATTAGCGGTAGCTATAAGTTTCCTGAGTGCTTGCCACTCCGAGGAAAAAGAAAAAGAAAGCGCAGAAGAGCAACAGCAGGAAGCGGTGGAAACTCCATCGGTTGAGCTGGTTGCGGTTAAAAAAGGAAAGCTGAGCGGCTCGGTTACTATTCCCGGCGAACTGATCCCTTACCAACAGGTAGACCTGTATGCTAAGGTGAACAGTTATGTGAAAAAACTGCTGGTTGATATCGGTTCTGAAGTTCACCAGGGACAATTACTGGGTGTTTTAGAAGCACCTGAGATCAACTCGCAGTTAGCAGGCGCGCAATCCCGAATAAAACAACAGGAAGCTATTTACTATGCCAGCAAAGCTACTTATGACCGGTTGGTAAGCACCAGCAAAACTCCCGGTACCGTATCGCAAAATGACCTGGAGCAGGCAGAAGCCAAGAAAAACTCTGATCTGGCCAATGTAGAAGCTGCAAAATCGGCCTATAAAGAAGTTGCCGCTAACCTGGCTTACCTGGAAATACGCGCTCCTTTTGATGGGGTGATCAGCAGTCGTAATGTAAACCTGGGTGCCTATGTAGGTCCGGGTGGCAAAAGCACGGATCCTTTGTTTACACTTCAGGATCAGAAAAGGCTGCGTTTGGTAGTATCTATACCAGAAAGTTCTACCGGTTCATTGAGCAATAAAAGCGAAGTGGATTTTACCGTGAAAGCATTACCCAACCAAAAATTTACCGCCCAGGTGAAACGTCTGGCTGGTGCTTTGGATGAAAAATTAAGGGCTGAGCGTTTGGAAATGGACGTATACAATAAAGATAAAAAGCTTTTGCCTCACATGTTTGCCGAAGTGAGCGTACCATTGCCTGGTGGTGATAGCGCTTATGTAGTGCCTAAAACCGCTGTTTATACTTCAACCGAAAAGGTGTTTGTAATTAAAGTGGTAAATCATAAAGCCATATGGGTCGACGCTAAAAAAGGCTTAACATCGGGCGACATGATGGAAGTTTATGGTGACATTAAACCAGATGATAAACTGGTGAAAGTAGCCTCAGACGAGATCAGGAACGGATCAACAGTAAAAGATAAATAATTAGTTGATAGGATAAGGATTGAGTTAATTCAGTTGACTGATTACTTTTGTTTGCATCCCGCTTTGCTTTAGGCAAGGTGGGATGTTTTTTGTATACATAGAGGCTAAATTTCACTGCCGCGGGCTTCCAGCCCGTGGTAACCATGGTGCATTAAGTTCCAATTCAACCATGTCATTGCGAGCGTAGCGTGGCAATCTCCTCGCTTGTATATTGAACGCGATGAGATTGCTTCGTCGTTCCTCCTCGCAATGACATGGTTGGAATAGGATAGTACAGTATGTCATGTCATCCTGAACTTGTTTCAGGATCCCTCGGGATGATAATAACCCGTGAGCAGGCAAAAGGAATAAGTAATGTTTAAAAAGCGAGGGGTGTCACCCTGAGCTCCGTCGAAGGGTAGAGCGCATAGGCCTGCCCACCATGCTTCGACGGGGCTCAGCATGACACCCTTTTGAAACAAGTTCGACATAATCGGCTTTTAGTATAAAACCAATCTTACTTTTGCAAGGCTTGCAGCATTTTAACACCTATGGCATCCGTACTTTCGGCCGAGTTGGAAAGTATCACTACTGCCAGGTTCTTTTGCGCGTTAAAAGCCAGGAAGCTGCTGCTGCCATAAGTGCCCCCGTTATGAAAGTAATACTCCACACCATCAACAACAATAATATGCCAGGCCAGGGCCATTTTAGCATCTTTGCTGAAGGTGATCTGGTGGGTTAGTTCCAAAGCTTTTCCGAGCTTGTCTGGCGTCGGATTCATATTGGCCTTTGCATATACCAGCAAATCATTTACAGATGAATGCAGGGCTCCGCAGGGGGCTAAAACGTCAAAATCCCAGGCAGTGGTAGCTTCGCCGGTAGTATTATAAACCGTAGCGAAATTGCTCAGTCGTGCCGGGCTTAAATGCTGGGTAGTACTCGACATCACTAAGGGGCGGCAGATGATCTCGAGTACCATTTGCTCAAATGTTTTACCGCTCAATTTGGACAGGATAGATCCGAGCAGCCCTACACCTAAATTGGAGTAATCATATCTTTCGCCCGTTGGGTTGTTCAGCTTACATGTTTTCAGATAGGCGAACAGCTGTTGTTTGGTATAATCTTTATAGGGATTAAGTTCATCCGTTGCCTTAGCCTCCAGGTTGTCCGGGATACGGGCCAAGCCCGAGGTGTGATTGCTTAATGATTGAAGCGTGATCAGCTTTAATTCGGGGTTTTTGGCGACAGAATCTGGTAAGTATTTGATAACAGGATCAGTCAATTTTACTTTGCCTTCGTTTACATAATAAGCCAGTAACGTAGCGGTAAATGTTTTGGTGATCGATCCTATCTCAAAAATGGTATGGAGCGTAGGCAGTTGCTTGTTGCCTTTGGTGGTTTCGCCATAGTTGTAAGTGGTTATTTTACCATCTTTCAAAACGCCTACACTTAAGCCTACGGTATTGGCTTTTTGAATGTATGGGCGTACAACAGATTCGATCACTTTATCCATGGGGGTTAATAACTTATTGGTTGAGGCAGCCTGACCCAATTTATCGGCGGTTACCTGGGTAAATGGTTGAAACAGGAAAAGATCAAGTTTATTGTCCTGATCAAGACTCATTTGCAGTTGCAAAGTAACCGCGCCAAATATCAGTTTATACGTACTTACCTTGTTATTGACAAAACTAACGAGCGACGAACCTTTAATATCGCCCAGCGGGAAAAGCTGTTGATTAGCCACCGACCGGAAACCTTCAGGTGTTAATGTTCTTTTGAATAATTCGCCGCCAAGGGAGTAAAGAGAATCGGCTTTTTGGGCATTGAAATACTTTTGAACCAGCGCAAACACCGAATCTGTTTTTACCTGCTGGCGGCTTTGGGCAAATGCAGGTGCTGAATAAACAAGCGCTATGAAAAGAGATAAACAGCAAACATTCTTAAACTTTATCATTTTACTTTGATTATCAACGCAGATAATAAACGTTGTTATATAAATGGGATTAAGAAAATTGAACCTTTACCTTGCCTGCTTACCGATAATTAAGGAGTTTGCCCTGCAAGCAGGTACAGCACCGCCATACGCACGGCTACACCGTTCTCAACCTGGTCAAGGATGATGGATTGCTTGCTGTCGGCCACATCACTGGTGATCTCCACACCACGATTGATAGGGCCAGGGTGCATTACAGTAATTTCTTTATCCAGCGAGTCTAAAATAGTTTTATTGAGGCCAAAAAGCATGGTATATTCCCGCAGGGAAGGGAAATATTTAATGTCCTGACGTTCTAGTTGTATACGTAGCATATTGGCTACATCGCACCAGTTGAGGGCTTTGATCAGGTTATGTTCAACCTTAACACCTAAGGAGCCAATGTATTTAGGGATCAGCGTAGTTGGACCGCAAACCATTACCTCGGCACCCAATTGTTTGAGGCAAAGGATGTTGGAAAGCGCTACCCGCGAATGCAGTATATCACCCACGATCACCACTTTTTTACCTGCCACATCACCATATTTTTCGCGGATGGAGAAAGCATCCAGCAAGGCCTGGGTAGGGTGCTCATGAGCGCCATCACCAGCGTTTACAATCTGTGCCTTTACATGTTTAGACAGGAAGATGCCCGCTCCCGCATAAGGGTGACGCATCACCACCATATCCACCTTCATGGCCAGGATATTATTCACCGTATCGATCAGGGTTTCACCCTTACTTACCGACGAAGAGGAGGCCGCAAAGTTCACCACATCTGCCGAAAGGCGTTTCTCGGCCAGCTCAAACGACAAGCGTGTGCGGGTAGAGTTTTCGAAAAATATATTGGCAATGGTTACATCACGCAACGAAGGCACTTTCTTGATCGGCCGGTTCAAAACCGATTTAAAAGTATCGGCAGTTTCAAATATCAGTTCGATATCTGCCCGGTTCAAATCTTTTATGCCTAATAAATGCCTTGTGCTTAGTCCTGCCATGATTTTTTATTTCGGATTTCGGATGTTCGATTTCGGATTTTTTTATTTTCTGAATTTCGATTCTGAAATTTATTTTTTTATTTCCAATTTAGTAAGCCGCTGTTTTTCTTTTGCCGTTTTACCTATAGCGGTAAATATGGCTGTAAGTTCATTGGCTTCCTTTTTTAATATGGTTATATCTACTGAATTAACAAGCTCCGATTCTTCCATCAACTCTAACCAATAAATAGATTCATCGGCCTCTTCTTCAACTATAATTATTTTATTTATAAAATCGGCGGTTGATTTACCTCTGCATGCCGATCTGTAGTTTGCCCCAATTGATGTTGCACACCTGATTAATTGATTTGATAAAACATCAAGCGAACGTTTACGGGGAAGGCTTTCTATAAATTTGATGACATCTATAGCGAATTTTTGAGTCCTCCGTTTTAGTTCTGCTTTGTCCAAATTTTCTAAATCAAAAATCAATTTTTAATAAATCCGAAATCGAACATCCGAATTCCGAAATAATATTAGTCTTGCGCTTCTGATACCAGCACAATTTTATCTTCGCCATCGGTATCTTTCCAACTTACTACCACTTTTTGCGATGCGATGGAATCCACCTCAATACCTACATAATCTGCCGATACCGGTATGTGGCGTGAGTAACGGCGATCAACCAGGGCCAGCAATTCCACTTTCTCCGGCCTGCCAAAAGCCTGCATGGCATCCATGGCAGCACGAATGGTTCTGCCTGTCCAGAGCACATCATCCATCATGATCACTTTTTTACCTTCAATAATAAAATCTATCTTGGTCTGATTAGGTACCAGTTGCGATTCGCGCCTGCGAAAATCGTCGCGGTAAAAGGTAATGTCCAGGTCGCCTTGTAAAATGGTTTTGCCGGGTAATATTTTTCTTAATTCTTCGGCTACACGTTTGGCCAGGTATATGCCCCGGGGCTGAATGCCAATAAGTACCGATCCTGAAAAATCATCGTGATTTTCAATCAACTGGCGGCATAAACGTTGTATGGTGATCTGAAACTTTTGTCCGTCGAGCAGTGTAAGATTTTGCATCGTATGGGTGGATTTGGGCAAAAATAGTAAATAGTTTTGAGTTTTGGGTGATGAGTTTTAAAAGTAACCCTCATAACTGTTAACGGAAGTAGGATAGGTAAAACATGAAGTCATCCCGAATTTATTTCGGGATCTCATCAGAAAAGTTGCCAATATACTTTTATAAACCTTGCAAATGGGATGCTGAAACAAATTCAGCATGACTTATCATATTTAAAGAGATAGCTTTCTAAGTGCGACCATAGTTTTATCAGCATCTTCTTTCGCTACAAAAATATGATCATGATAATAGGCGGCCACTACATTACAACTGATGCCTTCCTGCGCCAGGGCTGTGGCAAATGCGGCGGTTAGTCCAGTGGCCGCTAATGATGAATATATGGTGAGTGTTATCCAGGCGGCTACATAGCTATACTCCAGTTGAAGCTGATCCGCAATTTCTTTTTTCAGAATAATGGTAAAACCTTCTGTCTCTTTAAAAAGACCTAAAATATCGGCAGTATCTATAGATGGGACGGATGATACGGTACAATAAACATAATCACCTTCATTTAATACGGGTGTCATGTTTTTGAGTAGGGTAGCGAGGTTTGTTTCTCCGGTCATGGTGTAAATATAAAATAAAGAACTCTTTCCATTGGAAATAGTAGGAGGCAACAAAAAAGCCCTTCCGAATAAACGGAAGGGCTTCGTGAGAATATTGCTTCAGTTAAAGCTTATGCTTCTTCTTCAGATCCTTCAGCTTTTTTAGCTGGTGCAGCCTTGCGGGCTTTGTTTTCAGCACCTTCCATTTGCTCTTTTAATTGAGCTAATACGCTAAGATCGCCTAAGGTTGATTTTTCAACTGATTCTTTCACTTTTTTCACCGCGTTGCTAGCAGATTTTGCTTCTTTTTTGCGGTTTTCAAATTCCTGTACACGAGCGTCAGCGCGAGCTTCTTCCCAGATACGTGAGTGTGAAATAACGATACGTTTGTTCTCTTTGTTAAATTCAATGATCTTGAATTCAGCGGTTTCCTCAGCTTTTACTGATTTACCGTCTTCTTTAACCAGGTGTTTGGTTGGCGCGAAGCCTTCAACACCGTAAGGTAAAGCTACGATAGCACCTTTGTCAGTTACTTTCAATACAGTACCTTCATGAATTGAATCAATGGTAAATACGGTTTCGAAAGTATCCCAAGGGTTTTCTTCCAGTTGTTTGTGACCTAAGCTTAATTTACGGTTCTCGATATCAAGTTCTAAAACAACCACGTCTAATTTTTCACCAACTTTAGTGAATTCGTTAGGGTGATTTACTTTTTTAGACCAAGAAAGATCAGAGATGTGGATCAAGCCGTCGATACCGTCTTCCAGTTCAACAAACACACCAAAGTTGGTCATGTTTTTAACTGTAGCGATGTGCTGAGTGCCGATGGCGTATTTCTCGCCAGCATTTTGCCATGGATCAGGAGTTAATTGTTTAACACCTAATGACATTTTGCGTTCTTCGCGGTCAAGTGTTAACACTTGTGCTTCGATCTCGTCACCAACTTTCAGGAATTCCTGAGGGTTGCGCAGGTTTTGTGACCATGACATTTCTGACACGTGGATCAAACCTTCAACACCAGGGATGATTTCAAGGAATGCGCCGTAATCAGCAACGGTAACAATTTTACCTTTAACCTTTGAACCAACCTGAATATCTTCAGAAAGGCTTTGCCAAGGGTGAGGAGTTAATTGTTTTAAGCCCAGAGCAATACGTTTTTTCTCGTCATCAAAGTCAAGCACAACAACGTTGATTTTTTGATCCAATGCCAGAATTTCGCGTGGATGCTCAATACGGCCCCAAGATATATCAGTAATGTGCAGTAAGCCGTCAACACCACCAAGGTCAATAAATACACCAAAGTCGGTAATGTTTTTAACGGTACCTTCCAATACCTGTCCTTTTTCAAGGCGTGCAACAATTTCTGTTTTTTGGTTTTCCAAATCGTCTTCGATCAGCACTTTGTGCGATACCACTACGTTTTTAAACTCGTGGTTGATCTTAACAACTTTGAATTCCATTGTTTTACCTACGTACACATCGTAATCACGGATAGGTTTGATGTCGATTTGTGAACCTGGTAAGAAGGCTTCAACACCCATGATGTCAACAATTAAACCACCTTTAGTTCTGCTCTTCACAAAACCAGTGATGATCTCATCATTGTCCAAGGCTGAATTAATGCGCTCCCATGATTTTTGAGTTTTTGCACGTTTACGTGAAAGTACTAACTGACCGTTAGCATCTTCCTGTGACTCTACAAATACGTCAACCTTATCACCGATCTTCAGATCAGGTGTATCACGGAATTCTGATACTGAAACTAAACCGTCTGATTTAAATCCTACGTTAAGTACCACATCTTTGTTGTTAACATTAACAACAGTACCGGTGATGATTTCGCCTTTGGTGATAGAGCTGAAAGTTCCATCATACATTTTCTCGAATTTCTCACGGTCGCTATCGGTATAGTTACCAAATTTTTTGTCATCTGCATCCCAGTCGAAATCCGCACTTGGAGTAGCTGCAATTTTTGATTTGATCTCTTCGATAGATATTGAATCAGCTTCTGATTCAATGGTTTCTTTTTCGCCAGATGCGGTAACTGTGTCCAGTTCAGCCTCTTTCGCTTTTAATTCTTTTTCTGCTTCTTGTTTTTTTGCCATTAAATAATTTTTCTCCTTTTCCCAATTTGTTAATTGGGACTGCAAAGGTAGGTATATAATTTTATTAAATAAAAGAATATTTAAATGTTAATTGCTGATATTTAAGCCTTTTTGATGTAAATAAGGCTGTTGTTACGAAGTTTTTACCATTTGAAGTCTGGAAAAGACTTAGGTAGGTGGACTTTAACAATAGGTTAAATGATAAACCGGCTCTTAAATAGCGATCAGTTTATTAGCGATTTCTTCAAATATCAGCATGAAATCGGGAAGTAAATAGTCGCGATAATCACCCAATACTTTGTTCATTTGTTCCTCATGCTGGGGGGTGAACGGGTTTTGCCAGATGCGCATGCAGATGCGTTTTAAGGCGTAAGCTATCTGGTGCGTTTCGGCATAGGTGTGCAGGTATTGACTGCGTTTAAAATCATCGTAGAATCTAAAAAATACACGACTGTCTGGCAATCCCGAAAAATTTAAAAACTCGCTGATCACTGCTGTTTCGCAACCGGCCAGTTGAGCGTAAAAATCATCAACCTGTATTTTGCCTGTGGTAAGCAACAGGTTATCAATGATCAATTCCAGTGCCACATGCCCCAGAAAAAACGGCTTTACCGGCGAACCTTCAATAGCAGGCAGCAATTGTTTTTTTAACTGGTGGGAGTGTGTAGCAAAAAACTCGGATGAGTGAAAATAACGGTCGACCGCCAGGTGTTTATTCCAGCCGGCTATGATAGAATTGATGTTTTTATCGGTATGGTGTAGTTTTTCGGGGTGAAGGATGATGTTTTTATCGGCATTTTTTAAAAGATCGGGTAAAACGATACCTAAAATATGGTAACAGTTGTTTATATCACGATCAAAGTAATAATGCGATAAAAAATTCATAGGCGCTGTTGTGCAAAATAGTGGCTTTTGTTCAAGGTACAAAAAATAAGTAATTATTTGAAATGGATTTTACCTTTAGTTAACCCTGCTTTGGCGTGATATAGCTATTCGGCTCAGCCAATTATTCTCTTATATTTGCAGCCTTTGAAATATTGAATATGAACTTTGTTGAAGAATTACGCTGGCGCGGTATGCTGCATACCGAAATGCCGGGTACCGAAGAAAAGCTGAATAAAGGTATGACTTCGGGATATATAGGATTTGACCCAACTGCCGATTCATTGCACGTTGGCCACTTAACCCAAATCATGACCCTGATCCATTTTCAGCGGGCTGGTCATAAACCTTATGCTTTGGTTGGTGGTGCTACCGGTATGGTTGGCGATCCCTCGGGTAAATCGCAGGAACGTAATTTATTGTCGGAAGATGTCTTGCAGCATAACCTGGAGTCGGTTAAAAAGCAATTGACCCGTTTTCTGGATTTTAACAGCGGTGTCAATAGCGCCGAAATGGTTAATAACTACGACTGGTTCAAGAATTTTACCTTCCTTGATTTTATCCGCGATGTGGGTAAACACATCACGGTTAACTATATGATGGCTAAAGACTCTGTAAAGAAACGCCTGGAAGGTGATACCGGGATGTCATTCACGGAGTTTACTTACCAGCTGGTTCAGGGTTACGACTTTTATTATCTGTGGAAACACCATAACTGCAGTATCCAGATGGGGGGTAGCGATCAGTGGGGTAATATTGTTACCGGTACAGAACTTATCCGTCGTAAAGATAGCGGCGAAGCATTTGCCCTAACCACCAACCTGATCAAAAAGGCTGACGGTACCAAATTTGGTAAAACCGAAAGTGGCGCTGTTTGGCTTGATGCCGAACGTACATCGCCGTATCAGTTTTACCAGTTCTGGTTAAACACTACCGATGTTGACGCTAAAGCATACATTCGCATATTTACCTTGTTTGAGCGTGATGTAATTGAAGCTTTGGAAGCGGAGCACGATGCCGCGCCGCATACCCGGATATTACAAAAAGCGCTGGCGAAGGATATCACCATACGTGTGCATGGCGAAGTGGAATATGAAAAAGCCATTAAATCATCAGAGTTTTTGTTCGGGAACGTAGGCATTGAGTTTTTAAACGAACTTAATGATACCGAGGTGCTGGGCCTGTTTGCCGGTGTACCTAATTTTAGTATTGCCTTATCCGAGCTGCAGCAAGGCATCAACGTTAGCGATCTGCTGGCCGTTAAAACAGCGATATTCCCATCAAAGGGCGAAGCCAAAAAAATGATACAGGGTGGCGGTTCAGCTATTAACAAAGTTAAAATTGCTACTGCCGACGATATTTATACTGCCGATGCACTGATCAACAATAAATTCCTGGTAGTGCAAAAAGGTAAAAAGAACTACTTTTTAATTATTGCTGAATAAGAAGGTATTATATTAGTAATCTTGAAGCGATGGGTGTACTCTCATCGCTTTTTTATTGTTAAAAATTTTGGAAATACGACAAATGGTAAGTATATTTGTATATATGTCGTACAAAACAAAAATTGATAGCAAAAAAAATGAGGTAAATGAGCCCATGGCAGCGTATGTTGTTCAAGCTCCGGTTCCTTCATTTTACCATTTACTGGAAGGGGCAAGGTCTGTCAAATTCTCTACAGATTTTGATATTATTAACCTGGCGCGTAAAGGTTTCCCTAAAAGCGTTTTACTTTCATTAGCCAAAAAAATATCCCTCAATATACAGGAGCTGGCCAATATATTACACATCTCCGAGCGTACCTTACAACGCTATGATGATAATGCCATTATTAAAACCGAGTACGCAGAAAAAGCCGTTGAGCTTGCCCGCCTGTATACCCGCGGGGAAGAAGTTTTTGGTTCCATGGATAAGTTTAAAATTTGGGTAAAAACCCCGGGCTATGTGTTTAAAGGCGAGGCCCCGGTAACCATTCTGGATACTTCCGCCGGCTTTGATATGGTTTTTAGGGAGTTGGGGCGTATTGAACACGGTATTTTTGCCTGATGGTTTTATATCGTATTGCGAAATGCCATTATGTGGATGATCTGAGCGGAACTGGCGCCCGTTTGTATGGCGGCCGCTGGAATAGCGAAGGCAAGTCGATGCTTTACCTGGCGTCGTCAAGATCGCTGGCGTATTTGGAGGTACTGGTACATTTAGACCCCTTAATTGTCCCTGCAAATTTTTGCATTGCGCAAATTGATGTACCAGATTATAGCATAACGCAGCTAAACCCTGCTTTGCTACCGGATAACTGGCAGGATGTTTCGGGACCGGTAGCGTTGAGAAAACTGGGCGACGAGTTTCTGAAAAAACAAGAATACCTGGCCATGCGAGTGCCGTCGGCCATTGTACCGGCAGAGTTTAATTACATCCTTAACCCTTTGCATCCGGAAGCAAAAAATATCAAAATAGTTAATAAAGAATCTTTTAGTTTTGACGATCGGCTTTTAAATTAATTAGTAGTTCAATGCTATTTATTAAATAAGAAAAGGCGATGAGTTGCAACTCATCGCCTTTTCTGTTGTATCTTAATGATAATTACAAATCGCTCAGCAGGTCGAGTTTTTTGTGATTGTACTCTTCCTGAGATATCAGACCATTATCAAACAACGTTTTTAATTTTTTTAGTTTTTCGGTAAGCACATCCGGTTTTGGAGCTTCGTGAACAACAGGTGCAGGTGCCGGCGGAGCAACGGGAGCAGGTGCTGGCTGTTCAATAACTACAGGAGCCGGGGCGGAAAAAGCTTGCTGTGTTGTAGCGGTACGAGCGGCAGCAGGATTATCAAACTGTATAGAACCTGACTCGGCACGTTTTTGTTCCAGATCACGCTGGCGACGGGCCTCGCGTTCAATTTCTTTACGTTCCTGGGCGTATTGATATAATTTACGACCCTGGATCTTAGGCAGATAATCAACCGCCATTTCGGCTCCGTTGGTTGTTTTTACGCTAAATACAGCACCAATGATCTCTTCTTTGGTATGTACATCAACAATATCCTTCCAAACAAAATCAACAAACTTGATAGATAAACCCAGGTTGGCCGGGGTAAAAAACAATACACGTTTGTTGGTAATGGCAATGCAATCCGGAAATAAGTTTACCAATGGCTTTTTCTGAACCGCTATATAAATGATCTCTTCACCAGAAGATAGCAGGTCCACCAGGCGGGAGTATACTTTTTCAACTGCTTTAGGATCTTGTTCCTCGTTTAAAAATTTCTCAATCATGTTTTTAGCATTTATGATGCGTGCAAAAATAATAATAATACCGGTTAAAGAGTCAAGAATCAAGAGGTAAGAATCAAGAAAAAAGACAAAACCTCTTCATTTACCGTTGCTTAACCTAAATCTATTCTAACTTGTGGTATACATTCAATACTTAACTATTCTCTTGATTCTTGACTCTTATTTCTTGCTTCTTTAAAGCACTAAGCAATCAGCAAATTACATCCGCGGATATCCGACTGGTCAAATCTGCCCAATACCTCAAATGTCCCATCAGTATTGATCTTACCCAGATCCTGCGTAGCAATGAATGAGCAGGAGTTGATATTAGCCAGATCGATCACATTGATACCGCCCGTTTTGCCCTTTGCTAACGTACTGATAGGGTCGTTAGTATCACGAATGATGATTTTCATCCAGGGTGGGCATTCAAAAATACCGTCACCTTTGGAGTAGGCCTGAGACAGCAGTTCAGTCATACCATATTCTGAATGGATATGACTTACACCAAAACCTTTACATAGGGTATCATGCAGTTCCTCGCGGATCATCTCTTTACGCCGGCCTTTCATACCGCCGGTTTCCATTACAATCAATTTAGGGAAATTGATCTGATGGGTTTCAATAAAATCAAGCAAGCCAAAGGTGACCCCGATTAAAAGCGTGGGATGTTTGGCTTCCTGTTGTTTTTGCAGTTGCTGGTATAATTCGTCGTGATTGTATAAAAAGAAACCGCTGTCGGGGTTTTCGGATTGTTTGATCAGGTCATCAACCATGTAAATGAGCGACGAACCTTCGCGCTCCAGGTATGATGGCAACAGAGCGAGTACCGTATAATCTCTGATATCGCCATAAAACAATTGAAACGCATTACGGAAACTATCCTCATACCAGGTTTTATCGCTTACCAAATGACGGCTGGTAACCATGCCTGTTGTGCCCGAACTGGTAAAGGTTAATTGAACCGGGGCATCGGTGCTCAGTATTCGGTGCGATTTGAAAAATTCTATGGGTAGAAAAGGGATCTGGTCAACTGAAGTAATATTATCCGCATCAACCCTTAGTCCCGAAATAAATTGCCGGTAAACGCTACAGTTTTTAGCCTGGTGCCGAAAGATCTGCAGGGTTGTTTGATCAAAATCGTCGGTGTTGTTGATAGAAAATACCTGCTGTTTATCCGGTGTGCTCATTATTGGCAAAGATAAGAATATTGATGTGCAGATGTGCAGATTTCAAATGTGCGGATGATTTGGATTTCTATTGTCGGGGTTAAAGAATTTTGAAAATTCATCAATTCTGTAAACGGCAAAACCCTCAACGAAGTTAATTCTGGTTCAGACAACAAAAAACAAATGACCGTTCGCTTGCACAATTATGTAAACAAGTATACGTTTTGGGGGTTAGTAATTATATATACATTGTACAAATTGTAATTTTACCCCCATGAAAACATTGAAATTTTTGAAGTTCCCATTGATCCTAAGCCTATTTTTTGTGCTGATATCGGCCAAAGCAGGCGATAAAGAAACGGAACGTGTGCATAATGCTGCTAACGTATTAAAAGAGTTTGGCAAAATGAAAGAGACTATCCCGCATCAGTTAATGGAACAGTCGGAAGGAATTGTTATTATCCCTAAAATGATCAATGCAGGTTTTGGTATTGGCGGCAAACGGGGCAGGGGCGTTGCCCTGGTAAAACTGGCTAACGGAAAATGGAGCGACCCCGTATTTGTAACCTTAACCGGTGGTAGCTTTGGTTTACAGATTGGTGTACAATCTGTCGACCTGATCCTGGTATTCCATCATAAAGGTGTATTAACCAAAGTTGAAAATGGCGATTTTACTATCGGTGGCGATATTTCGGCGGCGGCAGGTCCTGTTGGTCGTAGTTCTTCTGCCAGTACCGATTATAAGCTGGAGGCCGAAGTTTACTCGTATTCACGCAGCCGAGGTTTATTTGCAGGTATAACTATTAATGGTTCAAACCTGGCCATTGATAAAAGTGCCATCGCAAATTTTTATGGTGATAAATCTACCTCGCAGGAAATTTTTGCTTCATCTAAAAGCGATAAAGAAGGAATTACGGTGTTGAAAGAGGCTTTAGGTGCTTTTTAAGATAAATCAAATGAAAAATAAAATGCCCGGGCTGAAAGGTCCGGGCATTTTTGTTTAAGATTTTCCGAATGCTTTTTGTAGTAATACGCCCGAGAGTGCTGCGAAACCGCTCACCAGGCCACCGATAACTCCGGTGATCAGGAGCAGATAACCCCAGCCCGGTAAGTGAAATAGGATGGCTACCTTTTTGGCCAGTATATGATCATTAGGGATGCTTTTAAACAGTGCCAATACTATCCACACGATAAATACGGCTAAAAAACCCGACCAAAACGCCTGGCCCGCTGTTTTGCCGATAAAGAATGCTGCAGAAAATGCCGCGATAGCCACTACCCACCAGGGCAAAAAGAAACCGCTTGCAAATGATAGTATGAGTATGATGAGGAATAACATAATCTTGTGTTTTGTTTGAGGGTATCAAGTAGTTAGTATCAAGTATCAAGACCTTTTAAAATTATGAAAAAATACAGATGTCGTGATACTTGATACTAACTACTTGATACTTTTTTTATTTACTGCCTATTGTTAATGTGGTTTTGATACGATCAGACATTTCATCGGGCGATTGCAGGAACAACAGTTCCTTTAGTTCGCCTTTTTGCCAGGTTTTTAGCATATCATCATAAAAAAAACTGCCCGGATTGCCAGATTCGCCGCCGGGTAAAATACCGTAGCCTTTTACTGTTGGCCCCATTTGTACTACCATGCGCCATGATGGGCCATGTCCGTTGTTCAAGGCGTTAATAGTTGAACCTGTACCACCTGTTGGAAAATTACCCGAACTGAATGCTTCCTGGCGGGTAAGGTGCAGGATCTCCAGTTTTTTGACCGAACCCCATTGCCAGGCTTTACCCGGTTTGCCGTATTCACGGGTTAAATCATTGATGGCGGTTTTAAAAGCCAGGGTTACTATATCGGTACTGGTTTCTTTTGCCGGGGTGCTGATGTCGTCAAACCATTTGGAGTTGGGCTCTTTCAGCAATAATTTTTCAGTTCTGTCGGCAGATGGATAGTTTGCCTGTAACTCTTTTGCTGCAAATTCATCGCTCCAGATCATTTTGTACATTTTAATCCACCATGCATTAAATATTGAGGCACCGGTTGAGGTGATGGTATAATCCTTGTTCCAGCTTTTGATGATGCCGAGAGCCGCCAATTGGGTTTGATCCAGTTTGGAGGCATCTACATATTTTAACATGGTTGGTAAAATATCCTGCGCACGGATACTGTAAGTGTCGGTTTGCAGGATGCGCATGCTGTCAACAGTAGCTTTTTGCATAACGGTAAGCCGGTCATTGATACGTTTGCCGCGTTCATACTGCGCAAACGACCAGTTGATATAATATGGGTAGGTTGGATCTGTTGATGATTGATTGGCCGAACTTACAAAACCACGCGGCGGATTTTTAACCGTAGGATCCTGATCAAAAGGGATCCAGCCATGCCAGTCGTCAGCAGGATCAGTACCATCGAGTATAAATTTACCCTGATCACGGTATTTTAAGGGGTATTTACCGTTGGGGGTGATGGCGATATCATTATCCTTGCTGGCAAATACAAAGTTGGATGCCGGGGCGCTAAAATAAGTAAGCGCTTTGCGGTAATCGGCATAGTTTTTACCCCGGTTTAAAATATACATGGTCATCAGCTCGTCCGATTCATCATGGGCGATCCATCTTAGCGCATCACCTACTGGTACAAAATCCGGACCGTCGCCTTTTTTTGCCTTATCCTCATAAACAACCGGGCCATGGTGCGTATAGATCACGGTATCATACAAAGGTTGTTGCCCGCGAATGTTGATCACCTCTACACGTCTGTTGGTTTTGTTCCATTGGTTATTGTACCAATATTCTTCCTTTTTATTATCCTTGAATTTAACCTGGTACCAATCCAGCACATCGGCATCTACATTGGTAATGCCCCAGCTAATGTTATTATTAAAGCCTAATATGACACAAGGCGAACCCGGTAGAGATACTCCATAAACATTTACAGATGGCGCTGTAAGCTGTATCTGGTACCATATAGATGGGAAGGTAAGATTTAAGTGTGGGTCGTTGGCTAAAATAGGGTAGCCATTGGCCGTTTTACTGCCCGATACAGCCCAATTATTACTGCCGATGCCTTCTTCCTTTACTACGCTTTTAACGCTGTCGTTCATCAAGCCCATGAAATTTGCCGATGGTTTGGGAATGGGCAGCGGTTTAAAATCCCATTTGGTGCCCACCGGAATAATCGGATCTTCATGCATGGGGTAATCCGGGAACAGATCATTAGTGGTTTTGGAGCCAAAACGTTTTAAAATATTGCTCATGGCAAACTCGTTGGAACCTCCTGCAAGTGTCTCGCTCATCAACTTGAGTAAAAAGGCGCAGTTGATGGGTTTCCATTCTTCGGGTGCATAATCCAGCAGTTTAAATTCAATGGGATACTGGCGCGGGTGCAGGCGGTGGATGTAAGCATTAATACCATCGGTATAAGCCAGGATCATTTGGCGTACGGCCGGTTCACTCATCATGGCCTTTAGTGTTTTTTCGGCTCCATAAACCATACCCATGCGGCGATGGTAACGATCCACCTCCAGCAATTGGGGGCCAAGTACCTCGGCCAGTCTGCCTGCGGCCTGCCTGGTTTGTATGTCCATTTGCCAAAGGCGTTCTGTAGCGGTTACATAGCCTTGCGCATAATATAAATCATGCTCATTGTCAGCAAAAATATGAGGGATACGGTTCTCGTCGTATTTAATGGTCACTTTACCGGTAAGACCCGGAAGCATGAGATGAGTGGTTGATAATATATTCTTGCTTTCGGCATTTTGCCAGAATCCATCCGCTGGACTTAAAAAATTACCCAATGGCGGTATCGGGCCAACCGGAGTGTCAAATTTTCTTTGCAGCGCCCAGATCAGTACAAGGGTAAAGGCGATGGATAAAAACGCTTTTGTAAACTTCATATTTTAGTATCAAGTAATTAGTATCAAGTATCAAGACCGAATTGAATATCGATATATATGGTTTAATTTAGTATCGGAATTTCAGACAGTGTGCCAAAAGCAAAGTGGTCTTGATACTTGATACTAATTACTTGATACTTGACTTGCTATAAAGTTACTGTTTTAATACACATCCTCAAGCTTTGCTTTGTGCTTATAATGTTTTTTGTAAGGATTATTGTCGTAACCGGATGACCGGCCTTCTTTGCGATATTCCCAGGGTGGGGTAGGATTGATATCCTGCCAAAGGCCCAGTTTATTTTCGCGGGCATTTTGTTCCAGTTGGGCTAGTTCGGCACTTTGCGAATAGGCTTTGTACTGCCAGGCAAAACCATTTTTTACCAGCTGATAATTTACGTTGGTGCCATCGGGCAAAATAACCATAGCAACAGTACGGCCGTAACGGTCTTTAGTGTTGCCTATCAGGGTAACATCCTTACCAAAGCAAAGATCGGAAGTGAATTTTTTGGCCGCCTTGCCAAAAGCCTGCGACTTTTCGGGGCAGTCAATTTCGGCCAGGCGAACGGTAATTTGCTGGTTATCATTACTGAGCAAACCCAGCGTATCGCCATCTTTTATCTTGACTACTTTATATTGATTAGCAGGCTTGGGGTTACAGCCCCATAGTATGAACAGACAGATGAAAAGGCAGGTGTGATACTTTTTGAACATTTTCCAAATGTGCAGATTTTTTTACAATTGTTTGTTTTCAATGGTACTCATGATGGCTTCGCCGGTTAGATTTCAAATGTGCAGGTGATTATAGGTTTTTTATTTTGATTAAATGAATTATTAACTATACCTTTAGTTGCTATTTGCCCCTATGAAAGTATTGGTTATAAAAACGCTGCTTATCATTGTAATCCTTAGTGGATATATTGTTCTTGCACCATCGGTACCGGTTGGAAAAAAAAACGCTGCCTTAACAAAACAAATTGACTCAATGTTTAAGGCCGATCAATTTTGGCGCGTAGAGTTTACCAAAAAGCAACAAAAGGAAAAATCCACCTACAGCGATGAAACTATTCAAAGTAAATGGGCTGAAGCAGATCGTATTAACAAACTGAGAGCCAAAGCTATCATCAAAAAATACGGATACCCGGGCTATGACCTGGTTGGCGATTCAAGTGATAGTTTTTGGACCATTATACAGCATTGCGATGATGATATACCTTTTCAGGAGCATGTGCTTGCTTTGATGAAGAAAGAGGTAGATAAGAATAATGCCAACAAAGAAAACTATGCCTTATTGATCGACAGGATGCTTGTAAATGAGCACCGGGAACAAATTTATGGAACGCAGGTACATACTGATCCTAAAACAAATAAGGTGATCCCTTTTCCGCTGAAATATCCTGAATTGGTTGATGAACTTCGTAAGGAGGTTGGTCTAGAGCCACTTGATACCTATATAAAAAAGTTTGGATAGGTACCGTGTAACGCAAAAAACTTTATTTGATAAGTTAATTTATAACTATATATTTAGTTGTAAATTATCCCTATGAGAATATTACTTATCAAAACATTACTTATCCTTGCGCTCCTTTCGGGGTACCTTGTTATCGCGCCATCAGCACAGGTTGTTAAAAAAAACGCTGCCTTAACAAAACAGATCGACTCTATGTTTATAACCGATCAATTTTGGCGCAAGGAATTTGCTAAAACCCAGCGAAAGGAGAAATCAGATTATAGCGACGAAACAATTCAAAAAAGATGGGCTGAGACAGATAGTATAAATGAGCTAAAAGCCAAGGCCATCATCAAAAAATATGGATATCCGGGTTATGACCTGGTTGGCGGTTCAAGCGATAGCTTTTGGGCCATTGTGCAACATTGCGATGATGATGTACCTTTCCAGGAGCAGGTATTAACTTTAATGAAAAAAGAGGCAGCCAGGAACAATGCCAGTAAAGAAAAATGCGCTTTATTGACAGACCGGATTCTTGTTGGTAAACATCAAAAGCAAATTTATGGAAGCCAGGTGCGTATTGATCCTAAAACACATAAAGCTACACCCTTCCCATTGAAAGACCCCAAATCTGTTGATAAGCTACGTAAGGAGCTTGGCCTTGAGCCACTTGCTGCCTATTTAAAAAGTTTTGAATGATCTGCAGATTATTCAAATGGAACTTTATTGGTTTATCTTTGTTGCGTTAATGTTAACCATAAATTAAGTATCCTGATGGGTAAATTTACCATACCAGACAAAGTACTGTATGTATGCGTTGGTAGCAAATGCGGAAAGCGGGGTGGCAAGGATATGTTTAAGCTGGCTAAATCATACGCCAAACATCATCACGGGCCCGAGGAGATAGAAGTAATAGAGACGGAATGTACCGACAGGTGTAAGTATGCACCCATATGCAGTATCCAGCCGGGTAATACCTGGTTAAAAGAATATCACCCTAAGGACGTGCTGAAGTTGATGGATCTGATATGACCACTCTAAACGGCGAAGCCCTCATGAACGCCGAAAATAATAATAATGTGAATAACCTCCCCGAAGGGGAGACTTTTGAAAAGAAAATAAAAAGGTCCTTCTGCAAAAAGCAAAAGGACCTTTTTTATAGCCCTCTCCTTCGGGGAGGGTTGGGAGGGGTTTACGCCTCGCTATCGTATTTGATCTGACCAACGTTTTTGTCAATCTGCCATCTGCCGGTACCTTCTTCGCCAATAACTTCAAACAGTTCAAGGGCACGACGGGCTTTGTACTCTTCTTCGCGTTGTTCTTTCAGGAACCAGTTCAGGAATTCCATGGTTACAAAATCCTGTTCTTTCATGCAACGGGCATAAATGTTTTTGATAGATTGTGTAACGCTGATCTCCTGATCCAAAGCTTCTTCAAACACTTCGCGGAAAGAGTTATATTCCTGTTTAATGCCGGTAACTTCCGGAGATATAGCGTTGCCGCCCATATCCAGGATATATTTATAAAATTTTAACTGGTGAACCCTTTCCTCTTCTGATTGCTTAAAAAAGTAGTCAGAAGAAAAGTCATAGCCATTACGGTTACACCATGAAGCCATGGATAAATATATAGATGAAGACAGGGCTTCTTTTTTTACTTGTTGATTTAAAAGCACTTCAATCTCAGTTGAAATGAGGCTTTTTATGCGGAGTAGATCTTTCATAGTAGTATTAAATTGAACAGTAATTATAACTTGTTGCAGGTATTATGATGCAATAATAATGCTATAAGTTAATATAACTATAATTTTAAAATAATATGAATTTAGTATTAGTCTAAATAGTTAACTGGCTATGCTACAGAGACGTTCATGCAGGATGTGATTTAACTCCAGCATGACAAAAGTACCTTCCAATAGTTCTTTCAAAGCTATGATTTGTAGTAGTGATAATACATAGCAATGATCGCAGGCGCAGATAAAGATGATCTCCACATCGGGATCTTTAGTGGTATTGAGCAGGGCTTGCTCAATATCGATATGATAAACCGATTTACGCAGCTTTAACAGGCAACGATAATCGAATTTGGCCACCTTTCCCGCAAAATCAACATACCAGCAACGCTCGGCATCGCTTTGGTAAATAGCTCCTGCCGATGTTTTAAAAACATCTGTCCATGGAGTGGTTGTTGTAATGGTGGCTATCATAATCGGCACAAAGATTATTATTATTTGTAATTAATCCAAATAAAGGGCGTGATTTTTTATTAACATAGCTCAAAGGGAGTATGGAAAGCTGATGCCGATACTGGATTTTGAGATTTTTGGAGCAAAGAGCAAAGATTTTTTCTTTTGTCATTTCTCCAAAAAATCTTTGCTCCCCCAATCCAAAAACAATACATTAGGCTCAGCTTACATAGTATAAAATGAACAATATAAAAGCCTGTATTTTTGACCTCGACGGTGTAATTGTTGATACAGCTATATACCATTATAAAGCCTGGCGACGCCTGGCCAACTCCCTGGGTTTTGATTTTACCGAACAACAGAACGAACAGTTGAAAGGCGTAAGCCGTGTGCGATCGTTACAGCTGATATTGGGCTGGGGTGGCGTAACCAAAACCGAGGCCGAACAGGAACAGCTGGCTACCCAGAAAAATATCTGGTACATGGAGATGGTAAACCAAATGACACCTGCCGAAATATTGCCCGGTGCACGCGAGTTTGTGCAAAGCTGCCGTGACGCGGGCATCAAAACCGCCCTGGGATCGGCCAGTAAAAATTCCATGACCATTTTGGAGAAGCTGGAGATCGTAAACCTGTTTGATGCGATTATCGACGGTAATAAAGTGACTAAAGCCAAACCCGATCCCGAAGTATTTTTAAAAGGAGCGGAAGCACTGGGCATCGAACCCCAATACTGCGTGGTTTTTGAAGATGCCATTGCCGGTGTAGAAGCCGCCAAAGCAGGTGGCATGAAAGCCATAGGCATAGGTGACCCCAAGGTGTTGTATGAAGCCGATCTGGTGGTGAGTGGGCTTAATGAGATGACTTTAGATAAATTATAATAAAACGCGTCATTGCGAGGTACGAAGCAATCTCTACATAGGCAGGTCAACTATAAAAGTTCGCTTTGTATTGCTTAGAGATTGCTTCGTACCTCGCAATGACGGTTGTGAAAACTGCATCAAATGAAAAACTACATAAAACCAGATGAGTGGAGGATTATTGAAGAAGGCTTCGATCCGCATCATCATCAAATATCGGAGAGTATATTTAGTTTGGGTAATGGTCGTATGGGCCAGCGCGCCAATTTTGAAGAAGCCTACAGCGGGCAATCGTTGCTGGGTAACTATGTGGCCGGGGTTTATTATCCCGACAAAACCCGTGTAGGCTGGTGGAAGAATGGTTACCCCGAATACTTTGCCAAAGTGCTCAACGCCGCCAACTGGACGATCATCGACGTTAACCTGGATGGCGAACAGCTCGATCTTGCCAATTGTGTGGTAAGCAATTTCCGCAGGGAACTGAACATGAAGCAGGGCTATCTGAAAAGAAACTTCAGCGCCAAAACAGCCGGTGGTAAAGCGGTGGAGGTTGAGGCCATCCGCTTTTGCAGTATGGTGGATGACGAATCGGCTGCCATAAAATATACCATTACCCCCGTAAACTTTAGCGGTAACATTACCCTGACACCCGCTATTGACGGCGATGTAGTAAACAAGGATTCCAACTACGATGAAAAGTTTTGGGACGAAATAAGCAAAGCCAACCAACCCGATGGTGGCTACGTGGTAATGCGTACCAAAAAAACAGGCTTTGAAGTTGCCACAGGCATGAAGTTTAGTTTTTTGCAAAACGGACAACAGATACAACCACAGACAGAAACCATCGCTAAAGAAAAATATATAGCTTCGGCTATAACCGTACAGGCGGAGCAGGGGCAAAGCATCAGTATCATAAAATATGTGGTTAACCTATCTTCCCAAAATCATAAACCGGAGGAATTGGTCGGACTCCTGAACGACACCCTGACCCGCATCAGCACCAAAGGCTTTGATACCCTGCTGGCCGAGCAAGCTGCCGCCTGGGCTAAAAAGTGGGAGCATAACGATATTATCATCAAGGGCGATGTATCGGCACAACAGGCCATCCGCTTTAATATATTCCAGCTAAACCAAACCTATACAGGTGAGGACGATCGTCTGAACATCGGCCCTAAAGGTTTCACCGGCGAAAAATATGGTGGCTCCACCTACTGGGATACCGAGGCTTACTGTGTGCCATTTTACCTGGCCACTGCTGATCAAAAGGTGACCCGTAACCTGCTCCTGTATCGGTACAAACAATTGGGTAAAGCTATAGAGAACGCTACCCTGCTGGGCTTTAAAAACGGTGCTGCCCTGTACCCTATGGTGACCATGGATGGCACCGAATGCCATAACGAGTGGGAGATCACGTTTGAGGAGATCCACCGGAACGGGGCCATCGCTTATGCCATTTTTAACTATGTACGCTATACCGCTGATGAAGCCTACCTGGCCGATTATGGCCTGGAGGTACTAATAGCTATCGCCCGTTTTTGGTCGCAAAGGGTAAGCTGGTCGGAGGCTAAGCAGCAATATGTAATGCTGGGCGTAACCGGGCCAAATGAGTATGAAAACAACATCAACAACAACTGGTACACCAGTACGCTGGCTACCTGGTGCATGGGATATGTTATAGAAGTTATCGAAAAAGTAAAAGCAACCGACAAAGCCAAATACGATGCTTTGATCGCTAGAATAAACTTTGACGAAGCCACCGAAACATCGAGGTATAAACACATCATCGAAAAAATGTACTATGGCTACGACGAAAAGCTGCAGGTGTTTTTACAGCAGGACGGTTACCTCGACAAAGAACAGATCCTGGTAAAAGACCTGCCCGCCGCCGACCGTCCGCTTAACCAGAAATGGAGCTGGGACAGGATCCTGCGCTCGTGTTATATCAAACAGGCTGATGTGCTGCAGGGTATCTACTTTTTTGAAGACAGGTACGATCTGGAGACCATCCGCCGCAACTTTGATTTTTATGAACCACGCACCGTGCATGAATCCTCCTTATCACCTTGTGTGCATGCCATATTAGCCGCCAAACTGGGCGACGAGGCACGAGCCTATGAGTTTTACCTGCGCACCGCCCGTTTGGATCTGGACGATTATAATAACGATACCGAAGATGGCTGCCACATTACCTCGATGGCCGGCACCTGGATGTCGGTAGTGGAAGGTTTTGGGGGCATGCGTGTCCGCGATGGTAAGCTGTCGTTCCAACCTTTTATTCCAGCAAAATGGTCGTCGTTCTCGTTTCATATCGGTTTCCGCGGAGCATTACTGAATATTAAGGTAAGTAAGGATGGTGTGCAGATCAAAAATGCCTCAGATAAGGAAACTACGGTGGTGGTTTATGAGAAGGAGCAAGTAGTTGGGGCTAATGGTGAAGTAAGGGTTAAGATCAAATAGTTTTACATGAATGCAAAAGTAGGTATCGCAAATAGGTATTTAGGCTAAAGCCAACAATTCTGATCTATCTTTATCCATCCCTTAAAAGGGACGGCAATGAAATAAACAATTCATTGCCGTTGGCTTTAGCCAACGGATAGTTAATTACAGAAATAGGGCTTTAGCCCCATATCATGCTAATAAACAATCATTCCCAAACAAAATACAGGAAAAAGTCTTGATACCTGATACTCACTACTAAAAGCAAAATGAACAAACTCATCATATATCAATTACTGCCCCGCCTGTTTGGCAATACGCAAACACGTAATAAGGTCAATGGCTCTATCGAAGAAAACGGCGTTGGTAAACTAAATGACATCAGCGACAAGGCCCTGCAGGAGATCAAAGCCATGGGTTTTACCCATGTATGGTATACCGGCGTTATAGAGCATGCTACCATGACCGATTATACAGCCCGGGGCATCGCCAATGACGATCCGGATATCGTGAAAGGCAGGGCAGGCTCACCATATGCCATTAAGGATTATTATGATATTGCCCCCGATCTGGCTGTTGATGTCAACAACCGCATGGCCGAATATGAGGCCCTCATCCAACGAACCCATAACAACGGCCTTAAAGTGATTATGGACCTGGTGCCCAATCATGTGGCCCGTACCTATGCTTCGGATGTAAAACCAGTTGAGGTTCGCGATTTTGGGCAGGATGACGACAAGAGCAAAGCTTTCGACCCGAAAAACGATTTTTATTATATCCCAGGTCAGCCTTTTGCGGTACCGGCTGGCTATAACCCTGGCGGGGATGAGTTTCACAGTCCGCTTAAAGACGGTCGCTTTGACGAGAATCCCGCCAAGGCCACGGGTAACGACGTATTCAGCGCCACACCATCTATAAACGATTGGTTCGAAACCATGAAGCTGAACTATGGGGTCGATTATATGAATGGCCGTTACGGTCATTTCGATCCTGTGCCACCCCTGTGGAACAAGATGTACGACATCCTGAACTATTGGAGCCAGAAAGGGGTAGATGGCTATCGCTGCGATATGGTAGAGATGGTGCCTACAGAGTTTTGGGCCTGGGTTACCCCCAAACTAAAAGCCAATTACCCAGGCACCATATTCATCGGCGAAGCCTATGATAAAAACAAATACGGCGACTATATTTTCAGGGGCGGCTTTGATTACCTGTATGATAAAGTGGGTTTGTATGATGCCATCAGGCGCTTAACCCGTAACGAATATGGCGCCAGCACCTGGGAGATTAACAACGTATGGAATACCCATTGTCATGATATCGACCAGCACATGCTGCGCTTTATGGAAAACCACGATGAGCAGCGCATAGCCTCCCGCTATTTTGCCGGTGATGCCTGGCTGGCCGTGCCAGGCATGATCGTAACGGCAACCATGAACACCGGCCCGGTCATGATCTATTCGGGCCAGGAAGTAGGTGAGCCAGCCCTGGGTAACCAGGGTTTCAGTGGTGATGATGGTCGTACCTCCATATTTGATTACTGCGGTGTACCCGAACATCAGAAATGGCTCAATAACGGTACATTTGATGGCGCGAACCTGTCCGAAAGCCAGAACAACCTGCGCGGCTTCTATCAAAAACTATTGATCAGCGTAAGAGATAATGAGGCCTTAACCAGTGGGCTTTTTTACGAGCTGATGATGGCCAATGAGCACCAACCCGGCTTTGATCAGTTGTTATACATTTATTTACGGTACACCAATGAACAACGTGTACTGGTAGCAGTTAACTTTAACCGTGCAGAACGCTCGCTGGTTGTTAAGCTACCCGACGACCTCCTCAGCAAACTAAACCTAAGCGGCAAAACAGCATTTACCGATCTGCTCAGCGGAACGAAATTAAATACCGATGATATCAGAAATGGCGTCGAAGTAAAAATACCGGCCTCTGGCGGGCTTTTGCTGGCGTTTTAAGGTACGATACTCCCCAAATCCCCTTCATGTCATTGCGAGGAGGAACGACGAAGCAATCTCGTAGCTATTCTTGCCGATGAGAACGCGAGGGGATTGCCACGCTTCGCTCGCAATGACATATTTTTTATTTTGTTTCAGCCCCCTCTTTCAGCCTTGCGCTCGTTTGCAACGAGTGCTTATTGTGGAGAGGCGATTGCATCGCCCTTGCGTTTTAAACGCGAACCCATGTTAAGCACTCGTTGCAAACGAGCGCAAGTAACCTCCCACCAATAAAAAATCGATATAAAAATTTAATTAAATTTATGAGAAATTGCGTTTAATGGCACGGTTAATGATTTTTCATTAATTCAATAGTCGTATATTGCGTAGTAAGTACACTTTATACATATTTGTAGCAGACCCCTAATAGATTTGAATGGAAAGTAATATACCAAATGAGGAGCTGATACCTCGCAAGTTAGTTGAAGCGGAACACATCATTGAAGAAGAAGATGACGAGGAGTTTCACCACCTCAATAACCCGGCCGATGCTATAAAGCCCATCATCAAGAAATACCTTGGTACGCCAAATCACGCCGAGCAGTTGGGGAATAAATTCTACTTTACCGATGGCGATGCGAAAGTTGAGGTGGTAGTAGTAACGGACGAGATCATACGGATCAGGGTTGCTCCACATGGCGTTTTCCTGGAGGATTTCTCTTACGCGGTTCCAAAACTGGAGCAAAAAGCCGCGGAATTTACCCTGTTCGAAGATGAACTGGAATTTCGGGTAGCCACTAAATCGATAAACTGTCATATCCGCAAAAAGGACTTTTTTATATCATTTTCTGATCAAAACAACCATGTAACAAGTACCGATGCTGTACCCATGCACTGGGAAGAGAATGTGAAGTTTGGCGGTTATTATGTTTTTTGCACCAAAACCTGTCACCCCGACGAAAGCTTTTTTGGTTTGGGCGATAAGCCAACCGAATTTAACCTGCGCGGTAAACGCTTAAAAAACTGGAATACCGACGCTTATTCGTTCCAATGGAACCAGGACCCGCTTTACCGTAGTATCCCCTTTTACATCAGTGTAAATGAAGGTATAGCGCACGGTATTTTCTTTGATAATACGTTTAAAGCTCAGTTTGACTTTGGCGGCGAAGATACCACCAAAACAAGTTTTTGGGCGGATGGAGGCGAACTGCAATATTACTATATCCACGGTCCGCATATGATGGACGTGGTAAAAAGCTATCATATTTTAACCGGAACCCATCCTATGCCGCCGCTTTGGGCGCTGGGCTATCACCAATGCCGCTGGAGCTATTATCCCGAAGCCAAGGTGAAAAAGATCACCCGGGGTTTCCGTGATAACAAGATTCCCTGCGACGGTATCTATCTGGACATTGATTATATGGATGGTTACCGCTGTTTCACCTGGAACCGCAAATACTTCCCTGATCCTAAAAAGATGATCAGTGAACTGGCTGCCGACGGTTTTAAAACCGTGGTGATCATTGATCCGGGGATCCGGGTCGACGATAATTACGAGGTATTTAAGGAGGGTAAAAAGAACCGTTATTTCTGCCGCCGCAGCGACGATTACTTTATGGAGGGTCACGTTTGGCCGGGCCGCTGTCAGTTTCCAGATTTTACCAACCCCGAGGTGCGTACTTGGTGGGGCGGTTTGTTTGACGAACTGGTGCAGATGGGCGTAGCCGGTGTTTGGAACGATATGAACGAGCCTGCCGTATTTGGCGCCGGTACCTTCCCCGATGATGTACGCCACCAGTACGATGGTTTCCGCGGATCGCACCGTAAGGCACATAATATATATGGTATGCAGATGGTACGCTCAACCTATGAGGGTTTGCGTAACATCATGAAAAATAAACGTCCTTTTACCATAACCAGGGCGGGTTACTCGGGCGTACAGCGCTATTCGTCTGTTTGGACAGGCGATAACGTGGCCTCCTGGGAACACCTCAAATTGGGTAATATACAATGTCAGCGCCTTTCTGTATCGGGCATACCGTTTTGCGGTACTGATATCGGCGGCTTTAGCGGCGAACCCGATGGTGAACTGTTTACCCGCTGGATCCAGATGGGCACTTTTTCACCGTTCATGCGCGCGCATTCGGCGGGTGATACCAAAGAGCGGGAGCCCTGGAGCTTTGGCGAACCATTTACCGCCATCAACCGCAAGTTTATCGAGCTGCGGTATAAGCTGATGCCTTACTTTTACTCTACCTTTTGGGAGCATCACCGTTACGGCTTCCCGATATTAAGGCCTATAGTGATGCATGAGCAGGATGTGAAATTAAACCACTTCCGTCAGGACGAGTTTACTTATGGAGATAAAATACTCATCTGCCCGGTAATGGAGCCTGGTC
Organism: Mucilaginibacter sp. OK268; assembly: GCF_900103125.1. Taxonomy (GTDB): domain Bacteria; phylum Bacteroidota; class Bacteroidia; order Sphingobacteriales; family Sphingobacteriaceae; genus Mucilaginibacter. The sequence continues at coordinate 857,615 of NZ_FNJV01000002.1, read as the reverse complement.
AAACCAGTCGCAACGTGTATTTGCCAAAAGGCAAATGGTTTAATTTCTGGACCCACGAGATAGTAGAAGGCGGCAAAGAAGTAGCCGTAGCCACACCGCTGGAAACTATACCGATATTTGTAAAAGCCGGTTCGGTAATACCCGAATACCCGGTAATGCAATATGTTGGCGAGCACGAAATAGAAGAGGTTAAGCAAAACATCTATTATTCAGACTACGAAGTAAACTCCTTCCTGTTTGAAGATTACGGCGAAACCTTTGCCTATGAGCAGGATATTTACCTCGAGAAAAAGTTTGTGGTTAACGGCAATTCCCGCCAGATGACCATTCACCAGAGTATGGAAGGTTTGTATACCCCGCGTTATGAAGGCTATCACCTCAATATTATCGGGCTACCATTTAAACCTGGCAAAATACTGGCCGACGGTAAAGTGGTAAGCGATTTCATCATCAATACCGACGGTACGGTAGAGTTCAAATTCAGCAAGAATTTCAAACACATCGAAATTTTAAAATAAGCAAAAGGCCCCAAACGGGGCCTTTTTGATTTACATGGCTTTTCTCTCCCTTTTTCGATACGTCATTGCGAGGTACTAAGCAATCTCTATACTGTACAGAGCATACAAGCATAGTCCTCTGCCTGCGTCTCGCAATGACGCGTGAAGAAAAATACTCGGCGCTGTCTGTCCGAATGTCTCCGACTTCGGACTACTATGCTGGTAGTCTTCAAACTACATAAGAAGCAGTCACTTAAAACTAAAGACTTCCAACTCCCGACTATTTTTCGTATCTTTATACAAGCACGAGCCCGGTTTCCTCCAAAAGAGAGAACCGGGCTGTTTTGTTAAGGACAAAACAAGCCCCAAAATCAACCAATTTTAACTTAGTTATTTGATAATCAATAAATTAATACTTTTTAAAGTTTAAAAAACTACTCAAAACCGTGTTAAAATTTGTTAAAAAGTGTTAAAATGAGGGTTTTTCAAGTAGTTTTCGACCCATTTTACCCCGTTTTCGGGCAGAAAAGTGTTAAAATTAAAGGTTTAAAAAGTTTTTCAGGTCATCTGATGGCGAGGGGTGGTGGAGTAAAATAAGGGATCGAAGTATAATCTTTTAAATCAAATCAAAATCTTACAAATCCTGTTATATTTGATATTATATAAACCAAACCATTCCCGTACATTGGGTTATTCTAACATACCTTAACAGGTTATTATATCATGGCCAAACAAACAAAGAAAACCGAAACCCCGTTACCGGAAGCTAAACCTGTAAAAGAGAAGAAAGCTGTAAAAGCGGCAGACAAAAAGGTGGTTACACCGGCAGAAAAACCTGCAACAGCTAAAAAGCCCGTTGCAAAATCCAAGCCTGCCGTAGCTGCAACGTTTGTGGCAAAAGTAAAGCCATCCACGCCTAAAACACATGTGATCCTGAATGCTGTTGAGCCCTACAGTCGTTTTACCGATTTTGATATCAGTTTATTTAAATCGGGCAAGCATTATAAGCTGTATGAAAAGTTTGGCTCGCACGTGGTGGAATTTAATGGGGTTATTGGTACCTATTTTTCTGTTTGGGCGCCAAACGCGCAGTATGTGTCTGTTATAGCCAATTTTAACGGTTGGAACCGGGGTTCGCATAGTTTAAATGCCCGCTGGGATTCCTCGGGTATCTGGGAGGGCTTTATCCCGAACATTGGCGTGGGCGAAACCTATAAATATTATATCAAATCATCAACCGGTGCCGACCTGGAAAAGGCCGATCCCTTTGCATTACGTTGGGAAGTACCGCCAAGCACGGCATCTATCGTTGCCGATACTTTTTACGAATGGAAAGACGCCAGCTGGATGGAAACCCGCCAGGAGCATAATGGCTTGGATAAACCATACAGCGTTTATGAAGTGCATTTGGGTTCATGGGCCCGCAGTTTAGAGAGCCCGGATGAGTTTTTAACCTACACTCAGCTAGCCGGTAAACTGGTGCCTTACGTAAAGGAAATGGGCTTTACGCATGTAGAGCTGATGCCGATCATGGAATCGCCGTTTTACCCGAGCTGGGGATACCAGATCAGCGGATATTTTGCGGCGGCCTCACGTTATGGTACCCCGCAGGAGTTAATGTACCTGATCGAGGAGTTCCATAAGGCCGGGGTTGGTGTTATATTAGATTGGGTGCCTTCACATTTCCCCGGCGATGCGCATGCCTTGTATAATTTTGATGGTACGCACTTGTATGAACACGCTGATATGCGTAAAGGCTTTCATCCGGATTGGAAATCATATATATTTAACTATGGGCGTAACGAGGTGAGGGCATTCCTGATCAGTAACGCCTTGTTCTGGCTTGATAGGTATCATGCCGATGGTTTGCGTGTGGACGCGGTTGCCTCCATGCTTTACCTGGATTACTCCCGTAAACACGGTGAATGGGAAGCTAATATTTACGGTGGAAATGAGAACCTGGAAGCCGTTTCATTCCTGAAAGAGTTTAATGAGGCTGTTTATAGTCACTTCCCATCAACACAAACCATTGCCGAGGAATCTACCTCATTCACAGGGGTTAGTCGCCCGGTTTATTTAGGTGGCTTAGGCTTTGGTATGAAATGGATGATGGGCTGGATGCACGATACCATAGGCTACTTTAGCGAAGATCCTATCCATCGTAAATACCATCATAACGAAATTACTTTTAGTACCATATATGCCTTTACCGAAAACTTTATGCTGCCTTTTTCGCATGATGAAGTGGTATATGGCAAGGGCTCGATGCTGCGCAAAATGCCGGGCGATGAGTGGCAGCAGTTTGCCAACCTGCGTTTAATGTATAGCTACATGTTTACGCACCCGGGCACCAAGCTGCTGTTTATGGGGGCCGAATTTGGCCAGGGCGATGAGTGGAATTTTGGACAATCCTTACAATGGCATGTGCTGGAATACGCTAACCACCAGGGCATGAGCGAAACGGTAAAGGCGCTGAATCACCTGTATCGTGATGAGCCGGCCCTGTATCAGAAAGCCTTTGATTTTAGTGGGTTTGAATGGGTAGATGGTGGTAACGCCAATGACTCCATATTGGTTTACAGACGCATGGGCCACCTGGAGAAAGACGATCTGATGATCATCCTGAATATGACCCCTGTACCGCGGCATAATTACCGCATAGGCGTACCGGCAAGCGGGCAATGGGTAGAAATATTTAACTCGGACGCTAAAAAATTCTGGGGCAGCGGCCTAACCAATACCGGGCAGGTAACCGCCGAAGCTATAAGCTGGCATGGTAAGGATAATTCTATCAGCATTACCATACCACCGCTAGGTGCTACTGTGTTTAAAAGCGCGAAAGACGCACCTGCTAAATACGAATTGAAACGGTAACAGATTTAAAAAAACAATTAACAATGTAACCATTAACCGGAAATACCCGTTTAGCTTGGTTACATTGTTAATCGAATACCTATGAATCCGAAATTTCGTTATCTGTACATCGCTATCGGCGGTTTACTGCTCATATCGTTAATTGTGCAGGTAATCATAACTTATCCCGAGGTAAATCCTAAAAATGTATTGCTCAACGCATTGCCATCTCTTTTGTTCTTTTACCTTGCTTATAAAACCTACCACGAAAAAAAGGACAGCGAACTGATGTGAATGTTCTTTAAATTGCTGATATTTAGTGATATGTGCTCTTGTTTCCCTGTTCAATACTGAACAATAATTGTAACGAATCCGAACAGTTACTAAAATTGAATTTATTTAAATTCCTGAAATTCAGTAATTTAAAGCCGGGGTATGCTTTTAGCGGTATCTATGGCCTAAACTTAATTGATTATGCTAAAAAATTACCTGCTTGTAGCTTTTAGAAACCTTTCTAAAAACAAGGCCTTCTCATTCATCAACATTGTTGGTTTGGCTATAGGCATGGCGGCATGTCTTTTAATTTTGCAATACGTTAGTTTCGAATTAAGTTTTGATAATTTCCACGCCAAAAAAGACCGTATTTACCGCATCAATCAGGATAGGTATAATAATGGTAAATTAAGTACCCAATGGGCAGGAGGGGCTTTTGCACCAGGCAGTGCTTTTAAAGCTGTTTTGCCAGAGATAGAGGACTTTGTAAAGATAGTAGGCGCCGGGCAGGTGTTGGCCAATTATAAAGACCAGAAAATGGTGATCAAGAACGATTATTTCGCCGGTGCGTCTTTTTTTAATATTTTCTCGTTCCCACTTATCAGTGGCGATCCTAAAACCGCATTGAAGGAGCCAAACACCGTGGTGATATCAGAAGAGGTAGCCCAAACACTTTTTCATAATATTGATCCGGTTGGGCAATCATTACTCATCAATAGTAATAAACCGTTAAAAATTACGGGGGTAATGAAAAACCTGCCGGTTAATTCACACATGAAATTTGATTTTTTACAGTCATATGCTACCTTGTTAAAAGATAATCCACCCAATAAGGACTATAACCTGGATAATGCCTGGCTAAATGATGGTTGTACTACGTATTTACTTCTCAGACCGGGTGTTGACCCTAAGGTATTGGAGGGTAAATTTATACCGGTAGTAAAAAAGGTTTACGATGCTTATAAAAGTGCGGGCGAGGGCGGTGTATATACGTTGCAATCTATACAAAGTATCCATTTGTATTCCAACCGGATGCTGGAGTTTCAGCCCAATGGTGATGGTAAATCTGTTTACTTATTACTGGGCATAGCCATTTTTGTGATCATCATTGCCTGGATCAATTATATCAACCTGGCGACGGCACGAGGTATCGGCAGGGCTAAAGAGGTGGGGGTTCGTAAAACATTAGGTTCGGCCAAAGCACAATTGATCACCCAGTTTATGCTGGAGGCTATGATGCTTAATGGTCTGGCTATATTACTCGCCGTTGTGCTTATCCTGATCTGTTTGCCTGGTTTTTCACGTGTATCAGGTTTACAAATGGGCTTTGATATGTTTACCCGACCTATTTTCTGGGGATCTATGTTGGGCATATTTGTCCTGGGATCATTTTTTAGCGGATTTTACCCGGCCCTTGTGCTATCGTCGTTCCGGCCTGTTGAAGTGATGAAGGGTAAAATACTGGCATCGCCAAAGGGAGTAGTATTGCGCAAAGCAATGGTGGTATTTCAGTTTGCCGCCTCCATATTCCTGCTGATTGGCTCCCTTACAGTATTCAGGCAGTTAAAGTTTATGCAAAACCAAAAACTGGGGGTTAAAATTGATCAAACACTGGTTATTAAACCGCCGCTTATTAAAGTAGATTCCTTTTACCGGGATATGAGCGCTTTTAAACAGGAAAGCCTAACACAATCTGCCATAAAAAATGTCACCGTATCAACTTCGATTCCTGGTGAACCGGTTCCCTGGAATGCCGGCGGCATCAAATTAACCACAGCCGACCAAAGCCAGGGCAAGCAATACCGTATCATTGGCAGCGATTATGATTACCTGGCCGCTTATGACTTAAAGCTTATAGCCGGACGCAAATTCTCCAAAAGTTTTGGAGACGAGCCCCACAGTGTGGTGTTTAATAAAAAAGCAGTAGAACAGCTTGGTTTTAACAAACCCGAAGAGGCATTGGGAAAACGTATTGATTTTTGGGGACAGGTATATACGATTGTCGGTGTGGTTGATAACTTTCATCAACAATCATTGCGGGATGCCTATGATGCCATCATTTTCCGTTGTATTCCTGATGTAAGGGGCTATGTATCGGTAAAAATAAGTACAAATAACCTGCCTCAAACTATTGCAGACCTCAAAAAAACATGGTCAGCATTTTTTCCGGGCGATCAGTTTGATTATTTCTTCCTTGATCAGCATTTTAACGAGCAATACCAAACCGATCAGCGTTTTGGCCAGGTATTTGGCGTATTTACAGGCATTGCTATATTCGTAGCTTGCTTAGGACTGTTTGGACTGGTGTCATACACCATTGTGCAGCGTACCAAAGAGATCGGGATCCGCAAGGTTCTGGGGGCTACCGTAAACAGCATTTTAACATTGCTATACAAGGATTTCGCGGCATTGGTACTTATCTCATTTGTGGTATCGGCTCCCTTGGCCTGGTATGCTATCAGCCAATGGCTGCAAACCTATGCCTTTAGGGTTGATATTGGTCCTTTCCTGTTCCTTGTTCCGTTTTTGATCGTTATGGTGATTGCGTTTGCTACGGTATCCTACCTAAGTGTAAAAGCCGCTTTAACAAACCCGGTTAAGAGTTTAAAAACGGAATAATTCTAAGATTAAGGATTTTGGAGCAAGGATAAAGGATATATCAGGTCATACTACGGTTGAAGCATCTATTGCTAAGTATGCCTGTTTGCGAATAGATCCTTCGTACCTCAGGATGACAAATTTTTGCTGGTAATTCCGTTATTTTGCTGTATGTCAGTTTTAGACACACTTGATAAACCAGCAATACCAACCTATTCACTACTGCAAAACAGTAGCATTGGCAGCAGCATGATCGAGGTGCGTGAAGCCAGTGCAAATTGCGGAGTGTTTAAGCTTGATCCGGCTTTTCTGATACCTCACCGTAAGGATTACTATCTGTTTGTATTGGTAAAGCAAGGTAATAATCGGCATTGGATCGATTTTATGCCTTATACCCTTAAACCGGATACCTTTTACTTTACCGTGCCCCACCAGGTGCACCTTAAAGAACATGCAGGACAAATGGAGGGCTTGATGGCCAGCTTCACCGATGAGTTTTTACAACTGGAAGAGAATCGGATGCTAAAACAGTTACCCATTATCCAAAATCAGAACAGTGGTCATGAATTGTTGCTAACCGCGCATGACATGAACTTTATTGAGGATGTAATGCGAAAAATGCTTGCGGAGTTTAATGCCGATGGCACCTGGCGCAACCAGATGCTTACCTCCTGGCTTCGGGTGCTGGTGATCTACCTGAGCCGGCTATATACCGAACAATTTGGCGAAGGCTGCCTTACTCAGAGTTATTGCCTGCTTAAAAGCTTCCAGGCCCTTATCGGCGAGCATTACACCACGCAGCATGATGTTGCTGCTTATGCCGAAAAACTCAACATAACACCCGGTCACCTTACAGAAGTTGTTAAACAACAAAGCGGTAAAACGGCCATCATCCATATTCATGAACGCCTTATTGTCGAAGCCAAACGTCGCCTGCTGCACACCGAATTATCGGTAAAGCAAATTGCGGATGAGCTTGGTTTTGAAGACGCGGCATACTTTAACCGCTTCTTTAAACGGATTGCTAATACTACTCCGGTGAGCTATCGGGAGCAAATCCGGGAAATGTACAGTTAATACCCGGCAATGTGCAGCAGCTATTCGAACAGGTCGGCATAGCTTTGCTTCATGAATAAACAAACAGTTTTAATAACCGGCGCCAATAAAGGAATTGGCCTGGAAACCGCACGCCAGTTGGCCAAAGCGGGTTATCATATATTTTTAGGGAGCAGGGATAAAGGCAACGGCGACAAAGCTGTTGAGCAAATAAAAGCCGAAGGCTTTAACGATGTTGAATTGTTGTTGATAGATGTTACCAGCGAAGCTTCTGTTCAGCAAGCTCATGATGATCTGATCAAACGGATTGATAAATTGGACGTGCTGATCAATAACGCGGGCATCCCCGGTGCTTTTCCACAACAGCCCTCCAATGCCAATAATGAAACGCTGCACACCGTTTTTGAAGTAAACTTTTTTGGCCCGATCCGTACGGTAAGAATCTTTATTGATCTGCTGAAAAAGGCCGAAAATCCAAGGATCGTGAATGTAACTTCCGATCTGGGTTCACTTACACTGCACAACGACACCAACTGGGAGCATTATCATTTTAAATCGGCAGCTTATGGGCCGTCAAAAACAGCTCTGAATGCTTACAGCGTTGCTTTAGCCGCTGAGTTGAAGGACTTTTTTAAAGTAAACGCTGTAAACCCTGGTTATACCAATACCGAATTCAATAACAACCAGGGTCCTAAAAAAGTAGAAGACGGCGCAGCACCAATTGTAGCCTACGCCATGCTGGACAAAGATGGCCCAACAGGCAAATATATTAGCGACTATGGCGAGACGCCGTGGTAAGTTTTGGGGGAAGGGAAGGATAAAAATAATAAACCATGTCATTGCGAGGAGGAACGACGAAGCAATCTCGTAGCTATTCCTACAGATGAGAACGCGAGGAGATTGCCACGCTTCGCTCGCAATGACATGGTTTTTTAGTGTGATATAGTCCACAAAACAACAAAGCCCGCGGTAAACCGCAGGCTTTGTTATATAAATTAAAATTGATGGATCAAGATTAGAATTTACCCAATTCCTGAACCAGGTCGATCAGTTTGTTTGAATAACCCCATTCGTTATCGTACCATGATACAACTTTAACGAAGTTATCGTTTAAGCCGATACCAGCTTTAGCATCAAAAATTGAAGTGCGTGCATCGCCTTTGAAATCTTCAGACACTACTTCATCTTCGGTATAACCTAAAATGCCTTTTAATTCGCCTTCAGATGCAGCTTTCATAGCAGCTTTGATAGCCTCGTATGAAGCACCTTTTTTCAAACGTACAGTTAAGTCAACTACAGATACGTCGGCAACTGGTACGCGTAAAGACATACCTGTTAATTTACCTTTTAACTGAGGTAAAACTAAACCAACCGCTTTGGCAGCACCTGTTGATGAAGGGATGATGTTTTGGTAAGCACCACGGCCACCTCTCCAGTCTTTAGCCGATGGGCCGTCAACTGTTTTTTGAGTAGCTGTAACAGCATGTACAGTAGTCATTAAGCCTTCTTCGATACCAAAGTTATCATCCAATACTTTAGCGATAGGTGCTAAACAGTTGGTAGTACATGAAGCGTTTGAAACGATAGTTTGATCGGCTTTTAATTCTTTATGGTTAACACCCATTACAAAAGTAGGGGTATCATCTTTAGCTGGCGCGCTCATTACTACTTTTTTAGCACCGGCGTCGATATGTTTTTGTGCAGTTTCCTGAGTTAAGAATAAGCCTGTTGATTCGATGATCACTTCGGCACCTACTTCACCCCATTTAAGGTTAGCAGGATCTTTTTCAGCAGTAACACGGATAGTTTTACCGTTTACAACCAAATGTCCGCCTTCAACAGCAATAGTGCCTTTGAATTGTCCGTGAGTTGAATCGTATTTCAACATGTAAGCCATGTAATCAGGCTCAACAAGGTCATTAATACCAACAACTTCAATGTCGGGTCTTTCAATTGCGGCTCTGAATGCCAGGCGTCCAATACGGCCGAAACCGTTAATTCCTATTTTCATGATTTTTTTAATTTTTATTAGAATAGTAGGTTAATAAATTATTTATAGGTTCTTTAATGATATTTGCTATTTGAAGGTTTGCCTCAGATGCAGCTTCATGTAAATACTCCTGAAAGTTGGCAGCTACGGTACCTGCAAAATGAATAGAGGCTCCGGGATGTTGCTTTGATAAAGGTAGTAAATATGTTGAAATTAGCTTGCTAAAACCTTTTTTTATGACGTTTTGCAGATAGTGATCGTGTTGATTATCCAGGTAAAATTCGGTGAATGAACTTAAAAACAAAGCGGGTTGTTTTTGTCTGTAAACTTTCTCCAGCAGGGTTTTTCGGTCTACATCATACTTGCTCACAAACTTCTTTTTGAGGCTGGGGGGCAAGGTTTCGTTCATAAAACCTTTGATCAGCTGCCTGCCCAGCCAATTGCCGGAACCTTCATCGGCCAGGATATAACCCAGGCCATAATTGTTGGTCTGCACTTTTTTGCCATCGTACCACGCCGCGTTAGAGCCGCTGCCGCAAATACTGATAATACCGGGTGAATTTTTACAACAGGCAATTGCCGCGGCCGTAATATCGTGCTCAACTATTACCTTACCAAATTTAAAAAAAGCCGATAACGCGTTGTGTACAATTTGCCTGCGCTCATCGGAAGAAGCACCGGCACCAAAAAAATAAATGCGTTTTATTTCTTCGGCGTGATGTATCAGGTTAATGTTTTTGTTGAGTAACTGCTGGATATACTTTTCGTCGTTAAAATAGGGATTGATGCCGTTGGTTTTAAACGAAGCAACAGTTCTTCCTTTATCGGCAAGCCGCCAATGTGCAAAATACGATCCGCTATATACAACTGCAATCATTTATTATATCGATAATATCGCTGCCATTTCCAAAAGATCAGCCTCCAGCTTAAATTCATGGTGGTTAAGGGCATCTTCCAAACTGGTAAGCAGAATATGGTTGGCCTGCAAACCTACCATTTTTTGTGTTTCGCCCGCAATTAACGCATTTACAGCGGCATAACCCAAACGGCTACCCAAAATACGATCAAAGCTCGACGGACTGCCACCTCTTTGCAAGTGGCCTAATATAGTTACTTTAATATCGTAATCTTTAACTTCTTTTTGCACAGCTTTGGCTACATCATACACGCCGCCATTTTTATCACCCTCGGCCACAATAACAATACTTGATGATTTTTTGTTAGATGAACCATCTTTCAAATTCTTGATCAGATCTTCAATTGCTGTTTGTTTTTCGGGAAGCAGGATAGCCTCGGCACCACAGGATATACCCGCGCGCAAAGCAATAGCGCCGGAATCGCGACCCATTACCTCAATAAAAAACAAGCGGTCATGCGCATCGGCTGTATCACGTATCTTGTCAATAGCTTCAATAACCGTATTGGTTGCCGTGTCAAAACCCAGGGTATAGGTTGAGCCGCACAGGTCGTTATCAATGGTGCCCGGTACGCCCATAACAGCAATGTCTGGATATTTTTTTGAAAAACGCAGCGCACCGGTAAAAGTACCATCGCCGCCGATAACCACCAGGGCATCAATGCCATGTTCTTTTAAGTTTTTATAGGCGGTAGCCATGCCTTCGTCTTCTTTAAAAGGTAAGCAGCGGGCTGTTTTTAAAATAGTGCCTCCCAAATTAAGTATGTTACTTACCGAACGCTTGTCCATATCGTACATGTCGTTCTCAATAAGTCCCTTGTAACCTTGCCTAACACCAACAACCTCAAGGCCGTTATATAGTGCTGTTCTAACAACTGCCCTTATACAGGGATTCATTCCGGGAGCATCGCCACCAGAAGTTAAAACCGCAATTTTTGAAATTTTCTGCATTTTTACATTACTTAGATTTGCGCTACGAAGATAGTGTGTGTAAATTACACCATTAAATTTTATTTGTTTTTTTTTGGATTAGGAATTAAGGTCATATATTTAACAATTAAACTTAAATCCCCGTACAGTTTTGGAAGTAATGCTACCCAAGTTTGATTCCGTATTCTCTATTGACTGCGTAATTTTTGGTTTTGAAGCCGGCGAGCTTAAAATTTTGCTTATTGAACGTAACGAAGAGCCATATAAAGATGAACTCGCGTTGCCCGGTTATATTGTGGAACAGGACGAAAGTATTGACGATGCTGCCGAGCGTATCTTGTACGAGCTTACCGGCTTGCGCGATTTACACATGCAACAGTTCCATACTTTTGGTGAAGTGAACAGGCACCCACAGGGTCGCGTTATCACCGTGGCCTATTACGCGCTGATACGTATAAACGGGCAAAAAGAGTTGAGACCGGTTACCCAGTACGCCAAAAAAGCCTTTTGGCACCCGGTTAATGAATTGCCTAAACTCGCGTTTGATCACAGCGAGATATTCAATACCGGTTTTAATAAGATCCGCAGGAGACTACATTACCAACCGATCGCTTTTGAACTGCTACCTGAAAAATTTACACTTACCCAGCTGCAATCCCTTTACGAAGCGGTTTTAAGCAAGAAGCTGGATAAACGGAATTTTAGAAAGAAAATGCTGAGCTACGGTTTTTTAAAGGAACTTGACGAGAAACAAAAAGGGGTGTCCTATCGCGCGGCCAAATTATACAAGTTTGACAAGCGTAAATACGGCAAAATATTCCAGGGTGAAATGAATATTGGATAAGGGGAGGAAGAGAAGCAAGAGATTAGAGTCAAGAATCAAGACAATTAAAATAAAAATGCGAAAGGCCTGGAAGTAATTTCCAGGCCTTTTTTTATCTTGATTCTTGACTCTAATCTCTTGACTCTTTTTTACAAAGAGCTCGGAGCCAGTTCCAGGTGGTATTTTACCAGGTTATCTATAGGCGAGCGGATGATGCTGCCTACAACCATACCGTTTTCTGTAGCTACTTCTTCTAAAACATTCCTGAAGTTGTAACCAACCGAACCGATACAGTTAAAGCTGTATTTTTGATAATCGGGGTAGTGTGTTACCAGATTCCGGAAGAAATCTTCAAATGATGTACGTACCAGGTTACGTGAGTATTCGATATGTACATTGTTATCATAAACAAACTTGCTGAAGCTTGCACAAAAACGGTTAGCACGTGGTTGTGTATAAACTTGTTCGTTTATATCATCAGGTGTCAATTTAAACGTTTCCCAGAAAAGGTTGCGTACCGGCTCGGGCATATAACCGCGTAAATAATCAACCAGTAATTTTTTGCCGATGTAACAACCGCTGCCTTCGTCGCCTAAAATATAAGCTCCGGAATCAATGTTGTTGATCACGTCTTTACCATCATAGATACAGGTATTGGTACCGGTACCTAAAATAGCGGCAAAGCCTTCGTTGTTACCTAACAGGGCACGGGCGGCGGCAAGCAGGTCATGACCAATGTTCACCCTTGCTTTGGTGAACACAACTTTCATGGCTTCTTCAACAATTTTACGCATCTCGGGTGTCGAACAGCCGGCGCCGTAATAATTTACTTCGGTTATTTCATCCTTCTCCAGGTCGGTTGGCAAACTTTCATTTAAAGATTGTATGATATATTCCGTACTTGAGAAATAAGGGTTATAACCCTCAGTGTTAAAATACACTTTTTTACCTTCTTCGGTTACCAGACACCAATTTGTTTTAGTTGAGCCACCGTCAGCAATTATGATCATAAATTAAGTTTTATTAAAAAAAATTGGGTTAAAAGTATGATTAACTTATTGTAAAAAAAACACTTTCTATTTTAAAAAACAAAAATTGCGATTTTCAAGTCAATAATGCTTTGTTTTTGCATAAATTATCATTTAAAAACACATTAAATACCAATGTTGATACATGTTTTGTCAAAAAGCTGTTAATTATAACAAGTGTATGATTAACATGTAATTAGCACGCTGGTAATTAAAGTACTTAATTTGCAATTGTACGTAATGTTAAATTATTTAGCAACAAATAATGTTTACTAAATGCTTTATTATCACTACGCCTTACAACTACAAAAATGACAGGGAATTGTTGGATAATACATGTGTTATTTTTATGCCGGGTAGCTTTTCTTTTAGCCAGGTTGCCATAAATTCAGAGCCCGGCTCCTCGCTGGCAATATGGCCCAATACAATGAGTGATAATTTTTCGCCTTTAGCCTGTGCGTCACGTACATACTCGGCAGTTTCCCATTCCTGTATCTCGCCGCATATTAACACGTCGGGCTTTTCTTTGCTCATGGCTTGTATCTGCCTGGTCCCTCCGGCAGCGCCAGGCATTAGTAATATTTTTTGACAAATCTGCTCCGGCTTGCCAATATATCTTACCTTATCAATAAATAATTTCTGTTTTAAATGTCCAATTAATGCGCTTAAAGATGTTGCAGGAAGCATCATTACATTGCTTGAAGCCGGATTATAATAAGCCTGCCAGCCAAGCTGTTTTAATAAGCCCATCCTAACCCCATCAGGATTAATGCTATGGATATAATCATGATTGCGCCATACGGCTATATTATGTTGTTTAAGCAAGTCGGCTTTATAACGGTAAACATCGTCATTAGCCAGCCAGGTAGTCTCGTCCTGGTGATTGTAAAAAGTGGGTTCATGTGCGATAATAAAATTGGCGCCTAAGGCAATAGCTTTTCTGATCACTTCAACAGTAGCAAACATAGTTGTAACAATACCGGTAACCTGGATATCGCGGTTACCAGCCTTTAACGTATCAACAGTACTGCTGAAAGGAGCGCCCGGTACCTGACTAATGAACATATCCATGATCTGTCCAACAGTGAAAGTAGCTGGCTGATCAAAAAGGTTATTGGCGTGGCTCAATACAGGCGAAGTCAATAGGGAGGTAACACCAGCTACTTTAGTAAAATTATAAATGAATTTACGCCTGGACTGGTCCTGGTTTAAACTAAACTGGTAATTTTTAGTGCTCATGATGTCTGGTTATGGTACCCATCAAATATAAAAAATAGCCCAGGTGTTTTATGCGTAATAATTTGCCCGATATTTTCCTCAGAGTGTATTGTTTTACTCATGTGTTTTTAATTATAGGATAACATCACGGGCTTAACTACCAGTATGTAATTGCTCTGTTGTTAAATTGATTAAAATTAACCTTTATCGTGTGGTTAATTAATTAACGGCATTTGAATTGCTTGCTTCGCACGAAACTCACAATTATCTAATTCCAACATATTAATAAAAACTACTCTTTCCTTATCATGAAATTCAAGTTTAAAACCCTACTCGTAGTATTAACGGGTACTGTATTATTTTATACGGCCTGCCGAAAAGAAGTCAAACTAAATCAGAAACCCGAGCCTCCAATATCTAAGGTTGATACAGTAGGTCCTGCAACTGGTCAAATAATCAGAAATATAACCCAAACCTTGTCGGGTGCTTATGGTGGTGTCAACATCAATAAAGGCTTGATCCTGCCTGATCTTACTACTATCAGGCAATCAAAGCCGCTCATATTGGGTCTTGTTAACCTGTGCTCTTTCTTTCCGGATACGGTAGTGAATTATAAAACAGTAATCGGTGATACCATTACCTCACAAACCAGTGGATTATTCAAATTTTATTTTAGTTGTGATACGGTAAAGGCCCCGAGAGTAAAAGGCTATCCTGTTTTTTCGGCCCTAAACGGATACGTAGCATATGATTCTCTGGCAACAACAGGTCAAACCCCAGGCGGCTTGTTTGCTCATAATATCAAAGCTTTTTACGAAGCGAAAGCTCTTGACTTTGATGTGCCCCTGGCCATAAATGGCAGTACCAATAAACTCATTTCTTTTAACGGAAGCATTAAATCATTTGTTGATACCGCGTCAAGTAAAAAAACGGTGATACCATCATCTGTGCATGCTTATTACACCTTGAATAAGGTAACTGTTGATTTAACCCAAAATGGTGATATAACTGCAGGTGCTATAACTTTTGCAGCGGTAGGTGAGTTTAATGGTATAAAGTGGTATTATGAAGGTGTTATTAATTTTTTAGGTAAGCATAAAGCTGATGTAATTATTAAAAATAAAACTTATCATGTCGATTTGCTTACAGGCAAGGTAACCACAACTTAGTCATCCAAACAGCATGCACGCTTAAATCATAACAGAATTCACAAATTTGATTGATAATTCCGTATAATTTTGCATCTTTGCACCGCGAAAAAATCGCGATGGTCCCATAGCTCAGCTGGATAGAGCAACTGATTTCTAATCAGTAGGTCTCAGGTTCGAATCCTGATGGGATCACGAAAGCTTCTCTAAACAAATTGGAGGGGCTTTTTAATTCTTATAGTAGTAATAGTACAACGATTCCGTAGCTCAGCTGGTAGAGCATAACACTTTTAATGTTGGGGTCCTGGGTTCGAATCCCAGCGGGATCACAAATATTCGTTTAAAAAGCCTTAAATGATTCATTTAAGGCTTTTTTTATGGATTGATCTTTCAATGACCTTAAAAGATACCACGTATTCTGAATGCGTGATTATTTGCTTTTACCTATTACATCAAATAAATTAGTAATAAATCATAGTGAAGCTGTGGATGGCTCTGTCTTATAGCAATGAAGACTATCTGCAGAAATGTTTTGATCATAGCACAACAACCTTTTCGCCGATAAGTAGCCTGAAGACTATCTGTTTTTAACGGTTATTTCCGCCTTTCTGTCGATGGAGAATCACTACGTGTCGAAAGTTAAAAACAAACCGCCTGATATGCTAATTTTAGTCTCAGATATCAACAAGGGTGTTACGGCCCGACGAGGTGAAGTAGTTCAGTTTTACAAGCCTTGTTTGTTGATAATTATCGCTGAATAATACGAAGTGACGCGAAGTAAACAACCTGATATGTGCTTTAACCCCAGGTCTCTATGATGGAACTTTTACACTCTTATCACTTTCTGTACAATGTTTTAATAGTTGTCATCTCCATCCTGATAACCCTATTAGCTATACCATCCATTTTGCATGTGGCCCGTGCCCGTCATTTATATGACGATGTTGGCCATTTCCGCAAACAGCATGATCATGGCATCCCACGTTTGGGTGGTGTAGCCATATTTGTTAGCTTTATTATTACCACCTTGTTATTCAGTATTATAGATAAAGCTCTGCCCATCAGTTATTTGCTGATAGCCTGTATCATTTTATTTGCCATGGGCTTAAAGGATGATCTTTCGGGGGTAAACTCCAGCACCAAATTCCTGATCCAGTTCATCGTAGCCGCCATACTGGTTTTGCTGGGCGATATCCGGATCACCAGTATGTATGGTATATGGGGTATTTTTAATTTGCCTTATGTGCCCAGCGCTATCTTCTCTATCCTGCTGATCATGCTGATCGTAAATTCCTTTAATTTGATAGACGGGATAGATGGCCTGGCCGCCACCACCGGGCTGATCGTTAACGGCACGCTTGCTGTGATGTTCCTATCGGTAAAACAGTATGAGCTGGCAGCTATTTGCCTGGCAATGGTAGGGGCGGTAGCTGGTTTTTTACGGTATAATATTACCCCGGCCAAGATATTTATGGGCGATACAGGCGCTTTACTGATCGGTTTGGTATCGGCAGTGATGGCCATTAAGTATACCGAGATCAGTAAGATCAGCATAGCAGGAGTACCACATTTGTTTACCGCGCCCGCGCTTACGGTAGCTATACTGATAGGTCCTGTTTTTGATACCCTGCGGGTGTTTACACTCCGGATACTAAAAGGAGTATCGCCATTTGATGCCGACCGGAACCATATGCACCACCGGATGCTGAAGCTGGGTCTGAACCATTTACAGGCTACCCTTTGCCTGGCTGGCATTAACCTGGGTGCCATTGGTTTTGTGCTGTTTTTCAACGACCTGAGCAATACTTTTCTGATTTCAGTGATCCTGCTGATCCCGATGATCTTTAACTGGATAGTTACTTTTTGCATCCGCTCGAAGGAACGCTCCAAAGGACGTGAACAGGTAGCCTGAAACATACTCCTTATTCAACGATCATTTCTGTTTACTCATCGGCTGTTTTTGCCTTTGTGTCTAATATCGCTGCAAGGATATTAAATACCTTATATATTTAGATGAGGTCTGTTTCAACTGATATTGATTAAAATTTAGCTTTGAAAAAATTTATTCTGTTTTTTGTTTTAGGCTTTGCCGGGTTTGTCGCAAAGGCGCAGGACGGATACAACTATTATGAATGGGGTGTTGGGGGCGGTATTGGTTATTGCAGGGCTTATGCCGATACCAAAAGGCAGGACTATCATCCTATTTACAACTTCAACATAGCCTATAATTTCAATCCCTACATACCTATTGCTTTGGAGTACCAGTTTGGTACGCTTTCGGGCGGTGGCCGCACCCCTGATAAAGATGCTTTTGGCCGAATCTATAAAAACGCTTATAAAGCTTTATTGATTCATGCAGATGTGCAGCTGGGGAGCTTTATTGATTATTCCAACAATGGCTTTTTAAATGTGATCAAGAACTTTTATGTGGGTACAGGTATTGGTGCTATCTCCAACAACATGAAAGATATACAGCGTACTAACCTACCCGCATATGCTCAAAACGGCCCGGTGGGCAGCACCAATGGTTTCCAGGGGAAAGACAAAAGCACCAACGTGGTGTTGCCGCTGCGATTAGGCTATGAGTTTAAAATTTATGACTCCTATGAGCAGGTAGGTTATACCATTACCCTCGGCTATGAACATAGCTATGCTTTTGGCGAAGGATTGGATGGCTACAATGACCCTCCGGCCCAGTTTAAAAACAACGCGCCTGATCAGTATGCCCACTTCACCATAGGTTTTCGGTACAATTTTGGTAATACGGTATCCTATAGCAAATTAGTAAGGGATTCCGGGTTTTGAATACCCATATTATCAAATCTCCTGAAACGAAATAATATATCCTCACATCCCAGGATATATATTTAATATTTACCAATTGGTCTCTTTTATGACATGCTCCCGTTGCGGCAAACCATCATTGTGGATTTGAACGTAATGCAGAAAAAGCCAATTGGTTGTCAATTTTATCAATATTCTATCGTGCCCGATTGCCATTTCGTCGGTGTGATTTGCTTGTGTGTCGAAGCTGTTTAAACTTAATTTAAAAACAGGCAAATTTATATAATATCAGTGGTTGGTAAATTGATTTGTATCATATTATTAAATAAATAGGTCTTTATAAACCTCTGTTAATGATCACCACCACCAGTAATAACCAGGGATAAAAGTATTGATCAATAAAGATATTCAGTAGCCCAAATTTCAATAATTGGTCATAAAATCTAATGAAAGTACACCGCGATATTGGTAGCTTAATGATTTTTAAAACAGGTATTTGCCTGTTGATTCTGGTTTTATCGAACACAGTTAAGGCTGGGACTTTTGATTGGACCGGTAGAAATAGCACTGATGTAACGGATGCCGGAAACTGGGCTCAGTCCGGTTTAATAGCTTGTCCTGTCGCCCCTGGCGCTAATGACGATGTAAGAATAGGAGTTGCCACTACTTATACCCTTATCAGTGCTTTGTGTGTAAATTTAGGAAGCCAAACGCTTACGCTTACCCGTTTTCCAATCGTAACTGCCAATACAACGTGGAAGTCGATAACCTTCGGCAATAATGGCGTTACAGCTGCAACATATTACTTGCGGAACACCTCGGGAGCACAGCAAAGTTTTGGAACAAAGTACACCATGATGTTAACGGTTAATGGCGCTACAACTACATTAACAATAACCGGAAATATAACTCAAAATCATTATGCAGGTGCGGCAGATCCCCGAAATATATTCAACACGATCATAGCCGGAACCGGGAATGTACTTTGTCAGAGTAACATAGTGGTAGGGGATGCAGCAACACAGCCATCCAGTACAGTTGCTGATGTTGCCTTATTTTCTGCACAGGTAAATCAATTGACGATAAACGGAAATGTTTTACTCAACTGTAACGGAATTAATAATGCCACCCGCGGGGAAGTTTGTTATCCCTGTTTTTCGGTAGAAAAAGGGACAACAACCCTCCTGGGGCAGATGAACCTTGTTAAAAACTTTTCGCCACCAACAAGCGGTTTTGCTGGTTTAAATCCTGGAGTGCTTGGTTTTACGGGTTATGGTCAGGTTATAGCGGATAATACGGGTTACGCCTCTACGGCGGCCAGCAGCCCCAGTACCTTTGAGCTCAAGAACAAAACACCTATCATCACCCCACTGATTGATCAATTTTATATTTATTTTACATTTGGTGGTAACAGCGGCACCACTTTGTTTAGCGATAACAATGCCGAAAACCAAACGGTTTACACCGCCAATGAACCCTCTACTACCACTACTGCAACTTATATTAATACAATATCTCCGGCGTATTATAACCTGACATTTTCTGGTGCGAGTACAAAAGTTGTTGATAAAAACAGTACCATAGGTACAGCCAATCCCCAGGGTTTAACCATTGGTAATAATTGGACTACAGGTGGTGGCACGGTAAATTTAAACACCAACGACCCTACAGTTACCGTAACGGGAGGCTGGACAAATCAGGCATCTACCATTGTTAATCAGGATGCTGGTGATATTATTATTAAAGGCGCGGTTAATAATACGGGTACCCTTAATCTGGGCTCAGGTAATTTTTATATCGGAGGTAATTATACCAATAACAGCGGAGGCGTATACACACAAGGCACGGGTACTACTTTTTTCAATGGATTGGGCGCCCAAACATTGCTTGACAATAGTACCGCGGGTACGGTGTTTAATAAGGTAACATTTAACGGAACCAATGCTGCCAGTGTTTCAACAATGACTGCCGGCACGGGTAATTTTGCCGTAGCGCCTACCGGCATATTAACCATGGTGAGCCCGGCAAAACTCGTTGCAGGTACCGGCAGCACGGCATACCTTACGCTGAAATCAACCGCTGCTTCAAGCGCTACAGTTGGGCCTATAAACTATACTACCCCGATAACCGGAAATGTGAATGTGGAGCGTTATTTACAGGGAGGCTCTACCAGTCAGCGTGGTTACCGCTTAATGTCGAGCCCGGTTAATACGGGGAGCGGTATTTTCAACGTTAATTATGTAGCAGCCAAAGCATTTATTTCGGGCTATGGAGGTACAGCTAACGGATTTAATGCCACGGTTAATAATAACCCAACCCTATATTTTTACCAGGAAAATGTACCCGTCAACAATAACACCTTTACATCGGGCACATTTAAAGGCCTCGAAAAACTAACTGCAGGCAGCAATACGGTTAATGTTACAGGTGTATCTAATATTACCTTGCCTGTTGGCAATGGCTTTATGTTTTATTTTATTGGCGACAATATTAATAACCTGGGTACAGGGGCCGGACAAAAGGGGGGGACCGTAGGCTTAGCGCCCGAAACCGTTACCCTTTCGGCTTCAGGTGCTTTAAACCAGGGCCCTATTTCTTTTACCCCATGGGCGTATACCGGAGCTTCTACTACATTGAGTAAACACAGTCCGGGTACGGGGTACTATCTGTTGGGTAACCCTTATGCCAGTGCATTAGATTTAAACAATACCAATTTAAAGTCGGGTGGTACTGGGATCAATTTTTCCAATACCGCGGCTGTTTCCACCAAGTTTTTGGTTTTTAATCCTGTAAATAAAGGATACTCTTATTGGGACCCTACCATTGGTGCAAGCGGTAACAGTGATGGCAATGGAGCATCACGGTATTTGGGCAGCGGGCAGGGCTTCTTCATCACCATTCCTACCGTGGGCCCCACCACCACGGTAACTTTTACAGAGGCTGCAAAAGTGAGCACCAATCAGCAACCGGCCCCATTACTGATGTCGGCACCTGGTCAGATGCATATTGCTAATCTGCGCTCCTCAACTGCACAATCTGTAAATTCAGTTTCAGAACAAACAACAAGCGAGATTATCCCGGATATTAAATTAAGATTATCTGCCGATAGTGTTCGTAACGATAACTGCGCCATTTATTTTAAAAACGACTGGTTGCCGGCTTATAGTCAGCAAGAGGACGGGATAGATTTGGACGGACTGGGGGCAAGTGTTTTTCTTTCAAGTTATAGTGCCGATAGTGTGAGGTTAGCGTTGAATAAATATTCAACGTTAACGGCCCCCAGAACCGTTATTCCTTTGTATGTCAGTGCTACTACTTCGGGGATCTATACATTTTCAAAAAACGAAATAAGCGGTTTGCCCGATAACTACACCGTTTTTTTACACGATAAATTGTTGAATGATTCATTAGACATGACTCATAACAATACCTATAATTTTAACTTAGACAGGGGTAACGCAGCAACTTACGGTGGCAAAAGGTTTGAACTGGTTATCAACAAAAGTCCGTCAAAGTATCACCTGCTCAGCTTTACGGGTAAAAAGGCAGCAAAGGGGATCGACATTCGCTGGTTGGTAGAGTATGAGGTCGACTATACTTCTTTTGTATTAGAAAAACAGGATCAGGCGGGTAATTTCAGCTCCATATATCAGCTTAAAAGTAATGGTGCCGGTAATTATAGCTATACCGACCTCCTGGCTTCAACCGGGGATAATGTATACCGGTTAAAGCAGACCGATCGTGACGGTACCGTAACCTATTCTCAAAAAATAAGCATTGTTTATACGTTGCAATCTCCTAACGGATCGGTTGTTAAGGTTTACCCTAATCCTGCCGAATCGCAGATCCAAATGCAGATTGCAGACGAATCATCTAACAAGGCATACAGCTTAAGTATTATTGGTCCAACCGGATTTGTAATGAGCAAACGAAAAGTTACGGGCTCCAATTGGACAGCCAATGTGGGCTACTTTTCCCCGGGCATATACATCGTTAATTTATATGATGCATCAAATGGGGCCCTGGTTGGGCAAGGAAAATTTATAAAGAGATAGGTATTTATTCGAGATTCTATGAAAAAGGTTAAAAGCATAAAAAACAGAGTGAATACGGCTGTCATCGGGAAAACTGCAATTTTATTGCTTTTGTTGATCGTGAGTAATGTATTTATAGTATTGGCCGATGACCCCGGTGAGCCATGTGATCCAATAGCCGATCCTATAGGTAATTGCCCCCTGGATACCTGGACAATGTATTTAGCAATTATAGCGGTGATCTTTGCTGTTTTGTATCTAAGAAAAAAGAATAACGCCAGCAGAAATGCTTCATTATAAAGCAGGGAAATCGCTTTTAAAGAGGGGGCGCCTACGGAGCCAATACGCTTTTTATACTTTATCTACAAACATGTTACTCCTCCGGAGTTGCGTTTGTACCATTCTTTAAACTCCGAAGGAGTAACATGTTTATAGGCAGAAAACATTCCTTTGAAAGGCTCCGGCAGGTGCCTCCTATCTACCATCTGAGTTAAAAGCGATTTTCCTGCATTATAAATAACAGAAAGAAGATGATTCCCCTTTCTGTTCTTTTTAAAACGGTGGATTAACACCAAAATTCACATCAAAATCTTTAAAGCCAGATGGTAAAGATCATTTGGCACGATCTATAAAGCATCCTTGATCTTCAGCGCCAGAAGCTCAGTCGAGACTTCCCCTGGTGCCCGATATACTACTTCATAAACCTTGTTTAATGACAGGGAATACTTTGTTCTAAGTGGGTTTACATGTAAACCCACTATATGGTGATAAAATTATCATAATTTGTTTATTATCAATTAAATATAATAATGTTAACCATAAATTGTGTAAACCATGTAAACCCACTTTTGCAACAAAATGCCATTGAAAACCTTACTAGGCATCTTAAAATGTGTGTAAAAACGATAATTATTCATTGCGGGCTTCAACCCAATTATTCATGTGGATTTTGGCTAAAGCCCCTTTTTTCAGTTATTATCCCGTTGACTTTAGTCAACGGCAATGATTTTTATATGATACGTAAATTATCTAAGTCAAATTTAGACAGCATCTTATATTGCTATTTAAAACTCACCGTGATTACCTGCTGATTTTGGTTGCGAACTATAACGAGCTTAGCCTTTCCCATCCATTTAATTTTTTGATATACCTTGAGTAATTCTTCTATGGAGTTAACGCTGTCTTCATTTAGCTTGATCACTACATCGCCCTTTTGTAAGCCATTTTTAGCTGCAAGTGACGCCGCTGGCAGATCTGTAAGTAATGCCCCATTATTATCATGCAACCCGGCCGCTGATCTTTCTCCCAGGCTTTCAATGTTTTTAAAATGCGCGCCTAACCATTCTACCTGGCTTTGTTTACCCTGATTTGTTGAAGTAACCAGCAGGTTGATCACCGGTTTTTGGGCCAGCTTTTTTAAAACAACGGAAGTAACGCCGAAATTCATATCAAAATCTTTAATCCCGGCTTTTAATGCCGGGGAGCCCGGTTTTAAATGATAGTTCCCGCTTTTGGCGTCAATAAACTGGGCATCGCCGTAAATGCTGTTTTTATCTAATCCCAAATTCTGGGCATCTGCCAACGCTTCTTTAGTCAGGAAAAAATTCTGGTCAACGCTTTTGCCCCAGTTATTTATTAAGATGGGGGCGTATGGCAGGCTCACGATGTTGTGCTCAAATACGTCGTTACTATTCTTTAGCCATACATGCGGATGGAAGGTATTATTGATGATGATGTTATTGGTAACGGTGCGGCTATAGCCTTCACGCAGTTTTAAACCACCGCTCAGGCAAACGTTATTATAGATACGGTAATTGCTGCTGCCGTCGTCCAGGTCAATGTCCCAGCCATGATCGCACTGAAAACGATTATTACGGATGGTGATAGGATCAATCACATCCAAATACTGGATGCCAGGCCTGGCGGCTACTATGCTATCGATCAGGTTACGCTCCGGCCGCCAGTAACGGTCCCTGCCCCAGGAATTATAAGCCCCGTTATCGCCGGTTTCCAGCACCGTATTGAATACATCATTAAATTCAATCATATGTCCTCCCCAGGTTCCTTCGCTCATATTAAGTCCGGCCCTGGGCGTATTGTAAATAGTATTATGGCTCACCGTAATATGCGACGACATGGAGATTTGTACACCCGCCACCTGTTTTTCTATTGTGCCAATATGGTGTATCAAATTACCGGTGGCCGAACAATATTGAGGATAGTCGGAGCTTTTAGGGCCTGGCTGGTAATCCATTTTATCCCAGGGGACAAAAGTTTCGTAACTAAAAGCAGGCGACCTCGCCGCATTAGGATTACCAACAAAAGCAATCGCATTACCACCTATGGTATGTATATAATTGTCCCGGATGATATCGTTTTTACTGTAGTTACTTACAAACACCGCATTCCCGCCCAGTTCATAAAAATTACAGTTGCTGATGGTTACCTGCTCGGTTCTGTCAAGAAGAATAGCTCCACCGCGATACATCCTCCAGTCGCTGCGCAGCAAAGGTTCTTTTGCCAGCATAAATGATCGTGCCGTTTGCGTAAAGTCGATACCTTTAATGGTGATGTTGCTTAAAGGTTTTTCTTTACTGCCGATGATATGGATCAAATCGGTTAAAGCGCTGACGGTAAATACAGCTTTATTCAAGTTGACTCCAGTAGGCGGGTATAAATAAAGCGTTTGGCTTGTTTTATTGTAAAACCATTCGCCGGGGGCATCCAGCTCTTCAAAAATATTTTCTACAAACCGGTCTTGTTTATTCATAGGGGAGGGGCGGTTGTTTTGCCAGCCACCCTCATAAGTCAATCCACCTTTGTCATTTTTCCCGGTGATCAGGTAGTCAAAGCTGCCCCATTCTCCCGCATGCAAAGCGTGGATATAGCCCCCGGCAGGAGCTTGCCATGTTTTTACCCGGGTTTCGCTTATGGCATCCTTAGCCGTTCCGTTATAGATCCGGGCTGTGGAATCAAAATTGGGGTAGCGGGCCATAGGGAGGCTTTTGCCATTCATAAATAACTGGTCGGGAGCAATGCCTGCAACCAGTTTTGTTTTGATGATATTTCCTTTGTATGGCTGCCATACCGGGTTTATTTTGCCTGATCCAGTAATGACTGCCTTTTCGTTGGGGTATGAACTAATGGTCAACGAACGTTCTTTAAAATCGCCCTGGTTGAGCTCTATTGTTTTCTGCTGGGGATAAATGCCTCCCCGTAATAGGACAACTACATCTTCATTAACGTATCCGGCTGCTTTTGACAAGGCTGCTGCCAGGTGCTGAACGGGATGTTTAAAAGTACCATCATTTTTATCGTTGCCGCTATTGGATACATAAATATTGTTCTGCCCGAAGCAAGGATGCATTAAAATGCCCGAGGTAATACAAGCGAGGGTCAGTATAGTTGATTTTAAAAGCTGCATTGACATTGAATATTAAAGGGAACAAAAATCAATTGTACCTCCGGCTGGATGTTTACCGGAAGTACAATTTAAGAATTAATAAAGCGGATTTTGGGGAATATTATTAGCCGTAATTTCAATATCCGGAATAAGCCATGTTTGATTGTAAGGGCCTATCGGGTTAATGAGTTGACTCCCTCTTTGCGCCTGGATAAGCTGGAATGTATTGGTCCGTTTCATATCAAACCAGGTATTGCCTTCCAAGGCAAATTCCCATTTTCTTTCCTTCAAAACGGCCTGTCTGAAACCATCTTGTGTAAGACCGGCCAGGTCGGGAACATTGGTTGGGTCGGATTTATCTACCCGGGCACGCCTGCGGATGGTGTTAATATATTGGTAGGCATTGCCCGGACCGTTGATCTCATTTTCGGCTTCTGCGGCAATCAGGAACATATCAGCATAACGCATATAAATAAAATTCCAGGGATTAATGACGGTAGAGGACGTAGCTCCTTTTGAAACACCCGTGGTATCAAAGTATTTCTGAAAGAAGGGCGCCAGTACACCGCCTTTTACTTTAGGATCCGGATATTGGTCCAGGATACCCCATGTCCGTCTGCGATCGCCTTTCGGGAAACTGCTGATAAAGCTGGGAGCAGGTACCAATGAAGGTCGGTAAGTATCGGCTGTGCCGGTTGACCCTTGCAAGGGATTACCGCCTTTCGAAACCACGTATGATTGCTCCCAGATAGATTCTGTTGTATAACTGGTATGATGAAAAACGTTGGCATAATCATCTACAAGGGTAAACAACCCGGAGTTGATTACTTTTAGGGCCTCATCCTTTGCATTTTGATAGGCGGCTGTTTGTTTCATGGGGTTGCCGGCCATGGTGAGGTAAACTTTTGCCAAAAGTGCCGATGCTACCGATTTGTACACCCTGCCAGCAGTAGCTGCTTTGTCGGGTAAATTTTGCTCAGCAAAGGTCAGATCGCTCAGTATCAGTTTATATATATCGGCCTGCGGCGTACGTGGCAGCTGTAAACTGGTGGGATTGTTATCAACGATGACTTTTGTCGGCATTGGGATGTCCCCATAAAGCTGTACCAGGTAAAAGTAGGCGTAAGCCCGCATAAACTCCGCTTCGGCGGTTAGCTGGTTTTTGGTTGCTGCGTCCAGCGGTGAGGTTGGCAAAGCGCCTAAAACAAAATTAGCATCTTTAATGAGGCGGTAACCATTTCTCCAGCAGCCCTGGGTATTGTAATAATATGGCTGAGGGGCATTTTGATACATGGGCAATCCCTGCTCAACCGATGGGGCAGGGGCACCATAGATATCTGTAGCCATTTCCTGCATACTGCCATCATACAGTGGTATATCGCCATATAAACCTATAATAGCTAATTGATAGCTGGCCGGATCAGAAAAAAATGTGCCAGGGGTAATAGATGTTTGAGGATGTTCTTCCAGTGTTTTTTTGCACCCGCTTATGGCTATGGTCATACCAATAACAATGCTTAAAAACAGTTTTATATATGATCTTTTCATGATTTGTTCAATTTAAAATTTCACCCTAACGCCTGCTGTGATTGATTTTGTTGATGGGTAATTACCGCGATCCCACCCGTTTACTGTTGATGATGCCCAGGATACTTCCGGATCATAACCGGTGTATTTGGTGATGGTAAAGTAATTTTGCGCACTCACGTAAATGTTGATAGACGATATTTTAATACGACGAAGCTGAGTCGCATTAAACGTATAGCCCAGGGTAACATCTTTTATCTTCAGATAATTACCGTTTTCTTCCCATAAGCTATTGGCATAATCACGGGTATATTGCATGCTATTGGCCGATGGTTTATCGCCGACATTACTGGTGCCCGATCCCTGCCAGCGAGAGTCATAAGCCGCCTCGGTTGGTGTCCATTGCCCGTTCAGCGTAAGGCTGTATTTCCTGAGCTCATTCACCAGTGTCGCGCCGTATGAACCGGTAATTAAAACACTCAAATCCCAGTGTTTATAGGTAAACGTATTGTTAAAGCCCGCGGTGAATTTAGGCTGCAGGGTTGTTAATACATGCTTGTCATCGTCATTCACCACCCCATCGTGATTATAATCCTGGAATTTGAAATCACCGGCATGTTTGGTGGGTTCACCATTCGCTTTTGCTTCGGCATCTGTTTGATAAACGCCTGTTACCTGCTGGCCGAAAAACGAATTCATAGGCTGTCCAACAATCATCGGGAACCAGTTACCGCCTGTACCGATATATTGGTAAGGTATAGGTTTTCCATCAGCACCAACACCCAGACTTAACAGCTTATTCTGATTATGGGTATAGGTTAAGGTAGAAGACCAGGTAAAGTTGCTGCCAACAATGTTCTGAGAGTTTATAGAAAATTCAAAGCCTTTGTTGGAGGATTTGCCCACATTTTGCAGCTGAGAACCAAAGCCGGTTGAGGAAGGGAGGTTTACATATAATAATAAATTGCTTGTTTTTTTATTGTAATAGTCGGCGGTTAGGTTCACCCTGTTTTTTATAATCCCCACATCAATGCCCAGGTCAAGCTCTTTGGTAGTTTCCCATTTCAGGTTATTGTTGGAAACCGACGAATAATAATAACCTGTAGTGTTTGAATTATTCAGGATAGTATTGATGCTTGATACCGAGGCCAGGGTTTGGTAAGGATTGATAGCCTGGTTTCCCGAGGTACCATAGCTCGCCCTCAATTTAAGGTTGCTCAAGGTTGGGTTCTCTTTCAGGAAATCTTCTTCAGATACTGTCCAGGCTATTGCACCTGATGGGAAGAACGCGTATTTATTATTGGATCCAAACACCGAGCTGCCGTCTCTTCGGGCGGTAAAAGTAGCGTAATATTTACCGGCGTAATTATAATTCAATCTACCCAGATACGAAATGAGCGCGTTACTCGAATTGCCTGTACTCGGATTGGCGAGCGTAGTAGCTGATTGAAGACTGTTATCAACATAAACCGTACTGACAAATCCCGAAGCAGTGCCGCTATTCAGATAACGGCTACGATTTTGCTGGTAAGTAAATCCGGCCAGGGCATTCAGGTTATGTTTCCCCCAGTTATGCGTGTAGGTCAATGTATTTTCATTGACAAACGAGTTGGAGTTTGAATAGCTCTGTGAAGCGTTACCGGCCGGCTGACCAAAAGTAATTGATGGCGGATTGTAATTATCCGAATGATTGTCAGCATTGTCAATGCTCGCACTTGATCTTAGTTTCAGACCGGGAACTATTTCATAAGTCAAAGCTGCAGTTCCCAATATCCTTAACGTGCTGGCTGGGTTGTACTGTTCTTTTGCCATCCCTACGGGATTGGTTTGCCCATAATTTAAACCTGTAAATACGGTATAGGTACCATTTGGATTATAAACACCCTCTGTTGGTGGCATTACGAAAGTTTGAAAAGGGACACCACCATAATCGGCGTTTTGATAGTTGTTTTTCTTATACTGGTCTTTAGTAAGCGCTAAATTGATCGTAAAGTTTAGCTGCTGGTTAAGTTTCTGATCAAGGTTGATCCTGCCGGAAAGCCTGCGGTAACTGGAGTTGGTGATAATACCATCCTGGTTAAAATAGCCAAAGGAAGTATAATACCGGGTATTCTCGGTGTTGCCACCCACTGATACGGTATGGTTTTGTGTAGGCGCTGTATGATAAACCAGGTCCTGCCAGTCGGTACCTTTACCCAGGCCATTAATCTGATCCTGCGTCCATGGCAGTGGTTTTGCCGGGCTATTTAATCCCGAAGCATTGTCGTTTGTGGTAACCTCATTTTGTAACCGGGCATATTCAGTCGCATCTATCAGTTTTAGTTTGTGCCTTAAATCGGCGACGCCATAATACCCATCATAACTTACCTGTGGCTTTCCGGAGGCTTTGGAGGTGCCTTTTTTGGTAGTGATCATGATGACGCCGTTTGCACCCCTTGAACCATATATCGCGGTTGAAGACGCATCCTTCAGTACATCAATGGAGGCAATATCATCCACATTTAACTGGGCGCTGATATCCTGGGTGATTTGGCCGTCAACTACATATAAAGGCGCGTTACTGCCGGTGATGGAGTTTGTACCCCTTATGGCAATTTTCATCCCTTCGCCCGGTTGCCCCGAAGCCTGGTTCACCTGTACACCGGCCATTTGCCCTTGTAAGGTTTGCGCAACATTGGATATGCCTTTTACCTGCGTTACCTTGGCTGATGAAATGGTGGAAACCGAACCGGTAAGATCGCGTTGCTTTACAGAACCATAACCTAATACAACCACTTCGTTTAATTTTGATTGATCAAGCTGCATATGAACGCTCATTGGCCGGTCTTGTAAAACAGGTAGTTCCTGTGTTGCATAACCAATAAATGAAAAAACAAGTACCGCATTAGGGTTAGGGACATCCATGCTGAATTTTCCGTCCTTGTCGGCAATTACAACAATTTGCCCGCCTTTCAATCGCACGGTAACACCGGGTAGCGTGTTGTTTTTTTCATCAAAAACCTGCCCGGTTACTTTTATGGTAACCTGTTGAGTATTGATTGTTGCCCGAACTTGAACCGCGACTGGTTGTTCTTTAATAAAAATAGTGTTATTCACTATTTCATAGCTTAAATGCAGATCTTTTAAAAATGCTGTTAAGGCTGCGTCAAGAGATACGTCTTTGAGTTTGATGGTGACGTTTTTATTACGAATAGCTTTCGATTCATAAAAAAACACATAACCTGTTTGATCGTTAATGACTTTCAATACCTTTTTTAAAGGCGTATTGGTTTCATTAAGATTAATCTTTTGACCAAAAACCGAAGCGCTGCATTGCAGCATTGCCAGTAAAATCATGAGGGTAGTCAATTTCATAATCAGTATTATTTTTTTGGGCAGCCACCGGTTCTCGGTGGACACAAAAAGAGACTTTAATTTCATACTTTTGAAAAGTTTGAGTTAATGGATGATTGCTGAATAAGATCATTTTTCTGTAAAGGAGGTTAACTCAGATATGCGTATCCCGATTGCACTCGGGGTACGTTTCTGTTTTTATAATTAACCGCTGACGATTCGTCTAAGGGACTGTTTTTTGTACTTTTTTTCTCATATATATTAGTTAAGTGAATAATTGGTGTATTAATGATTAAGGCATAATAATGATGGTTCTGCCTTCTATGCGGTAATGGATCTGCTCAATACTTAAAATGTGCATCAGCTGTGCGGCGGTGATGTTTTTATTCATTTGCCCCGAAAACTCTCTTGTGGGAATTTGCCCCTCGTATTTTACGGATACATCATACCAACGGGAAAGCTGCCGCATCACCGTTTGAATATCATCATCCTTAAAATAAAAGAAACCGTTTTTCCAGGCTATGGCTTCTTCTGTATCGGCTTGTGCTACTGCCAGGTGACCATCTTTAAATTGAACCTGTTCACCAGGTTTTATCTTACTGCTCATTTCACCGGCCAACACTTTAACACTGCCTTCCAGTAGCGTAGTTCTTGTTGTTTTTTCATCCGGATAAGCATTAACATTAAAATGAGTCCCTAAAACCTCAACGGTTTGACCATTTGATATTACCCGGAATGGTTTATGCTGATCATGAGCAACTTCAAAGTAAGCTTCTCCCGAAAGTTCTATTTCGCGTTTCGGTCCGCTGAATGTTACCGGGTATTTTAGGGTAGATGCGGCGTTGAGCCAAACTTTGGTACCGTCGCCCAAAACAAGCTGGTATTGCCCGCCTTTGGGGGTAACAACAGTGTTAAATACATTGGCCTCGTGACTTATATTGTGTTCGGCCTGATCATAACTAATGCGACCATTCGCGTTTTTATGTATAACCACGCCTTTTTCGTTAGCCAAAGCCCCGTTTTTGGTGTCATTTAAATTAATTGCGCTGCCGTTTGATAAAATTAGTGTGGCTTTATTCCCACCCGGAAGTAAATTACTATTGTCTTTTTTCGCTACTAAAGCTGGCTGATCCTGATGGGGTTTCCGTTGCTCTACAAACAAAACGCTTATATATATCAAGAAAATAGCTATAGCGGCGATACTCATCAGCCGCCTGTAATTAATTTTTCGTTTGTCTGATACCTCAGAGAGGATACGCCGGAGAATTTCTTCGCGATTATTTTCCAGCTCCTGGTCATCAATTTCAGGAATGCCAGCGTTTTGGGTATACTCTGCATACCAGCTTTCTACCAAAGCTTTTTCTTCTTCGGATACCTGGCCGTTACGGTAGCGGTTCAATAGATCTGTTGCGTCCTTTTTTGACATAATTGGTAAAGGGGTGAGAGCCCTTATTACGCTATATGCACTTCAGGAAGGGGTAGGGAGTAGATGAATTAGAAAAAAAGTAAAAAAAACTTACTTCCCAGTTTTAATCTTAAAATTTTCAATGAGTTATTAACCTGTTTTCTTACAGTCAATACACTGATATTAAGCTGATCTGCTATTTCCTGGTGCGAAAAATTGTTGTTTCTGCTCATTTGAAATATGAGCCTCATTTGTGTGGGGAGCAGCGCTACTTCTGCTTCTACAATGGCAATAAGTTGTTTTATACGTATAGTCTCATCCGCTTCAGGTTGCTTACTAGTATCCAGGTAATTTTGAAATGACGTGATATAATCATTTTTAATTTTTAGGTGCCTGAAATTATTGAGTAACCTATTCCTTACAGCTGTATACAGGTAGGCTGCAAGGTTTTCTTCCGGATTTATGTTTCCCCGGTTGTTCCATAAATATACAAAAACCTCCTGGAGCACGTCTTTCAGCGCTTCGGCATCAGGCAAACTTTTATACCCATGCCGATAAAGAACACCATAAAACCGGTTATAAATTTCTGTAAAAGCCGTTTCATCGCTATCATTTAACAGATAGGCCAATTCTTTATCCGAATAAGCATGATAGTGGGGCATACAATGTTTTTAAATAATCGGGGCAGGTACCCAGCTATTTGCTGCCGGATACATGATCACTATTAATATGGGTTTAGCAATTAAAAAAGTATATAATGGTTTATAAAAATGATAAATGTTTACCGATTAAAATTTCGCGAATTTGTCATAAGACTAAGCGAAATTGGCAGTAATCAGGTAATTATGCTGATATGATGGAGTGTAAATGACGAATGAAGGGCGTTCTTTTATCCGTATAAAAGAACGCCCCCCGAGATGAAGTTGATAGTACCGGTAATTACAGGAGATGAGTTATGCCTGATTATTGTGGCGTACTTTTGTTTTAGTTAGGTATCTTAATGTAAAAATGATCGCCCCTGTTATCTCCAAAATTCGAGAAATTTTCAGGGCCCAGTGATGATCTGAAGGCTTCTGAAACATAAAAATCATTCTGATAGGTGATGAGCTTTTGTACATTGTTATTAAGTGTGTACAACGTTAAATAACTTTTGAAAAACAAGGGACTGTTACCCTTATCAAACCTTGCCAGTTTTACCTTGAGATCACTACCGCCAAAACCTGATGGTACTTTTGATTGTTTAAAAAGTGTGTCGGTAATGTACTGGAATTCCTTGCTATCTACATTGGTAATGGTTTTACTGATTTGAGCGTGCGGAGGAATAAAAGTTAGATTTTGAGGGAGGGTTACCTGTGCGCTGATAGTGCCATCAGAATATTGGATCCTCCGACCTATCGATGTTGAGGATACTGTTCCATCTACCTGTAAAACACCATCGGCATAACTGGTGCTTTTTTTATCCATGACAAATGCCGAGCGTTCCCAATCAGCATAAATAGGCTCATTAAGCTTATTATAAATATTGATATGAATAGGTACATTTTCGCCTGCAAAAGAGTAGATGATTTTGACAGAATCGTTCTCCAGTTTAAACTCACCGGTTCGCTCATTATGAACGGTATTTGTACTGCTGAGGGTATTCATTTGGTAGGTACTGCATGACGATAATAAAGCTATCGCCAAACAAATGATAAGTAGTGTTTTCATAGGTTGAAGTTTTTGTATTGCTTTGACTTAAAAGACGCTATGAAGTTTAATCGGAATCTGATC
Source organism: Mucilaginibacter sp. OK268 (assembly GCF_900103125.1). GTDB lineage: Bacteria > Bacteroidota > Bacteroidia > Sphingobacteriales > Sphingobacteriaceae > Mucilaginibacter. The sequence continues at coordinate 824,029 of NZ_FNJV01000002.1, read as the reverse complement.
ACCAAGCAATTTTTTCTATAGATCAAAAACGAGGGTCGAGTTAAAACAAAAAGTCCCGGCAATATATTGCCAGGGCTTTTCTTTTATTTGAAAATTTCTTTAATAATAAAAAGCATTGGTCTGTACGCTTGCACTCAATTTCTTTTGATCGGTGGCTGCGGCTAATCCCTGTAACCATACTGTATACACCGAACCGCTGTTTAACTTTACATCTTCCAATGTAGTCAAAACGGTGGTAGTGCCTTTTTTCCGAACTTCCAGGGTATAGGTACTGTTACCTTGTATCGGTACAAAAACCGAGGCCCCTTTATAAGCCTGGTTGCTGGCTAATAAGGCACCTGCTTTTATTCCCAGGTCAACCGCACCGGCATCAGGGCTCACATTTACCAGGCGAATGGTAGCTTTTCCCGCATCAGGGCGGGTGATGGAGTCTCTGGTTAATATCACATCCGGAGTTGCGGCTACATTGGCCAGATAAATAGAATAGAATTTTTGGGCGGTAAGGTTTATCGTATCGGCTTTAAGCTTCTGCTGGGTACCTGCTATAAAAAAGCTGGCGACTCTTTTACCCGGAAAAGCCCTGATGTAATCAATCCCGTGACCATAATTGATAGGGAAATCATTGGCGCGGTTCTGATCCAAAAAGAAATTTACAGGCTGCGAATCTGGCGAAGCATTGATCACCGAAAGATATGCTACCGGTGGTTCAACATAGTCATTGTCATGATTTTTTAAGCAGGAAGTAAGCAGCCCAGCCAGCAAACACATCATCCCGACTATGCCTGCCCGCCTTTTTAAATTTTGTTGAACGTATTTCATAAAATTAATTGTTGTAGAGATAATCATATACTTAACCTTACGTAGCACACGGGTATGAATGCTACAGATGACCGAAATTTTATCTGTAAATTAAATGTTACGTTCCTGAACATCATCCATGTTCAAAGTATCATGCTATTGTCTGTTTATGCCGATTTGCCGGATGCGCTAAATGATTGCTTAAAAAAAGATAGATATTAGCGATGGCCGGATTCAAACCGTAAAAGAATCACATGTTGAATAAGCCCTGCCTATAACACTATTTATATGAAAGCATTAACATTTTCCACATTTGGAGATCCCGGGGTTCTTCAATATCAAGAGATCGCCCCGCCGGTATTAAAAACCGGAGATATACTGGTAGAAATGAAAGCCATCGGGCTTAATTTTTCTGATACCGAAAGACGCAAAGGCAATTATCACTTGCTGGGCAAACCACCCTACATTGCGGGTTATGAAGGCGCTGGGATAGTAGCCGATAATAATGGTCATCCGGATTTTAAGCCCGGCGACAGGGTGAGCTTTGGAGATGTGCCTTTTGCTAATGCCGAACTGGTTGCTGTCCCGGTAACACATGCCATACCATTACCTACCGAAATAAGCTTTGATACCGCTGCCGCTATACTCTTACAGGGTATGACCGCCCACTATCTGGCAACAGACAGTCATCAGGTTAAACCCGGCGAAACAGTATTATTGCATGCAGTGGCCGGAGGTGTTGGCCAGTTGCTCACACAAATATGCAAGTTGCTGGGTGCAAAAGTTATTGGTCTTACATCTTCCGAGGCTAAAAGAACTGCCGCCCTTACTGCCGGAGCCGATGTCGTTTTTTTATACCAGGAGGATTGGAAAAAGCAAGTATTAGATTTTACCGCTGACAAAGGTGTGGATGTGACCTATGATAGCGTGGCAAGCACCCTGAATGATAGTCTTGCGGTAACCAGGATATTAGGTACGGTAGTACTGTATGGTAAAGCTGGTGGATTACCAGAACCTCCACCATCTTTAGAGTTGCTGATGGATCGTTCCCAAACCATTACCGGGGGCGACCTTTGGAGTTACCTGGATTCGAAAGAAGAAAGGATCAAACGGTCGGGAGTATTGTTTAACTGGATAACGTCGGGGCAACTGGTATTGCAAGCCTCTAAAACTTTTAAACTCGCTGATGGCAAACTGGCCCATGAGTATATGGAAAGCAAGCAAAGCACCGGGAAGATTATTTTAATTCCCTGATCCAGGTGGCATTATAGCCGAATTTTTATTTTATAAAAACCTGTAAAATAGTTTGGTATAAAATATCCCTGCCCCCGGGCCCTTTTGGAGGGCCCATACTGGGGACAAGGAACTTATAGTACCGACAATATACATTACGCCGTTACATGTGTATTTGATACACCCCCTCAATAATATTTATGCATTTAATCACCAGTTAAAACATTTTACCAATAAAGCTTAATAATAATTTTACCCACGGCGTTTGGCTTTTATCCTTATCTTCATGGCTCCTTATCTGCAATTACATTTATGCCGATGCCGATCAAAAAAATCATATTTAAAACGCTTAAAATAAGCGGTATTACACTGGTAAGCTTGCTGCTGCTGATGTTTCTATTACCATATCTTTTTCCGCAAACCATAACCAATAAGATTAAACAATGGGCGGGAGGCAGCATTAACGGTAAACTGAACTTTACAAGTACGCGCCTGTCGTTCTTTAAAAGGTTCCCGGCGCTTACCCTTACGTTAAATGATTTTTCGCTGGGCGGCAGCGCTCCCTTCCAGAATGATACCCTGGTGGCCGCCAAAGAGGTTTCGCTGGCGATAGATCTTTCATCGGTATTTAAAAGCAAGATCAATATCAATAAAATATACCTCAGCCAGGCGCTCATCAATATCCAGGTTGATAGCAGCGGTAAGGCTAACTACAATGTATATAAATCAAAAGATAGCAAGCCTGCCAACGCGGCGGATACCAGCAGCGCATCCTTGGGTATTGAACAGATACTGGTTGAAAAAAGCAGGTTGGTATATGATGATAAGTCAGTACCGACACAGATCAGTGCCAGCGACTTTAATTATAAAGGCAGCGGCGATCTGAGCAAAGATATTTTTGACCTGTCGAGCCACATCGCAGCAGCGTCTGTCGACTTTATTTATAATGGTAAAAGCTACGTTCATCATAAAAAAGTAAATGCCGATCTGGTCACCAGCATCAATACCAAATCACTGGCTTTTGCTTTTCAGAAAAACGACCTGCTCATCAATAAGCTCCCCGTTAAGTTTAAAGGCAGGTTTGAGTTCCTGAAAGAAGGGTATGATATGGATTTCCGTATCACCTCTGACCAGAACGATCTGGGTGATATTTTTACCGCCCTGCCTGCAGAGTATGAGAAATATGTAGACGATACCGATATCAGTGGTAATGGCAATATCCAGATAGCGCTTACCGGTAAATATATCGCCTCCAAAAATATTATGCCCGATCTTACTTTCAATATGAAGGTACGGGATGGTTCGGTAGTGAATAAAAACACGCCCGAGCCGGTGAAAAACCTGTTCATTAATATGGATGCTAAACTGCCGGGTCTTAATCCGGATAGCTTGAACCTTAATGTCGATTCGATATATTTTAACATCGGTAAAGATTATTTTGGCTCGGTGATCAAAGTGAAAGGTATTAAGGAACCGCAGATCTTCGCCAAGATCAATACCGAGATCGACCTGCAAAAATGGAATCGTGCCTTTGGCGTTAAGGCGGTTGATCTGAAGGGGCGTTATTCGCTACACCTGTTGGCCGAAGGTAAATATGCCAAAGGACTGAAGAGAACCGGCGGATTAAGACCAAAGACAGAAACGGTGATCACCAGTATTCCCAAATTTACTTTGCATTCTACGTTCAAGGATGGCTATATCAAATATGCCAATCTGCCCGAAGCGCTTAAAAATATCAGTTTTAACCTGAACGCCGCCTGTCCGGATCATGATATAGCCCATGCTACCCTGCAGGTGGATAACCTGAACGCCATTGCCCTCAACAACTACATCAAAGGATATTTAAAACTGAGCAATACCGCTGGGGCCATGATTGACGCGGGGCTTAAAACCAAATTCCACCTGGCTGATGTGAAGCAGTTTTTACCGGCCGACAGTGGTATGGATGTTCGTGGCGACCTGGATGCGGATCTGCTGATCAAAGGCAGATACATTCCCGAACACAGGATCTTCCCGGTTATGAATGCCAAACTGGAGCTGAAGAACGGCTATGTGCAAACCAAATACTACCCACATCCCGTTCAGGATATACAGGTGAGCGCCGATATTACCAACAACACCAGCTCATTAAAAGGACTGAAAGTGAACATCAAACCGGTGTCTTTTAATTTTGAAGGGCAGCCTTTTATGCTGAAAGCCGATCTGCATAATTTTGATGATCTGAATTACCGCATAGCCTCACGCGGGCAATTGGATATTGGTAAAATATATAAAGTATTTGCCCTGAAAGGTTATGATGTAAAAGGCTTTATCAGTACCAACTTTTCGTTAAAAGGTAAGCAAAGTGATGCCCTTGCCGGAAGATATAACCTGCTGGCTAACTCGGGCACTATGAAGGTGAGGGACATTACGCTCCGGTCGGAGTTATTCCCCAAACCATTCCTGATCAAAACAGGCCTGTTCAGCTTTAACCAGGATAAGATGAAGTTTGATCAGTTTACGGCTAATTACGGGAAATCGGTGATCGTTTTGAATGGTGCGCTATCCAACGTGATCGATTATGCCGTCAAACCAAATTCGGCATTGAAAGGGCAGTTTAATCTGCAAAGCGACCTGATCATAGCCGATGATTTTATGGCTTTTGCAGGTACGCCTGCTTCTGCCAAACCTACACCCACTAAATCAAATGGTGTTATCCTGGTACCTGCCAACCTCGACCTTGATTTTACAGCCAATGTAAAAAAAGTAAAATACATGGGGTTGGATATCAGCGATGCCAAAGGGCAAATGAGTATCAGCAATGGACAGATCATCCTTAAACAAACCGGCTTTACCCTGATAGGTGCGCCAGTGATAATGGACGCTACTTACGGCAGTACCACACCACAAAAGGCTTATTTTGATTATCACATTAATGCCAAAGAGTTTGATATACAACGTGCTTATAAAGAAGTAAAAATGTTTCATGATATGGCCTCATCGGCGGCGCATGTGCAGGGTATCGTGTCTTTAGATTATAAGTTGAATGGTAAGCTGAACGGTGATATGAGGCCGATTTATCCGTCTATAAAAGGAGGGGGAGTGCTTTCGGTTAAGAAGGTAAAACTATACGGCTTTAAGCTGTTCAGCGCGGTAGGCAAACAAACCGGGCATGACAGCCTGGCCAAAGGCGATGTATCTAAAGTGGATATCAAAAGCACCATCGCCAATAATATCATGACCATTGAACGTACCAAAATGCGTATGGCAGGTTTCAGGCCAAGGTTTGAAGGCCAGGTAAGCCTGGACGGCAAACTGAATCTGCAATTCAGATTAGGATTGCCGCCTTTCGGTATATTCGGTATCCCGATGACCATCACCGGCACCCAGGAAAACCCCAAAATAAAAATGGGCAAAGCTAAGAAGGAGGATGAGTTGAAGGAAACGGCGGATGACGATAAGTAATAAATAAAAAGGGGCGCTTAAAACCAAGCGCCCCTTTTTATTTACACCCAATTAAGCGATCTTTCTGCTGAAATGCCCTACTAAAAATAAAGACGCGCCCAGGATGCTGATATCTTTAACAAGGAAGGAACCAACGCCTGATGGTACTATTAATCCATCTATATGTTCAACAACGCCAGGTGTACTTAACAGAAACGTGCTGGTTACAAAAAAGATAAGCACACACAACAAACTGCCCCATAAACCTACTTTTGGTGAAAAGTTACCGGCCAATATGCCCAGTGCAGCGGTGATTTCCAGCACACCGATGATCGCTGATGTGGTTCTGACACTGAAAATGGAATACATCCAGCTCATGAGTGGACTGTTTTTTACCAGCCCGGCTATGCCGTTGCTTTCTGTTGGGGTAAATTTAAAGGCACCTATCCATAGCAGTATCAAAGCGATACCGAAACTTGATAAAATAAATGCAATGTTGTTGTCGTTGAGCCATTTGGCAAATTTTAATACTTTCATTTGATTGTTCTTAATGATGATTTTAGTTTAACAGAGCGCCCAGACGTTTTTCCTGGCAATTCTGAATGCTTAGTCGCACAGAAAGAATGATCCTTACAATATCAATGCACGATTTTTTTGTGCTTCGCCAAGTCACGAGTCAGCCATGCAGGGGCCCACAACACAAGACTTACGCCAAAAGAGATTTAACTATTTTACAATGCAACAGGAAGACGCAATGTTGCGTCTCTACAAGAAAAAACCCAGGCTAAAACAGTCTTTCACCACGCCGGGTTAAACTTTACCCAGTAAATATCATCATTACCATTGCCCGCCTCATTTAGCCGTGCCTTGATTTGCTCATAGGTGTTGTTTTTTCTGTTCAGCATTTGCGGGTTTAACCGTTTGCTGGTAAACAGGAGATATTTTTTATCCCAGGTTACAAAGGGGCAATAGTCAAGCACGGTAGTATTGATGGGCACGGGCAGGCGTTTTACCGGGAGCCAGTTACCGGCTTTATCTTTACGGCTGATGTACATATCGCCGCGACCCATATCATCCGGTCGGCCGTAGGATGAAAGCAGGATGAATTGCTCATCAGGATCAACAAAGGCGTTAAATTCATCGTATTTGGTGTTGATATCTTCGGGCAGGCTTTCGGGTTTGCTATATCCGGTAGGTGTCGCTTTAAAAAGTACTATATCCTCATCGCCCTTACCATAGTCAGCTTCTACGGTTATATACAGGTTACCGCTTTTGGTAATGCTGGGATAAAACTCATTTTTGGCGGTATTTACGGTTGGTCCCAGGTTTTCGGGTTTACCCCATGAGCCATTACTGGTTCGTTTAACCCGCCATATATCAAAATCTTTTCGGGCGCCGGTATCCTGCAAGGGCCTGTCTGATGAAAAATAGATCCACTGGCCATCCGGAGAAAACGCGGCTTCATGATCATTGTCGCGGCCCGAGAAAGAGGCTACCTCCGGCTTACTCCAATGGTTATTCTTTTTAACCAGGTGCAAAATAACACTCCCTACAATACGTGGCTGCTCCAGGGTAAAAAATATCTCATCACCTTTGGGCGATATGGTAAAATCACGATTGCTTAGTCCGTCGCTTAGTAGCCCTTTGGCAAAAATCCGGGGTGTATTTGTGGGCAATTGTGTATCCGGATAAACTATCTGGGCAAAGATATTACCATTGATCAGGATGAAAGTGAAAAGAGTAATTAGTTTGTGCATCAGATGGTTAGGGTTTATATCAAATATAATGTTTGCCAGGCCGTAAATCCTCCCCCTATCAGGGTGATTTAAAAGCACCTGCAAATAATTGAGTTTGTGTAACAATGGAGACAATTTTTGGTCATTACACCATGAAGACCTTTATAGCCACTATCAGCCTTTGTCTGCTTTTGTTATTCCATGCCAGCGAGCAACAAAAATTCGATGATTTTTGCAGCAAATTTGTGAATGGTTACAAGGCCCTCAACCTACCGGAGCTCGACCTGAGCTATGTGATAGGGCTGGAGCGCATTGGCTCGGCGGATGCCTTGCAGAAACAGCTTGAGTTTTTTAAATCGATACAGGCAGAGCTCGCCAACTATAAACCCGGAAAGCTAAGCCCTTCCCAAAAAACAGATTATGCGCTGATTGCTTATGAAACCAAACTCAACCTGGAACACCTGGCCTTAGAGCAGGATTGGCTCAAACATAAACCGGCGCAAATACCCGCAGGAGGCATTATCACCATACCCAATGGCAAAGCCTGGTACGCTTATTTATTAAAGCGTTGGGTTGATGCTGATGTTACCCCCGATCAGATCTATCAGTTTGGTTTGACCGAAGTTAGTCGGGTACAAAAACATATAGAAGCCGTTAGGGCAGAAACCGGTTTAAGGGAGGATGCTTTTTACAAGCATTTAAATGATTCCTCCTTTTTTGAAAAAGATCCGGGGCAGGTACAGCAGGCGTTTGAGCATACCAAGTCTGTTGTATATGGCAACTTATCCAAACTTTTTAACGATACCAGCATTCCTCCGTTAAAAATAGAAAAGGGAGCCGCTAAACAGTTGGCACAAACACCAGGATACTACAACAACGATACTTTTTACTATAACCTTTTCGATAAACCCTATAATAAGCGGCAGTTCGACTGGCTTTTTATTCATGAAGCTGTACCCGGGCACCATTATCAACTAAGTATAGTAGCGCAAACTAAAACTTCGGAAGTGCAAAAACTCTTTTTTTACGCGGGTTTTGCCGAAGGCTGGGCTGCCTATACCGAAGAACTGGGCAAACAGTTGGGGGCATACCAAACACCTTATGAAGAACTGGGCAAATGGGAGTGGGATATAGTACGGTCGGTTCGTGTACCACTTGATGTTGGACTAAACTATTACGGCTGGACCGACGCGCAGGCCCTGGCATTTTGGAAAAAGAACATCCGTAACCAGGATGATATCGCTCTGCGCGAAATAGCGCGCATGAGGCGCTGGCCCGCACAGGTGGTAACCTATAAATACGGTGCGCTGCAAATATTACATTGGAAAGAAGAGTTGCAAAAGAAACAGGGAAAGAATTTTAATATCAGGGATTTTCACTCCCGGGTGTTGGATCATGGCTCGTTGCCATTGTTTTTGGTAAGGGAGAACGTGTTTAGATAACGTAGTGGTGGTTCGTGCTGAACTTGTTTCAGCATCTCATGTTTAAGGTATCTGCTCTACTCGCGCACTTAACAAATGGGATCCCGAAATAAATTCGGGACGACTTTGTAGTTTTGCTATTCGTTCGTAGTAACTCCTTACCGCGCTTTTAGCCAATGCCCAAACTGATAACCCGCATAACCTATCTCATAGCCAATTTTTAATACTAGTACCATGATCAGTAAAACAAGTAGTATTTTATATATTGGTTTATTTTTAAATTGATCGAAATAAGGGCTGGTCATATATTAAAGTTTTAATAACCTAATATAAGTATTTTTTAATTATAAACCGGCGTTCCGTTCAGTTCAATACAATAATCGGTTATCCAGGCTCCGGCCACGTCAACATATAAAATATTGGGTTTATTGTTTTTGTTGATGGTACCCTTGCTTATCCATTCATTCAATTTTGCCGGCAGGTATTTGTTGCCAGACATAGCCAGGTCTGTTATGCTTTGATTTTTTTTGATCACATTGGTGAGCAGCATCATGCCGTTGATTACGGGATTCACTTTTTCGTCCTGAAAATCATTACATACCAAGGCTGCTTCGTCGCTACTTTGGGTAAGCTGCCAGTCGAGCCGTATCAGGTCGTTACCGTTTACGCCGTTCTTCATTGATGTGAAAAATAACTCCTCTGTACTCAGCAACTTGTTGATCTGGTTGGTGGCAGCATAGGTCCTCCGGATATTGAGAAAAGCTTTACTTTTATCAGCCATCGAGTTGGAGTCGATGAGTTTATCAGGATTGGCGTATTGCTCAAAAGTCACGATCACCTTGCCCGCCAGTTCGTTCAGCTTAATATGGTCAATACTTTTCGATTGGTTATTATAGATGCGCTCCTTACCCAGGGCCTGAAAAATAGAATCGGCGACCTTACTTGCCGATGCCTCTTTTGGGCAGAAATGACTGAAAGTTAAAATAATGAACTCCTTTTTATTACGACTGAGGAAAGTTTTAATGGAGTCAAGAATATCTTTAAAACGCTCGCCATATCCACCGCCCATGGCATCGGCCATACAATCGGATGAGCTGTGTTTGGTATAAATGCTGTTTTTAAATAAACCTACCCGCAGATCGAACATCCGGATACCGGCATGGAGTTGCTTGCCAATATTTTGTTTTTGAGTAAGCGTATTGCAGGGGTTGATGGAGCTTGCATGCTGCCCCCCGGTGCCGTTTAATGCCGACATGCCTGCGTCATGCGAACCGGGTATCACAATATCTTTAAGTGTAAGATTGCCTTTGGCTGGAAAAAGGGTATCCTCCATCCACCGGGCAGGGTCGTAATTGGAAAAGTAGCTTAGGTAAAGCGTTTGATCTTCGCCTACAAAGGCCATGATGAATTTTTTACTATCCACATTACAAACAGATACAGGGTAAGGTGTTCTAAAATAATCGGGTAAAGTATGCTCGGCAGCTGATCTGGTTTGTTCATCACCGGTAACATAATAAATTCGGTTATCCTTTTTGTTGCCTTTCCAGATATAAAACAGACGGGTTGTATTAAACAGGTGATAAATGGCTGGCGACGCTTTGGTTCTTGAGCCTGATACCGGAAATTGATCTGTCCATGTCCTGGTATCCGTATCAAAATCGGTGTAATAAATGCCCTGATCATTATAATAGCATAGTCTTACCGATTTATTAGATAGGGTAACTATAAAGGGATACTCCGGGCTCTTTTTATTGGGTACGGTTTGCAGCGTGGCCGGTTTAAGGATACCGCTGTCATCTGCGTCAATCAGGGCTACTACCATATCGTTCTTATTATCGGCATGTGAGGCAATCATCATCCGGTTGTTTATAACCGTGGCTGTAATGCCCGATCTTAGTTTAGGTGAACCTTCAAAGCTTACCGTATTGATGGTTTGTGTATTGAAAGTAGTATCGCTGTTATTGATAATATATTTTAATGATCCATCCTCACCCAGCCATAAAACATATATGTGGTTACTAACCACTCTTAAAACCGGTGCAAAGGCGCTTTTCTCTGTACCTGCTATTGTCTCGTTTTGCGAAAACCGGGTGTCATGCTGCTTCCCCAGGTAGCATACATGGATATTGCCGGTAGCACCCGCATCTTTCCAGGTAACAAAATAACCATTTTTAAAATTGGTGATGTCAATAGCCTTATCGGTGTGGGCCGTTGGCAAAAAATTAATGGGCTGACTAAAGCTCAGATTTTGCGCCTGTGTTTTTTTTGATACAGAGAAGGTCAAAAATAAAATGAGTGCTGTGCTAAGAAACAGAGACTTCATAGTAGCAGGTTTAGAGGGTTAATAGGGCATATTTAATCATTTCAATATTATAAATTTTTAGGTAATATTTTACTTTATAGTAAAATTATAATATTTTTATTTGAAAAAACTAAACCTATGCTAAAAACACTTGTCATTTTTTTAGGTGTGATTTTATTCCTGCAGGAAGTAAAAGCACAGGACGCCAACTATTGGTCGTCGAGTTATAACCCGGCCGGTTATTTAACTCCGGGAGCAGTGATCGCCTTTAACCGCGACAGCGGGGTGATGTTTTTGAACCCGGCTTTATTGGCTTACAATAATAAAAGTTCAGCTTCCATCAGCGGGTCTATTTACCAGTACGGTACTATTAAAATAAAGAATGGAGTTGGCTCCGGGCTCGATCTTAAATCAACATCGGCCAGTATCATCCCGCAAATAATATCAGCAACTATATCTTTAAAGGGCAAACACCCCTTTACAGTTGGCTATGCGCTTACCCATAACCCGGTGATGAGCTACCAGGCCACGCAGCAACGCGATGCTAAGTTCAATGTGCTTGATGATTCCTATAGCCCGGGTAACGAGAGCTTCCTTGGGCAATTTAAAAGGCTGAATAGTATCAATGAAACTTCGGGCATTATAAGCGGGGGGTTTAAAGCATCAGATCATTTTGCATTGGGTATATCGGCAGAGGCTCAGTTGCGTAAACAAAGTTTCAATTCCGATTTCAGTTCAAGGGCTTTGTATAATACCAGTAGCGTTACAAGTTTGCCACCAGTTGCCAATGCCGAAGAATCATACCTGGCATCTTATTTTCATGCAGGGATAAAGTTTAAAGCGGGTTTGGCCTATGATGTGGATAGGAGCCACCTGGGGCTCACCATATCATCACCGCTGTTGCATGTAACCGGCAGCGCAAGCATACTGAGTGATAATGTGGCTGGTAATATAAGACTTGCCGGCGATACGCTTAATATTTTAGCTAATTCCAGGCAGGAAAAGCTTAAGGCCACCTACAAAATGCCCCTGAGCGTAGGTTTTGGCTATGCCTATGATTTAAAAAACGGGCAAATTTATTTTGCCGCCGAGTATTTTAACAAGGTGAATGAATATAATCTGATAACACCTCGTAATCAAAGCTTTATAAGAGGAGATTTGCCTTTAGATGATTTTGCTTCGTCGTCGCTTAAATTTAAGGATGTAAGGAAATCAGTGTTCAATTTTGGGATAGGGGCAAGTTATTTGCTGCAGCCCGATGTAACTGGCTTTGTATCATTGCATACCGACTTTAATTATGCCGATAATAGCTTGTATAAGGATGGTGATGGCTATACTTCCAATACGGCCTATTACAATATTTACCATTGCCAACTTGGTGCTAATCTTAAAAAACGGAAGTTTAATTTCCGTACCGGGTTGTTATTATCTTATGGTACAACTAATAAGTATATGCAATACGTGAACTTTGATAACCCCAACGAGGGCAATTTTTTGGGTGGAGTGCCAATAAATACCAGTGCCTCACAGTTTTCAGTAGGTATAATGCTGTCATATATTCATAATTTATAAGGCAGGGCAACTGGTTATAAGTAATCTGCAAGGATGGTAAACAATTTAGGCGTCAAACATTTTATGGGTTTTAGGGTTTGAAATTTGTCCCTTACCTGAAACAACGGACGCGTAAATAAATTGAAAATTAAACATTTATCATTCTGGAAACGCCCTGCATAACAAATCGAAGATTTTATTTAGCATTTAATATTTTATTATGGGTACTATGGGCAGGTATACCTGATCATGCCCATGGTCAGACCGTCAGCGCCGATTCTTTAAAGAAAGATTCATTACGCAAAGTTGCCGTGAAGACCCAAAAAAAGGAAGCGGTAGCGCTATCCAAACAATATGATATTGGCGATCTGGCAAATACCATCTTTCATCCGCATAAAAAGCCAGATTCTGTTCTGAAAAAGCCATCAGGCATCACTATTATTCCTAATGTGGCTGCAAATCCTACAATCGGTTCCCAGCTGGGAATCAAGGCTGTGGCAGGCCGTAAATTAGGAAACGATCCGACCACGCTGTTGTCTGTAGCAGCCACATCGGCATCCATTACCACCAAAGGCATCATTTACTTTTACATCAACCACAATGTGTATACCCCGGGCAATAAATGGAACTTTCAGGGTAGCCTGGTAGCCGCTAAAACCGTTACGCCCGATTTTGGCCTGGGTATTGGCCGCCAAAATGTAGAGGGAACCGAAGCCGATAAAATATTGGCCGATCCGCAGCGTAAAGTGTATACGCTTAAATCGCTTTATTTTAATTTCAGGGAAAAGGCATATAAAGAGGTGTCGAAAAACCTTTTTGTAGGAGCGGGGGTGTCATTTGATATTCGTAGAAATATTGAAGCTAAAGATACCACCAATAAAATGACCCCATTCCGTATCTATAACGAACAACACGGGCTTCCCCAGGATCATTACTCGGCAAATGGCTTACTTTTTAATGTGCAGTATACCACCCGCGATAATCAGAACCGGGCATACAAAGGTATTTATGCAGATGCCGGTTTCCGTGTCAATCAAACCTGGATGGGCAGTACCAAAAGCGCGGTGCAGTTTACTACCGATTTCAGGAAATATTTTAGTCTGTCCGAAAGTCACCCCGAGCACGTGATCGCGTTCTGGAACTGGGGCTCTTATTTACTCGGCGGTACTTTGCCTTACCTGGAAGTTCCGGGTACCGCGCGCGATGGCAGTTTCCGGAGCGGCAGGGGATATACTTCTACTTATTTCAAGGGCACTCAATATAATTATTCAGAAGTAGAATACCGCTTCCCGATACTCCGGAATGGTTTTATAAGTGGGGTTACCTTCTTTAATCTTCAAACCGCTAATGACGAGCTGGGCACCAAACTGTTCCAGGTATGGCAACCCGGTGGTGGTGGCGGTTTACGGGTGCTGTTTAACAAGGCTACACGCACCAATTTGTGTTTGGATTATGCCTATGGTAAATATGGTTCCAAAGGGTTCTTTTTGGGCTTGAATGAGGCGTTTTAATGATCTGGTAATAACTCTATTTGTTTAGGGTTGGTAATGTTTACAGCGAATTTGCCTTTGTAAGCTATCACCCTACCTTTTACGCAGATCTGCCTGTTTAAAAAGGCGGTTTGCGGTACAACCTTAAATTTACCAGTCACGTTGTCTTTAATGAGTATGGTTAAAGTACTGTCGCTTAAATACAGTTCGGTGAGTGTTTTATTAGCAGAGAGCTTTGTGCCTGAAACAAGATCGCAATACCATATCTTTTTGTTAAGCTTGGCTGAAAAATGCTTGTAGTTTTCTTTTTTCATATTCGCCGGATCAGGAGGAAGTAGCCGGACACTGGTAATGCGCACCTTTGAACGTTTGCTGGTATCCCGTTGCATTTTGATTATATTCTTAAAATAGGAAGGCCATGTTCCCGATCCATCTTCAGGGCTAAAAAAACTACTGATCACTTTGGGCTTATCATGGTTTCCGGCCACTATACCATATATAATTATTGTAGTGTCTTTAAGTTGTTTAAGGATATACTGTTTAGTTTCAGGATAAGTGTAGATGAACTCCACTGTGACAGGCTTATGGTTTGAAACCGAATCAATCCGGGCTATGATGATATTTTGGCTACCTATCGCTTTAAAATCGTGCAGACGGCCATAAACACAAACTGTATCGCCTATATGGTCAGGTATTTCTTTTATTTCCAGGTATTTGACTTTGAAAATATCGATATCCGTTTTGAGAGTATTTTGCGCCGAAGCCTGGTAAATGAACAGATTGATGAAGATGATAATAAGGCTGAGGTATTTCATATGATGAAGATAAGGAAAAAGTAGTGCTGGTTTAATGCTCAAAACAATAACAAACCATACTAATGCCTCATGGTTTCTTGTGTGAAGATTTGATTAAGAAACAAAGTTTTTACTTAGCGTAGTTGGGATAATTTTTATTTTTATCTAAAAACCATTCCCTATTGAAACGCTTAAAACAAGGCATGTTTGTGTTGCTACTACTAATAGCAGGAAAGCTCAGCGCACAGGTAGATACTACTTATAATCCCGCCAAAACCTATACGCAAACACAGCTCCTTGAGGATCTTACGTTTCTGAAAAATGTATTGGTAGAAGCACATGCCAGTTTGTATCGTTACCAAAGTAAAGCTGCTTTGGACAGTACTTTTTTAAATGCTACCGCACTGATCAATAAACCAATGACCGAAATTGAATTTTGGAGGGTATTACAGCCGGTTATTGCCGGCATCCGCTCGGGGCATACGGGGCTATTTTATTCCCGGGCTCATATCAACTGGCAGAATAAGTACCCGGTTGACCATCTGACGCAGTTTCTGACGGTTGAAGATGACAAATTACTTTTGCGGATAAAAAGTACTAAAGATACATCCAAGCGTTACATCTTGACAGTAAAAAGTATAGATGGTTTGCCAACAGATCAAATCATCTCCACATTAAAAAAATATGTATCGGGTGAGGGACTAAGTGAACAATGGACCAATTATCAATTGCAGGGTGGTAGTTTTAGTTTTGTATATGGTAATGTGTTTGGCTATAAACCGGTTTATGACCTTGAGGTTGTCGATACTTTAAATAAGCACAGTATCCTGCACATGAAAGCATTTCATGCTAAACGCACGATGGGAGCCGACCAGATCAAGCAACAGCTGGAAAAAACAATGGATGAGCTTGACAAGGTGGTGTCAGTTGATTATCCGGCAGGTGTGCCATTAACGGCAGTATTAAAGATCAAGGGCTTTTCTTATTTTAATTACTACCTGAGTTTTCATGAACAGTTTTTTAAGCGGATGCAGGATGATAAAATTAAGAACCTGGTGATTGATATTCGTGGTAATACCGGTGGCCTTGCCGTTATTGGTGGCGATTTGATGCGTTATCTGGTTAAAAACGAATTTACTCAGGTAGAAGCGGTGCAGGTGCCGGTTAACAAGATCACATTTAATGATTATATACTACATGATGCCGGAAATGATATGCCACAGAAAACCACGGATAAAGTGCAGCCGTATGACTATAGCTGGCACCAATACCCCAAGTTATATCCTGCAGCGGAATATCATTTTGATAAAAAAATTTATTTGTTGGTCGATAAAGGCACGTTTTCAGCAGGGAGCATATTTGCGGCCAGTTTAAAAAATCAATGTAAGGTAACGGTTATCGGCGAAGAAACCGGTGGAGCCGAAGCTGGATCTGATGGCGGTTTTTCTACTATAAAATTACCCAATAGCCGCCTGTTGCTCCATTTGCCCCGATTTTGGGAAAGCACGACAGCAAGTAATCATCACTCCAAACACGGCTTGATACCCGATATTGTTGTTAAAAACCATATCAGCACAACAAAGAATAATGATGCGGTAATGAAAAAAGTAAAGGAGCTGATACTGGACTCTAAATAAATAGAGCGGAATGGGTTCATTTTTATAAAAGATTTAATTTGGTCTGATATAGGCTATAAGTATTTTAAAATCTTATTTTTAGCGCCTCAAATACCGGCACCTTTTTTAGCCGGTATACAATGGAAAATACAAGCTAAAAAATGAAAGTTTTAAAATTTGGCGGAACATCGGTGGGTAGCCCCGCACGTATGAAAAATCTGCTCGACATCATTAATCCTTCCGAACGACAGATCGTTGTGCTTTCGGCAGTATCAGGTACCACCAATAACCTGGTTGAAATTGGACAAGCTTATCTTACAGGCGATAAGCAGAAGGCCATTACTCTCATTAAGCTACTGAAGGATAAGTACGAACTGTTTATTAAAGAACTATTTACTGATGACGAATTTTTAAAACAAGGCAAAGAGGTTATCGATTACCATTTTTCGGTGCTCAGCAACCTCGCTAATGACCTGTTTACCACTATCGAAGATAAGATCATCCTGGCCCAGGGCGAATTACTGTCGACCACGCTATACCATGTTTACCTGAAGCAGATCGGTGTGCCATCGGTACTGTTACCCGCGCTTGATTTTATGAAGATTGATGAGGATAACGAACCTGTTGTTGATCATATCACCGAAAAACTAATCCCACTGCTGGATAAGCACCCCGAAGTGAACCTGTTCATCACCCAGGGTTTTATTTGCCGCAATGCTTTTGGCGAGGTAGATAACCTGCGTCGCGGCGGCAGCGACTACACTGCGTCATTAATAGGCGCCGGCATCCGCAGCGAAGAAGTACAGATCTGGACCGATATTGATGGCATGCATAATAACGATCCGCGCATCGTAAAAGGTACACAGCCCATTGCCCAGCTTTCATTTGATGAAGCAGCCGAGTTGGCTTACTTTGGAGCCAAGATACTGCACCCGCAAAGCGTATTCCCGGCACAAAAATATAAGATCCCGGTGCGCCTGCTTAATACCATGGATCCAAAGGCCCAGGGTACACTCATTACCAACACCAGTGAGAAGGATAAGATCAAATCAATTGCCGCTAAAGATGGTATTACGGCCATCAAGATCCAATCAAGCCGGATGCTGCTGGCACATGGTTTTTTACGTAAGGTATTTGAGGTATTTGAGCGTTACAAAACATCCATCGATATGATCACCACCTCAGAAGTGGCCGTATCTTTAACTATCGATGATACTACTTACCTGGGCGAGATCACCACGGAACTTAACGCTTTTGGTTCGGTTGAGCTGGATGTGAACCATACCATCATTTGCGTGGTAGGTGATTTTGGCGCCGAAAAACACGGATACGCGGCAAGGGTATTGGAGGCTGTAAAGCATATCCCGCTGAGGATGATATCATACGGCGGCAGCGATCATAACCTGTCGTTACTGGTAAAAACCGAGGATAAGATAGAAACACTGAGGAGCCTGCATAACAGGTTGTTTTAATATTTCGGATTAACTTCGTTGAGGGCTTCGCCGTTTCGGAGTCTCGATTTCGGATTTACCGCAGTAAAAAGTAAGTGCCAATAACAGCAAATGCCGCTGCTATCCCGGTATTTAAGAGTAAAAGTTTTAAAGTAAGTTTTCTGTCGTGGTATAATTTATAGCTGGATAAAAGGCCAAAAAGTACAGAAACGGATAAACACAATATAACAGACAGATTATTCATCATTGCTATGTTTAGTAAAGCTAATATAAATAAATTTCAAGAGTTAGACACCCCGTTCTATTACTACGACCTGGAGGTATTGCGCCAAACGCTTACTGCTGCCCGCGATGCTTCGGCTAAGCATGGGTTTCATGTACATTATGCCATGAAGGCCAATTTTAACCCGCGCGTGCTGGATATGATCCAATCCTTTGGTTTTGGTGCCGATTGCGTGAGCGGTAACGAAGTAAGAGCGGCTATTGACCGTGGTTTTGACAAAGGCAAAATTGTGTTTGCAGGCGTAGGTAAATCAGACAAAGAAATAAACCTGGCCCTGGCTGCTGATATCTTTTGCTTCAATGTAGAGTCGGTACAGGAACTGCATATTATTGATGGACTGGCTGCGGCTAAAGGTAAAAAGGCCAAGGTAGCTATCCGCATCAATCCTAATGTCGATGCGCATACCCATCATTTTATTACTACAGGTCTCGACGAAAATAAGTTCGGCATTAATATATGGCAACTGCCCGATGTAGCCACTGCTTTGCGCCAATGTAAAAACCTGGAGTTTTTAGGGATTCATTTCCATATCGGTTCGCAAATTACCGACCTGGAAGTATATAAAAACCTGTGTACCCGCATCAACGAAATGCAGGACTGGTTCGAGGATCATGGTTTCCCGGTTAAAGTGCTTAACACCGGTGGTGGCCTGGGGGTTGATTATTATAACCCTGATGGCAATATAGCCGATTTTGAGAACTATTTCCAGGTGTTCAAAAACTTCCTGAATGTAAAACCCGGTCAGGAAGTGCATTTTGAGTTGGGCCGTGCGCTGGTGGCTCAAAGTGCATCTTTGATATCACGGGTACTGTATGTAAAAAATGGACAGAAGAAAAATTTCCTGATATTGGACGCTGGCATGACCGAACTCATGCGCCCTATGCTTTACCAGGCTTATCACCAGATAGAAAATTTGAGTCAAGAGTCAAGAACCAAGAGTCAAGAAAAAACTCACCACTCACCGCTCACTGCTCACCACTTAAAATACGACGTAGTAGGTCCTATCTGCGAAAGCACTGATTGTTTCCAGAAGGATGTGGAATTCCCCGAATCATTCCGCGGAGACCTGATTGCCATACGCACAGCTGGCGCTTATGGCGAGGTAATGGCATCGGGTTATAACCTGCGCGATAGAGTTGGGAGTATATACTCGGAGTAATACCCCTCCCAACCCTCCCCAAAGGGGAGGGCTTTGATAAAATTTATCCGGCTGTCTGTGTCCTCACAGGCGGCTTTTGTCCTTTTATCTTTATTCCTTGCTCCGATCCTTACCCCAATATCTCTTTAAAATACCCATCCGTAAAATCTGCTGCGAAGTGCAGTACGTTGGATAGTTTTTCAAATTCGTGCGGTTCATGGGTAGTTGTGATCACTACAGCGTTCATCCCGGCATTGGCGGCAGCTTCGGCGCCTTTGGGTACATCTTCAAATACAATGCAGTCGGTAGGGTTTGTATTAAGTAGGGTAGCGGCTTTCAAAAATGTTTCGGGATGTGGTTTGCTTAACAATACATCATCGGCGCTCACAATGGCCTTAAAATAATGCCTGATGTTCAGATTATCCAACACAAAGTTGATATTAAAAGGGATAGCTGCCGAACCGATGGCCATGGGGATACCCTGCTGATAGGTGGCCTCTAAAAATTCCAGTAGACCTGGTAAAAGGGCCAGGTGCGGTAAAAACTCCTGCTGGTATTTCTCCTCCTTTTCGTACGATAGTTTGTTCATCTCCTCTAAAGTGAACCTGTCGGGCCCAAACATGCGTACCAGCACCTCCGGATTTTTGCCATACATCTGCTGCTTTACTTCGTCCCAGGTAAAATTGCCTCCCAGCTGGCCATTCAGTAAGGTTTGCCAGGCTTTGGTATGGTAGGGCATGTCATTGATCATGGTTCCGTTAAGGTCGAAAATAAAGGCTTTCATGTATGTGAATTTTTTTGGCAAACATACCTATTTTGAAAATTAACCCGGGTGGGTGATCGTTCATGGTTCGGTAATTTTTTTTAAATGATCTTATGGTCTGTAAATAAGTTGTTTAACTAATTGTGGCTACGGTGGGTTCGCCCGGTAGGGTTGGGTTTATAAAATATTGTTGTACCTTGCGGCCTTTAATAAATAAAATAATGCAAAAAGAAGGAACAGTAAAATTTTTCAATGAAACAAAAGGTTTTGGTTTTATTACACCAGCAGGTGGTGGTCAAGACATCTTTGTTCATTCAACAGGCCTGATCGATGAAATCCGTGAAAATGATAAAGTAGAGTTTGAAGTTGAGAACGGAAGAAAAGGTTTAAATGCGGTAAATGTAAAAGTTATTTAATTATAATATAACCATTAAGCATACAGGCATCCACTTAGTGGATGCCTTTTTTGTGCACCTCACCCAACCCTCTCCAAAGGAGAGGGCTTTAAAACCAGTTGAGGAAAGTCCTCTCCTTTGGAGAGGATTTAGGTGAGGCTTCCTCTTTCCGCCGCAGCGATGACAGGGTGAGTCGATTTGCGCAATATCCCATAAACTATTGTACAGTCTTAAGTCTTGATTCTTATCTCTTGACTCTTTCCCAATAAAACTGGCATTGTTGTTGTTTACATCAATACAGGTTAAATCATCTAACTAAAAAATTGAACATGAAAGATCAAGCAAAAATTATAGCAGCACTTTTAGTAGGCGCAGCGGCTGGTGCCGCATTAGGTTTATTACTGGCTCCTGAAAAGGGCGGAGACCTGAGAGAAGACATTGCCGATTATATCAATGATCTGGTTGACACCGCTAAAAACAAAGCGCAATCAACTGCTCATGATATCAAAGAATATGGCAGCAATGCCGTTGACAGGGCAAAATCAAGATTTAGCGGTACTGTTAGCGATTTGCGTGATCGTGGCGAAGAGGTTGTTGACGCAGTGAAATCAAAGGTTCATGATGTAGCCGGTAAGGCAAAAGACCTGGGTGATGATGCTGTAAATGAGGCAAAATCAAAAGTGAAAAACACTGCCGACAATTGGAACGATTCTGTACAGGGCGCATAATTTTTAGGACTACCATACAACAGAAAAGCCCGGCAAATGCCGGGCTTTTCTGCTTCAGCACGTTATTATTTTATTTTTTAACCGTGAATTTATTGTTACTAAGGTCGGCATCCATAAATATGCCGCCATCCAATTCGGCCGATTGTATGGCTTTGGTGGTTTTGATGCTCACGCTGATCTGCTTTTGGTTTTTCTCCCAAACACCAGGCGTTTGGTGCACGCTTTCGGTGGTACCATCAGCATAAGTTAGTTTAATATCAAACGGAACGGCAAAACCGCCGATGTTTTTGATGGATGCAGTGTAACCACCGTTCACTTTACTCAGGTTTTGCAACGCCAGGTCGATATAATAATTGGTGAAGAACCAGTTATTAAAGAACCAGTTGAGGTTACGGCCCGACACACTGGTCATAGAATTAAAATAATCCCATGGGATAGGGTGTTTGCCATGCCAACGATCCATGTAGCCATGTAAAGCTTTTTTGAACAAGGCATCGCCCAGCATATCTTTCAACGCGAAATAGCTTAAGGATGGCTTGCCATAGGAGTTATTGCCATAACCACCCCTTAACTCGCTTGAAGGAGTTATTACCGGCAGATCTTCGGCGGTAGAGGCATCATTGATCCATCTTTCAACCCTGAAGTTTTTATACAGGGCGTCGGCTTTTTCCTGGCCAACTTCTGATGCACCTATCAGGCGTTCAAAAGTGGTTGCCCAGCCTTCGTCCATAAAGGCATAACGGCTCTCGTTGATACCCATGTAAAAAGGAAAATAGGTATGCGCTATCTCGTGATCTTGTACAAATTGCGAAAAGCGGATATCGGCGTTATGGCTGTCGTTTACCATCATAGGGTATTCCATATCGGCAAAACCCTGAAAAGAGGTCATTTTGGGGAAAGGATAAGGTATACCCGGCCAGTTGTGTGATAACCAGCTTAACGAATTACGGCCATTTTGTACGGCATGATGAAAATCTTCGGCATTATCTAAAAACGCGGCCTGCATGCTGGCCCTGCGCCGGGTGGCATCATCAACAATGGTGCTGGCAGCATCCCAAACATAATGATCGCTGATGCCAACAGCCATATCGCTGATGTCATTTGCTTTCCATATCCAGGTATTTACGTCGTTCTGAGCAGTGATGCTTTTACTGGCCAGGTCGGCGGCTGTAGCCACATGTATGGTGGAATCGCTGATCATGGATGCCTGTAAACGTTTGGCATACTCGGGTTGCAGCACCTGGTTAGGGTTTTGCAAGGTTCCTGTCGCCCAAACTATATAGTTCTTTGGCGCTTTTACCTGCAGGGTGTAGTCGTTAAAGTCGTTATAAAATTCCTGGGCATCTAAAAACGGAAGCCTGTCCCAGCCATTATAATCGTCATAAACAGATACGCGTGGATAAAAATAGGCCAGGTAATAAGTAGTAGAGTCGATCATCCCTTCACGACCGCTTTCTTTAGAGATCTGGAAATGCCAGGCAATATCCAGCTTAACCGAATCATGTGGCATCAGCGGTTTTAACAGGCCAACCATTTGGTTGGTAGAGGCTATGGCGTTATTGATCTTTTTAGCCTTGCCATTGATCAGGAAAGTATCTATTTGTATGCCCGGGGTTAAATAATCGGGTTGGGCATTGCCCATGCGGGCGACACCCGGTTTGTGAATGTTTAATATGAGCTTCATATTAAGCGATTTCAAGGTATCCGGACTATTGTTAATGTAGGTGATCTGCTCGGTTCCCTTAATATCCCTGCTGGGTGGCAGGGCGGTAATGGTAATGTTATACCGGCCATAGTTTTGCCAGTAATTTTTTCCGGGTTTGCCATCGGCAGAGCGGGTTCCGTTTTTGAAGGCGTGTTGTATATCCCTTGGCATATACAAATCCTGCGCCTGTACCTGTGCCAGCATCAGGCAGGCAAAGGCCGATAGAATAATAGATTTGATCATGTTCTTAGTTAATTCAAATGCAAATTAATGTAAATCAATTGATAATTAATAAGCGATTATCATGAATTTAAAATACAGGTTTATAGGACTCCGGAAAGGGGAAACAGAGCTGTTATTTATGATTTCGTAACAAATTTGTAACAAAGGTTATTTTCCTATGAAATCGGTTGCGTAGGTGGGGTATAATTTTTTACCTTTGTTTAAGTTATTTTAATAGGGGTATTAAATAACTAATATTTAAGCCATCCGCTTTACTGCGGATGGCTTTTTTTATATGATCCAGCTCATATAAGCCTAAGCTATCAAGACTCTGATTAAGCTTTTATGCAGGGCTTTTAAAACCTGTAACAGTTTTGGGCTAAAGCCTTTTTAAAAGCTTTAATTTAACCGTTGGCTGAAGCCAAACGGCAATGAATAAAGTTTAAGCTCAAGATGGCGTTAAAATTCATTGCCGGGCGGAAAAGATAAATTGAAAGGAGGCTTTAGTCCCATAAAGTTTAAAAGGTTATTTCCCTGCTTTCAGCTTCTACTTAGTTTTCTGTCAAATATTCTTTTGATATCAGCATAAAAAGCTGGTCGTTATCAATGGATTCATCAAAACATTCGGTCAGTAACTGTGTAGCGTCGTCATACTTTAACAGTTTGGCTACCATCATGAGCATACGGCAGGAGGTGATGTTGATATGCTCCAGCAACTGCAGGTACATGATGAGGTCCATATCACCCAGGATAGACATCGCCTGCTTTTCATCCAGGCAAAATTCATCCTTTACAATTGATTTGATGG
Source organism: Mucilaginibacter sp. OK268 (assembly GCF_900103125.1). Classification (GTDB taxonomy): domain Bacteria; phylum Bacteroidota; class Bacteroidia; order Sphingobacteriales; family Sphingobacteriaceae; genus Mucilaginibacter. Next base: position 800,172 of record NZ_FNJV01000002.1, on the reverse strand, counting down.
GGTTGCAGTTTTTATCAGACGGGCTTTCGTTGATCAGCTTATATATTTCATCCATCCGGGCTATTTGTTTCTTTACATCATCCCAAAACTCCTGTATAGCCTGTTCCAAAGCAGTAAACGATGCCAGTTTTATTAAATGGCCCAGGTTGCTGTCCAGGTAACGTTTGCCAAAATAGGTGCGATTAAGGTTATGTACAAATATCTGTTTTAACAATTGCGGATCTAAAGGTTTAGTATTCAAATTATCCATGATATGAATTATAAAGTGAGCAGCAAAGTGCTGCGGTAATTCAACTTAAAAACGACCAAATTGTTTAGAGTTAATACCATATTAGCCTACATTGTTTTATTTGTGTACCCGTTTGCAGATATAAAGTAACTTTGCAGCCAGACATATACTGCTATGAAATATAAATTGGGCGACTTTGTACGCTTTGTTGACGAAAAGATGGAGGGTTTTGTAACCCGTATAATTGACGATCAGATGATAGGGGTTACCGGTGAGGATGAGTTTGAGATCCCCGTGCTGGCCAGCAAAGTAACCTCGGTACATGGCTATGAACCAGCTGGTGCAAAAAAAGCTGCTGTTGATAACGAAGCGCCGGTACCTGCCGGTGAATTTGAAAAAAAAGGGATTTACCTGGGTGTCGTGGCCGATGCCAAAGCCAATTCGGTAGTGCATTTCCATTTGGTGAATACCACCTCGTTCCAGTTACTGGCAACGCTTACTACCGAAAAGCAACAGGTGTTTAAAGGCGAATTTGCCGAAGCGATAGCACCGGGGTCGGCTGTGAAGATCTACTCGGCCCAACTGGCCGATCTGCAGCTATGGCCCACCTTTATTTTTAATGTGATTTACAACACCAAACAAAATATAGAACCACCCGTGCCATTGGTATTGCACGAAAAGTTTAAGGCTAAAGATTTTTCGACCACCAAAAAGCAGATCCCATTGTTAAAAGATGCCGGTTGGCTTATTCGCCTGGATGAACCGGAAATGGTGATCGACGCGCAAAAGCTGAAAGAAAGCTTTTTTAAATCGCCGGAAGAAAAAGTAGTATTGGATAAACCATCCAATGAGGTCGATCTGCATATTGAAAAGCTGCGCGATGATTACCAGTTTTTACAAAACAGCGAAATGCTGAATATACAACTGGCACACTTTCATAAAACCCTCGACGCGGCCATTGTACATCAATTACCTGATATGGTGTTTATCCACGGAGCCGGAAATGGTGTATTACGTAACGAACTGCATAAAGCTTTAGGCAAACACCTCAAAGTACAAACCTTTATGGATGCCCGTAAAGAAAAGTTTGGCTACGGCGCTACTAAGGTGATATTTAAGTAAGTCTTGAGTCTGTAAGAGTCTGACAAATATAAAACATGTCATTGCGAGCGATAGCGTGGCAATCTCCTCGCTTGTTTATAAATACGATGAGATTGCTTCGTCGTACCTCCTCGCAATGACATGATATTTAAAATAGTGCTATGAGCGCAAGAGTAATGTTATTTCAGTCGCCTCAGGGTCTCTCGGAGAGGACCTGAGGCAAACCCGGACTCAAGACTCCCGACCCCAAACTTACTTATTCAGCTTATCAACCCGGTCAAAAAACTCGTTTTGTAATTTTAGGGTAGCTGTATCGGCCTTGATCACTTTCAGGGCTTTTATAAAAGTGGCTATCTCATGCTCGGCTATAAACTTGCCAAACTCCGGAGTGGCCTTTGCGCCTTCACCCGCGTAATGATTCGGGAAACCGGCATACCACCAGATAGGGGTATACACATTTTGCAAACTTAAGCGGTGCTGGTTAGCCCCCGATTCCGACGCGGCACGGTCCATCCGCATCAGATCGGGCCGGTAGTATAACAGGGTAGAGGTTTCATTTTCGCCGGCATGCATATCATTGCGCGGGTCCGATTTGTGCATTTTAGCATACTGCTTATTAAACTCTTCGTCGTTGCCGGGGGTATAAAAATATACCGCGTAATTGTGCCTTTTATTCAGCAGCGATTGCATGAAAAACTGGATAAACTCCGGGTTACCGCCATGACCATTCAGGATCACTATTTTTTCAAAGCCGTTGCGGGCTATCTCATCGCAGGTGGCCTCGAGCAGGTCCCATATTACTTTACTGGGTAGGGCGAAAGTGCCGGGCTGGTGCCTGGCCTCGTTGATCTGTCCGTAAAAATAATCAGGAAATACCACGGCATATTCCGATTTAACCGCGTGGGCCGCCCATTCCCGAACATGTATCAGATCGGTACCGAGAGGCGAGTGTGGGCCGTGTTTCTCGAGGATGCCAAAAGGCAGGATACAGGTTTTGGCCGATTTTTCGAGCGCCTGCGGAAAGTCTGATGCTACCAGCTCGTCCCAGCGGGCCGGCAACTGCTGCGCCCGTGCAAAACCAGATAATAATATCGCGAAAAATAAAAGCAAACAAGGTTTCATTGCTGTACAGATTATAGGTTAACAGAAGGGTTTATTGATGCCGAAATTTACACATTTATATAGCACCATAAAATGTTATCTGCCAATAAGTAATAAGGATTTTACATGCATATTTATGAACGGAAATAATATATTATTTTGTTGGCGTTAATATGATATTATAAACCAATTTATAAACCAAATATTTAGCTTGTATGAAAAAGATGCAATTGAATGCCTTGAGTATTGGAGGAGCCTTATCAAGAGAACAAATGAGAAAAGTGGCGGGTGGAGGATTTCTGCCATGCAAAAGTCAATGTGCCACAGATGCGGATTGCGTGCAAACCGGTGGAGGTAGCCAGTGTGTGGTAGCACCCGACCAAAATTGCCATAACAGGGATGGCTCGATTCAGTCTGTGGGATCCTGCGTGTAATATCGTAGTTAATCCCATTTCATATCTCCCTAAAGGAGATTTTGAGCTTTTATCCCACTAAAAAAATCGGTATATTTGTATACACAACGGCCCGGTTCTCCTTTTATTCAGGAGAACCGGGCCGTTGTGCTAAGGATAAAACAAGACCAAAAATCGGCCTTTTTACATATAGTTATTTGACAATCAATCAATTAATACTTTTTAAAGTTTTTAAAACTGCTTAAAATCGTGTTAAAATTTGTTAAAAAGTGTTAAAATCGATGGTTTTGGGTCAATTTTCAATCGTTTTTACCCCATTTTCGGGCAGAAAAGTGTTAAAATTTAAGCTTTAAAAAGTTTTGTGAGGCTATTTTAAACCGGGCAGGGAGTAGCAAAAAGCGGCGCCTTTCTGACTGCCATTTTCGACCCAGATGCGGCCGCTCATTTTTTCAATAAAATCTTTGCAGATCATCAGGGCCACGCCGGCACCTTTCTCTTTTTCGTTGTTGTAGTGCATGGCCACTTTGAAGTTGAATATCGATTCCATTTTTTCGGAAGATATGCCTTTGCCTTCGTCCAGTACACAAAGCATGGTTTCGCCCGAATGAGCTGAACCTGAAATAGAGATAGTGGAGTAGCGGGGCGAAAACTTGATGGCGTTATGTATAAAGTTGCGGTGGATAAATTGTACCAGTTCTTTATCGGCATGTATCACAATCTCGCTATCAACATTATTGAGGAATTTAAGCTGATATTCCTCAGTGATGAGGCTAAAGGGTTGCAGGGCCTCATCAATCAGTTCTTTTAGCTTTAGTGGTTTGGGCTCATAGCTAAAACCAGAAAGCTGCTGTTTGATCCATTGTAAAATGTTCTCGAATATTTCGAGCGAGATGCTGGAGGAATGTTCCATGGTATCTACCAGTTCCATTAGCTCCTCGCGGGTCAATGCATCGGTATCTTTTAAAACCGCGGCCAATGTTTTCAGGGTACCTATCGGCTGCCTGAAATCATGCGCCAGGATAGATACCAGGCGGTTGTTGAACTCATGATCTATCTCGAGTTTTTCATTACGCAGCAACACCGACCGGTTGAGCGCTTCGAGGGTTACCGTGTGTTTCTTTTTGAGGCGGTATAAACGATAGATGAAAAGCACGGTTACCACGGTCAATAAAAAAAGTACGCCCAGGATAATGGCGAGTATTTGGCGGTTTTTACTGCGGATGGTTATAGCCTCCAGTTGTTGGTCTTTTAAGGCATAATCAATATAATCAAAGCCCGAAGTATTATTGAATTGCTCTTCGTCGTCATACAGCTTGAGCAGTTTCTTGCCGTAGTATTGAACCTCAGGAAGGTTGTTGCGGGCTATGTATATGTCATATAAGCGCTTGCCAAATATCTTTTGATACATGTGGTAGCCTTTAACATCGGCAATGTTGAGGCCTTGCTTGTAACTGGCAATAGCTTTGGCTGTATCCACATTGTTATACAGATCGCCAAGGGATTGGATAATGTCGAGGCTCAGATAATTCAGGTCCATGGCAATGCCTTCAACGGCTGTTTTTTCCAGTAAGCTAATACCTTTTTCGCGCTCCTTATTCTTTAAATATAGTTGCGCCTGTATCTGGTCGGTAACCAGCAGCGAACGGTGGTCTTTGTATTTAGTGGCTACCTGCCGGGCTTTGGCTAAGTAAATGGTGATAGAATCTTTGGGAATACGATCCGGATATAAAAGCAAATAATCACAAAGCACGAGCGACATGATCGAATCCTTTTTGAGCTTGTTACCCAGGTTTATAGCTTTTCTGAATATCTCGATGGATTTTTTTTCTTCGTTGTTCTCGCTAAAAACAAGACCAATGTTCATCAGGGTTTGTACCACATTTGATGAATCATGTATGTTCTGGTAATGATTATAAGCATCATTATAATAACGCAGGGATAATTGAAGGTTGCCTCTCAGGTCATAAACTATACCAAGAGTGTTCAAAGCATCGGCAATGCCCTGCCTGTATTTTAACCGTTCGGAGATGGCCCGCGCACGCTTAGCGTAATAAAAGGTATTGTCGAGGTTACTTTCATACATTAATATTCCTAAACGGTTAAGTGCATCGGCATACTTAACGCTATCAGTAATGTGGGGCAGCGCTTGTTTAATTTTAGCAATATCCTTTACCTGGCTATAACTACAGATAGCGGCAAATAATAACGGTATAAAAAAAACAGCGCGTTTTTGCATTAAGTGGGGTATTACATTAACTAATCAACTTTTTGTGGAGCTGAGATTTATAATCTAAATATAATGTATACGAAATAAAATACGCAGAGTTAACCATATATTAAATAAAAATACCTGGCGAATGAAGTGAACGGTTGCTGACTATAAAATTAAAGGGTTATTCGCCCCAGGCTGTGATCACCAGGTTGCGCTGGCCGCCATAATTTCGGTGCTCACACAAATAAATGCCCTGCCACATACCCAATGTCAGCCTGCCATTGCGGATGGGGATCATAACCGAACTGCCCAGTAAAGCGGCCTTTAAATGTGCGGGCATATCATCGGGGCCTTCATCATCATGATGATAGTCGGGGTCGTTTTCAGGTACGGTTTTACTAAAATACATTTCAAAATCACGCCGAACGGTAGGGTCGGCATTTTCATTGATAGTTAGGGAGGCCGAAGTGTGTTGAATAAAAACCTGTAGTATGCCGGTTTTTATTTGCCCCAGTTGCGGCAGGGCATGTAAAACTTCAGCGGTGATCAAATGAAAGCCTCTTTTTCTTTCTTTGAGCAGAAGCATTTGCTGGTGTATTTGCATGGGATATATTAACAGCTGTTTTGTATATAATAGGTATCTTGATTTATAATAAAGGCTGCTTAATATAATATAAAATTTTGATGGAGGATTTGTTTAACTCTGAAAATACCGATTAATCCCTGAATACTGCTTCCAGCAAAATACCTGTAGGCGTGTGCAGAAAGATACGCCGTTCGCCAATATCGGGCAGATCCATGAGGGAATAGGTATACTAATGTTGCTGATGGGCCTTTTTAAAAGTTGAAGGTGTTTGCTTAAAATGGGCTTTAAAGGCATTGCTTAAATGGCTTTCGTCGGTGTAACCAAACTCATCTGCCAGTTGCGACAAGGTTTTATCGCGATGGATCAGTTGATGGGCAATCAGTTTTAAGGCATATTCCTGTATATATTTTTTATAGGAGCTGCCGGTTGCTTTGCTGAAATATTGGTTAAAATAAGTTTTGCTGATATGAAAGGTATCGGCAATGTTTTGCAGCGATAATAACTGCTTGCTGGTTATATGTTGGTCGATATAATTGAGTATGGCCTGTATCTTATCATCCTTTGGCTTAACCGTATTTTGATCGGTTTCTTTAGCCATAATGGATAGTACAAGCGCCAGTGCATTTTTGATGATGATATTTTGGTAATTGGTTTCTTTCCGGTGCTCGGCTATAATCAGCTCCATCAGCTGAATGATCTGTTGCCTGTTGCCCGGCAGATCCATTTTACGGTGAGGTGATGATAAGCGTGTAAATACCTGTTTAAAATCGGCATCCAGCAACAGATCCTGGAAAAAGCCTTCGTGAAACTTAATAATGCAGATCACACACTTTTCCTCAAAAACAAAAAAGTGGGTATCCTGCGGGGCCAGTACAAACAGATCGCCCTTTTCGTAATTGTAACTACGGTTGTTGATCATGTGCTGGCCTTTGCCACGCATAATATACTGTAGTTCATAATGGGTATGTTTATGCACAGGCAGGTGCCACTCGTTTTTGATAACATAGGCGATGTCGAACTTTTGGGTAAGATTCCTGATATGCATGGCCGAAAATTACGACTTAAATTTAATTTTCGGCTACAGATAAAAAAGGGCAGCCTATCAGGCCACCCTATTTTAAATCATAAAGATGCGTTTTATACTAATAGCAGCCCACCATCGATAATAAATTCAGAACCTGTGATAAAACCGGCCGCATCATCACATAGGTAAGTTACCACGCTGGCAACCTCTTCTGAGTTACCCATACGTTTCAAAGGTGATTTAGTGATGAGGCTGTCTTTTATAGTACCCAGGGTGGCATCGTCTAAGCCGGCTTTGTACATGATCTCGGTTGCAATAGGGCCTGGACTTACCGCGTTCACCCTGATTTTGCGTGGGGCCAACTCCAATGCTGCCGATTTCATTACTGAGTTTAATGCCGCTTTACTGGCCGAATATACGGATGAGGCTGCACTGGTTGTACTGGCAACTATTGACGACAGGAAAACAACGGAACCTCCATCCCGCAGAATAGGGATAAACTTGCTGAGCGTAAAGTAGGCTCCTTTAAAATTGATATTCATAATATCATCAAAGTGTTGTTCTGTAGCATATTCAATAGGAGATATGGTAGCGATACCAGCATTGATAAATAGAATATCAACCTGGCCATGACTTTTAGTAATACTTGCCACCAATTGATTCGTTGCGTTAATGTCTGACTGATCGGCAACAATTCCTGTTACACCCAGATCAGCAGCAGCCTTTTCTACGGCTTCTTTCCGGCGCCCGGTGATGATCACGGTAGCACCTTTTTCCTTTAATTCCTTTGCAGCTGCATAGCCTATACCGCTATTCCCACCTGTAATTACAGCTATTTTGTTCTGAAAATTGTTCATTTCTGTGTTTTTTTATTTGATGATGCAAATGTATTGTTGAAATGGTATAATTTTGTAATCAGTATCACAGAGTATACCAGTAAAAATATGGGAGAATATTCAATAGACAACATGACACCGGAAATCAAAGCCATGCATGAAGTTATTTATGGCATTGATGGGCAAAGAAACCAGGCACGGGAGATCCAGGCATTGCAGGATACCATTTATGTAATTGGCGGCAAATGGAAATTGCCCATTATCAACTCTATATGCAATGGCAACAAACGTTTCAGAGAGATTGAACGAAGTATCCCAGGGATAACTACAAGGATGCTTTCGAGAGAACTACGGGAAATGGAATTGAACAAATTGATCACCCGGACAGTGAGCCCTGGCCCGCCGGTTCTGGTGGAATACGAATCAACCAGTTATTGTAAAACTTTTGGTCATATCATATTTGAAATGATCAAGTGGGGAATTGATCATCGCGAAAAATTGAAGAAGGAGCAATAGTTTAGCCTTTTTCATCTGCTAAACCCAATCGCATGGTTAACATGTGCGGTGCAAAACCTACTTTTTCATAGGCCTTTAGCGCCGCGGTATTAATAGCGTAAACCTCCAGCCGTATTTCGGTAATGCCTTGCTGTTGTGCCCATTGTTTCAGCGCGTTGATGATCAGTTTATTTACACCTTTACCCCGGTGCTCAGGCAGCACATACATAAAACCCAGGTGGGCATGCTGCGGGTGTTTTAAATAAGGTTTTGAATCAACAATACGCGCGTAACCACAGCCAATGAGTTTTGAATCAATTTCGGCCACAACCACCCTGGCATCTGTGGCTTCAATTAATTCGGGGATGTTATAATAATAAAGCGGCCCGGGTTTTAAAGTGGTGTCAAAAGGGCGTTCAGATTCAACCAAAGCCTGTTTAAACTCAAACAATACGTCCAGATCTTTTAACTCCGCTTTTCTAATAATTATTTGCTCCATTTTTATGGTCTCTGATATCTGGTAAAATTATAAGTTTGTTTTGGAATTCGGGATCACACCAGGATTTTCCATCGCACTAAAAATATTTTAACCAATTTGTCCAGTTTTAAAAATGATGTTCGTCATTAGATTTTAAAACTTAAAAACTTAATAAAATGAAAGATTTCCTTTTTGTATTCAGAAACGATTTTGTTGGCGCACCACAAGGTTCACCTGAAGAAATGCAGGCTGTTACCCAAAGATGGATGGATTGGGTTGGTGGCATAGCTGCCCAAAACAAATTGGCCGATCGCGGGAACCGTCTGTTCGGAACTGGTAAAGTGGTAAGAGGCAATAACGTTGTTACCGATGGTCCTTACACCGAAATTAAAGAATTGATTGGTGGCTACACAATGGTTAAAGCCGATTCATTAGAAGAGGCTACCGAATTGGCCAAAGGTTGCCCTATTTTAGATTTTGGCGGCAATGTTGAGGTAAGAGAAGTTAACCCTTTATAAGTAATATAATAGGGTTAAAACTAAAAGCCTTTATAAAAGTAAAGGCTTTTAGTTTTTAGTAACTGACCTGTCCGATATCCAGGCGGCTGATCTTTCCTTCAGGATTAATAATAAACCTGAAATATGTTTTGAAGTTACCCCATTGATCACTGTGAAACCTGCCGTATAGGTCCAGACCATTGTTCTCCACTTTATCAATATGGGTAAAACGCTCATGGCCTAAAGCCTTGTCGAAAAAGCTTTTAAAGTTCATTTTGTGACCATCGTCAAAAAGTTCGACATCGGCGGTAAATAAGTCGAACCATGCTTTTTTATCGCCAGTCTGCAGGGCTTCAATGGCTTTTTTTACGGTAGGATTGGTTAATTGGTCGGTATTCATCACGTTTATATTTTTTATAGTTTTAACCGGTGTGTTTGGCGTTTGCCCCCGTGCTGATAAGGATAAACAGATTAGGGAGGCATAAACCAGGTAATGATTAAGTTTTAGCATTGCTGTTACAGTGTTTATTTAGTTAAAAAAGTGGGTTTACGTGTAAACCCACTTTTTATACGTTTTTTTATAATAAATATCTCATTTTTAATTTATTATGATTGCATGAGCCGTGAATTATGTAAACCATGTAAACCCACTTTTTGTGCATGCGTAACTCATTAATTAGTGGCGCCACCGTTTACCAGCAAGTGCTGACCTGATACGAATGAGGAAAGATCGCTGGCAAAGAATTCGGCCGCGTTGGCTACATCTTCAACTTCGGCCAGTCTGCCCATCGGACAGCTGTCCAGCAATTGTTTCCTTAATTCGGGATAGCTATCGGCTTCGGCGAATATACCAGAGTGATCAACCGCAAAGGGGATAATGGAGTTCACGGTAACACCCTTGTGTCCAATTTCTTTTGACAGGATGTCAACCAGATACCGTGGAGTGGTTTTACTACCGCCGTATACAGCCATTCCCGGTACTGGAAAAGAGGTGGTGCTCGATGCGATGTAGATGATCCGGCCATTGTTCTCTACATGTTTGGCAGCCTGCTGCATGGTAAAGTAAGTGCCTTTGGTGTTGATGGAGAATACACGGTCAAATTGTTCTTCAGTAAAATCAACAACCGTGGTTTCTACCAGTTCGATACCTGCATTAGCTACCACGATATCTATTTTACCAAATTCTTTTTTGGCTTCGGTAAATAACCTTTCCAGATCGGCTACTTTGCTTACATCGGCTTGTACGGCTATTACCCTTACACCCATGGCTTTAATGTTACTCAATACTTCATCGGCTGATGCTTTATCACGGGAGTAATTGATAACGATATCTGCACCCAAAGCTGCATAACGTTCTGCAATGGCTTTTCCTAAACCGCGTGCTGATCCTGTAATTAAGGCCACTTTATTTTTTAATGTGTTCATGATTTCTATGTTTTAATTTTTTGTGATTTCACTGATTGTCTTTTATCTTGATTCTTACCTCTTGATTCTTTTATTCCCCCTTCAGGGGGTTAGGGGGCTTACGCCATCGCGCCGTTTGCACCGATGTTTTGTGCGCTGATCCATTTGGCTTCGTCGCTGGCCAGGAAGGCTACTATTTTGGCAATATCTTCTGGTTTGCCGATGCGATTGAAGGCTGAAAGGGAGGCCAGGCGGTCGATCACTTCCTGTGGTTTGCCTTTAATGAATAGTTCGGTATTGGTTGGGCCGGGGGATACTCTGTTTGCGTTGATCCCTCTTGCGCCTACCTCTTTAGCGAATATCCGGGTTAACTGTTCAACGGCTCCTTTAGAGGCTACATAGGTGCCATAGGTAGGCATCATAACACGGGTGGTGGTTGATGAAAAGTTGATGACACTACCGTTGTCTGCCAGTTTAGTAGCGGCTTCACGCAGGGTGTTGAATGTGCCACGCACGTTGATATCAAACTGGCGGGTAAAATCTTCGTCGGTGGTATCCTTGAATAATTTGGTGATCATGATGCCTGCATTGTTTACCAGTACATAAATTTTGCCATAGTGGGCAATGGCTGCATCAAACATTGCTTTTACTTCGTCTGATTTGCTTACGTCGGCTTGTAAGGCTATGGCATCGCCACCTTGTTGTTTAATGTCATTAACGGTTTGCTCGGCGGCTTCAACACCACCTGCATAGTTAATGATCACTTTAGCTCCTTCTGAAGCTAATTTTTGGGCTACTGCTGCGCCTATTCCTCTGGAGGCGCCGGTTACTAAGATTACTTTTTCTGTTAGCGTTTTCATGATTATTTTCCTTTGTTTGTTTTGATAAATCAAAGGTCAGGTTTAACGCAACCCAAAAAGTACAGATACTAAAGCATTACATACAAATATCTAAGATGTGGTTACTGTATGTTGTTTCCGGAATAAAACAGGGGAGGTGTTGGTGTATTTTTTAAAGTAATTACTGAAATGATTGGCTTCGGAAAAGCCCAACATAAAGGCTATCTCTTTAATAGAGGTAGATGAATTTTGTAACAACGATTTGGCTTCGGCAATTGTTTTTTCGGTTATCCAGGTGCTAATGGGCTTGCCTGTCTTAGTCTTGATCACGTTGCTTAAATAGTTGGGATGCAGGTTTTGGTCGTCGGCATAATCCTGCAACCTGAAAACCTGGTGAACCTTTCCATTGTTCAGATCCCGGTAATGCTGTTCCAGCTTCCGCTTAAAATTTTTAACAATTTGTGAACTGCGGTTACCTTCATATATGGGATTATAATCTTTCCAGAAATACTCTTTGATCTTTAATAGCAGCACCACAAACAGGTTGCCGATCATACGGGCCCGATAAGGGCTGTTGGATAGGTACTCTTTGTTTATTTGCAGATATAAGCTTTCAAATTCGGCAAATGTAGCCTGATCCAGTACTCTCGGCTGTACCGTTTCGGCAAGCAGGAAAGGGAATTCTTCAAAAATATCCGGGTGAACATTCTCTTTTAAAAAAGATTCGCTTAAGGTGATCAGGTAAACCTCATTAAGTTCAAACCACTCGTGTGATTTATAATGACCTGGGTTGGTGAAGTAAATGGTACCCGGTACGGTTTCAAAATGCAGATCGTCGGTTGTGTATATCCCGCGTCCATCCTTCACAAAAACAAATGAGAAAAAGTTAGGCCGGTACACCGGCGATTTAAAAGGCAGCTCCAGGTGGATATCCCTGATATTATGAATGGTGAAATCCGTTTTATCATCAATACCCTCGGTTGACAGTCCAAAGTAGATATACTGTTTCAACAAAGTATTAAAAACAAGCTTTTGTTCTGTTTCTTTCATGGAGCAGGAAGGACACATGGTACATTGGAGTAACACGCGATCTAAAATTAAGAACAAATTTGCAGATTAGGTTAAATTCGGAATAGGTTAGGATTCAAAATATTCAACAGGCTCCAGATCATTTAACTCATCATCAGTAAATAATCTCGACCGGATTATAAAGCGGATTCCCATGGGTATTTCTAATGAAAAGCTGGAGCCACGGCCAGGAGTAACATCAAGGGTTAGGTGTGTATGCTTCCAGTACTCAAACTGGTCAATGCTCATGAAAAATTCACAGCCATAAACCTCGCCTATTTTAACATCGCTGCTGCCTATTTTAAATTCACCCTTTTCAAAACACATAGGCGATGAGCCGTCACAGCATCCGCCACTTTGGTGAAACATGAGTTCGCCAAATCTGCCGCGTAAGTCGTCTATCACTTTTTCGGCCGCGGGTGTAATAGAAACTCTTTTGGTCATGATTATCAATTAAAAAAGGAGCTGCAAAAACAGGTTTTTGCAGCTCCTTTTATTACAGACTAAAAGAAGCCCAGTTTGTTTTTATTATAAGAGATCAGCATATTTTTTGTTTGGCGATAGTAATTCAGCATCATTTTATGATTTTCCCTGCCAAAGCCCGATTTTTTGTAACCGCCAAATGGTGCATGAGCGGGATACGCATGATAGCAATTTACCCAAACGCGCCCGGCCTGTATGGCACGCGGTACCTGGTAGATCTCATGCGCGTCGCGGGTCCACACACCGGCACCTAAACCGTATAGTGTATCATTAGCAATTGCAATAGCTTCTTCGGTGGTTTTAAAGGTGGTCACGGAAACTACCGGGCCAAAGATCTCTTCCTGAAAGATGCGCATCTTGTTATGCCCTTTAAATATGGTAGGCTTTATATAATACCCACCACCCAGATCGCCGCTAAGCTTTTGTGCATCGCCGCCTGCAAGAACTTCTGCACCCTCTTTTTTACCAATGTCCAGGTAGCTTAGTATTTTTTCGTATTGATCATTAGAAGCCTGGGCGCCCATCATGGTATCCGAATCAAGCGGATCTCCCATTTTGATAGCATTGGTACGGGCCAGAACACGCTCCATAAACTTGTCGTAAATTTTTTCATGCACCAACATTCGCGACGGGCAGGTACAAACCTCGCCCTGGTTAAGTGCAAACAGAACGGCTCCTTCCACAGCCTTGTCAAAAAACTCATCATCGGCGTTACCAACAGATTCAAAGAATATATTGGGCGATTTACCTCCGAGTTCCATGGTTACCGGGATCAGGTTTTCTGAAGCATATTGCATGATCAGGCGACCAGTAGTGGTTTCGCCCGTAAAGGCAACCTTACTTATTTTGGATGAGGTGGCCAGCGGTTTACCAGCCTCAGGACCGAAACCTGTCACTACGTTCAATACTCCGGGAGGCAGTATATCACCAATCAGTTCCATCAAAATCATGATACTGGTTGGTGTTTGCTCGGCCGGTTTTACTACGGTACAACATCCGGCAGCCAGGGCAGGGGCAATTTTCCAGGTAGCCATCAATAAAGGGAAGTTCCAGGGTATGATCTGGCCTACCACCCCAAGCGGCTCCTGCAGGTTAATGCTTACTGTAAATTCGTCGTGTTCAGATATGCTGCTTTCTTCGGCACGTATGGCACCAGCAAAATACCTGAAATGATCAACCACTAAAGGGAGATCGGCAGCCATGGTCTCGCGAATAGCTTTGCCGTTATCAATGGTTTCTACGGTTGCCAGGTAGGAGAGGTTATCTTCCACCACCTGCGCTATTTTTAACAACAGGTTACTCCGGGTGGTGGCCGATGTTTTGCTCCATGTTTTAAAGGCTTCGGTAGCAGCATCAACGGCGGCATCAATATCCTCTTTGGTTGAGCGGGCTGCCTTGGTAAAAGGCTTACCATCAATAGGTGATATATTATCAAAATATTCTCCTTTAACCGGTGGCACAAATTTGCCTCCAATAAAATTGTCGTACTTATCCTTAAAGGATGGTCTTCGTGCAATACTCATAGTTATTTTCAGTTTAATTGGTAGTACTAAGTTAGCCGCTTGTGTCATAAAGCTTTTGCACTATACTATCAATTAGGTGCACTATCGTTCCATTTTATAAAATGATTGTCAACTGTCATAAACTATCCCTAACTTGTTTTAAAATAAGCCTGTTATGAATGAGAGAAACCTGGTATTGCCTTTTAACCTTACCGGTAAAAAAGAGCTCAGAACATTGGTGGAAAACCGTAAAGCTTATACCTTAAATCACTGTGAACTTAATATATACGAAACCTATGAGCGCAGTGAACTGGTGCCCCTAACCTTTAGCGACCTGGTAATTACCAGCATGCTGCGGGGTAAAAAAGTGATGCATTTGTTTGATAAACCCGGTTTTGATTATTTACCCGGCGAAACTGTTATTGTACCTCCAAACGTAACCATGACCATTGATTTTCCGGAGGCATCAGAAATAAACCCTTCGCAATGTACTGCCCTCGCCATCAATCAACAGGAAATACGTAATACACTCGATTTTTTAAATGAAAATTACCCGCGGGCTAATAATGATCTTTGGCAACTTAATTACCAGCAATTTCACTTTTTTAATAATTATGAACTGGCCCAGCTGATCAATAAATTTATCAGTATTAGTACCGGTGATAATTTAGCTAAAGATGTGCTGGCCAATTTAACGCTCAAAGAATTACTGATCCGTATTATGCAAATGCAAAATCTGCACGATATAAAAGACAATCTTAACCAAATGTCAGCAGGTAACCGTTTTGCTTATATTTTACAATACATCAAAGCGCACCTGACCGAAAAGTTAAACATCGATGCCCTGAGCCAGATGGCCTATATGAGCAAAGCCAGTTTTTTTAGGACCTTTAAACATGAGTTGGGCGTTTCGCCGGTTGATTATATTATTAAAGAAAGAATACAACTGGCCAAGCAGTTTATGCAAAACCCTTATTGCAGCATTGCCGATGCCTGTTTTAAAGCAGGGTTTAATAACCAGCATTATTTCAGTCGCGTTTTTCGTAAAATGGTGGGCACCACACCGAGTCTTTACAAAGCAGGGATCATAAAACCAACCAATTGATATTCTTGTTTGGATAATCCTTCTCAAATAAACGTTTGATCACTGTAATTAAACAACCTGTTTTAGATGTTCCATTGGCCAAGTATACCGGATACTCCAAGTCCGATAATTTTATGTATGAGATAGATGTGTAAGCGGGTACGTGTTTATAATCAATAAAAAAGCGGGTAAGAATATTCTTACCCGCTTTTTTATTGAAAAAATTAAATTAATTAGGCGCAACAACTGAAGTAGCATTAACATAAGGCCATATACCCGGAGTTGGTACTGATACACCTTTATTATTACCGCGCTGGTTATTGTCAGCACCAAAGTAATATAATGGCCAGCCTTTATAAACCAATTGTGTTTTTCCGAAAACAGTTATGGTTTGAAACTGGGTTTTATCCAAAACAGAAGGCACATTCAAAACCGTTTTAATGGTATCAATAGGCCACACTTTGTTATTGCTGAAAGTAGAGTTAGTAAAATTGTTGATTTTAAACTTATCATGGCTGAATGAGTATAAAGTTTGACCACGATCATCAACAATGTATTGAGTTACACCGTCACCGGGTTTAAGATCGCTGGTGTATTTAACGCCGTCGTTACCAATTAGCTGAGTGTTGCTTACCATAACGGTATAATCGGGTTTAGCAACAAACCAGGTGTTTCCTACTTTATCGCCATTGATATCACCGGCATTGGCATCACTCTGATAATAATAGAGCGGCCAGCCTTTGTAGGTGGTTTGTTTTGATCCATCGGTTCGGGTTATGGTACCAAAATCTTTGCTGTCCAGGCCCTTATCTAAAGTAAGATCTGCCTGGTAAAAAGTAGGCCAAACTACAGAGCATCCGCCGTTGCAGCCTGAACTGCCGTTGGCGTCAATGGCAAAAAAGTAAAGTGTTTTCCCCTTGGAGTCGGTAAGGATATTACCAAATTTTGCATTTGCTGATAACTTAACCGCATTAGCTGGGGTAGGGGTGTTTGTACTGTTGTTGTTTTTTGAGCACGACCAGCTGGCAAACATAACGGCAATGCCGGCAATTGCGAGGGGTAGATTTTTGCGTAAATTCATTGTACTGGTTAAAAATGGTTAATAATAATCTTTTATAACTCCAATACGTTGTGAAAATGGCCTTTGGTTGCCTGCGATAAAAAATAATATCAATAAAAATAAATGTTAATTTATTGTAAAGAATCAGATTTGATTTGGATTTTCTCTGTTTTAAATCCCGATGAAATAAACCTATTCAATAATTTAATGCTTTGCTGTTAATTTATTAATTATGAGGTGTTAATGTTTGTGTGTTTTTATTTTTTGTAACAGTTTAATGTAATTTTGTTCAAAAAGTGTCGTTTTATCGGCAAATACTTTAAACTTTATCACGGCATCCAGGCTAATAGGGCATTACGAGAGATGGTTTTTATCAAGGGGAAAAAAATAGACTGCTTTGTTATGTTTAGATGATTAACTACGTCCTTATCAATAATTATGAAGAAAATTTTATTAGCCGTTGCCTTGATATTTTTAGGCGCAAAAACCTTTTCACAAACTATACCAATAGGGAGCTATGCCGAAGATATTGCCAGGCGAAATCAGCTATTAGGTAAAAGTGATAATACCTCATCTTTTATGGTAAGGCCGGTAAACGACGAATGGCATGATACCGACTCATCTTTTAAACAATTTGTAGCCAGTAAAACATACGCTAATTTTCAGTTTATGGGGAAACCTTCCGGTATCCAGATATTACCTTTTAACTGGTTAAATGATTATAATGTTAAAAGACCTTATGGATATAATAATTCATCATTGTATCCTGCTGCGGGTTACCAGACCAGGGTTAGCGGAGGGTTTTTACTAAAAGCGGGCATATTTAGGGTGCAGATAAAACCAGAGTTTGTATATGCCCAAAATAAAAACTTTAACACATTTGCCGATATCCAGGCCAATAGTACTAATATGCAACTTTTAAATGCTTATTATACTACCATAAACGGTGTGGATGCTCCGGAAAGGTTTGGTAATAAATCATTACAACATTTATATCCGGGACAATCAAAAATAACGGTCAATTTTAAAAACATAGAAGCAGGGGTTTCAACAGAAAATATATGGTGGGGACCGGGTGTACAAAACTCCATTATGATGAGCAACTCGGCACCTGGTTTTTTGCATTGGACATTTAATTCAGTTAAGCCTATTAAAACGATAATTGGTTCATTTGAATGGCAGATAATAGGAGGGAATTTAAAACAGTCCGGCTATCTTCCAATTGATACCAACAGGATAAGAAATGGCAAAGGGGTATTTATTCCCAAGCCGGAAGTTACCCGCTATATATCGGCCTATACGGTTAACTGGCAACCTAAATGGTTAAAAGGCTTGTATTTGGGAATCACGGGATATGATTATCTGGACAAAGACTCATTATATCATAGCAGGAATATCTTTCGAAAGCTATTTCCGGTAATTACCGGTTCATCGATCAAAGCTAACGATGTTTCAAATGGTAAGAGTGGAGATGGGCAGGATTTTGCTTTTGCGCTTAATGTACGCCAATTATTGCCTCTTTATAACGCCGAACTTTATTTTGAATGGGCAAGAAATGACAGAACTGGTAGTTTTAATGATTTTTTGCAGGAACCTGGTCATTCTGCCGCAATTACTTTAGGCGGGCGTAAGTTATTTGAACTTTCAAAGGATAGTTATATACAAGTAAAAGCCGAATTAACTCAATTACAAAAATCGTCTACTTTTCTTTTAAGAGATGAACCCACCTGGTATACACACAGTACGAGTCCGCGGGATGGGTATACCAATGATGGAAGATATATCGGTGCCGGTATTGGACCAGGTGGTAACAGCTTTATGTTTGATATCAGTTGCTTAAAAGGGATGAATTCTTTTGGTTTAACATTAGAAAGACAACTTCATAATAATGATCTGTATTATAGTGCTTTTAGTGGTACAGGGAATTTTAATTCGCACTGGGTAGATATAAACAGTACCTTTTATACTAATATAAAATTGAAGAAATGCTTGATTTCGGCCGAGGTAACCCCTGTTTACTCTTTAAACTATCAGTATAATCATGGTAATAGCCTTAATTTACACGCAAGACTCAATCTTACTTATTACTTTGAATAATTGATAAGGTAAATTTATTAAGAAGGAAATGTTATGTTTTGTGTTTGCGGTACGTAGTGTAACTAACGTATTTTGGAAATTTAATATGAAAGACTGCCGAAAATATTATTATCTCAAAAAAATAACCTTAAAAAATTATCTTTGCGAAATTTTTCCCAACTTTTAATAATACCACATTATTAAAACAAACTGATAATAAATGGTTATTAATTGTTAATAATCTGTGACTTTTAAGTAAATGATAAATAAGATACATTCTATACAATCATCTGCCCGTAAACCCAATATACTCGTTATCGGCGACCTGATGATTGATCATTATATTACTGGCAGCGCATCCCGGTTATCACCAGAGGCTCCCGTGCCTATTGTAAATGTGAAAAATGAATCGGTTACCCTGGGTGGTGCTGGTAACGTAGTGCAAAATCTGGTAGCATTAGGGGCGCAGGTAGCCGTTGCCGGTGTAATAGGTAACGACAATGCAGGTGCTCAATTGATAGAAATACTCAGCAATGAAGGGGTGCAAACGCATACTATAATTAAAGATGAGTTGCGACCCACTACGGTTAAAACCCGGGTGCTTGCCGGCAGCCACCAATTGGTTAGGATAGACCGTGAAATTACCGATACGATATCAGAGGTTATTGCAGAAAAGCTGCTTAATGAACTGGTTAATTATTTAAAGAAAGCTGATATTGTGGTTTTGTCAGATTATAATAAAGGTTTGTTTTCCCCATCCTTTACTCAAAAACTAATTCTGGAGGCTACGCGTTTAGGTAAAAGGGTGATCATTGACCCCAAAGGCTTAAACTACGAGAAATATAAAGGAGCGTATCTCATTAAACCTAATCGTAAAGAATTGGCTGAGGCTGCTCAACTTGAAAAAGTTGATACATTGGAAAGTCTGCAACATGCGGCAAAAATTATTTTAAAACAAACCGGAGCGGCTTATCTGGTAGTAACACTCTCAGAGGAGGGTATGTTGATATTGAGTGGCTCTGGATATAAGTTGTTGCCGGTAAAAGCCACGGAAGTATTTGATGTAACCGGTGCCGGCGATACTGTGTTGGCTACTTTGGCTTACTTTATTGCAGCAGGACTAACTATTGAAGAGGCAGGGGAATTGGCCAACCATGCTGCTGCTATAGTGATACGTCAGGTAGGTAGTGCCACCACAACCATTGATGAGATTATTCTTGATATGAAAAGGGAAACCTAAGCTTTAAACCTCCCAATAAATACTAAAAGAAAAGACAAGAAGTTGTATAAAGTACAACATATTGCAACTAATATAAACCATAATGATTTTAGAAGCATTAAAGGATCATCAGAATACTACGCAAAAGGTAATAGATACGCTTACGGGTGATATTGAACAAGCCTGCCAATTAATATCAGAAACTATAAAAAGCGGAAACAAGGTTTTACTGGCAGGTAACGGCGGTAGTGCTGCTGACGCCCAGCACATTGCAGCTGAGTTAAGCGGCCGGTTTGTAAAAGAACGAAGAGCCTTGCCCGGCATTGCCTTAACGGTTGATACATCGGCACTTACGGCAATAGCTAATGATTACGGCTATGATCATGTATTTTCACGCCAGGTTGAGGCTTTCGCCCAGGCTGGTGATCTTTTTATAGGTATTTCAACCAGCGGCAATAGCCGGGGTATTCTAAACGCTTTTGAAACAGCCACAAAATTTAACTGCAAAACCCTGGGATTATCAGGTCGCGACGGAGGTAAAATGAACGGTATATGTGAGCTGAATATCGTAATACCATCAAATGTAACCGCCCGTATACAAGAAATGCACATATTGATAGGGCACATTCTTTGTCAATCAGTTGATGACTTGTTTGAATAAATATTATACCACAAAATCAATCGCACACGTGCAACAAGAAATAAATACATGAGAATCAACCTCGAAAAAACATTAGTAAACAAAATAACCAATATCTCTTTGCTTAAAACCCAGGTGTTAAGCTGGCAAAGTACGGGTCAAAAGGTTGTTTTTACCAATGGCGTATTTGATCTGCTGCATATTGGTCACATCACCTATCTGGCCAAAGCTGCCGAACTGGGAGAAAAACTAATCATTGGTTTGAATGCGGATAGCTCCGTAAGACGTATCAAAGGTGAAAGCCGGCCGGTTAATGATCAAAATAGCCGGGCCGCAATATTGGCCGCCCTGTTTTTTGTTGATGCTATTGTAGTTTTTGAGGAAGATACTCCACTTAATCTCATCAGCACTTTATTACCCGATATTTTGGTTAAAGGTGCAGATTATTCTATAGAGAATATTATAGGGGGTAAAGAGGTAATAGCCAATGGTGGCGAAGTAAAAACCATCGATTTTGTGAAAGGTTACTCATCAACCTCTATCATTGAAAAGATCAGGCAACAAATTCCTGGTAAAGCTTAAAAAATGAATATACTGCTTATCCTTTTTAGTTTTGTGTGGGATATGGCTTACATACTTAATTATTAAATTATAAGATCATTAAATAATATAAAATTTTACAACGGTCTTCGACAATAAATTGATTTACCTTTGCAAAAATCCAAATCAACTGGTTGAAAGGTTTTAAGCACGGATATTTTTTTACATATGATAAAAACCAACTTTCTTATATTCTTATTTGTGGCGGTGTTTTGTTGCGGGGCAATTAACCATGTTTCGGCTCAAAGTAATATTCAAAATCTATCATCTATCAACGTAGATGACTTATCTGATCAGCAAATTATCCAGTTATTACAACAGGCACAGAATAGCGGGTTAAGCGATGCAGAATTGGTTAGGCAGGCGCAGTCAAGAGGAATGTCAAGCGCGCAGATTCAAAAACTACAGACAAGGATCCAGGATATACGGAGCAAGGCTACTGGGAAAAAGGTGCAGGCTGATACTACAGAAGATGCGAATGGCAGGATAATAACAGGACGTAAACTTAACTACAAGCCCGATAGTCTCGATACAGCATATGTTAATAAAAAAGACATGTTTGAGAACTTAAGGCCAAAAATTTTTGGAGCCGATCTGTTTAAAAATAAAAACAGCTCTTTTGAACCTAATCTGAAGTTGGCTACCCCTGTAAATTATATTATAGGTCCTGATGACCAGTTAGATATTAATGTTTACGGAAACTCATCGGTTAACTGGAAACTGGAAGTATCGCCGGAAGGAAATATCAATATCCCGAACGTTGGCGTAATAAACGTTGGCGGTAAAACCATAGAGCAGGCTACAGCACAGATCAAAAGCAGGCTTTCTGCAAGTAACTATGCTATTGGCCGCGGCACCAGCGTGCAAATAACGCTGGGTAATATCAGAAGTATTAAAGTGATCATAGTGGGACAAGTCCAAAGACCGGGCACTTACACATTACCATCACTTGCTACTGTTTTTAATGCTTTGTATGCTTCAGGAGGCCCGATGGATAATGGTAGCTTACGTCAAATTGAGGTTATCAGAAATAACAGGATCATCAGGCATTTGGATGTGTATGATTTTATAGTGAAAGGTAGTCAGAAGGATAATATTTCATTACAAGACCAGGATATAGTACGTATACCTACCTATAGGACAAGAGTGCAATTAGTTGGGCAGATAAAAATTCCTGCATTATTTGAGGTTTTGCCCGGAGAAAGCCTGGACAATATTTTAAACTATGCTGGTGGGTTTACCGACAGTGCTTATACTGCCCGCATAAAGGTGTCACAAATAAGTGATCAGCAGCGAAAAATAACTGATGTTGTGGAGGCTGATTATAAAAATTATATTCCGTTACGAGGTGATAAATATATAATAGAATCAATTATTAACAGGTTTGAAAACAGGGTAGTAATCAAAGGTGCTGTTTTTAAACCAGGTGATTATGAGCTACAAACTGGTTTAACGTTAAACCAGTTAATTGCAAATGCAGCCGGTTTAAAAGAAGATGCCTTTATGGAGCGTGGAACCATTACACGGCTAAAAAGTGATAATAGCACCGAGATCATTGGATTTAATGTTCGTGATGTTATTAATAAGGCTGTAAATATTTCTTTACAGCGGGAAGACATTGTCAACATATCATCCATATTTGATCTACGAGATAAGTATCAGATCGTAATCAACGGTAGTGTACGGAAACCAGGCAAATTCGCTTTTTCTGAAAATATGAAAGTTGAAGACTTAATATTTAAAGCAGGGGGATTTGCAGAGGGGGCCAGTACCAAACGTATTGAAGTGGCCCGAAGAATAAATGATGCCGATCCAAATTCAAAAAACAGTTCAGTAGCCCAGGTTTTTAGTGTAAATGTAGACGGACAGCTGAAGCCATCAGAAGCCAACTTTGTATTACAGCCTTTTGATATAGTATCGGTTTATACATTGCCTGGCTTTGAAAAACAAAAAACGGTTAAAATAGAAGGAGAAGTAACGTATCCTGGTTCGTATACCATTAAAAGCAAAAACGAAAAAATATCTGACCTGGTAGCAAGAGCCGGAGGGCTCACTGCATCGGCTGATATTGAGGGGGGATCATTAAAAAGGGATAACATGGCTATTTTGGGTATAGATAGACGTAAAGCAGATACAGCTGAAATTGCCCGTGAAAGGAACGACCGCTTATTGCGTTTGAAAAGAAGCTTTAAGGATTCAACTCAGACTCAAAAGGAAGACACCACTATGCGTAATAATTTTGTGGGTATCGACCTGAAAAAGATCATGGATAAGCCAGGCTCAAGTATCGACCTTTTATTAGAAGATGGTGATGTACTGCGTGTACCCAAGCAGCAACAGATTGTTAGGGTTAATGGCCAGGTACTATATCCAAGCGCGGTTGTTTACAGCAAATCAAAATCATTTAATGATTTTGTGTCTAACGCCGGAGGATATGGACCCGATGCTTTGCGGCGGGGGGCCTATATTGTTTATGCTAACGGAACGGTAAAAGGTACTCGCAAAGTTTTGTTCTTTAACAATCACCCATCTGTTAAACCAGGTAGTGAAATTTATGTACCTAAAAAATCAGAAAGTAAGGGGAACACTGCCCAAACTATTTTAGGATTTACTACCGGGTTAGCCTCCTTAGGGGCAATCATTTTAGGAGTTTTAAGTTTGAATAAATAGCAAGTAATGTACTTAAATTGCTTTAAACTAAAATTATGAGTAAGGAAGATCAGGAAGGATCTGGTAATAATTCAGATGAAATATCTGTTAATGATATAGCAGCTAAAGTAAAATCAATATTTACATATGTTAAAAGTAAATGGATAAACATTTTAATTGTTGCTGTAATAGGGGCATTATTAGGATTGGGATATGCTATTTTAAAAAAGCCAACGTACGATGCTGTTTGTACTTTTGTTTTGGAAGAATCTGGTAAAGGTGGTGGACTTGGTCAGTACGCCGGTTTGGCCAGTTTGGCCGGTATAAACATTGGCGGTAGCGGTGGCGGAGGTGGCATATTTCAGGGTGATAATATCATAGAGCTTTATAAATCACGCACTATGATTGAGAAAGCCCTATTAAGTGAAGTGATCATCAATGGTAAAAGACAAACTTTAATAGAAAGATATATAGGCTTTAATAATCTGCGTAAACGGTGGAAAGAGAAGGACTTGATAAATAGCATCTCATTTCAAGGTAAGCCCGAAACGTTTAACAGAAAACAGGATAGTATAGTAACCGGTTTAGCCGATTTATTTAATAAGAAACTTTTATTTGTTGCTAAACCAGACAAGAAACTAAGTATTATTAAGGTAGAAGTTATTGATAGAGACGAACTATTTGCAAAGGAATTTACCAATAAACTAGTAGAAAACGTAAATAACTTTTATGTTCAAACTAAAACTAAGAAGGCATATCAGGATGTTTTAATTTTACAACGACAGGCCGATAGCGTTAAGAATGTTCTGAATTTATCTATTGGTAGCGTTGCATCGGCAATGGATGCTGCACCCAATCCAAACCCTGCCTTAATATCATTAAGAGTGCCCTCACAAAGGAGGCAGATTGATGTGCAGGCGGGTACTGCCATCTATAGCGAAATTGTAAAGAATTTAGAAATATCAAAAATTTCACTAAGACAAGAAATGCCCCTGATCCAGGTTATTGATAGACCGGTATTGCCATTGCCTGTTGATAAAATAAGTAAAGTGCTGGCAATAGCGGCGGGTTTTTTCGCCGGAACCTTTTTAACAATAGTCATACTCGTGTTTAAGGAATTATTTAAAGCTGAGTAATTTTACGCTAAAGGTTAACAAAACATGTCTTTTAAAATTTCGACAATCAAATTCAGCGAAAATATAATAAGTGATGAGTAACAAAAGAAATTTGATTAAGAATATTCTATCTCTTGGTGTTGTACAAATAGCAAACTATTTATTACCTCTTATATCTGTTCCTATTATAGTACGAATTATAGGACCGGCTAATTATGGCATAATAAATTACTATAGTTCTTTTGTTGCTTATTTTGTTTTACTAATTAATTATGGTTTTGAATATTCAGGTACTCGATTTATTGCCGTTGAAAAGGACAATATTCAGAAAAGAAATGAGCATTTTACGAAAATTTTGATAGCCAAATTTCTTTTATTTATTGTTTCGTTAGTGTTGTTTGCCGGCAGTATTATATTTATTGCAAAATCAAACAGTGAAATTCAGGTTGCAGTTTATACTTATTTAATATCAATTTCATGGGTATTATCTCCAAATTGGTTTTATCAGGGTATGCAGAAGCTAACAAATGTGGCCATATTTAACTTTGTATCAAAGTTGCTTTATACAATATTGATTTTATTGATAGTAACTCAAAAAGCCTATTTTGTTTGGCAACCATTAATTTTAAGTTTGATCCAAATTTTGGTGGCTGTAATTTCCTTAATTTATGCTATAAAGAAATTTAAAATATCATTTATCAAAGTCACTATGCGATCTGTTTTAGATCTCTTAGTAAGTGATAGAATGATATTTTTTACTATGATTGCAACAAATTTATATACCGATACCAACGTGGTAATACTCGGATTATATGAATCTAAAGAACATGTTGGCTATTTCACGGCTGCCTGGAAGTTTATATTAATATTCTTAATGATCATTTCTCTCCCGTTATCTCAAGCTTTATTTCCTTTTATTGCAGAATCATTTTCAAAAAGTAAAGAGAGGGGTATAGAAATCACTAGAAGAATACTTCCGGTAATTATCTACTTTACCTCAATAGTTTCATTTACCCTGTTTCTTTTATCCCGGATCCTTATTACAGGTTTCTATGGCCATCAGTTTGATAAATCTATTGTTATTTTTCGCATTTTAACTTTGGTCCCTATACTCTCTTACATTAATACAATATTGTGTTTGCAAACGATGGTTAGTTTAAAAATGGATAAGCTTTTGTTTCGTATAGTACTGGGAAGCGGCATTTTTAGTGTCATATTTAACTTATTCGTTATTAGAACTTATGGGTATATCGGCTCTGCCTTATCTTGGGTCATAACCGAAGTTATAATATGTTTTGTTTCTTATTACTGTCTTAAAAGGCATGATGTAGAACTATTTGATGCTCAGTTGTTTAGCCCGAAAAGTGTATTGAATGAGGTTAAAACGCTCATGTTAAATTTAAAAAGAAAAAATGCGTAAACAGCGTCAGGATTTAATAAGCATTAATTGAATTCGGAGTAGGCTAAAAGTGGTTTTTATATAAGGGCAATTAAAATGGCAATTTTAATAAAAGATAAAATAAATTAAAACATGGGAAAAGCGATATCTAAACTGTTCTTCTGGATAGGATATGCTTTGGGGTTTATAATAAGAATAAATTTTAGCAATAAAATACGAACCTTCAGAAATTACTTTTATTCTGGATTTTTAAAGCCAAGTTTTAAAAAATGTGGCTCAGGATTTTATGCCGAATACCCGCTTAGGATAATTGGATCGGAGTATATTAGTATAGGCAAAAGCTTTAGCTCGTACCCTAATACCAGAATTGAAGTTTTTAATACAGAAAATGCCGTATTGATTAACAAACCTGAACTTACAATAGGCGATAATGTAAATATTATATATGATTGTCATTTAGGGTGCATTAACAAGGTAATAATCGGGAATAATGTATTAATAGCGAGTAAAGTTTTCATTACAGATCATTATCATGGAGAGATAGATGCTGTTGCTATAATGTCCCCCCCTGCCAAGCGTGAAATTTATTCAAAAGGAGCAGTTATTATTGAAGATAATGTTTGGATTGGCGAAGGGGTTGCAATAATGCCAAATGTAACAATAGGGAAGAATTCTATAATTGGTGCTAATGCTGTAGTTACTAAAAGTTTCCCCCCTAACTCCGTTATTGGAGGTGTGCCAGCTCGTTTGTTAAAAACGCTTAACTTATAGCATATGAGGCTGTCAGCTATTATTGTTATATATCAACCGGAAATCACAGAGTTGATTAAAAATATAGCAGGTGTTATTAATGCTGTGGATCAATTGATTTTATATCAAAATAGCTCCATTGCTGACCAATTAATTTTCTATGAGGCATATCTGAACCTGCCGCATAAAGACAAGATAACATTTTTAGGTACAGGGGATAATGTAGGTATTGCCACAGCGCTAAATATGGGCGTAAAATGGTCATTGGAAAACGACTATACCCACATTTTAACGTTAGACCAGGATAGTTATTTTGAACCAGGAGTTTTAACCAGTTATAAGCTTTTAATAAGCCAGCAGAATGATGATAGGATAGGAGTATTTGGAATAAACCCGGTTTGCGGAAACTCATTTCTTTTTGAAGTAGCTGATCAGGTACTTGAAGTTACGGATACTATTACATCTGGTTCTATTTTTCCATTAAATATATTTAATGAATGCGGCTTATTTATGGATGAGTTATTCATTGATGCTGTTGATTATGAATTTTGTTATCGGATAAGTAAAAGAAACGGCTATAAAACGTTGGTTTTCACCAGTATACTTTTACAACATAAGGTTGGCTACGTAACTAAAACCAGGTGGGGATTTAAAACGGATAATTATTCTGCTTTCAGAACATATTTTATTGTTCGTAATCACATTATAATGTGGAAGAGATATCCTGAAATATTCCCCAGAACTTATAAAATTGTTTTAATTAAAACTCATATTATAGGCCGTATTATTAAAGTGTTTCTGGCTGAGAATGATAAGCAAAAAAAAACAAAAGCGATAATTATAGGCCTGATTCATGGTTTAAAAGGGCGGTTGGGATATTATAATGTAAATTAAGCAATACTACATACATGATAAGAATGAAAAAGAACGCGATTTTTACAATTTGTGCCAAAAATTATTTAGCGCAGGCTAAAGTATTGGGATATTCAGTAAAAAAGTTTTGCCCTGATTGCGATTTTACTATTATTCTATCAGATGAAATTGATGGGCAGAATTTAATGTGCAACGATTTTAGTGTCATCGAAGCTAAAAATATAGGTATAGATAACTTTTATGACTTGGCTTTCAAATATGATGTCATAGAGTTTAGCACTGCAATTAAGCCTTTTTTTCTGAAGAATCTGTTAAGCGAATATGAAAAGGTACTATATCTTGATCCGGATATGGTTGTATATAGTAGTTTGCAGTTTCTTTTTGATCACCTGGATAATTATGATGCCTTGCTTACTCCGCATCTGCTTAAACCGTATATTAATTATGAAAGCGCTACTTCAGAGGAAACGATTTTGTGGGTAGGTATATTTAATCTTGGTTTTTTTGGTATCAAAAATTCAGAAATCGGTCAGCATATGGCCGATTGGTGGATGGAGAAATTGAAAGACCAATGTTTTGCCGACAAAGAAGATGGCTTACATGTTGATCAAAAGTGGATGGATTTTTTGCCTGCACTATATGGGGATAAAGTATTAATTCTGCGTAATCCGGCGGTGAATATTGCTTTCTGGAATTACCATGAAAGGAAATTATTTAAGCAAAATGGCCACTATTTTGTTGATGATACCAAATTTCCTTTGGCGGTTTTTCACTTCTCAAGTTTTGATCCGTTTGATATAGAGAGTGTGGCTAAAAGACAGAATAAATTTACCCTGTCAACAATACCTGAATTTCGGGAGATATTTGAAAATTATGTGGATGAGTTAAAAAAGAACGGGTTAGATAAACTTAGCAAGCTAAAATATAAGTATAACGAATTCGAAAACGGGATACCTATATTAAAACTTCATAGAAGGCTCTATCGGGGGCTTGTAAAAGAAGGGTATTCATTTCGTGATCAGTTTTCAACATTTCCAGGTACTTATTATAATCTCCTTAAAAAAAATGGCGTAAGCTTAATTGATAGGGATCAAAAACTTAAAGTTTTAAAGAAAACGTTTGGTGAAAACCCTCCAATTTTTAATAAAATATTTAAGGCTTTAATTTTGATCAATAAAATTTTTGGAACAAATAAATATTATTTAATGATGCGGTTTTTTGCTATATACAACCGGTTTGAAAATCAAACGTTTTTAATAAAAGATAAGTCATAGGCAAATTGTTTTATAGAAATTAAGGTGTAAAGAGCACTAAAATAAAGGTTGCCGATAAATTGAACTTTAATGAAGATATTTTTTGATTGTACATATTTAAGGAATAAACATACTGGTGTCGATGTGTATTTTTTGAATCTAATACATCATTTACTTAAAATTGATCAGGAAAATGAATACATCATACTTGTCGATAGGAGATACCATACTGATTACTTGTTGAGTGAGTTAAATGAATTTCGTAATTATAAAATTATTTCCATTTATAGTCCACTGCCATTACAGGTTTTGTACTCAAGTTTTTTTATACCTTTTTATTTACGGTTAAAAAAAATCGATGTTTACCACAATCCCTATTTCTTTGGGCCATTATTGAATTTTATCTGCTCTAAAACAAAAGTTGTTATTACGGTTCACGATTTATATCATAGAACAGTACCTACAATGATGAATAAATATCTGAATATTGTTTTTAAGGTTTTTGCAGATCGAGCGATCAAAAATGCTGATGAGGTAATTGTAATATCTAATCAAACAAAGTTGGATGTATTAGAGCATTTGAAAATCCATGATAACAAACTGAACTTAATTCATCAGGCACTTGACCATAAGTTTGAATATAATCTGAATGTGAGTAATAATATTGAAAAATTTGAATTAGAAAAAGGAAAATACATCCTTTCTGTGGGGAAAATATTACCAAGTAAAGGGTTTGATGATTTAATAAGGTCATTTAAAATTTTAATGGATCGGTACCATACAAAAGATATGACATTGGTTATAGCCGGCATGCATACGGGCCAATATATTTTTCAAATAAGAAAGCTTATTACATCTTTAGATATTGATCCCAGGTTAATTAAATTATTAGGATATGTAACTGACCTGGATCTGTTTTCTTTGTATTATAATGCCAATATGGTTGTTTCGCCTAGTCACTATGAGGGTTTTGGTTTCCCTGTACTTGAGGCTATGAGATTTAAGATACCTGTAATAGCGCGTAATGCATCCAGTTTAATTGAAATTGTGGGTAATGCGGGGTTATTTTTTAATTCAATAGAGGAGCTGGCTGATAGAATGAATGATTTGATAAATGACAATAATTTGCGAAATAACCTAATGGCAGCAGGAGATACCAGAGTAAAAGATTTTTCATGGCTTGAAACATCTAAGAAAACTTTGACAGTTTATAATAAAAATTAACATCACCTAATCTGATAATTATGAATTTCAAAGAATGGCTTTCAGGGTTGATGAAATATATTTTTAGAGTATGGTTAATGAATTTGCCGTCCTTTAGAATAAGGAAGTTCTTTTTGAGAAGAGTTTTAAATAAAATTGGCGATAATGCTTTTATAGCCATGGGAGTTGATATTATGGGCAGAAATGGGAAAATAAGTATTGGACATCATACAGTTATTAACAAAAAAGTAACATTAGATGCCAGGGGAGGGGAAGTAATCATTGGCAATAACGTTGACATAGGCCAGGAAACCAATATCTGGACTTTGGAACATGACCCTAATAATGACAACCATGGGGTAAAAGGAGGAAACGTAATCATCGAAGATCATGTTTGGATAGCTACCAGGGTAACTATACTGCCAGGGGTACGTATTGGCCGTGGAGCGGTTGTTGCATCTAATAGCGTAATAACAAAAAATGTAAATGAGATGGAAATTGTCGGTGGGGTGCCGGCAAAAGTAATAGGCAAAAGGAATAACAAATTAGGGTATACTTTAGCTTATCGCCCTTGGTTTTTATAGTGAAGAAAAATAGACCCTTGAAACAAAAAAGTTGTTAAGATGAGTATAACCGGTACTGGTATTATCCTAATGATCCTGGGCATTTACGGGCTGATCTTTAACGTGAAATTTCTTTATAATATCACAATTTTTTTCATCCCATTTTCTGCTACCGCTATTTTCAATATAGGGTCAGGAGACAATGGCAGCGCGATACAACCTTTTATGGTTTTGGGCTCACTTTGGCTAGTGAGTTTGTTTATTGATAAAGCGAAGAGGTTCTCAAAATATAAGATAGTTAACAAAGCTGAATTATTAGCATTGTGTTTATTAACAGGGTTCGCAATAATCGCCCTGGTGTCATTAATCATGCCGATGAAAATTAATGGCACTGAAATGGGGAACATATCCGGACAACTGGATGCAATTGAACCCATTGGTTTTTCTGGAAGAAATATAACTCAATATATTTATTTACTTTTTGGGATTATCATAGCAATTGGGCTATATATACATAATAAAGATGAAAATAATTACAAGAATACTATAAAAGTTTATGCCTTATCTATTGTTTTTGTGGTTTTTTGGGGAGTACTTGAATTGATTTGTTATTATAAGAATATTACCTACCCTGATTTTATTTTTAACAATAGTATAAGCAAGTCTGCCGGAGGATTTAATGGATTTTTAGATGATGATGCAGGAACAAAGAGGATTTCGTCAGTAGCAGTTGAACCTTCAATCCTTGTTCAAAGTGTTGAAATTTTTATTCCCTTTTTAATAATGGGAATTATAAAAAAGCGGTTCATTTTCAACAAAATCTCTGATACTATCTTTTTATTAGTGCTTATTGCGTTTATTTTTAGAACTACTTCCACAGTAGGTATCGTATGTCTTTGTTTTTTAATTGCTTTATCCTACCTTTTTTATCTTCGGACGCTGGAACTGAAAAGGAGGATATTATTTATAATGGTATCTGTTTTTTTAATACCGGTAGCCTTGTTAATTATGTATGGAATGTTCAGAAACATAATCGACCAGGCTTTATTCAATAAATCAGATAGTTATTCGGGGCTGGAAAGAGCAAGTGCTGTAATTGAAGCTTGGAAGAGTTTTTTGAACCATCCGATATTAGGTGTTGGCTGGGGCTCAGTAAGCTCGTTTGATCTTTTCGTTAAAATTTTGTCAAACACCGGATTAATTGGTTTGGCTCTTTTTGTTGGATTTTTATGGGTAGCATTCAGTAACCAGATCAAAGCAAAAAATGTCAATTACAATAAATCTATATATAGGCAAGCTATTATTATTTCTTTTAGTACCCTCATATTTAGTAATATAGTTAGTGGTTTTAGCTTCGTTTTTGGTTTTTTTTGGTTAGCAACCGGACTCATACTTGTAACCGGAACTAAATTTAGTGCATAACATGAAAGTATTAATGATAAGTGGTAGTTATCCTCCGGAATTGTGTGGTATAGGAGATTATTCAGAAAAACTGGTAAACACATTAAAAAGATATGATATAGAAGTAAGCGTATTGGCTAATATCGACTGGTCAGTGAAAAACTATTTCAGTATTATCAGGCAGATAGAATCTGTAAATGCAGATGTCATTCATATGCAATATCCATCTTTTGGCTATGGTTTTAGTATTGTGCCTCAAATGCTGAGCTTAAAATACAAAACTGTAATTACCATTCATGAAGTCAGTAAAGCCCACCCGATAAGGCAACTTTCATTGCTCCCGTTTTCATTAAGAGGAAAATTGATTTTTACGAATTCTTTTGAAAAAGATGCATTTAAGCGTATTTACCCTTTTAGGAAAAAAAGAATTGAAATAATTCCTATTGGTTCTAATATAAAGATATCAGAACAAATCGCGCGGGAGAATAAACGATACCAGGATGTTATTTATTTTGGTCAGATAAGACCAGAAAAAGGAATTGAAAAACTAATATCATTGGCCGAGATGTTTAGGGATAGCAATTTATCTTATAAGGTAGTTATAGCTGGCCAATTACTTAAAGGAAATCAGAAATATTTAGATGATCTTCAGTCCCGATCCTCGCTTTTACCAATTACATGGCTTATAAATTTGTCCGAAAATGAGGTAGGAAGCTTATTGGCTAATAATTTGCTAGCCTACTTGCCTTTTCCAGATGGAGTATCGGAACGTAGAGGGTCTTTTTTTGCTGCATTGGCAAATAATATGCTGGTATTTACAACTAAAGGGGAGCAATCCACAGCAGAAATGGAAGAAACAGTTTATATTATTCCCGAGCCCCAGGATTTATTTAGGTTCTTAAACAATATATCAATTGAAACCCTTTTGCAGTTGAGTAATGAAAAAAATACAGCTGCGCAGAATTATATTAAAAAAATGGACTGGGATGTTATAGCGCAAAAACACATGTCGGCTTATAAGTCACTTTAAAGATGGATATTTAATATGGCGGTCATAAACCTATTCACATCACAAAAATTCAAATGTGAACTATTTATTAGTTTCCATATAACAGAAATGAAAACTGTATTAGCTAACTTCTATGGAAAAAGGTAATCAACTGTTTCACAAACTTGATAGATTTTTAGGTATCCCGATTGTTTTAGCGTTGGGATTATTGAAAAGGAAAAACAAAATTGTCCCGACCGAGATAAATAGGATTGCCATACTAAATATAGGTTCAATCGGTGATAACGTGTTAATGTCTGCTGTTATTCAGGATCTCAGATCTGCTTATCCAGATGCCAGGATCATCACCTTTACAGGATCAACAAATTATCAGCTGGTAAAGCTTATACCAGGTATCGATGAGGTAATAAAGTTACCGGTAACCAATGCTACAGCTACTATAAAAATGATCAGGAAAGAGGGGCTATTTGATCTTTTATTTGATTTTGGCCCCTGGCCACGACTTAATTCAATTTATACGAGGTTTGTTAAGGCCAAATACAAATATGGTTTTCAGTCGGATAAACAGTACCGGCATTACATTTATGATAAAGCTGTTGTTCATTCATCCCAAACCCACGAAATAGAAAATTTCAGAAGTTTAGTGAATAATATATATAAGGGCCCTAACCATACCCCACAAATAAATGTAAAACCTACAGAAAAAGCAGAGGCATTGGTTAAAAGACTAAAAAACTATTGTATTATTCACCCCTGGCCTGGTGGCTTTAAAAGTTATATGAAAGAATGGGCGGATGATAGTTGGGTAAAATTAATTGAAAAGATGTATGATAAATTTGATCATATAGTTATTACAGGAAGCCCTGCTGACAAAGAAAAATCAGATAGGATAGTTAAGCTATTAAAATTAACGGATGGAAATAACAAAGTTGTAAACCTTAGCGGCGGAGCTAGCTTACAAGAGGTAATTTACTTAATTGCTGAAAGTGAGGTGGTGATTTCAGTTAACACGGGTATTGCTCATATAACGGCAGCTTTAAACAAAAAGCAGGTTTGCCTTCATGGCCCTACCAATGTACAGCGTTGGGGACCATATAGTGAAAATACCATTTCTGTTGTGCCGGACAAAGGGCATTTTGGGTATTTAAATTATGGCTACGAATATAACAGAGCAAAAGAAAACTGCATGGAAAATATCTCTGTAGATACAGTTTATAATGCATTTGAACAAATAACAACTATTTAACCCATCGGTTCTGGAGCGAAGTTTGTGCACCCGATTGACCATCAGGAATTGTGGTTATGTTAATTTCTTATTATTTAATTATAAATAAATAAAGGTTGGGCTATCAGCCTTTTGCTGATCGTTATATAAAAGAGTTTTATAGAAAAGCTAAATATGCAGAAATCAAAGCAGTTTTGATGGTTTTTACTGTGGTAGCTAGGATTAAAAAAAAAATAGTTTCTCTTGTAGCGTTTTTTATTTAATCTTCGTATTAGTATTAAAGTGTGAACTTTATCGTTACATAAATAATATAACGGATAAAGTGCTATATTTGCAAAACTATACCTATGGCAATACGATACTCGAAATTTCTCCCGCCCGTTACCTTTATAAGTGATTTAATAGTATTAAATATTGCTTTACAGTGTGCGCATTCATTAGTGTTCACATATTACTCATCTGATATACAATCTGTAAATTTTATACTACTTGTTAATTTGGTTTGGGTATCTGTATCAACTATTACCAAAAATTATATTATTTCCAGGCCATTGGTATTAAAAGATAACCTTAACCGGTTTTTATCGTCCCTGCTTTATCATTTACTCATAGTTCTTGGCATCATTTATTTCTTCAAGCTGTACGAGGTAAGCCGCTGGGAGATGTTCTTTACTTATTCCCTGTTCTTCTTTTTGATCATAGTACAGCGATCGGTTATATTCTTTATACTGGATTACATCCGCAAAAAAGGATACAACAGGAGGCATGTGCTGGTAATTGGCGATGAAGATATCGCGAACCGCCTTATCAGGTCATTCTCAAAACACCCGGAATACGGTTATTACTTTACCGATTTTATTTCGGAAGATATGATTAAGGATTTTCCCGAACAGGTTTTGATGGAGAAATTAGTCGATAAAAGTCCGGATGAAATATTTGTATGCTATAAATACCTGCACCCCCTGTTATTGCAAAAGCTGGTTGATTTTGGCGAACAGAATGCGGTTAAAATAAAATTAGTGTCAGATCTGATACTGAATAACAACTATGCCAGTATAGTTAATTATGAAAACCTTCCGGTTATCCAACTGTCGGCAAATCCTGAACTGAGCTTTAAAGTAATATTTTTTAAGCGGAGTTTCGATATCGTGTTTTCATTGAGCGTGATGATCGTTGGTTTTCCGATATTTCTTTTATTGATGTTAATTACCAGAATGACATCAAAAGGCCCAGCTTTTTATAAGCAGGAAAGAATAGGCAGAAATCATAAGCCATTTACCATATACAAGTTCAGAAGCATGTATATAAATGCCGAAAAGGCTGGCCCCCAGTTATCAAGTGACCGCGATCCGCGCATAACGGGATGGGGAAGAATATTAAGGAAATCAAGACTGGATGAGTTACCTCAGTTTTGGAATGTACTTAAAGGCGAAATGTCTGTAGTAGGCCCAAGACCAGAAAGGCAGCACTTTATTGAACAACTCATTGAGAAATCACCCAGCTATAAGAAATTGTTACGTATTAAACCCGGTCTTACCTCTATAGGGCAGGTATCATACGGTTACGCCGAAAACCTTGATCAGATGCACAGCCGCATCCGCTATGACCTCATTTATCTCAACAATATCAACTTCAACAGCGATATGGGGATAATTCTAAAAACTATCAGGGTAATGGTGCAATTAAAAGGTAAATAAGCCGTTAGGTTAATCAGCGCATGTTGTTTTAAAGTAAAAAGACTGAACTACTGATCAAAGCATCCCTTGGATATAGTATGATCAGATGATTTCTTGTAAACTTGCGTACTTGCCGTGTAACGAATAAGGCAATTGATCGTCATACTCTTATATGGAGCGCTACCAAACAGCAACAGATAGCCAGTTATTGGAATTGATCCGCAAGGATGACCGGGTAGCCTTTACAGAACTATATAATCGTTATTGGGATAAACTATTCACGGTAGCCATGCATCGCCTGAATGATGAGCATGAGGCTGAAGAGGTAGTGCAGGAGGTTTTTCTGAGCCTTTGGCAACGACGCTTAACCATCGAACTTACCCATAGCCTAAATACCTATTTGTCGGTTGCTGTTAAATATCGCATCATCAATCACCTGGATAAACAATTTCGTAAAAAGCAGCATATAGAGCACTTGGCCATTCATGCACCACGTGAGCATGATAGTACCAGTCAATGGCTTTTGGAAAAAGAGCTTCGTACACAGCTTGAACAAAGCATCAGCCGCTTGCCCGAAAAGTGCCGGATAGTTTTTTTGCTGAGCCGCGAACAAAATAAAACAAACGCCGAAATTGCCGCCGAACTCAATATTGCCGAAAAAACGGTGGAGGCACATATGACCAAAGCGTTAAGCACGCTACGGCAATCATTAAATATCACCATCCCGCTACTGCTTTACCTGCTCGAAAAATAATTCATATTTTTTTCATTTGCCACTAAGGGTAAACCGCGCTATGGCTGACTATATGTATAAACATACCAAGTAAACCATGGATAGTAATAGCTTTAATCCTGAAGAGCTGGCCCACAAATGGGTGGCTGGCACACTTACTCCCGACGAAAAGTTGCGGTTTGAGCAATGGTATGCCGATTTTAACGATGAAGAACTGCTGATTTCGAATAGTCAATATACCTCGGCCGAACAGATCAGGGAAACCATATTAAACCGGGTTAACTCCAGTATAGATGAACAGCCTAAAGTGAAAATACGTACCATGTGGCGCAATTTGGCTGCCGCGGCAGCTGTTGTTTTAGCTATAGGCCTTGCGGTACTTTACAGGGCTCCTATACTCAACCTGGTTGACCCGGTAAAACAGCTGAAACTGACTACCAATCCGGGAGAATACAAGCAAATATACCTGGCCGATGGCACCCACATTTGGCTAAGCCCGGCAACTACGCTTAGTTATCCCGAAAAGTTCAGGGGCAAATTGCGCGATATAAGTATTGAAGGCGAAGCCTACTTTGAAGTTAAGCACGATACCGGGCATCCCTTTGTTATTCAATCCGGAGCTGTAAAAACGGTGGTATTAGGTACCAGCTTTGATATTCAGGCTTACGCGCACGCTAAGTCTATCGATGTAACTGTTGTCAGTGGCAAGGTGGGCGTGTCGGCAAAAGCAAGTGCTAATACTGCGATGGTAACCGCCAATCAAAGAACGATATATCAAAAGGCAACAGCCAGCCTGGTAAAGGAAAATTATCCAAACGCTTCCAAATTTCTTGACCGGCGTAAAGGGATCTTTGATTTTAATGGTGCATCGCTGGCCGAAGTTGTTCATGACCTCGAAAGCCAATATGGCATCAGCATAAACCTGGCTCCCGGTTTAACATCAAAAACCTTTTACGGCCGTTTGCAAACCTCCGATCCAATAAACCGTACGCTTGATAAATTGAGTACGGTTATGGAGCTACGCTGGGAAAAACAAAGCGGAGCTTATCAGCTGCACCCTTAATATAAGTATGATTTATTTACCCCACCATTTCACAAACCTGCAATCATGACATTTTAATTTTGCCCCTACACACCTATGAAAAAAAAGCCCGGCTCAGGGAAACAGAACCGGGCTTGTATTTAAAACCTTAGCCAGTCATGGCCTTCGAAAACTAATGACTGATTATTTTAAACCTCTTAAAGTTATGAAAAAAACCGGACCTCTACGGTTCTCTAACCTGATTTATCCTTTAATGAAACTATACCAATTTTTAAGTGTATTTTTTTGTATAACCGTTATCCTCACGTTTGGCAGCTTACGGGCTTTTGCCCAGTCGCCGCTTGATAAAACAGTAACCATCAGTTTAAATAATGTACCATTAAGACAGGCCCTTGATAAGATAACCGCTACCACCGGCGTGCGCTTTACCTATAACGAAGCCGTAGCCGCCAGCAATATCAAATTAACCATCAATGCTAAAGCACAAAGCCTTAAGCAGGTACTTGATGTGGCCCTGGCTAACTATCCGTATAGCTATGCCCAACTGGATCAGGATATACTGATTCGCTATGACGCGACGAAGCTAAAAAAGTTCGACGCCGAACCGGCGGCAAAACCGGCAGCAGGAAAGCACACCATCAGCGGAACAATTACATCAAAACAGTCTGGGGAAACGATAATAGGAGCCAGTATACGGCTGGTAGATGGAGCGCAGGGAACTTCGACCAATGGTTATGGATTCTATTCGATCACACTGCCGGCCGGTGATCACCAGTTGCTGATCACCGCCATCGGCCAGAAAACCCTGATCATACCGGTTTCATTAACACAGGATCAACGGCTGAATATCTCTATGGACGATAACGCGCAGGAGCTGCAAACCGTAACCATAACCGCCACGCAAAAAGGCGCCCGCGATTTGAAAAGCCCGCAAATGGGTGTCGAAAAGCTGAATATCCAGGAAATAAATGATGTACCAGTGTTATTGGGCGAGCATGATGTGATGAAAACCATACAGTTATTCCCCGGTATTAAATCGGCAGGAGAAGGCAGCGGCGGCTTCTATGTACGTGGTGGCGCTACCGATCAAAACTTGCTCATGCTGGATGAAGCTACCGTATATAATGCCTATCACCTTTTAGGTTTCTTCTCCACCTTTAACTCCGACGCTATTAAAAACGTAAGCATTTATAAAGGCGATATGCCCGCGCAATATGGTGGCAGACTATCATCAGTAATAGATGTGAAGATGAACGACGGTAACAACCAAAAGTTTGGCGTAAGCGGCGGTGTGGGTATGATAGCGGCCCGTTTGAACGTAGAAGGGCCCATTCAAAAGGGTAAATCATCGTTCCTGATATCGGCCCGGCGTACTTATGCCGATGCTTTTCTGAAACTATCAAAAGATACGGTGGTCAAAAACAGCAAGCTTTATTTTTATGATATTAACGCCAAGGCCAATTTAGTTTTGGGCGATAAAGACCGGGTTTATATTTCGGGATATTTAGGGAAGGATGTGCTTTCGGCCAATAATGTGAACGGCATCGACTGGGGTAATACCACCGCGACCTTGCGTTGGAACCACATTTTTAATAGTCGTTTCTTCTCCAATACCTCTTTCATCTACAGTAATTACGATTATGAAATCCATGTAAAACAGGACGTAAATACCTATAATATCACCTCGCGTATTAAAGATTGGAACTTTAAAGAAGATATGCAATATGATATCGGTTCCGATCATTCCTTAAGTTTTGGTGTCAACAGTGTTTATCATACCATTAAACCCGGCGAAATATCGGCCACGGGCAACTCAGGTTTTATATCCCAAAAGCTCGAAACCCGGTATGCCTGGGATAATGCGGCTTACGTAAGCGATACCTGGAAAGCTACGGATCGTTTTAGTCTTACCTATGGTATCCGCTTGTCGGCCTTTTCAATTATAGGTCCCGGTACTTTTTATGATGTAGATGCCGATGGCGGGATAACCAGCTCAAAACACTACAACTCGGGTCAGATAGTTAAAACTTATGTAAACCCCGAGCCTCGCGTAGCTGCTGCTTTCCAGCTCAATGATATCAGTTCGGTTAAGGCATCTTATGCCCGTAATGCGCAAAATCTACACCTCATCAGTAACTCAACACCAGGCTCGCCAACTGATAAATGGGTAGCCAGTACCAATCTCATCAAGCCCGAGCTGGCCGATCAGTTTTCTGTAGGTTACTACCGCGACCTGGCCGAGCATAAATACGAGTTTACGTTTGAAACCTATTATAAAAAGCTGCAAAACCAACTGGATTATCGTAACGATGCCAACATCTTTACCAATCAGCCTATTGAAACACAATTGCTGTATGGCAAAGGACGTGCTTATGGCGCTGAGTTTCTGCTACGGAAAAAAACAGGTCGTTTAACCGGTTGGGTAAGTTATACGCTATCCAAATCAGAACGCCTGATAGACGGTATTAATAATAATCAATGGTATAATGCTCGTCAGGACCGTACACATGACCTGGCCGTAGTTGGTATTTACAAGCTGAACGACAAATGGACCTTATCGGCCAATTTCGTATTCTACACCGGCGACGCGGTAACCTACCCGAGCGGCAAATACCAGATAGACGGGGCAACCTATTATTACTATGAAAACCGTAATGCTTCAAGGCTGCCGGCCTATCACCGGCTCGACCTGGGAGCTACCAAGCAACTCAAGAAAACCAAAAAATACAGTTCGGAGATTAACTTTAGCTTGTATAACGCCTATGGTAACCGGAACGCTTACCGTATATTTTTCAGAGATAACAAAACAGATCCAAACAAAACAGAGGCCGTACGCACCACTTTATTTACCTATGTACCTTCTGTTACTTATAACTTTAAATTTTAACACATGCATACTATACGTTTTTCGGCCATATTGATGATCCTGCTGGGGCTATTGAGCTCCTGCGAAAAGGTTATCGACCTGAAATTGAATAATAGCGGCCCCCAAACAGTGATAGAAGGTACGATAAGTAATGAAGCCGGCGGTGCCAAAGTATCGATAAGCCGGTCGCAGAATTTTTACGACGAGACTACTTTTACCGGCATCAGCGGCGCGCAGGTAAGTGTTGATGTGGATGGCACCGTTTATAATTTTGACCCTACTGCCTCAGGTATTTACCAGAACAGCACTCTTATTGGTGTACCGGGGCATACTTATCATTTAACGGTTAAGCTGAATGATAAAACCTACACCTCAACCAGTACCATGCCTCAGATTGTAAAGCTGGACAGTATTTATGTAGTTAATGATGAGTTTGGTACCAATAAAGACAAAACCAAACTGCGGGTAGCTACGGTAAAGTTTCAAGACCCTGCCGGCGAGGATAACTACTACCGTTTTATTGAATACATTGACGGCAGAAAAGAAAAAAGCTTATTTGTAGACGATGATGAGTTTACCAATGGCCAAACCGTAAACAGTCGCCTTAACTTCAATAATGATAATGATGATCCCGCCCGTGAGATCAGGACCGGCAAACAGCTCATGATCGAGATGGAATGTATTGATGCCGCGGTCTATAAATACTTTTTTAGTTT
The DNA here is from genome assembly GCF_900103125.1 of Mucilaginibacter sp. OK268. Taxonomy (GTDB): domain Bacteria; phylum Bacteroidota; class Bacteroidia; order Sphingobacteriales; family Sphingobacteriaceae; genus Mucilaginibacter. Next base: position 758,752 of record NZ_FNJV01000002.1, on the reverse strand, counting down.
AAATGCCGGTTCCACAGGCGATGGCAACAACGCCGCGCCAACCAATCCAACCAGTAATATTACCGGCGGGGTGCTGGGCTATTTTAGTGCCTATCCCATTACGCGTAAAACTATAACAGTTCCGGCTAATTAAAGCTGATAGACCATGACTTATTTCCCTGATGTCATTTGATGTCATTGCGAGGAGGAACGACGAAGCAATCCCGTAGCTATTCTTATTCAACATGAGGAGATTGCCACGCTGCGCTCGCAATGACATGTTAATTAAACGGGTAACAAAAGGAGCCTCTTAAATTTTTAAGGGACTCCTTTTGTATTTATAGACCTGATAGCCTAAAATTAAAAACCGTGATATTTTATGCTGAGCTAACATTGAGTTAAAGGTGCAGGGGTAAGTTTGCGGCATGATGCGTGGCAGGTTTATTTCGGATACTGATTTACTGGCGCGGATTCAGGACGATGATGAGCAGGCTCTGCTGGCGCTGATGCAACGGTACGATAAAGCCCTTTTTCGATACATACTCTCCAAAACCGGCTCGCTCGAAACATCGGAAGAAGCTGTACAGGATATTTTTATTTCCCTGTGGAACAACCGCTATGCCGTGGCCATCAACGATACGCTTTCTCCCTATTTATTTAAGGCGGCCAAAAATAAAACTATTGACTTTTATGTCACCGGTAGTAAAAAAATAGCTCACTTTGAAGCGTTGCTGCCTGATTATGAACACCTAGTATCCCCGTCACCAGAACATGAAGTTATTGAAGCTGAACTGGAAGACTGGCTAAGCTCTGAAGTAGATAAAATGCCCGACAATGTTCGCAATGTATTTAAACTAAGCCGGGTGGAGCAACTGCCGGTTAAGGAAATTGCCGGTCGCCTGGCTTTATCTGAGCAAACCGTAAAAAACAACCTCACTATAGCCTTGAAACGCCTGCAACTACGGTTAAAACGGATGGAAAGCTTCCCGATGTTTTTGATCGTGGTGAAGATCCTGTTCCTCCGAAACTGATCGATTTTAGATTTCTCCAAAAACCTAGCTCCTTGTTCTCTCAATCCCATAGTCCAAAAATCCCATAATCTAAAATTCGGGTAACATTGATTTAATAAACACTTGATGATTATTTAACGGTACTATTTTCGGTAAGCACCGATTATATGGGCAGATGAACACAAAAGAATCTGCAGAGATCAAAGCATTATTACAAAAGTACCAGAAGGACGAATGTACACCCGATGAACGGGCCCGTGTAGAGGCCTGGCTCAATAAATTAGATAACACATCACTAAGCGGTATTACACCATCGGCAGAAGACCGTATCTTAAACCGCATCCGGAAACGTGTGCTCAAAGGCATACCATCACGATCGGCCGGGCGAAGAGTGTATGTACTCCAATACCTTAAAGTAGCCGCGCTGTTATTACTGGTGCCCGGCGGCTTTTTACTGTACTCCAAATGGAAGCAGCCTGCCCCACAGGCCTTGCAGCAATATTTTACTGCCCGTGGTGAACGCAAGGTGTTAACCCTGCCTGATAGTACCATAGTAACCCTCAACTCATCATCTGTTTTAACCCTCAGCGCTGATTTTGGCGAAAAAAAGCGGATAGTTAAACTCACAGGCGAAGGCTTTTTTCATGTAAAGCATGATGCAACCAAACCTTTTATAGTGACCACCGGGAACATACAAACCCAGGTACTGGGGACCCAGTTTAACGTGCACGCCTATAATAATGAAAGCGAATATAAGATAGCTGTAGTAAGCGGTATGGTAAGCGTAGGCGAAAAGAAAGCGGCTAACAAAGTGGTTGCTATGGGTAAAGTGCTTACCCGCAATTTAATGCTGGTTTATAACTGCCAGGCACACGGGCATTATATTAAAACTGCCGATGCCGACAAGTTGAGCGCCTGGCAAAACGGTCAGCTTTATTTTGACGAGGCTACCATCCCCGAAATAACTTCAACACTATCCAGAATGTATAATATAGATGTTCAGTTGCAGGATAAACCCGGGCGCAATTGCAAATATACCATCGGTTTTAACAGCCAGCCTTTAGATAAAGTGCTCCGGGTGTTGAGTCAGCTTACAGGCATTACCTATCAGTACACCAACCATAAAATTTTCATTCAATCACAAAATTGCCGTTAAGCTATGTAGCCGTCCCCCCAAACAAAAAACAGGCAGATGCGCGAACACCTGCCTGCTATATGGCTGCTGTAGCAGCAGACCATGTCATTTTTAACGATTCTTTTTTATCACATAAAATAACATTATAAAAATGAGAAATCTATTACACATATTATCATTAAAAAATCACCTCAAATGGCTGGCATCCTACTGCATCGTCCTGGTCATTATTGGCGTATGCTCAAGCCCGTCTTTTTCGGCCGCTGCACAAACCATGAATACCATCCGCATCAGCCTGAACGCAAAAAATCAAAGTATCAAAAGCGTTTTTAGATTGATCGAACAAAAAACCTCATTCAAAATAGGTTACAACTCCACCAGCTTTGATGCCGACAGAGAAATTTCCATATCTGCCGACAATGAGTTGTTGGTTAACGTGCTGAAAGAACTGATTAAAGGTTACAAAGGTAACATCAGACAGGTTGATGAGGAGCATATATTATTACAGGTTGAAAAACAACAACCAGTAGTAAAAGCCAAAGAAAAAGAGCTGGTGGTAAAAGCCAATATTACTGTATCAGGAAAAGTAACCGACGAAAGCGGTGAAACCCTGATCGGCGTAAGCGTTGCCGTAAAGGGAACAACTACCGGCACCATGACCAATACCGAAGGCAAGTATTCTCTGAGCACCGATGAAACTTCGATACTGGTTTTTAAATACATTGGTTACGACAGCCAGGAAATCCCGGTAAAAGGACAACAAAATATTGATGTGGTGCTGAAAGCCAATAGTCAGTCGTTAAAAGAAGTGGTAGTTATAGGTTACGGTACACAAACCCGTTCAACTTTATCGGGAGCGGTATCAACCGTTGGTTTGGATAAAGTATCATCACGCTCGTTCAACAACTTGCAGGAAGCCTTGCAAGGCAAAGCGGCCGGTGTGGTTGTAAATAACAATGGTGGCGACCCTACCAATGCACCGCAGGTAAACATTCGCGGACTGGGCGGTATCAATGGCGAGCAACCCCTATATGTTATAGACGGATCGGTTTTTTATCCTGGTACACCCGTGATCAACCCAAATGACGTAGAGTCTATTTCGGTATTGAAAGATGCTTCGGCGGCTATCTATGGAGCCCGTGCATCTGGCGGTGTTATCCTCATCACTACCAAAAAAGGCACCAAAGGCAAAATGAATATCTCTTTTGATGCCAAACAAGGTTTTGCGAATGCCTGGAAAAAACTGGAAGCACTGGATGCCAAAGAGTATGCCGATGTATACAATACTGCTGCTGATAACGCTGGCAAGCCGCGCCTCCCGGCTTTTGATGCTACCAAATATCCCGACGGACAAATAACCCGTACCAACTGGGTTGATGAGGTATTCAGAACAGGGCATACCCAGGATTATAACGTGAGCCTGAACGGTGGTAACGATAAATCCGACTATTTCATGAGTTTTAACTATCGCAAAGGAACAGGGGTATTATTGAATACCTACTCTGAGCGTTATGCTTATCGCATCAACTCCACCCATCAGTTGAATAACTGGTTAAAGGTTGGCGAAAATTTATCTTATACCTATTCCGATGGTCGTGGTACCAACACGTTCAGCGGTTATACCGGCGCTATTCAGGCAGCCATATTTTATCCGCCAAGTATTACAGTGCGTACCCCATCAGGCGCTTACTCAGGCTTGCCTATAACCTACGCGGGTTCATATGGCGACGTAGTTAACCCGGTTGCCAACCTGGAGCGTATTGACACCAGCAACCCGGTAAATACCATTATCGCTAACCCATATTTTGAGGCCAGCATTATTCCCGGCCTTAAATTCAGGTCGAACTATTCGGTAACTAAAAACTTCTATTATTTCAAAGGCTTTTCGCCGATTGTGCCTGAGGTTGGTAAACCCAGCTTAACCAATACCTTAAATGAATCATCATCACAGGATTCAAGGTTCCTGACCGAGCAAACTTTAAACTACAAGAAAACATTAGGTAAAAACAACCTGGATGTAGTGGCTGGTTATACCTATCAGAAAAACAGCAGCATGGGTCTGTCAGCTTCCCTTTCAGGTTTTAGCAATGAAGATCCGCTGTTCCGCTATTTTATCAATGGTACTGGTACCCCGGTTCCAAAACCCGGCGATTACCGGTCTGACGAAGCCTTGATCTCCTACCTTGCCCGTGTTAATTATGATTACGATGGTAAATATCTCTTATCATTAACCGGTCGTAAGGACGGAACATCATTGGTGGCTCCCCAAAACAGGTTCCAGAACTTTGGTTCGGTGTCTGCCGGATGGGTTTTAAGCCGTGAGAATTTTATGCAGAAACTAACCTGGCTGAGCAATTTAAAGATCAGGGGTAGCTATGGTGTATTGGGTAACTTATCATCTGTAAATACAATAGCGGTAAGCCCTCCTCTCAGCGTAGGTAATATTTACCTGGGTTCAGACCCGGCACCATTAAACGGTTATTACAGCTATGATAGGGGCAACCCGAACCTAACCTGGGCCCGTTCAAAACAAACCGACGTAGGTTTAGATCTGGGTTTCCTGAATGAGCGTATCACCTTAACTGCCGACTATTTTGTTAAGAGAACTACGAATATGCTACTGCAAACAAGGGCAGGCATAGGATTAAACACTATATGGCTTAACGGTGGCGAGGCACGTGACAAGGGTATTGAATTGAGCCTGGGTTATAACAGCGATCCTAAAAAAGCATTCCGTTATGGTATCAATGCCAACGTTAGCACACTCACCAATAAATTACTGTCTTTACCTAATGGTGCTACAACTATTCCAGGTGTAAGCCCGAGCGTGCGTGGCTTGCTGGCACCTGCCTGGGTTCAGGTTGGTCAGCCGCTTTATTCGTACTACTCTATCAAAACCAACGGTTTGTTCCAAAGCCAGGCAGAGGTGGACGCTTACAAAGGTCCCAACGGTACACCTATTCAGCCAAATGCTAAACCGGGTGATATCCGTTTTGTGGATGCTAATGGCGATGGAAAAATTAACGATAGCGACCGTCAGTTCCTGGGCAGCGCCTATCCTAAGTTTACCTATGGCCTGAGCCTGAACGCCAGCTACAAAGGTTTCGATCTGAACATCTTTTTACAAGGCGTACAAGGTAACAAATTGTACAATGCCTTAAAATATACCAGCTTAAATGCCGGCGGTTTGGGTCAAAACTACAACCTGCTGAAAGACGTGCTGAATGCCTGGACACCACAGCATACCAACACCACTATCCCGCGTGTAACTGCCAGCGATGCTAACGGCAACTTTGGTACCAACTCCGATTTTTATATCGAGAACGGTTCATACCTGCGCTTTAAGAACGTAACCCTGGGTTATACCTTTTCGCCGGCCTTGTTAACCCGTGCCGGTATCAGCAGCTTGCGCATATACACCACATCAAACAACCTGTTCACCATTACCAAATACAAAGGTTTTGATCCGGAGGTTGGCTTTGATAACTACGGTATCGACGTAGGCCGTTACCCGCAATCGCGCTCATTTATTTTCGGTATCAATTTAAATCTGTAAGTAAAGCAATCATGAAAAAGATCAGCAATATTATATTAGCAATATCGGCAAGCATGCTTTTGGGTGCCTGCTCCAAAAATCTGGATATCAAGCCACAAGGCGCGGTGTCTGAAAATAACTTCTGGCAAACCGGCGACGATGCCCTGTTGGGTGTAAACGCCATGTACGAGCCTTTTGACGGCGAAGAGTTTTATGGTCGTGGTTATATGTGGTTCATCAACGCCAGCGACGATATGGTGACCGGTCGTATCAATACCAATGCGGATGCTATCAAGAATTTCAGCCCAACCTATTACTCCGGCGGTTACACGGTTGACCAATGGGATATGCGTTATCAAGTGATCAGGCGTGCCAATGACGTGATCAACAAGGTGCCTGCCATCAGCATGGACGGTTCCCTGAAAAACCGTTACATGGGCGAGGCCTATTTTTTAAGCGGCTTGATGTATTTTCAAATGGCCTATAACTATGGTGACGATCGTGCAGGCTTGCCCATCATCACCCGTGCCAATAATAACGACCCCAACCCTACACCAAGGGCAGCCAACGTTACCGAAAACTACAACTACATTGAAGGCGAGCTGAAAAAGGCGGCCAATCTGTTGCCCTATTTTGATCAACTGAGTCCTGCCGATCAGGGCAGGCCTCACAAAGTAGCTGCCTGGGGTTACCTGGCAAAAATGTATCTGTTTAAAAAGGATTATGCCAATGCCCAAAAATATGCCGACTCGGTGATCAATCAGGGTAAACGCGCCTTATTGCCAAACTTTGCCGATGTTTTTAAAGCGGCCAATAACTTCAGCACAGAATATATCTGGTCGGCGTTGAGCACAGCAAAAGGTTCTTCCGGCTGGGGTAGCATCCTGCCGGGCGTAATGCTCGAGAACAAAGGTTGGGGACTATTTAACGGCTGGGGCTATTATCAGCCCACCAAAGAGCTGTATGATGCTTTTGAAGCTGGCGACAAACGTCGCGAAGCCACTATCCTGAAACCAGGCGATGTGTTTCAGTATTTTGGTGCCCCAAAAACTTACGCTTCAGTAAACAGTCTTTCCGGTTACCAGTTCAACAAGTATATGGAGCCATTCACTTATGCTAATCCGGTAGGATCGTCTATCAGTCCTAATGGCGACCACCCAACAACCAACCTGAATGTACCATTGATGCGTTATGCCGAGGTTATCCTGATCAAGGCAGAAGCCGAGCTGATGCAAGGCAAAAATGCCGATGCGGAGATCAATATGATCCGTCAGCGTGCCGGCCTGAAAGCTATCCAGGGCGCTACCATGGCCGATCTGAAAAACCAACGCCGTTGTGAACTGGCAGGTGAATGGTCCGACCGTCACCGCGACCTGGTACGCTGGGGCGATGCCGCGGCAACCTATGCCAAGCCTTTACATGGTTATACCGGTTCCGTAATATGGCCTGCACGTAACTTTAACCCTGCTGTAAATAGTGTTTGGGCAGTACCCCAAAAAGAAATTGACCGCAGCAATGGCATTATCAAACAAAACGCGGGCTGGTAATAAATAAAAAAGGAGGGGTTGTGTGTGAATCCCCTCTGGAGAGGGGGCAGGGGTGTGTTATTACACTTACATAAACGCCCCCCGCCACCGCTCAAGCTTACGCGCCCCCTCTCTCAAGAGTGGAGCTGAAGACATAATAACAAAGGCAGCCGGGTAACCGGCTGCCTTTGTTGTTTATAGCCCGGGTGTCATGCTGAGCGCCGTCGAAGCATGGTGGGGTGGGCCTCTGCGCGCGTCCTTCGACAAGCTCAGGATGACAGGCTCTTCGTCTGAGCTTGAGGGGAGTGATTAATAAAATCAAAACCATGTCATTGCGAGCGCAGCGTGGCAATCTCCTCGCGTTCTCATCGGTAAGCATAGCTACGAGATTGCTTCGTCGTTCCTCCTCGCAATGACATAAAGGGAAAAGTAAAATCCCCTCTTTCCGCCGAAGGCGAAGAGAGGGTCGGCGAGCAAAGCGATGCCGGGGTGAGTCTTCACCGGCGTTCTAACACGACATGCGGATGCCAATATCTACTCATCCTCAAAAGAAAAATGTTGACGCAGCTTCTCCTGTTCCAAATCGAGCAGGGCGAGTTGCTGCTTGATGATATCGTCGTTAATACTTTCTTTTTTATTCAGTGTTTTCAGCAGGTTGCGCTGTTCGTGCATCATATCTTCCAGAATCATGATATAGTCGCGGTAAAACTCCTCTGCACGACCCTTGCCATCAGCTTTATCCCAATCGGCCAGCAGCTCCATGTCAGCATCAATTTTAATTTTGATGGCTTTTACCATATCGTTTTCTTTCAGGTGTTTGGGGTATTTATTTTGGAGCAGGTCCAATGTTACCATCGACAATTTTTTCCGTACCAGCTGCCTTTGCTGTTCAAAAGAAACGGTATAGTCCGGGTCGGGCATCTTTACCCATTTAATGAGCAGGGGCAGGGTAAGTCCCTGCAGTATCAGCGTAACTAAAATAACCGAAAAGGTGATAAACAAAATAAGGCTCCTGTTGGGGAATGGCGCGCCTGAATGCAGCGCTACCGGGATACTGAGCGCCGCCGCCAGTGATACCACACCCCGCATACCGGCCCAGCCTAATAACAACGGACCTTTCCAGCCCGGGCGGTTATCGGCAGTAGTAATATACCTGCTGATGAATACGGTAAATACACCGGCGCCAAAAGTGCTGGCCAAACGGGTAACGATTAAAACTCCCGAAATAATGGCGCTATAACGGATAGCCGGCGCCAGTCCGTTGGGCCCAAGATCTTTAATGATCACCGGGAACTCTAGTCCAATAAGTATAAATACAAAGCCGTTCAGCACAAAGGCTACGGCTTCCCAAACATTGATGCCTTGCAGCCTGCTGCGGTGGGTTAAAAAACTATCGCGCCTGATGGAAAGAAACAAACCGCCGCTTACCACCGCCAATACGCCCGAAAAATTAAAGGCCTCTGCCGCCATATACATGGCATAGGGCGTGATAAATGTAAGCACAATATCAATATTGGTGGTTGTAGGCATCCAGCGGTGAATGGCATAAAACACCAGCGCTATAGCCAATCCTATCAATATCCCCATTACAATCACCAGCACAAAACTCAGGGTAGCCTGGCCGATGGCAAAGGAGCCGGTGACAATAGCCGCCGCCGCGAACCGGAAGATCACCAAACTGGCCGCGTCGTTCATCAGGCTTTCGCCCTCCAGTATGGTAGTCAGTCTTTTGGGTACTTTAACATTTTTGAGAATAGCGGTGGCAGATACCGCGTCGGGCGGTGATATGATACCGCCCAGCAAAAAGCCCGCGGCCAGTGTAAAACCGGGAATAACGTTGCTGGATACCAAAGCCACAACACCGGCTGTCAAAATAACAATGATGAACGCGAAACTGCTGATCACGCGCCGCCATTTCCAGAAATCTTTCCAGGAGGTGCTCCAGGCCGCCTCATATAACAGCGGTGGCAAAAAGATCACAAATATCATGTCGGGCTCTATCTCAATACCCCTTAAGCCCGGTACAAAACCCAGGCCCAGCCCGGCTATAACCAGTAATATAGGATAAGCAATCTTGATTTTTTGCGCCAGCATCACTATCGCTATGATAATAACCAACAGGCAGGTATATTGAATAATGAGATGATGCATGTAAGTTTAGATGAATTACTAAAATACAATAATATCTTAAAGGTGCACCTGCATAGGCTGATGAAATAAAGCCCTTGTGGTAGCGAGGGTAAAGTAAAAGACAAAAAAACACGTCATTGCGAGGAACGAAGCAATCTCTACATAGGCAGGTCGACAATACTTGTTTGCTCTGTACAGCATAGGGATTGCTTCGTACCTCGCAATGACGCTTGGTACAAAGGACCAAAGCTGAAGAGAGGGAGCCGACAAGTGCAGCGATGCCGGGGTGAGTTGTAACACAGGCATTCCATCACTCCACAATCAAATTTTTAGATTCAGATACGAGTTGCTTGTATGGATTGGCTAAAAAAAGCTTCACGTAATCTGTTCCATCCACAGAAAAACCCGGGGCATGTCCCTTGTTGTGTATAATAAGCAATTGGCTATTGGGCATATAGCGTTTAATTAACCGGTTATAAAATGGCCTGCAATCGGGGTCGATATCACCTGCCGAGATCAAGGCCGGAACGCCTGAATAAACAGGTTGTTTTGCAATTGCGGGCTCAGGCTTTACTTGCCAGCAGCCGCATATGGAATGATTTACATTATTAAAAGGATACCCGGCTAACCAGGGCAGTACCTGGTCCTGCTGCTTTTCTAATCGATAGTCGGCGTAGTTTATTTGCTCTGAGCAATAAACGGAATACCGCATGCCGAGAGAAACATTAGCGTCACCTGTAAAATACCCATCCAGTACTTCTCTCACATATTTATCCTGGCGGCCTTCTATCAGATCAATCATTACACCCGGAACGGTATTAGCTTGCCGGGAATTCAACCGGTTTATCACCGCGTCAAGCAATTCTTTTTTGTTGTAGGCTACATTAATGTTTTTATCACTATCCTTTTCTTTGTAGGAAACGATAAGTTTTTTGCCGGTGATGGATGTGAAATACTGATGAAAGCGCGATCTTAAATTTTTATATTTTGTATCAGCAGAATCAGCTTCGCAATCACGAAATATCTGCTCCAGTGCTTCGTTGATATTAAACAAAGCGTGTTCTTCAAAGTTTACATAACCAGGAAGCGGTGATGTTAAAATTAAGGTACGAACACCTTCAGGATGGTTTCGGGCCATGGTAAGCATCAGGCCTCCGCTATAAGATATACCTACCAGGTTAAGCGAATCAACATTTAACGCTAATCGCAAATCGTTAATATCTTCCGCGCTTTCTATGGTATTATAGGCTGATAAATTGACACCCTGCTTTACAAAGCGGTTTCGGCATTGCCGAACCGCTGCTAACACGAGGCTATCTTTGTTTTTTCCTTCTATATAGCTCCGTTTGATGGCTGTTGCTACCTCCATACAATCCAGGCAGGGCTTAGCTCGCTTCGTTCCGCGTTGATCAAAAGCAATAAAACCGCCATATGCTAACCAGCCGGAGTTATAGCTTATGCTATCGATATTAAGCGTAGTACTATAGCCTGGTCCACCTGTTGTATAAAGCGTAATGTTTTTACGTGGATCCTGGTCCGGTCTGCGTACAAATAAAAATGGGATTTTTACCTTTTGTCCAGCCGGTTTATTCCTATCTTCCGGTACAACCAGGTAACCGGTTTTTAAAATTAACCGGGCGTCTGCTTTAACCATTCCGGGAAAAGGTTCAATGAGGGGTTTATACTTTTGACTATATATGTTTTGACTAATAATCACGACGAAAAGCAAGGCAATAAGAAATGTTTTCATAAGCGCTGTTTAACGTACAAAGAAAAGGATTGATATTAGCCGTAGAAAGTAAAAAACGGACAAATTATAATTGATGCTTCGTTAACCTTTGGCCGGTAAAGTTAACTATGTCTTTATGGAAATGGCTCAAATCATAATAACCATAATCCATGGGGATAAAGTTTTCTTTATCATTTATAAACGCCGTTAATGCGTTTCTTCCCCGCAGAATTGAAAAATAATTTTTAGGTGAGATACCAATTACCCTATTGAAATACCGGTTGATAGTTTTAGATGTAATAAATGATCTTTCAGCAATTTTACTCGTATTTAACTGCATGCCAGTGGCCTGATATTCTCCAATACAGTCATTAACCATTTTAATATAATGATCGTGGTTATTTAATTGATGGTATGCTGCTAATAGGTAAGATTGAATAATTTCTACCCTTTCTTCAAAGCAAATGGGTTGTTTTATTTTTTGGAGCAACTGCCAGGGCAAAATCTGATGGAGGGGAATGATCTTGTCCATAACCGGAACCTGGTTTAAGCCCAAAATAGCCTCCAAACTACCGGGATTAAATTTAACTGTGAATATATTATCGGCAGGGAGTTTGTGCCTGGTTACGTCCTCATTTCGTAATATCAGAATATCTTCGTCTCCTTTTACATAGTGACGGGTATGTTTCAGATCGATATAATACGGGGTGCCCAGGTTAATATAAAAGGTAGGCGTCCAGCTCGGGAACATTTTTACGGTAGAAAATTCATGTTTTATATCCTGAGCGGAATGATCTAAAACCGATTGGGAATAAAATTCAACATGCGGAAGCAGTTCTTCACAAGGCTTGCTGAACATATATATTTTACGGATATCCTGGAATATCTCAACCATGCCTTATTCAGATTAACGATATCCGTAAAAATAACCTATTCCAGCAAAATTTAAAAATGGAAGTATGGCTGGATTGGTATAATGGTATAATAAGGTAAGTCATCCTGAACTTGTTTCAGGATCCCACAGGACAAGTTAGCCAGCATGTTATACGCCTGGGCTTATGGGATGCCGAAACAAGTTCGGCATGACTGGATTTTATAGATTGATACTCTCCCCAAAATTTCGTATTTTTATGCAAACACCGGCCCGGTTATCCTTTTTATAGGATAACCGGGCTGTTTTGTTAAGGACAAAACAAGGTCAAAAATAGACTGATTTGTGCATAGTTATTTGATAATCAATAAATTAATACTTTTTAAAGTTTTAAAAACAACCCAAAACAGGATTAAAATTTGTTAAAAAGTGTTAAAATGAGGTTTTTTCGAACGTTTTTGCCCCACTTTTACCCCGTTTTCGGGCAGAAAAATGTTAAAATTTAAGGTTTAAAAAGTTTTTCGGCCCCAAATGTTAATGGTCTGAAGATGGAATAACCAGCGCTTTCTTTTTATCCCGCTTGGCTACAAAAAGCAGCAAAGGCAATACCATCGCGAAAAACAAGCCGATCAGAAAATAGCCATCAAGATAGCTGGAAAAGGACGATTGCTGAATCACTACTTTTTCTACCAGTAACATGGCTTTCTGTTTGGCATCCAGTAAGCCGAAGCCCTTTTGCATAAAAGCTGTGGCATAACCGTTTATCCGGTTAATAAACGCCGGGTTATCGGGCGTAATATGGGTAATGAGGTCCATTCGGTGCGATGCGATGCGCCGGGCCACATAGGTATTGATGATAGAAATACCGAATGAGCCACCCAGTTGCCGCATCATATTATTGAGCGCGGTTCCCTGGGGCATATCCTTGGCTTCTAACGACGATACGGCCAGGGTACCCAGCGGTACGGTTAACAAAGCCATGCCTATCGCCCTGAAAATAAGGTTTAAAGTAATATCAATAGCCGGTGTTTCCAGGTTGATCCTTGACATCGACCAATTGAAATATATAAAACACATAAAACCAAAAAACACAATCAGCGCAGCCGAAACCCCCTTTTGCAACAACTTACCCGTGACTACCAAAGCCAATACCGCTACGATGGAACCGGGCAGAAGCAATAACCCGGATTGGGTAGGGGTAAAGTTAAGCAGGCGCTGCGCCACTACAGGGGTAAGATAAATAGAAGTATACATACCCATGCCGGTGATAAAAGTGAGCACCGCCGCTATACTTAACGATCTGAACCGGAGGATGCGCAGGTTCACTACCGGGTTTTCGGTATACAGTTCCCAGATAATAAAGGTGGTGAGGGAGAGGGTAGCCGTAACGGTTAAAAAAACAATATAACCGGCCGCAAACCAATCGTCAGTCTGGCCGCGTTCCAGTACTACCTGTAAGGAGCCTATGCCGATGATGAGCAGGATAATACCGAGCCAGTCGACCTGTTTGATCTTTTGTTTGATAGCGGGTTCGTGCAGCAGGAAATAACAGGAAATGGCAGCGGCTATACCAATAGGAATGTTGATATAAAAGATCCAGGGCCAGGAGAAGTTTTCGGTGATGTAACCACCTAGTGTTGGCCCGATGGTTGGCCCGATGAATACACCGATACCAAACAGGGCGCTCGCAGTAGCTTGTTTCTCCTTAGGGAAAAGCTCATAAACCACGGTCGCCGAAACCGAAAGTAAGGCACCGCCGCCCAAACCCTGCAAAAACCTAAAGCTCACCAGCTCCCATATATTGGTAGCGTTACCGCACATAAAAGAACAAAAGGTAAACAGAATGATGGAGCCGATATAATAATTCCGGCGCCCCAGGTTGTTGACCAGGAAGCTGGTCATGGGGATGATGATCACATTGGCAATGGCGTAGGAGGTGATCACCCAGGAGATATCTTCGAGCGTTGCGCCCAGGTTGCCGCTCATATAATTGAGGGCCACGTTCACAATGGAGGTGTCAATCAGTTCCATAATAGCGGCGGCTATCACAGTGATCAGGAGAATTTGTCGTTTGATGGGGTTCATGATATATATTATACCAATCGGTATATTTTATGATAATTTTTTTTATGATTTAGCTGTGCGGCTAGATTGCGGATATGAAAAATTCTTATTCATGAGACAAATATACCAATCGGTATATTTATATTATACTCCATCGGGTTAAATAACAATTTGCTGACAAAAAGTAGATGGCTAAAATGACATACCTAAATATCCCGGGGAATGATATATTTGTAAAGCGGCGAATTTTGCACTGCTAAATCGAGTTTATAAACCAATTATCCCGGCTGGGGACTTTATCGTTAACCAATCTGCTTTATGAAAAGTTATACCATTTTAATTTCCATTGTGGCTGCCTTAGGCGGACTATTGTTTGGCTTTGATACTGCTGTAATAGCTGGCTCCTTACAATACCTCAAACCCGTTTTCCATTTGAATGATGCCGAAATAGGTCTGGTAGTAGCTGCGGCATCTATAGGCTGTATCCCTGGCGCCTTGTTTGCCGGTGGCCTGGCCGATAAGTTCGGGCGTAAAAACCTGATGATCGTAACCTCGATATTATATGTGATAGCCGCCTTGGGGAGTGGTATAGCGGGCAGCTTTGTACAACTGGTAGTGTACCGCTTTATAGGCGGTGTGGCTATAGGTATGGCATCAACCCTGGCGCCTATTTATATATCAGAAGTAGCGCCGCCAAAATTCAGGGGCAGGTTGGGCATGTTGCAGCAACTGGCTATTGTAACCGGTATTTTGCTATCGTTCATATCCAATTATGTTATAGCCAAAGCGCCTTTCGGCTTTTTAAATGATGGCAATATCTGGCGCTATATGCTGGCCGCGGCAGTAGTGCCTTCGGTTATTTTCTTTATCCTGCTGTTGCTGGTACCCGAAAGTCCGCGTTGGCTCATCGCTAAAAACAAGATAAAAGAAGCCCAAAGGGTGTTTGATCATATTTATTCAAAAACAGAAAGCACAGAGCAGGTTGACCTGGTTACCAAAGACATCGCCTCGGAGGATAGTCCGGCGCTGAGTGAGGTATTTACACCACGTTACAGAAAGGTAGTGATCATCGGCTTGGTATTTGCCTCCATAGCCCAGCTCACGGGTATTAATATCGTGTTTTACTATGCGCCACTGATATTTGAAAAAGTGCATGTGGGCGGCAGCGTTTTGTTTCAAACCATGCTCACCGGTGTGGTTAATTTGATATTTACCATCCTGGCTTTCCCGCTGATCGACAGGTTGGGCCGTAAAAAACTGCTGCTCATTGGCTCGGTGATCATGGGGCTTTGCATGTTTGTGCTGGCCGCCCTGTTTCACTTTAACCTGCTGCAAAACTACTTTGTACTGGCCACCATATTTGTTTACATAGGCGGCTTTGCCTGTACCTGGGGCGTGGTGCTGTGGGTGTACGTAGCCGAAATATTCCCGAACAGGGTTCGTGGTACAGCAACTTCTATAGCGGTGTTTGGCAATTGGGTAGCTAATTCTATCGTTTCATTGACGTTTCCGGTGATGCTTTCGCAGCTGGGGCCGGTGTATACGTTTGGGGTTTATGGTATCATCAATATCAGTATGATCCTGTTTGTGAGCCGTTATGTGTTTGAAACCAAAGGTGTTCCGCTCGAGAGAATAGAGGAGTTGTATGCCAAGGTTTGATAAAGGTAAATAATGCCGCATATGAGTAGACATAACAAATAATATCCCAAAAGGGGGCTGTCACCCTGAGCTCCGTCGAAGGGTAGAGCGCAGAGGCCAACCCACCATGCTTCGACGGAGCTCAGCATGACACCCTTTTTTGGAAATATCTACTCGCGAGTTATTACCCGCTTAAGGCTGTAGGATTGTACCGATTTGAATAAAATGACGAATGAAATAATCCATCGATCATACTTTTTTCTGTAACTTTAAATTATTCACATTTATATGTTCCGGCGTTTACAGAATTGGGTCAACCGTCATTTTTCGTCTGTTTTTTCATTGCTGCTGATGGCTTTGCTGGTTATTGGCAGTATGACGCTGAAGGATAATTACCTCATCATCACCAAGTACGCGCCTTCGGGTATCATCAACTGGGAAATTAATACCAGCAATGCCCGCAGGGATTCCATCTTAAAAGAATGGCATGCCGGCTTTAAGAAAAACCAGATCTATACCCGCGAAACCACCTATCCAGAAACCATAACCGGTATCGAAACGGCGATTTTTCGGAACAATGCCGACTATAGCTTCATAGGGGTTTATGTAGGTATCCTGCTTATCCTCATCTTCCGGATAGGGAGCCAAAAAGCTAACCCGCGCCGCAGGGTGATCCCGCAGCGTACCGTGATCACATTAAGTGCATTGGTGATCCTGGCGGCACTTTTGGATGTGTTTGAAAACATCATGACCAACCGGGCCCTGATGCATTTTAAACTGAAGCTGCCGCTGCCCGATGCTATGCTGATCGGTTTGCCTGCATGTGTCAAATACCTGCTGCTGGCTTTTGTATTTGGCAAACTGCTGTATGAGGGTTTTAAATTAGGTAAACCCCGGTTTTGGCTCGAGTATACAACAGCCTGGATAGGGCGCCTGATCACCTATTCCTGGCGTTTTCGTATTGTGCTGATCATGCTGTTAGTTTTTTTCCTGGGGCTTTTTATCAGTGCGCAGATCCAGGATATGCTGCTGTCGATCAATACCTCACGATGGGCCAGCTTTTATTTCCTGCTGGCAATAAGTTTGCTGGCGCTGATGTGCTGGCATTTGCCCAAGGTTATTGATAACTCCATCAAAATAAGCTATAAACGGTTTTTTATAGGCCCTGTTGATTTTGACACCAGTCGTTTGCCCGCGGGTTCCAGACCATCCTTAAAGGTGGAAACGGCCAGGCTGTTCGGCGCTGCCGCTTTCCTGATACCCGCTACAGGCATCCTGCAAACGATGAATGCCTACCAGATCGATTACCTGTTGAAAGATGTACCTCCGCTGGTGCTGCTGCTGGCTTCGCTTATCTTTTATAAGATCGTATTGCGGTATAAATGGTTAGATAAATTATTCAAATCAGAGGGTAAAGTAGTTCCATGGCGTTTTTGGGTAAGCATGGCCGCTTTGGTGTTGCCCATGATCATCTGGGGCAGTATTGATGGTAAGCGTAACCGGGAACCTCATTTTTTGGCTTATTTATCGCTTGACCTGTTCTTTTTATCGGCCATGTTTGTGATCACTACGGCTTTGCGTACAGGTATCCCGGGGATCCGTAAATGGCACGCGGCACCCTGGATAACCTTTGGCGGCACGATAGCTATGCTGTTCTTTATCTTATGTAATTTCCCGCCATTTTTAAATGAATTGACCAGTAATAACCGGTATTATACCATGCCTGTGGTATTATGCGCGGCGGCGGGTTATCTGTTATTCTTTTCCTTTTTGTTATTCGCCGGAAAGAAAACGGGCTTTAGTTTGATCACCTTTTTGCTGATGTTCACCCTGTACCGGTCGATAAGCACGATAACCGCGTATCATGAAGCTTATGTTCAGAAACAAGAGAACTATCATAAATCATTAGATTCTTTAGACCGCTATACCGAAAACTGGCTTAAAAGCCGCAAGCAGGAAATTAAAGCTTTTGTAGCCCGCAACCCTGGTACACCTTACCCGGTGTTTTTTGTAAATGCTTATGGCGGAGGGCTGCGTGCCACGGTTTGGACAACCATGGTTGTGGGAACGCTGGATAGCCTGGTAAAAGAACGCTATCATGAGATCAATACCCACGACTTTCAGCATTACGTATTTTCCTATTCCGGCGCATCGGGTGGTACAATAGGGCTGTCGCTGCTTTGCAATGCGAGGTATCAGCATCGACAAGATCCGGTTAGGGATACTGTTTTTTACCCGGTTAACTCATTGGCCATCTATCGTAATGATTATCTCACCTCAAATATAGTTGCCTTGCTGGGTAGGGATATGCTGGCTTCGTCATTAGGAGTGGCTCCCTGGGCCGATAGGGCAAGATTGATGGAAGAGGATTGGGAAAGGCACACCGACGCGCATCACCTGGATATGAAAGTTACTTTAGGCAGGATGTGGAAAGGCGGCCATTATGAAGTTCCCCTGCTATTTGCCAATACATTTGATGTGGATAGTGGTAAAAAAGGGATATCGGCCCCGGTAATGTTGGATAGTCTTGATTTTCCTTCAACCGTATTTTTAGAGCAGGAAATTGAAGATCCCGGTGATCTGCGCCTGAGCACCGCCGCATTTTTAAGTGCCCGGTTCCCTTATGTAAGCCCTACTGCCAAACTAAATGGCAAACATCATTTTACGGATGGTGGTACCTGGGATAATTCGGGTGCGGAGACCTCACTGGGAGTGCTGACAGTTTTTGAACGGGTGCGCAGTAAGTTGATTAAAGAGGATACTATATTTAACCATATTCAGCCGCAATTCCTGTCATTGCCAAACTCGGTGCAACAAACAGAGGCTACAGGTAAACCCGGTAATTTATTTGAGCCGCTGGCACCTCCTGTAGGCATATTGAATAGCCGTATAGGATATATGAAAAAATCAGAAGACTGGAATTACTCCATCTCCCGCATAAAGCATTATGGGTTTTACCTGTTCCGCCCCACTGCCGAAAGGGTTCCGAACACCCGGATCTGGCCAGTATTGCCGCTCGGCTGGCAAATATCAGATTATGCCATGACCCGGATGCGCTTAAGCGTATTGCGCGACAGCGTTACCATTAACAAAGTATTGGAACGTTTTGGTACTGCCGAAAAAGTAAAGAGATAGAGGCCTGTCACCCTGAGCTTGTCGAAGGGCGCGCGCAGAGGCCCACCCACCATGCTTCGACGGAGCTCCTTGACGTCTCTCTCTCATGTCATTGCGAGGAGGAACGACGAAGCAATCTCGTAGCTATTCTAATCGGTGAGCATGCGAGGAGATTATTAATGTTGTTAATTGTTTTTAAGGTATTAATGAACTCCCTACGGTCGGTTGTCCACGCTGTGCTTGCAATGACATATTCTTTATAAATGGGTTAATACGCTATATCCTTGGCCGTTTTTTAGCTGCAAAATCTTTTTCCGGTCTTGTATTGGAATAGCTGCCACTTTGTTGCGGGCGAAAACTCCGTTGTTGCATTGGCGGTTTGGGAGCTGGTTTATCGGCGGCTGGTTTTACGCTAAGTAGGCGGTCGCCCATGGGGGTGCCGTCAAGTCCTTCAATAGCGCGGTCGGCACCAGCCTGGTCGGTCATTTCAAGGAAAGCATATCCTTTGCACTTACGGGTCTTTTTATCCCGCACTATCTTGATGGTATTAACGGTGCCAAAGGAATTGAATATTTTGACTAATTCAATTTCTGCAATATCAAGAGGAAAGCCGCCGACAAATAATTTCATGGTAAATTTTGATGTTTGGAATGAACAAATATAAGTCATCCGGACTAAAAAGTATGATATGCCACAAATTGTTTGCTCAGAAGTTAATTTGGGAGTAAAAAAGTGCATAATTAAATGTGAGTCACGAATAAGTCTCCATGTCATTTCGAACGAGGTACGAGGAGAAATCTTTTGCGTTGTGCAAAGCTGTAATTGCAGGGCGTATAAGATTTCTCCCTCCGGTCGAGAGATAGTTTCTCCTCACGCCAACACGTTGTCCATCGCTGTTTGTCGAAATGACATGGAGGTTTCTTAGTAAGTTTTAATGACATGGAATGCTTTATTTTATGGTTTACAGTGTAAACCCACTTTTGATGATAAAATATATTTAATTATTTGATTATCAATAATATATATAAATGTTAACCATAAAAAGTGTAAACCATGTAAACCCACTTTATAGAACAAAATTATAAAGGGCCGTTCAATTTTTATAAATTAGGTTCATGAAACCATCATCGGCTACTAATAATAATAAAATCGCTGATGATAGCTTCATCTCAGTTAAAAAACAAATCACTTAGATGAAAACCACTGATCTTAATCTACTCACTAATTGTTGGCTCAAAGCCATCCCATTGATGGTAAGCGCCCTGCTTTGCAGCGGTATCAGCCAGGCACAATCCAGTAAGGCGGTCATTGACGGCATTATGCAGGAAGAAACCAATAATTCGCAGCTTGAAAAACTGGCTCATGAGCTTTTTGATGGCGTCGGTCCCCGTTTGGTGGGCACACCCCAAATGAAACAGGCTAATGACTGGGCTATAGCCAAATACAAAAGCTGGAACATAGATGCCCATAACGAAAAATGGGGCGAATGGCGCGGATGGGAACGGGGTATATCGCACATTGATATGGTATCTCCACGGGTAAAATCATTGGAGGGCACCCAATTGGCCTGGAGCCCGGGCATGGGTAAAAAGACAGTGAGTGCTGAAGTGATCATTATTCCTGATCTGGCCGATTCTGTTGCTTTTCAGCAATGGCTGCCTAATGTAAAAGGTAAATTTGTGATGATATCCATGTGCCAGCCAACCGGCCGGCCCGATTATAACTGGCAGGAATTTGCCCTCAAAGAGTCATTTGAAAAAATGAAAGCCGAGCGTACAGCCATGACCGATGCCTGGCGCAAACGCATCAGCAAAACGGGATATACTACCCGTACGCTTCCTGTAGCGCTTGAAAAAGCAGGTGCTGTGGGCATATTGACCAACAACTGGTCGGCTGGTTTTGGGGTTGATAAAATATTTGGCGCTTATACCAAAATAGTACCTACAGTTGATATCGCGCTGGAAGATTATGGGATGTTGTACAGGCTGAGTGAATCGGGCGGAAAACCGGTGATCAGCATGCATACCGAATCAAAGGAACTGGGTGTAGTGCCCACATTTAATACCATTGCCGAAATAAAAGGTACAGAAAAGCCTAACGAATATGTAATGCTATCTGCCCATTTTGATTCCTGGGATGGCGGCACCGGCGCTACGGATAATGGTACCGGTACGCTTACCATGATGGAGGCTATGCGCTTATTGAAAAAATATTACCCACATCCCAAACGCACCATATTGGTTGGGCATTGGGGCAGTGAAGAAGAAGGCCTGAACGGTTCACGTGCTTTTGTGGAAGATCATCCCGAAATTGTACAAAACCTACAAGCCCTGTTTAACCAGGACAACGGGACTGGCAGGGTAGTAAACCTATCTGGACAGGGCTTTGCCGATGCTAAGGATTATTTAAGCCGTTGGCTGGAAGCCGTGCCGGATACTATTAAAAATCGCATCAAAACAAACTTCCCGGGACAGCCTGGTGGTGGTGGATCTGATTTTGCTTCGTTTGTGGCTGTTGGTGCCCCTGGCTTTTCGTTAAGCTCATTGAATTGGTCGTACGGTTCCTATACCTGGCATACCAACCGCGATACCTATGACAAAGTAGTTTTCGACGATCTGAAGAACAACGCTATCCTGGCCGCTATTATGGCCTACATGGCCAGCGAAGATCCGGCTAAAACCACCAATACAAAAACGGAAGGCATTAAATGGCCTGTCCAGGTTAAGGCTACCCGAAGGGGTGGATTGGATAAATAGCCCGAAATAATAATCATCGGTTGGCATCCTGAATAGAAGGATGCCAACTAATTTGCTAAGCTCAATTACCACAAGAGGCCAATAATTGTCAAATACTTACCCTATGAAAAAACATCTTTATCTCTTCCTGCTATTTATTTCCTCGGCAGGTTTTGCACAAACAAGTGATATCGCATTTATAAATCCCTCATCGGTAAGTACGCCAAAAGGATATTCACAAGCGGTTACCATTGATCTGGGTAAAAGCACCATGCTTATACTATCCGGGCAGGTTGCCCTGGATAAGGATGGCCAACTGGTAGGTAAAGATGATATTACAGCCCAAATTCAGCAGGTATTTACCAATATCAAAAATATAGTTGAAGCCGCGGGGGGATCTATGAAGGATGTTGTGAAACTTAATTATTATATGACTGATGTTTCGCAGGTACAGGTGCTGCGTAACATCAGGGATAAATTTGTGAACACCAACCATCCGCCAGCCAGTACGTTAGTGCAGGTCAATAAACTATTCAGGGATGATATTTTGGTTGAAATAGAAGCTACAGCTGTTATCCCAAAGAAATAGCAATAAGTATCATCTATACACTTTACCGGTTTGTCTACACAGTTTCCTGTTTAGTCTATTCTGTGTAGACGTAAACATTTATGCGGGTAGTTTTATATCATACTAAGTATCCATGTATGAAAAAGTCAGCATCAAGTCCCCGTTTATTATATGGTATTATTGCTTTTCTATCATTCATCGGAGTTGTTATCGTAGTACGCCGCATGCTGACCTTAATACCTGTGCTGATCAATGGCTATCAGCCGCCTGTGGTTAAAAATAATTTTACCCAAATAGATGACAGTCTTGCACATTTTCCTTTATTAATCCTTATTCATATTATCCCCGGCCTTGTTTTTGTGCTTACCGGGCCATTTCAATTTATTCAAAGCATACGAACCCATTACCCTCGCTGGCACCGTTTGAGCGGGCGATTATTTTTGATAAGTGGCATAGTGATAGGTATAACCGCGTTGATCATGAGCTTTGTTGTACCGGCTATAGGTGGTGCTAACCAGGTTGCGGCAACTGTATTGTTTTCCCTGTTCTTTCTGTATGCTTTGTTCAAGGCTTTTCAGCAGGTGCAGCAACATAAACTTTTGCAACACCGGGAGTGGGCCATCCGTGTTTATGCTATTGGAATGGCTATAACTACCATCCGGATAATTAACGGGATATTTTTCGCCACCAGTCGTTTTACCGGCTTAACGCCCAAAGAGTTTTTTGGTATCGGGTTTTGGATAGGCTTTGTGCTGCACCTTATTGCGGCTGAATATTGGATAGGCAGAAGTCGCCTGGTAAAAACTAAAAGTGTTGTAAATGCCCTAACTAATGATCCCTTTATTAAATTTATGCATCAATAAGCGCGTCGTGGTGCTTATTCAATCAAATGAAAGTAGCTATTAAAGTACGGTATATTACTATTACGCTCCATGTACTTATCTGGAGCACCATACTATTGCTGCCCTATTTTGTTTCTACAGCAGCCAGTGGATATGCTATTGGCTCGATACCGGGCGTGTTCTTTACAGAAGCGGGTATTATTCACCTGGCTATTTTTTACATCAATGCTTTATACTTATATCCCAGGTTTTATAACAGGCGCTTTTGGTTGCTGTATATTATTTGTTGTATACTGCTCATCTTTGGGTCGTTCTGGTTAAAACACCACATCATGGTGGAATGGTTTCCGAAGTTGCCAAAGGATCCATCCATTTATAAATTTGTTTTCCCACCCTCCATTGTTGTTTTTATCATCAGCTTGATCTATTGCCGAATTGTTGATAGCATCCGTACCGAACGGGAGCAAAAGGAAAAACAGGCCACGCAACTGCTCACCGAACTCAAGTTTCTTCGATCACAGATCAGTCCGCATTTTTTATTTAATGTGCTGACTAACCTGGTATCGCTGGCCCGTAAAAAGTCGGACAAGCTGGAACAATCGCTCATTATGCTGTCAGATCTGATGCGTTATATGTTGTATGATGCCCAGGGCAAAAAGGTAGCGCTCCAAAAAGAAATAGAATACCTGAGCAGCTATATTGAGCTGCAAAAACTCCGTTTCGGGAACGATGTACAAGTGAACAGCCGGATTGAATTAGATAAGGAAGATGATCAGTATACCATTGAACCTATGTTGCTGATACCTTTTGTAGAAAATGCTTTTAAACATGGTGTTGGCTACAACGAACAACCGCAGATAGATATTGAACTATCTGTACATCGGGGCCAGATGATATTTGAGGTACGCAATAAATTCGAAGATGAACCTGTAACCTCCAAAGATGAAAACTCCGGTATAGGTTTGGCCAACGTCCGGTCGCGGTTGAATTTGTTGTATAAAGATAATTATACCTTAACCATCAATAATAGCGACAATCTTTTTCATATTACCTTAACTTTGAAGTTAGTATGATGCGCTGTATTATTGTTGATGATGAACAATTAGTTCGGGAACTGCTGGAAGACAACATCAGTCAGATACCTTTTTTGCAGCTGGTTAAAACGTGTAAAAACCCACTGGAAGCTATTGAGATCCTGCAAACAGAACAAATTGACCTCATATTTCTGGATATACAGATGCCCCGGTTAAACGGCTTGCAGTTTCTGCAAACGCTCAACAATCCACCATTGGTTATCCTGGTTACCGCCTATGAAAAATACGCGCTGGAAGGTTTTGATCTCAATGTGGTTGATTATGTACTAAAGCCCTTTAGTTTTGAACGTTTCCTGAAAGCCTGCAACCGCGCCAATGACCTGTTTAAATTGCAACAAAGCAGCAAGGTAGTGGCTAGCGCTGTTCCAGAAGATTTTTTTGTTAATGTAGAATATACCCTGGTGAAAATTGTAATAGCCGATATCGATTATATTGAAGGCTTAAAAGATTATATCAAGATCCATTTGTCGTCATCAACCAAACCGGTGCTTACCCGCATGACCATCAAGGCTATTGAAGAAAAACTCCCGCCACCGGCATTCATACGCACCCATAAATCATTCCTGGCAGCGGCTAATAAAATCACCACAGTAAAACGCGATTTTGTTTATATAGGCTTGAAAGAGGTGCCTGTGAGCGAATCCTATAAAGAAAATATTACCAAAATATTGAACAGGCTGGAGCATTAATTTACCAACACTTCCGGCTTTCGTCGCTACACTTTCCCCGCTCGTCTACTCTCCAAAAAAGATAACACCAGGCACTATAGTTTTGATCATCAATAGGTTCAAAACTAAGGGTCATGAAAATTCATATCATCAAATATATAGCAGTTGCTTTCCTGTTTTTACTGGCGCCGCGATTTGTTTTTTCGCAGCATCGTATTTCAGGAACGGTAAAAAACAGTAACGGTGAGGCTATTCCTTTTGCCAGCATATCACTAAAAGCAACAGCTGGGGGAACTAAAACCGACACTGCAGGTACCTTCAATTTACCCACTAATGCAAAAGGGAAGCAATTGTTGGTGGTAACCTCAGTTGGCTATAAATCATTCAAAAAAGAAGTCACCCTTGCCGATTCATCCA
Source organism: Mucilaginibacter sp. OK268 (assembly GCF_900103125.1). GTDB lineage: Bacteria > Bacteroidota > Bacteroidia > Sphingobacteriales > Sphingobacteriaceae > Mucilaginibacter. Next base: position 733,697 of record NZ_FNJV01000002.1, on the reverse strand, counting down.
TCTACCTGGATATTGTTCTTTTACAATCAGATGCCCAATCGCTTCATGAGGTCATTATCAGCGCCGGTTCATTTGAAGCAAGCGACAAAGCAAAGGGTGCGTCACTCACCGCTATTGATGCGTTTACCGTTGCTGGTAGCAATGCCGATGTTGCCCTCGCACTCCGGTCATTGCCCGGTTCGCAACAAATAGGCGAGGCAGATGGTTTGTATGTTAGGGGAGGTACCGGCGATGAAACCAAACAATTTATTGACGGTACGCTGGTTAAAAATCCCAACTACCCTGCGGTGCCTGGTTTACAACAGTATGCACGGGTAAACCCTATACTGTTTAATGGCATCCTGTTCAGTACAGGAGGATACTCAGCATTATACGGCCAGGCCATGAGCAGTGCCCTGATCCTGGAAAGTGTCGACCTGCCTGAAAAATCATCGGCCTATTTCTCTGTTTTTACTGCCAACATGGGTGCAGGAATACAAGAACTGGCTAAAAATAAGAAGAGCAGTTATGGTGTCACTTTAAGATATAGTAACCAGACCTGGTATAACGCTATTATACCGCAGCGCATCAATTATTTCAGCGGACCCGAGTACCTGGAAGGAGATGCCAATTTCAGGATAAAAACCGGCAAAACCGGCATGCTGAAGTTTTATACTAACTGGAATACCAGCAATGTGGGGATGCGCAATCCTGATATTGACAGTGCCGCTTTACGCTCCGGTTACCAGGTAAAAGGCATGAACAGTTATAACAATTTGAGCTATCGCGAATATCTCAATGATGATTGGAAGCTTGAGGCGGGTCTGGCTTATAGTTATAGCCGGGTGAACACGATACAAACCCTAACAGGTAATGATGGACAAACCATTAAGCTGCCTGATTACCCTTTTAACGAAAAAAACAACCACCGTATCATCAACAATGATTTTGCACAGGCGAGGATAGTGTTTACCCGTATGTTCCCGCATAACCAGGCAATCAGGTTTGGTGCCGAACATTTTTATTCGCATGATCATGGTATATCAAACGATAGCACAATCGCCCTTACGGATAATTTAACGGCGTCTTTTGCTGAGGGTGATATTTACCTGGCTAATGATTTAGCTGCTAAAATAGGTGTGCGTACAGAACACTCCTCATTATTAAACAAATGGGTTATCGCACCAAGGGCAAGTCTGGCTTATCGCTTAAATGATGGGGGGCAATTTAACTTTGCTTACGGTATTTTTTACCAGGAACCACAGAATGATTTTCTGTATCAAACCACCGATCTCCATTTTTCAAGTGCTACCCACTATGTATTGAACTATACTAAAAAGGCGCATAATCGTTTTTTCAGAATCGAGGCTTATTACAAGCAGTATAAGGATCTGATCAAAACGGAGCCGGTTATCAGTAATAATGGCAAAGGGTACGCCCGGGGTATTGAACTGTTTTTCAGAGATAAAAAGACTTTTAAAAACCTCGATTACTGGATCTCTTATACTTACCTCAATACCAAACGTGATTTTTTAGACTATCCGGACGAGATACAGCCAACTTTTGCTACGCCGCATACCGCCACTATCGCCATAAAAAAGAACTTTCAGGACATTGATACCTATGTAAATATTTCCTATGCTTTTGCTACCGGCAGACCTTATTATAACATCAGGTACGATAATGTCATTAACGTATCCAGAATCTATGACCAGGGCACCACTAAAAACTATAGTGTGCTGAACCTGCAGGTGGCTCATCTGATGTCCTTGTTCAAAAGCTGGAAACAGAAACCGTTTTCAGGTTTTAGCGTGGGTGTTAATAATTTACTGGGCACCAACCAGCTATTTGGTTATAACTACAGTGCTAACGGCGATATCAAAATGCCTTTAACCTTACCTGCACGCCGGTATTATTACGCTGGGTTCTTTATGAGCTTCGGTATTAACCGCACCAGCGATATTCTTGATAATAACAATAATTAAAACCATATAAAATCAATCAACATGAAAAAGTTAATCATTTCGGGTTTGGCCATACTGATGTGCTATTTATCAGCATCGGCCCAGCAAACCAATTTACAAAGCGCCGTTACCAAATTAGACAAAGCCAAAACGGTTAAAGATTACGCCTCCGTTGAGCAGGAGTTTGTAAAGATCGAGGGCTCACAGCCGAAAGACTGGCTGCCCAACTATTACGCGGCTTATTGTAACGCGAGGATAGGTTTCCTGTTGCAGGATGACGGCGAATCTATAGAAGCGTACAGTAACCGGGGCGAAGCACAGGCCAAAAGGGCAGAATCATTGCTGGATAAAGTTAACCAGAAAAAGGAACTGGCAGAGGTGTATACGGTGATGAGCATGATTAACCAGAGTAAGGTGTTCATTAACATGATGACCTATGGACCTAAATACGGTCCGCTTGCCCAGCAGTACCTGAACCAGGCCAAACAGTTAAACCCCAATAACCCCAGGACTATTTACCTAGCGGCGTGGTTTAAATATAATACCCCAAAACTGTGGGGTGGCGATAAGGATCTGGCCAAACAACTGGCTACGCAAAGCCTTAAAATGCTTCAAAATACAGATACCAGTGTAAATCCTCATTGGGGTAAAGCCGAGGATCAGGAACTTTTAAGCAAATACAAATAAGTGTTCATCCTTAAATTTACGATCATGGGATTTGGAATTATCATCATACGGATATTGTTTATTACCTGTATGGTATTTATTATCGGTTATGTTTTTGGTGGGTTTTCAAAAAAGCCCGCTTTAGCCATCATTACAAAGGTGGCTGCCATTTTGGTTATTATACTCTTTATTACTACTAATATGCTGTTTATGATAAACAGATTTGAGCATTTCAGAGGTAGAGATCACTGGCAGCGATGCGATACTGTTTACAGACAGGGGAAACATCCTTAACAAACATAACTTCTTCATAACAAGTTAATATAGGGTATTGTTAGTGTTTAGGCATTAACAAGCCCTTTTTGTTTTTTATGAAACATTAAGGGTGTTTTATTTATTATTATATAATAATGATTTGTTTGAATAATAATATGAAAAAAGATACAGTAGAACTAACCAGGAATGCTAAAGAAGTGGTACTGGCTTTCATAGATGCAATGAATAAAGAGGATTTTGCCACTGCCCGCAAATATTTAACAACAGATATGACCTTTAAAGGCGTACTGGGTTCGCGTGATGGGGCGGAGGCATATATGAACGATATGGAGAAGATGAAATTTAAATACGATCTGAAAAAGACCATTGCTGAAGGAGATGATGTGTGTTTGTTTTATGATATTGATATGGGGAGCGTTACCATATTCGGTTGTGGATGGTACCAGGTTAAAGGCGATAAAATAAGCTCCTTTAGGGTAATATTTGATCCACGACCTGTTTTAGATCAATCAAACACAAACTAAAATAATTCATTCGAACCTATACCTTATCAATTATTTATCACAAAAGCTTAACAGATGAAGAACGTATTAGTAACGGGAGGTACGGGCCTGCTGGGAAAAGAAGTTGTAGATCAGTTACTATCCATTAATTATGAAGTTACTGTATTAAGCTCAAAGAAAAATGCCATCGTTCCTGCCGGTGTACAGCTTATAAAAGGCGATCTGGCATCAAATAGGGGCTTGCAGGAAGCAACTGAAAATGCCGATATCATCATTCATTGTGCAAGCAATCCGAAAGACACACAGAGTGTTGACATTAAGGGTACACAAAATTTGCTAAACGCGGTAAACAAAGATAAAACCTTGCATTTTATTTATATCTCTATTATTAATGTTGATAAAAGCAATTATGCTTATTATCAAACTAAAATAAGGGTTGAGCAAATGATAGCGGCCAGCGGCATTCCGTTTTCTGTTTTACGCACTACCCAGTTTCATAATTATGTACTCTCTATTTTAAAAACATTTGATAAAAAAAATGGTACACTGGCCATTCCCGATGGTATGCATTTTCAATCTATAGAAGTAAAAGAGGCCGCAACGTTGCTGATTGATTTAGCGCAAAGGGAACCCGTAGGATTGGTTCGTGGAGTAGGGGGACCTGAACTGCTTAAATTTGAAGAAATGGTAAAAACATATCTCCATGTACTAAGCCGGACAGATGAACTAAAAGTACGGCCGCTTCAAAGCGAAGAATATGACCGTTATCGTTCTGAAAATAATATCTGGCCAACCAATAGCTATGGACGGGTGACATGGGAGGCTTTTTTACGGCATGACCTGGCGAGTTGATATGATCTGGAGATGCCGATAACTGTTCAATTAAGTTTTGGCCAACGCCTGCTGAAGATCCTGAATCAGATACGCAGTATCTTCTAAACCAACATACATTCTGATCAATTGAAGGCGCTCATCTGTTGCGGTATATTCCTGCTCTGAAATGGATGCGATCGACGGTAGTATCAAACTTTCGTGCCCACCCCAGGAAACAGCCAGCAATATGTGCTGAAGGTTATTACAGAATGTTTCTATTTTTTTAAATGAAGAATTTTTTAAAGTGAAGCTAAATAATCCTCCGCAACCTTGCATTTGTTCATGCGCCAATTGTGTTTGTTTAAAACCGGTACTGAAAGGCCATATCACTTGTTGTATATGCTCATGATCCTGTAGCCATTTGATAATAACTCCGGTACTTTCAAAGCTACGTTGTAAACGCAGAGGCAAGGTCCTTAATCCTCTCAACAGCAGCCATGCAGAATGTGGCGAAATGGCAGGACCCAGGTTCATGAATTCATGATCAAATATCTGTCTGATCAGCTCTTTGCTACCGGTAAGTACACCCGCTACAACGTCTGAATGCCCGCCGATATACTTAGTAGCTGATTGAGCTACCAGGTCGATACCCATACTGATTGGTTGCTGATATATAGGACTACAGTAGCTGTTATCGATCATGGTTACAATTCCACGTGATCTGGCAAATTGGGCAATTCTTTTGATGTCCTGTAGCTCGTAACTAAAAGTATTAGGGCTTTCTAAAAATATCAAACGGGTTTGGGGAGTAACCGCGGCTTCAAAATTGTCATAAACGGTACCATCAACAAAAGTGGTGCTTATGCCAAATTTGGGTAAAAACTCCTTGAAAAGCTTTATGGTCCAGCTATACGGATTCTCTACGGCAATAATATGGTCACCGGATTTCAGCAGCGAGAGTAAGGGAACGCTTATGGCTCCAATACCACTGCTAAATACTAAAGCATCGTCTGCTCCGTCAAGGGCCGCTAGTTTTTTTCTTAATATACTCAATGTTGGGTTTTGCCCCCTGGAATACAAATTGGTGTCAAATTCATCGGCCATGGCCTGCCTGAGGCCCGTTACCGTATTAAAAGTGAAATTACTTGATTGTATGATGGGAGGCGAGACCGCGTTGAAGTAATTTTCTCTTTCTTCTCCCAATTCATTTAATATAAATGAAAGCTCCATAGTTAAGGTATTATAATGGTTTTCTGGCTGTTTTTAGTAATAAAGTATATAATAAGACCGGTAACAAATGCGCCAAGGCATATCAACGCAGCTAAAGGGTTTTCAATAAAGATGCTTATGGTAACAAACCAATAGGCGACTATGAAAATAATAGGTATAACAGGATACCATTTCATAGTATAAATACCTGTTTTGTCCAGGTGTTTGGTTTTTTTTCTTAAAATAAAAATGGTAACGGCCGCTGTGGAAAGTCCGATGGTATCAAAAAACATGACATAGCTGAGTATCTTTTGAAACGAGCTTATAAAAAACAGTATAAGGAGCACTGCCGTTACAAAAAAACTCAGGCCAAATTCCTGCACTTGTGTTTGTTGATTAACGTGCTTAAAGCGACGGGGCAAGATACCATCTTCGGCCATAGCATAATAAACCCTTGGATTGGCCATAATATTAACATTGATAAACGCGAGTACCGAAACAAACATCAGCAATGAAATGATTTTATAGCCAACTGCGCCAAAAATAGCCCCCGCCAGGGTAGCTGCCAGTGCAGTTTTATGTTGCAAGCCTTTGATGCCCAGTACCGAATAATAAGCAAAGTTAATAAGCAGGTATAGAAATATAACTGTTATCATCCCCGTAAAAATTGCTTTGGGGATGTTGGTCTTGGCATTAATGATATCCCCACCAAAATTGATAGTTTGTTGATAACCACCATAGGTGAAAAACACGGCAACCAGGCTTATCCCAAATGCACTCAAATTATATTTATTATCGTCAGGTGGCACAATAACTTTATAATCACCGGGTGTTATATGACTTTTAAAAACCGCCGTACAAAGAATAAGGATCATGCTTATTTTAAATATGGTAAGTACATTTTGGGTTCGCGCACTCATTTTGATCCCTAAAAAGTTAATGATGTACAAAATAAGAACTGATGTAATGGTCATGATCTTAATACCCAGATCGTTTTGCAGGCTTGTAGGCATAATTACCGGGTTAATATACTCCGCGCCTATAAGTGCTACAGCAGCCACCGAAGCAGCATTGCTGATCACCAATATCCAGTTGATCATAAAAGCGAATGCTGGATGAAAGCAGTATGAAAAAACCTTATAAAAGCCACCGGTAGTTGGATAGCGTGCCCCTATTTCGGCAAAAGTAAGGGCCCCGCATAGACTAACGGCTCCTCCAAAAAACCAGGCACCAAAGTACAGGAAAGGATTACTTGAACTAATAGCTACCTCACCAGGTGTTGCAAAAATACCCATCCCTATCACTAGGCTGATAACGATCATAGAAAGATCAAAGCGGGTTAGTTTGGGCGTAATGCTCATATCAGTTTTTGTATATCAATGTTTAGTAGTAAGGGATGTTAATTTAAAATGGTAATTTAAGCATATTTAGTAATTATATACTGTATTACTAAAAGGTTTTACCAAACTCGGTAGCTCAGTATATTATTTATAGAAAAAGAACGTTTATGGTAATGCCATTTAAATAGCTGTAATAAAACACTAAGTGTAGCAGCATTGTTATAAATTTATATTTTTGATAAATAAGGTATTTGCCTAATTGGTTGCTATTAATACAATAAACCTGAAAATCACAAGAGACTCAGACATAATGATAAATAAAAAAATATCCATAAAGGATATCGCAAAACTTACCAATACATCCATTACAACGGTGTCATTTGTTTTAAACGGCAAGGGCCGTATTAGTAAAGAGATAACCAAAAAAATATTGGATGTAGCAGCCAAAAATGGGTATGAACCCAACCGGATGGCAGTAGGGCTTCGTACCGGCGTTTCAAAAGTTATAGGCTTGGTAGTTGAAACTATCGGAGGCCCGTTTTTTGGTGCGATGGCCAAAGTGATAGAAGAAGAAGCAGAAAAAGAAGGATACAGAATTATTTATTGCAGCACTAACAATAATATCCAGAAAGGAAAGGATGTAATCAGAATGCTTTCTCAGCAATTAGTGGATGGTTACATAGTCACACCGATGAAAGGGCTTGAGAAAGATATACAAAACCTGGTAGCTAATGAAAAACCTGTAGTATTAATAGATGGTTATTTTCCTGGTTTGGACATCCCCCATGTATTAGTTGATAATCATGGCAGCGCTTTTAATGCGGTTGATCATCTTTTAAAAGCCGGATATAAAAAGATCGGCCTGATAACCGCTGATCTGGATCTGATTCAGTTACAGGATCGTACACGGGGATACAAAGATGCTTTAAAAATTAATGACATAAAGGAAGACAAAAGGCTAATATTTAAATTACCCTTTGACACCGATAAGGATAAAGCCATAAACGCTATAAAAGCCTTTATAAAACAGCAGAAGCAGATGGATGCTGTATTTTTTACGACAAACTATTTAGGTACAATGGGGTTAGAAAGCATCAGGCAGCTTGAGTTGAATATTCCCAAAGACTTAGCCATGATCAGTTTTGATGATAATGAAATATTTAATTTGTATCCGCCCGGAATCACAACAATACAACAACCTACTTATGAAATAGCAAAGTCGGCCATTGATCTTTTATTGTCACAGATGAGTGTGGATCGCCATGATATATCAAAAATTAAACTACAGATACCGTCTAAACTCATAGAGCGAGGATCAACTACGGAAAAAAACAGATTTTAGCGAAAAGTAAAGGGTTTTAGCTTATTTGAATCTTTCTTTTTAGGAATATTTGGATGATCTATAGGGAAGGGGGATTTAAAATACAATAACTTGCTTTTTTTATTATCATTTTTTCGTTTTGGCAGCGTCTTAATGAGATTATCTAGATAAGTTAAGTTTTTTAATAAAAAATGTGATACAAATTTGGTAAAACATTTTACTATCTTATATTTGGGTATTATATCTTATACATAAAACATGTTTATATTGATAAAACGTTTTATCAATACTTTTTTAATTTTTCACCTCGGTGAAAAGCACTGTTTGTTTTATTAAGGCTGTTGTGCGTATTTATATTGGGAAACAGCTTACTGGTTCATTTTTTGGGTAAATGTTTTGTTGCTTTTATAGCCGACTAAGCTAAACAGCATACTTTTAAATTGGTGGTGCATCACCGGGTAGGGCTTGTTATGCTTTTTTTGATAAAACGTTTTATCATTTTTATTAACTTATTATTAACCTAATTCAACTGCATGAAGAAACAAAGACTTATGGCTTAAAAGCAGGTAGTTACTCGCTACCAGAACTCCTTATTACCTCATTTGCCAGGGCACAGTCCTTGTCAAAACAATCATTAACTGTTCATTTAATTAAAAATTATGATCAATTTTTTCTACAAAAAAAAATTCCTTTATTATACGTGCATCATTCCAATCCTGTTAGTATTTGGAATGTCGGTATTGCATGCCCAGGACGCTAAAAACCCAGGTAACCAGATTACCATAGTGGGTTTAATTAAAGATGCCAGTGGCCCTCTGCCCGGTGCATCTGTTGTTTTAACAGGTTCGGGTTCCGGAGTGTCAGCCAATACGTCGGGAAGATTTACCCTAAAGGTTGAAGCTGGTAAATCAATTACTATAAGAATGCTGGGTTATGAGCCACAAACCATTAAGATCACCGAGGCAAATGCAAATTTGATAGTAGTGTTGAAGACCGATCAAAAAGTACTTAAAGATGTGGTGGTGATTGGTTACCAACAGGTTTCGCGCAGAAGCGTAAGTGCTGCAATTACCTCTGTTGATCCTAAATCCATTGCTGATATTCCTACGCCAACTTTTGACGCGCTGTTACAGGGACGGGTAGCGGGTTTGAACGTGCAGAATTTTTCGGGAGAGCCGGGTGTAAGGAGTAACGTAGTTTTAAGAGGTAATACCTCAGTTAGTCGCAGTATTGATAACAATACAGGGTCTGCATCAGGTAAAGCAAGTTTAGCCAGGGCCATTTCAGGACCACTATATGTGATTGATGGTGTACCACAAAGCACCGAAGATATTGCAGCTATTAATTATGGTACAGGTACCGGTACAGATGTGCTTGCAGGTATCCCCATTAATGATATTGACAACATTGATATATTAAAAGATGCATCTGCTGCAGCCATTTATGGTTCAAGAGGAGCCAATGGGGTTATCATCATCACCACTAAAAAGGGTACTGCCGGTAAAACCAGGATAAATTTCTCAACCTATCACGGTATTGTTGATCAACCCAAGTTGGATAAGGTACTTACGGGAGCTGAAGAAACCAGGGCCAAATTAAATTTGATCAATCATTATGGCAATTATGATAATCTCAGAAATATCCCACAGATATTAACCGATACTTTAAATCCAGCATTTAATAATGCCAACGATTATAGGGGTGGCATTTATCAAACAGGTAAGGTTGATAACTACGAGCTGTCTATAAGTGGTGGCAATGATCTGATAACTTACCGTTACGGCTTAAATTATTACAATGAAGATGGAATTATCAAAAAAACAGGCCTGCAGCGTTATGCACTAAATAGTACAGTTGGTATTAACATATCACCTAAACTAAAGATAAGTACCCAGATCAGGTTTTACCGGGTTGACCGCCCTACCTCGCTTAGTGATTTGAGCGGTAATGTAAATCCATTTACCGGCGGATATTATGCTAATAGCCCGCTGCCTTCATCAAACTTGTACCTCTCACAGGCCAATAAAGATTTCCTTTATGGTAGTTCAAACGTATCAACGGATGCTAATACCAATAACAGTATCACTATTAGTCCCACTATTGACTGGCATATCAATGATCACTGGTTATTTAATACGGTTATTTCGTACGAAAGTGCCGGGAGCCGCAGGGATGCTTATACTCCGGGAGCCGTAAGGCAAAGTGGTTTTGGATATGCATCGAGCTTTGTTGATAATTCGGCCAACTACCTCATGAGTAATAATATCCAGTTTAGTACAACCTTAAATAAGGATCACCATATAAACGTTTTATTAGGGCAAAATACAGAATATCACTCTTATAGAGCAACCGATGCTGAGGCAGATGGGATTCCTAACGATCAGATATCCATTGTTAAAGTACTAAATAAAAGCAATTCCAATGCCTATTCTGACTTGATTGAAAGTGGTATCCAAACCGGTTTCTTAAGGTTAAACTACGATTTTAAAGGCCGTTATTTAATATCAGGCGTGTTTAATGCTGATGCATCCTCAAAGTTTGGTGCGGGTCAACGGGTAGGCTACTTTCCTTCCGTATCTGCAGGCTGGATCATCAGTGACGAACCCTTTATGAAAAACACCAAAAACTGGCTTACTTTATTTAAGCTGCGCGCCAGTTATGGTATTACGGGTCGCCAGCCTGATAGTGGTGATAATTACCTGTCATTCAATACCTATACTATAGGTGCAGGTAGTTTTACAGGCAGTAGCAGCCCACAAACCGGTCAAAATCTTTCCAATACCTATAACGGTATTGCAGCTATCGCTCCAAATTTTAATGGCGGCTTAAGCAATAAAAATTTGACCTGGGAGCATTCAAAGGAGGCCAATATTGGTGTTGATCTTACTTTTCTTGATGGCCGCTTTAATTTCGTGGCCGATGCTTATGTTAAAAATACCAGCAAAGGTATTTTTAGCCTTAACCTGCCGGTAACTACTGGTTATACTACTATCGCAACCAATTCAATTGGCACACAAAACCGCGGAGTTGAAGTGTCTTTTATAGCACATTATTTTAACCCTAAAAGCGCTTTTCAATGGGAAACCGATTTTAATATTGCCTATAACCAAAATGAAATTACCTCATTACCAAACGGTGGGCGCGATATTTATTTAGACCACTTTCTTTTAAGACAAGGACAGCCCATTAATGAGTTTAACCTGTTTCAGCAAACAGGGGTTTATAAAACAGATAAGGATGTTCCTATTAACCCGGTAACAGGGCAACCCCTAAGTTTTTATGGCTATCCGTTTAAAGGAGGAGATCCGATATGGAAAGATTCAAACGGCGATGGTGTGCTCGATCAAACTGATTATATAGCAGCCGGCAATCCAAACCCCAAATTTACAGGAGGTTTTAGTAATATTTTTAGCTATAAAAACTGGAGCCTATCTGTGTTTTGTACGTTTACGCTTGGACGTGATATTTTTAATGATTATCTGGTTGGTAAACTATCCCATCTGGTACCAACCGACGATGGCAATCCTGACCCGTACCATGATATTACCAATAACGCTTTCCCTGATCTAAGCGGCATTAATTATTGGCAAAATCCTGGTGATAATGCAAAATATCCATCCCTAAGCTCTGTAAGCGGAACCAGATATAAATATGCTGCATCAAGTTCGGCATGGATTGAAAACGGAAGTTACCTACGTGTAAAAACGGTTTCCTTATCCTACACCTTTAATCCAGCCGTTTTAAAAAACCTGCACCTGAGCCGCTTAAGAGTATATGGCATGGTTGATAACCTGCACATTTTTCAAAAATCAAATGTGCCAGATGCCGAAGAGGTAGATGCCTATGGTATTTACAATGGTAGTGGTTACCCTATCCCCAAAAAGTATACACTGGGTGTTGATGTAAGCTTTTAATATTTAACGGGTAAATAAAACGAAAAGAAATGAAAAGAAATATAATAAGATACACAGCCGGATTATTACTGATAACCGGGTTAATTAGTGTAAGCTCCTGCAAAAAAATACTTGATTTGCAGCCGCATAATTCCACCTTTACTAACGCCTATTTTACAAACGGTACAGATGCCAACACCGCCATTGCTGGTGCATATTCGCTTTTGCGTTCGGTACTGCTAAGTAATTATTCGTTCCATGTATTTGGTGATGCAACTACAAATGAATTTAGTATTAACTCGGGTCTGGATGATGCCAACTACAACATCTCTCAAGGTCAGTTTACAGGGTTAAATGTAGGGCCGGGTATCTGGAACTGGTTAAACTATTACCAGCTTTTACAGCAGATAAACCTGATCATTAACAAAGTTCCTGCTATCCCGATAAGCAAGTTCAGTAACCAGGATGATAAAAATCAGATCATTGGCGAAGCTTATTACCTGCGGGCATTCACTTATTTTTATATGACCAGGGTTTGGGGCGATGTACCGTTAAAGCTACAACCCGACCTGGATGTAAGCCAGGCTGTAAACGTACCCCGGACACCAGCCGCCGATGTGCTTAAACAGTGCTTAGCCGACTTGAAAATTGCCGAAAGTAACCTCGTTTTTGGTTATGCCGATGAAAGTCAACGTGCTGTTAGGGCTAACAAAGGCTCGGCTTTTGCATTGGAGGCTCATATTAAAGCATGGACACATGACTATGCCGGGTGCGAACAAGCTACTGCTCAGGTAATTAATAACGGGCAATATCACCTGGTTACGGATACCTCGCAATTCAGCAAAATATTTATTGGTAAATCAGTAGAGGGGATTTTTGAGATCAATATTGATTATCAGCAAAGTGAAGGTATATCGCTCAATAATCCTTACCAAAGTGGATATGCACCCACTATCGCATATCCATTTGTAGCACAAAAATCAAATCTGGAATGGCCGGTAGGTACTTTGTATGTGAATACCTTGTTTAAAGATACAACAGATGTGAGGTATAAAAAATACTTCTTCCAGGCGCAATCAAACGCCGGGCAAACTATTAAGTATTCGAATATTACCTATGCTGATGGATCAGCAAAAAACGACCCGCGCTTATCCAATAACATTATCATCTTCCGCCTGGCCGACATTATGCTTCTAAGAGCCGAAGCATTAAATCAACTGGGGCGTGATGGCGAAGCATTGACATTGTTAAATACTATACGAAGCAGGGCGGGAATAGCTAATTACACCGGAGCCGGTAATGACCTTGCCAGAACTATACTGGAGGAGCGTTTGCGTGAACTCTTTTATGAAGGTCAATCTTTTTATGATCTGGTGCGTACCAAACAGATCGGGAACTCAAGCAGCAGTTTCATTTCCGACTATTCACATATCAATGATACAAGAGTTAACCTGGGAGGGAATCTGTGGCCCATAGACCCCACCATGTTTAAGGACGATTTTGTATTGAAACAAACACCGTACTGGCAAGGTAAACTTTAACCGTTAAACAACACAAACATGAAAACATTAAAAATATTTATACCCATCTTATTCGTAGCGGTTGTGTTTTTTTCCTGTAAAAAGGATTATACCATAGGGGGCGATCTGTTTAAAGCCCAGGTAAATATGACCACGTATGATTATCTGAAAACCAACCATACGTTTGATACGCTGGTTATGATGATCAATAAAATGAATCTGAAAGATGAGGTGAACAGCAGCGGAACATTCTTTGCGGTGACCAATTATTCCATACACAATTTTGTATCAGCAAAAAGAAACCAGCTGAGTATTCAAAAAAATAATGAAAACCTGGTTTTTACATTTGATTCGCTCAATTTTTCCTTACTTAAAGACTCCTTAAGAGCATATATGTTCAAGGATAAAATTACCAGGGATAATTTATCACAGAAAGGGATATATACCAAAGCTCTGGATGGAGAATACAGGCTAATTCAGCTTAGGCCAACAACGGATTACACCAACAGTATTTTCACCACCAATCCACAGTATATATACCTCACCAAGGTGGTGCCATTGGTGCCCGGAGGGCCGGTACCTATTGATATAAATGGTGTACAACTGGTTGATCCAAGGCAACTGCTCTCCACCCTGTGCCAAACTACGGGTATACTAACTACAACGGGTGTGTTGCATGTGTTGAGCAACAATCATACGTTCACCTATTTTAATGATGTCAACAATTGATAAATTTTTTAGATAGCTAAGAAAATGGAAAAAAACTATAAAATAATTCTTGTTACTTTAATAGCAGCCGGAGTTATAGGTTGTGTTAAAGCCCCCCATGGTTTTTTAAGTAGCCAGATCAGGTATCGTGACAACCCTATTCAGGTTCAGCGGGGTATCATAGTTCAAAGTATAGCGGTTGATAATGATGGTTCAAGCGCACCTGTAACTTATCAGCTACTTGACATCAGGGATGCAGTAACACATAAACATGCCGATTCATTATATAAAAACAGGGATAGGTATGTATATACTTCGGAGTTTGACCCGGATGTGGATACAACAGTTGCTTTGCTCAATAGTATCCGTAAAAATGTAAATCTTCCAAGTTTTGATTTTAATACACATACCGGGGCATTTACTTTTTATAATACTACAGCAAATGTACCGCTGGGTGCATATGAGTTTGATATAGCCGCTTCTAATGAGAATGGCTCAAAAACTTTTAAGAGTATCGCGAATCTTAATTTTTATGAGGGTGATGTAGCCGAAATAGATGCAGGTGGGGGGGCCTGGTTTCAGGATGGCACCACCACCAGTGGAGATATAGGTGAACCCAAGGTTACCATCACCAAATTATCAAGCAAAGGTACATTGGCTATTTTAAAAATAGTTGATGAAAATGGCGTGGCTTTTAACCCCAAAAATGGTGAGTACATCAAGCGTGGTGACAGGAGCAGTTTCGAAACGTTTGCCAAATTCCATCCATTGATTGCTTCTGATACTTCATTAACCTGTAATTTTGAAGTTACCCCATTCCCGGTTAAAGGAGCAGCTCAGGGCTTTACCATTTACTACCGTATACCTAGCCAGTTCGTGAGGATAGATCCGGGTTTTACACCAACTCCGGCCAAAATTTATAGCGCCAACCCAAGGTTTACCTTCAGATTATTTCAGGAAGGCGTTTATCTGATCACCGTTAAATTACAGCACGTTACCAGGAATCTCAATTAAAAATAATCCCAAAACCCGGCACAAATCAAAGTGTGCCGGGTTTTTATAACCTGCCAGAGTGTTTTTTTTGGCCCAACTAAATTTTAACAGTATTAACCATGTATTTAGCAACTATTTATCCAATGAAAAAAGTTTTTCTTTTAAGCGCATTACTTACTTTATGTTTTGCGGCAAACAGTAATGCACAACAGACTGAAGTATTTGATAAAAAAGGATACAAACTAACCTTTGAAAACCAGGACGCCAATTTTAGCCCCGAGCTTAAAAATAAATTGGTTGAAACTTTTTATACTGTTTACCCTAAACTGGCAAAAGCCTACAATAAAAAGACCCTGAAAAATGTAACCTTTGTTATTGACACCGCTTACAATGGTGTTGCGGCCACAGATAATGGCCGTGTTGTTTTTAGTTCGAAATATATGACAAAACACCCGCATGATATTGATGTGGTTACGCACGAAGTAATGCATATTGTGCAGGACTATGGTAGTAATAACAGTGGCCCCGGATGGTTAACAGAAGGTATAGCCGATTATGCCCGCTATAAATTTGGAGTTGATAACGATGGTGCCAAGTGGGGCCTGCCTGCTTTTAAAGCAACCCAAAGCTATGAAAATAGTTACCGTATTACAGCCCGTTTCCTGGTGTGGATAGAGAAAGACGTTAAACCAGGCCTGGTAAAAGATTTGGATGCCCAGTTGCGCAATCATACCTTTACCGATGACAGCTGGAAGCAAGAAACCGGCAAAACATTAGATGAACTTTGGACAGCCTACGCGGTTAATCCGGTTATTGGAGCATAACCAATTCACAGCATTATATGAAATTAAGTAATAGTATAAAAGCAATTAGCCTGGCACTGTTGTGCAGCTTGAGTATGGCAGCGTATGCACAAAGTAACAAACCTGTAAAAACGCTGGCGCAATTGCAGCAAGAGTTTGTTGATCTACGTTTCGGTATGTTCATCCATTTTAACATTCCAACTTATCTTAATCAGGACTGGGCCGATCCTGAGGCATCCCCTGCCATTTTTAATCCAACAAAACTCAATTGCGATCAGTGGGCGAAAGCGGCAAAATCTGCTCATATGAGTTATGGTTGTATTACCACCAAGCACCACAGCGGCTTTTGCATTTGGGATACTAAAACTACCGATTACAACGTCATGAACAGCCCGCTGAAAAGGGATGTAGTTAAAGAATATGCCGATGCCTTCAGGGCCAACGGATTGAAAGTATTTTTATACTATTCTATTCTGGATACCCATCACCGCTTAAGGCCTAATGGTATAACCGCTAAACATATTGATATGATCAAGGCCCAGATCACGGAACTGATGACCAAATATGGTGATATCGGCGCACTGATCATTGATGGGTGGGATGCTCCATGGTCAAGAATATCCTATGATGATGTGCCTTTCGAAGAGATATATCGTCTGGTAAAATCATTACAGCCTAATTGCCTGGTTATGGATCTTAATGGCGCTAAGTACCCTGCCGAAGGTATGTTCTATACAGATATTAAAACGTATGAGCAGGGAGCCGGTCAGCATATTTCAAAAGAGAATAACAATATGCCGGCGCTTTCCTGCTATCCGCTGCAAAAACACTGGTTCTGGAATTTATCTGACCCTACCGATGCCGTGAAAGACCCTGTTAAACTGGTGAATGATAATATCATTCCGTTTAATAATGTGGATTGTAATTTTATCCTGAATGTAGCCCCCAACCGTGATGGCCTTATTGATGATAATGCCCTTGCAGCCCTCAAAAAAATAGGAGAGATGTGGAAGAACGATGGCCCTGTGGCTAAGTTGCCTAAACTGGAGGCGCCAATTATATCATCAAATCTGGCTAAAAACCAGTTCTCGAACTCCAGCTGGAGTGATGATTCCAATATTATGGATTTTGCTAATGATGATGATTTCCATTCTTCATGGATATCTAACCCAACCGTGAAAAATCCGTGGTATGAGCTTACATTTAAACACGATCAGGGCTTTAATACGATTGCTATTACCGAGGAGAAACCGAACATTACCAAACTACACCTGGAATATTGTGATAGTGGTACCTGGAAACCCCTGTTTTCAGGCGAGAGCAAAAACAGGGTAAAAATATTCCGCTTTGACAGGGTATGGGGGAGTAAAATACGCGTTTCTGTTGATGCGGCTGATCACCAGGTATCCATTGCCGAGGTTGGAGTTTATAATGAGAGAAGATAACAAAGATTATAACATTACATTAACCTGAAACCTGCAGTTTCATCACAACTAAATTATAACTAATGAAAGCTCTTTTTAGCACCATTTTGGTTGCATTATGTATAAATACCTATGCTCAACAAGTCGGAAAGGTTAGCAGTCCGGTTGATTATATCAACCCATTGATGGGGACCGATTCCAAACCCGATCTGTCTAATGGCAACACTTACCCGGCCATAGCCCTGCCATGGGGAATGAATACCTGGACGCCGCAAACCGGTAAGATGGGAGATGGCTGGCAGTACACTTATGCTGCTGATAAAATACGGGGTTTTAAGCAAACCCACCAGCCAAGTCCCTGGATGAATGATTACGGGCAATTTGTAATTATGCCGGTAACCGGTCGGCTGCGTTTTGACCAGGACGAGCGTGCAAGTTGGTTTTCGCATAAATCAGAAACAGCTAAACCCTATTATTACAGTGTTTACCTGGCTGATGCCGATGTTACTACAGAGATAACACCAACAGAACGTGCCGCGCAGTTTAGGTTCACTTTTCCTAAGTCTGATAGTTCATTCATCGTTGTTGATGCTTTTAACCGTGCATCATACATCAAAATATTGCCTAAGGAGCAAAAGATCATCGGTTATAGCACCCGCTACGCACGTGGTAAAATGACCAATTTTAAAAACTATTTTGTGATTTATGTAGATAAGCCTTTTACACTGGCCAAAGCATGGCATGATAAAACACTTGCTCATGATTCGCTGGAGATCAACAGCCCTCATTCCGGTGCGGTTATCGGCTTTAAAACCATTAAGGGTGAAAAAGTGCATTTGAAGGTAGCTTCCTCATTTGTAAGTTTTGAACAGGCAGAATTGAATCTTAAACGCGAACTGGCAAACGATAACTTTGACGCTACCTGTCAAAAAGCCAAAGCGGTATGGAATAAAACCCTGAGCCGTATTAATGTAGAAGGTGGCAGCATTGACCAAACCCGCACTTTTTATAGCTGTATGTACCGGATGTTGTTTTTCCCGAACAAGCTGTATGAATTGGATGCACAGAATAAGATAGTACACTATAGCCCATACAATGGCAAGGTGATGCCTGGTTACCTGTTTGGCGGTACGGGCTTTTGGGATACCTTTAGGGCCCTTTACCCGTTCCTGAACCTGGTTTACCCATCCATCAACAAAGAGATGCAGGAAGGCCTGATCAACGACTATAAAGAAGGTGGTTGGCTGCCAGAGTGGTCAAGCCCGGGTTATGCCGATATTATGGTGGGTAATAACTCGGCATCAGTTGTCGCCGAAGCTTATTTGAAAGGCTTGCGGGGCTATGATATCAATACCCTTTATGATGCTTTGGTACATGGCGCTAATAACGAAGGCCCGATATCTGCTACAGGTCGTTATGGTGTAAAATATTACAACGAATTGGGTTATGTGCCCTACGATGTGAAAATTAACGAGAACGCTGCCCGCACGCTCGAGTATGCTTATGACGATTTTGCCATTTACCAGTTGGGTAAAGCCCTGGGTAAGCCGGAATCTGAAATTGGGATATATAAAAAACGCAGTCAAAACTACCGTAACCTGTTTGACCCTGCTACCGGCTTAATGCGTGGCAAAAATAAAGACGGCTCTTTTGAAACACCCTTTAATCCTTTTAAATGGGGCGATGCCTTTACCGAAGGTAATAGCTGGCATTATAGCTGGAGTGTTTTTCATGATATTCAAGGACTTATTAATTTAATGGGTGGCAAACAAAAATTTGTAACCAAGCTGGATTCAGTATTTACCATGCCTCCTGTATTTGACGATAGTTATTATGGTGGTGTGATCCACGAGATCCGTGAAATGCAGATAGCTAATATGGGGCAGTACGCGCATGGTAACCAGCCTATACAGCACATGATATACTTGTATAACTATGCCGGCGAACCCTGGAAAACGCAGTATTGGGCCCGCGAAACCATGAACCGGATGTACAAGGCTACACCTGACGGTTATTGCGGCGATGAAGATAATGGTCAAACATCGGCCTGGTATGTGTTCTCGGCTATGGGTTTTTACCCGGTTTGCCCTGCCAGCGACCAGTATGTGCTGGGGGCGCCATTATTTAAAAAACTAACACTTACATTAGAGAGCGGTAAACAGGTAGTGATCAATGCGCCGGCCAACAGCGCGCAAAACCGCTATGTACAAACGTTTAATGTTAATGGTAAAACGTATAGCCCAAACTGGCTTAGTCATAAAGCACTGATGCAGGGTGCAGTGATCAATGTGGGGATGGGAGCAACGCCAAATAAAAACCGGGGTACGCAAGACAAGGATTTTCCATTTTCTCTGTCAGGGAAAAACTAATTATATAATATGAAACATTTATTCACTGCTTTTTTATTGGGCACCACTTTTATGGCAGGTGCACAAACACACCCGGCAGAAAAACTGGTACAGTACGTTAACCCCATTATAGGAACCCAGCGTATGGGGCACACTTATCCGGGAGCTACCGTTCCTTTTGGTATGGTGCAGTTAAGTCCCGAAACAGATACGGCCAGCTATGAACTCAACGGTCACTATAATCCCGATGTATATAAATACTGCGCCGGTTATCAATATGATGATAAAACTATTGTAGGCTTTAGTCATACCCATTTTAGTGGTACAGGGCACTCAGATCTGGGCGATTTCCTGATCATGCCTACCGTGGGTGCATTGAAATTGAATCCAGGTACTGCAGACAAACCAGGGAGCGGTTATCGTTCTGCTTTTTCTCATCAGAATGAGGTTACCGAGGCCAACTATTACAAAGTGAAGCTGGATGCCAGCAATATCATTGCCGAAATGACTACCACCACCCGCGTGGGCTTTCATCAGTACACATTCCCAAAATCAGATCAATCACACATCATTCTGGACCTGATGGCGGGGATCTATAACTATCCGGATAAAAATGTGTGGACTTACCTGAAGGTACTGAATGACTCTACCGTGGTTGGCTATCGCCAAACTAATGGCTGGGCGCGCACCCGCTCACTGTACTTTGCCATGAGCTTTTCCAAACCGTTCTATCAGCATGGTTACAAAAAATATGATAAACGTGAGGTGTACGGAGGTTTCTGGGGTAAATTCAATCAAACTAAAAACTTCCCGGAAATAGCCGGCCGCCAGATCAGAAGCTACTTTGATTTTAAAACCGAAGAAGGCGAAAAGATCAGGATCAAATTTGCCATATCGCCGGTAAGTATGGATGGCGCGCTTAATAACATGCGTACCGAACTGCCGGGTTGGGATTTTGAGAAAGTAAAAAATGACGGGCAGCAACAATGGGAGCAGGAACTGCACAAGATTGTGATACAAGGCAGTAAAGAGACTAAGCAGAACTTTTATACCTCCATGTATCACGCCATGATCAATCCAACCATTTATATGGATGTGGATGGCCAATACAAAGGCCTTGATCAAAATGTGCATAAAGCCGATGGCTTTACCAACTATACCACTTTTTCGATGTGGGATACTTACCGTGCCTTGCACCCGCTATTTAATATTATTGATCCTAAGCGCAATGCAGATATGGTACAGTCCATGATGGTTCACTTTGACCAGAGTCCGGAAAAGATGTTACCTATATGGTCAAACTCGGGGAACGAAAACTGGTGTATGAGTGGTTATCATAGCGTAGTGGTACTGGCCGATGCGGTTGTAAAAGGTAATGCCCCGTTTGATGCCAACAAGGCGCTGGATGCCTGCGTAGCTACAGCCCGTCATCGTGATTATGAAGGCATAGGCGAGTACATAGATAGGGGTTATATCCCTGATGAAAAAAGTGGTGTGTCGGTATCATCAACCCTGGAATATGCCTTTGACGACTGGGCTATTGCGCAGATGGCTAAAAAGCTGAACCGCAATGATATTTACGAAGAGTTTATCAAACGCTCTCAAAACTATAAGAACGTGTATGATGCCAAAGCAGGCTTTATGCGCCCCAAACTGGCAGATGGTACTTTCCGTCAAAAATTTGATCCATTGAGCACTATTAACGAAGGCTTTATTGAAGGTAATTCCTGGAACTATACCCTGTTTGCTCCGCAAGATCCGGAAGGACTGATCAAGCTGATGGGAGGTAACAAACGCTTTGTAGGTTACCTGGATTCGTTATTTACTATGAACCTGCCTGATAAGTATTTTGCAGAAACCGAAGACATTACCCGCGATGGCATTATAGGTAATTACGTGCATGGCAACGAGCCCTCGCACCACGTAGCTTACCTGTACAACTGGACAGACAAGCCCTGGAAAACGCAGGAACGCATCCGCATGATATTGCCACGTATGTACAAACCAACACCAGATGGTTTAGGTGGTAATGATGATACCGGTCAGATGAGCGCTTGGTACATTTTCAGCTCATTGGGTTTTTATCCGGTAGCGCCTGGGTCTGACCAATATTCAACCGGCAGCCCGGCGGTGAATGGGGCGGTGATCAACCTGGATAATGGCAAAACGTTTACCATCAACGTTAAAAACCAAAGCCCTAAAAATGTATACGTACAAAAAATGGAACTGAATGGTAAGGTACTTAGCGGTCTTTTCATAAGCCACGCCGACATTATGAATGGTGGCGAGATCACTTTTTATATGGGATCAAAACATCAATAAAACTATAGATCGTGCTATAAAAAAGAGGCTGTATCATGAATCATGATCAGCCTCTTTTTTATTTGATCCGGATACTCAGTTACGGATTGATGTATAGTTTTGGATTAGATTGACAGAATTAACCAAAAAGTGGGTTTACATGGTTTACACTTTTTATGGTTTACATTAATATATTTTATTGATAATCAAATATTTAAATATATTTTATCATCAAAAATGGGTTTACAGTGTAAACCATAAATATGATCGGCTCAATTTCAATTCATAGCTGGCTTAATATCAAATGCAGTCAATTTATGCAACCTGAAGATAATGATCATTTATCTACCCTAACGCTTAGTACTCCCTTAGCAGGGATAGTAAAATGACTCCCCAACTCCTTCAGCTTATCTTCCATCAAATTACTTTCCCAAATTTTAATAGCGGCTACTGTATTCGGAGTGATAGCTGCTTCACTATCGATATCGCTGCTGTTCACCAGTTGAATTATTACACCTAAACCGTCGTCGGTAGGTTTGATGGCTTCTATGTAAATGCTTTCACCATCGATCTTAAAGAATAAGCCTTTTTCCGGCGCGCTGGTGGCCGCGGATACGATCAAGGGTTGATGATTATTCAGGCCGGTTTGGTTGGCTTTAAAGCTGTTAAAACCACTTTCATGGGCTTGCATAAAGTAGTGGAAAGTAGCTTTACCTTCCTGATCAGCACGGAAATTGGTATGCCATAGATTGTTCATTACCCAGGAGTACAAAACCGGTGACTGCGGGGTAAACGAAAGCCATTGTGGTGCATGATGCAAGCCACCCAAAAGATTGCCCGTAGTAATGTTACCTATCTCAAATAATGGCGCGTCCGGGCTCGACCAGGTAATGCCGTACGCGCTGTTGGATACATCAACCCAGCGCTGCATCGTAAACCAGTTATGGTTGGCGTAAGGCAACTGATCTGCCTCCGCACGGGCACTGCCCCAGGGAATACTGTAACGCACTTGTGCACCCGGTACATTGAACGGGAATGCAAAATGTATGCTTTCTTTGCGCCTGATAGCGGTTTTATCTATCGTATTGATGATTTCCACCTGATCCAGTCCGCTTACCAGTCTTACTTCCCGGGTAATACCCTTAGTGCCGGGAGCATCAGAGATAATAAGCATACTCACTACCAGAGGCCCTTTTTCTTTTATGCTGATATGGGTATTGGAAGTACTCACGAGTTTCTTTAAGGAATCGCCCGGCATATACATATACTGGTTTAGACCCGCAGAATCCGCGGCAACGTAATTACGACCAGATGCACCTCTGATAAGCTTTATGATATTGCCGCTTTTGGCATCCACAGTAAGGGTATAAATACCATTGCTTAAACTATTACCATTGATTTTAGCCT
Organism: Mucilaginibacter sp. OK268; assembly: GCF_900103125.1. Taxonomy (GTDB): domain Bacteria; phylum Bacteroidota; class Bacteroidia; order Sphingobacteriales; family Sphingobacteriaceae; genus Mucilaginibacter. Next base: position 710,229 of record NZ_FNJV01000002.1, on the reverse strand, counting down.
GGCCATTATTGAAGGCTTTGCCCGCATGAATAGTATAGGTTTTTTTACCCAGGGCTGGTACGGCATTCGCCACAAAAGCCAGCTCGCCGCTGCTCAGGCGTTGTGAGGGTATCTTTTTACCTGTGGCATCCTTAACCAGATCGCCGGTTTTGCTTAGGCTGGCTGGCACATAAACCACGTCGGTGCGGGGCCAGTTGGTGGTGTTGTATATATCAATGGCATTGGCTTGCGTTGCAGATGGTTTTAAAGCCTCTGTCATTAAAGAATCAACTTGTTTTTCGGCACGCAGTACATAGCCTTGCTTTACATTCCATTCACTTTTTACCTTCTCGTTATCGGGTTCGCCTACGCTGTTATAGGCTCCCCAGGTATGTTCGTTGTAAAGCAACAGGTTTTTCCAGGTGTCATCAAAAGCGGCAACCGGGTAAGCAGGTTTGTTACGAATAGCCCAAATGGCCCCAGTTTGTTTCAACCTGTCGGATGTAATACGACTTAAAGCTGTTTCCCGTGCGGCAGACGAAACGCCATCCGTCCAATATTCGGTATAATCGCCACTAAAAGACGGGATCTCATTTTTGTATTGTTTTTCCAGGTCGTTAAAAAACTGTTTTACCGAAGTGATGATCAGTTTGGGTGAAGTATAATGCTCGTTCCAGGCTTTTACCGCATCGGGTAGTTCTGGGTCGATAGGAGCGTTATCGCTCATGGCCCAGGTGAGTATGGTCATATTGTACGGAAAATTGTTTTGCTCCAGATCGCCCAGGTATTGGAAAAGGTACGGGTTCAGGAAGTTTTCTTCGGGGTGACCGGTATAGTAAGGTTTGGGATCATCAATGGTAAAAAAGTTAGGTATTTTGGTGCCTTTAAGTCGATAGCCGATAGAGTAGGGCTGGCATTGCCAGAACAGCAATTTTTGTTTGCCCGACGGGGATAACCAATAAAAAGGCTTATCCTGCCATTTGGCCAGGTTACCGATCCGGTCAGACGCGTTAGGACCCGACAAAAAGTAATGAATACCGGTTTGCTCAGCCTGAGCTGCGAGTCCCCATGAGGCGCCAGGAACATCCCCCTGGAACATGGTATGGATCTCGATGCCCTGTTCACGTGCCAGTTTTTGCGATTTGGCGAACATCTGCATCAGCTGCCGGGAGTCGGTCATGCTGGTATTAATATTGCCGTAAGCACCATCCAGGCTTATCCAACCTTTTTTGACGGCGTTCCAGAAGCGGGCTTTCTTTTCGGCATTGGCTTGTTTCAGGTAATTATCCACCACCCATATCGCTTCGGTTGTCCACTTAAAACGGGCTTCGGCAGGATAGTTCTGTGTTTTTTCGGCCAGGTCAATCGACTCATCAATATTATCCATATGCAGTTTAAGCACCTTGGCCTGTGTGTTGGTATAGCCAATATCAACATGCGAATGGGGCAGCACATACACACTCCAATTGTCGCGGGCGGGTTCCATAATGCAACGGGCCGTATAAGTTTGCCCGTTATATGTTAAAGTAACGGTAGCCTGGGTAGCTATTTTTATAGCGGAGCCAGGTAAAGGCACTTCAAAAACTTCCAATCCAGTGGTACTGGCCGGAATGGCGATATTGTCTGTATGATTATTAAATGAAACCGATAAAGTCCCGGCGTTATAACTTTTGCCATTCCTGAAAAGCAGCCGCGCCACACGCCTGTTTTCGCCATGATATTTTACATAAGCCACCGTAGGCTGCAGGGTTATGGAGGTAAAAGCAGGTTGAGCTTTTTGACCATAAACACCTGTAGCCGCAGTGCTCAGTAAAAACAGAATAGTGATAAGGCAGAAGTTTTTTATACCGAATTGTCGTCTTTTCATTATAATGAGGATGATTAAAATCTAACGGAGTAATTTAATATGTTATAATGTACAAACATATAATATAAAATGAATTAATCAAGGTACTTAGCCATAAAATTATGGGCTAAAAACAAAGCCCTTACCGGCATTGATAAGGGCTTTGTGATTGGCCTGGGACTAATTAAACAACATACCCGGCATAATTTCCTTTTTGCCTGCCGAACCCGGTGGCGCTATAAAAACACGTAGCGGGGTTTGCCTTACCCGGTATGAACCCGGTACCGGTGCAGGAGCGGTGTAAATATATTTTACCTTGATAGCGTGAAACCCTTTAGCCAAAGGAAGAGCAGGCTCGCTTTCGGTTATTTTTTCGCCATCAATAAATACCTGGGTATCTGTGTAAGATGCCGTACTGAAATTATAAGCCCCATCTGTGGGGATGTTGATATAACCGCTGTACACCGCGCCAAAGCTGGGATTATCCTTTTTAAAGGTTTCGGCATTTAAACGATCGGTAATGGCCGAATCGGGCAGGTTAGCATAATCCAGTTGCTCGGGTGTAGTGAATTTGCTTTTGATGAGTTTATAGCTTAAGCCTGGTTTATTGGCGGTATAGTTTACTGTCGGTATCAACGCGCGGTTATACATCAATATGCGGGTAGCTATGCTCCGGCGACCTGTTGGCGTGATCACACGTGTTTTAAACTCACGCTTTTCATTAGGAGGCACTATAATAGTTACGGGTGAGGTATATTCCCAATCGGTATCCAGCGGGTCGCGACCATTATAGGTAATAAAGATCCGGGCACCAGGCACTACAGATTTGGGTGCAAACGTAAACTTATCGCCAAAAACCATGGTGTCAATAACCGGCAGGGCAGTAGGCACACGATAGTTGTAACGGATAGCCTCCAAGCGCGCAAAATGTTTGGCCAGGCGTACCTCTGAAAAATTGGTATAGTCTTTATTTTTAGGTTGACTCCAGGCTACTTCCGAAAGGGCGAACAGTCGCGGCAATATCTGGTATTGCAATTTTGCCACAGTAGGTACGTATTCTGTCCAAAGATTACCCTGGGTGCCTATCACATATTTTTGTTCATCAGGTGTTAACTCTTTAGATACGGGATCGTAATTATAGGTCTCTTCTAAGGCTGCATAACGACCGAAAGAAACCGGTTCCTGAGGAGATCCGCTCTGGTAATGGTCAAAATAATTACCGGTGGTTTGCGGCGTCATGATCACGTTATGTTTTTGACGTGCGGCGGCAATGCCCCCGGCTTCGCCCGTCCAGCTCATCACGGTGGCGTTAGGGGCCAGGCCGCCTTCCAGTATCTCGTCCCAGCCAATAATACTGCGGCCCTTGGAGTTCAGGAATTTTTCAATACGTTGTATAAAATAGCTTTGTAATTCGTGCTCGTCCTTCAATCCTTTTTCCTTGATCAGCGCCTGGCAAAAAGCCGACTCTTTCCAGGGTTGTTTACCAGCCTCGTCGCCACCTATGTGAATGTATTTGCTTGGGAAAAGTTCCATTACCTCGGTCAGTACATTCTCCAAAAAAGTAAAAGTTTCTTCGGTAGGACAATAGATATTGTTGATATCCCTGGCGGGGATCTTGGTATCGGCAGGTGGCTCACATTTGAGTTCGGGATAGGCCCGTAAAGCAGCCTCTGAATGCGCGGGCATTTCAATTTCCGGGATCACGTTGATATAACGTTGTGCCGCGAATTTAACCACATCGCGAATATCATCCGGGGTATAAAAACCGCCATAAGATAATGAATCGGGCCAATCGCGGTTAGTGCCAAAGGAAGTTTGCATCCGGTAGGCGCCAACCTGAGTTAGCTTAGGATATTTCTTGATCTCGATACGCCAACCCTGACCATCAACCAAATGCCAGTGAAAATTATTCAGCTTGTAAGCCGCCATCAGCTCAATAACCTTTTTAACTTGTGGTACGGTAAAAAAATGGCGCGATACATCCAGCATCATACCCCGGTAGCCGAATCTCGGGCTATCTTCAATGGTCATGCAATTGAATTTTTCGGTGCCCGAAGTTTCCACAGGGAATAATTGCATGAGGGTTTGGATACCATAAAACATCCCAGCATCCTTACCAATAATAGTAATGCGGTGCGGTGTGATGGTTAGCTTATAACCTTCTTTGGGTAAGGCTGCTGCTCCTTTTGCTGTTAATATGAGGGTGGATCCTTTAGCCGATTTTACTTTGGAATTGTATTTGGATACTTTGTTATTAAAATGCCGACTATTCAACAGGAAATCTTTCAGGAAAGCAACATTCCTGTCTTTGATATTATCGGCTTTGATCTGTGTTAACTGACTGAATACAAACGTACCCGGGGCTTTGGTTATGGAAGCCGGCGCCGGAATGATCCCTAAATGAGGGTCATCATTGGGTGCTTGTGCCCTGGCCTGGAATGTTAACATCAGGAAGCTTAAAACGGTTAACAGGAAGTTTAGCCGTGCGGTATAGTTTTGATTCATGATAAAGGTAAAATGATGAATAAACCGGATTGTTCTGCGCTAAAATACTTTATAATAATTTAATCATCAGTATAATGGGCGATGTAACAGATTATTGACAATTAAAACTGGAAGCACCTGAAGGGGAAGTCATTTGCATAAAATTCAGCAAAAGGTAACCTAAATTTAAAATGCCTGTTCGGGATAATGAACAGATTATTAATAACTTTAACATCAGGAACCACCAATTAAAATCATTCAATTATGAACACACAAGAAGTAGCTAACGCATTAGTACAGTTTTGCCGTGAGGGTAAAAACTTTGACGCCATGAATGAACTGTATGCCGATAATATAGTAAGTCAGGAACCTAAAGGGGCCTATGAGGAATTTACAAATGGCAAAGAAGCTGTGATAGAGAAATCAAAGCAGTGGTTTGAATCGGTAGAAGAGATACATGGCGGCACTGTTTCCGATCCAATTGTAAGCGCGAACTTTTTTGCAGTCACCATGGATACGGATGTCACCTTTAAAGGGATGGGTAGAGTAAATATGCAGGAGATCTGCGTATATGAAGTTAAAGACGGTAAAATTGTTTTTGAAAGATTTTTCTACAGTATACCCGAACAATAAACGATCAGACCAATTATAAAGCTAAAACCCCGCAACATCTGTCGCGGGGTTTTTTGTTGGAATTTTGTTCCTTTGTTACTTGCTTTTACCTGTAAGTAATTTCTCTTTTGAAAATCTTGTTAAGTTGCCTTTCCTTTTTACCATTTGATTTTAGCGTAATTATATATGTTTTTTGTTCAATCCAATTACCGGTTTTATCATATCGGTATTCGCATTCATAAAGATTTACCGAACCATTTAAATTTTTTGTGGAATAACTAATAGCATCATTATATTGATTATAGTTGCTTTTATCTTCTTCGCTTATAGTAGCAGGAGTAAAACGAATCTTTGCTGTGTCGGAACTAAGCTTTGTTCCATCATTTTTAAATACAGAGGTAACCACTGTGTTTTTATCATAGTTATATTCAGCTGTCTCTTTTCCGAATGGATTATTATTGGCATCAAAAAGAACCAGTTCAATAGGATCACCTTTGCTGTTATTAACTATTTTCACCACATCAATGAGCTTGCCATGTGCAGTACTATCAATTGTTCCTATTAGAAAGCCGTGTTCATCGTATTGATTAGTAGCGATTTCCTTGCCGCGGCCATATTTTAACCATCTTTCAAAGATCCTGGCGAGTTTAAGGTGCCTGGTGGTATCATTGATGTAGGTGAGTTTAGCGGTTAATATTCCATCCTGGGTGTACCGTTCTTCTGTCAATAACATTCCGGCGGCATCAAATACTTTTATATTTTTAGCTGTCTCCGTATGGGTTGACGAATAAAAGGTGTTTTCCTCAATGATCTGCTTCGGCCTCCCAAACTTATATTCTTTACCATCATTCATATGCAAAGCCGTATAAAGACTTTGGGAGTAACCAATTGTTGAAACAGAGAGTAAGAATAGTAATACTATAGATTTTGTCATGTATCAAATTTAAACAATAATTTATCTAATGTATGATACCATTCAAATTTCTTGTCCCTCCATGTTTTTTACAAAATGCTGTTTTAGTTTATCGGTGGATTTTAACATCTTTACAGGTATAAAAACATATAATTCAGAAATATTTATGCAGCACTGGTTAGTCAAATCGGAACCCGTAAAATACAGTTGGGAAAAGTTTAACAAGGATGGACGTACTTTTTGGGACGGTGTGCGTAATTATCAGGCGCGTAACAATTTACGATTAATGAAGGAAGGCGACCTGGTGTTGTTTTATCATAGTAACGATGGTAAAGAAGTAGTAGGGATAGCCAAAGTAGTAAAAGAAGCTTACCAGGATCCGACCACGCAGGACCCCAACTGGGTGGTGGTTGATCTGTCTCCAGTCGAAACGCTTAAAAAGCCAGTAACCCTGGAAACTATTAAAGCCGATGAACAATTAAAAGATGTGGGTCTGGTTAGGCAGGGCCGCTTGTCGGTAATGGGTTTAAAACGTGAAGAGTTTGACCGTATATTAGAATTGGGCAGTTAATGAAAATCCATATCATTACCTCCAGTTTATTAAAAAGCCGTCGTAAAATGATGGCTTTTACTGTTTTTGCTATTTTGACACCCTGGCAGCTCAAAGCCCAGGATGTTTTTAAAGGACTTGAAAACCTGTTTACCGTTCCCGAAAGTTACGTGGTAAAACATACCGGTAAGGCCCCGGTAATTGACGGGGATATTGACGAACAAATATGGCAACAGGCCAAATGGACAAATGATTTTGTAGATATTGAAGGCAGCCTGAAACCCAAACCCCCATTGCAAACCAATGTGAAAATGCTTTGGGACGATAGCTGTTTGTATATCGCCGCCAGGATATACGATCCACATGTGTGGGCCAAACTCAAAAATCATGATGAGGTTGTATACCGGGAGAATGATTTTGAATTGTTTGTTGATCCCTTGAATACCGGGCATCAATACTATGAAATAGAGGTTAATGCCCTGAACACCATTTTCGATCTGTTTTTGACAAAGCCCTACCGTAATGGGGGCGCTGCTATATCGGGATGGGATGCCCCAGGTTTGCGTTCGGCAGTAAAAGTGCAGGGCACGCTCAATAATGCGGGTGATAAAGATAAAGGCTGGACGGTTGAACTGGCTATTCCATATAAAGCCATTAATCCAGGTTTCCGAAGAACTGTGCCGAAAAACGGAACTTTATGGAGGATCAACTTTTCGCGGGTTGAATATGATACAAGCATTCAGAATGGCCAATACATCAAAGTAAAAGATGAAGCTTCGGGCCGAGATCTGCCGGAACATAATTGGGTATGGTCGGCCCAGGGATTGATCAATATGCATTACCCGGAGCGCTGGGGCTACCTGTTGTTCAGCGATCATGAGGCTGATGATGTGGTGTTTGAAATGCCTTATGCCGAACTGCAAAAAAAATATTTATGGCTGATTTATTACCGGCAAAAGGAGTGGTACAGGCAAAATCATAGTTACGCGCAATCATTAAAAGAATTGGGATTGGAAAGTGGTTATAGCATTTTAAAAAAATTTAATAACTTACAGCTCGAAGCTACTAAACATCAGTTTATGGCTTTAATTAACGATGAGGAAAATAAAATAACTTATACCATTAACCAGGATGGATTTGTTGAACCCTTAACCACCAATCACCAAACGCCATGAATAAGCGCGAATTTTTAAAAGCCGGTTTAGTAGCCACTGTTGCCGCTCAATTACCTCTAAAAAGTGAGGCAAAGCAACCTGTACCTGTTGCTGTAAGTAAGAAAAAGGCCATGAAAAACTGGATCTGGATCAATCCTAACCTAAAGGATACGGACGAGGATCTGAAAACCAATTATACTATCTACAAAGCAGCCGGTATTACCGGGATATTTTTCGAGAATGATAGCGAAAGGCACTTCCGTGCCGCAAAAGCTGCGGGAATTGAGGCCCACCGCTGGATCTGGACCTTTAACCGTGCCGAAAAAGTAGCCGATCATCCGGAATGGTACAGCAAAAGCCGTAATGGTGATTCCTGTGCCGATAAACCACCCTATGTGCAATACTACCGCTGGCTTTGTCCATCGCGCCCGGAGGTTCAGGAATACTTAACCAGTACCGTTAATGATATATTGACGAAGGACTATGTAGATGGCATCCACCTGGATTATGTGCGTTACTGTGATGTGATACTGCCCGTAAACCTGTGGGATAAATATAAAATTGAACAAACTAAGGAACTGCCCGAATATGATTTTTGCTATTGCGAGGTTTGCCAGGCTAAGTTTAAAGAACAATACGGTAAGGATATTAAAGCTATTCAATACCCCGATGCCAGTCTTTCCTGGCGTTTGTTCAGGTATGGCAATATCATCAGGGTGGTGAATGCGATATCGGCTGTGGCCCATCAGCATAAAAAACCGATCACGGCAGCTGTTTTCCCAACCCCCGAAGTAGCGCGCCGTAACGTAAGGCAGGACTGGACAAACTTTAAGCTGGATGGCGTTTGCCCTATGATATATCACGGTTTTTATAAAGAAAGCGTAAGCTGGATAGGTGATGCTGTTGCCGAAGGGATCCACGTGCTTGATGGCAAATTCCCGCTGTATGCAGGCCTCTATCTTTCTGATTTTAATAATGATGAAGAAGTGCGTTCAGGTATCCGGTATGCTTTGAAAAATGGGGCCTCAGGAGTATCCTTCTTTGGCCGGGTTACACCATCGGTATTGGATATTTTGAAACAGGAGAGCGCGACATTTAAAGCATAGGTCAAAGAATATTTCGATCATACTAATTTATAAAGCCGTTTTGTTTATCAGGACGGCTTTGTACTTTTACAACATAGCAAACTACACTATGAACTACAGGGATTTTAAAGGCACAGCCATTGCCGAAGTTGGAATAGGTACCTGGCAACTGGGCAGCGCCGACTGGGGCAATGTGAATGAATATGAGGCCATCAATATATTGAAGGCTTATACCGATGCCGGGGGCAACTTCCTGGATACTGCCGATGTGTATGGCATGGGCGTTAGCGAAACCGTGATCGGTAAGTTTTTGAAAATTGTTGATCATAAAGTATATGTGGCCACCAAGCTGGGTCGCCGTGGTGATGCCCCAAATGGCTGGCCTCAGAATTTTACCTATGACGCCATGAAGCGCCAGGTAGAGGATTCGCTTCGTCATCTGGATATTTCCCGCATATTCCTGGAACAGTTGCATTGCATCCCCACGGAAGAACTGCGCTCAGGCAAGGTGTTTGATCATCTGCGCCAATTACAGGAGCAGGGGCTCATTACCCATTTCGGCGCCAGTGTGGAAACATCCGAGGAAGCACTGATCTGCCTGGAGCAAGAGGGTTTGGCTTCGTTACAGATCATCTTTAACCTGTTCAGGCAGCACGTTGCCGATGAGGTGTTTGCCAAAGCTGCTAAAAAGGGTGTGGCTATCATTGCGCGTGTACCATTGGCCAGTGGTTTACTATCGGGTAAATTCACCGCACAAACCAAGTTTGCTCAAAACGACCATCGTCATTACAATGCCAACGGCGAAGCATTTAATGCCGGTGAAACATTCTCGGGTATCGAGTTTGCCGAGGGTGTAAAACTATCCGAAAAAATAAAAAGCCTGTTACCCGATGACCGCATGCCGCAATGGGCCATCCGCTGGATATTGGATCACCCGGAGGTTACTATCGTAATACCCGGGGCATCTAAAGTAACGCAGGTTAACAGTAATGTAGAGGCGGTAAAACTGCCTCATTTATCAGCAGAGGTTCATCAGCAACTAAGATCATTGTATGATGCTGAGATAGTAGATAAAATAAGAGGCCATTTCTAGTTTTAAAATCATCCCGAATTTATTTCGGGATCCCACTTGTTTGGTTAGCCTTGGTAAAGCATAAACCCGGCATGTGGGATGCTGAAACAAGTTCAGCATGACATGATTTTTTACCCTCTCAGTTTATCCAGCAGATCACTGAGTATAGCGGCTTCCTCTTCTGTCATATGATCTTTCAGCATATCTTTGGTTTTAAACTCTTTATCCATTTTTTCCAGAGTTTGTAAACCCAGTTCGCTGATGCGGATATCTACAGCCCGTCTATCCTTATTATTGGTACAGCGCGAAACCAGCTCCTTTTGGATCAATCGGTCAACAATACGTGATGCATCCGACATTTTATCAACCATGCGCTCTTTCAGCAGGTTTATAGTGGCTGGTTTAGGGTACTGTCCTCTTAATATCCGCAGAATATTAAATTGTTGTTGGGTGATATTATATTTATCAAAGCTGTATTTGAAAGCGTTGGTTAACCAGCCTGCTGTATACGCAATGTTAATTACCGCTTTATGATAGTTATCTTCAAAGTTTGAACTTTGTATTTCGTCGTCAATGCGCATAATTGGTAACAATCAATAAGAATGTAAATATGTTTAATTATTTTTAATTTGAGCTAAGTCTATACGTAAACCGGGGACTATTCATTACAGCTCGTTTTTATTTATTTCATTTTGAGCATCGGTAATATCTGTTTTACCATAATTCCAGGGGCAGTGCAGGCATTTATTTTTGCAGCAGTAACCCCGTTTTAAATGATACTCTTTTGTAAAAACAAAATTGCCATCCTCATTAATGTAATAATCTATCCCTTCCTGTAACATTTATTTAAGCCGTTTGGCAAGCTCATTTACAAGCCATACCATTTTTAACATTTGCTGCCGCGATAAAACTTTTTAAACCTTAAATTTTAACACTTTTCGGTTCAAAAACGGGGTGAAAACAGTTCAAAAACACTCAAAAAGCACCAATTTTAACACCTTTTAACAAATTTTAACACAATTGTGATGTGTTTTGAAAGGCTTAAAAAGTTGTTAATCGGTTGATAGTTAATGGTTTGATATAAATATTACCTCTTTTTGATCATATTTATGCTTAGCTCAACAATCAGCCACCTCTGAAAAAGAGCGTTAGGGCTATTGTTTATACAAATTTACTAAAAAAATTGGTAATTATAAACGCTTTGCTTTAAAGCAGTTTTACAAAAATATCATTATTAAAATGTGCTTTTAAATGCCGGCCATCGCCGTGGAGGGTCCATATTTGTTTGGGTTGGGTGCGGGCTATGGTTTCCAGGATGTCGTTCCAATCTACATGGTCTGATATAAAGAGGGTATCGCGTTGGTTGACCTGCAGATTTTTCCAGCCCGAGGCAAAAAGCCGGGTTACGCCCGTAGCCCTGATATAACTATCAAATGTAAAAGGCGGAACGATATAAACAAACTCATCCTGCACTTTCATCAGTTTGCGCCCATAAATTTGATGTGGCCCCAGTACAATGCCCAGTTTTTGATAGATAGCATTGATGGGCATAATACGGTGATGCACCAGTATCTTTTTCTGTGGCGCGTAAGTGCTGATGAGGTTGATGAGCCGCTGACTTTTACCCAGGCCATAAGCGCCCAGCAAGATATTGGTTTTAATGGAATTGATCTTTTGTATCTCGGCAACCGGGTCGGGGTGTATCACTTCAGGATCGGCAAAGGTGCTTTCGGTGATCAGTACATCGGTAGTAACCCATTCAATAGGTTCGCAGGTATCATCGGGCTGTAGTTTATAGTCGCCTGTGTACAGGTAGCGGGTGCCTTCGTATTCCATCAGTACCTGTGCCGAACCCAGCATATGGCCGGCAGGTATCAGGGTTATGGTTACCCTGCCAATACTGAATGGTTGATTAAAGTCCACTATATTAAAAACCTTAGCCGCAGTACGGTCATAGCGTAGCTGCATAACGCTGGCTGTTGCCCGGGTACAATAAACATCGTGGTTACCGCTTACGGCATGATCGGCATGGCCATGGGTTATCACAGCTGTTTTGGCAGGTAGTTTAGGATCCAGATAAAAATCACCGTATTTGCAATACAGGCCCTTTTCATCTATCTGTACAAAGTCGTCAAGTATCATTTGTTTTGGAGCTTAAAGCGAAATGCACAAAGCTAAAAGCTAATGCATGGGTTTTTATTGATATGGTTAGGTACTCCCTGAGTTTTAAATATTTGGTTGCTTTCCTGATTCTTGACTCTTATCTCTTGATTCTTGCCCTCCGGCGAGGGCTAAATATTGCTGGTGCAAGGCCAATACCTGCGGAATCACCAACTGCCTGTCGTCATTAACGATTATATCATTGGCCAGTTGTTTCTTTTTTTCTTCGGTAAACTGGCGTGCTTCGCGGCTTTCCACCTCAGTGCGTGAAATATGGTCGCGCTGTATTACGCGGGCTATGCGGTTCTCTAAGGGAGCCGATACGAGCAAACTGCGGTCGCACATTTTATAAGAGTCGCTTTCAAACAGCAGGGCGGCTTCTTTGATCACATAGGGTGCCGTATGGATGTTGGATATCCAATTATCAAAAGCCCTGAAAGTTGCCGGATGTACCAGCGCGTTTAGTTTTTTAAGTTCGGCTTCGTTATTAAAAACTATACCGGCAATATGCTTACGGTTCAGGCTGCCATCATCAAAATAAGATGTCGGGCCAAAGGCTTGTTTTAAGGCATCAATCAAAATGGCATCGGTCACCATTACTTTTTTTGCCTCATCGTCGGCATAAAAAACGGGTATGCCCAAAAGCTCGAAAACTTTGGCTACCGTAGTTTTGCCACTACCTATATTACCTGTTAAACCTATTTTAAGCATTTTTGGGAGCAAGGATTTGAGGAGCAAAGATAAAGGATTTTGTCTGAACCATGATTTACCGGATTCCAGGATTACCACGATTTTAAATAATCCTCAAAATCCTTTAATCATGAAAATCATGGTTCAGACAAAACTCACTTTTTAATAATAAAATCAATATTAGTCGGACTCACCTTCACAATTTTACAAAATGGCGGCACCCGGGTTAGTTTTACCGGGAGGGTGGTATAACCGTGGTCGCGCCAGAGGTCAAGATCGGCGGTGGCCTCAAACAGGTCTTCGGTCATATCCGGGTATCTGCTCAGGGAAGTGGTAAACGTAACTTTAACCCTTTGCGGAAACACCTTTACATTATCGTAATTATGATTGTTGATGAGCTTAACTGGCAGATCGAGTGTTTTTTCCGTAAACTCATCAACCGGGATGATCACCTGTACGGTTTTGGGATACATATTTAAATTCCCCTCCTTAACCGACTGTAGGTTGATACGGGTATTTACCGTTTCGCTCACGTCATTCATCAGCAGCGAATCTGTTTTCCACAGGTTTATTTGCTTTAACCGTTCGGTTGGGCCGCTCACGGTGATATATGCCGGCTTAATGACCATGTTACCCGACACGGCAAATTGTTTTCGGTATTTGATACCCAGCATCAGTTGTACCGGCACCTTTTTTACCAAACGGTTCGAGAAATCAAAATACAGGGTATCCGGGTCGATAGATATGATCTGCTGCGTAATATCTTTATTGAGGTTGATCTGTTTGAGCTGGGAATTAAGCACCACATAATTACGGTTCTCCAGCGTTGAAAGATCAATAGTAATGGGCTTGCTTTCTTTATTCATGCTCGAAAAAAGCATTTGCCAGCCGGTGCCCTGTACGGTAGCATTCACCGTATCGGGTTGCAGGGAATGAAAAGCGCGTTTCTGAGGTGCGTTTTTATAGGTAAGTACTTCCTGAATGGTATAGGGCTGCGGGGTAGACAGCGTAGTAAACAACCAGGCTAACACAGCCAGCACCAGGCAGGTGAAAAATGCCGATAAGCGCCTTCGTTCTGTAGCCGATAATTTTACTATTGCCATATTTATTGAGCTTAAAGCAGAAAGCCAAAAGCTGAAAGCAAGAAACGAGATTAATCATTTATAGCTTTCAGCCTTTAGTCATTTTGCTAAGTTTTTTTAGCTTTAGGCCTTAAGCCTTTCGCTTTCAGCTTCCCTAATTAGCTCTTTACAGCTACCGGAGGAGTGTTTAATGCTTTTGAAGCATCTAAAGAAACAGCCGATTTGTCAAAACGGATCTTGCCGTTCTCAACTTCAACTAAAAAAGTAGTATCGTTCAGGTCAATGATACGACCGTGTATACCGGCAGTAGTTACCACCTTGTCGCCTTTTTTAAGTTCCTCAACATATTTCTTTTGATCTTTTTGCTTTTTAACCTGCGGACGGATCATGAAAAAGTAAAACACCACGATGATCAATACCATCGGTATTAACATACCAAAACCTCCGGAACCACCTGCTGGTGCTTGTAATAAAATAGTAGCTATCATTTTTTTAATTAATTGTTATTTTGTTAATACCTCGCCAATGAGGTGTACCATAGTTTGTGCCGGTACAGTGTTGGCAGTAATGGTTATTTGTTTGTCTTGCAAACCTGTTTTACCCGCGCTGTTAAATACTACTTTGATCAAAGCGCTTTCGCCCGGTTTAACCGGGGTTTTAGGCCACTCGGGAGTAGTACAGCCGCAGCTGGCAACCGCGTCTGTGATGATCAACGGCGATTTGCCATCGTTGGTAAATTTAAAATCATAACTAACCTTGTCGCCTTGTTTGATCTTGCCAAAATCATGACTTTCTTTTTCAAACTTCATGACCGGGGCGGTAGCAGCATTTGCTGTAGTTGTGGCAGCAGTTTTAGTTGCTGTACTGTCGGCTGTGGTTGATGCCGCGCCATTGGCGGGTGTTTGGTTACAGGCCGATAATAATACGCCTGCGGTTAATAAGCTTAAAAATAATCGTTTCATCGGTTAAAATATTATTCTATTAGTCCTCTTCCTATTTTTTTGATTTTTTGCTCTGTTTTCAGATCAATTAAAATCTTGTCTAAGATACCGTTTATAAATGAATTACTTTTAGGTGTGCTAAACTCTTTAGAGATCTCCAGGTACTCATTAATAGTTACTTTAACCGGGATAGAAGTGAAGTTAATAAATTCGGTAATAGCCATTTTCATCAACAAGGTATCCATCATGGCAATACGCTCAGGCTCCCAGTTTTGGGTTTTGGCAGCTATTAATTCCTGGTAAGGTTTATCAAACCGGATGCTTTGATCAAAAAGATTTACTACAAATTCACGGTCTTCGGTCCAGTTGCCGGTAATTTCGGCCAGGTGATTCTCTTTGGCATTTTCCGAAGCAAAGTTCTTGAATGTTTTAGCGATCAGGGCCTGCAATACATCGCGGTCAACCGGCCAAAAAATAAACTTGTCTTCAAAAACCTGTTCGGCTAATGACGATTTCAAGATCACTTTTTTGAAGATGAATTTAATGATGTCTTTATCT
The DNA here is from genome assembly GCF_900103125.1 of Mucilaginibacter sp. OK268. Taxonomy (GTDB): domain Bacteria; phylum Bacteroidota; class Bacteroidia; order Sphingobacteriales; family Sphingobacteriaceae; genus Mucilaginibacter. The sequence continues at coordinate 695,103 of NZ_FNJV01000002.1, read as the reverse complement.
GTTTGAATGGTATCGCCGGTTTTGGCCAAATATTCTGCATACTCGGGCGAATTTTTAAGTGTGGTGAATAATGTTTTGGCCAGTTCGGGCTCAAAATGCCATTCTACTTTATATTTTTTTAACGCGATCAGGTAATCGCGGTTATCGTTAAGGGTAACGATAAACCTGTTTTCCAGTATTTTACGATTGGCATTAAGGTCTTCGGCAGTTGGTAAATGTTTGTTGGCGCGTTCTTCCGCGTCATTAGCCGCGTAATTGGCCACTTCTGAAATTAATGATAGCATCCAGATATACATTTCAAATACCTGGTCGATGCCATTTAGCATATTTTTTTCGTGTTGCCTTACGTCTTTAGTATCTGACTGATGATACGCGTATAGTGCCTGTAATACCTTTACTCTGAGGTGCCTTCTGTTTAACATGTGTAAGAACGATTTGATCTGCCAGCTGGCAGATGGTTAAATATAATTTTAATAAGACGATTTTACTTTTTTAATGTCTGCTATCCGTTTCTCTGCTATTTTATTGGCGGCTTTAACGGTTGAAATGTTTTCTGATTTAGAAAGTTTTAAAATAGTGCGTGTTACCTCGTAAATGTTTTCGGTAAGCTGCATGGTGCGTTTTTTGCTGAAACTCATCAGCTCCGAATAACAATTGATGATACCGCCCGCGTTGATCACATAATCGGGCGCAAACAAGATCCCTTTTTCTAAAAGCAGGGCGCCATGTTCGGCTTCATCAAGCAACTGGTTGTTGGCCGAGCCAGCAATAATGCTGCATTTTAGTTTATTGATGGTTTGTGTATTAATAGTACCGCCTAAAGCGCATGGCGCGTAAATATCGGCATCAATATCAAATATACTGTTGTTGGATACGGCTTCGGCTCCATATCTTTTGGCTATCTGGCCAATACGCTCTTCCTGGATATCGCTCACGTAAACTTTTACATTTTCATCGCGAAGCAAACGTACCAGGTGTTCGCCAACATGGCCAACGCCCTGTACAATAACCGATTTGCCGGTAAGGCTATCGCTGCCAAATTGTTCTTTTACGCAAGCCTTTATACCCTGAAAAACACCCTGCGCGGCTACAGGCGAAGGATCGCCACTGCCACCCAAACTTTCAGGTATGCCGGTAACATGCTGGGTTTCCATCCGGATGTATTCCATATCGCGCGGATTGGTGCCAACATCTTCGGATGTGATAAACTCGCCGTTAAGGTTTTTAATGAAGCGGCCAAACTTGCGCATCAGCGCTTCGGTTTTATCCTTGCGCGAGTCGCCTATAATTACAGAGTAACCGCCACCCATGTTAAGGCCGGCGATAGCGCATTTATAGGTCATGCTTTTGGAAAGACGCAGTACATCGTTTAAAGCATCAGCCTCGGTTTTATAGCTCCACATGCGTGTGCTGCCAAAAGCAGGACCCAGCGTAGTATCATGAATAGCTATGATGGCTTTTAAACCCGTGTCCGGATCGCTGCAGAATACAACTTTTTTGTGCCCAAAGGCGTCGAGCTGATTGAATATGGATTCCGGTTGTTGTTGAACGGGCATTAGTATACGATAGTAAATGTTTTAAGGCGTCGACAAAAGTAGAGGTTTTTTTTATTCTGACAAAGTTTATTAGCGGGAAGTGTGGAGTGGCTGGTTTTTAGACCTATGATTATGACAAGTATATGTAATAAGGTGGTTACAAACAGCCGGGATTGGAGATGTTTACATTAACTGCAAGTAACGCTTACCGAGCACTTAAAGCTAAATAAGCGTTACCAGGTTTTGCTCAATTATAATTACCGCAAACAAATGCCCATTCGGATAATGGAGAGCATGGCCATGGATTATAAGCGCTGACACATGACACAAATGCACTATACCCGTTTGAAAAGCCGGCAGAGCAATGAGAACTGCAGGACCTCCCCGCATTATCACAGACGGCAGACTCGCCGCTACCTCCTCCTTGAATGTTTTTGAGCTCGGCTCGACTCAATATCCTTGAACCGAGGTGTTGGAAATTTTTCATGATTTTTGTTTTAAAAAAGGTTATCGATTTATCAAATATATAATAATAACTAATAAATAAGGTGTAGTTTATTTGCTGACTAACAGTATTTTAGAAATAATATGAAGTGTTAATCGTATGGCAGGTTTATTAGCGGGTTTATTATTGGAAAATAGGATGTTTTTGAGAGTAATAGCCCATGATTAGACAGAACAAACAAATAATATCCAAAAAGGGGGTTGTCACCCTGAGCTCTGTCGAAGGGTGGAGCGCAGAGGCCTGCCAACCATGCTTCTACGGAGCTCAGCATGACACCCTTTTTTAGAAATGTCTACTCATAGGCTATTTCCTCCTAAGAGAGACTACTAAATATAAAGTGCAGGCAGGAGAGGCAGGGGAATTTAACCAGATCTGATGACCGGCTATTTTGTTACATCATTCCGACTTTTCAATTCAAGCACTCTGCCAACTTTTTAATACTTTTGATTAAAGGATATCTGGCAATGATATCTTTCGGATTTTCCGGCTCCCCGGCTATCCGGACAACATACATATGAAAGACCTTGCTTACCTTAATAAATTCTTTTACAAGTATCGCTGGCGGCTGATACCCGGTGTGCTGTTTGTGATCATCTCTAATATTTTCGCGGTGCTGCCGGCACAGGTGATCCGGGTAGCGTTTGACCTGGTGACCGAAAACATTGGTGCTTACCAGCTTTTTGCCGGTTTTAACAGGCAAAACATGATCTATGATATTTTTGGCAGCAGCCTGATGCTTTTTGGTGTGCTGGTACTGGTGCTGGCGCTTTTGCGCGGTTTGTTCCTGTTTTTTATGCGGCAAACCATCATCCTCATGTCGCGGCATATTGAGTATGACCTCAAAAATGAGATCTATCATCATTATCAAAAGCTATCACTCGCTTTTTATCGCCGCCACAATACCGGGGACCTTATGAACCGTGTTACCGAAGATGTAAGCCGGGTGCGCATGTACCTTGGGCCGGGCATTATGTACACTATTAATACGGTGGTGTTGTTTGTACTGGTGATATATGCCATGCTTACCGTGAATGTAAGGCTGGCTGTTCTTTCTGTATTACCCTTGCCTATACTGGCGGGTGTTATATATTATGTAAACAACGTGATCAATCAGCGCAGCGAACAGATCCAGGAGCGGCTGTCGGCCCTGTCGAGCTTTGTGCAGGAGAATTTTTCGGGTATCCGGGTTATCAAATCGTACGTACGGGAAGGCTTTGTACGCAAGAACTTTGCGGCAGAGAGCGAAAACTATAAAATACATTCCATGGACCTGGTCAAAGTACAGGCCATGTTTTACCCAACTATGCTATTGCTGGTGGGTTTAAGTACCGTAATCACCATTTATGTGGGTGGGGTTGAGGTGATGAAGGGTAATATCACATCGGGTAATATCGCGGAGTTTATTGTTTATCTGAACATGCTTTCTATGCCGGTGATATCATTGGGCTGGGTAACTTCACTGATCCAGCGGGCTGCGGCATCGCAAAAACGTATCAATGAGTTTTTGCATGAAAAACCGGAGATCATATCGTCCGATCTGCCGGTGCGTACGGTTGAAGGAGGCATCGCGTTTAGCAATGTATCATTTACCTATCCCGATACGGGCATCGAGGCTTTAAAAAATGTATCGTTCACGGTGGAGCCGGGGCAAATGGTGGCTATTATAGGTCGTACAGGGGCCGGGAAATCAACCATTGCCAATTTGGTGATGCGCATGTATGATACCACGGCCGGCGAGATAGCTATCGACGGTACTTCGGTAAAACAATTGAACCTGGAGGGCTATCGCTCGCAGGTGGGCTTTGTACCGCAGGAGGTTTTCCTGTTTTCTGATACTATTGCCAATAACATCGCCTTTAGCGTCGATGTGCTGAATATGCCTCTTGTAGAGCAGGCTGCGAAAGATGCCGCGGTATACAATAATATAGTAGAACTTGAGCAAGGTTTTGAAACCCTGATAGGAGAGCGCGGTGTTACTTTATCCGGCGGTCAAAAGCAGCGTGTATCTATAGCCCGGGCAATTTTTAAACACCCGCAAATACTGATCTTTGACGATTGCCTGTCGGCAGTTGATACCCGTACCGAAGAGGAGATCTTAAACAACCTGGGCCGGGTAATGCAAAACAAAACCAGTATCATTATAGCTCACCGCATATCAACCATAAAAAATGCCGACAAAATTTTGGTAATGGATAATGGTGAAATTATTGAACATGGCAATCACGATTACCTGATGCAACTCAAAGGAATCTACTTTGAGCTATACGAAAAACAATTGCTGGAAGAAGAGCAAGACGCCTGATTTTTTTGTGCAAACACAATAAAATGACGAAAATGTTTCAAAAAGTTCAATAAAATTGAATAAAATACTTGCACTTTCAAATTTTGATTTATATTTATGCCAACCAAAACTAATTACAGGTATATTCATTATGGGAGATTTTGACAATAGAGAGCGAGAAGAGGTTTTTTCAAAGAAGGTGAGAGCCGGGAAGAGGACTTATTTTTTTGATGTGAAAGCAACCCGTTCAAACGATTATTATGTTACAATAACTGAAAGCAAAAAACGTTTGGAGGACGGTGTTTTTATTAAACACAAAATATTTTTGTACAAAGAAGACTTCGAAAAATTTGCTGAAGGTTTAAAAGAAACCGTTGAGTATATCAAAGCAAACCAGGAAGTAGTTGAAAAACGCTACGAATACAGCGAAGGTACTGAAGTGGCTAAACCCGCCGGCGCCGACGATGATTTCTCATTCGAGATATAAAAGAGAACAAAACTAAACTAATACCATAAAGAAAAACCTGCTTTTACCACAAGCAGGTTTTCTTGTTTATGCCGTTTTCTATCGAAATCATTTTTAGCATAAATGCAAGGAGTGGGCATAAAAAAAGCGATGGGTAAAACCCATCGCTTTTTTATATTAAATACCAGCTTTAATTACAAAGCCAATACTTCTTTTACTCTTTCTGCAGCTTCTTTTAACAGGATAGCTGAGTATACTTTTAAGCCTGAATTATCGATCAGTGCTTTTGCCTCGGCAGCGTTGGTGCCTTGCAAGCGAACGATGATAGGTACAGGGATGTTACCAATTTCTTTATAAGCGTCAATAACACCTTGTGCCACGCGGTCGCAACGTACTATACCACCAAAAATATTGATCAGGATAGCTTTTACGTTCGGGTCGCTCAGGATGATGTTAAAACCGGCTTTAACCGTTTGCGCGTTAGCGGTACCGCCTACATCTAAAAAGTTAGCAGGTTCACCGCCGGCCAGTTTAATGATGTCCATAGTAGCCATGGCTAAACCTGCGCCGTTAACCATACAACCCACGTTACCGTCGAGCTTTACATAGTTAAGGTTTGATTTTCCGGCTTCTACTTCGGTTGGATCTTCCTCATCGGTATCGCGCATCGCAGCGTAATCCGGGTGACGGTATAAAGCGTTATCGTCCAAATTTACTTTAGCATCAACCGCTAAAATTTTATTGTCGGATGTTTTTAATACCGGGTTAATTTCAAATTGCGAAGAATCGGTAGCATCATAAGCTTTATATAAAGCAGTGATAAATTTTACCATATCCTTAAAAGCATCGCCGCTTACACCCAGGTTAAACGCTATTTTACGTGCCTGGAAAGGCTGCAGACCAACTTTAGGGTCAATTTCTTCTTTAAATATTAATTCGGGGGTTGAGTGAGCAACTTCCTCAATGTCCATACCGCCTTCGGTGCTGTACATGATGATGTTACGACCTTTGGCACGATCAAGCAGTACGCTCATGTAAAACTCTTTTGTTTCACTTTCGCCCGGGTAGTAAACATCCTGTGCTACTAAAACCTTTTTTACTTTTTTACCTTCTGGTCCGGTTTGCGGAGTAACCAGCTGCATACCTATAATGTTACCGGCAAGTTCTTTAACCTGATCATGATTTTTGGCCAGTTTTACGCCGCCACCTTTTCCACGGCCACCGGCATGTATTTGTGCTTTTATAACTACCCAATCAGACCCAAAGTCTTCTTTAATTTTTTGCGCAGCCGCAACAGCCTCTTCAGGATTGTCGGCAACAATGCCTTCCTGAACTCTAACGCCAAAGCTCTTTAATATAGCTTTACCCTGATATTCGTGAATATTCATGTTTTTTGAAGAATTTGCGGTAAATCTACAATTAAGAATTAAGAGTCAAGAGTCAAGAGTCAAGATTTTTCTCCTTTTAATATCATTAATATCAAGTTGTAAGTATCAACGTAGTTATTTGCAAGTGATGATGAAAAAATCTTAACTCTTGACTCTTGACTCTTGATTCTAATTTTAACTTTGTAAAATGCTTAAAGCTACATCTATCCATAAATCATACGGGCAGCTGCAAATATTAAAGGGTGTTGACCTCGATGTACAGCAGGGCGAAATTGTAACCATTGTTGGCGCATCCGGTGCGGGTAAAAGTTCACTGCTTAATATTTTAGGCACACTGGACAGGCCCGATTCTGGTCAGCTGTTTATTAATAATATCGAGCTGAGTAAATTGAGCAACCGGCAGCTGAGCGATTTTCGGAACCGCAAGATTGGCTTTATATTCCAGTTTCACCATTTACTGGCCGAGTTTACAGCTGTTGAAAATGTGTGTATCCCCGCGTTTATTGCTGGTACATCGCGTCCCGAGGCCGAAAAAAAAGCCACAGAGCTATTAGAACGCCTGGGTTTGGCTGATAGGGTGAACCATAAACCTAATGAACTATCGGGCGGCGAACAACAAAGGGTAGCCGTAGCACGTGCGCTGATTAATAACCCGGCCTTGATATTTGCCGATGAGCCCTCAGGTAACCTGGATTCGGTGAACGCGCTGGAACTGCATGAACTGTTCATCAAACTGCGGAAAGATTTTAATCAAACCTTTGTGATAGTTACCCATAATGAGGACCTGGCCAATTTGTCTGACCGTACAATTTTAATGAAAGATGGTTTAATTGCCGAACAACCCTTAGCCTAAACGTGAGTATATTAATAACCGCGGCCAATTCCGCACCTGCTTATAAATTAAAAAAACTGCTGAACAACGATAATGTGATCATGGGCGACCATATGGATCTGCCCGACTTTATGCTGAAACCGGGTAAGCTTATCCGTTTACCCGATCCAAAATCAACGAGTTATACGCATGAAATGCTTACCTTATGCCTGGATATGGGGGTCGAAACGGTTTACCTGTTTCGCCAGGCAGAGGTTGACTTGTTGCTGGAGTCCGAAACATTATTTAATGAGTACAATATAAAAATCCTGGTGGAGAAATAATGTGCGGATGTGCAGATATGCGGATGTGCAAATTATCCGCATCCTGACCAATGAACTAATGAACCAATGAACTATAGGGACATCGACGGGGGCAAAAGTGCTTTTATTTTTGAATTGGATAATGTACTTTATCCCGAAAAAGATTATTTATACCAGGTTTATTACCTGTTTGCCAATTTGCTGGAGTATACCGAATTAGTTGACGCAAAACAGACAACTGATATTATGGTTGATACGTATACATCCTTAGGTAAAGATGCTGTTTTTAAACAGGTGGCCGAAGCTTTCCCCATTGCTGAAAAGTACAGGGATAAATTTGAAAACCTGCTGATCACGGCCAAGCTGCCTTTAAAGTTGTTGTTGTATCAGAATATCCTGACGCTGATGCAGGAAATTGTTGTTGATCGTAAAAAATTGTTTATTGTAACCAACGGACACATTTCGCAGCAAGTAAATAAGATTAAACAAACAGAATGGCATGGTCTGGAAAAATACCTGGCCTGCTATTTTGCCGAAGAAACTGCCTTAAAACCCGAACCTGATGTTTTGCACCTGCTCATGCAAGACCATAATTTACAAAGAAGGGATATCATGATGATCGAAAACTCAGCAATTGACAGGCTGTGTGCCGAAGCTGTGGGGATAGATCATATCAACATTGACAATTTTTTATAACCGTACGTAACATAGTTGGTTATATGGCGTTTACAATTTATTAAACTGATCCTATATGAAAAGAGCTCTTTACTTAATATTTTTTTCTGCTGTGGTGGTTGTTTCGGCTTGTAAAAAAGACAATCCCAGTAATAATAAGCCTACCAATCCCAGTGATACCGCCTTAACAAAGTTGCAGCTTACCCAGGATTCAATTTATATGATAGCCCAGGAAGATTATTACTGGAATAGTTTTTTACCGGTGTATAGCATTTTTAATCCCAGGCAGTACACCAGTCAGAGTACAGATCTGCTCAACTTTAGCCAGGAAATTGATGCTTATACCCAGTTATCAAAAAATCCGGCAGATCATAACCTGCCTTATGAGTACGATCCTTTTAACCCGGGCAGCTCCAAGTATTCATTTATTGATGATGGTACCGTTAATGGCGAATTAAATGCCACCAAAGGCGATTTTGGGTTTAATTATTTTTATACCTACGCCAATGTGATCAGGGTAAGTTTGGTTTATCCGGGCTCGCCTGCAGCTGCGGCTGGCTTGCAACGAAGCGATCAGATTATTGGCATCAATGGGCAAACGGGTAACAGTATCTATATTACCAAACTTAATGACCCGGCTAATGATGCCGGCTATAAATTTACCAGTAACGCTATTAATAATGGCAGCACTATTACCCTACAGATCCGTAAGATTGATGGTACCGAGAAAACAGTTACCATGAACACCAAAAGTTATACAGTTAACCCGGTTGTTTATAGCAATACATATGCGCTTAAAGGCGGTAAAACTGCGGGATACATGGTGTTTAATAGTTTTATTGGCTTAAGCAACATACAGGCCCGTCTTGATTCCGTTTTTAGTGTTTTTGCCAGTAAAAATGTAACCGACCTGATCATCGACCTGCGTTATAACGGCGGCGGTGATGTAGAAACGAGTATTTACCTTACAAACCTTATTGCGCCGGGAAGCGTAACCGGGAGCGTGATGAACACTACCTATTGGACAGCCAATATGCAGAATGATAAATATCCTATTATACAAAAGAAACTGGGTCCGTTCCCTACAGGATATTTTAAGTCGACCAATGCCGCACAGATCGAAAAGTTTTCAAAAAAGGGGGCTGTTAACGTAAATCGCGTTTTCTTTTTGGTAACGGGTAATACGGCATCGGCCAGCGAGCTTACCATCAATAATGTGAAGCCCAAAATGGATGTTCGGTTAATAGGAGATACTACCTATGGCAAACCGGTAGGCTTCCTATCGAACCTTACGGTTAACGGGCATTATTTTTATACCCCGGAGTTCGAAACAAAAAACTCAAACGGTGAAGGTGGTTATTATATTGGCATGCCTCCTGTAGGTACTACTGCCACCGGTGGAGTATACCAGGGAAAACGGATACTGGAAAACATTCAGAATGATTTTGGCGATACCAATGAAACTTTGTTGGCCCAGGCCATAGGTTACATTGAAAACGGAGTGTACCCTACAAGTTCAACGCTAAAGATTCAAAGCTTATCTACCAATGCCATAACGATGAGCGATTACCAGCGAAGAGTACTTTCGGTGAACACACAATCGTCCCGTAAAAACTCTATGTTTCTGACGTTAAAAGGAAAGAAATAAGCACTGGAAATTAACTGCGCTGTCCGAAGTCAGAGACTTCGAACAGCGCAATATTGATTCGGGAAAGAAATAATTAATCAGCCAGTTCCCGGAGATCAACGGGAACCACGCGCGAGATACCTTGTTCAACCATAGTCACTCCGTAAATTACATCGGTGCTGGCTATGGTTCTTTTATTATGGGATACAATGATGAACTGCGAATCCTTGGAGAAGGTGCGGATAATGTTATTGAACTTATCAATATTGGTATCATCCAGCGGCGCGTCAACCTCATCAAAAATACAGAAAGGGGCGGGCTTCAACAGGTAAAGTGAAAATAGGATAGCCGTTGCAGTCAGTGTTTTTTCGCCACCCGATAACTGGTTAATAGATAGCGGGCGTTTACCTTTTGGCTTGGCAATAATGTCGATATCAGATTCCAGCGGATGGTTAGGATCTGTGAGTACCAAATCGCAGGAATCTTCCTCATTAAACAGCGAGCGGAATACTTTGATGAAATTTTCGCGCACCATGATAAAGGCCGTCATGAATTTCTCTTTGGCGGTATCATCAATCTCCTGTATGGTGGCCAGTAAGGAGGCCTTAGCTTCGCTCAGATCCTTCTTTTGTGCCTGGATAAAAGTATAACGTTCATTCATCTCGTTATAGGCCTCTACTGCCATTGGGTTAATGGCGCCAAAATCATCCAGCTGGCGTTTCAGTTTTTCGGCCCTTTCGCGCAGGTCATGTTCGTTTTCGTCTACAGGGGTTTCGGTTTCCGGCAGTTCCTCAATGTCTATATTGAACTCTACCGAAAGGCGCTCTTTCAGGGCGTTCAGTTCCAGTTTAAGGTTATTGCGTTCTTCACGCAGCTCGTTCTCAATAACCTCGCTGTTGTCTTTTTTACGGCGCAAGGCGGTTATTTCGTTCTCGTTTTCGGTGATTACACCGCGCCATTGGTAATATTCCTGTTCGGCCTGTTGAGTGGCTTTTTCCAGGTTTTCTTTTTGCTCATACATTTCCAGCAGACCCTCGTCGGAGTTGTCGGCCTGTTTCAGGTTTTCCTGTATGGCTATTTTTACATTTTCAAATTCGGCGCTGTTTTGCTTAATACGGCTTTCGAGGCTTTCCTGCTGGGTATCGCGGTAATCCAGATCTTTTACCAGGCCCGATACTTTATTTTGCTGCTGATGGAAACGGATATTCTCCTGGTTGTAAGCATTTGATTGTACCGATACATACTCGTTCAGCTCATTAAAGGCGGCCTGTTTTTCAACTAACAGATCGTTTTGGATCTGTTTTTGGGTTTTTAGCTCAGCCAGCAGGGGGTGCAGGTTTTGCATCTCCTCGGTAATGGTAGCTATTTTGCGGGCGATATCCTCCTTGCGGTTCAGGCTGTTCTCAATAAAGGTCTGGTATTGTTCCTGCCGGGTTTTAACCGTAATAAGCTCCGTATTTAAACGGTTGATGATCATTTGCTGTTCATTCAGCTCCGCGGTTTTGGTGGATGCCTTGAGGGCGGCCAGCTTGCTTTGCAGATCATCAACGCGGGTTTTTAAACCGTTCACCTGGTTCTCGATCCCTTTGATCTCTTTGGCCAGGTTCTCGAGGTTTTTGGCCCTGCCTATCCTTTTACCTTCAAACAAACCTACCGAACCACCGGCCATGGTATGTTTTGATTTATTGAACTTACCGCTTTTGCCAATCAACACTACGCCATCGGGCAGTTGGGCGTTATTGATCTGCTGGTCTTTATCGTCATCAACCAGGTATACATTTTTAAGCAGGTGGTTACACAGGTTGGTATAGCGTTTATCTACCTCAATCACTTTGAGCGCCGATACCGCGCCGGCGTTTTCAAACGCTGCTTCAGTTGGCGTTATTTCACCGTAGTTTTCCAGGATGAAGAAATGTGCCCTTCCTCTTGATGCGGTGCTGAGCAAATTGATGGCCTTTATAGCCTCATCATAGCTTTCAACCACATAATGATTCATCAAGGGTTCCAGATAGTTTTCAATGGCTACACGGAACTCCTCGCGGCAAAACAGCACATCGCTGAATAGCGGCGCGTTTTTGGCCCAGTCGGTATTTTTTTTCAAAAAGCGGATCGACTCCGGGAAACCTTCCAGGTTGTCGACCATACTTTTGGTGAGGTTGTATTCGTTTTGCTTGGCGTCCAGCTTGCGGCTTTCCTTAATAATGGTATCCTTTATCTCGGTAAGCTCCGTATCGGTTGTCGAGATCTGTTCTTTGAGCTTGTTTTCTGCCTCTAACGAAGCCTGGTATTCATCATCAAGCGTTTCCTTGCGGGTTTGCAGCTCGGCAACCACTTGGTTAAAGTGCGAAAGTTCCACCTCTTTGTTGGTGGTATCTTCCATATTGCGCTGGCTTTCCTGTTCCAGGGCCTGTTGCTGGATCTGTAAAATGTCAATATCCTTTTCGGCCTTATAAGCCTGGTTTTGCAACCGGGTATTGATATTGGTAAGCTCATTGAGCTCGTTACGCGCTTCGGTTTGTTGCTGCCGCAGCTCATCAACCGCTTCTTTCAAATCAGTTACCTTGCTTTGTATAGCCTGCAGGTTCTCGTCCTCCATAGCTTTTTCTTCGCTAAGGCGTTTGATGTTGTATAGTACGTGGTTCAGCTGGTTTTTATCTCGTTCGAGCTCCTCACTTAAGCGGGACTCTTTATCCTGCTGAAACTTAAGTTGTTCGTTCTTGATCTTCTTTTCGCTTTCGTAAGCGCGGATCTTGGATACAAACTCATTGGTGGTTTTTTGCTGAACCGACAGGTTTTTTTCTTTGGTAATGCTATCCAGCTTTTGTTGTTGCAGGGCAGCCTCCAAAGTATCTATCTGGGCAACAATACCGCCTTTTTCGGCTTTTTGCTGTTGCTCCTGGTCTTCAATTTTCTTTAACGATTCGCTGAACGATACAATGCGGAACGAAGCCAGCATAATGCTGAGCGTTTTATACTGCTCCTTAATGCGGTAGTAACGCTCGGTTTTTTTAGCCTGGTTCTCCAGCGATTTCAGGTTCTTTTCGATCTCAAACAACAGGTCCTCCACGCGCTCCAAATCTGCTTCAGTATCTTTAAGCTTACTAAAAGTTTGTTTTTTGCGGAGTTTGTATTTGGATATGCCCGATGCTTCTTCGAACAGGTTACGGCGCGAGCCCTCCTTGTTGGTAATGATCTCGTCGATCATCCGCAGCTCGATGATAGAGTAGGAGTCGGAGCCAATACCGGTATCCAGGAAAAGATCGGTAATATCTTTCAGGCGGCATTGCACATCATTCAGACGGTATTCGCTTTCGCCGGTACGGTAAAGTTTGCGGGTTAGCGTAACCTGCGAATAGTCGGTGGGTAGTACGTTTTTGGTATTATCAAAAGTGAGGGAAACCTCGGCTAAATTGGCCGCCTTACGGCTTTTGGTCCCGTTAAAAATAACGTTGTCCATCTTTTCTGAGCGGAGCATCCGGGTGCTTTGTTCGCCCAAAACCCAACGTATCGAGTCGACTACATTGGATTTTCCGCAGCCATTTGGCCCCACAATAGCAGTTACACCCTCATTAAAATTAATGGTGATCTTATCTCCAAAACTTTTAAAGCCCTTGATTTCTAAGCGGGTAAGCTGCATTTATATTATTGTGTCCGTATAAAAGATCGAACCTTCAAAGTAATCATAAAAAAATGATTTTATTAAACTTTTTTTGTGGTAGATAAAGATAACAGATCAGGAAGAGAAGTATCCTTTTCACCAGGTAGTGTAACCTGTATGCGGGATTAAATATTAAATTTGATGGCGATACCTATTCACTATGAAAAGATATTTTTATTCGTTGATAACTGTTATGCTGATGGCTTCCTGCAAATCCAATAAGGCAGGTAAAATTGCTAAAGCAGATACGGATTCGGTTAAAGCACAACAAACTGTTATGGTAGTCCAGCAACCGGAAACAGATCCGGCGCAGGATCTGCATGGTTCGTTGGCCAAAAAAATGTTAGGTTCGTGGGCCATAGATACTACCGACGGTGTTACGCTTATTATCGACAAGAAAAAATTCACCTACCCTGATAATGACACCTCTTATTCTTATAAATTCATCGGTGATTCTGTAAATATTAATTATGGCGATTTCAGGGAGTCTTTTAAAATGGAACTTAAAGGTAATGATTCTTTGTTGATGGGAAATATTACTAATGGGACGAGTGTGTTTGTTAGGGTTAAATAGGGAAGGGTTTTAACCTTTTTAATTTCACACGTCATTGCGAGGTACGAAGCAATCTCTATGCTATACAGAGCGGTTTTGAATATCGTAGAGCGCTCAATTGCCGCTAAGGCTGTTACTTTGTCTTGTTAGGAGACTATATGCCTGTTGGACCATGAGGGAAATTAAGACTTTCTTTTTGGGACTGCTTCCCAAATCCAATATAAATCATGTTGATGCAAAATCGGCGAAAAGCGGTTACAAATCTCAATTGAGTAATATACTGCAGCCAGAAGTGTGCCAAAAGCGATTAAAACTGTTAGCCAAGTCGTCAAAGTTTGATTCGCCCTTTGCGAGTTTTCGAGTGTTTCCAAGCGAGTATTTTCGGAAATACGACTAAGTATTTGCTGTTCGTACCCATCAAATAGCAAACCTTTTATTTTAATGATATAGATACGGGTGCCTGCATCATCGGCCGTCAGCATAATATAACCATCGTCAATTAATTGATCTAAGTATCTCTCTATCTCCACATTGGAAACCTCAAAGCCCTTTCCAAGCATCATCTCCTTGATGAAATGCTTGGCGATACCAACTTGTTCCTCTCTAAATAAGAAAAATAATGCGTCAAGTTTCTTTATTTGTAATTCTTCATCCATAATAGGGCCTATTGGTTCGTCTGTTCAAGTTATAAAAAAACCTTTACATCTATATCCAACACGTCTGCAATATTTTTTAGGTTAATCCGCCTATCCAGGCGTCCACGCCTAGATATAGTTTAGCGTAAGCGTGGACGCTTACGCCCATATGGGTTCAAGTGAGGACACTTGAACCGGCGGGGACAAAAATTCTATAAAGTCGGTTAACATAAATTTGACATAAAATTCCATAATTTATTGATTTTCAATTATATAAATCAATGTTAACCATGAAAAGTGTAAACCATGTAAACCCACTTTAGGCTTTACAAGTTACCCTAATGAACTAATGAACTAATGAACTAATGAACTAATGAGCAATGCTGATCTCACCCTTTAAATAGGTTACTGCTTTGCCGCTCATTTGTACGCGGTCGCCTTTGAGTTCGCACCAGAGTTCGCCGCGGCGGGCCGAGATCTGGTAGGCGTGCAGGCTGTTTTTACCCAGTACTTTTGCCCAGTAGGGTATCAGGTTGCAATGTGCTGATCCGGTAACGGGATCTTCGGGTATGCCTGCGCCGGGTGCAAAAAAGCGCGATACAAAATCGGCATTGTCGCCACGGGCGGTTACAATTACTCCAACGGTATCCATTTTTGATAGTGCGAAAAAATCTGGACTGATATCTTGAATATCCTGTTCACTTTCATAAACCAGGAAATAATCCCTCGACCGTAAAAAGGCCAGAGGTTGCTTATCGCCAAGGGCTTCGGCCAGTCCCATGGGTTGTTCAATAGGAATGGGTGGCCTCGACGGGAAATCCATGGTATATTTATCACCGTCTTTTTTTACAGTCAGTGTGCCCGCTTTTACGGTTTCAAAATGTAGGGTATCACCTTCAAAACCCAGTTCGGTAAATAATATATGTGCCGATGCCAAGGTGGCATGGCCGCAAAGATCAATTTCATATTCGGGGGTAAACCAGCGTAATTTGTAGCCGACACCTGTTTTTACGAAAAAGGCGGTTTCGGCCAGGTTGTTTTCGATGGCTATTTTTTGCATCACAGCATCGGGCAGCCACTCCGTAAGCGGACAAATAGCCGCGGGATTGCCGCCAAATAATTTATCGGTAAACGCGTCGGCCTGGTATATGGGGATGGTCATAATTGATATTCTGATGAAGCTAAATTACTTTTTTATTATGTGAATATTAAATCACACCAACATAACGGAATATCGGTAATTATATTCGATTAAAGGAATAAAATTATCGGAAGAAATCTAATCAAACAGATTAATCCGTCGACTATTGTTGTCGCCATCGTCAATCCGTATTTTATTAACATTTAAAGAAGACTGGTCATACTTGATCTCTCCTCTCAGGATTCCGACTGCCATTTTCAATTGAATTTTTTAACCTGCTCATTAATTATGGCTGGCGTTAATGAGTGAAAATAAGAAATAAGCTGTGGCAGATAGCTTTCAAAAGTGGGGTAATGTTTCCGGTTAAGTTCATAATCCCTGATCTTGGTTTCAAGTAATGGAATTAGAACGCATTTTTCGCCGTAAATGTGCAGTTTGCGTAAACGTTCAGCTTCCTTCAAATCTTTCATGGATACTGCCGTGCGGATTTCGCCTAACCGTACCAGGTGTTCTATCACGCATACATACCAGTTATTAATATAATGAGGGGCGAGTATTTGTTTAAGCGCAGGGGTAAATAATGCAGAGTCTTTTTGAAGTTGAGCTGCATATTTTTCAATAACAGGATTTACAAAAGAGTGGCCAATTTCATGTTTGGTTAAAAAATGAGTAACCGCGGGGTTGTCAAAGCCGAAATGTTTATAAGATGATAAGCCGGGTTCTGGTGGCAACATTTGGTCTGAGCTCATGATCATGGCGGGAATAGTACCATCAGGAGATATAATGTTAGGGCCAAATCCCCGGTAATTGTCTTCACCTTTGGTAATTGGCATTGCAGGTGCTAAATAGATGCGATATTGTGAGAATCTTTTACCGTACCATCTTTCCAACGCGGGAAAAGAGGGGACATCGATATCTTTCTCTACTTCTTTTAATGCACCTTGATAAAATGGAGCGTTGTCTTTAATAAATTCGCCTACTTTGGCTAAATGATAAAAACTATTTAAGCTGTCGGTAAGTTCAGCAAATAAACCCGCTGTTTCAGGATGGGCAGAATCATTTGGGAGGCCTTTAAACAAATGCCCCCTGGATGGGAATTCTTTTTCATTTAACAAATAATTCATAATAGGGCCATTATCATGATAAGTGTTCTTTATTTGTTTAAGCAGTTCTGCGATTCTTAATATGGCCGGAGTATTTACATAGCGATTAAAATGCAGAAAGCCATAATGAACAATGGGTTGGTGTGTATAGTCTCCTCCTTTTTGATCAAACACATAATCGTTGATATGCTCAACAGCAAGTTTTTCGGCAAAAAAATAGGTTTCGAGATTGGTACTGACTATAACAGAAACTTTTGGTGATAACTGGTCTTTATATTGAGCAAAGGAACATGGCGCGTAAAAAAAGAAGATAAGGAAAAGGACGTTTTTCGTGCCACGTATTTTGTTTAATGAAGCCATAAGGATCCTGTTTAAGATAAGTGAGTTTGAGTATTATCCATGACGCAATTAAACCTACAATGGTTGCACCGATTATATTATATATGAAAACAAAAAAAGCCACCAGGATTACCGGTGGCTTTTAAATATGGTTGTGGGTTTATAGATTAACCCAGGTATGATTTCAATATTTTGCTTCTGGAGGTGTGGCGTAAACGTTGTAGTGCCTTGTCCTTAATTTGGCGTACACGCTCACGGGTGAGATTAAATTTCTCACCAATCTCCTCTAATGAAAGCGGATGATTGGTTCCTAAACCAAAGAACAATACGATAATCTCACGTTCACGCTCTGTTAAGGTTGAAAGCGACCGTTTGATCTCTTCAGATAACGATTCATTGATCAGGATGGAGTCGGTATTGGGCTCTTGATTTTCCAGTACGTCAAGCAGTGTGTTTTCTTCGCCTTGTACAAATGGCGCATCCATAGATACATGACGACCGGAGTTGCTCAGCGTGTCAGAGATCTTGTCGACAGTAGTTTCCAGGATATCGGCCAACTCTTCTGGTGAAGGTTCACGCTCATATTCCTGCTCCAGTTTGGAGAACGCTTTACTGATCTTGCTTAATGAGCCAACCTGGTTCAATGGTAAACGCACAATACGTGATTGCTCGGCAATAGCCTGCAAAATCGACTGACGGATCCACCATACCGCGTAGGAGATGAACTTAAAGCCTTTGGTCTCGTCAAAACGTTTGGCAGCCTTAATTAAACCCAGGTTACCCTCGTTAATCAAATCGCCCAGCGTTAAACCCTGATTTTGATATTGTTTAGCAACAGACACCACAAAGCGTAAATTGGTTTTGGTTAACCGTTCCAAAGCCGCCTGGTCGCCCTCGCGTATTTTTTGAGCTAATATTACTTCTTCTTCGGCAGTTATCAGATCAACTTTACCAATCTCGTGAAGATATTTGTCTAGCGATTGTGACTCGCGATTGGTAATGGATTGCGTTATTTTGAGTTGTCTCATTTATTTAATAAACCTTCGGTACTTTCTATTTAGTACAGAACGTGCAAAGTTATAAAATTGTTCTAAAAAAATATAATTGCAAGTTGTATTTTGAAAAAAAACGCACTACAAATTGCTTTTATAAATGATTGATTATGAGTGTTTAACTATTGCAATGTTAACAAATTGTTCGTTTTTGCATTATTAATTGTTTAAACCGGCAAGCGGTATGGTTTTTGTGGTATTCTTGAAACACTTATTAAATTTCATCCAATTTAAAGGCTTCTTTCAGCCTCGGGCCTCTCTCTGTTTGTTGTAGTGTACAACATTCATTAACAGGATCGTGTTCAAAATACAAAATATAATCCTGTTCTACGGCTTCGTTTAAAAATAGTTTCTTTTCGCCCAGGGTTTTAAGCGGAAACATGTCATAAGCCATCACATAGGGGAGTGGCAGGTGCCCCACAGATGGCAGAAGATCTGCCATATAAAGTATCTTTTTGTCTTTATAACTAATTAATGGCAGCATCATGGCGTCGGTATGGCCGTAAACAAAGCGTAAGTGAAAATTTTCTGTGAATTTTACTCCATCCGTACTGTCAATAAATTTTAACTGTCCGCTTTGTTGTATAGGTAGTATGTTCTCTTTAAGGAACGATGCTTTTTCGCGTTCGTTGGGGTTTACGGCCCAATCCCAGTGTTGCGGGTTGCTCCAGTAAATGGCGTTTTTAAAAGCGGAGAGCAGATTTTCGCCATCGCGTATAACCGCGCCACCAACGTGGTCAAAATGCAGATGTGTTAAAAATACATCGGTAATATCGTCCCGGTGAAAACCAAGGGCTGCCAGCGAACTGTCAAGTGTAGCATTACCATGAAGGTAATAATGGCTAAAGAATTTTTCGTCCTGTTTATTGCCGATGCCCGTATCGATCAGGATCAGTCGTTTACCATCCTCTACCAGCAGGCAGCGCATAGCCCAGGTACAAAGATTGTTATCATCTGCAGGATTGGTCTTGTTCCAGATGGTTTTGGGCACCACGCCAAACATAGCGCCGCCATCTAATTTAAAAAAACCGGTATCTATTGTGTGGAGTTTCATGTTTTAGTTCATGGTTGATGGTTCATAGATCATGGTAGTCGGTAGGGGAGCCATATATCATCAAAAGCTAAAATAACACAATCTTTTTAAGTTGGTGGGTGATAGATCATGTTTTGTGAGCAGATAAAAAGAAAATCGCCACAAATTAAATGCTATACATTCATTTTGTGGCGATTAAGAATATAACAGATCAGGTTTTAGCTATGAACCATTAACCATGATCTATGAACTAAAATTACAAGTGTATACATTCACCGTAAGCTTCGGCAGCGGCCTCCATCACGGCTTCGCTCATGGTTGGGTGCGGGTGTACCGATTTGATGATCTCATGACCGGTAGCTTCCAGTTTGCGGGCGGTAACTACTTCGGCAATCATTTCGGTAACGTTATAGCCCAGCATGTGCGCGCCCAGGAACTCGCCGTATTTGGCATCGAATATCAGTTTTACAAAACCATCTTTAGCTCCGGCAGCGCTGGCTTTGCCCGATGCCGAGAACGGGAATTTACCAACTTTAATTTCATATCCGGCTTCTTTAGCTGCTTTTTCGGTGTAACCAACAGAGGCTATTTCCGGTGAGCAATAAGTACAGCCCGGGATGTTGTTATAATTTAAAGGCTCTGGGTTATGACCTGCTATTTTCTCAACGCAGATGATGCCCTCGGCAGAAGCAACGTGTGCCAGTGCCTGACCTTTAACGATATCGCCAATAGCAAACACGCCTTCAACATTGGTACGGTAAAAATCATCAACTAATACCTTGCCTTTATCGGTTTTTACACCGGTTTCTTCCAAACCTATGCCTTCAATGTTGGTAGAGATACCTACAGCTGATAATACAACCTCGGCTTCCAGTACTTCAACACCGGCAGCAGTTTTTACATTTACTTTGCAAAGCTCGCCGCTGCTGTCAACAGACTCCACA
This sequence comes from Mucilaginibacter sp. OK268, assembly GCF_900103125.1. GTDB lineage: Bacteria > Bacteroidota > Bacteroidia > Sphingobacteriales > Sphingobacteriaceae > Mucilaginibacter. The sequence goes on along the minus strand of NZ_FNJV01000002.1, from coordinate 675,034 downwards.
TTGGCGCTGGTCATAATGGTGATACCTTGTTTTTTCAAGATGCGGTTCAGGCCTTTTGAAACTTCTTCGTCTTCTAAAGGAACGATGTTATCTAAGTACTCCACCACAGTAACTTTAGTACCGATAGAGTTATAGAAATAAGCAAACTCGATACCGATAGCGCCAGAACCTACAACCACAATTGATTTTGGTTGTTTGGGTAATGACATGGCCTCGCGGTAACCAATTACTTTTTTGCCATCCTGTTTCAGGTTAGGCAATTCGCGTGAACGGCCGCCTGTGGCTAATATGATATTTTTAGCGGTGATCTGTTTGGTTGAGCCATCAGTGGCTTTTACTTCAACAACACCTTTTGATTTTAACTTTCCAAAACCAAGCACTACGTCAATCTTGTTTTTCTTCATTAAAAACTGAACGCCTTTGCTCATGCCGTCGGCTACCCCGCGGCTGCGTTTAATAACCGATTCAAAATTAACCTCACCGTTACCGTTTACGTTGATACCATAATCGGCAGCATGGTTGATGTATTCAAACACCTGGGCACTTTTTAATAGGGCTTTAGTAGGGATACAACCCCAGTTAAGACATATGCCGCCTAATGATTCTTTTTCAATGATGGCAGTTTTTAAACCGAGTTGGGAAGCGCGGATTGCTGCTACATAACCACCCGGGCCTGATCCTATAACAATTAAATCGTAGTCCATATTTTTAATGATGATATAATTTAAATTTTCGCTTTGTACGGATTAAAGCTAAACCGTGTTGTACACACAGGCGTTAATTTTAATGGCCCAAAGCTAAGTAAAAGGGCTGAAAAGCAAAAATGGAATAAGGCCCCTCGCTGGCATGGCGTTATTATTTACAATCAAATGCCATTTATGAGGTTAAGTGCAAGGATTATTATAAATATTATATAATATCTATCAATTTACTTGTAATTAGTGTTATGTATGAATAAAAATGTTGAAAAATATATAATAATTGTTAACATAAAATTAACATTGACAATCAGGCTATTACTTATCTTTGCGGCTAATCAACTTAAAAGTATAATTAAAAAAGCAATTTATGAGGAAGCCTTTACTTCTTTTATTATTATTGGCCGGTTTTATGTTCCTTAACAGGAACGCCTTTGCACAGGGTGTTACAACAGCCAGTGTAAACGGTATCATTACCGATGCTAAGGGTGCAATTCCGGGTGCCACTGTAACCATCACCCACGTGCCAACCGGTACTGTATATGCTACAGTAAGCCGCGCGGATGGCCGTTACAACATTCCAAACTTAAGGGTAGGTGGTCCGTACACCTTTAAAGTAAGTTTTGTTGGATACAAAAATTTTGTTCAGGACGGTATCACCCTTTCTATTGGTCAGGATCAAAAGATCAATACCAAACTGGAAGATAATTTAACTGCTTTAAGTGAAGTAGTGATTACCGGTTCACAAGGTAAAGTGATCAATTCATCACGTACTGGTGCCCGCGAAACTATCAGTCGCCAGCAAATTGAAAACTTGCCTACTATTTCCCGTTCACTACAGGATTTTACCAAATTAACTCCATCAGCAAACGGTTTAGCCTTTGGTGGTCGTAGCAGTAACTTTAATAACATTACTGTTGACGGTGCTTTGTTCAATAACTCTTTTGGTTTATCAGGTACTTTGGGTGGCCAGGCCAGCTCACAGCCTATCTCATTAGATGCGATCGATCAGATCCAGGTTGATATTGCCCCTTATGACGTACGTCAGGGTAACTTTACCGGCGCCGGCGTTAACACGGTAGTAAAATCAGGTACCAACCAGGTAAAAGGTACAGCTTACTATTATGGCCGTGGTGTAAGATTAACTGGCTACCATGCAGGTACAACTAATCTTCCTATCACCCCATTTAATTACCATACTGATGGTGTTGCTGTTGGTGGCCCGATCATCAAAAATAAATTATTCTTATTCGTATCAGGCGAGCAGGAAAGAGTTAGCCAGCCACCAGCAACCGCTTATGTTGCAGGTCGTCCGGGTTCAAGCGGTGCAAACGTTTCAAACGTACAGGCCAGTACTTTAGATGCTCTTAAAACTAAGTTGGCAAGCTATGGTTATGATCCCGGAGCTTATGAAAATTATGTTTACAGAACTTCAAGCAACAAGTTAACTGCTAAATTAGACTGGAACATTGACAAGAATAATACCTTAAGCGCTAAGTATTTTTACTTAAAATCATTTAAAGATCAACCGGCCAGTAACTCAGGTATCGGTAATGGTTCATTCCTTGATCCAACAGATCCGACAGGGAAAAAATCCATCCCGGTAGGTTATGGCACAACCCGTACGCCAGGAACTAACACGTTACCTTTCTATGGCTCAGGTTATACCATCAATAACAATTTTAACATTGGTATTGTGGAGTTAAATAGCCGCATCAGCAATTCCATGTCAAACAAACTGACTGTTGGATATTCAGCATTAAGGGATTTTCGTAATTTCTTAGGTAACAGTTCATTGCCAATGGTTGATATCGGTAACGGTACATCAGATGATCAGGGCAATATTACCTCTCCGGCCTCTGCAACTATGACCAGTTTCGGTTCCGAGCTTTATACTGCCGGCAACTTATTAAGTACCAACATCTGGCAGTTTGCTGATGACTTTACCATCTACTCTGGTAAACATGAGTTCACTTTAGGTACCAGCAACCAGATCCAAAGCTATACCAATGGTTTTGCTCCTGATTACAACGGTTTATATACCTATAACTCAGCTTCTGACTTTTTGAATGACAGGCCAGCTAATGGTTATACCTTACGCTATTCAGCCGTAGGCAGCGGGTTCCCGTATGCTAAGATCAAGGCATCTATTTATAGCGTATATGTACAGGATAAATATCATGTTACTGATAACTTTAGGTTAACCTATGGTTTACGTGCTGATTATAATGTATTCCCAACTTCATTAGCTCCTAATGCTAATGCTGCAGCCCTTACCTTCCAGGGTGGTACACATGTTGACGTTTCTAAATTACCAAAAAACAGGGTACAACTTTCACCTCGTGTAGGTTTTAACTGGGATGTAAATGGCGACGGCTCTACCCAGGTGCGTGGTGGTTCGGGTTTATTTACCGGCCCGGTACCATTTGTGTGGATATCTAACCAGGCTTCAAACAACGGTTTATTATTCGGAGCTTATACCATCAACTCCGATCCTAAAAAAGCAGCGGCAGATCAGGATCCTCGTTTGAAATTCAATCCAAACCCAAATGCTAACCGTCCGGCTGCTGGAGCGGCCAGTACAGCTTATGAGTTAGATGTTGCTGATCCAAACCTGAAATATCCAAAGATCTGGAGAACAAACTTAGCCGTTGACCAGAAATTACCTGGCGGTATTATCGGTACTATCGAAGGTGCTTACACCAAAGATATCCGTGCTATCTATCACCAAAATTTAGTATTGTCTGATGGTTTTTCTACGCTTCCAGGTGTTGAAGGTCAAATTCAATATGATTCTAAAAATACTACACCATCAGCTGCTAATGCAACCGCTACAAATCCATCAATCAGTGGTTTATATTATATGAAAAACACCAATAAAGGTTTTTCATACTTTGTTACCGGTCAGTTACAGAAAAGCTTTACCAACGGTTTTGCTGCCAGTGTAGCTTATACTTACACCAAATCAAAAGATGTTAATGATGGCGGTTCAACAGCGGCTACCATCTGGAGCACCCGTTACGTTGCCGGTAATCCAAATGCAGATAACCTGTCAAACAGTTCATATGTACAGCCAAACCGTATCATAGCGACCGTATCATACCGTAAAGAGTATGCTAAAAACTTCGCTACTACAGTAGGTTTAGTATTCGAAGCATCAAACAACGGCGCTCAATCATACATTACTGCCAATGACCCTAACGGCGATGGTGCCACCAACGATTTGATGTACATTCCTAAAAATCAAAGCGATCTTATCCTGGTTGCAGCCCCTAAGGCAGCAAACGGAACTGTAGATACACGTACACCTGCCCAGATCTGGACTCAGTTAAACAACTTTATTAACCAGGATTCATATTTGAGCCAGCACAGAGGTCAGTTTGCTCAAAGAAACGGTGCTATATTGCCTACTTATAAAAGACTTGACTTACACTTTGCACAAGACTTTTTTGTAAAAGCAGGTAAAACCAAAAACACCATTGAAGTTACTTTTGATGTAATTAACTTCACTAACCTGTTAAACCGTAACTGGGGTAATTACCAGGTATCTGCAATAAGTAGCAATAACTTTGGAGCAGCAACTGTGTTAAGGTATATGGGTAAAGATGCTACTACAGGTAAAGCAACTTATTCATTCCCTTATCTTGATGCTAATAATCAGATACCAGTTACTAACTCATACAAAACAGATATCAGCCAGTTCTCACGTTTCCAGGCTCAGATCGGTGTTAGATATATATTTAACTAATCCGTTTCTTTCCTAAACAGAGACAATAAAAAGAAAAGCCCGGCCAATTTGGCCGGGCTTTTCTTTTTATAAGAATATTGTCTTTTCCAGTTGGAGGAGTTTCTTTACTGAAACGGATAAAAATGGAGTAATATTGAAAATGATTGAGATTGTTGTTCCACTGGTATTTGCTCCTTTTTTGTTTAAGAGTCAATAGCTATTAAATTCTTTGATTTCACTGCTTAACTCTTATGTATTTGTATTAAGAAAAGCTTAAGCCTAGTTGGTAGGATAGGAAAGTAATCTGTAAGGGGGGGGATTTTGGAATATTGATAGATATCACTATATACATTGGTTCTTATAGGTAGGTGATTTTTGGCATGTAGGAGTAGTCTTAGTTGTGGCTAAACATCTATAGGCTTACCCGGTTCAAGGACATTTGCTATAAAGAATAGCTTCTGAATATTGATGCTTAAAGGTTTCTGAGGATATTAGTTTTCTAAACCAACAATTATTTGAGCACTAGTAGTCGAAAATTTAGAGGTGTCAGAAAGAAAAATAAGATGGTATGCATAGTTTTAGATATACATGAAATGTAATTAAAAAAACAAACGAGACTGTAGCGTTACAGTCTCGTTTGTTTTTTTTAATCGCGCTGTTTTTTATTGCGGTAATTGTTCAGAAGGCCAAAAGGTTTTAACCAGTGTAGCTTTTGGCCCACCATTGTTCGGAACTACATCAAAAGATACCCTTACAGCAAGAGGTGGTGTGTATGGATAGCCACCTTCATTTGAATCTAATTGGGTGTAGTATCCAAAAAATGCAGGTCTGCTGGCGGTAGGATTATGGAAAATCGCGTAATTAAGGTTACCAGCACTTTCTCCTCCTGTTTGATTGGAGTTAATAAGCCCGGGGGCGGTTCCTGCGCCGGTCGCCGGCCCGATAGCAATAAGATCGGTATTTATATTTTGAATAGTAGCGCCTGTTGGTGAGTTGTTTATTATTGCCGGATTCCAAACAAATTTTACGCTGTTCGCGTCAAAAAAGCAAGTTACATTATACCCGGCATCGGTTTGACGTGAGCCATCGCGAGGGTCCTCAACGTCATAAGAGAAATAATTTGCGCTTGTTTGAATTATCGGTTTACTGGTTAGGTTAAATACACCTAATATTGCATCATATTTTGGAGTATTGCCATTTGCTGTTTGGCTATTTGATTGTCCTGGCAAAATAAGTTTAAGATCTTCTATAGCTCCATTATTTACGAAGCTCCCGGTTAGTTTGATACTTGTATTAATGGTTAGGTTTAATGGTTGAGTTGCACTGCCACCACCTAAAATGCCACTTAGGAATCCTTTAACAATACCTCCAAGGCCGCTATTAACAGCGTCGTCATATGTATGAACGTCTTTCCTTGGATTAATGAGATTGGCATATTTTATACTCCCAAAAAATGTAGTTACACCCCCGGCTAAAAGTGATCCAAAATTGATGCCCCCACCTGATGATGTACCGGGCGTTGATTGGATAGTACCACTTTGATTGCCATTTATAGTTACATCGGTAATGTTTGTCCATTTTGAACTAAGCTCTAACCCTAAAGTGGGGAATGCATTTTCAGGTTTTCCTACATTGGGATCATATGCCATTTCATATTGAAAGGCTAACCAGGTGCCACCTGCCGAAGCAACCTGTTGATTTAATATTTGTTGAAACTTGGGTAAATTTGTGGTTGGATCGATTATTTCCTGTGTATTAAAATTTAACATAGACGACGTTGCGCCACTGCCATAGATGTTAAGCCCATGAGTGATATTTGTAGTTGCAATGGAACTTGCAGGTTGCCAAACATAAAATCTTAATACGCCCCTGTAAATATTATATAGCGAAAAAAAATAGGTATAATTAGGGTCGTTTAAAACTATATCCGGCGAAAATGTATTATGTACCAACACCCATCCATCAGATTTTTTGTAATCACTTACAATTCCCGGATCTATGGCTGTACTCCCGGAATTCCATGGTAATTGTAACGGGTTTGTATTGGCTGATGGTTTATAAGGTAAGTAAGTAGCTGTTTCCCAGTTGAAATCATAAGGGGGAATAGCAGCGTGTGTAATTTGCTTGTTCGTTGGGGAGCTAAGGTTGTTTGTTTTAACGAGGTCCTTTTTGCAACTAACAGCTAGTGTTACAAAAAAGAGGAAAAATAATTTTAATAAAGGTTTAAGTGTTTTCATATGATTTTTTCTTTTTAATAAAGAAAATAATAAATTACATGAAATACAATAACTGGATATTAATAAATTATTAAATATATGTATGGCAATTTATTAATATTTACTTTTTCGAATACCTGCCTATGTATTATAAGTATTCAAACACCCCAAACTCCGATGTTACGGTTACTTTTTTGGCATCAGCTTTTTCAACGCGACCGATGATCTGGGCATCGACGCCAAAGCTTTTCGCAACTTTTTTCTAAAAACCCGCTCTTAACATCGATCAGAAACGACATATCTATATAAGAGGGATTAGTTTCCTAATAATCCATTGCAAAATATCTATAATAAAAAACCGCCTCATATGTACTTATGAGACGGCCTCTTTTGTTTTTATCCTTTATCCTTGTTCCCAAAATCTTCTCATCCTTTATACGTACCAAAAATCTTATCCCAGATATTGGTATAAAAACCAAAGTTGTGATTGATATTTAAATGGTGCTGATGATGAAAAGATGATGTGCCTAAATATTTAAAGGGTACTATTCTGCGGATGCCTGTTGGGATAGGTTCTATGCCCAAGTGCCCCATGATGCCAAAAAATACATTAACCACCAGGTAAATAAAAACAGCGTAAATGTTAAAGCTGAATAATAAGATCATCATGAGCCATAATGAACCAAAGCCTATTGTTTCGAGCGGATGTAATACAAACAGATCAATAGGGATAGGATCGGCATAGTGATGATGGAACTGGTGGATAGCTTTATACAGCACAGAACGGTGTATGGCGTAATGAAACAGGAACATGGCCAGGTCCATCAGCATAAAAAGCGCTACAAAATCAAAAACGATGCGCCAGGATGGGTTATAACTGAACAAGATATAGCCATGTTGCCAAAGCCAGAAACCGGCAAACGTTATAGCAGTATTAATGAAATTGGTTAAAATGCAAATGAATATCTCGTTGCGTGATGCGGCTTTGATAGGCTTGTGATTTAATTTAAGCACAAGCCAGCCAAATAATAAGGCCAGTATGGTAACCAGCAGATTCTCGGCCAAAAATATCATCCAAAGGTTAAAGGTTGATTGTGCCGATAGGAACCTGAGCATAGGCGGGGGGATATGTATGTGGTATAGGAGTCAAGAACCAAGAGTCAAGATACGAGAAAAAGCAACAATAACCGGTTTCTTTAAAACGCAACTATTGAAACATGGTTTTTATATGCGACTAATTTTTCTGTCTTGATTCTTGAATCTAACCTCTTGATTCTTATTAGTACTCAAATACCCCGAATTCTGATGTTACGGTTACTTTTTTGGTATCAGCTTTTTCAACGCGACCGATGATCTGGGCATCGACGCCAAAACTTTGCGATATGCTGATCAGTTCGGCGGCTATCTCCTGGGGTACATAAAGCTCCATACGGTGACCCATATTGAAAACCTTATACATTTCCTGCCAGCTGGTTTTTGATTCTTCCTGGATGAGCTTAAACAGCGGAGGAACCGGGAAAAGGTTATCCTTAATGATATGCAGGTTATCAATAAAATGCAGCACTTTGGTTTGCGCGCCGCCGCTGCAATGTACCATCCCGTGTACTTGGCCACGGTAAGCATCCAGTATTTTTTTGATGATAGGGGCGTAGGTACGGGTAGCGCTAAGCACCAGTTTGCCTGCAGTTACTGATTGATTGTTGCCTATATCAATTTTATCAGTCAGGTTTTTACTGCCACTGAAAATCAGCTCATAAGGAATGGCCGCGTCATAGCTTTCGGGATATTTATCGGCTATGGTTTTATTAAATACATCATGACGGGCAGAGGTTAGTCCGTTGGAGCCCATGCCACCGTTATATTCTTTTTCGTAATTGGCCTGACCGTAGCTGGCTAAGCCTACGATAACATCGCCCGGCTGGATGCGATGATTGGATATCACATCCTCTCGTTTCATGCGACAGGTAACGGTAGAGTCGACAATGATGGTGCGTACCAAATCGCCTACGTCGGCAGTTTCACCACCAGTGGAGTAAATGCCGATGCCGGCATCACGCAGCTCACTTAATATTTCTTCGGTGCCGTTAATAATGGCGGCGATCACTTCGCCCGGTATCAGGTTTTTGTTACGACCAATGGTTGACGAAAGCAGGATATTATCTGTAGCGCCTACGCACAGCAGGTCGTCCAGGTTCATGATAATGGCATCTTGTGCAATGCCGCGCCATACAGATATGTCGCCGGTTTCTTTCCAGTAAGTATAGGCTAGGGATGATTTGGTACCTGCACCATCGGCATGCATAATATTGCAGTACGCGTCGTCGCCGGTTAATATATCAGGTACAATTTTACAGAAGGCTTGTGGGAAAATACCTTTATCGATATTTTTTATTGCATTGTGTACATCATCCTTGGAGGCAGATACGCCACGTTGATCATAACGTTGAGAAGAAACCATGGCGCAAAACTAATGAATTTGACACTAATTGTCACGAATTTGTGCGAATTACACGAATTTAAAGAGGTACTAATTGGTACGAGTTAGTGAGCTTGAATCCTATTATTACAAGAGCGTCATTGCGAGGAGGAACGACGCGGCAATCCCCGATAGGCACGGCGTCTCTGTAAGTAGGGGATTATTAATGTTGTTAATTGTCTTTCAAAGGTATTAATGAGCTCCCTTTGGTCGGTTGTCCACGCTTCGCAATGACGCGTGGAAAAGGATCTTAAAAAGAAAGGAATAGGCCATGGCCTATTCCTTCAAAAAATTAGTGTAATCCGTACTTACTTAATAAATAACAGTTCCCTGAATTTTGGCAGTGGCCACAGAGTGTCGTCAACCAGTTGCTCCAGTTTATCTACATGGTAGCGTATCGGCTGGAAGAATGTTTTTACCTTTTCGTCGTAATCAATGGCACGTTGGCGTAGGTCTTCAATTACGTTGGCTTTTTTGCGCTCGTTAACCATTTGTTCTACGTTGGTTTTAATAAAGTTTACGTGCTCGGATATTTTGTTGATAATATCCAGTTGTGCAGCGTAAGTGGTATCGGCCAAACCAAGATCTTTAAGGCCTTTTACGTTTTCGATGAGTTTTGATTGATAGGCAATAGCCGCCGGGATGATCACATTTAGTACCAGTTCGCCAATAACGCGTGCCTCGATCTGCAGTTTCTTATAAAAGGCGTCCAGCAAAATTTCATGACGGGCATGCGCTTCCCTTGGGGTGAATATGCCGGTTTCTGCAAAAAGGATATCCGTTTTTTCAGACAGCATGGCATCCAGCGCTTTCGGCGTGGTTTTGATGTTGGCCAGACCTCTTTCTTCGGCTTCTTTTTCCCAGGCTTCACTATAGCCATTGCCTTCAAAGCGAATGTTCTTTGATTCCTTAATGTATTTTTTGATCACCATTAATAAGGCCAGGTCTTTTTTCTCGCCTTTTTTAATCAGTTTATCTACATCGTATTTGAACTTTTTAAGCTGATCAGCAACAATCAGGTTCAAAACGGTCATCGGACTGGCTGAGTTGGCTGACGAACCCACGGCGCGCAGCTCGAATTTGTTACCGGTAAAGGCAAAAGGCGAGGTGCGGTTACGGTCGGTATTATCTGGCAATATCTGTGGTATTTTAGGGATGCCCTGCCATAACAGGTTATCTTCTTTGATTTTTTTACTGATCCTCGAGGTCTCTATCTCGTCCAGTACATCATTCAACTGGCTGCCCAGGAAAATAGAGATAATGGCAGGAGGGGCCTCGTTAGCGCCCAGGCGGTGGTCATTATTCACCGAAGCTATTGATGCTCTTAACAAGTCTGCATGTTCATAAACCGCTTTGATAGTATTCACAAAGAAGGTCAGGAACATGAGGTTGTTCTTAGGCGTTTTACCTGGCGACAACAGGTTTTTGCCCGTGTTGGTTATTAACGACCAGTTATTGTGTTTTCCCGAACCATTGATGCCGGCATAAGGTTTCTCATGCAGTAATACTTTAAAGTTATGGCGGCGGGCAACCCTATCCATCAGATCCATTAATAATTGATTATGGTCGATGGCCAGGTTTATTTCTTCATAAATAGGGGCACACTCAAATTGCGAAGGTGCAACCTCATTATGACGTGTTTTTAAAGGTATACCTAATAATAGGGCCTCGGCTTCCATATCCTGCATGTAGGCATACACACGCTCCGGTATCGAGCCAAAATAATGATCTTCCAATTGTTGGTTTTTGGCCGATATGTGACCAAACAAAGTACGACCGGTTAAATACAGATCGGGACGGGCATTAAATAAAGCGATATCAACCAGGAAATACTCCTGTTCGATACCTAATGAAGCGTTTACTTTTTCAATGCCTTTATCAAAATAATGGCAAACGTCTACAGCTGCTTTATCTAAAACACTCAACGCTTTTAATAAAGGTACTTTATAATCCAGTGCCTCGCCGGTATAGGATACAAATACGGTTGGTATACATAAGGTGCGGGCCATTAAAAATGCCGGTGACGATGGGTCCCAGGCAGTATAACCGCGGGCCTCAAAAGTATTGCGGATGCCTCCACTCGGAAAGCTCGAAGCATCAGGCTCTTGTTGTGCCAGTGCATCGCCCGAAAAACGCTCGATAGCGCCACCATCGGCAGTAGGTTCAAAAAAAGCGTCATGTTTTTCGGCAGTGGTACCGGTAAGCGGCTGAAACCAGTGCGTATAATGTGTTGCTCCTTTACCCAATGCCCATGATTTCATGGCGGCGGCAATTTGCTCAGCCAGATCGCGTGGAATTGGTTCACCTTTTTCAATAGAATTAATGATCCCCTGGTACGCCTCTGTAGAAAGATATTCCTTCATTTTCTTTTTATCGAAAACATTGGCGCCAAAGTAATCTGAGATTTTTGAAGAAGGTGGTTTCACTTCTGGGATGGTTCTGCTCAGAACGTCCTGTAGTGCTTTAAATCGGATGTTAGACATAAGATATGCGGTTTAAATAAAGGTCAACTTTCAAAAATAGAACTATCATTTAAAATATACACAAAAATTAAAGGAAATATGATATAAGTAAGCAATGAAGCAGGGAAATCGCTTTTTTTTCATGGAAAAACACGTCATGCCGAATTTATTTCGGCATCTCACAGGATATTCAGGCCTGTAAGGTCTGCAATTTGCTCGTTCCGGACGTATCTGCAAGTGAGATGCCGAAATAAATTCGGCATGACCTCCGCTTTTTAGTTTTGCCCCTCTTCAGACCAACAAAAGCACGATAAATGTTAAAAGCTATTACCCTGGTCAATAAAACCTTTAGTTTCTGAATATTCAAAAAAATGCCGTTTTTATGCCTTTAGCTTGGCCAAAATTGAATTTTTATAGGTTTTTTAGCTTGTTTTTGCTCTTAATTTTTAAAAAATTGACTTTTTTTATGAAAAATGCTTTGATTTTTTCTGTTAAGAGAATTTATTTCGATTTGTAAATGATTTGAATTTCAAAATCATTAAAATTTGGTACAATTTTTAGTTTTGATTTACAATTTTCGTAAATATTGCATTTTTTAACGTTATTTTTTTGTTAAAAATTTGTTATTGTTAAAATAACTACATAATTTCAGAAAATAATTTACAGAAACATCATAATTATTGTATTTTTTATAAAATTGTCAATAATTAAAAGGTGAAAAGACGGGATTTGTGGGTAGATGTGGTGATTTTGTTAAATTTTAAACCTGCAATCAAGCTTAATTAAATAAACAATCAAACTAAATTAAACTTTTAAAAACAATCAAACTAAATTAAAGACAAATGAAAGTAAGTTCAACAAAACACAACCTCCTGAGTGCAGTCCGACAACTGTCACGTGAAAAATGGGCGCTGGGAGCCACCATTTTAACAGGAAAGATGATTGGTTTAGGGCTGGTATTGGTGGCCATGATCAGTTTGCCTGGTTTACTGGGTTCATCTGCTCACGCTGCCGACACTTACACCGCTCATGAAACAGCACTGATCAATACCGTTAATACGGTATGGACCCTGGTTGCTGCCTTTTTGGTTTTCGGTATGCAGGCAGGTTTTGTTATGCTTGAGGCTGGCTTTGCCCGTAAAAGAGAAACGGTTAACGTTTTAATGGAGTGTATTTTTGATACATGCCTTTGCGGGTTATTGTTTTATGCAATAGGTTATGCCTTTATGTTTGGTAACGGTAATGGCTTTATTGGCTGGGGCGGCTTAGGTGCCGATGGCAAAACCATTACTAACTGGTTCTTTTTACAAAATACTCCGGCTACTTATGGTGCAACCGGTATCCCGCTTTTAGCTCACTGGATATTCCAGTATGCTTTTGCTGATACTTGCTCAACTATTGTATCTGGTGCAATGATCGGTCGTACAAGCTTCCGTGGCGATATTTTATACAGTATAGGTATTACAGGCTTTATTTATCCAATAATTGGTCACTGGGCCTGGGGTCCGGACGGCTTCCTGGCTACAATGGGATCTACAGGTGGTTTCTTAGCATCATTAGGTCAGCCTTTCCGTGATTTTGCAGGTTCAACCGTAGTGCATACTATTGGAGGTGTGGCTTCACTGGCTGGCGCTATGGTATTAGGCCCACGCTTGGGCAGGATATTTGCCCGAGACGATAAAGAAAAAGGCGGATTACCCGCTGGTCATAACTTATTAGTAGCTGCCGTAGGTGGTTTTATATTATGGTTTGGCTGGTACGGTTTTAACCCGGGATCAACTTTATCAGCAATGGATATGCAAGGTATTGGCCGTGTTGCTGCTAATACCACGCTTGCTGCCTGTGCCGGTGGTTTTGCCGCTATGCTTGCTGCACTTTGGTGGGGCCCAACAAAAGGTAAGTTTGACCTGGCCTTTACTATCAATGGATTTTTAGGTGGTTTGGTTGCTATTACTTGTCCTTGTTACTGGGTAAGTCCGCTTGGCGCTATTTTACTAGGTGGCGTTGCCGGCTTTGTGATATTTGCAGGTGTTTATATTATTGAGTGGTTCCGTATCGACGATCCGGTTGGTGCAGTTTCTGTTCACGGCCTTTGCGGTATCTGGGGTACTTTATCATTAGGTTTATTTGCATCTGGCCAGTTTGGTGCTACAGGTCCAACAGGCGCGGATAATTCAGCCCCGGTTACCGGTTTATTTTACGGCGGTGGTTTTGGCGTATTAAAGGCTCAGGCTATAGGTAGCTTTACCATTACGGCGGCGGTGTTTATTGTAACCTTTGGTATGATGTACATCCTGAATAAATTACCAAATCCATGGAGACTGCGTGTTGAAGAACATGGCGAGGCTGGTTTAGGTGGTCTTGACGTGTTTGATCACGGTATTGAGGTTTATCCAGCCCAGGAAGAAGAGATCAGCTTAAGTGGTCTGTTTGATAAAGGGGTTAAATCAACTTCTGAAGTTTAAGAATGAATAAATAACAATACAGATCCCTGATCGGGGATCTGTAATACCTTGTGTGGTTGGTGTGTGGCTTTAATGCAATGGCATCGCCAACTGCACAGGGATTTTTTATGCCGACAATAAAAGATCCCAAACTGTATTAATCTTTTGTATATCAGTACTTTAAATCAAAAACAATTAACAAACCCAATTTTATTAACAATTAAATCGTTATCATGAAAAAAACAGCTTTACTATTATGTTTGTTTTCTATCGCGGCTTTTACAGTGAAAGCACAGGACACCACAAAAACTGCAGCGCCAGATCCGCCCTTGACTATTACCGGATCAGTTGATGCTTACTATAAGTATGATTTTTCTAAACATGCTAATATACCAACCAGCTTTGCATCAGATCAAAACTCGGTTTCGATAGGTATGATCGATCTGGGCCTGAAGAAAAAAGTAGGCAAAGCTTCGTTTGTGGGCGAATTGTCTTTTGGTCCGCGAAATGATCAGTCAATCCCGAATCCGAATTACCATATCCAAAACTTGTACGTATCTTATGATGTTACCAGTCAGTTTAATTTAACAGCTGGTTATATGGCTACATTTGTGGGTTATGAGGTGATAGCGCCAACAGGCAACTATAACTATTCAACTTCTTATTTATTTACCAATGGTCCGTTCCAGAACGCGGGTTTAAAAGCTACTTACGCTTTTTCTGATAAAGTAAGCTTAATGGCCGGTGTTTTTAATAACTACTGGAATACTTATAGTTCATACAGACCGGCGGGTGAAATCACAACCTCTGGTGATGTATCAACCTTTGGCGCTCAATTGATGATTGCCCCGGTAAAAGGCTGGACCGCTTATCTGAACGTGTTAACCGGTTCTTACTCCGGAACAGAGTTTGATTTAACAACTGCTTATCAAATAACTGATGCTTTTAAATTAGGCTTAAACGGCGCTACTTTCTCTGCTCCGCATGATGGCGGCGGCTTTGAAGGCGTAGCGCTTTATCCGCAGTTAGCTGTATCAAAAGCAGTTAGCTTTGGTTTAAGAGGTGAGTATTTTAAAGTAAAGAAAGATGGCGGCGATGTAAAAGCGATCACCGTAACTTCAAATATCAAGGCTGGCCCGCTAACGCTGATCCCAGAGCTTAGATTTGATAACAAGAGCGATAAATTCTACGCGCCTTTTGTTAACAGCAATGGCATATCAACTAATAAAGCTTCACAATTTGTGTTAGCTGCGGTTTACGCCTTCTAAAAAATAAATTTCAATTCTTTTTGTAAAAGCCGTTCCAATTACCCGGAACGGCTTTTATCTTTGTTTTTTGATGAGCAAAGATTAGGGGAGCAAGGAATAAGGATTTTTGGAGTAAGGATTGGGGGAAACAAGAAACGAGGATTAATAATATCCATCAATTTTGCAGCATCTGTCATTGTTCTTTTCTCCTAAAGTCCATGTTCTAAAAGTCCTTGTTCCTTGTTCCAAAAAATCCTTACTCTAATTAAAGAATTTAATAATAATGAAAAATATATTGACGGTGCTTGTTTGTGTGTTGTTGGTGAAAAGTGCTTCGGCGCAAAAGGATTCGCTGGCTTTTGATGAAAATGATAAGTATATCTACTACCAAACGGTTGCCCAGGAGGGCCTGACTGCCGATACTTTGTATAGCCGGGGGCTTTACTTTTTTAAGTCGGCCTATCCTAAAAATAAGTTAAAGCTATCAACTGCCGATAAGACTCAGGGAGTGTTGGTAGGCAGCAGCGGTTTCCTGGTATCAAAAAAATCATTTGTGACTACTCACGAAGATGGCGAGATAACCTATACCCTGCGGGTTGAGGTGAAGGATGGTAAATATCGTTACTGGTTCACCGATTTTGTATATGTGCCTTATCAGCGTAATCGCTATAATGTATATGAGGCTGTGCCGGGTGTAACTATTCCTATGGAGAAAGCCAAAGACAAACTGGATAAACGGGATGTTGCCGAGTTTTTGAACCGCATGTTACTAAACAGCCGTAAAGTAGAAGCTGTGCTGAAATCATACATGCTTAAAATATCAGCTTTACCCAAAGAGCAGAAAAAGATCAATAAGATATCGACTAAGGAGTGGTAGACCTCTCCTAAATCCTCTCCAAAGGAGAGGACTTTTGATTTGCATATTTTAATTAATGTTGTCATCCTGAGCGATAGCGAAGGATCTTCTTCGCAATGCCTCTCGTAGAATAGATACTTCAATCGTTCAGTATGACAAACTATAATCAGGCAATCCCTTAATCCTGCAAATCAAGGTTCAGAAGAGAAATCACTAAATCAATAATTCAATAATTAAAAAAGCTGCATCTTTAAAAATGCAGCTTTAGTTTTTTCTTGTTGTTTGGTTTGATTATATCATGCTGTGTAGCTTAAAGTTCTTCGTCGTGCTGGCTTACGTCGAGACCGGCCAATTCTTGTTCGGGAGTTACACGTAAGGTGCTGATCATATCTGTGATCTTCAATAATAATAAAGAGCCAAAAAATGCGAAGGCAGAAACACCTACCAATGTGATGAGGTGAATAAAGAATAAATGAGTTTCGCCATAGTATAAACCGTTGCCGGTAGTATTGCCCGCGTTTACATTTTGATGCGCGAATACGCCGGTTAACAACATGCCCACCATACCGCCTACGCCATGGCAAGGGAATACATCAAGGGTGTCATCAATACTGGTTGATGTTCTCCAGATCACTACCAGGTTACTCACTACAGCGGCAACAATACCAATGATTAAAGAGTGGGGGATGGTTACAAAGCCCGCAGCCGGTGTAATAGCCACCAAGCCTACAACCGCGCCTATACAAGCACCCATAACGCCTGGTTTTTTACCGCGCAGGATATCAAAAAACATCCAGGCCATAGCTGCAGCAGCCGATGCGGTAGTGGTGGTAGCCAAAGCAGTGGCGGCTAATGTGCCTGAGCCTAAAGCTGAACCCGCGTTAAAGCCAAACCAGCCGAACCATAATAAACCAGTACCTAATAATACATAGCTAATACGTGCAGGCGCATGTGCTTTATCGTTACGTTGTTTTAAATATAATGCCGAAGCTAATGCTGCCCAACCTGCCGACATGTGTACTACCGTACCTCCCGCGAAATCCAATACGCCTTTACCAAACAGGAAACCATCCGGGTGCCAGGTAGAGTGAGCCAGTGGAGCGTAGATGCATATCATGAACAGGCAAAGGAAAATTACATAAGAGTTAAAACGGATCCGCTCGGCAAAAGCGCCAGTGATGAGGGCTGGGGTAATTACCGCAAATTTTAACTGGAACATAGCAAATAATACCAATGGTATGGTAGGGGCCAGTTTCCAGGTGGCATTGCCCAGTGTGCCCTTCATCATAAAAAAGGTACGTGGATCGCCGATAAAGCCGCCAATGGAATCGCCGAAGGCCAGGCTAAAGCCGAAGATAACCCATATAACGGTTATCACGCCCATACAAACAAAGCTTTGCAGCATGGTTGATAGTACATTTTTCTTGCTCACCATACCACCGTAGAAAAAGGCCAGTCCTGGCGTCATGATGAGTACAAGCGCGGTACTTACTAATAGCCAGGCGGTATCGCCACTATCAATTTTGCTGTCTTTTACAGTGGTTAAGGTAACCGAGGGATAAATAAGGGCAAGTACAATTACAATTATAAGTACGCCAAAGGGTATGAATTTTTTCATGTTTCGGGTTTTAGGGAGTTTTAATAAAGTTTATCAATACTGCCTGGTACCCAATCAAAATACCAGGCAGTATTAGGAATCAAGATATTAGAATCAAGAAATTAAGAAAAGCAACAATAGGTTTGATGTAGTCCTTGATCTGAATAATGAATATTCAAACGAAGGAGTTTGATGATCAACTGTTTTGCTCTTGTCTTGATTCCTGATTCTTAGCTCTTGATTCTTGGTTTGCATAACCTCGCGGCACCCAATCAAAGTGCCGGGAGGTATTAAACTAAATTTTTAAAAACAATAAGATCCCGGATGCTTAATCAGAGCAGCGGGATAGCATTGTTTTTGCTGCTACCAAAAAGCGTGAAACGGAAAAAGGATGAGTTTACGGAAGCGTGACAGCTGACTTGTGCCTCGACCGCAAGAGAATGTGACGTATTTTATCCATATCGAGAAAAAATTAGGGCTGTGATAAAAACCTTGTAACGAATGCGCCCCGCGGTGTTGCTGAACATTAATGACCGGTAAGGGTACATTGTTAAGGCTGTACTCGTAATTAAAAGGATGATGATTTGGGCTTGCGGTTCTTAAAGAAGCTTTTTTTTCTTCTTTGTGGTTGATATGGTACAATCCTCCCCGACCGGATGCTGAAAATCCGGAAAAAAGGAAAAAAAATAAGGCGGTAAATTGATAAAGCCTGTTAACCATGTCTAAAAGTAGTAAAAAAATAAAATAAATGCCATTTTTTTATAAATATTTTAACTTTTTGTTTGTTTATGTGATAAATATATAGATAAACTGCATTTTGAATTATGGTTTTAATTAAAAATGTAAAAAACTACCGCTCTTATTGGTATTTGTGCAGGCAGTTTGTTCATTATTTCGAAAAATTTAATAATTCCTCGCTGCTGTTAGCGCAAAATTCAAAGGGTTTCTTCCTGTTTCTCGTCGAAATGACATTCTTTTTTGATTAAACAATAATGTTTTCAATTGCTAAATACATTCAGCAAAAAGACTTTTTGTTGGAAAATTAAAAATTTACCGGGTTTGGTACAGTGTAATGCAAACAAAAATTATTTTAAAATAATTTTTGTTTTATAAAATATTATATATGTATATTCGTTTTATAAGAAATTTAATTCTGAAAATTATGAGTATTGCCAAATTTGATTTGTACAACGCCGAGTGGCTCGACCTTGTATTTGACCATCGTAACAAAGAATACGGTGCTTATGATCTGAGAAAGAATTATGGCCAAACGATGGCAAGGGCCATGGGACTAGCCCTTGCCGGCGTTGCCATTTTAGTTGCGGCAAGTATAGTATTCAAACACAAAATAGAGCCTGTTCCCAAAGTAAATATGACGCCGGTGGATTTGAAAGATATTACAATACAGCCTCCTGTAGAACCTAAACTAAAAAAACAAGATCCACCCAAATCTGTTGATCCTCCTGCACCTGCCGTTCCAATAAAACAGACCGCCATACCTACCCATGTGGCGACTGAAAATGAACGTACTGTAGATCCGGTGGATATCAGCAAAATAGAAGGTGCCATTGGTCCGGTTACTGTTGATGGACCTGCAAAAGGACCTGAAAATGTACTCAATACAAATACAACTCCAGGCGGTAACGGTCCTGGTACAGCGCCTGCAAATAATAATGTAGTTGAGGTTGGTACACTCGAAGTAATGCCCGAACCAGTTGGTGGTGCCGCGGCCTGGGGGAAATTTTTGCAGAAAAACCTTCGTTTTCCAGCGGTTGCGCAGGAGCAGGGGGTATCCGGAAGGGTGATTATGAGTTTTATTATTGAGAAAGACGGCTCTTTGTCCAATATCAAAGTGGAGCGTGGCGCAGGCTACGGGTTTGATGAAGAGGCCCTGCGTGTGCTCAAACTGGCCAAAGCCTGGAAACCAGGTATTCAGAACGGCCAGCCGGTGCGGGTACGATATAATATCCCTATTAATTTTCAGCTAAGTGAGCAATAAGGCATTAAAGATAAAGTGGTTGTATAGCGTCTCCGGGGGGACAGAAATCGTTAAATGACCACCGTGGGCAAGCGAATATTTTTCGTTTGCCCTTTTTTGTTTATATACTAAAATTCATCAACAGGTCAATTACCCGGGGCATCTCTGTTTCCAGTTCGGCATGCCAGAGCATGGTGAGTTCGGCTTTTTGGGGTACATCTTTTAACTCGATATATTTGATAATACCCGGATAGTTGCGCAAGCTCGACATAGGCTCAACGGTAATGCCCAGCCCAGCCTCAACCAGGCGGATGCCGGTACTGGCAAAAGGCGTTTTGTGAACGATGTTGGGCAAAAATCCCGCTTCAATAAAAATGGATTCCACCGTACCTACATACAATGACCCTTCTGAGCGTGGCGGCAAAATAAACCGGTCGTTGGCAAATACGCTCAGGTCGCTGAAACTTTCCGGACCTACCGGGTGATCGAGCGGCAGCACAATAGCAAAATTATCGCGTAGCAATACCTTACTTTTTAAATCATCATTAATAACCGGGTTGGTAGAAAATCCGATATCGATCTCTTTATTCTTCAGATCGATGGCCTGCTGCTTATTGTTTATCTCCAGCAATACCGTATGAATATCGGGCAAAATTTCATTGATATGCCTGATCATGCCCGGCAAAAAACTTTGCATAACAGAATAAGTATAGCCTATCCTGATCTCGCCAGCTTCGCCTTTGTGCAGTTGGGCGGTGCGCTTAGCCGCATGATCAAACTGATTTACCAAGCGCTCCATTTCGACTTTAAAATATTTGCCCGCCGGAGTAAGCTCCACATTGCGCTTGTTACGCTTAAATAATTGGGCGTTTAATGATTCCTCCATTTGTTTGATCTGCCGGCTCAGCGCGGGTTGTGCGATAAAAGACTTGTCAGACGATTTGGTGAAATGCAATGTTTCGGCTAATACCAGGAAATTCTTGAGCACATTAATATCCATACTTATGCAAATTTATTATAAGTTGATGAAATATAAGTATTTTTTATTATTAATGGCAAACGCTTCCTTTGTTTAAGAACATAACCACCACCACCATGGAAGATCTGATCACCAAAGCGTATCGACCCGAAACTTTCCGGGCCGAGGCTCACCAATTAGTTGAACTGCTGGCCACCGAACTTGAAAAAGCGCACACCGCCCCTCAAAAAAAAGACACGATAAACTGGGAAAGTCCGGCGGAGCAGCTGGCTTACTGGCAAAATGATTTTAATTCACCTTTGATTGATAGCCCCCTGGGGCTTTTCCGTTCGGTGATGTCCAGATCGGTTAATTTGCATAGCCGGGGTTATATTGGGCACCAAACCTCAACAACCTTGCCGGTAACCGCCTTAACATCAGCCCTGATCTCCTTTTTAAATAATGGTATGGCCGTTTATGAAATGGGGATGGCCGGCAATGCCATGGAGAAAGTAGTAACCGCCTACATGGCCGCTAAATTTGGTTTTGACGAGGACGCATCAGGCATCGTTACCTCGGGCGGCACGCTTGGTAACCTCACCGCTTTGTTGGCTGCCCGCGCTGCTATGCCCAATGTATTAGGCAAACCAGAGTACGGGCAACTGGCTATCATGGTATCCGAAGAAGCGCATTACAGTATTGAACGCGCTGTACGGATCATGGGTTTACCTCCCGAAAATATTATCAAAATATCGGTTAATGATCGTTTCCAGATGCGTACCGAATTGCTTGAAGATCAGTATCGGGATGCCACAGCAAAAGGCAAAAAGGTGTTCTGTATTGTTGGCTGTGCCTGTTCTACCTCTATTGGTGCCTATGACGATCTGGATGCGATTGGTCAGTTTGCCCAAAAACAGGGTATCTGGTTTCATGTGGATGGCGCGCATGGTGCCCCCGTTATATTTTCGCCGGTGTATAAGCACCTGCTCCGGGGAATCGAAAAGGCAGATTCGGTGATGGTTGATTTCCATAAAATGATGATGGCGCCCTCCTTATCAACGGCTATACTATTTAAATCGGCCAGGCAGGCTGGTAAAACCTTCCTGCAAAAGGCCGAGTACCTGTGGCAGGATCAGCAAGCCGATGAATGGTATAACTCGGGCAAGCAAACCTTTGAATGCACCAAATCCATGACCATTTTGCATACCTATACTATTATGCGGCTTTATGGCGATAGCTTGTACCGGCAGCACATTGATAAATTATACGGCATGGCCCAGGAGTTTGCGCGCATGGTACATCAGCACGAAAACTTTGAACTGGCCTGCGAACCACAGAGCAATATTGTTTGTTTCCGCCTGAAAGCCGGTGCTGAATCCAACGACTTAAACCGCGATGTGTTGCAGCGTTTGATAGAAGATGGCAGGTTTTATATTGTAGGTACAACTATTAAAAAGGATTTTTATCTGCGGATAACCCTCATGAATCCGCTAACTCAAAAAGATGACCTGGAACAGTTACTCCAAGTAATTGAGGACCTGGCGATGAGTAACGCGGTGATAGGGTAAATTTTAGAATCAAGATATAAGAGTCAGGAATCAAGAGATAGGAAATAAGAATCACCATGCAGTCGCTCGGCTTCAGCCGAGTGACAACTATTACCCGGCCTCCAGCCGCAGTAAAATAACACCGTATTTAATTCGCAGGCCAGAGGCCTGCGGATAATCGTCACTCGGCAGGAGCCGAGCGACTGCGGTGTCTCTTTTATCATCGTTTTGTTACAATTAAGCCCAAAATAAAAAATATAGCAGTACAACCCGTAGCTTAGTGTAATAATCTTTAAAAATGATACAAATCCCAAAAGATCTGCTTGAGCATCATGTACATATGAGGATGCGGTTTTGCGATATGTACGGTATTGTTATTGACAAAAAGCGCCCTTTCAGCTGTGATGATACCCTGCAAACTATGCATTGCCTGGAGGTGGTTTTAACCGGATCCATTGATGTTTGGTATGGCGGCCATGTACAACATCTTGCTGCGGGCGATATCCAGTTCAGGAGGCGGGGTAATTACCAGATATTTCCGTCGGACGATTATACCAGCATGCTCATTTTTATGGAAAATGAGTTTGTTGATTATTTTTTGGACAGCCACGTACCGGAGTTTAGACAGGAAAAACTGACCGACGATCTGCCGCCCTTTATCTTTAAAACATCCGAATTCATAAACGCCAACATAGCGCAGGCCATTCAGCATATTGCACATCCGCAGGACTACTCCCGCTGCATTGTGAAATTTGTTACGCACCAGGTATTGCTTCAGATTTTATCGAGCGATAGCTCCAAAACCTTTGTTTCGTTTTTAAAACACCTGGTTAGCGAACAGAAGATAGACCTGGCCTATTTTATGGAGCAAAACTTTAACCGGCAGCTTTCCCTGCAGGATATGGCTAAATTGACCGGACGAAGCGTAAGTGCCTTTAAAAAAGAATTTACCGAGCGCTTTAATACTACGCCCGTAAAGTGGCAGATCAACCGCAGGCTGGAGTATGCCGCTTACCAGCTCAAAAACTCCAACGATCCGATATCGCGGATAGCTTACAGCAGCGGGTTCGAGAATATCTCGCATTTTTCAAAGGTGTACAAACAAAAGTTTGGTGCTTCACCCAGCAGCGCGCGTAACGAGCCGGTGTTATCATAACAAACAAATAAAGCCTCACAGCAAAATCCGGGTGCCGGTAAAGCTGCAATTTTGAGGTATGAAAACATTAACAAATACCAACCCGGCGCTGATACTGATTGATATACAGCAGGGTTTTGACAATATCCCGTACTGGGGCGGCGAACGCAACAATCCAAACGCCGAAGCAAATGCCCGTAAACTGCTTGATTACTGGCGTGCAAATAATCTGCCGCTTTTTCACATTCAGCATTGCTCCACCAACCCCAACTCCATGCTGGCCGAAGGTAATCCCGGCAACGCGCACAAAGAAATTGTAAAACCGTTGCCCGGCGAGCAGGTGATCAAAAAATCGGTGAACAGTTCGTTCATCGGTACCGATCTGCAACAACGATTGGATACTGTCGGCATTGATACCGTGGTTATAGTAGGCCTCACCACCGAACATTGCGTATCAACCACCGCAAGGATGGCCGGTAACCTGGGTTACAACACTTTTGTAGTAGCCGATGCCACAGCTGCTTTCGCCAAAACAGGCATCAAGGGCGAACATTACGATGCAGAAACCATCCATTTAACCGCCCTGGCGCAGCTAAACGAGGAATTTGCCACCGTATTAAATACCGATGAGGTGATTGACGCTTTAAAAAAAAACGATGATTTTCTTTAGCAAGCTGATGAGGAAACTTTTAGCACCCTATCTGCCCGTTTCGCAGGTGCTTTCGGTAATGAAGTAAGGGGGAGAGAATCAAGATATAAGAATCAGGAATCAGGAATCAGGAATAAAAATATGTCATTGCGAACGGAGTGAAGCAATCTCCTCGCGTTTATGATATACGAGGAGATTGCTTCGTCGTTCCTCCTCGCAATGACATGATGTATAAGTGGTATGTAGAAAATATATCCTTAGCCTTACTTGGAATTCACCAACGGCATCACTTTTTTACCGATCAGTTCAATAGAACTCATTAATTGGGCATGGGTTAAGCCTGCGTTGTCCATTTGAAAAGTGAAACGATCCACGCCGCCCAGGGCTTCGCTATGGCGCAATAGCTTTTCGGCAACCTGTTCTGGTCCGCCTACTACCAATACACCTTTTGGGGCCACCAATTGGTCAAACTGGGGTCTGGTTACCGGCGGCCAGCCACGTTCCCGGCCTAATTTGGTCCAAAGCTCGGCATACCCCGGGTAATAATCGGCAATGGCCCGCTCATTAGTCGCGCCAACATAGCCTGGCGAATGCAGCCCAACCGTTAACTGATCCGGTGTAAAACCTGCTCTTTTCCCGGCTTCGCGATACAGATCTATCAAAGGTCTAAACCGGTGTGTTTCGCCGCCTATCACGGCTACCATCAATGGTAAGCCCAATGTCCCGGCACGGGCGAATGATTCCGGCGTACCGCCAACACCCAGCCAAATGGGCAATTTTTGCTGTAATGCTCTTGGATATATGGGTCTGTTGTTTAAAGGCGCACGGAATTTTCCCGACCAGGTCACAAATTCATTGTCGCGAACCTTCAGTAGTAAGTCCAGCTTTTCTTTGAACAGCGCGTCGTAATCGTCCAGGTTAAAACCAAATAAGGGGTAGGCTTCAATAGATGAACCCCGGCCAACAACCATTTCTGCGCGACCCTTGGATATGAGGTCTAACGTGGCAAAACTCTGGTATACCCGTACCGGATCGGCAGCGCTCAATACCGTTACCGCACTGGTGAGTTTAATATTTTTAGTCCGCGCCGCAGCGGCAGCCAGTATCACCGCCGTTGCCGAATCCAGGAACTCCTTTTTATGATGCTCACCAATGCCGAAAACATCCAAACCAACCTCATCGGCGTGAGCAATGCGGTCCAGCAATTGTTCCATGGCATCCACGCCGCTCAATTCTTTACTGCCGTACATCGCCGAGGCGAAGCTGTCAACTCCTATTTCCATTTGATTATTTTAATAAATGTTTAAACATCTAATTCAAAGATCGGAACAAACTTTCGTCTAAACAAATAACCTTGTCATAGATGTGTTATTTTGATTGTGGTTGAGGGAGCGTCTATAGTTCCCTCCGGATCTCCTGAAAGGCACCCGGAGGTTGGCGTGGTGAATTTCGGGCTCCGCTGCGAAGGGGGGCTGAGTGAACAAAAGAGTGAAATACTTATTTCAAATGGCCAAACTTACTTATTTTATAGCTAAGGCCTAATATGAAAAAACGGGTTATATAATTTGTTCTATTATTAATAACACTATTGCCTATAGTAACCTGATTTATTTTATTTGCTTGATTTAGTATGTCAGTTGCCTGTATATTGATCACTAAACTTTGCTTAAAAAACAAGCGCATTATCGTGGCATTAACAACAAATGGATTGCTTGAATTAATATTGGCATAGCCATAATTAAGACTTTTTGTTGCATCGATATTTAAAGAGGTATTTTGATCAAAGGTAACTTTTTCATTAAGCGAAAATATCCATCGATGTACGTTATTGGTTAGCCCTTGTCCTACGTTGTAGTGATTGAAAGCTGTCATATAGTTAACAGCTACTTCGCTGTCAAAATGTTTGAACGATGCCGCAGTTTTAATAGTTTGTGAAATAGTCCGACTGAAGCTATTGGCTTTAATATTATCGGTGTACACTACATCATTTGTAAAATCAATGTTCCCGGTATAACTTGTGTTTAACTGTACTTCTGAAATTTTTATTGGTACCGTATAACCATAATTTCCGCCTAACCGATAGGAACCATTAGCATTTATAAAGCTGGTTAGCTGCTTTAATGAGTTTAGCGTATCTGTAATTATTACAGTATTGTTAACTATTTTATTTTGAGTAATGGATGCTGATAGCCCGGCAGTGATTAATTGATTAGACTTATCACCAAAGTGACGAAAGTTAAGTTCAGCCTGATGGGTAAATGCTGGTTTTAACCGGGGATTTCCAATGAAAATATTTTGTATATCCTTAATATTCCGAACCGGTTGTAATTCATCAATTGCAGGAGCCTCGCTCTCGCCACTATAGTTTAAATCCAAACTCATTGCGCTATTTGGATTGTAAGTTATATTAAGGGCCGGCGAAAAGTTATAAATGCTTTGTTGAACTTTGGTTACTGTATTGGCAGTAAATCCGGATAAGGTATTTCTTTGTAAGCTTAATCCACTAACTAAATTAATTTTTTCACCCTCAAAACGATAATTAATATCTAATTTTTGATTAGAGGTGTAGTTATCGTAGTGGTTACTAAGAGAATCAATCCTAATTAACCCTTGAGGTAAGTTTTCTTCGGTAATTAATGATGTGTTTTGTTTACTGCCCGAAAACTTGTAAACAAAGTCCAGGTTACTTTTGGAGTTTAATGGTTCGGTATAGGATAAAGTTACGTTTGTGCTCATAACTTTTAACCGGTTAGTAGTTAAACTATTAAATGTCGAATCTTTTTTAAAATTACCGAGTGTATCATAATATCTAATTCTTCTATTAATGGCATTGGCAGCATTGTTATTACTATTTTTATATTCGATGTTGGCCATAATTACCCGCCCGGCTTTATTAAATCTTCTGCCTATCTGCACATTAATGTTCCCTGTTGGGTTTTTACTATTGCCATAATCACTTGAAATTAAACCCTGATTAAATAAACCTGTTTGCCGTGAATCTGAAAAAGTACTATCGGTAGAATTGTTTAAATTTAAATTTGCATTTAATTTTATCTCCGTTTTTTCGCCAGGATTATAACTGGTATTTAAACTAAAAGAATGGGTAGTGTTTTTTGCAAATGATTTGCTATTAATTTGATTTTTTATGGTGCCCAACGAATTTATTGTCTCTGAGAATGTATTGGTTTCATTACTTGTTCTGGAGTTGCCGAAATTATAATTACCCCCAATTTTTAAATACTTGCCTATTTGGTTACTATAACTGAGATCTGCCTTGTTATTGACACTTGATCCAACAGCACTTGTAGCGTTTTGTAAATTTACATCACCCGATATTTGTTTAACCCCTTTCCAGTAGTTGCCATTAATATCAGCACCAATCAATTTATTAGTTCCGGCAGTTGAAGACACATTGCCAAAGATGCCATTATCCTCGTCGGGCTTGGTAACCAGATTAAGCATTTTTTGAATGGGTTTAGTTTTTATGCCACTAAATGCAGCATCGTCACCATAATCATTGATGATTTGTATTTTAGATAAAATGCCAAGGGGTAATTTTTTTATAAATTCTTTAATATTTCCGGAGAAGAAATCTTTTCCATTTACCCGCAGCTTGGTAACTTTTTTGCCCTCTGAGGTCAAATTTCCGTCTTTATCAAGATTTAAACCCGGTAGTTTTTTCAAAAGATACTCCACCAGATCATCATCATTCATATTATAAGAATCCACATCGTATTCAATGGTGTCTTTTTTAAATAGGATGGGCTTACGGGTAGCTTTAATTAAAACCTCTTTTAATTGCGTTGCGTAGATGTTTAATTTAATTGGCTTTAAATTAACACTGTCGGAATTTGTAGTTAAAGGAAATGTATCAGTAAATTCTGCAAAACCAATGTGACTTACCTTTAATTGAAAATGGCTGATTTTTTTAATGAAAAAAAGAAATGCCCCATTTATATCGCTTCTGGTTTTTAAAGTATCAGAACCACTAATCAGGGCAATATTTGCATCACTTATTGGGAAGGAAGTACTGTCAACCACTGTTCCGGTAACCCTGTTTTGGTTTTGCGCAGATACCTGACTGAACGATGCTAAATTAACTATGCAAATAACGGTTACAAGTTTAAATATGGAAGAAGCTTTACCTTTATAAGCTATAAGCAATATCAACCGATCAAATATTTCAGAACCTAATAAGCGTAAATTTTGTAACAATCGGGATTGTTTAATATTTAACATTTTATTTGGCTTATAAGCGCTCAAAATATTCGAACCATATTTCAAACCTTAAATTATTTATAGTTATTATAACGAAAATAATTAGCCTTCAAGCACTCAAAAAATTGGCCATATTCAAGACATCATACTTCCGTAATCAAATATTTTGATTTATAGGTGTACAAAAAAATAGATCATTATAGTTATGCCTATAATGATCTATTTCTGAGTAAGTAAGAAAATAAATTATTGTCCTATACCTCTGCTGATTCTTGATACTTTTGAGTTCAAGCCATTATGATAATAGGTTTTTGACTGAACTTTCACTCCGGCACCATTATCATACCAAACAGCAGGAGCAGCTCCGCCACTGTTAAAGGTAGGTATAGTAACCCTTGCACCAGCAGGCAAATTTGTTACAGTAATTGACATATAATCGTCGTCTTGTTGGCCATCTGGATTATCCCAGATCCAAACTGTACCATTATATGGCCCTACAACAACTGCATTGTTTATTTTGTCGTTTGGATCATTTGGGTCGCATTTTTTCAAATTCAGAGATGTAGTGGCAGAAACACCATATAAAAGGATGCAAGTGCCTCCCTGATTAAATGCAATGTAACCCTGACCAGCGGAAGGTCTTACATTGACCGCCTGGCCATTTTGTGAGGTAGGCTGCATGGTTGGATTGTCTTGAGCAAACAGCGCTTTTGAGCAGGTTAAAAGCGCAAATAATAAGCAGGTTTTGAAAAGGTTCATGTGTGATATTTTTTTGTTAAATAATAAGCGAAAGTATATATTGAAAATCAAATAATATAATTTATTATTATAAAAGCAACTATTTACTTGAAATAAGCTGATGGACAGTTGCTTATAATTTATTATAAATTCTTTGGAGTCCGATTTGGCCTATGATTGGTTATATCACCGCGCCAAAGATGTTCGGAAGGCTTTTAAAAGCAGGGGAATGTGTGATTCCTTCCTTGGGGAAAGGGAGGAAGGGGTTTCTGTAGCATATGAGTTTAATACTTACAGCCCGCAGTCGCTCGGCTCCAGCCGAGTGACGATCATTCACAGGCCTCCGGCCTACGAATTAAATATGGTATTGTTTTTTACAGCGCCCGGGTAATAGCGGTCACGCGGCTGGAGCCGAGCGACTGCGGGGGGTAATTATTCTTTTTCTAATTTCTTTAAATGCTCAACAGCATTGGTGCTTTGAGGATTAAGTTCAAGCGCACGTTTATAGTTTTTGATAGCTAAAATCTTGTTGCCCGTATTTTCATAGGTTTCGGCCAGGCTATCATAAGTATTTGAGCTTGCAGGGTACAGATTTACATTTAATTTAAATAGCTCCAGAGCCTTTTCTTTTTGGCCCTTGTTCAGGAATTTATAACCCAATACGTTCATCTCGTCTTCTGTTAATTTAAATGAATGATCATGTTTCTTTAAATCATCTGCTACTTTAATAGCGTTTTGAAACCCGTATTTGTTTAAAGTATCAAGCAGGGTATTTGCAGCGGCAGAAAAGCCAAAACCTTCTGCAGAGCGCTGGGCCGCGGTAAAATAAAGCTCATTATAAATGGTTTCGGCCATATCAGATATCCTGTCCTGGGCTTGGTTGTCGCTCTCATTAGTAAGTATTACAATGCCGAAGTTTCTTTCAGGGTACAGATCAATTAAACAGGAATGACCACCCGTGCCTCCCGATTCCCATATATCCCTTTTACCATCAAAATGTGTTCTGGTAAACCAAACTAAACCAACAGCTATACTTTCGGGCTTACCCCAGGTGGGTTTATGGCTCATGGTTACCACCGCGTTTTTCTCTTCGAGCTGATACTTCATATACACCATCATGTCTGCCAGGGATGATTTTAGTCCGCCTGCACTTCCCGCACCCGCCGCAATTTCAGGCATCAATATGCCTTTTTCGTTGTAGCCCTTAGCGTAGAGCGACTTTTTTACTGTTGGTACGGTAAAAGAAGTACTTCCCATTTTTAAAGGCCTTGTTATATATTTTAAGAGGAGGGCATCATAGCTTGTGCCATAAATATTTTCGAGTAAAAGCCCTAACAGCTGGGCTGCTGTGTTTGAGTGTGCCGAGTTTGATCCGGGTTCTTTAGTCAGCTTTACCGTATGCAGCTCGGTTAAAAATTGATTTCGCGTAAAGGCATCATGAAATTTTTTACTTTCAAAGGATTGCGAATCAGGACTCATGGTTTTAATTGCCGGTAATTTTTCCGGAAGATTATCTGGTAGTCCCGAGGTTAAATTAGCTAAATGCACCAGCTGGATAGGTTTGCCGTTATACTGCAGGTTTGGATAGTTTCCTTTAAGATATTTCCGGATATCATCGCTTAAACTAACCCTTTTTTCAATTACAGCCTGTGCCAGCAACAAGCTGAAAAATGTTTTGGTAACCGATCCTATTTCGTAAATGGTTTGATCGTTAGGGGTAGCATTTATACCTTTTTGTGTACTGCCGAAATGGTACTGATAAACCTGGTTGTTTTTGACGATGCCAACAGAGAGTCCAACGCGCGGTCCGCTTGCCATAAAAGCGCTTGCAGCATGTTGTACCGTCGAGTCGATGTTTTGAGCATTTACCAGGTTATAGGTGTAAGTAAAGAGGATAAATAATAGGAATAATTTCTTCATGCCTTATTGCAGTAAAATGCATGCCAAAATTATAATTAATTAATAACCAGTATAGTCTGGCAGGTGAATTAAAAGCATTGTGATGAAACCGGACACCTGTAGTTCGGTTTTAGGCATATGGTTTAAAGCAAAAACCAATGTACCGCTACGGTGATAACACCTGTCGCGAGCTAAAATATCCGTTACTTATTTATTACCGAGTTCTTCTGCCAAACCGATCAGAAGTCCTTCTGCTCCGCGAATGTAACAGAGCTTATACGAGTTCTCGTACTGAACTACTTCGCCAACGAGTTGGGCGCCATGCTTGATGAGCCTGGATACCAGCTCGTCAATATCCTCAACGGTAAACATAGCGCGTAAATAACCAAGAGCGTTCACAGGAGCAGCCCGGTGATCTGCGATAGTAGGCGGAGTGAGAAATTTCGAAATTTCGAGCCGGCTATGGCCATCTGGGGTAACCATCATAGCGATCTCTACTTGCTGGGTGCCCAGTCCGGTAACGCGACCAGCCCATTCTCCTTCCACCGTGGCCCGCCCTTCGAGCTTTAGGCCCACCTCCGTGAAAAAAGAGATAGCGTCATCGAGGGATTCTACAACAATGGCGATGTTATCCATCCGCAGTAATTTACTTTTTGCCATAGTCTTATTTATTAAAAATCAGAATTTCCATAGTATTGATAAAGCGTTACCTAAAACAAAAATAATGGTACGGTGATAACACCGACCACAGGCTAAATGTTTCTTTACCTGGGCGTTTACGATCCTTTAACTAAGTAATTTGATAAAGGTGAGCGCAGCCCATTTTTAGCGCAAGTCTTGTGTGGTTGCTGGTGGGGTGATGACTTGTGCTTGTATACCATGCAGGCGAGGTTTACCCTAACCTATCACACAAGACTTGCGCCAATGGAGGGGAATGTGTGATTCCTTCCTCGGGGAAGGGGAGGAAGGGGTTTCTACAGCATACCAATTTAAATCCGGTCCATTACCCCATTGCAGCTCCCAAACATTTTTTGTATATTTAAGTAGGCCAACCCGGCGTTTCACCCTGTTTGAAAATCATAATCAGGTATTTCAAAAACAGGAACAAAAACCGACCATTTGGTGCTTAGTTATTTGAAGGTCAATTATTTAATACTTTTTAAAGTTTTAAAACCCATCAAAAATTTGTTAAAAAGTGTTAAAATCGATGGTTTTGATCAAATTTTGAGCTGTTTTCGATCACTTTTCTACCCGATTTTGATCAGAAAAGTGTTAAAATTTAAGGTTTAAGAAGTTTCTGTAGCTTGAATTTTATAAGTTTGGTTTTCAGGAGATGAGAGTTAGTTAATCATTCCTGCCCCCGAACCTCGCAACCCACAACCTGGCCCCGAAATGAGTCAAAACCTTTCGCCTTTTGGCTTTCGGCTTTCAGCCTTTTTTCCTACTTTTGCGCATCCTTTCAAATAAAACAATAGTACATTGGAGCACCAGGAATTAACCACCGTTGAAACCGCCAAAGATTTAGGCTTATTACCCGAAGAATTTGAACGTATAAAAGAGATATTAGGGCGAGTTCCCAATTTTACCGAGCTTTCTATATTCTCGGTGATGTGGAGCGAGCACTGTTCCTATAAAAATTCCATTACCTGGCTAAAAACTTTGCCTAAGGATAGTCCGCGTATGCTGGCTAAGGCTGGTGAAGAAAATGCCGGTTTGGTTGACTTGGGCGATGGCATCGGCTGCGCCTTCAAGATTGAGTCGCACAACCACCCATCGGCATTGGAGCCTTACCAGGGCGCTGCAACCGGTGTAGGCGGTATCAACCGTGACATTTTCACCATGGGCGCACGCCCTATCGCGCAGTTAAACTCCCTGCGTTTTGGCGACCTTACCTTAGACAAAACCAAATGGTTAGTAAAAGGTGTGGTAAAAGGTATCAGTCACTACGGCAATGCCTTTGGTATCCCAACTGTAGGCGGCGAGCTGTTTTTTGACGATTGTTATAATGTAAATCCGCTGGTTAACGCCATGTCGGCAGGTATTGTAAAAGCGGGCGAAACCGTTTCGGCAACCTCATACGGCGTAGGCAACCCGGTATATATAGTAGGTTCTGCAACCGGTAAAGATGGTATCCACGGCGCGGCATTCGCATCTAAAGATATCACTGCCGATTCTGTAAATGATCTTCCTGCCGTTCAGGTAGGCGACCCTTTCCAGGAAAAACTGTTGTTAGAGGCTACCTTAGAAGTGATAAAAACCGGTGCTGTAGTAGGTATGCAGGATATGGGCGCTGCCGGTATCATCTGCTCCAACTCCGAAATGAGCGCCAAAGGTGAGCATGGTATGCGTATCGACCTGGATAAAGTACCAACACGCCAGGATCATATGAAGCCTTACGAAATTTTGCTGTCTGAATCACAAGAGCGCATGCTGATTGTGGTTTATAAAGGCCGCGAAAAAGAAGTAGAGGCTGTTTTTGATAAATGGGATCTGAACTGCGCTGTGATAGGCGAGGTGACCGATACCAAACGTTTAGAATATTTTATGAACGGTGAATTAGTTGCCGACGTGCCTGCAGACGACCTTGTTTTAGGCGGCGGTGCACCTGTTTACGAACGCGAATACCGCGAGCCTGCTTACTTTGCCGAAAATCAGAAATTCAACATCGATGATGTGAAAGAACCTGAAAACCTGGTTGAAGTGGCCGAGCATTTGGCTGCACACCCTAACCTGGCTTCAAAACGTTGGGTAACCGACCAGTACGATAGCATGGTAGGTGTACAAACCATGACCGCCAACCTGGCCTGCGATGCAGCCGTGGTAGCGGTTAAGGATACTGATAAAGCCATAGTATTAACAACAGATTGCAACTCGCGCTACGTATATGCCGATCCTTATAAAGGTACTGCTATAGCTGTTGCCGAAGCTGCACGTAATATTACCTGCGCCGGTGGCGAGCCTGTGGCTATCACCAACTGCTTAAACTTTGGTAATCCTTACAATCCTGAGGTTTACTGGCAGTTTGTAAGCGCTATAAAAGGTATGGGCGATGCCTGCCGCAAGTTCGAAACCCCGGTTACCGGTGGTAACGTGAGCTTTTATAACCAGTCGGCAGATGGTGGTTCGGTATTCCCGACACCAACTATTGGTATGCTGGGTGTAATGGACGATGTAGAAAACATCATGACCGCCGATTTTAAACAACCCGGCGACCTGATCTACCTGATCGGCGAATCGGTTAATGATATCGCGTCATCACAGTACCTGGCTTCATGGCATAAAATACTAAAAGCACCTGCACCTTATTTTGATATCGATCAGGAATATGAGATGCAGCAAACCGTAAAAGGGTTGATCAAACACCGCGTGATCGAATCGGCACATGATGTGGCTGATGGCGGTTTATATATCGCGCTGCTGGAGTCGTCTATGCCAAACGGTTTAGGTTTTGACATCGAAACAGATGATGAGATCCGTAAGGATGCATTCCTGTTTGGTGAGGCACAAGGCAGGGTAGTGGTAACCGTAGCACCAGAAGAGCAGGAACGCTTTATTGAATTTATGGCCACCAGCGATGTTGAATTCAGCTTACTGGGCACCGTGAACAATGGTTTCCTGAATGTTGACGAAGTTCCATTTGGTCATGTTACCGACTTGAAAATGGTTCACAGCAACGTATTACACACCATACTAGGCGAATAATGCTGAAGCTGAACCGGGTACATCATATCGCCATTATTTGTTCCGATTACCAAAAGTCGAAGCATTTTTATAGCGAGATACTGGGTTTAAAAATATTGTTAGAGGTTTATCGCGAAGAGCGGCAATCCTATAAACTCGATCTGGAAGTGGGAAACCAGTACCAGATCGAGCTTTTCTCTTTCCCAAGCCCTCCGGCCCGACCATCACACCCGGAAGCTGTTGGCTTGCGCCATTTAGCTTTTGAGGTTGATGATATTGATGAAGTAGTTAATTCCTTGCAAAGCAATGGTGTAATTACAGAGCCTATCCGTATTGATGAATTTACCGGCAAACGCTTTACCTTTTTTGCCGATCCGGATGGTTTACCGCTGGAACTTTACGAAAGATAAAATTCGATTAAAATATCTTATTGCTTATTAATATATCGGCAATGGCATTTGCCTTGTCAGCAGCATTACCCGAACCTAAATTCGAGAGTACTACTATAGCTATTTTTTGATCCGGGAAACGGATAAGTTGCGAACTTATACCAAAATCGCCACCGTCCCAGGCCCAATAGGTTTTGCCCTTATAAGTACCCCTATATAAGCCAAATGCCTGGTTATCCCTGTTGTGTTTAAATTTTAAGGTCAGGTGCATCAGTTTGTAAAACTCTTCCCCGCCAAATTTTTTGGTGAAAAAGTTCTCGCTCCACTTCAGCAGGTCGTTTACCGTAGTTACAACGCCGCTGCCTCCGTAATGAGGTGAATTTCTGGGGTGTTGTATCCAGTCGCCCTCGTTCTTTACATGAATGCCTTCTTTGCGGTAGGCATCTGCATAAACTTTATTACGGATATTATAAGGAGTTACCCGGTTTTTGATTACTTCGGTAACATCGTCATTAATTAAAGTATTGAACATGCCTAAGGGCTCAAACAACCGCTTTTTGCAAAATTCGCTAAAGGGTATACCGCTTACTTTTTCAACTATTTTGGTGAGCAGCATATAATTCACATTACAATAATCCCACTGCGCGCCGGGCTTAAAGGCAAGTGTATCTTTACTCAACGAGGTTTTTATACAGTAGTCAATATCAAAATAATTGAACGTGATCCAGGAGTGGCCATCGGGCCGGGGGAGCTTGAAATAATCAATTATTCCGCTGGTATTATATATCAGGTGCTTAATGCGGATAGTATCGCTGTATTTACCCAGAGCGGGCACAAATTTACTTACAGGGTCATCCAGGCTTAATTTGCCATCCATAATAAGCAGGGCTATGCAGGCCGCGGTAAACTGCTTGGATACGGAAGCAATATCAAAAGAGGAGTTTGGTGTTATCGGGATAAGGTAATCCAGATTGGCTGAACCATAGCCACGGGTGTATAAAACTTTTGTTGCTTTAACAATGCCTATGGCATAACCGGGCGAGTTTTGTTTACTATATGCTTTAAAAAGATTATCAATGTTAACTTTGGCTGTATTAGGAAGTGCGCCTTTAATGCTTTGAGCAAAACAGTTTATTGAAATTAATGATACTAAACTAATTGCTGTTATTTTCTTAAACATGATATTCAAATTTAAACAATTCAGCGTTGATCAAACCGGTTGCGCCATGAAAATCAATACGGATGGTGTTTTGTTGGGTGCGTTAGCTGGTGCGGATAAACCATTATCTATATTAGATATAGGCACCGGTACCGGTGTAATTGCCCTGATGCTGGCCCAGCGTTTTGCTGATGCGCAAATTGATGCCGTGGAGATTGATGAAAGCGCGGCTATAACTGCCGGGAGCAATTTTAAGAATTCGCCTTTTGCTGATCGCCTGACACTGTTTCCAGCCAGCTTTGGGGATTTTTTTGTTGGCCATTCCGACAAAAAATATGATTTGATCGTATCCAATCCACCATTCTATATCAATTCCCTGCAATCGCCGGGCGTAAAGAAGAATTTGGCCAAACATGCAGGTGAGGGATTTTTTGAAGGACTGATAGAAACAGTTGCAAACCATTTAACGGAGAATGGGACTTGCTGGCTGGTGTTGCCAATTGATACTGCAGAGTTGGTTAAAACTTTGGCTACGCAATATCAGCTTCATTTACAGAAAATAATAAAGGTATATTCTTTTAAAAATGATGAACCACACCGGGAAATACTGGCTCTGGGTTTTGACATAAGCCAATCGGAAGAAGAGAGGTTGGTGATCTATGATTCACCTAA
Organism: Mucilaginibacter sp. OK268; assembly: GCF_900103125.1. GTDB lineage: Bacteria > Bacteroidota > Bacteroidia > Sphingobacteriales > Sphingobacteriaceae > Mucilaginibacter. The sequence continues at coordinate 638,288 of NZ_FNJV01000002.1, read as the reverse complement.
AGTTTACAGTAAGCGATACCAGGAGATATTGAAGGACTTTTTGACGATTTTTTAAATTAATAATATCCCAGCGGGTCATTGGGAGGAGGAACGACAAAGCAATCTCCTATAAGCAGATCGGATATGCAAAGTTTGCTCTCTAAATTGGAGGCTGCCGCACTGAGCAATGACATGTTTTTACATGGATACTATCTCCACTATCGCCCGTCCCCAATCCACAAATGTTAGAATACCAAAATGTTATAAAACTGACCAATGTAAACTCGCTAATTATGGTTTACACTGTAAACCCAAAAAACGACACAAATAATTATTATTTATCTGATTATCAATTAAATAAATAAATTTAAACCATGAAAAGTGTAAACCATGTAAACCCAATTTTAAGCTTTATTCGGGAATTTTTACGCGCAATGGCAGATTTATTGACTCCTGATTCTTGACTCTTACCTCTTGTATCTATATTTGCTCCGATGACCCGCATAGGCTTAATATCCGACACCCACAGTTACCTTGATGACGCTGTTTTTAAACACTTTGAAAATTGCGACGAGATCTGGCATGCCGGTGATTTCGGCACCCTGGAACTGGCCGATAAACTGGCGGCTTTTAAGCCATTAAAAGGCGTATACGGCAATATCGACGGTAAGGACGTGCGACTGGTATACCCGGAAAATCTACGCTTTAACTGCGAAGGCGTTGATGTATGGATGACCCACATTGGAGGCTATCCTGGCAAATATAGTCCGGCGGTAAAAAAGGAGATCTACTTAAATCCTCCTAAGCTGTTTATCTCGGGGCATTCGCATATATTAAAGGTAATGCCCGATAAAACGATAGGCTGCCTGCACCTTAACCCGGGAGCGGCAGGGCAGCAGGGCTGGCATAAGGTACGAACCCTCATGCGTTTTAGTATCGATGGGGATAGAATCCAGGATCTGCAGGTTATAGAGCTGGCAGGGAGGTGAGGTATTAATTATTGAATTATTGAGTTACTGAATTGAGGAATGAGTCCGGTCAATTTAGAGTTTAGGTTTTAGAATTTAGAGACTAGATTCCCTTCGCATTCTCTACTTCAAAAACAGAATCTATCAGCAGAGGTTTCTGTTTACCGGCGGCTACGGCCAGTTCATCGCAACGCTCATTTTCTGGGTGACCATTGTGCCCACGTACCCAGGTAAATTTGATCTGGTGATGTTTGCTGATGTCAAGGTAACGAAGCCAGAGGTCCTTGTTTTTTTTACCAGCGAAACCTTTTTGAAGCCAGCCATTTACCCAGCGTTTTTCGATGGAGTCGATCACGTATTTAGAGTCTGAAAAGATCATGACCTGTTGATTGGGGGTTTTTAAAGCTTCCAATCCTTTTATTACAGCCAATAACTCCATACGGTTGTTGGTGGTTTTGCGAAAACCTTCGGATAGCTCCTTATAATGCTTACCCGAACGCAAAATTACCCCATAACCTCCCGGACCGGGATTTCCGCTTGATGCACCGTCTGTGTAAATTTCGATCATTTAAATTAGTTCATGGTTGATGGTTCATAGATCATAGTTAATATATGCACCATTGTAAATGCCAAAAATAACAAACTTTACCCTAAGTGACAGAAAACAAAACACATCAAAGGTGACTATGAACCATGAACTATTAACTATCAACCTTTTTAATTTTCAACCTCAGTGAGTTGCCAATCACCACCACATCAGAAAAGGCCATGGTAAATGCGCCTATCATCGGGTTTAAAAAGCCTAAGGCAGCCAGAGGAATAGCTATGATATTGTAGGCAAATGCCCAAAACAGGTTTTGTTTTATAGTGAGCAGTGTATGCTTACTAATCTGTAAAAATTTAATAACCGAATGGAGGTCGGTATTCAGCAGCACCACACTGGCCGATTGTATGGCTACCTGGCTGGCATCGTTCATGGATACACCAACATCAGCCTTGGTTAAAGCGGGAGCGTCGTTTATACCATCGCCTATCATGATGGTTTTACCCTTTTGCTTGTACATGTCAATCACTTTTAGCTTTTCGTCGGGTAGTTTTTCGGCATGAACCTCTTTGATACCAATGGCAGCGGCTACTTTTAAACAGCGATCTTTCTTGTCGCCGCTTAGTAGCACGGGTTTGATACCCATTTTTTTGAGCTGGGCTATCAGTGTGGCTGTTTCGGGTTTTATTTCATCATCAATGGCCACTTGTGCCAACAATTGTTGATTTTTATAGAGCGAGAGATTAAAATGATCGTCCTTATTCAGTTTAGCGGTGCCGAGGAAATAGTTGTTGCCTTCCACATCTTCGGCGCGCATACCCAGGCCTTTTTCTTCTTTGGCCACTTTAAGTATCACCTTTTGTTTGGGCAGGCTTTTTAGTCCGTTTACCAATGAGCGAGCAATCGGGTGATTTGACCGTTCTTCAATTGCTATAATGATACCGCGGATCAAGTCGATATCAATACCAGGTTCAGCCTTGATCTCATTAATACTGAATTTACCGGTGGTTAAGGTGCCTGTTTTGTCGAATACCACATATTTAGTGTGGGCTACGGCTTCAATGGTATCACCACCTTTGATGAGGATGCCGTTCTTAGCCGCACGACCAAGGCCAACCATCACAGCGGTAGGTGTAGCCAAACCCATGGCGCAGGGGCATGATATAACCAGTACAGCTATAGCATTCAGCAAAGAGTGCTGTAAACCGGCATGGCCGACGAAAAAAGTAAGTACAAAAGTAAACAGGGAAATACCCAATACCGCGGGTACAAATATAGAAGCAACCTTATCGCCCAGTTTTTGGATGGGAGGTTTGGCAGCCTGCGCTTTTTTCATCAGTTCGATGATCTGCGACAGGATGGTATTGGAGCCAACTTTGGTGGCCAGCATGTGTATATTGCCATTAAGCAATATAGTACCGCCTATCACCCGGTCGTATTTTTCTTTTTCGACAGGTAAACTTTCGCCGGTAAGCATGGCTTCATCAACAGACGCACTGCCTGATAGTATCTCGCCATCAACGGGTATCTTATCGCCCTGGTTCACTAACAAGGTGTCGCCCGGGCGCACTTCTTTGGCGCTGATCACCTCTATACCACCGTTAACAACACGATTGGCGTTTACCTGCTGAAATTTGATCAGGTCTTTTACTGCTGATGTTGTTTGAGTTACGGAACGTTTCTCGAATACATTGCCTAATAATACCAAAGTAATAATGGTAGCACAGGTTTCATAAAACTGGTATTGCGGGCCTAAATGCTGCAATGTGCCTGTAAGACTATATATAAATGCCGATGTTGAACCGATAAATATGAGCACATCCATATTGGGTACACCGCCTTTAACCGAACTCCACGCACTTTTACCAAAATGCAGGCAGCCTACCATAAATACTGGCAGGCATAACAATAATTGTACGATGGGCTGATGTAAAAACTGCCATGGCAGCAACATGCTGAGCAGGAGTGGGGCAGTAAACAGGGCACAGAAGATAAATTTGTTCTCTACTTTATCATAAAATAAAGGCTGATGTTGCGAAATATCGTCAATCACCCGAAAACCTAAATTTTCTATCCCTTTTTTTATTTCGGGCAATTTGGTGCTGTCGCTGGTTGAAAATTTTACCTCTTCGCTGGCAAAGTCAACCAGTATATTATGTAAGCCCTTTTTTTCGAGTAGTTTATGTACAGATAAGGCGCAATTATTACAATGCATCCCTGTCACATTCAGTTCAATTAATTGCTCAGCCATAGTTACAAATTTAGTGATTAATTAAAATCGTTCTAAATTAAACAGGTAAGCCGAATGTAATTTTAAAAAGAGTTTGCAAATAGCCGTAAGATTTCTATTTTTGCACTCTCCAAACGGTAGATGTAGCTCAGTTGGTTAGAGCATCGGTTTGTGGTACCGAGGGTCGTGGGTTCGAGCCCCATCATTTACCCCATTTCTAAAAAGTCTTTTTACAGTAGTAAAAGGGCTTTTTTTATGCCCTGAGGGCTGTTTTTTCGATAAGATTCTAATTCGTCAGTTGAATAGACATTCCAGGGAGCTTGATCACCGCGTTCCAGAAATACAGGGAAAGCAATTCCTCTACACTTTGATCATATTAAAGGATTGAAGTTAAAGATGCTTTTAGATTCGACATTACACAAACTGGTGCTCCGAGTGGCCCGGAATTACCTGGCCAAGGCCTTCGGAACCTCCAATCAACTGTTAATACCTTTGTTTTATGTAGTATTGCACAAAGGCCCCTTTATAACCAACATGGCAAGTGAGGGGCAATTTGCTTTGGAATCAATTGTTTTGGCAATTACAACAGGTTTTACCTGGCAATGGAGTTCAATAGTTAATTAGTTTTATTTTTTGTTTAATATAGTTGTGAATGAGTTTTTGTTGATCCCACACTGCACGGGATTTAAGCGCTCGGAGGAACAATTAAGTCTTTTAATGGCTACGCCTCAACGGCAAGGAGATGCAAAAAAAACTTATGCCCGCATTCAAAACCTGGGCCGTGTGCGGGTGGTAGTAAGATAGCAGTAAGAACGACTCAAAATCAATTAGCAAAACATGAAACCTATCAAATTAAAAGTAAAATAATGAAAACAAGACTAATGCTAGTTACGCTAGTTGTATTAAGTATTATACTGGCAACACACATTATGGCTTCTGGACAAACAATTGCCAAACATCGCCTGATTGTCATTACAGACATCGGAAACGAGCCTGATGATTTTATGTCGATGGTCCGGTTAATGCTATATACAAATCAAATCGACGTTGTAGGACTCATCGCTTCAACATCCATTCATCAATCAAAAAAGGTTAGCCCAGAACTCATTGAAAAAGTCATTCGTAGTTATGAGAAGGTGCAACCTAATCTTCTAAAACATGAACCCGGATTTCCGACAGCGCAAAAATTATTAAGCCTGGTAAAAAAAGGCCTTCCGGTTTATGGGATGGAAGGCGTAGGAAAAGGCAAAGATTCGGAAGGTTCGGACTGGGTGATCAAGATGCTTGAAACGAATGACAGCCGCCCCTTATGGGTGACTGTTTGGGGCGGCCCGAATATACTGGCGCAAGCACTCTGGAAAATCAGGGAGACTAAAAGTGAAGGGGAAGTAAAAAGATTGATAAGTAAGCTCAGAGTATACACGATTTCGGACCAGGATAATTCGGGGCCATGGATACGCAAGAATTTCCCTGATCTGTTCTACATTGCAAGCCCGGGAAATTATTATGCGGCTACATGGTCGGCCATCTTAAGTGTATTTCCCGGCGCCAACAACGAAGTGGTCAGCAATGATTGGCTTATGCGAAATGTCCAGCAGGGACATGGGCCGCTCGGGGCAATCTATCCGGATGTGTCCTTTGGCATGGAGGGTGATACCCCATCCTGGCTCTCGCTGATTCCCAATGGACTGAACAACCCGGAGCATCCAAACTGGGGAGGTTGGGGCGGACGTTATGAATTTTACAAACCACCCTTTGACCCCAAGATGAAATGGATTGTTCCGCTGGAAGAAGAGACGAGACCATTTTGGACAAATGCCGAAGACGAATATACACCTTGGGTGCAGGGCAAATGGGGAAGAGCCGTTGTAAAAGACACAGGTACATACAAAGACAATCATGTAACGATTTGGAGATGGAGAGAAGAAATCCAGAATGATTTTGCGGCAAGAATGGCTTGGTGCAATACGGATTATAAAGCTGTCAATCACCCACCGGTTGCGAAACTCAATATGCCTGAACAGCTCACGGTAAAATCCGGCGAGACATTTAGTCTTGACGGCAGCGCATCCTATGACCCTGACGGAGATGCCCTGAGTTTTCATTGGTTTCAATACAGGGAAGCGGGAACATTGCATAATACAATAGCGGTCACTCCGGCAGAAAACATGTCTGTCATTACAGAATTAAAAGCGCCAGAGGTAGGTAGTCTCCAAACTACTCACTTCATCTTGAAGGTTACCGATAAAGGAACGCCCCGGCTAACCCGATATAAAAGAGTAATTGTAACCATTCTTCCAAAGCAATGAACGATAACAACATGGTATTTTTTACAGCCAATAACAGTCGAAAAGGTGAGGGTGAAAAATTTCATTTCAACTTGGGGTCTCAAAATGTTCGGAAATGTTTATTTCTATTACTATAACCCATTTGATCATTCGGTTAACCAAGTAACTAATGGGCACCTGGAAACGGGTTCGTTGATTAGCGGAAACTGGGTTTTAACTGAATTTAGATTTAATTTAGAGTTTAATATTTTTCTCGCCTAAACTTCCAATTCGTCGTAATTTTTCAATGAATTGGTTCGAAAAAACGCCACTGTGGGGAGCAACTGAAAAAGCACTTACATCACGTTCGATGTAGGTGCTTTTCGCTTTTAAGGCCATTTTGATTGGTAAACACATCGCTCCAACCGTATTTAAAAAAACCTCGTCATAGACGGTGACCGCCAAAACGGTCCAGCCCCTGGCATATGTAATTGGCTAGGGCCTGTCGGAATACGTCCGCAATGTAACACGATGTATGTATGAGGAGGAACGCACGGATAAGAGGATACACATATTCCACTATACAGTTCAACACACGCGGCACACGTGCGCTAGCAATGGGGCATTAATTCATTGACGGTATTGCTCCTATTTGTTGTAACAAATTTAGCAAATCAGGCTGACCAAATTCTTCAATGATTTGATCATTATGAAATCTGTAGAAATTTACTGCTTTTACTTCAATAGTTCTGAACGTAGCTGGCACACCAAAGAACGGCCCATTGTGTGTGCCACGCATGATAAAACGTGCGGCTATCTTATTATTTTCCGCTACCATATCTTCAAGTTCCCATTGAATATCAGAAAAACCTGAACGCATCATGTTGATTATATTCAGATATCCAGTTGGTCCATATAGTGGCTCTGTTTGGCTCGGTACAAAGAATTTTGCCTCTGCTGATATGAGTTCTTTACTTAAAACCTCGCTGGCTGTATTGATGAATTCCACAAAGAATTTCATCAACCGTTTATTGTTTTCTGTTGACATTTAATTTTTTATTTCGGAACAAATATCGGCTGTTCTTTATAAAACAACCAATAAGATATCTTAAGAAATACTCTTAAAGTACTTTAAGAATTTTTACGGGCAAGTCCCTTTCTGATCGTGCTTAGGAATTCGGGGGTAATACCTAAATATGATGCGATTTGCGTATTTGGAAGTATTTTAGAAAGACCCTGGTATTGATCCAGAAACAACAAATACCGATCTTCGGCTGTAGAGCTAATATTTTGTAGTACTCTATTTTCCAGTTCGATATACCTTTGCTCTATAATTACTCGAAAGTTATGGTCGATAGTGTGATATTTTACATATAACTTTAGTAGATCGCCATGTTTAATCTGCAATATAACGGTTGACTCTATTGCTTCAATATATAATTTACTGGGCTGCTCTGCATAAAAGCTACTTAAATCTGTAATCCAAATTTACCTATAAGCATGGGTAACATAATTATTGAACTTAAGGTTCGGGCATGACTTCGGGAAAATTTATAGACAGGCAAAAGAGATTTTAGAACGGAATTATCCGTTTTTGAAATGCTTGTTAACTGAGATTTGAGCACAGTCAGAGTCCTTTAAACTATTCAAGATCGAAGCCAATTTATCACCTTTAGGGTTTAGAAGTTCGCTTAACTAACGTGCATTTATCAGCATTGATCTAACAAAGGATAGTATATTTACGGGAAATCATACCATATTGTATCTATGAATCCTTTTATACTTGCTCTTAAAGCCCGAAACCTGATGGTAGAGATTCACCATCATTCGGCCTATCAGATCGTCTTGTCGAACGACACGCCTTTCAATTCGACGATCAGCGGCATGCTTTACGAGCGTATCCACGGCTTTCTCATTAAACCGCAGGTGCCGCATTTTTGCGCAGCTGAAAAAGGCACATTGAACGTTTTAAATATAGAGCCTTACTCGAATATTGGTTTAGAACTGGCCGGCAGATTTAAAAAAAATGAGGAATATATTGTATTTGATTCACCATCTGAAACCAATGCTTTTTTTCAGACGCCCAAAGTCAGTTTAGCTATCAGCCAAATAGTTGATGCGTTGCTCGCTAAATTACCGGCTACGGCTTATGATGAAAGAGTTGCCAAAATAGTGGACCATATCAAATCCAACTATTACGAGCAAAACATCACGCCGCAAACATTTGCCGATATCGTTTTTCTTTCGCCCTCGCGTTTAGCGTCACTTTTTAAACTACAGACTGGCAGTAGCCTATCCAAGTATTTATTATGGACAAGGTTGCGCCAGGCTATTTATCTTACGCTTTCTGACAAAGAAAGAAGCCTCACCGAGATCGCTTATGATACTGGCTTTTACGATTTACCTCAATTCAATAAGTATATGTATGAGATGTTTGGCATGCCACCTAAAGCTTTGAAGAACAATAGTGACCTGATCGAAATTTATTAGTCTTAATTTGCTAATACTCGATTGTTATCTGTGGCACCTTCATTTGGAGGTGCCACAGGCATTTCCAACAACAGTGATTTGATACAAGTTTCCTGATCAGGCTGTTCGCAACTTTGTGATATCATTTTAAACAATTAAAAATAATATCATGAAAGCAATAGTGTATCAAAAGTTTGGAACCGCGGATGTGTTGCAAGCTGTAGAACAACCAAAGCCTATTATAAAAGCAGATCAGGTACTGGTCAAAGTAAACGCATTTTCTATCAATCCAATGGATTGGAAGATTCGCAAAGGCGAAATGACCCTGATGTCCGGTTCAAAATTTCCAAAGCACACCGGCACGGATTTCTCCGGTATCGTTGAAGAATTTGGATCTGCTGTCATTGGCCTAAAAAAAGGCGATGAAGTTTTTGGGGTAGTAAAAAACATGATGAAAGAAGGTGTATCAGCCGAGTATGTTGCCGTAACAGCTTCACTTGTCTGGAAAAAGCCCGCTAACATCAGTTTTGCCCAGGCCGCCTCCATTCCGGTGGTTGGAACTGCTGCCGTTACCGCATTAGAAAAAATGGGTAATATCAGTTCACAAACCAGCATTTTGGTCAACGGCGCTACGGGAGGGTTTGGTATGTTCGTACTGCAATTATTAAAACACCGGGGCGCAAACCTAACCGCAGTGACCAGCAGCCAGGGAGCAGCATATGCGAAAAAATGGGGCGCAAACTCCGTGAAAGATTACAAAAAAGAAAATGTGCTTTCTCAGAAAGCCACTTATGACATAGTTATCGACTTATCAGGCAAAATGGGTTACAAAACGGCTAAACAAATCATGAAGCCTAAAGCCATTTTTTTGAATCCTACACCAAAGCCAATTGAAATACCGCTTTCGCTATTAGGTAATATATTTAGGGGTAAAAAACATGTAGTTATTCTTTCGAGCCCAGCTACTAAATACACCGATGTTCTGCTAAGTGCCGTGAAAAATGGGCTGGAGATCGAAGTGAACAAAGTATTTCCATTTGCGCAGTACAAAGAAGCTTATGAATATGCTGAGCGTGGTGGTTACATTGGTAAAGTAGTTATTGAGATCGATTAAGATGCTGACCAAGATAGATAACACCATCAAGTATGGTAAGCAGCACGGTGGCTTTGGCATTCAGATTTTATATCCCGGGCTTATCCGGCCTGAATTACACGATACCGGCTTGTCAACTATAGGAAGAATAGACCATGCTCGGATCAACCCGGGAACGCTGATTCCCATGCACCCGCACAGGGATGACGAAATACTTACCTATTTACGTAGTGGCCGGGTGAAACACTTAGATTCCGAAGGTCACACTGGTACCATTTCCAATCAAAATTTAATGTTGATGAATGCGGGTGCCAGTTTCTATCACGAAGAGCGGGTGCTGGAGGAAGGCGGCGTTTTAGAAGGCCTGCAAATATTTATCCGGCCGGAAACTACCGGTTTACCATCCCGGGTTCAATTTTACAATTTGCCGGAAATTTACAGTGAAAACACTTGGCGTACAATAGCCGGCAAAGGCGATGATTACCCATTGCAAATCAGAAGCAATACCTGGCTCATGGATATGCGATTGGAAAAGGGCGAAGAGATCATTTTGCCAGAAGCACCAGCTGAAAATTGCACCTTCCTGCTTTATGTATTTGACGGCAAAATTAACATCAATGATACGACCCTGGCCACCGGGGAAAGTGCTTTGATCGAAAACGAAAGCCCAACATTCCGTGCAGCGGAAACCAGTGACATCCTCTTATTCGTTATCCAAACATATGCGGTTCATTTTGACGGAGGCATGTACAGCGGCAATCTCCACGGATAATCAGAACAGTGATTTGATACAAGTTTGTCACGCGCGATCAGCGCACCTTTGTATCGCAATCAAATAAAACATCATCAAATGACAACGCAACAAAACCCTGAAATAACGGTGGTCGTGATCATCGACTCACCCATTGATCAAGCTTTTAATTATATCGCCCCGGTCAATTTAGTGCACATCTTTCGCGGGAACGCGATAATCCCGGCGATCATTGACACCAGTGTCAAACAAGGCTGGAATAAAGCCGGGCTGCGAAGAACAGTTTATTTTGCTGACGGGTCAACCTCCCAAGAAAGCCTGCTCACTATAAACGCGCCAATGTCATTTTCCTACAAGAATGAGCACTTCACTTCGAAAGTTCTTTCGGCTCTCCTGAAACGACTGGAAGGTGCATGGCTGTTCACCGATCTGGGAGATAACAAAACCAAAATCGAATGGACCTACCGGGCCGTACCTACCAATTTTTTTGCCAGGATGTTCGTAAAATTAGTGCTGATGAAAGCAGTGCATGCTATGCTGAAAGACGCCTTGGCGATCATTAAAAATGATTTGGAGAGCGGCCAACTGGAAAACGGAACCACCTGGAAGCAGAATTAAGAACAGTGATTTGATACAAGTTTTAGGTTTTCAATCACGACATCTTTGTATAGTAATTAAACAAAAACAACATTTAATCATACTACCATGAAAAAGAAAATAGTCATACTCGGCGCCACCGGAACAGTAGGCAGTAAAATATCCGAGATCCTTTTAAACGAAGGACATCAGGTAACCCTGATCGCCAGGCACACAGACAAGTTAGAAAAACATCGCGCTTTGGGTGCGGAAATTATTGCTGGCGACATTACAGATGTGCAAACACTAACCAACGCATTCAGTAACGCCGATAGCGCATTCATCTTATTGCCTGACAATGTTAAGGCGGAGAATACCAGGGCTTACCAACGGATGGTTACCGGTACGCTGATCAAAGCCATCGAAGATTCCGGCATCAAACACATTGTCAACATGAGCAGTCTTGGCTCGCATATGCACGAGGGCAACGGGATCATGGCGGGTACCGGCGAACAGGAAGTCAGGTTAAATCAGTTGGACGGTGTTAATGTATTGCATATCCGTTCTGCCTATTTTATGGAAAATTTCCTGAGAACAATAGGCCTCGTTAAGAATAAGGGTATCAATGGTACAGCAGCGGCCGGTGATCATGCCATACCGATGGTGGCTACTCAGGACGTGGCAAAGATAGCAGCCGGACATTTAGCCAGCCTCGACTTCAGTGGTAAAAGTGTGCAGGCGGTGATGGGGCCAAGAGATTATACCTACAGGGAGTTTACCACCTTGATAGGCAAAGCTATTGGCCAGCCTGAGCTGCCTTATGTGCAGGTACCCGTTCAGCAGATCAAGCAAACCTTTTTAAGCAACGGCTTTTCAGAAGATTTTGTCGATAACCTGCTTGAAATGGGCACCGCGATTAAAACCGGCTTCATGAATTATCAAAAAAGAGAGGTTTCAACGACTACGCCAACAACGGCAGAAGATTTTGTCAACCAGGTTTATCTGCCTGCCTACAATTTATAAAACAATACATAATTAGTAACATAAAAAATTAAAATCATGAAATTATTGGGAAAAGCAACTTTAGGAAAACTAACCTTAAAGAACAGCATGGTGATGTCGGCTATGACCAGGAGCCGGGCTGACTTAAACGGTGTGGTAGGCGATACGACCGTTCAATACTATACGCAAAGAGCCAGTGCCGGGATGATGTTTACTGAGGCCATCCGGATCAGTGAGGAAGCTACCGGCAGTCCATTAACGCCGGGGATCTATGCCCCTGAACAGATCACTGCCTGGAAGAAAGTTACCCAAGCCGTTCATGCGCATGGCGGCCTGATCGTTGCCCAACTGTGGCATACCGGTCGTGCAGGTCATTCTATTGACCGGAATGGCAAATTACCGCTGGCTCCTTCTGCACGACCGATCACAGGCGCGCAGCATTTCACGTCACAAGGTGCGAAGGACTATGAAACGCCTCAGGAAATCACCGTTGCAGAGATCCAACAAACGATCAGGGATTATGGGCAGGCTGCCAAAAACGCGATCGAGGCCGGCTTTGATGGAGTAGAATTGCATGCAGCAAACGGTTATTTACCGAGCCAGTTCCTGGCAGAAAGCGCCAACCAAAGAACCGATGACTACGGAGGCAGCATTCCCAATAAGGTCCGTTTCGTGCTGGAGGTGATGCAGGAACTGATCGATGTGGTTGGCGGCGATAAAGTTGGCATAAAACTTTCACCTTTCCACCCATATGGTGATATGGTTTTGGATGATCCCACCGGAACCTACACTTATTTAATTGAGGAATTGAATAAACTCAACTTCGCTTATGTGGAGCTGATGAAGCGCAGCCCATACTTTCCATCGCCTGCTCACTATCCGGCGGATGATGAAATTGCTTTATTCGGCAGTAGAATAAAGCAAACCGTTATTGCCAATGCAGGTTATGACAAAGCATCTGCTGAAACAGAATTGGAAAAAGACATCGCCAAACTCGTTTCATTTGGCACGCTATTTTTAGCCAATCCTGACTTGCCGAAACGTTTTGAGTTAGATGCCGAACTCAATCAGCCTGACAGGGCGACAATGTTTGGCGGCGGCGCGCAAGGTTATATTGATTATCCATCTTTGAATAATTAAGACATGAAAACAGCATTAGTTAGTATTGTAGAACTGATCAGCCAGACCCCGGTTATAAAAACGATCATCATGATTCAGAATCCGGTAATGGCTGGCTGGTATTGATCACACGGGAGGAACTTGAAGAGTTTATCAGACGAATAGGGGGCAGCTCGTTGTTTCACTACAAAAGGATCCAGCCTCATCTACTGTTTCGGCAAACGCAGTATAATACTTACATAGATGAGGATGACATGAAATTTCTTGCCGAGGAATTTAAACTCCCTGATTTAGCTTAATGATAGTCAATATAACAGTACTTTCAAGAAAATCTCTAACACCTCATTTAAAACAGAGGCATTAGAGATTTTGACAATTAGTGAAATGACTTAATTGCTTTATATTTATCTTATATTTTCACAAATCCCCATTGCTGATTACGGCCTCCAGAGTAGGTCCATTGTTCAAGTGCACCGCCATTATTGAGCGAAGATGCTGCAACATCCAAAACTATTCCGCTGTTTGCATTGATAATTTTATAATATCCGTTGTCGGTTATCTGAATCGACCATTTTTGGTTTGCACCGCCGTTGTAATCCCATAAATCTACCTGCCCTCCATTACCTGTGCCAAAGCCATACATTTCCAAACATTTTCCGGTGGCATGCATAGGGGTTAACCGGTAGTAACCGCCTCCCGCATCTTCAATTTTAAATTGCTGGTTTGCGCCGGCTAAATATTCCCATTGGCCGGCCGGCGATTGATTTGCAGTACCCCAGCCAGCAATTTCCAGGGCTTTAAAGCTGTTCCTGTTATAAATCTGGTAAACTTGCCCAACCTGGATGGTTGATGATGTACCGTTTTGCGCGCCTTGTGCCACCGCGGCTAAACCTTGCTGGTCGGCAACTCCGTTGGTTTGCCTGTTAATAAGTCTGAACGCATTATTTCCCTGCGATCCATCATCAAAATAAAATGGAAGCAAGCCATATTTCAACGCCTGATGTGTAATGTAATTAATATAATAAGCCCTGCCGGCCTGATGTAAAGTTAATGCATCGCCCGTAAGCGTTTGAAACCTGCGGATAGCGCCATATTCTCCCAATATTACCGGGATACCTTTATCAATGAACTTTGTCTTCATGAGCGGAAATTCCGCGGGGGCATCTGACTCGTCGCCTGAGGTGGCATTTCGTGAAGCATCGGTTGTAGAGTGGTATCCATTGCCCCAATAATAGGCCATATTGCCCCAGCTTGCGTCGGCGGTTAAACCGGCAAAATTAAAGGGAGTGTAATAGTGTACTTCAACCATCAGGCGGTTGGCGGCTGGATCGGTGGGAAGGGTATTCATTAAAGTATTTGAGTAGTCGATATTTGTAGATGGACCCTGGATAAGCAGCACCCGGTAACTGTTGTGGCCACCGGTTGATCTTACCGCATTAACAAATGTTTGATGATAAGAAAGCAGCACCCCCATCCCTGTAGCATCTGATACAGCGGGTTCATTGGCGCTAGCAAAAATCACATGCTCGTCAAAACCACGCATTTGGGTCGCTATCTGTTCCCAAAAAGCCTTTTGTTTGGCATTAACTGCTGCCTGTGCGCTGGTAGTACAATTGTTCTCCAGCCACCCGCCATCCCAGTGTATATTTAATATTACGTACAAATCATCGTTAACGCAATACTGAACAACCTGCTTAACCCTATCAAGCCAGGTTTGCTGAATTTGGGCCGTGGTTTGATTAGCATACTGGTCCCAGCTGCAGGGGATACGAACGGCGGTGAAACCGCTTCTTTTAACCTGATCAATTAGCGCCTGGGTTACCGTAGGGTTGCCCCAGGCGGTTTCGCCGCCTATTGCCTCCAATGTGTTACCAATGTTCCAACCTAACTGGAACTTTGCAGCAAGCTGAGTTGCCGTACTGGAAACGCCGGTTTGATCGGGTGGTAGTGGTGAAATGTTGTAACTCGGATAACTGGTGGCTGTCAGCGTTTTGGTGCTCGTTTTAGCAAGCGGTTTAACGTCCGGAGAAGCGATTTGTTGCTTCGTGCATCTTGTCAATGCCGGGATTGCAAGAATGCATAAAAAATAGCTTAAAGTTTTCTTCATAAAAAAATTGGTTAGGTTGGCGATATTTAAATCTGCCGCTATTAATAAATTGGTTAATTGCGTGTGAAAGTGTCAGACAGCGAGGCAGAACGAGGATATATTTGTCATTACCTTTGAGGTTTATATAGCTATTGGTATAGGCAGTTGTGTTGATAACTGCCTTTAGCCAACGAGGTATAAAAAAAAATAATAATAAGGCAGTAGCCATTCCGCATAAGGCGGAGTTTAACATTAGTTTCATTTTTCGATAGGATAAAACGGGCCTGAACCGGTTTATTAGTTTAATTGGTTAATCTTGTTTTTCGATGCAGAAGGACAATTAATGAAATCAATGCAATTAAAGTCAACATAATACAGCGGTTGGAGCAACGGGCATGTTTTAGTTAGCAATAGTTGAATTGGTACCAGGTTTATTAATTGATTAGTAAAACTACAGAAGAGATAATTTAATGATGGGAGATAAAAGTTAGAAAATAGGGTGTTAAATGTTAATTTATCAAAAAAACATGGAATCTATAAGGTTTTATATAAACAGCCACCTTATTTGAAATAAATTGATAAAAATGGTGTCGGAAATAAATGTTAATCATTTCAAAAACTGTGACTAAGGGCGTGTCGCTGCTTTTTTTAACCGGATGATCCGGATATCCTCCTAAACGACAACCTGTAACAAGCTTTATTTTACTGTAAGTTCAGGCATGGCCCGTACCATAGCATCGGCAGCTCGTTTGCTTCAGAGGCCGGTTATTTATCTTCTGGTGATTAGATAAGGAATTGCCACTTTTATCTCTTTAATTAGGAATTTATCTTACTTTTATGCTATCTAGGTGTACCGGCTTGCCAAGGGCCAGGCTCCTGATTTCGAAGATCTCAACTAAATTTTAATGCGTGTAAAACTTTATATTGTCGTTTCAGTGTTGTTTTTTGCTTACACGAACAATTTTGCGCAAAACAGCCAGTACCAGTTTTCACGGCTCAATATAAGCAACGGGTTATCTCACAACAAGGTTAATTGCATATTTAAAGATCCCAAAGGCTTCATGTGGTTCGGCACGGCTTCGGGCCTTAACCGTTATGACGGTTATACTTTTAAAGTATTTAAGCACGATGTAAATAATAAAAACTCCGTTAATGATGATTACATAACTAATATTTGTGAAGGCCCCGACAAAAAATTATGGGTAATAACCCCAGCTGGATATTCCTTTTATGACCCCGAAACGGAGCAGTTTAACAATGACGTATCGTCAGTGCTCCATGCTTGCAAACTTCCGGAGAATCCGTTCGTTTCCAAAATGCTCCACAACGGGAAAGGCGACTTCTGGTTTTTGTGTCCCGATTCAGGCCTTTACAGGTATAATGAGCTAAAAAAAACTGCCACGCGTTATTATCATCACCATAATTCCAACCCATCATTATATTCAAGTTCTATTACAGACATGGTGCAGGATGCAAGCGGCAATTTATGGCTTGCTTATGACGACGGCGTAGTAGAGCTATTGGATGTAAAACGTAATGCAATTACGTACCATACCGATATTTTTAAAAAAGCTGCCAATAGCAGGGGTAGAGACTACTCGATAACTATTGACAGTGAAGGCGATCTCTGGGTGTTTAACCCCAATATGGATTCCGGCATCTATTATTACAGCCGCCGTACGGGGCGGTTTCGGTACATCACAAAAGAATCGTCAGAAACACCGCTTACATCGAACAACATCACTGACATTATTCAGGCCGACGACGGTCTTATGTGGATCTCCACTGATCATGGCGGAATAAATTTATTGGATAAAAAAAGCGGAAAAATTACTTATCTACTGAACAGGGAAGATGACGCAAAATCGTTAGGACAGAACACTGTTGCGCTTTACAAAGACAACAAAGGCATTATGTGGGCCCGTACGCTTAGAGAGGGGGTAAGTTATTATCATAAAAATATTATCAGGTTCCCGCTGTACAGGCACTTTGCCTCAGATCCCCGGAGTCTTAGTTTTGAAGATGTTAATCAATTCGCTGAGGATAAAAACGGTAATTTATGGATTGGGACCAATGGAGGCGGTTTAATTTATTTTGATCGCAAAACAGGCAAGTTTACCCAGTATAAACACGATCCGGGAAACCCGAACAGCCTCAGCAGTGATATTATTGTAAGCTTATGTATCGACCATGATCAACAACTATGGATAGGCACCTATTTTGGGGGGCTGGATCATTTTGACGGAAGGAAATTTATTCACTACAAACATAATGGCAAGGTGCCCACGAGCATTGCTGATGACCGGGTGTGGAATATTCTGGAAGATTCATCAAACCGGTTATGGATAGGTACTTTTGCGGCAGGTTTGCAAATATTTGACAGAGACAAAAAAATATTTTCGCCTCCCTTTAAGCAAACGGATATCAGGTCGCTATATATATCCGCACTCTTTGAAGACACCAAAGGTAATCTCTGGGTAGGAGGATATTTGGGGATAGATAAAATATTAAAAAATGGACGTCGCGTTATACATTATAGTAAAAAGAAAAGCGACCCTAACAGTTTGATCAATGATGACATCCATAATATCACGCAGGACAGCCGCGGCCTGATGTGGATAGCAACAAGAGACGGACTGAGCATATTAAACCCTGAAACCAATCGTTTTATCTCGCTGACAAAAAAGGACGGGTTGCCCGACAACCAGGTTTTGAATGTATTGGAAGATAACAGGGGGGCCATGTGGCTAAGTACATCAAAAGGGCTGGGCCGGATAACATTGACACCAGGCAATGGCACCTATAAGTTTCAATTTGAAAGCTTTGATGAAACAGATGGCCTGCAGGGCAGAGAGTTCACTGTAAATGCAGCTTTAAAAACCAGTAAAGAGGAATTGGTATTTGGTGGCTCGCACGGCTTCAATATTTTTGACCCACAGAGTATACATACGAATATAGATGAGCCTAAATTAATTTTCACCGATTTTCAGCTATTCAACAAAAGTATAGCAGCCAATGAAGAAGTTGACGGCCATGTCGTATTATCTAAAGCAATTTCGGCCACACAGGAAATAACGCTGAACCACAGCGAAAATGTGTTCACCATTGAATTTGCCGCCTTAAATTTCTTTAACCCCAATAAAATAACGCATCAGTATATGATGGAAGGTTTTGATAAAGGGTGGCTTACTGCAAATAATGCTACCCGGAAAGCTACCTATACTAACCTTGACGGAGGCGATTATACTTTTAAGGTACGGGCTATTGGCCAGGAGGGAAAATGGAAACCCAGCTATATAAAATTAAAAATTAAAGTATTGCCCCCGTTCTGGAAATCTACTTTAGCTTATGTTATTTACCTGTTGCTGATAACCGGGACTCTCTTTTTTATACGCCGGCGCGGAATACAAAAAATAAGAAGGCAATTCATAGCAGAGAAAGAAAAATTCATAGCAGAGAAAGAGAAACAGGAAGCAAAATTGATAATTGAACAAGAGCGGCAGGAGATTAAGCGAATGCAAGATCTTGATCAACTGAAAACTAAATTTTTGACCAACGTAAGTCACGAGTTCAGGACACCGATTTCGCTGATCATGGCACCGGTCGAAAAAATGCTTACCCGCGCTGATCAGGAACAGAAACAACAGTTGGGCATGATTGGAAAAAACGCCAGGCGATTGCTGAACATGGTAAACCAGTTGCTTGATTTTAGGAAGATGGAAGTTCAGGAGTTGAAACTACATAGCCAGCCGGGAGATATTGTGAAGTTCATCAACGAGATATATCTTTCATTTACTGATATCGCTGAACAAAAAGAGATTAATTTTATTTTTGATACAACGATTGATTCGCTGTTTACTGATTTTGACCATGATAAGATAGAAAGGATATTGTTTAACCTGCTATCAAATGCCTTTAAATTTACACTGCCCGGCGGGCAGGTAAGCGTCTTGCTTAATGTAGATAGCGAAACTGGAGACACCCCATTTGAAATTAAGGTGATTGATACCGGTATTGGTATTCCGCATGAAAAACAAGATAAAATTTTCGAACGTTTTTTTCAACACGATATTCCGGAGTCGATGATTAACCAGGGCAGCGGCATCGGCCTTGCAATTACGCATGAGTTTGTGAAGATGCATGGGGGAGAAATAAAGGTTGAGAGTGAGCCTGATCACGGCAGTTGTTTTATCATCAAACTGCCGTTTGTTATCTATAATGATCGGGATATGGACTTGCCATCAGACGATGATATTGATTGCGATAGCGCAAACGAAATTACTCATAATGTGGGTAAAACTATCGTCAAACAGCCGCTATCAAATAAAAGGCAGGTAGTTCTTTTAGTGGAGGATAACGATGACTTTCGCTTTTACCTGAAAGACAATTTAAAAGATGTATTTTTTTTAATCGAAGCTTCGAACGGGAGGGAAGGCTGGCAAAAGGCGTTATCGCAACACCCGGATATTATTGTAAGTGATATCAGCATGCCTGAAATGACAGGAATTGAATTGTGCAAAAAACTAAAGAATGACAAACGTACCTCGCACATTCCCGTTGTACTGTTAACCGCGTTAACGGGTGACGAAGACCAGATAAAGGGCTTGGAAATTGGCGCGAATGATTACATGACAAAACCATTTAATTTTGAAATATTGCTTTCAAAAATCAAAAATATCTTAACCCTTCGGGACACCTATAAACGCACGTACAAAAAGCAGATAGATGTGCAATTGCAGGAAACTCCTTTACAAAATGAAGATGAAAAACTGTTAAGGTGTATTGTTGAATATATAGAATCCAATATAATAAACGAAAGCCTTTCGGTAAAAGAATTAAGCCGCAAGATGAATATGAGCCGGGTATCGCTTTATAAAAAAGTTTTAATGCTTACGGGAAAGTCGCCTGTTGACTTTATCCGTTCTATAAGACTTAAAAAAGCCGTGTATTTGCTTGAAACCAGCCAAATGACGATCAGTCAGATTGGCTATGAAGTTGGCTTTAATTCGCCCAAGTATTTTACAAAAGCATTTAAGGATGAGTATAACATCCCTCCCTCCACCTATGTCAGTTCAATTCGCCAACAGAAACTGGAAGAAAAGAACAGTTAATTAAATTTAACCAATTTATTGATAACCCCTTCTTGTCCGCGTTACCACAGCCAATTAGTTCCGATTTGTTGTCATTTAAGTCAGAACTTCGCGAAAAAAATAAATAAATATGAAAGCGGAGTAGTTTTTAATATGTTAAAATACTGATTTTGAGATTGTTGTAAATTGGTTAACATTTTGGGCTGTATTCATTATCAAATTCGGTATTCCTTTCTTTTTAACAATCATAGTTTCATTCCCCAGAATATAAGTTCAAAGTAATGTGTTTAAAGATGTTGCTTTTAAACAATGTTCCACCAATAACCAATTGGACCAACAGTTAACTTTTTTGAATTAATAAACATGTGTCTGACTGCAACTGAAGTTTTTTAACTGATTGTTCGGGTAGTCGTTTCATGTGAAGAAACTAACAGTAAGTAGTTTCCAAAGACTGTTTTTGGGTATCGGGCGATCTAAAAAGATATGATAACAAAATAAATTATGAATGAGAGAAAAACCAATTAATTACTAACCAAACCAATGAACCAATTATCAAACCTTAAAATCCTTTTAAAAGATGGATAAAAATTTACAAAGAAGAATGAAATACCAGATTTCATTATTTATCACGGGCATGTTTCTTTATTTTTCTGCCCATGCACAAACCGTAAATATTACGGGCAAAATAACAAGCTCCGACGATGGTGCGCCAATACCCGGAGCAAGCATTAAAATTAAAGGGACGGGCCTCGGGTCTATATCCAGTATTGACGGTAGTTATTCCATAGCGGCCGAACCCGGCAAGGTGCTGGTTTTTAACTTTTTAGGCTATTCGCCACAGGAAATAACTGTTAAGCAAGCTGGCGCAATTAATGTCACCCTCAAATCAACATCCAGCAACTTAGACGAGGTTGTTGTTGTTGGCTTTGCTAAGCGAGCAAGAAAAGATATTACTGGCTCAATAAGTTCCATATCGGGTAAAGAATTGAACAAAACCCAACCCACCACGTTTGACCAGGCCCTGCAGGGTAAAGTTGCAGGTGTAGTGGTCCAGCAGGTATCGGGCCAGCCCGGTGGCGGCGTATCTATCCAGATACGTGGCGTGTCTTCAATAAGCGGCTCAAATTCGCCATTGTACGTCATAGATGGTATCATTATTCCACCAGTGGGTGATCCTGGTAGTGGTTCTAATCCATTAAATGCCATCAATCCTTCCGAAATTGAATCAATAGATGTATTGAAAGATGCTTCAGCAACAGCCATATATGGTTCGCAGGCAACCAATGGCGTAGTTGTTATCACTACAAAAAGGGGGAAAGCCGGAGCGCCGCAGATAACTTATGATTTCTATGCCGGTTACCAGGAAATACTAAAGCGGATGCCTACAGTGAATTTGCAGCAGTTTGCTACTATCATTAATGCCCGGGGTATTGTCTGGGGCTTTGATACCAGGCCCCAATTTGCCAACCCTCAATACCTGGGCCCCGGTACCGACTGGCAAAAAGAATTATTCCGGAAGGCTCCGCAGATGAATCACACACTTACAATAAGCGGCGGAGATGCCAGAACCCAATATTTATTATCAACCTCGTATTTTGACCAGGACGGGATAGCCATTGGATCTAATTTTAAAAGATACTCGTTAAGGCTGAATTTAGATAACAAAACCACTAATTGGCTAAAAATAGGTACCAGCCTTCAGTTGGCGCATGTTGATGAAAGTGTAAATTCAACCTCAGGTAATGTAATTGCCACCGCGCTAAGCATTAGCCCTGATGTTCTGGTAAAAAACCCTGATGGTTCCTATGGCGGCGTTACAGACCCCGCCGGTTGGGTAGCACCCATTGCCAACCCGGTGGCATTAGCCCAAATTGTAAAAGACCAGAGAAAGAACAATCAGATATTCGGCAATCTGTACTCCGAAATACAGTTTACCAGAGATATAAACCTGCGAAGTGAACTATCCGGTAATTTCGAATTTAATACGGAAAATAGGTATTCACCAACTTATAGTTTTGGCAAAGGTAGTGTCAGCCGTAATAACGGTTCCTCAAATGCCGGCCAAAATTTTTATATAGCAATACGCAATTTTTTAACTTATAACCATAATTTCAAAAAACTTCATGTTGATGCCTTAGCGGGGCATGAATCGCAGGAGGGAACTTTTGAATATCTTTACGGTGCGCGAAGGAATTTTGCTTCAGACAATGTGCAAGCCCTTAATGGCGGGGATGCCAGCACGGCCACAAACTCGGGCGATAATTCACAATCAACCCCCAATGGCGGCAATGCACAGGAATCCTGGTTCGGCCGTCTCAATTTTTCCTGGGATGACAGGTACCTGCTCACCGGCAATATACGGAATGATGGTTCTTCAAAATTCTCCCCCAATAATCGTTGGGTTACTACCTATTCGGGTGGGTTTGCCTGGAAAATTAACAACGAGGCTTTTTTAAAAGGCGTAAAATCTATCAATGAATTGAAGCTGAGGCTTGGTTATGGGCTTACTAACAATCAAGGTATAGACGGCAATAGTTTTGTAACCCAACTTACATCGGTGCCTAACAGCCTGTCGGGTACAGCGCAGTTTCAAAGCAATCTGGCAAATCCGGATGTGAAGTGGGAAAAAACTGATTATTACAATGCCGGGATCGACGCATCGTTCTGGAATGGGCGGTTAGGTTTTTCAGTAGACGTTTACGACCGCGAAACACACGGCCTTTTATTACGGGTGCCGCTTCCGGAATACTCTGGTACCGTAGATGGTTGGGGGCCGGGGGCTATGAAATCGCCTTTTGCCAATGTCGGCTCGCTAAGTAACAAAGGGGTTGATTTCCAAATCAATTCTACCAATATTATTTCTAAAAATTTCAGTTGGAAATCTACTTTTACCATATCGCGGAACATTAATAAAGTGACCAGTTTAGGTGCAGGTGGAGACATGGCCAACTTAAGCCAAAAATCGTATACAATTAATGATATAATCGAAAAAACAGTAGTAGGCCAGCCCATTGGCGAATTTTATGGCTATATATTTGACGGGATATTTTCAAAGCCAAGTGATTTTCTAACACATGCCCGGCCTACCGACGCTAATGGTAACCCTTATCCAATTTCTTCGGCAGGTGGGGGGATCTGGTACGGCGACCGTATGTTCAAGGATTTGAACGGCGACGGTGTTATCGACTCAAAAGATCAAACCTTTTTGGGCTCCCCCATCCCCAAATTCCAGTATGGTATCAATAATACATTTAACTACAAAAATTTTGACCTGAATATTTTCTTCAGCGGCAGTTATGGCAACAAGGTATTCAATCAAATAGCCATACAGGAAACCGATCCGAGAGGTCAGGCCACTTTTTTCACATCGATGTTAAATTATGCGAAATTGGCTCTGGTAGATCCCAAAGGCTCTGCAACCGATGTTAACAATGTATATGTTACCAACCCCAATACAACGGTTGTAGGACTGAGAAATGATAATACCAATACCAATAACCGACCTAATAGTTTAATGATTGAGGATGGTTCATTCCTGCGATGCAAAAATATCACCTTAGGATATCGCATACCAGAAAGCCTTTTATCCAAAATATCTGTGCGGTCTGTTAGGGTATATGCCAATGTATCCAACTTATTTATAATTACAAAATATAAAGGCATGGATCCTGAGATAGGTTCGTGGAACCCGCTCCAGGCAGGTTGGGACAACGGTTATTACCCGCAGCCAAGAGTATTCACTTTAGGTGCAAACATAACCTTGAAATAATAAAACGATTATCGATTTAAAATATTTGTTTATGAAATCAATTCACAAAATTATCACCATCCTGCTATGTGTTGCCGCAATAGCCGGATGTAAAAAGAGTTTTTTGGACCGCCCGTCCAACTCGCAGATCAGTGCTAATACTTTTTACAAAACCACTTCCGAATTACGGCTGGCTACGGCAAGCCTGTACGCCGGTTCAGAGTGGTTTCAATGGAACACTCAGGGCTACATACCACTTGGCGACGTATTGGCTGGTTCCGCCAGCTTTCCGTATAATGGCGATTTGGTACAGCTTTTTACACGCACTATTACCGCCCAAAATGGCCTTGTAACAAATGGTTGGGTTGGGTTGTACAATGTTATAGCGCAATGTAATACCGTTATCAGTGCCATACAGCAACAGGCATCTTCGTCAATTTCGGCAACAGACAAAAATGCTGCCATAGCTGAGGCAAAATTTATTCGTGCCGTTGCTTATTATCACCTGGCGGTGTATTGGGGGGCTGTGCCCATTGTTGAAGATAACAGTAAACTAATAAAAGATCCGCTGCTTCCTCGCAACATTGTTTCGGATGTGTATAAATTTGTTACTAAAGACCTGACTTACGCAGCGCAAAACCTTCCAAAAACAGATGAAAAAGGCCGGGTAACTACCTGGTCGGCGCAGGGAATGCTGGGCAAAGTATATTTGACGATGGCAGGTTTAGGCAAAAGTGGCAGCCGCGACCAGGCCTTGTTGGACAGTGCCAAAAAGTATGCAGGCAATGTGTGTAAAAATAGCGGGCTAAATTTGTTTCCCAGCTATTATGACCTTTTCAAGGTGCAAAACAACGATAGCCCTGAATCATTGTTCGCGCTCCAGTGGGCCGGAGGTGTGGGTTATGGTATTGGCAATGCCCTGCAACAATATTTTGCGCCAGATGGTAAAGTTACTCCTCAACAACAAGGTGGATGGGAGGGCATAGCGCCAAGCTATGATTTATACCAGATGTATTCGGCTAAGGATACGGTAAGGCGTAAAGCTACTATTGTGCTTACCGGAGATTTTTATCCCGAATTGAATCAAGCCGGTGGTGGTTATACGGCAAAAAATACAGGCCTGAAAAAACACATTGTTGGCACCGAAAAAGATAACAACTTGCCAACAATGGATTCTTGGTCATCTCCCGAACATAATGCAATTCTTAGATTGGCCGATGTGTATTTGGTATATGCCGAAGCTATTTTGGGTAACGATGGTACTACAAGCAATGGTGATGCTCTAAAGTATTTCAATGCTGTGCGGGCAAGGGCCGGCGTGGATATTGTGACTGCAATAACCCCGACTTTACTACGCACGGAAAGAAGGGTTGAACTTGCTTTTGAAGGGCAATATTGGATAGACCTGGTTAGGTATTCTTATTATGATCCAACTAATGCGGTGAAGTTTCTTAATGATCAGGATCTTAATCACGGTCGGATTTCGTTTACTTATGATCCTAAAACGAAGATAGCCAGAAGGGATACTATTGCTCCGCCAGTTACGCTTCCGGCAACTATCGCTTCATTTACGTTGCCAATTCCGTCATCTGAGTTAACCACTGACCCTAAATTGGCGCAGCCGCCGGTACCCTATTATTAATTAAAATATTAAAAATATATTGTTATGAAAAAGAAATCATACTTAAGCTTGTATTTTTTGTCACTTCTTTTGATGATAGTGGCCTTACTGCCAGCTTGTAAAAAGAATGCAGATGTCGGCAGCAGTGCTCCTCCGGTTATTACGTCTATTAAAAGTTATGTAGCCTCACCAAATGACACGGTTTTACACAGCGCCGTGGCAATGGGCCAATGGATAGTAATAACCGGGCAAAATTTGCAAAATGCAACACAAATTTATTTTGATGGAGTTTCCGCCTCTTTTAATGGTGCTTTATTTGCCCCCGGCAGTGCTGTTGTGCAAATACCTAACATACAGTATGCAAAAATTGATACTGCTAAGCTATATACTGTAGACTATAAAACAACAGCCGGCTCAACAACGTTTTCTTTTAAATTAGGCCCGGCGGCACCTGCTGTTTGGACAATTTCCAATATATATGCCAACCCGGGTGATTCTGTTTATGTTTATGGCGCAAATCTGTTTTTCGTTCGAAACTTTTCATATAGGGGTACAGCAATCCCGTCGTTTAAAACAGACACTAACGGGACTTTTATTGGATTTTTGATGCCGGCTGCAACGACCAATGATCGGGTATTGGTAACCACCAAAATCGGTGCGGTGAATTTTAAACTAATTGCGACCCCGGTCATAGCAGGTATTTCCAATGAAAATGCCAACCCGGGTGATTCGGTTTATATTTATGGTAGCTATCTTAAAGGTGTTCAAAAGCTAACTTTTGCCGGTACGCCGGTTACTTCTTATAGTTCATCAAAAAATGGGAGTTATGTTGGCTTCGTTTTACCAACGCTAACGCAAAGTGGGCCGGTATCTGTTACTACAGAGTTTGGCACAGGTACTACCGTGTACAATGTGCACGATCTTGTGCATGGTATAATTGCCAATATGGAAAATGATAAGTGGGGTATGATAGGCTGGGATGGGGGAACCCAAAGTACTGGCAACCCTGCTAATGCTCAATCGTGGCTGCCATACAATCCTGATTTTCCCGGAAATACTTCAAACTTTGCTGTGCTAAAAACCAATATTTTGCAGCCTGGAGAAGGCTATGGTGATGGTTGGCCGCCTGATTATCAACTTGCCTTTGATAAGGAGCAATGGATACCGCAAGCTAATTTGGGCGATTCTATTCAGAATTATGCATTAAAATTTGAAATAAGTATTCCGAAAGCATGGAATGGAGGTGCACTTAATATTAAAGTTAACGGCAAAAATACATTTATTTATCGTTGGGAACCATGGCAAAGATCCGGGACTACTACTACGGTAGCCTACACTACAAAAGGTTGGATGACGCTGACGGTTCCTTTTACGGAGTTCCGTAAAACAGATCTTGATCTGGGCGATGGCAAAGGTGTTGCAATGACACAATTTTCAGATATACTGGATAGTTCAGGAAATGGTACATGCTTTATATGGTTACATAACTATGGCGGTTTCAATACAGCAACCGGCTTTTATGGCGCTGTTGATAACTTGAGAGTTGTAAAAATTAAATAAGCTAAAGCCCCACGGCAGCATATCGGCGTGGGGCTTTTCAACTGATTAAAAAGATTAAGACAAAAATGAAAAAAAACAAATTTTTTAAATCCTTAGTATTTCTTACTACGATTATTGCCCTTTTAGCATGCAAAAAGGCGAAAACTCCGGACCCGCAACTAACAGTTAGTGCACCCACCATAAATTTTACAGGGGATGGTGGAAGCCAGGACATAACCGTTGCAGTTAATGCCGATTGGAGCGTCGACAACCCTGCTTTTTCTTGGTTGCAATTAAGTACAACATCAGGCAAAAGCGGCAGCACTGTTATTCATTTGACAACATTATCACAAAATGCTACAACGGCATCCCGCTCTGGTATTTTATTCATAAGTTCTTCCAATGGCCAGGCAAGGAGGGTGATAGTTTCTCAGGCCCCCACCATATACCCAAGTTATAATACAATCCCGATAGCGCCAGATATGACTGGAGTGACCAGTACTGCCGTGCAACTGGCTGCAAAAATGAGTACTGGAATGGGAATGAATTTTGGCAATACCATGGACTCCCCGAACGACGGTGATTGGGTGTCTGGTAAAATTACCGATGCGCAGGTGAAATTTGTAAAACAAATAGGTTTCAGTGCTGTACGGATTCCCATGAACTGGGTTTGGACCCATTTAAGCGATCGGAAAACGGCAAGAATTGACCCTGCATGGCTTGCGAGGGTGAAAGAAGTGGTTGGATATTGTGTGAATAATGGTGTGTATGTGATAGTAAATGCTCACGCGGATCTTGGCTGGCTGGAAGATAATGTCAATGCCATAAAGAAAGATTCCGTTAATGCAATGCAAAAGGCGATTTGGGAGCAGATTGCTACAACCTTGCGTGATTTTGACGAGCACCTTATATTTGCCGGCACGAATGAAGCCAAGGCTGATAATGCCGAGCAGATGACCATACTCAATGGTTATCACGAAACATTCATCAAAGCAGTTCGCTCTACCGGAGGCAGGAACGCCTATCGGGTGCTGGTTGTTCAGGGGCCTCACACTGATATTACTGACACCCATGCTTTGATGACTACTATGCCTCACGACCCGGTACCTAACAAGTTGATGCTCGAGGTGCACGACTATACGCCTTTTCAATTTACTCTAATGGATGCAGATGCAAGCTGGGGCAAGATGGTTTACTACTGGGGGGCTGGGAATCATTCAACTATTGAGCCAGACCGCAACGCCACCGGTGAAGAGGAGGACGTGATCGCTGCTCGAGACCAATTGATGAAACAGGATTTTGTTGATAAAGGTATCCCTGTGGTGCTGGGTGAATATTCAACCGCGAGGAGAACTGACCCCAACAAGCCTATGCCTAAGGATACGTTGATGCACAACAGGTCTGTGGATTACTGGACAAAATATGTGACCAAAACGGCTAAAACGAATGGTATGCTGCCATTTTTTTGGGAGGTAGGGCAAATGTTAGACAGGGCTAATAATGTGGTAAAGGACCAGCGTATGTTTAATGCCCTCGTAGCTGGATATAAAAAGTAATGTTGGATTAAAAGCATTACTGGAACTGCGGTACTGTGAACGGGTTAGACAGTACCGCTTTCTGCTTGACGTATGTGATTGGTATTGATTGTGAAAAGATAAATTAAAATAACAAAAATGAACAATGTAATAATATGAAAAAGGGTCACGGTATATTTTTAGGCTTACTATTGTTGGCCCCATTGCTTTCTTTTTCCTGTAAGAAGAAAGGGATTGAGCCTCAATTCACTGTTTCTTCTGTGCAAATTGTTTTTGAGTCGGAAGGAAGTAATTCTGATGTTTCTATCACTACAAATGGTAATTGGACAGCGACAGCCAACGTCTCATCTCCATGGTTCACCATAAGTCAGTCATCGGGAGGCCCGGGAAATGTTACGCTTAAATTAATTGCGAACGCTAACAACACGGGGGCTGGCCGCGAGGCGATAGTGACTATCACAGCTTCGAATGGTGATACCAGGCAAATTCAAGTTTCACAGCCAGATAATCAAGATCTGGAAGCAAAATTCGCAAAAGTTTCGCCGAAACTTCTCACCAATAATGGGAATCCTTTATTAGATTTTATGTTTACCGCCGACCCAACAGCTATAGTATACAATGGAAGAGTTTATGTGTATGCCACAAATGATAATCAACAGTTTGAGAAGGTAGGAAAGGATGGGAAAAATACTTACGCGTATATCCGTTCACTGGTCATGATGTCTTCCGCTGATATGGTTAACTGGACTTATCATGGCGTCATAAATACTGCAAAGCTGGCGCCATGGACTTTTACGTCCTGGGCGCCTTCCATTACATCCAGACTGGAAGTAGATGGTAAGACGCACTTCTATTTGTATTACTCCAATAGCGGTGCTGGCTCAGCCGTGCTTACTTCCACCTCTCCCGTTGGCCCTTGGAAAGACCCATTAGGAAAGAACATAGTCGACCACTCTGTCCCCGGTGTGGATGTCGATGTTCCATTCGATCCAGGAGTTGTGATTGACGGTCAAGGTACAGGCTGGCTGGTTTTTGGAGCCGGAACGCCTAAAACAACATATATGCCGGATAATGCCAGAATCGTCAAATTAGGAGCAGATATGATCAGTTTGGCAGGCAATATTTCTAAGATACCCGCTCCTTATTTTAATGAGGCCAGCGACCTTAACTTTATCAATGGAACCTGGGTTTATAGCTATTGTACAAATTGGGATGCACGCACTGTATGGCCTTATAGCAATATTGCTAAACCAACCGCATGCAACATATCTTATGTGACGAGTAAAACACCCTTAGATCCAAATAGTTGGCAATATCGCGATAATTACTTTAAGAATCCTGGCGAAAACGTGGGTGATAACGTGGGGCCTTTGACAAACAATCACTCTCACTTATTCAAGTTTAACCAGAAATATTATTTTGCTTACCATGCCATGTATTTACAGGATTATTTTAACACTACGGGTGGTTTTCGTAATGTGGGTATCGAAGAAGCACCGGTGGAAGAAGGCAATGGTGTGAATATCCCCATGGTCAACGCAACTTTTAAAGGTGCGTCACAAACTAACCTATTAAATCCATTCGTTCTGCAGCAAGCAGAAACCACTGCAGGCACTTCGGGGCACGTCCAGTTCGATACTACTAGTGTTGTGGGTAATATGGTTGCCAAAGGACAAATTGATAAACAATGTCTCATGGTTCGGGGAGCCGATTTTAACAAACAGATTCCTGCCAAATTCGAAGCTCGGGTGAAAGGAACAGGTACTATTGATGTTTATGTAAATAATCTTAAAGGCCCTGCTCTTGTTTCCCTTATGTGTGATGTGAAGGACTGGACTACGCTCTCAAAGAAAATAGAACTGAACATACCTAAAGGAGTGGGGAATATCTATTTTGTATTTTATGGAGAGGGTTTTTTGTTTGATGAATGGAAATTTTATTAAGTCCGGTTGCTGGTTTATTGATGCTATTTATAAGTAGATGTTCGATCCAAACGGGCTGTTACTGCCGATTCGGTGAAACCGTTAATCCTTTCTTGGGGGAGCCAGGTAAGGTGCTTGATCAGCGTATGATGGATGCCCTTAAAGCAGGATATAAACAGTAATGTTGGATTAAAGCTTTTTCTGGAATAGCGGTACTGTGAACATATTAGACAGTACCTTTTTCTGATGAGCTAAACTTTAAAAAATTAAATAAGAGAGAGTTTAGTTGTTTATAAGTAGATGCCTGGGGCCCTTACCGAGAGGTCCCGGCATTTTTTAACTCTGACAATTCTGTTTTCAACATGACGGAAATCAACAGTGATCTATTTGAACACATGACGGTTGCCGCGGCAAATGATACCTGGCTAAAAAAGACGATATGGGAAATCAAATTATTTCAAAAGCGCCGGAATTAGATGAAAGTGAAATTAAAGCTTTGATAGAGAATTTTGATACGATTGGGGTGTTGCTTAAGGAGCACATTACCATCTTCAGTAACCCTATCGTAACGCAGGAATCTAAAAAAATGTGTAACGAGGGCCTGGTTCTTATTAAGAAGTTCACTCAAAAATGTTTAGAACATTATGGGATGCGTTACCTTTCAAAATAAGATTTCAACTACATGCTATGTGGAATATAGGCAGGCTCGCTCAGTTAAACAGGGAACAAGTTGAAAAATTAAAACAAGAAAATGGCTCGCCTTAAAGCAGGGCCTGTTGAAAATTACAGCCGCAAATAAAAAGCATCGATAAAAAGAAAAGAAATAATATTTATATGAAATATACCATTGCCTGTTTTATGGCATTTTGCGTGGCCGGCGGAGTTTCGGCACAAAATAAAAGTGAGGTTGCGCTTAAAGCGAAGATCAATGGCATCGTCAGCAAAATGACACTGGAAGAAAAAATAGAAATGCTTCATGGAAACGCGCTATTTTCTTCCGCAGGTGTAAGTCGTTTGGGTATCCCGGAGCTTACGTGCGATGATGGCCCCTTGGGCGTACGCGAAGAGATAAAGCGTTTTGATTGGGCGTCGGCTAACTGGACAACCGATTCTGCTACATTTTTACCAAATGGTTCGGCAATAGCGGCCACCTGGAATCCCGTAATGGCCAACCGGTATGGCGTAGTTATAGGGGAGGAAGCCAATGCCCGTAAAAAGAATGTGATGCTTGCACCGGCATTCAATATTTGCAGGATGCCCCTTTGCGGCCGTACCTATGAATATTATTCGGAAGATCCCTATTTAAACAGCCAATTGGCCGTTCAATCTGTAAAAGGAATTCAAAGCCAGCATGTAGCAGCCTGTATAAAACATTTTGCCGCCAATAACCAGGAACTTAACCGCGATAGCGTAAATACGATAGTTGATGAAAGAGCTTTGCGCGAAATTTATTTTCCGGCATTTAAAGCAGCCGTACAGCAGGGTAATGCTTACACCATTATGTCGGCCTACAATAAGCTGAATGGTTATTGGTGTTCCGAGAATGACTATTTATTGAATAAAGTGCTGAAAAACGAATGGGGCTTTAAAGGGGCTGTCATTTCAGACTGGGGCGGTGTACACCATACCGTTGCAGCGGCCAACAACGGGCTGGACATTGAAATGGGATCAAGCGGACCGTATGATCAATGGTATTTTGCCCAACCCTTACTAAAAGCTGTTAAAGAAGGCCGGGTTCCGGTAAAAACAATTGACGATAAGGTACGCAGGATTTTGTGGGTAATCTACCACACCTCCATGAGTACCAATCATCCCAAAGGATCAATTGCTACGGCGGCGCATGCCAAAGCCGCCTATGATATCGCCTCAGAATCCATTGTTTTGCTTAAAAACGACAACCATTTGTTGCCTTTAAAAGCGGGTAACATTAAAAGCATCGCCGTCATCGGCGATAATGCCGTCCGCACATTTGCTTTGGGCGGGTATGGCGCCGGTGTAAAAGCTAAATATGAGGTTACCGCGTTGGCGGGCATAAAATCAAGGTTCGGCAAAATAGCCAGTATTAGCTTTGCCCAGGGCTATAAAGCAAACTACCTGGCAAGTAATAGTGACGAACAAAATCGTGGTTATGACCAACCTGATCAAAAACTGATTGACGAGGCGGTGGCGCGTGCAAAAACCAGCGATGTTGCCATTTTATGTATCGGTTCCAATCGTGAATATGAAAGTGAAGGTCATGACCGTAAAAGCCTGGAACTGCCTTTTGGGGAGCAGGCATTAGTTAACGCGGTTAGTGCAGTTAACCCGAATACCATTATTGTGATAATGGCCGGCGCACCGTATGATCTGAATGACATCAAAAAAAACAACCATGCGGTTGTTTGGTCGTGGTTTAACGGTTCAGAAGCCGGTAATGCACTGGCCGACGTATTAAAAGGTGTTGTAAACCCATCAGGCAAATTGCCATTTACTTTTCCAGTATCGTTAAAAGATTCTCCCGCTTTCGCTTTAAATACTTATCCGGGTAAAGGCGCTACGGCCGAATATAAAGAGGGCATACTGGTTGGATACCGCTGGTACGATACCAAGAAGATTCAACCGGAATTTCCTTTTGGTTACGGGCTCTCCTATACTGATTTTTCTGTCAATCATTTTTCCGCTGATAAAACAACTTATGGGAAAAATGAAACCATCCGAGCGA
The DNA here is from genome assembly GCF_900103125.1 of Mucilaginibacter sp. OK268. Lineage (GTDB taxonomy): Bacteria > Bacteroidota > Bacteroidia > Sphingobacteriales > Sphingobacteriaceae > Mucilaginibacter. The sequence continues at coordinate 605,048 of NZ_FNJV01000002.1, read as the reverse complement.
AATTCACCATCAAAAATACAGGCAGCCGTTACGGTGCCGAGGTTGTGCAATTGTATGTAAGTGATCCGGTTTGTTCTGTTTTGCGGCCTGAAAAAGAGCTTAAAGGATTCAAAAAGATATTTTTAAATCCCGATGAAACAAAAATAGTAGAACTGGATGTAAAGGTTAGTGATCTGGCATTTTATGATGAAGGAAAAAAATCATGGAATACCGAAGCCGGTGAATACATTCTTCAGTTAGGTAATTCATCACGCAATATTTCAAAAACAGTAAAAATCCGGGTTAAATAAACCCATTTCAGCAGTGTGAAGTTTATGGAAAATCTGTGAACTGGACATACAGGTTATCAGGAATACCGATAAACTCAGAAATAGTTTTCAGTGGAAATGGCCTGTTGGCCTTGTAAATAAGTGTAAGAAAACAATTAATAATATTGACTTTGACGAAGAAAAAAATATTACCCATTTCAGGTTTGTGCCTGTTCCTGTTCACAGCAACAAATTTGAAAGCGCAAAACCCAATTATCCAAACCAGGTTTACTGCCGATCCGGCACCCATGGTGTACCACGACACCGTATTTTTGTATACAGGCCACGACGAGGATAAAGCTACAACGTTCACGATGAATGATTGGCACTTATTTTCAACCATAGATATGGTGAATTGGACCGACAGGGGCGCACCGTTATCGTTAAAAACATTTTCATGGATAAAAACAGATGCCTGGGCCGGCCAGTGTATTTTTCGTAATGGTAAATTTTACTGGTATGTGCCAATGAACCGGGCTGACGGCAAAGGTATGGCTATTGGGGTAGCCGTTGGCACAACACCCGAAGGGCCATTTATTGATGCCATTGGTCATCCCTTAACTTATACTGGCCTTGGCGATATTGACCCTACGGTATTTATAGATACCGATGGCCAGGCTTATCTGTATTGGGGAAACCCACAGTTGTTTTATGTGAAATTAAATCAGGATATGATCTCTTATTCAGGAGAGATACAAAAAGTCCTGCTTACAGAGCAAGGGTTTGGGAAACGTACCGGGGATTCCAACCGTTTAACCCAATACGAGGAAGGGCCCTGGTTTTATAAACGAAAAAAAATGTACTATATGGTATATCCTGCCGGTGGTGTGCCGGAGCATATAGCTTATTCTACCAGTACCGGGCCAACTGGTCCGTGGGTATACCGGGATACACTTATGCGCATTATTAAGAAAGGCGGCACATTTACAAACCACCCTGGGATGATAGATTACCATGGTAAATCATACTTTTTTTATCATAACGGAGCTTTACCGGGCGGAGGGGGCTTTACAAGGTCGGTTTGTGTTGATCAATTTACTTATCAACCTGACGGTACAATTCCTATGATCACCCCTACTACCGAAGGCGTGATCAAAGCAGTAAGGAACCTGGATCCTTTTGTTCGTCAGGAGGCTGAAACAATAGCCTGGGAATCGGGTGTTAATACCGCAACAGGTAATAATGGAATGTACGTAACAAATATAGATAGTGGTGATTATATTAAAGTGCGAAGTGTGGATTTTAAAAGTGACCCAAATGCATTTTATGCGAATGTGGCAGCAAATACTGATGGAGGTATAATAGAGATACGCATTGACAGGTCTGACGGTTTCTTACTGGGCACTTTATCCATAAAAAACACAGGCGGTTTGGAAATATGGGGAACCCAATCTGTTGCGGTAAACAAAGCAAGGGGTATTCATGATGTATACTTTGTGTTTAAAGGTGGCCAGGGGCATTTGTTTAATTTCAACTGGTGGAAATTCAATTAGAAATAAATAAGGGGGCTTAAGAATTCAATTAATGTAAAGAATAATCGAAGTCGATGGATTTCGGCTTCTGTGGCACGATGGGACGGGACAAAATCTTAAAATAACTATGTTTTTAAAAAAGGAGAGTCTTTTAGTCATGGTCGTGCTTTTAGCAGGTCAATATTCTACCATTGACAATTTTAATAAAGCATGATGACGCAATGTTGGTACAGATGGATTAATGAATTTGATAAAGTTAGGCTACCCCGTGAAAAAAACGATGCGCCGGAGAAAATACTGGATTTCAGGTGTTTTATTTCAGACGAAGTTAACCAGTTTGCCAATGTTTGAGTGCATTACGAATAATGCAAATACCCCGTTGGCTCTATAAAATAAGTGTAAAAAACACAATAAATAATATTAAATTTCACAATGAAAAAGTTATTACCCATTTCAAGTTTGTGCCTGTTCCTGTTCACTGCAACAAGCTTAAAAGCGCAAAACCCTAAGCTTACGCTTGATTTAACTAAACCCGGCGCAAATGTAAGTCCGCAACTGTATGGGTTGATGACAGAGGAGATCAACCATTCGTACGATGGGGGCTTGTATGCCGAGCTGATCAAAAACAGGATATTTAAGGACAACCCAAATACGCCGGAAGCCTGGAGTGTAATCAAGGAAGGTAGTGCGAAGGCCACAATTCAATTAGTTGCCGCAAACCCCAACTATGTACCTGCAGATGAGCGGCGCCATGCAATTAATGGCGCGTTAACAACCTGTTTAAGACTATTGGTGGATACAGGCGGTGGCCGTGCCGGTATTGCAAATGAAGGTTATTGGGGCATACCTGTTTTGCCTAATACAACTTATAACGCTTCTTTTTATATTAAAGGTATGGAAAGCAAGCCGTTGACCGAGCAATGGGCTCCCGCGCCTAAAACTGCAGTTCCGGTAATTGCTGATAACACGGCCGGGCCTATAACCGTAAGTATAGAAAGTAATGACGGTAAAACAATATATGCTTCGGGGACTATTAATTTGGTAAAAAGCGCCTTTTGGAAAAAATATGAACTTAAATTAACAACCGGCGCTGGCGTTAAACCAACAACTGACGCCCGTTTTGTTATTTCAACAAACCGTACCGGGGTTTATTATTTTAACCTCGTCTCGTTATTTCCGCCAACTTATCATAATCGCCCGAATGGGAACCGGATAGACCTCATGAAATTATTGGCTGATATGAAACCCCGCTTTTTACGTTTCCCCGGTGGTAATTTCCTTGAAGGCCCAAAATTGACCGATGCATTTCCGTGGAAGACTACTTTGGGACCGCTTGAGGGGCGGCCCGGTCATACCGGCTCATGGGGTTACCGCCCGACTGACGGAATGGGCTTACTTGAATTTTTAGAATGGTGCGAAGACCTGAAAATGGAACCGCTGCTTGCCGTTTATGCCGGCTATTCACTCGATGGCGACCATGTAGACGCAGGCCCGCTTTTAAAGCCATATGTAGACGATGCGCTTGATGAAATTGAATATGTTACGGGCGATGTAAGCACGTACTGGGGCGCTAAGCGTGCGGCAGATGGGCACCCGGCGCCCTTTAAACTCAGCTATGTGGAGATTGGTAACGAAGACGGGTTTGACGCGTCTGGCAGTTACGACGGACGTTTTGCCCAGTTTTATGATGCCATTAAAGTCAAATATCCTAACCTTCACTGTATTGCAAGCATCGGCGGTAAGGACTGGCTTGGGACCAGGGGTAAATTAACCATTCGCAAGCCCGAAATTGTAGATGAACATTACTACCGCAATGCCTGGGGGATGGAAGAGGATGCAGCACATTATGATAACTACGACCGCAATGGATATAAAGTGTTTGTAGGTGAATGGGCAACAACGGAAGGCATGCCCACCACCACTTTGAATGCCGCCCTCGGTGATGCCGCCTGGATGACGGGCATGGAACGTAACTCAGACCTCGTTATCCGCTCATGCTACGCGCCTTTATTTGCAAATGTAAATAAGGCTACCGCAACCGCGCCGAAAGCATGGCAATGGGAGTCAAACCTGATAGGTTATGATGCTTTAAAAAGCTTTGGTTCACCCTCGTACTATGTACAAGTAATGTTTAACAGCTATATCGGCAATAAAGTAGTGCCAATAGCGGGCGCCAATATACCAACCCAAACGCGGCCTGCCACCAAGCAGGACAGCGCGGCGAACAACATGCCCAAACCTATACCAGGCATGTTTTATGTAGCTACCCAGGACACCAAAACGGGGAAACTTTTTCTTAAAGTAGTAAATGCAACAGGAAAGCGGCAAAAGGTTGATATTGATTTAAAGGGGGCCGGAAATTTATCATCAGAGGGTACCCTGGTAGTCATAAAAGGTGACAAACCCGAAGATACGAACACGATCAGCGACCCCAAAAAAATAGTTCCGGTTACCTCCAAAATAAAAGTGGCCGGCGCCAAATTTACAAGGACTTTCGATCCATATTCAGTAAGCATGCTTCAAATAAATACATTAACTAAATAATTAAAACCAGGTAAGAATACCAGGACAAAAAAAACAAATGTCAATATGAGAAATGCGATATACAGGTTATGGATGACGACCTTAATTATCACGCTTTTTGCGCCGTGTTTATACGCACAAAAAGCCACTAATCCTATTATTTATGCAGATGTACCAGACATATCAATAGAACGTGTAGGCAATAGCTATTACATGAGCAGCACAACGATGCACATGAGTCCCGGTGTACCGATTATGAAGTCGAACGACCTGGTGAACTGGAAGACAGTGGGTTATGCTTATGATACATTAGCAAACATTGACGCAATGAATCTCACAAATGGAAAAAATGCATATGGGGAGGGTTCGTGGGCAAGTTCTATTCGTTTCCATAATGGCACCTATTATGTAAGCACATTTTCTGCAAATACCAATAAAACGCACATTTACAGCACTAAAAATATCGAAAAAGGCCAGTGGAAAGCCAGTTCATTTACCCCCGACCTGGGTGATCACTCCTTGTTTTTTGATGATGACGGAAAAGCGTATATGATTAGCGGGAGCGGAGATTTAAGGTTAGTTGAATTAAAGGACGATCTTTCCGGTATAAAACTCGGCGGAACGGACAAAATTATCATTAAAAAAGCAAACGTGCCTTCGGGCGGTACCGGCCTCGGTCCGGAGGGCTCTCAGCTGTTTAAGATAAAAGGCAAATATTATCTTTTCAATATTACATGGCCACCGGGCCACGTACGCACTGTTATCATACACCGGGCAGATAAAATCACCGGCCCGTACGAAGGGCGAATTGGCCTCCAGGATCTGGGTGTGGCGCAAGGCGGATTGGTTGAAGCGCCAAATGGAGCCTGGTATTCTTATTTGTTCCGTGATTATGGCTCGGTGGGCCGTATTCCCTATTTGGTACCTGTAAAGTGGGTGGATGGATGGCCCGTTTTGGGCACCAATGGCAAAGTGACCGATACACTCGACCTGCCGGCCGGTAAAGGTTTGATCCCGGGCATTGTTGCTTCAGACGATTTTACCCGTAAAAAAGGCGAACGTACATTACCGCTGGTTTGGCAATGGAACCATAACCCGGATAATAGCTTGTGGTCTGTTACCGCGCGGAAAGGGTATTTACGACTCACCACCGGCAGGATCGACACCAATTTCCTGACGGCACGAAATTCATTGACACAACGTACTATCGGCCCGGTATGCTCCGGGACAGTTTCGCTCGACATTTCTAACATGAAAGATGGTGATTTTGCGGGTTTGGGCCTTTTGCAAAAAAATTACGGATTGGCTGGTGTCAAAATAACCGGGGATAGCAAAGCTGTCGTCATGATCAATGCAAGCACTGGAAAACCTGTAGAAGCACAAAAAATCCCCTTAAACCAAAAAGTAGTATACTTTAAGGCGGAATGCAATTTTACGAACAGAAAAGACGTGGCCAATTTTTTTTATAGCCTGGACGGGAAAACGTGGATACCATTGGGTACACAATTAAAAATGGCCTATACCTTCCCGCATTTCATGGGCTATCGTTTTGCTTTGTTTAATTATGCTACAAAAAGTATAGGGGGATCGGCTGAATTTGACTTTTTTCATATAACAGATTCCATTTGATATCAATATTTTTTTTAATGGGAAGGTAGTTCACTATTGGGCGGGAAAACCAGCCTGTTCGACCGGTACATCATATATAATGTACACACACACATAAATTTAGAATAATAATGAAAATCAGAAAGAAAGTATTGCAGGTAACAGATCTTTTTGCTGCAGCGGGGGCACAGGCTCATAACCCGAATATACAAGCCATTTATACAATCGAGCAGCGCATCCTATCAATAATAAATTAAAAATGAATACAGCAAGTAAAAGCATATTTACTCTTGTCTTCGTTATTGTCTTCAGCTTAGTAAGCACGGGTACTCTTTCCGCACAAACTGTTTGGTTAGATCAACTGGATCTCAGTACAGCTTCACAGGGCTGGGGCATACCTAAAAAAAACAGGTCGGTTGATGGCAACATTATGACCATTGCAGGCAAAACTTTTGAGCATGGCTTCGGCACACACGCAGAAAGTTCTCTTTTTATTCAGCTCGATGGTAAGGCAAATTCGTTTACCGCGCAGGTTGGCATTGATGATGAAGTGAAACAACATCAGCCCGCCGTAGAGTTTATTGTATATGGCGATGGAGCGAAGCTTTGGTCGAGCGGTGTAATGCATGCAGGCGATACTGCCCGGCCATGTAATGTGAAACTTTCGGGTGTGAAAAAACTTGAGCTGCGCGTGACAGAGATAGGACATAACAATCATGCCGACTGGGTGGATGCAAAATTTGAGGCGGGTGGTGTAGAAAGTTTTGCTACTTATTATCCTGTCCCAAGTGAGCCCTACATTCTTACCCCTAAGCCATCGGCAAAACCGAAGATCAATAGCGCAAGCGTTTTCGGCGTGCGCCCGGGCTCGCCGTTTCAGTTCAGGATACCTGCCACCGGAGACCGGCCAATGACCTTTATGGTTACCGGCTTGCCTCAGGGACTAAAGCTGGATCAAAAAACAGGACTTATCACCGGTAAGCTTGTAACAGCCGGCACTTACGTTATTCAATTGAAGGCAAAGAATGCGAAAGGTATAGCCGAAAAAAGTTTACGCATTATCTGTGGTGATAAAATTGCACTTACCCCGCCAATGGGTTGGAACAGTTGGAATTGTTTTGCTGGAGAAGTTTCTGCTGAGAAAGTTAAGCGCGCTGCGGAAGTAATGGTGAAAACCGGACTTGTAAATTACGGATGGAATTACGTAAATATTGACGACTACTGGCAAAATAACCGCGATTCGAAAGATCCTTCCCAGCAAGGTAAGTTCCGGGACGAAGCTGGTAATATAGTTCCTAATAAAAGGTTTGGAGATATGAAATTTCTGACAGACTATGTGCATGGCTTAGGTTTAAAGATCGGCATTTATTCCAGTCCTGGGCCCTGGACCTGTGATGGCGGTGCCGGCAGCTATGGTTATGAGAGGCAAGATGCCGAAAGTTATGCCAAATGGGGTTTCGATTACCTGAAATACGATTGGTGCAGCTATGGAGGAGTGCTAAATGGAATACCTGATAACGACCCAAACAAAGTAGTCTCTATATCTTACAATGGAGGTTATCAATTGTCTACCGCCGTCAAACCATACAAACTAATGGGAGATTATATCCGTCAGCAACCCCGAGACATTGTTTTCAGCTTGTGTCAGTACGGAATGTCGGATGTTTGGAAATGGGGCGATTCGGTAGGTGGAAACACCTGGCGTACAACGAATGATATAACAGACAACTGGTCCAACGTTAAAAGTATTGCATTGGCTCAGGATCAGTCTGCAGCCTGGGCTAAACCCGGTAACTGGAACGATCCGGACATGCTGGTTGTAGGAACAGTAGGCTGGGGTAGCCCGCATCCCACCTCACTTAAACCAGATGAGCAGTATCTTCACTTCAGCCTTTGGAGCCTTTTCTCTGCGCCTCTGCTAATTGGTTGCGATATGGAAAAGCTGGATGCTTTTACCCTGAATTTATTAACAAACGATGAAGTGATTGCTGTTAATCAGGATGCTCTTGGCAAACAGGCTACCTGTGTTCAGACTATCGGAGATCTGCGCATTTATGTAAAAGAATTGGAGGATGGCAGCCGTGTAGCAGGCTTTTGCAATTTCGGTCTGGAGAAAGTGGATATCTCTTACAAGGATCTGAATAAACTTGGCATTTCAGGAAAGCAAAAGGTACGTGATCTTTGGCGTCAGAAAGATATTACAACAATCCATGCGGACAAAGAGGCTCTTTCGGTGAAGGTTCCGATGCATGGAGTAGCTCTGTACAAATTTACGCCGATTAAATAGCAGGATAATGTCTCTTAACCTGAGCTCGATTAATAACTATGTGGCCGAATTTGACTTTTTTCATATAACAGGTTCCATTTCCCCGGAAAAATAAAGCGCATTAAATTAACACTTAACCATTTTTTATGAAAAACTCTAAATTATTTATTAGGCATCCTGACATTAACAAGATGCAGTAAGCAAGAAATTAATGATTTAAGCGTAAAACCAGTTATTACAAACACTAATAAGTCGTTCGACGCAACCAGTTACGTATTATTTACAATATAAATCTCCGATCGATGACCATAACTTGGAAAATTTTAACTTTTTTAATAGTATTTAGTTTTTGTACATCTGTAAAGGCGCAAAACACGAGTGTTGCGCTAACCCCCCCCATGGGATGGAACAGTTACAATTGTTACGGTATGACGGTTCATGAGGATGAGGTAAAAGCAAATGCTGAATACGTTGCGCAAAACCTGAAGGCGCATGGCTGGCAATATATAGTGGTGGATTTTTTATGGTCCTTTGATAGCCGAAGTGGCGACCCGTTTCAAAAAAGACTTAAAGATGGCTCATATAGCCCCTGGCTGGCAATGGACCAATGGGGGCGTCTAACCCCTGATACAAATAAGTTTCCGTCGGCATTGGGCGGTAAAGGGTTTAAGCCATTGGCTGACTATGTCCATTCGCTGGGGTTGAAATTTGGTATTCATGTAATGCGTGGCATCCCACGCCAGGCAGTATGGGCAAAATCACTCGTAATGGGCACTAATGGCATAACTGCTGATATGATAGCCGATACTAATTCAAAATGCACCTGGAATAACCACATGTATGGCCTGAATATGGCTAAACCCGGTGCGCAGGCATACCTTAATTCAATATTGAACTTATATGCCGGTTGGGGCGTTGATTTTATTAAGGTCGATGACTTATCAAGGCCTTATAGCACTGCGGAGGTTGAGGGCTACCGCAAGGCAATAGATAATTGCGGAAGGGCCATCGTGTTCAGTACATCACCGGGGGCTACGCCTGTTGATAAAGCTGATAACGTAAAACAAAATGCTAATATGTGGCGGGTGGCCGATGACTTTTGGGACGAGTGGAACGCCGTATTGCAAATGTTTAATTATGGCAAACAATGGGAAAGCGTTGGCGGGCCCGGCCATTGGCCCGATTGTGATATGATACAAATAGGCAAGTTGTCAAAACGGGGTCCTGTAGGTGACGAGCGTTATAGCCGTTTTACAAAAGACGAGGAGTATTCGCATATGACATTTTGGACCATCTTCCGCTCCCCGTTAATTTTAGGCGGCAACCTGCCCGAAAACAGGGAACAGGAATTGAAACTATTTACAAACGATGAGGTGATAGCCGTTAACCAACATGGGACCGAACCGCGCCAGTTATACCAAACCACTGATGCAATGGTTTGGTATTCGCACGTGCCCGATAGCAAGGATATTTATGTCGCTTTATTCAATCTGGCGGCACAGCCGCAGGATGTGGATGTAAACTTTGCCCAACTTGGCCTGGAAGGAAGGGTAGCCGTTCGGGACCTTTGGGAAAAAGTAGGTGTAGGTACCTTTAAAAAAGGATATAAAAAAACAATCAATACCCATGGGGCCGCTTTGTTAAAACTATCGTTGCTTAATTAAAATTATCTTAGCGGTAATACATGCTCCTGCATTGGGTGCTGGCATTATGATATAGGGTTGTATGAGCGTAATGGGCTATCGTTTTGCTTTGTTTAATTATGCTACAAAAAATATAGGGGGCGGCTGACTTTGACTTTTTTCATATAACAATAACAGGTTCCATTTCCCCGGGAAAAATAAAGCCTATTAAATTAACGAACAACAATATCAGAGTTCAAGCTATTCGAATAAAACAATGAAAATAAACAAACGGATATTATTAGCGTTTTTTACACTGTTCCACTTTTTTCAAACATCCGGTTATGCCCAGGTAACTTTGCCAAAAGTGTTTGGCGATAATATGGTTTTGCAAAGAGACATAAAAATTCCTGTTTGGGGTAACGCAACTCCAGGTTCCTTGATTGTTGCAACGCTTGGTAAAGTAGGTGCAAAAGCAAAAACTGATAAAGACGGCAAATGGATGTTGCATTTTTCGAAGTTTAAGGCAGGTGGCCCTTATGATCTCAAAATTTCTGAATCAGGAAAGCCGGAATCCACGATCAAACTAAAAGGGCTCCTTATCGGAGATGTTTGGCTGGCATCGGGCCAATCCAATATGGAATGGCAGGTACAGCAGGCGCGGGATGCTCCAAACGAAATCGCCAAAGCCGATTTTTCGCAAATTCGCTTTCTTTTGGTAGAACATGATATTAAGTTTGCTCCTCAATCTGATTTTTTAGCTGGTAAGTGGAAACTATGCGACACAAATAATGTAAAGCAGTTCTCTGCCGTAGCCTATTATTTTGCCCGTAAAATACATAAAGAACAAAACGTTCCGATCGGTATCATTCAAAGTACCTGGGGTGGAACGCCGGTACAGGCATGGACAAGCCGGGAAATGCAGCTTACATCGGCTGCTACCAGGGCAAAAATACTTGCTGGTGATACGCTGACTCAAAACAATGTTGTAAAAGATAGCCTGGATATGATACGTTTTTGGGACATCGTTTATCATCCACAGAATAATACTGATAAAACTGTTCCCTTACCGGAGTACGATGATTCTGCTTGGGCTGCAGTTGAGATGCCCCGCCTGATTAAAGATTTTGGAATTGGAAAATATGAAGGGATGATGTGGTTACGCAAAAAAATTGTGTTACCCCCATCTTTTGCAGGAAAAAACTTGGTGCTGAATATTGGTCACCCTGAAATGAATTACTCACTTTATTTTAACGGTACCGAAATATGCAAAACGGTTTGGAACAGCAATTCAAAGCAATCCTATACCATTCCTGCCGACCTGGTTAAAAACGGGGAAAATACCATTGCTATAAGAATGGCTATGCTGTGGGGCGGCGGCGGATTGAACCCCCCGGCCGAAAATATTTATATTACAGATGGTTATTCTAAGATCTCTTTAGCAGGGAAATGGTTGTATAAAATAGATGTTGAATCAGCCCTTCCTAAAATCCACAATTATCAAAATTACCCTGCGGTGCTGTTTAACGCCATGATTAATCCGTTAATTCCTTTTGGGGTCAAAGGATTTATCTGGTACCAGGGCGAGGCAAATGATACGGAGGCTTACCGTTATAGGGAATTATTCCCTATGCTGATCAACGATTGGCGACAACGCTGGCATCAGGGTAACCTTCCTTTTTTATACGTTCAGTTGGCTAACTTCAAAAAAGAAGATCCGCTTCCTGCTGAAAGTGAATGGGCTGAACTCAGAGAAGCGCAAACACTAACACTGTCACAACCCAATACCGGTATGGCTTGCATAATAGATATCGGCGATGCAGGCAGTATTCATCCGACAAATAAACAGGAGGTAGGACGCAGGCTGGCGCTGATAGCGGAAAAAAAAGTATATGGGAAAGATGTTATCGCCTCGGGGCCTATGTATAAAAACTTCGTTATCAAAGGGAAAGATATAGTCATAAGTTTCACCGAGACCGGTTCGGGACTTGCAACCCGCGATGCAGCTTCACTAAAGGGATTTGCGATTGCCGGAGATGATAAAAAATTCTATTGGGCATCGGCCATGATCGAAGGAGATAAGGTGATAGTTAGTTCGGATAAGGTAAATATACCCGTAGCCGTACGTTACGCGTGGGCCGACAACCCCGTTTGTAACCTTGTTAACAAAGAAGGGCTGCCGGCCATGCCCTTCAGAACAGATGAATGGAAGGGAATTACGCAAAAGTGATGTTGAGGCGATTGAAAAATGTCGCCGATGGGTTACATTTAAATTGGCCATCTGGTGTATTTATTATCGGTATAATACCTGTTACTAAATTTGTAATATGAAAAAAAAAACAATACTTAAAACTATCGTAATCGCCGGCCATTTTATTGCCGTTATGCTTATTTGCAAGCCGGCTTTTTCACAATATATCGGCCAGTATCAAATAGAAATGACCAACCGGTCTGAAATCACCGCAAAGGCACAAAGCTTTAATTTACAGGATGTAAGGTTATTAGACAGTCGTTTCAAACAAAACATGGAACGCGATGCCAAATGGATGTTGAGCATTAGTAACGCAAGCTTGTTACATACCTGGCGGTTAAATGCCGGTATCGCATCCAATGCCAAACCCCTGGGTGGATGGGAATCACCAAATTGTGAGTTACGTGGACATACTATGGGTCATATACTTTCGGGGCTTGCGTTGATGTATGCTTCAACAGGAGAGATAGTTTACAAACAAAAAGCCGATTCGTTGGTGACAGCACTTGCCGAATGCCAGCAGGTTTTGGATGAAGGTGGTTACCTAAGTGCTTTCCCAAAACAATTTATCAACCGGGCAATTAAGGGTGAGTGGGTGTGGGCACCTTGGTATACGGTCCACAAAGTGATGGCAGGGCTGACCGATATGTATCTGTATACAGGCAACAAGCAGGCTTTGGATATTGCAGAAAAGATGAGTGGATGGGCTTTTCATAAACTTGAGCCTTTAACGCCTCAACAATTGGCCACAATGGAAAAAACTGAGTTTGGCGGAATGAGTGAAGTTGCCTATAATTTATATGCCATAACAGGAAACAAGAACGACAAAAGATTAGCAGAACTTTTTTATCATCACGCTATTCTGGACCCTTTGGCAAATAAGGAAGATAAACTCGCGGGGTTTCACGCTAATACCCAAATCCCTAAAATAATAGGTGCGGCGCGCGGATATGAACTTACACACGATGACACGCTAAAAACGATTGCTGAATTTTTTTGGCAGACGGTTATCGATCACCATACGTTTGCAACCGGCGGTAACAGCGATCAGGAATTTTTCTTTACGCCCAATCAAATCTCGAAACATATTACAGCCACCACCACCGAAACCTGCAACACCTACAATATGCTAAAACTGACTCGTCACTTGTTTACCTGGACAGCAGACGTAAAGTATGCAGATTATTACGAGCGTGCTTTATATAACCATATATTGCCATCACAAGAAGTGGAGACTGGTATGGTAACATATTTACAATCATTAAAGCCTGGTTTGTTCAAGACCTATAGTTCACACGACAACTCCTTTTGGTGTTGCGTTGGCACCGGTTTTGAAAATCATGCTAAATATGCTGAAAGTATTTATTACCATACGGATAATGGCATTTATGTTAACCTGTTTATTCCATCGGAATTGAACTGGGGCGAGAAAGGCTTTAAAATTGTTCAACAAACCCGCTATCCCGAAGAAAGTGTAACTAACCTTACCGTAAAGGAAGCGCCGTCGCGTATCCCGTTTTCGTTATATATCCGATATCCGCATTGGGCAACGTCTGGTGCAAAGATTACAATAAATGGTAAAGTGGTTAAAATATCAGAAAAACCGGGCAGTTATATTGAGTTAAAAAGGGTATGGAAAACCGGTGATGAAGTGGCTGTTAGTTATCCTATGTCATTGCGACTGATTCCAGCAAACGATAATGCAAAGGTGGCCGCAATCACTTACGGCCCATTGTTGCTGGCTGGAGATATGGGTACCGGCGGAATAAACCCGCCTGCTCCTTTTGCCAGGGACCAGCTGGAATTTGTAAAATATAATATCCCTGAAGATGTTATCAGTTCGGTAACTGTAAAAAAACGAAAATTGACTGAGTGGCTAACACCATTGGCGGGGAAGCAGCTTACATTCGAAACGAAAGACGTGGCGGCCAGGCCCATTACTTTGATTCCTTATTACCAGATTGATAAACAGCGTTACGTACTCTATTGGAATTTGAAATGACCGAACTACAATTATGAAATGCTGGTCTCCCATTTTACATTCGCCTGAAATGACAAACAGAAAGAGCCTTAGACAGGGCCAAACTAGTTAAATTTAAGCAATAATTCCAAATCTTCCACGAAGAGAATCGATTCTAGCCAGATCGCGGCTGCTAAAGTCTACATTTTGCTAAAAGAATTTACTCTATTTTTTTCTTAAGTCATGTTTGAAGAAAAATGAATTTGCTATTTTTGATTAATCGATTATATCATAGAGGTAGATACAATAGGATATTTAAGTCTGTTTGTTTTATAATATGATTTAGTTGGTGGTCAAGTTGCTGTAAGATAGAGACTTAAAAAAAATATACCGTGGGTTTGTGGTACCGAGGGTCGTGGGTTCGAGCCCCATCATTTATCCGGATTTTTAAAGGCTGTCTGAAAAGATAGCCTTTTCTTGTTTCATGATATTGATTAATAAGTAATTAGAATGTTAGGGGAGCGGTTCGATGTTTTGATCATGAAACGGTGGTTTTATATAAAAAATGTGATTCCGGATAATAGGGGTTGTTTTTTGGGATCCGACCGCCGTTAGGTTGCATTTTGCCAGTTGATACCTCAAAAGCGCTTTTTTAAGTCTTTTTGAGGTATTAAATCCAACAAACGTTTGTGTAATGATTTGTTTATGATAATGCTATACAATTCCACAAACGTTAAATAAGAATTATTCTTATTTGAATTAAAGTGGCTATATCTTCAGGTAATCTGCAAATTAAGGAATCAAAAATATTTTGACAAAAAACCTATTGAATATAAAAGCCGTTTTGGGGACTCGTTAAAGGCCGATATTTTAAAAAGTTAATCGCTTTCTTTAATTATTCACTAATCCATCTATTAAATAGATCATTATTTGTTGCCGTGTTTTAATATCCGTCAAACAAACGTTTGTGTTAAAATTGGGGGCATCTCTGCTTGGTTCGTAGTTCCTGGCATATATATCTTTAGAAACCAATTTTTATAAAACCAATAGTTATGATGCAAAAAAGCGTGGAGCAATCCGATATTTAAATCATTAAATGTTTGATTGGCGAGTAAAGCCCAATTAAACTTTAATTAAATTGTCGGCATAAATAAATTCTACAAAAAAACGATTTTGTTTAATCGGCTTGTTATTGATGCTTTTAATATTAGGTTTTGCCCTGGGTAAAGGTTACAGAAAAAGGGGCAGATAATGGTCAAACATTGCGGGAATGTGTGTTGTCGTTAAGGGGATTTTAGTTAGTCCGACGCGCTGACTATGGCCGCAGAGACAGAAAAATTAAAAAGTACAAGGCTTGTAGTTAAAACAATTGCTGAGAATAAATAGGGAGATGGCTGAAAGTGATTTAACAAATAATAAATAAGAATTTTATGATACGTAGTTTAATTGTATTTGCGATTACTTTAATTTCACTTAATGCTACAGCTCAACAAGCACTCAGACCGGTAGATTATGTTTGTCCTCTGGCCGGTACCCAAACCAGCCGTTGGTTTTTCTTTAATACCGCGACCAGACCTTTTGGTATGGTAAATCTCAGCCCGGATACTCGTTTAGGTGGTGACTGGAATAACGGATATCTCTATGGAGATACAACAATCAAATGTTTTAGTCATATTCATTGCTGGCAATTGTATGGACTGGCAGTAATGCCATTTACCGGAACGCCCAAAGGCCATTTAGGGACAAACGCATATGAGTCTGTATTCTCTCACAACCACGAAACGGTTCAGGCAGGTTATTATAGTGTAGACTTAAAAACATATAATGTGAAAGCCGAGTTGACTTCTACAACCCGTGTGGGAATGCATCGCTATACTTTCAGCAAAGATTCAGTACCTGGGATATATTTTGATTTGTGCGCTACCCTAATGGATAAAATACAATCGGCAAATCTGCGAAAAGTTTCAGAAACGGAACTGGAAGGCTCCGTGACTATGGCGCCTACGTACCGTCGCCCGAAACCGTTTACAGTGTATTTTACAGCCCAATTTTCCCAATCGATAAAATTTTTAGGTAAATGGAGGAAAGGGCAGATTGTAAGTGAAAGTGCCGATACCATTTCAGGCAAAGATATAGGAGCCTGGGTGAGGTTCGAGAAAACCACACAGCCAATTTTGATGAAAGTAGCACTTTCATATACCAGTATTCAGGCATCTCGTGCTAGTATGGTTGCCGAATTACCTCACTGGGATTTTGACCGTGTGGTACACGAATCGCAAGATGACTGGAATGCCTGGTTGAGTCGGATCGAAGTGAGCAATGAAAATCAGGACATGAAGAAACGTTTTTACACAGATCTGTGGCATGCATTACAGGGACGCCGTATCATCAGTGATGTTGATGGAGCTTATTCCGATAACACTGGGGCATCAACCCGGACAAAATATACTTTGAAAGATAATCATGGCAAACCTTTTCCGCATTACAATTTCGATGCATTTTGGGGAGCCCACTGGAATCTGTCGCTGCTGTGGGGATTGGCTTATCCAGAAGTGGTGGACGGTTTTTGCAATACTATGCTTGATCTGTACCGCAACGGAGGCTTGATACCGCGTGGACCTTCAGGAGGCAATTACACTTTTGTAATGATCGGAGATGTGGCTTCCCCTTTTATGGGATCGGCTTACCAGTTCGGAATCCGGAACTGGGATGCAGAACTGGCTTATCAGGGACTTCGTAAAAATGCTTTTCCGGGCGGTATTCGCTCGCATGCCGGTTATGAGCACGATATGAAAAATCCACGGGGTGGAGGGATAGATTATTATGTTAAAAGAGGTTATGTACCAGAAGGTATCGAGGGGGAGGGCATGCACAAGGATGGTGCCGCGATGACACTGGAATACGCCTATCAGGACTGGTGTCTGTCGGAGTTTGCGAAAGCATTGGGCAAGAAGACAGATGCAGAATTATTTGCTAAACGTGGTCAAAACTATAAAAACATATGGAATCCGGCTACTGGATACATGCATCCGAGAAATCTTGATGGAATGTGGATAAAAGATTTCGTACCGGTGTCGCACAATAAGGAGTTTAATACCCTTGGGTTTTGCGAATCAAACAGCCAGAATTATTCACACTATGTCCCTCAGGACCCCAAAGGTTTGATTGAACTTTTCGGAGGAGAAAAGAAATATGTGGCCAGGTTAGATTCCCAAATGATAAAAGGGGAGGGGCAGCGGTTTATGGTTCCTCATGGCCAGCACGGAACAGCTTATGGTGATTTTGAAAATGAACCTGCACTGGGTATTCCTTATATGTTCAACTTTGCCGGACGTCCAGATTTAACCCAGAAATGGGTACGCACTATTAAATCTGCGTTGTTTACGAATATTACTCCTGAGGATGGTTATCATGGCGACGAAGACCAGGGTATGATGGGAGCTTACAGTGTAATGATGGCGATTGGCTTGTTCGATTTTCAGGGTGGAGCTGCCTTAAAACCAACTTGGCAGCTAACAGCTCCCGTATTTGATACAGTGAAGATACATTTGAACCAGGATTATTACAAAGGTGGAACTTTTACGATCATGTCGTCCAGGAAAGATAAAAATGATTGTTATATCAAATCGGCTACATTAAATGGTGAACGAATGAAAAAACTTTGGTTTTATCATAGTCAGTTGGCTAATGGTGGTGAACTGAAATTGGAATTAAGCGACCAACCGGCAAAGAACCCATAGTAATATTTGAAAATGAGAGTAAAATTATTGACAACCTGTGTATTGCTGATGTTGGCATTGATGCTTAATGCTCAGTCGAAAAAGATTTATCCCCCAAAAGAAAATTTACCATAAGGGATGGATTGATTTCAACAAAAATGGAAAAAAAGATGTGTACGAAGATCCACAACAACCTATCGAAAAACGGGTTCAGGATTTGCTTGGTCAGATGACACTGGAAGAGAAATCATGCCAGTTGGCTACGTACTACTATGGTCGTGGCGAGGTATTAAAAGATAGCTTACCTACAGCTGCCTGGAAAGACATGATCTTTAAAGATGGGATTGCCAATATTGATGAACATATCAATAATACCCCGAAGATAAAAGAAAATGAAACGCTCAATAATAATGCAGCCACTATCGCCGAAGTGCAGCGTTTCTTTGTGGAATACACAGCACATGCATGTATAGCTTCTGTAATCAGGGCTCTGATGTACTGACAGAGTTCAAGTTGCACTGGAAAGATGCGCACAGTTTTAAGAATATAAAGATGCTCGAACGGAATGGTAGCTGGAAATGGATAAGTTTTACCGTTGATCAGGATAAGAAGAATATGAACCCGATAATCAAATTTGATTGTGATCTGGGGGTAATGCAATGGTTGATATTAGTAGTATCCAAATAAACTGCATAATCAGGAATATTCTCTTCTTTTAAGAATACTCTACATTTTAATTTAGCGGATAGTGTATTTTTACTAATTCTGATTATCAGGGTATAAATTTAATAGTGATTTGAGGGATATACTGACTTCTATCACGTAATGGAATCGAATTCCTTAAATAGCTTCTTAAGAACATGAACTCTTCAAGTTAAGAGAAAATAGTTGCATTTACCAGTGCCGACAATTTAGACAAAAGCCTAGAAAAATTGTTCAATTGCACCTCAATTTCTGATTTAGTTGCAGATATATTTGATAATTAAAATTTATTGTTAGGGCATAATAATTTTTGAAAAACGGCCTATTTTGATCAATTCTTCTACAAAACGGTGCGGATTTTGCACAGTTATTTGCCCCAAGTTTCAAAGGCTGTCTGAAAAGACAGCCTTTTTTGTTTCATAATATTGATTAATAGGTAATTAGAAGTTCGGGGAAACGGTTCGATGTTTTGATAATAAACAGTGGTTTTATACAAAAAGTGTGATTGCGGATAATAGAGGCTGTTTTTAGGGTTCGAACTCCGTCAGGTTTCGTTTTGCCAGTTGGTGCCACTATTAAAACAATGTACTGCTGCTATTTAAACAGCAATGAATTAATAAATAATTAAGCGTAATTATTATCTATCTCGCAAGCTCGGCTTACCTCCTGCACAGTTGCAGGCGCATCAAACCTGAACAAACCACTTAAGCCCCGCTCTAACCTCGAAGCCCGGATAGCAGCCTTAACAGCGAAAAATACAGATGCTGCTAATACCAATGGAGGTTCCCCAATTTCCTTGGCAGACATGATATCCGTAGGGCTTTCCGGAACATTCACCGAGTTTCTTGGGAAAAGATGGACGTTCAGTTCGAGGGGGATGCTGGTAGTTGCCGGTGGTTTGTAGGTCCAAGTGTTTAACGTATTTAATCGCCCTGCATCGGGGCCATCCGGCTCAAATACCAATTTTTCAGAAAGTACATAACCAATGCCCTGCACGAAAGCCCCTTCTACCTGGCCAATGTCAATAGCCTGATTCATGCTCCAGCCGGCATCATATACGATATCAGAACTCAATATTTTGGTTTCACCAGTTAGTATATCAACCTCAACTACAGAGCAAGCCGCAGAATAAGTAAACCCGCTGAAAGAATCAAATTCGCCGGGCACACCAGTCTTACTACTCTCGTAGCCTGGTATTATGGGTTGCTGGTCATATGTTTTATAGGTAATATTGGGGAAAGGCACCTCGCCGCCATGGATGGGGATATTTAAACTACAGGTTAAGCTAACCCTGTTTTGATAAGCCATTGCTACCAGGTTTTGCCAGATAATGGGGTGTCGTCCGCCTCTCTTAGGCTTCGCCTGCCAGCCAGCTGCTCCATAATTCCAAAAGTCAATCCCCTGATTTCCACACCAGTCGTCGCCCTTGATTTTTAGCATTTCGTATCCAAACTCTGTTATACGGCTTCTCAACTGTTCGCATACACGCTTAACCGCTTCCGCGCTGTAGGTTGTTCCGGTTGAAGCCCCGGTACTGGTTGGATTGGTAACGATACTGGTTTTAGGGCTTTCAATCTCGATGAGCGTCATGGGTACATTCAAAATATAGGAGGCTACCTGGCGCACCTGCGTCAGCAAACCCTGCCCCATTTCTACACCACCCTGATGAATAATAATACTTCCATCCCCCTGGTATACCGAGATCATAGCGCCTGCCTGTTCAAGCATAGTTAGGTTATAACCCGAGCCATATTTCACCGGCATAATAGCTATCCCTTGCTTACGCCATTTATTTTTTTGATTAAATTCTTCAACATCCGCAACTTTTATATCGTAATTACAAACCTGTTTCAGATATTTCCAAACATCCTTCATATAACAATAAGAAAGTGCCTGGCCAAATGGTGTGACATCGCCACGGTCATACAAATTTATCCTTCGTACTTCTTCGGCAGTCATGTTAATGGAGAATGCCGCGTCATCAATAGCATTTTCCATCATCACTTTACCCTGCACATCACCAAAAGCCCTGAACGCGGTTGAAGGAGCGGTGTTGGTACGGCAAACATCAATCTGCGTCTGGAAATTGGCAATGCGATAGGCATTATCTGACCGCGTAATAATACAGTTGGAAACAATGAATGAACAATCATAAAATGCGCCGCCATCGCCCCACATCCGGTTCAGGAAGCCCCTGATCACACCCTTGTTTGCCGGTGTTGTTTCGCCCTTGTCTATGGCCACCTGGTATTGGGCATAATAGGCGTGACGTTTACCAATCATACCGGTATCCTGTTCACGGGTAAGCGCCAGCCTGACAGTTTTTTTCAGGGCTTTTGCAGCAACAGCGGTTGCCGCGGCCACAAAACGAGTTTGCTCTGTTTTACCACCAAAGCCGCCGCCAACCGGTGGTACTTGTATGTCAATGCTATTATATTGTGCTCCCAGTGCTGATGCAATGGTGCCGTGAATAGTCATGGGGCTTTGAGTAGACGATTTGAGCACCATTTTGCCACCGTCTGTAGGTTCGGCTATGGCAGCCTGAGTTTCCATGTAAAAGTGTACCTGGCCACCTGTAAGCTGTGTTCCTTCAACAATCTGGCAAATATTCCCATCTACCGTCCCGGTTCGGTTAATTATCTTTTTATCAAGTGCATCTTTTTCATTAATCCAGGTCAACTGCGTGCCGGGCCTGGTAATACGCCATATATGCGAATTAAAGCTGGCTGTAGTAGGCCAATCGGGATAGACATTACCATGAGCCAGAGCGTCATCGATACTTAAAACAGGTTTGTTCTTCCAGCTTTTAGGATCAGGATCTATTTGAACTGCTGTGTAGCCAACGCAATTGTCGGCAACATACTCAGCGATTACGCCTGCATCAAGCTCGGTTTTTGCTCCTACCAGTGCAATGGTCTGACCAACATAATTAACCTGATCAATAGCAAACACAGGCTGATCAGATCCCATGCCCTGCATATTGGTAGCACCATTTTTGAAGGCTTCACTGGTCACCAGGTCAATGAAGTTGGAAAATGTTTGCGAAAGATGGTTACGCAAATCGGCCGTATTTGCACGTCCCTTTTTCCCGGGAATAATGAAATGGTAATCAGCCAGTGCACGCCTGCTTTGTACCAGCGCCCCGTTTACTGTATTGGGAGGGACTGGCAGTTCATGCGTATAATGTAACTGACCAGAGGCCTGTTCCATCGCCGTAAATTTAACGTAAGGCTGCGCTACCGGTGCCCTGAATCCCTGCGGTTCATAAAACTGCAGACCATTACTAACAGGCCACCTACCCCAGGTAATGTCACCGCTCGATCTTAGGTGCGGCGGCACGGAGCCTCCTTTTTCAAGTAAGGCTTTCACAATTGCTTTGTAAAGGAACGATGCGGTTAACTGCTGTTTATAGGCTTGGGTAAAGCCTTCATTAGGAAGGTCTTTCATCCTGGGTGCCCATTGTGATAATATCACACCAACCTCGCGGTTAAGAGTTTCGACGAGGAAAGGTATCTTTTCCATCGATAATACCGTGTTTTGCAGCATAACCTCTGTGCTCACGGCCCTCCATGGAAATGGGGCCAGGCCTCCAAATACGATTGCGGCGTGGGTTACTTTAAGATCGGTTCCTAACCTGATAGTGCAGCTTGAGTTAACGATGCTATGGGCATTTACATCTCGCAGCGCAACCTTTTGCGCCAGCTGAACATCATTAGTATCTCCAAAAGGTATATAAACAGATATCAGGATCATCCTTGTTGCCAGGTCAGGATGATTTTTAATGATGACTGACAGGTCATCAATATATGCAGTGGTAGTTTGCCCGTAAAAATTATCGGGATCAATGTATTCAATTTGGGCGTAACATCCCAAAAGCGCGGTCATTAAATCTGATGGAAATGGCTCACCTGTACCTGCAGCAATATGTTTAAAAACCAGCATGGCGTTGCCACCCACGGTTGCAGCATTTCTTACAATCCTTCCGGCTGTACGTTGTGCCATAAAAAGTACAGCTCCCCATGGCATAGTCTCCCGATCCCTGCCTTCAGGTATATTAACCGGATATTTCTTTAAAGCCCGCTCCAGGGTATCAATCAAATGGCTATAAGTTGTACCCGCACTTACTTTTATGCCCTTGGCATCAATAACCGGGGAGAAATTTAATTCCTGCACATGACTGATATCGATCAGGCTCTTTGCATCCAGGAATTCTTGCTTGTATATACCATAAGATGTATTGGCATTTACGATATGAGGTTTGTCCTGCTTGTAAGTTTTCCAGTAGTTAATTAGTTCGCCAAGCGAAACAGGACTCAGCCATCGTCTTTTATCATTTGACACCGATACAGCCGGTGCAGGTTGTTTAGCTTCCAGCGGAAAGGGAATAACGATGAATGGTGCCGCTAGCTGTTGTAGTACTGCCTCATCGCCCAGGCATTTCATACGATCTATTTCGTCCTGTTCTGTCCAGTCTGACGCAAAGGTTTTCATCCCGGTAAGTATAGGCCGGTAACCAGTACAACGGCAGATATTTCCGTCAAAGATAGCTTCGATCTCTTTTTTTGTAGCCTTTGGGTTATTGAAAATGAACTCAGACATGTTCATGACAAAGCCAACGGTACAATAACCACATTGTGTGCCGTTGTTCATAGCCAGACGATGCGCCACAGGATTCATACCCATGTGGGTGAGTTCTGATGGGTGTTGTGAAGTAGCTGTTTGCAGCAAGAGGCTTGGTGATGCAACCGTGTTTTCTGCCTTTTCAACGGCCATGGCTACTTCAGCTCTTTTGGCTTGCGCCTCGTCATATGCCTGTAGTACCTCGGTTGGTAAGGGGAGGTCTGCAGGGCGAGCCGCACGGCTGGATACCTGGGTTTGCGTAAGAAATTCGGGGTTAGGCCGTCGTGCACCGCCCGTGCCTTCAACGGTTGTAACAACCATGCCGTCAACCGCGATCAGCGGTCGAAGACATGAATTGATGGCTCGGTGATTTTCTTTTTTTTCTTTCTCATCCCAATCTGAGAGGATCACGGTACAACCACCGCAACCACCCTGCCCACATGGTTTTTTGGGTCCGGCGAGATTAACCTCGGGCGACCGCAGGTAATCTATTAATAAGGTATCGACGGCCGGGTCCTGTACAACAACTTGCCGGCCGTTCAAAAAGAAGGATATGGAATTACTCATGGTGATATCAGCTTTAATTAACTACGGAGTACGGTTACTTAAAAATTGCCCTGGTTTTCAGGCAGTACATTTGCTTTCTGTCTCGGACCTGCCTTTTTGAGTATCCGGGCTCTTTTAAATGGTACCCCGCCGCGTCTTACGACATGCTCAACACCAGAAAATTGATTGGCATAATACCCGCCTATGTTTTTATTTTTCCAATCCCAGTAGTAACCTAAGGCCAGTGATGTTTGTAAAGAGAAATCGTTTGACAAGGCTTGTTTAGGATTATAAGCCGTGCCACACCTGAAATTCTGATAGTATTTTATCCAGGCCGGATCGTTCGTTTGTGTAAGATGGCCCATAGCTCCATTTGCCAGTGTATCACCGATAAAGGCCTCATCAGGTACCAAGGCTGCTACTTGTGGAAACTCGGCAGTTTGGTGACATGACATACAAGAGGCTGTATTCAAATCAACCGGTCCATCAAGCCTGCCTCCCCATCCAAGATGCTGTGGTGGAAGGTCAGCCGAGGCGTTGATGAAGGTTTCTTTCAGCGTATCGTTAATCATGGTTTTAATGACCGGGTAAGGATTTATCCAGTTAGTCTTATATTGTGGATCATTTCCAAACTGTATACCCACCGGAACGAGGTTTTTCACTCTTTCGCGCATGGTTTTACCATTATTCAGATTACCGTTATAACAGAAGTTACCAAATATCCACCCGGTGCCATACTTTTCGGCCCTTTTATCCCGTACCATAATATCCATTTGTATCAGGTGTACCTTTTTGACAACCCTGTTAACACTATCGGCAAATGTGGGTGTGATGTAAGCGTTTCTTTCGTATGAATCTTTAAGATAAGGTACATCTGTAGAATCCAGGTCCGTATATAGCAGTTTAAATATAACTGTGCCCTCAGGAAAACCTCCCTTAGGTCCCTGAGTAACAAATGGATCAGGATCGTTAGCAGTATCCCACATCTTATACAGTATATGACCAGCAAAATCATTATAAAATCCAAGGGCATATACTTGTCCGGGGTGTTTTTGCTGGGGGGAGAGCTGGTATGGGTTAATAGGAGCTTCTTTGGCCAGGCCGTTAAAACCTTCGGAAGCAAGCGGGCCATAATGCAGCCATGGCATGTGATACCAATTATGCTTTTTATTATCCTGTGCCACGAAATTAGCTTCAATCATGCCATCAAAGCAATAATCACGGGCTGCCATCAGCCATTCTTTCCATCTGCTTTTATCATCAAACGGAATTTTAAAGAAATCGGGAATTTTATCCTCACCGGCTAGGGTTTTTGGATAGTCCTGGCTTAGTTTGAAAACTTTTTGGCCTGGATACTGCTTGATAAACTGGTTTATCGGGATCATGGCCCCGAAATCCGGAAATGTGTTTTTATTCTCTTCAGTGCTTCCTGTGTGTTCGCCTTGTTGGCCATCCGGGGCTGAACAGCGAGCTATAATAGCGATCATAAAAATGGATACAACGATCCAAAGCATACGGTGTTTGTTCATCGTTTTTAAGGATTAGGCAGGTTTAAATATTTACGTTTAAATTATGTTATATAAATATAAATATCAATTACGCTTATATAATACTTTTAATTAATATGAATAAAATGAATTAAAAATTAATATAATATCGTTATGTTTATATAAATATAACGATATTAAGCAATGGTAAATTGATATTTAAGACATTAATAATACTATGAATTGAAAAATATAGTACTGTAATATTATTAAGCTATTTTATGTTATTTAGATGCATGGAAGAATATTAGGTAGGCTATTGAGTGCCAGTTGTAGATTGATATAATTTTACCGAACAGAAAAAATTAATAACAAATCAAGGTGGTGTTAATAGATAATCAAGGACGAAATGATATCAATCTTTATAGATGATATAAATAGTTAAAATAAATACGAATATTTTATTGTTTGTATCGATATATTTGATAATGTATAACGTATGATACTTTAAATCATTCATTTCTCCTTAATCTTACCAATGAAAAGAAATCTACAAAAAAGTTTTATCGCACTAGTGGGATGTTTTTTTTGCATTATAAACCTATATGCGCAAACGAATTCGCCGCGACCGAAATCTACAGTAAAGGACACAACAACACTGGATAGCGTAGTGATAAGGGATAGTAGATTTAAACACTTGCTAGATGTTGATGGAACCTATCTGTTTGCAGGGAAAAAGACTTTTTCAATTACTCCGGCGGCAGGTAGAGCCAACCTGGCCAACAGCACCATTCGTACCATATTTGCCACTATTCCAGGCGTAAATGTTTGGGAAATGAGCGGCAATGGTTTTCAAGTTAATATTGGAACACGTGGTACGGATACGCACCGCTCCAATGAAACCAATGTTCGCCAAAATGGCTATAATACCAATTCCGACCTGTTTGGTTACCCTGAAGCGCATTACATCCCCCAGTTTAATGCTGTAAGTCAGATCCAGATCGTCCGAGGGGCTTCGGCGTTGCAGTTTGGCAGCCAGTTTGGCGGGATGGTAAATTACAAGATCAAGGAGGGTGATAGTACGAAGGTTTTCGGCGCGGAAAGCGAACAGACTGCGGGCTCTAATCATTATTTCAACTCCTTTAATTCCATTGGCGGCCAAAGTGGTAAATGGAATTATTACGGTTATTATGCACAGCGATCAGGTGATGGCTGGCGGAATAATTCACGTTTTAACGGGCAGTGGTTTTATGGCAGCCTGAAGTACCAGTTTAATGATAAAGGAAGTATTGCTCTGCAATTCTCAAGAGTTAACTTTTTTGAACAGGATGCAGGCGGTTTAAACGATGCGCAGTTTAATGCCAACGGTCGTCAATCCACCCGCACCCGTAATTATTTTGATCCTGAAATCAATATCCCGGCTTTGTTATTTAATTACAAATTGAGCGCCCGCACCAAACTGGAAGTGACTTCGCATGGCATTATTGGTCAACGCAACAGCGTGCAATTTTTAAATAACCCTGGCGTAGCAGATACGGTGAATAAAAAATTAAACAATTATAATCCCCGCCAGGTTGATCGCGATTACTATTATGGTTTTACCACCGAAGCCCGTCTGCTCACCCAATACAAACTGGGTAACCTATATAGTACATTTACCTCAGGGTTGCGCTATTTTACAGAACGCACCATGCGCAGGCAAAAAGCAACCGGGACTACCGGCTCTGATTACGACCTTACCGTTGTTAAGCCCTATGGTATCGATTTGCATTTAAGTACCCATAATTATGCCGCCTTTGCAGAAAATACCTTCCAAATTACCCCTGAATTTACGATAACGCCAGGAGCCCGTTTTGAGATCATTAACACTAGTCTTAACGGGGTGATAGATAATGCGGTTGATCATGTATCTTATGGCAACAAACGTAATTTCCCGCTTTTTGGCACCGGGCTTCAATACCAGGTTACTCACAGTAGCCAGGTCTACGGAAATATTTCCCAGGCTTACCATCCATTCGCTTACGCTAATATTATTCCTGGTAACGATTTGGCCATTGTAGATCCTAATCTAAAGGATAGCCGTGGTTACAGTGCTGATCTGGGATACCGTGGTAATATTGGTACTATATTTAATTATGATTTTGACTTGTACTATGTTTATTATGGTAAAAGAATAGGTAATCTTACAGAAGTGAATGCTGCAAAACAAACCTATATTTATACCACTAACATAGGGAACGGTGTGGCTAAAGGTGCAGAGATTTTTACAGAAGTATCTTTAAGGCAGGTATTTGACCGGTCTGCTGCCAGTGATATCCGCCTGTTCAACTCATTCTCCTATGATCATGCGCGTTATACCAGCGGATCAATTACCGCGGGTGCAACCAATATCAGCTTAGTAGGCAACTGGCTGGAAGGGACACCAACATGGATAGACCGTGCAGGCTTAACCTATTTAGACAAGCACATTACTACCACCCTGCAATTTAGTTATGTTGGCAAAAATTTTACTGATGCCAATAATGCCATTTTTAATCCAACGGGTTTAAGTGGCATTGTGCCTGCTTATCATGTTTTTGACTGGGCGTTTGATTATAGCTTTTTAAAGAAGTATCACATTTTTGGCAACCTTAATAACGTGCTGAATGCTAAGTATTTTACGCGCAGGATAACTATTTTACCCGGTCCGGGCATTTTACCCGCTGATGGCATTGGCTTCAATGTCGGCTTCGGTATTAAAGTATAAATAGAAATTGCTATGCAATGTAGAATGTTTGTTTCAATTACATGATTTTGCTCAGTTTTTCCGATTTTTTCATAGCCCAATTTAAGGTTTAAACAGAGTTTTTTTCAATTTGCTAAAGATGGAGGAGGATTCGCCCGCTGCCAGAATAATAAGGTCTATTATTTAATTACTGTGGATGACAGTTGTTTTATATTTCAACGACCTTCCATTCCTTTCAGAAAACACCGCTTTTATTTCTGCGATGATCGACAGCGCGATCTCTTCGGAGGTTTCGGACCCAATGTCCAGGCCAACTGGTCCATGAATCGTTTCCAGGTTCTTTTCGGTTATAGCGGTGCCGTTCGCCTCCAACTCATCCAGCATACGTTCCAGTTTCTTTTTTGGGCCTAAAATTCCGATATAAGAAGGATGTAAGGGCAAAAGCTCTTTCAAAAAAGCGGTTTCGTAATTATAATTATGTGTCATCAGCACAAAGGCCGTCCATTCATTTATTTCCAAACTATATAAAATTTCTTCAGGTTTAGCGACCACTATCTTTTTGACCGATGAAAAGCGTTCAACAGTCGCATAATTTGGCCGTCCGTCAACAACAGTAGTCTTCCAGCCCAATAAGGCTGCGAGCCTAGTTAACGGGATAGCGTCATTGCCAGCACCGACAATAACCAGAGAGATTAACGGTTTTACGTATTCCACAAATGCGGTATAACCCTGGTAGGCAGTAATAGCTGAACGCTGATTGTCCAGTGCATTTTTTGCATCTTCTAGTAATTCATTTTTGTAAGGCAAAATTTCCAGCCAGTTCCAGAGGGTTTTGCCATCGGCAAGGTATAAACAGGATCCAGGCTGAGGCGCTTTCCGGTTTTCGATAGAAAATACAGTTACAAGTACAGAATAATTCCTTGAGGCTATTGCAGCCTTCAATAGCGTTATCGGATTGGTTTGTGTATCATTTATAGGCTCTATCAAAATATGTATAATGCCATTGCAGCCCAGGCCAACACCAAGTTTGGCATCGTCATCATCCATCGTATTGTAAGTAACCAACAGCGGCTCCTGCTGCAATATCACCATCCTGGCTTTACGTAAAGCATCGCCCTCCAGGCAGCCACCGCTGATAGCGCCGGTCAATTGCCCATCTTCTGTGATCAGCATCCGTGCACCAGCCCTGCGGTAGGCAGAACCCTCCACAAGTACCACCGTGGCTAATGCAGTCTTCTTTTCCTCTTTTACAGCTTTTTCATAAGCTGCTACGATATCGATGATTTCTTTCATACTTAAATCAGCCTGTCCATTGCTTTAATTTTAATAGGTAACCACAAAGTAAATAGATTGATTTAGACAGTATTTAAATTAAATGGGAGTTTTCTAATCCTTTTGCCGGTTAAATCATAAATGGCATCTGTAAGTGCCGGAGCGAAAGGAGGGAGGCCCGGTTCCCCCACACCACCGGCATCTGCTGTGTTTTCCATAATATGGACTTCCACAGGTGGCATGTCACTCATCCGTGGCATCAGGTAGTCGTAGAAATTCTTTTGTTCTACTAATCCGTTTTTGAAAGTGATCTCATGAATAGCAGCTGCGCCAAGGCCCATTACGATAGATCCTTCCACTTGCGCTTTGATGATATCGGGGTTCACATACCAGCCGCAGTCCATCACCGCCCAAACCTGGTCAATCTTAACTTTTCCATCGGTATGCCTGGAAACTTTTACAATCTGGCCTACCATAGTTTCGAAACACTCCGTGATAGCTACGCCAAACCCTTCGTTCTTTTTCCTGGATTTCCAGCCTGAAACTTGTTCCATTTTATCGATCAAAGCTTGGCAGCGCTCATCTTTTAAATATTTCCTTCGAAAGTCGAGCTGATCCTGTTCTGCTAAAACAGCCATTTCATTGATGAAGCTTTCATAGGCAAAACCATTGGTAGACGCATAAACCGACCGCCACCACATGTTGGGCAGGGGCATTTCGTAAGGAACGTCTGCAAAGCTGATATTCTTAATATTGTCAAAATAAGGTTTTAAAAATCCTTCTGTAGTGCTACCATTTGCCTTATCTCTTTTGTTATTATTCCAGTGATCTATATTTTGACCAGCCATTTTGAATTTCAAAGCGCTGATTTCGCCATTTTCAATCGATCCTTCTCCTCGGTAAGAGATCCCGGCACGATAAGGCCCCTGTGTTAAATCATCTTCCCTGGTCCAAACTACCTGCACCGGTCCGCCAATTTGTTTGGAGATGGCAACCGCTTCGTGAGTATAATCCAGAAAAGCTTTGCGCCCGAACCCACCTCCTAAAAAGGTCATATTAACAATTACTTTATCCTTTGGCATCTTGAATTTATCACTAATATCACCCTGCACCCAATCGGGGGCTTGTATGGGGCCCCATATTTCTATTTTGTCGCTTTGATAATGGGCAACGCAATTCAGCGGTTCCATAGCGCCGTGCGATTGATAAGGCGTCTGGTAGATCACGTCTATCTTTTTTGAGGCTTGTTCTATGATTGGATCAGGTTGGCCTTGCTTTTTAAAAGAAAGTCCTTCTTTCGTTTTAAGTAGTTCCTCGTGGGCTTTATAGATATCGCTGGTGTTCACATGCTCAAACCCACTATCATCCCATTCAACGCGCAAGGCTTTTCTGCCCTGCATAGCTGCCCAGGTCGAATCTGCTATAACGACCACCCCATCACGAGTGGTATTAAAAACAATCATTTGCACCTTAAATACCTGCTTAACACCAGGAACTTTTAAAGCTGCCGAACCATCAAAGCTTTTTACTTTGCCGCGTAACCTTGGGTTGCGTTCAACTGCCGCATAAAGCATTCCCGGTAACCTTTTATCCAAACCGAAGATGGCCTCCCCATTGGTTTTCATAGGAGTATCAAGCCGTTGAAGCGGCTTGCGGATCAGTTTATAGTCTGATATTTTTTTGAGTTTAACCTCCTGGGGGGGCGGAAGTTTTGCTGCTGCTGTTACCAATTCACCATAATTGAGTTTCTTCCCGGAAGGTTTGTGGATCACATGACCCGACTCTGCATAGCATTCATTTGCAGAGGCGTTCCATTGGTTTGCCGCAGCTGTGATCAGCATCTCGCGTGCGGCGGCACTTAATTTCAGCAGGTTTTTATAAGATCCCCTGATGGTGGAGCTTCCACCGGTGATCTGACTTCCGTATTTCGTAGGACTGCCCTGTGCAAATATCACGTTGATATCTTTCATGTTGACTTCCAGTTCTTCAGCGATAATTTGCGGTACAGACTGATAAGAACCCTGGCCCATTTCTGCGCGGTGATCGGTTAAGGTAACTTTTCCATCCGTGTCAATACGGATCCAGGCATTAAATTCAAAACCTGATTGGTCCGTAGCTGACATTAACTGTTCCTTTTTTGCGTTCGCAGGAAAATAAAAGCCTAAACAAAGCGCGGTTCCTGCAAGGCCGGATGCCCTGAGGAAATTTCTTCTTGATATTGCGTTAGTTTCCATAATGGCTACTTTATTGCTTTTAAATCTATTTTGTTTTGATTGAAGGAGCATATGCGCCTTTGGCGATCCATAAACGTACCTGTGCGGCGAAGGCCGGCCTGCTCATTGGTGGCAGGGTACGGCCATCTCCCGGATGCCAAGCCCAGCCAACCAGATCATCCTTTGCCATGTGGTCTATCAGTTGTGCTTTGGTCCTTCCACCGTTTTGTTTAGGATCAAGTAGTTGAAGTGCCAATTGACGCGGCGTACGCCCCTGGAATACCATGCGCATGTTAGCAGGTGGTAAACCCCATTTTGGATTTCCAGGTGGCATATGTAGCCCGGCGGTATTTTCTGCCTGATGACAGTTGCTGCAGCGCGCAGCATAAAGCCCCTTTCCGTCGACTCCCCGTTTAACATTCATGGTATGGATATGGTTGTCATCACCTTGTAAAGGCGATTCTCCGGAAGGATGACAATTCATACAGCGGGAGCTCATCAGTACTTTATAAACAGACATAAAAGCTTTGACAGAACCTACGCTGTCCCTAGGTAAGGCAGGGTAATTAGCCGGGGTTACGGGTTCGGCTCGAAAGGATAACATGACAAGACTTGCTATAAACAATATGCCCGTAATCACGATTATCTTTTTCATATTTTGGCTCCTTCCCGCTGTATATCGGCAGCTTTATGAATCGCCGCGCGTATGCGCTGGTAAGTACCACAGCGGCAAATGTTACCGGACATGGCATCATCAATATCCTGGTCGGTAGGGTTGAGATTTTCGCGAAGCAATACCGCTGCGGACATCAATTGGCCCGACTGGCAATAACCACATTGCGGAACGTTCATTTCGTTCCATGCCAGTTGTAAAGGATGGTTGTTATTTATAGAAAGCCCTTCAATAGTGACAATGTTTTGCCCCGCTGCCCGGTTTATTTTAGTTACGCAGGAACGTACTGCTTCGCCATTCAAATGAACAGTACAGGCACCACATTGCGCCGCACCACACCCGTACTTTGTGCCAGTAAGGCCGATGATATCTCGTATTACCCATAAAAGCGGCATGTTTGGGTCAGCATCTACATCGTGATGTTGGCCGTTGACAGTAATGTTGATCATAAGCAAATAATTAGTTAAGTAAATTTAATCTAAAAATTCTAATATAAATATTAGTTGAATTATGCTTTTCTGATAAAAATATATTCAAATAGAAAGTTAGGTTTTTCAAACGGGTTTTAGCTCAACCTTTTAATTTAAGGGATTGTGTGTTTTTATTGATCCTTATTAGCAGGATATTAATTTAACAACAAGATCGATTTAATACACCTGTTAGCGCCATTCTGTTCCATCGTGAGGATTGACGAAAAAATTGCTGCTACTGTTTCAACCCCGGATCAAATGAGAATTGATTGTTGCTAACTGAATTTCAAAATCAAAACCGTCTCCTTTATTTGCTTCTAATAGTCATGATAGTAGGATAATGCATTAAAATAGCACGTTTGTCCATTGTCAAACCCATAGTTGGGCAATAATTTTAGCAGCAATATTTAATTTGTTTGTACATATAAACAAAACCATTTTAATCATATATTTATTGTGTAAATACAAGTGCCCTTTATTTATAAGTGTCAATAAATAGCTGATTAGAGAACCAATTATAAACCTATAATGATGTGTTTTCCTTAAACCTGTTTGAAAATTGGAGCAGATGAACCTGTTTAGTTTATCTGACCTGATTAAAGAGAAAACCTCTGATAGTAATTATTATTTAAACCACCCTTACTACCAAATTGATGATGAATTGGAAGGCGTATTTTTTGGGGGTCTGGTGTGCTGGCTGCATGTTATGCCTGTTTTCTGCTTGTAATCATTCAAGATCGGACCAGGCTGCTGAGGAGCAAGTTCCGGACGTTATAAGCTATAACTTTAACATCAGACCTATTCTTTCTGATAAATGTTATAAATGCCATGGACCTGATGCCAGTAAACGGGAAGCCGGTCTTCGGCTTGATATGCCGGAAAGCGCCTATCAGGCTTTAAAAGATAACCCCCAAGCTCATGCGCTTGTACCCGGCGAGCCAGATCTGTCGGAAGTTTACAGGCGTATTTCAACACAGGACACCACCGAGTTGATGCCGCCACCTGCGTCGAATTTGAAAAGATTGTCAGCTTATGAAGTTGATCTGATCAAAAAATGGATAAAGCAAGGTGCCAAATATGAAAAGCACTGGGCTTTTGTGCCTCCTCAATTGCCTGCAGTACCACAAGTAAAAAACACAGCCTGGCCCAAAAATCAGATCGATAATTTTATACTGCAAAAACTGGAGCAAAAAGGTATCGATCCCAATCCTGAAGCTGACAAGGAGCGCTTGCTTAAAAGATTATCACTTGACCTCACAGGTTTGCCACCCAGTTTGCCCATGATGGATGCGTTTTTGGCCGATAAAAGCGCAAATGCTTACCAAAAGATGGTCGATCAATTGATGCAAAGTCCACAGTATGGCGAAAAAATGGCCCTGCATTGGTTAGACGTAGCCCGCTATGCCGACTCGCATGGTTACCAGGACGATAATTACCGTACCCAATGGCCCTGGCGCGATTGGGTGATCCACGCTTTTAATGAGAATTTGCCTTACGATAAATTTATTACCTGGCAGTTGGCGGGAGATCTGATGCCCAATTCTACGCAGGAACAATTGCTCGCCACCGGTTTTAACCGTAACCATAAAATAACAGAAGAGGGCGGCGTAATTGATGAAGAATACCGGGTAAGTTATGTAACCGACCGAACCAATACCTTTGGTAAAGCTTTATTAGGGATCACACTCGAATGTGCCCATTGCCATGATCATAAATACGATCCTTTTTCGCAGAAAGAGTATTACCAGGTATATTCCTTTTTCAATAATGTGAAAGAGGTGGGCATCCAGTCGACAGTAGGAGGGCCTGAAACCTATGCCAAACGCCCGATGATGCAGATCAGTAATGAAGATGTAAAAAAGGTATTGAACTTTATAAACAAGCAGGATACGGCAAAACTCATCGTATCAGTAATGGGCGATAGTGACAAAGTGCGACCAACCTACATCCTGAAACGCGGCAACTATGATGCGCACGGTGATGAAGTTGAACCGGGAACTCCAAAATCCATTTTACCTTTTACCGGCAGCTATCCCAAAAATAGGCTTGGACTTGCGGAGTGGGTGTTTAATAAGAATAATCCACTTGCTGCCCGGGTATTTGTTAACCAGATCTGGCAGGAATTTTTTGGTAAAGGTATTGTTAAAAGCTCAGGTGATTTTGGAATGCAGGGCGATCTGCCCTCACATCCCGAACTGCTCGACTGGCTGTCTGTCGATTTCAGGGAACATGGCTGGGACATCAAACGGCTCGTCAAACAGATCGTATTATCAGCAACTTACAGGCAATCAGCCGCACTTACACCCGAAAAAACAAAAACGGATCCCGAAAATACTTACCTGTCGCGCGGGCCTCGTTACCGCCTGCCTGCCGAGTTTGTCCGCGATTTGGTACTGGCCAGTAGCGGGCTATTAACGCGTACCATCGGGGGGCCAAGTGTTAACCCTTATCAGCCACCGGGTCTTTGGGAAAATGCCACCTCGGGCCGCGGCATACTGGCTAATTACAAACAGGTACATGGCCCTAATCTCTACAGGAGAGGAATGTATACGCTGATCAAACGCACGGTACCGCCAGCGTCACTAGGTATTTTTGATGCCAGTAACCGCGATCAATGCGAAGTAAAACGATTGCGTACCAATACACCGCTCCAGGCATTGGTCATGTTGAATGATCCTACCGTATTGGAAGCATCGAGGGTATTAGCAGCCAAGTTATTACAGGATAACAGC
Organism: Mucilaginibacter sp. OK268; assembly: GCF_900103125.1. Lineage (GTDB taxonomy): Bacteria > Bacteroidota > Bacteroidia > Sphingobacteriales > Sphingobacteriaceae > Mucilaginibacter. The sequence goes on along the minus strand of NZ_FNJV01000002.1, from coordinate 569,879 downwards.
TCAGCATCTGCCAAAGTTACCAAGGCATTCAGGCTGATCATGTGCCGCCACCCGCAAGAAAAAGAGTTGACTATATTAACTGCTTATTATGCAGATGAGTTAAAGACCATGAAAAAAGCAGACGCGGAAAAATTACTAAGTGTTGGTGAATATCCACTTCCTGTTAATGCCGATAAGATAACGCTGGCCGCTATGATGAAGGTGGTTGACACCATTTATAATTTAGAAGAAGCCATAACCAAAACCTGAGTGATATGGAAAAAGATTTTTTAGAGAGCAGACTCAATATTAACAGGCGCAGGTTTCTGTCCAGACTTAGTTTAGGTATAGGTAGCGTGGCATTGGGCTCTTTGCTTATTCCTGATTTGTTTAGCGGTGCCGGGGCCGAAAGCGAGGCCGATTTTATTCCGGGCATACCCAATTTTGCCCCTAAAGCCAAAAGGGTGATCTATCTTTTCCAGGATGGTGCGCCTTCACAACTGGAATCTTTTGATTATAAACCAAAATTGAGGGAAATGATGGGGCAGGAGCTGCCTGCATCGGTTCGCGGTAATCAGATCCTTACGGGAATGACCGCCAAACAAGCCTCTTTTCCGTTGGTGGGTTCCTTTTATGATTTTAAACAATATGGTGAATCGGGTGCCTATGTAAGCGATTTGTTCCCGCATATTGGTAAAATAGCCGACGATATTTGCATCATCCGCTCCATGAATACGGATGCTATTAATCACGATCCGGCACTTACCTTTTTTCAAACCGGTGCGCAGCAGGGTAACCGACCCAGTATGGGCTCATGGGTAAGCTATGGCCTGGGCAGCGAAAACAAAAATCTGCCTGCCTTTACCGTATTGTTATCCAAAGGTAAGGGGAATGGTCAGGGTGTATACTCCAAGTTATGGAGCAACGGATTTTTAGATTCTATTCACCAGGGTGTACAGTTTAGCAGCGGCGAAAATCCTATACTTTATTTAAATGATCCTGATGGCTTAAACCGGCACGAGCGCAGGAAGATGCTGGATAACCTGGCGGCCCTCAATGATATCAATTACAAGGCGTTTGGCGATCCTGAAATAAACGCTAAAGTGCAGCAATACGAAATGGCCTACCGTATGCAAACCGCCGTTCCGGAAATTATGGATGTATCCAAAGAGTCGGACGATATTGTGAAGATGTATGGGCCCGATTGTTTGATTCCCGGTACTTATGCGGCAAACTGCCTGCTGGCGCGCAAGCTATCAGAAAACGGTGTACGTTTTGTACAATTATACCACCAGGGCTGGGATCAGCATTCCAACTTACCGCAGGAAATGGCCGGCCAGGCCAAAGATGTTGACCAGGCTTCAGCAGCATTGGTTACTGACCTGAAACAGCGCGGTTTGCTCGATGAAACGCTGGTGATCTGGGGTGGTGAGTTCGGCCGCACCAATTACAGCCAGGGCAAACTGGAAAAGGCCAATTATGGCCGCGACCATCATCCCCGTTGTTTTAGTATATGGATGGCTGGCGGCGGTATCAAACCAGGTTTGGTATATGGTGAGTCGGACGAATTTGGTTATAACATTGTAAAAGACCCGGTGCATGTACATGATTTTCATGCTACCATCCTTAACCAGTTAGGCATCGATCATAAAAAGCTAACCTTTAAAAGTTTGGGCAGACGTTACAGGTTAACAGACGTGGCCGGTAATGTGATCAAGGGAATAATTGCATAAGGAATACCAATTACAAATGGAACGAAGAGATTTTATTAAACATACCACCGCTTTATCGGCCGGTTTTTTTATAAGTAAAGATTTGCTGGCTCAAAACAGCGGGCCTATTTATGGTCATGGTCATATGCGGTATCGCATGGATAAAAATTGGAGCAAGGCCGATTCGCAAAAGAACCCGGTGAATGATTGTCACGAGATGGTGCAGGATGCCCGGGGCCGGATATTATTACTCACCAACGAAACCAAAAATAACGTACTCATCTATAATAAATCGGGCAAGCTACTGGATACCTGGGGGCATGGCTTTCCAGGTGCTCATGGTTTAACCATAGTGAACGAAAACGGCAGCGAGTTTTTATTCATTACCGATACGGTAAAACACCAGGTGTATAAAACCACATTGGATGGTCGTATATTAATGACCATTGACGTGCCCCTGGAAACAGGAGTTTATCATAAAGCCGAAGAGTTTGTACCTACCGAAACCGCGATTGATACCAACGGCGATTTTTTTATTGCTGATGGTTATGGTGCACAGTATATTACACACTATGATAAAGAGGGTAAGTTGAAAGGAGTTTTTGGAGGCAAAGGGGAGGGGGACGAACATTTGGATAATGCCCATGGCATTGTGATAGACAGGCGCCAAAGTACCCCCACCTTATTGATAACCGACCGAACCCGCAATTGCTTTAAACGCTTTAGCTTGGATGGGAAATTGCTGGAAGTGATCAAACTGCCTGGCGCATGTGTATGCCGCCCCGTAATTAAAGGTGATTATTTATATGCCGCTGTATTACGGTCGCCGGATCTGGGGCATGAAAATACCGGATTTACTACCATATTGGATAAAAACAACAAAGTAGTATCCAATATAGGCGGTACCGAACCGGTTTATCAGGATGGCGTTTTGCAGCCTATGGCGCAGGCCGAAAAGATATTTTTAAATCCGCATGATGTATGTGTGGATAACGATGAAAACCTTTATGTAGCCCAATGGGCATCGGGTAAGGTGTACCCTTATAAATTTACAAGAGTTTAAACTAAAGCTTTACTGCTTATATACCGGTTATTTGAATGAGGACCAGCCACAAAGGTTTTGCCGAGGGATTATTATTTGCGCTAAATATTTTCATTGTTGTTTTATTATGTGCTGGTGATAGCCTGGCTATACCTCAATGGTTGCAACCCGTTGGTCGCTTGCACCCTCTTATACTGCATTTTCCGATAGTCATACTCCTGTTGGCAATGGTGATGGAGTTCTTCCGTTTCAGACCCGAGTTTGCGAACGAAAAACTATACCAGCGTTTTACTACCTATTTGCTGGTATTGGGTGCGCTCTTATCTTCGCTCACGGTAATTATGGGTTTATTCCTTTCCCGCGAACCCGGGTACGAGGGAGGTATCTTACAATGGCATAAATGGTTTGGCGTAAGCGTAGCATTTGTAGGTTATGGCATTTATTTGTGGCGCAATACATCTGTCTATACAGCAATCATAGCTAAAACAGGGGCCATTGTCATTGTAATCTGCCTTATATTTGCTGGTCATTTTGGAGCCGATCTTACCCACGGCGAAGATTTTATATTAGCCCCCATCCTCCAAAAAGAAAATCGCAAAGTACCCATAGAACAGGCGCTGGTGTACCGGGACGTGATTGCGCCCATTTTTGAAACGAAATGTCAGAGTTGCCATAATGCTGATAAAATGAAAGGCGGTTTGATGTTAACCACTGCTAATGCCATACTCAAAGGCGGCAAAACAGGTAAGTTGTTTATTGCCGGGCAACCGGGTATTAGCTTATTATTACAGCGTGTACACCTGCCCGAGGATGAAAAAAAGCACATGCCCCCAGTCGGCAAACCCCAATTAACTGATCAGGACAAGATGCTGCTGTATCTTTGGATAAAGAATAACCCTGATTTTAAGAAAAAAGTGATCGAGCTGCCGGCGACAGACTCCCTGAGAATGTTAGCGGCAACACGGTTAAAACCAGCAGAAAGTACTGAGGAGGTTTATGATTTTTCGGCCGCTGATGATAAGGATATTAAAAAACTCAACAATAATTACCGGGTTATATATGCCCTGGCCAGCGCGTCACCGGCATTGGCCGTTAATATTTATAACAAAAGCACTTATTCCGTAAAAGTTTTGGATGAGCTTGAGCCCATTAAAAAACAGATCGTTATACTTGATCTCAATAAAATGCCGGTAAAGGACGGGGATCTGAAAACGATTAGCCGTTTTGAAAATCTGCGTCAGCTTAATCTTAACTTTTCTGACATTAACGGTAGTGGTTTAAAAGATTTGGCATCGCTCAAACATCTTAAAACCTTATCATTGGCCGGAACTAAACTTAACCCAAACCTGATTGGGCAAATTATAGCGATCAAAAGCCTAACGGAACTGGCCATTTGGGATACGGGATTAAAACCAGGTGAGATACAACAACTACAGGCAGCCCATAAAAAGATCAGACTGCTGAGTGGCTACAAAGATGACGGCAAACCCTTAAAGCTGACCAATCCACAGCTCAAAAACACAAGCCAGATATTCCAGCAATCATTTCAGTTGCAATTGAGCAACCCTATCAAAGGGGTAGATATGCGTTATACTACGGATGGCAGCGTTCCGGATAGTATAAAATCAGCCGCTTATAAACCAGGTATCTTGTTTACACAGAACACCGTTTTGCGTGCCCGGGCATTTAAAGCAGGCTGGCTGGGGAGCGATACCGTACAATTTAATTTTTACAAGAATACTTACACGCCAGATAGCATTAGCTTTTTAGCACCCGCCGACGGAAAATATACTGCCGATGGGGCTAAGACCATCATTGACAAAGAACTTGGTGGTACCAACTTTGGCAATATGAAATGGCTGGGCTCGCAAAAAGACATGGTTATGCTGATGCTTTTCAAAAAACCAATCGCATTGCATTCGCTCACGTTGAATACCATACGCAATATAGGTAGCCAGATATTTTTACCAGCTGAGATTGAAGTTTGGGGCGGAGCCGATGAACACCATTTAAAACTATTGACAAGCCTGAAAACAGCCACCCCACAGAAAAAAGATCCTGTTGCTGCCATTAATCTGGAATGTAAAATAAAAACAACCGGGAATATATCCTGCATCAAGCTGGCAATTAAACCGCTTCAGAAGGTGCCAGACTGGCATCCTGCAAAGGGAAAGCCAGCTTGGGTTTTTACAGATGAGCTGTTTTTAAATTAAGAAGAGGGGATAGTTCCGTATTATTCATGTAAGGAGGATTTGAATATTGGGGCGACATGTAAAATTTCCGACACCCCGTTGGAAATGCACCTTTATTCCTGAAATATAGTTTACTTTCATGCCAAAACATGTATGGGTAACTCAGTTACAAAAAATATGAACCTGACATTATGAAACAAATGATATTGACAAGTATTGGCTGGCTCGGTGTGATTTTATGCACAGTGGGCTATTTACTATTAAGTACAAAAGTGATAAAGGCAGAATCGCGCAGTTTTCAATTATTAAATATTGCAGGTGGACTGTGTTTGGTAGCCACAGCTGTTGATAGTAATGATATGCCCAATGCAGTGGCTAACCTGTTGTGGATGTTTATTGGAGTTTATGCATTAGGCCGTCAGTTAAGAACTCAAAGTACGGTCAGAGTGGAATGAATGACCCATTCCCAAAATCTGATAGGCTTTGTTTTTATAATACTCAAGCCTTTCTGCATAAGCCTTTTTATCATTTTCCAGGGAAAGATAGAAATAAGCTCCATCTACCAGTACAAAAATTAAATCAGCTGCTGCTTTAGGGGCCGGAACGTTTGTTAACTGCATTTCGTTGCATCGCTCAATCATTGAGGCAAGTGCCAGACGAAGGGAATCCAGTATGGTCTTATATTTTGCTTTTATTTTTTTCTCCCTGAAGGCCAAAGCATAAAAAGTATAAAAAAGTCCATCATCAAACAGCAAGTTCCATTTTTTAGAAAAAAGCATTTCAATTGTCTTTTGCAGATCTGCAAGCGTAACCGCTTCCTCATTTTTAATGGTATAGATCAGTAGATATCTTTCGAGTATATGGTCTATCAAGGCATAGGTAAGATCCTCTTTTGTTTCAAAATAATGACTAACAAGACTCGGATTAATATCCATCACCTTTGCTATTTTGGCTATAGAGGTATTTTCATATCCCTCTTTTTTAGCAACCTTATAAAAGGTCTTTATAATTTCTAATTGTCTTACCTCTTTAAGGCTCTTTCTACCCATATTAATAATATCTGAATAATATCCGAAACAGCCAAACTACTCAAAAGAAATCTTATTTTGAAATTTTATAAATTGATTGGTTGTTCAATTAATTTATTAATTTAACGCTAACCTATTGGTAATATGATAACCAGACCTTAGCCGCGCTTCAGATAGTACCACATACAGAAATTAAACTCGCTAAATCTTAATTCAATTATGAAAAAAAAATTACTATTGATCTTCTTCATGTTCTTTGCAGCAAAAAGTTTTGCTCAAAATATCACCGTAAGCGGTTTGGTTTTGGATGCGGAAAGCAAAGGGCCTCTTCCTTCGGTTAATGTTAACGTAAAGGGAACAAATCAACGCACCGCAACAAACTTACAGGGTAATTACTCCCTTAGTAATGTAAGCCCAAATGCAGTTCTTGTTTTTTCTTTTGTAGGATATAAACAGGAAGAAATTAGTATTAACAGGCAAACACAAGTAAATGTGACCTTAACTCCCGACTATGGTAATCTCAACGAGGTTGTAGTAGTAGGGTTTGGCGCTAAGAAAAAAATAAACATTGCAGGCGCTATCGATCAAATTTCGGGTAAACAGCTCGAATCGCGCCCGATATCGAATGTAATGCAGGGTTTGCAGGGTATTAGCCCCGGGCTAAATATTATATATCCCGGAGGTGCTCCTGGTACTGTTCCTACAATCAACATCAGGGGTTTTACATCTATCAACGGTGGTTCGCCACTAATTGTAATTGATGGCATCCCTGCAACAAGTAACGATGATATGCTGCGGTTAACACCATCAGATATTACATCTTTTACTGTATTGCGTGATGCTGCGTCGGCAGCCATTTACGGAGCCAGGGCTGCTTTTGGAGTAATCCTGATCACAACTAAACAGGGGGCTGTCGGTCATCAACTTATTAGTTACAATGTGCTAACCTCATGGGGAAAACCTACGGTATTGCCGCAACCTGTAACCGATCCTTATATCTACTCAAGGGTGCTCGAAACCTCTACAAATAATACGCCATGGGATTATGTGAATTATAGCGATGAGTATTATAAATGGGCTAAAGAAAGATCAGATAACCCATCGATTGCCGATACACGGCTAAATCCTACAGACCCAACCAAATGGGAATACATGGGGAACAACAACTGGTATAAATATTTTTTTAACAATGCCAGCTTCTCACAAAACCAAACATTGACACTTTCTGGAGGTGCTACGGTAAATAACACACCTTTAACCTATTACCTCTCTGCAAACTATACCAAAGAAAATGGTCTGAATAAACTTTCGGATGATTTTTGGGATCGGACCGGTTTAAGATCAAGGCTGGGTTTTTCGCCTTTAAAATGGCTTAAGGTAGATAACAACCTCAATATTTACCAAACTAAACGTGCCCAGCCACTCAATAGTATTACAAATATTTATTACCTGCAACCAACCGACGTAGCTAAAAATCCGGACGGTACCTGGGCTAACACGGGCGCCGGCAGGCTTGCAGCTCAATTAGTTGATGGTGGAAATAACCTGCAAACCATGTTTGGGTTTCAGAATATTACCAGCGCAACAGCTACGTTCCTAAATGGAGATTTACAGGTAAACGGTGATGCTTCATTTAAAAGAGAGTTGTGGAAATACCATTCTGATGCAAATACCTATAATATTGGATATGGGCCAAATGATACCAGGCAGGAAGGCGGTACAGGCTCTGTAAGCGAAAATAATGGCTACCTGTATAATAACGCCTTTAATTTATATACTACGTATAAAAAAAACATCGGCGACCATTTTTTTAGCGCAATGGTTGGATACAACTCCGAGGATTACAACTATTCAACTATCAATGCATCAAAAGATGGGCTCATATCATCTTCCTTACCTTATCTGGCGCTCACCAGCGGTACTGCATCAGTAGGAGCAAGCTATTCAGCTTATGCTACCACCAGTGCATTTAGCAGGCTAAACTATACTTATAAAGGTCGGTATATTTTAGAGGGTACCGGCAGGTATGATGGTTCCTCGCGCTTTCCCACAGCAAGGCGTTGGGGCTTTTTCCCCTCAGCGTCCGCCGCCTGGATAGCAAGTGCTGAGGATTTTTTCAAACCATTGGCCCCTGTGGTATCTACATTTAAATTGCGCGCATCGTATGGAAACCTCGGTAACCAAAATGTGGGTGATTTTGGCTACATACAATCATTACAAACAGGCGTTTCGAATTATTTAATAGGAGGGAATAGTCAAACCCCGATTATTAAGGGGGCTCCGGGATTATTAGTTGATCCCAATACTTACACCTGGGAGCGGGTATCTACCTTTAACTTGGGTACTGATATAGGTCTTTTTCAAGATAAATTCCTGGTGGGCTTTGATTATTATATCCGTAATACACGGGGGATGCTTACCGGTGGGCAGGAATTGCCGGGCGTGCTTGGTACATCTGTGCCAAAACAAAATGCAGCAGATTTAAGAACAAGAGGCTGGGAGCTATCTGTAACCTATCAGGACAGGTTCATTTTGGCATCTAAACCTTTTAATTTCTCGGCAAAAGTATTCCTGTCCAATTCTGATTCGGAGATCACCAAATTCCAGAACGACCAGAATCTTTTTTCTAATTACCGCGTAGGACAAAAAATTGGTGAGATATGGGGGCTGCAAAACGATGGCTTATTCCAGAACCAGGCCGAAATAGCCAAGCTGGATGAATCAAGTATTATACCCTGGGGCGCTTTAAGCATTGTTCCGGGCTGGCCTAAATACAAAGATCTGGATGGTAATCATAAAATAGAAACAGGCTTAAGTGCAAATGATCCAAAAGACTTAAAAATTATTGGCAACAGCGCCGATCATTATAGTGTTGGTGCCAATTTAAATATGGATTGGAATGGTTTTGATCTCTCTATATTTTTACAAGGCGTATTAAAAAGAGATTTTTATCCGCACAATTATTTGTTCTGGGGACCGTTCCAGCAGCCTTACGCCAATATATACCCCTGGAATCTTGATTACTACCGGGCCACCGCAGATGCGCCTGATTTAAGAGCCCAGCATTCGAAATCTTATATCGCGGCAGGTTTGGCCGATGCCAATACAAACTCTTATTATCCCGTGCTGCAATCATGGCTGGCTGATGCTAATTATGGTTCCGGCTTAGATATTCCGCAATCCAAGTACCTTTTAAACGGCGCTTATTTACGAATTAAAAACGTTTCTCTGGGTTATACCTTCCCGGTGAGATTAAGCAGGCACTTAAAAGTAAGCCGTCTGCGGATATTTGCAACCGGCGACAACCTCTATGAGTTTTCGGCTATAAAGAAATATATAGATCCGGAGGCTGTAAATCAGGGCGCAAGTGCAATGGCTTATCCATTCCAGCGTAAATATGCATTTGGTATAAACTTAGATTTTTAATTATTACGCGATTTAACAATCATTAAAAAATTGTCATGAAAAAATATACTATATATATCCTATTTATTGTACTTGCATTCGCCGCATGTAAAAAGGATAGCCTCGACCGTTTCCCGCAAACTTCTATCTCGCCAAATCTTTTCTTTAATACAGAAAATGACCTTGCATTATACGTTAATGGTCTGCTTTCGCTACCAGACAGAAACAGTTACCTGAATGATCAAAGCAGTGATAACGTTGCCACAACAGCTAACGTGGAAGTGAAAAACGTAATGGCAGGCAGTGCCAACCCACAAAACATTACCACTGGCTGGGACTGGGGCAGGTTACGTGATATCAATTACTTTTTAGAAAACTATAATAAGGCCAAAGTTACCACGGATATAAAAAGTCATTATGTAGGCTTGGCCAGATATTACCGGGCAATGTTTTACCTTGATAAGGTTAAACGTTTTTCTGACGTGCCGTGGTATTCACATACTTTAAATCCAGGGGATAAAGAACTACTCAATCCACGTGACCCAAGAGCTTTAGTTATGGATAGCGTAATGGCTGATCTGGACTTTGCGTATAAGCATGTTAGGGAAGATGTTGCTACAGGTACGCCCGGGAAATGGTCGGTAGCTGCATTTTATACGCGTACAGCGCTTTATGAAGGCACTTATCGTAAATATCATGCAGAGCTAAACTTAGTAAGTAGTGCAAATGGTTTTCTTGAAACCGCCGCTAAAATAGCGGGTGATGTCATGGCATCAGGAAATTTTAACATTTATAACACAGGAAAGCCCGATCAGGATTATGCTGCTTTGTTCAACAGCCAGGATCTGACTACGAATAAAGAAGTTATTTTAGCTAATATTTTTGACCAGAGTAAGGGTAGGAGCCAAAATGTTAATGGAGTGGTCTTTGGCGATTATGAGCAGGCCCCTGCCAAAGATCTGATCCAAACTTACCTGATGAAGGATGGCAGTCGTTTTACAGATCAGCCAAACTATGATAAAATGAGCTTTGTAAAAGAATTTGAAAACCGGGATCCACGGCTTGCCCAAACCATGGCATACCCGGGATGGATCAAGGTTCCGGATACAAAGCCATACATCCAGAGTTTAAACAAAAATTTTACTGGCTATCACCAATTAAAAGGATACGTAAACAGCACCGATGCTGCTACTTTAAATGGGGTGGATTTTCCGGTGTACCGTTATGCAGAAGTGCTGCTAAGCTATGCTGAAGCGCTTGCCGAATTAGGTACCTTAACGCAGCAGCAATTGGATGCGTCTGTAAACCTGATTAGGAGAAGAGCTGGTTTGCCAGATTTGAATATAGCACAGGCAAATTCCTCTCCCGATGTATTGTTACAACAGCAATTCAGTAATATCGGATCAAACGCCGGGGTGATCATAGAGATCAGAAGAGAGCGCAGGGTGGAATTTGCATTTGAAAATACCAGGTATGATGACCTGATGCGATGGAAGGCCGGAAAGTTATTAGCCAAAAGCCCGGAAGGAATGTATTTTGCAGGTTTGGGGAAATATGATTTAACTGGAGATGGTATAGAAGATATTATTTTGATAGACAGATCTTTAACCATACCGGCCGAAGAAAAAAAGGAAAAGAACTCATTAGGCGTAAAATTAAATTATTACCGCACAGGTACCATAGGTTCTGATGCTACCGTGTATTTAAAAAATGTTAATACAGGCAGTTTTATTGTAACCGAATCGGCGGTACGTGATTTCCAGGAACCTAAATATTATTATCGTCCAATTCCACAACAGCAGGTAATATTAAACCCCAACCTTAAACAAATATTTGGCTGGTAACAGGGAATATTAATCTTATTTGATGAAATAAAACAAAATGATGAAACTAAACAGAAGATCTTTATTAAAGGCAGCAGGATTAGCCACAGGCATAGTGGTAACCGGCGGACTGCCTGCTTTTGCTTCCATAAATGATCAGGAAAAAAAGAAAGGTAAAAAACTAGCGCTTACCGTGGCACATATTACCGATGTGCACATCAGGGAAGGAGATAACGCACCGGAAAGATTTAAAAATTGTTTAAAACAGATCATTACGAAACACAAGCCCGATTTTTTCTTAAACGGTGGCGATTCTATTAATGACGCGTCTTATGATAATGTAAAACATGACCAGGTTATCCAGCAATGGAGTATTTGGGATGAATGTATAGCACTGCTTGATAAATATGAAGTGCATAGCTGTATCGGTAACCATGATCCATGGTGGAAAGCCCCTTCTAAAGAGGATGAAATGTACGGAAAAGAATATGTGGTTAAACGATTGAAAATTCCGCACCGGTACTATAGTTTCACCAAAAAGAACTGGCATTTTATTATACTCGATGGCAATAACAACAATATTTCTTTAGATCAGGAGCAGTTTAACTGGCTGCAGGATGAGCTGGAAAAAATACCCGCGTCTGCACCCACTTTGCTCATGTCGCATTATCCTATTCTTGGTACTACGCAGGTGCTGGTTGGTGGTGGCCATTCCGATTGTAAGAAGTTAAAAGATCTGTTTTATAAACATCGCGACAAAGTAAGGGTTTGTTTAAGCGGGCACAACCATTTGTCTGATCAAACCCATTACAACGATGTTTTGTATTGCTGCAATGGGGCCATGAGTGGTTTCTGGTGGGGTAAAGGTGATGCTGAATCGGCCGGGCCCGGTTATTATCTGGAAACGCCGCCGGGTTATGCCATGTTGAAACTGTATGAAGATGGTACCGTTGAAAATGAATATTTCCCGCATTCTTATTAACAAGGGGGCAATATCCTGTTTATTTTTACAATTTATATTTGTCTTTTAGCGCCAGCAATTTTAATATCATGGTTATGAAAATTTGGTTTATCTGTAGTTGCCTGTTATTTACTACCACTACGCTTGTTGCGCAAAGGGTTCAGCTTCCCAATGGTTGGTTTCTTTCACCAGCGGGAAGCTCCATCCCCTTAAGCAGTGATCTGCCACTCAATATGGCCATTGCGCCGGATGGGGTTCATGCAGCAGTAACCAACAACGGCAATGGGCGCCCAACAATTGATCTGATCAATTTGAAGGAGCAAAAACTAGTGGCTACTATAAAGGTAAAAGATGCCTGGCTGGGCCTTGCCTTCAGTAAACATTATTTGTACGCCTCTGGCGGTAATGATGATATTATTATCAGGTATCAATTTACAGGAAAAAGCCTCATCAATAAAGATACCCTTGTATTGGGCCGCCCATGGCCAAAGGATAAAATAAGCCCTGCCGGTATTACTATAGATGAAAGACACGAGCGGCTTTATGTGGTGACCAAAGAGAACAATTCCTTGTATGTATGCGATACTAAAACAATGAAAGTGTTAAACAAGGTTGCACTATCTGCAGAGGCCTATACCTGTATCCTGAATCCGGGAAAAAGAGAGCTGTATATTTCTGCATGGGGCGGTCATAAGGTATGGATCTATGATACCCAAAATAACCTATTAAAGGATTCTGTAAATACAGGAGATCACCCTACAGATCTGGCTGTTGACGCAAAAGGCAAGTGGCTTTATGTTGCTAATGCCAACACTAATTCCGTATCTGTTATTAATCTTACTTCCCATGAAGTAGTTGAAACGCTTCATGCAGCATTATCACCCGATGCGCCAATAGGCTCTACCACAAACAGTGTTGCCTTGTCTGCCGATGGAAAAACCCTTTATATTGCCAATGCAGACAATAACTATCTTGCCGAATTTGATGTAGCTAATCCAGGTAGCAGTTATTCTCTGGGATTCATCCCTGTAGGATGGTATCCTACCTGTGTGCGTACCTGGGGCAATCAAATCCTGGTAACCAACGGAAAAGGTATGTCCTCCATGTCTAATCCATATACAGTTGATAGAAAACCATCACCCAACGATGCGAAATATAAAAAGAGCAATAGCAGCGTCCCGATGAAATATATTGGGAGCATGTTCAAAGGGACTTTATCTATAATCCCAGCCCCGAAACTGGAGATGCTAAGCAAGTATACCAAACAGGTTTATGAAAATACACCCTATTCTAAAGAACGGGAGCTGGCTCCTTCAGGCGAAGCAGGGAATCCGGTTCCTCTTAAAGTTGGTGGTATTTCTCCAATTAAATATGTATTCTATGTGCTGAAAGAAAACCGCACCTACGACCAGGTTTTGGGCGATATGCCGGAAGGTAATGGAGATAGCAGCCTTTGCCTTTTTGGAAGGAAAATAACGCCTAATGGCCATCAATTGGCGCAGGATTATGTATTGCTTGATAATTTTTATGTAGATGCCGAGGTAAGTGCCGATGGCCATAACTGGTCGATGGCTGCTTATGCTACTGACTTTGTAGAAAAGAACTGGCCTTACAATTATGCAGGCAGGGGTGGTAATTATGACTTTGACGGAAGTCGCCCGATTGCAAACCCAACGAAGGGATTTATATGGAATTACTGCCAGCGCGCAGGCGTTTCTTTTAGAAACTACGGGGAGTTTATGGATACAGGTAAACCAACACTCAGCCTGCTTCGGGAAAATGAACATTATTGCAGGCAGTATCCGGGCTGGAACCTGGCTATACAGGATATACACAGAGAAAAGATTTTTGAGCATGACTTTGATTCATTGGTGACGAAACAAAATGTTCCACATTTTAATACCATCTATTTGCCAAATGATCACACCAGTGGCCAGTCAAAGGGGGCATATAGCCCAATAGCACAGGTTGCGGATAACGACCTGGCGCTTGGAAGATTGGTGGAGCATATATCACATAGTTCCATTTGGAAAGAGTCGGTCATTTTTGTTTTGGAAGATGATGCCCAGGACGGTCCGGACCATGTTGATGCCCATCGTTCCGTTGCCTGGGTTATAAGCCCCTTTGTTAAACGCCATAGCGTCAACCATACGATGTACTCTACTTCGGGAATGCTTCGCACTATCGAATTGATCCTTGGACTGCCTCCTATGAGTCAGTATGATGCTGCTGCTACTCCCATGTGGAATTGTTTCCAGGCTACCCCTGATAATACTGTCTATAAAGCCCAGGATGCTATTGTAGATATCAATCAACGGAACACCGCATGGAATAAGGAAGCCAAACAATCAGCATTATTTAACTTTGCCAAAGCAGATGCGGTTCCGGACCGACCGCTAAATGAAGTTATCTGGAAAGCGATAAAAGGATCACAAAGCCGAATGCCTGAACCACGAAGGAGCGCCTTTGTAAAGTTATCCTCAATTAAAGATGACGATGATTGAGCTTGGTAGTGTGCTGTAGCTGTTAGTTCCGGTGGTATTTGCCGGAATAGCTTATTTTGTTTATAACAACAAGAGTGGTGGTAGCGATACATTAGGCTGGCTCTGTAATATGTAATAAAGGACAGCATGGCTTTACTACTATGCTGTATGAGTTTATATTATCGTCAGTTGCAGGAAACGGGGCAAATTTTGGTGGCCCCGGTAATAATATTGGATTCAGGAACCTCACCACATCGTTTGCCATGCTGTCAGGCTGTTTTGTACTATTGCAGGGGGATAACGAAAAAGGCGGATAAACTCGTCCGGTAACTAATCCTGTCCGGATAGAAACTTTCATCAATGAACCGCGTATGGAACAAATTTACATGGAATGGTACACTCAGGTTTATGATTATGGCTTACCCGTTTATTTCTTTTAAGATATGGATCATTCCGGCGGGATAGCTTGCAACTTGCAGCGTATCAAAGTCTGTTTTTAAATTTGGCACCACAACTTCGATACTCTTTTGTTTAAAATATAATACATTGCCATCCAGGTCGATTTTTAAAGGATTCTCAACATCATTATTCTCCAAAATCATTTTCAGCAAATGGCTGCTTTTGCTTAATTCCAAAACAGATTGACCAACGAGCGATTTTTCGCCCAGCTTTAGAATTTTATTGGCTTGATGATTAATAAATAGTATTTC
This sequence comes from Mucilaginibacter sp. OK268, assembly GCF_900103125.1. Classification (GTDB taxonomy): domain Bacteria; phylum Bacteroidota; class Bacteroidia; order Sphingobacteriales; family Sphingobacteriaceae; genus Mucilaginibacter. The sequence continues at coordinate 554,544 of NZ_FNJV01000002.1, read as the reverse complement.
CTGTTTTTCATTGATTCCGAACACCACGTCCTGCATTTCCTCAATCAGTATTTTTATCCGTAATTCTGCCGCGATTATTTTAGTAAGATCAGCGTTTTCCTGCTCGCCAAGATTTACAATCATTGTATTAAATGCCCCGGCTAATTGGGTAAACTCCTCACTCGTATTAAATTTAAGCCGGGTGTCATAATTTTTTCTACTAACCTGATCAAGTCCATCTGTCAGTTCACGAAGCGGGTTCAGTATAAACCCGGGGAAATTAACAATTAAAATAAAAAGGATTAAAAAGGTAATAAATGCCATACTCCCCAGGTATAAGGTCGCCTTGCTTACTGTTGAATGGGTGTATTCATTTTTAAGCTCAATTGCATGCATATTTAGTTCCTCGATCCTTTTCAGCTGTAGGCGTGCACTTCGTTCTGCTTGTTGCTTTTGATTTAAATCTGACAATCTATCAATGAGCAAAGTGAAGGCATGTCGTAAGCTGTCGGTTGCTTTTTTTTCACCAGGCTCTGTAATATTATTTTCCTGTTTCTGAAGGGCCAGATCAAATGCGCCTGACGCGCGCGACATTAATGGCAAATCATTTTCATCCAAAACCGATCTCATCTCCCGGGTAAATGTTAATGTTTTATAATTGTTTTTTAAGGTAACATTTGAAGTTTCGGATATTATTTTGATATAATAAACAGAGATAGCACCAAAAATCATCACAACGATAAATAAAAGGCCGAATCCCCAAAGGAGCTTTTTTTTGATTTTCATAACTATACAATGAGTTGGTTAAATCGGTTTCATACTTTAGTTAGAGAAGGATTGTATAGTTAAAGATAATTAAAAATATCTCCCTTTGCTCTGCCTTAAGAACTTAAAGCCTCGTGGGTGCATTAATTGCTCAATCGGAACTAGGTGATGTATACGGAGCGGCCTCCTACCCAAAGTTGAACAAAGCTTATGTTACTTATTGGAAAAACAGCATACCGATATATCTTTCAGCCCCAATTGGAAAAAGTGGCTATTTGTCATGCATTGCAGTTACACCGTTATAGTCGCCCGCACGCTTGTGTTAGCGATGTAGCGTTTGATAAACTAGGTGCTTATTAAAGCTTAAAATTGGGTTTACATGGTTTACACTTTTTATGGTTTATATTTATGTATTTAATTGATAATCAAGTTATTAATAATTATTTGTGTCGTTTTTTGGGTTTACACTGTAAACCATGTTTGGGGGCACCTGAGCTTGCTTCTGACTCAACTTTATAAATGTCTTATTCAATAAATCGTAATAGTCATAATTCTGAGGGGCGTGGGTTCGAGCCCTATTGTTTACAGGGTTGGAACGCCCCGCTACCGCAAGCGTCCCGCTTGTGGTAAATGTGCAAGGTCTTCAGTTACTTGGCATGAGGGCCACAAGCGAGACGCTTGCGGTAGCGGCGAGTTCCAAAATGTTTAACTTTATTTAAAATGCCTCTGTTTTATATTAACTTAGATATAGCTATTAGTTATATATGCACTACAGAGAATTCTGCCCGAATAGTTTTCTGAAAAATTATGTACAATGTTACTTTGTATGTGAAACGGATACTGCTGTATTTACCCAGGATAAAGTTTTTGCGACGGGTTTTATCGAGGTCATGTTTAATTTGGGGGCGGACGGTCCACAACAACTCATCAATGGTGATCTGATAACCCAGCCCGATGTACAGTTATGGGGCCAAACCATCCAGCCCTTCACTTTTACTTCTTTCGGAAAGCATTCCATGTTGGGCATCCGGTTCTTTACACATACAGCGGCTTGTTTTTTCAATGAACGGATAGAAGAATTTAATGATCAGGTAATTGATTTTAAAGATATAGGCGGTAAAGAAATCGCTTTGTTACATTCCAAATTGTGGGAAGCCAAATCTATCGATCAAAGAATTGAATTAATAGAAGAATTTTTACTGCGAAGGCTTTCTCTTTTCCTGAATAAATACACCAGGTTAGCGCTGGTAAACAGTATTATGCATGATTTATGCAAAGATGATTTTTTTGAAAATATTAACTCAGTCGCGTCCCGATACGGTGTTTCATCCCGCTACCTGCAGAAAATATTTTTAAATTATTCCGGTCTCAGCCCAAACTTGTTTACTAAGATAGCCCGGTTTCAAAAAAGCATTCAGCTTGTTGCAGTCAAAAATTCATCACTTACTACAATAGCACATCAATGCGGCTATTTCGATCAGTCGCATTTTATAAAAGACTTTAAGTTTTTTACCGGCTCAACACCTTCCCAGTTTTCTCCGGAAAGCTCAACCGATCTTTTTGTAACCCTCTATAATTGATTGTTCCGTTTTTTACAATTTATACTCTTTTTCAGGGGGTAATTTTGCTTTCATTATTTATTCAATTAATTAAAGGATCATGAAACAAAACAACCTAATAACGGCAATCGTATGTATAACCCTCTTTTTCGTTTATGATAATTGCCAGGCTCAAAGTACTACTACTGGTTTAGTTGCAGTTAAAAAGGCGATTGAAAATATCAATACGCTTTATTTTAACCTGTTCGTAAAAAACGACAAGTCTATTGTCAATCTTTATACCGAAGACGCATGTTTGTTAGCTCCAAACACGCCTCCCATATCTGGCAGAAAAGCGCTGAAAAAAGATTTTGAAGACACGTTTGCAGCGGGAAAAGTTAAAGGTGTGAAGTTTAAAACTGGTAATGTTTACGGTGACAGTAAGGAATATGTAACTGAAGAAGGTACCTGGCAGGTTTTTGACCTGAAGGGAAAACTTCTGGACGATGGTAAATACTTGAAACTGTGGAGACGAACAAAGGCCGGCTGGAAAATATTCAGAGATCTGTTTAACAGCAATCACAAGGTGCAGTAACGATGAAATCAAGACCTGAATAATTTCAGATCGGTTAGAGATAAAAGAGGATAAAATCATTATGATTTTATCCTCTTTTTATTTTGTGTATCCCCCAAATGCCTCTCCTGATCTATCAAATGAGCTATTCAACCGATGAATTGTTCAAAAAAGCCATAAACCGCGTTGATTTGGCAACTGAGCGATAGTTTTATCCAGTTTGTCGATATGTTTTTTCATCTGGTCTATTGCGTTTTACAGCTTGCTTTATTGACCGTTACTTTGAGTATCAAATCAATAGATAACAAAAAAAATTAAATATTTAAGATCATGAAAAAGTTAATCCAACTAACAGCATTATTTTTAGTACTAAGCACCGGTTTGTTCGCTGCCACTGCTAAAGGAAAAAACGACGAAAAAACTACAAGCAATACTGTCACCATTCAAGGCAAAACCAACTTCGGTATCGAGGTTAAACTTAACAAGAACGCCGCTGCCAAAACACTGGTTCTTATTAATGACAGCGACGATAATGTCTTATATAAAGGCAAGATTACTTCGGTTGCAGGAAACAGAAAAGTATTTCGGATTGGAGCACTTGAAGATGGAAATTATACCATAACCGCGTTAACCGGTTTAGAAATTGTTAAAAAGCAAATTCATGTTTACGTTGAAGATGGTAAAAAAACATATCTGATGATGCAATAAAGCAGCATCCCGGAAACATCCTTGCTCCGTATGTGTGAGATCATCCCGGGGCAGATTTTTAGTTGATGTCATTATTTGAATAATGATTTGCGTTCCGGGGTGAGAACCGGAGCGCATTTTTTAATTACAGGTTACATATCGTTATATTTAAACCTAAATCAAAAAGATGCCCAAAAGCAGCGTAAGAAAATTTTTACTCTCCATACATTTTTTAACGGTTATAGGACTACTGACAGTGATACTGTTACCATTGTCTTTTCCAGTATCGTTCCCCTTAGTATTTTGGGTAGACCAGGTAAATAAGTTTGTATTATGGTTGGGTTTGTTCTATTTAAACCTGAAAATACTTGTTCCTAAAGTTTTGTACAAGGGGCATAATGTCCGCTTTTTCGTCTTTTTATTGGCTGCGATTTCTGTCATTCTGATTATTGATAATCAATACGATCGGGCCGTTGGGTTGCATCAGGCAATTGAAAAGGCTATCAACAAAAACGGCGGCTCAACTGTTTTGACTGCAGTAGATTTTGGCCTGATCATTATTAGCCTGATGGTAGCAGGTGTAAGTACTATAGCGGGTGTAAGCAATAAAATCAGGAATGACCAGTTTCAAGTTCAAAATGCAGAAAAAGAAAAGGTTACTGCTGAATTGTCTTTTCTGAGAACCCAAATTAACCCTCACTTCTTTTTTAATGTGTTGCATACTATTTATGCATTAACGGAGACAGATACTGTAAAGGCCCAGGAATCTATTTATACCCTTTCCCACATGATGCGTTATGTATTATATGATACAAAAAACGGTACCACAACGCTCGATAAAGAGGTCGCTTTTATTGAAGACTACGCCAGGCTGATGCAGTTGAGATTAACAGAAAAGACGCAGGTTACCATTAAAAAAAACAGCATTTCCAGAAGTACCCAGATAGCTCCTATGCTATTTTTACCATTTGTAGAAAATGCATTTAAACATGGTATCAGCAGCGTATATCCCAGTAATATTGATATCGATATCTCTGAAGTGGGATCTGTTTTAAATTTAGAAGTCCGCAACTCAATTTTTTTAGAAAAAGCTGATCACATGGAAGAAAGTAATGGTATCGGCCTGACTAATACCCGGCGACGGCTGGATCTGCTTTACCCCGGTAAATATGAATTAAAAGCAGGAAATGATAAAACTCCCAACCAATTTATTGTTCGGTTAAAACTCGATCTCCAATGATAATTAACTGCATAGCTGTAGATGATGAGCCGATAGCTTTAAACCTGATCGCGTCTTACATTGCACAAACTCCTTTTTTAAAGCTGGCTGCCAAATGTTTGAGTGCGGTAGAGGCCTTAAAGGTAATACATACGGAACCTGATATTCAGTTGATTTTTCTGGATATCAGAATGGCTGATTTAAGCGGCATGGAGCTTGCCAAAATACTCGAAGCATCTATGAGAAGAAAAACCCTGAGGGTTATTTTTACCACCGCTTATGATCAGTATGCGCTGGAAAGCTATCAAGTAGACGCGTTGGATTATCTTTTAAAGCCGTTTAGCTTTGTCGATTTTTCAAGGGCTGCAGCAAAAGCTTTGGACTATTTTGATGGTCTGGAGCATGGCGGCGGTAATGTGGTTATGCCGGTTAATAAAGTCGATCTGCCTCAAAAAGACTATATCTATTTAAAAGTGGAATACCAGGTGGTTAAGATTAACCTGAATGATATTTTATATATTGAAGGGCTGAAGGACTATGTTAAAGTATATCTTGCCGATGAACCAAAGCCCATCCTTTCGCTTAGCAGTTTGAAAACATTGGAAGAAAAGCTTCCCGCCGATAGATTTCTGCGGTTACACCGCTCTTTTATTGTGTCTCTTAATCAAATTAAAGCGGTAACCAAAAACGCTGTACAGATCCGTGAAACAACCATTTATGTTTCTGAACAATACAAAGAAATATTTTTAAAATTTCAGCGTAAATGGATTTGAGCAGATATGTATGCTGAAGTGGCTGGCTTCTGACACGCTTAGAGGTAACACCTAGGCTATCTTGTGGAAAATTGGGTTTACATGGTTTACACAATTACTGGTTAATATTGATTTAATTAATTGATAATAAACTAATTAAATGTATTTTTCTATCATATCATGGGTTTATATGTAAACCATCTTTGGGGGCATTGCCAGAGTAATAGCCCATGATTAGACATGGAGAATAAATGGTGTACAAAAAAGAGGGTGTCACCCTGAGCTTCGTCGAAGGGTAGAGCGTAGAGGCCCGCGCACCATGCTTCGACGGAGCTCAGCATGACAGCCTTTCAGGCAAATGGCTAATGATGGACTATTACTTCCATGAGAGTCTCTGGGGAGCCCTCCATATCATTTAACCACATAGGTATTATCCAAAGTGTTGACATCCAAAATCTGCTGTTAAATATTTCATGGTAGATATTTAGCACCATGACACATTTAACAGCAGATTACCTTGACTGTAAACGGGGAAATATTATACTTTTATAAAAGCCATTGCAAGATTCAATGTTCCTTTTTTGTCAGGTTTTGCATTATCGCTTCTGCTACCTCGAAAAAAGTATCCAGTTTTTCTTCGCTAATGCCGGTATTGGCCAATTCATTTACCTGTTTTATTTTTGTTTCGATAAACGGAATGGACACTAAGGCATGAGGAGATAAAGAGATATAGTGCTGACGCCTGTCGGCCGGGTTGGTTTTCACTATCAGCATCTTTCTTTGCTCCAGTGAAAAAACAATACTCACCACTCTCGATTTATCAACATGCAATAATTCGGCTAATTTATTCTGTGTGATCGGCCCTTTTTGTTTGGCCAAAATTAACAACACCTCAAAATGATGATTTACCTTGATAGATGATAATTCCTTGGCGAGGTTCTTATTGTATAAATAATTGATCAGTCTTAAATTTTCTGATATCAGCTGTGTGTGTTTCATCAGAGTAAATTGTTTTTTTAATGGTGATGAAGCTATCATGAGCCGGTTTACTCATTCCGGTTTGTGAACTTTAGCTCATGATGGTTTCATAGATCGCTACACTATTTGTTATTATCCTTTGCTGTTTGCTTGTCATAGTTGTGTTTTTCATTCGCTTCGGCAATATCATATTCCAATTCGGGGTCAATATTCTGTGCCTCTACTTTTCGGGCCTTTTCCATTAATTCTTCATGATGTTCCTGCAAATAAGCCAGTTGTTTTTTGCCGTAAGAGAAACGGGTAAATAAAACAAAGAGCACCGGCACAATGAATATGGAAATGGTTGACGATGCTATCATACCGCCCAAAACAGTAATTCCGATAGTATTCCTTGATTCAGCACCGGCTCCTGTTGCCAAAACGAGTGGTAATACCCCTAAAATGAAGGCTAAAGAGGTCATGATGATGGGACGCAGGCGTAAGCGTACAGCTTCAAGAGTCGATTTGATCAATTCCTCTCCCCGGTCGACCCTTATTTTGGCAAATTCAACAATCAGGATCGCGTTTTTTGCCGAAAGCCCGATCAAGGTGATCAATCCAATCTGTGCATATACGTTATTGGTGATCGTAGGCACTATGGTAAGCGCCAGGATAGCGCCAAAAGCACTGATGGGAACCGCGAGCATGACTGAAAAAGGCACCGACCAGCTTTCGTACAACGCAGCCAAAAACAAGAACACAAAAACGATGGAAAAAAGGAAGATATACACCGTGGTTGAGCCCGCTTTGATCTCCTCATAACTTAAACCCGAGAATTCATAAGTATAGCCACGTGGTAATGTTTTTGCAGCCAATTCTTTTAACGCTTCGATAGCCTGACCGCTGCTATAACCGGTAGGTATAGAGCCATCAACTTCGGCCGAGCGGAAGATGTTAAAGTGCGTTATAAGTGGTGCCGCTACGATGGGTTTATAACTGATCACCGTACTTAAAGGCAACATTTGTCCGGCAGAATTGTGCACATAGTACTTGTTCATATTGGATATAAGGGCACGGTAAGCGGTATCGGCTTGTACAACCACGTGGTAGGTACGGTTATATAAGGTGAAGTTATTGACAAACAAACTACCCATATAGGCTTGCATGGTTGAAAAAACATCCGAGATATTAATGCCCAACTTTTCACACTTTTCACGGTCGACATTAAGCTCGTAGCTGGGCGTATGTGCCGAAAAATAGCTATAAGCGCCTGCAGTGGCGGGATTGGCCTTTGCCGCTGCCACAAACTTTTTAACCACTTTTTCAAAAGCATAAATATCGTCGGTGGTGTTGCCTTGTTCGATCTGCATACTAAAGCCGGCTGCCTGACCAATACCCCTGATAGGCGGGGGTTGAGCCACAACCACATTGGCGTTCTTGATACCCGCTTTGGCAATTTTTTGTTTGATCACATTCATGAGTCCGGGCACCCTGGTATTCGGGGTGGTACGATCATCCCAGGGGGTGAGCATACAAAACATGGATCCATTATTGGAGTTGGCACCGCCATTCAATATGTTAAAACCAGATATAGCCGTATAATGCAATATGCCAGGCGTTGAGGCTACTATTTTCATCAGTTTCTCCATCACATTAACTGATTGAATAGTTGATGATGCCTCGGGTAATTGGTAGGTTACATATAAACGTCCGCCATCCTCTGCGGGTACAAACCCTGATGGTTTAAGCCTGAACATGATATAAGTACCTGCGCAAATACACACCAGTATGATCACAATATACCGGGCCCCTTTAATACTGCGGTGAACACCATTGGTATACTTGAGGGTTGCTTTTTCAAACACATGGTTAAAGCGATCAAAGAACTTGGTGAGCCAGTTTGACTTTGCTGTTACGGGGGGAGTAGGTCTTAACAGCAAAGTACAAAGTGCCGGTGTTAATGATAATGCAACAAAAGCCGAAAGCATAACCGATATGGCGATGGTGATAGCAAATTGCTGATACAAACGACCCACAATACCCGGAATAAAACCTACCGGTACAAACACCGATGCCAGGATCAATGCTATCGCGATCACAGGCGCCGCGATCTCTTTCATGGCCTGGTAGGTAGCTTCTTTGGGCGACAAGCCCTTTTCATCTATATAATGCTGTACCGCCTCCACCACAATAATGGCATCATCAACCACAATACCAATGGCCAGTACAAAGCCAAACATGGTTAACGTGTTGATGGTGAACCCAAGCGGTATGAAAAATATAAAGGTCGCCAGAATGGACACCGGGATAGCCAGTATAGGGATCAGCGTTGAACGCCAGTTTTGAAGGAACAGGAATACCACAATGGCCACCAAAGCCAATGCTTTAACCAAAGTGCCTATCACTTCCTGCATCGATACCTTAATGATGGTTATCGATTCAAAGGGAACCACATAATCCACATCTTTTGGAAAGGATTTTTTTAATTTGGCAAGTGCCGCATAAACATTTTCGGCGGTTTGCAAGGCATTACTTCCCGGCGATTGATATACCTGTATAGTCGATGCCCGGTTTCCATCCACAAAGGCGTTGCTGGAGAACGTGAACTTGCCCAGTTCAACCCTGGCCACATCTTTCAGGTAAACCAGCTGACCGGTTCCTGGGATGCTCTTCACCACGATTTTTTCATAGTCCGAAACTTTATTCAGCATCCCGTTCACCAGGATACCTGTTTCAAAAGTTTGTGACGATTGTTGTGGCGGAGCGCCGACTGAACCCGCGGCAACATAAACATTTTGCGCATTTAGCGCAGCTGTAACATCTGCCGGAGTTAAACTGTAAGATGCCATTTTATCCGGGTTCATCCAGATCCGCATACTGAAATTATCAGTACGTGCACTAACATCGCCTACACCAGGAACACGGAGTATTGCATCCTGAATAAACGTATTGGTATAGTTATCCAGGAAGGTAATATTGTGAGTTTTTTTAGGCGAGTAAATTGCGACCAACATCAATTGGTCGGGATTACTGGCACGTACGGTTAGTCCTAATTTACTTACCACCGAAGGTAATAGGGGAGCGGCTATACCAACCCTGTTTTGAACGTTAAGGGCCGCGATATGTACGTTGGTGCCTATTTTAAAGGTAACCCTTATACCCATGCTGCCACTGTTGGTATTGGTGCTGGTCATGTATTCCATACCCGGCGTACCATTTACCTGTTCTTCAATGGGAGTAGCTAAATTTTGCTCAACTGTTTGAGCATCGGCACCGGTATACGACCCGTTTACCGACACGCTTGGCGGCGATATATTGGGATATTGATCAACCGCAAGGTTGAACAGGCAGATTAATCCAGCAATCATTAATACTAATGAAATAACAATTGCGGTTACCGGCCTTTTTATAAATGTATTTGAAACCATCCTTATTAGCTTTTATGTAATTCACGGGATTTTTCAATCTCATATTCCAGTTCCGGATCAATATTTTGGGCTTCAACTTTTCTTGCTTTTTCCCGCAGGTTTTCTTTATGCGTTTGCAGGTATTCGAGCTTTTCTTTACCGTATGAAAAACGGGTTATCAATACAAAAAGCACCGGGACGATAAATATAGCCAGCGTTGAGGCCGCGATCATACCGCCTAAAACGGTAAAACCAATGGTTCTTCGCGCTACCGCGCCTGCACCTGTAGCCAATACCAAAGGCAATACACCCAAAACAAAGGCAAGCGAGGTCATGATGATGGGACGTAAACGAAGACTTACGGCTTCCAATGTTGATTTGATCAGCTCTTCGCCCATATCCACCCTCACTTTGGCAAACTCCACAATCAGGATCGCGTTTTTGGCCGCGAGACCGATCAACGTGATGAGACCAATTTGGGCGTATACGTTATTGGTTAAACTCGGCACCAGGATCAGCGCAAGAATTGCACCCATAGCACCTACCGGTACCGCCAACAGTACGGAAAATGGAACCGACCAGCTTTCATACAAGGCTGCCAGGAACAGGAATACGAAGGTGATAGAAAAAAGGAATATGTAAATAGTAGTTGAACCCGCCTTTATTTCCTCATAACTCAAACCCGAAAATTCGTATTCATAGCCCTGTGGCAAAACTCTTTTGGCCAGCTCCTGCATAGCTGCAATGGCTTCGCCGCTACTATGCCCGGGAGCCGAAGACCCATCAACCTCCGCGGTGCGGAAGATGTTGAAATGCGATATCAGTGGCGGCGCGTCAACAGGTTTGTAACTGATGAGCGTACCCAGCGGAACCATGTCACCAGCCTGGTTACGTACATAGTATTTATCCATATTGCCCACCACCTTTCTAAAGGCCGTATCGGCCTGTACCACCACGTGAAATGTGCGGTTGTAGGTAGTAAAGTCATTGATATAAAGGCTACCCATATAAGCCTGAATAGTGGTAAATACGTCAGCAACATTTACACCTAATTTTTCGCATTTCTCCCTGTCTACCGTTAAACTATAATTAGGCGTATGAGCAGTGTAAAAGCTGAATGCTTTGCTGATGACCGGGTTTTTATTGGCTTCGGCAACAAAGTTTTTCACTACTTTTTCAAAATCCTGCAGGTTATCCGAGGTGTTACGCTGTTCTATCTGCAAACTAAAGCCTACGGTTGTGCCAATACCCGGAAGCGGGGATGGTTGTATAACCTCTACGTTGGCATCTCTTATACCGGCGTCGTTAATACGTTTTTGTAACTCGCCGATAATTCCTGGCACCTGTTCGCTGGATTTACTGCGCTCGTCCCAGGGGGCAAGCTGGCAATAAATGGTACCGTTGTTGGAGTTACTGGCGTTGGTCACCACGTTGAGGCCTGACAGGGCCGCATAGTGGGCTACACCCGGCGTCGATCCGATAACTTTCATCAATTTCGACATCACATCAACAGATGCTGCGGTAGAAGATGCCGGTGGTAGTTGAAAGGTCACGTACAGGTTTCCATCGTCTTCAGAAGGAATAAAGCCCGATGGTTTATGCTGAAACATAAAATAAGTCCCAACACAAATACACACCAAAATGATCACCACAAAACGCGATGCTTTGATACTCTTTCGCACACCTTCGGTATAACTGGCCGTTACCCGATCAAACCAACTGTTAAACTTAAAGAACCATTTATTGATACCTTTTGCTTCTTTATCAATATGTGATGGTTTCAGTAATAGGGTACACAGTGCCGGCGTTAAAGAAAGCGCGATAAATGCCGATATGATCACCGATATGGCGATGGTAATGGCGAACTGCTGATATAAACGCCCCACAATACCTGGGATAAAGCCTACCGGAACAAACACCGCTGCCAATATTAACGCAATGGCTATTACCGGCGCCGAAATATCTTTCATGGCCTGGTAGGTAGCTTCTTTGGCCGACATGCCGTCATGATCAATATAATGCTGCACGGCTTCCACCACAATAATGGCATCATCCACCACAATACCTATGGCCAGTACAAACCCAAACATAGTTAAGGTATTGATCGTGAATCCTAAGGGGATGAAAAAGCAGAATGTACCAAAAATAGATACCGGGATGGCTAGTACAGGGATCAGTGTCGATCGCCAGTTTTGCAGGAAAAGGAATACCACAACGGCTACCAGTGCCAGGGTTTTTAATAGAGTAGCCACCACATCTTCCATAGAAACTTTAACTACGGTAACTGATTCAAAGGGTACCCGGTATTCTACATCAGACGGAAAATTGGTTTTCAATTTGGCCAGGGCCGCATATACACCATTGGCGGTTTCCAAGGCATTGCTGCCCGGTGCCTGGTAAATCTGTAGATAAGATGCCTTATGCCCATCGACAAAGGAGTTACTCGAGAAAGTGAATTTACCCAGTTCAACCCGGGCAACGTCTTTCAGATATACCAATTGACCTGTTGCGGGTACTGTTTTTACAATAACTTTTTCGAACTCCGATACTTTACTTAAGCGGCCATTAACCAGGATACCCAACTCATAGGTTTGGCTTGATGCCTGCGGTGGCACACCTGCCGTACCGGCTGCTACCTGCACGTTTTGGGCATTAAGCGCGTTGATCACATCCTGCGGGGTTAAACTATAAGCCGCCATTTTATCCGGGTTCATCCAGATCCGCATACTGAAGTCATCGGTAAACCGGTTGATACTGCCTACACCGGGTACGCGCAATAAAGCATCCTGTATAAAAATATTGGTGTAGTTATCCAGAAAGGTAATATTATGCGTTCCTTTCGGAGCATAAATAGCCACCATCATCAGCATGCTGGGATTAACCGCCCGCACGGTAAGGCCAAGACGACTTACAACGGCTGGTAACAGGGGAGTAGCAATACTTACCCTGTTTTGAACATCAAGTGCGGCAACGTCAATGTCTGTTCCCATTTTAAAGGTAACATTCATGCTCATTTGCCCGTTATTGGTGTTATTACTTTGCATATATTCCATGCCTGGAGTTCCGTTTACCTGTTCTTCAATAGGGGTGGCCACGGTTTGTTCAACGGTTTGCGCATCGGCACCGGTAAACTGACCGTTCACCTGTACAATAGGCGGCGTAATATCCGGATATTGATCTATCGGTAAAAGCAGTATACTTACTGTACCGGTAATAATCAGTACAATGGATATAACTATAGCAGTTACAGGTCTTTTAATGAAGGTATTAGCAATCATACAATACTTTGTCTAAAAAATTTCAGATTGTGTTTTTTGGCCACGCTGTTAACGTCCGCCTTTACCACCTGCTGATGGTGCAATCTTATTAGCAGTGGTGATCCGCGAGCCATCATGTAATAGCTGCACACCATCAACAATAATCCTTTCACCGCTGTTAATGCCACTTTTAATGATCATGTTAGGTCCTATAGTTTGACCAACCTGAACCTTTTTTTGTACGGCTATCAGTTTCTTTACCTTTTTTATAGCGGAGTCGGCACCGGCTTTAGGGTTATTCATCAGGCTGTCCTTTGCGGTATATACAAAGTACTCGCCCATTTGCTCAACCACCGCTTTGCCGGGAACTAATAACTGCGGACCTTTCTCCTGGTTATGTACCCGTACTACGCAGCTCATACCAACCCTGAGCATGCCTTTAGGATTGGGGAACACCAACCTGATGGTAATAGAGCCAGTTTGTGAGTTAACCGCACGGTCTATCACCGAAATTTTTCCGTTTACCGGATAAAGTGAGTTATCGGCCAGTAAAATGGTGAAAAGCGAATCAGTAGTTTGATGTTTGTTTTGCTGTAGCAGTTCAAAACGGGGCAGCTGTTTTTCATTGATCACAAAATCAACAGCCATAGGGTCATCTGTAGATATCGTATTCAACACCGTAGATCCACTTGTAACCACATTGCCCAATTTTACCTGGCTAAAACCTATGGTGCCATCAAAAGGGGCGTATACGGTTGCATAGTTTAAATTTGTTTTGGCCGTCTTTACCGCCTGATCTGCCGATTTAACCTGGCTCTGCGCGTTTTGCAGGGTAATTACCGCGTGGTCATAAAGTTGTTTGGCAACAGCATTATACTTATTCAGGTAATCATACCGGTCGGCATCCTGTTGTGACTGTACCAAAGTACCTTCGGTTACCTTACGGTTTGCTACCGCGGCATCATAGCTGTCCTGGTATATACGTCTGTCGATTTCGTACAGCTTCTGACCTTTTTTTACATGAGTGCCTTCTGTAAAAAATATGCCTGTTACAGCACCCTGTACTTGCGGAAGCAGCGTAACCTGGCTAAGCGCGGCAGTGGTTGAAGGATATTGATCATAATACAATACATGCTTCTCCTTAACCTTAAATAAGTTAACAGGAACTTCAGAATTAACGGGTGGTTGCTTTTTATTGCACGCTGCCAGAATAATAAGGCTTATAAAAATGGCATTTAAAAATACTCTTTTCATTGAGTTTGTTTTTTATATTAATAAGTAATATCTCCCATTGCTTTTTCCAGGTCAATTTTGCTCGACAGTAGTTGGAATAGCGAATTGGTGTAATTTATTTCGGCGGTAATTAAATTCGATTCGGCGGTTATCACATTCAGATAAGCCACAATACCTTGTTTATATTGAAGATCGACCACAAAGTATACCCGTTTGGCCATGGCCACATTTTTCTGCTGAACATTAAAGTTGTAAAGGTTACTCCGGTAATTGGCCAATCCGGTTGCATACTCTTTATGTAATTGCAGTTTAAGATCTGCTTCGTCCCAACCGATCAATTGTTCCTGCAAATGCGATTTGTGCAAATTATGCAGACGGGCAAAACCGGTAAATATGGGTATGCTCACCGACAAGCCTACCAGTGAACTTGGGTAGGCTTTGGATAAGAGATTCGGAAAATTATTGTTCGCGAACTGCGCACTGTAGTTAAAAAATCCGGATACAGTAGGCAAAAACTGGTACCTGTAATAGCTGCTTAACTGAAGTTGCAGGTCTTTCCGTGTTTTGATCTGTTGATACTCTATCCGTTTTTCATATTGTAATTGCCTGGTGGTATCAATCTGGATGTCGCTCATCATTTGTGCTGTATCAATACTTACATTGAAATCCTTATCCGGCTCATAACCCATCAACTGTTTCAAGGCTGCGTATTGAGGGACAATGTTTTCATTGGCCTGCTTCAACTGAGCCCTGGAATTATTAAGGGTAATGGTAGCCTGCAGATAATCTGTTTCGTCTACAATACCACCCTTGTATTGATGATAAGTATCGCGAAGATTTTTACCCAGACGGGTGGTGTCCTCTTTTAAAACATTGATTTGCTGCAGTGTAAGCAATACATTATAAAACGACTTACTCACTGCCGATACCAGGAATATTTTGGTGCTATCGGTTACTTCCTGGGCTTGTTTAACCAGTAGTGGGGCTGTTTTAGCCGCATATAATAAATTAGGACTTACTATGGCTTGTGTAACAGCTAACTCAGGAATAAATGTATTGGAATAGCTCGACCGGACATTAGTGGTTGAGCCGGTGCCCGTACCTGTACTGCCTGTGCTGGTGCCGCCGGTACCTACACCGGTTGATATATTGGCGTTAGATTGCTGTATATAATGGATCAGGTTACCATTGGCATTGGCCTGGGGCAACCATGCCGACAGATTAATGGAGTTGGTTGTTTTGGCTATATCCACATTAATCAGCGATTTATTGAGCGCTGATTGATGGATCATGGCATAGTCAATACATTGTTTTAGCGTCAGATACTGATCAGTGCTGTTGCCTGGATTTGTGGCATTCGGTATAACAGGAAAGCCAACTTTATTGGTGTCCGGGATATTATCCGGAACGGGGTACGATTTGGGTTTAGGTTTACCGTTTTGCGCATGAACGCTCAACGATAAAAATAACATACCCGCGAGTACAACGAAAGGGTTGCGGTTTATATTAAACTGTATTTTATTCATTTCAAAACATGTTGTTTGTGTTTTTCAACACATCCGTATTTAGTTTTATCAGAAGATGTTCCGATCGATAATTTTTTCTACTTGTTTTTTGAATAACAAATTTTAAAAACCAGATGAACGAGTTGAGATATGGCGCGTTATTTCCCAGAAAAACGGAAACACGGACGTATCAGGAATTGAAATTTCTATAGCTTAGTAGTTTCAATCAATTATAGCAGGAAATAGCAGGAGAGGGTCAGATTCTAAGCGTACACAAGCTCAGATAAGAGTTCGTTGATCGAATGCCTGGCTGACTTAAATAAGTGTTGCGCTTTTTAACTAAAGTCAGTGAGATAAGGCTGCCTAAAAAGAAAGATAAAATAAGTGCAAATGTCTTATTAGGAGGAGTTATTAAAGCTTTGCGGTTATTTTCTATACCTCGTTGAAATAATATCCTTGCATTACCGGCACTATGATTTTTATGAAGAAGATCAATACTTGAAGATGACAAGCGTTGATAATTTGAAGTATAAAATCTGGGCTGAAACACGATATGAAGTAAAGAAACAGCCTGAAATACCACTAATAGTGATAAAACAATATATTTCTTAAGAATTTCTTTTCGCGTTTTCACGATGCATTTATTTACAATGTAAAAATACAGTTTTAACTATCAACTGTTTTGTAATTATTTAGATACAAAAAATAATAACTAAAATATGATTAGTTATCGTTTATAAAATGAGGTGTTTTATTATGATGGTTATATTAAACGTAACAATCAATTTGATGCTTTATAACATTTTCCTGATCAATTCTCCCAAGATCCTGAAGCTTTGCTCTACCAAATCATCAAAAGGTATCCCGAAGCTGATGCGTATAAAGTTGGTGAATCTGGCATCAGTAGTGAATATTTGTCCGGGAGCAATACTAATGTTTTGGGCTATGGCTGCCTGATAAAGCTCCAGTGCGTTGATCTTTTTATGGAGTTCAATCCACAAAGTATAACCTCCCTGGGGCCTACTTATCTTGGTATCTACCGGAAAATGTGTTGTGATGGCCTGTGTATACCTTAGGCATTGGGTATGTAATGCTTTACGGAGCTTGCGCATGTGCAGATCACACCGGCCGGTTTCAAAAAACAACGCTATAGCTGCCTGGGTAGGGGTAGCCGAGGTGACGGTATGCATCATTTTGATATTGATGATCTGATCCCTGAACCGACCAGGTATGCACCATCCAACCCGGTAGCCAGGTGCAATTGACTTGGAAACAGAAGAACATAACATAACCCAACCTGCTGTATCAAAGCTTTTGCAGGTACGCGGCCTGCTTTTACCAAAGTAAATTTCCCCGTAAATATCATCCTCTATTAAAGGAATTTGTTTACTGGTTAATAAAGTAACCAGTTGTTGTTTACGATTGTCGGGCATACAGCTGCCCGCCGGATTACTAAAGTTGGGTATAAAGAGGCAGGCTTTAATGTTTGCTTCATCTATAGCCTGAGCCAAATATTGTATATCTACTCCCTCATGTGGATCCACCGGGATCTCCAAAACATTCAGGCCAAGACTGAGCATTACGTTAAATATACCAAAGTAAGTGGGGCTTTCTATGGCTATAGTATCCCCTGGCCGGGAGATGGCCCGCAGGCAAAATACCAAAGCCTCCATACAACCGTGGGTAGTTACTACATCATTTTCAGTAATATGGCCACCCCAGTTAAAGGCGTTCTTAGCTATCTGTTTACGTAAAGAAATGTTCCCCTGCTTATTCTCGTAATTGGTGCCGGCTGAAGGAGTTTTACGCATGGCTTCCATCATGGAGCGGCTGAGCTTTGATACTGGTATCAGGCTTACGTGAGGGGCAGATTGAGATAAGCGTAAAACACCTTCTTCGGTCATGTTAGCATAAACCATAGATATCATCTCACTTACATCGGTTTGTTCCAGGTTTTTTATAGGCGGTTTACCGTCCGGAAGCCTGGTTAGTTGCAACGGAGAAAACCGAACATAATAACCAGATTTTGGTCTGGCTTCAATCATGCCCATATTTTCCAGCTCCACGTAGGCTTTAAAAGCTGTACTGATACTAATGTTCTGCTCCCGACTCAATGCGCGAACGGAGGGTAGCTTATCGCCGGTTTTGAGCAAGCCATCTTTGATCTGTTTTTCAATACGCCCGGAGATTCTGGCATATAAAAATTCATTATCGGTAGAACTGGTTGCTGTGTCCATGTATGTAATCTGTTATGGCCAAATTTAATAATTCTGCATCTGTTTTGTTATTAATCTGAGCTTTTACTTTGTATGATAAAAATTATACAATTACTTGCTATGGAAATTACACCACTAAGCCCACAGGAAATACTGCAGTTAAGGGCTGAAACTAAAGGAACTACCGAAAGAATACATTTCAACAATGCTGGCTCTTCTTTACCACCCGATGTAGTTGTTGAAACAGTGATCAGCTATTTACAGGAAGAGGCAACCCATGGCGGTTACGAAACCGAAGATAAGTATGCAAAAGAAATGGAGCATACTTATGATCTGATTGCAAAGCTCATCAATGCCAACAGGGATGAGGTTGCGGTTATGGAGAACGCGAGTATGGCCTGGGGGCTGGCATTTAACGGTATTGTTTTTAATGCGGGCGATGAGATCATTACCTCGGAGATGGAATATTTAAGCAATTTAATGGGGTTTATAAATGTGCAGAAAACCCGTGGCGTAAAGTTGATGGTGATACCAACTGATGAGCAAGGTAATTTCTCAATGCAAGCGTTAGAGAATGCTATTTCGCCCAGAACTAAACTGATCGCCATTACGCATATTGCATCAACAGCTGGTACTATCATCCCGGTTGTAGAAATAGGGAAGATAGCACGGAAGCATCAGATTTTATACCTGGTTGATGCTTGTCAGAGTGTAGGGCAGCTTCCGGTTGATGTAAAAGAAATAGGTTGTGATATGCTCGCGGTTACCGGGCGGAAATATTTGCGGGCACCCCGTGGAACTGGTTTTTTATATGTACGAAAAGAAGTTCAGGATAAATTGAAATTAATACTGATGGATGGCTTCACCGCAGAATGGGTTACAGAAGATGATTATGAAATAAGAAACGACTGCAGGCGCTTTGAGCTTACAGAAAAGAATCGGGCTGTTTTTTTAGGTTTGAGTAAAGCCGTTGAATATATATTAAATATTGGTGTACAGCGTACCTGGCCGCGTATACAACAGTTGGCTACTTCGATGCGCGGGCAATTGGAGGGAATTGAAGGAGTAACAGTTCATGATAAAGGCGATCAGCAATGTGGTATCATAACTTTTTCAGTTCGGGGGATGGATAGTGCCACCGTAAAAAGTAAAATGGCCGAAAACCGGATCAACGTATCGATAGGTAAAGCTAAATCAACGCTCATTTATATGAACAGATATCAGTTAAGCAGTGTAGTGAGGGCCTCAGTGCATTATTACAATACCGAAGAAGAGATAGATGCCATGTGCCGGGTATTAATAAATATCATGATGACCTTAGCGTGCATCGCATAAGTACGAACTAAATTTAAACATCAGACCCTGTTCCGCTAATTGCCGGGGCAGGGTTATTTTTATAAAAAGAGAGTACTACCCCGGCTAGTTGTTCCCAGTTGCTGATAATCATATCCAGCCCCAGCATACCAGCAATCATGGTATAAATTTGAGCCGGGCTTTTACCGTTTTGACGCAGGTAACGTACAGAGGTAGCCCCTGCCGATTTGGATAGTTTCTGGTTCAGTTCATCTGTAAGCAAAGGATGGTGATAAAAAGTAATATGCTGAAATTCGTTTTTGCCAAGGGCCAGCGCCAGTTCATGCTGAGCCAGGGTAGACGACCAAAGGTCCTGCCCGCGAATGATCAGGTCGACCCCATAATGCAGGTCATCTATTACCGAAGTAAGCTGATAGGCCGGAAATCCATCTTTTTTCCTGACCACAAAATTTTGCATCTCAACGGGTAAAACGGCGGTCACTGGTTGATCATTATAATCCCGAATGGTTAACTCACGATTATTATAAGTATGCAAACGCCATGCGGCATCTTTTGTATCCAGGGGAATTTTACGGTCAAAGCAAGTACAGGCTTCTTTTTCAAGCTGTTTACGTGAACAGGTACAGGCAAATAGCAATCCATTATCCCTTAATTGTTCAATAGCCTCCGAATACAGCGTCAGCCGGTGCAGCTGCGAATAGTTATCCTTAAATTCTTCGGCATTACGCGGCCCTTCATCATGGGGTATCTCTAAAAAATTCAGCGTGTCAAAAATGTCCTGTATATATGCTTGTTCTGCACGGGCCTGGTCCATATCATCTATTCTCAACAACACTTTAGTCCCGTGTTGTTTCGCCAATGCCGCTGTAAAAGCAAATGACAATACATTCCCCAGGTGCAAAAAACCACTTGGAGTGGGCGCTATGCGGGTTTTGTTAAAATGGATAGGCTGAGCCGACATTTATTTTATGAACTTTATACACTAACTTCATCCAAAATAATACAAAAAACCTGTTCTGGAAAGAAAATCCCTATCCCTTATTATTTGTTGCAACTATTTGCCTGAATATAACGTCTTCTAAAAAACAATCGAATTATGAAAAGAAAAATCTTTATCCTGTTTGTATCAGCTATAACCATGCTGACCTTAAATACCTTCGCTCAAAGTGGGCAAAGCAGGTCTGTATCTGGCTTTAACAGTATTGAATCGGGAGGCCCGTTTAATGTACATGTTAAAATTACCGGCACCGAAAGCGTTAGGCTTGATATTGATGACGATGTGGTCAATGATGTTAAAACCGAAGTAGAAGGCGGTGTTTTAAAAATAGGTTTCCGCCATAATTTTTCGTTACGCAACCACAACATCAAGCGGGGCGATATTTATGTTACCGCCAAATCGCTTAGCGCCCTGGCCAACAGCGGATCGGGTAACCTTGATCTTGACGGCGTATTAACCGGTCAAAATGTATCAGTTATCTTAAGTGGATCAGGCAATATGCGTGCCGCCGTAAAAGCATCCACACTGGAGTCGCGCATTAGTGGCTCAGGTGGTATTAACCTTAAAGGTGGTACCGATGCTGCAGAATTTCGTATCAGTGGTTCCGGAGAGATCAATGGTAAAGGCTTAACTACCGAAACGCTTACTGCTACCATTAGTGGTTCAGGCGGTATATCAGTAGTCGCCAATAAAACCGTATCCGCACGTATTACCGGCTCAGGAGGAGTGTCCTATTCTGGCAATGCTACCATAGCCGAAACCAGGTACACAGGTTCGGGCAGGGTTAATCATCTGAACTAATCTCTCTTAGTTTATAGAAACAGAAAGACCGTTGGCATGGCGCTAACGGTTTTTCTGTTTTTGAATAAACCGGTCAAGTTAACCGTATTCTCAGTGATGGGCAATTGTCCTTACCTCAACAGTGTTGCCTTCGCCCTGCAAAACCGGGCAGCCTTTTGCAAATTCAACAGCTTCATCAACCGTATCGGCTTTTACAATAATATAACCGCCAATGGTTTCTTTAATTTCGCCGAAAGGGCCGTTGGTAACCGTTTTATTGGTGTGTACAACCCGGGCATCGGCAAAGGGTAAGCCAGTGCCGCTTACAAATTTATTTTTGGCTGTAATGGTAGCTATCCAGTCCATGGTTTGTTTCATCCAGATCTGTATTTGTTCTGGTGAGGCCACTTTTTGGCCGTCTTCATGTCTGAAAATTAATGCATACTCTTTCATTTTCTTAATTTTTAAAGGTTATCTGATCAATGAATTATACCACCATATCAAGCGAGTTTTAATTAATTGGACATCAATAGCTAAATTTTTGATTTTATGTTTTAAGGTACTATATATTAGTATATTAGATATAGATTGTCATCCAGAAAAACCTTTAACCTATTCACTATGTACAGCAATTACTATCTCCATAAAATTATTTTAGTGACTGGTGGCGGCTCAGGTATGGGTCGGGCATTATGCGAAAAGCTGGCCGAAATTGACGCTACAGTGATCTGTACCGATATCAATACTCAAAATGCCGATGAAACTGTGGCCATGATAACGCGGAACGGAAAAAGCGCTGTAGCCCGTAAACTGGATGTTGCCCAACTACCCGATTTTGAAGAGGTGATAGGTGACATTGTCAAAGAACATGGCCGCATTGATATGATATTCAATAACGCGGGGATAGCTATAACCGGCGAATTGCGCGACATCAGCATCGATCAGTGGAAAAAGGTACTGGACATCAACTTTTATGGTGTGCTCTATGGTTCGCAGGTGGCTTATCAGCATATGATAAAACAAGGCTCGGGCCACATTGTCAATACTTCTTCACTTGCCGGCGTGGTGGCCTATATCCCTTTAATTACGCCTTATAGCGTATCCAAACACGCGGTTGTAAATTATACCCGTTGCCTGCGACAGGAAGCAAAGCTGTTTAATATTAAAGCAAGTGTGGTTTGCCCCGGATTGATTGACACGCCCATCATCACCGCCTTACCTGCCGTTAACGCCAAGCCCACCTGGAACCAGGATTCCATAAAACAGCTGGCGCCCGGAATGCCGGCACGTGATGCGGCGGATCATATTTTAAAAAGTGTGGCACAAAATAAGGAGATCATACTTTTTCCACGCATGGCTGTTACCCTATATCTTTTTACCTGCTATATGAAAGCGGCTTACCTCAAAGTGGCATTTAATCTATTGAAGAATTTCAGAGAGAATTACCGGATCAATGATCGTAGCTAACTATTCGCGTAATTTTCCATTCGTTGTTTTTGTATTGCCATACGTGTAAAAATTTCATCAGGCCAACTACTTCCTTGCCATTTTCGGTATGGGTAAACCGGTGCATACCAACTTCGATAGCGCCAAAATCTTTGATAGGATAAACTTCCAGGCTGCCTTTTACCAGCTCTCTTTTCATGCCGGAGTCTTTGTTTTGCGCAAACATTTTTTCAAAGTTGATCATGGTCTGGTCGTAATAGGTCAAACCACCCAGGTCATGGTAAAACTCTACATTATCCGCGAATACCTTTTTTAGCGCGGTCATATCATGTGCGTTAAAAGCATCGAAACAAACACTGTCCATATGTAAAATGGTGTTGTACAGTTGCTGGTCAAAATGTTTCTGGGTGGTTTGGGCCTGTGCATTATTGCCTAAAAATGTACAGGATAGTAAAAAAGTTATAGCTATCAGGAAACGGTATATTGGTGTTTTCATGGTTTTTATTTTACTGATGACGATCTGTAATCCTATACCGTTACAAAAAATCATTGATTGATGAGCAGTTTCCGGAAGGCAATACTATCGCCCCTGAATATATTAAAATCAACTTTTTGATTGATGCCGTTAATGCGCGCTTTATCAGAGTGCTGCCAAAACTGCCAGTTGGTTCTGTTACTGATGTTTAACACCGGCTGGTAGTAATGCGCTATCCAAAGGGTATAATCGTCAAAGTAGCCTTTCAGGTAATCCTGGTAAAAGCTGATGTTAGTATAAATAATGGGTTTAATCCCAGTTTTATTTTCAATCTGGTTTACAAACGATAGCAGTTGCTCGCGCATTTTGGCCGGCGGCGTTCTGTAAAGCTGCTCTACATCAACCACCATGGGCAGATCACCTTTTTCCATTTTTACGGTTTGCAGAAAGAACCGGGCCTGCCAGATACCGCTTTTTTGCGGCAGAAAGTAGTGATACGCCCCGCAAATGATCCCTGCTTTAGGCGCCTCGCGCCAGTTGCGCTGAAAATAGGGGTCGACACTTAAAACGCCTTCTGTGGCTTTGATAAAGGCAAAAGTAATGTGCACATCATCATCATTCATAGCTTTTACCTTTTGCCAGTTTATTTTGCCCTGGTATGATGATACATCGATGCCGTGGACGGTAAAGCCCGAGGGTATACGCACATTGAAGTTTTTGTAGGTGCGGTAATTTGTATTCTCTCCTATATCCAGTATCCAGCGCCAGGTAGCGCTAAAGCTCCGCAAAACATAGCCATAATAAAAGGGCGAAAGCAGGATGAGTAACAGTGCGACTATAGCTATGCGCCAGTATATGGTAGTTTTTTGCTCCTTTTTCTTTTGAGCCACGGTTTTTCTTTTAGCAGGAACTTTCTTTTTCACCGGGGCAAAGGGATTTGGAATTTCAGTAACTTTTTTTTCGGTAGGTGGCACGGGCGCAAATTTACAAAAATGCTGGTATGCCCCGGTAATTCCGCTATAATATATTCAGCGGGTTATTTTTGATATGCGCTATTTTAAGCTGGAACATCTGGGCCATTTTACCCGCGCGCCATTTGGCCTCATCCGCTTTTTCGCCCTGGAACAAGTTATCTATCGTGGCGGAGAACAAGTTAAGCCAGGCCTCAAAGTGTTGCTCATCCACCGGTAAACGGGCATGGGGCGGAAAAGGCGCCCCGTTGTAGGTATATTGTTCCAGCAGTACGGTTTGCCAAAAGGTATACATTTTTTCGAGATGCGGCAGCCAGTGCCCGCCCAGGCGTTCGGTAAATATGGGGGCCAGCAGGGCATCATCAGCTACATGTGTATAAAATGTATCTACCAGTAGTTTGATATCATCCAGCGTGGCTATGTCGTGTTTGGGTTCCATGTTTTACTGGTTACAAAGGTGTGGTTTTGGATCGACAGATATTTAATGATGAAGTAATTTTTGACCGTTTCATTTTTTCTGATGTTGAAACCATCGCTATCTCCAAAAACTTTTTAAACCTTAAATTTTAACACTTTTCTGCTCAAAAGCGGGGCTAAAACCACTCAAAATCGCTCGAAAAAACCTCGTTTTAACACTTTTTAACAAATTTTAACACGATTTTGATGCGTTTTGAAAACTTTAAAAAGTATTATGTTGTTGATAATCAAATTATTGTATATCAATTGGTCGGTTTTTGGCCTTGTTTTGTCCTTAACTAAACAGCCCGATGCCCTTGATAAAGGGGCACCGGGCTGTGATTTATACAATATACGAAAAATTATGGAGATACGCACACCATAATGATAAGGTCATGCCGAACTTGTTTCGGCACCCCATAAACAAGGTGTTCAATATGCTGGTTAACCTTTCCTGTGGGATCCTGAAACAAGTTCAGGATGACTTATCTGATTATGTTAACCAACTATGCCTTGCTGCTTTACCTATTTCAAATACTTATCCAGGTAACCGCTTTTTTTCAGAAACGCTGTATAGTCTTTAATATTCAGGATATCATAGATAGCCTGTTTTTTATCCGTTGCCTTAGCATAATAGTGGGCGGTGATCTGGTAGCCCATCCAGTAACCCAGGTCATTGGGGCGGTCATCTTTTTTGGATGTTCCGTAAAGCCAGTCGTTGCGCTCAGTACCGTTCATCAGGGAAACAAACTCTTTGCAAAGGCGGTCGGCGTGTGCATTACCGTAGTTGTTCGCAGCATCGTCGCCACGTGTTCCGGATATCAGTTCGCCTATAAAATCGGCACTGCCTTCTATTATGCTTTGCTGCAACAGGGTAGGGTTTTCGCCAGATAAGTTTTGTTGAAAATGGATCAGCTCATGGGCCACAATGCCCGGCAGACCATCAATATTATTTTGCATTTCGGCACCAATAAATAAACCCTGATCGCCGGATGTTCCGCCCGAATTATAGGCTCCGATCACAAAATAAACCGGCGGGAATTTGGCCTGTGGATACAAATATTTCAAAGCATAAAACGTGCTGCGGCACTGCTTTTCCTTTTCTTTTATCCGCAGGGTGTTGGTCCTCACTTTTTCATAATCGGCCTGGCGCTTTTTAACCATTTTGTACAGGTTATCGGCACTCCGGATGCGGTAGGGTGTAAAACCCTTTACGCCATCGCTGCCAATGTCGATATATTCTTTACCGAAGATGTTTACGGAAGTGTCTTTTTTATAATGGTCAAAAGCTTTCCAGAAATTATCGATATCGGCGGTTACAAAACGGGCGCTGTCGGGCAAATTAGAGAAATTGCTTTGCGCAAAGCTGTGTGCATAAAAAGTGAGCAATAGAGCCGTAAGGATGATGGGTTTAAGATGTTGACGCATGGTTAGATAATAGTTTTGTATGCAAGACGCAATAAAAATAAAAAAGGTTGCAATTTTTTGATCAAATTATTTAAAGCATCTTTTTTCTTAACGCGTCATTGCGAGGTACGAAGCAATCTCTATGCTATACAAGGCGAAGATGAATATCGTAGAGCGCTCAATTGCCGCTGGGGCTGTTACTTTGTCTTGATACAAAGTAACCAAAAATCAAGTCAGCCGAAATGCTTCTTTGCGCACAAGGCTTTTGCCCTGCAAAGCCGACAGAACCACGGGCTGCTAAACCTTACCTCCACTTAGTTCGCTCATATCCCCGCTTCAGATAAGGTTCGCTATGGCACAGGCCACCATTGTTCTGCCCGCTTTCATCCGAAGCTTATCTGCTGACGGGGAAGGAAAAGTAGTTGTGTTCAATCAGTAATTCCTAAACCCTAAAAACCATGGTTCAGACAATTGCCCGAAGCTAATCCACTACCTCAAAACTCAATAGTTATCTTATGACTTTCTATAGATAAAACAATTCTTATATTTGTAAGGTAAACTTACAAGTTTACTTAATGAATCATGACAGAGCAAAAAGATATCCTGCTGGCTTCTGAGCTGCGTACCGTGGTAACACGGCTGATCAAAAAACTGCGTAAGCAATCATCCACTGCCGATAAACTATCGCTTACCGAGCGATCGATCATCGCGCTTTTGGATAAGCATGTGGAATTGCTGCCCAATGAACTGGCCGCGATGGAAAAGATCACCACGCAAAGCATGTCGCAAATATTGAGCAAGCTGCAGCAAATGGACCTGATCAAGAGACGTATTTCTGAAACGGATAAACGCAAGGCCATCATCACCCTGTCGGATCTTGGTCGCAGCCTGCTGTACCAGGTGCGTAACGAGCGCAACGAATGGCTCAATAAAGCCCTGGAGGCCACCTGCACCGCAGAAGAAAAAGCGCTGCTTAAACAGGCCATAGGCCCCTTAACCAAATTAGTTGATTTTGATTGATCCCCGGTGAATGGGGGGAATATGAGTAATGAATATAAGCACATTTAATGCCTTTAAGAGCCGCAATTACCGGTTGTATTTTGTCGGACAATCCATATCGTTAGTTGGTACCTGGATGCAGAAAACCGCGGTAAGCTGGGTTATTTACTCCCTTACCCACTCGGAGTTTATGCTGGGGGTTACGCTGTTTGCCAGCTTGTTCCCATCGTTTTTATTTTCGTTTCTGGGTGGTGTAGTGGCCGACCGTTATAACCGTTATCGTTTACTGCTGCTCACACAGGCTGCATCCATGATACAGGCGTTGTTGCTTACCGCGCTGGTATTCTGGGGGCATTATGTGGTGTGGGAGATCATCGCGCTAAGTGCTGTACTGGGTCTCATTAACGCCTTTGATGTACCCGCCCGGCAATCGCTGGTGTACGAGATGGTGGATAACAAAGCCGACTTGCCCAATGCCCTTGCGCTGAATTCTTCGATGGTTAATTTGTCCAGACTTATTGGTCCGGGTATAGCCGGACTGGTGCTGGAAAAATTTGGCGATACCATATGTTTTGGGGCTAATGCCTTCAGCTTTATAGCCGTAATAGGCTCCTTACTGATGATGCGCTTACCCAAAACGGAATCCAAAAAACACGATAAAAATATATTCTCCGAACTGAAAGAAGGTTTTGTCTATATCAGCAATACGCCGTCCATCAAATCCATACTCATCATGCTGGCTGCCATCAGTTTAATGGTATTGCCCTTTAGTACGCTGATACCCGTATATGCCAAGGATATTTTTAAGGGTACGGCATCCACGTTTGGGGTTTTGGATAGTGTAATAGGTCTGGGCGCGTTTTCGGGCGCTATTTATCTGGCTTCGCTTAAACCCGGCCATAACCTGAAAAAAATATTGGCGGTCAATACACTGATATTCGGCGGCGGACTGGTGATCTTTTCGCATATGCCCAGTTATCCACTGGCCCTGCTGTTCGCGGCGGTTACCGGTTTCGGGATGATGTCGCAGATCACCATCAGCAATACGCTGATACAAACTACGGTAGCGCCAGATATGCGCGGCCGGGTGATCAGCTTTTATGCCATGGCATTTTTTGGGATGCAGCCACTGGGTGGCCTGCTGGTAGGTTCGGTATCGCAATGGATAGGCACAGCCGATACCGTGATGCTGGAAGGTATAGTAGCCATCATCATCGGTATACTGCATTTCCGTTTCCTGCGCAAAACCAAACTTCAGAAAAATACCGTGCATACGCTGGAGCAGCAACCTATTAATACGCTTAGTTGAGTTAGAATCAAGAGTTAAGAATCAAGATATAAGACAAGCTCTTTGCTGCTTTTGCTACCGCAAGCGTCCCGCTTGTGGTATTTAAGATAGACTACGTACAGTTACCAGCACGATGACCACAAGCGGGACGCTTGCGGTAGCGGAGGAGACACTTGCGGTAACGGGGGGCTTTTTATTGAAGTTTATTTATAAATTTAGCTTCAGTTTATAGCTGAACGGCTTTCTATTGAAAAATAAACATGTCGACATTAAATCAACTTTTTACTCATTTTGAAAATTATCTTCCGCTTGATGATATAGAAAAAAAAGAACTGAGCGATCGCGTAATGGAACGAAACATTAAACGTCGGCAATTTATTTTACAGGAAGGTGATGTTTGCCGGTATTATACCTTTGTAATTTCCGGCTGTTTTAAAATGTATGGGGTTGATAAAAACGGAACCGATCATATTATTCAATTCGCATCAGAAAATGAATGGATCGCGGAGATGGGCAGTTTTTACTCCAATAAAGCCAGTCGGCTTTATATTGAGGCAATGGAGCCCTCGGTGGTTTTGCAGATAGAAAAATTGGATCTGTTTTACTTGTACAGCAACTTCCCCAAATTTGACCGGAACTTCCGTGTGATCAACGAGAATAAGGTTATTGATTTGGAGAACAGGATATTACAAAATATCAGTTCCACGGCAGAAGAAAGATATCAAAGTTTTTTAGAACAGTACCCTCAGCTTGCTAACCGGGTACCCAATACTCAAATTGCCTCCTACCTGGGTATCACGCCCGAATTTTTAAGCAAGATCCGTAATAATATCGCCAAAAAGTAATTCACCCTTAATCTACATTAAGGATATTTCTTAAACTTGTTTGTTGGTAGCTTCCTCTTTTGCTCCTCACCTTTGTGTTGTTATTAAAACAATGAACGGTTGAAAAATTAATGCGTATTATGAAAGCAGCAGTAACCCCTAAAGCAGGTAGCCCCGAGGTAATTGAAATACAGGAAAAACCAAAACCCGAAGTAAAACAAGGCTGGATCCTGATCAGGATCAAAGCGTTTGGCATCAACAGATCGGAGATATTTACCAGGCAGGGCCATTCGCCCAATGTAAAGTTCCCCAGGATACAGGGCATAGAGTGTGTAGGCGAAGTAGAAGAAGATGCTTCCGGAACTTATCAAAAAGGGCAGAAAGTAGCGGCTCTCATGGGCGGCATGGGGCGTGATTTTGACGGGGGCTATGCCGAATATGCTGCAATTCCTTTAGAAATTACTTTCCCTTTTGAAAGCGATTTGCCCTGGAATGTGCTCGGCGCTATACCTGAGATGTTCCAAACCGTATCCGGATCGCTTACCCAGGCTTTGGAAGTTGAAAAAGGAGAAACACTATTAATTCGCGGCGGAACTTCGTCTATCGGGATGCTGGCCTGTCAGCTGGCTAAGCATTATGGGCTAACGGTGATAGCCACCACCCGAAACCCGGATAAAGCACAGCATTTGAAAGCTAATGGCGCCGACTATGTTTTAATAGATGACGGTGAGGTTAGCAGCAAACTGAAAAACTTATTTCCGGAAGGTGTTGATAAAGTGCTTGAACTCATTGGTACAGTAACACTCAAAGATTCATTGAAATGTATCCGGATTAAAGGTGTGGTTTGTATGACCGGGATATTAGGTAATGAGTGGACGATGAAAGAGTTTACCCCGATGGGCGATATTCCATCATTAGGCCGGTTAACGATTTATGGTGGAGATGCAGGCAATTTAAATAAAGATCTGCTCCAGGATTTTATTAATACCGTGGCTAAAGGAGAGATCAATTTAAACATTGATAAGGTATTTAAACTGGATGAGATCGTAGCGGCTCATACCTATATGGAAAGTAACCAGGCTAAGGGAAAAATAGTAGTGGAGATATAAACTCTTGCAGGAGCTAAAAGGGGAGACAGCCCAGCCAATTAATTTTTTATATTTATCATACAAAGTTTAACCCCTTAAAAAATGATAAACGGTAAAAAAAATTGGTATCAAAGGCATACGGACTCGCTGGCTTTTGGTCAGCGCCTGGCTGATTCTGTGGCAACCGGCATGGGCTCCTGGCGATTCATCATCATTCAAACCATTATTGTGGCCGTGTGGATGCTGCTCAATGTTGTGGCTATTATTGGCCACTGGGATCCGTATCCCTACATTTTATTAAACTTATTATTCTCCACCCAGGCGGCCTATGCCGCGCCGATTATCATGATGGCCCAAAACCGTCAGAATGAACGCGACCGTGCCCAGGCCAATGAGGATTTCCATACCAATGTGGAAGCCAAAAAAGAAATTGAAGAATTACAGCTGCGCCTAAACGCCATCGAAACAGATAAGCTCGATAAAATTCTGGCCCTGCTCGAAAAGTTGGATAAAAACAGTTGAATACTTCTTTCACCCTTTAAATGAAAAACCGATGTCTGATGTTGTTTTTAATAAACTGAAAAAAATAATTGATAAAATATTGGGTATTGAAGACGGCAGGATAGTAATAACTCCGGCCACCCGATTTGATGATTTATGCATGGATAACTATGAAGTTATGGAGATCCGGGTACAAATTGAGATAGATTTTGATATCAGCATTCCGGAGGAGGAGCTGGTGAAATTTGTTACAGTTAATGATATGGCAGCCTACCTGGATAAGCAATTAACCCGGTAACTTAAGTTGGCCAGGCATACTACGGCCTAACCGCCCAGGCCAGGCCATCGGCCCCGCGTATATCAATATGGCCGGTTACGGTTAAGGTTTTGAGGTCTATCACGGCTACGTAATTGTCGCCGGTACAGCCAATAAAAGCGCGTGATCCATCAGGGTCTACCAGTATACCTGTAGCGCTGTGGCCGGTATTTACACGCTTTAATTCCTGGTGCGATGCCGCGTCATAAATGAACAGATCGCCGGTCCTGAGGCTGGTGATCAGTACACGCTTGCCATCCGGCGTAAACTGGAGCCGGTTTGCACCTACTGCCTTTGCATCGATATTGCTGGTTAATTTTTTGGTAGTCAAGTCGATGATAGAAATGATTCCGTCGGTGGCACCTGCGGTCCATAGTTCACGGCCATCGGGCGATACATCAAAGCCTTCAGATCCCTTAGCCACCGGGATAACGGTTTGTACCCATTCATGATAAGCCGGAGGTGTAGAGTTGTCCTCCAGAATGCTCACCGTTGCTGCATTAACGTTGGTAGTATAAACCTTTTTTCCATCGCGGGTTACATAGATCATGTGGGTCCGGTCCTCTCCGGTCCCCATGGCCCAATCGAATTTAGCGGTTGCCGGATCGTAGCTTCCAACTGCTTTAGAGCCCTCTGCCGAGAACCACACTTTACCGTTGGCAAAGGCTAATCCATGCGGCCCCATCAGCGGCTTGGTATCCAGGGATGGCAGGGGCTTTTGCGCCACCAGGTCGATCACGCTGAGTTCGTGCAAACTCCCGCCACCATAGATCGAAACATAAGCCGTTTTTCCATCGGCTGAAGCGATAACCTCATGCGGATCGGAACCTACCGGGAGGCGCGTGATAACTTTCAGGCTAACCGGGTCAATGATGGCCAGGATATGATCTCCTTTGGAAAGCGCGAGCAGGGAACGTGCAGGGGTTGATTGCGCGGCACATCCGGTTGCAGCAAAAATTAAGGGGACTAATAAAAAGCTTAGGGCCAATAATTTGAGCAGGCTGAATTTTACGATTTTAAAGATGGGGTTGTACGCTGCTTTGTTCATAGGATTTACAGATTGAAGAAACAGGTAATAATTTGTTGATCTCGTATTTATCGGAAAGTTACCATAATTATATGATTCTTAACGCTGGCTACCTTGCAGTTGCCGAAACCATAGTAATGCTTTTAGTATATTAGATGCCTGATAAGTATGGCTTTTATGGATAAAGAAGCACTCACCACATTTCTCCTGGACAGCAACCTGGTTTCCTTATCCTCGGCCCAGGAAATTGTCAGGCAGTTTAACCACAAAGTCATTTTTAAAAATCAATTTCAACTAGAGGCCGAAAAAATATGCGACCAATACCTGTTTCTTGAAAAAGGTTATATGCGCACATTTGCACATGATACCGAAGGTAATGAGGTTACCACCGGTTTTTGTTCGCCTGGCCAGATCATATTGGAGGTTTCGTCTTTTTTTAATCGTACCCGGTCAAAAGAAAATATCCAGGCGTTAACAGATTGCGAGGGCTGGTATATCACTTATGAACAGCTCAACCAACTTTTTCACGCTCTGCCGGAGTTTCGTGAGTTTGGCAGATGGACACTGGTAAAAGGGTTTTCTCAGTTGAAAAACCGGATGTTGTTGATGATCACCGAAACAGCCGAAGAGCGTTACGCGCATCTGTTAAAAACCAATCCCGAGATATTTCAACAGGCGCCTTTAAAAAACATAGCCTCATACCTGGGCATTACCGATACATCGCTAAGCCGGATCCGGAAAGAATTTTCGAAGAAATAGTAAAGGGTTTATTTCTTGTCAATTGGTAAGATGCGATTGCTGAAGGCTAAAAGCTAAAAGCAATTGATTACAATCCCCGCTACCGACAGACATCCCGGTAGCGGGGAGTATCTTCAGGATGCTTAGTTAGCCGGCACAACGAGCGGTTTTCCTTTTTCGACCACATAGGTGGCGAGCTCCCTGGCTATGCCTGTGCCAACATTTTTGGCCGAATGGACTGTACCGGCAGGGATAAACAGTACATCACCGGTCTTCAATGTCACTGGCGGCTTGTCGGCTACCTGGTACTCCAGTAAACCTTCCAGTACATAAATGATCTCTTCGCCAGGGTGCTTATGCTTAATGGCCGGGGCTCCCGGTTCAAAATCGATTCGTGCCTGTACGGTCTCGTATCCGGCGATGCTGAGATCATGACGTTGCAGGTCGTTGCGTTTAACGCCCTGCTGCTGCGCTGAGGCGGAGGTTGAGATAGTTAATAAGGTTAGTGCAACTATAATAATGATGCCGGCAAGGATGTCTTTTTTCTTTTCCATGGTTTGAGTTATTGTTTTATGATACTAAGTTGTGCTTAATAACGCCTCCATTCAACCGCTAAATAGGGTAAATGGACAATAGGATAGCCGAAATGGGCATACACCGCCCTGAAAATTTTCCGCATTCATAAAAATAAAGCCCTTGTTACCCGTATGTTATCTTTTTGCAATTAATTGCAACATTTTGCATAATAATGAAATTTGTTAAATTTTATTGCATATTATTGCAGTGTAAAATTCAAACACCTCTTAAAATTTGCATGATGAGCGATCTTAGAAAAGCCAGAATAGCCAATTCGTTAATGTTTTTAGTTTGTGGTTTGGGTGTAGCCAGCTGGGCGCCGCTGGTGCCTCTGGCCAAAACAAGGCTCGGTCTGGATAATGGCAGTCTTGGCCTTTTATTATTGTTTTTTGGTGTTGGCGCCATGATCACTATGCCGCTTACCGGTAAGCTGGTTACCTGGTTCGGTAGTAAAAAGGTTATTGTGGTTTCGGGTACTTTGATCGCTGCTATATTGCCTTTGTTGCTGATCCTGGATCATACCTATCAGATGAGTATATGCCTGCTCATCTTCGGGGCATCCACCGGGGGTATTAATGTAGCTATGAACGCGCAGGCCATCAAAGTGCAACGATCGTACGGCAAACATATCATGTCATCCTTTCATGGCTTATACAGTATAGGTGGTTTGGTAGGTTCCCTGGGCTTTGGATTGCTACTTAAAGCGGGCCTGGATGCCATGTCAACCATCATTTTTATATCTGTTTTGCTGGTGCTGATCACTTATTTACAATTCTCCCGTTTAATGAGCGATGACGCTTTGGAAACACCTGAGAAAACCAATAAAGGTTTTACACTGCCTTCGGCCGCCTTGCTGATATTGGGTGCTATCTGTTTTATATCAGCCCTGGCCGAAGGTGCCATGTTGGATTGGAGCGCCGTTTTTTTAACTGCTAACCGACATCTAAGTATCGAATTTGCAGGCGTAGGTTACGCCATGTTCTCCGTGTCAATGGCTATTATGCGTTTAACAGGCGACAGCGTTATAGCCGCCGTGGGAAGACTAAAGGTGGTGGTATGGGGCAGCATCATCGCCTCAGCGGGATTGATGCTCGCTGTTTGTTTTCCGTATGTGAGCTTGGCCCTGGTGGGTTTCCTGATGGTGGGCTTAGGCTGCGCCAATATCATCCCCATTCTGTTTTCAACGGCGGGTAATATGCCAGGGCTTGCGCCGGCTTACGCACTTCCGGTGGTTACTTCTATGGCTTATGCCGGTATCCTGGCTGGTCCGGCGCTTATCGGTTTTATAGCGCAATTGCTCACACTGCCGCTGGCACTGGGTGTTATCGGGATATGTATTTTATTTGCCGGCCTCATCTTTAAAATAAGTGACGGCAGGATTAAAACCAGCCAGGCGCAAAAGGAGGTGGAGGAAGTAGTCTTTGAATAACTAAAACCCGTATATTTATATATCATAAATAAACCAAATGGATACTCAAGCCATCGCTTTGGACTGGATAGATGCCTGGAATAAACGGGACATTGACCGGATCATGACGCACTACACCAACGATATTGTATTTTACTCGCTCACCGTTATCAAAAGGTGGAATATTGCCGATGGTAAGATCATCGGGAAAGAAAACTTAAGGGCGCATTTCTTGAAAGGCCTGGAGCTGGCCCCCAATCTGTATTTTGAGTTGATAGACGTGCTGAGCGGAACCGACGGCATCACCATTATTTACAAACGGGAAACCGGCGCGATGGTAGCTGATGTAGCTGTTTTGGACGAAAACGGCAAGGCTACGCTGGTAAAGGCTTACTACGGGCAGGCGAGGTAAGCTCTAATCTGTAAAATACAAGATGCTTTCATTATGGATATTTGGAAGATTATTTTTCGGCTAAAGCCCCCCAAGCACTTTTTATTATCCGCCCCATAAATGGGACGGCAATGAATAGGAAAAAATTGATTTACCCTTCATTGCCGTTGGTTTTAACCAACGGGCTATAATTAAGCGGTTATGGGCTTTAGCCCAAACCTGTATTTAATTTTTATTTTGATTCTTCCAAACATGCATGCTTATACTACCTTCTCATAAAAATTCTCTACTTGCTGCATGGATTGCTTTTGGTATTGAAGGGGGGAACAGCCGGCAAACTCTTTGAACGAGCGTATAAAGTGCGATTGATCGGCATAGTCGTTTTCATAGGCCAGGTCGGTAAGGCGGTCATGTTGGCCAAGGCGGAGCTGGTTGAGCACAGCCTGGAACCGGGAGATCCTGGAGTATAATTTGGGAGATATACCTACATATTGCTTAAACCTGCGTTCAAAACTACGCTCCGAAAGTTGCAGATAATCCTGCAACTCCTTGAGGGAGATATTTCCTTTGGATTGAACAATACGGGTTATGGCAAATTGCATGGTCTCATCTTCGTACCGGGTATTTTTTTGGAGCTTAAAAAACAGGTAGGCGCACAATACCTCTATGCGGTCGGCCAGTGATTCAGTCTCCAGTAGCTGCTCTGATAATAAAAAGCCGTCTTTGCGGGCTATCAGGTCAAGGCAGGTGCAATCGTCGGTAAGTTCATAGGCATCAAACCCGAATATGGCTTTGATGGCGTTTGGGAAAAAACAAACACCAATGGTACTAAAAACGGCGCCAAACTGGATATCGGCATGGCGGGTTGATTGCCCGTAGATGAAAATATGGGGTAGTTTTTTATCAAACTGGTACATCGGTCCCTTATCCGGCGATTGAAAGATCAGGCCCGGGCAGCCTTCGGCCATGGTTCTGAAAGAACGGGTAAACACAGCCGAATCGTCGCTTTCCAGTGTCCAGAAAAAGCGGATGTGGTTTTTTAGATAGTCAGGCGGTGATAACTGACGGTAATTCATTATGGTTTCAAGCAGGTGATATACAAATATAAGTATATTCTTTATCAGATATTTATGCGATAATCCTCTTTTTTATGGACGTTATTCGCATCATTACAAACCAATATCTTTTTCAAGTTTGTCATCCTGAGCGGAGCGAAGGATCTATTCGTAGGTATGTATGGCGCAGACCCGCTCTTGGCCGCGGGAGGGCCAGTCACGTTTGTCATGCTAAACGGAGGGTAGTATCTGTTGTGAACAGATATGTTGAAGAAGATCCTTCGTTCCTCAGGATGACAAACTTTTTGGGTTGCAGGTATCACCTGATTGCAATTAAAGAAATCCTGGTAATCCCGAAATCCAATAAATCATGGTTCAGGCAATTATCTGCTTTCGCCCGAAGCTGTTCTGCTGACGGGGAAGAAGAAATCAGTAATTCACTAAATCATTAATTCAATAATTAAAAAAGCGCCCTCCGGAAAACCGGAAAGGCGCTTTTAGTTTTAGTTTAGTTAATGTTACAAAGTTGCCATATCAATTACAAAGCGGTAACGTACGTCGCCTTTCAGCATACGCTCGTATGACGCGGTGATGTCTTTGATATCTATCAGTTCAATATCAGAAACGATATTGTGTTCGGCACAAAAATCAAGCATTTCCTGAGTTTCTGGAATGCCTCCTATACCAGAACCAGCCATGCTTTTACGACCAGCCAGTAAGGAGAATGGCTGAATGGAGTAAGGTTGTGATGGTACACCTACACCAATCAGCGTGCCGTTTGTTCTTAATAACGACAGGTACAGGTTCATATCATGCTCGGCCGAAACGGTATCCAGGATAAAATCAAAGGATCCGCTAACGGCTTTTACATGCTCAGGGTCGGAAGTAACCACAAAATGATGTGCCCCTAATGCTTTGGCCTCAACCTCTTTTGAAGGTGATGTACTGAGTACGGTTACTTCGGCACCAAAGGCAGCACCAAATTTAACCCCCATGTGGCCTAAACCACCTAAGCCTAAAACAGCTAATTTGTGACCTTTGCCCACCTTCCAGTGGCGTAATGGCGAGTAGGTAGTAATACCGGCGCAAAGTAACGGAGCTGTTGCGGCAAGCGGCAATTTGTCTGACACGTGCAGTACAAATTCTTCACGAACCACAATAGTGTTGGAGTAACCACCGTAGGTAGGTACACCGCTTCTGTCGTTGCTGTTATACGTTTGGGTGCTACCTTCCAGGCAGTATTGCTCCAAACCGTCTTTACAGTTTTCGCAAACCTGGCATGAATCAACCATACAGCCAACACCGGCAAGCTCGTCTACCTTGAATTTTTTAACATGATCACCTACTTTAACAATTTTGCCCACAATTTCGTGGCCAGGTACCATCGGGAATATCCCCGGGAACCAATCGTTTTTAATCTGGTGAAGATCGGAGTGGCATACACCACAGAAAAGTATTTCTATCTGAACATCATGAGGCCCAACCTCACGGCGTTCAAAACCCCATGGCGCCAGGTCAGTTTCAGGCGTTTGGGCGGCATACGCTTTTGCTTGTATCATAATAAATGTTGATTTTATGTTTTCGTTAAAGCAAAGTTATAACGGCC
The DNA here is from genome assembly GCF_900103125.1 of Mucilaginibacter sp. OK268. Lineage (GTDB taxonomy): Bacteria > Bacteroidota > Bacteroidia > Sphingobacteriales > Sphingobacteriaceae > Mucilaginibacter. The sequence continues at coordinate 516,792 of NZ_FNJV01000002.1, read as the reverse complement.
GGCTTGAACAGCTGTTAAACGTTTCAAAGTAATAATTATACTTTTCAAAGAGTTTTGCGGAGGGCCATTGGTGTAAGCCCGGCGTGTTTCTTGAAAAAGTTATTAAAGTACGATGCATAATCAAAACCCAGGCTGCGGGCTATTTGGGCAACGCTCCAGTTGGTGTGCGTTAATAATGATTTGGCCTCGTTCAATATCCTGTCATTAATGTGTGCGGTAGTTGATTTTCCGGTGATCTCGCGCACGGCAGCATTCAGGTGGTTTACGTGCACAGCCAGTTTGTCGGCGTAGTCGCTGGCTTTTTTAAGTACCAGCGTATACTGCGGCGAATCAACCGGGAATTGTTTCTCGAGCAGTTTCAAAAACAACTGCGCAATGCGCGAGGCCGCGTTTTGCGGGTTATAAAAAGCCACTGCCGGTTGCATTTTAATAGCCTCATGTATAATGAGGTTCAGTTGGTTACGGATCAGCTCATATTTGTAGATATAGTCGGTTTCAGACTCCTGCAACATGCGCTTAAACACGCTGCCTATATAGCTTGCCTGTTCGTCGGTCAAAAAATAAACCGGGTCGCCGCCAGCCTTAAACAGGTTTGATTCTTCGAGGCTTTCCATGCGGTTGCCGTTTTGCAGAAACTCATTCGTAAATACACAGAAGTAGCTATCGGGGCCTACGTGGTCACCTTCCCAGGAGTAAGGAACCATCGGATTGGTGAACACCAGCGCGGGTTTATCAATTTCAATACCCCGGTTGGCGTACATCAGCTGACTTTTGCCATGCAGGGTTAGCGTGATCTTGTAAAAATCACGGCGATTAAAAGAAGCCAGGTTGCAATAACCCTCGTAGCTGGGTGCAACCCTGAACTGCCCGGGTTCGTTGCTTAAATTTTCCAGGTATTCGTTAGTGATCGCTTTTTTTATACCGATGGCTTCCATGTCCAAAGTTAAACATTTCAAAGAAAAATGTTACTGATGGATGGATACCGATGGATTGAAGTGCCTTTTATAACAAATACTTTACCTAAAGTATGATAAACCGGCTATTGGTTTTGCATTTCGCGTACTTCGGCATAGCCACCAAACTCATAAATGGGGCAGGAGGCTGCTATCTGTGTTGCCTCATCAATGCTGTCCGCTTTAATTAGCAGATAACCGCCTACTATCTCGCTGCCTACCCGGTGAATATCTGTTACGATGCTACCGTTTTCTTTGATAATGCGGCCTTCCAGGGTTAGCCCGCTTCCTCCGGCCAGTTTGCCAGCTGCTCCCCATTGGTTAAACCAGGCGGCCCAGTTTTCCTGGTGCTTTTTGATCGCTTCGGCCGGATGTTCATCAACGCGGCCATCCGGTTCGCGGAATAGTACAATATAATTTTTCATGATGGATTTTATTTTTACAATTATAAAATGATCAGGAATAATGACATAAAACAAACCATCAAATGACATTTTTCTGACTTTTTATCCCATCGGGTTAAAAGATTATTTTTCAAAACACTTGCATCTTTTGTATCACATCCGTTACATTTAGAAAAATTATAAACCAAAATGCAAAAACACATCCTGATTGTTTATCTATTGGTTGCCTGTAGTGTGGCGGGTATCCTGTTCACGTCCTTTATTAAAAACAGATATTTTAAAAAGGGCTAATCTAAAACCTGCAAATGTGCATGTGTAAAGACATGCACATTTGCACAAAAATTCCTCTTGCTGTTGGTGATCTCTATCCCGTTTGCATAAAGTATTAGTTTTTAGCTAAATACTGACTTCTGCTAATCATCCAGATTTACAGTTTATAACGTATCCGTAAAAAAAATATCTCAAAAATATTGCGTAGTTAAATAACTACATATATATTTGTAGTCAAATGACTACGCAATGAATTTAAGACGAGACGTATTTCAGGCTATCGCCGACCCGACACGAAGGGCCATACTGTTGCTGGTTGCTTCGCAAGCCTTAACAGCCGGAGCCATAGCCTCCAATTTTGATACCGCCAGACCAACAGTATCCAAACACTTACAAATACTTACCGAGTGCGAATTATTGGAACAAAAACAAACCGGCAGGGAAATTTACTATCACATTAACGCGCAAAAAATGAAAGATGTAGCAGACTTTATTGAACCATTCCGCCAAATGTGGGATGATAGATTTAACAAACTGGAAGCCATAATGAAAAACTATCAATCCAAAAAATAAAACACGATGGAACTAAAAACAAAGATCCATGCCGAAAACGGCCAGCATGACTTAGTGATCACCAGGGAATTTGATTTACCTCTGGAGCTACTTTTTAAAGCCTATGAAGAGCCTGAGCTAGTTGAGCAATGGATGGGGACTAAAGTGCTGAAACTGGACAATAAAAAGCACGGCGGTTATCAATTTGAAACATCTGATGCCAAGGGAAACGTGGTTTTTAAAGCCAATGGGACAATCCATGAGTTTGTTCCGAATCAGAAGATCACCCGGACGTTTGAAATGGAGAATGCACCTTTTGACGTTCAGCTGGAGTTCCTGGAATTTGAACAACTTACCGGCGACACCAGCAAACTCACTATGCATGTTGTATACAGATCGGTCGCACTCCGTGATCAAATGCTACAGTTGCCTTTTGCCCAGGGCATCAATATGGCACATAACCGCTTGCAAAACATTGTAAACCAATTAAAATAATTAAAAAATGGAAAAGAAAAAACTGATTTGGTATTGGATAATTACGGTAATATTATCCTTCTGCATTTTTTCGGGTGGATTAGCACAGGCTCTACAGACAGAAGGAGTGGTGAAGGGTTTTAAGCCTTTGGGATATCCTACTTACTTTATTTCGATTATAGGCGTCTGGAAAATGTTAGGTATAATAGCGATATTAATTCCCGGATTTAAATTGCTAAAGGAATGGGCATACGCGGGTATATTTTTTGTGATGAGCGGCGCGGTGATTTCGCATATTGCCAGCAACGACATCTCCGCACAAATAATTGCTCCGTTAATATTGGCCGTTTTTGCTGTTTTATCCTGGTATTTGAGACCAGCCGATAGAAAGATCATTTCTGTTGATTAATAAATTCTAAAAGTGACAGGAAGAGAATGAGGAAACGGGCGTTTGAAATATGAAATTTAACAATGGAGAAATATAAATCAGAAATTACAGGGCATTTGGACATTTTTGTTGTAGATAATGAAGATGAGTTTGAAGGTGAAAAAGTGAAATGGCAAGACGTATTAATTCACGGTGACCCCGAAGGTCTGAAATCTTTTGCGAAGCTTTTAATAAGAATAGCAGACTTAAATCAAGATTCTGTAAAAGACCTTCCAATTGGAGCGAGAGAACATATTCATTTACGACCGAATTTGGACATAAGTAAAAGTTCTGCCGAAGTAATTGTAGGTAGAATTGATGCAAAAGGGACAAATGTTTTTTATAGTCGATACATTGAGAAAAATAATGAACATTGACCTAGCTAATTGAAATGTTTTAAGTCAAGAAAACTTGCAAAACATAAAATACAAAACAACATGAAGAGTAATAAAAAACAATTGTCACCAGAACAGTGTGACGAATTGATCAATACATTAAAAAGCCGTTTTGAGAAAAACAGGAACCGCCACAAAGGTATGGAATGGGCTAAAGTACAGGCGAAGCTGGAAACCAATGCTGAAAAACTATGGGTGCTTGATGAAATGGAAATAACCGGTGGTGAACCGGATGTTGTTGGGCATGATAAAAAGACGGGCGAATACATTTTTTATGATTGTTCGGCCGAAAGCCCTAAAGGCCGCCGGAGTATTTGTTATGACCATGAAGCGCTGGAGGCCCGGAAAGAACATAAACCCGAAAACAGTGCCGTGGAGATGGCACGGGATATGGGTATTGAATTGTTAACGGAAGAACAATACCGGGAACTACAGCAATTGGGAAAGTTTGATACCAAGACATCCTGCTGGGTAAAAACACCTGCTGATATCCGGAAATTGGGTGGGGCGATATTTTGTGATCGCCGGTACGATACCGTTTTTGTATACCATAACGGTGCAGAATCTTACTATGCCGCCAGGGGTTTCCGGGGCTCACTAAGGGTTTGATTTTGTGCGCAGTTAAAAAGAAGAACATGAATCCTAAAGTTGATTTTTATTTTAACAAGGCCCAAAAGTGGCAGGAAGAACTGGAGCAATTGAGAATGATTGTTCTTGACTGCAGACTCAGCGAAGAATTGAAGTGGGGCTGCCCTTGTTATACCTTTCAAGAAAGCAACATCGTTTTAATACATGTATTTAAAGAGTACTGCGCGTTATTGTTTTTTAAAGGGGCTTTGTTAAATAATGCCGATGGCCTCCTGATCCGGCAATCGGAGAATGTACAAGCGGCGCGCCAGATCCGGTTCACCCATGTTCTGGAAATAGTAGAACAAAAGCCCATCCTGAAAGCCTATATTTATGAAGCTGTTGAAGTGGAAAAAGCTGGTTTAAAGGTGGAATTGAAAAAGACGGAGGAATTCCCTGTCCCGGAAGAATTTCAAAGTAAACTGGATAGGATCCCAGCCTTGAAAACCGCTTTTGAGACATTAACGCCGGGACGGCAAAGAGCCTACATTCTCCATTTTTCTAAACCCACGCAATCCAAAACCCGGGAGGCAAGGGTCGAAAAATATATGCTGCAAATACTCAGCGGGAAAGGGTTGAATGATGTGTGATTACTAAATGTTTATTTCCCCATTTTTTGTTCTGGATTTTATGAATAAAATATCTTTTGTCACTCCGTCTCGAGTTTTAAAATATCATTCTGAAATCCTGTGTAGTAATAACCTATCCTTACATACAAGCCTGGCTTAATTACTCCGCCATGCGACGCGGCATTATTATAATGGCCGCCTTCGTCATAATCGGAGAACCAAAACTTCACTCCTTTAACTTCAAAGTATTCGTTTTCATGTCCGGCATAAGGCATAGGGCTGTATTCGGTCACTCTGCCTTCAATATACTGGAGCTGATTTTCGTTGTAAATGTTTCTTACCCTTATGAGTGGGGGTACAGACAAAAATGTCACAAAACATAAAAATACACCACTAAATACAGCACCCATTAAGGCTGAATTCCAGGCATTTTCCTCGAAAGCCAGTTCGAAGAGCTTAGTTAGTATATTTTCTTTTTTACGATAGTAAGCAACGGTGGCGGATGTGAATATGATAAAGAAAACGCTGGTAATGACCGGGAATTCAAGTCCCGAATAATCATCAGTAACACAATAAACTAAATGTAGTGCGGGCATGATACTTTGCTGTAGTAAAGCTATTAAAATGGATGTACTATCAAAAATGGAAAATTATTCTTCCGTCAGCCCCGTGTAAATAAACTAAACAAGCAATTTAAACAAATGTTTTAATCAATCGTTTGATTAATTTTGTCGAGAAGTTTTATCATTAACTTTTTAGGAATAATCAAATGGCTGAAACCGGCATCAAAAAATGGATCATTACCATTACAGTTATCACAGCATCATTGCTGGAACTGATCGACACCACTATCGTTAACGTCTCCATCCCCCAGATACAGGGTAACCTGGGCGCCACCATTACCGATGCCGCCTGGGTAGTTACCGGCTACAGTGTGGCCAACGTGATCATCCTGCCCATGTCTGGCTGGCTGGGCAGTTTCTTCGGACGTAAAAACTACTTTTTAACCTCCATCATTGTATTTACCATAGCCTCTTTTTTATGCGGCAACGCGCACAGCCTGTCCGAATTGGTGATGTTCAGGATATTACAGGGCCTGGCTGGCGGTGGTCTTATCTCTACAGCGCAAGCCATCCTATTGGAAACCTGGCCGCCTAACCAGGTGGGTACGGCTACCGCTTTATTTGGTTTGGGTGCCATAGTTGGTCCAACTATTGGTCCAACTATTGGCGGTTATATTACCGACCATGCCGCCTGGCGCTGGATATTTTATGTGAATATACCCGTAGGCGCCCTGGCTGCCACCTGTACCTATATGTTTGTGAGGGCCACCCCGAGCGACGGCAAAGGAAAACCTATTGACTGGTGGGGCATAGGCTTGTTGGCCGTAGCCGTAGGGAGCCTGCAAACTATATTGGAAAAAGGAGAAGATGAAGACTGGTTTGCCACACCTTACATCACCGTATTAACTGTAACTGCTGTTTTTGGCTTGCTGCTGTTTATATGGCGCGAGCTCAGTACCGAATACCCGATCATCAATTTCAAGATCATGCGGCACCGGAGTTTTTCGGCCGGTATGGTCACCTCCTTTATTCTGGGTGTGGGCTTATATGGTTCCACTTTCGTATTCCCGGTATTTTGCCAGGGACTATTAGGCTTTTCGGCACAACAAACCGGCGAAATATTATTCCCGGGTGGGATGTTCACTATAGTGATGATGCCTTTTGTGGGGATCATGCTCAATAAAGGCATACCAGCCCAGTTTATGGCGACGATAGGGATGCTATTGTTTTTTGTGTTCTCGGCCATGTTGAGCCACTCTACCTTATCATCCGGTATTGGCGATTTTTTCTGGCCACTAGCTATCCGTGGTGTTGGGTTGTCATTGCTTTTTGTGCCGCTCACTACGCTGGCTATAGGCGGCCTAAAAGGGCAGGAAGTAGGGCAGGGCACCGGCTTAAACAATATGATGCGGCAATTAGGCGGCTCATTTGGTATAGCCGGTTTAAATACCATGATCCACATACGGCAGGCTGTGCACCGCAATAACTTGCTGGTGAATATTAACAATTATAACCCTTTTTATAACGATAGGTTTAATGGTTATGTACAGGCTTTTATAGCCAAAGGCAAATCTATCAGCGATGCTACACGCATGGCTTATGGGGCTATCGAAGGCGCGGTACAAAAGCAAAGCACGCTTTTAAGTTATAATGATGCTTATTGGGTAGTGGGCATTGTGATGCTATGTGCCATTCCAATGGTTTATTTAGCGCCATTTGTGAAAGGACAAAAAGCCGTATCCGATTCGCATTAAGCGTTTAATTGTGGCTGCTAATTTGTTGGCTAATAGTTAGCTTTACACCATTAACACCAAAATGACAGCAACCACTGAACTATCAACAGAAGAAAAAATAAAAGACGCGGCCAGGAGGATTTTTACTAAGAAAGGCTTCCTGGCTACTACTATCAGGGATATCGCTACCGAAGCGGATATCAATGTGGCATCTATTAATTACTACTTCCGTAGTAAAGAAAATCTTTTTGCCTTTATTATGGACGAAACCATCAAAAAGCTTTTCGACAAGATAGAACCGGTACTGAATGATGAAGGCACCAGCGTTACCGAAAAAATAGAACTTTGTGTGGGTTACTACATTGACCAGGTATTGGAAAATCCCGACTTTATCTTTTTTATGGTGAGCGAAGTAATGGGCGGCTTAACCAAATTACCCATGATCAATACTATGAAGCTGCTGGTTACCTCGCATTTTGCCCGGCAGCTCCGTGAGCTGAAAACGAATGGCGACATTAATTTTCACCCGGTTAATCTGCTGTGGAATATCACCGGCATGATCATGTCGCCATTCCTGAGCCGCCCGCAGATGCTACATTCTGGTTATTTTACCTCCGGAGAGTTTTTTGAACTGATGCAGGAGCGCAAAAAACTCATCCCGCTTTGGATGAAGCTGATCATCAAGGGCTGATCGGGTATATAAGATTCAAAACTGTTTCGGTACGGTAACCACTGCACCGGCCAGTTCATCATTAACGCTAACAGCGCAGGCCAACACGTTTTTTGTACCTTGATGATAACCGTTACTGATCTGTACCAGGCAGCTGCCACAGCTGCCCATACCACTGCATAAACCAAAACCGGGTATAGCCAGCTGATCAGAAATCAGCGTCATCAAACTATAGTATTGATTAGGATAAGTGCGTATTTCAGTTACCTGACCCTGATAAACTATTTTGAATAGGATGATGTTTTCGGCTGTTGGCATTTGAAACGTAAATATCATAAAACGTTGCCGTTGTTTTACACCTGATAGTATTACTTAATGCCCGAACCATCATAAATCAGTTTTCCATCGGGCGAAAATATCATGAAAACAAATTTTGCCATTTTCACGCCATCCTTTTTGATGTATTTGGGTAATATGCCCACAGCATAATCATCAATGTATGATGTAAGCGCAAAATTTCCGTCGGGAAGTTTTGTCCAATAGTCCTTTATTCTTTCACCTGCATCAATTTCAAACCACCACATTTGCTGGCGGTTGAGTTTTTTTAAATAATCTTCGGCTTTCTGATTGTTCCAACTGTAATAGCCATGAAGAGCTTGTCCGTTGCTATTAATAAAAGTGATAGTACATCCAGGTTTTGCTATGCAGCTATCTATCATAAATGCGTGGGTTTTTAAGAAAGAGGCGAGTGTATCTTCGGCAAATTGGGTTAACGCCTTTAGCTGGTTCTTTTTGTTGATTTTTAATATTCCGGCAATAATAATGTGTTTATTCAGCTTTTTGGGACTAAAAAAATATTGTGAACTATCATTATTGTAATTTACAGCTTTAACAATATTAAAATGCTGCTGAATATATTTGAAGTTTTCAGGCTCAAGCTCTTGCCAGCGCAGGCGCTCGAAGGCGTCGCGGGCATATAAATAATCTACATGGTCATAAATACTGTAATTGATGCGTTCGCCTGCTATACGGTGATGTATAACACCTGTGGCGTTTATAAAGAATTTGTTGATGTTTAAATCATAGGTAGGCACATCGTTTACCCGCCACGGCATCATATATTGCGTTTGCGCGGTAGTGATTACCTTAACTGTATCGCCTTGTTTTTTCACGATCTCCATAACCGAGTAGGGATAGTCATCTGTCCAGAAATCATGCTGTATGGTATCCAGCAAATGGTAAAGCTTTGCCGGGGTATCAAAAAAAGAATTAAATAATCGTACACGTTTAGCATCCATCCCTTTCAGGTAGGCGGTATCAATCTGATGGGTGAGCTTGGGGATGGATAGATGCAGGTCGACGGGATTCAACCTGGGTTTGATTTTGCTGATGGCTTGCAGCAATAAATTGATGGAATCCTGTGGGATGGTTTTTATAAAGCGGTGTTCTATACTATCCCTATGTTCTATCATTTTTTTAGGGTCGCGTACTCTGGGATTCATTCGTTGATATTGTTCGCGTACCTGGTAGCTTTCCCACTGCCCGTTCCGGAGTATCAGGTCATAATCATTACGGAAAAAGGCGCCGAGGTAACTGGCTCCGTCGACCATGTGAATTTTAGCTATATTATTGATGGAAACATTAACCTGGGCAGAGGCTATGCCAGTAGTGGCAATTAAAAACAGGAAAATAAAAGTAAGACGTATACGCATAAGGTTTGGTTTATATTCGGATAACGATGATGTTCGATAAATTATTTTAGCTGGCGTGAATATAATATAGGCATACTTAAATTAAAACTTGTCCTAGGGCAATTTCCTGCAAGCCCGACCTTGTTTTCTACTATCGTGTTGCATTAAAGCCTATATTTGTGGTAATAAAGTTCTTTACTTTTTTTCAGCAGTGTGGTTTCCTGCCTTACCAGGCAGGGATTAATAAGGAACCGTGTGCAAATCACGGGCTGTCGCGCAACTGTAAGTAACTATAAAAAATTGATGCCTTTTACCAGGTCCATTGTCCCGACTCATCGGGATGAGAAGGATGGCAGCAATGTTACGAGCCAGGATACTTGCCCCATTGTATAAAAGACAATGCTTTCGCGTTTTGAAGCAGTAGTCAAAGAAAAAGAATAGCACTATAGGCAATCATGTGCCTGTAGGTTATGCTTTTGCCTTTTATTACCATTTCCCGAAAGCATACCGAAAACCGTAAGGAGCATTAATTCAATTTAATGTTTAACCAAAAAAGTTTTATGCGTATGCTCAAAAACAATCTCGGGTATCCTCGTGTAGGTGCCCTCCGTGAACTTAAAAAGGCCAATGAGGCGTACTGGGCGGGCCAATTTACCCGCGACGAGCTGTTTGCCGTTGCCCGTAAGCTCCGCATCAGTAATTGGCAAACCCAGGTTGATGCAGGTATCGACCTGATCCCCTGTAACGATTTTAGCTTTTATGACCAGGTATTGGATACCTCGTTGATGTTAGGCGTTATCCCTGAGCGTTATACGCCTGTTTTAACCCAAAACAAAGCCAATACCGAGATCGATCTGTATTTTGCCATGGCTCGTGGTTACCAAAAAGACGGCCTGGATGTAACCGCCATGGAAATGACCAAATGGTTTGATACCAATTACCACTACATTGTGCCCGAGTTTGTACAGAACCAACAGTTCAGGCTATTTTCTGAAAAAGTGTTTGATGAGTTTACGCTCGCCAAACAGCATACTGGTAATACACCTAAGCCGGTATTGATAGGCCCGGTAAGCTATCTGTTGCTGGGTAAAGAGAAACAAGCTGGCTTTAACAAGATCGATCTGATCAAAAAACTGGTGCCGGTTTATATCGAAGTGCTGAAGCGACTGAAAGAATACGGTGCTGTTTGGGTACAACTGGATGAGCCTTTCCTGTCGCTTGATTTGACCCAGGCCGAAAAAGAAGCCTTTGTGTATGCCTATGCCGAGATCAGCAAAAACACTCCGGGTATCAAAGTACTGCTCACCACTTATTTTGAAAGCCTGAAGGATAATACCCAGCTGGCGGTAAATCTGCCGGTGAGTGCCCTGCATATCGACCTGGTGCGTGCCCCGCAACAACTGGACGAGGTGCTTACCCTGCTGCCCGAAAAGCTGAGCCTGTCGTTAGGCGTCATCGACGGCCGCAATATCTGGAAAAACGATTACATCAAATCCATATCACACATCAAAAAGGCTATTGCTGTATTGGGTAAGGATAGGGTGATCATAGCCCCGAGCTGCTCCCTGCTGCATACGCCCTTTGATCTTGATCTGGAAACGACTATCAATACCGAGATCAAAAACTGGATGGCCTTTGCCAAACAGAAACTGAACGAAGTTAACGAATTGGCTCAGATCATCGATGGTAATAACGATCTGCTGCAGGCCAACATTCAGGCTATCAGCAGTCGAAACCTGTCAAAACTGATCCATAAACAGGAGATCAAGCAACGCACAGCCGCTATCACTGATGCGGACGCGCGCCGGGACAATCCATTCAGTGCTCGTCAAAAAATACAGCAGCAGCGTTTTAAATTACCTCTGTACCCTACAACTACCATAGGCTCATTCCCTCAAACCAATGATATACGCACGCTGCGTGCACGCCTCAAAAAAGGTGAGCTAACCGAAGCCCAATACGACGAACAAATAGAAAAGGCCACTATCGAAGCTATTCGCTGGCAGGAAGAGATCGATTTAGATGTATTAGTGCACGGTGAATTTGAACGTAACGACATGGTAGAGTACTTTGGTGAACGTTTGGATGGTTTCCTGTTTACCAAAAACGGCTGGGTACAAAGCTATGGCAGCCGCTGTGTTAAACCACCGGTTATTTATGGCGATGTAAGTCGCCCGGCAGATATGACGGTGCGTTGGAGCAGCTTTGCGCAGGCCAATACCGATAGATTGATGAAAGGAATGCTTACCGGCCCGGTTACCATACTGCAATGGTCGTTTGTGCGCGATGACCAGCCCCGCTCCGAAACCACTTACCAGATAGCACTGGCCATCCGTGATGAGGTAGTAGCACTGGAAAAAGCAGGGATCAAAGTGATCCAGATAGATGAGCCCGCCATACGCGAAGGTTTGCCATTACGCAAAAAAGATTGGGAAAGCTACCTGAACTGGGCGGTGCGGGCCTTTCGGATATCGGCCAGCGGGGTAAAGGACGAAACACAGATCCACACCCACATGTGCTATAGCGAATTTAATGACATCATTGGAAACATAGCCGATATGGACGCCGATGTGATCACCATAGAAACCTCGCGCTCACAAATGGAATTGCTTAACGCCTTTGCCGATTTTAAATATCCCAATGAAATTGGCCCTGGCGTTTATGATATCCATTCGCCACGTGTGCCCACGGTTGATGAGATGGCGGCACTGCTCGAAAAAGCATCGACATTGCTGCCTGCAGGCAATTTATGGGTTAACCCCGATTGTGGTTTAAAGACCCGGAAATGGCCCGAAACACAGACCGCACTGGTGAATATGGTACAGGCTGCAAAACAACTTCGTCAGTTAGTTGTAGAAACAACAGTTTCCTGACCATGAAAAACAGGCAATTTCCGTATAATTGCCTGTTTTTTGAAGAATTTTAGTATTTATGAAGTTAAATAGCAGCGCAGTTATAACGGGTATAGGTGGTTATGTTCCAGATAGTATCCTGAGTAACAGTGATTTAGAAAAAATGGTTGATACTAACAGCGAATGGATAGTGTCAAGAACCGGGATAAAGGAACGAAGAATTTTAACCGATAAAACGCTCGCTACTTCTGATATGGCCACCTGGGCCATAAAAAACTTACTAGATAGTACTAAAGTTTCTGCCGACGAAATTGACTGCGTGATCATCGCTACATCAACTCCCGATCATTTGCTGCTATCAACTGCCAGCATTGTTTGTGATAAGGTGGGCATGACCAACGCCTGGGCTACGGACGTTAACGCTGCTTGCAGCGGCTTTCTGTACGCCTACACCCTAGGCTCCAGTTTGGTTGAAGGTGGCCGTTATAAAAAAGTGATCGTGGTAGGTGCCGATCAGAACAGCGCTATTATCAATTATAAAGACAGGAATACCTGTATACTTTTTGGTGATGGTGCCGGAGCGGTTTTAATTGAACCGACTACGGATGGCACGGGCTTAATTGACAGTGTTTTTAAAACCGAAGGTAAAGGCAGGGAGCATTTACTGGTACCGGGTGGGGGCTCAAAAGTTCCGGCAACGGCCGAAAGTGTTGCTGCCAACAAACATTTTATACACCAGGACGGCCGGGTAGTTTTTAAAGCCGCTATTAACGGTATGACAGATACCTGTAAAGCTGTGCTGGAACGTAACGATTTGACCATTGATGATATCAACTGGCTGATACCACACCAGGCCAATTACCGGATCATACATGCCGTTGGCGATCACTTAGGTTTACCTGCCGATCGTGTAAAGGTGAATATTGAAAGATACGGAAACACAACTGCTGCCACCATACCACTTTGTCTTTGGGATTTTAAAGACGACTTTAAATATAACGACAACATGATACTAACCGCCTTTGGGGCCGGTTTTTCATGGGGCGCCACCCTGCTAAAATGGGGTAAGCTGAGAAAAGCGTAAAGCACATTTTCTTCTTTTATTAATAAGCGCAACAACGTAAAGAACGATGTCATTGTGCGGAACGAAGCAATATCGTAACTGTGCATTTGCCCAGTATCCTGAGGAGATTGCCGCGCTATCGCTCGCAATGACATGTCTTTAAGAGCGATTGCGTTCAACAACAAAACATCATGACAACAGACGAAAGGATCAAAGCATCCGAAACACGCATATTTAAAGCTGTATTTCCAAATACAACTAATCATTATGATACGCTTTTTGGCGGTACCGCCATGCATATGATGGATGAGGTAGCTTTTATTACAGCTACCCGTTTTACCCGTAAAAGAATGGTAACTGTATCTTCAGACCGGATAGATTTTACCCGTCCTATACCGGCAGGTACCATTATTGAATTGATCGGGACGGTATCGCATATCGGCAATACGAGTTTAAAGGTACAGGTAGAGATCTACATTGAAGAAATGTACTCCTTTGAACGCGAAAAGGCCATAACCGGTACGTTTACCTTTGTGGCCATTGACGAAAATAAGCACAAAATAAGCGTTCTTTAAGCGAAAAGCCGACTTTAAGCTGAAAGCCGAAGGCCTAAAGCAAAAAGCCAAATACGTAATAACCAATACACAAACACGTCATTGCGAGGTACGAAGCAATCCCTAACTGTACAGAGCGGCTCTGCTTATCGGGGATTGCCACGCTACGCTCGCAATGACGGTTTTCTATAAAGCAACAAAAGCCCCGGTATACCGGGGCTTTTGTTGCTTTAGTCTTTAATTTGTTTATTTCAACGCAAAGTTAAATCCAACATTCAGGCTTCCGCGGGCATTGCGGACGTCAGATCCGGTGTTTCCTTTTGCTATATCTGAGATGCCTGCCTGTCCATCATATTCCAGTGCCAGTTTTATTTTGTCAGATAATGGGATTTTTACGCCAATTCCCAATGCCAGGCCAAAATCTGTACTGTTGATATAAGGTTTTAAATCAGTGCCACCTGTAGTTTCTTTAGCATCTGTTAAGAAACCAACATAAGGGCCAAAGTTTAAATACCAGTTACGGGTTTTACCAAAATGCCAGTTGGCCATTACTGGGACCGTTAAATAATTCAAATGGTAATTACTGATTATACCTACTCCATTTTTTTCAATAACCAGACCATCGTTCCAGCCTTTTTGATCATAAATCAGTTTGCCCTTGATACTCCATCTGTTCGAAAAGTAAAAATCGGCAGCAACCCCGAAATTGAAAGATGATCTGTACGATGAATTAGTGTAATTGTTGTTGGTAACAGTAGAGGAGTTATATCCTGCATTGATACCCAGTTCAACATCGCCTTTTGTTTGTTGTGCGAATGTAGCAGCATAAGCGCCCAAAACAATAATAATTGTGGTAAAGATTTTTTTCATATATGATATGGTTTAGGCCGCAAAGGAAACATTTTTTTTAGCTAAAAGCAGAAGGCGTAAAGCAAAAAGCTAAAAAATATCTTAATTCCCAGTCTGGAGGCTTTCGGCTTTTAGCCTTAATGCAGCCCTTTACGTTTGAGTAAGCCGCCGGTAGTATCATCAATACTTTGTTGTACGATAAATGCTTTAGGGTCAATACCCAGGATGGTTTGTTTAAGCGAGGGGATCTCGAGGCGGGTGGCCACGGTAAAAACAATATCCCGCGGATCGTTGATATGCCCATCCTTGCCGTAGCCACTTTTACCCTGGTAAATGGTAACCCCGCGACCCAGCGTTTCGGTAATAGCTTTGCGGATAGCTTCGCTGTGGGTAGATATCACGGTGATACCTGAGTATTGCTCAATACCATTCAGAATAAAGTCGATCATTTTGGCAGCGGCCATGTAGGTAAGTATAGAGTACATGGCAGGTTCTACACCTAAAAAGAACGCGGCCATACTAAATATCAATACATTGAGCAACAGGATAAAATCGCTCACTTTGAGTAATTGTGTTTTTTTGCTCACTAGTACAGCGGCAATCTCGGTACCATCAAGTACGGCTCCACCGCGCATAGCCAGGCCACTGCCCGTACCTATAAAAACACCGCCAAATACAGCGGTAAGCAATTTATCGTGCGTAACATCAGGAAACTGGACAACGGCCAGAACTATCGAAAGTAAGCCAATAGCAAGCGTGCTTTTGATGGCAAACTGCAGGCCCAGTTTTTTGTAACCAAGCCAAAGGAACGGTACGTTAATAATAAAAATAAGGATGGAGATAGATATATGTGTAATGTCAGACACCAGCATGGCTATACCGGTAGCTCCTCCATCAATAAAATGACTCGATAATAAAAAGCCTTTTAACCCAAATCCGGCAGATAGTATCCCAAGTCCGATAGTTATTGCGTCCTTTACTGTCTTGATAGCGTCCATGCCCAAATATAGCCGTTTGAGGCTAAAGGGAGGCATAGAGTGGGGACAGATTTCGAATTTCGGATGTTCGATTTCGGAATTGACAAACAGGTGATGAAAAAACGAAGCTTGCTTTAAAGTATATTGCGGAATCCGAATATTCCAATATCCGAAATCGAACATCCGAAATCCAAAATATTTTTAATTACTTCACCACCACCTGCGCCGTATTCCTGCTCACTTGTTCCAGCAATACAGTTTTACCTTCGGTGAGTTCCTTCAGTGCATTTTCTGCATGGTGCCTGATGGTGATGAGCGTTAAGCCGGTATTATATTTTACTTTGAAATCCTCCTGCAGACTGTTGAGTAGTTTTTCAAAACGCTCTTCGTAAAAGTCAAAACAAACTGAAAAGCTTAGGGCCGACGTTTGCATCACGTTTACTTTAACCTGGTTTTGAGCGAACAGACCAAAAACATCGCTCAGGTGATCTTCGGTAATAAAAGAATAATCTTTAGAAGATACGGAAAGCAATACCTGGTTTTGTTTCATGATGATGACGGGCTTTATAAACGTGTTTACGCCATCTTCCTTAATGATAGTACCCGAAGCTGTAGGATCGGTAAAGGGTTTAACCAGTAAGGGTATATGGGCGTTTTGTAACGGTTTGATAGTTTTTGGGTGGATAACGCTTGCCCCATAATAAGTCATCTCGATAGCTTCGGAATAGGAGAGCTCATCAAATTTTACAGTATCCTTAAAAAATTTAGGGTCGGCATTCAGGATGCCAGGTACATCTTTCCAGGTAGTTACCGATTTGGCATTGAGGCAGGCCGCGAAAATAGATGCGGTATAGTCAGAACCCTCGCGCCCCAGCGTGGTGGTGAAATTCTCTGATGTGCCACCCAGAAAGCCCTGGGTTACTACGATGCCTTTATCCAGCAAAGCCGGGATGTCCCTGGTAATGCTTTCGCGGGTTTTATCCCATTGTACAATGCCTTCGCGGTAAGTATTATCGGTATGGATATAGCCGCGTACATCCAGCCATTGGTTTTTCAGGCCTTCTTTGTTTAAGTAGGCGCTGATGATACGGGTGGATACCAGTTCGCCGATGGATACGATCTGATCATAAATAAAATCGTACTCATCCTGGGGTTCATCCTCTATCATCCAGTCAATTTCCACAAAGGTGTTGGCTATCTCGTCAAACACGGGATGTTTGGGTTCAAACAGTTCATGCAGAATGTCAAAATGATATTGTTTGATGCCCTCGTAGATGAGATGCATATTGTCCGACTGATCCACATAAGCCCTGGTAAGACCTTCCAACGCGTTGGTGGTTTTGCCCATGGCCGATACCACGATAAGTAATTGTTCCCCTGTATATTTTTTAACAACGCTGGCCAGGTTAATAATGCCACCAGCATCCTTAACAGATGCACCTCCGAATTTAAAAACAAGCATTTATTTGATGTATTTGGTCACGACCGTATTCGGCCGTAGTAATGATTTTATTTGTGAATAGGGGATAACCAGGGTAGTAGTACCGGCCGCATAAGGCTTGATCTCGTACTGGTTATAAAAGAATTTAAGACCGAGAGGGGTGATCAGGAAATTATCATTAAGGGCGAATTTATTATCCTTGAAAAAATAATCGTTGGCCAGCGAGGCAGTAGCGCTCAGCTTTTCATCTTTCCTGAAAACGGCTTCTGCAATATTTTTCAGCTTGTCCTGGTAGCCTGTGTTAAATATGTCGTCCAATATCAGGTCCTTATTGGCCTTGGTGTCCCAATTGATAAAAAAGGTAGCCGATCCTCCGTGGGCACCGCCCTGGTAAGTATAGCCACCAAGCTCAAGCGCGGCAAAGCTTGAATCCTGTAACAACACCTTCGCATAGCTATTCAGTTCATAAAACATTTCCGTACGCGGATCTGTTTTTTTGAAATCAGCATAAGCTTTCAAAAAGTTTTTGCTCATGAGCTCGATGCTGCTATCCGGTTTGCCATCGGTAGCAAACAGGCTGGTTAGCTTTTGAGTCACGGAATCGTTCAGCTTTTTCTGTCCGACAAATACCGGGTATTTTACCTGCACAACGGTGCAAGCGCTGTCTGGTTTACTGCCACAATCTGCTGCCCGCTCATGTATCGTTTTATAGGTATAGGAAAGTGTGTCATTGCTGGTTGTATCTTTGTTCTTTGACGGAACACCCCATTGGCATGACGCAAAAGCGAAACTAATAATGATAAAACAAAACAGGTAGCTGGTTTTCATAGCTTAATAGTTTAAAAGCTGTTCTTTTGATAGCGAGGCATTGAGCCATCCGGCTTCAATATTAGCCTCGTATTTTTTGTAAAAGTTGATAGCCGGCTCGTTCCAGTCGAGCACTTGCCATACCATGCCGCTAAAGCCTAATTCTTTAGCTTCGGCAATCAGTACGTTGAATAATAATTTACCAACACCTTTACCGCGATATTGTTCGGTAATGATGAGGTCTTCCAGGTACAGGCGGCAGCCTTTCCAGGTGGAATAGCGTATGTAATAAACCGCGAAGCCAATTATTTGTCCTTCAACTTCGGCAACAAAGGCTTTCCATACAGGTTTTGGGCCAAAGCCTGCGTCCTCAAACTCCTGCAAACTCACAGTTACTTCTTCTGGCGCTTTTTCAAAAAGGGCCAGTTCATGTACCAGTTCCATTAAACGCGGGCAATCTTCTTTTTTAGCAACTCTTATATCAATGTTCATTAGTTCAATTGTTCATTAGTTTATTTGGCTTTGCAAACCAATAAACCTTATTCTGTTAATTCTTTAATCCTGAGAATTCTGATTCAGACATTAATTATTTTTCCAGTGCTTAATAACCCGGTTGCCAAAAATAGTGCTGCCTACGCGTACCATGTTGCTGCCTTGCTCAATAGCCAGTTTATAGTCTGATGACATCCCCATCGACAGGGTATCAAAAGTATCTATCTTGCGGAAATAGCTTTGCTTAATGCCATCAAAAAATGTCTTCAGCTCGTAATATTCATCCCTGATCTGCTTTTCGTTATCCGTATTGGTAGCAATGCCCATCAGGCCGCGGATGTGTACGTTATTGAAAGTTGCAAACTCTTCGGAACGCAGCAGTTCAATAGCTTCGTCAAAACCCAATCCATATTTGGTTTCTTCATCGGCAATATATATCTGCAACAGGCAGTCAATCACCCGACCAGCTTTTTCAGCATGTTTATTGATCTCATGTAGCAATTTCAGGCTGTCGACAGATTGTATCATGCTCACAAAAGGCGCAATATATTTAACTTTGTTGGTCTGTAAATGTCCTATCAGGTGCCATTGGATGTCCTTTGGCAGTTGCTCATATTTCTCTACCATTTCCTGAACGGTGTTTTCGCCAAACAGGCGCTGGCCGGCATCATAGGCCTCCTGCAGGTCGGCGGCAGGTTTAGTTTTCGACACTGCCAATAAAGTTACCCCTGGCCCCGTTTCTTTTTTTAAGCTTTTGATGTTATCTGCAATGCTCATTTATCCGTAAATTTGTTGTAAAAATAGACCTCTCCTAAATCCTCTCCAAAGGAGAGGACTTTAAATTACTATTTTTGAACCCTCTCCAAAGGAGAGGGCAGGGTGAGGTAAACTTAAAATTTGCTTAATTAATTAGCCGCTAAATTACAGAATGCATAAATATTTAACCTTGTTTTTTTCAGTATCACTATTTTTATGTGCCTGTAAAAACGATAAACCCCCTGGTGGGCTTATAAAACCCGATGTAATGGTTGGCTTACTAACCGAAATTCACATCACCGACGGACGTTTATATACCGGTTTACAAACCCCCGATACCTTGTACAAATATGGCATGGGTAATTACCTGGCGGTTTTTGAACGGTTTCATACCGATTCAGGAACTTTTAAAAAGAGCCTGAATTATTATGCCACATATCCGGATAAGCTTACGGCTATATATGATAAGGTTGATGAGCGGATCAAAGCCCTGTCTGATTCGGTTAACAAGGTATCGGCCCAAAAACGCCAGGCCGATTTAAAAGCCGATTCCATCAAAATGGCCCATAAAGCCGATTCTATTAAAAAAGCTGCGAAAAAGCCTGTAAGGGCTATGGAAAAAGCTGATTCTATTAAAAAAGCCGCGAAAAAGCCTGTAAAGGCTTTGAGCAAGGCCGATTCTCTAAAAAAGTTAAAACAAAAACATCCTGATGCTTTACCCAAAAAATAGTGTTGATAAGCTGGGGTTTACCGAGGTAAAAGAATTAATAAAAGCGCATTGCCTGAGCGAAATGGGTCAACAAATGGTTGACAAGATACAGGTGATGAGCAATTACGATCTGATATACAAGTTCCTGAACCAGGCCAATGAATTTAAAAATATCCTGGTTAACGATGCTGCCTTACCCATTCACCACTTTTTCGATATAAAAACCTTAGCCAATAAAGCCCGTATTGAGGGTGTATTTTTGTCTGAGGAAGAATTTTACCAGGTGCAGGCCTCCCTGCAAACCGTGTTCGCGGTGATCGCTTATTTCAGCGAGCGTGAAGGGCTGTATCCCAACCTCGAAGCTTTATTTGAACACCTGCCCATTGAAAAGGCTATCCTTAAAAAGATAGATGCTGTTATTGATGCCAAAGGGAAGATAAGACCCAACGCTTCGCGCGAGCTGAATGAAATTACCCTGGGCATTGCCAAAGCCGAACAAGAGGCCCGCAAAAAGATAGACCAGATATTTAAAGCCGCGTCAGGCAGTGGCTGGACGGCCGATGGTTCGCTTACTGTACGCGATGGTAGGCTGTGTATCCCCTTGCTGGCCGAAAATAAGCGCAAGCTTAAAGGATTTATTCATGATGAATCCGCATCGGGCCAAACCGTTTATATGGAGCCGGAGGAGGTGTTTACGTTGAACAATCGTGTACGCGATCTGGAGTTTGAGCGTCGCCGCGAGATAGTTAAAATACTAACCACGCTCACAAACGAATTAAGGCCCTATACACCGCTTTTGTTATCGTACCACAGCCTGTTAACCAAGCTTGATTTTGTGCGTGCCAAGGCCTTATTTGCTATTGATATAGAGGGCGAAATGCCGCAGGTAGTGAATGAAGCCCGTTTGAAATTATACAATGCACGTCATCCACTGCTATTCCTGAATTTTAAAGCCGAGCAAAAAACGGTGGTGCCGCTCAATGTACATATTGATGAGGGTACCCGTATTATTGTGGTATCAGGGCCTAACGCCGGCGGTAAGTCGGTTTGCATGAAAACTGTTGGTCTGCTGCAAATGATGGTGCAGGCCGGTTTGCTGATCCCCGCTGCCGAAGCCAGTGTGGTTGGGGTGTTTAAGCAGCTATTTGTTGATATTGGCGATGATCAGTCGATTGAGAGTGATCTGAGTACCTATAGCGCTCACTTAAGCAAAATGAAAACTTTTGTGGAGGATGCCAATGGCAAAACGCTGATCCTGATCGATGAGTTTGGTACAGGTACCGATCCGCAGTTTGGCGGCCCTATTGCCGAGGCTGTGCTGGAGTCATTGAATCATAAAAAGGTACGGGGGATGGTAACCACTCACTACTCCAACCTCAAAATATTCGCCAGCAATACCGAGGGTATCGAGAATGCTTCGATGTTGTTTAATAACGTGGAGATGAAACCGCTTTACCAGCTGGAAATCGGTAAACCCGGCAGTTCATACGCGTTTGAGATAGCCCAAAAAATAGGCTTGCCCGCCAATGTGCTTAACCTCGCCAAAAATAAAATAAGCGAAGGCCAGAAAAAGGTAGATACTTTACTGGTTGACCTGGAACGTGAAAAGCGTGAGATATTTGAAACCAGGCAAAAGCTGGATAAGCAGCAACGCCGTGTGAACGAGCTGCAAGCCGAAAATGAAAAGCTGAAAAGCTACCTGGATGAAAATAAAAAGGTGCTGATCAAAGAGGCTAAGGATCAGGCTAAAAACATTATCCTGAATGCGAATAAGCTGGTAGAGAATACCATATCTGAAATAAAAAGCAGTAATGCCGATAAGGAAGTGACCCGTACCCTGCGCGAAAACCTGAATACAGAGCTGAAAAAGAATACCGTTAAGGTTGAACCGGTAAAACCAAATCCGGCCACTGATGAGGAGTTGAAACCTGGCGATTGGGTAAAACTAACTGACTCGGAAACTACCGGACAAATAATTGAACTGATCAAGGATAACGTGGTGATTGCCATTGGCGATCTGCGTACCGTGGCCAAAAGGAAACGGGTGATCAAGGTTTCTAAATCGTCGGTACCTAAGGATATTCGCAGGAACTTTAATTCGCATACCAGTGATCTGGCCAGTTTTAGTCCGGAGATAGATGTGCGGGGTATGCGTACTGAAGATGCCTTGCATGCCATTGAAAAACTGTTTGACCGTGCCCTGATGATGGGCTTTAATAACCTCAAGATCATTCATGGCAAAGGTGATGGCATCCTGCGTAAAATGATCAGGCAATACCTTAAAAAATACGACCAGGTTGACCGTTTGGAAGATGAACACGCTGACCGGGGGGGAGATGGTATAACATATGCATATTTAAAGTAAATTAGCTGTTTAAGAGAGAGCCAAGAATTAAGAGTCAAGAACCAAGACAACTGAGCCTAATAATTACTATTAGTGTTATTTAACCATCTTGATTCTTGATTCTCGACTCTTGCTTCTAAATAATAAACTATGGCATTAAAAAGTATCACTCCTATGTTGTATACGCTTCGTGTTAAGGAAAGCGTTGATTTTTATGTTAGTAATCTGGGTTTTACCTGCGTTGGTTTTGATGAGGACTGGGGCTGGGCAACCGTAAGCAGGGATGATATCGAAATTATGCTGGCACTTCCCAACGAGCACGAAACATTTACAGTGCCCAAATTCACAGGTTCGTTTTACATCCGCACCAATAATGTGGATGAGATCTGGAACGAAATGAAGGAGAAAGCTGTGATCTGCTATCCCATTGAGGATTTTAGCTATGGCATGCGGGAGTTCGCGGTTTTTGATAACAATGCCTATATATTACAGTTTGGTACCCCTTTGGACTAATGTCGTGCTATTTATGAATTGACGTTTTGCCAATGATATTTATACCAAAACATGGTTTACACTTTTTGTTGGAAATAAAATATAAGTATTTGATTAGTAGTAATTTGTACGTATGTTAACCATGAAAAGTGTAAACCATGTAAACCCACATTTTTGTTAATTGAATCAACCCATGCGTAAGATTTGCTCTGTAGTTTTGTTTCTCATTTTTGCTGCCGGCTTAGGCTGCTCTAATGCCCAAATCGCGGTACTTAAAAGTAAAGACTCACATATTCGCTATACCGGTCGTATCAACATGACCGACGAAGCCGCAGAACTTTATTGGACGGGTTCATCAATCCGCATCAATTTTAACGGTACCGGTGCTTCGGCAATGCTACAGGATGAGCGCGGCGAAAACTATTTTACTGTAATTGTTGATGGTAAGGTGATCAATACTATCCACCTGGATAATACCAAACGGGTTTACACCCTTGCCGAAGATTTACCCGCCGGTGCGCACAGCCTGGAATTATTTAAACGTACCGAATGGGAAATGGGTAAAACCATTTTTTACCAGTTTATATTAGCCAAAGAGGCTACGGTTTTGCCTGTACCACCTGCTAAAAAGCACCGGATAGAGTTTTTCGGAAACTCCATCACTTGCGGCTACGCGGTAGAGGATACCACCGGGAAGGACAGGGGCAGCGCTCCTTACGAAAATGGCTATATTAGTTATGCCGCCATTACCGCCCGTCATTTTGATGCGGATTATGTATGTACCTCCAAAAGCGGTATCGGTGTTCTGGTAAGCTGGTTTCCGCTCATCATGCCCGAAATGTATAACCGGCTTGATCCTACAGATCCTACCAGTTTATGGGATTTTTCGAAATATACACCGGAGTTGGTGGTCATCAACCTGTTTCAAAACGACTCCTGGATAGTTCAGCAACCCAACAACCAGCAGTTTAAAGAACGCTTTGGCACCAAAGCTCCAGAACCCGACCAGATCATTAAAGCTTATAGGGAGTTTGTAAAAAACATTCGCAAAAAATACCCCAAAGCACAGATCATTTGCGCGCTGGGCAGTATGGATGCTACCAAAGAGGGTTCGCCATGGCCGGGCTATATCGAAAAAGCGGTAGCCAGCCTCAACGATAAAACTATTTATACTCACTTTTTTCCATTCAAAAATACGCCAGGACATCCCAGCGCCAAAGAGCAGCAGGCTATGGCCGATGATCTGATCGGCTTTATTGATAAGCAGTTAAAGTGGTAAGGTATACAGAATAGAGTCAAGATATAAGAGTCAAGAAACAAGAAGGGAAAAGCTTTATTATATGCTATTTCTTATGTCTTGATTCTTGACTCTTAATTCTTATCTCTAACTTTGAGCAACCAATTATTGAACATGAATAAAGTAGTTAGTGGTGCCGATGAGGCCATCCGCGATATTCAGGATGGCATGACTTTAATGCTGGGTGGCTTCGGACTTTGCGGGCTGCCCGAAAATTGTATAACGGCGCTGGTAAAACAGGGACGTAAGGAATTAACCTGTATATCCAACAATGCCGGAGTTGATGATTTCGGTATCGGCTTGATGCTGAAACAACGCCAGGTAAAAAAAATGATCTCCTCGTACGTTGGCGAAAACGCTGAATTTGAACGCCAGTTGCTCAGTGGCGAGCTGGAAGTAGAGTTGCTGCCACAAGGTACGCTGGCTACCCGCTGTATGGCTGCCGGTTATGGTATGCCGGCCATTTTTACTCCCGCCGGTGTAGGAACCGAAGTAGCCGAAGGCAAAGAAACACGCAATTTTAATGGCAAGGATTATCTGATGGAGATGGCCTTTGACGCTGACTTCGCCATTGTAAAAGCCTGGAAGGGCGATACCATGGGCAACCTCGTATACCGGTCGACCGCGCGTAACTTTAACCCCGTAATGGCCATGGCTGGTAAAATAACCATTGCCGAAGTAGAAGAACTGGTGGAACCCGGCGAGCTTGATCCCGATCATATTCACACCCCAGGTATTTATGTACACCGTATTTTCCAGGGGAAAGATTATGAGAAAAGGATAGAGCAAAGGACAGTGCGGGTGAAGGAGTAAGGTAACAAAGATTATAAACACCCACGCGTCATTGCGAGGTACGAAGCAATCCCCGACTTACAGAGTGACCCTGTATAGTATAGAGATTGCTTCGTACCTCGCAATGATGGGAGGGAAGAAAGCAATATTAAAATCATGCTTGATAAAACAGGAATAGCAAAGCGAATAGCTAAAGAAATAAAAGACGGTTACTACGTTAACCTGGGTATTGGTATCCCGACTTTGGTTGCCAATTATATACCCGAGACTATGGATGTGGTACTGCAATCAGAAAACGGCTTATTGGGGATGGGCCCATTTCCGTTTGAAGGGGAGGAGGATCCGGATGTGATCAACGCGGGGAAGCAAACCATTACCATGCTGCCGGGCTCGGCCATATTCGATTCGGCTATGAGTTTTGGCATGATCCGCGCCAAAAAGGTTAACCTCACCATACTGGGCGCCATGGAAGTATCCGAAAACGGCGATATCGCCAATTGGAAAATTCCCGGTAAAATGGTAAAAGGCATGGGCGGCGCGATGGACTTGGTAGCCTCTGCCGAAAACATCATCGTAGCCATGCAGCATGTAAACAAAGCAGGCGAATCAAAACTACTGCCCCACTGTACCCTGCCTCTCACCGGTGTGCACTGCGTGAAAAAGATAGTGACCGAACTGGGTGTATTTGATGTATTGCCCGAAGGTGGTTTTAAGCTGTTGGAACGTGCGCCGGGTGTAAGTGTAGAGGATATTAAAAATGCTACAGCCGGTAAATTGATTGTTGAAGGAGAGATTCCGGAGATTGTTATTTGATCAATAAAAAAGAGACGCATGTAATGCGTCTCTACGAATATTTTTTGTAGAGACGTATCACATACGTCTCCTGTCAAATTAAAATAATTTATTTCTCAGTTCCGCTGATATTTCTTCAGTTACGGCAATGATATCCTGAGCAACGTGACTGTTGTTGATAATCACCCGGTCACATTCGTCTTTATAAGGCAATAAAAACTCTTTATAGGCTGGTACCACATGGTTTACCCATTTGTACATGGCATCATCGTGCGAATAGCCGCGCTCTATCAGGTCACGTTTAAGGCGCCGCTGTAGGGCCACATCTTCGTCGGCTTCAATAAAAATTTTCATGTCCAGTATATCGGCAATATCCCTGAAATGAAGGATAAACAAACCCTCCACAATTAAAATAGGTGCTGGTTTTATTTCCAGCATCTTGGGTACCACATTAGGATTGTTAAAAGTATACTCGGGCTTAATAACGGTTTCATTATTAAAAAGCCTACTGATATCCTGCTGAAAATGCTCGTGATCGATAGTCGCCGGCAGGTCAAAATTATACTCCTTATTTTCTTCGGGCGTCATATTATGGGCCACCGGAAAATAGTAGTCATCCTGCGATACCAGGCACACTTCTTCGGCAGTAAAATGCTCCAGGAAACATTTCAAAAAAAAGGTTTTGCCGGATCCACTACCACCGGCAATTCCAATAATATAAGGTTTATTCATTCGGGTTCGGACTGCCGTAGCTGATGTTTACGTGAATGCGTTTATCTAAAGCACCTAATGCGTCGGCAGTGTTCTTGGTCATAACAATAAGCACGTCCTTGGTAGCCTCGCTGTCGGTAAATCTGCCTACAACTTTAGCATAGGTGGTATGGTTGTTCATGGGGTTGGTAATCTTGATCACGGTACCAATAGGCGCGGTACGGTGTAATACCAGTTCTTTTTTAGGGTCAAGGCTGGTATCATCTATCCAGGTGGCTACACCTGTTTCATTTTTTTCGTATAAACCAAATTTATTGGCTTTCAATTTATTACCCGCGCTGTCAATAGCTGCCACGGTCGAATCCTGGGTTACTACAGCATCCTGTTTGGCTACCGGTCTTTCTTCTGGTGGTAAGCCCGAACGTACTTTGATGATCTGGTTTGGTGCAAGCGTACTGGAGGTTAAGCCATTAAGCTTGGTAATATCATCAACAGAGGTACCAAAACGTTTGGCTATGGAATAAAGTGTTTCGCCTGCCGATACTTTGTACTGCTGCACATTATCCATGTTAACCGGTTTGGCAGGTGTGGTATCGGCTGGTGGTGTTGTAGTAGCTACTGTTGTTGTGGCTGGTTGCTGTGCCGGTGCCTGTTGTTGAACTACCGGTTGCTGCGTTTGCGGTTTTGGCTGCTGTGCTGCAGGTTGTTGTACCTGAGGCTTTGGCTGCTGAACCGGCGGCTGCACTTGTGGCTTGGTTTGTTGAACAGGTGCAGGTGTTGTCGCAGTAGTTTGTAAAAATGATTGTTCGGTAGGTACTTTTATAATACCGCCAATTTTAAGGGCCGCATTGTTATTGAATTGGATGATAGCCTTAGGGCTTACATTATAACGGCGACCGATAGAGTAGTAATTATCTTTAGGATCAAGTTTGTGTAGAACAACTTTTTTTCCGTTCAGGTTTTCAACTCCAACAGAGTCTACAACCGGGTTTGCAAAAATAGATATGGACAGGGTAAGTAGGGGAGCGATGACTAATAAAATCTTTACTTTCATAATGAATTATAATACAGTAACTTATAAGTTTAAAACTATTAATGCTGATCGTTCTTTTAAATAGATCAGGTTATTCTTATGTACTACAAACGCCTCGGGCTGCAATTTTTGTATGTTGGTGTTCAACAAATCCTGGTAAACAACTATGCCTTCGCTGTCGATAATATATAAATGCTGTTTTATTTTTTCCTGAAAAAACGTGTGCAAAGATACAATTCTGTAGCTATTGTGCTCCAAATAATGAAGGGTATTTGCATAAGGTTCGGCAGGTAAGGGTAATTCTTTCAACGCCTCAGCCGGGAGCATCTGTGGCACAATAATATGGTTGTATAATGGAGTATCTATTACCGGTTGATGAGCCCGTAAAAGCTCACCTGTTTTCATATCAACCAAAAATAATTTCTTAGGTTGTATCTGGACATTATAAACCATAGGGCCATTCACAGACAGATGATCGAACGCCAAAGTATAATTGCTCCACAAGATTTGCCCGCTCATACCATCAATAGCCATTAGGCCTTTATGCCCGGGGCCATTTTCTGATTGGTAATTATGTACAAGCATTACACCATCATAAGCAGCTTCAATGCCTGTGAGCCATCGTTCTGGCGTGGTTACATCCTTAAAATAGATCTTACCGTTGAGCAGGCTAACCGCGCCAAAAGCTACTTTTTTCTCCTCGCTGTTACGTAATTCAACAAACAAAATGGAGGTGGCGTCATCAATTTCCATGCGCCAGATGGGCCAGTCAAATTGTTGATTGATAAAAGGTAGCATCTGTGTCATAAAGTGTGTAAATATGGGCAATAAATTCAAATCTGCTTATATTTACCAAACATTGCTGCCAAGCTAATGTTAAACATAAAAATCACTATTTATATATGAACGCTAAAGAAATTAGTCTGGAAGAGGGTAAAGTAAAACCTGTTGTTGACCACTTAAATGACCTTTTGGCCAACTATCATATCTACTACCAAAAAGTACGCGGCTGCCACTGGAATATCAAGGGGCAAAACTTTTTTACCCTGCATTTAAAGTTCGAAGAATTGTATACCGCCGCACTAACTACCATTGATGAGCTTGCCGAGAGGATATTGACACTGGGCAAATCTCCATACAGCACTTTTAAGGATTACATCGAAGAATCGGCTATCAAAGAGATTCAAACCATTGGCTTAAAAGACACCAAAATGGTAAAGGCTGTTATTGATGACCTGGCCGTTTTAATTGCTAAAGAAAGAGAGATACTGGACATCACTGCCGAAGCTGGCGATGATGGCAGTAACGATATGGTGAACCGCTTTATGCAGTTTAACGAAAAAAATACCTGGATGCTGCGTTCGTTTGTGAACGAAGATTAATAAACACCGGTCAAGTATCATTTTTTAAAGCCGCTGATACTTTATGTCAGTGGCTTTTTTATTGCTTTTATGTTAATATGGGTACTCAGCGCAAACGTTTGAGTAGAATAAAGGGCTGAATACTTTTGATTTAAAAAAGATACGTTGTAGAATTGCCATACCAAATCGTAAAAGCCTTGAAAGTAATACACAGCGTACACCCCGAAGATTTTAAAAGTTATCAAACCGCACAAATAAGAGAACGTTTTTTGATTGACCAACTGGTACAGGCTGATAGACTGAATTGTACCTATACCCATTACGACCGCATGATTGTTGGAGCAGTGCATCCGGTAACCAAATCATTGGAACTGGAGAACTACCCAAACCTGCGTGCCGACTATTTTTTAGAACGACGCGAGATAGGGATCATCAACGTAGCTGGTGATGGCGAAGTTACTGCCGATGGCCAAGCTTTCCAGGTAAACAAGCTGGATTGTCTTTATATAGGCAAAGGTGTAAAAAGCGTAAAGTTTACCAGTAAAAACAGCGCGCAGCCAGCGGTATTCTATCTGCTTTCGGCCCCGGCACATGCAGTATACCCTACTACCTTAATGACTAATGAAGATGCTGCCAAAGTACACACCGGTTCTATCGAAACGGCCAACAAACGTACCATCAATAAATACATTCACCTGGAAGGTATCAAAAGCTGCCAACTGGTGATGGGACTGACCATACTGCATGATGGCAGCGTGTGGAATACCATGCCGTCACATGTGCATGATCGTCGGATGGAGGCTTACTTTTATTTTGACGTGCCTGTAGGACAAAGAGTATTTCATTATATGGGCGAAGGACAGGAAACCCGCCACATCCTGATGGATAATTATGATGCAGTGGTGTCGCCACCATGGAGCATACACTCGGGCAGCGGTACGGCCAGCTATAGTTTTATATGGGGCATGGCAGGCGAAAATCTCGACTATACTGATATGGATGCTATCGCCATACCAGATATCAGATAAAGATCAATTGATTAATAAAATATAAAAGACATTGGAAAATTCATTTTCATTAGCCGGTAAAGTTATTGTAGTAACCGGAGGTACCGGCATCCTGGGCGATGCGTTTGTAAACGCTATTGTGGAAGCAGGAGGTGCGGTAGGCATACTGGGCCGTAAAAAAGAAGTGGCCGAAGAGCGGGCCGAAGCCATCAACAAAAATGGTGGTAAAGCCATAGCGCTGGTTGCCGATGTACTGAACGAAGAAGAACTGATAGCCGCTAAAGATAAAATTGTAGCTGCTTTTGGCCGGGTTGATGGCCTGGTGAATGGCGCAGGCGGTAATATGCCCGAGGGCGTTTTGGCCCCTGAAGAGGATATTTTTAAAATGAACATTGCCGGTATGAAAAAGGTGATGGACCTGAATACCTGGGGAACTATCATTCCAACACAGATATTTGGCGAAGCCATTGCTACAACCGCAGGTAGGGGCAGTATTGTGAATATATCATCCATGAACTCTAAGCGTGCTATCACCAAGGTATTGGGCTATAATATTGGCAAGGCCGCGGTTGATTGTTATAACCAATGGTTCGCGGTTGAGCTGGCTAACCGTTATGGCGATAAGATCAGGATGAATGCCCTTGCACCCGGGTTTTTCCTGACCGAACAAAACCGTAACCTGTTAACCAAACCCGAAGGTGGTTATACCCAACGTGGAGAGCTGGTGATCAAGCAAACGCCATTTAAACGATTTGGTCATGCCGATGAATTGAAAGGTGCATTGACCTGGTTATTGAGCGATGCCTCGGCATTTGTAACCGGTTCTATGATCTGCGTTGACGGAGGGTTCTCGATATTTGGCGGGGTATAAATATTTGTCAGGCTAAAAGGCCGGTTATAATATAAGGCTCCGTTAGGAGCTACCTATTTGTAGCAAATAAAATGGTAGGATTTTGCTCCGTAGGTGCAATCCCAATTAAGGGTAGTCTCTATGAGGCAAAAGGGTTCATTATTTACATTACTACAAATAGATAGCTCCTATGGAGCAACACAAATTGTCTGTTACAATTGTTATTAACAATAAACACATTTTTATGAAACTGAAATTAATTATAATAATCTTGTTAATGAGTGCAGGCTTAGCAGCCAGTGCGCAAACCGTTACGCTCGATTATTATTTTAACCACGAAGTACATAAAAATAAAGCAGGGCAACAGGAGCGTTTTCATTACCTGTGGGGCGAAAAGCAAAATTCGGGCTTTTCTATATTCGGTGCTACTTTTACCACTGCGGGCGCCAAACTGGATTCCCTTGACCATGTACCTACTGCGGATAATCTCAAAAACACGGCTATCTATATCATTGTTGATCCGGATACAAAAAAAGAAAGCCCAAACCCTAACTATATCCAGCCGAAGGATGTGGAAGAGATTACTAAATGGGTAAAAAAGGGCGGTGTACTTTTAATGATGGCTAACGACAGTGCCAATGTAGAGTTGCCTCACTTTAACACGCTGGCAGCCAAATTTGGTATGCACTTTAACGACGACCTGCAAAACCATGTAATTGATGATGCCCATTTTGAAGATGGCGCTGTAAAAACCACCGGTAACCCGGTATTTATAACAGCCAATAAAATATTTATGAAGGATGTATGCTCCATTGGGCTTACAGGTCCGGCAAAATCCGTTTTGAAAAACAGCAATGGCGCTACCATTATTGCCAGTGCCAAATATGGTAAGGGCACAGTAGTTGCCGTAGGCGATCCCTGGTTATATAATGAATATGTAAATGGCAGGCTACCGGCTGGTTTTGAGAATGATAAAGCCGCTAACGATCTGGTGCATTGGTTATTGCAATTAGCTATTAGTAAATAAACGGACAGGAAATCGCAGATATAACGCCAGGCTGACAAGTACTTGTTGGTGAATGGGGCAGTAAGTAGTATATTTGCGTATATTTTCCTGTGGTGTAATGGTAGCACTTCTGATTCTGGTTCAGACGATCGTGGTTCGAGCCCATGCAGGAAAACTTAAAAATAATTTGCCGGTTCGACTCCGGCGCTGAGTACACAAAATAAGGGCTAACAATTTAATTGTTAGCCCTTATTTTGTAAAAACCACACGTTCTGTAAAGTCCAACTGTGTTTACAGCATTTTCTTATAGGCTATAAATGAGTTTTTGTCCCTTTTTAAGCTGATATCCCTCCTTTTTATCGGTCAGCTTCAAATCGCCTTTCTTCCAAACGTAGTTTCCTTTTTTACCGGTTCTGATCAGGATTTGGCTCTCTTTGTAATCAGACAGAAATATCTCTGCTTTTTTGTTATTGTCACTAAAAATAACGGCTGCAATAGTGGAAAAACTCCTCTTTGGATCGACTTCCTTTAGCTTAATTTTTTGCGCGAAGGTTTGTATGCAATCTTTTTTTATAACGGAATAGGTATACCCAGCCGATCCGATGCAGCCATGTTTGTCGCGGTCGCTACCGGTTGCTTTTTGTGCATAACTGATTGATGCAAAAAGCATAAAAACTGTACTGAGAATTAGTGATCTTTTGCTCATTTTTAAAAGGTTTTAGGTTAATCCTTACTCTAAAGGCTTTTCAGGAACCGCCAGTAATTATTTGATACTTGTATAAATATAATAAAAAAAGGAATTTTACTATACCGGTATTAAAACTGAAGAATTAACCAATATCCGGCCTGTCTTTTTTTAATATGATTTTATACGATGGGGTGATCGGTTTTCTTTAAATTCTTTATAAACTCGGTCCTTAGCAATGCTGTCTCGGGTAGGGAAAGTCTGATATGAAAGCGTTAAGCTCTGTTATTTATTTTGTTCATCACCAACATCCTTCAATTTTGCAAGCTGGTTAATGCTCTTTGCCTACTAAAATCGGGTTAGGATAATGATCACTCTGATCTTCTATAGTAACATCCAGGCATTTAAAGTCTTTTTCAATTAACAAATAAAGTGAACCATCGGTGCCTTCAAAACCCACTCTGTCGGTTAAAGTCCATTCCCGGGTCATTTGTTCGGCCACAAAAAGTGTGATCTTGTTATTTTGTAAACTGGTCGACAAAGCATCCTGATTATACTGTTGCAGGGCATAAATAAAAGTGCTGTTGCCAAAAGAGGTAATCTCCTCGAGGTAACCCTCTTTCGAAAATTGTTCAATATCTGTTTTGGTAAGCCTGTAGCGTATCGAATTGCCTTTTATCCTAATTTTCATATCAACTTTATCTTTATCGTAATTATAAATGTTCAATACTTAGACCCGCAACCTCGCCTATAATAATAATGGCCGGATGGGTTAGTTGATGTGAGTCTGTCATTTCGCGCAGGTCCTTAACCAAACCCCTGGCTACTTTTTGCTGTGGCAATGAGGCATGCTGTATTATTGCCGCGGGTGTATCACCCCTTCCTTCGGATATATAGGTTTGGGCAATGGCATCTACTTGTTTCATACCCATATAAATGGCTACGGTAGCGTTGCTTTGCATGGCCAGTTTCAGATCGGCAGATAATGATCCGTCTTTTTTAGTGCCGGTAATGATCCATACCCCTTCGCTCATGGCCCTGTGGGTTAGTGGTATGTCTAAAAAACCCGAAGCTTGTATACTGGTAATACCGGGAATGTAGTGGGTTTTGATGCCCTGCTCCCGGGCATATACGATCTCTTCAAAACCACGACCAAATATAAAAGGATCGCCGCCTTTTAGTCTTACAACACTTCCTTTAGTAAAGGCATAATGTTTTATCATCTCGTGGATGGTTTCCTGCGGGGTATAACTACCATAAGGATGTTTGCCTACATAAATTTTTTCGCAATCGGGTTTGGCTATATCTAATAGTGCTTTGTTGGCCAGGTTGTCATATAATATAACATCGGCCTGCTGTAAAATTTTATATCCCTTCACGGTAATCAGTTCCGGATCTCCGGGGCCGGCACCCAGTACAAATAATTCTGGAATTGGAGTATTTTGTTTCATGTTTTCAATTAGAAATTGAATTGTCACCAATAATAATCAATTTAAGTCACTAAAAAATGATAATTATCATAAAAAAGTGTAAATAATTAAGTTGTTAATCATTAAATTATTATAAATATCATAAAAATGATCGAATTTCAATTTTTTATTGTTCTAAAAAATTGAAATTCTGAATTAATTAGTTAATATTGTTATTGTAATGCTTTAAGGTCGCAACTATAATGCATTATAAATACAGTTTTTGCTTTAACATTTAAAAAATAAAGGTATGTTTCAACCAACCATCGTAGTTGTTGGCAATGGAATGGTAGGTTATAAGTTTTGTGAAAAACTATTAGCCAAATCATCACATTTCAATATCATTGTTTTTGGCGAAGAGGCCCGCATTGCTTATGACAGGGTTCACCTCAGCGAATATTTCAACGGTAAATCAGCAGATGACCTATCGCTATCTTCATCTGCATGGTATGTTAATAATGGCATAAAGTTACATCTTAATGATCCTGTTCAGGAAATAAACCGCGCCGAAAAAACAGTTCATTCTCTAAAAGGCTTCACCGTAAAATATGATTACCTGGTGCTGGCTACCGGTTCATCGGCTTTTGTGCCCGATATTCCTGGTGTCGAGAAAGAGGGTGTGTTTGTTTACCGTACCATTGATGACCTCGATCTGATCAAAAACTACGCTGTGAATGCCCGGGTGGGCGCAGTAATGGGTGGTGGATTGTTGGGACTCGAAGCGGCAAAAGCTTTGATAGATCTCGGTATAGAAGAAACGCATGTGATTGAGTTTGCTCCCCGTTTGATGCCGCGGCAAATAGATTCTGCGGGTAGTGGCATGCTGTTATCCAAATTAAAAAGCCTGGGCCTAAATATTCATCTCAATAAAAATACTGCAGCCTTCGTTGGTGATCACAAAATTGAAGCGCTAAAGTTTAATGATGATAGCAGTTTACCCATCGATATGATGGTGATATCTGCAGGTATCAGGCCACGTGATGAACTGGCTAAGCTGGCGGGTTTGCATACTGGCACCCGCGGCGGTATTATAGTTAATGAAAAAATGCAAACCAGTGATGAGTGTATTTTCGCTATAGGTGAGTGCGCTCTTTATGAAGGTATGATATATGGCCTTGTTGCTCCCGGTTATGAAATGGCCGATGTGGTTGCCTCTTATCTGTCGGGTAATGAAAAGGGTTTTTATGGCTATGATATGAGTACCAAGCTCAAGCTGATCGGTGTTGATGTAGCCAGTTTTGGCGATGCATTTATTACCGAGCCCGATTGCCGTACCATCGTATTTGAAGATACGCACAAGGGAGTATACAAGCGTATTAATATCAGTAATGATGGTAAGTATCTGTTAGGTGGTATTTTAATTGGCGATGCTGATGCCTATAATATGCTGCTGCAAACCGTTAATAATAAAATTGCCCTGCCACCCAATCCTGAAGATCTGATACTGGGCTCCAGGGGTGCCGAAGCTAACGAAGGTGCAGGTGTTATGAGTCTACCCGATGATGCGCTGATCTGCTCTTGCGAGGCGGTGAGTAAGTCGGCTATTTGTTCGGTAGTGAATGATGGGGCTTGTGGTGTTGATGATATCAAGAAATGTACTAAAGCAGGTACGGGTTGCGGTGGTTGTGTGCCATTGGTGAAAGACCTGATCGCTGGTACAATGAAGGCGAATGGTCAGTATGTTAAAAATGTAATCTGTGAGCATTTTGAATACTCCCGCCAGGAATTGTTTGACCTGGTTAAAATAAACAAGGTTAAAAACTACGACCTGGTATTGGATCATTTTGGTAAAGGTGATGGCTGCGAGGTTTGTAAACCGGTAGTAGCCAGTATCCTGTCGAGTTTATGGAATGATGTGATCGTAAAGCAGGATACCATTCAGGATAGTAATGACCGGTATCTGGCCAATATACAAAAGGGTGGTACTTATTCGGTAGTGCCGCGTATTCCCGGGGGGGAGATCACTCCTGATAGGCTGATCGTGATTGGGCAGGTGGCAAAAAAATATAGTCTTTATACCAAAATAACAGGCGGTCAGCGTATAGATATGTTTGGCGCACATGTGAATGATCTGCCCGAGATCTGGGAGGAGTTAATTGATGCTGGTTTCGAGAGCGGGCATGCCTACGGTAAAGCGTTGCGTACGGTTAAAAGTTGTGTAGGCAGTACCTGGTGCCGGTTTGGACTGCATGATAGTGTATCCTTCGCCATTGAAATTGAAGAGCGGTATAAAGGCATCCGCGCACCGCATAAAATAAAAGGTGGTGTGAGTGGTTGTATTCGCGAATGTGCCGAAGCGCAGTCAAAAGATTTTGGCATTATCGCTACCGAAAAAGGCTGGAATCTGTATGTGTGTGGCAATGGTGGGTCCAAACCGCAACATGCCCAATTGCTGGCTACCGATGTTGATAATGCAACCTGTATTAAATATATTGATAGGTTCCTGATGTTTTACATTAAAACCGCCGATCCGCTAACCCGTACCGCAACCTGGCTAAATAAAATGGATGGCGGTATGAGTTACCTGAAAAATGTAGTGATCAACGATAGTTTGGGTATTGCCGAAAAACTGGATGAGGAAATGCAGCAACTGGTGGATACCTATCACTGCGAATGGAAAGAAGTGGTGGAAAATCCCGCTTTGCGTAAGCGCTTTGCTCATTTTGTGAATGCTCCGGAGGAGAAAGATCCTTCGGTGAAATTTGAAGCCATGCGCGAGCAGGTGAAAGCAAAGTGGTAAAACTTATAACTGTAAACAGATTAAAAGAAAACACAACATGGAAACTACAACTACGATAGATATTGAATGGATTTTAGCTTGTTACACAGATGATGTTCCCGAAAACGGGGGCGCCTGTGTAAAACATGGCGATGAGCAAATAGCATTGTACAATTTTTCACGGCGGGGGGAGTGGTATGCCACGCAAAATCTTTGTCCGCACAAGCAGCAGATGGTGCTTTCGCGTGGCATGATAGGCAGTACCGGCGATGATTGCAACCCGAAGGTTGCCTGCCCGTTTCATAAAAAATCTTTCTCGCTTTTAACGGGAGAGTGTTTAACGGGTGACGATTATCAGATTAAAACCTATCCCGTAAAGGTAGAGAACGGGAAGGTTTATATCGGTATGGTTTAGTTTGATTTAAAGAAAAACAATATCCTGCGCCAGTTTTAAAAGTTCATCGCGATTAAGGAGGCGGATGCTTTTGCCCGATAGATCGATCAGTTTTTCATTAACAAGTTCGTTCATCATCCGGAATACGGTTTCGTAGGTGGCCCCGGCGTACGAGGCCAGGTCCTGCCGGCTCAGGTCGATGTTGATAAAGCCGTCTGGGGTAATTCCAAACTGATTTTGTAAAGATATTAATGCTTCTGCAACACGCCCTTTTACAGGCATATGCGCCAGGTTGCGCATTTTTCGTTCCGATTGTTTCAATTCTTCTGTCAGGAACATGAGTAATTGGTAAGTGAAACCGGAGTTTACTTTTAAGGTTGCTTCAAAAAAAGCTATATCTACATAACAAACAACCGTTGGTTGTAGCGCTGCCGCTGATATGGGATAAAAGCCCCCCTTGCCTAAACCTCGATGCCCGAAAAGGGAGCCTTCCCGGGCAAAGCGTACGATCAGTTCTTTATCCTTGTCCCATTTTTTATAAACTTTTATACAGCCGGAATTAACAAAGTAGATCCCCGTTACCGGATCGCCCTCTTTAAAAATAACCTCACCCTTTTTTACTTTGTAGGTGGTTTTATGTGCCGAAATTGCCGGCTTCCACTCTTCTAAGCTGTTTTTACATAAAAAACAGCTCTCTACATCACAAATATTTTGACCTTTTTTCATTTATGCCTATTTTATTCTATATAAATAACAGTATTTGCAATGCTAATTAATAATTACCATAAATCATGTGTCTTAATAACATGATAAATGTCACAATTTGTAACATTTTTATAAAATTTAGAAAAATAAAATCGAAAAATCAACAAATAATTTGATGTTAAATAAATTATGGTCAATTAAAATTGATTAAAGATGAATTTTTTATTACGAAAATGTTATTTACATCGTTTTTAAGTGATGTGAAATTAATGATTTGATAAAAAAATGAATTTTTATGATTTAAATCATAAAAATTATAAAATAACATTGCATAAATTGATACATAACATCAATTTGGATATATTTATGACAATAAAAAGCTTAAAAGAAAAGAATTAAAAAATTAAATGCCTATGGATATAAACATTTAAATACAAAACATAAAAAAGCCCTGCCGGGAGGTCGCATTCCCAGACAGGGTTAAACAGTTTTCATTGCTTTAACAAATAAAAAACTATCTCAAATGTACAAAAATGTATTAAACCAATACACTATTCCTGCTATTGCATTTATTATTGTTTGCTTCTCTTCTTTAAATGCAAATGCACAGCTATCGTTCGCGGGGCAGTTACGTACCAGGGGCGAATTCAGGGATGGGTACGGTACCCTGCAAACCACCGGGTACAAAGATGCAGCGTTTGTTTCCCAGCGAACGCGTTTAACGCTTGATTATAAATCGAGCAAACTTATTTTTCACACCTCGGTTCAGGATGTCAGGCTATGGGGCCAGGATGCATCTACCATAACCCCTGCTGATGGCAATAAATTAAGTTTGCATGAAGCCTGGGCCGAAATTATTTTATCCAACAAAAAAGACACTTCCTTTAAGATCTCCCCAGTTGATTATTTTGCCATCAAAGCCGGGCGGCAGGAACTGGTTTATGATGATGAACGCTTGCTGGGTAACCTGGATTGGACACAACAGGGGCGGCGCCACGATGCCATCGTATTAAAATTATTGCAAAATGGCTGGCAGCTTGATCTTGGCGCGGCATTTAATCAAAACTCCGATGCTATTAATTATAATGGCACCTTTTATACCCCTGCAAATATCCCAGCTACAGTAAAAGACAGTAAGGGTAACCTGGTCAATACTCCGGCAAACCTGATCCCGCTTGTTAACAGTGCCGGACTGAGCGCTAAAAATGGCAGCCCCGCTTATTTAAACTCTCCCGGCAGTAATGCGGCCACTCAAAACTATAAGGCCTTGGAGTATCTATATGTGGCCAAAAAGTTCAGTAAAACCAAAATATCAGGCTTGTTCCTGGCCGATCAATTTAGTAAATACATACTGGATTCGGTTAAAAATACTTCGGGTACCGATGTTGGTTATGTGTATGGTAAGCGTTTTAATCAAACTGGTGTAAATACCCGTTATACTACCGGTCTGTTAATCAATCCGGCCTTTGGCGATAAAAATCAGCTGGCATTAACCGGCGGGTTTTACTACCAGGGCGGTCATGACCGTGATGGATCGGAATTAAGCGCGTATACTTTTACGGCTTCGGTGGCCTATAAACCCAATGTGTTAAGCTATACGGCTGGTTGGGATTATCTATCCGGTAACGATGCATTTTCTACGTCAAAAACCAATCATCGCTTTGATCCCCTATATGGCACGCCTCATAAGTTTTGGGGATACATGGATTATTTTTACGCGGTAAGTGGTTCGCCAACGGGTGGTTTGAGTAATCCGTATTTAAAAATAAAGTATACCTCATCAAACAGCAGGTTTACTACGGAACTGGCCAACCACTATTTTATGCTGGCTAAAGACCAGAAAGACATTAACGGCAACCCGGTAAGTAAATATCTGGGTACCGAGTTTGACCTCACTACCGGCTATAAACTCAATAAGTTTACAGGGATCGACCTTGGCTTTTCCTACATGGCGGCTACCCGCAGTATGGAATACGCCAAAAATATCACACCCGGCACCGCTAATTTAAAACCAGTATGGGCCTACCTGCAGCTTAACATTAAACCCGAATTTTTAAATAAATAACCCCTGCTTTTAAAATTCAGAATTATGGAAAATCAACTGACTAAACTCAATATATTCTCAGTAAAAGGCGTGCAAATGCGCACGTTCCACATTACCTGGCTCATGTTTTTTGTGTGCTTTTTCGGCTGGTTTGGCCTGGCTCCACTGATGCCCACCATCCGTACCGAACTGCATTTAACTAAAGGTCAGGTAGGCAATATCATCATCGCCTCGGTATCGGCAACCATTATTGCACGCCTCATTATAGGCAAGCTTTGCGATACCTGGGGGCCGCGTAAAACCGCCATCAGGCTGTTGCTGGTAGGCTCGCTGCCCGTATTTTTTGTAGGCCTGGCACATGATTATACTACCTTTTTATTGTTCAGATTGGCTATCGGTATTATCGGCGCTTCGTTTGTGATCACGCAGTTTCATACCTCAATGATGTTTGCACCACAGTTAAAAGGTACGGCAAACGCGGTAACCGGTGGTTGGGGCAACCTGGGCGGCGGCGTAACCAATATGGTGATGCCCTTAATATTTGCAGCCATAGTAGGTTTTGGCTATACCAAGGCCGAAGCCTGGCGCTATGCCATGATAGTACCTGGTGTTATGATGCTGGTTATCGCTTACTTATATTATAAATATACCAAGGATACCCCTAACGGCAACTATGATGAAGTTGGTTATACACAAGGCAAATCATCTAAAACCGACTGGAGTGTACTGGCCGATTGGCGCATCTGGGCCCTGACCATGGCTTACGCCATGTGCTTTGGTATGGAGATCACTTTTGATAACGTGGCCTCCCTGCATTTTGTCGATTCGTTCCATCTGTCTCAAAGCCAGGCCGGTTTTTGGGCGGGCATATTCGGCTTTATGAACCTGTTTGCCCGTGCATTGGGTGGCATCGTATCAGATAAGGTTGGTCGTAAGTTTGGTATGCGTGGCAAGGGTTTGCTGTTGGCCGGTGTGCTATTGTTTGAGGGCCTGGGGTTGATATTATTCGCGCAATCGGGCACCTTACTGGCGGCTATCGTTTCGATGTTATCATTCGCGCTTTTCCTTAAAATGGCCAATGGTGCTACTTATGGCATTGTGCCATTTGTAAATACCAAAAATGTAGGTTTAGTGAGCGGCATAGTAGGAGCTGGTGGCAATTTTGGAGGGATGTTGTTCGGCTTCCTGTTCAAGTCAAACTCTATTACTTATGTGCAGGCATTTACCTATATCGGCTACACGGTTATTGCGGTGGCCTTAGTTGTTTTTATTACCCGTTTTTATAAACAAACAGTTCCCAGTACAGAAGCTGACCCGGTAATAGCGGGCAGTATCGCATAAAACATAATGAGCGTAAAAGCATCATCATCAAAAAACAGGTTAACCGCCAATGCCGTAACCTCTACCTGCTGCTATTGTGGGGTGGGTTGCGGCGTTGTGCTGAATAAAGAAAAAAACGGCAGCGTTACACTACAGGGCGATAAGGATCACCCGGTAAATAAAGGTATGCTGTGCAGCAAAGGCATGAACCTGCACTATACCGTGAATGATAAAAGCGACCGCTTGCTTTACCCGCAAATGCGCTACAACAAAAGCATGCCCATGCAGCAGGTAAGCTGGGATGAAGCGCTCGATCGTACTGCCGCCGTTTTTAAAACCTTCATCGATAAGTACGGGCCAGATTCTGTGGCGTTTTATGCTTCGGGCCAATGCTTAACCGAAGAGTACTATGTAGTTAACAAACTGATGAAGGGTTTTATCGGCAGTAATAACCTGGATACCAACTCACGCTTGTGTATGAGTAGCGCGGTAGCCGCGTACAAAATTGCTTTGGGCGAGGATAGCGTGCCGCTTTGTTATGATGATATTGAACTGGCCGATTGCTTTTATATTATGGGTGGTAACCCGGCCTGGTGTCATCCTATTTTATGGCGCAGGGTAGAGGCTCACAAGGCCGCTAATCCCGACACAAAAATTATTGTGGTAGATCCACGCGCTACGGATACCTGCGCCATTGCCGATCTGCATTTGCAGATCAACCCCGGTACCGATATAACGCTCAATCATGCTATTGGTCGCCTGTTGATCGAAAATGGCGATATCGATATCAACTTTATAAATAACCATGCCGAAGGCTTTGAGCAATACAGCGCTATCGTTTTTGAAAAAACGCTGACCGAAGCAGCTCAAATCTGCGGGTTAAGCGAAAGCAGTATCCGCCTGGCGGCAACCTATATTGGCGAGGCCAAAGGTTTTATTACCATGTGGACGATGGGGCTTAACCAGAGCGCCATAGGGGTAAACAAAAATCTGAGCCTGATTAATCTGAATCTTATCACCGGGCATATTGGTAAACCCGGCTCTGGCCCCTTATCATTAACGGGGCAGCCCAATGCTATGGGCGGCAGGGAAGTTGGTGGATTGTCCAACATGCTCCCGGCCCATCGCAACCTGGGCAATCCGCTGCACCGGGAAGAAGTTCAAAAGTTTTGGGGTGGTACTACCATTCAACCCAAACCGGGATTAACCGCAACAGAAATGTTTGAGGCCTTGAACGATGGCCGTTTAAAAGCCATCTGGATCATGTGTACCAATCCGCTTACCAGTTTGCCCAACGTTCGCCTGGCCGAGGAGGCTTTAAAGAAAGCGAAGTTTGTGGTGGTGCAGGAGATCAGCAACAAACCCGAAACTTTAGCTTATGCCGATGTGATACTTCCGGCAGCAGCCTGGGCCGAAAAGGAGGGCACCATGACCAACTCCGAGCGGCGCATCAGTTATTTAAACAAACTGATAGACCCTCCCGGCGAGGCTTTACCCGATGCCGAGATCATTTGTCGCTTTGCCCGCAAAATGGGTTATAAAGGCTTTGATTTTGAAAACCCCGCAGCTATTTATGCCGAGCATGTAAAACTTACCGCCAAAACCAATATTGATATCAGCGGCCTGAGTTATGCTGTTTTGAAGGAGCAAAAA
The DNA here is from genome assembly GCF_900103125.1 of Mucilaginibacter sp. OK268. GTDB lineage: Bacteria > Bacteroidota > Bacteroidia > Sphingobacteriales > Sphingobacteriaceae > Mucilaginibacter. The sequence continues at coordinate 474,290 of NZ_FNJV01000002.1, read as the reverse complement.
ACGGTGCAATGGCCTTATAAAAAGAAGAACCCTGCTAAAGGCACACCACGTTTATTTACAGACAATATTTTTTATACCCCTTCAACAAAAGCGGTGATCAGTCCGGTTGCGGATACTTTAACCAGTGAAGCGCCGGATGATGATTACCCATTCATCCTCACCACGGGCCGCATTCGCGATCAATGGCATACCATGAGCAAAACGGGCAAGGTAAACAAACTGAATCAGCATTATAAACAGGCTTTTTTAGAGATCCATCCCGATGACGCTGCCGCTTTACACCTCAATGAGGGTGATATTACCGTTATTACCTCGCGTCGGGGCGAAGTGCGTGTGCAGGCTAAGCTAAGCACCCAGATAAAACAGGGCGTGGTGTTTTTGCCTATGCATTGGGGCAAAATTTTAAATAACGACCTGAACCGGGCCAATAATGTAACCAGTGACCGGGTTGACCCTATATCCAAAGAACCCGATTTTAAATACTGTGCCGTAAATCTGAAAAGGTATAAAAAACCTTTTCAGCGTATTGTGGTGGTGGGGGCAGGTGCGGGAGCCTATGGTTTTGTAAAATCATACCGGGAGCTGAATCCCGATGATGAGATCACCATATTCAGCAAAGAAAACCATCCATTTTATAACCGCGTTATGCTGCCCGACTATATCAGTGGCGAACAATCCTGGGAACAACTGGTGAAAATGAAAGACTCGGAAGAACCCGCCTACAACATCAAAATGTTGCGGGGTGTAAGTATTGAAAAGGTTGACCGTGTTAACAAACAGGTTACCGATTCGCGCGGCGTTAAAACTTCGTATGATGTGTTGCTACTGGCTACAGGAAGCCGGGCGTCAGTGCCCAAAAATGTACCATCGTTGCCGGGTATTTTCACCATGCGCAGCCGTAACGATGCCGATGGTTTCACCAAACATGTGTCGCAGGGTGGCCATGTGGTTATTGTAGGTGGTGGTTTGCTGGGTTTGGAAATGGCCGCTTCCTTGCGCGAAATTGGCATGCGCATCACTATTGTACAGCGGGTTTCGCGCTTTTTAAACCGGCAACTGGATGTGCTGGGCAGCCAGCTATTGGCCGAAGAAATGGCCGACCAGGGTTGCGACATTTATTATGACGACGAGGTGCAGTTATTTTACGGTAGATCGAAATTAACCGGGGTGGGCTTAAAAAGTGGTAACAAAATAGACTGTGACGCCATGATCCTGGCTATAGGAACCACGCCCAACCTGGAAATAGCTAAAGACTGCGGACTGGAATGTAAACGCGGCGTAATTGTGAACGAGCGCATGCAAACCAGCGATCCCGACATTTATGCCATTGGGGAGATAGCCGAGTTTGAAGGCACTATGTATGGCATTACCGCCGCCGCGGAACAGCAAGCCGAGGTAATGGCTAAATACATGAACGGCGACATTGCCAGCTATTACAAAGGCACGCTGTTTATGAACATCATCAAAATTCATGGCTTTGACCTGTGCAGTATTGGTTTGTCTGAATGCCCGGATAATCAACATTACGAGGAGATCGTATTTATTGACAAGGCCAAACGCTATTATAAAAAATGTATCATCCATGAAGACAGGCTGGTGGGTACCATCCTGATAGGCGATAAAAGCGAGTTTCAGGAATTCAGGGAGCTGATAGCTAATAAAACCGAACTAAGCGAAAAACGCATCCAGCTATTACGCAGTGGTAACAAGGCCGAACCCGTATTGGGTAAACTGGTGTGCAGCTGCAATAATGTAGGCAGCGAAAACATCCAGAACAAAATAGCATCGGGCTGCAATAACCTGAAAGACCTGTGCGCGACAACGGGTGCGGGCACTGGCTGCGGATCATGCCGTCCCGAAGTGAAACGGTTATTAGAAGAAATGCTTAAAGGCGAGGTATTGGTAAAATAAAATTGCTATGGACAAAAAAGAAACCTGTTGTATCAAAGTAAATCTGCCCGGTGGCGTAATATCCGCGGGCGATCTGTATGAGTTATTGCTCATCGCCGAAAATGCAGGGGCGCAGGCTGTCCGTATCGGAAACCGGCAGCAGTTGTTTTTTTGCATCGATGCCGGTCAACTGGAAGATCTGGAAATGGATATGCTGCGGGCCGAGGTTAGCTATGAAATAAATGAAGATGAGTTTCCAAATATTATCAGCTCCTATGTTACCGATGCCATTTTCAATACAGAAAGCTGGATAAAGGAAGGGGTTTATAAAGATGTATTCGACCTGTTTAATTTTAAGCCCAAATTAAAGATCAACCTGATTGATCAGCATCAAACCTTTGTGCCCTTTTTTAGCGGCAATTTCAATTTCATCACCTCGCCGGTAAGCAATTACTGGTATTTGTATATCCGCTTTCCTAAAACAACCGATATTTATTGCTGGCCCTCCCTGGTTTATTCGGATGATATACCTGCGCTGAGCCAGATAGCCGAAAAGGTGATCATGGATCATCAAACCCTATTCTATGACCGGCAAAGGATCAATCATCAAAAATTTCATGCGCTTATCATGGCTCAAAAAGACTTTGTAGATCAGCCTATTACCGAACCTTTAAAATTGCCCGATTTTCAGCTGCCCTATTATGAGGGTTTTAACCGGTATGTAAATAATAAATACTGGCTGGGCATTTACCGGCGCAATGAGTTGTTCGCTATTGATTTCATGAAGGATATTTGCACCATCTGCCTCAAAAATCGTATTGGTCAGGTATATACCACGCCCTGGAAATCATTCCTGATCAAAGGCATCAGTGAAACTAATCGTAAAGATTGGGGTATTGTCCTCAATAAATACCGGATCAACGTACGCCACGCATCCAACGAACTAAACTGGCAGCTGGAAAACCTGAACAGTGAAAGCCTGGAACTTAAACAACAGCTGGTGCGCGAATTCGAAGAGCACGACCTGCGTACTTACCGGCTTTGTTTCGCTATAAAAATGCAGCCCAAAACGGGTTTGCCGGGTTCTGTCATCATCAAAAAACGTGCGCCGGGTGTTTTTGATATTTTGCACACACGGGATTTTAACCCGAACACTAAGGATGATATCATTTACAAAGAAAAAGTGCCCGTAGCAGATCTTGGGCAATGTTTAATTGAGCTGTGCAATTATTTCTATGGTATTTTAATTGATGATAGTGTCGTGCTCTCTGTTACGGAACCCGAAGCTGACGAAAAAACCGGTAAAGAAGCCTCACCTGTTTATCAGTGCAAAAACTGTTTCAGTATATATGATCAAACTTATGGCGATGCTATGAATGATATTGCTCCCGGAGTAGATTTTGAATTGCTGGCCGATTACGCCTGCCCGGTTTGCGACTCGTCAAAAGAAAGTTTTATACGCATTGAAAGCAGAACAATCAGCACTATATAGAAAAATAAAGGTTTATTAGGAGTGATTAAGATAACAGAGATTGTATTAGGACATAAATTATTAAGCTAAAATATTAAATTCGCGCCTTTATTTAAGTAATAAATATACTATGGAAAAGTTCAAAGCATTACAGGATTTAGTAGCCGCTACAGAAAAAGAAGCAGCAGCATTTTATGAAAAAGGAAACAAGGCTGCCGGAACACGGTTAAGAAACGCCATGCAACAATTGAAAGTTGTGGCTACCGATATCCGCAAAGAAGTAACCGAAAAGAAAAACGCATAATTAGAATTAAATCTATTTTGGGTAGAAAGCCTGATCTCCGGATCGGGCTTTTTTAGTTTGACAGGTACCCATGTTCGAAAACTTAAAATGGATAAACCTGGATAAATTCCGTGGTTTGCCCATTTTTATTTTACCCGTATTTTACCCGGTTGTGCGGTAGGTGTTTACACCTATTGGGTCATGGGGTGTATTTTCTGCAAAAACTGTCTTTAGATAATTTAAACTCACTATAACGCTAATTTTTACTAGTTATTATACCGGTTAATTTTTTTACTATTTTTTAATTTTAAAGACAATAATGGTTGCTATGTTTATTAAATATAAAATTAATGTCGTTGTATTTTAATATATTTATAATCGTAAACAACCAGCTGGCCGGCTATTACAATGATTGTTTATAATTATTTTTTAACTATTAACAAAATTAGAGTACCGACAAATGAAAAAACAACTCTTGTTTAAGATGGGGGTATGCATTGCATGTGCATCTTCCTTACTAACTGCATGTACTAAAAACAACCAAGGCGCCGATACAAAGGCCAACCCTAAAACCGCAATCTCTGCCGATGTAGCCCAAAAAATTAAAAACCTGGGTTTTAGTGCAGACAATGTACGTAAAATGGGTGGCAATTACATCGTAGAAGGCGATATCATGCTAACCCCGGCCAATTTAAATGAAGCCAACACTACCAGTCCTGTTCTTAGAGTAGCCGAAACAGAGCAGTACCAGACACACAACCTGGTTAAAAACTTACCAAGAACCATTACCGTATCCGTTTCAAATTTACCAACAGTTTATGCCACAGCTACAGCTAACGCGGTAGCACGCTACAACGCGTTAAACCTTACGCTTAAATTTCAGATAGTAAGCAGCGGTGGTAACATGGTTATTACCGGTTTTGATGAAGGTGTTGATTCTGATGGCTTTATCACTTTAGGCTATTCAGGTTTTCCAACGGCGGCAGGTAACCCTTACAATGCTATCGGCATGAACACTAATGTTGATGCATACGGAAGCAATCCTGATGTAGGATATCTTACTTCTGTTATCCAGCATGAAATGGGTCATTGCATAGGTATGCGCCATACCGACTATTTTAACCGGAACCTGAGCTGCGGTGCAGGCGGCGGCGGTAATGAAGGCAGCACTTACAGCAGCAGCGATCCGCAGGATTATCCTGGTGCTATCCACATCCCGGGCACACCTACCACTACATTTGATGCCGGCTCATGGATGCTGGCCTGCTCAAGTGGTACCGACCGTACATTTAACGCGAATGATAAAATAGCATTGAACTACCTGTACTAAAACTATATTGTATTACTCCTTATTGATCAATGAAGTAATTGTTATTGATATCCAGGAGGGTATTAGCTCCCCTGGATATCATTTGAGTATTAACTAAACTATTTAACAAAATTAGAGTACCGACAAAATGAAAAAACAACTCTTGCTAAAAATGGGATTATGCATTGTATGTGCATCTGCCTTACTAACTGCTTGTACTAAAAACAATCAAGGCGCCGACAAAAAGGTCGATCAAACTCCACAAATCTCTGCGGATGTTAGCAGTAAGATCACTGCCCTGGGTTTCAGCACCGATAATATGCGTAAGATAGGTGATAATTACCTGGTAGAAGGTGATATTTTGTTAACCCCGGCTAACCTTTCTGAAACCAGCACCAGTCCAACCCTGAGAATTGCTGAAGTTGAGCAATACCGGACAACTAACCTGGTTAAAAATCTTCCAAGAACCATTACCGTATCGGTTTCAAATTTGCCAACAGTTTACGCTACAGCTGCAGCTCAAGCCGTTGCTCGTTACAACGCGTTAAACCTGACGCTTAAATTTCAGATCGTAAGCAGTGGCGGTGCTATCCAGCTCATCGGTTTTAATGAAGGCCCAAGCGGTGGTTTTATCACCTTAGGTTCTTCTGGTTTCCCAACTTCATCAGGCAATCCTTACAGCCAGATCCAGATGAACACTAATCCTGCCGCTTACGGAACTAATCCTGATCTGGGATACCTTACTTCTGTTATTCAGCACGAAATGGGGCACTGTATAGGTATGCGCCATACCGATTATTTTAACCGTAACCTGAGCTGCGGAACAGGCGGCGGCGGTAATGAAGGTTCTTCAGGTGTTGGAGCAGTTCACATTCCGGGTACACCAACTAAAACATTTGATGCCGGCTCATGGATGTTAGCCTGCTCAAGTGGTACCGACCGTACCTTTAACGCAAATGATAAAATAGCGTTAGACTATTTGTACTAAAAAACCTTATCTTATTGCTTCTTATTGATCAATCAAGTAGTTTTACAAATAAAGGGGAGCGTAACTCCCCTTTATTTTTTTAATATGCAGTATGGTTAAAAAATTACTCTGTTTTATACTGGGATTTTTATGTTTTAAATGCTCCTGGGCGCAAAAACCAATGAACGATAAAACCATTGGCGAGCTTTACAAAGCAGCGCCCGCTGCCCGGCCATTGCAGGGGAATAACGCGGTTAAATATTACCTGGTTAAATTTAAAGAACCGGATAAGGCCGACGTTAAAAAACTTCGCCCGGTAAAACGGGTATCTTATAATTTTTATGTGGTAGCCAGCACCGCTGATGTATCAACCGATGCCAATATACAGGAGGCTACACCCGCGAATTTCTTGTGGAAAGCCACCGACAATTTATTGCAACTTTTGCAAAAGCATCCTTCCGCTAACCAATCGGTCGATCTGTCGGTTACCTCCCACAGCGATTCGGTGATCAGCGATATCAAAAAATACGGTGAAATAACCGCTCAAACCACCAACACAGTCACCCTCAATATTTCATTGCAGCGCCTTACCAATCTGTTGCAGCAATCCTATGTTACTTTTGCCAATGTTACCCGGAAAGCCCATGCCGAACTGGTGATCAATGATATTGACCTGGGTATTAACCAGATCTCGGCCATTGCCGATAACTTTCCGGCCATCGATGGCAGCGGCATTAACGTAGCCATTAAGGAAGAACGGTATGATGATGATATCGACCTGCTGGGCCGTTCTTTCAGCTCGTTTCCGGCGGCGGCCATTACCTCGGGGCATGCCACCACTATGGCCACTTTGATAGGAGGTAACGGCAATTCATTTATCAGGGGATTGGGCTCCGCGCCTAAAGTAAGGTTCACCTCATCAGATTTTGCCCGTTTGCTGCCCGATAGCACCGCGCTTTTTAAAGCCTTTAATATTGGCGTTGAAAACCACTCCTACGGCACCGGCGTCGAAAATTATTACGGGGTTGAGGCGGTAGCTTACGATCAGCAGGTGATGCAGAATGATTCCATCATCCATGTGTTCTCCTCGGGTAATATCGGTACTACGGCACCTACAACAGGCTTATATAATGGCATCTCGAATGTGGCTAACCTTTCGGGGACTTTTAAACAGGCCAAAAATGTATTGGTTATCGGCGGTACCGATCAAACCGGTGTGCCGGCAGATCTGAGTTCGGAGGGTCCGGCTTATGATGGCCGGGTGAAACCTGAGCTGGTATCCAACGGCGAAGATGGTACATCAGGTGCCGCAGCCCTGGTTTCGGGAACAGTGGCCCTGTTACAGCAAGCCTACAAAAAGCAATTTGCTCAGCTGCCTTCGGCTGCGCTCATCAAAAGTATACTCATCAATTCGGCGGATGATATTGGTTTGCCCAATGTAGATCATAAAACTGGTTACGGACAACTAAACGCCCTGGAAGCTTTACGTACACTTACCGATAACCGGTTTAAAAAAGGAGCTGTAAGTAACCAGCAACAAACCGACTATACCATCAATGTTCCGGTGGGCAGCAGCCTGTTTAAAGTGTCACTGGCATGGAATGATCCACCGGCGGTATTGAATGCCCCCACAGCGCTTATAAACGACTTAGATCTGTCTGTTACTACCCCCGATGGTCAAACCTTGCTGCCATGGAGCTTAAGCGCTTATCCATCTACAGATTCCTTAACAAAACCAGCCGTACGCCGCAGGGATACCCTGAATAATACCGAACAGGTTAGCTTGCAAAATCCTGTTGCCGGTAATTACATCATTCATGTAAAAGGAAACAGAGTAAGCTCCGGCGCGCAAACGTTTTATATAGCGCATGGAGCTACGTCGGCTAATCGTTTTGAATGGACCTATCCCTCGGGGCAGAACCATCTTTTCGCGGCCGGTGAAAACTACCTGCGCTGGCAAAGTTCGTTCAGCGCCACAACTGGCCAGCTGAGCGTAAGTTATGATCATGGTAACACTTGGAAAGCCATCAGCAGCGTTACCCTGAAAAATAGGTATTACGATTGGACCGCCCCCGACGTTTTTACAACCGCCATACTTAAAATGGATATCGGCAGCCAGTCGTTTATCAGCAAGGAGTTTGTGCTTTCTCAACCTATCAATTTGGAAGTGGGATATAACTGTACCGATGGTATCCTGCTGCACTGGAAAGCTCAACCCGGCAGCAAAGGTTATGTTATTTATACCATTAAAGATAATTTGCTGCAAAAGTTAACCACTGTTACTGATACCACCATTCTGATATCCGCCCAGCAACAAAGCTCATCTTACTTTGCGGTAAGCGCGCAGGGTGATGGTTTTGAAGGGTTAAAAAGCCTGACCATTGATGCCAAGAACCAGGGGGTAGGCTGCTATGTTAAAACCCTGCTGGCCAGTGTGGTGAATAATACCATTGTGCTCGATCTGCAGATCGGCAGCGTGGTCAACTTAAAATCCATCACCTGGCAAAAACAAACCGGCGCCAATGCTTACGCCAACCTGGGTACAACTACGGTAGGCTCGGCTTTAGCTTATCAGTTTACAGATGCCAATCCAAAAAAAGGGATTCAGTATTACCGGGTAGAATTGCTGACTAACGATGGCAAGGTCACCTATTCCGATCTGGCTAATGCCACGTTTTTACAAGCCAGCCAGTTTACCCTTTATCCTAACCCGGTAAGCACACAGCTCAATATCCTGAGCGGCGATATCAACAATACGTATGATTTTAAACTATATGATGCCGTTGGACATATAAGTCTGGAGCGGAGCATTACCCAATTGCAAAATACTTTTCAATTAAACCTCAATCCCGGGATATATATTTATGTGATCATGCTCAAAGGAAAGATCATTACGCGGGGTAAGTTGATTAAGGTTTAAACTTTTAAAAACTGGTGTCATGCTGAGCTCGTCGAAGCATGGTGGGCAGGCCTCTGCGCGCGACCCTTCGACAGGCTCAGTGTGACAGGCCCCTTACAATTTTAAAAACGGGTGTCATGCTGAGCCCCGTCGAAGCATGGTGGGCGGCCTCTGTTCACGACGCTTCGACGAGCTCAGGGTGACAGGCCTATTTGTTTTTAAAGGTTTTCGCTAATTCTGGCAATAGATCCCACTTGCCATTTATAATAGCCTCTTTCTTTTCGCGCCGCCAGCCTTTTACTTGTTTTTCAAAAACGATTGCCTGATTGACATCGTTAAACACTTCATTGAAAACAAGTTGTACAGGCAGGCGTTTGTAAGTATAGCATCCTGGGTTTTCGCCTGATTGATGTTCTATTAATCGTCTTTCGATATTGTTGGTTATTCCAGTATAATAAGTGCCGTCGCTGCAACGCAATATATAAACATGATAGTGGTTCATCAGTTTAAAGATAACTAATCACCTTGGTAAAAATAGAAAAAACGGGTGTCATGCTGAGCTCCGTCGAAGCATGGTGGGCAGGCCTCTGCGAGCGACCCTTCGACAAGCTCAGGGTGACAGGCCTTTTTGCAATTTTCAAAAAGAGGGTATCTCTTGGAGCCCGTCGAAGCATGGTGGGCAGGCCTCTGCGCGCGCGCCTTCGACAGGCTCAGGGTGACAATCAATTCCCTCCCCACGGGAGGGGTGTGGTTGGGTGGTGTTGTGGCAGGGAGGGGTTTATTCATGCGGCATAAACCGGTATGATGTATAAACCCCTTCTTTCCCCTTCCCGAGGGAAGGAATCGCACGTGGCCCGGGCTTTTAATGGAGTGTTATGTTTCGATAGTCAGGGTGACAGCCCCTTTATCAAACAAAAAAGCACTACCCTATTAAAGGTAATGCTTGTTTTTGCGGCCGGTCAGGACCATTTAACTAAGCATATCACCAACAATATACTTAATCTTGTTTGCACTTTCTCAAGGTGCTTTTCATAGGTGTTATTCTTAATAAACTCCCCTAAAGAAGTTTGATATATTCGTAAACAATGAAATGAATGATCTAAGGTGTGGTATCAATCCCCAACTGGGACGTAAACCATCAGTTATGACATTCACCAATTGATAGTTTGGGCGTTGTACTAAAATGGCCAAAAGCAGGATAAAAAAAATAAGTACTTTACCAGTTAACCCTAATTTCATTATCAGCAGTTTTAGTAAAACGCATTGATACAAATGTAAGTAGAGTTATAAGCCTCCGCAATCCGTGAAAACACCGTATTTTCAAATATAAAATTACCGGTGTTTTAGCTTGTTATTTGAAGTAAATTCTCTGTATTTCAGGGCTTAAGCTGATGTAAGGGATGTGATAATCCATAAAGAAGACAAACAAAAACAAAAGCCATCCCGAATTTCGGGATGGCTTTTTTATGAATGCAGATTTCTATCTTGATTCCTGGTTCTTATCTCTTGCCTCTTTTATCTTGACTCTAACCCCTACAACTTGATCTTAACAAAATAAATGCTGTTATGGTCAACTGTATTAGTAGCTGGCAGTATCTTGGCTGCGAAACCGCCTTTGCCATTATCCAGCACGCCAAAATCATCATCGTTAGAGATGGCCAGGATATTGCCTGGTAGCAGGGCCAGTCCTTCGGCTTTATCATGCGGATAAACGGTTGGCAGGTCTTTTAGCAGGTCGAGCACCAGGGTTTTTGACACCGGGGTAATACCAGCTCCCTGCAAACCGGCCTGATCATTCAACTCTTCCACTGTTTTGGTGTCATAAAGCTTGCCCGTGGCACTGTTTGCCTCATCGGAGATATCCGTAGCGCCTGTAAGGCTTATTTTAAAGACTTTTTTAAAGGTAGCCGGCTTGGTTGGCGCGCCGCCGTATAAGCCATCACGCTCGATAGTTAAAAAGGTAGTGGCGTTCACCGCTACAATATCACTCACACCGGTAAGGGACACATTGTCCATCACATAAGCATATTGTTTGGTAGCGCCTGTGGCGATATCAAAAGTTAAAATACGCAGTATAGTTGAATTGGCGACAGTTGTTTTATTGCGGTTAAGCATTGGCGATTGCATCATGCCCACCAGTGTTTTGCCGTCGGGGGTAATGGTGAGGCCTTCCATGCCGCGGTTGGGTTTGCGTTTGGCAAATACCAATGGTATTTTACGACCACCGGTTCCCGTCCCGAATGGGTTAATACGCTCAATAGTGCGGCCTGAAGCATCAAAATGTACAATATGAGGGCCATACTCATCACTGATCCAAAAGGTGCCGTCGGAGGCTAAAACCATGCCTTCTGAGTCGATGCCGTCGGCGCTTGGTGCGATCTGGTTACCGCTAAGATCAAAAGCGATCTCGCCGGTAGCACCCTCGCCTGTAGGATTAGGTAAACCGTTTAGAGGTTGTCCGGCAGTATTTTTAAGCTGAATGGCTTGCTCCAATACCAGCTTGCCGTCTTTCAATCTGAATTTACCTATCTCAGGAGTAAAGTCGGCTTTGCCAAATATGATGGCGTTGGCAACTGAACCGGCGGCATTTGGTCCGCGGTCGGTAAGCAGGTAAAAAACATTAGCATCTTTAGAATCGGGGGCAATGGCCGAACCAAAGCCACCATTATATACTTTTACACCATCGGCGGTGGTCATCAAAACGGCCGGATCGGCTGCTTCGGCCATATCCGGGTAGGGTGGGGCAATATTTACTTGATGGTCCTTTTTACAAGCACTAAGCGCGATAGCGCTAAAAGCAAATAGGGTTAATAAAGTTTTTTTCATGGGAGGTAGGGTTTATAGAATAAGTTGCCACAAAGTAAACCCCGGTTTGTAAAGGAATTGTTAAGTTAAAAATAATTGATTGGTGGTGCTCTGCACTTCATTGCGAGGAACGAAGCAATCTCTATGCTATACAGAGACGCTTTACTTGGCGCAAACCCGCTCTTGGCCGCGGGAGGGCCAGTTACTTTTGTCGCCACAAAAGTAACCAAAAAGGCTTTCAGCAGAAATGCTTCTTTGCGCACAAGGCCTTCGCCCTGCAAACCGGACAGAACCACGGGCTGCAATTATTTTGCCCAACTTCGTTCGCACATTTCCCTGCGCTTCAGCAAAAACTTGCTATGCCCCTGCAGCCACACAGGCCAACATCGTTCTGCCCGCTTTCACCTGAAGCTGTTCTGCTGACGGAAGATAAAGTATGGACCGGAAAAATTCCTCCCACCCTCTTTCCGCCGCAGGCGAAGAGGGGCAGCGAACGCAGCGATGCCGGGCTGAGTCGTCGACTGCGTTCAATCAGACAAAACCTCGTCACCAGATCTTCCCATAACTTTTCGTATATTTATATCAATCAGCAGCCCGGTCCTCTTTTTACCAGAGAACCGGGCTGTTTGGTTAACAGAAAAACAAGCCCAAAATAGGCTGTTTTGTATATAGTTATTTGATAATCAGTAAATTAATACTTTTTAAAGTTTTAAAAACACGTTAAAACAGTGTTAAAATTTGTTAAAAAGTGTTAAAATGAGGTGTTTTCGAACGATTTTGAGCTGTTTTTGCCTCGCTTTTAGACAGAAAAGTGTTAAAATTATACCTTTAAAAAGTTTTTATACCGATATCTATCTCCAAAATGAATACAAAATTCAGCCTGTTATTGTCCGCCGGATTATTGATCGCCTTTGCCGGTTACGCGCAGCAAAGTAACCCTGATACCGGAAAAAATAAACCCGTTGTTGCCAAAGAGGATTTCCGGGACGACTGGGCAGCGATCTCTCATTATGCCCGGGAGAATAAAGAGGTTGGCGACCCCAAACCGGGCGAAAAGCGGGTAGTTTTTTTAGGGAGCTCTGTTTTTGAAAGATGGAAAACTACTGTGCCTGAGTTTTTTAAGGGTAAACCTTACCTGGACAGAGGTGTGAGCGGACAGATCTCGGGGCAACTGCTTATCCGTTTTCAACAGGATGTGATCGACCTGAAACCCAAAGCGGTGATTATACTGGCTGGCAGTAATGATATTGCCTCCAATTACGGCCATTTGACCAATGATTACATCATGAACAATATTCGCTCTATGACCGAGCTTGCTAAGCTGCACCATATCAGGGTGATACTGTGTGCTTACCTGCCTGTATTTGATTATCCATGGCGCAAAGGCATTGAACCTGCCGGTAAGATCATGGCGCTCAATAAGCTCATCAAAGCCTACGTTGCCGAAAATAACCTGACCCTGCTGGATTATTTCAGTCCCCTTGTTGATGAGCGCAACGGACAAAAGCCCGAACTCACTACCGATGGGGTACACCCCAACGCCGCAGGTTACCGGGTGATGGCTACAGTTACGGAGCAGGCCATTGCCAAAGCTTTAAAATAGCTATTGCAGTACAGGCTGGTAGGCCGCGTTGTTCTGTTTACGGAATGCTGAAGGATTGATGCCCTTGTGCTTTTTGAACAGGCGGTTCAGGTGACTTTCGTCGGTAAAGCCCAGCTCCCGAACGATCTCATTGATACGCATATCACTGTGCTGCAGACGGGTTTCTACCAGTTTAAGTTTGTAGCTGGAGATGTATTGCTGCAAGCTTTCGCCGGTATGTTTTTTGAAATAACGACCCAGGTAGGCCTGTGCTATCCCAAAATGATCGCTGATGAGTTCGGTACGCAGCTTTTCGGGCTCGTAAATATTTTCCTGTATATAGCGGATAATATCCACCGCAGGCTCATTGCTCAGTCCGGTGACCTGGCAAGAGCTGACAGGCATCATGGTCATATTGCGGGCCACAATAGTGAGTATGGTGTTCACCAGTTGTTTGATTAATTCGGTATAATGGGCCTCGCGATTTACCTGTTCGCGAATGATGCTTTCAACCAGTGTTTTTACCAGTGGCTTATCACCATTGTTACACAATAAACAACCCGGCTGGTGACTGGCATGTTGTAAAATAAATTCCATTTGTTGCAGCCAGTCGTTCTTGGCTTTGCGGTCCTGTTGCTGGTTGCGGATATAGATATCGTTAAAGCGGATAAAGAAAAAGCCCGTTGTGGTTTTGATCTCGAAGGAGTGGCAATCCTGCGGGGTTATCAAAAATAAATGTCCCTGGTGATAATCGAAAGTGTTCTTATTGATGCATTGTGTACCCGTGCCGCTAACAATATAAATCAGCTCAAAAAAACTATGCTGATGCGCCTTTTGAGGGTTTTCATTAAGTTCTTTATAAACTATCTCAAACTCCTGGTGTAAGTTTTCCTGATACATATACACAAATGTACAGCATTTGGTATTATTTGTACAAATAATGAACTGTGTCATCTGTATAATTTTGTACCATAAAATTAAAAAAGAACATGAAAGCGATCATATTAAAAGGATTTGAAGGTGCTGATGATTTACAGATAGCCGAAGTACCGGTTCCTGAAATTGCAGATAACGAAGTATTGGTACAAGTAAAAGCCATCAGCGTAAATCCTGTCGATGTAAAAACAACTATTGGTAAAGGTATGTCGGGCCGTTTAAAAAATGAAGACCCGCTTATCCTGGGTTGGGATATATCTGGCATTGTAACCCAAAAGGGCAGCGCGGTTACCGGGTTTGAAGTAGGCGACGCCGTATTTGGCATGGTGAATTTTCCGGGCCATGGCAGGGCCTATGCCGAATATGTAGCCGCTCCGGCCAATCACCTGGCGCTAAAACCTACCAATATCAGTCATGAAGAAGCCGCCGCCGCAACCCTGGCCACACTTACAGCTTTACAGGGTTTAACCCATAAAGCCAATGTACAGCCTGGTCAAAAAGTGCTGGTACATGCCGCGGCTGGTGGGGTTGGTAATTATGTGGTACAGATAGCTAAACACCTGGGTGCTTATGTGATCGGGACTTCATCTGTTGCCAATAAGGATTTTGTGCTGAGCCTGGGTGCCGACGAGCATATCGACTATAAAGCCGTACGTTTTGAGGAGGTGCTGCACGATATCGACCTGGTGTTTGATGCCATCGGCGGGGATAACATCGATCGTTCTATCGAGGTAACCAAAAAAGGCGGTACGGTAATCAGCATACCATCGGGCATCGGCGAAACTGTGACCGAAAAAGCAAAGGCCAGGGGAATTCATGGGTACTTTTTCCTGGTTGAATCAAACGGCGATGATATGAAACAAATAGCCCAATGGCTGGAGCAGGGTATCATCAAATCCTATGTATCGCAGGTGTTTCCGTTTGATCAGATGGCTGCGGCTCATCAACAAATTGCCAGCGGTAGAACCCGGGGTAAAGTAGTGGTGACCGTTTAAAAGAATTAAATAACCATGCTATCGGGTAGTGCGGTTATTCAAGCCTATTTCCCCAGCACCGGCAATATCAGCCTGCTGGGGTATTGGCATTATGGTAGTTTGAACCATAAATTTACAACAATTATAACCGACCGGAAACGAACAATATAATGTATCAAAATAGCACACGTTTAAATAAATTATCGTTTTAATACATTGATAATCAATTAAATAAAACGATGGCATTTGCTTTGATATCAATTATGCAAGTAGTGAGGTTATTATGAAACAGCGTAAATATTTGGAGCGA
Organism: Mucilaginibacter sp. OK268; assembly: GCF_900103125.1. Taxonomy (GTDB): domain Bacteria; phylum Bacteroidota; class Bacteroidia; order Sphingobacteriales; family Sphingobacteriaceae; genus Mucilaginibacter. Next base: position 458,864 of record NZ_FNJV01000002.1, on the reverse strand, counting down.
CGTACGTTTAACCAGGATCGTTTTGATATTTTAATAAAACGACAAAAAAGCGGGAAAGCCACCTTTAACGAGCTTACAGAATTGGACGCCATTGTGAACCGCGACCCTACCATACGTGAAAGTATTTTAGAAGAAATGCAAGGGGTAAATGAGCCTCCGGATGAGCCGAAACAAGAGGATATACTAACTGCTACTCCCGTAAAAACTCAAACCTTGCTGGATAGGATCACTTCTTTTTTTAAGCGCTTATTTACGCATATGGGCGATCCAAACCCTGCTTTATTGGCTTGAAATAATGGTTTATAATGTCGACTTGATCTTTTTGCGGTATTCATTAGGCGAGCTCCCCATCAATTTGGTAAACATCCTCGAAAAGTAATACTGGTCCTCGATCCCCAGGCTAATAGCTATATTTTTGATAGACATAGCTGTAAACGAAATGTACTGACATGCTTTTTGCACCTTAAGTTGATTAAAATATTCGATAGGGGCATAGCCGGTTTTGGCCCTGAAAAGCGCCGAAAAATGCGAGGTTGATAAATTGGCAAACGTAGAAAGATCATCAAGCCGGAGGATCTTGCTGATGTTATCCTGCATAAAACTGATAGTTTTCTCGACCACATTGTTATCCGTATTTTCTTCCAGCTGATTGAATTTATCTTCATAGATCAACGAGGATAAGAAATGCGAAAATATCATGTTCACATAGCGTAAAGTATCGCCGCTGTAGCCTTTCTCAAGGTTATGGCAAATATCCTCAAATAGCTTGATACGGTTCTCGTTGTAAGACAAGTAGGGTTTGTAGTTCTCGGAGTTTTGGAGGATCAGATCAATAATAAAAGCCGATATTTCGCCTTTAAAGTGTATCCAGTAAATGGTCCAGGGTTTATCCATATTAGCGGCGTACTTATGGGGAGTATTGGCCGGTATGGCTATAAATTGTGATGGCGATACTTCTACCTTCTTTTTATTGATCTCCAGCCAGCCATAACCTTCTGTGCAATAGATGATAATATGCTGGTTGATACCATTGGGCCGTTCGGCATAATGATGACTGGCTTTTGGGTAATACCCTATATCAGTAATATACACCTGTTTGGTTACAGGGTCTTTACTTAAAAAGTTGGCTATGATCTTTTTGGGCAACACAATAAGTTTTTGCCCTTCAAAACCTTCGCGCCTTCTTAACGCTGTGCTTTTTATCATTTTTTGCAGGGATATATAGGGTATTTTAACTGGTTTGGAATATGGTACACAACATTACTCAAAAAAAACAAAAACACCATAAAATATTTCATTTTACGGAGGATGGTATTGTACGACGAACAGGTGGCAGATGTTTTATCTGCCTGTTGTTTATATCCTAAAGCAGAAAATTGCTAAACCAAAGGTTAAATGTTTATTCTACATCAATTATGGTGGTTGTCATAAAAAAGTCCATCATTATCGTAACATTAACTATTTTTTAATCTGTTTTAATCTGTGAGATTTACATCGTAACCAATTGAACGTAGTATCCATATTTAAGAGTGCCTGCCCCGCCGGATTGTAGATGACGGTCTGCCTGTTAACGATTGATAATATGATTTACCGGTATAAACTATGATGAAAAGATTACTCCGCCCCTTTACTATTGTCGTTTTATTAATATGTGGTCAATGGGCATCCGCGCAAAAGACCATTACCACGCTGGATAAGTTGGAAGTGACCACCGGCCACGTGACTATTAAATTGGATGCTCATACCGGTATGGTGAATTATGTATTCCCCAGCGGCATCCGGATCGAAAATACAGTAGCCTACATCAATGACTTAAAATCGGGAATTACCTCATCGGCCGATTTTACCGATCATCAATATACTACCGCCGAGGTTCATGATAATATAGGCACCGGCCGGCAGATAACTATTACGCATAGCGATCATAAGCACTCATTTATACTGGAGCAGCGTTTTACCAATTATGAGGGTCATCCTTATACCCTGATCAGTTTAATCGCTAAAAATAAAGACTCGAAAGCGGCTCCCTTAGAAACCCGCGATATTAGTCCTATAGCCGTGCTTCCTCAATATAAAGGCAAGTTATATATTCCCGGTACCGAGCCCCGCATACTGGATATGCCTTTTGATAATGACGACTGGACACCGACATTAGAAAGAAGCTGGCCCAAAGTAGGGGGGCCTAAAACCACAGGTATTACTTATGAGTTCGCAGCCATTTATGATATGCTGAAAAACTCGGGCCTGGTTATCGGCAGTGTAAAGCACGATTTCTGGAAAACGGGCCTGGCTTATCAAACCTCAACAGAATTGGGTTATGTGGATTCGCTCCGGGTTTTTGGTGGCGCATCTACCCCCGATGATCCTAAACTACAGCCAGCCTATGGTGGTAACGACGGCACGCATGACCTGGTGGCACATGGTACCGCGGTTGGGCAGTCGGTTAGCTCGCCTACTATATTTTTATGCGCGATGGATGATCTGCATGAGGCTTTTACACAGTACGGACAGGTAAATTCGGCCATCAATGGGAAACAAACCTGGAATGATAATGCCCCGGTATACTGGAATAGCTTTGGGGTGGAAGGCGTGCTAGGCTATGAGGGTGTGATGATGCCGCCCGCTGTTGAAAAGATCTCTGATTTTGTGCATACGCTAACCAATTTCAGTGGCTATTCTAAACCGGTGATGAGTATTGACTCTTATGATCAGGGTATTTACTCGACCGAAGTTTTGGCCAATCTGGGTAAATATTTCGCTAAAAATAACCAGCAAATGGGCTTTTACTTTATCCCTTTTGCTATGTGGAACTGGAAGGATGATATTGATGGAAAAAAGATAGCCGGATCAAATTATCTGCTCAAAGATGTACTACTGCATGATAACGAGGGTAAACCTATTATGTATAAAGATGGCAAATGGGGGGCTTACGCGATGGATCCCACGCATCCGGCTGTTCGCCTGTATATCATACAGCAATTGAAAAAAGCCAAAGCCATCAACGCTAAATTTCTAAAAATAGATTTTCTGACAGGTGGTGCGCTGGAAAGTACCACCCGCTATAATAAAAATATCCGCACAGGTATGCAGGCTTATGATTATGGTATGAAAACACTGCGCCACCTGGTTGATTCTATCTTAGGAAAAGATATTTTTATTAGCCAGGCCATATCGCCTATGTTCCCGCATCAGTACGCGCACACCCGTTTTATATCAACAGATGTGTATTCGCACTTGAGGGATGATCAGCCGGGCTTCCCGCATTATGGTAGTACCGGGGCTTCACTGGCTACAGGCTCACACATGGGTTGGGTGCAGGGTACTTTGTTTCCATATACCAATCTGGATGTGAGCATCATGAAAAATTTTCAGAAAAACCCCGACCTGAGTGAGCAGGATATCAAGGTAAGGTTATATGCTATGATGGTGATGGGAAGTATCCTGGGCGATGGTTCCGATTTCAGGCACCCGCTGGCGGCAACCCGCGCGCAGACATTTTTAAACAATAAGCAGATAGCCACGTTTTTTAGTCACCCTAAAGCATTTATACCGTTGAAAGCTGCAGATGGCGAAACGCTGGATCAGCAATTGTCATTTTACCTGCCCGGTGAAAATACTTTGTTGGCCCTGTTCAATTTCGACAGGCAAAGGAATTTTGAGCAGGTTTTAACCCGCTCGGCCCTGCACCTGGATGCCGGCAAAGCTTATCAGTTTAAAGATCTGCTGACCGATGCTGTAATAGGTGAATTAAAAAAGGGCGATACCGAATTTAAACTGAGCGCTGCACCTATCGATGCGGTGATGATAAAATTAGTCGCGATAGATAAAGCGACTAAATAATACCGATATTATGCTTAAACCAGTAAAACATATCCTAAACAATGAGTAGTTCAAAAACATTCAATAGTAGTTATATTATCGGGATCTCCTTTATTTCGGCCCTGGGCGGATACCTTTTTGGGTTCGACTTTGCCGTGATCTCGGGCGCTTTACCATTCCTGCGTACCCAATTCGCGCTCGACCCGGTGTGGGAAGGATTTTTGACCGGCTCATTAGCATTAGGATGTATTGTAGGCTGCCTCCTTGCTGGTAACATGGCAGATAAGTATGGCCGTAAACCGGGACTGATGGTAGCCGCCCTGATCTTCGCGGTATCGTCCATCGGCATAGCCTTTGCGCAAACCCTTACTTATTTTATTGTGCTGCGTTTTGCAGCGGGTATAGGCGTAGGCATGGCTTCCATGCTTTGCCCCATGTACATTGCCGAAGTTTCACCAGCCGAAGTGCGTGGCCGTAATGTGGCTATCAATCAGCTTACGGTGGTGATTGGTATATTGATAACCAACCTGGTCAATTATTTCCTGGCTGATCATGGTCATGATGCCTGGCGTTGGATGTTTGGCTTAGGTGCTGTGCCCTCTGCCGTGTTCCTGATCGGGGTAACCTGGCTGCCGGAAAGCCCGAGATGGCTCATGAAATCGGGTCAGGTGGCCAAAGCCCAACAAGTGCTCAACAAAATAGGATCGGTAGATTTTGCCGATACTACCATGAAAGCCATTGAAAAATCATTGGCAGGAAGTACGGCCAAGCAATCCTACAAAATGGTGTTCGAAAAAGCCGTTCGCCCGGCGGTGGTGGTGGGTATTACGCTGGCTGTGTTTCAGCAGTTTTGCGGTATTAATGTGGTATTCAACTATACCTCCACCATATTTGAGTCGGTAGGGGCTAATCTGAATCGTCAGCTGCTGGAAACCGTATCTATTGGCGTAGTGAACCTGGTATTTACCCTTTTAGCTATGTGGCAGGTGGATAAGTTGGGCCGTCGTCCATTGATGCTGGTAGGTTCGTTGGGCTTATCCATATTGTACATTGTGCTGGCCGTTGCCCTGCAAAATCATTTCCCGGCGGGATTGGTATCCATATTTGTGTTACTGGCTATCAGTACCTATGCCATTTCATTGGCTCCGGTTACTTGGGTACTTATTTCAGAGATATTTCCTAACAAGATCAGGGGTGTAGCCTCCTCGGTAGCTATTGTGTCGCTATGGGGCGCTTACTTTATATTGGTTTTCACGTTCCCTATACTGGCCAAAAAGTTAGGTACCTATGGGCCATTTTACCTGTATGCGGGTATCTGTTTCCTGGGTTTCCTGTTTGTAAAAGCGCGTGTTAAAGAAACCAAGGGCCAAACCCTCGAAGAACTGGAAGAAAATTTAATCAGACATTAATCATCAAAAAAATATATATGCATCATTCTAATGTATCCGTTTGGGAAGAAAAAGTTGTGATCCCTACGTATGGTGTGGGCAAACCCGATAAAAACCCGATGTTTTTTGAAAAACGCGTTTACCAGGGCAGCAGTGGCGTAGTATACCCCAATCCGGTGATCGAAAAAATTGCCGACGAAAAAGAAGATAAAGAATACACAGGCCTGTTTTTGGAGAATAAATACCTGAAAATAATGATCCTGCCGGAACTGGGCGGACGAATCCAGATGGCTTTCGACAAGATCAAACAGCGTCATTTTATATACTATAACCAGGTGATCAAACCGGCGCTGGTAGGTTTAACCGGTCCGTGGATCTCTGGTGGTATTGAGTTTAACTGGCCGCAGCATCATCGCCCAAGCACTTTTGATCCCATTGATTATACTTTAGAAGAGCACGCCGACGGCAGTAAAACTGTTTGGGTGAACGAGGTAGAACGCATGTTCCATACCAAGGGGATGGCTGGTTTTACGCTTCGCCCGGATACGGCATATATTGAGATCAAAGCCAAATTGTTTAACCGATCCTCCTTACCACAAACTTTCCTGTGGTGGGCAAACCCGGCGGTGAAGGTGAACGATTATTACCAGTCGGTTTTCCCGCCCGATGTGAACGCGGTATTTGATCACGGTAAACGCGATGTATCTGATTTTCCTATCGCTACCGGTACCTATTACAAGGTTGATTATTCGCCGGGTACCGATATTTCGATGTATAAGAATATTCCGGTGCCCACCTCATACATGGCTATCAACTCGGAATATGATTTTGTGGGTGGTTATGAGCACGATTCACAAGGTGGTTTGCTGCACGTGGCTAATCATCATGTATCGCCCGGTAAAAAACAGTGGACCTGGGGTCATAGTGATTTTGGCCAGGCCTGGGACAGGAACCTCACCGACGAGGACGGCCCTTATATAGAATTAATGACAGGTGTATTCACCGATAACCAGCCCGATTTTAGCTGGCTGATGCCTTACGAAGAGAAAACTTTTACGCAGTATTTTCTGCCTTACCGCGAACTGGGTATGGTAAAAAATGCCAGCAAAGATATCCTGCTGGCGCTAAGCAAAGATGGTGATCAAATAACCATCAAAGTACAGGTAACTTCCGCACAAAGCGGTTTGAACATCAGCCTGAGTTACAAAGGGGAAACATTGTTTGCCCATACAACTGATATTAACCCTGAACAGGTTTTCGTACAGGAAGTACTCGTTAAAGGCAATGTGAATGAGAACGAATTATTGCTGATCATCACCAACAGTAGTAAACAGGAGGTATTACGTTACGAACCTGCCAAAAACAAAAAGAACGAGATGCCTTTACCTGCAAAACCCGCACTGCCCCCGGCTGATGTGGAGAGTGTAGAACAACTGTTTTTAACCGCGCAGCACCTGGAACAGTATCGCCATGCTACATACAGCCCTATCCCGTATTATGAGGAGGCCTTACGCCGGGAACCCACAGATATTCGCAATAATAATGCGCTGGGTAAATGGTATATCCGCAAGGGGCAATTTGCCAAAGCCGAGCCTTATTTGCGCCAGGCGGTGGAAACCAGCATACAACGTAACCCTAATCCTTATGACAGTGAGCCTTATTATAACCTCGGTCTTTGCCTGAAATTTTTAGGCAGAGCCGATGAGGCGTACACCGTTTTCTACAAATCAACCTGGAGTAATGCCTGGAAAGATACCGGCTTTTTCTGCGTGGCGCAGATAGATATGGCGCGTGGTCATTATGCGTTGGCGCTGGATCACATCAACCAATCATTGGATAGGAACGCCGCCAACAGTAAATCGTACGTGATCAAAGCGGCAGCTTATCGTAAGCTTAATCAGGTAGATAAAGCGTTGGCTACTATTGGCACCGCTTTGGAGCGTGATGGCTTTAACCTGGGCGCGATATTTGAAAAAGTACTGGCTTACAGGATAAACAATGATGCTGATAAAACAGATGAGAGCCTGAACCAATTGCTAACGCTTTCACGTCACGACGATCAGAATTTCATTGAATACGCCCTGGATTACGCCGCGGCTGGTTTATATGACGAAGCATCGCAACTATTGCAACTGGTTGTAAAGCCTGCCGAATCAAACCCCATAGTTTATTATACTTTAGGCTGGTTGAGCCATCAGAGCGGTCGCAAGGCCGAAGCTGCTGAATGGCTGGCAAAAGCTGCCAAAGCAGACCCATACCTGTGTTTTCCTAACCGTTTGGATGAGATCGGTATTCTGCAGCTGGCCATTGAACTTAACCCCGCCAATGCCAAAGCACCTTACTATTTGGGTAATTTGTTTTATGATAAACGCCAGTATGACGATGCGGTCATTTATTGGGAAAAATCGGCCAAACTGGACGATAAATTCCCGACAGTTTTCCGTAACCTGGCTATCGCTTATTTCAACAAACAAAATAACGAGCAAAAAGCCCTGGAGTATTTTGAAAAAGCGTTTGCGCTCGATAAAACAGATGCCCGTGTATTGATGGAGCTTGATCAGCTCTATAAAAGATTGAACAGATCACCAGATGAGCGTTTGAAATTCCTGGAAAATAATCTGGCTGTAGCCGATCAGCGTGATGATGTTTACCTGGAAAGGGTAACGCTGTACAATCTTTTGGGCGATCATGAAACCGCTTTGAACTTGTTGAATAGTCGCCAGTTCCATCCGTGGGAGGGCGGCGAAGGTAAGGCATCCGGTCAGTATGTATTCGGTCTAATAGAGCTGGCTAAAAAATATATGGAAGAAGGCTTGTACGAAAAAGCCATTACTTTCCTCAACAATGCTAAGACCTACCCGCATAACCTGGGCGAAGGTAAATTATACGGAACCCAGGAGAACGATATTGATTACTGGCTAGGTTGTGTCTATGAGGCAGCGGCTCAGCCGGAGCAGGCTAAAAAATACTTTGAACAGGCTACCATTGGTTTAGACGAGCCATCTGCAGCTGTGTTTTATAACGATCAACAGCCCGATAAGATCTTTTACCAGGGATTGGCCTGGAAAAAACTGGGTAATACAGAGCGCGCCAACAGCATATTTAAAAAGTTGGTTAACTACGGAGCGCAACACGCCGATGATGAGGTGAAGATCGATTACTTCGCCGTATCGTTGCCCAACCTGCTGATATTTGATGATGATCTGAACCTGCGCAACCGCATCCATACCAGTTTTTTACAGGGCCTGGGCACATTAGGACTGCATGAACTGGATATCGCGCAACAAATGTTGAACAAAGTATTGCAGCTGGATGCCACGCATGCAGGGAGCAAGATCCATTTGGATATGGCCAAACAGTCGGCAGGTGTAACCAATTAATACTATTTTAATCCCCGCGTCAATACATCTGATGCGGGGATATTGGATACAGCACAACTAAAACCGAAAAAAGATTAAGACTACGTTTCTGCGGAAACACGATCAGGTAAATGGAAATAGCCTGTACAGCTATAAAATGAATAAAACTACTAGCAGAATAACCTGCCAACATTGGGGCGAGTATACAGGCGAACCTGTGTATCTTTTTAAAATGGAAAATGCAGATGGCGCCTATGTGGAACTAAGCAATTACGGGGCCACGCTGGTTTCGGCCGTAGTGCCAGATATGCATGGCGTATGTAGTAACGTGGTTTTGGGATTCCCATCGTTGCAAGCCTATCTGGATGATGACTGTTATATTGGTTCAACCATTGGCCGTTATGCCAATCGGATAGGAGGGGCCAGTTTTAAGCTCGATGGTACAACCTGGCACCTGGAAAATAATGATGGTGAAAATACCAACCATGGGGGTAGTAATGGTTTTAATACCCGGGTATTCAAATATGCGGTTACCGCCGAAGGCCTATTTTTTACTATCCGTAGCTCCGACGGTGATGGGGGATATCCCGGTAGCCTTGAACTCACCGTGCATTATATGTGGACGGATCTGAATGAGTTGATCATCAGTTATTACGCGTCGACAGATAAAAGAACGATTGCCAATTTTACCAATCATGCCTACTTTAATTTGTCAAATGACGGGACTAAAATATTCGACCATACATTGACCATCCATGCCGGTAGTGTGCTGCAAAACGACGCGGATTATATACCTACCGGCGTTGTTGAACCTGTGGGGAACAGGAGACTTTCAGACACATCCATCAAAAATAAAATGATGATGAATGAAACTCATATTACGGGATTAAACGATTGCTATATATTGGATGAGCAACCCGGTACTTATCATAAACTGGCGGCCGAGCTAACCGAAAAAAGGTCGGGCCGTAAGTTGGAGATATTTACCACTTACCCAGCCCTGATGGTTTATACCGGCGATTATTTACAAAGTGGACATTTAGGGCATCACCAAAATCCATACAGACCCTTTGATGGTATATGCCTGGAATGCCAGCATTATCCGGATAGCCCCAACCATTCCAACTTTCCTACAACAGTTTTAAACCCTGGTGATACTTATCATGAAAGTATCATTTACAAGTTTGGTATTATAACGCTCTAAGGGCCTCACCCGCAATTTTTTATAGCTGGTTTATAGTAAGGAATATATAATGGACAAAACCACGCTTGAGTTGTAAATTCATAAAATTGTCCATCTTTTTTGAAAGTTTATCCATTTTTAAATGCGATGCTTCCACTTACATTTACAATACCAATTGTAAACTAAACCAAATATGTATGTAAAAACTCGACTACCACATCAGCGGGAAAGCGAACGCCGATATAGCCTTAATTCAGGTGATCTGGTAATCCTATATGCTTAATTATTAGGTGATTGTTATTAAAAGTCTTGGACTCAAAAAAAGACTTAACAGGATTTCTATGGCCTGTTTGGAACTGATAATGATCAAACCCAAAGCATCGGATTGTACCAGATCAAAACCTGGCTTTTTGTATCAGAAAAATGCCGTTGAAGCGGCAATCACAGTTCGCAAATTTCCACAAGCTATCCGGTGAATAACACAAATCCAATTTGATTAAACCCTGATTAAGTAAAATAATTTTTATGAACCAAATTTTATGAAGCAATCTTACATTTTTAGTAAAGCACTTTTTAAAAAGTATGAGAGGCCCGGGCGGTTTTTGATAAGATATTGCTTAGTGTTTTTAACATTAGCCTTATTTTATGGTACAGCTCACGCGCAAACAAAAATTACGGTTACCGGTGCCGTGTCCGATAGCGCCCATGTTAAGTTACCTGGTGTAACTATCTCTGTGGTGGGTAATTCCCGTGTTGGTACTGTAACAGATGGCAACGGAAGGTTCATCCTGGATGTTGACGACGGTGCAGTATTGAGGATCTCTTTTGTGGGCTTCAAGGCACAAACATTTACCGTATCGGCACAGAACAAGATCTTCAATGTAGCCCTTAAGGAAGACAAGCTGCTTGCCGACGAAGTAGTGGTTACCGCTTTTGGTAAAAAGGAGCGCAAAGAGGCCCTGGTAGGGTCGGTTACCAGTATAAAACCCGGGGAGTTGAAAATTCCGGCGAGTAACCTCACTGCCGCACTTGCCGGGCAGGCGGCGGGTATTATAGCCTACCAGCGTAGCGGTCAGCCGGGGCAGGATAATGCCTCGTTCTTTGTGCGTGGGGTAACCACCTTCGGTTACAAACAGGATCCGTTAATCCTGATCGATAATGTGGAGCTCACCACCACAGACCTGGCCCGTTTGCAGGTTGATGATATTGCCAGCTTTGTGATATTGAAGGATGCCAGCGCCACCGCGCTTTATGGAGCAAGGGGTGCCAATGGCGTTATTTTGGTGAGTACAAAAGAAGGTAAGGAAGGTCCGGCTAAGATCAATTTCCGCTCTGAGTATTCCTCCTCGCAGTCAACACAAACGCCTCAATTGGTTGATCCTATCCAGTACATGAACCTGTATGATGAGGCCTCCTTAACCCGAGACCCCACATTGCCATTGCCATTTACGCAAACGCAGATCAATAATACCCAAAACACCATTAATCATGGTCCGGGTAACAATCCCTATGTATACCCGGCTGTCGACTGGCTGAAGATGTTATTTAAAAAGAACGCTACCACCATGCGTAACAACATGAGTGTGAGTGGTGGTACGGGTTTGGCTAAATACTATATCACAGGTACTTATAATGTGGATAACGGGGTGTTAAATACCGATATCCGCAATAACAATAACAACAACGTCAAATTCAGGAATTACCAGTTGCGCTCAAACGTGAACATCAACCTCACCAAAACAACCGAGATCATCGTACGGTTATGGGGTAATTTTAACGAGTATAACGGCCCGATCACGAGCGATGGTTCTTTTGCTTCCGATTTATATAATGTGGCCATACATACCAGCCCGGTATTATTCCCGGCTTATTTTGAGCCCGATGCCGCCAATTTAAACGCGCAGCATATTCTGTTTGGTAACGTAGGCGGTGTGGATGGTACCAGCAGCAACCGGATCTTATATAATAACCCTTATGCCGCTTTATTGCGCGGGCATAAAAATTCGTCGGAGTCACGGATGCAGGCACAATTGGAGCTGAACCAGAACCTGGGCTTTTTGACCGATGGGTTAAAATTCAGGAGTATATTCAGTACCAACAGGCACTCTTATTTTGATTCGCAGTTAGCCTACAGCCCTTTTTATTATAACGTAGGTTCCTATGATAAACAAACCAATAACTACTCACTAACCTGGCTTAACCCGCAGCCTACCGGCTCTAATGTAGCGCAGGAATATCTGTCATATTCCAGGAGCACGCCCAATGCCGATACTTTTTTCTATCTGCAAACCTCGCTTGATTATAATAAACAGTTAGGTAGCCATAACATCAATGCCACGCTGATCGGTACTGCTCAGCAAACTGTTTATTCAAACGCTATAGATCCAAAAACCAACCAGATCTCCTTACAGTATTCGCTGCCTTACCGTAACTTAGGTTTAGCTGGCCGTGCAACATACGGCTACAAAAGCAAGTACTTTGCCGAGTTTAACTTTGGCTATAATGGTTCCGAACGTTTTTCAGACAGTCACCGTTATGGGTTTTTCCCAACCATTGGTGCCTCATGGGTGGTATCCAACGAAAAATTCTGGAATCCTTCATTTATCGATCGCTTAAAGTTCCGCGCAAGTTATGGTTTGGTTGGTAACGATGCTATCGGCGCGCAGCGTTTTTATTACCTGTCTGATGTGCACTTTAATGAGGGTTATAATTATGCCCAATTCGGGTTTAATAACTCTTATGAGCGTAAGGGTTTAACCATAGTAAGTTATGATAATAATAACATCACCTGGGAAACTTCAAGGCAACTCAACGCTGCCGTTGAAATCACCTTGTTGAAAAACCTGAACATTACCGCGGAGTTTTATAAAAATCATCGTTACAACATCCTGCGTGATCGTGTGGTGCCGGCAACCGAGGGTTTCGAAACTTCTATAGCCACCAACTTAGGCCAGGTTGATTCAAAAGGTATCGACTTATCTGCCGATTATAAACAAAACTTCAGCAATGGTTTGTGGGCATCATTCAGGGGGAACTTTACTTACTCTACCAACAAATATAAATACATAGAGGAGCCCAATTATGCCGAGCCATGGCGCCATTTTATTGGTCAGCCTATCAATCGTGGTTATGGTTATGTGGCCGAACGGTTATTTGTTGATGACCAGGAAGCCCGCAATTCACCAACCCAGTTAATGACAACTACCGATGCTTATGGTAATACCATTACTGGTTTGCCGCCAAAAGGTGGGGATATCAAATACCGGGATCTTAACCATGATGGTAAAATAGACAATCTCGACCTTACCTTCCTGGGTTATCCGCAAGTGCCCGAGATTGTGTATGGTTTTGGTTTCTCAACCGGTTTTAAAGGCTTTGACCTTTCCGCGTTCTTCCAGGGACAGGCAAGGGTATCATTCTTTATCGATCCTACCAGGGTAAGTCCTTTTATACCCAGCCCTGATAAATATATTTATGGCAACACACAAGTGCTGCAAGCCTTTGCTGATAGCCATTGGTCCGAAGAAAACCAGGATCTGTATGCCTTATATCCAAGGCTTGGTGTAAATACCGCCCCCATAACCAATAACCTGCAACCCAGCACCTGGTGGCTGCGCAGCGGGAGTTTTTTGAGGCTTAAATCCTTAGAGGTGGGGTATACGCTGCCGGCACGCATATCAAAAGCCATGAAGCTGTCTAACTGCCGCGTATATTTTAACGGGTTGAACCTGCTTACCTGGAGCCCCTTCAAGTTATGGGATCCGGAGCAGGGCGGAAACGGATTTGCTTACCCTATCCAGAAAGTATTTAACGTAGGTCTGAATGTGAATTTATAATTACAAACCGATTTAAAAAGAGAACGATATGAGATCATATTATAAATTATTACTGGCAATAACGCTTTGTACAACAGGGGTATCCTGCAAGAAATATCTTGACGTTACCCCCAGCAATGTTGGTACGCTTGATTATGCCTTCCGGAACCGTAACGAAGCCGAAAATTACCTGTTTGCCTGCTACTCCACCATGCAGCAAACCTCAAACGTAATTTACAACGCGGGCTTTACAGCTTCGGCCGAGATTGTTTATCCCAATAACCTAACCGCCAACTTTTTCAGCCAGCAGGGTTTCGATCTGATCCGTGGTGTACAAACTACCGGTAACCCTATATTAAACTACTGGGGCAACAGTAATGGCGGCGCGGCTATTTTTCAGGCCATCCGCAGGTGTAACATCATGCTGGAGAATATTAATAAACCGATAGACCTTTCGGCCGATGAAAAAAAGAGATGGATAGCCGAAGTGAAATTCCTGAAGGCATTCTATCATTATTACCTCATCAGGATGTACGGCCCCATCGTTTTAATCAAAGACAGTTACCCTATTGATGCTCCGCCAGATACTTTAAAGCGTAAAAGGGCATCGGTTGATGAATCATTTAGCTACGTAGTGTCGTTATTGGATGAGGCCATACCTGATTTGCCGCCAACCATCCAGAACCAGGCACAGGAGTTTGGCCGTATTACCAAATTTATAGCCATGAGTGTAAAGGCCGAGGTTTTAACCACAGCCGCCAGTCCTTTATTTAACGGTAACCCCGATTATCAAAGCTTCAAGGATAAAACAGGTAAAAGTTTATTTTCTGCTGCTTATGATGCTTCCAAATGGCAAAAAGCCGCCGATGCCTGCAAAGCTGCCATCACCGAATGCGAGGCGCAGGGCATCAAATTATATACGCTGCAACCAACCGGCAACATCAACGTGTCTGATGAGCTGAAACAAATTTTAACCCTGCAATTGGCAGTAACCGATAAATGGGAGCAGAACCCGGAGCTGATATGGGCTTTGAATTACACCTTTAGTTACCAGGGCTATGTGATACCTAAATTAACCAGCCAGTCGGTGGGTATGGCAAATACTTATCCATCCAACTGGGCTGTGCCATTGGCCGAATCGGAGTTGTTTTATACCAATAACGGCGTGCCCTTAACGGAGGATAAAAATTTTGATTATAGCAACCGCTTTACACCCCTGGTTGGTGATGAAGCCAATCAGCATTATATTGAACAAGGATACGAAACCGCCCGGGAGAATTTTAACCGTGAAAGAAGGTTTTACGCTTCTATAGGTTTTGATGGCGGCATTTGGTTTGGTAATGGTGTAACCGATGAAAGCAAGGCGTACTATGTGCAGGCTCGCGGTATTTTTGGTTTGGCAGGCCCTAAAAGCTTTAACTCTACTAATATCACCGGTATATGGCCAAAAAAACTGGGCAATTACCTCACCGTAATGGATCAAACCTTTACTACGGTTGATTATCACCTGCCATTGATCCGCTTATCCGGTTTGTATCTTTTATATGCCGAAGCTTTAAACGAGGCACAGGGCCCAACAGCTGATGTGTACAACTACATTGATAAAGTGCGGACAAGAGCCGGATTGAAAGGCGTGCAGGAATCATGGAGCAATTTCTCAAAAAATCCGTCAAAGCCTGCTTCAAAAGAAGGTTTACGCCAGATCATACACCAGGAAAGAAGAATAGAGCTGGCCTTTGAAGGACAGATAGGCTGGGATCTGCGCAGATGGAAAGAATTACAGGAAGTTTTAAGCCGGCCGATACAAGGCTGGAATATTAACCAGGGTACATCTGCCAATTATTACCGCCCAACAAATGTGATCACCCCGGTTTTTGGTTTGCGTGATTATTTATGGCCTATCAGCTCAACAGACCTGGTGGTAAATGAAAACCTTACCCAAAACCCATACTGGTAGAAGCATCAGTTATGAAGACATTATTTATAGTAATTAATATAACATATCAATTATGAAAAAAATTAATAACGGCAGATACGCATTATCGATACTTTATGTACCGGTTTTGTTCATCATGCTTTTAACTTCCTGTAAAAAAGGTGAGTCGAGCGTTGAGGTAGTATCCAACGATAAAACTAAACCGGGGGTGGTTACCAATGTAAAGGTCGAAAACCTGAACGGTTCGGCCCGTATAACTTATACGCTGCCCAGCTCCCAAAACCTGTTATATGTTTTGGCAACCTATAACATCAATGATAAAGTAGTAAGGCAAACCAAATCAAGCTATTATACCGATACCATAATGGTTGACGGCTTTGCCAAAGCTAAAGAGTACACGGTTACCTTAAACGCGGTAAGCCGGGCCAATATCATGTCTGATGCGATAACGGTAAAGGTTAATCCTAAAATACCTAACTATTTGCTCATTAATGATAACCTGGCTATTACGCCAGATTTTGGCGGGGCCAACTTTTATGGTTTCAATCCCAATAAAACCCCGGTGGCCATACATATTTTATCCTATAACGATGCTACCAAAGGTTATGACGAGCAGGATCCGCAGTATTTAAGCAACGATACGGTAAATATATCGGTGCGTGGCTTTTCGGTAAAGAATACCAGGTTCGCGGTTTTTACTACGGATAGGTTCGGCAACGTGTCTGACACGGTAACCAAGGAATTAACGCCTTTGTTTGAGACCCAGTTGGACAAGACCAAATTCTTTACCTATCACCTGGGTACCGATAGCCCGATAGGATATGGCTGGGAATTCAAATACTTTTTTGATGGCAGCCTGGGCGATCCCGGATGGCATACCCTGAGCGCTCCTTTAAAAATAGGCAGCTTTGGCATTGGGCAGTTATCAAAAATAAGCCGTGTAGTGTTGTATAACAGGCTACCCGATATATGGGGTTACCAAAATAGCCGTCAGTTTACCATTTGGGGCTCTACTAAAGATAACCCGGCCGATTATCCATCATGGCCTGCTAGCGTTACGGCTGTGGGTACTGTGCTGGGCGATTGGATAAACCTGGGCAATTTTGTAGTGCCATTGCCACCATCGGGCGCACCGCCAAACCAGGCAACTGATGCCGACAAAAACACCGCGGGTACCAATGGCTTTAGCTTTAATATGCCAAATGTAAGCCAGATGCCTGCCGTTAAATATGTGCGTTTCCAGTGTACACAAACCTGGGCCGGACTTGATTATGTGCATGCCAAGGAGATCACCTTGTTTGGCGCGCCTGTACAATAAACCGTTAATTAAAAAATTAAAGAAATGAAAATAGCATTCAACCTTACTGTTTTCTTATTCATGTGTTTGGCAATTGTCGGTTGCAAAAAATATGATACGGATTATAAGTCATTTTTAGATAATCATGAGATAACCTATCCAGGGCTGGCATCCGGGTTTACTTACCATGCTGGTAATTTGCGTACCGTGTTGGTTTGGCATCCCAGCCCTGATCCCAGCATTAAAACATACGTGGTAAAATGGAACAATGGTCGTGATTCATTAAAACTGGATGCCACCAGTCACGATCCGGCAGATTCCATACAGCTGAGTATCCCTAATCTGCAGGAGTATGTGTACAGCTTTCATCTGCTCACTTATGATGATAAGGGCAACCCCTCTATCGGTCAGGACCTGAATAACGTGCGCGTTTATGGGCCCGCCTATCAGTCTACCTTATTAAACAGGGCCTATAACACAGCTAATCCTTATGTTATCCATAATGATGGCTCCGTAACCCTTAACTTTAATAAGGCCGATACCGGAAATGTGGCTACCACTGTAAAGTACACCAATAAACTGGGAGCCAGCGAAGAACGCTCCTTTGTGGCCGACAGTAGCTCGATCACCCTGCCCGACTATAAGTTTGGAACGGAGGTTCAATACCGGTCATCATACATCCCGGTAAAAAATGCTGCCGATATATTTAACGCCCTGACTTATGATAAGTTCCCAACAATTATCGGCGTTGCAGAGATGGATAAGAGCCTGTTTAAGGCAGTTTACCTGCCAACGGATGTAGGCTCGGCCTATGGCTGGGAACTTTATTTCTTATGGGATAAGAGCACCAATGAGCCGGGCTTCCATACACCAGGTACCGACTTCCCCATCTGGTTTACCATCGACCTGGGACAATCGGCCTCCTTATCACAATTAAAGCTGTGGCAAAGGATGTCGGCCCTGTATGATGTAGGCAATGCCAAACGCTTCGAGGTATGGGGAACCAACAACACGCCAGATCCATCTGGTAGTTGGAACGGCTGGACCCAGTTAGCCAGTTTTACTTCTTATAAACCTTCGGGCTTACCTCGGGGACAAAATTCAGACGACGATAAAAAGTTTGCTGAAGCCGGCGAACCTTTCAACTTCCCGGCAAATGGCCTTACGGTACGTTACATCAGGTTTAAGATCCTGGAAACATGGGGCGAAACCAATTATTTCCACGCCATTGAAATATCAGTATTTAAGCAATTAAAATAGTTTAGAAATCTTAAAAAAGGAGTAGCTGTTATCAGCTACTCCTTTTTTATTGAAGAATACCCGATGAAGTGACCGCTATCTTAAAAAGGGTGTCATGCTGAGCTTGTCGAAGCATGGTGGGCGGGCCTCTGCGCTCTACCCTTCGACAAGCTCAGGATGACGCCCCCTTTTTGTTTTTTTATTGAGCATACCCATCAAAAGCCCCACTCAATAGCTACTTTTGGCTTAACATAAATTAATGAAAGAAGTATTTTCAAGGTCTGGCGAGTATCTGATCGGGTTAAAAAACGCGGATACCGATTTGCTGAGCTCACCGGCTCAATTCTCAGAATATACGATCTTATTTATTCCCGAAGGCGATGGCGTTTATCATGCCGATTTTGGCAAGTTTAATTACGCAGGGCCTATTCTTTTATTCTCAACACCCTTACAGGTTATTTACCTGGAACATAACAAACCCCAGCCACTAACCATGCTGCAGTTTCACTCCGATTTTTATTGTATTGAATATCACCGGGAAGAAGTGGCCTGCAATGGCTTGTTGTTCAATAATCTTTACATACAACCCTGTGTTAAATTAACCCAGAGCGATGCCCGGGTATTTGAGCAATTGTTAGCCGAGGTAGATAAGGAGTTTGGACAGGAGTCACCCTCTGAGATCGTGCTTCGGGCCTATTTGCAGCTGTTCCTGGCTAAATCAAGCAATATTAAAGTTAAGCTGATAGCCGGTAACCAGGACCGGAAAGAAAAGGATGAGCAAATGGAGCAATTCAGCAAGTTGCTGGATCAGCATTATCTTACCCTGCACAAACCCAATGATTACGCGCAACTATTGGCTATAACGCCCAATAGCTTTAGTAAGCGTTGTATGCGGTATTTCAAAAAAACACCCTCGCAACTGATCCAGGAGCGGTTGATGCTGGAGGCCAAAAAGCGGCTGCACCTAACCCGGCAAAGCATCAAGGAAATAGCCTACGCGCTCAAATTTCAGGATGAATTTTATTTTAGCCGCGTTTTTAAAAAGCTAACCAAGGTATCGCCTCAAACCTTTCGCGATAAAACAGGTATCTCCATCGTGGCAGATTTGTCCAAGCAATAGCCATATTCGTCCATGTTGGGGGAGGGATAACTGAGGTAGATTTGACTCAACAAATTTAATATCATGAAAACAATACAAGTTCCGACAAGAGATCAGGTAAGCACCGGATCGCAGGTTATATTTGATCAGTATCAGAAACGCATGGGCAAAGTGCCCAACCTGTATGCCACTATGGGCTATTCAGAAAACGCCTTAAAAGGCTTTGTGGATTTTGAAACCGCTTTAAACCATGGTGCGTTTCGTCCCAAGGAAAGGGAGGCCATTGCCCTGGTGGTGTCAGAAATAAATGGGTGTGCTTATTGTTTGGCCGGGCATACTTTGGCTGCCATCAAAAACGGCTTTACCAAAGAAGAAACTTTGGACCTGAGAAGAGGTAAAACTAATGATGATAAGCTGAATGCCATATTACAATTAGCCAAATCGGTAACCATTAACAAAGGCCATGCAGATCAGGAAGCCCTGGATAATTTTTATGCCGCCGGTTTTGATGAAGCCGCCTTAATAGAACTGATAGGTCTGGTTACCGTGCGTGTGTTTACCAACTATGTTTTTGCAGCAACAGGTATTCCAGTCGATTTCCCTTTAGCCGAACCATTAAACTAAGCCGCAATGAAAACTGATGAACAAAATAGTAATCTGCCATCTGATGAAGACAAATTGCAGCTGGCCAATACTTTTATTACCTCGTTAAAAAGCAACAACTGGGACACCATGCGATCCATATTGGCTGCTGATGCCAGCTGGACGCTGCCCGGCACAAGCTTGCTATCCGGCTATGCCAATGGTGCCGAAGCCATTATCAAGCGGGCACAGGGCCTCAAACATTTCGGGGTTAATTTTGATCTGAAATATATCCTGATCGGCCTCAACGGTTTCACCTTGTCTTTACGCAACACGGCAAACAGGGGCGAACTGATATTGGACGAACAGGTGGCCATTGTTTTTGAAGTAGGCGATGGAAAGATAACCGGCATGGCTACTTATCTTTCTGATGTGCCGGGTATCAATGCTTTTTTTATTGCGGGGATATAAACTATCTTGCCGCAAAATTAAAACACATGGCTGATCATAAACTGGAGGCTGCCAAAGCCGCGTTTAAATTTATAAAAACAGGTGAAACAATAGGTTTAGGTGCCGGCACAACTGTTCTACACCTGGCCAACATGATCGGGCAGGATGAGGATCTGGCCCGATCTGTTGTTTTGGTATCGTCGTCATTCAAAACAAATACTTACCTGCAGGAGCAGGGCTTAAATGTAAAGCCGGCATCGGCTACCAAGCACCTGGATATCTATTTTGATGGCTGCGATCAGTTCGATCAGCAACTGAATGCCCTGAAAAGCGGCGGTGGTATCCACACCACCGAAAAGATCCTGGCCTCTATGGCTACCGAGTTTATTTTAATGGGCGATGACACCAAGTTTGTACCACAGCTGAATGCCACCTACCCGTTGGTGATCGAAATTTTACCCCAGGCTTTACAGATCGTATTGGACAGGTTACGGTTGGTCTATCCCGATGCGGATATCAAATTACGCATGTGCGATCAGAAAGATGGGGCTGTTATTTCTGATAACGGTAACCTGCTAGCCGATATTCGTTTTACTGCTCCACCGCAATGGCAACAGCTCAATATCGATGTAAAAATGATCCCCGGTATTGTGGAGCATTCTTTGTTTTATGGTATGGCAACCAAAGTTATTATTGCCGGGGAAAGCGGTATACGGATAATTACCCCGATAAGATAAAGGTTGGTTTATGTTTGGTCGGCAAAATATTTTATCTTTAAAGCCTAACCTAAAAATTCATAAAATGATCTTCCCGCTAAAATCCAAACGCGCCTGTTCGTTACTGTTGGTACTTTTATTTTTGATCACGGGTGTAAAAACCTACGCCACAGGGCCGGTTATTAAACCTGATTCGCTGTTGCAAAAAGCATATATACTCAACATCATGCAGCGGGTTGCCGATTGGCAGATCAACGACTGGAATACCAATGGCTTTAAACATGCCAAGGTCGACTGGACAAACGCTGCTTGTTATACCGGGATTTACGCGCTGGGATCTATCAAAAACAACGAAAAATATTTAACCACGCTGGTGAACATAGGCAACGACCTGGGCTGGAATACCGGGCGCGACCGCTTCATGGCCGATGATTACTGTATAGGCCAAACCTACTCATTGCTGTATACCAAATACAAGGACAAAAAAATGATTGCCCCGTTTATTTCGCTGGGCGACAGTATTGTCAGCAAGCCGCACGATGAATCGTTGGAATGGAAGAATCATATAGCTTCGCGGGAATGGGCCTGGTGCGATGCCTTGTTTATGGGGCCTACAGCCTTGAGTTATTTAAGCACCGCTACCGGGAATGCCCAATATTTAAATACCGCCACCAAACTCTGGTGGAAAACAACCGATTACCTGTATGACCCGACCGAACACCTGTACTTTAGAGACGGTAGTTACTTTGATAAAAAAGAAAAGAACGGCAAAAAAGTATTTTGGGCAAGGGGCAACGGATGGGTGCTGGCCGGATTAGTAAGGGTAATGGAAAACATGCCGGCCAACCATTCCGAAAAAAAGAAATTTGAAAAACTATACCGCGATATGGCCGCTAAGATAGCCTCGCTGCAACAACCCGATGGCAGCTGGCACGCCTCCCTGCTTGATCCGGAAAGCTACCCGGTTAAAGAAACAAGCGGTACCGGCTTTTATTGCTATGCCCTGCTATGGGGTCTTAACCATGGACTGCTGGATAATAAAACCTACTGGCCCGTTGTGAAAAAGGCCTGGGAGGTACTGGTAGCTTCGGTTCATGCCGATGGGATGCTGGGCTATGTACAACGTATCGGTGCCGGTCCGGACGCGGTTACTGAGGACAGTACCGAAGTATATGGTGTAGGCGCCTTCTTGCTTACAGGAGCCCAGCTATATCAGTACCTGGGTACGCATCCGGCTGCTGCAAAAAACTGAAATTGAATATTCTTATAAAAACAAAGGGAGGCCCAAAGCCTCCCTTTGTTTTTATACTCTCT
Source organism: Mucilaginibacter sp. OK268 (assembly GCF_900103125.1). Taxonomy (GTDB): domain Bacteria; phylum Bacteroidota; class Bacteroidia; order Sphingobacteriales; family Sphingobacteriaceae; genus Mucilaginibacter. The sequence continues at coordinate 436,667 of NZ_FNJV01000002.1, read as the reverse complement.
CTGCTATCTGCATTAGGCTTTCAGCTTTCACATGCGTAAAACTACGTATCAGATACAGTAAATCCCGAAGGCTATTTCAGTAGTAACCCTGCCTGTGCTTTGGCGCTATCCAAATATCTTTGACTATACAAAAACTAAAGGATATTTATGAAAAACCAGTACTACTTCAATCTACTACACTACAGCTCATTAATGCTAACCGTTATCAATAAGTTCATGAACCTGTAATAACAGGATAAAGATAATAAGTTATAAATTAGGGATAATAACTTAGGAGCAGCCGCTTACAGCAATGTAGCGGCTGTTGTTTGTTTATGGCGGATTTTCTTTTAAAAGCATTGGCCCAGGTGCGATTTTGATGTTCATCTTTTATCCCCCTCAATAACAATAATTTAACAAAAAAATGGCATGGGTGTTGTGTAATAATTGCTAAAAATATTAGTAATTTAGCGATATATTTACAGCAATCAACATGACAACCCTGGCCGACCGTCGTTTTATATCCCATCTGGATCTCGATACATTTTTTGTGAGCGTGGCCCGGCTGGATAACAGCAAGCTGCTGGGCAAGCCTGTGATTGTTGGCGGTTTAAGCGACAGGGGCATTGTGGCTTCCTGCAGTTATGAAACCCGTGCCTTTGGCGTGCACACCGCTATGCCCATGAAAATAGCCCGCCGTCTTTGCCCTGCTGCCGAAATTATAAGCGGCGATTTCGACCGTTATAGCCAGCTTTCCCGCGATGTTACTGAGATCATTCGCGAGCAGGTGCCTTTATATGAGAAAACCGGTATTGATGAATTTTATGCCGACCTCACCGGGATGGACCGCTACTTTGGCTGTAGCCTATTCATGAGCGAACTGAAGCAGCGGATCGCCAAGCAAACAGGTTTACCTATATCTTATGCCCTGGCTTCTAACAAACTGATATCAAAAGTAGCCACCAACGAAAACAAACCCAACGGTCATAAAGAAGTGCCTTTTGGTACCGAGCGGGAATACCTGGCCCCCTTGGTGGTGCAGAAGTTGCCGGGTGTTGGCGAAAAAACATCGTCGTTGCTGAGGCAGATGGGGGTAACTACCATTAAAATTTTAAGCGAGATACCACAGCCCATGATGCAGAGCCGTTTTGGCAAGCCGGGTATCGAAATGCACCGCCGCTCGCATGGTATTGATGAAAGTCCGGTAGTGCCATATTCCGAGCAAAAAAGCATCGGCACCGAAGAGATCTTTGAGAACGATACCATCGATATCCAGTTTCTACACCGCGAACTGGTACGGATGACCGAAAAGGTAAGCTTTCAGCTCCGGCAGCAAAAAAAACTGTGTGGCTGCGTCACCATCAAGCTGCGGTACTCCGATTTTAATACCGAAACCAAACAGGCGGTGATCAGCTATACCTCATCTGATGATGTGCTGCTGCAAACCGCTAAAGAGCTTTTTAAAAAAGTGTACGACCGCCGCCAGCTGGTGCGCTTGCTGGGGGTGCGCTTAAGTCACCTGGTGCAGGGGCAATACCAGATCAACCTGTTTAATGATACGGTCGAAAATATCCGGCTTTACCAGGCGATGGATCATATCCGCAAGCGTTTTGGCGAGGATGCTGTACACCGCTCTATAGCCCAGCAGCTAAATACCATAGAAAAGGAGCGTTATGTACGTTAATTGCAAAACATGGTTCAGCTACCGGTATGGTACGTATGAAACCAAAGCCTTAATAGCGCAGGCAAAGGCAATGGGCATTAGCTCCCTGGCCCTCACCAATATTAACGGCAACCCCGATGCCTGGGACTTTGTACATTATTGCCGCGAAGCGGATATCAAACCCATTTTAGGCTGCGAAATTCATAATGATAGGCGCTTTTGTTACCTGCTGATAGCCCGGAATGACCAGGGATTGATGCAGATCAACCGTTTTGTGTCCCGGTATAAAATGACCGATCAGCCCTTTCCGGCAAGGCCAGTTTTTGATCAGGATGTTTTTATTATTTATGCCCTGGGCGCGTTACAAGTCCGGGAGCTGCAAGATAATGAACTGATCGGTGTGCGGGCAAGCGAGGTAAACAAGCTATTTAGCGTACCCGTAAAAGATCATCCCGAAAAATTCATCATTCGCCAGCCGGTAACTTTTCAAAGCAAAAAGCATTTTAATCTGCACCGGCTTTTAAGAGCCATCGACGGGAATACGCTGCTGTCGAAATTATCACCCGATGAGGTAGCATCGCCCGATGAAATGTTCATGACCGAAGAGGAACTGATGGACAAATTCAGCGCGTACCCGGCTATCATCAGGCGAACACAACAGTTGATAGCAGCATGCGGTACAGCGATGGTCATCGACCCCAAATCAGATAAAAACAAACAAACCTATACCGATTCCTTAGAGGGGGACCGCCTGTTATTGGAGCAGCTGGCCTTAACCGGGATGAAAGAGCGTTACCCCGATGATCCGGTGATTGAAGCAAGGGTACAAAAGGAACTAAAAGTGGTTAACGACCTGCGGTTTAACTCCTACTTTTTAATTGTGTGGGATGTGGTGAACTTTGCTCGTAGCAAAGGTTTTTACTATGTGGGCCGGGGGAGCGGCGCCAATTCTATTATCGCCTATAATTTAAAAATAACAGATGTGGATCCTATCAAGCTGGATCTGTATTTTGAACGTTTTCTGAATAAATTCCGCACCTCCCCGCCCGATTTTGATATGGATTTTAGCCATAAGGACAGGAACGAGATCATCCGGTATATTTTTGACAAGTATGGTGCAAACCATGTGGCCCTGCTGGGTATGCACGGTACTTTTCAGCGCCGGGCTGCCATCCGCGAATTGGCTAAAGTACTGGGGCTGCCTAAGGAAGAAATAGATACCCTGGTTAAAAACAGGAATGCGACTTTGAAGGAAGACAGCATACAGAAAGTTATCCTGAAATATGCCGCCCTCATGCAGGATTTTCCCAACCACCTGAGCATACATGCCGGCGGGATGCTGATATCCGAAGAACCTATCTACCAATACACCGCGCTGGAAATGCCCCCGAAAGGTTTTGCGACCTCACAGATAGATATGTTTGGGGCCGAGCGTGTAGGGCTTATTAAGCTGGATATCCTGAGTCAGCGGGGATTGGGGCACATTAAGGATACTATACAACTGGTTAAACAAAACAAGGGTATCGACATAGATATTACCCGGGTGGATGATTTTATGAAAGACCCGCTGGTGGCCGACAGGATTCGCCGGGCCGATACCATAGGCTGTTTTTATATCGAAAGCCCGGCCATGCGCCAGTTACTCATGAAGCTGGAATGTGATGATTACCTCACGCTGGTGGCGGCCAGTTCTATCATCAGGCCGGGTGTGTCGCAATCGGGTATGATGAAGGCCTATATTTACAATTACCACAACCAGGATAAAGTACAATACCTGCACCCCAAAATGGAGGAATTGCTGAAAGAAACCTTTGGCATTATGGTGTACCAGGAGGATGTGATCAAGATAGCCCACCATTTTGGCGGCCTGGATATGGCCGAGGCGGATATCCTGCGCAGGGCCATGTCGGGCAAGTACCGGGGTAACGAGGAAATGATCAGGATTGAGGGTAAATTCTTTAGCAATTGTAAAGAGAAAGGTTATCCGCCCCACATCAGCAGGGAGGTTTGGCGGCAGATAGCCAGTTTTAGCGGTTATTCGTTCAGTAAGGCGCATTCGGCCAGTTTCGCGGTAGAAAGCTACCAAAGCCTTTACCTCAAAACTTATTTCCCCATGGAGTTTATGGTAGGGGTGATCAATAATTTTGGCGGATTTTATCGTACCCCCTTTTATTTTCATGAGTTAAAAAGGGCCGGAGCTCGCCTGCATGCACCCTGCGTAAATCAAAGCGATACCTATACCAATATTAAAGGCACAGATGTGTATGTGGGCCTGGTGCATATTGAACGACTAACCGCCGGCCTGCTGAAGGCCATTATTACCGAACGCCAACATCATGGCCCATACCTTACGATGGAAGATTTTATGGAACGTACCCAGCCCGGTATGGAGCAGCTGAATATCCTGATCCGCATTGGGGCGCTGCGCTTTACCGGCACCAGCAAGCAGGAATTGTTGTGGCGTGCCAACTTTTTTCAGAAACAGCAGGAAGATCAGCCCATTACCGTGGCCCTGTTTCATGAACCTGTTGCCGATTTTAAACTCCCGGTACTGAGCAGTCGCCCGTTGCAGGATGCTTTTGATGAGATCGAGATCCTGGGTTTTGCCCTTACAGATACCTTCCCGATGGTTGATGACGATCAGCAGGGGCTCACTTATGTAAAAGACCTGCCCAACAGACTGGGGCAAACGGTGAAGATATTGGGCCAACTGGTGGCCATCAAAGAATCAAATACCATTAAGCACGAGATCATGAATTTTGGTACTTTCCTTGATCCCCAGGGCGACTGGCTCGACACTGTACATTGGCCCGAATCATTAAAACGCTACACTTTCCAGGGCGACGGCTTTTACCGGATGACCGGCAAAGTAGTAGAAGAATTTGGCGTATACGCCGTGGAAGTATGGGAGATGCACAAAATAGGCTTCAAAATGGAAATGCTGCAATGGGGGTAGATGGGGAGAGGCAAGAGGTTAGAAGCAAGAATCAAGAAGAAAGAAAAAAACTCGTCATGCCGAACTTGTTTTGGCATCCCATAAGCAAGGTATATAACAAGCTGGTTACTTATCCCGTGAGATGCCGAAACAAGTTCGGCATGACTTCCATTCCCTCCCCACGGGAGGGGTGCGGCTGGCTTGTACGCAAAAGCAGGGAGGGGTTTATGCGCTATATAGGGATAAAAGGGCTGTCATGGTGAGCCCGTCGAACCATGGTGGGCAGGCCTCTGCGCACGAGTCTTCGACAAGCTCAGACTGACAGGCTTTGCACATCTATTCACAACATGTCATTGCGAGGAGGAACGACGAAGCAATCTCCTCGCGCTCCTCTACTAATGATGAGATTGCCACGCTACGCAATGACATAGTTTTTAGACCCCTTGCTCATTCAAGCGTCCCCCGGCAGTCGCTCGGCTCCAGCCGGGTGACGGATATTTCCCGGCCTCCGGCCGCTGTACAGTAAGAAATCGATCACCCAGCCCATTCAATATTCAGCAAATGTGGAATTAAATTCAGCTTATTTTTTAATTTTTCGCAATCGATTGTGAAAAATAATTACCTTGGCATTGTCAGTGTAAATGCGGTATTGCTATACCTGATAACCAATAAATCATATTATATTAAAAATCGATGGATTGCTTTAATCAATTTCCTAAACTATTTGGGCGGAAAAAGTTTTGGATAGCGTGTTTTTGCCTATTGGGTTATCAGCAACTCTGGGCGCAAAACGCGGTACCTCTTCATGATCTTTCTTTTTTCGATAACCCTTCATCAAACTGGAAAATTGCAGCCGGCGCACAGGCCGATATTACGCAGGATGAAGTTTTAACTGTTAAAGATGGTGCCGGAATTTTGGTAAACCTGCCCGGTAAAAAGGGCGCGAAAGACTTGTTTACCAAAACTGTTTATGGTGATGCCGATCTGGAGCTTGATTATATGATGGCCAAAGGATCAAACTCGGGCATCTATTTGCAGGGCCGTTATGAAATTCAGCTTTTGGATAGTTGGGGAACAGTAAACCCTAAATCGGGCGATAATGGGGGTATTTACGAGCGCTGGGATGATAGCAAACCAGATGGGCAGCAAGGTTATGATGGCCATGCGCCAAGGCAAAATGCCAGTCGCGCGCCGGGTTTGTGGCAGCACATGAAAATTTCGTTCCAGGCACCGCGCTTTGATAGCAAGGGGCAAAAGATCTCCAATGCCAAAGTGCTTTACGTTTGGTTAAATGGTGTTTTGATCCAGGATAATGTAGAGCTGAGCGGGCCAACCCGGGGGGCTTTTGATAAGGGGGAAACCGCAACCGGTCCGCTGCGTTTGCAGGGTGATCATGGCGCGGTAGCTTTCCGCAATATCAGCATAATCAGTTATGACAAACCGCAGCCAACGCTTTCAAACCTGAAATATTGGGTTTACAAAGGTGGTGATATTACCATAGAGGGATATAAAAAGCTAAAGCCCGAGTCAGAAGGGACTTCGCCTGTATTATCATCAAATCAAAGTAAACTCAATAACGATTTTTTAATGAGGTACACCGGTAATATCCAGGTTAAGGAAGCCGGCGAGTATGCTTTTAACCTGAGTGTGCCCGGAGGGAAAGGTACATTTCGTATTAACGGTACCGATGCTGTCGCATTGACCGAGAACGGGGGCAAGGGTAAAATACAACTGCAGGCCGGTGATCAGCCCTTTGAGTTATTTTATTCAAAAACTGTGGATTGGGCTAAACCAGCTTTGGGGCTTACTGTAGCAGGTCCGGGCGTACGTGAGTACTTGCTAAGCGATGCCAACGTAAGTAACAATGACCCGGTTGATCCTATTATAATCAACGCTGCTTCAACTCCGATAGTCCGCAGTTTTTCCGATCTGCCGGGAGGCATCAGGGTTACCCATGGCGTAAATGTAGGTAGTACTGGATTGTTGAATTATACTTACGACCTGGATAAAGGGATGATCGTTGCGATATGGCGCGGCGGTTTTTTGGATGCTACACCGATGTGGCACGACAGGGGCGATGGCTCATCCCGCCCGGCTGGTTCTGTTCAATACCTGGGTAAGCCGGTACCGGCTATCGAAAAACTCCATGATGCACCTGCCGCCTGGGTTTTGGATACCGTAGGCACGGGTTATAAACCTAAAGGCTATGTATTAAATGCCGACGATGTGCCTGCCTTTAAATATATTATTTATGGTGTGCCGGTAAACGATGCCAGTACTTTGATGGATAAGGGAGAAGGCATCCACCGGGAAATAACGCTTGCAACTGCTGTAGATGGCCTGTTTTATCACCTGGCTTCGGGTAATATCGAAACGCTTGGAAACGGATTATATGCTATTGATGATCAATCATATTACATCCGTATTGATGACGCGGGCGGGGCCAAAGCCCTTGTTCGTGATGCCGGCGGGAAGCAGGAGCTCATCATTCCTATTCAGAAGAAATTAACCTATTCTATCATTCTTTAAGCTGCCTTGATCATGTATAATACTTTAAAACAAATGATAAAAAGAGGCGCGTTTTTATTTACGCTTGTCATTATCGCGCTGTTAAGCGATATCAAAAATACCTTCGCCCAGGCCGAATCGCCTAAAGAAGATGATTTTTTTAAGATCATGAAAGTGCCCGCACCCGAAGGTACCATACTGGAGGTTGGCGGTTTGTGTACCCTGCCAAATGGTACTTTGGCTGTAACCACCCGTCGCGGGGATATTTTTATGGTCGAAAACCCTACCGGCCAACATCCTTTCTTCCGCAAGTTTGCTTCTGGTTTGCATGAGGTACTGGGCGCAGCCTGGAAAGATGGCGCTTTATACGTTGTTCAACGCGGTGAATTGACCAAACTGGTTGATACCAATATGGATGGCAAGGCCGATGTTTTTGAAACCATTTATGCATGGCCATTATCGGGCAATTACCACGAATACAGTTTCGGACCTAAAATTGCGCCGGATGGTTCATTTTTTGTAACCCTGAACCTGGGTTTCCCGCCCGACTGGTGGCACCCTAAAAGTTTTGTACCATGGCGTGGCTGGGCCTTAAATATTAAGGAGGATGGTACAGTTACACCCTGGGCAGCCGGATTTCGCTCGCCATGTGGTATCAGTATGATTGATGGCGAACTTTGGTATGCCGATAACCAGGGCGATTGGGTTGGATCGGGCAGTATTATGCCCATCAAAAAAGGGGCTTTTATGGGGCATCCTTCGAGCCTGGTTTGGACAGGCTTGCCTAACTCACCGCTAAAGCTTACGCCGGAGCAGTTTTTTGCCAAAAATAATCCTCGAATTGAGTTTGATAAAAATGGGCAGCCTGTAAAACCGCAGGATGTATTAAATGAAAAATTCAAGACCGAGTTTGAGGCTAAAAAAGAAATTCCGGACTTACAGTTGCCTGCGGTTTGGTTACCCCATGGCATCTTAGGGATCTCCAACTCCGAAATTGTGAAGATACCCGAAGGTGCATTTGGCCCATTTTCGGGGCAGCTGCTGATCTGCGATCAGGGGCAGAGTATGATCGACCGGATCTTTTTGGAAAAAGTTAACGGCGAATATCAAGGTGCGGCCTGGGCTTTCAGAAGCGGTTTTCAATCGGGCATAGTAAGACTGGCCTGGCTGCCCGACGGCTCATTGGCTGCCGGTGAAACTAACCGTGGCTGGGGATCGGCAGGGGAGGCTACCATGGGCTTGCAGCGTTTGGTATGGAATAATCGGGTTCCGTTTGAAATGCGTGCCATTAGGGCCATGCCCGATGGTTTTGAAATAGAATTTACCAAACCGGTTGATAAAAAGGTAGCGGCCGACATTGCATCCTACTCCGTAGAAAGTTTTATTTATAAATATCATGGCGTATATGGAAGTCCGCCGGTGAATACCGAAAAATGCCCGATAGCAGGCGTTAAAGTATCTGAGGATGGCTTAAAGGCAAGGCTTATCGTTAATAATCTGCGCAGGTATTATATCCATACCATTACACTTGCCGCGATCAGGGATAAGGAGAGTTATTTTAACCTGGTGCATCCCACAGCCTATTACACCCTGAACAATATCCCCGAAGGGCAAAAACTTTCCATGAATGAAGTAAGTACCCTAAACTCGGCTAAAGCAGCGGCTTCGGTAGGTGTTAAAAAAGCGGGGGGCGTTAAAAAAGGCGCAGCGGTAAAATCCGGAATGTTGGTAAACGCTGTTCCTACCTATGCTGATGTGCAGCCTCTTTTGCTGAAAAATACCTGTCTATCGTGCCATAATGCTACAAAAAGGCAGGTTGGCCCGGCATATATGGATGTGGCTAAACGGAAATACAGCGTGGCCGAATTGATACAACTGATTCATAACCCTAAGCCCGAGCACTGGCCCGATTATTCGACACCGATGCCGCCGATGCCACAGGTGCCTAAAGAAGACGCGCGCAAGATAGCGCTATGGATCAAATCGCTGGCCAAATAAATTGGAGTTTGATCCCGCACTCCGCGTTTAAATTGCGGACTTAAATGCGTATATTTGTATATACCAACAGCCCGGTTTTCCTGATCAAAAAGGAGAACCGGGCTGTTTAGTTAAGGGAGAAAAAGGCCCTAAAATTGGCTGTTTTTTATGTAGTTATTTGACAGCCAATAAATTAATACTTTTTAAAGTTTTAAAAACATGTTAAAACCGTGTTAAAATTTGTTAAAAAGTGTTAAAATCGATGTTTTTCGAACGTTTTTGAGCCTGTTTTGCCCCTTTTTTGAGCAGAAAAGTGTTAAAATTCAAGGTTTAAAAAGTTTTTTTGGATGGATAGGCCCAGAAATTGTTAAGATCTTATGTCTTGATTCTCATCTCTTGATTCTACCTCCCGCCCCTACATCACCTCTCATGCCTGGTTTTGATGTACGCGGTTTATAAAAATCATTTAGTTTTATGGCTTCAATTCAAAACCATATTTTAAACCATGATCAGCCGTACAGGTCCCCGGAAAATTGCAGCACTGGCCATTGCTATATGTGCCGTATGTTTTAGTTTGTATAGCGCCAAAGCACAGGGCGCCAAGCCAAAATTTAAGGTACTAGCCTTTTATACAGGACGTAACGATAAGGCGCATATCAGCTTTATGCACGAAGCCAACCGGTGGTTTCCGGCCATGGCCAAGAAGTATAATTTCGCCTACGATTCTACCAACAACTGGAGTAATATGAATCCTGAATTTCTGGCCAAATACCAGGTGGTGATATTTTTAGATACCCGGGCAGATGATCCAGCGCAAAGGGCTGCCTTTGAGCAATATATGAAAAAGGGCGGGGGCTGGATGGGCTTCCACTTCGCGGCTTTTGCGCTTACGCCTTCAGATTATCCTCAAAATTGGGACTGGTATCATAATGAGTTCCTGGGATCGGGACAGTATAAAAGTAATACCTGGCACCCTACATCGGCTATTTTGCGGGTGGAGGATCGTAAACACCCGGTTACCAAAGGTTTGCCGGTTACCTTCAAAGCATCGCCCAATGAGTGGTACCGCTGGGAAAAAGACTTGCGTACCAACCCGGATATCAAAATATTGCTGTCTATAGATTCTACCAGTTTTCCGCTGGGTACGGGGCCAAAACCCTATGAAATATGGCATAGCGGCTACTACCCGGTGGTTTGGACAAACAAAAACTACCGCATGGTTTACTTTAACATGGGGCACAATGCCATTGACTATGATGGCGGCACCAACAAGGAGCAATCGCAAACATTTGATAACGATATCCAGAACAAGCTGATCCTGAATACCCTGCTATGGCTGGGGAGTGGTAAAAAGTAAAGATCTTTAATTCTTCTTAATGGTGTCATTTTTTTAGAAAGTCGCTCTGTACAGGGTGGCTTTTTGCATCCGGTTTATACCTTTGGAGATACCAATCTGCACCTATGAAGAAAATAAAAGAAATTTTTACCCGGGTAAAAGAATTACAACACGCTGATCATGAAGATATAACGGATCAGCTTTGGCAACTCATTTGCTATTCACCGAAATTTCCGTTAAGGTTACAACAGCAGCAATTATTGGATGAAGCAACGCCGTTTACATTGGAGGTGGACGACCCACATTTTAGTCATTCGGTATTAAAATTTAATGGTTTTATATGGGGCAATGGTAGTCGTAAGGTGTTGATCACCCATGGCTGGAGCTCAAAAGGCGCTGATTTTATCGACCTGATCACCGCACTCAGAACCGTTGAAAACCTGCAGATAATCGCTTTTGATGCGCCGGGTAATGGCAGTTCGGAAGGGGAGTTATCAAACCTGCTGCTTTTTGCCAAAGCAACTGAGGCTGTGATCAAAACTTATGGCGCGCCGGATGTGATGATCGGGCATTCCTTAGGGGTAGTGGCCAATACTATCGCTATTCAGCAGACAGGCATCAAACCTTCGTTACTGATCAACATAACGCCTATGGTGAACTTAAAGGAAAACTTTATAACCACCATGAATAGCGCCGATGTGCCAAAGGCCGCGCAGGATAAGTTTTTTGAGAGTTTTAATAAAATATTTGATGTGCCTACATCTTATTTTAACCTTGCCGATATATACCAGGAAGGGGTGGCCGTAAAACACTGGCTTGCTTACGATAAGGATGATAAAATGACGCCTTTTGCTTATATGCAGGAGCTTTTAAACAGGCACCCGGTTATCACATCAAAAGAATATCCGGATGCAACCCATGAAAGGATCATTAAGGATCCGAGGCTGATAGAAGATATTTTGGAGTTGGTGAGGAAGCAATAGAACAGTAGGGCCTGTCAGTCTGAGCCTGTCGAAGACTCGTGCGGAGAGGCCTTTGCCCGCCATGCTTCGACGGCGCTCAGCATGACATCCATATCTATTTAGAGCGGGCTCACTTCACTCTGCACCCCCGAATAATATTTCAGTTCAATGAGGTCATGCGGCAGTGGTTTGGTGTTCCAGGCCTGGTGAATGGCCAATGCCGTACCTACCGCGGTGGCTTGTGCCATGGATGCCGCATATACTTCCAGGTGCGGGAAAGCGAAGGCCAGCAGGTGCATAAATACGGTGTTTTTACTGAATCCGCCATCTACAAAGATCCGTTGCACTTTGGAGCCCTGCAATACATACCCGGTTGATATGGCTTGCTGCTGTACAATATCCATCATCAATTGATGATAAGCTTCGGTATCCGTTTTAAAGTCATGCAGGTCGCGCTGTTCAAAAACTGATTTTTGCAGCTCGCCTTCCTGAGGTTTGTTCTGTATCGCTGTTTGAGTTTGTAACTGGGCAACAATAGCCGGTTCGAAAGGCATGATGCGATATTTGATCGCATCATGGTTAAAGTGGGTAGCGATGCGCTTTACCTGCTCCTCATAATCGTAACCACTAAATAAACGCGACGCTTTAACCGGGCTGCCCTTGTATTGCAGATAGTTAAGACAATCATGTTTCAGTTCATCTTCGGTAAGCGGTGTTTGATTAAAAGGGTTCAGACTGATAGACCATGTGCCTGTTGATATGAGCACAAAGGGCATATTAAAGCTCACCAAATAGGGGATAAGCGCTGCCGAACTATCATGCAGCCCAATACCCACGCTATAAGTACTCCCCGGAAATATCGCCGGAAGTACCGCGTCAGCAGGTTGAAGCGGCGCCATTTTGGGCAGGATGCTCTCCTGATCAACCCAGTGGTGATAGTTGTTTTTGCTGAAATCCCAAAGGGCAGTATGGCAGCCAATGCTGGTGAGGTCGGCTACCATCTGGCCGCTGAGCAGGTAGCTCATATATTGTGGCAAGTGCAGGGCATATTTTATCTTTTTAAATACCTCTGGTTGCTGGTATTTAAGCCGGTAAAGCTGTAGGCCTGAGTTCAGGTTGCCTAAAACAGGTGAGGCGGTTTCACGAGCAAACCGGGCTTCATCGCCGTAGGTTTCATAAAATTGCCTGCCTAGTTCGGGCGGATATGGTTTAAGGTAATTATACAAGGGTGTGAGCGGATTACCGCTGTCATCAACGTATACAAAACTGGCCCCGTAGGTGGAGAAGTTAACCGCTTTGAGGTCAAACTCTTTATGCTTGAAGATCTCGCGTAGCGAATCAAATACCGATAACCGCAGACTGTCCAGGTTTTCGCAGGCGTCGCCATCCTCGTCGTGGGTTTCGGTAAAGCGGGCCGTTCTTTCAAAAACTATTTTATAGTTCTCGTCAAAAAGGAACAACTTTTTATTGGTTTTACCCACATCAAAAACAGCTATAACGGGTATCGGTGCCATATTATAAACCTGTTGATACTGCTAATGCGCCGCGTTCGCTGATCAGTTGTTTGCGTACCGCCTGTTGACGGTATACCTCCAATGGTTGCAGTGCTCCACCTGCTCTTAAACGTGATTCGGCCAACAGCGGACGTACATCGGTGCGGTAGGCATGCTGTAAAATTTCCTGGGCCAGTACCACATCATTTTGCTGTTGAGCCTGTTTCAATGCCTGCTGATCAACCAACAATGCCTGGGTATAGGCTATTTTGATGGCTTCTACAGATTGTAACAGGTCCTCCACCGGGTCTTTGATATTGTGCGACGCGTCGATCATCCAGCCAATGCCGGTGGCATGGTTCATGCCCCGGGCGTCCATACCTTCAACCAGCTCATTAAATATCAGGAACAATTGGTATGGGTTAATACTGCCCACGGTAAGGTCGTCATCACCGTATTTGGAATCATTGAAATGGAATCCGGCCAGCTTGCCTTCCATAAGCAGCAGGGATACAATTTGCTCAATATTGGCGCCTTGTAGATGGTGACCGAGATCAACCAGTGTTTGTGCTTTGTTACCCAGTTTAGAGGCCAGCAGGTACGATTGTCCCCAATCGCCAATAGTGGTGGAATAAAAGTTAGGCTCGTAGGGCTTGTATTCTATCCAGATCTTCCAATCGGTAGGTAGGGCTTCGTAGATTTCCTGGAGGCTTTCCAATGTACGTTCAAACGCGCCGCGCATATTGAGCTGCCCCGGGAAGTTTGATCCGTCGGATAACCAAAGCGATAAGGCTTTAGAATTTAGCTCAACACCGTAATTGATCACCTCGATATTATGTTCAATAGCCTGCTTGCGCACGGCTTTATCTACATGGTGCAAGGATCCGTATTTATAGCTATGTTGCTGCGATGGCTGATCCTGGAAGGTATTGGAATTTACTGCGTCAAAATGTAAACCAAGTTGGGCAGCCAGCGCTTTTATGGAAGCTGCATTGTCGGGAATATCCCAGGGGATATGCAGGGATATGGAGTTGCTGCTTTTGTTTAAAGCATGTATCAAACCAACGTCTTCTATTTTTTCTTCCAGGCAGCGCGGCTCGCCGCCACCCGAGAAACGACCAAAACGGGTTCCTCCGGTACCTAATGCCCAACTGGGTATAGCTACCTGGAAATCGCTCAGTTTTTTGAGGATAGTACCTAATTCTTTTATATCGGCAGCCACAAAATCAAATTGGCGCTGGTGAGCGGCTTGTTGTTTGTGGTTGGCTTCTTCAATAATGCTCTTCTCTAATTGCATGATTATTGGTTTATAATATGTATTACTAAAACCATGTCATTGCGAGGAGGAACGACGAAGCAATCGCGAACTGAGCAGATTTGCCCTGTATAGTTCGCGATTGCCACGCTTCGCTCGCAATGACATGGCTGGTTTTATCTTTTGTCATTTATCTCCAAATCCTTGCTCCAAAAATTACCTCACAAAAGCCATCGCCACGCCGCCATCCACATTCAGCACATTCCCGGTTGATTTGCTGAGCAGCCCGCCGGTAAAGGCAAAGCAGGCATCGGCAATATCAGCGGGGAGAATGATCTGGTTTAGCAGGGTACGTTTAGCATAGTAGGCCGGTAACTCTTCAACCGTAATACCATAAGCTTTAGCGCGACCTTCGGCCCATCCGCCGGCCCAAATATTACTGTCGCTGATCACCGCATCCGGGTTCACTACATTTACGCGAATCCCGTCGGCACCCAGTTCAGCAGCATTCAGCCTGCTCAGGTGCAACTGTGCCGCCTTCGCCGAGCCATAACCCGCGTTATTAGGCCCGCTTACCAGGGCATTCTTGCTGACTATATTGATAACGTCACCGCCAATATCTTGTTTTTTCATCACGGCTACAGCGGCCTGGGTAATAAAAAACTGACCCTTTACCAGTACGTCATACAATAGGTCCCAATCCTTTTCGGTATGGTCGGCAATGGATTTGGATATGGATAAGCCTGCGTTGTTCACCACAATATCCACCCCGCCAAAAGCTAAGGCTGCGGTTTCTAAAGCGGCATTAATCTGCCCGGCATTGGTAACATCGAGCACTGCTGTAGTGTAGGAATCCTTGCCATATTGTTTTTTAAACTCTTCGCCGGCGCTGTTCAGGCGCTCGGTGTTCATATCATTCAAGATCACTACGGCGCCTTCGTCCACAAATTTTTTGGCGATGGCTTTACCTATACCGCCCGCGCTGCCTGTGATCAGGGCTATTTTACCGGATAGTGCCTTTGGTTTCGGCATCCGCTGTAGTTTGGCTTCTTCCAGTAACCAGTATTCGATATCAAAAGCTTCCTGGCGTGGTAAGGAGGTGTATTCAGAAATGGCCTCAGCGCCCTTCATTACGTTGATGGCGTTGGTATAAAACTCGGCTGCTACACGTGCGGTCTGCTTGTCTTTAGAGAACGAGAATAGACCAATACCCGGGTACAGGATGATCACCGGGTTGGTATCCCTGATAGCCGGGCTATTATCATGTTTGCAGGTATTGTAATAGTCGGTATACATCTGGCGATAAGCAGCAAATGCCGGTGCAAGACGTTCCTGTAAGGTTTTTACATCGCTCAGATCCTCATTAGGTTGCAGATCCAAAACCAGCGGACTGATCTTGGTACGCAAAAAGTGATCGGGACAGCTGGTTCCCAAAGGAGCTAAGCGGTCAAGATCATTGGAGTTGATAAATTCCAGTACACGTGCATCATCCGTAAAATGACCGATCATGTGCCTTTCGCTGGAGCAAAAACCGCGCAGGATAGGGGCAATGGCAGCAGCCTGTTTTTTACGGTCGACTTCATCCAAACTCTGTATTTTTTGCCCGCCAAACACAGGACCCTTTTTGCCATAGTTTTCTTCCAGGTATTCGGCACAGCGCTCAATAACTTCCAATGTGTTGATGTAGCTTTCATAAGCGGTATCGCCCCAGGTAAATAAGCCGTGCGAACCCAGCATAATACCACGGATACCTGGATTTTCATCCAGGCATTGTTTGAGCTGCAAACCAAGCTCAAAGCCTGGTTTTTTCCATTCCACCCAGCCAATGGTACCGTTAAACAGTTCCTGGGTTATTTTTTTACCATCCTTGGCTGCGGCAATAGCAATGGCTGCGTCCGGGTGCAGGTGGTCGATATGTTTAAAGGGCAAAAAGCCATGCAGCGGGGTATCAATTGATGGCGCTTTGGAGGCCAGGTCGTATATGCAATGGTTAAAAAGCTCTACCATTTCATCCTCATAGGCTACACCACGATAAACGTTTTTGAGGCTACGCAGACGGTCGACGTACAATGCTGCCAGTCCGCTTTTTTTGAGGGTGCCGATGTCGCCACCAGAGCCTTTTATCCACATCACCTCTACCTCAGTGCCGGTGAGCGGGTCTTTTGACATGACCTTGCATGAAGTATTGCCCCCGCCGTAATTGGTGAGGCGCAGATCGGCTCCTAACAGGTTCGAACGGTATATTAACAGGGCAACTTCATCCCCCTCCAACCTGGCGGCTTCGGCATCATCCCACAAATAGCTTACGTGTTTGAATGGTGTTGTTCTGACAGACATATATTTTTAATTATTGAATTATTGAGTTGGTGAATTAGTGATTTGAATTACTGAATGTTTTTATGATTTTTTTACTTGAGTGAATTACCATAGCCTACTACCAGTACCGATAGTATTATGACCGCTATACCGGTTATTACGGTGGCGAAAGCTTTTTTACTTACGCCTTTCCATTCTTTTAATATCAGTCCCCACATGTTGGCTATCAGGATAATGAAGGCCATGTGCAGGATCCAGGAGCTGGCGCCGTTGCCCATTTTGCTTTCGCCCATGCCGTAAAAAAAGAACTGCAAAAACCAGGTAGTCCCTGCCAGCGCCGCGAATAGATAGTTTTTAAGCAGTGGTGTTTTTTGATCGGTATAATTGCCAAAAGTTTTGTTGCGGGCATTTAATACCATACACCATATAAAGTTGGTAGTTAAGCCTCCCCAGAGTATAATAATATAGGTAACGTTATTTTGAAACAGGAAATTACCCTGGGCCGGATGTGCAGCCTGCCAGAGTTGATTGGCGGTATCGGCCATGCTTTTACCTGCCTCTATACCAAAATTAAAGCAGGCACTTAGTACGCCGGATACAATAGCCACCACTATACCCAGACCAAAGCGATAATCTTTATTTTCCTGTGCTATAGCCCCATTGGCAGATAGTTCTTTTTCTTTGATCATACCCGCTTTACCACATATTACAATGCCCGCTACACATAATAAAACGCCTAATAGCACCATTTGCCCCCAGGAAGAGTGCAGCATCATGCTAAAAGTGTCCTTGCCGGCTTTTGGAAAAATATCATAATAGATCGACGGAATCAGGGCGCCAAAAACGGAACAAAGACCCAATATAATAGTACTGCCTAATGATACGCCGAGATATCGTACCCCTAAACCATAAGTGAGGCCCCCGATGCCCCAGAGCAAGCCCATGAGGTACGTCCAACCGATAACAGAGCCTTCGGTATGGCCGATAATATCTGCAAAACCCGGAATGGTTAGCCATGCAGCCAGCGGCGGTACGATGAACCAGGAGAAAATACCGCCCACTATCCAGTAGCTTTCCCAAGCCCAGCCCTTAATTTTTTTATAAGGGATGTAAAAGCTCCCCGAGGCAAAGCCACCGATAAAATGGAAGAAAACTCCAAAGATTATTTGCATATACTAACAGGTTTATATTGGTACAGCTAATTTAGGGAATAATTGGGCTGGAACTGTCATGGACTGTCATGGATAACCTCATCCAACCCTCTCCTTTGGAGAGGGCTTTACAAGTATGCTGGATGTGGATAGTTAAAAAAACGACTCACCCCGCCCGCGCTCTGCCGGGCGATCTTCTCTTTGCCTACGGCAGAAAGAGGTAAACACCATCCCATAAAAAATACGTCATTGCGAGGTACGAAGCAATCTCTATGCTATACAGAGCAAATAACTATGTCATCAACCTGAATGGTTGACCCGCCTATGTAGAGATTATTAATGCTGTGTTTATTTTAACCGAATTAATGAGCTCCCTTTGGTCTGTTGTCTTCGTACCTCGCAATGACGCGTGGATGGATTTTTCTTTTCTCTAGTTACGCTTGTTTGTAACGAGCACAAGGATATGGAGGCCATTTTGTTAAAAATTATGGTTTACACTGTAAACCGTTTTTTTATAGAAAAATAAAATTAATTTATTGATTATCAATTAATTAAATAAGTGTAAACCATAAAAAGTGTAAACCATGTAAACCCAATTATAGCATTTTGGACTTCCCAATATTTGTTGATTACAAATCAACGCAAATAGGAACGTGTTTGTCTTTTATCCTTTCGTCCCTTGTCTTTTTATCCTAAATTAGGCACTCATATGCAATCATACATTTTAGGTATAGATATAGGGACAGGCAGCACCAAAGCGGTAGCTGTTGCTTTAACCGGGAAAGCTTTGGGCGTGGTACAAAACCATTATCCCATTAACAGCCCCGAGCCGGGCTACAGTGAGCAGGACCCATTATTGATCTGGGATGCCTTTGTAAAATGCGTGCGTGATATTACCGTAAAAATAGGTTATGCACCTGCTGCGATAAGTTTTAGCAGTGCTATGCATAGTATTATCCCGGTTGATGAAATGGGAGCACCGTTATCGCCCATGATCACCTGGGCCGACTCACGAAGCGAAAATATTGCACAGGAACTGAGGGCTTCTGCGCAGGGTGCTGAAATATATCGTATTACCGGTACGCCGATACATGCCATGTCGCCATTATGTAAGCTCATCTGGCTGCGTACCAATAAACCGGAGTTGTTTATACAGGCAACTCAATTTATATCGATCAAGGAGTTTATATGGTTTAAATTGTTTGGGAGTTTTGAGATTGATTATTCCATTGCCTCGGCTACGGGTTTGTTTGATATATTAAAATTGGACTGGAGTGCTGAAGCCTGTGCGCTGGCAGGTATCAGGGCCGATAAATTGTCAACTCCCAGGAACACCACCTATTATCGCAATAACCTGAACCCGGATACAGCTGCTTTGCTGAATATCTCCCCACAGACCAGTTTTGTTATTGGCGCGAGCGATGGATGTTGTGCCAACTTGGGTAGTCATACCACCGGACCGGGAATCGCGGCGCTTACTATTGGTACCAGTGGAGCGGTACGCATCGCCAGTCCCAAGCCGGTATACAATTTTGAAGGGATGACCTTCAATTATTTGCTTAACCAGGATACTTTTGTGTGTGGCGGCGCGGTAAATAATGGAGGTATAGCCATTAACTGGCTGCTGCAAAACTTTCTGCAAAAAGAAAAACTAACTTCGGCAGATTACGATGAGTTGTTTGCTTCGATAGATACCATCCCGGCAGCAAGCGAGGGATTGATCTTTTTGCCTTATTTATACGGTGAACGTGCGCCGCTTTGGGATACTAAAACCAGTGGCGCGTTTTTAAATATAAAGCCAGCCCACACCCAGGCCCATTTTTTAAGGGCAGCGTTGGAAGGCGTTTGTTTTGCCTTGTATGATGTCTTGAAAACGGTGGAGGATGCCTCGGTAAATATTACCCAGGTGAACATTAGCGGGGGCTTTGTAAGTTCGGCTACATGGACGCAGATCCTGGCCGATATTACTGGCAAAAAGTTGGTCGTATTACAGCCCGAAGATGCATCGGCAGTGGGGGCTATTTACCTGGCTATGCAGGTGCTGCACCCCGAAAGTTATGATCAGCTTACACATGTAGATAATCAAATAGTTATTGAACCCAATGCTCAAAACCATGAGCGGTACAGCAAATTATTTCCAACATTTAAAAAGCTGTACCGTGATCTCATGGATTCTATGCACCGACTGCATGAATTAGATATTTAGATAGGGTATTTAATTGTTAAAAGGATCAGCGAAGGCTTTTCCGGCTAAAAGATCCAGAAATTCGGCATCGGTGATCAGGCAACTGTTTAGCTCCTGCATTAATTTTTCCTTATTCATGTGCTCACCTATAAAAACCAGTTCGTTATGACGGTCGCCAAATTCTTTCGACCAGTTTTTTTCGATCAGTTCGCGGTTCTCTACAAAATCATGAAATTTGATGCGTTTTTGATAAGGCATGCTGGCCCACCAAACGCCGGCGTTCTCCAAGCGTGACGAACCACCGGCCTGCGAAAAGTTTAAGGCATCATCCGGAGCAGAAGCTATCCAGAACAAACCTTTGGAGCGGATAATATTTTGCGGAAAATCATGGTGCAGATAATGATAAAACCTTTCGGGATGAAATGGTTTTTTCGACCGGAAAACGGTGGAGCTGATACCATATTCTTCGGTTTCGGGCGTATGTTCGCCGTTTAGTTCCTTTATCCACCCGGCGGATTGGGATGCTTTATCAAAATCAAATAAGCCGGTGTTCAGGATCTCGGCTGGATCGATCCGTCCAAATTGGGTATGCAATATTTTAGCGCCAGGATTTAATTTGGTGATCACTGCCTCCAATACATTTACCTCTTTGGGTGAAACCAAATCGGTTTTGTTGAGCAGGATCACATCGGCAAATTCAATCTGGTCAGTAAGCAGGTTAACTATGGTACGGCGATCGTTTGGATCATCCACAAGATCGCGGTTTATCAATAACTCAGAGCTGCCAAAATCCTTATAAAAATTAAAGCAATCCACCACGGTAACCATGGTGTCCAGTACCGAAAATCGACTCAGATCGATACCCGCTTCTTCATCCGCAAAATTAAACGTTTGGGCAATGGGGATTGGTTCAGAAATACCTGTACTTTCAATCAGCAAATAATCAAACCTGCCTTCTTTTGCCAGTTTTTCTACCTCAATCATCAGGTCCTCACGCAAGGTACAACAGATACATCCATTGCTCATTTCTACCAGCTTTTCTTCGGTACGGGATAACGTTTTTTGATTCGCCACCAGTTGGGCATCAATGTTTACCTCGCTCATGTCATTAACTATAACTGCTACCTTTAAGTTCTGCTTGTTATGTAGTATGTGGTTGAGTAGGGTTGTTTTGCCGCTGCCTAAAAAACCGCTGAGCACGGTTACCGGTAATTTCTTTTCCATCGCTTATTATTTAAGGCAAATATAATCGATTTCTTATTAAATGCAATTATGTTGCATTTAATAAATGAAACATAAAATTTCTATAAAGAATGTTAACTTCTAATGATTACAGGTCAAAAGCCCGGGCAAAACGGTAGCAACAATAAACTATTACCGGAGCGGCCAATACATCCAGTGTGTAATGAATGTGTTGTACAAGGAGTAAAGACATTACTATTAAGGCAGCAATAAAGGCGATAATCTTATCCCGTTTTTTATCAAGATGAAGATAGATAAGCACCATCGTTGAAGTGTGCCCGGAAAAGAAGAGATCTTTAGTGATGGCAGCATGTCCATAAAAATAACTGGTGAGCGGATCAACCAGGGGAACCAGGCCCGGCGGAGGATCGAGCTTTACCAAAGTGAGCGATAGGAAACGGGCAATACAAACAAATATCATCGTCCAGATGTAGGTAGTGCAAACGGCCGGTTTATAAAAAGCCCTTACGGCCATCAGGATCCCCATGCCCCATATCAAGGCAAAAATAGGTATGGAAACATCATAAGCAGGTAAATGGGTAAGCACCCAATCATTAAGTACTGCACCATTCCGGCTTTCAATTCCCCTGAAAAAGCCAGGCATAATATTGATAATAGCTGTTATGAGGATACTGCCAATGAGTAATTTTACACGTTTTAAACTGGTATCATAAGCGGTTGACCAGTTTTGTTTTAATTTATAGAGAGCGGTATTGGGCACGGTTTATATACAGATAATGTGTTCAAAAATAAATGATTGACGTTAATATTAAGCAGTTGTTACTAAATAGTTAAAATAAATCTTGTAAAAATATGAAATTAAACTGATGCAATGATGTTGCGTTTTGTTTTATATTTGCACATGAGTATTCCAAAAAACGCATCCCGGCTTGATCATATCGGAATAACAGCATCAACTTTGTGTGCTATACATTGCGCTATAGTGCCGGTGTTGTTTACCAGTTTGCCATTATTAGGTTTGGGTTTTTTGGCCAGTGTTTGGATAGAATGGGGGATGATCCTGCTGGCATTAGCCATCGGAACGTATTCTATAGGTTTGTCTTATCTGCGCATACACAAACGGTTGCTGCCTTTATGCTTACTGATACTGGGCTTTGCAATTATTTTGCTGGGGCATGTTTTTGTAAGTGGCTGGCCCGAAGTAATTATAGTACCAACCGGCGGCTTGCTGATTGCGGCAGCGCATTTTGTAAACTATAAATACACAGGAAGCTGCAGATATTTAATAAAAGAGAATGATCAAATGCCGGTATACTGAATGATAGGCAACAATCTTAAACTTTTACCAATTAGCCAAACCTTATTTTAAACCATTAGTTATTCTTGCTAAATTTGCAGGCTTATATTATACCCTAATTAAATGGCACAAACCCGCAATAATTTTCATTTTGAAGATTTGCTGAACAAGCATCATTTAAAAAAAACTGCGCCAAGGCTCAGGGTTTTATCGATGATGTCATCAAGGAGTGCAGCCACTTCCCAGCCAGATCTGGAAAGTGTAATGAGCGACATTGACCGTGTTACGCTTTATCGCATCCTGAACGCCTTTGAAGAAAAGGGTATTATCCATAAGGTATTTGATTTAAATGGCACAGCTAATTATGCCCTATGTACCTCCAATTGCGATGAGGGCCATCATCACGACGAACATTTACATTTTAATTGTACCAACTGTAAAAACGTTTATTGTCTTGACGACCTGCATCTGCCAACAATAACCCTTCCACCTGGATTTGAACCCAGTGGTTTTACTTTGTATGCTACAGGCTTATGCCCAAAATGCAGTAAAAAAGCGGCTAAAAAATGATCTTAGATAAAAAGCTTTTCTACATTATCGTAAACTGCGGACTGTTATTTTTATTTCTTAGTCTTTGTTCGTTTACCCCCGGTAGGGATACCATTCCGGCTACTTCTACTTTTAAGTTTAAAACCATTATTATTGATGCCGGTCACGGTGGTAAAGATCCCGGTGCCCGTGGATCATACTCTAACGAAAAAACGGTAACATTGGCCATTGCCCAAAGATTAAAGGCAGCTATTGATTCGCAGATCATCAGCGTTAAAACCATCATGACGCGTACCGACGATACCTTTATTCCGCTTAATCAACGATCGGCTATTGCCAACCAAAGTCATGGTAACCTGTTTATCTCTATACACTGTAATTCATCGCCCGAGGGTAACGCGGCCGTAGCACATAAACGTAAAGGGGTATTATTGCTGGTTTATGGTTTCCACCGCTTAAAGGAGCAGGAAGAAGCTGTACGCGAAAACTCCTCTATATTTATTGAAAAAGATTACAAGCAAAATTATGAGAGTTATGACGAAAGCGATCCCTCTAACCTCATTATCCTGAATGCTTATATCCAAAAATATCGTAAGCAAAGCATCCTTTTTGGCGATTTGCTGAATACCGAGTTTGTAGACACCAATGGCCGCGAAAGTAATGGAGTAAAGGAGCAAGGGGTGTTGGTACTGGCCCACAGCGCCATGCCGGCCGTACTCATCGAAACAGGTTTTATCAATAATCCGGAGGAGGAAGATTACCTGAACTCGCCTGAGGGGCAAAACGAGATCGTTCAGTCTATCATTAAGGCGATTAATAACTATCGCAAAGCGATCGGGGCGCTGTAATCTGAAAATGATTTAAGCGGAAAAAAGAACACACCCCTGCCATTACACATCCTGCCGCGCCCCCTCTAAAGAGGGGAATTTTAACAGCAGATTTTCACCATAAACAGCTATATTCGGCTTTAACAACTCCATGCCGATGATCAATACCTGCACCGTCGTTTTAAAACATATCCGTTATACTTTATACTTTTGTTTATTGATGAATGTGGTAAATGCCCAGGTTAAAGAACAGGGAATTATACCGCAGCCATTTAAAGTGCAAAAAAGTAAAGAGGTATTCAATTTTGACCTGTCGACCAGTATATGGCTTGGCCCAGGTATCAGTATTGATAACCTGGACTTCTTTGAGCAGTATTTCAATTCTATCGCGGGGTATAGTTTACCGCCAGGCAAAAAATTAACTTATCAATCCTTTTTATTAAATATTGATTCTGCTAAAGTTACACAGCCAGAGGGTTATCGATTGTCAGTAACTGCAAAACAGATCAGCATTATTGGGCATGATGAGGCCGGCGTATTTTATGGTTTACAATCACTGATACAATTACTGCATAAATCAAATGGAAAAGTAATTGTGCAGGGTTGTACTATCGAAGATCATCCGCGGTTTGCCTACCGGGGAATGCATTTGGATGTGAGTCGCCATTTTTTCAAAGTGGATGCAATTAAAAAATGGATCGATCTGCTGGCCTTATACAAGATCAATACTTTTCACTGGCACCTGACCGACGACCAGGGCTGGCGTATCGAGATCAAAAAATATCCGCTGCTGCAAAGTATTTCCGCTTATCGTGATGAAACCATTATTGGTCATAAAAAGGATAGTCCGCATCGCTTTGATGGCAAACGTTACGGCGGCTATTATACACAAGAGGAAGTTAAAGCTGTTGTGAAATATGCTATGGAAAGGCATATCAGCATCATTCCCGAAATAGAAATGCCGGGTCATGCGTTAGCCGCATTGGCAGCCTATCCCGAATTGGGATGTACCGGAGGGCCATACAAAGCAGCCACCTATTGGGGGATCTTTGACGATGTATATTGTGCCGGTAACGAGCAAACCTTTACCTTTTTACAAAATGTACTGGATGAAGTTTTACCGCTTTTCCCATCTAAATATATCCATATCGGCGGGGATGAATGTCCTAAAACCAAATGGAAAACCTGCCCGAAATGTCAGCAGCGTATTAAAGATGAGCATTTGAAGGATGAGCACGAATTGCAGAGCTATTTCATCGGTCGGATGGAAAAATACCTCAACAGCAAAGGTCGCCAGATCATTGGCTGGGACGAGATACTGGAGGGTGGACTTGCCCCAGGTGCCACTGTAATGAGCTGGACAGGTGAGGAGGGTGGCATTGCCGCGGCAAAACTTCACCACAACGCCATCATGACACCCGAAAAATACGTTTACCTGGATTATTACCAATCCCTATATCCTAGCGAACCGTTGGCAGGCGGCGGGTATACACCATTAAGTAAAGTTTATAATTATGAACCCATAACCAAAGAATTGAGTGGCGATGAGGCTAAATATATTAAAGGTGTGCAAGCCAACGCCTGGAGCGAATACCTGGCCAGCACCGCGCAAGCTGAGCATCAGATATTCCCGCGGATACTGGCTTTGGCCGAAATTGGATGGACAGACAAAGGGAATAAAAGCTACCCCAATTTTTTGAGGCGACTACGCTATGAACAACCACTCCTTAAACAACTAAACATTAACGCGGCTAACACCTTTGACGAAATTACTGATAGTGTAAACGAGTCGGCAGATCAGCAGGTACAGTTGGCTTTAAACAGTACACTACCCGGTAGTCATATCTATTATACAACCGATGGAACTGAGCCCGGGTTAAAAAGTAAAAAGTATTATAAGCCGTTTCTGATCAGCACATCAGGTAAAGTAAAGGCAGCAGTATTTAGCGGAGTAAAGCGGTACGGGCACATTTATGAAAAAGATTTTTACCTCCATAAAGCCATTGGTAAAACAGTAACTCTCGCCAATCAGCCACAAGGCGGATATAACCCGGGCAATACATTCGGCTTGGTGAACGGAGTTTTTGGCAGCAAACTGTATAACGACGGGCAATGGTATGGTTTCAACGGTGATGATCTCGAAGCTGTGGTTGATCTGGGAAAAGTTCAGTCCGTATCACAGCTGGGTATTAATATTTTAAAATATCATTGGCAAAAAATGTGGGAACCTACACTGCTCACCTTTGAAACATCGGCTGATGGTAAAAACTATACCGAGGTTTATCGCCAAACTACCTTTAAC
The DNA here is from genome assembly GCF_900103125.1 of Mucilaginibacter sp. OK268. Classification (GTDB taxonomy): domain Bacteria; phylum Bacteroidota; class Bacteroidia; order Sphingobacteriales; family Sphingobacteriaceae; genus Mucilaginibacter. The sequence continues at coordinate 410,729 of NZ_FNJV01000002.1, read as the reverse complement.
AATAATGGGATCAACACGGTAAGGGCGAGTATAAAACCTGCGCAAGCCAGGTACATCCGTGTAAAAGGAACCAACAAAGGCATCATTCCACCCGGCGAATACATTGCCGGAGCTAAGGCATGGTTGATGGTGGATGAGTTGGTCGTGAATTAGGTCGTCTGAATCAGAATTTACAGAATTTGAGGATTTTCAGAATTGACATTAAAAATTTTATTAATTCTAAAATTCTGTAAATTCTGATTCAGACAGCCATCCATATTTTTTTTCCTAATTTTATACCAAACACTAATGCGTGCGTTATGTTGAAATAATATAATGTTTAATATGAAGTTATTTTACACAGAAAGCACCGCGAGGACAATTACTCCATGAGCAAAGTATTTACAATAACCGAGGGTTTGGAGAATATGGGCGCTTTACGAACGGGCGGCCAGGGCTCAGTTTACAAAGGCAGGCGCTACGGCCCCATCATTACCGCGGTAAAGTTATTACCTACCCCTATCCATACCGAAAGCACCGACGATAAGAATTTTCGTAATTTTCAAAATGAGGTTGAAAAATTAAAAAAGGTAAACGAAGAACCTAACCCTAATGTAGTTAAGATATTAAACTCAGGTATTACAGAAAGTGGTTCGTTCCCATTTATCGAAATGGAATTTATTGATGGCCCCGACCTGGAGGACCTATTGAAACCGCCGCACGAGCCCATCTTCACGATTAAAGAGATCATTAAACTGGCTGATCAGCTGGCGAATGCTTTGTCGCATTGTCATAAGGTCTCTGTAAAACATGGCGATATCAAGAGCAATAACGTAAAATTCAATATCCATACCGGTAATTATGTACTGTTGGATTTTGGTCTTTCTGCCATGTCTGATGATCAGCGCCGTACCAGTATCCGTCATGCCGGGGCTATAGAATTTATGGCGCCGGAACAAAACGAAGGTCTGATGTATTTTCAGACCGATGTGTATAGCTATGGCGTTATCCTGTATGAGTTGATAGCAGGGCAGGTACCGTTCCCGCTGCGCGACAACGGCGAAACTGCACGCAATGCCGTCATGCTGGCCCACATGGAATCTCTTGTGCCCGATGTGATGGAGCTACGCAAAAACAATCTGCCAGAAAGCTGGGCCGATAAGAAAAAAGAGCACGAAATGCTGGTACCAGCCTGGCTGTTGCAAATAGTGGCCAAATGCCTTAAAAAGGATCCGGATGACCGCTTTGTAGATGGTATTGAGTTACAGGAAACCCTGATGCACAGTAGCATATCCGCGGTAAGTAATAACCAGGTGGATGATACCTGGAACTCATCGGTATTACTTAAAGAGAACGAGCGTTTGCAAGGTCTGCTCTTATATTACCAGGAAGCCGAAAATAATAAGCCTGTTCAAGCGGTGATCACGGAAGGTGCTGATATACCTGTAGATAACGGAAAGCAAGTGCGCATGTCAAAGCCAATTTTTATATTTTTTATGCTCATGCTTTGCGGTTTTACTGTGTTTTCGGCAGTGGTGTTAAGCAAGTATGGCGACAGGATATATCACGGTGTTTATAACCGGCTTTTTAAGCCGAAAAAGCCGGTGGATTCTGCCAGGAACGTTATCCTCCCTCAGCAAAAAAAGGAACCCGAGAAACAACAGGATACAAGCCCGGTTAATGATGAATCGGGTATACCACCAGAGGTTGATTCGCAAACCGACTCTATACTCAAGGGTATGAAATATAAAAAAACAAATACACAGGAACCTCAGTTTTATCGCGACAGCGCCAAAACCAAGGATACCTCCAATTTGAACTTTTAGCTTTGAATAGATCAAGGATTAAGGGAGTAAAAATCAAGGATTTATAATTTAGGTTTTAGAGTTTAGTATTTAGAACTTAGAGTTTAGAATTTATTATTTAGAATTTAATAAAGAATGGAACCAAAATCTACATTCTGGCAAAAAATAGGGCTGCAGGATTGGTTTTTGCCAAACGGGAAACCAGCCAATGCCGCGGCCGCAAGTATAAAAGCGCTTACTCCAGATGATGTTTATTTATACATCATCGAAAAATTTAAAGAATCGATCGGTCAGCTTTCATTTGCTGATCGGGTGGTGTTTTACCACGAGTTCATCATCAGTTTTAACGAGGAAGACTACCAGGAATTTATCAATAATCGCTCCGGTCTTTTTGGTATCATTGTTAATGAATCGGTAAAAAAATTCTACGAGTTGCTGCGCGAATATCAGGAAGTAGGTAAAAAAGTTGAACCTTCCAGCTCCAAATGGGTGTTCCGGCTGGTTTCACATCCTGATTATGCCAAAGGTGATAAGGGCTTTATCGGCAAGCTGTTGCCGGGTAGCGATAAAAAAGAAGAAAACTTGCGGGTAACTTTTATCCCTCGTCATACAGGTGTGGCTCAGACTCTCGATATCAGCAACGATATCCTGAAGGGCTTTACTTATTACAGCGAAGGTTATTATGAACTGCCATATGCTTATGATCTGAACCATAAAGAAAAAGAAATTGACCGGCCAGGCGATAAGATTCTGGCCCGCCTGGATACCATTATGCCAGATAAACAGTTTGTGGGCCGTAAAGTGGAGTTCCTGGTAATGGATGATGATATTGTGGTATCAGGCAACGAGGAAACCCGGGAAGAGCGTGCCGTATTCAAAGTGCCCAGCGATTGGGTGAATACCCCGCATCTACGCATCCGTCTTAATAAAGCCGATGGTAAATTTTACCTGGCATCTTTTGGTGAGCGTACGCTGATCAATGAGCAGGAGGTTGTACGCAGCGATGTAAACGCGCCGCAATGGGTGGATCTGCCCTTCAACTCCAAAATATTACTCAACGGCATCATTGGCATCAACATATTTAAACCCGAAGCATAATGTCACAAATATTATCATTCGGGCTGTTGGCAATAGGCGTTTTATTATTAATGGCCCATTTTATCGACATCAAAAATTCCAGTAAAAACCATGACAAATAATTTTTTCGGAATAACAGATATTGGCCGGCAGCGGGATAATAATGAGGATACCTTTATTGCCCAAAAATCCGGTGACGGCAATTTTATTATTGCCTGTGTAATTGACGGCGTAGGTGGTTATGTAGGTGGTGAAGTGGCTGCCGATATAGCGCGCGACTGTATCCTTGAGCAGCTCTCTTATATTGCCGGTGATGTAGTGCCGCTGCTGGTAAATAGTATAATTATAGCCAACCAAAAAATATACGATAAAAAAAAGACAGACAAGCAACTGGAAAACATGGCCTGTGTGCTTACGCTGGCCGTGATCGACATTCAAAATAATCAGTTTTATTATGCACACGTAGGTGATACCCGCTTGTATCTACTGCGCGATTATACCCTTATCAAGATATCTAAGGATCATTCTTTTGTAGGCTTCCTGGAAGATTCTGGACGGTTAACCGAAGAGGCAGCCATGGATCATCCTAAACGCAACGAGATCAATAAGGCACTTGGTTTTAACCCCGGAATATCCAAAGATCCGGATTTTGTAGAGACTGGTCATTCTCCATTTCTTCCCGGCGATACCCTGCTGGTTTGCAGCGATGGTTTGACCGACCTGGTCGACAAAAACCTCATTACCGGTATACTGACCGATAATAATCCTATAGAAGAAAAAGGCAAAAAATTAATAGACGCGGCCAATAGCAAAGGTGGAAAAGATAATGTAACGGTGGTGTTGGTTCACAATGATAAAGCCCCTCGGCAGCATAGCGCTACCCGTCCGGCAGCACCAGCAGCCAAAGTTACGGACGAGATCGTTGATCCGCTGGCGCAACCCAAATTACCAGATGGCCCCGAAACTATACCGGTAAGGCAAAAGAGTACAAGAGGCAGTATGATTGTGCTGTTTATATTGCTGGCCCTGGCATTGGCGGGTTTTTTATGGCAGTTTTGGCTTAACTATCAGTTGAAGCAAACTCCTGTAAAGGTGCATGTAACTCCCGTGAAAATAAAAAATGCCCAGGAAACCAAATTGCAGGATACCATCAACAAGCTAAAAGGAAAAACGCTAATCTTATCTGCTGCTGATTATCCGCAGCCTATTGTTTTAACCGATAGCCTGCATATTGATGGTGACAGCCTGTATATTAAAGCAAAAGGAAACATCCTGTTTAAGCGCGACTCATTATACCACGGACCTGCACTTACATTAGCGGCTACCTGCAAATTCATCGTGCTGGACAGCGTAGCTTTTGAAGGTTTTAAAGTAGCTATTACTACGCATAATGATGCCCTGGTATTAAAGCATGTGGTATTTAATGATTGCCTGGTGCCGGTGCAAACATCGTATAGTTTTCCGGCTAACAAACAAGTGTCGGGCAGGTTATTTGGCGGCATCTTCAAAATTGATACCTTACCAGGAGCTAAGATGCAAGAATCAGGAATCAAGAAAAAATAATGATGTGATGAGATATTTCCCTAATTCCAAAATATTAGCTCTTGACTCTTGGTTCTTGACTTTTGATTCTCTCTTTAATTCTCAAAATGGATAAGGGTACACCGAAGTCACCGGGCAGGGGAATGGAGCGGCTATTTTTATTGCTGACTGGTATTATACTGGTCGCACTTTTTGGCAAGCTTTATTTTGTGCTGCAACAGAAGTTTGTTGATGTAGATAAGCGGCTACAGGACGGTACCATCGTTAATCTCAACACGCCCAACACCGCCCGTAATGTGGCCTCCCTGTTGCAAAAAGGTTATTATTTTGATGACCCTAAGGATGTTGACTATATCAAGTCTACTATAGCTTCAAAAGTAAATATTGGTGAAGAGATTGATAACGCAGGCGAGTTGAACAAACGCCGTTATTATGTCAATGCCGACGATGCTTTTGCCAATGGCGGCGAGTCGTTCAAAAAAAGAGTGCTGGTTTCACGCTCTTTATTAGGTTATACGGGTGATGATTCCATCCGGTTTACGCAAGAACGTGTTCATCCCCCGCAATTACCGGTGCAAACTGATCTGGGCTTGGGCGAATATAGCATATCGGGAACCATTCATCATAAAGAGCAAGCTATTGGCGGTGTATTAGTACGACTGAACATGATACTGCCGCAGGATAGTATCTATAGTGATGAAGAAACCACATCAAGAGGAGCTACCACGCAAGCCTCAGCCGGATACAAAAAGGTTTATGTGGTTAATGCTGATAAAAAACGTCAGCTGCAATCATTAACCGCCTTTACCCGTACAGATGCGGAGGGGCATTATGCATTTAAAAACCTGCCTACGGGCAAAGCTTTTGAAGTATTGCCATTGCAACCGGGTTTTGAATTTGGCCGCTCGCAGGGTGTAGTAGAACTGGATAAAGATAAAACACTCAATTTTGTCCAGGCACCGCATACTATAAAGCTATTATCCACCCGCGATTTTAATATCCTGAAAAAGGAGGGAGCTTTCATTGTACGTACACACGAGGAGTTTAATGATTGGTATTGGATCATTGTAGGAAGCTTTTTTGCCGGGTTTGTGATCATACACCTGCTGCTTAGCAGCCGTTACCAGCAAGCCGATCAGTTGATATTACCCTTGATCATGCTACTCACGGGTATTTCCATATTGACGCTATTGAGTTTACAAGATCCTTTGCGCGACCGTTTTTTAGCTAAGGATACGTTAATGTATTTAGGCATTGGTGTAGGCGGTATCTGCATTATGCAGTTCTTCAACCTGCGCCGTTTTAATGCCGATTCTACCTTGTACCGGTTATTGTTTTTTAAAGGCGCCCGTAGCGCGGCCAACGGCTGGCCCTGGGCCTTGGTGGCTATGGCCTTATTATTTGGTACCATTTTATTTGGTACCGGGCCCGAAGGCAGCGGGGTAAAAGTGAACCTGTTGGGTGTGCAGCCCAGCGAGATCGTGAAATATTTGATCATGATATTTTTAGCTGGCTTTTTTGCTGCTAATGAAAAATTCATTAGTCAGTATGCCAGTTGGGGTAAACGTTGGTCGTTCTTTTCCTTCGCGCTCATCGCCACGGTTATCACCTTGTTGCTGTTTTTAGTGCTGGGTGATCTGGGCCCGGCAATGGTGATCTGTTTTACGTTTATTATCCTGTTCTCCTTTTCGCGCGGCGATTTTATGCATATGGCCGCTTATGTGATACTGTTTGTACTGGCCACCTGGGTTTTTGAAAATGTCTGGATCAGCGCGGCCATCACCTTTGGCGTATGGGGCATTGTAGGGTTCTTAAAACCCCGCTTGCTGAGCGAATCGTCGTTTATGGCTTTAATCGTGATCACTGCCTTTTTAACCATCGATAAGATTCCCGGTCTGGACAAGATCATTCCCGGCCCTGTTGAACGATTAACAGAACGTAAAGCCATCTGGCAGGACCCCTGGAACAATGAAGTGTATGGAGGCGACCAGGTAGCTAACGGACTTTGGGCCATGGCCAGTGGTGGCTTAAGCGGTACAGGCGTAGGACAGGGTTTTGCCAAAACCATTCCCGAAGCACATACCGATATGATCCTGCCATCCATCGGCGAGGAATTTGGTTGGGCGGGTATGGCGGCTATATTTATACTGTTCTTACTTTATTTACATCGCTCCATCATCATAGGTCGGCAAACCGGTACGCCGCTGTTGTTTTATCTCAGCGCAGGTATTGGTGTTTGTAGTTTTGTGCAGTTCATCCTGATAGCTGGTGGGTCGATAGGAGCTTTGCCTTTATCCGGTGTGTCCCTGCCATTTGAAAGCTATGGCGGTTCGTCATTGGTGATCAATATGGTGGCGGCAGGTTTTCTGCTATCTGTGTCTTCTGTAAAAGGGACGCAGATACAAATGAGTTTTATCACCAAGCAGCAGGATAAAAACCTGGTACCGGCCCTCGCTGCTGCTTTGGCGGCAGTAGTTTTGCTTACAGTAAATGTTTCGCGTTATAGCGCCGACAATAAGCATTGGGTGGTAAAACCGGCTTTGGTGGCTGATAAAAGCGGTCTGCGCATGTTTAGCTATAATCCACGTATCGCCATATTGATGAATAAATTGCAGGCGGGCTCATTGTTGGATCGTAACGGATTGATCCTGGCTACGAGCAAGCCAGAACTGATAGAAAAACAAAAAGAAAAACTAGCCGCTACCGGTATCATGCACTATGATCTGGATTCGGCTATGCACAAACGGCTTGAAAGATATTATCCTTTTGAAGAAAATATGTTCTTTTGGACGGGCGACGAAAATACCGGCGTATTTAATGGCAGCACCAATGGTTACTTCGCCGAGTACGAACATGCCGCCGAGCTGCGTGGATTTAAAATGCCTATTACCAGCTACAATGTGAAAGCTTCCCGCTACCAGGAAGACCGCTTTTTACCCCGTGGCATGAAAGAGATGACAGTAAGCAAGCGCGATTACAGTGCATTGGCCCCGCTGTTACTTGCTGATATTAACGGCCCCGAAATAGCTGCTTTTAAAAACAAGAACCGTGATGTGCAGCTTACTGTGGACGCCGAACTGCAAACCAGTATACAACAAGCCATCGCTGCCGATACATCCTTACAGGATAACCGGGTGTCGGTGGTAATTATGGAAGCCAATACCGGTGATGTACTGACTTCTGCGGTGTATCCGCTGCCGCCTGTACATAACTGGGATCAGTTGACCATGGCGCAGGCTGATCAGAATAAACTGGCCACCTGGATGACCACTACCGATCTGGGTTTTACCTATGCTTCGCAACCGGGATCAACGGCCAAGGTGCTCACAGCCATGTCGGCATTTAATAAGTTGGGCATGGGCGCTGCCGATGTGGTGTATCATGTAAGTACCGAAGAACGCATCCGGACAAAAGGTATCGAGCCCGATGAAACCGGGATGATCACCATGGAAAGGGCCATTGCCAAATCAAACAACGTATATTTTATCAAACTGGCTAATCAGCAGCACCTGGAAGAGTACATGGGTAACCTGTACCTGAAAACTGGGATGTTTTTGCATGGTGTAGGCGGCTACTATTATAACAAACCACCAGAAAATGATGCGCAGGAAGAGAAATGGCGTACCCTGTGGCGTAAAACCGAATTTAATACCAAGCCGCGCTATGACCCTAACAATATCCATAAAACAAGGGCCAAAGGTATATCGGGCATGGCCTGGGGACAAGGTGAGCTGATCGCGACCCCTGCGGCTGTAGCCAGGCTTATATCGGGTGTGGCTAATGAGGGGATGTTGCACCCTAATCGCTTTGTACTCAAGACCAACGATACGGCAATAGCGGTAAAACCGGCCTTTAAACTGGCCGAAAAACCGGAGTACGCTGCCTTACTGAAGCAATACATGATAGCGCAAAGTGCACCGAAAGTGCCTATATTGCATATAGCTGTAGCCGGTAAAAGCGGTACGCCCGAGCGTATTGTGAAAAATAAAAGCGTAAATGATGGCTGGTATGTGTTTTTTGCACCCGAGGCTAAAGGCACCGGCAATATGGTGGTGTGTATCCGTATCGAATCAACACGGGGCTCGTCGGATGCGGTACATCTGGCCGGGAATCATATAATCCCACTTTTATTGAAAAAGGGTTATATGAAAAGCTTCGATCCCGAAAAAGTGGTAGTTCATGAAAAAGCGGAAGCACCTGAGGAAATAAATTTTCCTACGGATACCACGCAATAGGGATTTTTGGAACAAGGATTTATAGAGCAAGGATTTTTAGATAAAGGAGTAAGGACAGAACTTTAAAAGTATAAAAGTATTTTGTATCGTTCAAAAATCTTTGTTTCTTGATCTCCCAATCCTTGCTCAAAAAAACAGAAATATGGCATTCAAATTATTTGGAAATAAGGGCGAGAAACGCGAATGGGATGTAAAAAGTCTGCGCGATGCCCTTTTGCGTTTTATCAAAGAAGCATTACAAAAAATAGAAGGCGGTGAAGGTGGTCATATCAAAGAATTGCTGCTTTATATAGCTGCCAATCCCGAGGATAAACATCTGTATGAGGGAGCGGTTTATGTGCACGACAAAGAAAAATTCAGGAATGAGGTACAAAAAATAGCCGACGATTATGCGCTTGATCTGCCATCCGACTGGACAATAGAGGTGGAATTTGTTGATGAGCTTCCGTTGGAAGCAAGCCCGGTCCCGGATCTGGATGCCGCATTCCTGATGCACACCCGTCGGCAGGTAATGCATAACGCTTCATCGGCCGTGGCCTATATCCGGATCTTGAACGGAGAAGCGGAGCAGGAGGAGTACGTGATCAAGGCTACCGACGATAAAATAAACATCGGTCGCGATAAAAAAGCGGTTACCGATAACGGATCATACCGCTTAAATAAATTGGTGTTCCCGGCCGATAGTAAGGATGATAGTAATAAATTCATCAGTCGCCAGCACGCCCATATTGAATGGAATAAGGACTCGGAGTGTTTTATGATATTTGCCGATGAAGGCGGTGTGCCTCCGGGCAACAAAACCAAGATCCATATTGCTGCCGATGGCAAAATGATCAAGCTGAACTCCACGCAGATCGGTCACCCTATGAGCGAAGGAGACCAGGTGATCCTGGGTGAATCGGCGGTATTTTTGTTTAGTACTAAGGCGGAGGGGTAATTATAAGTTTACTCTTCACGCGTCATTGCCACGCTGCGCTCGCAATGAGGTGTGGTGTAGTCCTTATTCCTTGTTCCAAAAATCCTTGCTCCAAAAATCCCCCTTTATTTCTTATCCTACATCAAGTGTAAACCGTGTTTTACACGGTAACTTTGAATCATCAATTAAAACAATTATTAATTTTTGATCACGAAAGGACAACAATGGAAAATACAATAAACGGCATCCACCACATTACTGCTATTGCAGGTAACGCCAAAAAGAACTATGATTTTTATACCCGTGTTTTGGGTTTAAGACTGGTTAAAAAAACAGTGAACTTTGATGATCCGCAAACTTATCACCTCTATTATGGTGATAAATTTGGTACACCTGGTACTATCCTTACCTTTTTCCCATGGGAAGGTATTACTGCCGGCAGAAGAGGGGCTCGTCAGGCTACCGAAATTGGTTACAGCGTACCCGAAGGCAGTTTGGATTTCTGGTTAAAAAGATTGGAGGCCAACAATGTACTGTATAACAAACCAGCCGAAAAATTTGGAGAGCAATACCTTACCTTATTGGATCCGGATGGCTTAAAGCTGGAACTGATCGTACCTAAAACAGCCGATAGCAGGCTGCCCTGGGAAACAGCAGAGGTGAAGGCTGAAAATGCTACACGTGGTTTCCACAATATCACCATCACTACCAATAAAATGGATGCTACCGCTAAAATACTAACCGATGTGTTTGGTTATAAATTGTTAGAGCAGCATGTAAACCGTTTCCGTTTTGTGACCGATGCGGTAGATAACGCGGCCATAGTGGACCTGGTTGAAGTGGCCGGAGAGGTTGCAGGCCATGTGGCCGGAGGTTCGGTACATCACGTGGCATTCCGTGTTAAAAACGAGGAGATATTGATGCAATACCGCGAAAAGATTGCAGCATTGGGTTTACATATTACGGATAAAATTGACAGGAATTATTTTTACTCGCTGTATTTCCGCGAACCGGGAGGTGTGTTGTTTGAACTGGCTACCGATAATCCGGGCTTTTCTGTTGATGAACCGGTTGATCAATTGGGTAGTGGTTTGAAACTGCCTGCACAATATGAGAATATACGCGAGGATCTGGAAAAATCGTTACCTTCATTAATATAAAGTCATGTACACGCATCGTAAACAGATAGTAACAGCGGGGATACCCGCCGATCAGGCCAAAAAAGCCATGATCATGCTGCATGGGCGCGGGGCATCGGCAGTAAGTATCCTTACATTGAAAGATCACCTGCAACTGGATGGTTATGCTATTGTTGCACCACAGGCTACCGAACATAGCTGGTACCCATATAGCTTTATGGCTCCGGTTAGTAATAACCAACCTGCCCTCGATTCGGCACTGGAGGTGATTGGCAGTTTGGTGGAGGATATTAAAGAACAAGGCATAGCACAAGAGAATATTTATTTCCTTGGTTTTTCGCAGGGGGCATGTTTAACGCTGGAGTATGTAACCCGCAATGCCGGTAAATATGGAGGTGTGATAGCTTTTACAGGTGGATTGATAGGTGAAAAACTGATCAGCGAAAACTATCAGGGCGATTTTGGTCAAACACCCATACTCGTTACCACCGGTGATCCTGATCCGCATGTGCCCGTAAGCAGGGTGAACGAAACCGTGAGCCTGCTCAAAAAGCTCAACGCCAACGTTACCCTGAAAATATATAAGGGGCGCCAGCATACGGTAACAGCCGAAGAGCTGGCTTTAGCTAACAGTATTTTATTATAAATATATCTTCAATAAGTAACAAAAGGGGCAGCTGAAAAGCTGCCCCTTTTGTTTTATATATCATACTTAACTAAATTTTAAATTCATTTTAATTTAACACAACCAATCCGTGTAAAATTTGTTAAGCATGTAATTGATTGTGCTACAGTTGCATTGGATTGTAGAGGTATTGAAACGCATATTCAGTTAATATAAACTCAATTTAGCTTATGGTTTAACATTTAGCCCTTGTCATAAATATGCCTGCCAAAATAGTTTTAAGTGATATAGAGCTGATAGATCGTCTGAAACTGGATGACGAAACTGCGTTAGCGGCTATTTATAAAAAATATTGGGCACTATTATACACTTCTGCTTACCATGTTTTAAAAGACGGTCATGCCTGCGAGGACATCATCCAGGAACTGTTTATTAAACTCTGGAATAACCGGTATCAATTACAGATCACATTTTCACTTCGGGCTTACCTGTATGCCAGCATCCGTTACGAGGTTTACCGGCAGATACGGAAGGGGCCGGTAAGGGCAGATATTTTTGATGAGGCCCTAAATCATATCCACAGTCCGGATGCTTATGACAGTATGGAATATAAGGAGTTGAGTACCCGGGTAAGTTCTATTGTAAATACCCTTCCAGAAAAATGCCGTGAAGTATATAAGCTAAGCCGGGAGGATTGTTTAAGCCATAAAGAAATAGCATCGCAACTAAACATATCCACTAAAACCGTCGAAAATCACCTCACCAAAGCCTTGCGCCACCTGCGCACTTCTATTGGCTGTGCTTTACTGCTGCACACCCTGTACCTCTTTATAAAAAAATAGTCCGAAAAAAATACATATCACGTAGGGGATACGCGGTTTTTTATACTCTCCCTTAAAAAACCAAATCCACGTGCAGCAACAGGAATTACTACAACTGATTGATAAATACCTGAACGGACAAGCCTCTGCCGAAGAAGAACAACTGCTGCTGGATATTTTCGAACGCTTTCAACCTGATCAGGATCATTGGGACGAGTCGATATTAGGCCTTAAAGATCAGCTCGAAAATAAAATGCTGAACCGTTTGCAACAGGCCGTACATGAACAGCAGCAATCAAAAGTTCAACAACTTTTTACATTTCGTAAAATAGCTGCAGCCGCGATCATAATTTTTATTGGTGCCGGGGCATATTATTATTCGCATAAACAAGCACTTAAGGCAAATCATTCCCAACTGGTTAAACACGATGCTGAGCCCGGTAATAACAAGGCCATACTTACACTCGGGAATGGAACTAAACTGGTGCTCGACTCTGCTAAAGTTGGCCTCCTGGCCAAAAAAGGCCATATCAGTATCCAAAAAACTCAAGACGGCCAACTTATGTACACGGTTGACAAGGGTGACGGCAAAACACAAAATGAACCCATTACCTGGAATACCATCAGCACCCCGCGTGGCGGACAATACCAGGTGATATTACCCGATGGTACCAAAGTGTGGTTAAATGCGGCGTCGTCCTTAAAATTCCCTACTGCTTTTACCGGCAATACTCGTAGTGTAGAGCTCACAGGTGAGGCTTATTTTGAAGTTGTAAAAAATGCAGCTCAGCCCTTTACTGTAAAGGTTGATCATATGCAGGTTAAAGTTTTCGGAACTCATTTTAACATTATGGCCTATCAGGATGAGCCGGCCATAAAAACTACGTTGTTGGAGGGATCTGTTCAGCTTAATGATGGCGGCTCGGGTAGTTTTCTGAAACCCGGGCAGCAGGGCGTGGCAAAAGGAGGTAACATTCGGGTTGCAGAAGTTGATGCGGAGCAGACCATTGCCTGGAAAAATGGATTTTTTGAATTTAACCGGGCAAGCATCTATGATATTATGAAGCAGATAAGTCGCTGGTATGATATTGAAGTAATATACGATGGCAAGTTACCTGATGATGAGTTTGTAGGTAAAATTGAGCGCAATGTAAAGTTGTCGCAGGTGCTGCATATACTGGAGCTTAACCGGGTGCATTTTAAGGTCGAGAATAAAAAAATAACAGTAACCCCATAATTAACAAGTTTTAAACACCAACAAATAACATGATGATCAAATACCAGCCCAGTCAATAACAATCTCCCCCGTCTTGACCATTCATAAAAAAACCGGAAGTGCGGCAACACTCCCGGCGTAAATGATTGGATCAATTTTACTGAGTTTCATTAACAGACACATTAACCCAAACACGACGAAGTTATGCAATTAAACTTTAGGGGTAAAGTATTTTACTTACCCCGTACATCAACCTCAAAACTGTTTTTAACTATGAAGTTAACGGTCTTATTAGTTATTATCGGTTGCTTACAGCTTAGCGCTAAAAGTTTCTCGCAAACCATTACGTTAAACACCAGCAACACGGCTATTGAAAAAGTATTTAAGGCTATTGAAAAGCAAAGCGGGTATTATTTCTTTTACAAGTACAACGATATTAAAGGAGCTAAGCCGGTTACTTTATCCCTAAAAGATGCGTCGTTGGAAGAGACTTTGCAGGAGTGCTTTAAAAACGAGTCTTTTACCTATACTATTGACAATAAAACCATCATCGTCAATAAAAAAGATGCAAGTGTTATGGCTAGTCCAGTGCAGGCGCCTATAACCATAACGGGCCAGGTAAAAGATTCGCAAAATCAACCGCTGCCGGGTGTTAATGTGAAAATAAAAGGGACAAGTATTGGGGCAACCACGGGTGTGGATGGCAAATTTAGTTTACAGGCCGACGATAACGCGGTATTGGTATTCACTTTTGTGGGTTTCAGAACGAGGGAAGAGCCGGTAAATAAACGTACTACCATAGATATAGTGTTAGAAGAAGACAAAACACAACTGCATGAGGTAGTAGTGGTAGGCTATGGTAACCAGGAACGAAAGGATGTGACAGGAGCTGTAGGAACTGTTAAAATGTCCAATATCAAGGAGATTAAGGCGGCCAGCATTGATCTGAAACTGGCCGGACAGCTGGCCGGTGTAACCGTGAACCAGGTAACAGGTACCCCGGGTGGTGGTGTATCAATCAATATCCGTGGTGCAGGTTCGGTAGGGGCTGGTGACGATCCGCTGTATGTGATAGATGGATTTCCCATCTCCCCAGGCTTTGATCAGTATTCCAATCCGCTGAGCACTATTAATCCCGATGATATTGAAAATATTAGTGTGTTAAAAGATGCTGCTTCAACAGCCATATATGGTTCGCGCGGAGCAAACGGTGTTATACTGATCACCACTAAAAGGGCCAAAAAGGGTGAGTCGACAGTTACTGTAAACACATCTACCGGCATCCAAACCATATTGCCTAAAACCAAGCTTAAAATGATGACGGCTTCTGAGTTTGCCCAATGGCGTACAGAGGCTATTGAAGATGCTAACAAAGTTAATGGCACAAATAACCCTATACCGGATGCCTACAAAAAACCGGCATCCCTGGGTAAGGGTACAGATTGGTTTGATGCGGTTACCCGGGTGGCTCCCATGCAAAACTATGATGTTACGATAGCTAATGGTACCGAAAAAGTAAGATCGTTATTTTCATTAGGCTATTTTAATCAGGAGGGTACGGTGCTGAATACCGGTTTCAAAAGATACTCTTTAAAAGGTAATATGGATGTCGATGTGGCAAAAAACGTAACGGTAGGCTTAAGCATCGCGCCTACTTATAGCATCCGAAATTTGCAGGAAACAGATGGGCACTTTTTATCGGGGGTATTGAGCCAGGCATATCTCGAAAGTCCGCTGATACCGGTGAAACAGCCTGATGGCTCCTATACCAATGTGGTAGGTTCGCCAGGTACCTTCCAAAATGCCAACCCGGTAAGCGAGTTGATGAACATTACCAATAACCGAAATGAGTTTCGTGCATTGGCCAATACCTATGTAGAATGGCAAATCATACCTGGTTTAACCTTAAGGTCGACATTTGGGGTCGATTATCAAACCAAATCACAGGACTATTTCCGGCCATCATTCCTCGGAGGCTTTAATGCGCCAAACCGTGATGGCACACAGGTAAAGGCAATAGGGTCTGCTACTTCGGTAAATTCACTTAACTGGCTCAATGAAAATTCAATTAATTATAAAAAAACATGGGGTAATCATACTTTAACCGTATTGGGCGATTATTCCATTCAACAGGAAACAAGTCATAACCGGTTCACATTCGGAACAGGTTATCCCGACGATGTTGTCAGGTCAATTGGTGCTGCAACTATCATAACCGCACCAGCAGATAATAATGGTGATGAACAGTGGCGCCTGCTTTCATTAATAGGCAGGGTAAATTACGCTTATAAAGATAAATACCTGTTAAGTGCCTCTGTCCGCCGGGATGGTTCATCCAGGTTTGCGGTAGGGCATCAATGGGGTACCTTCCCTTCAGTATCCGGAGGGTGGCGTATCTCGGATGAATCATTTTTTCCAAAAACCTCATTTATTGATCAGGTGAAATTTACAGCCAGCTACGGCCTTGCCGGCAATAATAATATACCTAACTACCCATCTATACCTTCGGTTGATCAAACCAATTATACGTTTGGCGGTGTGTTGGTACCTGGCAAGTCTTTAACCGTTCTGGGAAACCAATTGCTCGGATGGGAAACTACCAAGCAAACGGATATTGGTATGGATATTTCGCTGATCAAGGGGCGCATTTACCTGATTGCTGAATATTATAATCGTTATACACAACGCATGTTGCAGGGTATCGCTCTACCTATTGCTTCAGGGTATGATTATTCCTATACCAATGTGGGCAATGTACGTAACCGCGGATGGGAATTTACTTTAACCACCAAAAATATTGTGGGCAGCGGCTTTAACTGGAGTACGGATATGAATATATCTTTCAACCGCAATAAGGTGCTCGACCTGGGATCTACCCAACAAATATATGATGCGCCTGCCAATGACAATCCAACCAGCATTACCAAGGTGGGCTTACCTCTTGGGCAGTTTTACGGATATATATTCGAAGGTATTTTTCAAAACCAGGCAGAGCTTGACAAGTATCCGCATTTTGATGGCGAACAGGTAGGTAACATCAGGTATAAGGATGTTAATGGTGATGGGGTGATTGATGGCGGCGACCAGGTGCCTATTGGCAACCCCTGGCCAAAATTCACTTTTGGTTTTAACAATCACCTGTCATACAAAAACTTTGATATGAACATTATTTCGGCTGGTTCTGTTGGTGGTCATGTGTTTGATATGTATAAGCAGTTTACCACCAATCTGGATGGGGTATTTAATGTAGAGCAATCCGTGATTCAGCGCTGGCGTTCTGCCAGTCAGCCAGGTGCGGGGCTTTTGCCTACAACGGTATCCAATACCAACCTGGCCCGCGATTATTATCCCTCATATTGGGTAGAAAGCAACTCCTATCTCATGGTCAAGAACATCGACCTGGGGTACAACTTCAAAACCAAATTCAGCAAAAATATCAGGGTTTATTTCAGCGCGCAGAATGCCATCCTCATAACTGGTTATAAAGGAGGTAACCCGGAAGTGGGTATCGACGGGCAGGACGGTAACAGATCGCTTTCGCCAAATGTGAATTTTACCGGTTATCCTGTTTCTGCAGTGTATACTGTGGGTTGCAATGTAACCTTTTAGGAGATTTTGGAGCAAGGATTTTTGGAACAATGAACCAATAAACTAACAACTGAAGACATGAAAAAATACATATATCTATTTTTGATCCTTACCGCTGCTGGTATTGCCGGCTGTAAAAAGGATTATCTCGCCCTTCAACCTACTGATACCGAAAATAAGGCCAATTTCTTTAAAACACCGGCCCAGTTTACCCAGGCTATTAATGGCGCCTATGCCCCCTTGCAGGGTTTATATACGGGATCTTTTTGGGCCATGGGCGAAATGAGATCAGACAATACATCCTATGAGTTTAATCCTAACGACCGCTCCGGTACTAATAAAGAGGAGATAGACGAATTCAGGGAACTGAACAATAACGATATGGTTGGCGCCTTTTTCAATGCCAGTTTTACGGCCATTGGCAGGTGTAATATTATCTTAGAACGCTTACCGGCTGCTAAGCTGCCTGCTGCCATTGCCGATACCATTGGAGGTCAGGCCAGTTTTTTACGTGCTTTTAACTATTTTAACGTGGTGCGTATGTTTGGTGATGTGCCCTTGGTACTCACCGAAGTACAATCGGTAAGTGAAGCATTTAAAGTAGCCACCAAGGCCCATGTTGCCGATGTATACACACAAATAATTGCAGATGCTACTGCTGCCATAGCCAAATTACCGACTCAGTACTCCGGCGCGGGTAACAAAGGCAGGGTTACTAAAGGTACTGCCGAAACACTGCTCGCCGAAGTGTACATGACCCAGAAAAAGTTCGACCTGGCCGTACCACTGCTGCGTACTATCATCGCCTCTAACGTTTACCACCTGAATGCTAACTATGCTGATAATTTCGATCTTACTAAAGAAAACGGCCCCGAGTCGATATTTGAGATCCAGTACATCGAAGGCCCAAATGGCCTGGGCAGCGATTTTATAGATACGTTTGTGCCCTGGGATGTATATGACGATTCGGTAACCGGTTATGAAATAGCCAATGGGGCCCAGAACGGCTGGAATATACCAACCCAGGACCTGCTTGATGCTTATGAACCCGATGATAACAGAAGGGAAGCTTCGGTTGATGAAACTTTTACATCAGACGAGTACGGTATCACCATGCCTTTTATCAAAAAGTACCAGAGCATAGGCGCGGTTCAGGGTATCACTGGCAACAACTTTCCAGTGTATCGCTATTCTGATGTTTACCTGATGCTGGCCGAATGTTTGAATGAGCAAGGTTTTGCAGGTGGGGGTGATGCCTTTAGATATTTAAACCTGGTAAGAGAACGTGCTGGTTTACCTGATAAAAGCACCGGCAATGCCGATGCTACGCTGAATGTGGCTAGCCAGGAAGATTTCCGTACGGCTGTGGCGCATGAAAGACAAATTGAACTATGCTTCGAAAATCACCGTTGGTTCGATCTCCTGCGTACCGGAAAAGCGGTGGCCGTAATGACAGCCCACGGCGCCAGGGAAAAAGCCATCAAAAAACCATATTGGACTGTAAACTCAGCCGCGTACACCAATATTCGATTGCTTTTCCAATATCCGTTAAATGAAGGACAACTGGAACATTGATTAAGGGAAGGAGAATCAGGAATCAAGAGACAAGAATCAAGACAAAGGCGAAACCCAAGTTATTATTTGTTTTTCTTTCCTGGTTCTTGTCTCTTGATTCTTGACTCTTAAATTTGTAACAATGCCATCATATTTAATTTTGAGGCTAAAAAATATGTTATTTATACAAACAAAAACCGTTCTTAAGCTATATTTAATAGCATGAATTATATAACCCAAACAGGCGTTCTTAAAAAGATATGCCTGAGTATCGTAATATTACTTTTTATTTGCCGCCAGGGTTTTGCACAGGCTCAAAATGTGCCTGTTAATTTTAGGGTTGATAATTTGATATGTGAGTATAAAATTAATCCTATAGCTGTGGACGCGGCCAACCCGCGCCTGAGCTGGAAGCTGATAACCCAGGATCGCAACATACAACAAACATATTACGAAATACGGGTTGGTACGAATGCGGTATCGTTAACCAAAGGGCAAAACCTGATCTGGACCTCGGGCAAGATTCCATCTGATGAGTCGGCGCATGTATATTATGGCGGACCGATGTTAACGTCCCGCGAAAAATGTTACTGGCAGGTACGGGTATGGAATAATAAAAACCAGGTAACGCCCTGGAGTATGGTGAATTTCTGGAAAATGGGCTTGCTGAAACGGGAGGACTGGTCGGCTAAATGGATCCAGGATAATTACGTGTCTGATACCACTGGCGGCCCCAGCCCTATGTTCCGCAAAGCATTTAAACTCGATCATAAAATACGCGCGGCCCATTTATATATCACCGCTCATGGCGTATTCGAGGCGCAGATCAACGGCAAAAGGGTAGGTAATGATTACTTCGCGCCCGGCTGGACAAGCTATAACAAACGACTGCAATACCAGGTATATGATGTTACCTCACTGCTTAAAAGAGGGGATAATGCCACCGGTGTAACTATCGGCGATGGCTGGTATCGAGGTTATACCTACAATCGCAAAAAGAATGTCTATGGTAAAAAACTTGCCCTGCTTTATCAGCTCGAAATAGTTTATACCAACGGCAAACGCGAGGTGATTACTTCAGACAAAAGCTGGAAGGTAGCTTATGGCCCTATCCGCTCATCATCATTTTTTGATGGTGAGGTTTATGATGCCCGTAAGGAAAAGAACGGATGGACAGATCCCCTTTACAAGGATGCTACCTGGGATACTGTAAAAACAGACGAAAGCATCAAAAGCAACCTGATCACCACTGTTGGCCCTACGGTAAAAAAACACGAGAAATTTTTACCGCTAAAAGTATTTACCACACCAGCCGGCGAAAAGGTGATCGACTTTGGGCAAAACCTGGTGGGCTGGGTACAATTTAAGCTGAAAGCAAAGGCCGGCGATACCATCCACCTTTTCCACGCCGAGGTGCTTGATCAGAAAGGTAATTTTTATACCAAAAACCTGCGTACCGCCAAACAGGAGATCACCTACGTATTTAAAAGCGACAGCGCGGAAAGCTATGAACCACATTTTACATTCCAGGGTTTCCGTTATATGAAAGTGGTGGGCTATAATGGCCCGCTCGACTCTACCAACGTCGCCGCCTATGCCTTATATTCAGATATGGCGCAAACGGGCAAGTTCTCTACTTCCAATCCATTGATCAATCAACTACAGCATAATATACAATGGGGTCAAAAAGGCAATTTTGTGGATGTGCCTACCGATTGCCCGCAACGGGATGAACGTATGGGCTGGACGGGTGATGCGCAGGCCTTTGTCCGTACCGCTACTTTTAATATGGATGTGGCCGGCTTTTTTACCAAATGGCTAAAAGATCTTTCGGCCGATCAGCATAAAGATGGGGCCGTGCCTTATGTGGTACCCAATGTGCTGGACAGCGTGTCATCTGCTGCTTCGGGCTGGAGCGATGTGGCCACTATAGCGCCCTGGACTATTTACCTGGCCTATGGCGATAAACAGGTATTGCAGCAGCAATACGAAAGTATGAAGGCCTGGGTGGGCTATATTCAGCTCCACAGCCGCAATTACCTTTGGGATACCGGTAACCACTTTGGCGACTGGCTCTTTTACGCCGGAACCAATTATGAGGACGGGGCTGCATTGACCGATAAAAACTTGATAGCCCAGGCATTTTACGCGTATTCTACCCAGTTACTTGTCAATGCCGCCAAAATATTACACAGGGGCGATGACGTGCAGAAATACACCCAGCTGTTATACAATATCAAAAAAGCTTTCCAGAGCGAGTATGTAACCCCTAATGGACGAATGATATCGGGCACGCAAACCTCCTATGTGCTGGCTTTAAACTTTGACCTGCTGCCCGAAAATTTACGGGAGTCGGCTGCAAAAAGGCTGGTGAACAATATCCAGGATTATGACGAGCATATCACTACCGGCTTTTTAGGCACACCCTATATTTGCCATGTACTGAGCCGCTTTGGACATACCGATATTGCTTATGACCTGCTGATGAAAGAATCGTACCCATCATGGTTGTATCCGGTAAAACACGGTGCTACCACTATTTGGGAACGCTGGGACGGCATTAAGCCCGATGGTAGTTTTGAAGATCCCGAAATGAACTCCTTTAACCATTATGCCTATGGTGCCATTGGCGATTGGATGTACCGGGTGATAGCAGGCATCAATACCGACGAAACCTTACCAGGCTTTCATAGGATCATCATTTCGCCGCACCCGGGTGGCAAACTGACCAGCGCCCAGGCCGAACTGGAAACTTTATATGGTAAGGTAAAATCGGCATGGAGTATTGATAGTGGTATATTTACATTGGATGTTATTGTGCCGCCCAATGCCACCGCCGAGATCGTACTGCCATCGGTAACCGACCAGATCACCGAAAGCGGCCTGGATATCAATACCGAAAAGGAAATTACTGGTATACAAAAAATAGGCAACGATGAGCATTTAAATGTTGGTTCGGGCACATACCATTTTGTGTATACGCTAAAAACGTTTGGCAAGCACGTAAATTAATAAGAAGTAATTGGGTTTACATGGTTTACACTTTTTATGGTTAATATTTATATAATTAATTGGTAATCAATTGATTGTATTCTTTTTTCCGTCGTGTGGTGGGTTTGCATGTAAACCCACCCAGGGTGTCATTAAATAAGGGTTTAGTGATTGAAAAAATGATGAAAAAAACAAGATTTAAAGCAAGGTCTGTGCTATTCCCCTCTTGAGGGTAATAGCCCATGAGTAGACATAACGGAAGAATAATGCCCAAAAAAGGGACTGTCACCCTGAACTCCTTCGAAGGGGCGAGCGTAGAGGCTTGCCCACCATGCTTCGACGGAGCTCAGCATGACACCCTTTTTTGAACAAATATGCTTCTGATAAATAAAATTTTCGAATCGCTAAACACATTATATTAGGAATCATATAAAAATCATTTCCGTTGACTTTAGTCAACGGGATAATGACCGAAAACAAGGGGCTTTAGCCAAAAGCCGCTTGAATAATTGGGCTGAAGCCCATGATGATATTTTCTTTTACCGTTGAAAAAGTCAACGGCAATGAATAGTTGTCGTTTTTAAACAGATTAAGGTTTTTGATCAACAGAGAATAAAAATATGGCAAACACCGTCGTTGGCGATAAAGCCACCAGTATTAGTCGCCCGCGCTTACTTTCGCTCGATTTTTTTCGGGGATTTACGGTAGCGGCCATGATACTGGTGAACGATCCCGGGGATTGGGGGCATATTTACTGGCCTCTGGAACATTCCAAATGGAACGGCTGTACACCTACTGACCTTGTTTTTCCATTCTTTTTATTTATGGTGGGCGTATCCATAGTTTATGCCATGCAGGCTAAAAAGACTGACGCGGCGGGGCATCCTAAACTGATGTTATCCATCCTGCGCCGTACCATTATTATCGTGCTGTTGGGGATCTGTTTACCGCTTATCGGCGATTTTCAATTTGCTCATTTACGTTTCCCCGGTGTGTTGCAGCGCATCGGTGTTGTTTTTGGTATTACGGCTGTGTTGTACATTAAAACCAATACCCGTACACAGATAACTATTGCCGCGGTTTGCTTAATCGGCTATTACCTACTCATGACGCTGGTGCCTGTACCCGGTTTCGGACATGCCAATCTCAATCCAGAAACTAATTTGGGTGCCTGGATCGATAGATTGGTATTTACGCCCGACCACCTTTGGGGCGCATCCAAAACCTGGGATCCGGAAGGTTTGCTGGGTTCCATCCCAGCCATCGGTACCTGCCTGATCGGTGTGCTTACCGGTACCTGGCTCAAAAGTGATAGGCTGAAAACCGGCAGTCAAATACTTCGGTTAACAAACGCGGGAGCCTTGTTGGCTGTCGCTGGGTTAATCTGGAACACATTTTTCCCCATCAACAAATCCCTATGGACAGGCTCCTTTGTACTGTTTACCGCAGGGCTGGCTATCATTATCCTTGCGGTATCCTATTGGCTGATAGATGTAAAAGGCTACAAGAAACTATTACCGCCCTTCCTGGCTTTCGGGCGCAATGCGATAGCTGCTTATGTGCTGGCAGATGTTATCCCGGCTGTGATATCCATTATCCCGGTTACGGATAACGGACACAAGACCAATATCTGGTCGTATATGTATTTTCACCTGCTCACGCCAAACTTTTCGCCCGAGAATGCCTCGCTTATATCGGCTATCTTTACCGTCATCATCATCTTTATACCGGTTTGGATATTGTATAAGAAAAACATCACGGTTAAAATTTAAACCTTTATTCCTTTTATGATTCGTTTTAGCAAAATATATCTGCTTTTAATAATAACCTGTTTGGGCTTAGGTGTAAAAAAATCGGCCGCTCAAATGCGCATCATCCCGCAGCCACTGCATTTAACAACACAAAAAGGCAATCTTGTATTGAGTAGTAAAGCCGTTATCGGGGTTGACAAAGAAAGCGCCGCGGTGGGTAAATACTTACAGGGCTACCTTGCACAGTATTATAAATTGCAGTTAAACCTGAAAGTTTATAGCCAGATTCCTCCCTCAACAACTATCAGATTAATCAGCAGCAATCTTAAGGGCGCGGATGGCGCTTATGCCCTGAGTATTACTGCCGGCAAAATAACTATATCCGGTAAAGGGGGCGGTATATTTTACGGCGTACAATCGCTTATCCAATTGTTGCCTTCGGTTACTGCGAAGCCACTACTGATACCTGTTTGTGCCATCAGCGACGAGCCTCGTTTTCAATGGCGGGGTCTGAGCCTGGATGTATGCCGCCATTTTTTTACGGTGGAGGAGGTGAAGAAATACATCGATGTAATGGCACATTATAAACTGAATGTTTTACATTGGCATTTGACTGATGACGAAGGCTGGCGCATCCAGATTGATAAATATCCAAAGCTGACCGAAGTAGGTTCTAAAATAGCCTACTACGCTAAGGAAGGAAAGTTCCGGAAGCTGGATAACCTGGTAGATGGCGGTAACGATGGCTTTTATACCAAGGCGGAGATCCGGAATGTGATCAAATACGCGCAGGACAGGTTTGTGACCATATTGCCCGAAATTGAAATGCCGGGCCACAGCGAGGCCGCCATATTTGCCTATCCCGAGTTGGGTTGTAAGGATTCTACAGGAGCCAAACACCGGGTGCGCATGCTCGATCCCAGTGAATATACCTTTAAATTTATGGAAGATGTACTGACCGAGGTGATCGCCCTGTTCCCCAATCAATATATACATATCGGTGGTGATGAAGCCGAAATGGTTGACTGGCTCAAGAGCCCCACCGCGGTTGCCCTCATGAGAAAAGAAGGTTTGAAGAACGAAAAAGAAGTTCAAAGCTATTTTATTAAACGTATCGAAAAATTCCTGATCTCTAAAAACAAAAAACTGGTAGGCTGGGACGAGATACTGCAGGGAGGCTTGGCGGAGTCGGCCACGGTGATGAGCTGGCAGGGTGAAGCCGGAGGGATTGAAGCAGCCCGCATGCATCATCATGTGGTAATGACGCCGCTACCTTATATGTACTTTGATGCGCCGCAAGCCAATGAACAATTGGAACCTATCGGCTGGAATCCACCGGTTACCTGGCAAATGGTATATAATTATGAGCCACAGTCGAGCCAATTGACTCCTGGCGAGGCTGCCTATATTTTGGGAGTGCAAGGCAACATCTGGACAGAAAAGATCCCCAACGCCCCGCATCTGGAGTATATGGTATTCCCCCGCGCGCTGGCCGTTGCTGAACTGGCCTGGAGTAGCAAAGAAAATAAGAATATTGACCGTTTTGAATACAAACTAAAACAACAGTATCCTTATTTTAAACTCTGGAACCTGAACGCTCGCCTGCCCGATATTGTCGGCATCGATCATATCGCCACCAATGCAGAGCGGTTTAAACAAACACTTCAATATCCTTTATTAGGAGCGCAGGTACGTTATTCGCTCAATGGCAAAATGCCCGATAGTACGGCCAAAGCGGTGGCATTTCCTGTAAATATCGATGTTCCGCTGAAGGATAGTCTGGAGCTTAAAACCTATACTTCCTGGAACCTGAACGCGCAGCATATATTACAAAGCGCTACCATAAAACATGTTAGGGTTAAGCCCAAAACGGTAAGTATAGCCGAGCTGAAGCCGGGTTTAGGTTATAAGATCTTCAAAGCCAAAGAAAATAATTATGCTAGGCTGGAAGCTGTTACACCTGTTTCGGTAACCGTAATAACAACAGCAAACCCTATGGTGATGCCGGTAACTGATGGCGACCTGACCCTGGTTAAATTCAGCGGCCTGATAAAAATTGAGGCGGACGGTGATTATGAACTGACATCGGGTTTTGAGGTGAGCCCTACCTTATATCTGGATAATGAATTGCTCATCAAAGGTGAAAAGAATACTTATGTAGAGCCCCAAAAGGCAGTGCTGTACCTTAAAAAAGGCTTTTATGAGTTTAACGGTGATTACATGGCCAATGAGGCTAACAGTAAGCAGATATTGTTTGCATTAAAGGATGCCAGCGGCAAGTTGCTTGATCCGACAACGTACCTGTTTCATTTATAGATCATATCAGTATGATGCAGAAAAAATGGAGTTTAACAATAGCGGTATTTTTGATCATATCCGCCGCCCATGCCCAGGTTTATAAAGACCCGAAGGCTCCCGTGGCCGCCCGTGTAAAGGATTTGCTTGGCCGGATGACGCTGGAAGAAAAAGTAGGGCAGATGAATATGAACTCCTTAAAAGGCTCGTTGGAGAACCCCATCGCTTACGGCGTGTGTGAAAGTCCCTTCGTTACCATCAATGAGATTGCTGCCTTATCTATCAAAGCCAAAAAATACGCCCGCGAAAAAACACGCCTGGGCATTCCACCCATACAAATAGGCGAGTGCCTGCACGGGCAGCTGGCCGCGGGGGCTACTATATTTCCGCAGGCTATAGCGCAGGGCAGCAGTTGGAACCCGGTGCTCATCAAGCAAATGGGCTCTGTTATCGCCTATGAAGCCTCTTCGTCAGGCGTTGATCAGGCACTATCGCCTTTGTTCGATCTGATCCGCGACCCCCGTTTTGGTCGTGTAGAAGAATGTTACGCTGAGGACCCTTACCTAGTGAGCCAGCTGGGAACCGCCTTTGTAACCGGTATGCAGGGCGATGCCGCGCAAAGCCTGATAGGCATAGGAAAAGATAAGGTGATGTGTACCGCCAAACATTTTGCCGCCTACAGTATCCCGGTTGCCGGTATCAATTTAGGGCCTGCCTCCATCGGTGAGCGCGAACTACGGTCGATATTCCTGCCACCCTTTCGCGACGTGGTACAAAAGGCTAATATATACTCCGTAATGCCATCCTATAACGAAATGGATGGTGTGCCGGCCCATGCCAACCGGTTTTTACTAGAGCAGGTATTGCGCAAGGAATGGGGTTTTAAAGGTTATGTATTCTCCGATTATGAGGGCTTGAAAATGTTATACGGGTTTCAGCGCACAGCTAAAAACGCGGAAGCTGCCGCACCCATGGCCCTCAACGCGGGTGTTGATCTGGAAGCGCCAAGCGCGGATGTATACAGTAAACTGATAGAACTGGTAAAAGCCGGCAAAGTAAAAGAAGCGCAGATAGATACTGCCGTAACCCGTATGCTTACCGCCAAATTTAAGGCCGGTTTGTTTGAGAAACCTTTGGTAGATACCTTGCAGCTTAAAAAACGGGTGCATACCCCGGCGCACGTGGCCCTGTCGCAACAAATAGCCGAGGAATCTATCATCCTGCTTAAAAACGACCAACAATTACTGCCGTTGAATATCAATAAACTGAGATCGCTCGCTGTGATTGGCCCCAACGCCAATCAGGTACAATACGGCGACTACAGCTCCACCCGCGATAACCGCTCGGGTACTACCGTATTAGATGGCATCAGGCAATTGGCAGGTAATAAAATAAAGATCAATTATGCTAAAGGCAGCACCTTGTCGGGTCAGGATACAAGCGGCTTTGCAGAAGCTGTTACCGCTGCCAAAAGTAGTGATGCTGTAATCGTAGTGTTAGGTACAACCAGCGTAGTATTCTCGGGTATCGGCTGGAACGGCCACGCTCCCGAAAGCGAACCCAAGGATTCTTTTACCTGCGGCGAAGGTTACGATGTGACCGATATCAACCCCGAAGGTGTGCAGCGTCAGTTATTACAGGCCATTTATAAAACCGGCAAACCCGTGATACTGGTGCTGGTGCATGGCCGGCCATGGAGCATTGCTTGGGAAAAAGAACATATCCCGGCCATACTCGAAGCCTGGTACCCTGGCGAAAAGGGTGGCGCGGCGGTGGCTAATATCCTGTTTGGTAAGGTGAACCCATCGGGCAGGTTAAACGTGTCTATACCGCAGTCGACAGGGCATATTCCCGTGTTTTATAACCATGTAAGTTCGGGCAGGGGTTTTTATCATAATCCAGGCTCGCCGGATAAACCGGGACAGGATTATGTTTTTTCATCCACCGATCCGCTTTTTCCATTCGGTTTTGGTTTGAGTTATACTTCGTTTAAGTACAGCAATATGCAGGTATCGGCAACATCATTCGGTAAAAACGGACAAGTACAGGTTTCTGTTGATGTAACCAACAGCGGCAGCGTGGATGGCAAGGAAGTAGTGCAAATGTACCTGGGAAATAAAATTAATTCGGTAACCACACCGGTAATGGCGCTGAAAGGTTTTGATAAGATAGCCCTAAAACCCGGCGAAACCAAAACAGTAAAGTTTACCATAACACCCGAAGACATTGCCATCTGGAACATGGATATGAAACAGGTGACCGAACCCGGCACATTTGATGTGATGATAGCCCGCTCGGCAGCAGATGTGGTGTTCACCAAAACATTGGAATATAAAGACTAAGCTATGCGGAAAAGCCTGTTGATCGGAATGCTTTGTTTTGCAGGATGCTTTGGCGTTTATGCGCAGAGCTACAGCCAATACGTCGATCCTTTTATCGGTACTTCCGCTACGGGGCATACTTTTCCGGGCGCTACGGTGCCCTTTGGTATGGTACAGCTCAGTCCGGAAACGGGTAACTTTGGCTGGCATTATTCCTCGGGTTACCGCTATGAGGATAGTACTATCACCGGTTTTGCCCATACGCATTTAAGCGGCACCGGCGGGGTTGATCTGGGGGATGTGCTGTTCTTTCCCTTCCAGGGTAAAGATCCGCAGCAGTTCGTCAGCAGGTTTTCGCATCGTAAGGAAAAAGCTGTGCCGGGTTATTACGAAGTGGTATTGGACGATCATGATATCAAAGTACAACTTACCGCCTCCGTGCACACCGGCCTGCATCGCTATACGTTTAACAAAGCCGGGCAATCGCACCTGCTTATCGATATGCAAAGCGGACTGGTGGAGAATGCAAACGAATTAAAAGAGCATGTATCCGAAGGTAGTATCACTATCAATTCAAAAACTTCTGTTAGCGGTTATGCCTTCAGTAGTCAATGGGTCGAGAAAAAGGTTTACTTCAGCGCGCAATTCAGTAGGGCGTTTACCGGCTCTCATTTTATTGATGAAGATCATCGCCGTTTGGTCATCGATTTTGATACTCAAGTCGGCGAAACCATCGAAGCCAAAGTAGCCATATCGGGCGTAAGTATCGATGGCGCCCGCAAAAACCTGGCTGCCGAAACGCTGAACAAAACCTTTGATCAGGTTAAAATGGAGGCAGCTAAAGTTTGGGAAAACTATTTCAACCGGATAAAAGCTGAAGGTACTAACGCGCAGAAGACCGCCTTTTATACCAGCATTTACCACGCCCTGATCCAACCCAATAACATAGCCGATGTGGATGGGCTATATCGTGGCGCCGATGGGGAAGTGCACCAATCAGCAAATAAAGTGTATTACTCCACCCTCTCGCTATGGGATACCTACCGTGCGGCCCAGCCATTCTATACGCTGATGTGCCCGGACAAAGACGGTCAAATCGTAGAAACCATGCTACAGCATTTTAATACCGCCAAACTGCTACCCGTGTGGACTCTTTGGGGTAAGGAAAGCTACGCCATGATCGGCAACCACGCGGTGCCTGCTATCGTTGATGCGGCCTTAAAGGGCATCAAAGGTTTTGACAGGGAACATGCATTCGCGGCCATTAAAGCTTCGCTCACTCATAATAAAAACCCCAAATACAACTGGGATATCTATATGCGTTATGGCTACCTGCCTTCAGACTCTGTAAAACGCGAGGCCGTTTCCCGTACACTGGAAGCTGCTTATGACGATTGGTGCGCTGCTCAACTCGCCAGATCCCTGCATAAAACGGCTGATTACGATTATTTCAGCAAGCGTGCCCGGTTCTACAATAACCTGTTCGACAGATCAACCAACCTGATGCGTGGCCGTTTAGCTAATGGCGATTGGGTACGCCCCTTTGCCAATCTGGATAGCGGGCAGCTGGCTATCGGAGGCGATTATACCGAAGGCAATGCCTGGCAATATGTATGGTCGGTACAGCAGGATATCCCCAGGTTGATCAAACTCATGGGTGGGAGGAAACCTTTCATCGCCAAGCTCGATTCTTTGTTCAGCATGAGCTCTAAAGTGTTTGGCAAAGGCTCTACACTGGATGTTACGGGGCTAATAGGCCAGTATGCACATGGTAACGAGCCTAATCATCATGTAGCATATTTGTATACGTTGGCCGGTGAGCCTTACAAAACCCAGCGCCTGGTACGCCAAATTGCCGATCAGTTTTACCAGAACAAACCTGATGGCCTGTCGGGTAATGACGACTGCGGACAAATGTCGGCCTGGTATATTTTTACAGCGATGGGTTTTTATCCCGTTAACCCCGCCGATGGCCGGTATGTTTTCGGCGCACCGCAGCTGAGCAAGGTAAGCATTGCCATAACCAGTGGTAAAAGGTTTGTGATCGAAGCCAAAGGTTTATCGGAGACCAATAAATATGTACAAAGCATCAGTTTGAATGGAAAGCCTTATCTGAAAAATTATATCCGCCATACGGATATTTTAAAAGGCGGGAGCTTGGTTTTTGTGATGGGTGATAAAGCGAAGATGTGAGAGAAACAGGGAAATGCGCGGTTCCCCTTTTGAAAAAAGGCTGTCACCCTGAGCTTGTCGAAGGGCGAGCGCAGAGGCCTTCCCACAATGCTTCGACGGGCTCAGCATGACACCCCCCTTACGGCTATTCAATTTTTACCTTATACCGATACCCCAAAACCGCCTCCACATTCACACTCTTCACAACCTTCCATTCCTTCAGTTCATCAATAAACTCCGGAGCTTCTAACCCCGATCTGATGCTTGCCCCCGTATAAAAAGCCGAACGACTTGGATGATCAGGAGAGCAACCATTGAATAAATAACCAAATGCCTGCCGGTCAAGGATGGCCATGCTCAAACCAATACAATCATCCAGGTGGATGAGGTTAACCGGGGCCTTGCCGTTGGCGATATCCTTTTTGCCGGCAAAAAACCTACCTGGATCACGACCCGGACCGATCAATCCCGCGAAGCGGATAATGGTGGTTTTGAATGTGCTTTCTGCTCTGAACAGGTCTTCTGCTTTCAGCAATATCCTGCCCGCTTCGGTATTGGGTTGCGGGTCGCTCAGTTCATTAACTTCCGCGTTTACATCGGCATAAACACCTGTGGAACTGATAAAGGCCACATTTTGTACACCATGTTTTTTGATGGTCTTGATGATGCTCTGTATCTTGTAAATAAACTCAGGGCCTTCGCCACCCCGGCTTTTGGGAGGGATGCAGATAAAAAGCACATCGCAGGTAAAAAACGCATCATCATAATGTTCGTTACCCGGCAAAAAATTTACGAGGTAGGGCTCAATGCCTTCGGCCGCCAATGTGTCGGTTTTTTGTGGCGATGTGGTGGAGCCTTTTACTGTATAACCGGCAGTGATTAGTGCCTTTGCCAATGCCTGGCCGTACCAGCCGCAACCTAAAATACTGATGTTCATTTTCTGTGGCATTACCTGTTTTTGAATCCATTTTAATGGATTGGCGCAAAGGTAATTAAATATTTAAGGCAGGTAAATACGCTGAATATGCATTTATCATCTAAACTTTTTGTGCCCTATAATCGTTGTTGTTGTATGAAAAAGGAGATTTTAGCAACATCTGTCGTTTTAGGTTTAGCTGCGTTGGCCCTGCAAGCCAGGTGTAAACCTTTAGAAACTGTTAAATACGTAGAACTAAAAAAATATTTAGGTACCTGGTTTGAGATAGCTGCCTTCCCGCAAGTTTTTGAAAAGGATTGCAGCTGTACATCGGCAACTTATGGATTGGCCGAGGATGGTTCGCTGATTGTCAAGAACCGTTGCATTAAAGATGGTAGTCTAAAAGTGAAGGAAGGACGGGCTTTTGTGACCGATCATACCAACGCAAAACTTCATGTAGAATTCTTTTGGCCGTTCAGGAGTAAGTACTGGATCATTGACCTGGCCAAAGATTATAGTTACGCTGTAGTTGGTCATCCTGACCGTAACCATTTATGGATCCTGAGCCGCAGGCCTACACTGGATGAGCAAACTTATAACGAACTCGTAGTACGTGCTGCAGACAAAGGTTTTGATGTACGCAACCTGGTAAAAACTGAGCAGATCGCTGACGTTTCGGGGATATAAGTGAGGGAGCTAATAACCAACAAAGAAGAATGTCATTTCTCCTCGTACCTCGTTCGAGATGACAATTTGTTTATTTTATTATTATCTTGTACTGGCTTCGGTCCCATAGCCAACCCGTGCAACGGAGAAAGAAAATCATAATAATGAAAACGATATCAATATCTATCATTGTTTTTTTGATTACGATTTGTACGAATGCTTATAGTCAAAAGGTACGATTGGATTCTGTTATGGTTCAATGGGAACATTTCGGTACAGAAACTGTTGTCGCAGTATCCTGCGATCAGTTTGATACGCAATTTATCAAGTCAAAACAGAGCAAGAGAATATATAGTCCAACTATATTAAGCAGGTTAAAGAAAATCAGCCAATCCTCTTATTTTAAAAAAAGCAAGGAATGGGACTCAATTGATGTACGAGGAAAAATAGTTTATTTCTATTCAAACTCAACAGTCAAATATTGTTTTGATGCTAGTGGACATTTTGGTAAAAATGGAGTGATAACCGATAATAAACTATTATGGAATTTTATCACATCCAGGATTATTCCGAAAGCTTATCAATAGCGAAAAAGACTAAGAATACTCCAAAATATCACTTAGTTTTCTTTTTTGAGATAAGAGTTAAAAGTATGCCAACAATCAGCGTTGGAAACCACCATAAGAAGGAATATTTTCCCATTTCACTTACAATAGGATTTAATGGTGGACCTTGATATGTAAATAAGGATGCTCCAAGAAAAAGCATCCCTATTCCTATAACGATCAGCACTATGCCGATTATTCTATATGTGGTCATTGCCGATATTTATTTAAAACCGGTAACCTAAAGTCAAAAAGGCGTTATCGTTTGTCTTTTTGAAATTAGCTGTCGGGTTTCCGTTGTTGATCAAGTAAGGCGAAAACGCTTCGGAGCCGGTAACATGCGCATAGGTGGCATCCACATAATATTGACCAAACCTTAAACCTATACCTCCGCTAACGGTTTTGACATCGCTGCTTACATCTGTGGCGCCGGTGTTGTTTTTAAACGGACTACCTTGCTGGCTGTAACCACCGCGTAAATAAAATATGTTGGTTACGCGTGCTTCCGCACCTACATGTAGGTTGATAGCCGATTTGTAGTTGGCTTTAATAGCATCAATATCGCTGGTATTATCATAACTATCATTACTGCTGATATGGGTTGTTGAATAGTCGATGTATTCCACATCGCCAGATATAAAGCCATATTTGCCAATAAATACCGCCGCACCACCGGCCAGTTTAAGCGGGGTGCGCATGTTGTAGTTTAGCGCATAATCGCCGGATGAGTTAGGTTGATTGGCTCTCCCGTTAATAGAGGTAGCCAGTCCTTCGGCATACACATCATTGATACTGTAGAAGGTAGGGGAAGTAAATGTAAATCCTAAACGAACAGCTTCAACGGGTTTGTAAATAACCCCCAGCTTAACATTAGCGCCAGATCCTCTTGTTGATTGGTTTTGAGCATAGCTGGAACTAAAAGGAGTAGGGATGCCGGTTGTGCCACCATTAGTGATAGAGGCTGTACCATCTTCAATAAATTGGCGGGAATAATCATACCGCAGATCGGTTATGGCAACACCCAGGCCCAGGTACAGCTTATTGCTATAGTTGGCGCCAAAGGCAAAATCGAATTCTGATTGGCCGCCTACGCGCGAAATTACGCCGGTTTGGTTTACCGGAACTTGTACTGTACTCGCAAAATCAGGTCTTTGGGTTGTGCCAAAATTATCAATCAGTTTATCGCTATAAGCCCATTGAGCAAGCGCGTCATCCGGGTGGTTATTGGCTGTGCCGGCGTAATAATCGGATATGGAGTTGGATGCGTTTTTGCCACTATAAGCTATGTTTTCATAAAAGTTATTGGTGCGGCTGTAGCCCGCACCGTAATTGATGCTGAGCCATCCTTTGGTTTTATCCCTCCCTTTTGGTGTATTGAGGCGTTGGTAGAACACAATGGCGGCATTGCTTAAATTGACGCTGTTTTTACTGGCATTGCCGGCTTGACCAAAATAGGTAGAGTTTACTTTTGACCCATTATATTCAGGTGTTATGCTGAATTCGGAGTGGGTGAAAAAACCCAGGCCAGCCGGGTTACCACTGATGGAGCTCAGATCGCCGCCGATAGCGGTGCCCGCGTTTCCAATTGCTTTGATACGTGATGTAGAGCCATTTTGAAAGGTCGAAAAGCGGACTACATCCTGTGAGTATTGCGCAAAACTATCTTTGGTAATAGCTACTATAGCGATTACACTAAGTAAATATTTTATTTTCATCGATGTGATCGGTTTTTTTTTGGTGATGAAGCGATCATGAGCAATTATTCATTTTTTTATAAGCGGTTACTCATGATGATTTCATGGAATTTCAGGATAATAAAATTTATGGTCTGCCTGGTCTGCCGCCACCACCACCACCGCCGCCACTCGAACTTCTGGAACCCCCACCCGAAGAATTATTGGATGGTGCTGTAGAGGTACGATCAACCTGGGGTTGATACTGTGGTTGCTGTTGTGTGGCTGGTCTTGAGTTATCAGCATTTGTTTGTTGAGATCCCGGTCGTGATGGACGGGCATCGGTACGGGCTGGTCGCGAATAATTGTTGTTGGTACCGCGGCCGCCTGGTATATAACCAATGCCGCCACCGGCCGGTACACGTGAACCATAGCCTGGTCTGCCACCGGTACCCTGGTTGCTGCCGCCACCGCTACCGAATGGAATGCCTGGCCCCCTGTTTGGACGAGGCCGTCCTGAGGTAAAGTAATTGCTGCCCCAGTATCCACCCGGATAACCGCCACCGTAGCCACCACCCCAATATCCGCCACCATAGTAACCGCCGTATCCACCCCAGCCATATCCTAAGCCCCAGCCGCCGTAGCCCAATCCCCAGCCACCATAACCGTAACCGTAAGGAGAGTAGCCATAGCCAAAGGGGCCATAATTAAAACCTAAGCTAAAGCCATTGTTGTAATAAGGGTCGCTGTAGCCGTAGTACAAATTGTCGTAAAAACTAAAGGGAGAGAAATAGCTGAAACGGTTGATGCGCGATGCATAATCATCATAGTAAAAATAATCATCATCATCCACATATGCCTGACCTTGTGCCGCGTTTGGGTTATAATTGTCTGCCGCGGCGTAGGTGGGTTCGTCACCAGCCTTTGCTTTTGAAAAATAAACGTCATCGCTGGTATCTGTACTGGCAAGCTTGGTTGTGGAGCAGGAACTCAACGCCATGGCGCCGATCAGAAAAATTCCTATAGCAATGTTCCGTTTCATATGCAGGTATGTGAAAAGTTCGAGTTCAAATAACTTTTAAATTTATAAATTTGGCGCAATATACAATATTCGCACAAGTCAAATTATATATTCCAATCAATATGAGTAAAGGTGTTATTAGTAAAGACGAAGATTATTCGCAATGGTTTAATGACCTGGTAATAAAATCTGATATGGCCGAATATTCGCCGGTTAGAGGTTGCATGATCATTAAGCCGTACGGATATTCGATATGGGAAAAAATACAAGCCGTACTGGATCAGATGTTTAAAGATACCGGGCATAGTAATGCCTATTTCCCGCTGCTGATACCCAAATCCTTCTTTTCAAAAGAAGCTAGCCACGTAGATGGTTTTGCAAAGGAATGTGCTGTGGTTACTCATTATCGCTTAAAAAACGATGGCAATGGCA
This sequence comes from Mucilaginibacter sp. OK268, assembly GCF_900103125.1. Classification (GTDB taxonomy): domain Bacteria; phylum Bacteroidota; class Bacteroidia; order Sphingobacteriales; family Sphingobacteriaceae; genus Mucilaginibacter. The sequence goes on along the minus strand of NZ_FNJV01000002.1, from coordinate 375,389 downwards.
ATATCATAGTTGATGAAGACGCTAAACTGGAAGAAGAACTGATCATCCGCCCTACATCAGAAACCATTATCTGGAACACCTATAAGGGCTGGATCCAATCATACCGCGATCTGCCTATCCTGGTAAACCAATGGGCCAACGTAATGCGCTGGGAAATGCGCACCCGTTTGTTCCTGCGTACCAGCGAGTTTTTATGGCAGGAAGGTCATACCGCCCACGCTACCTCAGAAGAAGCGGTTGCCGAAACCGAGCAAATGCTGAACGTATATGCCGATTTTGCTGAAAACTGGATGGCCCTGCCGGTAGTAAAAGGCCGTAAAACAGCCAACGAGCGTTTTGCCGGCGCTTTGGATACCTATTGTATTGAGGCTTTAATGCAGGATGGTAAAGCACTACAGGCCGGTACATCACACTTCCTGGGGCAGAATTTTGCCAAGGCTTTTGATGTGAAATTTACGAATAAAGAGAACGTGCAGGATTTTGTTTGGGCAACTTCATGGGGTGTGTCAACCCGTTTGATCGGTGCGTTGATCATGGCCCACTCTGATGATGCTGGTTTAGTATTGCCTCCAAAGCTGGCACCTATACAGGTTGTAGTGGTGCCTATTTACAAGCACGACGAAGAGCTGGACAATATTGCCGCTTACGTAGCCGGCTTAACCAAGGAGTTGAAAGCGAAAGGGATCTCTGTGAAATTTGATAAACGCGATACCCACCGCCCGGGAGCCAAATTTGCCGAGTACGAGCTGAAAGGCGTGCCATTGCGCGTAGCCATTGGCAGCCGCGATATGACAAACGGAACCGTAGAGCTGGCCCGTCGTGATACCAAAACCAAGGAAACCGTGAACCAGGAAGGTTTAGCGCAGCATATTGAAGGCTTGCTGGATGAAATTCAAAATAACATCTACAAAAAAGCCTTCGATTTCCGTGCCGAAAACACTACCGAGGTGGATACCTACGATGAGTTTAAACGTATGCTGGATGAAGAGCCAGGTTTCCTGAGCGCTCACTGGGATGGCACACCAGAAACCGAGCAAAAGATAAAAGAGGAAACTAAGGCGACAATCCGTTGCATACCTTTGGATAATAAACAGGAAGAAGGTAAATGTATCCTCACCGGCAAACCGTCGACACAACGGGTATTGTTTGCAAGGGCATATTAAACCCCACCTAAATCCTCCCCAAAGGGGAGGACTTGAAAAGGGATATCCAATTAATTAAATTAAAAGAAGCCCTCTCCTTTGGAGAGGGTTGGGAGAGGTTATGAAATTCGCAACTAAAGCTATACACGCAGGGCAGGAGCCCGATCCAACAACGGGCGCTATCATGACGCCGATATACCAGACATCAACCTACTGGCAAAAATCGCCTGGTGATAATAAGGGGTATGAGTACTCGCGTGGTACCAATCCAACCCGTAAAGCGCTGGAAGATTGTCTGGCAGCATTGGAAAATGCCAAATTCGGACTGGCTTTTTCAAGCGGCATGGGTGCTACCGATGCGGTAATGAAATTACTGGTACCGGGCGATGAGGTAATTACCGGGAACGACCTCTATGGCGGTTCATACCGCATCTTTACCAAGATCTACGCCAATTACGGTATCAAGTTTCATTTCCTGGATCTGTCGAACCCCGAGATCATCCGGGAGTATACCAACGATAAAACCAAGCTCATCTGGATAGAAACGCCTACCAATCCCACCATGCAAATTGTGGATATTGAGGCGATAGGCAAAATATCAAAGGAAAAGAACCTGCTTTTTGTAGTGGATAATACCTTTGCTTCGCCATACCTGCAAAACCCTATCGACCTGGGGGCTGATGTGGTGATGCACTCGGTAACCAAATACATCGGTGGTCACTCTGATGTGGTAATGGGGGCCCTGATGCTGAACGATGAGGATCTGTACAAAAGACTGTGGTTCATTTATAATGCCTGCGGTGCCACCCCGGGACCAATGGATAGCTTCCTGGTGCTGCGCGGTATCAAAACCCTGCACCTGCGCATGAAAGCTCATTGCGAAAACGGAAAGCAGATAGCGGAGTTCCTGAAAACACATCCTAAAGTAGAGAAGATCTACTGGCCGGGCTTCACTGATCACCCGAATCACGAGGTAGCTAAAAAGCAAATGCTTGATTTTGGTGGCATGATCAGCATTGTGTTAAAAGGCGCCGATCTGCAGGAAACTTTCCGCATCGCATCATCATTTAAAGTATTTTCGTTAGCCGAATCATTGGGCGGTGTAGAATCATTGATCAATCACCCCGTAAGCATGACCCACGGATCTATCCCCAAAGCCGAGCGCGAGAAAGCCGGCGTGGTTGACAACCTGCTGCGCCTGAGCGTAGGGGTAGAGGATATTGAAGACTTGTTGGAAGATTTGAAACAAGCACTTTCTTAGAAGAGAATCAAGAGATAAGAATCAAGATTTAGCTACAACGTTTTTCTTGACTCTTGATTCTTGTCTCTTGACTCTATCATAATCAATGATTGAAAACGTAAAAGCCTTCCTCGACGCCAAAGTAGCCCAGTACAACCAGCCCGGTTTTATTGAGAACGACCCGATTTCTATCCCGCATCTATTTACCCGTAAGCAGGACATTGAGATCATGGGGTTTTGGGCCGCTACTTTATCCTGGGGACAGCGCGTTACCATCATCAAAAAATGTAAAGAGCTCATCACCCTCATGGATGGCGCTCCTTATGATTTTATCATGAACCATGAAGAAGTTGACCTGAAAAAATTGCTCAGCTTTAAGCACCGCACCTTTAACGATATCGATACCCTGTATTTCATCGCCTTTTTCAGGTATCATTACGAGCGGTTTGAATCATTGGAGGACGCATTCATTCCCTCCGATGGGGATTACTCCCCCTTTAGGGGGCTGGGGGGCTTTCGCTCCTACTTCTTCTCCCTGCCCGATTATCCGCACCGTACCAAAAAGCATGTGTCGTCACCCTCACAAAAATCAACCTGTAAGCGCCTCAACATGTTTTTACGCTGGATGGTGCGCCAGGACAATTGCGGGGTTGATTTTGGTATCTGGAACCGCATCAAACCTGCTGATCTGATCTGTCCGCTTGATCTGCATGTGGACAGGGTGGCACGCAAACTATTGCTCATCACCCGCAAACAAACCGACTGGCAAACCGCCGAAGAACTCACCATCCGCCTGCGCGAGTTCGATCCCGCAGATCCCGTGAAATATGATTTCGCCCTCTTCGGATTAGGGATCGAAGAGCGTTGGGGTGTGCAGTTTTAGCTGAGCTTTATAAATCATTCATTCATCTCTTCCATATGTCATTGCGATAGCGTGGCAATCTCGTAGCTATTCATATCAATAAGAATGCGACGAGATTGCTTCGTCGTTCCTCCTCGCAATGACATATTGGGTAGTATTATAGGTGAAATCAGGCACCCCCAGCCATCCTATCAAAATGATAAAACCTATCAAAATGATAGGTTTATAAACCTCTATGAAAATTATAATTGTTTAGTTATATATCTGATATGCAAAGTTTTATCTAAATAAAACCCCTCCCGGCACGCATTTTGGCTATGGGAAAACATCAATCAAATTAATGTATGATGGTATTGTTTTCTGTAGCTGCCAGCCAAAAAATAAAACAAATGGCAAAAATCTCCCGGGCAGCCTTTTTTCCATTGTACCAACCCCTATTTTTTTATCTCATTAAATGAATTCGCACGTTAAGCAACTTTCTTTCGCGGGTCTGATAGTTACCCTCGGTATCATTTTTGGCGATATCGGTACCTCGCCGCTGTATGTTTTCCAGACCTTATTGGTGGAGGGCGGCAAGGTGGATATGGCCCTGGTATTAGGCTCCATATCCTGTATCTTCTGGACACTCACCCTGCAAACCACTTTTAAATACATCGTGATCACCCTACAGGCCGATAACAAAGGCGAGGGTGGTATATTTTCCCTCTATGCCCTGGTAAGGCGCTATGGCAAATGGCTGGCTATCCCGGCCATTGTAGGCGCCGGTACTTTGCTGGCCGATGGTATTATTACCCCACCTATATCCGTAACATCAGCCATAGAAGGCCTTAACCTGGTACCCGCGTTTTCCAGCGTTATTGTACCGGGCAACAATCTTATCCTCATCATCGTGATCAGTATTATTATCCTGTTGTTCTTTTTTCAACAGTTTGGTACCAAGGTGGTGGGTTCGGCATTTGGCCCCATTATGCTGTTGTGGTTTGTGATGCTGGGTATTTTGGGTACCATGCAGGTAATCCACCATCCATCTATATTTAAAGCTTTAAACCCCTATTACGGCGCACGTTTGCTGATGGATCACCCCAAAGGTTTCTGGCTCCTGGGCGCGGTATTTTTGTGTACCACCGGTGCCGAAGCGCTCTATTCCGACTTGGGCCATTGCGGGCGCAAAAACATACAGGTGAGCTGGATATTTGTAAAAACCACCCTGGTTTTAAACTACCTGGGACAGGGTGCCTGGGTGTTGGCACAAGCGCCAACTAAAGATTTTACCGGTGTTAACCCATTTTTCGAGATTGTGCCGCACCAATTCCTGATCCCTGGTGTAGCGCTGGCTACTATGGCTACCATTATTGCCAGTCAGGCCCTCATCAGCGGATCGTTCACGCTCATCAGCGAGGCGGTAAGCATGAATTTCTGGCCGCGCATCACCATTAAATACCCATCCAACATACGCGGACAGATCTATATCCCAAGTATTAACTGGATCCTGTGCGTAGGCTGTATCCTGGTATCGCTGTATTTTAAAACATCCGCCGCTATGACCGCCGCCTATGGTTTCAGTATTACCATAGCCATGCTCAGTACTACCATTTTAATGTACTACTTTATGCGCTATGTAAAACACTGGCCGGTATGGATGGTTACCATGATATTGTGCGTGTTTTTAACGGTAGAATTCTCGTTTTTTGTAGCCAACGCCGTGAAAATTATACACCGCTTGTTCTTTGTAGGCTTTGAAATTGGTTTGATATTTACCATGTACATTTGGTTTAAGGCCCGCAAGATCAATAACCGTTTCCTGAATTTTATCGACATCAAGGGGCAACTGCCATTACTGAACGCCTTGAGCGCCGATACTACGGTAAACAAATACGCCACCCACTTAATTTATTTAACCAAAGCCAACAATGGCAAACAGATAGAAGAAAAGATCATTTACTCCATCATGAGCCGCCGGCCAAAACGTGCCGATACCTACTGGTTTGTACATATTGAACGCACCGATGAGCCCTATACCATGGAGTACAGCGTTGACCAGATTGAGCCCGGCAAAGTGATCCGTATCGAGTTCAGGTTAGGTTTCCGGATACAGCCAAGGGTAAATGTATTGTTCAGGAATGTGGTGGAAGATATGGTGAAACGCAAGGAAATAGATATCACCAGCCAGTACGAATCACTGAATAAATACAAAATAGCCGCCGATTTCAGGTTTGTGATCATGGAGAAATTCCTGTCGTATAATAACCTGTTCAGCACCTCCGAAGCGTTTATTCTCAACAGTTATTTCGCCATTAAAAAACTGGCCCAGTCAGAAGCTAAAGCCTTTGGTTTGGATACCAGCGAAACCCGTGTTGAAAAAATACCGCTGGTAGTAAAGCCCGTAAGCAACGTACACCTCAAAAGGATTGATCCCGTTACCTATGGTAATGGTGTTTTGGAAGTGAACTAATCGTTATGGCCATACACATGGTCATCCTGAACTTGTTTCAGGATCCCACAGGACAGGTTAACCAGAATGCCGTATACCTTGCAGATGGGATGCCGAAACGAGTTCGGCATGACTTGAAATATAAAAAGACTTACGAAGTTTAACTCATTGTTATCGGTTTTTCAATGTTTTCGTTGAGTGCTTCGCAGTTTTAAAACTTCGTAAGTCTTTTTACTATTGGCCTGTTAATTACTGGTATGCTCTACAACAACATAGGGCTTCCGTTCACCCTCGTCTATGCGAACCAGTTTGCCATTAACAAAATAATAGTACATAACAGGCTGTGCCACTAAGGCCACAGCGGAGGTATTTCCTCTTTTGTAAACGGTTCTTTCTGCAGATTTCTCAACCAGGTCCGTTGCCCATTTATGATGGGCAGTAAATTCGTCTTCAGACATTCCTAAGGAGTAAACCGGAACTTTGCAGCTTGTCATAAAAAATAATAGCAAAAGACTTAAAAATGAGAGCTTTTTCATAAGTGCGGTGATAAAGTTTGTAAATAATGCTTGGTTGTATATTTCAGGTAGGACTCATGATCTTAAAAAAGGTTTATAGGGCTCGCAGTTTTTCTTAAACAGATAAATAATTCCGTTGTCTTGATCTTTGATCAACCCTGCACTCGTTGCAAACGGGCGCAAGTAAAGGGGGGGAATGGAAAAGAATCCTGTCATCCTGAACTTGTTTCAGGATCTCTCGGGACGGGTTAATCATCATGTTGTACACATTGCCCGTGGGATGCCGAAACAAGTTCGGCATGACGTGAGCGGAGAGGGACCTGTCACCCCTGAGCTTGTCGAAGGGGCGCGTGCAGGGGGGCCTGTCCTCCATGCTTCGACAAGCTCAGTATGACACCCCTATTTTTAGGCAAAACAAATATGTCATTGCGAGGAGGAACGACGAAGCAATCTCCTCGCTATTCTAATCGATGACTAAGCTACGAGATTATTAATGTTGTTAATTGCTTTTTTAAGGTATTAATGAGCTCCCTCCAGTCGGTTGTCCACGCTATCGCTCGCAATGACATGTGGGGGAGGAGTGCCGCCTTGATGTTATTAAATCACGAACTCAGTAATTCAATAATTGCCCACTTTACGCTTCTTCCTTAAAATAAACCTTGTAGTAGTTCATGGCGCGGCCATCGTCGAACCCTTTTTCAATGAGCTCTTTGTCGCCGTGAATGTAGATGTGGAAGTTTTTATCCAGCTTGAGCACGCTTTTATAAACACGGGCCTGTTTTTTTACGGCATTGTCTGATATCACAAAGTTATCGGCAATGGGACTGTCGAACTCCTGCTCGTACTGGTTTTTGAAGTTCTTGAACGATTCAATGGCCTCCGGGTTACCGATCACCTCGTTGGAGAACTCATCCATATTAAACTCGTCCTTCTCCTTAAAATACTTCATGGAGCGGTTCAGCAGATCGATCTTGTCTGCCTTGCTCATTTCAAACTGGTCGTCGAGTTTTTCGGTTACAAAGTTTTTGTAAATGCCCAGGGTGTTATTGGTTTGGTTAAAGCTGTCGTTACGGATGCGGAGCTGCAGAAAATTATCTTTCCAGTACACGGCGGTTTCCTGTCCGTTATTGGTTTTATCTATTACTACGACTTTGTAACCGTTCTCCTTTTCGATATTGAAGATGAGCACGCCTTTGTCCAGCTTATTGATGTTGATGGCATCCTGCTCGTAATCAACCTGGAAACCGCCTTTGTCCGGGTAAACTTTTAAATAGGTCTCCTTATTTTCCGATTTAAAAATGCCAATGGCATCCAGCGGATTGCCCTCAATTTGTACCTGGTTAAAGTAAACTACATATAATTCACCGCCTTTAATGTTGGGGTGCGTGGTAGTTTTGTACAGATGCTTGGCTATCTGTTCAGATGCTTCGTGAAATTTCTCTTTGTCCTCAAAAGCTTGTGTGGCAAAATGGTGGATCTCGTTGAGAGCCAGGTTTCCGCTGCTGTGCATGAGGTGATATACCTCGTTGGCTTTTTCAAATGGTTTTAAAAAATACTGCATCAGCAGGTTGGGAATAATATCGTCCTTCAGTTCCAGGGGCTGGTCAGACAGGGCGTACATTTCTTCCTGCGACTGGTTGCCCACATGATGAACCGAAATAGTATCGAGTGAAGCTTCAAAAAAAGTTACCATAATTGATGCGAATGTAGGGCTTTTGGGGCGTAGACGGATAGTGTTTTTTTGAACAGGGGGCAGACGACTCACCCCGTCTGCGCTTCGCTGGACGACCCTCTCTGCTGCTTTGCGGCAAAGAGGGTAAAAGCACCCCTCTCCGCGCGTCATTGCGAGGTACGAAGCAATCCCCTATTTACAGAGCCGCCCTGTTTATCGGGGATTGCCACGCTATCGCTCGCAATGACGCGTGTATTAAAAGGTAATAATGGTCGGGTGAGTCGACTACACTCGGCCCATTTTTATCATCGACGATGGACTTCTTTAAATTTGCTCCTTTCCCGGCAATTTCGTATCTTTATAAAAAGCCAACAGCCCGGCTCCCGTATATGGGAGCCGGGCTGTTTTATTAAGGATAAAAACAAGCCAAAAATCGGCCGATTTGTATGTAGTTATTTGATTATCAATAAATTAATACTTTTTAAAGTTTCAAAAACGCGTTAAAACCTCGTTAAAATTTGTTAAAAAGTGTTAAAATCGATGTTTTTGGAGTGATTTTGAGCCGTTTTTACCTCGTTTTTGTGCAGAAAAGTGTTAAAATTAAAGGTTTAAAAAGTTTTAGAGCCATCCAAAAGTAAAAGCTCGGGCAAACAATCCTGCTAACAAGGGGGAGGAAAGTAATTTGTATTACTTTTGTGCCTTGAGTCCATAACCCTCAAAATATGACTGCTATGGACCATTGACTATTGACCATGGACAACTTACAACACGCGCAACAGGAAACCATAGTAGCCCTGGCTACACCAAACGGGATAGGGGCAATCGCGGTGATCCGCCTTTCGGGCCTGGATGCTATCGACATAGCCAACAGCGTATGGAAAGGTAAGGATCTGACCAAACAGGCCTCGCACACTATCCATTTCGGTCATATTATGGATGGCGACCTGATGCTGGACGAGGTGCTGGTATCGCTGTTTGTAGCACCCAGATCCTATACCCGCGAAAACGTAGTGGAAATAAGCTGCCATGCTTCGGGATATATTATTGAAAGTATCATTAAGCTGTTTATCAAAAAGGGCGCGCGAAGTGCCAAACCCGGCGAATTTACGCTAAGGGCATTCCTGAATGGCCAATTGGACCTGTCGCAAGCCGAAGCTGTAGCCGATCTGATCGCTTCCAACTCCAAAGCGTCGCAGCAGGTGGCCTTACAGCAATTACGCGGCGGATTTAGCAATCAGCTGCAAACCCTGCGCGAGCAACTGGTAAATTTTGCCTCGCTCATTGAACTGGAACTTGATTTTGCCGAAGAAGATGTAGAGTTTGCCAACCGCGATCAGCTCAAACAACTCATCGTGGATATTACCCGCATTATAGGCCGGTTGATACAGTCGTTTGAGTTGGGAAATGCGATAAAACAGGGGGTTAACACCGTGATAGCCGGCCGACCCAACGCGGGTAAATCAACCCTGCTCAATGCCTTGCTGAACGAAGAAAGGGCCATTGTGAGCCATATACCAGGCACCACGCGAGATACCATTGAAGAGGTATTGAATATACAGGGCATCAATTTCAGGTTGATAGATACTGCCGGTATACGCGAGGCTACCGATGCCATTGAGCAGATAGGGGTACAGCGTACCATGGAAAAGATAAGCCAGAGCGCCCTGCTTATTTATGTTTTTGACTCGGAGCGGATAAGCCCGGAAGAGCTAAAAAGTGACCTGGAGAGTCTGCAAAGTCCCGGTATAGCCATGCTGCTGGTAGCCAACAAGATGGACCTGATTCAACAGGACAAAAAGCGGGAAAGTATCCATGAGTTTTTCCGTACCTCCGGACTTCCAGATCTACAGACCATCTTTATCTCGGCCAAAGAAAAGCTGCATATAGATGACCTGAAAAATAAGATCTATGGCACAGCCATTAAAGATCAGCTCAGTGGTGACGAAACACTGGTAACCAACATTCGCCATCTGGAGGCTCTGCAAAAAACCGAAGAAGCCCTGATCAGGGTATTAGGCGGAATTGATGGTAGCATCACCTCAGATTTCCTGTCGATGGATATTAAACAGGCCCTGCATTACCTCGGTGAAATAACCGGAACTGTTACTACAGATGATCTGCTGGAAAACATATTCAGTAAGTTCTGTATCGGCAAGTGATTGATTATTAGATAATTATATTAATATCTTTTAAAGGTAACGTTGGGAAGACCTGTCATGCTAAGTCTTTCAAAAACTATCGAAAGAAATAAAGCAGCCTATTATGTTGCACTTAAAGAAGTGCAGCGGCCTTTAGAAATCACCGCATGGATTAATTATTTCGCGGGTGTGATTCTGGATGCTCAGCGGGATACCAGGTGGATGTGCCGGTTTACTTTAAAAAAGAACATTTTTTTGATCGGCATAAGAATCAGTTTAACGAACGGCAATTAAAGGCAGTCAATAAAATGCTGGAGAAAGGTACAGAAGGGTTTGACGGCGGGATGACTGCTCAAAAGTATATTCGTATAACCAGAACATCTAAGGCGACTGCCCCCCGTGATTTACAGCAGCTTCAGGAAACAGGATTTTTTATATGGGAAGGTGCGGGAAGGTTAGTGCGATACTAGCTAAATTTATCTTAGGTTTTGAATTTGATTGCCCTGGCGCGTGGAAGCCACTGAATATTTCTGTTCTCCGCAGCAGTTAAATTACTTGTTTCAGCTTAATAGAGAACGTCCCGTTTGAGCAAACGGCTCCTGTTTTTAAGCAAACTATTGTTTAAGCATTTGCCGATACCGATCTCCTTTAAGTTCAATATAGCTAGACAAGGAAATTCCAAATGGGGGCCTGTCACCAGCAAAGGGGTGTCTGGAAAGTATTGATCATTTTTTCTACAGGTTAAAATGAACTTATTAACTTCGCCGGATGACTGATCACGAACTAATCACTTATTTCGAAAATAAAGAATTACCCGAAACCCTGCGCCTTGACCGGGCCTGTACACAATATGAAGTAAAGGACGCTGTATTAAGAAATATCGAAAGTATGCTTAATGGCTCGCAAGACCGACACGCGCATCATCGCCTGATGCTAATCATGAATGCGCTTGAAAACCCCTATAATGGGCCCGAAATACCACGGTTTTAAACGTGATTCTTGAATATTTGCTAATGGTGTGACCTGGAAGCGTAAGTATATAATGTACGTTAGTAAAAGAGATATCATGGATTTGGTTTATCTGATTGTCTCGATTCGGATGCTATTGTTCTGATGATGTGCATTTTGCAGTGTCCAATCGTATAAGTGAACGGGAAAGATAGCAAGTGGAAGTCAATAAATAATATAGTCTAAGTGTCGCGAAATTAAATGAGAACTATCTGGGAATGTCTAAGGGGCAGATAATTTTTTTATTAGTGTGTAAAACACAATTATTTTTTAATTTTCGTATTGCGATTTAAAAATATGCTTATATTGCCGTTGTTATAACCTAAGTAATAGTACTGTAATAATCATATCGGGTGTTGTTGCCCTTTAATTAATTGTAAACACAACGATTATAATGTGAGGTTACGGCAGTTTAGCTATATCGGTGTGTGTTGGTAACTATCGTAAAGAATGAAGAAGTTTTGTGGCCTTACGGATGTAGAATTGACCGAGCTTTTCGAACAGGATAATATCAGCGCGTTTGAGGAGATCTACAACCGGTACTGGCTTAAACTTTATGCTGCGGCTTATAAACGCCTCAAAGAAAGAGAAACAGCAAAAGAGATTGTGCAGGATTTTTTTACCAGCCTTTGGATCAACCGGCAGCAGGTTAAAATAGTCACATCGCTGCAAGGGTATTTGTTTACTTCTATCAGGTACCTGGTACTCAACTATAAAAGGGCCGAGGCTGTACGTAACTCTTACAGTGAGATTTTGCTAATGGTTAACAACAGTTTAGATAACTCTACCGAAGAAAATTATTACTACAAAGAATTGCTTGAGCGTGTTGAGGCCGAGGTTACCCATTTACCGCCCAAATGCCGCAATATATTTGAGTTAAGCCGCAATCAGTATAAAACCAATAAAGAAATAGCACTACTTTTGGGAATTTCTGAAAAAACAGTGGAGAATCACCTTACCAAGGCACTGCGGTTTTTAAAGGTACACCTTAATATCCTGGTGTTGTTTTTCCTGCTTAGGTAACCAGCGCTCTCCTGCTAAAAAATACACCTTTATTTATATATTAAACTTTTTTTGAAAATATTTTAAACAGGACTAGGGGATGCACCTTACTCGGGTTACATCTTATTATATAACCAATATTAACTCTTGTCCAAAACAAGTTCCTAATGAAAAAGAAATTACCTGCCGAGCTATTGGAGAAATTTTTTGCAGGCAACTGTGATGAGCACGAAAAGGATATGATCCTTTCCTGGTATGAGTCGTTTGAACTTGACCGGGACGATGTTACTAAGCTTTCGGCCCGCGAACAGGAGCTTTTTAAAATGCTGATGTGGCAAAACATCAACAGCAACATCAACGCGGCCGAAGGCGATGGGATAGTTTCAATTAATCGTAACAGAACAAGGCGGGTAAAAACTATTTTGTATTGGCTCTTGGGTACTGCCGCGGTTTTTATCGCGGTGTTTTTTATCAAGCTAAAACCACAACTGGTAAATAACACTTTGCAGGACACAAATATGCTGCAGGTTTTTAATAATAACTCCAATGCCATCAAAGACATTATTTTATCAGATGGTAGCCGGGTTTGGGTAAGTCCGGGTTCGGCCTTAACTTATACCAAAACATTTGAAAAACACAGCCGCAAGGTTTCATTAACCGGCGAGGCGTTCTTTGAAGTAACCAAAGATCATTCGCGCCCATTTTCTATTTCAACCGGGAATGTAATTACTAAAGTATGGGGCACAAGTTTCAGGATCCGTGCTTACGCAGCCGATAAAATCACCCGAGTAGATGTAGTTACCGGTAGGGTTTCAGTATCGGTTGCCGGGCAGGATAGAACCAGGTCCGGGGTAAACAAAACGCTTGCTGCCGGCGATGGGGTTATGCTGTTGCCTGACCAGGAAGCTGTTTATGATAAAGCGACCGATGATCTTAAAAAGAATATGGAGATCAAGGATGCCTCATTGGGCATGTGGAAAAAAGCCAGCCTTTCATTTAACAATACGCAAATAAGTGAGGTATTTAAAGCACTTAATAAAAGCTTTGATGTAAACATCAGCTCAAAGGATGAGAGTATTAATGCTGATTTCTTGAAAGCTGACTTTACTAATGAAAACCTGCCTGCCATTATGGAGATCCTTAAAAAAACGCTGAATGCAACCTACAGCGTAAATGGTAATAGCTTTGTGATGGAAAGCAATAAACAATAACCAATTATACAATTCAATAAGCAGTAAAACCTAAAGCAGCCTATATGGAAAAAAGAATCATTACCTAATCCCCATCCCAATTTCCTGAAAAAATTATAGGAGTGCTGGAGACACCCCTATAATTTTTAAACCCCCGGTGTGTAACGCCTAAAAAGGTGAACCGGAAATCCTATGTCTCAATTTTTTCAAAAGAAACACTTAAATGTATGAAGATTTATTTACAAAACCACTTTGACTGGTGTAAAATTATGAGGATCACTTTTAGTCAAATTATAATCATGCTTGTATTTACAGGCATCTCCTTTGCAACAACCAGCAAAGGGCAGGGCCTGCTTGATAAGCGGGTTGATTATAATATTCAAAATACAAGCCTTACCAACGCTATACAACAGCTGGAAAAAGTAACCAGCCTAAAGTTTGTATACCGTAAAAACCTTGTAGAAAATGAGCTTGGCCTTTCTATAGATGCCAAACATGAAAAGTTGGGCATCGTGCTTAGTAAGCTGTTAACGCCCAGGGGTATTACGTATGATGTTATTGGCGATCAGATCGTTTTGGCCAAAGCAATAGGCTTAGCAAAACAACCTGATGTGGTAAATGCCGATGAGCCCGAAGATGCATCATTGGTGGTTACCAAAACCATGGCGGGTAAAGTAACTGATGATCATGACCAGCCTTTACCTGGCGTTACCGTAAGTATAAAAGGAACCACTATGGGTACCCAAACCGATGCAGCCGGTAAATACACCCTGAATATTCCGGATGCCGAAACCGAAAAAGCTATCCTTACATTTTCTTTTATTGGCTTTAGCTCGCAGGAGATACCGGCCGGTGGCCGTAGTGTAATCAATGTACGCCTTGTGGCATCACCAAGCTCGCTTAATGAGGTCATTGTTATTGGTTACGGCAGCCAGCGTAAAGGGGATGTTACCAGTTCTGTGGCTACTGTAAAGGCCGAAAATTTTGTAAAAGGCCCGGTGTTAGATGCCGGCCAGTTATTACAGGGTAAGGTGGCCGGTCTTTCGGTATCTGCCCCAAGCGGCGATCCTACATCAGGCTCGGTGATCCTGTTAAGGGGTAACACTACATTATTGGGCGCCAACTCTGATCCTTTGGTATTGGTTGATGGCGTACCCGGAAGTTTAAAAACGGTTGTACCAGAAGATATTGAAACCATTGATGTGCTGAAGGATGGATCGGCAGCAGCTATTTACGGTGTGCGTGGTACCAATGGCGTTATCATTATCACCACCAAACGCGCCAGCAGCAACTTTACCAACGCGGTTGATTATAGCGGTTACGTAAGTACCCAAACCCTTGCCCGCCAGCCTAAACTGTTCACCGCGGCCGATTACCGTGCCCAGATTGCGGCAGGTACCAGGGATAAATCATATGATTTAGGCAGTTCGACAGATTGGCTTAAAGCGATATCAAACAACCTGCCGGTAACTACCGTACATACGCTTACTTTAAGGGGCGGCAACAGCAAAACCAATTATTTGGCATCGGTTAATTACCGATTATTAAACGGTATTTTCCTGAAATCAGATAACCGTACTTTCTCGGGTCGGGTTGATATCAATCATTATATGTTTAATGATAAACTGAAGATCAACTTTGGATTGCTGCAACAGGATAACGCTTTTACCCAAACCCAGGACGGTGGTACTTTTAATGGCTATACCTATCGCCAGGCTATACTGCAAAACCCAACCGCGCCTATCAAAAATGCCGATGGTACTTATTTTGAGCAACCAAGCATTTTCAATTACCAAAACCCGGTATCGATGATCTATAACAGCGATGGCAGAACATCAAACACCACATCAAAATATAACTCAACTATTACCCTTACGCCCATTGATGGCCTTAAATTATCGGCATTGGGTTCATATACGCGTTTTAACCAAACTGCCGGTTATTCAGAAAATAAAGAGAATATCTCCAACATCCGCGATCACCTCAATGGCTACGCTGCTGTAGGTTCTTTACAGTCGATAGATCGTTTGTTAGAGTTAACTGCCGAATACAAAAAAACAATTGGCGATCATAATTTTTCGGTTTTAGGTGGCTATAGCTACCAGGATAATGATACGTTTTCGTTTTTTGAGCAAAACCATGATTTTCCTACCGATATATTCAGCTATAACAACATTGGTTTAGGCCGTGCTGCCGCCAATGGCCTGGGTGTTGAAAGCAGCACAAGATCAGAAACTAACCTCATCAGCTTTTTTGGCCGTGCTACCTATAACTATAAAGATAGGTACCTTTTGCTGGCTAGTGTACGCCGCGAGGCGGCCAGCCAGCTTTATGGCGCAAAAGAACCTTGGGGTACCTTCCCTGCCGTGCAGGTAGGCTGGCGGATCACCAAAGAATCGTTTATGCAGGGGCAGCAAATTTTTGATGATTTGAAATTGCGTGCAGGTTATGGTGTTACCGGTAACCAGCCGGCACAAGGCTTTTTGGGCGTGGGTTTGTTGGGCTATGGCAACTACGTGTTATCCAATGGGCAATGGGTACAAACGCTTGGCCCGTCACAAAACCCAAACCCAAACCTGCGTTGGGAAGAAAAACATGAAACCGATTTGGGCTTGGATTATAGCATGCTTAAAGGGATGATCACTGGCTCTGTTGATCTTTATAACCGTAAGATAGAAGGTTTGTTATATGATTACGCTGTGCCAAGTCCACCAAATTTATATCCATCCACGAGGGCAAACGTCGGTACCATGCAAAATAAAGGTATTGAGGTTTTATTAAACATCACCCCAATACGTAATGCTGATTTTCAATGGACAACCAGCTTCAATTTTTCAACCAATACCAATAAGCTTATCAGCTTATCAAACGAAACCTATAAAACAACCAGCAACTACTTTACAACAGGTGGTACCGGCGAGCCTATTCAAACCTTTACCAATATTGTTACTGTTGGTAAAAACATAGGCGATTTTTATGGCTTTAAAGTTACCGGTGTATCAACAGATGGACAATGGATCTACGAGGATAAAGATGGTAAGTCAGTAGCTTATAAAGATTTTACCCATTCGTTTGAAGATAAAAGGGTATTAGGTAACGGTTTACCTAAATATTATGCCGGCTGGAACAACAACATCCGCTATAAAGATTGGGATTTTAGCGTAACCATGCGCGGTGCTTTTGGCTACCAGATCCTCAACTTTCAGCGCATGTATTATGAAAACACCTCTATCCAATATTATAACCGGTTAAAATCGGCCAATGATAAGGTGTTTGGTACCGCTGTGCTTAATAAAACTATGCCGCTTGAGTTTAATAGTTATTATATTGAAAATGGCGATTTCTGGAAAATTGACAACATCAACCTGGGGTATACTTTCAATAGTTTAAAATCAAAGTATATCCACGCACCACGTATTTATGTATCTACGCTTAACACATTTGTAATAACCGGCTACAAGGGAATTGACCCGGAAGTGAGCCGCAGCGGATTGGATCCCGGTAATGATAACCGTGACAAGTATCCAACCACCAGGACATTTACATTGGGCTTAAGCGCAAACTTTTAATCATTAACATCATGAAAAAGATACATTATATATTAAGCAGCGCGGCAGTTTTAACTGCTGTTGCTATTACATTTTCCTGCACCAAATTAAAAGATAAGGATTACTCCACCATTGTGGCCAGCAATTTTACACCAGGAACAGAAGATATAGCCTCGTTACTTGGGGCAGGGTATACCTATTGGCGCCCGCTGGAGCTGGGGCGCAGCGCCAACTCTATTTTCAGAACAAACGAGATCTCGGCCGATGAGCTGGTAATTCCCGAACGACCTAATGGTTGGGTAGATGGTGGTATTTATCGCCGGGTTCATGAACATAAATGGACATCTGATGAGGATAACTGCTACCAGATCTGGAACAACGCTTATGCCGGTATCACAACCTGTAATCGGGTGATTTACCAGATAGAGAATGGTCTTATCCCCATCACAACAGGTAAAGACGCTGCCCTTGCCGAACTGAAGGTTTTGCGTGCATCGTTCTATTACCCGCTTTGCGATTTTTTTGGCAGCGTACCCATCATCACCAAGTTTGATTTACCTGCAGGATATTTACCCACCCAGAGCAGCAGGCAGGAGGTTTATAATTTTATGGTATCAGAAATTACCACCAATTTACCGCTGTTAAGCAAGGCCAATGATCAGACAACCTATGGTAAGTTTAACCAATGGGCCGCGCACGCATTGTTGGCTAAAATATACCTGAATGCAGGCGTTTATACCGGTACTGTTGCGTGGGATAAATGTATCACCGAGTGCGATGCCATTATCAACGCTGGTGTTGGTTTTGGTTTGGAAGCAAGCCAGAGCTCGGTTTTTGCTACCGAAAATCAAAACTCGAAAGAGATCATCTTTGCTATCCCTTTTGATGAAAAGTTTACTGCCGATGGTGCCAACGCTTTTGCTTTACACATGGAAAGCCTTGAGCCCGAAAACCAGGCCACCTATAATTTCCAATACTCGCCATGGGGCGGTATTTGTGCTATACCGCAATTTATCAACACGTTTGATCCGGATGATAGCAGGTTAAAAAGCAATTGGATACAGGGGCAGCAATACACCCTTGCCGGTGTGCCTATCAATGGCTCATTGGGGGCTTATACCGGCAAGCCGCTAAACTATATTAACGTGGTGCCGGGTATTGATTCAACCGAAGAGGTGCATGGTTTCAGACTTGGTAAGTTTGAGTACAAGCAAGGTGCTTTGCTGGGCTTAAGCAATGACTTTCCGCTGTTTCGTTATGCCGATGTGCTGATGATGAAGGCAGAAAGTATGCTCCGTTCTGGCGATGCCAACGGCGCGGCCCTGTTAGTTACCCAGGTAAGGCAGCGTAATTTTACAGCTAACCCTGCAAAAGCTACAGTAACCGGTGCCGATTTACAAAAAGGCAGCACCTATGATTACGGATTGAGAAACCACCTGAACACCACCCACGAAGGTGGCACTGATATTCAATACGGAAGATTTTTAGATGAACTGGCCTGGGAGTTTAATACCGAAGGTCGCCGCAGGCAGGATTTGATCCGTTTTGGGGTTTATACCAAAAAATCATGGCTGTCGCACTCGCCAAACGGCGATTACCGTGCCTTGCTGCCATTACCAAGGCAGGAAGTTGTTAAAAATACCAACCTTAAACAAAATACCGGTTATTAATAAATTGACAGCACAGGGCATTTTTATGCCCTGTGCTGTTTTAATATAGAGAAGATGAAGAGAATACTAATTGTTTTATCGTTTTATTGTGGCGTGACATCCGCGCAAAACAAAGATTATCCTATTAAACCGGTATCATTTACCAATGTAAAGCTCAATGATCATTTTTGGTCGCCGCGAATTGAAACCAACCGCACTGTAACCATACCGGCATCATTTGCCCGTTGCGAAAATACAGGCCGGGTAAAAAACTTTGAAATGGCGGCTGCCAGGAGCGGTAAGTTTTGTACCAAGTTCCCTTTTGACGATACCGATATTTATAAAACTATTGAAGGCGCATCTTATTCCATGGCCGTTCATCCCGATGCAAGGCTGGACGCTTATGTCGATTCGCTGATCACCATAGTGGGTAAAGCCCAGGAGCCAGATGGCTATTTATATACCGCTCGGACAATTGATCCGTTGCACCCTCACCCATGGTCGGGCCCGGAGCGTTGGGTTAAAGAGAACGAATTGAGCCATGAGCTATATAACTCCGGCCATATGTTTGAGGCCGCTAGCGCGCATTACCTGGCTACCAATAAGCGTAATTTTTTAGATATTGCTTTGCACAATGCCGATCTGTTGGTTAAAACCTTCGGGCCGGGTAAAAGACATGTTGCGCCGGGGCACGAAATTGTAGAAATGGGCCTGGTGCGACTGTACCGCATCACCGGAAAAAAGGACTACCTGGATTTGGCAAAGTTTTTTATTGACGAACGCGGTCATCGCGCTTATGATAAAACCAGCACCGATGAATGGAAAAACGGAATGTATTGGCAGGATAACCTACCGGTTATTGACCAGAACGATGCCGAAGGTCACGCTGTACGGGCTATGTATCTGTACTCGGGCATGGCCGATGTAGCAGCCTTAACAGGCGATAAAGAATACATTACCGCCATTGATAAGATCTGGAACAACATGGTGAGCAAGAAAATTTATGTTCAGGGCGGAATTGGGGCCGTACCGGGCGGTGAGCGTTTTGGGGCAGACTACGAACTGCCCAACGCCACGGCCTACAACGAAACCTGTGCCGCCATTGGCGATGTATACTGGAACCAGCGAATGTTCCTGCTGCATGGCGAGGCTAAATATATTGATGTACTGGAGAAGGTATTATATAACGGCCTCATATCTGGCGTTGGCCTGGATGGGCAATCGTTTTTTTACACCAATGCCATGCAGGTAACCAACGGTTTTACGCACCCGGCTTTAGAGGCCGGCCGTTCGGGCTGGTTTGAATGTTCCTGCTGCCCAACTAATATGGCGCGTTTCCTGCCATCGCTATCGGGTTATATTTATGCCCAAAAAGATAAAGACGTTTTTGTTAACCTGTTTATAGCGGGCACTGCCGCGCTTGAGGTCGAGGGTAAAAAGGTAACCTTCGTACAACGTAACAATTACCCATGGGACGGCACGCTTGCATTTGATGTATCGCCGGAAGCGCCTGCTACTTTTGCCCTGCGTGTAAGGTTACCTGGCTGGGCAAGGGCCGAGGCGATTCCCTCAGGTTTGTATTCGTTTCAGAATAAAGCCGCCACCCACATTGGCATAAAACTAAACGGCAGGCCATTAAACTATACAATCGAAAATGGTTATGCTATAATAAACAGGCAATGGAAAAAAGGCGATAATATTCAAATGGATTTGCCTATGCAGGTAAAAAAGGTGGTTGCCAATGAGGCGCTGGCCGATGATCATGGCAAAATAGCCTTACAACGTGGCCCAATTATGTATTGTGCTGAGTGGCCTGATAATAAAGTAAGTATAAGTACTATCGTGATTCCTGCTAATACCACTTTTAAACCGGTAGCGGAAGTAGGCTTATTAAACGGTGTAACAGTTTTAAAAGGAGAGGTATTGAGTGAGGGCGTTAATGGCGCGGCCGCTAAAAAGGTAGAACTTACCGCCATCCCGTATTACTCATGGGCCAATAGGGGCAAGGGCGAAATGACGGTTTGGTTCCCCGAAACAAGAACTAGCAAATAAATTGATGAAGAACGGGAAGCTATCCGGCAAAAAATTAAAATGGTTTAGGGCTGTTGCTTTTTGCTGCCACCGGTTATTTTAGTTTTAGCCGGGCTTTTTTTACGTCTGCTTAATTACGGGCATGATACCGACCTGTTTATCCGCTACCCGGATAACCCCGATTATTGGGTGATCGATAAATATGCATCTGAACGTTATTTTACAGATACGGCTAATGCTACCAAAGGCAGTATTGAGCCTTTTAAAGTTGTAAAAGCTAAAAACACTTTCAGGATTTTTGTTTTGGGCGAATCGACTACGGCCGGTTATCCTTATCTGTATAATGGTTCGTTTCACCGCTGGCTGCAGTACCGGCTAATGCATACTTACCCGGAACTGCAGTTTGAGGTCATTAATGTTTCGCTGACGGCAGTAAACTCTTATACCGTGCTTGATTTTGGCAAACAAGTGGTTAAATACCAGCTCGACGCGGTGTTATTAATTCTGACGGTAATTAAACTCACAGCCAACATATAGATTCTAATCTACTCATTGTTTCTATTTGAATTTATTTCACTAAGAAGGTATTGGCCATACCGCCATCCGCTAAGATATCGGCGCCTACGATGAATGTTGAATCGTCGGAGGCTAAAAATACAGCCGTTTTTCCGATCTCAGCCGGAGTCCCTTGCCTGCCAAGCGGCGTAAGATCTATCCAGACTTGCTTCACCTGATCCACTAGATCCTGCGGTACCATCTTTCCAAAAACCGGCGTATCAATTGAGCCAGGCGAAATTGTATTCACCCTTATTCTCCTTGACAATAAATCGAGCGATAAGCCTCTGGCCAATGAAATAACGGCCGCTTTTGCAGCGGCATATATCGTCGCTCCGGGTGCAGCCCGATGTGCGGCGTTCGACGCGATTAGTATAATGGAAGCGCCGTCATTTAAATAAGGAAGCGCTTTTTTTACGGTGAAATAGGCGCTTTTTAAATTCAGGTCCATATAGCGGTCGTAACCTTCTTCCGTTACATCGGTTATCGTCATCAAGGGAATCCCGTCCACAACGCCACCTGCATTTACTACCAGTGCGTCTATCTTCCCAAACTTATCAGCCGTAGTCCTATACAGGTTCTCCAGGTCATCAAGATTTGTTACATCTCCTTTTACACCAATAAAATTACCACCCAGGGTTTCAACAGCGCTGTTCAACGCAGTCTCATTTCTTCCGGCGATTGCACCAACTGCGCTTTCGTTTTTAAATGCTTCAGCAATACCAAACCCGATACCACTATTGCCGCCAGTAATCACCGCAACCTTGTTTTTTAGTTTACTCATTATCTCTATTATTTAATATTTGAGCAACGAAGGTAGAATTGATAAGTTACTTTTGGTAACTTTGTGATGAAAAATAACAGTAACATCGATGTAACTAAGTAACATTATGGGGTGTAAAATAGAAGAGTTCCAACAGGAACAAAAGAAAAGAATGAGAGCCGTTCAAGATTCAATGGACGTGCTGAATGGGAAATGGAAGATTTCTATTATTACGTCTATTTGCTGTTACGGTACAAGGCGGTTTTCCGATATTTTGAATGATATAGAAGGAATTTCCAACAGAATGTTAAGCAAAGAATTAAAGGAATTAGAGATAAACCAATTGGTAAAACGAACCGTTTTAGATACGCAACCTATAACGGTTCGATATGAACTTACAGAACACGGCAATACGCTACAAACCATCATCAGTAATCTAACAGATTGGGGAATTGTACACCGAAAGAAAATTGTCGGGAAATAATGCTCATACTTTGTTGGGTATCGTCCTACCAGTGCTACCAACAACCTCGTATCAGCATACAGACCGTATATCAGATTCCGATACTTACGCATTCATCTTATCGATGAATAAATGCTGCTCATGGATTTTAACCGTCATGAACTGGTCTATCGGTAAAATTCTCTTTGAGTTTTTGAAGTAGAAAAGCTCCTAATCTTCACTAATGACAGGGCGTGGTGATTCGGGAATTTGCTGGCCCAATAGTGTTCAGCATGGTAAAATAAAATGTTTTAGCAAGCTTTTTCGATGTCAAAAAACTGATGATGACAAAGGAGGGAGGTGTAATTTATACAAGTGTTTGAAAAAAAAATAAGTACAAATAGAGGTGATAATTATTGTAGTTTTAACAATTAATAAGTAATTTTAATCCCCAATTATCGTGTAATTGACAACCTGAAATTATTTTAATGAAAAAAAGATACCCCCTTTATTTTTTTCTTTTGTTGATCGTTTCTTCGGGCTATGCCCAATCTCCGATAAAGAATAAAATACTGAACTACTCTTTAAAAAATGGTCTTTCTTTTGGTATTGTAAACAGCATCACCCAGGATGATAAAGGCTTTATGTGGTTTGCCACAAATGATGGACTGAATCGTTTTGATGGAACAAACTTTAAGGTTTTTAAATCCAGGCAGGGCGATGCTGCAAGCCTGGCCAGTAATTATGTTCAGAAGACTTTTTGCGATGTACACGGAAACATTTGGGTGTCATCCCGCAATGGGCTCAGTAAACTGGATACGCATACAGAGAAATTCATCCACTATAAATTATCCCCCAACCGTGCAGTTAAAAATGATGTCGGGAATATTATACAAAGCCGCGATGGTAATTTATGGATAACCTCTTATGGTTTAGGTTTCTCCTATTTTGATATTAAGTCGGCAAAGTTTACTAATTATACGCAGACCAATTTACCCCAACTATCAAGTAACCGGGTTATAAGTTTGTTTGAGGATTCAAAGGGCCTGCTATGGGTTGGCACACAAGAAACAGGTATCAACGTATTTGATCATAAAAGAGGTATAATAACTAACCAAAAGAACCTGATCCCCGAGGTGAAAAATCTTCCGGCAGCACGGATCAATGATATTTTTGAAGATCATTTCCACAACATTTGGATAGCAACCGGAAACGGGCTTCTGTACTATCACCGGCAATCAAATAAATTTACCTTGTTGCAAACCAGCCAGCCTGGTATTAAAAGTAAAAGATATATTTCGGTTATTGAGGATAGCAACAAACAACTACTTGTTGGTTTGCAGGATGGCGGATTATATAAAATTAACCTGGGAGCCAGCCCTGATTACAATACAGAAAGCTTTGTATTGCAACCGGTAACCGGCGACGATGGCTATTACCTTACGCAACGCTCCGTTCAAGCTCTTTTTATAGATAAAGACAAGAATATTTGGGTAGGCACCTATGGCGATGGTATTTATATGATCAGCAGCATCAAGGAAAAGTTTTCCAAGATCACCAGGAAACGGATTGAGCCCAGCGGAGAAAGTTTGGTGAGGTTTTATGGGATGTGCCAGGACCGGGACGGGTTTTTATGGTTGGGTACCGACGGTGAGGGTATATTTAAAACCAGTCATAACGGCAACCTGGTGAAGCAATATAAAGCCGATGGGAAGCCCGGAAGCATTAAGGATAATGCTGTTTTGTATGGTTATAGTGATAAAAATGGCAATGTATGGTTTGGTACCTACGCCAAGGGGCTTTTTCTTTATGATAAAAAAACAGATTCATTTGTCAATTACGCCAATAATCCAACAGATGCTAAAAGCTTAGGAGCAAATGATGTAAGGGTGATTTTTCAGGATAGCCATCAAAATTTATGGGTTGGGACAAACGGCGGGGGCTTGAGTTTATTTAATGCTGCTGCAAAAACATTTACAAATTACACCCCGGTCAATAGCGGCCTCACTTCTAATGATGTACGCTCTATTGCCGAAGATGAAAATGGAAACCTGTGGATAGGTACTTACGGAGGTGGGCTTGATTTTTATGACTTTAAACAAAATAAATTCAACAGATATTTTAAACCAGCCGACGAAAAGAATAATTTACCTAGCCAGGTAATTTTTTCAATTTATCCCGATAAGCAACATCGCTTATGGTTGGGGACTGAAGGAGATGGTCTGATCTCTTACGATTTAAAAAAGCGGCTTTTTAAGAAATTTAATGAAACCAATGGTTTAGCTAACAATACGGTATCAGCCATAAAAGCATCGGGCAATGGGTCTTTATGGTTAAGTACCAACAAGGGCCTATCAAACATTAATATCCTTACTGATAAAATATTAAACTATGATCAGTCGGATGGTTTGCAGGCGGGGCAATTTAATGCCGGATCTGTTTTGTTTGATTCAGATAACGGATTGATGTATTTTGGAGGGACAGAAGGCCTCAACTTTTTTGATCCTGAAAAAGTAATTCAAAGCAATTACCAGCCAAAGGTTATCATCACAGGGCTGCAAATTTTCGGTAAGCAGGTTGAAGTCGGTGCTCTTGACGGGAACCGGGCCGTATTACCCGAAGCGATCAGTGAAACCCGGCAAATTACGCTGCAACCCGATCAGTCTGTGTTTTCTATCCAGTATGCTTCATTAAATTATACCTATCCACAAAAGGGCAGTTTTGCCTATAAACTGGAAGGTCTTGATAAATCATGGAACTATGTGGGTAATCAAAGACTGGCAACCTACCGTTATCTTGAACCCGGCGATTATACATTTAAGGTAAAAGCCTCTAACCAGGATGGTTTATGGTTTGAAAATTATGCTACCATTCAAATAAAGATCATGCCGCCCTGGTATAAAACATGGTGGGCTTATTTGATCTATATCGCTGTAACCGGACTGGCTATTTATTACTATTTATTGTACAAAGCCAACCAAACTAAACTTAAATACGAAATAAAAGTTGCCCAGCTATCCGCAGAAAAGGATAAGGAGCTGAATGAGCGTAAACTTTCTTTTTTTACTAATATTTCTCATGAGTTTCGTACACCGCTAACGCTGATCATTAACCCGGTTAAGGATATGCTGTTTGGCAAAGGCGGGCAGGAGAGTGATCCTGGTAATTTGCATATTATTTATCGTAACGCGCGCCGCTTGTTGAGTTTGGTTGATCAGCTACTACTTTTTAGGAAAGCTGAAAGTGATACGGATAAACTTAAAATAGTAAAATTGAATATAGTGGTTCTTTGCCGTGAGGTGTTCTTATGCTTTAATCACCAGGCTCGTACCAAACATATACAGTTTGATTTTTCGAGTGAAAAAGAAGCTATTGAAATATTTGCCGACAGGGAAAAAATGGAGATAGCCTTATTTAACCTGATATCAAACGCGTTAAAATTCACACCGGAGCATGGGCTGGTAAGCTGCACGATAACTGATAATGATGATAAAGTTAGTATCGAAATAAAAGATAGCGGCTGCGGTATAGCCGAAGGAATTGGCGATCAATTGTTCAACAAGTTTTACCAATTGCAAAATACAATGCCTTTAGCCGGAGGCTTTGGTATTGGGCTTTACCTGGTTAAGGCATTTATTGAAAGCCATAAAGGTAGTATCAGCTACACAAGTAAGCAAGGGCAAGGCACTTTGTTCAACGTTTTATTACTCAAAGGACGGGAGCATTTTGGCCAGCAGTTTGTTTTTGAGGATGTTGCTGAAACCTCGATATTTTTAGACGAATTGATAGAGAATAAAGGGGAATTGGATACGGATGAGACCGAAAGTTCCACAACAGCTAAAAGTACGGAAGCTTTGAGCTCGGATACCAAAACAATGCTGCTTATAGATGATAACGAGCAGATCCGCGTTTACCTTAAACGGATATTCACCGGCGAGTTTGAGATTTTTGAGGCCGATAACGGTACCGATGGGCTTGAATTGGTTTACCACCTGGTACCCGATATTGTGATAAGCGATGTGATGATGCAGGGCCTGAGCGGTATTGAGCTGTGCAGCCGTATTAAAGAAGATCCGCTTTTGAACCATATCCCGGTAATATTACTAACAGCCAGTTCATCGCCAGAGATTAAACTCAAAGGCATCGAAGGTGGAGCCGACGATTATATCAGCAAGCCTTTTGAAAAAGAAATACTGATAGCCCGTGTTAATGGCATCCTGAAAAGCAGGAACAATCTGCAAAAGTATTTTTATAATGAGATCACCCTTAACAAATCGAATGATTTAAAAATATCTCAGGAGTACAAGGAGTTTTTAGAGAAATGTCTCAAAATTGTGGAGCAGCATTTAACCGATCCTGAGTTTAGTATAAAGACCCTGGCTTCAGAAATTGGCATGAGTCATTCTAATTTATATAAGCGTATCAAATCTATTTCTGGTCAATCGGCCAATGGTTTTATCCGTTTTATCAGGTTAAGAAAAGCGGCTGAGATCCTGTTATCTACGGATAGTACCATATACGAAACCGCCTCCATGGTTGGTATAAACGATCTTAAATACTTCAGGGAGCAGTTCAATAAGCTTTTCGGCATAAACCCTTCAGACTACGTGAAAAAATACCGCAAGCCTTTTCACAATAATTATAATGTGAGTCGTGATATGGTTAAAGGATAATTGACCATTACCCCCTGACTTAAAACGGGTGTCATGCTGAGCCCGTCGAAGCATGGTGTGCAGGCCTCTGCGCACGCCCCTTCGACGGGGGGACAGACTTTTCCTGTCCCCTCAGGGTCCCTTCCAGGAGACCCTGAAAGGACCTAACTTCAAAACACGTCATTGCGAGGTACGAAGCAATCTCTAAACTGTACAGAGCAAACATGAATAGCTGACCTGCTATCGTAGAGATTATTAATGCTTTGTTTATTTTAACCGGAATTAATGAGCTCCCTTTGGTCGGTTGTCTTCGTACCTCGCAATGACGCTCGAGAGAAAGACATTGCCCGCGCTATTCGTCGAAATGATATGGGGCTTAGTTAAAATCATGGTTTACACTGTAAACCGTTTTTTATGGTAAAATAAAAAATAATTAATTGATTATCAAGTAATTAGATAGATGTTGACCATGAAAAGTGTAAACCATGTAAACCCACTTTTTAATGAAACAGTCTGCCCTCCCGATAGCTATCGGGAGGGCAGGGTTTGGGTGGGGGCTTTTGCCCAGCCTATTTTGAAAATTTTACTAAGGATAATTGATGATATTATTTTACCCCCTAAGCAAAAAGGCCTAAAAAGTGCTGTAATGGCATTTTTTGATGATTTTATCCCGTTTTAAATCCGAATTTACCCCTCACTTGATCCTGTAATTTAGCCTCATTTTAGTCTCACCAATAACCATGGTTTAAACCAAACTTCTGTATCCGGCACTGATCTGACACGAGGTAACACGGAAGGCAATTAACCTGCCCTAACCGTTTGCCCATAGCTGTGCTTTTTACGGACTAAGGTTTAAACCAATTAAACCCCAACTAAAAAAATATATGGAATTAAATTTACATGTAAAGGATTCTCCTCATCGGAAAAGATCACCCCGTTTTTTCCTGTTGATAGCAAGTATGGCAATTGCCTGCTTTATCACCTGCCAGATGCCATCGGTCGCTTTTGCCAATGGTAGTAAAGTGCTTGGCGCGCAGGATGTAAAAATAAGCGGTAAAGTTACCGACGAAAAAGGCGAAACACTACCCGGCGTAAGTGTTACATTAAAAGGAACGTCAACGGGAGTTGTTACTGATGTAAATGGTAAATTTTCGTTTAATGTTCCCGATGCTTCGTCAGGAACATTGGTGTTCACTTACATTGGTTTTGCTACGCAGGAAGTTCCCTTAAAGGGGCAAACTACCATCAATGTACAATTACAGGCCGATTCAAAGTCATTGAATGAGGTCGTGGTTGTAGGTTATGGTACGCAGAAAAAAGCTACCCTCACTGGTTCTATCTCCGTAGTGAAGGGCGGAGATTTAGCTAAAAGCCCTCAGCCTAACGTTTCAAGTTCATTCGCAGGTCGAGTGTCTGGTGTTATTGCCAACAACGGATCTGGTGAACCTGGTTATGATGGTTCAAATATTTCGATCAGGGGCCTGGCAACAACTGGCAGCAATTCCGTGCTGGTTGTAGTTGACGGTATCCCCGGCCAGATCGGCGGCCTGGAACGCCTTGATCCTAACGATATCGAAAGTGTTTCGGTATTAAAAGATGCATCGGCTGCTGTTTATGGAAATCGCGCGGCAAACGGTGTTATTTTAATAACTACCAAACATGGTAAAACAGGTAAGGCTGCCGTTTCTTATAATTTTAATGAAGGGTTTAGCTCACCAACACGTTTACCTAAACTGGCTGATGCGCCAACCTATGCGCAGATCATGAATGATATCAGCTATTATGATAATCCAGCGGGCGGCTTTAACCAGGTTTACAGCAATGATCAGATAACGAAATACAGGGACGGCTCTGACCCGCTTAATTATCCAAATACGAACTGGGAAAAAATAACCTTAAAGAATTATGCATTGCAGAATCAACAGAACGTAACGGTTGCCGGTGGTACTGAGGATGTTAAATATTACACTTCGGTTGGTATCACCTCACAGGATGGTCTTTATAAAAATGGCGCCGCAAAATACAATCAATATAACTTCAGGGCGAATATTGATGCTATTGTTGCCAAAGGATTTAAAATAGGGCTATCGTTACAGGGCAGGGAAGAAGATAGGAAATTTCCGACTACTTCAGCCTCCGATAATTTTCGGGGTATTTACAGGGGATACCCAACCACGGCCGCTTTTTATCCGAATGGCCTGCCTACTTCCGGATTCGATAATACCAATCCAGCGCTCACCCCAACAAGTATTGGTGGTACCTCCAATAATCCTACGCAAACTTTTAACGGTATACTCCGGGCGAGTTATGATATCCCGGGCATAAGCGGCCTTTCGCTTGACGGTTTCTTTTCGGCAGATAAAACAGGTGTGTTTAACAAAACATTTTATACACCTTACACTGTTTATACTTATAGCAGTACTACCAACCTTTACACGCCAAGCATTCAGGGTGGCTCAAACAAGCTTGCTTATTTGAACGAGTCGCAGCTTAATCAATCGCTTATTACGTCCAATATTAAACTAAACTTTGTAAGGCAATTTGGTAAACACAATATCAATGCCTTCGTAGCGTACGAACAAAGCCAGAATACTTATAATTACTTCTGGGCTCAACGGAATAATTTTCCAACAGTTACTACGCCAGAGCTTTCACAGGGCGGCAGTGCACCCAGTGATGCTACCAATGGTGGCAGCAGCAGTGATAACAATGGCAACTACAATTATAACCGCCGTAGTGTGATCAGCAGGTTGGCTTATAATTATGATGAAAAGTATTTATTAGAGGCCCAGTTTCGTGCTGATGGTTCATCTCTTTTTGCTTCCGGCCACCAGTGGGGATATTTTCCATCCATATCCGCAGGTTACCGCATATCCAAAGAGAGTTGGTTTCAAGATAAAGTTAAATTTATTGACGACCTGAAGATCAGGGCTTCATATGGTGTATTGGGAGATGATAATATCGCTCCTTATCAATATATAAATAATTATACTTTTAATAATTCTGTAGTACTGGATAATGGTTCAGGTGCTACGCCCCAAGCAGGCATCGATCAAGTCAAGCTTGCCAACCCCAATATTACCTGGGAAACGGCTAAAAAGACGGATATTGGTATTAACGCGGTATTCTTGAAAAATTTCACATTTGAAGCCATCTATTTTCGCCAGGTGCGGTCAAACATCCTGGCATATCGTACTTCTATTCCCGGCACTTCCGGGATAGTGAATCCATTGGATCCTAATAAACCCTTAGTGCCTGCAGAAAATATTGGCAAGGTTAACAGCGCCGGTTTCGAAACAACATTGGGTTATAACCATCCCGGTACATTCTCCTGGGGCGTATCAGGCAACTTTACCTATGCCAAAAGTAAAATCATTTATATTGACGAGGCTGTTCCCGCTGATTTATCCTACCAGCGTCAAACAGGTGGGCCTTTAAATACCTATTTATTATATCAATCTATCGGTATTTTCCGGAACCAGGCACAATTGGATAATACGCCACATGTTTCCGGTGCGCAGGTTGGTGACCTTATCTATGCCGATGTTAACAAAGACGGACAAATAACAGCAGCCGATCAGCAACGGTCAAAATATGGCAATATCCCGCAAATAACTTATGGTTTAAGCCTTAATGCCGGTTACAAAAATTTCGACTTGTCGGTTTTATTTGCCGGTCAGGCTGAGGTAAGCCAGTATGTATTGCCTGAATCTGGAGTTATTGGTAATTTTTACAGTTCATGGGCAGATAATGCCACGAGCCCAAGCAATCCAAACGGATCATACCCAAGAGTATCAGACAGGGCTTCAAGCGCGGTAAGCGGTGGTTTATATAACAGTACCTTCTGGCTTAACAATGCTTCATTTGTGAGACTGAAAAATGTTCAGCTGGGTTATTCGCTATCGTCACAAGCATTGTCAAAGCTTCATATCAAGGGGCTTAGGGTCTTTGTAAGTGGCTTCAACCTGTTAACGTTTACCAAAGTGAAGGATTACGATCCTGAGGGAACCAATGGCAGTGGCCAATTCGGTGGCGCCCAGTATGGTAGCGGCCAATTCTACCCGCAACAGAAGATAATTAACCTGGGCGCAAACATCAAATTTTAATATTCAGCATTATGAAAAGTATAAAATATATAACAGGCTGCCTGGCACTTTGCGTTATATTCATGACGTCCTGTAAAAAGGATTTCCTGTCATTAACGTCTACCGATAAAATAAGTAACGCCACAATTTTATCCGATACCACACTTTTTGAAGCTTATGTTATCAACAGGTATATCGGTGTTAAATTACAGAATAAAGAAGATGACAATACGGGTTTTGGCAGAGGGTTTCAATGGGCATTCTGGAGTTCATTAACAGATGAATCTATATACAACAATGATGATAATACCTGGGTGATCCAGCAAGGGCATTTAGCCCCAAACAATCTCGGCGATGCGGGGACTCTTTGGGGGCGCAGTTACCGTGGTATCCGTGAGTGCAATTATGCTTTAAGCGTAATCAATGGCTTACCATTAAGCGCGGGGCATAAAAACCGGCTAATTGGCGAGCTCGAATTTATCAGGGCGTTCAGGTACCAGGATCTTATTCGTAACTATGGCGGTATCGTATTAATGGGCGATAAGGTGACTGAATTAACTGATAACCTGCAAGATCCAAGCCTTTTCAATCGCGCTTCTATCACGGAGTCTATTGCTTATGCCAGTTCTCAATTGGATGACGCTGCCTCAAAGCTTCCGGTGGATAATGGCTCAACATGGGCTTTAGGCAGGGCAACAAAAGGAGCTGCGCTGGCATTAAAATCAAGATTGCTACTATATGCCGCGAGCCCTTTGTATAGCGCCGGAACCTGGCAGGCAGCTGCCGCGGCTGCCAAAGCGGTGATGGATCTTGGCAAATACAGTTTATTCCAGGGCGGTTATAGACAATTGTTTGTGACGCCTGAAAATAATAACGAAATTATATTTGAAAGATTATTTTATCCGGTTACCGCTGCCCACCTCCCTATTGAGACAGATAATGGACCTAACAGTTATGGTGGCTATGGCGGGAATGTACCGCTGCAAAATATAGTGGATGCCTATCAAATGAGTAATGGCAAAGCCATCACTGATCCAGCGTCGGGCTACGATTCACAAAACCCATACGTCAACCGTGATCCACGGTTCTATGCAACTATTCTTTATAATCGTGCACCATACAGAAACAGCACTGTCGATGTCTTTTTGCCCGGTGGCAAAGATAGTAACCAGGGACCGAACCCTCAAAACGCGAGTAAAACCGGTTATTATTTAAGAAAGTTTGCGGAT
Source organism: Mucilaginibacter sp. OK268 (assembly GCF_900103125.1). Taxonomy (GTDB): domain Bacteria; phylum Bacteroidota; class Bacteroidia; order Sphingobacteriales; family Sphingobacteriaceae; genus Mucilaginibacter. Next base: position 343,235 of record NZ_FNJV01000002.1, on the reverse strand, counting down.
GATAATTACCCGGTTACTGGTTCAAACCAAACCGGCGCACAGCCATGGATCTATTTCAGGTATGCCGAAATTCTGCTTAACTATGCGGAGGCCCAAAATGAAGTAGCAGGGCCTGATGCGAGCGTTTACCAGGCCATTAATACCATCAGGCAGCGTGCATCTGTAAACATGCCAATACTGTCAGGGTTATCTCAAGATGATATGCGTGCCGCCATTAGAAATGAAAGACGGATTGAGCTTGCTTTTGAAGAACACCGGTTTTACGATGTGCGCAGATGGAAAATTGCTGAGCAAACTGAGAATGTTCCGGCTTATGGTATTGCAGTAAGTGTAAATGCTGCCAATCCTTCCGGCTACAGTTATGCACAAAAGGTAGCGCTAACCGGCCGGTCTTTTCTGCAACAACATTATTGGTTGCCAATACCGCTGGCCGAGATACAGGCATCAAACGGACAGTTAAAGCAAAACCCTTTTTATACAAATTAAATATCCTAATAATTATATCAATCAGGCAGGCCCTTCGGGGCCTTCTTTTAAACCAAATATTAACCTAAAAACCATATAATTATGAAAACTAAAATGTTTGTTCTATTTCTTTGTGTTTCATCGTTTTTTATTTCTCAGTCTATGAAAATTGAAAAACATGTTGCAGGCCGCCCATTCACTATTGGTGTCAATTACTATAATACAACGTCCTATACTTGTACAATAGAATTGAGCGGCCCTACTACCCATACTATTACTGTAGCGCCCGGAACCTCTGGTAGCTATGGTCCTATAACTCCAGGCCAATATACCGTAGGTATTTACACTACCGGTCCTGGTACCTACAATTATAGTTTAAGTGGTGCAACATTCATCAACAATGCTAATGGTCATGGGGCTGTTTATTCTATAAACGCACAAAACAACCTTACAGCAGGCATTACTAATTAATAGCATGCCTTGTGCTCTCAGTGCCTTTAACAGAAATTCAGGCTTCTGAGTGGCCAGTTGCAACAGAATACCGGCTATTGATAGTAACTATACGGGGGGAGGGAACAGGTTTTCATCCCCTTTTTTTTAACCTCATACTAACCTATACCAATTATGAAAAACCTAAGTACTTTATTATTAGCGATGTGTTGTTTGATGGCAGGATGTAAAAAGGATATTGTCGCGGTCAAGGGATCATCATCCCCTGACGATGTAAAAACAAAAACTATCAAAGTTAATGCTACACCGGCAAGTGCACTCAAAGGCGTTAACTGGGCCGCCGATGGTGACAATTTTAGCGACGGGATACTGGTATTAAGCGGTTTAACATCGTCAGATACTTATGCCACAGTATCTACAAAAGCTGATGCTGTGTTAAGTGGTATCCAAACCAATACAGGGGCCAATACTGTACGCTTGCCTGTAAATTATTCCACCGTATCACAAACCTGGTGGAACTCTTATACCGGCGTTGTTGATAAAGCATTGAGTAAAGGAATGAACGTGATACTGGGCTACTGGGAAGCCAAATCATCAGAAGATGGTAAGATCGATAACACTACAGAGTTTTGGTCCATGTGGCAAACTATTGTTACCAAGTATGGCAGTAATTCACATGTATACTTCGAGATCTTTAACGAACCGCATGGTTATTCCTTAACCGACTGGACAACCATCTGCGCGCAATGGTTAAGCAATTATCCATCCGTACCTCAGGGCCGGATCCTTATCAGCGGTACCTCTTATTCACAGGATATTACCGGTGTAGGTGCCGATAGCCGGTTTTCGGGCTGTTTGTTATCTATTCACGATTATACTTTTTTTAGCAACGGTACCAACACAACCGCCTTGCAATGGGAAAACAGGTTGAAAGGTAATATCGGTAGCTACAGCAGCCGTGCGGTATTAACGGAGTTTGGTATACCGATGACGGGTGGTAAAAACTATACTGGTGCTATTGGCGGCGATGTGGAGATAGCCTACTTGCAGGGGCTTACCAACCAGGTGCGTGCATTTGGTATGGGAGCTGTTTACTGGCCGGGGATTCGTACAGGCGATAGTTACAGGATCCAGGAAATTAATGGTACCGGTACAAGCTTAACAGTATCCACCACAAACGCGTCGGGTTTAAGCCGTTTGAAGTATGCATGGGGTGTTGGTGCGGGTGGTACTGATAGTTTTTATACCGGAGCTTATTACAGGTTCCTGAACCTCAATAGCGGGCAGGCGCTTGATGTTAACGGTGGTTCAACCGCCAATGGTGCAGGCATCATACAATGGCCGCAAAATGGGGGTAACAACCAGCAATGGCAAATTACCGATAACGGTGGCGGATATTATAAAATAACTAACCGTAATAGCAGCCTGGCACTTGATGTTAATAGTGCCTCAACAGCCAATGGCGCGGGTATTATACAATGGCCATGGAACGGTGGTAATAACCAGCAATGGCAGCTTACCGCCACTAGCGATGGCATATATAAGGCCATCAACCGTAACAGTGGCCTGGCGCTTGATGTTAATGGTGCATCTACCGCCAATGGAGCAGGCATTATTCAATGGCCCTGGGGTGGTGGCAACAACCAACAATGGCAAATCGTACAACAATAAATTATAATAAAGCAGGATCGGAAGGTCCTGCTTTATTGTTGATCTGAATATGATGATATTATCTACAACAAAAAAAATCCTTTTAACAGGCATTGCTTTAGCATTTAATGTTTCCTTGGTCAATGGGCAAAATAAGGAAGCGAAAATCAGCATTGATTTTTCGAAAACATACCAAACCATCAGCAACTTTGGTGCGTCTGATGCGTGGTCGTGCCAGTTTGTCGGCAACTGGCCCGATGATAAGCGAAACAAAATTGCCGATCTGCTTTTTAGCCGTGATACCTATGCTGATGGTTCGCCCAAGGGCATCGGTTTGTCATTATGGCGGTTTAATATTGGAGCAGGCAGCGCGCAACAGGCAGAACAAAGCGGTATTAAAGATGAATGGCGTCGTGCCGAATCATTTTTAAACAACAATGGCGACTATAACTGGCAAAATCAGGCCGGGCAGGTTTGGTTTTTAAAAGCGGCAAAAAAACGTGGCGTAAAGCAGTTTTTGGGTTTTACTAATAGTCCGCCGGTGCAGTTCACCATCAATAAGAAGGCTTATGCCAGCGGTGGTAAAGTAAATATCGCTGCCGATCAATATGACGACTTTGCTGCATACCTGGCCAAAGTTGTAAAGGGTGTTGAACAGGTGAGTAAAGTTAATTTTGACTATATAAGCCCAATAAATGAACCTCAGTGGGATTGGAGCGATGGCGGGCAGGAGGGATGCCCCTATAACAACACGGAAATCGCCGGCATCATAAGATCCATCAGCAAAGCTTTTGAGGCTAAAAAGATCGGTTCAAAAATTCTTGTAGGTGAAGCCGGAAGCATTAATTATTTATTTACGGCTGGTGATAAACCGGGAAAGGGCAATCAAATCAATGATTTTTTTAAACCCGGATCAGCAAATTACATTGGCAGTCTGCCTGGCGTAAGTAAAAGCATAGTAGCGCATAGTTACTTTACCACGTCGCCAATGCCAACGGCAATCAATGCACGTAAGGCGCTGGCCGATAACGTAACTGCTATAAAGGGTCTTGATTACTGGCAATCTGAGTATTGTATTCTGGGTGATAACGCAGGAGAAATGGATGGTAGCAAACGCGATCTGGGTATTGATGCGGCGCTATATTTGGCCTCGGTGATCCATATAGATCTTACGGTCGCTAATGCTTCGGCATGGCAATGGTGGACAGCCATTTCGGCTTATGATTATAAAGATGGCCTTATTTACGTAGATAAAAATAAAACTGACGGTAATTTTTACACCAGCAAAATGCTTTGGGCTATGGGTAACTATAGCAGGTTCATCAAACCTGGCTCTGTAAGAATTGACGCCAACGTTTCATCCTCAGCAAGTAAACCGCTGCTTGTTTCGGCCTTTAAAAACGGGAAAAATATAGTCATGGTCATCGTTAACCCTAATGCCGATGATGTAGTTGCAGCGTTTAATACGGGCAATGCCAAAGTTCAGTTTACTAACTCGTACTTAACGTCGCATAGCAATGAGCTGAAAGTTCGTAAAATAGATGGTTCAAGAACAATTATTCCATCGCGCTCAGTTATCACCCTGACGGGGCTTATTAAATAAAACCCTTACTCCATCTTTACAAAAGACAAAACCCTGTACCAGCTATGGTATGGGGTTTTACTTTTTAGCTTGATACTATTTAATAATCAAAAATGTCTTTTCCGTCGTGCATTTTGTCCGGTTCGCTTTAAAACTGCTCTGTGATCTGAAGAGTAAGGCCCATTTTTGAAGCAACAAAAGAATTAAAAACAAGAAATCATGACACCAAAAACAACAAAAACAATCTATTGGATAGGCATCGCATTAACCTCTTTATGGTTTGGTACAAGCGGGTTTTGTGAATTGACCACCAACAAACTCGTTTGGGACATCACCTTGAAGCTGGGTTACCCGCCTCACTTTATTTATACATTGGGAATTGCCAAAGTATTGGGTATTATCGTTCTTTTAATCCCAGGTAAATTGCTCCGATTAAAAGAGTGGGTATTTGCAGGTATTTTCTTCGATATCATTTTTGCCTTTGCTTCCAAGCTGAATGTGTTAGGACTGGCAAGTACTATGGATGCCGTTATCGCATTTATTATGGTATCAGTAACTTATATCATGTTCAGAAAGGTATACGCTGCAACATACTTTAAGGCCTTTAATCAGATACAGAATTAAGCACTCTTCGCCTAAGGATTTACTATCCGGATAACCCTTCAAAGCAAAAATGCCTGAGCGATTCGCTCAGGCATTTTTGCTTTATTTAAAATAGGTTTCAGCGTTATTTGGCAGGAGTGATCACTATATTCCTATAATCTATTGGTCCATGGTCGCCCTGGATCAAAATAGGTCCTGGTTCGCCTTCTTTACTATTGATAGCTCCACCTGTAATTCCCGGTATCACCTGTCTGTTGATAACCGTGGTGCCATTGGCTACTATGGTAACCAATCTACCGATCAGTGTAATATCATATGATTGCCATTCTCCCGCGTCCTTCGCCATCATTTTGTTCGGGGGCAGGAAACCATAAATGGCACTGAACTGGTTATTGATAGGTTCCGGCTCGCCGCTTTTAACATCCATAACCTGTACTTCATACCGGCCTCTCAGGTAAACCCCACTGTTGCTGCCTTTTTGGTAACGAAATTCAATATGCAATTTAAAATCATTAAAGGTTTTATCAGTGATCAGGTTGGCGCCCGAGTGTAGGCTCCTCAATATGCCCGACTCTACGGTCCACTGGTTTTTACCATCGGTATGCCAGCCTTTAGTGTCTTTTCCGTTGAATAATTTAACAGGTGTGCCCCAAACAGGATCTTTGGCTCTTATCAGAGCCGGTGCCCTTACTCCAGTAAAATGATAAGTTACTCCATCCGTATACACCATGGTGCCTACTAATTCCTCTCCCTTAAGCTCAAATTCAAAGTCCATATTTCTGTTTCCTTCTTCCCATTGAGGTGGAATAGAGAAACTGTAATTACCATCATGTGGTTTAATTTCAGAAATAGGTCGCGCGCTTCCAAAAGCGTAGGTAAAACGACCAATGAGGATATGTGTACCCGATTTTTGCACCTCCAACCATGAGGGCAGACTTTTACCTGCCTTGTCTATCGTTATGTCCCATCGCCCGATGACTGCCGAGTCAGAAGCTTTTTTTAATGAAACAGCTGATGCACTGATCGCTGAAAAAAGGAACAATGACAAAACGATCTGTACCCGGATAAAACGGGAAATACCCTTGTAGCTTGTAACTGGTAAGTTTTTCATAATTCTAAATTACAAACTAACATTCAATACCATCACATTTATTAAAAATATCAGCCATTATATATCTGTATAACAGATGTTCATGTCCTCGATACCCGCGAAAAAAGACGTGAATAAATTCTTGTTTAGAATGATTTTAAATAATATTGTTTAAAAACAATTTAAACGATACTTTTGCGACATATCAAATACACCAACTATGATAAAAAAGATTACCTACTGCTTAATCCTGTTCCTGCTACCCTCCTTAACCTTATTAGCACAAACAGCAACTATTACCGGCTCCGTAAAAACGGTTGACGGAAAACCCGCCGACCTGGTAAGTGTAGCCATCAAAGGCACCAATAAAGTAGCTTTGACCGATGAAAATGGAAATTACCAGATCAAACGGGTAACACCTGGATCACATACTTTGATCGCGTCTTTTGTCGGGCTCGAGAAAAAGGAACAAACAGTTGTGACACGGTCAGGTGAAACGCTAATCGTTAACTTTATATTGAAAGAAAACTCTACCCAGTTACAAGAGGTTGTAGTTTCAACAAAAAAATCAAATAAGGTAAACGCGATTGTGGCTAAAATGCCCTTGAAAAATCTGGAGAACCCACAGGTTTACAATGCTGTTTCGTCCGAAATAATAAGACAACAGGGAATTACCGTATATGACGATGCTTTGCGTAATGTGCCCGGAATTACCAAAACGTGGGGATCAACCGGCAGAGCGAGTGATGGTGGCACGTATTTCGCAATACGTGGTTTTGAAGCTCAGCCTGTTCTTATGAACGGTTTACCTGGCTTAACCAGTGGAGATCTCGACCTGGCTGATGTAGAAGAGATACAAGTGATCAAAGGACCATCGGGGACGTTGTTTGGTGGAGCCTTTTTAAGTTATGGTGGTATGATCAATACCATCACTAAGAAACCCTATTTTAAAACAGGCGGAGAGATAACTTATAACGTAGGAAGCTTTGGACTAAACCGGGTTACAGCCGATGTTAATACACCATTGAGCAAAACAGAAAAAGTAGCGTTGCGGGTAAATACGTCATACACTAATCAAAATAGTTTTCAAAACGCTGGCTTTCAAAAATCCTTTTTTATAGCGCCTGCCTTAACATATGAAGTGAATGACAAACTTTCATTTCATTTCCTGACAGAGATATTGCAGGAAGAAAGGGCAATAGCACCAATATTTTTTCAATCCGACAGGTATAGTCCATTGCCTTTTAAAAATGTGAAAGACTTAAACCTTAATTACAACGAGTCATTCACAAGCAATGATCTGACTATGAAAAACCCCAGGTTTAATTTGCAGGCGCAAATGCTGTATAAAATATCCAGCCAGTGGACCTCACAAACGGTGCTTTCACGTACAACGGTAAAATCTGATGGTTACTATACCTATATTTATGATGATGCCGTAGCAACAGATCAATATTTTGGGCAAACCTTTAATAAAGCTAATTACACAACCAGTACAACTGATGTTCAACAGAACTTTAATGGTGATTTCAAGATAGGGAATGTGCGGAACCGTTTGCTGATCGGGTTGGATTATTTTAGCCGTAATGTGATCAATAACGGATCGGGTTATGCTGTAGTAAGACATGTAACCCCACAAAGCGGTGAAGTTGCATACCCTGTTCCGGGTACCCATGATACTATCCCGCCGGTATATTTATCTCAGCCCCTGGTTGATAATATTTTAGCAACTAAAACCGGAAACAGAACTAATGTTACCAATAGCGCCTACAGCGCCTATGTTTCGGATGTAATTAATTTTACACCGGCACTGGCTGCTATGGCCAGTTTAAGGGTTGATCATTATGTATCTAAAGGCCTTAAAGGCGACCCGACCAGTAACTATAACCAAACATTTTTTTCGCCCAAATTTGGATTGGTTTACCAACCTGTTTTGGATAAGGTTTCACTTTTTGCTAACTACATGAACGCTTTCATCAACGTCGATCCGCGTTCAATAGCCGATGCCGATGGTAATAACCCAGGCACGCAATCATTTAAGCCGGAACATGCTAACCAATGGGAAGTGGGTATAAAAACCAACCTATTGTCGGATAAATTGAATATAACCGCCTCGTACTATGATATCAGAGTAAGCGACAGGGTATATACAGACCCGGCTAATATCAATGGGTACCTTCAAGGTGGTACAGTTGGAAGTAAGGGTTTTGAGATAGATATGAATGCCAACCCGGCGCCTGGACTAAACCTGATTGCTGGTTACAGCCATAACTCCATCAAAATATTAAAAGGTAATAGCGATGATTTTTATAATGAACCCGGCAGAACTCCCGGCGGGCAAGGCGCACCAGATCTTGCAAACTTCTGGGCTACTTATAAATTTATGAAAGGCAATTTAAAGAACTTTGGTTTTGGAGTTGGTGGTAATTATGCCAGCCAGCAAAAGGCAATTGATAATAGCGTAACCGGCGTATTTTATTTGCCAAGTTATGTGCTGATCAACTCGAGCTTGTTTTATAATGCTGATAGTTACAGGATTACATTTAACCTGAATAACATCACCAATAAGCAATATTATACCAGCTATTGGTCAATAAACCCGCAAGCGCAAAGAAGCTTTGCTTTGAGTTTTGCCTATAAATTTTAAGGAAAGACTAAATATTCTAATAAATAAAAAAAGCGCGATCTGCAACAGATCGCGCTTTTTTTATTTAGTGGGATCAATACCCGAAGGGTCGGTTTGCATAATCAGATGCCGGTTACTTTGTGCTGTTGTCTTTGTTGTTATAGATGTGTTTGCCCTGAGTAATATCTTTGCTCCGGGCTGGTTAATGTAAATCCGCGCTGAAGTATTTGACTTTGAATAGCAGTCCGGGTGGACGCTTAAATGAGCGGATAAGTCGGTTTACATAAATTTACTGTATTTTATCATATTTACTTGATAATCAATTAAATATGTCGATGTTAACCATGAAAAGTGTAAACCATGTAAACCCACTTTTTAACAAAATGGCCACCTGTTCAAGGATTATCTGGCTCCTCTAAACGGCAAAGCCCTCATGTAATAATCTCTCGCGGAAGGGGAGAATTAACTTCGCCCTTTTTTTAAAATTCCTCCCCACCAAGGAGGGTTTGGGTGGGGCTTTCCATCTTTTAAGTATAGTTTAAAAAAGACTGTCAAAGCTGCCTTCCTCATTCATTTGATCTATAGAAGCCCCCATTTTCTGGTAAATAGCTTTGTTCAAAAATGGGCCTATGCTGATTCTTTTTACACCGGCGTTTTGTAATTCTTTAAAATTGGGTAAGCCGGGCACGCACATCACATTGATGGGCAGCTTTGAGCTCTGGGTAAGCTTTTGCATATCGGATATTTGGCTCACGCAGGGGAAAAATAAACCATGTACCCCCGTATTTTGATAAAGACTTATCCGGCTAAGCGCATCTTCCAAAGCATTGGCTAAACCAAGCAAAAAGGAATCGGAACGCACATTGATGAATATCTTTATGTTTTCTGCATCTAAGAGCTGACATATCCGGCGAAGCTTTTCTGCAAAGATCCCGGCGCTCTCAATACTCCGTTGTCCCTTAGCTACAACCGAATCCTCTATATTGATACCCGATACGCCCAAATGGTATAACTGGATAATGTTAGCGGCTATTTGCTCAGGAGTATCGCCATAACCACCTTCCAGGTCGACAGAGAAGGGGATGGAAACCGATGCTGCGATGCGTTTAACTACAAACAGGTAATCCTCAAAACTCATATCCTGTCCGTCCTCATAACCCAAAGTTTCCGCTACCGAGAGACTGGATGTGGCTATGGCTTTAAAATTTTTCTGCTCAAATACTTTGGCGCTTTGCACATTCCAGGCGTTGCCTATGAGTAATGGTTCTGCTTGCTGATGTAGTGCTAAAAATGCCTCAAATTTATTCTTCATGATCTTATTTTTTTTATTGTTGATACAAAGTTAGGGTAGCTGGCTATCCGGAAATTGTACAAAACGGAAGTGATAGGTTATTAAAACACAAAGGGCCGGCATATTCGCCGGCCCTTTGTGTTATTGTTGCTGATATTAAGCGGTAAGATTAGTTTCGGCGCCAAACGCGTGGTCGAATAAAACTTTCCAGCTGCCATCGGTCTGTTGTTTCATTACCTCAATTCCTTTGGCGCTTATTTTAACCTCGCCATTGTCGGTAATGCTCCATTCAGACCGACCCAAAGCCATATCGCCTGTCTGAATGCAGTAAACGGTTTTAATATCCATTTTACCTTTGATGGATAGTATGCCTTTGATGGCTTCTTCAAAGTTTTCTTTTCCGGAAACCGGTTTACCGGGCTCTGGAACAATAATGCCGGTAACATCATACATACTCAATACGGTGTTTACATCTCCGGTGTTAAAGGCGTTTGCCAATGCTGTGTGTACCTCTTCAGGTGTTTTTGCTAATTTCATTTTTGCTGATTTTTATTTGTTGATACAAAATTATACCACCAGTATTTCAGGAAATTGTACAAATCGGTAATGATTATTTTTATTGATGGGTAATTTAAAAAACGTGCACAAAAGGAGCTCAATCTCCACAATTGAACAAGTGAGTAAATAATAAAAAAAGGAAGATTAATTACCAGCCAGTACCTGGTTTATAGGAGATGCCTGGGTATTAAAAGAATTGGGTGTTATGCCCGTAAATGACTTAAACTCTCTAATAAAGTGCGACTGATCAAAATAACCAGACTCATAGGCGATGTTGGTAAGGTTCTGTCCGTTGGTATTTACCAGGTTCAGGCTGTGCTGAAAGCGGTTTATTTTACAGAATAATTTAGGTGGTAGTCCGGTATATTGCGAAAACAACATATTGAGATAACGTGCCGATATATTGTTACGAACCGAGATAGCTTCTATTTTTTCGTTGCCGGAGTTGTTGCTGTATAAGCTATGTACAATTTGGCCAATGAAGTTGATCTTGGTATGCTTTTTTTCAAACAGCACCAGCCTGCTCCATAAATATTCTTCAATTAAGGCTAGTCTTTTGTCCAGATCATTGATATCCAGCAGGCGGGCATGCAGGGTTTTCAATGATGCGCCCATCAGGTCGCTGGCATCAACAACCTCGTTATTAAATTCGGCCACGCTTTCATTAAAAAAATAAGCTGCCGAATGTGGGTAGAACCGTACGCCCATCATCGTGTTTTCGCCTATTGATTTAATGGATAACGGCTTGGTGACCTGCCCCCAGAGCTCGATAGGGGGGGTGGTATAAAAAGCGCCATCCTTTTTAGCCTGCCAATGGCCTTGCCCCAGGTTGAAAATTATTTCGGTGTTACCACTGGGGAATACAATGTCATCATAGTTCACAGCCGAGCCCGACTCGTAAAAATACAAGCATTTGATATAAGGCTTAAGCCGCTCGCTCGGTGCAAATTCTTTAAATATCATCTGTTGTTCTATTGCAACGTATCCCGAAGTATGATTTATCTACATAAAGTTAAGAAAAATAACTTTTTGACAGTTAAATACATACCTTATTACATTCAGTTAACTTTTAAATAAGCAGTACAAATAAATGAAGAATGGAGCTTACGAAATTGTACAAAACGGAAGTGTTTTAAATTTTTTATGCCGGGGTATCGGCCAGCTCTACCTTCAGTCCAAAATCTTCCCGGCTTAATTTACCCTTACGCAACTGGTTGATGTATTTGAGTACGCTCAGGCGGTCCAGCTCATTTTGATACAGCGCACGGTCTTCGTCGGTTTTGGGGCTGTCCTGTAACTTCATCCGGATAGAGGAACGGGATAGCTCTTCTTCCAGTTGCTCAAGAGGGCAGGTATAAAAATGCTGGAACATTTTTTTAGGAAAAGAGATACGCATTTTTTTGATCTAATAATAGCATTATACTGCAAACTCACGTTTAAGCCATCATGAATTGTGTGTTAATAACAAAGCCCCTAAATGTTTCCATTTACGGGCTTTTGCTTTTCACGGGTAGGTATTATATATAGACAAATTAAGGGCTTATGTTGTTGCACAGGGACCCAAAATGCTGGCCGGTGCGCCTAATAAGTACAGGTAAGTGGTGAGGTAATGGTAGCACCCTATGGATTGTTTTACGTTAGGATCAAGCAAAGAATTAAGCTCGAAACCCACAGGCACAGCGCTGTATCCCAACCACAGCAGAATTTTAGGCACCACGTCGGGTTCATTATAGATGCGGTAGCTTTCAGAAATAACGGTATTGTAATAATTTACAAAGTCCTGATTACCGGTACATGGTGACGCGTAGGTGTAAATAACAACTGACCGTTTGCTGTTAGTGGCCGCCATGTGCAAACCATATAAAGTTGCCAGGCTTGCTCCCAAACTATGTCCGGCTACGGTTACCTGGGTATAATTATCCAGGTTAAATACGCTTTTCAAACCCGGAACTACGGTTTCGCTCAGGGCAATAGCATTATCGAACGACGATACTCCGGGTGCCAGGATCTTAAGGCTGTTATACAGGTCTAAAAAGCCAGCTACAACATTACCTGAGTTAGGTGCAAACGGACATGGCACCGGATAGGCATGCAGGTTATCCCACCACTCCATCCAGCCTACGGTGCCGCGGATGGCGATAACGATACTGGAAGGGTTCGACAGGTCTATAGCGGCAAATCCGAAATAAACCGGCTTTAAGATCGGTCCAAAGAAATTGCTCATCTGAATGTTGAAAAGCAAACGATAGCCGCTTGGAAATTCCGGGTATTGATCCTGTGTAGGACTCAATACATCGGGTAAAGCATTATAAACGTCGTAAGCCGCTTTTACAAAATACCCATAATCCAACGCGGATGGGGGCATAACACCAAATTTTTGATTTTTCATGGTTGAAATTTTTGTGCTATTACGTCATTAGTATAGTTGTTACGGTGTAGTAACCGTACAGGTACCTACAAGGCTTGCCTCACCACCCACCAGGAATAAATAGGTGCCCAGTGAATGAAAGCATCCTATGGATTGCATTATCCATGAATATAATAGGGAGTTTACCTCGATGCCTACCGGAACGTGGCTGTAACCCAGTAATAACAGCGATTTAGGAACGATATCCGGTTCGTTGTAAATGCGGTAGCTTTCGTGGATAATGGTATTGTAATAATTAACAAAATCCTGATCACCGGTGCATGGCGAGGCGAAGGTATAAATAATCACTTCCTTGCTGCTGTTTTGGGCCGCCATATCCAGGCCATATAAAGTTACCAGGCTCGATCCCAGGCTGTGGCCAACCATGGTTACCTGTTTGTATTGACCCAGGTCAAATTCGCTTTTTAAACCTGTGAATACGGTTTCCCTCAGGGCAATAGTGTTGCTGCCAGTACTTCCCGGACTCGAAATATGGAGACTGTTATACAGTTCTAAAAAGCCGCTTTCTACTTTACCTGAGTTTGGTGCGAATGGGCAGGGTGTAGAGGATACCTGGAAATCGTCCCACCATTCCATGATGCTTTTTGTTCCGCGGATAGCAACAACAATGCTGGTGGGGTTAGCATTATCAACGGCAATAAAACCAAAATAAGCAGTGGTTTTATCGGTTCCAAAAAAATCGTTCATCTGGATGTTAGCCAATAAGGTATACCCGTCTGGAAAGCTTGTGTATTGATCCTGGGTAGGACTCAATACCGTTGGATGATGGGTATAAACGTCAAGTGCTGCTTGTACAAAAAGCCCATACTGAAGCGCGGTTGGTGGTACCGTAGCGCTAAGTTTTTGATTTTTCATGATTAAAAATGGTTTTGATAGATTTTATTTTAGATAGTGGATTAGCTTAAAAATTTGTTTCTGACCTGTATAGACGGTACCATACAGGTTTCCGATTGGCCGAACAATACATACCGTTTATGGGCGAAGGCGGTGTAAAGCCTGTTCCTGATAAAAGGCGGTATGAGGTAGGCTAAATAAGCCAGTGGCAACCAAATAGTAGATAGGTTTTTTACAATATGAATTACAGCGCTAGAGTGGGTGTATACTTCATCGCCATGAATAACTACCACGCTGTTCAGCTCTTTAAAGTCTGTCTGGAACCGGGCCGACATGCGAGTAGCAGTATGGCTTTGCAGCGGTGCAAAAGCAAACCTATCGGCCTTGTCATGCGCTATTACATAGTTGATGTAGCTGTTGCAGAAATTGCACACGCCATCAAACAGGATAATATCCTTGCTATAATCTAAAACAGGTGCCATGGCATTTGATGATTGATAAAGTAAAGCGCCGGATAAGTAGCCATAAACGCCCAGAAAAAGGAATTTAAACCCATGATAAGCGCGGTAAAAAAATGGAATGTAAAACCCCAGATCAGGAAGATCATGGCGTAGGGCCAGGGTAAAAACAGACATAACGGAAACAGGGTTTCCATGATCATCACGTTCCAGCACAGGAAGCCGTTAGCCGCCGGATATTTTTGAAGAAACAGGGTTGCCTTTTTCGATCCATAAGTTTTTGTAGAAAATACATCTCTGATAGCCGTTGAAGCACGCCACTCGGCCGAAGCTAATTTGGCAATACCCGCCACACTGTATGATAGGCAAGCTTGTAAACCGATAAACCATAAGCCAATATCTGCAAGTCTGGGGCTGGCTAAACCCGGAAGGTGACAAAGAACTAAGGTAATAACAATGAGCATGCTCATCTGGTCTGACCCATCACTGCCGTACCGGGTTATCAACGAACTCGTTAACAAGCTTACAGCCAGTAGGCTGATCAATACCCAGCCAAACACCGATTGTAATGGGAAAAATACCAAACCAACCAGCAGCAGGCATCTGATCACAAAAAGTGTGGACAAACCCGATTGGCTGAATAATTTAAAAAAAGGTTTTAAAAGTGTTTTTTGATTCCGCTGACCCCAGTTCAGTTGCATTACATTCCAGGAAAGTAAGCCGTTGGGGGCAAAAATCTGAATCTTTTTGATGTACTCTAACGTCGAAACAAAAAGCCCAACGCTCAATATCATGAGTACAAGTTGTGTAATATTTGTAAGTACGATCATGGCTAATTTATATTTGGTGAAAAACGGATAGTAAGATTAATGCCGGAGGGTTTGTTTCCTGGTAACCACTTGTTTCGGCCAGCATAAACTGCCGATAAACGTTTGGCGATTGTTTTTTGCACTGGCTAACCGCATGTAACACGATAATATAAGGCATCGAGAACATCAGAAGATTGGTATTGCCGGTTGCTTTACGGTAATCGGGGATGCAGGATACCAGGCTTTGAACCACATCTGATAATATTTTTTTGTCGCGCTTTTCAGGGTTCCAGAACCACGACCAAAATGTACGTTCTTCGGTGATGTCCATTTCACACCATTCACTATATTGTTCTTCGGTAATTTTATCGCGGTACAATAAGTGGTAATCGGTTTTACCGGGGCGTGGGGCAAAAAATGTCCATAAGGGTATTAGTGCGAATACATCAATCTTAACCCTGATAAACTCAGCAAGCTTGGTGTCCTTAAACTGGTTTAATATAGTAAGCAAAAACCAGCAAGCCAGGAAAACTGTTACTATAAACTCATAAATAACAGTGGAGTTTAATTTTGCCATCATAATTTAAAGGATTTGGTTTAAAAAAGGAGGGCATGTACCCATACCCTCCTTACACTGTTATTAATTAAATTTTTTGCGAAGTTCGATCAGTTTATCCAATGGTAAACCTTCTTTCGCATAGTGTGCAAGCTCTTTGCTTGTTTCATCATTCACCGCTGCACCGCCGATAGTAGCAGTAGCTACCTGTATAACAATCGGAGTTGCTTTAACAGTAACTTTAATTACTTTAGCTGTTACAGCTGTTACAGCAGTAATGAAAGCGGCGCTTCCTACTTCTGCTTCTACCGATTTGCTTTCGCCTTTTAACTCGGCGATCAATACATCAAGGGCAGCTAATTCTGCCTGGGTTAAACTTAACTTTGCCATTTCTTTGTTTTTTTTGATTAGATGTAAATAAATTTGGTTTATGTGCCTTCATTGAAGCTTCATTGCACAACATAAAGTACGGGAGAGGTTGCGCGTTTCACCACAGTATAAATACCTATTCCTGATATCGGGTATTTTCACGTAGTATCAGGAATTGTACGCAATTGATTGTATTGCAGTTAGTTGTGAGCTTTGTCCCTGGAGCCTTTTTTGAATAGAAAAAATATTCTTTAATTACTATAGAATAAGTAGTATAAAAGCGGGAAAATGAAGATGAAAAATGCAGATAGATTAGGCGGTTAAAGGATCATAGCCGCTTAAATGTATTAGTTATGAAAACAGGTGGATTAAGGCAGGTGTTATATCACGCCATTTTTAACAGCAAACATCACCAGGCCGGCGGTGTTACGTACGCCAACCTTTTCAATAATGCGCTGCCTGATGCCTTCTACAGAGCGGGGACTTAAAAATAATTCCGTACCAATTTCGGTAGCGGTTTTTTCGTTACATATCATTTTCAAAACATCCAGTTCACGTTCAGAAAATTCAATGTCCTGGTTAAATGATGGTTTAACATTGCCTTTGATAACCAGCTTTTTTAACAGGGCCTTGTTTACAATATCATTAAAATAATATCCATCCTCATGAACCGAGTAGATGGCTTTGCGGATCTCCTTAGGGTCGGCGTTTTTGAGCAGATAGCCGTTAGCTCCGTTCTCCATCAGGTGTATAATGAATTTGGCCTCATCATACATGGTCACTATTAATATTTTAATGTTATCATATTTTTTCCGGATGTGTTTGGTGGCCTCCATACCATCCATAATGGGCATCTTCAGATCCATTAAAATAACATCGGGTTGTATGAGTTCTATTTGTTGTAATAATTCCTCGCCATTATCTGCTTCAAGTACTACTTCCAGATTTTTATCCCGGTTAAGCCCTACTTTTAACCCATCTCTAAATATGGCATAATCATCGGCTATAGCTACTTTTATTTTTTGCATTATTATTTAGGTTGGAGCCATAAAAATAATTAAACTTTTATGAAAAAAAATAATAAATATTCCCAAAAGCTATATGTGCTATGTATATACTATAGTTTATGCTTTTGAATTAAAAAATGAATAGTATGAATACCCCTTTTTCATAAATTATAAAAAAAGATTTAATTTAATAATTAACTATTGGTTTATTATTAATCAATAGGAACAGAGATGTCAATGGCGTATCCACCGGCATGGTGCGAAAATTTAAGATCGGCTTTTAGTAAAATTACCCGGTTTTGTATGTTTTTTAAACCAAGTCCGTCTTTTTTAAACCGTAATTCCTCAAAATGGGTTTGTGTAAGGCCTTTACCATTATGGGTGATGGTAAGCATCAATGTTTTATTGAGATAGATGGACCGTACAAATATTTTTGTGGCCTTGGCATGTTTGGTTATATTATGAATAAACTCCTGTACAATACGATAAATACTGATGTCGTTTCGCCCTACCTGGGTAGGGTAGCTATTATCAAGGGTTACGCTGACATCCATTACCGATTCATGCGATATATTGCTGCAAAAGTGACTGATGGCCTCATTTAAACCAAACTCCTGTAGTATGCTGGAGTGCAGGCTATGCGAGATGCCCCGTATTTTGTTGATCCCCTCATCAAGCAAGTCTCTGCCTTTTTGGTATAGGCGTTGGTTCTGGTCATCGCAATCTTCAAGTTTTACACTGTAAAAATGCAGGCTCGATGCGCCCAGCAGGGCACCCACCTCGTCATGCAGCTCTTCAGCAATGCGGTGGCGTTCAATTTCCTCGCTCCGTACCGCGGCCTCTATCAACTGGTTTTTCTGCGCGTTTTGCAGGGCCTGCAACTCATTCTGATATTGGAGCTTTTTGCGTTGCGTAAATATAAAAATGAGTAAAAGGCTTATAAAAAGCATCAGCATGGCGGCAATCCCAACTACCAGTAACAAACGAATATCATTGCTCCCTTGATTCATAAAAACCTTTGGCTATAAACAAGTTAAAAATTACGTACGAAATATTATGCGCATTCCATAAGCTTATGGCAAAATGCTGCATACGTATAGTTAACTCGTTGTATAAAAGAAATATAAAAAAATTAATAGTAACATAAATACCTAAACCGGTTACTATCCAAAAGTCGGAGTTGAAAATGTTAACGTCAACATTGTCGTTAATTTTAAATAAATAATACTGTAACGTATAAAATAGAAGTAGTATGGCTTCAACGGATAATAAACGGCTGCTTAATTTCCAGTAATCAAAAAAGTTTTCGTAAAAACCAAAATTGATAACCATAAATGCTGTAAAGCAAAACGGTATAACCTTTTTTACAGTTGTTAAAAAGGGTTGTCGCAGCCTTATAAAAAACGCGCTGAACAAAAAAAAGCGTATAACCGAATGTAGATTATACAGATAATTATTGGAGTTATATGCGGCAGGTAAAATGGTCCGAAACTTCCAGGTCATATCGATGGCCAGATTAATAACCAGCGCTATCCAAACGTAAAAAACAACCGGCTTAAGTACAGCCGGCTGTTTTCTAATTAGTAATAAGGATATAGGTATTAATAACGCCCAAACTTCTGACCAATCAATAACGATCTGAAATATTTTTAACATTCGGGAATATGGTCAGTTGTTTAATTAATAGTTGCGGGTGGGGATGGATTGGTGTTAATTGGATCGGTTAGCGGATTACCAGGCAATACCACATCACCAGAGCCAGCCCTTTTATAACGATCAACATCATAATACACATGACGAGTATCGTTAACATCCGGTATAAACACCAGGTAATCTGGTTTATCACCATCTGGATCAGGGGTGTCGATGAGCAATAACATATCGGCAAGTGATATTACGTTGTTGCTCATAATAAGCGGGCCACTTAACTCCAATGCGTTATTGTTATAGTCCTCCAGCGTATCGTAATAACTGCTGTATTGATTAGCCGGCGACATGTGTCCGTACGCTATCAATTGCAGTGGCTTACTATCATCAGTAGTGCTGGCGAAAAAATAGGAGAACACAAAACTATCAATGCCAGGAGAATTATTGATCATATTCCGGATGGCGCTGATCTCGTATTTTAACCAGAAAAATTTTAGTGTTTGAATCTCGTCCATAGTAGTGTTTAGTTTTATATAACAAATGTATAGGATGGCACTGAAGTGGGTAAGCGTATAAGTACCTGAATTTTTTATACCGTATTTCTACGCAGTTGGTGGCTGGGTTGTTGCTTTATAGTTAAACAACTTATGGCGGAGCATTATTTTTTTAATGATTGCAATATAAAAGTTGATCCCACGCCCAAAGCAGCACCCGCCGCAACGTCGGTGGGGTAATGCACTCCCAGGTACATGCGCGAATAGCTCACCGAGCCTGCCCACAAAAACGCGGGGGCTATCACATACCATTTAGGATAAGCCCTGGATAAGGCCGTGGCGGTGGCAAAACTGCTGGAAGTATGCCCCGATGGGAAGGAAGTACTGCCAGCCCGGTAAACCGGTACAATATTAATATTCTGAACAAATGGGCGAGGGCGCTTAACAATATGTTTGATCAAATACGTGAGCCCGGTTGATAACAGGGTACTGCTGGCTACATATAAAGAGTTTTGCCGCATTTGCTTGTCGTTACTGATAACCCCTGCTGCCAGTAAGCCTACCGGAACGCCGATGTCGCCGTATAAATGCGTGCGGGACAAAAACATAAATATGCCGGTTTGCTCGGGTGTGCGTTGATTTTGCAGATCGATCATGATACGATCGTCTAACTGTTGAAGACCTGATTGTGCCTGTGCTGGCAAACTAAATGACAGGATGAATAATAAAAGGAGGCAAAAAAGATATGTTTTTTGGACCAGCTTCATAGGTATTGCAGGTTTAGTATAACAGTAAATATATAAGATGCTTATTTCAAATGTAGGTACTTTAAGGCATTATTAAGGCTGGTTTGTTATTTAAAATAACTTAAAACTTAATATTGAGATAATACGGGTAAAGCGGGTATAAGATACCTTTGAAATACTGTTTAAAACGAAAGTCCCCAAAGCGCTCGCCGCCGGGGACTTTCAACCTAAACCTTATCACAATAAGTAAGCAGAATGCTTACCTTATAGATGGCGCAAGTATAAAAAAAATTTTGATAGTACAATAGGCGGTAATTATCTTTTTAACAAAAAAATTACTGACTATAACGATTTAGTAAGATTAAGCCTCTCCAATTTTTATTCATTCTTCAAACTATCAACCGGATTGGCCATTGCTGCCTTAGCTGCCTGTACGCTTACGGTTATAGCTGCTACTATTAATGAAGCGGCGTCGGCAGCAATAAATATCCACCAGTGAATATTAATGCGATAGGCAAAATCCTGCAACCATTTATATGACATATACCAGGCTATAGGTGAAGCAATGATCATGGCCATGATCACCATAAGTAAAAAATCTTTTGAGATGAGTAGAATGATGGATGATACATTGGCCCCCAGTACTTTTCTGATACCGATCTCTTTAGTACGCTGAACAACTGAGTAAGCGGTAATAGCAAACAGTCCCAGGCAGGCCAGTAAAATAGCTAAAAAAGAAAAAGTGGTAAATACTTTTGCCGTTTGTTGTTCTGTACGATATAAAGCATCAAAATCATCATCTAAAAATTTGTACTCAAACGGACGGTCGGGTACGCGTTGCTTCCACAGTGTTTGTATAGCCTTGATGGTATTGGAGGTATTGTTTCCGGTTATCCGGGCAAATAAAGCCTCTGTTTGAAAATGATCTAGAAATAAGATCAAAGGACTGATAGGTGTATGAAACGATTTAAAATTAAAGTCCTTTACTACACCTTTTATAACGCCCGCTTCACCTTTTGCAATATGCTTTCCGATAGCTTGCTGGGGTGTCCATCCCAAAGCTTTTACTGCCGATTCGTTGAGTATAAACGCGTATTGGAAATTCTTATAATTGTTGGTGGTATCAATCTGTAAAACATCGGTTTGAGTAAAACCGCTACCGGCAATTATTTTAAGTTGCAGGGTTTTTATAAAATCCTCGTCCATAGGCAGGGCGTTTACAGTAAGGCTTTTACCATCGGGGGTTTGTATAGCATCGCCCCACATTACATTTACCGGTTCGTTATTGGCCGAGGCTACACTTTCAACACCAGGAATATTGTTGATCTCTTTTTTAAGCTCATCAATATGCTGCATATTATAGCCGGTAGGCAAAACCACTATATTGCTTTTATTGTAACCGATATCCTTATTGCGGATGTACGAAAGCTGCTGTAAAATAATTACCGTGGTGATGATCAGAAATATGGAGATAACAAATTGAAAAACGATAAGCGGTTTGCGGATACTTTTGCCCGAGGTAAATGAAAATCCGGTCTTTAATATTTTGGATAATTTAATGTTTGATAATAACAGCGCCGGATAGGCCCCAGCGGCTAAACCAATGGTCAGGGCCAAAAGGATGAGGCTGGAAATAATGATAGGGTCAAAAAATACGGAGTATTTAAACTGAATGCCTGCAACCTGGTTAAAATAAGGCAAAGCGATGTAAGCAATACCGATAGCCAGTAAGATGCCTATAAGGGTAACCAGTAACGCTTCTCCTATAAACTGGGTAAATAATTGCGGTTTGCCTGCACCCATCACTTTGCGGATACTGATTTCGGCACCGCGCCCTGCCGATTGGGCAATGGCCAGGTTTACATAATTAACACAGGCTATAACCAATATGAGCACCGCTACAATGATCAGTATATAAATATAAACAATGCTGCCTGCAGGCGCCAGATCGCCGGGCAGGTTTGAGTATAAATGGACCTTTGTTAAAGGCTCCAGGTAAAAAGTTACAAATTGACTTCCGGTTAAATTCAGCTCGGTTTTGTCAACAATTTTCATGTAGGCAGTTATCTTTTGCTGCAAAGGGCGCATTTGATCCTTATTTTTCAGCAACAGGTAAGTGATGTAGTTAGCGCCGTAATATTGTTCTTTTTTTGCCTGCCTCAGGGTGTTGAAGGGGATTATAAAATCAAATTTGATCTGCGAATTGGAAGGCACATCAGCCGTCACTGCCGACACGATATAATTTTTATTTTCTGATCTCAGTATCTTACCCATAGGATCTTCATCATGAAAATATTTCTTAGCGGCAGATTGTGTGATGATGATCTTATCCGGTGCGTTTAATGCTTCGTTAACATTCCCTTTGATCAGTTTGTACGAAAATATTTTAAAAAATGAAGGTTCGGCGTATATGAAATTATCTTCTTTAAACAAGAGGTCGCGATAGCCAACTATCTGGGAATTTTTGTACAACCTCACATAATCACTTATTTCAGGGAACATCCTTTTAAACTGCGGACCAACCCTGGTACCCGTGGCCGCCATTTTCTGCGAAGCGCCGCCATGATTATATTCCATGGTAACGCGTACAATATTGTCGGCGTTTTTATTGAAATGATCGTAGCCCAACTCATGCTTGATGTATATTCCGATGAGCAGGCAGCTAACAATGCCAATGGTTAAGCCAATGATATTTACAAGGGAGTAAAGCTTATTTTTCATTAAGTTTCTCCAGGCTACTTTTAAATAACTTTTTATCATGATCTGATATTTAGAATAATTGATATTACGGATCTCTGTTTTATTCGGTTCTTAAACTATTTACCGGATTGGTCAGCGCGGCTTTAATGGCTGTATAACCAACGGTTAGCCAGGCAATACATATGGATGATAAAATAGTGGCCGCGAAAAAACCTAAGCCAATAATGATATGATAGGTATAGCCCTGCAGCCACTGGTGCATAAAGTACCAGGCCAGGGGCGAGGCTATAAAAAACGCGATGATCACCAGCATGGTAAACTCTTTGGATAGCAGCACTACAATATCCTTTACAGGTGCGCCCAATACTTTACGTATGCCAATTTCCTTTTTACGCTGGATAGCCATAAATGATATCAATCCGTACAGCCCAAGGCAGGAAATAAAAATGGCAATACCCGAAAATATGGTATAAAGCTGCGAAAGCTGGTTTTCCTGCTTGTAAAAATTAGCGACGGTTTGATCCATGAATTTATATTCAAATGTAAACTCCGGGAAATTTCGGTTCCATAAACTTTCCATTGCAGCGGTGATCGCTTTTGTTTTGCTGAGGCCGATCTTGATGTTGGCCAGTCCGTATCCGTTTTTACGGGTGGTCATCACTATGGGTATAATGGGGTCGCGGAGAGAATTGTCATGAAAATCCTTTACTACACCTACTATAGGGAAAGTTCTGCCGCCCACATTAATGAGCTTACCTATAGCATCCTTAGGGCTTTGGATGCCTAATTTTCTGATTACCGTTTCGTTTACCACATACTCCCGCATGGTATCAGACGGGAAGTAGGCTCTCCCCGCAACAATAGGCAGGCTGTATACGCTAAAAAATCCAGGGTCGGCCATCTTCATACTAACCACCATGTCCGGGTTAATACTTTTGTTGCCTGGTGTGCGTAGATCAAAGTACCATCCTTCGCCGTTGGTGGAGGGAGAAAACATGCTGAAGCTGATTTTTTCGACACCGGAGATTTTCAAAAGCTGATCGCGCAGATAATCGGTTTTTGTGCGGCTAAGGCTATCGCCGGGAAAGCTTGCATAAATGATAGCGTCTTTTCTGAATCCCATGTCGGCATTCCGGAAATAATCCATTTGTGAAGTAACTATCAGCGTACCTATAATAAGCACTTGCGCAATCACAAACTGAAAAACAACCAGCCCCCTTCTGAATAAAACGCCTCTTTTTTGATCACCGCCCGCAGCTCCTTTTAAAACAGCTGCCGGTTTAAAGCCCGAAAGTACTAATGCCGGGTAAAGCCCGGAGAGCAGCGATACCATGATCAGCGCGCCAAACATGAACAGGATGATCCTGATGTTATATAACATCGACAAGGAAAGATTAATCTCGAGCAGGTTATTGAGTGCCGGAATAGTAAAGACCACAATGATCAGGGCGATTAGCAGTGCGAAAAAGCTGGTAATGATAGTTTCGCCTAAAAATTGCGCTATCAGTTGCAGGCGGTTGCCCCCTAAAACTTTTCGCACACCCACTTCCCTGGCACGGTTAACCGCCTGGGCAACGGTAAGGTTAACAAAATTTACACAAGCTACTATGAGCAGGAACAAACCGATAAGATTAAGCGCAAGGGTAAGATCTTTACTAAAAGTGCGACCGGTAAAGTTTCCGTACCGTTCGTCATAGTGCATTTCGTTCAGGGGCTGTGGCGAGAGGATGTAACTCGGGTTTATAGGTTTAATATGTCTGTTGGTAAAATCGGTCAGCAATTGTGCAAGCTGGGTTTGGGTATGGCCATCGGCAAGCTCAACAAAACAATAATTACCATCGTCAATGCCACTCCAGTTTTTAGCGTTCTGGTTATTAGTGATTGTAATGTATGATAATACTGCCTTAATAGGAAAATCTGTATTGGAGGGCGGATTGTTAAGCACACCGGTTACCTTAACATTGTTACCATCCATTTTAAGTATTTTACCTATAGCTGTTCTCCAGCTTCCAAAATATTTGGAGGCGATATCTTTAGTGAGCAGCACCGTATTAGGTTCGCTTACAGCTGTTTTAATATCGCCGGCTGCCAATCCAAAATTAAACATCTGGAAAAACTGCGGCTCCGCGAAAAATACCCCGCTTGCTTCCTTAAATCTTTTTATCGCCGATCCATCCTTTGCTGGTATAATTACCTGCACATCAGATGCGTTGCTGATAGCAGCAGTATTGGTTAATTGCGGTAACTCGGCACGCAGGGTTGAAGTTACGGGCATAGGTACACCCGTGCGATAACTCGGCTTAACGAGATCCCGGCTTACCCTAACCACCCGGTATATCCTGTCTTTCTTAGCGTGAAAGCTGTCGAAACTTTGTTCGTACTGAACTACCAGAAATATTAAGAGGAAAGCGGCAAAGCCTACTGTAAGGCCAGCGATATTGATAACCGCATTGCTTTTATGCCTGGCCAGGTTTCTGATGGCTGTTTTAATGTAGTTTTTTAGCATGGCTTATTAATTAAGTAACTAACTATTCGGTTCTTAAACTATTTACCGGGTTGGCAGTGGCTGCTTTTATAGCTGTATAGCCCACCGTTAGCCAGGCAATACATACCGAGGCCAAAATAGTAGCCGCGAAAAACCATATGCCTATCATGATATGATAAGTATAGCCCTGCAGCCATTGATGCATAAAATACCAGGCCAGGGGCGAGGCAATCAAAAACGCGATGATCACCAGTATGGTAAACTCTTTGGACAACAGGATCACGATATCCTTTATAGGTGCGCCCAATACTTTGCGTATACCGATCTCCTTTTTGCGTTGTATGGCCATAAACGATATCAACCCGTACAAGCCCAGGCAGGAAATGAAAATGGCGATTCCCGAAAATATGGTATACAAAGCTGAAAGCTGATTTTCCTGTTTATAATAATTGGCTATGGTTTGATCCATAAACTTATACTCGAGCGTAAACTCCGGAAAGTTTTTGTTCCATATATTTTCCATCGTGGCGGTGATCGATTTTGCTTTGCTCAGATCGATCCGCAGGTTGGCCAGCCCGTATCCGTTTTTGTTGGTGCTCAATACTATCGGGTCAATAGGGTCGCGGAGCGAATTGGCATGAAAATCCTTCACTACACCTACAATAGGTAAGGTTCTTCCGCTTACATTGATGGGCATGCCAATAGCATCCTTGGGGTTTTGGATACCTAATTTTCTGACTACGGTTTCATTTACCACAAACTCACGCATGGTATCTGCTGCGAAGTATATCCGGCCCGCTACAAGCTGTAAATTATACACGCCGAAGAAATCCGGATCGGCTATTTTCATGTTCACGATCATATCCGGATTAACACCTTTATGGCCTTCCTTATTGAGGTCGGTAGCCCAGCCGCCTCCGTCTGATACCGGCGAAAACATGCTGAAGCCAACCTTTTCAACACCCGGGATTTTGGCTAACTGATCGCGCAGATAGTCAACCTTGGTGCGGCTGAGGCTATCGCCAGGGAAGCTCGCGTAAATAACAGCGTCTTTTCTGAAGCCCATGTTTGCCGTGCGGAAATAATCCATTTGCGAAGCTACCACCAGCGTACCAATGATGAGGGTTTGCGCAATCACAAACTGAAAAACAACCAGCCCCCGCCTGAACATAACCCCTTGTTTTTGATCGGCACCTGAGGCGCCTTTTAAAACACTTACCGGTCTAAAGCCCGAAAGCACAAGTGCCGGATAAAATCCGGAAAGAAATGACACCAGCAATAAAGCCCCAAACAGGAATAGGACCAATCGGGGGCTATATAAAGTTGATGCGGTAAGATTGATCTCCAATAGGTTATTAACGGCAGGGATAGCGATAACAACGATGATAAGCGAAATGAGCATGGCCAGCAGGCTGGTGATGCCGGTTTCGCCTAAGAACTGTGCTATCAATTGTGTCCGGCTGCCGCCCAGAACTTTTCTTACGCCTACTTCGCGGGCACGGTTAACAGCCTGGGCTATAGTAAGGTTTATAAAGTTTACGCAGGCTACAATAAGCAGGAACAGGCCAATAAGGCTAAGCGCCAATATCAGATCCTTGCTAAAAGTGCGGCCGGTAAAATTTCCGTACCGTTCATCATAATGCAACTCATTCAGCGCCTGGGGCGAAAGATCATAACCGGAGTTTATAGGTTTAATATGCCTGTCGGTAAAACCACTAAGTGCCCGGCTAAGCTGATTTACAGTGTGGTTTTGGGCCAATTGAACAAAGCAATAATTACCATCATTAATACCTCCCCAGTTTTTATTGTCAGGCTTAAATAAGGTAATATAGGATAATACTCCTTTAATAGGGAAATCGGTATTGTCAGGTGGATTCTCGAGAATGCCTGTTACTTTTATAGATATTCCACTCATTTTTAGCGTTTTACCTATAATGCCTTGCCAGCTGCCAAAGTATTTTGAAGCGCTGGCTTTGGTGAGTAGTATCGTGTTGGGTTCTGCAAGCGCTGTTTTTATATCACCTTCGGCTAAGGGGAAATCAAATATTTGGAAAAACTGGGGTTCAGCGAAAAAGAACCCGCTTGCCTCTTTGAATTTTTTCTGTGCCGATCCATCCCTGGGTGTTACAATCACCTGCAGGTCGCCTGTGTTAATGATGGCGGCTGCGTTAGTCACTTCCGATAACTCTGTACGTATGGTTGATGTTACCGGTACGGGTACGCCTGTACGGTATTCGCGGTTAACAGGGTTTCGTCCGATCCGTACCACCCGGTATATCTTATCTTTTTTTGTATGAAAACTGTCGAAACTTTGTTGGTACTGAACCACCAGGAATATTAAAAGGAAAGCTGCGAAGCCTACGGTAAGGCCAGCGATATTGATCACCGCATTGCTTTTATGCCTGGCAAGGTTCCTGATGGCTGTTTTAATGTAGTTTTTTAGCATGGCTTATTAATTTAAGAGACCGCTCCGGTATGGTCAATATCCTACCGCTAAATAAATACCATATTGTTAAATAATTGATAATATGGTTGTTGTGGTTTAAATGACTTATAAAAGCGTTCGCTTATGATACAGTTGATGTCCGGTTTTATAAGGATAGGTTTAATTATAGGCTACACAAAAATAAATGCCCGGCATTTAGCGTTGCTAAGCTAAATTAAACACTAAAAATGATTATAAACCGATGAGGGCTTTTGTACACCGGTACCTGTTGATTATCGACCGGTTCATCATCAAAAAATACCTGGGTACGTTTGTATTCACCATGGCCATTTTCCTGGTGATATCGGTGGTGTTTGATATCTCGCAAAAGTTAGAAAACTTTACCGATCATCACGCCAAACTGCACGATATTGTATTTGGCTATTATGCCGGGTTTATCCCATATTACCTCAACCTGCTTTCGCCGCTCATCAACTTCCTGGCGGTGATATTTTTTACTGCGAAAACAGCCAATCAAACAGAAATAGTGCCCATCCTGAGTGGGAAGGTTAGTTTTAACCGTTTTCTGCGGCCATATTTTATAGCGGCTACGCTTATATTCATCGTATCATTTTTTGCCAATGTATATCTCATCCCTTATACCAATCACCTGAAAAACAGGTTCGAAAACGCCAACGGGATCACAGATAACGACCCTAATAAAAGCCAGGTGCACATGCAGATAGATAAACATACCTATGTTTATCTGGATCAGTATAACCCGGCTGTGCACACCGGCTATCAATTCATTATGGAGAAGTTTGATGAGGATACGCTTCGCGAAAAGCTTATCGCTAACCAGGTAACTTATGATTCGGTAAAACGGATATGGTCATTAAAGGATTATACTGTAAAGTATGTCAATGGGCTCCGCGAACAGTTTATCCGCAGCGGGGCTAAAAAAGATACTGTTTTAGATATGCGCCCAACAGACTTTATTGTTTACGATAACGAATACTCGGCCATGTCATTAAATGATCTCAATAAAAACATCAACACAGAAAAACTACGCCGGCCAGAGGTGCTCAATAAATTGTACTATGAAAAGCTACACAGGTTTGTTTATCCTTTATCGGCTTATGTGTTAACTGTGCTGGGCGTGGCCTTGTCATCCCGCAAGGTACGCGGTGGCGTGGGTTTACCATTGGGGATAGGCATCATACTCTGCTTTACCTACGTGATCATCGAGCGGTTTGCCGTCGTTTTTTCGGTAAATGGAGGCGTGCCGCCTATTGTTGCCGTGATGATACCCAATATTTTGTTTAGTATGATAGGCGGGTATTTGCTCATCAAAGCGCCGAAATAATTAATTCGGTCACCTCAGGTCCTTTGTGAGAAGCTCTTAATGGACAAAAAAATATCATCCTCGGGTCATAAAGAGTGGAAGGATTGAAATTTTATCTTAAAATAAACTTTTTAGTATATTTTTGTATCATAAAATTTATTAAAATGCTTACTAAAGCCGAAAGAACAAAGCAATTTATCATAGAAACAGCAGCCCCTATTTTTAATCAAAAAGGGATATCCGGTGCTAATATAGACGACGTGCTTGCTGCCACAAAACTGACTAAAGGATGTCTTTACGGTCATTTTGAAGGCAAGGAAGACCTTGCCTTGCAGGTTGTTGATTTTATGCTGAATAATAATGGCGAGAAAATGTTACTAACCATTAGCCAGGGTAAAACAGCAAAAGCTAAGGTATTTGCCTTTCTCGATTTTTATAGAGATCCTTTGAATACTTACCTTAAGGGTGGTTGTCCGGTATTTAATATGGCTGTGGAATCTGATGATAACTTTCCGGCCATTAAAGAAAAGATAGCGGGAATCATTCGGCATGGACAGGAATTGTTTGTTAATATTTTAAGTCAAGGCATCGCCCACGGTGAGTTTTCTGAGCAGCTTGATCCGGCCGTTTATGCATTCAAAGCGGTGTCTGCGGTTGAAGGTGCAGTTGTGATGTGCAGGGCGATGAATACTGCAAAGCCAATGGCTGGTTTACTCAGGAGCCTGAAAGCGGAGTTAGAAAGTTATGCGAT
Organism: Mucilaginibacter sp. OK268; assembly: GCF_900103125.1. Taxonomy (GTDB): domain Bacteria; phylum Bacteroidota; class Bacteroidia; order Sphingobacteriales; family Sphingobacteriaceae; genus Mucilaginibacter. The sequence goes on along the minus strand of NZ_FNJV01000002.1, from coordinate 313,866 downwards.
ATAAATTTTTTTTGATATAAAATATACTAAAAAGTCTTTTTTGTAGGCATAACTAAAAGCAAAACATAAACACATCATACTAATTAAGTAAATAAAAAGTGAAAAATTGTCATAAAATATACTAAAAAATCTAAAATAAAAAATCATGGAATTAAAAGGAAAAACGATTTTAGTCACAGGTGCCTCATCGGGTATCGGGCTGCTTGTGGCCAGCAAGCTCCACGAAAATGGCTACCAGGTAATCGGCACAAGCCGGGATCCCCAAAAACACCAGGCAAAATTACCATTTAAGTTACTGCCATTGGACCTGAATGATGACCATTCTATTGCATCTTTTGGCGAGCAACTATTCAGTCAGATCAAAACTTTAGATGTGCTGATCAACAACGCGGGTTTCTTAGTAAACGGACTTGCCGAGGAAACCCCTATTGCGTTAGGCAAACAGCAGTTTGAGACCAACTTTTGGGGAACGATCAAATTAACCAACGCGTTGCTACCCTACTTCAGGAAGCAAAAGCACGGAAAAATAATTACGCTTGGTTCCCTGCTGGGTTTAGTTAGTCTTCCAAATACTGCCTACTATTCGGCTTCCAAACATGCCCTCGAAGGTTATTTTAAGGCACTCCGGTTTGAATTGAACCAGTTTAATATCAAGGTGGTTATGGTTGAGCCCATCAGTTTTAAAACCAATATCGGCGAAAGTGCAACTGTAGCGAAAGGAACGATCTCAGACTATGATCAGTTCCGGCAAAAGGTTATCGCGTATACCAAAACGGCATTTGATAAGGCACCCGATCCTGCGCCGGTTATCGCTACTTTATTGCGGGCAGTGAAGGAAAAAAATCCAACGTTTGGTTACCCTGTAGGAAAAGGATCCTCAATCGTACTCCTGCTTCAACATTTCGCCTATAAATTTTTCGAGAAATCCATTCTGAAATCGATTAACGCTTCAAAATAGAATTAACAAAAGAGATAAAATCATGCAATTAAAAGGAAAAACGGTATTGATCACAGGTGGTGCATCAGGTATCGGGCTGGAAGCAGCAAAACAATTTTTAGCCAATGGCGCCAGTGTGATCATCACCGGCAGAAACCAGGAAAAATTAAATGAAGCCAGGAAGCTATATCCGGCAATTACGACCATTAAAAGTGATGTATCAGATGCCGGTGATGCTCAAAAACTTTTCAACCAGGTACAGCAATTGGGCGGTATAGATATTTTATATAATAACGCAGGAGTGTTAACTGACCCGATCAACCTCGGTACAGCAAGCGGTCAGCATTTTGAGGACGCGGCGTACGAAATGAACGTCAATTACCTGGGGGTGATCCGGCTTAACAACCTGTTTATCGATATGCTTAAATCAAGGAAAGAAAGCGCGATCATCAACACTACTTCATTATTGAGTTATGTTCCGTCATTACTGGAAGCCACTTATTCAGCTTCTAAAGTAGCATTGCAGTTTTACACCAAATCGCTTAGAAAGCACCTACAGATTTTGAACAGCAGCGTAAAGGTTTTTGAACTTTTACCGCCGCTTGTTGCCACAGAAATGACAACTGATATGAACGGCAAAAAAATGACCACGGCAGATATGGTGAAAGCCTTTATTGCAGGCCTTAAAAAAGATCAGCTTACTATCCGTATAGGCGATACCAAAATAGTGTATATACTCAACCGGCTTTTTCCGAAAATGACTTTTAATTTAGCTAATCCTAAGAAAAGTTACAAAGTAATAGCCTCGTAAAACCATTATAACCATAGAAAAATGAAAGCATTCATTATAGACAAATATAAAAGCAAGGATGGCGGCCGCATTGGGCAAGTGCCTGTTCCGGAACCGCAGGCAGATGAGGTGCTGGTAGAAGTACATGCTGCCGGTATAAACCTGCTGGATTCCAAAATCAGCAACGGGGAGTTCAAACTCATTTTACCGTATAAGACACCATTTGTTTTGGGCCATGACGTAGCGGGTATCGTGACTAAGGTCGGCGCCCGGGTGCAGCAATTTAAAGTTGGAGACGAGGTTTATGCTCGACCGGCAGATCACCGGATTGGAACGTTTGCAGAATTCATTGCGATTAAGGAAGCTGATTTAGCGCTTAAGCCGAAAAAGCTGAGCATGGAACAAGCCGCATCCATCCCACTGGTGGGCCTGACCGCCTGGCAGGCACTGATCGAAAAGGGGAACCTGAAGAAAGGGCAGAAAGTATTCATCCAGGCAGGCTCCGGTGGCGTAGGCACTTTTGCTATTCAACTGGCGAAATACCTGAGTGCTACCGTAGCTACCACTACAAGCGCAGCTAATATCGAGTTGGTGAAAGGCCTCGGAGCAGATGTGGTTATCGATTACAAAAAAGATGACTTTGAGAAAATTCTGAACGGTTACGACCTGGTCTTGAATAGTCAGGACGGAAAGACACTCGAGAAGTCGCTGCGCGTATTAAAGCTTGGTGGAAAACTCATCTCGATCTCTGGCCCGCCTGATCCGGATTTTGCGGAAGAAATTGGAGTCCCCTGGTTCGTGAAATTGATCATGCGTTTATTGAGCTCCGGAGTGAGAAAAAAAGCAAAACGGCTTAACGTGGGCTTTTCATTTCTATTTATGAAGGCCAATGGAGCACAGTTAAAAGAGATCACTTCCCTTATAAATTCTGGTACTATAATACCGGTTGTGGACAAAGTATTCCCATTTGAGTTGATCAAAGAAGCAATAGCCTATGTTGAAAGCGGGAGGGCTAAAGGAAAAGTCGTTGTTAAAATGAAGTAAGATGGTCTTGCCTCGTTCGGCATGACAACAATGTACGTTTGGACAATTTTTAAAAGCCAGGGTGTGTGCGATTCTTTCCCTCGGGAAGGGGAGGAAGGGGTTTCATCCCCCAGACAATTCAGTCGCTTGTATAAACCCCTCCCTGCCACTTCACCGCCAGCCGCACCCCTCCCGTGGGGAGGGAACTGAAAATCCTGTTTAAATGATTTTTACAGCCGTCGCTCGGCTCCAGCCGAGTGATCGGTATTACCCGGCCTCTGGCCGCTGTAAAAAGCAAGATTATATTTGACTCACAGGCCAGAGGCCTGCAAATAGTCGTCACTCCGCCGGAGCCGAGCGACTGCATAATGCTAATAAAAATCAAAAAGGCCTGTCACCCTGAGCCTGTCGAAGGGCGCGCGCAGAGGCCTGCCCACCATGCTTCGACGCAGCTCAGCATGACACCCTTTTTAGATTCAAAATGATAAAGGTAATTTCCCTACGCACTCTCCTTTGGAGAGGGCTGGGGTGAGGTCTCCTTACGTTGCGCCATCAGGCTTTTGCCGGCTTGCAGCAGTTCCTGGGTTATGTTGCGGGTATAGGTTTTGATCTCCTGCTGAAAATCGTCGACCGAAGCACCTGAGCGAATCTCTTCCAGTCGTTTTTCCCAGTTGCCGGTTAGCTCAGCCTGGGCTATTTTCTGATCTTTTACTACGTTGTATACGCTGAGCCCGGTTGGGGTGGGTACCAGGTTCTTTTTTTCGCGAATGATGTAATCCCGTTTAATCAACGTTTCAATAATGGATGCACGGGTGGCGGGTGTGCCCAGTCCGCTATCCTTCATAGCGTAGCGCAGCTCTTCGTCCTCAATTTCTTTGCCCGCGGTTTCCAGCGCTTTTAACAGCGAGGCTTCGTTGTATAGTGGTTTGGGTTTGGTTTGTTTCTCGAGCAGGGCCTTTTCGGGGATGGGCAGGCGCTCGTCTTGCTGTACTTTGGGCAGACTCGCGTTTTCTTCGTCCTTCTTTTCCTCGTCGGGATCATTTAATACCGAACGCCATCCAGCCGAGCTGATCACCGTTCCGCTGGCGGTAAACAGGGAGCCCGATTGTACCGTGATCTTAGTGATCTCCTTGATACATTCCTGGTGAAAAGCTTCCAGCATCCGCGCGGCCACCAGGTCGTAAATGGCCTGCAGATCGCCGGAGAGCTGATATGGTTTTTCGCCGGTAGGCAGTATAGCATGGTGATCCGTTACTTTTTTGGCGTTCACACTGCGTTTGTTCAGTTTTATCGTAGCCAAAAAAGCGGCTTGCTTGCCAAACTCCGGGTGCTCGTTAAATTTTTCTATCAATCCGGGTACAGTGGCAAATACATCATCGCCAATATAGCGGCTACCGGTACGCGGATAGGTAACCAGCTTGCCCTCATATAGGGTTTGCAGCAAGCCAAGGGTTTGGTCGGCGGTAAAGCCCTTGCGTTTGTTGGCTTCCTGTTGTAAGCTGCTCAGATCATGTAATAACGGCGGCGGTTCCTTGCGGGGTTTGGCCTCTACGCTTACTATATGGCCGCCATTAGGGAAGCCCGAAGGTACGTCTTCCACCTTATCTACTATAGCCTGTGCCTCTTCGGTAGTTTTAAAGCTTTCAGTAGAGATGGCCCGGAAAACCTGTCCGTCCTTATCTACCTGGATACTTACCTGGTAATACAGCTGCGGCACAAAATTCTTGTTTTCGAGGTAACGCGAACAGATCATGGCCAGGGTAGGGGTTTGCACTCTGCCCAGCGAAAGCACCGCCCGGGTACCTGCCGAAATGCTGAGCGCCTGCGTGGCGTTCATACCCACCAGCCAATCCGACTGGGAGCGGCAATGTGCCGAATTGAACAGCGTATCATAATCGGTGCCGGGTTTCAGATTGCGGAAACCCTCCTTAATAGCTTCATCAGTTTGCGACGATATCCAGAGCCTTTTAAAGGGCTTTTTGCATTTGAGGTAATAGTAAATATAGCGGAAGATGAGCTCACCTTCGCGCCCGGCATCCGTTGCCACGATGATCTCGGTAGCTTCGTCAAACAGGGCCTTGATGGTGTTTAGCTGTTTTTTAACGGAGGGATCATCTACTATACCATCCTTGGTTTTTACCTTGCGGATGCTGAGTTTAAACTTGGGTGGTAGCATGGGCAGATTCTGAACGCTCCAGCCGTAAAAGCCATACTCCTGCGGCGGCGCCAGCTGTAAAAGGTGACCGAAGGCCCAGGTAAATGTATAGCCCTTGCCTTCCATATAACCATCCTTTTTGGTGGTAGCGCCAAACACTTTGGCAATTTCGCGGGCTACGGATGGTTTTTCGGCAATGATAACTTTCATGTACAGGATGGCGCTCAAAATTAATTTGAGAGGCGAAAGTTAGATAAACCAAGCGGTTGGTACAATGGATGTGGAAAAAAGGGCCTCCGCGCAGCTCTTTCCAAAGGAGGTCAGTAAAGGAAAAAGAATACGTCATTGCGAGGTACAAAGCAATCACTATGCTATACAGAGCCACTTTGCATGGCGTATACCCGCTCTTGGCTGCGGGAGGGTCAGTCACGTTTTTCGTTGTTGTTTGTTTCTTTATAGGTACTCAAGATGGCTTCGCCGTATGTCGCCACAAAAGTAACCAGACCGAGCGGAGCGAGATAATGAGTACCTATAAAGAAACAAACAACAACGAATAAAAGGCTGTCACCAGAAATGCTTCTTTGCCGCACTAGGCTTTTGCCCTGCAAATCAGACAGAACCACGGGCTGCAATTATTTGCCCTGCTTCGCACCCACAATTCCACCTCTTCTGCAAAACTTGCAATGCCCTTGCAAGCACACAGCCCATCATTGTTCTGCCCGCTTTTGCCCGAAGCTGTTCTGCTGACGGGGAAAAGAATATCAAATCACGTCATTGCGAGGAGGAACGACGTGGCAATCGCATATTGTACAGAGTCGTCTTGTATGTTTCGCGCATGCAGTGCCAACGATGGCATGATTGTGTTGACATAATCTAAACCCGTCGTGCCGAACTCGTTTCGGCATCCCACATGCATAGCTGCGCATGGCAATGGCTAACCGTCCTGAGAGATCCTGAAACAAGTTCAGGATGACTTATCGGGGTGTAAAGCCCCCTTGTTATTCTCCCGAATTTTCACTATCTTTATATACATTCACAGCCCGGTTTTTCTCCTCAAAAAAGAGAAAACCGGGCTGTTTGGTTAAGGGAAATACAACCTAAAAATAACCGTTTTGTATGTAGTTATTTGATAATCAATAAATTAATACTTTTTAAAGTTTAAAAAACTGCTCAAAACCACGTTAAAATTTGTTAAAAAGTGTTAAAATCGATGGTTTTGAATGAGTTTTGACCCGTTTTTACCCTGTTTTTGGCCAGAAAAGTGTTAAAATTGGGGGTTTAAAAAGTATTATCATCAGCAAAAAATGCCTGCGGAAAAACGGGCATGATGGTAGGATCTGTATATAATGATAGCCGTTTTACTGGCTGCTTTCGTTCTTGATACCTTTGAGTAAAGCGTAGATAGCCATGGCGTGACCGTGCCCCAGCTCAAAATCGGTTTTAAGCCAGTTTACAATATCGCCGGCTTTGGTAGTGGCGGTCAGCTCGCCGTTTTGGGTAAAGCCTTTTTCTTCGGCCAGTTTTCTGAAGTCGGCGGCATCTTTGCCGGTTTTGGCTTTGATGGTGGTAAGATATGCTTGGAATGACATGTTCTTATAATTTATAATGCTGGTTACTAATTGATTGGGGTTGTCAGGAAATCCTCTACGATCAGGCTAAAACTTTCAACCTTTCTGCTGCTGGCGTTCGGGAAAAAGGCCTCGCCAAAGTACTCACCATGGTGACCGGGCAATATAGCCAGCTGACCGTGAGGTAATAAGCGCGACATTTCGGCGGCATGTTCCGGGATTGCCAGGTCATGATCGCCAATGACCACCAGGGTAGGAGCTTGTATAGAGGCTATCTGTTCTTTGGTCCAGCCTTTAAACACGCTCATGCGCTGAACGTCTTTATTAAACATGTTCGTGAGCCCTGCCTGGTTGCCTATTTTCAGGTATTCGTCCTTGTAAATCTGTGGCATATCGCTGTATTTGGGGTTTTTGAAACCTTCCCAGAAGCCTGCGGGTACCGCATCGCGGCTATAAAATGCCGAAGCGATGATGAGCCTCTCAACCAGTTTTGGATGTCTCAGGGCTAATTCAAGCGTTGTTTGGCCGCCATTGCTAAAGCCTAATACATCAGTTTTTGATATGTTAAGCTGACGTAACAGTTCGGCAACGTCATCAGCATCCTGTGTAAAAGTTTCGGGTGCGTCGCGGTCGCCGGTATGGCCGTGAGCCTGTAGTTCAACGGCAATTACCTGATGGGTTTTGGACAATATGGGGATGATACGGGCAAAAGAAGTGGCGAGGGTTGAACCGCCGCCATGTATCAGTACCAATGGTTTACCTGTACCATGAATTTCATAGTACATTTTGATGCCGTTAACGTTGGCGTATTTGCCTTGTTCTGTTGTTTGGGCTTGTGTCGAGCTGCCGGCAGTCATCATAGCCATAATGATTAATGGGATGTGGGTGAATTTATTATTGATGGTGTTTTTCATCGGAGTAAATTTTATATTCAAATGTACGGCTGCTTGTTCAATTGCTAAATGGGCATATCCGACAATTAATGGGCGCTTTGCGACAAATGAGTATACTAACCTGGATAGTTCTGTAATTGGATAAATGAAACTACGGAATTGCTATAATGAAAACAAGATGGTTTATGCGGCAGGGGCTGTTACAACAGGATTGATGGTTATTTTTTCCTTTTCGTAGTCATGTAATTCCCTGATGATCTTTGAAGGGCTTTTCCATTCAAAAACATGAATGAGCCAAAGAGTAATCCGCATCAGACCGGTGGCATGGGCAAGTCCGCCAGCCAGTTGGGCAATGGTTTTATCGCGGGCGCTGATGCAATCGGTATAGGCTATACCCTGTTTGGTCAATAGGTCTTCTGCAAAGCACCAGGCGCCATCGCGGGCATTGCCAATACTAAACTGTATGATAATAGAGTAATTGGAGGAGTGTAAGCCCAGTAAGGAAAGCAGTGGCGATATCCGGTTGATCTCACTGATCACCTCATAAGTTAATGCCGAAATGATGGTGTTGATAGCATCAAAATCTTTTTGTACGCCATCCATATTGCCGTTGGATACTTCAACTGCAGCAATACCCAGATCGAGGTTGATATGGGCATTCATCCCTAACAGCAATTGCTGTAATACCAAGGGTGATGATCTTTCGGCGGTTTCAAATGCCACGCGCCATGAATCACTCAGGGGCTGCTTGTTTTTCCAGGCGGTTAAGGCATCCAGGTATCGGCTGGCAAAAATGACGTCGAACTTTTCCATCCGGGGGCCATTTTCAAACTGACCTTTGACAATACCATCGCGAACGGCAGCGGTAACCTTATAATACAGCGCGGCAAAATACCCTATGCGGTTGTTGGTGGCAATGCTTTCGGTAATAATGTTTTGTAAGGCGTCTATAACCTCATTAATAGTGGTGGCTGGCATAAGTGTTCAGGTTTAAGTGGTGCTGCCATAAAGTTAAATAAAATAACAATACGGATTAAACCACTATGCCGCACCGTGAATATCAGGAGGTCATCTCCCGGAATATTTCGTCAAATGACTTGTTCTTTTGTTTCTGGACCATACCGTTAAACCGGCTGTTAACAGGGCTAAGCAGTTGGATGCATAACTGTTTGTCTTCATCAGATAAGCCATACGACATCATTTTGGCCACTTTCTGTACCTTGTCTTTGGCGATCATAAGGGCTTCTTTGCCTTTTGCGGTAACCTGGAGTCTTTTTACACGCTTGTCTTCTGTATCGGCATACTCGCTTACCAAACCTCTTTTTTTGAGCCGGTTAAGCATATTGGTACCACTTGACAGCTCAATGATATTATTATAAATGGCTTCAGACTTGATAGGGTTTACCTCGTTAAAGATAGTAACCAGGAGTCCAAATTCTTCTATCTGATCAAACCCGGTGCCTTCGAGTGCCTTGTTGGAGTAAGTAATATGATATTTAGCGACCCTCCTTAACAGGATCATCAGGCGACCGTTGATATCGGGTATCAGTTTTTCCTGCTGATCGGTTTTTTCGGGTGTTTTTGGGATCAGGGATAGTTGATACCTGAAAAAATTATCTAATGTAGCATTCGGGTTTTGCTCCTCATAGGCCCCCCATAGCTTAACCAGTTCTACTGTCTTATTCAAATTACTTCCTTTTGGTAGCAAATTTACATAAAAATGGCATAATATTTTATTATTATTGATACCAAAAGGTATAGATTTGAATTATAAATACAACCAAAGGGAAGTATTTATAACCCGTGACTCTATTTAACTGATCGTATTTGTTTGCTAATCAAATTATTAAAGTTTATCTCATTTTTTATGAACTTACAGATCCTTCTTCAAACTTTGCTTGTTCTGCATCTTTCTGGCCTGGTGATTATGGCAGGAACCACCATTGTTGATTATTCCGTATTTAAAACCTTTTGGAAGCAAATTGACCGCGGCGAACCCAGTTCTGCCGGATTACTGGAGGCAACTTCAAAATTTTCGAGGCTTATCGGTATTGGCGCGGCCTTGCTTGTACTCACTGGTATAGGTATGATGGCCATAACCCATGGCGCTTTTGGCGAGCAGTTATGGTTCAGGATAAAATTTGGCCTAGTGATTATTTTGATCCTCAATGGTATACTGGCAGGCAGACGGCAAGCCCTTAAATTAAAAACTGTTATTGAAAGCTCAGGAGCAACGCTGGCTGCCGAAGCCTTTGTGATAAGAGCTCGCCTCAGCCGGTTTTACCTGGTGCAACTGATCATTTTCTTCGTGATCGTTTTTTTAAGTGTATTTAAATTTAACTGATCATCAAAGCATTAATAAATACCTGAATGGAAAATCAAACATATCAATTACTGATCATAGGCGCGAATGGTGGCATAGGCAGGCAGTGTGTAGAGCTGGCTCTGAATGCGGGGCATAGGGTTACCGCCCTGGTGCGAAATCCAGCCAATCTGCCATTAATCCATCAAAATCTGGAGGTAGTTCAGGGCGATCTGCTCAAGCCCGCCACACTTGAAAAATACCTGGTAGGTAAAGATGCTGTTATATCAGCAATTGGTGTTAAGGGAGGGATGTTTGGTGATAAACCTACTACTTTGTACTCGGAGGGGAACGCGAACCTTTTACAGGCTATGGAAATTGTAGGAGTTAAACGAGCCTTCTTCATATCTGCCTCGGCTATTGAAATAAGCCCGGTGATACCCCGCTTTGTTCAATTCCTCGCCAAATATGTTATCCAGAAGCTCTTAAAACATATGTATGCCGATCTGCGCCGGATGGAGTCCATTATCAAGGCGAGCGAAACCAAATGGACGATCATTAGGCCTCCACAGCTCAGCGATCAGCCAGCAACGGGACATTACCGCACGGCAATTAATGACTGGTTGAAGGATTGTCTTAAGATCTCGCGTGCTGATGTGGCGCATTTTATTATTCACAACATCAATAATCCGGCAATCATCAAAACCACGGTAGAAATAGGTTATTAGCAAGCAATAACCTTAAAAAGATGAAAAAACAAAAAGTAGTTTATTGGAGCATAACCGGTGGCATTATTTTTTTTATGTTGTTTAGCGCTTATTATGCAGGTACTAATGCCGCAGAGTTTAAACACCTGGGTTTTCCAAATTATTTCAGGATCGAGCTTATTATGATCAAAATAATAGGTGTCGTTTTACTGCTTATACCACAGGTTAATCAGCGGGTACGGGAGTGGATATATGTTGGCTTTGCGATTAACCTTTTTTCGGCTTTTGTTGCCAAATTGAATAGTGGTTATTCGATACTGGCGTCTTTAGAACCTCTCTTGGTATTGGTGATCATACTAACAGGTTTGTTTTACCTTGAAAAGATCAGAAAAACCACTGCGCCTGAAAATGAGAGATGATTATTCAGATTCCTTGCATGGTGAAAATGATCATCATGCAAGGCTTGATATAATTAGTTTTAAAGATTGCTGCTGATGAGCCCTGCTAAGCTTCTTATCTCGGTAAAGTCGTCCGCAATATATTGGGTGTTGACATGCGAGTCGGTACAGATGAGTTTTTTGATCAATCCGGAATTTTTAAGCTTGTTGATGCCATCATTCACAAAAAGCCCATGTGTGGTGATCACATAGATATCACCTGCACCGGCGTTTTTATAGGTTTGCGCGGCGTTGATGATACTACCGCCCGAGCGGATCATGTCGTCGTAAATAATTACGGTTTTACCGGCTACGTCGGCGTTGATGGCGCTTACTTCGGTATGGTCACCTTTGAGACGGCGTTTGAGGATAAAGGCTGCATTTACGCCCATGTCATTAGCTAACGATTCCACCCATTTGGCCCGACCCGCATCGGTGCTGGCCATTACAAAATTGTTGCCGCCATATTCGCGGGCAGCAGCTATCACAATATCCTTGCAATAAACGTGTACAGGATACAGCCCATGTTCAAAATAGTATTGGATACCTTCGGAATGAAGATCGAACAATAAAACCTTATTACCCCTGTTAGAGCGGGGAATACAGGACAAAAGCCTTGCCCTGGTTTTGGCAGTAACGATTTCGCCGCTAAGCACGGCTCGTTCCATGGTAGAGTAACCAAAGTAGGGTATAACTAACGTTAGCGAGTTAGCGCCATAACTTACCAGTGATGAAGCGAGGTCGTACAATTCCAGTGTAGCCTGGTCGGATACGGTGCCGCCAAGTAGTATCACATCACGATCTTCGACATTGCAGATGATGCGTTGATAGCGTTCGCCATCGGTAAAGTGGCTTACTTCCAGTTCGCCTTTTTCAAACAGACCGGAAGCTAATACTCTTTCGGCCAGGTATTCATAGTCGGTTATATTAAATAGTAACTTCTTCATATTTATATTAATTGGCATTTGCCCGTACCTGTTCAAAATTGATGGTATTTACCAGCTTACCGTTCTCAAATACGGTTTGCAAATGGTCGGCCAGTTCGATATGGTCTTGTTCTTTGACAGTTTTAAAGATGCCGTTTATTTTTACCAGTTTCAAACGCCCGCCTTTGCTTTTTTTGAAACTTTCGGTAATGTTGCCTTGCGCGTCCATTTCGGTTGGGCTTTTTTCAACGGCTACTTCTTTACCATTAATCACAGCGCTGCTGCATTTAAGTGCGAATTTTTGGGTGTCGCGATCGACTTTTTGCAGTAAAGCCCCGCCCATTCCCAGCACCAGGTTTTCGGCGCTGATGCCGTTTTCTTTTAGTGTTTTGTAGATGTTTTTGATCTCGGTATAATTAACCCCATCACCCTGTATCACCCGCAATTGCGGTGGTAAAACTTTGTAGCCTTTGGTGTTAACGGTGTAGCCAAATTTGCTGAACAGGATCTCAAATATCTCCAGCAGGGTCCTGATGGGGTCGCCGCTATCCGGACGGATAACCAGGGTGCCTTTGCGGTTCAGGATCTCATCCCGTAGTTCAGTACCCCAATACTCTTCGCACGCTCTGAAGATATTGTAGCTGTCAGATACGCAGGCGATGGTGCCTGTAGGGAAGCTTTTCAATACGTGCCTGAAGACTTCCAGTTCACCCTCTTTACCCAGCAGGGTGCAAATGCTGTGTTCGGTTGCCGGTATACTGAGTCCATAAACTTTCTGAGCATCATAATAATTGATGGCCATGCTGCTACCAGCCAGGTTATCACTACCGCTGAAGTTAATGAGATGGGCTGCTCCGCCCAGTTTGGCACTTTCTACGCTGCTTACCCCACGGAAACCAAAATCGTTCAGTACAAAATCAATTCCTGCTTCGGCGCCATCGGTAGCGGTTTCCTGGTAGTATTGCGTGATCACTTTTCTGATCTGGTTACTTAATGTGGCCACGGTGCATGGATACCATACCTGCATCAGCAGGGTTTCCAAAAAGTTGGTGAGCCAATAGCATTCAGGATCTGTGTTTTCGATAGTCATGAGTACATTGCCGGTTGGCACGGCTTTACCTTCGGCGACAGCCTTTATTTTTATAGGCAGATGGCCATTATATTTATCCAGGATATATTGAAATTTTGCACGGTTAAATACATCATCACGACCAAATACTTGTTGTAAAAAGCTATCAGCTTCGTCAATGTCTTGTTGTGTAAATGCTTGTCCTTGTATGTACTCTTTTAAAAAATATTGTAAACCGAAAAATATGGTTTCATCAAACCAACCGCCACGGCTTTCCAGGTAACTATATATTTGAGTGGTACCAGGGTAGTAAAATTTATGGTGGGCGTATTTATATGCGTCAGCCAAAAGGATCAGATTTTCGCGTTTCATGGCCTTATTTTTTTAGGTATTTGTTAATCATAAAATCAAACAACTCATGGTGTTCATCACTGATAAAACCATCGGTGAGCATTTGAGGTAGGTCAGATAATTTAAACCAGTCGAGGTCGATAATATCATCCTGTGCTGCGGGGGAGCCGGCTATGAAATCACAACTGAATAGCAAGGTGATGATCTTGTCGGCTTCATTGCGGTAGCGCCAGTCGTTTATTTTGCGAGAGGTTTCATAGGTCATTTCAGTGATCTCCATTTCACCGCATTCCTCCATTAGTTCCCGTTTGGCGGCGCTTTCATAATCGGCGTCCTCAGGATCAGAGAAACCACCAATGAAACGCCATTTGTTATTAACCGCTTTTTTGCCGAGGAGTATTTCGGTTCTGTTATTGCGAAACAAGGCTATATCAACCGTAGGGTAAACCTTTGTATACTGATTATAATAAGCATATAATATCCCCGCTCTGAAATCATTGGAGTCAAATACTTTGTCGGCATATTGTTTACGAAGTTCGGTGGCATTATAATCGCCATGCTCGGGCAACTCTACTGTTTCAAATTTGCCTGAGTAGTAGGGGATAAAGCTATCCCGGCTGCCATACAAACAGAAATGCTCTGAAGGGAAAACGCTTTTTAGTAAATTATCAAGGTTTTCGGACCATACCCGGTCGCTTGGATGATCGCTTACCGGCAGTACAATAATCTCCGGATAATCCTTTTTGATCATTTTTTCGCGGGTATGATAATCATACGGATTTTTTCGGCTGCCGGTTATTGGGCTAACACCAAGCAGAATGATCAGTTTATTGTGGCTGTCTCTTACCTGCTTTATTAATTGACGGTGCCCCTCATGCAGGTATGGTGTTTGGAAACGTGCTATTATTACTCCTGTTTTCATGATTAATTGCGTTAATTATACGCAAATATAAATATGTGTTTTAAATACGCAAATTATTTTTTTATTTTTTATTGACTTAAATCTCAAAACTGATCCCTTGTTTTTGCAGCAAGTAGTATTTTTCTTCGTTAAAACGGAAAAGGTTTCCTGGTCTGCCGGCGCCGTCAAGCGCTTGTTTCTCATTGGTTTCTTCCAGAAAGCCAAATTTGACGATCTTCTTTTTGAAATTGCGTCGATCGATAGGGCGATCAAGAACGGCCATATATAATTTTTCCAGCTCAGAAAAAGGGAATTTTTCTTCCAGTAATTCAAAGCCAACCGGTTGGTAAAGCATTTTACTTTTAAGGCGATCATGGGCCGCATTAACTATCTGGTCATGATCAAAGGCTAATGGAGGGAGGTTTTTGATATTAAACCAGGCTGCATCACTGGCATCGGTATCTGCTTTAATTTCAAAGGCATCTGGTTTTACCAGGCCATAATAGGTAATGGATATTACCCGGTTGCGTGGATCGCGCCCCGGTTTGCCAAAGCTGTATAGCTGTTCCAGATAATTAAAGCTGATGCTGGTTTCTTCCTTTAATTCCCGCTGTATAGCATCCTCGAGTGATTCATCGTCACCAACTAATCCGCCTGGTAAGGCCCAGCTATCTTTATAAGGTTTAATTTTTCGTTTGATCAGGAGTACCGATAAACCTTCTTTTGAAGTATATCCAAATACAACCGCATCAACGGCTACTTTAATGTTCTGAGAAGCTGACATGTTACAAAGTTATTAATATGCACAAAGCAGTCAAGCGTGGTTTGGCTGATGTTCATTGTGTGATGGAACATTCTTAAATTTAGTTATAATTTAAAACTATAACTAAAATTGGTTATATAATATTAATATAACTTAAATTGGTTATTTTACTTTAATATAAACAAAATTAGTTATAACTTAGTAATATGTTAATATAGATGTTATGAAGATATATGCAGTTGTTACCGGAGATATTAAAAACTTTACCAAGTTATCAGATCAAAAACGGGGTAAATTAGTTAGTGATACCGAGCGGTTATTAAGATCAATGGTTAAACAACCTCTGGATGCTGCGATATTTAGAGGGGATAGCTATCAATTTATAGTGAATGACATAGGTGAGGTTTTAAACAAATGCATACGGTTGATATGTTGGTTTAAGATGAATTCTGATAAACATAGTCTTACCCGTTTGGGTACCCGGCTTTCGATTGGAATTGGTGAAATAGCGTATCTTGGTAAAAATGTTCTGGATTCAGATGGGGAAGCCTTTCATTTTTCGGGTAGAAACTTCGACAAAATGGATAAAGAGGAGATCATCAGGCTTACTACCTTTGATGAGGCTAAAACCGGCACATACCAGGTGATACTAATGTATATTAACATGATTGTAAAGGGCTGGACGATAAATCAGGCAGAAACCATCTATCAGTTATTAAGTATAGAAGATAGCACACAGGATAAAATAGCAAAGGAGCTAAAGATGAGTCAGCCGGCTATCGCTAAGAGCTTAAGAGCGGCTAAGTGGAAGGAAATCGAAAAAGGTATTAGTTATATAAACACGGATCTAAAAAAGCAATATTTTAAATAATGGAATTGGGTATTTTATTACGGTTACTGATGGCGCATCTATTGGGCGATTTTCTGTTTCAACCCCAAAGTTGGGTAAAAGCTAAAGAAAGCAAAAAAGAGAAAGCACCTCAAATGTATTACCATGTATTGGTGGTAACTATATTAACCTATCTGTTTTTGTGGGACTGGGGTAAATGGTATATTCCGCTGATTGTGATGGTAACTCACCTGGTAATAGATATCTGGAAAAGCTACCGTTCCAATAATTTCATTTATTTTTTATTTGATCAGTTATTGCATTTGGCCGTTATTCTCCTGATTTGGATAGCTGTTTATTTTAACTGTCAGCTGACAACAGCATGGGTAATTAAATATTTAAGCTCGTCCCATTTCTGGATATTGGTATTGTCTTATTATTTGGTAATTGGTCCGTTAGGAATTGCTATTGGTAAAGCAACCGAAAAATGGCAAAAAGAGGCGGGTATGAATGCCGGGGGCTTAAGTAAGGCCGGTATGTGGATTGGACGATGTGAAAGAGTTTTGATATTAACCTTTATTATCAGTAATCAATATACAGCTTTGGGTTTTTTAATGGCAGCTAAATCCATACTTCGTTTTGGTGATAAAGATGACCGGGAACAAAAAAAGACGGAATATATTTTAGTTGGAACGCTGATTAGCTTTTCATCAGCCGCGATTATTGGGGTTATAGTAAACTATATTCTAAAAAACTAACCGGGGTGTGGGGGATAAAAACGACTTTAAAATGGTTGATAGGTAGAAGCAATACATGTTTCTGGCCTGTTCCTGTTTTCGGTAAAAAACTGAATCAGTATTGAATGTAACCTTCGTTTAATCCTGTGTAGTATGAAGAAATCTCTTTAACTAAATTTTATTTGTAAATAGTTAATTGTGAAAATTCAATAATCACTTTGTAATTCCCACTTAATTGTTAATTATAGAGTATTTTCATTGCGAATATCAAATCTTATTAGATATATTAAAATGATTAATTCGTAATTCTAAAGAAATACCTTGTGTAAACCGTACACTATTATTACTTTAGCTCCAAACCAATATTATCTATACGACAAAATAGATAATTATTACCTGATATTATATATAACGCACATTGCAAAACTTAATGATGATAAACATGAAGGCTTAAGATATAGGATGTTATTTATACGTTAATACATATCATATATCTGTTTTACCGGGTTATTGCCGAAAGGCTTATCTCACAATCAATCCGATAAATCGTCAAGGCTTCACAAGTAATTAATCATACGTAAAGTACCAATGTATTTATGTTATTTCTGGTTATTGCCGTAAGGCTTATCTCACAATTAAACCAGGGATAGATAAATCGACCATTATTGCCTACACAATAGTTGGTATTTCATATTTTTTGGCCATTATTTGGTTATTGCCTACACATTAGCCCTATAATATTTATTACTGGTTATTGCTTGTTAAAAGCGAATTAGCCGGCAATGTCTCTACCATTGCTTTTAAGCCAAAGAGAATAATAATAAAATATGGCAGCAATGTCTCTACCATTGCTTTTATAAGGCCTGATTTTCAGTGTCTTAAATAAGTTCTTAAATCCAATATATTAACTAAATTAATTAAAATCATGCTTAAAAGTTTACTTCTCAAAGGGAGATTTATGGGGGTACTATTATGTTTCCTCATATCTTCATTAGTGGCTACGGCCCAAACAAAGTACAAGGGCAAGGTTATCGGTAGCGATGACAAACTGCCCGTAGTAGGGGCTTCCGTAAGAGTCAAAGGGACTACTACAGGAGCTGTAACAGATGTGAATGGTAATTTTACGCTTACACTTAAAGCGGGCGATGTAATTACCATTTCATACATCGGTTATATAACGTCGGATATTACGGTTGGCTCAGATACTAACCCGAATATTACGCTTAAAGCCGGCAATAACTCCTTAAATGAAGTTGTAGTTACAGGTTACGGCTCACAACGTAAAAAAGACCTTGTTGGTGCGGTGGCAGTAGTGAGTGTTGCTGCTTTGAACCGGCAACCAACAGGATCTGTAGAAAATCAATTACAAGGTCAGGCTGCAGGTGTTACCGTAGTAGCTTCGGGACAACCTGGCGAGGCCCCTGCAGTAAAAATACGCGGTGCCAATACCTTTGGTAACAACCAGCCCTTGTATATAGTTGATGGTGTACCTACCACCAATGTGAATGACTTTAACCCGAATGATATTGAAACCATGCAGGTTTTAAAAGACGCGAGCTCCGCGTCTATTTACGGTGCACGTGCTTCAAACGGTGTAATTATCATCACTACCAGAAAAGGTAAAGGCAAAACCAATATTTCATATGATGCATACTATGGTACGCAGCAACCTAAGGGCGGTAATGTTTATGATTTGCTGAATCCTACCGAAATGATGAGCCTGAGAACATTGGCTATTCAAAATACCGCCAGGCTAAAAGGCATTCCTGTTGACCTGAGCAGTAACCTGTACGGCCCCAATGGTAATGTGCTGCCTGATTATATTAATGCTGGTTTTGATCCTGTAACTAAAGCCCCTAACGGTCCGTTTGGTATTCATGATGGTGATCCTGCTGTTGATCCGTCAAAATATAGCGTTAATCCGTTTTATACCTCGGGAGATCCATCAGGCTTTTACCGCATAACCAAGGCTAACAAAGCAGGTACAGATTGGTATCACGAGATTTTCAGTTCGGCACCTATCCAGAGCCATAACCTGAATGTTAATGGATCTACAGATAAAGCAGCCTACCTGTTCTCTATGAACTATTTTAACCAACAAGGTACTTTGCTAAATACCTATCTTAAACGTTATACCGTAAGGGCAAACACCAGCTACAACCTTACTGATCATATCCGCGTAGGCGAAAACATTTCTTACGCTATATCTGAAAATCCACAGATTAATCAAAATGACGAGGGCTCATCTATCGGTATGGCGTTCCGCGAGCAACCTATTATCCCGGTATATGACATCAAAGGGAATTTTGCCGGTTCAAATACCGCCAACCTTGGTAATGCCCGTAACCCGGTTGCCATTGCAACACGTACACAAAACAACTACGGCATTACCAACCGACTATTCGGTAATGTGTTCGCCGAGGTTGACTTCCTGAAACACTTTACCATTCGTACGCAATTTGGTGGTGAATATTATTCAAACTATAACCATTCTTTCACTTATCCGGAATATGAGAACTCTGAAAACAACACAACTAACTCTTATTCAGAGAATTCTTACAATGGTTACAGCTACACATGGACCAACACTTTAACCTATCACCAGGTTGTTGGTAAACACGATATCAAATTACTGGTAGGTAACGAAGTGGTTAAAAACCGTTACCAGGCTTTAGGCGCAAGCAACACCGGTTATTTTATATTTGACCCAAACTATACCTCTATATCAAGCGGTACTGGTTCACCAACAGCCTATAGTTTTTTACAAAGAGACAGGCTGTATTCACCGCTGATCGCTCGTTTAGATTATACATTTAACGACAAATACTTGTTAAATGCCACTATCCGTCGTGATGGGTCAACCAGGTTTTTAAATGAGGTGTATGGCTGGTTTCCGGCAGTGAGCGCGGGCTGGCGTTTATCTCAGGAAGAGTTCTTTAAAGGTATCAGCTGGATAAACGACTTTAAGATCAGGGGTGGTTATGGTGTTATGGGTAACCAGAATAACGTTGACCCGCCAAACGCCTTTAGTACCTTTGCCGGTAACAGAACCAACTCTTATTATGATATCAGCGGTACCTCAACCAGCACCGTTCCTGGTTTTACTCAAAACAGAATTGGTAACCCTGACGCAAAATGGGAATCAGACAAAAACTTAAACGTTGGTTTTGATGGAACATTCTTTAACCAGAAGTTAGAGATCTCTGCCGATTATTATAAAAAGAGCATTACCGACCTGCTATATAATCCAAACTTGCCAGGTACCCAGGGTACAGCCCGTGCGCCATACGCAAACGTAGGTGCAATGGACAATACCGGTGTGGATATAGCCATTACTACACACCAAAACCTGTCGTCAGAGTTAAAGATGAACGCTACTTTAACTTTTACTACTTACCACAACGTTATTAAAAAAGTAACACTGGGGCAGCCTTATTTTGATCAGAACAGTGGTCGATTTAATGGAAGCTTTATCGTAAGGAACCAGGTAGGCGGCCCTGTTGGTGGCTTCTTCGGTTACAAGACAGATGGTTTCTGGAACTCACAGGCCGATATTGATGCTGCTAACCAAAAAGCTGGCGGAACTTATCAGTCTGATGCTGCCCCTGGCCGTTTTAAATATGCCGATGTAAACGGTGATGGTAAAATTACTGCGGCTGACCGTACATTACTTGGTAACCCTAACCCTAAATTTACAGGTGGTTTAAACCTTGATTTTTCATATAAACGCTTTGATCTGAATATGTTCTGGTATGGCTCCTATGGTAACAAAATCTGGAATGATACCAAATGGTGGACAGATTTTTACACCAACTTTTTGGGCGTAAAAAGCAAAACCGCGTTGTATGACTCATGGACTCCTACCCATACAAATGCTAAAGCGCCAATACAGGAGATCGACGGCTCATTCAGTACCAGTACCGTACCTAACTCTTATTATGTAGAAAACGGCTCATACCTGCGTTTGCGTAATGTTCAAATCGGTTACACTTTTGATCCTAAGATACTGAAAAGCGTAGGGATTGACAGGTTAAGGGTTTACTTATCTGGTGCCAACCTCATCACCATTACCAAATATAGTGGTGTAGACCCTGAAATTGTGGGCAGTGGTTCAGGTAACCAGGCTGTTGATACTAATGCAGGCGTTATCAATACCCAAGCAACTAACAGCAGCACCAACTTTGGTATAGATCGTGGTAATTATTCACCGGTACGTACTTACTTATTGGGTTTACAGGTTAAGTTTTAATTATTTAAGATTAGAAAGAAAATGAAAAATATTCAACGTTTATCGGTTTACGCTTTGTTAGCGGTCGGTATTATACAAAGTTCATGTAAAAAGTCATACCTGCAGCAGCCGGTGCTGGGTGCTTTGCCATCTGCAGCTATTAACACTGCAGCCGGTGTGGATGGATTGCTAATTGGTGCTTACTCCGCACTGGATGGACAACAGGGTAGCAACGCGGCCTTTGGTGGTGGCGGTCCATGGGAAGCTGCAGCTGACAATTGGGTTTATGGCTCAGTAGCTGGCGGCGATGCTCATAAAGGCAGTTCGGGTACTGATCAACCGGCAATTAACTCCATCGCTCGTTTCACCGTTGATGCCAGTAACGGATTTTTGAACAGTAAATGGAGGGCTGATTATGAGGGTATCACACGTTGTAATAACGTGATCAAGGCATCTGCTCTTGCAACAGATATGACCGCATCGGCTAAAACTTTAGTAGTTGCACAAGCTAGATTTTTACGCGGGCACTATTATTTTGATCTGAAAAAGATGTTTAACAATGTGCCCTATATTGATGAAACTACCACAAACTTTGTGCAACCAAATACAGCGGATGTATGGCCAAAAATTGAGGACGACTTTAAGTTTGCCTACACCAACCTACCTGAAACACAGGCACAGATTGGACGGGTAAATAAATGGGCTGCCGCTGCCTATCTGGCTAAAAGCTATTTGTACGAGAAGAAATACACTGATGCTGATGCCTTGTTTACTACCATAATAACAACCGGTAAAAACTCTGCCGGCGTGGCATATGACCTAACTGCTAATTACTTTGACAACTTCAACGCTGCAACCAAAAACAATAAAGAAACCGTATTTGCCGTACAACAGGCAGCAAATGACGGTACCAATACTATTAGTGAGGCTAATAATGGTGATATGTTGAACTATCCGTACAACAGTCCGTTCGGTTGCTGTGGTTTCTTTCAGCCAACGCTTGATCTGGCAAATTCTTTCCGTACAAATGCTGCGGGTTTGCCTTACCTTGACGATTATAATTTGCATCCTGTTGCAAACGACCAAGGTATAGCGTCTACTGCAGCATTTACATTGGATGCCGGTAATCTCGACCCTCGTTTGGATTGGACTGTTGGTCGTCGTGGTGTTCCGTTTTTGGATTGGGGTAATCACCCGGGCCAGGGCTGGATTCGTGAACAAAGTTCAGCTGGTCCGTACTCAGCCAAAAAAAACGTTTACTTCCAGGCTACCAAAGGTACTTATGGCGATAGTCACTCCTGGGCTCCGGGTAACGCCAACCAGATCAATATTATCCGCTTTGCCGATGTGTTGCTGATGGCTGCCGAAGTAAAAGCGCAGTTAGGTACAGGCGATTTGGGCGAGGCTTACGTTAACCGTGTACGCGCAAGAGCTACAAATCCGGCAGGTTTTGTATATACTTATAAAAATGCGGCTAACCCAACTGGTGGTTATACTACAACTCCGGCTGCAAACTATGTGATCAGCCAATACCCTGGAGGTTATTTTTCCAGCAAGACCGTGGCTTTAAAAGCTATCTATTTTGAGCGTAAACTGGAGCTAGCTATGGAAGGTCACCGTTTCTTTGATATTGTTCGCTGGGGTATTGCGCAGCAGTTATTGGCTACTTACTTTAATTTAGATGGCAAGACAATAACCGATGTGAGCGGTGCAAGCTTTACTCCAAACAAAAATGAATATTATCCAATTCCGCAGGCTCAAATTGACCTGGAATCTAACGGAACAACCTCCGCTTTAAAACAGAATCCTGGTTACTGATAAATTCCTTATCACCTTATATAATAAAAAGCGACAGCATTGCTGTCGCTTTTTATTATTACTAAATTATAACTTTAAGTCCTTCAATATTTATCGCTTAATGGCATTTAAAAAAGATCATATTATCCTTACTTCCATTGTTTTATTCGCCGTTGCTATTTGCTCGTTGACTTTAGGTTGCAATAATGATCAGCCAGTAGCTGTTGTTCCCCTTGATGGTAAAGCACTCTCAAAAAAATATTGCCAAAGCTGTCACCAATACCCTGATGCCGGATTGCTTGATCAGGAAACATGGGGCAAACATGTATTGCCTGCTATGGCCCGTCGCTTAGGTATAGCTGTTTATGCCGAAGACCAATATGTGAATGATCCTCTTGCAAAATCGACACTGGGTTATGAGGATTGGCTAAAAATTGTAAATTATTATAAAACAGTTGCGCCCAAAACGCTGAAACCCGCCAGGGTACCGGTAGCTCCGGTTAAAGACATGGGTGTGTTTTCATTACTTAAACCGTCACCAGGCCAAACCATCGCAACCACCAGTCTGGTTGCCTTTGATACTATAAGCAACCATATTTTTACCAGCGATGGAATGACCCGTAGTATCAGCCAATGGTCGCCCGGGTTAAAATTGTTGTCATCACAAAGATATAGTTCACCAGCAGTTGACGTCAGCTTTAACAAAGATGCTTTGGGGGCAGAACATGGCCTGTTCACTTTTATTGGTTCCATGGATGCTATTGATGTTTCCAATGGTTTTATAACGAATTTATTAGTTAATGGTTGGGCCGAAGATAATAATAAACCACTGGCTGATAGACTGCCCCGTCCGGTAAAAGCACGCGAGGCAGATATGGATAAGGATGGGCTTACAGACCTTATTATATGCGGGTTCGGCCATAATGCTGGCGGCTTGTACTGGTATAAACAACTACCAGGAAAGCAATATGAAAAACACATCATCAGCACTATACCCGGAGCGGAGTATGTAGAGATAGGTGACTATGACCATGACGGATGGCCGGATATCATGTGCCTGTTTGCACAGGCTGAAGAAGGGGTATGGCTTTTTTTGAATAATCACAAAGGCGGTTTTACTACACACAATTTATTGAGGTTTCCACCGGTTTATGGCTCCAGCAGTTTTCAACTGATTGATTTTAATCACGATGGCCGCCCCGATATTTTATACACCAGTGGTGATAATAGTGACTATTCCAAAATATTAAAACCTTATCACGGGGTTTACATTTTTCTTAATCAAGGCAACTTTAAATATAAGCAGGCCTATTTTTATCCGGTTAACGGAGCCAGCAAAGCTGTTGCAGCTGATTTTAATGGTGATGGGAAATTGGATATTGCGCTCATCGCTTTTTTTTCTGATCTGAAAAATAATCCGGAGGAAGGATTTACTTATTTTGAGCAAGACAGTCCGCTGCACTTTATTCCCCATAATTTACCTATAGCCAAACACGGCAGATGGATCTGTATGGATGTTGCCGATTATGATGCCGATGGAAAGCCGGATATTATAATGGGCAATTATTCTTTTGGCTTTATTAACCAGCCCGATCTTAAACCCGACTGGGACGCTTACACACCTTTTGTTATACTTAAAAATGTCAAACATCAAGCCAAGCGCAAATAACCAGATTATAATATGTTCGATACTGATTCTATATAGAATAAATATATTCAAAAAGTGATAAAATAGTTTTTACTTTCTTTTCTTTTATATAGAATTATGTTATATTTACTAATAATAAACCAAGTGCACCAATTTTAACCTTTGAAAAGACTTTCTGCTATATTGTTATTGAGCATTCACCTGTATAGTTTGGGGGGATATTTGATATTGCATCAATACCTATCATACTGTGCCGATAAATTTTATGAGGCACAGGCGGCCAAGGGGCTTTATAACACCGATGAATTGGTGGATATTAAGATACCAGTAAATATGCCAGGCATCACCAATTGGACAAGGTATGAGAACATCAGTGGCCAAATACGCTTTGGCGACCAGGCCTATAATTATGTTAAAATGAAGATAACTCAGCATACTTTATATCTGAAGTGTGTGCCTAACTATCGCTCGACTCGTCTTAATACGCATAACGTAATTCATGCACAACAAACTAATGATGTGCCTGTTAAGCAAAAAGATCATGTGCCTTTTGTGAGTATGCAACTGGTGGATGTATTTTCGTCCTTTGTCTTTTTAAATACAACTTTTGAACCGCCGGTCACCCTAATTACGCCGGCTAATACCCTATACTTTCAACCCGAAACATGGCATCATGTAACTATGCCTAAACAACCGCCCAGGTTTAATTGCTAATCGGGTAATTTCTGTAATTTCTTTTATCTGATTGATATGATTGCTTTGGTTTAAGTAAAGCAAAGCATCCAGTTCAACGATGCTTGAATTAGTAGAAAAATTATTTTTAGTGTCTGTATTCAGAAATATTACGACATAGATATGTAGTGTATTTTATAATTAATATTATATTATATAATATTAATTATGCATAATTGTGTTTTTTTTTGATCTGTTGAATAGATAAAAGATATATAATAATTAAGAATAAAACTTATAAAAGCCATAGTTAAAGTCATGAAAAAAAAGCGTTTGTATTTAAAAAGATGACTTTATAAAATGGTAAAGACCTTAGATTGTAGAGATCTGAGTTTAGTTGATCGATGTTTGTAGGAACATTGAATGGCGCTCCGGGGTGAGATACGGAGCGCTTTTTTGTTATATTGAAATATATGGTATCAGTAAAAGTATTTCCAGACTAGATAAAGTAATTAAGCATTATTAAAGGTAACGTGCAATTTGATTTTGAGATCACCTCATCCTACGGGACTAACGGAGCAGGATTGAATTTTACAACAAATAGCTATTCCGTGAGTTATAACTAATACAGTATATATAAGTCCTGGGTTATTCAAACTATACTTTGGAAATTCATTAATGATCATGACCGGTGGCGGCATGATCATTTTTTTACAGGTTTAAATGAATTAGATTGATTTATAAATATTGTCTGGAGTGTTTTTTTGGATTTATATATTCAAAATTCGATATTTACGGAAGCCATATCTGAAAAATCTTCTATATATTACAAATAGACCATATTCTATTTAATTGAATTTTTATGAATACCCCGATCTTCCGAAACCCATGAAGTATAAAATATCTTTATGTGTTCTTTTTACACTTTTTATAAGCCATCTTGTTTTAGCTCAAAGTGAACAATACCAATTTTCTCAACTTAGTATAGCAAACGGTTTATCTCATAATCAGGTAACCTGTATTTATCGGGACAGTAAAGGGTTTATGTGGTTTGGAACACTCTCTGGCCTAAACAGATATGATGGTTACAAATTCAAAATTTTTAAACATAATGATCATGATCCCTGGTCTTTGGATGATGATTTTATTGTGCGTGTTTTTGAAGGGCCATCTCATCAATTATGGGTACAAACACATAACGGATTAAATATTTATAACCCGTTAACAGAGCACTTTGAACATAATGTATTAAAGAAACTATCGTTTTTTTCAATACCTGATAGTCTGATCCGAACGATCAAAAAAGACCGTTTGGGTAATTTTTGGTTTTTACCAACTAATCTTGGTGTTTATAAATTCAACGCTGCTACGAAAAAAGTAACACATTTCGTGCATAAGAGCGGTGATACAACTGCTCTTTATTCAAATGCCACTACAGATATAGCAGAAGATAGTCATGGTGATTTTTGGCTGGCACAAAGTGGTGGGGTACTGGAGAAATTAGATCACAAATCCGGTAAGATCACCCAAAGAGTTTATAATATCAGCAAGTTAAATCCCTATGAAAAAGTTAATTTGAGATTATTTATTGATAAACAGAACGATTTATGGGCGTTTGATACTAGTAATCCGGTGGGCGTATATTATATCTCTCCCTCAAAAAATGAATTTAAACATATCGATAAAAGCTCTCCCTCCAATCCCCTTAATGCAGATCTTATTTCAGACATCATACAGGATGATAAAAACATGATATGGATAGCCACTGATCACGGTGGTATCGATATTTTAAATAAAAGTGATTTTAAAATACAATACCTGGTAAATCGGGAGGATGATAGTAAAAGTTTGGGGCAAAATAGTACCATATCTATTTACAAGGATAATAGCGGGATCATTTGGGTAGGAACGTACAAACAGGGGGTAAGTTATTATCATGATAACATTATCAAATTCCCGTTATATAAACATCATTTAACAGATCCGCATGGTTTAGCTTATAACGATGTAAACAAGTTTGCTGAAGATGATAAGGGTAACTTATGGATAGGAACCAATGGAAAAGGCCTGATCTACTTTAACCGGCAGACCGGGATTTTTACCAGCTACTTACATGATGCCGCAAATACCAACAGTCTGGCCAATAATGTTATCGTTTGTTTATGGATGGATTATCAAAAAAAGCTATGGATTGGTACCTATTATGGCGGGCTGGATTGTTATGATGGTAAAACTTTTAGGCATTATAGGCATAAGAGCAATGATGAATCCAGCTTATCTGACGACCGTGTATGGGAACTTATGGAAGACTCCTCTCATAATCTTTGGGTAGGTACTTTGGATGGGGGGCTGAACCTGTTAAACCGAGAAAAGAATATATTTTTACATTATAAAGCCGATCAGCCTAACTCAGTTTCCTCTAACTATATTTCTGGTTTGATTGAAGATGAACATCATGATATATGGATCGCTACTTCAATGGGTGTATCAGTAATGCTTCACCAATCCCATCGGTTTATATATTATCATCATAGTGATAAGGATAAGAATAGTTTAATAAACGATAATGTAAATAACCTTACCGAAGATTCCCGTCACTTAATCTGGCTGGCAACGCGCGAGGGACTGAGTATATTCGATCCGGCAACTAAAAAATTCACCAACTTTAAAAAAGATGATGGTTTACCCGATAATACCATACTGGATGTATTAGAGGATAATAACCATAATATGTGGATCAGCACCACGAGTGGTTTATCAAATGTTATTGTAAAAAGTACAAATAATAATTTAACGTTCAGGTTTGTTAATTATGATGAAACGGACGGTTTACAGGGGAGGGCGTTTAACGAGAATGCATCGTTAAAAACCACAGCCGGGGAATTGATCTTCGGTGGTCCCAATGGTTTTAATCTGTTTAAACCTTCAATTATTAAGTCTAATAAAACTATACCTGGGCTTGTATTAACCGATTTTCAGGTTTTTAATAAAAGTTTAAGTCCCGGAGAAGATCTGAACGGACACATTATCCTTTCCAAATCTATTACAGAAACTACCGATATTGCACTTAAGTATAATGAAAACGCATTTGCTATTGAATTTGCATCACTAAACTTTTTTAATCCTGGTAAAGTTAAGCTGAAATATAAGTTGGAAGGGTTTGATAAGGGCTGGACCACAAGTGATATCAAAATAAGAAAAGCTACTTATACCAATCTTGATCCTGGCGATTATATTTTTAAAGTTAAAGCAGCAGGTGAAGATGATATATGGCGATCTGAGCCATTAACATTAAAAATAAAAATATTACCTCCTTTCTGGAAAACGGGGTGGGCCTATTTTATATATGCCTTGTCATTTATTGGTGCCCTGTTCTATGTAAGGCATAGGGGAGTGAAAAAAATTGAGACGAAGTACGCTCTGGAACACGAGCGCCAGGAGGCTCAGCGTATGCATGAACTGGATATGATGAAAATTAAGTTTTTTACCAATGTAAGTCATGAGTTCAGAACGCCGTTATCGCTTATTATAGCCCCGGTAGATAAAATGTTAAAGCATGCAGCGGGGGCAGAACAACGGGAACAACTACAAATGGTGAACCGGAATGCCCGGCGCTTATTAAATATGGTCAACCAATTGCTTGATTTCAGAAAGATGGAAGTACAGGAACTCAAACTGCACGCCAGGAGTGGTGATATCATTAGTTTCATTAAAGAAATGGCTTATTCCTTCTCGGATATTGCTGAAAAAAAGCATATCCGGTTTGTTTTTGATTCGGAAACTGAAAGTATGGTGATTAATTTTGATCAGGATAAAATAGAGCGGATCATATTTAACCTGCTCTCTAATGCGTTTAAATTTACACTGGAGGGTGGCCATGTGAGCGTTTTATTAACAAAAGTTGAAAAAATACCCGAGGGGCAGTTTCTGGAAATAAAGGTTATGGATACCGGTATAGGCATTCCTTTGGATAAACAGGATAAGATTTTTGAACGCTTTTTTCAGAGTGAATTGCCCGGTTCTATGGTTAACCAAGGTAGTGGTATTGGCTTATCAATTACAAGGGAGTTTGTAAAATTGCATCATGGTGAAATATCAGTGGAGAGCGAACCTGGCCAGGGTAGTTATTTTACCGTTTTGTTGCCGGCAAGTTTACCAGCTGAAGCAGATACTCAAACACTGTTTGCGCAATCCGATATAACTGAAACAATTAAGGTTGAAGATAAGGATGGGCAGCGACCGGAAGTTAACCGTACAGCCAAAAAGGTAACTGTTTTATTGGTTGAAGATAATGAGGACTTTCGCTTTTATTTAAAAGACAATCTAAATGATATCTTTCATATTATCGAGGCCAGTAATGGTAAAGAGGGGTGGCAAAAAACGCTGGCCCTGCACCCCAACTTGGTCGTGAGTGATATTACTATGCCTGAAATGAGTGGTATTGACCTTTGCCGCAAAATACGCAATGACAAACGTACATCGCACATTCCTGTGGTATTACTTACCGCGTTAACAGGCGAAGAACAGCAATTACAGGGACTTGAAACGGGCGCCAATGATTACCTAACTAAACCTTTTAATTTTGAGATACTGCTCTCCAAATTGAAAAACATACTGGCCATACAGGAGGACATGCGCAAAACCTATCAAAAGCAACTGGATGTTAAGCCAACAGCTATAGTAGCTGAATCGTTTGATGAAGCTTTTATTAAAAAGGTATTGCTGCTTATAGAGAAAAATATGGCTAATGGTGATTTTTCGGTAGAGGAGCTAAGTAGCGAGTTATGTGTAAGCCGGGTTACGCTATATAAAAGAGCACTGGCTTTAACCGGGAAATCACCCGTTGAACTTATCCGGTCTATTCGTTTAAAACGTGCCGCGCAATTGTTGGAAAGCGGACATTTAACCATATCCCAAATATCGTATAAAGTTGGATTTAAAAGTCAGAAGTACTTTGTGCGTTCCTTTAAGGCTGAATTTAATTGCCTGCCTTCAGCCTATATCAACAATAAGAATAAACAGCATCTTAATGAAACTCATTAAAATGAGTATGAATAAAGCAATATTCATTTGAATTTCGGTTTTTTTAGGCCAATTTTGTTAACCACCTCCACCTGTATTTTTCGCTCTCATAGGGTTAAATCGCTTTTGTTTTGTATTAAATATCTGTAAATCAACTAATTGATACGTGTTAACATTTGTGCCCCTATTTATAAACAATCGATTGCAGCGCTACCCGTAACTTCACCCTCATTAAAGGACGAATAGTGAATTTTTTAATGCCGTCTGAAGGTATTAAAGCAGTAGCTCATCGGCTATAACCAATTTTAATATTATAACCTATTTAATTTGACTATGCTAAAACGTGTACTCCTTAGTACCTGTACAGTTTTTTTTGCCACTATTTTTACTCATGCGTATGCACAAAACATATAAAAAAGTGGCTGAGGGAATCATTGTTAACCTGCAGTGGAAATCAACGCAGGATACCCCCCTGCTCCAAGTGAAGGTGACTTCTGATAAAATCATCCGGATTACAGCCACTCCTGAAAATTCTTTTTTTACCGCTAAAACTAAAGCGCTAACCACTAATCCAATTTTATGAACCAATTATTTACCAACCTAAATTCATTTTAACATGAGAAAAAAATCAAAAAGAGGAACAACGGCCCGTTGCTGGCTCTTTGTTATTATGTTGTTTTTTTCTTTTACCAGCTTTGCACAAACCCACCGTATTGTTGGGAAAATAACCAGTGCTGATGATTCACAGCCATTGCCGGGGGCAACAGTGAAAATTAAAGGAACAGCAGTCGTTGCAAATTCAAATGCAAGCGGCATGTATGGTATAGATGCCAAAACCGGCGAGGTGCTTGTTTTTTCGTTTACAGGTTTCAAATCGAGTGAGGTTACGGTTACAGCTGCCAATACCATCAACATATCGCTCACAAACACGACCAACGCCCTAAACGAAGTTGTTGTAATTGGGTATGGTACCGCAAGGCGCAAGGACTTAACCGGGGCTATTGCTTCTATATCTTCTTCCGATATCGAAAAAACGGTATCTACCACGTTTGATCAAGCTTTGCAAGGGAGGGTAGCGGGAGTTAGTGTTATTCAAAACTCAGGCCAGCCAGGCGCGGGTGTATCAATCCAGGTGCGCGGTTTGGGCTCCATCAATGCTGGTGTTGATCCCTTATATGTTATTGACGGGGTTATTATTCCGCCGGGGCAACCTTCATCAACGGGAGGGGTATATATGGGTAACAGCGGTACTCGTGATAATCCGCTATCAACCATCAACCCCAATGATATTGCATCAATTGATGTATTAAAAGATGCATCGGCTATTGCAATTTATGGCTCACAAGGCAGCAATGGGGTTGTAATCATTACCACCAAAAGAGGTAAAGCGGGGGCGCCCAAAATAAGTTTTGATAATTATTATGGTGTTCAGCAGGTGCCAAAATATTTGCCGATGATGAATTTACAGCAATATGCTACATTTTTAAATGCCAGGGCAGCCGTTACAGGTGCTACACCCAATCCAGACTTTGTAAGTCCCCAGTATTTAGGTACAGGTACAGACTGGCAAAGGGCTATATTTAAAAACGCGGGTATGTACAATGCCAATCTATCTGTGAGCGGTGGTGATGACCGGACAACTTATTACATTGGTGGCAGTTATTTAACCCAGGATGGTACCGTTTTAAGCTCCAACTTTAAAAGGACGGCGCTTAAGATTAATCTGGATAATAAAACCACCAATTGGCTAAAAATAGGAACCAGTTTAACATTTTCGGGTATTAAAGAAAACGTAAATGCCAGCGTTTATGATCTGATCAATGCCACGCTTAATCTTCCGCCAAATGTGGCCCCGGTTAATCCCGACGGTAGTATAGGGGCCATTTCGACTCCGGGACAAACGGTAGCCAATACTTATAACCCTAATCCGATAGCTGCAGCTGCTATTAACACCAACAAGGTACAGCGTTCGCAGGCTTATGGTAATTTTTATGGGGACATTATTTTTGCCAAAGATCTGAAATTACATAACGAAGCAACCGGTAATTTTGATTATGGCAATGTTAACCAGTTTTATCCTACGTTTACCATTAACGGAATATTAAACCCGGTTAACAGCGCCGCAGTTACGGCAACCAATAACAAAAGCTTCACCATACGTAACTATTTTAGTTATGACCATTATGCAGCCAGTTACAGTATTAATGCAACCGCCGGACACGAGGCAAGCTCGGGTACATATACCTATTTAAGCGGTGGCCGTACTGGTTTTTTTGCCAACAACCCGCAGGATCTGAGCTTGGGCAATGCAGCGACGGCATCAAACTCAGGCGGATCAAACAACTACTCAAACGAATCGTACCTGGCAAGGGTAACCGCGGGCTACCTGTATAAATATAATCTTACTGCCACTTACCGTAAAGATGGCAACTCCAATTTTGCCGATGGGAAACGATGGGTGGGTACTTATGCCTTTGGCGGATCATGGAATGCTGAAAAAGAAAACTTTTTGAAAGGAGTTAAAGCCATTGATCAGCTCAAACTCAGGCTAAGTTACGGGCTTACCAATAATGCCAACTTACCGGCTTATACCTATGGTTCATCCATAGCTACGGGCACTGTGGGGCTAGGGCAGGGTGCTTTGGTATTAAATATAGCTAACCCAAATGTACAGTGGGAAACCTCTAAAAGTTTAGATGCCGGGCTTGATATCAGCTTCCTGAAAAACCGTATACAACTAACTGCCGACGTTTATAATCGCAAAACCAATAACCTGTTGCTTCAAATCCCATTGCCGGGCTATGCCGGTACAAATGGAGCAGGCAGTTTAAGCGCGCCATGGGGTAATATAGGATCTATCCAGAATAAAGGATTTGAGTTTACCTTAAATACACGGAATATACAAAACAACGCATTTTCATGGAATACAACCCTGACCTTTTCTTTAAACAGGAATAAAATATTATCACTCAATAACGCCAACGGTGCATTGTATGGTAAAATCAATAACGCAAGTGTTATAGTCAGCAGAACCGCTGTAGGTAGTTCCATTGGCGATTTTTATGGTTATGTAGCCCAAGGTGTTTTTAAAAATGCTGCTGATTTAAAATCATCGGCTTTGCCCGCGGGTTCAATTATTGATTATACGCAGGGGATCTGGGTTGGTGACACCAAGTATAAAGATTTAAACAAAGACGGTGTAATTGATGCCAATGATATGACCAATTTGGGCTCTCCGTTACCCAAATTTACTTACGGTATCAATAACTCATTCAGCTTTAAAGGGTTTGATATGACTATATTTTTTACAGGCAGTTACGGTAACAAAATATTAAACTACAATAAGGTTTTGCACGAAGATCCTAATAGCGGTACAACCGGTTATTTCTCCAGTTTGACCAATTATGCCCAGGTTGCTTTAATTGACCCTACGGGGTCAAAAACAGATGTAAATAATGTATCTGTTACCAATCCGGGCACATCGGTACCAGGATTCAGAGTATCTGGTGATCCTGATCAGAATTATCGTATTTCTTCGCGTTTTATTGAGGATGGCTCTTACCTGCGCCTTAAAAACTTAGCTATAGGTTACAATTTACCAACAAGTATAGTGGCTAAGCTGCACGTGCACTCGCTACGGGTTTACAGTAATATCCAAAACCTGTTTACCATAAGCAAATACACCGGATACGACCCCGAAATAGGTACTAACGTTCCAAATCAGTCAGGTCAGGGTACCAATGCATTAACATCAGGTATTGATTGGGGCAGATACCCAACCCCGCGTATTTATACATTCGGATTTAATGTGGGCCTCTAATCATCATTTAAAAAGAAAAAACATGAAACACGTTAATAAAATACTGGTCTTTTCTTTGCTTGCAGTGTTTAGTCTAAATGGCTGCAAAAAAGACTTTCTGAATAAAGGGATCCCAACAGATAAGCTGGTTGCTAATACTTACTATCAAACCAATGCCGAACTCAGAGCTGCCACAGCCGGTTTGTATACCAAGCCCTGGTTCGACTTTAATTATCCGTTTATAGTATATGTTGGAGATATTATGTCGGGGAATACGGTTAGTAATCCTTATAACACCAATGCTTCACAGTTTTCAAACTTTACCATCGCCAATGGTTATGGCGGGTTAAGCTATGGTTGGTCGTCGTTATACAATGTGGTTGCGCAATCCAATACAACCATAAATAATGTTACCAATTTTAGTCCGGCATCACTAGGATCTGCCAGGACTGCAGCGATTGGCGAAGCCCGGTTTATGCGTGCCATAGCTTATTTTTACCTGGTACAATTATGGGGGCCGGTGCCTATTGTTGAAAGTAGCGATAAGCTGGTAACTAATCCCTTATTGCACCGTAATATTCAGAGTGATATTTATAAATTTATTATCAATGACCTCCACTATGCGGCATCAAACCTTCCTGCAACTGATGATCCGGGCCGGGTTACCAAATGGTCGGCCAAAGGTTTATTAGCCAAAGTTTTTTTAACAAAAGCAGGAATTACCGGCACGCGTGTTCAGGCTGATCTGGACAGCGCCAAATACTACGCTGCTGATGTGATCAATAATAGCGGTCTTTCGCTTTTTCCTGATTATTACAATGCATTTTTAACCCTCAATAAAAACAATTCCGAAATGCTGTTTGGCTTGCAATTTACCGTAGCAGCGGGCGCCGATTGGACAACTAACGATTTCAGGCAAACAGCTATTGAAGGTGACCCGAACATCGATGGTGTGGGCGGCGGGGGATGGGATGGCCTGCGGATAAGCAAAGATATGTTTGATGATTACGATTTAGCTGATAAACGTCGCAAAGCTACTTTTATGCTGAACGGGGATATTTACCCGGAGCTAATAACCACCCAAAACCCTAATGGCTATAGCATGACCGATGCAACTGGTGCCTATATCAAGAAGTATGTTATTGGCGGCCCACTCGCAAACCGGGGAGATAATATAACCCTCATGCATGGTGATTTGCCCAATTATTTGTTGAGGCTGGCAGATGTGTATCTGGTATACATTGAAGCCGCTTTGGGTACCAGCGCAAGCACAAGTGATGCTACGGCCCTAAACTACTTTAATTTGATACGCACAAGAGCCGGTTTGGCCACCGCAACTTCGTTAACCTTTGATGATGTATTTAAAGAACGGAGAATTGAACTGGCATTAGAATACCAGTTTTGGTTTGACCTGAAGAGGCTGCATGATTATAACCCGGCAAAGGCCGATGCTTTTATAAAAGCACAGCATCGCAATGCATTTACTTATACAGCGGGTACTGCAACTGAACCGGCAATTACCCAGGTTACCCCCGCATATTATACCCTGCCTTATCCGGCAGTAGAGGTTACTGCAGATCCGTTATTAACCCAGGCCCCTGTACCTTATTATTAATTATCAGACAGGTAGAAAAACTGAAAACGGCATATGAAACAATTTAAAGTTTTTGAGATGAAAAAGATCTTACTAAATACAATAAACATTATAATGATGCTGGTTTTAGCCGGTATGGTGTTTATGTGGTCATCCTGTAAAAAGGATGGTACCACTAAAGGTTCAGGTAATCCCGTCATTACCGGGCTAAAAGCCTACAAAGCATCTCCGGGTGACAGTGTGTTGACCAAAGCTAATCCTGGCGATTATGTAGTTTTGCAGGGCAGTCATTTAACCGGTATAACGGCCGTATATTTTGATGGGACCAAGGCTACCATTAACACCTCTTTAGGATCTGATGTCAATTTTCCGGTGGTCATACCCGCCACTATACCATTTGCTACGGTTACTAACGACCAGCTTAATACCATAGTGGTAACCACGGCTACCGGTACGGTAACCTATAAGTTTCCGATCACCGCGCCATCACCTCATATTACCTCCATCTCTAACGAGATGCCTAATGAGGGCGATGTAATTACCCTCAATGGAACAGGTTTATTTGCGATAACCGGCATTACTTTCCCCGGAAATATAGCCGCTACTACTTTTGCCGGTAATGCCGCCGGGTCATCAGCAACGGTCACTGTTCCGGCAGGTGTTACCGCTTTGGGGCAGATTGTGGTAGTTACCAAATACGGTACATCAACATCGGTTACCGATGCTGTATTAAATGATAACGCTGATGTGTTTTTAAACTTTGATGATAAGAATGGCTTTACACCATGGAGTGCACTGCCGGTTGTAGTGTCTTCTGTTTCCAGCCCAGCCATAAAAGCAAGCAGGAATAAGTTTTTATATTGGAATGCCCAGGGTATTACCGCCGGAACTTATTATGTTGGTGACCTGGCAACACCAACGGACGGAAGCCAGTTAGCTTATCCCTCAACCTTCAGCAGCAGTGAACCTGCAGCCAACCTGGCTGTTAAATTTGAGGTTAATGTGCCTCTTGGCATGAGCTCAGGTGAAATAGACTTTGAGGTTAATTATAGCCATACATATGCTTGGAGCCCATGGTTGATCAATGGCTCAACCCGGGTTACATTCACTACAACGGGTTGGCAAACCATATCAATTCCATTAAGCTCGTTCCCCGGTATTTCGACATATGGCGATATTAAAGGGCAGCCTATACAGCTGTTTTATATTAATAATGGCAGCGGTATTACCCAAAATGTAAACATGGGATTTGATGATTTCCGCATTGTAAAAATTAAATAAAAGAGTGTTTTAGTTGATAGTGCCCGCGACCGCCGAGCGTGGAAGCGGGTATTTTTTACTCGAGATATTCCCTTTATAAATCTTGATAAGAAGGGCGAAGCCCCTTTTTGGATGATTAAAATTTAATCATAAAATAAATTTATGCTATTGATGTCTTCTATTAAATACTACTCTTTTTGTTTGCTTGCCTTAATGGCTTGCAAGAATAATAGTAAAACCGACATAACACCTGTTAAAACGGATACAAGTACTGTGAAAATAAACCCGCAAACGGATCCGGCAATTGCTAAATCCACAGGTTTTTTCCTGGATGATTGGGAATCTAAAACGTTTATGGTCCCAACCTATACCAACGTAGCTCAGCCGACCGTTGCTGCTACGGTAACGGTAAATGTGGACTATAGTGCTGTCATAACCAAGGTGCCTAAGTATCTTTTTGGTAATAATACCAACCCTTACATGACCCAGATTGTAACGGAACCCGTTTTAATGAATAATATCAAAGCCCTGTCACCAAATATTCTTCGTTTTCCTGGGGGTAACATAAGCAGTGTTTTCTTCTGGGATGGAAAAATACCGGCTGATGTACCGGCGAATTTATATGATTCAAACGGGAATGCTGTTGCCGCTACCTATTGGTTAGGTAATAACACAGCCGGCTGGACATTGTCATTAGATAATTATTACAGTGCTCTACAGCAAACAAACAGCACCGGTATCATTACGGTCAACTATAGCTATGCTCGCTATGGCACAAGTACCCACCCTGATCAGGTTGCTGCGCACCTGGCAGCTAACTGGGTACGTTATGATAAAGGACGCACCAAATATTGGGAAATTGGCAACGAAAGCAACGGGCCATGGCAGGCCGGGTGGAAAATTGATGTTTCTAAAAATCGAGATGGTCAGCCCCAGACCATTAGCGGTGCAGTATACGGTTCACATTTTAAAGTATTTGCCGACTCTATGCGTAAAGCTGCAGCAGAAGTGAATGCTCAAATTAAAATTGGGGCGCAACTGGTTCAAACAGATCCTGTTAATTCATGGAACGCTGTTGATAAAACATGGAATTCAGGTTTGTTTGCTTCGGCTGGTGATTATGCCGATTTCTATATTGTGCACGATTATTTTACCGGATCTGACAATGAAACTGCGGCAACTATCCTGAATACACCGGTAACCGAATCAAAAGCCATTATGGATTGGATGAAGACCACCACGACACAAGGAGGGGTGTCTTTAAAACCAATTGCACTTACCGAGTGGAATCTGTTTGCCACCGGTTCCAAACAAATGGTATCCAATATTGCTGGTATACATGCCACCATGGTTTTAGGCGAATTGCTAAAAAATCAGTTTGGTATGGCCAGTAGATGGGATCTGGCAAACGGATGGGCCAATGGCGATGATCAGGGTATGTTTAGCCAGGGCGACGAACCTGATGGCATCAGCAAGTGGACACCTAGGCCCTCATTTTATTACATGTATTATTTCCAGAAATATTTTGGTGACAGGATGGTGAGCTCATCTGTTCGAAATAGCGCGGATATACTGAGCTATGCGTCATCCTTCGGTTCGGGCGAAGCGGGAGTGGTTATTGTCAATAAGGGTGTCTCAACGCAAACGGTAAATGTTAATATAAAAAACTTTGCGGTCGGTAACCGCTTCTATTATTATACGTTTACCGGCGGAAGTGATAATGGGGAATTCTCGCGAAAAGTGTACGTTAATGGTAACGGACCAGATGGGGCTGCCGGCGGACCATCAAATTATTCAAAGCTCGCCGCTAATTCATCAACTTTGCAAAACGGCATTAAAATTTCAGCACCGCCTAGGTCCGTCGTGTTTATTGTTGCTGACGGTAAAAAATAATGGAGACTAAAATGTGCAGAGCAACCCTGTTGTCGGTTTTATTGAGAAGCGCCTGGTATAACCTTCTGTCTGGCGAACAATAATCCAACATTTATCAGGTTATCAAATGAAATTCTAACTGACCAATGCTAATCTTTCCGAATCTGGAAAGGTTAGCATTAAGTGACGAAAATAGGATAGTTTTTCAGGATCATACAAGATACTTGATTTATGTTTATAACCGCGAGAAACAAAGTGATTGTTTGTAAATTTCTTTGATAAGAATTTACAATTTGATAATGTAAAGAAAAAAATTACTTATTATTGTTTATTTAACACCAATTGTGTTCAGGTAGTCTAATGAGTTCTTACGAATTTTTTTCTGATACAGAATTGATCCACTTGCTAAAGAAGGGGGATGTGACTGCCTTTTCTGAGATCCATAACCGGTATTATGCTATATTATACAGGCATGCTTACAACCGACTGCCAGACCGCGAAGAGGTTAAAGATATTTTACAGGAGCTTTTTTCGTCTGTTTGGAACAGTAAGAATGATTTGAGCTTAAATACCAACTTACCGGCATACCTTTATACAGCCGTAAGAAACAGGGTACTAAATGTTCACAAGCATCATAAAATTAAATCGGATTATATCACTTCGCTTCAAAAATTTATTGATCGTGAGCATGTACCAGAACCTGATGAGAATATCAGGTTAAAACAATTAATTGAAATGATAGAAAAGGAGGTAGCTAAATTACCTTCTCAAATGCGGCTCATTTTTGAAATGAGCAGAAACGCGCATTTATCCCATCAGGAAATAGCGGATGAACTGCATATTAGCGCACTTACTGTAAAAAAACAGGTTAATAATTCTCTTAAAATTTTGAGGGTTAAGTTAGGCGCCAATTTTTTTATGATTTTTTTTTAGTTTCATCTACTCCCTCAACACCTATCGGTTGTCTATAACATAATCAGGGCTGCTACCCTTTATTTGATTATGCATAAAAAAAACGCTGAAGACTTATTACGCCGATACAATACCGGAAACGTTTCTGAAGAAGAAAAGGCCTGGGTAGAAACCTGGTACCTGAACATGGAACCCCATACAATGGCCGATGACCTGCCCGATGATGTTTTGGAACATGATCAGCAGGAAAGCCTGGATGCTTTGGTGCATCAGATAGGCCATCCACGCCCTATACGGTTATGGTTACGATTTACAGCGGCAGCTGCTCTTATTGCAGTGGTTTTAGCCGGTATATATGCCTTAAAGAACTATCAGAAACCCCAACAAACTATAGCTGTTAACCGACCTGTGGTTCATGATTTTGCTCCAGGTAGCAATAAAGCAATCCTGACCTTATCAAACGGGAGCAAGGTTGAGCTTACGGATGCAAAAAAAGGTAAACTGGCTGATGAAAGCGGTACCTCTATCGATAAAACAGCCGATGGGCAGATCAGTTACATGGCGCGCTCAGCTACAGATCATCAGAAGAACCAGGCTCTGTTTAATACCGCTGCCACACCTAGAGGAGGGCAGTACCAATTGGTGCTGTCTGACGGAACAAAGGTATGGCTGAATGCAGCATCTTCTGTTAAATACCCGGTTGAATTTGCCGATAAGGAACGTAGGGTTGAACTAACCGGTGAGGCTTATTTTGAGGTGGTTCATGATCAGAACCGGCCATTTAAAGTAGTTTCTAATGGGCAGGTTGTTGAAGTGTTGGGTACACATTTTAATATCAACTCCTATGATAATGAACAGGTCATAAAAACCACCTTGCTTCAGGGTAGCGTTCGCATAGTGACTGGGGTTAGCAGTAAAATGATTAAACCGGGAGAGCAGGCACAACTAAAAAGCGGTAAGGTAACCATAGAGCATGTTGATACGGATGAAGCTGTGGCTTGGAAAAATGGTTTTTTCAATTTTAAAGATGCAGATATCGATAACGTGATGCGACAGCTTACCAGATGGTATGATATGGAGGTAAAATATGAAGGCGAAATTCCGTCAAGACAGTTTACCGGTGAAATTTCAAGAAATGTTAACGCCAGGCAGATCCTGGACATTTTGAGCTTTAAGAAAATACACTATCGGATTGATGGGAAAACCATAGTGATAACACCATAACACCAACACACTTAATAATCACCTAATTAATTAAAAATGGAAAGAAAAATACTACCTCAGTCTTAACAGACTCACCTCAAATCAAGGGTGTTCAAAAAAACGTACCCCGACTGCAATCGGGGTACGAAAAATATTTGAGCTAACCCGTCCCCGTTAGGGATAAAAAACTTTGCGAAGCTTAATCAGTATTAACCCAAACTCATCAAAAGTATGAATTTAAATGCTTTTTCTATAGCCGCTTACAGACAGCGGCTGCTAAAAAAAACTCTCCTGGTTATGAAATTGACCACCGTAATTATGTTCTTAGGACTTTTGCAATGCAGCGCCAGTGCGTTTAGTCAAAAGATCAGTCTTAATGAGATCAATACCCCCTTAAAAAAGGTATTGAAAAGCATTAATCAACAGACTGGTTATGTTTTTTTTTACGACTCTAAAGACGTTCGTAATAAAAATGTATCCATTACTATGAAAGATGCTTCATTAGAGGATGTGTTAAACGTCTGTCTGAAAAATTTGCAGTTAACCTATAAACTGGTTAACAATACCATTCTTTTGCAGGAAAAAGACGCTGTACAGGCAGCGACCCAGGTAGCAGCAGTTGTCTCAGTTCCGGTAACAGGCCAGGTTTTTGACGAAAAAAACAATCCATTGCCTGGCGTTACCATAAAGATAAAAGGGGGAAATGGCGCAGCTATTACAGATGTTGACGGTAAATTTAAACTCGATGTACCTGATAACAAAGCGATCCTTGTGTTTTCTTATATCGGGTTTACTACTATAGAGTTGCCGGCAAGTTCAGGACAGATGGTAGTACATCTGCAGACTGACCTGGGTAAACTTAACGAGGTAGTAGTGATAGGTTATGGTACCCAAAAGAAAGTGAACTTAACCGGCTCTATCGCTACGGTTAATAGCGATAAATTAGAGAATCGCCCGGTGGTGAACCTGGGTGATGCATTACAAGGACTTATCCCCAATCTAAACGTTACTTTGGGCGGAGGTCAGCCAGGCACAGCGGCCACCTTTAATGTACGTGGTGGTACTACACTTCAAACACCTCAGCAACAGGGGCAATTACCGCAACCGGTACCTACTTCTCCATTGATATTAGTTGATGGTGTTGCCCGCGACCCCAACCTGATTGATCCGAATGACGTAGCCAGTGTAACCGTATTGAAGGATGCGGCATCAGCGGCCATATACGGTGGTCGCGCAGCCAATGGAGTAATTTTGATCACAACCAAAAGCGGTAAGGCCGGCCCAACAAGGGTTAGCTACTCAGGCTCTTATACTATTTCAAAGCCTACCCGCCTGGTGCAGCAGGTAAACTCGTTGGATTATATCAAAATGTTCAATGAGGCTAACCGTACCGGTTTAAAAAGCGGTGGTTATTCAACTACGCCTTTTACTGCGCTTGACTCCACCATGGCGACTGCTTATTTTAATGACCCTGCCAATAATCCTACCGGTTACCCAGATCCAGCAAATCCTAAAAAATACCGCTACGTAGGTAATACCGACTGGACAAAAGTGCTCTATCCGGGCTGGGCGCCACAGCAGCAACATAACGTTTCGGTATCTGGCGGCGAAGGTAAAACTACGTTCTTAACCAGCTTAGGCTACTACAGGCAAGATGGGCTAGAGAAATCTGCCAATCAGGTTTACCAGCGTTATACACCATCCTTAAAGGTTAACTCTGATGTGGCCAAGTGGTTAACATTGGGTTTAAATATGAGTATGACCCATACTGATAATAATCAGCCCGCGGCAACACGCATCAATCAAGGAGGCGCATGGTTATATTCTAATATACCGCCGGTAATGCCGGTTTATAATCCCGACGGTAATTTTGCGGGTCAGGGCAATTATACCAACCCACTGGCAGTTAATGCACTTTCGGGCCGGGATATTGATTCGCAAAATGATTTCTGGACTACAGCTCGTGTGATTATCAAGCCAATTG
The DNA here is from genome assembly GCF_900103125.1 of Mucilaginibacter sp. OK268. Lineage (GTDB taxonomy): Bacteria > Bacteroidota > Bacteroidia > Sphingobacteriales > Sphingobacteriaceae > Mucilaginibacter. The sequence continues at coordinate 271,487 of NZ_FNJV01000002.1, read as the reverse complement.
ATCACTTATCAATAAATGTTGATTATACCTGGAATGCGTTGAATGACAACCGCAAGGCCAGCCTGATACCATTTAATGAGTATGGTGTGGATGGCGCATTTTTGGATATATATCCATGGACAAACCCATCGCAGGTAATTGAAAACAAAACAAATAATAACTACAATGCTTTAAATGCCTTTGCCACTTATGAAAATACATTTGGTAAGCATTACCTCAAGGCGTTGGTCGGTTACAATCAGGAATACCAGCATTATATGTTAGGCAGTACACTGGTTAAAAACCTGATAGATCCTTTACTCCCTGCATCTGGCGTAAATAATGATTCAAAGCCACAGGTGGGAAGCGTTGAAACCGAGTATGCCCTGGTAGGTACTTTTTCAAGATTGAATTATATTTATGACAATAAATACCTCGTTGAAATTAATGCACGTTATGATGGTACCTCCCGCTTTCAGCCCAACAGCCGTTATTCTTTCTCTCCATCTGCGTCAGTAGGTTGGAATGTGTCTGAAGAATCATTTATGGAGGGTATAAAAGGTACCCTTAACCAATTGAAGTTAAGAGCTTCATACGGTCAGCTGCCCAACCAAAATGCAGTGGGTGTGGGATCAACCGGGCAAATGCTGAATATGTTGGCGTCCTCCCCGGCATCGTCACGTAATCAGTATCCTTACATTGCTGTGCAGCAAACAGGTTTGGTTAATTATTTAATGAATGGCCAGCAAGGTGTATTGGTTGCCGCGCCTGCATTAATTAGTTCGTCATTTACCTGGGAGAAGGTTCAAACCAAGAACTTTGGTTTAGATTACGCCTTGTTTAACAGCAAGCTGAACGGTTCATTCGATTATTTTATTACCAATATTAAGGATATCCTGGTACCTGGCCAGCAACTGCCTTCAACACTAGGCGCGCCGGTACCACCAAGTAACTCAGCAAATGTTGCTTCTCATGGATGGGAATTCAGCCTAAATTGGAGAGATAAAATCAATGAGTTGAACTACAGCGTAACCCTGGGTTTATCAAATACTTCCAACACCCGTGTAACCAAATATAACGGTAATCCAACCAACAGTATTAACGACTTTATACAAGGCCAGGATTTAGGTAATATATACGGTTATGTTAATGATGGTTTTTATAAAACCGATGCGGAAGCTGCAGCTATTGATAACTCCGCACTGGCTGGTTACAAATGGCTTGCTGGTGATATCAAATACAAAGACCTGAACGGAGATGGAAAGATAAACTATGGTAATAACACGTTATCAAATATGGGGGATCAAAAGTTGATAGGTAATACTACTCCGCATTATAAATTTGGTTTCAACTTAAACCTGTCATACAAAAACTTTGATTTTGCCACCTTTATACAAGGTGTTGTTAAACAGCAGTTTTATCCGAACGAGTATGTGTTCTACGCCTTCAGGGATGATGAATACAGTATTCCTTCACAAATGACTACTAACTACTGGACACCAACCAACACCAGTGCTTATTATCCGCGTATCCGGTTTGCAGGTGGTGGTAATGAACAAAGCCAGGATAAATATATCCTGAATGCTAGTTATGCACGTGTTAAACAATTAACATTAGGGTATAGCCTGCCATCAACAGTGGTAAAAAACATCAAATTGCAAAAATTAAGGGTATATGTAACTGGTGCTAACTTGTTTACTTTCACTTCACTTAACAAGAGTTATGATCCGGAAACCGCGGCTAACTTTGGTACGTATCCACTTAATAAATCATTATCGTTTGGGGTACAGGCCACATTTTAATCAAAGTATATCCATTAAACTGGTTTAACAGATGTTAAAAAATATAACAATGAAAAATAAATATATTCTATATATAGCCTGTGCAGCATTAACTATTGTTGCATCTTGCAAAAGAGAAAGCTTCCTTAACCGGACGCCTTTAAGTGATATCACCCCTGGTACGTTTTTTAAAAATGAAACCGACCTGCAGTTGTATTGCAATCAGTATTATTCGGCTTTAACTCAGCAAAACTTTTTAAAGCTTGATGACAACTCTGATGATAAAGCCAATGCTTCTGTCAATGCGCTTTTAGCAGGTACTTACACTATTCCGAGTACGGCCAGCAATAATTATACATCAACTGGTACAACTACTGATTTTAATTCAAACAACGTTGCAGGTTCTATGCCATTAAACATTAACCAGTCTGGTACTGATTGGAACTTTGCTTTGATCAGAGCATGTAATTTTTTCCTGGCCAATTATCAGAAGGCCGATATCCCTGATGCCACTAAAAATATCTATGTGGGCGAAACTTTATTTTTCAGGGCTAATGATTTTTGGAAAAAAGTAAAAGCCTTTGGCGATGTATCTTATGTAAATAGGTATATTGTTGATACCTCTGCCTCGATATTGTACGGCCCGCGTATGCCACACAAACAGGTGATGGACTCCGTAATAAAGGATATTAACTTTGCAGTTGCAAATTTACCGGTAACGGCACCTGATGGCCGCTTAAATAAATACGCCGCACTTGCTTTAAAGGCCCGCGTTTGTTTATGGGAAGGTACTTATCGCAAATATTTTGGTGTAGGCGACGAAACCACATACCTGCAGGGTGCAGTTGACGCTGCTGAGCAACTGATGAATGCTGGAAAATTTAGTCTTTACAGCACAGGTAACACGGCTTCAGATTATTATAATTTATTTATACAAACAGATCTGACGGGCAATACTGAAAATATCATGTCGGCCGGTTATAAGTTAAACATCTTAACAAATGACATTGACAGGCAATTAGGACAGGCTGGTGATGGTTACAGCAAGGATTTTGTAAACTCCATATTATGCTCAGATGGGTTGCCAACCACATTAAGTCCGTTGTATAAAGGCGATGATACTCCAGAAGATGAATCCACCAACCGCGATCCGCGTTATAAGCAACAGATAGCAACCCGTGGCTTCGATTTTCTGGCTGGCGATCTGATTACGCTGCCACGCATCGGTACAACCGTAACCTCAACCGGCTATCAGCCTATTAAAGGCCGTTCAAGCAGCCAGGAAGCATGGAACGCCAATCAGTCTGAATATGATTTCTTTATCTTCAGGTATGCCGAGGTATTGCTGATCGAAGCTGAAGCCAAAGCCGAATTAGGCCTGGCAACACAAGCTATAATTGATAATACGGTTAATAAATTGCGCGATAGGGTAGGTATGCCGCACATGATCATCGCTAGTTTGGTTAAAGATCCAAAATCAAATTTCCCAACCCTGCCGGTACTTATTGATGAGATCCGTCGCGAACGCCGTGTGGAATTAGGCTCAGAAGGCTTCCGTTTTGATGATATCAAGAGATGGCATGCTGGTACGCTGATCAACAACCCCAATACCATTTTGGGTATGAAACTTACGCCAGCACTGCGTGCCCAATATACCGCGGAAAGTAAAGATGTAAGTAACGTGGTTGTTGATGGCAATAATTATATCCGCATCTATCCGGGTACCACTACCCGCAGCTGGAATGACAAGATGTATTTGCTGCCTATACCAACACAAGAGATTTCATTAAACCCCGCTTTAAAGCAAAATCCGGGCTGGTAGCCGGTTAATTAGTGGGCTTTTGCCCGCGAGTATAATTACAGTCCTGTTTGATAAGTCCGAAGAGGTATCAAACAGGGCTTTGTTATTTGCGAGAATCTGAAAGGAAAACAAAACTTTTTCTGAAAATTGATTAGAAAAATAAAAAGCAATGGGAAGTTAATTTGCTGGAACTGTATAAACAATTCAGTAGCAAGTAATTCAGTTAAAAGCCACAAGTTTCGTAAAAGGGCGATGAATTAAAGCTTTGAAAATAGCTAAATAAAAAAGCACTTTCATTTCGCCGTTCTACTAAGGGTAATTGTATCTTTTATTGGGCTTTTAATTTACAAATGGAAGTGTTTTGCTGTATTTTGTAATAATTTGACTGTGATTTTTAACTATAGTCAATATAAATTGTGAAAAATGCAATTTATATTGACTATAGTTTTTATATTTATCATGATTTTTCATAAAATATAAAAAATTATCAAAAAAGAGCTTAAATATGGCGAAGAAAATGTTGTTCTTCATTTGAAGAAAGGGAATATTGCTGCATTTGAGGAGATTTATCGGTTATATTGGTCTGGATTGTATAGTTATGCTTATAATATTTTAAGAAACAAGGTGGTTTGTGAGGAAATAGTGCAAGAAATCTTTCTCTCATTATGGAATAAGCGACACGAACTTAAAATAACCCACTCCCTTAAGGCCTATTTGTTCACCGCAATTAAATTTCAAACCCTGAATTATATCAAGTCTGAAAAAGTGAAAAGACATTATGCAGAAAGCTACTCTAATTTTGAAAAGATCTTTTTTGATAATTCAAATGAAGAAAATATCTATCTCTCTGATTTAAAGTTAAAAGTTGAGAAGGAAGTATCAAAGCTCCCTGAAAAATGTCAGCAAATTTACAGGCTGAGCCGCGATAAACATCAGTCTATAAAGAACATCGCCGATTTGTTGAATATATCCCATAAAACCGTCGAAAATCAACTAACAAAAGCTTTAAAATATTTACGATCATCATTAGGCGATTTTTTGATCTGATCTGCCTCTCTTTTTTTAATTTTCCTGCAATTTTGATAATTGTTTTACTAATCTGATAGCTTTTTGATAGCTAATATTAAATTTCTATAAAAAAAAGTAAAAATAGGATAGGTGTTTAACCCTTCTTGGTTTACTTACATATAGAACGCTGCAATAAACTGTAGTGAAAATGGATGCAAGATAAAGAGTTTGAAAAATTAATTGATCTGTATTTAAAAGATCAGTTAAGTATGGAGGAGAAATTCAGGGTTGAAGAGTGGCTTGGGCATATTACTGACGAACAAGCGTTTGATAGTTTAACAGCATTAGAAAAGCAGGACACTCAAAAAAGAACATACCATGAATTGATCAATAAGATAAAGCCTGTGCAAAGCAAAAGTGAGATATCTTTTATAGTGTACATGCGCCCATGGTTAAAGGTAGCATCCTGTATAGTTTTAATTGGGGTCGTCATATTCGCTTTTAACGGCAGGTTTAAAGAAATTTTTGGCATACAACAATATACTTCTGTTTCTAATTCGACAGGACATATTACTAAAAGTATTCTTTCTGACGGAACTATAGTGTGGTTAAAGGGAAACAGCAAATTAAGCTTCCCGGTGAATTTTAAAGATGACCTGCGCAAGGTTGATCTGGATGGTGAGGCCCTGTTTGAAGTGGCAAAAGACGCCAGTCACCCGTTTATTATTCATTGTGGTAATTTAACTACCCGTGTATTGGGTACCAGCTTTAACATAAAACGCACGAATAATAAAATAGAGGTTGATGTTTTAACAGGACGAGTATTTTTAAGTTCGGCAAATGCGGCAGCTATCACGCTGCATCCGCACCAAAAAGGGGTATACTTTGAATCGAAAAAAACAATAACACAGGAAAGTCATCCGATTCAGGAAGTGGCATCACTTACAAAGGGCACAGAATATAATATGTTTTTTAATGATGCCACTATTGAAGATGTTTTGCAGCGCACCGAAAAAAAGTTTGAGGTAAAGATAACTTACAAAGCTTCTAGGGCGGGCAATACCCGTATAACTGCCGATTTTACAGATCAATCACTAATAAATACAATGAATATGATGTGCGAGGCGCTCAATCTGGACTATAAAATAAAGGAGCACTCTGTAACAGTAACAGATAAACTTAACTAAGCAAAAACTATTACTTAAACCCTAAAAGAAAAGCGTATGATCAAATAAAAACTCTTCACATTAAAAAAGCAGAGATGTTGAAGCCACCCCTGCTCTAAATTTTCCCAGGTCTTTTTTTAATAAGATAACCCATTGCTGTGGGTAAGGGATTTTTTTGTCTCATTCTATTCAAAAATCAACAAAACAAACAAATGTATGCAAAAATGTAAGGAAAAGAAAAAGGTTCTTTTAATTAAGCTAATGCGAATATCAGTTTTACAATTTATGGTTGTGATCATGCTATCAGGCGTTGCATTCGCGAATCCTGATTATGCACAGGATATTTTAAATAAAAGGCTTTCGATCAACTTAAAGAATGTTAGCCTGGAAGAAGCACTCAATAGCATCAAGAATAAAGTTGAGGTTAAATTTGTTTACAGTTCAAGCATAATTCCGCTTAAAAGTAAGGTAAGCGTTAATGCCAGTCAGGAAAAGTTAAGTGATGTACTGAATAAGATACTGGTTAAACTGGATATAGATTATAGTGTTAATGAACACAGCGGCTATATCATTTTAAAAAAAAATCCCAGTGTAGTTTTAAATAACATTGCGAAGGATAGCGGAAACTGGATGGCTGGTCAGGACCATATAGTTACCGGAAAGGTCACGGTTAAAGCCGATGGAACAACACTGCCAGGCGTAAGTATACTAATTAAGGGCACCAAGATTGGTACTGTTACCGATGCTGATGGTAATTATAAAATAACGGTCCCTAATAATTCAAGCATCCTTGTTTTTACCTATATCAGTTTTGATACTCAGGAGGTAACCGTAGGCGAATCAACCGTTATCAATGTTCAGCTTACCCAAAATTCCAAAACACTTAATGAGGTAGTAGTGACGGCTGCCGGTATCAGGCGTGAAAAATCGACATTAGGCTATTCGGTAAGTACGGTAAACGCTGATAAACTTGCTCAGAAATCAGAACCAGATCCCTTAAGGGCATTAACAGGTAAGGTTGCAGGTGTAAATATCCAATCATCAGGTGGTGTTGCAGGTGGCGGTACCAATATTACCATACGCGGTAATTCCTCTTTAAATGGTAACAATCAGCCGTTATTTGTTGTAGATGGTGTTCCGTTTGATAACTCCAGCTTTACCAATGTTGGCGCTACCAGTGTTGGCGCATCAGGTGTTACCAACCGGGCTTTTGACCTTGATCCTAATAACATCCAAAGCATGACAGTGCTAAAAGGTGCCGCTGCGGCTGCCTTATATGGTTCAAGAGCAGCCAACGGCGCGGTTATTATCACCACCAAATCAGGGAAAAAACAAAGTCGTAAAGGTACTGAGATCTCCTACAGCACCTCTTATGCCTTTGAAAATGTAGCCGGTCTTCCTGATTATCAGACAAGTTACGGACAAGGTACCAATAATGATTACAGGCAAGGCGTATATGCTTCATGGGGGCAGCCTTTTGCGGGCGTTCCAAGTATATTGCCAACCCGGTTAACTATCCCGCAACAATTAACCAGACAATTTAGTTCGGCGGTATTCCCCCAGTTTTATCAAGCCGATGGAATTACACCGATCCAGGTGCCCTATAAATCATATGCAAAAGAAAATGTAAAAAACTTTTTTCAAACAGGAAGTTTATATGAAAACGCGGTTAATATAACATCGGGCAGCGAAAAAGGGAATTTCACCGCTGGTATATCCAGAACCACCAACACCGGTGTGGTACCTAATAATGAAATTAATCGTACCTCCATAAATATAGGTGGTAATATTAAGCTGGAGAATAAATTTTATGCAAGCGGTTCCATCAATTATGTAACCACCAGGCAAAAAACACCACCAATAGGCGGTTCAACCGGCTCTATTATGTCGGCGCTGATGTACACACCCACCAGTTACGATTTAACACATTACCCATACGAAAATCCTATTGATGGCACAAACGTGTATGATTATACAGGGGTTGATAATCCGTATTGGTCTGTTAAACACAGTGTGTCAACCAGCGATGTTGACAGGTACTATGGCAACCTGGTGTTAGGCTTTGATCCGCTACCCTGGCTTAATATCCAGAATACGGCCGGTTTTAATGCTTATACCGATAGAAGGGTAAATGTAAGAGGGAAAGGCTCATCATCATATCCTAACGGAAGTATAACCACAGATGACATTTACCGGCAGGAATTGGACAATACTTTATTGGTTACTGTTAATAAAGCTATAAACAATAACCTGACCTTAAAGTGGATCCTGGGTAATAATATTAATCAGCGTTTAACAAACCGTAAGGCCTTTTATGGTGATGGAATGATTGTGGCCGATTTAAATACCATTACTAACACCAGTTCTGTAACCCCGGTTCAGTTGGTGAACAACCGTAATATTCTGGAACAACGTTTTTATGCATTTTTTACAGACATCACTTTAGATTATAAAAACTACGCTTCATTAAATCTTGTTGGTCGCAATGATATATCCTCAACCTTGCCGCCTAATAACAGGAGCTATTTTTACGGCGGAGCCAATGGTTCATTGATATTTACGAGAGCGTTAAAAATACCTGATAATATCCTGAATTTTGGTAAAATCAGGGCTGGTTATACGCGTGTAGGTAATGAGGCCTCAGCTTATCAAACAGCCGAATTTTATCTCATCAATTCGCCACTGGGGGCATCTTCCGGTACGGGTTCTATTGGTACACCTTTTACTCCGGCAGGAGGTAGTACCTATAACTCGGTTACTCTAGCAAATTTGCTTACCAATGATAATTTAAAACCCGAATTTATCACCGAGCTGGAGTTAGGAACCGAGCTGCAGTTTTTTGACAACCGCATTGGTCTGGATTTTACCTATTACAGCAAAAAAAGCACCTCGCAGATATTTGAAGTAACGGCGGCACCTTCGTCGGGTTTTACCACACAGATTTTAAATTTGGGTAGGGCAACTAATAAAGGTATAGAGGTAGGGCTTAATTTTTCGCCATTCCGGTCTGCCAAAGGTTTCAACTGGGATGTGTCAACCGTATTTACCCGTAACCGCAATATCATCAATAATTTGGGTGGCTACAAGCAGTTTGTTTATGGCGGAGCCAGCGGTACCAGCAGCGTGCACATAGTTGGGCAGCCTTATGGTTTAATTTATGGGACAGCTTATGCACGTGATGATACCGGTAATATCCTGATTGATCCTAATACTGGAAAGCCGCTTATTTCGGGCTCACTACAGGCCATTGGTAACCCTAACCCCGATTTTATATTGGGTATTACCAACAACTTTACTTTTAAAAATTTCTCCTTAGGTATTTTGTTCGACTGGAAAAAGGGAGGAGATATATACTCCAATACCGTTGGCCAAATGATGTCGCGTGGTGTAACCAAAGATACGGAACACCGGGAAATAGCCATTGTATCGCCGGGCGTATTGGGCGACGTTTCCACTTTAAAACCGCTGCGTGATGCTGCAGGTAAAGAGATCCCGAATAATGTGGCTATATCCTATGAAGATTATTTCTTCAATGGTGGCTTAGGCCCCGGAGGTGTAGATGAAGGTTCTATATTTGACGCTACTGTATTCCGTTTGCGGGAGATATCTCTTTCGTATCAATTACCGAAAAACATACTGAAAGGTACACCATTTGGCTCGGCGTCTATTTCCGTGAGTGGGCGGAATCTTTGGTACTATGCGCCAAACTTTCCTAAATACACAAATTTTGATCCTGAAGTAAGTTCATTAGGTGTGGGGAATTCACAAGGGTATGATAACCTTGCCGTACCAACAACTAAACGATTTGGTATTAACCTCAGGGTCAGCTTTTAAGTGTTAAAATTAAACGTATTTAAATTAGGTATTTTTATGAAACTCAGAAATAAAAGATACATTTTACTGCTAACGGGCATTTGGCTGGTGAGCAGTTCCTGCAAAAAATTTGTAGATATAAACGCCGATCCCAATAACCCTACTACAGCACAGTTAGCGCTTTTATTACCGTCCACCCAAATATCACTGGTTGGCAATATGTACCAGCTTAACAGCGGTACATCAACCTTTGTGCAGCAAACGATATTCTCCACAGGGCAAAGCCGATTTCAGCAGCAGGGTAGTGATTTTAACAATTCCTGGGATGGTTTTTACAGCCAGACCCTGAATGATCTGGAATCAGTTATCAGCACTGGTACAACACAGCAACAATGGGGTTATGTGGCTATTGCTAAATTTGAAAAGGCCTATTTGTATAGCTTGATGGTTGATATGTGGGGCGATATACCTTATACATCAGCAGAAAAGGGTCAGCAAAACACAAATCCCGGCTTGGATAAGGGAGCTGATATTTACGAAAAACTGCTGATTCTAATTGATGAAGGTATTGCCGACGCAGGCAAAATAACAACCACTACTTTAGTTCCGGCATCCGCAGATGTGTTTTATACGGGTACAAAAAACTCGTGGATCAGCATGGCCAATTCTTTAAAGCTAAAGCTGTACAATCAGATCCGTCTGGTAGATCCTGCCCGTTCAGCTACGGCTATCAAAGTATTACTCAGCAGCGGTGCTCCATTGATCAGCAGCAATGCAACAGACTTTACCTTTAAGTTTGGGTCAAATCAAAATCCCAATAACCGTCATCCATGGCACCGTTCCGACTATCAGGCGGGTAAAACCTTTTATGCAAGCCAATCATGGATGGATCTGCTATTTGACAGCGATGACCCCCGTTTGCGTTATTTTATCTTCAGGCAAAATGCAACTGCCGGTTTAAATAACTCAACCAACAGCAATGGTTATTACGGCCGCAATCCGGGCGACGGCACTGCCGCTCCGGCAGATCAATCGCGCAGATCAGTTTTTGGAATCTATCCGGCCGGAGGCTTGTATGATAACAGCCCAATCAATAACCTGCCATCTGCAAATCTTTACCTTACCAATACCGGTGCCACCGGGGCGCCAAAAGTGGTAGCTGTTACTGATGGTACAGGTGCGGGAATTATGCCATTGATCACCAACGCCATGGTTAAATTCACCAGGGCAGAAGCCGCGCTGACTTTAGCTACGGGTGATGATGCGCGCCAAAACTTTAGCGATGGAGTTACCGCGAATTTAAACAGCGTAAGCACTTACGCAGCAACCAATAATGGCGTGACCCTGTCCGGATCATTGATAACCGGGTTTGTAAACAGATTGCTTGCTCTGTATGATGCTGCGGATGACGCCGGAAAACTAAACCTTGTAATGACGCAGAAATATATTGCCGATTACGGGAATGGTATGGAAGGATATAATGACTACAGACGAACAGGCTTGCCGGTTTTACGTACGCCATTATCGCCTTTAAATGTATTTCCGCTTCGGCTTTATTACTCTCAAACAGAACTGTCGGCCAATACATTTTTTAGCACTAATGGCAGCCAGCTTCAAATAGCACAGCAAACCACACCTGTTTTTTGGGATAAATAATATGATTGACTTATAATTTATGGAACCTAATTAAATAAACATGAAGTATTACCAAAACAAAACATATATGAAAACTCTCCTGCTGGCCATGTCGTTGATCTTGGTGGGATTGGTTGCCTGTAAAAAAGTTCACTACGAATGGGAGGACTACACTTACACTCCCGTTCCAACAGTAACAATTGATACCGCAAAATCGGCACTGCCTACCCGGCAAGCCGCTAAAGTGGTGTTTTTTAACCTGAAAGATCCAAATCTGGCAGCCGAACAATTCTCTTACGTATTGAATTGGCAGGCGCTGGGAACCAGTGGTGTAAAATCAATAGAAGTTTATAACAGTTTTAACAGGGCCGAGCCAAGCGTTCCGGCTTATCCAATTGTTATATCTTCTCCTGGTAATCAATATCCCAATATTGCTCAGTTCCCGTTGCCAAGCATCGTTGGGGCAAATGATAAATTGTATGAAACGGTTACTGAATTTCCTAAAACGTACACTTTTACTGCTGTTCAGCTGGCAGCTTTAAATGGGATCAGCCTGAGCGATGTAAAGGTAAATGATTACTTTTTGTTCAAATTTATTTTGAACCTGAATGACGGTAGCCGGATAGTGACCTTCTTTAATAACATTGTTGATGAAGCGCGTGGCGAACCGGGGGATTGCCGTACAGGTGCGAGGTTTAAAAGCCAGTAACAAGAGTTACCGGCCAAAATAAATTTAACATATAAACCATCTAAAAATGAATATTATCAATACGAGTTTGATAAGGGCGGCTATGCTTTTGTCAATAACGGGAGTAACGCTAAAATCATATGCTCAGGAAGATAACCCTGCTGAAAAAAAAACAGTAGTTGCGGCTAAGCAATACACCCAGGAGGTGAATACCTTAGCCAACAAAGTGTCTGTGAAAAAAGCATTACAAACCATCGTCGACCTGCAGCCACAAACGTTGGCAGACCATATTTTGCTTACAGAAATACCAGCCCCACCTTACAAAGAAATGGTGAGGGCAAAGAAATATGCTGAATTGCTAAAAGCCGCTGGTGCAGATTCTGTTTGGACCGATAACGTGGGAAATGTAATAGCAAAAGTCAAAGGAAGAACAGGGAAAAAGACGGTAGTACTGGAAGGTCATATGGACACGGTTTTCCCCGAAGGGACGGATGTTAAGATAGTCCACAAAGGAGATACGTTGTATGCACCCGGGATATCTGACGATACCAGAGCCCTTGCTGTTGTTTTGACGGTACTTAAAGCTGTGAAAAAAGCAGATATAAAAACTGATGCAGACGTGCTGTTTATTGGTGCGGTAGGCGAGGAAGGGCAGGGGGATCTGCGTGGTGTGAAAAACATGTTTAGCGATAAAGGTCCCGGGAAGATAGATACTTATATTGCTGTTGACGGTACCGATATTAATATGATCGTACATCGTGGTTTAGGGTCACATCGGTACCGTATAACTTATAAAGGCCCGGGCGGGCATTCCTGGGGTTCATTCGGTTTAGCCAATCCGCATTATGCCTTAGCCGGCGCTATTCATTACTGGGTATTAGCTGCCGATCAATTCTCGCGCGAAAAAGGTGTACGTGTTTCCTATAATGTTGGTGTTACGGGCGGTGGTACTTCTGTTAATTCAATCCCTTTTGAATCATGGATGGAAGTGGATATGCGGTCGGAGAGTCCGGAACGTTTGGCCGGAATGGACAAGCTGTTGCAGGACGCTGTTCAGAAAGCTTTGAAGGAAGAAAATCAATTAAAACGGTTTGGCGCGGATCTTACCGTTGATGTAAAACTGATAGGCGACCGACCTTCGGGTGTTGAAGATCCCGGTCTTCCGTTTGTGCAGCGTGCCATTGCTACGGCCAGTTTTTTACATGCTGAGCCTAAGTTGGGTGCAGAGTCAACCAATGCCAATATACCTATTTCAAAGGGTGTGCCGGCGGTTACTATCGGATGCGGTGGCGCGGCCGGAGGTTTTCACTCTTTGGGAGAGTGGTGGCTGGATGATAAAAAAGCGTATATAGCCACACAACGTGCCCTGTTACTATTACTGGCCGAAGCCGGCGTATCCAAATAAATTGAAACTAAACCATAAATTATTAAACAATAGATCATGATCGGAAAACTTAACCGGATGTTTGTTTTACCCATGCTTTTTTTCGCGTCGGTATCTCAGGCACAAACAGTTCCTTCACCAAAGGAGCACTTTGGTTTTACTATTGGAGATGATTATCAGTTGGCAAATTATACGCAAACGGAAGCGTATTTTAAAAAACTGGCAAATTCTGACCGTGCCCGGCTGGTAGATATTGGTATGACTGAAGAAGGAAGGCATCAATATATGCTCATCGTTTCATCCCCTGAAAATTTAAAGAAACTTGATCATTATAAAGATATTTCCAAAAAACTGGCCCACGCCGATGCGCTGACAGATGAGCAGGCTAAAAGCCTTGCTGCCGAAGGTAAATCAGTTATATGGATTGATGGTGGCTTACATGCCACAGAGGTGGTTGGCGCACACCAGCTCATTGAAACCATGTGGCAGTTGGTGAGCCGTAATGATGAGGAAACGCTGAACATTTTAAAAAATGATATTATCCTGCTGGCGCACGCCAATCCCGATGGGCAGGAGCTGGTATCAAACTGGTACATGGGTGAAAAAGACCCTAAAAAACGCAACATGAATGTGCCCCGCTTATGGCAAAAGTATGTTGGCCATGACAATAACCGGGATTTTTACATGATGAACATGAAGGAAAGTCAGAACATCAGTCGCCAGCTGTTTGTAGAATGGATACCGCAGATCATGTACAACCATCACCAGCGCGGCCCTGCAGGTTCTGTATTGGCGGGTCCACCTTACCGCGACCCATTTAATTATGTATTTGACCCGCTGATTGTGACCAGTATTGATGCGGTTGGGGCAGCCATGAATAACCGGCTGAACGTGGAAGGAAAACCTGGTTATACCCAGCGTGCGGGCTCCCAGTTTTCGACCTGGTGGAATGGCGGTCTGCGCACCACGCCTTATTTTCATAATATGGTTGGTTTGCTTACCGAGATCATCGGCAACCCAACGCCGGAGACTGTTGCATTGGTTCCTGATCGCTTGATTCCGAACGGGGCAACACCAAACCCGGTTATCCCACAAAAATGGCATTTCCGTCAGTCTATTGATTACTCGGTTTCCCTGAACTACGCTGTACTTGATTACGCGGCACGGTACCGTAGTGAATTACTGTATAATATTTACCGCATGGGTAAAAACTCCATAGAGCGGGGTAGTGGCGACCACTGGACCTTTTACCCTAAATATATTGATTCTATAAAAGCGGCCTATAAAAAAGAGAAAAAGCCAGTCAAAAAGGATAGCAGCAACACTAATCAGTCAGGCGAATTTGCATTTGGGCGAGAGGGTGATATTCCGGCTAAATACTATGATCAGGTATTAAAAGATCCTAAAAACCGGGATGCACGGGGATATATTATCCCGGCAGATCAAACCGATTTTCCAACAACTGTGAAATTTATCAATGCCCTGCTTTTATCCGGCATCCAGGTTCAGAAAGCAACCTCAGAATTTACAGTAGCCGGAAAAAATTACCCGACAGGTTCTTATATCGTTAAAACAGATCAGGCCTTTCGACCGCATGTGATTGATATGTTTGAACCACAGGATCACCCGAATGATTTCCAGTATGAAGGCGGGCCACCAATAAAACCTTATGATGCGGCCGGCTGGACATTAGCATTTCAAATGGGGGTAAAGTTTGACCGCATGGTTGAAGGTTTTGACGGGCCGTTTCAAAAAGTACCCTACGGCGATCTGCAATCGCCACCGGCTTTAAACCTTACAACTACTGCAAAGGCCGGTTATCTGATCAGCCCATCTATCAATAATGGTTTTATCGCGGTTAATGACCTGCTTAAAGCTGGCGTGAAAGTTTACCGTTTACCAAACGGTATAAGTGATAAGCCTGAAGATGGGCCAGGTACTTTCTACGTTCCGGCATCGATACAATCAAAAACGGTGCTTGCAAAAGAAACCTCGGCTCTTGGACTTCAAGTTTCGGGTGTTGAGAAAGCCCCGAAAGGCGCTGTTAAAATTTCGCCGGTGCGTATTGCGCTTTGGAATACCTATGGCGGTTCCATACCATCGGGTTGGGTACGCTGGTTAATGGAGCAATATCATTTCGATTACAAGATCATTTATCCGCAGGAAATTGACGCCGGAGATCTCCGGAAAAAATATGATGTGCTGATATTTGTTACAGGAGCTATTCCTCCGATTGGAAAAGCCGAGCGTAGTGAATACCCCGACAGGCAGCCAAAACCAGATTCCGTAGCCGCGGAATTCCGCCCATGGCTTGGCAAAATCACGGCCGATAAATCTGTCCCTCAGCTTAAAAAATTCATGGAAAGCGGTGGCACCGTGGTAACTATAGGAACCAGTACCAATTTGGCCTATCATTTGGGTTTACCTGTTCATAATGCTTTGGTTGAAAAAGGAGCAAATGGAAAAGAACGTCCGATTTCGGCATTGAAGTACTACATTCCCGGCAGCTTATTGCATACCCGTTTTGAAACAACAGAGCCAGCTAATTACGGTATGCCTGCCGAAAACGATGTTGATTTTGACAGGAGCCCCGTGTTTAAACTGGATAGTGGTGCTGTAGAAAAAGGTGTAAAACGTCTGGCCTGGTTTGATACCGATAAACCTTTGCACAGTGGCTGGGCATGGGGACAGGCTTACCTGAAAGATGGTATTGCCGCCTTTGTTGCACCCGTGGGGGCTGGTAAACTATATGCTTTTGGCCCGGAGATCACTTTTCGTGGACAATCGCAAAGTACGTTTAGGTTATTATTTAATCAGTTGTATTACAGTAAGTAATATCGGTTTAATGGTTTAACAAAGTATCAAAACATTTTTATGTTTAAAAGAATCCTATTGCTTAATTTTTTCTCGAGTATTGTGCTGATGACCTTTGCGCAGAAAAACGCGGAGAAAGAAAAGATCATTGCTTCCATACAAGGTAAGGAAGCAAACTATGCCAAAATTGCCCACCAGATCTGGAACTATGCTGAACCTGGTTACCTGGAAGTGAAAAGCTCTGCCTTATTGCAGGAAGAGTTAAAAAATGCCGGTTTTGATGTAAAAGCAGGTGTTGCCGAAATTCCTACCGCGTTTGTGGCTTCGTACGGAAGCGGTGAGCCGGTTATTGGCATCCTGGCCGAATATGATGCCCTGCCCGGTTTATCAAACGTGGATGAACCCGAACAGAAAGCATTGGTCAGCGGGGCTGCGGGTCACGGTTGTGGCCATAATCTATTTGGCACCGCATCTGTAGCGGCGGCCATTGCGGTTAAAGACTGGCTCAAAAGTTCAGGTAAAAAAGGAACCATCCGCTTATACGGCTGCCCCGCCGAAGAAGGTGGATCAGGGAAAGTATATATGGTAAGGGCGGGGCTTTTTAATGATGTAAACGCGGTGTTGCACTGGCATCCGGGTAATGAAAACTCAGCAGGTATTACACCCTGGTTGGCCAACAAAAATGCCAAATTCAGATTTTATGGGGTGGCTTCACACGCTTCCGCCGCGCCTGAAAAAGGACGATCGGCTTTAGACGCTGTTGAAGCGATGGATAATATGGTGAACATGATGCGTGAACATATTCCCTCAGATACCCGGATCCATTATGTAATTACCCATGGGGGCGAAGCGCCTAATGTGGTACCAGCCTTTGCCGAGGTTTATTATTATGTACGGAATCCCCAGATGCAAACTGTTAAAGAGATCTGGGAACGGGTAGTAAAAGCAGCCGAAGGCGCGGCCATGGGTACCGGTACCCGGATGGATTATGAGGTGATTGGGGGGGGTGTATAATATGCTGCCAAACTTAACCTTATCCAAAGTGATGGATAATAACCTGCGGATTGTAAAAGGGTTTACCTATACCGAACCGGAAAAACAGTTTGCCGAAAAGCTACAGACTACATTCATTGGTAATAGTAAACCCATTCCGTTTGCCGAAGCTACCGCAAATATCAAACCTTTCAGCGTTTCAACCGAAGCGGGAGGAGCATCTTCAGATGTAGGCGATGTAAGCTGGACCGTTCCCACTGCAGGCATTATAACGGCAACATTTGTACCGGGCTCTTCGGGACATAGCTGGCAAAACGTAGCTGCCGCGGGTACCAGTATAGGTGCCAAGGGAATGATGGTAGCGGCTAAAACTATTGCACTTTCTGCTTATGATTTGTTTAAGAACCCTGAATTGGTGAAGAAAGCCAATACCGAACTGACTGACAAAAGGGGAACTGATTTTAAGTATGATGCCATGTTGGGTAACAGGAAACCAGCATTGGATTATCGTAAATGATTTATTAAAAATGAATGATCACTATACTTTATAACCAAAACTTATCTTATGAAAATTAAAAGTTGTTATACACTGATCGTACTGTTATGGCTGTGCATATCTGCTGCGCAGGCGCAAACCATACCTTCGCCAAAAAGCTTTTTTGGCTTTAATATAGGCGATGATTATAAACTCACCAATTATACCAGTACTGCGGCATATTTTAAAAAATTAGCTGCTGTATCCAACCGTACAAAACTGGTGGATATTGGTCTTACCGAAGAGGGGCGTCATCAATATATGATGATCGTATCGTCGCCGGCGAATATAAAGAACCTGAATAAGTATAAGGAGATATCTCAGAAACTGGCCCGGGCAGAGGGTATTTCAGATCAACAAGCGCTTGCAATGGCAGCCAAAGGCAAAGCCGTTGTATGGATTGATGGAGGTTTGCACGCTACGGAGGTTGTGGGTGCGCACCAGCTCATTGAAACCATGTATCAGCTTGTAAGCCGTAAAGACCCGGAAACAATTCGGATATTGGATAATGTAATTATCCTGATGACACATGCCAACCCCGATGGTATGGAGCTGGTATCAAACTGGTACATGCAGGAGAGCGACCCCAAAAAACGGAACCTGAACATCCCGCGCCTGTATGAGAAATATATAGGACATGATAATAACCGCGATTTTTATATGATGAACACGAAGGAAAGTACCAATATGAACAGGCAACTGTTCCTGGAATGGTTTCCGCAGATCATGTACAACCATCATCAACGGGGTCCCGAGGGCTCTGTTCTGGCAGGGCCGCCTTACCGCGATCCGTTTAACTATGTGTTTGATCCTTTAATGATCACCGGGATAGATGCGCTCGGCGCAGCCATGTACAGCCGGCTTAATACGGAGAATAAACCCGGGTATACCCGGTTAACGGGCTCCAGCTTTTCTACCTGGTACAATGGCGGTTTGCGCACCACTACACAGTTCCACAACATGATCGGTTTGCTAACGGAAATAATAGGCAACCCTACGCCCGAGAAGATTCCCGTTGTCCCGCAACGCCTGATCCCGAATGGTGCCACGCCAAATCCCGTTTTGCCGCAGGATGTTTGGCATTTCCGCCAGTCGATAGATTACTCGGTTTCCCTGAACTATGCCGTGCTTGATTATGCGGCGCGCCAGCATGATGAGGTTCTATTCAATATTTACCGGATGGGTAAAAATGCCATTAACCGGGGTAATAAAGATAACTGGACACTATCACCTAAACGGTCTGATGCCATTACACAGGCGTATAAGGCTGATCAAAAAGTTACAGAAAAACCCGACGCAGGCAATACTGGTGGAGGTAACCCGGATGACCCTATGGGTTGGAGCACAAGAGGGAGTAATATCCCGATGAAATACTATGACGCGGTACTGAAAAACCCCACCCTTCGTGATCCGAGAGGTTATATCCTTCCCGCAGATCAGCCCGATTTTCCAACGGCAACACAATTCATCAATGCTTTGATCAAAGCAGGTATTCAGGTACAAAAGGCAAACGCCGATTTTACCGTAGCAGGGAAAAAATACCCGGCAGGCTCTTATATCGTAAAGACCAACCAGGCATTTCGGCCTCACGTACTGGATATGTTTGAGCCGCAGGATCATCCCAATGATTTTCTTTATCCTGGCGGCCCTCCAATTAAACCTTATGACGCTGCCGGCTGGACACTTGCTTTTCAAATGGGCGTACATTTTGATCGTATACTTGATAGTTTCAACGGACCCTTTCAACCCATTCCTTATGGAAAGATCCAGTCTTCGCCAAAGCAAACCTTTGCTGCAACCACAGGTGCTGGTTATCTGTTGAGCTCGCAGGTAAACAATGCTTTTATAGTCGTTAATAACTTGCTTAAAGTGGGTGTCGAGGTCTATCGCTTGCCAAAAGGCACTGCAGGTATGTCAGAAACAGGCACTTTCTTTATCCCCGCCGGGGCAAATACCAAATTGATACTGGAAAAGGCAGCAGCCGACGTGGGTATTAAAGCTACCGCAATTGAACAGCGTCCGGCTGATGCGGTAAAAATATCATCCATGCGAATTGCTCTTTGGGATACCTATGGTGGTTCGATACCTTCGGGATGGGTACGCTGGCTTTTGGAACAGTATCATTTTCCTTACGATATTATCTATCCGCAGGATATTGATGCCGGTAACCTGCACAGCAAATACGATGTAATTATATTTGTGACGAGGGCAATCCCACCGGTTGGTGGCGAAAGGGGCAACAGGGTAAGCTTATTTGCAGATCGTGAACCCAAACCGGAAGAAGTAACAGCAGAATTTAAGAACCGACTGGGTAAAATAACTCCGGAGAAGTCAGTCCCTCAACTTAAATCCTTCCTGGAAGATGGTGGATCTGTAGTTACTATAGGCAGCAGTACCAACCTTGCTTACCACCTTGGTCTGCCCGTTCGTAATGAGCTTGTTGAGAAGAATAGCAAAAACGAAGATAAACCATTACCAGGAACAAAATATTACGTACCAGGAAGCATTCTGAGTGTCAGTGTTGATCCAACGGTGCCAGCTGCATGGGGCATGGGTAATACCACTGATATTGATTTTGACAACAGCCCTGTTTTTAAACTGGATAGCGGTGCTGTGGAGAAGGGAGTGAAGCCGATAGCGTGGTTCTCAACTGATAAACCATTGAGAAGTGGCTGGGCATGGGGGCAAGCTTATTTAAAAGATGGGATTGCAGCCTTTGTGGCTCCGGTTGGCAAAGGAGTATTGTATGCCTTTGGCCCCGAAATAACTTTTCGTGCACAATCACATGGCACATTTAAATTGCTTTTTAATCAATTATATAGTACCGGTAAATAGTTTTAAAAACTTTGTTTGTTTGATTGTTTGATGCCTGGCCCGTAAGCCGGGCATTTTTTATTACCTTATATCATTCAAACAGCACAAGTTTCGGGTTCATAGAGCATATCTTGTTTCATCTTTTGATTTTTGGAATGTTTAAATAATGAAAGCATTCTAAAACCTTTTTCTATCATAATTTTATTCATTGTCATCTTTAACGGTTTCCAATACACCCAGTCGTGTTCATTCTGTTAAATTCCTCGAAAAACGGAAAAGCCTTACTTATTTAGTAAGGCTTTATTCCATAGACGATCGTTGCCTCTCTTTTTTATCTCCTTTTTTACTTCATGGATCAATTGCCGTTCCGAGGACGGGTACAAACAATGAGATATGGTTCTTTGAACTGAAAATCAAACTGATGTAACAGGGCCAGCGAAATTCGGTGTTCCTGAATTCCGGAAAAAGTAAAAGGGTATCGAATGGGCACCGATTTGTTTGAATTAAGTTGATTTAACTCGTATTGAAATTTTGAAGCAAAGGTTGTTTAAACTAAAAAGGCCTCTTTTTAAAGAGGCCTTTTTAGTTTGGTGGGTCTTCCAGTGATCCCGCTGGGATTCGAACCCAGGACCCCAACATTAAAAGTGTTATGCTCTACCAGCTGAGCTACGGAATCTTACTTTTAACTTCTTCGATTGTGTTACCGTTTCCGTTTAAAGTGGTGCAAATATAGGAGTATTTGATATATGGTGCAAGCCTTTTTTTGAATTAATTTACAAGTATTTTTTAAGGCATTCATTGCCAATAAACTACATTTTAAAAATCGCTATTTTGCCGTTATTTCCGGCAAGTAAAACCATTTTTCCTCGCTTTGATTTCCTGCAAACATTAAAACTTGCACTATCTACCTTCCTCCAGGTATGACCGCCATCAGTGGTGATGTTACTTCCGGAAGTGCCAGTGGAGAGAAATATATCACCTTTAATATATTCTACACATGATTGAAAGCCCCAAGGCCCTTGAACTGGATTATTAAAAGCAGGAGGGTGGAGTTTGAAAATCGTGGCTACAGAATCTGTTCTTTTATCATTTTCATAATCACCGCCAACTATGATGATCTCATTTTTTCCGGATGCTAAAGAGAATGCGCCCTGGCTTGATTTTGAATGAGTGAGGGGAAGATTGACATAATTATATCCGTCGATGCCATTTACAGTACTGATCATTCTGCTGTTTTTACCTCCGGATACAATAAATAAATTTCTGTTATATACCCGGAAGCAAGTACCACTGGCCGCGAAAGCCGCTTCGCTCGGCAACGCAGTGGGAGGGTTGGCCACATTAGTCCATGTTTCACCACCATCCTTAGTCTCCATTAACAAAAACTTATCTTTAATAGGATCTCCAAGGATGTATCCATGCCGCTTATCTACAAAATCCATGGCATCAAAAAAATAAGTAGTATCAGCTTTTCGATATTTTTCCTGCCAGCTTTTACCTCCATCAATGGTTTTCAGTACTAATGATGGCGTACCAGAGCTCATGATCACCGCTTCTTTATCTGAAAATGCTTCAATATCCCGGAATTCAGATTTTTCATAACCTTTTATCTGTTGCCAATCCCATGTTTTGCCTCCATCGTTAGTTGTGGCGATATATCCTTTACTGCCACTGATCCATGCTGTTTTATCATTTACAACAGATAACCCTCTAATACTTGTAGGTTTATCTTGCTGTAAGAGCACCACGCTTTGTGATTTGGTGATTGACGATAGAAATAAAAGAGGAAATAAAATGCTGGTAATGAGGTGATATCTTGTTTTCATTAATTTCGAATAAAGGATACAGTTTTATCCGAAATTAATTTAAAAGCATGCAAATGGCAATTACTTATCAATTTTTATATTATTTAGATTGCAATTTGATTGAAACGATTATATTTGCACGCTTATTAATTAATCGATGTATAAAATCGCTCCATTGCGATCTTGAAACATCAGAGCAATAAGCCCGGATGGCGAAATTGGTAAACGTTGCGGTCTCAGAAGCCGTTGAGAATTGTCTCTTGAGAGTTCGAGTCTCTCTTCGGGCACGCCTGATTTGATTGAGTAGCCTTAAGTAATTATTATTTAAGGCTACTATTTTTTAATGAAAAGCCCAGGTGGCGAAATTGGTAGACGCACCATCTTGAGGGGGTGGCATTCGTAAGGATGTGGCGGTTCGAATCCGCTCCTGGGCACACCTTAAAACACTAATCGTAGTTTTATTCTTCAACTACTTTGAACTTGTGTTCATAGTACCACTGAGATAAAAGCACACCATCACTCCAGCTTAACTTTCCGTCAGCGGCAATTTGCGCCACCAGTATAGATAGCTGATGAAGGATTCCCGGCTTAATATTCTTATCCATTGTTTGTATAACCTCAATTGCAGCTTTTACGATGAGATCTGTAAAGAGCTTTCAACCAGTTTTAATTCGGTTAAGAAAATGGGGAGAGTTGCCCGGAGTCTATCTTTAATAACATCATCAATATTTCCGGGAATAATTGAAGTGAATATATCCGCAATAGGGGAGTCTACAAAGTTTTTAATATTCTCTGTTATGGTAATCCCAATTTGCAATGCTGTTTTGATTTCTGTTGGAAGTCCACCAAAAAGTACTTCAATCTGATTCCAGATCTTTTTTAAAAATGTGTTTAAGCTCATCGTTTTTTATTGTCTTTAAGTTTATTTACGTCTTGTTGTAATACGGCCACCTGACCCTCTAAAACCTTTAATCTTATTTCGTTGACGCGAGATTGGATTTCTTGTGTAGAGCGAACATCTTTAATATCGCTCTTCAATTGAAAATAGGTTGTCATTACGGACATAACTATACTGATTGTACTGAGTACCGTTACCAGGATATTTTTAAGGGTAATGCCTTTAATTTCGCGATGTTCTATAGTTGTCATGGTTGTTTGAATAAAGTGCTTTCTTTAGCGCGTCTTTTTGTTAATGAGTTGCTTACTATCTTTTTGCCGGTTTGCGGATCGGTAATTTTATTCCATGGGGCAAACCAATTGGCAGCTTCTGCATAATCTTTTTCGTTCAGCTTTTTTAATAAAGTAGAATGCAACAGCGCGTTTGTGCCTAAATTGTAGGTAAAAGACACCAAAGCATCGTATTGATCTTGGGTAAGTGGTACTAGTACATAACTATTTACAGCAGCCTCGTACTGACTGAGTGTGCACATTAATAGGGAATTGGCTTGAGCTTCGCTATTTAGTTTATCGCCTGATTTTATCGCTTTGTCATTCTGATATCTGGTTGAACCATATCCGATAGTCCATACACCGGCAATATCTTTATAAGCATGCAGTACTAACCCTTCAAAACTTTTGATGAGGGCAATGCCATTTTTACTGATCTTCATCATTGAACGGGTATTATGGTTTTTGCCGGAGTAAATAGATTTTTGCCCAGATAAGCTATGCCTGCGGCTACCGCCGTATGCCATATAGTAGTGAAATCAAATGTAAACTGCCCTTTTTGAACAGATTCTGCAACTAGGGTAAACACCGCGCTGATTATGGTAATGATGAGGCCCTTAATAAAGTCCTGAGTGTTCAGGCTTAAAAAGTTTGAAGTTATTTTTTGCATGATTTATTTTTTAGGGAGTAAATACTATCAGTTGTAGCACCCGCAGCGTTGAGCATTACCACACTATCAAGAGCTGCATGCTCCAGTTTATGCTGACGCTGGGTTACGCATCCTGTGAGCATGGCAAAGCCCCCGATAAAAATTATATATCGTTTCATGGTGATTGTTTTTGGGGTGGAATCTGTGATGTGAAGAAGAATCCGCTATAGACCAGTTTAGTCAATAGGTTAGATTCGCTTATTGTAAAGAAGTACAAAGTGGGAATTCAAATGTACAAATGTCTACTTATGAATAAATAACCACGCAGGCAGAATAATTATAAATCAGTTACCCATTTTACTCGTAACCCTTTTATGCCGTTTTAGAGGTCATTTTATTTAACTCTGCTAAACTTCTTTTTTAGGTTTAAGAAATACTTTTCGAATAAGAAATAAGATAAAAGAGGTACAATAATTAACCCCGGAATATTGTACGGAAGTTTTGAAAATACATTAGGTAGTTTGGCATCGAATGAAGCAAATAACATGTGCCAGATGTAGATACTGTATGATAAAACGCCTATAAATGAAATAACTTTAGTATTTAAAAACCTATATATCCAATCCTTATTAACCAAAAGGTTAGTAATGATTAGATAACCAATCAAAACCGATATAATTAAGTTTAAATAGGCTGTTTTAACTGTATAGAAGTCATCAAAATTGAGGTAGAATATCATAAATATAGCTAATACATTACCAACAATCTTTGTTTTCATAATCCATTCACGATCAAAAGCTTTACTAAAGGATAATAAGGCAAATAAACATCCAACTGCAATACACTGAAATTTGATAAGATAATGTGTAAAGTAATATAAGACTCCGTGATTTATAGCCGGGACAGCCTCCTGAATGGTATAGATCACAGGTAAGGCAACAACAACAAAAAGTATACAGTATAAAAACAGCTTCCGATTAAGCTTTAAAATAAACGGAAACAAAATATAAAATTGTTCCTCGACAGCAAGCGACCAATAATGAGATAATATTTGGGTAAAAGAATGACTCCTAAAATAGCTAAAATCCATAAGGTAAAGAGCCGCTCCAGCAAATTGAAAACGTGGGATACCTAAATTGTAAATGACATTTAAAAAAGCAATCACTATTAAATACAGGTAGGCCACTGGAAATATCCGCAAAACCCTCCTGATATAAAAACTACGCAATGAAATATTACAGGTTAACTCTTTTTCCTTAAGGCATAAAGTAGTTATTAAAAACCCACTGAGTACAAAAAAGATACCTACCCCTAACCGGCCGTTAAATATATAACTGGTAATTGTTCCGGTAAATAAATGTAAATGATAAAATACTACAAGTATTATGGAAATACCTCTAAACCCGTTAAGGGAAGGATAGTGATTAGCTGTTAAAATTTCAGATATAAAAGCGGCTGGTTTAGTTTCTAATGATGGCATCATTCAAATATATATAAAATATGCAACCTTCAATATCAGCCTAATTGCCACACTTATGCCAGTGTGGCGACGTACAATTGCCCTGTATTACCAAAAAACAATCTGTGATTTGCTATAGTTGGATCAGCTACCACCACCTGACCATTTAAAAAATTTAAGTTTTCTATGAAACCAAAATCAGATGCAGTGTATACAGCACCTCCACCCGATGTAGTATATATCCTATTGTTTGGCAAATTTGGGTCAGCGTCAATATCGAACGCACCACCCGATATTGTTTTAAATGAGTAGGTCAAATCCACCATATTCATTACTACAACCTTATTACCGCCATTAGTGCAAACATATATTTCATCCGGGTTATGTGCATTACGCTTGGCTTTCCCTAAATCCCCAAATTGCGGATCGACAATTTGTTGTATAACCGCAAAAGTGGTTGCATTTAATATGGCTAATGTTGTTGAACTTATAATTGCCAGTAGTTGATTTCGACCTAAGTTTTGGTCATATTCAAGCCCTCTGCCTATAGAGTCAGTCGATACCGTAGTGCCACTTAACGCCAATGATGTTCGGTCAATAAACATTAATGCCGAGTTATTAAAGTCAAATACCGTTAACCT
Source organism: Mucilaginibacter sp. OK268 (assembly GCF_900103125.1). Classification (GTDB taxonomy): domain Bacteria; phylum Bacteroidota; class Bacteroidia; order Sphingobacteriales; family Sphingobacteriaceae; genus Mucilaginibacter. The sequence continues at coordinate 245,355 of NZ_FNJV01000002.1, read as the reverse complement.
ATCGTTAACCGGATTTGGGTCCATCCTTATATGTATAGGATTTGAAAAGCCCGAAATAATGTTTGTCCTGGTTAATGTAATTGTATCATATACCCATACCTGTCCGCCTGTTCCACGGGGGCACACGAACAACCTGCTATTATCCACATCTATACATATATCATTAACCGTGTTAGGTGGTTGCGGATTAAGTGGTGTAATAATATTTCCTTTTGATGTACTAAATTTATAAATAGAGCCATTTATACCTAATAACTGGCTGCCTGTTTTAAACATTGTTCCCATGTCTATGCTACTGCTATTGCTGTTTTAATCCAATCGGAGCTGTTAATTTTTTCATACATCTTATTTACCCCTCTCACATGCTGTCCAACTATGGCCGAAGGGAATGCCGTTTGGAGATTTGCGCTTGTTTTATCGCCTCCGGTGTCGTCAATAGTACCTATGTAATAATCCAAAACTGATGGGGACATAATTAATTGACGTATCCATTGATTTGTCCCTATGCATTTATACCGGTAAGTTGTGTCCGCACTTTCCTGGCCTATTATACCAGCACCCGCGGCCACTCCGGTTGTAAAGTCTGCTGTAGTTAAATTGTTTGGTGCAACAAAAATGTTTACCACATCATAGTTTAAGGCTGGCCCGGTAGGTACTACACTCACCACCTTTTCAGTAGCATTTATAGGTAAGCGGGGCATAGGATAGCCGACAACGGTCAAGGTTTTATTTAACAGGCTTTTTAAAAACAACCGATGGCCCAATGCTGTGGGATGTATACCGTCGGCACTATGGTCGGTATTATTAGGGTCATACCCACTACTATTCGGATTGTATATCGTTACCGGATAGCCCGCGAATTGAGCGACAGCATTTTTTATAGCTGTATTGGCTTCCGCTGTTTTTGCTTTACTGGAAAGCCCGGGGGGTGCGGCATATTCTGTGTCTGATTTTTCCGGTACCAATGCTACAAAAGCAGGCGGATATATATTACAATCACCCAAAAAAGCAACGTAATCAATAATGGTAGGCAGGTTATCCAGTGTGGTAATTGTAATTGAAGTACCTGGATACTGGCTTTGAATAAACACCGGATAAGGTGTTATACTATTATCATAATTAAGCACATCGGTTTGACCATTTGTTTTACCTGTGGGCGAATAAGTATAAATTATTACACCACCTACAGAAACCGTAAAGCCACCTAATGGTGCTGCCCCTGATCCATCATCGGCATAAGTTCCGATTACTAAGGGCGCGCCGATGCTGTCAAATGAGTATGTAGAACCAGCAACATTAGAGGATATCCCTTTTGACGTAAGGGCTTGATTGGGTTCGATATGCGCAGCTTTACCGCCGTGTACGCTGGTGTCATAATCCGCCCAGGTTCCTGTTTTGCGCATATTGATATAATTGCCAGCATAAATTACTTCAGTAAAACTACTTACCAAAGCAGAGCTTACACACCCGAATATCTTTGAGCAATTCTTAGCGTTATCGGCACTTTTAAAGTCATTAAACCCCATTTCAATTAGACTTATTACAGTCCTGTTTGATAACACCGGCATATAGGCATAATACTGCCTTAATGCAGAAAAGCAGTTAGTTGCCGATTCTGCTCTTTTATTAAATGTTTGCATACCTGTTATTTCGGCAAACAAAATACCAAAGGGAAGGTCTGCGCCATTAATCATATAGCCGTCCGAAATACTTGTACCAAATATTTCTACATCTTTACCCGCATTTGTAGGTAAAGCCAGGTAAGAATCGGTGTTAACAACCATATCTACCCAGGTAGCGGCGTTATCGGCATCTGAGTATTTTGCCAATATCTGACCAGTTGATCCACCGTTTGGTAAACCTGTAAGCATTAACTCATCTAAATTTCTATACTGCGTAAAGCCATCACCTATTTTATGAGATATAACTTTACCAGAACTATCTTCGCCATAAGCTGAGCGGCCTTTTTCTAATATCAATACTGGACTTATAGCCGTTATTGGCTTTCTTATTTGTTGAATTATTCTATTCATTGCTATTAGTTATTATACAGGTTTTGAGTAAATGGTATAATTAGCGTAAGTTCTGGTTGGGTCATCAAACTCATTAGGTATAAAACCTAATAAATAGATGTAATTATATTGCCCGGAAACAAAATCCATTGCTCCAGATGACACATAAGTAATATTATCGGGTGATGGATTATCTGCAAAAGTTGCCCCCCAGGAAAGAGAAGGTGTTGGATCTACGGTAAACACGGGGGAAGAATCTCCATAATTTTGGACCATATCATAAGTGTTGCCAGCAGCAATGTCAAAACCACTTACATTGATGTTTTTAGTTGATAAATTATGTATTCTTAACGTCAAAGGGCTACCAACAAAATCAGTCACATCATCAACAACAGCAGAATTATCATCCTTCCAAATAATAGTACCGGTATCGGAGCTCGTAGTCAATACTTGACCTGTTGTTCCTCCTGCAGGTATTTTAAGTAATGAATTAAATTGTGTCTGCAACTTACCTACGGCTTGTACAATAGTATCAGCGGCGGTTACTGCGCCGGCATCCCCCAAACCTAAACCGCTTAGTGCCGTCGCAATGGTGCGGGAGGCAGTAAAATACTTATTTATACTACCTTCTGGTACAGCATCAGTTGAGCCAGGTGAGGCAACGATCTGCATATAAGCTGATCCACTCCATCGATATTCAGCATTAGTATCCAGTGTAATGTAAATTTTGCCGGTTTCACCCGGATTCGGTAGTGTTGCAAAATTGTTTGCCTCTACTACATCATCTACATAACTGGGTAACAAAGACGCAGCAACTTTTCCTGTGCCATCTAATCCTGCATAACCATTAGGTTGATTTTTATTTGCGGAGTTTTCTGGTGTATATCCCAGATCATATATCAAAGGAAATGGCACAGGCCATGCGCCACCGCCTTTAGGCCCAAACATATCATAAGTGCTAACGTTGATATAAAAGTCGCCGTCAACCCCGTCGGTAAGGTTTGATGGGGTAGTTGTACCATGCAATATGGTATTACCGTTTGCTCCTTTTAGGCGAATGCCCGCTGGCCATGCACCGGCTGATTTAGGACCAAATATATATTGAGTGGTAGTATTGTAATAAAAGTCGCCGTTTTGGCCGGTTGATGCTATTGGGTCTATCGCCCCGTTAAGTACGCTATTGCCTCGTGGACCAGCCGGACCGGTTTGCATAGAAAATACCTGGTTCCATGCACCTGCCGATTTCTTAAAGAAAATGCCACTTGCCGTGTTGATATAGGTATCGTTATTGTTGCCTGTGGATGCTCCCGGATTCGTATTGCCATACAGAACGGTGCCATCTACAGCATTATTCCCTTGTGGTGGGGTGTAAACGATAGTCCAGGTGTTGGTGAGTTTTTGAGCAAAAGATCCTGTGTTGGTATTTATAAACACATCACCGCTCTTACCTGTATTATTTGGCGGGAGCGTACTCCCAAAAGTGATATTGGCCCCAACGGCTAGCTCCGAGCTGATAAATTGAAGCAGCGTATCGAATGCAAATTGATAATCTGTGCCATTTTTTATTAAAACTGAATTGTCGTATGCGTTAATGGTCGACGCTACAGGTAAATCGCTTATTTTTTTATCGGTTGCCATCAGTTTAAAAATTCAGTTATTGATAAATTATAGTTGTTGTAGGTGCCGGGATAGTTGAAATCTGTTTTATCGATACCCCGGATGCGGGGCCCGGCTTGCCTTGCGCTGTTATTCTTTGCATTATGTCGCCAAAGCGGAAAATTCTCTTTGTTTTCCCACAAAAACTTTTCAACTTCATTGGCATGGGCATTTGCCGTGCTGCGTTGCTGCTGTACCAGTTTTATTATAGCAGATGCCGATAATGGATCTCCATTTTCATGATGTTTGATCACCGGGCCAGTAGGCGTATAATGTATCGCGTCGTTTTCAATGAAACGCGCAAATGTGAAATAAACGAGCGTTGGGATCAATCCCTCGTACAGTATAATGTGACCGTACTGATCCAGATATTCGGCACCGTTCAGCAGATCTTTGTAATGCTGCGGAGTTTCATCTTTCAGACTACCGTCTTCATTAAAGTAGGTTAAAAAATCATAGTAGAACGCATGTCCTAAAAATGGTTTCAGATCGAGGTCCTGGGCTTTTTTAATGAACACATTGAGGCGTTCGGGTTTTATGTTTACAGTTATATCCTCGTATTGCTGAAAAGTGGTTTTATTGATCAAATAGATCATAGCATAGCCCTCCAACCCCTTAAAGGGGGTATTTTAAAGTATTTGTTCATATTAATATTGTTAAAGTGTAACTATCCCCCTTTGAAGAGATTAGGGGCACATGGCTTCGGCTTCAGCCTGTTTAAAACCAAATGCGTGCACCAGTGTCGCTATTTTGTTTTTTGATGGGATGTTTGATAATAGCAGATCATTGATGCTGCCTCCTGCTTTAACACCAATATTATCGTCAGCAATTAAAGTTGGTACAGGTATAATATTCCAGTTATCGGTTGGGTTAATATTGATATGAAAATGACTGAATAACTCAGAAAAGGTTTCGGAAAGTTCCAGCCTATCGGGCGAGGTATTATCATTAAATTCGATGATCGCCTCTTTTTTCTCACTGCCATTACTCAGTCCCGAAGATTTTTCGGAGTTGATAAGCTCTTTTGGTACCGAAAAACCTTTGATGATACGTGCCTCTACCGACCTTTCGGTAGTTTCAAAAAGTTTATCATTATTTTGAATAGGATAAGCTTTGAATTCAGGTTTTGTACTTTCATCCTCGTACTCTATAACAATTATTTTTTGAGCGCTTTTTGTTCCTTGAAAAGCTCCAAGATCTTTTTCTAATTGCGATGGAGTGTTTATCCCACCATACTCATCTGCGTCTGGACGGCTGTTATCAGCTTCTTCCCGTCGGGCCTGCATAAATAGCATGGTTGATGGTAAAAAGCCTGTAGTAACTTCGCGATTATTAAAGATCTTGATGCCGGCTTCAGTCTCAAAATCTTCCCAAACAGAATCGGCTTCAATCAAAGGGTAATCATCTACCTCGGGATTAAAATATAAAAGCTGTCCTTTATAATGCTCCCAGCCACCTGCATCGGCAACCTGTTGTTCGATTACTGCTGGATATGGGTTGTATTTATCCAGGAAGATGATCTTGCTGCGCATAATGTTTTTCCAGGTCTTACGACCCCAGTCTGAGTAAAGAGCGTATTTATTAGCGGTATCCTCATTATCCGTATCGCCCATACGTATATCCTCAAATTTTACATAATTGATTGATGATATTTTAAAGTTGGCATTGTAGTTTGCATGTATACCAAAGCCTGTGAATAGGGCTTTATCGGTAGCTAAGGCTTTTAATAGTTTAGCTAATGTCAGCCCTTTTTCATTTACAATTTGTTTGCTCAGGTTTTTTACTTCAAAACCATTGCCGGTTATAAATTTTGCTCTTTTGTTCCAGCAGTCTTTTGCTGTGGGCGAAGCGGCAACCAGTTCCAGCATACGTTGTGGATAGGCATTGTCCAGATCATAATTTAGAATGCCATAGGTCTGGTTGGGTCGTACCAATATTCTTCGCTCAATCTGAGGGAGATATGTTTTCATAAGCCTCCCTCACCCCCTGAAGGAGAAGTTAGCGAGCCAACCCCTTTTATTTTTTTGTTATTTGGTTTTTCTATTTCTTGTTCGTCCTTTTCGACTCCCCCTTCAGGGGCCTGGGGGGCAAACAAACTTATTATATGCGGATATCTTTCCATGTACCATTCCAATTCAGCATCTGTAAGAGAGTCATTATCATGCACTGCCGCGGAGCCCGGGGCGAACTGATGCTTGCCGGGCTTTAGGATATATTTTTTTGTCATAGGATCATTAGTCATTAGGTCATTAGTTGATGTTGATGAATTTTATGGTCATTAGCCATTTTATAATGACTAATGACCGAATGACGCAATGATTATGCGGCCACTAAAGTCTCTAATGCTGCTATTGTACTGGCGTAAGTAGCTGTGCCAGACTGTGGCGCGATAGATACCGCGCGTGGAGGGTAGGGTTCCTTCAGTTTATCCGGATTGGTAAGTTTTAACTTGTAACCCCCGTCCAATGTTTCATCGGCTGCATTGCGTTCCGCATCGGTCAGGATCAGTCCATTTACGGCTCCGAAAAGCTCGATAGCCGAATCGCTGGATTTGTAATTGTTAACCGTGATGGCGCAAACCCTGCCGTAACCCATGGCGGTTAACTGTGTTTTGATATCAACAGACAGCCCGGCGATATTAAAGTCTATTTCTTCGGTGTAGCGCGGACCAACCTGTGTTTTGGCCAGTTTGGAAGTAGTACCAAAGCTGTTGTTGGTGCCTTCAAATTTGTAAACTTTAGCCGCGCTAACCGCTGTTAAACCGGTTACGATAAGCGGATTGGTGATATCATAAGTGAGTGCAATATCATCCTGGTTAAAGATGTAGACCACATCTTCGATGCCCGCTGTAATGGGATCAGCCGTACCCAGCTTAAACCCTGCATTTATTTTATTATAAATTGACATATTTTAATTAGTGATTGATTGAATTAGTGATTAGGCCAGGTTTTGAGTTATTGAATTATTGTAGCGAGTTTTTCAATTCCCTAAATCAATAATTCAATAACTCAGTAATTAAACTACGCGCTCAGGTAGAATAGCTCGTTGGCGAATTTGTAGTTTACCGCGGCTTTCATGCGGGCCTTCATGCGCACTACGTTGTCATTAGTGTAGGGTTTCATGTAAACGGTTGATAGTTCCGAAGCATCACCCAATAGATCCACTCCTAAGAACAAGTTTGACGAGCGTGCACCGAGGATGGTATTGGCTTGCCAGTGGTTCATCAATTGTAATGGTAAACCCAAGTAGTCCATCTTTTTAGGATCGGTGAAAGCGTTAAGTACATTAACCGCTTTATCTGCCTGTGCCTGGGCGTAGGCATAACCTACGTGTAATGGGATCTGTAGGTTAAAATCAGATTGGCTACGATCGGCTGGATCCAATTGTGCATAGATGCCGGCCAGTACGCCTAATACATTGCTGGCATTGATGTAGCTAACAGTTGCCGCTGTTGATGTACCGGTGAAGGTTGCCGGTTTTCGGGTGTTTACCTCGTTAAAGTTACGTACCAGCTTGAAGCTTGTAGCGCTTACTACTTTAATGAAGTACGATTGTCCCTGTACGTTGATACCAGTAGCTCCGTTGGTAGTATCCTTGCTGCTGCCGGTTACACCGGTAATAGTAACCACGTCGCCATCACGTAAAGTGGCTGTGCTGGCTACGGTTACTATACCTGATGCATCAATAGCGGTTGCCGCCATGGATGTGGCTGATTTGCCCAGATCAACTTTGTAAACTCCGGATGCGGCAGCTATGGTTGGTAATAGACCTGCGAAATCGGCAGTAAAGGCAGCTTCTTTGGTGGCACTTTTGCCTAACCAATACAGGCGCTCGTTAGCTATTTGTATTTTGGTTAAATAACGTTGCACCATAAAGTCAGACAGGTCAACAATGCCTTCATAGTCCATAAACGCGCCCGGTTTCAAGGCTTGGGCTTCCCATGATTGAGCCAGCTTGTCCCATTGTTCCTGCTTCATGAATTCGTACACTACGGGATCAAGGTAGCTTTCAGTTTGCTGAGCGGTGGTACCCTGATCGGTGAACAGACCGGATGGGTTTTGTAGTACAACGTCGTCATCAACATCAAGTATAACCTTGCGCGATTTTACGTCGTTAATTACGGTGAGCAGGCCACGCTTTACGGAATCGGCTTCCAGCAGTGTGCTTGCCATGAACCCGGCCAGCGCTTCGCCGGCATAGGTGTTGTTAGTGAATGTAAATTGAGCCATTTGTTTTTTTAGAATATTGTTTGATTGTTAGTATGCAGTTTGCCGTAGGCAGTATGCAGTTATGAAGGGGTTAGGATTTGATGAACTAACTGCAAACCGTTAACTGCCAACTATTTTGAAATTGCTTTTTTAACCGCGTTTTTAGCTATTTCGCTTTGTGGGGCGAAGAATGGGGTTGCCTCTGCTTTTGCTTTGTTGCTGCGTTTGGAACCTTCGGGTGTAAAGGTTGATTTGATTTCGTTTTTAACCTCTACGCGTGTTTTTTGCAGGCTGTTATTAGCTGCTTCCAAGGCCGCTTTGGCTTCGCTCAGTAATGCGTTCTGAGCATGAAGCCTGGCTTTGAGTTGCTGCACACGGTTTTCAATATCGGCAGGTTTTTTTGACGATTTAAATTTATCCTCGGGCAGATCGTCATCATCGTCCTCGTCGCTGGCATCGGTTTCGCAGGGACTTACCTTTTGAACCTGACCTTTTTGTACGGCTATTTTTTTGCCGTCAGCAGTGGTGTAGGTGTCGGCAGGGGCAGGAGTGGTCATGTCTTCGTCCTGGTACACTTCGGTGCCCTCGCCAATGTCGGCGGCGTGATGCAGCGTGCCTTTGTCGGTAATGGTTTGCTTGTTTACCACTTTTTTGAAGAAGTTCATAATCTTATCCAAAACCGACGTGGTTTTCTCGATAAGTTCTTTGTTTTCGATGTTCATGTTGTTTTTATTGTTTAAGATTTTGTTAATGCATCGCTGGTAAACCGCGGGGGCGGTATCGGTGTATTTTTGGATGAGGGCGCTGTTGGTAATGGGCGAATTGTAATCATCAATGCGGTCAATAAAGCCCAGATCAAGGGCCTGGTCGGCAGTCATCCAGGTAACGGAATTGATAAGACTGTTGATGGTGAGGCCGTCTAATCCTGATTTATCCATGTAGATCTGTGCCAGGCGCGATTGTACTACATTCAACATCTGCACATCTTTTAAAAGCTCATCGGCATTACCGCCAGAGCCTATCATAGGTTTGTGGATCATGAGCAAGGCATATTTGCCCATCACGACCTGCTGGCCGCCCATTGCCACAACCGAAGCTGCAGAGGCGGCCAGTGCGTCTATGTAAGTAGTTACCCTGCCGGGATATTTTTTAAGCAAGTCATAAATGGCGATGGCATCAAACGCGCTGCCACCTACAGAGCTGATGTGGACTTCTACATCGGCACCGGCTGCTGCCTCCAGCTGTTGTTTGATGTAAGATGATGACAAGGTGCCCGAACCTATACAGTCGGTTTCGGTATCATGTAAATAAATTTTGTAACTCATTTGTTGGGATATTAGATGTGTGTATTGAGTATTGAGATTGTCTGAATCAGAATTCGCAGGATTTTAGAATGCACAGAATAATTCTGGGAATTAATTAATTCTGAAATTCTGATTCAGACAGGAGCTTTTGAAGTTGTGCCGGCTATTAAATATGAAGCAGGATTGCTCCTGTGTTTAATATGCCGATTGGCATAAATCAAAGGTCGTGATTAGTTTTTATTTTGGTGGTGACAGTGTTTTGTCGGTGGGTGGCTGAACCTTGATTTTCCTGATTTTAGGATTGAGGGATCATTGCAATTGGAATCAAGGCAATCTTATGATCCTAAGAGTCATGGTTCAGACTAATTGATATTCAAATATCGGGACAATTATTTATTAGCGTGGTGACAGTAGTTTGTCAGTAGGAGATTCTGTATAGTAGGTGAGTTACTCGCAACGGTCAACTCGCCACCTAATCTATTCTGAAAAGCAATTCAATGCCCGCCAAATGGTACGCTCATCTTTACTGAACTTGACTTCTGCCTCCAGTACTGCTTGGTTTTTGCTGATGCCGCGTGTTTGCATCTGGGCATCTACCCACAGATAAATTTCGCGATAGGTAAATATTTTGGTAGTGATGAAACCAGCCTTGTACATGGCCGAAAATACGCCTTCATCAAACAGGGTGTTGGCAAGTTGGATGTTCATGTTTAAATGATAATTTTATATAGATGTTTGAAACTGAAATTCCTGATCTTATAGGTAATGCCAGGGTAATTTGTTATGCCGTTACTAATTTGTCATCGCCTACAGGTAATACCCAACATTTTGTGAATGGTAAATTACAAGATGCTGCTTATGGATTGGCCATTTGTCAATATAAACCAGAAGAGGGATACTACTTATTTTATTGTAACAGTGATTGGGTAGAATTTGCCGACACCTGGCATGAAACAATTGACGATGCAAAAGATCAGGCCGAATATGAGTACACTGGTATAACTGATTTTTGGAGATACAAATAAATCCAACTTCCTAATACCCCCTTCAGGGGATTAGGGGGCTTACAGATTTACCCTGTTCACCGTTTGGGCCAGAATGTTTTGCTGGTTGTTGATGTCTTTAACATCTACATAAACAGGAGGGAAGTTATTAATCATCTGGTAGGCCAGGGTGTTGGCGAGCTCTTTTACATCATTAACCGGCTGGTTGTAATAGCGGTTGGCATTGCCGCCATCGGTAAATATACCGCCTATGGCATAACCGCGACTGGTATTGGGCATCGAGAAATCCCTGCCGCCGTGTGCCACGTTGATGGCGCTCACCAGGTTGCGTGCCCAGGGATTGCGCATGGCTTCGGATACCACAATAGCTTCGCCCGAACGCAGGTAGGCATTGGTATTATCGTTACGACTATAGCCGGGTAGCAGGGCACCGCGCCCGTCCGATTGGTAATGCAGACCGCCTTTGGCATATTGCGGCGGTTTTTGGACAGCAATGGTGGCTACCTGTATAGCTGTTGCAGCAATAATGCCCGGAATAACAAAAGGGGCCAGGATGCCTGTTTGCGAAGTTGCCTTGGTAACCGCCAATGCACCATTGATAACCGCCTGTAATATGGATGCCTTTTGTTCTGATTTAAAGGCTTTTACCTTTTCGGCGGCTTCCTGTTTTTGGTACTTGGCTTCGATGGCCTGGCGTTGGGTGCTGGTCAAGCTTTTATTGCTTAGTTCGGCGGCTTTGTCTTTTTCCAGGCCCTTTATTTTGGCATCGCTTTGGTTTTTGATATTATTTTGAAGGATTGAAAACGCTGCGTTGGAAACCTGTTGTGCCGTTTGTTGAATAAATTCATTACGTTGTTGCTCATATTGTTTGGTTAATTGAGTAATAGCCTCTTGTTTTTGAATTTCCAGCTCTTTGATCTTATCGGCATTGCCTGCAGCCAGTTTTATTTCATAGTTGTACTTATCTGTGATCAGCTGTTTCTCGGCATCCAGTTTTTGACCAGGGAGGATGGCTTTATCAACGTTTTTTTGGTCCTTGGCCATTACATCATTATGCTCAATCATGTCCTGCATGTGCTTTTTGGCTTCGTCAAAATCATTTTTATTAAAAAATTGTATCTTATCACCAATGGCCAGGTGGAATTTTTCCTGTAATTGTTCGGCTTGTTTATTATAATCATCCTGGCTGATCAGTTTCTTACTCAACTGATCATTTAATAAAGACAATTCGATATCATAATGTTGCTTATCCAGTTCAATTTGTTTGGCAAAAGTGATGGATTTGGCTTCGAGTAAATCGGAGCTGCGGGTTTGGGTAGTTTTTTTAACGCTGGCTTTTTTAAGTTTCGTAGGAGTTGCTATTTCCGTATTATTATCCTGAGCCATCATTTTTGCAATTTTGTTATTGCCTCCAGCAAATTTCACAAGGAAATCAATTTGATCTTTTAGTATTTTCTTATCTTGGTCTGCTTGGGCCTGTGCAAGATTTGCTCTATCTTTTATAGCTTTCCTAAGTGAACCAAATGTTGCACCTCTGCCGCCACCTTGTGCCGAAAAATTGTCGGATACTGTGCCTGTGTTTGCTAATTCATGAGCTTTTGCATTATTTATCTTTTCTTTTTTTAAATCAAGATCTAATATTTGTGCGCTAAGCTTCTCTATTTTAGCTTCGGCGGCTCTTGCTCTTGCATTTTCAAATATTGATTTAGTAAGTTCATCATAACTTTTTTTAGCATTACCGTTCAAAATACTTTCATCACTTATAGCTTTAAGATGTTCAGGAAATTCTTTTTTGAGCTCTTTTACGCTTTTAATTCTATCACTATAGCCGTTATTTACATCTGTAGCTGATTTATATAAAATTTGTAACCTGGTAATTTCTGAGGATGCCTCTTTGTTGGAATCCTTCATTACATCGTTTAGGTTTTTAAAGTTTAGAGCCATTGCATTCGTGGCGTCTTTTCCCATAAATAATGCTTTTGCAAAATTTATAATTTCGGGAAGGAAAGCAACTACGATGGACAAGCCACCAGTTAAAGCAACCTGCCATCCTTTAATTACATCTACAAAAAGATTAATTACACTTAGCCACGATGCGAAAGAATTAGAGGCTTTTGAAACTTTTTCATCAACCTTATCTCCGGTGGATATAAATTCCTGATTTTTGGTATTAAGTTTAGTTAGCGATTCGGTGTACTTAGACAAATTTCTATCTAAGTTATTTAGATTGTTTGAAAACGAATTAAATGGCTGTGAAAGGCTATTTATTGAATTTCGTAGACTATCAAATGATCTAACGTAGCTATCTATTTGTTTTTGTCCATCGCCTGTTACGGTAACATCGATGGAAATTTTGTTGTCATCTGCCATTTGTATAGATTTAAATAGTAAATTGATTGGATATGAAAATTTTGAAATCAAAAAGTTTTAGAGAACATGAGAGCTTAGCAGTTTTTGTAAACGAGCAAGGAATTAGAAAGGAAGACATTTTAATTATAACGATGAAAGAATATGGATTCTTCTTGTTTTATTATGCTGAAAAGTAACTGAAGTGTAAAGCGTATTTGCAACGAGTATCAATATAATATTGAACATGTGCCTATCAGCATAATGTAAAATGCACAATGACACGAGGTATATAAAGCGGACTAAGTGGACTCGTGTTGTCTAATAGTCACAGGTAGCTGGCTTACAAGAAACAACCTTAGCTGACGCAGGTATGTCGCGTGTGTTTTCAATATCCGGGCTAAATCTATTCATTAGATACACTCACGACAGGCGTGCGCCAGTAGGAGGCCACTTTATTCTATTATGTAAAAAATGCTATTTGGCATATTCGTATTTGCGAAAAATCATTCTAATGTATTTAGTTGTATTATAAATCTTCGATTTATTACTTCGTTTGTTTAGTTATACTTTTAATCTTAAAATTAAGTTCGGGTGACGAAAATATATCTCTGTCATCGTAATTATTGCCGTGAAAATTAATATCACCTACTATATCATCTTTTTCAAATGAACCATTTACAAAAATCTGGTCGCCGGTTAATAACTTTTTTAACTGATTTTTAACCGTAGTGTCGCTCATTGATACTTTTGAATGGAGTATGATAACTTTGAATTCAGATGGATCTTCATATTTACCCATCTTTTTTGAAATATTTAAAGTAACATCAATATAATCGAGCAATTTGTCAACAGAAATTTCATGAACAACGGCAGGCCATTGCTTAACATCATCGTGCAGGCTATCTGTAATAAATTTTATTAATTCAGTTTTCCCGTTTTCAAGCGCCTCGGTCTTTTTTATATCGTTTGACTCATAAAAATAAAGAGAATCAGCCGTATTGAACTTTTTAATTAATGCCAGTTGCGTAGCCGGTCGGTTATCCGTTATTTTATTTTCTGGTGCCGAATTACATCCAGCAATAATAAGTGAAAGTAGAAGTAAGTTGGAAATTTTCATGCTTTAAAACGGCTTAGGTTTTATTAATCTTGTTTGCTAATTATTTTAGTAAAAATAAACAATAGAATAATGAATTGCAAATAATAATTAAAGTTGTGGATAATATTGCAGTGATAAGATCGAATACCCCAGGCCAAAACCTGTAACAAAATACCGGGTTCATCATCCTATTGAAAAATTAGCCATATGATCGTTTTAAAATCCGATTACTTTAGTAGCCATGAACGCCTTACCCGCTTTATCAATGAAAATCACATTAAACGTGAGGATATATTGGTTATTACCCAGGATCATCTGAGCATGTTCACTATGTTTTTTTACGGAAATGACTCGATTGAGGAGATAACACACGGCATGTTCTCTTAACCCAGCTTCACCAACTCTACCTTAGTAGGCTGCCCGCTGCGCCAGCTGTCAATTTTGTTGATATAGTAATAACAGCCATCCTGCTCCAGGTAAACGGGAATAAGCAGGTTAAGTTCCAGGATATCGCGCGGGCTGAGCAGAAAGTAACGTACTATCTTTTTGGTTTGCCGCAGTATCTTTTCCAGTTCGGGGTAATAGGCTATTCGCAGATCTTCCCACAGTAAGCTGAATTCGCCGCCCGGTTTATAAAAATAGGGCACAGATATGATATCATTCACCATAATGTGGTTAAGCCCATCGGTAAAGGTAACTGATGGCGCACCGTTTTGCTGGCGCAGGTCGATCTTTTGATCTATCAGCAAACGCGGTTGCGTATTGATGCTGAAATCAACAGCATCGGCATCCTGTGTGGTATCTATCTTTAATATCTGCGCCATGTTACCGCCAATGTAGGATCGGTTAAGGGTAGGAGCAAACTGGCTCTCGAACAGGGCGGTGGTTAAAGGCAGGGTTTTATCGGCCACATTGATCTGCGAGTTGCCGAAGTTTTTGGGTAAAATGGCGTCATCCTCCTTATAGGTTATGGTGTTTACCTGGGCGTAGTTACCCAGCTGAAAGGAAACGGTTTTGCCCTGATCAACACATTTGCTTGTCCAGTTTGTGGCCACGGGTATATTATTCACAATATCGCGGAAGGACGAAAAAGTAACCGTGCGCGTGGTATTATTGGTTTGGCAAATAATGCCAAAACGCTGCAGGGCATCTTTCAACAAATCTTTTTGGGTAATATCCGGGAAAATGCGCTCGCACTGGATATCCTGACCGAATAATACGTCCTGATTATCAGCCTTAATAGTTAGCTCTGTACCGCCGGGCATACTAAACCGCGAGCCGGTGTAGCCTTTAAATTCATACCCTACATGCAGCTGCCCGCCTATAGGTAACTCCGCATCGGTGGAGAGGGTTACGGGATCCGTGGTATTTTTATAAGCGAAGAGATTAAAAAAGCCCGATTGCTTATCAATAACGATATTATTTTTCAGATCGAAATTATGGCTAGCCAACTTTAGCTCACCATTTGAAGGATCGGTATAAATGATATTGATATCTAAGTTGGAGGCATAATCGCCAACAAACTTGCCGTAGAAATAAAAGGAAGGTATTTTTACCGTAATGGTAACTTTAGTCACCGCCTTTGCGACATATCTGCCGGCCGATGCCTGGTAATTTTGATCACTGTTGATCACGTTTTTAAAAACAACTGTGCCTATATTGTTCTGAACCCCGGGATGCGATACATTCAGCGCATCGCCTAATGACGCATTTACGCCAAGAGTTGCAGAGTTTTGATAATCGGTACCGTGCTCAAAATTGTCATTGGCAAACTGCACGATCAATTTATCATACATGGGTTGTTTGAGCAGAAACGAACTTTGATCAATCTTGTACCCTGCTGTTTGCGCAAACAGTTCGATAGCTGTTTTCAGGAAAAAGCCTGGTCGCTGGTAGCGTACATCAATTTGAGGGTTATTTAAAAAATCAGTAGCTATCCGGCCGTAATCAACCACAGGCCATATATAACCGCTGGTGTTGTTTTGCGAATGAGCAACCTTATTCAGATCCCATGTATGCTGATAAGGCACAAAAGCATTCTGTTTACCTATATCGGTAGTGTTATCGCCCATGTCATAGATTTTTACGTCCAGCACGTCGAAGAAATCAACATTGCCACTGAGCACTGTGACGCTGGCGGTATCCTGCTCAATGAGATTAAGCTGAGCGATAGCCGATGGAACGATCTCCAGTCCATCCTGTATGATCCTGGCTTCGTAATTATCATAGGGCAGGTTAGTGGTAAACAACACATCATCCGGGAAGCCCAGGATCTGCCGGTTGCGCTGTGTTAAGGGCAGCTTAAACTGATTGCTGGTATTGCCCTGTTGGTTCTTCACCTCTGCCAGGTTATTGATCTGGAAGGTGAGCGCAATGGGGCTGTCGTCACTAAGGTCGACCAGTTGATTGTTGAGGTATAGTTGTATCTGGTTCATGTTAAGTATAAAGTCGGGAGTCTTAAGTACGAAGTCGTCGTCATAAAATCAAGTCTCAGAACTCATGACTTACGACTAAAAACTTACACTACTGCGTTTGAATATTAATAGACGGCATATTGAACGTTACGCTGAATGGCGCCTGCCCGTTGCGGGTTTCATACTCGCTGTAAGTAGCGGTATTAATCACGATGGTTTGCCATTTTACAGGGTTTTTGTTCAGCAGCATCTGCACCTTGGGCGAGTATTTGATGGATTGTAAACCTTTGATATCATTAACCGATAGATCCTCGGCCATTACCTTCATTTTTTGCCCGGCTGTTTTGCTGATCACCTGTTCAATACCTTCCTGGTTTTCCCAGTCACTTACAAAATTCTTGATGATCACGGCGTTCTGTACGTCCAAACTTACCTCTTGATTAAAGACAAAACGATAGTATTCCCAGCTTCCGCTTAATCCTATCCAGCGCAGGTAAACGGAATTATCATCAACAGCATCATCTATCCTGATGGTTTGGGTTTGGGTAACGGTATGGGGAATGTTCTGATCGTCATTGTATTTAAGGGCAAGGTTCATATAAAAAGCCTCACGCGGGAAACTGCCGCTAATGCGCAGGCGGTTAAGCCCCAGTTGAGCGGATAGAGGCGTGTTTATCTGTGTTTGATCGGCAATGATAAATGAACTGCCATCTTCATTCAATAACCAGGAACCATCCTCATTAAGCAGGTAACTGGTTTGTTGCCCGCCGGCAAGTGGGTTACGGTTAATATCCAATAAAATAAGCTCTGCATATAGCTGTAGCCCCAGCAGATCTTCACTATAAATGAAGCCAATGTCAAAAGGATAACTAATGGAGTAAGCCGGCTCTGCAAAATCAGTTACCCAGCGGGCCAGTAGTGTAGGGTTGCTCATCGTTTTAAAAGGTACATAAGCTGCCAGGTTACCACCATAACGCTCGCCCAGTTGTTTGGCGGCATACATCACGTAAAACGGATAGGGTAGCAGGGTAAAGGGCGATGTGAAGCCTTCGGTTGTTCCGTCATCATAATGCTCGGCATATTCAATCTGATAGCTGGCGCTCAGGTTGTCGTCCCTGAAATTGGTCAGCGTATAATCGCTACTATCAACCGGACGTAATAAACTTTGCAAAAAGTTCGACAGGTCGGCTTTAATAATCCCTTCATTGTTTGGTCTGTTGGTGGCGGTGATAGTGTTTTGCCTGCCACTAAGTTTATCCTGGTAGGTAATGCGCGTAATTACGTTGTAATACGGTCGCATACTGTTAATGTTGATATAACCACCTGCATTGCCATTAAAGGGCGTTGTAATGGTAATTTCGTTATTGTTACCTGCTTTATCAACTACATATACACCCTGATATATGCCGGCATTCACATATAGCTTGTCGCCGGTAACAACTTTGTATTTGCCCGTTTTAGAATCAAGCAACGTAGTATTTACCGCTATTTTGGCGTACCCCTTTTCGTTGTCTTGTGTGATGCTGATGATGCCAAAATCCTTACGCTGATAGGTAAATACAATGGGATTAAAGGCCGCGTTCCAACGGGATATATTGCCTCCGCCCAGGTTTACTGACGGATCATCGATCAATAAACCGGATGTGGTTGGTATGGTAATAAAAGCCTGGGCTGTGCAACCTAATGGGTTACTGTCTTTTACCATGGGTTGTACCAGTCCTCCGCTTAAGCCTGTAAAAGTGGGTGACAGCTGCCAGGATGCACCGAAATTATTGCTGTACTGTATAGGGGCATAGCTTGATGACGCGTTAATGGTGATCTGCGCGTCGGCTGCACCTACGGCCGATTCGGGTTTATCTACATTAACATAATTGATCTTCAGATCGCACACACCCGGATTAGTAGGCGGCGGACCATCTCCCGGCTGTAAGGAAACTATCGAAAAAGTGGTATAAGTACTGGAAATGGGATCACCTTGCGGACTATAATGGCTTTCGCGCAGCACCCCGCTATATATTTTTACGGACTGACCGGGTACAGTAACGGTTTCGGTACTGGAATAGCCATCTGTGTTGACCTGGTAGGTTACCACGCAATTATTGCCATTGGTATATTGCCCCGTCGTGGTATCAATAATGGATATCAATACATCGGCAGTATCAATCTCGCCTCCGTTTTGATCAGGGTAAGTACTTACCCAGTTAGTTTCTTCTATTATAGCTAAAATGCCCATCTTGGTGGTTAATTATTGAGTTATTGAATGAGTTATTGTCTGAATCAGAATTTACAGGATTTTAGAATTAACCGAATGCAAGTCATTTCTATTCTGAACATTTTAAAATCCTGTAAATTCTGATTCAGACAATAATTAAAACGTATCAAAGTACATGGTTGATAAGGAAATAGTTAAACCAATGCCAGTAGTATTGGCGTCGAACTTATTATAAACCGGCTGGCATTTAGCCTTGCTGCCCGCCTTGATGCGGAAGTACCGGCCGTCGCCATCGCGGTATTTGGCGGCTTTTACAATAAATTCATTGGCCAGCCTCAAAGCCTGGTTTACAAAAGTTTCGTTTTCTGCAGTGTATTGTCCAAACTCAGTTTGGTATAGGAATTCAATGTAGGCAGTAAACACATTGTCTACCGATCCGTTAACCTGTGGCGATACATCAATGGGTTGTAATGGATACATGAATACACACGGAAAGGCCGTTACATCATCGGCAAGGGTATTGAGTTCTGTTTGTGTACCGTAAGCAAACGTAGGGTTGCCCGTAAGGGTTTGTACTATAGCTTCTATTTGGTTGCGCATGTTTTGTGAGGGGTTGATTGAGTTGATTGGTGAGTGGTTGATTAAGGGAGTGGTTGATTGAGTGAATAGTGAGTTTTGTCTACGTTGTTTAACATATTTAAAAACCACTCACTTAATCAACCACTCACTACCTCACTATACTTCCGTTGATATTCCGCTTCGGTCTTGTTGAGCAGGAGTTTGGTGAGCACACGCTCATAGGGCATGTTCATGATGATATCCCATTTGGTTATATCGCCGCCGGCCAGTGAGTTGATGGTATTGATATATTTGAATTTCTCGAACGACTGGATGCCCGCCCGTTTTTCCAGCGCTGTAGGAGCCGATGCCAGTAACCGGTTTTCGGCTTCCATAAGTTGGGATAACAGAAAAAAAAATGGCGCGCGATGGGTAGTGCCTCCGTTACCCGCATTTTTTTTATTTCGTTACAAAATTCCTCAGCCTGGTATTCATTGTACTTTTGCCCGGTGGCCTTGCAAAAAAAGTAATGGGCCAGCACCTGGCAGCAGGCACTTAATGACGGGTTAAAACGTTCCTGCCAGTCTTCCTGGCCATGCTCTTTAATGTGGTTATTAATCTCCTCGGCAATAATATCCCTGGCCGCCATAAATGCCCCGGTCGGTTCAACCGAAAGATCATGGCTTACTTTTACATTTTTCTGCACCTGCTTTTCCCGGGCATCATGTAAAATAAAAACAACCTCTTTAGGTATTACCTCGCTGTTGTACAGGTGTTTGATCTGGTGCGACAGGGCTAATACTGTCTCGGTAAATACCTGAAAATCGTCAACACTCTTTACATTGTATAATTCATCAACAGCAATGCCCGAAAGTATACCGATAGCTTCAATATCATTCAGATCGGGCTTTTGCTGCATGGCCATTATTTGCCCGAGTGTTACCTCGTTTAATTCCGTGGGAATTTTTACCGATAACTTGCCGGTGATTGTTTTGAGTGTTTTTTCGATCATGGTTTATTGTGGTTCATGGTTCATAGTTTTCTAAAGTTGATGATCTATGGTTTACAGGTAGGTATTCGGAAGATTGTTTTTGGCTAAAGCCAGGGAGTATTTCCATAATCCGCCCCATAAATGGGACGGCAATGAATAAAAGCGATTGATTTATCCTTCATTGCCGTTGGTTTTAACCAACGGACTACAATTAAACAGTTATGGGCTTTAGCCAAATCCAGCACCTAGCATTTATTTTAATTCTTCCAAACATCTATGAACTATGAACCATCAACTATAAGCCCTTAACGTATCATCTGTTCAAAAACTCCGGTTATGGAGTGGAAGTTTGACACAAATGGTAAATGTGATTTCAGTTTACCTTCGCTGCTGATCTTCAGCTTATTTAAGGCAACATAACGCAGTGGATCTATCAGGTGGTTCCATTTATCAACAGGTTGATTAATGGTTTTGCCCGATTGATCTACACGCCATTTATAGCGGTTAAGCTCATTGCGTAAGTTGACGCTGTTGCGGGTTACATTTATTTTGTAACGTTTAAGTATGTCGATAGAGTTTTTAACACTATCTGCACCTTTTTTAGCGCCCGTAACATACCATCCCATGCGCTTGAGGTCTTCTATTGATTTTGGTTCGGCGCTATCAGCAATGATCTCCGTTCTTTTACTTACGCCGCAAGCTTTAAGTCTTTCAGCTATATCGGTATTGGTTAAACCGGTTTCATAAAACAGTTCGTTAACCCAGAGCTCGCCATTTTGCCGGTACACCAGCAGGCAGCCGGTTTGATCGTTAGTGAAACCAAAATCGAGGCCGGCAGCAATAAGCTTTGCATCTGGCGGTACCTGTTCGCAGAGATACCAGTTGTTAAATATCAGGCCAGTGATCTTGCCGGTAATGCCACGGGCATATACTTTCCACAATTCTATATCATCTTTCTTTAATGATTCGATCTTATCCCGCATAGATTGATCAAGATAGGGGTTATGCCGGTGATCAGAAATGATCAACTGTACATTGGGTTGTCCTATCAGCTTTTCATGTACCCAAAAGCCGATATTGGGATTGTAGTCAATAAAAATACGTCGTTTGGTACGCAGGGCCAGCTCATGATAAACATCCCAGGTTATACCATTAGCCTCGTTCACAAATAAATAGTCGCGCTTTCCTGATTTGGCGTCCTGGGCATTATCGTAGCTTTTGAATTCGATAATTGAGCCATTAGTAAACTCAAACACCCTGTCGGTTTTATTGAAATTTTTTACCGTGTTCTGTAAAGCTTCGGATTCCTGGTAGATATTTAAGGCATCGCGTAGTGCCCCCGCTTTTAAATTAGGTATATCCTGGGCCACTACGGTTATCACTAATTTGGAGGTCTGGCATGCCAGGCAAAATAGAACTTGTTCAATGGCGTAGGTCTTGCCCGAACTGGTGCCACCCTGGTTCACAATCACCTGGGCATTGGAGAAATAGTTTTGCCCAAAAAGGACCGACCCTCCAAAACCGTTAAATGGAGGCGCATTGATGTCATTCATCATGATGTATAGCGTTAAGATTTTTTTGTTGAAACCCCATCGCCAGAGATGACGGAGAGCTTGTTATGTTAAAAATGCCATTTGGCATAAATGAATTCAAATATACTAATAAATTTCGGATTTTGGATGTTCGATTTCAGATTTTATTTTTGGAGCAAGGAGTAAGAACTTTAAGATTTATTTTTGATTTTGAATAGCGTAAACATTAAATTCAACTTTCCAAATCTGAAAATTCGAAATTAAGATAAATCCGAAATCGAACATCCGAAATCCGAAATCAAAGAATCACTTCCTTTTCACTGCCCACAGGTAGGGGACCGGTGTTTACGATCTGCACTTTGAGGTTATTGTCGGTTTTGGCGGGCTTTTGTACTTCAGGTTTATCATTCCAGCCCAGGGTTTTCAAAGCAAATATAACCCCGGTAGGTGTTTGGTATAAGCGCGACTCATAAGCGGCTTCTAAGCGCAGGCGTCCGCGTTTTAATACATGGGCATGTTTGCCGCTAAGCTCATAAGCCTCAAACTCCTGTTTGCTGCTAAAGCCCAGGAACAGTGCCATGCCCGCGATGGTGGCGGCTACTGGCTCACGATCCCATACTTTTTGTGCTGTTAGGGTGGGATCTTTTCCATTCGCTGGTTTTTGTTCGATATGGGATGTACCCTCAATGTGTTTAAAATACTGATCAATACGGTTGGCTAACACCGCCGCCGATTTTGAATAATAGGTATGAATTTTCATAAATTAATGTTTGAATTGGTGAGCAAGGATCTTTAATCCAAAGAATATGAAATGAATTCCGATTGGAATAATCACAAACAAATATCGGAAATAAATTTATAAAATGCTAACTTTTTTGGTAATTTATTATAAAAGACTGATAAGTAGGTTGATATTTTTTGAACCCCCATCTAATGCCAATACATGGCAAATGGCCATAAAATGTAGGCCAGCCAATGTACTTTATATTTGGAAAGTAAGGATTTATAACGCAAAATTTAGCTGTAACCTTTGTTTGATACCTGTCAAATTAGTTTATTAAACCAACCATTTGGCTTATTATTTTTATTATTGCAGCTGATAACCATTTATCTACCCTGGTACTATCGTAATGCGCCTACAAAAAATACTCGTTCTGATCTTTACTTTGGCAGTTTTCTTTTTCGCTAATGAAAAAGCATATGCGCAGGATAAGCGGTATATTCCTCTGGGGCATCCCAAATTTAAAGATACCCTGATAGTAGCCCATCCGGATACCACTTTTGAAAAGGATATTTTTGATGTTATCAAATCAATATTTGACAAAAATTACAAAGAAAGCAAGGCCGATTCGGTGACCACAAAACCGGTGTTCTCCATTGTGCCCGCGGTAGGTTATACCTTGCAAACAGATCTGGCAGGTACCTTATCTGGCAATGTGGTTTTTAGAACGGCCCCAAATACCCGGATCTCTACCATTACAATCAACCCGGCATATACTCAAAAAAAGCAGGTGATCATTCCCTTGTTGTCGAACATATGGACAAAAAACAACAAGTATGATTTCATTGGCGATTTCAGGTTTTACAAATATCCGCAAAGTACTTATGGCCTGGGAAGCCATTCCAATCTGGCCGATGAAAACCCGCTTGATTATTCATTCTTTCGATTTTCGGAAACGGTATTGAAACAAATATTCGGCAATTTTTATGCTGGTTTGGGTTATATTTTTGATGATCGCTGGAACATGTCTGAGAAGGGACAGTTTAACGGCGGCGTTTCTGATTATAAAAGATACGGGCCTATTACCCGCGCTATTTCAACAGGTATTACATTTAACGCCCTGTTTGATAGCCGCGACAATTCTATAAATCCTTCCCGGGGCTTTTACGCGTCGATGCAGTACCGCGATAATTATTCCTTTCTGGGTAGTACATCTCCCTGGCGTTCTTTAATTATCGATGTACGTAAGTATTATAAGCTTCCGGCGGAGTCTGATAATGTATTGGCTTTTTGGTCATACGATTGGCTGGTGATCAACGGACGCCCCGCCTATCTCGACTTACCAGCTACCGGCTACGATCCCAGTAACACAACGGGCCGGGGATATATCCAGGGACGATTCAGGGGCGCGCAAATGGTTTACCTGGAAAGCGAATACCGTTTTAGGATCACCCGCAACGGATTATTAGGTGGCGTAGCCTTTATCAACGCGCAGTCATTCTCGGCTGCTCCTGGCTCCGGCTTGCAAAGTATTCAGCCTGGTTTTGGCCCCGGTTTGCGAATCAAGCTCAATAAAGTATCCAAAACTAACATCGCTATTGATTATGGCTTCGGCCGCGAAGGTTCCAGGGGCCTGTTCATCAATGTTGGCGAAGTATTTTAGAGATATTATTTACGATTATCTTTTTTATAGATCCGCAAATACAATATTTTTTGCGAGGTTAATAATAATGGTCATTAATTGTAAAAAAATGTTAAATTTTTGTTTAAAGCCATCAAATTGATAAAATTAAAACTATTTATTATTAAATTTAGCCATCTATTAGCCTATGAACAGTATTCGGTTTACTAAATGGTTATTTTCTGCTCTTTTGCTCATCTCGGTGACTATTTCGTCATGCCAGAAAGATGAGAATGTAAAGAGTATGGATTCCACTAAGTCAATCGCCGCTGCCGATAGCGCTTCCACCATGAGCATTACTAATGGCCCTGGTAACTTTTTAGCTGGTAAAGGAACACTAAAGATTACCATTGAAGATTCCACTTATACTTTTGACGCAGCTACAGACTCCGTAGCTTTTATCAATGTACGTAGCGGTGATAGTAAGTATTTTGGCATTACGGCTATAAACAAGGCTCATACCATGAGTTTTGGTATTAGCTCTGTTGGTTTTGCCGCAGCTAATATGAACAGTAAAGTGGCTGGTAGTCAATTTCTTTTCAAATTAGATGACAAGAATCCTGTATTGCAATATACTTTAACTAAATACGGGGGCAAGGATGATTCCGGAAAAATCAGTATTGAAAAGTACAATAATGATAATCTGATAGCTAAGGGAACTTTCTTTACCTTTTTAGCCAAGGACGATAAAGCTAATTCGCCCTTTTACAGGGTGGAGGGTAGTTTTGAACTCCAACTTAAATAATTTAACTCTTCGTAATTTATTGCCGGATTTTTTAATAACCTTTAAATAACTTTCATTGCGTAATTTAAAGGTAAAAAAGACTAACATATCCACTTCTGCTTTACGTTCATGCTCAAAATACGGCTCTTTTTTTGTACCTTTACGGAAATTTTAAGGAGATTAATGAAAGTATTTATAGCAGGGCTTCCTCTAGAAGTAGATGAAGCCGAATTAACAGCTGTTTTTGGTGATTTTGGGCCGGTTAAATCGCTCAGGATCATTAAGGATCGCGAAACAAAAGAGAGTAGGGGTTTTGGCTTTGTAGAAATGGTTAATGATAATGAGGCGAAAGAAGCCATAAGGTGCATGAATGGTGCAAGTTATTATGGTCGCCGTATTACCGTTAATATTGCTGAAGACAAAGGGCCTGGCTTTAATGGCGGTGGTAATAGCACGGCAGGAAAAGGCAGCTTTAAACGTAATTAAGCCAGAAGTAAGAATATTCTTTTTTGATATAAGCCGGAATACTCCGGCTTTTTTTATGCCCCTCCGATTTTATTATCTATACTATTCTTGAGATTAATATGCCTGAATCATTGATGAGCTACTGATATTGAGGGTGTCCAATAAATAATCAAGCCTTAAATTTAACTCGTTAAGCGGTATTTGGCCGCTTTCAAATGCGGTGGTAAGCAGATCTAATTCTGCGGCGATATTGGGCTTTTGAATACTCAAGTCGGCAGTAGTGTTGTTTAACTGTTGCTGATTCTCTAAAACATTAATTTTATATTCAGCAGCAGTAAGTAGGTAGATCTGTTGTACATCACTGGTGTACAGGTGATTGCTTATCTTACTTTCCTGTTGTTTATTAAACGCAACTAAAAGTATTGCAGCAATAATAGCGGTAATTACAAACATCATTACAGGTTCCATCTTCTTAGTTTTATAATTTAGGTGACTGTAGCGGGAGGCTATCAGTAATTTATTAAATAAATATATGGGTATTATATCTTACTTATTACTGCAATGTTGATAAATCGAACAAATGTTGATAAGTATTTAATTTTTCCTCTTAGTTAAAAAAAACAAACATGTTTTTGTGTTCAGATGGGTTTTTGTACAGGCCTGGCTAACTTGCTTTTTGGGAGACAGAATATTCGCTTTTATAGTTTTAAAGGTATTTAAAGTCGTTTTTCATAACAATAAAATCTCAGCCCGGGTCTAAAACTCAGATCGATTTCACCAGCATAGATATAACCCAGTTTAGGAAATAGCTTTTGAGTAGCCTGGTTGCTGGTATTGGTGTCGATGCGTAATGTTTTTATATTCCGGCGTATGGCTTCGTTCTCGGCTTGTTGTAATAAGGTAGCGGCTATGCCCAATCCTTGATATTGAGGGCTCACAGCAAGGCGATGCGTAACTATGGCAGCCTCTGTAATATCCCAGCCAACTTTGGCGTATTCAGGCTCCTGATCCGTCGTTATTGCGGCAATGCCTGCAATTTGCTCTTCAATCTCCACTACCCAGAGTTGATCCTTACTAATATCATCAGTAAATACGGCAATATTAGGGTAGTGATCGTCCCATTGAAGATTTCCGGATGCTATCATAACAGGTACAACTTCGACAATAAGTTGCATGATCTGGGGGATATCATTTAATGTGGCCAGGCGGATGAGCATATGAATATATTTTTAGTATAATGAATGCCAAGTTATAAAATAGAATAGGGTTTAAATCAACATGCAGTTAGTATGCCTTTAAGCTATGTGCTTATTATTACAGGCTGTAGATGATGCTGGAGAGAAAGACGTAGCTATTCCTTTTAACTATCGATAAGGTTTGTGTTGTTTGAGTTTCAGCTGTATGATAACAACCCATATCATAAACAGGAGTATGGCATAAAAAGCTATATTCTGTAACTTATTGCCAACGCTGAGTTGGTAATTAATGAAATGTAGGATTTTAACCAGCATGTTAATTGCAGTGAGTTGAAATTAATAGGTTTTATTTGGTTGTTTTACAATGGTTTATGATTTCAAAAATAGTGATTTTATATTTTAATACACAAGCTTTTATGCCAGGATCAATACAATGCGATAAGTCTGTAACGGTTGGAGGCATGATAATCATCTCAATGTTCCTATATTTACTATTGAACGGCAAATAATCAATTAAGTGTATAAACTATGACCCTCGTGGAATTTTTAAAATGGCTTAAACGAGAGTCGGAGGATATCGAAAGGTTGAACGCGCGTAATTATTTTACCCATTTAGAACAGCTATTTAAAGTAATAGCATATGATGGCGCACGTTTAGATAAGAAACATGCCCTTATGATCACAACCTACCTGCAATATATTGCTAATACCAAACGCGACGAATTTAGGGATGATCTGTCTAAAAGCGATTTAGGAGAGGTACTGGAAAGCATAAAAACAGATCTGGATTGCATGATCTTTCGAATTGAGCAAGGAAACAAGCCGCTTGTTTAAGCGTGTAGTATAAAATACCATAAGCCCACCAGGCAATGGCGGACTTATGGTGTACACATCAGTGGTTGTGTTTTTTATGGATGTCTTTTACCAGGCACAATTTTTTAATGTCGGCTATTTTAATGATAAAGGGAGCATATTTAAGCCGGTTTCCTATCATTTCTGTGGTATTATCCGAGTGGGCAACTACTTCTTCAGGACTATCGCCAACCAATAATCTTTTATACATACGGTATTCGCCCCATTCAATATAGTATACTTCGCCCGGTAGTATTTTTTTATCGTGTATTACCTTTAAAGCTACCCAACAGCCATTTTCCAGGTAAGGGTACATAGAATGTCCCCAAACCGGCAATGCGAAATCGCAATCTTCAATTCCAGGGAAGTTCATGCGGCCAACTGGCATGGAATCATTAATGTCATTGTAAACCTCTACCCCCGAGGCGGTAGCCGAGATCTCGTACATTGGGATGCCTTCTTCTGTTCTTTTTTCTGTATTTTTTTCTTGAATTGTATCTGTTTTTGCTCCTGAAATAAACTCTGCATATTTTTCTTTAAATATTCTGAGTTTTTCTGGATCTATATTTTGCCTGCTCTTTATTATTTCGGTAATAGAGCTTGGTGAGTTAAAACCAAGAACCTCGGATAACTGAGCGTTCCCCAGGAATGCTTTTCCTTTAAGTTGGTTATAAAGTATGATAAACTCCAGAGTTTCCGGGCGAATAGTTTTGATCTTGTTGGCTTTTGGGGTATCATTCATGTTGATAACTTTTTAAAGATTATTCTTGATTAAAGTAAAGATTATTCTGTATATTTGTCTTGTTGATTTCACTAAAGTACTACATTTTTTTTCAATGGCAAATATATTTAATAAAGAAATTAAAGAATATTTATTACAGAAAAACGTGGAGTAGAAATCAACATCAAGAATACCCAGCCCGTACACAAATTTTTTACCATGCATATAGCCTACTCCGCCATTCAAAAACAAGATGAACAAGACCAACAAAATGCCGCCATTTATTCCGGTAATGAACAAGTTATACGATACCAGGCTTATATAGAGACGTGTGCAAAGTATAGTAAAGAAATAGCGGCTATACAGCAATATATGCCCGGTTGGACCCCGGCTTTCAGATAGCACATCTGCCTAAAAAAACACCCTATTCAGTAAATAAAAACAATACAATGATAAAAATCGCACAAAAACTAAAAGATCAATTATGGTGGCTTATTATATCTGTAGATTACGATTATAGCCGGATTGCCATTGCAGACCACGACTTAAACGACGACACGCTTACGCTTTGGCTGGAAGATAAACAGGATTACAAAAATTCACTGGACGAATGTCTGCAGGTTGATATTAAGGCACGTGAGTTTGCTAAAATATTAAAGGCAGAGGGCCTGAACAGTTATGAAGGCAGTAAAATGCACCCAACCAAAAACTTTGTATATAAAGCACGTATTGAAATAAGTGCTCCATTGAAATGGTATCAGAATGATGCCGCCATAATTGAGCAGCAATGGGCCCGTGAAGCTGTTTTGAAAACTATGCTAACACAGCTGGTTGAAACTGAGGCTGCCCGCATTTATGATTAAGCAAATTTTTGTGCATTTTATTATGCCAAATGGAATTATAATCATAATTTATAAAAACGTCTGAGGCAGGGATATTATCCCTGCCTCAGACGTTTTTGGCTTAAATAGATATGAATTAGGCGCAGCAGGGATCTGTTACTTCACCTTAATCTGCTGTTTTTCTTCTTGTTCCGCCTCTACTAATTCCTCAACCTCGCTGATCGCCTCGGCGGGTTGACTGGCATAGTTCAATTTACGGAAACGCCATTGGGCAAAAGCAGGCTCCTGGAAACGATTGATCAGCTTAAAAAATTTGGGGAAATTGTGTACCTCATCCAGCAATACCCCGGTTACTATGCCATTATTATCCAGTATTTCGCGGATGGTATATTCTTTATCTTTGGTTATCCAGATCTCAAAATCCCTTCTTATTTCTTCGCTTTTTTCAGGATCGATCCTGTCATTTATGCAAATTACCTTGTCTCCTGGTTTCATGATATATATACTATTTGAGCTGAGCTTTATTGTATCCACAGCCATTATACACTACAAAGTACCGCTTTTTAAATCGGAATTGAAAAAACATCGCCAATAATTCTCCGGTTATTGGGCTGAGTTGTATGTCATAAACTTTGTATTTGCCGAATTTATGAGCCATAAGTAACCTATTCGGTAAAAACGTCGTAATAACATTATATATAAATGTTTGGAGGCAATGAGTTTATTTTATTTTTTTCTGATTATAGGTTCGGTGGCAGTTTATCTTATTTTGAGATTTGATAAACAACAACGTCGTAAGCAAAGAGCACTTTTAAAGCAAACAAATGATGTTCAGCCATTATTGCTTATGCAAAGTTTAGGGCAAAAGCTTAACCGGTTAAATGAGGCATTAATCCAAAATTCAACCAAAAGTGAAATAGGTGACCAGCTAAAAAAACTAAGTACCGATTACAACTGCGGCCGAATCAGTATTCAGGTATATAATAACCAACTTAATGAATTACTGTACAGGGTAGAGGGGTGATGATTTATGACCCCGTTATGTATTGATTAGGATAGTGATGGCAAAGCGTAAATAAATATTTGCCAAATGAACAAATTGTTTATTATTGCAGTTGTATATGTCTGATGAAGCAATAATAAAGCGGTTAAAAGTAATTGTAAAGGAGCACGGCGGGCAACTAGGCCTTGCAGGTGCTATAGGGGTTGACCAGGGTTTTATCAGTAAAGTGATCAATCAAAAACAGGATATCAGTTATTATTTGATCCGTAAGCTTTGTTTCCAACTTAAATACTCACCGGAGTGGCTTATTTTGGGTACTGGTGAAAAAAAAATAGACAAGCCTGAATCAGCCAAACTGATCACCGAGATCCAAATGATGCGTACCGAGGTTGATATTTTACATGCCCGCATGCGTGCTTACGAAATGGAGATCAAAGATCTGCGCGATCAGTTGCATTTGGATAAAAAAGCCGGATAGTTGAACGTTAAAAAACTTGAAATAATAAAAGGCCATCCCATTACAGGATGGCCTTTTATGTATACTCTTTAAATTTTTACCGGCAATAACGGCTCGCTATGATCGAAGCTTTTTTTAAACCCAGTTCAATAGCTTTGTTAAAATCGGTGCAGGCTTGTGGTTTTTGGTTGAGCGCGATTTTTGTAAGCCCCATTTGTAAATAAGCCCCGGCATATTTGGGGTTTAGAGTGATGGCTGTAACGCAATCGCCGAGCGAGCCTGCTGCATCATTAAGGCTGAGTTTTAATTCGGCCAAATCGGTATAAACATAGGCGCCATCACCAAATTTTAAGGCATTGTCAAAATCATCGGTCGAGCCTTGTTCATCGCCCAGTTTATTTTTGGCGATGCTGCTATGCGCATAAGCTTTGGCGTTCTTGTTATTAATATAGGCGGCGTTATGAAAATCATCCACGGCACCAGCATAATCCTTTAAGGCTAATTTAACATCACCTCTGAATAAAAAGGTTTCGTCATTTGAATAAATGGATACGGCTTTATCCAGATCGGCCAGGGCTGCTTTATAGTTTTTTAACCGGGCCTGAATATGTCCGCGGTTTTGGTATACCACTGCTGATGAATCAGAAGTAGAGTCAATTTTTATAGCCGCGCTAAAGTCGGCCAGAGCCCCGCTGTTGTCCTGAAAGTCGGCACGATTAAGACCGCGTTTTAGCAAAATGGCAATGTTTTTAGGATTTTTAACAATACCTGCATCATAATCGGCCATGGCACCCTGTATATCGCCGGTGGCGGCTTTTGCTTCCCCCCTGAAAAGGTAAAAGTTTGAGTTTGCCGGGTTTAAGCTAATGGCAGTTGTAAATAGCGATACACCTTTTGTAGTGTATTTGAAAAAATCAGTCACCCGGCCCAAGCGTGTATAAACATCCTGGCGTTGCGGCGAAATCGTTAGGAGCTTTTCAAAATCCTTTACAGCTCCGGCCTGATCATTTATCTTATCTTTTTCGATACCACGGTTTAAATAGGCATACGTATAATTAGGGTTTACCTGTATAGCTGTTGTATAATCACGAATAGCCGCTTGCCTGTTACCCAGGTTACGGTAAGCATCGCCACGCACTAAATATGCCTCATCGCTTTTATTATTGATATTGATGGCTTGTGTAAGATCGGCTATTACGCCGGCGGTATCTTTTAAAGCCATTTTTGCCTTGCTACGACTTATATATGCTTTTAAGCTTTTTGGGTTTAATATAATTGCGCTGTCGGCGTCTGATTTGGCTCCCTCACCATCATTGAGCTCGAGCTTAACAGATGAGCGATTTTGATAAGCATCCGGATTTTTAGGATCAAGTGTTATAGAATGATCAAGGTCGTCCATAGCACCATTATAATCTTTCAGATTGCTCCTTACGAGCCCCCGGTATAAATACACATCGGCCCTGTTTGGGTATTGGCTAACGGCTTTATTAAAATAATCAAGCGCCCCTTTACTATCGCCCATGTTATTTTCGGCATTGGCCAGGTAAAAGAACAGGTTTTTGAGATTAGGATTAAGAGCTGCCGCTTTTTTATAATCGTCAACCGCACCTTTATAATCACCCAGATTTCCTTTGGTGTTTGCCCGGTACAAATATGCCTCAGCATTTTGAGGGTTAGAAGTTAACGCCATAGTATAATCGGCCACAGCTCCGCTATAATCATTTGTGCTCGCTTTGGAGTCCGCACGGTATCTGTATAAGTCACCTTTTTGAGGATTAAATTTTATAGCTGTATTATAATCATTAATAGCCCCGGTAAAATCGCCTTTG
Organism: Mucilaginibacter sp. OK268; assembly: GCF_900103125.1. Classification (GTDB taxonomy): domain Bacteria; phylum Bacteroidota; class Bacteroidia; order Sphingobacteriales; family Sphingobacteriaceae; genus Mucilaginibacter. The sequence goes on along the minus strand of NZ_FNJV01000002.1, from coordinate 213,528 downwards.
TTGTTTTTAGCCAGACCTCTATATTCATATAATTCGGCGTTGTTTGGGCTAAGTTTTAATGCAAAGGAGAAATCTGAAATAGCAGCTGCATAATCCTGGAGATTTGATTTGGCACTACCGCGATATTGGTACATTTTCGCATTCTGTGGCTCAAGGGAAATGGCTTTGTTAAAATCATCAATGGCATTGTGGTAATTGCCAATGCTGCTTTCGGAATTGGCCTTATAATAATACGCAGTCGCGAAATTTGGCCGCAGACTTATAGTTTTAGCATAATCGGCAATCGCAGCTTCATCATTTTTAAGATTACCATAAGCATTTGCGCGATAAAAATAGGCCTCACTGTTACTATCATTAAGTTGGATGGCCTTGGTAAATTCCTGTATGGCGGCATTATAATCTTTTGCATTAGCCCTGGCATTTCCATTTTGTATATATGTACTTGCCGTTTGGGCAAATGTGCTTAAAGGAAATAGGATAAGGAGTAAAATTTTTTTCATTTATGAATACTGGTTTGCGAGTTTCAGTAAAACCAATAGAAATATAACAAAGGCCATACCGAAAATAAAACGTCTTAAATTTACGCTGAATAATGATTTACTAAGGTATGGCAATAAAAATTGGGGTATAAAAACCCCATAATCAATTTTTTGAAACAAATAATGTGGCTTGGTAGGTGTTAACTTATAGGTACGAAATATTAAGTATTTAGAAATACGATGCTTCGTTTGTTTTATCGGCCTGGCTTTGCTCTCTTTTCTTACTGTAGAAAATAAACGCGGTGCAGATCAGGATACAGAAAATTGCTGATGTTTCAATAATGACATGAGTGAGTGGAATATGTCCCGGGCTATTGGAGATTAAAATACCGGCATCAGGCAGAAGTAATCCAAATAGTGGAAAACAAAAGAACATTCTTAATATTATTAATTTTTCCATAATTATTAACATTTAGTATGATAATGCTAAGATAAACATTATTTGATTACTATTTGAATAAAAATAATAAATCACTCGTACTACAATTGAGAAGTGAAAATGTTTTTGCTTTTTTTTTAAATAATTTCTCGGCCCAGTGAGGATGCCATATTTAACTTATAGAGCAGTGAAAAAAGAGAAATAAATTTTTAAATGAATGAACGTTCACTTATATTTGTAATGATATATGAGACCACGCGACGAAAATAAAGAGCAATTGATACGCCAAAAAGCTATTGAACTAATAGTTGATAATGGGCTTGACGGTTTTAGTGTAAGTAAACTGGCAAAGGCTGCGGCAGTATCACCGGCTACTATTTACATTTACTACAAGGATAAGGACGATCTGATTACCCGCTTGTGTGTTGAGGTAGCGGGCAAAATGATGGACTTTAGCTTTAAAGATTTTTCGCCCGAAATGGATTTTGCTGCCGGACTTAAAGTGCAATGGGTAAACCGGATGAAGTATTTCAGTAGTTTTCCAACCGAAATGGAATTCATTGAAATTATGCGGTATACCCATTATTACGAAGAGGTGAGTAAAACTCTTACTATTACCTTTGGATCGGTATTGGGGCCATTTATAGAAAATTCAATTCAAAAAAAGCAATTGATACCACTTCCATTTGAGGTTTACTGGTCAATTGCTTTTGCCCCTTTATATCAATTAATAAAGTACCATCACCAGGGTAATAGCTACGTAAATAACAAATTTGAATTGACTGAGGGTTTAATGATGCAAACTTTGAACCTGGTATTAAAAGCGCTTAAACCTTAAAAAATTTATCAATTTAAATAAACGAACATTCACTTATAAAAAAATAAACGATGAAACTTAATCATATTAATCTCCCTGTAACCGATGTAGCTGCCAGCATCAGTTTTTTTGAACAATACTTTAATTTTAAATGTGCAGAAATAAAAGGCGATAATCTGCTGGCTGTTTTGCAAGGCTCAGATGGCTTTACCCTGGTATTGATGGCTGATAGTTTTAACCGGAATGGCAACACAACATATCCCGACGCATTCCATATCGGATTTTTTGTTGAAAGCCGTGAACAGGTTACGGATATATATAATCGGTTGCTTGAAGGAGGATACGCTACAGAACACCCTCCGGGTAACCTGCGTGGCAGTTTTGGTTTTTACTTTAACGCGCCCGGAAACTTGCTTACAGAAATTACCTGCCAGGTGTAACAATTAATCGGAAGTTAAATCAAAATTTAAATTATTTCATCTTATGACACAGGCATCAGCTTATAAAGAACCCCACCATGTAATGCTGTTTTTTGAAGAGAAAGAAATTACAAATACACAGCATACGTGTATTAATGAACGTATTAGTTATTACGAAAACCTTAAAAAAATGGGTAAAGTGCTGTTAAGTGGTAACTTTTGGAATCAGGCCCGTAATTTTATTATTGTATATGTATCGTCAGATACGGAGCTGGAGCAAATTATAGATAATGACCCGGCTATACGTAATAATTTGTTTGAATTAGTAAGGGCCATGCCTTTTTGATACTGATTAAGCCGTATCATTTTTAATGATATTTTAAATAAATCGATTTATATTCAAAATAACGAATATTTAGAGTGTTTATGCTTAATAATAATGCCAAAATGAAAATATTTATGCAAGTTTTATTCGTAAATATTGAAAATATTTCGACATAATTTATTAAAATTAACCTGCTTGAAATATTATTTTACTTTTTAAGCAAAATAACTTGCATTGTATTCCCAAAAGGTGTAAATTAGGGATATCAAATTGTTAGTTATGGAAGAAATAGCGATTTTTAGAATATTCTCAAGCTTCCCTTTATTGGGATTACTAATTCCCGATCTTTCATCACTATTTATATTTCCGGTGAGGCAAATCTCTATAACACACTTGTATGTAGAGAGCTTTTTATTATTAACAGTTATCATTTGCACCGTAGGTATTTGGTATCACCAAAAGCAAGAACGAAATAATAATATGCAGGTAACGGCAGGTACCTGATCGCTGTTGTTTGCGTAAAGGAGGCTTAGCTATGTTTAAGATATATAATAAAGCCAATTATAAACTTATCCTATTTAATACCCTTATGCCCAGCAAATTTAAGCCGGGCTTTATTTTTTGTTGCCACGGTTAAATGATGTAATATTTTCACTTGTAGTAATGAATTAAGGTTTTTTCATATTTTTACTGTAAATGAACCTTGATCAATTTAACCCTTGCACCTTTGGTTTTATGCACTTTAACGCGTATTCGTTTAAAGCCCCCTGCTGTTTAAAAACAGTTTTAATTTTAATGTTTATATGCTTTTTTGGTACGGCTATGGGCCAGCACCGGTCGCACGAAGCGTTGACCTGGGGAGGTGGTGGCGGAAGCGGCGGTAATTTTGAATCTGGATATGGTATCACGTTTGGTGCAGGTATTGATGCGCCGATGAATTATTTCAAGGATATTTATAAGCCTGCGGCCGCGTTTAATTTAGGGGTTACGCGATTTATAGATAAACTAACCATAAGCCTTAATGTTGGTTATCACAACTATCAACCAAAAGACGCTTTTAACCCGGAGAAAATAACTATCGATATTGGGGACGGTGAAAATACCGGCTCCCAGGATCAAACCCCAATTATCGTTTTTTCTAGCTATAGGGTATTTTCAGGTTATGCAAGTATCGTTTATAACATTAATGTGGCAGATGGAGCAAGGCTTTATGGCGGCGCTAACATAGGAGGGTATTATACAGATTATTCATATCTGATTTTTGATCCCAATAGTGATCAGGGTGGTTCTGTAGTTACACCTGAGCGTAAGAATTTTTATATGGCCCCGCGCCTGGGGTTGATCTTTGCACTTAGTGATCACATCGGTGTAAGTGTAGAATCGACTTATAACTTTTATGCACCATTAAAAAAATCAAACAACAGTGGTGGAACATTTTATACTTCAGTAGCCGGGCTGGCGGCACTTACCTATAAGTTTTAATTATAGCATTAGAAAGTCATCGTTTATTAAATGGGCTTGTAAAAAACTCGTCAACTTTTTTGTTGAATTCGTCCCTGTGTTCAATCAGCGTGCCGTGCCCCGAGTTTGGAACTATCCATAAGTAGGCATTAGGGATGTTTTGTGAAATAAGCACGGTATGCTGTGTTGGGATCAGGTCATGATCGCCTCCGATAATCAATGAAGGGCTTTTGATAGCTTTTAAAGCCGAAAGCTTGATATTGGGCTGAAACCAATCGAGCAGAAATATCTTCCAGTCGTTTTTTTCTTTTGCTGTTTTAAATACCGTATTCTTTTTGGCTTCATACTCTTTTTGTTCCTGTTTCCAGTAGGAGGGTATAAGCCCTGTTGAATCTGGCCATAAATTGGCGCCTGTTGATGCCAGTTTGATCACCTTATCCGGATGGCGCATAGCCAGCTCGAGCGCGTTAATGCCGCCATCGCTCCAACCAATAACATATGCCGAATCGATATGCATAGCATCAAGTAAACCGGCAAAATCATCAGCCATCATTTCAAAACTCAAAGAATCGCGATCATCTTTTGATTTACCATGTGCCCGGCTGTCAACAGCTATAACTTTATATTTCTTCGCGAAGTAGGGGATGGTATTAGCAAAATTGCCCATACTGCCTCCGTTGCCATGTATCAACAGCAGTGGCTTACCTGTGCCATAAACTTCGGTATATAGCTTTATACCCCTTATATTATAGTATTTACCCGCGGCTACATTATCTCCATAAGGCGTTTTTACTTGAGCACTACACTCGGAATGTATCCATAATAAGCAGGCAACTAATAGATAAAGTGATTTTTGAATTTTCATAAAGGTTAACAATCAAGGATATAGCCTACAGATAAATTGAGGGTGCAGGCGGTATAAATGTATAATTACTTTAAATATATAATTGCCGAAAATATAAAAAACTGTGCTAACACGTTAAGTAATATTACCTTTGCAATATTAATTAAATACTTTTAAACTATACGCGTAAAACAATATCCTACTAAATGTAATTAGATAGAAATGTTTTACCACCTATACCAATATATTTCATGCCTGCCATTTGCCTAAAAAGTAATTATATAGCTTTTCTTCTTTTTTTTATACCTGGCTTACTTAGCGTCAGCCCCTCTTTTGCACAACAAGAAGGTACAGGCAGAAGCACTTTTAAATTTAAAACCGTAATTGTTGATGCCGGCCATGGAGGTAAAGATCCGGGAGCGCATGGCTCTTATTCAAAAGAAAAAAATATAGCCCTTAGTATTGCCAAGAAAATACGAGACCTTATTAATGATGAAATGGGTGGTGTTAAGGTAGTTATGACCAGAAGTACCGATGTTTTTGTGGAGTTGCACAAACGAGCGGATATTGCCAATGATAATCATGGCAACCTGTTTATATCTATACATTGTAACTCATCGCCTCAAAAACATAGTACAGAGCGAGGCTCTTTATTGCTGGTTTATGGTTTTCACCGGAGCCAGGAGCAACGTGAGGCCCTGCGCGAAAATGCCTCTATTTATATTGAAAAGGATTATAAGGATAAGTATAACGGTTATGGCAGCGATGCGGTTGTAAATACAATTGTATTGAATGCTTTTCAGCAAAAATATCGTAAACAGAGTATCCAATTTGGCGATCTGGTTGATCATGAGTTTAAAAAAACAGATGGCCGGCACAGTCATGGGGTGAAGGAGCAGGGGGTATTGGTATTAGCACAAAGTGGTATGCCTGCGGTATTAGTTGAAACCGGTTTTATTAATAATACTGCCGATGAGGAATACCTTAATTCGAGTGCAGGTCAAAATGAAATAGCCCGGTCAATTTTAAGGGCCCTGAAACAATATCGTAATAATTTGGAGGGAAGATAATTAGATTTAGTCATTGTTTTAACAAAAAAGCCGGACATTGATGGTCCGGCTTTTTTTATTAAAACTTTAATGAAGTTTACTGATTAACTTTTATATACTTTAATGTACCTCCGGATGTAACTGTGAGCGTATCTAAGTTAGTACTTATTTTGTACGGTACTTTGTCGAAAAAGACCTGGCTTATAGATGTACCGCTGCTATTAGGGTCTGTGGAACTTAACTTCTGGGTCAAATTAACATAAAGTACAGTACCGTTGGTATTATACGTGGCTCTATAAAGTGTGCTGGTTGGACTGGTAGCAGCAATAGTGGCATAAACATCAGTTTGTAAAGTGGAAAGCTGACCTTCATAAAAAGCAACGGTTTGTACGCTATCACCCAATGGGGCGCGATGTATCACTCTTTTCCATGCACCTACCAGGTTTGCATCCTCTGAGGCATCAGGGAGTTCGCTTTTCTTGGTGCATGATTGTATGGCTGTAATCAATCCTAATGCAATAACCAGCATTACTGCTTTTGTATAATAATTCTTGATGTTCATAGTAACTTTTTAAGTTTACAAATTTTGTGTTTTTTAATTAATTATCGCAAACTTAACACTGTTGTGTGCAAAAAGTTTTCATAAAGGGCAATTTTTATTGTCGTTTTATGCACATAGTGATATGTTTTGATCTATATATTAACCACATAGAATAGTTTTTACCAAAACTTTGAAAAATGCTAACTTAGTAAAACTCCTAACTCCAATTAATGTGGAATCTTTTATAATAACCATCGATAATATAGATTATCAGGTGAGCCTTTATTCGACGTTCCCCAGGTTATTTGATGTTTATAATAAAAACATTAATTATACCATCGGGAAAACAGATGCAGGTAATTGGGTTTATATCAAGCATGAGCCATTATCGGCAGTTATACCGCTTGAGCAGATTGGAATGGCTATTGATGACCATTTACCCGACGAGCAATAGAGGTATCTCAATCGGGGGTAAGTGTCTTTGTTATTGATATGTACCGACATAAAGTCCACTAAAATAGTAGAGATTTGTCATTAAATTTCAATAAAAAGATGTTTAAACATTTATTTTATAAAAGATCAATCCAAATATATACTTTTGGTGCATAAACAAAAGAAATTTAAAAAAAATTAACACAATGAAAAAGATCTTTATCCTGTTAGCCTCAGCATTTTTGTATACGGCTGCATCGGCACAAACAACCTGGACTGCGGACAAAAACCACTCAAACGTTAAGTTTACAGTAACTCACTTATTGGTAAACGACGTTGACGGTACTTTTAAGAACGTTGATGCAACCATAGTTGCCGCAAAACCTGATTTTAGCGATGCTAAAGTTTCATTTGTTGTACAAACAGCTTCTGTAAGTACCGATAATGAGAATCGTGACAAACACCTTTCAAGCGCCGATTTTTTTGACGTTGCCAATAAACCAACGCTTACTTTCACCAGCACAGGTATCACCAAAACATCTGATAAACATTACGCGCTGAAAGGTAATCTTACTTTAGCAGGTGTTACCAAACCTGTTACATTTGATTTATGGTACCGTGGTACTATTACCAACCCAATGAGTAAAGCTGATGATGCAGGTTTTCAGTTAACCGGTGTTATCAAACGTTCTGATTTTAATTTTGGTAGTAAATTTGGTGCGGCTATGTTAAGCGACGAAGTAACTATTAAGGCTAACGGCGAATTTGCTAAAGCAAAATAATCTTAATCAAGATATAATTAACGCAACGGCGTGCTCATATAAATGGGTACGCCGTTTGTTTTTGCTGATTGTTGTTTTAATCGTCGGCCAAGAGTTGTTTCAGGGTATCAAACCAAAGCTGGTTTTTAGTGCCGAAAAAGCCGTTGTCGATCATAAGGTATATCGTATTGTGCCCATCGGCAACTTTGTAACGGAGCCTTAGAGGCTGCCAAAACGTACCATTATTTTTGATGAGCGAACGTTTGTATACTTCGTCAAACCCCAGGTAAACCTGTTCCAGTTGGTTTAAAGGGATATTTAAATAGTTATAACCATCAATTACCAGGGTGCCGGTGGTTAATATAATTTCGCCTTCGCGATGATGCGGGGGCGGAGTAAGCGAAAAAAGCCCTCCAGCCGCGTCAATTAATGTGCATGCTGCAATTTCATGATCATAGCTCCACATCGCCTTACCTATTTGTAAAATTTGCATCGTTTAAATTTCGACAATATAATTGATAACTGCAACCTCGCTGTTTTGTGTTATCTCATGCCTAAGTAAAATCATTATCTTTGATCTGCAGAACTATTTTTCGCAGTATTTATCATATGGCTACAGAAGTTAAGTGCCCCAGTTGTGGTTTTGGTTTCCCGATAGAGGAAGTGATGGCAGAGGAGTATAAGAAGGAGCTTCGGCTTAAAATGCAGGATTATACCCGCCAAAAAGAAGAGGAGTACCGTAAAAAGGATGAGGATTTTTTAACCAAAGAGCGCCAGCAAAAGGAGGCTTTTGAACAACGGCTTACCGACGAAAAAAAACAATTGCAATTGGCTATGGAGCAAAACCTGCGTAAATCCATCAGCCAGGATTATGAGAACGAGGTGACGATGCTTAAAACATCGGCACAGGAAACCGAAGAAAAGCTAAAACTATCGCGCCAGAAAGAATTGGAATTTTTGCAGCGCGAAAAACAACTGCAGCAAAAAGAAGAAGAAATGGAACTGGCGCTGCAACGCAAATTGCAGGAACAGCGTAACGAATTGAGCGAACAGATCCGTAAGCAGGAAAATGAACGCCATAGTATAAAAGATACCGAATACCAGCTCAAAGTAAAGGAGCTTGAAAAACAGCTTGACGATCAGAAAAAGCTGGCCGAAGAGATGAAACGTAAAGCCGAGCAAGGCTCTATGCAATTACAGGGTGAGGCCCAGGAACTGATATTGGAAGAATTACTGCGCAATTATTTCCCGTTTGATGTGATCAGTGAGGTAGGGAAGGGTGTTAGGGGAGCTGATTGTATCCAAACAGTACGTAACCAGTTTGGACAGGAGTGCGGGAAGATCATTTATGAAAGTAAGCGTACAGCCACTTTCGGCACCGATTGGATCGAAAAGTTAAAGAAAGATATGCGCAGTGTAGGCGTAGATGTGGCCGTTATTGTTACGCAGTGCTACCCTAAGGGAATGGATTGCTTTGGCGAAAAGGATGGGGTTTGGATCTGTAGTTTTGACGAAGTAAAAGCGGTTTCCTACATCCTGCGCGATGGGGTGATCAAACTCTCCAACCAGGCCCGCTCGCAGGACAATAAAGGCGATAAAATGCATTTGCTGTATGATTATTTAACCAGCAGCGAATTTTCTGAGCAATGGAAAGCCATCCGCGAGGGCTATATGAGCATGCGCCTATCCATACAAAAGGAACGTGATGCGATGGAAAAGATGTGGAAATCGCGCGAGAAACAATTGGATAAAGTATTGCTGAATGCCGCGCACATCAAGGGTAGTGTAGAAGGTATAGCAGGCAGCGATTCTATACAATTGAGTTTAACAGATGATGAGGACGCGTTGCTGTTGGAATAAGGATTTTTTCCTGGAACAAAAATTTTTGGAACAAGGAGCAAGGATGTTTCTTGGAACAAGGATTTTGGGAGCAAAGAATAAGGACTTTTTTTGGAGCAAAGAGTGAAGATTTTAGGAGTAAATCAAAATTATATCATCCTGAGCGCAGCGAAGGTGCTATTCTAAATAAGGGCGTTACCTTCGGCCCGCGCTATCCGCTCATACGCCACAAGGCATTAGGCACGGGCCGGTACCCACTGCTATCGCTAACGCGGAGGACTAATTATTGAATTAATGATTTAGTGATTATTGATTTCTTTTCCCCGTCAGCAGATAAGCTTCGGGCGAAAGCGGGCAGAACGATGGTGGCTCTGTGCGGCTGCGGGGCATAGCAAGTTTTTGCTGAAGCGCAGGATAATGAGCGAACGAAGTAGAGCAAAATAATTGCAGCCCTGGTTCTGTCCGGTTTGCGGGGCAAAGGCCTTATGCGGCAAAGAAGCATTTCTGGTGACTTGATTTTTGGTTACTTTTCATCAAGGAAAAGTAACAGCCTTAGCGGCAATTGAGCGTTCTGCGGTATGTATTATTCGCCCTGTAAAGCTTAGAGATTGCTTCGTTCCTCGCAATGACGCTTGGAGAGAAATGCCCAGCAGAAAAGCTTTGTTATCCTCCAAAAAATCGCTATATTTGTATATACCACAGCCCAGTTATCCGATCAAAAAGGATAACCGGGCTGTTTAGTTAAAGACAAAATAAGACCAAAAATCGACCGTTTTGTATGTAGTTATTTGATATACAGTAATTTAATACTTTTTAAAGTTTTTAAAACTCATCAAAATCACGTTAAAATTTGTTAAAAAGTGTTAAAATGAGGGTTTTTCGATTGGTTTTTGGCCCTTTTTATCCTGTTTTTGAGCAGAAAAGTGTTAAAATTTAAGGTTTAAAAAGTTTTTTGCACCCGATGAGGATATCGTTCCTGTCATCAATTACAAAGTTAAATCAGTTTTTCTGTCATTTTAAAATATACCCATATCAGCATTTTTTGATCCTGAACTTTTTTATAGATTAGTTGCTTTATTCACAGCGATATATTTGTCTGTATAAGAGTTAATTAACTAATTAAAATACCCCTGTAAAAATGAACGACGACCTGATACTGGAAACCATATCGGTAACCAAAAACTTTTTTGGCGATAAATCTTCCGGTGTTAACAATATAACCATATTTATACCTAAGGGTAAAATTACCGCCATTGTAGGCGAAAGCGGAAGCGGTAAAACTACACTGCTCAATTTGTTATATGGTCACCTGCAACCCGATCATGGGGAAGTGTTTTTTAAAGAGGAGCAGGTTTTAAGCCGGGATAATGGATTACAGCACGCTCATAAGGTAATGCGCCTGGTTACCCAAAACGGAAACGATATGGATACGCAATTATCTGTTTGGGATACGGTAGGTGCCGGGCTTCAGGAGGAAGATAAAAGCCTTACCATACAAAAAGTAACCGAGGCCTTGAATATGCTGCATATTTATCAATTGAAGGAACAGCCTTTTGGTAAATTAAGCGGCGGCGAAAAACAACGGGTAACCATTGCCAAAGCCCTCATCAGTCGCCCGGAAGTATTGTTGTTGGATGAGCCCTTTAACCAGGTTGACGCTACCTATCGCGAGGGTCTTCAGCATGATATCCGGTATATTGTACAGGCATGGGGAGTTACCGTAGTGTTGGTATCACATGACCCCGCAGAGATCCTGTCGATGGCTGATGAACTGATTGTACTGAAAGAGGGGGAGATCGTTGAAAACGGAAGCCCGGAGCAATTATATCATTCGCCTAAGCTGTTATATACTTCGCAAATACTGGCCAGCTGTAGTCAGCTTACATCTACCCAGGCCAAAGTCTGCGGTATTAAAAGCAGGCGTGGCGTAGTGGTTATATATGCCGAACATATCAAGATCGGTGTTTTAGGCAATAAGTGGCTGGTAACGCAGGTATTGTTCAAAGGCTTTTATGAAGAGCTGATCATTGAACGCGAAGAAGTTATTCTTCGTGTAATCAATCATGACAGGGGTAAATACCCCAAGGGTACTAAAATCAGTATCAACATCAATAAATACTTTGAGTTTGGAAAATGGGAGGGGTAAGATAGAAGCAAGATTCTTAGAGTCAAGAATCAAGATTTGGTACTTTACTTATATTACCCAAATGTTTTTTCTTGATTCTTGACTCTCGGTTCTTGACTCTCGGCTTATGCCAGTTCCAATTTAGCCTGCTTCTCTTTGCGGTATTTACTGAGGTTGATGAGCAGCACACTGCCCAGGATGATCACGAGGCCGCCTACCTGTAAAAGTGTAATGCTTTCGTGCGCGAACAGTACGCCCAGTATAACCGCTATAACCGGGTTTACATAAGCATAAGTACTCACCTGTGTTGCCGGACGAACCTGTAAAAGCCATACATAAGCGCTAAATGCGGCTATGGAGCCAAAAACTATCAGGTAAAGTAAAGCCAGCCAGCTATGCGTAGGGATGTTTTGCCATTGCAGGTTTTGCACTTCGTGATTAAAAAAGCTCGATGGTAAAAATATAAAGCCTGCGGCTAACATCTGCCAGGCTGTATTTACCGATGCAGAGCCTTGGGTGTTATTGTATTTCGAATATAGAGAGCCTGATGCCCATGACATTGCTCCTATGAGTAATAGTAACATCCCCGGCAGTTTTGAAAGGCCGACTGACGAATCAAATAAACCACGTATTTGTTCGCTAAACAGCAACACAACACCGGCAAAGCCTATAACTAAGCCAACAATGGTAGATGTGCTTTTAAAGTTTACACGCCAGTTTTGTTTATCGAATAATACAAACCATATGGGTGCCGATGATACCATGATGGCCACCATAGCGCTGGGAAGTGTTTGCTCAACCCAAATTACGGCACCGTTACCTATCACCAGTAGTAAAAAGCCAGTAACAGCGGCATGAATGATATTGCGCTTTATAAAGATCTGCTCTCCTTTAATTTTGCACCAGGTTAATAACAAAATACCGGCAGTAAGAAAACGAAGGGCGCCCAACAACATTGGTGGGAACCCATCGACAGCCATTTTTATAAAAAAGTACGTCGATCCCCAAACAATATAAACTGTTGCGAAGGCGATGATAACCATTAATGGTGATGCGGATTTTTGAGGTGTTAAGGCCATGATGATATTTATTTTTCGGGTATAACTAATTGTTGCTCTTCTTTAACCGTTTCCAGCACTATGGTGGTGCGGGTGCTGATGATGTTGGGTATTTTGCTAAACTGGTTACGCATAATACTCATCAATGAGGCTGAGTCATAGGTACGTACTTTTACCAGGTAGCAATCTTCGCCGGCTACATGATGCACTTCTTGTACTTCGGGTATTTTGGCAAGCTCCAGCGTTGCGGTACTGTAACCTGGTCCGTCAGCAGCCTTCATAAATATAAAGGCCAATAGTTTCTGCTGTAGGGCAACCGGATTAATGCGGGTAGTATACTGCTGTATCACGTTTTTTTGCTCCAGTTTTTTTACACGCTCCAGTACGCCCGATGGTGCCATACCCAACTCACGGGCCATGTCGGCATTTGATATTCGGGCGTTTTCCTGCATCAGTCGTAAAATATGCAGGTCGGTTTTATCTAAGGTTATCTCTGTTTCGCTAATCATTCTGTAATATTATATAATTATCGAATTAAATTCAATTAAAATAATAAAAAATGAATTTAATTCGACAAAAGTCTAATTTTGGTGTTTAAACGTGTATTTAAACTATCAAAGCCTGAATGGTGTCCTGTGAAGCAGTAATGATGCAAAGAAAAATCTGCTAAACGTTTACCTACTATTAAATCAGGAAGGAGCGAAAAACTTAATGCATCTAACTTTTTATTTTGATAAACATTAATTTAACAGTTTATTACTGTTTGTTTATTTATCCAAAACTACGTTGTTGGCTGCAGCGTTTAAACCCGAAACTTGCTGTATTGTATCGTGATAATTTAGTGGGAAAATAGGCCATTGATTTTGACTTCAATACACCTATAAAAAACAAACACCCGTCATTGTTTTATGACAGGTGCAAGTACGATAAGGTTAAGGTATTTACTATTTCGTAGCCAGTAGTTTTAGCAACTTGTCGGGTTTAGTTTCGTCAAAAGCCGTTTTTACATACTTGTAACCACTTTTAGTAGTTGCTGTAAGTAATTTGGCTTTATTCCCTTCTTCGTCTAAAACATAGGCTGTACCATTGTCATTGATCCAGTCAAAAAGCACATCTCTTGTAGTAATTCCGCGATTTTGTGTGTAGTCGTCGATCCACACTAATGAGTTAATAGCCAGGTAAGGATTATCATACTCACCAATCGTGCTGTTTACTCCGGTTATTTGTAAGGGCATCGTTAAATAATATCAGGGTTTGAATGTTTTAAAACTCCGAAATTTATAGCAATGGGTCAATCCGTGAAAACACCGTATTTTTACGTATTGAAACACGGTGTTTTCACGGGTCGCTTTATTATGCCCTATATGATCCCACATGGTATATTATGCTTTAAATTAACATATATTTGATTACCTAAACCGGTAAGCAGATGGAGATAAAGAATCACATAGGACGACTTATTATTCTTGTTAACGACTTTAACGATGCGCTAAACTTTTATCAAAACAACTTTAACGCCAAAGTATTGGTTGATTATACCGTAGCAGAAGGTCAACGATTTTTGCATATTGGGTTTGATACTGCAGATGCCATAGGAATATGGTTTTTGAAAAATGAGAGTAACAATCACCAAAGAGTCGGTAATCAAACCGCAGGTGAACCAACTTTTGTAATGTATACTAATGCGTTGGATGCTCTATATCAAAAGCTTTTAACCAATGGTGTTAAAATAAAGCTTCAGCCGGTTTATGCCGATGCTTACAGTTTTTTTCATTGTTATGATCTGTATGGCAACGAGATCATTGTGACCGAGTTGAAAAATACAGTTTCTTAATTAACATGTTTACGCTTTCTTTCTTAATTCAATAACGGTAACTTCCGGCCATATGCCCAACCGGCCAGAAAATGCCAGGAAACCAAAACCACGATTCACGTACAGATACCGGTTTTTTTCATTCGCCAGACCTGCCCAGTCAAGGTAACGGTACTTTACCGGGCTCCACCTAAAACCAGGAATTTCAACACCAAACTGCGCACCGTGAGTATGACCTGAAAGGGTGAGATGAATATTGGTTTTGTTATACCGTACCTGTTCTTCCCAGTGAGTTGGATCATGAGATAATAATATTTTAAAGGCGTCTTTAGGCACACCTTGCAGCGCTTTGTTCAAATCGCCAAGCTGTATAAAACCACGCCCCCAGTTTTGTATGCCAATGAGCGATATTTTTTGACCATTTTTTTCAATGGTCACATTTTCGTCCAGTAACAGGCGATAACCTAATGTTTGGTGATGTTGCTTTAGTTTATCCAGATTAGCCGCTTTCGCCTGTTCACTATCCCAGTGTATATAATCGCCATAATCGTGGTTGCCCAATATTGAGAATTGACCATAAGGAGCTTTGATCTGGCTAAAACGGTCAATATAAGGTTCAATTTCAAATGCGGCGTTATTAACCAGGTCGCCGGTAAAAACAAACAGATCGCTTTTTTGAGCTTTGGCCATATCAATTCCCCGTTGCATAGCCTCGGTATTATCAAAACTACCTGAGTGGATGTCTGATAGCTGAGTTATGGTAAAACCATTAAAAGCATCCGGCAGATCATCAAAATAAAGGGTAGTGCGGTGTAGTTTATAATCGTATTTACCTTTGAACATGGCATAAAACATAGAGGCAAAGGGAATAGCAGCAACTAATACAGCTATTTCGCTGATAAATTTACGGCGGGCAGGGAATACGGTTTCGTTGCCAGAGCGACTCGCTAAGTTAAACAAGCCAACAATAAACCGGCCCAGATCGCCCAGCGACAAAATAATCACAAATACAAGCTTGGTCAGGAAAAAGGTGATGAACAAACTCAGTATCCACTCATGAAAGGGGCGCATGCCATTGGCCGTGCTAAAACTGCCAAAACCGATCAGGAACAAAGCAACAACCCCAACAGAAATAAACAGATAGCCAAACAGTATAATGTTACGCCACAGCTGCGATGACCAATCGGCGCTTAATGTTTTAAGTCCGGAAAAAATATACCAGTCGAACAATAAACTGATGGCCGAAATAATAAGAAATACTTTTAAAAAACCGCTACCGTGCATATAAATGGGTATTAGCCTGCAATTTAAAAAAAGAAGTGGATTAGAGGCACTAATCAAGAGACAAGAGTCAAGAACCAGGACGTCAGGGTTAAGATTATGACATTGACAAAACCAAATGGTGTTTTCTTGACTCTTACCCCTTGGTTTTAACTGACTATTTTAGGGCAAGTCTTGCTTCTTGACTCTTAGCTCCTGATTCTTATCTTAGCCTCAATTAAACGTAACAATGAAATTATATTATTTATTATCTGCAGGCTTGTTAATGGCCTTGCATGCCAATGCCCAGCAGACTAAAATTGATACCGTATTTTTTGAGGATTTTAATGAACAAAGCCTAGACAGGAGCAAATGGAATGTGGAAGTTACCGGCCATACCGTAAATGACGAGCAACAGGCTTATGTTGATTCTGCCGCCACTATATATATGGTAAAAAGTAAAGATGCGGAGGGCGCGGTAAACGGGGCTTTGGTGCTGAAAGCCATATATAAACCCGGTTTTACCAGCAAAGAGCAAAAAAGGTATGATTTTATGTCTGGCCGTATCAATACACAACGCAAAATGGAATTTACTTATGGCACGGCTTCAGCACGAATGAAAATGACCGCTGGCGCTGGGTTATGGCCGGCATTTTGGGCTTTGGGTAACGGTAAATGGCCTGATTGTGGTGAAATAGATATGATGGAAACCATAGGCGATTCCAGCTGGGTGAGCCACGCCCTGCATGGCCCCAATTATTTTGGTAATACACCACTGGCCTACCGGGCCCATTTTGAATCAAGTACAGATGTTACCCAATGGCATATTTATACGGTGGACTGGAGCCCCAACAGCCTGATATTTAAAGTTGACGATAAAGTAACTTATACTGTAACCAAACCCATGGTCGAAAAATATGGCCGCTGGGCTTATGATAATAAAAAATTTATCATCCTAAATTTTGCCCTGGGTGGGGGATACCCGGCAGGATACAATAAGGTTGCCAAACCTTATTTTGGGATATCAGAAAGTACCGTTAATAAGATAAAGGCCGGCGAAGCTAAGGTTTATGTTGATTGGGTGCTGGTTACCAGGGGTAAAGAGTAGTATTGTTGTTAAAATTTGTTAAAGAAGCGTAACAAAGCCATGGCAGACATAATACATGCCTTTGATAGTGCGTTTGTTTATAAAATGCAAAAAATGTAAAATTGTCATCAAATTATGGCTCTAATTTTACTTTTTTTAAACATTGCCTAAATAGCAATTGCATATTTTTGAATAGCAATCATTAACATCAAACATCTACTATT
The DNA here is from genome assembly GCF_900103125.1 of Mucilaginibacter sp. OK268. Classification (GTDB taxonomy): domain Bacteria; phylum Bacteroidota; class Bacteroidia; order Sphingobacteriales; family Sphingobacteriaceae; genus Mucilaginibacter. The sequence goes on along the minus strand of NZ_FNJV01000002.1, from coordinate 196,555 downwards.
ATGGCCATATTAACAATTCAGATCCCAGACAACGAAGTTCATACCTTATCAAGTATAGTTGAACAGGTAGCCGGCAGCGTAATAAAAATTAATGCTGACGAAGACATACACACCAATGAGTGTTTACAAAAAGAAGATTTCTTTATTCAAAATAAACTGGCTAAATCGGTACATAAAAATTACTTGTGGAACGATTAAGCATCAATATTTAAATACAAATTTTTAAAGTTAATACACCATAAAATAGGAAAGCCCTGCTGTTAAGCAGGGCTTTCCTATTTTATGGATGTGCTGTTTAGTTTCTGTATTGATTATGTTCGTGTCCATGGTCATCATGGCGGTGTCTTCTGTTTTCGCGATAAGAAGCAGAACAACTTGTAAAGCCCATAGTCGCCAATATAAGCAATGCTATGAGGCGTGATAATTGAATTTTCATGATATTATTGTTTTAATAACGTTATAAGTACAATACTTTTATCGCATAAAAGTTTGAATATCAATGATTAGTCACGCCGATGTTACTTTGCTGAGTATTGATTCAGGTGTTGCGTTTAAGTACGCGGGTTATAAGGATGAGTAATAGCCCAAGCACTAAAAAGACCACCAATAACACAAGTGAGTTAATGCATATTTGACCGTATCCCAATTTAACCGCATCAATAAAAGGATAGGGGTAAAGCTGGGTTATAACTCCGCGGATAAGCGTGTATACCAGGTACAGGAACGGAAACCAAAGCCAGTTTAATGACTGCGCCCATTTTAATTTTTCCTGCCTTGCAAAGATCAGCCAGTAAATAACAAATAGTAAGGGGTTTACAGAGTGCAGTAACTCATCGGCTAATTTAAACAGGCCGATCGGATGCCATAAATTACGTAGTATAATATTATAAACCAGTCCAACTACTATAATGTATAGGCAGATTCCTCCAAGTACATATCCTCTTGAAAAAAATCTGTAAAGAACGTTTGATGGTTTTAGTAATAAGGTCCACAAACAAACGCCAACCATTATATTGCTTTGAATAGTGAAAAAACTCAGTAATTGGATAATGGCGCCTATTAAACTATGGCCTGCTTTCATATAAGCCGGTATCGAGATGCTTACCTGTAATATCAAAGCAAACCATACTACCAGTCCGGCTACTGTAGCATAAATAGTTGCAGCTTTACTGGGTTTGTATGGAGATAGGCTGTGTTCCATGTTTAGAGATCAGCTTGCTTATTGTAATGCTATTTGTTGTTCACATTAGTTAGCATAACCTGTAATGACTGATCGTTGTTTTTAATGCTTTCAATAATGCCTACGTTATTTTTTACAAAATCTATTAAAATATGGGAAGGCTCGTTTGTATTTAAACTTTTGCTGGTTCTGATATTCTTGATCAAAGCCTGCGGCGTACGGACGAGGCCCCATGGAAGTCCCCACCAGCCCAATAACGCGGTTTTTAAAGTGGCCGTTTGATTTGCCTTTTTTAAACAGGCAGGGCAGCCGATGGAAAACGCTTTTTTGTAATGTGTGAATATTATAATACTAATAACTGTACCGCTCAAGGCCGCATTAAGTTGTTGGGACCTATTACTGCAAATGGGGCAAGCCTGGTTGCGTATCAGGGAGAGGTAGTTATGGAGTTGGGTATCGTCTATGTTATTTAACTGCACATCTATACCCCGTGTAATCCCCTCATCCAATCCACGACTTTTTATTTCGGCTTTTAGCAGTTCAAGGGCTTCTGGTCGTAAGCTTGCTGCTTCGGTAACTGCCAGGCGGGTGAGTTTATCATCAGGCAGGTTTTTATAGGTAACGCTTAATTGTTCTAAGGTTGGTTGCATAAAGTTTAAATGGTTTTAAATATAATAAAAGAAACCGATGCTCAAACACATTTCAATAAAGACTAATAGCAACACTTAATTAAATGAATAAAATGCTTTCCATTATAATCCACTTTTATGCTGTAAATTAGAGTACACAGGTAACAACATCAGGATATTACCCGTAAAAAAATGTTATGAATGGCTATTTGACCATACCTAAATCTATTTACTGCAAACTTTGCAAAACTTGTGGAGCACGTCCGGTGATCAAAGCAAGTGAGGCTGGTTTGTATGTGGTTAAGTGCCCCACCGATGACAGACATTATCAAACCCGATCCGGATTAATAGATATAGACGACTGGAACCGTCACAATTCTGTGTTTTATGTGCCCTGTCGCGATTTTAATCCACAAGTATCCTGCTAAGTAACAATTCACTGACCTTGACCGGCACTTCGTTTAAACCTATATCTTTAGGCTTTAAAACCAAAACTTAACATGAACATTTTCTTGAATTTAAGTACGCATAAGGCTGGCAGGCTAAAATGGGCGATCTTGTTGGCGGCATTTATTTTACCCGGCTTTTGCCAGGCCCAAACCGCAACTGATGCCGCACCTATAGTTGATCATATTGCTATTTGTGTGCACGATCTTAAAAAAAGTACTGCCTTTTATACCGAAGTGATGCACCTGCAAAAAGTGCCGAATCCCTTTGCCGACACCTTGCACCAGTGGTATAGTTTGGGGAATCATGTAAAACTACATGCTATACAAGGCAATTGCAGCTATAAGCACGATATCACCGAGCATCTTTGCTTTGCAGTAGGTTCGGTAAAAGAATTTGCCAAAAGGCTTGATGAACTGCATATTCCTTATGGTAACTGGAAAGGTGATAGTAAGGAACCTACTTTAAGACCTGATGGTGTGCTGCAACTATATTTTCAGGACCCTGACGGATACTGGATCGAGATCAATAGCCCGGCTAAGGGGAAATAGGTTCGTTAGAATCAAGAGCCAGGACAAAAGCAAAACACAAGGGCTTGATCTGAATCTTTCAGAAAATTAAAGGCGAATTAACCTATTATTTCCCTGTCTTGATTCTTGACTCTAATATCTTGCTTCTCAATATTCCAATTCCTGACACTGGATGCCTGCTTTTTTTAAAAGCGTTTCGATCTGGCGCGGGCATACGCCTTCGGCTTCAATACGCAATATATTATCGCAATCGTCCAGGTCAAAGTTCCATTGCATAATAGCCGGAAATTTGGTAAGCAAGGTAGTTACCCTGCTCACCTGGCGCCGTTCTTTAACGCTTGTTGAAAATATCAGCACATCCATCTTTAAATAATTAGTGAATTATTGATTTAGTGAATTATTGAGTGGTGAGTAGTGAATGGATGTAAATTGTTTTCTGTCAATTTGAGATCGCTCACTATTCACCCCTCACTATTACTCTCCGCTCGCTTTAGTTTCCTCTTCGGTTTTAAAATCGTTCCATTCTGGGCCGAACTTGCTAAAGCCCGGGCCGCCGCGATCTTTCCAGTTGCACATACGGTCGCGCATTTTGGCTTTAAATTTTTCCTGTTGCTCCGGACTCATGTTTTTAAAACGCTCGGTCATGCGGGCACGCATAAACCCATCGCCACCCCAGCCAGGGCGCCCGCCGCCTTTGCCAAAGCCGAACAATATTTTACATAAAATAAATATGCCCATGGCCTGCCAAAAGGTGATAGTACCCAGGTGCAAAATATCGGGCAATAAATTGTTCCACAACTGCATCACCACAAAACTGATGAGCGGCAGGAAGACGGCAACTGCCAGCGGAATAAATATGAAACGCCCTTTATAATAAAATACTTTTTTCATTTTCTTGATCTTTAATTTTTTGTGCGACCGGCTTTGTGCCGGTCATCATTTAATATTCTGTTATTTCTTTATACAATTGTTGTAAGCGTTTACGCAAATGCAATACCGCGTATCTTTTTCGTGATACCAGGGTTTGCATTTTTTCGCCTGTGATATCGGCAATTTGCTGGAACGACATATCATCCAGTTCATGCCATACAAATACGTCCTTTTGCTCACAGGGTAGTTCGTCCAGTGCAATAAACAGCTGGTCCCAAAACAGGTTGCGCAGGTATTCAGTTTCGGGAGTGCTGGTTTCGGTGAATAAAATAGCCTTGAAATCGGCTGTGTCGTCCTCCTCATCCTCACCCGTAAGCATATCGTCCAATAGGGTTTCCGTCTTTTTTTTATGCTTGTCGGTTATTTTATTGCGGGCTACCCGGTAAAGCCAGGCGCTGGTTTGTTCAATAGGTTCTGAATTGAGCACCGAACTAAACTGGTACCAGACATCCTGCAGAATGTCTTCGGCATCGGCATCGTTTTTTACCCTCCGGCGAATAAAACCCAACAGGCTTTTACCATACGCTTTTATAGTATGTATAATTTGGCTGTTCTTATCGTCGGGCATTATGGCGGTTATCAATTTTTTTCACTCCTTTAAAGATAAAGACGATTGGCGATGAAAAACATTTTAAATTATTTTAAAGAAAATTAATTGCCCCGCCGAAAAACTTTTTAAACCTTAAATTTTAACACTTTTCTGGTCAAAAACGGGGGAAAAAGAGCCAAAAATTGATCGAAAAACCCTCGTTTTAACACTTTTTAACAAATTTTAACACGATTTTGGTGAGTTTTTGAAACTTTAAAAAGTATTAAGTGATTGATAGTCAATTATTTGATTGTAAAACTGGTGGTTTTTGGCTTATATTTTGTCTTAACAAAATAGCCCGGTTTTCCTTTTTGATCGGAAACCGGGCTGTGGTATATACAAATATACTGATTTTTTTGGTGGGATAAAAGTTATTACTTGGCGTATACCCGCTCTTGGCCGCGGGAGGGCCAGTTACTTTGTAGCCACAAAGTAACCAAAAGGCTTGTCAGCAAATGCTTCTTTGCGCACAAGGCCTTTGCCCTGCAAATCAAACAGAACCACGGGCTGCTAAACCTCGCCGCTACTTCGTTCGCACTACCCCCACGCTTCGGCGAGGTTTGCTAATGCCCCTGCAACCACACAGGCTAACATGTTCTGCCTGCTTTCGCCCGAAGCTGTTCTGCTGACGGAGAAAAGAGATTATAAATAAGACACCATTATTTCCCCACCCTCTTTCCGCCGCAGGCGAAGAGAGGGGCGCCCAGCGAAGCGCAGGCGGGGTGAGTCGTCTGCGCCCGGACAACCACGTTAGTTTGGTATCAACTGGCAAAGAATATCACACTGATTTTTCGTATATTTGTATATACCAAGAGCCCCGGTTTTCCTGAATAATGGGAAACCGGGGCTCTTTAGTTAAGGTCCGCAAGGGACAAAAATCGATCGATTTTTATATAGTTATTTGATTATTAGTTTATTAACACTTTTTAAACCTTTCAAAACCTCTCAAAAATTTGTTAAAAAGTGTTAAAATGGCGTTAAAACTTTGTTAAAACGGGCAAAAGTGATGCGTTTTTCACCCGTTTTCGATTGAAAATTTGTTAAAATTTAAGGTTTAAAAAGTTTTTAAGCATTACGTACCACCCCCATTTTTTTCAAAAGCTTACGGTTTTCGCGCCTGTGAATTAAGCGGTAAACAATGGCGTAAATGATCGGCAATATTAGTAAGGTTAGTATGGTTGAGGTCACCAGACCGCCTATCACCACAATAGCCAATGGCTTTTGGGTTTCGGAACCAATTCCGGTTGATACAGCCGCGGGTAGTAAACCGATGGCTGCCATCAGGGCGGTCATCACCACCGGGCGTACCCTTGAAATTACGCCTTCCAGTATGGCCTCGTTAAGGTGCATGCGCTCTTCGAGATTCTTGCGGAAAACGGATACCAATATCACCCCATTCTGGATACAAACGCCAAACAGGGCTATAAAGCCGATACCTGCCGATATACTAAAGTTGGTATTGGTAATATGCAATGCCAATATACCGCCAATAAGCGCGAATGGTACGTTCATAATAACCAGCACAGCATCTTTGGCATTGCCAAAGGTGATAAACAGTATCAGGAATATAACCAGCAAACATATTGGCACCACGTGGGCTAAAGTAGTTGAAGCGCGGATCTGATTTTCAAATTCACCGTTCCAGGTAAAGGAATATCCCTGATCGAGCTTAACGGCGGCATTTACTTTTTGCTGCGCCTCGGCGATGGTGCTTCCTAAATCGCGGCCACGTACCGAAAATTTAACCGCTATATAACGCATGTTATTATCGCGATAAATAAAGGCCGGCCCGGTTTGGGTGGTGATGTTTGATATTTCCTTGATAGCGATCTTAGCCCCGTTCATGGTAGGTACCATCAGGTTTTCGATCTTATCCTGGGTATCCCTGAAAGGCTTTTGATAGCGGATCCGGATATCGAATTTACGCTCTCCCTCGTAAAGGGTAGTAGCCGCTTTACCGCCTATGGCCATTTCAATAACGGCATTGGCATCGGCAGTTGATACGCCGTAAAGGGCCATTTTGCGCTGGTCAAGTTCGATCCTGAATTCTGGTTGGCCCAGGTTACGCAGTATACCAAGATCTTCAACGCCTTGTACATGTTTCAGGACATCCATTACGGAGTCGGCTTTATGGTCAAGTACATCAAAATCGGGCCCGAATATTTTTACGGCCATGGAGGCAGGTACACCGGCAACAGCTTCAGCAACGTTATCAATAATAGGCTGCGAATAGTTGAAAATAATACCCGGGAACTGGCTGAGCTTTTTATCAATATTGGCGATCAACTCTTCCTGGGTCAGGCCACTTTTCCATTGGTCTTTAGGCCTCAGATCGACCTGGATCTGTACGTTAAAGAAACCCTTAGGGTCGGTACCGTCATTGGTACGGCCAACCTGCGACAGGGTTTGCTTTACCTCGGGGAAGGTTGCCAGTACATCGCGCATCTTGTTGGTGACATTTACCGAACTCTCCAGCGATGTGCTCATCGGTAATTGCGCGGTTACCCACAAAGCGCCCTCATTAAGTTGCGGTAAAAACTCGCTGCCTAAAAATTTACCCGAGAAGAAGGTTACCGCCATAAAGGATACGGCCACAATTAAACTTAGTTTTTGATTGCGGTAGGTATAATTAAACATCCGGCGGATGCCCTTCTCAAAGAATATAACAATAGGGTTATGTTTTTCCCTGACGTTTTTGCTCAGTAATATACTGGACAAAGCCGGCACCAGGGTAAGGGTAAATATCAATGCTCCCAATAATGCAAAACCTAAGGTGTAGGCCAACGGTGAGAACATTTTACCTTCAACTTTTTGGAAGGCGAAAATAGGCACCAGACAGGTGAGGATGATGAGTTTGGAAAAGAATATGGCTTTACCCATTTCGGAGCCCACATTTTTAAATAACCCCAATTTGGCAAGACCGTTAAACTTTTGCATCCCTACTTCTTTGGCACGATGGTCGAGGGCCACAAATATCCCTTCTACCATCACCACGGCACCATCGATGATGATACCAAAATCGACGGCACCCATCGAGAGCAGGTTGGCGCTCATGCCTTTCAGACGCAAACATATAAAGGCAAATAATAGGGCAAGCGGTATAATGATGGCCACAATAAGCGTAGTACGCCAGTCGGCCATGAACAGGAACACGATGACGGTAACCAGGATAATGCCCTCGCAAAGGTTATGAATAACCGTTTCGGTACAAAAATCCATTAGGTTGGTACGATCGTAAAAAGTATCGATCTTAACATCTTTTGGCAGTACGTTATTGTTCAGATCGGCAACTTTATCGCGGATCCGTTTTAAAACTTCGGCGGGGTTTTCGCCTTTACGCATTACTACAATGCCTTCAATAACGTCGTTATGCTTGTCGCGTCCAACCTGTCCTAAACGGGGCAGACCGCTTTCTTTAATTTCGGCAACGTCTTTGGCCAGTATAGGTACATTGTTTACGTTTTTGACGATGATGTTCTGGATCTCATCAATATTATTGATTAAACCGATGCCCCGCACAATGTAGGCCTGGTCGTTCTTTTCAATGATATCGCCACCTACGTTGATATTGCTGCGGTTGATGGCGTTGTATACATCTAATGAGGTAAGGCTGTATTTCTGCAACAGGGCGGGGTTAACACTTACTTCGTAAGTTTTTTCTTCACCACCAAAGCTGTTTACGTCGGCAACACCCGGTACGGATTTAAACTGACGATCCAGGATCCAATCCTGAATGGCGGTAAGTTCATGGATGGTTTTGGTACGGCTTTTAAGCGTGTAGCGGTATATCTCGCCGGTAGGGCCGTAAGGTGGTTCTACTTCAGGTTTTACACCATCGGGCAGGTCGGCATTGCCCAGGCGGCTTAATACCTGTTGCCGCGCGAAGGCATCGTCCACGTCATCATCAAAAATGATGCGTACATAGGATAAACCAAATGAGGAAGTAGTACGCAAGTTAGCCTTTTTCTGTACGGAGTTTAAAACGGTCTCCATAGGTATGGTGATCATTTTTTCAACTTCTTCCGCACTACGGCCCGGCCATTGGGCTATAATGATGATCTGTGTATTGGTAACATCAGGGAACGTTTCAATAGGGGTATTAAGGTAGCTCCATATACCAAGCACGACCAATACCAGCGTCATGAAAAACACGAAGTAGCGGTGCCTTAATGAAAAGTAGATTATATTTTTAATGAATTTATTCATTTTAGTATCTTGTAATTAATTTAGTATCAAGTAGCTAGTATCAAGATCATTTGGTGGCTGTAAATACCACGTTTAGAAGTCGTGATACTTGATACTAGCTACTTGATACCAATAAAAAATCTATTTATCACCCATTAGCGCATCATAAAACAATAGCTGATTTTTAGATATGATCTTATCGCCGGCATTTAAGCCCGATGAGATATAGCTTACATCATCAACCGTTTTAATTACGCTTACTTCGCGTACTTTTAAATCGCTTTTGCTATTGTATACTACAACATAATATTTGCTGTTATCAAAAATAACCCCCTTTGCCGGTACCGCTACCGATTGAGCCTTATCGTTATTAGAGATCACCACGTTGGTAAACATTTCGGGCTTTAGTAACATATCCGTGTTAGGCAAAACGATTTTTATTTTCATAACCTTATTGTCGGGATCAAGAACCGAGCTGATCGCGTCAACTTTGCCGATGAATACTTTACCCGGGTAAGCTACTGTAGTTACTTTTGCTGTATAGCCAGGTTTTACCTTGCTGATATCAGATTCAAACACATTGGCCCAGATCCATACATCTTTCATATTGGAGATGGTGAACATGTTGCCGCTATTATCCGGACGTATAAAACTTCCGGCTGTAATATTTTTTTCGACGATATAGCCGCTCTCAGGAGCTTTAATGATCAGCGAACCGCTTGCTGAGGTATTGCCACCGCCATTGATAGCGATTTGCTGCTGAACTTTGGTGCTGGCTGCCGCTGCTTTATTATAGTTTTCTTTGGCTTCTGTGTAGTCGCGCTCGCTTGATATACCGTTTTTGTACAGATATTCTGCCTGCTCCAGCTGACGTTTGGCAATGGCCAGGTCTGAACGGGTTGCTGTCAGGTCTGTATAATTACCGGCAATATCTGCGCTCCGCATCACAGCCAGTGTTTGGCCCTTGGTAACCTTATCGCCCAAGGAAACCTTAACCTCTTGTATTTGGCCACCAGCGAAAGGGAATACTTTGATCACATTGTTATCATCATATGATACCTCACCCGAAAGATTGAGTTCCTCTTTCATGGCGGTGGTTTTAGCCGTATCAATAGTTATCATACGCGCCATCGAGTCGCTAACGGTAACAGGCAGGTTTGCTGCTACAGGTTGAGGCTTGCCTTTGCAGGCAGCAAGTAATAGTAAAGCGGAGATGCCGGATAACAGCGTTTCTCTTTTCATCATTATTTTATATTTATAAAAATTATCAGGATTTAATTACAGGAATACCAACAGCAAAATTAAGATCGGCAATAGATTTTTGAAGATTATACTGCTGTTGCAAGATCTTAAGCTTTGTATCTTTATATGTATCAAAAAAGTCGACAAACTCAATCAGGCTGATCTGCCGTTGCTGAAAGCTTTTAAGCATACTGCTAAATAATTTATCGTACTGTTCATTAAATTCAACCTGTTGCGTAGTGAATAGCTGTTGATTTAATTTATATTGATTTACCGCGGCAACCACATCATTTTTAAGCTGAAGTTCGCTTTGTTTTAAAGTGCTTTCCTGGCTTTGGATGTTATACTTGGCCGATTTGATATTACCCTGGTTACGATTAAAAAAGGGCAGGGGCAAACCGATCTCCAAACCATAATAGTTAGGGGCATAGTTGCTGTTCTTATCATAAGATGCACCAATGGTAATATCAGGAACCGCCAATGCCCGCTGATAAGCCAGGTTGTGTGTGGCTGAATTCAATTGGTACTGGTTCGACAGGTAATCCGGTCTGCTCGTTTTGGCTTGTTCAATTAAGGAAGGAATATCAAGCGCTACATTCTCGGTTGGTTTATCATTAATGACAGGATCAACAAAAGCGGTCTCTTTGGTTTGCAGCAAAGTTTTTAGCTCGGTTTGCAGATCATTGATCTGGCGGTTGTTCTCTACCATGTCATTCTGCAGGCCAAAAAGCAAAGCTTTAAGCCTGATCAGGTCTTTCATGGATGTATTACCCGAATCGTATGATTTTTGAATCGCCTTAACCAGGTTAGTGGCCGAGGTGATCTCGTTCTCATAAACCTTTTGCTGAGCGTTAAACGTAGCCAGCTGACTAAAATCGAGCCGGAGGTTATAACGCAGGTTGCGCATCAAGTCGTTAAAAGCAGCTTCCTGTACCATGGCATCATCTTTAGCCATTTGTACCTGTTTCCCGCGTTTACCAGCAGTGGTAAATACCTGGTTTAATTGCACAAATACCTGTCCCTGACCTTTACTGTGGTCAAAGAATTTGTTGCTGCCACCGGTATGGATGTTTTGATCGGTACTTAATACCGGGTTGTCCCAAAGTTTGGCCTGTTGTATGAGCGCCTTTGACGCTTCTACATTATACTTTTGGGCTAAAAGGCTTAAATTGTTTTCAAGAAATTGTTTCTCAGCATCCTGAAAGGTAAGCTTAACGGTGTCAGTTTGGGCCTGGGCCCGGGTAGTACTAAAACTTAAAAGTACGACTGATAAAAAAAGCAGGGGTTTTATTTTATACATAGTCCTCGTCTATTCAACAGTACAAAAATTCATAATAGGTATGAATTTTACATGAAGATGGGTTAATGATATAAATTAAAGAACTTAAAATTCGCGATACAAGATAAGCTGCATGAAGTTTAAATGCAGTTAAATATAAATGTTAAAAAAATATCTTATGTGAAGTTTTTAAAATAAGTTCGGCAAAAGACCCCACCCAACCTTCCCCGGAAGGGGGACTTTTAAGAAGCTTGTAGCTAATTCTCCCCTAAACATAATCCCTGAAAAGGCGGGCCATTTTGTTAAAAAGTGGGTTTACATGGTTTACACTTTTTATGGTTTATGTTATTTATTTAATTGATAATCAAATAATTATGTGTATTTTATAACGATGAGAGGAGTTCTGAGGGGATCTTAAAGGTTGTCATTTCGAACGACGTAGGAGGAGAAATCTTCTGCGATTTGCAATGGAGCCTCGCACTACGCAGAAGATTTCTCCTTCACGCCTTCGTGTTGTCCGTCGCTGTTTGTCGAAATGACATAAAGGGGTTCTTATATCGAACTCACGTTAACTAAGGATTATGAAGTATAATATCGGGTACAGACTATGGAATAATGATTTCGCTGTTGGAAATTCAAAATTCATTACTCGATATTAATTCTCTTATTCCTGATTGGGGCAGCAACGGTTAGATTTCTATTTCAAACCCATCCGCGTCCTTTAAAAAAGGCAAAGCACGACGGGCTTTCTTAACCTCATCTGCTATGATCGAGAAGGTGTATACATCATCTTCGTCGCGTTTGTAATATACCACGTTACCATTCGGGTCGATGCAGGTTGAATCGCCGGAATGATAAACCTCGTTGCCATCATGGCCCACGCGGTTTACGCCAATTACATAGCTCTGGTTCTCCACAGCGCGTGCAGGCAGCAAGGTACGCCAGTGTAAGGCTCTGCGTTCGGGCCAATTGGCTACTACAATGAGTAGGTCATAAGCATTTTCGTTAACGTTGCGTAACCATACCGGAAAGCGAAGATCGTAACATATAACCGGGCAAATTACCCATCCCTTAAGTTCAACAAAAAGCTTTTCGGTACCTGCGGTGTAGGTGTTATGCTCTTTACCTAATGCAAAAAGATGGCGCTTATCATAATGTTCATAGCTGCCATCTGGGCGCATCCAGATGAGGCGGTTGTAAAATTGATCACCTTCTTTTATAATAATGCTGCCGGTTACTACACAATCATATTGCTGAGCGGTTTTTAGCATCCATTTCATGGTTTTACCGTCCATCGGCTCTGCTAATTTCTCAGCATCCATGGTAAAACCGGTGCTAAACATCTCGGGCAGTATAATAAGGTCGGTTTTTTCGCGTATCCCGCCTGATAATCTCAAAGAGATGTTCTGTAAGTTTTTATCGGTATTTTCCCAGAAAAGGTAGCCTTGAAAAACAGTAATTTTAAGATTATCCATAAGCAGTATTTTAGTAGTTCATAGATGACAGATCTCTGTAATTGAATTACAATCACCCAGTCTTATTGCTATTAACCAAAACTATGGTTTATAAACAATATATTAACCATAAATTAAACCTTCAACAACCTATCAACGGCTTTATCTAAGGTTTCTTGCCTTTTGGCGAAACAAAATCGTAACACATGGTGGTCAATTCCCTTGGTATAAAAGGCTGAAACAGGTATAGAGGCCACCCCGTTTTCCTTCGCCATGCGAATGGCAAAGTCAGCGTCTTTTTCATCGGTTATATTGCTGTAACGAACTGATTGAAAGTATGAGCCGTAGCAAGGTAATAACTCAAATCGGGTTTGTTCAAGCCCCTTTCTGAAGTAATCCCTTTTCTGCTGAAAAAAGTCGCGTAAACCCAAATAGGTATCTTCGTTTTTTAAATATTCGGCAATGGCATATTGGATGGGTGTATTTACCGCGAATACTAAAAATTGGTGGATCTTTCTGAACTCAGTCATCAGGTGTTCGGGGGCCATGCAATAACCTACTTTCCAGCCGGTAGCATGAAAAGGTTTGCCAAATGAGGCTACTATAAAACTGCGTTGTTGCAGTTCGGGATACCGGGCCATGCTATGGTGGGTTTCACCATCATATATCAGGTGTTCATATACTTCATCACTCAATATCAGTATGTCCTGGTTTTTAACTATAGCACTCAACTCCTCAATATCCTGCCGGTGTAATATGGTAGATGTTGGGTTTTGAGGCGAGTTAAGAATGATCATCTTGGTTTTATGATTGATCAGCCTTTTTACCATATCCCAGGCAATGCGATAGTTTGGTGGTTCAAGCGCCAATGATTTTACAACGCCCCCCATCAGTTTAATGGCAGGAGCGTAACAGTCAAAAGCAGGTTCAAAAATGATCACTTCATCATTGGGGTGTATAACCGCGCTGATGGCGGTAAATATAGCTTGTGTGCCTCCTGCAGTTATCGTGATCTCGGTGTCCGGATTGTAAACAGCTCCGTATAGCTTTTCTGTTTTCTCGGCAATTTTTTCTCGCAGACTCATTACACCGGCCATCGGGGCGTATTGATTGTGGCCATCTTTCATAGCCTTGTTCACCAGCTCAATGAGTTCCGGCGAACAATCGTAATCAGGAAAACCCTGCGAAAGATTTATTGCACCAACCTCGTTGGCCAGGGCCGACATGATGGTGAATATGGTTGTGCCAGTTTGGGGGAGTTTTGAAACAACAGGTATCATTGGGGCTAAAAATAAACAAAAAACGGTAACCACCCATACGTAAAAACACGTTTTTTTTGTTTGTTGAAATTATTTATTCTTATATGAAAATTAATTACGCCCAATGTGTTACTGCATATAAGGCACTTGCAGATATGGCTATCCATAATAATATACTCTGAAACAGGGGCCTGAAACCTACGGATAACAGAACCGTACGGGACAAACCTGCTCCGATAAGGAATAAGGTAAGCGTTAACCCAGCTTTCGCAATTTTTATAATATACGGACTAACAACGGATATGGCAGGTAGGTAAGTGTTAATAATCAGAGCCAGAATAAATAGGCCTATAAAGTATGGTACTTTAATTTTTCGCGAATCGTTTTTAAACAGGAATGATGACAGAAAAGCTATGGGTATTATCCATAAAGCCCTGGCGAGTTTAACCGTAGTAGCAACCTCCAAAGCATGTGTGCCATATTTACCTGCCGCGCCTACCACCGAACTCGTGTCGTGAATAGCTATTGCGCACCATAAACCAAACTGGTTTTGCGATAAGTTTAAATGATGACCGATCACCGGGAATATAAACAACGCTATAGAATTGAGGATAAAAATACATCCCAGCGCAACTGATATTTGTTTTTCTTCGGCTTTGATAACCGGAGAGATGGCTGCTATGGCACTTCCGCCGCATATGGCTGTACCTGACGAGATGAGGTAGGAGGTTTTCTTTTCAATCTTAAACCATTTACCTGTCAAATACCCGAATATCAGGGTGCAGGTAATGGACATGATGGTAAAAAGCAGCCCTTCTTTACCGGCCTGCAACGCGCTATGTACATTCATGCCAAAGCCTAAACCTACTACTGATATTTGCAACAACAAATGGGTAGCCTTATGATTTAAATGAAGGTAGGGGTGACCGGTGAACTGAGCTATGGTAAGCCCCATTAACAGCGCTATTGCCGGGCTTATCAATGATGTTAAACAAAGTGCTGTACAGATGATGAATATAACTATGCGTGCATTTGTGCTTACATTGAGTATTAAGTTATGGGTATTATTAGCGAATTGATTTTGAGTATGCATGTGATGTCTTCTTTAATACACCGCAAAGGTGAAGCATTAATGCATACAGTTTTCATCACAAAGTAATATCCGGAATAACTTTTAGTTATATGCTGAACTTAGATTGTAATCAACAAAGAGTAATTAACCATCTAAAATGTTATGGTATAAGGAAATGTTGTTCCGGTAAAATACTTATATGTTTGAACAATTAGTCTTGCTTTTTCTTTTATTAATATGTAAATTTAACTGTCCTGCCAAATTTTGACAACTCATGAAAAATGCATTTGTTAGTGGTTTAGTTGTAGGTGTTTTTAGCGGAACCTGGCTGTTCGTGATGCACACATTTGGTTACAGCAATTCAGGTAATCATGTTTACCCTATTGAGTATTTATCTATTTTAATACCATTGATAGGAGTTTATATGGGTGTGAAAAGTTATAAGGAAAACGAAAAGGACAATAAGCTTAGTTTTTTTGAGGCCCTTTTCCAAAGTTTCAGAATATTAGTCATTGGTGGTATCGTTGCCTGTCTGGCCGGGCTCGTCTACCTTAATTATGTTGATCAGGGCAATAACTTCCTGGGTTTCTCCGGCCGTTTACTGGGTGGGGCCTTGATTGGGGTATTGATTTGCGTAGCTGTTTCGCTTGCACTGATGAACAGGGCAAGTAAATTGGATTGAATTATTAACTGTTAAAGCTTTCTTTAGGTATTGATTTGATTTTTTTTTAAAATCAAATTGGTGCAAATGAAGAGGTTATAGTTTAACTGGAAACTTCTTTGAAAAAAAGTTTTGTAACTTGATTTTAAATCCTACTTTTGCAAACCCAATCGGAAACGGGATGTAGCGTAGCCCGGTATCGCGCCACATTTGGGATGTGGAGGCCGCAGGTTCGAATCCTGCCATCCCGACAGAAGTCGATACCAAATCAAATCAAAACCCTGTAAATCTGTTGATTTACAGGGTTTTGTGTTTTCAGGGGTTTCCCCGGAATACCAAAATAAATCAAAGTTTTTCAAGTTGTACGATACCAATTGTGGTACCAGAATTTAAATTTTAAATTTGTGGTTCCATAAAGTGGTTTAAACATCTGTATGCCAGATGGTTACCTTGGTTTAAAATGGTCGTTTTTTGACTCGTTTTGCGGGGTATTGAAAGCCTTTTGAGTGAATTTTTTTTACCAGAATTCACAAAAGGCATCAATTTATACCAAACAACATGAAAGCTTTAACCAGCTTTGGCATCTCCTTCAAAGTCAGATCGGACCGCGAAAAAGATGGAAAAGCGCCGCTCCAGGCAACAATCACCGTAAACGGACAAAAATCATTCTTAACCCTTCCAAGGAAAATACCGGTAAAATGCTGGAACACCGGCAAGGCCCTGGCAAGAGCAAATACAGCAGAAGGACGTGAAATCAACAGCTACATTGAAGAGGTCAGGCAGACCATAGGGGAGTGTTACCGGGATCTCCAGCTCGAAAGAAAAATAATTACTCCTGACGTTATCAAAGATATGTTTCAGGGTAATGCTGAAAAGGAGCATACGCTCGAACAAATAGCCGCCTATCACAATGAAATGTCGGAAGGGGTGCTTGCACGGGGGACAATGAAGAATTATTACACGACTCAGCGCTATATGCGGGAATTTGTGAAGACAAAGTACCGAAGGTCGCAATATTACCTGTCTGAACTGAATTACAAATTTATCCTGGATCTGGAAATTTTTCTGAGAAACCATCAACCAGTCGATCATCAGAAGCCGCTAACCAACAACGGGATCATGAAACACCTCGAAAGGCTAAAAAAAATGATCAACCTCGCGTTCCGTCTGGGCTGGATCAGCCGCGATCCGTTTGAGAAATTTCAGTTGAAGTTCAACATGGTTGAAAAGGAGTATTTAACGGCCGACGAGCTATTTGCGTTGGAACATAAGGACGTTAAATTACTGAGGCTGGCGGTTGTTCGGGATATTTTTGTTTTCTGCTGTTATACAGGCCTGGCATTCGTCGATGTTATGAATCTTGCACCAGGCCATGTTGTTAAAGGGCAGGATGGCGAGCTGTGGATCAACACTTCGCGCCAGAAAACAAGAATCGAAGTTAAAGTTCCGCTTCTGGAGCAGCCCCTGGCGCTCATTGAACAATATAAGGACAATATTAAGGCACTATCAAAGGGGACGATCTTTCCGCAGCTCACCAATCAGAAAATGAACAGTTATCTGAAAGAGTTAGCTGATATCTGTGGGATAACAAAAGTCCTCACTTTCCATGTGGCTCGCCATACGTTCGCCACAACCGTTACCCTTGTCAACGGGGTGCCTATGGAAACCGTAAGCAAACTGTTGGGCCATACTACGATGAGGTCTACACAGGTCTATGCAAAAGTTGTTGAAAAGAAAGTCAGCGAAGATATGTCGGGTCTGAAGCAGCGGCTGGAAACGAGGAAAAACGGAGTAGACGAGCCAACTAAGCTGGTTAGCATTGTTTCTGCAGCAGGAGGTACAGTGGCTGGACAAGATGTGAGACCGTTGCTAAGTGTCAATTCCGAAATTGTTGGATACGATACCCATCGGAATACGGCAGATACAGATGCTTTTTCTGGGCTGGCTGCAATTGACCGCAGTGAATACACAGTAAATGATCGGGATGTTTTTTCCGGTCATGATGGTTTCAGAAAGATGATATTAGGGGCATTTGTTGAAACAAAAGAATGGATAGCGCCTATTTTGCGTGAATGCGGCAAGTTTAAAGGGTTGAAAATTTCAGTGGATTATATAACATACAGCGAATATATTCAATACAGACTTGGTGGGGAGTTTGAGGATTGGTTTGATTTCTATGACCGGGCAAGGTGGTCTGTAATAACCATAGACTATTTCGGGGAGAGCCACCTGATGCCGAATGCCACAGCAATTTTAAATAATTCGAGATATCTGCGGGAGGGAAAGTTTAAAGTTGATTTCCGGCGGATTGTGTTTGACAACGGGATGTTCAGGTGGGTTGAAATTTAGAATATGGGACCTTGCGACCGCAGTTTTCGAACTTTTTTATGGAGGATTTGAAGAAATTGGCTGCTTTCGATATTTAGAGGGATTTAAAAAAATAACAGGTTGCAAACCGATGGACTGGCTGAGGTTGGCTTCAGGGAAGATGCCATTCAAAACCGGACCAATTTTATGAGTGTGTCTTGCAGAGTCGCCCTTAACGAGGCTCCGAACTCAAAAAGGGCCTCTATCGTGCAGAAAAGCAGTATTTGAAAATAGCTTAAAAACAAAAAAACGCCTCTAATGCAATTAGAAGCGGTTTTTGAAATTTAGTGACCTTCCGACCGCAGTTTTCGAACTCTTTTATGGAAGATTTGAAGAAATTGGCCTCAATAAATGTTCAATTATAAAAGGCCTTGGTGCCGACCCGGAATCAACACTTGAGTAAAGAAAATCTGTTGATTTTAGAGCCAGAAATCAACCAGTTTTTGTCCATCTCCGTCCACATAATATTTCTGCCAATCCGGGGTTTTCTGCAGGCCGTTCCATTTTGGTTCGCCGCCTTTAGAGCGGTAGAAACGCCAGCAGTAATGTTTATAGATACTAAAAATACCCAATGCGTACGCAATTGCAATATCTGGATTCCCGGTAATTGTATTAAGATTATCATCGTTGCTATTACTTGCTTTTTCACCCATATTATGTGAACCCGTCATAACCACTGGGTTTTCGGAAAAAGGATCGATGACGATCAACTTGCTATGGATGGAAACGGCTATCTGTGCTTCTTCCTCCTTCCAAAATGCGAAGGTTTCGGCGATATGTCCCTGCACCGCGGCTTTAAAACTACCTTTTTGTGCTTCGTTTTTATGAAGGAAGATGATGGTCGGCTTATCCTTGCCGCTCGGATCGGTATTGATGACTCCGTTAATAAACAGGTTATCATCTTTCCTTGCGTAGACTTCCTGTAGTTCATTGCGGCTAAAATAAAGTCGCTTTCCCGGCTTGGAAAATGGGATCTCTTTTCGGCTTACTTTGGAATAAAGTGAAGCTTCAGATATTTTGAGAAAGGCAGCGGCTTCAACAACATTTAACAGATCTTCCGTTCCGCTTTCGGCAGGTTTAAGGCTTAGTATAATCTGTTCAATTGATTCAACTTTTTCGAAAAGAAGACGAACGACTTCGGGAAGTTCATTAAAATTAAACGGTTCCATAGCACAAACATGAGACCTTTTTAAAACTAAGAGTGATGAGTATTTCGGTACTACCGAAATAATTTTTTATTTAAACTGCGTAATATCAACCCGTCCTCGTCATCTATAAATAAAAGGTCTGACTTCAGAACAAATACTGTTGGGACTTAAATTCTTGATTGTAAAAAAAATATTTCACAATTCGGGAGGGGTTCATTAGTTTGCAAGCTTTATCAAGCCTTACACAATGAGTCAGCTCCTTTACACTGTCGAAGAAGTATTTTCCGCAAACGGATATCTTAATGCCCATAACAAGCGATATTATAACATACCATTATACCAAAGAGGCTACAAATGGGAACCTGCTTCTATCAAGAAGCTACTTCAAGATATATATGACTTTCAGGAGCAGGATGGCAAGTTTTACTGCCTTCAAAACATCACTTTGGTTCCGAATAAAGATGTTTTCAATGTGGTAGACGGTCAGCAGCGTCTAACTACACTGACCCTGATACTATCATTTCTCGGTGCTTACAAACTTGTTGAAGGCAAAGTATTATTTCCTCCAAACAGTATAAGAACGGAAACCAACAATTTTATGAAGTCCTTCATCACGGTCGTATCCCCTAAGATCGACAGTTCCAGCTGGCCTAATTTTATTTCAAAAAACGCCAAATATGACCACCAGGATATCTTCTATCTATACCAAGGGTTCCAGGCTGTAGCGGAATGGTTCAAAAGCCGTCCCGGAGCAAAGGATCAGATGTGGCACAAGCTGCGGAACGATGTTAAGTTTATAGTCAACAACATAGAAACTACTGAAAGTGAAGAAAAGATCTTCATCAATTTAAATAGTAAAAGAGTGCCCCTTGACGGAGCTGATCTTTTAAGGGCTATGATTATCACAAGAGCCGCACAGGAATTAAATTTTGGAGAAAGTAATATTAAAGGAATTGTACGTATCAATGAGCGAAGGTTGAAGATTGGTGCTGATCTCGATCTGATCAATCAGTGGTGGGGCAAAAAAAAGGTTAAAGATTACTTCAGGAAATTTATCAAAATCAAGTCTGACGAAACAGTTAACGGAACAAAACTTTTTAATGATGAGCAATATCCGATAAACTTGCTGTACTTGCTCTTTTCTGAAAAATGCGGAAGCGAGTTGCTGGCTTTAGAAGATTACGAGAAGAGAAGTAACGAAATGTTGCAATTTTATACTGAACTTCTGGAGTTGCATTATACTATGCAGGATTGGCATCAGGATAAAGAAATATATCATTATCTGGGTTTTCTGTTTACCCATCTTTCTTCCGCAACGTTCGGCTTTAAAAAAGTTTGGGATATGTGGAAAGGGTCGGCTACGCGCACTAACTTTATTGATGAATTAAGAGGAATGATCAAAGAAACGATAGTTGAGAGTGATGGTAACCTCCCGGATTTTAGTGATATAACTAGCAACTGGTATGAAAAGAACAAAGATAAACTGATACGAACGCTGATTCTAATGGATATTACTTATGCGCTGCGTGAAGATCATGCGAACATGCCGAGTAAAGCGTTTTCAAGGACAGAACAGGATATTGAACATATTTTCCCGCAAAATCCCGCGGAAGTAACAGAAAAGAAAGATTACATAGAATTTTTAAATAATTACATCGTCGCGGATCCTAAAGGTCAATTTGATCTATCCTTATTTGACATTATGCTTGAAGATGAAGAATACAAGACCAAGGTCGAAGAGTTTATTGCTTTGCATACCAATGCGTATAAAACACATGCGATCGGGAACCTTGTATTGCTTGCAGCAAAATTGAATCGGAGTATAAAAAATAAACCCTATGCTCATAAAAGAAGCAGAGTAGTCAGGCATTATCACGATGGTAATTACCTTCAGCCACACACTTTCAACGTTTTTACCAGATACATCAATGATCCGGATGACGAGAACTTTGATCTTTTACATTGGACAAATCTTGATATCAACGCTAATTCAAACTCGATCAATGACAAGATCATAGAATTCTTCAGCAGCAAATGAGCCAGCATCAAACCATGGAAGAAGTTTCAGTAGAAGACCTACTGAACCGATATAACCTTATCGTTCCGGAAATTCAGCGAGAATACGTTTGGGGTAATAACCCCCAAAAAATATTGACCATCTTTTGCGAAGACATCCGCGAAGCAAGGGCTGAAAGGTTTTCCGAAAACTCGATCACTTACAAAACCAAAGCATTCATTCAAAACGTGTTGCCGGGTGCCGACGACGATATTAGGGAAAATTTACAAAATCTGTTAAAGAAAAGCAACTGGGAGGATGATTACATGAATATCGGTTTCCTGTATTCCTACAAACCAAACTATAATGTATTCAATGATACCTATGAAGACATAAATCTTATAGACGGTCAACAGCGGATCACTACATTGTTTTTGCTTCTGTTCTATTTTGCAATACAAGAAAGGCGTAAGGTCAACTTTGAGGATTTTCTTCGCTATGATAAAAGCTCTGGCCAATTAGCCTTTGATTACAGGGTCCGGAGCCTGACGCATAATTTTCTGGTCGACTTGATTGCTAAGGTCAGTTCGATTGATGATATCGCAGGAATAAAAAAGACAAGTTGGTTCCTTTCAAACTATCATGACGATCCGACCATTTCTGCAATGGTGTCGGGCTTAACATTGATGGAATCCACTTTCAGGAGTGATAAGGTTTTATATTACGATTTTTTGAAAACACAGGTTCGTTTCTGGCACTTTCGAACTGAAGAAACTTTCCAAGGGGAAGAATTATATATAACGATGAATTCCCGAGGGCAACAGCTTGCTGATAATGAAAATGTCCGGGGAAAACTATTTGAACCGGCAAGGCTCAAGAAAGCAGGTTATAACGAATTATATTGGAGCGAACGGTGGGAAATTTGGCAGGACTTTTTCTGGCGTCACCGCAATAAACAAAAAAGCAGGTCAAATGCCGATGCGGGTTTTAACGAATTTTTAAGGTGGATTCAGATCATAAGAATGGTTGAGATGGAACAATCCATTGCAGATGACGACAACGAGGAGGCTTTGGATAAAAAAAAGATCATTGAGGTCATGCATTGGCCTGATGAGAGCCAATATAACGTTGCTTACCTGGACATGACAGAAATAGACCTGTTTTTTGGGGCTATCAAGTATCTTTATGAAGATCTCCCTAAAGAGCTTTCGGCTATTAAGAAACAATACAAGTTTTACAGTCGTTTTGATCTTCTTAGTAAATCCTGGATAAGGCCAGACAAAGCTTTAATATTGATAGACCTTTATAAGCTTTTGCCCGCACTTTATTTCGTGAAAAAAGTTATTGCTGAAGGCAAGCGTAAAGACCCTCACAATATTTTCAGGTTAATCCGATTCTTTCATAACTCCTCACTGGATGACAATATCGGCAAATCAATTGGTCCGCAAACTCTTCAGGCACTCCTACTTATCAAGCGGTTGAGGCCAACTGAGGATGTGGTCAAACTGCTCGGTTTTAAAGCCCAAACGATCATCAACAAGGAAGAAAAACTTAAACTCGGCCTAATTAAAGACAGCGATGTACGTGTGCAATTGGAAGACCTGTGCTGGATGGCAGAAGATATGATAAATCATAACGGCTCGATTTTATTCCTTATCAACTGGACCCTTGAAGAGACAAAAGTTTTTGACTTCAAAAAGTTTAAAAAAATGTTGTTGACCTATAGGGAGCTGAGAAACCATGAAGACCAAATCAGAGCTGATCTGATCGTTACGCGATGTTACGAACTGGACGACAGTCGCGCCAGGTGGAAATGGGATTATTTCAAGTTGTCGGATTTTCTGCAGTTCGCTTATCAGTTTTACAAATGGCGTTCGGGGGCTCTGGATGAATTCCTACAGGACAGGGAAAAAACATTTTTAAAGCAATACAAAGATATTGCTGAGCTTTTGGCGGAAAGCGGTTTGAAAAAGCAGATATATATTTATTACCTGTTAAGCAAGTGGGTTATGACGCACAGGCATGTTGAATGGAACTGGAATAACGGAAAAAATTTCGCAAAACTTTACAGTTGGGAGATCGACGATAAATTAAAAAATAACTTTAACAGCGAAAATTTCATTCAAATGTATAATCAGGCCAGGGCAATTAACATGCGTAGGGTGATCTGGTTGCAAACGGCAAAGGGTATAGGAACGAAAAAATTCGAGCGATTACTGGAATGGGCCGCTAAGTAAGGCTTTTCGATTACTGGTCTTTTGTTTTTTGCTGGATAGCCGATAGTTTTAAGCCGACATGCAGATCAAAATTGTACCTGCTGCCGCAATGGGTCAATCTCGGTAATATTGGGATGTTTGAATTTGAACTGACAGTTCGGGTTGATGTGTATCACCTCCTTAATACTGGAAAGGGAATTGCTGATCACGTCGTTAATATGGTCATCCATAAATGAATACCCGATAACCACTAAACGGTCGCTGCCAGGCAAGACCTGCTGTAGCCGTCCGTAAAGGCTGCTGTACATCTTATCTTCGGCTATGATCTGGTGTTTATTCTGCCCGGTAATGAACTTTGGCGTGATCTCGGGGGTCCAGTTTTGCATGACGGTACCATTTTCATCGATGTGGCTGGCAGCCTGTTTGGCATAAAAGTCCATTGTTTTAAAATAATCAAACCCCAGATACTCATTTTGCTTTTCGATATAACTGTATTTGTATATATCAATGGAGCCATGGAGCTTCATCATAGAGATACGCTGATCGAAAGTGCCGTCGTAAATTGGCAAAGGATTTTTGTCATCGTCGAAAAGACGTGAACTTTTGGTTGAAAATCCGTCACTATAAGCTAACTCTGTTTTGAGAAATACTTTTTCAAGAAGGAGGTCATGGTTGAGTGTAAAAATGTTGAACGAGTGATCCTGATTGGAAAAATAGTTGATGTACGGCGCATACAGATCTTCAATCTCTTTGTACGGCTTTCGTACCCACAACATGTCATCAACAAGATGGTAGAAACAGGAAAATATTTCACGATTTGGTATCGAATCAAAATTGAAATCCCTGAAATGATTTTCGGCGTTATATACCTGTTGCGCCTCGGCTATAATAGCGTCAAACTGTTCCCTATTCTTACCGGCCATGTCCAGCATATACTGATAGAATTGTTCATAGTTGAGGACATCAGTGTGCATATCTGCGAGATAGTGCCTGGCCATAAATTCAATAATCATCGAAACCGGCTCTTGCTGAAACGGTAAAATACCGTTATGCTTATCAGGCTCCGACGCCCAATCACGCCATTTCCACTCGCCGGAATTGAAGTTGAGCGTATGGGCCGCAAGTGGATGCCGCAAGAACTTTTCAGATACGCCGGATACAACTGGTAGTCCTGCGTTATAAGAAAAGCCGGCGCCCAGTAAAAAACTTATATTCATTTTTATGTAATTTTCCGAATATAAGAAAATCACCGAGCCTGCTCATTATTTTACCCCGAGTGTTACACCGTGGGATTGGCATCCTGTTCCAATCCGGATCCATCATTCATAGCTTCCCACGTTTCTAAACGGTTCAGAATTTCAATGGTCGGTTTTAAATGATCCAAAGCGATACGAATAATAAATGCCATACCGATAAAACCTTTTTTCTTACCGTCATCAATCACCAGGCCTTTGTTTTCATGAGTAAACAACTCCCTACCCTTAATTGGGGATGCAGCTTTAACTTCGTTCAACTCGCGCGCCGTTGACCATCGTAGCGGTAATCCTGCCATTTTAGCGAATTCTATCAGCTGATCGTAGTTAATACCGATGAGTACCTGGATCTTACCGGTAAGTATATCATTAATATCCTCCTGCGAAAACGGTTTGGAGAAGAGATTTTCAACAACATGTACGCTGAGCGTTTGACGGATATCAAACAATGGATAGCCGGCATTTATTTCATGCAGGGTGGCCGCACCAAGTCCGCCAAGCCAATGCTCGCGGTAAACACCGACATTAACGATACCGTCTATTGACGTATAGGCATGATTTTCTGCCCTCGACTTCTCAAGGAGTGCGATCAGATCGTCATGATAATTTTCCTGCTCATATAAAGACTCATGCAGTGTTACAATTGTATTATCATCCCTTTGATAAACTCCGGTGTCGTTGTTGAGGATATCAGCGGTCTTAGCAGCTACTTCCTTTTGTTTTTGCATTCGCTGCAATTGTTTCTTGAAATGGGCATCAGCAACCTTTTCAATCTCTTCAGCCAGCAACAGACCTTTTTCTTCCACATCCTGAAAAAATTGGATGGCCTCCATATTTTTCGTTCCTGTTTTAACTTCGGTTATCTCGTAACCGTTCTTACCAACGGTTATCAAATCGCCGACATGCATATTAGTTGCAAGATCTGCGATAAGGGCGAATTTATGCGGGTCGGCATTAATCGATTCTGCTGCTTTCAACACAGCCTCGAAACCATCGCCGGTTAATGATTTTGTACCTTCATCTTCAAGGTAGAACCTGGCAATTTCTTCGCGTTTACCACCGAACATTTGCCAGACGATGGTATTGACCAGACTCCGCAGTAAATTTTCCCTACCAGCAAGTAGCTTGCCTTTTGACAGCAGCTCCTCTATTGGTTCTTTTTCTTTTGGTGCTGTTTGCCTAAGCCTTTTTACTTCGGCATCGTTTTGCTCCTGCTCCGTTATAACTAACCTGATCTTCTCCAGCAGCAAAAGCTGGGCTTTTTTCATGCCCTCATTGATAAGTGCAAGCATTTCGTCCTGATTGATAGGCTGACTTCTATCAGGGTGTTTTTTAATGTATTCGATGACTCCGTATTCGCGGATCAGGAATAATATATTACTGATTTCTTGATTTTCTGCTTCCATTATTTTAATGATTTAATTGGGTCGCAAAGATACCCTGAACAGTTGACGGTTGGTGAGTATCATCCAAATGTTAAGAAATGATTCATCAAGGGCTAAATTTAACCCTTTAAATCAATCAGAACAACGTGAGTTGTACGCTCTCCACTTCATATTTAGCGATTGCGCTCAGTGTGCCACGGATGACCTGCGGATTATAATTTGACTGGTCACTGTCACCGACTTTTGCGGTCATCATCGTTTTCAATTCCAAAATACCAGCATCGACCGCTGCTCCGCGGGATTTGAATTGTTTACCGTACACTGACAGCCCGCATCCACCGCCGGCTGTTCCAAAGCTATAGCTCAAAGCATTCGTCCAAACGTTACCGATACCTTTCCCGATCTTAAGTGTACTGTGTTCGCCGTATCGTTTTTCATTACCGAAGATCAATTTTTCAACAGCAAGGAACTGCGGCCGCGAAAACCACCCATACTGATCAAAGGCAATCTCAGTAAACCCGAACTCCAATCCTTTGCGATAAGCATGAACATTCATAATAATACTTCTGAAACTGTCACCAAAATTGCCAAACCACTTTTTGGTTTCCGCATCGCCACTTTCAGCGGCAGCAAGAATTTCGGCGAAGATCGCTAGCTCGTAATGGCTTAGCCGGATTTCGTCCCGGTAAGCTATGATCTGATCTTTTGATTCAACGTTTAAAATAAGCTTTTCCATAAAATGAATTTTTATGCAGGTATAAAGCAGGAGGAATGAGTTGTCAAGGGCCCGGGTCACCGGGGTTCATATACCCTTGACAAATCAGGAGGTGCTTTACCTTAGCATAATAAATTCTTTTTTGGAGATGCGGAACGGTGCTTCCATAGTTCGGGCAACTGGTTATAAACTATTGAATGGCAGGCCGAACTTAATGCCCCAAATACCTTCATTTGCCAGCGTCGTATGGATATAGGATTTGCGCTGATAAAAAACCTCCACATTAATCGTGGCGTCGCCGTTCTTATCCAGGAACGGAAACAGCAGGCCGAAACTGGTTCGATTGACATATGCGCCGGAACGGTCTGCGACCAATCCCGCAAATGAGGTTGCTACATCCAGACCGATACTCATATCCTTATAAGGTGTAAGCAAATAGATAACCTGTGCGCCCGCATCAGGCCGGTAGGCTGTTTTAAAAGTAGCGTCATTCAAAGTAAAAACCTTTTTATCATCTGCTACCGTAACCGTAGAATCCGTAAGCCGCTGCATATTATACCATTGCACCGGTTTAGAGATCTCACTCAGGCTGTGTTTTCGGGTGATGGCCGCATAGACAGCCCAGTAGAACTGGCTTTTGCCGGAGGGAAAGGTCAGTAATTGGTTGACTGAAACCTTTAAGCTTCCCGTATAAACAGACTTGTCTGCCGGGCTGCTTTTGGTAGTGGGTTGCGCGGGGTCGATATAAGAGAAGTTGTCCCAGCCCAAAGGCGCGAAGTTCAACTTCATCCAGGTCATCCGCTTGGTGCCCCATTTGTCGTTGTAATATTTTTCTTCCACTTGATCGAGGTTATCAAAAAAACGTTTTTTTACCTTGTCACGGATAGCCAGTTTGGTGGTGTCTTCGAGGTCATCAGAAACCGCAAGATAACCGGCAGCGTCGGTTGCTGCTTTTTGGTAGAGATCAGTGAGGTCTGTACGCACTGATTTGACTATTTGCGCATGCACCGCTACGTCTCTCTTGGGATTAAACTTATAGCTGTTAAGCACCCAGGTAAGTGAGTAACTGCCCCTGATCGACTTTTTATTTTTGAAGTCAAAGATATTCTGGTCATCGACCTCGCCACTGAAATCAACAGAGTGGATGAAACGGAATGGCCCTTTGGTCGGATCCTTACTCTGAACAAAAGTGATCGGTGTAAAATAAAATTTCGACTCGTCTGAGTTGATATTTACCGTGGCAAACCTTCCGATTTTGGAAAAGCTGTTTTCGCCGATGGTGATCTTTGAATAATCTTTTTGTGTCAGCGCTCTGAAAGTGTAGCGGGACACCAATTGCGGATAATCGGAACTCGTACTATCGGTATAAATATCATTGGTGATCTTTTCATAAAGATAGAGGCGGCTGAGGATATATTTCAGGCGGGCACTGTCGAGTTTGAGCTGTGCCTGAGCGCTGGCCGCTATAGCTATAGCAGCCAGTAAACAAATAAATTTTTTCATGACAGGTAATAAGGTTAATCGGTAATAAATTAAGGAATCACTGTTGCATTCATTGCTGAGAACATATCTCTTCGTTTAAATTTCAACGCTGTACTTTTATAAAATGATGCCGTCCAGTTTGCCGGGTTTGTTTCCAGAATAGATGGATTGTAATTGGTGGCTGTATTGTGCGGTTTTAGCTTGATCGTGTCCTGCCGCGATGCATAATGATTGAAAATCCGCGCGAACTCAGTAAAATATGAATCGGCTACGTCGCGGTCGCCGCGGATGACCATCGTGTTTTCGTCATTGCGCAAGATCGAATTGTCTGAAAAGTTCGCTGATCCCGTGATCACGATCGGGTCGTCGCTCAGTGGATCGATCAGGATAACTTTGTTATGAATAAAGTTCACCCCGCTATAAAATAATTCGCCGCTATCCACTTCCTGTGCCCAGCCATATAAGGGTTCATCGTAGCTTCCGCCATAGATGATTACATTATCCACGTCGTTAGTTACCAGCGTGGTGTTCTTTGTTTTCTTGTCGATAATGATGTATTTCAAATGTTCGGTATCCTGAGTAATGGCACTCTTGATTCCTTTATTGAATGAGAATGGGAACATTCCGCAAACAAGTCGCTGCGAGTTGGCGATCAGCTGGCTGTAAAGTTTCAGCACTTTTGTACCCGGCCGCGGACTGAATAAGGTGGTTGTTCCGCTGCTCACGATTTTCGGGTCTTGCTTAATTGCAATAGCATTTGCCCGGGCGGCCTCATTCAGCGGATCTGATTCCAGCCCTTCCCAGTGCTTAAGGTAATTTTCCGCGATAGCAGGGTCCCTTACGATGTGAAGCGTATTACAATGCCCAAAGATAGCCTTCTCGGTGATGTTGGTCGAACCGGTACTCACCGCTACCGGCTGTTCGTCCTCCAGCAGCACCATATATTTATTATGCTGTAAAAACGCCGGGTCGGCAGTTCTTCGGATCATCATCTCCCGTGGTATCCCGGCCGTTTCTATCGCCTTGTCGTTCTTGGTTTTTTCATGACGGGAATCATAGATGATCTTAACATCAGCGCCTGATGCATGGGCATCTTTTAACGCTTGCAAAACTTCCGGGAAAATAAATTCGTAAAAGCAGCATCGAAGACCTTTTCCGTGCCCGTTAGCCTGTCCGATAAAAGCGATCATCGCTTCTTTTAATCCCTTGGAAAGCCAGGTCAGGGCTTTTTCCTTTTCGGCCGGAGGCATTTCGTCGGGACGGCGATTACCGAATTCCCTTGCATAGGCCTGGCTGCCCGCAACCCCGCGGTTAAAGTGCAATTCATGTTTGCCATCTTTCGCTTTGCTGATATCTACCGGTATTTCGATTTTTTCCCCGTAGGTCAAATTTCCGGGTTGTCCGTATACCGGTGTGAAAAAGTATAAATAATCGCCATCGTTGCTGACATAGTAATCTTCCCACAGAAATGATTGCCAGGGTTGCTCTTCCGTGCTGTAAAGGCCGTTAGGTGACGGAGAGGCTCCCTGAAAATGTTTGATGGAATGAACGTCATAAGCTTGCTGCGGCTGTTTGTTGTTTTCCTTTCGGATGTAAAAACCAAGCAGTGTCGTGGTGTCCGTTTGCTTCATGTCAATAGAGAACAAAACGGATGAGGTACCGGCCACGACGTTGACCGTAATCTTGTCGGTGATCTTTCTTAGTCTCATGGTGATAAAGTTTAGTTTGAAGTTTAATGGTTGTAAATCAAATTGTTATAAATATACAAAATCTGACAATTCCAATTAGCTCTAAAGAATATTTTACGAAGAATGGAACATATAATGAAACATCTCAAAATGACATCTTGAAAAACGCCGTGCCATGTATTACAACGCCGCCGATGAAGACCTTATCGGTATTTTGTAAACAGAAATCTGGCAATAATTTATCTGTAATGTATTTGAAATCATTAGGCGTTTCGTAACTTACGGTCAACTACGGTCAACTACGGTCAACTACGGTCAACTCCGGTCAGCACGGCTATAATTGAGATGTTGGTTGGAAGGGGCAAAACTTTTAATTTGATCAAAATTGTTTGAAGTCGATAACATTTTAGCAGAATCTCCAGCTTTTCAGATCGTGCTGGAATTCAGCTGCCGTGAAATTGAACTCGATATTGTTCCGCATTGGTACAACAGAGATAATCATTGTGACTTTTATATTTTTCAGGACGGTCAGGAACTCGGTACAGTCATCTGCATTGACATTAACGAATGGGAATGGGTAGCGTCCATTGAGCTGCGATGGCTGGCCCAGCTCATTGGCAATGAGATAGATTGGCATTACATGTAAGTAATTTGCCAATTTGAAAGGTGGTATCCAGCAAAATAATGGGCCAATCTAAAAAAGACTGGGCTGTGCCGGCCCTGTTTCTTCCTGACCATAAATGGGCAGTTTACCGCCCCAGTCATACAAAGCGTCTTTTTCTTTTCCTTCGGGCTGCTCTTTGCCTCCACGGATAGAAAATACAGGATAATGCACTATATCGTCCGACGGAATACTGTAATGGAAGATCTCATCCATGTCGTCGTCTCCCAGGTCATCCAATACCCATGCCTGTTCCATCTCTTTTGTCAGAAATAGAGGCATCCGATGCTTGTTGTCGCCGTCATTGTGTATCCACATCATTTTCTCATTGGCACCACGGGTAAGCATGGAAAATGAAGCAAAATTGTAGATCTCGCCCGTTGCCTGGTCTACTTCCTGGCTGACCTGGTACAAGGCCGGAACATAAAATTGCTCCCGGTCGGCGATACTGATATGATAAGGGATCTTGTTTTTAAACCCTTTGACCTTGCGGTGCTCGTAAATGCCGGTGGCGGGGATCAAACAGCGGTTTTTGCGTAACCTGTACCAATAGGATTTTTTGTCCTCGATCACCCGTTCCGAACGGGCGTTGACATAATTCCTTCGCTGTGCCTGCCGCTCTCTCGGATCATCTATGAATGCAGGAACTACCCCCCAGCTCATGTTGGCCAGCGCCAGCATCTGCCGGTTGACCACGATAGGATGAGTGGGTAAAACCTCACAGGTAACATGAATCATATCATTCGGATAATGCGCCAGGTTTGGGGCCAGTTTAATTCCCTGGAAATCTTTAGTGACTATTTGTATCTCTGAGTGAAAGCTGATATCCCTGCACATGATGATTTTATTTGATCATATCATAAAAAAGTGCCGTGTGGCTCTGATCACCGGAAGTGATCTCCGCTTTTAGGCGGCCGTATTCAACAAATATACGTACATCATAGTGATCTTCCTTTTTCATCCGAATATAATGTATATAGGCTGATACGGATTTAGCGTAAGCTTGTTGCAGCCTTTTTTCATGCTTAGCATCGATTGTTCCGGCAAAAAACAAACCAATCCCGGCTTCGGTTTTCATCAATTTGAGTACAGTTTGGTATTGTGAGATATCCAGCAGGTTTTGCCTTTTTCCCTCGTTGAGCCGGAGTTCCTGCTCATGCAAACAGGCTTCGTGCTCCTGCTCGTAAGCGGAAAGCAGGAATGTTTTTTGTGCGGGCTGGCCCGGCCAATGAAAACGCTGGATAACCACATGGGGTTTACCCATGGCCATCAGTTTACGGAGCGTATCCTCTTTGATGCGCATGAAAGGATTATAAAACAAGCTATCAGTCATTTTACCCAGCCTCCAAAATTATTTTCAAATATAAACAATTTGCTAATATTTTTAGTATTAGTTTTGTTGTCCGTTTTCCAGACGAATAAAAGTAAAAAATGATGTGATTCCCAACTGATCGTTAATCAAAGAATTCAAAGCCCTAATGAGCACAGACCGACAGATCATCCATATGGACCAGGATGCATTTTTTGTATCCGTTGAAGTTCGTAAAAATCCAGAACTAACAGGGAAGCCCGTGATAATCGGCAGCCTGTCGGATCGCGGTGTGGTGGCGTCATGCAGTTACGAGGCGCGTAAATTCGGTGTTTACTCTGCTATGCCAGCCCGTATGGCGCGTATGCTTTGCCCGCACGGCATTTGGATCAGGGGTAACATGGATGAATATTCCAAAGCTTCGCACGAGATCACAGAAATCCTGAAAGAAAATGTGCCGCTCATTGAAAAGGCCAGCATCGATGAACACTATATCGATATGACAGGCATGGATAAACACTTTGGTACGCTGCTTTATGCCAAGGAATTGCGAGCTAAAGTCATGCGGGAAACGGCGTTGCCAATTTCATTCGGTCTTTCGGTCAACAAAACTGTTTCCAAAATGGCGACTAACGAATGTAAGCCCAATGGCGAACTGAATATCGAAAAAGCCGTTGTACAACCCTTCCTAAACCCGTTGTCTATTCGCAAAATTCCCGGCTTAGGAGAGAAAACTTTTATCAAGCTGAGCGACATGGGTATTAAGAAAATCTATGAACTTTCTCAGGTCCATCCTGAATATATGAACAGTATCCTTGGGAAGAATGGAATCTGGCTGCTACAAAAAGCCAAAGGCATAGATGATTCGCCGATTATTCCCTATCAGGAGCAAAAATCCATCGGCACACAAACCACCTTCAAAAATGACAGCATCGACCTGGTGGCCATCAATTACTTGCTAACTTCCATGGTCATGGAACTGGCCTTTGAACTGCGCCAAAAAAAGAAACAAACAGCCTGTATTACCGTGACGGTCCGCTATTCGACAAGGGAAGATGTCACTAAACAGGCCGCTATTCCTTATACCGCTTTAGATGGACCGCTCATTAAAAAGGTGAAAGAATTATTCAAGGCGGCCTACCAAAAAAGATTGCTCATCAGGCTTGTTGGCGTTCGCCTTTCAAATCTGGTTAATGGCTTTGAGCAAATCGACCTTTATTCGGAATCTGAAGAACAATACAGCCTTTGCCAGGCAATGGATAAAATACGCCGCCGGTTCGGCCCTGATTCCATTAAACTGGCTTCCGGTATCAATCTTAATCTTTAATGCCATGTACCTGAACGTTCACTCCCAATATAGCCTTCGCTTTGGCACTATGTCAATCCCGGCATTGGTGGAGGAAGCTATTGCCTGCGGTATAACCCAGATGGTACTCACGGATATCAACAATTCCACCGGCATCATGGAATTTATGCGGGAGTGTGACGAAAAAGGTGTTAAGCCCATCGCCGGTATGGAATTCAGGCGGGATAAACGCTTGCTTTATTTGGGTATCGCCCGCAATAAGGAGGGAATGAAGGAATTAAATGATTTCCTAACGGAGCATAATCTGGAACAAAAGCCCTTACCAGATCTCGCGCCGGCTTTTGTGAATGCTTTTATTGTTTATCCTTACGGGCATGAGGAGCCGCTGAAGGATAACGAATACCTGGGCATCCGTTATGGTCAGCTTAACAGCTTATTTAACAAGGACCTTAGCGCTATCAGGGAAAAACTGCTGGCTTTGCAGCCGGTCTTTATCGCTGATAAAATTGAATACCGCTTACACGAATACTTGCGGGGCATTGATCTGAACGTGGTACTGACAGAAATAACCGCTGTCGATAAATGCGCCCCTACCGATAAGTTTTTGGCACCTGGTCAGCTGGAAGCTAAATTTTCAAGGTATGCCTTTATACTGGACAACACCCGGAACCTGATGAATTGCTGTGTGATGGACTATCCCAAAGGCAGGGTTAATTTAAACCGCAAAACCTTTACCGGCAATAAGAAAAATGACCGGGAGCTTTTGGAAAAACTGGCGATCAGCGGTATGGAGTATCGCTACGGCAAATCCAATAAAGAAGCACTGCGCCGGGTTAAACATGAACTTAAAGTTATTTACGAACTCGATTTCTGCGCATATTTCCTTATTACCTGGGATATTATCCGCTACTCCAGTTCGCAAGGCTATTACCATGTGGGCCGTGGTTCCGGGGCGAACAGCATTGTGGCCTACTGTTTGAAAATAACGGATGTTGACCCTATTGAATTGGACTTGTATTTTGAACGGTTCCTGAACGCACAGCGGACTTCGCCCCCCGATTTTGATATTGATTATTCCTGGGACGAGCGGGAAGATGTACAGGATTATATTTTTAAGCGCTATGGTAGTCAGTATACCGCTTTGCTGGGAACCATGTCTAGCTTTAAGGACCGCAGCATTATCCGGGAGATCGGTAAGGTCATGGGGTTGCCTAAGTCCGAAATCGACGGCTTCACTGACCAGACGCGGGCGGCAGTTAACCAAAACAATGATACATTCAGAAAGATCGTAGCTATCCATGAACGAATGGCGAATATGCCGAACCAACGCTCCATCCATGCCGGTGGGGTATTGATCACCGAAGACCCGATCACTTATTATACAGCACTCGATCTGCCGCCAAAGGGAATGGCCACCGTACAGTGGGATATGTATGAAGCCGAAAAGATCGGCTTTGATAAATATGATATTCTTAGCCAACGGGGTATCGGACATATCAAGATGGCTGTGAAGCTGGTAGAAGAAAACCAGCAGCGCAAGATCGATATCCACCAGGTCAAGAGCTTCATGAAAGACCCGGCGGTAAATGCCAATTTAAGGATAGGGAATACAAAGGGTTGCTTTTACATTGAATCGCCGGCAATGATCCAGCTCAATCGAAAACTAGGTTGCGATAACTACCTCATACTTGTCGCCGCCAGTTCCATCATTCGCCCGGGGGTAGCCAGTTCGGGAATGATGGGTACCTATATCAAATACCACCATGCCCCTGAAACTGTGGAATACCTTCACCCGGTTATGGAAGAAATATTAAAGGAAACTTATGGCGTAATGGTCTATCAAGAAGATGTGATCAAAGTCTGTATTCACTTTGCGGGGATGGACGGCACCGACGCCGACATTTTAAGGAGGGGAATGAGCGGTAAGTACCGCTCAAAAAAAGAATTCGACAGACTGGTCGAAAGGTTTCATCAGGAAGCCATTGCGCTGGGCCGGCCGGAATCTATCGTAAAGGAAGTATGGCGGCAGGTATCCTCTTTTGCCGGTTATAGTTTTTCAAAGGCACATTCGGCCAGTTTTGCCGTAGAAAGCTATCAAAGCCTTTACCTGAAAACCTATTTTCCGAGAGAATTCATGGTCGCGGTATTAAATAATTATGGTGGATTTTATGACCGTGCGCTATATGTGCAGGAGTTGCAGCGCTCGGGAGGAATCGTACATCTGCCATGTGTAAATAACAGTGACAGTATCGTCAACATTACGGGTGTGGATGTTTATCTCGGTTTCGTAGGTATCCATGGTTTAAACGAAATGTTCATCGAACTGATACCGGCAGAACGCCGTCAAAACGGTCCGTATCAAAGTTTGGAGGATTTTATTAAAAGAACAGGTATCGGCCTGGAACAGGCGATCACCCTGATACGCGTGGGCGCGCTCCGGTTCACAGGCAAAAGTAAGAAGGAACTTTTGTGGGCTATACATCTGTTACTGGGCGCGAAGGCTAAGCCTTCCAACAATGCAGAACTGTTTCAAATAGAAGCCAAAAATTATTCGCTGCCGGTATTGGTCAATACCAGCCTGGAAAACGCTTATCACGAGCTGGAGTTACTGGGTTTCCCGTTAAGCGTGACAATGTTTGACCTGCTGCAAACTGATTATCGCGGAGAGATAGGCGCTAACGATTTGATCAACCATGTCGGACAGATGGTGCGGATGGTAGGCCAGTATGTGTGCGAAAAAACGGTACATACCAAAAACAACCAGAAAATGTGGTTTGGCAACTTTTTAGATGCTGAAGGCAACGCTTTTGATACTGTGCATTTTCCAAACAGAACGCCGGTTTACCCTTTCCGGGGGACGGGGTGCTACCTGATCCTTGGCAAGGTAGTTGCAGAATTTGGCTTTGCCAGCCTGGAAGTATTGAAGTTTGCAAAACTGCCAATTTTACCCAATCCCGTAATTTCTTAACTCACACAGAAATGGATAGAATCAACATTAAATGTCTGATCGGCGGCCAGGAAATGGAACTGCAATTAGACAGAAAAGCGATGCCCGGCGAGACCGGGCCATGTTTTATGATCACAACGGATGGATGTTTTAAAGGTTACATCTCCCGCCAGAAGAACGGGCAGTATAAATCCATTGGCGTAGCTTACTACACGACGCAGGATTTGCAGATGATCGTAGAACAATTGCAAATACAGGCGCACCACTGAACCCGTTCTAGGACCTGGGCACTTAATGAGACGGCAAAAGAAACTTGGATTAAACATTTGATCTTTATTTGAACGCTCTTATTTAGAAATATATCCTTGACAAGGGAGATAAAGAGGTCTCCCATTCAAGGCCCTGTTCCTGTTTGTTTTCGATCTCCCGGAAGAAAGCGACAGCAGCCGCAAGCTTCGCAGGATCACCTGTGAAGATTACCCGGTTAACGCACAAGTTTGCCATAATGGAATGTATTTACAGTTGGAAAAAGCAGCGGAAGTGCTGCCTGAAGAAAAAGGCCGGTAAAATAAAATCCCCTAAGCACTCGCTGCCGGGGATTTTAACCTAAACCTTATCACAATTACGGGCGGGTTGCCCGCGATTATAGATCGCAATATATAAATTAATTCTTAGCGGCGAACGGAACTGCGGCTTTTTGACCGCATATATTCATTAAACATCCGCTCGTTAAAGCGTCTGGCAGCTTCTTTTTTTGCCCTTCTGCTGCAACCCCAGAGAAAAAGTACCCATATTCCGAATGCCACACCGAAACAGGGAAATGGATTTTTCATGCCCAGCGCACCGAAAAAAGCGAAGGTGGAAATGAAGCAGGTCGCTATAAGATAAAATGCGGTTTTCATAATAATTCAATACTTAAATATACTAACTTATTTAGTATATTCATAGCTTTTCCCTTAAT
Organism: Mucilaginibacter sp. OK268; assembly: GCF_900103125.1. Classification (GTDB taxonomy): domain Bacteria; phylum Bacteroidota; class Bacteroidia; order Sphingobacteriales; family Sphingobacteriaceae; genus Mucilaginibacter. Next base: position 159,664 of record NZ_FNJV01000002.1, on the reverse strand, counting down.
TTATTTCGTAAATATTATTGTTTTTCCGTGCCTCCTGCACATATTCCCTGATGGTTTCTATAAGTTCAGAAACCTGGATTCCCGTAAGTAATAACACAGGATTTTCAACATCCGTACTACTGAGGGTCACGTTCATCAGTCCGAAGACCTGAAGCATCAATGGTTGTGTAACGATATAGTCCTTGATGCGGTACATTTCCATATAATCGGTTCGCCTGAAGAAAATACCGCTGCCGGTTTTTATTTCCTCAGGTGTAATGAGATAGGAGCAGCTTCGGATATAAAGCAGGCGATACCAGGCTCCAGCCATAAAGGCGAAGCCGAAGATCAGAAAGAAAGGGGAGAGGTACCATGCCGGGAGAAGGAAGGCGAGGGACAGAACGATGAGCGGTAGTACTTTCAGGAAAGCGAAACTCATCGCCGGCCTGAGCAGAATTTCATTATTTTTTATCATGGATCAGTTGTTCTAAAAATGTGTTGTAATGTGCCGGTTTCCTGGTTCTGATGGTTGTTCTGATGCCGGCTGTTTTTTCAAAGGAGTTGAGGCTCAGTTTTTCCGGGTCAGCTTCAAATGTGGTATTATTCACGTACAGCTTAACTTTGCCGTTATGCCAGTGCAGGCGGAGGGCCTTATTCCGGATGCCTGCAGCAACCACGATGTCGGCCAGCCTGCCCAGCAGGTCGTTGCCGAAGACGAGCGTAATTTTTCTTTTTTGACAGTAAGCCCTTATCCAGTTCAGCTGCCGCGAATGCGACAGATTACCTATTGCAATAAAGGAAAGCACCGCATTGGCCGGGTGACGCCAGGCATTCAGGGCCATATAAGCTATGGCTTCCATCGCGCTTGATGTAATGATCAGCTCTGTAGCAGGATAGTTTCCTGCAAGCCACAGGTCACCGGTTGTTGGTACGATATGAAAGCCGGAACCAAAGAATTCCTGTTCATCCCCGTAATCAAAGCGCAGTTCATCTATATCAAAATAAGCCTGGAGTTCTTTTGAAACTCCAAGCTCAGTTAAAAAGGGATGCATCAGCGGGAGTTGCGGCTCCTTGAATCAAACCGGATATGATCGTTATTGATCACCGGACGCTGATCTTCCAGATCTTCCACCGCACTGTAATAACCGGGACTTAAGTGTTCAGCTTCTTTCGGATCATGTTTCTTACCGAAAGCGGCATTCAATCCCTGATAGAGCATATAGGATAAGCCGCCGTCGATCAGAATTGATGCCACGAGAGCAAGCCGGTTGGACCTGATGCCATTGATATCGGTTGCTGAATAATTGAATACCGTATGATCAGCCAGTTCAACCTCCTTGCCTTTGCGATAGCTTTCCTTTTGCGCGGCGGTCAGGAACTCGCTGTTGACCATATCCGGAACCAGTATCTTTTCGGTATCCGAAACGATAAATTCCCGGGTTTCAGCATCGTATTCGACAAGAATCTCTTTTTTATTGCCCTTTTTGTCCGATGTTACTTTAAGCAGGCTGGCCACTTCACCTTTTTCGAGCTGCCTGGCATCGTTGTCAGCCAGGAAATCAGGTGTTGCCGGTTTCCGGTATATCGGATGGATCAGCAGGTCGGTCTTTCCCTTCTCATTTCTTTTCAACGAAATTTTTGCTTCTATGGACTTGATCTTGATGTTTTCTGTTTCGAGGTTTTCCAAGTGGATTAACTCCGTTCTCCTGCCGGAAAGCAAGGCTCGCAGGTCGGTCATATTCAATAAGAGCTGACCGCGTGAGGCCAGCCCGATAGTTTCCAGTTCCTTCATAGGAAGCTCGTGTTCTTTAAAGTTGATCAGGTTCATATTACCTCCCTATTTTATGTGATTGTTCCTGTTCCAAGACCGGCCCGGCAGCCTGCGGATTATTTCTTGCTTCCACCAGGTTGGCAAAAACCTTGTCGGTCGATTTGATTTTAAACCGCTCGCCGTTGTCTGCTTTTTCCATTTCAAAGGTTTTGCCTTTTTTATCCAGCACCTTATAGGTGGTGTTGTTATAGGCGATCTCTTCACCTTTGGTCAGTGTCGTGTTCACAGCCGGCCCCTGTTTTGCTTCCCGCTGCTGACCTGCGCTAAGCAATGCATTTGCGATCTTCTGCCCGTCGGCCGATGCCCTGGAGATTTCGAAAGGTTCATCCTTTAACATTTTCGCCCATGCACCGGTGTAGGCGTCATGCGGGCCAAAATTATGGCCAATCTTCAATTCACCGCCGACTAACATAGCGCCGATAGCTGCACGAAGTTCTTCACGCGCGTAGTCCATGGAAGCAAACTTGCCCTCCATCGGCCGGTTTAACCGGCTTTCATGACCTGACCAGTGGGCCAGCTGGTGGATTGCTGCCTGGTAATATTTAGTTTCGTTCTCAAAGGCACTTTTCTCCGGCAGGTGAATCTCGTCCTTTACCTTATCATAAAAAGCCTCCTGTCCGCCGTGAACAATAACGGCCCCGCTGTCTGCAATCAGTTTTTCGGCTCTTTCAATAGGGGAGAGCGGCTGCTCAGGAATGGACTTCAGCCAGTCTTCCAGCGGCGGAATATCCCTGATCTGGGCAGCATTAAATAGAAAGGCCTTGCCGTTCTGGACCTTATCGAATTCCACGGTTTTGGTTTGCGTTACACCTGCGTCATCCTTGATTTTTGCTCCGTCAGGCGTGCGAAGCGCCTGAATTTCGTTGCGTTTTGGGAAATTGATGAGTGTTCCCTTAGAGCCTTCCTTGACCAGGTAGCCGTTAAAACTTGCTGTATCAGCGGACATCCAGCGCGGATCATCGTATCCCTTTAGTGAAAGGTTGATGGCATTCATCGCACTGTATCCCTTGCCGGTAATCGGGTTAACAGGCGGCACAAATGCAGGCATTCCGTTTTCCTTCACCGGTTTCTGAAAGGGCGAAGTGCCTGCTTTGAATTCTGCGATCAGCTTTTCTGCAAGCTGCGCATAAAGCGGTTTGAAGTTTTTACTCATGATTTTGTATTGATTAATTTTTGATAAATAAATTCGAGCGGGTCTACATAATGTCCCCGGAAGCGGATAGAGAAATGAAGGTGCTCACCGGTAACACGTCCGGTTTTGCCGGTAACTCCGATGGGCTGTCCGGCTTCGACCGACTCATCCGGCGAGACAAATACCTGGCTTAAATGGCCGTAAATCGAAGTAAAGACTTCATGTCGGATGCTTATACTGATACCAAGCAGGCTGTCATAGCCGGTACCTGTCACTGTCCCTTTCATCAGCGCATAAACCGTATCGGATCTTGCCCGGAAGTCGACCCCGTTGTGAAATGCATAGATCCCGGTAACGGGGTGCCTGCGGTAACCAAAGGAAGAAGTGATATACAATCTGGAGAGCGGCAGGCAGATCAGGCAGCAGACAATACAGGTTTTCATCGCCTGATATATTGGTTATGACGCAGGCCCAGGCTTTCCTCCACCGACACCAGGCTGTTCTTCCAGATCTCCGGGTTGTCACGGGCAATTTCCAGTGCTGTCCAGATATCTTTTCCACGGCCCATATCCTGCAGGGTGGCGATTTTATAAAGATCCTTGTAGTTGTCCAGCTTCATATCTGATCCGCCGGCGGACTTTTCAGAAAAGAGTTTTTCCTTGTTTTTAAGCATAAACAAGGCATCCGATGGATAAACAGCCTCCGCCTCATCGGTGAAACGGAGATATACCTGGTTATTGGGAGAGTCCACATACGCTACAATTCCGATATCCCCTTCACGTCCTGCCGGATGATCTTTAAGATCAGGGTGCACCAGAACAAGGGTGCCCAATAATTCGTTGTTTGTCATGGTGTTTCATTTTGATTTTTGATGAATTGGGCGGCCGGCTTGAACAGCAGTACCATATCTTCTATTTCCCGGCTGATCCGGTTAAAGTTCTGCCGGAGTTTTTCGTCCCTGCGTCCGTTAAAGTCATAGTAAGCTGGCAGGGCCCTGTAGTTCTTTTCCTCACCGGCTATCTCTGCCATATCGAGGTTGATCCTGCAGTTAACGGCGGATGTTTCGAATTGCCCGGTAAATTTTTCCTGCACATCTGCGGCGATGACACCGACCATCTCGCCGGCATTCAGGGATGCGATCTTGCCTGCCGGGATCAGCACTTCCAGTCTTTCATTAAGGGAAGTGGATGTTTTGTTGCGGTCGATGGATAATCCTTCGCCGATCTGTTTTGATTTGCCGAAAAGCCGTTCCAGCCATTCCAGCGTTTCCTTATTGCGGACAGAGCCGGAGAGCACATTACCTACGACTGATATAATCGTTGCGGCGGTGTCCTTGCCGTACTGCTGATTAAACTGCGGCAATTCCTGCAGACCCATCAAAACGGCTACCTTGTTGCTCCTGGCAGTGGCAATCAGGTTCTCCACTTTATGGACAAAAAGGGTAGGCACCTCATCTATGATCAACGCGGAGGGCAGGTTGCCCTTGGTGTTAATGAGTTTCGTCAGGCGGTTAATGACGATGGAGTAACATGCGGAATTGATGTTCTGCGTGTTGGGATCATTAGCCAGCACAAGTATCCCCGGACTGTCCCTGCCCGAAATTTTGAGGTCAAAATCGTCACCGGAGAAAACCCAGTAAGTTTCTTTTGTTGCCAGCCTGCTGATAAATACTTTCAGCGTTCCGATCTGCCCTTCCAACTGGTCAAATGCTTTGGCATGATAAGCAGTCATGAAAGGGGACATCAGGGAGCGCAGTTCCGGTTCTGCTATGAGCGCATTAAATATTTCCTCATACGAGCGGTTCAGCATAGCGAGCACATGGGGCAGGCTGGAGTATTTTCCACCTGCATACTTGCTCAGAAAATAGATACAGGAAGCCAGAAAATTGATCGCCGACTGCGTGAAAAACTGATCGCTGCCGCCCGATTTATCACCTTTTTTCAATGCCTCCACCAGTCCTTCGGCTGTTTCTGCGGCATCTGCCAGTGAACGGATATAGTCAGACCGCCAGGGATTGATACGCCTGCTTTTTTCAGGGTCGTTCAGGTTCAGCACATGAAAGGTATAGCCCTTCAGTTTTCCCTGATGTTTTGCCTTGAGGTAATGGTAATAAGCGATCTGCCCTAAATCAGGGAACTTAAAATCATACAGGCAGACTGCGAATTCCTTGGCAATCAGCTGCCGGATAAATGGGTTTACAATAGAAAAACTCTTCCCGGAGCCTGGCGTACCGATCACGATGGTGCCGCGAAAAACATTACAGATGTTAATCCATCCGGAGTACACCCTGCGGTTGTGATAGAACAGCATCGGGATGTTGACAGAATAGGGGTTTTCTGTCTTTTTAAGGGGCTGCATAAAGCTTTCCGCCTCTGTATTCCATTTGTCCTTACCGAGACCTGACCTGATTATTTTGGATATATTATCCATTGACAGGCTGATGAGTACGGCACCGGTAAATGAGCAGAACATGTAGATCAGGTCATACCATCTCGTGTATTCGCACGCGATGGTTGATGCCCGGCCCTGACAGGCAACGCTGCCAAAAAACAAGAACAGCCCTAACGCTAAGGGATAAATGATCTGCCTCCCCGGTTTTAGTTCAGTATCTTTTTTCGACAGTGTGCCGATGCTTACCAGGCAGATCAGCCCGAACGTGGCCAATTTGCTGTAAATCAGCTTGCTGTAAATTGCCATATGGCTGAACTTGTCAAGTGGGCTAAAAAAAATGCCCCAGAACGGGGCATCATGGTATACAAAAATGGCGGCTTCCAGCAATATGGACAAATAGATACCGCATTGCAGGAAGCCATGCAGCTTCTGCTGTTCACGTGTTTCTTCCATATAATGTTTCGGGTTTTAAGTAAGGATGACCGGACCGAATCCGGCGCAAATCAGCGTTTGGGTCCGCCGTAGCTCAGTTCTTCTGATTCATCGTTATCAGGATGGAGATCGGCAGCATCTGTTTCCAGTTGTTTTTCAGCGATCTTTCGGCTGATCTCCTGTTCCAGGTTGCTGAGGTCCGTTTTTAACGCCGCGAGCTGTGCTTCCTGTTCAAAGGGCTTGGCGGTCAGTTCACGGATAACCGGAATTTCTTTGTCAAGCGCATCCAGTTTATCCCGGTACTTACTGACCAGCGTACCGACATGATCAATGGCGTTAAGGAAATACCTGGCTGCGGTTTTGGGGTTGTCCGTATTGGGAATGCCGTTGTTCCGCATATATTTAATGCCTGTTTCGGGGCTTTCTGCATACAGGCTGGAAACATAGTCATATTTGCTGCCCTGCTCTGTCTGTACCCAGGCAAGCTGGCGGTTCACCATGAGATTGAAACCATAAAGTTCGCCCAGTTTATATTCAGATTGTTCCGGATGCTCCGGCTCCCATTTTTTATACATCGCGATAAACCATTTACCGATATCAGCAGGGGCTGTTTCGTTAATCGCCGGGATTTTCAGCGGATTCAGTTTGTTTCCCTTGGGATCAAGCTTAAGCACTTTCAGGTATGCGGTTTCATCCTTAGCCAGCTTTTCGAGCAATGCTGATGTTTCAGAGCGCTTCTTCTCGGTGTCTTCCAGCAGGTACCTGCTCCGGGCGACATCTTTAAAGTGGGACGATTTATATCCTTCCAGTTCAGCGACTTTCTTCTCGATCTTTGTTTTTTCCAGCAGGGAAGTATCGCCTGAAAGGATGGCAATATATTCGGAAAAGTTCATGCCGCTCTGTTCATCCATAGCGCCTTCATCGATGATACGGAGGCTCAGTTCAGAGTTTTTCATCTGACTAATAAAGGTTTGTTTGTTTTTGAGCAGGCCGAATTTATAGTTGTCCAGGGACTGCTCCACCGCATAGATGTAATTCCGCACCTTGTTTTCCGAAAGTATTTTAGCCAGCCAGTTGCCTTGTCTTGCGCCGCGTCCGTCCCGCTGTTCCAGTTCCGAGGGTTTCCAGGGAATATCCAGATGATGCATAGCAACTACACGCTGCTGCACATTCAGCCCGGTGCCCGCCTTCTCCGTACTTCCGATCAGCACCCTGATTTCACCGGCATTCATCTTCCGGAACAATTCCGGTTTCTGTCTGTCCGTCCAGTTATGGATAAAGGTTACCTCTGCATCCGGTATATCAAAATCATTGACCAGCTTATCCTTCAGGGCATCATAGATGTTGAAACTATCCGGCTTTGGCGTTCCGATATCACTGAAAATGATCTGCGTCCCTTTATGTTCGCTGCTGTCATGGTATTCCCTGGCCACATTCCGTGCGCAGGTACTGACTTTATTACCGGCGTGATCACCGTACCTGTCCGCGCTGATAAGCCGCATATCAACGGCCATCTTTTTCGCATAATTGGTAGCGATGAGCATCCGCCCCAAGTCTTCATTTGCTGTAAGCGGCTGTCTCCCGATCAGGGTAGCATCACCGGTTTTTGCAAACTTCATCAGCCTTATTGTAAAGTCCGCCTGTTCCGGTGTCGGGGGAATGTTAACCAGTACTTCGTCAATGGCCGGTTTATCAAGGCTGATATGTTTGGCCGTTTTATAATCCGTGATCTCGTTGTAGAAGCGGGCCAGTTCCGGCACTTTGATAAAATAGCGGAACCTTTCCTTTGCCCTGATCTCATTGGTTACACTGAATTCGAAGTCAACCGTCTTCCGGGCATAAACGGCAGCCCAGGCATCGAAGTTGCTGATCTGCTGTCTTTCCATTTCATTCGGGCGCAGGTATTTAAAAATCAGGTACATTTCTGTCAGGCTGTTCGAGATCGGCGTGCCCGAAAGAAAAGTGACACAGAGGTCGGACCTGAACTTTTCCTGCAGCGTTCTGATCGCAAAGAGCATATTGAGCGCTTTCTGACTGCCCTGCATATTTCCCAGTCCGGCAACCCGGTTATGCCGGGTGGTAAAAGTGAGGTTCTTGAACTTATGGGATTCGTCAATAAACAGGTGATCCACTTCCATTTCCTGGAAATTGATGCCGGTATCCTTCCGGGTATCAATAGCATACAAAGCAGCGCTCAGCTGTACCTGCAGGTTATTCTTTCGGATTTCCAGGCCTTTCAGCATCGCCCTGTTGATCGCTACGCCAAGTGTGGCGAGTGTTGCCAGATCGCGGGTCACATTATCAAGCTCCGCCTGAAATATTTCCCGCTGGATCTCCGGTGATTGCGGGATCATACCAAACTGGTCGTGTGTAAGAATTACGCAGTCCCAATTGTTGTTCTTGATCTCATGGAACAGGCGCTGTCTGCGTGCCGGCAGGTAATCATTTTCGCCGGGAGCCAGTATCCGCGCATTTGGATAGGCCAGCTTGAATGTATCCCTGATGGCACTCACGTTTGCTTTAAGTGCGAGGATCATGGGCTTATGAATGATGCCGAGCCTTTTCATTTCCATCGCGGCGACTACCATGGTCAGCGTTTTTCCGAGCCCTACCTCATGATCTACCAGTGAGCCCCTGTTTTGGATAATCCGCCAGGCGGCATCTTTCTGCGAGCTGTACAGGTCTGGTATTTTCAGCGCTTTCAGGTCAAGCCCCGGAAATTTCAAATGACCGCCATCATATTCCCGCAGCACATAGCAGTTGAAAGTATCATTATACAGCTTTTCAATCTGCTGCTTGTCTTCCGGAGGAAGTTCTTTCAGCCATTCGTTATACCGGTTTCGGATCGCTTCAATTTTACGGTGGGCAGTTTGAATGGCCTCGGTGTCCGGTATGCGTTTAATCTTTTTATCGACCTCGACAGGGTAGGTAATATGCGGTGAAGTATTTTCCAGGGCGTGTTCAAGAAGCGTGCGGCCTGTGATCCGGTCACTTTGTTTGGGAACCACCGAGAACTCTTCATCAGTTGTTGTATTCCCTTTGATATAGGATACCTTAAACGTATCGATGGACGGAAAATAATTGATCTCCGTATCCAGTTTGAACAAATCAGTTGCAAACCGTTCGTAGTATTTCAGCGGCAGCCAGCGTTCACCGAGATTAAAATCCAGCAGCTCAAAAGGGATCTTTTGCGGCTGCACACGCCGGATGGCTGTCAGGCTGCGAAGCAGCTGAAAGTTCTCCGGGTCGTTTTTTGCCTGCTGTTCAGCAATGTTCAGTTTAGCGATGACATTACCGGACAAATAGTGGTCAGTGGTTTCCCATGATCCGTTTTCCGGGTTAAGCAGGATCTGTTTGTCCAGCCGATAGATCACATCTTCTTCGGAAAGTCCTGTTGATTCACTAATCCTGATAATATCTACCCGTCCGGTATCATTCAGACACCGGGCAAGAGCATCTGCCGGATCGCTTGTTTTATAGGAGGATTCCTGTGGGAAAACGGGTACATGAAAAATGTCTGAACGAATAAATCTTTCATTTTCCTTCCGTTCCAGTGATGCGAGAATCTTAAAACCGAAAGCCGCATCCGCAAGAATACGCGAACGGTTGCCCTGTTTATTCACGTCGCCATATTTTTCCGAAAATGCCTCATAATAAAGATTTAAGGACTTTCGAAGTTCAGGGAACTGAATTTTATGTTCTGCCTCCGCAGCATAAAGCGCCATGTATGTATCCCTAAGCGGGATATAGGCCCGAAAGAACGCCAGGTTCTCCTGTCCCTCCAGCGGCGTAAACAATGCCTGGCCGTTGAGCGGTTCAGCAATGAGGCCCGCCTTACCTTCAAACAGTACCAGGGTATCCTTTTCGTAAAAAGGCCTGATGTCGGTAAAGGCCTTGGGCCTGTCCGGCAGCAGTTTGAATGAAGCTTCCAGGCTGGTATCGCCCTCGTACCGGAAATCATATGCGAAATATTTAAGTTTTGCCGCGAGAATATCCAGTTCATTGCCGAGGCTCTGGCCGTTCAGCCACCGCGAAGGAACCGGAATCTCTGCGATATTGCTGTATAATTTATACATATAACGGCTATTGGCTCTGGCTCTTGCGGTAAGCATGACAATGCTGTCATGGGCAGGCCTTGCGGTGGTGCGAATGGTACTGATCAGCCTTGCCGTTGTTTCATCTACGCTAAATTTATCAGTGTCCCTAAGGTAGGATTGCGCCTTATTGTTGTTTTCAACGGGCACGGCATCAAATAAACCCAGCTGGCCGAGGGCATTACCCTCCACGACTTCAGGAACCGGCAGAAACGTAAATTTCCGTCCGGCTGACTCATTCCTGTTAAAGCTGATGGCCTGCCATTTCGCATAATCAAAGGACATGTTCAGTCCTTTACTGATCTGCAGCTGCAGTCCCGCTGTAATATCCGTTAAATCACCATTTTGCCAGACCATGATGTTGGCCTTCCCGTAGGCATTGGTGTCTTCGATGACCTCATCACCCAGCATCAGTTCAGGGTGAGCGGCCAGATAAGCATTCAGATGATACTTTCCTTTACTACTGGTCTGCTCAACGGTTTCGATCAGCTGCACCTCCGCTTCGGTAAGTGATTCCTTAACATCGTTTTTCTGTACGATTACGAGGTGGGTACTGACTTCGACATTGGCATTTTCCTTCATGAGGTTTGCCGGAAGAACAGAAACACTGATCAGGTCAGCGGAAGTCAGCAGGTATTTTCGGGCGGCATCGTTTGAAGGCGCGTTTAAAAAGCCGTCTGTAACCAGGTAGGCCAGTATTCCGCCATCGGCCAGTTTATCCAGTCCTTTTGCAAAAAAGTAGTTATGAATACGGGAAGAAATTCCGCTGCTGTTAAAAGCCGGGTCATGTACGGAAAAGTTGCCGAAAGGAATATTACTGATGATCAGGTCCGACATGCCTTTTTCGTTCGGCGCAGTTTCTTCCAGGCCTTTTACCTGCACATTGATCTTTTGGCTGACTGCCTGGCTCAGGACCGACAATATCCTCCCGGTGAGCAGGTCTTTTTCCACGGCATTGACTGCTTCCAGATCAGGAAAGGCCCGAAGCGCCTCTATAATAAAGACCCCGGCCCCGGCGCTGGGTTCATAAAGCCTGCGGGGATAAACAGCGCTTTCTTTCAATGCGGTATAGATCGCTTCCGGAATAAAGGGGGGCGTATAAAATGCGGTTGCCACGCTGTTGATCATGGCAGCGGCGGTGCGCTTATAATCTTTCTCTGCAAGTTTGCTCCGCAGGAGTTCATGCAGCTGCATGACTTCAGGGTGCATTTTCAGGTCAGCCTGCGATATATCGTATTTCCGCCACTCTTCTTCGGTGCCGGGAGGGAAATGAACGGCTTTAATACCTCCGACCCCTGCGTAACTGCGGAGCGTTTTAATTTCTTCCGGTGATAAAGCCTGCCCGATGTAATTCAGGGCAATATTGATCGCTGACATATTATCAGCCAGTTTTCTGCTGCTGTTAAATGCCATTGTTATTCCTCCTGTAAATAATTTGCGATGGTTCCGATTACCTCATACCTGAGAAACCTGTCGTCTTCATCAAGCCCTGTCAGCAGGGGCGCACAGATCTCCTGGATATTGGTCAGCTCATAATGCAGTATGCCGTGGTTGATAAAGCGCAGGTAAGCTGAGAGGAATTCTTCCTCCAGAACCAGCCTTACATAATCATAGGCTATCAGGTTTGTCATAAAAGTCAGTTGGGTAGGATATCCGCGTTCAGAATATCCTGGTAAGAGATCTTCAGGGTCAGGATGCGCCCTGAAATTTGCTTTTCGCTGAGTTCTGCCAGCAGTACCTTGTTTCCCGGAAAACTCATTTTTTTGAAGACAAAGATGTTCCGGTAGTTCCTTTCAAATGCCGGGGTGGCGAACAGGACAAACTCAGGTTTCAGTTCAAAGGATTGTACATTGGAAGCCTTGTTTACCTTTTTGTCATCGATTCGGAAGCGGAAATCTTCGATAGTATATTTCAGTCTTGTTTTGTTCCTATAGCTGATATCCAGAAATATATAATCCCCGGCAGTATAAACGTGATTCAGCCTGGCCGTCAGGCCGAATGCGCTCACCTTTTCCATGTTCTTTTCCGGCCGCTGTGCGATGAGGCTGAGTGCCATGCCTTTCAGCTGGTTTTGTGAAAACCCGATCCCGGAAATATCCAGCGGACGGGTATCTTCCGGTTCAATATTAATTTCCGTGGCAGCATCCGCAGATCCTGGAACCAGGTGGTACTGTGCGATAAATTTTTCACCGGCTATGGTAATGAGGGCTTCCGTAAATCCGGATACAGAATCTTTCAGCCGGATGCGCAGCACATTTTTCAGGGGCAGGTCGCCGGCCAGGCCTTTGGAAGATATATCCACGTATTGTATCGGTTCCGGTGAAATAAAGTGGATCGAGAGGTTTTTCGGAAGCAAAATATCCGGGACCTGGTGCTGTGCATATAAAGCATTTGACAAAAGGACAGCGAAACAGAATAATAGCTTTTTCATGGTTTTTGGGTTTGATAAATTTGTCTGGGGCATACCGGCATCTTGCCGGATGCGCGGATTAATAAGATTTCTGCGTGTTCTGCAGGGCATCGGTATCGATCAGGTAGATATAGGAGTTATACTTCATCTTCGCCTTGTTCTTGCGGATCAGGCCGGCGATTGCCGATGATGTGGATTGAAACAGTTTGTCTACCGAGCTCATGATAAACTGGCTGCCTGTGGAGTTGCCGTCAATGGTGACACCCTGAACGGAACTGCTGCCGAGGTCTTTGGTGAATTCCCGGAACGCGGACGAAGGGACATACAGCCCCGGCATACCGTCCAGGTCATAGATCTCCAGCTTTACCGGTAGTATTTTTCCGTCTGATAAAATGGTCGTTATACCCAGGGTCACCCGTTGTTCGGAAAATCCGCTGATCTGTGCAAACAAGTAGGTGCCTTTCCTGATCAGGTTTCCCCCGGCTTTAATATCTTCCAGCAGTTTCAGCCTCAGGCGTGATCCGGCATAGCCAGTTACATTTTCATCAATGACGGCCGATATAAACCGGTCTTCTTCGGCAGGCTTTACCGTATTGAAATCAGCCGGTGATGTATCCGCCCTGGTTACGGTCAGCCGTTTTTCAAGTGACTTTTGCTGTGCGGCCTTTTCAGCGGCCTGCTGCTTCAGTTTCTCCGCTTTATAAGCCGGGTCGTTCATTTTGCCTACGCTGTCCATGTAAGCCATCTGCTGTTTGAAGACCTCCATCGGGTCTTTTTCCTTTGGGGAAGGCAGATCGGGTTCCAATATCCTGCGGCGCGGCATCGTATTCAGCGTACCGGCAAGCGCTTTGTCCCTGCTGACCGACTGGGGCGCATTATATTTCGCTTTCATTGCACGGTCAATGGAATCCAGCATCTGCCTCTCCCTGCCGGTATAATTGTCTTTGAAACCCGGATTGCCGGAGACCTCCTTTGGAATTACATTAACCGCGGAATATCCGTCGGCTTCCTTATAGGTATTCCGGTACGCATCGAGCTTATCTGCCAGCGCTTTTTTGCGCACATCAGCAGAAACATTGCCGACATTGCCGTTAAGACCGGCCTGCTGTTTTACTTCCGTTTTCGGCTTGTCAAATGTGCTTTGCCAGACATAAAAGAAAAGGCAGAGAAATGGCAAAGCGAGTAGAGGTAGTACATATTTGGGCTGCTTGAAATTGATTTTCATAACGAATTATTTAGAAGGTTGATGAATGTGCTGCAGGCGGCTGAGCGCGCTGTCGAGCATCAGGCTGTCCGCCCGTGAGAGGTTTTTCCTGGCGGCAAGACTGTCAATGGTGTTCTTCAGTTTCAGCGTTTCCTTCAGCTGTCCGGCAGCCTGCATGATCCGGCTGAACCCGTCTTCAACCACGTTCGGTTGTTTTTTTTCCGGCACAGCAGCCGTTTTTTCAGGGTTCCTGAAAACTGTAAAGGACAGCACCATGGAAACGAGCAGGAGAATGACCATCCCGGAAAAAAAGAATCGCGGGTAATCCGACAAGGCAGCTGAAAAACAGCGCCGGGCTTTGGTGAACCAAGGTTTGAATTCCTTTTGCAGTTCACTGTACAGCGTATCCCTTGGATCGCGGTTAGAATGTATTTTTCTCCACATCTTCGAGGTCTTTATTTTCAAGGGTTTTCCATCCGGTGATGAGCACACCGTGGGGGTTATTATCACTGCGCGGTATATCTTTCAGGTATCCCTCGGTGATCAGGGAGCGGACAACTGTTGAACTTCTCCGGTCGATTTTCAGCCTGCCGTAGTACCGGAAATAGTGTTTCGGCATGTCAATAGCTACGGAATCCGTTTCGAGGGTGAGCACCGAACTTGATGACAGGATAGAGTTGAAGAACCCTTTTTCCTTCAGGTCGTTATACTGCTGCATACCCGATTCATCGATGAGGTACATCGCTTTTTTCATTTGGTATTCCATGTAGTTATCATCCGGTGTGAGGGAAAAGAAGAGGGAATGAAAGAGGTCAACATGAGCGCGGTACTCGGCGGGCCTGTTCAGCTGCATGTCGGTCTGCCTGGCCAGTATAGGTACGCTCTTATCCAGTATATAAATACTTTTCTGGGCATTGGCTACCATCTTATAGGCGTAAAAGCAATTCATGCCGACAATGATGATCGCTGTCAGCAGGCTTCCCGCAGATATAAAAACGGCAAGCCGGATCTTGGCTTCAATATTTTTGATAATCATAAGCTGGGATTTAAAAGAAAAGGCTGCCGGGAGGGGCAGCCTTTATCAGGTTAATAGCATAAAGAAGATCAGAAGAAACTTCCGGAGGCTTTCCGGGCCACGCTCATGACCGTTCCGGCACTGCGGCCAAAGGTGGAAGCGGCTGAACTGATGCCGGAAGTGGAAATGATCCAGGTGGAAATGCTCGGAACGGTAAACATGCAGATCGCGCCGATCAGAAATACGATGATCACAGTGCCGAAGGATAGTATACCATTGCCTGCAAACCAGGCCATCTTTTCAAGATTGGCGCTTAATCCGTCCTGTCCGACAAGCTCCTGATATTTGCTGATCTCTGAGGTGAGGGCATATTCCTGCATCAGGCCCACGATGTACATGATCAGATAGGCAATACCTGAATAAAGGTTGACAGATACGAAACGCGCTATCCAGGTGCTGAAACTGTCACGGAATGCCGGCAATATACTCACTGAAACGGCAAAGGGGCCGAGGATAATCAGTATGGTGGAGTAGATAATCTGCAGCATAAATATGATATACACGGCCAGCCGTAATATCCATATCCCCAGCAGCTCCAGCAGCTGTGTAAAGAGGAGCTGCATGCCGACCTCCAGCCTGTTCTTCAGTTCGATCAGGGGTGAGACTACGGTACTGATGCCCTGCTTCACCGTACTGGTGACGGAATCCCATGCCTGCCCGTACCAGGTATCGCTTTCTTTTTCCGCAACCTCGGTCTGTGCCTGGAAAGTATAAAGGGAATTGGCAACGGCAAGCATCAGGTTTGCCCGGTTAAGACGAAGATTGTTAACGATGGTTTGTTCGCTTTCAAACATCCGCTCGGTCTGGTTGGCGACCAGATCTGTCGGAAAGGCAATGACTTTAACGAAGGTACCCCACCATAAAATGATCATCGCCAGTCCGAAGGGACGCAGCAGCGGCATAATCTCCATCCTTTTGTCACCCACCATCATTTCGTAGGATTTGATGGCAAAGTAGATGATCATGAAGATGGCGGCAAGTGCTTTCGCATCGCTGATAAAAAGATCGAAGTGTGTCCAGACGGAGTCTTTCAGGCCTTTAAGAAATGCCATTACGCCGGTTTCATAAACGCCGTCACCCTGCAGGTATTCGAGCGTTTTGCTGTTGCTGATATTACCGGCCGGCTGGGCCAGCACCACTGTCATACCCGATGACAGCAGCAGTATGATGAGTATTAGCCTTTTCATCATTGCAGGTGCTGAAGTACTTTTCTGGCGATCTCTGTATCGGTCTGCGGGGTCCAGTCACTTACCGCCACCCGGTTGCCCTGCAGTTGCTGCTGCCTGGCTTCCATGTCGATGGTCGTTTGTGCCGATGAAGTCCGGATCGCCCAAACACCGGCCAGCCTGCGGTATTCATTCAGCAGCCTGTAATAGGCCATGATCCGTGCACCGCGCTCCATATCAGCGGAATGCGCCCCCTCAATTCTTTCTTTCAGCCGGTCAAGTTCATTTTTATACCAGCTGTATAAACCTTCTGAAACCAACCGGGTACTGACCTGGGGTGTTAAACCGGAAAGAATACCTGCCATTGAATTATTGAGCACGGGTTTGAATTCATTACTGTAATAAAGCATCCATAACGGATCAGCGCCGGTAATAAGACCGGATTGCCCGGCAATCTCTGAAAGTGCTGTATTCCGAACAGTATCGGACTGAAGCTTATATTTGTTATCCGTGCTGTTCATGGCTGCTACCATACCGAGGCGCTGGGTTTGCGGACCGTTGGCACTTAATGGCCGGAGGTCGGTTTTATGATAATTGGGATAAAAGAATCCCCAGGTCAGCCAGTAGTAAGGGTTTAAACCTAAAAATCCGGATGTTGGCGTAAATTTTTTCTGATCCCATTGTTTGAACACCATGCGCTCCTGCTGATAGCGGATGCTTTTGTCGGATACGACCGTTTGCGCGAAACAATGGGCAGCGCAGACCAGGCCCGTAATAAAGAGCATAATTGTTTTTTTCATGATTTTAAAATGTTTGGTTTATTGTCTGAGATATTTTGCATTCTGTATGATCTGTACCACAAATACCTTGTCCCTGCTGATGTAACCGGCAAAGGGGTTTAGTGAAGCGATCACGCCACGTTCTTTTGCCCAGTACATGGCTTTCCATGCCCCATATGCCAGACCGTCAAGGATCTGCAGCTGCTGGGTTACTTTGCGGAGCAGTTCATCGCGGGAGTTATAATCGGCAAGCACATTTTTACCCTCTTTCAATACATAGCCGGAAACATCACTCACGAGGGCGAGTGCCCTGGTTTTCATTTCTCCGGATATGTTATTGGCGAAGACCAGCAGGTAGGGGTCAGCCCTTGCCATGGCAAGCGCCTGGTTGATGTAGCCGGTCATGTCGGCGATAATCACGGCCATGTTCTTCACTTCGAGCCCGTTTTTAAGTGCGGAATTCACATTGGACAGCGCCTGATAGATCATCGTTTGTGCCAGCACGACAGAACCAACGTTTGTATTGAGGTCATTGATGTTGTTATTGATTTTGCCCAGATACTCCGAGTGGGCAGATTCCGCCGAACTGCGGACTGCACCATTTTCGGTTACTGCGATGAGGTGCTGGTAATCGATGACATACTGCTGCGCCATGATCCTGGCTGAAAAACAAATACAACAGGATAAGAAAAGGTGTTTTTTCATTTTTTAAAGTATTTGGCGTTTTGAATAATGTCACCGGCAATACCCTTATCGGCATTGATGAAATTCTGAAAGGGATTGGCTGCTCTGAGCAAAGCGGAGAGGCTGGAATATTGTATCATGCTCAGCATGTTCCCGGACAGATCCTGAATACTGCTCAGTTCGGATATCACATAATCGAAAAGCAGTTTTCTATCGGAAGCTTTCATCTGGTTAACGTCACCGATGGAAAGGCTTAGTCCGGCCACATAGCTGATCAGTCTCCTGGCCTTATCGGCGAACTGCAGGGCTGACTGGTATCCGATTGCGACCAGGGCCGGGTTTTTCTGAACAAGCTGAATAATCTGTTCCTGGTTGCTGATGATCCGGCTTACCATTGGTGAGGCATAAATGCCGATATCGGCGATATTGATCGCCGTGCCCAGTGTGTTGTATCGCTGCTGAAGCGTTCGGTATGTTGCTTTCAGTTTCGAAAGCAGGGTCAGGTTAGCCTCTTCGTTTGCTGAGGTAAGCGCCTGCCGGTTCCGGGCTTTTACCTGGAGCTTATTTTCAGAAATAGATTCATCCACAAGCTGATGTATGCCGACAATATCCAGTGTGTTCTGCTGGGCGAATGTAAACCCCGTTATACATGCGAACCCCAATGTTAACATCATCTTCTTCATTGCTTCAGGTATTTGGCATTGGTTAACACATCATTGGCAATCCGGACATCGTTATTCTGCCATTCTGCCCAAGGATTAAGTGAATGAAAGATTCCGTTCATCCGCGCCCAGTACATAGAGCGGCTCATTCCATAGGCGATCCCGCGAAGTATGCGCATTTCCTGGGCGATATGGTTCAGCAGCTTGCCGCGCTCGCCGGAATCCATCAGGTTATTATTGCCTCCCTTGAGTACGAATGCACTTACATCTGCTGCAAGCGTAACCGCCCTTGTTTGAAAATCCCGGGCGCCCTGTTCTGCAAACAGCAATAAAACCGGGTTTGAGCGGGCAAGCTGGATGGAGCTCTCGACATCTTTTACGATATCGCTCCCGCAATCCGCTATTTCCCGGATGGTCGTGAGGTTACTAATTACGGATGCAACCTGGCTCAGGCCGTTGTAGATCTTGTTTTGCAGGTTATTGACGATAACCAGCTGCCCGCTGACGGCAAGCTGACCTTTCTGGATCAGGTTGAGCCTGTCGTTAGTGGTATTGAGCTGGCTGTTGATGATCCCTGCGTTCACGGCAATTGCAGCGGTTGTAGCCGGATCGACGACAATTTCCTGTGCCGCGCAGCGTATAACGGTGAGGCACAGCAGTAAGATGAGTAGGTTTTTCATAAAGATTTGTTTTCGTTAACGTTTCGGATAAAATGGGGCAGGGACAACCCGCTCTGGTTGAAATCAGCAACAAATGCGTCCAGGCCTTCCCGATAAGAGCCGTACTTTCCGGTGTATCGTTCAACGGCAGATTTTTCCGGCTTTTCGGTTGTGTAGGTAAGATATTGCTCCAACGATACTTCTACGCCGTACACTTCACCTGCAGCGCCCCTGCGGATATAAACTTCTTTAAACCGCCCGCGCCCTTCGGTATTGTCAAGCTGATTTATGGTAAAGATCTTCCGGCGCTCGGTTTCATTGATCGATAACAGTGCAGCGATTTCGTTATAATTATCTTTGAACTTCGTTTGATCCAGGAGGCATATCGTGTCTGAATTGTTAATGATACTGTCTTTGACAACCGCATTACCGATAATGTCTCCCAGCTCCTGCGTAACAACAATGGCCTCTCCCCAGAACTTTCTGACTGTTTTGTAGAGATACAACAGATAACCCGCCATGAGCGGACTCGCTATTGCTTTCCATGCTTCTTCGACCACCAATGCTTTGCGCCTGTCTGACCGGTACCGCATCTTTTGGATGAAGACATCCATAATGATGAGCGTGACTATGGGGAACAAAGTCTTATTCTCCTTGATCGAGTCAATTTCAAATACAATAAAGCGTTCAGTAAACAGGGATTTATCAGCCTCCTTATTCAGGATGGGTGCAAATTCACCACCTTTATAGAATTTTTTAAGGACATACCGGAACTCGTCGAAATCGAACACGATCTTTTCCTCGGTTTTGATCTCCGGGATTTTTTTCAGGGCGAATTCATAAAAGGTGTTAAAGTTTAACTCACCGTTTTCAGCAAAGAACCTGCTGTAATAAGCGGAGATCACATTGGCTATCACATCCCTTTCTACCGGGCTGAAAGATCCTTCGGCTCCTTTCCAGGCAACACCAATTAGTGTACATAAAAAGTCCTTTTTTTCGATGTTGTATTCTTCTTCCGTGATACGGAAGGGGTTCATCGTGATCGGTGATTTGTCCGAGTAGGTAATGTATTTGCCGTTGTAATAGGAGCAGAGCCCGGAGTAGGAGTGACCAGTATCCACAATCACCATATCCATGTTGAAGAGCATGTATTGCTCAATGAGGGCGTTCATGAAAAAACTCTTGCCGGAACCACTCGGCCCGAGCACAAACTTATTGCGGTTATTGATCCTGCCGGTTCGCATCGGGAGATCCGCCGGGTCCATTCCGACCGGTATTCCCTGCCGGTCTGTAAACCTGATCAGGAAATCAGAAGGTTCATCTTTAGGCAGCGATTCTTTGAAAAAGAAGCAGCCTGCCGCGTCGCAGGTGGTCAGGAACCAGTCGTAAGGTTTGAGTTCAACCGTATTTCCCGGCAGAACGCTCCGGAATAGTTCAAGCTGGTTATAGGCGTTTTTGCTTGGAATGATACCCAGCTGAAACAGGGAGCTTTCAATGTAGTTAGCCGCTTTTTGTATGGTGCTGTCCGGAGCTGCCACCAGGATATTGAAATGGCAGTTGACCAGCAGCTGGTTCTCCCTGGCTACGTCGTTTAAAAGCTGATCTATGTCCTCCACGCACAGCTGATTGGCCGGGTCGGGAATACCGGAATGCCTTTTCTTTTTCTGCTCCAGCTTGCGTAACGTCACGGACTGGTTGGGAATCTCTATGACCTGGTTATAAATAATAACATCGCAGGCAGGCACCTTAAAAAGAAAGGAGAGGAAATCCACCGGAAAACCGCGGATGCTTTCCTTATCGTTCAGCTCAATATGCGTACTTACTTCAGGCGGCAGATCGATGCTGTCAATATTAACGAGGCTGATACAGCGCATGGTTTTATCCCCGGCACTGATCCC
Source organism: Mucilaginibacter sp. OK268 (assembly GCF_900103125.1). GTDB lineage: Bacteria > Bacteroidota > Bacteroidia > Sphingobacteriales > Sphingobacteriaceae > Mucilaginibacter. The sequence goes on along the minus strand of NZ_FNJV01000002.1, from coordinate 139,268 downwards.
GGTATCTGTCGGCGACAGGTTATTCAGACTGATATGCCCGGTTCGGAAGTTCATGCTGAGCATCTGCAGGACCAGCCGGTTGATGCTGCTTTCTTTCAATACGTCGGGCGACGGAAGAATTTCGAGTATCTTACCGACTGCCTGCCGGAAATCGCGGAGCGCTTTAGCGTCATAAACGAAAAAAGTACCTTTTTTTACCTGTCGCGTGATGGTAAACCAGGTGGCGACCTGAAGGCATTCCCTGCCTGTGAAATGCGCGTTGTATTTCTGCTGCAGGTATTCACCTGCGGGTTTCCCCCGCCAGGCGGAACGGCTGATGATGTCCTGTTTCTGGATAATATATCCGTCGCCCAGAACTTTGACGATATTGAGCAGGAGGTGGTGAAATTCGTCGTAGCCTGCGGGATATGCGGAGTAGCGGACGACAGGGTTTTCAATGCGGATGATAACAGAACATTCACCGTTTTTCCCGATGAGCAGATCGTATTCACCGCTTTTGTCCACGCCCGCATAGGGAATGTTAAACAGAGTTTTTACGGCCATAGTGATTAATGATATTAATGCCGGTACTGCGGCTTTTGGCGTGGAGACCGCCCTTCTGCTTTCCGGCTGTGAACAGCAGGCCGCCGACAATGCAGCCGATGAGCACCAATGCGCCCAGCCACATATTGATCAGGGACATGGTCAATGCGCCGAGGACAAGCCCGGTCAGCAGGAAACCTAAACCCCAGTAAATGAATTTTCCTTTGAAACCTTTGAAAATAAGGGGCTTCTGCAGCCCCTTATAAACAGCATACTTCCTGGCCATTTTACAAGCCGAAAAAGGCTTTGATCACCAAAGCGGAAACCACGAGAAAGACACAACTGCCTCCCCATCCCATAAGTTCCTTGTTGATATCCTGATCACCACTATTCCATTTGGAATAGACGCGGATCGCACCAACGATACCGACAATGCCGCCGATTACGAGCGTGATGTTGGTAACCGGTGCGACGTAGGTCTTCAGGGTCGAAGTAGCAGTGTTCAGGCCGTTAACGCCGCTCTGGGCAAAGGCCGGTACAGACAGGGCCAGCAGGATCGCTGAAACCCACAATTGTTTTGTTTTGTTAAACATTAAATCTGGAAATGATAATGAAGGCGGAGATCTTTTAAAGGCAGCCGGAGAGGAAGCCGTGGTATAATAAACAAGCGTTCAGATCACGAACAACGCCATTACAAGTAAACCCGATAGGATAGCCGGCAGCTTTGCTGCAAACGGCAAAACATTAATTGAGAAATGGAGACGGGGATCTTTTATAGCTATCAGGGTGATAGCTTTAAGTCAGTCAGAAGGCGTTCAGATCCCGAACAACGCCCTCAGGAATGTGCCAGCGAGGAGCATAAAAAAAGCGGCATAAAACCATGCCGCTACGTCCGAATCAATCCGGTCTTTTCCCATCTGCCAGTTTTGGTAGATCTTTGCCGCACCGATCAAACCCAGGAGAGTTGCAATGACCAGCGACAGGTCGAACACCGAAAAAAAGTCCGCCGCAAGGTCACTGCGTGCCCGCTGCATTTCCTCGATTCCCGGTTGTGCGGATGCGCTCCATGCAAGTATGCAGCCGCAGAAGGTGAGTACTGTTTTCATATTTAATAGCTTACGGGACGGATATATTCTACAGCCTCTTCCCGGGCGAGGTTAAATAATTGTTTCAGGCTCACACCCCCGGAAGAGAGTACCGAAGAATCGTAGATCTGAGGTTCTGTGTCCGGGATTTCCCTGACGGGTTCCGAATGCTCCTCGAATGACAGTTCATGGGATTTTTCATCTTCCGGCAGCTTGCTGCTCCGGAGAAAGTCCCAGCAGATAACCGTCCCGTAATAGGCAAAATAAACGGCGCTCAGCCAGAGCGCAAATCTGATCCAGTTCATAATTCTGTGTTTTGAATAAATTGTTTAATAGTTGTTTTTAGTTCCGGGCAGGTATCGAAGAGGTGTTTGACAGCGAAAGAGACAAGCCGCGTTACATCGATGCCGGTGGCCATTTTAAGTTGATTCATCGTCCTGACCGTTTTTGCGTCAAATCGTGCATGTACCATGCTTTTGTTACCGGCAGTGTCGTAGGCGAGAATCGCTGTGATGATTGCTGCTTCCTCTTTTTCCTTGGGCTTTAACTTTTTGGAGGGTTTTTCAGCAGAAGCTTTTTGTTCGTTTACTGCTGGTTTAACCAGCTGTTCCCTCAGCTGATCGGCCAGTGATTTCATGTTTTCCATATAAATGATCGGTATATATCTGTTCAAGAACAGGGGTGATGACGGGGGACAGGCTGACAGGGGTATAAAAAGTATTCACGCGCTGAAAGTCCACGCGGTCGGGCAGAACAGGGGTAATCTTCCCGAACTTCGAGAGCTGTTCATTGACCTCAACCATGATTTCATACCTTGCGTTGGATTTGATCCTGTTCGGAACAAATACCATCATGATTTTTGGATTGATCCTTTTCATGACCACTGTAAAAAGCACGGTTGACTGAAAAGTAAACTCATCATAAGCGAAAGGGCAGATAACCAGGTCAGCCGATGTAAATACCGGGATCAGACCATCATCATCCAGTTTTCCGGGAAGGTCGATCAGGATGACATCCTTTGCACTTTTACACAGGAGATCACGGAGATATGGGTAACTTTCAAGATTCGCCGGCACCACATCATACGGTTCGGCATTTTCTAAGATTTTGGCTTTCTGGAATTTCTGTGCAATAGACTGCTGGTAGTCCATGTCGATCACGGTAACCGGGCAATTCTTTTCCTGCGTCAGAAAATTAGCCAGCACCAGGGCGAAGGTGCTTTTTCCTGCACCGCCCTTCTGGTTTCCTATTATTATAATCATATAGCGTGTTGTTTTTTATCTGGTATTGGTGCGGGCCTTCCGCTGCCGTTTGCGGCGCATGCCGTGTATCTGCTGATCGTCGACATCATCCGCAATACTTATTGATTGTATATGTACCGAAGGCTCCGGAACAAAATCGTCCGCCCGTTCTTCTGCAGAACTGCCGGTGCGAAAGACATCAGGTGCCGTATTCAGCAGATCTTTCAGCGGAAGCACCTCACTGCCCTTAAATACCTGTTTGGTATCGTGGTCGATAATGGAGTAACCGTATGGCTTCTTGCCTTCAGCGGAATGAAACAGCAGATCGATGCGGAACCGTTCTTTCATCAGATCAGCCAGCGCCGGAGCATTTTTGTGCTGTCTGAGCAGGCTTGCAATGGCTGCGGCCCTTTGTTTGTCTGGCACATGCCGGCTGATCTGTTCCCTGATTTTATCGTCATCAGGATCAATCCCTGGGTAATTCATGGATTCGAGGATCATAAAGAACTGCGCCCTTGTGCTGAACCTGTACTGCATAGCCACGTCATATCCCAATACCCTGCTGATACTTTTCTGTGCCCTTACATACTCAAAAGCACTGCTGATTTTTTTTCCATCCCTGTCAACACGGGTACTTACCATATGAACGTGGTTGTTTCCGGTGTCTTTATGGTAAACAATCAGATAGGGCTGATCACCGTAACCCATTTCTTTCAACCAGCTTTCAGCAATTTGGGTTAAGGCGGTCTTATCATATATTTTTCCTTTGGCTGAAATGACCGCATGAAACTGCGGAAGCTTCACATTTTTATTGAGGGCTGAAAGCGCCGACAGATAGTTGATATAATCACGGGGCTTCAGATGTCCGAATGCCTGTAAAGGGCCGAAGTTGGCTGTTTTCATCAGTTCACCCTTGTTACGGTCAATTTTACGCGTGTTGTAGCTTACTCCGCCGAACGTGGCTATGGGGTCGAATATTTTAACGATCATACAGCAACAGTTTCGGGTATCAGCCTGATAACACGATGCCCGGCCTGTACCGCTCCAGTGAGGCTATGGTGTCATGTATAGCGCCGCCATGACTGAAAAGCGCGATCCTTTCCAGTTCAAACTCCCTTGATTTTTCCATGACAATAGAATGATAACCGAACGTGATTACGATACCATCCGGTTGCAGGCTTAAAAATCAGCTGCCCGTTTCGCCATTTCCCGTTTAATTCTATCCCGTGCTACCTGTATCAAATCAATGGGTTTGTGTTTCTGGTGATAGCAGCCCTCGTTTTTTTCAATGCCGATAAAGGACCGGTTTTCAATGATGGCCGCAACGAGGAACGTGCCGCTGCCACAGGCGTTGTCCAAAACAATATCACCGGGTTTGGTAAATGTTCTAATGAGATATTGCCCTAACTCCACCGGCTTTTGTGTGGGATGAACGGGTGACTCATCTTCATTTTCGGCGGTTTTACAATAAAACCAGTCGTCTGCAGGATCTTCTTCAATAAATAGAACATCATACGGATAGCGATGCCCTTTTACATTCAGCCCGTTGGAGGGCTTGTATTTTCCATAACAACCCGTAGACTGATCTTTGCGCCAACCTTTATTATAAGGCTCCCCAGGCATCATTTGAGGCTGGTAATCTGGTTGGTTTTTATAAAAAATGCAGATATCCTCGTGCTTTCTTAAAGGTTGTTTCTTTGCGTTTAAAAAATTTGTGGAACGCGACTTAATCCAGACGATTTTGTATTTAAACAGGATGAGGTTACTCATGATCAATTTAGCGGTGAAAATTGCGGAGCCGGTTAAGGCAATCACACCTTTAGGCTTAATAAGCCGCTCATATGCAAGCCACAGCTCCTTAAAATCAATGATCTTATCCCATTCATTAACAGTTGTGCCGTAGGGCAGGTCACACAAGATCAAATCAATGGATTGGTCGGGAAGATATTGCATGATTTCCAGGCAATCCCCCTGAGTTACCTGATTTAGGTAGGGTTCTAAACTTTGCATTCAAATAATTAAGAGTTTTAAGAGCGTATAACCTGACGAGACAGCATTGAATAGCCGGAGGCCTGCTAATCTGTATAGCCGGTTATCAATGGAACAGGATATCACTGTACCGCAGTATCGAAAGAAAGGAGGCATATCAGCATATCGCTATACCAACAATACCGTATAACTCAGTAACTGTATAATAAATACTGAACTTTAGATCATTATATCCGGATATCAATGGAACAGGATATTACTGTACCGCGGTATCGGCAGTAAGGACGCATAACGGCCTATCCCTGTATCAAAAGAACCGATGGGCAGTAACGGTATAACTACAGAACATTACATCATTATAGCTTAATATCGATGGAGCAGGCTATCCCTGTACCGCAGTATCGGCAGAAAGGAAACATAACGGCATATTTCTGTACCAGCAGAACCGACTGATATTGTAACCGTATAACTAAGAACTTTTATACCATTATATCCTGAAAGGTTACTTACCCATCATCTGAATAATTTTACGGAGGGATGTTTCCAGTAATCGCTGAATGGAGATATAGTCAATCAGCAACGCATTAAACTGAACAGCTACCTGGAGCGGCAGCGCCCCTGCAAGCTTCATCGTATTGGCGTGTTTAGCCAGCTGATTAATATTATTCCCTGCACGCCCCATTTCAGCGCCGATCTTGTCAAGGGTACTGATCAGGTCAGCGGAGTTGAGCACAACCTTGTCAGCATCGTTCAAAACCCGCATGCGCACCAGTTCGGTTTTACTGATGCCCAGTTCCTTTTCAAGAGCCAGCAGCATGTTGTATTCTTCCTGGGTAAATCTTGTGTCCAGTTTTTTAACCCGTTTGCCGTCTTTCAGTTTTGGCCTTCCATTAAGCTTTTTAAATTCGGCCATAAAGAAAAACGAGTTGCGAAGTTTTGACCGGAACCCCGTAGGGCAAGATACTTTTTGTCCGACAAAAAGACATCTTGCCTTTACGGAATCAAAGTTGATTCCGGTATTTAAAACTGGTCTTCAGACAGATAAGTTCCTGCGGTTTCGTTCAAAAGGATCGTTTGCCGGAGGTGGCCTGAGCATGGCGACAAGCTTGTCGTTATAGTCATTGAATTTCTCGTAGGCGGATGATTTATCCGCGGCATAAGGAAGCGATTGTGTGAATTGCTTTGTGGCCTGAAACCCGGAATTGTCACGATCCAGGTAGAGATCAATAAAAGTGAACTGCTTAGCCCTGCTGATACCTTCATTCAGTAAAGACAGTGTATTCAGAATAATAATGCTGTAATCACTCTTCGGATTGTCTTTTAACCAGCTGAGGTAATTGATAAAACCTTCGAATACAGCTGCCCGTTTGGGGTCGCCATGGATAAAGCTGATCGCCTTTTGTCCGAGGCATCCTTTAAAATACTTGTTGCGGACCTCCCAGCTGCCGGACTCGTTTTTCCATCCGGCAGCGAAAAACTGTTTCTTTTCACCTTTCTCGTTTTTTACATGATAGTAGACTTCGCTCAGGTGACTTTTAGCTAAATCGAATATGCCGCGTCCCTGCAGGTAGCCGGTGATCGCCGGATGTGTGCCCAGCGCCTTAACCTGCTCGATGACATAATTTCGGGCTTTAACCGGTAGCCTTGCCCGGTATTCCTTACGGATGGGGGAGATATTACAGGCGGTCTGAATTTTCTCGACCACCTCATTAAAATTGAGGGTGGGCCAATAAGCTATGCCGAAGTCGATGATATTTCCGCCTTTGCCGTTACCGTGGTCGTACCATGCACCGATTCTGTCATCCACGCTGAAGGAGGGATCGTTATCACCATCCCGCAGCATACTCCGGTACATATGTTCCTTGCCGTATTTTTTTACAGGTTCATAGCCAAGCCGGCTCAGCAGTTCAACTATCGACGCCTGTTCCTTTAGTTGTGTTGAATTTAAGAGCTGCGTCATAATGTATGTTTTTTGTAATTAATGTTTCAGAACCCCAGGCCTTCAGGCCGGGTAATGGTACCGGCAGCGGGTAACGAACCCGGATAATTCGGTTCTGCCGGTATATTTTTCGGGACTACTCACGTCGGCATCTACATGCCGGGCTCTCGCCTGCCAATGCGCTTTCGGTATATTGATATCATCTCACCTTCGCAGAATTTTCCGCTCCCCGCGGAATAATGCTTTGTCCCCGTATGTCAAAGAGCGTGAGGAAGCCTTTAAAAGTTTCCCTTTGTTCTGCACCTGGCAGAATTGAATGTTGTTGGTGATGCGGGCAATGCGAATATTAATTCGGCATATGCCTGGCAGATTTCAGAAAGTCGGATCTTAGGCTGAGCGTTCGGTTTTAAAGCCGGAATGATTTGCTCAATCTGCTGATCTGCTGATGTCTGTCATCGTCAACGGGATCAAAAGTGAGGGTATCCGTGACGGGGAAATGAGGAGCTTTTCGGTACTACCGATAAATAAATTTTGAATTAGTCAGGCCGCTGAAGGGCATATCAACGGGTATTCAGACGCCGGAATGCGTCTGAATCGCGAAAAGAAAGACTATAAATAATAGCGGGTAAAAATGGTTGAAACAGTCAGGAATTGCCGCGGTCGATTTTTTTAAGAATTGCATCTTTCATTTGGTCTATGAATTTGGTGAAGCTTAAGCGTTTTCGTCGTTCGATTTCATTAAAGCGGCGCTGAATAATACCAATAGATACATGGAGGCTGCTTTCCAGCCACCGGACAATTTGGTTGAGGCTTGCGTTTCCATTATTAAGCTGTCCGGTAAGCCAGATACCGTAAGCCAGTTCTACCATATTTACGGAATCGCCGGTCCATTTGAGTTCAAATGTCTGGTTGTTGGTTTTTGACTGCTGTAATTCGGGATGTGTGATCTGGGCGATTTGTTCAAGAATATAGTATTGTATATGTTCATATGCGATGAACTTTGCAAAAAGGAAGGTCATCGGCGTAGAGAACTCAGTACCGGATTCCGAAAGGTCGGCAACCGGTACCAAAAGAGGTCTTGCATCGGACAGGAAATAGATCCGGTCAAGATCAGAAAGCCCGGATTTGAAGTACTGGTAATGAAAATTGTTCATCCGAAAAAAGCTTTTACGTGCCTTAAGTTCGTCCTCGTAGTATTTGAGTTTACTTTCATTTGTACCGATGGGGACATTCCTGTGAATGTGGTATTTCATGACCTCTTCCAGTTTACAGGCAAGCAGTTCCGGTTTAAATTGCTTAAAGAAGTGTACTTCTTCCTTTTCATCGGCAAACAGCAGATTTTCGCCAAGGTTGTTTACAGCTGCTTCGGCCTCATCGGTTATTTTGAGGGCCTGTATGAGCCTGCTGAGCCCTAGCTCAGAGTGGCTCAGTTCATACAAGCTGTCATTTAGATCTGATTTTATCTTTTCAAGGTGCTGATTCATAATGATTTTATTAAATTTAAAACAATACAATCCCATGAGGCCTGAGTAGCGCCTGTATTGCGGATCGGTTAATAAGTAGCCGTTTATTCAGATGTTCAGGTATCTCCGGGCAAGCCTGGAGCCTTCAGATATAACAGAAAATACATTACAGACCTTCGGCATGAGGGCTGAAACAAAGTAGCTGAGAATTACTTCAGCCATGAGGGTGTTATAGGAAATAGCTTGATGCCTGATATTGTACAGGCAGAAAATAAAGACAGCGATCACGTTCACAGTCCCCATCCATTCATACCATAAATGAGACCTGCTGATGGCTAAAGCCAGCGCTTTGGCCCGTCCCAGGCAGTTCATTTGGTTTTGCAGATGTATCTGTAAGGTGCCGGCCCGATCTGTTACATCCGTAAAGGATCGTATCGTGCGGAAAAGCGCGTTTTCCGCGGACGCAGATAATTCACTCAGCGCTGCTTGCTGATAGGCAAATTCCGGCGATGATCTGAACGCGAGTAAAGTAATCAGGACTAAATAAGTGGTATTGATTAAACCGACAGCGGGATCAAAATACCATAAAGCGGCTACTGTCATCGAAATGATACAACCCTCAGACATCAATACTGCGAAAAAGGCAGACAGCGCATTCTGTATCTTCTGGATATCAGCAACCCCTTTTTTAATAGTATCCTCATTAAATCCTGCAGAAAGAACTTTCCTGATAAATGAGCCTGTAAAACGGTCTCTGACCGCGCCGTTGAGCATGATCAGGATATGCTGCCTGACATGACTGAGCAGGCTCTTAAAAAGCATCATGAAAAGCAGCAATAAAACGACAGCGATAACGATGCTGTTCTTTTTATCGGCAAGCGAATCGTTAATTCCCCGCTGCAGCATCCAGGAAAGAGCAATCCCGAGAATTGTAGAGCATGTACTCAGAAACGGAATGCTGATCAGCAATGCTTTCCGGAACGCTTTGATTTTTAATAGGATGAGCCAGGGATGGTGCTTTATGCCGCAAAGATTTAACTTAACCAGATCAAAGTAAAGGGCTGCAAAACCAGGCCAGATTTCGACCAAATCCTTTTCCGAAATAAAACGCATCTGTGTAGCAGGATCGCCTATCAGGTATCTGTAACTGCCGCTTCTCATTTCCGCGCCAAAGCATACTACAAAGTGATTTGCACCGGTATGATTGATGGTATGCAGAATGCATGGCGTTTTAGCCGCCCGCAGAAAAGTGAGATCCATTGTTACACAACGGGACGCAAACTGCAGATCTCTGGCGATATTACGAAGTTCCAAAAGTGATAAGCCGTTTTCGGAAACCGGATAATCCAGGATCAGTTTATCGGCATCAATATAGCGCCCCGCATAGTTCAGGAGCATGCCCAGACATGCAATGCCGCAGTCATAAGGACCGGTCTGGCTGACAAAAGTGTTGTAAATAGCACGTGAATTTTTCATAAGCGTTAGTTAAAAAGGAAGATAGAACCAGGAACAACCACTTTTTAGCCCGTGGCGGGAAACATGATTAAAGTGAAGAATGTGACAGCGGCGATCCAGACCAGTAAGCCCGGAACATAGGAGAGGACGACCAGTCTTAAAGATTGGTCATAGTTAAGCTGAGAAATTCTCGAAATACCTAAAGCCAGCAGAAACCAATAGGCGATCTCAAATACATTGAAGGATTGCAGGGCATAAAACCAGTCGGCAGGGACATCGCTGAACAGGCTCAGGGCTGAGAAAACATAATACTTGTGCCAGTCCAACAAACTTGCATGTTCAAACGTATAATAGAAGCAGGATATCTTTATTGCGGCGGGGATGAGGAATACAAATTCCGCAATGACGGTGATTTTCAGAACGTTCCGAAAGGAAACCTCCTCGTTTTGCAAGTAAAGGGCGGTGTGAATGATTAGGGTGATCACACAGAGTTTCATAAGCAGGTAAACAGCCGATGAAACATATACCCACTTTTGTAATGCCTGATAAATGCTGAGATCCTGTTCGGGAATACCGGATAGGGGATTACCGTTATTTTCATAAAATTCAACGGTAAGGATATAGTGATCAGTAAGATAGATCAGCAGAAAGGTAAGCAGTAGCAGCAATGCGAAGCTTAGGATACCATGTTTAAACAATAATTTCATGTCCGTGGATTTTTAAGTAAAATTCTGCGCGGACAGTGCCGTTTACAATAAGAGGGAGTTATAAATTATAAGTAAAAGTGATTGCGGAATAAAATTAATATCCTATGCCTGACCTGATCAGAACACTTACAAACATACCGGTTACGCTTGCTATCATGGGGCTTATGATGGTGACCAGTATTGCTGCTTTCCGGAAACGTGATTTCTATTTAAAAATGATACTTCATCCCAACAGTATCATCAAAAGAAAAGAATATTACAGGCTTGCAACTTCTGATTTTGTGCACAATGATCCGATGCACCTGGTGATCAACGAGGTAATGGCATTTTTCATTTGCGGTCAGTTGGAGGGATTTTTAAATGCCAGGCGGAATTATGGCAGCCTTATATTCCTGCTGATTTACCTGCTGAGCCACTTTTCAGGAGTTCTTTTGGTTACCTGGCGGCACCGGAACAGTTATGCCTACTCAAGTGCCGGGGCATCGGGCAGTATTTTGGGGTGTATGCTGAGTTTTATGATGCTGAGCCCCGACTTCATCGCATTCTACCTGCCGATAGCAGGCGGCGTAAAAAATATATTTGCGGGCTTAATTGTGATTGCCGGGCTTATCGTTTATCAGTGGAGGTACGCCAACCAGATGATGGATCATGAGCTGCATTTTTTTAGTGCATTGGGCGGCATTATAGTTACGCTGGCCATATTTCCAAACTTACTTTAATACATCACCGGAAGGTCCGGCCCTCCGGTGATCAACAGTTACCACCATCCCAGGCAGGACGGGCCGGTAGCTGCAGCGATGGCACCCACTGCTGCGCCGGCTCCTCCAAACAGGCCGCCGACGGTGGCGGATACCACGATGTTGTAGCCGCAGGCTGACCCGCCTCTTAATTCATTTGCTTTTGCATCACATAGATCTTTCATATATAATAATAATTAAACCCGTTCCCAATATCGGGAGTTGAAGTAAAGGTCAAAAGATGCGGTGCCGTAAGCTAAAACCTTAACTTGTAATTTATTACTTTTGCTTATAGGAATATTATTGCGAAATATATTATGGACAGCATCGGAGATAAAATAAGGATCCGCAGACTGATGAAAAACTACAGTCAGGAGTACATGGCATTCATGCTGGATATTTCGCAGGCCGCCTATTCAAACCTGGAACGGAACGAAACCGAAATGACCATTAAGCGCGTGTTTGAAATAGCTGAAATTCTGGAGATGTCGCCATTTGAACTGATGCCTAAACCGAAGTTCGGAAGCGGTATCAATCACCTGAAATTCTGGCGTACGATCAGAAAATTCAGCGCGATATGGAAGGCTGGTATCAATGCCAGGAGATCAAGCCCTCCGGTCTTATAACTGGTACTTACAGTGACACAACAAACATGAAATGCAAATAATTTATAAGTACAGGTTATAGCATTTTACCTCCCAATCCTCCAAATTCACTCATACCAATTTGAGAACGAGTGCTATGGACTACAGATCTTATGAGAAGCGGCTTGATTACATCCTGGAACTGATCGGAAAGAACAGGTTCCGCACCATAGATGATGCGGCCACCCGCTTCAGCTGCAGCACCCGAACCGTTAAGAGAATGCTGAATCACCTTCGCGACCGTGGCCATGATATACAATACGACCGTCTTCAAAAAAAATATTTCATCAAAAAAAAAGAGTGACATTTTCTGTCATTAAGCCGGATATACCTTTATGCCATACATCAGATTATGGAAAAGAGGTCGGACAAATTCTTAAAATACGCCACGGGCCTAATCGCCCTTTTATGGTTTTACGCAGCCGTAAGCAAATTGCTTAATTTTCAGTATTTCATCTCAGCGATGCACAAACAGCCGTTGGGCAGATCGCTTCAAACACTGATGATTTATGGATTGCCGCCAGCAGAGATTCTGACAGGAATATTGCTGATCGTTAAAAAGACCAGTCTGCCCGGACTTTATATTTCGGCAGCTCTGTTCTTTGCCTTTACGATTTACACCGGCCTGATCCTGCGTCGTTTTTTTAACCACGTTCCCTGTGCTTGCGGCGGCTTAATTGAACATATGGGATGGAATTTTCATTTATGGTTCAATATCACATTTCTGGCGCTGACCTCTGTTTCGATCATGATCTATACAAGAAAGGAGGCAGGTGACATATAGTCTTATTTACAAATTAGCGCTTTTACGAGGGAGTTTGCGAAAGCGAAACAGGAGCTGCCGAAAACCTGCAATCAGAGTAGGCAAGAGTCAATTAATTCTGTTATAAAAGTTTTTCTGATGCTTTTTGATTTAATAAAGCATTATACAAAATGCGCAAATTAATCATACCAGTGGTTGCCATTATTATGGCATTCGGGTCAAGTGCTTTTACCGCTAAAAAAAGCACCAGTAATTTTTTTAAGTATAATGGGGCAACCCGTACACAAACGGATATTCAGAATATCAATAACTACACCGCACGAACTGACAATCCCTGTGAAGATGTTACTAATGTTTGTGGAGTAACGTTAAGTACCGCCAAAACTGTTGGGCAAACCCCGGCGAGTTCCGAATTTAATGCGGAGAAGGCTAACCTCTGGTTATCACAACAGAATCATTCACCGGCTGATGGTGCAATTGATATGGAGCCATAAAAAAGGAAAGGGGCAGCTGCCCCTTTCCTTTTTTATGGATTTTGCTGCAGTCCGCTTAGGTTGACCGCATTCTGATCAATCTGGAAAACGTAGCGAAGTCCGTTAGGTTCCAGCGAATAAGTAGCGATATTTAAATTTCTGGTCAGGGTCTTGGCATAATCAGGGTCCAGATTCAGCCGTCTTAAATCAGTCCAGCGCAGTGATCGGAAAAGTAAATCCTTCCTTCTTTCCTTTAGAATAAGCTGAAGTAATTGTTTAGGATCTGTAATGGTATAGGGTATAAATGTTCCCTTTTTCCATCTGGTGAAAAGCAGTGTATTTAAAGCCTCTAAAGCTTTGTTGCTGTCTCCGTTTCTTACCGCCGCCTCTGCCTTGACGAAATACAATTCATTTGTTGCAATGCCGGTAAATAAACTGGCACCGGCCACCCCGGTGTAATTGCCCTTAAAAGCCCTGCTGCCATCTGCGTTTGTTTTAAATAATACTGTTTTCCGGAGATCCTGCTGGGCATATGAAGTAAAGAGAGCAGTATCTACTTTTGCCTTCGACTGGGACAACGCCTGCGGGCCACCCGCTCTCGAGTCGTAAATCACCTCATCGTTGAATTGTTTAAAAGGTATGGCAGCTGCCGGACTTAAGGTGTTATAATCAATCAGCTTGTTGTACCGATTTAACGCGGAATCAGCGTACAAACCCGCGTTTTTGAAATCACTCATCGAAAGGTATAGTCGTGCAAGCATTCCATAGGCGGCTGCCTTGCTTGATCTGTATTTTACATCAGGAATTGCGGGAAGCAAAGGAACAGACCTCCTTAGGTCATTTAAAATGGTGTTGTAGGTCTCCGATACAGTCGAACGAACTGGTCTGACTGCAATATCGGATGTCAGCCGGAGTGCTATTCCCAGATCACTGTTTGCGGATGCCTTGCTATAGGCTTTCGCATATAACTGAGCCAGGGCATAGTGATATGATGCACGAACGAACAATGCGTTACCCTCAACGGTATTTCGTCTGGCTGCATCTCCGCCTGAAACTTCTGGCAGTGCTTCAAGTAAGATATTAGTGTACTCAATTGCCAGATATGGTGAAGTATAATCACCCACAAAATTTGGTGACTTTTGCCAGCTGTAGTAAAAACGCTGCGGATCAATCAGACTGTTGAAATCGGTTGCTGTCAGGTAAAAATCGTCTGAGGCTACTTCTGATGCAGACGGATACCGGCCGTTTATGGTGCCGTACGCATTCAGAATGCCTTCGAGGTCTTCTATAGTTGAAGGCGTGGCGATTGACTGATCCGGTTTCGCATCCAGGTATTTTTTGCATGCGTTCAGGGAAAATAGCGGCAAGAGCCAAAACAATAGCAGGAGCAGCCGGGAACTAAATCCGGGCTTTATGTTATATGAATTTTTCATAATTTAAAATTTAAAGATTGGCTTTGATTCCGGCAGAAAGGGATACCGGCGGTTTATAGTTATACAGCACGTCCGGATCAATTCCGGCATGGTTTGCTTTCCATAATATCAGGTTGAGCTGGTTTGCGTACAGGTAGAATTGTAGCGATTTTATTCCAAACAAGCGTTTACCCGGATAAATAGTGTAACTCAGGTACACTTCCTCCAATTTAACATTATCCGCTCTTTCTACATTGACAGATGCATAGTGATAGAATTGATCTCTGAGATCATTTCCCGGGTAAATGAAAGACGGTACATTGGTGTGTGCTTCATCACCCGGTTTCTGCCATCGCTGGTCGTAATCTGCATACCCTGCGCCGTAAGTTATGAGGCTTGAGTAATTAGTTGTTGGGCGTCTGAAATAGTAATTGAACCGGTACGAAAGATTGAAGGCCAGTGAAAATCGTTTCCAATCGAAACTGTTTCTTAATGTTCCGAATATCGGGGGCAGAGCTGAACCGCTTTTTACCTGCTGATCAAATGGGTTTTGTGCTATCGCCGCATAATCTTTGCTGACGATACCGTTAAGGTAACCTTGCGGGTCACCCGTTTTGGGGTCAAGCCCGGCCCATTTGTAGCTGACGATAACGTATGGATTTTCATTCAATACAGGAAAGATGGTATTTCCATCGCTGACTAATCCTGCCGTGGTTGGCGGGTTCAGGTTTTTTATCGTTTTAAAGTTGATATAACTAAACAACAAAGTTGACTTCCATTTCAATGATCCGTTCAGATTGACAGAATTTAAAACTACATCAGCGCCTTTCGAAAATATCGTTGCGGAGTTTTGGTTTGCACTTGTGAAACCGACAGTAGCATCCAGTAAGACACTGTTTATCAGATCCACGGAATTCTTGGTGAAATACTCGACAGAGCCGCTGAGCCGGTTATTAAACAGGCTGAAATCGATACCAGCGTTGAAGGTTTTTACCTGTTCCCACCGAAGATGCGGATTAGGCGGTGCGGCAATTCCTGTGAACGGAACCCGTATCGGCGAAGTAGCGGCGGTATAGTATTGAATTTTCGTTAAGGCTGATTCGTTAGGGGACAGGTTGCCGCTGACACCGTAGGTTATTCTCAGGCTTAGTTGAGGCAGCCAGGAAACATTATAGAACTTTTCGCGGTCAATTTTCCATAACGCGCCTGCAGACCAGAGCGGCACCCACTTTTGATTGGTTTGTACACCAAATAAATTAGAGGCGTCCCGTCTGGCGGAGCCTGATACCGTATATTTATTATCAAACGTGTACGCAGCATTGGCAAAGACTGAAACAAACCTGTTCAGGTAGCTCGTGTACTTGGTGCCGTTGTTGATATAACTATCACCGAATATACCATCATAAGTCGGATATTGATTGGCATAATCCACACCGATTGTAGTGAGCGTGTTCGGATCGTAACCATAAATAACCTGTGTAGCTGAATTGCTGCGGGTTTCCCTTATTTCGGAGCCCGCTATCGCGGAGATCTGATGTTTATCACCCCAGGACTGATCGAAAGTGAGTTGTCCACGGACGGCCTGTTGTTTATTAACCTGATCATAAGTGTTCAGAATACTGTTTTTAGGAACGGCATAAGTAGTACTGTTATCTGACAGTTGGGTAAATGTATTGATGTAGTCTCTGGTTGAGTAAGAATTCAGATTCTGAAGGTTATTTGCTGATGACCACGATTGTTCAAATTGATACTTGAAGTCCGCTTTCAGCCAGTTTAAGACCTTGTATGAAGATCCCACGTTCAGCAAGATATCAGTCATCGCAGATCGGTTATCATTATTGGCCAGTTCCTGCAGCGGCCTGTATTTCCAGTCTAAAAGACGTCCGTTACCTGCCGTGTCAGTAAAGGCCCTGCTGTAATACAAGTCAACTGCTGCAGGCGAGCCATCACTGTTGACGAGCCTGGTATAAGGAGACATAGTTGTGTTGTTGTACCTGTATGACCCGTAACCGCCCGGACTATTAGTCGTTGTGTTTGTCCGGGTCAGGATAACGTCTGTGTTTAACAGCCATTTCTTTGAGAGATCAATCTGATTATTGGACCGGATGGTCAGGCGGTTTTTATTGTTCCCGCGAAGGTTATCCTCGTCTTTATCATAGCCTGCCGACACAAGATAACGAACGCTGCTGCCTGACCCGTTGAGATTTAGATAGTACTGCTGGTTCAACACATTCCGGTAAAGGTACTTTTGAAAATCATTCCTTACATCCTGTGTGCGCAGCTGATTTATTTGCTGATCAGCCTGAGCGCTTGTGATTTCACCATTCCTTGTCTGGTTAAGCAGTGCAACGACCTGTGAAACGGCAGGGAAGGAGGGATCTGAAAACAGGTTGTTGTAATAACCCTGACTGAACAGGTTTTTCTCCAGATCAATATAACTGCTGACTGGTATCTGACTCCCCGAAAAAAGATTTGGCCTGGATTTCAGGGTGAGATTGGAATTGAAAGCCACGTTAAGGCGCTGGTTTGCTTTCGCCTTTTTTGTATTGATGACAATTACACCGTTTCCTGCACGTGCGCCCCAAATTGATGATGCAGCCGCATCCTTCAAAACAGTAATGCTTTCAATGTCATTGGGATTAATGTTATTAATGTTACCTGAATACGGGAAATTATCAAGGACAATCAGGGGAGAAGACGCATCATAATTGAGTGTGCTTAATCCACGGATCTGGATAGTCTGCTGATTAGGATCCCGACGGTCAATCTGTAAACTGCTCGTGATGCCGTCCAGTCTGCTGATAATGTCAGTTCCTGTTCTTTGATTAAGCAATTGATTATCCAGCTTATAAAATGAGCCTGTAGCTCTTTCTTTGGGAATATCCTGATAGCCCGTACTTACGACAACTTCCTTTAATTCATTTACCAGCGGCTCCATCGTTATACGAAGCAGAGCCGAAAGCTTAGAATCAATTATTTTAATTGCCGGTTTGAACCCCATATGAGTTACAGTTATCGTATCTATCCCCATTATGGTCATTTCAAACCTGCCGTTTTTATCGGTAGTTGGACGAGGATACTGGTGTTTTGCAGTTATAGTCGCGCCCTCAATTGGCTCATTTGTTTCAGATTTTACTTCACCGTAAATCTTTACAAAATCTTGCGAGAAGGCCTCAGACAGATTAAACGTAAATAACGCTAAGCATAAAAGAAAAAATCTGTTTTTCATAATGTCACCTTTCTTTGGATTGTCCGAGTTCTTTCGATCCGGTGTTTAAGGGTAACTTTCTCGCCCGCAAGAACCTTTGCTATATTTTCTGCGGTGAGTTCGCTTTTATCGGGGATGGCAACGATAGTTCCATCCGGACCAATCCATACAGCATAGGGTACGCCATAAAAACTGAAGTTTTCCGAAAGCGCTTTATCCCGATAAACTATCGGAAGTGTAAACGACCGGGCAGACCATGAATTCATGCGGTCGATCACTATCTTCATACTTCTCTCGGTTTCATGGTCATTTTCGGGATTGACAAGAAATACCTGAAGTTTCCCCTTGAATTGGCGCTGAAGTGAATCCAGTTTAGGAAAACCGGCTATACATCCGCCACAGAAAGAATTCCAGAAATCAAGAATGATGATCTTGCCTTTGAAGTCTGAAATTTTTGCAGTTTTTGATTTCCAGTTCATAATGTTTGTGATCTGTACATTCGGCATTTTATCGCCGACCTCCAGAAATTTAGTGGTTGGTTTTGTTTGGGCTTTAGCCTCAAAAAAAAGGCATAGTAATCCCAGTAAGCATATTTTTAGCTTCATTTTAGTTGTTGTTAAATGTCAAAAATTGGATTAAACTCCTTGAAATCTTTAGGAGCGTGTTATTCAGGGGGAGAAATAAGAAGCAGCCAGGAATGGACAGGATAGCTATTCATGACCATTCTCTCCCTGCTGGCTTTGTGAAACCCCGTTCGCCTGGTGTACTATGTAAGCCGCGGCCACCAGGTCGCTTAACTGATCGAAGAACAGGGCTACTTCTTTGTCTGAAACTTCAGATTTTATGGTGCAATCTTTTGTAGTCCAGCATTGAAATAATTTGAAGAAAAGGACCTTTGCAGAATCAGGTGTATTGTTTTTAAAAAAAGATGTAACCATCCTTTGAAAGGATGAATTTGATGTAAGATTATTTTTTATCACTGCCACTTCCATTTTCAAGAAATTTATGTAAGCCGGCATCACGAAGAAAAATAAGGCGTGGAACTCAGCTTAGCCGCCTTAGAGGTACTGGTAAGAACCCGGGAACGGACAAGTGAGCCCACGCCTATAGCGTGAGCATTTCACCCATCTTCTCGTTCCCTTTTAAAATTACCAGTTTTCTAAGGCGAGATTTTAAGTGCGAATGCTTCTTATATTATCTGAAGAGTCGCAAAATAACGTAAATCAATTCTAAATCATAAATCAAATATAATAAAAAAAAATTATTCACGGTAGAATTATACCGTGAAATAGTGAAAAAAAACTTCTCTATTTAGAAAAAATAAAATTTCAGTCTTTGAAAGATTACTCGATTCTTAAAAATAATTTTGGCTTACATATAAAAAAAATCCGAGAGGCCAAAGGATTTAGCCTTCTCGAGGTTGATCGAAGGTGCGATTTGGATGAAAGTAATATTTCAAAAATTGAAAACGGTAAAGTTAATATTCAACTCTCGACCATTTTCGAACTTGCCAAAGGACTTGGCGTTGAACCTAAAGAATTATTAGACTTCGAAATCTAACTGACACCGCGTGACTATTGTATAGGGTAATTTACATTTACCTTAAGCTTCTGGTAATCGTATGCGTTATCTTTATCCAATAAAGCGAGATCATCATAGTATTTATTTGCCATCATCTTATAGGCGTTAAATTGAGCTTTCCGTTCAGCAATCTGCTTTGCATTAAATTTCCAGGATTCATCGCCGGAAAATCGGTAACATAACTCTTTGTAAACCTGGGCACGCAATACTTTTAAATTAAAATCAATCATTTTAAGATTGATTGCTTTTTCCACCATGTTTTTTGCAATGGTCAAATTCTTTAAAGCCACGACCGAGGACGCATTTGGTTCCGATCTAAGGTTGTTAAACTGTACATATAACAAAGCCCGAGAAAGCAGACTGGTTGTATCAGAGGGATTGATTTTTATACTTTTATCTAATGTGTCAGTTAACGATAGATATTTGTCGGCCCTGGGAACAAAGGACCCGTCATTGATAATCAATTGTCCGGCTACCAGTCTTATGGGAACCTGAGCGGTTGAGATCGAAACTATAAAAAAGCAAATGCCCACCATTGTGAGTTTGGTTTTATGTTTTACCATGACAAAGGGGTTTAATCACAAAGCAACGGAAAGAAGGCCAGAACTTCAAGAAAAAACATATTAGTAAAACTTATAACCCGTTGAAGATTTTAAGCTCATAAGCTAAATAGACCAGGCACCATAAAAGCACTAAGGCCAAAGCAAAAATTACATGTCTCTTCTTATTCAATTGACGTAGATGATTTGTGAACACTACTTTAACGACTAAACGCTACTTATAAAAGCTTTGCCTGGTTGAATGAGGCGTTTACAAAGCTAAATAGTGTTGTGTTAAAACACAACACTATTTTTATAGAAAACAGCCAATTTTCCCCCAGTTGTAAATACTGTGATGGCAAGTGAAACCTCCAAAGATTATCTTATTAAATTCGGCCATCATCTTCAAACGCTCCGAAAAAGCAAAAACCTATCTTTCAGAAAATTAGCAGCCAAATGCGATTTAGAGCACAGCGATATTAAGAGATATGAGAAAGGTGAAATAAACATGACGTTTGCCTCTTTGTTTGAGCTTGCTAAAGGGTTGGAAATCCCTTTAAAGGAATTGATGGACTTCTAAATATTTAATGTAATTATCGAATCCAATTTCAACCACCAAAAAAATTATTGCAATTTTATAGGTGACTTCAAACCTTTTCGTATATTTCAAGCTAAATCGCAATGTAAGTCAGAATTATTTTGATTCAATTGACATTGTTTATCTGAAATTAAACCTTAGACCATTGAAGTGCGGCCAATGAATAACGAAAATAAATTTCGAGCAATTGATTTCCCGCAATCGAGCCAATATAGTTCAGATTCCAAGCGACTTCCACTTGAGTTTTACGAAACAGCGATCCCCAAAGCTGAAACTATGGACATGGTTCTTGGATACTTTAGCACTAACGCTATTAGAACCCTTTGCATGGGATTTGCAGAGTTCATATATAATGGCGGTGTTTTGAGAATTGTTACGAATCATGAATTAACCGAAATCGATAAGGAGAATTTGCTGGTCGACACCCTATTACAAAATCAGGATACAGTTATAAATATATTCAGCGATTTAGATTTACTCCGGAGAGAGCTTGGGCCATTTGGACAGCATTTTTTTGATTGCCTAAAATATCTAATTTCACAAAAAAGAATGGTATTACAACCGGTTATGCACAAGCCGATTGCGATGTCACATTATAAAAAAATTATACTTTTTGATGGAGCCGACTATTTATACGTTCATGGAAGTGCAAACTTCACTAGTTCAGGTATTGTAAAAAATGGAGAGAGCTTTACAGTAGATAAATCATGGGGAAGTGACACAGAGATCTTCAGGATCGAGGAAGAAAGGACGAACTTTAATTTGATTTTCAATAAGAATCATTCTTCTTATATCTACCTTAAGCCGGATGAAGTAATCAGTATTATTGAAAAGGTTGGAAATACACAAACCGAATTGGAATTACTCGACACCTCACTCTATTTGAGAAGTCAACAAGAAATTTCAAAACCTGCCCAGGAATTCTATAGAAAAAGAGAAGCTGAATTTAAGCTCAAAATAGATTTTATTAAGAATAGTCCGAAATTCCCATTTAATAGTTCTCCCCGAGAATATCAATTGGAAGCTTATCAGAATTGGAAAAAAAATAACTATTCAGGCCTATTCGCCATGGCCACTGGAACAGGAAAGACGATTACAGCTTTAAATTGTGCATTGACAGAATTTAATAAGACAGGTGAGTATCACATCATCGTTTTGGTTCCGTCAAAGGCATTATTAGAGCAATGGGAAAGTGAATTAAAAAGTTTCAATTTTAATAATATTCTTAAAGTTGGTGGCGGAAATAATTGGCAAGGCGAAATCTCCGATTATTCCAGCAACTACAAATATGATATTAGACCTAACTTAGCAATTATAGCTATCAATGACAGCTTTGTAATGCCAAAGTTTCAAAAGTATTACAAAACATTCCAAAGGGACTTTTTGCTAATCGCAGATGAAGCTCACAATTTAGGAGCACCAAACATAAAAGAAGTATTAAGCCAAATCGACCCTAAAAAGCGAATCGGTTTAAGTGCAACGCCCAAAAGAATATATGATCCTGAAGGCACAGAGTTTTTAAGCCAATTTTTTAAAGACAAAGAACCCTATTGTTACAGCTTCACAATGGAGCGAGCCCTGAAGGAGGGGCGACTGACAAATTATTATTATTACCCCAACGTTGTACAATTAGAAACGGATGAGCAGGATACTTATAACAGGATATCAAAAGAATTATTGAAATACTTTGATTTCGACAAAGGACAATTCAAGGATAGTCCTATAGTCGAAATATTGCTCTTAGAGAGAAAAAGAGTAATTCATAAAGCTCGACAAAAGCTCCCCTGCTTTATGAAAATTTTAAAGGATTTAAACGCTAAGAACAAACTCAAATTTGTTTTTACCTATGTACCTGAAGGGATTTCGTATGATGAAAAACCTGAAGGCGAAAAGTTGATTTACACTTTTATAAGAAAAGCACATGAATTTGATCCGAATTTAAGGCTATCGTCCTACACATCTGCTGATTCAGGACATGGGAACCTACTTAAAGCATTTACAAACGGCGAAATTGATATAGTTTTTGCTATGAAAATGCTTGATGAAGGAATTGATGTTCCGAGAACTGAAATCGGAATTTTTGCAAGTAGTACAGGTAATCCGAGACAATATATTCAAAGAAGAGGTAGATTACTGCGGACTCATAAGGATAAATTATTTGCAAGTATTTACGATATGATTGTCACACCTCAGACATCCGATCAAGACCCTTCTTTATTTAAAATAGAGCAGAATCTTTTAAAATCAGAGTTAATGAGAGTTGCCTATTTTGCGAGTTTATCGATGAATTTTAAGGATACCCAAACGGCTTTAGCTGATATTACAGCAAAGTATGATATTGATATTGACACATTAATAATAGATTTACAAGAATGACACCAGAGAACTTATTAAAAGATGTTTTGAGTGATGAAGAGCTTAAATCTAAATACGGTCTAAGTGATTCAATGATCAATAATGCAAGGCTATCTGCGCCTTATGAACATGAAATAATTGAATATCTTGCTGCAATAATCATAGCAACTATGGACCAGCATTTAGCTCCCCAATCGGTCTATAATAAAATTAAAAATATAGTAAAAATCGCATAATATGGCCTCGATCATTAATCAGGTAAGCTTTCATAACTTCTTTAACTACTATGGGACTTACGATAAGAACGAATATGATTTTACAGATGGGGTTAATATTGTCATAGCAGACAATGGAACAGGAAAATCGAAGTTTTTTAACGGGTTCATGTGGCTTTTTTATGATGAAGTGTGGGACTCTGACACAAAGAAAAAAGCCCAAGTAAAAACTTTTGCCGTAAAAATGATTTCAGATAAAGCCAAAGCTGAGGCAAGTGTAGGGGATATTATTGAATGCGGTGTGAAAATTCAGTATTCAGATAATCGTTATCGGTACCAAATAGTAAAAAGCCTAAGGGCTAAAAAGCTTGGTGAATCAATTACTGAACAGCGCGATTGGCAGGTTTTTATTAATGAAATCGAAATTTCAAAAAAAGACATCATATTGCTCACTTACCATCCTGTTTATGATGAAGAAGAAAAGATCAAGATTTTAAATAAATTAATACAGGTTAATCTCCGTCCTTATTCCTTATTTCAAGGAGAGGAAGTAGATAAATTAATAGACTTCTCTGATCCAAAAGCTATAAAAAATGCTGTTACAACATTAACTTCGATTAATAAATACGAAGACCTGAAAGAAATTACAGCGTATATATCTAAGAGGGCAGAGGAAAGCTTAAATAGGAAAATTGAGTCATCAACAGAAGATACAGCGAATTACGATAGAATAATTCGCGATCAAATTGATAAGAGAGAATCACTTGCTCATGAAGAAGAAAAACATCTTCGATTTCAAGAATCCTTTGACGAAAACCGGCTCGAAGTAGATAAACTGGAGGCACTAAACGAAAACGCAGAAAAACGAAAAGTATTTGACGACAAAATCAAGGACTATAATTCGCAATTAACCTTGGTTAAGGAAGAATATGAATTACTTACTACAAAAATAAACAGTAGATTTTTTGATGGGAATTTTGCCTGGTTAGGACTTGGATGTGAAAAGTTTGTAGAAGTATTTAAAAATAAAAACAATGCTTACACAGAAAAGCATGTAGCCTTCCGACTTGATAAATTGAACGAAAGTAATTCAAATAAGGTTAGCCTTTTGCCTGTCGGATCGCCAGACCCAATTACAGTCAGAACCATGATTGAAAAAGAGTTCTGCTATGTATGCAATCGAGATGCGAAAAAAGGATCGCCGCCATATGAACATTTAGTCAGCCTACTTGAACGACCTGGAAAGAAAATTGAAGTTGAGGTTTTTAAAAATGATTTAGGTGCTTTTTTTAGTGAAATTATGACTGGAGCACAGCCATTTATCAGTAGAATGGCATCGGTTCCAGATTCAGTCAAACAAACTCGACTTAAAGAAAAAGAGATCAATGATAAAATAAAGTCGCTCCAATTAAAAATAAAAGATCAGCGAGATAAACGCTCCCATCTAATTATAGGCGAGGAAGATTCTGATGCAAGCAGTCAGCGTGCAATAATGAGCCAATACCGAGGAGCAATCAGTAGAATGGAGCGTGCAAAAGCTGATTTAGAGACGAGCGCTGAAAGGGTTGCGAAAATTAAAAGAGATCTCAATCTTCTTGGAGATGAAATTGGAAGAATGGGCGCGTCAATTAAAGACGTCCCGGAAGCATATAAAACAAATTATGGTTTTGCATTTGATTTAAAAAATGCTGCAGAAAGAACCAGGACAAGAGTTTATAAAAATATGCTTGATACCTTGGAGAATTATGCTAACCAGCATTTTAAAAATTTAATAAAATATAACGATATCAAGGGCGGAAAACTCAAATTCGTTAATACTGCCAATGACACTATTGAGTTTTTTTATATCGATAAGTTAGGTAATGAAGTCTCCGGTGCATCAGAGGGATTTCAGAGAATGAAGGTGCTATCAGTATTGATGGCGATAATTTCTGTAACTAAAACCGGCTATGAATACCCTTTACTCGCCGACGCTCCTTTGTCAGCCTTTGGACAGGGCTTTATTAGAGGTTTTTTCGAAGAAACAGCGAAAGTTTTTCCACAGAGTATAATTCTCATAAAGGATCTTTATGATAAAACCAGCCCTAATAAAATTAATGTTTTAGGGCAAGAATTATTATCCAATGTGGATATAAAAACTGTTTACCTAAATGAAATTCCCGAAGACTTAGATCAGATTGATATTTATACGACAAAAAAGAAAATTAAATGACCAGCCAAGATTTTAAAGCGGCTATTCTTGCCAAAAGTCCTCACTTCGCAAACTCAAATCAAAAAGTATTTGACGCATTAGCTAATAAACTACAACGATCTGGGCAATTCAGTCAATTTGGTGCATTGTATGAGTTATTCATATATTCCTTTTTCATAGGAATTCATATCAATTCCAAAATCGAATTACCAGAAAGGAAACATACGTCTGAATTTGCAAAAATAGGAGCATGGAAAAGGGAATCTCCTATTATCAATTTTATCCTATTTATTGTTTTTAGCAGGTCAGAAGAAATTGGCTTCGATTGGAATCAATTGGAGCATATGAGTGAGAAAGAAATCGAAGATGTTCTAAAAAATATTGTCACTTTTTTGGAGGAATATGCACATGGTGGATTAAATTATTTGAAAAATAAATATGATAGTGATGATTTAGATAACTCTCAATATTTATTTATTGACGTTTTGGATGATGTAATCGAGAAATTAGAGTCTATCGAGGAAACCAAAGAAGAAGAGCATGAGGAAGAAATAACCGAAGAGGTTAGCCCTATAAGAATAATTACAGCCCTAATTAAAGTAGGAGAAACTACAAATGTAGAATTTAAATCAACTTTACGGGTGAATTTACATACTAATAAACCAGATAAAGCAATGGAACATTCATGCATGAAAACCATTGCGGCATTTTTTAATAGCAGTGGAGGTTCTTTAATCATCGGTGTAGATGACAAAAAGCAAGTCTTAGGGTTAGATAATGATTTTAATTCGTTCAATGAAAATAAGGACAGATTCGACGAATTTCAAAAGCATCTTGATAATCTTATTGAAAGTTATTTTAATAATGGCATATTTTCGCTTTTAGATATCTCCTATCCAGTAATTGAAGATAAAACGATCTGCGTTATAAAAGTGAGACATAGTGCTAAAGGGCAGGTTTTATTATGTAACAAAATGGACAACAATAAAGAAGAGTTTTATATTAGGAGATCAGCCTCAACAAAAAGTCTTAGTGCAACAGAGATGATCAGTTACATTAGAAGCCAGTGGGGGTAAGTAGGTCCAAACGTTTTAATTATTAGATCACATTTAATTTTGCATCAAAAGTTACCCAATACTGTGCTTTATACTGTTCTATAAATTGGGTAGTATTTTGAGGTTTTCCTAAATATTCCAATTTGCTCAAAATATCATTATGGATTTTTGATATGCTTCCAGCACTTCCTGTTTTTCCATAAGGACCTGTATTAGTAAAATCAACATCACCTATTCCGATTAAAACCCTTTTAAATAATTCAACATTCAACAAATCTACTTTAGCCCAATCTTCTTTCATTTCATCTTTAAAGATTTTTAGGAATAGTAGGTTAAGCGTTTTTAGCAATGCGCCTACGCCCATCCCTTTAGAAATTATACTTTCACTCGGAACGTTCCACTCTGGTTTTAATTCAGAAACTGCATTGAAAAATCGAGAAATTACCCTTACTATGTTTATGTGATTATCTGTGTTTTTAAAATACTTCAGGAAAATTGGTTCGTAAAATGAGCCCTTTGCTTTTGCAGAAATAAACCTAATCGTAGAATCTATAAAAAAAGCCTGTGAGATCGATAACCTGCTTTTAACCTCTGCACTTAATCCTTTGGGTGTAATACCGAGCATCTTAATTCTCCCTTTAAATGGACTTCCATCTAACTCGTTTAGCAGTTTAGTGACGTTATGCATAAAGGATAATTCGTCTATTTCTCGTGTAAACTCCCCGGTAAGCTGATATAATAGAGATTTATTTACCGGTTTTTGTTCATAATTTATAGTATAGAATTGTTTTGCTATGATTGACCTATCCAACCCAATAATAAAGGCAATAATCAAATCAAATCCCTGCTGTATTGAAACATCAGATTTCTCCAAACCAACCAATCGATGCTGACCATCAATGACTAAAACCGAGTTTTTTACATATGGGATATATAGAAAGTAATTATCATTGTGGTTGCATAAAAAACTTAAAAAAGCCGGTTTGTCCTCTAACTTGGCGAAATCTTCTTCAGTTGAGTTTTCATTGATATCAAAACTTTCCCAATCATTTATTAATTCACAGTTAGCAATTATGGTATTGGGAAAAAAGGCGAATTCTTCATTTTTAAGAAAGCTTACAATTTGGTTGATCCTATCATCATTAGGGTTACGCTGAAAATCCTTCTCATTGATATTAAGTTTGTCGTCATTGATTAAGTGCGAGTAATATTTATCATCTTGTTCAAAAGAATTAGCTAACGAAGAATGTTTATCTAAATCATATTGAGCAGGTCTTACTGTAAAAACCTCCAAAAAATTAGTTGCATTAATTGTTGCCAAATAAAAGGATTTCGATTTTTGTGTTACTTTTAATAACTGGACTTTGAGATAATCCCTATTGTTAAGGTTTATAATTTTCGTTTCCATTTTATAACCCTTGTTCTTTTAGCTTACTTTCCAAATCTGTAAAGTCGTTTTTTTGAGATAATAGCCTTCCAAAAAGTAAGGTAACTGAATCTTCAGTGTCTAATATATTAGTTTTCATCAACACAATAAATCTCCCATGTAAAACTGAAATTAATGTTAAGCCTATCACTAAAACGAGAATGACGTAGATAAAAGGGTGGGATGTGTTTACAAATTGTCCTATTTGCAAAATGTACAAAAGCCAACCAATTGAGGACAAAGACCATACTCTTCTTTCCAACTTGTTTCTTATTATATCAATCTCGTCAATCAGATCCGTAATACGGCCAACAAAATTTTCTGGTACATTCGCAGGAATTAGCTTTTCTGAGATTGCTGTAGATGCAGTTCGGATAACATTGATCCCTAAAAGAGTAACACTACCTCCTATGAGTATTTCTGTTACGGTCTTATGATAGGCAAAAGAATTAAAATAATTATGAATAATGGTAAGAAAGATTGGCGAAATAATAACCATTGATGGAAAGTAGAGATTATTAAAAAACCAGCTTTTGGTTTTTTTCTGCCGTGCTATCGAAACTATCTTATAGGTGCTATATTCCTGATTGGTAAAACCTAAAAGCTTAAATAAATGAACCTCGTATTTCTTAGAGGAAAAGTAAATAGATGTCTTCTTAAACATTTAGTACAAAGGATTGAGGCTCACGAAATTATAACAATAATATTTCAATCCAATTTAGCTATATTATAGTTTATAAAACAATTTCGACTAAAAAAAAGAGATATTTTTTTCGATTTCATTTATCAGGAAATCAGTTCCAGTTATTGAATCCTTATTTAGAATGTCTTTGCTTATAAGTTGTAACCCTTCATCTATGTGCATTTTAACATACTTGGGAATGTCCTTATCTGATTTATTCAAATTATAGTGCACACATATTAATGCTATATAAACATCAGTATAGTTTCCAAATAAAACCTTGGTATTATATTCTTTACCAGCGGAATCTTGAATATTATTCAAATCCAACTTGATATCCTTGGATAAGGAATAGCTAAAAGCCATCCTTGCAATAACGTTTTCAGCTCCCAGATTTAATTTGTTGGTTAACTGTGTTACAACATCTCTATTAATCTTTGATGTTTTTATGTTACTGAACATATGACCTTTGCAAATTATTAAACTGATCGAATAATACCTCTGGCGAAACGTCAGAAAATTTTGATTTATAGGGAGCTGTCTGAGTGATAAGATAGCTTTTGCCAACTTTTGGCAAAAGCATTAAGTACTCTTCAAAATTTAATTCTTTTTCCAATAATGGAAATACCACAACCTGGGAAGAAATCGTTGGATAAAAATCTTTGATGATATTACCCGCATGTAATTTATCCAGTTTTTGCAAAGGGCTATCAATAAATACCGGAAATTGAATATTAGATTCTGTAATTAATGCTTTTAATAATGCAGTAGCATACAATTGTTGTTCTCCCTTTGATAGACTGTCTTTATTGATAATTGATTTACTAAAGTCATATAAATCCACATCTATCAAATCACCTTCTACCTTTACTTCAACTCTTTCAACAAAATCGCTTTTGTGCATAAGCCGATTAAGCTCTTTTTTTATGTTTTTTTCTAATGAGCCTTTTTTCTTTTGCTTCAACTGATAAATAAAAGTTTCCAACTGTTTAATGAGCCGTTCTGCTGTTTCTGCCTTAAGTTGGTCCGATTCTTCAATTCGAATATGTTTTGTCTGTTCGGAAAGCTGGCGTTTAATACCAATAATTTCCTTCTCCAGTATGCCAATTTTAACCTTTATATCTAAGATGCTATTTTCCAGGGTATTAATTTCATTTTGTAGGGAGATGTACGTTTCTTTCAGCGCCTTAATTACCGGATCATCTGCTTTTGCCTCTGCATCCTGGACTTTCTTTTGGGTAATGTTATAAGTGCTTTGTAAACGTCGTCCATCGGCAACCAGGGTTTTGAATTGCTTACTATAGACATTTCCCAAATTATCCATAACCGCATTAAATAGATTATGCTGTTCTGAATTAAAATTTAGTAATACTTTTTGTTCTGTATTTACATCAGCAACTAAGTTTTCAGCCAAAATATTTTCTATTTTTTTTGAATTGAATTCAGGAAGTTCATTAAAAGCAGCAAGTAAGGCATTATATTTCTCCTGCATCAAATTGCTAATCAACTGATGATGAGCTTGTCGTTCCTCTAAATTAAGTTGTCGCCGTACTTCATGCATTTTCCTTGCAAGCATTGCAAACGGGGCTAACTCAAGAAGATCATTAAACCTGTTCTTATTCTTAACAATCTCTTCTTTCAATTGAATTCTGATTTTCTTGAATTCTTGTAATTCTTCAAAACTCATTGCACTGCCGGCACGAACCAATCTTTCTTGAATTTCAGAGAAATCACTTTTCTTGATTATCCATTCCTGTTCCTTTTTAATTAGATTGTTTTGATAAAGCTCTAAGAGATTATTGTTCTCAATTAATTTTTGCTGATGCGTTTCTATTTTTTTAAGGTCAGCTTTATCAGCCGATTTCTTACTAATTCGCAAAAGCAAATTTTCAAGATTTGACTTAAGGTCGGTGTACTTTTTAATGCCGAGGACTTCGGTATATGCCTTGCTAAAATATTGTTTTTCCTCTAAGCTTTTAACTTCAGCCAGGGCTGTAATCTTCTCCGCGTCAAAGAAAAAGAATTTGGCTATTTCCTTTGGTAGGATAAAATCGTTGATGAATATCTCAGTACCTATCGTCTTTGTTAATTCATTTGGCTTACCATCGATTAAAATTTCAATAGTTTCATTCCCGGATATTATGTGATAGGTTCTTTTGATAGATACTTGTTTACAAGATAAATGAGGAATAAATATATTAGTTAAATAAACGGTTACACTAAAAGAAAACGCCTCAGCAATCTTCTGCCGGCCGTTTTCTTTTTCTAATACATTATTGGTGCCCTGCACTGCTCTTTTCAATTCAGAATCCTGGGAATGGGCTTCTTCTAATGCGGGGCGGTTCATTAGTTTGGTGGCATATTTCTTATATCCGCCACTTTCGTATATTTCTTTTCGATAACGCTCATCCACATCAGTCATTAGTTTGCCGTATAAAACCCAAACTAATGAAGTAAGTAAGGATGTTTTTCCAAAACCATTTTGTCCAGAAATTACGGTAACATGCTTTTCAGGATTGATAGATAAGGACAAATCATGACTTCCATGATAAACCCGAAAATTGCGTACACTAATTTTATCAATTAACATACTGAACGTTTTTTAAAGTCTCTCTCAATATGATTTTCAAAATCGCTTTGTATACCAAAATTGTTGACTAAAATTATTTTTGATTTTTGAATTTCCAAAAGTTCCGAGATCAAGTTAAAATCAGCAGGATCAGCACAAATCTCCTTTAAAAGATCTTTTTCGAATACTTGTCCGTCTGAAAAATCTTCATTTTTCATTTGGGTTTTATAAACGCTGTTATAAATATCTGCCACATTGAAATCAAAGATCGAATCCCGGTGCCAAGTCACTTGAATGGCAACAAGCTCCTGATAATTTATCAAAATCAAATTTGGATCTTCCTCTTGTACTTGCTTTTGCGCTTTTAGCAAAATACTAAGCATATAGGCTCTTTTTTCGGGTAAATAAGGCCCCCAGGTCTCTTCATCGGCATCATCAGCGCTCGAGTTTCTTCTCCAGGTCTGTCTCCAGCTTCTATCATTTCGAAAATCTACCAGCATATCACGAAATTCTACGAGTGGTTCCATCCATTCTTCACCATTGTCAATCAAAGCTTCCATTGATTTATCCCGTTTGACTACGCTGCAAACCCAGCAACCGAAACGGCTTTGACCGCAAGAGGGGGTAGTAGTATCTATAACTAAAGGACAATCACCCCCGGTTGCATTACGATAAAGTGTAACTAAAGCCCTATGTGTTCCGCCCCAAGGTGGATTAACTTGTAATAAGTAGGTCCACAATTCATCGGTTAGTACATCGGAAATGGGTGAAAAAACAAATGCGTTAGGTAAAACGTGTCTGCGAAGCCGTTCGCTATCGATATGAATTTTATTGTTTGCTATGCTTTTCGCGCGAGTTGCGCTTTCGTCACTTCGCGTCCCTAATAAAATTATGGCTTCACCAACCTCACTAATTTTGCTCCGTATAAACTCCGTAGTTGGGTTGATTTTTAAGCGATCTGTACACCACCTGAATGAATTATTTGGTGCTGGATACCCTTTCCCTAATAGATTTACCCAAAAAGTGTCTTCTAACCGCGGAGTAGTCTGGTGCACTGTAATCGGTAAATTTTGCTCTGCAGCAGCTTTTTGGATGTTGTGCAGTGTTATATTGATAAACTGAGCGATCTTTGGATTTTCTACCAAAGTGTCATTACATACGATGTATACCTTTCTGCTACGCAGAATAGGGTCAATTTTCAAGATCGACAGCCAAACCAATTGAAGGAGCATAGTGCTATCTTTACCGCCGGAAAAGCCTATTATCCAGGGTCTTGGATTGTCGTCATTAATGTACTGATCAATGATTTCAGCCTCAATGTCTTTAATATTTAGTGCCATAGTATATATGCAAATTTAAACTTAACATATTAGAATAAGGTAACAATTAGTCATAGTAGTGAATAATTATCTACATTGTGGAAAAGTAATATTTAATGAGTTTTTCAAATGACGACCTGCCGGGTTATAAAGATTTAGATATAAAAAACCTAAGCAACTGCTTTAAGAATGTATTAAATTCATATAAGTTTTATTGGTTTTTAGCTATTCTGGATCACGTTGCAGAAAGAAATGATCCTTTCATTAGCATGGAGGAATTATCTCTCAGAATGTTATCATCTGTCTGGTATCCGTTAGATTATTTCAAGTTGTCGTTTGGAAAACAAGATAGCTTTAGAAACCTGGCTATATCAGTCTCATCCTATATGCGGGTTGACAACAGCCTTAACGCCCCAACATTGATGTGGCAAATCGAAAATAAATTGCCCGAAGAAATCGCTTACAATATAAAACGATCAATAAAGGAAACTTTAAAAAGATGGGTAACATACAGGTTTTTAAGTCCCTTTTTTAATAATCAATTAAGAGGAACCAGAGATCAACAAGTTAATAATATCATTGAAAAGCTAACCAACGAAGAACGTTTAAAACATTATACACCTTATCGAATTGTGCCTAATGGCATAATATTAAGTGAGAAGTGGATTGAATATTTTAAAGTTCACCAATATATTTTAAAGGGCTTCATTTCATGGCATTTAGTTCGCTTTTTGCAAAAAAATAACCCCGGTGTCGTAGGACTTTCAGAAAAGTTGGAAAAGCCCAAATTTCGAGATCTAAAAGATGCCAAAGTATTCTGGAGCAAATATTTATTTTCTTCAGAAGTATCTTGTGTTTATTGTAGCCGCTTGATTCCGAAAACAGGGTTCAGCTTAGATCATTTTATTCCCTGGAGCTACGTGGCTCATGACCAGTTATGGAATATTATTCCAACAATTAAATCAGTAAATTCATCTAAAAGTGATGCTCTCCCTAATCTGAAATCCTATTTAAGCACTTTTTGCGATTTGCAATTCGATGCTTTTAAAATGCATGTTGATTTAGGTAATAATCGACTATTAGAGGATTATCAAGTCCTTTTTAAGCAAACTGAACTTCAACTGATCAATAGTGAGGATTTTAAAAATGTAATTGGCTTAGAAATAACAAACAACTACCGGATAGCTGAAAATTTGGGATTTAAAGCCAACTACATCTATGAACTTTAGCTATTTTAGGCCATGGATAAATTAAATTGTCCCTGAAAGCTTTTTAGCATTTCTAAGAATAGCTTGCCTGAACCCGGATTTTCCTTGTCCAGTTCATCCGCTTCCTGTTCTTCCGCATAGATCAGTTTATTCCAGTCTTCATACTGGTGGTAACATAGCCGGATATTGAAATGGTGATATTCAATTTCCTCCTTGTTCATCGGTCGGGAAAGAAAAGGGACAGCATAGTATAGACCCATCGGCCTGCGGTTACGGTCACACCAGATTTCAGCATGCATAAAAACATAAATGCGGGGCGGATATTTGGTTTGCGGTTTGAAATAATAGTCGACCCTTCCGCTTGTTTTTCTCGGGAGCGCGTTCACCCTGTCAAACTCTGCCTTTTCACGGGGAGACATGACATAGCCTTCTTTAATCTTTACCATCTTTTTAAATCATTAGTATTCCAGTATGCTTTTTCCGTATTTCTTCAGGTTCCGGGCTTTGGTTTCAAAGGTGCAGGGCAGAACAAATTGGCGGACGTATTCATCAATAGTTGTCCCTTTGAGGCGATGATACCGCAGCAACTGCGGCGTATCCGCATTAATTTCGAACCAGCGGAGCGGCCTTGTCAGCGGGTGCCGGAATATTTCATCCCGGTAACGCTCATTCCAGTCTTCCTCACCCGCTAACCTGATATAAACCACATCCCGCTGCCGCCTGATTTCGGCTACAGCTTCTTTAATCAGTTCGGAAGTGTATTCAATTGTCGTATAAAGCGTAAAGCCAGCGCCTTCGCTGCTTACGAGCGCTTCGGTATATTCAATACCATTGGTTGTTTTTTCAAAATACATAGTGATGATATTAATTGGTATCATTACCAAAGTTCAGATCCTTCAATGCCGTGATGGCCTGTTTCCTGACCAGCAGTATTTCGAGGATTTCCTCGCTGTTATCATAATTTTGGTTCTCAAAGCGGTAGGTGTCCGTATCCTCATCAAATTCATATGAGGCGATGTCGTCCCAGTCCAGCGCAACATCCGTAAGTGTGCCGTCCCGGTAAGCCGCTTCCCCGAACGTACCGTTACCCGGCTCGCTGTAGCTGTACCTGAAACCCATTCTAAAATGTTCAGCAATCGCCACGATGACCGCCGTATTCGGAGACCACTTCGTCTCATAATACAGCATACCATCCTCCCAGCGGATGTCAAAAAGATATCCCCTGTCACCCTGTGCAAAAGGAGGAAGCTGTCCCGCTCTATTCTTTTTTTCTTTCGCCGCCATTGCTTTAAAAAGCTTTCCCAAATCCTCAAATTGGCTGTGTTCGCCAATAAATTCTACCGTGTTGCTGCACCAGTTTGCCATGTTTCCTGTTTTTAATCGTTAAAGAATTATTTTTCTTTTTTGCCAGCCTCTTCCATATGTTTTTTGAGATAAGGGGAAAAAGAAAGCAGCTGGTTGTGGCCGGAAAAGGCAAAAGGAAACGAAATAAATAGGGGGGACCCTTTGGGGAGTAAACTGTTTATGTCGTAGTCTTTTGACATCCCATCAAATCATACGGACACGAACTTGGCTGTGCTTTTTACCCGTTCAAAAAAAAACAAGACGGAGCGCTGATACTTGATTGAAACAAGACCGGAAGCCGGATCGGGATAATCAAAGCAACACCCAAAAGCCTGGTCAGGAGCAAGTGCCTGCCTGCCGGATGAGCGGAAGCGTACGGTCTGATCCGGGTCTAAGCCGGGGCATACGGCAGGCAGGCTTTTGCTCCGCCGGCCGCATCTGGTGAAAGCATGAAGCAGGGCGGAATGATGAACCGGATAAAAGGCCGGCACGCTTCGTAAGTATAGTCAGTAAACTCTAAAGCCTGTCGGAAAAGCAAATGCCTGCCTGCCGGATGAGCAGGATGGATCAGCCAGGTTAAGCGCAGCGTACGGTCTGATCCGGGTTTAAGACGGGGCATACGGCAGGCAGGCTTTTGCAGCGAAGCCCGGTCTGGCCCGGAATGCAGCATAGCGGAATGTAAGGACCTGACAAAGGGCATTGGACGGCATCAGGGATAGGAGCGGCATCCTTCGGGAGAAGATACAGCGTATAGCCCGCCCGGCAGTTTGCGGCGTTTTGTCGGGGATGCAGAAATAAAAAAGCATAGCAGTTGAAAGGACGAAGCGCCTACAGCCCGGACAGTTTTCGCTTAATGAACTCCGCGACAGTTGTGTTTTTAAACGGGAATTCCACGTTATTCATCTTCACGCCGTCTGATCCTGCGGATGGATATTGCCATTGCCTTTCCAGATATATTCTTAACCGGTATGTTTCCGGTCTGAAGAGCCGCAGCCATAATTTTGACCTGGAGCTGTACCGGTACAGCCTGGATGTAAGCTGAGTTAACATTTCAGCGATCATTTCACCGGAAAGAACATCCCCGGTAACCTGGATGGTGCGGTATATAAACCTATCCGGCTCCGAAAAGATAAAAGCCGCACTTCGGCCTATATCCGTTAATGCGGTATAAGGTATGGTCGATTTCGCTCCGTAATTTCCTGACACCACACCGGTATATTTTGAATCATTGTGCCAATCAATATGTTCCATATAGAGAGATGTCCGGAGTATCGTGTAAGGAATATGCTCTTTCATCAGTATGTTTTCCAGTCGCAGCTTACTGTCGATAAAGCTTACGCCTGTAAGGCCATCAGCATAGCTGATAAAAGAACTGAAAACCAGATGGCTGACTTTTGCCTCCTTACACGCCCAGATGATATTTTTGCCCTGTACGATTTCGTTGTCAATATCATATTTCCCCTTCTGTGAGGACCACGGCTGTGTGACGCCGAATACGCCGAAGGCTCCTGTGAATGCCTGTACAAGCGAGGACAAATCGCGGGTATCTGCCCTTCGCACCGAAGCCCCGGCAGCCGCAAGCCTGAGCGCCGCGGCTGACTCAGGGTTCCTGGTAAGGACAGTAACGCTCCACCGCCGATCTGCAAGCATGGCAGCGGCAACGGCACCGCCCTGGTTGCCTGTCGCTCCGCAGATAATAATTTTACGTTTTGAATTCATAAACCGTCAGGTGGCGTGGCAGATCGTCGTTATTAATGCCGCGTTTGTTTATAGGCATCTGAGGCCCAAAGTTCATTTTACCGAAATGGAAGGAGAAGCTCACGCCGAAAGAGTTGAATGATACCGGGAACCCTGCTGGTTTGAACAAGCTTATGACCTGCTTCAGGGAACCATTCAGCTTGAATGTTAGTTGCCCTGAACATTCGGTAATCTTACAGCAAAAGATCAGGTGCAGACATGGGCCGGATTACTCCTGGACACGTTGACAGCTATGTTGTTTAATTTTCAATATGCAGTCTGCGCGCTCTCTGCGCCAATCATTTGAATCAAAAAAGCACCTCCAGCTCCGGGAGGTGCGACTATTATTAACTGATCTTCATATAACGTTATGAAAAAAACGTAAGAACGATGGAGCAATATTTCTGATTATCTTGATTAGAGATAGATCATGGTCTTCCCAGTTCAACCGTACAATTCAGCAGTGCGACACGCCACTGATACGGCAACATGGAGATCCAACAGATTAGCATCTCCCTGAGATTATGGTTTGGCTTGATTTTCGGGCAGTAATACCAGCTGTATATAATTCTGTCCACCCAGGTATGTATTCGCGGTCGCTTTGATGCGTTCCGGTGTTACCGTTTGCAGATCCGACCGGTAAGTATCCAAAGCATGCAGGTCGTCATTATTTGATTGCTGACCATTGAGATAACTGAGCCACCAACGATTAGTTTGGCTTTCCGACTCCCTGGTTCGGATGCTTTCCGCCCGCCATTTGTCCACGTTGATCTGCGTTGGACCTTGTGTCTTCAGTTTACTGATCTCATCAAGAGTGGAAGCAATGAGCTTTTCTGCGTTCTGCGGCCCGCAGCCAAATTCTACCCCGAACAGGTAACGGTTCTTTGGATATTTAAAAGTCTGTGCAAAAGCACCCGGAGAATACACCCCGCTTTCATCTTCCCTTAACCTTTCCAGTAAACGAATCTCCAGGCATTCCCTTAGTGCATCTATCGTTACTTTTTCAGCCGTATTATACTTGAAATTGCCCGACCAGTATAACTGTACGCTGGCTTTGGGCTCGCTGCCTTTGTAAACTGTTTTTTCGGTCTTTCCCGACGGTACATCGATGCCCAGGTCTTTAGCCTGGGTATAATGCCCGCTGGCCGGCAGGCTGCCAATATATTTCTCGAGCAGGGGTTTAAGCAGTTCTACATCAAAACTGCCCACAAAAGTAAAAACAAGGCCGGATGCATCGCCAAAGCGCTCCTTATAAATCTCAAAAGAACGGTCTAAGCTGATCTGGTCAAGTTTAGCCAAAGTCGGACCTGTACGACGTATGCTGTGCATTCCCAATACAGCACTGACCGTATCCTTGAAAACGCTGGACGGATCGTTCGCCCGGTTTTGCAGGCTGGCCTTCGAGCGGGCAATGATGCCCTGAAATAGCAATGAATCTTTTCTGGGTTCTGTATAATAAGTGTACAAAAGCTGTAATGCTGTTTCGAGGTCTTTAGGTGTCGCAGCTCCGCTGACACCCTGCATACGTTCGCTGATATAAGACCTCACTGCTAACTGTTTGCCCGAAAGAAATTTATCCAATTGAGTGGGATTATAATTCCCCGCGCCAAAGGAAGGAATAATCCCGGCCGCATTAGCCGCACTCTGGTAATCTGAATCGGTGTACAGGGAAGTACCGCCGGGTGCAAAGGCAGTAAACAACACCTCGTTGTCTTTATAGGTGGTAGGTTTGAGCAGTACTTTGACACCGTTACTGAGTGCGAACAGCGTTGTACCCAACTTATCGTCCTTGACGATGCTGGTTACCTTACCACTTACGGGCTGCACGGCTATTAAAGGCTCAGTGCTTACTTCATCTTTGTAAGATTCCAGTTTTTCATCAACCACGGCTTTTATCCAGCTATTAACCAAATCTTCGTTCGGCAGGTTGCTTTTATCCTTTTCAGGAGCCATCAGTAATATATCCCGGTTAACCTGGGTAATGTATTCAGCTGACAACGCGTTGACCTCGTTGAGCGCGATGCCGGGCAGACCCTTTTTGACCATTTCATATTCATATTGGATCCCGGGTGCTGCGGTCCCTTTTAAAAAATAAGCGAGATATTCCTGAACATAATTTTCTGAATTCGTTTTGTTCTTTTCGTTAAGCGCAGACTCCATATTGTTCAGATAACCTTTTTTCGCCCTGTCGAGTTCAGTTGAGGTAAAACCAAATCGTTTGATCCGTTCAGTTTCCCGCCAAACCGCTTTAAAGCCTTTTTCCAGTTCACCGGGCCTTGCCACAACACTAACATCAAAATTATCCAGGCCGCCAATAAAACTGCTGATCCCCGCACTGCCGCGTACAAATGGAGGGTTAGCCTGGCGGGCCAATTCCGCATAACGTTCACTCAGCATCTGGTTATAGAGTTCGCGGATAATAGATTTACGATATTCAGAAGCGGTACGTAAAGGCAGTGTCGGCCGCTTGATCAGCACTTCTGCTACTGTGGCTGTCATTTCCTTATCCGTTACAGATATGAATTGATTCTTCCCGGTTAGCGGTACGCTATACTTCGTGCGTATTTTTTCATGCAGGGGGTTTTTGAGGCCATTAAATTGTCTTTTAATGGTTTGCTCCATTTGGTTCACGTCCACGTCACCCACTACGATCAGCGCCTGCAGGTCAGGACGGTACCAGTCATGATAGAATCTCCTGATGGTTTCGGGTTTAAAATTATTCAGCACTTCATCAGTACCTATGGGGATCCGTACCGCGTACCGGGAATTATTCAGGATCAGCGGCCAGTATTGTCTGCGCATACGTTCCTGCGCGCCCTTGCCCAGGCGTTTTTCCTCCAGTACCACCCCGCGTTCCTTATTGATCTCAACAGTATCCAGCGAGGCTTCCTGCGCCCAGTCCCGCATGATGGCGACACCTTTTTGCAGGAGTTCCGGATTGTCCGTTGGCAGCGGCAACTGATAGACGGTTTCATCAAAACTCGTGTAGGCGTTCAGGTCTGCTCCGAACCGTACACCGCTTTTTTGTAAGTAGTTAACAAGTTCATTTTTTGGAAAGTGTTTAGTGCCATTAAAACTCATATGTTCCATGAAGTGCGCTAATCCGCGCTGGTCTTCAGATTCCAGTACCGAACCCACTTTGTTGGCGAGGTAAAAAACGACCCGCTTTTTGGGTTCTTCGTTATGCCGGATGTAATAGCTAAAGCCGTTGGCAAGTTTGCCTGTACGAACAGCAGGATCAAGCGGCAGGGGTTTTTCCTGTGCTATTGCTGCCGCGGACAGGAATAATACCCCTGCGAAAAAGGACAATTTGGGAATTTGCATATTGATTGGTTATAATTTATTAAAAGTTCGAAACAGGTTTACTAACCTTGCCGTCCGGATTGTTTTGTTTGGGTCGTTACTTAAAGCAGCACACAGTGTTAACTTTTCTGTAAAAAAGCTATCGCCTTTTTCTTGCAATTAAGATCCAAGATACCGACAGCGCTATCAGCGAAGGCAAAATGCCCATCCATGCCCAGCGTATCCAGGTTAACCGGGCACTATTCATGAGAATGCGGTTATCCTGAGGCTCGGGGCGGGTAGTATCAATAGGAAACTCGCCATCACTGAACCACTTGAACAATTCCGTTACGAAAGCAAAATTGATTGACCGGGGAGTTCTTCTCCTTGATTCGGCATTATTCATAAAATCGGCATCACCGATAATGAAAATCCGCTGTTCGCCGCGTGGTATCGCACGGCGAAGCGCCAACGCTACCGGGTAGGATTTTTTGTCTTCATTTTTTCGTGCATCTGTCAATTCTTTTGTTTTGTCGACCCTGAGATCCGGGATCAGCCAGGTGTTGGAGGCCTGTGTTACCAGAATTGGTAAGTTTCGGAAAGGTGAATTCGGCAATAACCTTACAGGTGCAACCGTTGGTGTGGTCACAAAAGCACTGTCTTTATTTAAATACTCACCGTTGCCTGCAATTTGCAGCCAGTTTTTTGTAGCCAGCCCGCTTAATACAAAGGAAGGCTCAAAGTTCTGGCTCTTTTGCACGAGCATGCCATCACCCATTTCAACACCTGCTAAACTCAAAATAGGATTTAAGATGGCCTGACTACCTGGTTCACCGGCGATCAGCAGGTTTCCGCCCTCATTGATATAGCCTGCAAGATTTGTTAATTCCCCGGACGTATAGGCGGTCAATGGGTCAGCGATCACCAGCACATCCACCTGCTTGCGAAGCCCTGGCTGATCAAGACTAACAGACCGGATATCGAAACCCTGATTCAGCAAAGAGTAGCGAAAGGTTATTTCATTGGTGGACACTTCGTAATCGTTGTCCCCGGTTTTGGTGATGTTTCGTTCGCGATGCCCTGTCGCAAAACCTACTTTCGGCGATTTTGCTATCAGTTTTTTCAATGCGGCGGAAGTCTCTTTCTCCGACGGATATTTCATAATATCATCAAACATACGGAGGAACACTTTCTTACCTTTATATGAAAGCGTCCGTACTAACCTGTTTCGCTCGGGCTTGAGATCAACGATCTTTTTGATCTGTTCCGGCCGCAGGAACTTATCAAAATCCATCCCGTTAATTTTTGCCATTTTTTTTGCCAGCTGTTCATCATTTAACCCGGGATTCTCCTTATACAGCCGCTCGTTTTCAGAATGATCCCAGTAATAGACATAATCCATCCGCATGTAAGGCATAAACCTGAAATATTTATCAAAGGACCTCTTATCATTATTCTGAAAGCTGGGAAGTCCCATAAAATAGTTTTCATCCAAAAGGTTTACATAAGTGGTCATGACAACAGGTTCATTGATCTTTGCAATCACTTCCCTGCTTGGTCTTGTTAATGTACGGGTTTGATCCGCCGTCATATCTATATAAAAAATATACTGAGGTAAAGAGCCGATATAGCCGATCAGCAGCATAAAGGCAATTAAACCAACATAGCCTCCAACTTTGAGTGATAGAGAGATGGTCCTGCGCTCAAATTGCAGCTTCAGAAAGGTGAGGCCGAGAAACATAGCAATTACGATCAGGAAGTACAGGATATCGTTACTTCCTAAAAGTCCGTTGATAGATTCTTCCGCACGCCCGGAAATAGAAAGGAAGTAAGTAATATCCCGGACGAATTCAATATCCTGCCACAGACCGCCGATGAAATTTAAAATGGCCAGTACAACGAGTGTACTAATGGCCGCCACCACCTGGTAGCTCGTTAAGCTTGACATAAAGAGGCCTACTGCGGAATAGGCACATATAAGGAGATACAATCCGATAATACCGGAAAGAATAAAGGTAAAATCAACGTCCTTGATCGTAAATATGGATAACACACCCAGCCCCAGCAATATACACATCAGAAGAAAACAGTAAATGATCATCGCCAGGTACTTTCCGGCTACAATGTCGAATACCCTGATGGGCGAAGAATACAATAATTTAATGGATCCGCTATGCGTTTCCCTGCTGATCAGGCCCATGGTCAGCAGAGGGATATACAAGTAGAGATATTCCTGCATTTTGGGAAACAAACTCCTGAAACCTGCAAAAACATTATCGGTCAGGCCGCTAAGGGTCATTCCCATTTGCTGAGCCTGCTCCAGGCGTTCTATGGTGGACATATATCCCCAGCCTGACTGGATGATAAATACCAGTAATACGATCCATGCTACCGGCGAATAGAATAAAAGGCTCAGTTCAATCCGGGCAATCCTTAAAATATTTTTCATGCTTAATTCTTAGGTGTTTTGTTTGATAATTGGGCAAAGATTTGGTCAAGGGAACTTTTCTCCAGTGTGATCTCGCGCATCCTCCAATCCTGATCGATACTCCGCCGTATAAGGTGTTCACAAATTTCCGGTCCTCCCGAAAAATGAATCCGGAATCTTGTATCGCTCAGTACCTCAACACTTTTTACCTCATCAAGCTGTTCCAGCATTTCGAAGGGTGGGGGATTCTGAAGCGTGATGACCAGGCTGTCCGGTTCTATATGGTTATTGAAAGCATCCATGCTGTCAGAAAAAACCATTCTGCCGTTCTCGATCATCTTGACATGGCTACAGGTAGCCTGTATTTCTGAAAGAATATGGGATGAAAAAATAACCGCTTTTTCTTCGCCTACCGCTTTAATCAGCTTACGTACCTCGGTGATCTGGTTGGGGTCGAGCCCGTTTGTTGGTTCATCCAGTACTACGAGCCGCGGCTCATGAATAATGGCTTGCGCAATGCCCACCCGCTGTTTGTAGCCGCCGGACAAATTGGCGATCAGCCGGTTCTTAAAATGCGAAACGCCGCACTTCGCCATCGCTTTGTCGACGGCATACGGCACATCTTTTTTGGCTATCAGCCTGAGATAAGCGCATTGGGTAAGGTATTCCTTTACGGTAAGCTCCATATAAAGAGGGGCATTTTGCGGCAGAAATCCGATTAGCTTTTTGGCCGCGATGGGGTTATCCTGCATGGTATAACCACCGACCTCCACAATGCCTTCAGTTTGGTTAAGTACACCGCACATGATGTTCATCGTGGTTGATTTACCTGCGCCGTTAGAGCCTAATAAGCCCAGCACACCGTGCTCACTGATTTCAAAACTAATGTCGCGGATAGCCCATGAGGTCCCGTACCGGTGCGACAGCCCGATCAGTCTTACTATATTATTGTCCATTAATTTAAGTTTGAGGCCGATGTCCCGCGCCAAAGCGGCGCGGGATACCAAACCATGTTCATCTACCTGTATCCTTGATTTTGTGTAAGGTTCGGATTAGCATCAATAGCTGTTTGTGGTATAGGAAATAATTGAGCAAAGGATTGCCAGGTAGGTTTGGCTGCCCCTAATACCGCATTTATTCGCCCGGTTCTTTTTAAGCTCACCCAGCGGTCGCCGCGTTCGCAGAATAACTCTATTCTTCGTTCATGTTCGATAGCTAAATTTAAATTTATACCGGTTGTGAGCGCGGGAAGCCCGGCACGGTTACGGATAATATTGATATCAGCTAAGGCTGGCGCGGCATTGCCAAGTGCTGCGTTCGCTTCTGCGCGCAGCAGATACATTTCAGCCAGGCGGATTACTGTCGGGGCCTCGTTTCTTCCGGATGCGACAGCATCGTCATTATCAGAGTTCTCATACTTAAATGATTCCGATGCGTTCACTCCATCCAGGGTTACGTCACGCACCCAGGCGGATCGGCGCAGGTCACCTGGTTCAAATGAATTTAACAATGCATCAGTTAAGGTATAGGGTAAGGCAAATGTATAAATGCCGCTGACAAACTCCTGTCCCTCATTGGTGTAACCGGAGGTTTCGTTAAGCGCCGAACCCAGTTGGAAGATTGCCTCCCTGGAACCTGCAAGAAAAACGTTGTTAAGCTGGTTTCCGGGCAATAATCCGTACATATCCGTATGGTTAATTACTTCCGTTGCATTACTCACGGCGCCTTGCGCGTTGCCTGTAGCCAGATAGGCCCGGGCCAGCAAGGCAGTCGCGGCGCTCCGGTTGACCTGGGAACGGCCGCTGACGCCGGAATTGGAGACATACGCTTCGCTCAAACCCGCTTTTGCCTCGGTTAAATCCTGTATGATCTGTGTATAAACGGCAGCAACTGAACTCCTGGGTAGCAGGGCTGTTACGTTTACGTTGGTGCTGACCACCAGCGGAACATCACCGAAATGACTGACGAGCTGCATGTAACAATAGGCGCGCATAGCCAGCGCTTCGGAACGCATTTGCCTCGCGGCAGTTTCGCCGACAGCAGTATTGTTTGTCAATCGTTCGATAATGCTGTTGAAACTGTAGATCGATGTATATGAATCTGTCCATATATCTGACGTGTAGCTGCTGCTTTGGGGCTCGTAGGTATTGTTTTCCAATGCGGCGTACCGGGCGGAACCGGAAAGAGAGTGTAATTCATCGGCGGCCAGGGCATCGGCGAGCGTTAAGTTCAAACTATAACTTTGCGATCCTGATAGTTGACTATATGCCCCCGACAAGGCTCCTC
This sequence comes from Mucilaginibacter sp. OK268, assembly GCF_900103125.1. Lineage (GTDB taxonomy): Bacteria > Bacteroidota > Bacteroidia > Sphingobacteriales > Sphingobacteriaceae > Mucilaginibacter. Next base: position 94,815 of record NZ_FNJV01000002.1, on the reverse strand, counting down.
TTGCCGATTCTACCGAGTTGAAAATTACTTCAGAGGGAAGTTCATTCTTGGGAGGTTTGATGTCCAGTAATTTTTGACAGCCCGTGCTAATGAAAATAAAAAAGGCTAAACCGGCTGACTTAATAAGTTTTGATATATTAATCATGGCAGTTAAATTAAAAGGTAAATTGAATAACACCGACGATAGTCCTCAACGGGGGGACGTTTAAACCCTGAGACTCCGGATCAAACCCCAGGTAATTGGTAACAGTGAACAGATTTTGTCCCTGTACCTGCAGTCTGAGCTTCTGCAGCTTCATCCGTTTTAACCAGTCGCCTGTAAAATCATAAGCGACGTTGATATTCTTCAGCCTGACAAAGGAAGCATCTGTAAGTATTGCATCGGATGAAACATAGTTGGAATAAGCGTTATAGGCATTGTTATAGGTACTGGTGATCTGCGGCTGGCCCGGCAAGCCCGCATTGATGTATTGAAGAACAGGCTTTGCAGCCCCGTTATACATCATCCCGGGCGGATAAAATGACTGGGATAAAACCGATCTGCCCTTTTGTTTAACAAACTGGAATAGGAAGTCCAGTGTGATGTTCTTGTAAATGAACGTGTTGGAAAGCCCTCCGTAGTAATTAGGCTGTGTGTATCCCGCGAAATACCGGTCCCCGCGTCCGGTTTCAGCAAAGCCAAAGTTGATGCTGCCGTTCCCGTTCAGGTCTGCAAAAGTTGGCAGGCCTGTTTGAGGGCTGAAGCCGGTATACTGAAACAGGTAAACGCTGCTGAGTGGTTTTCCGACAACATAGCGCGAGTAATAAGCCGTATTTTGGATATTGGGGAAGGACAATAATTTATTCCGGTTGAACGAGATGTTAAATTCGCTGTTCCACCGGAACGATGAGCTTTTAATATTCTGAGAAGATAAAGTAAACTCCCAGCCTTTGTTCTCGACAGTTGCCGGCATATTGGCCTGGTAGCTTGAAAAGCCTGACTGAATACTAAGCGGGTAGGATACCAGCTGGTTTCCGGTCCGGTTTCTATAATAAGCGGCTGTTAGAGAAAGTTTATCTTTCAGAAATGACAGGTCGACCGCAGCTTCCAGTTTCCTGGTCTGCTCCCAACGGTATGTAGGGTTTGCAATACGTGTTGGCACCAGGCCGGTCGCACCATTATAAACGTACGGCACGGAGACATAGGAGTCCAGAAATTGATAATCACCGATCTGGTCACTACCTACAACACCATAGCTTGCCCTTAATTTCCCAAAGCTGATTAAAGGGAAGGCTTTTGCGAATTTCTCTTCAGTAAATACCCACGCAGCGCCTGCTGATCCGAAATTTCCGTAGCGGGAATCCGGTCCAAAGCGGGAGGAGCCATCCCTTCTGAAATTCAGGTTAAGTATATATTTCTGTTCCCAGTTATAGTTTACACGCCCGAAAACAGAGGCATATTTATATTGACTTGAACCGCTGCTGGTACTCACATTTTGTGCGGAAGCCAGGTTTTCCAGGAAATCGTCAGAAGGGAAATCAGTCGCAATAGTGTAATAAGGTGTCCTTGAGCTCTGGTATTGCCAGGTACCGCCAAGTAAAGCGCTTAAATCGCCCTTTGATATCCTGGTGGAATAGGTGAGCTGGGGTTCAATGATGTAATTATTGCTTACGTTGTAGGCAAACATGCTCCCCGACACATTATAACTTACGCCTGGATCCATTGATGATTTTGGCGATAATCGTTTTTGATCCATATCTGACCGGCTGAATCCGAGGGATGTCTTGAAGGTCAGTCCCTTGGTTATATGATAAGCAAGGGTCATATTACTGATCAGGTTGCTGCCTTTGTTGGATTGCTGCTGGTTAAGCTGTCCCAGCGGGTTCCGTGGAATGCCGAAGGCGACGCCGCTCCAGTAAAGACTGCCGTCGGGGTTATACAGCGGGTAATTTGGCGGCAGGTAATAAGCTGCAGAGGTTTGATCCAGAACTGAAATATTATTTTCGTCGGCGCTGTAAATAGCAGAAAAGTTAACTTCAAATTTTTGGTCGAAGGATTTATGACCAAGGTTAAAATTAAGGGCGCTGCGTTTATAGCCCTGGTCCCCGATAAAAACGTTTCCTTCCAGGTGATGCGTCCCGCTTATACGGAAACTGGTTAACGCGTCCCCTCCGCTTAGTGCGATATTGGCATCTGTTGTATGTGCCGTGTTGCCGATCAGGAGTTTCTGGAAATCAGTATAAGCATTTTGATCCCATCGTGTTAAATCAAAAGCGGCATCTGTCGCCGGGTTAATCCCGGTGTTTGCATAGGCTTTTCGCCGGATGGCCAGGTATTCCGGTGTGGAAAGGGTTTTAACGTAATGGTTAACATTTGAAACGCCATGTTTGACCAGCCCGTCCAGGTGTGTATCACCCTGTTTGCCCTTTTTAGTAGTAATCAGCACAACGCCGTTTGATCCTCTCGATCCATATATGGCCGTGGCGTCAGCATCTTTGAGAACTGTAATGTTTTCAATATCGGCGGGATTGATGCTGTTAAGCGGACTGGTAGATCCGTTGGCGGCATCCATCGAAGATATCGCATCGGAAAGATAAGGAACGCCGTCAACGATAAAAAGCGGATTATTGCTGCCTGCCAGTGAATTTGTCCCCCTGATTGTAAATGTCATCGGGCTTCCCGGTAAACCATTTGCCTGTGTAACATAAACGCCGGCCATTCTGCCCTGAATAGCTGAAGCCGGATTCGTTGCCGGAGTATTGGCCAGATCCTGCGCGGAAATTTCAACCTGGGATCCCGTACTTGTTCTCCTGGTAGAAGTGCCGTATCCAATGACCTGAACTTCGTCAAGTCTGCCCGGGTCCGGTTCCAGTAAGAAGATCATTTCCTGGTTCCTGGTTGCTTTTCTTTCGGCCTTTTTGTAACCGATAAAGGTGAAAATCAGGATTGATTCGTCATTTGGAATTCCAATATTGAAAACCCCGTGGCTATCGGTCTGGGCACCATTTGCTGCATTGTTAAGATGAATGGTAACACCCGGCATAGGTTCGCCGTTTTCGTCTTTAACCACACCTGACTGTACAAATCCGGTTAACGATGGCTGCCGGGTACCGGCGGCAGCCGGCCCTGTCGGAAGCGGCAAGGGCCGGCTGCTCTTCAGTACAATAAACTGGTCATCTATGATGTCGTAGTTAATACCATACTTGTCGCGTATCCAGTTAAGGACCGTTGAAAGGCGCTGACCGGTAAATGACTGATTAAGTATTATTTTTTTATCAAGTAGCTTGTCGTTATAAACGAACTTGGTATGGCTCTGCTTTTCGAGCAGTTTGATGCCGTTTTCGAGCGAAACGTTGTTAAAAGCAATCGTAATGATCTTTTCCGCGGAAGATTGTGCAGCCGCGGGACAGGAGAGCACTATGAATACAGCAAGTAAAAAGAACGGTGCCGGGCGGCCACGGAAAAGCGCCCTTTTAATATTCAACGCAATGGTTGCTGCTTTACCCGAATGTTGTGTGTGAATGAGCCGTTTGGATAAGGCACAGAAAGGCCATATCAAATCTTTTTTATACATTTGTTAGGTTTGAATTTTGAGATTAAAAAAATTAGGAACCAATTGACGGGGGTGTTGGAAGCACCTCCGTTTTAATTTAGTAAAGACTATCTATTCATCGAAACAGCCTCCCCCTGTTAACTGAATTTTATTATCATGAATTTTATAGGTGGCATTAATTGACCCGCAAAGGAGCCTGAGTGATTGTTCCAGGGATTGATTAGTAAGATCGGCTGTTATTTTACAAGACTTATACTCTCCGGTATACCCTTCAAAATGAACATCAAACTTTTGTTCAAAACGATGCATAATTTCCTCAAATGGCGTTTTCTCAAAGGCCATATCATATTGCGTTCCCGCCGTTATGGACTGAAAGTTTTCTTTTTTCGCCCGGCTGTCTATACTTTCTACCTTCCCCAGCTCGGCCTTAAATGTTTGGTTGGCGGATACAAAAACCACCTTGCTATCCTGTCCTGATACCTTTCTTATGACACCAACTTTTCCCGTCAGAACGGCAATGTCAAAATCCCGGTCGGCGGTTCCTGTTTTCAGGTTAAAACTGGTTCCTAATACGGTAGTTAAGTAACTTCCGGACCTTACAACGAATGGCCAGCGTGCGTCGTGTCTGATTTCAAAAAGCGCCTCGCCGGTAAGTGACACCTCCCTGTTGTTTTTTCCAAAAGTTGCCGGGTAGGTAAACTTACTTTTTCCCTTCAGCCATACAACACTGCTATCGGGTAAAATTATTCTTCGTACACCTTCGGTGTTTACGATCTGTTGATTTACAGCAGGTGCGGCCGCTCTATTAAAATATTGATAGGCCAGGAATGACATGCCAAAGAACAAAATAATAGCCGCTGCTGTTCTTAACCATACCGGAAGCTGTCTTACTGTCTTTTTCTCTTCATTGCCCAACTCTTTACTGATCCTTTTAAACAGCAGCGCTTTCAATCGCTGTTCATCAGTGCCTTCCAATTCCAGAAATTCGGGTAGGGGGGCGTCATACCAGTTCCTTAATTCAATTTTTTCAGACTCTGTTAAGCTGCCTTTTTTCCATTTAAGGCTCAGATATTTGATATTTTCAGGGACATCCATAGCTATTGTATCAATTTACTAATACTATAGCGTGCATTTTTCGCAACAACACGTACGCAACATGAAAAAAAAGTTAATTTTTTGTTACTTTTTTATAAAAACGGAAAATTTAGGCTACAAAACTAGGGAGTTTATGTTTTTTAAAGTCTGCCTGAGCGTTTTAATAGCTTTGCTTATTTGTGTTTCCACCGTCCGGTGCGACAAATTGAGCTCATTGGCAATTTCCCGGGAACTCAAACCTTCATTCCGGCTCATTTTAAATATCAATTGACATTTCTCCGGGAGATTGTCGATCATTTCGTTCACTTGCTGTTGAAGTTCTTTCATTTCAAGTGAATAAAACCCTTCTCCCTGGACTAAAACCTGCAGATGATCTGTTTCATCAATAGAAAGATGATTTTTCCGGTGTAATTGTTTGGCTAAAAAATCGAGTATTTCATAGCGTAGTGCGGCAAAAATATAGGTCTTAAACGAAAACTGCAGTTCTATCCGTTCTCTTCGCCGCCATATTTTTATAAAAAGCTCCTGAACTACTTCTTCGGCGTCCTCCTGACTCTTTAGCCGGTCAAAGGCTTTTGCCAGCATTGGGTTTAAATAGCGGTCGTACAATTCGCCAAATGCAGGGAAATCACCATCTTTTAACATGGCGATCAATTCTTCATCGGATGAGGCGCTTATTTTTTTCATCAGGGGGTTTTCCGAAAACCTTCTAAGATAAAAAACAATATTTAATCCTGCCCTTTAATAACATATTGCGTGAAGAGTATAACTGTTTAGGCAGCGTTTTTGATAGCGCAGAGCGGGAATGTCGTAAAGTACCGACGAAAAAGATGATGTTAAAATGATTTTGATGACTGCTTTCAGTTAATAAATAAGACGCCGCCAACCGTAAGAATGGTATGCGGCAATCTTTATGATGTTATTTTAGACTTATAATGATCGTACTATTCTATTTTATAATGACTAAACAGTCATTTATTAACGATAATGATTGTCTTAACTTATTATACTGCTACTCAGCATTTCTTTTAAACCAGACGATATACGCATTCACAGCTTTTTGCAGAAACTCTTTAGTCGTTCCTTCTTTCAAAACACCGTTTTCATCAAACAACTCATTCACTTTCTGAAGGTAGACTTCTGGCTGCTGCATAGCCGGCATATTAAGAAATACGAGACTTTGCCTTAAATGATGGTTGGCGCCGAAAGCAGACAAATTCCCCGGTGAGCTGCTAAAAACGGCAGCAGGTTTTGCATTCCATACACTTTTACCATAGGGCCTTGAGCCTGCGTCTAATGCATTTTTCAGGACGGCCGGGACCGACCTGTTATATTCCGGCGTAATAAAAATAACACCGTCAACTGTTTTCATCACCTCCCTGAACACCGAAATGGCTTTGGGAACCTCATTGTTGTCATCGAAGTCCTGATTATATACCGGCAGATCATCCAAAGAAATTACTTTAAACTCAAACCCTTCAGGTACCATAGCTAATATGGCTTTACCTATTTTTTTTGAAAATGACTCCTTGCGCAGACTTCCTGCGAGGATACCTATTGTTTTGTTCATGATTTCTCTTGTTTTGATTATTTATAAAAGGGTCAGATATTAATGAACTGTGATATATAAGCACATATCCGCAATAGGGGATATGTACTTAACAGATTGCCGGCCTATTGTTTGTACTCGCCGATTAACAGCACAGATTTGATTGTCCGCCCTTTTTCCGAATCTTCAACAGCCTCATTAATATCCTGAAAAGCATATTTTTTGATCAGCTTGTCAAAAGGAAACTGACCCAGCTGATACATGTGAATTAATTTAGGAATGAACTCCTGCGGAACGCTGTCTCCCTGGTTGATCCACCTGATCTTATAACCCTTAGTCAGGAAGATGTTGGTTTCCAGTTCCAGTGGTTTGCGCGCCACGCCAATGCAAACCATTTCGCCCACCGGAGCCAGGCTGGATAACACATTATTAATTACTTCGTTTCTGCCGGTCGTATCGATGCCATACTGTACACCGTTAGGCAATATTTCCCGAATGCGTTTTTGCACATCTTCAGTTAAACTATTGATGGTATGGGTTGCACCCAATTCTTTTGAAAAGTTCAATCGTTCTTCGTTGATATCAACGGCGATGATCGTTGTCGCTGAAGATGCCTTCGCTGCCATTAATGCTGCTAACCCGACAGCCCCGGTGCCTGTGATGACGATGGTGCTGCCTATTTTAACTTTCAGTGAATTGATCACGGCTCCCGCACCTGTTTGAATCCCACAGCCTAACGGACCTAATATGTCCAACGGTGCATCCTTTGGTACTGAAATAACGTTATTCTTATGGGCTATAGCATAAGTTGCGAAGGAGGATTGAGAAAAGAAGTTATCATTAATCACTTTTCCATCAGGGTAATGGTGGTTATGGGAACCGTCCACTCGGGCACCTGAAAAATTTCGCGGGAAAAATTCATAACAATATGCTGGTGTACCAGACCGGCATATCTCACATTCCCCGCAATAGCCATAGGTCAGTACCACGTGATCGCCAACGTTCAGGTGATGAACGTCCTCACCGATACTTTCAATAACACCCGATCCTTCGTGGCCCAGGATCACGGGAAAGTTGGGAGATCCCATGACGAAATCGCGTGCAACCATATCGGTATGACATATACCTGTTGCTACGATCCTGACCAATACTTCGTCGGATTTGGGTTGATCTAAAATTACTTTTGCCAATTCAAATTCGCTGCCTTGTTCCTTAACGACAGCTGCTGTGATTTCCATAATGTTTGATTAAGTAGTGAATAATTTGATTAATTTATTTGCATTGAGTTTTCTGAAAATCTAAAGGTTACCTGATGGCACAACCATGCGCCGATTCCAATGTAAAAAGGTTTTATTGATCGCCGGTATCATCAGTATGAGCATAGCCACTCCGAAAAGCAATAACGCAATGCTTAGAAATACGGCACGGTTAGTTAGTAACTGGGTTTGCAGTGCAAGACTTTGACCAAGCGCGGCATTAGCCAGGGCTGCTGCCTGATCCGCAGTAAATCCTTTAGCAGCATATATTCCCTGGTAGCCCTTTAGCCGGTCGGCAGTGATCACGTTGTCTGCTGTCAGGTATCCCAAAAATCCCTCTTTGAAGTGCTGGTTGAAATACAACTGCAAGTTGTAATATCCGGCAACTGAATTAGAAGATGCCGTAAACCGGGCGTATGCGGCCACCACAAGACCGGTTGTGCCTGTCTCCGCAGGCAAAGAGGAGACCGTAAAAATGATAATAGGAACAAACAAAAACCCCGAAGCTGCCCCTTGCAGCATGACAGGAAATAGCAGGTCGGTAAAAGACAGATCGGGTGTTATGATAAAACACATCCAAAGATTATAACCGGCCATGAGCAAAAAACCGGCTACCAGGAAGCCTTTGGTGGAATGCCGTTTAGCTAAGGTGAGCTGTGTAGAGACAATCAGCGAAATCACTATTGCGCCCACATTACACAGTCCGAGGCAAATTACCTGGAGCGTACTCCATTTCAAAATCCCGCCCGCATAATTATAAACCAGGTTAATGCTGTCTTTACTTCCATAATAGATGGCCAGCAGGCAAAGCCCGATCAAAAAATTCGGGTATTTAAATGCTTTGATATTGATCAATGGCCTTTTAATAATCGATTGCCTGTAAAAAAAAAGCACTGCACCGCACACCGTAATTGATGTGCTCCAAAATATCCGCGGGTCTGCAAACCAATAATATTTCGAACCGTAGATCATGGTATAGGCAAAAGCCGCAACCGTACAGGAAAACAGGATAAACCCGGCCCAGTCAATCTGGTGTAAAGGGTAGGCTTTATGGCCTGATGTTCCCCGCAAAACCAGCAAACAAATGATGAGTGTGAGTATCTGGAACCCCATCAGGTAATAGTAGGTGACTTTCCAGTCTGCCGAAACAACAACTGCTGCGGCAACTAAACCTATTAGAACCGTATTGGCGAGAATGGTGCCATAAAATACGGCCGAACCAATCGCCTGGGCACGTTCGCTTTCTAAACGTGTAAAGATCAGAATGAGCGCACAGGCAGCCGTATTGCCAACTAAAATACCCTGTAAAAACCGAAGGATGAAAAAAACATTGATGTCATGGCAGTTCACACATAAGCAGTTCAGGAAGACAGCCACTATGATATTAGTGATCAAATAGTTTCTTGTTTCAAAATATTTCAGGAACCGGAACTGAACAGGCAGTATCGAGATAATACCGGCATAGGTCAGCAGCAGCGCAAATGAAATATCTTCAGGCTGCGCTCCCAGGTAAGCGATCATGTAGTTTTGTGTCAGTGAAAACATACCAAACTGCATCAGCGAAACCAACAGGATGAGAAACAGTGCTATACGCACACCCCATTGCCAGTCATTTATCCAGTTTCTAAAATAAACAGGCTTGCTCATGATGCTTTCTTTTTTACAGCTACAGTCACGTTCATTCCGGGAATAAACTGATCTGTATCTTTATCTTCAAATACAATTTTTACTGGCACCCGCTGTATGATCTTCACAAAGTTTCCGGTAGAGTTATCCGGAGGTAAAAGTGAGAACCTGGAACCGGTCGAGCCTGCGATCGCTTCGATCCTGCCTTTAAATGCCTTCCCGTTTATAGCATCGACCCTGATGTCTACCGGCTGGCCTATATACATACCCTCTACCTGCGTTTCTTTATAATTTGCAGTAATCCACTTTTGATTTTCATTGATAATGCTGACCAGCGGCTGACCAGGCTGGATTTGCTGACCTTCTAATATGTTTTTCCGGCCCAATCTCCCGGAATAAGGTGCTCTTATGATGGTATAAGATAGATTGAGCCAGGCCAAATCCAATGCGGCCTGCTTCCGCTTGATATCCGCTTTAAGCAGGGCGAAATGTGTTTTCATTTCTGCAACCCGTGCCTGATTTGTTTTAAGGCTGTTTTGGGCGGCGCTGTAATCACTTGCAGCTACATCATAACGAGCCTGTACCTGTTCCAGATCCGACCCGGTAGCAGCTTCTTCCTTAACCAGGTTTTTATAACGCCTGATATCCTGCTGCTGCTGCACGTACTTTGCCTCCGCGCCTTTGATCTGATCTTTATTAACATCGGTTCCCAATTCTGATGAACGGATTCCGGCTGTCAATACTGTAAGTTGAGCCTGTGCGTCTTCAATGGCGGCTTCCGCGGATTCCAGTTGCGCTTTGTATTCCCTGTCATCGAGTATGACCAGTGTGTCACCCCGTTTAACCAGTTGATGTTCCTCGAACTTAACCTGTTCGATATACCCGCCTGCGCGTGCGGATACCGGATTAATGTAAGATTCCACCTGAGCATCATTGGTTTCCTCATAATGCCGGCTAAAACCCCAGTATTGAATAAAATAATATACTCCGGCGAGGACGACCATGATAGCGATGATCGTGATGACGATATTTCCCGGGTGAATCTTTTGATTTTCTTTTTTCATGTCAAAGGCATTAATTACAAGTTGCCACTGGTGTATAAGAGGTGATAATAAATGGTGAGTGCGTCGGTTTGTGCTTTGACGAGGTTGAATCTCGATTCCTGGTAGAGGTTGTCCGCGTCAAGCAAGTCCGTTAATAAAGCCAGTTGATTAAAGTACTTGGTGGTTACGATGCGGTAATTGACCTGTGATTGTTCCACGGAGCGCTGATTGACTGAAATACGGTTCAGGGCCTCCATATATTTGATGTAATAAGATTTGACATCGGTAGTAATATTATCGGCGATTGCCTGCTGCTGTAGTTCCAGTTCTTTAACCCTGAGCTTACCGGCAGTCACTTTGCTTTTATTGTGGTAAAGCGACGAAATGCTATATTGCGCTTTAAGACCCACAAAACCAATAGCATAGGCCTGATTTACCGAGGGGAAAAACAGATAGTTAGGGTAATTCAGCCCGTAAGCAGTATAAAAACCCAAAGTGGGCATATTGGCACTTTGGATACCGTTGACCCTCGCACGCTGTATTTCCACATTCTCCGCTGCTTTACGTATGCTGTACGAGGATATTCCCGCCCGTTCTATCAGCTGCAGCAGTGAATCGGGCCCTGGCTTCGGCATAGCGGCAGAATCGGTAGGATTAAGGCGGACGCTGTCCGGCACATTCATTAGCACATCCAGTTTTTGATTAGCTATACTAATATCATTCTCTGTTTGCTGCAACGAGAGTTCTACATTGGACAGCATTACTTCGGCGCGTAATACATCACTTTTAGTAACCTTTTGATTTTTATAAAGTGTGTTAATATTCTTAAGACGGGTTTGCGCCCTTTTTAACTGATCCTGGATGTACTTTTTCAAATCGGCAAGCCGGACCAAATCAAGGTACTGGCTGGCAGTTTGCAGCGCAATACTTCCGGATTGGTCTTCAGTATTGAGTTTAGCCAATGACTGCCGGGAGGTTTGTTCTTTTTGAAAAGCCCGCTGGCGTCCGCCGCTGTAAATATTAAATAAGGCATCGATCCCCAATGCCGCCGCATTGGGCGTAGGTTTTCGCGGGCCGGTAGTGGAATGGCTGAGACCCTCAGTAAATAAAGTAAGATCAGAAAAACGTTGATAAGAACCATTTACATTCACTGTAGGCAACGCTGCCCGGTAAGCATCCAGCCGGTCTTCACCTGCCGCACTTTCTTCAGCGCGGGCAGCTTGTACCCATTTGTTTTGGCTTTTTGCAAACTGCACGGCCTCCGTTAGTGAAACACGGAAGCCGGCATCCGGCGCTTGCGCGTACGTAATTTGCATACCTGCGGCTATACTGACCAAGAAAAAAACGGCAGTTACCAGGTGAATTTTCATATTATAATAGCTATAATTAAACATGACACAATTTATTATTGGATTGCACTCCTGAAGGAATAACCATCAGCATAATATGATCGATCATCCGCCGGGCGAAATCATCTCTCATAGGTTCACCTAAATGAATAAGTGAGATCAGATTTGCTGTAAACACAGATGGGATGAACGATAGGATATTGAGTGCGAAAATTTCTGCATCAATGACATTGAAATGCCCAGACTGGATACCGTCTTTAATAATTTTAAGCAGGAAGGAATATATTTGAGCCCTCGCTTCTGACACCATGGAAATAACGGCCGGATATTGTCCGGTCGCAAGTTGATTGTACAACAGCCGATGAAAACTTTTATTGGACGATATCCTCCTGATGTAAACTGTCAGGTAGGCTTCGAGCTTTTCGACAGGACCAAGGTCGAGCTGATTGAACCGGCTGATCTCATTTGCAATTTCAGTTAACCTGTTCCTGAATATTTGAAGATAAAGTGCTTCTTTGGAACCAAAATAATAACTAATCATCGCCGAGTTGATGCCGAGCTCTTTCGATATCATCCTGATCGATGTTCCATCAAAGCCATATTTGGCAAAGAGATCTTCAGCAGCTCTTAATAATGTCTGCCTGCGATTTTGTAACGAATAATCTTTGTGCTCAGTCATATCCAACTCAAAAAAGTTTTGATATGACAAAATTCCTGTAAAAACAGGCAATAAAATTGCCCAAACCACCTCAATATTTGTCGAAATGACTTATCGCCGCAAATTCATTCGTGAACGAATTACAGCGCCTTTGAAAAAAAATATAGGAATTACAGGAGTTTTTTGCGGTACGCTACAGGTGACATTCCGGCATTTGCCCTGAAAAACTTACTGAACACCGACTGGTTTGAGAAATTCAACATATCGCTGATCTGGGAAACGGTAAGCATTTTATTTTGCAGCAGCACCTTGGCTTCCAGGGCTATTGTTTCATCGATCCATTTACCGGCAGACCTGCCCGATTGCTTTTTGATCGCGGCAGAAAGTGATTTGGGCATCACGTGAAGATGATCAGCATAAAATTCAAGTTTGCGCTCGTGCATGAAATTGCGGTTGAGCAATTGTTTGAATTTTGAAAAAAGCGTATAACCGGTTAGCGAAGACTGTCTCCCTGCGCTATGCTGCCGATGAAAAGCATCAATTTCATAGATAAGTGCAAAGATAAGATTGCGGATGATTGGGGCCTGGTGATAGTTAGCCGTTGCCAGGGTTAGTTGAATAATTTCAAAAAACCTGCTGAATTTAATATGATAAACATCGTTTAAGTTGAATACATGCAAATCAGCGTTTTCAAAAAAATCGTAATTGTTAAAAAAAAGGACATCGACATACTTTTCCAGCAAAAAAGCATCTTTAAAAAATATAATATCCATTTTTAAGAGTTCGCTCCGCTTTCGGAAACTGCGGATGACCGAAGGCCCGAGCGTGATGATGGATGGCGCATTAATCTCATACTCGTTTAGCCCGGCCTGTAAAAAGACGGCCCCTTCTTTTAGGTAAGCGATGGCATAGCTCTCGGCCCTGTATGGTTCTTCCAGGTATGGATGCCCCTCAGCTGGAATAAACAAATATTCTCTGCTGGTATCAGGCACGGCGAAAAGGCGGCTATGTCTTGAAAGCGAAAAGGTTTTGATTTCCTTCATTGGTGTGAAATTACGATATTGATTTTACTGATATTCCTTTTTGCCATTTAAAAACCAATTTTTTCAGGTTGCTCCATTTAAACAAATTGTCAAGCCATATCGACAAACCGGCCGTTTAAGCGATTTGTAATATTGCATCAACAACAATCGGTAAATATTTGCCGCTGATTTCGGCGGCAATAAAATAAATTTCAATGTCAGTTCAAACAGCATTCCCGAAAATAACAAGTAAAGTTCTTCAGGACATGAAGAACGCCGCTGAGAAGATCAGCATGCTCACCGCCTATGATTTTTCGATGGCCCGGATCTTTGACGAAGCAGGTGTGGATGTTCTCCTGGTTGGCGACTCAGCTGCCAATGTCATGGCGGGTTATGAAACTACGCTGCCAATGACACTTGAGCATATGATCTATCATACGCAAAGTGTAGCAAGAGCGGTGAAAAGAGCAATGATCATCACCGATCTTCCTTTTGGCTCTTACCAGGGCGACAGCAAACAAGCGCTCAGTTCAGGTATCCGGCTGATGAAAGAAGCGGGCGCGCATGCGCTTAAACTGGAAGGTGGGGAAGAAATTATAGAATCGGTCAGCAGGCTTATCCAGGCGGGTATTCCAGTGATGGGACATCTGGGTCTTACTCCTCAGTCTATTTTTAAATTCGGCAGTTATACTGTCCGTGCGAAGGAAGAGGGCGAAGCGAAAACACTACTGCGCAATGCACAGGTTTTGCAGGATGCCGGATGTTTTAGTATAGTGTTGGAAAAGATCCCGGCGATTTTAGGAAAAGAAGTGGCAGATTCTTTAACAATTCCCATTATAGGCATTGGTGCAGGAAAATACGTTGACGGACAGGTCCTGGTCATGCACGACCTTTTAGGGATATCGAAGGATTTCGCCCCCCGTTTTCTCCGAAGATATCTTGACCTGTACAGCCAGATCACCAACGCCACGAACGCTTATGTTTCAGATGTCAAATCCCGAAAATTCCCCAGCGATAAGGAACAATACTAAAATTTTATAACATGGATCTTACCTCATCCCTCCTTAAATCTGAAATACAATATGTCCTGGTAAACAGAATTTACCCTGATGGTGAAGATTACCTGCTGCTTGACGAGGAGATCTTAGAGGCTGCAAAAATACTGGAGAACGAAAGAGTTTTGATCTTTAACCATAATAATGGGGCAACTTTCGAAACATATGTGCTTAAGGCCGGCAAAGGCAGCCACGCCTGTTTTGTCTGCGGGTCCGCGACAAGACTTGTTCATGCTGGTGATCATATCAATATCCTGAGTTACGCCAGATGGGTTACCGGTCCGCCCCCAACTGAATACCCGTTCATTATCGTTCTCTTTAAAAATCAGCTGCCACTACAGCATTAATTTTTTTTCATCATGACACCATATGGAAATAGTATAGTCATTATCGGCGGCGGGTTCGCCGGTATAAATGTCGCCCAGAATCTATTAAAAAAAGAAAGGGACTTACATATTACGTTAGTCGACCGAAACAATTTCAATTTCTTTCCCCCGCTGCTTTATCAGGTAGCGACAGGCTTTTTAGACGTATCCAACATCAGCTACCCGTACAGAAAATTGTTTAGAAACCATCCTAACTTTACCTTCAGGATGGGCGAACTTCTGGAGATCAAACCCGATCAGAATTTGGTCGTCTTGTCCTCAGGGGAGCTGCGTTATTCCAAACTGATTCTCGCTACTGGTACAGAAAGCAATTTTTTCGGAAATGAAAATGTCCGGAAGCACGCCCTCCCCATGAAAACGGTTGCCGATGCGCTGTTACTAAAAAACACACTCCTGACCAGGTTAGAGGAAGCTACAGTTTCCAATAACCCGATCGAACAAAAAAAGCTAACAAACTTCGTCATTGCGGGTGGCGGACCTACCGGGGTTGAAATAGCTGGTATGCTGTCCGAATTGAAGCAGAACATTTTCAAAAAAGATTACCCCGAACTGGCAGCCCTGTCATTTGATATTTATGTACTGGACGGCTTGCCGACTTTACTGGCACCGATGACAAAAAAATCCCAGGAGTATGCTTTGAAATCGCTGGGATCAATGGGTGCCATTATTAACTTAAATCAACTTGTAAAAGACTATGACGGGGAAAGCGTTCTGCTTGGCGACGGTTCACGGATCGAAACCAAAAACCTGATTTGGACCGCCGGAGTTACCGGGCAGACATTTACCGGATTGCCGGCTGAATTTTATGGACGCGGAAAACGGCTGCTGGTTGATGCCTGTAATAAAGTAAAAGGCACGGCTAATATTTATGCAATCGGAGACAGCTGCCTGCAAACGCTGGACAAAGGGTTCCCTAACGGCCATCCGCAACTGGCCCAGGTCGCCATTCAGCAGGGTAAAAACCTGGCGCATAATATCCATGCAGAAAGGACAGGGCATCCATTAAAGCCATTCCGGTATCATGATAAAGGGTCCATGGCCATTATCGGCAGGAACAAAGCCGTAACGGATCTTCCTAAACCATCTCTTCATTTCCAGGGATTTTTTGCCTGGCTGATGTGGCTTTTCGTGCACCTGCTTTCTCTGGTCAATTTCAGGAATAAACTAAAAACGCTGACCAGCTGGAGCGCAGCATATATTTCCAAAGATCAATACCTGCGAATGATCGTGCGGCCTGCCACCAGGGAATCTGAACATCAGAATACGGAAGCCAAATGAGGTTGCTGATTTGAACACTGCAGATAATGAAATAGCAAACAAAAAGAAAGGCGAACATTTTATTGTCCGCCTTTCTTTCGAAGCTTTTTAGCCAGGATTAATATTCTTCCAGCCCGTCCAATTCGATATTCCAGAATTTACCGGTTTGTTTATTTTCTGTAATGGCTTTAAAGATACCGTTAACCGATTTTTCGATGGTAACCGGTGCAGTGTCGCCGCCCATTCTTGTCTGTACCCATCCCGGGTGCAGTGGCGTTACCCTGATTTTTCTTTCAGCAAGCCTTTGGCTCAGCATTACTGCATACATGTTAATTGCGGCCTTAGACATCCGGTAAGCCGGTGCATTCGGCGCAGCATTACGCAGCAAAGCCATTGCGGTCGATAAAAACACGATCTGTCCGCCATTATTTAAACTATTTAATAATGCTTCTGTGAACAAAACCGTGCCGGTTGTATTGGTAGCAAAGGTGGCATTCATCAAGTCAGCTGTCGGCAGTTCATCTCCTAAGTCCAGACCAACCCCCGCATTATTGACAAGTACATCTATTCTAATCCCGGCTGCTTCGATCTGCTGAGCTACTTTATTAATGCTTTCTGCATTGTTGATGTCTGCCTGAAATACGGTAAGTTTTGGATGTATGTAATCAGCAACTTTGCCGGAACGTGTAATGGCAATCACTTCAGCTCCTTCGGCCAGTAATTTTTTGGTCAGGTCGAGACCGATTCCGTTGCTTGCGCCGGTAACGAGCACTTTTTTAATTGAATTATTCATTTGATCTATATATATGAATGTATCCCGCTTATCCATTAAGCGGAGATTTTTGTTAAATAGCTTTCCAGCAGATGTCTGCGAACCATCCTTTTGAGTCCAAAAAGTGTCGAACAGGCAAAAAACCACTCCGTTCAGCCAGCCTGTCTGTTTCTGCAATCGTATATTTTTGCGACACTTCCATGTAAATCGTTTCATTTTTGGCAAAATGGACGTATTGCCCCCCGATAGAAACCTGCTGATCACTTAAACTGACCAGGTAGCTTTTACAAGCTCCGGTCTCCGGGTCGTAGGATTGATAATGTTCAAAATGTCCCAAATCAAAATCGCCTTCAAGTTCCCTATTGATTCTTGAAAGCAGGTTCAGATTGAATTTTGCAGTTATCCCCGCAGCGTCATCGTAGGCATTAAGGATCGTTCGCGGATTTTTTTTCAGGTCAAAACCTATTATCAGCAGATCCCCCGGCTGCAGATGTTCACGCAGGGTTTCGCAGAAGGAAGTGGCTTCTTCTTCACTCATATTTCCAATATTGGCCCCTAAAAACAGGATCACCCTGCGTCTTTGGCCTCGTAGTGAAGTCTGTGCAAGCATTTCAAAATACTCGCCTGCTAAGGGAATAACCGACAGTTTCGGTATTTTTCGTTCTAATCTTTCCTGCAGCACATGAAGAATATTACCTGATATGTCGATGGGCAAGTAATTAAAATCTACCCCTGTATTTGCAAGGTAGGAAAGCAGATATTCTGATTTCGTGGCATCGCCTGCACCCAGTTCTACCAGATCAAAGGGTTCACCTGATGAACAGATATTGCCGGCCAGCTCTGCTGTCCGGCTGCTGAAAATTTCCAGTTCGCAACCCGTCAGGTAATACTCCGGGCATGCCATGATCTGCTGAAAAAGCGAGTCACCCTGTTCATCATAAAAGAATTTAGATTGTAACCTTTTGGGTGTTTCGGTAAGGCCCTGCAAAACTTCTTCCTCAAACTTATTAATGATAAGGTCGGGCGCAGTAATGCCTGAATCAAGAGTTGAGTTCAAATTCATTAATTTATTCATTAGTTGGCAGGATTCGCAGATCGCGGAAAAAGCCTTCGGTTCCCACATCTACCCATAAGCCAATGCCTCCGGCCGTATCAGCACCAAGTTTTAAATCGTTGACCAGGAAAGCCGGAAACTTGCTGTCATTGATATAGAGTTTGGCTTGATTTCCTTTTATCTCTATTTTTAGTTTTATCCATTCGTTTAACCCGATATCCGCATGTGTTTCATATACTTCGGGATTTTCTTTTCTTAGGCGGGAATAAGGATAGTCCGGAAATGAGAAATATTGTACCGTATGATTTCTGCGGACCTGGTCGTCCGTGCGGCCGTTTGTGGGACGAATATAAATTCCTTCAAATCTGGAATTGTCGTCATTGATGTGAAATGCGATGCCTATAAAACCACGGTCGTCTTTTTTGGCGGTTTTAAGCAGCCTGCTGAGCACTTTTACCTCGATGACGCCGTTTTTAAAAACAACTTTGTTCAATTTTGCAAATGTCGGCTGATCCACGGCCTTAACCGCAGTATCCTTACAAACTTTTACCACGTCGTTTGCATCCAGGTTCCGGACAGCTATGGAAACCTGGACAGGGGAAAGACTTGCCGCGTTTAATTTGATATTTTGTCCATAGGAATGGGTCAACAGGAAGGTATTTAGTAAAGTAAAAGCGATTAGTTTTTTCATAAGTCTATAGATCAATTAAAGGTATAAGGCCTCAAGGCAGCACGACAATTTTTCCGGCGGCGGTATTACTGTCCATTAAATGATGTGCCGCTGCTATATTCGCCAGACTGAAAGTGCGGCCGACAGGGAGTTTAATTTTCCCCGCTTCAACATCGCCTATAAATTGCTGAAAGCTTTGTGCATTGACCCTGATCTGCCCGCTGTCATAAACAGTCAGGCTGACGGTGGCCGGGATATATTCCATGGGTGCAAATTCATTAAAGGACCACTGCTCCGCCAGCATGCCGGTCATACAGACAATGCCCCCGGGGGCGGCGCAGCTGAGTGAATCTTTCAGCGTAGCAGTACCTATCAGTTCTAACACTTTATTTATGCCGAAAGGATAAACCGCACGAATTTGCCTGGTCAGGTCCCCGTCGTCGATCATTACCTGATCTGCACCATTTTTCAGCAGCATTTCTTTTTTATCCGGGTTCCTGGTTGTTGCAATCACAGTCAGACCGCTGTTTTTAGCCAATTGTGCAGCCAGGAGCCCAATAGAGGAAGTACCGCCGCGGATCAGAATAGTTTCACCGGGTTGGATCTTTAAGGCCAACTGCAATGAACCGAACACCGTTTGAAACATTTCCGGCATCGCTCCTAACTGCTCCCAGGACAGGTGGCTTTCAAAGGAACTGAGCAGAGGCTTAGGCAATAATGCATATTCTGCATAACTGCCATTAAAATCCCTGCCCATACCGCCCATGAAGGCGGCTACCTTTTGCCCCGGCTTAAATTCCCCTGAAAGGTCGTTTACTACTTCGCCGACACATTCAATACCCAGTACCCGCGGAAAAACCACATCAGCCGAATAGCCCTTCCGGGTCATCAGTTCCGAACGGTTGAGTCCAAAAGCTTTAACTTGAACCAGTACCCATCCGCTTTTGGGTTCAGGTAACGGCAAGTCCTCCAAAACAAAGTTTTCGGGACCGCCGGGACGATAAATTAATGCTGCTTTCATGTTAGGTGTGAATATCTTTAGACCGAAAAATATTAATCCTGTACTTTGTTAAACAGGTAACGGTAAATCTTCCAATCTGTACCGTCTTTCCGTAATACAAAAAAATCCCTGCTGGTATGGAGTATTTCGTCGCCTCCATTTGGCACGGTTGTCGTGCGGGCGGTAGCGTCAATGAAGGCAAATTCATTTCCTACTGTAACGCTTTGTATATCGTATTTGATCTTAAAAGTCTTGTTCTGAAGGAATTTGCCGCCTGCTGCATCTAAATCTTTTTTCGTCAACGTTTTAAATCCGTCAGGCATAAACAGGCCATCAAAGGCATAGAAGGAAGAAATTGATGCGAGGTTTGCCTTGTTCAATACTGCTGCATAGCCGTACAGCAATTGTTCTGCAGCTTGTTTTTCATTTATAGTGCTCATATGGATCTTTGAAATTTGAAAAATATAAACCTGTTGTTCATTCTACGTATCAATTATTGTTGCAGAAAAGGCACAATATCTGCCCATACCGCCGGAAAATTCACCAAGAAGGCGGGGTGCGGAGCATTGGGTATAATAGCCAATTGAACTTTAGGAAACATATAATAAGCTGCGATCACGGTTTTAAGCCGTGCATTTTGATCAAGCTCGCCCGCCATCAATAATACCGGGCAGTGAACTTTTGAAAACACTTCGCTGCTTATATTTACAGAATTGTAATACTTATTGATCGATGCCAGCCAGGCATCTAACTTTTCAGGCTGAGGTGACAGCGCCAGTTGTTGCTTCCAATAAAGGCTATCAAGGGCAAACGCGTCTTTCCGGGTTACGTTGAACGTTCTTGAACCCTTTAGCCATTCTCCTGCACCGATCGTAATCAGTTTCTTTACCTTTTCCGGATACATACCTGCAAAATAGTAGGCGGTATAACCGCCGTCACTGAATCCTAAAACGGTAACGCTATCTTTGGTCGTTACCTGTACGATAGCGTTCACATCATTCGCTTTCTGCTCATAGGTGGGTTCGGTGGTACCCATTTCTGATTTTCCATGACCTCGGGTTGAGATAGCGATTACCTGATAAGTCCTGGATAGGCTGTCAATAAATCTTCCCATTTCATAAGTTGATCCGAAAACCCCGCCGTGTAAAATGACCAGCGGTTTTCCCTTGCCATAAACTTCATAGTAAATACGGGCGTTCCCCGTGTTCAGGTAGTGGCCCGCTTTGGGATTGTTGCCGTAAGGAATTGCACCGTCAGGTGTCGAACCAGCCTGCATAAAACCTCTCAGGCGATTCAGGTCCTGGGCATTAGTGCCGAGTGAAAATATCAGCGATATGATAACAAGTATCAAGCCTGATTTTTTATTTAACAATTTCATTTTTTTATTTATTTATTTATTAGAATAGCCTGTTTTAGGGCCACGATACTATTTTTCTAAATCGGGATCTACGACAAGGGCATTAAATTCAGGACTAACTTTCTTATAAACTGCTGTAGGTTCAACGGTAATGTAGAATTCAAATGTGGGGCCTACGATCAGTTCCAGCAAGTGCCCTCCATGGCATAAGCCGTCACTTGTCGCTACACTGGCATGTGAATGTGCAAAAGGTTTACCATTGTAAAGGGAAATATCGCCTGTAAGGCCGGTTACTTCAGAAGGTTCGCTGATATCAGTGAGCTTAAACATTTTGCGATCCTTATCATACCAGCCAAGTTTGGCTGAGGTCGCATCGCCAAACGCCGTATAATGCGCATTTTTTACCTGATATTTTTGTGCGAATTCTGCTATACCCGAGGTTACTTCATCGCCGGTTGCAAGCACCAACAGGTAAGTCCTGGTTTTCCCATTCGTGCTTAACAGTTTTACTTTTGCACCAGGCGCTCTTCCGGGTTTCGCCGGTTGTGTTAATGACACATATTCCTGTGCTTTTGCGGCAACAGACCCACATAAAATTAAAAATGCCGCAATTGCAAATTTTGGAATTTTCACGGACGCCACTAGTTTTAATAATCCTTTCATCGTTATAATTATTTAACGATACAAAGGTGAGCAGACTAACGCGAACAGGCCAATGAACTTTGTTAAGAAATATTCTTAAACAAGTTTAAGAATTAGTTTTTATGGACCATTTTTTTTCTGACCTTGCTTAGGAATTCAGGAGTTATACCGAGGTAAGAGGCGATTTGAATATTGGGTAAACGGTTAGCCAAATTCGGATAACGGTCCATAAAGTTGATATATCTATTCTCCGCTGTAACACTGATATTCTGCATTACACGGTTTTGGAGATCGATGTATTTTCTTTCAACAATAATCCGAAAATTCCGATCGAACTTATGATAATTAGTATATAGATAGAGCAGATCATCGTGTTTGATCTGTAGCACTACAGACGGCTCAACTGCTTCGATATAAAGGCTGCTTGGCTCTTCAGCATAGAAGCTCGAAAGATCAGTGATCCATTCATTCTCGGCTGCGAACTGCAAATTGTGCTCCTTTCCATTTTCGTCAATTGCATATTGCCTGAAACAGCCGGACACAATAAAAGTAAAGTATTTGCAAACATCGCCCTGCTGCAAAATAAAGCCGCGTCGTTTGACACTGCGCTCTGTGAATCTCGCGGGTATTTCCTGACGTTCAAGATGGTTTAGCGGGAAGTATTGTTCAAAGGACTTTAACAATGCCGCTACCGGTAAATTTTCTTTATTCACGATTGATGCCTGATTTAATTTTTTTGTATCAAATTAAGGTATTAGCCTTTAATTTTAAATGATTTTGCGCCTGTTTTTGAAACTCTTCCGCTGTTTGCCCGCTCTGCTTTTTGAAAAATCGGCTGAAGTACGGACGGTCAGAAAACCCTAGCTCATAAGCAATTTCTTTGATCGTATGTTCACTGTGAATAATGAGCCGCTTAGCCTCTAATATGATCCGGTCATGGATGATTTGCGTACCTGTCTTACCCAGTTTTTCCTTTAAAATCTGATTAAGCCTTTTGGAGCTGATATCCAGTTTGCCTGCATAAAAATCGATATTGCGAACCTGTAGATAGTTACCTTCCAGCAGCATTAAAAATTCATAGATCCTTTTCTGGTGAATGTCATGTCCGGTAAATTCCTGCTCTTTAACTTTGATCAGTTTCAACAGGAAGACTTTAAGTAATGCCTTCAGAATAATTAGTTCATCGGGCGATTTCTGATATTCCGTAATCAACAATTGGTAAATGCCGCTCAAGTCTTCCGCGGCAGCTTTGTCTAATCTTAAACAGGAGAATTCTCCCTGCACGTTAAATATTTTAAAAATATCCAGCAAAAACTCTTTGTCTTCCTCCTCCAGGATCTCCCTTTTAAAGGAGATTAACTCACCATTCTTTCCCGCTTTATTCAGCTGGTGTACCCGGTAAGGAGGGATCAGATAAATCCAGTTGCCTTTTACTTCGAAATCATTTGTTTTTAAAGCATGTAACGGATCTTCATTTTTTAACCATACAATTTCAAAAAAGTCCTTCCTGCCCGGATCGTTTAAGTAACTGGGCGGGCAGTTATGTAAGTTTCTGATGTAGATCATGGCACTTTCCAGCCGACTTTCTTTTGACTGATTCATCATTTTATAAAGGTAGGTACTTCAATTTTAATGTAGTGGATAATCGGCTAATTATAGTGGACTATTCGGAAATGACAGGTAAATATCAGTTTATTTATGACTTTGACTTGATGGAATTTCCTGATAGTCCACCCGATCAGGCTGTTTGTGTAATCGTTTCTGCCCGGGTGCGGAATACTTTTGTCACCGAATTAAAAACGCTGTCCAATGGATTCGATACATGAAAAAAGTGAAACGACGGCAATAGCCATCCATAACAATCTTAAACAGATATTACAGGAAAACATAGCGTTGACCGAAAATATCGACTACTCCAATTTTTCGGAGTTGCTGGGCGGTATCCAACAAGCCGATGCCATTTTTCTCATCGCGTCCGGGCGGTCTGGTTTTTCTATGCGCTCAGTCGCGATGCGCCTGATGCACCTGGGTTTAAAAGTGTATTTCGTTGGCGATACAACTACTCCCGCGATTAAAGCGGGTGATTTGTTATGGGCAGCATCGGGATCTGGTAGTACAGGAACAATTGTAAAAGCAGCGGAGAAAGCAAAACAGGAGGGAGCTGATGTAATTGCGGTAAGCACTAATGCATCCTCGGCTCTTGCCAAAATTGCGGACACACACATACTTATACCTGCCGCCGAAAAACAGGATCATGGCGGGACGCGATCAAAACAGTATGCAGGAAGTTTATTTGAACAAGCGTTGCTCTTATTGGGAGACGCGGTTTTTATAGAATTATGGAAAATTGATGGTACACCTGCCGAAGAACTTTGGAAACGTCATGCTAACATGGAATAAATAATAATCAATCATATAATTAAAATTTAATAAATAAAAAATGGCAAAATTACAAGTAGCAATAGACTTATTGACAACCGAGGACGCGTTAGCGCTTGCCGCTAAAGTGGCTCCTTATGTGGATATCATTGAATTAGGTACTCCGCTTATCAAGAATATGGGTTCCGCCGTGATCACAGCGATGAAGAACGCGCATCCTGACAAACTTGTGTTTGCTGACCTTAAAACCGCCGATGCCGGAGAACTGGAGGCCGATATTGCATTTAAAGCAGGGGCTGATTTAGTTACGGTCATGGGAGCAGCAGGAAATGCAACTATCATTGGAGCGGTTAAAGCAGCCAAAGCGCACAATAAAGGAGTTGTTGTGGATACTATTGGTTATCCCGATCGCGTAAAACGAGCTCAGGAAGTGATTAAATTAGGTGTTGAATTTGTTGAACTGCATGCAGGTCTGGACGAACAATGGACAGCAGGATATTCTATCCAGGTACTGATCGATGAAGCAGCAAGGGCAGGTGTGCCTGTTTCTATAGCAGGTGGGGTAAACCTGACCAACATCTCTGCGGTTATCAAAGCCGGTGCCCAGGTAGCCGTAGCCGGTGCCGCAATTTACGGTGCCGAAGATCCTGCGGCCGCTGCCAAAGCGCTCCGGGAAGCAATTGATGCCGTTTAAGTAATAGTAACCGAATACGAAAGTTCTCATATGTGCAGAAATAAGAAGCCCCCCGGATTACCGGGGGCTT
The DNA here is from genome assembly GCF_900103125.1 of Mucilaginibacter sp. OK268. GTDB lineage: Bacteria > Bacteroidota > Bacteroidia > Sphingobacteriales > Sphingobacteriaceae > Mucilaginibacter. Next base: position 70,348 of record NZ_FNJV01000002.1, on the reverse strand, counting down.
CTAAACAGATACATTTGTGGCTCATTATACTCCCTGGTAATCGGCGTGGTATTCTATTCTTAAACTATGTTAAGTATATTTCTTAAACTTGTTTATGAACCCGTTCAGTGGTGCCGGTTTACTTTTACAGTAAAACTCAGTTTTATGAAAAGAAAGCTTTACCGGCTCGCCGCAATCATTTGCTCCCTGTCTATTTACAATAATACTGTCGGACAGATCCCCTCAATAATTCCGGCCAATGGAAATATATATTAAACCGGAAGCTGGCAATGATCAAAATACAGGTTTAAAGGCAGCGCCGCTATGGACGACGGTGCTGATGTCATTGTCAAAAAAAGATGGAAAAGTTGAAATCGAGGAAGGTCTGGCCAAACGGAATTATCTTCATTTAAAGCAGGGGACGTTAGGTGCAAATCTCGGTGCCGGACTATTTACCAGATAGAATTTATTGCGTTAACCGCTAATCGCAGGCCCCGTATAAGGAGAAAACGTAACCTGGCGCGGTTAATTCGGGCATGCAGCCTGATGAGTTTATTGGAAAAGCTGATATTTCCCGGACAAATTGATCAATATAAACTAACAAACAGCTGAAAATAATATTTTTGCGCTTTGTTAGCCCAAGGCACTTTTAAACCACTAATCCGTTCCCGCTAACATAAAGCTGAACAACTTGAGGTGTGTCCGGTATGTTGAAACGCATTAATGTTGTAATTTAGAGATCTGATTAATCATGGGCACATATACTGATCTTTCTGACGACAAACTGGTCGCTCTTTTAAAACAGGGGAACGAGCAGGCTCTAAAGGAGATTTTTACACGTTATAACAAACTGCTGTACAGTTACGCCTATAAAAAACTGGAAGATCAGGAAGAAGCGAAAGACCTTGTGCAGGATTTATTCATCAGGCTCTGGAGCAACCGCGAATCTTTTGTCCTGAAAACATCCCTGCCGTCTTACCTTTTCCGTGCAGTAAGAAACCGGGCTTTGGATATCTTCGCACATAAAAAAATCAAAAGTGATTACGTCGCCTCGTTTCAGGCATTTATTGATCTTCCTCAGTCTACAACTGACTATTTGGTGCGGGAAAAGGATATTTCCGCGTTAATAGACCGCGAAATTCAGTCATTACCACCAAAAATGCGTGAAATTTTCATCCTAAGCCGTAAAGAAAATTATTCTCACAAGGAAATAGCAAAAAAAATAGGCATTTCTGAAGAAACGGTAACCAAGCAAATCAAAAGGGCGCTAAAAATCCTTCGCCTTAGACTGAAACTGATCTTAATTATCGCGTTCTTACTGTCGGAGTGATTTTTATTGTATTTTTTTTTTAAGGTGTACCCCCTTGGTGCTTTTGATCCGTCATGGTAATATTGATTTAACATTATTTCAACATGCGCGACTCAAAAGCAGCGGATATACTTAAAAAATATAGGGATGGTACCTGTACCGAAGAAGAGAAACTCCTGATCAAAAAGTGGTTTTTAACCTTCGGCGAAGAACGGAATACTTTTTTATCGGAATCTGATTTGGAAGATGCTGAAAACGCCATGTGGGCCAGCATACAGGACAAACTTTCGCTCCGGCAGGAAGCCAGGATTTACCATATCAACTGGAAGAAATTTGTATCAGCAGCAGCCGTTCTCATCTTCATCAGTATCGCCGCCCTTATCACGATAAAATATCGTAATCAAAACAGCACATCAGAACTGGTGTCCTTTAAATCACATGACCTGATGCCCGGATCACGTCGCGCTGTTATCATCTATAATAACGGGCTGCAGCGGACACTTAATGGCAAGGTATACTTTGCGGGCAGCGATAAACAGAATGATAGCTTAGCGACCGGGCAACAAACCGCGAAATTTAATACGATTATAACACCCAGGGGAGGGGATTACCATATCATACTGGCAGATGGTACCGAAGTCTGGTTAAACGCAGGCTCTTCCCTGAAATATCCGGTATCGTTCACACATCAAAAAGAACGTGTGGTTGAACTGACAGGGGAGGGGTATTTCCAGGTGGCTCATAACAGGGCCCTGCCATTCAAGGTAAAGACTGATGAGCAGATCGTGGAGGTTTTGGGTACGCATTTTAACATCAATGCTTATCACGATGAACCTTATCTGGCGACTACTTTAATGAGCGGTTCGATAAAGATATCCGGCCGGGCCGGAACGCAAATAATCAAACCGGGGGAACAGGCGAGATTAACTTCTGCCAGCTCGATATTCACCATAACACCAACGGATACCGTAGCAGCAACGGCCTGGACAAACGGCTTTTTTCAATTTGGAAGAGCAGATATTCAGGATGTTATGCGGCAGCTTGCCCGCTGGTATGATATTGAGGTGGATTATGTCGGTGATATACCTGAAAAGAGATTTACAGGCAAAGTATACCGCACCTTAAAATTATCGGAAGCATTGGAAATATTGACCTATTTCAATGTCAAATTTATCGTTGAAGGTCATAAAATAACAATTATCAATTAACCATTAAAAAGCACACCATATGATAAGATATTTACGATAACCTACCGGATAAGGGGCCTTAAAAACCGCGAAAGTGAGTCGAAGCACTTCCGCGGAGAATGTCAGATTAACCCTTTTGTCCCTGACCGGGGTCCGGGACAGACAAACAATTTCTGAGTTGAGTCTAATGTTAACCTTACAGTAACAAATGTAATGAATTTTAATGCCATTTCTATGGCCATACCCAGGCTATGGCTTTCAGTAAGTCCTCAAAAAAGGAGGAAGATCATCATGAGAATAAATTTGACCGCTTTTCTGTTTTTTATACTACTTACGCAAATCAGCGCGAAGGGTTATACGCAGATTACGATTCATCGAAAGAGTGTACCGTTGCAGCAGGTCTTGCATGAGATAGAAACACAATCCAAATACGTATTTCTTTTTGATGAAAATGAACTGCCGGCACTACCCATCACTGTTGACCTCAAAAATGTATCGATAGAGGAGGCCCTTTCGGCCTGTCTGGCGAATTTGCCGCTGACTTATAAAATCGTAGATAAAAACATCTTGCTGAAAGCGAAGGAACAGTCCTTACTGGACCGGATCAGGAAGGTCTTTGAAACCAAATTGAGTCTTATTGTTACTGTCACCGACGAAAAAGGTAATCCGCTTCAGGGCGCGACGGTCAAAATACTGCAAAACGGCCCCATTTTAATTACTAATGTCAATGGCTTTGTACAGTTGAAAGATGTTTCGGAAAACGCCCTGATCGAAATTTCGTTCATCGGCTACGAAACCGTGCGGTTAAAAGTAACCGCCGACCTTAAAAAAGTTGAAATGAAGCCATCCATGGCCAGCTTGAGCGAGGTGGTGATTAATAAAGGATACTATACCACAACTGAGCGCCTGAACACAGGCTCCGCTGTCCAGATCAACGCTGCCGATCTTGAACGGCAGCCGCTAACTAATCCGATACAAGCTTTGCAAGGCCTCGTTCCCGGTTTATATGTGAAACAAAGCTCCGGAGTTGCGGCTTCCACCTCGAGCGTGCTGATCCGTGGCCGAAATTCAATCAATTCCGGCAATCAGCCTCTGTATATAGTGGATGGCGTACCCTATAACGGCACAGCTACAGATCAGCAGATCGGCGGTTTTATCACTTCCGGACAGCCTAACGGGACGACAGACCCTTTAAACAACATCAATCCGACTGATATCGAAAGCATCACTGTCCTCAAAGATGCCGACGCAACCGCGATATACGGTTCACGGGGCTCTAACGGCGTTATCCTGATTACGACCAAAAGAGCGGTGAAAGGCAAACCGGCACTGAATTTCAATGTATCGAGCGGAATAGGGGAGGTTGTTAAACAGCGGGCCTTGCTATCCTCATCGGATTATCTGGCCTTACGTCGCCAGGCATTCGCCAATGATAATGTAACGCCGACTGCTGCCCTGGCTCCTGACCTGATGGTCTGGGATCAGAATGCCAACACGAATTACCAGAATATGCTGATCGGTAATACGGCCAAAATTACCGACGCGTCGACGTCGCTGTCCATGGGAACCGATAAATCATCCATCCTGTTAAGCGGCAATTACCATAATGAGCAATCAGTGCTTTACGGCGGATACGGTTACAAACGAGGTGGTTTCAATATGGGGGCCCAGCATACTTCCGGTGATAATCGCCTGAAACTGAGCTTAGGGGCCAATTTAACATTTGGCTCTAACAATATGCCCGGGGCTGATTATACTTCCGCAGCTATCAGCATGCCGGCCAATTATCCTTTATATGATGCCGCCGGAAAGTTGTACTGGGTTACCGATTTCAATAACCCGATAGCCACCTCAAGGCAAACCTTTGATATGGGAACGAGTAATATGGTTTTCAGTGCTAATCTTTCCTATTTGATTGTCAAAGGGTTGACATTCAGAACAAATGCCGGTTATGATATCGTTAGTCAAACTTACCGCTATACCGTTCCTGCCAGTACATTTAACCCGATATATTCGCTCCCGTCGCAGGGGATATATACGAGCAGTAACGGCAAGACATTAATAGCTGAACCTCAGTTAAATTATGAAACCCCAATATGGAAGGGTAAACTGAGTACAACTATTGGCGGTTCGTATCAGCATAATATGTTTGCCATGCCTTATTACATCCAGGCATCTACTTTCGCGTCAGAAAGCTTACTGAACAACCTGGGCAATGCGGCAAGTTTTCCGACTGTTTCCAGTTTGTCGCAGGAATATAAATATATTTCAACTTACGGTTTGATCAATTACAATATTGCTGACAAGTACTTGTTTAACGGCACTTTCCGCAGAGACGGTTCATCCCGTTTCGGACCTGATAAAAAATTCGGAAATTTCGGTTCGGTTGCGGCCGCCTGGCTGTTCGCCGAAGAACAGTTTATAAAGGATATTAATCTATTTAGCTTTGGTAAGCTGCGCAGCAGTTACGGCATAACCGGTAATGATCAGGTGGGCAATTACGGCTACCTGGACACCTACACCAGTACCAGTACAAGTTACGGCGGAAATCCCGGGTTTTACCCGACGAGAATAGCCAATCCGAATTACCGGTGGGAAACGAACCGCAAGTTTGAAGTGGCTTTGGATTTGGGATTCCTGGATGATCGTATCCGGTTAACTTCGGCATTTTACCTGAACCGCTCCGGCAATATGGTGGTGAATTCTTCTCCGCTGCCGGCCCAAAGCGGCTTTCCAAGTTTTACTGAAAATCTTGATATGAAGGTACAAAACAAGGGTTGGGAATTTAATCTTCATACCGTTCCGGTCAAAAGCAAAGTGTTCAGGTGGGACCTCTCGGCCAATTTTACAACAGCCAGGAACAAGATTCTTTCCATCCCCGCGCAGGTAGCGACGCTCTACGCCAACACTTATCAGGTGGGCCAGTCGGTCAGTTCATTTATCGGCTATCAAAACACGGGCTTTGTTGACGGCGTTGCCCAGTTCGCGGACCGGAACGGCGATGGTGCTGTCACCAGCGGACTGGCCAATGATACTTATATTATTGCCAGCCGTGATCCGAAGTTTTACGGAGGTATCACATCAGGCCTGAGTTACAAGCGTTTCAGACTGGATTTTTTAATCAATTTTGTTAAGCAGAAAGGCATTGCGCAAACCGCATTTCCCGGTTTGCTCGGCTCGCAGCTTGATAATCTGCTGCAATCGCCCTTTAAGCCCAGCGCATCAACTTCCTCAGCAGCTTATAACTCCTACACCAGGTATATTTCTTCAGACGCCGTGATTGTTGATGCTTCTTTTATGCGATTGCGGAACCTCTCGCTGAGTTATTCATTCCCCCGGCAATGGCTCGATGCTGTAAAGGTTAAAAACGGCCAGATCTTCCTGCGTGGAGAAAACCTGGTAACCGTAACTAATTATAAAGGGCTGGATCCCGAAACGCAGGGCTCAGTTTTGCCCCCTTTAAAAATGTTCACCGCCGGATTGCAATTTTCATTCTAAAATAAATGACCATGAAAGAGATTTTTAAAATTAACCTTATCAAAGGTTTTATATATATACTGCTGCCTTTTGTAGTTGCCATCACCGGCTGTGAAAAAGCGATAGAAGTAGCCGTTCCGGTAAATCAGATCCCGTCCACTGCTGCCTTCCAGGATTCCCTCACCGCGCAGGCCACCGTAAACGGCATGTATGCATTTATGTACACCGGTGCCTCTGCGAATCTGACGACCAATTACAGTGTTTTCGCCAGCACACTACCGGCACGCTCAGCAGACGAACTTTACCTGCCTGCTACCCCAACTGATGAATTCGCGAACAACAGCCTGATACCCGGGACGGGTACAGTGAATACGGTATGGCTGCAAAACTACCAGATCATTTACCAGGCAAACGGAATCATTGCGGGAATGGGCGCGTCATCCTTGTCTCCGACTCTCAAAAAACAGCTGATTGGCGAGGCTAAATTTATGCGGGCGTTTTGCCATTTCTACCTGGTCAACTTGTATGGCGCGGTGCCGCTGATCACCACTACGGACATTGCAGTGACCAGGACCCAGCCACAAAGTACAGTTTCACAGATCTACAGCCAGATCATCAGCGATCTGAAAGATGCGCAGGGATCGCTGGCCCAGGATTATTCCTGGTCGGCCGGCTTACGGACCAGGGTAAACAGCTGGGCTGCCACTGCTTTGCTGGCCCGTGTTTACCTGTATAATAAAGATTATGTCAACGCTGAAGCGGAAGCCTCCAAGGTGATCGCTCAATCCAGCCTGTACAGCCTTCCTGCCAAGTTAAGCAACGTGTTTTTGAAGGCCAGCACTGAGACTATCTGGGCTTTCAATACGAATCAGTATGGCTATGCTTCCATAGCCAGGGTGTTTATCCCGCTCACGGCGAGCGCTGATCCGAACCATGCGATGACCGCTTCATTGGTGGCCGCTTTTGAGCGGGATGCCCTGAGGCCGGACTACCAGGATGATCGTTTTGACAGCTGGGTGAAAACATCAGCCAGCGGTAAATACTATATCGCCAAATACGGAACGATCACCGCCGCGAATACCGAATTTTTTGTCGTACTGCGCCTGGCTGAACAATACCTGATCCGAGCCGAAGCGATGGCGCAGCAGAACAACCTTACCGGAAGCCTGGCTGACATTAATGTCATCCGTTCGAGGGCGGGTCTCCATCCGGCAACCGCTCAAACCCAGGCAGAGTTGTTGCTGGCCGTCGAACACGAAAGACAGGTCGAGCTCTTTGGCGAATTCGGTCATCGCTGGTTTGACCTGAAACGCACAGGCCGCGCAGATGCTGTGCTCGCCCCGGTTAAAGGATCGGCATGGCAGTCAACAGACGCTCTATACCCGATCCCAGCACTACAGGTGACGAATAATCCGGCCCTGGTTCAAAATCCGGGCTATTGACATAAATATTGACAAGGTCGCTGCTATCCGCGAACATCACCGATGCTGATCCTGAATGCTGACCAGCCAATGGGTCAGCATTCATTTTGAGACAAGCGGGACCAAATAAAATTCAAGTAATGAACTACAAAAAATCATACACGATATTATGCGTTATGCTGCTTGTGCTGCCGGCATTTGCCTTCGGCCAGTTAAAGATAACAGGGGATGTCAAAAATCTCAATGCTGATTCGATCCTGCTGATTTATGCTTCTGTGAAATCGAAGCAGGAAAAGGTTAAAATACCCGTTCATAATGGTCAATTCGAATGGCTATCCTCATGGACAGAAACAACAGCTGTAAACGTGATCATGCCGGTAGGCAAATCAAAAATGTCATTCATGCTATTCGCAGAACCCGGAGAACAAAAGTTGAGCGGAGACGCGGCTACGCCAGCCACTTTTAAGGAGATGTCGGTCACAGGGTCAAATACACAAAGCGAGTATGTACAGTATTGCACTCAAATGGCAAATATTTACGCAAAGTATAGCCATGCAAAAGAACTGTTAAAATCGGCAGCCGCATCGGAAGTGCCGGAATTGAAAAATCAGGCGGAAACCTATTATCGCCAATACTTTGTTACAGAGAACGACAATTACGTAGAACAGCATCCGGGAAGCTATTTGAGTCTGGAACTCCTGCTTAAAATTGCCAATACAGGAGCATATGACAAGGCTAAACGCCTGTTTGAAAACTTACAACCAGCTATGAGAACCACCGTTAAGGGTCGAATGATCCAGGCGCAGTTATCAGCCATGCAAAATGGTTCAATTGGAAGAGAAATGCAGGATTTTGCATTTAATGACCCGGCTGGGAAAACGATTCGTCTCGCAGATTACAGGGGAAAGTTCGTCCTGGTCGACTTTTGGGCAAGCTGGTGTGCGCCATGCAGGGCAGAAACCCCCAATTTACTAACAGCGTATCAAACGTTTAAGGATAAAAACTTTACGATATTATCAGTCTCCTGCGATGAAAAGGAAGACAAATGGGTGAAGGCCTTAAAAGAAGATCAGTTACCCTGGGTGCAGGTTCGGGGATCAGGCAGCAAGAGTTTCGAGCTGATGACCTATTTCGGTATAAAAAATATCCCTTCCAGTTTCCTGGTCGACCCTTCAGGAAAGATTCTTGCGAAAGACCTTAGGGGAGATGCGCTAACGGTTAAGTTAAAGCAGGTCCTGGAATAATGGACGGGCATCCTGGGATAACGTCCTGGCATTTCATAGGGCATTTGCTCACTCATCTGCAGCGATGCCGATCTACCACAAATTATTAGTTATTAAAAAAAGTCTATAGATTAAAAAATACCACATGAAAAAGATTATTATACTGCTGATTACCCTGTTTCCGATGTCGCTCTATGCACAGAGGAAAGAGTTTGTGATCGAGGGATCATTTGTCAAAAAAGATATGGACGGTAAGGTTCATTACAATTATAATGAACGCGGGATTAATGTTGCAGACAGCACCCCTGTAATCAATGGCAGATTTGAGTTTAAAGGGAAAGTTTCGGGTATTCAACGAGCCTACTTTACTTTTAAGCCTACGCGGGCAACAGATATCAAACAGGCCTGGCGCGATTCTAAGAGTATATACATTGAACCCGGCAGTTTTAAAATTGTTGCAAAGGATTCTATTTCGACAGCAAGGGTGGTAGGTTCTGCAATAAATTCAGCATATGAAAGTTTTATGGCTCCTTTGGAGGTGATTGCGAAGGAGCGGAAACCACTTTGGGACGAATACGTTAAAATTAAAGCCGCTGATAGAAAGGTGCTGCCAAGAGCTGCTGAGCTCAAGGCAAAGATTGACGAAACAACCATAAAGCGAGATGAACTGCTTAAGGCTTATGTGCGATCTCACCCTAAGTCCTATTTCAGCATCGAGGCCATAACCGAATTGATGGGACCTTATGTTGTAGTTGAAAAAGTGGATGAGCTTTGGGGCACACTTGATCCTGAATTGAAGGAAAGTTATAATGGCAAGATTATCAATGCGGTGATTTTGGGATCAAAAGCAACAGATGTGGGTTCCAGGGCACCGGTATTTGCCCAGCCTGACACATCAGGCAAGATCGTTAAGCTCAAAGACATTAAAGGTAAATATGTACTGGTCGATTTTTGGGCATCATGGTGCCATCCGTGCCGTGCAGAAAACCCCAATGTTTTAAAAGCTTACAATGCTTATAAAACAAAAAATTTTACTGTTGTAGGTATATCGATAGATTTTGAAAAAGATAAAGGTAAATGGATAAAAGCCATAAAAGATGACGGCATGCCCTGGACTCAGTTGCTTTCCCCGGCCAATATTGACGGGGGCGCAATGAAAGCATATGGAATCCATGCCATCCCATCGAATTTCCTTGTTGATCCAAACGGAATTATCATTGCAAAGAACCTTCACGGTCCCGAACTACAGAAAAAGCTCGACGAGCTGTTTAACTGATCAATTTTACAAAAAAGGAACCCGGTTAAAAGATAATTCAAAACAATTTGGATGTGGTTCATATTTTTGTCTGAATGGGCTGCCTAAGAGTCTGTTTCGTAAGTCAAAAAATATAATTATAGAACAAAATTGAATGTTGATAGCCCCAAAATAATATAAAGATTAATACAAAAACGGCAATTCCAGATTTGGAAATTGCCGTTTTTATTAAGAGATGACTTGCTTAAAGAATTAATATGATGACTTAAACGCTAAAATGGCTTATAATACAGCCTCTTTTTTTGGACTAAAAGCCCGCGTTCATGTTTGGTTAACAAACAGCAATTTTAGAGCTCTGAATCAAGATGTCCCTCAACATATTTTTTGACGAAATCAGTCCGGTAGATTTCTCCAAGCGGAATTTCCGTTTCCCCCATATATACAGCATGATTATCATATGAAGTAACCTGTTCCATATTTACAACAAAAGATTTGCTTACTCTGAAAAATAAACGCTGCGGTATTTTTTGATGGATGGTTTTGATATTCATGGCAGTAATCAATTTTTGATTTTGCGTGTAGATGACCGCATAGTCTTTTAGCCCTTCTATGTAAAGAATATCCGTGAAGTTAAGTTTATAGGTCCTTCGTTCTGATCTGATAAAAAAAAAGTCGTTAGTATTCGACTCTACGGTGGTCTTCGCAGTATCGTCAGACAATAGCTTGTTGTACATTTCTGCTTTGCGGATCGCTTTCTCCAGACGGGCTTTGTCAATGGGCTTCAGCAAATAATCAATAGCATCAAGCTCATAGCTCCGGAGCGCATACTGGGGATAGGCTGTAGTAAAGATGGTCAGGCTTTTTCCCGGGATACTGGCTGCGAAATCAACGCCGTTCAAACCGGGCATTTCGATATCGAGGAACAGCAAATCGACTTCGTTTTTAGCCAGGTATTCCATAGCTGCAAATGCATTGGAGAATTTCTTCAGCACTTCAAGGGATGAAACTTCCCTGATCAATATTTCCATTTCATCCCTGGCCAGGGGCTCGTCGTCTACAATGATACAATTCATAAGGGTATGATTAAATCTACAAAATATTCTTCATTCGTTGAAGATATCTTCAGCATAAAATCATCCTGATATAACAATTCGAGCCGCCGTTTGATGTTGGCCAGCCCGAGGCCGCTGTTTTTACGGTCAGCGGGCCAGATATCCGGGCCTTTGGAATTACGGCACGTGAAATAAAGATTTCCGTCTTTAACGGAGATATTAATGCGGATATTTTCCGGCTCTTCCGTCATATCCACACTGTATTTGATGGCATTTTCCAGGAACGTGGTAAATAGGTTTGGCGGCAAAAAGATATTTTTCAGGCGCCCCGGGGGGATTGCTGCCTCTAGGGTAACCGAAAGTTTATCACGGCGTATCTTTTCTAATTCCGCCAGGTTAGAAAGAAAATCCAGTTCTGATTGCAAAGAAGTTTTCGCCTCGCCGTTCTCGTATAACTGGTACCTTAAAAATTCGGAAAGTTTCATAATAACGATAGTCGCTTTTTCCGGATCGATACGGATCAGCGCCTTTACGTTGTTCAGCATGTTGAACAGGAAGTGAGGATTGATCTGGTTTCGCAGCTCGTTCAGCTCCATTGTTAGGGTTAAATTATTTAATTCGGCAATCTGTTCCTTGTCTTTGATCCAACGGCCGAAAAGTTTAAATGTGGTGGTCAGCAGGATAAGTGCGATGGAAATTACACTGCCGGTATAAAGGCCGATACTATCGTGGTCGCTGGGAAGCGCGTCATGATCATTCCCTGGCAACGGTGAATACTGATCCAGGAACCGGGAAACTAACAATAGTATACTGATGACCGTGACCGCCAATAAAAACAGGTATAGAAAATAGCGCGCTTTAAAAAAAAACAAAGGCACCAGCACATACATATTCAGATAAAACATCGCTACAAAACCAAGGTAGATAAAAGTCACGCGGGCATATTTGAATGCCCCGGGACTTACGGGGATCTGTTTAGTGCTGATAAAGAAAAGAAGGAGGACAATTAAAAAAATGACGTGCCTTAACAGCCGGAAACGCTCACCGATCAATAGGCTGATAGCCTTTTCATTTTTGAATGTATCTGTATGTTGGTTCAATGATACTACATGTTAGATGTTTACCAAAAATAGGATATTCCGCCCGGCAGAAGGTGAAATTTATACCAAGCCCATGATTTCTTCTACAAAAGACCCGGCAAAACAGCGTTTAGCAGAAAAAGCAGGGGAGTGGGTGGCAGATACCGTCAATAAAGTTCCGGTTATGCATACATTTTTTTGATAAACCCTTTTGCTGCGTTGAAAGTTAATCCGGCGGCCTCTTTATGAGGCGTATGACCTACAGCCGGAATAATATACTTTTCAGCCTTACCGCTTACCCCGCTTATTGTTTTTTCCACCTGTTTCAATGTGCCATATTCATCGGTTTCTCCCTGAATAAACAAAAGCGGGCAATGAATACCCGGTAAAAAGTGCTCAATATTCCAATCTCTGTAGTCGATTCCCATCCAGGTTTCTGTCCATGCTTTAAAAATAGTATCCGTTTTATTACCGTGATGTTTTTGCAGGCGCCTGGCCAGATCAGTGTGCTTATATACCTCTATCGCTTTATAAATTCCTTTTAACGTCACATCCTCTACAAAAATATGCGCGGCTTCACAGATCACCGCCTTTATCCGTATTGCATATTTGCTTGCGGCAATCAGGGCAATGGAACCGCCGTCACTATGGCCAAACAGAATTGCATCATTGATGTCCAATGTATTCAGCAGATCATTTAATACGTCTGCCTCTAATTCCAAATAATTAACCGGCCTTTGGTAAGAACTCATTGGTTCAGACTGACCATAACCTAAGCGGTCATACACCAATACATTACATTGTGTTGCTTCTGCCAGCTTTTGAGGCAGATCCCTCCAGAGCGCTGCACAACCCAAAGAGTCGTGAAGAAATACAATTACGGGGGCATTTTTATAAGTGTTCTGAAACGCCACATAAAGATTTTTCCCGTTGATGTTCATCAGCATACCGCGTTTGTTCCCTGTCATTAAATATACCGGTTTAAATCGGGCCTTCCTGCGGTAAGGTCAACAGACAGGACTGCCGCTCCAAAAATAGCCAATAATTTGGTACTGAATCAGAAGCTCAGCGTCCTGTTTTCTACAATGGATGGTGAAATTACACCAGGCTCGTGATTTCTTATGCCGGTGAAATCGGACAAACCGGGGTTTGGTAGAAAATACAGGGGGTTTAGTATAAAAACCAAATTCAGCAGTGTTTTAGTGCCTTTCTTTGCGCTAAATCATGAATACGAACGATCTTAAAATATGGAAAACGTTAGCTGTAAATGCAACTTACGCACCTGGTATGTCTGCGGACAGCCAATGCGGAAGATTTACAGAACTGGCCTATTTATGTCACTTCGTTCAATGTTACCGGCCGTCGATGCATATTGCCGGCTGGCAGCGTCATCCTGTATATGTTATGGAGGATGCCGGAACCAGAACGGGCATCGCTTTTTGTGATCTCCAGTTGCCGCTAAACCTGACAACGCACCAGGAAGAACCTGTTGCCGGTGATGCAACCGATCCTGACACGCAGGATGTTTCAGAGTTATGGCTGGTTTTGGTAGCCAGAGATATCACACAGCGCAAACCCTTTTTTCTCGATCTGGTAAAAGTACATCAGCTATCCTCAACTTTCGATAAGATATTCCTTTTCGATTTTTTTCAATCAATAATCCAAGTCATTAAGTAATTATGAAAACCACGAACAAGCTCCTGCTCACCGTCGCGGCATTGATCCTGTCAAAAACCGGTTTCGCGCAAATACAAGACAGTGTAACCACCAAAAAAGTGGTGGCTTATGCCGCCAATAAATTTCCTGAAACCAGAACCTTCAATTTTGAATTTTCAGGCTCCGGACCCTATAATTTCACTTCGACTTTACGGGGCGAAGCATTACCCGCAGGCAGGGTAACGAACTGGACACAAGCCAGGGCAAGTGCCAACATCAATTTCATCAGATCGAAACACTGGATACTGGGGACCTCGTTTACCTATCGTTTAACTTCGCTTACCGCCGCCCTGAATGAACCTGTTTCAGGACTTACCAGTTCTGTGAATGAGAACTTTCAATACCATAATTCGGCCTTAAACCTGGCTTACGTATCAAAACTGTTTGATAAAACAACTATATTCTCCAGCAATGTAAGTATAGACGGAAGTGAAAAACAGTTCGAGCGGGTTCGGGGCCTGTTTGCTGCAACAATGCTGTTAAAGGCTAATGCGACCACAAAACTCGGTGTCGGTTTTGTTGTCAATATTGACCCAAGTTCACAAGTACCAATACTTCCTATATTCACTTACGAACACCGCTTCGACAATGGCTTGGTCGCGGATATTACACTGCCCAGGAATATATTTATCCGGAAACAGGTATTCCGGAATGGCAGAATCACCTTGGGAACGGAACTGGATCGCACCAGTTTCTACCTGTATAATTTGGACAAGTCGGGAAGGACCTTTGAGTTTAATCAGGTCGATCTCAATAATGGACTGATCTATGAGCACCTGGTTTTTAACTACCTTATCCTGACTCTGAAAGGCGGATTGAAGACCAGTCTGTCGCCCCGGATATTCGATCGTAACCAATCTTATAATGACCCGATTTTTCAGGCAAAGGCCAGCCCTTCAGGGTATTTCAACGTTGGGATTTCCTTCAACCCCTTTGCGAGGAAAAAACGATAGTCATCAACCCTTAAACGCCAGCGGCTGCCATCAAACCGGTGTATCATGAACAAAAATATTTTATTTCTATTACTGGCGTTCCTGCCTTTCCGGTTGCCCGCCCAGTCCGTCTGGTCGCTTAAAACCTGTATTGATTACGGCCTGAAAAATAACCGGAGTAATGCCGTATATGCCAATGAAAAGAAAATCGCCGATGCCAAAGCCAGAGAAGCGCTGGCCGCTTATCTGCCCAGCATAGGGGTTACCAGTACGCTGGACGATAACCTGAAAGTTCAGGTATCGGTCATCCCTGCCGGGATTTTTGGCCCAAACGACTTGCGGGTTGCTTTTACCAAGCAATTTAACACCAATCACGTGGCACGCGTTGATCAAACCATTTATGATCAGTCATTGCTTACCGGTTTAAAAGCGAATAAATATAATGCTCAGCAGGCTGTGCTGAACCAACGCCAGAATGACGAAACCATCATTTATAACATCAGTACGGCTTATTCGCAGATATTCGTTTACCGGGAGCAGCTCAACCTGTTAAAAGCTAATCAGGAAACCTATAGGGGGCAAATGGGAATTATTTCCCTCCGGGTAAAAAAAGGCACGGCCCTGCAAAAGGATGCGGATAAAGTAACTGTTGACTATAATAACGCCCAATCGCAGATACAGGTGGCGGAGAGTAATCTCACCCTTGCTGAAAATCAGCTCAAGTATGAGATGGGATACCCGATTAATAGTGCGCTGGCTATTGACAGTACAGCTGCCAGCGATGTGTTTATACCTGTTGCCCCGGCGCTTGCCAATAACCAAACATTTACGGCAGATAACCGTACCGACTATCGTATTTCGCAGGTAAATGCGAAGCTATTGGAGATCGACGAGAGCCGGATCAAGGCGGGGGCTCTCCCTAAACTGACCGCTTATGCACAACATGGTCTACTCGGTTTCGGCGACCGGCTTGGGCCAGCCTTTTCCGGCATGTCACCCTATTCAGCGATAGGCCTTAAACTGAACATCCCGCTGTTTGATTTCTTCAAACGTAATGCACAATATAGCCAGGCCAAATATAAACGCTTAAACGCGCAAGAGAACCTAAAGCTCGATGAAGATAAATACCATTTGGACTACGAGAACGCACGAACCAAAGTACTTAAAGAACAAAGCAACGTAGAGAATAACCGCCGTAATATAGCACTGGCACAATCGGTATTCAGCACTACCGACCTGCAGTTACAGAAAGGTACTACCGACCTTACCGACTGGCTGAACGCACAGAACTCATTAAAAGAAGCACAAAATAATTACCTCAACTCGCTGTACACCTTTTTTCAGGCCCGTATTGACCTTGAAAAAGCTGGCGGCACATTAAAAACCTTTTACTCCGGCTTATCATCAGCACATGAAAACTAAATACATTGTACTTACAGCCCTTTTAGCGATAGCGGCGCTAATCGTATTCCGGCTTACATCCAATAAGAAGAAACTGGACGAAAAAAACAAGCCGGCACCTGCCACCGCGGTCCTCATCCCGGTTAAAGCAGCTACCGCTAAAGAGCAGTTACTGGAGATCAGTATGGTGAAGACCGGTAATCTGGCACCTTTTAAAGAAGCCAAAGCCCTTGCCAAAACTGGTGGCACCTTATTACAGGTGCGATTTAAACTAGGTGACCAGGTGAGCGAAGGACAGGTTCTTGCCCTGACGGATACCCGCAGCCAGCAACTGGAGTTACAAAAAGCGGAAACAAGTGTAGCCAAACTGCGTAACGACCTGAACACTTATACGGAGCTGTTGCAGGGTAAAGCCGCTACACAGGAGCAGGTTAACAACATTCGGCAAGATTATTCAAATGCCGTGAACCAGGCCGGCCAGGCGCGTAAGAACCTGGCTGATGCTTCCATCAAGGCACCAACCAGCGGCATTATATCTGCCAGGCCCGTTGAAGAAGGTGTTTTTGTAAACGCAGGTGCGGAGATAGCTACCATCGTCAATCTATCAAGAGCTAAGGTGCAGGTGAACCTGACGGAGGCCGAGGTTTACCAGATTGCGCAGGGGCAGAAGGTTAAAATAACCACCGACGTTTATCCCGGTAAGATGTTTGCCGGTACGGTAACCTTTATTAGTCCGCAGGCGGATCAGACCCATAATTACCTGGTAGAAATACAAATCGATAACTCGCAAAAAGCCATACTGCGTTCCGGAACTTTTGTTTATGCCGATTTCTCTGAAAAGACATCTCAACGGGTGCTGGTCATCCCGCGTGAGGCACTGACTGAAAGTATTAAGAATGCCTCGGTTTATGTAGTTGAAAATGGCATTGCCAGGCAGAAAAGTATTCAAACAGGAGCCGAAATGGGCGGTATGATTACGGTGACCAGCGGCCTGAAAGCCGGTGATCAGGTGGTAACATCTGGCCAGATCAATTTGAAGGATGGTACGCCGGTAAGTATTTCCAATTAGCTACCGGCATGGTGTCAAATGATCAACAAGGCAGGCCATCCCGGTCGACTATTATTGTTGGCATCATTGTGCTGCTGATCGTTTTACAAACCTATTTAAAAATAAAGATCCTACGATCCATTTTACAAACTAAAACACCGGTACATGTCAATAGCAGAGATTGCCGTTAAACGGCCCTTATTCATCATCGTCATCTTCACCGTACTCTTCCTGTTCGGGGCACTGAGCTATTCCAAACTCAACTATAAACTTCTGCCCAATATCGAGGTAGCCACTGTCTCTGTGAGTACCGTGTACCCGGGCGCCTCGGCAGCCGAGGTCGAAACTTCCGTAACCAAAAAACTGGAAGACGCTTTCGCCTCGGTAGAAGGCCTGGATAAGATCAGTTCAACCTCACAGGAAGGCGTGTCGCAGATCGCGGTCCAGCTAAAAGGCGGAACAAATGTGGACCAGGCTGAGCGCGACATTCAGCGGAAGGCCGATCAGGCACAAAATGACCTGCCGGATGATATTGACCGCCCAATAGTCAATAAGATCAACCTGGAAGAAACGCCCGTTATTCGTGCAGGTGTCACTTCAACGCTTGCGCCCAAAGCATTATATGACCTGGTAGATCAGGATTTTCGCCCCATGCTTCAGAATGTGAGCGGAGTGGGGCAGATCAATATTATTGGCGGCGACGAGCGGGAGATACAGGTGAATATTGATCAGGGAAAATTAAGGGCTTACGGGCTGGGCATTACCCAGGTAAGCGATGTTATCAATAACGCGAATAAATCCTTCCCTGCGGGTAGGATTGAAACCCAAAATCAGCAGGTATCTATTCAGTTTGATGCCAATGTGGCCTCCGTCAGCCAGATCCGCGACCTCATTGTGAAACAACAACCGGGCGGTGGCAGTATCTATCTGAAGGATATTGCCGAGGTGGTTGACGCGACGGCAAAAGTAACGGCCATCAATCATATCAATGGCTTGCCATCCGTTGGTATACAGGTAATCAAACAGACAGATGCCAATGCGGTGAATGTGAGTAAAGGCGTAAAAGCGATGTTCAGCCGCCTGGAAAGCCAGTATAAGGCCCAGGGCATTCACTTTACCGTGTCGAGCGATCAGTCTACCTATACCCTTCGCTCGGCCAACGCGGTAATGGAAGATCTTGGCCTTGCCGTTGTGATTGTGGGGGTGGTGATGTTAGCCTTTCTGCACAGTTTCCGCAGTTCCATGTTTGTGATGATCGCGCTGCCTTCATCCATCATTCCAACCTTCATCGCGATGTATTTCCTGGGTTTCTCCCTCAACCTGATGACGCTGATGGCTATGTCGCTGGTAGTCGGCATCCTGGTCGATGATTCCATTGTCGTGCTGGAGAATATTTACCGGCATTTGGAGATTGGGTCTGAACGCCGGAAGGCCGCGCTGGATGGTCGTAACGAGATCGGTTTTACTGCGATGGCGATTACGCTGGTGGACGTTGTGGTGTTCCTGCCGCTGGCATTGTCGGGCGGTATGATCGGTTCTATATTGCGGGAGTTTTCCCTGGTGGTAGTCATTTCCACGCTCATGAGCCTGTTCGTGTCATTCACGGTAACGCCATTGCTGGCCAGTCGTTTTGGCAGGCTGGAGCGCCTGACGAAAGACACCCTATGGGGACGTATAAACCTGGGCTTCGAGCATGTGATTGACATCATAAAAGAAAGCTATGGCAAGATACTGGAAGTGGTGTTGCACAGGAAACGCTGGTTGCTGTCGGGAGTAATTGTACTCATTATTGGTTCGCTTATGCTGGTCGGTAAAGGCTTTATCGGCGCGTCATTTATCCCTTCGAGTGATCAGGGCGAATTACTGATCAATCTTGAACTAGAACCGGCAGCGTCCATCTATCAAACCAATATGGTAACGCAGCAGGTAGAAAAGATGATCATGGAGCAGCCTGAGGTTGACAAGGTTTTTTCCAGCATTGGGTTTGTGAGCGGTGGTGTAGTCGGAACTGGTAACAACGCGAACAGGGCTGAGCTCACAGTGAGCCTGAAAGACCGCAAAGAGCGGAGTATGACTGCCGATGAGTTCGGCATTATCATACAGCAAAAACTAAGCGCTGCTATTGCCGGTGTTAAAGTGACCGCATCATCAACCTCTATCACCGGTAACGCCAGTTCTGCGCCTATACAGATCGCTATCAAAGGAGTAGACCGGGAAGCCGTGCGAAGCGTGGCCGAGCAGTACCGGAACATGGTGGCAACCATACCCGGAACCAAGTTCGTACAGCTTTCGGTCAAAGACAGGAAGCCGCAGGTGGAGGTGAAGCTGAACCGTGATAAAATGACCTTGCTGGGCATCAACGCCAGCCAGGTTGGCGGCGCTTTACAGAATGCCTTCAGTGGCAACAGTAAGAGCAAGTTCAAACAATCTGGCAATGAGTATGACATCCTGATCAGCCTGGATCGTTATGACCGGTCTAATATTAACGATCTGAGAAATCTTTCTTTCATCAATAATGACGGCGAGGCTTTTGTGCTGAGCCAGTTTGCTGAAGTCAGGGACGGCTTGGGTGAAAGTGTTTTACAGCGAAGCGACCGGATGGGGTCCATTACGGTCAACGCCAATGTTGCAGGCAGGCCAACCGGCACAGTCGCCAGTGAGATCAAAATAAAAGCGGCAAAAATCAAGCTTCCCGAAGGGATCGCCGTGGAGTATCTTGGTGATGTAAAGAACCAGGCAGATGCCTTTGGTAGCCTGGGGCTCGCGCTCATTATTGCTATCGTCCTGGTTTACCTCATTATGGTGGCGCTTTATGAAAGTGTGATCTATCCCTTTGTGGTATTATTCTCCATACCGGTGGCCTTGATCGGCGCTTTGCTGGCCCTGGCGCTTGCCATGGAAACGCTGAACATCTTTTCGATCATCGGGGTGATCATGCTATTGGGCCTGGTGTCTAAAAATGCTATCCTCATCGTTGATTTTACCAATCAGCTTAAAGCGGAAGGGCGGAGCGCTAAGCAAGCATTGATCGAAGCAGGTAAAGAGCGTTTACGGCCCATCCTGATGACCACGCTGGCTATGATCTTTGGTATGCTCCCTATTGCTATTGCCAGTGGTGCTGGCTCCGAGATCAAAAACGGTATGGCCTGGGTGATCATCGGTGGATTGACCAGCTCTATGATCCTGACATTGTTTGTTGTGCCGGCAATGTACCTGATCATTGATAAACTGGCTATGAAATTCAAAAAAAAGGAACAGGCTGAGCTTAGCCGGATTGAGTTGAGTGATCATTGATGCTGGGCGATTCCCCGGGGAGCAGCCAGCATCAGATTTTAATCGTAAAGGCTATGTTTGGATCCGCTATCCACGACGTTTATTCATGCGTATTGCCGCTGTCAGGAATTGAGGGAGCGGACAATTCAAACAAAAATCATTCAACTATATAGACATACATTGAAAAATGCGATGAGGAAAAAAATATATATAGCCCATGATGACGGCGCGTTTATAGAGCTGATGTCTGTTTTTCTTGAAGGCATAGGGTACGAGGGATACGGGAGTACCGAGCTTTTAAGCCTGCTTCTATTGGATTCCTTAAATTTGCCGGATGTTTTTTTACTGAATGTTCAGCTGTGGGGTGAAGACAGCAAGATGATATACAACTATCTGAAGAGCAATGAGTCCACCGAAACCATTCCGGTAATCTTATTTTCAACTTTAAAACGTTCTGCGCAAAACTCATTTGATCATTACGCGGATAGTTTTATTTCTATACCTTTTGAAATAAATGAACTTCCCGGTTTATTGAAAAAAGCACTTCCTGAAAGGAATCAGGAAGAATAATCTTTGAACAGATATAGATTAGGCCCGCTCATGAAAAAGCTGTTTCCTGATCCGGCTTAAACTTTCCGGGGTAATACCCAGGAAAGATGCCACATATATAAGCGGTACACGAGCAGCAACCTGGGGGAAATCATGGATCAGCATCCTGTAACGATCCTCTGCATTAAGGCTCACCGCGGTATTCAGCCGCTGTTGCAGGCCCACATAAGCGCGCTGGTATAAGTGACGAAAATACCGTTCAAGGGCAGGCACCTCATTATATAATAATTCCAATTCGCGATGTGGTAAAAGCAAGACCTCGCTGTCTTCAATTGCTTCGATGCTGATATTTCCCGGCACCTGCGTAATAAAGCTCGAAAGGTCTGCTATCCAATGACCTTCGAGTCCAAGTTGGATAACATGCTCTGTACCCTCTTTATCAATGGTAAACGAGCGAAGAGCTCCTTTTTCAATAAAATAAATGTAGCGGCTCACGTCTCCTTCTGTTAATAAAGACCTTCTTTTCTTGACGAATTTTTTTGCCATTATGCTTTCGATCCGTTCAAAATCAGTCTCCTTTATTGGGGCGTATTTATTAAAGTTATTGAATAGGAGAGTTGAGCGCATGGAGGAAAATTATACCGCAATTTATAGACTTTTGGTTAATATCCAATAAACGAGGCCAGCAAGTTCTTTGTCACCCACTGTGTGCACCACATGGTATTGTTTATAAGCTATTATCGATCAGCGGTTGTAAATAGGCAAGCGCGTCATTTGCGTAAAATTAACTATTGCATGACCATGGCAGGAAAGGCATTAAGTCAAGCTGTCATTAATAATAGTTGACCATCATCTATGTTATGTTGATCATTTTTGATCAAAATGATACCATAACCCTGCCATAAAGTTTTGTGGTGCACCGGCCCATTTATTGACGCTACCATAGGCACTTGCCCAATACGTTTTGTTTGTAATATTATTCAGGTTTATGGAAAAGCCGATATGTTTGTATTTATACTGCAAACCACCATTGAAAATGATATAACCGGGTAGCGTAATATCCGCATCCAATGTATTGCGGCTGCTCACTTGCGAATGCCCAATCAAAATGGATAAATTATGAAGTGTACCATTGGTAAACGTGTACTTAAGCCAACTGTTGCTACTGTGTTGTGGTGCATTATCTTTAATGATACCTACTTGAGAAGGTACGTCGCTTTTGTTGATCTTGGTTACGTTATAGGCATAGGTTACACTGACTGAAAAGTTAGGCAGTATGTTTCCGCTGATTTCTGTTTCTACACCTCTTGCTCTATCTTCGCCATTTTGTACATATAAATTAGGGTTGGAGGGTATGTTGGCATTGGTTGCCACATTTTGCACCGTGAGCTGATATAAGGCTACAGTAGCGGCTAACCTATCTTTAAATAAGGTCGTTTTGGCTCCGGCTTCCAGCAAATTGCTGACGATAGGGATAAACGGTTTATCAAAAAATTGCAGACTTCCAGATGCTTCAAAAGGGTCGAAGCCTCTGTTGTAAGTGCCATAAATGCTTATCTGAGGTGATAACGTGTAAGTAAGACCGATTTTGGGCAACCAGACAGATTCATCACTGCCACCTTCATAAAATTCTCTCCTTAACCCCGCCAATAATTTCCATTTACCGTAAGTGAGTTGCTCCTGCACATAAACACCTTGCGTAGCATAAACTTCGGCATCTACCTCGTTGACTCCACCGTCACTATCACTAAGTTGATAGTTGCCTTTTTGCGGCTGAGGATATTGAGGATTACTCAAACTAAATGTGCCTACTATACCGTTTCCTAATCCAAACTGATTGGGCAGTTCATAGTTGTTTTGTTTGATGTTTACAGTGCTTTTTATGTAATCATAACCTACCAATAGTTGATGTTTTAACTTGCCTGTATTAAAGTTAAAATTAAAATAGTTAGTTAAACTATTAGTTGCTGTGTTGTAAGTCCAGTCTGTATAATATAGGTTGATTGAATCAGGAGTAATATAGCTTTGAAAGCCGTGCTCAGCTACATTTTGCCGGGAAATATAATTAAGGTAGCCACTATTAAAGCTGATGTTTTTATTTATTTTGTAAGAGGCGGAAATATTAGTGGCAATATCGGTTTCCTTTAAATAATCGCCAGGTTGGTTTACCATCAGACTAATTGGTGTAGTTTTCAATGTTGCATCATCCTCAAATCCTGGCGTACCCCTGTCAAGCAAAGTGTTGATGTGCGAAAACGAAAAATCAATATTAAACTTCAGTTTATCATTTGGAAAATAAGAAATAGATGGTGCCAGTTCATACGACTTCGAAAAAAAGGAATTGCGAAAAGATTTGGTGTTATCATAGCCCGCATTGAAACGATACAACAATTCTTCATCTTTAGTAACCGGACCAGTAATATCTGCCAATACGCGAAAATGATCCCATGTACCGCCAGTAATACTCACATCGCCACGGTTAGTTTTTAAAGGCTTTTTGGTTACTAAGTTAATGCTTCCGCCGGGATCACTATTGCCATAAAGTGTACCTGCCGGTCCTTTCAACACCTCCACTCTTTCTATATTTACAAGCATCGGACTTGTGTAAGTACTGTTATAGCCACGCAGCCCATTGATAGAACGGGCATTTTCTGCCCGAAAGCCACGGATGGTGTATTCATCAAAACCTGAGTATTGGTTTACCCCGGCTATATCGGTAGCAATATCTTTTAATGAATATTGCATCTTATCGGCGATCAGTTCTTTTGTAACAGTAGATATGGATTGAGGGACATCCTTTAATGAGGTTTGTGTTTTTGTACCTAAAAAAGTATAGTCACTTTTGTACGTTAGTGGAACACGACCTTTTACTTCCACTGTCGACAACTCTTCTGTTTTATATCTAAGCGTCAATGTGCCCAGGTTAAGCATTCCTCCATCCAAGGGTAGAATTTGTATTTTAAAAATGAATGCAGGTATATAATGAATTTCAAGTGTATCAGCCTTTAAAGGCAAAGCATAGAAAGAAAAAGTACCCTCTGCATTGGTTGTTGTCACTTTCTTTGATTTAATCAGCTTTACAGCAACGGAACTTAGCGGCGAGCCGTACTCATCATATACTTTTCCGGTTATTTTACCAACCAAATTTTGTGAAAAGGAAAAAAAAGGTGATAAGACAAACAACAATATAAAGTATAAACATTGTGTTTTTCTTATAAAAATGTTTGTGATAGTAATGTGTTTAGCGAAAGTCATAAGGTAATTGGCCGTGCACTATTCTTGTCTCATTTTGCAGCATTATAGTTGTTGCTTAATGACTGTTTAAAAAAGATCCCCCGGAAATATATTCCCGGGGGATCTTTATCTGGTATTACAAACTGTAAATAAATATTTTGCTGTTCTTGGCTGTGCCAAACCAAAGGTCTGATTTCATACCAGCAGCTACTGCCAAATATTGTTTACCGTTAACGGAATACGTAATCACACCGCCACCGTTAATGAGGTTTGTAGTGCCTTTCCAAAGGATTTTTCCGGTCGCAGCATCAAACGCATACACTTCGCCATTCATTGAAGCAGTAAAGACCAAACCACCCGCGGTTGGCGTAACACCTGCCAGGATAGGCCCGGTAGTATGGTATTTCCACTTTTCAGAACCATCTTTTGCATCAAAAGCTGTTAGCCATCCCGTAGCCAACTTGGGGTCATCAGTTACCAAATCTTTAGTCCCAAACCAATTAGAGCCAGGCGCAGGAATTCGATTTTTTACACTATCCAAAGGAGCTAATTTCGCTTTCAACCCCCAGTCATCCGCACCGGTATAGATAATGTTGGTTTGCGGATCGTAAGCAGGGCCATTCCATTCATTCCCCCCTAAATAGCCTGGTTTAAAATATGTAAAAAACTCACGAGAAAGTGCCACATCTGTATTGATACGGGTAGTTGTAGGTACTTCGTAAATCAAGGGAATAGTTTTTTCAGCTCCATTTGGGTCATTGGTAATTCCGGCAATATCCAATACGGATAGCAAACCGTTTTTATTTGCAGAAGCCACTAATTTTCTACCTTCTTTAGTTGTGAAAACTACGGGAGGAGCAGAAACATCCCAATCATGGATATCATTTTTCACCAATTGTTTTGAGGCTATAACTTTTCCTGTTTTGATGTCCAAAGCAATTAAATGGTTAAAGTACTTCAGATCTTCTCCTCTGGCTTCGATGTCAAAATCCGGTGCAGGATTTCCGGCCGGAGCATATAATATCCCTGTAGTTTCATCCAATCCGAAAGATGTCCAATAACCGCCACCCGAAACCGGAATCCCTGTAGAAGTTTTAGGATTATCGGCATAATTTGTAATTGTATTGAATTTCCAGATTACGTGACCATCACTGGCATCCAAGGCATAAACGTGCCCCGTAACTCCAACTAAATCACCTCCCGCTGTTCCTACGAAAACCATTCCTTTGTAAGCAATTGGCGCCATTGGAATTGCTACGCCAGGCTGACCGGATACGTCTAATTTCACATCCCAAAGTATTGAACCATCTTTGGCATTCATTCCCAGAACATGAGAGTCTGAAGTGCCACGAAATAATTTACCATCAAGGTAAGCAACACCTCTGTTTGCACCATAACCTGCAGTTGCCGCATTTGAGCGTTCTCTTTTCCAAACCAGGTTTCCTGTAGCCGCATTAACCGCGTAGGTAAACCTGTTTGTTGTGAAATACATAATGCCACTAACGACCAGCGGGCCGGTTTGGAAGCTATTGATATCTGTTTGCAGATCAAAAGAACCAACCAGTTTCAGGCTTGCTACGTTTGTGGCATTAATTTGATTGAGCGGTGAGTAGCGGTCACCAGCTAATGTACGGTTGTAAGATGCCCAATCACCTGATCCAGCTGTTTGTGCATGGACATTGCTTAAAAGCCCACCAACAAAGGCAATTGAAAGCATGCCCTGTGAAAAAAGGTTTTTTGTTGTTTTCATGATATTGTTTTTTAAATTAAGAATACTCTTAAAGCCGATGATATTTGTGATCATCGTTTTTTAGGTTTTTGTTTTCGTGAATATTTTACTGGAAATCAAACGATAGCTTTGTTAGAGCCGACATTTTTCAAATCAAAAGAATTTATCAAGTTGTTGAAAAGCAGAGTCGAACGCACTCAGAAAATTATACCGCAGTTTATAGACTTTTGGCAAATATCCAATCAACCAGGTCAGCAAGTTCCTTTTCACCCACGGTATGGACCATATCATATTCGTGATAGGTAATGTTGTTGGTTAAAGTTTGCAGATAAGCGAGTGCATCAGTCGCATAGGTTAAAGGCAATACGGGATCGTTTTTCCCATGGGCTATGAATATCGGCAAGCTTTGCAATTCTTCACCCGGCCTGATCAGCGGCTTAACTTCCGGTAACAGACGGCTGCTTAAAATGAATATTCCCGCCAATTTTTTAGGGAAAGTAAGACCAACACTATAAGACATGATACCGCCCTGGCTGAAACCGCCGAGGAAAACTTTTTTTTGGTCAATATCATATTTGTCGACCAACTGGCTGATAAATGTATTGATTACCAGGCGGCTCTTTTCAGCTTGTTCAGCATTAATTACCCGTTCGCCGTTGCTGAATCCTAATTCGAACCAGGTGTACTTTCCGGGAGAAATCGTATAAGGCGCTCTCGCCGAAACAATTACAAAATCAGGCGGAAATTGGTTTGCTAACCTAAAAAGGTCTTCTTCATTGCTGCCAATTCCATGCAATAAAAGAATTAACCCTGCCTTTTTTTCTGATAATTCTGCCTCACGAATCTTATATATGAGCATCAGCTCTTCGCCCTTCAGGGCATCTGTTTTAATTTCCATTATCATAATATATTTAATAATAATTACCCTGCCTGAAAACAGCGCATACTCAAACTGCCGAACTGGTAGCCTTCGTAGATGTGTTTTATCGGTTCGCTTTTTTCGATTAATCCTATCGCATACATCAAAGGCAGGTAGTGATCATTGGTTGGAATAGACATTCGTGCTGCTAAACCTGCTTTATCGTAGTTAATCAAAGCGTCGAAGTTCCGATGCTCTAATTGCTCCTTAACAAATCCGTCAAATTCAAAATTCCAATCGTACGGTTGGGCATCGATGTCCCGCCAAACAATCATTCGGAGGTTATGCACGATATTTCCGCTGCAAAGAATGAGTACGCCCCTGCGCCGCAGCGCTTTCAGCTGTTCGCCTAACCGGAAGTGGAAGGCCGCATCTTTTGAATAGTCCATACTCATCTCAAATACCGGCACGTCAGCTTCCGGCCAGATAAATTTTAATACTGTCCATGCGCCATGGTCAAGGCCCATATCATGATCTTCCATCACATCAGTAAGCGACACGAGTGATTTTAATTCCCGGGCCAATTCAGGGTGCCCCTGCGGTTCGTATTTAACACGAAACAGTTCATCGGGGAACCCGCCAAAGTCATGGATGGTACGTGGTGCCGGATTAACACTCACATAGGTGCCAACAGTTTCCCAATGTGCTGATATAACCAACACGGCACTTGGTTTATCTAAGCTTTGACCAAGTTTGGTCAGTGTCCGTGTGAAATCATTATCCCATAAGGCATTCATCGGATGACCATGACCGATAAATAACAAGGGCATAGTTTTTTCCCTCAATGGAAAATTCCCGGCAATAGTTGCCAGTTCCTGCAATTTCATATGTTTAATTTAAGCAGGCACACCATTTGGTATGCCTGCGGCGTATGCTGATTATTTGCCAAGACCAATTTGGTCAAGGTAAGCCTTGTTGTCCCAAAACAAATGTTCTTCGGTCATTACGCCATCTTTCCAGATTCCGATGGTAGCCATTGGGATATTGAATTTTTTACCGGTCGGTTGGATGAATTTACCATTGCCAATAGGCATAGGTTTGGTAAAAGTACCTTCGAAAACGCCGGTAACGGCTGTAAAGCTTCCTGAACCGAAACGGATAGGGTGCTGCTTGATACGGGTATCAGGCGCATAAACAAACAAAGCTTTCATGTCTTCGATATGTTTGGCCAGGCCAGTGGTTATATGACCATCCGGCCAGAATACTTTGATATTTGTGCCATGGCTTTCGTGGAAGCGTGCCCACTGCTGACCACTGAAGACGGTATAATCCAATGTGTCAAATGTTTTCAGGTGTCGTTGAACCAGTTTGTCGGCTGCTGTCAGTTGTTTTAACTGTTGCTGCATTTTAGCGATTTCCTGTTTTGATTGTGCTTTTACGGATAAAGTACCGGCGCTCACCATCAATAATAACATGGCTGCAATTCTTGTCAAATTTTTCATTTTTTTGATGTTTAAGTTTTTGTCTTATTGGACATCACAAAACTGGCCTTTAATTCACCATTCTCATTTGATGTATGGTAAGAAATAACCTTAACATAGGTTAAGATTTCGGGTAATCTTAGGAGGGGTGAGCGTGCTCCCAAAAATGGAAATAACGTCGTGCTCTTCGAGTAAGCATGTCGTACATCATCCGTTAAATGGATATTTCGGATGTCCTGGCCTCTATTCCGTGCGTTTCAGAGCGCCGAATTGTGTTTGTTACCCATAGAATTGGCATCAACAATCAATAAATTAATATTGTCAACGTGTTCCGGAACTTATCGTTTGTAATTCTGGAATGAGTGCTCAACGATTCCAGAATATTCACAGTATCGCCATAACTAATTTCGGCGCTGCCATCCTTTGTGGCCCAAAAGCCCGTTGTTTTTCTTTGCTAAATTGGTATTTTCAGGTTTATGGTCTGCGATGAACTGTAAACGCGCCATGTTGTCAACTAAGGATTTCTTTAAGACGGACTTTGCGCCGCCAAGTAATTGCGATAAAGAACCTTGCCAATTCTGATGCAGAGATACGCATGCCTCCATTCCAATAAGTAGGGACACTATAAAAAGGTATCAGTTTTAAAGTGTCACCAGTTTTATCTTTTGCGTGGCACGTTTTGATAGACGGGTCTCAGAAAGAAACCAGCCATGTGTTTTTTATTTTAGGGGCTTGAAAGTGATCTGCATACTGTATTCATATAGTTCATACCGGTTATCCGTTCCACAATGTAACCGCTAGCCCTGTGGCAATGTTGCAGTACTCCCGGTAAGCTCCTGATTTTTGTTTAAGATAGTTGTAACTTGAATATAATTTTCCGGTGAATGCAAAATAACTTTCTAAAAACGCACCTAAAGACGTAGGGCTATCACCTGCTAGTAACAAGGCATCTCCTTGAAAAAGATGATGCCAAAATGAAAGATTCCACTATTGACCGGAGTTTAAACTTTGCCCAGATAGATTTGATGTTGAACTGGAACCTGTAGGTGCAACTTTACCACGCCACAAAGGAAGCAAATCAGCCATCACTGGCCAGCCGGTTAAGTGTATCTATCTGGCTGAGTGCTCAGACTGAACACAGGTACAGTCCTGATGGCGGTAAGGGTATAGTGGAAATAAATATTGCTGAAACGGTATAGCCGAGTTCCAAAAAAACTCTATGGAGCTCTGTATTGGGGCACACTGGAACGATAGCTGCCCTTGTCGAAATGGCGAACAAACGATATGATGACCAGAAAATCCAGCAACACATTGATGAATTACATAATATTGTGAAGGTAGTGCCGGAATTTGCCAATTTAGAGGGATGGTTGTTTAAATATTTATCGTCTTTTAATTCAGAAACACGAGAAAAACGACATCCTGTTAGTATTTTCATAAAGATTACTTAATATTGAATTGTCTTTTTGTAATTTAAAACGATGTTGTGATCGAGATGGCTTTAAATTCCCCAGTTAATGAACGTGAATTATTGGCTAGTATAGCTGACGGGGATCACCACGCGTTTACATTGCTTTATAAGCAATACTGGCCTTTATTATATCTCCACGTTTACCGGATGCTTGATGATGAGGAATTGGCAGGAGATGTGGTGCAGGAAACATTCGCCTGGTTCTGGCAAAATGCGTCATCGATCCGTTTAACTGGGTCGATTTCATCCTATTTATACAGCGCGATACGAAATCATGTTTTTAACCTGATCCGTCGGGAAAAAGTTAAGTCGGACTATCTTAAAGATTTGTCCGTCTTTATAGAAGAGGGGTATTACCAGGTTGAAGATGAACTGCGGTATCAGGAACTGGTGAACGAGATTGAATCTGAAATTGACCGGATGCCATTGAGGATGCGGGAAGTTTTTAATCTGAGCCGCAAGGAGCTGTTATCCCATAAACAGATTGCGGAAAAATTGAATATATCAGAAAGTACGGTGCGAGAACAGGTAAAGCGGGCCTTGAAAATTCTGCGCGTGAAATTAAAGGACCGGCCTTATGTATTAATGGTTTTTATTCATTTGCTCCGGTAGGAGAACTTTAATTTGAAATTCGATTGATTTAATTCGATAAAATGCCGGATTTTAACTCATGGTAGTTTTAACGAATTATTTACTGTGTTTTTGTAGGTCTTTTTTTAATAATTGCAGAATTTATCTCCGCATATATCGAAATTTTCACAATTTCAATGCGCTTGATCAAAATAGATGTTTTTTTTTGATGTATTGTCCCCTAAAGGCTTTTGTTAAGTGCCTTACTGTTATTAATACCCATAGGAAGCATGACAAGTCAGGAAATTAAAGACTTAATTGAAAAATATCAAGATGGCATTGCCTCTCCACGCGAAAAAGGACTGTTGGAATCCTGGTATATTAATTATGCTCGAAATAAAAGCGATTTAAATTATCCAGCCGACTTGGAGGCAAAGATGAATCAGACTTTACCATTGATTTTATCACTTGAACAAAAGACACCCGTCAAGCACCGGGAGATCAGGAAATTGCTTTGGCCACGTATTGCCGCAGCCGCCTTGCTGCTTATAGGCTTATCCATTGGCGGCTATTATCTGTTGCCTGATGTTAAGAGGCAGCAAACTACGGCTACCCAAAAAGAAACGATTGTTCCCGGCCGTAACAAAGCGGTCCTGACCCTGGCCAATGGCAAGCAGATCAGTTTAACGGATGCTTCAAACGGGCAAGTGGCCACGCAACAAAAAACGGTGATCCTTAAAACCCCGCAAGGTCAAATCATTTACCAGGGGAGTTCGCAATCTTCCGGCATAGTACAGTATAATACATTGAGTACGCCAAGAGGCGCGCAGTGGCCTCAGATTATATTACCGGATGGGACGCGGGTTATGCTTGACGCGGCTTCAACGATTCGTTATCCGGTAGCCTTCACAGGGCCAGATAGGGTAGTTGAATTAACTGGGCAGGCATATTTTGAAGTAGCACATCATGCGAAGCAACCTTTTAAGATCAAAGTAGCCGGTATGACGCTGGAAGATATAGGAACAACTTTTAATGTCGATGCTTATCCGGAGGAAACTGCCACGAAAACTACCTTGGTTGATGGGAGCGTGAGAATAGTCACAAATGAAACTACGGTAATTCTCAAGCCAGGTTATCAGGCAGTTGTCGGCAAATCGCAAGCAATTTCAGTACTAAAGGCAGATGTAGGTGAGGTAATAGCCTGGAAGAACGGACAGACGTCATTCCAAGGAAAAACAATAGAAGAGATTATGCGCCAGGTGTCTCGTTGGTATGACGTAGACATAATTTACCAGGGAGCTCCTTCAAGTCGCAAATTCTCAGGTGGAATTTCGCGCCGGGTACAACTTACCGATCTGTTAAGGGTACTTGAATTCCAGGACCTCCATGTGCAACTCAGTGGCAAGAGAATTATCATAAAACCATAAATACAAACAATAACTCATAAATAGAACTGCCTATGAAGACATAACTACAAAAACTTCAAGGATAATCAACAAAGGCCGAAAGTGCGCTAACACCTCCGGCCAAAGTTCAGGTTAACCATCTTCCGCCCAGGGCGGAAAGAAAATCCCTATCGATTGAATATTTGAAAACCCAAACAAATCAAAAGTATGAATTTTTATATGCTTCGCCATGCCCTGCGCGAAAAACAGCAAACGCTATTTAAAACCCTACTCATTATGAAACTGACAGCATTCCTTCTCGTGGCTGTTTTCTTTCAGGCTACAGGCGCCATAACCAAGGCACAATCAGTTACGTTGAATGTAAAGAACGTTCCGATTACGAAAGTATTCGACGCTATTAAAGCCCAAACGGGTTATATTTTTATTTATGAATCTGATGTCTTAAATGGCAGCGGAAACGTTAGTCTGCAAATCAAAAACGCACCGTTAAGGGAAGTTCTTGACCTATGCCTGAAAGATCAGGAGCTGACTTATTACATATCGGCCAATGCTATCGGCATCAAGAAAAAAAAGTCAACTATTCAAGAGATAAAGAATATTTTGCAAATGGACATACGCGGTAGGGTTGTAGACGAGAATGGCCAGCCATTACCCGGAGTTACT
The DNA here is from genome assembly GCF_900103125.1 of Mucilaginibacter sp. OK268. Classification (GTDB taxonomy): domain Bacteria; phylum Bacteroidota; class Bacteroidia; order Sphingobacteriales; family Sphingobacteriaceae; genus Mucilaginibacter. The sequence goes on along the minus strand of NZ_FNJV01000002.1, from coordinate 38,034 downwards.
GTAACTTTAAAAGGTGGCAGTCAGGTCACCACAACTGGCAGCGATGGTTATTTCTATTTGAGAGCCGTCAATGATAAAGCTATTGTTGTGATTACCAGTATTGGCTACGCAAAAATCGAATTGCCCGCTGCCGCTGATCTGGGCACCATTAAAATGTCGGTGAGTCAATCAAAGCTGGATGAGGTTCAAGTACTTGCTTATGGTACCACAACCCGCAAATTGAATACCGGCGCTGTAAGTTCCATAACTGCTGCCGAATTAGGGAAAGAAACAGTGACCAACCCGCTTACGGCATTACAGGGCCATATCCCGGGAATGCAAATAACCCAGGATAACGGATTGCCTGGAGGTGGTGTTCGGGTGAACATTAGGGGCGCAGGTACCGCAGCTGCGGCTGGATTAAGCTATTATACCGGCTTCACACCGTTATACATCATAGATGGTGTCCCTTTTACCATCATCAACGCTCAAACGCCTCCATCAGACAATTTGAATGCAGCTGGTTTAAGTGCTGCCAACGGCGGCATCAGTCCATTTAGTATGATCAATCCAGAGGATATTGAGCGTATAGATGTATTGAAGGACGCGGATGCAACAGCGATTTATGGTTCAAGAGGAGCGAACGGCGTGGTTTTAATTACAACCAAAAAAGGAAGTAATAGTCGTACCGTCGTTAATGTGAATTTTTACCAGGGTATAGAAAAAGTGTCACATTTCCTGGATATGATGAATACGCAACAATACCTGGCGATGCGAAAAGAAGCATACACGAATGCCGGTGTTACACCAACAGCTTCGAATGCCCTTGATTTAACGGTTTGGGATCAGAATGCCTATACTGACTGGCAGCGGTATTTTATGGGCGGGACATCGCATACTACTAATGCCACGGCAACAGTATCTGGGGGTGATTCACAAAGCAATTTCCTTTTCAGCTCAACCTACCGGAGACAAGGCACTGTTTTTCCCGGTGATTATACCGCCAATACCTTTTCAAACAGGTTGAGTGCTGGTCGTAAAAGTGCGAATGGGCGCTTCAGTATTGATCTGACCGCCAATTATAACTATATGGGCAATAATCTGCCGGCTACTGATTTAAGTACCTTGTATAATTTACCGCCTAACTATCCGATATTTAATGCCGACGGGTCACCAAACTGGACGCTGACGAATCCATTATCTTATTTTTTAAAAACATACAATGCAAAAACCAGTAACCTCCTTAGTAACCTAAACTTAGGTTACAAAGTGTTGGCCGGTCTTACATTGAAAGCCAATTTAGGTTATACATTGACCACTATCCACCAAACAGCCGTCAATCCTGCCAGTTCACAAAACCCGGCCACTGCTAATTCGGCTACAACCAGCAGATTAAATGTTTCTGATAATTCAACAAATAATTACATTATTGAACCACAAGCCCAATATCAAAGGAAAATTGGAGACGGAGACTTTGATGCAGTTGTAGGTACCACGTTTCAGCATATTAAATCGGATGGTGTTTATCTGACGGGTGCCGGCTTTACAAGTGATGCGTTAATCAATTCATTATTCGCGGCAACCTCAATAACCACTTTTAATAACTATAATTATTCCGAATATAATTATAACGCGGTTTTTGGAAGGCTCAAATACAGCAGGAAGGATAAGTATATTTTTGACGGCACATTCAGACGAGATGGCTCTTCCCGCTTTGGGGCGTCACACCGTTTTGGCAACTTTGGCGCCGTTGGTGCTGCCTGGATATTTACCCAGGAAGATTTTGTAAAGAAACTTAGTTTTTTAAGCTTCGGTAAGCTTCGTGCCAGCTATGGGTTAACAGGTAATGATCAGATTCCAAGTTACCAATATATTGCTACAGACAGGGCTGCCGGAGGAACGTCCAGCTACCAAGGTAACAGTGTATTGATTCAGAATAATATTGCTAACCCCGATTTACACTGGGAAACGACTAAAAAGTTAGATTTTGCTGTTGAATTAGGTTTCCTGAAAGACCGTATTTTACTTAAAGCAGATTATTACCGTAACCGAAACAGTGATCTGCTCACTTACCAGTCGCTGCCAACTCAGGCAACTTATTCGAGTGTTGTTGTGAATTTGCCGGCCATCGTACAAAACTACGGTTGGGAATTTGAATTAAATACGATCAATATCGCTGCTAAAGATTTAAGGTGGTCTTCCTCTGTCAACCTTACGTTTGCCCGCAATAAATTGCTTGAATATCCAAACCTGGCAAAATCTGGTTATAACTTTGTTATCGGCCAGCCGCTGGATATTTCGTTTCTATACCATTTTACGGGCGTTAATCCTCAGACAGGTTTGCCAACTTTCCAAACAACCGCTGCCAATGGAGTGCCGAGCTATAGCACCGATAGGATGATAGCTCCCTACGGCACACCTTTTTATGGCGGTATCAGCAACACCATCAGCTTTAAAGGTTTTCAGCTCGATTTTACCTTCCAGTTTAACCACCGCAATGGTTACCTGAATAATACCCTTTCAAGCAATTATAGCCCATATGGGTATTCCTATACTAATCAAAGTGTAGCGGTTTTAGATCGATGGACCAAAGTGGGTGATAACGCCGCGTTACCAATGGCCAGCGTAAACTCCAACTCTCTTTATAGTTCATTGGCCTCATCGGATTATAATTGGGGGGACGCTTCCTATATTAAGCTTAAAACCTTAAGCCTTAACTATGCATTGCCTAAAAAAGTAGTCAAGCACATCGGAATGTCTTCATTGTCGGTGTATGCACAAGGGCAAAATTTATATACCTGGGCAAAGCAAAAGTATACCTATGACCCAGAAACAACAGCCGCAGGTACAGGGGTGGGTTTAGGTACTGGTAACTACATTGCTACACCGCAATTACGCACAATGGTAATAGGTTTAAATTGTTCATTCTAAATATATAGATCATGAAATTATCAATAACATATTTAATAAAAAGGTATACACTTGGACTGGTTCTATTGGCAAGTTTTATATTTTCATCCTGCAGTAAGTTTGTGGCCACAGATACAGCGCCCTCATTGGTCTCAATTGGCGAGGTCTACAAAACGGATGCTACAGCTACTGCGGCGGTATCTGCCATGTATTCTTACAGCAACAATATCACTTTATTAGGCAATATCAGTTACTTAGATGGTATTTATGCTGATGAATTGCAATATACAGGTACATCGACAAACTTGCTGGAGTTTGCAGGGTCAAACATCTCATCAACAAATAGCAGTTCCGAAAGTAATTTCTGGACGTATTCTTATTATATGATAGGACAGGCAAACCTGGCCATTGATGGTTTGACAAATTCCACCACGCTGACTCCATCCCTTAAAAGCCAACTATTGGGAGAGGCTAAATTTTTCAGAGCATTTGCGTTTTTTTACCTCGCACACCATTTTGGTGGAGTTCCCTTATCATTAAGTGCAACCCAGATCGATAATGCATTTCTACCGAGATCTGCCGCTGATGAGATTTGGGCACAAGTAATTTCTGATTTAAAGGATGCAGAGGCATTACTACCAACCGCCTACGCCGGAACTAGCGGGCAAAGGGGGCGGGTAAACAAATGGGCCGCCGCTGCTTTACTAGCGCGTACCTACCTGTATAATAAGGATTACGTCAATGCGGAGGCTCAGGCCACACTGGTTATTAGTTCGGGGACTTATAGCCTGGATGCTTTAAGCAACGTGTTTATCAACACCAGTAAAGAAACCATATTGCAATTTGCAACCTACTATGGCTATTCCACATTTGGTCCAAACTATCGTACAACGACCTCAGCTACGACAGTGGCTCCCCCTATCTATGTATTATACCCGACATTTACCAATTCCTTTGAACCAGGCGACACCCGCAAAACCAGCTGGGTAGATTCAACTACTTATAATGCCGTTAAATATTACCGCATTAACAAATATAAATTGCCTACGGCCACAGCAGGTAACGAGTTTAACGTTATTTTACGTTTAGCAGAACAGTACCTGATTCGTGCTGAGGCAAGAGCCCAGCAGGTTAATATTTCAGGGGCTCAAAACGATTTAAATGTGGTTCGCAACCGCGCGGGGCTCGGCAACACCACTGCCAGCACCCAACCCCTACTTTTAACGGCAATTGCCAATGAAAGAAAAGTTGAACTATTTGGAGAACTGGGACAACGATGGATTGATTTAAAACGCACAGGACAAGCCGCTGCCGTGATAGGTGCTTTAAAACCTGCTACCTGGAAATCAACATCTGTGCTGTTACCTATCCCTTACAATCAAATTGTTTTAAATAACAACCTTATCCAAAACCCCGGATACAATTAATGATTATAAATAACCCGCTATTCTTAAATAGCGGGTTTTAATGATCTGATTAAAACTTTCGTCCTAGTACATCAAATGTTTGTAAGAGTTCGACATCAAAAAACATACACGATTAAGAAGAAATGATGAATGAATCAACATCAATATTTAAGAAAATGACAAAAAAACAAATATGCCGTATTATAATTCTGACACTGCTGATACCTGTGACCTTGGTTGTTGAGGTAAAGGCACAGAAAAGCATTACCATCGATAGTACGAGAAAATACCTTGATCGATTGATCGCTGTACAGCCGGCTGACACCATCTTAATAACCAATAAATTAAATGATCTGGTAGCCAGTAATGACGAAAAAAAGATGAACCTGACACTAAACTATTATTTCCGCCTTAAAAAATTGAAAATGATTGATTCAGTTGTTAAAATGGAAATCAAATTATTTCCTGAAGGAATTCAGGCCCGAAAAGTTGCAGAAGGAGTTGTTTATGAAAAGAAAACCGCAGCTGGTAAAGACTCGGCCTATAGGACCTGGGTTAAAAAATTCCCCCCGGAAAGGTTTGATAATGGAGAACTTGATGATAGGTTGATTTACGATTACGTAAGATACGGGATTTCCAATCAGTATGCTTTGGAAAAAAACAGTGCAAAAGCTATCGAATTTATAGAAATGCTTGAAGCGGATTTTTGGAAAGGTAATGGCTATGGCGGATTATCAGCAAATTTTCGAAAAAACGGTGATCTTCTCGATGCTGAACTTTATGCAAAAAAGGCAATGGAAAATGCATACCAATACATCGATGGTAAAAAAGGCAACAGTAATGCAGCCCGTTTTGCGGCTTCAGGCTACGCCGGTTTGACAAGTACTTATGCCGATATTTTGTTTGAAGAAAAGAAATACAGCGAAGCGCTTGTTTATAGTGAAAAGGCCTATAAGGGTACTAAGGAACTAAATCCGGGCATCAATGCCAGGCTCGCCGATATTTTGATCGCTCTCAACCGTAACAAGGAGGCTTATGATAAACTGGAAGAGGTTGTTAAAGGCGGTAAAGCTACGCCGGAGATGGCTGAAGTCTTTAAGTCGCTGTATGTTAAAGTCAAAGGCAGTGATGCGGGCTTCAGCGAATATTCGGCTGCGATAAGAAAGAGCTATATGGAGAATCTAAACAAAACTTTAACCAAAGCAATGGTTAAAGAACCTGCTGCCGGCTTTACCCTGACAGATCTGAATGGCAATAAGGTTTCCTTAGCTGATTTAAAAGGCAAAGTTGTTATTCTTGATTTTTGGGCTACCTGGTGCGGCCCTTGCAAAGCATCCTTTCCGGCCATGCAAATGGCGGTAGATAAATACAAGGATGATCCCAAAGTTAAATTCCTGTTTATTCATACCTGGGAAAAAACAGCTACGGCAACAAAAGATGCAGGTGATTATATAACGGGAAAGAAATATAGCTTTCAGGTGCTGATGGATCTGAAAGATCCGGAAACCAAAGAAAATAAAGTGGTAAGCAGCTATAAGGTATTGGGTATTCCTGCAAAATTTGTAATTGATGCCAATGGTAATATTCGCTTTAAATTAACGGGTTTTGATGGTAGTAACGAAGCGGCTGTTGATGAACTGTCCATGATGATTGATATGGCCAAAAGTAATTCGTAGCGGATAATATATAAATATCCTGTAATGTGTCGCCGTGAAGGTTATTGAAGGGGATGGATCTTATGGTAATAGCCTTGCCTGAAGTGTAAAAAAAATGGGTGATTAATTAAATAGGACCCCTAAAGCAAAAAAAACACAGTTTAAAACGGTTATTCAGTAAAATTTCCGGTTTTAATGGTAGTCATTGTTATAATGAGCAACAATGGTGAGTTTTACTGAACTTTCTAATTGTGCAGGGAATGTTTTAGAGGTATCGGGCCCGGTTAAACTTTTAAAATGAAACCCGAAAAACCATTAAGATAACCGCTATTACATTTAAGGAGCAGAGAAATAAAAATATTAGACATACAAAAATGAACTACAAAAAAGGAAAATACCTGTTGGCATTTACGGGGTTTATCATTGCAGGTATATCTGGGGTAAATGCCCAGGTAAAACACGAATGGAAAAAGGCCACTGAAGGTGCTTATACGTATCGTTATGTAACCGGTGATCCCATGCACGCACAGTTTTACAAGCTCAAAAATGGCTTAACAGTTATCCTGAGTGTTAACAAGAAGGAACCGCGTATACAAACGCTGATTGGTGTGCGTGCAGGGAGTAACAATGATCCGAAAGATCATACGGGTCTTGCACACTATCTGGAGCACCTGCTTTTTAAGGGAACGGATAAATATGGCTCGCTGAATTGGGTTAAGGAGAAACCATATATTGACCAGATTGAGCAATTGTACGACAAATATAACCATACAAGTGATGCAGCATCGCGCAAAACAATATACCACCGGATTGACAGTGTATCGGGCCTGGCTTCGCACTATGCTATAGCTAATGAGTACGATAAACTAATGGCAGGTATGGGTGCACAAGGTACCAATGCCCATACATTTGTTGAAGAAACAGTTTACCAGGAGGATGTTCCATCGTCATCAATAGATAAATATCTGGCGGTGCAGGCCGAGCGTTTCCGTTACCCGGTATTCCGTTTATTCCATACCGAGCTGGAAGCGGTATATGAAGAAAAAAACCGGGGATTAGACAACGACCCGCGTAAGGTGTACGCCGCCATGTTAGACGGCCTTTTCCCAACCAATAATTACGGACAGCAAACCACTATCGGTACGGTAGAGCATTTGAAAAATCCTTCGTTAATTGCCATACGCAATTTTTACAATACCTGGTATGTACCTAACAATATGGCCATCATCATGTCGGGAGATTTTGACCCTGCTTACCTGATCAAAAAGATCGATGCTGATTTTGCTTACATGCAACCTAAGCCTTTGCATGAATATACACCTGCTCCTGAAGCGCCTATCAAAGCTCCTGTAGTTAAAGAAGTATTGGGCCCCGATGCAGAAAGCATAAATATTGCCTATCGTATGCCAGGCGTACAGGATAGCCACGCACAGGTAATGCTGGAGGTGGTAAGTCAGTTGCTGAGCAACGGCAAAGCAGGCTTGCTTGATTTGAACCTGAATCAACAGCAAAAAGTACAGGGGGCTGGAGCTTATGGACAAAGCTTTAAGGACTATGCCATGCTGGTTTTAAATGGTAAAGCCAAAAAGAGTCAAAGTCTTGATGAGGTTAAAGAACTTTTGCAGGCTCAGATAGAAAAAATTAAAAAAGGCGATTTTGACGCCACACTGGTGAAAGCTATAGTGAACAACGCTCGTCTTTCAGATATCAAAGACCTCGAAAAAAATGATAACCGTGCCAATAACCTGATGGATGCTTTTATAAAGCATAAAGGTAATAACTGGCAAAATGATGTGGGGCTGCTTGATGAAATGGCCAAAGTAAACAAGCAGCAGGTGGTTGATTTTGCTAATCAATACCTGGGCAATAACTTTGTACTGGTTTATAAGCGCATTGGCGAAGATAAAAGCATTGTAAAGGTTGAAAAGCCTGCAATTACACCAATATTTATCAATAAGGAAGCGCAGTCGCCATTTTTGAAAACCATTGCTGCCATGCCTGCAACACCGGTACAGCCGCAGTGGTTAGATTATAAAAAGGATATACAGAAAAGCAAAGTAGGTATAACCGATATGCTGTATGTACAGAATAAGGATAATTCGCTCTTTACCCTGTCTTACCGTTTTGATATGGGTAGCTGGAATAACAAAATGCTGCCCCTTGCCGCACAATACCTTCAGTTTCTAGGTACTGATAAAACATCGGCAGAAGCCATCATTAAAGCGTTTTATAACATCGCCTGCAACTACAATATAGCCGTAGGTACCGATGTAACCACGGTAACTATTACCGGTTTACAGGAAAATTTTGATAAAGCGGTATCATTATTTGAAAATCTGGCAGCTAACTGCAAAGCTGACGAAGGAGCATTTACCGCCTTTAAGGGCCGTATTGAAAAAGCAAGGGAAAATAATAAACTTAACAAGGCAACTATTATGCGCGGGCTGATACAGTATGCCATGTATGGCCCCAATAACCCGTACAATTACCAATTGAGTAAAGCGGAGTTGAACAGTGTGACTGCAGAGCAGCTTACCACAATACTGCACAACTTCATGAACTATAAACACACTGTGCTTTATTACGGACCGGCTGCAATCACATCTTTAGCAGCTAAACTTGGTAAACTGCATCCCATGCCGGCTCAGTTTGCGGTAACCCCGGTGGTCAGAGTGTTTGATAAAACCAGCCAAAGCAGTAACCAGGTATTATTTGCCGATTATGACATGGTACAATCAGAAGTATACTGGGTGCGTAACACGAGTAATTATAATCCGGATAATACCGCTACCATCAATGTGTTTAATACTTATTTTGGTGCTGGCATGGGCTCTGTTGTATTTCAAACTATCAGAGAATCAAAAGCATTGGCTTATTCAACCTTTGCGCAATATGTATCGCCAGATAAAAAGGACGGCAGGTATTCAGAGATAGCTTATGTAGGTACACAGGCCGATAAAATGAATGATGCTATCCATGGTATGAATGAACTCTTAAATGACATGCCTGAAAATAACACCCTGTTACAAAATGCCCGGCAAGGTATTAAGCAGGATATTGCAACAGAGCGGATCACCCAGGATGGCATTATTTACAATTACCTGGCTGCACAAAAACTGGGGCTAGATTATGATTATCGAAAACAGGTATTTGAAACGGCCGACAAGATTAATTTTGCAGATATTCAAAAATTTCATGATGATAATCTGAAAGATAAACCTTACGTCTACTGTGTTCTGGGTTCGGAAAAGAAGATCACCCCGGAAATATTAAAACAGTATGGGGATGTTAAAAAATTAACATTAGAAGAGATTTTTGGCTATTGATATAACACAAGCCGGTAATATAAATCACTATAAACTTTCAGATAAGTAAACTCATCAAACAGGCAACATCCTTACACATGTTGCCTGTTTGATTAAATAGTAAAATTTATAACGGATATGCCGTATCGCTCTTAGTTTCAGACAAAACAAAGAAGCTTTGCACGGTGGTAATATTGGGTAGGGTTGCCAGCTTGTTCCGGTAAAAATGATGGTAAGCCTCCATATCACTTGTGGCTATACGCAGGATAAAGTCAAAGGTCCCGGTCATCTGGAAACATTCCATTACTTCAGGGAACTTGGCAACTTCCGCTTCAAAATTATTTAGCGTATTGGCGGTATGGTCATTTAAAAGTACATGGCTAAATGCAATCAGGTTTCTGTTGATTTTTTTGCTGTCCAGAATAGCTACAATGCGCTTAATGTAACGCTGGTCTTTCAACCGCCTGATCCTTTCATGAATAGTGGCAATTGATTTATGAAGCTTGTAAGATATCTCCTTATTGGTTAATGAAGCATTTTGCTGTAAAAGCTTTAAAATTTCAAGGTCAGTTGCGTCTAAATCGTTCATTTATAAAAGTTTAAAAGGTGGGCTGTTGAAAAAAAATACAATGATAGGAACTAATAGTTTTAAAAGCTGAAAATAAGCAAACTATAATTGTAATTAACCATAAAATTTACGGTTTTTTTGATAATGATTGTTACTATTATAGGATATGCTGAAATTTAACCAATAAAATTAAAGTATGACAGACGGGGTAGCAGTATTGGATTTAACAATAAATATGGAAAAGAAGTTTCAGGACTTATGGTATCTGGTGGGCAACACGCCGATGTTAAAATTACAGTATACCTACGAGGGCAAGCCTGGAGAAATTTATGTAAAATGTGAACATTATAATCTTACAGGCAGTGTAAAGGACAGGATGGCGCTGTATATTTTATACAAGGCTTACAAAAATGGAAATATATCATCCGGCGATACCATCATTGAGGCCACCAGCGGCAACACGGGTATTGCCTTTGCAGCAATAGGAAGGGCGCTGGGTCACGATGTAAAAATAATTATGCCCAATTGGCTAAGTAAAGAGCGGATTGATATTATCAAAAGCATGGGAGCCGAAGTGTTATTGATCAGTAAAGAACAAGGCGGTTTTTTAGGCAGTATCAAATTAAGTGAGGAATTAGCCGATGATGGCGGCGTTTTTTTACCCAGGCAATTTGAAAACCTTTACAATGCCGAAGCGCACGGAATGACTACCGGGCCCGAAATATGGGAGCAACTCGCTGGCCTGGGCCTTAAGCCCGATGCATTTGTCGCAGGAGTAGGTACAGGCGGAACCGTAATGGGAACCGGCAAATACCTGAAATTGATGAATCCCGAAGTGAAGATCCATCCCCTTGAACCCGCTGAGTCGCCAACGTTAACAACCGGGCACAAGGTAGGCAGCCATCGCATACAGGGAATTTCCGATGAGTTTATACCGGCAATTGTAAAGCTGGACACCATGGACGCGGTCGTGCAGGCCAGTGATGGTGATGCGATCATTATGGCGCAAAAGCTATCTAAACAATTGGGATTAGCGGTAGGAATATCGTCAGGGGCCAATGTTATCGGCGCCATTAAATTAAAGGAACAGTTGGGAGTGGACGCGGTCGTGGTTACGCTGCTATGTGACAGCAATAAAAAGTACCTCAGTACCGATCTGGTAAAAGAAGAACCCATTAAACAGGGATACATCTCAACAAATACGGATTTTACCGGGTATCAGCCCATATCCCGCCTGAATGAACCCGTTATTCAATAATTAATCAAAAAAAAATAAGATGAAAAAAATTACAACGATAATAACCGTGCTGATCTTGTTTGCCCTGCAAAGCAAATCGCAAATTTTGCAACCGGTAAAGTGGAGCTATGCCGCTAAGAAAACCAGCGCGACAGAGGCTGTAGTATTTATTAAAGCAACTATTGATGCCGGCTGGCACGTGTACTCTCAGTTTGTTAAAGATGGCGGCCCGGTAAAAACCACTATTGATTTTACCCCATCAAATACTTTTGCTATGGTAGGTAAAACCACTGAGCCATAGCCTATTATTCGAATGGAAAAAGCTTTTGGAATGGAAGTTGGTTTTTTTGAAAAGAGTGTGATTTTTCGGCAAAAGATTAAGCTGAAGGCCAGGCAGGTTACCGTTAGCGGTAAGCTGGAATATATGACCTGTAACGATCAGAAGTGCTTGCCGCCGGATGATATAGACTTTAGCATATCTGTAAAATAAACCTGTAAAATTCATGGAATCAATGCGGCTTTGGAGGTTGCCTCAGGCTATGCCTTTGCCTGATTTTTTCCGGCTTGCTACTGTATTGCGTGGTAAAACTTCCGGTTAATGCCGTTAAGCCGAAAGCATTGTTACCAGCTGCCCATGTTTATGGGGTGTTGAAATACTGCTAAAGATAAATGCAATGGGTTTGGATTGTCGGGCAATAGCAGCGGTTCTATCACCGTATGCTGTTAACCGGTTAACAGATAATTATCACCAGGCAGGAGAGCTGTTGCTCCAATATCATCTTGATAACCTTGACCAGGTACAAGAACTATGTGATGAACCTGAATCTACAGGAATTGTAACAAATATAAGGATCAAAAAAAATAAAGATTAATGAAGCGGATCATATTATTTATTTTACTAATTACAGGGATCGTATCTGCCCAAAATGTGGTAAAAGCACAAGACACTGCTTCAACCTCAGGTATAGAATTTACCCCTATTAATCCATCCCCGGCTGCAAAAACCACCGGGACCAAAAAAGACGGCAGCCGGGAAAAAGCAGTGGACAAAAAAAGCGGGAAGGCCGCATTAAAAGAAACTACCAAAGAGCAGAGCAAACAAACCCTATGGACCATCTTTTTGGCTGGTTTGGCAGGTGGATTTGCTGCCCTGTTAATGCCCTGCATTTTCCCCATGCTGCCGTTAACGGTTAGCTATTTCACCAAATCGGGCGATAAAAAGGGGAGTCCGGTGGGTAAGGCAGTTATTTATGGTGTCAGTATAATAGCCATATATGTGGTCATGGGGCTCCTGGTAACTGTCGTTTTTGGTGCCGATGCCTTAAATAGTTTATCAACCAACGGGATCTTCAACTTTGGTTTCTTCCTGTTAATTGTTGCGTTCGCCGCATCTTTTCTGGGTGCTTTTGAAATTACTTTGCCTTCGGGCTGGGTGAATAAAATGGACCAGAACTCAGATAAAGGGGGGCTGGCCGGGTTGTTCTTTATGGCGGCTACATTGGCATTGGTATCCTTTAGCTGCACAGGTCCCATTATTGGTACATTACTGGTTCAGGCCGCTACTACCGGGGCCTTACTGGGCCCCGCTATTGGTATGCTGGGTTTTGCGCTGGCACTGGCCATACCCTTTGTGCTGTTCGCCATGTTTCCCAGCTGGCTTCAATCGTTGCCCAAATCAGGCGGGTGGCTTAACAGTGTGAAAGTTACATTGGGTTTTCTGGAACTGGCGCTGTCCTTTAAATTCCTGAGCAATGTGGATCTGGCTTATCATTGGCACTGGTTCGACAGGGAAATATTCTTGGTATTGTGGATCGTGATTTTTGCCCTGATGGGTTTTTATTTGTTGGGTAAACTAAAATTCAGCCATGACAGTGACCTGAAATTTATTTCGGTGCCGCGGCTTTTTCTGGCCATTATTGTTCTGGCGTTTACTATGTATATGGTGCCGGGGTTATGGGGTGCTCCACTTAAATCGATCAGCGCCTTTCTTCCGCCGCAGGCAACACAGGATTTCGACTTATCTAATCCGGGTATGGGCAATAATAATCAAAGTAACAGCAATAGTACCACGGATACCCAGCCGCGTAAATATGCCGACCTGTTTGATAAGCCGAAGGGTTTTAATCCCTATTTTGATTATGATGAAGGCCTTGCTTATGCAAAAAAGGTACATAAACCGGTGATGATAGATTTTACCGGTCATGCCTGTGTAAACTGCCGTAAAATGGAAGCTAATGTTTGGCCCGACAACCAGGTATATCAAAGGATTACCCAGGATTATGTACTGATCCAACTATATGTGGACGATAAGACGGATCTGGCTAAAACGGAACAGGCTTCCACGCCCGAAGGAAGAAAAATACAAACCATTGGCAATAAATGGAGCTATCTGCAAACTTCAAAATTTGTATCCAATTCACAACCGTTTTACGTGCTGCTGGATCCGGATACACAGGAGCCTTTAGTAACGCCCCGGGGGGCAGATTATGATCCGCTTAGCTATTTGAAATACCTGGATAGCGGTTTAAGTGTTTATGGTAAATGAGGATTATCAGGCTGATGATACTGTGACAGTTATAATGGTTGTCATCGGCATTATGGTCATTTATCTCATCGTGCGCATGTTGCTGAACAAGCTTAAAGGTAAAGATGAGTTAGATGGATTGTTATAAAATATTTTAGTTAAAAAGTCTTCATTTCGTTCTTTAACCAGTTAATAGTTAATTAATAAAAAGCATCCCCTGAAGCGGATGCTTTTTTTTTGAAGATGTAAGAAAAATAGTATTCCATACATTTTTGCCTGGTTCCTGTTGTCATTCGGTTGAAAGCATAATAGTACAAAAATATTTGGATGATAGGACCAAGGGACCTTTCACGCCCGGACGCGATTATAATCAGCGCCAAGGCCAAATGTGTGGTAAAACTACGGACAGTCAGTCTTATTATTGACAATGCTGATCTGTAGTCGATTCAATGTTAATATAAACAGGTTTCTTTCCCAGTCAATTTCAGATTTTAATTTAGAAGTTATAAAATATCAAAATTAAATACTGACATTCGACGGACCGATTAATATAACTACGCTTCAAATAAGCGACGAACACCAAATGAAAGCGCATCTCCAATATTCAGATGAAGAACTTACGGGTTTAATCCAAAGTGATGAACTTGTAGCGTTTGAAGAAATATATAACAGATATTGGTATAAAATGTATGTTTTTACTAATAAAAGACTCAGGTGTAAGGAAGCTTCCGAGGAAATTGTACAGAATTTTTTTACTAAATTCTGGCAAAACAGAAATACTATTAAAATTGACGAATCCTTAAAGGCATATCTTTTTTCATCGATAAGTTATTTAATCATCAATCATATAAAAAAAGAAGCCCTTAAAAATCAGTATCTACAGTTATCTTACACTGCAGTTGAAGACCAACTGGATAACTCCACCGAGGATATCGTACATTTAAATGATCTGCAGAGTATTATTGACAAAGAGCTGGAGAAACTCCCGGTACGTTGCCGTTCGGTTTTTGAGCTTAGCCGCAAGGGTAATAAATCAAATAAGGAAATTGCCCACGTGTTAAATATATCTGAAAAAACAGTCGAGAACCATATCACCAATGCCATTCGCTATCTCCGTATAAATCTAAAAAATTCACTGCTGTTTGCTCTTCTGGTATTCAGGCATCATCTATAACCCCGGTTCACTGGTCACATTATCCTTGTTCCAATACATCGAGCTTCGTTCATTCTAAATAAATGTTAAGAACACAAGGCGCGAAGGCAATCTCACCTAACCAAGCGGGACATGGTAAACTGAGCTAATAGTTCCGGATTCATACCTGCAAACGTCCTTGTTTAGCTAACCAATCTTCAATAAAAACGATTTCACGGAAACTAAAAACAATGATGTTATTATTCAGTTGTTGACCAACCTTGTGCAATCAATTGGCTCACCACCTTAAATTATTTGTCATTATTATCATTATTCACAATCTATCATACACTTTATTCATAGCTGATCATACACATAGACTGAAGGTTCATCCGCAAACTTTTGACCGGATTCATCGTGGCGGATCTTAAGCTTTGGTCGCTGACGGTTACCAGAGTGATAGCTATAGCGCCAATTGGCAGCCGCTAGTCTGCCTTCAGGCTTTTGCCCGGATTAGCCAGCGCGGCCTGGATGGTTTGGTAACTGACTGTTAATAAGGCCACGCTTATTGTACCAGCCGCCGTTAATATAAATATCCACCAGGAAAAAGCCGTCCGGTAATTATAGTGCTCGAGCCATTGTTCCATAAACAGGTAGGACAGCGGCATGGCGATCAGCAAGGCAATGAGAACCAACCGGATAAAATCTTTAGAAAGCATGGCCCACAGCGCCGGAACTGTTGCGCCTAAAACTTTACGGACGCCGATCTCTTTTTTACGCTGCTCAGCCATAAAGGACGCCATGCCGAAAAGGCCCAGGCAGCTGATCAGGATTGCCAGGAACGAAAAACAGCTGGCCAGCTTTCCCACTCTTTCCTCGTTGTCAAAGTTTTTTGCGAAATCTTCACTTACAAAATTGTAAGAGAAGGGTGAGGTAGCATCGTACGCTTTAAAAATTGCCGCTATTTTAATTAAGGCGGTATGTGCGCTGACTGAGGGGGTGATCCTTAGCAGCATATTCGATAGATGCCCTTTCCGCAGGTAAAAGAACATCGGTTTGGCCTGGTCATAGGGTGATCCGGTCACCATGTCTTTAACAATGCCCACAATGGTATAGTTGCCGTTACCCTTCCAGCGGATCGTCTCACCCACCGGTTCTTTCAGCCCCATGTACGAGGCGGCCGTCTCATTTATGATAAAGCTGGAGGAATCGCTGAGGAATGTGGATGAAAGATCGCGACCGCGTTCAACTTTCCAGCCAATGGTTTTCCCGAACTCAGGAGTAATGGCGACACTGGTAAATTCTTCCTGCAGGGCAGGGCTTTTGCCTCGCCAGTCCAGGCCGCTTTGGGTGACATAAGTCTGGGTAATGGGCGTTTCCGATTCAGCAATTGCGGATACCATACTGGAACCTATGAGATCGTTCCTAACAGCCTGGTATTGTCTATTGATCTCATCCGTTTGCAGGGGTATGGTGATCAGGCCATTGCGGGAATAGCCAACTGGCCGGTCTTTCGCAAATTCGACCTGGCGGAATATCACGATCGTGCCGATGATGAGCATCACCGAAGCGGTAAATTGCAGGACAACCAGCATCTTGCGCGGCAACATAGCCAGCCGCCCGGTACGAAAAGTGCCCTTCAGTACTTTCACAGGCTGAAAAGAAGATAAGTAGATCGCAGGATAGCTGCCGGCAATTAGTGCGGTGAACACACAAAAACTGATGCTGCAAAGCCAGAAATAAATGTTTGTCCAGGGAATGTCGAGTTGCTTGCCTGCAATGCCGTTGAAGAATGGCAGGCTAAGCATCACCAGCGCCAGCCCGAGCAGAAAGGCCAGCGACGCAGTCAGCAGCGATTCTGTATAGAACTGGATGATCAGCTGACCGCGCAGGGAGCCGATTGCCTTCCGGATACCTACCTCCATCGCCCGTTTTTCGGAACGGGCAGTGCTCAGATTCATAAAGTTAATGCAGGCCAGCAGGAGGACGAAAGCACCGATAATCCCGAACAGCCAGACATATTGGATACGGCCACCGCTGTTGACCCCATTTTTGAACTCTGAATATAAATGCCATCTGGCCATGGGCTGCAGGAAGACGACCGGGTTGGAATGCACATCGGCAGTCTTACTGTTCCTGATCGCATTGAGCTTTACATCCCTGATCTTTTGAGAAACCGCCGACATGTCCGCGCCATCTGCCAGCTGTACAAAGGTCTGGAACATGCTGGAGCCCCAGGGATTGGTAAAACGGGTATCATAATGCTGGCTTTGCACCAGTAAGCTCCATGGCGCGATAAACTTAAGGTCAGCAAAATAGGAATTGGAAGGCAGGTCTTCGTAAACGCCGGCTACTTTTACGGTCAGGTCATGGTCGATCCGCAGGGTTTTATTCATGGCCTCTCCTTTACCGAAAATAGCCAGCACGGCCGAACGTGAAAGCAGGATCGAGGAAGGATCGTTTAGACCAGCGCGGCTTCCTTCGGCCATTTGTAAAGACAACATTTCTGTAATGCCGGGTTCCATAAAATTACCATTCTGCTTCAGGTTATTTCCGCCAAAAGATAATACATGCGGCCAGGTACCGGATGCCATGACCACCTGTTTAAAGTTGCTGCCATAATTGCTCCGCAAGGCCTGTCCCGTTGGATAGGCCTGTGTATTCCAGGTTTCCGTTTGGTTGTTTCTGGTATGATTTTGCATGACCATGGCAATGCGGTCATAATTCGGGATACTTCTATCGAAGCTCAGTTCGCTCCATGTCCATAGACCGATGATCAGGCTGACCGACATGCCAAGGGCGAGACCACCGATATTGATAAACGATGTAAATTTCTTGGTGATCAGGTTTCTCCAGGCGATTTTCAAATAATTCTTAAACATAAAGCTGTGGGTTAGTTTTGTATAAGACCAGCTTGGAGCGGTCTTGTGACGCAAAACTATCGCAGCAGAGCGGGTAAAAGGTCTCAAAGTGTAAGTTGGGCGCTCTTTTTCCAACTCCCGTTTATATTCTGCCGGGCTTAATCCGGTCATTTCACGGAAGATCCGGTTAAAGGTAGATTTGGAGTTGAATCCGGCATTCAGCGCAATGCCAATAAGGGTCAGCCGGTCATAAGCCGGGTCCTGCATTTTTTGAACGACATCCGAAACGCGATACGCATTGATGAAATCGTTAAAGTTTTTCTTGAGCGCAGAATTGATGATCCGGGATAGTTCGTTTTGATTTATATTAAGTGTTTGTGCCAGCGAGCGTAAGCTGAGGTCGGGATCCCGGTAATACAGATGTGCTTGCATAACTTCTTTAAGCCAGATGCCTTTTTGTTTCAGTTCCGCCGGCAGCAATTGCCTTATGGATTGCACATCAGCCGGCACTTCAGTGTTCGGCCTTGAAAATGCCGCCGCAGCGATCCGGATCATCACGACCGCAGATAGGAGATACAGCGGATAACAGGCCTTAACACCCAGTTGGTTGTGGTAAAAAAAATAATTTATTAGGGTAAATGGCACCCACAACAGCCACGACAGGCCCATGCTGATCAGTATGCGTCGCAGCCACCGCAATTCATAACGGTACCGGTCACTTGCTTCATTAAATTTCAGACGCCGGTAATACTTGTCAATCAGCCTGTTTGCAGCCCACAGGTAAATCACGGCAATAATAGACGCCGGTAATTGTAATATGGAATCAAACTGATTCAGTAAAATTTGCGCGCTAAGTGCAAGCACCAGGGGGCTAAAATGAAGCAGATACCGGTGGCCGATCTTATATTCCTGGCAGGTTAGTTTTAGTACATAAAAATAAATAAACGGGCCCGCCACCAGCATATACAGCAGCGGCAGCCGGCTCCAATGTATAAAGTAATTATCCGGCCCTATGTCAATTCCTAAAATCAGGATCATCCACAACACCGTAGTGGTTAAAGCCAGGGCAAGAAACAGATTGGCTGACCGGTTGGGCTTTTTAGCACACCACAACTGCACGGCCAACGTAGAGCCGACAAATATCGTTCCCAGGCAAGCCAGGTCATAGAGGTTAATATGTAAGCTATATGCGTTCAACGTGACATGGTTACTTCAATCGTTGTTCCAGTTTTTTAAATAGCTGAATATTAAATTATTATGAGTAGCCAATAGGAATTCTGTAACAAAACCGAACGTTCGGGTGTCCGCATTTGACTTAGGTTTGATAAGAAAAAGTAAACGGTCAATTAATGTGTATGATTACGAATGAATAAAGTGTATGATTATTTGTGAATAATGACAATTATTTACAATAAAATAATTTTTTTAAAATTTATTTAGGGGGTACAGCTGTTTTAATTGACTTCACTTATATAAACCAAGAGTAACATCTTTTTTACAAATCTTTATCATGGAAAAAAACATTTCAGTTGAAGTGATTGAAAGATATCTGTCTGGAAATTGCACCCCTGATGAGATCAGGGAGGTATATCAATGGTTCAGATCATATGACAATATACCGGACAGCCTTGTCGGACTTCCGGATGATGAGAAGGCTATTGTTAAGGAGAAACTATTCGCACAAATTACAAGCGAGATCAACAACAGTGATAACATAGTACATCTGAATGTTAATTCCGTCAACAGTCAGGAGCCAAAAGAAAGGATTGACAGAACGCGGCAAAACATTGAGCGTAAAACTTATAGTTTATGGGCTAAAATTGCTGTAGCAGCCTCAGTTACACTCATCATAGGCTTTTTACTTTACCCGGTGCTCACTAACCGCCATAAAATTGCACCTGAAATAGCGAAGGCACAATTACATGATATTGCTCCCGGGGGTAATAAGGCTGTATTGACACTCGCTGATGGCTCTGAAATTATTCTGAATAATGCAAAAAAAGGATTACTAAGCCAACAAGGCAATGTTAACGTATCTAAAACTTCTGAAGGATTACTTGTTTATAAAGCCAATAGCGATGAGTCTGCCTCGGGTAATACGAAACTTAATACAATCACCACACCTAAAGGCGGACAGTATAAGGTGATGTTACCCGATGGGACCAAAGTATGGCTAAACGCGGTATCTTATTTGAGGTTCCCGACCAATTTTAGCGGTAATACGAGACAGGTGGAGATTGGCGGCGAGGTTTATTTTGAGGTAGCCAAGAATCGCGCAAAGCCATTTATCGTAAAGTCAAACAGAACCCAAATTACCGTTTTAGGAACCCATTTTAATGTAAATGATTATCCGGATGAGGCATTTGCCAAAACTACCTTGCTTGAAGGTTCAGTAAAAATAAATGGGAAGCAATCTGTTGGAATTTTAAAGCCCGGCGATCAGGCGTTGTTAAATGAAAACGATGAAATGAAAATTGCTGCAGATGTGAATGTAAAAGAAGCTGTAGCATGGAAAAATGAGATTTTTGATTTCAATAACACTGATATCACATCAATTATGCGGCAGGTAGCCAGGTGGTATGGCATTAACGTTATTTATACCGGCAAACCCGCGCCTGTTTTATATAAAGGAAGAATATCCAGAAATGTAAATCTTTCTGAAATGCTTGCCATGATAAAGTATATGGGAATAAATTACACACTTGAGGGGAACAACTTAACTGTAAAAAATTAAAGTGTAATTATTCTTCGGGCATTCAGATAAATGCAATTAAAACCAATATAATACAATTATAGTAACCTGATTTTTAACCTAAAATAATAAGCTTATGAGAGAAGAATTACAAATCTAATCCCCGCCCCTTAAAAGGTACCCATATTTTAATAGCCAGATCATTTGATCTTAGATATAAAAAAGCCGAAAAGCGTTCGAAGCACTTTCCGGCAGCATTTGGGTGCCTAAACCAATTGACAAATTGACATTATTACTTACCCAAACATTACAAATGTATGAAATTAAATCATAAGGCAATGCCCGTGGTATGGCCTGATTGTACCTCAATAATATTAACCATGAAACTCACTGCTATTTTTCTGATTGCAGCATTTCTACAAGTGAGCGGCAAGAGTTTTAGTCAGCAGGTGACTATACATCATAAAAACATTTCGATAGAAAAGGTCCTTCAGTTAATCGAAGATCAAAGTAGCTACCATTTTCTTTTCAAAATAAATGACCTGTCATCTTCACGGAATGTAGACTTAGAATTAACTAATGTTTCTGTTGAACAGGCGCTTGACCAATGTTTTAAAAACACGGCCTTTACTTATAAAATTATTAACCGTACAATTTTAGTAAAAAAAACAGTTGACCTGCCTGACCGCGCGGCTAACAATAGTTTTGTATTGCAAAAGATACAGGGTGTTGTAACCGATGAAAAAGGTGCTCCGCTTCCTGGTGTAACTATTAAGCTCAAAGGCACTACAACCGGTACCATTACCGATACCGACGGTAAATTTACGCTGGAAGTTTCGGACGCAAATAGTACATTGATTGTCAGTTTTATAGGATTTACCTCGCAGGAGGTTTTAACTAATGGGCGTAATGTATTAAACATCCGTTTAAAGGAGGCTCCTAAAGATTTAGGCGAGATAGTTGTTGTTGGTTATGGTCAACAACGTAAGGCAACGTTAACAGGTTCAATATCCACCGTATCTGGTAAAGAAATAACCCAAAGTCCTGCGCCAAACGTAGTAAGCTCCCTTGCGGGCAAGCTGCCCGGCCTGGTCGTAAATCAGCGTTCAGGACAGCCGGGGGCCGATGATCCGAGTATAATTGTACGCGGAGTTGCAACTTTCTACAATGGAGGTTCAGGCAGCGGTCCGCTTATCATCGTTGACGGCGTGGAGCGTACGATAATAAGCCGCCTTAACCCAAATGATATTGAAAGTATCTCTGTGCTGAAAGATGGTTCTGCCGCTATTTATGGCGCGCGCGCCGCAAACGGTGTAATTTTGATTACTACAAAAAGAGGGAAAAAAGGCAGGCCGGATTTTAGCTTCAGTTACAATTACGCACTCCAAAGCCCTACTAAAGTTCCCAAAGTTTTGGATGCGGCAACATTTGCACAGGTATATAACGAAGGTAATTTTTATCGGCAATCGACCGGTAGCACCTACACAACGCCACCAGGTTACCAGCCATTTTATTCAGATGCTGCTATACAGGCATACAGGGACGGTTCGGATCCGATTAATTTTCCGAATACCGATTGGGCAGGGGTTACCTTAAAAAACCATTCTTTCGTAAAAAACTATAACATGCAGGTTATTGGCGGTTCCGATAATGTACACTACCTGTTTTCATTCGGCAAACTGAAGCAGGACGGTGGCTACGTGCATGACCCTCAAAATTACACGCAGTACAATTTTCGCTCGAAGGTTGATGTTGATATTAACAAATATTTGAATATAGGCGCCAATTTATCCGGTACGCTTGACACTAAAGCATATAGTACAGTGGCATCAAATGTTCAATTTATTAATATACTGCAGGCAAACCCAACGATAACGGCGATTTACCCAAACGGACTGATCGGCCCGGGCCGGCTGGGTGAAAATCCTTTGCTGATTGACCAGCGCGGTTATGACAATATTAGTGAAACGCCTTTATATTCAACATTTACGGCCAGCTTCAAAGTTCCGCATGTTGACGGATTGAAGATCGATGCTTCCTATAACTATGACCTGGATAACGTGTTTGAGAAGCGCTGGAATGTACCCTACTTTTACTATCAGTACAATGTAAACACGAAAAACTATGACCGGATTCAAGGTTCAGCAACAGGGACAACTGAACTGACCGATACTTATTCGAAATATACTACGACATTAAGCAATATAAGAGTTTCCTATGACCATAATTTCCGCAACCATCACGTAGCAGCCATGGTTGGAAAGGAGCAGCAGCAGAATACTTTTTCGGGCGCCGATGCATACAGAAAGAATTTTTTGACCCAGGCCCTCCCGCAGATTAATTATGGCAGCAGCGTCCCGGCTGACCAGGCCAATGGTGGCTCGGCGAGTTCAAGTGCCCGCAACAACTATTTTGGAAGGTTTAATTACGATCTCGATGCCAAATATCTTGTGGAATTTTTGTTCCGTTACGATGGTTCCCCCATTTTTCCTTCTAACAACAGATACGGTTTCTTCCCGGGTGCATCAGTTGGGTGGCGATTGTCTGAAGAGAAGTTTATCAAAGACCGGTTTCCTTTTATAAACCAGTTGAAACTGAGGGCTACCTATGGTGAAATAGGTAACGACCGTGTGGGGACCTACAACTATTTACAAGCATATAATTTCGGACAAAACTATGTTTTCGGCAGTACCGATGCACCGGGTATCTATTCCAACGTGCTGCCCAACCCCAATATCCACTGGGAGGTAAGTAAGAAAACAGATTTTGGACTGGAGTCTGAATTGTGGAACGGTTTGCTGGGGGTAGATTTTACCTACTATTTGGAAAAAAGATCTAATATCCTGGCTATTCCAAACCTGTCAGTTAGCCAGGTATTGGGCTTCCCGGCTCTTCCTGCTGAAAATATCGGAAAAATGGACAACCACGGCTTTGAATTAAGTGTAAGCACCAGGAGTAAAATTGGTGAGGTAACCTATAGCATAGCTGCCAACTTAAACTATAACAGAAGCAAAATTATTTACCAGGATGAAGTTCCGCCACAGGAGCCATACCAGGGTTTTACCGGCCATCCTTTTGGAGCGGGAATGTATTATAAAGCTGATGGTATTTTTCACACACAGGCCGAACTGGACGCTTATCCCCATGATCCAAATACCAGGGTGGGGGATGTTAAAATGCTTGATTTAAATCATGACGGCAAGATAGATTCAAAAGATCAGTTCACTTTTGATGGCAGCGTTTTACCCAGATATACATTTGGTTTGAACATGAATTTTGCGTACAAAAGCTTTGACCTGAATGTATTCCTGCAGGGTCAGGCCGCCGCCTGGAATTACGACAATACATTTGCAAGTTTAGGTACAACCGACTTTGCCAACGCCGCTGTTGAAAGAGCACAAAATCGCTGGACTGTCAGCAATCCAAACGGAACAATGCCAAGGTCTGATGGATATCAGCCGGGCAACAGCACTTTCTATCTGTTCAACGCCAGTTTTGTCAGGTTAAAAACTGTCCAGTTAGGGTACACATTGCCTCAAAATGTGGTCTCAAAAATAGGAATGAACAACCTGCGGTTCTTTATGAGTGGCTTTAACGTCATTACCTGGGCTAAACAGATCAGTTGGGCCGATCCGGAACTTAATGGAGGTTATACCACCTATCCACAACAACGTATTATCAATTTTGGCGCTACCGTAAAATTTTAATTAAAAGTATTATGAAAAAACTATTATTGTTTTTCGCAATTGCTATATGTTTTTCTTGTAAGAAAAACATTCTCGATATCCCACCCAGCGACCGTGTTTCGGATGCTGCTGTGTGGACAGACGCAAATCTTATCCAGGCTTATGAAAACGAAATGTACAACGGCCTCCCTCACGGGTTTTATATCCATATGTATTCAAAGTACACCGATGAAGCTGTAAATACCGCGCCTTGCTGCGGGGCCAACATTTTCGGGCCGACTACTTACACGCCTGATAACATCGACCAGGCAGGTAGCGGCGATTTTTGGGGTGGTTATATGTATTACTGGACGCAGGGATATGTGTATATCAGAAAAGTAAACCTCTTCCTGGAAAAAATGAGCACTACTACCGTTAGCCTTCCTAATAAGGCCCGGTTGGTAGCAGAGGCCAAATTTTTACGTGCGTTTATGTATTTTAACCTGATTGAAAGGTTCGGCGGAGTACCCATTGTTACCCAATCGTATCCACTGGGAACTCAGGTAGACTTTAAGCGAAGTTCGTTTGATGATTGTGTAACCTTTATTGAAAAGGACATTACCGAAGCCATCACTGACCTGCCCGTAAGTTATGCCAGTACTGACGCTAACTTTGGCCGTGCCAGTCAGGATGCCTGTAAGGCCCTAAGTTCACGCGTTCTGCTTTATGCGGCCTCACCTTTGTTTAATACTTCAAATGATATGACGAAGTGGCAAAAAGCTGCTGACGCTGCAGCATCCTTATTGAGCAGCGGCTATTCGCTTTATCCAGATTACCAAAAGGAATTTATGCTTACAAGCGGTTCGCCGAACAGCGAATTGATCTTTGCCAGGGAGTTTACCACTACCAATGGCCACCAGACCCCAATGAATAACCTCGGCCGCCGTTACGGCGCATATGGAGGTTGGTGGGGGAGTAACGGCCCTTCCCAAAACCTGGTGGACGACTATGACATGACTAACGGTCAACCTCCTTTTATTACCGCGGCCGGAGGCGCGAAAACAATTAATCCCGCATCAGGTTATGCCCCTCAGCACCCCTACGAAAACCGGGACCCTCGTTTTGATGCAACCGTAATACATGATTCGACAATTTTCCGCGGCGATCAGTTTGCTATGTGGATAGCGCCGGATGGGAAAACTTTTGGTATGGACAGCTATACTTTTAGCAGCGATAATCCGAAAGGCGGATATATACTAAAGAAATTTATGCCTGATGACCCCACTGTACCACTGAGCTGGCAAACGACGTATACAACACCCTGGCCGTTTTTCCGTCTTGCCGAAATTTACCTGAATTATGCCGAGGCAAAATTAGCGCTTGGGGATGAAGCTACCTGCCGTCAGTACATTAATTTGGTAAGGGCACGTCCAAGTGTCAATATGCCGCCGATACCTCCCTCGGTTACCGGAGATGCATTAAAAGCAAGGCTTTATAATGAGCGTAGAATAGAGCTGGCTTTTGAGGGCCATCGGTTTTTTGATGTGCGAAGGTGGAAGATTGCGATGGACATAGAAAACAGGCCTATTATGGGCATGAATATCAGCCGGGATCCTGCAACCAACAAACAAACCTATACGCCGGTGGTCGAATTACAAAAGCAGTTTACCCCCAACATGTATTTGCTGCCTGTTGCAACCGCCGAACTTAGCAGAAACAAGAATCTGGGGCAGTCTGCAGGGTGGTAATTTCCTGCTACTTTTGATAATAAACCAATCTGGAAGCCATGATAACGGGCTTCCAGATTTTATCGCGGTCACCGTTTCAGCTCTAAAATTAACGGGGAGTAAATAGGCCCGCAACGAAGGTTTTAAGGTCCGGTTCCCTAAATTATGCTTGAGGAGCCGATTTATCTCCAATGCCCGATAATGAAAATACACCGTGTTTTGCTTCTGATCCAAAAGATGATCTGAAGCTGAGCGCCGAAAATAAAAACAGGCGTGAGATATGCACGGCCGGCCCGGAATAAGGTAAACAAAATGGAAGTAAACAACATGATGCCAATTATAACAGCAACCAAAACCGTTTCCATGTCAAAGAAGAATATTAGCCTTTTTGAATCACTGTATATGAAACTTAAATATCAAAAACTTGTAGTAGTTGCTTGTCTGTTTTTTCTTAATGGCAGCGTTTTTGCACAAGGGAAAAATAATTTATGGTACGACAAACCCGCTGCGAACTGGAACGAGGCATTGCCGATTGGCAACGGCTATATTGCTGCTATGGTTTTCGGCGCTACGCAACTTGAACAGCTGCAGCTGAATGAATCAACCATTTGGGCCGGAGGACCTAATAATACGGTCGATTCAGCAGCTAAACCTTACATTAACCAGGTCAGGGCCCTCTTAGCACAAAAAAAGTACCTGGAGGCTCAGCTTTTGGCCAACAAACAAGTGACTCAGAAAGGGAATGGCGGTATGCCGTATCAGTTGGCAGGTAATTTATACATCAATTTCCCCGGCCATAATAGTGTAACAGATTATAAGAGGGACCTCAACATTGAAAGTGCGACCGCCTCCGTAATTTATGTATACAACGGCGTGCATTATAAAAGGGAATATTTTACCTCGTTTACTGATAATGTTTTAATGGTCAGGCTGACAGCTGATAAACCGCGAATGGTCACATGTAATATTAAATTGCAAAGCCCTCTTATGAAAACCGTAGAAGTATCGAACGGTGATTTGGTTTTATCAGGATTAAGCAGCGATCATGAAAATCAAAAAGGCAAAGTGAAATTTGACGTCATGACCCGTGTAAAAAACTTTGCCGGCTCCCTCACTGCTGATACTTCAGGGATCAAGGTGAATAATGCAGATACGGCCATCATTTACTTATCGATGGCGACCAATTTTGTAAACTACCATGACATCAGCGCCGATCCTTTCAGTCGTGCGCAGGAATTTTTAAATAACGCTTACAAAAAGGACTTTGCAACACTGCTCCGGGCACATTCAGCTTTCTACCAGAAATATTATAACCGTGTTAAACTGGATTTGGGCTCCGGGGATGCGGGGAAATCTACTACTGATATACGTATTAAAAACTTTGCAAAGGGAAAGGATCCGCAACTGGCCGAGCTTTACTTTCAGTTCGGTCGGTATTTGCTTATTTCATCTTCACAACCGGGCTCGCCCGAGCCGGCTAACCTTCAGGGTATCTGGAACGGCGACCTGAAGGGGGCCTGGGATAGTAAATATACCATCAATATCAATACAGAGATGAACTATTGGCCAAGCGAGGTAACCCAGCTATCAGAGCTAAGTACACCGCTTTTCAACATGATAAGCGATCTGTCAGTGACGGGAAAGGAAACCGCCGGTGTAATGTACGGTGCGCGGGGTTGGTCTTTACATCATAATACTGATGTATGGAGGATCACCGGGATTGTTGACGGGCCTTTTTGGGGGCTTTGGCCAACCGGCAATGCCTGGCTTTGCCAGCACCTTTGGGAGCACTACCTGTTTACCGGCGACAAAACCTTCCTGAAAAAATATTATCCCATTATGAAAGGTGCCGCTCAGTATTTTGAAGACGTCCTGCAACCGGAAGCGGAACACAATTGGCTTATAGTGTCGCCATCAATATCACCGGAGCATGAATATATCGATGGTAAAACTCAGGTATCGGTTTCTGCCGGGGCCACAATGGATAATCAACTGGTTTATGGCCTGTTTACCAATGTCGCACATGCTGCCGCCGATTTAAACGAAGACAGCGCCTTTGCCGATAGTTTAATGAATTACAGAAAAAAACTGCCGCCTATGCAAATAGGCAGATACGGACAGTTACAGGAATGGCTGGATGATCTGGATTCTCCAACTGATCATCACCGCCATGTTTCACATCTGTATGGGTTATTTCCCGGCAATCAAATATCGCCTTTCCGCGATCCGCAGCTTTTTGCTGCTGCCAAAAACTCACTGGTTTACCGGGGCGATATTTCAACCGGCTGGTCAATGGCATGGAAAATTAATTTATGGGCCCGCTTACTTGATGGTAACCATGCCTATAAATTATTAACTGATCAGATTTCACCGGCAAATAACGAGGGACATGAGTCCGGTGGTACTTATCCCAACCTGTTTGATGCGCACCCGCCGTTTCAAATAGACGGAAATTTTGGCTGTACCTCAGGGATCACCGAAATGCTGTTGCAAAGCCACGATGGCGCTATTTACGTGTTGCCCGCCCTGCCGGATGTTTGGAGAAAAGGCAGTGTAACCGGCTTAATGGCCCGTGGTGGTTTTAAGATGGACATAACCTGGGACGATCATAAAATTACAAAGCTGGTTATTCATTCAGCGTTAGGAGGTAATTGCCGGCTTCGGTTAAATCAATTGGTGGTTAACAAACTGCTAAAAACAGCATCTGCACGAAACACAAACCGTTTCTATAGGACAATGGATATTAAAAAGCCAGTCATCAAGACCGATAATAGTAAGCTGGGCATACAGTTACCAAAAACATGGCTGTATGATTTTAAAACAACAGCGGGGAAAATATACAAGATAATATAGTATTGAATAAAACATCAAAGGTTAACATTTATGAGAATTTTTAATATAATTATATTAATAGCAAGCAGCCTTTTATCATCGCTACAGGTTTCGGCTCAGTCCTTCAATTGGATTAAAAGTAGTGACACGATTTTTTGGAAACTTAAAAGTGTAAATCTTCAAAAAGGGGCCGGTTCAGCTATTGATATTACAATTGACGAAAAAAAAAGTGGCAGTAAGTTTCAGTCATGGGGTACATGTTTCAACGAATTGGGCTGGGATGCGTTGAATCTGCTCCCAAAAGAAAAAAAAGAAATAGTTCTGAACCAGCTTTTCTCCCCGGATGGCGATATGCATTTTACAATAGGACGTTTTTCTATGAACGCCAATGATTACTCCCGTGACTGGTACAGTTGTGATGAGGTCGATGGTGACTTTCAATTGAAGTATTTCAATATTGACCGGGACAAAAAGGCCCTTATCCCATATATCAGGGAAGCCCAGAGAAGAAATCCCAAAATGACCTTTTGGATATCTCCATGGTCCCCACCTTCGTGGATGAAAGTCAACCACAATTACGCGGTACTGAGTGATGCCAAATACAATCAGCTATCACCGCTTTCCGAGGTTGTTCTTTATGAGAACACTAAGAAAAGAGACGAGCATGTCTTCCCTAAGCAGGTAACGGTAAATGATTATCTGATACAGGACCCACGTTACCTGCAAGCCTATGCTAACTATTTTTGCAAGTTCATTGACGCTTATAAAGAGCAGGATATTCCAATCAAAATGGTGATGTATCAGAATGAAGCTTATAGTTACACTGTTTACCCAGGCTGCGCCTGGACGCCCGAAGGTGCCATTCGTTTCAATACAGAATATCTGGCACCTGCCTTAAAAGCTAAACACCCGAATGTTTCCTTGTTTTTTGGAACAATCAACACCAATCGTTACGATCTTGTCGATCAGGTACTTTCAGACCCTCGTATGGTAAACACGATCCAGGGTATCGGGTTTCAATGGGAGGGAGGGCAAATTCTACCTGCTATCCGTAAAAAATATCCCCAATATCAGTATGTGCAAACAGAAAGTGAATGTGGTTGGGGGACTTTTGACTGGAAATCAGCCGAGCATACCTTTGATCTCATCAATAGTTATCTGGGTCATGGTTGCACAGAATATACGTTTTGGAACCCTGTTTTGACCGATAGTGGTACAAGTGGATGGGGATGGAAGCAAAACGCGCTTATCCGTGTCGATTCGCAAAACCAGACCGCTGCCTACACACCAGAATATTATGCGGTGAAACATTACTCCCGTTACATCACCCCCGGTTCCAGGCTGTTGTCGTTTAAAGAGGCTGGTAATGATAAGAAGCCCGTACTGGTTTTCCAGACACCGGAAGGCAAATACGTTATTGTTGCCGGTAACTTTAAGGATACCGCGCAGCGGTTGCGTATAAAAATTGGTTCAAAGGTTTTGGATGTTTCTTTAGATGCTCATTCTCTAAATACTTTTGAAGGGAAAAAAACTAAAGCAATTTAACCGTATAAATGAATGGTATTAAACGATAAACTGGGTCAAAATTTCCGACTGCCGCACGTTTAAAAATTCTGGCCGTTGCCTTCGGCCCGGGTCATTTACTCCAATCTTTTCAAAGGATTTCCATTACTATCCCTAACGGAGTTTTCGTTGGGGATTTTTATTGATGAGGGATTTCTCGTTAGTTTATCGCTCATTGTTAAGGATTTTTAATATATCCTCATATTTATAATAAAATATCCCGCCTATTTTAGAGTACCTGATCGTGCCTTTTGTTCTTAGAGTTTGTAATGTTCCCGGCGATATTTTAAGCATGTTTTTAACCTGGTAACTTTTGAGCCATTTTTTCGGTGCCTCACTTTTAGTGTTTAATAGATTCTTTATGTCTTCTAATAGTTTAGCCCTGAATAGTTCGAGGTCATCCTTAGTTATGATTTCAATTGCCATTTTGCTACGTTTATTACAGACCAAATTTCACCATCCCAGCCCGGTTTTGTTGCCCAGTTTTTCGGTACTACCGGAAAATTTAGTTTACATGATAGGGGAGTACTTTTACGCGATTGAATGGTTTAAATCTTGGTTAAAACTTGCAGGGTTCTCCCTGATTTTGTAAATTTGTCGACACTCAAAAGAAGAAGGAGACCAGTATTGGTACCAGCTTTGAGAAGCTCTTTGTAACATACTGAAATTCAATAGAATATAGAGGTTGATTATCGTCCTGCCATCCCGACTAAAGCGATACCAATCGAGTCGAAAACCCCTTAAATCGTATGATTTAAGGGGTTTTTCTTTTTATTTCAACCCAAGTTATTCAAGTAAAACCAAAGAAAATGAGACCTATTCGGTTACCCATTTTAATTTCCTACGTTTGGGTCACCAAAAGCATTGTAATGTATTGATAGTCAATTGATTGATTTGTTTATTTTGACCTGTTTTGATGTGGTTTGAAACCTGTTTTTTGCTCAAACCGGTGCTCCTTTTCAAAGGGGTATATCAAATCAGTCAAAACCATGCTTTTGTAAATTTTTAACCAGAATAACTATGAGTACCACAAACAACACTTTTGGCGTTGCTTTTTATCTTAAAAAGCAAAAGACCACCCAAGCGGGAAAATCACCTATCTATGCAAGGATTACCGTAAACGGCAAGCGTATTGAAATATCCGTTAAACGCTCCATTGAAGAAAATAACTGGAACGCCATTAAAGGAATGGGAAAGGGAAGCCGGGAAGAAATCATCAAACTGAATAAATACCTTGACCAATTCAAGGCTGGAATTATAGACAGTTACCAGCAGCTTTTGTTGCAGAAGAAATTTATTACCGCAGAACTTTTAAAAGGGAAAGTTACAGGGGCCGACCAGTCCGAATTTACGCTATGTAAGTTAATGGACTATCACAATGCGGAACAAGGACAAGTATTGGAGCCAGGCACAATGAAAAATTACTATACCACCCAAAAGTATATTAAGGAGTTTATTAAAGAGCGTTTTAGGACAAGCGATAAATACTTATCGGAGTTGAGTTATAAATTTATTACGGACTTTGAGTACTACCTGCGCAACAGAAAGCCGGAGAAAGGCCAAAAAAACCTGAATAATAACGGCCTGATGAAACACATGGAAAGGTTTTGCAAGATGATTAATCTTGCTGTAAGGTTGGAATGGATAGTCCGCAACCCCTTTCACGCTTACCAGTTAAAGTTTGATAAAGTAGAACGTGAATATCTGACCAAAGAAGAACTGGCGAGGATTGAAGCCAAGAAATTCAATATCGTGCGGTTACAAGTCGTTCAAGATCTTTTTATTTTCAGTTGCTATACAGGACTGGCTTATATAGATGTATTTAATTTAGCACCTGCCAACCTGATAGAAAAATCCGAGAATAATATTTGGATCATGACCAACAGGCAAAAGACCAATGAACCGGTAAGAGTACCGCTTTTGCCCAAAGCCTTAGCGATCATCGAAAAGTATAAGAGCCATCCCCAAGCGTTGGCAGAAGGTAAAGCGCTACCGACATTGAGTAATCAGAAATTGAACAGTTACTTAAAAGAAATTGCTGATATGTGCGATATTATGAAGCCGCTGACCTTTCATATTGCCCGGCATACATTTGCCACAACGGTAACCTTAACCAACGGTGTACCTATAGAAACGGTAAGTAAACTGCTAGGCCATGCCAAACTGCCCACCACGCAGATATATGCTAAAGTAATAGAGAACAAAATACAAGATGATATGGCACAGCTATGTAAAAAGTTGCAGGCATAACAATTATTATCCTTATTAAGCCTTGTACTAAAAGATGCAGGGCTTAATTTTAACAGGATAAGATATTATAGCCATCATCCCAATGCCAAAATTAAGCCTTCTATGTTGTGGAAATACTACATAAGGACATTCTTACTTGCCGAAATGATGCGTCCTTTATTTAACGAATTATGATAGGTGCAGGCAAATCGATTACCCTAGCGAAGCTTTCAGGATACTCTTTAGCCCCACCGAGTGGAACTTCTTCTTGATCAATCGGTAATAATCTCGCTGACCTACTCCAACCAATTACCGCATCCCGGATAACATCCTTGTCATCGCCCAGGGAAAAGTCTTCGGGATTTGTCGCCATTTTGGAGAGCTCATCTACACAAGGCTTTAAAATGGCTCTGGCGATAGAAGCAACCGCTCCAGAAGGCAGGGGTGTGGTGCTGTGTGATTCAATAGTGGAAGCCAGATGGTCAACTACCTGGTCAAAACTTTTGCCTTCGGCTACCCCGTCTAATAAGGATGCGCAAACAAAATCATCTAAAAGCTCCCTGGTTTTACTATCCGGTAAATTTGCTTCGGTTTGTTCTTCCTTCTTATTTAATTCATTTAAAAAGGATTCAACGCTTTTGTCAGCCAAAGCCTTCATTGTTGAAATTGTAGTTTCCTGGAATTGGTATGTTGCCATAAAATGGGTTTTCAAGGTGAAGTAATATGGTGAAAAGAAAAGTGAACGTTTTTTGAGATAAGTATCAAAAGTGAAAGCACGCCTGAAACAACCACCCCCAGGTGGTGCAATTCCTACTAATCACGTGCTCGACACTTCTGAGTTATTGCTACTAAATTTCAGTACTCCCAACGCTGAAACTGTAATCAAAATTCCTGTTGATGCCATGCCAAAAAGGAACACTCATAGCTGGTGCACTATCAGCTTTTGATTTGTGATCCGCCATATAAACATAAATATGAACCTTTGAGACATCGCTGTTTTTGCATATTAATCATTCCCAGGTTCCGGTACAATTGGCAGAATTGATGGATTACCAATTTCAGGCAGTTTATTTCCACCGCCTACAATTGGCAGAATTGATGGATTACCAATTTCAGGCAGTTTATTTCCACCGCCTACAATTGGCAGAATTGATGGACTACCAATTTCAGGCAGTTTATTTCCACCTCCTACAATTGGCAGAATTGATGGACTACCAATTTCAGGCAGTTTATGTCCGGGATCCACCGGAGGAGGGGTAAATGCAGGTTGCTCCTCAGTTAATTTTTCCCCTATAGGATTATGCTTGCGGTTTTTCATAAAATAGGATTTGTTTACATAAAGGTAACGTTTTTTGATAACAATTTTCCATGAGCAGCCGAAGAGCTTTACAGATCAAAATTCCCTATGATATCAACAGCGAACTCCCCCAACTATAAGGTAGGGTCTAACTCTTGATACTGATTAGCTTTAGATGTATGGTACTGGAGACAAGTGTAGGTAGTAAGGACATACAGCTTTTGTTTCTTTTGGGTATTAAAAGCATAAAGAAGGGCTTTGTAAGAGAAAGTAAAATAAGGAATGTGCATTCCCGCTCTCCTTTTTATTATTTACTTTTCATTGGCGTTTATCCAGAATTTCAAAATATAGGACATGGTAGTAAATTACTAACCGAACTAATTAAGGACAGTGAGGCTCGTAAACTCCCCATATATTTGGAAACATACCTACCCCAAAATATAAAGCTGTATAAGAAACACGGATTTGAAGTTTATCATGAACTTGATTTTGGATTTCCGGTGTTTTGTATGAAAAGAAACTAATCCCCAAAAGAATGTTGTATGGCACAGCTTAGTAAGCGATTGTAAGTGTAGCCATAAAAGCAAAAGTCTAAAGCCAGGCCCTGTACCGAAAAGTGCAAGGCTTTATTTTTGTACTAAAACCAAAATAATAAATTGTAGTTGAAGCATATAGTAGGAATTAATACCGAAACCATGCCCAATAAATATTTTAAACCACACGAGGCCTTTGATCTACACCCACACAAATATGATGTTGGCATATTTACAGGGTTAAAAAAAGGCTATGAAGATAATCTTTTCATAAAGAAACTATTTACGCTGCCTGAACAGGAATACGTAGATTATTACCAATATCACCTAACTTATTTCTTGGGAAAAGAACCGCAAGGCGAACAGGTGTTTTTTTCTTTTGTCTGGGAGGTAGTTTTAATACGTATCAGATACTTAGAAACCAAAGACCCATTTAATTCGAGCCACGCGACCGACATGGAGCTGCTGGCCAAACTCACGAGCTTTCAAAAGTATCTCCGTTCCATTGACCAGTGGAATACCCAAAAGACGCTGCCTGAAATTATTGCAGATCAGCAGGAAGAAATCAGAAAGCAACAAGCAGAAATAGCAACATTAAAAGAGGATTTAAAAGCAGCAAGAAAATTGGAAACCGATGATTACATTAATATCGCTGATGGTTACCTGTTAAGTTTTTTAGATATCTGTCTGCAAACACAAGAAGCCTTATTGCCGGACAATAGCAAAGAACTCGTTTTCTCTCAAACGCAAATCGTATGGAGTAAAATGATTGCCAAGTATTTCAGGGAGGGTAATAACGAGATCAGCCTGGAAACCATTCGCCGTTATTTCCCGGCAGATAAAAACAACCCTGGCACCAAGTATGCTAAAATACCACCGGAACTGAAGCTGTTTCAGCTCAAACCTGCTCGAAAACGCAGTTAAAAGTTGCATAACTTAATCTTATCAATTCCATCTTTCGGTAAACCATAACGACTTAAATTTCAATCAAATACAAGCTTATTGTAGCTTGCTATGAACACCCTCAATTTAACCATGCAAATCTGCGTGGTCATGCACACGTTGCTTTTTTATTTTCATTTGTAGCATGGAGATCATTAACCACGAAGCCCTAAGTCGGTGCATCAGGGATGCAGTCCGGGCAGAATTACAAGAACATTTTAAAACAGGCGGAAGCCCGCCGCATGATGAACGGCTATTATCCAAACAGGAACTGTCCGAAGAATTAGGCGTGTCATTGGTAACACTCACGGCCTGGATGAAGAAGGGCTTGCCCTTTCTTCGGCTGCATAAACGGGTATATTTTAAAAAAAGCGAGGTGCTCAAAGCCATGCAACAAAAAACTAAAGATTAAACAGGGAGGTACAAGATGAATGAAACAATCATCCCAACAGGGCGGTGATATAAATGATCGCCAAAAAACAACGAGCTATTCTGGAAATTAGGCAGGGCTGCAAAGAAAATCAGGTGTCACCCCTTAAAAGTCCCCAATAAATCAAACAGCACATGCCCAAATTGCGCAAAGGCTATTTTAAATATTAATCATAAACATATAATTATGACAGCAATCGATTTAATCACCAAAGAAGATTTAAAGCAATTTAAAAACGAGATGTTAACCGAGATGAAGCATCTCCTCAAACCCGGACAGGGACAAAGTAAGCAATGGCTGAAAAGCTATGAAGTGAGGAAACTATTAAACATATCACCCGGCACCTTGCAGAACTTACGGATTAACGGCACGCTTCGCTACACCAGGATCGGTGGGCTTCTTTATTACAAGTTGGAGGACATTCAAAACCTTTTGGAAGGAGGTGCAAAGTGAAGACTGCACCCAGGCACACAACATCGGGCGGCCGCACTAAATGGACAGTAGGAAGGTATTGAGCCAATAAATAAGCAACTATGGAAAGGTCAAATGAAAAGAAAAAGGACATCATCGATGATGTGATTGAACAGTCCGTTCAAAAAAACAAATCTTTGCTGGAACAGCAAGCCGCCTCCAGGGACACACTGCCGGAATATCCGGAGGTTTATATACCCGACTATAGTAAAGAGTTCAGACAGATAAACGAGCAGTTGAACAAGTTTAATCAAAACTATGAAAAAGAGAATATTAGTCGGCTGTTTGAGCAAATAGATAAAAAAATAGATCGAATGCCGGATGTTATTCCGGTTAGGCACCATTTAGATCCTAAATCCCAATGGGTATTAATCATATATTTTATCCTTATCGTCGGGGTTGCTGTATTGACCGGAACAACCATCGGGTATGCCACGGAATCGTATCTGCTTAAAGAGCAACTTAAGAGCAAACAAGCCCTGTCAGACGACATGGGCCAGGCTAAGGACGAAAAATTCCAGAAAAACTTGCCGGTAAGATCGAAGATGAAGAAAAAGCGGCGTGCCCATAAGACAGAGCCGAAAAAAACAAGCTATTAACCAACCAAATTTGTAATATCATGAGTAAATCCTTAAATTTGAGTGCATTCGCTGAAGAAGGCAAAATTAGTATTTTTGTCAACTCCAGCCAGGAACCAATGGGTGTTCTTATACCGTTAAAACAGTGGCCAGAGATCGCACCTGCAATAGCTAAAAATTGTGAATTGTACCGGCTTATGGAGCAGTTAACTTACAAACCGATTTTTGAATGTTCTTTGCAAGAGCTTCAGGACAGGTTACGCCCGGAAATTCAAAGAGTCGAAACCGAGCATCTTAATGCCGGTCAATACAATGTCTACCAATATACTAACGGCGATAATTCCCCAAAACAATTTATCCGCCAATATGCCGACAGGCGCGAATTAGTGGAAGTAGACGCCAAGACAGGACAAAGCCATATTCTCCAAAGGAAATTTTAATGGAACAGCCAAAACTGTTTGTTTTTGCCGGCCCTAATGGTGCAGGTAAAAGCACGCTGTCCGCCACTATGCTGCCTTCGGGCACGCCAGTGTTCGATGGCGATAAAGAACTAGCACGATTACGGCAGCAATTTCCCGGACTTGATAGCGGAAACCTGTATGATGCAGTAAATGGTCATATTTTTGCCAACTGGAAAGAACAAGTACAGGCAAAACGCATGGATTGTGCATTTGAAACAAATTTCAGATCGGCAGATGTAATGAGTACGGTTCAGGAATTTAAAGACAAGGGATATCAAGCACAGCTTATTTATTTTGGGCTCGATAGTTTAGAAGCATCTATCGAGCGTGTTCATGCCAGGGTTGCAATGGGTGGGCATGCCGTAGCGTTGGATAACATAACCGCAAACTATAACGAAGGATTTAAAAACCTGGAGAAACATTTTGAGGAATTTGATAACGTGCTTTTGGTAAGGAGTTTCACCGAGGATAATCAGCAGCGTTTGAAACTTCATCCTTATTTAAAGATTGAACAGGGGCAGGTTAAAGAACAAGCTGAACAAATACCCGACTGGGCAAATAAGCTGGTTCGGAGGATCGAACAGAAGCAACAACAAAGGCAATCTTTAATACAAAAAAAAGACAGGGACCCCGGAGAAGATTTAGATCAGGGCTATGACCGGGGCCCGTCAATAGGCCGATAAATGGCCAGTCGCACGTACAAGGGGCTTGTGTACGGCTGGTCAGGGAGATTGGCGTCCTGTAAATAAACAGGGGCTCTGCACCCGGCTATCCTCAAAATTCGCTTGGAGATTTCTTTAAAGCCTTATCAGGACAAGACATCCCCATATATATAAAATGCTGTTTTCGCTATGCCAATAAACCTGTTAGCATATATGAAAAATATTCACACTCCATATAGTATTTATAAGCGCAGACGAACGTCCAAAAAAGCAATTTTTTTGGAGCGAGCGGGAGTCAGGTTGTACCTGACTCTTCCGCTCGCCCTGCGGGGCCAGGGCTGTTTTTAGTATACTGGAAGTATATTTTACCGATTA
>NZ_FNJV01000001.1 GCF_900103125.1 Mucilaginibacter sp. OK268 | reverse complement strand
AAGGTGTCTGTATATGCCGACAAAGCCATTAAAAGCGTATTGCATCTGGCTGCCATGAGTGCAATACGCTTAAAAAATGATCTGGGAGAATACTTTAAGAGAAAGATTGATGAAGGGAAAAATAAGATGTCTGTCCTAAATGCAGTAAGAAATAAAATCATCCATCGAATCTTCGCTGTTATTAAAAACCAAGTACCTTACCAAAAGCATTTGTTTGTATCATAGAAATCGCAATGACATATTGAAAATTGCACAGCTTATTTACGTTTGTATCACTCCTACATTGAACGCTTTTTCAATAGGTGCGTGATTGGCGGCTTCGATACCCATAGAAATCACCTTGCGGGTTTCCAGCGGGTCGATAATACCATCAACCCAAAGCCTTGCGGCGGCATAATATGGTGTTGTTTGACTGTTGTATCTATCGGTTATTTGTTTCAGTAGCTCGGCCTCTTTTACTTCATCAACTACTTCGCCCCGGGCTTTTAAGCCAGCGGCCTGTATCTGTAACAAGGTTTTAGCCGCTTGTCCGCCCCCCATTACCGCTATTTTAGCTGAAGGCCAGGCGTAGATCAACCTGGGATCATAGGCTTTACCGCACATGGCATAATTACCCGCGCCATAGGAATTGCCTATCACAATAGTAAACTTAGGCACTACTGAATTAGCTACCGCGTTCACCATTTTGGCGCCATCTTTTATGATGCCTCCTTGTTCTGAGCGACTGCCTACCATAAAGCCGGTAACATCCTGCAAAAACACCAGGGGAATCTTTTTTTGATTACAGTTCATGATAAAGCGTGTGGCTTTATCGGCCGAATCGGAATAAATAACACCGCCAAACTGCATCTCGCCTTTTTTTGATTTGATCACCTTGCGCTGATTGGCTACTATGCCTACTGCCCAGCCATCGATACGGCCCAGACCACAAATAATGGATTGACCATAGCCTTCCTTGTACTCCTCAAAAGCCGAATCATCCAACAAACGCAAAATGATCTCCCGCATATCATAAGCTTTTTCGCGGTTATCGGGCAGGATGCCGTAAATATCTTTTTCGTTTAATTTGGGTGCAACAGGTTTTATGCGATCGAAACCAGCTTTGTTATAATCGCCCACCATACTCATGATATTGCGGATAGAATCCAGGCAGGCTTTATCGTTTGGTTGTTTATAATCCGTAACGCCCGATATTTCGCAGTGGGTTGTGGCACCACCCAGCGTTTCGTTATCCACATCCTCGCCAATGGCGGATTTTACCAGGTATGACCCAGCCAGGAAAACCGAACCGGTACCTTCCACAATCATGGCCTCATCGCTCATAATAGGTAAATAAGCCCCACCAGCTACACAGGAGCCCATAATGGCCGAGATCTGGATGATGCCCATGCTGCTCATGATGGCATTATTGCGAAAGATGCGTCCAAAATGTTCTTTATCCGGAAATATTTCGTCCTGCATAGGCAGATAAACGCCGGCGGAATCGACCAGGTAAATGATCGGTAAACGATTCTCCATGGATATCTCTTGCGCACGCAGATTTTTCTTAGCAGTTATCGGGAACCAGGCACCTGCTTTTACCGTGGCATCATTAGCAACTATCACGCACTGCCGCCCCGATACATAGCCAATGCCACACACCACACCACCCGATGGGCAACCACCATGTTCGGCATACATACCGTCGGCAGTAAAAGCGCCCATTTCCAACCAGGGCTTGTCGTCATCAATCAGATAAGCCACACGCTCCCGGGCCAGCATTTTTCCTTTTTCTTTTTGCTTGGCCGCGGCCTTTTCGCCCCCACCTTCATATATTTTTTTGAGCCTGGTATTGAGCTCATAAACAAGCTGTTTGTTTATATCCTCATTAATATTGAATGCGATATCCATAATTGGTTTATAATAGGAAAATGTAAATTAGGAAAAATTAAAGGATCAAAAGCTAACGAATTGCTGTTTTGTTTTGCACATTATAGAGTAAAAAATATTTTGACATTGCTAATCAACTATTTATCTTGTTCAAACATTCAGGTATCAGTACGCACCAGATAACGTAAAAACACGCACGTGAATGAGCATCAAACGCT
Organism: Mucilaginibacter sp. OK268; assembly: GCF_900103125.1. Taxonomy (GTDB): domain Bacteria; phylum Bacteroidota; class Bacteroidia; order Sphingobacteriales; family Sphingobacteriaceae; genus Mucilaginibacter. The sequence continues at coordinate 1,425,123 of NZ_FNJV01000001.1, read as the reverse complement.
ATACCTTTATTGCATAATTATTTCATCCCTGATATGATACAACAAACCAAACACTACGGCTGGTTACCAGACCTGCCCGATCACCGCGACTTTCAATATGCCGTTGTACGCCACGAGGCATTGGCTCAGCCCACTCCTCCACTGGTCGACCTGCGTGCGCAGTGCCCAGCGGTTTATGACCAGGGAGCATTAGGCTCCTGCACAGCCAATGCCATAGCCGGCGCTTTTCAGTTTGAACTCATAAAACAAAAACTGCCGGTATTTAATCCATCACGCCTGTTTATTTATTATAACGAACGCGTTTTAGAGGGCCACGTAAAAGAAGACAGCGGAGCGCAATTACGTGATGGTGTTAAATCTGTTGCCACCTCAGGCGTTTGCGACGAAACTCTTTGGCCATACGCTGTTAGTAAATTTGCTAAAAAACCCACCAAATCGTTATATACAAAGGCTTTAAAAAACAAGGCATTGCAATACACTCGTTTAAATAATACGGCTATTAATGAGTTAAAAACGTGTCTTGCTGGTGGCAATCCTTTTGTATTTGGCTTTACAGCTTACCAAAGCTTTGAGGGCGATGCTGTAGCAAAAAGCGGTGTTTTACCTATGCCTTCCAAAACAGAAAGTGTGATAGGCGGACATGCAGTAATGGCTGTGGGCTATGATGATCAAAAGAAGGCTTTTATTGTACGTAACAGTTGGGGTGATAGCTGGGGATTGAAGGGTTATTTTTATATGCCTTACGATTATATCACCAGTACCGATCTGGCCGACGATTTTTGGACCATAAGTCAGGTTGCATAAGTTTCGGGGTTTACATGATACGTTGTATGTTTTAATTATACATAACGCGATCAATCCAGACATACAACGTATCACGTAAAACGCACGAAGTACAACATTTAAATCCCTAATTATAATGAAATCATCGGTCATTAAAGCGTTGCAGCATTTAAGCAACAAGCCCGAAAATTTATTTGTTAAAGTTATTGAGCATGGCAGCATGTCGGTTGAGATATACCGGCCAGTAAATATCGACCCTCAAACGCCGCACTTGCAGGATGAATTATACGTGATCATCAGTGGATATGGGGAGTTTTTGAATGATGGTGTACGCACCAGTTTTCAACAGGGTGATGTATTGTTTGTGAAAGCCGGAGTTGAGCACCGCTTTGAAAACTTCACCGACGACTTTGCCACCTGGGTTATTTTTTATGGCCCGGAAGGTGGGGAGTGAGTTTTGGATGTGCGGATGTGCAAATATGCAGATGTGCAAATTATAGATGCATTGATTTTTTTATCTGCACATCTGAAATCTGCACATCCGCATATCTATATCAGATTTCTGTCTTTAAACCAAACCTCATCCGGTGTAACATTAAAACCATCCATGAGGTTAACCAACTCAATAGGATCGCCGGAAGTGATCACAAGTTCGCGGTTGGCTGGCTTCATGAATTTTTGTTCAACCATTACACCCAGTTGTTTAAGTAGGAAATCGTAGAAACCGCTTACATTCAATAAACCTATCGGATGTTTATGCAGGCCCAATTGTAACCAGGTCAGCACCTCAAAAAACTCTTCAAGGGTACCTATCCCACCGGGGAGTGTGATGATAGCATCGCACAGATCATTCATCATTTGTTTACGCTGATGCATATTTTCAACAATATGCAACTCGGTTAAGCCCGTGTGTCCAACCTCTTTATCCATCAGAAACTGTGGGATAATACCGATGGCTTTACCTCCGTGTGCCAGAACATTATCGGCCAGCAGACCCATTATCCCTACTTTACCGCCACCATATACCAGGGTAATATTGCGGGTTACCATTAGTTCGGCCAGTTGTTCAACCGCTTGTTTCAATACCGGGTCGCCGTTAAAATTGGCACCACAGAATACGCAGATAGCTTTCATCCCACAAATATATCAGGCCAATTTATATTGAAGCTTATGGAATGATTAATTATTACTTGTTTTTTTATTTGTCAGCCCTACATTTAAGGCTTATTTTTATATTTATAAAAACTATATCCTAAATTATTCACAATGAGAAAATTCTTAATCTTATCAGCTTTCCTGCTGATAGCCAGCTTACCTGGCTTTGCGCAAAATATTGAAAATCCACAGTTAGGAGGCAGCGATGACTGGAACAGCAGGATAACCAAAATTGAAACTGATAAACAATTTACGACTGTCAGCTTTGAGTATACGGCCAACGGCGACAACACATGGGCCCAACTCAATAAGGAAATATTCATCCAAACCGATGTAAATAATGAGCATTATAATTATGTAAAATCAGAAAACATAGCTATGGTACCAGCTAAACATACTTTTAGTAAAAAAGGTGATAAGCTTGTATTCAAAGTTTATTTTAAAAAAATACCTGCAAATGCAAACTCCATTGATATCATTGAAAGACCAGGTATCAGAAACGATGGCATTACTTTTTTTAATTTTTATAATGTAAGCCTTACAAAATCATTTCCTCCAGGAACAAAAATAAAAGTAACCGATGTGGTATTAATGCCGCCACCGCCAATACAAAGAGACACAGCCACTACAGGATTGTTTTATGGAAACTCCAATGAAATGCAAAACGCCATGAGTTCTATGGGCCCAATGTACGCATCTATGGCAAAATCAGTACTTGACGCTCAACTTGCCTACTTTAAGCAACCCGGTAAAATAGCCGAAATAGCCAAATTAAATAAAGACTATTTTGATGCACTTATTAAAGTAGGTTTCAATGATGACCAGGCATTAAAGGTCATCACCGCCAACAGCTTAATTTCAAAGTCATCATCTATAACCGGCCAGTAATGCTGTAAAACAAAACTGTCTGTAAAATACTTAAGAATAATCTCAACGTATTTTACAGACAGTTATATTATGCCGTTTTTAAACTAAGAATTACCTGCTGGTATAGTTAGGAGCTTCTTTAGTGATAGTAATATCATGTGGATGGCTTTCGCGCATACCTGCTGCGGTGATACGTACAAATTTGGCTCTTTGCAGATCCTCGATGTTGGCGGCACCACAGTAGTGCATACCGGCACGTAAACCGCCAATGTATTGGAATATTACCTCGGCCATGTTACCTTTAAATGGTACACGACCAACAATACCTTCTGGAACCAGTTTGGTAACTACATCAGTCTCATCCTGAAAATAACGGTCTTTTGAACCTTTAGCCATGGCTTCCACAGAACCCATACCACGGTATGATTTAAATTTACGTCCTTCGTATATAATGGTTTCGCCTGGTGATTCTTCCACCCCGGCAAAGAGCGAGCCGGCCATAATAGAACTTGCACCAGCCGCAATAGCCTTAACAATATCACCAGTTTGTTTGATGCCACCATCGGCAATTACCGGTATACCACGGCCTTCTAATGCCTTGGCACATTCATAAACCGCGTAAAGCTGTGGTACGCCCACACCGGCAATAATACGGGTAGTACATATAGAACCCGGACCAATACCTACTTTTACCGCGTCGGCACCGGCATCAGCAAGGGCAAGTGCAGCATCGCCGGTAGCTATGTTACCGGCAATAACTTGTAAGTTTGGATATAATTTTTTTACCGCCTTAACCATTTCAATAACTCCCTTTGAATGACCGTGGGCGGTATCAACCGTAACCACATCCACACCGGCGTTAACCAACGCGGTTACACGGTCAATGTTATCCGCAGCAACTCCAACAGCGGCTCCCACACGTAAACGACCAAATTCGTCTTTACAGGCATTAGGGAAGTTTTTTACTTTTTGAATATCTTTATAAGTGATCAGGCCTACCAGCTTACCATCTTTGTTTATCACAGGCAGTTTTTCAATTTTATTACCTTGTAAAATAGCTGCGGCTTCGGTTAGTGTAGTGCCTTCTGGAGCAATGATCAAACCTGTTTTGGTCATTACCTCACTTACAGGCACCGACATATCTTTCTGAAAACGCAAGTCACGGTTGGTAATGATCCCTTTCAGTTTATGATCCGCATCAATTACCGGGATACCGCCAATGCTAAATTCTTTCATGATCTGGAAAGCATCTGCAAGCAAAGCATCTTCCAGCAGCGTTACGGGATCTTGTATCATTCCGCTTTCTGAACGTTTAACTTTGCGAACCTCGTCGGCCTGGGCCTGTATGGTCATGTTTTTGTGCAATATGCCTATACCACCGGCCTGGGCTATGGCAATAGCCAAACCAGATTCGGTAACGGTGTCCATAGCTGCCGAGATAATTGGGATGTTTAACCGGATGTTTTTTGTTAAAAAAGTACTGGTGTTAACTTCGCGCGGTAAAACTTCTGAATAAGCCGGGAGTAGTAAAACGTCGTCGTAAGTTAATCCTTCGGCAACAAATTTTGATGGGTCTAACTGCATAGCAAATAATTATTTTGGAGTTATTATTTGCCGGGCAAAGGTAATAATTATTTCGGATTTTGGGTATTCGATTTAGGATTTATTTAAAAGCACGTAGAAAATTGCCTTTGTATGATAAATCTGATTTGGGAGTTGGAATGCAGAATTATAAAAAACGCGTCACTGCGAACTTAGTGTGCCCCCTACTTACAGAGTGGCTCTGCTTATGGGGATTGCTTCGTTCCTCGCAATGACGCGCTGAGAGTCAAATCCTAATATTTCCCTACGATCACTTTGTAAAACTGATCGAAATTCAGATATTTATTAGCCAGGTTACGCAATTCAACGGCGGTTGTTGTTTTTACTGTTGTGGCGTACCTATCGTAGTAATCATAATCTAAACCGGCAAAGTAGATGCTTTTGAATTTATCGGCATGTGAAAACACATTCTCCAGGCTGCCCAGTAAAGATCCCAGCATAAAGTTGCGTACCAGCGATAATTCATCTTCAGGTACCAATTCGGTTTTAAGCAGCTCGAGCTCTTTTTCAATTTCGCCGATTGCAGCTTTGCATACATCAGCACCAACCTCGGTGGCAATAAAGAAAGCGCCGCCCTGTTTAAACGAGTTTAGACCAGAACCTATACCATAGGTATAGCCTTTATCTTCACGAATATTGGCCATCAATCGTGAACCAAAATAACCACCTAAAACCGTGTTTAATACCTGCAAAGGCTGAAAATCTGGATGGTTACGGTTAACTACCGGTAAGCCTATCCTGATAGCCGATTGCAATGCATCCGGCTTTTCGGTTAAATAAAACAACTCAGCGGCTGGTTTAAGTTCAGGTTGTGACGTATCCGCGGCTACAGGACCATTTGTCCAGCTTTTATCAAAGGTTTCTTTAATCAGCGTTAGAGTATCCGGTTCAATTTTACCTGCAATTATTAAAGTACAATTTGCAGGCTGGTACATTTGTTTAAAATGTGCCAGCAGATCTTCGCGCTGCAGGCTTTTATAGTTATCAAAGCTTGCACCCAGGCCATAAATAGTTTCTCCGTAAATAGCCTTATTAAAATCGCGACGGGCAAGCACATCATTTTTCTGAAGACTTACCTGTAATTTTTGCTGTTGGTTACGCTTAAATGTTTCCAACTCTTTTTCCGGGAATTCAGAATTTGTAAGGATATCCAGAATAACCGGCAGCGTATGGTGTAAATGTTTATTTAAGCTGTACAGTGTAACCAGCGAATTCTCATACCCGTAATCAACCTGTAAAAAGGCGCCGTAAAAATCAACCTTATCGGCAATTTCAGAGGCCGAAAGTGTTGTCGTTCCCTCTGTGAGCATGGTGTTTACTGCCATGTTTAGCAAGGGCTTAGCCCCATCAAAACGCAGGTTGTTAAAGATCCATTCAATCCGTACCAGCTCCTGGTCGCCCGAGTTAAAACAATAAACATTACAGCCGTTGTCCAGCTTTTTATGTTCAGGTTTGATGAGGTTTATATTTTCAATAGCCTTAAAATCCGGGGCTAATTTTCTGTCGATCATGTTTTTTATTTTTTTGTCTGAATCAGAGTTTATTTAAGCTAATGCCGATTCAGTTTTTTCGGCCAGATAAACAAGGGTTGATGAGTTATCTTTCCTGAATATCTTAGCGGCTGTATCTTTTATCTGAGCAGCAGTTACCGCCAGGTATCTTGATGTTTCCTGATTAAGCATTTCTGCATCGCCCAGCAATTCAAATGAAGCCAGGTTCATGGCCTTATCCAACAGTGACATTTCCGAGAAAACCATGGTCGATTCGGTCTTATTTTGTACCTTGGTTAACTCATCCGCAGGGATCTCTTCATTCTTAACTTTTTCCAGTTCTTCCCACAAGGCGGCTTCCGCTTGTTCAATGCTGATATGTTCGAGTGGTTTACCTTCCAGTATAAACATGCCTTTATCCAGACTGCTGGTTATATAAGCGTGTACTTCGCTGAAAATCTGCCTGTCCTGAACTAAGCTGCGGTATAAACGTGATGAGTTACCGCGCGAAAGCACATCAGACAACAACTCTGTTGCATAAAAGTCGTCATCCAGTCTGCCACCCATCTGAAAACTGATGTAAACATCGTTCAATGGAACTTTAGCGGTAACCGTTTCGCGACGTTCTTCATGCTGGTCAGGTTCCTGCGGCAAGTTACGATGATACTTTTCGCCTGCCGGAATAGGTGCAAACCATTTTTCGGCCAGTTGTTTCACTTGCTCCGTAGTAACATCGCCACCAACCACCATAATGGCGTTTTGCGGAGTATAATGCTTTTTAAAGAAGGCTTTTACATCTTCAATGCGGGCATCTTCGATATGTTTAATGGTTTTACCTATAGTAGCCCAACGGTAAGGATGATGCTTGTAGGCCAGGGGGCGCAGTTTTAACCAAACATCACCATAAGGTTGGTTCAGATAACGCTGTTTAAACTCCTCTATGACCACGTTACGCTGTACTTCCAGGCTTTTTTCGCTAAAGGCAAGGCTCAGCATCCTATCGCTCTCCAGCCAAAAAGCGGTCTCGATATTGGCCGAGGGCAGCGTAATATAATAGTTGGTGATATCGTTGCTGGTAAAGGCATTGTTTTCGCCGCCTACCCTTTGCAGGGGCTCGTCATAGCTGGGTATATTTACCGATCCACCAAACATCAGGTGTTCAAACAGATGCGCAAAACCGGTTTGCTCGGGGTTTTCGTCGCGGGCGCCCACATCATACAGAATGTTAAGCACCGCCATAGGTGTAGTATTATCTTCGTGAACAATAACCCGAAGACCATTATCCAGTGTGAAACGGTTGAATTTAACCATGTAGTAATTTTAATTTAAAAACGGGTAAAGGTATAAATTTTTATAGAAGTAGGGAGAGGTCATGGAGCGGGTTGCGTGAGTCGTGTTGCCGGGATCAAAAATGTGCTATCCACTAACCCAATCTGGCTCCTCGAGTCCCGCAACCCCACCTCGAACCTTAAATTTATTTAGAAATGGTGTATGGATGATTCCCAATACCAAACACTTCGTGATCATCACTGTAAAAATAAAAACACTGCCGTATTATTTTTCCGTTATTAAAACGCAATTCGATAGAATAGCCATCAAGTAAATATGTGCCGGCTGCATTTTTTGAAGAATAGGCCGATACGCCACCCGTATTATCGTTATAACTACCTCCACCCACACTTTCATAGGTAAATTGCCCTTTATTGTTAAATGTGATGTATTTGGATGATACCGTAATAGAACCGCCACCTATGGACGTGTTACCACCTCCCGAAATACTACCGTAAGTAGCGGTTAATTTTTCATTCTTTTTGGCGGGAGTAGCCCAGGTCCAGCCACCTGTCCACTCGTTTGGTTTGCCAATCGCGCCACTTTTGCTGCCATGAACAATGGTTAAAGTTTTCCCGTTCAGTTTCCAGGTGCCCCATTTCTCAGGTTCTGATTGCCTGGATTGGGTCACATTTAAATCGTTCGGACTAATTTCGGGATGTTCATAAAGGCTGCCATCACTCAACAAAATATAGGGTTTGTATATAAATATAAGCATACCACCAACGCCATAGCTGCTCTCGCTGTGTAACACTATACCGCGGATATCTGCGGATGATAATCCTTTTCCTTTGGTTTGCTGCAATGGCTCTGAAACGCTTGTATTTTGCTGGAGAGACACCGCAGCGGTTGTATTCGGGCTATTAGGGGTTTCTGCTGTTTCCTGTTTCAACAAAGCCACAAAATGAGTGGCGGCAACATTGATGTAATTACCGGAATATTCACGTAAACGCACGACCTTGCCGTAACGGATAGAATGATCGGGCCTGGAATATGCAAAATACATGGCCGCCAATTTTTTCTTTGATGCATCCTGAACAATAACAGAATAAGTAGTTAAAGTTTGAATGTCTTTAGCCTCACGAGGTTCGCCGGGTATAGGGTCTGAATATCCGGATGCCCGCAGATCCTGTAGTGTAGCCATTTTAAGCCATTCCGTCAGATCACTTACTTTATTATTTACCGGGGGAAATATCTCATATTTAAACCCGTAAGTTCCGATGGCATCAGGTGGAGTAAAACGATAACGACCGTTGCTTAGATCCATTTTCCATCCGGGAATAGGTGCAATGGATGATTGAGCAGAAAGTTTGATCGTGAACAGAAAAAAGATCAATAATGACAGGTATGGTTTCATGATATATGTTTTAGGTAGTCTGAAAAAACCGAGCAATTTTCAGACCAATAAAACATTTTCCGGCCCAACAAAAAACCTTAAATTTGGCATAACATGCTTACCTGCCAACAACTTACCGACGAATTATCGCACACCTTGGGTAAAACCAAAGTATTGAAACTAACCCGTATTTTAGAGGAACAGCATTTTGCTTTACGAGATCTGATTGATATTACTTTTCATCAGGATAAGGTGATTGGTTTCCGTGCGGTATGGATATTAGAGAACATGTTTTTGAAAGATCCTGAACACTATCTTAATGATCTGGAGTACTTCGCATCCCGTTTCAAAGGAGTTAGCAACCCAAGCTGTATGCGGCATTACACCAAATTAATCATGCACATGACGGATACCTCATCCCCAACTTCCGTCAGGCAAAAACTCCAAACTATTGACCTGGAACCAGTAGTTGAGCAACTTTTTGACTGGATGATTGATCCTAAAGTTAAGGTAGCTGTAAAAGCCTTTGCCGGTAAAGCGCTTTTTAATTTGAAGTACCGCTATGATTGGATCGCCGAAGAATTAGAGGGCCAGCTCAAGATATTCCTGTGCGACAAGAGCGCCGGTATGAGGTCGGCAGCAAAAACTACGTTGAAGCTAATTCAAAAATAATGTGCAGTTGGGGTCTAAGCATTGTCCCCAAACAGGCGTACCATTTTGTTAAAAGTGGGTTTACATGGTTTACACTTTTCATGGTTAACATTGATTTATGTATCTTATAATCAATTAGTTAACAGAAAAACCATCATATAATGTGTAAACCATCATTTTGCATATTCGCACATTTAAAACTAATCCGAAGTCGGCCTGTCTTCCCTGTGCAAATTATTACTTACCTGATGATGGTGCAGTTTTGCGACAATGGCCGATTCACTATTATCCGCGTAGGTTCCGTAGGCATTGATCAGTACCCCTTTAAGGTTATATTTAGGCGATGATACGGCATAAATTATCGACATATCATCGGGATTACTGGCTCCTTCAAACCGGTAAAACTCATCAATTTCAAAGTCGTCGGCCCTCATGTGTATATTTTGTGCATTATCATCTATAGTGTCACCATCCAGACTCAGGTTGGCGGTATATCCTCTTTTCAGGAGGTCGTTAGTGGCATCCACTAAGGTTTCGTAACTTCTCATGGTGGTGATGTTTTGTTTAGTATTACAGGATGCAGTGTTTAGCTGCTTATTATGTACAACCACCAAACACGAGCCTTGTTTGAATAAGGTGGGCTTAAAACAAAAAACTTACGAAGTTTTAAAAACTTCGTAAGTTTCAGGATGCATCCTATCCCCCATTCACGAGGGCTCTGGAAACATTTATATAGCCTTAGCTAACCATAACGACGCGTTAAGGTGTAAAGCCGGATGTGAGGTAAAGCCCGAAGGTGAATCACCAGACCAACCGTTAAACAGGCTATCACCGGTATCTCCGGTACCGTCATCAGCAGGTGAGCTATCTCCGATCCAAACAATACGACCGCTTCCGTAAGTAGCTAATAAAGCCATTACATTACTGTTGCCACCGTTTGTAGCTGAATTACGCCAGAACAAGCCTTGTACGCTTGAATTATTTGTTGGGGTCAACGTTGCTGTTGAGCCATTATAGAAAGCCAGTTTTGAAGCTGTACCAGTCGCACCATTCAATACTGTTTGCGCATTGGCATTGGTACCGGTATAAACATTGGTTGATGGGCCTTCGCTGATATCAACATAATTGATATTGAAGCCAAAAGGATTGTTGTTGTTGATACCGTTATTGGTCATCAGGTCATTCCAAACACGTGGTGAATCATAACCATCGCCATCCCTGTCAGATGGATTATAACCATTAGCGTCAGTTCCGGCTGTGGTAGCTGCAGTGTGGTCAGCAATCATAAATAAACCACCACCGTTTGAAACAAAGTTCATCAAAGCTGTTTTTTCGGCAGCAGTAAATAAACGGTTTGGCTCAACTACTACAAATACGTCATAGTTGCTCAAATCCTGAGGGTTTGAAGCGTTACCATAAGTAATGGCTGTACCTACAGGTAAAGTTTCAACCAATTCGCCTAATTTCACCAATGAAACAGCCCATGATGATATACCACCTTTCCAGTAAGTTTCCGGAGTACTGGAAGTGATACCTGTATATGACGGGGTTGGGATACGTTGTGCTTTGGTTTCGGTAGTTGTGCCGCCAGTATAAATTGGCACGCTTTCGGTACCATCGGCATCGATCTGCCAATCAGCGCTACCTGCGTTTTCCAGGTGGCTGGCATCAAACAGGTATTTCTTTCCTGTAACCACCACCGGCGGAGGGGTTGTACCACCACCATTATCATTGATGGTTATATCATCAATATTGATACGGTTGCTACCACCGGTTAATTTACGGATCTCCAAACGGGCGTTGCCGGTTACGTTAATGGTAAAAGTTTGTAAAGCCAGTGTTGCACCGGTTGTGATGTTTGCACCTGACTGAGCCCAGGTAGTACCACCATCAACAGAATAAAACAAGCCCCATTGACTTGCGGTATCACCGTTATAAGTTGCAGATTTAATGGTAACTGTGCTTATGCCGGTAGTTACGTCAAATAGCATGGTAATTTTGCCGGTATTGCGTATCCGGGCGCTCCACGAGCCTGCTTTTTGATCTGCGGCCAGGTTCCCTATCAAAGCGTCATACATATTCCATGAATTGCCAGACAGCGTAACATTGTCGCCGCTGCTTGAGCCGGTGGGTGATACATCATAAGCTGTTTTAGGGCTGGTTGAGCCAACTTCGAAACCCTGTGTAAGTGATACTGCCTGAGTTTTGATGTTTTTGCTGATTGAGGCGGCTGCATCAGGAGTTTGAGCTTTTGGAGTACTGTTTTTCTGACAACCCATTACCAGCATTCCGGTAAGGGCAGAGGCTATGAACAATAGCCCGGGTTGGGTAAATTTAAGCATAGTGATTTTCGGTAAGTTTGTATATGTGTCGGTACTAAATAATTGTGCGGTAAACTTCTGTAAAAGTTTATACTCAAACATTTACACAATATTAACATATTATTAAATAATATCAAGAATACAAATAAAAGGCATTTAAATAAAAAAATTACTCATTCACAAATCATTAGACATAACAACTATTTAGTTATATTTACGTGTGCTTGATAATAATATAAAGGCTTCTTTTAAAAAATACCTGCTGGCATTTACCTTCCTGCTTGGCTTTTTTGCGCTATCAGGTTATGTGAGTCATAGCAGTACCAGCGGTAACCGCGTTTCGGATACCGAACTATTTACTGATAAAAGTTTCGTTTCAAAGGGAGGGATCAGTTATAAAAGAGCAGCGTTAGCTTTTTATACCAATACCTCATCATACGCAGCAAGTAAAAAATATACCGGTCATAGAATTATTATTTATAACGATCTCACGTTAATCCGCTATCAATATTTAGTGCACTTATTTTTATCTACTAAACATTACTTCGCATACCCTATCGATCACCTGTATCACAGAGCCGATCAGTATAATAACACCACTTTTTCCCAAATAGGCTAACCTGCCTGTTTATCAAAAACCCATATATAAATTTTATTACATGGCTTAGCTATGCTTAAAAGCATATCGGGCTCACATTGCTACCGGCATGAAAAAGCTAAAAAAAATAATCAGGCTTTTTTGCCTGGTGTTATTTTTATTATTGGCCGTAACCGGTATCGCTATTACCGGAGCAGGACCAACCCAATCAAAAAACAGGGACAGAATTATCGACAACGAAACCTTAATAGAAATGGCTGAAGAAAAGAGCAAGGAAAACGACGAGGAAAAACCGTGATATAGGTACATAATTGTGCCCCATCCCCTTAAAGAGTAATAGCTCATGAAAAGGCTAACAAATAACAGGGGCTGTCACCCTGAGCTCCGTCGAAGGGTCGAGCGCAGAGGCCTGCCCACCATGCTTCGACGGAGCTCAGCATGACAGCCTTTTTTTATAAATGCAAAGAGCCACCCAAATGGGTGGCTCTTTGCTATATGATGGAATTATTATTTTATTGTTTTATAGGTTCATCGGTAGTTTTTGGCGTGTTTAAAAACACAAAATTGTTATCAAACATATCTACCTTAATGTTACTGTCCTTATCAACCGTGCCGGCCAGGATCTGTTTTGACAGCTCGTTCAGGATCTTTTTCTGGATGACACGTTTCAATGGACGGGCGCCAAACTGCGGATCGTAACCCAACTGGGCCAGCCAATCCAATGCCTCATCTGTAGCTTCCATCGGGATGCCCATTTCGGCCAAGGTTTGTTTTACCTGATTAAACTGCAGTTTCACAATATCATGGATCTCATCGCGACTGAGCGGGGTGAACATGATGATCTCGTCAATACGGTTCAAAAATTCCGGACGGATAGTAGCACGCAGCAACGTGAACAACTCGTTTTTGGTTTTGGCTATCAACTCTTCACGATTATCATCCTCCAATGTCTGGAAGTTTTCCTGGATAATGTTTGAGCCTATGTTGGAGGTCATGATGATGATGGTATTCTTAAAGTTTACCACACGACCTTTATTATCGGTCAAACGTCCATCGTCCAATACCTGCAACAAAATATTAAACACATCCGGATGGGCTTTTTCAATTTCATCCAACAACACCACACTATAAGGTTTGCGACGCACAGCCTCGGTAAGCTGACCGCCTTCATCATAACCTACATAGCCCGGAGGCGCTCCGATCAGACGAGATACAGCATGGCGTTCCTGGTATTCGCTCATATCTATACGGATTAAGGCAGCCTCGTCGTTGAACAGATATTCTGCAAGGGCTTTGGCCAATTCGGTTTTACCTACACCAGTTGTACCTAAGAATATAAATGAACCAATAGGTCTGCGTTTATCCTGTAAACCAGCACGGCTGCGGCGTATGGCATCACTGATAGCTTCAATAGCTTCTTCCTGCCCGGCTACACGTTTGTGCAGCTCTTCTTCCAAATGGAGTAGTTTTTCGCGCTCACTCTGTATCATTTTGGAAACAGGTATGCCTGTCCAGCGGGAAACTACACCGGCAATATCATCGGCAGTAACCTCCTCTTTCAGCATGCGGCTATCGCTTTGATTTTCCAGCAGCGCGGCCTTTAGTTTTTCCACTTCGGCCTGTGCCTGTACAATGGTTCCGTAGCGTAATTCAGCTACTTTGCCATAATCACCGGCGCGTTCGGCCTGTTCGGCTTCCAGCTTATAGTTTTCAATCAGTTCAACCTTTTGGTTAATACCATCTACCAGGTCTTTTTCACCTTTCCATTTGGCACGTAATGAATCGCGTTGGGCGGATAGGTTAGCTATTTCTTCGCTTAAATCAGTCACCTTACGGTCGTCTTTTTCCCGTTTGATAGCTTCGCGTTCAATTTCCAGCTGCATGATACGGCGTTCCAGCTCATCAACCACTTCAGGTACCGAATCCATTTCCAAACGCAGTTTAGAAGCGGCCTCGTCCATCAGGTCGATAGCCTTATCGGGTAAAAACCTATCGGAAATATATCTTTGCGACATTTCAACCGCGGCTATAATAGCTTCGTCTTTAATCCGCACCTTATGGTGGGTTTCGTAGCGTTCCTTCAAACCACGTAAAATAGATATGGCATCGGCGGTATCAGGTTCTTCAACCATTACCTTTTGGAAACGGCGTTCAAGCGCTTTATCTTTTTCCAGGTATTTCTGATACTCATTAAGTGTGGTAGCACCAATTGAGCGCAGCTCACCACGGGCTAATGCGGGCTTTAATATATTGGCCGCGTCCATGGCGCCTTCTCCACCACCGGCCCCTACCAATGTGTGGATCTCATCAATAAACAGGATGATCTCGCCATCACTTTGGGTTACTTCTTTAATCACCGCTTTCAGGCGTTCTTCAAATTCGCCTTTGTATTTGGCACCAGCTATCAGGGCTCCCATATCCAGCGAGTAAACCACTTTGGTTTTTAAGCTTTCAGGTACATCGCCTTTAATGATCCGGAAAGCAATACCCTCGGCTATGGCAGTTTTACCCACGCCGGGCTCACCCACCAGTATCGGGTTGTTTTTGGTACGCCGAGACAGGATCTGGATCACCCTGCGGATCTCTTCATCCCTGCCAATAACCGGATCCAGCTTGCCTGAGCCGGCATACTCATTCAGGTTACGAGCATATTTATTTAAGGCATTATAAGTAGCTTCGGCATTCTGATCGGTTACCTTGCTGTCGCCACGCAAACTTACAATGGCTTTTTTAAGATCTTTTTCATTTACACCGAGATCTTTTAACAGTGAACTGATAGTACCACCAGCTGCCAGTATACCTAATAGTATATGTTCAACCGATACAAATTCGTCTTTAAATTCTTTTAAATAACCCTGCGCTTTTTGCAAGGCCGAATTGGCATCTGATGACAGATAAATATTGCTTCCGCTTACCTTGGGGTATGAGCTGATCTGCGCGTCGAGCGTTTCATTCAACCGGTTAAGGTTTACGTTTAATTTTTTTAATAAATAAGTTATAACATTTTCATCAACCAGCAACAAGCCTTTTAACAGGTGCGCGGGTTCAATTGCCTGTTGTTGATTACCAGTGGCAATTTCCGAAGCCTTTTGTACGGCTTCCTGGGCTTTTATTGTAAAGTTGTTAAAGTTCATATTGATGAGTGTTAATCAAAACGCTTGCCATTTAGCCTATAATGAAAAAAAGTCAGGTAAATATAAACTTAAACGACATTTTGGCTTGTTATTATTTGAAAAATTTCTTATTAAATTTTGATATTTTTGCCCAACAACCTTATATGCGATACAATTGAATACTCATTTCTTTTTTAATAGCTTGCCGGCAAAGTACAGAGCATCATACCGGGATTATTATACCTATCAAAACCTGGTAGCTATAAGGGCCGGAAGTATGATATTCTTGCTGTTGAATGTTATTATAAGGATATTGTATTTTGTTTTTCCGGTAAGCCTTACCCGCGCCCAAAATTTCCCGGAATTTAGCTTGAGCAATTGGGTGTTTATTATCATCACACCCGTTTTTCTGATCCTGAGCAACCTGTTCATCGCCAATTTCAAAAGCCATAAAAAAGCGACTGCCGGTATGGCACTCCTGGTATTTTCATTTTCGATATACATCATATCCTGTGGCATGTATTCAAGCTTTATTGCCACATCCGATCCAAGCAATGCTTTAACCTTATATCTTATTGCCTTAAGCCTGATAAGCGCCGTATATGTTTTTGAGTACTACGAAACCATTATACTGATCATCACTATCGAGATTTTGTTCACCGCCCTTTTGTTTTACAGCCAAACCAACTCTACCCAAATGGTGTATAATCAATTGATTTCGGCTATTCTGCTTTCTGCCTTTTATCTTACCTCCAGGTACTTTTTTTCTTACAAGGTTAATTATTATCAGCAGGTGATCGAGATCAGGGAAAAAAATGTAGAGATAGAAAAAGCGGGCGAATTTAAGAACCAGGTGTTAGGCATGGTTGCACACGACCTCCGCAACCCGATCGCGGCGGTAGAATCACTGGCCATGATCATGGAAATGGATCATGACCTGAACGAAGAAATGCAGGAAAACCTGAATATGATGAAAGCCTCCTGTGTTAAGGCAAGAACCATTATTGACGATCTGCTGGAAGCCGCACGTAATGACACCGGCGATGTTTTTGAAATGGAAAGAACGGAGCTGAACCAGTTACTAAAAGGCATTGTGAACGATTGGGAGATACAACAGGACCTTAAAACAGACGTCATACTCACCAGTCATATCAACCCGGCTTATGCCAAGGTGAATAAGGAGAAACTGCACCGGGCCATTGATAACTTGATCAGTAACGCCATCAAATTTTCAAAAGACAATAGCCGCGTAGATGTCAGGCTGAATAAAAAGGACGAAGAATTGGTTATTGAAGTACAAGACTATGGCCTTGGTATACCGGCCGACATGCTTCCAGACATATTTACCCGTTTTTCAAAAGCACGCAGAACCGGCCTCAGAGGCGAAGAATCAACCGGCCTGGGCTTAAGTATTGTACACCAGATTATTGAAAAACACAGCGGCATCATCGATGTAGAAAGCATTGTAGGTCGTGGTACAGTTTTTTATATAAAACTACCCATTGCCTGGCTGGGATAAGATATCAAAATATATTATCCTCGCATTACCCCTATCCTGTCTCCCTTCCAATCCGGGAACAGCATCTGATCATTATTAATGTTCAGATGCTTGTCTGCCACTTCGCTGAATACACTTCTAAAATCTGTTGTTACCGCGAGGTCACGACCATCTTCGAGGTTTTCTACTGCCAAGGGCTTCATATCGCCATGCACCAGCCCACCATTAATATCATTCCCTAAAATAAAATTACATGATGCCCGGCCATGATCGGTACCGCCTGTGCCATTCTGATGTACGGTGCGGCCAAATTCGGTCATGGTCATCACGGTCACGTCGTCCTGGTAAGCTTCCAGATCACACCATAAGGCGCTAATGCTATCGCTCAGGTCGGCCACGTTACGGGCAAATATGCCGTTTTCTGTTCCCTGGTTAAAGTGCGTATCCCACCCGTTCGATTCGGCAAAGGCTACTTCCAATCCTACATCCATTTTAACCAGCTGGGCAATTTGTTTTAAGGAATTACCCAGGGCCGAATTTGGATATACCGCGTAATTGGCTGGTGTATAGTTTTTAATATTTGTTTTTTGCAACATTTTAACTGCTTCAAAGCTTTCTTTACCGGTTTGCTTTAACAGGCCGGATGAGGTTTGATCATACAGATCTTCAAAGCTTTTGGCAGCCATATTAGCCCCAATCGGGTTACCGCGCATCTGGATGGCGAAATCTTGCAGATTACTGATAGACACCGAGGGGTTATCGCCATAAAAAGACCGCGGCATAGCCGATGTCATGCTCACAGCGGTAAAAGGTGTTAGGGCATCGTGCCCCAATAAGCCAACCGCCCGGTTAAGCCAGCCGCTTGAGGTACCTTTATTAAAAGGCGTACCCGACTCCATATAGTCCTGGGCGTCAAAATGCGAACGGGTATTGTTTGGCGACCCGATGCCCTGCACTATCCCCAATCGTTTTTCACGAAACAAAGGCTCAAAGGATTTCATGGACGGGTGTAAGCCAAACCTCCCATCCAGGTCGATCAAGGGATTATTGTTACCTGCTTTTGCTGCCGACATAAACAGCGTTGGCCGGGCGTCTTTTAAATATTGATCGGTAAATGGGGTTACAGCCATCAGGCCATCCATCGCACCTCTTTGAAATATACAGATCAGCGTTTTACGTTTTTTATAGGGCGATATGATCTTTTCGCTTGCGGCGGCTTCGGCTAAAAAGCCGGGAATCCCACCCATTAAACCTACGCCCAATAAGGCTAAACCTCCTGATTTTAAAAATCCTCTTCTTGATACCATGATCTATGTTTTTATAGATTAACGTCGTTGATATTCAGGTGAACCGATAATCACTCCTACTACCTGCCCCAGCATGGAGTTATTGCCACCAGTATTTTGCATGGCTGTTACATTATTTGACCGCTTACCTTGTGCAGCCAATTTATTATCGGCCATCATCTTCTCCGGAGCGGTCATGGTCATACTGGCAGGCTGCCCTTCTTTTACATAAAGTTTGTTGGAACTTGCTTCATCAACTCTTTGTGCCAGGTTCGGGTCGGTAAGTAGTGGCGTAAGGCGTTTGATGGTTTCGTCGAGCTTACGCTCCGGCATGATCAATTTGCTGTAGATCGTTAACGCAGCCTGCGCACTCTCGGGTTCATGATGATTGTTTAGCGCGGCCAGATCTATCTTTACACCGGGTATACGGCCGGTAGCCAAAGCCAGGCCAAAATTCATACGATTAAGCAGTGCACCGGTATTGATCCAGTATTGTCCCTTATCCGGGAAACCGGTTGGGGCCTGGTAATAATACACCCGCTCGCCCATTTTATTGATCCAGTTA
Organism: Mucilaginibacter sp. OK268; assembly: GCF_900103125.1. GTDB lineage: Bacteria > Bacteroidota > Bacteroidia > Sphingobacteriales > Sphingobacteriaceae > Mucilaginibacter. The sequence goes on along the minus strand of NZ_FNJV01000001.1, from coordinate 1,406,529 downwards.
TACAGTTGATACGGTTGTTCAATATTAGCGTGCAGACTGCGTACAGAGCCTATAGCCAGTTCAAAAGGCGATTTTGTTTTTTCGCGCAAGGCTGATGAATTCCAGAATTCGGGCGCGCTTACCATGGTAATGAGTACCTGTTTAATATCACCATCCTTAGCCAGGAATGTTTTGGCCATTTTATCTATCAGGCTTTGCGGTGGATTGTCGCTCACAAAACGCACGGCTATTTTGCGACTGATGAATTTTGCTGTAGCCGGACTATGTGCCAGCATAGATAATAACTGTACCCCTTCCTGATATCCTTCATCCGGGCCAAAATGCTTGCCTAAAACCATCTTCTCTGTTTTATCGTGACGATTGGCATTAAATAAGAAATCGCTATCGCGAACAAAGCCTCGTTTTTCCAAACGATCGGCACCTATTTTATCCATTATATTTTTCCCCAGCTTACCGTATTGCCCTATGGGGTAAATTGTCCAGCCGGTTAATACTTTGGCCGCCTGGGTTACATCCTGTTGAGTGTATCCTCCATCTACGCCGAGCGTGTGCAGTTCCATCACCTCACGGGCATAATTCTCATTTAGCCCCTGCGTATTTTTTGCTTTCTGTAATTTATTCATCAGCGCAGCACGCCTGCCGCTATCCACCATCTGACCGGGCATATTTTGCATCTGCGCGGCACGGATCAGCTTTTTTGCTGCCGGTACATCACTGTTAGGAGCCGAACTCGTAAAGTTATCCAGGTAATACAACATAGCCGGTGATTTGGCGGTAGCCAGCAAAATATCATTGAATTTACCCAGAGCATTAGGGCGGATCACATCGCGCTCATAGGCTGGTATAAATTGCGCGCAATCGTTTTTGGTGATGGATACATTAAAATGGTTGAACCAAAAGCTGGTCATTACCTCCCGCAACTGGTTATTGGTATAAGCGGCACGCAATATCTTTTGGTTGATAAACTGCCTGAAAAGTTCCTGCTCTGGTTTCATACCATTTTGCTGCATATAATTTTGCAGCACATCGCGGTAAGCTTTCTGATCAGTTTTCACAGAGTCTTTATTCACTACGCCAGCACTTATAGCCATACGCAGTACCTGCGCATTTTTCGGAAACTCATTAACCACCTGTGTATTACTCAGCTTAAGGGCATCATATGGCGCTAATAGGCGGTTAAGAGAATCATCCGGAAGATCGGCATCCATTTGCTGTTTAAACCAGCTTTCCAGGCCTGTTTTTACAACCTCATCAATTTCGCCAGGCGTGGCTCCATAGGTGAAGCGGTTTAGTAAATGTGCTGCTGCCTGTCTTTCCGTTAAGCCTTGTTGCCGGTAAGGAAACTTCCATCTGAAAGGCGAATTATGATTATGTGCAACAAAAAACGAGGAAAGCGATACTGTTCCCAAAATCAACAACGTGATACAGCAGAGGTACTTTATGGTCTTTTTCATAGATGATCATTTGCGCAGGATCATGAATTTATAGATGCTTTGACTTTAATATGACACTTTGGTTTAACTATAAATTTGAGTTTTTTATGTTAAGTCTCTGTTACTTACATTCATTTTATATTTGTTAAACCAAACGAGCCTCCGTTTGTCATACCTAACAAACCATTCATAAAAAAAGATAATGAAAAAATTAATTCTAATCATAGCCTTAGTAACCAGCTTAAACGTATTGGCCAATGCCCAGCAACAAACCGCTAAAACGCCTGCTCAAAAGGCGGCGCACAAAACGCAAAACCTGCAAAAGAAACTAAAACTAACTGCAAATCAAACCAAGCAGGTGAACGCCTTATTTTTAACTGAGGCTACACGCGTAGATAGTTTAAAAGCGCATAAGACTAATAAAAAAACCAACAAAGCCGCTCATAAAGCAATACAAGCCCAAACAGATCAAAAATTGAATGCCCTTTTAACCGCCGATCAGAAAAAGGCATTTGCCGATCTGAAAGCTGCTAAAAAAGCAAAACATGATCAGAAAAAAGCGGCTAATGCGGCCGACGCTGCTCCAAAGCAATAATTTAATACGATCAAATAAAAATTCTGAAAGCTGTTCCTGTTTGGAGCAGCTTTTTTATTTACCTGTCCGAAATGTCCCGGCCTACGCTCTTTGTAAAGAAATGTTTCGTTTTTTTGATCCTTTTTTGTCAGCGAAAAGCAATTTAATTTGCAAACCAGGTACAAAAATCATGTTCAATTTACAAAATCCCATCAATGCAGGGGTAATTATTAACATACACTACATGATAAATCTAATTGATATTCAGCGTTTAGCTGTAAAAAGTACACTTATTTGATTATTAATATCATACTCCAAGTATCATATGATTAACAAATTGTTAACACATAAATATTATCATTGAAACTATTGCAATATAAAACATACTTTGTATATTTGTACCATAGTTATTGTAAGGAGCTGACAGGCAGCAAACGATGGTTCGACTCCTCCCTTGCAACTCTTCTCATAATTTAGGTTTATAATTGGTTAGAACGCGCCCCTGCCCATCAGGGGCGCTTCTTGTTTCTATACATTTCTAAAACAAATTATACAGCAACAAGCATCTTAATCAAAGCCCTTCACTTTCATCTGCATGGTATACACTGCTTTTGAAGCGGTGATGAACAGAACATCCTTGTTTTTGCCACCAAAACATACATTGGCCGACCATGGCTCATCAATATCAATATGCCCTATTTTTTCGCCCTGGGGGTTTACAATGGTAACACCTTTGCCGCATAAGTAAATGTTTCCGCGCTCATCAATGGCCATCCCATCGGATCCCTGGGCAAAAAACTGGGTACGGTTACTCAGTGAGCCATCTTTGTTAATATCATATTTATAGATCTTGCTATCACCGATATCAGCTACATATAATGTTTTGCCATCAGGTGTACCTACAATACCGTTGGGGCGTACAAATTTATCATCTACAATAACCGCTTTATGTTTTCCTTTGGCCAGGTAGTACAATTTTTGTCCATCCAGGTCAGGCTTTTTGCGGGTCCAGTAATCACGTTGATAGTAAGGATCGGTGATGTACATTCCGCCATTGGGGTGTATCCAAACATCGTTCGGGCCATTAAATAGATGCCCTTCATAATCCTTCAGCAGAACGATAACTTTACCTTTTGGGCTGATAGACCATAGCTCATCCTTAGCATCGGCACAGCTGATGAGGTTGCCCTTTTTATCAAAATACATCCCGTTGGAGCGGCCCGCGCTATCCAGAAAAACCGACAGCTTACCATCGGTATCATACTTCCAGATCTTGTTATTGGGCTGATCGGTAAAAAATATATTGCCCTGCTTATCTACAGCGGGGCCTTCGGTAAAGGAGAATTGTTTGGATACCAGTTGTGGTTTGGTACCGGCATCATACAAACCCGGAGCATCCTGGCTAAACGCCCTGCCCGAAAGCGCTACTAAAAAAAGGAATACAGGAGCCAATTTTTTCATCATCATTATATTAGGTTTTTCAAATGTTAAAATACGGAGTTCAAAAACTTTTTAAACCTTTAATTTTAACACTTTTCTCATCAAAAACAGCATAAAAACAGGTCAAAACCGCTCAAAAAAACCTCATTTTAACACTTTTTAACAAATTTTAACACAGTTTTGAGGAGTTTTTTAAACTTTAAAAAGTATTAAATTATTGATTTACAGTAAATTAACATAAAATTGGTCAATTTTTGGTCTTGTTTTCTCTTAACCAAACAGCCCGGTTCTCTGATAAAAAGAGAACCGGGCTGCTGTATATATAAAGGTACAAAAATATAGGGAGAATGGCAACCCCATCGGCACACGATGCTGACCGCTGCGCTCGCCGCCCTTCTCTTCGTGTTACATTAATAAATGGCGTCATTGCGAGGTACGAAGCAATCTCTATGCTGTACAGAGAAAATAGGCATGGTCGCCCTGTATATGTAGAGATTGCTTCGTACCTCGCAATGACGCGTGAAGAAAAAGAGCCCCCTCTTTCATCCGCAATAAAAAAACTCACCATCAAACTCATTAAAAACGCTATTTTTGCAAATTATTTAAAATACCGTTTATAGCATGAGTATTGCACTATCCGAACAGGAAATTATACGCCGCGAATCTTTACAACAATTAAGGGCATTGGGTATTAACCCATACCCTGCCGAAGCTTTTGATGTTAACGCCTGGGCACAGGATATTACCGATAACTTTAAGGATAAACCCGAGGCCTACCAAAATGTAGTAATTGCCGGCCGTATCATGACCCGTCGTATCATGGGTAGCGCGTCATTCGCCGAGATCCAGGATTCAACCGGTCGCGTACAGATATATCTGAAACGCGATGATATTTGTCCGGATGAGGATAAAACCCTGTACAATACCGTATTTAAAAAACTGCTTGACATTGGCGATTATGTTGGTGTTAAAGGTTATGTATTTTTAACCCAAACCGGCGAGATCTCGGTTCACGTTCGTGAACTGATCGTTCTTTCCAAATCGCTTAAACCACTGCCGGTTGTAAAACGCGAGGATGACGGTACCATACATGATGGTTTTACCGATCCGGAACTGCGTTACCGCCAGCGTTATGTGGATTTAACGGTTAACCCCGAATACAAAAACATTTTTATTAGTCGCTCTAAAGTCATCAGCGCTATGCGTGGTTATTTTAACGAGCAGGGCTGGATGGAGGTAGAAACCCCTATACTGCAGCCGGTGCATGGCGGCGCGGCGGCACGTCCCTTCGCTACACATCACAACACGCTGGATATGCCGCTGTTTTTGCGTATCGCTAATGAGCTATACCTGAAACGCTTGATCGTAGCCGGTTTCGATGGTGTGTATGAGTTTGGTAAAATGTTCCGTAACGAGGGCATGGACCGCACCCATAACCCGGAGTTTACCGCTATGGAGATCTATGTAGCCTATAAAGACTATATATGGATGATGAAAATGGTAGAGGAATGCCTGGAAACCGTGGCCCGTGCCGTGCATGGCATCCCGGTGGTACAGGTAGGTAAAAACGAGATCAACTTTGCGGGTCCGTATGAGAAACTGTCGATGTATGATTCGATCCTGAAATATACCGGTATCGATGTATCGGCCATGGACGAAGCTGCTTTGCGTCAAACCTGTGCCGAACTTAAAATAGAAGTTAACCCCACTATGGGTAAAGGCAAACTGATCGACGAGATCTTCAGCGCCAAAGTAGAAGCCAACCTGATCCAGCCAACCTATATTACCGACTACCCTATCGAGATGACCCCGCTGGCCAAAAAGCATCGCAGCAAGGATGGCCTTGTGGAGCGTTTTGAGCTGTTTGTAAATGGCAAGGAGATAGCTAATGCCTACTCGGAATTGAACGACCCTATCGATCAGCGTGAGCGCTTAGAAGAGCAATTGATATTGGCTGGCAGAGGCGACGACGAAGCGATGGCTATGGACGACGATTTTTTACGCGCCCTGGAATATGGTATGCCGCCAACATCGGGACTGGGTATAGGTATCGACCGTTTGGTGATGCTGATGACCAACCAGAGCACTATACAGGAAGTATTGTTCTTCCCGCAGATGCGCCCCGAGAAAAAAGCGAAAGTAGCCACCGCCGAAGATTTTGTAAACATAGGCGTACCCGCCGAATGGGTACCCGTACTGAATAAAATGGGCTTCAACACTGTTGAAGAACTCAAAGCCGGCAACCCCAACAAGGTTTTCAATGACCTGGGTGGTATGCGCAAAAAATTAAAGCTGGATATTACCATGCCAACCAAAGAAGTGGTTATGGCCTGGTTTGAATAGGTTTGAACCTTGATTTAAGGATTTTAGGATTGATATAATTTTTGAAGAGACGCATTGTATGCGTCTCTTTTTTGTTTTAGCGTAGGCAGACTTACGAAGTTTTGAAAACTTCGTAAGTCTTAAAACTTCGCCAGTTTAAGCGTCCACGCTTAAACACAAAATGGTGAGCGTCGACACTCACCTATCAAAAGCTCAAGCGCAGATGCTTAAACTGGCGGGGGGCACATAAACATCATCAATCTATTATTAACTGAAATTATTGTTTGAATAGGCAATAATTTCAGTTCTTTTAAATACCTTCGTATTATACTAAACCTTAACAATATGAATATCAAACAGTTAATAACTGATGCAGAGTTTCTTTACCTGCATCAACACTATTATGGCGCTCTTGCATTGAGCATGGTTGTAATTGGCGCCTCCTCGCGAAAAACGTACCCGAGCGGTACAGCTTCCATTGCTACCCCGCCTGGGCGGATGAACGATAAGGAAGCTTTTCAAACTTTTTTAACTGATAATTGGAAAGGTTTAAAGCCGAAATTGGAAGTTGATGGAAAAGGTTATAGCATGGCCGAAATACTGTATAAATTTTATCGATGCAACATCGTTCATGAAGGGGCTCTACCCCCAGAGTTCAGTTTCACGGATCAGGGTGACGAATCTTTAACCATCACTACCGGTGGTGGGTCACCGTTTACAATAAACAAGGTTTGGATTAAAGCATTACTTCATACTGCCAAAAGCGCAGATTGCAATCGTGCTGATTTTGGAATAAAAAAATATGAATTAAAGCTTACAGGAATCGATTTCGATCCTTCTAAACATTTGGTTGATGGCGGAATCGGCAGCAGTAGTAAAAAACTAAAGCCAGATTTTATAGAACATATTAAAGAATTAATTTTACTTCCTATAGGGCCGGATAAGCTAAGGGGCATTGATCAACAAACTATGTCCGATTTAATAAATGAGGGCATAAATGAAAGCATTATACCAGGCATCGCTCCAGCATTATATTGGAATAACATCATAGATAATAAAAATAATCTAACAGACCAAGGATTTTCTCTGATCAGCGATTTGGCTAATCACTATGAAAAAGTTGAAGTCTAAATTTTTATTCTCTCCGCTACTTCAAGCGTCCTGCTTGCGGTAGCTTAGGATAGAAGCGGGCAAAAGGAACACAAGGTCAGGCAGACCATGAGCCGAATGAAAAACGAAGGCGAACAGCGGCAACAGGATATTAACCGTGACGACGGGAGTGGAATATTAAAGACAATAACCATGATATTATTAGCGAGTACTACTGATCCAGTAGAAGGAAGTATTCTTCCTGTTATTTTTACAATTATTGGCGCAATTTGGACATTATCTGTTTTCTTTATCAATTACCAAAATGAGAAACTGAAAAAGAAGATAGAGCATTTTAAGTTATTGAAAGATTATAATGCAGAATTAAAGAAGTGGGCAAACAACACCATAGATTTAATGTCTACAGCTGGTCACCTTTGTTTACTTGATCCCAAAAAGGATTCGCAGTTTTACAACCAGCGGCACAACTTATTAATCGCTTTATCCGCCGAGATTGATAAAGGACGATTTTTTCTGCCGAACACCGAAATTGACGGGCATGGCCAATACAAAGCTGCGGCTTATCAAGGTTTTAGAGTAAAGGCATTAAATGTATTAGTCGATTGTTATGATTTAGTAAAGTCAATCGACTACATGGATCAGCAGAAAAATATACCTGTCACAAAACAGATAATGGAGTGTAAGCGCAACTTTGTTTCAGAAGTCCAAATACAGCTAGACCCAAGGAAATTCGAAATTGACTTTATAGAGACGATTAAACAAGGTCTTTAATAAACTGCCCGCTACCTCCCGCAAGCGTCTCCCGCTTGTGGTTATCATGCTGTGTAATGGTTATTTCCATCATTGTTTTAAATGCCACAAGCGGGACGCTTGCGGCAGCAGGTGAACTGAAACACACGTTAGCATGCACGCAGGTAGGTTTTACTTAGGAGAAGTACTGTTTGATTTCAAAACTTATTATTTTAGATCTATTTTATTTCGCTTATCCCACAGCCTCATCAGATTTATCATCCGAGAATCTGTAAGTTGCTGAGACCAAATCAAAGTTCTTATGCCGTATATCATCATCGCACAAGCCTTTCCGGCTTCGATAAAATGCCTAAATGCATTCCCATTTGGCAGTACTACGGCTCCCAAAATATAATTAAACTTTTCATGCCCAACATAAAAGGGATAATCATGTGTTGTTGCGCCTGCCATATAACCTATATCCTCAATGCCGTTTTCTTTGGTAACAATTCGCCGGGTGGTCAATATGCTATAGTTATCTGCATCAATAACGGTTGAACAAATAATCAATTCATTTTCTTCTACGTCTAATTGTATCTCCGGGTAGAGGTGTACAAAATCGGAATTGTTTTCATGAAACTTTGTCCATTTAAAGTCGTATGGTTTGAATGTATGTCTTTTAATCTCATATATAGAAAATCTATGAATTATTTGATCTGATTTAATCATTCTAAATTATTGTTAATCCGCATAAAAATAGGTCTTTCTATAGCTAATTAAAGAAAGAATGATCCCCGCTACCGCAAGCGTCCCGCTTGTGGTTACCATGCTGAGCAACTGTTATATTTCCATCATGTTTATAAATGCCACAAGCGGGACGCTTGCGGCAGCGTGGGTACGCTAAGCCGGGGCGGAAGCCCTCTATCAATTCCTTGTTACCCAACTGATAAAATTAAGTCTTTCAAACTGGCGGCATTTACATAAAACTATCCCTATTTTAGTGGGTATCACCGTCGCTTATATGAAATCAACTATTTTTTCCGGCGCTTTAGCTTTAGTATCCATTGTGGGGTTAACCACTTGTGGCCGAATCAGTGATACAGCGGAAAAAATACAACAAGTAGAAAATAACCTCACTACAGTTATACAGTCAGAAAATGATGGTACTTACAATTTAAAAGACCGCATGACCTATTATCATATTCATGGAGTAAGCATCGCGATTATTCATAACTATAAAATAGAATGGGCGAAAGGATATGGCTGGGCAGATGACAGTCTAAAAATACCGGTGACTACTCAAACTCTTTTCCAGGCAGGGTCAATCAGCAAGTCATTAAACAGTGTTGGAGTGCTTAAACTGGCGCAGGATAAAAAAATCGACCTGTACACAGATATTAATACTTACCTACGCAGTTGGAAATTTCCTCACGCCCCCCTTTCGAAAGGAAAAAAACTAACGATTGCTAATCTTTTAAGTCATACAGGTGGCTTAACCGTACACGGTTTTGGCGGGTATGAGAAAGGTGATGCCATACCCACAATCCTACAGGTGCTTGATGGAAAAAAGCCTGCCAATTCTCCTGCCGTACGCTCGATGTACGAACCGGGCCTTAAGTATGAATATTCGGGTGGCGGTATAACAATATCACAACTAATAGTGATGGATATTACCCATGAACCTTATGAAAAATTTATGTATGATAATGTATTGAAGCCTTTGGGAATGACAGCCAGCACTTATCAGCAGCCGCCAACAGATAAAGCACCTAAATTAGTTTCCGCAGCATACTATTCAGATGGGAAGCAGGTAAAAGGAAAATATCATATCTATCCCGAACAGGCAGCCGCAGGTTTATGGACAAATCCAACCGACCTTTGTAAATATATCATTGAAACACAATTAGCTTACATGGGTAAGTCGCATAAAGTGCTTAGCCAGCAAATGACAAACTTAATGCTTACTCCCTATGCTAATGAAAGTGCAGCCTTAGGTGTTTTTATTGATAGCTATCCGGATAGCACAAAATACTTTGAGCACGGTGGAGTGGATGAGGGTTTTATCAGCCAGTATTATGGAAGTATTGAAGATGGCAACGGTCTGGTAATAATGGTAAACACAGCAAACGGCGGAAACCTTATTCCCGAAATTGTAAACAGTATAGCCAAAGTTTACGGATTTAAATATCTAAATCACTCTAAAACAATCAAAACGGTTGATGTTCCTGATTCTGTTTTGCAAAATTATTCTGGCCAATATGAGCTTGAACCAAGATATATTTTAACTATATCAAAAGAGGATGGTAATCTGTTTGTACAAGCAACTGGACAAGAAAAAGTTGAAATATTTCCCGAATCGGAAAGTAAGTTTTTTTTAAAGATTGTTGATGCCGAAATCGAATTTATTAAAGGAGATAAAGGTCAAATAACAAAGCTAATATTAAATCAAAATGGCATACATGACGCAAAAAAGGTGAAATAAGTAAAAATCACTACCATCGCTCACGCCCCGCTCCCGCAAGCGTCCCGCTTGTGGTTACCATGCTAAGCAACTGTTATTCCATCATTGTTTATAAATGCCACAAGCGGGACGCTTGCGGCAGCAGGAGATAGGATTTTTTGTAGAGACGCATTACATGCGTCTCTTTTTTGTTGGGTATAATACTTTACTCTCCCCAAGCTGGGCAGCATTCGAACCTATACGGATCATCTCGTCTAAAAAACCTATTCGGCACGCAATCTCTTTATTGGGTTTTCTTTAGCTGCCTGAAACACCTTAGTCCCAATGATGGCCATGCAGGAAAGTACAACAATCAACAAGGTGCCGATATATGGTTCCGGGCCTGCATCGGGGTGATATTTATAGATCACCTGAAAAATAAATTTACTGGTGAACAAATACCCCAATGCCGAGCCAATTACAAACGCGATCAGGATAATGCGTATGAACTCCCGGTTAATTAATGCGATAATTTGCATCACAGAAGCACCAAGTACTTTGCGCATGCCAATTTCCTTACTTCGTTTGTCGATATTTAATGCAATTTGAGCAAACAAGCCTGATGCCGACAGGAGCAATGTAACCACAGCCAGGAAAAACGCAATCGACTTAAAACCTTGCGTCATCCTGAGCTCTTTTTCAATCAGATCTGATTGAAGATAACCCCGGTATGGAGCATTGGGGGCAACCTGGTGCCAGGCTGTCTGCAGGAGCCTGTTTACCTGAATCAATTTATTTTCATCTGCCCGCACCACCATAAATTTATAGTCGGCAGGTTTAGCCATGTGCAAAACACATGGCGGCACCAGGTCGTGTAAGCCATATTCTTTATAATCGTTAACAACGCCAACAATGGTGTATTTGGCACTATCCAGGCTTATGCGCTTACCAAGTGGTTGTTTCAACCCTAACCGCTGCACGAAGGTTTGGTTAACCAGGATTGATTCCTCAGCATCAGCATCCGTATTATAAAAATGGCGTCCCTGAATTAACTGGATACCCATAGTTTTGAGGTAGGCTTCTCCGCCAACTTTTGCTGCCTGTACCGGAATTTTCTCATTTTGGATTTTAACCGTTTGCGTATAAGTCCCGTCGCCAATTTGTTGCATACATCCTGCTACACTTTTTATTTCGGGGTATTGCTGAACTACCTGACTGAAGGCGGTATATTCCTGCGGACTATTTATTTCTACCACAGCTACCTCATTGATGGCATATCCAAAATCTGCTTTCTTCTGAAATGAGGCATTCTGTGACATCACGATACCAACTACCAGGGCAAAACACGACAAACTGAATTGTGCGATCAATAAAAAACGGGTAAAGCGATTGGAAGAACCCAGGGCTGTTTTGCCTTTGAGAATTTTAACCGGCTCAAATGAGCTGATATACATTGCGGGGTACAGCCCCGAAAAGACCGCGCTTACAGCAGGAATAAGTATTAAAAACAGCCAAAAACCATAGTCCCTTGCAAAGTCAGGTGAAAGGTCGATACCGGTAAGCTGAATAACCGTTGGTAATAGTAATCGCACAAAAAACAAGGCCAATGCTGATGCTAAAAGACAAAGAACAATATTCTCGGTAAGAAACTGCCATATCAGCTGCCTCCTGAGGCCCCCTATTACTTTGCGGATACCTATCTCCTTTAACCTTCCACTGGCAAATGCCACCGAAATATTAGTAAAATTAAAGCAAGTGATCAGCAAAATAAAAAGAGACATAATAACCGGAACAATGACCAGTACACCACGGGGATTAACTGTAAGCTGACTACCGTAAACGTATCCTGGCATATCAATATCCGAACTTGTAGCTAAACCAGAGAAGGGTTGGAGAAAAAAGCCTGTTACCGGCCAATCGATGTTGCTACGATTGTTAATCTGTACATAGGAGTTAAAAGTGCCTGTTATTAATTCGGCGGACTGTTTGTCTTTTAATTTTACAAATGTAGTAACAAGACCAGGGTTCTTCCAGCTATTAAATGCTGTTTGCTTATTAACAGGTGCGTTCTCAAATGAGGTGATGATGTTAAACTGAATACTTGAATTGGCCGAAACTTTCTGAGCCACGGCTGCAACCATATACACCTTAGGACTGCCATCTGAACCAATGATTGTCAGGGACCGACCGACAGCATTTTCTTTCGAAAAACATTTCTCGGCAAATGCCTCGCTGATAATTACCTGACCAGGTTGGTCAAAGCCTAACAGGCTTCCGCTTTTTAAGGGGAATTTAAAAAAATCAAATAAGCTCTTATCTGCGTAATGAATATGTTCATCAAATGTATTCTCCTCATGCTTTACTACAATGGCAGCACTACTGAGCCGGGCAACCCGTTCTACTCCTGATATGTCTTTCTCAATGGCCTTAGCTAATGGCAGTGGTGTAACACCCCAGGGCTGCTTATTCCCTTCAATCAACCGCATACTATTGAGCCGGTAAATCCGCTCGGTACCAGTATGGTTTTGGTCGAAATTAGTCCGGTAATTATAATTAAGATAAGCCAATATACAACAGGCAATAGCAAAGCCAAGACCTGCTATGTTAAGGATAACATAAACTTTGTTACGCCAAAGAACACGGAAAGCAATCTTTAAGTAGTTCGAGAACATAATTATAATTTTGATTATTGTAAGTTGTAGAGCTTGTCGAACTTCAAAAAGTACGCTAAATCTGCTTATCGACCTTGACAATTACTATGCCAGTAGCCCAGCTAACTGTTTTATAGTTAATTAGAACGCATCTTAAAAAGCACCCGTGCGAATACGGACGGTATAATTACCCGGGTGTCCGGTAACAGTACATCTTGCATTCATTCCCCTGCTCCCGCAAGCGCCCCGCTTGTGGTTACCATGCTGAGCAACTGTTATATTTCCTTATGTTTAAATGCCACAAGCGGGACGCTTGCGGCAGCGTGGGGACGCCTGATTTTCATTCCGGTTCCGTCCGGGGCTGACGATTCCGCTACTATTTTATAATTTATTTACAAAGTTTACATTTTTATTTACAATCCAAACCACTCGACCCGAAAAATATCAAACTAGATTAGCTGAATCAATTTGAAAGGATATGAAAAATAAAAAAATTCTCATCTATGTGCTGATCTTACCGCTGGTTGTGGTGAGCGGACTAGTATTTGCTAATCGTGTAATTAAAAATGAAACTAAGCCGTCCCCAAAACCGTTGTCCATTGCTGACAGGAAAGCCCACATGGCGGATGACAGGAAAAAATGGGAGGCTTCTCCTGACGGTATAAAATACAAAGAATGGGAGGTTTCTCCCGAAGGTAAAAAAGTGCACGCCAGTGCTGATAAAATAAGGAAGTACATAAAAGCTTTTGCCAATATGGAGGCCGTGGTAACCTCTGTTACTTTTCAGCGCACAAATGCGAAATCATCAGGACCAAAATGGCTTATAGTCAGAATTGATGGCGAAGAATACATGATGCAATTTATTCCTAAGGATTTTCAGCAGTTAAATAGCCTGAAAGTTAACGACAAAATAATTGTAAGAAGCCGCAGCGCAGGGTATTCGTCTAATCATCCATATTTGATTATATCGGGCGACTATATTGAGCGAAATAACAAGATACTTTTTAAACGTGATTTTAGCAAAAATAACCATTGTTGAGGATTAGGGGCAAATCTTGCCATTAAAATATGATGCATAATTAAATGCAAAAGCCCCGATACCGCAAGTCTGACGCTTGCGGTATCGGGGCTAATACCACTATCATGCTATACCCGGTTTCGGCGCTGATGAAACAATAAGTAAACCTTAACCGTTATTTGTAGGGTATGAAATACTGGTGTTTGAGGATGGGACTGGCTGCGTTGTTGCTGACAGAGGCGGTCGGCTGTGGCATGGTAAGATCGCTGGGGAAAAACCCGGAAGGTGGAGAGCTTGCCCGGTTGGATACTCTACCTAATTACAAAAATGGCAGTTTCGAAAATTTGGCTGAACGTTCCGACTCTACCGTCAAGCGCAGCCGGCTGCGTATGATGCTACACAGACGCCCTGAAACCATCAGGCCTTCTCACGCACTACCATGGGTTAAAACTGATTTAAAGACCCTGGCTGCTCCCGCACCTATCGTCGTTTGGTTCGGGCATTCGTCTTTACTGATCAAAACCGGGCAAGGTAATATACTCATCGATCCTATTTTTAGCAACCATGCCGGGCCGGTTCCTGGATTGATTACGGCATTTCCAGGCACTAAGCATTATCACGCAGAGGATATGCCGCCGATTGATGTGCTAATCATTTCGCATGATCATTATGACCACCTGGATTATCGCACTCTAAAAAAACTGAAAGACCATATTAAAACAGCGATAGTACCGATGGGTGTGGGTTCAGATCTGGTATACTGGGGATTCGATCCTAAAAAGATCATCGAACTGAATTGGAACCAATCGGTCATTCTGCCTGGTGGCCTCCGGGTCACCGCTACGCCGGCGCAGCACCGCAGCAATCGTTCTTATACCAAAGAAAATAAAACACTTTGGGCATCTTATGTGATACAAGCAGACCAGTACCGGCTGTTTTACAGTGGCGATAGTGGTTATGGACCACATTTTAAACAAATAGGCCAGCAATATGGTCCATTTGACCTGGCGCTGCTAGAATGCGGGCAATACAGTCCAAACTGGCCATGGACGCATTTGTGGCTTGGGCAAGCTGCCCAGGCTGCCGTCGACCTGCATGCCCGTTTGTTACAGCCTATCCACTGGGCCAAATTTGTAGAAGCCGATCATCCCTGGAACGAACCTATAAAAAGACTCCTGCCCGCTGCTAAAAAGCTGGGGATCCCAGTAAACGTTCCGCGTATCGGGGAACCTTATACTTTGGGTGATCCACCCAAGCAAGTAGTATGGTGGGATTTTGAATAGATCAGGGGATTCTGTTAGGGATCCGGAGTAGACAAAAGTCTTTAATTACCGTAGCAAATGCACACGCAACACGCGTACATTTGCTACGGATTATTCTTTTATTTTTTTAAGGCCAATAATAATTCATCCAATTTTTCCAACGTCGCCATCATCCCTTGTTCCATACCCATTTGGATAACCTGCTCCAGATCTGAAAGCGATTTGTAGGTGACGATAGTTTCTACCAGAGCGTTTTCTCCTTTATCGGTAAAAGTTACCAGCCATTCTGCACGGGGCAGGTCTTTATTTATTTCAGCTTCTGCATTACTGAAAGCATCTAAAGACGTATAGTAGTCAATCGGTTTAATTTTTACATATTCTGTATAACCCCAGTATTCTGTGCCATTTGGCTCTACCATTGCATAGTGCCAATGCCCTCCTTCGCGAAAATCCATTGATTTGGTCTTGGTAGTTAACGGTTTAGGGGCAAACCATCGGTCAAGTAATTCACTCTTGGTGTAACAGTCCCAAATCAATTGCCGGTCGGCTAAGAACTCACGTTTGATTGTCAGTGTATTTTTTTCCTTGTCCGCAATAAAGTCGAAGTACAAATTGTGATTCATTATTTTTTATTTTTAATAGTTGATAAAAGTTCATCAAGTTGTTGAAAGCGAGTTTCCCAAATCTGCCGGAATTGTTCCAGCCATTTGTCTACTTCTTTCATTTTGTCAATCTCCAATTGATAATAAATTTCCCGGCCCTGGTGCTCTTGTTTCACCAGTTCGCATTCAGTTAAAACCCTTAGATGCTTTGAAATTGCTTGCCTTGAGGTATCAAAATGCTCAGCAATACTATTGGGTGTCATTGCTTGTATGGCAATTAAAGCAATGATCGCTCTCCGTGTCGGGTCAGCTATGGCTTGAAAAATATCTCGTCTCATTGAAGTGTTTTTTATACCGGCCTTAATTATGGTAATCAAGCCCTGTAACCAAATTTATTTCCTGATCAGGGGCAGGTACTTTTCCCTATTGTCAATAATTACCCAAAGAATAATAGCGATTAGTGCAAATACAATAGGCAAACCGGATGGAGCCATGCTGATGTTGGTCAATAAAATGCCTATTAAAACAGGTACGATAACAATAGCGCCAAGAGGCCTGGTTCTGGGGAATATCAACAACAAACCGCCAAGGATTTCCGCTGCACCAACGAGGGGCAAAAGCCAACCAATTTCCATAAATGCCTTCCCGGCCTTTACCATTTTTTCGGGCAGATCCTTTGGCACAGGCATGTAGTGTAAGAATTTATCTAAACCCGCATTGATAAACATCAGACCGGCCAATAGGCATAAAACAAACAGAATTTTACTTTTCATAATTATTATAAATTTATATGAGAAACCAACTGGTTGCAAATATATGCGCAACTGACTGGTTTCGCAAATTTTATTTCAAAATTTTTTTCCAAAAGAGTCCCCTGGTAGTATGATAATTCGGGGGCAGGACATAGTCCATTTGGCATTTTAAAGCTTTTTTACCTGATTAGGCGTTAAACCAGTATACGATTTGAATTCCTTAATAAAGTGCGCCTGATCATAATAGCCGCATTCAAAGGCTATGGAAGTGAGCGGTTTAGGAGATGACCTTAATAACTCCAGGCTCCTGTTAAATCGATGAACTGAAAAAAACTTTTGGGGATTGATGCCAACCCAATCTATAAAAAGCTTCTGAATATATCGTTCAGAAAACCCATAGTGTGCAGACAGGCTTTGTATATTGAAAGATCGATCTTCGTTTGAAACATAGTTACACAAATGCTCAACTAATTTCAATTGGTGATTGCTCTTTTTATTCCTGATCAGTCGTTGAATCAAGAACGCTTCCAAAACTTCTATTTTCTGTTCTAAAGAGTGCTGCTCCATTAAGCGGCTATAAAAGTCATCCGATTCCTTATTGAAAATATCACAGAGGTCAATGGATTCATTGGTAAAATCAGAGGCCGGATTTGGAAAAAAAAGCGAGCTGGCATGTGGCTGGAATCGTGTTATCAGGCATGTATTCCCTTTAGTGAGGGCGGCCGTAGTCGGGATCGTCCAGTGCCCTAACACTTCCAAACAGGGCACCCTCATCGAATTATTCCCCCGGTGCCTGATAGTATCATTTGTGGAGATGTCTATACAGAGTTCCACACAACCGCTCGGATACATAACCTCCAGAACATCTGTATCGTGGCGGCATGTCCAGTAATTCTTTACAAAAGGTTTTAAAATATCTGACGGAAAAAATATCCTATCTCTCATAACTAACTAAAGATAATGACATTATAAAAATATCACTTTTCAATTCATATTTGTTCGTTCTTTTACAATTTTCCTTGTTTACTGGATTTTACTTTTGTTAAAACAACTTAAAATTCATCAAGATGAAAAATTACAAGAAATTTTTATTGCTTCTCTTCCTGTCATTTGCGCATTTCATTGCAAACGCCCAATCCAATCAAGACAATACATTATTACAGGAGGCAAAAAAGGCAATTGTAGCAAGCAATGCTACTTATTTTATCGCTATTGCAAAAAATGACGGCTCCATTCTTAATCATTATGCAGATGATGCTTGTTTGTTGCCCCCTAATTCCCCCATCCTTTGTGGCCGTGCCGAATTAGCAAAATTTTTTAAAGATGGATACGAAAACTATGGTCTGCGTGGAGGTAAATTCATCACCAAAAATATTTTCGGAGATGGCCGGCAGTATGTTACGGAAGAGGGTCTTTGGCAGTCTTTTGATGCTCAGGGAAAGGTATTTGACGATGGCAAATTCTTAGTTCTCTGGAAAAAGACAAAAAAGGGTTGGAAAATGTTCCGGGATTCG
This sequence comes from Mucilaginibacter sp. OK268, assembly GCF_900103125.1. Classification (GTDB taxonomy): domain Bacteria; phylum Bacteroidota; class Bacteroidia; order Sphingobacteriales; family Sphingobacteriaceae; genus Mucilaginibacter. Next base: position 1,388,682 of record NZ_FNJV01000001.1, on the reverse strand, counting down.
TTCAGCAGTAACCGTACACAAAAATAAAAAAGAGTAGCGCTTCCCAATTTACAAATACTGGCAAAAGCCCTGCATATCTGTGGGGCTTTTTATTTGAATAAAAATTGCGAAAATTAAAATCGATTCCAGTATTGCGAGGAAACGGTATATTTCATGGGCATAAGATCACCGCTTTTATTCCGCGCTCTTTATTTCCTCCTTATTCTCATCAGTTTGTTTGACCAGGTTATTCAAAATATTGGGCACGAACCGTTCGCTAAACCCGGCGATGAAACACCAAATGAGCAATTTGGCAAATGCCGGGTGTACGTAAATGATACGGTAAAAGAGGTCGGGTTCGGGAAATACCCTGCCTCCGATAAGGTCGGCAACAAATATAAGGGTTAGGATACCAGCAAATATTGCCCCAATGGTTTGAATGGAGATCAGCTCCAGCGGTGTGATATTACCCACTTCCTTTTTATTTCTTGCCCTGGTGATCAGGCTTACTGCAGCGCCGATCGCTCCAAATGCAGCAACGGCACTATAAATAGCAATCCGTGATACCATCACATATTCTCTTGATTCAGCATCCTGTCTCCAATTGAGTTCAGGTTTATTATTGAAGTAGACCGTGGTATCTTTGTTCAGCTTTTTTAGTTGTTGGATGTGAAGACTCCACAGTTGTTCCTGTTTTGCAGCGAGACGATCATGTTCATAGAAATCGTGGGGATGTCCCGCCAGGACTAAAAAATAAAAAAAAGGCATGCCAAGAAAAAAGGAGTAAAGTACCGCGATGATAACGAATGGACTGGTATTCTCCTGTGTGAGCGTCCATAGCTTAAATGCTTTCATGTGATGTGGGGTTAGGTTTAGGTAAATATAATTGATCAAGCTGATTTACTGCCAATTACATTGATCTAATTTAAAACTTAAAATTTATTTTATCCAATATCGGCGTAAATAATTCACAGTTTGGCTCTAAAAGGGTTTCGTTAGGAGATTATATCTTTCATTAATAATGAAAAACGATGTTCATCAAGTATTTCCTCTGCTTCATGTAAAATAGTATATTAAGGTTGGCACTTTATCTTTCTTAGTGGTGTATTCCAATAATTATTAAATAAGAATTATGAAAAACCACTTTCACGCAGAGGACAGCCAAGCCCTTGACGCTAATAACGATGGTATAGATCGCCGGGGCTTCCTGGAATGTATGGCCTGGGCAGGCACTGGTGTACTTTGGATGATGTCCGGAGGCATTTTAAAATCATACGGCATGAGTCAGATGATCGATAAAGCAACCGGCAACCTTAAAAAAGGACTCATTGTGCCAAAATCTGATTTCAGCTTCGTTCAGATCAGCGACAGTCATATCGGTTTTAATAAGGCCGCTAATCCTGATGTTATAGCAACCTTACAAGCTACCATAGCCAAAATTAATGCAATGCCAAATGCGCCATCCTTTGTATTGCACACCGGCGACTTATCGCACCTGGCGCAAGCGGATGAATTCGACGCGTTGGAGCAATCGTTAAAAAGTGTAAAGACCGAAAAAATATTTTATGTACCCGGCGAGCATGACGTAACAGATAATGGGAAGCTTTACCTGGAGCGTTATGGTAAAGGAACTAAAGGTGATGGATGGTATAGTTTTGACTCCAACGGGGTACATTTTGTTGGGTTGGTAAATGTGACCAACCATGTGGAGGGGGGGCTGGGCTATTTAGGTCCGGATCAGATCAAATGGCTTGAGGGCGATTTAAAAGGGCTTTCATCAAGCACGCCTGTTGTGGTGTTTGCGCATATCCCTATGTGGGCTATCTATCCGCAATGGGGATGGGGTACCGAGGATAGTGCCCAGGCCTTAAGCCTGTTAAAGCGCTTTGGTTCGGTATCAGTATTAAACGGTCATATTCACCAAACTATTCAGAAGATTGAAGGGAATATCACATTCCATACAGCAAATTCAACCGCTTTTCCGCAACCGGCTCCGGGCGCGGCACCTTCGCCGGGCCCAATGAAAGTTCCAGCCGAAAAACTCCGTACACTGCTCGGCCTCACCAGTGTAAACTATCAGGAACATGATCATACACTCGCTATCACTGATACCCCATTAATAAAAGCTGAATAAAGATTCTGTTGAACCTGGTTAGTTCAACGGGTTAATAATAAAGTGGGGCTGCCATAAACCGGTAGCTCCACATTTTTATCAATTGCAAAAAATAAAACATGAAAGTATTACCATTATTAATGCTCCTGATACTAACGGGCACCATAGCCCTGGCACAGTATAAACCTGTTGATACAAGATCAACCGTAGAATTTACTATCCGTAATTTCGGGTTCGATGTAAAAGGGTCTTTCAAGGGCATCCAGGGGCTGATCAACTTTGATCCGCAAACTCCCGGCAACAGCAGTGTGGACATTACCATCGATGCCAACACTATCAATACGGATAATACCCTGAGAGATAAACACCTGAAAGATGAAGGATATTTTAACGTCAGGGATTACCCCAATATTCATTTTTTATCAGCTAAAGTTACGGCAGATGGGAAGGGCGGTCATTATTTGGTTACAGGGAAGCTTACTATTAAAGGAAAATCAAAAGATATATCGATCCCCTTTAGTGCCGAACAACATCAGGAGGAATTTCTTTTCAAAGGTTCATTTAAAATCAACAGAAAAGATTTTGGGATTGGGGGAACCAGCACCATCGCAAATGAACTGGAAGTGCAGCTCAATATTTACGCTGTTAAAGCTTGAGGCCTTCTCCTACAACAGTTGATTACATTTAATATAAATTACCTTGAAGATAAATAAAAAGTTAGCTGTTATTGCAGGCATTGCAGTTACAGTAACCGTTTGTGTTGCGGCCACATCCTCAAAACCTGCTGATGTACATTATGAGAACTTAAAAGTGCTGTCCCAAAATATCACTTCAAAGGATCTGCAAAGCATCATGGTTGATGATTTTCAGGATGGCTTAGGCGTTACCTGTAATTTTTGCCATGCCACCGCAAAAGACGGCCACGGTCTTGATTTTGCCAGTGATGCCAAGCCCGAAAAAGAGATTTCCAGGGCCATGATGCGCATGACCATCGGGATCAATAAAAAATATTTTAAGCTCAAACATCCGCTGATAGGCAGCGATGCCCTTACTGTAACCTGTAATACCTGTCATAAAGGCCAGGCATTTCCAGACGGAAGTGAAGAACAGAAATAGTTGTGTATTTTTATAGTAAAGCAAATCCGTTTTGAAAAAGTATCTGATCATATACCACTTTTTGTTTTGGCTCCTGGCTTATATCTTTTGGATATTTGTTTTCAGAAACAGCACGCTGGTACTTACTCATGCTATAACCATCCAGTTTTGTTATTTGATATTTATAGCTGCCAATTACTATTTCAATACGTTATATGCTATTCCTTACCTGTTGAATAAAAAGTACTACGTAAAATTCGGAATTATATTTACCCTGGCCATTACGGTAACGGCTTTAATAAGGATCCCCGTATCTATGCTGGTTACCATATATGTGTTTAAAATTACCAACACCCATTTCGATTACCTAAGCATTTTTTATAATTCGTTCATTAACATCCTGTTTTGGGTAGTGTTGATCCTCGCCGGTAAAATGATCGCCGAAAAGATTCGCTCTGAAATTTATATTGAGAAAATTGAAAAAGAAAAAGCGACTACAGAACTAAACTTTTTGAGGGCGCAGTTTAATCCTCATTTTTTATTTAACTCTATTAATTCCATCTACGGCCACATTGATAAATCCAATAAGCCGGCGCGAGAAATGTTGCTTAAGTTTTCCGAGATGCTTCGCTATCAACTGTATGAATGCAATGTAGAAAAAACAGACCTGGACAGGGAGCTTAATTATATTAAGAATTATATCGATCTGCAAAAAAGCAGGATTGATGAACGGATCAGGGTGTCATTCCGCGAGGATAACATCAATGGGAATTTAAAAATAGCGCCATTGTTATTGATCACATTTATAGAGAATGCCTTCAAATATGTGAGTATTCATGAGGGAATGGATAACTATATTGATATTTATTTAAAGAGCACAGAAGGGTATCTCTTTTTCAAAATAGAAAACACAAAAGACACTGCTATCATGCAAGCTAATATTATTCAAGCCGAAAAATCTTCCGGTTTAGGTATAGCCAATGCTAAAAGACGACTGGAGCTTTTATACTCCAATAAATATGACTTAAAGATCAATGAGTATGAAGAAAGCTATGAAGTGATCTTAACCTTATTTGACATATGAAATTAAAATGCCTGATCATTGATGACGAACCAATTGCCCGTAAACTGATACAGGAGTATATGGAAGAAATTGATTTTTTAGAATTAGCAGGGCTTGCAGAAAACCCCTTAAAAGCAACTACGCTGATCAATAACATGGATGTGGATTTGATTTTCCTGGATATCAACATGCCCAAAATGAACGGTATGGAATTTTTAAGGTCGGTATCTAATTTGCCCATGGTGATCATGACCACAGCCTACGGTCAATATGCATTGGACGGTTTTGAGTTAGCGGTTGTTGATTACCTGGTAAAGCCATTTTCATTAGAACGCTTTTTAAAAGCCTGCCTAAAAGCTTTTGAACTTAAATCATTAAAAGAGAGCAAGTCGGTTGCGCAAAAAACTGATGCAGGCCATTTTTATGTAAAGTGCGATGGAAAAATTGAAAAGATAGTTTACGATGAATTGGTATATGTAGAAGCAATGGCTAACTATGTGATACTTCATACGATGAATGACAAACTGGTGGTTTACCTCACTATCAAAGGAATATTGGGAAAACTTCCCGCTGAACAATTTCTGCAGGTACATAAAAGTTATATCGTAAATACTCAAAAGATAAATACAATTGAAGGTAACATGCTGCACCTGGGTAACACCAAGATCACAATGGGGCTAAACTATGCGAATAGCGTAATGGAACGTATTCTTAAACACCGGTTTATCAAAAGATAATGCCATTTTATCCGATAAAAATTTCCTTTTACGGTATTCATGAATTAGTTTTTTAAATTATATTTACCCTTGTATAACAAATGCAATAAGCGTAATACAAACGGCCTTATCACTTATATCACATGTCACCATTAAAATGCGCCGGTGTAGATACCGGTAACCATTCCCGGAAGGATCAGGTTCAAGCCCGTAAACAGTATATCATATCCTGCTCCGAAAACATTAACGACGAAAAGGAACAACCGGTTGAGGGCCCCGAAGTCACGCCTTCCGGATCGGTATGTGCTTTTTGCCAGCAGGATTTTGGCGATGTAACACTAAATAAATTATCCGTTTATCCTATCTGTGATAATTGTAAACTCAACCTTGATAAAAGTATTTTCCCTTCGTGGGTAAAACTGTTTTTTGCCGGGGTTTTAGTACTGGTTGTATTTTCCATTTTCTGGAACTGGCGGTTTTATTCAGCTTACCGTAATATTAAACATGCTAATGAGGCTTTCGGCAAACAAAGCTTCTCCGGAGCAGCAAACTTTATGAGCGAGGCATCCGCACAGGTGCCGGAAATAAGCGATCTGGCCGAAATGGCAGCCTACTTTAAGGCCGTTGATCTGCTGTCGAAAGATAAGTCGGCAGCGGCATTAGTACAACTCGAAAAATGCAAAGACCTTTCGCCTAATTTTCATGTGAAAGAATATATACTGCAGGCACAAATAGGGTCGGGCTTCGACAATAAAGACTATAAGCTGTTTTTAGCCGCTTCAAAAAGTTTTTTACAGTTAGATACCACCCAATCACAATCGTGGGCCGGAGTATCATCTGCTTATGCTTGTTTGTATGCGCAAAACAATGTGGATTCGCTCAAACAGCTCTCCCTTAAATACTTCAATAAAGCAAAAACGCTTGACGATACCAGCGTCGTAGCAAAAGAATATTACGGTCTGATCCAGTACCGGCTTGATTCACGGCAGATCATCACCAGAGATCAGTTTCATAAAAAATTCCCTAATGGTTACACCTCATCTAATCGGTAAAATATGTTTATTCCCGGCATCCTGATCTCGATCTTCACCTTTCCAGGTGTTATTGTACATGAATTTGCACATTTATTTTTCTGCAAGCTGCGTAAGGTAGCGGTTTTCAAGGTATGTTACTTTCGCTTTGCTAACCCGGTGGGTTATGTGATACACGAAAACACCACAAACTTTTACACCACCTTTTTAATAAGTATGGGCCCGTTTTTTGTAAATACTTTACTGTGCCTGCTTATTTGCTTACCAGCTTATATACCTATCAACTTTTTTAATGTAAGCCATCCCCTATCCTATTTTTTGATGTGGCTCGGTGTATCCATCGGCATGCACGCAATTCCATCTAACCAGGATGCCAGAAACTTATATGAACAAGCCAAAGAAAAGATCAAAGAGAAAAACATCCTTGCCCTTATCTCCTTTCCCATTATCGGGCTTATATATGTATTTAACATATTGCGCTTTCTTTGGGCCGATCTGGCTTATGGGGTAGCTATAGGCGTAGGTTTGCCGGCTTTGCTTTTTAAATAAAACAAGCAAGAAATCGTATACTCATCAATGTAATGATACCGCAGACACTCGGTTGACGCAGGGTGGCTGTTTACTGGATCAATCTCCATTGATATGATATAAAGCCCCAGAATCCCATACTGGAAAAATATGTATCCGATATTCAGCGATATGTATAACTCACCGATACCTGCCACCGGTAATTTTGTGGCATAAAATAATGCATATGGAATCTAAAGTAATCTTAATAACAGGCGCATCCCGGGGATTGGGTAAAATATGGGCGGAAGCATTTTTAAAACGTGGTGATAAGGTAATCGCCACCGCACGAAACCTTAACTCGTTAAAAGACCTTGTAAGCATTTATGGGGAAGCGGTGTTGCCCGTCAAATTGAATGTAAACGACCGGGAACAATGCTTTGCAGCCGTTAAACAAGCTCATGAACATTTTGGAGGTATAGATGTGCTGATCAACAACGCAGGTTATGGTTTGTTTGGTGCCATTGAAGAGGCGACTGAACAGGAAGCCAGGGATCAGTTCGAAACCAATGTATTCGGCTTGCTATGGATGACGCAGGCGATTATCCCAATTATGCGGGAGCAAGGTTATGGGCATATCGTACAGGTTTCAAGTTTGGCAGGTCACACTGCTGCACCTATTATAAGTATCTACATCGCCTCTAAATGGGCAGTTGAAGGATTAAGCGAGAGTCTTGCTGCAGAGGTAAAAGGATTCGGTATCAAGGTAAGCCTTGTTGAACCCAATGCCTTTGGCACAGACTGGAGTGGCGATTCGGCCGTTAAAACTCAATCTCTTGCCGTATATAACGGCCTTAAGGAAACATTCAATGGCTATTTTACCCCGGAAATGGTTGGCTACCCCGAAGCAACAGTACCGGCTATTTTAAAATTGGTGGATAGCGATCAGCCGCCATTGCGTTTATTTTTAGGAAAAGTCGCCTTACCCAGAGTACAACAGGTTTATGCAGACCGGCTGGCAGTTTGGGAATCATGGAAAGAAGTTTCCGCAGCAGCACATGGTCATTAATCAGTTAAATTAAAAAACGATACAGTATCCTATCAGCCGGATGCTGTATCTTTATTCAGATGAAGCATTTTAAAAGTTTAAGCGAACTGCATAAAGCCAGAGGGTGGCCGATGTCGGAAAGCCCCTTACTTAGCCTGATTACATGTGTAGATACATGCCCAACTACCTGCGGTATCCCTAACAATGAATATACAACCGACTTTTATACCATCGCGTTTAAGAAAGTCATATCCGGCAGTCTTTATTACGGCCGTACCAAATACGATCACAATGGAGGTTCCATGATCTATATTAAACCAGGTCAGATTGTTGAACTTAAAAACATTAAACTGGAAGGTAGTGGGTTTACGATTATGTTTCACCGTGATTTCCTGAATGGAGAATCGTTGCATCAGACCATCAAAAAATATAGTTTTTTTGATTACGAAACCAATGAGGCCCTTCACATTTCACCCCGCGAGGAAGAAATTATGTGGGAACTATTCCGGAAGATCGAGACAGAATATAATAACAATCAGGATGAGTACAGTAAGGAGATTATTTTGGGACATATTGAAGCTATCCTCAAATATTCTCAGCGGTTTTATAAACGTCAGTTCCTGAACAGAAACGAACTGACAGGTAAGGTAATTTCCCAATTTAACAAAGCCATCCGGCAGTATTTTGAGGGTGGTGCATTGCAGACGGATGGTTTGCCGACCGTTACGACCATTGCAGCACAACTCAAAATGTCGCCCCATTATCTTAGTGATCTGTTAAGGCAGGAAACAGGAAGGTCAGCAATCGACCATATCCACAGCTACCTGATCACAGAAGCAAAAAACCTATTGATTGGTGCCGACCTTACGGTGGCGCAGATCGCATATCAGCTTGGATTTGAAAATCCTCCTTATTTTTCCAGGCTTTTCAGAAAAGAAACAGGTCTCAGCCCTGTGGCTTATCGTAACCAGCATTAATAAAAAGTGCGGTACGGTAATAACACCAACTACGGTTAAGATATCAAGGTATAAGCCACAGGAGATGCTGATAAGTGTCCATATATAAAAAATAAAAACGAAAACTCTCCGGTTTGTATTTCTTTTTATGCTATTTTTACCGTAGTTAACACCTTAACAGGGCCATTGTCAGGGCTATTTTGATACCCAACTCTGTATCAGCAATTTAATAACAATTTATTAATAAAAGCTTAAAGCAAACGGTACTTTGTGTTTAATTATGTTGATTATACTTGCAATAAACAACTATCAAAAAAAGTCATGACCAATTCAATTTTGGAGATCACCGAGAACGAATACCTGATCAAACTGAACAGAAGTAACTTCAACTTATCGTTCATCAGGAGTTTATTAAAGATGGTCGAAGTGGCCAATCCGAGCGAAGAAAGCGACTATTCATATAGCGACCGCGTAGTATCGCCTTACCAGAATCACTCTGCTACTGCCGATTATTTCAGCGCTATTGACGAGAAATAAAAAAGGGATGCTTTCGCGTCCCTTTTTTATTTTATTCCTTTTTATTTTCTTTCCAGATCAGAACTGGCGATATCCGCCCCTTACTACCTGTTGCTTATCCATTTGAGCCATTTGTCCTTTCATCATCTTGATCTGCTCGGCCAGTAATTTATTCTTATCATCTTTTGCAGCTTCTGAAAGGTACATTTGCGCCTCGCGTTTGTTACGTCTGGCCATAGAGATACCTGCCAGGCTCAATTTAGCCAAAGCCGTATTGTGAGACATTTTCATGCCCAACTGAAGCGCTTTCTTAAAGTATTTTTCCGATTTCATAGGCGCCTTGCGCGATTCAACCAAACCTATGAGTAAGTTATAATAACCATGCTGGTTTTTATGCAGCTGTTTTTCGTAATCAGTGATCTTCATTAACCAGGCTTCGGCTTTTTCTGAGTTTTCTTTACGCAGATAAAATTGCGATATGATCATATTCTCGTTAAAGAAGAAGCTCAACAGCACAATACCGCCTAAAAACAAAACTAAAATTCCCCAGCCCCAAAATCCAAAGGCACAAAGCGCAACCGCCGCACCGAATAATACACAGGCTATAATTAGCCTTACAATATTTGACATAATTTATGATACTATATATTGAGTACAAATATCCGTTAATTTGTACGCTTAATCAACATTATATCAATATTTATGGCAAATGCATTAGACCCCTCCTGGATGGAAGTTTTGAAGGCTGAATTTGGGAAAGACTACATGATAAAACTCAAGGATTTTTTACAGAAAGAAAAGGCAGCAGGTCAGGTAGTTTACCCCAAAAACAGCGAAATTTTCAATGCGTTTAACACCACTCATTTTGACGATGTAAAAGTGGTGATATTGGGCCAGGATCCGTACCATGGCGCGCACCAGGCCCACGGGCTTTCGTTTTCGGTACAAAAAGGTATCGCCACTCCCCGATCACTCATCAATATTTATAAAGAATTACAAACCGATATCCCCGGATTTAAAATACCCGCACATGGTAACCTCGAAGAATGGGCCAAACAGGGTGTACTATTATTAAACGCTACTTTAACGGTTAGAGCCAGTAACCCGGGTTCGCATCAAAAGCAGGGCTGGGAGGAGTTTACTGATGAGGTGATCAAAACCATATCTGACAAAAAGGAAGGCATTGTATTTATACTCTGGGGAGCATTCGCGCAATCAAAAGCAGCATTGATTGATGAGAAGAAACATTTTATCCTAAAATCGCCCCACCCCTCTCCTTTCTCTGCCGACCGTGGTTTTTTCGGCAGCAAACCATTTTCAAAAACCAACGCTATCTTAGAAAAAGAAGGTAAAAAACCGATAAATTGGCAGATAGGCTAAGGAAAGAGTCAAGAAATTAGAGTCAAGAATCAAGAGCTAAAAAACAAAAGTCAAGAACCTTGACACTTTTATCTTGATTCTTGACTCTAACTTCTTGCTTCTCTTTCAACTAATATTCCAACGGAACAATCGGTTCCTTTTTGCTGGTTGACATGATCATCATGGTTTGGAAAGTTTTTACTACCGTGATGCGGCTTATCTTTTCCATGATCAGTTGTTCGTATGATTTAATGTCGCGCACATAAACTTTCAGTAAAAAATCGCACTGGCCGGTTACGTGGTGACACTCGGTTACCTCTTTAATGTGTTTGATCTCATCCAAAAATGTTTGAATGGTATTTTTCTGATGAAAGTCAAGCGATATCTGTATAAAGGTTTTGATACCCAAGCCTAGTTTTTCCTCATCAACCAAGGCATGATAGCTCTTGATGTACTCGGCATTTTCCAGCTTACGTACGCGTTCTAAGGTTGGTGCTGGTGAAAGCCCTATCTCGTTTGAAAGTTGAAGGTTGGTTATTCTTCCGTTTTCCTGTAATATCTTAAGTATTTGAAGATCGATTTTATCTAATTCCGCAGCCATCAGGTTACAATAATGTACGCAAATATACAGTTTTCCTCTGTTCACAAAATTATATTTCTCTTAAAAGTAATTCAACAAAAATATATTTCCCGCGTTTTTCATAATTTAGATAAGTCTAAATTTTTTATTAGATTTGTATAAATGAATACGTTAGCCGAGGAAAACTATTTAAAATCGATCTATCACCTGTCTATTGATGCCGAAAATGTGAGCACTAATCAAATTGCGGCGTCATTAAACACCAAGGCTTCGTCGGTAACGGATATGCTAAAAAAACTGTCTGATAAAGCCCTGATCAACTATACCCGGTATCAGGGCGTAAGCCTAACCCCATCGGGCGAAAAGATAGCCGTGAATATTATCCGCAAACACCGGCTCTGGGAGTATTTTTTAGTGGAGAAACTCAAGTTTAAATGGGACCAGGTACATGATATGGCCGAAGAGATGGAGCACATATCATCGGCAGAGCTGATTGACCGGCTTGATGAGTTTATGGACTACCCCCAGCATGACCCGCATGGCGAACCTATCCCCGACTGTAATGGCCGGTTTAACGCGTCGGAGCTGACGCCCATATCCGCATTAAGGGTAAACGACAGCGGCACCATATCCGGCGTGCGCGATCACAGCTCATCTTTTTTACAATATCTCGAAAAACAGCAGCTTACGCTCGGGAAAAAAATATCCATCATGGAAATTGTAGAGTTTGACCATTCCATGATCTTACAAATTGAAAACAAAAAAGAAATTCATATCAGCCGCGAAGCGGCCAATAACTTACTGATAGCTTTATGACCGATAACCACAATCAATCATTAGGAGACGTACACAGTTCGGTTACCACCGAAAACAAAACGGGCTGGCGCAAAATAATGGCTTTCCTGGGGCCCGCCTATCTGGTTAGTGTGGGTTATATGGATCCAGGCAACTGGGCAACCGACATTGCCGGCGGCAGTGCGTTTGGCTATAAGCTGATATGGGTATTGTTCGCCTCCAACCTGATAGCACTCCTTTTACAATCATTGAGCGCGCGCCTGGGTATCGTTCGCGGGCTCGATTTGGCGCAGGCATCCAAAAACGCCTATCCCCGCTTTGTAAACTTCTGGCTGTACATACTGGCCCAAATAGCCATTATAGCCTGCGATCTGGCCGAGATCATCGGCATGGCCATCGGTTTAAAACTACTGTTTAATCTACCATTGATATGGGGTGTATCGCTTACCATTACCGATACCATCCTCATGCTTTATCTAATGAACAAGGGCATGCGTAAACTGGAAGGTTTTATTATATCCATGATATTTATTGTAGGGCTATCCTTCCTAATCGAAATGTTTATTGTGAACCCCAGCGTAGTTGAAATTGCCAAAGGTTTTGCCCCGGGTAATTTGAGTGGCGAGTCGCTATACATTGCTATTGGTATTATTGGCGCTACAGTAATGCCGCATAACCTGTACCTGCACTCCTCGCTGGTGCAAACCAGGCAGATCACCCGTACAGATGTGGGCATTAAATCAGCTATTAAATTTAACTTGTTTGATACTGTTATCGCGCTTAACCTGGCCTTTTTGGTGAACGCAGCTATACTGATACTGGCAGCCACCGCGTTTTATAAGAACGGTTATTTTAAAGTTGCCGAGATACAGGATGCTTATAAATTACTGGAACATATTTTCGGCCGGGTTGCCCCTGTGCTTTTTGCCATCGCCTTGATCGCCTCGGGACAAAGTTCAACCATTACAGGCACCCTCGCCGGACAAATTATTATGGAAGGTCACATTAACCTGCGTATTGAACCCTGGTTACGCCGTTTGCTTACCCGCGTGCTGGCTATTGTACCGGCCGTATTCACTATTATTTATTTTGGTGAGGCGGGCTTGGGCAGCCTTATCATATTAAGCCAGGTGGTATTGAGCCTGCAACTGGGCTTCGCGGTTATCCCGCTCATCCACTTTACATCTGATAAGAAACGGATGGGTAAGTTTGCTATCAGCCTTAAAGTAAAAGTACTGGCCTGGATCTGTGCCGTCCTTATCGTTGCTTTGAATGCCAAGCTGGTATACCAACAATTATTTGACTGGATAAAAGAGTACCCATCCTCGGCTATCTGGATCTATGCCCTGGTTTTTCCCATCGTAATTGGTGTAGCGGCACTGCTGATATATGTATTTTTCAGGCCGATGCTATATAAGCATAAAGATCAGCCGGTTTACGCGCCCCATGGTATTGCAAGCGCTATTACTGAACTTGATGCCATTATCTACAAACACATAGCCATTACCATCGATTTTTCAAAAAATGATAATGACTGCTTACGGCATGCCATTATGCAGGGTGGTAAACGAGCCAATTATACCCTGATCCACGTAGTGGAAACTGCCGGTGCACGCTACTATGGTAAACAGGTTATGGATAGCGAAACCCAAAGTGATGCAGACAACCTCAATCAGTATGTAACCGCGTTGGAAAACCTGGGTTATAAGGCAAAAGCTCAAATTGGCTACGGTAACCCGGCAAGTGCTATCGCTAAGATAGTGAATGAAGAAGGTGTTGATTTCATAGTGATGGGCTCGCACGGTCACAAAGCACTTAAAGACCTTATTTTTGGCACAACCGTAAACTCCGTAAGGCACATGGTTAATGTGCCAGTGTTGGTGGTAAAGCCCAGCAGATAACAATCTCTCCTCCTCAAGACTTAGGAAGTTTTAAAACGGTGAAACCCTCAACGAATCCATTAAAAAACCAATAACAATGAGTTAAACTTCGTAAGTCTTGCCTCATTATATTCAGAATTACTAAAGGCAAAATTTTACGTAAATTTGCACCTCACCGAAAGGAAAACATGACTACTCAGGATAAAATATATATAAAAAACAAGAAGGCTTATTTTGAATACCATATACTGGATAAGTATGTAGCCGGCATTCAATTATTAGGCACCGAAATAAAGTCGATACGGGAGGGCAAGGCTAACATCAATGATGCTTTTTGCACTTTTATTAATAACCAACTGTTCGTACGCAACCTGCATATATCAGAATATTCATACGGATCGTTTTACAATCACGAGGCTAAGCGCGATCGTGTGCTGTTACTCACCAAAAAAGAACTCAAAAAACTCCTGACCCGCGGCGAAGAAAAAGGCTTGACCATTGTGCCACTGGCCTTGTTCATTAGCGAGCGAGGTTTTGCCAAACTGGAGATCGGACTGGCCCAGGGTAAAAAGACATTTGACAAACGCGAAACCCTAAAAGAGCGCGACACCAAAGTTGAAATGGACCGGGCGATGAAACGGTAACCCCTCTTTTGAATGTGCGGATTTCAGATGTGCAGATGATTCTTTATAAAATGAAAAGCCCGACTTTAACCAAGTCGGGCTTTTCATTTTATGATTAAAGCACTACATTTATTTTATCTATTTATCATGTGAGATTTCATCTGCACATCTGAAATCCGCACATCTGCACATCTACCAAGCTTTATCCCCTACCAACGGTACAAACCTGAAAGTATCCAGCACTATTTTTTCATAATCATGCTCGGCAACTTTGAGTACGGTTACCATTTTTTGGGTTTCTTCGTCGCCTACCGGGATTACCAGTATGCCACCTATTTTTAGTTGTTTCAGCAGTACATCAGGTACGGTAGGTGCGCCGGCAGTTACAATAATTTTATCGTAGGGCGCGTGTTCGGCCTTGCCTATGGAGCCATCTCCGCAAAAGAAGTGGGGCTTGTAGCCCATTTTTTCGGGCAGGATGAACCGTGTTCGTTCGAACAGCTTTTCTTGGCGCTCAATAGTATAAACTTTAGCACCAAGCTCCATTAATATACAGGTTTGATAACCCGAGCCCGTGCCTATCTCCAGTACTTTATCTCCTTTGCGAATGTGCAACAATTCGGTTTGATAAGCAACGGTATAGGGCTGAGATATAGTTTGTCCCTCACCTATCGGAAAAGCGATATCGCTATAAGCCTGGTTCCAGAAAGTTTCATCAAAAAAGTAGTGGCGCGGTACTTTGCTTATGGCCAGCAACACCTCTTCATCCTGGATACCTTTTTTTCGCAGGATGTCAACCAATCGTTTACGGGCACCTTTTTCGCGGTAATTATCAATATACTTATAAGCCATTTATACGGCAAAGTTAGCAGGAATTTCAGCATTTGGAGGATGCGGATAACGTGGAGATGGGTAATTCATTATGCCTTAACCAATAAAAAAGTTTAGATGATTAATACTATATAAAAACGTACGTCATTGCTGCGATAGCGTGGACAACCGACCGAAGGGAGCTCATTAATACTTTTAAAGAAAATTAACGACATTAATAATCCCTAACTGTACAAGGCGGATCGGCTAATCGGGGATTGCCACGTCGTTCCTCCTCGCAATGACGTGTTGTAGAGTATCCTCCTTAGTACGGATCAACATCGGGCTGAATAATGCTACCCTTGCTTAGTTTGGTAGTTTGAAACTGGCTTATCGCATCCCGTAATATAGCTTTGGCCTTAACAATAGAAATGCCATCCCGCTCAAATTTGAGCATGATTGATTTGATATAATAATTTCGGATACGGCTGATCAATGGTGACTCGGGACCTATTACCCGCTCGCCAAAATGCCTGCGAAGCTCATTACCCAGATAATTGGCCTGATTGTACAATACGTCGGGATCTTTGTGTTTAATATCCAGGTTGATGATGCGATAAAACGGTGGATATTTAAAGCTTTTACGCTCCTCCATTTCTGTAAAATACAGATCGTTATAATCATTCGCGATCACCTGCTTAATAACCCGGTGATTGGGATCGTAGGTTTGTATCACCACTTTTCCCCGTTTGCCCCTTCGCCCGGCCCGTCCACTCACCTGTGCCAGCATCTGGAAACTGCGTTCGTTGGCCCGGTAATCCGGAAATTTAAGCATACTATCGGCATTAATGATCCCTATGAGGGTTACATCGGCAAAATCAAGCCCTTTGGCTACCATTTGGGTACCTACCAGTATATCTATCTTTTTTTCTTCCAGGTTGTTCAATATGGTTTGCAGCGAGTTGCGGGCACGGGTAGTATCCAAATCCATCCGGGCAATACGCGCTTCGGGTAGCAAGAGGCTTAATTCATCTTCTATCTTCTCGGTACCAAAACCTTTGTATTCCAGATGTGTTGAGCCACAAGCCGGACAAACAGATGGCGAATCCTCTTTATAACCGCAGTAATGGCAATGCAATTTGCCACTGCTTTTATGATAGGTAAGGCTCACATCGCAATTAATACATTTTGGCGTATAAGCACATATTTTACACATGAGCACCGGCGCATAACCACGCCGGTTCTGAAACAGGATAACCTGCTCCTTATTGATCAAGGCCTGGTTGATCCCTTCCATCAACACACTGGTAAAATGCGATTGGATAGTTTTTTGCTTGGTTTCGTGACTAATACTCACTACCTGCACATCGGGCAGTTGTACACCGCCGTAACGTTCGGTGAGCTCGGCAAAACCATATTTATGGGTACGGGCATTAAAATAACTTTCGAATGATGGTGTAGCGGAACCCAGCAATACCTTCCCCCGGTGCGTATTGGCCAGAAAAATGGCTGCATCACGGGCGTTATACCGCGGAGCCGGATCAAACTGTTTGTAGGAGGTTTCGTGCTCTTCGTCAACCACAATAAGACCAAGGTCATTAAAAGGCAAAAAAACCGACGACCGTGCGCCCAATATCACCTTGTAATCATTGTTCAGCACTTTTTGCCAAACCTCCACCCTTTCATTGTCGTTAAACCGGGAGTGATAAACGCCAATGTCGGCGCCAAAATATAGGCGCAGCCGTTCAATAATATGGGTGGTGAGCGCAATTTCGGGCAGCAGGTAAAGTACCTGCCGCTCGTTACGTATCATTTCTTCTATCAGCCTGATATATAGTTGTGTTTTGCCCGATGAGGTAACCCCATGCAATAGTACTACATCTTTCTCCTGGAATTGCGTACGCACACTTTGCAGCACTTCGGTTTGCTGTTCGCTTAACTCAAAATTGCTGTTCAGTTCTTCTTCCTCAAAATGCAGGCGGCTCACATTTTTTTCTTCAGCTATCAGGATCTCTTTTTCTATAAGCGATTTAATGCTCGATTCGCCGGCACCGCTTTCTTCAATCAACTCATTCTTGGTGATGGCTTTTTGATGCCTTGCCAATTTAATATAGGCTAGCAGTGCGTCGGCTTGTTTGGGGGCACGTTTCTCCAGTATCGGAAAAAGCTCACGCAAATTATCCGGGTGATTATAAACCGGGTTCAGTGTAATAAAAGTACGCTTACGAGGTTTGTAACGTTCGCTTACCTCTTCAGATATATGGATGATGTTTTTCTCGAACATCAGTTTCAGAATAGGCATTACCGTTTTTTGCCCAAGTAATTTGGCAATATCGCTTACGGTAAGTTCTGGTTGGATATCCAGGGCCTCTACGATCAGAAACTCTTTATCGTGAAGGGTTGATCGGTCAATATCATACTCTTTATTGAGTACAATGCGGGTTTCGCTGGCCAGTTTCAGGGCGGCGGGTAATGCCGCGTTCATCACCTCACCAATATTGCACATATAATAATCAGCCAGCCATTGCCAGAAATTCAACTGATGAGGGGTTACTACAGGCTGATCGTCCAGGATCTCAATAATATATTTCGCCTCGTATTTTTCAGGTGCAAGGGTGCTTATCTCTTTAACAATAGCGGTATAGAGCTTGCTTTTACCAAACTGCACTACTACCCTTTTGCCTATAGCGATGGCGTCATTTTGCTCGTACGGAACCCGGTAGGTATAATTTTTTGAAATTGCCAGCGGTAAAATCACTTCGGCAAAAAGCGTTTTACGATCGGTATGTTCAATTTCAGCAAATTCTAACATGGAAGGGGGAATTCTAAACTCTAAATATTAAACTCTAAATCCAAAATCGAACATCCGACGTCCGAAATCAAAAATCACTTATTGCGAAAAGCGGCAATGGCCAACATCAGCCAGCCTAAAATAAACAGCAAGCCGCCCAGCGGTGTAATTGGGCCAAGCGCAATCAGCCAGTTCCAGCCCAACAGGCTACGACACGACAACAGGTACAATGAACCAGAAAAAAACAGGATCCCAAAGCTAAAAAAATAATAGGCCCAGGTTATCTGGCTATTTTTAAACCAGGCAAAGGTCGACAGGAAAAGCAGTGCGAATACATGGTAAAAATTGTATTGTACGGCGGTGTGCCATACCTCCAAATCAGCAGCAGATAAACGACCTTTTAATCCGTGTGCCCCAAAAGCCCCGGTAATAACGGCCAGCATGCCAAAAACCGAAGCCGTGATAATTATTTGTTTGTTCATGCAGATATAAAAAGCTAAGTTAACCAATTGAAAGTATTACTTTAATGGCGCAGGGTAAAATTCTATCTTTGTAAAGCAATCCGCTATGAAACGTCTGATAGTTATCACTTTAATTTTACTTGCCGCTACAATAGCCATAACGGTTGTTTACTTTAAAAACTTAAGTCCGCCGGGCGTGCGTACCGGCCAGGTAATGCATACTATACCTGATAATGCTACAGCGGTATTTGAATTTAACAGCGAAAAAGGGTTTTACGACATTTTTAAGGGCAACCAGTTACTAAGTGCCGTTATCGGTAAAGACAAACTGGCCGATTTGGATACACTGCGTAAGCTATTAATCACATCACCACAGTTGGAGCGTTTTTTTGACGGGCAAAACGTATTTATCTCGGTACACCCCTCAAACGGTAACGATATCAACCTGCTCATCACCATACCCACCACCAACGATTTTAAAACAGATGCTTTTACCGCCTTAAATACACAACCCAATAGCGGCTTATCGGTAACCCCGGTACGCAATACGGTTGGAATAATTTATGATGTATTGGTTAAGGCCATCAATAAACACTTTTACATCACCCAAAAAGAGAATAATATTTTTGCCGGCAGCTTTTCAAAAGAATTGATAGACCAAAGCATTTTATATAAGGACGATAAAAACAAGAACGTTTTTATTCCGCTGCCCGAACAGCAAAACGCCAATTCCCTGGCCAACCTTTATATTAACTACAGTCAGCTCACCCCTCTCTTTGACCAGATATTTAAAAACAAGAACACCGATATTTTTAAGAGCTTTAAGCTATTACCCGCTTTAGCGGCCCTAACTTTAAACTTTAAAAACGACGCTTTGATGTTCAGTGGCTTTACCACCCTACAGCACAATCACACAGCCAGTTATTTAAATTTATTTGCCGATCAGCAGCCTGTGGTGAATCACCTAAAAGAAATTTTTCCGGCCACGACAGCTTATACTATCAACTTCGCGGTATCTGATCCTTTAAGATTTTCTGCGGGGCTTTCACAGTGGCATATTAAAGCGGGCATCAGCAAGGAGAAAGACCAGCTTTTTAGTAAGATAAAGGCAGAAACAGGTGTGCTTTTGAAGCCAGAGTTTGAGCACTTACTGGGTAACGAATTTGCCGTAGTTACTACACGTTACCAGGAAAAATACGCCATAGTTTCTGTTAAGGATGGTTCAAAATTAAGACCCATCATGATGAACATCAGCGCCATGACCAATGATAATATAGGGCAGTTTAATTATGATAAAGTACCATTTTATTTGTTAGGCGATGCTTTTAGTGTTTTCCGGAAGCCGTACTTTATGATCATAGATAATTACCTGGTGCTGGCTGCAACCCCCTCCGAGCTTACAAGTTATTCAGATACCTACTATAACCGTAAGTTTATTAGTAAAACCGATCAATACAACCAGTTTGACAATCTGCTGGCCGAAAGAAGCAACGTTGCTTTTTTTATCAACTTTAAAAACTCACAATCTATATTCAAAAGAGATCTGAAAGATGCCTTTTATGATGCTTTTGAAAGTTCCAATCCCAGCTGGAAAAGCTTTTACGCGGCTGCCTATCAGTTTAGCGCCTCTGATAAAAACTTCTACACCAACCTATGTATGCGCCTGAATAATACAGACAGCACCGCTACTTCAGTTAAATAAAAAAACATACAACCATACGCTATCAATTCCCGTTAAAAGGGGCTATTGTATCTGCAATATTTCCCTATAGTTTATGGGAATATTTCTTACTGGTTCAAAATAAACCATTACTAAACAGAAAGTTGGCAAATTGTTGTATGAATAAAAATAGGCTATTAATTGTTTTTGGTATATTATTTTTCTCTTTATCCGTTTCTGCACAGCAATTTTCGCAATACAATACAGGCACTTTATATGATTCTTTCGAAAATCCTTCGCAACGATCATTCATCCCCGATTCCAGCAGGCAGTATGCCTTTAACTTTTTTATCCCAAGTTTCAATGTGAATGCCTATTTAACCGGTAATGCACAACGTACTATTAAAACTAAGATATTTGGCAACGATTCAAAATACGATACCGATAATTTACAAATAGGACAGGGTAAATACAATCATTTTAATGCCAACGTTAATGCCTATGCTATTATGTTCAAACTGTTTACAAGTTTTAACGGCGATGTGGAGATAGGTTTTTCGGCGCAAACCAAAGCTGAAGCCAGGGGACTTTTCTCAGACGAATCATTTGCCTTGTTAAACGGTACACGGAACTTCCCAAACGATAATTATACCAACATATTTAATGACAATTACCGATACCAGGCTTATCATCAGATAGGATTTTCGTATCGCGAACGTATCAATAAAAAGATAGCCCTGGGCTTTAAAATAAGTGCGCTGCTGGGTATCGAATATCAGCAATTTAACATCACCCAATCGCAAATTGCTTTTGACCGGACAGATCCAAATAACCCAAGTGCGGTACTGGCCTTAGCCGGTCGCTATTATGCCAACTATATCCCAGGCCAACGTGATTCCCGCGATTACCTGCCCAATCTGCGCAACCCAGGTGCCGCTGTTAGTTTAGGGGCCTCATACATTACGGATGACCACATAACTATACAGGGTAACATCAAAGATCTTGGCTTTATTCATTGGAGCAACCGGTCAACAACTTATGATTTCAATAATAGCGGCGTGATCAAAAACTTAGGATCTGAGCACTTTGCAGATACACTTTACAACCGGGTGCATAAAATAATGCAGGACGATAATAATAAAACGGTTAAACCACTCACCACTGCCATAAATGGCCTTGCCGAACTGAGTGCGACCAAAAGTTACTGGATAGGTTATAGTAATACATGGAAATATTCCCCCACCCTTATAGCCTCAAAAGCGCTGTTTTACCCGGATTTTAAAGGTGCCCTGGTTAACCATTTTAATTACCGTGGCATTTTTACAGCTAGCCTTACTACAAGCTATGACGACATGCACTTTTTTAATATTGGCACACAACTCATGATCAAATCGCCCAATACGGAGTTTTATATTGGTACCGAAAGACTTACCAATACAGGCAAGTTAGCATTAGCGGCTGTAAATAACAATACACAAATAAATCATGTGGGTAATTACTCGGGAGGCGACTTTTATTTAGGATTTACCCTGAAATTTGGGCGTGTGATTGAACACCCGATGAATGCCAGCATTATCCCGATGGGTGAAAAAGGTTTTTTTGGTCGCCTGTTTGGTCGTTTATTTAAAACCAGCACCAATAAAGGCATCTAGATATTAGCATCAGGAATCAAGACAATCGCTTTGTTGTATTTATTTATAAAGCTTTCTTTCCGGCTATAAAATCCTTGAGATAATAAGGTTCAAAATAGGCCACATCCTCAAATTCTTTTTTATCAAACTTTTCGGCTGCCTTCTGGGTCAGGAAGGTTGCTGAGTTAACAAAGCCCGGTAAAAACTTGGCATTAGGATTAGCACCTAATGTGGTTTCGCACTTATCAGCACCATCACCAAAAAACAAGATCTGATGTTTGTTGAGTTCTTCAGCAAAACTATGCTCATCTATAATATCCGCGGAGGTGACTCTTACTTTTTGGCCATTAGTATCAAACAGGGCACAATAAACTTCCATGCGCCGGGCGTCTATCATGGGGCATAAAAGTGTATCTGGGGTAACTGTAAAGCTTTCACCATAAATAACACCATAAGCCATAGCCTCCAGTGTTTCAATGGCGATGAGCGGCTTATCAAGAGCAAAACACAGCCCTTTAGCTGTTGAAACCCCGATACGCAAACCGGTATAGGAGCCCGGGCCACTACTCACAGCAATAGCATCAAGATTATTATAAGTTAAATTTGCTGAGGTCACCAGTTCATCAATAAACAAAGTGATCACCTCTGCATGTATGTTACGTTCGTTTATCTGCTTAAACGCTACAACTTTACCATCAATAGCCAGGGCTATTGAACAGGAAGTGGTGGCGGTTTCAATTTGTAAAATAACACTCATCTTTTTAGTCTGAATCAGAATTTTCAGGATTTAAGAATTTTCAGAATTTGATTAAATTGCTTGTCACTTTTTCGAACTCACTACTCACGGTACCGGATCATGGCCGTGCCCGCCCCAGGGGTGACAGCTGGCAATGCGTTTCAAAGTTAACCATCCCCCCTTAAAGGCTCCGTGTTTTTTAATGGCTTCCACACCATACTGGGAACAGGTTGGTGTATACCGGCATGAAGCGCCTGTGAGCGGAGAAATAAAATATTGATATATCTTAATCAGCAGTATAAAAATGCTGCCGACAATTGTCTTCAATATATTGATCACCGCGTTCATATCATTTCACCGGGATATTGTTTGCAGCCGTTAATTGCTCACCAAGCTGGCCCAACATCTTCAACATCTTTTTTTCGATAACACAGTAAGGGACAATTTCTTTTCCGATATACCCTATCGACAGCACAATTGTTTTATCGGCTGCCGTGAGTAAATTATACAGGCATTGCTGCTTGTGCAACCTGTACGACTCGCGCATGCATCTTTTTATTAAATTACGGTCAACAGCATGCTTATAACGCCTTTTGGAAACCGAAAATAAAACCTGGGCCGGGAATATCTGTGGTTCGGAATGAAATAACCACGAAGCTTTGAAGGGATAACACAAAAAAGAAGAACCGTTATGAAAAAGCTTATCAATAAGCCTTTTATTACATAATCGTTCTTCTTTTTTAAAAGTATACATAGTTGCCATTATTTGAACCGGAGACATTAAGCATATAAACGGTCCATGTCCCTATGAAAGGACCAAGCAACCAGGATTATGCTTTATGACGACCCTCGTCAGAAACTGATAATCTTTTTCTGCCTTTAGCTCTTCTGGCTGCTAATATTCTTCTACCGTTAGCAGTTGACATGCGCTCACGGAAACCGTGTTTGTTTCTTCTTTTTCTTTGAGAAGGCTGGAAAGTTCTTTTCATGGCTATATTTTTATTCTATTCGATCTTTTTAAAAACAAGAGCGCAAATGTAGTAATTTTTCAAAACATTTCAAATACTATTTTTCTTATTTGTTGCTCTATGTTTCTTACTGTAAATTAAGCACTTTAAAACCGCAATATGAAATCATTACTTATCCTGCTCCTAATAGGTTTACCATCAGTTGTTTTGGGTCAGGATATATCGCCTTCTCATTACAAAATATACAGCACTACGGAACAAAAACTGGTAACAATTACCGATATTATTCAGCAAACCAGTAAAATTGATGTACTATTTTTCGGCGAGGAACATAACGATTCAACCGCCCATTCCCTCGAATATGCCTTATTTAAGGGACTAACAGAAAAATATCCAAACCAGGCAGCGCTTTCCATGGAGATGTTTCAAACCGACTGTCAATTGGTGTTAAACGAATATCTTAACGATCTTATCCGCGAAAAAAACCTGTTAACTGATGCCCGTGCCTGGCCAAATTATAAAGACTATCGGCCACTGGTTGAGCTGGCTAAACTCCAACATTTACCGGTTGTGGCCGCCAATGCGCCCTCACGTTATACCAATATGGTTACGCGCAATGGTCTTGGTGGCCTGCAACAACTGAGCACCCAAGCCAAAAGCTATCTGGCACCCCTCCCTATTGATACCGCTACCGGGGCTTATTACGATAAGTTTGTAAAGATTATGGGTGGACATGAGGCGATGGCAGGCATGCAGATCTATCAATCACAAAACTTGTGGGATGCTACGATGGCCTGGTCGATAGCGCAATTTTTAAAGGCGCATCCTAAATTTAAAGTATTACAGCTTAATGGCGGTTTTCACAGCGAAGAAAAACTGGGTGCAGTTGCCCAGCTCAAAAAGTATGCACCAAAAGCAAGGGTATTAACCATAGCATCGTATGCCGATGAAAGTTTTGACAACCCCGATTGGACAAAATTCAAAACCCTGGCAGATTATATTATTCTAACAGATCCAAAGTTGACGGGCAAGGAATAAAGATTAAAGGCAAAAGGATCAAAGACTAAGGATATCCCCCGTCAATGATCCTTTATCTTTGATCCAAAAATCTTTGTTCAAATTTGTTATGCTTTTTTAGCTAACAAATCACGTATCTCGGTAAGTAAAGTTTCTTCTTTTGTTGGTGCAGGATCTGCAACCGGAGCAGCTTCTTCTGGTTTTTTAAGCGAGTTGATAGCTTTTACTACCATAAAAATACAAAAAGCAACAATCAGGAACTCGATCACCGTGTTGATGAAGCTACCATAATTAATAGATACATCGGCTATTTTTTTAGCCGGGTCACCCGCCTTAAGAAGTATCTTTAAGTTTTTAAAATCAATACCACCGGTTAAATAGCCAATTGGCGGCATAATTACATCATTTACCAATGAGGTAACTATTTTACCAAAAGCTGCACCGATGATAACGCCCACTGCAAGGTCAACAACATTGCCGCGCATAGCGAACTCCTTAAACTCTTTGATTATTGCCATAATGATAGATTTTAGTTAATAATTTAGTTCAGGTAACGGAATAAATTGGTTTTAGTTTTAACTAAAGTAGCGAATAAATTTTAATGGTGTTCAAACAAATTATATTTTTTAATATTTAATACCAGCGTCCATCCACCATAAGATATTTTAAAGTTAATGGTAATTGATGTATTTTTGGGCTCATCTTAATTATGCTTAAACAGAATCTTCAACAAAAACTCTTACAAAAGCTTTCGCCGCAGCAAATACAATTTATAAAATTGCTGCAGGTTCCTACAGTATCATTGGATACCAGAATAAAAGAAGAACTGGAAGAGAATCCCGCGCTTGAAGATCTGAGCTTAACCAATTTAAACGAACCCGAAGAACAATACCCTGACCGCGATCCAGACGAAGACACTTATAATGGCGACGAGGAAAAGGGTGAAATGGATGAGTTTAATATTGATGATTACCTGCAGGACGATAACGTGAACGACTACGGATCACGTTATGACCAAAATGGCGATGATGAAGATGAACGTAAAGAGATCCCGATAGCCGTACAAAATTCATTTTTTGAAAGCTTACAATTACAGCTTGACCTGTTACCCCTGAGCGATAAAGACTTTAAGATCGGCCAGCAAATTATAGGCAGTCTGGATGATGACGGCTATTTGCGCCGCCCTATCATGTCGCTTACTGACGACCTGGCATTTTCACAAAATGTAATGGCCGAGGATGAAGAGGTAGAGGATATGCTGAGGGTGATACAAGGATTTGACCCGGCTGGTGTTGGGGCACGAAGCCTGCAGGAATGCCTGCTGATACAACTGCGTAAAAAAGACCCCAACGATCCGATCATCGGGAAAGCTGTTGTTGTTGTTGAACAATACCTTGACGAATTTACCCGTAAACATTACGATAAGCTCGAAAAATCATTGAACATGAACTCCGATGAGTTACGAGGTGTGGTGAATGAGATACTAAAACTTAATCCCAAACCAGGCGATTCCAACGAAATCAACACCAAGCAAATGCAGGTGATACCCGATTTTCATATCACCAACAATGATGGCGTGCTGATACTTACACTTAACTCCAAAAATGCGCCAGAACTAAGGGTAAGTCGCTCCTACCAGGAAATGTTTCAGCATTATGATAAAGCGGCACAAAAAGATAAAAAACTCAAAGAAGCGGTACAGTTTGTAAAACAAAAGCTTGATTCGGCCAAATGGTTCATTGATGCCATCAAACAGCGTCAGCAAACTTTGCTGAAGACCATGAATGCCATCATGCAGTATCAATATGAGTTCTTTTTAACTGGCGACGACAAGAATCTTAAACCGATGATCCTGAAGGATATTGCAGACAGGATAAACATGGATATTTCAACAGTGTCACGCGTAGCTAACTCCAAATACGTACAAACAGAATTTGGCACCTTCCTGCTCAAATCATTCTTCTCCGAAGCTATCCAGACCGAAAGTGGTGAAGAAGTATCTAACAAGGAAGTAAAAAAGATCCTGGAAGAGCACATCGGCAAGGAAGACAAACGCCATCCTTTAGCCGATGAAAAACTAACCGATATCCTCAAAGATGCCGGCTACAATATTGCCCGCCGAACCGTTGCCAAATACCGCGAACAAATGAACATCCCGGTTGCAAGGCTAAGAAGGGAACTGTAGCCTCCCAAGCCGCGGAGAGGGCTAAAACGTATGTTGAGCACTACTTACCTTATAACGGTTATTAAGTAATATACTGATCACAATTTCATGTGTACCATTACTTACAGTATTCAACGCGGATGTAGTGACGTCATAAGAATAGCCAATATTGACAAATGAGCTCAGATTAAGCCCTACTAATCCGGCGTAGGAGTCATTATGACGGTATGAGCCACCTATCCAAAGTTTATCGGCAAAGGATAATTTCATGTTGATATCATACGTTGTGGGTAGCGGCTGAATATACTTCAACATGACCGAGGGTATAAGCGTAACATCCTCAGATAAAAAAACTTTAAACCCTCCTGTTAAAAAATAATGAGGTACAGTTTTGTTCTGATAAAGATTTGCCTTGCTGGTTATATACACATTCTGAGGCAATATCTGCTGCGCCGAAACACCTATAAAATAATCAGAAGCATAAGCCCAAATACCTATCCCAAGATCGGGTTTCCATTGGTTATTATCTAAAGTGTTTAATATAGGATCAGAAGCGTCGGCCGTGCTTACCTGCGACAGGTTTAGTACATTATGGCTAAAGCCCGCTGATACCCCAACCGCGAGATTTAACCGACTGGTAAGCCCCAGGTGATAGGCATAAGTTGCATCGATATTTGTTTGTGTAAAAGGACCGGTCTTGTCTGATACCACCGTTAATCCAACACCGTGATGGGGTTCAGCCGCCTGGTACTGCTGCGTATATAATCTGCTGGCCGGATTAAGCCCCCCACTGGCCGGGAAAGCCGTAGCATCGCCTTGTATAAAGTTTTTACCAATGGGCATATTTACCGACAGATAGGCTGTTATCGGCGCACCCTCCAGGCCTGTCCACTGGCTGCGATAGCCGGTTTTTACGTCGGTATAGTTTTCAATACCCGATAATGCCGGATTTAAAAGGTAACTATTAAAAATATACTGTGTGTACTGTGGCCGTTGTTGCGCTATAACACACTGAATAAAAAGAACAAAATTAAAGGCTATGAATAAGATCCTTTTCATTGGTTAACGTTTACAACCCGCCTAATTCAACCTTATTTCAAGGCAAAATAACCCCAAATACGGGCAATAAACTAATATAATCTTTATAAGTAATATTGTCCAGAAGGCCAGACAGGGGTACATATTACCTGAAAGCTTTAGCCAGTGTTTCCAGCTCCATGTTCGCTATCTGTAATTTATAGGTGAGCTCTTTATTTTCTTTTCGAAGGATATAAATTTCAATGGCATTTTGAATGTGGATCCGGAGTTCATCATTTTGCCATGGCTTTACCAGGTATTTATAAACCTGTCCCCGGTTAATAGCATCAATAACGGCGTTGATATCTGAAAACCCGGTTAGTAATATTCTGATCGTGTCGGGATTCGTTTGCAAAACAGATTCCAAAAATTCAATCCCGGTAGTAACGGGCATACGCTGGTCTGTAATGATCACCCCAATCTCATTCCCATTCAGTATCCTGCGCCCTTCAACAGCAGAGCTGGCCGTATATATGTTAAAGTCGCGTCTAAAGGCTGCCTTAAAACTATTCAGGTTATTTATTTCATCATCAACATACAACACTCCTACGGCCATAGCAAAACACTTTAGTGAACGGATAATATCGGCTTACAAAAGTAAATTTATGCAAAGTTTAATTTACTGCGCATTTTTATTATAATTATTGTTCTGTATAGGTGTAACAATTATATCATGAAAAAAATATTATTAACCGGGTATCTGCTGGTATTGGGGCTTGCAACTTTTGCCTACCCAACTGATACATTGGTTATTAATAGCAACCGATCACAACTATTAACCAACAGATACTTTTACGAGCTTGAAGCTCCTGACAATAATTTAAACA
Organism: Mucilaginibacter sp. OK268; assembly: GCF_900103125.1. GTDB lineage: Bacteria > Bacteroidota > Bacteroidia > Sphingobacteriales > Sphingobacteriaceae > Mucilaginibacter. The sequence goes on along the minus strand of NZ_FNJV01000001.1, from coordinate 1,360,279 downwards.
TCGACCAGGTTGTAAATAACAATAAGTTTCACCGCATTGAACAAACGCTTCCGGCTTTAAGGCTTTCAAAATCTACCACGTGGATAAAATTCAACTTAAAAAACAACAGTAAAGAGCCGCTGATCACTATTGGTATAAATGCCAGTGTTATTGATGAATTCGACCTTTATTATACAGTAAACACAAGCATAGCCCCGCGCCATCTAAGTCCTGATCATACTCAAAACCTCGCTTTTATCAATTGCCCACTCTTACCGGGAACATCAAGCACCGTATATTTACGTATAAGAAGCAATGCTTCTGCCGTTGTTCCGATAAAAATTTACAGCGCCCCGGCGTTTTTAGAAAGCCGTAATATTGAAAATATTACCACCGGTATCATAGTAGGTGTTTTTATAGTGATGGCCTTGTATAATTTATTGTTATTTTTTATTGTTGGCGATTACAGTTACCTGTATTATGTAAATTATATCGTTTGTTTAGGCCTGTCCCAGTTACTTAAACGTGGCTATGGAACTAATTTACTTACAACAGATATAACCACTTTAAATAATTATGTGATCCCTGTGATTAGGGTATTGCTCGGATTTTCCATTTTGCTTTTTATGAGTAAGTTTTTACAGCTCAAACAAAATTTAAAGCAGTGGTATAAATATTATCTGTTACTCTATCTATTCTACTTAGTAACTCTTATGGTGATTGTAGCAGGCATGGCCGGTATTGCCTATAATTTAATCACCATTAGTACAGCTATCACTGCAATTAGCCTGCTTATTATAGGAGCTTATTTATACTTTAAGAGTAATTTCAAACCAGCCAAATTCTTTTTGCTAAGCTGGGGGATATTCTTAATCAGTTTGTTGATGTCTGTAGCGCGTAATAAGGGATTTATTCCCTACGACAATATAACAGCTAATATTGTGATTTACAGTTCCGTTTTAGAACTGATCCTGTTTTCGGCAGCTTTAGCAGGAAAAATTAACTTTTACCGTTACCAAAAAAACGAATCACAAAGTTTTGCACTTACCGTTGCCCAGGAAAATGAGCGATTAATAATTCAGCAAAATATTTTGCTGGAAAGCAAGGTAAAAGAGCGAACTGAAGAATTAATTAAGATCAATAAAAGCCTTTCGTTATCTATCGATAATCTTACAGTTACTCAAAAGCAACTCATCGATAACGAAAAAATGGCCTCGCTGGGCCAACTTACAGCCGGCGTGGCTCATGAAATTAATAACCCCATTAACTTTGTAAGTTCAAACATCGCTCCTTTACGGCTTGATTTTGATGAGCTTTTAGCGTTACTGGATAAGTATGACGATGCCTTGAATAACCCGGGGCAAACCTTTTTTTTTAAAGAGCTGGATGATTACAAACAAAAGATCGACCTCAATTTTATTAAGGATGAGATAACTGTTTTATTAAATGGCATAGAAGATGGTGCAAACAGAACGGCAGAAATAGTAAACAGCCTGCGCACCTTTAGCAGTACCGATGAGCAGGTATTAAAAACTGCCGACATCAATAAATCAATCCTGAACAACCTCCTTATTTTAAGAAGTACTATTCCATACTACATCGAGATCAGGCCTGTTTTTGACAAACTGGAGCCTTTAAACTGTTATCCGGGCAAAATTAATCAGCTGATCATTAACCTGATCAACAACAGCATATATGCCATTAAAAGTAAAGATCATCATAGCGATGAATGTATTATGATCATTACTAAGGACTATGCCGATCACATTACCATCGAAATTACCGATACGGGTGTAGGCATGACCGAAGAAACAAAACAACGGATCTTTGAACCATTCTTTACCACTAAAGGCATTGGCGAAGGTACCGGACTGGGGCTTTCTATCGTATTTGGTATTATCGAAAAACACCGGGGCAGTATCGAAGTAACATCCTCGCCCAATAAAGGTGCAACATTTATGGTTTCGATCCCTAAAAACTTAGCTTAGTAAAAACCCAAACAGGTGGCCAATTTTGTTAAAACTGGGTTTACATGGTTTACACTTTTTATGGCTAACATCTATATATATAATTGATAATCAGTAAATTAAGTCTAATTTATGATTATATAGTGGGTTTACATGTAAACCCACTCTTAGTAAAGCTTCCAATATAACTTTTACCCTATCTTAACTAAAAGAATTTCTCGGGGTTAGGTACCAGGTTCAGGAACGATTCAAAATTCTGTTCGTAATGAGATTGGTCAAGTTTGTAATAAAAAGCGCCTTTCTTTGACGACAATTTATCTTTCTCTGGCAGTTTTACCAGCAAACCGGTTGATAATAGTTTACGGCTAAAGTTACGATCGTCAAACTTGGTTTGATAAACGCCTTCATAAAGTGCCTGCAGTTGCGGTATGGTGAATTTTTCTGGTAATAGCTGAAACAGGATTGGGTGTAACGCGGCCTTATAACGCAACTGGCGTAAGGCAAGCCTTACCATTTCTGTATGGTCAAATATCAGCTCGGGCATTTCATTCAGTAAAAACCATTCTGGGTGATACTCTTCGCTTAGTTGTTTTTCATACTGATGAATATCAATCAGCGCGAAGTAAGCGATAGACAAAGTTCTCTCCACCGGGTCGCGGTCTGGATGACCAAATACATGAAACTGCTCCATGTATACATTTTTAAGCCCCGTACGTAATTCTAATATGCGGTTGGCGGCATCATCTGGCGACTCCGAAGGCTGTATAAAGCCTCCCATCAGGCTCCATTTATTTTTCTCGGGTTCAAGACCACGTTGTACAAGCAATAATTTGATATTAAATCCGTCGAATCCAAAAATGATACAATCTGTCGCCGCTAAAATGCGTGTCTCGCCGGTATACTTCTGCATAATTTGGTTAAAGTTTATTTGCAAGTGTAAAAATAATTATGCAAATATTTAGTGTCGATACTACAACTATTTTATTCGAGGCAACATTTTTTAATTTTTATAAGATCACTTATTGTAGCGGGTTAAAACCTTAGCACCAATCATTATAAATAAATATCATAGCCAAATCCTTTAACTAACCCGCTTGCCCTGCAGCAACATATCCATAGCATCGTTAAGCGAACCGGCCCTTGATACTTCGCCCGAATTAACAAAAAATATCTCATCGGCATTTTCAATAGTATTCAGGCGATGGGCGATGATCACTCTGGTGGTAGTATCTGGTAACTTGTTCAATATATCGCTCAATAACTGCTCGGTTATGGTATCAATATTAGCCGTAGCCTCATCCAAAATCAATATCTGAGGATTACGCAATACCGCCCGCATAAAAGCGATCAGTTGTTTTTGACCAAGGCTGATGCTATCACCCGAAGAAAGCACCTGGGTTTCCAGCCCACTTTCAAAAATAGCCAGCAGACTACCCAGGTTAGCATCAATGATCACTTTTTCCAGCTGTTCATTGCTGTGATCCTTATACAGATCGTTACCATATAAAATATTATCCTTAACCGTTCCGGTAAATAAAAACGGTTCCTGTAAAATAAATCCAATTTTTTGGGTGCGCTCTTCCAGGCTGTAGGTTCTGATGTCACGGCCATCCAGCATAACCAATCCTTTTGAAGGATCATATAAGCGGGCAATCAGTGATGCTGTAGTGGTTTTACCTCCACCGGTTGGGCCAACCAGGGCGTAGGTTTTACCCTGCTCCAGCTTAAAGCTGATATTGTGCAGTATTTCCTGATCATCGTTATAACCAAAGTGTACGTTCCTGAATTCCAGCAGGGCGGCATTTTGTTCAGATATCCCATTTTCCATAACAGGCAGATCGGTTTCGAGAGACAGTATTTGTGATATCCTGTCCCAGCCCGCCATAGCCAGTTGAAAGTTTGTCCATAACGCGGCTAATTGCCTCAAAGGGTTATAAAAGTTGGTGGAGTATGATAAATAACTCACCAGCAAACCAATACTAAACTGTCCGATGGTGATCAAATAAATACCAAAGGCCAGCACGATCAGTTGTGCTATACTGGCAAACAAACCATAAACAGGTATAAAAACGTTGTTTGCCAATCCTGAGCCAATCGCGGTTTTGTAATTATCACGATTGGCGGTTTCAAAACGTTTCCGGAAATAATCGCGGCGGTTAAAAGCGATGATCACCTTAAAATTATGCAGGCTTTCCTGTATCTCCGAACTCATCCCTCCTACGCTTTTCAGGTTCTGTGCATTTTTGCGTTTTATCCAGGGTGATAAAACCAGTGTCAACACCAAAATAAGTACAGCCGGGGCAAGCGTGGCAACACCCAATTCAAACTTAATCAGTAACAAAAACACACCTGCGCCTACCATGATAGAGATGTTCCCGATAAACTGCATCAGCGATTGAGAAAAAAACTGGTTCAGCTTGTCGGTATCATTGTTTACCCTCGATATCAGGTCGCCCGCCTTATTCTGGTTAAAAAAACCTACCGGCAGCTGCTGTAACTTATTAAATATAGAGTTACGCAGGGTAAACAACATACGCTGACTTACACTACCCATCAGCTTGGTTTGACTATAGCTGGTAAACAAAGCCAGCAAATACATACATAACAATATAGTGGCGTTATGAATAACCCCGCTATAATCCTTATGCTGCACATAGGTATCAATGGTGTGCCCAATAACAAGAGGCCCCAATAAATTGAGCGAGGAGTTGGTTAATATAGCCAACAGGGCAAGTAAAAGTATCTTCTTTTCGTGCGCAATTAGCTGCAACAGCTTTTTAAGTCCTGCAAGGGTTGAGGTCTTTTGCTGTGCCTGGCTAAGCTTATTCAGATCGTAATTCATATATAATTAGTGAATTAGTGATTTAGTGATTTTTGTCTAAACTCGAATTTTTAGAATTTTAGAATTAACAGAATCCGCACATCTGAAATCTGCACATCTATTTTTAATGAGCAGCGCCATGTTCGTAATTACTGGTACTTTGCTGCGAGTTAAATATCTGTACGTAATCCGGACTGGTTTGCATCAGCTCATCATGCACGCCACGGGCTACTATTTCGCCTTGGGTAAGCAGGAGGATCTGGTCATAATGCTCAACCGATGCTATTTTCTGGGTAACCGATATCAGGGTTAATCCGGGGTAATTTTTCTGGATATTGCTTAATATCTTTTTCTCGGTATTGGTATCAACCCTAGCTGTAAAATCATCCAGCAATAAAACTTTTGGGTTAACGGCCAAAGCCCTGGCCAGCATGATTCGTTGTTTTTGTCCGCCAGAAAGACTCGATCCACGTTCAGAAACAATGGTATTCAGCTTCTCTGGCAGGTTATCGATAAAGTCCCTCAATTCGGCTGTTTCAATGGCTTTTTCCAATGATTCATCCGTAACCGTATCACTAAAAGCAATGTTTTCGCGGATGCTCATATTAAAAATGATACTATCCTGAAAAACAAAACCCACCTGACTATGGAACGATTCGCTGTTATAACTCTCAATGCTGCGCCCGTCATAATGCACATAACCGGATGTTGGGTTGATGAGATTAGTGAGCAAATAAAGCAGCTGCGTTTTACCGGCAGCTGTAGGCCCGATGATAGCAATTTTTGATCCTGCCGCTACCGAAAACGATACATTTTTAAGCGCCGGTTTTTGACCATACACTAATGACACATCCTTAAGTTCCACTTCACCGCGCAGTGTTTCTTTTAAAGTTCCGGCATCAACCATATCCGGTGCATCCAGCACCACACTGATACGGGTAAATGATGCCGAGGCCTGCGCGATCAGGTTACTCATAAAGCCTAATATAAATATCGGAAATATGAGTAATGACAGATAGCTATTAAAGGCGGCAAAACTACCCAGGGTCATGCTGCCGTTGATCACAAAATGGCCACCCATCATTAAAATGGTCAAGGCTGCCAGGTTGGCTGTAAAGGTTACGATAGGTATCAGTCCGGCAAAAAAGCCCAGTATTTTTAAGCCATATTGTTTAGCCTCGGTATTGGCCTCTAAAAACTTATTATACTCCAGCTGCTGCGAATTGATCACACGAATAAGCGCTGCGCCCAGGATACTTTCGTTGATTACCTTGTTCAGTTGGTCAATTACCCCCCTGCTTTTTATAAACAACGCGCGTACGTTCTTTAACACATAAAAAAATGTACCGCCGATGATCGGGATAATGGCAATCACCGCCAGGGCAAGCTTCCAGTTAATCGTAAACAGTAATATGCTTGCACCAATAATGATGAACAAGGAGGACACGATAGATACCAATGCCTGCGATACAAACAGCTTTATGGAATCAACATCAGCCGTTAGATTGGTAAGCAGCTTGGACGGATTGGCTTTTTCAATAAAAGCATGACTTTGCCTGGATATCTTATCGGCCAGTTTTTGCCGCAGATCGCGGGCTACACGTTCCGAAGCATAGGTTTGAATAATGGTTTGCAGATAACTAAAAATAAAAATGACCAGTACAGCTAATGAGAATTTTTTAATGATATCGCTAAACACAAAGTGCTGTTTAGTATAATCGTCTATTCCGCTGGCTATTATCTTGGGCAACCAAAGATTCACGCCATTGCTGATTAATGCAAACAACAAAAGCAGAGAAACGAGGCCCATGTACGGCTTTAGCAAGCTAAAAACACCAGGTGGTTTTTTATCGGGTTTTTGAGTATCAGTTTTCATGTCTTTTTCAGATATACATCTACAGATGTTTCAAAGTATAAGGTTAACGGCTTAGTAAAAATACACCATTATATGTATGATGACGATTATGAAAGTAAAACATTTTGCTGGCGGACAAATAATTTACAATCGCACCAAATTACTACTAAACAGAAATATTAATGCAAATATATTCCTATTTGGTAATAATTAAAACTTTTTAGATATAATTTCATAATTTTACAACTAAATAGTAATAACATGAAACCTATTGTACAACTGGTAGAGGAATGGACTGCATTTGAAGAGGTTAGCAATGAGCAATCCGTTGAAGCTTTTTGTCGATATTACCTTCAAAAACAACGACCCAAACCCAAACATCCGGGTAAAAAAAGCGAACGTATCATGAATGGTGTCAGTCTGCTCAAAACAGTAGGCCGTATTTTGAGCGCCTACTCTCTTTACTTCCGATCGGCAGTTAACCATATCGAGATGCCCCCTGCGGAAAGCTTTTATTATCTGAATACGCTTGTGCACATGGGCGAAGTAAAAAAGAGCGATCTGATCAACCAGATGTTTGCCGAAACCACTACCGGTATGGAGATCATCAACAGGCTTATCCGCGAAAAAAAGATAACGGAGCGTACCTCGCCCGATGATAAGCGTGCTAAGCTCATCAAAATAACTCCCAAAGGGACGGCTGCCCTTGATGAATATTATAAAATATCGGCCAAGGTAATCGAAATGACCTTTAAAGACCTGAGCGATGATGTTTTGGTTGATTGTTATGAAATGTTAAAATATTGCGAGCAACGCAATTCTGCACTTGCTATTGAACTAAAGAACAAGCCATTTATGCAGATGTACGAGCACGCCATGGCTGATAAAGCCTGAAAACTTAAAAAGTAAACCACTATCATGAGTTCAAAACTCTCATCCGAAACCGATTATATTTTAGAAGACGAATGGGTATTGATCAGACCCTTAACTATCGACGACTATCAAAACCTGCTGCCTTTTGCCCTATATGAGCCCAACACCTGGAGTTATTCACAGGTGAGTGCCAAAGGCGCTGATGGCATGCGTAATTATATTGATCAGGCCCTTAAAGCCAGGCTTGAGGGTAAGGAATACCCTTTTATTATTTACGATAAAAAAGCAGGCGAATATGCAGGCAGTACCCGCTTTTATGATATACAATCGGCCAACCAGGCATTGGAAGTAGGTTATACCTGGTATGGCGAAAAATTCAGGGGTACCGGTCTCAACAAACACTGCAAATTTTTACTACTGCAACTGGCCTTTGAAGAATTGGACCTGAAACGGGTAGGCTTTCGTGCCGATGCCCGGAATGAGCGCAGCATCGCGGCTATGAAAAGTATAGGCTGCACGGTAGAGGGTATTATCCGTAGCCACATGCCCCTTCCTGACGGAACCCGGCGCGATTCTATTCTCCTGAGCATTTTACAACACGAATGGCAGCAGGATGTAAAAGAACGGCTGAAAGCTAAGTTGTAATTGTATTTTTAAAGTCATTTAATAAAAACCTATCTGCGTTTAAGCCCCTAATGGCATAATTCATGGATATTTATGCAAACTGGCCGGGTAACAAATTACAGCCAGGTGCATCTATACCATAAAAAACACACCGTTTGGAAACTATACTCAATATTTCAGATCTGGGCAAAACCTACCAAAGCGCGGGGCGTACGCTCAACGTGCTACATGATATAAATTTCAGCATTGCTGCCGGCTCTACCAATGCTATTGTGGGCCCTTCGGGCAGTGGCAAAACTACCTTATTGGGATTATGTGCGGGGCTTGACCGCTCCAGTGCGGGAGCAGTGGAACTAAATGGCATTAACCTGGGGAACTTAACAGAAGACCAGCGCGCGCAGGTACGTAACCAATATGTAGGTTTTATATTTCAGAATTTTCAGCTGCTGCCTACGTTGACCGCTTTGGAGAACGTAATGGTTCCTTTGGAGCTTCGTAACGAAAAAAATATCCGGGCAAGGGCCTTGGATTTGCTGGATAAAGTGGGGCTGGCCGATCGCGGGCACCACTACCCTTCTCAATTGTCGGGTGGTGAGCAACAACGGGTTTCGCTGGCACGCGCCTTTTCCAATTCGCCCAAAATATTATTTGCCGATGAACCTACCGGCAACCTGGATGCCGAAACCAGCGAAAAGGTGGTAAAACTCCTTTTTGATTTGAATAAAGAGGCCGGCACTACACTTATCCTGGTAACCCATGACCTGGAGTTGGCCGCTAAAACACAGCGCATCATCAGGATAAAAGGTGGTCAGCTGATAGCTGATGAAAAAACAATTAACGGATAAGTTTATGGAGACCAATCCCGTTAACTATCAAAGAAAAATGAATATCCCCTGGCTGTTTAATATGGCCTGGCGCGATAGCCGTAAAAACCGGTCGAGATTATTTCTTTTCATATCTGCCATTGTATTTGGGATAGCCGCATTAGTAGCCATCTACGCGTTTAAATACAATGTCCAAAACGACATCAACGGACAGGCAGCTACCCTGATCGGCGCTGATCTTTCTGTATCAGGCAATAAACCGGTCGACTCAAAACTGAAAAAACTATTGGATTCATTAGGCGATGACCGCTCGCAGGAACGCAGCTTTGCCTCGATGGCCTATTTCCCCAAAAGTAAAGGCACAAGACTAGTACAGGTACGGGCACTACAGGGCAATTTCCCTTATTATGGCGCTATTGAAACCACACCCGAACAAGCTGGCACATCCTTCAGAAAAGGCCAAATGGCTGTGGTTGATAAAACCCTGATGCTGCAATTCAACGCGCATGTGGGCGATTCTATCAAGATCGGCAATAGTCAGTTTTTAATTACCGGCATTTTAAACCGCGCCCCCGGACAGGCCGGTGCTGTTGCGGGAATAGCACCGGTGGTTTATATCCCCATGCAATACCTGGAGCAAACCGGGCTGGTAAAAATTGGCAGCCGGGTAAACTACAGCTTTTACTATAAATTCACCAGACCGGTAAACCTGGATAAACTTACCAAAAAGCTTGATCCTATGTTGGATAAAGCAGGCATGCGGTACGAAACCATTGAAGGCCGAAAAGAAAATACCGGTCGTAACTTTGGCGATCTGAGTCGTTTTTTATCCTTAGTGGGTTTTGTTGCTTTGCTATTGGGTTGTGTAGGTGTGGCCAGCGCGGTTCATATCTATGTGCGCGAAAAGATAGCATCTATTGCCATAATGCGCTGCCTGGGTGTAAAGGCGTCTGAAGCTTTTCTGATCTACCTGATCCAGATTGTTGGTATCGGGCTCATCGGCTCTGTTATAGGGGCTGCATTGGGTACCGCAATACAGCATTTATTACCGGTGATATTTAAAGATTTTATACCATTCACCATATCCGTTCAAATTTCCTGGATGGCCATTGGTCAGGGTATTTTATTAGGGGTGATCATTTCCCTGCTTTTTGCTTTACTCCCGCTGATATCTGTGCGTAATGTATCACCATTAAATACCCTCAGACTATCATTTGATGATGCCGTATTATCCCGTGATCCGCTCCGCTGGTTGGTATATGCGCTCATTATGCTGTTTATCATCGCTTTTACCTATTTGCAATTAGATAGCTGGTTGGGGAGTCTGTTCTTTACGCTGGGTATATTGGGAGCTTTTATCATACTATCAGCAGTAGCATGGTTGCTGATGCGCCTTACTAAATTACTGATCAACAGCTCGTGGAGTTATTTATGGCGACAAGGCTTTGCCAATTTATACCGGCCCAATAACCAAACGCTTATCCTTATGGTGTCCATAGGTTTAAGTACGATGTTCATTTGTATACTGTTCTTGATTCAAAATTTGCTCATCGGTCAGGTTACCTTATCGAGCGGCGGCAACCAATCAAACATGATCTTGTTTGATATACAAAACAGCCAGAAGGATTCCGTTGCCCGCTTAACCCGTCAGCAAGGTTTGCCTGTATTACAACAGGTGCCTATTGTAACCCTGCGGATAGAGCAGATCAATGGTAAAACCGCTGCCGATCTGCAAAAGGATTCAACCATAAAAATTCCGCACGGTGTATTTGCTTATGAATACCGGGTTACTTTCCGCGACTCCCTTTCTGGATCAGAAAAACTGACAGACGGTACCTGGATTGGCAAAGCAGAGCCTGGAAAAGATATACCCGTTTCTGTAGAAGAAAACCTGTACCATCGGGCAAACCTTAAAATTGGCGACAAAATAGTTTTTAACGTTCAGGGGGTAGAAATGCCCGCCTACGTGGCCAGCGTACGTAAAGTAAACTGGGGTAAAGTGCAGACCAATTTCCAGGTGGTTTTCCCGACAGGTGTTCTGGAAGACGCCCCGCAGTTCCAGGTGTTGCTTACCCATGTGCCATCAACTAAAGTATCAGCTACTTTTCAAAGGGCCATTGTGCATAGCTTTCCAAATGTCTCTATTATCGACCTGGGCCTGGTTTTAAGCGTATTGGATGAGTTGCTGAATAAAATAAGCTATGTGATCCGCTTTATGAGCGCCTTCAGTATCATAACCGGTGTGGTAGTATTGGTGGCATCGGTACGCATCAGTAAATATCAGCGTATACAGGAAAGTGTATTGCTACGCACCTTAGGTGCAAGCCGCAAACAAATTTTTGCCATTACCGCGTTGGAATACCTGTTCCTGGGCTCTTTATCAGCCCTTACCGGTATAGTGATCGCTTTTGGCGGCAGTTGGTTACTGGCCAAATACAGTTTTGAGATACCCTATACAGTTAATTATCTGCCGGCGTTGATATTAGTTTTCGTTATATCCATACTAACCGTTATCATTGGTTTGTTAAATAGCAGGGGCGTTTTAAATAAGCCGCCACTTGAAATATTACGCAATAACGCTTAATACCATGCACAAATTCAAATTAACGTTCCTGTTACTGACCACGCTTATTTTCGCGGCGTGCGATCAAAATAAAAAACCCTCAACTGATGAGGGAGCTAAAAGCAGCACAGCAGCCCAACCGGATGCAGCCACGTCAAAAACCGTATTGTTTTTTGGCGATAGTTTGACCGCCGGTTATGGGTTGGATGACCCGTCGGAGGCTTTCCCGGGTGTGATCAAAGATAAGATAGACTCCCTGAAACTACCATACAAAGTGGTTAACGCTGGTTTAAGCGGCGAAACCACCGCGGGCGGTAATGCCCGTTTAAGCTGGCTGTTGAAACAGAAAGTAGATATTTTTATACTGGAGCTTGGCGCTAATGATGGACTGCGCGGTATCCCGGTAAGTGAGACTAGTAAAAACCTGCAAAGCATTATTGATAAGGTGAAAGCTAAATATCCCGAAGTAAAGATCGTACTATTAGGTATGCAGGTTCCTCCCAATATGGGTGCCGATTATGCCAATAAATTCAAGGCCGTTTATCCTGATCTGACAGCTAAAAACCATGCTCAGTTGGTACCGTTCCTTTTACAGGGTGTAGCTGGCATATCCGCATTGAACCAGGCCGATGGGATTCACCCTACAGCACAAGGAGCCAAAATAGTGGCCAATAATGTTTGGGACGTTTTAAAGGGCGTTCTGTAATAGATTTAGGTTACCGCTGTGAGATCCCATTTATAAGTGTATTCCGGCGTATCAAGGCCGCTGGCAACAGTGAGTATAACATGTCCTTTTGATCTGTCGGTTTCGCTCAGGGAGTAAGTAAAATGTATCAATTTAGGGGTTGTCACAATTACCTCATCGGCAATTTTGGCTCCGTTAATTTTAATGATCCATTTTTTCTTGTCGAGGTTTTCGCCGGCAATTACTATGTCATTGCATTGAGTAGTATTTAATTTTTCGGGATTCGTATCTACAAAGGTTACCTTATCATCTTTTAAACTATCTGGCCTGGCTTCCTTTGGCCGAAATATCACTTCAAATATTTCTTTAAGCTTTTGGGTTGCAATATCTGTAAAAAGCCCCGCCAAAGCTGATATGGTCATAATACCATAGATATTCAACGTATTACCGGGATCGTTCGAGTTTAAAAAACCGGCCCTAAAGGCAAAATAAACAATCACCGCTAAAGCCGCCGCAGTGAAAGGCTTAACGCAATACCATAATAACCAACTACGCTTAAACTGCCCGGCGCCTATAAATGTGGTAAACGAGGTAGATATATGTACCATATTTCCTAAAAAACCGGACACAGCTACTAAAAGCAACATCAATGTGTTAAACTGAATAGTGTCCCTGATATTAACGGGCGTTGTACAATGCACCAGAGCAGCAACATTCGGCGTTTTACCTGCTTCTACAACTTTTTTGGCGGTGTCACTATAAGCAGCCACAGTATTGCTTATGGGGTGTATCGAAGGCTTGCCATAGTTAATACAGGCGCTATCCAACAAGGTTACGTTAAATAAACGATAGTCATACCTCGCGGTACTACCACTTGAAGGCAGTTTATCGGGCCAAAAAGCAATAATCGTAACAAGCGCTAACAGGGTAAGCAGGGATAATAAAATCCCAGCGATAACTTTTTCAACGTTCGATATCTGGTTCCGGTAGCAAGGCCCTTCTTCCATATAAATATATTTTTAAAATCTATAGAGTTAGTTTACGGTTTGCACATCAATCATTTACATTCATAAAACTAAACAAAGACAGAGGCATATATTACCGTAATTACACGTTATTTGAGTGTGGATTTTACCTGATATGTGGCATGGAAACATGAAGAATCAATCTGCCAAGGCCTGGTAAACCAGGGCACGGAATTTATCCTGTATGGCATTATGCGGTAATGGCCAGTTCTGTATAAAAAGCAAACAAACCAGGTGCTCCTTTGGATCTACCCAATACAAGGTGCCATAAAAACCGCCCCATGCAAATGAGCCAGGGCTTATACCTAATTTAGCTGAGCTTGCCGGAGTGGTAATACCAAAACCCAGACCAAATTTGTCTTTATCCGGGTTAATATACAGATCGCCTATTTGATTTTCGGTCATCATTTCAACCGTGTGCCTGGCCAGTAGGCGCTGACCGTTATAGAGGCCCCCATTCAGCATCATTTGTAAGAAAATGGCATAATCCTTAATGGTAGAACTTAAACCGGCTCCGCCTGAAAAATATGTCCCTGCCACTTTAGGGTAATCGAAATCTACCCCAGAAAGTGTAGAAGCGCTCCATCTTACCAAATGCTGTTGTTTATCGGGTGTATAAACCGCTACCAAGCGATTTTGCTTAGTCACTGGTATATAAAAATAGGTATCTTTCATCCCCAATGGATCAAATATGCGCTCTTTAAAAAACTGATCTAAGGTTTTGCCTGAAACTTTTTCAACCAGGTAACCCAACACATCTATGTTTAAACCATAGGTCCAGTGCTCACCTGGTTGATGGGTTAGTGGTAGTTTTCCTAATTTATCCATAGCATCCGCCACACGAAGTTTACCGGCTACAAAGCCACCAGGTATTCCCGATTTTGCATAAATAGCATTCATCCGGGGTGAACCTATTTGCGCGTATTCGATGCCTGATGTATGGGTAAGCAGATCGCGGATAGTTATTTCCCGTTTAGCGGGTACAGTGGTGTAAGTGGTATCTTTATCATTATACAGATCGATCACCTTAGGGTGCGCGAATGCAGGTAGATATTTTGAGATAGGCTCATCCAGCAAAAACTTTCCTTCCTCAAATAGCATCATCACCGCAACACTGGTAATAGCTTTGGTTTGCGAAGCTATGCGGAATATATTATCATTATTCATCAGCTTTTTTTGCTCCACATCAGCAATACCGAATGATTTATTGTACACTATTTTACCATTTCGGGCGATGAGGCCGACAGCTCCGTTGATATAACCAGAGTCGATATTATCCTCAATCAGATGATCAATACGCTGTAATCTTTCAACCGAAAACTTTTCTGATACCGGATTGCCCAACTGTAAGGTAACACCTTGCGCATAAGCACCCAAACCAGCGCTAAGGAATAATAAAAACAGCAAAACCTTTTTCATCATCAATAATTAAATAGCACCTTACTTAAACTGTTGGCAGCGTATTTTATTTTGTAGATTTTCTGATCCTCAGGTCAGTGCTTAATATCACCTGTTGTTTTACACCATTCTCCACAGAAGTATTGAGCCTGTTAAGCAATAGTGTGATCACCTTATCAGCAATAGCATCAATGGGCTGTGCTATTGCCGTTACCGGAGGGTTGCAGAGTTCAAAAACCTCATAATCGTCAAAACATATCAGGGCAATATCTTCCGGTATCCTTTTGCCCAGTTTCCGGAGCACTTTAAGTCCGCAGGTTCCCAAACGATTATTGCCGAACAGTATTGCATCCGTTTCAGGATGTTCATTCAGAAAAGCTTGGATCGGATCAGTCATCAGTTTTTCATCCTGGTAAAAATCGACCTCCTTAATATTGGTTTTAAGCTTGCTTTCGGTGATGGCTTTTTTATAGCCGCTAAGCCTGTCGGCCATCTGTGTTTGCTGATTATTAAAGCTGATAAAAGCGATATTTTTATACCCCTTATCAATAAGATACCGTGTTGCATTGTAGGTGCTGAACAAATTATCAACCACTACATAATCCGTCTCAACTCCAGGCATATACCTGTCAAACAATACCACAGGCAGGCCATCTTTGATTAGGGCGCTGATATCCTCTTCAATACCCTCTGGCGGAACGATGATATATCCGTCCACATGCCTGTCGCGAAACATAGCTATCAGCTCCTGGGTTTTTTGGGTGTCATTATCGGTACTGCTATAAATAATTTTATACCCGTTTTTGTAAGCGCGGTCTTCAATTTGCCGGGCTATGGTGGCAAAAAAATTATTGGATATATCCTGTACTAATAAACCTATAATGTTTGATTTACCCGTACGCAGGCTTTTTGCCAGTGAATTTGGTTTATAGCCAACTTCTTTTACATATTTTAAAACACGTTCAACCAGTTCTTCGCTTATCCGTTTTTCGCGTGCCCTGCCATTCAAAATAAAGGATACAGTAGTTTTAGATATGTTCAGGCTGTTGGCAATATCAACGATAGATAATTTCTTCTTCAAATTTTTTAGTGTTGTTTATCCAAATATATAACATAAATAATAACACAAAAGAGCCTTTGGTGTGATAACTTAACTATAGGCATAAATAAATGCTAAATCGAGTTATTTTAGGCAGTTCTTTTATTCGGCTAAACCCAAAACAAAAAGAATCACCCATTACAGGTAATTCTTTTATTAAAATATATATCGGGATATTAATCTATAAACTGGTCATTTTATTGGCGAGTGGCATAACCTCTGTTTTCGGCGTAGCGCTGGCCATTGTCACGTCCCCGGTTATCGTTGTTACGATTATCTGAACGTTGGCCACCCCAGTTACCACGGTTCTGGTTACCTCTGTTCCATCCACGGTTGTCGTTCTGGTTTTGATTACCCCCCCAGTTACCACGACCGTAGTCGCCTCTGCCCCATCCGCGGTTGTCACGACTTGAGTAAGCGTAACCACCGTTATATCTGTTGTCAAAACGATGCCCCCAATTGCCGCGACCGCCGGCGTAACCACCCCATCTTGACCTGTAAAGATCATGGTGCATATAAGGTCTTGGAGAGCGCACTTCGTATCTTACAGCACTACGCCAGTTATAGTTACGGTATGCGCCTGGTAAATAAGCTGCGGTTACCCATGAATTACCATCGTTATAATAGTAGCAATGCCTTGGTACAGAATAATAAGCTTCAACTTCGGGCAGATAGTAGTAATCATCACCATCGTAGTCGGCAGGTACATTATCATCGTCATAAACAGGGGTTTCCTGCACAACAACGGGCTGTGGCGCCGGTGCATAAACGTGGCGCACCGGTATATTAAAACCCAGGTGGATAGATATTTGTGCATCTGCGGTTTTGGCATAAAATAATCCGCTTGTTGCTATTGCTGATAATATGATTAACTTTTTCATGTTTGTTAAATTTTATACAGTTAGGACGATAAGCAATAGCAATGGTTTAACCGATATTTCAGTCTCATCACCAAACAGCTATAAATCAGAATTTAATTTTTATTTATAAATATTTACCGAAATTAAATTCTCCCGATATAATCATCTCCATAAAAGCAGCTAAAACCCGGTATTTTTATTAATGGATAGTGCTGAAATAAAGGCAATTCTGTCATAGCATTACTACAAAACAGATTTGGGTATTCCCTGTATATTTATTTAATTTGATAACCATTAATCAACTGCCATGAAGAACAGAAAATTACTTTCGGCATTGCTGCCTGTTGCGGCAATAGCGGCGTTCATATTATTTAATGCCTGTAAAAGCGGCGGGCCTGCTAATAACGGCAAAGATTCCCTTAACACTACTACCCCAACTGCCGATGGTGGAGCCGGATTAAAGCTTCCCGCAGGTTTTAACGCGGCTGTTATTGCCGACAAACTGGGCGGTACACGAGAGATAGCTGTAACCCCACAGGGTGATATTTATGTTAAACTTAATCGCGCTAAAAACGGCAAGGGCATCTTGTTCCTACACCAGGAAGGAGATAAAGCAACTGTAAAAACAGGCTTTGGTACCTTTGGCGGCACCGGTGTATATGTTAAAAATGGTTATCTGTATGCTTCATCTGACGAGGAGGTTTTCCGTTATAAACTGAACGCCCAAAACGAGGTGATTAGCCCGGATCAGCCCGAGAAAATAGTTACCGGTTTGCTAAGTCGCCGTGAACATGAAGCTAAGGCCATTACGTTGGATAACGATGGCAATCTGTACGTGAACATCGGCGCTTACTCCAATGCCTGCCAGGTAGAAGATCGCAAAAAAGGCTCACCGGGCCAAAAAGGCTGCCCTATTTTAGACTCTGCAGGCGGTATATGGCAGTTTAAAGCTGATAAGCTTAACCAACACTATGGCGACGGCGTACGTTACGCTACAGGTCTTCGCAATGTGGTAGGTTTCGACTGGAACCAGCAAAACAACCAACTATTTGTTATGCAACACGGCCGCGATCAGTTACACGATCTTTTCCCGGATATGTTTACCACCAAACAATCCGCTGTTTTACCAGCCGAATGTATGTATGCCCTTAAAAAAGGTGATAACGCAGGCTGGCCTTATATGTATTACGATCAGGAACAACATAAAAAGATCTTAATGCCCGAATATGGCGGCGATGGCAAAAAAGAAGGCGGCCAGGATGCGATTGATCCTGTTGCTGCTTTCCCGGGCCACCTTGCCCCTAACGGCTTGTTATTTTATACCGGTAACCAATTCCCGGAAAAATATAAGAACGGCGCTTTCATCGCTTTCCACGGCTCCTGGAACCGTGCCCCTGAACCACAGGCCGGTTACTTCGTGGTATTTCAGCCGTTTAAAGATGGCAAACCAAGCGGCGAGTGGGAAGTATTTGCCGATGGCTTTGCAGGTACCGCGGCGCAAACAGCTTCTGGTCGTGCAGAGCACCGCCCATGCGGATTAGCACAAGGCCCGGATGGCTCACTTTATGTAACAGACGATAACCAGGGAACTATTTACAAAATAACTTATAAAAAATAATGGACTTTAAAAAAGCCCCAATAATCATATTCGCATCAGTATTGTTTACCGTAACCGGTTTACAAGCCCAAACCAGGCATAAGGCCAAAGCTCCTGTAAAGCATACAACAGTTGGTTTGAAAGCGTCGATTGCAGCCGGTCAGAAGGTATTTGCCCAATATTGCGTATCCTGCCACCAGGCTGATGCTTTGGGTGTGCCCCACATGAATCCACCGCTGGTTAAAACAACCTATGTTTTGGGCGATAAAACCAAACTCATCAAAATTGTGCTGAACGGTTTTAACGAAGATGTAGAGATCAATGGCGAAACTTACTCCAACAGTATGGCATCACATGATTTTCTGAAAGACCAGGAAATTGCCGATGTGCTTACCTTTGTGCGTAACAGCTTCGGTAATAAGGCCTCTGCCATTACCGCTGCCCAGGTAAAGGCCGTAAGGGCGACTAATAAAAAGAGCTAAAGGCTTAAACAACAAAAGCGGGGCATGCCCCGCTTTTGTTGTTTAATAGAAAGTTCATTATTGCGAGCGATAGCGTGGCAATCCCCGATTAGCAGAGCCGCTCTGTATAGTTAGGGATTGCTTCGTGCCTCGCAATGACGCCTTTATTTTATTGGGAGGGGTTTAGTCCGTTATCTGATATGTATAAGCCAAAGTTTGTTTCATTTTTGACTTTACCCGTTTCAGGCTCAATTCAATATCTACCTTTTCGTTATTTTCGGTTACCTCCATGAAGGCTTTCTGATAAGCATCCAGCGCTTTTGTCCATTGCTTGTTCTTTTCATGGAACAGGCCAAGCAGGTCATATATACCGGCAGCGTCAACACCCTGAGTGTTTAAGGCTTTGGTTGATATGGCGTTAACCAGTTTTTCCATGTTCAGAAAAACCAACAGATCAAGGTAATGGCTATAGTTATCCGGGAAGGATGGTTCCAACTCCATACAGGTTTTGAAATGATAGCCTGCAGTTTGGTAATCCTTAATCTCGTAATAATATATCATCCCCAATTGGTGATGGGCGCGTGCGTATAATGGGTCGTTGCTAATTATCTCGTTCAGTAATTTAAGGGCTTTGGGTGTTTTCCCATATGATATTTTATCGATAGCCTGCAGATACTTTTCTTCGATAGTATAATAAGTGTTCATAAATTTTAAAATTGCAAAAGCTCACTTGCAGCAAGCATAAATTGAATAAATAATGATGTAATAAATTCTGTCCGTGGTAATAGCGTTTTCTAAAACGGACTGGAGAAGAGTATCATTGATGCACAACCCTTCTGCCTGGCCACCATGGGGCACATCATATTTTTAAAGCAGAATGAATTATTAAACAGCATCATCTATTTTTTTACAAAATTACACTTATTGATCGAAATTGCAAAATGGCGGGCAAATGCGGGATATGAGACTCATGTGATGCGTCTCTACATAAAAAATAAGAAACGTAGAGACACATCACATGAGTCTCCAATTATTCAATATTTTAAGCAGCAATCGCAGCTTTAGCGCCTTCGATCAAAAAGTTATTCTTCAATTCTTTTTCTGATACGATCACGCTGAAATCATCATATTTTACGCCATGCTCCAAAGGATACAGAGTGTAGCCTCTTTTTAAAGCATCGTATATGCCCAATTCAAATATTTCGTCTTGTTTTTTTCCTTTTATCTTGGCGCCGCTTACTAACTGGTAAGCATCGAGTATGGATTCAAAATTGTTAGTCTTCATAATGCACAACACCATACAATTACTTTGCCATTTTTTAGGCAAACCAATCAAAAAGGTCATTTTGCTTTAAATCTGACTTTTGTTTGTTGTTCAGATCCCTCAACACCAGCCCCTCACTCATTTGGATGATCCGTGTGCCGTAATTATAGGCATCCTTGAGGTTATGGGTAATCAATATGGCAGTCAGTTTAAAATCAGTGATCAGTTTATCAGCCGTACGCATCACCACCTCTGCCGATCGTGGATCAAGCGCAGCGGTAGGCTCATCCAGCAACAATACATTACAGCTATCCATTACGCTCATTAACAGGGTTAAAGCCTGTCTTTGCCCACCCGAAAGCGTCCCCATGGATTGCTCTACTTTATTTTCCAGCCCCATGCCCAGCGTAGCTATCTTTTCTTTAACCTGCTGCTTGAATTTATCATTAACACCGATAGATAAACCCTTGGCTTTAGTACGTATGGCAGCCAGCCTGAAATTATCCAGAATACTCAGGTCAGATGCTGTACCACTCACAGGATTTTGAAAAACACGGGCTATCCATTGACTACGGCGATAATCGGGTAGTTTGCTGACGTTATTTTCGTCTATACTGATACTCCCTGTATCCGGGAATACGCTCCCTGCTACCAGGTTAAGCAGGGTGGTTTTACCCGAGCCGTTAGAGCCCACGATCACCAGGAATTCCCCCTCCGTAATATCCAGGGTGATGCCGTTAACCGCGTTAACCTGGTTGGCCTTACCCTTATTAAAAGTTTTATGTACGTTGTTTATCGCTATCATGATGATCGGAGTGATGATAAACGGGGTAAACTAACTATCAGCAGTACAAAAACGGCAGTAACTATTTTGAGCATATTCGGATCGACGCCAATGGCCAGCGTAAGCGCCAAAACCAGCTGAAATACCACGGCTCCGCCCAGCACCAGAATTAAACTGAGCCAAACACTGGTGATACGCAACCAATTGATCAGCGATTCGGCAATAATTACCGAGCCCAGGCCCACGATCACGATGCCTATACCCATATTGATATCGGCAAAATCCTGCGATTGTACAAAAAAATAACCGCTTAAAGCTGTAAGCGCGTTGGCCAATGCCAGGCCGGTGATCTTCATTCGGTCGGTATTAACCCCCAGCGCCCTGATCATGGATTCACTGTTGCCGGTTGCCCGCATAGCTATACCAAAATCTGTTTTGAGCAGGTATCCTATCAAAAAAGTGATCAGTACCACAAATACCAACAGGATCCAAAAAGTATTCTGATTAGGATCTGTTACCACCTGTACCGACGAGAATATGGAAGGCAGGTTACTGAGCGGTATATTGGAACGCCCCATAACAGTCAGATTTACCGAATACAAGGCCGTCATGACCAGGATACCGGCCAGCAATGCGTTTATTTTTAGCTTGGTATGGATCAGTCCTGTTAAGGCCCCTGCTATACCACCGGCTATGATAACCGCGGGTAAAATAATATATGGCGATTGGTGGTGCGTGAGCATAACAGCCGTAACGGCGCCACCCAGCGTATAACTACCATCGGTAGTGATATCCGGGATATTAAATATCTTCATAGAGATATAAATACCCAGCGCCAAAGCCGAATAGCAAAGTCCCAGTGTTACCGTGGTGAGATAAAAATCCATTTATTTAACAGCCTCAAAATTTGAGGGTACTGTAATGTTATATTTTTTTGCAGCGGCAGTATTATATACCCTTTTCCTGATCTTCACCATCTGCGGCCCCAGTCCATCGGTTTTGTGTGTTTTTAAAAATTGCGCGGCCTGTTCGCCTGCCTGGTAGCCCCATTGGTAAATATCTGCACCAAAAGCAGCAACAGCACCGCGTTGCACCAGGCCAGCCTCACTGGTAAATATGGGTACATTCTTTTGGTTACAGCTTTTCAAAATGGTCTCAAATGATGCAAAAACGGTATTATCCGGGTTAGCGAAAAAAGCATCAATGTTCCTATTTAGCAGGGATTGCGTAACCAGTTGCGCATCTGCCGAAGAATTTAAAGGCAGCGCCATGATGGTCACATTCTGTTTTTCGGCCAATGATTTGATGCGGTTTAACGCATCGGTAGATTGCGGCTCCGATTGATTATAGATCATCCCGATCACCAGCTTTGTCCCTTTGGGTTTCAGTAATTTAGGGATGATGGCAAATGAAGTATCGATATAGTTCAGATCTTCCAATGCACCAAAAAGATTAGCCGGGGCCTTGCCATTGGCATCAAGCACTTTCATACGCTCGGGCACTGGCGATACCATAGCAAAAATGGGTATGGTTTTGGTTTTTTGTATTGCCGTAACGGTAGAAAGAGTTGTACAGGTAGCCAGCAGATCAACATTTTCAGAAACAAAATGATTAACGATCTGGGTTAGCGTAGGGATATTGCCCTGGGCATTGCTGTACTCTATCTGCACTGTTTTTTTAGCCTCGCTAAAGCCCTCTTTTTTCAAAGCATCAGTAAAACCGGTACGGGCCTGCGATATGGTGGCATCCTCAAATGCATCCACAAAACCAACAACAGGCACATCGGTCGACTTTGGTTTTGGTTTGCACGATACAATCGAGATCAATAAAAAAGCTATAGGTAGATATTTGAAAAACTTCATTTTACTAAGTTATGTAATTGCCCATAAAGGTAAAAGCAGAACGGCAAAAGGTGAAATTAGTTTTACAAAGGAACTTTAGGACTTTGGGACTTTGAGATGATGAGACCATGTGATCCTTAGATAAAAAACTGTTGATGATCGGGCTTGTCTCAAAATCTCAAAGTCTCATTATCCTAACTTCTCAACCAATTCTTCAATGAACTCCACCTGTGCCTGGTTGATCTTCACTTTAGCTATATCTACATCAAACCATTCCGCCCTATCCACCTCGGGGAATGATTGTTGCCTGCCCGAGCGTGGCGGCCATTCCATTTCAAAATGATTGCTTTTGACACTCAAATGGTTTATATCACCTTCTACTGCCCAGGCATGTACTTTTTTCCCGCCCTTTTGGATGATCGGGTTTAGGTGGATGAATTTACCGATGATGCCCTGCCCGGTTTCTTCCTCAAATTCACGTTTGGCGGCTTTCAACGGGTCCTCGTCATCCAAAAATTCACCTTTGGGGATCGACCAGCCGCCATCATCTTTATTTTTAAAGAACGGCCCGCCGGGGTGCACCAGGAAAACCTGTAGTTTGCCTTCAGTTTTTCGGTATAATAGTATTCCGGCGCTTTGTTTAGCCATGGTTAATATTTAAAAGCAAGTTAATAAAAGGGTAAGGTATTATGATTATTTTTATATCAAACAATGCTACTATATATGACTGACAACCGCTGGACAACCTTTAAACTAACCGCAGATTTTAATACCAACGTTCGCAATATTTATGAGGCCTGGGCTACTCCTGCCGGGCTCGAAAGCTGGTTTTTACGCCAGGCTGATTTTTATACCATAGTTGGCCGTCAGCGCGAAAAGGATGAATTTATCAGCAAAGAGGATACCTATTCCTGGTACTGGCACGGCTTTGACGACGATACGGTTGAGAACGGACAGGTGCTGGAAAACAATGGCTCCGACCTGCTTAAATTTACCTTTACCGGCGGCAGCATTGTAACCATCGATATCCAGAACAAATACGGCCTCACCCTCATTGAACTTACCCAGGAAAACATCCCCCTGGAAAATGACCCTGCAAAAAATCTATATGTACAATGCCAGCTCGGGTGGACATTTTACCTCACCAACTTGAAATCAGTAATTGAGGGTGGTAAGGATTTGCGTAATAAAAGGGTTGATGTATCGACCAGTTTTAAATAGCCCATGGCTCGTAAAACTTTTTAAACCTATTATTTTAACACTTTTTTGGTCGAAAACGGCTTAAAAAAAGCTCAAAGCTGATTTAAAAACCCTCATTTTAACACTTTTTAACAAATTTTAACACGATTTTGATGAGTTTTAAAAGGTTTAAAAAGTATTAAATTATTGATAATCAATTTAATACACACCAAACAGCTAGTTTTTGGCCTTGTTTTTCCTTAACCAAACAGCCCGGTTCTCTTATAAAAAGACAACCGGGCTGCTTGTATCTATACAAAGATACGAAATTTAGGTGGAGTATACAGGCAGAAAAGAAGGTTAAATTGTCACAGAGTCGACTTATCTCGACAAATCAAAACCATGTCATTGCGAGCGCAGCGCGGACAACCGACCGTAGGGAGTTCATTAATACCTTAAAAAAACAATTAACAACATTTAATAATCTCCTCGCGTTCTCATCGTCAAGAATAGCTAAGAGATTGCTTCGTCGTTCCTCCTCGCAATGACATGTGGTATATTAACGCCATCTCTTGAAGCGACAACCGGTTGAGTCGTTTCGTTAAATTTCAAACTTCCCTGACAAAAAACATCTATAATATTCTTTAGCTTTGACGTTCATCAAAAACTCCCCCTTTAGGGGGTTGAGGGGCATATGTTTACAGGAATTATAGAAACTTTGGGTAAAGTGACCGATCTGCAACAAGAGCAGGGCAATTTACATATCACTATTGAATCGGCTATTTCGCACGAATTAAAGATCGACCAATCGGTGGCGCATAATGGGGTTTGTTTAACAGTGGTAGCGCTGGCCGATGGCCTGCATGTGGTTACTGCTATTGAAGAAACGCTGAACAAAACCAGCCTGGGTCACCTGAAAGTGGGCGAACCTGTAAACCTGGAACGCTGCATGCAAATGAATGCCCGGCTCGATGGCCATATTGTTCAGGGCCATGTTGACCAAACCGCTGTTTGTACCGCATTTAAAGAGCTTGACGGCAGCTGGGAATACACTTTTGAGTATGATGCCGCTACCGGCAATGTCACTGTCGAAAAAGGGTCTATTTGTGTTAATGGTATCAGCTTAACCGTGGTCAATTCCAAAGCCAACAGCTTTTCTGTAGCTATTATCCCCTACACTTTTGAACATACCAACCTGCATAACGTTCGTGAAGGTTCGGTGGTTAACCTGGAGTTTGATATCATTGGCAAATACGTAGCCCGGCTGATGCAACGTTAAAATCGTATTTAACAAATAATTATTAGCCAATTACTAACCACGCTGTCATTTCGAACGAGCCCGGGCGGAAAGTGAGGTGGCGCGAGGAGAAACTATCTCTTGAGCGACAGCGAAAAATCTTTTACGCGGGACATATCGATCGCAAAAAAATTCCTCCCTCCGTGCAAGGCTTTTCATATAACTAATCCAAATTCTAAACAATTTTTATTTTTTAGAGTTAATGAGGTATACTTTAAATTAAAAAACACAACAGTATGGATAAGTTAAAGAAGTTTGGACTGATGGAGAAAATTGTCCATGAATTGGAAGACCTGAAGAATAGTCAGCAGGCTATTATCACCAAGCTGGCTAAAATTGAAGTAGACAACATAGAACTGGGCGATAAAAGACTGGAAAAGGACCTTCCGGACATGCACCAGCGCGTAGCCGACAACCTGGACAACATCGCCAGCATCCTGGAAGATTTTGCCAATCAGACAGACGCCTTCAGCGATAAGAACAACATCCAGGCGCTGAAAGAACAAGACGCCATCAACAAACTATAAAAAATTCAGATCCCCGGAAACGGGGATCTATTTTTTTGCAGCCTTTGCTGCATTGTGGTTGTACTTTTTAATGGCTTTGTAATAGTTTTTCTTTTGAATATTTTCAAGGGCATCAATATCTTGCCCTACCATATTTTTCAAATTCTCTTCGTTAAACTTTTCAATAGCCCCATTATTGAGCTGTATACCCACAATAGTAGAAGGGTCAAAAATTTGGGTATCTCCCTCTTCACTTAAACAAGAGTACGCATTTATTGGTCCCGATATCACTTTAAACATCCAGCAACTATCTTTGGCAATACCGTTAAAGAACCGCGGCGGTGGCGCTACATAATCTGCCCGGTTAAAGCCTGGCCCCGGCCCGGCCACATCACGCGCTATGCTTACTGTTTGTGATGGATATATTTTTTTATTACGGTTTGGGTCCGACTTAGGGACGCTTTTGTCAACAAAAAGCAGATAGGTTTTATGGGTGGCCGTATCTGAATAGATTTTCGAGCTCACTTCCTTTTTGGAACTATCAGCCATGGTGACGATAAAATTATACTTTAAGTTACCCGGGTTATTGTAATTAAACCTCCCTGCCGCCATCATCATACCCATTTGTTGCCCCTGCCATTGCCTGTTGAGCATGGTATTCAGTGCCCGCATGTTCTGAGCGTTGACATGCTGTGCAAATACAACGATCACAATAGGGGATAAGCATCTATAAATAAATTGCATGCAATAAAACTGCATTTTAAATTGCACATAAACAAATCATAGTGACCTCTTTGCTGCTGAGGACTTTGACCATGCAACCCGCGAGATACGCTATCGTAATTTCGCGGGAGTTTTGACATTAACCGCTAAATCTTTTTTTCATAAATATCTAAATCACAACAGGTTAATTTAATAACTTAGTATCAACCAAAGTTAACCAATCTTAAAACTATCAAATCATGAAAAAACTAACCCTGCTGCTTACCTTTATGGTAACTGTTTTCGCCTGCGCAACAGTGCATGCCCAGGTTACTACCGATCAAATAGTTACCGAATGGCAGCGCGCCAAAAACTTCACCAAAACCTACCTGGATGCCATGCCCGATGATGGTTACAGCTTTAAACCAACTCCAGAAATGAGATCGTTTGCTGGCCAGATGCTGCATTTAACAGATGCCAATTATTTTTTCGCCTCTTCGGTAAGTGGCAAAGCAAGTCCTCTTGGAAAAACATCAGCCGAAAAAACTGTTGAGCAAACAAAAGCCGCTACTACCAAAGCAGTAATGGACAGTTACGATTTTGTGATCAGCTCGATACAGGGCATGACTCCGGCCCAGCTACAGGAAAGCATGAAATTTGGCGGTAAAGATCTGCCAAAAGCTATTGTTTTAGGTAAAGCTTTTGAACATCAGACACACCACCGCGGGCAAACTACGGTTTATCTGCGTTTAAAAGGGGTAACGCCTCCGCCAGAAATGTTATAAAGTATACTATTATATAACGAAAAAGAAATGTCATCTCGAACGAGGTACGAGGAGAGATCTTCTGCAAGCGACATGCAAGTAGTAAAAGATTTCTCCTCGTACCTCGCTCGAAATGACAAAAACGGTGGAATAGCAAACCCTACTGGTATTGTATGTAAATAGGTGCGGGTTTCAGGTTTAAAATCTCTTTGGGGGTAAGCATGCGATGGGGTGCATTCTTGATATCATTTTTATAAAATAGCTTAAAACCGGTAAACTGTACAGGTTCCTGGGCTATGAAATATTTATAGGTACCTTTTTTCAGATCGGGACCGCCCCAGCCGTCCATATCCATCACTACCTGTACCTCGTTGCGCAATTTGATATCCTTATAATTGGTTACCATGCGTTTGGTAAAGCGGTGGATTACAAATATTTTGGGTGGCAGATTGTACTTTTTTACCAGTCCACTTAAATAGCCGGTTACGTAGTTAATATCATCGGCATCAAAAGTACCTATGCGTTTACCCGGTACACTCCCCTCTTTCATAGAAAATTCCGGGTCGATGCCCAGGTGTACGTTGGGCATTTTCATATATTTTTCCAGCAAGGGCAGTTCGGTCTGCATGGTGCTGAAACCTACCTGTATATCTAAAAACACAATAGCATTGATCTGTTTGGCCATATCCAACACCTTGTCGATCTCTCTAAAAGGCATCCGCAGGTTATGCAAACCATTACGACCGGCATCGGCCTGGGCAGTTACACAGATATAATGCAGCGCGGGTACAACCGGTGTAAGGGTATCGGCTTTTTCCCATACTTTAACTTCGCCTTTGAGCTTGGCAAGCATCTCTTTGGGCGCGTATTCGCCCAGTACACCCATATTTTTGGAGTACATATTACCATAATAAGCTACAATGCGGTTGAAGGGCAAAATAGCACCAGGCAAAGGATATGGCGCTTTTTTCACGGGCCATCTGCCGGTTTGATCGCCATTGGCCAGGCGTTTCATCAGCGAATCATATTGCAGGGTATCCAGCGTGGTTACGCTTTTTAGCGTAGTGTCTTTATGGATATAATGAAGGTCATTTGCATAAACCCCATTTAAAGTAAGAGTCAAAAGACAAAAGACAAGAACCAGGAATCTACTTTTTTCAGAACATAACACTTTTTTCTTGATTCTTGACTCTAATATCTTGATTCTCATTATTTGGTTTTCGTTAACACTGTCTATTATTCGATACTCTTACCCTTCATGGCTGTGCTGATAGCCTGATCCATCAGGCGCTCGGCAAAGGGTCTTGTAAACTCATTGATCTCATCAATACGTTTCAGGATGAGGTCTTTATCACCAGATACCAGAGACTCTTTGAGGGCCACCAGGTGTTTATGTGTTTCTGCAGACTCTGCAACCGTAACGTAATTACCGTTCTTTTGCAAAAAGCGTTCCACCACGTATACCGTTTGTTCGCCTTCAGTACGGGCCTCAATCAGCATGCGCTGGGCTACATCGTCTTTGGCGTGGGTTATACTGTCCATCAGCATCTGTTCTACCTGTTCATCTGTAATGCCATAAGTAGGTTTTACTTCTACTTCCTGTTTTACGCCAGAGCGCAGTTCGATAGCTTGTATAGTAAGGATACCATCGGCATTCAGTAAAAAGTTAATATCCACTTTGGGGAAACCGGCCGGCATAGATGGAATACCTTTGAGGTTAAACTCAGCCAGTTTGCGGTTCTCTTTGATCAGGTCGCGTTCACCTTGGTAAACGGCAATCTTCATGTTCACCTGCCCATCAATGGAGGTGGTATATTGCCTGCCGCCTTTGGTAGGTACTTTGGAGTTACGCGGGATGATCACATCCATCAGGCCGCCCATGGTTTCGATACCAAGAGACAGCGGGGTAACATCCAGCAATAAAATATCTTTACGGTTACCGGCCAAAATATCGGCCTGTATAGCGGCGCCCAGGGCCACCACTTCATCAGGATTCACATCATCATGTACCGGGCGACCGAAAAACTCGGCCACCATTTTTTTAACCAGCGCTGTACGGGTTGATCCCCCAACCATAATCACTTCGTCGATTTCTTTGATGGTTAATTTAGCATCCTTCAGCGCATTCTGACAAGCCGTAATGGTTTGCTGTACCTTAGGCATGATCAGCTCTTCGAAAGTAGCACGATCAAGCGTACACCAGATTTCCCCTATCTTTTCATTGAACAGACTTTGGTGCGCGAAGGCTTTTTTAGCTTCTTCGGCTTTCAGGCGCAGTTGTTGGGCCAGTTCGTTATTGGCAATGATCTCAGCTTTGTTCAGCTGGTTTTTCTCGATCCAGTGATCAACAATCAGGCGGTCAAAATCGTCGCCGCCTAAAAAGGTATCGCCATTGGTGGCCAAAACTTCAAAAATACCGTTCTGTATTTGCAGAATAGATACATCAAAAGTACCACCGCCCAGGTCATACACAGCAATGGTTTTGGTTTCTTCGGGATCAAGACCGATACCATAGGCTAAGCTCGCGGCAGTTGGCTCGTTCACGATACGTAATACATCCAGGCCAGCCAGTTTACCAGCGTCACGTGTGGCCTGGCGCTGCGAATCGTTAAAATAGGCAGGCACAGTGATCACCGCACGGTTCACCGGGGTTTTCAGCGCGTGTTCAGCACGGGCTTTTAATTCTTTTAATATCAGTGCCGATAGTTCTATCGGGGTATAAAATTTATCACCAACCTTAATCTTCACCAGGCTTTCGGTATCATCGTCGATAACCTTGTACGAGAAAAAGTCTTTATAATTTTCGATATCATGGTAGCTGCGGCCCAGCAGGCGTTTTACCGAGAAAACGGTATTCTGCGGATCGGTTATCAGAAACTCTTTAGCCTCATTACCTACCAAAACATCACCGGTTGGCCCGAAATGCACAACAGAAGGCACCAGGACACCTTTACCCGTATCATTAATAACCCGCGGATCTTTATCAGGGTTGATGAATGCCACTAAGGAATTGGTGGTACCCAGATCGATACCCACAATAATATCTTCTTTTTGTATGGAACCTGTTGCCAGGTTGATAGAAACTTTAGCCATGGTAGTCAATTAACAAGCCGCAAATGTACTTAGTTTTGAGGGATGCTGTGTCTTTTGAATGTGTAATTATAAAAAATGCTTTATTTACGAAAAGAGACGCATGTGATGCGTCTCTACAAAAAGGTAAAAATGTAGAGACGCATCACATGCGTCTCCCAAAATGCAACTACGCCGCTAAAGATTCTGCCGACCTAACCCTCGCCTCAACTACGATTAACGACAATAACAGTATCAGACCCATGGCAAAAAAGCCATCGAGCATTAAGGCAGAATCGCGCATTTCATGAGTCACTGATTCTACAAAACCGAATGCGAATAGGCCCACTACGATTGACAGTTTTTCGGTAACGTCATAAAAACTAAAATAGGAAGCCGTATCCGGGATATTGGCTGGGATATACTTAGAAAATGTTGATCGTGATAATGACTGTACGCCCCCCATAACTAGTCCTACCACTACCGCAGCGGCATAAAACTGGTGGGCATTGGCCACAAAATAAACACTGCCGCATATCAGGCACCAGATACCAACTATACCCGCCAGCACTTTGGTGTTACCATATTTAGCCGACATCTTAGCGGTTATAGCAGCGCCGATGATAGCCACTATCTGTATAAGCAGAATGATAATGATCAGATCTTCCTCAGGCATTTTTAGTTCTTTAGCCCCGAAATTGGCAGCCACCAGCAAAATGGTTTGTACTCCTACTGAGTAAAAGAAAAAGGCGGGCAAAAACCGTTTTAATAAAGGCAGCTGCTTTACTTTTCGCCAAACCTTGCCCAGCTCCTTAAATCCGCCGGTTAACACATTATATTCATGCGAACCTGCGTTAGGTTGCCCTTTAGGCAGCATATAAAAAGCAATGAACGAAAAGCCTATCCACCAGATACCTACAATGAGGAATGATAAACGTGCAGCAACATCATCGGTAATACCAAATGTTTTAGGCGATAATACAAACACAAAGCAAAGCACCTGCACCACAATACTACCGGCAAAGCCATAAATAAACCCTTTTGCACTCACGGCGTCCTGCTGATCTACCGTGGCGATTTGCGGCAGATACGAGTTATAGAACACGAAACCACCGCAATAACCTATTGATGCCAAACCATAGCAAACCATACTAAAGGTAAAGGTGTTC
Source organism: Mucilaginibacter sp. OK268 (assembly GCF_900103125.1). Lineage (GTDB taxonomy): Bacteria > Bacteroidota > Bacteroidia > Sphingobacteriales > Sphingobacteriaceae > Mucilaginibacter. Next base: position 1,329,073 of record NZ_FNJV01000001.1, on the reverse strand, counting down.
ATGGTGAAAAAGAACATACCTGCGCAGGCCAGGCTCCCCATCCAGGTAAACAGCTGCATGTACAGTTTCTTATGGCCCTTGTAGTCGGCAATGGAGGTAAGTATTGGTAGCAGAACTACGATAATCAAATACGACAGACCCAATACATAGGTAGATAACACGGTATTGATATACCGGTGACCAAAAAAGGTTACCATAGCGCCCGGATTTTTATCCTGGGTAATAGCCACATAATAAGCCGGGAATATGGTTGATAGGATCACCATATTATAAGCCTGGTTGGCCCAATCAAACATGGCCCAGGCCCAAATGGTTTTCTTGTTGTTTTTTACTGTTTCCATTGTAATGGTAAGTGGTTAAGTGGGGAGTAGTGAGTGGTTAACGGGGGCTCCATTTTATACATTAGCCAACCATTCACCACTCACTACTCCCACTCACCAAATTATTTTATCCCGTAATGATCATTCATCAGCTTTACAAATATGGAGCCCGGCAGTATGGCTTTAAGTGTAGGCACAATGGTTTGACCCAATGCCCCTACCAGGTAGTTATGCGCCGGTTTTGATTTAGCCACTATTTTACAAACCTGATCGGCCACTTTGCTGGCTTCGCCACCAATGCTTTCGTCTTTTTCCATGCTGGCTACGGCTGCTTCAAACTCTTTTTTCAGCTGCTCATTTGGCAAGGTAAAAGGCACTTTTTCGCGGCTGCCGGTAAAATCGGTTTTAAAGTCGCCCGGATTTACCACGGCAACTTTAACGCCCGTGTTTTGCAATTCCATGCGTAAGCTTTGTGAATATCCTTCAATAGCGAATTTTGAGGCACTATATAAACCCTGGTACGGCAAACCAAACAAACCGGCCAATGAACTAATGTTGATCACCAGGCCCTGTTTTTTCTCAATCATACCGGGTAACACGGCGCTGTTTACACGTACCACACCAAAAAAGTTCACTTCGAACTGTTTTTTGGCATCATCAACCTGCACAGCGTATAAAGGCGCGGCAATACCGTTACCGGCATTATTTACCACCACATCTATACGACCTTCGGCTTTGAGGATGGTGGCGATGGCCGCGTTTACCGAGGCATCATTAGTAACATCCATCTCCAGGGGAGTAAACGATACATTGCTGATGCGTTTCAGGTCGCGACTGGTGCCGTAAACTGTATGTCCCTGGGCCGATAGTGCGCTAGCCGTAGCCCGGCCCAAACCAGAGGATGCTCCGGTTACTAAAATTATTTTCTTCATTTTATTGATTAATATCTTGTGCTTTACGTTCGACTTTCGAGCCGTGAAAATAGGATTTTATCAGGTTATAAATTTATAAATATTGCACATTAAAGAAAGTATTGATCATGCAAAGGATTTATCATTTTTTAATTAAATTTTCTTTTTAAAAAGAAAGGCATGGTTTAGGGTCGGCCATATTGGGTAAGCTGGCCGATAGCACCAGCATTAGCTATGTATTTCACGTATGCGCCTTTTTACCCCTCATTGGTATACTTACCGCTTTTTTACCCAACCTTGAAATAAAAAAGAAAAAAACTGGCTTAAACCATAGATCCGGAAAGCGGGCAATTCTTCAAAAAAAACAGATCCCCAGGCAAGCTATGCCTGGGGATCATACTTTGTAGGTAGTGCAAACAGTAATCAGGTTTCAGATGTAGGGCTAACTTATTTTCTAAGTGTAAGAATAATTAAAGCCGTATTCAGTAAAAGCAAAGCCGGCTGGGCAATGGTAGTAATGTTCTGTAATTTATCATTACGTATAGCGCGCCTGTTTTGTTCCACATAAATGATATCCTGATTTTGGACAATGGTTTCGGGGTTTGATAAAGATGCCACATCATCAAGGTCAACCTCAATGATCTGTTTGCTTTGCAGCCCTCCACCCCTCACTATTCTCACCTTTTTTTCGTTACCTTTTTCGGTAAGTCCACCTGCTTCACCCAATATTTCCATCAGGGTGGTTTCATCTTTCAGCAAGGGATAATTACCAGGTCTTTTTACCTCTCCTACCAATGTAGCCTTCAAATTGATCACCTTAACTTCTATAATTGGATTTTTAAGCACATTTTTCCGGTACAGGTCGTCCAGCTTATTTGATGTTTCCAACCTTGATAAACCCGCTACCTGTACTCGTCCAATTACCGGCAGTGCAATGGTACCATCGCTTTCAACCTGGTAATCCAATGCCTGGGTACTACCTCCGGATGATGCCTGATCTGTACTGCTGGCGGCACTGGCCTCGTCGGTAATTAATTTAATGCTCTGCAAATTCCGAACCCGTAAAATATCGCCTGCTTTAATTTTATACTCAGCGATCTTGTAATCCTCCATTTTTACAGGAGCAGCCTGCGCTTTGGAGTTTTGTTCAAAATAGGCCTGGTTCTGTTTGTATGAACATGAACCCAAAAGCATAGTAAGGGCGCTTACCGCAAAAAGTACCGGTAAATAGCTTAGTAATCTATTAATTCGCATTGATCTATAAATTTTCTAAAAGGAATGATACTTCAGGATTAACCGTTTTGGGTTGATAAACTTTCCCGCGTTCTGCCATGATCGATTCAAAATGATCTGCATATAAATCGATGATCTTGTCGCAGGTATAAAGCTCAGTTATTTTTTGTTTGTTGTTCTCCATTAACTGGATAAAGCGAGCCTCTGTTTTGTTACCGGTAAGCAGATGGAACACCACATCATCGGCATCTGTAAAATACAGGGCATCGTTTTCAAGAATGGCACGGTTAAATTTATTATCATTTGAGCAGATCAAACTGTTTGATGCCATAGCCTCTAACAGCGACGGATTGGTACCGCCTACAGTATGACCATGAAAATATAAGTTAGAATAATATCTTAAATTATTAAGCTTATTCATATTATATACACCACCGCAGAATTTAATATTATCATAATATGCAAATTTCGCTTTTAAATAAGTACCAAAATCATTATTAGTACTACCCACTACCAAAAACTCACGGTTGATACCGGCCTTAACTACCCCATCTAAGATGGTTTCGATACTATTTTCGGGTTCCATGCGGGCAACCAACATGTCGTATTGGTTGGCTGTCAACTTAAATTCCTCCAGTACCGAAGAATCGGGCTGATCAAATATATCGGCCCCATAAGCTATATAGGTTGATTTTTTATTGTACTTGTTCTCAAGATATCTTTGGATCTCTACAGAATCAGCTATCAGATGATCACTGTAGCGTACAGCCAGTTTTTCGGCAAATCTTAAAAACGCCTGAACCGGTTTGGAGTATTTTGATCTTTTCCACTCCAGGCCGTCCATATTGGTGGTAACCACAGTATTTCTGGGTAAAAGCCAGCCCCAGACAGAACTGCTGGTATACCCTAATTGAAGAATAATGTCAAGCTTTTTTTTCTTTAAATCTTTTATGCAGTTATAGTCGTATAAAAACTGACCTGCTGTTCCCAGTTTGAACTCCGGGTCGTAACAGTGGCATATTTCAACAGAATTCCAGGTTTTTTCCTGGTACGGATGGTTATGAGAATTATAAACAACTACCTCATAACCTTTTTTGACCAAGCCTGCAGCCAAATATTCAGCGCATTGTTCAAAACCGCCGTAATGGTTCGGAATACCCCTGGTTCCAATGATAGCTATACGCATAATAATATATATTTAATACCTTAATCAATAATAGATCAATATTTTAGGGCTCTGGCCATCAGTTTATGTCTTCTGATCGAACCATGTATAATTATACGTAGAAACACAGGCAAAAGCTTCGTTTGTAAGCTATGTGAACAAACAGGATGTTAAAAACACGAGTGAACAAAATAAACAGGAAAGTAGAGCTGATTATAGAAAAACATTATATTTTTCAATAAAAATTTATTATACTTATATGTATTACGCCCCTAAATAATAATTAATGATCAAAGTATTCAAATTCCTGAGGAGGATCAATTTAAAGAGCATCATTTTTAACTTCAGATATTTCCCTTTTAAAACCGCCATCAAATTCCCGGTATTAATATCACGCAACGTGTTCCTGCACAAAACAAAAGGCAGGGTAATTATCAACGCGCCTATCAGAACCGCCTTGATACAGATTGGTTATGGCGCTATTGGAATTACCGACTTTAAAAGATCAAGGGCGGTATGGGAAGTAGACGGGGATGTTATTTTTAATGGCAGGGCTTTTATTATGCATGGCTGCAAAATCAACGTTTTTAAAAATGCTGAGCTTATTTTTGGCGACGATTTTAACATGAGTACAGAATGCGCCATTGTAGCTGCCAAAAAAATAGTAATTGGCGACCACAGCGGTATATCATGGGAATCACTCGTAATGGATACCGATTTTCATCACATTGCCGACGAAGCAACCGGCGAAGTTTTTAACCACCCAAAAGAGGTTATTATTGGCGATAATGTTTGGGTGGGTTGTAAATGCACCATTTTAAAAGGAGCGGTAATACCATCGGGCAGTGTGGTAGCAGCCAACTCCATGGTAACCAAACCATTGAGCGGCGAAAATTCCATTTTTGGCGGCAACCCAATGCGCGTATTGAAAACCGGAATTAAATGGTGGTATTAAATAATGGGTAAAACCGCGTCGCTTAAATCGTAAGTAAGATTTTCATTTCGTTTGGCTATGGGTTTGGCAGGTACGCCACCAACCACCGTATAGGGTGGCACATTGCGGGTAACTACCGCGCCAGCGGCAACCACAGCACCTTTACCAATGGTAACACCCGGTAAAATAACGGTACGCGAACATAACCAAACATAATCTTCAATTACTACCGGTTGCCCTGTCTGTGCAAAATCAGGACTATTATAGTCATGATGAAGCGTCCAGATCATCACCTCATTACTGATGTTTACATTATTACCAATGGTTAAACCCATACGCGCATCCAGCAAAGCGTTGTGCCCCACTATGGTACCAGCCCCAATGCTCAATTTCCATGGGCTCCTTACTTCAAAGCCCCTGTACAAGCCAACCTTCCAGCTTATTTTAGCTTTTAACATGCGTAGCAAAAATATCCTTAGCGTATGGAACGGTAGCCAGCCTATGATGCCACATACCATGTACAATACCGAGCCTTTGAGTTTTGCCATATTATTTGCGGGCATAATTTTGATTTAGGAGTTATGATTTTATACTGGTACTTCCTGGCTAAGCAACTCGCCGCGTTTCTTTAAAACTTTAGCGGGCACCCCGGCCACTACCGAATGGGGCGCCACCGTTTTGGTAACAATACTACCGGCGGCTATTACGCAACCTTCGCCTATGGTTACACCCGCTAATATGGTTACACCGGCACCTATCCAGCAATTGTCATGGATAAAAACACCATTCCGGGTTACACCCTGATCCTTGATATTGATGTTAAAATCAGAAAAGTTGTGGTTCTCTGAAAATATTTTAACCCCGGGGCCAATGATCACATTATCGCCAATTTCAATACCTCCCTGACCGCCTAAATAAGTACCCGCGTTAATACCGCTGCAATTACCCACAATGATCCCTTTACCTTTTTGAGCGATGACACCGGTACAGATCAGCGTACAGTTACGGGCAATAGAAACATTGTTTTTGATCCGGATGCCTTCGGACGATAAGGCATTAATATAAACATGATCTTCAATAATGAGGTTTTTACCTGCCGAAAACAGATAAGGGTGCTTGATATTTACATGCGACCCAATGAATACCAAACCATCCGAGCTTTTAAAAAACATCCGCTTCCATGCACCACGGGATAATTGCCGGCCCCTGCCCCATAAAATAACCGACAGCTCCCGCAAACTATAGTCATTCTCGAACTTATAATCCGGGTTATTTTTAAGCCTGCGTATTACCTTTTCAATTAATGTATGCATCGCCTATTAATTTTAATATTCCATTTGCCGATAGTTGCCAGGAGAATTTCTTGGCATGGTCAATCCCTTCCAACACTTTTTTCTGGTACAGCACCGTATCGTTTAGCAAAAAATTGATCTTTTCGGCAATATCTTCGGGATGATCGGGATCAATATATATAGCCGCATCTCCGCAAACCTCCGGCATAGCGGTACGTCGCGATACCACAACCGGCACCCCGCATTGCATAGCTTCCAGTGGTGGCAGGCCAAAACCTTCGGCAAATGAGGGGAAACAGAAAACGGTGGCATTGGCGTAGATCAGATACAGATCTTCTTCGGGAACATGTCCGGTGAAGATAACCCGGTGCGAAAGCCCTTCGACCTGAATATGATCTTTCAGTAAATCGATATCACTGCCCAGCTCACCGGCAACCACCAGTTTAATAGCCTTATCATCCAGCAGGTTCAGGGCGCTAACCAGGTGAAATATATTTTTGCGGATGTTCACACGCCCTACGTATAACAGGTATTTGGCGGGCAGATTATACTTATGCATAAAAGCGCTTACACTGTCATCGGCATAGTTAGCTAATGTTTTAAAAGCATGGTTGATGCCGTGGTAAACAACAGCTATCCTGTTTTCGCCGGCAACGTTATTTTTAACCAACCGCTCCTTTTCTGAATTGGATATGGTAATGATCATATCGGCCTTGGCGGCTAAACGCTTCATTTTACTGAAATACGCGATCTCCGAACCCGAATAATACTGCGGATAATCTAAAAACAAAACATCATGTATGTAAACTATTTTGCATAATTTATTGTTCCACAGACTACTGAAATTTTGAAACAGCACCGCCTGCAGGCCATATACCCGGGCTATTAAAGGCACCAGCAACATGTTGGATAACATATTGGGGATAACCGGCAAAAAAATGAGTTTTACGGATGAAGGAAAATATGCGAGCGCCTGTTTTTTACAATCGCGGGTAATGAGCAGGTAAAGCTGAAACTGATCATTAGGGTTATTCACCATCTCGTTCACCAGGTTTTTCACCACCATGTTGCCACTCGGCGGCCCTTTGAAAAACCACTTGGCATCAATACCTAATTTGATTGTTTTATGTTGACGGTTGGCAAGCATATCAGGCAGTTAATGGGGTTAGTTTGGGTGATAAATCATAACGTTTTTCACGTACCTGAATAGCCTCTTCATACATACTGTTCAACCTGGCCAGCCTGTTATCCCAGCTATGATCGGCAGCGCATATTAATGTTGTTTGTGCCAGATCAACCAGTTTATGCGGATTTACCAGCACATCCTCCAGGGCAGCGCTCATATTATTGACGATAGTATCGTAGACATCCAGTTTTATTTTGATGCCGCATTTATTACAGATCACGTTACCCATACCGCAATGATCCATAGTTAGGGTAGGTACACCATAAGTTAAAGCCTCAAATATCACAGCCGGATTATCTTCGGCTATACTGGTGATGATGTGCAGATGAGCCCCCGACATCACACGGATAGCATCCGGCCGGGGTATGTGGCCATGCCATACCAGGTGATCGGTTAATTTTAGCTCAGCGGCCTTTTGCTGTAACTTTTCTTTTAGCGGACCATTGCCCAATACGTGCAACTTCCAGTTATTCTGTTTAACTTTTGCCAGGACATCAAGGCACATGCTAAAGTTTTTACGTTCGATAAGCGTGCCCGACCATACCAGCTGAACCTGTTGGTTGATGTGATCAAACTTTGACTCATCCAAAAAAGTATGATTAACGATGCCTTGTTCGGATAGATAATAACTTTCCACTCCAAATTTTTCGCGAATGGTTTGCTGCCCGGCAGAGGTAGCTGCCACCAGTACATCAGCCTGCAAAAATGCTTCCCTGATGCGTTTTGAATAATTTAACTGGATATGGTTGATCGTGTTTTTTACATTGAATTTCAATCGAGTTGAAAAAGGTTTCCCTTTCAGCAACTCTGGGTTGATGATGTTCATGCCGCCTATTGGCCCCCAAACTGTTGGTTTATTCAGCTTCCATAAAAAGCCGGGCTCACGGTAGCCGATAGGCCCTAACTGGTGCACTACATCAATATCAACGGTTTTTAAAACTTCGCGGGCGACACTCAACGCCTTTTTTTGCCACAAATAGTAGGCAAAGTAAAAGAACCAGCCCAGGCCGGCTTTATCTAACAAGGTAATTGCTTTGGCCAAACGCCCAGGCTGTACCTCGATAAATTGAACTGAAGCTAAAGGCGTTTCCTCCACGTATTTTTTCATGGTTTGGGTATCGCCCATAAAATTATCAGACATACCATAAACCACCCATACCTCATGCTGACTGGCCAGATGGGTTACCGTATTCCAGGCGGCACCATACTCAGAACCTCTAAAAGGAGATATTGCATAAGCCGATATAAGTATCTTTTTTTTCATGACAGGGGTATCAGGTTTTTCGCTTATCTCAGTTTAATTGTGTTCTTAGCGGATCTTTGTAAAAATATTTCCAGCGCAAGCGGTTCAAATAATTAAAGAGCCAGGAATTAAAATAATTGAGACCTTTTAAGTGCCGGCGCATTACAGCAAGTTCTTCATGGTGCATTTTCACGGTATCGTTACTTACCCCATCCATACGCATATAAGCTACGGTTTCATCAATATGTGCAATTTCAAAACCATTATATTTTATCCGCAGAAACATATCAAAGTCCATCGCTATTTTCAGACTGATATCATACTTGCCTGTTTTTTGGTAAACTTCTTTTCGGATAAAACAGGTGGGATGCATAATGTACATTCCAAAATTCAACCAGCCTACTTTGCTCTTTTTTTCACGCTCAAATCCATTTTTACCTATCAGCATAATGTTACCACAACGTACATCATCCTTCGCCGAGCCCCTGTTCATCATCACTTCCACCGCATCAAGGGCATACCAATCATCAGCATTGATCATCCCTATCCAATCGCCGGTAGCCATGGCTATACCCTTATTAAAGCCATCAGCTATACCTTTATCGGGCTCACTGATGAAGCGGCTTACCCGCTCCTTGTACATATTGATCACTTTTAAAGTACCATCGGTTGAGCCACCATCAACAATAATATATTCGATATTGTGATAGGTTTGATTGATCACGCTCAGGATGGTATCTTCAATAGTAGCAACTGCATTATATACAACCGTAATAATGGTAACTTTGGGGGTATTTAAATGTGTTTCCATTTTTATATCCATTAAGCGGCTTCAAACTGATAGGCCTGCACTTTTTCTTTTTCACGTTGTTCCTGTTTAAAAACCAGCGAGTTGAAATTGAGGTAACTATAGCCTAATGTGATCATCACAATACACATTTCGGCATTAAATAACGCGGTAACAATATAATTGGTAAGCAGCAGACTAAATATGCAACCAATACTCAAAGCAGCGAACAGCCTGATAGCCGGTTTGGCCGTACTATCGGCGTACTTTCGCCAGTTTTTGATGATCAGTCTAAAAAATATCACGATATAGGTAAATACACCTGCTATACCCATTTTTACCAGCAGATAAAGCCAGCCATTATGCAAAACCGGAATAAACTGAAAATCGGTATCCTCGCCCAGGCGTACAAAGGTTTTCAGATCGACGGTTTTACCTAAGCCTCCAAATATCCAGTCTTTGGTATCGCCCTCCATATAGCTCTTCAACGCCATGAACGATTCATAGCCACGGTATTTCATATTGATATCCTGCTCGGTATTATAATCGCCCATTTTTAGCTCATTAAATGAACCCAGCAATTTGCTCATAAAAGTTTCGGACGAGGTAGCCTGAAAAATATCGGTCGGTATCAAGGCGATCAGCATAACCAGGAAGAAGATAGTGGGGATTATCCAGATCTTTTTAACCTTATCAGCCACCATGAGCAGGGCAAAACATACCATGATGATAAAGTAGGTACGGGAGGCACACATGTAAATCCCAAATGCGTTTACGGCCATAAATAATTTAAACCAGTGAGGTTTAAACAACCTGATATTAAACTTCCAGGTAAACAGCAAACACGCCAATCCCATTGGGGGGCCGGGAGCACCTACAATACCCATGGCATAGTGGGCCGAGTATGGATCGAATAAAGCGCTGATCCCCATGTAGGATACCGATATGGCCGTTACCAATACCGATGTGATCAGCCCTGCGTAAACCAGCGTTTTTAAGAATTTTTCGATATCAAGCCGGCAGGCCAGTACAATACCCGACAGTATAAACAGCACAGGTATACTGAAGTAGTAGAAATCTTTTACGATAAGATAATTATCGTTCTCATAACCAACTATCAGGGCGAATAACACGGGCAATAATAAAATGGCAAAAACACGGGCGGCTTTAACAGCGGCCAAACGATGTTTTAAGGGCATAAAAATGATCAGCAACGCAATAACTATTACTATGGCCTGCATATGAAAAAACGAGGCCATAATAAGCACCAGCAATAAAAGTGGATATATACGATTGATCATTTTCCTTAATATTTAAGCCGTTGTTGCATAAACAAAATTATCGCGCACGTACCGGGCTGGGTTCCCTGCCCAAACCTGCTCATCCGGAATATCTTCAAACACGACTGAGCCTGCCCCTACAATAGAGTTTTTACCAATGGTTACTCCTTTTAAAATAGTACTGTGCCCACCTATAAAAGCGCCGTCACGAATAATAACCGGCTTTGTTTTTACACCATCCAGCCGTTCGGGATAGCTATTCCTCATCCGTGCGTCAAGCGAATGGAAGTCGGTATCATAGATAACCGTATTGATACCTATTTTTACGTTATTACCGATGCTTATTTTATTGTGGCAAATAAAAGCTACCGAGGTAACACCCACATTGTCACCAATGGATAACTCGCCGCCTTTGGCCACCACAAAGTAGCATTGCTGCTGCCGGCCTCCCATGGCATGATATTTACCGCTATTAAACCAAAACCTCCGGCCAATGGAGAAAGTTCCCTGCATGTTAATGTCCAATATGGGGATGCCAAAACCAACAAAGTCGCGGTGATATTTTACGCCGTTCAAATAAAATTTAAAACTGCTGATCAGCCACGAGTATTGACGTGCCATTTTATAGTAGAGCACCCGTAACAACCTGTAAAACTTCCTGATATAATACATGATCAACCTGATAATAATATTTCACCCCTGGCCCGTATCAGGCATTAAAAATGCCGGTAGCCGTTTTATTAATTATTTTTTTTGTTTGTATAGAAAAAAGCACTCCCATGATGATAAATAAAATAACATTGGATAGTGTTACCCCGGCCACTCCTATCTTTTTACCTAAAAAAACTGATAGTGGCACGTTTACTATGGAACCAACAATACCCACATACAACTGAAGCTTTATTTTACCTATCCCGTTTAAAAGCTGTACATGTATGGCTTGCCATATAATGGTAATAGTATAAAGGCACATGGCTATGGATAGCAAAATGGGTACTGTTATCGTTTTCCCCAGCCACAGGCGATATAACCAGGGTGATACGATGAGCAGGCATATAGCACAAAAGCTAAGGGCTATCCATAGTTTATTTATTTTGGCAACTGCGTTTTTGATCCACTCCAGGTCATTTTTGGTATACGCTTCAGTAAAAGCGCTCCAAAATGGCGTTATCACAATAACAAAGAACATCAGGATCACCGAAAACAACTTGTAAGCCACATTAAAAGTAGTTACCTCCTTAGGGCCAAATAACTGGGTGATCACAATATTGTCTGTTTCATAAAGCACCAGGGCGTTTATTTGTATAATAAAAAACCCTCCGCCTACACCCAGCAACTCTTTGGCGTGTTTTAAGTTAATCGACCCAAAGCTCGGTGCAAGCTCCTTATAGCTACTATTATAGTACCAGATGCTGCCCGCTACCAATACTACTAATGGCAAACCGGCTATGATAATAACCACATCAAGCAATTCGCCCTGTTTAACCCGCATTAAAAACAGTACCGCTACAAGCGATAATATTTGCCCCATGAGGTTTAAAAAAGCGGTTTTGGCCGGGGCCTGATTTGCCGTTAAAACGTTATTGATCAGTTGTATTACAAACTGAAAACAAAAAAACGCGAACACGATCAGTACGATCATGCTCAGGTACCCTGCTGGTGTGTTATGCGCGTTTAATATCTGCTGCCATTTGATGTAGGGGTTAACAAAATAAAACACTACAAACATGATGCTTGATATAATAAACAACAACGCGTAGGTTGAGCTAACATAACTTTTTGCCGACGAAACATCGCCCAATGATATCATGGCTGCAAGCTTATTACGCAACCCGTTCCCAAGCCCCATATCAAACAAACCGGCCCAGGTTATAATGGAGCTCAGCGTTAGCCAGATACCATATTGAGTTGGGTTAATGTACTTGATAGTAAGCGGGATGAGTAACAACGAAATAGCCACGCTGCCCCCCTTCAACAAAACTGATTGAATGATATTCTTTTTGGTTTTCAAAGAACGCTCGTGTCCCTTTGTAAAAAAGCGCTGAACATGAGTTTGTATAGCCTGTAACATAACTTATCTGCTATATTTTATGTGTTAGGTTGTTTTGTTTTATTAAAAATGGATGTCAGGGCATTCCCTTTATCTTCAATCCCTTCATAACCGTAACCATAGTTACCGTAACCATGACCATAACCGGTAATGCTGTTCTTTTTAAGCTCAATATCATTTACGATAAGGTATAGATGTTTGGCCTTTTTTGATTTGTGCAGATCGTTAACTATTCCCAGTTGTGATTTGTAGGTATAGTTTTGCCTTACTACGTAACAAGTGATATCCACAAACTCTTCAATGATCAGCGCATCAGAAACCAGTCCTACCGGGGCACTATCAATGATCACATAATCAAACCTGGTTCGCAGTTCTTCTATCAAGGTTTTTAACCTGTCGTGCATTAATAACTCGGTCGGGTTCGGAGGGATAGGGCCCGATGATATGAAAAAGAAGTTTTCATTAAAAGTAGAAGGCTTGATCAAATTATCAATACTTTCCTCTTCGTTTGAAATTACATAATTGGTAAAACCATGATCGTTTTCGACACCGATATTTTTCAGCAGCCTTGGTTTGCGCAAATCAAGCTCAAGTAACACTACTTTTTTGCCAGACATGGCTATGGAATTACCCAGGTTAAGGGAAATAAATGATTTGCCCTCCCCGCTCATACTCGAGGTAAAGAGGATCACATTCGACTTTCCTTTCTCCGTAACATATTTCAGGTTGGTACGTACCGCCCTGATCTCTTCCGAAACTATAGAGCGGAAATCATTATATATTAAAAGCTTGTTACGGTTGGTGTTCCGGCTTATTTCGCCCAGCAACGGCACACTGGTATGTTTTTCAATATCAGCCTTACTGTTAATCTTGATATTCAGCATCTCTTTTATACTTAAGCCCGTGGCCGGTAAAAAGATGCCTGCAAACAAAGCGATAAGGTATATCAACGATTGTTTCGGTGCGAAAGGTTTTTCACTACTCTCTGCAACATCCAATATGCGTACGCTTGACATGGTTGCATTTTGAGAGATGGCTGTCTCTTCTTTTTTCTGCAGCAGAAATAAGTAAAGATCCTGTTTTAAGCTTTGCTGTCTGGAGTAATCCAGATAGATCCGCTCTTTTACCGGGGCATCAGATATCTTGTTTTCGATAAATGAGTTTTGCTTTTTGAATGTCTGTTGCGAAACCTCCAAACTGTTACGATAATTTTTAATGCTCGCCATCAATGACCGGCGGGACAGTTCAATTTGCTGGTTAAGGTTTTGTATGATGGTGCTGTTATCAGTAAGGTTTAGCTTAAGCTGTTCTTTCCGTAAAAGCATTTCATTATAGGCATTTATGGCGGTCCCAAAGGCAACATCCTTGGTTATCAGCGAGCTTGGTACAACCTGCGGGTTATTGGCATCATTTACATATTTGTACAGATCATTTACTACTGCCAATTGCACCGAGTTATCATTCAGTTTACTCTGATACTGATTAGCTCCCTCAACAAGTGCTTTTGATTGCGCGTTGATATCTGATATTTTATTCTGAACCTTATATTGCTCCAGGTTTTTTTCAACTTTACCAAGCTCGTCCCCAACAACCAACAAGCGGGCATTGATGAATTTCATGGTGCTATCGGCCTTACGTATCTTATTAGATAAGTTGCTTTGCAGGTACATCTCCATCAACGTTTGCAAAATCAATTCACCATGATCCGGGTTTTCATAGCTTAGCTGCAGGTTTATCACCGTGGCTTGTTTATCATCAAGCCCGGCAGCTAAGTTATCGGTCAGATCTTTTGCGGCCTGTTTTTTTGACTGGATATTTAACTTGTAATATCCGGAAGGTTTAAATTTGTCGGTTTTGTTTAAGGTAAGATCGTACTGACCAAGCTGAATTGGTTTCCCAAACTCGCCGTTAATATCCAGATCCTCTTTACTGTTCTTAATCCGGAAAGTTGTATTGCTGAGTATAGCTATTTTGTACTTACTAAAACGGATATCTTTCTTTTTGTAATCAACAAATACCGAGAAGGGCGCGTTGTCATGTATTTCAAAGCTTTTCCAGCCATTGTTATCCAGCACATGAATATTCAGGTTTAGCTTGGCAACCGTGCGGTTTATAAGACTTGTTGATTTTAATATTTTAACCTCATTATCGGCATTGCTCTTTACATCAAACAGTGAGGCCAGGTCGGCGTTCAATCCATTGGTCAACGCTTTCTCCGGAGTACCCTGCTCATCTTCAACAATTACCTTACCCAATATGCTCCATTGATTCGGACTATACTGTATATAAACGAATCCGGCTATCAGGCAAGCAATGATGCTTAATGCAAATACATACCAATAATTAAGGCACAAAGCGATTAACCCTCTTACATCGCTGGGCCCTTCTTCTTTCTTGTATGTAAAATCAAGTTTTTCGGCCAAAATGTCTGTATTATCCATCTGTTTTTTTTAATATAAGTACAAGGTGTTAAGGTGTTCTTTTTTATTATTAATCCGCAAGATTTATCGATACGTAACCCGGTATCAAATTGTAAAGTAATACGGTTTTAGCTATAGGAAAGTTAAGCTCAAAAGACTGGCTTGAAGGGGAAGTTAACAGAATGAACAATGTGAACAAGTTTATAATAATGAATAAAATAAACAAACCTCCTATATGAGCTTTATACATAACTATGCATAACCTTTATTAAGCCACCAAGCGGATTTTAACCTAAAAACCGACTTATGATAAATAACATTACAAGTGACAAGGTTGCGGCACTTGCCGTGATCTTAGCTGCCATAACAGGTATTTATGGCTTTGTGAAATTAAAAAAACTAAGTATTAAAGCACCAGGAAACATCCTTACCGACGAACAATCGGATTTATTGGTGATGGGTATTTTCCATGTATTAATTTGCGCGGTATCTATTTTTTCGCTTTTATAACAAGCGAACAAAAAAACGCCCTATAGGCAATAAATTAACCTATAGGCAACCGGTCCAATAATCCACATAATTACTGTATCGCCCCCGAACAGCAATTTATGAATAAAAATATCCTGTATAATTGTTCATTTAACAGGAAAAATGAATAAAATCAATAGAAACATTCATTTCGTTCATTAAGAGCGGAAATAAAATGTTAGGCTATAAAATTACATACATTCATAAACTTATAATTAACCTACTGATCAACTAAAACTTATAATGTAGGGTGATGGTGTTTTGATTATCAATAAAATATTCATTAAAAGCCATATGCCCGATACTTTTTAATAATATGACAGCCTTTTCATCGCAGCTATTTGAATTATTAAAATCGTATGTTTTAGAAAACTCACACCTTACCCGCATCCAGGCAAGTGATTGTAAAACACTTTCGGCCCAAATCAGTAATAAAACAAGCCATACTGTAAGCGAGACTACTTTAAAACGGATCTATGGCTTTGCGCTAAGTAAATTTAAACCATCGCTATTTACCATAGATGTTTTATCAAACTATTGCGGATATAATGGCTGGGACGACTTTTGTAAAAAACAGGACAAACAACATACTAACAGCAATCACAAAAATGCTGATTGGGATTCTTTGAGTCAAAAAGCTGCCAAGATCACTAATTTTACGCTACAGGCCTTAAAAAACAAATCAGGCATTCCGTTTAATCAGAGCATCAAAAGAAGCTTTCTCGAAAAACATTTTGATGAATTTTTAAAAGGCGACTACGCAGCAACAGTTTTACTAGCCCCTCCTTCCTATGGTAAAACCATAGCGCTGTGCCATTGGGTAGATGAAAGACAGGCGCTGAATATTACATCGGGTAGCAATGATATCATCCTTTTTTTCAGCAGTAATGCCTTAATGAATGTTTTGATCAGCGGGAAGGACTTTAACGACTGGCTGTTGGCCTTATTGGGCTATACACTTGAAGAAGATATTATTTCCCTGCTTGATGAAAATAAGCGTAAGGAAGGTAACTTTTACCTTATTATTGATGGCCTGGATGAACATATGTTTAAAAACAACTGGTTTCAATTGTTACTTGACCAGTTAATGGACATTTTTTCATTTTATCAAGCGCACAAATGGTTTAAGATGGTTTTAACCATGCGATCTGCAAACTGGATTAACAACCGGCATGTACTGGATCCTGATCACCCCAAATGGTTTATCGGCACGATCATTGATCCGCAATTAAACAGCAATGTACCGCTCTTCAACTTACAGGAAATAAAAGAGCTATGTCTCAACATTAACCCGGAAATGCAAACGCTGATACCGGCCGAGGTTGCCAGCAGTTTTAATCACCCGCTCTACTTCCAGTTTTATTATAAACAGCATAAGGACAACTTTTCGCTTAATAATATCGATCATACTTCCATTTACGATCTGATCTCCAATTTTATATTTAATAAAATTTACCTGGGGCACCACGCTGCAGATAAAACCCTGCTGTTAAAAGGGCTTATCGAAAACATGGATTTTAAAAGGCGTGAGTATGATGTGGATAAATTAAGGGTAAATGATCTGTTCAGTCAATATAATCAAGCTTATAAAGATTTATTAAGCATTGGTTTTTTAAAAGAAACCAATACAAGCAATGATGCTCAGTTTAATACTTACGTTCAATTCGGGAATAATAATTTTTTAGAACTGGCCATAGCCAATAAATTATTATACGACAATAACAACACTTTTGACGGAAACCTGATAAAAGCTATTAACCTGTTATTTTCTAACAATGAGCTTAAAGTACCCATCATTAAGTGGTGCGTTATGCATGCGATGAAAAACGGACAGCAGGAGAATTTTTCGGCACTTTCCAAAGCTGACCTTAACCCCAGGGAAAGATCAGACCTGGTTGTTTTCCTGGGAGATATGCTTAATAAAGCCCACCTGGTTCAAAACAATACGGGTGCCATGGCCAATTACTTTAAACAAGATTGCAGTGATGGGCTGTTTTACTACTTTCTTGGACTTGAACTGATAACTCCCGATTACAAAAAAACTTTGCAATCATTGCTAAAATTCGAGCTATCTAACTACAAAAAGATCCTGACCAATAGCGCCCTGGCTATTATAGCTGTACTGCAATTAGATCTGTCCTCGCTGGAGGCTTATTTAATAAAGCTCAACGCTTTTTCGCATGAGGATTACCAGGAGTTTACCATAAGCCCGTTAGAGTGCCTTAATACCATATATTACTTTTTCAGATACGGCATTATAAAAAAAGACTTCTTTGTTACCATTACCAGATTTTATTTTAACCCGCCAAAACAAACCGGAAATCTGCGTTACAGCCAGGGGAATGATCTTGTTTACTTATTGGCTGGCTATACCCTTTTAATATGCCAGAAACCCAGGAAAATGCTCAGGTACATCAATGCGCTTCAAAAAGTGCATTTTAAAGATTCAATGGAAGCTACGGGCTATAATTTCTTTTTAAAAATACTACTGGCCGATTCGTACTTTTTATTAGGAAGAGTAAAAGAGCTTAAAACTATCCATGATCATATTTCTGAACTATTTAAAACAAAAGAAAATTCGTTTACCCCATACATGAAACTGGCGTTTTACAGCCTCAAAATTAAAAAAGCTATTCTTAACAACGAATACAATTCCATCCCCGGATATTTTAAATATTTAAACCAGGCTACAGAAAAATCAGGGAACAAGTTTGCAAAGGTATTTACCATAAACTTATTGATAAATAGTCCCGCTATTGTAAATCAGGATGAGGCCTTTTATAAACAACTGGCGTACAGCAATTCCAGAGCTCTGCGTGAATGCGGGTTGAGTCCTGAAATATTTTCTAATCATGATTTTTCTAATTAATAAGGCATAAGGGCGAATTGAGTTCAATCCCTAATTACTTTTAAACAAAAACGTTTAAGTAATTTGCTCACTTACCAAATGAATTAATTAAAACCTATTTTTAAACCATTGTAACAGCTATTTCTTTAGCTTATTACATGAAAAACCAATAATAAACTTACTAAATTAATAAGTTCCAACTGCAGGCAATAAACCCATTTATTACCTTTTTTAAGTTGTTTAACCGATATTAAGCTAATTTTAATAATTAGTTTTTGCTATATAACCAATTTATGGCATAACTAATCTTTTTTATGTATTAAAATTCTGTAAATCAATAAATTAATACAAAAAACAACACCAATTAACCAAATCACTCATTTCAACCTAAATGAAAAAGCTAATGTTCACTTGATGATTTCCTAACATGCACATCATTCCTTTGCAGCGGAAAAATGCGATTCCTGAGTTTAGTTTAATTAATTGTCCAAAACACACATTATGAAAAAAATTTACCACTGTTTTTTCCAGAAAACACATCATTTATCCAGGCATGGTTTACTCATTGCCTGCGCAATATTGCTTACCGCGCTACAAGCTTTTTCACAAACCGGCAGGCTTGTAAAAGGAACCGTAACCGACGAAACCAACACACCATTACCGGGTGTTGTAGTAACCGTTAAAAGCACGGGCAAAGCAACTACTACCAACAGTAATGGTGGTTACTCCGTTACTGTAAGCGGCCCGGGCGATGTTTTAAAATTCACATTTTTGGGTTCGGTACCTAAAGAGGTTACCGCTGGTGATAAAGCAGCAATCAACATTACGCTTGTAACTGATACCAAACAGTTGAAAGATGTGGTAGTTATTGGTTACGGTACATCAAGCCGTAAGGATGTTACCGGCGCTATAACATCGGTAAAGGCCGAGGATTTTAACGCGGGTGTGTTAACTACTCCTGCTGAGCTATTACAAGGTAAAGTAGCGGGTTTAAACATCACCAAAAGCGGCGACCCCAACAAACAACCCTCAACTATATTAAGAGGACCATCAACATTACGCGACGGTGCGACGCAGCCATTTTATGTAATTGATGGAGTACCCGGCGCTTCTATAGATTTATTGGCACCTGCCGATATTGAAAGCATTGACGTGCTAAAAGATGCATCCTCAACAGCTATATACGGTTCACGTGCTGCCAATGGCGTAATCATGGTTACAACCCGCAAAGCAAAAGCAGGCCAAACCAGGTTAAACTATAGTGCGTATGGCGCTGTTGAAAACGTATCCAAAAACATTGATGTACTTACAGGCGATGAACTGCGTAAATACTTAACGGATAATGGCGTACCCAAACTGAGCGCAGCCGACGACGATGGTTCAAATACCAACTGGCAGAAACTGGCAGAAAGAACAGGCTATTCGCAAAACCATAACCTTTCTTATGGTGGTGCAGGTACCAATTCAGAATATGGTGCAAGTGTAAACTACATGAAAAATAATGGTATATTAAAAAATACCAGCCTGGAGCGTACTATCTACAAAGGTTATATCAACCAGCGTTTTTTTAATGATCGTTTAAAATTAGGCATCACGCTTACCAACAGCGCCACCAAAAACAACGATATATTCCAAAGCCAGGTATTATCGGGTATTTTGTTCTATTTACCAACGGTGGGTCCTTTTAACCCGGATGGCACTTATAAAGAAAACTATACCCGTACAGGCAGCGGACCATTGAATCCGCTATCGTTAATTAACAATAACTTTATCAAAACAGAGAACAACAAAACCCTGATCAATGGTTTTGCTTCTGTTGACATTTTAAACGGTTTAAAGTTTACCGTATCTGGATCAACCCAAAAGGAACAAAACAACGTTAATACCTATTCCACCAGTCAGTCTGGTATATACGTTAACGCTGGTGGTGTAGCGGCCCGCAGTGCTTATACCAATACCAGTAACGTTGTAGAAGCTTATTTTAATTACGACCGCATTTTTGGTCGGCATTCCCTTAAATTATTAGGTGGTTACTCTTATCAGCAGGATCGTAACGGTGACGGATTCGGGGTACAAACCCAGGGATTTTCAAATGATGCTTTAACTTATAATTATTTAGCATTCTCCAATCCTACCCAGCTTTCACAAATTATTTTTAACCCGAGTTACAATATAAATGGCACTACCCCGCCAACCTATATATCTACTTTAAGGTTAATATCTTTTTATGCCCGTGCACAATATCAATTTGCTGACAAGTATTTGCTGCAGGCTTCATTAAGGGAAGATGGATCTTCGGGTTTCGGTTTAAACGTTCGCCATGGCTATTTCCCTGCGGCTTCTGCCGGATGGAAGATCATCAGCGAAGATTTTATGAAATCTGTTCCGGTTATCAGCGACTTGAAATTAAGGGCCGGTTATGGTGTATCTGGTAACAGTGCAGGGTTCGACGCCTTTACTGCTCAGTTAATTTACGGCGTGCCTCCGGGTGGTGGTAAATTTTTAAGTAATGGTAATATAGTTAACCCTATCGGCCCCGTACGTAATGACAACCCAAATCTGAAATGGGAAAGTACCGCTACTACCAACATAGGTTTGGACTTTGGTATACTCAACAACCGCATTACCGGTTCTGTTGATTATTATATCAAGAAGACCTCCGATCTGATCACTACCCTCCAGGTATCAACTACCCAATATTTTTATCCGCTTTTAACCGCAAACGTAGGTAAAATGAAAAATAGCGGTATTGAAGTTGTATTAAATGCCATACCTGTAAAATCGGGGGCTTTTACCTGGCGCACCTCGTTAAACTTTTCACATAATAAAAACGTGGTACAAAGTTTATCACAGGGTGGCCTGGTTCTTCCATACATTCAAACTGCCCAGTTAGGTGGTAAAGGTCAATCGGGCAACTACAGCCAGATCATACAACCAGGTTATGCTCTTGGTACTTTTGACCTGTGGCACTATTTGGGCAAAAATGCCAACGGCGTTAGTACTTATCAAAAAGCCGATGGATCAACAACGGCCGCCCAACCATTAACTACCGATCAGTTTATTAAATATGATGCACAGCCTAAATTGGTTTACGGCTGGAGCAACAGCTTCTTCTACAAAAACTTCGACTTTAACTTCCTGGTTCGCGGGGTGTATGGCAACAAGATTTTAAATGCAACACTTGCCGGTTTAAATAACCCTGCCGACTCCAAATTACAAAACATTCCAAGATTTACTTTAGGCGAATCATTTAAAGATATCAATGCTTACCTGATCTCGGATCGTTTCCTGGAAAGCGGCTCGTACCTGCGTTTGGATAATGCCACTATTGGTTATACCATTAAGCCGCATATTCAGGCCTTTAAAAGCTTGCGTTTTTATGCCTCTGGCAATAATATTTTCGTCATTACCAAATACCGTGGTGTTGACCCGGAAATTGATATGGGCGGTTTAACTCCAGGTATCGATAACAAGAATTTTTATCCTAAAACACGCACCTTCAGCTTAGGTATAAACGCATCATTTTAATAACAGTTAAACAAACAAAAATGAAAAAGATATTCATCATATGTGCCGCGATAGTTGTGACGATAGGCACAATTTCTTGTACAAAATTAAATGTACCTGTTGAGTCGCAGTACGTAAAATCAAACTTCCCGGTAACCGATGCCGATTATACCGCATTACTGGGTACCATTTATTCTAACCTGTCATCAAGCTACGCCGTACCTTACTGGCGCATGCAGGATATGTCAACAGATGAAGCCATTTTACCTGCACGTGACGGCAACTTTGACGATGGTGGCCAATACCGCCAATTACATTACCATACCTGGACTTTTGATCATCCTAACGTAATAGGTGTATGGCAATGGGGTTTTGGTGGTATAAACACCTGTAACCGCATCATGAGCGTTATCAATAGTTCGTCATCATCAGCTGCAAAAAAGACATCTTCTATTGCCGAAGTTAAAGCGATGCGCGCCCTCTACCTTTATTTCATGATGGATTTGTACGGTAATGTGCCTATCATTACCGATTTCCCGGTAACCGCACAACCAGCAACACAGCCGCGCGCCAAGGTATATGCCTTTATTGAAAGCGAATTAAAAGCTGTTTTACCATTGCTACCAGCCAAAAGCAGCAACGCTACAACAAACGTATCACAATACGGTCGCCCAACTAAAGGAATGGTATTTGCCTTGTTGGCAAAAATGTATCTGAACTCTGGCGTATACACCGGTACCAATCGCTACCAGGAAACGGTAACCATGTGCGATAGCGTACAGGCTAATACCAACTATTATCTGGATGCTAAATACAGGGATATATTTTTACCAACCAACGGCCCGCAGATCAACGAAACCATATTTGCAGTACCTTATGACCAGCAAATACCGGGCAACCAGTTTACCCGTTTTGGTTTCTTTTATTACCTGGTGCAGGCATATGGTTTTAACGTAGGTTTGAGTATTGCCATGAGCACTACGCCTGAGTTTTATAACCGCTTTAACATTCCTGGAGATGACCGTACTAAAACCTGGCTGGCAGGCCCGCAATTTTATCCCGATGGTAATGGTGGTTTCACTAACCAACCGGTTTACTATCCGGCACCAAATGCTACTAAACAAATCAACCTCATACCTACATTAACCCTTACCGGATTAAAACCAATGGATTTGGGTAACGACATACTTACCTCACAATCAGAAGGTGTAAGATCGATCAAATACTATCCTGATGTTAACATCATCCAGGCAACTCGTTTAAACAGTAACGACGTACCGGTATTTCGTTTAGCTGATGTGTTACTGATGAAAGCTGAGGCCTTATTACGCGGAGCTACACCAACTACCATAAACGGCGAAACACAAACGCCACTAACATTGGTAAACAAGCTACGCCTGCGTGCCCACGCACAGGCTGCTTCATCAATTGATTTGGATGCTTTGTTAGATGAGCGTGCACGCGAGCTTTCATGGGAAGCATGGCGTCGTAATGACCTGATCCGTTTTGGTCAGTTCGAAAAAGAATATCTGCTACCAGTAGCTGGCGGAAAAGCGGATGATCTGAAAATGAACACAGATCCAACCCGCAGATTGTACCCTATCCCATCAACTGAGCTAAAAACCAACCCTAACCTGGTTCAAAACCCTGGTTATTAATTTGGATTTTGGAACAAGGATTTTTGGAACAAGGAGCAAGGACAAAAGGTCTTTGCTCCTTGTTCTTTTTTATACTTACCCTTTCATCTTTGCTCCTTATTCCTTAAATCCCTATTGCTTATCTTCTCTCCCCAAGCATCCTTACTCCAAAAGTCCTTATTCCTTGCTCTAAGAATCTTTGCTCCAAAACCTCCTCTTCACAAAACCTTAACATCAATGAAAAATTAATTAACTGTGTGCTAATATTTAAAACACATTCAACAGGTAGCTTTGTGCAACAAAAACAATTAATGATGCAAGCAGCAAGCTTTTGCCTAAAGCACCTAAAATTATTGTTCTTAGTTCTCCTGGTATTTACTGCCTTTAACTCCTACTCCCAAAATGTCCCGCTCGCCAACGCCTTTGCACATAATGATTATTGGCATAAACGACCGTTGTATGATGCTCTGGATAACGGGTATACCCATATAGAAGCTGATATTTATTTACGAAAGGGGAAATTAGTTGTAGCTCATTTACTCCCACTTTTTAAAAGACACCGGACACTGGAACGTCTATATCTGGATCCGCTGGCCAGCTGTATCAATGGTTCAAACGGGCAAGAATCCCGCATTGTTTATCCCATTACGCTGATGATCGATATTAAATCAAACGCGGTCAAAACATACGAGGCCTTGTCAGCAGTGCTCGAAAAATATAAAAGTATACTTTCCGGCTACGAGGATGGTGTATTTGTTCAGCGCCAGATCACGATAGTGATAACCGGTAACAAACCATTTGATATCCTGAAAAACCAGCAAAACCGTTTGGCCTTTATTGACGAGGACCTGATGAAGGTTCAACAGGACACCTCATCAACAAATATTTACCGCACGGCAAGCTGTAGGTACTCCCGGCTGGTGAATTGGAACGGTAGCGGTGCTTTCCCTGTTTTACAAAAAGCGCGCTTGTGTAAATATGTAAGCATGGCACATCGGTTTGGTAAAAAAGTACGGTTATGGGCATCACCAGAAAATCCGGTGGTTTGGAATGAATTGCTTGACTGTGGTGTCGATCTGATCAATACGGATAAACTTCCGGAGCTTAAAAACTTCCTAACCAGGCGTGTAGCTTTTTCCGCGAATGCTAAATAATATAAAACATTAACCTTGAACGTGTTAAGTTAAAATTACCCTAATACATAATTAACTATTTCATAACCTTAAATTAGCATTATATAAAAGTAACAGCCATACTTTTAATCCATTGCGATGGTTTTAATATATGATGCATAATTTATTATAAAATATTTACATCAGTTAAGTTAAGCATACCATAACAGAAAACATTTGCCTTAACAATTAGTCATCAAACTATAAATGCAGAAAATACTGTTTATTACCGGTTCTGTAAACCAAACATCACAAATGCACCAGATAGCAAACGAACTGCCAGAGTTTGATTGCTGGTTTAGTCAGCTATTTACAGACAGCTATATATTAAACTTATTTATTAATCATACTTCGTTGCTTAACGGTACGATACTCTCAAACTACTATCGTACAAACTCCGAGAAATACCTTCATCAGCACGGCCTTCAAATTGATTATGGCGCAAGATTAAACCATTATGATCTGGTAGTTTTTTGCTCGGATATCCTGGTGCCCCGCCGCATGCGTAAAACCAAAACAGTATGGGTGCAGGAAGGCATGGTTGATAAATATACGTTGGTGAGTAAACTGGTGAAAATGTTGAAGCTGCCGACTTTTTTATGCGGCAACACCTCATTGAACGGCTCATCAAATGTTTGCGACGTTTACTGTTCAGCATCATTAGGTTACCGTCAGTACTTTATTAAAAACGGTACACACAGTAATAAGATAGCCGTTACCGGCATGCCTAATTACGATAACCTGGAACAATTTCTGGATAACGATTTCCCGCATCGTGATTATGTGATGGTAGCCACCACCGATATGCGCGAAACCTATCGTTTCGAAAACCGGCCCGCTTTTATTAAAAGCGCCGTGAAAATAGCCAATGGTAGACCTTTGCTCTTCAAATTGCACCCAAACGAGAATGCGGAACGTGCCGAAAAAGAGATCAGGAAACATGCCCCTGTAGATGCGATGATCTTTAAATCGGGGAATACCAATCATATGATCGCTAATTGCTGCGAACTGATCACCCAATATTCAACCGTGGTATATACTGGTATAGCATTAGGTAAAAAGGTACATTCCTGGTTTGATGTGGATGAGCTTAAAAAACTGGCGCCTATTCAAAATGGTGGTATCTCCGCACAAAAAATAGCACAGGTGTGCCGGGCTTATACTAAGCACAAAGGCATGTCTGAAAACTTTGATGTACAAAAAGCTTTAAATACACCAGGTGTCCCTTTTTATACAGAACAGTTGGTGGCTAACTATTAAGGGAGCAAGGATTGGGAGAGCAAAAAGCAAGGATTTTTGGAATAAACACAGATGAAAAATTCACTAAATCACTAATTCAGTAATTCACTAATTAAAAAAATGGTAGTTATCATCGTACAGGCCCGCATGGCATCAACCCGTTTACCCGGTAAAGTGATGTTACCTGTTTTGGGTAAAAGCATACTGGCTCTGATGATAGAGCGCCTGCAGATGATACAGCACGAAGCCGTTTTGGTGATAGCAACATCAGTTAACCCTGAGGACGATATTATTGAGCAGGAAGCCAGGCTCTTGGACATACCCTGTTACCGGGGCGATCAAAACAATTTGCTCGACCGCCATTACCAGGCTGCCCTGTTGCATAATGCCGACGTGGTATTAAAAACACCTTCGGATTGCCCGCTGATTGATCCCCGTATTATCGATCAGACGCTTACTTATTTTTTTGAACATACCGTTGCGCATGATTATGTAAGCAACCTGCATCCGGCTACCTGGCCCGATGGTAACGATGTAGAGATCATGACCATGGCCTGTTTAAAGCAAGCCTGGAAAAACGCAGAGAAAAACCTGGAGCTGGAACATACTACGCCTTATATCTGGGAAAACCCGCAACTGTTCAGCATGTGTAATGTAACCTGGGAAACCGGCCTGGATTATTCCATGTCGCACCGCTTTACGATTGACTACCAGGAAG
This sequence comes from Mucilaginibacter sp. OK268, assembly GCF_900103125.1. Classification (GTDB taxonomy): domain Bacteria; phylum Bacteroidota; class Bacteroidia; order Sphingobacteriales; family Sphingobacteriaceae; genus Mucilaginibacter. The sequence continues at coordinate 1,302,603 of NZ_FNJV01000001.1, read as the reverse complement.
ACTACCTTTTTATTAAAAGGGTATTTGAGGAGCTGTACCCTACAAACAAAAGCTTTTCATGTGCTGACATCCTGGATCTGCTGGATCGTAAACCGGAGATCTACCAGATCAATGCCAACTATGCCGGTGTAAACTGGTATCGCAATCATTTAAACGAGTTAAGAACCATACAACCGAAGCAAACCAAACAAGCGCCGGTTAGCCAATAAAATATTAAATTAAAATAACCATTACCCCGTGGAAAACACAAAACATAGCGAACAGGAACTACAGGCCATAGCGCTAAAAGTGCGCGAACATATTGTGCGCATGTCAACAGCAGGCGGTTGCTTTACAGGAGCCTCTTTATCGGCAGTTGATATGATCGTTTACCTGTATAGCGAATTTCTGAACCTTACGCCTTCAAATTTAAAAGACACCAACCGTGATTACCTTTTTCTTTCTAAAGGCCATGATGTTCCAGCTTTATACGGCACATTGGTTGAATTGGGCTTTCTGCAAAAAGAACGACTGGATAACCATCTTTCTTTGAACGATCATATTTATTGGCACCCCAATACAAAAATCCCGGGAGTTGAGTTCCATTCAGGCTCACTGGGTCACCTGCCTTCGGTAGCCATAGGTGTTGCTATGGATCTCAAAATCAGCGGCAGCAACAACAAAGTAATATGTATCATGGGCGATGGCGAGTTAAACGAAGGCACCTGCTGGGAAGCCATACTGGTGGCCAATGCCTATCAGTTAGATAACCTGATCTTTGTGATCGACCGGAACCATTTCCAGGCCAATATGCGCACGGAGGATCTGATACCATTGGAGCCTTTAGTACAAAAATTTGAATCATTTGGTGCGGCGGTACATCGTATCAACGGCCATAGCTATACCGAATTGCATGAGGCCTTCAGCACCTACCCTTTTCAACAAGGCAAACTCAATGTAGTTATAGCCGATACCGTGCGCGGAAAAGGCCTCCCCAGTATACAGGAGCGAGCCGATCGCTGGTTCTGTAATTTCTCGGCCGATGAAGTCGAGCAGCTTTTACTGGAATTGCATGGCGAGCATATCACCTCATTAACATCAGAAACTTTAATTGTCAGATAAGCCCATGACCTACGAAGAATTATTAACCGAAACGGCCCTGAACGATGAACAGGTAGTAGTGATGACAGCCGAAAACCGCGCACTGGTGCGTAACCTGCCTGCCGTTATGGGTAAACGTTTTATTGATACCGGCATCACCGAGCAAACCATGATAGGTGCGGCGGCTGGTCTGGCCCTGCGTGGCCGTGTTCCGGTGGTACACGCCCTGGCTGCATTTTTAACCATGCGTGCTTTTGAATTTGTACGTACCGACCTGGGCATTGCCAATTTACCGGCTAAGCTAAGTGGTTTTATCCCCGGCTTTTTATCAGATGCAAACGGGCCTACTCACCAGGCTATTGAAGATATTTCCATTATGCGAGGCATCCCTAATGTTACTGTTTTTGCCCCGGCTGATGAGGACGACCTGGTAAAAATGCTACCGGAGATATGGAAATCGCCTAACCCGGCTTATACCCGTATTAATACTCGCAAGACCAGTCACGTACATGAGCCTTTTGAATTAGGTAAAGCCGAAGTGATCTGTTCAGGCAGTGATGTAACCATCTTAACCTATGGGTTAATGTTTGAGCAGGCCCTCATCGCTGTGGAGGTGTTGCAAAACGAAGGCCTATCAGTTGGTCTGGTAAACATGCGTAGCCTTAAACCGGTTGACGAAGCTATCATTCTGCAAGTAGCAGCCAGCAGCAACCTCATCGTTACCCTCGAAGATCATTTCCTTACCGGCGGCTTATATACTATTGTTGCCGAAGTATTATTACAATACCAAACCACGGCCAAGGTAATGCCTATCGCTTTAAAGGAAAGATGGTTCAGACCCGCCTTATTACCAGATGTATTACAAAACGAAGGCTTCTCCGGCAAACAAATAGCCGAGCGGATATTAGGCTATCAAACCGGGTACTCACAACCATCTATATTAACCCCAGAGTTTTCAGAATAAAAAAGATTTGACCATGGCTAATAAAATACAGTTAAGCAATAATTATCCCGACATCACCGAGTCGGACAAAATATACGAGCGCGCTTTAAAAGTTCAAAAACCGGTTACCCAAACCCTGGCTAAAGGTCCGGGTCAGTTTAGCAAAGGCGTAGCGCCCAAATACCTGGTAAAAGGTAAAGGCTCGCATGTTTGGGATGCCGATGGTAATGAATATATCGATTATAACTCGGCCATTGGCCCTATCTCCTTAGGCTACGCCTACCCTGCTGTTGATAATGCTATCCGCGAGCAACTAAACGATGGTATCACCTTCTCCCTGATGCACCCACTGGAGGTTGAATTATCCGAACTGGTACAACAAGTGATCCCGAATGCCGAGGCGGTTAAAATAGCCAAAACCGGTGCTGATGTTTGCTCTGCCGCCATTCGTGTTGCCCGCGCATTTACCGGTCGCGACAAAGTATTTTGCTGCGGTTATCACGGCTGGCACGATTGGTATATCGGTATCACCAGCCGCAATGCAGGCATTCCCGGTGCCATACAGGACCTTACCTACACTTTTGAATACAACGACATCGAATCGATAAAAGCAGCCTTAGACGAAAGCGTTGCTGCCCTGATATTGGAGCCTTTTATTTTTGAGGCACCCAAACCCGGCTTTTTACAGGAATTAGCCGAGGTATGCCGTGAAAATGGCACCCTGCTTATTTTTGATGAAATGTGGACAGGCTTCCGTATTGCCCTGGGCGGTGCGCAGGAATACTTCGATGTAAAGGCCGATCTGGCGGTGTTTTCCAAGGCTTGTGCCAATGGCATGCCTATAGCCCTGCTTACCGGTCGCGCAGATGTGATGGAGCTCTTCAACTCCGAAGTATTCAGCTATACCACCTTTGGCGGTGAGGCGCTATCATTAGCAGCCTGTATAGCTACCATCAACGAGCTGCGTGATAAAAATGTACCGCAATACCTTGATCAGCATGGTGCCTTGTTAAAAGACGGCTATAACCAGATCGCTATATCATTAGGTATGGACCAGTACACCCGCTGCATAGGCTATAACTGTCGCAGTATGGTAACTTTTACTCCGGAGGCTGGTAATGCACTGGAACTGAAAACACTGATGCAGCAGGAAATGATTAAACGTGGTATCCTTTGGGCCGGTTTCCATAACATGTGCTTCAGCCATACTTCCGAAGATATTGACTACACCCTTTTAGCCTACCGCGATGTATTGCAACTGGTTAAAGAGGCCATTTTAAGCGGCGATGTGAAAAGCTATTTAAAAGGCGAAGTTTTGGAGGCTGTTTTCCGTAAGGTGAGCAATTATAACATTAAGCCAAAAACCGCCGCATTATAAACGAGAATTAAGAGTCAAGAACCAAGAGTCAAGAAAATAAAAAAGAAAAAATAATAACTGATAACGAGACGTAGTTAAGCATACTGGTAGCAAACAAAGGTTTTTGTTTTTTCTCTTGATTCTTGACTCTTATATCTTGACTCTCATTATGAAGTATATGGAACTATTTTCATTACAGGGAAAAACGGCTATCGTGACCGGGGCACTGGGTCTTATCGGGCAAAAGCATTGCGAAGCACTGGCTATGGCCGGCGCGAACGTGGTAGCTGCCGATATGGACGAGAAAAAGGTAGAAGCCTTTGCCGCCAACCTCGGCGAACAACACGGAGGCTTAAAGATCGACGTAACCAGCAAACACTCTCTGGAGGTTGCCCGCGATAAGATCACCACCCGTTACGGCAGCATCGACATATTGGTGAATAACGCCGCCATTAACGATATGTTCGAGAATCCGGCTATGGCCAAAGAGCTCTCGGCATTTGAGAATTATCCGCTCGCGGCATTTCAGCAATCACTGAATGTAAATGTGACCGGCGTGTTTTTATGCTCGCAGGTGTTTGGTACCGTAATGGCCGACCAACGTTCTGGCAGCATTATCAACGTCGCTTCTACCTATGGTATGGTAGGCCCCGATCAGTCGATATACAAAAACGCGCAGGGCGAACAGGATTTTTATAAATCTGCCGCCTACCCGGTAACCAAAGGCGCGGTGATTAACTTCACCCGTTTCCTGGCTTCGTATTGGGGTAATAAAGGGGTGCGGGTTAACACACTTTCGCCGGGTGGCGTAGAGAATAACCAGAACGATTTTTTTGTTGAGAACTATTCGGCCAAAACATTACTGGGCCGTATGGCAAAGTCCAATGATTACCAGGGCGCACTGATATTTTTAGCCAGCGATGCCTCCGCCTATATGACCGGCGCCAACCTGGTGGTTGACGGCGGATGGACAGCGATATAAATTGTGGTGAGTAGTGAATAGAGAGTGGTGAGTGGTTTTTAAATTTTGATTAACTGCCCAACCACTCTCAACTCACCACTCACTACTCACTAACTTAAAAACAATGCCACAGGAAAAACTACTTACCGTTACCACTACGATACTGGTTTTGTGGGTAATATTCATTATTACCTGGGAACGGGTATCGCCTTACCGTAAAGGGTTAAAATTTTTCAGGGAAGGTTTCTGGATCGACCTGGTTTGGTATACCCTGATACAAAGCTATTTTTTAAAGATCCTGATATTTGATTATATCATAGCCCCTATTCAGCATCATTTCGATTGGTCGGCCATTCAGTTTGTAACCCATTGGCCTATAGCCGTGCAGGTGTTGTTTTTCCTGGTAACGCATGATCTGTACATTTATCTATTTCACCGACTGCAGCACCGCAGCAAATTTCTTTGGCGAACTCACGAGGCGCATCATTCCGGTAAAGAAGTTGATTTTTTATCAGGCTCGCGTTCGCACATCATCGAGATCATCATTAACCAAACCATTGAGTTTGCCCCCATTATTTTATTAGGGGCTGATCCGGCGGTGATACCCATCAAAGCCCTGCTGGATGCCATGTTCGGTATGTTTATCCACGCTAACGTGAACGTGAAGCTGGGCAAGCTCAAATATATCCTCAACACACCCGAGCTGCATTTGTGGCACCATGCCAATTACCAGGAAGTTTTCCATGCCAATTTTGCTACCAAGTTTTCCATCTGGGACCATCTGTTTGGCTCTGCTTATGATCCGGGACATTCACCTGGTAACGAGCGCGAGAACTGGGGATTAGGCTATGAGTACCCTAAAGATTATTTTTTACAGCACGCCTTTTCCGTAAAGCGTTTTGACGAAAACAAGCTGTTGAAATATAAATGGTTTGAGCGCTATTATAATTTGCGCCCGGCTATTTTATCTTTGTTGTTATCACCATGGAAAAAACAACATTCTAAAACCGATACAATACATCAACCCAAAACAATCGACACAAGCATAACCCCTCACCCGCAAGAAGAAATTTTGCAATAACCCGATAACCTTTGGCCTGGATATACATCATCATAGCAGCAGTATTTGAAACCGCGTGGACGTTTTCGGTAAAATACTTTAAACTAAGCGATCTTAAACTGCTTACCTGGCACAACTTTTACCGGGTTGATGTGAGCTTCCCGCTATTGGCGCCATTGCTGGGTTATATCCTGTTTGGTGTGTGTAACGTATACTTCTTCTCCCTGGCCATCAAAGAGCTCTCTACAGCCACCGCATACGCCATCTGGACCGCAGCCACCCTGGTATTTATCAAAGTAGCCGAAATGGCCTTCTTCAACAAAACCATCACCTGGATGGAGGTTTTCTTTATCTCCCTCATCATGATCGGCATTATGGGTTTAAAATTTTCGGTGTCGCATATCAACCAGGTGCCTTAGGGGATTGGACGGATTTTGGGAGTAAGGATCAAAGACAAAAAATAAAAACCATGTCATTGCGAGAAGGAACGACGAAGCAATCTCGTCATATGTATAAACGCGAGGAGATTACCACGCTATCGCTCGCAATGACATGATTGTTTTTTAGTTCTTAACGTTAATTGGGTGTCATGGTGAGCTTGTCGAACCATGACCGGTCTTTAACTCAGATTGTAAACTCACACCTTGCCAATTTCCTGTGCCACCCGCTGCGCCGAGCGGATGCAGGACTCCATTCCCCGGCTCATATTATCGGCATAGGTGCCTGCAAAATAGATCCGACCTTCGGGCAGCATTACCTGCGGCCAGAATTTACGCATAGTACCTATCGGGAAGGGCTGCATTTCGCAGGCCGGGGCAAAGCGGTCCTTCGTCCAGTCGAACGTTAGGGCCTGTTCTATGGTATCATGTTTACCCGGGTACACAGCCCTGAAAGCCGCCAGAACACGTTCTGGCGATATGCCACCCGGGCCAAAGGCTTTCAGAATCACTCTTTGGGTATCCACCTCGTTGGTTTCTTCCCATATAGACGATATATCCGGGTGCTCAAACTCCATATTGATGGTTTTAAACCCATCATCGAGCCAGAATTTGGAACTGGCCTCAAACACATAAAAAGGATGTGAAGAATACCCCATGCGGTTAACCACATACTGCTTAGCCGGGGATAGCGGCGGACTAACCGGGATAGTTTTAAATATGGGCAGGGTGATGCAGTTCACCAAAAAATCGGCCTTCATTTCCTGAATTTGAGTAGTACCGTATGCTTTGTAGGAAACCGTTACCCCTGTACTATCATGCTTAATGGCCGTAACCGGGTGATTAAGTTTAACCCTTGCACCCAGACGTTTGGCAAAAGCCATAGGCAGCTGCTCGTTACCATCTTTTAAGTGATAGGTATCCCCTTCTGATGCCGGAATCCCCCGGGATTTCATCATAGCCGACCGCCACAGCGCGTATAGGGCATTGGTAGTACTTCCTCCCAAAAACCGAAGCGCGCCCGGCGAAGCGCCTTCTTTTTTATAGATTTCGGCTATGGCTATCTGGTCGTAATCATCGTAACCCACGCCAAAGGGCTGGTACGGGTCGGTAAACTTGCTCAGGTATGGTTTCAGGTAAAAATCGCTCAGGGCGTACATCGGGTTTTCCGACAGAAATTTGATCTCCTTTTCGTTAAACCCGAATTTGGTTAGCACCGCCGGGTCTTTCATCATTTCGGGAGTGTAAAATTTCCCGTCGATCATTTTGAGGGTATGATTATCGGGCGCAGCCTCTGAGCCTTCGGCATGCGGATATGGGATAGCCTTGAGCTTAAATTCATCAACATATTCAAAAAAGCGCTCGTAGCCCGGTTTGGTGATATGGTCGGCACCATAATCAGCATACAGGCCATCAGATAAACCATCGCGACCGGTAAACACATGCCCGCCATAGCGGCCGCTGGCTTCCAGAACAACCACCTCATGCCCGGCCTTCATCAATTCATAAGCGCAGCATAGCCCAGTTATCCCAGCGCCGGCTACGATAACCTTTTTACCGCTTGCCGTTATTGGCTTATCTACTTGATTTGTGCTTGTACCACTCTCTTCTGCCGCTTTAATGATCTGCGGACCCAAAATAGTACCGGCACCGGCCAGTAAAGTGCCTTTGATAAATACCCTTCTTTTGATATTTGCCATTCTCTTGTTTTATGAGGTAAATGAACTATAGCCCGATAAGCTATCAGCCTAAATATACTATACAAAGGGTTTTATAAACAAGTTATAAAGTTATTTATTCATATTCAGCATGTCGCGTAGTCGACTCACCCGGTCTGCGCTTCGCTGGATCACCCTATCTTCGCCTTTGGCGGAAAGAGGGTTGAAACCCATTCTCCCCGTGCGTCATTGCGAGGCACGAAGACAACCGACCGGAGGGAGCTCATTAATCCCGATAAAAAACGATCAAAAGATTAATAATCCCCGATAAGCAGAGCAACCCTGTGCAGCATAGAGATTGCTTCGTACCTCGCAATGACGCGCGAAGGAAAGAAAGCAGGCGAAGAGGGGTGACAAGCGCAGCGATGTCGGGCTGAGTCGATACCGCGCCTTTTATAAAAACTTTTACAACAACTTTTTTACGCTTTAGCTTTCGTTGCCATAACATACAGGTAATAGCTTATCCTATCTTTATACCACAAATAATTTCCATGAAATATCTTAAATATAGCTTACTGTTTACCTGTTGCTTATTGTGCTCGGTGGTATGTGCAAAAAATCACCCTAAAAAAATCATCCAGGTGCTTATTGTTGATGGTTTCAGTAATCACGACTGGAAACAGACAACAAAAATGGTGAAGCAAATATTGGATGGATCGGGCCTGTTCAACATAACCGTTTCAACTATACCTGTAAATCTGCAGGATTCCACCGTTCAATCAAGCTGGAAACCCAACTTTAAAAAATATGATGTAGTTATACAAAATACCAACAACATCCAGAATCCGAAGCTAAAATGGCCTTTAAGCGTGCAACATGAACTGGAAAACTATGTTAAAAATGGCGGTGGTCTGTATATCCTGCACTCCGCTAATAATGCTTACCCCGATTGGGCCGAGTATAACAAAATGATAGGCTTGGGCTGGCGGTCAAAAAGCTTCGGTTATGCACTCACGGTTGATTCATTGGGTAAAATAGACAGCATACCACCAGGCCAGGGCCAGGATACCTATCATAACGACAGGAGCAACCTGCTCATCAGCGTATTGAATCCCCATCCTATCAACAGATCTTACCCTAAACAATGGCTTACACCCGATGTTGAACTATACCGTTTTGCGCGTGGCCCGGCACAAAACCTCACGGTACTCTCCTATGCTAAAGACCCACTTACGGGCATCAACTGGCCGGTGGAATGGATCGTGAAATATGGTAAGGGAAAAGTTTATGTATCAAGCATGGGGCATTTGTGGAAAGGCGATACCTATCCACCTGCCTATCGTTGCATAGGTTTCCAAACCACTATGATAAGGGCGGTTGAGTGGCTTGGAAGCGGCAAAGTTACTTATCCTGTACCAAAAAACTTCCCTTCTGCTACAGCGGTAAGCATGGCGCCGCTTGATGTGAAATAAAATTAACTGCGTTTAGATATAATTTTAGCTTACTGTTTGTATTTTTAGATAGACATGCAAGAATTAATAGGATTTGTTATTGGGCTTTTTTATCTCAGACTATGTGCTTATTCGGGGTCTAAACGTTTAATGGGCGCGTTTAATGGAATAATGTATGGTGTTCTCTTTTCATTTTTAGGAATCCTGTTCATCCTATCCTTCAAACGGCTTGACGATCATAAAGTTGATATTTAGTGTATAATCGGCCCGTTCAAGCATCTACGCTTGAACTTTATTACGGGTGAACGTCCATGCTCCCTGGAGGTTTAAAAAATGGACTGTCACCCTGAGCTCCGTCGAAGGGTAGAGCGCAGAGGCCCGCCCACCATACTTCGACGGAGCTCAGCATGACACCCGTTTTTGTTACCCCTAATTACCGCAAGTGTACCGCTTGTGGCCCAATAACTAATGTTCAATTCCCCATCCCCTCAGGGTCTTCTTCTGGAGACACCGAAGGGACAAAAGCAATAAAAACATTTATTCATATTCGATATGAATATCACATTTCATTTTAAACCGAACTGTAATGGTTTTGGAGGAGGTATCTTTGTACTGTACATCAATACCTATAGACCATGGCAGAGGCGGCGATAAGCAGAGGACGCAAAACAAAATCTCCCTTTATTTTTATAGTGGGTACCACCAGTCTGGCATTTGTGGTATCGCAGTTGGATGTATCCATCGTGAACATCGCGCTGCCGCAGATATCCGCCTCGTTTAAGGCTGATATCAGCGAACTGCAATGGATAGTGGATGCTTATACCATCGCTTTTGCCGTGCTGATGCTCTCGGCTGGTGGCATGAGTGATCTGCTGGGATCGAAGCGGCTTTTTCAATTTGGTCTGTTAGTATTTGGCATAGCCTCTACAGGCTGTGGTTTTGCATGGAACCCATTTAGTCTGATCGTTTTCCGCGTGTTGCAGGGTGTTGGTGCAGCAGCCATGATCCCCAGCTCCCTATCCATCCTAAACCAGAGCTTTGCCCATGAGGCTACCCAACGCAGCAAAGCCGTAGCCTGGTGGACAGCTGCCGGTGGTGTATCCATAGCTGCCGGACCAATCCTCGGTGGCCTGCTGATGCACGTGAGCAACTGGCGGATGATATTTTTTGTGAACGTTCCTATTTGTCTGATCGGTATCCTGTTAAGCGTTAAACTCACCGAAAGCGAAAAACACGCCAACAAAGGTTTTGATATTCCCGGTCAGCTTACCTGGATGCTGGCACTTACGGCGCTTATAGCGGCTATTATCGAATTGCACCACCTCGGTTTTAACAATCCCATCATCTACGGCGCGCTTATTTTCAGCGCCATTATGTTTATTATTTTTCTGCGGATAGAACAAAAAGCCAGGTCCCCTATCCTTCCACTGGATCTGTTTAAGTCGCCGGTTTTTAATGTGCTGGTATTACAGGGCATCGTATTGAATGCCACCTATTACGGAACCGTATTTGTGCTGAGCCTGTACCTGCAAAATGTACTTCATTACCCCTCCCTCACAGCAGGCATGGCTTTTTTACCGCTTACAGCAGGGTTTATCATTTCCAATCTCATCAGCGGCAAACTCATGGCCAAATACGGCACACGCGTACCCATCATCACAGGGCTCAGCATCGGCGCAATCGGTTATGCTGGCTTGCTCATCGCACATGCGCATACGCCCTACTGGCAGCTGTTTTTCCCTTTTATTATCATTCCACTGGGGATGGGGCTTGCCGTACCCGCCATGACCACGGGTATCTTATCCACCGTGGCCAAAACCCGTTCCGGCACAGCATCGGCAGTATTAAACACCACGCGACAAGCCGCTGGCGCCATGGGCGTAGCTGTATTTGGCGCCATGACCAACGGCGGCCCAGAAGCTATAGTAAATGCTATAACGGTGAGTTCCCTTATTTCGGCCGCGGGCATAGTTTGTATCCTTTTGTTGATTTACCGGTATTTGAAGATAAGTAGGTAGTAGAGGGCTTTTACAGCGCAGACGGCAAAAGAGCATTGGGCGAAGATGGACCAAAACACAGAGCGGTCATCCTGAACTTGTTTCAGGATCCCACAGGATGAGTTAGCCAATATGTTATACACCTTACTTGTGGGGTGCCGAAACAAGTTCAGGATGACTGGACTTATGGATTAATATTCCACCCAAAATTTCGTATCTTTGTATAGATACAACAGCCCGGGTTTCTTGTAAAAAAGACACTCGGGCTGTTTTATTAAGGCCCAAACAGAGACAAAAACCGACCATTTTGCATGTAGTTATTTGACAGTCAATTATTTAATACTTTTTAAAGTTTAAAAAACTCATCAAAACGGTGTTAAAATTTGTTAAAAAGTGTTAAAATCGGGGTTTTTGAATGATTTTTGAGCCGTTTTTGCCCCTGTTTCGACTAAAAAAGTGTTAAAATTGAAGGTTTAAAAAGTTTTATTTTAGCATTTTCATCCGATCACTAAAACAGACCAAATCACCATGCCTGATAAAAGAGTAGTTTTTGATTTTGATATTTCTTTCACCAATGGCGGCGGCATCCAGGGTCAGGATTTCAGACTGGATATTGTCGGCGATACTATTACCGACCAGGAACTGGCCGATTATATTGTAAACGATATGCAGCTACTCATGGTTGGCAAGGTTGATATCCTGAACAAATATTACATCGAAGAAAAACATAAACGCCAGGCTGTTAATATCCAGCCTGATGATAAATATATCGACCTGAGTCATACCATTTTTGATGGCCTGATAACCTATAAAGGCTTGCCTTCACCTATCATTTGCGATTACCTCAGCCGGGAGCAGTCCAAAGCCAACTATGAACCGGGTACGGAATTCCAGATAGGAAAAATAGAAATGGTGACCAATACGGGTACTTATATCGACTGCCCTTTTCATCGTTTTGAGCATGGTAAAGATCTGTCTGAAATGGAGTTAGAACGTTTTGCAGATCTGGATGCCATTGCCATCAATGCCGAAAACGCAACCGAAATTGGCAAAAGCTATTTTACCGGTAAAGAGATCAGGAACAAAGCTGTACTGGTTTATACCGGTTGGGCAAAACATTGGAACACACCGCAATATTTTGAAAACCATCCCTACCTTACAGCCGATGCAGCTGAATATTTGAAAGAATGCAACGTAAAACTGGTGGGTATCGATAGCCATAACATTGATGACACCCGGGGTAAAAGTCGCCCGGTACATACCATTCTATTAGGAGCCGAAATACTGATATCTGAGCATTTATGTAACCTGGACAAATTACCGGAGAGCGGCTATAAATTCAACGCGGTACCGCCAAAATTTAAAGGTGTGGGTACATTCCCGGTAAGGGCATATGCCAGCTTTTAATTGCTGACAGTCTATATCGTTTGAGGAACTTGCTCCGGTTTCGCTGTTCTTTTACTGATAATGATCTCAGCAATGATCAGATTTGGTACCCAGCACAACCAGGATACGATGCGATACGCCGGTATAAAATCATGAAAAACAAAGCCAGATAATAAAGGTAGCCAGATACGCAAAGTAACGGCGGCCAAAGTGAGGGCGTAATTGCGTATCATCCAGTTTTCATGCTGGTATACATCCCTTTTCAGGATGCTGGTATAAGCGCTGAATACGGTTATAAACCATAACATGGCCAATATGCCAAAACCTAAAACATTGCCTATACCACCAGTAGCAAAAAAAGCGATGAATAATCCGCTGATACTGCTTAGGCCAACAGCAATAACGTAAATTTTGCCAACCAGCCGGTGGGTACTCAGATATTTTTCGCGCAGCTTTTTACTAAATTGGGTCCACCCGGTTAGCAGGGCAATACCACCAAAAGTAATATGTGCATAAAACGCTCCATGCCATACTGCATTATCTAATACGGCCTGGGGTTTAGTACTGAGTAAACCGTTGGTTTTCATATCCACAAAATAGTAAGCAAGTGGATGCAGGCCTATGATGATAGCAAAAACAGCAATTAAAATCCAGGATATTTTTTTCAGCTTCATGAGGTTTAGTATTGGTGACCTTTACTTTAACCCTTAGATGGTAAGCGCTGAAAATTTGTTACAGCCCTACAGCAATTAACCCGAACAGTTATCCTATACCCTATTTGAAGCTGTTGAACCGTTCAATTACCGCGTCTTTGAATCCCGGTAAAACGGTAAGATCGGTATCCCAAAGATCAGTATTGGTCAGTATATGATGTATGGCTATGTTTGGTTCTACATTTTGCCAAACAGTTGCAAAATATTCAGCAAAGCTGTCGGTAACTTTATACTCCCGGTTATTTACTATCCCGGTATAATGGCCCTCCTTACTTAATTTGATCTGCATAAACCGGATAAAAGCGGCAAAGCCAAGGACCATATGTTCCGGGATTGCGTTATGTAGTTTATAATGGTTCAATAATAAAGGGATCACCCGCATTTTGATCTTAGTGGTGTATTGTACCGAAATACTTAACCATTCGTGCCTGATATACGGGTTACGAAACCTGTCGAGCACTTTACCGGCAAAATCGGCAGCTACCTTTTCATCAATTTTGTACGGGATAGCAGGTAATATCTCGTTAAACATCAACGGTGTAATGAAATGTATAAAAGCTTCATCAGCCATGGCTTCTTTCACCGTTGCAAAACCCTCCAAAATGGCCCAGGCACAGCTTAAGGTGTGCGTACCGTTCAGCAAACGCAATTTAAGCTCCCTGAATAATTCAATATCAGGCGTAATAACAACACTTTCATCAACCTCATAAAATGACAAAACCGACTTAATATGATCATCCCCTTCAATGGCCCACAGGCTATATGGCTCCGTTATGATACTCAGATTATCTGTGTAGCCACTTTTTGCTTCAATTTCATCGTTTAAGGCCTTATCGGGCCTCCCTGGAACAATACGATCAACCAGCGAATTGCAAAAGCGGTTATTACTTTCCAACCAATCCATAAAGGCCGGTTCCAGCTTGTTAAGGTGTGCCAATTCAAGTATGATTGACTCTAATTTTTTACCGTTATCAATTATCAGCTCAGTAGGTATAATGACCAATCCGCTCTCGGCACTCCCATTAAAGGCCTTATATCGCTTATATAAAACCGCCAATAATTTACCAGGGTAAGATACCGGAGGATGCTTGCTGATATCTTCCTTTACAAGCTTGATACCTACTTCTGTGGTATTGGAAATGATCACCTGTAAATGAGGACTTTGAGCAACTTCCAAAATAGCGTTCCAATCGATTGTAGCTGATAACACGCGACTAATGGCCGAGCATATGACCTGCTCATTTATTTCTTGGCCGCTTGCAATACCTTTTGTATAAATAGTGTACAAACTATCCTGTTTATCAAAATCAATAGCCGAACCCGTATCGGTTGATTTTACTACGACTATCCTGCCGTTAAAAACGCTCTTGCAATTGGCTTTGTCAATAAAATAATCAGGTAAGCCACGTAAAAGCACCCCGGTACCAAATTGTAATACTTTTTCAGGAAGTTCAAATATTTGCTCATCCGGTAGGCCCGATACCGGCAAATTGATTTTGTTTAAATTATATTTTGATAAGATCATGCACTCAATAAAAAAGATGTATTTATCGGTTCTTGTTGGTTTATTATTATTGGGGTAATTGAGCCGTACGGCTCAATTACCAAACAAGGTTAAGTACAAGTAGCTAATAAAAAAAAGATATGACGTACTAAAACCATGCAAACGTTCCCGGAAACGTTTGCATGGTTTAGATCCTTTAATTGTATTCAAACTGGCATAGGAGATCTGTAATTTTACACTAACTTAGCCCTGTAACAGAGAACTCTCATTGTAAACCAATGTCATGCTGGCCCCTCGAAACACCTTGAACTAAATTATGTTTGAATCTTATACCATAAAAGATATAGCAAAGGCGCTGGGCCTGTCAACATCAACAGTATCAAGAGCTTTGAACGGAAGCTATGAAATAGGCGCTGAAACAAAAAAATTGGTATTGGAATATGCCGAAAAGGTAAACTACCGGCCAAATCCTATAGCACTTAGTCTTAAAGAACAAAAAAGCCACTCCATTGGTGTTGTAGTATGTGAAGTTGCTAACACCTATTTTTCGCAGGCTATTAATGGCATTGAATCAATTGCTTATAATCGGGGATACCATGTTATTATCACGCAAACGCATGAATCATTTGACCGGGAATGCACCAATGTAAAGCACCTTTTGTCGCGCCATGTAGATGGCTTGCTGGTATCCTTATCTGCCGAATCAACCGATACTTCTCAGTATAAATACCTGCATGAAAAAGGATTTCCAATTGTATTTTTTGATCGGGTTGCGGCAGATGTTGATACCCATAAAGTAATCGCGAACAACTTTAAAGGATCATTTGATGCTGCCGAACTTTTAATCAATACAGGTTTCAGGAAAATAGCCCACTTAACCAGTTCCAATAACCTGTCAATTACCCAGGAAAGATTTAACGGTTTTAAGGCAGCGCTTGACAAACACAACCTTGATTTTAGGGCAGGTTATTTAAAGCACTGCAATCATGGAGGTATGATACAGGACGAAGTTGAATTTGCGATTAAAGAGCTACTGAGCATGGACGAGCGCCCTGAAGCTATTTTCGTTGGCAGCGACCGGCTTACCATTAGCTGCATGCACATTCTAAAAAAGCTGGGGATCAAAGTTCCGGACAATATAGCCATTGTCGGCTTTACTAACTCAGATGTGGCAGAGTTGTTTGATCCGCCCTTAACAGTTGTGCGCCAACCGGCATTTCAAATAGGACAGCTGGCCACTGAAATGCTGATCAAGACCATTGAAAGCAAATGGCCTGTTGAGGAATTTACTACAGAACAAGTGGAAACCGAGCTGATTGCCCGGGCATCATCTCAAAAACTTCGGTAGCACCCACCTCAACAGGCATATAATTACTTAAAACGCATTGATTATTAATTGTAATGCCCCGTATTTATGTTCCGGACTAAACATGGCCGTGGCGGAAATTGGCATATGATAGTTAAAAAGCACCAGGTCCTTATTCAGGGTTAAGCCGGTGTTAACAATATTGGGTTTTGAGCCATAAAAATTCACCCGTCGGCCAAAAGCGAAACCGCCTCCTGCAAAAATATGCAGATCAGAACTTCCTTCTTTCCATAGCCTGTAGTCCAATATCACATAATTGGAATAAGCGTTACCTAAATCGCCATTGCTTTTTACATAGGTATCCCGCCCCTGCACAATGGTGCTCCAGTTGATACTGAGCGGAAATGCATCCTTAAACTGATAACCTACTGTAACATCAATAAAGTGCGATGTGCTTGCCTTGTTATAGTTAAACAGATCGGCATTAGGATAATTGGTAATGTTGTTAATATCCCATACAGAAGCGCTGAACCCGGATTTTTTATCTTTATAGCTCACATAGTAGTCAAACTCTTTGTAATCGCCCGTGAAACCGGCACCACCCCATAAGCCAACGGCGAAACTACCATCGCGGGTAGTATAATGCATATCTACGTCCGTAATGGGTGCGTTTGATACCTTAAATCCGCGCCATATATATAATGACCTTACCTGTAAATTAACATCAAACGGGCGGTATTTTTTTACAATGATCGAGTCTTTTTTCCTTGCTGTGGTGTCTTGTGCCATGCCTTTAAGGCAAAGGCATAGCCCAAGTATGGCCAAAAAGCCAACTTTATAAATCGTTTTCATAAAACTCTGGTTTTAAAAAGAAATAATAATTGGATTATGTGTTAATGACTCAGGTTAGTGTATAAAAAAGCGGCTATCGCGGCACCAATAATGGGGCCGATAACAGGTATCCAGGCATAAGCCCAGTCGCTTGTACCTTTGCTTTTGATAGGTAAAATAGCATGCATGATGCGTGGCCCCAGGTCACGCGCCGGATTAATAGCGTAGCCCGTAGTACCACCAAGGGATAAACCGATTACCCAAACCAATAATGCTACGGGCAATGCGCCTACAGATCCCAACCCAACGGGGGTTTTACTGGGTGTTATCTCTGCTCCGGAAATATAAAAGATAGTGAACAACAGCACAAATGCACCGATGATCTCGCTTGCAATATTTGATTTATAGTTACGAATAGCAGGTCCCGTACAAAAAATCGCTAAGATCCCACCTGGATTATTGGTACGCTGAAAATGATCGTAATACATTAACCACACTAAAAAAGCGCCTAAACAGGCTCCTAAAAGCTGTGCAGCAATATAAAGCGGCACACTGGCCCAGGCAAATTTACCGGCAATGGCCAGGGCTATGGTAACCGCGGGATTTAAGTGCGCCCCGCTATATGGCCCGGCAACAACCACACCTACAAAAACGGCCAGCCCCCAAGCGGTGGTAATAACAATCCAACCGCTATTATTCCCTTTGGTATCATTTAAAACAACGTTGGCAACTACGCCATCGCCTAAAAGTATAAGCAACATGGTGCCTAACAACTCAGCTATGAATGGTGACATATTGATATTAAAATTAATAGTGAATAATCAATTAATTAAGCCTCTGGCAGTTCATCAGTCCAGGACTGGGCAGCATGAATAGCTTTTTTCCAGCCTTTGATCCCTTGTTTAATTGCAGGTAGATCAGCTTCGGGTGTAAATTCCTTTTCTGATTTCCACAACTGTTGTATTTCCTCTACGCTTTCCCAGTAACCAACCGCCAAACCTGCCAGATATGCAGCACCCAGAGCCGTTGTTTCTACCACGTTTGGCCTGATCACTTTACAATTGAGCAAGTTTGATTGAAACTGCATCAGCAGATCATTCGCCGTAGCACCGCCATCAACTCTTAATTCTTTAATTTCCATCCCACTATCAGCCTCCATCGCTTTGAGTACATCCATAGTTTGATAAGCTATAGATTCCAAAGCTGCCCTGGCAATGTGCGATGCTGTGGTTCCCCGGCTCAGGCCAACAATAGTCCCCCGTACATCAGGTTTCCAGTAAGGTGCACCCAGGCCGGCAAAGGCAGGAACAAAATAAACACCCTGCGTATCCTCAACAGCCAAAGCCAGTTTTTCTACGTCGGCAGATGTTTTGATAATACCCAAGCCATCTCGCAACCATTGTACAACGGCACCACCAATAAATATACTGCCCTCAAAAGCGTATTGTATCTTCCCGTTAATTTTCCAGGCAATGGTAGTCAACAGGTTATTTTTTGATTCAATAAATTTATCGCCAATATTCATCAGCATAAAGCAGCCTGTTCCGTAGGTGTTTTTAACCATGGCCTTTTCAATACACATCTGGCCAAAAAGTGCCGCATGCTGATCGCCAGCTATGCCCGCTATAGGAACTTTGGAGGCAAAAATGGTTGTTGCCGTTTCGCCATATACCTCACTGGATTGTTTTACCTCGGGCAACATACTTTTTGGTATACCCAATAAAGCGATCAGCTCATCATCCCATTCCTGAGTTTGGATGTTGAAAAGCATCGTACGACAGGCATTGGTAACATCCGTAATGTGCACATGTCCACGGGTAAATTTCCATACCAACCAGCTATCTACCGTACCAAATGCCAGTTCGCCTTTCTCGGCCCTTGCACGGGCACCTTCTACATTATCCAAAATCCACCTGATCTTTGATCCGGAAAAATAGGCATCGATCACCAGTCCTGTTTTGGAACGGATCATATCCTCGTGCCCATCCTGTTTTAATTTGTCGCAAAAAGCAGCCGTACGGCGATCCTGCCAAACAATAGCATTATATACAGGCTCACCTGTATTACGATCCCACACAATAGTGGTTTCACGTTGGTTGGTAATACCTATAGCTTTCAAATTGGTACCGTTTATGCCCATCTTAACGGTGGCTTCTGCTGCTACACTGGCCTGAGTCGACCAGATCTCATTCGGATCGTGTTCAACCCAACCCGATTGCGGGAATATCTGTTTAAATTCTTTTTGGGCAACAGATTTAATTTGCCCTTTGTGATCAAATACTATAGCTCTTGAGCTGGTAGTTCCCTGGTCTAATGCTAAAATGTAATCTTCCATAATTTACGTTTTTCACTGGTTTGGATATAATTAATTGACTATCTATTGTATTGGTTTGGTTTGATAAGGCTCAAGCAGGTAACCGTTGGCTAAAGCGGTAAAAGATGCAACCTGTTCCTTCTCCCAGGCGGCGTCTTTGTTCAATTCTTGGGCTATCAGGCTGGCCACAATCGGGGCCATATCAATAGCGGCACGCGCATTGAGGAATAAGGACCGTACACGGCGCGCCAGAATATCTTCTACATTGCGGGCCATCTCATGCCTTACTCCCCATACCACCTCTGCCTGTATATAAGGCATATCTGGGTGCATTTTTTTACCCCATTCCGCGTTTTCATTTACCAGTGACAGCAAAGCATCTTCATCACTGCCATACACATATAAATGATCATTCCGGTTTACGTTGAGTTTACTGCCGTGTATCGACAGGTCTTTAGTAACACTTGGTTTGGGACCTAGTTTACCTACCTCAATAGCTTTATTAATCGTATCTTCTCCCATCCTGCGGTAGGTTGTCCATTTACCCCCGGTAATGGTGATCAGTCCAGAATCGGATACCAGCAGCTTATGACTACGTGAAATTTCCTTTGTTTTGGATGAATCACTTTCCGGAGCAGCCAATGGGCGCAAACCGGCAAATACACTGAGCACATCCTTACGGGTTGGCGCTTTGGTCAGGTATTTTTCAGCGGTGCGTATAATAAAGTCGATCTCTTCTTCCAATGCCCGAGGTTCAAGGCTATGTTCATTAAGCGGGGTATCCGTTGTACCTACAACTAATTTATCATGCCACGGAACGGCAAATAGCACCCGGCCGTCTTCCGTTTTAGGGATCATGATGGCATCCTCGCCTGGCATAAATGACCGATCGAGCACCAGGTGCACACCCTGGCTTGGCCTAACTAGTGGCTTTTTGCCAGGTTTATCCATCTGCAACAGATCATCAACAAATACACCAGTGGCATTAATAACTGTTTTACATTTTATGGTATAGGTTTGGTCAGTCTCCATATCGGTGGTAATTACACCGGCAATTTTCTGTTGATCGTTTTTAATCAAGCTAACCACGCGAAAGTAATTCAGTACGGTAGCACCTTGCTCAAGTGAGGTTTGCGCAAGGTTAATTGCAAGCCGTGAATCATCAAACTGACCATCATGATACACTACCCCACCCCGTAAACCTTTTTGATTGATGGTGGGGAGCTTACTGATCACCTCTTTTTTGGAGATATGTTTTGCGCGGCCAAAACCAAGCTTGCCAGCTAACAGATCATAAAGGGTTAGGCCAATAGTATAAAAAGCGCCACCCCACCATTCATAGTTAGGAATAACAAATGATTCGTTTTTTACCAGGTGAGGTGCATTTTTAAGCAACAGACCGCGTTCATGCAAAGCTTCACGCACCAGGCCAATATCACCCTGGGCAAGATAACGCACACCACCGTGTACCAGTTTAGTACTCCGGCTGGATGTACCTTTTGCAAAATCAGCCTGTTCTAATAGCAGGGTTTTATAGCCTCTGGAGGCAGCATCAACCGCAGCGCCTAAACCAGTGGCGCCACCACCTACTATCACCACATCCCAAATTTTATCAGGATCGGCTATGGATTTTACAATATCGCTTCTGTTAGTTGCAACCATGATTTTTATATAGTTATATTTTATCAATCAGTTTCGATTCACATATCAAAATTATAAATAATAACAATTAGAAACAAAACAAAACTAACTAATAATTAATTTTTCACAAAAAGAGAACAAAAAAGCTATTTACAAATGAATAATTCATCAAAACAATACAAAATGAAATACAATTGAAATAAAACGAAACAAATTAAACAATACAACACAAACAATAAAGAGCTACCCAAACCAAATCTTGAAAAAGAATGACCATATAACAGGCAAATTGTTATAATTTTATATATGGAGCTCCAACAACATCAAAAATTGATAGATCTGCTTTCGGGACTGATTTTCATTGACAACAATGACAAGGATATTATTGTTGAAAATTTTGAGCCTGTGAGCTATCAAAAACGATCTGTACTTGTTAAGCACCAAGGATTCGCCCGGTATATGTACTTTATAAATTCAGGATATCTAAGGACTTACTACTACACAGATGGTCAGGAGATAACCAATCAGATCAATTGCCCCCTGGGTTTTATGACAGCATTTGGCAGCTATATCTCAGGTACGCCCTCACAGGAGCAACTGGAATGCATAACAGATTGTGATCTACTGCGAATAAAAAAAGAAAAACTGGAGTCACTATTCCAACTTTATCCAAAATGGGCCGATGCGGGCCGCATCATCAATGAGCACGTGGCATTTTACAATTCACAACGTACCCGGGATCTTGTTAGCAAAACCGCCGAGGAAAGATACTTGCAACTCATGAAACAACATCCAGATTTTATCCACAATATTCCCTTACAATATATTGCATCTTTTATAGGCGTAAAACCGGAATCACTTAGTCGCATACGCAGATCTGTAGCTGGTCAACTGATTTGATCACTTTTTTAATTTCCTAACATAGGTTAAGCAATCTCGTATTTTAATGATATACTATTGCAGCTGTAAAAGCTAATAATATGAAATCATTAAAAAATAAAACAGCACTAATAACAGGAGCCTCTTCTGGAATTGGCGAAGCCTTTGCCCGACAGTTCGGACAAATGGGCCTTAACCTTATTTTAACTGCCCGGTCAGGTGATAAACTGGCTAAAGTTGCAGCCGAGATCAGAAAAGAGCATGCTGTCGACGTAAAGATCATCACAGCTGATCTTACCTCCCCCTCTGCCGCCGACAAGATAGCGCAGGAAATCTGGAATGACAAACTCCATGTAGACATTTTGGTAAATAATGCCGGGTTTGGCAAATGGGCCAATTTTCTTGATGAAGAAAAACAAACCTATACCGAAATGATTGCCTTAAACATAGATGCCACAGTAAAGCTATCCCATCTTTTTTTACCACAGATGCTTAAAAATAAAAGCGGCGGCATTATCAACATAGGCTCAACCGGATCATTTCAACCTACACCCTATATTGCCGTTTATTGTGCTACAAAAGCCTTTGTGCTCAGTTTCTCGGAGGCTTTGTTTGGCGAATACAAGGATAAAGGCATCACCATTACAGCCGTATGCCCGGGAAATACTAAAACTCTTTTTTCTGAAGTTGCGAATGCCCAAACGGAGGGGCAGACCTATGCAACTCCGCAACAAGTTGCTAAAGAAGGTATTGCAGCCTTCATGAAGGGGAGAAACTATACCGTAACAGGCAGCTTCAACAATTATATACAATCCCTATCTTCACGCTTCCTGCCCCGCCGAACCATTATAGGTATTGTTGCCAATATGTTTAAAAACAAGGTTAAAAGCTATTCTTTAACATAATTGTCAACATCAATAAAACAAAGTGGCGCCATATAAGGGCCACTTTGTTTTTATAAGATAACCAGCATTTGGATGCTGCTTTAATGCTTCAATTAAAAATTTGCTTTGTTTACATCCCACCATACTCTTGTGCCACCATTATCCGGGCCTCCCAGTAAGGTAACGGCCTTTTGCACTTCGGCTCCATTGGTCGTATATTCATTTTGAGGGTATGCCAGCCTACGGATCTGGATTTGAGTATCAATCGTTCCGCTGCTATTATTATTTACAACCGTAAATAATTTAGGATAACCGGTTCTGCGAAACTCTGTCCATGCTTCCTGACCCTCCGGGAACATAGCCAGCCATTTCTGGGTAATGATCCGCTCCAGTTTTTGCTCGTTAGTAGCCCCTGCGTTCCAGGCAACTGTAATCGATGAAACCGCGGTTGCATTATTAGCAGCATTCAAAGGATCTACATAATCCTTAGGCTTACTAACCGCATCACTAACATAACTACCACCTGAAACTCCCCATTGAGCTAAGGATGTATTTATACCGGTTTCGTAATTGGTTTTTACGTCACCCGCACCCGGCCAGTTGCGCAACGCTGCTTCTGCTTTCAGAAACCAGACTTCGGCAGCGGTCATCATCATCATAGGCGATCCAGATGCCACAATAGTGTTTGGATTTAAAACAGAGAAGCCGTTGTAACCAGGCTTTGCGGTAACTGCCGAACCTATACGGATACCTTTATACTGACCGGCAAAATGCGTATCGGTAGCCGGCGACAGGTATTTAGGCAAACGCGGATCCTTATATCCTACCATATATGATTCCAAAGAAGCTCCGGCTGCTATATCAGTCCAGCTCGTGGTAATTGTAAAAAGTGGATTATGGTATCCTGAGCCAGAAATGCCGGCATTGTCATCATTAGTTGTAAGCAAACCACCAGGAGCCGTCAAAGCTTTTTGAGCTTGCGCCTGAGCGGTTGTCTGATCTATTTTAGTAAGGTGCATAGCCAGGCGTAACCGTAACGAGTTAGCAAATTTAAGCCATTTGGTATAATCGCCACCATAAACCCTGTCATATGTTGCAAAAGGCGTTTTGCCAGGATTAGCTGCAATAAATGTATTTAAATTAGCCGCGGCTGTATCCAATTCCAAAAAGAACCGATTGTAAACGGCTTGCTGACTATCATAGGGCGTATTCAATATAACAGAACCTGCTTTACTATAAGCTATCGGCCCGTATTTATCGGTTACCCTATCCATAATCTCTACTTTTAATATCAGGGCTATCGCCCAAAAATCCGGAAGATTGGCTTTGGCGCCAGTTTTGGCAATACCATTAACAGCGAATAAGGAGGTTGAATAGGAATCGATAAAAATCTGCTGGTTCCAGCCATCAACTAAACTATAGTTCAGGTTGTTAATGTTTCCCCTGAATGGGTTTGGAGACATCATATAGCCCGAATAGCAATCGGCATTCAGGTTCTGATCAAGCTGATACCCGCCCTCTTCATTAAAAACTGAATATTGTAACCCTGGAAATACCAAACCAACAGGGTAATCCTTAACACCTGTATTATCTGTATTGAATTTTTCGAAGTTCTTTTTACAACTGGTAAAAGTAAATATTACCATTGCAAGCAGCCCGGCCATCCCGTAGTTAAAGCCGGAGCGTACAATTAATTTATAATGTGTTTTCATTACTTTCATTTTTAAAAGTGAATATTTTATAAAGTAACATTCAGGTTAAAACCAATATTACGTGTTGCCGGCTGGTTAAAGGTATCAACGCCAGAAAGACTGTTACCGGTTGACATGGTAACCTCTGGATCATAAGGAGCTTTCTTGTGGAAGTACAATAAATTTCTGCCAGTTAGTGAAAGTCTTAGGCTTTTAAATACACTTCCGGTAAGCGGCAACGTATAACCTACAGAGGCTTCACGCAAACGTACCACTGTGGCGCTGTATATGTATTGGCTTGAGATACCATCGCGACCGCCGATAGTAGTATACCATAATTTAGGATCAACGCTGCTAACTGCTTTACCAGTTGGATCAACACCATTAATTTGTACACTACCTGCATTACGCGCATCACCTGTTACTTGTGAAACACCATATTTATCCATTACAGCTTGCGTTAATGACAATACTTGTCCGCCAAATTTGCCGTCAATCAGGAAGCTTACGGTGAATTTTTTGTAATTGAATGTGTTATTCCAGCCTAATTGGAATTTGGGATTAGGGTTACCGATATAATTAAACCCATCTTCTGTAATTGGTTTTCCATCGGCACCAACCATAATACGGCCCTGTGCATCATGTTTTAAAGTAACTCCATAAATATCACCGTATGAACCACCTTTAGCCAGTACAGATTCATAAGAGTTATTTGAGCTTGTTGTTAAAATAAACTGATCGATACCATCTTTTGAATCAACATCTATCACTTTATTATTAAAGGTAGATCCATTGAAAGCAGTATTCCAGGTGAAGGAACTGTTTTTAATTACATCATAAGCCACCATAAACTCAATACCCGAGTTTTGAACATTCCCGGCATTAACAAACCCTTGAGAGTAAGTGGTCACAAAAGAAGGTGTGATCCGGAAGAATTGGTTTCTTGTATTGGATTTGTAATAGGTAAAATTAACCGTTAAGGCATCATCAAAAAAGCGAGAATCAAAGCCCAACTCAAATGATTTTGTTCTTTCAGGCTTCAACTGCGGGAAAGGAGCCACAGAGTTTAAAACTACACCGCCAGGGATAATATGCGTTAACGGGTTAGTTACATACGATGGTACTGTATTACCAACTTCTGCATAGGTTCCCCTGATTTTAGCATAAGAAATAGCTTTAGGCAATTCAAACATCTGGTTTAAGATGAATGACAAACCTGCAGAAGGATAAAAATAGGAGCTGTTAGGTGTAAATGCCAGATTTGACGACCAATCGTTCCTGCCTGTCAGGGTTAAAAACGCCCAGTTTTTGTAAGACAAGTTAGCATTGGCAAATAATGATTGTATTTGGTTATGATTTGCCGGAAGCGAATTAACCGGAGGCGCGCCATCTGCCGAAACCAGATTTTCGGGCAAAAATACATTAGGTATTAAAAGTCCTGGATCATTGTAAGCATTCAGCGAATTTGGGCCTATAATGGTACCAGCTGTCTTTGAATCAGTTATACTTGCACCAAGAACACCATCAACTTTAAAATCAGATTTACCAGGCACTGTAAAAGTTAGTAACGCGTCACCATATTTTTGCTCGGTAGTTTGATTGGTTAACAGTAACTGACCATTTGCTTTGGCATAAACAGGATTGGTACCTGCATACAGATCCTGCTCATAAACGTCGTTAAAACGGTCCAGATTTCCCCTAACCTGCAGACTTAACCATTTACTAAAATCATATTTAACACTACCGTTTATCAGCACACGATTACGCTGAGCCGTGTTTGGATCGCGCTGGGTTGTCCACCATGGATTTTGTTGAATATCTTCGTTAAAAGGCCAATTCTGTGTCGGAGCACCGTTTCCAGTAATAGGCACTGGTGGTAATTCAAATTGATTTTTATATGGAAGGATATCGCGTCCGCGGGGGAATAGGTATAAGCCGGTTAAAGGATTTAAATACAAACCCAGACCCGGTGAGTTATTTATTTTCTGATCAACATAGGTGATATTTCCATCAACCGTTAATTTATCATTTAAAAAATGACCGGTTTCGCGAAAGTTAAGGTTGTTACGAACCAGCTTGTTACCAGGCTCAACACCTCTGGCAGTAGTATTGGCGTAAGAAAAATATGTTTGCGCAATTTCAGAACCACCGGAAAGATTTATAGAATTGGTAAAATTGGTACCAGTTTGGTAAAACTCTGAAAGATTATCATGCCCGCTGGATATTTTGGCGCCCCAACTGTCTGCACCACCGGGAGTTTGCCCATATGAATTTTGAAACTCAGGTTTATAGGCAATATGATCCGTTGTGGCTGATGAGGTAAAACTAATAGAGGTTTTACCGGCTTTACCTTTTTTGGTCGTGATCAGGATAACACCATTTTGCGCCTGGCTACCATATAATGCTGATGCGGAAGCACCTTTTAATATAGTAACACTTTCGATGTCATCGGGATTCAGGTTTGATATACCATCGCCACCATCCTGGTTGGTAGATGCTGCTGATGCCATGCCACCTTGCCCAACGCTGGTTCCGAATGTGTTATTGGGTTGTCCGTTTGAGTTGGAACCGTTGGAAATAGGTATACCATCAATTACGTATAAAGGCTGGTTATTACCAGCGGCCGATTTATTACCCCTTAAAATAACCTTAGCCGAACCACCCACGCCTGACGCGCTTGGCGAGATCGTAACACCCGAAATTTTACCATTCAGGGAGTTCATCAGGTTATCGCTTTTTACACGGGTAAGCTCACCGCCACCTATTTGCTGCGAAGCGTATGTAATTGATTTTTCGGATTTTTTAATACCTAAAGCGGTAACCACAACTTCGCCCAGTGTTTTAGAATCTTCTGAAAGCACAATATTAAGGGCTACTGCCGGCCCTGCTACGGTTACTTCTTTTTTTGCGTATCCTATGTAGCTAACAACCAATACCTCGCCGGCGCTGGCTTGTACAGTAAAGGCACCATTTGCATCGGTCTGTGTCCCCCGGCTGGTTCCTTTTACCTGTATATTAACGCCAATAAGCGGTTGGCCGCTGGCGTCTTTCACGTTTCCTTTAATGGCGTCAATCGCATTTAAGGTTTTCGTGGTATTGTTTTTTATAATGTGCAGATTATCTGCTACCCTAAAGCCGGCCATTGTGCGGGCGTTGACTCCAATAGCCAAACAGGGCATTATTAATGCGAGTAATGTTTTTTTCATGATTAAGCGGTTATAGTAATTTTGAAATTTTTGTTTGTGTTTTCTTAGCGTGTTTTATCCATAGGCTGTTGATTAAAGTGTGTAGTTAAAATATCATCGTCTAAATATTCCATGACCAGGGCTGCGGCCCCTAAAAGTTCGGCATCAAAACCCAATGATGAAATGAGCAGTTCTGTTTTTGCCGCCAATCGGGGAATACAATATTTATTTAATGCCTGTTGTATAGGAGCCAGCATTATTTTAGCGGCTTTTGTACCCCGACCGCTTAAAACTATAGCGCGCGGGTTCATAATATGTATCAGTATGGCCAGGGCCTTCCCTATTTTATAGCCCGCATCTGAAAGCAGATCTATCACATATTGATCACCAATATCTATTGCATCAAAAATGGCTTTCGCGATCACTTCCAATGGCTCATTAATAAATGACTTTAATGAGGATAGTTTGCCCTGATTGATGCCTTCTATTGCTCTTTTAGTTACAACCAGCATTGATGCTTCGGCTTCCAGGCAACCTTGTTTACCACAAAGGCATAGCGTACCGTCCTCAGATAAAGGGATATGACTAAATTCACCGGCAAAGCCATCACTTCCTCTAAAAATCTCACCGTTAACTATCATCCCCAGCCCTATACCCCAACCCAGGTTAATAACCATGGCCTGGTCCTTTGATCGTGCTGCGCCAAATTTTTGCTCGGCCAGTGCAATTAAACTCGAATCATTATCTATATATACCGGTAGTCCGGTAGCGCGTTGAATATATTCTGTTAGTTTTTCGCCGCCTGTATCCAGGTAGGAGTAATTCATGCCATCAGAAACACTAACAAAACCTGGCATACCAATTCCAATTCCAAGTATCCTGGCCTTATCTATCCCACTATTGACGATACAATGGTTAATATGATCTATCAGTTGCGGCAAAGCCTCTGGATTAGCATTTAGCGACAATGCTATCATTTCAACTTCCGTTATCGGCTCGTTATGCAGATCCATAATTAACATACGGGTCGAGAACTGATCCATCGCTATAGCCATGATGTACATAGCATCTGGTTTTACCGAATACATCAGGGGCCTTCTCCCCCCACTCGATGCAGCATAACCAATCTCGGCTACGAAGCCCTCTTTGATCAACTGGTTTATTATTTTATTTATTACAGGAATACTTTTGTTATAAATCGCGCTTAATTCACTATATAGTAGCGATTTTTTAAAATACAATTGCTTTAAGATATCACTCTTTAATTGGGCACTTTTAATTTGCTTATGCCTACCTTCCATAAATAATTGCTTATTATTCAAACATAATTAATTAATTCTGATTTTTTAAGCAAACTTTTTTATTTTTTTTAATAAGTATCCAAACAAATAGAATAATTTCCAAAATTGACTGATACAAATAATACTATCTAATAAAAATCACAACAATTATTAGCGGCAATTATAATACTCGCAATAATTAAGCTTATTTAGCAAAAAGGTAAGCTATATATTCATCTTATGTAGGAAGGTCTAACTAAATAGAGGCAAAGCTTTATTGCTATAACAGAAATCCAGACTTAATATATCATTCACATTTTACTACATTTATATCCTATAAATCATAAACCTATGGATCTTATTATCAAAGTACTTATTGGCCTGGTAGCCCTTATACACTGCTATATCTTATGGCTGGAAATGTTCGCCTGGACAACCCGTGGACCTAAAGCCTTTAACAAACCACTGGAGGAACTGGAAAAGAGTAAGGTTTTAGCTGCAAACCAGGGTTTATATAATGGTTTTTTAGCAGCCGGTTTGATCTGGACATTTTTTATCAGCGATGCTCAGTGGCATACCAATGTTGCCTTGTTTTTCCTGATCTGTGTAGCCGTAGCGGGAATTTACGGAGCGCTTACCGTAACCAAAAAGATATTCTTTATTCAGGCGGTACCGGCGTTGCTGGCTATCATTCTTATCTTGATCAGGTAAGAAAAAACTTTTTAAACCTTAAATTTTAACACTTTTTTAGTCAAAACAGGGGCAAAAAGGCTTGTTTTTTATCCATTTAACACTTTTTTAACGCCATTTTAACACTTTTTAACAAATTTTTGGTGGGTTTTGAAAGGTTTAAAAAGTATTAATTTATTGAATATCAATTAACTAAGTGAAAAACGGTCGGTTTTTGGTCTTATTTTCCCTTTAACCAAACAGCCCGGGTCTCTAAAAAAAGAGATCCGGGCTGGTGTTGATATAAATATACGAAAAATCAGGGAGATTCGAAAATTTCTATACCATGTCTTTGCGAGGTACGAAGCAATCTCATCACGTTCTAATCAATAGGAATAGCTACGAGATTGCCACGCTACGCGCAATGACATACTTTTTATATTTTGTCTTTGCTCCTTACTCTTTTCGTCCTTGCTCCTTGCTTCCCAAATCCATACTCCAAAAATCTCCCCAAACCCTTACTTGATCTGTACCCAGGTGTAACTTTCGGGTTTCAGGGTAAAAGTGCAGGTTATTTTATAGTCACGGCTTAGCGTGTATTTTTTCGCGGGGCCTTCCTGTTCCTGAACCGTAGCCGTGCTGGTCAGCCCGGTATAGTACAACGGGATGCTGACAGTACGGGTGATGGTTTGCTTGAGCGGGTTATACAGCATCAGCATGCCTTTGGTTTGTAGGTTGGGGTTTACATGCAAGATCCCGTCCCAATCGCGGCCATCGGCCCGGCGCAGGTGAATGATCTGCGAGTTGAGTATATCGCGGTATTTTTTGTACCAATTGATCACTTTGATAACGGTTTGCTTAGTGACCTCCGTATCATATAACCGCGGACCACGATAGCAGGCTTGTACCCCTGCCCCGTAATACTGGGCCATCAATTGTTCGTAATCTTTCAGATGGTCTTTCAAAGGTTCCAGCACCGCTTCCGGACCGCCGCCCTGGTATTTGGTTAGCGGCACAAATCCCCAGCTCATGGAGGCCGTTTTTTCCCAGGTACCGTCAAAAATATTCTGACGGTTCAGGATCATCTGCTCTTCGCGCGAGAGCGAGAAATTCACTTCGCGATAACCTATCGCTATTTTATTGGTACCATCTAAAAAATACCAATCGGGGGCGTTGATATATACGCCTTTTTCATGCAGGGAATGATACAGATCCTTTTGGATCTCCATTTGCCGCCATTGCGAATCGTCCAGGCCTTTATGCCCTGGATGCGTTGTCGATGCGCATACGTCGCCGGGATACGGGCCATCATTTTCCCAGATATCGAAATCTGTTTGCGCGTAAAAGGTTTTTATTTTATCGCGATAGGCCAGTCCCCATTTACTGCCGAAGCATGGCGCGTTGCCAAAGAAAGCCCCGCCGGGTTTGCCTGTTTTAGGGTTGATCACATCATCCTCATCACTTATTCGGCGCGAACTAAACAGGGAATATCCCCCTATAAAGATCCCCTTGCTATGCGCATAAGCAGCCAGTTGTTTCCATCTTTTGATGTTAACGGCAGAGGTATCCTCCATATTGCAATGGCTACCGAAACTCAATATCAGGGCCTCATAGCCTGTTGCCGCGCATTGATCTATCGCTGTGTGTACCTCTTCATCATTGCGGCTCACCAGGTGCATAAATATGGGGTTGGCGGTTGTCCAGGGCGCTATGGTGTTGTACATGGTACGGATAGCCAGTCCCCTGCGTTCCCGGTCGTAACTGTCCATCAGTAACTCGTTTGTGCGTACGGAGTTTAAAGTTTCTCCTTTTTGCAGATCAATACCGGGCGCCTTATCCGGGTAGACCTCCAGCAGGCATGGGGTCTGATAATCATAATTTACCTGCGAGGTATAGGTTGAATCAGCTTTCCAGTGCGTGGTTTGGTCGCTCAGATCATACCGCATGGCATTGT
Source organism: Mucilaginibacter sp. OK268 (assembly GCF_900103125.1). GTDB lineage: Bacteria > Bacteroidota > Bacteroidia > Sphingobacteriales > Sphingobacteriaceae > Mucilaginibacter. The sequence continues at coordinate 1,271,422 of NZ_FNJV01000001.1, read as the reverse complement.
TAAAGGCATAATTTGTCTCCAAATATATGCCCTGCGGTTTGGCCATATTGGCGGGTGTACCAACCACGGCGCTTTGCTCCTCTACCATACCCAACACCTCGCTAACCACCCTATTGATCTTAAATGACTGATCGCGCTTGTTATTGATCCGGAGTGATTTAACAATCAGCGGTAAGCCATCATACAGTTCATAGGTAACCGTAACCTCCAATCCTGCTAGCTCAGGCGCGGCGGGAAGGTAGAGGAAATCGATCTGCTGGCCAGCGGGTTGATGATGATTGCTTGCCCAGAATTTACTTTTCCAGTTAAGACTGGGTACCAGCGCTTTGATCTCAAAACGTTTTAGCTGGAAATCGTTTTTACCGGCACTGAAATTATCGATCCATTCGGGCAAAAGGTAGGCGTTCTCTTTTTGCCCTATCAATCCACCTACATTATAACTTTTACCGTTAATGGTTAAACGGGCCTCGGGCTTAACCGAGCGTAACAACTGTTGTCCGTTAACCAGGTTCGTATAATTTGTACAAACCAAATTGGGACTCAACCTAAAAGTTCTTTTAACCAAGCCATTATTCAGCGTGATCTCTTTACCAGAGGGAGCAGCTTTGATCACCGCTTTATAAGCGGTTGGGTTAAGCAGCCAGTCGGCCTGCGGTTTAGTTTGAGCGTTAATCGGGGAACATAGTCCTATCAGCATAAAAAAACAGATCATGGCTGCGAACGCATGTTTCAGATTACAGGAAAATATCGTCATGGTAATTGTTTATTTGGAGATAAGTTCAGTTGAATTTACAGATAAAGCTTTCAATAATTGGGCCTTTGCCAGCCGGTATTTTTGTACCGATGTATTGTAATCATTGTAACTATTGAAAATCTGCCCGATAATACCGGCTGCTGCTGTATTATCCTTGCTTTGCAGCATTTTCAATAGTTCATAATCCTCAATACCGATCCGTTGCGATTCAAAACGCTGGGACGACAGCGGCCCATCCGCACCGGGATAAATAATATGGGTGTCGCCCGGCGGGAGCTCGTTATTGAGTGCCGCGCCCGGTGCAAAATGATGTACCACGCTTTGTTGTAAAGGATCGGGAACATGGTATTGGTTTAAGCCCCAGTGCAGAAAGCCTAATGTATTGTATTTGGCAGCGGCCCAGCCAAAGTATACCTGTCGCAGTCTTTCCTCATCAAGCGTGCGGTTGAGCCATTTACCGCCGGGAGTTAGGCAGGTATAAACCAATACGTTTTCGTTATGCTTTTTCCGTTCATCAAAAAAAGCCTGGTTTTCCTGGTAATCGTCAATGGTGGGGCACCATAGATCGACACTGCCGGCCAGGCTATCCCTATCATTTGTGGCCTCAATAATTTTTATAGCCGGGTATATGGACCGTACTTGTGCCACTATCTCGCGGTAGCATTTGGCCTGTACTTGTTTAGGTTCGTCTGATACATGCTGCAGCCAGCTGTGTTCCAGGTTATTTTTAACGCAAAAGTTTTTGATCAAATGCACCATGGTGTCAACATCCAGCTTAGCTTCCGGTGTATGGTAGTGCCTTTTGGTCAGGAAAACTTTCAATTCCGGATCGTTCCAATCGTCATTATCGCCACGGTACATCAAGTGGGGCGATTCAAAGTATTTAAAACCATATTTCCGGAAAACGGCTATGAAATCTAACAGTCGTTTTTCGTCCAGGGCGATGTGGTTATCGTGATAGCTCAATAATTCTTCGGGGATATTGATACAGTTCTGGCGACCATGTGCCATGAGTCGCGCGTATTTATCGAGCATGGTAAACCAATCTTTTGTCCAACGCTCCACGTGCTGTCGTTTTTCCATCTGCACTATATTGAACCAATTGGTATAGAAAAAATGCTGATCGGCCACAGATGGCAGCTTTACAGGATAAACTTTTATGGTAAAAACGGCCTTACGCTGCCAGCTCTTGCCCTTAACCAGGATATGGCAGGAATAATCGCCGGCTTTGGAGATCAACGATTGGTCGATGGTCAGACTTAAGGCCGTAAACCTGTTACTTGTTACTAATTGGGGTTGTTTGAGCGGCTGTATGGCCTCATAAATGCGAAAAGGCGCGCGACGGATAACATATGGATTGATTTGATGATTATAGATCTCGGTCCTGCCGGTTAAACCTGTATTCCGTTCCACAGGGACATCGAGTAATTGACTCCATGATGAAAGCGGCACACGGTGCTTATTGATATCGGCGGATATAGATATAGTAGTTCCCGGGGCTGCTTCTATCAACACATGAACATCGGCATTGGTATTTAAGGAAAACTCTTGCCGGTAGTTATTGGTATATTGTTCTATATGATTGGTATCGGGATATATAGGCTCTAAAGGGTCTACTAATTTAATACTCTGGGCCTGGAGGCTTGTTAATCCTCCCAATATTATCACGGATAAAATGGTGGCAATTTTTTTGATCATCAGGGAAATCGCTTTTAAATCATGTGGTCGATAGGAGGCACCTAACGGAGCCTTTATAAAAATATTTTCTGCTATAAACATGTTACTCCTCCGGAGTTTAACAGCCCGCCCAAACACAACTCCGGAGGAGTAACATGTTTGTAGATAAAATACAAAAAAGTATCGGCTCCGTAGGTGCCGCCTATTTAAAAGCGATTTGCCTGTGTTGATCATGTGTTCTTTTACTTTTTTAAAGTTTAGGGCTATTTGTCGTTCGCTATTTCCTGGTCGGATAATGCCCTGTTCCAGATCTGCAGCTCATCTATTTTACCATGGAAGCCGCCCATCTCCCGCAGTGGAAAAAACAGGGTTTCTACCTTACGCACCTTTGTTTTTTCTTTATCGCTGAACTGGATCCAATCGTCGTACAGTTTCTTTTGTAAAGCACCATTGATGTACAGGCTTGTACCTTTGTTAGTACCAGAGATCACCACGTGTGTCCAAACGTTTTCTGGAACGGCGTAGTCAAAATCGAAGTTGTAACCATCTCTGGAGAAGCCCAGTTTGCCGGTGTTTCCCTGTTTTAATTTCACTACCGAATTGGGGCCCTTGAACAGCACCACATCCTCTGTAGGGTTATCAGCAGGATTGATCCAAAAGGAAACAGTATAGTTATAACCGATCTCGGGATAAGGTAATGTGGCTAAACTATTTTCGCCTGAAAACGCGAGGGCCTGTCCTTTTATGCCTTTGGTATAGATAGTCCCCTGAAGCTTAACCCGGCGGTCGCTTTTATCAAAAGTAAAACGGGTAATCGTAGTTGTATCTGCACTTATCCTGCCCCTGATATTTACAGCCGGACCTTCGTCAACCTGTTTACTCGCTACAGCAAAATCGGGATAAGCACTTTCAGTATGATTTCCACCCCACATTTTTTGTGATAAAACCTGCATGGCCGGAAATACGCGGTCGTTCACATCTTTTTCGCTGATGCCATTGCCTACGATATCGTTCCAGGCGGCAAAAGAACCACCGATAATGGTCGGGTCGCCGGCCGGGAAGCGCACATCGCCAATCATGGATGGTGTCCAGTTTTCGTAAATATTTTTATAATCCAGGTAATCATAATAATAACCGGCGGCGGGCACAATATATAACCAGCCATCGGGTGTGCTGATCTGGTTGTAGCCCACCTTCTTCATGTCGACGGGATTGGCGTAACCGTTATACCAGGTATTCATGGTGACGTTTTTAACGGTCACCGGTGTGGTACCCGCCGCATGGGTCAGAGCTCCCCAAACCCGTACATCTTTACCAAAGCCTTGTACATATTTGATAAAATGATCGGTAAAAGCACGGAAAGCTTCCGCATCTTTCTTGGCGTATTCGTCGGTGCCGATATGCACCTCCTTACCTGTAAATACGGGATGATCTCCCCCCAGATACTCCTTCAGTATATTTTCGATGATGGTATAGGTAAGCGGGTTATGCAGATCGAGGTGATCCATGCCATATTGTTTACTCCCAATTTCGGGAACCACCTTGGTAAAGGCGAGAGCATGCGCGGGCACATCAATTTCGGGGATGATGCGGACGGCATAGTCGTTGCCTAATTGCTGTAGGTCGATAAACTCTTTTTTAGTGTACGAACCATCCTTAGCGGTCAGACTGGGATAGGTGGCATTTTCTAACCGGAAGGCCGAATAGGTGCTGTCCCAACTATTATTAAAATATTTTTTGAAGCCATTATCATTCAAATGGATCTGAAAATCGTTCATTTTATAGTAGGACATCAGCTTCACATAGTCCCTCAAAAATTGGAGGCTAAAAAACTTACGACCGTCATCCAACACAAAACCCCGCACTTTAAATTCGGGATAATCGCGGGCTATACCTTTGGGGATGTGTGTTTGATGCTCCAGCAGCTGCAATAAGGTACGTGTGCCCCAAAACAAACCCTGGTATTGAAGCGCGCTGATAGTGATGTATTGATTAACCTTAAAATAATAACCCTCTTCGCCAATGCTTTTGTCTTGTTCCTTAAGGGTCAAGAAAATATCTCCCTTTTCGGGCCTTCCGGTTACGATGGCTAAATTAAACCCGGTTTGTTGTTTGATCTCTTTTTTTAAAATAGCGGCTACTTTTTGCAGGGTAGTTCTATTGGCTGTATTGACTACTATACGGTCGGAGGATGTTAAGGCATAATTACCCTGACCGCCATGCCATTCGCGCAGGGCCGGAATGATAAAAGGCTGTGGATTGATACCCTGATTGGCAAATTTCCCGGGAACGGTTACTTGTTTAGAAACATCGTATTTAAGCGTATCTGTTTGATTGCTGATCAGTTGAAAATACAGGTTCACCTTGCTCTCCACCAAAGGGGTAATAATTGCCCCCGTGCTATCAATGATGGGTGAGCGATCGCTGCCTTTAAACAACAGATGATACCCTCCCGGGCTTTGCGGAACAACGATCTTTTTATCGCCCGGCTGTATGGCGCGAATCTCCGGTACCGGCGGAACCGTTTTATTGTTGGTTTGAGCAAAGCCCACCTCAGAAATGAGCAGGATTGCTGGTAAAAGAGCCTTGGGAAGATGTGATAGTTTTAGTACAGACATGCTATTGTTTAATGTTTCTGTTGATGGTGATCAGGAAAAAATGATATTTAAAGTTTGATCTGTGAGGATGGTTATCGTTTTATCGAAGGATAAGAACAAGTTGATACCATCCCGTTTAAAAGCGAAAGGGATATTGGCATTACCCAGCTTTACCGCTACGGAATTTATTTGGCTTCCGGCTATTTGTTCAAAAGCGATGTCATTAAGCTTCAATTCACCATATTTCAATTCCAGGCTGTGGCTTTGTTTTGTTCCTGCTTGTTTTTGGCTGTAGGTACCCCATCCTTCGGCAGCGGTGAAAGGCGCTTTAAAATGAGTGCTGTTCCATTTTGGGGCGAATTTGATATAAGCCTTCGGGCCGTGGCAGGCAAAGCCACAGGCACTGATAAACGTGCCGTAACTGGCCATGGCACGGGCGTAATGGTCGCTGCATTCTATTTCGTTAAAAGGGTTTCTTTTGGCGGCATGGTAACGATCATGGATAACCCGGGTAAGTATCAGGCTTTCGTCCACCATACCTTCAGCCATCAGGTGGGCGGCTACCTGGTGTTCAAAACCGCTCATACATTCATGGAAATAGCCCAATTGCCAGGTGGTATTTTCGCCGTAAGGGTTGGGTTCATTATGCGGATTGGTATTCATGATCATCCCGCCTTCGCCTGGTAAGGCATAAGGCCTGCCTCCAATATGAGTTTTGATATAGGGCCCCACATCCATGGTAAAATTGTATTTCCATAAAGCCTTCAATGCCGATATCGATTTCTCCTTACTGATGATGCGTGGCAAGCCAACCTGGAAGGCCCAGCTTTGCCCGTAAACCTGGTCGATATGACAGGTATTGTAGGAGCCCAGTTCTTTACGCCCCTTTATCGCGTCTGCGCGGTGGATAAAATATTCGCCGTTGAACAATTCCTGCTCCATGTTTTTGCTGCCATCATTTACATATTTCTCACAAACGTTTGCAAAGGGATGGTCGTTCATCTCAACAGCCATGGCATGGGCTGCACTGGCGGCGGCTATACACAGGCCAACTATCCAGGCAATTTCACCTTCCCACACCGCATCCAGTGTATTTTCCATAGGACTATCAGTCATGCCATCGCCATTCTTATCCTGGGCCAGCATAAACTGCACTACCTTTTTTATTTTAGACCAGTTGCTTTGCAGAAAGGTATTATCGGCGCTCATCTGATGTTCCCGGTAAAAGCGTAATATGGTTCCGGCCTGCCCGTCAATAGCCGGGTGAGTTTCATCTTCGCCCCGGAAAAGAATAGCCCCGGTATCTTCTTTAAAACCAACCCCAAGGTCAACCCGCTGCCGGAGGTCTCTTTCCAGTTCCGGAAATATACGGGCAACCGAATGCGCGTATTGCCATACGTGTGTACAGGTACCCGGGCAGGCTCCCACCCCTTCCCAGCTCCAAAAGCGGCCATCTGCAAAACGATAGGTATTGGCCGTTGCCAGCGTACCTATATTGACAAAGGTGCGCTCCAGGAACCAATGCGGCAATGTGGAGTTGTTCCAGGTGGTACTCCACAGTTCCGTTGCAGTACTTAATTTTTCAAAGTTGGTATCCAGGTACCGGCTTACCTCCTGCGCATCTTTAAAACGTGCACCGTAGTGAAAACCGGCCTCCGCATCTTTTACTAAATTTTTCAGTTTCGGGTGCGGATTATTAAAATGCCAGCAGATGGAATAATCGGCAGTGAGTGATTTGCCGGGTGCAAGATCCTGTTGGAAGGAAATACCACCCACGAGTTTTTCAGGCGCATCTGCGCTTGCTGATGAGGTAGCAGGCAGATCAAAGTGCTGGCCGGTAACCGGCCAGGGTGATATGCTGGCTATGGCTTTACCGTTACTATTGTGCAAGGTAAAAGACATGGTACCGCTATCCGGCACTTTTCTCAATTCTTCATTAGTTGTATCAAATGACGAAAACACGCTGGTTGATTTAGCCGCGGTCGACACTTGATTAACACGCTTACCTGTGCCTTCCTTTCCGGAAAGTTTATTGGCCCCGTTCTCCATCCAGCCCAGTAACGAAACCTGGATATGGCTATTGGTGGTATTGTTTACGGTAAGCCTTAAAATAGTAGCCGGCAAGGCCGAGTTTTCGGCATCGAGGGGAATAAATGGCGAGTATATTTTTAAACTCACAGCTACCGGGAAATCCTTACTCTTGTACTCTACCGTGGCTAAGGGGTATGCCGGTTTAAAGATGATCTCTTCCCACTGATCTTCGTTCAGTTCTTTAATAAACGTTTTCCCATCAACAATTACTTTTATGGCGAAGCCTTGCTCCAATACCCGCAGATTATCAGCTATAGCAGGCTCTATATAGGCCGAACCGTCCCTTGCCCGTATGGTTCGTTCTGACGTGCCGTCGTTCCATTTTACGGCTTTGGGTTCAATACCTTCATGACTGCCCTCAAAGGTTTCGTTGTAAATTTGCCATAGCCAAAGCCTGCCATCGCCACCGGCATAAACCGTTCCAGCATGCAGGCCACCAACGGGCATGCCTATATATTTAAGTTCGTTTTTGCTTTTATAATATGCCGTTATTTCGCCACGATTGTACAACGATTTTACCCATGCAGGGTCAATATTTTTCTGTACCGGTATATTATGCAACGGATAGTCTTGTTTAAATAGACCCTTGCTCCATGCCGGGAACTGTACAGCAGCTAAGCCAGCTGTCAACAAGCCTGTTTTTTAATAAAATCTCTGCGGTGGATGGGTTTCTTCTGCATGTTTCAATAGGTTTTCCAGGATTTAATCGCTTGGATTTAAACCCAGATTTGGCAGTTTCTAATATCAATATTATCAACAGGATATATGGTTATTAAACAAACGTTTGCGTGATAATAAAATCAGGGAGCAATAAGTCAGGATATTTAAATCTCAATAAAATGATTTGTGTTGGGTATTAAAGTATAACTGAATATATTCGTTTAGCTATAACCCATGTCTATGAATTTAACAGAAATCAAGGATAAAATCATCAGTGGCGATCTAAAGTCGTTGTTTTATAAAGGAACAAATACCGAGATCCACCCTACGGATGTTGCTAAAATATTAAACTCCCTCCCTGCCGATACCGCGTTTAGTTCTTTCGAAGCCTTCGCCGATAAGAAAAAAGTAACCTTATTTCCTTATATCACCCATTTCTTACAGCGAAAGATCATTCAGCGTTTACCACCAGTAGAATCGGCCAGGATCCTGAACCAGTTGAACTCTACCGACCGCTACAGCTTTTTTATTTCGTTAAATACGCTGGAACGGTCAAACTACCTGGAGTACCTGGATGATGAGCATAAAAAAGAAACACAGGATACGCTGGGCTATCCCCGGCAAAGTATCGCGCGCCTGGTTAACAATGATTTTGCCACCGTAAAAGCTGATATGACCATTGCCGAAGCCAATGAGTATTTACGAAAAAACCATGCGGATACTGATATTGCCAACGTGATCTATGTAGTGGACGACCAGGGTAAATTATTGGATGATATCCCCGTGAGGCGCCTGGTATTGAATGAGCCCAACAAACTGATCCGCGATATTATGGACGGGGTTTGTTTACAGCTGCGTATGGAAGAAAGTACGGAGGAAGCAATTGCTAAATTTAAAGAGTATGACCGTACAGCGCTGCCTGTGGTTAATAATGATGATCTGTTATTAGGCCTGGTGAGTATTGATGATGTGCTGGATGTAGAAGAACAGCGGGATACGCGCGAAATGCAGCGTTTTGGTGGTCTGGAATCTTTGGAATATCCCTATGTGCATACCCCCATCTTCTCGCTGATCAGGAAAAGGGCGGGGTGGCTCATCATCTTGTTTTTAAGCGAGATGCTAACGGCAACCGCCATGGGTTATTTTGAGGTTGAAATTGCCAAGGCGGTGGTACTGGCCCTGTTTGTTCCTTTGGTTATTTCTAGTGGTGGCAACAGCGGCTCACAGGCGGCGACGCTCATCATCAGGGCTATGGCGGTAAAAGAACTATCGGTAAAAGATTGGTGGTATGTGATGCGCCGGGAAATATTATCGGGCTTATGCCTGGGTACTATCTTAGGAACCATCGGCTTTTTGCGCATTACCCTCTGGCAATATTTACACTGGTATAATTACGGACAACATTGGCAGCTCATGGCTATCACCATATTTTTCTCCCTCATCGGGATCGTATTATGGGGAACTTTAAGCGGTTCCATGATACCGATGGTATTAAAAAGATTAAAATTGGATCCTGCGACATCTTCAGCCCCATTTGTAGCCACTTTGGTGGATGTAACCGGGTTGGTTATTTATTTTAGTATAGCCGCCATTATGCTAAAAGGGACTTTGTTATAATAAACTATTAGCCATTACCTTTTGATTGATATCAAAATACTCGTAAGTCATCTGTTCCATAAAATAAATCAAACCAAAATAGCCTTTCTTCTTTCTTCCAGTTCTTTATAAAGCTCCATGGCTTTGCGAAGACATAGTGGTGTGGCTGCCGGGCTTATTTCAGAAAACGTTTCTCCTGGTTTTTTGGAATGATAACGGCTTCTTTCATCCATATCCACCAGATCCTGCCGACTAAGAGTTATATGGGCAAAATCGGCTATCTTTTTAATCATGGGAATAGCCCTTTCGCTATAATTAAGAAGCAGAAAGTGATTGTCAGTTGTTATGATCTTAAGATATTGCTGCAAATATTTTTCAAGCAACTTTGCAATGTAAATATCCAGGGCTTGCGGTACTTCTTCCTCAGCAGCAAATCCCAATACTTCGGGTTCGATCAGGCCCGGTACCGACTGCAAACCCGGGATCCTTTTGAGCGAGCTAAACACTTCATTCGGATCACGGTACATCAAAATAAAAGGTGCAGTTGGGTAAAGCGGCCGTAACTGCTCATAAAAAAACATGTGCCAGCTGTCGGCTTTAATTATTAAATGCTGCTCGCGGCCCGTCCTCTTTTGGCCATAATACTTAACAGCGGTCATCAATAAGCTGGAAGCATCTTTTGGACTAAAACCGGTATGTTGGTATGGCAACCGAAGCAAGTCATCAAAAAATGGGACTTCCGGGAGTACGATGTGCTGATCTGATGTGGCCAGCAATTGCGAAACAAGCGTGGAGCCACAGCGTGAAATATGAAAAATGAAAGCTGTTGGTTCGACAGAATTTAAACCACCTACCCATTCCTCCAACATGGAGAGATCACTTACCGACGATATAGCGGAATGAGCGCTGTTGAGCCCTCTAAGCTTCAAAATGGTTTCATCAAAAAAAGGTTCGGTAAATGTTTTATTAAAAGCATTTAACCAGCGGCAGTATATTTGGCCCTGCAGGTTTACCAATTTATATGGGATCCAGTTTTTAAGAGGAAATTTGTCCATATTCATCTAAATAGCAGTAGCGCTCAACTGTTGCTCTAGTTCAGCAGCTAATTTATGGGAGGCGGTTGTATTTTGCAGCCGTAATTCTTTGATCATCATTAACAGGTCACTCCCTGTATTTTCTTTTTTAAATGATATCGTATCCGATTGATTGATGATCCGGGTGAGCCAGTCATTTACTTTGCAATCAATAATCAGATGGACCCTGTCTGTAGTGCCTTCGTTTGATACTCTGTGTGGTAAATTGGCATTGACATACCAGGATTCGCCCTCCTGCAAAGGAATACGTTCATTTTCAATATAAAACAATACCTGCTGGTTGGTAATAACCGGAAAATGCAGCCGGGCCTCCCCTTTTTCAAAAGCCAGCTCATTATCACGGTGCTGTTTAATGATCGCGCCTGCCTGCAGTTTTAAAAAACGCACAGACATCACCGGACAATCCAGGCCCGCTAGGAGCTGTTTTACCGAAGGAAAACGGGGCATCAATGAAGTATCCTGATAATTGGCATCGACCATCAGATCAGGGATAATATTTTTACGACCTCCTCCTGGCGACCGCAGGGCCAGTACGGTCCAGGATCCCTCGTAATAAAAAGTATTGAAATGCTCCTGCCATTCGCCACCAAGAGCCAATAGCTCGGTTTGCATCGTTTTTGCATCAAATGGTAAGGGTAACCTCGCGTAACGGATAATCATATTATTTAAGCGGAAAGTTCTGTTGAGGAGTACGTCCTATGTTTTGTTTATTACACATTTTTAGGCAAATTTTCTTTTAAACGAATTGCTGCAAAAGAATCTGCAAAAGTTTGTTTTGCTGGAGGGGCTGCTATCAGGTATCGTGCTTTTAAACCACATTTTTGTTTCCCGTTTTCAAAAGCAAATTCAGTTTTGCCTATCATCAGCCCATCCCAGGCGGCCTGAGTCAAAACAACCTCATGTTTCCGTTTATTGAGTAATATAATAGGCTCCCCGGTAAGTTTGCGGTTATGCCCCCCAATGATCATATCAATATGTTCAGATTGCCGGGCCAGCTTTTTATTATCGGGTGTATCGCCTGTTTGTTTGTAGCCCAGGTGCGACAGGCAGATCACCATATCGCATTTTTCTTTTTCTTTCAATAAAGCAGCCATTTGGTTGGCACTTTGTATAGCATCATGATACAAAACACCCTGAACCTGGCACCCAACACCTGTAATACCTACTTTAAATTTACCACTATATATAATAAGGTATGGTTTTACCCATTTACTTAAATTATCATCAAACCGGTAATTACAATTTACCAGTTTAAAATTCATCAGCGGGGCGAGTGCCGCCAAATGTGCCTGCCCATTTGCCAGCTCATGATCACCCACGGTAACAGCATGGTACCCCATCTGGTTCATGGCATGTATCACACTTTGTTGCTGGGCTAAACTTGGGGTGCTATCTAAAAAACCACCGGCATCCAGCAGTAATCCGCTGGTCTCCTGTTTCAGGAGTATGCTTTTTATATGATTAATACCTCCCGTATTATTATAAACGGCATTTATTTTTCCATGCAGATCATTCGTATGATAAATGGTAACAGCATGCTGCGCTAAATGTAATGTATAAATACGCTTACTAATCGAGGCCATGGAGGTCAGCGGCCGATTTAAAGCTGCAATTCCGGCCATCAATGACATCTGATTAAGAAATAATCGTCGCTGTTTGTTCATAAAAATTACGATTTAGGTTGTATAAATTACGTTAATGGAAAAACTTTTAACTTGCTCTTTATAAAAGGCTAAGTGATTGATTTTGTGGACATTTTGTACTAAAATTAATATTTTTTTTGGTCTTAATTTCCAAAATTATTCTTAATATTGTTTAAACCTAAAATACTTACACTTATGGAAGCCGACTTAGCCATGATTTTTTTATTCGCGGGCAATTTTGCGCCCCGCGGTTTTGCATCCTGTGAAGGGCAACTGATGTCAATTGCACAAAACACCGCTGTATTTTCTCTTTTGGGAACCACCTACGGAGGCAATGGCACTACCACTTTCGCGTTACCTGATCTGCGTGGCCGTACGGCTATCGGGCAGGGACAAGGGCCCGGTTTATCACCTTATGTAGAAGGACAAATCGGTGGCTCAGAAACCATTACTCTGTTAAGTAACAATTTGCCTGCTCACTCACATACACTTAATGTGAATAATGCTGCCGGCACTACAGGTACCCCCAGCAATACCACCTATCTGGCTAAAGGTCCAACAACGGGTTCAGGGCCAAATGCTACTACCGAAAAGATATACACCACTAACGCACCTAATACACCATTAGGGCCCCTTAGTATATCCGGAGGTGGCGGCAATCAGCCATTTCCCATCATGCAGCCCTATCTCGCACTATATTATATTATAACCTTACAAGGCATTTTCCCAAGTAGAAATTAAAATTAACTACACCGTTTTTTAAGTATTTTTTATGATACGGCCGCTGAAGATTGGCTTCCTAACCCCCTATTCTGGTGTTTATCCATTTTATGGTCAACATTTAATGGCCGGGATCTTATTGGGTTTATTTAAAGATCCGCTGCGACAGCATGATGTTCAGTTTGTACCCGCTTATACCAAAATGGGCGATGCTAAAAGCTCGATCGAGGCTGTAAACAGAATGGTGTTTTTTGACCAGGTAGATATGATATCCGGCCTCGTGAGCTATAAAGCCATACCGGATCTGATACCGGTGCTGGAAAACTTTAATAAACTCGCCTTCTTTTTTGATATGGGCGAGTATATCCCCTATTTCAATCATTTAAGCCCGAATATATTTTATTCATCGCAACAGATCTGGCAATCGCAATTTGCCTTAGGGCATTGGGCCCATAAGGAGTTTGGCGATACCGGGATGATGGTGATGCCAGTATATGAAGCGGGCTACCATTTAAACAGCGCATTTCATAAAGGGGCCAACACGGCCGGTTCCACACGGATGGGCCTACATGTTATTCCACGTGATCCAGCTGATATCAAACGGTTAAACCTCGATTCGTTTTTTACCGAAATAAAAAAGAACACCCCTGCTTATGTCCACGCGATTTTCGCGGGCAAAATGGGCAATGATTTTTTAAACCAGTGGAAACAATCTGAATTTTCCAAAAACATCCCCCTTACCGTGGTTGAAAACATGGCATATGACGATATCCTGGAAGATACGGCCAACCTTGATCTTGAAATGTATGCCGCAACCTCCTGGAGCCGCACGTTTGAAAACGCCCGTAATAAGGAGTTTGTAAGCAAGTTTGAAACAACCGGCGGCCAAATGGCCAATATTTATGGCCTGCTCGGCTATGAAGCCGGGCTGGCATTAAATGCCGTTAAACCACAGTTGGAAAAACGGGATTGGGATACTGTTAAATCACTGCTTCGCAAGGAATCGATAGTTGGCCCAAGGGGCGAGCGGAATTTTTATCCATTGTCGGGTTTTTCTTTACCGGTAGTTGATATCCTTCGTGTTAAAACATCATTGAAAAAAATTTATAAAACAGTAGTAAGCCAGGGAAATGGGTTAAAATTCGATTCGCCGGATTTTAAAGAGATTCATGACGAAAGTATAAGCGGCTGGCAAAACCCTTATTTGTGTATCTAACATCAAGCTTATGAAGAAATTATTTAAAAAAGGCCTTTACACCGTTGCTGTAATTTTCTTTTTTTTGGGGAACACATTCCCTGCTTTTGCAAGTCTTACAGGTACTAACCTGGAAACAGGGGGCCTGTATACGGCTTTAGCAAAAGACAACAACAATAACCTATATGTTACCCGCGTAAAGGCGGGTACCGGAGGAGCCACTTATGAAGTTGTAAAATACACTAATAGTACGGGTACCCCGGTTAGCATTTACAGCGGACTTACCCACGAGTTAGGGGATTATCCCTGGGGCTTGGCGGTAACCAGCACCGGTGATGTATATGTATCTACCGATTTCACCTCCAATGCAGGGGTCATTGTTAAGCTTACCATTAGTGGTGGCGTATATACACCTTCCACTTTTCAAAGCGGTAATTACTATTCGGCATTGGCCGTTGACGCCAGTAATAACCTGTATACAGCCGAATATGATGCAGGGCACGGTACTTATGCCGTTGTTAAATATAATGCCGGCAGCCCGGCAGGTTCAGCGGGTACCCGATTATATGATAATTTAAAATCGGCACCAGGATATGCTTATCCAACAGGATTGGCAATTGCTCCAAACGGAGATATTTATGTGGCAGACGCTTTCAGTAATGATCCTTCCATCACCGATGGCGGACATGTATATAAATTAACAGCTGCATCAGCTTATTCCGTTTCAACCGTATCATCCAGCAAATACGCCACCGCACTGGCTGTAGATGCCTCCGGTAATCTTTACAGCAGCGAAAACGCGGGCGCTGGTTATCAGCTGGTTAAATACACCAATGGCACAGGAACCGGCACCTCGGTTTATGGGCCTTTACATTCCAATGGTATTTATTATCCCTGGGGTATAGTCATATTTGACGCAAGTAATATTTTTGTTGCCGATGGCGATGATGGTACTAACGGGGGCGCCATCATACACCTGGTAGGCCCTCCTACTGTACAAGCTTCCAATTTAGTTTTTTCAAATATCAGTGGTTTTGGCGCTACAGCCAGCTGGACCAACGGTAACGGCGCTTCGCGTGCAGTGTTTGTATCCAACTCATCAACAGGCAGTCCGGCTCCTGTAGATGGCACAACCTATGCTGCTAACGCGGCTTATAGCTCAGGTGCACAGATCGGTGCAAGCGGATGGTACTGCGTTTATAACGGCACAGGTGCAACTGTGAACATTACCAACCTCAGCGCCGGGAATACCTATCGTGTAATGACGGTAGAATACAGTGGAACTGGGGCAGGCACGAGTTATCTGGCCACAGCAGCTACAAATAACCCGGCCAACTTTAACACATTAACACTGGCCGACATCAATGTTGTCAGTACAGATAATACAACAACTTACACACCAGGCACCACCAATACCTACGTCATAACGGTAACCAATTATGGCCCTAATACTGTAACAGGCGAAACGGTAGCTACTACCCTCCCAGCGGGCAGTACCTGGACCGCGGCATTTACAGGCGGTGCAACGGGAACAGCGAGCGGCAACGGCAGTATTAACGAGCTGGTCAATCTTCCCTTTAATGGTGTAGCTACCTATACCGCTATCGTCCCCATACCAAGCAACCAGACAGGACCGTTTACCAATATAACTACGGTAACAGCCCCCGCCGGGGTAAACGATGTAAACCCGGCAAATGACCAGGCCAATGATGTTGATACACAAAACAGTTTAGCCGATCTGAGCATCACGAATACCGATGGCCAGGCGACCTATATATCTGGTACCACACATAATTATACTGTGGTAGTAACCAACAACGGGCCTAGTGATGTTATAGGAGCAACTGTAGCCAACCCGCTCCCAACTGGAAGTACCTGGACTGCCGCTTTTACAGGCGGGGCCACAGGAACTGCAAGCGGCACTGTTAGTATCAACGTAAACAATAATATTCCATCGGGCGCAACGGTGACTTATACTATCGTCGCCCCGATACCATCAACCCAGATAGGTAATTATACCAGCACAGCCACAGTAACCGCCCCTGCCGGTGTGACCGAACAAAATGCAGGAAATAACACCGCCACAGATGTTGATACACCTATTAGCAACATCATAGCTACCGGTACTTTAACTGCTTTAACCACCACTTTCGGAACCCCGTCGTCATCAACCACGTTTAATGTTTCAGGTTCCAATTTAACGGCGGGGATATTAGTTACCCCTCCCACCGGTTTTGAAGTAAGTACCAATAATACCACGTTTACCGGAACTGTTACTCTTGGCGCGGCAGGCAATATAACTTCAACCCCGGTATATGTAAGGCTTGCAGCTACGACAGCAGTAGGGAGCTACTCGGGCAATGTTGTTTTGAGCAGTGCCGGGGCCACCAGCGTAAACGTACCTACCGTATCCAGTACGGTTAACGTGTTAAATGCTGCGGTAACTTCTATAAATCGCACATCAACAAGTCCTACCAATACGGCTACGGTTACTTACACGGTAACCTTCGGGGCGAGTATCACGGGGCTTACCATCAGTAATTTTTCACTTACAACCACGGGTATTG
Source organism: Mucilaginibacter sp. OK268 (assembly GCF_900103125.1). GTDB lineage: Bacteria > Bacteroidota > Bacteroidia > Sphingobacteriales > Sphingobacteriaceae > Mucilaginibacter. Next base: position 1,254,828 of record NZ_FNJV01000001.1, on the reverse strand, counting down.
CCGGGGCAAGCATTACTTCGTTAACCGGTTCCGGAGCAACCTATACGGTAACTGCAAATACAGGAACGGGTAATGGCACCATCGGTTTAAATTTGGCTAATAGTGCAGGTATAACACCGGGGATCAGTACAGCTTTACCTTTTACCGGGCAGGTATATACCATTGATAAAACCCCGCCTACTGCAACCAGCCTTATTTACGCCTCGAACAATGCCAACACAGCATTAGCTAAAGTAGGCGATATAGTAACACTGCTTTTTAGCACCAGCGAAGCTATACAAACACCAACCGTTCTTATTGCCGGGCATAGCGTAACCGCTGTAAACCAGGGTGGCAATAACTATTCGGCAGGTTATACCATGACCAGTGGAGATACGGAAGGCAGAATAACTTTTGCCCTTTCGTTTAGCGATCTGGCAGGTAATCCGGCTATCAATGGTCAGCCTTATACAGATGTATCTGCCGGCGACCTGATCACATTTGACAAAACCTTGCCTACTACCAGTAATTTAACCTTTACTTCCAACAACACCAACACTGCAGAAGCTAAAGTTGGTAACATCGTAACACTGAACTTCAGCACCAGCGAAGCTGTTCAAACACCAACTGTAACTATAGCTGGCCATACTGTAACTGCTACAAATGCCTCAAACGACCATATTACCTGGTCGGCTGCTTACACCATGACGGCCGGCGACGTGGAAGGCACTATACCATTCAACCTGCTTTTCACAGATCTTACCGGTAATAACGGAGCAGCTTATACCCAATCCACTACCAATAAAATTGTTGTATTTGACAAAACAGCGCCTACAGTAACCGCCATTAATTTACATACCCCGGCCACCTCGCCCACTAATGCAACTACATTAGTGTACCGTGTTACTTTTTCAGAGCCAATTTCGGGCGGTAATACAGGCGCGTTCAGCTTAGTTTCAACAGGAACCGCCGCGGGTACTATATTTCAAACTGCCGCGGCAGGAGCAAACGGATTAGATGTAACCGTTAATAATGTATCCGGAGTGGGTACATTAAAGCTTGATCTGAAAGTGCCGCCAACCGGTATAAGCGACCAGGCAGGTAATTTGACAACTACAGGGTTTACCAGCGGGCAAACCTATACGATTATCCAGGTTCCGACAGCAACCACCACTTCGTCTACTTTTGTTTCCACCACAAGCGAAACTGTTAAGGGTTCTGCAAATGATAATGGAAGCGCAACAACCGTGAGTTTCACTTATGGTACAACCGCTGATCTTTCCGGAACTACGACGACATTGCAAGCAACTACAGGTGGCACCATAAGTGCCGGAGGAGGGTTAACCAATGCTTCTTTAACATTAACCGGCTTAATCCCCTCTACAACCTATTACTACCAGCTTGTTGCAACCAACAGTGCCGGAACCAATAAAGGAGTTATCTTGAGCTTTAATTCAACAGCACCGGCATCAGCACCAACGGCTACTACTTTAACCCCACCTGCTGCTATTACAGCAAACGGGGCTATCATCAGTGGCTTTGTAAATTCAAACGGGGCTGCAACATCCGTCGTGTTTAATTATGGCTTAAGCCCTACCTTAACCGGGGCCACTACCGTAGCTGCCACAACCAATGGCAGCCTTGCCGCGGGTGCAAGCGGTAATGCTTCGTATTCATTAACCGGGCTTACCCCATTAACCACCTACTATTACCAGGTTAAGGCTACCAACAGCCTGGGTACTACACCTGGTACTATACAATCCTTTACCACCCTTGCTTCCAGCAATTCCAGCTTATCAAACCTGCCCATCAACCCAGGAACATTAGTACCTGTATTTTCAACAGGCCAAACTTCCTATGCAGTTACTGTAAATAATGCGGTCAGCGCCTTATCGGTAACACCTGTAGCAAGTGAAAGCCATGCTACAATAACGGTTAATGGATCAACAGTATCATCGGGGTCGGCAGCAAATGTAAACCTGGCTGTGGGAGCAAACATCATTAGTACCGTTGTAATCGCCCAGGATGGTATTACCACATCTACCTATACCATAACGGTAACCAGGAACAAAGCAGCACAAACCATTACGTTCGCCGCGCTACCATTAAAAACATATGGCGATGCCGATTTCGCGCCCGGAGCTAACAGTACAAATAATACGATACCTATTACCTACAGCAGCGATAATACCGCTGTAGCCACTATTGTAGCCGGTAATATCCACATTGTTGGAGCAGGTATGGCCAATATTACAGCTTCACAAACAGGGAATGCAAACTATACTGCTGCGGTGAGTGTAACCAAACCATTGACTGTAGGTAAGATAGTTATCACCGTTACCGCCGACAGCAAAAACAAGGCTTTCGGCGCTCCGGATCCGGCGTTGACCTATCAGGTAACCATTGGAGCATTGGTTGGTACCGATGCCTTTACTGGAGCATTAAGCAGGACTCCGGGCGAAAGTGTAGGGTCATATCCTATTTTGCAAAATACGCTGGCACTTAATACCAGTAACTACACCTTAACTTATGTTGGTGCAAATTTGGCTATTGGGCAGGTGCCACAAACCATCACCTTCGCAGCCTTGCCTCCGAAAACTTATGGTGATGCCGATTTTGCACCGGGAGCCACCAGCACTAACAATTCCATCCCGATCACGTACAGCAGTGATAATACCGCGGTAGCCACCATCGTAAGCGGAAAGATCCATATTGTTGGTGCAGGTACAGCCAACATCACCGCAGCACAAGCAGGCGATGCAAATTATACCGCTGCGGTGAGTGTAACCAAGCCATTGACTGTTGGTAAGGCACTCATAACCGTTACCGCCGACAGCAAGAGCAAAGCTTTCGGCGCTCCTGACCCGGCACTGACCTATCAGATCACTATTGGAGCATTGGTTGGTACCGATACTTTCTCGGGAACATTAAGCAGAACTCCCGGCGAAAGTGTTGGCTCCTATCCTATCCTGCAAAATACCCTTGCACTTAATAGCAACTATACTTTAACTTATGTGGGTGCAAACCTGGCCATTGGGCAGGTCTCACAAACCATCACCTTCGCAGCTTTGCCTCTGAAAACCTATGGCGATGCTGATTTTGCGCCGGGAGCTACAAGCACCAACAACACCATACCGGTTACTTACAGCAGTGATAATACTGCAGTTGCCACTATAGTAAGCGGCAAGATCCATATTGTAGGCGCAGGTACAGCCAACATTACCGCGTCGCAGGCAGGGAATACAAACTATACCGCTGCCGTGAATGTAACCAAACCATTGACTGTAGGTAAAGTAGCCATAACCGTTACTGCGGATGCCAAGAGCAAAACATTTGGTGCTTTGGATCCTGTACTGACCTATGGTATCACTACAGGAGCATTAGTGGGTACTGATGCATTCACCGGAACATTAAGCAGAACTGCGGGCGAAAGTGTTGGTTCTTACCCCATCTTACAAAACACACTGGCACTTAACGGCAATTACGCATTAACTTATGTGGGTGCAAACCTGGCCATTGGGCAGGTTCCACAAACCATCACCTTCGCGGCCCTTCCGTTAAAGACATATGGTGACCCTGATTTTGCACCGGGAGTTACCAGCAATAACAACACTATACCGGTTACTTACAGTAGCGATAATACTGCGGTTGCCACTATCGTAAGCGGTAAGATCCATATCGTAGGTGCCGGTACGGCCAATATCACTGCATCACAAGCAGGCAATGCAGACTATACCGCGGCTGTGAGTGTAACCAAGCCATTGACTGTTGGCAAGGTAGCTATCACTGTTACAGCCGACAGCAAGAGCAAGGCTTTCGGCGCTCCTGATCCGGCATTGACCTATCAGGTAACCAGCGGTGCATTGGTTGGTACCGATGTATTCACCGGAGCATTAAGCAGAACTGCGGGTGAAAGCGTGGGTTCTTATCCCATTTTACAAAACACGCTGGTACTTAACAGTAACTATGCGTTTACTTATGTGGGTGCTAATTTGAGCATCGGTCAAACCACTCAAACCATCACTTTCGCAGCTTTGCCTCCGAAAACTTATGGTGATGCTGATTTTGCACCGGGAGCTACCAGTACCAACAATACTATACCGATCACCTACAGCAGTGACAACACTTCGGTAGCAACCATCGTAAGCGGAAAAATTCATATTGTAGGTGCAGGTACAGCCAACATCACTGCATCACAGGCAGGTAACGCGGCTTATACCGCGGCCGCAAATGTAAGCAAGCAACTTACCGTGGGTAAAGCAGCCATTGCCGTAACCGCCAACGCCCAAAGCAAGAGCTATGGCGATGCTGATCCTGCATTAACCTATAATATCACTACAGGAGCATTGGTAGGTACCGATGCTTTTACCGGGGCCCTAACCAGAACTGCGGGAGAAAGCACAGGTTCTTATCCTATAACCAAAGGAACACTGGCCCTCGGCAATAATTATACGCTTACCTATACCGGGGCAAACCTTACTATCACCACAAAAGCCATTACCGTAACCGCTAAAGCACAAAGCAAGGGCTATGGCGATGCCGACCCAGCGTTGACCTACAACATTACCAGCGGAGCATTGGTGGGCACAGACGCCTTTACAGGAGCATTAACGAGAAGTCCGGGCGAAAGCATTGGCAATTATCCCATCACCAAAGGCACGCTAGCCCTTAACAGCAATTATGCGCTTACCTATATCGGGGCAAACCTGATTATAACAGCAAAAGCGATAACGGTAACCGCCAACGCCCAAAGCAAAACTTATGGCGCTGCCGATCCGGCGCTAACCTATAGCGTTACATCAGGAAGTCTGGCTAACGGGGATGTCTTTGCCGGGGCGCTGACAAGAATTGCCGGCCAGGGTGTGGGTGTTTATGCCATTAATCAAGGTACATTAGCTTTGAACAGTAATTATACCCTTACTTATGTTGGTGCCAATTTAACTATAGGCAAAGTTTTGTTAAGTATAACTGCCGATAACCAAAGTAAAACCTACGGACAGGCAAACCCTGCATTAACCATTACTTACAGCGGCTTTGTGAATGGCGATACCAAAGCCAGTTTAACTACCCCGGCAACAGCCACAACCTTAGCTACAGCCTCATCGGCAGCCGGGTTTTATACTATTACGCCGGCCGGGGCCGTCGCTGCTAATTACACCATTACTTATGTTAATGGTAAGTTGACCATTAACTCTGCTATACTAACCGTAACAGCCGGTAATGCCACCAGGATTTATAAAGATGCTAACCCGCTGTTTACCATAACTTACAGCGGCTTTATAAATGGCGATACACCAGCCAGTTTAACCACCAAAGCAACAGCTACCACGCTGGCAACAGCGGCATCGCCGGTAGATACTTATCCAATAACTCCGGCTGGGGCAGTATCAGGTAATTATGGTTTTAATTATATAAACGGCACGCTGACCATTACACCGGCCACCCGTACGTTAACATTTAATCCGCTGGCAACAAAAACTTATGGCGATGCCGATTTTACCCCCGGGGCAGTTGCAAGTTCGGGAGAAGCTATTATCTATAGTAGCGATAATGTGGCGGTTGCAACTATAGTGAATGGCGAAGTACACATAGCCGGTGCCGGTGCGGCAACCATTACCGCAACCGTAGCGACCAATGCCAACTATAGCAATACCCCATTGGCAAGCCAGGCCCTGGTGGTTAACAAAGCCCATCAAACCATTGACTTTGCAGCGATTCCGGCTCAAAATAAAGGATCGACATTTGATCTGAGCGGAGTAACCGCAAGCTCGGGCTTGCCGGTCACTTTTACGGCTGCCGATCCTGGTATTGCCAGTATAAGCGGATCAACGTTAAGCGCCATCCATATCGGAACAACCACCATTACGGCTACCCAAAGCGGTAACAGCAATTATTTTGCTGCTACAAGCGTGAAACGAACGGTGATAGTAAACGATGCCGCGGGAGATCAAATACTTGTTCACCAGGCCGTATCGCCCAATGGCGACGGGATAAACGATTTCCTTTATATAGAAGGCATCAAAAACTATCCGGGCAACGAGGTTACTTTAATTAACCGCAATGGCGTATTAGTATTCCAGGCTTATAACTATGATAACAGTAACCATGTGTTTGACGGGCATTCAAATGTTACAGGTGCTTTACAACAGGCCGGCACCTATTTTTATAAAGTAGACTTTGTAGTAAATGGGGAGAAAAAGCATAAAACAGGCTTCTTCGTATTAAAATATCAATAGATGAACCTTTAGTAATTAAAAGAAATGAAATCAAGATATATCATTCATAAAAATACAGGAGCTATACTGTTTGTACTGTTTTTATCACTGGTAACAAAAGTACATGCGCAAAGCCAGGCTTTCAGCTATACGCAATACATGGATAACCTCACCCCGCTTAACTCCGCTTATTCCTTGCTGGATAAAGCGGCCTCGGTGAATATGATGGGGCGCAAACAATGGGTTGGTGTAGACGGGGCGCCCACCACCTTCCAGTTTAACGGTAACATACCTATCGAATCAATGAGTGCGGCTGCTGGCCTCATCGTTCTTAACGATCAGTTTGCTATAGAACGGCAAACAGAAGTAAACGCCTATTTTGCCAAATCAATCCAATTGGGGCAAAAGGATTTTTTAGGGGTATCCTTAAATGCAGGTATAAGAAACTACAGGGCCAATTACTCCACTTTAGATGCTGCCGATCCAACATTTGCCAATGATGTAAGGCAAACCAAACCCAATCTGGGCTTTGCGGTCATGTATTATACAGATTGGTATTACTTGGGTATATCCGCACCGGAATTGACTATCACCAGTTTAGGTACGGCATCAGTACAAAACAACAACAATTTTATAAATCACTATTACTTTACAGGAGCCTTTATCAGAGATATAGCAGAAGATATAAAAGTTAAACCATCCATCTTATTTTCATATGCCCGGGGGGTGCCGCTCATTACAGATTTCTCCAGTATATTTTATCTAAAAGAAACCCTTGGGCTTGGCGCAAGCTACCGCATAAATGGCGAGGTCGCCGGAATTATATCATTCAATGTAAGCCGGTTCCACTTAGGTTATAGTTATCAGTTTGGTACAAACTCTGATAACCTGGGTGGTTTTAACATCCCTACGCACGAAGTTACCCTTAGCTATCGCTTTGGTAGCGGCGCCGTTAAGGCCAAATTATTATAGCTATTCTAATCCCCCGCAGGGCCTTTTTCAGGATGCCTGCGGGGATAATAACTTTCAACCCATATCAGTATTAAAAGCATTACCTGTTTCTACCCGATAATTCAAAAAAAGGCCACTTCAATAGCTAATAAAAGCAAGCTATTTACCAGTAATATCGTGCCTGGCAAAGGCGGTTGCCGGCAGATGTTCCAGTGTTTCTTTTAGAAAGGTTACTTTACCTGTTCCCAGATCATAAACAGCACCTACAATAAGTAGTTTACCCTCTTCATAGTTTTTACTTAGTACAGGTTCCAGCTGGCGTAAATGGTTTACCTGGTTAATAACGTTGAGCCGTATGGCATTATCAAGTACATTACCCGGCATTTTTTTTGCCGCAATAGCCGCAGGTTTGATAGCATTGATCAAACTTACAATATGACCCGGCGGGTTTTCAGGGCGTTTGATAGCCGCATCTACCGCACCACAATTGGTGTGGCCCAACACCACGATCAATTTTGTTTTTAGCGCGAGGAAACCATATTCCAATGTACCATAAGATGCTTCGGCCATAACCTGCCCGGCGGTACGAACGATAAAAAGATCGCCAAAGCCCTGATCAAACAAAATTTCGGCAGAAACCCTTGAATCGGAGCAGCCAACAATGGTGGCAAAAGGAGCTTGTCCCGAAGCCAGTTTTTTGATCAATGCAGGGTTTTGTCTTGGATAAATACTCCGGCTTTCGGTGAACCGGCGATTACCGCCTGTTAACTTTTGCAAGGCAAAATAAGGATTAGCAAAGGCAGAATCCCGATTTACGATGTAGTTATCTTTGCGCCATTGGGCGGAGTCGACCAGGGCTAATTTATGGGCGTGTGTGCTATTTTTTTTCTGTCCAAAGACTAAACCGGCACTTAAAAACAGTAAACCAGTTAATAAAAATGTTAATTTTTGTAGGGGGTTCATAATAAACATTTATTAAATAAGCTAAAAATCGGGCGCAAAGGTAGTTTTCTGCGACCGTGAATTAAAGCAGGAATTTACCCATTTATTAGGCATTTATTAACCCTTGCAAACATAACTTTTCCTGGTTACGGTTTTCGGAGTTAATACAATAAATTGATCAGGATAAATTTGATATCAACTGTAACGAAGTAAAACAAATTAGCGTCACTTATAAAAAATTGAATACAAAATGAACCACTCAACATTTTGCATAAAAAAACCACTTGCCTTTATTACCTTCTTATTAATTTCCTCCTTTGCACATGCACAAACTTTGCAGGATACCCTGGCACAGATAGATAAACTATTCAGCGCTTACCAACCGCAAAACCCCGGCTGTGAACTGGCTATTTCCCGGAACGGGGTGCTTATTTACTCCAAATCATGGGGCATGGCCGATCTGGAACACCGGGTACCTTTAACCACATCATCAGTAACTGAAGCAGGGTCGGTATCCAAACAATTTACAGCCGCGGCCATTTTGCTGTTGGCGCAGCAAGGTAAAATTTCGCTTAATGATGATATTCGCAAATACCTGCCCGAGATACCTGATTATGGTTCGGTGATCAGGATAAGCAACCTGCTTCATCATACCAGCGGACTGCGCGACTGGGGTTCAGTTATGGACATTGCAGGCTGGCCACGATCAACCAAAACTTATAACAATGATGATGTGCTGTATATTGTATCGCACCAAAAAGCGCTGAACAATAAACCCGGCGATGAATTTATTTACAGCAATTCAAACTTTAACCTGCAGGCCCTGATCGTTAAACGCATCACAGGCATGGAGCTGGCTGAATTTACCCGTAAATACATTTTTGAACTCGCGGGGATGACACATACCCAATGGCGCGACAATTTTAAACGTATCGTTTTAAATCGGGCTATAGCTTATCACACAACAGATACAGGCTATGAAACCGATATGCCCAATGAATATGCCTATGGCAATGGCGGTCTGCTTACTACCGCCGAAGACTTATTGAAATGGAACGAATATTACTGGGGCGGCAAATTAGGCAGCCCTTCCCTGCTACCACAGCAAATAGCGGTTGATCACCTGAACAGTGGTGCGGAAAACGCTTATGGGATGGGGTTATTTATACAGAAACGCCGTGGCTGGGATTATATTAACCACGATGGGGCTACAGCAGGCTACCGGTCGCTCCTGTTGTGTTATCCGCAGCTAAAGCTGTCTATCGCTTTTTTAAGCAATGCTTCCAATGCCGACTTTAGTCTGGTCCGCCAGGTGGAGGATCTGTTTGTTCCGGATAAAGAAAAACCTCTGTCTCAACCAACTCAACAGAATAAAACCTATCCGCTATCACCCGATCAGTTAAGAGCATTTACAGGCTGGTATCAAAACCAGAAAAACGGCGCCGGCCTGCAATTGATGCTAAAAAATGATACGCTGTGTACTGCACGTTTTAAACTTCGACCTATAGGACGAAATTCTTTCAGTGTTAACGGAGAGCAAATAATATTCAATAATAAAGGCTTTATTCACATCACAAAAACAAAGGATACCACCGTTTATGCGGCAGTAAAAGCTGCAGGCAATGGCGAGGATTATCTTAAAGCCTATACCGGTGTATATTATTCTACAGAGACAGAAAGTAAGTATACGGTAGTTATCCAAAACGGCAAACTCACCCTTCATATCGACCCGGTAAACGATCAAGCCATTAACCCTACCTATTATGATGGCTTCAAAAGTGCCGACGGCGGTGCTGATATCTATTTCACAAGGGATGCCAATGATAAAATTAAAGGGTTTAAAATATCTGTTAACCGGGCCAGAAATGTGACGTTTGTAAAAGTGGAATAAGCTTATTGGGTAATCCTCTTCCCCAGATGCTTGTAATATCCGATAATAGCATATTGCTTTTTTATAGTGCTAATCTCGAATATTAATATCGCGAGATTTAAATTGGGTCAGAATACAAAACGAATGATGCGCCAGACTTAACAGCATTATCATAGTATATTTTATTGTGGCTAACAGCTGCTTTTTCAGGGCTTACTTTTCCGGCTCTTGAAAATTCAATTTCTTCAAAACCCAAGTCGAAAATAATTTCCTCTGCGTTGCCTTGGTTATATTCAGCATTTAGGTCTGCTCTCACATAAAGCAAAAATGCATGTTTGTCCCCTATTTGATATTTTGTATTTGATTTTTCGCTAATAAGGACTGTTCCGGAGTATAAGTGTACATCAAAAAGCATAAGCAAAAATAGTAATCTAAAACACAATGGTGCGGGGCTTGCCAAAATCGATCTAATCAAGTTAAAATTTGTTCAGGCCCGGTTCTGTAACAAACCCCATTGATCATCATCCAATAACTAAATTATAAATTTCAGCAAATGGGTAAAAAAGAATCATTTTCCATCAGTGGCGAATCGTTACTGGGAAAAATAAAAGAATTGGTTCATGAAGGTAACGTGAGCCGCATTACGATAAGTGATAAAACTGGTAAGGAACTGATGAGCTTTCCATTAAGCGTGGGTCTGCTGGGTGTTATACTGGCACCGGTGTTTGCGGCTATTGGTACACTGGCTGCCCTGGTAACAGAATGTACCATCACAGTGGAAAGAGAAGATGACGACAATACCGAAAAGGGTGTTGAGCCTGCTGAATAAAGATATTTTTTCCTGGGCGAACGCTTTTACTTATGGCCAAGCCAGTAACCCAGGATTAAGGCAACAACTATCAGCGCCCACCAAATATATTGACGGGTGCGGTAGCCATTGATCCGTTTTTCTAGTCGGGAAATCTCACCCTGGTTAGCCAGTTTTTCGGTTTGTAAGCGCATATTTTGCTGTTGTAATTTAACCAGCGTGCCACCAACCTCCACTGGCTTTTGCTGCTCCAGCTGGTAACGCCGGCTAAAACCGCCGTCTTTAAGGAATTTCTCGCCTTTTGGCTTCAGTATCAATTTCTCCGGCAGTTCATAATCGCCATGATTACCCGATTCCTTGATCAGCCCCTCCCATGTTAATATTTGTACCATGGCAAAAGCGGTGGCCTCGTCCCCGTCAAAAAGTTTGAGCAATTGCACGCGTGTTAAGCTGTCCGGTATCCCAAAAGCCTCCAGCATCGCATCCAGCATTTCACACTCGTATTCGTTCAATTCCGTCATCCCCACAAACTTCGCAATTATTTGCGATTATTTTACTTTCCCTTAATAATGACAGTTAATGGCTTTTATAGAAAGAAGGCCAGGAAGCAAGAGCAGAATCATAATTAATATGTCAATGTGCCCTGTCCTGTTCACTGCTGGCACCGCCGGTATCACGTTTATGCGGCATGGTGATTGATTTACCAAAACTATAGGTAAATGAAAGGGTTGCCACCTGCGTATCTACAAAGTTGTGATAGGTTGCAGTAGCATTTGCAATATTAGTAATGGTACCGCTTGGACTAAATGATTTCAATACATCGCGTACATTGAACTTGATGGACGCCTTGTTATTCAATATTTTTTTCTGAACAGCGGCATTAAGCATACCGGTGGGTATCGAAACAAACTGGCCATAAGTACCGCCGGTATTATACCAACCGCTTAATTCAGCGCTCCAGGTTTTTGATAAAGTGAATTGATTATTTCCATTGGCACTAAAAGTATATTGCGACTGATTCAGGTAGCCTGTATAAAATGCGCCCTGATAAGTATTTTTATACACCTCGGCATACAGATTAACCGACCACCATTTAGCCGGCTGAAGATTGCTGTTGACCGAAAAATCCCATGTTTTTTGTTGCCCTATGTTGCCGGTAGTACTTACAAACACATTACCATCTTTATGAATAGTTTCATTTTGAACATCGGTTGTAAGATTATAAGCAATGGCCACGGTAAATAAACTCCTGAAACTATAGGCCAGTTTATAATTATCGGTAAACTGTGGTTTCAGGAAGGGATTTCCGGAGAAATAAGTAAACTTATCTACAAAAAAGGTAAAGGGATTTAAACTTCCATAACTCGGCCGCCCGATCCGGCGGCCGTAAGAAGCCACCAATACATTATGACCGGCGGTATCCAGGTTATAGGAAAAATAAGCCGTTGGGAACAGATTGGTGTAATGTTTAACAAATGATGAATCGGCTTTTTGCGCGTTTCCCAGCTGATGGCCGTCGCCATTGGTGTTTTCTAAGCGCAAACCCGTTTGTATCGAAAACCGCCCGAAGGTTTTATTGAAATTAACATACGCAGCGTTTATATTCTCTTTATATAAAAACTGGTTGGTATTATTATAGTCGATGGTGTTTACACCGTCGATCACATTAAAGTAATTGGCTGCATTATCTGTATTCACATAGCTGCTCTTAACGCCTGCCTCCAGTTTCGCCTTACCTTTAAGCGGATGGGTATAATCGACTTTTGCAGAGTAAATATTGATAGTGGAAGGTAAATTATCACTTATAGTTTGTGTATTTGTTAAAGTACCATCAGGCAAAAAAGTATTATTTACAAACAGCTGGTTGCTGCCTGCTATATCGTGAATATAATCCAGGTCGAACGTGAGGGTTCTTCCTATGCTATCAAATTTATGGGTATAGTTCAGGTTGATGCCTTTGCTGTCAAACTTATTTTTGGATGTATTGAGCGTGTTAATGGTTGAGTCCAATGCGCCGCTTTTATCATATAATAAGCTATATACCGGGCTGCTGTCATGATCGCGGGATATGTTGCCGGTAAATACAACTCCCCAGGTTGTTTTTGGCGATATAAAATAATCTAAGCCTGCTTTAATATTGGTATTGTTACTGGATGGCCTGAAATAGGAAATGTCCTTTAACGAAGAAGCAATATCACCGCTCGCATCCAAATAATTGCGGTCTATTTCGAGCCTTCTGAAAGTTTTCTGCTTATTGTAAGCAACGTTGGCAAAAAAGTTAACCTTATCTATCCGGTAATTAAAGTTGATGCTTTCATCCATACGGCCATAAAAGCCCTGGGCAAAATTTGCGGATACTACTGCATTAAATCCACGGGTGGTATTTTTTTTAGTTTTGATGTTGATCACACCCGCATTTCCTGCGGCATCATACTTGGCTGGTGGGTTATCCATTAACTCTATCTGATCCAATGCTGAAGAAGGCAGCGAACGTAGATAAGTTGCCAGGTTCGCGGCCGAAAGATAGGTGGGTTTATCGTCGATCATCACCATTACGCCGCTTTTCCCTTTAAAGGTAATATTACCATCGGCATCTATCTGCACACCAGGGGTCTTTGCCAATACCTCCAAAGCATTAGCGCCTGTATTGGATATCAGCGCCCCAACATTAACTACTGTGCGGTCAATTTTTTGTTGTACGTATGATTTTTGGGCGGTTACGTTTACTTCAGCCAGTTTTTTGCCTATTGAAGATAAAATAAAGGGTGGTAGATTAACCGACTTTTGCCCGCTAACCAGCACAGGATCGCTTTTGTAATTCTTGTAACCTATATAAGTTACCTTGATTATGTAGGTATTATCCTTTAAGTTTTGAAAGGCGAAGCTACCATCCGGATTGGCCAGTTTGGTACCTAAAACTACCGAGTCTTTTACGGTAAGTAAAATTACAGTAGCCCCGTCGAGTGGTTTCTTAGCATCATCTAAAACCGCTCCAGAAATTTTACCGTCTTTCGTTTGAGCATCAGCAAAATTGAATAGAAATAGTGCGAATAAGGTTAAAAAAGATAGGTACAGTAATTTCATAACTATAAGACAGCGGTTAAGTCAATATCGTTACTTGATCGCTATAGTTTCTAGCATAACATTTTTGTTACATATAAGGCCCTTTTGTCATCCAATTGCCATCATGTTCATGCCTTTAAAATCTTTTGAAGGCATACTCGTCATAGCGATATATGAAGACACGAATTTCCGCCCTTATCCTTTTATGGCTCCTTATTGACATTTACTTTTTTTCGGCTTTGGCAACGCTTACTGTCAATACATCCGTATACCTGGCCTATTGGTTGTTTGACGCTTTACTGGCCGGCACCATTATATTCAGCGCTTTTACGCGCAATACCAAACTCGTATCCTGGCTAATGGCCCTGATGCTGTTATCTTTTATACCCAAACTGGTGAGCTCCATCATATTGGTATTGGAAGATTTCACCCGCTTGTTTCGTGGTTTTCCGCCGCGCAGTTATGCCGTAAGTGAGTTAGTGTTAGTAGTAGCGGCCATATTTTTCGGGCTGTTACTGTTTGGCATTACGCGCGGGCGGCACTATTATAAAGTACGCCGGGAAACGCTCTTTTTTGATGATCTTCCCGAGCGGTTTGATGGTTTTACAATCACGCAGTTATCCGACATTCATTCCGGCAGTTTCAGTGATGCGAAAGGCGTGCAGAAAGGGCTCGACCTGGTTAACGCGCAGCAAAGTGATATGATATTGTTTACCGGTGACCTGGTTAATAACCAGGCAACCGAAATGGATCCCTGGATACCGGCATTTGCCGGTTTGGAAGCGCCTTATGGCAAATACTCGGTATTGGGCAATCACGATTATGGTGATTATATGCGGTGGGAAAATGAGGCCGATCAACAGGCAAACCTCAGCCGCCTGAAACAGGTGCACCAGGAAATCGGCTTCAAATTGCTGCTGAATGAAGCTACCCCTATTCAAAAAGACAATCAGGCCATTGCGCTCATCGGCGTTGAAAACTGGGGCAAAGGCGGTTTTCATAAATACGGCGACCTTAAAAAGGCAACCGCCAGTGTACCAGACAAGGCCTTCAAGATCCTGATGTCACATGATCCCTCGCACTGGGATGCGATAACGCTTGGTCACCACCAACCCATCCACCTCACCCTTTCGGGGCATACACATGGTGCACAATTCGGTTTTGAACTGTTCGGCTTTAAATGGAGCCCTATCAAGTATGTTTATAAACAATGGGCTGGTCTTTATCAAAAAAGCGGCCTTTACCTTTATGTAAACCGGGGTTTTGGCTTTCTTGGCTTAAAAGGCCGTATAGGTATCTGGCCCGAGATTGCGGTGCTTACCTTAAAACGCCGGGCCTTGATTTAAGAGGGTATATAGCAAACAAAAGAGCCTGCTGATTTATGATCAGCAGGCTCTTTTATTACAATTGGTTGATGTAAAAAAATAATCACATAACTACCTTATTATCAGAAATATTATCTTATTTTTAAGGAACAAACCTCCTTATCATGAAAAAGCACCTATTGCCATTCGCGCGGTTGCCTTGTGCACCAACCGGACTGGCGCTGGCGAGCGCAGATCAAATCACTGCTTTCTACTTTATCGCCAAATATCTCCTGCTCCATAACTAACGAACGACTCAACGGATATCGATACTCCGCCCGGAAGGGAACCACTTATATTGATTATTTAATTCAATCAAAACATTAAATACCTAAACCCTCACACTTATGGCAACTTTACCTCCTTTTGAAGTTTATGGCACCAATGTGTCTGCACCTTTTACCCTGAAAATATTCCGCGGAGAAGGCATGGTCCTACTGGGTATGGACTGGCGCGACGGCGAACCTCCGGCTAATTTCGTAGGCTTTGCTATCGAATATAAAGAGCCCAAGGGCGCAAAATTTTTCCCGCTGAATAACCGGTTATCTTTTTTGGACAATAAAGGAAACGTAAACCCCAATGTCCTGTCAACGCGTTTGTCACCGATACAGAAGTTTCGCTGGATACATTTTCCGTACCACCCTAATCTTGAAGGGGATTATATTTACCGGGTGATACCGGTGTATATGGATACCGATGATAAGCTGAGTTACGGAGAATACCAGGAAGCCGGTATCGCCATCCAGGGTGAAACATATCCGGGTGTGCTGAACATCGCGTTCACGCGGGGTTTTGTAGCTTCCCAGGCGTTTAGCCAGCGGTTTAACAAGGATGGACAGGCGGCAAATATCCTGCCGGGTGATAACGACGATCCGCTGACCTATGTATCGCCGAACGCTTTAGCGACGGAAGCATTGGAGTGGATGGGTTTTGAAGCGCGTAAAACGATCAGTGATATCCTGGATGCTGCCGTTAAAGACACCACGGCACAAGTCAGGGTAACAGCTTATGACCTGAATTTGCCGGAAATGGTCGGAAAACTCGAAAAGCTCGGCAAACGACTGAAGATCATCATTGACAATTCAGCGAGTTCACCCCTCAAGCCTAACGATCACGGGTCACCAACGTCTGCTGAAACTGCTGCCGAAAAACGGCTGGTAATTTCTGCTGGCAGGGCAAATGTACAACGCCAGCGATGTGGTAACTTACAGCATAACAAAACCATTGCAGTTATAGGCAACGACATACAGGTAGCTTTTGGCGGGTCGACCAATTTTTCATGGCGAGGTTTTTTCGTGCAAAACAATAACCTGGCAGTAGTTTATGGCAAAGACCAGGCAGGCCTGTTTTTTACGGATTTCGACAACCTATTCGCACATCCTGACGATCCGGCCGGCTTTGGCAAAACAAGTTCAGCCAGTTGGACAGACCTGAAATTAAACGGCGTTAAGGCCAGCATCGCTTTTTCCCCGCATAGTAAAAGCAATAGCTGCCTGCAGGGCATAGCCGATACGATCAACCGCACGGGATCGAGCCTGTTATTTTCGCTGGCTTTTTTATACCAGACTAAGGGAGTGATCCAGGATGCGATCAAGAAGATCACCCAAACACCCGGCAGCTTTGTTTATGGTATATCTGATAAAAGTGTTGGTGGGTTGGATGTCAAAATCCCTGATGGGAACCTGCCCATAGCCTTCCCGTCGGCCCTGGTTAATAATGTGCCGCAACCTTACCTGCCGGAAACTGCGGGTGGTAATGGTATCCGGATGCACCACAAATTTGTAGTGATCGATTTTGACCTGCCATCAGCTAAGGTTTATCTGGGTTCATATAATTTTTCTATCGCGGCTGATCGTAATAATGGCGAGAATCTCTGGCTGATCGAAGACCGGCGGGTTGCGGTTGCTTATATGATCGAAGCCGTTTCGATGTTTGACCATTACGAATGGCGCGATGCGGTTCAAAAAGCGAAAAAATCAACCGGAGGGCGTTTGTTTCTCAAAAAACCTCCGTTGAACACTGCGGAATTACCCTGGTGGAAAGAAGATTATACGGACAAGCAAAAAGCAGCTGATCGGATCCTGTTTTCTAAAGTATCCTAACAATGCGATCCTCCATCAAGCCTGCTGATTGTTGATCAGCAGGCTTTTTTGTATTTTGTAGACCCCGTGCTGTATTAATAGGTAAACCCCATTATCTATAAGGAAGTCTATAAAGGTTAAAAACATGAATTAATTTTTACGGGGCCAAGTAACAATATACCGAAAGCCTCGTATAATAAGCTACTTTACCAGGCCCGTGAAGCTTGCTATATGATAACGCATTGAATCCAATACTTTTTTTCGACCTCCCCTAATTTATACATGAAAAATAAAAATCACCTGATCCGCATAATAGCCGGTGCGCTGGTTATATCATCCTTTGCGATGTGTACCAAAAGCAAAATTGAAAAGTCGGCAAGCGCAACTTCGAATACAGAATCTGTAAATCTGCAAACAGAGGCCGTTTCTACCTTTACCTATACTGTTAAGCCTTCGGAATGGATGGTTGATGGCACTAATATACCCGCGGGGGCTACTATATTTATACCCACGGGAACAAGGGGGTCTTTGCTGTTTAAAAATCTTAAAGGAACAGCAGCAGCTCCTATTACTATTACTAATCAGGGTGGTAAAGCAATTATCTCTACATCCGTTACTGCTTCATACGCTTTTAAGACACAAAACTGTAGCTATTTTAAAGTAATAGGCAAAGGGACTTCGTCAATTAAGAATGGGTTGGCTATAATTGGTGGAAACATCGGTATGACAATGGATGATCTGAGCTCAGATTTTGAGATTGCCGGGGTTGAAGTTTGTAACAGCGGTTTTGCTGGTATTATGGCAAAAACAGACCCATCCTGTAATGCAGCAACATGGCGTGGTCATTTTACCATGAAAAATGTAATTATCCACAATAATTATGTTCATAAAACGGGTGGTGAAGGATTTTATATAGGCAATTCTTTTTATGCAGACGGGGTATCACTTTCATGCGGCACGGTTTTACCTCACGATGTAGTAAACGCTAAAATATACGCTAACTTTGTCGATTCTACCGGTTCTGAGGGTATTCAGGTTGGCTGCGCTGTTTCAGGATGCGAGGTCTACAATAATATGGTTATAAACCCTGGAATGAACCCTTTTTCGGCATACCAGGATAACGGTATACAAATAGGCGAAGGAACCGGAGGCAGGTGTTATAATAACCTGATCGCCAATGCACCTGGTAACGGCATTATTGTTCTTGGCCTCGGGAACAACCAGGTGTTTAATAACTATATTTTAAATTCAAAGAGCTATGGCATTTTTGCCGATTCAAGATATACGCCAGGCCTCTACTTTCAGTTTATTAATAATGCCATCATCTCTTCTAAACTGGGCGGTATCAAATTAAATTCAGAAACTATACCAATGAATACCGTTATCAATAACGTTATTGTGCAATCGGGAGGTGCAAGCCTTGCCATCATCAGAAAGAGCAGCAGTGTTAAACTTACAGCCTTAAATAATTATATAACTAACGATGTAAATAATATAAAATATGTAAATTATAATGGAGGCGATTTCCATTTATTATCGTCATCTCCCCTTATTAGGGCGGGACAAAACACTACCGCTTATGGTGTAAGTTTTGATTATTTTAGTACTCCACGCCCTCCTGTCAGTGCTTTTGATATAGGCGCTGCTAAATATTGAGCATGACTGGTGTTCCGGATCATAAAAAGCCTGATAATTGCCAGGCTTTTTTGTTTTTGTCTCCTCAGAATGCACTTCTGGTTAGCCGTTGAAAATAACCCGCTAACCATTGAATTAATTTTACCGCCTCCATAAATTATCAAAACTTTGTTTTATAATAATTAACAAAGCGATGCAAATCAAATTGGGGATCATCAGTATTCTTCTGATGATAAATACATTAAATATACAGGCCCAAAACGCGATTACTCCGACTACCGTACCAGCCATGGCCAGTTTCCTCGAGGGTTCCTGGCAAGGAGAAGGGGAATTCACTAACGGCCGAAAGATCGCGGCAAAAGCCACCTTCCATTTATCGCTCGACAGTTGCTGGCTCAGCTATACACACGAAGACAGGCTTCCCAATACCTACAAGGCCCTGTCTATGTGGAGTATTGACCGGTCAAAACCCAGTTTTTCAGCTACCATTTTCGATAACTTTCGTGGCAACCGTACATTCGTTGGAATTAACACTAATCCGGATTTGATCATCCTCTCCCGCAAAGACGAAACCAAGCCGCAGCAAACTTTCGAACGCTTCCGATACATGCTTATAGACAAAAACCATTTCCAAATGAGCTACGAACGGAGCCTGGATGGGCAGAGTTGGAAAACCATCGACACATTGCTGTTTAAAAGAGAATAAATAGGATCGCTTTTTAATGGATTATTCTGAATGAAAACAATTTTTTAACTGTATCTCTGTATAGGTTTAGTCAATAAGCGGGTACGAACTCTATATCAACGACTTATGATTAGCCCACAGAAAACCGTTTTATTTTATAAACAAATCTTAAACATCATGACAAACAAAAGCTGGCTGCTCACATTAACCATTTTTTACCTATTATTTTCAGGAGGCCAACAAGCCCTTGCACAAAACGCCGATATCGGCAAGGTTAAAGCTGCCTTGACCAGCGTTAACACCAACTATGGTCAAGCATTTGCAAAAGGGGATTCTTCTTTATTTTTAAACAGCTATACAGCTGATGCTTGCCTGCTCCCGGCTAATTCACCGACAATTTGCGGTCAACAAGGTCAATTGGCTTTTTTTAAATTCGCCTACCGTTCAGGCGTGCGTAACATCATATTTAACACCCTCGACCTGTATGGCCTTACCGATGAATATGTCACCGAACAAGGAAACTATGAGATGTTCGGGGCGAACAATAATACCTTGGGTAAAGGGAAATACCTCGTTCTTTGGAAAAAGACAAGCGGGGGCTGGAAAATGTTCCGCGACATGTTCAATAGCAATACTCCTGCCGTGCGATAATGCTTTGATCTCTTCCTTTTGCTGGCGCACGCTTGCCGCGTGTGAATCCGCCGCTACCGCATACGTTCCACTTGTGGTAAATAGAACATAAATATAACGTCAAGCTTAACCAAAACGATTCTGTGATGGCAAATGAAAAGTGTAAACCCAACTACGGTGTTAGGTTTACACTTCTTATAAGAATATTTATCTGATTATCAATTAAATATATGAATATCAACCATAAATTGTGTAAACCATGTAAACCCACTTTTTAGGTCCCCTCAGGGTCTCTCGCGGAGGACCCTGAGTTACAGACTTTCTATGGGCATCCTCAGGGTCCTTTCAGTAGATTCCGGGGGGAATGAAATTATTGCACGCTCTTAAGCGCCAATAGTACCTGTTTGGACATTTCCGCTTCGTGCGTAATTGGCAAAAATAACGCCGCTTGGTGTAACATGGCTCTCTGTTAATTTAAATGCCGCCGGAACCGCTTCGTTGTTAAACAACTTTTTCCCTTTACCAAGAAGCACCGGATATATTTTAAGCCAGAGTTCGTCCGCCAAATCATGCTTCAGCAGTAACTGAACGAGCTCGCTGCTACCCCAAACTTTGATGTCGGACCCTTCTGAATTTTTGAGCTTTTCGATATCTGCCACGCTTGTAAGGAACACCGAGTTTTCCCAACCTGACTCTTTCATGGTGTTGGATATGACGTATTTGGTGACATCATTGATGCCCGGCCAATAGTCGGCATGCGCTGGCCAGTAGGAGGCAAAAATATCAAATGTTTTTCTGCCCAGAAGAATATCAGTAGGTTCCATCTGTTTTTGCATCACCTTGCCAGAAACTTCGTCCTCATAAGGTGCAGACCAACCGCCATATTTAAAGCCGTCTGATGGATCTTCCTCAGGTCCGCCCGGTGCTTGCATTACTCCATCTAATGTCATAAATGTTAAAACAATTATCTTTCTCATAGTAGTTTAATTGAAATTGTTGCCTTGTCGTTCATTTTTTATTTAATGGTTCGAAAGTATTTATCGAAGCATCTTTTTAATCCCAGATACGATTATACTTACTTTAAAAAGCCATTCAGATAACCTAATATGGTGTTAGTTTGCATCATTAGGCCAACATGGCTCTGCGAAGGAACAATGGCCAAATGCGATTTTGGCATCGGTGCCAGATCAGCAGATACACCACCTCCCAGTAATTGATACGTTTTCGCCAACTCCACTTTATCCAGGCCATCATTGTCGCCTGAGATGATCAATACCGGTGCAGAAATTTTCGCAATATTGGAGTCACCCAAGTCGAATGGCTCTCCGGCAAAAGCGATCATTTGTTCTAAGAACTTTGTCCATTTTGTTTTGTCGGGTGCTACCGCATCATATGCTGCTTTCATCGGGCTATTCGCAAACATTTCAGGCTTCATACCTTTAAACGCGTTAGCTATTTCGGGCCTCCAACCAGTACTTTTATAAGTAGAAGAGATGATCACTAATTTTCTTAACCGTTTAGGGCTTTGTATAGCAAACTGGTAAGCCACAGAGCCGCCAAAACTATATCCTACCACATCGGCACTGTCAACCTTCAGGTGATCCATTACTCCTGCCACATCACTGGCTAAAATAGCATGTGATAATTTTCTGTCTGAAAACGGCGTGTGTCCATGTCCCTGCAATTCAATGGCAATTACTTTTCTTGTTTTTGACAATTCAGGTATTAATTGCCCCCAGTTCCCCTCAATGGTCATAAAAGCACCATGCAGTAAAACGATAGGCCTACCCTCACCATACACTTCGTAATAAACCTTAGTTCCATTAACAGGTACGTAGCCACTGTCGGCAGGTTTACTTTGTTGCCCCTTTGATTGAGATGCTGCAAACATCATGATTGCCATTAGTAGTATTGATTTAAGAGGATTAGGTGTTTTGAATAAATTTTTCATGTCGATATTTAAATTTAGTTTGAAACTTATTGACAATACAAAGTTGGGATTTACTTCAGGATCTGGGGCTGTGTAAAAACGACAACTTAGAGGGTAAATTCCGCCAAAACATATTTATCTTTAGGAAAAGAAAATATAACAATGAAACCATCATGAGCTACAGTTCACAAACATGAATGAAAAATACAGCTCATGATAGCTTCATTACCATTAAAAAACCAAACTGTGCAGCACTTATGAGTACTATTAAAAAAACAACTTATTAACGAATAATTATTCCAATGAAAAAAGTGTCTGTTTATGTGCCGGAAAATGCGGCCATTGAGGCCGTAACCCCGCCCTACCGTTTGTTTAAAACAGCCAATGATTTTTTAAAAGCATTTGATAAAAAACCTTTATTTGATGTGGAATATGTAGGCTTAAAAAATTATATAGCTACCAATGATGGCGAATACTCCGTAAAAATAGACCGGCTAATAAAAGACATTCAGGAAACTGATCTGATCATAATACCAGCCATTTATGGAGAAATTGATACAGCGATAAAAGCAAATGAGAAAGTAATTCCCTGGATAAAAAAAATGCACCAAAATGGCAGCGAGGTCGCAAGTTTATGCATAGGGGCTTTCCTGTTAGGAGAAACCGGCCTGGTAAATGGTAAGCGATGCTCTACTCATTGGGCTTATTATAATCAGTTTCGTGATATGTTCCCGGAAATAAATATTGTAGAGGGTTCTGTTATTACTGATGAAGGTAAAATTTATTCGAGTGGCGGCGCAAATTCGATATGGAATTTGCTGCTTTATATATTAGAAAAATACACCGATCGAAATACCGCTATTTTGGCCGCCAAATATTTTGCCATAGATATAGATCGGAACAGTCAGGGTGCTTTTACAATTTTCACCGGACAGAAAGCCCACAATGATAAGGAGATTTTACAAACACAAAACTATATCGAAAAAAGCTATCAGGATAAATTAACTATTAATGGCCTTGCAGATAAAGTAGACATTAGCCAAAGGACCTTTGAAAGAAGATTTAAACTGGCTACCAATAATACGCCTGTTGAATATGTACAAAGGGTAAGAATTGAAGCCGCCAAACGCAGTTTTGAAAGCTCAAGAAAAAATGTATCGGAAGTTATGTTTGATGTTGGTTATAGTGATATGAAAGCATTCAGGGATGTATTCAAAAGGGTTACTGGAATTACGCCAATTGAATACAGAAATAAGTATAGTAAAGTGGCAGTAGAAAATTGATATTTTGATTTATTCAGATTTAAATGCAAGCATTAGGAAAAGGAACGTATACCGGAGATATAATGACAATGGTAGGTGACGATGACGTCATTGCCAGCATTACATGTTACCAAAAAAGTAACTTTAATAAAGAGCGACATTGTCATGATAATACCAATATCAGTTTTGTTATTCATGGCGGCTGCAAATTAAAAAAGAAAGACACCAGTGAGTTACTCCCCGGCAGACTGACATTTAATTATGCGGGTGAATATCACGAGGTAATGAATGTAGCGGATAATTCCAGGCATGTTAATATCGAAATCGAACAGCATTTCTACGAACGTTATTTAACTTCTGAAAACAGCATTTCTGTCCTGACAAAAAAACCAGACTTTATATTTTTAATGCTGAAAATCTATAAAGAACTAGTTACAGACGATCAATTTTCCTCGCCTTCCATACATTTGTTGTTATTTAACTTGTTAGCTCATTCCGAAAAACTGGCTAATACATCTGCACTACCTTCCTGGGTTAAAAAAATAGAAGAACTATTGCATGACGACTGGAACGAAACCATAACGCTGCACGATATGGCTACTATTATAGGTGTTCACCCTGTAACTATATCAAAATATTTTCCGAGGTATTTTTCCTGTACATTGGGCGAATACATGCGTAAATTAAAAATTGAAAAATCGCTTTCGCTTATAAAATCCCCTGGTAATTCGCTTACCAGTGTTGCTTATGCATGTGGCTTTTTTGATCAAAGCCATTTTACACGCACCTTCAAGGAAGTGACCGGATTTTTACCGGCGCAATATCAGAAATTGTAACTCGTTCAGGCATCAGGCTAATCTCATCCTATTTTAAGGCTGCGCCCCTTCGTAGCTTTAGTTCTTAATTTCCAAATTAATGCAAACACCATTGTTACACCCAGGCAAAATATATACGCTACAAATGTGTCATCTGGTTTAAACAAAAGATTCAATAAACGATGAAAACAAGATTTAAAATTTCGACCACGGGAAATACATTGATCAAGGGTATCCTGGTAGTTTTGGCATTGTTGATAAGTCCTCATTTCTGCCAGGCGCAGGATTTCCATCTATATCAAAAAGCGCTATTTATTCAGGGCAAAGACACGCTGCGTTACCGGATATTATATCCTGAAAACTATGACTCCAAAAAACCATACCCTTTAATTGTTTACTTGCATGGTGCAGGCTTTAGGGGGAATGATAATGAACGGCAACTCGGCGGAAGTGCTCCGTATTACGGAGCCGGCAAAGATTTTTTAAAGGATCGGTTCCGGAAAAAATTTCCTGCGCTTGTAGTTTTTCCGCAATGTCCTGCAGACAGTATGTGGTTCAAAAACCCTCCGGGGCCGCCCTACGATACAACAGCAGCATTTAACCATCAGATGAACACCCTGGCCCTTTCAACACCGGAACGGATGGTAAAACTTTTAATGGACAGTTTGGCTAAACATAAAATCGCAGACAGAAAAAGAATTTACCTGGGCGGCACTTCGCTTGGCGGCTTTGGCGCTTACGATCTGGTCATCCATTATCCTGGTTATTTTGCGGCTGCTTTTCCTATATGCGGACAGGCTAACGTAGAGCTATATCCAAAAAGGGCTGTCAACGTTCCCGTGTGGATCTTTCACGGTGCGGTCGATGACATTATTAACCCATGGCCAGATAGGAGCCTGATAAAAGCATTGCGACAAAGCGGTGCAAAAAATGCGAAATATACGGAATACCCAGGCTTAAAACATGACATTGAAGCCAAGGTATTTGCTGAACCGGATTTGTTCCCATGGCTATTTTCATTTAAAAAATAAGGTATAGTAAATAATAATAGGCTACAATCTTGATTAAAAACTGCCACTAACACTGGGTTTTATGCAAGTTGGGCTTGGCAATAAAATTTCTGCTATTTACAAATCTCAGTTTCGGTTCGGTCAGACGAATAACTATCAGCTTTTGTTCTTAAATCTATCCCCAGCGGCTTCTGATACATTGCCTTCCAAGAAACGATATCAGAACAACATAGATTAAAAAAAGAAGAATTTCAAGCTAAATGTGATGTAAAGAAGTTCAAGGGATATAATTGTAAAATAATTTCATCATAAGATTTGATTTATAAATTCTTTTCTTACATTTGACTGTACTACTTAACTAATACACTAAAACAATGATTCAAATAAACAATTTGAATTTCAGTTATGACCGCAAACGCTCTTTGTTTAAGGACCTTAGCCTAAACCTTAGTGCCGGTCATATTTATGGGTTGCTCGGAAAAAACGGGGCAGGTAAATCAACCTTATTAAAAAACATTGCAGGATTGGCATTTCCCGCGTCGGGCAAATGTATGATCAATGGTGTGGAAAGTGCAAAAAGATCTGTGTCTGTTTTACAGGAGCTTTATTTTATTGCCGAAGAGGTTCATGTACCAGTGCTAACACCAGCGCAATTCCTTAAACGTACGGCAGGCTTTTATCCCAAATTCAGCACCATTGATTTTTATGGTTACCTGAAAACTTTGGATATTGACGATGCTTTACCGATGAGCAAAATGTCATATGGGCAACAAAAGAAAACAGTTATAGCTTTCGGGCTGGCCACCAATACAGGCGCACTTATCATGGATGAACCTACCAACGGTCTGGATATCCCATCGAAAGTGCAATTCAGGAAACTGATAGCATCCGTGCTGAACGATGACAGATGTATTGTGATATCAACCCACCAGGTACGCGATCTGGACAGCCTCATTGATACCGTATTGATACTGGACGATCACCGGATAGTGATTGAACAATCAGTTGATGAACTTACCGAAAAATTAATTTTTGGTGTGTTTAACGATACAGATGGTTTGCCTGTATTGTATGAAGAAGACTCGTTTAAAGGCAAATATGCCATATTAGAAAACACCGCAGGAAAGTTCAGCAAAATGGATCTTGAGCTGCTTTTTAACGCTGCTACAAGTGGCAATACTAAATTGTTAAATACACTAAAGCCATCTGCCTATCATGAATAATTTTTTCAGCTTTAATCGTTTTTCGCGACTACTCATTAAGCACAGCGCTGAGCATTATCGAACTTATTTAATGTCGATTAGTGTTTTGGCCGGTGTAATGGTATTAGGCGGCTCATTTATATTTTACATGATTCCCGGACCTATGGATGCCGGCTTTCAAACCGCGTTGTTTGCAATACTCATGCTCATTGCCGGCAGTGTTTTCACCAGTACTATTTTTGCCGATATGGGCGATAAAAGAAAAGCCATACCGGCTTTGAGTCTGCCTGCGTCTACATTTGAAAAATACCTGGTAGGCTGGTTTTACTCTTACCCTTTGTTCATGATCGTATATACGACTGTATTTTATATCGTTCTGCTTGGCCTCATCAGCATAAAACACTGGCCTGGGCATAACAGCGAAATCTTCAGCATTTTTCAGGACAGATTTTCGATATTAATTATTCTTTTTTCGCTGCTGCATGCTATTAGCATGTATGGCGCAATCGTTTTTGAAAAACTGCATTTTATTAAAATTGCCTTTTGCTTTTTTATAAGCTATGCATTCCTTATTATTTGTAATACGTTCTTTTTGCGATCCATTATGGGGCGTAATATATTTCCGGCTACACCGTTCGGCTTCCTGAATTTTACGGAGGGCCATAACTTTTACTCTCTTAGCGTCGGTTACGAACAAACGCTTTGGATTTTTGCATCCTTATCGATAGTGATATTGCTATTCTGGATAGCTACTTATTTCAGGCTTAAGGAAAAACAGGCTTAAAGGAACACGAAATGGAATTTAAGGATAACGAAGCGATATACCTCCAGATAGCTGCTTTTGTGTGCGATCAGATCTTGATGGGCAAATGGCCCGCCGATCAGAAAATACCATCGGTGCGCGATATGGCTGTTGAACTGGAAGTAAACCCTAACACGGTTATGCGTTCATACGAGTTTTTGCAGGGCCTGGAAATAATTTACAATAAACGCGGACTTGGTTTGTTTGTTGCCACCGATGGCTTTGTTAAAGTTAAGGCATATCGTAAAGAGAGTTTTGTACGCCAAAACCTGCCAGAGCTATTTAAGAACATGTACCTGCTTGATATTTCAATAAAAGAGATCAGCGAACAATACACACAATTTCAAAACAACCAGGCCGCCATAACACCTAAACATAATCAGGATGAAAACAAGTAATAAATTTTTAACAGCCGCCATAACCCTGCTCCTGCTATCGGTTGTCTTATACGATTTTCAGCTCAGGGCCGAATATAAAAAGGGAGATTTCAGAAATCCATATGGCAACTTTATCAAGTTAAATTTAAGTGGCTTTAAGGTGATCAATCTCAAATCATCTACCGCTATAAACATGATAGTTGTGAAAGGACCTTTTAAGGTACTTGCCGATCCGGATGCTATTGAATATGCTAAAATAAACCAGCATGGAGATACCTTAAATGTGGAAGCACATTTCAAATCCAATTATCATAACGTGCGATCATCCTACGTCATGTATGTTTCATGTCCTGAACTCCACGCCTTTATTGCCGATGCCCGTTATACAGCAGGCGAAAACCAGGTGATAGATACACTTGCTGCTGAAGATTTTAAATGGCGTTCAACCATTATAAGTGGTTTTACAAGCAACCATTTAAAAATAACACAGGACCATGCCAGTAACATCCTACTCCAAAATAATAGCATAGGTACCCTAGATGCCGTAACGGGTATAACTAATGGCAGCGCATCAAATCTTACCCTCGGTAAGGGTAATCATATCGGCAAAGCCCAGCTTGATATCAGGAACAAGAGTCGTTTATGGATCAGGGAGGCTGGCGATACGCAATTCAATTACCATATAGCCGATAGTGCCAAACTTATTGTAAATGGTGCATCGCAAAATATTTTAAAACTTAAACAGCCATGAAATTAATTATCGATTCTCTTTCAAAAACCTATGCCAATGGTGTGCATGCGTTAAAAAACGTATCGCTCACACTATCAAATGGCATGTTTGGTTTGCTTGGGCCTAACGGAGCAGGTAAATCATCACTGATGCGTACCATAGCAACTTTACAGGAGGCTGATTCAGGAAGTGTGTTTCTTGACGACCTTAATGTATTGAAAAACAAAACGCAGGTGCGGCAGTTGCTGGGGTATTTACCACAGGAGTTTGGCGTTTATCCCAAAATATCGGCCGAGCGTATGCTAGATCATATAGCTCAGCTAAAGGGTGTGGGCAATCATGCCGAACGAAAAGACCTGGTACAGGGCTTGCTTGAAAAAGTTAACCTGTTCAAAGATCGTAAAAAACACCTCGGCACATATTCCGGCGGGATGAAGCAGCGCTTTGGCATAGCGCAGGCACTTATTGGCGATCCCAAACTGATTATCGTCGATGAACCCACAGCAGGGCTTGACCCGGCCGAACGTAATCGCTTTTACAACTTATTGAGCCAACTGGGCGAAAATACCATCGTTATCCTATCAACTCATATTGTTGAGGATGTAAGTACGCTTTGCGCCAACTTTGCCATTATTTGCCAGGGTGAAGTACTTTACGCCGGCGATCCTGAAACTGCAGTAAATGAATTGAACGGAAAGATCTATTCCAAAGCTATCGATCGCTCGGAGATCAAATATTACCGCGATGTTTATAATGTGATATCTACCCAACTTAAAACGGGCAAGCTCCATATCAGGATATTACAGGAAACCGGGCTACAGGATGGCTTTGTTCCCGCCACCCCCAATCTCGAAGATGTGTACTTCAGCAACATCGCCAAACGGGTTGATGTAAATACCATGTAAACACTTAAAAAACAATAACTTATGTTCTTGAAAATATTTCTGTTCGAGATCCAGAATAGGGTCCGCAGGCCAGCCTTTTACCTGTATTTTTTCGCAGTATTGCTTTTTACCGTGTTCGCATTTTCTACAGGCGCTTTGCCGGTAGCCGAAAAAGAGCATATCAATTCGCCTTTTTTAATAACGTTTTGGTGTGCGGGTATCACCATGATGATGATGCTTATCAGCTCATCCGTTATGGGTTCGGCAATTTACCGCGATATTGAATATCAAACCAAAGATTATTACCTCACCTACCCTATTACCAAGCCCGGCTATTTCTGGGGCAGATACCTGGGTTCGTTTGTTTTTATGCTCGTTATAGCGCTGGCTATTTTACTCGGCATATATCTCGGCACCATTATAGGCCCACTTATTGGTAAAACAGATCGCGCTCAATATGGGCCAAACCACCTGTTATATTACTTATATCCATTTTTCACCATCGCGTTACCAAACCTGTTCTTTACCTCATCGTTGTTCTTTGGCCTGGTAGCCATAACCCGCAATGTGAAGGTGATCTATTTTGGCGGTATCCTTTTGTTCCTGTTTTATTTTATCGCCCTATTCTTCCTCAACCATACAAACAATACAACGGTTATCGGCATATCGGATCCATTTGGAATGAACGGCGTTCGGTATCAAATGAACAATGCAACAGCCACCGAACAAAACAATAACCTGATCCTGATCAGTGGCCCTATGGCCATTAACAGGATCATTTGGCCCGGATTGGGACTTGTCATCCTGCTGTTTACCTACGTCCGCTTTAATTTTGAAAAATTCTTTAGCGGCAAGCGCGATAAAGCCACCATTGATGATATAAATACAAAGGCAACCAATAAGGCGATTAAAATACCTGCGGTGAGTTTCGCCGGTAAATATGAACGACGGGTTTTATCAAACCTTGTAAAGCTGGAGCTATTAAACATCATCCGCGACAATTACTTCTGGATCATTGTAGGCAGTGGCAGTATCTTTCTGGGTTTTGTATTTTGGCTGGGCGAAAGAAATTACGGTGTACAAGATCTGCCCCGAACTGTAATGCTTTTAAGTATCTTTAATGATGCTTTCCCGTTCTTCATCTTCTTTATTATCATGTTTTATACCGGCGAAACGCTGCAACGCGACCGGCTTACCCGCTATGCCTTTATCAACGATTCGTTACCACCACCAAACTGGGTATTGAACGGTTCAAAACTGATCCCTTTACTCGTTATTGGCGCCGGCCTGTCGTTTATCCCTTTTGTTATCGGTGTAATTGTACAGCTTGCTAAAGGATATACAGCGCTCCATTTAGGTACATACTTTAGTTATATTTTCATTATCCTATTACCAAAGCTACTACTGATCGTTGTGTTTTGTTACCTGGTACATGTTATCATCAACAATAAATTTGCTGCTTACGCGGTAGGTGTCACCTTATGGATAGGTTTTTTCTTTCTGGAACTTACCGGCATGTTCAATTACCATCTATTGCTGTATTCCTACACACCAAACACAGGCATTTCGGATATGGACGGTATGGGGCACATGATTGGGCCAATAAGCTGGTTTAACCTTTACTGGCTTTTAGGGGGTGGAGTACTGATCATTGTGGCTGCATTGTTTTATTACCGTGGTGTAAGCTCATCATTTAAAGAACGGTTACAACTGATACCTGAACGGTTCAATAAAAAAACGAAGCTATTTGCAGCGGTTCTCATCCCTATGTTCTTAATAGTAGGCGCATATATCTATTATAATGTAAGTTACCTAAATAATTATTTAAGCAAAGATGAGCAGGAAGACCGTGCTATTATTTATGAAAAAGTCTTAAAAAAATATCAGTCGCTGCCATTGCCCAAGGTAACCCGCATAAAAATGAAAGTTGATATTTTCCCAGATAAACAACAGGAATTTGTAAAAGCCCAGGTCACTATAACAAACAAAACAGATAAGCCCATTTCAAAAATGCTGCTTGATGCCGATGGCCTGAATTATTTCATAGCCGTTAATGGGAAACCAGTTCCATTCACAAATCCGCTATTTTATTCGCGGGGATTTTTTAACTGGTTTAGGCCGAAGCAGGATACAGCCGATTTTAGATTATACCAATTGAGGGAGTCGCTTGCACCCGGGGATTCGGTTGTTTTGGAGGTTAATTCGTCGGTTACCCATACTGGCTTCACCAACGGACTTTATTCAGTTAACCTGTTGCATAACGGTACCTTCTTTACAGGCGGCCTACCTGGTTTGGGCTATGACGACGATGATGAGGTTGGTAGTCCATACGTTCGTAAAAAGGCAGGTTTACCACCCAAAACAGCAGAAAGTGAAATACCTCAAAATGATCCAATTGGTATTAAAACCCTAAAAGCCGGAAAATCTGCTGACCTGCTAAGTCTTGATGTTACGGTAAGCACTTCTGGTGACCAATCTGTTGTAACTCACGGCGAGCTGGTAAAACAATGGAAACAGAGTGGTCGCAACTATTTTCATTACATTCAGGATAAGCCGGGTATGTATGTGCCTTTCGGTATTATTTCGGCCCGGTTTGCCGATAGCCGTGATAGTATCATGCTCGACCATAAAATATATATTGACGTTTATCATCACCCGGAACATAACGAAAATACCGCCCGCTTTATAGACGCTTATAAAGAAGGGCTTAAATATTATAGCTCCGTTTATGGGCCATATCCATTCAAAAACATCCGGCTTGCGGAAACCTCTACTTATGGTCCGCGTGAATCTTCAACTACCATACTTGATACCTATGCCGAGTATAATAGCTGGAACGCGCATTTCACTAATCCAAATGAGTTTGATTACCTGTACTTTACCACTACTCGTAATCTTGCCCAACAGTGGTGGCGTTTCCAGGTAGCTCCAAACAATACCGTAGGCTCATTGGTGATACCAGAAGGTCTTGCCAATTACGATGCATTGGTAATGGCCGAAAAAAAATATGGAAAAGCCAACATGCGGGCCATTGTGCTCGACCAGTTATGGTATTATCTTTTTGTAAGGCGCAGGCTGGAAGAAAGGGAGCATTCGCTGATCAGGGCCAACCAATGGTTTGAGTGGAGCGGCAAAGCAAGCGTGGCCATGTACGGTTTACGTAATCTCATTGGCGAAGACAGCCTGAACAATGCCCTCCGTGAGTTTAAAAACGCTTATGCATTTAAAAGCCAGCCGCCTTTTGCAGGTGCAAATAACCTTTATCATTACCTGCAAAAACATGTTCCGGATTCTTTGCAGTATTACATGACCGATACCTGGCAAAAAGTGACGCTTTATGACAGCAAGGTTAACACCGTAACAGCTACAAAAATAGCCGGCAAGAACGAGTATAAAGTAACCCTGAAAGTAAATATTAACAAAGTTTGGATAGATAGCAAAGGTAACGACGTGCCGGCATTAAAGATGAATGATTACATCGATATTGGAATCTTCGCAGCGGATACAAAGGATAAAAACGGACGGAATCGCGCCAATCTACTCTATCTCCAAAAATACAAATTAACCCGGGGCAATCACCAACTGACCATTATAACTAAAGGCAAACCAAACGCCGTTGGAGTTGACCCATTTGGTACGCTGATAGACAGAAACCCAAATGATAATATGAAGACAATTGACCAGATTAACTGATATGATTGGCGTGGAGGCATATAATAGTGTTCTTCCACGGCAATCAAAACACCTGCAAACATTTATTTTATATTATTGCCTATGGACTGTATTTTAACCAGACTCATCAATAATTACCCGAATGCCAGTACCATAATAAAGCCAGGCTAAGACTACGATGGGTCGGTGTCAAACGGTTATCTGTTTTTGCTTTGATACCAAATTATATAAGAACTGATCTTTAATTATGCCGGAGCATTTTGAATGGCTCTTTCGGCCAGATAGGTTTCGGAAAGGTTTTAATGCAAGTTCAACAGAATGTAGCTTAAGGGATTAGGCCGGTAAATGAAAACTATAAAACCCTTGCTTTAAACGGCAAGGGCTTTAATAATAAACTTCAATCGGATATGTTTCTTGGGGTTAATGTCAAAATAAACGCTCAGGATCAAATGAAAACGGGCCTTATAAGAATAAGACCTATACAGCTAATTAATTGTTGTCATAAAAGATTACGACGACTTTTAAACTTTTCATATTACTTTTTAAATGTATCCAAATTCCAGCTATTTATCCAGTTTATCTCTATATCATTACCTTTGAAACTAATGGGTAGCCACAAATATCGGCCATCAATAGCATCCTTCGGCGTCCATTTATCGGCCATGAAAATGAAAGCATCTTTTTTGCCGGCAACGGGTAAAACATATGTGCTTTGACCACCATAAGTACTATCACTGCCGGGGCCCTTACAGGGATTGTCATGATATGTCCAGGGTCCCCATATATTTGGTGCCGAAAACCACCGTGCGGCATTGGGGTCCCAACCTGTACAACCTGAACCAATCATATAATATATACCGTTACGTTTAAATAAAGCTGGGGCCTCTGTTTGGTGCCCTGCATATACCCTGATAAATTTACCTGTATGCCCGGTATAATCGTCGGTCAGCTCGGCCAGATCCAATGTAAAATTCTCTTCGGACGAAAAAATATGGTAAGCTTTGCCATTATCATCAACAAAAACGGTCATATCGCGTGCCATTTGCCCGCCTGGCAGATCACGGCAAAAAAAACTGTCACTTTTATTAGTCGGGCTGGCACAATTCACCTTCTCGCTTTCTAAAGCAGTAGCCGGGTAAAAAGGCATCTGTGCGGGATTGGGGCGGTAGCTTTTTATAAACTGGTAAGGGCCCGTTACTTTATCGCTTATGGCAACACCCGCACGTGCAGCGCTGTAGCCTTTGTTCAACAGTTCCAGATGAAACCACATCACATATTTTTTGGTGAGTTTATTATAAACCACCTTAGGGCGCTCCAGTATACAGCCTTTGGCAATATCGTTTTGAAGATCATCAGAGACATGCAATGCAATACCCTCATCTTTCCAGTTATAAAGATCTTTTGAAGAATAACAATGCACACCAACCATAGCCCTGTTACCTGCACCTCCAGCAATTTTGTGTTCCCCAAACCAATAGTAAGTTCCTTTTTGGTAAAGTATCCCACCACCATGTGCGTTAATATGTACGCCTTTATTATCAGGCCATAACTGCCCGGGGTGAAATTCTTTTTGCTGGGCCCTGCTATATTGGCCAATACCTATCATTACCACCATCAATAAGAGGGCTAACGGTTTTCGTTTTTTATAAAAAGCTGCTATCATACTAAAGTTTATCTTATCCGTTTGGTGGGTTTCCATTCCAATACCTGTACCAGTTGAGGCGGAATATTGGCCCGACCCTCGCCATCAATCTGTACTACTTTTTGTACAAACAGATCAAGTACTTTATTATTCTGCCATAGCGTTGTATCGTATGTTGGTTCCCAGGCCCCAACATTTGCTGCCGACAAATCACTTACCTGCCATTTATTGCTATTCAGATCATTGGTTATGGCTACAGAAACCTTGTCGCCGCGTTCTGCATCACGAAAAATAAGAGCTGCTGCCATCCACTTGCCCTGGTTCCAGGCAACGATCTGCGGGCGCGATATGGGGATGTTTTTTGTTCCTCCCCCACCAAGATTAAAAGCTGTTTTACGAAAACCCAGGTTACTTACCTGCCATTTACCAGCGTTGTTATAAACCAAATGATACTGAGGTACGGTTTGCCCTTCTTCGCGCCAGTAAGTGGCAATAAAAGGATTACCCTCATCATCCGCAAACATGGATGTTTGGTTAATCAGTTCGCTTTTTTGAGGTATTTTACAGGCGTACTCAGCCGAAGCCGCTGTTATGGGTAAAACATATTTCTCGCCAGTCGATCTTTCCCAGGTAAGTCCGCCATCAGTTGAGCGGGCGTAGCACATATCATGATTGCTGGCTACATCGGGGCTTTCGCGCCATACCCACGACAGGTGTATAGTACCTCGCTTATCAATAACCATTTGCCAATAAGCGTTACGGCCGCCCTCGCCATCAATTAAACCATCCTGTACCCTACTCCATTTTTTAGTTGTTGTGCTGTAGCGATTCAGCATGAGGTTGCCGTTACCCGAAGCACCATCACGGTAAAGAAATAACAGGTCGCCACCGGGTAGTTTATAAAATTCGGGATAGGATACTTTGTTTTCTTTATCGCCGGTCATCACTTTTTTTGCTGACAGTTCAAGACTGCCCGGCGATGTACCCACAGCATAGTTTAAGGGTTGGTTATGATGGCCCCAGGTCACATGGAGATAACCGGCTCCATCAACCATGATACAGATGGCTTTATGCGCATCGGTGGCGTCGCCTTGATAGGGTGTGCGCAGAATTTGCCATTGATTAAAACCACTTGGTCTTTTGGCCAGTACCACAAACTGATCATTATCATAATAGGCTGCATACTGTGTGCCTTTATAAGTAACCAGCGAATTTTTACGAAAAATAACCGTGTTAACCGAGTTATTTGCCCAACCCATACCTATGGTTGTGGTTTTAACAGCAATAAGTTGTGCGTAACCTGGCAGTATATGGTATAAAACAACCAAAAGAAGCAAACAGCATTTACGTATAATCATCAAAGGCCTCATCAATAAAATATATTACACCGGCATAAAGTAATAAATAAGGGCTTACATTTAAGCCCTTATTTATTAAAAAAACTAATATCCGGGATTCTGCTCTAAAACAGCATCCTTATTTAATTGAATTTCTGACAATGGTATAGGCAAGAGTAAATTTTTAGCTGCCAAACCGGTTGTTGGATGCTGTACGTCATTTGAATTAAGACGCAAGGAGCGTTCAACCAAAGTACCTGTACGCATTAGTGTCATCCGGCGATTTTCTTCACCGATCAACTCGCGGGCACGCTCATCCAAAACAAAATTAAGGTTCATTTGGTCGGAGGTAACCTGTGGTGCATTTGCCCTTGTTCTCAATACATTTATTGATGTTGCAGCGTCGGCGGTTTTGCCTTGTTTTACCTGTGCTTCGGCCAGTAACAGGTAGGTTTCTCCTAAACGCATCATCATAAAATCCTTGATCATGGCATATCCAAAAACATCATTTGGATCATAAGCGCCCCACTTGGTTGTGCTCGGGCATATTTTATATAAGGTATCCGGACCGGTAAATGGCACCTGTTGGCCATAAGTAGCGGGTTTAGTAACATCATTATAATAATACCGGCGACGTATACTGTATTGCGAGTTCCGCATGTCACCCGTTGGATAAAGACCGTATAACACCCAATTACTCAACCTGAGCCTGCCAATACTGCGGCCACCTAAAGTATCGCTAATAACCAATCCGCTAATATTGTAATAAGCGGCTCCCCATACCCGTCGCTGTTGCGCGGCATCCGTATTACCACCCACCACCGTGCTTGGATTTTCTTGCTCCAGCACCCATATAGCTTCGGAATTTCCCTGGGCGCGCCTTTCGTTCCCGTAAACAAACATATCAGAATAATAATCGCCTGCTCCGCCTGCCCTCACACCATACCGGGCTTTGATCAGGCTAAATTTACCGCTGTTAATAACGGCCTGGGCCTGCTGTTCGGCCAAATCATTTTTCCCCATACGCAAATAAACTTCGGCAAGCAGTTGCATAGCCATATACTTGTTGGCACGGCCAACGGGTTTACCTTGCGAATTTAATTTACCTGTACCTGCTGAAAGGTCGGCCAGATTACTGATGGCGAAGGTAAGATCGCTTACAATTTGCGCGTTTACAGCATCAAGTGACGCACGTACAAAATCTGTTTTAGGTGCGGTAATAGTATGTATAATCAGTGGCACTTTGCCAAAAAGTGTGGCTAGGTTGTTATAAGCATAAGCCCTGAAAAATTTAGCCTCGGCCGCAAAAGCATTTTTACCTACCTGCCCAATTTTGGTTGTTGAGGGGCTTTCTACGCCATCAACTATGATATTGGCATTATTTATTAACGCATAGTATTTACCCCATATATAGGAGGCAGCTCCATCAGTTGACGTAAGCTGTGCATAGTTGTAGTAAGGCACTTCAATTCCCTGCTGATTTGCGGTGGCGTTGGCCACATCGGTACCTACCTGCCATACACTGGGCCAGCCTTGTGCGCTTGAATAGGTTAAAATTGTGCTTTCATAATTATACAAACCTACAGCAGAAGCTTCAAACCCAAGGGAATCTGTAAGTGTTAACGGCGTATATGATGAATATGGTTTTTCATCCAGGTAGTTTTTTTTACAGGATGCAAATGCAATAATAAGCACTGATACTGAAACCAATATTTTTGAATACTTTTTCATGTCTTTATATTTATCAGTTTATTTTAATGAGATATTTACACCTAAAACAAATGTGCGTGTTACGGGGTAGTTATTAGTCCAATCGGACGCATAGGCTTGCTGATTGGCTGATGAATTTGAGGTTCCTCTTGTATAAAAGGTTTGCTCAGGATCCCACCCTATCCATTTAGTAAAGGTGTACAGGTTACGCCCGCTTGCATAAAAAGTTAAACCAGCCAGGTGTGCTTTATCCAATATTTTTTGCGGAACAACATAACTAAAGGTTACATCTTTTATACGGGTATAACTGGCATCGCGCGGGTAACCATACCCACGGGTATTGGTATATGATAATGCCTGGAATGAGTTATTGCCATTGGTAGGTGTCCAATAACCAATTTCAGCAGGTGTGTTTCTTCTGCCTGATTCATCTGCGTAGTTCAAGTCAGCATTATTTCTCATCTGGCCCTGGGCGGTTTGAATAAATACACTCAGATTAAACTGCTTATAATGAAATGTATTAGTTAAACCACCTGTCCATTTCGGCGCGGTTTGGCCTTGTATTACTCTGTCATCCGCTGTGATTTTACCATCACCGTTAGTATCTGCAAACTTTAAATCGCCGGGTTTTGCGCCGGGATCTTGTTTAGATGCATCCTCACCTGTTTGCCAAACACCTGTCATCTTGTAATCATATATCACGTTGATTGGCTGCCCGATAAACCACCGGTTACCCAAATCGTCCTTACCGTCACCATATAGGTCAACAATTTTATTACGATTAATTGCGTACACAATGTTACTTTCCCAACGGAAATCACTCCCGGTTATATTACGGGTAGTAAGCGTAACCTCAATACCTTTATTAGCCACCTTACCTATATTATCCAATATTCTTGAATAACCGGTTATAAGGGGCAGGCTCCTTTGCAGCAATAAACCGGATGTACGCGTACTGTAGGCATCAACCGAGCCACTTATTCGGTTGTTAAATAACGAATAATCGACCCCGATATTAGTACCAACAGTTGTTTCCCAATGCAAATTGGGGTTACCCAGGTTACTGGCCTGTACACCTGTAACACCAACACCATTGAAAGGGGATTTAACGGGGCTATCAGTAGTAATAGTTTGGTAAACGCTGATAGCTTCATTACCTGTTTTACCATAAGATGCCCTTAATTTCAAGCTATTGACTATAGTTGAATTTTTCAGAAAATCTTCCTGGCTTATATTCCAGCCCAGAGCTGCTGAAGGAAACCAACCATATTTTGTTGTGTTAGCGCCAAATACAGATGAGCCATCCCTCCGGGCCGTGAAAGTGAAAAGGTAGCGACTGTTATACGAATAGTTAATGCGCCCCATTTGGGAATTAAGCGCATAACGATCTGAATAAGTACCCAAAGCTGTTGTACCTGGGATACTCAGGGCTGATATTGTAGCCCCGGCTCCAATATTATTAAATGACAACAGATCGTTTACATAACCACTTCCGGCAAAACTTGAAATAAAATACCGCTTTCGTTGGGCACTGTAAAGTCCGGTAAGATCAAAATGATGCTTACCTATATCTTTATTGTAATACAAAAGGTTTTCAATGGTATATGAATTGGTTTCAGAGCTGGTTGCAGTAGCATAGCCAAGTGGGGTATTGGCCAGACGGCCGCTGTAGCTGTCAATACGTGTTGGTAAATAAGAATAGCCTGCGTTTACACGATATTTTAACCCTTTAAGTATTCCCCCGAATTTTAGCTCGGCATAGGCATTACCATTAAGGTTTACACTGCGGTTAACCTGATCAGTAACAAGGCCCAATAACGGGTTAGTATATAAAAGCTCAGGATTCATGGGATAAATTGCATAGGTGCCATCAGCATTATACTTATTACCATAAGGACTCATGGCAGTCGCAAACAGTAAGTTAGCGCGGCCTCCATCATAATTGTTATTGGTAAAAAAAGCAGATGTGCCTACCGTTAAAAAACTGGTAACATTAACATCAAGGTTTGAGCGGATACTTATACGGTTATATTGATAGCCCTGTATCACACCTTTCTGTTTCATATAATCACCAGAAACATAATATTTAACATCGGGGCTACCACCTGATATGCTCAGGTTATGATCTTGCATAACACCTTGCTGGGTTACTGCTTTCATCCAGTCAATTGTACGACCAGCCTGATAGTTAGGAAGTTCAGAACTATTAGGAACTGGACTTGTTTGCTTTTGACCTGTTTGAGACATATAATCTGCATATTTTTGTATATACGCTGAAGGATCACGTGGCTCCAGGATATGTGCTATGTTTTCAACACCGGCATAAGCGTTATAACGGATCACAGGTTTACCACTGGTACCCCTTTTTGTGGTGATCAGTATTACTCCATTTGAGCCATTAGTACCATAGATAGCTACCGCCGAGGCATCTTTTAATATCTCCATGGAGGCAATATCATTAGGGTTAATATCATTAAGCGAGCCGCCGGTTTTGCTAAGCGGGATACCATCAACCACCACATATGGGCCAGTACCTGCGTTAATAGAGTTTTGCCCCCTCACAATAGCCGACGGAGAACTACCCGGCACAGATGAAGTAGTTGTTACGCTTACCCCCGCTACCGCCCCTTCAAAAGCCTGTAGCACATTGGTAACCGGCAATTGCGACAAACGTGCTTTGGGTACTGACACCACCGAACCGGTTACGTCTGAACGTTTTTGGGTACCATAACCCACTACCACAACTTCATTCAGCTGCTTATCTTTATCTTCAAGTACTATGTTAATTACGGTATGCTCTTTATCAACCTGTATGGTTTTGGTAACCATGCTTACAAATGATATGCTTAACGTAGTGCCATCGTTTACGTTGATCTTAAAAACGCCATTTACATCGGTAACGGTAACCTGGCTGGTACCTGCCACCTTAATGGTAGCACCCGGTAATACATTGCCGGAGGCATCTTTTACAACGCCTTTGATATTAATTTTTGTTTGCGCATAGGTTAACTGGCTTATGCTTGTGAGCATTACCATCAATAACCACATGGTGTAACGAGTTAAATAAGTAGATTTTATTTTCATAATTTTTAGGGTTAAATAAGTTTAATAATGATTAGGAGAATAAATAAGTGTTAACCCGACAGGTTTAATATCCAGCGAGGCAAAATCCTGCTATTGGTTTTTGAACATTTCATACTGATGGCTTAGTTTATAATTGTTTTAGAAGAATAGTAAAAGCTGATACTATTGCTAACCGGTTGAAACTAAATAAGCGTTATTTACCGTTGTACGAGGGGGGTAAAACTATAAATTGTGGGGGTTAAAATACCTGTTTAAAGCATTTTCGGCCCTTTTGGGCGAGATCAAGCAAAATAAGTGTTAAAAGAACCTTTATTTATTGTCATAGCTTCTGCTATCCTTCAAAATCAATAAACGTTAGGCAACAGAATAAATCATTAATTACTTAACTGGATTTTCCTTAACAAATTCACTCATCCGGTAAGAGGTTTGAAAATTTGCCCGGTGCTTTTTTATAAACTCGGAGGGGTTTACACAAAACTGTTTGTTAAACTGTTCGCGAAAATATTTCATATCACTAAACCCAACCTGAAAGGCGGCTTCATTAACATTACAATTGGTATGGATCAAAAGCTCAGCGGCTTTACGCAAGCGCACAAACCTGATAAAATTATTAACAGACTGCCCGGTAATGCCTTTAATTCTTTTAAAAAGTGTTGAATAACTTATACTCATTTCTTTTGCTAATACATCAACATCAAAAAGCTCGTCGGTAAAGTTCTGTTCAATAACAGCGATGCAATTGTTTAAGAAATCCTTATGCTCCTGAGATATCCGGCGTGTTGCATCTTTTTGAGTAATTTCTTTATAAAAATACTTTTGCAGCTCGGTCTTGCTCCGTAAAACACTTTTGACACGGGCTATAAGCAACTCTTTTTCAAATGGTTTTCGCAAAAAGTCAATTGCCCCTTCCTCTATACTTTTTACCATAATATCAGGGGTAGCATCACCGGTTAACAGAATAACAGGAATATGGTTAATGGCGGGATCCTCCTTTACCATCTTACATAATTCCAACCCATCCATGCCATCCATCACAATATCGCTAATGACCACATCAGGGATGTACTTCTTTATCAGTTCAAAACCAACTGTACCATTATCAGCTTCAAAAACAGTGTAATCAGGCGCAAATATCTTCCTGATATAGCTTCTCATCTGATCATTATCATCAATGATGATAATAGAATACTTGTCTGAAATGAATAACTCAAGCTTATTAATCCCTTTCTCCTGAACAATGGCATCTTTGTTATCATGGTCAATAAATTCATTAACATAAGTATAATCAGGCGTAATATCTTCGGCCAATTGCTCATTAGCAAAATGCTTTTTTCCTTTTGGTAAACTCATTACAAAAGTGGTTCCGCCGTTTACATTGTTTGAATAACTAATATTGCCTTGATGTATTTCAATAAAAACCTTTACCAGGTATAAACCTATACCAAAGCCTGTTCTGAAGTAGTTTTTATCTTTGATCTGATAAAATTTATCAAATAATTTATCGCCTATATCTGTATTTATACCAATGCCGTTATCGGTGATTTTAAAATACACCTGCTCTTCATCTTCCTGAATTATAATATTGATGATTCCATGGTTGGGCGTAAACTTAATGGCATTAGATATCAGGTTAAACAGCGCAATTTCTATTTTTTCAAGATCAGCATATACATCTATCTGATCACAGGAACAGTAAATGGTGTAATTTATCTTTTTAACCCGGGCCTGATGAATAAAGCAGGCAAATACCTCATTACATAAACTTACAAAGTTTAATTTACTTACTTTTAGCTGTGTATTTTCACTCTCTGTTTTTCTGAAAAGCAGCAGGTGATCAACCAAACCAAGCAGGCGGCGGGCATTGCTGTAAATAATATTCAACTCATCGGTATTGCCTTTATTTTGATTGAGCAGATCTTTAATGGGACTAATAATTAAAGTTAGCGGTGTTCTAAACTCGTGCGAAACGTTTGTAAAAAATGATAGTTTCTTTTCATTAAGCTCTTTTTCTTTTTCCACCTTAAGGTTGGCAATCTCAATTTCAAATTGAAGCTTTGCCTGCCTTACGCGGTATGTCCAGAAGGCATATACAATTGCCGAAATAATAAGTGCATACAATATATAGGCCCACCATGTCCGATACCATGGCGGCATAATGGTTACCTTAATTATCAGTTGTTCGGCCATCCAATGCCCTTTAGTATCGGTTGCTTTAATTCTAAGTGTATAATCTCCTTCATTTAAACGGGTATAATATGCCGTTTTCATTTTGCCTACATAATTCCAACCGTGATCCCATCCTTCCAGGTAATAAGCATAATCAATTTTATCAGGAAATGAGTATTCAAGCGCTGTATAATCAATGGTTAAAGTTGCTTGGTCATAGGGTAATATAATTTTTTTGAGGCTAACTATAGGTTGATATCCTGTATGTGAACTATTGCCCTCAACATCAATGTTATTTATTTTCAATCCGGTTAGACGAAGACCGGGCTGATGGTTTCTGATCTTAATGCTATCCGGATTAAAAAGATTAAAACCGTTAATACCGCCAAATAGCATTTTTCCCGATTGAAGCTTTAAAGCAGCATTATAATTAAACTGATGGCTCTGCAAACCGTCTGATACATTAAAGTTGGTAAACTTGTTATTCTGCGGCGAGTATTGGGTTAACCCGTTATAGGTACTACACCACAAATTGTTGTTATCATCAACAAGAATATTAAGTACTGAATTGCTGGGCAGACCATTAACTTGTGTATATCTTTTGTAGGTATTGTGATCAGGGTTGTATAACAAAAGTCCGCCCCCCTCTGTTCCAACCCATAAACGATGTAATTCATCTCCGGTGATAGATCGTATGGCGTATCCTATGGTAAAATATTGATGCTTTTTATTCAGGGTATCAATTTTAATTAAATGAGTGTAATCACCAGCCCAAAGCCTTCCATCCTGATCTTCATATAATGAATGTATATCAACCAGGTTTTTATCAAACAGTTCAAACCTATCAGCTTTCCGGTTGTATAGATACAAAGCTCCTCCCCGCGTTGTTCCGGCCCACAAACGGTAGTGCGAATCTTCATATAACTTCCATAAATTTTTATCGGCCGTTTTAGCGTAAGTATTATAACAGGTATAGTGCTTAAAACGTCCGGTTAATTTGTTAAATGCATCAATCCCACCGCTAAATGTGGCTACCCACATATTATTATCATAGGTTTTAATAAGGCTGACAATAAAATTGCTGCTCAATGAACCCTGATCCTGATTGTGTACATAGTGGGTATATACATTATTTTTAGTGTTCCAGTAGCTTAACCCTCCCCCATCTGTTCCGATCCAGATATTATGCAGCTCATCCTCGCAAAAAGAAAGTATAAAATTATTGACGACGGTATTTTTGTTAAACGGATCATGACTATACTGATCAAAGGGCTTGTTTTCAGTATCTACTATATTAACCCCTCCACGCAATGTTGCTATCCACTTTCTTGATTCTTTATCCTCATAAACTGCGTTTACGGCACCACTACGTAAAGATCCTTTTTCTTCGCCGGTTACTATATAGCTTAGTTTATTGGTGTTGGTATTTAAAATATTCAGCCCTCCGCCATTGGTGGCTATCCATAAATTTGCTTTTTCATCGAGGCTTAAATTAAAGATGTTATCACTGGTAAGTTTACTATAAGGCGGATTAAACCTGTTAATTTCCCGGGTATTAATATTACAGATATATAACCCATTTTCTGTTCCTATCCAAATATGATTATGCCCGTCATCGATCAGGCAACTGGCAAACTGGAGTTGCCTGTTAAATTCGGTAATGCTATTTTTTCGTATATCATACAGACATAACCCAACATCCTTTACAAACATCCATAGGCCTTTATTGGCTATTGCGAGAGCTTGTATATTATAATTATACTTTTTATTTAAAGCAACCTGCTTGTATAAATTTAGATTTCTATTATAAACCAGCAGCCCCATTTCGTCAGCGGCAACATAAACATTACCAGCATTATCGGCAATAACTGCATTTATATTAGCTGTTATTCTTATTTTTTTAATACGCTGCTCTGGCTGATAATATTCTGGATAGAAGTAAGCATCGGCATAATTATAATATACCAGGCCCTTCTGTGTCCCAACCAATATTTTATTACCAGTACCTCCTATAGCTGTAATGTGATTATTGGCTAATGACCTTGAGTTTCCCCATATATTTCTGA
This sequence comes from Mucilaginibacter sp. OK268, assembly GCF_900103125.1. Classification (GTDB taxonomy): domain Bacteria; phylum Bacteroidota; class Bacteroidia; order Sphingobacteriales; family Sphingobacteriaceae; genus Mucilaginibacter. The sequence continues at coordinate 1,209,916 of NZ_FNJV01000001.1, read as the reverse complement.
AAATCTTAAATTGATCACCGTCATACCGGTTCAATCCGTCATAAGTACCCATCCACATAAACCCATATTGATCCTGGTAAATACAGGTAACAGCATTATTCGATAAGCCATTCTCAATACCTAAATACCTAATGGGTGGATTAATCAATACCGCCTGGGCCGAATAGCATAACAAAATAAAACAGGCACAAATGAATGTTCTGCTCTTCAATATAAATTTTGCCCAATAAAACATTTCACCTTAGTAAATAATTAGTCTATCAAATTTATCAAATGTTTGGTGGACTACATTACCATATATTACCCCTATCAAAATTTGCTCTCTGGTTTCGAAAAATCAAAACCTCCATAAACAGCCCCCTATAAAAGGCTGATTTGCCCCCTATCACGCTGTTTTATTTACCTTTCATTTGTCTTACCAATTAATAAGGAATACCAGGGAAGCAAACCAATTACCTTACAAGAAATCTTATTATGAAAAAATTAACTCACATGCTCACAGCTCTGTTCTTGTTTGCCATGTTTTTGGCATGCAAAAAAGAAGCTACACATCAGATTGCAAATGCTGATCAATCTTCATCCCTTTTAAAGACGAATGCCGTTTCGTGGGTAAATGTTATTCCGGCTAATTCATTTAACTCCTTTAGTACCTATTGGAACAATTTGTATCCCTGGGGATCAGATCATAATGGATCAGCCCGCATGCGTGCCGAAAACATCTCGGTATCAGGAGACGTACTTACTTTAACCAGTGGCCCCAGCGGCAGTGTTGGTAACAGTTCATCATCCCCTTACCTTGCCATTCATTATTATTCGGGCACTATTTATGCAAAAACAGTACCTGTTGTTGACGATTCATGGCCTAAATGGCATTTTAAGGGAGAGTTCCAATGCCCTTCACAAACGGGTACCTGGCCAGCGTTTTGGGTGACTGGAGCTACCAGTTGGCCACCCGAAAGCGATTTTATGGAGTTTAAAGGAAGTACAACATGTTGGACAAATACCTACAAAAATGCCAGCGGTGGCTGGTCAAGTGTAGGTACAACAATCTCCAGCCCGGCCAACTGGCATACTTACTCAGTGTATATGACAAAAACCAATGCAACTGATGTTTCGATAGAATACTGGATTGATGGTTCATTAAAAAGTACGCAAACCGGAGCCAACTTTGTAGGTAAGGGCTTGAATATTATTATTGACTATCAAATGGAGGGCTCATCGGGCACACCAGGCCCAACAGGAACTAGTTCTATGTCGGCAAGAAACGTTATTGTTGAAAAGAGCGCCACATTATAACAACCAAATCAATTCACCTTGCTTCCTTGGTATCCCTTATAAACTATATACGTGGCTCTTATATCAGCCCTATAAAAACAGCTGAAAAACAAAAGGGACCTTAACATTATTACAAAGGTCACTTTTGGTTCAGAGGCTGAGTTCGGACCCCAGTCAAAAGGTGGGTACTTAAAACTTTTCTTTAAAAAAAAGCCTATTGATCAATGATCAGCAGGTTTTTTTCATGTTCAGCGGTTAGGGAGGGCATGAAACCCACATACATTTAGCACTACAAATCAATCATTTACAACATTTTCTTTTTTTTTGAAAAAATACCGGTTTAGTTTTAAAGATAAAGTAGTCGAAACCCAGTACTGCGCTGGACATCACAGCTACGATACAAACCAATAGTATGTAGACCAATATTTTAATAAACTTGTCTTAGGTTGTTAATAACATTGAAAACAGGAAGCTCAATAAAGAAATGCCCAAAACGGCAAGTGCACAATAAAAAACATCGGAGTTTTTTAATTTGAAGTAAGTGGCGAGCGCCAATATACAGATCGTCGCGATTAGCACCTATGAGTAATATAGCAGAGGCAAATTCTTGACCGATTCACGGTAAAGGCGAGAATACCTGGAAGATTTCCAGAAGGCTGAGGCGTAGGTTTGGGCGGCATAGTGAATTGATGATAAGAAGGTCTGATTTAATCAATTATTAGATTATCAATTAAATAGAATGCGGAAGAAACTTAAAGCATCTTAAACCATACATTTAAAATAACGACAACTGTACCATATTTATCTGTAAGGCAGCGATCGCTTTCAACGTTTTCTGCAACACCTCCTGTTTATAATTCGTCGTATCGGAATTACCCAGATACTTCATCATCTACGCTTTCATATCTTGCAGTGCAGTACTCAATGCCACATCCCATGAAGCATATTTTTTGCAGAACGCTAAGGGGAAAATTTTCAGAACGTACTTTAACTACGGTTATCATCTGAATGGCAAGAATACGGAAAAACAGGCGCTGTTAAAGGCGATAAAACAGCGCAAAAAAAGGCTAAAAACCTCCAGAGCAAAGTCATAAGTTAAGGGTTATTGAATGATTTATTTTCATTTTATTTAACAATATCGATCATACAAGGATTCGTTTTATGATACTGGTCTATAACCTTTGAAACATTTCGGGCAACTTTTTTGTTGTAATTTTCAACTACAGAACAAAATCTATCAGTTCATTAGCTTTTTTGATCTTTGATAACACTAATTAATTCCCGCAATAACCCGGTGTTTTCATCTAAAATGCTGAGGATGACTTCGATCTTTTCATTTAGTTTCTCCAGTTCGTCATTGTTATTCCCTGTCCATGATGTGTTAGTCTGAATTAAATCGATTCCAGATTTTAGCTTTTCAAATTGTGATTCCTCCATTATTCATTTATTTTGAATTAGCTTATTAATTGGTAACCGCCCCTTTATTCGTAATACCAATAGGCTATTTCGGCGTGGCCCTTTTATCCCTGACATTTGGCATCTAATCATGTAAAAAAGAGCCTGAAACATGGAATGCTGCAGGCTCTTTTTTATCTAAATCAGGAGGCCTTAATTCCAGTCACCGGAAACATCCCTTGCTACTGAAGAATTGGCATTTTTCTCAGCTAAAGGTATTGGGAACAGTAAATTTTTATCTTGAAAGGGCCGTGTACCGTCTTCAACTTGTCTTTCAGAATTTATGGTTTGTTTTGCGATACCCCAGCGTATCAAGTCAAAATAGCGGCTTTGTTCGCCGGTTAATTCCAACTGCCTTTCACGCATTAAAATGTTCATAGCTTCTGTCTGGCTACCCAACGAAGTATAAAGAGGCGCATTAACACTTGGTCTGCTGCGTACCTGGTTAATCAATGCCATTGGCTGTGACCCTGTATTACCCTGTTGTATGTAAGCTTCGGCCAGCATAAGCAATACATCAGCATAGCGTATTACCTGCCCGTTTATACCACTTTGCGGTCCGCCAAAACTGGCCATCTTATTATAATATTCATATTTAAGCCACGCATATCCTTTTGAGGCGTAAGGGTAAGCTATAGTAGGCGACACTCCAGGTTTAGGAGGGGCACATTGCTGGCAATATTCCGTTTGCCCGCCACTTGCGGCATCGCCATAAAAGGTGAAGGCTGCACGGGGGTCTACGTAATTCACAGAGGGGTTTTGTGGGTTAGGATAGGTGAAAGCTTTAACAGCAGTTGTGGTTACAAGTACATTGTTCCAATCATTAAAACCATATTCCTGCGCACGGCCAGAATGGGTGGCTTTTCCACCCCAGGTTTCCTGACCGCCAAAAAGGTAGTATTGATTACCTATACCCCAATCTGTCCATTTCTGGTTCATCACCTGAAAAATGGTTTCGGGATTCAAAGCAGGGTCATCCTGGTTCGGGTCATCAAAAAGATCATTATAAACCGGCGCAAGCGAATAGCTGTAAGGCGCCTTGGTTAACTTAGCAAGTTCTGTTTGTGCCAGAGCCCATTTTTTTTCATATAAGTAAGATTTCCCCAAAAGCGCAACTGCAACACCTTGCGTTGCTCGGCCATAATTGTCAGAAGAGTATGAAAGCGGAAGACCTTTCTCGGCATCCTTTAAATCCTGTTCAATGAATGCCCATACATCGGCTACAGGCGATCTGGCCAAATTAATCTCGGCAGGGGTTGGCTGCTGGATAAACTTGGTACGCAAAGGCACCCGCCCGTACAAATTAACGAGTTGAAAATAGGCATAAGCACGCAGTAATTTGGCTTCGGCGATATATTGAGCCTGGTCAGTTGTCTCTGCGGCGTTAGCCGGCTTCCATGACGTCTGCGCACGATCAATAACAACGTTAGCACGCGCTATTATCTGGTATAACGCTGCCCATATTTGGCCCATCTGGTTCTGATCGGTGCCAAAATTATACTGGGCCAACTGCAGGAGGTCGCCTACCAGAGGCTGATTGTTTTTGGCATCATAGCCCAACAAATCAAAAGTATAATACCACTCGCGTGCCCACAAACCCGTATGCAGCAAACCAGCGTAAGTGGCCACAACGGCCTGGTTTACGGCAGCATCGGTGGTAAAATAAGTGTCATAAGTATAAGCGTTCTTATTAACCAGATCCAAATTCTTTTTACATCCTATCGAGAGAATTAAAAGCCCTCCCACCATAAGAAATTTTATATATTTTTTCATAATTGTATTTTTTATAAATATTGCTTAAAATCCTGCCTGTATCCCGAATAAAAATGTGCGGGCCTGCGGGATCTGGCCTGTATCAATACCGCGGCTAAAAATAGTATCGTTCGCGTTGTTATCTCCATTTACTGTGCTTAATTCGGGATCATAGCCTTTATATCCGGTTATGGTAAATAAATTTTGCGCAGCAATATATATGCGCAGTTTACTCAACACATTACCCGAAAACGATTTTAAAGCGTTTTTTGTTAAAGTGTAGCCTAGGGTTACATTGCGGGCACGTAAATAAGCGCCGTTGTCGATAAAGAAATCTGACGGCCTTACATTTCCCGTTCCTGTTGCATTCTGCCCCGCTCTTGGCAGCTTGGCATTGTCACCCGTTTTTTTCCACCTGTCTAATATGTCGGTTGAGGCATTATGCCCTGTCGCTGCGAAATCCAAAGTGGAAGCCCTCAGATCATTTCCAATCTGCACGCCCTGCACGCCTGATAATACTACGTTAAGGTCGAAATTATGATAAGTGGCACCCACGTTGATGCCATACGTAAACTTTGGAATTGCGCTCCCTAAAACCTGCTGGTCTTTTGAGTCAACAACGCCGTCTCCGTTCAGGTCCTTAAATATAAAGTCGCCGGGAAGCAATCCAGACTGGTAAACTTTAGTCGGATCGCCGGTCTTCTGCTGTGCCTTTTGATTTAATGCATCAATTTCAGCCTGGTCTCTGGCTACATGATCCTCCCTATAACCATAATATGACCCGATAGCAATACCCGGCATAGTCATTGTCTGTACGCTAGTGGTTCCTCCAATTATTGGAGTTGGCGATTGAGGGTCTAACGCTAATGTTTTATTATTGTTAAAAGCGCCGTTAACGCTTATGTTATAGCTAAAACCCTTTTGTACTTCAGACCGGTAACCTAACTGAAATTCAAACCCTTTGTTTTGCACCTTGGCCGCGTTAACCGTCTCATAACTGTTGCTTGTATTTAAGCCTACCCCTAAACTTGGCGGTACAGGTATATTTACTAATAATCCACTGCTTTTTCTATTGTAGTAATCGGCGGTAAAAGTTATCCTGTTGTTGAGAAATGCCAGATCGATGCCGGCATCGGTTTGGTCGGTTGCTTCCCAATGCAATTTCGGGTTGGCAATTGTAATAGCTGTTGTTCCGTTAACGAATTTCTCAGTTTGACCAAAAGAATATACCAGGTTTCCTACAGGCGATCCGTTAAATGTTAATACATCGGTTCTGCCTAGATCGATCCGGTTATTACCTGTACGTCCCCATCCTACACGCAGTTTACCATCACTGACAAATGGAAGAGCCGCTTTTACGAAATCTTCCTGACTGAATCGCCATGCAAAGCCCGCGCTCGGGAAATTGCCGTAACGGACTGCAGGGAGAAAGTTGGAAGACCCGTCACGCCTTACGCTGGCTGAAAGGATATACTTATCGTCATAAGAATAAATCAAACGTCCGTAATAAGATTGTTGGACGCCAAATTGAGTGGCATAACCCGATGACCTACCTGTTACAGTAACAGTTGGGGCTACACCAATGTCCTTTACCGCATCGGTCAGCATGCCTGTACCCGTTAAACTAGCAGAGCTACTGGTTCCTGCATCAATGTAACTGTTACCTGCTGTTAGCGAAATATTGTGTTTACCAAAGGTATGGTTATAGGACAAATAGTTCTCAATGATGTAATAGGAGGAGCTGCCGTAGGCATGGCCCGCTTGGCGGTCGAAAGCCAGTTTATTGGCAGTTACGAAAGGTACCTGATAAGAATCACTTCCATTACTGTCATATGTTGCTGATGCTTGCGAACGGAAAGTTAAACCATCAATAATTTTCACTTCGGCAAATACTTGTGGATATAATACCATGTCCTGGCTGCTTTGGGTTTTTAGGCCCAGATCCGCCAATGGATTTATAGCATTGCTGTTATCATCATTATTGGTCAAGATGGAGTAACCGCCCGTAATTGAGGAATCATAAATGGGTTGATAAGGTGCATAAGTAAGGGCGTTGCCTATGCCCGCTGTCTGGCCCCGCGTCTTGGTGTACCTCAAATTTAAGGTTTGCCCGAAATGAAAACGGCCTAATTTTTCGTCAAGCGAGAACCTGTTATTAAACCGCTTAAAAGTATAATCCTTAATCGTGGCTTGCTGCGTTACATATCCTGCCGACATATTATAGGTAACCTTATCACCTCCGCCGCTTATACTTACATCATTTTGAGTTGATAAAGCGGTTTTAAAAATTTCGTTTTGCCAGTCGTTTCTGTCAACCAAAACGAACGGCGTGTTAAGTTTTGCTGGTATTGGAACATTGTTGGTAACGGCAACATCTTTAATGAGGTCTACATAATCAGCTGCTTTTAACAGATCGAGTTTTTTTGGTATAGTTGAAAAACCTACCTGTGATGTAAATGATATTTGAGTGGGGCCGGCTTTACCTTTTTTTGTTGTAATTATCACAACGCCGTTAGCCCCCGAAGCGCCATATATTGCTGTTGAAGCGGCGTCTTTCAATATGGTAATATTCTCAATGTCCTGTGGGCTAATCGTATTGAACAAGCCGGCATCAGCTTGTATGCCATCAATAACGTATAACGGGCTAACATTAGTGAAAGAACCGGTACCACGTATAATAATTTGCGCATCTGAACCTGGCGAGCCATTCGCAGTTACTACCTGAACACCTGGCGCCTTACCTATTAATAATTGTGCAGGACTTGTTGATGTATTGGCGCCCGCATCTTTCGCCGCCACCACATTAACAGCGCTTACCAGGTCTTTTCTGCGGGCCGTACCATATCCGATTACGACTACTTCGTTCAGGTTATTGGTAGTAGTCGATAAGACTACATTGAGTGTACCTGATGCCGGAACGACAAGCTCTTTTTGATCATAACCGACAAAAGAGAAAATCAATGTGTTTCCCTGAACGGCGTTTATGGTATAGGACCCGTCCGAACTTGTATTGGTGACCTCAGAGCTACCTTTGACTTTAACCGTTACACCGGGCAAAGGCAGCCCATCGTCCTTACCCGACACTTTGCCGGTAATTTTTCCTGTTTGGGAAAAACCGGGTAGACTTATCATTAGAGCTGATAAAGTCATCCCGATAAAAACTAGGAATTTTGTTAGTAGTTTTCTTTTCATGGATTTAAAATTTAAGTGAAATAATTGGCTGATTATTGAAGGATGAGAATAACTGACTGTAAGAAACTCGCATCAAAACGTAATTATATTTATAGGTGAAATTAGGGTCTATCCTGATGCTCTCCTCCCATCTCCTCGGTGATATCTCCATTCTTTTGATATCAGGACTATTTAATGGTTTTACGTTTGCAATCGATTGCGAAACTCCCGTATTAAAAAGCATATCACAGTTCATTAGTGAATTTTCAAACACGCTAAAACTTCAACAGAATCTCAGCTGCTTGTTAGGAAAAAAACAAATATTGGTTCAATTGATAATTGGTGGAACACTCTTCAAAACCATCGTTTAGACACGCCGTGCTGAAATAATATTCCTTGGGTTGAAACTATGATAACTTTAAAAAAAGGAAGGGACAAGGATGGACAAAAATATAGACCAAATGTTCAAAGCTTTGCAATAAATTATAAATAAAGCACTTAGATTTTACTCAATTACTTAAACTAATACAGCTGAATCCATAAAAAATGATCATGCCATTGCTGGTCATGATCATTAACTGCGTTTAAAGTTTAGATAAAATCAATAGCTTACGCTTACCAGGTTAGTTATAGCTCACCGAATAGCTGTTTGTTGTAAAATTCAAGCCAGATCCGTTATTCCCATAGGATGATGTGATTTCAAAACCAAGTTGTACATTACCTAAAGTGATATTACCAAACCAGCCCTGGTTCTTTATCCAATTTTGAATAGCTTTAACATCCACAGTTCCTGAATTTGTTTTGCTTGTTCTTAAAAACGAAAACACATCGTTGCTTCCATTGTTACCCCTGAAAACATTCCAGGTGTGGCCTCCGATGGATTGATTGGTATATACAGGTACCGGGTTACCCGCTGCATTCCAGTTGTATGATATCGGTTTAACATTTCCGCTGCCGTCGGTATTACCTGTAGAATTCATCCATAGCATAGTTTCATAATGATTATTGTTATCCCAAATATCGTATGCAACTTCCCAGGCTCCACCTGACGGCGTCGTTACATTGAAACTGCTGCTGCAATTGTTAAGATTGCTTAATGCTACCCCGACATACTTTGTTGAATTCGGATACGATTTGATACCACCGGTGTTTGGATGATTGGCCCAGATCCCCCAGTTACTATAGGAATTGGCCCAGATACTTTGCGAACCGGCCCCGCTGCCCCAAATATTGTTATAAACCGTGTACCCACCGTTTTGCCAGGAAGCATACTGAGCTGAGGATGACCAGTTTGCTTCAACCTTGCCGCTGGCAGGTGCTGGTTCTGCGTTATTTTTTTTACACGCAGTAAATAATGCTGCTACTAACAGCACACAAAGAGCTTTTTTCATAAGGTAAATTTCAGGTGTTTATTAATTGGTTAATTAATAACAAAGATATATGACTGAAAACCATGAGAGTTTGCACTGGTTTCTCAATTATTTATACTGATATCTCAATAACAATACATTTTAATACATCATTATTAATATCGTCCAAAATCCAATACCCGGTAATTACCTAACCATGAAGCGCAGCCGGCTGAAGTAAGATTGTTCATTATATCTTTTAGATGCTGACAGCTACCGCTTTCTCTATCGAAAATCAAACCATAAGCTACCGCTTACTGGTGTATAATTGAGGGATACGTTTTTCTGACTTTGCGGACCTAATTTATTGGCCGACTGAAATTTTGTTCCGATTGGGTTGATGGTATTCAGAAACCCCAGGTTACCCTCCGGAAAAGGTGGATCAGTATTATCATTACCTGAACCTGCAGCTTTAGCAGGTTTCAGCATCTGTAAATACATACCTTTTTGATTGGTGTACACAGTAAATGGAGCCTGCTTGTTTTCAATCGTTACCCAATAGACTTCGGCATGATAACCTTTAAATTCGGGATAGTTCCAGCTTTCACCGGTTATGGTATTATTATAAGCTTTGTGCCAAACGCCAAACTGCTGGCCCTTAAGTCTGTTTTTCCAAACATGGTATGGCCCACGCCCCTCCCACTCCATCCCGGTTATCTGTTCTTCCGGATAATTAAAGGTAATACCTGAAAAATCAAATTCACCCCTTTCATCAAATTGATAATCAAGCTTTGCCGGTTTGCCGGAGCTAAATGTCCATTTAACGCTAAAGCGGGGGCTTCCTTCATATACTGGTTCTACTATTTCATCATCGCCCGAGGTATAATGTTTTAGTTGTTTAAGGGTATGCTTTGCACCTGTCAGCGCAGGCCCATCTTTTAAATCAATGGTTGATTTTGGGGTAATTACTTTTTGGAGATAGCCTGTTTGCGTATCAAAATAATAACTGATGCTATTGGCTTTAACCACCAGGCTTCCACCTTGCTCCACAGTTACTGGTTTGGTGGTAGTATGTGCAATAAATTTATTGGTTCCGTTTGCCGGCGATCTTAATGGCCAGCTCCAGGTAAAGATCTCTTTGTTATCAGGGCCAGTGGCTGTTAAGTACAATACATCACTGTTAGCCCTATTTGCCGGTAAATTGAGTTGTAAAAACCCTTTTCCACCCGGTTCAAGATCTATCCGCGCCACACTTCCTGACGCATTAATTTTGCCTTGTAAATTATTATTACCAGGTAATGGCAAGGATACCAGTTTCCATTTAAAAGAACATTTATTGAGGTTGGTATAAATATACCGGTTCTCCACCTCCAATTTGCCGTCAAATATTTCCGGTATAAAAGGCTTTTCTATCACCACCGGTGACCAAATTTCTTTAATGGTATAAAAACTGCCTTCTTTTTCACGATGAGGACCCAATATGCCATCAGGCGCAGCATTGCCCTGTATATCTATCTGTCCGTTCCTGTCTGTTCGGGCCACGCCCTCGTCATGAAATGACCATAAAAACCCACCGCCGAAATACGGATGCCTACGCATCAGGTTCCAGAAATCATCTAATCCTGCACCCTGGCCCCCATCATATAAACCGTGCATAAATTCAGTTGGGAAAAACACCTCCTTACCATATAAAACCGAATTGCTTACATAATTATAGTCGGGATAGTGTTTGGTATCTGTTCCGTTGAATTTTTCCCAGGGATGAATTATGAGGCGACGCTGAGGATCATATTTAGCAAATTCCGTATCGAGATCCGTATTCCAGCCTCCTTCGTTTCCATTATCCCATATCACGATAGATGGATGGTTTACATCTCTTACCACCAGTTCTTTTACCAACTTTTTCCCAACTTCGGTATCATATTTGGCTTGCCAACCGGTTAATTCGTCCAATACAAAAAGGCCAAGTGAATCACAAACATCCAGAAAATGCTGATCAGGAGGATAATGCGACATCCTTACCGCATTCATATTCATTTCTTTCATCAGCTTAACATCCATCAGGCTAATATCTTTACTCAATGTACGACCAGATTCGGGCCATTCGCTATGCCTGCATACACCTTTAAAAACAACTTTTTTGCCGTTTACATAAAAGCCATCCTGCAACCTTAACTCCGCGGTACGAAAGCCAAAACGTTGTTTTATTGTATGAATTACACCTTGCGAACCATTAACTGAGACCACAAGATTATATAAATTAGGCGCCTCCGGGTTCCAGGGTAAAATATCTTTTAATTGTTGTTGCAAACTTGTTTTTTGCTCACCTGTAGTTACTTTTATACTGAAAGGTACACCTACCGGTTGCCCGTTAAGTTTCTGTACTTGCGCTTTTATCGTGTGGCTATTATTCGCATTAGCAGTAAATACATCAAGCCTTAACGAGCCGTTTGCTTTGGCATCAATGGCTAACCTGTCAATAAATGTTTTGGGGATTATTTCCAGGTAAACGGGCCGAAAAATACCGCCAAACAACCAAAAATCAGCTTTGCGCTCTGCCTGGTTAATAGATTCATTTGTTGACCGTTTGCTAACCGTTACTTCCAATAAATTATCACCGTTATAATTTAGCAATTGGGTAACATCATATTTAAACCGGTAAAAACCACCCTGATGTACAGGCCCGGCAAGTTTTCCATTTATTTTAACTTCTGTTTCGGTCATGGAAGCTTCAAAAACTATAAAAACATTTTTGGCCGATGCCGATGCAGGTACTTTAAAATGATATTTGTACTTCCCCTGCTCTTCGGGGTTCTGCGTGTCTTTATAATAATTATAAGTACCAAAGCCTTGCTGTTCCCAATTGGAAGGGACAGCTATCTTACTCCATGAACCACTTTTCTGACCTGTATTGATATAAAAATCCCAGTCGACAGTATGATCTTTATCTGTACCTGATAAATATTGATATTGTGTTTGCTGTGCTTCTGCTGATGATAATGATATAGAAAACAAAGTCCATAACATTAACACCCTATATTTTTGATATTTTTTCATAACCCTTAGCGAATTTATAATATTTGTTAACCATTGACGCTATTCTCAGGCAATTATGATAAATTCCTCTAAGGCCCTGCAGGCACTTAACCTTTTAACATTTTTGATTCCTTGCTGCTTGTGCGCCCAATGTACGTCTTGTTTACCTGTTTTTTCCGGAAATTGCTTTGATATTTAAAGCAGCCCCTGATAAACCAGCTGAGCTAACCATCAATTTAATATCACCGGCACTATGGGCACTTCGAATGACAACCAAAGCACGTCCGTGCCAGGCTTTGTGCGTATTTCCAACGTAGGAGTCTGTATCTTTCATATCCGCATTGGCTACTCCGGCAATTACTCCTGGTCCTTCAATTTTAAAAAGCAGGAGGTTCACCGCATTTGGCTGAAGTACACCGTTCTTGTCGATAAGCTCTACAGTAATATAAGACAAGTCCTGTCCATTAGCTACGATCTCCTTCCTATCAGCACTTAATTGAATTCGAGCACCATCTCCGGAAGTTTGCAAAACGGCTGACTCTATCTCCTTATCATTAACCACACCAACTGCCTTAAGTTGACCGGGCGCATAGGGTACTGCAAATTCAGCTTTATATTCCTGTTCATCCGTTGTTGGCTTTTCGCCTATGAGTTTGCCGTTCAAGTAAAGGCGCACCCTGGGATACCTGGAATAAACTTCAACGTTAATGGCTTTTCCTGTATATTTCGGCCAGGTCCAGCTGTCCCATGTGGGCCATACCGACCACCACGTTGTTTTGATCTCTAAGGGTTCTGGTTCACGAACAGCCATATACAACTTTTCGGTATTATTGTATAACAGGCTCCGATAGTGCGAGATCGGCTTTCTCCACCCAATCAGATCAATATCGCCACAGTAAGCGCCATGCCATGGAAAAAAGTCATGCTCCCAGTGTTCACCGGGCATATCACCTGAATAATACCAACGGCCTATCCCTGATTCCCCAAGATAATCTATAGCCGTCCAAACAAAATCCCCAATAACATGATTGTTGCTGTTTACCAACTTCCAATTGGCAAAAGCATCTTTAGGATACGACTCTGTTTGAAAGATGATTCGGGAAGGCACCCGCTTATGATCCGACGGCGCACTCCCCAGGTGGTAATTATAACCGGCAATGTCATGCGCAGCGAAAAGGGAATCAAGCGTTGTCCAATTCTTGCCATTATCCACAACTGCGGATGTAACAGGCCTGGTGGTGTCAATCTTTTTTATAGCGCCTGCAAGCATTTTAGCTGTTTCTACAGCCTCGGGGGTACCTCGCTCTACTATTTCATTGCCAATACTCCACATGATGATTGAAGGGTGATTACGATCTCGCAAAACCATGGCATCCAGGTCGCGTCTCCACCATTCGTTAAAATACCGGGCATAATCGTGTTTGTTTTTTCCGACTTTCCAACAATCAAATGATTCATCAACAACCAACAGACCTAACCTATCGCAAGCATTTAAAAAAGCCTCGGAGGGTGGATTGTGGGAGGTTCTTACCGCATTAAATCCAGCTTCCTTAAGCAATTCAACCTTACGCTCCTCTGCACGGTCAAAAGCGGCAGCACCCAGACAACCATTATCATGGTGCACACATCCACCATTGATCTTTATTGTTTTACCATTAAGCTGAAATCCATTTTCAACTGTATATTTTATGGAACGTATGCCAAAAGGCGTTTCGGTTTTGTCAACCACATTTTTACTTCGGATGATCTGTATTTGAGCATTGTATAAATGGGGCGTTTCCGATGTCCATTGCAGCGGATTTGCTACGATTATGGTCTGAGCTATTTCCCGTTCACTATTGGCGGCCAGTTTAACCTTTATTTGATTATTTCCTGCATTTTTAGAATTTGCATCCTGTAAGCGGGTGCTAAATACAATACTTTGCGGCAATCCGGTTTCGTTTTTTAACACCGTTTTAATTTGAACAGTCGCTTTTTTTGCAGATACAAAGGGAGTTGTAATTGAAACGCCCCAATCAGCAATGTGCACAGCATCGGTAATATTCATCCAAACATGGCGATAAATGCCGGAGCCACTGAACCACCTGCTGTTCACCTGCTGGGAATTGTCCACCCGCACTGCGATCACATTTTCATGATTAAGATCTAAATAAGGCGAAAGGTCATAACTAAACGATGAATAGCCATAAGGGTAAGTTCCAAGTGATTTTCCATTAATAAAAACTTCCGAATTCATATAAACCCCTTCAAAGTAAATGGAGATTTTTTTGCCTTTCCATTCACCGGGGGCTTTGAAGGTTTTCCTGTACCAGCCGATACCTGCAGGGAAATATCCGCCCGCACCGCCAGTGGGGTTTTTAGGACTTATGTTTCCTTCAATGCTCCAGTCATGAGGCAGATCAAGGTTCCGCCATCCAACATCGTTAAAATCTTTTGATTTTGCCAATTCCTGATCTCCCAGAAAAAATTTCCAGTTATAATCAAATAATTGTTTTCGCTCCGTTTTACCGGGGTTTTGCGCCTGGCACGCAATTTGGCCAGTCAAAAACAGCAGGGCTGTAACTATTGCTTTAACATAATATGTCATGCTGTTAGTTTTATGCAATTTCATAATGATCTTTATTTGACTTTAATAATAACTTCACTTCCTTTAAGGGTTTCGGAAAAGGCCTTTAACCGGACTTCCCCGGCTTGTTTATTTGATTGAATCAGCACCAAACAATATCCGTTGAAAGCGGTACGCTGGCTGGCTTTATCCGGTTCATGGCTGCTGGGGTCACCATTACCAGTACCAATAATTCTTCCAGGTCCTTCAATTGAAAACTTTACCAGATTCCCCGCTGTAGGGACTACCCTTCCTTTAGTATCTTTAATTGCCACCCGAATAACGGCCACATCGGTGCCGTCAGCTTTAAGTTTATTGCAATCGCTGTTCAACGCCACCTGTGCAGCAGCGGTTGTTGTTTCAACAATGTCTTTGGTCTCCAATTTTCCGTTTTTATACCCCCTAGCTTCCAATTTACCGGGCTTGTATACCAGGTTCCATATCAGTTTAGTATAGGGAATTGCCTTTTGCCTGCCTATTCTTTTCCCGTTGAGGAATAATTCCACTTCATTGCAGTTGGTGTAACAATTCACCTTTATGCTGTCACCTTCTTTGCCTGACCAGTTCCAATGGGGGAAAATATGAACTACCGGCTCGTTCGTCCAGGCTGCTTTGTACGCGTAGTATCCGTCTTTGGGGAAACCGCATATATCCATAAACCCGAAATGAGATGTAACGCATGGCCATTGGTATGGAGTAGGTTCACCGCGGTAATCAAAACCTGTCCAGACAAACAACCCTCCAAGATAGGGATATTTAACAATGTCTGCCCAGTCTTCGCCGGGCAGTGGCCCCCAGTCGGGTTGCCATAACCCAAGGTTTGAAACATAACCTTTTCCCCAATCGTTCTGATACTCTCCACGAGTTGAAATGAAACTTGTGGCTTCTGTACAAAACTCTACCCGGTTGGGATATTTTTCATGATCTTTCACATATGCCAAACCCTTGTCTCCGTAATTATATCCCACAACATCTAGCACATCGCTATACCCGCCTTCGTTCCGTCCATGATTCATGGCAGCAGTCACAGGTCGGGTTGGATCGATTTTATGAGTAATGTCAACCAGTGTTTTCAGTATCCTCGCTCCCGTTACCGTGCCTTGTATCCATTCTTCATTTTCCATACTCCACATAAATACGCATGGATGGTTACGATCCCGGTATAGCATGGCTTTCAAATCCATTATCCCTTCTTCAGAACTCGACAACATACGGTTTTCGTCCAATACAAGTAAACCCATCCTATCACACATATCCAACAGTTCGGGAGTGGGAGGATGATGCGAACAACGATAAGCGTTGCTACCCATTTCTTTGAGCAATTTTAATTTGTATTCATTTATTTTATCCGGAAGGGCTACTCCAATCCCGGCAAAATCCTGGTGGTTACAAGTACCCTTCACCGGATAAAGTTTTCCGTTTAGAAATACCCCATTTCGGTTTATTTCGATTGTCCTTACCCCAAAAGGGGTTTCGTAATTATCAATAACAATCCCGTTTTCAGAAACTTCACTCAGTACCCTATAAAGGTCCGGGGTTTCAGGTGTCCAAAGCAAGGGCTTTTGAATAACTCCTTTTTGTGAAAGCTCAGTTGTGCCAAATGGCTCAATTACCTGAGATGAAGTTTTTGTGTCAAGTACAACTCCTTTATTATCGATAATCTTAGAAATGAGTGTAATGTTTTTAACTACGCCGTATTCGTTTTTAATATTGGTTTTTACGGTTACCACGGCTTCATCAGGCGAAACTAAAGAAGTAGTAACATAGGTGCCAAACCGGTCAACATGGAGTCTGTCGGTTTTATTGAGCCAAACATGCCGGTAAATCCCACACCCTTCGTACCACCAACCTTCATATTCAGTGGCGTCAACCTTTACCAAAATAACATTTTTGCCTTCGTTACCGTAACGCAAAACATCTGTCAAATCATAATTTGAAGAAGTGTAGCCGCTTTGGTGGTTGCCGATGAGCTGACCATTGACCCAAACAGTACTATTTCTAAAAATCCCATCAAACTCTATGGATATCTTTTTACCCTTATCGGTTCCGGGTATTTCAAATTCTTTTCTATAAAAGCCAGTCCCGCCGGGCAAATATCCGCTGACAGCCGGCGAGCTCCCGATGGATTTATCATTTACAAAAGTCCCCTCTACACACCAATCATGCGGAAGATTTACTTCCTTCCAGTCTTCGGGTTTGAAAGCTGCTGCTTTACCGACATCGGTATAAGCAATAATGGCTTCTTTATTCGTTTCAACTTTGACATTGATATCTGTTAAACCACCATAACCGGCAGCTTTTACTGCCCGTTTGATAGCGATATCGCCTTTGTGGAACTGCCAGCTGAAATCAAAATTCTCCTTTGTCCTTGCAGACCGTGGATTTGAGTTGTTTTGCGCTGTTACATTCATAGAAAATAAAGCTAAAAACAAGAAGAGCGCAATCTCCAAACGCAATACTCCAGGCACCCGATTTTTAAAGTTTTTATTTGTATTCATAATTTTAGCGCTCGTTGGTGATCACATTTACTTCGGCATACCCTGTATTATCATTCCCCTCTGTATTCTTCAAAGCCCTCAATTTGATATAGCGTGCCTTTTCAAGCGTAAATTTTTTTATTTGCATCAATGGGTTGTTTTTGATATTGGAGAACTCTCCTTCGTTAACCAGTTTCCATTCTTTATTGTCGGGCGAAACATAAAATTGATAATTGGTGATAATGCCAGGCCCCCATAAACCAGGATCGGGTAAATACTTGAATCCAGACAAACTTTCTTCTTTTCCCAGGTCGATCACCAAATCAACCGGCATTTTTTTATCCTTATTTTGATGCCATACTGTAGAAGGATCGCCATCTAAAATCGCTTTAGCTTTTTCCTCGTCTACTCCTAAAATTCTCCAATCTGCACGAGGCAGGTCAAATTTCTCCTCGACTTCAGGACTACTTTTGCCTGTAGTAGCATCGCTGGCGATTGCCTTTATGTCCAATTTTCCGTCAGTTTGAAATGGACCGCTATATTTTTTCGAATTCAGGGTCGGCGTACTTCCATCCAATGTGTAATAAACTACGGATTCTTTGTCTGCCGGGGTTATAATTATTTTACCGGATTGATCCCTGATAATTGTCGGAGCCGTCAGGATCTGCGGCGCATCATAAACACCAATATTGGAAATAAGAATACAACTTTTTGAGTCCGTAATATTTAGTCGAACCTTTGTTGCCCTCACACTCGGGAAAGTAAGAATACGTTTGTACCCAATCGTAGTCGCGTTGGCTACCTCTTTCCAACTGCCATCAACCAGTGCTTCTACTTTGAATGCCTTCACCCGTTGACCCAACGGGATATATTCCTGCACCAGGAAACGATTGAATGTAGTTGGCTTGCCCAAATCGATGGTCAACGAAGCACTTTTTATATTGTCGTCTGTTGCCCAGTAAGTGTTTTTATTATGATCAACAGCTTTGTCGGCGCCAAAAGCCTTACTGCCGCCACGAACATTAGAAGCAGTTGCTTTCTTTATTTTAGCCAGGTCTACGGCAAACGCTTCCTTAACCGCTTTCCCAAATTCCAAAGCTGCTTTTTCATCCTTTTCATTGATCAAACCATTAGGCATAATGGGGAAGTTAAGTAGGAAAGTGGCATTACGACCGATGGAATGATAATAAGTGTCCATGAGCTGAGGTAACGTTTTTACCTTGGTGTCTTCGCCCGGATGATAAAACCACTCCGGCCTGATGGAGGTATTTACTTCAGCAGGCACCCATGCGTTACCGCTTTCCAAACCGTAATGTAACATGTTCCAGGTTACTTCGCCTGTAGCATTGAGCAGGCTCCAATTGGTCTCACCCACATAACCAGCTTCCGTTCCTACCCAACGAAGGTCGCCTCTGTCGCCACCATCATTCCAGATTATACAATTTGGCTGAAGTTTATGAATAAGAGTATAAGTATTCTTCCAGTCATAATAGGTCGTCCGTTCAATAGTACGGGTTTCATTAGCCCCGCCGTAATAACCCGACCCTCCGTTAGCACCATCAAACCATACTTCGAAAATGGGGCCATAATTAGTCAGCAGTTCCGTGAGCTGGTTCCTGAAATAGGTAATGTATTCCGGCTTGCCATAATCCGGGTCGTTTCTGTCCCAGGGTGATAAATAAATGCCCAATTTCAAACCATATTCTTTACAGGCGTCGGCCATTTCCCTCACCACATCCCCTTTGCCATTCTTCCATGGTGAATTTTTAACCGAATACACTGTGTATTTTGATGGCCAAAGGCAAAATCCGCAGTGATGCTTTGCGGTAATGATGATTCCTTTCATACCGGCTTGTTTGCAGATCCGTGCCCACTGACGGCAGTCCAAATCCTTTGGATTAAACAGATTCACATCTTCGTTACCATACCCCCAGGATTGATCGGTATAGGTATTCAATGAAAAGTGCACAAATGCATAGGATTCCATTTGTTGCAAACGGAGTTGATTACTGGTTGGGACCGGACCAACTGGTTTTGGAGTGTTGATTTGAGCATTGCAAAACACTACTGGGCATAAAGAAAAAATGATTCCCCAAAAAAAAATTCTATTCATAAGTTCATATTTATTACTTTTTCATTTCAATATTTTGTTTCAATTGGTGTTGGTTGCGAAAGACCCCTATTTCGGTATTTTTCCCGGTGGTGGCGCCCCGGGCTTCAAGTAGATCTTTAAGATTGGCGACCTGCCTGCGATTAAAAGCGAGTATGACATCATTGGCCTGAAGAAATCCCGATGCGGCCGATCCTTGGGCAACGGAGAGAACCAGCACACCTCTGATCTGATCCATACCGGTCGCAGATTGCTCACCAGCTGTGTTCAGGTTTTTCAGTCTGGCACCCATAAATTCGATGATGTCATCTTTACTCAGCTTATTAACGGCCGCGACCGACGGGAAGGCTATTTTTTTAGCCATGGCTTTCAGCTGCACAGAAACAACGCCGAAACTATCCATGGAGAAATTCCGGAAACCTACGGACAAGGCGGCGGCACCCTCTTTTACCCGAAAATCTCCGTTTTCGGGATCCTCAAAGGATAGAGGGCCGTATACGGAATGTCCATCCGTACCGCAGGACCGGGCCTCAGCCAGTGAACCGGAATCAGGAAAAGCGTTATAATCGATTTCCTTTCCCCAGGCGGAAATACCGATAGGTAAGTATCCCGCTCCAACGATATTATAGCGAAATATATCCTGGCTGTTTTTGAACCATACATGGGGATGGAAAGTATTATTAATCATAATATTGTTTTCAACAACACGCTTTACCCCTTCCCGAAGCTTGATTCCCCCGTTTAAGCACAGATTGTTGGTAATAATATAATTACTGGATCCATCATCCAGGTCAATATCCCAGCCGTGGTCACAGCGGAACCGGTTGTTACGAAGGATGATCGGCTTCACAACATCAAGGAGTGCTATGCCGGGGTTTTCGGCAACAATGGAATCAAGCTTTTTTTTATCCGCCTGCCAGTAACGGTCACGGCCCCAGGAATTAAAAGAACCATGGTCCCCGGTTTCCTTTACGGTATTGAACACATCGTTATACTCGATGATATGTCCTCCCCAGGTTCCTTCACTTACGTTGATGCCTGCACGGGGCACATCGTAAATGGTATTATGGCTTACCGTGATATCCTGGCACATAGATAGCTCTACCCCGGCTGATTGTTTTTCTACATAGCCAAGGTCAAACATCAGGTTATCATAAACCTTACAATCTTTTGGATAATTGTTGTTTTTTGGCCCAGGTGTACGGTCAATTTCTGACGGTGGTACGAACTCGTTATATTCAAAGCTGGGCGAACGTACGGCACCCGGGTCCCCGACAAAACAAATACCGCTTGCGCCAATTTCGGAAATCCGGCACCCGGATATTTCACAACCACGGTTGAATTTGCTAAAAAAAACAGCGTTGTTGCCCAAATCATGCAATACACAATTTTGGAGGCGGCAACGTACCGCGCCCTCGAACAATACTGCCCCGCCCCGGTAAATTGTCCAGTCGCTGCGTAGCAAGGGCTCCTTGTTTTGCATAAAGGTGCGCACTGTCTCTGTTAATGTAAGCCCGGAGATCGTAATGTTTTTAACGGGCTTTTTCTCCGTGCCCCTGAATTCAAATAAATGGGCTATCTGTGGTGTTTCAAACTTTGCAGTTTTTAAATCAAGGCCTTTAGGGGGTAAATAATATAAGATTTTCGTTTTCTTGTTATAATACCATTCGTTGACCGTATCTAATTCTTCAAAAACATTCTCTGTATACCGATATTTTTCATGCATGCCCGAACGCCGGTTATTCTGCCAGCCTCCTTCCAGTGTGGGTTGACCACTCGTGTCTTTCCCGGTAATGAGATAATGAAAATCACCCCATTTGGCACTGTGAAGGGCATGCACATACCCCCCTGCTGGCGACTTCCATCTTGCAGCCCGTTCTTTGCTGATGGCATCTGCTGCTGTACCACTGAGAAACTGGGCCGACGGGTCATAATTCGGGTAACGGGCCATTCGTTGCAATTTCCCGTTCACAAAGAGTTCATCAAAAACAAGATCATGAACAACTTTAGCCTGACGGATACCGCTTTTATATACCGTCCAGTTCAAACGGCCCAATATGGCGCCACCGCTTATGATCACCTTCTGATGGTTAACACTCGTCAAAGTCAGTGGTTCATTATCCTTCCTGGAATCGGCATAGGTAAACACGACAGGCTTACTCAAATAATAGGTGCCTCCGTAGAGCTTGATGAAAACCGCTCCCGAAATTTTCCGCGCCACGCTCAATGCACCATTTATGGAAGCAAATGGCTTACTTTCCGTACCAGGATTATTATCATTACCACTGACAGAAACATATAAATTAGTTTGTGCACTGCTGCTGACGGGCCAGAGGAAAGCAGCAAATAATACCGATATTATGATTAAGTTCTTAATGTTCTGCATTTAACGCTGTTTAAAAATGATCTCTTTCAATTACTTAATGAATAAAACTCAATCTATTTTACTTCTATGAACTCCGGCTCGTAGGGTGCTATCGTAAAATTGCCGGTATAACTTTTATCAAAAAGAATACTCTGGGATTTCCCATTCATTGCTATTTCTTTGGGGTCACCCGTTAGGTTCAGGTATAAAAAGTGGTTCCTGTCGATTTGTCTGGCCATAACGCCCACCGGTACCTGTGGCCCTTTTTTCATATCCAGTTCATCAATCAGTTTATCGAGCAATGGGCTCAATACGTCGGCGCTTGCCGGCAAGCCGACATAAATTGCCCTACCTTTACCGTATTTGTTAGCGGTAATAATCGGGTAATCTTTATCAAGGCTGGTTATACTTCCAAGAATTTCAGCGCCTTTAGATTGGATAACATCATATCGGCTTGATTCAGTTCCAATAGTTTTCCCTTGATAAATTAATTGAATTTTTTTGCCTCTCAACGACGTACGGGATACTTCGTTCATCTGCTCTGTTTCTTCATAACCGGCTACCCGTATTCCGAATACATCGCTTAAACGCCCCGGATGGGTGGACGCAAATACCTTCCCGGTTTCGTCAACCACAGCGGAGTTACTCGTCATAATAACAGTTCCGCCATTTTTTACAAAATCCCGGATTTTATTGGCAGTGGCTTCATCCATTACAGTTACACCGGGTACAAAAAGCAATTTATACTTTAATGGGCTTTTACTGATCTCAACAACACTTGCATCCATATTACGGGTATAAAACAGATTCCAGCAGCTCTGTAACTGTTGGTCCTGCGCCTCAGGGAAAGAACTACTAGCTATCTGACTTGGAAACGAGAATGCTAAGCCAACTTCCGGGCTGAGCTTGTATGGAAAGTATTTTTCGATCTTTTTAAACTCTGTTGCTATCTTTTTGTATTCTTCATATTTACGGTTGGTAACTCCGTCCCAATCAAGCATCCCTTCGAGATATTGCTCTTCGCCCGACCACATACTTTGCCAGGTCCATCCGCAAACCGCTTGATTACCGTACATCAGCGTGGCATAGGCCGATTTTCTAATCGAATTGGGAACAGCCGTCATCGTAGTAAACTCACTGCACCAGAACGGGGTTGTACTTTCAAACTGAATACGGGCAATTCCGAACAAGGCATTCATCACCCCCCAATTGGTAGTTAAAGAATTACCAGGATAAAAGCCGGCGCCTTCCCGGGACATTTTGCCTGAATAAGCCATCTCTGAATAGTCAAAATATTTCAACGAGCTGTAGTACCAGGCATTGGTATTAGTTAGGGCATTGGGTGCGTTAGTATTAACCACTCCAATCACTTTAAAGAGTAAATGGTTAACTTCGTCAGAAATAAAACGCCTGAAATCCAATATTTTCTCGGGGGCTCCGTTCTTTTCACCTGTCACCGGCAGTCCAACTTCATCAAATTGGTTAATTCGTCTGGACCACCGTTGTGTAGCCCAAGCTTTGTTAAAATTGTCCAGGTTCGAATACTTCTTCGTCAACCAAACGACGAACCTCTTCCTTACCGTTTCTGAGTACGAAATAGGGCCATCGCCTGATTCATTATCAATACCAAAAGCCAGCAGAGCGGGATGTTTGGCATAATGTTTTGTAAGCGTATCCGCATAGCGGATGGCATATTTCTGATACATCGGATCACCTACATCATCCATGTAGCGGTGGTTCGGATATTGCGCATTGCCCCCTGGGCTGGTAACATCAATGGAAGGATATTTATGGTGCAACCAAATGGGTGCCGGACGAATAGCAATATCCAAAATGACCTTGATACCTGCTTTATTCATCATGTCCATCACAAAATCAAACCATTGAAAATCGAACCGACCTTCAGCAGGTTCATAACTGTCCCAGGCCAGGTGGCCCATCCGAACTACTTTGAATCCGGCAGCCTTCATCAACCCGATGTCTTTTTTTATTTTTTCCTGGTCTTTATCATCGTGAGGATGATAATTGGTTCCCACGTATAATTCCTGAGCTTTAACCGACAAGGTAGCAAGCAACAGCGTTGAAATTATCAAAAGCTGTTTGATTCGTATTTTCATTTATTTAACTGATATTTTTACTGTTTTTGAAATATTACGTGATGAATTACCTAACTGCAGACAGGAAGAAGCATAGCGGTCAATAATTGGTTCTCCAATTAATTCATTATAGGGAATTGGTAAATCAAATTTAGCTTAAAGGATGCCCCCAATATTTAATTTAAAGGGACTTTATTTTATACAAAACCGACATTTGTTTATTATTGCAACAACGAATTAAAAGGATACTTATGAATTAAAAGTGCGTTAAGGCATACATTTAAATTATTAAAAGTAGATCATGTTTATCCCAAAATCAAACCATTGAAAATCAACCTTACCTTCCGAATGTTCATAACTGTCCCAGGCTAAATTGCCCGTCCGAACTGTCTTGAATGTGGCAGCTTATCCTATTTATCTAACTGAAATTTTTACTGTTTTTGAAATATTGCGGGATGAATTACCTAACTGCATAACGAATTCGCCGGCTTCCACTTTCCATGACTTTTTCGTTTCATCATAAAAAGCCAGATCTCTGACCTTTACCTGCATTTCAACTATTTTCGTTTCGCCTGGCTGCAGAAAAACTTTTTGAAAAGCTTTTAATTCTTTTTCAGGGCGCAAAACCGAACTACCGGGATCGCTTGCATACAATTGCACGACCTCGGCACCATAACGGCCACCCGTATTTTTAATCACGAATTTTGCATGAATGGTGTCGCCTTGCCCATAGCTTTTCTTGTCCGTCGAAAAACTGTCAAGTGTAAAACCGGTATAAGAAAGTCCGTATCCAAAAGGAAACTGGGGCTGTATCTTTTTTGTATCAAACCAGCGGTAACCCACCAAAACATCTTCCTCATAATTTACTTTCAGATCTTTTCCAGGATAATTACCCAAGGCATGAGCAGGCGACTGGTCCAGCGTGACCGGTATGGTAAAAGGTAATTTACCGGATGGATTTACTTTTCCACTTAATACATCAGCCACCGCGTTGCCGGCTTCCATACCGCCATACCACGACCATAGAATAGCAGGCACCCTGTTAACAATGCCCGCTAATTTTACAGGAGAACCGGCTACCATGACGACAACAGTATTCGGGTTTGCTTTGGCCACCTCCTGGATCAAAACCTCCTGTCCATAAGGCAGGTCCATATTTTGGCGGTCAAAAGATTCCGTATCAAAATCATGGTTTAAACCACCAAAAATAATCACCACCTCTGATTCCCGGGCAACCTTCACAGCCTCCTGAATCAATTTCCAATCCACATGGTCTGAATTTGCCTGGCCCCCGTTACTGCCTTCTTTGAAAGTAGATTGTTTTTCATATCCCTGAGCAAAATTTATTTTGACCTGAGTGCCGAACTTTTGTTCAATGGCCTGCAGGGGCGTTATTTCATATAATGCTTTTATTTCCGAACTAAGCCCCCCTGAGCAATGTTTACGGGTAGCATTATCACCAATGACAGCGACTGATTTTATTTTACTGAAATCGATCGGTAGTAAGTTGCCTTTGTTTTGAAGCAATACCGCGGCTTCGACCGCTGAATTATAGGCTGCCTTTCGATGCTCCGGTGTATTCATTTTTCCTTTTTCCCGGCTGCCTTCATCAAACATCTTTGTCTTGAACATGACACGCAGCACATTCGCTACTTTTTCATCAACTACCGATAGCGGCACCTTTCCTTCTTCTACTGCTTTTATTAGGGGATCGGCGAAATACCATTCGTTGTAATCTTTTTTATCGGTGCCCATTTCCAGATCAAGTCCGCTTAATGCAGCCTTCACGGTCGTATGCGCCGCAGCCCAGTCGGTCATTAAGACACCTTTAAATCCAAACTCCTTCCGAAGAATTTGCCTGTCGAGGTATTCGTTTTCCGAGCACCAGTCGCCCCTGAATTTATTGTAAGCAGCCATTACCGTATAAGCCCCGCCCTCAGTGACAGCAGCTTTGAACCCTGGCAAATAAATTTCCCGTAAAGCCCTTTCGCTCATATACACATTGATAGAATCACGGTGTGTTTCCTGGTTGTTAGCTAGCCAATGTTTGACGCTCACCGCCACATCTTTGGACTGCAGGGCCTTGATATAAGCAACGGCCATCCTTGAAATCAGTAAAGGATCTTCACTCAGGTATTCGAAATTTCGGCCACAAAGCGGCGAACGGATAATGTTGATACCAGGTCCCAGTAAAACATCTTTTTTTCGAGACCGGGCCTCCTCACCCAACACCAGTCCTTGTTTAAAGGCCAGTTCAGGATTCCAGGTGGCGGCAAGGGCTGTTCCCGGAGGAAAACAGGTGGCAGAATCGGTTGTCCAGCCAGAATATGCCCAGTCGTCCCTGTTAATTTCAGCGCGCACCCCATGTGGTCCGTCGCTCAGCGCCCATTCGGGAATACCTAGTCGCTTTATCCCGGAAACATAAAACTTAGAATTTGCATGCAAAAGGCTTACTTTTTCCTGCAAAGTCATCTGGCTGATCAGGGAGCGGATTTTTTCTTCCTGGTTGCCATTATTCAGACTGTGCTGTGCGTTTGCCACCCCTGCCATCAGCAGTGATAAAAACAGTACACAGCTGCATGTTATCTTTAGTATTTTCAACTTTGGTATTAATATATTCATGGGTTAGCTTTTTTTAATCAGGTTTATCAGGACAACATCATTCTCCCGGATATTAAATTCGCGGGAGTACACAGTATTGGGTTTTATTTCAATGTCCTGTTTGGCGACAGGCGAGCCATTTTCTCCTTTTAACTTTTCGACTTGCTGCCTGTTTAACTGGCCCGGCCTGCCCATATCCAGATAGCTGGTATAGGCATCGTTTACCCGATAACCTACTTTATAAATTTCCAGGGTATATTTTCCGGCAGGTACGTGCGAAAGGTTTAGTTTCACTTTCCCTTTTGGTTTGGCGGGCAAATCCCTGATATAATAGGATTGATTATTGACAGAATCAGGTAACGTATAGGTATAGTCCCACAATAATGCCTGGATATCCCCTTTATCATTTTTGCAAACCCATGAACGGGTGTCGGTACTGGCCAATTCAGTGCTTCCAAGCTTATTCATAAGTTGATAAGCATAAAAAGCAGGCTTGTTGATGCCTTGAATGTTGAGTAAACCAAAACCTCCATGAAAAGGTGTAAACCGCGGGCCGGGTTCTTCAAAGACATCGGTAAAAACCCAATACGACATGGAGTTGGCCGTATTGCCAACTTGTTTTAGTTTTTCCAAAATATAGGCTGCCTCGTGGTAACTGTCATGCACAGGATCTGCGGGGGTGTAGGATGAGCTCCATTCCGTATAATGCAGTTCCAGACCGGGTATCGCGGATTGCGCAATTTGTTTACGGGAATTTAATACATCGCCACTTACGGCCAATGAATCTTTACTTAGTACCGTGCCCGAATTACCATACTCATCCAGAAAGCCTTGTTTTACGCCATAAGAATGTGTGCTGATGAAGTCGATGGGAACGTTATTCTTGCTGCAATGGCTGATCATCTCGGGAACCCATGCCGCACCCGCAGTGCCCGGCCCGCCTACCTTGTATTGAGGATTTACCCCTTTAACCGCCTTGACAGAATAATCGTAGAGTTTGAAATAATCCGCCTGCGTTCCAGTCCAGAAACCGGGGGATAAATTAGGCTCATTCCATACCTCAAAATACCAGGTCTTTACCTCCTCTGCACCATACCGTTCTGTAAAATGCTGAACAAGGTTGCTGATAAGCGCCTCCCATTTATTATAATCTTTGGGCGGGGTAACATTACCCCGCCACCAGAAGATTGTCTGGCTTCCACTTGCCAGGGCATTGGGCATAAAACCCAGCTCCACAAAAGGTTTCATACCAATTTTATGCAGAAAATCAAACAGCGCGTCTACATACATATAATTATATTGAGGATTTCCTTTTGCGTCCTCGGTATACACCGCCATATCGTCAGTGAGCAATCCATGCATCCGGATATATTTAAAACCGCATTGCTTTCTTACATATTCCAGTTGCTGCTGCCAATCGGCACGCAACCCTTCATTTGCCCTGCCCGCACCTACACAGGCGTTAAACATGGTATTAAGCTTACCCGAGCTTTTGTTAAAATCCACATTGATCGCCCTTTGGCCATTGACATTTGCCAAAAAAACGAATTGCAAAAGCACCAATGCCCCAATTATTTTTTTCATTTGTTTATTTATTCTTAGTAAAATTATTCTGTCCACACGAGCACACCCGATGGTTTAAGTATCTTCTCCCCTATTAAAACTTTCGCATTATCTGGCAGCTTTACCGTGTAATTATCTGATGAATAGTTTAATGCCGTATAGAAACCATCGCGCCAATACACAAAGACCCCGGGAGGGTAGTCCTCCATTGTGGCACCGGCATCCTGATAAATCTGCCTCAATACATCCTTTTCTAATTTTGAGTCATCGGTATCTACACCGATGTAGGTGATATCGCCTTTGCCGATCCGGTGCTTTACAACGGCTGCCTTTCCTTTATAGAACTGATTATCATAAGTGCCCAACACTTCTGTAGTATTATCCGGCACCAGTAAATCCCCCCAGCTATGCCAGGTATAATGCTTCGCATTCATCAGTATATCGCCTTTACCATACGACGAAAGCATATCTGTCTGGCTTATATGGGCACCAATCAGGTTTGAAATGGGCATAGCGGTCTCTCCTTCCCAAAAATGGCCCCTGCGATCTTTGGTAGCGGTCCGGCAGGTAATGATCAGATGGCCGCCCCTTGCGACATAGTCCTGCCATTTTTTCACCAGTGCAGAGTCAACCATTTCATAGGCAGGAACGATGACGAGCTTATACTTTGACAAATCTGCTGTTTCCTGAATGACATCGACGGGCGCTCCCAATGACTTTGCCGTTTTAAGGAATTTTACCGGATAATCCCAGGTATTCCATTGTTCTGTCTGTTTTTGCCTGTCAATGCTCCAGTAATTTTCTACATTCCAGAGCAACGCGGTCGACCTCGCGGCCAGCTTTTCCGGCATCTTTTTACCGGATGTAAATTGTCTCCGTAGTTCTGTTATCTCTTTCATGAACTGCATGTAGTCTTTACCGCCCTGTGAAGGCGTCACGCCATCAGTTTGTATCACACCTGCATGATATTGTTCTGCACCATATAGGATTTGACGAAAGCGGTAAGAACAGGCGATCTTTCCCCCAGCCGCAAAACTATGATACAACCATAGGCGAACCGTGCCCGGTAAAAGCAGCGGGTTATAGCTTCCCCAATTAACGGGCCCCGGCTGAATCTCCATAACCCCTGATACACCACCCACAGATTTGTAATATTCCGCTGCAAAAAGAACAACATCGCTGTTACCTAAACGGAAGCCTGACTCACCAATATTATCGCTACCGCCGTTTGGATACGCCGTGTAGGCTGC
This sequence comes from Mucilaginibacter sp. OK268, assembly GCF_900103125.1. Classification (GTDB taxonomy): domain Bacteria; phylum Bacteroidota; class Bacteroidia; order Sphingobacteriales; family Sphingobacteriaceae; genus Mucilaginibacter. The sequence continues at coordinate 1,180,811 of NZ_FNJV01000001.1, read as the reverse complement.
AAAATCCAGTTTCCTGGTACGATTAGGATCTGAACCCGTACAAACAGCCGTATAGTTGGTTGTAACAAATTGCGCCTTTGAAATGTAATTGCGTAAAATGCCGGCCTGAAAATCCAGGAATCCGGCTTGTGCGTCCGCTGAATATCTTTTAAAATCCAGCAAGGCATGAGGATTATTACCCCACCAGCCAACGAGGTTCGTATTCGGTATGATTACCTGGTCAAAACTATTAAACCACTGGCTCCAGAAAGCTGCTCCCCAGGCCGTATTTAAGCTATCAATGGTTTTGTATTTATTCTTCAGCCAGGTTCTGAATGCGTCCTGCGACGAGGGACTATAATCAGGGACAGCACCGGGTTCATTATCAATTTGCCAGCCGATCACATTGCTGTTCTGACCGTATCGTTTGGCCATTTCCGCTACGATTTTTTTGACATAGCCGCGAAATTTTGGATTAATAATGGACTCCAGTCCCCGCGTACCATTCTCAGCGCGGATATAATGACCGTCCATAACAAAGGTCTCCGGATAGTTTAACCGCATCCAGGTTGGGGTGGTCGCAGAAGGTGTACACAGCAATACCTTGAGATGATACTTGCTGCAAAGGTTCAGCACCCTGTCCAGCCAGGTAAAGTCAAACCGTCCTTCCTCGGGCTCCATTTTAAACCAGGCAAATTCGGCCAGGTGGACAAACTCAAAACCCATCTCTGATACCTTTTTGATGTCACGTTCCCATTGGTTTTCACTCCAATGTTCCGGATAATAATAGATACCGGTAGTTACCAGATCCTTTTCCGGGAAAAACCGTTTGACTTCCTGCGCTCTTAACGCAGCGGAAGGAATTAAAAGACTTACTATAAATAGGATTATAAATTTTCTCATCTGAGGCTGTTCGTTTTTTCTATAGTAGTTGTAGCTCGTTTCATATTCATTTTTCATTCAGCATGATCAATAATGTCATCCCTATAAACTCGGAAGATTTCGCAATTCTGCTATCCGTAATGCTGCCGCTATCATGTTTTAATCCATGATAGCGGCAGCGTTGTGTGTCATAGGTATTGAAAATAATTTGCAAATCCTCTGTTCATATTTTAGTTGGCACCCGCGTTGAGGGATCTGATCGTACGCTTATCTTTTATTGTATAATTTCGCCTGTCCAAAGCGCCGCCTGTGTCCCAGAAAAAAGGCAATATCCCATTGGCTTTCGCGTGTTTGGTAATATAAGTTAGCCAATAGTCCACCGCGTCATTATGCGTTGCCGGATCCAAAGGCGTATGTTTGCCGTTGTCGCGCCGGTAAGCACCATACTCGCCCAGCAGGACAGGAATTCCCTTATCGGCGAATTTCGTCTTCATCTTACCGAACGCGGCATCTACATCACGCTCTTCACCCCAGGTGGCATTGCGGTCAGGTTCTCTTGCAGAATGATGACCAGTCCCCCAGTAATAGAATATTTTGCCCCAGTTAGCGTCGCCTTCCATCAGGCAAAATTGATAGGGCGTGTAAAAATGTACCTCCACCATCATCCGTGCCGCCACCTGGTCCCTGGGAAGAGTAGTCATCAGGTCATTGGTCTTATCGATATCTGTTGAAGGGCCCTGAACGACCAGCACTCTGTAGCCGTTCCTGCCGCCGGTGGACCGCACCGCATTGATAAAGGTCTGATGATAGGTATTAAGTATGGCCATTTTTTCCGCATTGTCCGCGGGTGGTTCGTTAGCACCGGCAAACATCAGGTGTTCATCAAAATCGCGCATCGTTGTGGCGATTTGCTCCCACAATGCCTTTTGCCGGGCATTGACAGAATCTTGCATAGCTGTATTAATGTTGCCATCTAACCAGCCGCCATCCCAGTGAATGTTGAGCAGGACGTACATATCATTTTTCACGCAATACCCAACCACTTCTTTTACCCTTTTGAGCCAGTTGGGGTCTATTTGTTCAGTCGCCTGGTTACTTAAGTGCTTCCAGTTCCAGGCGCATGGGATGCGGATGGCATTAAATCCCTGCTGTTTTACGAATTTTATATAATCTTCCGTAATAACAGGGCTACCCCAGGCTGTTTCGTCGCCCGGGGCTTCAAAAGTATTGCCGATGTTCCACCCTAACCTGATTTTAGCGGCGAGCTGAACAGCATTACTACTCATTCCGGTTGAGTCAGGATCCTTTGGCGAGGTATTATAAGAAGGATAGATGGCGGTATTGTTATTATCAGCCCTTTTGACTGAAAAAAAAGATATGACGGTAATTAGAAAAAATAATGTTTTAAAAGAATGCTTAGCTTTCATTCGGCTTATGATCTTCTATAGGTAAAGTTTTTGTTTTAAATATCGTTCGGATGATAATCCAGTAATAGCCACGCCCGATGTGTGCAAACATCGAACGTGGCTTTACCGTGTAATTCAGCGTGCTTAATGAAACTTTGCGCCTGAGCCAAATTTATCTACGCCTGCGTTTACGCCAAGTTTTACAGCATTCAATGTTGCCGTGTCTCCTACAATTGTGGGCCCTTGCGGAACCCCGTCCTTACCTCGACGGTCAAATATACCTGCCCATAAAAACGGTATTACGCCATTTGCTTTGGCTTGTTGTGCAATATAAGCAGTGAAATGCGTCGCAGACTTTAATGCCAATAGCGAATCGGCTGGATAACCTGTTAATTTACCAGCGTGATAATTCGACGCATATTCGCCCATGAACAATGGAATGCCCTTATCAGCAAATCTTGCTTTCATGGTGTGCATTATAGAGTCTACATAAGCTTCTTCATTCGCAGATGTGCAATTGCGGTCCAAAAAATTCGGATTTGTTGTATGAAAGTCTTTTCCCCAAAAATACAGCTCTTTACCCCAGCTTGCGTCGCCAGGTATAGTACCTGGACCTCCTAATATGCAAAACTGCGACGGACTATAATAGTGGAACTCAAGCATCATTTTATGAGGCGTAGGATCGGTAGGTAATGTTGGTATTTTATATACATTAGTCGGATCAAGATAAGCGTTAAGCAAATCTATTGATGTAGAAGGCGACTGAATAACTATAGTACGATAAGTGTTTTTTCCACCTGTTCCACGCACCGCATTAATAAATGATTGGTGATAACGCATTAACGTAACCGTTGTTGGCACATCACTCGCATTAGGTTCATTGGCACTGGCAAACATCAAATGTTCGTCAAAATCGCGCATATAAGTTGCTACTTGTTCCCAAATTGCTTTGTGCTTAGCATTAGCGGTATCCTGTTGAGCACCGGTTTCACTACCGGGATCATAATGGATATTGATTGTCACATACATATTGTCGTTAATACCATATTGAATTACTTGTTTTATACGCGCAAGCCAGGTCGGGTCAATTTGCATCGTTTTCGTGTCAATAAAATGTCCATCGTATCGAATAGGTATCCTTACCGCATTTACACCAGTTGATTTTATTAAATCAAACATTTGCTGGGTAATTGGCGGGTTTCCCCATCCGGTTTCGCTACCCGGGGCTTCCATGGTATTATAGAAATTCCAACCGTAGGTAATATTTGCAGCTATTTGCGAAGCAGTGCTACCCATGCCAGTTACATCAGGTGCTTTAGGTGATATATTATAGGATGGAAAAATCCGAGCATTTTGCATTACGGTAATTCGCCTGCTTTGACCATTAGACGAGCTCACATTTAAGAGCACCGACCGGGTACTGCCTGATGAATTTGCCGCCGCCGTAACTTTAATGGCCGCATCGCCGCTATTACCCGATATTTTGTCTAAATGCAACCATCCGATGCCCGTAGTATCAACACTCCATGCCGCATTAGTGGTAAATGCCAAAGCTGCGGTTCCACCGTCTTCCGGTATAGCCTGCGTTATATTAGATAGCGTAAGCTCCGGGGAAGCTGTCCCTGTTTTTTTGCAAGAAACGGCGGCTATAATTACAATAGCTATCCCCAAAATCCTATAGGCCGCCTTTATTTTTATTTTTTTCATATTAGTTTCGTTTTATCGAAAAAAAGTAATCTTCTAATTCGTTTAAAAGCGCCACAGCAATATGTCGCTGTGGCGCTTAGCTTATTTAATTTTTACAACTCTCAAATTATCAACAGCGCCATAAAATCCGGCTGCCGAAGTACCATAGTTATGTATATACAATGTGCAAGAGGTATTTCCGGATGTACCCGTTAAATCGGAAATTTTGGATATGGAAGCTCCCATACCCTCGCCAAGCGTTGGATCTGATGCACGGAAGGATGTTAAAGGAATAGTTACTGTTACCCACCCTTTTGTAATGTACGGTGCCGTGGTAGTAGCGTTTTTTTGCCATGGTTCCCATCGGGCTATATAGCCCCCCACTCCACTTACAATATCAACTGTGGTACCATTCCAAGCTTTTGGGATACTTACTTCAAATTTAAATGCCCAATGACTAGCCGAGTCAGCAATATTGGCCTTAGGCACCCATTGTGCTCCATTCATGGGTATGTTAGTACTCCACGGCCACCCGTCGCCTTTGGCCAACCCACTAATATCCAATACAAAATAGGTACTTGAATTGCCAGAGAAATTTGGATCGCCGTTAGTTTGTTTGCCAGCACCCCAGTATTGCCAATTAAAATTACTATCCCAATTTGATATTGAACCTGTTGCTACATCGTTTACATTGTACACGGTAGTAGCAGTGCCAAACTCTGTAGTAACAGATACTGGCCCACTGCTCGATAATGCAGGTAAAACAAAACCAATAGCTTTTCCATTACTTAATGCTTTATAAGAAGTAATTGTAGTGCCGGCAAAAACAACCTTTTGAATACTTCTAAGATTGGTACCATATACATAAACAGAATCACCACTTAGGGCATTTTCGTTAGAAATACCGGTAATGGTTGGTGTGGCAACTATCTTGAACGCCGCTGAACCACTCTTTGTAGTTACTAATACCTGATCGGTGGTTTTGACCGCCGGCATAAGAAAACCAATGAATCTTCCATTAGTGTCTGTTTTAAACGAGGAAATTACACTTCCCCCATACGAAACGCTTTTAATCAATACCAAATCTGTACCAGTAACATAAACCGAATCGCCCGGTTGGGTAAATACATCGGATATACCGGTAAGGGTTGGGAGCATAGGCCCCAATTTAAACGAAAACGTTGTTGAACCTCCAGCTGTTTTATAAACCAAAGTATAGAGTTTCGTGGTATCAATTTTCGCATAATTGATAGTTGGTACCTGTACCACCGCGTTGTTCGGTGCAAATAAGGCAACGTTAAATTTTGCAGGGACCCCATTAAAATCGATTTCTGTTGCATTTTGCAAATTATGCCCAACTATAGCCACATATATTCCACCATTTCCATATATGGAGGCACTACTTTTAGGATCCCCATTACTCAATACGATATCGTTGGGTGACGGAACATAAAGTCTTACGCTGGTAACAACAGGAGCGGCGGCGCCGCCGCTGTCGTTGTTCTTCTTACAAGCAGGGAGTAAAGCCACTATTGCAAAGAAAAGCGGCAAAACGCACAAGCTTAAGTATGATTTTTTTTTCATAATAATATTTTTAATGTTTTTAATTAATAATAAGGTACCGGAGGTGCTGCCAATTTGGGGTTAGCTCCCAACTCGGACGCCGGAATTTGTAATGTAAATGCACTGATAGTGGCCGGTAGCGCAGATGGCGCCGCAGTAGTATCTCTTGTAGCTATGCGCGTTTTAGGATCATAACTAAACGTCTGTCGGCTGTGAGTGGCATCCTGATCATTAAGCAACTTCACTGCTGCAATCGGACTATAAAAAGAATACCTAACAAGATCTACCCAATATTGTCCTTCAAAAGCAAATTCAACTCTTCTTTCAGTGCGTAGTGTAGCACCGTCCAACACCGTTACAGGATCCACACCTGCCCGTGTTCTCACTTTGTTAAAATACAATAGCGCGTCACCATCGCTTGTAGTACCATTGTTACCCAAAATGGCTTCGGCATATACCAGATACACATCGGCCAATCTAAGTACCGGGTCATGTTCGATGGATGACCAATAATCCATTGTTGGTGAACTATTATCTATTTCGTTGCCAATAATGTGTTTTTTCATACATATCCCGCCTGCTTTATAACCACCACCTGCAGCATTCAATTCGGGATAATAATCTCCGGTGAGCATAATGGTAGCTTTGCGCCGTACGGTATCTTTAGCAGAGTACATCTTATACAAATCCCAGGTTGGTGATAAAGCATTCCATGCACCATTTTTTGTAGGATTTATATCGTTACTTGGTGAATAGGTTAAATAGGTATTACCATTTCCGTAACCCACACCTGGGGCCCATTGATAGGCAAATAATGATTCGGGACTATCGTTGTTTTGCGTTTTGAAAAGATCATAATAGCTGGAAAACAATGCTAATCCACTGTTTTTACATACATTGGCTGCATATTTTTTTGCACTGTCCAGTAAGGCCTGGTTGCGTATTCCTTCCGCCTTGCTGCCCACCCCCGACATTGTTAAATACGCTTTGGCCAGCATTCCTTGCGCTGACCAAGTGGTTACCCTGCCTTTATCGTCTTTTGAAGGAAGATTTTGCGCGGCATAGGTTAAATCGATAGTAATAAATTTAAATACATCCGCAATAGTGTTACGATAAAGCAGGGGGTTCTTTATTAACTTGGTGTTATCCTCAATAATAGGTACGGCACCCCAGTAAACAGCGAGGTGGTAATAAGCTACCGCGCGCAAAAACCTTGCTTCGGCAAGAGCAGCATTTTTGCTTGCCTGAGGTACAGATGCCGATGCTGTTTGCTGTATGGCATTAATAACATTATTGCATTGACCGATCTCAATATACAAACCGGCCCAGCCACTTTGCAAAACGCCATTTTGTGCTGTGATTGTACGAGTAAAAAGCTGCACAAAATCGCCGTTATAGTTTTTATAAGCAGTTCCGCTCAATATATCGCCTAACGGTATAACAGCACCATTATGCCATTGCCACCATGACGCGCCGCCGTACAAGCTTGCCGTAGCCAGCCTCAGATCGGCGGGGGTTTTGTAAAAGTTTGTCGAACTAATTTGTGAGGTGGACGGACGATCCAAAAAACTCTTTTTGCATCCGGCAATCGCCGCTCCAAATAGCAAAATAATTATGATTTTATTAATTGGTTTCATGATTTTTCTTTTAAGAATTGGTGATTGTTTTATTTGCTAAAGGTTAGGTTTGCACCAATAGTAAATACGCGTGGCAGAGGATAATTCCCCCCATCCCAACCTACCTGAAGGGGATTCCACCCACCTATTTCAGGATCCATCCCTTTATATTTTGTGATTACAAATACGTTGGATACATTAGCATATACTCGGAGTGAATGCACAAATATTTTCGATAAAACACTTTCTGGCAAACGGTAACCTAATGTGATATTTTTACAACGCAGGAATGAAGCGTCTTCGATCCACAAATTAGAAGGCCGATCATTATAATTGGTTTGATCGTTTCTTAAACCGACAACGGTTGTATTAGGGTTAGTAACATACACATTGTTAACATCGGATGACGAACCTTGCGGATTTATCAAAGCCAATTTTGCGTAATTTAATACATCGGTAAAATAGGCAGTGTTATTTTGTGAACTGGTTTGTGATACACGCAATTGATTGAAAACTTTGTTGCCATAACTGCCACTGAAGAAGATATTCAGATCAAAATTTTTGTAGGTAAATGAGTTATTGATCCCATATTGGAATTTAGGGATCGGCGAACCCAGGAAAGTCTGGTCTTTGGAGTCGATAATACCATCACCGTTCAAGTCTTTATACATACGGTCGCCGTACCAAATACCACCGCCACTGGGAGAAATCGGATACGGGTTTCCGGCTTGATCAGCAGATCGGGCATGGGTTTGAAAATCACTTGGTTTTGAAAATATGCCATCGAATATATAGCCGTAAAATTCGCCGATAGGTTTACCTACTACGGTTTTTTCAGCTACACCTCCAAGAGCACTCGCTGTTAAGCTGGCGTCATCACCGCCGGCACCTAAACTAAGCACTTTGTTCACATTCCGCGATAAGGTAAAATCACTTTTCCATATAAAGTTTTTGCGGGTAATATTAGTAGTGCCGATATGGAAATCAAACCCCCTATTGCGAACAGAACCAACGTTTACATAAGGTGCGGTCATGGCCCCAGGCGAGTAGCCCGCGGTAGTACCGCTATATTGAGGAAGTGGAATTTTCAATAAAAGTCCGTTTGTTTCGCGGTCATAAACATCTAATGAAAAGTTTATGCGGCCGTTAAAAAAAGATGCATCAAGTCCAGCATTATAATAATTTGTTTTTTCCCAGGTTACGTCTGGATTTGCCAAATTGCTTTGATACTGCGAAGTTCCTGATAACCCTGTAGCAACGGTTTTAAGTTGAGTTGCATAAGTGTTGCCCGGTATACCCTGATTGTTGGTAAGCCCATAACCCAATCTCAGTTTCAATTCATCTATAGCCTTTACATTTTTCAAAAATGCCTCGTTATTAATTTTCCATGCAAATGCTCCTGAATAGGTAACAGCCCAATTATGGTCAATCGGAAAATTTGAAGAACCATCGTTGCGCAGGTTACCAGTGATCAGATATTTATCATTCCAGGAAAAATTAACACGGCCAAAATAGGACTCGGATGCACTGCCGAGACCATTATCCCCACTATTTGTTTGAACAGTAGGGTCACCAGCATTAATAGCCTGCACATTATTGGAAACGAAATTTTTTCGCCCGGCACCTACATTTTCGAAAGAGCTTGTATTTGCTTCGTGCCCGCCCAAAATATTGAGGTTATATTTTTTGAAACTATGGTTATAAGTTACGTATTGACGCCATACGGTGTAGACGTCTTGATCCACAGAGGAGCTGGCACTGTTGATAGCGTTGGTAGTTTTACCAAAATTATAAACCGGATTAAAATTATCGTGGGTACCAAACCTGAAGTTACCCGATACTTCTGTCCGGAATGACAGGTCCTTGGTAAACTGTATTTCCGCATAAGCGTTGGTATACGCTTCATATCTTGCAGATTGGCTTTTTGTAATCAAAGCTATCGCTACAGGGTTTGCAACACCAGGTACCCAACCATCTGTGGTGGTAACACCACCCCACGAACCATCCGCATTAGTTACCGGAATATCGGGTGTAAGGCTTAGTGCTGAAGCAATTACACCGCCATCACTGGAAGCTGTGTTCTCACGAACACGAAAAAACTGAAGGCTGGTTCCAATTTTTAACCAGTTAGTGGTTTTATTGTCCAGGTTTAAACGTACTGAGTATCTCTTAAAATCAGATCCAAGTGCTATACCTTCCTGGTCGAAATAAGACCCGGACAAAAAATACTGGGTTCTGGGATCACCGCCGCTTACAGAAAGTGTATGACTTGTCGTCGGCGCTTTCCGGAATAATTCATTTTGCCAGTCGGTCCCCTTACCTAAATATTGCGGATTGGCTAATTCGGGTCTTGCACCGAAGCCCCAGGCTTGGGCACGAGCATTCATAAAGGTTGCATACTGTTGTAAGTCCATTGTAGGAAGCCTCGAACGAATTTCCTGATAACCGGTATAAAAATCGTAACTTACTGTCGGTGGCCCTACTTTACCTCTTTTTGTAGTAATAACAATAACGCCATTGGTAGCCTGCGAACCATATATGGCCGTTGCAGATGCATCTTTTAATACATCGAGTGATTCGATGTCGGTAGGGTTGATACCACTTAATGGATTGGAACCTGAGCCAGGATCGTTTACCGGAGGAATAATAACACCATCTATTACATATAGGGGCGAATTAGAGCCGGTTATTGACGACACGCCACGTATTTGAATAGACACACCACCACCAGGCTGACCTGATATCTGTTGCACCACTACACCTGCTACTTTTCCCTGCAGGGCCTGGTCAAAAGTAGTCGGTTGGGTTTTACGTAATTCGTTCCCCGATATGGAACTTATGGAGCCCGTACCATCTTTTCTTGCGATCGGTTTACCATAACCAATAACCACTACTTCCTCTAAGTTACTGGATGTTGAATTCAGCTTGACGTTAATTTTGTTGCTTTGTTTAACGGTTATTTCCTGAGATGTATAACCTAAATAGCTAAAGACAAGTATATCGCCCGGTTTTGCTATTACTACATAACTACCATCAATAGCAGTCGAAGCTTTGGTTTCTGTTCCTTTAACTTTAATGTTTACTCCCACCATCGGTTCGGAATTGTCGGCCTTTGTTACCTTTCCGGAGATATTGACGGTTTGGGCGTAGCCTGAAAGACAGAGTAACATGCCTGCAATAAATAACGAAATGTGATATCTCATTCTCTTTTGTAAATTTTTATCCATTTTGCAAAGGGATTTTAAGGTTTGATAATTGGTTCATTGTTGTTTTGGTTAGTAATGAATAGTTTTAATTCTTATCTATATCAATAGGGTTTGGGTTTATATAATTCCAAGGCACACCAGTACTCAATAACGACCGTTTGAATCGACTTCATGGATAAGTTTCTGCGCATCAGTCCGCTCGAACTACCAGCATAAAAGCTAAGCAAGCCATCAGCCTGTTTACTCGGTCACGAAAAATTAACTATTGGCTTATTGATAATTGGTGGAACATCGTTCAAAGGTGTTGTGAGTTAACTCATCGCCTTGAGGCTTTATTCCGAGGAGTGAAACTATACTAACTCAAACTACAGGACATGGCAGAGTTGACTAAAAATATAGACTAAATGTTCAATTAATTATAAACAACTGAAAACAAGATATTTACATATACAATAAACACCTATAACTTCCAGAATTCACGAAAACTCAGGCTTAAATTAGATTTAGCGACTGCAGGATTCGGAAGAAGGAGCAGCTATTTGTAAAAACCAGAATGAGTGTTGGTTATTCTTGTTTTCTTTACATTGGAATTTAAATGAAAAGGCCGTCGATCTGAAATCGGTTAATTGTCCTCTGTCTTACTTAAGTATTTTTTTGATGTCTTAACCAAAAGGGAGTCTTTAGGTTAGCCATAAATAAGGTCCCAATTAAGATTTCTTCAATCGGAACATACTGGTAAATCGGTCGCAGACCAATAAATTATTTGCCGCTTTCAGCTTCGGACAATCCGTTTTGCCGAACGGAAGTGATGTAGGCAGAGGGCAGCATGTTGTATTCATCCTTGAACAGTTTCGTAAAATATTTAGGGGTATTGAAACCCACCTCATAGCAGATCTGGCTAATGGTCATTTGGCTATTTTCCAATAAATACACCGCTTTTTTTAACCGTATTGAACGGATGAACTCCAAAGGTGATTTGCCGGTAAGCATCAGTATTTTATTGTAAAGCGATCCGCGGCTCATATTCATCTTGCGGCTTAACTCCTCTACCGAAAGGCTGTCATTAGAGATATTCATTTCTATATATTCAACGATGTTCCTTAACAATTTCTCGTCTTCATTTTCTATAAGTATTTCCTGTAATTGGACATCGATTTGCTTTTTGTAGGTCCGTTTGTAGGTTTCCCGGAGTATAAGGATGTTTTTGATCTTTGAAAGCAGTATTTCAAAATTAAAAGGTTTGGTCACATATTCATTCGCTCCGATTTCCAGGCCTTTGATCTGCTCTTCCTCACCCGTTAATGCGGTTAGCAGCACAACAGGGATGTGTGAGGTACGCTTATCATTCTTTAGTTTTTTGCACAGTTCAATTCCGGTCATCTCCGGCATACTGATATCACTTACGATAATATCCGGGTGTAGTGAAAGCGCCTTTTGCCATCCTTCCCGTCCGTTTGAAGCTTCGATTAAAAAAAATATATCCTTTAAATTATCCTTCAAATAAAAACGAAAGTCATCGTTATCCTCCACTAAAAGGACAACTGGCTTTTTATTTGCCCGCTGCTGTTTGGCTACCGTTTTAATTTCATTTTGGCTGGCATCATTCAGGTTTTCACTATCGGCCTCATCGCCGGCTGACATGTCCGTTTCCGGGGGGGTACAAATGACGAGCGGCAGCCTGATGATAAAGCAACTGCCGTGATCCGGCTCGCTTTCAACTGTAATTTCTCCTTCGTGCATCTTCACAAACTCCCGGGTTATCGCCAGACCTATGCCACTGCCCTGGTTGATCATCGAATCGGGAATATCATGCTGAAAAAAACGCTCGAAAATTTTACTATGCTTTTCCTGGGGAATGCCTATGCCTGTGTCGATCACTTTAATTTCAAGAACAATTTTGCAATCAGCCTCCTCATTCGCATTAAGCAGAACACTTACCTTGCCACCAGTGGGCGTAAATTTAAACGCATTTGATATCAGGTTAAACAATATTCTTTCTATCTTATCATGATCGAAAGTGGTAAACATAGAATCAACCGTAGTGTCAAATACAAACCCGATTTCTTTTTCTTCCGCGATATCTGTAAATGACAGGCTTGTCTCACTGATGAACTTCACAATATCTCCGGGCTTCCTATGCAGTTTCAACTCCTGAACTTCCATCTTCCTAAAATCAAGCAGCTGATTGACCAGGTTTAACAATCGCCTGGCATTTTTTCTGATCATGTTCAGCTGTTGTTCCTGCTCCCGGTCAGCGCGCGTAAGCATCTTATCAACAGGCGCTATGATCAATGACAACGGTGTTCTGAACTCGTGACTAACATTCGTCAAAAATTTAGTCTTCAATTGGTCGAGTTCCTGCATACGCTTAATCTCTTGGCGCTCCTGTTCAATGATTAATCTGGCTTCCCGTTTTTCTTTTTCCGCGATGAATTGTCTTCTTATTTTTTGTATCCCCCTCTGCCGGATAAACAAAAGCGTACCCAGAAACAGTGCCATGTAAATGACATAGGCGAAGGTCGATTCCCAGAATGGCGGCAGTATTTTGATTCTTAATGAAATATAATCCGGGTTCCACACGCCCTCTGCATTAGAGGCCCGCACCTTAAAAACATAATCGCCCTGATCCAGGTTGGTATAGCTGGCTTTCCGCGTTCTGTTATCTGCATTTACCCATCCTTTATCAAAACCCTCCAGCATATACTGATGCCTAACTTTGCCCGGGTTAAAAAAATCAAGAGCGGCAAATTCTATGGAAAAGACATTTTCGCTGTGATTGAGCGTTATATCGCGGGTTACGGCTATCGCTTTTGACAGTACTCTATGGCCATTGATAAGCTCATTGGCAGATATACTCTTGTTAAACAATTGAAAATCGGTAAAAACTAACCTGGATTTATTGGTAACAGGTTGTATACTTGCGGGATCAAATATATTAAAGCCATCGCCACCACCAAATATCAGCTCCCCACGATGTGTTTTCAAAGCGGAATTTATATTAAATTCCCGGCCTTGCAGACCATCCGTTTCGTCAAAGTCTTCGAAGTGAAAGGTAAAAGTATTTGCTGTTGGTACTAAGGTGACGCGGCTTAACCCGTTTGAGGTACTCAACCACATCGCTCCCCTGTCATCCTCTTCTGTATTCGATACGGCATTAGCGGGGAGCCCGTTTTTCTTCGTCAGTGAGGTGAACGTGTTTGTTTTAGGGTTCAGAATATTCACGCCGCCCGCCGTCGCGATCCATATCAAACCTCGGCTATCCTGGTTGATACTGTTTACGGTATTGTCGATTAAGCCATTTACGCTGTTTCCATTGGCGATATAATGGATTACCCGTCCGGTATTTTTCAATATAACATCTATGCCCAGGTATCCCCCTGTCCATATATTGCCTTGCTTATCCTCAAAGATCGAGGACACCATCCGGGACCTGATATCGGATTGCTTAAATGGATGGTAAAATATTTTTTTTGAACGGTCGAAAATCTCCAGCCCGCCTTCAAACGTTCCTATCCATAAGCGGTGTGAGGAATCTTCCAGAATACTCCATACCCTGTCATCAGCAATACTGGTGGTTAATTTATCATCGTGTTTATAATGTGTGAATATTTTCCCGTTGAAGCAATCCAGCCCGCCAAAATACGTGCCGATCCATAACTTTTGGTCATGATCAATACATAAAGTGACAATAATGTCATTAGTCAAGCTATTGGGGTTTCCAGGATCATGTTTATACTGTGTATATTTGCCGGTTTTGCGGTTAAAATAAATCAGGCCGCCCCCGTTGGTGCCAATCCATAAATTACCCAGTTTATCTTCGACAAATTTGTTGACATCATTGAAACTTAAACTGGCGGGATCTGACGCAAAATGCCTGTAAAGCGGGAACCTGATAATGTTTTTATGGTAATAACTTATTCCCTTTTTAAAGGTGCCAGCCCAAATAACACCCAAATTATCCTTATAGAGCGTAGCGGTATTCTGCCTTAATGATTTGGCATCATCTTCACGGTTCAGCAGGTAGGTTATTTCAAATTTCTTTTTATCCAGCACATTGATCCCTCCGTGATCGGTTGCAATCCATATACGGCCATCATCGGCCTCGACGATATTGGTGATGATACTCGCCTTTAATTTCACCCCTTCTGATTCCTTATCAATATGCCGGAGAATCCCTGTTGTTGGCTTATAATAAAACACACCCAAATCACCATAAGGCGCATAAAACCACAGATCATTATCCCGGTCGACGGTTAAGAAATAATAACCGTCTTTTTTATTGGTTGCCTTTTTAAAAATATCGGTTTGATAGCTGATTTTATTAAGCTTAACATCCACCATCTCCACTGTACCGTCACTGTATACTATCCATATATTGCGTTTACTATCAAGGGAGATATCTATAATGGCGTTTGAATATAACGAAGGGATGGAATTAATACCATGACTATAACGTTTCGTCTGCTTGCTTACCGTATTATACCGGTAAATACCTGAATCCGGATACAAGAACCAGAAGTCCGCAGCGCCTGTCCGCACAATCTTGGTAACATTCGAATAAAGAGGGAGTTTTAAAGGTCGCAGCAACAATGACATATCGCTATTAAATTGCTCTTTATCAGGATCATAAAAACAGAACCCATTGCGCGTTGATATCCATAACTTTTTATCAGGACCTTCAAAAATCTTTGTGATAACATCATAACTGACAGAATTTTTATCATTGCTATCATGCTTAAATACTTTAAAGGTGTAGCCGTCAAACCGGTTAAGGCCGGAGGCCGTACCAAACCACATGAAGCCATCCGAATCTTTTAATATGCTGTTGACCTGGTTATGCGATAGTCCGTCACTTATATCGAGGTGCGAGAAACGATACTGGCCGCTTTGTCCAAAAGCGGGGAAACATCCCCCAATCAATGTAAGCACAAGAAGGTAATAATAGAATTTTACGCGCATGGAGTTCAACATTGGACGAACCGGGAATCAACAGAATTAAAATATAACCAGTACACTAAGGTAATATAAATGTGACACAATAAGATTATGAATATATAACAATAAAGCTACTTATCCATTACTGTTATTGATCGCAATAGATCATAAAAAATGCGCCCCGGATCTCACTCGGGACGCATTGACCTGTCTTTTTCGAATTCAATCACAATTATGATTATGATCTTT
Organism: Mucilaginibacter sp. OK268; assembly: GCF_900103125.1. Classification (GTDB taxonomy): domain Bacteria; phylum Bacteroidota; class Bacteroidia; order Sphingobacteriales; family Sphingobacteriaceae; genus Mucilaginibacter. The sequence goes on along the minus strand of NZ_FNJV01000001.1, from coordinate 1,165,289 downwards.
TAAAAAAATGCGTCCGTATCGCACCCCGGACCGCATTGACCTGTCTTTTCAACTAAATGTTTTATTCTCTTACCTGTCTTTTAAACCAGCCGACATCAGGTTTTTAACAGATATTTAAGTTGCTTTGCAGCAGTTCTAAAAGTTATAATTTCAAAAACGCCCATTGCTGGTTTTTGCCGCCATTGTAATCCCATTGATCAAGCGCGCCGCCATTTGCGAGCGAAGATTGTGCGACTTCCAGGGCTTTCCCGCTATTCACATTGATAATTTTATAGTAGCCGTTGTCAGTTGGCTGAATTAACCAATTTTGGTTATTTCCGCCCGTACCGGTGTAAGCCCATAAATCCGCGAAACCGCCGTTAGCATTAGACCAGCCATTTATTTCCAGGCACTTACCGGAGGTATGCATCGGCGTTAACAGGTAGCCACTGCCGGCAGGCTGCACTTTAAATTGCTGATTTGATCCGGCTGAATAATCCCATTGATCTGCCAATGTTTGATTAGCGGTTCCCCAGCCGGCAATATCCAGAGCCTTAAAACTGTATCTGTTAACAATCTGATATACACTTCCAGCCTGAATTCCCGGAGATGTACTGCTTTGCGCCCCCTGCACCATTGCAGCCAGTTGTTGTTGATCTTTTACGGCGTACGTCGATCTGTCAATGATCGACCCGGTGTCCCAAAGAAACGGCAGCATACCGTTCAACAATGCTTGGTGTATAACATAATTATACCAATATGCCCTGGAAGCAATATGGAGATTATAAGCATCTCCTGTAAGGGACGATCGGCGCCCCGCGGCAAATTCCCCTAAGACCACCGGGATGCCTTGGTTAACAAACTTCGTCTTCATTGATTGGAAATATCCATTGAGGTCCGACTCCTCGCCATAAGTTGCATTGCGGGAAGGATCGGTGGTAGAGTGATATCCTGATCCCCAATAATAAAACATATTGCCCCATGATGCGTCGCCGTCCATCAAACAAAAATTATAAGGGGTGTAGTAATGAACTTCAACCATCATGCGATTGGAGGCCGGATCTGAAGGAAGGGTGTTCATCAAACTGTTTGTTTTTACAATGTCCGTACTTGGCCCCTGTATTACCAGAGTTCTGTAACTGTTATGGCCCCCGGTTGATCTCACCGCATTGATAAAAGTTTGATGATAAGAAAGCAAAATGCTCATCCCTGTGGCATCTGCGGCCGGAGGCTCGTTCGCGCTGGCAAAAAGTAGGTGTTCATCAAAACCACGCATTTGCGTTGCAATTTGCTCCCAAAGCGCCTTTTGTTTGGCGTTAACTGCAGCCTGCGCCGCAGTTGTAATATTGTTATCCAACCATCCGCCGTCCCAATGTATGTTTAATATCACATACAAACCGTCGTTAACACAATATTGCACCACCTGCTGCACACGGCTAAGCCAGGCGGGGTCTATTTTTGAAGTTGTAGAATCCGGTACATGTGACCAATTCCAATTACAAGGAATCCGTATTGCGGTAAAGCCGCTTTGTTTTACCTTGTCGATGAATGCCTGGGTAATATTAGGGGCTCCCCATCCGTTTTCATTATTGACGGCTTCCATGGTATTGCCAATGTTAAATCCTAACTGGATTCTTGAAGCGATCTGAACCGCCGTACTGCTCATACCTGTCTGATCAGGCGGAAGAGGAGATGTGTTGTAACTCGGGTAACTGGTTGCGGTCAACGTTTTGGTGCCCGTTTTAACAAGCGGATTAACGGGTGGATTGGCCATTTGCTGTTTGTGGCATCCCGATACCACCAGCATGATTGCGATGCAATAAAAATAGTTTACGGTTCTCATATTGTAAATAAAATTGGTTTCTTGTAAAAAGGCACTAAAAAACAAGGACGTGCCGGTAACCGAATGTACAGATGCTCTACCTGCCTCATCATCAAAGCCAGCCAGGTATACTCACATTACCCATCATAATCATGCTATAATCTCGCCACCACAGGACTACCATTGTACACCACTCTTTTATCAAACCTGACAGCTTCCGATGGACCCAATCCATGTTTACTATCAACCACAACAATATTGAAAATACGGCGCTTTAACATTCCAGGAAATTTTCCTTTGGTAGCTGAAATGCTCAATTCTTTCCGTTTATCATTCCATACGAGTGTAAAAGTGGCGTACCGCCCTTTTTCGTAATTGTAATTATCGTTCTCGTCCTCATAAAATTTAAACGCCCCATCAGCACCGGGATAAATACGCAGCTCTATATTGCTGTTCGGTTGCTCGGTAGCATACTCCACGTGAGGTCCCATGGGTATAATAGAACCGGCCTTTACATATAAAGGCAATATCTCTATAGACGCAGCCGCGTTGATGGTTTGTCCGCCCTCCAATACCTCGCCGGTCCAGAAATCATACCATTTACTGGTGGCAGGCAGGTACACATGGCGGGTTTTCGTTTTTTTATCGGCACCAGCAGATGTATATAATTGCTCCGTAACCGGATTAACCATAAAGGCCGGACCGAACATGTACTGGTCAGGTATACCGTAAACTTTGGCATCGTTCCTGAAATCGAAAGTGAGGGCGCGCATCATGGTATAATTATCGGTCGTTACACGACCCGCCAATGAGTAGATGTAGGGCAGTAAACGGTAGCGCAGCTGATCAAAATTCAGCAGGATAGCTTTAGTGTTATCATCCCAGTTTTTGCTGAAGAGGGCACGTTCGCCTTTACCATGTATGCGGAAGATGGGGCTAAATGCGCCAAACTGAAACCAACGGGTAAACAGCTCCCGCTTATCGGGCTGCGACCAATCGGGCACTGTCCAATGGAAATGATAACCGCCGATATCCGAGGTCCAGTAGGGCAGGCCCGATGCGCAGGCGTTTATGCCCTGCGGCACCTGGTTTTTAAAGTCTTTAAAAGTACACTCGATGTCACCGGACCATAAGGTTGATGCATTGCGCTGTTCCCCGGCAAATGACTGTCTTACCAGGAAGAAAGCCCGCTTGCCGGGAATATCCCTGCGCCAGCCTTCATAAACCCCCTTGGTATGCTGTAAGGAGTAGGTGTTGAAATAATCAATCCCTTTACCAATGTTAAAATTGCTTTGGCGGCGGGCATCCTGCAAAGCGCCGTTATCGGGTTCGCACTGATCTATCCACCAGGCATCCCATCCATAGCGCCGGATCAAACTGTCGCGGGCCTGATCCCAGTAAAGCTCACGGGCTTTGGGATTGTGGGCATCGTAATAGATATCAAAAGTATGGGTAACGATATTATCCCAGCTAATATCGGTCAGGCCGCCCATTTTTTCCAGCGCATCATAGTTCGGTGTACCTTTGCCAAATACCGGCCATATCGATATCATGGCATGGATGTTTGCTTTATGCAATTCGTCTACCATTTGCTTCGGATGCGGGTAACGCTCCGGTTTCATCACATGCGATCCGATAGGCAATGGATCCCAGTAATACCAATCCTGCACTATCGCGTCAACCGGAATATGATTATTGCGATAATTATCTTTTACGCCGATGATCTCCTCTTCACTCATATACCTGTCCTGCGATTGAAACAGACCAAAGGCCCATTTGCCAAACATAGGCGCACGACCAGTGGCTGTACGATACAGATTGATAATATGATCAAAGTCGGGACCGTAAAAAAAATAGTAATCAACCTGCCTGCCGCTTTCTGATACGTATTTGAATTTGGTGTTATCGTTTTCGGCACCGTAAAAATTTGATGCCGAGTAATTATCCCAAAGCAAACCGTAACCTTTGGTTGATAACAGTACGGGAATAGCGCCGGTAAGATATTTGATCAGCAATTCCTGGTTACGGCCTTTGTAATTGATGGACAGGGAATCAAGCGGGTGGCAGCCCAATCCGTACAAAGCCTCATTTTTGGGTGATACAAATTGCGTACTTATATTGTATGTATTGATCCCCGCAATAGTAGCAGGGCTTATTCTTTTGTTATCACTATCTTCGGCGGTAATGATATTGCCTTTCAGGTCGGTATAGGTGATAGCATTGGTGGCCTTGTTTACCCTCACCTTTAATCTGGCCGTTGTGATGATAACCTCGGTCTTGCTTTCGGCTACCTGGTAAGCCGGGCGTACCTGCCAGTTGTTGTCAACCACCAATGATGGCTTTGTTTCAAACGCATTAAATATGGTGTATTTTACTTCAATAATATCATCCTTGCAAACGGCTATGTACATTAAGCCTTTATCCAACTTAAATGTCAATCCGTTTGCATCTTTTTTGTACGATAGAACAGATGCCTTAATAGGCTGGCTTATACAAAATAAAAATAAGAGCATCATTAGCCTGAAGCGAAGATGCTTCAAACCTTGTTTTTTGTTCAGCATGAATATAGGTTTATTGGTAATTTATTAATGTTTTGTTCCCGACTAATAAAAATGACAGCTGATCAAAAGATCATTGTTCCATAACAGTGCTCCCGTTTCCTATAGGGAAACAACAAACGATGATCTGTATTTTTAAACGCCGTCAGGTTTATTAATCGGGTGGCCAAAAATATAAAGCGGGAAGCTGGATGAAGGGGTACAAAAGTGAATAAATAGGGCGTCAAATGTTGAAATTGTCAAAAAACCGCGCTGTCTCTCATACAGCCCGACCGTATGGGATTTTTTAGCCGCTGTCGCTTTCTTTCCAAACAGGCTATTCTGGCCGTTTTATTTTTGACAAAAAGATGGGTTTACATGGTTTACACTTTTCATGGTTAACATGCATATAAATTATTGATAATCAATTATTTGAATTTTATTTCCAAATAAAAGTGTAAACCATGTTTTTTGTATAAATATTATTGGCTAAACGTCAATTCACAAATGACACGACACTATAATAAGAAAGTCTTGCACGAAGCGGCCCTTTTTTATTAATTAATATTTTAAGTGTTTTTTTAACAATTATAAATATATTTTATACTTTAGCAACGCTGATACCAAACCGTCAGTTAAACCAAATTATTTACTTCCTGAAAAGTATCAATTCAAAGACGCAATGCTGTAAAAAGCTAAGTTAACAACCTGAAATTATGAAGAATAACAAAAATTTATTATTGATATTAAGCTGTTCGACAGCCCTTTTTGCAGCATGTAGCGGTAACCCCAAAGCCACTAATTCAACCGCGAAAGATTCGGTATCAGCAAATACACAGCAAATACCTGATTCGGCCAGTTTTGCAGCCGATATTCAGGGGCAAAAAGTAAAACTCTTCAGCCTGAAAAACAACAGCGGTACAACCGTGGCCATTACCAATTACGGCGGCAGGCTGGTAAGCTTACTGGTGCCCGATAAAGACGGTAAAGCCACCGATGTTATTTTAGGTTACGATTCGCTGAAAAGCTATCAAAAACCTAAAGAGCCTTATTTCGGTGCTATCATTGGCCGTTACGGCAACCGCATAGCCAAAGGTAAATTCACGCTTGATGGTAAAGCTTACCAGCTGGATATTAACGATGGTGTAAATACCCTGCACGGTGGCTTTAACGGCTTTTATGGCAAGGTATTTTCGGCTAAGCAACAGAGCGCTTCGCAACTGGAATTGACTTATGTATCAAAAGATGGTGAAGGCGGTTATCCAGGTAATTTAACAGCAACAGTATCTTATACTTTGGGCGATGATAACTCGCTTAAAATTGAATATAAAGCCACCACCGATAAAACTACCATCGTTAATTTAACTAATCACGCATACTTTAACCTGAATGGTGCGGGTAGTCCAACTATTACCAACAACGTCGTGCAAATAAATGCCGACGCGTTTTTGCCAGTAGATACCACACTTATACCAACTGGTAAGTTACAGCCGGTTAAAGGTACCCCGTTTGATTTTACCACATCAAAAACTATTGGTAAAGATATAGGTACTGCCGACGAACAATTGAAAAACGGCAAAGGTTATGACCATAACTTTGTGCTGAACAAGCATAACCTTACCACACCGGTTGCAACCGTTAAAAGCACCCAAACCGGTATCACCATGGAAGTTTATACCGAAGAACCCGGCTTGCAATTTTATTCGGGTAATTTCTTAACCGGCGAAAGCAAAGATGGTAAAGGCGGCAAAGCTTATCCGTACCGTTCAGCGTTTTGCCTAGAAACCCAGCATTTTCCTGACGCGCCAAATCAGCCTGCATTTGCTTCAACCGTGTTAAAACCCGGTCAAACTTATCATACGATTACCATTTATAAATTCTCCAAATAAACAAGCCATGCTAAAAAGAGCTTTTTTAATGCTGTGTGCAGCCGGTGCGTTTACCGTGGCATATGCGCAAACACCTTATATCATCGCTGTAGATCAGGTGAAGGCTCATATTCAGCCTACCATGTATGGGATATTTTTTGAGGATATTAATTTGGCTGCCGATGGCGGTGTATACGCCGAACTGATAAAAAACCGCTCGTTCGAGTTCAACATGCCCCTGACGGCCTGGAAAGAGCAGAAAAAGGATGGCGGCGATGGGCGCACGGAGGTAATCAACCGTGCTGTTGAACGGCCGGAGAATGCGCATTTCATAAAAAACTATATCACAACCGATGCCGGCTTCTACGGTTTCTCGAACGACGGCTTCCGTGGAATGGGCGTTAAAGAAGGTGAAGAATACAACTTTTCGGTAATAGCTAAACAAGAAGGTGATGCCAACGTAAAACTGAATATTGAACTACATGGTGATAACGACGCGATTATAGGTAAAGCCAAACTTACTCCAACTGATAAGGAATGGAACCGTTACAGCGTAAAATTTAAATCGAACACTACGACGCAAAAAGCGCAATTATATGTTTGGATGAGCGGTAAGGGCGTCATTGACTTAGACATGATTTCCCTATTCCCCGAGCATACCTGGAAAAACCGCCCGGGTGGTTTACGGGCCGACCTGGTGCAAAAGCTAGCCGATCTTAAACCCGGCTTTTTACGTTTCCCCGGCGGTTGTATTGTGGAAGGCCGTGACCTCAATAACCGTTATCAATGGAAAAAAACCATAGGCGCGGTTGATAAACGCGAGAATATCATTAACCGCTGGAATACTGAATTTAAGCACCGCCCGGCGCCTGATTATTATCAAACTTTTGGTCTGGGCTTTATGGAGTACTTCATGACCGCTGAAGATATTGGTGCGTCGCCTTTACCCATCCTGAATTGCGGCATGGCCTGTGAGTTTAATACAGGTGAACTGGTGCCCTTGGATAAACTTGATCCTTATGTGCAGGATGCGCTTGACCTGATCGAGTTTGCCAATGGCGATGTCGGTACCAAATGGGGCAAGCTGCGTACCGACCTTGGTCACCCGGCTCCGTTCAATTTAAAAATGATAGGTGTAGGTAATGAGCAATGGGGACCGCAATATATCGACCGATGGAAGATTTTCACTAAAGCCATCAAGAGCAAATACCCTGATATAAAGATCATATCTGCTTTAGGGCCTGCACCTGCAGGCAAGGAGTTTGATCTGTTAAATACAACATTCCGCAGTTTAGGCGCCGATATTTTAGACGAGCATTATTACGCGCCTCCAAAATGGTTCAGAGATAATGCCCGCCGTTATGATAACTATGATCGTAAGGGACCTAAGATCTTCGCAGGCGAATATGCCGCACAAAGCGTTGCTACCGTAAGTCCACAAAACAAGAACAATTGGGAATGCGCGCTTTCTGAAGCGGCCTTCATGACCGGTTTGGAACGGAATGCAGATGTAGTGAACATGGCGTCCTACGCTCCCCTGTTTGCCCACGTAGAGGGCTGGCAATGGACCCCGAACCTTATCTGGTTTGATAACCTGAAAAGCTATGCCACGCCAAACTATTATGTACAGCAATTATTCTCCCTCAATAAAGGCACAGATGTAGTCCCGCTTACTTTAAATAACGAAGCTGTAGCCGGACAAAATGATAGCTATGCAACCGCCTGTTTAGATAAGAACACCAACGAACTGGTGATCAAATTTGTGAACACAAGCACGTCGGCGCAAAATGTAAGCTTCAAAATTACCGGTTCAAAAGGCTACCAAAAACAGGCCTTCCTTACTACGCTGAAAGCGGAAAATAAGGATGCGGAGAATTTATTAACAGCGCCAATGACAGTTAGCCCTGTTGAAGGTACTGTTGCTATTTCAGGCAATACCCTGAAGCTAGCGGTTGAACCTTATTCGTTTACAATAGTGAGGCTGAAAAACAAATAACGGTTGAGTAAGATATTTTCCATCATAGAGTTTATCTCTGGGGCCGGTTCTTATAAACTCCCGACGAATTGATTAAGCTGATTTTGCCATTTTTATCGGAGTTAACTTAAAAATCAACCAGATCAAGCTGCTTTTTATAGTGACCTGGAGACATACCAGTGATCTTTTTAAAGATTTTAGAAAAGTAGAATATATTCTCAAAGCCGGTTTGTGTCGCGATTTCCGCGTAAGTCATCCCTGTTGTCACCATCAGGTATTGGGCGCGTTCGATCCTTTTTTCATGAATGTATTTGATGGGCCTTTCGCCCGTGTATTGTTGAAACAATCGCGAAAAATAATCGGTATGCTGGTTTGCCCTTTCTGCCAGGTAAGATACCGATAAGTCCTGATGTAGATTTAGTTGGATGTAACTGATCGCATTCAGGATTTTAACCGGAATCTGGCCCATTTCCCTGTGTTGAAATATCTCCGGTGTCAAAAAGCGCGAGACCAATTGCAGCAAAATGCCATGTGTTTCTATAAATGTCCCCATGCTCTGCCGGTTATTGAGCTCCTGGTATTCCTTATAAAAGATGCTTTTTTCATAGATCCTCGGATTGTCGGAACGGTTGATACCCCTGCCGGGGTTTATTTCCAGTAAACGGGCAAAACTCATGACATCCATTGCTGTTGCTTTTACTTTAAAAATCGACCGGTTATAGGCAAACAGGGAGATACCATCAGATGATTCCTCAAAAAACTGGATGAAATATTGACTGAGATGATCCTGACAAGTAAGGTTGCATAAGGTGAAACTTGGTATGATATATAAAAACCCAGGCTCCAGTTTGAGGATAGTTGAAATATCCGATATTTCCCCTTCACCCGCATCAATGTAGTACAATCTGAAGTAAGGGCTGATCACATTTTTATAATTCCATTTAGGGCCAAGATTTACATGGTCTACATTCAATAACGTAAATGTATGCTTTAGTGCTCTTTTGATCATAATGTGCAGGATTAAGCTATTATGAGCTTATTGTTTTATGTACAGGAATATCTTTCTATGCACTTCTCATGGTGCCGTCCGGAAGAATATCTTCCGGACGGCAGAACAATATTAAATAAAAAGTCGGATTTGTATAAATAAAAGTCCTATTAGGTCAATTATTTAGCTATTATTTCCATGAAATTTGGTTGATCGATTATAGAAAGCAATTGTAATCATTGCGAAAACCAATTATGGATTGTGACCTAAAAGAATTTTTGCTTGGTGCCCCCCGGGTTACAAAGCCGTTCAATGGGTCTTACCTAACCAATGTATAAAAACATCAAAATCTAATTCATGAAAAGAAGAACACTCATCAAAGGTTTGGCTACAGGATTGTCCTCCTTATATCTGTCGAAACTTTATAGCAGCAGCCTGTTACACCCTCATTCAAACACAGGTATTGCTTCCGGCCCGTTTCAGCCGACATGGGATTCATTGAGTCAGTATCAGGTTCCGGAATGGTTCCGTGATGCCAAATTTGGTATGTGGGCACACTGGGGACCACAGTGTCAGCCAGAACACGGTGACTGGTATGCCCGCGGTATGTACCAGGAAGGCAGCGACCACTATAAATACCACGTTCAAAAGTATGGACATCCTTCAAAATTCGGATTCAAGGACGTGATTAATGAATGGAAAGCCGAGAACTGGGATCCCAATGAATTGTTGGGCTTATATAAACGTGCCGGTGCTAAATATTTTATGGCCCTGGCCAATCATCATGATAACTTCGATCTCTACAACAGCAGCTATCAAAGCTGGAACTCTACTAAACTGGGCCCAAAAAAAGACCTGGTTGGTGGCTGGGCAAAAGCCGCCAAACAACACGGTTTGCCTTTTGGCGTAACGGTACATGCATCTCACCCATGGACCTGGATGGAGGTAGCCCAACGCGCGGATAAAACCGGCCCCTATGCAGGCATCCCCTACGATGGTAAGCTTACCAAAGCGGATGGCGCCGGCAAATGGTGGAATGGCTATGATCCTCAAGAACTGTATGCACAAAACCATCCCTTAAGTCAGGATAGCCTTGATGACGACAGCATGGGCCGCCACTGGGCCTGGGGTAATGGTGCCAGCGTACCCAGCAAAGCGTATTGCGATAAATTTTTAAACCGAACCATTGAACTGATAGATAAGTATGGCCCCGAACTCATTTATTTTGATGACAATGTGCTACCTCTTTGGCCTGTAAGCGATGCCGGCTTAAAAATAGCGGCGCATATGTACAATACCAGTGTTAAGAAACATGGTAAGCTACAAGCAGCACTGTTTGGTAAAGTATTGAATGAGCAGCAGCGCAAATGCATGATATGGGATATAGAACGCGGGCAAAGCAACCAGATTGAACCTTTACCGTGGCAAACGGATACCTGTATTGGCGACTGGCATTATAATCGCCGTATATTTGATGGTAAAGGCTACAAAAGCGCCAGAACAGTCGTGCATAGCCTGGTTGATATCGTAAGTAAAAATGGCAACCTGCTGTTGAACATCCCGGTACGTGGTGATGGTACAATTGACAGCGAAGAACGCGCCGTAGTTGAAAACATCGGAGCCTGGATGCAGGTGAACGGCGAGGCAATTTACGGCACCCGTCCCTGGAAGGTTTTTGGTGAAGGTCCGGCCATAGAATCGGCCGCCCCTATCAACGCGCAGGGCTTTAACGAAGGCAAGGGCAAGCCATTTGGAGCCCAGGATATCCGATTTACTGTAAAAGGTAAAACCCTTTATGCCACTATGCTGGGTTGGCCCACCGGCAATGAAGCCCTTGTTAAAAAATTAGCCAAAGGCAATGAAACTGGTAATGTGACCAGCGTAAGCCTGCTTGGCAATGATAAACTGGGTTTTCAGCAAACAGCCGAGGGCCTGAAAGTGAAGTTGCCGGAACAGGCTCCGGGTAAAGATGCATTCGTTTTAAAAATTGAAGGGGCTATTTAATCATATGATGAACCTGAAATTTTATTATGCCCTGATTACTGTCGTTTCCTTGACAGTTCCTTCTTTTGCACAAACTTTTAAGCTGGTATCGCCGGATAAAAAAACTGTTGTAGAGATAAACAACAAAAACCGGTTACAGTATACGGTTTCCAGTAACGGTTTAACAATCATCCATCCTTCATCTCTTGGTTTCGAGTTTAAAGATGAACCGGCTATTGGCACGGATATGAGTGTGACCGGTCATGTGGAGCATTCCGTTAACCAAAGCTGGATACCGGTAGTAAAAACAAAGCACGGCATCATAGCTGATCGTTACAATGAACTGGTGTTGTCACTGGTTGAGAAATCCGGGCAGATGCGCCGGATGAATGTCTATTTCAGGGCTTATGATGAAGGCGTAGCTTTTCGTTATGAGTTATTCGGGGCGGATAAAATCGGTGACCGCCAGATTACAAGGGAACTCACCAGTTTTAATTTACCGGCAGATGCAAAGGCCTGGGTGGCAGATTATGGCAGCTATACTTCCTCACAGGAAACCGAGTTTTGGCCGCGAACCCTTAACCACATTACGGCAAAAACGATTGCCGGCTTACCCTTCCTGGTAGAATTAGACAAGCGTCATTACGCAGCTATTACGGAAGCAAACATTGATAATTATCCAGGGTTTTATATAGGATCGTTAAAAACAGATACCAATGCCATTGGTAAAATTGACCTAATCACCAAGTTATCCCCATTGCCCGGTGAAAATGAGAGCGGTGTTAAGGCCCGGTTCACCAACGATCTCCTTACACCCTGGCGGGTGGTCATGCTCGCCGATTCGCCGGGCAAATTAATTGAATCGGAGCTGATACAGAATCTGAATCCTCCCTGTGCCATAAAAGATGCCAGCTGGGTTAAACCTGGTATGAGTGCCTGGGATAACTGGTGGAGCGGTGACGTAAAGATGGACATGCCAACTATCAAAAAATACATAGACCTGGCATCGGCACAGCACTGGCCTTATATGCTTATAGACTGGCAATGGTACGGGCCATTTAACAAACCCGAAGCTGATATTACCAAACCTGCTCCACAATTGAATATGCCGGAGATCTTAGCATACGCTAAAGCCAAAAAGGTTAAATGCTGGCTTTGGTTGTACAGTACTGATGTTAACCGGAATGATAATTTTGAAAAGGCTTTTCCAATTTATGAGCAATGGGGTATTGCGGGGATTAAAATTGATTTTATGGACCGCGACGATCAGCAAATGGTAAACTGGTACCGTCGTATTATCAAAACAGCCGCAAAATACCATTTGATGGTTGATTTTCATGGTGCTTTTAAACCGGATGGCATTATCCGTACCTATCCTAACATGATTACACGGGAAGGGGTTTTAGGCGAAGAATATTCCAAGTTTTCAACTCAGATAACTGCAGGGCACAATACCACCCTGCCATTCACCCGTATGCTGGCCGGACAAATGGATTATACTCCTGGTGGATTTTTAAATGTGAAGAAGTCTGAGTTCAGAAAAGGCAGCCCTACCCAGGTAATGAACAGCCGCTGTGCTGAACTGGCAAAATTTGTGATTTACGAAAGCCCCTTTACAGTTTACTGCGATGCACCGGAGCATATTTTAGGGAAGCCCGGGGCTGATTTTCTAAGTAATATGCCTACCGTTTGGGACGATACCAGAGTGCTGGGTGGGTACCCGGGCGAATATATCATTATGGCCAAAAGAAGCGGGAAGGACTGGTATATCGGCGCGATGACCAACGATTCCGAAAGGACATTGCCATTGAAAATGGATTTTTTACCGCCGGGTAAATATACCCTATCGTCCTGGGCTGATGTGATGTCCGCACCTCAAAGTTTAACCCGGTCTAAACGGCCGGTTTCGGCAAGTTCAGTTATCAATATCCATTTGGATACGGCGGGTGGATGGGTCGCAAAAATTACTGCCGCTAATTAAATATAGCCCTTCATCAGTAAAAGAAATAAATTATCCGACATGACAAAGAATACAAGCCTTTTCCCCTTTATATTGATTACCAGTTTATTCTTTCTATGGGGTTTTGCTCATAACCTTGACCCCATATTGATACCGCACCTCAAGAAATCATTTACGCTTACCACTGTTGAGGCGACACTGGTAGATTCTGCTGTATTTATAGCGTATTTTCTGATGGCTTTACCGGCGGGCTTTATTATGAAAAAATATGGTTATAAAACAGGCATTATAACTGGCCTGCTTATTTTTGCGTTTGGTTCCTATTTATTTATACCGGCAGCCAATACCCAGCAGTACGCGTTCTTCCTGGTAGCCTTGTTTATTATTGCCTGCGGGTTAACTATTTTAGAAACAGCCGCAAATCCATATGCATCTTCATTGGGCGATCCTGCAACCTCTACTCAAAGGCTTAACTTTGCGCAATCGTTTAACGGGCTGGCCACAACCTTGGCGCCCGTAATCGGGGGGCGTATTATATTAACCAAAGGTTATACCACATCACAATTAAGCGTCATGACGGAGCAAGGCCGCAAACTAGCCCTTGCCGCCGAGGCCTCTTCCGTAAAAGTACCCTACTTTATACTGGGTAGCGTACTGGTCATCATCGCCATCCTGTTTGCCTTTACCCGCCTGCCCAGGATCCAACAGCATGAAGGGCATGCGGCCAGTAAAAATATTTTTCATGCCCTGAAGCACCGTCATTTGGCCTGGGGGGTTGCTGCGCAGTTTTTTTATGTAGGGGCGCAAGTTTGTGTTTTCAGCCTGTTTATTCTGTATGCGACAAAGGCAGCCGGTCTGTCGGAGGTAAAGGCAGCCGACTATGTAGGTTTATGCGGCCTGGCATTCCTGATCGGCAGATTCATCGGCACTTTCCTGATGCGTTATTACAGTTCTACCAATTTGCTGGCCATTTACGCAGGTATCAATATCTTACTTTGTACCGTCGCCATTTGGGGACATGGTATGATAACCATTTATACCATCATTGGCATCTGCTTTTTTATGTCCATCATGTTCCCAACAATTTTCGCGCTGGGTATAAAAGAATTAAAGGGAGATACGGAATTCGGCAGTAGTCTGATCATTATGTCTATTGTTGGTGGTGCCGTTTTGCCGAGGGTGTTTGGTTACATTAGCGATGCGACGGGTAATATTCAATATGGCTATGCAGTACCCTTGCTCTGTTTTGCTGTGGTGGCATTTTTTGGATTAAAAGGTTACCGTGTAAAAGTAAGGCCGGAAAGTTTACCGGTTTCCGCTATCCTTTAACAATAATTCATTCAAATGAGAGAAATCAGTTTACCCCCAATAATTTTTGGAACCAGTGGTTTAGGAAATTTATACGTGGCGCTCCCTGATGAGGCTAAGCGGGCTATCGTTGCTGAAAGCATCCGGTGTTCTCCTAAACCAGCTGTATTTGATTCAGCCGGCAAATATGGTGCTGGACTCGCCCTGGAATCGCTGGGAAGGTACTTAACGCAACTGAACGTAAAGCCTTCAGATGTGCTGATCAGTAATAAACTGGGCTGGCTGCGCACTGCTTTAAAAACCCCCGAACCTACTTTTGAACCTGGTGTGTGGCGCGATCTGAAATATGATGCTGTTCAGCGGATAAGTTATGAAGGTATCCTGGAATGTTATGAACAGGGGAATGAGTTGCTGGGTGCTTACCGGGCAGAACTGGTATCCGTGCATGACCCCGACGAGTATCTTGCAGCAGCAAAGGACGAGCCGGACCGGGCGCAACGTTACCGGGATATATTGGATGCTTACTGCGCACTGAATGAATTAAAGCGGCATGGTAAAGTGAAAGGCATCGGTGTGGGATCAAAGGATTGGCGGACTATCAAAAAAATAACTGATGATGTAATGCTGGATTGGGTAATGATAGCCAATAGCCTGACGATTCACAGCCATCCACAGGAATTAGTGAAATTTATGCAGGAGCTTGAAAAACAGGGAACCCTGATCATCAACTCCGCTGTTTTTAACGGTGGCTTTTTAACGGGATCAGCTTATTATAATTATCGGTTGACTGATCCTATAAAAGACAAAAGCTTATATCATTGGCGGGAATTATTTTATCAGCTGTGTACCCAACATAAAATACAACCCGCGGATGCCTGTGTTGCGTTCGGGCTAAACGCCCCGGGCGTTAAAAGCATTGCCTTAAGTACTACCAATGCCGAAAGAGTGGCACAAAATATGGCGTTGACCTCTTTAAGAATCCCCACTGAGTTCTGGAAAGACATGAAAAAATACGGCTTAATTGAAGCATCTTATATTGCCGCTTATTTGTAAACATTTAATATACTATGAAAAGATACTGTTTAGCCCTCGATTTAAAGGATGACCCGCAGCTGATAGCAGAATATGAACATTGGCATAAGGCAGAAAACAGCTGGCCTGAAATACGCAAAAGCATATTGGATGCCGAAATTCGGGATATGCAGATCTACCGTACAGGCAACCGCTTGTTTATGATCATGGAAACAAGCGATCGTTATGAAGCTAAAAAAAAAGAACAAATGGACGCGCTTAATTCCATAGTACAGGAATGGGAGCAGTTGATGTCGAAATTTCAACAACGCCTGCCCTGGGCAAAAGATGGGGAAAAATGGGTGCTTATGGAACAGATCTTTCAGCTTTAACTATAATCATATGCAATTCATAGTTTGTGAAAAACCAGGCAAATTGGTTTTTAAAGAAAAGGAAAGACCTGAAATAAAAGAGGGTTATGCACAGATCAGGATCAGGAGAATAGGTGTCTGCGGTACGGACCTGCATGCCTTTGAAGGTACACAGCCTTATTTTACTTATCCCCGCATCCTGGGACATGAGCTTTCCGGTGAGTTGGTTGAGCCCAATGGTGCGCCCGGTTTTAAAAAGGGCGAGACCGTTACATTCATTCCCTACTTTAACTGCGGTATTTGTATTGCCTGCAGATCAGGAAAGCCTAATTGTTGTGCTCAAATCAATGTTTGTGGCGTTCATGTGGACGGTGGCATGGCGGAATATCTGAACGTCCCAACCTATTCACTGGTACATGGCGAAGGTTTAAGCTATGATGAACTGGCGCTGGTGGAGCCCTTAGCCATCGGTGCGCATGGAATCAGGCGGGCGGATGTAAAACCCGGTGAATATGTATTGGTCATAGGAGCCGGCCCCATAGGCCTCGGAATAATGGAATTTGCCCGTATTGCAGGGGCTAAAGTAATTGCGATGGACCTCAACACCAAAAGACTTGAATTTTGCAGAGACAGGCTGAAGGTAGATCATATCATTAACGTATCGACCGAAGATGTACTGGAGCGATTGGCCAGCCTAACAAAAGGTGATATGCCTACTGTGGTGATAGATGCCACAGGCAGTTTAAAAGCAATTAATGCCGGATTTCAGTATATGGCACATGGAGCCAGATATGTGTTGGTTGGTTTGCAGAAAGGAGATATTTCTGTTAGTCACCCCGAGTTGCATAAACGCGAGGCTACTTTAATGAGCAGCCGCAACGCTACGCGGGCAGATTTTGAGCATGTTATTTCCTCCATGAAAAAAGGCTTGGTGCAACCGGCTAATTACATTACACATCGTGTACCATTTGATAAAGTTACGGATGAGTTTGAAAGCTGGCTCGATCCGGCAAATGGCGTGATAAAAGCAATGATAGAAGTTTAGCGGGGTCCCGGCGGCGAACACTTCGTGGCTTTGTTTTGATATTTGCTGCAATGGTAATGAAGTAATTCCATTATCCCAGTTTTCTGAAATGAGATAAATTGCATATTTACGCCTTTCCCGGTATAATGAATGATCGTTTATTTTCCTTTATTTAAAAGGATATACTTGGTTGGTGTGGTTTTAAAGTAACGGCTAAAGGAAGATGAGAAATAAGCCCCTGAACTAAAACCTACCTCATAGGCGACCTCCGAAACATTGTACTCACTGTTCATCAATAGTTCTGCCGCTTTTTTTAGCCGGGTAATCTGAATAAACTCCTTAACCGAAAAACCTGTTATCGCTTTTATTTTACGGTAAGTTTGGGCTCTGCTCATACCAATGGCCTGGGCAAAGTCAGTGGCTTCAAAAGCGGGGTTGCCTATATTGAGATTGATAATCTCGTAAACCTTTTTTAGAAGCATGTCTCCACTGCTGGCAGATATGGGTTTGACCGGTGTGTGGTATGATTCACTTAAAAATTTATTCAACCAAAGCTGTCTTGTTTTAATCAAGTTATCTATCCGTGCTTTTAAAATAGTAAAGCTAAGCGGTTTGGTTACATAATCATCGGCACCACTTTTTAAGCTACTCAGCAAATCCTGTTCATCATCATAGCCCGTGATCAGTACTACCGGTATAAGGGCGGTACGCTCGTCTTCTTTTAATAGCTTACATAACTTTATGCCGTTAATCCCCGGCATTTGTATGTCGCTTATAATAATATCGGGTATAGTTGTAACGGTCTTCTCAAATCCCGTCAAGCCATCTTCCGAGTCTATGATTCGGTAATCATCTTTAAATTCATTTTTTATAACCATCCGCATATCATAGTTATCCTCAATAATATGCAATAACGGTTTTGGTGCTCTACAAGGTATTTCCAATAAAGGATTATCCCATAAGGGGATATTTACATTAATTTGATCACTCATAGTTAGGTTTACCGGGCAGGACGCCCATGCTTTTTATAAATATAAATATATTTTTATGTGTATTAAATACAATTATATTGAAAAATAATTTTTACTTTTTCAATCCGGTTTAATAGCAATACGGAGCAACCTAATTATCAATTTTTATGAAAAAGATCATCACGTTTAGCGTGCTGCTGTGTTTTTTATTTTACAGCTGCAGAAAAGATCAGGTTCCCGTGGAGAATGTACACCAGGAAATGCTTTCCGCTGTTAATAGCTTAAGGACCACCGGCTGCACCTGCGGCACTACCTATATGCCCCCAGTGCCGGTTGTTAAATGGAACGACAAGCTAGAGGTCGCCGCTGCGGAGCATGCAAAGGATATGGCGGTTAATCACTACTTTGATCATATAGCCCCCAATGGCTCATCGCCGATACAAAGAGCCCAGGAGGCCGGTTATATAGGCATGTATATTGGTGAAAATATTGGCAGCGGTTATAATACTGTTCAGCAGGTAATGGACGCCTGGAAAAAAAGCGCGGACCATTGTAAAGCTATGATGGATAGTTTATATACAGACTTGGGAGTCGCGCGGTATAATACGCTTTGGGTTCAGGAGTTCGGGCAATAAATACACAATAATACGCCCGTATTTATTTGAATATTAAAACCGGCACCAATCAGCTATAAAATGAGTCTCGTAAAAAGCTTTTTATTATCATTTAAAGCAAACAGATAGACAGAGGAGGACAGTAATTTCATCAGATTGATTTAAGTTTGGAAACCGTCTATACGCGAAAATTCCAGAAGCTGCATAAATTACTCCCTTGTAACAAAAATGTCAGGGGAAATATTTCAATGACAAGCAGACTATGGTTACGCTTACAAGAATCATTGAAAATCCTGTAATCTCTGACATGAATAAGTTTTTGATCATTTTTTGTCTTTTGCTCTTTGTTAACAACGACTTACATGCATTGCAACCAACCCCGGTTACACCCGAAAACCCGAGATGCGAACTTTTGAAAAACCCGGTCGGGGTTGATGTGCCGCAACCCGGTTTGAGTTATACCTTGCATGCCAAAAGCTCCGGTGCCAGAGATGTCACGCAATCGGCCTATCAAATATGGGTATCCAGCACGCCGGATTTCAAAAATGGAGGAGATCTGTGGGATTCAAAAAAGGTGATGAGCGATCAAATGGCTTACATTACCTATAAAGGGGAAAGTTTAATATCCGGGCAGAAATGCTGGTGGAAGGTAAGGATCTGGGATCAGGCTGGCCATCAATCGTCCTGGAGCCCAACTGCTAGTTGGACTATGGGTATCCTGAATATGAAGGATTGGAAAGCCAGTTGGATAAGTGCCCCCGGAGCAGAAAAATATGCATTGAGTCCGGTGGGTTTTAAATCCGCCGATACCCAATCAGCAGATGCAGCCAAATGGGTTCAGGTTGATCTGGGTAAGTCCTCATCTTTTTCTGAAATAACGCTGTATCCCATGTTCTACGCAGATCAGGCAGGTTATGCCTTCCCGGTAAGGTATAAGGTATCAGCTTCTGACGATCCGTCTTTTAAAACAGCAACCACTATTGTTGATTTTACAAAGGAGGATTTTAAAAATCCCCGCTTTTCAGCCGTTCACCTGCCTGCAAATGGATCCGTAGGCAGATATGTCCGCGTTACCGCAACCCGGCTTGCAAAAAAGGACACCGGCTATTCCTTTGCGTTACGGCAGATCGAAGTAATTTCAGGCGGAAAAAACATGGCTGCCGGTAAACCCGTTGATGCCTCAGATAATGATGATAGTAATGGATTTTCTAAAATAAACCTTACAGACCGGGTAAGCGATTATCAGAATTTCCCGAATTACTCCTCCATGCTTTTGCGGAAAGATTTCCGGGTGAAACCCGCTCTTGTCCGGGCAACCATCCATATCAGTGGCCTTTCAGCATATGAGCTTACCATTAACGGGCATAAAATTGGCGATTACCTGCTTACACCCGGATGGACAGATTACCGTAAAACAGTTTTGTATGATACGTATGATGTTACCCCGCAATTAAAAAATGGAGTTAACGCCATTGGGATCCTATTAGGTAACAGCGTTTATAATATACAACCCGATACAACAAGGTATGTAAAGTTCCTGACAACTTTTGGCCCCGCCAAAGCCATTGCACAGCTACAACTGGAATATGCCGATGGTTCTGAGCAAACGGTAATAACAGATAAAAGCTGGAAAGCATCGCCCGGGCCTATAACTTACTCCAATTTATACGGTGGTGAAGACTTTAATGCGAATCTTGAACCTGCCGGATGGAATAAAGCGGGCTTTATTGCAGGTAAACACTGGGTGCCAGCTTTGGAAACTTCAGGCCCTGGCGGTATTTTAAAAAATCTTTCGGCAGCCGCCCCTCCTGTAAAAGCTATTGATACCATTGCCCCGGTTAAAATAAACAAGATCAACGATCATGTCTGGATCTATGATTTCGGACAGAATGCCTCCATGATGCCGGGGCTCCGGGTTACCGGGCCAAAAGGATCCCGGGTCCGCATGATACCATCTGAGTTATTGGGGGTAGATGGGCTGGTTGACAGGCGCTCCGCGACACAGGACGGCGTGAGGCCCGCCTGGTGGGAATATACACTGGCCGGAACCGGAAATGAACATTATTTTCCGAAATATTTTTATCAGGGAGCCCGTTACCTACAGGTGGAGTTATACACAACGGAAAAAGGTGAACCTTTGCCAAAAGTTATTCAGTTATCTGATGTAATCGTACACTCATCTTCGGCACCGGTTGGTAATTTTGAATGCGCCAACCCGTTGTTCAATAAAATTTACAGACTGGTACGCTGGGCACAGCGCAGCAATATGATGAGTTTAATGACCGATTGCCCGCAGCGCGAGAAAATGGGCTGGCTGGAACAGAATCATCTCAATGGCCCGTCATTAAGATATAATTTTGATATGGCCCTATTATTCAGAAAAACAATGAATGATATGGCCGATGCGCAGTTGGCTAATGGGTTTGTCCCCAATATTGCTCCTGAGTATTTTATAGCCGGTTCTCCCGATTTAAGTAACGGCATGCGAAACTCACCGGAATGGGGAAGCTCCTTTATTATTGTACCCTGGCAACAATACCTGTTTTCGGGTGATGTTTCTCTTTTGGAGCGTTATTATGACCGGATGAAGAAATATGTTGAGTTTTTATCCAAAGAATCAGTCAATAATATCATACATACGGGCTTAGGTGACTGGTATGATATTGGCCCGAAAGAACCCTGGGGTTCGCAACTCACACCCGTATCCTATACCGGGACGGCCATATATTACTACGACAACTGGATCATGTATCAGATCGCTAAAAAATTGCATAAAGCTACTGATGCTGAAATGTTTAAAAATTCATCAGAACAGATCCGCACAGCTTTTAATAAGGAATTCTATAAACCAGCAACCGGCACTTATTCTACCGGTTCACAAGCCACCAGCGCCATGGCTCTTTTCTTTAATTTTGTTGAAGAAAAGAATCGCCCCACCCTGTTAAATAAGCTGGTTGCTGATATTCACGACCATCAGAATAGTTTTACAACAGGCGAAGTTGCTTACCGTTTCCTGCTTAGGGCATTGGCTGATAACGGTCGCTCAGATATTGTTTATGCCATGAACAATCAGGACGACAGACCGGGATACGGTTACCAGATTAAAATGGGTGCTACCAGTCTTACCGAAAAATGGGATGCGGGCGTGGGTAATTTCGGCTCACAAAATCATTTTATGTCGGGCCAGATCAATGAATGGTTATTCAACAACCTGGTAGGGATCAGTCCGGCAGAAGACGGTCCCGGTTTCTGTAAGTTTGTCATCAGGCCTGACTTCCTGAATGATTTAACCTGGGTTAAAGGCAGTTTTGCTTCCATAAGCGGAGATATCAACATAGCCTGGAGGAGGATTGCCGGTCACCTAGAACTAAATGTAGTTGTCCCTGAAAATACCCATGCTTTGCTCTATCTTCCGGCGTCGAATCCCAAACAGATCTTTGAGCATAACAGGCCTGTATCAAAATCTGCAGGGGTTAAATTTTCCAGATCAGAAAATAACCAATTGGTATATAAACTGGCATCAGGTAAATACCATTTTATGGTTAAAAGCAAATAACTAAATCTCCGGACTGAATTATACTATTTTTGATTATAGAAACCAATGCACAACACTTTATCACTTATGAAAAAAACATCCTATCTTTTTATGTTTTTCTGCTTCCTCCTATTGGGCTGTACCGGTGCAAAAAAACTGGCCAATGCCGACAAAGGCTGGAAGAAACTGTTTAACGGCAAAGACATAACCGATTGGTTTGTCAAGATCAATCACCACCTTGTCGGCGAAAATTTCGGAAATACCTTTCGGGTGGAAAACGGCATGATCAGGATCAGCTATGACCAGTACGGCGATTTCAACGATCAGTTTGGTCACCTGTATTACAAAACGCCGTTTTCTTATTATCACCTGCGCTTTGAGTATCGCTTTGTTGGTAAACAGCAAAAAGGTGCGCCGGATTATACGCTCCTTAACAGTGGCGTTATGTTTCATTCACAGGATCCCAGGACAATGCTCAAGGATCAGGACTGGCCCATATCGATAGAAATGCAATTATTAGGCGGTCTTGGTGACGGGAAATCAAGGCCAACAGGGAATATGTGCTCACCCGGCACCGACGTCGTCTATAAAGGAAAAGTTTCACCTGACCACTGTATCAATTCCACTTCAAAAACCTATGACGGTGAGCAGTGGGTAAAGGGGGAACTGATCGTTCAGGGCAATAAACTAATTACACATATCATCAACGGCGATACTGTGCTGCAATATTCCAGGCCCACTATTGGCGGCGGCGTAGCACATGGTTATGACCCGAAATACAAACAAGACGGAAAATCATTAAGCAACGGATTTATCGCCCTGCAAAGCGAGGGGCAACCTGTCGATTTCAGGAATATAGAAATCAAACAGCTGCCGGATACTGACCATTAAATAATAAGCAAAACTACTTTAAGGCCCTTTCCGCTGCCTATCATATACCCGATCAAACCGTAAAAATACCAGGACAGGCTTTCCGCCCGTCGTAAAAACGATACCGACAAAGGACATCTCATCTTTTATCGGTATCGTTATCGTATTAAAGTTTAGGGTTGTTATCAATTTCAGATTGCGGTATAGGTAAAAATTCTTTTGCAGGAGTGTAATATGATAAGGGTTCGGTAGTAAAATAGCTTTTCCTTCTCCATCTTAAAATATCAATGTTCCTCACTTCTTCATTCGTCATTTCCGCTGTTTTTTCGTGCATAATGGCTTTAACGACATCGGCCTTTGATCCTACCGGGAATTGTGATGTTGGATAAGGTGGCATAGCGACACTTGGCCTTGCCCGTACCTGGTTCAAATACGCAACCGCAGCACTGGTGTTACCCAGTTCATTTTCGCACTCAGCAAGATTCAAAAGTACTTCTGCATACCTTATAATCCTTTGGTTGTTGCTGCCCGGGTGATAGGACGCGGTAGCCTTGTCTTCTTTATAAATGAGCTGAAACTTTCTGAAGCCAACCTTAATAGTTTTGCCATTCACAACAGATGAGTTCCCATTTTGATCGGCATCAACTAATGTGGAGGCACCGTTGTTAAACGTATCACCTGTTTGGTAAAAACTGTAGGCATATCGAGGATCTGTTTTAGCAGCGCCCGTTGCCGTGTTTTCAAATTCGTTAAGTATTTTGTTTGATGGAATGAGGTTACGCCAGCCTATTGGGTTATATTCCTGATTCCGTACGGTGGTCTGGGCAGCAGAAGCGCCGTCTCCAACAGCACTCCCCCAGTTAAAACCATTATCGCCTTTATCCGAATAGATCATTTCGAAGATCGATTCATTGTTAAATTCTGTTTCCTCTTCAAAATTATCAAGAAACCTTGGGGTAAGTGAATAACCATCGGCACCTGAAGTTGGTATTTTTAGTAAGGCCGCTTTGGCGCCTGCATAATCGCCGGTTTGCATTAAAACACGGCCCAGCATAGCATTTGCCGCGGAAGCGGTTGCACGGCCCTTGTCTGTAGCCGATTTACCCGGTAATACGGCTGCTGCCTCTGTCAGATCCTTTACCGCCTGGGCAAAAACATCCTCAACTTTTGATTTAGGCTGATAATCGGTTGGGGTTTTAGCAGTAGTTGTATAAATAGGCACACTACCCCACATGCTTGCCAGTTCATAATAGGCCCAACCCCTTAAAAATTTGGCTTCGCCCACCAGGTTATCCCTTACAGCAGTATTGTCGGTTACATTTGGCGCATTATCTGTAACCGTATTAGCCCGGTGAATAACCGTGTAAAGGGTATTCCAAACTGTATTCATTACCGGGTTAGCGGGATCAACCACACCAATCAGTATCTGGTTGCGGGGAGCCTCTAACTGGCTGCCACCGCTTACTACGTCATCGCTCCGCAAATCATGCAGAAAAAACCATTCCCGGGCTACGAGGCCGATGGCATGCCATGTTGAATAAATAGCATAAGTGCCTGCTGTTAATTCACTTGAATTCTTGAAGTAATTATCTGTAGTCACGACGTTTGGATTACTAATATCCAGATCCTTTTTACATGAAAAAATGCTTGTTATTATAAGCCCTAAAGTAATGAGGTATTTAAAAGTCTTATTGCTTTTCATAATATTTTCCTTTAAAAATCTTAATTGTTAAAAACCGGCCTGTATGCCAAATTGAAATGAACGGGCTACCGGGTACTGACCAAAATCGACACCGTTGGTCAAATTACCACCTGAGGTATTTTGATTTTTATTGCCCACTTCCGGGTCAAAACCTTTGTACTTTGTGAAAGTCAGCAGGTTCTGGCCAGACACATAGAATTTAAGGCGGCTAATGGCATTATTGGCAAAGGACCTAAGCACAGATTGTGGCAGGCTGTAACCAATCATTACGTTTTTAAGCCTCAGGTATGAGCCATCCTCAATCCACCGGGTAGAGAGTCTTCCGTTACGGTTAGGGTCACCGGCAATGGCACGGGGCATTGTACTACTGGGGTTTTGTGGTGTCCAGGCATTTAAGACCTGGGTGCCCGCATTGAATAATCTTGGCATGCCTTCCAGTATAATGCGCTCGGCATCCAGGATCTTGTTGCCCTGTACGCCCTGAAAGAATATAGCCAGGTCAAAGTTTTTATAATTGGCCGTATAGTTTAAAGAGTAGGTGAACTTAGGCAGGAAACTGCCGATATAGGTACGATCATAGGAATCGATCACCCCATCCGGTTTACCTTGCGGGCCGCTGATGTCCTTGAATTTGATATCACCGGGAGCGGCATTAGCCTGTGTAGGACTATTGGCAATCTCCGCAGCATTTTTGAAAATCCCATCGGCTATCCAACCATAAAATGACTGTACTGGCCTACCGGCAATGGTATTGGTAAACACATCTCCACCTCCAAAATCTGCATCGCTGCCAGATGGGATCGATGCATTTGCGGTATTAAGCTTGAGTACTTTATTACGAATAATACTTAACAAGCCGGTAATATCCCATTTAAACTCGCCATCCCTTTTATGATAACCCAACTGTATTTCGCCACCGGTATTTTGCATTGCGCCAATATTAGCTAACGTACCAACACCTTGAAATCCCTGGCTGGGTGCAGTGGGTACTGTAAGGATCAGGTTATCGGTTTTACGTTTAAAAAACTCTGCCACTACCGTTATGGTATTGTTATACAAGCCCAGATCTACACCAATGTTGAGTTGCTTGGTTTTTTCCCAGCTCAGATTAGGATTTGATAAGCCATTGGTAAACGAAGCGTTAGCACTTCCCGGCGCAATATTTCCTATCGGGTAGAAAGCCTGGTTTGAGTTTACCGGTGACAGATATGGATAGTTACCAAGTCCGCCTGGAGGAATACCGGTTAAACCATAACCTGCCCGCAATTTCAATTCGGATACAGATGGGTTATTTTTCAGGAAATCTTCCTGATCAATCTTCCAGCCGATTGAAGCTGAGGGGAAATTGGCATACTTATGACCTGGTGCCCAGATAGATAAACCATCACGACGAATAGATCCGCTCAAAAGGTATTTACCGGCAAAGTCATAATTAACTCTGCCTACAAATGATTGTAACAAATTACTTTCATTAATGTTATTGGCTGTTATGTTTGATGCGCCATTAAGCGTTTTAACCAGGTTGGTTGCCTGATTACCGGATGATGTTTCGGTAGTGAAAGTAAGTCCTTGTTGCTCGTATACCGCGGTTGCAGCTATGTGATGGGCCCCAAAGCTTTTATCAAAAGAAAGCTGTTGGGTATAGAGTTTGGTTGTTGATGATACCCGCTGATTGGCAATTGACGCCGAGGTAGCGCTCAAAGTGCCCCCATCATTATAAATAGGTGTATAGTTTTGGGTATAACCATTGGTGTAATCAATACCAAAAGTAGACCGGAACTTTAACCACGGGGTAAAGTTGACATCCAAAAACGCGGTTCCCAGAATTTTAATTGTTTTGATGGTATTTGACCCGATCAGGGCTGATTCCACAGGGTTTGTAGGGTCTGATCCATCAAAGCTGCTGATAGGTCCCTGGAAACCTCCATTTGTGGTTGGGTCATGCAGCGGGATGTATGGCAGCATCCTGACTACATTGGTCAACTGTGTCCTGTTGCCTTGGGTTGCGTCATAATGTTGATTACTAACTGCCGAATAAAGGTTTTGACCAAAAGTAAATACCTTGCTTATTTTATGATCAGAATTGATACGGTAATTATAGCGATCATAACTCAAGGCTTGTGCTATACCATCCTGTTTAAAATATCCTGCAGAAGTATAAAAACGTGATACATCATTACCACCAGCTAAGGACACATTGTTTGATGTTATTAAAGCATTGCGTTTAAAATAAGCATCCTGCCAGTCGGTATTCGTTTGCGCGTAGGTTTGGCTTGCTCCTGCGTAAATAGGCTTGTTAAAATTATCCTGCGATAAACGCGGCGGTAATTTATCGGCCCCTAAAAGCATGGTGGCATACTGAACGTATTGTTCTGTGTTCAGCAGATCTAATGTTTTTGACGGACTTTGAATACCCGCGTACGAGTCAAGACTCACCTGCACTTTCCCATTGCGGACACCTTTCTTTGTAGTAATCAGTATAACCCCATTGGTAGCCCTTGACCCGTAAATAGCAGCAGCACTTGCATCCTTCAATACTTCAACAGATTCAATATCCTTTGAGTCGAAAGATGAAAGGTTTCCGGTAGGGAAACCATCAATCACATACAGTGGATCAGATGCAAAATTGATTGAGCTGATACCCCTGATAGTTACAATAGGCTGTGTACCTGGTGCGCCGTTATTGGTTACATTTAAGCCTGCAACACGCCCTTGCAGGGCCTGTTCAACACTGGCAACAGGTAAGGCGTTAATGGTGCGTGCGTTCAATGAGGTGATAGCCCCGGTAAGCGTGCTTTTCTTTTGCGATCCGTAACCGACTACGACAACTTCGTTAAGTGATTTTGAATCCGTTTTAAGTTGTACATCAATAACCGTATTATTGCCGACCACTACTTCCTGTGTTAAATAACCAACGGATCTGAATACCAATACAGCACTTCCATCAGGGACCTTGATTTTAAAGCCTCCTTTGATATCGGTACTTACCGCAACACTGCTCCCCTTAACAGTTACACTTACGCCCAGTATGGGTGCCCCGGTTTCGTCGGTGACAATACCCGTGACAGGAATTTCCTGTGGTGTCCTCATCGTTTGATTTTCCGGCTCGTCACCAGCCGCCAGCATCCTGTTAAGCACGATTACATTACCCGACACTTCATATTTGATATTTTGTGGCTTTAGCAGCATCGAAAGGATGTTTAACAGGGATTCGTTTTTGAATTTCACTGTTACTTTATTGTTGGTTTGTACCAGCACCGGACTGTATATAAACGTAATGTTGGCTTCTTTTTCAATTGAAACTAACACTTTGCGCATTTCCTCATCCTTTGCTTCAAGGCTTATTTTTTTATCAAGGACCTGGGCCTTACTACTACTCGCAATAGCCCCGCTGACTAAGGTTAGGCATAAAGCAATGTTGATAACCGTTACACGCATAATAGCAGTTAATGAACGTTTTTTTTTCATAAATTTGGTTTGGTTAATTGGATTTTATAAAAATTCGACGAAAACCTTCCTGTTCAATTTGTTAGTCGCAGATGACAGGAAGAGACCGACCTCATCGGCGGTGTGTCAGCACTGCCGGTGATTTTTTTCAAATACTTTTTATATTTATTCTCACATATCTTCAGGGGGGATTAATTGTTTAAAATCAGTTGATTATCACAGCCATGACCGGTTATTATAATTTGTCCGTCAATTATCTTGTACTCAGCTTCAACAGCCTTGCAGATCAGTTTTAACCGCTCATCTAAAGATTGATCCGTTAGGGATGCTGTAAGCTGGCAATTGCCCATTACTTTTTCATCATAGGTGATATGTACCCCATAAGCCTCCTCCATAGTTGTTACCACTTTTGAAAATGGGGTTGCGGAAAAATTGAAGTGAATATTGGCGGATTCTTTTGATAACAGCATGGGCTTTTTTAAAACCATTTTCTCCAGCTTTAGACCTTTACGATATAAAACCGCTTGTTGGTTAGCGGTTAAAACTATCGAAGGCTTGTTTTTTGATCCAGTGCTTTTAAGGTTATGGGCCGATACCTCTACCCTGCCCGTACTGACTAAAACGCTATATTGCCCATCACTATCATTGGCCTTAACCTTAAAACAGGTACCCACAACCCGTATAGTCAGTTCACCTGAATACACATAGAATGGTTTTGCCGGATTTTTACTGACCTCAAAAAGCGCGTCGCCCTTGAGGTTTACCTCACGTTTGTTGTTGCTGAAAATATTCGGATAATTTATTTGAGCACCGGGTTGAAGTATCACAGAGCTGTTATCCGGCAGCTTTACCAGCATCGGCACCCCGCTTTTATTAATCACATGGCTGCTGGTTTGCAAATTTACTTGATTATCGGCTTGCCGTTTTTTGCTGACATTGACAGCCATAAGGCCAATTGCAAGAGCTATAATTAAAATGGCCGCAAAACGTAACAGGTTATTTCTTCCGGATTTAATCGGTTGAACATAAGGGGTTGTTCCCCCTCCCGCAATCCGGTTATTTACGTGAGCCACGATTAGATCGATATCCTTTTCAGAAAGATCATTTACGGATTTGATATGGAATGACTGTATAATAGCACAAGCCTGTTTAAAAATATCTTCACAATTGGGGTGCTGTAAAAGAAAGTTTTTCCAATACTCCTCCTCCTCTCCCGAATTACCCAGAGCCCATTCTACAAAAGAATTATCCATTAAAAAATCTTCGATTTTATGGTATTTATTTTCAGGCATAAAACAGGTTACAATATTGGTTTACACTAACTATATGCAGCAAAAGGAAAAATCTACTGGAAAAATCTTAAAATAATTTCCGGATTGATAAAAAGGAGATCAAAGGCAGTAATAAACCGGGCTTTTTGCCCAATACTTTCGTAAGCTAATGATTGATTCATGCATCAGGTTATACACCGACTGTCTGTTAAGATCCATCACTTCGGCGATTTTTTCAGGGCTCATGCCTTCATAAAACCGCAGGTATAAAATTTCTTTTTGACGTTTAGGAAGATTATCCAGAATTTTTTCGAGCCTATGATAAATTTCCTGAGATACCTCCTCGTTGATGATGCTTGACTCCACGTCAAATTCTACCATAAATTCATAATTATCCTCAATGAATTCCGATGGTTTCCATTTTGACCTTTCCCTGAATATCCGCAATCTCAGCGCCTTATATAAATAGGATTTAACACATTCTGCCTGCCTTATTTTATCTCTGCGGTTCCATAGCTCAAAAAACACGTCCTGGATACAATCCTTTACAAAATCTGGATCGTCGAGAAACCTAATCCCGTACCTGTACATCGGGTTACTGAAAATACGCATCAGGCTGGCATATGAAACTTCATTGCCCAACCTGAACTCACTCCATAATAGAAGTACGCTTTCATTAGATATGTAAGTGTAATTTGGCAATTTAGGAATGATTTAAAATTTAAGTGTTAAAACAACACCTGTAAAATTCGCGTTACAATCAGTTAAACAAATCTAAAAATTTATTTTAAAAATGCAATCGATTGCAGGTATTTACTATGCTTATTTCATGTTAGAGCTGGGCAGTGGCTTTTCATTCCTTTCCTGGTAAAAATATATCCATCTGGATAGGGATGACTTATAATCCTTATTTATTTTATTATGGATACTGAGGGCATATTTTACATCCGGAGGCGGCTCATGGAGTGTACAGATGTAGTTGCCGCCAAAGCTTTTACTGGTAAAGTGTTCTGGAGTATCCAGCTTAATAGCCAGATAATAAATCAATTACTCCCTTATGAATGTTGTTGCTTGCGTTTATATTCACTTGGGGTACAATGGTACTGCGCCTTAAATACCGTTGAAAAGTAATTGGGGCTGGCGAAGCCTACCATGTAAGTTATTTCGGAGATGGAATATCCTTCATGGGTCAATAGGTATCGGGCCTTTTTTAACCGGCGGTTCAAAATATAATCGGTAATGCTGCAGCCCAATAACGCTTTTACTTTACGGTATAATTGCACCCGCGAAACGCCGATATTCTTGCAGATATCATCTACATTAAAGTTTTCATTGGCCAGGTTTTGTTCTACTATACCTGCAAAATCATTAAGGAATTTTTTATCAAGCGATTTTGATACCGGTATTTTGCCGTGGCTTACATCGCTGGTAAAGTGTTCTTTAAGTATCACCCTGTTTTTGATGAGGTTTTTTACCGTTGCCAGTAGTTGATCATAATTAAAAGGTTTAACCATATACACATCGGCCATGCTGTCAATACCATCAATTTGCTGCTCAACGCTGGCCTGCGCCGTAAGCAATATCACCGGGATGTGCGATGTACGGATATCCGTTTTAAGGTTTTCGGTAATGACCTTGCCCGACATGCCAGGCAGCATTACGTCTGATATAATAAGGTCGGGTACTTTTTCAAATGCTTCCGCCAAACCCAGTACACCGTTATCCGCTGTAAAGACTTCGTAATCAGCACCCATTTTATCGGCAAGGTAACCAAGCAAATCGGTATTATCTTCAATGATAAGGATCGATTGCTCTTTAGGGTTGGCAAGGGCAGTTGTGTCGGTATTTATTTCATATTGCTCAAGATCAGCCGTATAAATACGGGAGCGTTCATCAATAGCTACAATGTTAACAGGCTTGCCGACCTGGCCGGTACTGTAGTTGTACGGATTGCCAAGCGGCAGTGTAATGGTAAAAATGGTTCCCTCCCATTTTTTGCTGCTTACTCTGATGCTGCCATGGTGCAGGGAAATGATCTCTTTAGATAAGGAAAGTCCCAGGCCCGAACCCTTTGCATCACCATTATCGGCCTGGTAAAATTGGTCGAAAATATGTTCAGCTTCTTCCGGCTCCATGCCTATGCCGTTGTCCTGGACAACTATTTCAACGTTTTCGGTATTTTGAGAGCAGGTTACCTGGATGCGGCCATTGTCTTTAATAAACTTAAATGAGTTGGATAGCAGGTTAAAGAAAACTTTGTCCAGCATATTCGCATCAAACCATACACTGATGTTTTTTTCCGCCGATATCAAGTTCAGGCTAATGTTCTGTTTCCGGGCATTATGCCGAAAGCTATCCATGATATCTATAACAAAATCAATCAGGTTGTTTGGTGCCGCGTTAATTTGCTGTTTATCGTACTCAATTTTGCGGTAGTCAATCAGCTGGTTAACCAATCTTAACAGCCTGAATGTATTTTTATGGATAAGTTTTAAATTTTTGCCAGCTATAATATTCAGCTTCTCGTTTTTCATCATATCATCAACCGGTGATAGGATGAGCGTTAATGGTGTACGGAACTCGTGCGAGATATTGGTAAAAAAATTCAGCTTTGCTTCGGTGGCAACCTCAGCCCGGGCCGACATTTCCATTAATTGGTTACGCTGTAACAAAATTTCGTTATTTTTTACTTCCAGGCTTTTGTTAATCTTGCGGTTTTCCATCAGCCAGTAAAAGGCAAGCCCACCAAAAACAATGGCCAGCACCAGTGTTATTATAATGATATTTAAAATGAGCTGCTGGCTGTTGTAAACCTGCCGCTGTTCTTCCAGTAATGACTGCTGCCGTTCAATATCCTTTTGCTGGCTGCTGATCTTGTTCCATTGCATTTTCATCAGCTGCACATTGGTTGAATCGATAACCAGCGATTGCAGGATGTTTTCTTTGGCAAAAGCCTCCTTATTCAAGATCCTGAATGCGATGGTAATAGCCTCTTTACCACCGGTGGGGTATACCAAACTGGCATCAATAGTTTTTGATGCTACCATTTGCAGGCCTCCGCCGGTTCCGGGCATCGCGTCAACACCCAGCACTTTAACATGGTGGTTTAAATGCAGGTTGTTCAAAACCTCTCTTGATGCGCTTGCCATGACATCATTATGGGCAAACAGCGCATCGGCTGTGTTTAAATCGGACTGTACCTGATAAAGTTGTTTTTGGGCATGACCTTTCAGCCAGTCGCCATATACCTGGGTTTTAATGTGTATATTATTAAATTTGGCTAAGGCATCGCTAAAGCCCCTGTGTCTTTCAATTGCCGGCGAAGAGCCGGGCAGACCCATCACCTCTACAATATTATTGTTGCCCTTTAAATTACTGCCAATATATTCGCCGGCCATTTTGCCTATCTGGTAATTGTCGGCGCCCACATAAGCGGTGTAAAGGTCTGATGAAGTTTTACGATCAATGACAATAACCGGGATCCCTTTATTATACGCCTGCTCTACGATGCCTGTTAAAGGTTGCGCCTCGTTTGGCGATATGATGAGCAGATCGATGCCTTCATCCAGCATTCGCTTTACCTGTTCAATTTGTTTTTTACTACTGTTATCGGCATCTGCATAGATAAAACGGGCATCGGGATGTAATGAAAGTTCCATTTTCATTTCATCCAGCATATTGCGCCGCCACAAGTCTGAGCCTACACATTGCGAAAAGCCTATGGTATACTGTGATGTTTTGTCGGCTTTTTTACAGCCGGTAAATACCATTAGTATAATAAATATGGTTAGCAATAACAGGTTGCGCAGGTGATAAAGCAAAGCCATTATAAAATATTAAGTATCCGTTTAAGTATGGTTTTATTGGTTAATACAATCCTTTTTGGGGGAGGACGTATACAAAAGTATCGATAAAAGTTTTTATAATGCAAATAACAGACTCCATCCGACGGCTTCCACTGTGTCATCATGTATCAAAACTGGAAATACGGTGTATCAAAATCAAACATCCGGGTGAAACAGTACAGGAAATTTGTTTTATATAGCTGATAATCAACAATCTATAATTATCTAAATTTTTATACTCTTTTGGTATAAAATCAATAACTGCCGCTTTGCATATCGTCCTACTTTGCAACTGTAAATCCAATTAACACCTTTTATAATTATTATGAGAAAACATTCCGTCCTGGCCTGGTCCATGGTCGTGGCCCTTGGTGGCTTCCTTTTCGGGTTTGATACCGCTGTGATATCGGGCGCCGAAAAATCTATCCAGCAATTCTGGCACCTGTCTGTAATGGAGCATGGGCTTACTATATCTATCGCGCTTATTGGTACCGTAATTGGTTCGTTGTTCGGTGCAAGGCCATCAGATATCTTCGGACGAAAAAACACTTTATATTTTGTGGCTGCCGCCTATTTGTTATCATCAATAGGTACCGCGCTTGCCGATAACTGGTACCTGTTTTTAGTATTCAGACTATTAGGCGGCCTTGGTGTAGGTATATCCTCAGTAACAGCGCCGATTTATATTTCAGAAGTATCGCCCGCCGATAGAAGAGGGCGTTTAGTAGGTTTGTTCCAGTTCAATGTGGTATTGGGTATTCTTATCTCGTACTTATCTAATTATCTTATTAGCCAGGGCGGCGAAGCGTCATGGCGCTGGATGCTGGGTGTCCAGGCCTTCCCATCCGCACTGTTTTTAGTACTGATTTACTTTATACCGGAAAGCCCGCGCTGGCTCATCCTTAAAAAAGGCGAAACCGACAGGGCATTGGAGATCTTGCGCGTAATAAACCCGCTTAACTGCGAGCAGGAGCTGGCGGCTATCAAAGACTCTACCCTTCATGATACCGCTTCAAGCAGTAGTCTTTTCTCCGGTCAGTATAAAACACCGGTAATATTGGCCGTGCTCTTCGCCTTTTTTAACCAGGTATCGGGTATTAACGCCATTATCTACTACGCGCCCCGCATATTTGAAATGGCAGGGCTTGGCGCGCACTCTTCGCTGTTATCTACGGTTGGCATCGGGTTAATCAATTTTATATTCACCCTGCTGGGCATCAATATTATTGATAAGGTAGGCCGGCGCACATTAATGCTGGTTGGTTCATTCGGGTTAATAGCATCGTTATTCCTGGTGGCTTTCACCTTTTACTCCGGGCACTTAAGCGGATTTGCAATCCCTGTTTATATGATGATGTTCATCGCCTTCTTCGCCTTTTCGCAGGGGGCGGTCATCTGGGTGTTTATATCCGAAATTTTCCCCAACCAGGTGCGTGCTAAAGGTCAAACACTGGGTAGCTCAACCCATTGGGTAATGGCGGCCATCATCGCTTTTTGCTTCCCCTACCTGGCCGAGTCATTAGGCGGCGCGGTTACGTTCTCATTTTTTGGTGTAATGATGGTATGCCAGCTCATTTTTGTTTGGCGTTTTATGCCCGAAACCAAAGGCCGTTCCTTAGAGCAGATAGAAACTAATATGGTAATGCATTAATCATATAATAATGATAAACCCGCAAACAAACATATCAACCCCGGCCATTTGCTACGGCGAGATCCTTTGGGACGTATTGCCCGATGGCCCGCAGCCTGGCGGCGCTTTGCTCAACGTTTCGTATCACCTGAATAAATTAGGCGTACCGGCTAGCCTGGTAAGCAAAATAGGTAACGATGCCAGCGGCCAAAAGCTGGAAAACCTGCTTGATGGCTGGGGAATACCTAAACATTTGTTGCAAACAGATACCGAACACCCCACCAGCCAGGTAATTGCCAAAATGAATAACGGCAACGAAGTATCGTACGAGATCGTTTTCCCTGTAGCATGGGATTTTATTAACAATAGTAAACACATCATTACGCAATTGAAGCCGTCAACCTACCTGGTGTATGGCAGCCTTGCATCAAGGAATAGTGTATCGCGTAATACTTTGTTTGAACTGTTGGAAAGCGATGCTATTAAAGTGTTTGATATTAATCTGAGGCCGCCGTTCATCAGCCGCGATCTGTTGGATGAATTGCTTCATAAAGCTGACATTGTAAAATTTAACCAAGCCGAACTGGAAATGGTGCAGGGCTTATTCCGAGGATCATTCTGGAAGGAATCGGAACAGATCAAATTTATCCAGGATCATTTTACCATCCCCGAGATTATTGTTACCAAGGGGGAGTTTGGCGCATCGTATTACAAGGGCGATAAGGCCTATCATGTAGCCGGCCGCGAAGTAAAAGTTATAGATACGATTGGCAGCGGCGATTCGTTTTTAGCCGCCTTTATAGCCAACCATTATCATGGCGAACAGCCACAAACCTTATTGAAAAATGCAATAGCGATGGGAGCATTTATTGCGACAAAGAAAGGAGGTTGCCCGGATTATAAAATCAAAGAATACCAGGACTTTATCAACAAAATATTTTAACCAACCCATAAACTTAAATTAAAATCAATGAGAAAACTATTACTTATTTGTTCCTTGCTTATACTGCTAATAAGTGAAGGATACGCGCAATCCCGTATTATCACCGGGACTGTATTGGATAACTCATCTAGACCAATGGATGGTGTTACCATAGGGGTTGTTGAAACCCAAAAATCAGTACTATCAGATGCTAACGGAAAATTCAGTATCTCCGTTGCCACCGGACAGTCAATCAGGTTCTCATACGTAGGCACTCAGCCTATTGTGATAACTATTGCAGCCGATACTAAAGTACTTAACATCGTATTTAAAGATGCTGCAAATGCACTCAATGAGGTAGTTGTAACCGGTTACACATCCGAAAGAAAGAAAGACCTGACGGGCGCGGTAGCAGTTGTTGATTTAGCCCCGGTAAAAAACAACAGCTCGGGTAATACTATGCAGGCTTTGCAGGGCAGGGTTGCCGGTTTGTATATCGAAAAAGATGGATCGGCTAATGGGTCAACCAGTAGAATCCTGATCAGGGGAGCCAACACTTTGGGCAATAACAATCCTTTATATGTTATTGATGGTATACCCACCACCAGGCCCGAAGTGTTTCAAAATCTGTCACCCTCAAACATCGCATCGGTACAGGTACTAAAAGATGCCTCTGCCGAGTCGATCTACGGATCGAGGGCTTCAAATGGCGTTATCATTGTTACCACAAAAAATGGCGGCAATACGCAGGGTAAAGTTCAGTTCCAGTTTAATAACAGCACATCTGTTCAGTCCGAAAAATCATTGCGTTTTAAAATGCTGAATTCAGCAGACAGGGGAAAGGCGTTATGGCAGGCTTCGGTAAATGATGGTCAGGACCCGGCTGCCGGATACGGCGATATATACACATTTAACTGGAATGGCAATTATAACAACCCGGTTTTAAACAGCGTGGTACCCAAACAATTTGTAGGCGGCGATCCTAATACCCCCGCCGGTGATACCGACTGGCAAAGTGTGCTGTATAAAACAGCCATGGTTTATAATAATGATTTCACAGCATCGATTGGTAATAAGAACGCATCGCTCGAAATAAATTTTGGCAACATCAAAAATACAGGCCTGGTTAGGTTTACCAAATATAACCGTACTACAGGTAGCATTAACGGTGTGGTGCGCGCTTTTGATAACAAAGCCACATTTGGCGTAAATTTAAAAATAACCAACTCCAACGAAACGCTTACTACCACGGATCTGGGTGGTGCTGCAACCACATTTTTGGCAGTCACGTTAGCGCCGACTATACCCGTATATCAAAAAGATGGTGTTACTTATGCCGGCGAGTCAGGCGCAGGTTATTCTGACAGGAACAATCCATTGCACATGCAGGATCTGGCCAAATGGAATAATGCCAACCGGGTAAACACATTTGGGAACGTTTTTTTAGAAATTCAGCCGGTTAAAAACCTGTATTTTAAATCGAATTTTGGAGCCGATAATGCAGACTACCTGAGTAAAGTAATAACACCAACCTTTCAGGAAGGCGCCCTTGCCCGTACAACAAACAGCTTGTTTTTTGATCAAAACCATTACCTGAGCACTACTTTTTCCAACACTTTGAGGTATAATTATGATTTAAATAACAATAATCATTTCAAGCTATTAGCAGGTACCGAGTATATTAAAACCTTTACCGATTTTCAAACTACCCTTAAACAAGGCTACGCCATACAAACTGAAGATTATTTCACTCTGGATGCCGGCACAGGCAATACCATTGTAACCGGTCGGTCAACCGGGAACAGTTTGTTTTCGCAGTTTGCACGGTTAGATTATAATTACGCCAGCAAATATTTAGCCTCGGTAACCGTACGCCGTGACGGCTCTTCAAGGTTTGGTTCAAATAATCAATATGGTATTTTCCCGGCTGCTTCTTTTGGTTGGAAAATTGACCAGGAAGGCTTCATGAAAAACAATACCATTTTTTCTGAACTAAAACTAAGGGTTGGTGTAGGCCGGGTTGGTAACCAGGAAATTGGCGACCAATCGCGCTTCACGCTTTATGATACCCGGTATGGTACTACCCAAAATCAATTGACACCAGGTTTCTGGGAGCAATATATGAATGTTGGTACAGCCTACTCGCTTTCCGGAGCCAATACGGGTTCATTACCCTCGGGCTTTGTACAAACCCAGGCTGCAAACCCAGGCCTTAAATGGGAATCTACCGAAGAGATAAACGCGGGACTCGATTTTACCATCCTGCACGACAAGATCTCAGGATCATTTGACTATTTTACCCGGAGAACCACCGGTATCCTGATTACGCCTCCTGTTGCATCGGCATTGGGCGAGGGCCAATCAAAGACCGTTAACGGTGCCTCAAAAAGCAATAAAGGCTGGGAGTTTTTAGTAACCTACCACGGCCAGCAATCAGGCGATTTCAATTACAATGTAACTTTAAACTTTTCTCACTTTAGAGACAAGATCACAGATTTACCGGAGAACGTTAGGCCGGCTTATCCAGGGAATATAGATAATACTATAATAGGGCATTCCCAGTTTGACATATTCGGCTATAAAACAAACGGTCTTTTCCAATCGCAGGCCGAAGTAGATGCTGCCCCAACGCAAATCGGCGCAGGGCCGGGCAGGATCCGTTATGTTGATATCAATCATGACGGGAAAATTGACGCCAACGATCAAACCTGGATAGGGACTACATTGCCGGCTTTAGAGTATGGCGTAAGAATTGATCTGACCTACAAAAAATTCGACCTGTCAATATTCGGGTCGGGTGTTGCCGGCAGGAAAGGATTTGATGTATATACCCTGTATAACAATTTGATGCATAGCCGCGAAAACGTAGGTCCGGGTGTGTTTGACGGCTGGACACCGCAGCATACCAATACAAAGGTGCCGGCACTAACGCTAAAAGATAACAATAATGAAGGTCGTACTTCTGACTACTTTATTGTGAATACCTCTTACTTCAAATTGCGCAACGTCCAAGTTGGATACACTATTGTACCTAAGGCGGTATTTACAAAGCTGCGGGTATTCGCGATGGCCGAAAACGTATTTACGTTGAAAAGTAAAAACTATTTAAGCCCCGATCCTGAAAGGATTGACCTCGGCCCGGTTCCAATTCCTAAAGTTTTCAGTTTTGGTATCAACGCATCATTTTAACGACAAAAACTATTCAGTATGAAAGCAAAAATATTATTTACAGCTGTTTTATCCGGGCTGATCATCCTCAGCTCCTGTAAAAAAGCGTTAGACTATACACCCAAAGGCGTATTGTCTTCATCAGATTTAAAAACACCCGCCGCAATTGAGGGTTTGGTAACAGCAGCCTACGCTGCTATTGGTAACGGCGATATGATAGGGCCAATCTACAGCGACTGGGCTTACGGTAGCGTTCGTTCAGATGATGCCTACAAAGGCGGCGGTGGTACCAGCGATGTGGGCGAGGTTGACGCTTTGGAGCATTACAACCTGGTGACCCCATCAATGGACTCATTTGTTTCACGTACCTGGAAAAACCTGTTCAAGTCTATTTCCAGGGCAAATGTGGCACTAAAGGCTGTAAACTCACTCTCCGAGGCCGATTACCCAAATAAGAAAATACGTTTGGCCGAATTGAAATTTTTGCGCGCCCATAGTTATTTCACCATGAAACTACTATATAAAAACGTACCTATTTTTGACGAAAACGCAACTCCAGATGATATCCTGAAAGTTTCAAACACCTTATCAAATGAGGATTCCTGGAATAAAATTGCGACCGACTTTCAATACGCCATTGATAACTTGCCAGCTAGCCAACCAGAGTTAGCCAGAGCCAATAAATTAAATGCCCAGGCTTATTTGGCTAAATTAAGGCTTTACCAGGCTTACGAACAGGACGAAAAACACCATGTAATCAATATCAACAAAACAAGGTTACAAGAAGTGGTTACGCTTACCCAGGCGGTTATTTCCTCTGGAAAATATTCATTAAGTACAGATATTGCCGACGACTTTTTACCAGAAACTGAGAACGGGCCGGAATCTGTATTCGCGATACAGTTTACTATTAATGACGGCACTACCGCCGGGCGTCTGAATTTTGAAGATGGGTTAAATTACCCCCACGGCGCGCCGCAATATGGCTGCTGCGGTTTTCATGCCGCAAGCCAAAACTTGGTGAACGCACACACCACCGATGCAAATGGATTGCCCAACTTTGATTCATTTAACAGCAGCATTGCCGATTTAACAAAAGTAACGGTTGACCCCAGGTTAGACCATACCGTTGGAATAGACGGGCATCCATATAAATACGACAACACAAAGCTATTTAGCAACAGCTGGGTACGTGATCCGGGTGTTTACGGAAATTTCCATACCATGCGTAATCAGCAATTGGCTACAAGCTCATCCTATTTTAAGCTTGGTCCGTTCATGGGCTCGGCAAAAAATTATGACATCATCAGGTACGATGATGTGTTGCTCATGCAGGCCGAAGCCTATATTGAGCTTGGCCAGCAGGCAAACGCTTTACCCCTAATTAATCAGATAAGAAGCCGTGCAGCAGCAAGTACCGGCCGATTGAAAAAGATAGATGGCACCTTTCCGTCTAACTACAATGTTAAACCCTATACTTTAGCCAACTGGACACAAGAGTATGCCCGTAAAGCCTTGCAATGGGAAAGGCGATTGGAGTTTGCAACAGAAGGTGCACGTTTTTTTGATTTAGTACGATGGGGAATTGCCGAAAAAACCTTAAACGACTATATCAATGTTGAAAAGGTGAGAAGAACATTTTTAGCTACAGCCAAATTTACGGCCGGAAGAGACGAATATCTGCCCATTCCACAATCTGAAATAACATTTACCAATGGTTTATATAAACAAAACCCAGGGTATTAATTTGTCAACAAAAATAAAGGGCCCTGGTTTGGTAAAGTAAACCGGGGTTCCCTTATTTATGAAATATTTATTTACTGTTTTTAAATATCCTTGCATAATAATATATTTTATTAAAAACTTAAATTATGAAAACAAAATGCGGCATGTTGATGCTGACAGCCTTTATCACCATAATTGGTGTTTGCAGAGCTCAGGATTTACAAAAAAAAACGTACACAGAGCAATACCGCCCGCAGGTACATTTCTCGCCAAAAGCGCATTGGATAAATGACCCCAATGGCATGGTTTACTTTAACCATACCTACCACTTGTTTTTTCAGTATTATCCCAAGGATATCATTTGGGGACCTATGCACTGGGGGCACGCTATAAGTAAGGACCTGATGCATTGGACAGAGTTGCCGATAGCTTTATACCCGGATAGCCTGGGTTACATATTTTCGGGCAGTGCTGTTGTCGATTCCAACAATACATCGGGCTTTGGTAAAAAGGGGAAGATCCCGATGGTTGCCATATTTACCCACCATGATCCGAAAGGAGAAAAAGCAGGGACTGAAGTTTTTCAGAACCAAAGCATTGCCTACAGTTTAGATAATGGTACTACCTGGACCAAATACAGCGGCAACCCGGTACTGAAAAATCCGGGCATCCGGGATTTTCGTGACCCTAAAGTAATGTGGTATGCCAAACAGAAAAAATGGGTAATGACTTTAGCTACTAAAGATCACATCACTTTTTACTCGGCTCCTGATTTAAAAAACTGGAAAAAGGAAAGTGAATTTGGTTTAAGAGTGGGGGCACATGGCGGCGTATGGGAGTGCCCGGACCTGTTTCCTTTAAAACTGAACGGTAAAACATACTGGATATTGGTGGTAAACCTTAACCCCGGAGGACCCAACGGCGGCTCGGCCACGCAATATTTTGCAGGTAGCTTTGATGGAAATAAATTCATACCCATTGATTCCAACACCAGGTGGCTTGATTACGGTCCCGATGAGTACGCCGGCATAACCTGGAGCAATACGGGTAGCCGCAAAATATTCTTAGGGTGGATGAGTAACTGGCAATATGCTAACCAGGTACCCACCCAGACCTGGCGCAATGCCATGACTATACCTCGTGAGCTTGAACTGCAACAAAGCAAGGGTAAAGTTTTACTGGCATCCAAACCGGTAGCAGAACTGAAAAACAGCTACACCAAAACAATTGCTTTAAAGCAATTACAGATAGATAAAACCATTGACCTTTCTTCAAGGATCAGTAGTTTTAAAAGTCAGTATGTTTTAAAGTTGCGTTTAAAGCAGCTACAGGATTATAGCATTAAGCTGTCAAATAAAAATGGAGAAGAATTGCTGATAGGCTATGATGAAGGAAAAGATCAATATTTTATTGACCGTACAAAAGCAGGGAAAACTGACTTTCAAAAGGATTTTGCCGGCCGTTTTACAGCTCCACGTTTAACTACTGCTAAAAACTCAAATATCACCATCGTAGTTGATAAAACATCGGTTGAGCTATTTGCCGACGGTGGTTTAACTGCCATGACGGCCGTTTATTTCCCGAGTGGTGACCTTAATAACCTTGCCCTCTCGACATCTGGCAAACTAACTATTGATAACCTCAGTATGTCCGGGCTGCGTTCTATCTGGAAATAAACCGGCCTTGAACGCTTGCTGTTTGATTGTTCAAAAGATGTTTCAGGTGATCTGGATGGATAAACGACCGCCTTTCAGTATTGATCAGGTTTTGTTTTAGCCTATTCACTTCATGGAAATGAATAGTAACCCTATATGAAAATGCGGTGTGGCAACCGCACGGTTACAGAGAGTCTTGCTTTTTTTTCGGCTGGCTGACTTTAAGCAGATAGGCCTTAAACCAAAGATTTTCCACTGACTCGTAAATATCTTTACTTGTGCTCAAATAAACAGAAGCCTGAGGCATATTATCTGTATAAGCGTTTAATCGCCCCGCAAGCTGATCCATTACTACATGGTTTTGCTGTGATAACGCCTGTAGCACACTGGATAATAAGAAGAATAGCAGAAAGCATTGCACCGGTAATTTTTTCACATTATTCATTCGTAAAGTACCGATAGTATTTTTATTTTTAGTTAAGCAATACAAGGATACTACAGGTGTAAAAAGGCTCTATCGTTAAGGGGTTTATCTACAAACAACGTTCTGACTAACGAATATTCGGACGATTGGTGACTTTCGTTTCTCATTTTAATGATGGTATAGAGATAAGCATAAGGACCATGGTCCTTATGCTTATCTGAGATTCTGTTTCCCCGGACATTTCAGGGTCACCAGGTTCATGCTACAGTTGCATGCCTGAAGATTTTATTGTGCGATGAGTTTCCATTGTTGATTATAGCTCGAACCGCTCACCCATTGCTGCATAACAGATCCATTAGCCGTTAAACCTCCCGTATCAAGACACTTTCCTGTTGCAAGGTTAATGATCTTATAATAACCGCCTCCTGCGGAAACTATTGACCAGCGCTGCGTACTATTGGTATTTACTGTATTTTGTTTTACCGATGATCCATCGGCCGTGTTTCCGCCGGTGTCCACACATTCTTTTCCCGTTACACAGCTTAGCGTATAGTACCCATTAGTATAGCTGACGTTCCATTTCTGGTTAGGGCTTGTACCGTCGGCCCATTGCGCTATAGTTGCACCATCAGTTGTACTACCCAAATTATCGAGATTAAGACCGGATGCTCGGTTTTGAAGCTTGTACCGGCCATCAGCAATTGGCCCCAGCCAAACTGGTGATGCGGTCAATTTCCATGACCATCTGTACATATTTGCAGTACCCGGACTAACCTCTACTAACGTGTCATTTGCCTTATACCAACGGTAGGTATCAATATCATTAACACCCGACCATGCTATTGTGCCCATAGAATTATCCCTGGCATAGGAAAGCGCTCCGGTTAAAAATGCCTGATCAACATACACCCCGGTATCCCACTGCCACCAGAAACTCATGTTCCTGAATGTCTCGATACCAATTTCTGTAACCACGGTACGGGCTGCGTAAGAACCCGTTCTGGCCGACATGATACTATAGTAACTTGACCAAACATCATAGGAACCCCAGAACCACCAATAACAGTGTAGCCCCAGATATTGATTGGTCAATCTTGTATCGGCTCCAACGGTAGTGACGTCAGAGGCGTAGCCCGTACCATCCAGGATACATTTCCCGTTAGCGGGGCTAAATGTGGTCAGAAAACCACCATATAAATTATTCAAATCGGTACTGGAATAATCAACCGGCTCGTTAATGGGCTCATATAACACCGAAGTATTATTTTTATATACATTGTCCACCGTTTGCCACATGGTAGTCCATTGCGTAACATCTGGTACATGATGCACGCCTACAGGCCAATAACAAAGTATCACCTTACATCCATTCGATACGATAGCATTTATGGCAGCCTGGTATACGGGCCAATAAGTAGAGCTTGAGGCAGTCCATGGATTTATAGGCATTCTGATAGTAGTTCCACCGCTTACTTTAACAGCACTGGAAATACGGGTACCTACCGCGGCGGCTTGTGTTGTAGTCAGCGATATGGTCATACCACTGGGCAGAACAACTCTTCCATCCCCCTCATTACCATTAGGATCGGCCCAGTTGATACCCCGAAAAGAGTTCGTATTATCTGTTCCGGTTGCTGTCACAGCAAGATGACTTTTCGAAGCTGCGCCTGCTGCCGTGGTAGATTTTTTTAAAGCATCTT
The DNA here is from genome assembly GCF_900103125.1 of Mucilaginibacter sp. OK268. GTDB lineage: Bacteria > Bacteroidota > Bacteroidia > Sphingobacteriales > Sphingobacteriaceae > Mucilaginibacter. The sequence goes on along the minus strand of NZ_FNJV01000001.1, from coordinate 1,120,984 downwards.
TTGAACAGCCCGCTAAAATGGCTATCAAGCAGCATACTGCCTGAAGAATTAAGTTTCTTTTCATTGGTTTTAAGTTTAAGGTTTATTGTATTTGATTTAAGTTTGGAGTGTTCTCTTCCTGTACCAATCTTTTTGGTTGTAAGAAAGCCCTCACAACCAAAAGAATCGGCAATCAATTATTAGTTATATGTTATTACTGATTAGTAGCCCGGGTTTTGTGTCAGATTTTTATTATTCTGTAATTCAACCTGGGGTATTGGCCATAGCCATCCTTTTGAGGCATCAAAAACACGTGTGGTTTTCTTTTCGCGCTCAAACTGCCAGGTGGCAGCAGAAGCAGGATTTGACAGTTTTGCAATGACATATCCGTAAACATCATGCACAGTGCTTACATCTTCCCAACGCCGCATGTCAGAATACCGTGTGGCTTCCATGGCAAACTCAACCCTACGCTCATGTCTTACTACAGCTCTTAATTGAGCCTGCGATAAACCAGTTCCTTCAATAGTTTCAACTTTAGGCATGTTTACCGAAGTCCGTTGCCTTACCTGATCTATCAGGTCATAAACTTCCTGAGAAGTGCTGCCACTTTCAATCAAGGCCTCTGCACGCATCAACAAAATATCAGCATAGCGCATCAATATAAAATTAAGACCAGCATTATAAGGGTCGCTGCCTATGTTGGCATATTTTCTTGGTCGCGCACCGGTCAATTGTCCATCACTTGCCGGAATATAAATAACCGACCCGAACTGTGAGCCTGGCAAAACAAATGTAGCAGCCAGTCGCGGATCTCTGCTTACAAATGGTTGTTGACTGTTATAGCCCGATGCGGCAGAACTTATGGGAAGCCCCGATTGTGTATAATAAGTGTCAATAATATCGGCAGTAACTCCAGGTGTTGGCCACACAACAAATGAAAGGGTAAAGCTTGGCCAGGGTTGTGCACGGCTGTTTTCCAGGTATTGTATATCAAATATCACCTCGCTGTTGTTTTCATTAGCTTCCGTAAATAATCCTCCGTAATCAGGAAAGAGGGAATACACTCCTAAATCAATCACCTGTTTGGCGGCAGCAGCAGCCTCGGCCCAGTTTTTATTGTATAACAGTGCACGGGTTTTAAAAGATAGTGCAGCCCCTTTGGTAGCCCGGCCTACATCCGTTGAGGAGTAACTGTTTGGAAGAACCGAGGCTGCGTAATCAAAATCAGCCAGGGCCGAATCCAATACAGTTTGCTTAGCTGTTCGCGATACCGCAGCTTCTGATAAAGGAAGTGTTTTAAGCACTAAAGGCACATCGCCATAAAAGTGAACCAGATCGGCATACATCACCCCCCGCAGCATACGAGCCTCCCCCCTCATCGCGTTTTTCAATGACGCATCCATGGTTACTGTGCCAATGTTTTCCAGAAAAGTATTGGCGCGTGCAATGGTTTGGTAAGCTATTGTCCATTTATTGGTTGCCCGCCAACTACTGGAGTTTTGTTGCCAGGCGCTAAAGTCAAGAGAACCCTGCCAGCTATCCTGACAATAATTATTGTCAGACATGAAATCGTACTGATACCAATTATCGTTGTAGGCAGAATAAATACCCATTAAAGCCAATTTTGCCTGTGTAGGCCCGGTAAAGAAGGTTTGAGTATCAAACTGATCTAATGGCGTTTTGTCTAATATATTTTTTTTACACGCCGACATCATCATCAAGAGGAGGACTGCGCCTATGATATTTTTAATTTTCATAATCTTTTTTTATGGATGATAATCCTGTTGAATTATCCATTTTAACACAATCAGTTTAGAAATTCACGTTGGCACCTATAGTGAAAATACGGGTTTGAGGGTAAGCTTCGGCCCTGGTTTCACCTACCGGTTGCTCCGGATCATAACCTTTAAACTTGGTGAACGTAAATGCATTCTGCACATTTCCATAGATCCTGAAATTGCCTATTTTCATTCGTTGCAATAGTTTTGCAGGCAGCGTATAACCTAATTCAATGCTTTTAACCCGCAGATAAGACGCGTTTTCCATATAATAGGACGATGCTATGGTTCTTCTGGCATCATCCAACGTTAGCCGTGGGATGTTTGTGTTTGTATGATCTGGCGTCCACCTGTTCAGCCACCAAATTCCGGTATTGCTAAACCCTGAGAATTCTTCAAAAATTTCGAGACTTTGATATCCGTTAATACCCTGGACACCCTGAAGGAATAATGTAAAATCAAAACCTTTCCAGGCCAGGTTCACTTGTGCCGAATACGCTATATCCGGAAATTGCTTACCAATAACTGTACGATCTTTATCCATCGTTACTTTACCATCGCCATTAAGGTCGGCAAATTTCAAATCTCCGGGCAATGCCGAATAATTATCAACCGACACAACACCTGGTTTTAAAACATATTGCCTGCCTGCGGGAGTTATACCCGGATCACTATTATTTTGCCATGTAAAATCAGATATCTGGTACAAACCCGCTACTTTGTAACCATAAAAGGCATTAACTGCGCTTCCTTCAACCAGTGCTTTTACTCCGTTGATGATTGGACTTGTACCGTATAAATCAGTCACTTTATTAGTAATGTGCGATATGTTCATGGTAACATTCAGCTTCATCTGGTTATCAAAAACCTTTTTATATGAAGCCATAAACTCTATACCCTGATTCTTTACTTTTCCAACGTTTTGGTAAGGCGGCGCATAGGCTCCCATGGTTATCGGTATAGGAACCTGCAATAATATATTATCGGTGTATTTCCAGAAATAATCAGCTGTTATTGTGAAATTATTAAAAAGCGATGCATCAATACCAATGTTGGTTTGTGTAGTGGTTTCCCAGGTAGTGTTTGCATTGGCCAGGGAAGTCACCGCTACGCCTGGGGCCAATGTTCCTCCTAAGGAATAGTTTTGTCCGGATGAGAGTACCTGACTGGCAGCATACCGGGAATTGATGTTCTGGTTACCCAGTTTACCCCATGAACCTCTGATCTTAAGATTACTGATCCATGAAACACCTTTCATAAAATCCTCCTGCCCTAGCCGCCAGCCAGCCGAGAACGACGGAAATGCCCCCCACTGCTTACCTTTGGCAAAACGTGATGAGCCATCACGGCGAACATTAGCCTCAAATAAATATTTGTCGGCGTAGGAATACCCTAATCTGCCGAAATATGATTCCAAACCCAGTGCGCTGGCACTGCTGTTATTAGTTTGGGTTGAAGCATCTCCTAAAGCAATTTCCTGCTGTGTGTTGTTAACAAAGCCACTCCGGTAAGCACTTACCCAATTAGAGTCAAACTCCTCCTGCGAGTAACCTGCTAAAAGGTTTATATTATGTTTTTTAAAATTTTTCACATAGCGAAGCAGGGCGGTAAGCTGGGTTTGCGAATCCTGTGCATTCTGATCTGTAAGATTAGCTACGTTTACGTTGTAGCCACCACCCAATTTAGCTGTAGTAAAATTGGGGTTAAAAGATTTACCATGATTCTGTGTCCAGCTATACCCGTATGAAAGCTCGGCCGTCAAACCATTTAGTATTCTATAGTTAGCACCAAATATGGTGTTGATCTGCGATTTAAGGTTAGTACTCAAACTCCCCGCCATGATTTCCCCGTAATAATTATTTTCACCATTTACGGCTACATATTCACCGGCAGCATTTTTTAACGGCCATATTGGTGCGTTGTTGGCATACCATTTAGCTTGCCATTCATTACTGGATGTTTGTGTGGTTCCTCTGCTACCAAATATATTGGCAGATAGCTTAAGCCTGTTATCCTTTAAAAAATAGGCATCTAAATTTGACCGGAAAGTATAACGGTTATACGTATTGCCCACCAAAATCCCATCCTGATCAAGGTATCCGAGCATAAAGGCGTAATTAAGGTTGTCAGTTCCCCCGGAAAGATTCAAATGGTGGTTCTGCATATTGGCTTTATTATAAAAAACCTTTAAATAGTTGGTGTTGGGATATAAAATATCTGAACCATTAGCATATTTCGCTATATCTGAAGCAGAGTATTTTGCCTGTTGGCCGGTGTTAATGGCTGCTTCATTATACAATGTAGCATATTGTACCGAGTTCATGGTTTTAGGCAGTGCCGTAGGATCTTGAACACCCCAATAAGTATCGTATGATAATTTCACTTTTTTATTACTCCCCCGTTTGGTAGTAACAATAATAACCCCATTTGCCGCCCTGCTGCCATATATAGCTGAAGAAGCCGCATCTTTCAGCACGGAAAACGATTGTATATCGGCCGGATTGACATCATCCATACTTCCGGGCAATCCGTCAATAAGTACTAAAGGGTCGCTGTTGTTTAGTGTTCCGACACCTCTTATATTAATAGTGGCACCATCCCCACCGGCTTTACCGGATGCCTGCAATGCATAAACGCCGGGGACCTGCCCTTGTAGTGCCGCGCTTGAACTGGTTAAAGGTCTTGACCCAAGATCCTCCATATTAACTGTATTAACAGCCCCGGTAAGATTTACCTTTTTTTCTGTGCCATACCCCACCACTACTACTTCGCTCAGATCCTTTGGTGCCTCCCTCAAATGAATAGTTAATATATCCTGGCCACGAGTGGAAACCTCCTGCGAAGTAAAGCCTACAAAACTGATGATCAGCGTACTGTTTGCATCGGGAATCTCCAGTAGGAATTTACCGTTAACATCTGTAACAGTACCGGTTGTGGTGCCTTTAACTTTGATTGTTACCCCGGGGAGCGGGATCCCTTTTTCATCGGTGACGATACCCTGTATCTTTTGTAACACCAGGCTATTGTTGATCCCCAGGCCAGTTAGGTCCATCGCCTTTTTCACCAAAATAGTACGGTTAATGATTTTATAAGTAAACGGTGTGTTTTTAAAACATTGATCAAGTACCTGTTCAACAGAAGCATTAGTTAGTTCCAGGCTTACATTGCGTGAAGATGACAGATCATTTATTTTGAAAAGAAAATGGTAACTGCTTTGATCTTCAATGAGCTGCAGAACCTTTTCGATCGAAATATTTTTTTGACGTATGGTCACCTGCTGACTAAAGCTCTTGGCACTCACTTGTATAAATGCTGCGATCAGGAAAATAGCAGTGAGTTTCATGGTTAATATTATTGAGGTACAATCAGGCCATGCCGTGGGCATTACCTTATGATTTAATTTCATATTTTTACAATGTTTGGGTAAGTAATAATGTCAATTCGTCAATTGGTTTTAGGCACCCAAATACTGCCGGGAAGTGGTTCGAACACTTTTCGGCTTTTTTATAAAATCTAAGATCAATGAATCTGACTATTATAAAGTGGGGTACCTTTTAAGGGCAGAATTAAATTTGTATTTCTTCTTTCATAAGCTCATCATTTTAGGTTAAAAATTAGTTAGTTATAATTTTATTACATTGGTTTTAATTGGTTCAGCCTGCTTATCTTACATGTAATTACATCTTAATCTTTTATAATCAGGTTTTTCCCATCAAGCGTATAATTTACCCCCATATACTTGATCATAGTAAGCATTTCAGAAAGGTTTACATTTCGGGATATCCTCCCTCTATATAAGATATGGGTGGGTGGGCCGGCGTAAATAATGTTAATATCATACCACCTGGCAGCCTGCCGCATGATTGATGTGATATCGGCACTATTAAATTCAAATATTCCGTTTTTCCAGGCCACGGCTTCTTCTATATTCACATCTTTGGCAATTTTCATTTCATCGCTTTCATTTAACAAGGCCTGGTCGCCAGGTTTTAAAGTGCCAACTGCTTGTTTACCTTTTATTTTTACCGAACCCTCCAACAGGGTTGTTTTGGAGAACGCTTCATCCGGATAATCATTTACATTAAAATGCGTACCTAGAACGGTAATTTCAGCCCTGGTTGATTTCACAATAAATGGCTTTGCAGGGTTCCTGGCAACCTCAAAATAGGCCTCCCCACTAATCTCTACCTGTCTTGTTTTGCCGCTAAAACTGGCTGGGAATTTCAAATAAGATAATGCATTCAACCACACTTTGGTTCCATCAGGTAAAATCACCTGATACTGTCCACCCTTGGGGGTGTTGATGATATTTAATTTGTCATTACCGGAAACAGCACCCTCTCTATTAACCTTATAAACAAGCAATCCTTCTGTAGTTTTAGACACCTTCACATTGCCTTGCCTGGTCAACAAACCTTTTTTCGCGTTATTCAAAATAATTTTAGAGCCATCAGCTAGCGTCAGTACGGCATTATTACCACCGGGAGGAATATCATGTAGTTTTACCTTGGCTATTTCAGATACAACTTTATGACGGATGGAGAACAAGGAATAAAGCGAAAAGCATATGATCAGAGCAACGGAGGCTGCCACAGCAATTTTAGGCCACAACCGCCAAGTTTTATCATCACCGCTTTGTTGCGTCCCGTCAATATTTAGGACGGGCTTCTGTCTGTTTACAGCATCAGTATCCAACAGTACTGTATCATTGCTATTGTTGATTTCGCTTAAAATTTGCGCAAATAGTTTCTCCTTAACAAGATTTTTCTCATCATCGCGAAGTGCAACAAGGCTTTCAGGTGTATTATCAAATGACCTGAACCATTGATATACCTCCCTGATCTCATCAGGCGTGCAATTTCCAGACAGGTATCTTTCAATCACTTCAACTGAAATATTTTTTTCCATGAAAAAGGGTTATTAAAAATGGTTCACTCTTGGTTTATATAAAGTGAAGTCAATTAAAATAGCCGTACCCCCTAAATAAATTTTAAAAAAATTACCCAGGCAAAAATGAGCCCATACAACATAGCTTGGTAACCGACAACAAGTGAGCGGCGAACAGCTCTTATATATGATTTCTGAGTACCAAAATGGCCAGCAACAGCGAGCTCTTCAAATTAATACGGAGGCAACGGATAGCATTGGTAATATGGTTCTCCACGGTTTTTTCTGATATATTTAAGAGACGGGCAATTTCCTTATTGGACTTATTCCCGATACGACTAAGCTCAAATACCGAACGGCAACGTGTCGGAAGCTTTTCCAGCTCTTTATTAATAATGCCTTGCAGATCATTTAAATGCACCATATCCTCCATTGAAGTATCAAGTTGCTCTGCAACAGCAGTATAGGACAATTGCAAATACTGATTTTTATGGGCTTCCTTCTTGAGGTGATTGATGATCAGATAACTTATGGATGAAAACAGATAAGCTTTTAAGGATTCGTTAATCCTGATAGTACTTCTGTTTTGCCAAAATTTAGCAAAAAAGTTCTGTACTATTTCTTCTGAAGCCTCCCTGCATCTGAGCCTTTTATTAGTAAAAACATAGAGTTTATACCAATATCGGTTATATATTTCTTTAAAAGCTACGAGTTCATCACTTTGGATTAAACCCGTAAGTTCTTCATCTGAAAGTTCAGGATACCCTTTCATTAGTGTTAGTCGCTTAATTAGAGGCGTTGTTTATATTATTGGTTCGTCGAAAGAATGTACTAATTTCTGATGCCAATTTAGTTTAATTAATTGTAAAATATACAATTAATTATTTATTGTCATTTTTTATTTATGGTGGGAATATCCTCAAGTACAAGGATTTAAGCTATATCAAATAACGTTCAATACAATATAGATATCTATCAATTTGTAAAGAATGGTTAAAGAGATGGAGAGCCGGCACAAAAGCCAGGGCATCCGTTTTACCGTCTCTGCCGATCAATCTACCTACACCCTTAAATCGGTCGAGGCGGTTATGACTGACCTGGTTTTAGCCGTAATTATAGTCGGTATTGTTATGCTGGTTTTACCATGCTCCATCATCCCTACGTTTATGGCGATGTTATTGCTGGGCTTTTCACTCAACCTGATGAGGTTGATAGCAATGTTCTTAGTGGTCGGTATTCTGGTGGATAATTCCATCGTGGTATTAGAAAACATTTACAGGCAGTACTTACAAAATGGAAAGCAGTGACAAGGATGCAGGCGTCTAAACACTTGAGGGTTTGATAGATAAGATCAAATAATATTAACACATCAACATCTAATCTCGTGAATATTAGGGCAATATGCTCTTCGTGTAGATTCTGTATTTTTTGTAAGGCTCGCCTTTAATGGCTAAAATCGCATTATTGATCAAATGGTTATCTTCCAATGTCCACGAGGCTTCTGCATACTTCAGTTTCTTTCGTCGGTATTCTTTGATGATCGTTCCATATAAACAGGCTTCAATTCCCATTTTACGATAACCGTCAATGACACCCAGCAAAATGATCCTGATACCGGAAACTTTCTTTCTATTGAGCAATATCTTGAACAGGCCGGTCGGCAACAGCCGGCCTCGTTTTACTTTTTTCAGCACCTGGTTAAAATCAGGTATTGCCAATGCAAATCCTACAATTTTACCGTCCTGCTCAGCCAACTGACAAAAATCCGGGTCAAGGATCATTTTCATTTCCTTACCTATGTGGTCAAACTCGTGGTCGGTCATGGGTACAAAACCGGTATTTTTATCCCATGCTTTGTTATAAACCTCCCGGATACTGACAGCTTCCTGCTTAAAATTTTTCATATTGATCCTGCGCAGAGAAATCCGGTTACGTTTCTGGCGCTCCTGTAACTGATCAAGCAGCCTGACCGACTTGTCATCATAGCCATCCTCTCCGAAACGAAAGGCCAGGAGATCCAGTTTTTTGGAAAAACCGATATTTTCAATCAGTCGCTGGTAATACGGGGCATTATAGGGCATCATAACCACCGGCGGAAATTCAAAGCCTTCTACGAGCAGCCCACATGTTTCATTAAAGGAAAAGTTAGCCGGCCCGATAATATTCTTTACATTCCTGTACTCCAGCCATTCGGTCACAGCATCAAAAAGAAGATTAGCAACTATTTGATCATTAATGCAATCAAAGAAACCGAAAAAGCCATCGGCTGCATGATTATAATGATTATGCCTGTTATTAAGAATAGCAGCGATACGGCCAACCACTTTATCCCCATCATAGGCCAAAAAGCACTGTACCGATGAGTGTTCATAGAAAGGGTGCTTGGTAAACAGCTCCTTTTGGGCGATAAAAAGTTCCGGCACATACTTCGGATCATCTTTATATAGATCGCATGGAAAATCGATAAAGGCAGTCAAGCCATCTTTGCGGGTTATGGGTTTAATCCGGATCATTTGCGGGTGCATTTTGCATTTGTTGAAATACAAAAATGTAACTGGTAACCGTCAGATTTTTTTTTAGCTGACCGAAGTGCCAAAATTGGGAACTGAACATACAAAAGAGCGAACCAAACGTGGAACTATAAAGCAATTTATACTCACTTACGACGATGATTGATCGAGCCATTTTTTCAATTGACCTGACTTTTCCCTGCTCATGAGGATACCCTCATCCAAAGCAGGCGACAGTTCAAGTTTTAGCTGCCCGTTAAAGGACTGATGAATCTTATAAATGGATTTGAGTGAAACAATAAACTGACGGCTGATCCGGAAAAAGGTTTCCGGGTCCATTTCTTTTTCCAATAACTCCAAAGTCTGGTCTATCATATACCGTTGCGACTGATGGGTAACCAGGAATGTCGCTTTGTTTTCTGAAGTAAAATAAGCTATCTCATCTGCCATCACCAGTATATACTTGTCCCGATAGGCAACTAAAAACCGGGAACGATAGATCGGTTGTTTTGTCTGCATACTTCTGATCAGGCTCAACATATTTTCATTACTCCCCAATCCGGCAATTGACTTTGCTTTAGCCATACTTTTTTCCAGTTTATCAGCCTCCAGTGGTTTCAGCAGATAATCTACACCGTTGACTTCAAAGGCTTTTAGCGCATATTCGTCATAAGCTGTAATGAATACCACTGGAGCGGTAATTTGCACCTGGTTAAAGATCTCAAAGCTTAAACCGTCTGTAAGCCGGATATCCATAAAGATAATATCCGGCTGCTCATGCATTTTCAGCCATTGTATGCTGGCCTGTACCGTTTGAAGACTTCCTAATACTGTAATGTTCCTGTCTAAAACATGAAGCATTTTTTCAAGCCTTTGTATGTTCGGAAGCTCATCTTCGATGATTAAAACACTGGGCATAGTTTATATTGTTTAATTATTTAAATCAATTAAAGGAACTTTCACCCTGAAAAAACGATCATCATCGGTAATAACAGGCACTTGTCTGTTTATCAGGCGGTATCTTTCCCTGATATTTTTAAGCCCCACATTTGTACCTGGTTCAGGAATGTTTTTGGGCATTTTATTATTCTCTACAATCATAAAATGCTTGTCCTGAAAGTAAATATGAATATTAAGCGGCGATTCCGTACTGAACACATTATGCTTGATGGCATTTTCTATCAGCAATTGCAAGGTCAAAGGAGGCAGGCCAGAGAGGATAGCTTTCCCGGCTTCATCAATCCTGACGTTAATTCCGCTTCCATACCTGATCTGATACAAAAACAAATAGGCCTTTATAAATTCCAGTTCTTCTGTTAAAGCTATTACATTCTGCGTCCTGTTAGTTAGCATATACCGATAAATGGACGACAATTTGGCGATGTAGGAAACTGCAGTCGACGGCTGATCTTCTATTAACGCGGTTACAATACTCAGGTTGTTAAACAGAAAGTGCGGATCAAGCTGTAATTTCAATGCATCGAGCTGCGCCTGTGTAGTTAGCTGTTCCATTTCCAGCGATTTCAATTTGGCATCATTCCAGCGGTAAAAGAAATACTCAGCTGCAAAAACAGCGGTGATCAACAAAGAAAAGATTACACCAACAATGACAGTTTGTCTAAACATTAACTCGTCATAACCAAAATAATTGGGGAACTTGAATTTAAAAAATGAGCTTAATATAATATAGATGATTATAATATGCAAGGAAAGCTGAATGCCGAACCTGCTTTTGATCCGGTTTTCCCAGGCGTACCATTTATTAAGCCAGGCTGTCAACTGGATACCAGTCTCAAACAGGGTGGTTGCATAAGCTACAGCAAATACAAATTCCAGGATAAAGTCGCCGAACGCATAATACCGCCAACTGTTAAAGATCCGGTCGGCAGGATTGATCAGCACCATGATCAGGTATAAAACCAAGCCGAAGCCCGGATAACCATATATCCGGTATAACCGATAGCTGTGTTTATGCATATGCTAAAATAGAGATAAACCTATAAATATGGTAAACGATCAATTTACCCGTTTCCAGGTTTCATTAAAGCTGAGAAAACCCCATTTTACTTTAAGATTCAACTGTGTGCCCGAATCATTGATGGTAAAACGGCCGTGATAAGTTTTATTGTCTTTCGGGTCGATCACGATCCCTTCAAAAACCTTCGCGGTTGTTGATTTAAGCTCTTTAGCAATGATCTTATTATTATTGCCTTTGTCCTTTTCTATTTCAGCGCTTATCTGTCTTGCTGTAAATACGGGCCCTTCAGAATAAAATTCAATAATATCTTTATCCGGGGTTTCCCATTTACCGATGATGGCAGCCCGCTGCGCATGGGAGATTAAGCCAAAAAATACAGAGAATAGGGTAGTCATCATTACTTGTTTGTACATGGCTATAAAATTTAAATGGTGAATTATAAAGGAGCTTTGATCCCAATCATAGCGCTGATCCCGCTCAAATGAGTACTTGACTTATTAGGAAGATTAGGAATAGTAGATCCCTGGCCTTCCAGGAATAATATAAACGATTTGGATATTTTGTAATTGACGCCCCCGCCTGCGTTGATATACAAATAAGTACCCGAGAAAGTGGTGTAATTGACCGTATTCGTTGACTGGCTAAAGGACGTAGCCGGAACATCAATAAAGGATGCTCCAGCTCCTGCCAGGATAAATGGCTGCCAGCGGCCAAAACTATGCTGGTAACCGATGTTTAAACCCAGATTTGTACTGTTGGCCTTGGCATCAATCAGCGAGTTTACAGCTCCAAAGTTGCTTTGCGATTTGAAGTTGACCGTGGTTTGGCCAAATTGCAATTTGGCAAAGTAATTCTGATGATAATTGAGCTGAAGAGTCGTCATGGCATTGGAGCCGGTCAGCGTTTTTTGGCCTTTTGCCTGATCATAAGGAATAAAAAGGCCGACTGAACCGCCAAAGTCCAGATAAAGTTTCCGGGCAGTAGGGTCATCGTTGCTTTGTGCACGGGCGGTGGATGCTAATGCGCCGATAAATATCAGCGTAATACAAAATTTAGTTTTCATAAGGGGGATTAATTGATACGGTAGTATTAGCGGTGATTGATGAAAATTCAAACTGCTATAAAAGATTTAAAGGATGGTGCCTGTTGCTTTATAATATCCGGCAACTGCGGTGAGGTATTCGAAAACACTTTGGGTATAGTCATTATCTGCCTGAACTAACTGCAATTCCGCGTCTGCCACATCGGTATATTTAGCAAAGCCCCTTTGCCATCGGGTCTGTATAAAGACTAATGCCTGTTCTCTCGCAGATCTGATATTCTGCTGACCTTTTATTTTGTTGGTGTTTTCTATGATGGTCAGGCGGTTATTACGAACTTGCAGATTCGCCCGGTTCTCCATTAGGCCGCGTTCGGTGATCACCTGCTCTAAAGCGAGCTTACTTTGTTTGACCCTGGCATCGGTACGAAAACCCGTGAAGATGGGAATAGTGAGTTGAATACCCACGTAAAAACTGTTGGGTACATTGTAGCGGCTGAAATTGAAATTATCTGACTGCGCCTGCAAAGAATACTGGCTTACAAAGGCCAGTGATGGCAAATATTTTGATTGCTCATTTTTAACCTGCTGCCGGGCAATTTGGTTTTTCCAGTCATTAACCTTCAGATCAGGGCGTTTGCCATGGTCGAGTTGCACACTATCATTCATGGCACTCCGCTGTTCGCCTAATAATGCTACACCAACGCTATCTGTCAGCTCCAGCTCTTTGTCCAGTGACAGATTTAAAAGCGACTTCAGATAATTACCGGATTGTTTTACGGCTATTCCTGCTTTACCACAGTTAATCTTCATCAGTTCTACATTACTCCAGGCATTCAGTGTATCGCTTTTATTGGCATAACCTTTACCACATAACAGGCGGCTGTCCTTTAAATTACGCTGTGAGCGATTTAGGGCTGCATTGGTCAGCACCAGGTTCTGCCGGGCAATTAAAATATTGAAATAGGCCTTCCGGATCTCATCTGCCAGTTCCCAGCGACTCAACTCCACATTGGCATTATTGAGTCCTTCATTTAAATGCGCTGTCTTCACATTTCCGGCGACCTCCTCATTAAAAAGTGGCATACTAACGTTGATATTCCCGTTATAGGCGTTTTTGGCAGAGGCATTTATCGGTTGCAGATTTTTGTCATCATAAGTGATCTGTGAAGCCGAGTTGATTCCGAATGTAGGGAGAAAGAAAACAGCCGGTTTTAAATTCCGAACGTATTCTACCGTGATGCCAACCTGTGGATATTGATAAGACTGGGCCTCCTTCAAACCATATTTGGCCTTCTGCGCATCGATCTCCGCCAGTTTGATTTGTTGATTGGCGTTCAAGCCTGTAGATACGGCCTGTTTTAAAGAAAGCGATATTTTCGCCTGGGCATGTGCTGTGTTTACACTATTCAGCCCGAGCATGAAGCCTATAAAAACCAATGCCACTGTTCCTGCCGATTTTTTTATGGCCAGCCTTTGCCACAAATTGCTCAGGCTTGTTTTTAGCCTCATCATGGTATTGTACACTACCGGTACAACCACCAGTGTTAGGAACATGCTGCTGCTCAATCCGCCGATCAGCACCCAGGCAAGGCCGCTGCTGAACGCAGAGGATGCTCCGCTTGCTAATGCCAGTGGTAACATACCGATCACCATGGCCAGTGTAGTCATTAGTATCGGTCTGAACCTGGCTTTACCTGCTTCTACCAATGCCTCGTTGACCTGATCAATACCTGTATCATCATTTAAGAGATCGTTGGTTTTATCTACCAGCAAGATTCCGTTTTTAACCACCAAGCCCATCATCATGATCAAACCGAAAATAGAAAATACATTCATGGATTTGGCGGTCAATGCCAGTGCCAGCAAGGCCCCAGAAATTGCCAGCGGTATAGAAAACAAGATCACAAGGGGGAATAGCCAGTTATTATAAAGCGTAACCATGATCAGGTAGATCAAAGCAAAGGATACCAATAAAGCCATGCCCAGGTTAGTAAAAGAATCATCCTGAAGCTCCAGATCACCTTCATATAGAACTTTGACATCTTTACTAAGGTTCAGCTTTGCTATTTCCTGTTTAAGGTCTTCGCCCACATCGCCTACCGGTCTGCCGGAAACCTGCGCCAGCAAAGTGATACTGGGTTGCTTATTCCTTCGCTCAAGACCTGAAGGACCGGATTGCTGAACAACTTTGGCAAACTGGCTTAAATACACTAACTGGTTATTCGCATTAATGAACGTGAGTTTCATTAACTGATCCGTTTTATTGCGGTCGCTGACATCCAATTGTATCCTGGTATCGGTTTCTTTATCCTGATCGCGGAATTTAAGCTGGTCATTACCATAAACGGCCATCCGCATCGCGTCCCCTACTGCTTCCGTGTTTAATCCCAGTCTGGCCATCTGGTCACGATCCGCTACCAGCTTCATTTCAGGTTTACCCGATTCAGAAGATAATCTTGGACTAACCAATCCATTGACACTACGAATGTGGTCAAGGATAATCGATGCAGCGGTATTTACGCTATCCCGATTCGTTCCGGTAATCAGCAGCTGTACCGGCGCTTCATTGGCACCAAACAAACCGATGGGTGAAACCCGGCTTTTAACACCCGTAACTTCCATGGACAATGCCTTCAGATCCCTGGATAGTTGCGACAAGCTTTTCTTCCGTTCGGTTGACGGGATTAGCGACACATTGATGGTTGCCAGGTTCGAACTGTATTTTTCATTAAAACCATCGTTTTGATACCCCGTATTAGAAAACACTTTGGTAATCTCCGGAACGGTTTTTAGTTTATTTTCAATGATCCGGACCGTTGAGTCAGTTTCGGCCAGTTTAGTGCCTGGCTGCAGGTCAACGAACAACGATAGTTCACCTTTGTCTGCTGTCGGCAGAAACTCTGTTCCAACCGTATTGGAAGTAAGGAGCGTTAAAGAACCACCGAGAATGGTGATTGCTATCAAACCGATCACGATTCTGTGGTTAAGCCCCCAGGTTAGCAACCTGCCATATCCATCTGTAAGATCATGCATCCTGGCTTCAAACCAGAGGCCCGCCCTGCCAAAGATTGTTTTTGTACTTAAATGCTCCAGTTTGGCAAATCGGGAAGCGATCATAGGTGTCAAGGTAAAGGACACGATCAGGCTCGACAACGTTGACACAACAATAACCAGTGAAAACTCCTTGATCAAACTACCCACCAATCCCGGCACCAGCGTCATAGGCAGGAATACTACGACATCCACCAGTGTAATAGATAATGCCGCAAAGCCAATTTCGTTACGGCCGTCCAGCGCGGCATCCCACTTATCTTTTCCCTTTTCCAGATGATGGTAAATGTTCTCCAGCACCACGATGGAGTCATCTACCAGTACACCGATCACCAGGCTCATCGCCAGTAAGGTCATCAGGTTAAGCGAATAGTCCAACGCATACATCATGATAAATGCACTGAACAAGGAGGCCGGGATGGATACCATAATGATCAGCGAGTTGCGGATACTGTGCAAAAACACCAGCATAACCAGCGCCACCAACAGTATGGCGATACCCAAATCGTCATATACCTGATGAGCTGCCTCTAGTGTAAATTCAGAGCTGTCCTGGGCCACATTGAATCTGATCTTTTTACCGGCATATTCCTGTTCGATCTTTTGCAATTCTTCCCTTACAACTTTTGTTACTTCCGCGGCGTTGGCACCGGATTGTTTATTTATAAATAAGGCTATTGATGACTGGCCGTTAAGGCGGCTACTGATCTCTTCGTCCTTATGGCTGATCTTTACCGTCGCGACATCCTTCACGCTCAAGCTGCTGCCATCCGGATAGTTTTTGATCTTTAAATTTTTTACCTGGTTGGTATCTGTCAACTTACCACCCAGTTTAACACCAAACTGCGCATCCTTATCCTTGATCGTTCCTACGGGGTAATCAGCATTCGCCTTCCTGATCGTTTCATAAAGATCGGTTATGGATAATCCGTTGCTGATCAGTTTATCCTGTTTAGCCAGTACTTTGATCTCTTTGGGTGTTCCTCCAAGGATCTTCACTTTGCCAACACCTTTTACCTGTGCCAGCCGGGGCTTAAGCCGATTATTAACAAGATCATATAATTCGGTTGGTGTGATGGCTGCAGTTACTGCAAGCTTTAACACCGGCAGGTCATTCACATTGAATTTCTCCAATACGGGTGCTTTAACACCCTCCGGAAAATCCGATAAAGTACCATTTACAGTACGCTGTACTTCCTGCATAGCCTGATCAGGGTTGGCATCAGCCATAAATTCAATGGATACGACAGAAAGATTATCGGCCGATAAAGAATTGACCTTTTTGCTTTTACTTACGCCTGCAACCGCATCTTCAATTTTTTTGGTGACGCTGTTTTCCACGTCTTCGGGTGAAGCGCCGGGGTACGCTGTGATCACAGTAATAGTTGGTGTAGCCAGGTTGGGCAACAATTCATATTTTAAATTCTGGTAGCTGATGACACTCAAACCACCCAGGATCAGAAAGAATACGATGAATAAGATCGGCCTTTTAATAGCCAGTCCGGTGATGCTCATAAAAATAGATTTGGAATGATTTAAAAATTATTTAACCGGCTTACTTTTGGATCGTAAACCATTGGATCTTTTTGCCGGGTTCTACATTCAGCAGGCCTGATGTCATCACGGTATCTCCGGCTTTTAGTCCGCTGGATACGCCCAGGTAAGTATCATATTCTTTTCCAAGAACGATGGGTGTAAGTACCGGGTGGCGGGACAGGTGGATGAGATAGACGGCAGCCTGCTTTTTATTACCGGTTAAGGCGCTGCGGGGTATTACTAATACTGTTGATCGTTTTTCATCTCCAAAAAATACAGACACATTCATTCCCGCCAACAGTTTCTGCGGCTTGTCGTTGATAATTTTTATCTCCACCGGGAATGTTTTGGCCGCCGATGCAACAGGTATAATGGCTGATACCTTGCCGGTAAATGTTACTCCAGGATATGCATCAGCCCTCACAGTTACCGCGGCTCCCTTTTTAAGCCGGGAAACTTCATTTTCCTGAACAAATACATTAACCAATACCTCATTTAAACAGGCGATGGAGCCCAGTGTTGTACCGGGAGTAACATACTCACCCTGGTTTATCTTCTTATCGATTACCGTTCCGCTTTCAGGAGCCAATACTAAGGTTTGATCAATCTGTTTTTTATTAATGTTTAATTGAGAAGCGGCATTCTGCATCTGTAGCTTTGCGTTCTCTACTTCTACTCCGGATGCATTACCTGAATCCTGAAGTTCTTTAAGCTTGGCATAATCACTTTTAGCTTTGTTATAGGTATCCTCACTGATCTGATAAGAAGAAAAACGTGTTGATCTGTCTACCTTAACCAATGTTGCTCCTTTAGCCACGGCATTCCCTTTTTCAATGGCGGAATAAACAACTTTACCGTCCGTTTCTGCAGTTAAGGTAATGGTTTTTCCTGCTTCAATAGTTCCCCGGTAGGTGTAAGCATCTGAGAAATTCATCTCTTTTACTAATGTTGCCCGGGCGGCATAATCAACTGTTTTTAGCTCCTGTTTAATTTCATTTTTAATAACTTCCTGATTGCTGCTTAGCTTAGCCATGACGCCCACAACCACCAGGGCTGAAACCCCTATGAAGAGCATTGGTTTGTAGTATTTTTTTATGGAATTCTGGTACATCTTGCAAACTTTTGATGCAAAAATGTACCAGTTTAAAGGTCTATTTTATTTTAACTGACCGAGTTGACAGAATCGGATACTGAATATGTTATAACGGGAACTGAAATGATGGTTTTGAAATTGAAAACGGATACATCTCCCGACGACGATAGAAAAAATGAGAAACTTAATGGCTATCATCGTGGGATACAATGAGGCTGGAATACGGCTCTTCTCTGTTCATAAGATCGGCCTATTGAGCAGAAAAATACAATTAACAAAGAACAAACCATTCCATATTCATAGCTTAAGCAACCTTTACAGGTTATCGCTACTTTGAATAACTACGGCCTGGTAACGCCTGTACACTGGAGATCTGGTAAGCATGGGGAACAACCATTTATTGATATTATCGGCAGCATCCGAACGTTTATATCTCTGGAGACCTACCCTGCAACCGAATTCTAAATAAGCTACAAAGCGATTGGTGTCTTCCGGACTATTCAGGCAGTCAAATTTAATACACCCTTCCATTTTTCTTACGTCCCCTGCTGTATACTGAAGATGATCTCCAAACTTTTCGCTGTTTTCCGGAGCACATGTCATGGCTACATAAACTATTTCTATCGTTTTCATTTTTAAGGTATATAAAATATGACCAAAGGAATAAATGACAGCATCGATCAATATATTAAGTGTAGTTTCTTATCTGTTGGGTAAATTCATTTTAAACCGTTCCCTGTTTTAACAACATTACAATAAGCAATTCTTGTTTTTTTACTATTCATTTGATCTGTTTTAGAGCATTTAACCGCTGGTCAAAATTAGGTCTTTATGCCATACAAAAGTAAGCAGTTACCTTTGGGTAAGCAGATGGTAACCTGCTCAATCAGCACAAATCAGTAACTTGCCGGAGCAAACCGGCTCATTGCCCAAAACAGCGCTTATTTATACGAAAATCTTCAAAATTGAATTAATAATTTACCATTACTATGTACCAATTGTTATGCGATCATATTGAACAACATGTCCATCTTACTGAGGCGGAGCTTTCCGGCTTTACGACATTGTTTGAATTGAAAAACGTTAGTAAAAAACAAATACTTCTAAAAGCGGGCGAAGTTTGCAGGTTTGAAGGCTTTGTTACCAAGGGAATGTTCCGGGTTTATCATATTGACAAAAACGCAGCAGAGCAAATACTCTATTTTGCTATAGAAAACTGGTGGATCACGGATATTGACAGCTTTACTAATGAAAGACCGTCACAGCTTTTTATTGAAGCTATTGAAGATAGTGAGGTGCTTTTAATTTCAAAAAAAAACAAGGAGTTTGCTTATGCTAATTTACCTAAAATAGAGAAGTTGTTCCGGGTAATGACGCAAAAGACCCATGTCGCCCTCCAAAGAAGAATGATCGATAATTTAGGTAAAACTGCCGATCAACGCTATGCGGAGTTTATAGAAAGATATCCCCAGCTCTTCAGGCGGCTTTCTAATCTTCAGATAGCTGCTTACCTTGGTATCAGTCACGAGTTTTTGAGCAAAATAAGAAATAAGATCGCCCATAAAAAATAGGCTGAACTTCATTTATTGAACTTGTTCAACCTTTTCAGGCTTTTGATGACCGCATCTTTGTATCGTCATTAAAAACAACAAAAATGAAACCAACTATTTCAGCAGCATTTTTAATCATCTTAATCTTATTCAAAATGGACGTACAGGCACAAAGTTTCAAAACTATTGAAGCAAACAATCTAAAACTACAGGTTTACAACGCATCAGAAAATAGTTTTGGTGTAGCTTCGGTCATCGTATCCGGAAAAACAGATGCGGTTTTGATCGACGCACAGTTTACCCTGGCAGATGCCGAAAAGGTAGCCCAGGAAATCAAAAATTCAGGTAAAAAATTAACCGCTATTTATGTTTCTTATGGCGACCCTGATTTTTACTTCGGGTTGGAAGTATTCAAAAAATATTTCCCGGAAGTAACCGCTTATGCTTCACCGGCAACCGTAGAGCATATTAAAGCGACAGCTCAGAAGAAATTAGACGTTTGGGGCGGGCAATTGGGTAATAAAGTCACTTCAAACGTTGTTTTACCACAGGTTCTAAAAGGAAACAGCATTGACCTGGAAGGACAGAAATTAGAGATCATCGGTTTAGAGGAATTTCCGGCTAAAACTTTTGTATGGATACCGTCTATCAAGGCTGTGATCGGTGGTATTAATGTATTTGGAACCACTTTCCATCTTTGGATGGCTGATGCACAAACAACGGAAGCCCGTAAAGAATGGATCAGCGTTTTAGACAAAATTAAGGCGTTGCAGCCAACAATTGTAGTTCCGGCTCACGCCAAGTCAGAAAGCGAATTCGATCTGAGCGCTGTGAAGCATACAAAAGATTATATCCAGTTCTACGAAGAAACTTTGAAAACCAATAAAACTTCGGAAACCCTGATCGCCGCGTTAAAAGCAAAATACCCTGCGCTTACTTTTGACATCGCCTTGCAAATAGGAGCCAAAGTAAACACGGGTGAAATGAAATGGTAAAATTATCCATCCTGTTCAGCCTGGCCATGTTTATTGCGCTGTCGTCAGGTTGTTCTTTAAATAAAAACAAAATGACAAATTTAGAAATCGTAAGGAGCACCTACGAGGGTAAAACTTCTGAAGAAAACGGCAAAAACCTAGCTAAATATGTTGCAGAGAACTTTAGTTGGACCGAAGCTAAAGGCTTTCCATATGCAGGCACTTATACTGGTTTAGAAGAAGTTACCAAAAATGTATTTTACCGCTTAGGCAGCGAATGGATAGATTATAAATTTACACCTGAAGACTATGTTGCCGGCGATGATAAGGTAGTTGCCTACGGCACTTACACGGGTACCAACAAAGCCACAGGTAAATATTTTGAGGCAAGGGTAGCACATGTCTGGAAATTGAAAGAAGGGAAAATTACCAGCTTTGAGCAATTTGTTGATAGCCAATCAGTAAACAATTCCATGAAGTAATAGGCCTATTCGTTGCTTTTAATTGCTTTTGAGTAGCTGATAAATTACCGGGCTAAGTAGTATCCTATTTAATGGGGAAGCGAGTTTTGAACCGGCTTCCCCATTTCAATTTATATCAAACCGATATCCCAATGCAATACCGGTTGCTGACAAACCAAAATCAGCTGGTAACTTTTTTCCGGTGATTGATCTCCTCCTTTATTTATTTTGAAATAAATCTTTACAGTGCACGGCGACCCAATTTGCTATGGAGAATAAAACACTTTCTAAAGTTTTACCATATGCTGTCAATTCATATTCGACTGAAGTGAGTTTTGGATCCATAACCATACGGGAAATAATTTCACGCTATTCCAGTTCCTGCAATTCCTTTGACAAAACCCTTGAAGAAATGCCACATACTCTCTCTGCAAACCCATATAGAGGGTCTTACCGTTCCGCAGCAGGAATGTAATGATCTGCATCTTCCATTTGCCCGATAATAGCTGCCCCCGCTGAGGGGACCTAAATTAAGGTTAAAAGCATAATTTTAGTTAAACCTTCATTGTAATTATTGGTTAATGTTATCGTATATTAGTTAACCACCTTATTGCATCTGAACTGCTATAAGTCTGTGAACTTTCGCAGCAGGCTCTAAGGTAAATTTGTGTGTCATTCTTAACCTTTAAAAACTAAAAACGATGAAAAAATTGAAAAATCTCGGCACAAGCCTGACAAAAAATGAAATGAAAAAAATAAAAGGCGGCCAGGCGCTTACCTGTTTGCCATCTTCCTGTGTACATTATTGTGCAGAAGTAAACCAACCGGGCACCTGTATTGACGGTGCTTGTCATTGCGGTTAAACCAGGCTTTATACCTATATATGGTTACAGGGCGCCTGCATGAAACGGGCGTCCTGTTTTTGTTTAAATTTCATTTTGCCTCTGCTAGCGCACGCGGGTCCCTGAGTTACAGATTGCTTTCCACTTCATTAATTTTATCAATTAATGTATTCTCATTTTCTCTGTTTCTTCCCCAGGAGACAACAGACGGCCTTTTATTTGGATCGCAAATGCTATTTACAAAAACACTATCCTGATAAAATAAAACAGTAATTTGTTCTCCCCAGCTTCCAGAGAAAAACCCGGGATTTGTCCTAGCTACATAAATGTCCTTAGTGGTTGAAACAGGTTCCCATTTGAGTTTTTTAGCCACCTCTATGAGTAACGCTTTTAGTTGACTATGATTTAATTTTGTTTTGATAACACGAAATTTTAATCGTCTTTTTTGGATCCAGTAGGCTATAACTGATAAAAATAGTGGGATAACAATAATCCATATTTCTCCATCTCGAAAGGAATCAGGTTTATTTTGAAAGAAATATATTAAATGAAGAAACAACATCACAGATGGCATAAAAATCAGGTAGCCAACAATTCCAAAGTGTGCCGATTTGACCCAAAAACCCTCTAATTGTACTTCACAAGTTTCTATCGATCTATTGTAGATATCTTTTGTCATGAAAATAGTGATAAGTATCTGTTACAAGTATAACAAAAAGACCAATCAAATATAATCATACAGCCCATGGCTGCTGGCGCACGCGTGCCGCGTCCGCGTGTGCTTTCATCAATTAGCTATTCATTCCGCATGAGGATCACACGTGACACGCGTGCGTCAGCAGAAGGACGAAAATTATCCCCCCGCTACCGCAAGCGTCCCGCTTGTGGTCTTCATGCTGAGTAACTGAAAGCCATGCACATTTACCACAAGCGGGACGCTTGCGGTAGCGGGGGAAACATCAGCGGGTTCTCGTTTTTAACAACTTAGGCAGTTTACTGGTCTTTAAAAAGTGATGTACCTTAATATTTTCCCAAACATATATCTTTCCGTTAACCGATTTGATTGCCCGGATATCGCCATCCTGCGAGACTACAAATCCGACACTGTCCGGGTAGCTATTACAATACGCTATCATTGATTGGTGCCTTGTTCCATAATGCCCGGCACTTTGTACACTGACACGGCTTTTTGGGCTGGGGTTAGCGACATCCTTGTAAACCAGTATTTCTTTTGGTGGTGCTATGTCCCTAATCAGAGTGCCGAAACCCTTCACCTCCAAACGGGGTGATAATAGTACTAGACCGTCTATACAGGTGAGTGATGATACAAACCTTACTGCCCCATTTAATTCTTGTGAAGCATCTTCAATATCCTGATAATTGTAATCCAGGTCATCAAATAACTTTCCAGGTATCGCTTTTGTATTTCTTTTCGACTTTATAACATCATCAAACAATGCGCTGTTATCCGCTTGCGCAAGAACCAGATGTTCAATTGCAACCGGGATGCGATCGTAAAACAACTTATGTTTACTGTTCTTCCGTATTTCAAAATCGTTGGTGATTAGAAGTGCTCCCCCATGTGCATAGTTTTTTATTTTCAAAAGTATGCGACATAGTGACTGTGCATAATATCTATAATTGATTTTATGCAATGACGTAACTTCTTCTTCTGTGAGCTCTTTTAACAATGTATCATATCCGCTGAATAGGCTAACTGATGCCCCTTTTTTTAAAAATTCGGCTACCGGCCCTGTAGTTAACACACTGGCATAAGATGTCACTAAATTATCCTGATTCAAAACAGCAATCTGGTGATAATCAAGCATGACACTTAATATGCCGATTCCTGTGATCATTACCTGGATAACACCTGGGCGTGGTGGTTTATCTTCCCGCTCGTAGTTGAGGTAACTTTGGTAGTGAATGGCCTGATCGATCATACCATGAACATAGAGTTTTTCATCTTGGTCGTAATAAACCGCGAGACTTGAACTCCACGGATCCGCGGCTTTAGCCAGCTTTGCTAGCTTCTTTGTAGAAAACTCTACCACTTCTTCAAACGGAAAAAGCATCCACGCATCCAATCGGTTAAAACCATGTGGATCTTTAGGAATAGATTTTGGATCAATGAGCGTGATCGTCACTCTGATAAATTGCGCTTCCCCGTTTGGAGACTTGTGTAAAACAAAGTATTGAACAACTCTCGGAAAACAGTTTCGGAAGGCTTATGTAAAACATTCGATCGTTGTATCTCGTGAAAAACGAATAGAGCCAGGTCGTTAGGTGTTTGATTGGGCATTGTTGTGATAGGTTAAAATACTAAATATAGGCTTTTGATGACATAGAATTCCATCTCCTATAAATTAAATCAGTCATTCTCTACAAAAACACTGCCCTTCAGCCCATGCAGTCATTGCCATCCAAACGAAAAAAGTCCCGACAATTAATTGTCGGGACTTTTTATAATCAGCGGTGAGGGAGGGATTCGAACCCTCGGTACAGTTTCCCGTACGTCAGTTTAGCAAACTGATCCTTTCGGCCTCTCAGGCACCTCACCGTGTTCTTTTCAATATGTTCCCCGTTTTTCGGGATTGCAAATATAGTAATTCAAGTTTCCCGTCAAAAAAAAAGTTCGATTTTTAATAATCTATTCGCACATGATAAATACTCATCAGCATCCGCTTAAAAATAGTTTTGATGGTTTCAATATCTTTTAAAGTTATATTACTGTCTTTCAGCTGGTTCTGATCGAGCTTGTATTTCACTATCCTGTCTACCAAAATACTGATCGACTCTTCATCCGGCTCTTTCAGTGACCTCGAAGCGGCCTCTACGGAGTCGGCCAGCATTAAAACACCCGCCTCTTTGGTGAAAGGGATGGGTCCCGGGTACCTGAAAATGTTCTCATTGATGAATTTTTCTGGGAAATTCTTCAGTGACGACTGGTAAAAATAGTCGACCCGGGTATTACCATGGTGGGTACGTATAAAATCAATGATCACCTCGGGCAGGTTGGCCTTACGCGCCATTTCAATCCCCTTGCTTACGTGCCTGATGATGATCTGGGCACTCTCTTCATAAGGCAGCTTATCATGCGGGTTAAAGCCCGAGCTTTGGTTCTCGATAAAAAACAGCGGATTTTCCATTTTACCAATATCATGGTACAGCGCCCCTGCCCTTACCAGCAAGGCATTGCCGCCAATGGTGTATATAGCGTTCTCAGCAAGGTTTGCCACTTGCAATGAATGCTGGAATGTACCCGGAGCGTTAAAGGCCAGTTCGCGCAGTAAAGGCGCGTTGGTATTGGTGAGCTCAATGAGCGTAATATCCGAGGTGATGGCAAATATCTTTTCAAAAATATAAATGAGCGGATAAGCCAGCAGCGTAAGCAGCACGCTCACTACAAATGGTAGAAAATCCATCCAGTCGATATCCAGGAAAGTACCTTCGCGGATAAAGGTGATCCCCAAAAAGGCCACAAAATAAGTGAAGATGATGATGACCGCCGAGATCAGGAATTGCTCGCGCCTGATGAGGTTTTTGATGCTATATATAGATACCATCCCCGCCGTGATCTCATAATAAGTAAACTCAAAGCTGTTGGGTACAAAAAAGCCGGCAATCAATACAACCAGCAAATGTATGTTAAGCGCCAAACGCGTATCAAACAAAATACGGATAATGATGGGCACAATACAATACGGTATATAATACAGGTTGGTAGGGAACTGTAGTTTAATAGCCAGCGATAAAGTGGCCAGCATGGCCGTCATAACCAGTAATATCAAACTTACCAGGCGGTTATCGGCATAAATATCCTTACGGAAAAGGTGCAGGAATATCATCAGTAAGGATATGGCTATACCCACCAGGAAAAACTGCCCCAGCAGCACCAGCTTACGATTACCATTGGTACGGGCATTATCTTCAAAGGCTTGTTTGTATGATTCCAGCTTTTGGTAAACATCATCATTAATAACCGAACCTTTATAAACAATCACCTCCCCTTTCTGCACCATTCCACGGGTGATAGACAAGCCCTCAATAGCCTCATTAATGAGCCGCGAAGTAAGGTTATTATCATAGCTTAAATTGGTTTGCAGCCGGTTTTGCAGCATATCCAGCAAAAAAGCCTTATCCAGATCGGTATGTTTGCCCAGGATCTTGTCGCAATAAGCCAGGGCCTTTTCTTTGGTAAACAGTTCGTTGGTATTTTTGGCCGTAGCCACGTTTTTGTCTAAAACGGTAATGGGATAGTTTTCTGAATTTACCTGGTATTGCGGGTTCAGTTTTAAAATTCCGGTATCGTATATTTCCTTCAGCAGATCGGTACCGGTTGAAATATACTTGGGTTTAAGCTTGTCGTTGATGCCAGCATTATGCCATTTGATCTCGATATCGCTTTTAAAACCTTCCAGCTGCTGGTTGGCAACCGCGGCATCCAGCTGATAAATGGGGGTGATACTTTCCTTGGCCGATTTTTGGTCGTTCTTGTTTTCCTGAGCGGTTTTGAGGATGGCGAAGTTATAGGGCGATACCAGGTCTTTCTGATTCCAGATACGGCCTTTTTCATATTCATAGCCAAATTTTGCCTGCTTGGGTAAAAAAAACACAATGAGGCCAATGCTCAGCAACATCATTAAAAACTTAACGTTGCGCGAGTATTTACGCAATAAAGCCTTTTGGCGCGAAGTGGATAGTTTTGCCATTTATTTAATTAACCGCTCAAAAATAATATAAGTTTCTGTTATATGTGGTAAGAGTCAAGAATCAAGAGCCAAGAGTCAAGATAAAAAACATATTGATGGCTTAATATTATTCGCAATCCCGCTCTCGGTCTTGACTCTTGATTCTTACCTCTTGACTCTTTTTATTTGCATTTGTCAATTTAAATTTGATATCTTTATGATATCATTTTAAAATCATCTTATCATGCAAACCGAAAAAACTATCAATCCGCCATCAGGCTTCACCGCACTGGCGTTTTTCCTGGTATTATTAGTTATTGCCGCTATTCTCTTCTCTTCCGACATGGGATTTCTTTTAGGATCGATCCTCCTGGTGTTCGGCTTTATTTTTGTGCTTCCGGGTATGATCGTTGTAAACCCCAACGAATCAAAAGTGCTCACACTTTTTGGCCAATATACCGGTAGTGTAAAAAAAGACGGTTTTTTTTGGGTTAATCCTTTCACTAATAAAAAGAAAGTATCATTACGGGCTTTTAACCTCAACGGGCAACAGCTTAAAGTGAACGACAGCATTGGCAACCCTATTGAAATTGCCGCTGTTATTGTATGGCAGATCAAGGATACTGCCGCTGCCGTATTCGCGGTTGAAAACTATATACAATATGTAAATATCCAGAGCGAGGCCGCGGTTCGTCACCTGGCTAACTCTTTCCCGTATGATAATCTGGAGGACGAAACAGCCAACATCACCCTGCGTGGTGGTGCCGAACAGGTAAGCCTGCTGTTAGAAAAAGAGCTGAACGAACGATTGGCTCGTGCCGGTATAGAAGTACTGGAAGCCCGCATATCGCACCTGGCCTATGCGCCCGAAATTGCACACTCCATGTTACAGGTACAGCAAGCATCGGCCATTATAGCAGCCCGCAGACTTATTGTGGAAGGTGCTGTAGGTATGGTTGAAATGGCACTGAATAAGCTTTCCGAAAAAAATATTGTGGAGTTGGACGAAGAACGCAAAGCGGCCATGGTAAGCAACTTATTGGTAGTGTTATGTGGTGACCGCAGCGTAAACCCCGTAGTGAATACCGGAACTTTATATCATTAATGATGAATGACTACAGAAGTTTTGACCAACTACGTTCCAATGAATTATTGGTAATACGGCATGGCTTTTGGCGCCCCTGGTTTGAATTAACCGATGGCCAGTTTTGCTATGGCAAATTGAGCTACGATGGTCTGTGGAAAGTTGGGGCTATTTTAGAGTCGGCACAAAAAACCTGGATCATCAAAAGCAAAGGCATACTTAGTCGGGTATTACTGATCAATGATACCGATGGGATGCAGATAGGCACCATCACACCCGAAATATGGTCGCGTAAAACTATGCTGAGCTTGAACGACGGATTTGAGGCGGTATATTTAAATAAGAAGGTATTTACACGCACCTTTAGTTTAATCAATACGCAGTATGGCGATCTGCTGAACATCAAACAAGAGTCATGGAAGTTAAAAACACCTTTTAAAGTTTTCCTGGAGCCGGATGTATTAAAAAATATACCCAACCCGTCTTTATTGGCTTTACTGGGTATAAACCTGGTTCTGCAAAACCAGAAGAAGGCCGCGGCATCTGCAGGAGTGGGGGGGTGATATGACAGAAACCGGTCATGAATATGCATTGCTTTATGTAAAGAGGGCTAAGCCCCTTTTAGAGTTAATTTGAATACGATGGAGGCTTACAGAAACTTTTCACAGCTAAAAACAAACGAACTGTCGGTAGTCAGGCATGGCTTTTTGCATCCCTGGTATGAATTTACCGATGGCGAGTTTTGTTATGGAAAATTGAGCTATGATAATTTATGGCGGTTGGAGTTTACATTAGAGACCGAAAACAGCACATGGATATTGAAACGCCGGAACATATTTCACCGTACTTTTTTAATAGAGGAGTTTGGCGGCGACCGTGGAAAGGTTACATCAAAGCTCGGATCGCGCAAATTGCGGCTTCATATGATCGATGGCTTTGAGGCCGCCTTTTTTAATAAAAGGGTGCTCACCAATACCTTTACTTTTACAAATACCCAACACGGTGATCTGCTAATAGTACGATCGCAATTTGCGAACTTTGCAATACCATTTAAGGTTTTTATTGATTTGAACAAACTAAAGGACATGCCCAAACTAATACCCACACTGGCTTTACTGGGCGTAAATTTGATTCTGATAAAACAAACAAAAACTGCTTTACTAAAACTAACAGATTTCGCCATGGTGGCAAGGGCAGGGAGGTGATATGGCAGAAAAAAAAGCATTTATATTACGTATAAATCCGGAGATGCTGAAGGAAATAGAGACCTGGGCCGCCGAGGAATTCCGGAGCACTAACGGCCAGGTCGAATACCTGCTGCAACAAGCCCTGCTTGCCCGTAAAAAAAGCGCGAAGAAGAAAAAGGAATAATGGAATTCTTGGAAATAAGCCCGGCTACAGATACCCTATATTTAGTTAAACAGAGCTTGTTTGATGGCGAATATCTTTTAACGGACCACACCAATAACTTCGGAAAACTTATTTACGATGGTTTAGGAAGGGAAACAGGACTTGCCTATTCCGCTGGTAAAAGCTGGAAATTCGATTATGATTTTGAACCTTTCGGCAAAAGAGAGATCCTGATATATGATGATAATAACAATCTGTTAGGCCATGCCACCAAGCATTATGGTCGGTTATCAGATCCCCCAACCTTAATCATGGTAAACGGATTTAAGGCTACATTTTCAGACGTGTCCTTATTTTCACATGAATATGAATGGATCTCGGCCAAATTGGGCAGTTTAATGCATATAAAAAGTCCGGCATTCTCCTTAACAGATACCATTACCCTCATCAGGAAAGACATCCCCGAAGACATGATACCCTTATTATGTTTTCTTGCTGAGCATATTATAATCTTACAAAGCCGGGGCAGCCGAAGCAATATTTATTAACTGCGGCAAATATTCCGTATCTTTGTATATACAGCAGCCCGGATCTTCTAATAATAGATGATCCGGGCTGTTTTGTTAAGGATAAAACAAGGCCAAAAACAGGCCATTTATAATTCAATTATTTGAATATCAACAGTTTAATACTTTTTAAAGTTTCAAAAACTGCTCAAAACCGTGTTAAAATTTGTTAAAAAGTGTTAAAATGAGGGTTTTTCAAGCAGTTTTCGAGCTATTTTCATCGTTTTTTGAGCAGAAAAGTGTTAAAATTAAAGGTTTAAAAAGTTTTTCAGGGTAGGAAGCGAATAAAAAATGCCTCCTGGGCTACCGACCGGCCAAATGGTTTGTGCCGAAAAAAACACCACCAGGATCAATTGTAATTATTATGCATGCATAGCTTTTTCCTTTCATCAAAATAACTAAATTTGCCACACCAATTTAATGAGGGACACATGAAAGAAGTAGTAATAGTAGCTGCCACACGCACGCCTATCGGCAGCTTTGGGGGTAGTTTAGCTGCCTTAGGCGCCACGCAACTGGGGGCCTTAGCCATCAAATCAGCAATCGAAAAATCGGGCCTCAAACCCGAGCAGATACAAGAAGTATATATGGGCAATGTAATGTCGGCCAATTTGGGCCAGGCACCTGCCACCCAGGCGGCTATATTTGCCGGTCTGCCCTATTTACCTGCCACTACCGTAAATAAAGTATGCGCTTCGGGCATGAAAGCCATTATGCTGGCCGCCCAAAGCATCGCCATCGGTCAAAATGATATTGTAGTAGCCGGCGGTATGGAAAGCATGAGCAATGTGCCCTATTACCTGGATAAGGCCCGCAACGGCTACCGCCTGGGCAACGGCCAGATTACCGACGGACTGATAAAAGATGGTCTCTGGGACGTTTATAACGACTACCACATGGGCTCAGCAGCTGAATTGTGCGCCACTGATTGTAACATCAGTCGCGAAGAGCAGGATGCCTTTGCTATTGAATCCTACAACCGGGCCCAAAAAGCGCAGGCAGCAGGCAAATTCAACGATGAAATAACCCCCGTGGAGCTTAAAGATAAAAAAGGTGATACCACTTTATTTGCCGAGGATGAAGAACCCAAAGCAGTAAAGTTTGAAAAGATACCTTCATTAAAACCCGTATTTAAAAAGGATGGCACCGTAACCGCCGCCAACGCATCTACCTTAAATGATGGCGCAGCGGCACTGGTATTGATGAGCAAAGAAAAAGCAGACGAGCTGGGTATTAAACCATTAGCCAAAATAATAGCCCATGCTGATGCACAACAGGCACCTGAATGGTTCACTACTGCTCCATCCAAGGCTATCCCGCTGGCTTTACACCGCGCTGGCTTATCTTCAGATCAGATCGACTTTTTTGAGATCAACGAAGCATTCTCTGTAGTATCTATTGCCAACAACCAGCTTTTAAAGCTCGATCCAGCTAAGGTTAATGTAAATGGGGGTGCTGTTTCACTTGGTCATCCGCTGGGTGCTTCGGGTGCGCGCATCATTGTTACCTTACTCTCTGTTTTACAGCAAAATAAAGGCAAATACGGCGCTGCCGGAATTTGTAATGGTGGTGGCGGCGCCAGCGCAATGGTTATTGAAAATTTACGTTAAATTAAACAAACCGGCTGTTCAACTATAAGTTACAACAGCTATTATGATAAATTATTTAATTTAGCGGCAACATCATGTTAATTTTTAAATACCCGGTATGGTAGCCAAGCGCTTGTTTCTGTTCGTAACCTTCCTGTTTATTTGCAGCCAGACTTTTGGTCAGCACTTAGACGAGAGTTCACGCATAAAACAATTGAATATTTACCAGGACAGCCTCGCCTCGCTGGGTAAAAAAATGGTGAATGATGAAAACGACCTGGAGCGGAAAAACGCTAATTACCAGTTTATTAAAACACTGGTAAGCGCCTTAAAAATTAACAATTCTTTCCTTTTTCCTTTTGATTCGGTTAAAAGTATCAGCATCTTGAATTCGCCCGATAACCGTTTCCGGATCATGAGCTGGCACGTGATGAACCAGGATGGCAGTTATCGCTTTTATGGCACTATTCAGCTCAATAGCGGCGGCCCGCTTAAAATGTTTCCGCTCGAAGATTATTCGCCCCTACTCAAAAACCCCGAGGATTCGGTGACCGATAACCGCAAATGGTACGGCGCCCAGTATTACAAGATCATCCCGGTGTATGCACAAAAACCCTATTATGTGTTGCTTGGCTGGAAGGGAAATACCGTAAAATCAACCAAAAAAGTACTGGAGATACTATCTTTTAATAATGGTAATGGAGAAAAGCCTTCATTCGGGATGCCTGTTTTTGATGGCAATAGCAAAACCCGCAAAAGGATAATATTTGAGTATACCCGCCAGGTATCCATGTTGCTGCGCTATGTAGCCGACCAAAATCTAATCGTATTTGACCACCTGGCACCGCCGGATAAGAAGATGAAAGACCAACCCGAGACCTTTGGCCCCGATCTGTCATACGATGGTTATAAGCTAAAAAATGGCCGCTGGGTATATGTAGAAAATCTGGATATGCGCAATATCCCTAACAATAGCGATGAAGAATACGTGGACCCGAAAAAACAGGCAGCTAAGGACAAGAGCCTGATACATTCAAATTAAATACATTAACTCTATAAGTAATTCATTCATCAAGATATTTAAATCATAAATTGTAACACCTTTGGTATAAGACCCTGAATAACAAGAATTATACTATTTTTAACAAAATTAAATAATGCAAGAAAACCCTGCCGCAACGGCTACCCCAAAATCCAGATTCCCCAGGAGTGTTCCTTATATTATCGGCAACGAAGCCGCGGAACGTTTCAGCTTTTACGGAATGCGTTCTGTATTGACGCTTTTTCTGGTAAACCAGTTTTTTAATCCCAACCATATTGTTGCGTTAACAGATGTTGCCAACGCCAAAGCCAATAAGCTACACCACTTATTTGTGATGGTGGCCTATGCTTTGCCATTTGTAGGCGGCATGATAGCAGACTGGTTTACAGGAAAATACAAACTCATTCTATATGTATCGATGATTTACTGTGTGGGACATTTAATGTTGGCCATGTTCGATGGTGGCCTTGGTGGTTTTGAATTAGGCTTACTTGTAGTTGCAATTGGCGCCGGCGGCATTAAATCATGCGTATCTGCTAACGTGGGGGATCAGTTTGATGCTACCAACCAGGATCTGCTTTCGAAAGTTTACGGCTGGTTCTATTTCAGTATCAATGCCGGCTCTATGATCTCAACCGTTGCTATTCCATGGACTTATGAGCACTTTGGCCCCAGATGGGCTTTTGGTATCCCCGGTTTACTAATGGCGCTGGCTACCATCATATTTTTTTCGGGCCGTAAAAAATACGTAAAGGTTCCCCCACAAGGCGTTAATCGCAATAACCTGGTATTTATAACCTGGTATGCACTAACTCATTTAGGTGAACGCAAACCCGGGCAATCTATGCTTGATGTTGCCAAAGGTCCGTATAACCCCGAACGCGTTGAAGGAGTGAAAGCAGTATACCGGGTTATGTCGGTATTCTTTTTCGCACTGGCATTTTGGGCTGTTTGGGATCAATGTTTATCTGAGTGGACGCTATATGCCGAAAGGATGGACCGTGTAATTAACCTGGGTTTTACCTCGTTCACGGTGCTGCCTGGTCAGTTATCAACTGTTAATACGGTGTTCCTTCTTCTATTCATTCCATTTTTCAACTATGTAGTATATCCATGGCTTGATAAAATTGGCCTAAAAACAACCCCGCTGCGAAGACTTGGCACCGGCCTGATTTTAACAGCTTTATCATTCGTGGTAATCGGCAT
Organism: Mucilaginibacter sp. OK268; assembly: GCF_900103125.1. Classification (GTDB taxonomy): domain Bacteria; phylum Bacteroidota; class Bacteroidia; order Sphingobacteriales; family Sphingobacteriaceae; genus Mucilaginibacter. Next base: position 1,087,772 of record NZ_FNJV01000001.1, on the reverse strand, counting down.
AATACACACCAGCCTGGATCATGGCGGTACACCCTCCATCTGGTGGCAGGTGTTTGCGTTTATGATACTTTCAGCGGCCGAAGTGCTCGTATCCATCACCGGCCTGGAATACGCTTATACACACTCACCAAAATCAATGAAAAGTACCATGACCGGTATCTGGTTCCTGGTTGTATCGTTCGGTAATTTGATTACCGCGCTTGTTAATGGCTTAATAGAAGATGGTGGCTGGTGGGCACGTATGCTTAAAGGTGCAAACTATGAGTGGTTCTTTGTTATTTTTATTTGCGTATTTATACTGATATTTCTTTTTGTTGCTCCAAGGTTAAAAGAGCGCAACTACATTACTGATCCTTATGTAGATAACCAGGTTATTGCTGATACGCATAATTTATAAATCTCTTTTCATTAAAAGCAGTTAACATTATTTAACTGCTTTTAATTTTTAAAACCGGGTTTAAATCAATTATTTTTGCTCTTTGTTTACCTGATATTTTTTAAGTGCCGGATAGCATAGTTATAATACCAACCTATAATGAAAAGGAAAATATTGAGCGAATGATTCGCAAAGTATTTTCCTTACCTCATGATTTTCATTTACTCATCATTGATGATGGATCGCCTGACGGCACAAACATCATTGTAAAAAATCTGATGAACGTATACCCCGAACGCCTTTTTATTGAAGAGCGTGCGGGTAAGCAGGGCCTCGGAACGGCCTACATACATGGCTTTAAGTGGTCTATTGCGCGTCAGTACGACTATATTTTTGAAATGGATGCCGATTTTTCGCATAACCCCGATGATCTGCTCAAACTTCGCCAGGCTTGTATTGATGGCGCTGATGCAGCTATTGGCTCGCGGTACAGCAATGGCGTAAACGTAGTAAACTGGCCCATGAGCCGCGTGCTGATGAGCTATTTTGCATCGGTATATGTGCGGTTCATCACCGGTATCGATGTACATGATTCTACAGCTGGATTCATGTGCTATAAACGCAAAGTATTGGAAACCGTAAGGCTCGATAAGATAAAATTTGTGGGATATGCCTTCCAGATCGAGATGAAATATACTACTATAAAACATGGCTTTAAACTGGTAGAGGTTCCTATCATCTTTACCGATCGTACAGCAGGCACCTCCAAAATGTCGACAGGTATATTCAAGGAAGCATTTTTTGGGGTAATCCAAATGAAAATCAACAGTATTTTCAGGAAATACCCTGAAGGGTAGATGTGAGATATTAGATGTGAGATTTGAGATAAAATCTTAATTGCCTACATATCTCCTTTTAGATATAGACCAAAGATGAACTATTGATTTTGAGATTTTTGTAAAAAATCTGTCTCATATCTCATATCTCACATCTCAAATCTAATTAAAAAAGCTAATTTCGTTGGCAATGAACGAGCATCTTGACCCCGGAGCAGAAAGATTAACCAATACCGAGCGCGATATTGAGAAGGTATTGCGTCCGCAGCAATTTGAGGATTTTACAGGTCAGCATAAAATATTAGCCAACTTAAAAGTTTTTGTACAGGCTGCCCGTCAGCGTGGCGAAGCGCTTGATCATGTTTTATTACATGGCCCTCCCGGCTTGGGCAAAACTACCCTATCGTACATCATCGCCAATGAGATGAGCGTGGGTATCAAGATCACCTCGGGCCCGGTACTGGATAAACCCGGCGATCTTGCCGGCTTACTTACCAACCTGGAAACCGGGGATATACTATTTATTGACGAGATACATCGCTTAAGTCCGCTGGTTGAGGAGTATTTATACTCGGCCATGGAGGATTTTAAGATAGATATTATGCTGGAGAGCGGCCCCAACGCCCGTTCGGTGCAAATATCGCTTAACCCCTTTACCCTGGTGGGGGCTACTACCCGCTCAGGTCTGCTTACGGCGCCATTAAGGGCCCGCTTTGGCATTAATTCCCGGTTGGAGTATTATGATGCCAAACTGCTTACAACTATTGTACTGCGTTCGGCATCTATCCTCAAAACCCCCATTACGGATGAAGGCGCTTACGAAATTGCCCGCAGAAGCCGTGGTACCCCGCGTATTGCCAATGCTTTGCTGCGCCGCACACGCGATTTTGCCCAAATCAAAGGCAACGGTAACATTGATACCGAAATAGCTAAATACGCGCTAAATGCCCTCAACGTGGATGAACACGGTTTGGATGAGATGGATAATAAGATACTGATTACCATTATTGATAAGTTCAAAGGTGGACCGGTAGGTTTAAAAACAATTGCTACCGCCGTTGGTGAAGACGAAGGTACTATTGAAGAAGTATACGAACCCTTTTTGATACAGGAAGGCTTTTTGATGCGCACCGCCCGCGGGCGCGAGGCTACGGAAAGCGCTTATAAACATTTAGGCAAAATAAAACTGGGCGGTAACCCATCATTATTTTAGTAAACCACCAACTATACCATATTAAACCATGAGAACACGACTTAAACAAAGCTTCAGGTTTTATTGCAAAATGCTTTTAGCTATTGCTGTTATTTTCACGCTTTATTCAATTGATACACAGGCTCAAACCACCCAGGCCGATTCCCTGGCTAAGATCAAAGCCGATAGTTTGGCCTCCCGCAGGATAGCTACCGGCACCAAAGTTGGCATCGCCGGGCTGAACCATGATCATATACATCTGATATTGAATGAATACCGTCATGGCAATGTGAACATTGTTGGCATAGCCGAGCCCGACAAAAAGCTTTGGCAAAAGTTTGGTAAAATATATAACCTGCCTGATTCCCTGTTTTTTGAGGATCTGAAAACCATGTGCCTTAAGCGCAAACCTACTATTGTATTGGGCTATAACGCTGTAGGTAAACATATCGATATCGTGGAGACCTGCGCTCCTTTAGGTATATCCGTAATGGTGGAAAAACCATTGGCAGCCACACTTGACCAGGCTAAACGCATGGAGTTTCTGGCGCTCAAATATTATATCAACCTGTTAACCAACTACGAAACCACCTGGTATTCATCGGTACAAAGCGCTTACAATACGGTAAAAACCGATAGCATTGGCGCGATCCGCAAAATGGTTTTTCATGATGGGCACCAGGGCCCGCGGGAGATTGGCTGTAGTGAGGATTTTTTAAGCTGGTTAACCGATCCGGAACTTAACGGAGCCGGTGCACTAAATGATTTTGGCTGCTACGGTGCCGATATGATGACCTGGTTCATGCAGGGTCAACGCCCTATCGCAGTTACTGCCATAGCCCGTCATTATAAACCATCGGTATATCCCAAAGTAGAAGATGATGCTACCATTATAGTAGAATATCCCAATGCCACCGGCATGATCGAAGCGTCATGGAACTGGCCTTTCAGCATTAAGGATATGGAAATATTCGGCGCCAAAGGTTATATCCATACTTTTGACCCCGACAAGGTTCAGGTACGCATCAATAATGATGTAAAGGAATTTAAAGCGCCGCCATTGGCTTTAACAGAAAGCGCCCCTGTACCCTATTTTACCGCCGCGCTTAAAAACCCTATCAAAGTACGCAATGACCGTTCATCGTTAAAATACAACATGATTGTGATGCAGATACTGGATGCCGCTAAAAGATCAATTAAAGAAGGCAAAAGGATAATTTTATAACTTCGGGTTGAATATTTGTTAATATAATTGTAAACCTGCACATTTATAATATTAATTTCGCCGTTAATAATTCAATCTATAATCATTGCTATCTTATGTTAAAAAAAGCTTTTGTGTGGTTAACCGTTTGTGCATTAGGCGCAATGTCATGCCAGTCTAAACCTACTGATAAAACAGCCAGCCCCGCTGATAAAGGTTCTGAAACTCCTGCCGCCACAACCGGCGGAAAAATCGATAACGCCGCTATCATGGCCCGTAAACAGGTGCCTGTTGTTTGCTATCACCAAATACGCGACTGGAAAGCGACCGATTCAAAAAATGCCAAGGATTACATAGTACAAATAGCTGCATTTAAAGAACATATCAAAATGCTGGCCGACAGCGGGTACCATACCATTCTGCCCGATCAGTTGTATGCCTATTTGACAACCGGCGCGCCATTGCCTAAAAAGCCTATTATGCTAACATTTGATGATACCGATCTTGATCAGTTCACCATTGCTAATCCTACACTTAAAAAATACGGCTTTAAGGCTGTTTATTTTGTAATGACTGTATCTATCGGCCGCCCTCATTATATGACTGCAGATATGGTTAAAAAACTATCAGATGAGGGTAACATCATTGGAAGCCATACCTGGGATCATCACCGGGTTGATAAATATTCTCACAATTCGACGCTGAAGATCATCGGCAAAAACGGTAAAATCACTACCCGCCCTGTTGACGATTGGGTTACGCAAATAGACAAGCCTACCAAAAAGCTGGAAGAAATTACAGGTAAAAAAATAGATTATTTCGCTTACCCGTTTGGCATCTGGAAAAAACCAGTTTTACCGGAGATCCAGAAAAAAGGTTTCAAGATAGCATTCCAATTGGCTGACAAACGCGATCCTGATTATCCGCTAATGACCGTTAGAAGGATATTAGACAGCGGTTACTGGAGCACTAAAACTTTTGGTAACAGCGTAAGAAACAGTTTTTAGTCTCCCGGCGCCGTAAAGGGGGTTGTTTGCAAGCTCAAACCTTATCATGTTAAAATCACTGGCATTATTGCTTTTTGTTTCAGGCATAGTTGCGTGCCAGCCAAAATCAATTCATAAAACTGCTGTTACTTCACAGCCGGCTGCAAAACCAGCAGTATCAACAGCCATAATTCCTGTTGATACTGCTGCTATCATGAAGCGAAAACAAATCCCTGTTTTATGCTATCACCAGGTACGCGATTGGCGCCCCACTGATTCCAAAAGCGCCAAAGATGATATTGTACAAATAGCAGCATTTAAAGAGCATATCAAAATGCTGGCCGACCAGGGCTATCACAGTATCCTACCCGATCAATTGTATGATTACCTCACTACGGGTGCGCCGCTGCCATCCAAACCCATCATGTTCACTTTTGATGACACCGATCTGGATCAGTTTACCGTTGCTGCTCCGGAGTTAAAAAAATACAACTTCAAAGCCGTTTACTTCATCATGACGGTATCCATCGGTCGGCCTCATTATATGAATAAAGCCCAGATCAAACAGTTATCTGATGAAGGAAACGTGATTGGCAGCCATACCTGGGATCATCATCCATTTCCAAAACTTAGCGGCAAGGATTGGGAAATTCAGTTAGATAAACCCACAAAAAAACTGGAAGAAATAACGGGCAAACCTGTTAAGTACTTTGCCTACCCTTTTGGTTTATGGAACAAAGAAAGTTTACCGGAATTGCATAAAAGAGGTTTCAAGGGAGCCTTCCAATTATCAACAAAACGTTATTCTGCCGATCCGCTCATGACCATCAGAAGAATCATTGACAGCGGACACTGGAATGCAAAAAACCTGATGGGTAATATAAACCATGATTTTTAATTGACTGTCTTCAAATTAGTCGTAAAACTGTGCTCAATAGGACGACTATCGACTTACAACTAAAGACTTTTAACTTAATACTATTTTCCGGCAACCCATTTTACGGCTTCGTCCAATTGCTCCAAAGGATAACCTTTGTACTGCCCCGGAATAATATATTTAAACAGGTGACTAAATTCACGTACACCCTTTTGGTCGGTTACGATGGCCAGCCTGTGCCATTTCATAAAGTATTTCAGGCCAATTTCAATGTTTCCGCACCAAGCTCCTGCTGTAAAATTTTGAATATTGGTTTCCAGAACTAACAAAAAATTGATCTTGCCTGTTTTTTCAACCTGCTCATGGAGCAAAGGTAAAAGGGCTTTCTCGTAATCATTAATGGTTACCTCACCAACTGCATGCATACCCAACACATGTGAAGGCAAATAATTCATGTGTTCAAGCATCTTTCATATTTATCATAATATTCACAAATACCACACCAATAATTAACAGGAGGTACTTTTTATTAAAAATGTTATGATTAACGGCTTCCTATTAATAATAGATAGATAAATACCTCCTGATTTATGAATTTTATTTTATAGTATCTTTGCACCAGTGACGCAAAACAGGACAATATATAGCCAATTGATCAAAAACGAAGCGCAAAAGCTTGGTTTCCTGTTTTGTGGTATCTCAAAAGCTGAATTTTTGGAAGAAGAGGCCCCCAGGCTAGAATCCTGGCTCAAAAAAAACATGCATGGCGAAATGCAATACATGGAAAACCATTTTGATAAACGGCTTGATCCGCGTTTGTTGGTTGATGGCGCTAAATCGGTAATATCATTAGGTATTAATTATTATACCGACAATAAACAAGACGATCCTAACGCTCCCAAGATATCAAAATACGCCTACGGAATTGACTACCATACGATTATAAAGGATAAATTAAGGCAGCTTTTACAGATCATCAATGAAAAAATAGGCGAAGTTGGCGGTCGCGTATTTGTTGATTCGGCACCGGTGCTGGATAAGGCCTGGGCAAAAAAGGCAGGTATGGGCTGGATAGGTAAAAATTCCAACCTGTTGAACAAAAAAGCCGGTTCCTTCTTTTTTTTAGCCGAACTGATCATCGACCTGGAATTGGAGTATGATATAGCCTCCACCATTGACCATTGTGGTACCTGTACTAATTGTATTGACGCTTGCCCTACCGATGCTATTGTTGGCCCTTATGTAGTTGATGGCAGTCGTTGCATCTCCTACCTCACTATTGAGCTCAAAAACGAGATTCCACAAGAGTTTAAGGGTAAAATGGATAACTGGATGTTTGGCTGCGACATTTGCCAGGATGTATGCCCCTGGAACCGTTTTTCGATACTGAACACCGAACCGGCCTTCAGTCCACATCCCGAACTGCTTCATCTGAAAGCCGATGACTGGCAGGAAATAACACAGGACGTTTTTCAAAAAGTATTTAAAAACTCAGCCGTAAAACGCACCAAATTCACCGGCCTTAAACGAAATATTGACTTTTTGAAGGAGATATGAGATATGAGATATGAGATATGAGATATGAGATATGAGATATGAGAACAATTGCCAACCAGAATAATTGTTTTAAATTCCTAACAAAAAAGGCCTTGCAGTTAACTACAAGGCCTTTTTTGTATAAATACAAATGGTTAAATATGAGATTGCGTTGTCTCAGATCTCATATCTAATATCTCAAATCCAACTTACCCCTTTTTAAACTTCAAAGCTAATTGCTGCAACATATCGTTATCAACAGGCTTTGCGGGTTCTTCCTTCTTCTTAAAAGGTTTAGGTGGATATTGTGTCCTGGTATGATCGGGCTTGGCAAATTCCTTTTTAGGGTAATCTGCTTTTGGGGCATCAGTTTTTGGGGCTTGTGGTTCTGGCTTGGATTGTGCTGCTGCTTTAGCCTGGCGTTCAGCCGCTTTTTTACCATTCCAACGGGTATATATTTCTTCGAGTTTCCTTTTGGTATACAATGGAAAATCACCCTGCATCATCCAGGAGTAATAGCTTGGTTCTACGTTAAATACATCCTCAACGCGTTTACCTTTATGCTTACCAAAATTGATCAGCTCTTCACCTTGTTCGTTAAAAACCATACGACCTGCAAAATCAACCGGTTTACTCAAATTAGTGAAATTATGCAGTGCCTCTACATCACCTACAACAGGCACACTGATATTTCCTTTCTTATCCTCCCACTGCATATTTTCATAGCGTTCTATCTGCGCCAGCAAAACCTCCATAGTGGCACGGGTATCGGCTTCGGCAGAGTGAGCGTTCTCAATGCTTTTATTACAGTAAAACTGATAAGCGGCTTTTAATGTACGCTGCTCCATCTGGTGAAATATATTTTGTACATCCACAAAATGACGTTCATCCAGACTAAATGATACTCCCGCGCGTAAAAACTCCTCCATCAGCATCGGTATATCAAACTTGTTAGAATTGTAACCGGCCAAATCGCTTTCGCCAATAAATTCTGCAACCGCCTCCCCTATCTCTTTAAACAGCAATTCATCCTTGATGTGCTCATCATAGATACCGTGCACCAGTGATGACTCCAAAGGAATGGGCATACCAGGATTAACACGCCAGGTTTTTACTTCCTCGCTGCCGTCCGGATTTAGTTTTATTACAGATATTTCAACGATACGATCGGAACCAATATTGGTACCGGTTGTTTCCAGGTCGAAAAAAGCAAGAGGGCGTTTTAAGTTTAATTTCATTTTAAAAGTATCAATAGTAGATGGTACAAAGGTCGCAAATGTCCTAAAAAGAATCAGCAGAATAAATTTTTTAATTTATTTAATATAAACGTTTTATTTTTAATTTAATACCTTCCTATTTTATCACAATATTTCATGAAGAAACTTTTACTCATTACTCTTTTATTCATTGGTATACAACACCTTGCAACTGCACAAGACTTTAAAGAGGGCTTTGTACAGGAAGAGGTAGACATGCAACGCTATGATAAAGATACCGCTGCCCACGCCGTATTTTTAAATGAATTTGGTAATTCGAGGATGGATGTAACCTCAGACGATCATATCGGGATCATTTATAGCTACCATGCTAAAATAAAAATATTCGATAATAAGGGCTTTACCAGCGGCACTATCGAGATACCTGTACATAATAGTGACAATGTATCTGAAGAAGTGACCGACATAACAGGTACCACTTACTATAAGGATGATAATGGAATGATGCAAAAAGTGGATCTTGACCCTAAAAAGATATTCAAGGTAAAAGATTACAAATATCAAAGTACCATTAAATTTGCACTGCCTGGCTTGCGTCCGGGCTGTGTTATTGAATTCAGGTACAGACTTACCTCCCCTTTTTGGGACAACTTTCGCAAATGGGAGTTTCAGGACGATATCCCCAAGATCTATTCCCAGTATGAAGTTCATATACCCGGCTTTTGGACCTTCAACGCATCATTAAGAGGGCCATACAAACTTACAAAAAGCACTTCCGAGCTTGAGCGCGAATGTTTTACCTCGCATGGATCAAAAAGTGACTGCTCGCACCTCGTTTACGGGATGAAAGATATACCGGCTTTTGTGGAAGAAGACTACATGACCTCGCCAAAGAACTTTTTATCCGCTATATATTTTGAGCTTGTGGAGTGGACTAATCCTTACACTGGTGCTAAAACCCGTGAAACCAAGGAATGGAAAGATATAGACCATCAGCTTAAAATTGATGAGGGATTCGGGTCGCAAATGAAGCGAAAAGATCTAATGAAGGAGCGTATCGCACCGGTTATAGTGGGCAAAACCACCGAAATGGATAAGGCTACAGCCATTTATGCCTACCTGCAAAAGTGGTATAAGTGGAACGAGTATATTGGCATATCCAGCTCAGAAGGTATTAAACATGCTATGGACGCCCACACCGGCAGCATTGCCGATATCAACCTTACCTTGATCACCGCGTTAAACGCTGCAGGTATTAATACCGAGGCTGTATTATTATCAACCCGCGAACATGGCAACATCAATACGCTATACCCGGTAATAAGCGACTTTAACTATATCGTAGCTAAAGCCAACATCGGTGATAAATCATATTACCTGGATGCCAGCGACCCTTTGTTATCTTTTGGGGTACTTCCGCTAAAATGTTTGAATGATAAGGGTCGTGTGATAAGCCTGAACAAACCCTCATACTGGGTTGAGCTAAGTTCCTTACAAAAGACCAGCGAGATTCACACTCTTGATCTTACACTGCTTGACAACGGAAAGATCAAAGGTACCATCAGTAATTATTATAATGGATATAACGCTTATTTAAAACGTAAAGCGATCAAAAAATTCAACTCCATTGATGAATATATAGAGGATCTTGATGCAAAATTGCCCAAAATAAAGATATTAAAATCAGACATCACTAACCTGGATACCCTTAACCAACCCCTCGGAGAAGTACTGGAGGTTGAAATAGATGCCTTTGATAATATGAACAAGGCCCGCCTGATTTTTAACCCCTTCTTTTGGGAAAAAAGAACCAATAATCCTTTTAAACTTGCTGAGCGTGATTACCCGGTTGACTGGGGCATGGCCAGCGACAACAGGCTTGTTATAAATATGCATCTGCCAGCGCAATACACTATTGACACCCCACCACAGGTAGTGGCTTTTGCTTTACCCAATAGCGGGGGTATGTTTGTTACTAATTATGAGAGTCATGATAACGAGTTTACTTTTTCAAATATCATCCGGTTCACTAAGGCTATTTATACCCCCGAAGAATATCCTTACCTTAAAGAATTATATAACAAGATAGTCCTTACAGAAAAAACTGATATGGTCTTCAAGAAAAAATAATGAGAGCTCCTTTATTACTATTTTTTTTATCCATCATAAGCCTGGGCGCCAGCGCGCAGGACAATTATGATGTATCTCTTATCTCCAAAGATCTGTTGCCTTATGCCAGCGCGGTAGTGCGCAATAATGAGGTGAGCGTTGAGGTAAAAGATTATGACAATACACTTTATCATATCAAAACCGCGGTTACCATTTTAAATAAAAATGGTAACGATATAGCGGATATTGTGGTTTGGCACAATAAAAGCCGCGTAATAAAAAACATTAAAGGATTGGTTTACAACCAATTTGGCAAACAGGTTAATAAGTTTTCAGAAAGCGATTTTGAGGATGTAAACGCGCAGGATGGATTTTCGTTATTTCAGGATTTAAAGGTCAAACATTATAACCCTGCTGTAACTGATTACCCATATACCATTGTTTATGAATATGAAGTAAAATCAAAACAGTCACTTAATTTCAGCGATTGGGAACCCAACTCAACTACCGGACAGGCTGTTGAAAAAAGCTCGTATACATTTAGCTGTAAACCCGATTTTAATATCCGGTACAAAGAGATCAATATGCCCGTTAAAGTAGTTACGGGTATTAATAAAGATGGTTATAAAACCTATACCTGGCGGGTTAATAACTTAAAAGCAGTTAAGGACGAACCTTATAGCCCTAATGAAGATAAGTACCTGAGCAGTGTTAAAATAGCCCCCGAAAAATTCAGTTACGAGGGTATTACCGGGTCGTTCAATAACTGGAAGGAGATGGGGAAATGGATATATGATAAACTACTGGCCAGTCGTCTGCAGGTACCTGGTGCTACAGCATCTTATATTAAAGAACTTACCAATGGTATCACCGATCCAAAATTGAAAGCCAAAAAGATATACGAATATATGCAGGGTAAAACCCATTATATAAGCGTACAGGTTGGTATTGGAGGGTATCAGCCCTTTTTGGCTGCTGATGTGGATCAGCAAAATTATGGTGATTGTAAGGCATTGGTGAATTATACCCAGGCCTTACTTAAAACCGTAAATATTGATTCCTATTATTGTATTGTGGAAGCCGGCAGCCGCAAGCAAAGCCCATTAAGTGATTTTGCCAGCATGAACCAGTTTGATCATGTTATTTTATGCCTGCCTTTTAAAAACGATACTACTTTTTTAGAGTGCACCAGCCAGAAAATACCGTTTGGCTTTTTAAGTGACTTTACCGACGATCGTACCGTATTAGCCTGTACCCCTGAAGGTGGAAAATTACTTCACACGCCCAAATATACGGCTCCAAACAACTTGCAACAGCGTAAAGCCACCTTCGTTTTAGATGTGCAAGGCAATTTATCGGGCCAGATGCAAACTATTTTTAAAGGTACCCAATACGATAACCGGGAAGGAATAATTGAAGAAGCACCCAAAGAGCGGATAAAAAACCTACAGAAAGAATACGCCATCAACAATATGGATATTGAAAAAGTAGACTTTAAACAAGATAAGAGTCTGCAGCCTGTAACTACCGAAACCATTAAGCTTAATGCAGGTGAGTACGGATCTGTAAATGACAGAAAAATAACTTTCCTGGCCAATGCTACCAACAGAACCCACATAGTTCCACGTGAGGTACGTAATCGCCGTCACGAAGTATATATTAACCGGGGCTATACAGACGAAGACGAAATCGTTTATACCTTACCGCCAAACTATCATGTTGATCTGCGCCCTGCCGATGTTTCCATTAGTAAACCATTCGGTAAGTTTTCGGCAATTATAAGCGTAAAAGGGAACGAACTGGTATATAAACGCCGCGTGCAGCTGATTGACGGAACTTACAGTAAGGACATTTACCAGGACCTGATTGATTTTTACCAGGCCATTGTAGAAAGTGACGACAACAACGTTACCCTGGCTAAAAGTAACTAAATATCACAATGCCAAGTATGATGCCGATGATCATCACCAGATAAAGCAAAATCTCGTTACCTGCAAAACGCTTATATTTAGTCCAGAAGGAGTAATTCTCTTTTTGATCTGACATAATGCAGCAAAATTACCAATTAAATTAAAACTACCGGAAAATAGATATGGTAAATGAAGATGAAATAAAAAAAGAGTTTCAACTGGAACGGGTTATACTTTTTAGTGATGCCGTATTCGCTATCATTATCACCATTATGGTTTTGGAGATAAAGCTACCCGAAAGCCTGCATCATGCCAGTGCCCGGCAAATAAATGAAGCATTCACCAATCTGATACCTAAGTTTATTGGCTATGCTTTCAGTTTTGCGCTAATTGGCAGCTTTTGGTACAGGCATTTACAGATCTTCAGCTTTTTAAAGGATTATAATGTAAGCCTGATTGTTATGAACCTGGTCTTCCTGTTTTTTGTTTCTATGTTCCCTTTTGCGGTTACTTTTATAACCGCTGGTTTTGATCTCATCAAATACAGCTGGGGATTGTTCTCCTATATCGGCATTATCTTTTTGGTTACTTTATCACAAACAGTGCTTGTCTATTATCTCCTAAAAAATAAAAGTCTGCTTTGTGTAAATGCAGCCAATATGGAAACTGTGCTTAAATGGAAGGTACAACGCATCAACTTTATTATTATCCCACTGGGCTTTGTTTGTATGGCATTGATCACCTGGCTTGAGCTTGATACAAAACTGCTGCTCTATTTCGTGGGTTTATATGGGATACTGATAGCCGGACTTAACAGAAGATACTTTCCGGATCAAAACAACTCGGCACCTATGCTTTTTCGGCACTTCAGATCGCGTAGAAAAACTGTTGCAAAACCCGTTAAGAAGGTAGAACACAAAAGTAAGCGTTAAATCAACAGGTTATTTCCCGGCACTGGCATCCGTTACGCTGGTATCCGCTATGATGGAGCCTGCACGCGAAAAGTATTTATATATAGAAGGATCGCGCAGACGAACAATGATCACTCCCCTCCTGGAACTAGCGTGCACCACATATCCGTTCTGCAGATATACACCCACATGGCTAAACTGCTTACCGTCAAAATCAAAGAAAACAAGGTCGCCTTCTTTCAGATCCTCTTCATATTTGCGTTTGATCACGGTGATCTGCTTACTGGTCATCCGCGGAATGGTAATACCATAAACCTGTTGCTCCAGTAAAAAAGCAAGACCCGAACAATCAACGCCATCTTTATCCAGGCCACCAAATTTATAAGGTACCCCCATCCATTGGTCGATGAATGTGTACAGACGGCCATTTTCAATATCGCTCCTGTCTACTCCCATGATTTGCGAATACTTATCCGCCATTTCTGTCCTCGGTTTCACAATTTCGCCGGGCTGCCCTTTCATCGCAGCCTTACGCGAATGACAGGAAGTTAGCACCAATGGCACAAAAAACACGGCAAACAAATAAAGCAGATGGCTATGTTTAGTCATGAAGTAAAATTATACTTAAACCATAGTTATTTAATATGGATATTTTTAACATATTAACAATAAATGGATGTGCAATATATAGATGTGCAAATATGCAGATGATGATTAACGCCAATACCAATTAAAATCTGCACATCTGAAATCCGCACATCCGCATATCAAAACTTAGGGGACTGGGGGGCTAAGTATTTCCCGAACCAATCAATGTAACGCTGTGCCCGGTCAACCTGATAGCTTGGTATACTGATACCATGATACTGCCCCGGATAAAGCACCAGCTCGGCTGGTACACCTTGCGATTTAAGTGCCTGGTACATTTGCTCGCCCCCTGCGGTTGGTACGTTAAAATCTTTCAAACCCGACATAAACAGGGTTGGGGTCTTGATCTTATCTGCATGAAAAAACGGATAAGATAGTTTAATATACTTATCAGCATTCTTCCATGGAACGCCCAATTCATTATCATACTGAACTACCCATTGATCACTGCCATAAACAGATAATTGCAATGCGCTCCCCGCTCCACTTGCCGCGGCTTTAAAACGGGGATCTGTAGCTATGGTATAATCTGTTAATATGCCTCCATAGCTCCAGCCGCCAATGCCCAGTCGTTGCGGATCGGCAACGCCCGTTTTTACCAGTTCATCAACCGCGCCCAGCAGATCTTTTACTTCTTTGTTACCCCAATCGGCATAAATGGCTTTGGTATACTCTAAACCCCTGCCGGTACTGCCCCGATAGTTAACAGCGGCTACAGCATAACCTGCACTGGCCAGCACTTGCCTGGTGGCATCAAACTCAAACTCATCCTGGTCGGTTGGCCCACCATGGATATATAAAATAAAAGGCAATTTCTGGGTTACAACGCTATCCGGAGTATATAATATCCCCGACACCAGCGTACCATCGCTGCTAAATGATTGAAAACCTTTCACGTAGGCCAGTTTAACCTTGCTCAGCCATTTATCCTGGTGAAAGGTAAGCCGACGTATCTTACCATTTTCAATAGCCACTAACTCATGCGGCATATGTGGATTGGTCATCTTGGCTATCCAGTTGCCCGGCGAATGGGCTATCAGGGTTTCAAAACTGCACTGGGCTCCTTTATTAATTATAGTGGATTTATGAAGCAACAAATTGTACTGGACCACATACCTGATCCGGTCATTACTTACCAGGTAAACTATGTTCTTACCATCTTTACTCCAGGCATGATTACTCACTGGTCTGTCCAATTGTGCGGTAAGCATCTTATTATTTTTACCATCCGCATCCATGAGGCAAAGTACATCATGCTGATAAATAAAATAATCGGCATCGCTGGTTGAACGCAGGTAAGCGATATATTTACCATCGGGGCTCCATAGCGGCTTAATATCATGACCTGTAAAAGTGGTTAATTGTTTGGCCTCGGCCCCGCTTTTGGCCTCAATGGTAAAAATGTCCGAATTTTCGTTTTTGTCGGGATCATCGGTATGGTTACTTACAAAAGCTATGGTTTTACCATCCGGGCTCCAAACCGGCGAGTCGTCGTCCATATCTCCCTTAGTTAGGGTATCCAGTTTTTTGGTGTCGATATCATACACATACAGATGTGAGTGTAAATGCTGCAGATAACCCTCGATATCCTGTTTAAAATGATAGCGGTCAATTTTTATAGGGGCGATGGTTTTGGGTGCGGATTTACCGCCATTTTCCGGATCTTTGATGATCAGCGCCAGCTTTTTACTATTCGGAGACCATGCGTAATCCTGCAACTCCCCTTTAATATCGGTTAACTTATGTCCCTCGCCTCCCCTGCGATCCATCAGCCAAACCTGTCCTCCATTTTTAGAATCTTTTTCAGATAAAAACGATAAATATTTACCATCGGGGCTCCATTTTGGTGTTGAAGAAGGTTCATCATCAAAAGTAAGCTGGATAGACTGCTTACCATCATAACTCTGCATCCAGATGTGTGATATCCTTTTATCCTTAGCCGAGTCGACCTCAGCCAAACTATAGGCGATCCATTTGCCATCGGGTGAAAGCTGCGGATCATCCAATGTAGGGATATGATAAAAATCGGTTGGCTTGAACGGCTTTTTAACGGTTTGGGCTAAAGAACCCCTGCAAATAAATACAGCTATAATAATAAACAGTATATTTTTATTCATGTGGCCAGTTTTATTATTTCACCATCGTCTTATCAGTAGATGAGCGTTGGTGAAGTTAGCTATCAGAGTATAGTGACAGTTCGGGTTTATTTTAAGTATTTATTATACCAATCTACATAACGCTGTAACCTGTCAACCAGGTAGCTTGGCTTGGTAAGGCCATGGAATTGGTTGGGGTACAGTATCAATTCTGTTGGGACTCCTTGCGATCTCAGCGCCTGGTACATTTGCTCACTCCCCGCTGTGGGAACGTTAAAATCGCGCAAGCCAGACATAAACATCACCGGTGTTTTTATTTTATCAGCGTGAAAAAACGGATAGGATAGCTGTATCCATTTATCGGCATTTTTCCAGGGCAGGCCAATTTCATTTTCGTACTGCAACACATACTGGTCGCTTCCGTAAACCGATAACTGCAAGGCACTGCCCGCACCACTGGCGGCAGCTTTGAAACGGGTATCAGATGCAATGGTATAATCGGTCAAGATTCCTCCGTAACTCCACCCGCCAATACCTAAATGATCTGGATCGGCAATTCCCATTCTTTCCAGGTGATCAACAGCGCCCAATAAATCTTTTACTTCTTTATTACCCCAATCGGCATATATGGCTTTACAGTAATCAAGTCCGCGACCATTGCTTCCCCGGTAGTTTACGCCGACTACAGCATATCCAGCTGCGGCAAGCATTTGCCGGGTAGCATCAAAGGTATACTCGTCCTGCCCCACGGGGCCGCCGTGTATAAATAATATCAGTGGCAGTTTTTTACCGGGGATGCTATCTGGTGTAAACAATATACCTGATACCTGTGTACCATCTGAACTGTTTGATTGGAAACCCGACACATGGGCCAGTTTTACTGTATTTAACCAGGACTGATGATGAAAGGTTAAGCGCCGAAGTTTTTCGCCCTCTAAAGCAAATATTTCTGCAGGAGTATATGGATCGCTTTTAGATACCACCCAATTACCTGATAAATTGGTATTGATATCGGTGATACAGAACATCCCTTTACTTACGGTTGCTATTTTACCGTTGTTAATATTAATACTGGCCAGATAACGCTCCCGGTCGTCCGTCACTAAAAATGATATGTTTTTATTGTCCTTAGCCCAGGTTTGGTCTGAAACCGGTCTGTCGAGCTGTGCTGTCAGTACCCGGTTGTTGGAGCCAACCGCATCCATGATACATAGTACACTCTGGTCATACATCATATAATCAGCATCACTTGTAGTACGCAGATAAGAGATATACCTGCCATCGGGACTCCACTGCGGGTTACTATCCCTACCTTTCCAGGTGGTTAACTGTAACATGGTAGAATTGGGCCGGGCATCGATAGTGAAAATATCCTTATTCTGATTCTTATCCGGATCAACGGTGCGATTACTTACAAAAGCGATAGTCCTGCTATCTGGTGACCATACAGGAGAATTTTCATCCTTGTCGCCTTTGGTAAGGGTATCCAATTTTTTAGTAGTTACATCAATCAGGTACAAATGATCACGTAATTGCTGCAAATATCCTTCTACGTCTTGTTTAAATTGATACCTGTCAATTACAATAGGTTTGGGTGTTTTAGGTTCTTCCTTGCCTTTGTTTTCAGGATCACCTATAACCAGCGCTATTTTTTTACTATCAGGCGACCATGCATATTCACTCAGACTACCTTTTACATCCGTCAGCTTAAAACCTTCACCTCCCCGCCTGTCTATCAACCAAAGCTGCGAACCGTTTTTGGAATCGCGCGAAGAAAGAAAGGCCAGGTACTTGCCATCGGGGCTCCATCTTGGTGACGAAGCAGCCTCATCACCATGCGTCAACTCTATTGACTCTTTACCATCCCAACTCTGCATCCATAGGTGCGAAACGCGTTTGTCTTTAGCCGTGTCAACCGTTGATACACTATAAGCCACCCATTTACCATCCGGAGCAAGCTGAGGATCGCTCACTGAAGGTATACGGTAAAAATCAATTGGTTTTAAGGGTTTCTTTTCCTGAGCCGATACCAAACAGGCCGCGGAAAAAGCAATAACAGACAATAAGGTTCTTTTCATAAGGTGTAAAGAATACAGGGGGGTAATTTAGTAATTATGCGGCATAAACCTCACCTAAATCCTCTCCAAAGGAGAGGACTTTGATTAGCAAAATTCAATTAGCAATAAACTGAATATCTGAGTATATATTTTTAGGCTATGCACATTATTACATGAGGGCTTCGCCGTTTAGGAGGGGTTATATCACCCCTGCCTTTTCCAACTCTACCTGCATTTGTTGCTGCATACGTTGCGCTTCGGCTCGGGCGGCATCGGCAAAGTCTTTCCCGTTACCGGCATAGATAATAGAGCGCGACGCGTTCACAATGAGGCCGCAATCTTTAGTGATACCATAGCGGCACACTTCTTCCAGGCTCCCACCCTGCGCGCCAATACCAGGCACCAGTAAAAAATTATCAGGGGCATATTTACGAATATTGGTAAACTCGGTGCTTTTGGTAGCGCCAACTACATACATGATCCTGTCGGCGCCGGCCCAGGTATTGGCCTTTTGTATCACGGTTTCGTACAAATAACCATCACCTGTTTGCAGGTATTGAAAATCCTTACTGCCTACCGAAGATGTAAGTGCCAGCAGAATGATCCATTTACCCTCATAAGCCAGGTACGGGGTCACACTGTCGTTACCCATATAAGGAGTAATGGTAATGGCATCAAAGCTCATCCCCGAAGCTTTTTCATCAAAAAAAGCCTGCGCGTATTTATCAGAGGTATTACCGATATCGCCTCGTTTGGCGTCTATTATATTTAAGGTATCGGTAGGCAAATACTTCCAGGTGTCAATCAAACTTTGCAGCCCTTTTATTCCATAGGCCTCATAAAATGCCGCGTTGGGTTTGTAGGATACGCAAAGATCCTTAGTGGCATCAATGATCCTTTTATTAAATTCCAGTATCGGATCGGGGTAATCTTTTAAAAATTCGGGGATCTTATTAATATCAGTATCCAGACCAACACATAAAAAAGATTTTTTCTGTTTGATCTGTTCAATTAGCCGGGCGCGTGAAATCATTAATGCTTAAATATTTTGAATGTCAAAAAAACTAAAAAATTAGCTTATATGCGGCCAATTATCAGATATTTATTTAATTAATTTGAAATTATAAATTATTTGATTACAATTGCAACGTTTTCCTTTGAATTTTTCTTGCACTAAAGAAACAATTTAAAACCCCACGTTATTTATTACAATAATATTTACCTGGATTTGGATGTTTACTTATACAAAGTTTCAAGATCAATTTCTTTTAATAATTCTTCATGTTTAACCACTAAAACTCACATGGGGCTTTATTACCGTCAAGAGAACAAATTACAACATTAAAAATCCCATTGAACTATAATTCATATCATGTCTGATAAAATAGAATTGAACGACAAACTCGTTTCTGAGTTGCGCGAAATTGCAAAAAATTTAGGTATTGCCGAGGCTGACGAACTCAGAAAGCCACAGCTAATATCCCGCATCATTGAACAACAACAGCTTATTGAGGCTGCCCGCGCTCAACAAAACATTGTTGAGTCAAACTATACTCCTACTAACGCTCCGGCCGAAACAGTAGACAAAGCACGCAAAAGAACCCGTGTACTAAAACCCAAAACACAACCACGTGTTGAAGTACCTTTAGATGATACCAACCTGTTTGATATACAGGATGAAGAACAAACTGAAGAAACCGAAAACGAAACACCTGCGGTAGCAGTTACCGACGAAACCCCGGCAGTTCAACAAGGTGAAACCACTCCCAGGAGTGAAGAACCTTTAACCGAGGGTCGCCCGCAAAAATTTGACAGGCGCGCCAATGCCAATGGTAACGGCAATCAAGCCCAGCAAAAAAACCAGGAACCTGCCATTAACCTTGATTTTGATAATGTAATAGTAAATGAGGGTGTTCTGGAGATCATGCCCGATGGTTATGGTTTTTTACGCTCATCAGATTATAACTACCTTACTTCGCCCGATGATATTTATGTATCGCAATCACAAATAAAATTATTCGGTCTTAAAACAGGTGATACCGTTCGTGGTAGCATCCGTCCGCCGAAAGAAGGCGAAAAATATTTCCCGCTGGTACGTGTGGAAGCCATTAATGGCCGTATCCCGGCCGAAGTGCGTGACCGCGTACCTTTTGATCACTTAACACCACTTTTCCCATCAGAAAAACTGAGTCTGTTTACAGATGCCGGCAACTATTCAACCCGTATCATGGACCTGTTTTCGCCAATTGGTAAAGGTCAGCGTGGTTTAATTGTAGCCCAGCCAAAAACGGGTAAAACCATGTTGTTAAAAGATGTGGCCAATGCTATAGCTAAAAATCACCCCGAAGTTTACCTGATCATCTTATTGATCGATGAGCGTCCGGAAGAGGTGACCGATATGGCTCGCAGCGTACGCGCCGAAGTAGTTTCATCAACTTTTGATGAACCTGCAGAACGTCACGTAAAAATTGCCAACATCGTATTGGAAAAAGCAAAACGCATGGTTGAGTGTGGTCATGATGTAGTAATCCTGCTGGATTCTATCACCCGCCTGGCCCGTGCATATAACACCGTTGCTCCTGCATCAGGTAAAATATTATCGGGTGGTGTTGATGCTAACGCTTTGCACAAACCCAAACGCTTTTTTGGTGCAGCCCGTAACATTGAGGATGGCGGTTCATTAACCATTATCGCTACAGCGCTTACCGAAACCGGATCAAAAATGGATGAGGTTATTTTTGAAGAGTTTAAAGGTACAGGCAACATGGAGTTACAACTGGATCGTAAACTTTCAAACAAACGTATATTCCCCGCTATTGATATTACCGCTTCAAGCACCCGTCGTGACGACTTACTGCTTGACCGCGACACTTTACAACGCATCTGGATACTACGTAACCACCTTGCCGATATGAATTCGCAGGAATCAATGGAGTTTTTACAGGCCCAGATAAAAGGCACAAAAACTAACGAAGAATTTTTGATTTCAATGAATTCGTAATATTTTAGTATTTATGAAGTTATAGGTAGATGAAATTTTAGAATCAAGAGGCAAGAATCAAGAGACAAGCCCATTTAGGTTATCTTGACTCTTGATTCTTGCCTCTTGATTCTTTTCAAATAAAATTATTATCTGTAACTTCATAAATACTTAATAAAATCCTGATAACTTCATGGCCTGATAATGAAGAAGCGCGTTAAGAAACATCTCCCCAATGCCATTACCTGTGCCAACCTGTTTAGCGGCTGTATAGGAATAGTATTTGCTTTCCAGGGCAACCTCATCATAGCTGCCTACGCTATCTTTCTTTCTTCTATATTCGACTTTTTCGACGGACTGGCTTCAAGGGTGCTTAATTCCTATTCATTTATAGGTAAAGATCTGGATTCACTTGCCGATATGGTAAGCTTTGGCTTTTTACCATCGGCCATATTATATGAGTTATATTTAAAAGCTCCGCAAATTGACCATATAAGTCCTTATTTGTGTTATGTCGCATTTTTAATAACGGTATTCTCGGCTTTACGCCTGGCCAAATTCAACAATGATACCCGCCAGTCTGATAGTTTTATTGGCCTGCCAACACCAGCCAACGCTATATTTATTGCTTCGCTTCCACTAATTATTCAGCAGTACGAAGATTTAGCTCATTACATTCTAAATCCTTATATATTAACGGGGTTAATTACAGTGATGTGCATATTACTGGTGTCTGAAATACCGCTGATGTCGCTTAAATTCAAGAACCGCGACTTTAATAAAAACATTTTCCGCTATTTACTGCTGTTGTTTTCGGCAATACTGATTCTATTTTTTAAATTTGTGGCAGTTCCGGTGGTGATATTTATATACATCACTTTATCTTTAATTCAATTTAAATTCACAAATGACAAAATTCCAGGCTGAAATAGACGTAATGCCCAAAAAAGAAATACTTGATCCTCAAGGAAAAGCAGTAACCGGAAGCATGAAAAACCTTGGTTTAGCCGAAATACAAAATGTACGTATCGGTAAACACATTACCCTCGAAATTGAAGCCGACAGCGCCGAAATCGCACACGCCAAAGTAGATCAGGCCTGCAAAAATCTATTAGCTAACCTGATCATGGAAAGCTATACCTTCAAAATACAACAAGTAGCTTAAAGATAGCTAAAGGCATAAAGCCGAGAGCTTAAAGCAAAAAAGTAAAATCAATTTACTTGTAGAGCATATAAAAAATTAAGGCAATCTAATTGATTGCTTTAATTTTTTACGCTGAATTTTTGTGCTTTTGGCTTTCAGCCTTAAGCTTTCCGCTCTTTACAGCTCCGCTTCTTTCTCTGCTTTTATTTGTTGGAGAGTTATCAAATTGGCATTTACCAATTGTTTTACCTGGTTAAATTTTTCCATCACCTCGCTGGAGTCGGGTGCTCCTTCTTTACAAGCTATTTCAATCTCCTGTAAAGTTTCCTGGCTAATAGGCATACCAAAAAAACCCAGGTTTGGCTTTAGTTTGTGCGCGGCTTGTCCGGCGGCGGCCCAGTCTTTACCAGCCAGGGCATCGTCAATAGCACTCAGCAATTGCGGGGTTTGCTGCAGAAACATTTCAATCGACTCCACAATAAATTCCGTACTGCCATCCGCAATTTCGTACAAAAAAGAAAGGTCGAGATCCTGGCCCGGTGAAATATCCGCCATACAAATTTATGTTTTACTAAAATTATACTTTTTTTACAATCAAATTGTCTATCAATTCATTTTTAAGTTGTAAAATATTTTTATGCAACACCGGATGAACAAAAGCAGCAGCTATTTCGGCCAAAGGCTCTACGGTGAACCGTCGTTTATGGAGTTCGGGATGGGGAACCTGCAAATCGGGTTCATGGATGATCTCATCGCCGTAAAACAAAATATCAATATCAATAGTTCGCGATCCCCATTTTTCTTTACGTTCGCGCCCCAGCAAAATCTCTATAGCCAGTATTTTCTCTAATAATACCCTTGCCGGTAAGGAAGTATCCAGTTGTATTACCTGGTTCAGGTAATCGGGGGCATCGGTTTTACCCCATGATTGTGTCTCAAATACCGATGATCGCTTTATAACAGGGGCAATCTCCGCTTCAATATGGTCAACTGCCTGTTTCAGAAACAATTTCCTGTCGCCAAGGTTACTGCCTAAAAGTAAAAAAATGTTATTCATGTTGTAACAAATATTATAGAAACGGCTCTTAACATTATCGGTATTGAATTACTAAGTTTGCATAGATAAAAAGATTTATAACATTAATGAAACAATTCTTCAAATTCGTTCTGGCCACCATTGTTGGTGTAGTTTTAATCACCGTTATTTTGGTTTTGGTAGTGATAGGGATAATTTCCGCCAGTGGCGATAAAACAATTGAAGTTGAGCCCAATTCTGTACTGCATATGGCTTTTACAAACCCCATAACCGAGCGTACACCTAACAACCCTTTGGCCGGCTTAAGTTTTTTAGGATTGGATAAAGATAAATCAACAGGCTTAAATGATATACTGGCCAATATTAAAAAGGCCAAAGCCGATGCCAACATCAAAGGAATTTTCCTGGATGAAAGCTACATGGTATCCGGCCAGGCTACTACCGAGGAGATCCGCAACGCCCTGATCGATTTCAAAAAATCGGGCAAATTCATCATAGCTTATTCAGAAATATATACACAGGGCTTTTACTACCTGGCATCAGTTGCCGATAAGGTTTATATGAACCCCAAAGGTATTTTTGAGCTCAAGGGCTTTAATTCGGAGGTTACTTTTTTAAAGGGAGCGCTTGATAAATTGGGTATCGAGGTACAGATCATCAAAGTGGGTACTTTCAAAAGCGCTGTTGAACCTTTATTTTTGACTAAAATGAGCGATGCCAACCGTTTGCAGGTTACCTCCTACCTGGGCTCCTTATATGATCATTTTTTAACCGGTATCAGCAAAAGCCGCGGCATTAATAAAGATTCTTTATTTAATTACGCCAACAACGGCCGGGTACAATTACCTGAAGATGCTCTTAAATTGAAGCTGATAGACGGCTTAAAATATAAAGATGAAATACTGGATGATCTGAAAGCGCGCACCAATACCGAAAAGAAAAACGACCTGAACAGTATTGAACTGGCCGATTATACCAAGAGCAGCGCTGATAACGATAATAAAGATGAGGCTACATCATCCAAAAACCGGATAGCCGTTGTTTATGCATCGGGCGAAATTTCTGGTGGCGAAGGAGATGACAACACCATTGGCTCCGAAAGAATATCAAAAGCCCTGCGCAAAGTTAGGCTTGACAATAAAGTAAAAGCGGTAGTGCTTCGTGTAAACTCTCCCGGTGGCAGCTCGCTGGCTTCGGATGTGATCTGGCGCGAGGTTATGCTGACCAAAAAAGTAAAACCTATCATCGTTTCCATGGGCGATTTAGCGGCATCGGGCGGTTATTATATTGCATGCGCAGCCGATTCTATCATCGCGCAGCCCAATACTATTACCGGTTCTATAGGCATTTTCGCCATTTTGCCAAACATGCAAAAGCTTTTTAACGATAAGCTGGGTGTTACCTTTGACGGTGTAAAAACCGGAAAATATGCCGACCTGGGTGATATTAGTCGCCCTTTGACCCCCGACGAAAAGCTGATATTGCAAAACAACGTAAACCGTGGCTATGATGACTTTACCAAAGCCGTTGCCGAAGGCCGCCACAAAACCCAGGCATACATTAACAGCATAGGTCAGGGCCGTGTTTGGACTGGCGAGCAGGCATTAAAAAATGGCTTGGTTGACCGTTTAGGCAATATCAATGATGCCATAACATCGGCTGCTAAAAAGGCCAAAATTAAAAACTACAGCCTGGTAACATATCCCGAGCAAAAAAGCTTCTTTAATCAGCTAAGCGGTGATGTAACCGCGGAGGCCCGCACCCGGATACTGCAATCAGAACTGGGTGATAATTACAAAGTTTACGAACAAATTAAAGGCGTTACCCAAATGATGCGTACCCCACAGGCCCGCATGCCTTATAGTATAGAAATAAAATAAGTTTTCCAGTTTATATTTTGATTAAAGCTGCTTGTATGGGCAGCTTTTTTTATTTTCAGATGGCGGTAGGTATCCCTCTTAATATTGCGTATTTTTGTATATACAACAGCCCGGTTTTCCCGCGATAAAGGAAAACCGGGCTGTTTAGTTAAGAGAAAATACAGCCCAAAAACGGGCCATTTTACACATAGTTTATTGAATATCAATATTTTAATACTTTTTAAACCTTTCAAAACCCATCAAAAATTTGTTAAAAAGTGTTAAAATGGCGTTAAAACTTTGTTAAAATGAGTAAATGCAACGCTTTTTTGCCCTGTTTCGACTAAAAAAGTGTTAAAATTTAAAGTTTAAAAAGTTTTCGGGGCTAAAAGATCAACCTATTGAACCACCGAACTAATGAATTATTGAACTAAAAAAAGCAAATGGCTTTTTGTATTTTTACGACCTCAATACTATTATGGAAAATAAACCCATAGCCCGCACGCTTCGTTTACTATCGCAACTCATGGAACTGCATGAGGGTAACCCATTCAAAATAAAATCGGTGGCCAATGCCGCCTTTAAAGTTGATAAGCTGCCCTTCCCTATTGCCGGTAAAACACTGGAACAACTGGAAAAAGTAGACGGTATAGGCAAAAGCATTGCATCCAAGATCATCGAACTGTTTGAAACCGGCACTATCGCCGAAATGCAGGAATTGCTGGATAATACGCCAGCTGGGGTGGTTGAAATGATGGGCATTAAAGGTATCGGTCCTAAAAAAGTGGCTATTATCTGGAAAGATCTGGGTATAGAAAATACCGGTGAGCTGTTCTATGCCTGTAATGAGAACCGCCTGATAGAGGCCAAAGGCTTCGGACTTAAAACCCAGGAAGAAATACGCAAAGCTATCGAATTCCGGATGGCCAGTAACGGCAAGTTCCTGTTTGCCCAGGTGGAGCAGGAAGCCAATGAGCTGATGGACGAGATAAAAGCCATTTTTCCGGATGCACTGAAACATTTTGCGGGTGAATTTCGCCGGTTAAGTGAAATCATCACCGAGATCGTGATCGTTGTTGGCAGCATAAATCAGGAAGTAGCTTATAATGCCCTGTTAGAGTCCAAGATCTTGAATAACGTTTCATTGAATGAGAACCACATCTCAGGCGAACTGCACAATGGCTTACTGGTGGATATTATTTGTGTCGATAAAGCCGATTACTTTAATGAGCTATTCATTAATACAGGTACAGATGATCATGTTCAGGCTGTATTGGAGCGCATTAACATACCACTGGAACAACCTGAATCTGAAGAGATCATTTATACCAAAGCCGGTTTAGCCTGGATACAACCTGAACTGCGCGAGGGTACTACCTTTATTGAAAAGGCCGAAAAAAATGAACTGCCTACCCTGATCATTACACACGATTTGAAAGGCAGCCTGCACAATCACAGTACCTGGAGCGACGGGGTAAACACGGTTGAAGAGATGGCGCTTTATTGCCGTGATAATTTAAAACTGGAATACCTGGGCATGTGCGATCATAGCAAAAGCGCGTTTTACGCCAAAGGACTGAGCATTGAACGGGTTTTACAACAACAGGAAGAGATTGACCATTTGAACAAAAAGCTCGGTGATTTCCACATTTTTAAAGGTATCGAGTCGGATATTTTGTATGATGGTTCTCTTGACTATCCTAATGAAATACTCCAAAAGTTTGATTTTATAGTAGCATCCGTGCACTCCATACTTAAAATGGATGAGGAAAAAGCCACTTCAAGATTGATCACAGCCATTGAAAACCCGTATACCACCATACTAGGTCACCCCACCGGCCGGCTATTATTGAGTCGCGGCGGCTATCCGATCAATTATAAAAAAGTGATCGATGCTTGCGCGGCCAACAATGTGGTGATTGAAATTAATGCCAACCCGTTAAGACTTGACCTCGACTGGCGCTGGCACCAATACGCTTTAGAAAAGGGTGTTTGGCTATCTATTAACCCGGATGCCCACCGTGTAGAGGGTTTCCTGGACATGCGCTTCGGTGTTTTAGCCGCACGCAAAGGTGGTTTATATAAGGAGATGTGTCTTAACGCCCTATCATTACCGGAGATCACCAAAGTATTTGAGAAAAAGAGGGCGGCAGTAAAGTAGAGCAAGGATAAAAAGAACAAGGAGCAAGGATTCAGTAAATATAATTACCTGATAAGCATAAAAATGAAGATACTGGTGATCCGCTTTAGTTCGATGGGGGATATTATTTATACCACACCGGTTGTACGCTGCCTCAAGAAGCAGATACCAGGAGCCGAGATCCATTTTTTAACCAAACCGGCTTTCCAGTATATTTATGATAGTAATCCTTATGTAGATAAATTACTATTGCTAAAACCCACACTATCAGCAACTATTAATGAAATAAAAGCTGAACGATACGATTATATTATAGATCTGCACAACAATCTACGTACTGCCATCATCAAACTACGCACAGGTATCCGGTCGTCGACGTACAAAAAACAGCCTGTAAAAAAATGGCTAAGTTTAAAGTTTAAATTAAAGCTGATCCCGCCTACTCACCTGGTGGATCGTTATCTTAAAGCGGTTAAATTTTTAGGTGTGGTTAATGACGGGCAGCCTATTGATTATTATATCAAAGCTGATCATCAGTTAGATAATTTGTTACCTGCATCGCACCAGGCTGAATATGTGGCATTTGTAATTGGAGCCACGCATTTTACTAAACGCATGCCTAATGATAAGATCATCAGCATTTGTCGGCAACTAAATAGCCCGGTAGTACTGTTAGGAGGTAATGATGTAAAAGCTAACGGCGACATTATTACCACTACAGTTGGCGCGAAAGTTTATAACGCTTGTGGTGTTACCTCACTTGATGAATCAGTTTTCCTGGTATCCAAGGCTAAAAGTATCATTGGTTTTGACACCGGTCTTACCCATATCGCCGAGGCTTTTAACAGGCCCATAGTATCTGTTTGGGGAGGCACTGTACCGGATCTTTTGGGTGTGCAACCCTATATGGTTAAAGATGTGCTAGTTGCCGGCATTGAATTATCCTGCCGCCCATGCTCCAAATTCGGTTTGGAGAAATGCCCATTGGGCCACTTTAAGTGCATGAATGATATGCCCGAAGATGGCATTGTTCAATTTGCGAACAAATAGACAAAATTACTGATAATCAGAAACTTACATTAAAATAAACATATCAATAGAATGTTTTCTTGGGCGATTGATTAATTTATTTACTTTTGTTGGTAAATTATTAATCTTATCACTTTGTATGAAAAAACTCCTACTTTCCCTGCTCTTAGCGGGTGCATCACTTGTAACCTTTGCCCAGTTACCAACAATCGGAATTAAAGGTGGTGTTAACTTTGCCACCTTAAATGCATCAATTGGCGGTCTTAGTGCTAACTCTAACTCTTTAACCACTTTTAACGCGGGCGTTTTTGTTGATTTTAAATTTGGTAATGTTTCCTTACAACCTGCTCTTAACCTTAGCGGTAAGGGTGGAAAATTTAACGGAGCCTCTTTTACCGATAACAGCGACCCAAATGTTGATGTTGAGATTGAACAAGGTACAGGAAAAGTCAACCTGCTTTATTTACAATTACCTGTAAATATCGTGTATCATGTACCGGTGGTTGTTGGTGATATCTATTTTGGCGCCGGACCTTACGCCGCAAGAGGAATTTCGGGCAAAATAAAAGTAACCGATCCTCAAAGCGGACAAACTGCAAGCGAAGATGTTAAATTTGGTGGCAATGACGACAACAGTATTAAATCTATGGAGTATGGTGCCAACGCCATCGCTGGAATTAAACTGAAAGGCGGCTTGCTTTTTAATGTAAATTATGACCTGGGTTTAACTAACATAAACCCAACCGCCGACAGCGGCAAATTAAAAACCCGTGTATTTGGTATTTCTGTAGGTTACGCGTTTTAAGCTAGTCTATTAAAAACAGATTAAAAAAGAGGGTTTATTCGGGCCCTCTTTTTTATTTATAATATCAAAAACTTATTAAAGCTTTGCTGTTATCTTTATAAATAAACCTATACTGAAACATGAAAAAACTAATTTTAATTCGCCATGCCAAGGCAACTCATGAAAGCGGTTATGTGGATTTTGACCGCCCTTTAAAACAATCCGGAATGCAGGATGCGTTACTGATGGCCGACGTTTTAAAAGATCGATCTATTGTTCCTGAAATAGTGGTGACTAGTCCGGCATTACGCACTTTAACTACAGCGCAGATATTTACCGAACATCTCCAATTGCCGCCCTCACATACCGATATAAAAATATACGAAGCAAGCGAACGTACCCTGGTAAATGTGATCAATAACCTGCCGAATGAGTATGGATATATTGGCCTGGTTGGTCATAACCCGGGTATAAGCCAATTATTACACTACCTGACAGGTCAATTGCGTGATGTACCTACCTGCGCTGTTGCATTGATCAGTTTTGATAACGATGATTGGCGTTCCATCAGTAATGAGGACGGGCATTTGTCCTTTTATGATTCACCGAAGGGGTAGATGAGGTACGTCACACGTTTTAAGTTGTACGTAATATCTAATCTATCAACCAACTATTAATCAAATACCTAACGTATAACGTATCACATACAACCTCCCCTTAACTCACTTTATAAGTTTTCCCGGGTAATGATTGGATATAACCCTGCATTTCCATATTAAGTAGATTCATTGCCAACATACTCATAGGCATATTGGCTTTGATGGTAAGATCATCGATAGCCAAAGGTGATTGGTGCTGTTGTAAGATGTCAAATATTAAACGCTCATCTTTCGAAAGGTCAATGGGTAAAACAAACTGATCAATTGGTTTAGCTTTATCTGCTTTTTCCCAACCCAAACTAAAGGCCAGGTCGGCTACACAGGTTAGCAAAGCCGCTTTATTATTACGTATCAGGAAATTACACCCTTCAGAATATTTGTCATCCAGGCGACCGGGGAAGGCAAATACATCACGGTTATAGGAGTTAGCGATTTCGGCAGTTATTAGCGCCCCTCCTTTTATACCGGCCTCAACCACTACTGTAGCATCGGCAATACCGGCCACGATGCGGTTACGCTGAGGAAAATTCTCCCTATCAGGTATAGTGCCGGATGGATATTCACTCAGTAAGCCACCATTCTCCAGCATTTTATCGGCCGTAGCCCGGTTCTGGCTGGGGTAAAGCCTGTCGAGCCCATGACCTAATACGCCAACTGTGGATATATTATTTCTCAGGCATTCTTTATGAGCAGCAACGTCAATACCTAAAGCTAAACCACTTACTATTAAAACATTGTACTGTTGTAATTCTTCAATAAGCTGTTTACATAATAACCGGCCATAGTCGGTGGCATTACGTGTACCAACAATACTGATCACATGTTGCGGATTTAAATCCATATTACCTTTTGCATACAGTAATATGGGTGAATCACCACAGTTCTTTAGTCGCTTCGGGTACCTACTGTCTGTATAAAATATGGGTTCTATACCATGCTTTTCAATATATAATAGCTCCTTTTCGGCTTTTTTAAGGGCGTCGTCAAAGTCCCATTGGGCTACTTTTTTATCACCGATACCAGGTATCCTGGTCATTTTTACGGTGGAAGATCTGAATACCTCTTCTTCATTGCCTAAATAAGCGATCAATGATTTAGCCGATACCGGACCCAAATTTTTTACAAATGATAAAGCTACTCTGTGTAGTAATGACATATTAATGAATGTGCAAATTTCAGATAGACAGATCATCATTTAAATCTGCTATTCTATTCACATCTAAAATATAAAAAATCCTAAAAATATTAGCATAAATAAAAAACTATAAAAATAGTTTGCAAACTATATAAATAGTTCATACCTTTATTTAACCCAACTATAAAAATAGTTTACTATGAACTTAAAAGAACTAACCAAGGCCGAAGAGCAAGTGATGCAGATACTTTGGCAGCTTAAAGAGGCTATTGTGAAGGATATCATTGAGCAAATGCCCGATCCAAAGCCGGCTTATAACACAGTATCAACTGTGGTAAGAGTGTTGGAGGGTAAGGGCTTTATTGACCATAAGGCATATGGCAACTCGCATGTTTATTACCCGCTTGTTACTGATGATCAGTACAAAAAATTCACGTTTGATAAGATGATGAAAAACTATTTCAGCAATTCCTACCAAAGCCTGGTATCGTTTATTGTTGACGAAAAAAAACTGGGTGTAAAAGAACTTGACGAATTAACCTCATTGATTGATCAACTTAAAAATCAACAATCATGAATTGGCTGCATTACCTCCTCGAAGCGAATATCTACCTTGCCGTATTTTATGTCGGATATTGTCTGTTTCTAAATAAGGAAACCTATTATACGCTAAACAGGGTTTACCTTTTAATAAGTTGTCTCCTATCGTTTCTGTTGCCATTAGTACAGGTAGGTATACTAAAACCAACCGTACATGACACTATAAGCATAGTATATCTTACACCAGCCGTAAACCGAGATACCAGTATACAGGATATCCTTTTTTATGCTTATCTGTTAGGCGTCACGATATTGCTTGGCCTATTGTTATTTAAGCTGTTTAAGCTGGTGCAAATGATCCAAACCGCCAATAAAATAGCTGACAATAGATACAAAATTGTACAGCTTGAAAACTCTAATACCGCATTTTCCTTTTTCAATTACCTGTTTATTGGGTCAAAAACAGAGGGCACCAGTATCATTATCAGGCACGAAATGGTACACATTCGCCAAAAACATACATTGGATGTGTTATTCCTGGAGTTTATCAAGATCATTAATTGGTTCAATCCTTTTGTTTACCTGCTTCAGAATAGTCTTAAAACAGTGCATGAGTATATCGCTGATGAGCAGGCCGCAGCCTTTGAAAATGATACCCTCGCCTACTCTTCGTTTTTAGTAAACAATGCGTACGGGCTTAGCGGCTCATCAATTGCACCTTCATTTTTCAATTATAACTTATTAAAAAAGAGAATAATTATGTTAAATCAAAAACGATCAGGGAATTTAGCCAGGCTAAAATACCTTGTAGCTGTACCTATTTGTGCCGCGGCTCTTTGCGCCTCCACGCTAGGTTTCAGCAAAACTTATGCCCTGGTTGATCTGGTACCGCAACACGCAGACACCATTATTAAGACAAAACAGTTGAAGGTACCGCCGCCACCGCCACCCGCGCCTCCTGTAAAAAAACCACAAGTAACTGTTGTGAAATTCCCACCACCAAAAGTACAGGTAACAAAACGTCCGCCACCACCGCCACCTGTTCCACCGGTAAAAAAACCTAAAGCGGCTAATATAAAATTTATGCCACCAAAGGTTGTAAAAGATCCGCCATCGCCGCCTGCACCATCAAAAGCGGTAAATGAGATCCAAATAGATGTGCCAGTCGAATCACAAACTCCGGCTAAGAAAGCTATAGATGTTAAGGATAGGCCGGCAAAGCAGGATAGGCCGGTAAAGCAGGCTAAACCTGAGATGACAATCAGGATAAAATCTGACACATTGAATCATAAATAAAATGCCTTTTTCAATCCGTCAAACGACAAAACAGGTTGTTTTTAAAACTGCTGAACGGCTAAAACCGCTTCGGCATTTTTCCATGTAAAGGCATCATATGCCTATCCTTTCACGTAGATCACCTGCTTAGTCTCAAAAAAATCTTCGGTAAAATAGTCTTTAAGGTGATACTGCTGTACCTTCAGCCCTGATTCTTTAATTTCCTGCTCCAGATCACCACCTTTTAGATATAAGATCCCATTGGGTAAGGTGTTTTTTGAGTCCTTATTGAATTTACCGCGTACCCAGGGATAAAAATCTTTGAGTTGGGTAACCGCTCGCGATACTACAAAGTCAAATTTTTCATTCAGTTGCTCGGCCCGCAGATGAGATGCTTTTACATTAGTTAAACCCAGGGCTTTGGCCACTTCCTGCACCACTTTTATTTTTTTACCGATAGAATCAACCAAATGGAACCGGGTTTCGGGGAATAAAATAGCCAGTGGAATACCCGGAAATCCTCCGCCCGTACCCACATCCAGCACGCTTTCATCTGGTAAAAAGGACATTATTTGCGCAATTCCCAGCGAGTGCAGCACATGGCGCTCATACAAAAGGTCGATGTCTTTGCGGGATATCACATTGATCTGGCTGTTCCATAAGTTGTATAACTCCGGCAGCTGCTCAATTTGAGAACGTTGTTTCGCGGTCAAATCCGGAAAATATTTAAATACGAAATCAGATGTCATCCCTGTTAAAACGATTAATGATATTACCCAATAAGTACCTGGCCCTAAACAATTGTGCCTTAACCGTACCCAGTGGCAAATCGAGCTGCTGAGCTATTTCTTCATATGATAATTCATCAAAATAGCGCAGTGTGATCAGGTTTCTGTAACGGTGAGGCAAGCTTTCGATCAATAATTTAAGCTCTTGTGTTTGTTGCTTTTTGATAGATGTTTCTTCGGGATTTAAAACGTCAGCCTTTATTTGTAAGGGTTTTTCGTCCCCGTCATCATCGGTCATCCCGTGGATAGATTGGGTATTCAGCTTCTTTTTACGGATAAAATCGATACAATTATTGGTAGCTACTCTAAACAACCAGGTACTAAAAGCATAATCAGGTTGGTATTTGTCCAGCTTTTCGAAAGCCTTGGCAAAGGTTTCAACGGTAAGATCCATCGCATCCTCCTTGTTGTTAACCATTTTTAAAACCATAAAATAAATAGAATCCTTGTACCGGTGCATCAGATCGGCATAGGCCTTTTGATCACCATCGCGGGCCCTAACCACCAGGTGAAAATCATTCTTCGCATTATCGGTAAAGTTGGCGTTTATTTCCATTGGGTTGTTTTTAAAAATGTCCCGATCAGCCCAAAAACATTTAAATACATATAATATATAATATCAAAAAATGGCAAATACCATATCAGATCTTTACCGTCGAGCTTTTTAAATATCTTACTGTATATAATTAGCTGTAATATCAGCCTAAAAGTAAACAAACCAAGTGCCAGCAAAGCCTCATATTTAAAAACAAGGGCTATTATAAGTAAAACATAAAACAGAAAACCACTCATGGCATCAAAGCTGAGCATTCGCCTGTGCTTATTTTTATACAATTTACCAACCCCCATGTGGCGTTTCTTTTGCCTGTACCATGATGCTAAGGTTGTTTTTGCACTGGTATAAGTAAACGTTTCGGGGTGTATTTCAATAATGGTATTATCGGCGGTGGCGTGCTGATTTACAAACAGATCATCATCGCCAGAGATGACGTGCATATGTGATGCAAAGCCTTTCTGACTAAAAAATAAAGTTTTGGTATAGCCCAAATTACGACCGATTCCCATATACGGATCACCATTAAGTGCACCCGACAAATAGTTTATAGCTGTTTTAATCGTTTCAAAACGCACAAAGGGGTTCAAAAAATTACGGGTTTTATAATAGGGCGAATAACCTAAAATGATTTGAGCTTTGGTACTAAAATTAACGGCCATACGCGTTATCCAGTTTACCGAGGCTGGTTTGCAATCGGCATCTGTAAACAACATATACTCATTTTTAGCAGCCTTTATTCCCAGGGTAAGGGCAAATTTTTTCCCTGTTTTAAAGCGGTCGTGCTCCGTTATGGTAACCACTTTTAGGTGCGGATACTCCCGTTGCATATCGTCCAAAACATCGTTTGATGAATCGTAAGAGCAATCATTGATCACCACTACCTCAAAATCAGGATAGTTTTGCTGCAATATAAAAGGCAGGTTTTCCTGCAAATTTTTAGCTTCATTGCGTGCGCTGATAATTACCGAAACAGGTATCAATACCTCGGGTAACTGCTCCACTGGCTTATATCGTGAAAGGCGGCTATGGTTACTTATCAGGTAATACAGCTGAACGATAAAACACAGCTGAAAAAGAATAAAAAGTGCGTTGTGTATATAAGTTTCCAATCAGTTTTAATATCAGGCAAATTTGTTAAAAATCACCGGAATAAAAGTGGCCAGCATGGGTTTATTTCGTGATTATTACACACACTGACATCTTTTTTTCCACACTTCACAGATCAATCAGATATAAAGTAGAAAAAAGTTCTCCCTTCTTCATATTCCAGGTCAAAGAAGGTATCAGAAGATGCAATGATTTAAACTAAGTGCGCATTGTTTTATGCTGTTGAATATTTCATTGTCAACCATTTAAGCAAACCGGCTTTATTTGTTAATTTTGCAACCTCAAAATGAAATTTAATTTAACAGCACAAGACCCACTTTCAAAAGCCCGCGCAGGTGAAATTACCACCGATCACGGCACTATACAAACCCCTATATTTATGCCCGTTGGTACTGCCGGCACCGTAAAAGCGGTTCATCAGCACGAGCTTAAAAATGATATAGAAGCGCAGATTATTTTAGGAAATACCTATCATTTATACCTCAGACCTGGCCTTCATACCCTTGAACAAGCCGGAGGATTGCATAAATTTAATGGCTGGGATGGACCTATTTTAACTGATAGCGGGGGTTACCAGGTATATTCCCTGACCGAAGTTCGTAAAATCAAGGAGGAAGGTGTTACTTTCCGCTCACATATTGATGGCTCAAAACACCTGTTTACACCAGAGAATGTAATGGATATCCAACGCATTATAGGCGCCGATATCATCATGGCCTTCGACGAATGTACCCCCTACCCATGCGATTATCATTACGCCAGGCGATCTATTGACATGACTCATCGCTGGCTGAAACGTTGTTGCGACCGTTTTGACAGCACTGAGCCCAAATATGGTTACAGCCAAACCCTTTTCCCTATAGTACAAGGATCAGTTTATAAAGATCTGCGTATAAAATCGGCAGAAGCTATCGCTTCCTATGAGCGTGAAGGCAATGCCATTGGTGGACTTTCAGTTGGTGAACCCGCCGAAGAAATGTACGCCATGACAGAAATTGTTTGCAATATATTACCCGAACAAAAACCACGTTACTTAATGGGTATAGGCACACCTATTAATATATTGGAAAATATAGCCCTGGGAATTGATATGTTTGACTGTGTTATGCCAACCCGTAACGCCCGTAATGGTATGCTTTTTACTAAAAATGGCATCATCAATATCAAAAACGAGAAGTGGAAGAATGATTTTTCTGCCATTGAAAGTGATAGCGAGCTGTTTGCCGATAAGAATTATACAAAAGCATATTTACGCCATTTAATACATTCGGGTGAGATGCTTGGAGCACAAATTGCTACCTTGCATAACCTTCACTTTTATCTGTGGTTGGTTAAAGAGGCGCGTAAAAAGATCATATCTGGCGAGTTTTATAACTGGAAAAACAGCATGGTTAAACAGCTTGGTCAACGATTATAAACAGAAGTACAACGTAAAAATGAGGGACAACAAACATAATTTTATGGTATCAATCTGGCTAATCATAAACAACTAAACTGAAGGATGAAGGCTTTTATACACCGGTATCTGAAAGTTATTGACAGGTTTATTATGGGCAAATACCTGGGCACTTTTGTGTTTACCATGGGTATTTTTGCTGCGGTATCGGTAGTGTTTGATGTGTCTGAAAAGCTGGATAACTTCACCAGTAAACATGCCTCACTTCACGATATCGTGTTTCAGTATTATGCTGGCTTTATCCCCTTTTACCTGAATATGTTGTCGCCCTTGATTAACTTTTTGGCGGTAATATTCTTCACGGCCAAGATGGCTAATCAAACAGAAATTGTACCCATTTTGAGCGGCAAGGCCAGTTTTAACCGCTTTTTAAGACCTTATTTTATAGCTTCGACCATCATATTTGTGGTATCATTTTTTGCTAATGTATACCTCATCCCCTTTACCAACCACTTAAAAAACGATTTTGAGAACGCCAATGGTATAACCGATAACGACCCAACCAAGATTGAGGTACATATGCAGATAGACAAACATACCTTTGTATACCTGCAAAACTATGATCCAACTGTACATACTGGCTACCAGTTCATTATGGAGAAATTCAATGGCGATACGCTTCGCGAAAAACTGATTGCCAACCAGGTAACCTACGATTCGGTTAAAAGAGTTTGGTCATTAAAAAACTACACTGTTAAGTATATAAACGGCCTAAAAGAGCAGTATATCAACAGCACAACGCCAAAAGATACCACGCTTGACATGCACCCAAGCGACTTTATCGTGTATGATAATGTATACGCGGCCATGTCGTTAAGCGACCTAAACAAGAATATAGATAAGGAAAAACTACGCCGGCCAGAGGTGCTAAATAACCTTTATTACGAAAAATATCACCGTTTTATATACCCTTTATCGGCCTATGTTTTAACCATTGTGGGCGTAGCTTTATCGTCACGCAAGGTACGGGGAGGTGTTGGTTTACCCCTTGGGATCGGTATTTTACTCTGTTTCGCCTACATTATTGTAGAGCGATTTTCTATCGTATTCTCCATAAAAGGCGGAGTTCCTCCTATTTTTACCGTCATGATTCCTAATACAACATTTGGTTTGCTCGGCTATTATTTACTCCTAAAAGCGCCAAAATAGTGGTTACAAACAGTAGCAAAGGAAGCCTTAACAAGAACTTAATTATACTCCATTTCACTGTTTTTATCTGGGGATTTACCGGTATTTTGGGCAATCTTATTACCATTTCGGCAGTACAACTGGTGTGGTACAGGGTAATGATTGCCGTGATATCGCTGTTTTTATACTTCAATTTTAACAGAACAGCTATCAAAGTTGATCAAAAAACCTTTCTAAAAATGGCCTTTACGGGCGCTTTAGTGGGCGGTCATTGGGTACTTTTTTTTGCTTCTATCAAGTTATCTACCGTTCCTGTAACGCTGGTTTGCCTCTCCAGCATTACTTTATTTACGGCGATATTTGAGCCTTTATTGAATAAAACAAAGATCTCAAAACTGGAGATAATGGCCGGATTGCTGATCATAACCGGCATTGTTTTAATATTCAAATTTGAATCACATTACACTAAGGGTATCATTACCGGGCTTGCAAGCGCCGTTTGCGCCAGTCTTTTTTCGATCATCAATTCAAAATTCGTAAAGAAACATGAGGCCCCTATCATTGCTTTTTATGAACTAACCGGCGCGTTTTTATGGATCTCCATATACCTTTTATTAACCAATGGATTTAACAGACCACTCCTTTTAAAACCCAGCGACATTGGATACCTGGTGCTGCTTGGCACCATTTGCACGTCGCTTGCCTATGTTGCGGGAGTATCTGTAATGCGCGAACTTTCGGCTTTCAAAGTAGCACTCATCACTAACCTCGAACCGGTGTATGGCATCCTGATGTCGTTTATTTTTTTTGGTGATATGAACAAAATGACGGTGGGTTTCTGGGTAGGAGCAGTCATTATTTTGTCTACGATATTCCTATATCCGGTAGCCCGAAAACAAATCAGTAAGAGAAGATCAAGATAATAATTCTTCTTTTTTCGCTTCCTGCGGTTTTATTTCTTTGTAAATATCGGACAATTTACCCCCAGCTATTGCCTTCATAAAACCACAAAATCCAGCCCCATTTCCTTCTGTTTTTAATGCCGACATACCCTGGTAGGGGATAGAAAGCCCCTGGTTTTGAAAGCCATTTTTAAGCCCTGTAAGGCATTATTATTTTTCGACAGGTTTGGCACCGTTTAAACATCTTTGCGCACAACAGCGCCAAAATTCATTTTTTAGTTAGTGTAACAAATAAAAAAACAGGCAATTACATAAAAATACATCTTAAGCTACTTTTTAAGCAAAATTTCAATTCAAAAACTTTGGAAATAGTTATTTTATAAAATATATAAAACTTTAATAATCAAATATTTAATTTAATTATCAAAAGTAAGAGTTAAACAAAATAGATTTAACTAAAACAACAAAAAACTAAAAAAATTAGCAATAAAAATCCATACGCATAAATAATGTATTTATATACTTAATATTCAGATAAATAAAAGTAATTATATAACTAACAACTACAGATAAGAGGATTGGCTTAAAAGTTCACAGATAGTGTTATGAACTTAAAAATAAGGAGT
Source organism: Mucilaginibacter sp. OK268 (assembly GCF_900103125.1). Lineage (GTDB taxonomy): Bacteria > Bacteroidota > Bacteroidia > Sphingobacteriales > Sphingobacteriaceae > Mucilaginibacter. Next base: position 1,048,673 of record NZ_FNJV01000001.1, on the reverse strand, counting down.
GAAGTAAAATTGGCCAGACATCCCCAGTTGTATACAAAAAATTTAATCCGGTGAAATTTTTTGGATTCTCAGCGGAGCAGCAGCTGTCTGTTTTCGGGCCGGAGAACATGGTGATAGAGCTGATAAGACCAATCAAAAAGTAGAAGAAACAGGATTGTCAAATCAGGATTTGATTCAGTGATCCCGAACCTCTCAAAATCACGGTTTCATTTCGGTCGGTTTTCTTCCGGGCTTAAAATTTAAAACCATCAAAAATCGTTTCTATTTTTTTCACGATGATCGAAAACCAATTTTCAGGTGCTCCATTTTTAACCACCTACTCCCTCCATGTTTTTCAGTTTTTACAAAGCGCTAAACGAAAATGATTTTTAATAAAGATTTAAAAACCGGATATTGTATAAACTGTTAAACCAAATCGTCATGAGCATTAAAACAATCACCATAATAGTTATCACCATTTTGCTCACAGCAGCATTGGTACAAAACACAGACAAGGTTCCGTTCGCCTTTTTATTCTCCAATTTTTATATTTCAAAATTGACGATGATGGCAGTGGTAGCCGTGGTGGCTTTTATTTTAGGCTGGCTTGTTGGTCGACCTAAAAAAGCAAAATTTGACATTGAGGGCTATCATGACAACATCCACAAGAAAGAAGACCCTAATACACTAAGCGACGAAGACAGAGAGTATATCAGCTAACATCCAATAACAATCATGGAAAAGAAAATCGGATTTATCGGCCTCGGTAACATAGGCATACCTATGGCACAAAATCTCATCAAGTCGGGTTATCATTTACAAGTTTATAATCGCACCCTTTCAAAAATAGATGAGCTCAATCCCGCATACGTTACCAAATGCCAAACGCCTGCTGATGCATCCGAAGGCGTCCACATCGTGATCACGATACTTTCGGACGACGAAGTGCTGAAAGAAATAACCCTGGGAGATCAGGGCATATTGGAAAAATTGCCCGAGCATGCCCTGCACATTTCCATGAGCACCGTTTCACCAGAAACATCTGAGCAACTTACCCTGCTTCATGAAGAAGCCGGCAGTCACTATCTGGCCGCTCCGATATTTGGCCGGGCCGAGGCCGCAGAGGCCCGTAAACTCTGGATATGCGTATCCGGCGATCAGCATGCCAAGAACACAGCCAGACCAGTACTGGATTGCCTTGGCCAGGGCGTGATAGATTTTGGCGAATCGGCTGGTGGAGCAAACGTGATAAAAATTGCAGGTAATTTTATGATCATGGCTTCGATGGAACTCATGGCGGAGGCTTATACCCTTGCAGAGAAGAACGGACTGGACCGGGCACAGGTAGCCAACTTTTTCGGATCGACACTGTTCAATGTCCCTATTTTTCAAAATTATGGCCGGGCTATCGCCAACAAGCAATACCAACCCGTAGGTTTCAAATCAAAATTAGGCTATAAGGACGCGCGTCTTGCATTTAAATTATCCCAGGCAAGTCAGACACCCATGCCACTTGTAAATACCTTACACAGCCGCTTATTGAGCGCTATGGCAAAAGGCTGGGGCGAGACCGATTGGGTAGAGGCTATTGGACGGGGCGTAAGCGAAGACGCGGGAGTTTGATTAAGGGGAATTTATCTCCTTCTCGTCATTGCGAGCGATAGCGTGGCAATCCACGACCTACAGAGCGGCTCTGCTTATTGGGATTGCTTCGTGCCTCGCAATGACGCGTGGTGATACAAACGCAGAGTCCCCTGAGAGGGACTTAAATTCAGACAAATCATGGTTTACATTAAATCACTGCATATTTAACATAATTTATTGATTATCAATTAATTATATTAATAGTTAACCATAAAATATGTAAACCATGTAAACCCACTTTTTGTAACAAAATGGGCCGCCTGTTCAAGGATTATGCTTTACTATACATCATAAAACACCTCGTTCTCTGCTTCCAGATGTTGCAGGTTGGGCGTTTGTTCAAATATGCCAAATACCGAGGCTCCACTCCCGCTCATACTGGCGTAGATGGCACCGGCTTCATACAAGGCTGCTTTAACGCCCCGTATTTCTACATGATTTTTAAATATCGATGCTTCGAAATCATTTTTGATGAATTTTCTCCATTCGGTAATCGGCTCAGCGATCAGATCAAACAATGATTCTTTTGCGGGGGATGGTTTAATCCCTCTGAAAGCTTCGGCAGTTGATATGTGAACATCCGGCATCACCAAAGCAATTTTATAGTTAGACAGATCCAATTTGATCGATTCAAATTCATCACCCATCTCAAAAGCGAATACAGGTTTATTTTCGATAAAGAAAGCACAGTCGGCACCAAGCCTGCGCGCATAACCGGTCATTTCAGCAACAGACAGCCCGAGTTCAAATTGCTGATTCATCAGCCTAATAAAATAAGCAGCATCAGCCGAGCCCCCGCCCAGTCCGGCCCCTATCGGGATATTTTTATGGAGATGAATACTCACTGGTGGCAGGTTATGGTCATTTTTTAATAAATGATAACCTTTAATGCACAGGTTGTCCTCTACCCTGCCCGGGATCTCCAAACCGGAAGACTCAAAACTCAGTTTATCGCTTACCACAACTTCAAGAGCATCTTTAATATTGATAGGGTAAAAAATGGTTTCCAGATTATGATAACCGTCGGGCCGGCGTTCGATAATGTTCAGGCCAATGTTTATTTTTGCGTTCGGAAAAAGGATCATAGAAAAAAGACTAACACCGCTTGTATTTTTGCACATCTGTTAGGATACCAAAATTAGATTATTTTTCTTTGCCTTTTGAAATTTGTTCATTGGTTCAACGGTTCATGAGTTCATTAGGTTCTTCAAAACTTAATCACCCCAATCCAACCACTCTCCCAATCAACAAGTAATTTAATCAACCAAAAAAATGAAACAGTATCTCGATTTGATGAGCCATGTGATGGAAACCGGAGCGCAAAAGCATGACAGGACAGGAACCGGTACGGTAAGTGTGTTTGGCTACCAGATGCGTTTCAATCTTAAAGATGGTTTCCCAATGGTGACCACCAAAAAATTACACCTCAAATCCATCATTCACGAATTGATCTGGTTTTTGAGTGGCGACACCAATATCAGCTATCTGAAAGAAAACGGCGTTCGCATCTGGGATGAGTGGGCCGATGCCGAAGGTAATCTCGGCCCGGTGTACGGTTATCAATGGCGCTCGTGGCCAAAACCCGATGGAGGCCACATTGACCAGATAACCCAGGTGGTAAACCAAATTAAAAATAATCCCGACTCGCGCCGCATGATCGTATCGGCATGGAATGTTGCCGATGTGAACCAGATGGCACTACCACCTTGCCACAGTCTTTTCCAGTTTTACGTGGAGCCCCCTAACCCCTTGAAGGGGGAATTGAAGGGTAAGTTGTCTTGTCAGCTTTATCAAAGAAGTGCCGATATATTTTTGGGTGTGCCGTTCAATATTGCATCCTACTCTTTGTTGACCATGATGATGGCCCAAGTTTGTGATCTGGATTATGGCGATTTCATCCACACTTTTGGAGATGCCCACCTGTACAATAACCACATGGATCAGGCCCGTTTGCAGCTGAGCCGCGAACCACGCCCATTACCAACCATGAAGATCAATCCCGAAGTTAAAGACATCTTCGCTTTTAAGTTTGAAGATTTTACTTTGGAGAACTATGATCCATGGCCGCATATCAAGGCTGCGGTGGCGGTGTAGATTGTCTGAATCAGAATTTTCCGAATTTAAAAATTAACAGAATTTCATTAATCTTACAACAATTATCAACCGCGCGTCATTGCGAGGCACGAAGCAATCCCCGATTTACAGGGTCGCTCTGTATAGTTAGGGATTGCTTCGTTCCTCGCAATGACGTGATGGTAAAATTACATGACTGGGGCAATACCAATGAACTATTGAACCAATGATACTAATGAATCAATGACTACATCCATCATAGTTGCCACAGCCAAAAACCATGCTATAGGCAAGGACAATAAATTACTTTGGTATTTACCAAATGATCTGAAACATTTTAAAGATATCACCACCGGGCATACCGTGATCATGGGGCGTAAGACCTACGAGTCGGTTGGTAAACCATTACCCAAACGCCGTAACATAGTAGTAACCCAGCAGTCCATCACTATTGAAGGCTGTGAAGTTGCAGGCTCTATAGAAGATGCTCTTGAGCTTTGCGCCGGCGAGAATGAGGTATTTATTGTTGGTGGCGCCCAGATTTACCGGCAAGCCATTCCGCTTACGGATCGTATTTATTTAACCGTGATCGACCAGGATTTTGATGGGGATACTTTTTTCCCGGAGTTGGATCCTCAGGATTGGAAAGAGACGGAACGGGAAAATTTTGAGCCCGATGAGAAAAACAAGTACAGGTACTCCTTCATCACGATGGAACGCCGCTAACATTTTCTGTCATCAAATTGTTTTAATTTAAAATTTCATGCTTGCGAAATTTTATTAGATTTGCCGTCTTATTAAAAAAAAGCTTATAAACTAATTAATTACATATTATAATTCGATGCAAGGTAAAGGGGTTATTAAATTTTTCGCCATTCTGCTGGCTGTAGTATGCTTATACCAGCTATCTTTCACGTGGGTGGCGCGTAAAGTTCAAAGTGATGCCAAAGTATATTCAAAGGGTGACCCTAAGAGAGAAACAGCGTATCTGGATTCGATGTCGACACAGCCGGTATATCCGTTGTTCAAACACAATTATCAATACGTTCTCCAAAGAGAATTGGCATTAGGTCTCGACCTTAAAGGTGGGATGAACGTTACCATGCAAATTTCGCTTGACGAGCTGGTAAGGAAAATTGCCAACAACAATCCAGACGTTGTGTTTAACCAGGCATTGGCTAATGCCGACAAATTACAAGCTGACGCTAAAACCAATCAGAAAGATTTCATTTCGTTATTTGTTAGCGAGTATGAGAAACTGAATCCAAACGGTAAACTGGCTGCTATCTTTTCAACAAAGGATAATCAGGATCACTTAAAGTTTAACGCATCTAACAGCGAAGTTCAAGCCTATTTGAAAGATCAGGCCAATACAGCGGTAAAACAAGAATACACGGTTTTAAATACCCGTATCAACCAATTTGGTGTTACGCAACCTAACATTCAGTTAGAGCAAAGCTCAAACCGTATCCTGATTGAGTTGCCTGGTGTAAAAGAACCGGAGCGTGTTCGTAAATTGTTACAAGGTTCTGCCAAGCTGGAGTTCTATGAAACTTATGATAATACCGAAGCTTATCAATACATAGCCAATATTGACAACTTGCTGGCTGCAAAAAACAAAACAGCTAAAGCAGATTCATCAAAAGCTAAAGCAACTACAACAGCTACCGCTAAAACTGATACTGCAGCTAAAGCAGGTTCATTATTGAGCAAGGTTCAAAAAAATGCCGCTAAAGATACATCTGCTACAGCGTTGGCCGGCAAAACACAATTTGCAGCATTGCACCCACTGTTTTCGGTATTGTCTCCAAACATTGGGCAGGATGCAAGTGGTCAGCAGCAATTAGGCCAGGGACCAGTTGTAGGTTACGCTCCGCTAAGAGATACAGCCAAAGTTAACTCGTACCTGCATAGCGCCGATGTACAAGCGGTAATACCACGTAACCTAAAATTCCTTTGGGAAGTAAAACCATTAAAAAACAACAAGGACAAAGCATTTGCATTATATGCCATCAAATTAACGGGCGCTGACAATGGCCCGGTATTATCTGGCGATGTGATCACTGACGCCCGTGCCGATAATGACCCTAAAGGAAATCCAGAGGTTGTTATGATCATGAACTCAGAAGGTGCCCAGAAATGGCGTACCGTTACTGCTGAGGCATCATCAGGTACCAACAAAAAAGCGGTAGCCATTGTATTGGATGATAATGTATACTCTGCACCAAACGTTCAGAATGAGATCTCTGGTGGGGTATCTTCTATTTCCGGAAACTTTACTATTGAGGACACCAAGGATTTGGCCAACGTATTAAAAGCTGGTCGTTTACCTACTCCTGCTCACATCATATCAGAATCAGTAGTAGGTCCGTCATTAGGTCAGGAAGCAATCAATGCCGGTATTACCTCAAGTATATTAGGTTTGGTTGTGGTATTGATATTCATGATTGCTTATTACAACCGTGCAGGTACCGTAGCAGTTGTAGCGGTTATCATCAACATATTTTTCCTGATGGGTGTATTAACCAGCTTAGGCGCGGTATTAACTTTACCGGGTATAGCAGGTATTGTACTCACACTGGGTATTGCGGTTGATGCTAACGTACTGGTTTATGAACGTGTTCGTGAAGAACTTGGTTTAGGCAAATCATTAAGAATAGCTGTAGCCGATGGCTTTAAACACGCTTTACCGTCTATTCTCGATTCACAGATCAGCACATTCTTAACCGGTTTGATCCTGTTCATTTTTGGTTCAGGCCCGATACAAGGTTTCGCTACCACGTTGATGATCGGTATCATTACTTCATTGTTCTGTTCATTACTGATCTCAAGGGTTATATTTGAGTGGATGCTTGATAAAGGCTGGGACATTAAATTCTCTCACCCATGGAGCTCACACACGTTCAAAAACGCGAATTTTAAATTCGTAAAAAATCGTTTCAAGTTTTACGCTTTCTCGGGTATATTCATACTAGCAGGCTTAATTTCCATCTTTACCCGCGGATTTAGCTATGGTGTGGATTTTGAAGGCGGTCGTAACTATATCATTACTTTCCCTAATAAAGCCGTTACTACTGAAGCCATTCACGATGCAGTTGACGCTACATTAGGTCGCAGTACAGAGGTTAAAACATTTGGTGCCGATAAAATGAGCATCACGACCAACTTGTTGATCAGGGATAATAATGCCGCCACTGACTCTAAAGTAAGGAGCACATTGATCCAGGCTTTGGGGACCAAAGATGCTACCCGTATAACCGATAAGGATATAGTAGGTTTCTCCAAAGTGAGCGCCACCGTTGCCGATGAATTAAAAACATCAGCTATCTATACGGTATTGTTCGCCATATTTGTGATCTCGGCTTATATTCTTATCCGTTTCCGCAAATGGCAGTTCAGTTTAGGTGCAATGATAGCAACCGCGCATGATGCGTTATTGGTATTATCATTCTTCTCTTTATTCAGAGGTATACTTCCATTCTCACTGGATATTGACCAGGCGTTCATTGCCGCGATATTAACCGTTATCGGTTACTCGATCAATGATACCGTGGTAGTGTTTGACAGGATTCGCGAGTTCCTGGAACTGCACCATGCAAAAACTGATAACCCTGAAGAAGTAATTAACCAGGCTATCAACAGCACCCTGAGCCGTACCATCATTACCGCTTTAACCGTGGTATTCGTATTGATCGTGTTGTTCATATTTGGGGGTGACGTGATCAAAGGATTCTCGTTCGCATTATTGATCGGTGTGATCTTCGGAACATACTCATCTATCTGCGTAGCGACACCAGTTATTGTTGACTTTGGGAAAAAAGACCTGAGATAAACTCCATAAATTTATTTACAAGGCCCCAAAGAACTTTTGGGGCCTTTTTTGTTTCTATTGATAACCCCTCCCAACCCTCCCCGGAAGGGAGGGCTTTAGTTTTTTAAAGTATCCTCCTTTGGGGGAGATTTAGAGGGGGTTAACATTTTAAAAACACCTGTGCTATGAACTTAACAGACAGCTCAAAATTTCCACTGGTAGTTATTGTAGGCGGGGGCTTTGGCGGCCTCCAGGTAGCCAAGCACCTTAAAGATAAACCCGTTGAGGTTTTAATGCTCGATAAGCATAATTACCACACGTTTCAGCCGCTTTTATATCAGGTAGCCACGGGCAGCCTCGAGTCGGAATCGATAGCTTTTTCGCTGCGTAAGAACTTTGCCAGTCAAAAAAACTTCAGGTTCAGGATTGCCGAGGTAACCAAGGTAAATGCTGAAAAAAACACCCTTGAAACCACCATTGGTGAAATAGCCTATGATTACCTGGTAATAGCTACAGGTTCAACCACCAACTTTTTTGGAAATAAGGATATCGAAAAGTTTTCGATGCCCATGAAATCTATTCCTGAAGCGCTTAACCTAAGGTATTCCATCCTGCAAAACATTGAGGAAGCACTATTAAAACCCACCCAGGAAGAACGTGCCCCCTACCTTACTTTTGTACTGGTAGGCGCCGGGCCAACCGGTGTGGAGCTATCGGGCGCACTGGCAGAATTGCGCAATCATATCCTGGCCAAAGATTATCCAGAGCTCAAAAAGGAGGATATGAAAGTGTACCTGGTTGATTTCCTGCCAAAAGTATTAGGCCCTTTTTCAGATGAAGCATCTGCCGCAACCAAGGATTTTTTGACCAAAATGGGTGTTGAAGTACTTTTAGGCGTAAAAGTAGAAAGTTATGACGGCGAGGAGATCAAATTTGAAGGTGGTAAAACCATTCGTACCAAAACGGTGATCTGGAGTGCCGGAGTTATGGGTGTGGTACCCGAAGGTATCGACCCCAGCTTTATTGAACGCGGCAACAGGATCAGGACTGATAGTATTTGTCGTGTAGTGGGCACCAGCAACATATTTGCCATTGGCGATGTGGCAGCCATGATAACCGACGAAACTCCTAAAGGTCACCCAGGCGTGGCCCAGGTGGCCATACAAATGGGGCAGCATGTGGCCAAATCAATAGCTCAGCTCATCAACCATGAACCAACAGTACCTTTTAAGTATTTCGACAAGGGCTCCTTAGCTACTGTTGGTCGTAATAAAGCCGTTGCCGATCTGGGTAAAATAAAATTCCAGGGATTTTTTGCCTGGCTGGTATGGCTATTCGTTCACTTAATATCGCTTTTAGGTGGCCGTAACAAGGTGATCGTGTTTATTAACTGGGTATCCAGCTATATTACTTATAATGGCGGTACAAGGCTTATTATCCGCAAGTTTGAACGCGAAGGATTGACCGAAGACAAGCATTTACCCAAAACGGTTGATTGATTTCTGAGTCTCAAGCCGAAAGTCATAAAGTCTTTAGACTAGGTTTAAAAATTCACAACTTCAGACTTAAAAACTAACTTTGGACTATAGACCTCAGACTTAGTACTTGAAATGAGCATAAAAATAACCGAGTGCCCCCGCGATGCCATGCAGGGTTTGCATGATTTTGTACCAACCGACATCAAAGCGGCTTATATCAACCTGTTGTTACAGGTAGGTTTCGACACCATCGATTTTGGCAGCTTTGTATCCGCTAAAGCTATACCACAACTACAGGACACTGCCGAAGTATTAAAAAAGCTGGATATGAGCAATACCCGGTCAAAACTGCTAGCCATTATTGCCAACTACCGCGGTGCAGAGGATGCCATTAAACACGAAGAGATCACCTACCTGGGCTATCCTTTTTCCATATCCGAAACTTTTCAGCTCCGCAATACCAATACCGCACTACCACAGGCTTTTGATAATGTAAAAAAGATCAACGAGTTATGCCATACCAGTAATAAACAATTGTTGGTTTACCTATCTATGGGATTTGGCAATCCATACGGTGATGAATGGAATACGGGTATCATAGAGCATTGGACAGAACAATTGGTTGGCCTGGGGATCAAAAACATAGCCCTTGCTGATACTATTGGCATTGCCCGGGCAGAACAGATCGGCAGTATTTATCCTGACCTATGCCGTAAATTTCCGGAAACCGAGTTCGGCATCCATCTACATTCTACACCCGATACCTGGCAGCCCAAAATAGAAGCTGCCTACAAAAGCGGATGTAAACGTTTTGATGTAGCACTAAAGGGTTACGGAGGCTGTCCAATGGCCGCAGACGACCTTACAGGCAATATCGCTACCGAAAACCTTATTGGATACCTGCAATCACAAAACGAGCTCCTGGGGCTTGATTTAGGAAAATTTCAGGAAGCCATGGATTATTCAGGAAAAGTTTTTTTTTAGATGTGCAAATAGGACCAGATGTGCAGATGTGCGAATTTCAGATGTGCAGATTAAAAAATCAAATTATCAATAATTATTTCATTTTTTAATCTGCACATCTGCATATCCGCACATCGACTAAGCTACAGCTTTCGCCGCCTTGCTTATTTTTGCTTTTTTGTTTTTATCAAAATTTTCCATTACCAGTACGGCTGCCCCAATCAACTCGGCGTCAAAACCCAACTCGGATACCAGTAACTCGGTACCACCTGCAAGCCTGGGGATGCAGTACTTATGCAGGGCCTGTTGTATAGGCGCCATGAGTATCTTAGCTACTTTTGCCCCCCTGCCGCTCAGTACAATAATAGCGGGGTTCATGATGTGGATGAGGATAGCCAGGGCCTTCCCTATTTTATAACCCGCGTCTGATAGCAGCTCAATAGCAAACTGATCGCCGTTGTTGGCAGCTTCCAGTACAGCATCACCCATGAGCTTAGAGTGATCGTTATCGTTACTATTGTATTTTAAACTGGTGATACGTCCCTGCTGAATACCTGCGATGGCTTTTCGGGCTACTACCAGCATGGAAGCTTCTGCTTCCAGGCAACCGCGTTTACCACACTCGCAAAGCGCGCCATCCTCTGATAAAGGTATGTGGCTTAGCTCACCGGCAAAACCATTATATCCACGGAATAACTTACCATTTACAATCATCCCTAAACCGATACCCCAACCCAGGTTGATCACCATTACCTCATTCTGTGATTTGGCTATACCGAACTTTTGTTCGGCCAGGGCTATTAGGCTGGAGTCATTATCAATATAGGTAGTGATACCAGTTTTAGCGGTAAGATAAGCGGTCAAACTTTCGCCGCCGGCATCAAGATAAGTGTAATTAATGCCCTCGGTAACATTTATAAAGCCCGGCATACCAATACCTGTACCTGCTATTTTTTCTTTGGCCACGCCTGAACCCTTAATATAATTATTGATCTCCGTGGTTAGTTTAGCCAGGGCATCGGGATTGTTAAGTAGTTTAAGTTCAAAAGTAACCATGTCGGCTACAGCATTGTTTAGCAGGTCAAAAAGCTGGATCCGTGCAGTAAGTTGGTCAAGCGCAATGGCCAGAATATACATGGTATTGGCCTTTACCGAGTACATCAGCGGTCTGCGGCCACCGCTTGAAGGGGCATAGCCATCTTCAACAACAAAACCCTCATCCATTAATTCATTTACAGCCTTAGCTATTGACGGTATACTTTTATCAAATAACTCGCTCAAGCCCGCGCATGACATCGCTTTATTAAAATAAAGCGTTTTAATGATCGTATTTTTTAGCTGACTGCCCTTTACACCTTTATTCTCCAGTTCCATTCAATAATTTATAATTGGGTTTATAACAGGCAATGCCTTAGTGTTTTGAATTGTATAAAAATATAAATAAAGTAATTAACTACAACTGTAATTATTACACTCAATAAGGGTACCTGTCTAATTGACAAAATTAATGAAACAATTGCCTACAAAATGTAAAAAAAGATATTGTGTTTAACTTCTCAAACCTGTTCAATGCCGACTTATTTTACAACCGCTTTATCCGGTTTTGACGACCAATCATGCTGTATATTGGTCATAAGCAAGGCATTATCAAACTTTACTGAGCCTTTCGGAAATACCGATTCATCCTCAAAATAGCTTGATTTTACCTGGCTTACTTCCAGGGCTTTTACCTCCCATTGATTGGTTTCAAGCAGCAGGCCTTCGTATTTGTTTCCGTTAGGTGAGTAACCTGTAGCCCCTGCTTTAAAAACTCCGATGCGGTTGCAAGGTCACCAAAAACAGAATCCGAATTAAAAGTATCTGATAATGTGGCATCTATACTAATGAGGGTCCCGTCTGAACTTTCAAAGGCTATATGATAGTTACCATTATGCTCGTCAACATCAAACCTGGCCCTGCGGTGTTTACCAGGGAACATCCTACCGCCTGCAAGCGTATTGAACAGCGACGAGGTATCACGCCGGGGTATGTACACCCCTTCTTTGGTCTGGCCATCCTCCTGCCACTCTACCGCTATGCGGTGCGCCCCGTTTTCGGAGCCAACACCCACAAAAGCAGGTAAACCTTTTGGCCTCACCTGCCTGAGCCTGATAAGGCATATACCAGCGATGGCTTTGCCCTTTACTATTTTAGGGGTAAAAGGCGGCGGCACCATGTTTTTGGCCACGTGGGCATCGATAGCAAAGTTGACCAGTATACGGCGGTCGATAATTCCGGTTATGGTGGGGATCTTCATCGTTAAAAACTTTTTAAACCTTAAATTTTAACACTTTTTTAGCCAAAACAGGGTAAAAACACCTGATAATTACCCGTTTTAACAGAATTTTAACGCCATTTTAACACTTTTTAACAAATTTTTAGCCTGTTTTGAAAGGTTTAAAAAGTATTAATATATTGATTTTCAAATAACTATATCAAAAATGATCTATTTGGGGGCCTGTTATCCTCTTAACAAAACAGCCCGGTTATCCTGTCATCAGGAAAACCGGGCTGCTTTCATGTAAATATACCAAAAATTACCGACAAATAAAAAAAGAGAGCCGTAGAATGTTCAGTCCCCAATTATGATCAGTAGTTACCCCATCAAATACCCGCTCAATATCTGTCTGATCGCCCCTAGCCAGTAAGATAAAAATCGTAAATGTTTAAAACCAAAACCTGTCTTACGTGTTGCTCCTATACTTCCTTGAAAAAACTTCTTTTTTTGTCAAACAGCAAATAATTAGTACATTTATGCACCTAAATCTAACCCCATGAAACAGAAAATTTTACTCTATAGTATATGTTTATGCCTGTTTTTTGCTTGTAAAAAGGAAAAAAAAGCGCCTAATCCTGCTGTTAAACTATACCCTATCAGTTTTAATGTATCGGGCTTTTCAACAACCCTGGTACCTAACGCCGGGAAAGCAAAAACAACAGCCCTTGCCACCCAGGCTACAGATACTATACCGGTACAATACCTTGAATACATACTTTTCCCTATTAATCAAAAAACATCAATTAGTAGCAGATATGAATCTAAGGGAGATGCCGGCTTTGGTACATTTACAGATAATGTGCCTGCAGGTAAATATTTAGTTGTGTTTTACGGAGGTATTACCAACATAAACATTAACAGTAATTATCAGAATACTTATCTTTATTATTCGTTTAATTCTGATTATCCAAGTCAGAAGCCAACTTACTGGGATGATACCTTTTATAAAACAATACCAATTACCGTTGCCGCAAGCGGCACTGTAAGTCAGGATGTAAGTTTAGACAGGGTAGTTTCCCGTTTGGATGTTGTTTTAAAGGATGCTATACCCACCGGCACATCAAAAATAACTGTATCTTTTGCTGATACCGCAGCTTTTTATTTGCAAACCGGGCGTTCGAGCCCCGAGATGGTAACTCAAAATGTGACTACCAAAGCCATTACTGCAGCCGATATAGGTAAAACAAATTATACCACAACCATATACACACGAAACGATGTAACGCCGTTTCAGGTAACCATAAACTATTATGGCTCTAATCTCAATGGACCGCTCGGAACAAAAGTAATTAGTGATGTAGTGTGCAAAAGAAACACTAGAACTATATTATCGGGTAGTTTATTTACCACAGGCAATGGTAATTTTACAGTTTTGGCTAACCAGGACTGGAATACCCCGATAACGGTTAATTTTTAATTTTAAACCTATCCAAATGAAAAGAGCTTTAATTTGCTTCACATTGATCAGCATAGCACTGTTATCGTGCAAAAAATCCAGCCATACCCAAACAGATGCCCCCACAGGTAAATTGTACCCGGTTACTTTTAAGGTAAGCAACTTTACGCAGCAAAATACACCTATACCTCAGGATAATAAAACCAAAGTAAATGCGGTGGTACCTCCAGCTCAAGCCAATATTATAAGGTTGATATACAGAGTATATGATTCAAACAACACCTTAAAAAGGACAATAATTACCAAAAAATCCGGTCCGAATTTTGGTACTATTAGTGATAGTCTGGCAACCGGAAATTATACTGCCGTTATTGTAGGCTTAACAGATACCATACAATATTCAAATGATGCTACCACCTTTTTTTATATCCCTCTTAACCTATACTCGGGCTTTTTGCCGGAGGAGTTTAAAGAAACCTTTTATAAAAAAACCAGTTTCACGGTTGGCAACCAGCCCCTGCAACAGAGCGTAACCATCGATCGTTTAAATGCCGAATTACAGGTTGTGGTTAAAGATGCTATCCCCGCCGGTGTTACATTAATTAGTGTTAATGTGTATAATACCGAAACTCATTACTCTTTTTTTGACGATGCTTCAAGTGATACTTTAAAGACTGATGGCACCCTAAATTACAGATACACAGATACCAGCGTCCCCCTCGCGGCAGTAGGTACTACCAACTTTGCCGCTACGCCGGTAACCGACTTGCTAAATACACACGCAGGCGTTAGGGTAACCATATCCGCCTATCGTAATGATGGCAAACCTGGTACATATAAAACAATTTACAACGTAACCATACAACGTAATACCCGGACCCTTTTAACCGGGAATTTATTTTCAAACAGTACAGGAAACCAGTCATTCAACGTCACTTATAATTCCATTTACAATCCCGACATTAACAAGGGTTTTTAAATATCTGATCATCAATTTATAAAACATTCGAAACACCAACATCATGAAACAGAAAATTTTACTTTGCGGTATCTGCGCTCTCTCGCTTTTTGCCTGTAAAAAGGATAAAAAAGCGCCCGATCCAGATGCTAAACTATATCCCATCAGTTTTAAGGTATCCGGCTTTTTGCAAAGCGCAACGCCTTTAGATAGTAAAGCAAAAACCAATTCCCTCGCTACTCAGGCCACGGATACCGTGCCCGTACAATTATTGTATTATAGTTTATACGATAGTGATGGGTTGTTGGTTTCTGCCAGAAATGTTAAGAAAGGCGATGCTAACTTTGGTCAGTTTAATGAAAATGTGCCTGCAGGAAATTATAAGGCTGTATTTTGCGGGGGATCAAATAATTTACTGGCTTACAGAACATTCTTCACTTATATTACCCGACCAGACATTGAGGGAGGTCCGGCTTATTGGGATGATACTTTTTTTAAGCTAATCCCTTTTACCGTAACCAATACAGGCATAAATCAATCAGTTACACTTTCCAGGGCAACAGCGCGATTAGCTATAGTGTTGAAAGATGCCATACCAACAGGCACATCAAAAATAGTGGTAAAATTTCAGGACACATCTGCAATAGGATCCGATGGATTACATCATTTCCAGGCCATCAATACCACTACAAAAACTATTAGTACAACAGATATTGGCACCACAAATTATACTATTGTGATGAATACATTAAATAATATTAAGCCCTTTGATGTAACTATAGATTATTATGGAGCTAATCCATCTGGGCCGCTGGGTACAAAAACCATTAAAAATGTAGTTTGTAAAACTAATTACATCACCACACTCTCCGGAAATTTATTTACCCAGGGCAACGCTCAATTTGTATTAGCGATTGATCAGGATTGGGGGGCACCGGTAAACGTCAATTTTTAACTTTTCTTAATTTTTTCCAGATATGAAAAAGGCTTTATTTATATATTTTATGCTACTTGGTGTAACATTGTTATCATGTAAAAAAGATAACCATACTAAAACTAATCCTACAGGTAAATTCTATCCCGTTTCTTTTAGCTTATCGGGCTTTACATCAACAATCGACCCTATTAATCAAAATAGTAAAATCAAAGTAAATACAGTCGATCCTTCTGCAAGTACAGTTGTTAAGCTGATATATAAACTGTTTGACTCTAATAACTCAGTTAAAAAAACGCTGATTATTAATAAAGGGGCACCCAACTTCGGAACAATTACGGACAGCCTTGCAGCTGGCACTTATACTGCCGCATTTGTTGGTCTAACTGATACTATTCCCGCCGACTTCGGAGATACCGGACTTATTTTTAATTACCGTACTTATGCATACTTTCCGGAAACATTTTATAGCAATGTTCACTTTACCGTTGGCAATACACCGGTACAACAGAATTCGGTTTTAAAACGATTAAATTCAGAGGTACAGGTAATTATTAAAGATGCCATTCCATCAGGAGTATCCCGGATTAATATAACTATTATAGGTGCGTATCAAGCATGTACTTATTTGGATGGAAAATCTACAGGATCAAATACTGGCGGAGAATCGTCTACGCCCATCACCAATGCCAATGTAGGCACAACCAATTTCCCATTAAGTCCCGTAACGCGTTTATTCAACAATACATCAACAGTGAATATCCTTATTGATGCCATATCTCCTAATGGCACAGATGTAGCTTTCAAAACGATTAATAACGTAACGCTTCAGCCAAACGTCAGAACCATATTAACCGGTAACGTATTTTCAAATGATGGAAGTACCGGGGGATTTGCTGTAACATTTGATCCAAATTACAGCGGCAATCTTAGCCAGAGCTTTTAAATATTTTTTACAGAAAACATTTAGAAATTCATAAAAGCAAAAGCCCTGCAAAGTTTAAAACTTTACAGGGCTTTTGCTTTAAGCTTTCCGCCTTCAGCTTTAAGCTCTATTGTACTTCAAACTCTTTTTTCAGCTTAATATCAACCGACGAGCTGCCTATCATGACCATGAATTTGCCGGGTTCAACCGTCCAGTTCATGTTTTTATCCAGCAGGGCCAGGTCATCAGGGTGCAGGGTGAACTGCAGGGTTTTCTTTTCGCCTGGAGCCAGGTTTACGCGTTCAAAACCGCGCAGATCGTACTCATAGGTGGTAACGCTGCTTACTTCATCTTTCAGGTATAGTTGTACCACATCTTCGCCTTTTCGGCTGCCGGTATTGGTTACATCTACACTTACCTGTATATCGCCCTGGGAGTTCTCCTTCTCTGGCGATACCTGCAGGTTGCTGTACTCAAATTTGGTATAGCTTAACCCATAACCATAAGGGTACAACGCACCGTTCACGCTGGTTTTGCCCCAGCTGTTCTCGCCGCCCTGGCTAGCCTGCGAAGCTGGCTTGAACGGAAAGTTAAACTCAATTTGTCCCGTAGTTTTAGGGAAGGTAATAGGCAGCCTGCCGCCGGGGTTATTATCACCAAACAAGGTTTCGGCTATAACACGACCACTTTCGGGGCCAGGAAACCAGGCTTCGAGTATGGCCGGAACGAATTTATTTTCCCAATTAATGGTGAGCGGTTGCCCGTTGATCATCACCATGACCACCGGTTTGCCTGTAGCCTGTAGCGCCTGGATCAGTTTTAACTGCCTGCCAGGTAAGTTTAAACCGGTACGCGAAAGACTCTCACCTACCCTCTCAAAATCTTCGCCTACTACGGCTATCACCACATCGGCCTGTTTGGCCTGTACTACAGCCGAATCAATACCGGCCTGCTCCTGTGTAGTAAGCGGTGTTTCGATGATCTCGCTTTCGGGCCAGGTGGCATCAACCACGTTACAGCCTTTGGCATAGGTAACGTTTACATCCTTACCTACGTAATTTTTAATACCATCCAGCACATTGGTAACCGGGTTGTGCGATGGGCCGTACCTGCTGGTAGCATAATTTTTTTCGGCAGCCAGCGGACCCGTTACCATTATATTTTTCAGTTTGCTTTTATCCAAAGGCAACAGATCGCCCTGGTTTTTGAGCAGCACCATCGATTCGCGGTTCATTTGCAGTGACATGGCATCATCGGCCGGGGTATGTACTTTTTTATCAGACGATTTTGGATCTTTTACATACGGATCATCAAACAATCCCAAACGGAATTTCACCCGCAACACATCACCAACCCGGGAGTCAACTACTTTCATAGAAAGCTTATTTTCTTTGATCAGCTCACGCAGAGGCATAATATAGGTTTGCGGCATGGTAAAGTTGGTACGTACATTCAGCCCGGCTTCTACCGCTTGTCTTACTGCTTCTTTATAGTCACCCGCAACGTGATGTTTGGAGTACAGGTATTCTACAGCCTCACTGTCAGATACCACATAGCCATTGAAGCCAAATTTTTGGCGCAGTAGCTCGGTTAAAAAGTAATAACTGCCGGTAATGGGCACGCCATCCCAATCGTTATAACTGCTCATTACACCCATAGGATGTGCTTCCTGTATCACCCGGCGAAAGGGGTACAGATAGATCTGGTACATCTCGCGCGGGGCCACATGCGGATCGGTACGGGCACTGCCATCGCGACCGCCTTTTGGTACGCTATATACGGCGAAATGTTTCAGGGTTGATGCTACGCCTTCTTCCTGGATGCCCAGCACCATTTGTTTACCCAGCTCAGCAATGTGGAAGGGATCTTCGCCATAACACTCCACAACACGCCCCCAGCGCTGGTCGCGCGCAGGGTCCAATATAGGCGCATAAACGTTGGTATAACCCAGGGCTTTTGCCTCACGGCCCACGGTTTGGCCTGCCCGGCGCACCAGTTGTTTATCAAAAGTACTGCCGATAGATATGGGAGCCGGCAAAGGTGTAGCACGATCATGGTTAAGACCATGGATACCCTCATTGGTAAAATCAACCGGGATACCCAGGCGGGTTTCTTCCACAAACCATTTCTGGATAGTATTGATAGCCGAAGCGTGTTTGCTGTATGGGAACGAATATTCAGTATATGCCCTGTCGGTTGTAGAAACCAGGTTGTTTAATTCCTCGTCAATATTGGCGATACCGTCTTTCCAGACTTCGTTTTTCCATGATGCGGCGGGCATTTCTTCTTTTAAAACCCGCTTGTAGCCGTAAAGAGTGGCCATCTGGCAGGTTTTTTCTTCAACGCTCATCTGGCTCAGCAAGTCGGCAACGCGTTTGTCGACAGTTTGCGAGGGATCCTCAAAAACGTCCATTTTGCCGTTCTTGTTAAAATCAACCCAGCCTTTATGGTAAATGTTTTTTTCTTGTGCCGATGCGGATAAGGCCAGCCCGGCGATCAGTGCGGAAGCCATGCCTACACGTGGCAGGGAGTACTTTTTTCTCATGCAGATATAATTGCGGTTAGTACTCCAAATATATGTTTTAAGAATAAGGTTGAGCCAGGACGCCATTATAGAAACTACGAAAACGATTGCGAACAGTTCTGTTTAAGATTTTATCTGGCGTAGGCCTGTCATCCTGAGCTTGTCGAAGGACGCGCGCAGAGGCCCTACCCACCATACTTCGACGGAGCTCAGTATGATACTCTTTTTGAACGCCGACGAAGACTCACCCGGTCTGCGCTTCGCTGGACCAGCCTCTCTTTGGCCTCGCCATAAAGAGGGTAAAGAAAAGCGAATGCCCCCTCTTTGCGCCGAAGGCGGAGAGAGGGGTAACGAGCGAAGCGATGTAGGGGTGAGTCGATTCTACTTCAAATTCTTCACAAAAAAGCCTACCGCCAAACTATCAATCTTTAAATGCACCTGGTGCCTGCTCACTGATGGGTCATCCGTAAAATAAGTGGGGGCTTCTTTTTTGACCTCATCAATAGCTTCCTGCAGCATTACATAATGACCGGTTTTGCCTGGGTTTATATAGTATTGAGATCCCTTGATCAACTCATGATAACGCAGGGCATTAGTTTTTACCGGGGCGATACTGTCGCTTTGCGAACCCACGATATAAACTGGCGCCGTGATATCACGATCAGAAACAAAACCCAGACCCGTGGCCGGCGAAATAGAAAAGAAAGCTTTGATCCGTTTATCACATAACCGTGGAGGGTTTTTCGCGCCGGCAAGCAAAGTACTGTCATCAAGATATTTTGCTAGGCCGGGAAATTCGGGCAGATTAAGCTGTTGCCTGCCTATAGTTTTATAGTAGTTAAGCAGCGCCATAAAATCAAAATGCCCGCCAGCCAGTGCAATAGCCGTATAACCACCAAATGAAAATCCGGCCATACCAATTTTATCCGTGTCGATCACATCCTTTGTATCTGGTTGGGCTAACAAGCTGCTGATCACAAAGCTGATATCCTGCGGGCGTTCCCAGGGTTTTAAAAATTCAAGGGGGATCTTATGGTCATAAGTGTTGCCCCAGTGATCAACAGCGGCAACAATAAAGCCCTTTTGCACCAAAGCATCAGCCAGCCACTCCAGCGAAAGGCGGCTCCCTCCTGTGCCATGTGAGATCAAAATGAGTGGGAGCTTTGCCGATGGCAACTTACCATCGCGCACGGTAGCCACACGCATAAATGGCGAAAAAGTTTTGTCGCTTTGTTTTAAAGTATCTGTTGTGGGATACCAGATTTCGGTAACCAATGGACGGTTACGTTTCTGGTCCTTAAAATGAAAAGTGCGTTCGCCAATATGCGTTTGCGCGCAAATGGTGTGGTGAAACAGGGCGATGATGAGCGTAATGTAAATGGAGCGGTGCATAGGTTATCTGATTTAGATACAAAGCAAGCCAATAGTCCTTTTAAAAAGATTGACAATAGTCAATAAATCACTTTTTTGATTTGAGGCGGCTCAGCGTTTCCTGAGATATGCCCAGGTAATCGGCAATGATCTTGCCCGGTAGTCTTTGTATCAAGCCGGGTTGTGTTTGCATCAGGATGTTGTAGCGTTCCTTAGCATCGAGGGTTATTAAGCTTTCTATACGCTCAATGGAGGCTATGTAATCCTGCTCCAGCCCCAGGCGCATCATGGTTTCCCAGCCGGGTATTTCCTTCATCAGCATTTGCGCATCCTGGCGATTGATCATGAACAGCTCCGAGGGTTCCATGCTCTGTATAGCCGCTACCGATGGCTTTTGCTGTACAAAACTGGGAAATGCAGTGCCAAAATGATCTTCGAATATCAAAAAACGTGTCCACTCGCTGCCATCATCCTTGGTTAAAAAAACGCGGAGGCAACCTTTCACCACAAAATATAAATAGCGGGCTACGTTTCCTTTTTCGAGCAGTATTTCTCCCTTTTTAGCCTGCCTGGATTTATAACAGTTACTTACCAGCTGCTCCTGTTCGGCAGAGAGGCTGATCTTTCCTTCGATTTGTTTTTGTAGCGCCGGATGCATTAGGCTAACATAAGCATTATTTATTTGCCGCTCAAGCTGTGTTTAAACCCCAAAAATGAGACTCATTGACCTGATTGTTACCCAATTGTAAATATTATGATACTATTAAACTTTTAATAATCATATCCGTCTTAATTAGTAAATTCACTTAAACTTATTGCCCAATGAAAATCCTGAATCTCCTTTGCGCATTTATCGTAGTTGCCGGCTTAAATATGAATGAAAGCCAAGCACAAACTAAACAGCCTGCCGCTATTACTTTTAAGAGCGCGGCCAATTTACCCTATCCCCTAACCTGGACCACCAGTGTTACCGACGGCAGCTATATTTATACCATATCGGGCTATAAAGGTTTGGGCGGTTTTTCGTCCGAAGTATTAAAATATGATCCGCAGGTCAACAAATGGTCGGTTTTGGCAGATATGGGTGGTAATAAGATACAAACCGCCGCGGCTTATGTACCTGCAACCGGTAAAATTTATGTAATGGGCGGAATTGGCGGTTTAGGAGGATCACGTGTTGCCAATCAGATATTTCAAGGGGTACAAACAGTAGATGTTAAAACCGGCAAGGTAGAGAACCTGCATATTTTAAACCCGATGGCCAGCACTTACGGCAGCGCTGTTGAATGGAACAATAAAGTATATGTTTTTGGTGGCACAAGGGATGGAAAACGTACACTAAACTCCCTGTATGAGTTTGATCCGCAGACAGCGAAATTTACGCAACTGGCCGATATGCCCGAGAGCCTGCAAGCTGCCGGCGCCGTAATTGATGGTGTGATATATACTTTTGGCGGTTTTGATGCTTTTACTAAACGCCAATCCTACAGTATCAACGCTTATGATATTAAAAGCAATACCTGGAAAAAAGTGGGCAAACTGCCAGAATTCTTATCAGCCAACAGCGTATCAGCTTGCGGCGACAAAGTATTTGTAGTAGGTGGTTATGATGATGAAGATTTTATTGGTTACTATGATACCAAAGCCAACCAGTTTGTAAAACTCAAATCAAACATGGAGCAGCGCAGGGCTACCGCATCGGCAGTTTACAATAACTACCTGTTTGTTTTTGGTGGTTCAACCCGTTTTAAAGCTTTCAGGAGTTCCACATTGCAAACCACACAGGTAGCTAATGTGGCGCCGTTTTTGAACAACAGCGCGAGTAAGTAAGGTATTATTTGGTTTGGTATTTTCTTAAAATATCGCCCGTCTGTGGATCAACAATTACGGCGGTACTACACCAGTTGAACAGAACTAATTCTCCGTCATCATTAATGATGGCGGAGATATAAACACAACTATTGGATTCCAATCCGCAGCCGAACACTTCAGTTTCGGATACCCTCCATAGAAAATCCCCAGAAGCGCTTATAGCAAAAATGTTTCGATTATAATTTATTTCAAATGGTATATCCAAAACAATGATGATCACATTATCTGCAATCACCGTTTCGAGGATAGGATATTCAAAATCAAGAGAATAGCCATTGGCTAATGTTATAGTCTTTAGGTTTATGATGTATCCTGGTTCTTCCATACAAATGAAACACCAAGATAACAAAGTTATTTCGCTTGGTCTGTTTTACTCCGCTGCTTCCTCGCCTTTACTGCCCAACTTTACAATATCGCCTTTTTGAAATAATATAGCTTGCAGGGTTTTACGCCAAACCGGCTTTTTCCGCAGCAGAAATTCCAGGTCCATACCAAAGTGTTTAAACTCTTCCTGCTGGGCGTTTTGCATGATGGCTTTAGCGGCCTTGTCAGGTTCAACGGATATACGTTGTTCGTACCAGTTGATGGCTTCTGCCTCTTCGGTTAGGGATACGATCATCCGGGCAAAGGTCCTGGTTTCGGCGGATAGCTCGTTGGCAGGTTCGTGATATTGATCAAATGACATAATATTTTTTTTATTTTAAGAAGGCTTGATATGCCGCATTTGTTTCGATATACCGATATTTAGAAAGCATACAGATTAAAACAGAGATGCCGCGTCCTGCGTTAAGTATTTGAAATATTAGGGAACAGTAAATTGCCCATGAAACAGGAAGAACCGCAAATAGCACCGCCAGCCATCAGATTGGCATGGAAAAAATACCGGCATTTATGGAAGTCTGCGGAGGTGCCGGCCAAACACCTGCTTTTAAAAGAAGGCGATATCAGTCGCAAGGCTTTTTTAATTGAAAAGGGTAGTATCCGCACCTGGTTTTATCATGATGGTAAAGAGATCAGCTTTCAATTCTTTTTTGAAGGTGATGTGGTTTCGTCCCGGCAAAGCATGCGCAAGCACACACCAAGTCCGTTCAGCATCGAAACGCTGGAGCCTACAAGCATACGCTGGTTAGATGCCGGGGACATGGAGCAAGTGCGAAAAGACCCCGTACTATACCAATTTATCATTGAACAGACCAGCGATAAACAGGCCGAGTTTATGCAGCATTTTTTCTCCTACTTAAAAGATAGTCCCACCCAACGTTACGAAAACCTGTTGCGGCAAAAACCCGAAGTGATCAGGCGGGTGCCATTGCAACACATTGCCTCCTACCTGGGTATTACGCAGGTATCCTTAAGCCGCATCCGCAACAAAATCAAGTGACCTCGTATTATTTATCTTTTGTTAAATGTTCCACCGGAAAAACTTCTGAATTTTAACTTGTTAAACATTTTAAATCATGAGTTTGCTAAAAATAATCCCAAAGATCATTTATAAGGATGTTCAGATAGGTGTAAACCTTTTCACCGCGCTTGGTTTTGAAACAAAGTATTCTGAAGATGGGTTTTACATTATGGCCCGCGACGGTGTTACTATTCAGTTAGTAGCCAGTGAAGATGATTTTTATGTAAATGATCGCCCCGAGATGAGGATAGATACCGACGATATTGAAGGGTTTTATGCGGAGGTCAGCGCCAAACATCCGGAAATACTACACCCTAATTTAAAGGTGATCAAAAATCAACCCTGGGGCTTAAAAGAATTTGCCGTACACGATGAAACCTCCGTTTGCATTATTATTCAACAGTCAATTTAACCATGAACAACGAAGAATTCCTTCCAAATAACCGGGATTATAGCAGCATTAGCCCTTCGGCGCGCGCATTATTATTGCTGAAAGGCTTTACAGATATTCCTTTTGCGCTGGAAGCAGCCAAACTGATCAGTCGCCCCGATCAGTACCAGCCGGATTTTAGCATCAAGGATCTTGCTTTTTGGGCTCGTGTGCTGCACTTTGAATCGCGGTATAAAAGCATTAACCAATTATTAGATAGTTTACCGGTTCAAAATATTTTAGAGATATCCTCCGGTTTTTCATTCCGGGGGTTAAGCTCGGTATTGAATAAGGAGGTTTATTACATTGATACCGATCTGCCAGAGGTAATTGCAACCAAGCTAAGCCTACTGGAGGATCTATTGCCTTATGATGCTATACCTCATGGTGAACTGGAAACTTTAGCCCTCAACGCGCTTGACGAGGCTGCTTTTACAGCCACAATGAATCATTTCCCCGAAAGCGAGATAGTCATTGTAAACGAAGGGCTGCTGGTTTACCTGAATATGGACGAAAAACGAAAGTTATGCCATAATATCCGCGAGGTGCTCCGGCAGCGGGGAGGCTACTGGATTACGGCCGACATCTATGTTAAATCCTCAAAAAGTTTCCCGGAGCTTAAAATAAACGATGAACTACAGGAATTTCTCAGGGGGCACCGCATTGACGAAAACAAGTTCAATAGTTTTGAAGAAGCCGCAGCTTTTTTTAAAGCAGAAGGGTTCATTATCGACAAAGAAGCCGAAGCGGAGCATCAAAACTCGGGCTCGCTAAAATATCTTCGGGCCAATGCCACCCAGGAACAATTGGCGAATTTGCGCAGCGCCGGGCGCGTCCGTGCCACATGGCGTTTAAAACTGGCCGATTAATTTTTTCTTATTAAACCAAATTATAAATTGCAGGTCATACCAATAATACCATATTAGCACGTTCTATATGGTATTATTATTTATGAACCCTGCTTATGAAAAAATTACTCCTTATCATCTCCGCTATTGCCTTTATTATTGCTTCCTGCAAAAAAGATAATAAATCGCCTGTCGTAACCAATCAGGAAGACCCCAACTGGATCAAACTGGAAATACCCAATGGCCGCACAGCCTACGCTATTGCCGGTAATATTGATGATACCTTGCTGGTTACTACGCATACCAAAGCCTATTTTACTACGGATAAGGGCAAAAGCTGGCAGGAATCTAAAAACTTTAACGGCCCCATACAAGGACTATACACCAATAAAGATACTGTAATGTCGTTATTACTTACCGGTGGCCTGGAATTGGAAGGAACCCTGAAAGCCTCGGTAGCGCAATTCTATACCCTTGATATGGGCAAAAACTGGAACCGTTACTTAGATTACCAACGGGCACAGAAAATCAGTAAACCAATTGGTATTGTGCAATCGGCGCAAAACAAGGTAATCTACGAACTAAAATATAATACCAAGCCAGTTTCGACCAATAGCAATGCTTATACCCATAGGCCTACTACCATACTCCGGGAGGGTAATACGCTCGATTTTCCGTTTAATGCCCGGATCGAGAACCTGTATATGGATAGTAACGACCGCCTGTATGTAGCCGCTTCCGGCGGTATCTACAATAAAGAAAAAGATACATTCACCTTCAACGGGGACAATACCCCCGCCGTAATTTATGTGTCGCGCAAAGCCTTACCTTAAGTGCCGGTAACTGTTAGTTCCTGACTTTAACCTCCAAAGGCGTTACATTTCTGAATGCGTAAGGATCAATATCACTGATGCTTACCTTCATTACATCCTGCGTGTTTTTGATAGTAACATTCAGACTGCCATCGGGATTAAGGGGTACGCTAACATAGTGTTTGCCATCAGCTTGTGCAGGGGTAGCACTTCCTTTCAACAGGTTTACGGTTAAAGCTACCGCGATAATGGTTAATACAATTTTGGTGTACAGATCTGTTTTCATTTTATATTGCTTTAAGTTTTAGATTTGAAATATTAAAGCAATATAATTTAAAAGCATATTATTTCAATAAATAATTATGTGACTAAAGTTCTTTTCCATTTTTAGCGCAAGTCTTGTGCGGTTGCCGACGGGTAGCTGACTTGTGCTCTGGTGAGGTGAGAAATCTTTTACGCTTACCTAATGATCAGGAATGTTGCAGAAGATTTCTCCTCGTACCTCGTTCGAAATGACAAATTCGTTATGCTTTTTCTTCGTGCTTTTTGATCTTGATAAACACCAGTTTTGAGGTGGGTGTGTTACTTTTCTCGGCAACGCTGTCTATCGGTATCAATACATTGGCTTCGGGATAATACGTAGCCGTGTTCCCTTGGGGGATATTGTAAGGCACTACTATAAACAGGCGCGCTACCCGCTCTACACCACCATAATGATTAAGCAGATCAACCTTTTCGCCCGATTTAAAGCCGGCTTTACGCATATCCTGCTCGTTCATGAATATCACCCGGCGCTCATTATGGATACCACGGTAACGGTCGTCAAGGCCATATAAAGTGGTATTAAACTGGTCGTGACTGCGGATGGTGCCCATACGGTACTCATCAGCGGCTATATCATGTTTCGGTAGTTCGGTTATGGCAAAACCTATCCTGGTACCATTGATCTTATTTTCAAATTTACCGGTGCGGGGAGCATTGGGTAGGTAAAAACCGGCAGGGACACGTACCCGCTGATTATAATCTTCAAAACCGGGTATCACACGTGCAATATCATCGCGCACGGCATCATAACTCATCGCGTATTTATCCCAATTAACCACAGAACGATTGCCTAAAGTAGCCTTGGCCAGGTTACAAACGATCTGGTTCTCGTTCATCAGATCGTCCGATATAGGTTTCAGCATCCCTTTTGACATTTGCACCACCCCCATCGAATTTTCGCAGGTAATAAACTGTGCTTCTCCGTTGATCATATCCTTATCACTCCGTGATAGTGTAGGCAATATTAGCGCCTCATTCCCGTGCACCAAATGACTACGGTTAAGCTTGGTTGATACATGTACCGACATTTCGAGCTTGCGCATGGCATCGGCGGTATAAACCGTATCCGGTGTAGCCGAAAGGAAATTACCTCCCATCGCAAAAAACACTTTCAGTTTACCTTCATGCATGGCCTGTATCGATTCCACCACATCATAACCATGCCCGCGCGGCGGCTCAAAACCAAAAACCTCTTTCAGTTTATCCAGCTGCTTGGGCGAAGGTTTATCGTAGATCATCATGGTACGGTTACCCTGTACATTGCTGTGCCCCCTTACCGGGCATAATCCTGCACCAGGTTTGCCAATGGCGCCTTTTAAGGCGGTAAGGTTAACGATCTCTTTAATGGTATCCACGCCATTTTTGTGTTGGGTAATACCCATAGCCCAGCACACAATAATGCGGCTTTTATCTTTCAGCATTTCAGCAGCCTGCTCAATCTGGGCCAAAGGAACACCAGCCTCAAGGGCCAACTCATCCATAGTGTACCGGTTTAAACTGGCCAGAAAAGCCTCGTAGCCTTCGGTGCTGCTTTTGATGAATTCATGATCAAACACTTTGCCTGGGTTTTCCAATTCAGCTTGATACAACAGCTTCTCTATCGCCTTGAGCAGGGCCATGTCCCCGTTTATTTTTACCTGCAGATAAAGATCGGCCAGGTGCGAATCTATACCCAGGATGCCTTTAACCGTTTGCGGGTTTTTAAAACCCATGAGTCCGGCCTCGTGTAATGGATTTATGGCGATGATCTTTGCCCCTCTGGCCTTACCCTTTTGCAGGGCGGTGAGCATCCGCGGGTGGTTGGTACCCGGGTTTTGCCCCATAATGATGATCACATCGGTATCGTAAAAATCATTCAGGGTAACGGTTCCTTTACCTATACCTATAGTTTCCGTAAGAGCCACTCCACTTGATTCATGACACATATTGGAGCAATCGGGCAGGTTATTGGTACCGTATTCGCGTACAAAAAGTTGATACGTAAAAGAGGCCTCGTTACTGGTACGACCAGAGGTATAAAAAGCAGCCTCATCAGGTGATGCCAGGCTGCTTAGCTTATCGCCTATTTTTTTAAAGGCATCATCCCAACTGATAGGCTGGTAATGTGTAGCGCCTTTGGGCAAATAAACAGGCTGGGCTATCCGCCCCTTCTTCCCTATCTCATAATCATTGAGCTTAGCCAGATCGAACACGGAGTTTTCAGCAAAGAAATCGGCTGTCAGTTTTTTAGTGGTAGCTTCTTCAGCCAGGGCCTTGGCGCCGTTCTCACAATATTCCGCAACCGGCGATCTATCGTCATCCGGATCGGGCCAGGCACAGCCGGAGCAGTCGAAACCGTCCTTCTTGTTCATTTTAAACAAGCCTTCCATGCCGCGTACAAAGCCGGCTTCCTGTATAATATCAACCATGGCGGCTTTTACCGCGGGGATACCTGCCGCCCATTGTTTTTGCTCTGTTAATTTCAGATCCAGCAGTTTTTCAGGATTTTCTGCTGCCGGCTGTTCCGGCTCTTTCAATGCCTTGCTCATTTCTTTTTTGCTGCTAAAGGATTGGGGTAATTATCGCTCTGATCTTCGGCCACGTTATCCAGACAGGTAAAATCTTTCTCTACCAACAGGTGCAGGTTGCCATGAATACCTTCAAAACCCACCTTATCCGTATCGGAAAATTCCTGTAACAGTTTTGCAGGTATATACACGGTAATGGTATCATCCTTAAAAGTCGCGGATAATTGTTCGTCATCCACCACCTGCAAAGCATAAAACAGTTGCTTACTGCCAAAATCAACCGCCTCGCGCAGGTGACCTTCTTCTGCAAGCCTGAAGGTATCTGTACGGGTAAGCCGGTATCTTAATGAATTGCCTTTAATACGTATCTTCATAACGGGGTATCTGTACGCGGTGTGCCGCGGTATATACATTAAAACGCTCATCGCGTAAAAAACCGATCAGCGTGATGTTAAATTCATTGGCCAATTCCACGGCCAGGCTTGAAGGCGCTCCAACCGCTGCTATAATATTGATGCCCGCCATCGCCGCCTTTTGTACTAGTTCAAAACTTGCCCTGCCACTCAGCAATAATATGGTTTGTTGTAACGGCAGCCAATTATAGTTCAGCGCCGCGCCTATGAGTTTATCAAGGGCATTATGCCTGCCCACGTCTTCACGTAACAGCAACAACTCGCCCATGGTACTGAACAAGGCCGAAGCGTGTAATCCGCCTGTATCCTCAAATACCCGCTGATGCTTGCGGAGTATCGCAGGCAATTGGTATAAAACAGGGGCTTGTATAGTATCGTTATCATCCCGCTCGCCGGCAAAACTGCTTACGGTGCGGATGGCATCGATGGAGCCTTTGCCGCAA
The DNA here is from genome assembly GCF_900103125.1 of Mucilaginibacter sp. OK268. Taxonomy (GTDB): domain Bacteria; phylum Bacteroidota; class Bacteroidia; order Sphingobacteriales; family Sphingobacteriaceae; genus Mucilaginibacter. The sequence continues at coordinate 1,019,249 of NZ_FNJV01000001.1, read as the reverse complement.
ACCCCGCAGCTGGAGGTGGTATAAAAATTACGCTCGATATTTTGCAAATGAGGTACAACACCGGGCGCCAGACTTACCTGTATCACATTCTCCTTATTTTCGGCACAGGCTATAAAACAATGCTCTGTTTTCGCGATATCTTCCGGATTTTTGATGATGCCTTCGGTAAATAAAAAACCGGCAGCCAGCTCAGCATCATGACCGGGTGTACGCATGGTAACAGAGATATTCTGTACCTGTCGTTGCCCATCAATACCATGCTCCAGCCTGATCTCCAGTGGTTCTTCAATGGCGAGCACATCGGTAGCTGAAGCTATTTCGGCAGCATTTACCTTGATAACGCGGATACTATGTGTAGAATTGGCAGCCATACATCAAATATACAATTTACGCGGCGGCTTTGTTTCTTTTTGAGAACAAGGATTGAGGGAGCAAAGACTTTTGGAACAAGGATTGAAGGAACAAATAGCAAGGATAAAAAGTCCTTGTTCCGCTGGTATTCGGAAGGTTTAAAATAGGGGCTAAATAACGAGTTTGGCTAAAGCCCATAACTGTTTAATTAGTCCGTTGGTTAAAACCAACGGCAATGAAGGATAAAATCAACGCTGTTCTATTCATTGCCGTCCCATTTATGGGGCGGATAACGGAAGTATTTGCTGGCTTTAGCCAAAAACATTCTTTCAGACATGGGCTCTTTCCTCCAAAATCTATGCTCTATGTTTCCTCAATTAATTTTCATTTCCTCTCCTTTCTTAACTATTTTGCCCTAATTTTGAGTATGAAGATTAATGTGCTGGCATTTGGTGTGGCAAAGGAGATATTTGGAAGTTCGCTGGTTAGCCTTGAATTGACAAACGATGCCACTATATACAATTTAAAATACCTGCTGGAGCAGCAATATCCGCGATTGAAACAACTGGCATCGTACATGGTAGCTGTAAACAATGAGTATGCCCTACCCGGTGATACGATACATGAACGTGACGAAATTGCTATTATACCACCGGTAAGCGGCGGATAACTTCTTAGAGCAAGGATTTTTGGAGCAAAGAGCAAGGATTGAAAAATAAAAATACAAGCGGATAAAAAGTCTTTGTTCTTTGCTCCCTCAATCCTTAATCACAAACAAACTATATGAGCATCAGGAAAGCTACTCTGGCCGATCATCCGGCGATTTGTAAATTACTGGAACAACTGGGTTACCCGGGAACAGAAAGTTATTTACCACAGAACCTGGAGGTGGTGCTTAGCCAGCCGTTATCAACCGTATTGGTTTATGAGCTGAATGGTGTTGTTGCCGGTTTCATCGCTTTTGATTTTATTCCGCAGCTAACCACCCGTGGCGATTATGCCCGCATAAGCTGTTTTGCTGTTAATGAAAGCGCACGCGGCAATGGTATCGGCAACGCGCTCGAAGAACATTTTACTAAATTGGCGACCGAACGAAAATGCGACCGGATAGAAGTTCACTGTCATTCGCGCAGAGTAGATGCCCATCGTTTTTATGAACGCCAGGGATATGAGGAATCGCCAAAATATTTTATAAAAATGCTGCCCGATGAATAACACACAGATCGTGCTTTCTTCAGAAAGCCTGAACGTTCAGTCTTGTATCGATTGGATCATGTCGCCCGAGTCAGGGGGCATTGATGTATTTATTGGAACAGTACGTAATGCAACCAAGGGTAAACCGGTGCTGAAGCTTGATTTTGAAGCCTATGAACCCATGGCCATCAGCGAAATGGAGAAGATAGCCCAACAAGCCTTTGAAAAATGGCCGGTACAAAAGGTATTGATCCATCACCGCACGGGTACTTTACAGGTTGGCGAAGTACCGGTGATCATTGCCGTATCTGCGGCCCATCGTGATGCCGCTTTTGAGGCCTGCCGCTACATCATCGATACCCTGAAACAAACGGTACCCATTTGGAAAAAAGAAGCTTTTGAGGATGGCGAGGTTTGGGTTGCGGCGCATCCGTAGCGTTTATTTATTGGAGCGTATCGATTTTAAATCTACTGCTATCATTTCCAAGTGGCACGTCACCCAACCAAAGGTTATACTTTTTTGAATACATTGCCATACCCTTACTAAACCCGGCGTCCAATTCTTTTGCCGCCAACTTGGAGTACATCACTAAAAACACGGTATAATACGTTTTATAAAAATCATTTTTAATTGGTAGGTCACCTCCAATAGTATTATAAATCTTAACCATTTCAATGTAATCTCTGGTATTAAATTTAGTCCATGCACTCATTTTCTGAAGGTATTCTCCAACTTTCCGATCGAAGTCTGTTTTTTTTATCGGAATCCCGATGTCAGTTTGATTAAATTTATTGACATGAGTTCCACTCTGTGCTTTAACTACCATATTATTCAGTAGTAGCAAGCTAAGCAATATTAGTCCATATGCACTGGCCTTCATCGTGTCGATCATCCAATTAATTTATAGTCTTTAATCATAAACTACTTCTCCAAATAAGCTCTCAAACCACCCTCTAACGAAAAAATATTAGCATCGGGGATGCGTTTCAGAATGAGTTTTACAGCTTCTTCGCTGCGCTTACCGGTGGCACAGTAAAGTACTTTGGTTTTAGGATCGGTAAAGTAGGCCAGGTAGCCTTCTACCTCTTCAATAGGGATATGGATACCGCCGATGTCAAAAGCGTCGCGTTCCTGTTCGGTACGTACATCCACCAGATCGATAGAATCATCATCCATATGTTCTTTTAATTCCAATGCTGATATTACGGGAATGGTTATAGTTGCAGCGAGGCCTCGCACGGGTGTTTTTGAAGTAGCGCCAATTTTGATGATCCGGCTCTGCATACTTTGCGCGTCAAATATCAATATTTTGCCCACCAGCAGATCGCCGGTTTTGGTGATATATTTGATCACTTCATTGGCCTGCATACAGCCAATAATGCCGGCCAGCGTGGGTATTACGCCACCTTCGGTGCAGTTGGGGATCTGGGTAGGGTCAACCTTCGGAAAAAGGTCACGATAATTAGGAGATCGTGTATTTTCGTCGTAAACCACATTCCAGACTGCTACCTGTCCTTCAAACTGATAAATAGCGCCATAAACCAGGGTCTTACCGGTCATCACACAGGCATCATTCAGCAAATACCGGCTTTCAAAGTTATCGGTACCATCAATCACAATATCATAATGCTGTATGATACTCAACACATTGTCAGAGTTGATCTTTTCGGTATGGGGAACCAGTTTTGTATCAGGATTTTGTTCCTGTAAACGCTTTATGGCAATAGCTACCTTGAGTTGGCCCACATCTGCCGGCGAGTATAATATTTGCCGGTGCAAGTTGCTCACAGATACCACATCATAATCCGCTATACCCAACGTACCTACCCCGCTTGAAGTTAAATACTGGGCTGCGGGGCAACCCAGACCGCCGGCACCTACTATCAATACCCGGGCCTGTTGTAATAGTATTTGTGCCTGCTCGCTAAAACCGGGCAGGGCCATCTGGCAACTATATCTTAAAATATCGGGTGTCATTAGTTTGTAGCTGTTTTTTGGTGAAGAACCCTTTTTACTTTTTCCAACTCTTCCGGGGTGTTCACATTGGTCAATGCTTCTGGATCTGGTGCGTTGAGCAGGTTAATCTCGCTATTGATAAGCACCTTGCGCGGGCACGAATACCCTTGCGCTAAAAACGACAGTAAGATCGGGTAACTTTTAGGCTCCCATATGGCAACCAGCGGTTCCGGAAAATCGGTCACCGGGCTGTGGTAAGTTGTAGCTACTGCCGAACTATTGCGCCAGGCAGCAAGGTTACGCAAGGTAGCCTCATCCATCAATGGTAAATCACAGGCTATAACGAGCCAGGCATTATCTGGTCTTTCGCGAAAGGCCGACAGGATAGCTCCAAAAGGCCCAAGCCCTGTAAAGGTATCCTCCAAAACAGGATATTCAACGTCGGCTTCATTATTATGCTGTCCGGGTCTGCGAGAAATAAAAACCTCATTGCAAAAAGATTTGAGCATATCGGCCATGTGAAAACGTTGTGGTTTACCATGCCAGTTCACATTGCCCTTGTCAAAACCCATCCGCTCGCTTTTACCACCTGCTAATACCAACCCGTTTAAAACCGGGCGCGACAGCTTCAGGTTAGTTTCAAAAAAACCGATGATCCGATCTCTGTCTGATAGCCGGTAAACGGGTATATCCTGCCAGTGCGGGATGGCTTCCTGTATAAAATCAAAGATCTCGTCGCTGTTATCGGCCAGTAAAAATAATTGCACATTGGTTAGTTGCTCCACCCTTTTTTGAAGCGAAACCCTTTTGTTGATATCGATGATCACCACCTGGGCTTTGGCTAACTGATGGTTGCCATTTACCAGTATCAGATCGGCATTGGCAAATTGCTGTTTGATCTGGTAAGGCCAAACCGGATTCTGAAAATTAAACTGCTGATAATTGATCTGATCGGTATAATCCAGCATGGCTCCGTTGGTGAGCCGGCCCGGCACCAGGGTGATATCATCATTGTGCGATGTATCGGCATAGGCGCATTTATATACGGTAGATAGCGCCCCGATCACATCATGGGCCAGCAATTTGATCACGGTACATGGGCCACCTACAATAGACCATTCATTACGACCGAAATTGCCCGAAGCTGGCCGGGCCAGTTTAGCGTGTTTTTTATGCTCGTTTAAAGTCACGTTTACCTCCTGTTTTTGCTATCAGTTTGGTTTCTTTAATTATAATATCATGGCTCATGGCCTTGCACATATCATAAATAGTCAGTGCCGCTATGGATGCGCCAACCAGGGCCTCCATCTCGATACCAGTTTTAGCAGTGATGCTGGCGGTACAATCTATCACGATCTCCTCCTGTTCATTAACCAGTATGGTGACGTTGCAATTATCCATTCCCAGGGGATGGCAAAGCGGTATCAGGTCGCCGGTTTTTTTGGCCGCCATGATACCTGCAATAATAGCCGTTTGAAAAACCGGGCCCTTCTTACTCACCAGATCATCATTGGCTAAATGCTGCAATACTTCAGCAGGCAAAACAACCACGCTACGCGCTGTGGCAGTGCGGTGAGTAACCTGCTTCTCGCTTACATCAACCATTGATGGGTTGCCTTGTTTATCTAAATGGCTTAACATTATGTAATTTTTATGATTTCACCGATTTTATAAAGCGATTGCACTGATTTTATGAGGTGATTACAGTGATTCTCTTTTATTTCGCCGACCCTTTGTTTAAACATTGACACCTCATTTACTTTTATCAAAAAAACGGTGTAATCATTATCCCCTAAGATCGGCGTAATCATTCCCTAATCAATATGTCAATACTTTGTACACCTCTCCTACTTTAAAATCAGTCCTCTCCGGTGGTAATTCTAAAAAGGCATCGGTATCTGCTAAGTTAGCAAAATCACCCGAACCATTTCCTTCAATTGGCCAGGCCATCAGCTGTCCTTGCGGGTTGCTTTGCAGCTTTACCTGTAAAAAATATTGCAAGGGTGGTTTGAACTGGAAATCCTTAGCTAAAACTGCATAAACGGATGATTGTTCTGTCAAATTTAAAGTAGTCCTTAACCAGTTTAAAAAATATTTGTGCAGACACATAAAAGTAGCCACAGGGTTACCTGGAAACGCAAAAACAAGGCTCCCGTTGCCATGTACACCAAACCAAAAAGGTTTCCCGGGACGCTGTGCCACTTTATGAAAGATCTTCTCTACCTGCGAGTCTTCGAGTGCCTGGGGTACATAATCAAACTTCCCCATGGATATACCGCCACTGAGCAGCAATACATCATAATTTTGCAGGCAATGTTGTATCTGCTGGCGGGTAATTTCAGGATCGTCGGGAATATGGATCAGGTCTGGCAGCAAACCCTGCTTCTGCAATACCGCTTTTATGGTATAGCCATTTGATTTCCGGATTTGGTATGGTGCAGGCGTTTGGTCAACTTCAACCAGTTCATCGCCCGAGGATATGATCACCACCCGCGGCAATCTTTTTACCAGTAAATTTGTTTTACCTACAGACGCGGCCAAACCAATAATGGCCGGCGTGATCATTTGCCCAATCGACGCTAATATATCCCCTTCCCTTTTATCAGCCCCTTGCAGGTGCAGGTTTTGCCCTTTTTTTATATCCTGTACTTTTACCAAAGCCTGACCATTAGCTATTTCAACATCTTCATAGCGGATCACCGTATCTACAGAAACCGGCAACACCGCACCCGTCATGATCTCGATACACTCATCTGGATGGGCAATAGCAGCAGGTTCATCACCGGCAGCCTGGGTAGCTTTGATGTTAAAAGTAAGGATGCCACTTATGATAGACTGATAATTAACAGCTATACCATCCATCGTTACCCGGTTAAAGGGTGGCAGGTCACGATCGGCAGTAATAGGTTCGGCCAGCACACAGCCCACTGTCTGCTCAAACGGCAGGTTTTCGGTACCGTAATCTCTTAATTGTGCCAGTATCAGCTTTTCAGCATCTTCAACAGTGGTCATATATTAGTTTTTTTAGTATCAAGTAGCTAGTATCAAGTATCATAACAGCTGCATTTCAAAAATCTTGATACTTGATACTAGCTACTTGATACTTACCTTCCTTGATACTGTAAATCATCCTCCTATAGTAGCCATAGATTCATGTACACCCGGATGTACTACACGTTTACGCTCGGCCTCCCAGCCGTCTTTAGCCCGATGATTAATGGCATTTAGCAATACAGTCTGCAGCTCATCGTCACCAGTACCGGTGCGCATCATATCCTTCATATTCAGTCCGCCATCATCATACAAACAGGTTTTCAGTTCGCCCTGTGGGGTTATCCTGATGCGGTTGCAGGTACCACAAAACGTACGCGAATAAGCGGCTATAATACCTACCGAACCCTGATGACCGGCCACCTGGTAATTATAAGCGGTTGAATATGCCGGATCGGGTAATTTCTGTATCTGTGGATATTGACTTTTGATCTCCTCCAGTATGCGGATATAATCCCATTGCAAACCGGTGTAAACATGACCATCGCCATTAAAAGGCATTTCTTCTATAAAGCGCACGCTTACCGGCAGCTCTTTGGTCATTTGCACCAGGGGGATAATGTCCTGCGTGTTTTTTCCGTCCATCACTACCGCGTTTATCTTTACTTCGATGCCATGTTTTAGTAAGGCCTCCAGGGTTGCCATTACATTGGCAAATTCATCGCGGCGGGTAATGGTAAAAAAGCGGTTGGCATCCAGCGTGTCCAGGCTCAGGTTTACCGACCGTACCCCTATCTCTTTCAATTCGGGAACATGCGGCGCGGTGAGTACGCCGTTGGTAGTGAGGCTCAGTTCTTTCAGGCCATCCAGCTGCGATATGGCCGTGAGCAGCTGCATAATATCCTTGCGTACAAAAGGCTCGCCCCCGGTAATCCGGATCTTTTCGATCCCCATTTTCACCAGCAGACTACAGCCACGCAGCATTTCTTCATAGCTCATCAATTCCGTACGCGAAAGCCAATGCAAACCATCCTCGGGCATGCAGTAAAAACAGCGCAGGTTGCATTTGTCTGTTACTGCAAGGCGCAGGTAATTGATTTTCCGGCCGTGATTATCTATGAGCAATGGATAAAAATTTAATTTAACAGTCTTTTAGTAAAAGTAAATATTACAAACGGCTCCTATGTTTTTAAAATGTACTTTTTGTATCACAAATTTGCTGGCAATGGGTTAATATCAATATTGCTACTTTTGATTTATATTTACTTTAACACAAAGTTAAACCAATTGTGAAAGAATCATTACGCAAACCATGTAATAACTGTTATGACCGGACTCATCATATTAGCGGCAGGCTCATCGAGCCGCTTGGGTAGCCCTAAGCAAAATCTGGTTTACCAGGGGCAAACGCTGCTACAACGAGCCATCCAAACCGCGTTAACTTCGGTATGCCATGAAAATGTGGTGGTGGTGCTTGGGGCTAATGAAGGAATAATACGCCCAGGCATATCTGATCAGTTGGTACATATTGCTTACAATACACTTTGGCAGGAAGGTATGGCATCATCCATACGATTAGGTGTCACCGAATTGCTTAGCCTCCAACCTTTAATAACAAGCGCTATATTAATGCTATGTGACCAACCTTTTGTTGATCCCCTGCTGATATACCAACTCACCGAAAAAAGGGCGGAGACCGACTTTGGCATCATTGCCTGCACTTACCGCGGAACGCTCGGTGTGCCGGTATTGTTCGATGTAGCTTACTTTCCCCAATTATTAATGTTGCAAGGTAAGGAGGGTGCCAAAAAACTGATCAAAACTTTTCCAAATGATGTAACACAAATCGCTTTTCCGCTTGGAGCTATTGATATTGATACTATTGCTGATTATGAGCAGTTGCACGGGCATTGAGGCATTCTGTTATCCAAAAAGTAGGCCTGTCATCCTGAGCTTGTCGAAGGATCGTGCGGAAAGGCCTACCCACCATGCTTCGACAAGCTCAGCATGACACCCTTTATTTTATAAACAATGACGCTCGGGAAAGAATACAAAAAGCCCCGCCAAAATTGGCGGGGCTTTGATAACTGATCATCTCCGGCTTATTTAACTGCCGAAAATTTATATAAGGACTGTGTTTTATAAGTCTGCCCTGGTTTAAGCTCGGTTGAAGGGAACTGAGGCTGATTTGGTGAATCAGGATAATGTTGTGTTTCCATCGCGAATGAGGTGCGGAATTCATCTTTAATGCCCCGTTTCATCACGTTTTTGGCCTGCATAAAATTACCGCTATAAAACTGCAAACCAGGTTCTTCGGTAAATACTTCCATTTTGATACCGCTTTTATCGCCAACAACAGTAGCAATAGGCGTTTTGATATCGTGTTTGTTTAATACAAAATTATGATCATAGCCTTTACCATTTTTTAGCTGTATGTTATCATCATTTATTCTTTTGCCAATAGTTTCTGGTTTGGTAAAATCAAATGGTGTACCTTTTACACTTTCTATTTTACCCAGCGGGATTAGCGTTGAATCAACCGGCAAATAGTTATCGGCATCAACTTGTACTAAATGATCAAGGATGGTACCACTACCTTCGCCATTGAGGTTAAAAAAGGCATGGTTGGTTAAGTTTACAACTGTAGTTTTATCAGTTGTAGCTTCGTAAACCGCTTTAAATTCGTTATCATCAGTCAGGCTGTAGGTAACTTTTACGTTCAGGTTACCCGGGTAGCCCTCTTCCATATCTTTTGACAGGTAAGTAAACTCAACGGTTGATGAGTCGATCTGTTTACCATCCCATACAATAGTTTGGTAGCCCATTTTACCACCATGCAAGCTGTTTGGAGGATTATTAATAGATGACTGATATTCTTTACCATCAATTTTAAACTTACCTTTGGCTATACGGTTGCCATAACGGCCAATAGTAGCGCCGTAATATGACTCTTTTGATTTTTCAAAACCTTCTACGCTTTCAAAGCCTAATACCACGTCGGTAAGCTTACCTGTTTTATCCGGAACCAATAGGCTCACTATACGGCCACCATAATTGGTAAAGGTTGCGGTAATACCATTCTTATTTTTAAGCGTGTACAAATGCGTTTGTTTTCCATCGATTGTTGCTTCGAAGGCAGAAGCGGGTGTTTGGGTGCTATCCGTCATAGTTGTTTTTTTCTTGTCAGATGATTGATTACAGGCCGCTAAAGATACACATGCCGGTAACATTATTAATAAGAGGTTTTTAGATAAGTTTCTCATGGCTTCGTAAATAGTTGGTTTATACCGTTTATTTTGGTTGGCCTAAATTAGTATTTTTTGCTTATCCCTTAATTTTATAATGCACTTCGCTCAAATTTCTCAATCTGTCGGCTGCAAACTCGGCGGTGATATCGCGTTGCGGATTGGCCAGCATCTCATACCCTACCATGAATTTTTTAACCGTGGCCGAGCGTAACAAGGGCGGGTAAAAGTGCATATGCCAGTGCCAGTACGGATGATCGCCCATGTTTACCGGCGATTGGTGCATACCTGCCGAGTATGGGAACGAGGTCTCGAACATATTATCGTATCTTACTGTCAGTCGTTTGATTGCATCGGCAAGGGCTGTTTTTTCGTCATCAGTAAAATAAAGCAAACTGGTGATATGCCTTTTGCTCACGATCATGGCTTCATAAGGCCAAACCGCCCAAAAAGGCACCATTACCACAAAATGTTCGTTCTCGAAAATAATACGTTCTTGTTTTTTGAGCTCCAGTTGCAGATAATCACCCAGCAGGCTGCGACCTTTTTGCTCAAAATATGCTTTTTGCTGTTGGGTTTCTTTAGCCACCTCAACCGGGATACTATTTTGTGCCCAGATCTGCCCGTGCGGGTGCGGGTTACTACAGCCCATGATATCGCCTTTGTTTTCAAATATCTGGATGTGTTTTATCCAGGGGTAAGTAGCCAGATCCTGGTATTCGGTTTGCCAAACATCCACTACCTTCCTGATGTCGGCAGTTTCCATCTCGGGCAATGTGAGATCATGACGTGGTGAAAAGCTGATCACCCTGCATATACCGCGTTGGCTGTTAGCCACAAGAAGCTCATCATCGTTCAATCCACCATCCGGGGTGTTTAATAGTAATGAGGAGTAATCATTGGTAAAAACATAACTGGCTTTGTATTCAGGGTTCTCGCTCCCATCGGCCCTTTTGTTACCGGGGCATAAATAACAAGCTGGGTCATATGGCGGCCGCTGGTCGGCCTGGGTCGCCTCTACCTTACCCTGCCAGGGGCGTTTGGTGCGGTGTGGCGATACTAATATCCAATCGCCGGTTAAAATATTCAAACGGCTATGCGGATGTTCTTTCAGGTCAAAGTTTTCGTTGTTCATCACGTTTAATTAATTCAGGTTTTTTGGTGCTGGGGCACCGGGCATGGGGTTAAATGCCTTTGTTGAACCAAAAGTAAAAAAACAAATGTTAAGTTTACATTTAAAAATAAAATTTATTTGTCAGATAGACATTTTTATCTTTTCAATGTATGCCGTGAGACGCAATTATGCGTCTCTACGTAAAAAACTAGGGATGTAGAGACGTATAATTACGTCTCCCTGTGTTCAAAAATATTCAAAGAGAAATTAGAGATCCGAAGTCTCTGACTTCGAATAGCAGTAAACGTGGATACCATTGGCGCAAGTCTTGTGTAGTTGGATTGTGGGTTGATGACTTGTGACATTACCAGGCTCATAAGCACAAATCATCAACGCATCAGCAACCGCACAAGACTTGCGCTAAAGAGGGAGTTAGTTCCCTTCCCGTTGAAAGAGTAATTGCACATTAAAAACGGTTATCAAAGAAGGGTGTCATGCTGAGCCCCGTCGAAGCATGGTGGGTAAGCCTCTGCGCTCTACCCTTCGACGGGGCTCAGGGTGACAGCCATTGGCGCAAGTCTTGTGTTTGGGATTGTGCATTGATGACTTGTGACATTACCAGGTTCATAAGCACAAGTCACCAACGCATCAGTAATCTCACAAGACTTGCGCCAAAGAAAAGGAGACTGTAATTTACCAACACGGAATGGCTTAATTTTATGGTTTACACTGTAAACCCACTTTTTATGAGTTTATAAACTTAATTAATTGATTATAAATTACTTAAATCAATGTAAACCATAAAAAGTGTAAACCATGTAAACCACTTTTTAAGAAATCCCGCATGTTCAAGGAGTCGTGCTATAGCTATTAACCTAAAGGAGATGGCATTTTTTGAAGACTTATTAAAATCCCAGCTCGCCATACTCTACTACTGCCGAGTCGCAGATGTAGGTTGGCACAATGCCTGTTGCATTGATGCGGTTGTCGGCATCCATCGCCTGGGTGTTACCGGAAAGTACCAGCACCGTATCCAGTCCGAATTTATTGCCACCCAGGATATCGGTTTGCAGGGTATCCCCTACCATCACAATATCCTTTTTGCTGATCGGCCCCTGATCGCGCAGCAAGTCGAAAGCAAACATGAACATTTGTGAATCGGGCTTGCCAAAACGGATAAATTCCTTGCCTACAATTTTTTCCACCATACTGGCCAAACCACCTATAGCTATGGATACATCATGTTTGGTTACCGGGTAGGCCTGATCAGTATTAGCTACAATTACTGGGATGGGGCGTTTGCGCAATATATTGACGGTCTTGTTCAGATCCTCAAACCAGTTAAAACCTTCGTCATCCAAAAACACCAGTGCATTTACCTTATCAATATTCGAGGCGTCGATCTGGCTTACCGGCAACGTATGCAAGCCAGAACTATCGATATAATGAGCAGAATCGGGCGTGCCCAGGTAGGCCACTATCCCATCATTCACTTTCAGATCAAGATAATCTTTGGTCAACATTCCCGAGGATATAATATGATCGGGGGTAATGGTATGCAATCCTTTAATCTGGTACGATTCGGCCAGTTGTGCGGGGCTGCGAGAGGCATCATTAGTAACTATATAATATTCCTTCTGCTGCTCTTCCAGGTAAGCAAATGTGCGCTCAATGCCAGGCAGCAAACCATTATAATTCTTCAGCACACCAAAAGCATCAAAAAAAACAACTTTATACCGGTCAATAATGGATTTAAAGTTATCTATTCTATTCATGCTTTATCTGTTTCCTAATGAAGTCGCAATATGCTTAAATATTACGCCAATGTCTACTTTAATTTTAATGCTTCAATAATTTTTTCGGCGTCAAAGTCCCTGTCTACCGATGGAAGATAAACATTAAATGCCTCGGCCTGCAATTTTTCGGCATATTGTTCGCTAAAAAAGTGCTTGCCATCCTTAATCACATAATTCAGGATAAAAAAACGGTAAGCTTCTTTCATAAACCTGATCTCATCAGCCGTAAGCGGGTTCACTTTGTGATACTCTTTCAGGAAAATGATAAAACGGTCTTCCATCATGGTATTGATCACATAGCTAAACACGGTACGATCGCCAATATCAGATACTACGCGGCTAAAAAAGTAAAAATCCAGCACACGGTAACTCATCCTGAACCAGTCGTAATCCCAGCGGGAGTACAGCTCCAGGTTAGGGGTGACAGAAAAATTGCCTATGTTCCAGTCAATAAATACCGGAATGATCTCGAACGAACTCATGTTATATTTAGAGCGGTTCTTGAGGAAGGTTTCGCAATGGTATTTCAAGAAATCTGCCTGCATAGCGGAGCCAAACTGTTTTTCATCAGTATTAAGCTGAGTCAATAGTGAGGATATGTCTGTACGCAGCGTTTTTGACGATTTGGGCAGTACATTTTTTACCCTCGAGCAAGCTTTGTGGAACTTACCTACCTGCTGACCCAGTTTCTTGATATGGTTTTCATCCAACCGGCGCGGCAGGCGCTGCAAAATACGCGTAGGATTATAAAAAACCACCCAGGCATCTGTTTTGCCATGTTTGTAATGATATATATAAACCCGGTTATTTTTTAACAGCGAACGGGCCAATAGATTCTCGAACGGATAAAGCAGGTTATTGGCCAGGGTCTGAATAATACGGTGATCCTCTTTAAAATGCTCAAACTTGCCAAAGTATGATAGCTTGGCAATAATGATATCATCGTCATCAAAAGTGATGCGATAAACGTGATTGGTTGATACCATGGCGCTGATATCTTCAATAAGCTTGATGGTTTTTGAAGCATCATACCCCTCCCACGCTTTTTTAACAATGACTGAATAGTCCATTTACATAATTTAGGCTACAAAGATTAAATAATATTGTGGAATAACGAACACCGAATGTTAAATATCGAAGTGTATTTCCTTCACCATTTTACATTCAACATTCGGTGTTCCATATTATTTAAATGATCTCAAAATACCTTTTCAACTCCCAGTCGGTTACGTGTTTTATGTACTGACGATGTTCCCACAGGCGGGTTTGTGTAAAGTGATCTACAAAGCCCTCGCCAAAAAGCTCTTTGGCTATGGATGAGTTTTGCATCATTACCGAAGCATCATGCAAATTGGCCGCCAGCACGCCATTCTTTTTATTCTGATAGCCGTTACCTATGGTTTGAGGTATATCCAGTTTGAGTTTGTTTTTGATACCATACAAACCAGAGGCCAGCGCAGCAGCCATAGCCAGGTAAGGATTGGTATCTGAACCTGGTATACGGGTTTCCAGGCGGGTATAAGCCGGTGTTGTGTTGATCACCCGTAGCGCTGTGGTACGGTTTTCTACACCCCAGGTAACTGTAGTTGGCGCCCAGGCCCCTTCAACCAGGCGTTTATAACTATTAATAGTTGGTGCATACATGGGCAGTATATGGGGTAAGCAATACAATTGCCCGGCGAGGTACTGTTTATGCAGATCGCTCATTTTATGTTCGTCGGCAGCATCATGAAACAGGTTATGGCTTTTATCTTTTGTCCATAAGCTTTGGTGTATATGACCACTGCAGCCGGGTAAATTTTCGTTCCATTTGGCCATGAACGATGCCATAATACCATGCTTATAGGCAATTTCTTTTACCGCTGTTTTAAATAAGGTTGCCTTATCGGCAGCGCTTAAAACCTCGTCATGTGCTATAGCAGCTTCGTATACCCCCGGACCGGTTTCGGTATGCAGGCCTTCAATGGGGATATTGAACTGAGTAAGCAGATTAAACAGATCGTAATAAAAATCACTGTTCTCTGATGTACGCAGGATAGAATAGCCGAACATACCCGGTGTAAGGGTATTGATATTGGTAAAGTTTTTATCGTTGATAGATTGCGGTGTTTCCCTGAAATTGAACCATTCAAACTCCTGGGCAAACTCGGCATGATAGCCCATATCCACACATTGTTTGGTAATATGTTTGAGTAGACTACGCGGACAGGCAGGAAGGTCGGTTCCTTTCGGGTCGCTGTAATCGGCTAGGAAAAAAGGGATATTATCCTGCCAGGGAACATTACGCAAGGTAGAAAGATCTATGCGGCAAAGCTTATCTGGGTAGCCGGTATGCCAGCCGGTAAGCTGTACATTATCATAACAAACATCGCTGCTATCCCAGCCAAAAACCACATCGCAAAAGCCATAGCCACTTTGCAAACCGTCAATAAATTTTTTAGGATGAATTACTTTACCCCGCAAAATGCCATCGATATCGGCGAAAGCGAATTTTATCTTCTGTATTTTATTTTCTTCAATATATGCTTTGATCTGTTCCTCGTTCATGATATAATTGTAAAGGCAGGTTACCTTAGCAAGATAACCATTAATGATGTAAACATAAAAAAATGCCCTGTGTGTTTACATAATTTCATACGAATTTGCCCTTACCTTTGTTTGCAGCATGAAAGCTATTTGTCCGCATTTATTTGTTTACGGTACCCTGCTTGATAATGGGAATAGCTATGGAGCGTATCTGCAGCAACATTGCACCCTGCTACAAGCCGGCAAGTTTAGAGGAAAGCTTTATGATATAGGAGAATATCCCGGATCCATTGTCGACGAAAATAACGCTCAGTACGTACATGGCAGCATTTACCTGATGGATGAACCCGAAAAAACACTGAAGGTTATTGACGATTATGAAGGTTTTGGCGATGATCAGGAGCAGCCCAATCTATTTATACGGATATTAACCAGTATTGAAACATTTGACGGCCCGATTGAGTGTTGGGCTTATGTTTACAATTTGCCGGTTGATGGTTTGTTGTGGATAGAATCGGGAAGGTATATAAAGTAACACATCAAACCGCGTCATTGCGAGGCACGAAGCAATCTCTATGCTATACAGAGTGACTCTGTAAGTCGGGGATTGCTTCGTGCCTCGCAATGACGCGTGGAGAAGTATAACAATCCGAGTTGGGTTGGTACTCGCTTACAATCATCCTCTTTCATTTTTTCACTGCCCAGATATAGGCTCGCGTGGTTTTGAATTCCGCATCTTCATGCGGACGCCTTTCTATCGCTTCAACTATATTAAAACCAGTTTCATCAAGTAAGGCTACGATGTCATCTGTTTTAAAGAAATATAGATCAATATCCACCTCTTTGTCATGGGCTTTGGCAAAATGCATTATTTCATCCCCTGCGTGAAAGGCCAGTAAAAAATCGCCCCCTGCCCTTAATACTCTGTTTATTTCTTCAAAACATTTTCTAACCTGATCGATGGTAAAATGTACTATTGCATAAAATGCAAGTACACTTCCAAGATATCCTGGCGAGTAATCGATGTTTAATAAGTCCCCGGTTTCAAATTTAATTTGAGGGGAAAGCTGGCGGGCAGCGTTGATCATCGCCGGCGACAGATCAATGCCTACAATGTCTTTTAAGCCATTGTCATACAGAAATCTTGTTGTTTGTCCAGGTCCGCAGCCAAAGTCGGCACATAATCCTTTGTCTTTATTTACAGCTGCAAATTCCTTCAATAACAAGGTGTCCAAATGCTTTTTGGAGAGTTCGCCCCAACGCTCTGCCGCATAGTCGTCGGCCACTGTATTGTAACAGTTTAATATTTTTTCCTGTGAATTCATTTTATTCCTGGTTTTCTAATACTAATCTGATTAATTTATAAGTCGTTGATGTCCTTTGCTACCAAATTAAGATTATGCGCCGAGAAAATTGGCAATAAAATCTCCACAAAAAAAATCCCCCGGCTTTTTGAGCCGGGGGAAGAAGTTAAAGTATATAAAGGGGATTAAACTTTCGCAGTTTTTACTGTTTTGATAATCACCGCAGCTACTTTGTATGGATCGGCAGCTGAGTTAGGACGACGATCTTCCAGGTAACCGCTCCAGTTGTGATCAACTGCATAAAGCGGGATACGGATAGAAGCACCACGATCAGATACACCATAGCTAAAGTCATGTATAGAAGCAGTTTCGTGCTTGCCGGTTAAGCGCTGATCGTTATCGGCACCATAAACAGCGATACATTCTTTTACTGCAGGACGGAACGCTTCGCAAACTGCTTCAAACTTGGCTTTGCTGTTTGCTGTACGTAATAATGTATTGGAGAAGTTGGCGTGCATACCAGAACCATTCCAGTCTAATTGACCTAATGGTTTGCAATGCCAGTTGATAGCAACACCATAGCTTTCGCCAATTCTTTCTAACAGATAACGGGCAACCCAGATCTGGTCACCAGCTTCTTTAGCGCCTTTAGCGAAGATCTGGAATTCCCATTGACCTGCTGCTACTTCGGCATTAATACCTTCAACATTTAAACCGGCTTCTAAACAAGCATCTAAGTGCTCTTCAACAATTTCGCGTCCGTAAGCATTGTTTGCACCTACTGAACAATAGTAAGGGCCTTGTGGAGCTGGGTAACCACCTGCCGGGAAACCAAGAGGTTTGTCGGTTTTAGGATCCCATAAAAAGTATTCCTGCTCAAAACCAAACCAGAAATCATTATCATCATCTTGTATAAGTGCACGACCGTTTGACTCGTGTGGTTTACCAGTTGAATCCAATACTTCGCACATTACCAGGTAAGCATCTTTTCTTTGTGGATCAGGAACTGTAAAAACCGGTTTCAGGATACAATCTGAAGAACCACCAGGTGCCTGTTCGGTTGATGAACCATCAAAGCTCCAGTTTTCCAGATCTTCTACTTTACCGCTAAAGCTTTTAACAATTTTTGTTTTGCTGCGCAGGCTTTGTGTTGGTTTGTACCCATCAAGCCAAATGTACTCGAGTTTAGTTGCCATTTTTAAGTTAATTTGTAAAATTGTGGTTCTAATTATAGTTTTTCTGTTAATCTGACTAATTATTAAGGCGAATTTAAATTATTTTTATAAAATTCATTATAAAATTGTTAAATTTTTATAATTTTTTTCAACAAACATCATTTTTATAGTGAAAATACGTAAAAATCAGGAGTTCAAAAATCCATTTTATCATTTTCGCATTTTCAAGCACCAAAACCAATCCTTTTTTATTAAAAATGCAAAATCTCAAAATATGAGGATATTTTGAGGCTTGATTTTTACTATTTAGAGTACAAATGGCAAAAAAACGTCTGTTAAATTTTAATCACTTAATTTTTTCGATACGTTTTTCAAAGCCTTATCTAATTGTTCGGCAGAGTATTGCAGATAATCTTTTGTTTTTAAGAGCTCATTGCCCTTATTATCTTTATCGTTCATAAGGTCAAGCAAACCCAATATATTTGACAAGTGATTGCGAACCTCGTGCGAGTTGATAGTGGCCAACTCCTGTTTCTGGGCAGCATACAATAACTTTTCATAACGCCGTTTTTGTCTGTTGGAGCGATAAAAAATAGCGATTACAATTACCAGCAAAAATGTGAACATTAAAATAAACAGGAGTCTTAACCGCTCTTTTTTATATGCCAGTAAATTTTCGTAATACAAGCTTTGCACATCGTTAATTTTCATTTGCGACGATACATTACCTACCTGGGTAAGGTTATTGATATGTTGTTTTGATTGTTGCAGTGCTAATTTAAAGTTATCTGCAGCCAGTTTATTATCATTTTTAATTTGTGCTATTTCACCAAGCATTTCATATAACTGAAATTTCATTTCAGGAAGATTTACCAATGATGGCCGTGCCAGTAATTTGTTAACCACATACGCCGCGGAATCAATTTGCCCATTACCGAAATAAGCATTGGCCAGGTACTGCTCATCCATATCACCTTTTACATATGAACTATCTTTTAATAAAACATTGATGGTTTGTATAGCACTTTTATAATTATGCTTTAACAAAAGCAGATAATAACCTGTACGTTTTACAGAGGTATATAATTTATATGTTTTATCAGCAAGTGAACGTAGTTTATGATGATAGGTATTTAAAGAATCGTAATTGCTGGTTCTAAAAAAGTTTTCGGCTTTGTTATCACTGATGAGTCTTAAAACGATCAAACGACGCACCTTATATCTGTCACAGATGCCCTGGGCCTTATCCAGATAAAATAACGACTGGCTGTATAAGCCGCTCTTGTAATATATATCAGAAATATTCACATATAACAGAGCCTCTAAAGCAGGATTATTTAACTTTTTCACCTCATTCTGAGCTAACCCATAGCTGTAAATGGCACCCATAGCATCACCTTCGCCAGTTTGTACAAATGCAAACTGGCTAAAAAGTGTATATAACAAAAAGTGATCAGATTTTTTCTGAGCCAGTTCAATGCCTTTTAAAAGCGTCTTTTTAGCTTCATCGAATTTCAGGAACCGTCTTTGTGCAATACTTTCTATCAAAAACACAATCTCCTGCCTGTTTTCAATATTATAGCCTGAAATTACTTTGATTATAGAATCTTTTTTAGCTTTCAGTTTTGGTACCGGAATATCATTCAGGTTTGTTTTGATATAGGTTACCAACTTTTGATCACGAACATCTTTATCACTTAGCCTGATAAAGTTTAAAAGGCTGTCTTTTTCAATATTAGTCTGCGAAAAAGCTGTGCTAAAGCAGCCGATCAATAGAAGCAACAAACCCAGGCGTAGCATTTTTAACATG
Organism: Mucilaginibacter sp. OK268; assembly: GCF_900103125.1. Taxonomy (GTDB): domain Bacteria; phylum Bacteroidota; class Bacteroidia; order Sphingobacteriales; family Sphingobacteriaceae; genus Mucilaginibacter. The sequence goes on along the minus strand of NZ_FNJV01000001.1, from coordinate 999,786 downwards.
CAAGCATATTTTTATATAAATTTACGCTTGCTTATGGCAAAAGCAAATTAATATTCCGGTGAAATATTAACTATCAAACTTTTCAAGCTGTTTTAAAAGCGTTTCAAAGTCTTTAGGATAAGGGGCATGTATTGTAACCTCTGTTTCGGGATTTATTTTAAAGGTAACTTCGTAAGCATGCAAGGCAAAACGTTTCATGATAGGGAGTTCTTCCTGATCTTTACCCAAATGGTATTTACGTTTTATTTTTGACAGAAAAACCGGCTCACCTTTATACATTTCATCACCCGCTATAGATGCTCTTTGGGTAGCCAGGTGTATGCGGATCTGATGCATACGACCGGTAACAGGCCGACATTCTACCAGGGTATAATGTTTAAAGTATTTCAATGACTGAAACCAGGTTTCGGCTCTTTTACCCTCCTGCCGACTTATGGTCACGTTACCTTTACCCACGTTTAAAATAGGCAGATCAACCAGCAAATTATCAAAAGTATGGGTGCCATCAATAATGGCATGATAAACCTTTTTAACCTGGCGCTTTTCAAATTGCATAGATACAAAACGATAAGCTTCGGGATTTTTGGCTATAATAAGCGCTCCTGAAGTTTCTTTATCCAGGCGGTGACATATCTGTGCATCTTCTGAATAAACTTTAGCCAGACGCAGTAAATTAATCTCACCGCCTTCGCGTTCATCCAGCGAACTTAGGAAAGGCGGCTTGTTTACCACAATCACGTCATCATTCTCAAACAATATCAGGTCGGCAAATTTCGGAAACTTCATACTCTAAATATAGCCGGCAAAAATACGGTTTATAATTTAAACAGCAGTGAGGGATGTTGATCATAAAACCACCTTTGTTAATTCGCTGTAAAACAAAGGTTAATGATAATGGTTAAATACTTCAATTAACACATATCTATCTAAAACAGCAATCATGAGTAACAAAGCAACAAAACCCGAAGAGAAAGGATTTTTTGAAAAGGTTAAAGAAACAATTGAAGAGTTTTGGGACAGCACAAAAGAAAAAGCCGAAGAACTAAAAGATAAAGCCGAAGACAAAATAGATGCCCTAAAAGAAAAAGCTGCTACTGAAAAAGCAATTGTGGCTAAAAAAACCACAGCAACTAAAGCCGCCGTTGCTAAAAAAGCCGACAGCGCATCTGCTAAAGTAAAAACAGTTGCCGCAGATGTAAAAGCCAAAGCCGATACAAAAGCGAAAGCTGTAACAGCAAAAGCTAAAGACGAAATCGCCACAGTAAAAAAGGTACCGACTGATGTTAAAGCCAAAGCAACCGCAAAAGCTAAAGAAGTTACCAGCGCTGCAAAAACTAAAGCTACTGATGCTAAAAAAGCAGCGGCCACAAAAACAGCCAAAGTAGCTACGGTAGTAAAGAAAAAGGCCAATGCAGCTAAGTAAAACTTTATTACAGATTTTGATAAAGCGGTGGGGTTAATACTCCACCGCTTTTTTATGCTGCAGATGTAGCCTGCGGTTGAAATTATATCAAATTACTACCTACAATTTAGTGAATAGATTGTAAAATAAATTTTAACTTTAATTGTAAATACCTAAATAAATCAATCATTCATAATTTAAGGAAAACATCATGAGCACTACACCGAACGAACCAGAAGAAGAAAAAGGTTTTTTTGATAAGATCAAAGAATCTGCAGGAGAACTATGGGAAAACACAAAGGATAAAGTTGAAGAGGAAATAGATGAATTAAAAGAAAAAGCCTCCGACTTTACCGGCGATAAAATAAAAGGCGTGGTTGACGATTTAGAAGCCAAGGCAGGCGATAAATTGAAAGACATTACCGGCAAATTCACCGGCTAAAAAGTTAAAATCACTTCACAAAAAAAGCGACGGGAGATGACCCTATCGCTTTTTTTATTTTATTAGTGCGTATTATTTAAGCTTCAAACTTATATCCTACACCTTTAACGGTGGCTACACAATCATCGCCTAATTTTTCGCGCAGTTTGCGGATGTGTACATCGATGGTACGGTTGGTAACCACTACGGAGTCTTCCCAGATATTTTTTAGGATCACTTCACGGGTATATACTTTACCTGGTTTTGAGGCCAGCAGATAAAGCAATTCGAATTCTTTTTTGGCTAAAACTACCTTAACCCCATCTTTATAAACCAAATATGCTTCGCGATCGATAACCAGGTTACCAATTTCCAATTTGTTATCAGGGGTGTCTTCTGCAGGGGCATTGCGGCGCAGAATGGCATTTATACGGCTTACCAAAGCACGAGGCTTTATTGGTTTGGCTATATAATCATCGGCACCTACGTTAAAACCAGCGATTTCAGAATATTCTTCGCTACGGGCGGTTAAAAACACCATAAAGGTATTTTTAAACTCAGGCATGGTACGCATAATGCGGCAAGCCTCGATGCCATCCATTTTCGGCATCATGATATCCAGTACGATAAGATCAGGCAGTGATTTTTTTGCTTCAGCAACGGCTTCCTGTCCGTTACGGGCCAAAAACACCTGATAACCTTCTTTTTTTAGATTATATTCGATCAGCTCTAAAATATCCGGTTCATCATCAACAATAAGTATTTTCTGTTTTGAGGAGTTGCTCATGGCACGTTAAATTTTTTGTATAAAAGTATACGCTTTACAAAAGCTAAAAGTTAAGCCAATATTAACAAATTGTTAAAGGTTACCTTATATTAACGATTTATTGAGGCTTACTAAATGTTTTGTTTAAAAAAGCTTCAAGATCGGCTCCTGTAATGTTCTTTGCCACTATATTTCCCTGAGGATCAATGATAAAATTTGAAGGTATGGCTTCAATATGATAAAGCGTTTCTGTTGGACCTTCAAATCCTTTCAGATCTGATCCATGTGCCCAGGTTAGTTTATCATCATCTATAGCTTTTTTCCAGGCTCCGGTCTCTTTATCTAATGATATACCCAGAATATTAAACCCTTTTGATTTAAAGGCATTGTATTGCTTTACCACATTAGGATTTTCCTGGCGACATGGCATACACCACGAAGCCCAAAAATCTATCATTACATATTTGCCTTTATAGTCAGATAGTTTTACAGGCTTGCCATCAATACCACCGGTTGTAAAATCAGGCGCTTTATGGCCAATAGAAACAGGTTTTACCTTTTCCATTTGTTTAATGTATTGCTGTACACCCGGGTTATCCTGGAAACTGCCTTTGATCTCATCGGCGTAAGCCACCAATTGTGGTTCGTATTTAAACACATCTAATGAAGTAGCGGCATAAAAGCCAGCCAGGGATTTTTTATTATCGTTCACGAATTTGAGTACGGCGGTACCGTAGTCGGCCATATTTTTTTGGAATATGGGCATATATACCTTGAGTAGCGAGTCTGATTGTTTACCTAGGGCTTGTGATTTCTCCTGGTATTCGGCAACCACCTTGTTGTTTTTTTCGCCGTAAAAATTGCTGATCTTGTTAAATTCCTTGATCTTGTCAGAATCATCAGATCCGGTGATCACATAAGAGTGGGTATTATCTTTCAGATCCGTACTGAAATCGATATCGTCACCATTTTTCGCGATCAGGTCATAAACAGCATCGCCTACCCGCAGTTTATACAGGTTGGCATACAGCGTTTGGTGTTTGAACTGAAATTTACCGTTTTCGCTTAAGGTGGTCGAGTCGATCATTTTTACCTGCGAACTGTCTGCTTCTAACAGGAAAACCATTTTCAGGGCCGCTGGGTTCTTGATAGCTCCCGAAATAGTAAATGATGTTTTATCCTTACATGAAAACAGGAAAATAGTTAGTAAAAATATGCCTGATGCAATAATGCGGTTTTTCATTTTTATTTTGATTCTAATTCTTTTATCAACAGCTGGTTTGTTTTCTGCGGATCGATCTTGCCTTTGGAGCTCTTCATGATCTCACCCATAAACAAGCCTAAAACGCCCTTTTTCCCTTTCTGGTATTCTTTAACCTTATCTGGATATTTGGCAATGGCATCGCGTATAAAACGGCTTACATCATCGGTATCAGCGCTGATCAACAGGTTAAGTTCCTTAGCCAGATCATCAGGTGTTTTACCCGGTTCTTTGATCATGGCAGGGAATAATTTGTGCGAAGCTACAGAATTATTTATCACGCCACTGTCAACAAGTTTGATCAAACCGGCCAGATGCCTGGGTGTAACGCCAAAGTTACTGATGGTAACATCGTGATCATTTAAATACGATTTCACAGCACCCATGATCCAGTTGGCAGCGGCTTTATAATGGTCGGTATGTTTGGTCAATTCTTCGAAATATAAAGCCAGGTCACGCTCGGCTGTTATTACCGAAGCGTCATACGCAGAAAGACCGAGTTCTTCGATATATTTATGATACAACTGGTTTGGCAACGCGGGTAAACTTTTCCGAATGCTTTCCAGGTATTCTTCTGTTAGTCTTAATGGCGGCAGATCGGGTTCCGGGAAATAGCGGTAATCATTCGCCATTTCCTTTGAGCGTAAAACCGATGTTTCGCCGGTATCTGCATTAAAATTCAATGTATTTTGATCTATACGGCCACCATTCTCTATGATATCTACCTGGCGGGCAAACTCATGTTCAATAGCGCGCTGAACGTTACGTATGGAGTTCAGGTTTTTTACTTCACAACGGTTACCATATTCGGTTGCGCCGTGCAGCCTAACCGAAATGTTAGCATCGCAGCGCATGCTGCCTTCTTCCATATTACCATCGCAAATATCCAGATAACGAAGTATTTTACGGGTTTCGGTCAAAAACTGACCGGCCTCCTCAGCGCTACGGATATCAGGCTGTGTCACAATCTCGATCAATGGTACACCTGCCCGGTTCAAATCGATCAGTGAATCGGCATGGTGCTGGTCATGCATACTTTTACCGGCATCCTCTTCCATATGGATATGGTGGATGGCGATATCTTTTTGTTTACCCTCGGCTAATCTTATGGGCACATATCCACCCAAACAAACCGGTGCCTGATCCTGTGTGATCTGGTAGCCTTTGGGTAAATCGGCATAAAAATAGTTTTTACGGGCGAAGCTGTTGTTTAAATTGATGGTACAATTACAGGCAAGGCCCATTTTTACGGCATACTCCACCGCTCTTTTATTCAGGAACGGCAGCGTGCCGGGATGCCCCAATGATACGGCACTGATGTGGTGATTAGGTTCGGCACCAAAGGCGGCAGAATCGGCCGAAAATGCCTTACTTAAAGTGGATAACTGGGCATGTACCTCGAGGCCTACAACCAACTCGTACTTGTCACTTATCCCGTTTGCGAGAACTGTCATAAAATAAAACTTCAGCTATAATTTTACTGATTGTAAGGTCAAATATATAAAAGTTAATACAGTATAATCACTATTTAACTATTAAACAACGCATAAAATTTATATTAAAGCAGCACTTATAGCTATAATGAGTTTAACCATCCAAGTAAAACTATTGATTTTGTATAGTTTAAACGGACTACCTGATAGTTGTGGTTTTATTTAAGCGTTTAGTTATCCATGGGAGGTCGTTGAAAAAATATTTTAATGCTTTTAAACCTTTTGAATTTTGGCTCGTCTATCCATACAAATAAGCATTTATATCCCCAATATATATTAACAATTAAAAGACCGTCTATTACGCGGTCTTTTTTTTGTGGGTGATTTTCAGGCATGAGACGCATGTGATGCATCTCTACGTTTATTTCTTTTGTAGAGACACATTACATGTGTCTCCTTAATATTATTATCCAATAAAGCTTTTAGCCTTGGCCAAAGCAGCATCCAATCCGCTGGCATCACTGCCGCCTGCGGTTGCAAAGAATGGCTGACCACCGCCACCGCCTTTGATCTCTTTGGCCAGTTCGCGTACAATATTACCGGCGTTCAAGCCTTTTTCTTTTACCAGGTTTTCGGCTATCATTACCGTCAGACTTGGTTTACCGTCAAAATCGGCAGCCAGCACCAGGAACAGATCAGTTACGATATCTTTTAGCTGGTAAGCCAGGTTTTTAACCGCTTCGGCATTGGGTAGGGCTACTTTTTGAGCGATAAAATTGATACCATTGATGGCTTCCACCTTTTGTGCCAGCTCATTTTTTAAGCCTGATGATTTTTCCAGGATCGATTTTTCGATCTCTTTTTTCAGTTTAGCGTTCTCATCCAACAGACTCTCTACACTTTTGGCCAGGTCCTTGGGATTTTTGAGCAGCTCTTTTAACTGATCTATCAGCTGGTTTTGATTGGTGATATATACCTCGGCAGCAACCCCGGTGATGGCCTCAATACGGCGTACCCCGGCAGCTACAGCACTTTCGGCCACAATTTTAAAGAAACCTATCTGGCCGGTAGCTTTTACATGCGTACCCCCGCAAAGCTCTTTACTAAATTCATCATCGAAAGTGATCACACGTACATACTCACCATATTTTTCGCCAAACAGGGCAGTTACGCCGCTGGTGATGGCTTCGGCATATAATACGCTGCGTTCTTCTTTCAGCGGGATATTCTCGCGTACCTTTTGGTTCACAATAGCTTCTATCTGGGCCAGTTCCTCGTCGGTTACTTTGGCGAAATGTGAAAAATCGAAACGCAGGTAATCTGCATTCACCAATGAGCCTTTTTGGTTCACGTGACTTCCTAATACCTGTTTCATGGCGGCATGCAGCAGGTGCGTAGCCGAGTGGTTACTGTTGGTTTGATTGCGCAGGGCAGGATCAACAATAGCGGTTAAAGCATCATCTATATCCTCGGGCAGCTTATCTACAAAATGTACGATCAGACCATTCTCTTTTTTGGTATCTGTTACATTGATGATCTCACCATCAGGGAAAACCAATTCACCCCTATCACCTACCTGGCCGCCGCTTTCGGCGTAGAAAGGTGTTTTATCCAGCACGATCTGGTATTGCTCTTTTCCCTTAGCGGTTACCTTGCGATATTTCACCACATGGGCAATGGTTTCGGTTTCATCATAACCGGTAAACTCAACGCTATCATTGTCTCTTAGAACAACCCAATCTCCGGTATCAATGGCAGTTGCCGCACGGGAGCGGGATTTTTGTTCTTGGAGCGCTTTTTCAAAGCCGTCAATATCAACAGTCCAACCTTTTTCACGAGCCATAAGCTCGGTTAAGTCGATAGGAAATCCGTATGTATCTGATAATTCAAATGCAAATTTACCAGCTATCATTTTCTTTCGTCTCTCTTCACTGTACTCATTTACATCATCAAACGATTTATTCAGCTCCGACATTGATGTTGTCTCACGAATTGCTTCGTAATCCCAAGTGTAATTGTTAAATCTGTTAATGCCTTTTTCTAATGTTTTTAAGAATGACGACTCTTCCTCCAACACCACTTTTTGCACAAAATCCTTCTGAGCATAAAGGTTATCAAATACCCCCTTAAACTGTTCAGCTAATAAGGGCACCAATTGATTAAAGAATGGCTCTTTGAAACCTAAAGTTTGATAGCTATAACGTACAGCTCTACGTAAGATCCTACGGATCACATAACCTGCCTTATTACTGGCTGGTAACTGTCCATCGGCAATGGCAAAACTGATAGCACGGATGTGATCGGCCAGTACGCGCATGGCTACGGCTTCATTCCAATCGGCATCGCCGGGTTTGGCTTTGCGGTTATAGGTTTTGCCGCTTTTTGCAGCGATAAACTGGATCATCGGCTGGAAAACATCCGTATCGTAATTGGAGCTTTTGCCTTGCAGTACGCGCACCAAACGTTCGAAGCCCATACCGGTATCCACATGTTTGGCTGGTAACGGCTGCAATGCACCGCCTTTTAAGCGGTTAAATTGCATGAATACATCATTCCAGATCTCGATTACCTGGTCATGGTCGGCATTTACCAGGGTTGCTCCACTTACCTCGGCGCGCTCGTTATCCGGGCGACTGTCAAAGTGAACTTCGGAACATGGACCGCATGGACCGGTTTCGCCCATTTCCCAGAAATTATCTTTTTTATTGCCGGGGAGGATGTGATCTTCAGCAACCAGGGCTTTCCATAAGTCGTAGGTTTCGGTATCTTTTTCCAGTCCTTCCTTTTCGTCACCTTCAAAATAGGTTACGTACAGGCGGTCTTTAGGCAATTTATAAACTTCGGTGAGCAGCTCCCAGCTCCAGGCGATGGCTTCTTTTTTAAAATAGTCGCCAAAGCTCCAGTTGCCCAGCATCTCGAACATGGTATGGTGATAGGTATCAATACCTACCTCTTCCAGGTCGTTATGTTTGCCAGATACACGCAGGCAGCGTTGCGTGTCGGCTACGCGGGGCGCTTTGGCGGGTGCTTCGCCTAAAAATATATCTTTAAACTGGTTCATCCCCGCGTTGGTGAACATGAGGGTGGGATCGTTTTTTATTACAATAGGTGCAGAAGGCACAATGATATGCCCTTTGGAAACAAAAAAATCAAGAAAAGCCTGTCGTATTTCGGTAGCTGTCATTTATAATTGCTTTATTATCAAAACCGGTATAGTGTGCAAAAGTGTGAATTTTTGTACAGATGTATATTATATTTTACAACCGTGTAAAAAATTTTGTACAGATGCGTTTTATTTATTGCAAAATATGGCTGTCATGCTGAGCCTGTCGAAGCATGGTGGGTGGGCCTCTCCGCACGAGTCTTCGACAAGCTCAGACTGACACTCCCCGCTCTTCCAAAAAACTTTTTAAACCTTAAATTTTAACACTTTTCTGCTCAAAAAGAGGCTAAAAACAGCTAAAAAGCACTCAAAAAAACCTCATTTTAACACTTTTTAACAAATTTTAACGTGTTTTTAGCGTGTTTTTAAAACTTTAAAAAGTATTAATTTATTGACTGTCAAATAACTATATGTAAAACGGTCTATTTTGGGGCCCTTTTATCTCTTAACAAAACAGCCCGGTTATCCTTTCTGATCAGGATAACCGGGCTGTTGTATATACAAATATAAGCAATATCGGACAGAATATCTACTCCAATACGACTGGTTTACTTTAATGAACTCAGATCCAATTTCTTTAAAAAGTCCTGTAGTTCTGAAAGACTGTAGCCTTCGCCTTGCAAAGTAATGGCATAGCGATCATTGTGTATAAACTTAAGGGAAGAGCTTACACTGGAGGCGCTTTTAGTGTCTTCTGTAGAATAACGCACACCATCTATCTCGATGTTTTTGCTGATAGTACCGTTTGACTCTGATTCGGTTTGCATACTTAGTCCCATGGCCAATAAACTAACCACAGCGCTGCCCGATTCGCCGGCGCCATCTAAAATACTCACATGGATAGTTTTGTTATCTTCTTTGGCATATTCCGCATCCGCAGCAACAATATCGGCCACGGTGCCGCCCGCGCTATAGCTTTTTCTTTTGAAATCGCCCACATTCTCGGGTACCACCGCTTTCAGCTCCTCTGTAGTTGCCGGTGTAAGTTTTTTAAGTTTCTCTGTCTGGTCTTTCAGTTTCTCGCCTGACTTTGCCAATTTATCCAGATTGCTGGCGCCTTCTACTAATTTACCAAGGCCTGATTTTTCTTCATTTTCTTTTTTGGAGGAATTGCCACAGGATGTCAGCGCGAAAAGCAGTGCTACGGCTAAAATTGTTTTGTTTAACATATAGATAAGATTTAAAATGTGTTGCCAAACATAATAAATTACTAATAATTAGTATATAAAATTTTGACTCTGCCGCTATTTTGCGTATTTCCCGCAAGTCTTGCACTTGAGGATAATGCGGATGGCCGACTTGTGCTTTTCACGACTTATATTTTTACGAAATCGCAAATCCAAAATAAAATTTATCTTTGCGTATGCCTTATAAAGACCGCGAAATAAGCAAAATGTATTACACCATGGGCGAAGTATCGGCCATGTTTGATGTGAACCAATCGCTTATCCGTTTCTATGAGAAAGAATTTGATGTGTTGCAACCCAAAAAAAATAAAAAAGGCAACCGTTATTTTACCCCCGAGGACATCGAGAATTTCAAGATCATCTTTCACCTTATCCGCGATAAAGGTTACACGCTCAATGGCGCCAAAGAACATCTGAAGCATAATATGAGCGATACTAAAGAGAACCAGCGCGTGATCGATTCGCTCGAAAACATCAAAAAATTCCTGCTCGAAGTTAGGGACCAATTATAAGAGAGGCAAGAATCAAGAGACAAGAATCAAGACTTGGGAACAACGTTTATCGAACCTCAAATCTCTACAAGAAATCTTTATTTTATGGTTGCTTGATTTTTTTCTTCTATCTTGACTCCTGACTCTTAATTCTTGACTCTTATCCATCGTGAATCATAAAGGCGAAATCCCGGTTATTATTCTGCTTATACCTTTTTTATTGGGATTGGCCACAGGGATCCAGTTTTTGTCGGCTGTTTATTTGCCTGCCCTAACCATTGCTTTTATCAGTCTCGCTATCGTATTTGTTGTGCTGAATTTAAACTACCAACGGTTGGTTATTTACAAAACCCGCTGGATTGGCGGCCTGTTGATGGGTCTTATTTTATTTTCGGCCGGATGGATCAGCGTGATCAGTTATAACGAACTGAATAACCGGCAGCATTTTTCAAAAATACAGTCACAATACCTGGCGGTAAGTATCAATAACGAGCCCCAGTTTAAAAACGGACTGGTGCGGTTTACGGCTACCGTTCGTCAAAGCATCAACCACCGGCAAACCGCAGATGTCAGGGGCACCTTACTGCTGACCCTGAAGGACAGCGATGCCATTGCCCTGCAATATGGCGATGAACTGCTGGTACCCGCCACCCACACCCCTATCGACCCACCTTTTAACCCGGCTGAGTTTAATTATAAAAAATACCTGGCCCATCAGAATATCTATTACCAGGTATTTTTATTTCCGGGACAGTACAAACTGTTAAAGCATGATACAGGCAATCCCTTTATTGCCTATGCTTTAAAACTGCGGCAACAAATGGTGGTGCTTTTTAAACAGAAGCTCCATGATCCAAACGCTATAGCTGTAGCCTCTACCCTCATACTGGGTTACAAAGCCGACCTCAGTAATGATGTTTTGCAGGCTTACTCCAAAACAGGCACTATCCATGTATTATCGGTATCGGGAGCGCATGTGGCCATTATTTATCTGTTAATGCAGTGGATGCTGGGCTTTCTAAACCGTTATAAATATGGCAGGCTTTTAAAAATGACAATCATGATCATGCTGATAGGCTATTACGCCATGTTAACGGGTTTTTCGCCGGCAGTTTGCCGGGCCGCGGTTATGATCAGTATGGTCATTATCGGTAATACCTTTGTTAGGCATATTAATATGCTCAACATCCTGGCGATATCGGCCCTGTTACTGCTGCTATACGATCCATTTTTTATAACGGATGTGGGTTTCCAGCTCTCCTATTTGTCGGTAGCAGGGTTGATCGTGCTGCAGCCGGTGGTATATCAATGGTTCAAATTCAAAAACAAATGGGCCGATAAACTTTGGGCGCTGTGTTCGGTATCCATAGCCGCGCAAGTGATCACTTTTCCCTTAAGCGCTTACTATTTTCACCAGTTCCCGGTTTACTTTTTGCTGAGCAACCTACTCATCATCATCCCTACCATGGTTATTATGTATAGCGGCATAGCCTACCTGCTGCTGGCCTGGGTACCCTGGCTGTCGACCACGCTGGCCTGGGTGTTGGAGAAGTCAATTCTCCTGATGAATAAAGCGTTAAGCATTATTGAACACGCTCCCTTTGCCAGCATTAATAAAATATGGTTTACTACGGCTGAGTACCTGCTTACCTATACTTTGATCATTAGCCTGTTTTATTTTTTATATGATAAAAAATCATGGTTGCTCAAATTGAGCATGGCCTGCCTGTTCTTGTTATGCCTAAGTATCAGCATAAAAAGATACCATGCAGATAATAGCAGCTCTGTGGCTTTTTTGAACCTCCGCAAAAACACCGGCATCATATTTAAAAGTGGCGACAAAGCTGTTGTACTCACCAACCTGGCCGATACCGATAAAAACTACAAATATGCTGTACAACCCTACCTGGATAGCTGCAAAATAAGCCATGCCGAATTATATACCCTTAACCAGGGTATCAGCAAAAGTTATCTGAAAAAACAAGGAGGTTTTATCCAGTTCAACAATAAAAAGATTATGGTGTTTGACAAGCAAATACTCTCGTTACAGTTACCCCAAAAACTAAAAACCGATTATTTGTATATCACCGGCAACCCATACGCCGATCTAAACACCATCAACAAGAATTATGATTATCAAACACTTGTAATTGATGGCAGCAATAGCACTAAGCTTATTGAGCTGCTTGAACAACAAGCGAAGGAAAAGCATATAAATTATAGCGTATTAAAGCGTAACATTTCGTTAATTGCCGTATCTAACTGAAAAAATTAAACCAAACACTAATAAATTTGTCTTTTAATCAAAAACAGGTAAATTGGTATAAATCAAACAAAAACTATGAATATTAAATTTTTTAATGTTGCCCTGGGCCTGGCTCTTACCGCAACAGCCATGAGCGCCAGCGCGCAGAAAAAATACACTGAAGGTACTGTTAACTTTACTACCAATATGAGGGGTCAGGAAGTTAATGCGAAAGGGTATTTCCGTGCCGACTCAAACGCGTTCACATTTACTACAGGTCCTGCTACTATAAAAATATTAACCGATGTAAGCGGAAAATCAATGGCTATATTGGTTGACGTTCCCGTTGCCAGCATTAAAAAAGCGGCTATCGCCACGCCTGATGAAGTAGATCAGGCTATGGCAGATATGCCAACTTTTACTTTCGCGCCATCAACCGAAGCTAAACAGATTTCGGGTTTTAATTGCAAAAAAGTAGTAGCTACGGATTCAAAAACTAAAAAGACCTATGATATCTGGATCACCAACGATGTGGTTGTTCCGATAACTGGTATTGCCAAATATTACAGGGAAATAGGCGGCTTCCCGGTACAATATACTTCATTTAGCCAGGGTCAAAGCACTGATGTTACTGTTAAGAGTATTGTTGACGAGAAAGCTCCTGCGGGCACATTCGGCATTCCGGCAGATTTCGAAAAAATATCTCTGGATGATTTGAAAGCCATGAGCGGCGGCAGATAAAAATTAGTATCAAGTAGTTAGTATCAAGTATCAAGCCCCTGAAACGCGATATTTTCAGTCGGCAAAAAATCTTGATACTTGATACTAATTACTTGATACGTTCTCTCTTCACTAACAATTCATTAAAGGTTTCTTAACATTAAGGTTAAAGTACTACTTTTGTACCCCTTTATGTTAAGAAACCTTTTTAGTATAATCAGATTTTTTATATTCTGGCTGCTGTTCTTCGTGATCACGCGGCTTACATTTGAATTATACTTTTTTTATAAAATTCGCGGCGCCAGTTTCGGCGAATTGCTCCAGACATTTTTTTACGGCTTTAGGCTGGATGCTTCGGCTACGGCCTATATCTGTACCATCCCTTTGCTGGTGTTTATCATTAATTGGTTCATTCCCTCCTGGCATATCAAACCTATCTGGCTTAAAATTTATGTGGGGATCATCCTGTTCTGCATCTCCTTAAATACTATACTCAACTTTAATATTTTCAGGGAATGGGGCACCAAAGTTACCTTCCGGGTATTTAGCTCGTTTTATCATGCCCCTTCCGAGGCACTGGCATCCTCGGGCTCATCACCGGTGGGTAAGTGTATCCTGATTGGCGTACTATTGCTGAGCTCAGGAGCATTACTATCCTGGTACGTTATTGATTATAATTTCAAGAAGCCCGTAGCCAAACCGGGGCTTAAAATAGGGTTGATATGCTTGCTGGTACTTGTCAATTTCCTGTTTATGCGGGGTGGCTTACAAACGGAGCCCATCAACCAAAACGCGGCTTATTTTTCGGACAAGGAGATCCTGAACCAATCGGCCCTGAATACCGAGTGGAACCTGTTCAATAACATTTTTGAGAATTTCCGTAAGCCCTACAACCCCTACATGTTCATGGAGCCCGTGGATGCGGAAAAGCTGGTACATGATTCGTTTAGTGTTAAGTCGGACTCGTCATTAAAAATATTGACTACCGACCGGCCCAACGTGGTGATCATCCAGCTGGAAAGTTATACGGCAAGCATCATTGAGTCTTTAGGTGGCGATAAAGGTGTTGCCCCCAATTTTGAGAAATTCATTCAGCAGGGCGTATTATTCAACAACATTTATTCCTCGGCCGATCGTACGGATAAGGGTATCATATCCATTATGAGCGGCTTCCCATCACAAGCCATCCGTACCATTATTGCTGATACACTAAAACAACGGAAATTACCCGCCCTATCCGTAGTGTTTAAAAGCGCGGGATACCATACCTCTTATTTTTATGGTGGTAAAAGCAGTTACATGGATTTTAATATATTCATGAACAGCCATGCGATTGAGCAAATTACCGATGAAAGCGCCTTCGCCCCAGCGCAAGTACAAACTAAGTGGGGTGTTTATGATGATGTACTGCTCAGTAAACATTTGCAATTCGCGCAGCAGCAAAAACAACCTTTCTTTTCGTACCTGCAAACATCAACCAATCATGAGCCTTTTGTGTTGCCGGTAAAAGCGCATTTTCCAGCCGATGAGGATGGTGATGCCAGCAATCAATTCAGGAGCACGGCTTACTTTACCGATTCCTGCCTGAACGCTTATTTTGAGCAGGCAAAAAAACAAGCCTGGTATAAAAATACCTTATTTATCCTGGTGGCAGATCATGGGCACCGCTTGCCCCGCAATATTGCCGAAGCCTATGACCCGGTCAAATACCATATCCCACTATTGTTTTTTGGCGATGCGATCAAACCGGAATACAGGGGTAAAAAGATCAATAAATTAGGCGGACAAACCGATATCGCGGCCACCTTGTTAGCTCAACTGGACATATCACATAACCAATTTACCTGGTCTAAAGACTTGCTTAACCCAACCAGTAAGGACTTTGCTTTTTTTAACTGGGATAACGGCTTTGGATTTATGACACCGCAGCAAAGCATCTCCTATGATAACTCGGGCCGCAGGATAGTTTATAAAGGCAATAAGAATGCAGGAGAAGCTACTACAGATAAAACCTTACAGCAGGGCAAAGCCTTTTTGCAACTGGTGTATACGGAGTATATGGCTTTTTGACCGTTGATTTTTTTGATTACGTTGATTTTTTTCTGAACCTTGATTTGTAGGATTGAAGGATTATAGGATTTCTTTAAAACTTAGTCATGCCGAACTTGTTTCGGCACCCCACATTTAGGGTGTACAACATATCAAACTGTCGTCCTGTGGGATCCTGAAACAAGTTCAGGATGACAGGACAGGTATTTTTTGACTTTTTACTTTTGATTTTTGACTTAGCTCAGCGATTTCCCCAGCTGCTCCACCCATTGGTTAAACAGTTTGGTTTCAAAGGCAACAGCTTTGTTGGCATGACGTTCCCAATCGGGAGAGAATTTGTGCAGTTGGTTCAGCATTTCTTCCAGATGGCCTTCTTCTTCTAAAATAATCGATTTTACGTTTACCTTGCTACCGGCTTCGTCGAGCGCGTCCTGATAAATAGGGTATAATTCATCGGCACGAACCTCAATAGCATAGGTAACCAGCAAATAGGCTGCAAAACGCAGTTCGCTGCCGCTCAGGCCCAATTCTTTTTTCAGGTATCGGCAAACATCCACATCCAGTTGGTTCAGGTAATATTTGCTTGAACCGGGAGCCAGCAGGTATTCCGCGGCATAGGTTGGTAGTTCTACACCTATTTTTTCGAGCTGTTTTTTAAGATAGAAAGCATGACGATGCTCTTCGGCGGCGTGTTTGAGTATGATATAAGTAACGGTATGCGGATCTTCGCTGGCAGATATTTTACGCGCGCCGGTATTTTCCATCAGCGACAGCGTATTTAACCAGCGGGAGTGCAATTCGTTATCAGCAATTATTTGGGGTAATAGTGTGTTCAGCATAGTTATATTTCTTCAAGTGCCTGCTCAATTTTGCTGTAAACATAACCGAGTTCGGCATCAGTAATGCAATATGGGGGTAAAATATAAATAACATTGCCCAGCGGGCGCAATATAATACCTTCGGCCAGAAAGTAGTGATACAATTTATCGCGCAGCGAACTAAAATACGAAGTATTATCGCCCGTTTCCCATTCCATAGCCAGTATGGTACCGGTTTGCCTTATGGTTTTTATTTTAGGATGATGTTCTATTTTAGCAGCGAATTGTCGGTGCGATGCCTCGATACGCTGCATGTTGGCCGCCGTAGCTGGCTCCAGGAAAAGATCCAAACTGGCCAGCGCCGCTGCGATAGCAACCGGGTTGGCGGTAAAGGAATGCCCGTGAAACAATGTTTTAAGCTTATCTTCAGACAAAAAAGCATCGTAGATCTGTTGGGTACAGGTGGTTAAACCCAATGCCATGGTACCGCCTGTAAGGCCTTTAGAGAAGCACAAGATATCAGGCTGAACCTGCACATGATCGCAAGCGAAACGTTTGCCTGTGCGACCAAAACCTGTAAATACCTCGTCATCTATCATCAGCACATTTTCCTGCCTGCAATGAGCCATCAATTGGTTCAGGTATTCGGCTTCGTACATGATCATACCGGCTGATCCCTGTACCAGGGGCTCGAAGATAAAACAAGCCAGTTGAGATTTGAGATGTGAGATGTGAGATTTGAGGCTTTCTATATTTTGCTCATTGGGTAAGTCAATAAACTCTACTTCAAACAACAAGCTATCAAATGCTTTTGTAAACGCGCTGCGACCGCTTACGGCCATAGCCCCAAAAGTATCGCCATGGTAGGCGTTTTTGAAAGCAACAATCTTGGTACGCTGATCGCCTTTGTTGAGCCAGTATTGCAGGCACATTTTTATGGCCACCTCAATAGCGGTTGAGCCATTATCGGAATAAAATACTTTTTGCTGGTTGTTGGGCAAAATGGCCAGTAATCTTTCGGCCAGTTCAACTGCGCCTTCGTGGGTAAAGCCTGCAAATATCACATGCTCCAGCTTAAACAACTGCTCCGATACTTTTTTAGCGATATAAGGATGCGCATGCCCATGAATGTTTACCCACCAAGATGATACCGCGTCGATATATTTTTTACCCTCTTCATCAAACAAGCCCGCCCCCTCGCCGCGTACTATGCCTATTGGCGGTGCGGCCGTTTTCATTTGGGTATAGGGGTGCCATATTACTCTAAGATCACGCTCAGTTAAATTCATAGTTCTGCTCTTAATAGTTCTACTACGCGCTTATCGGTAGGGAAAGTGACGTCGTCGGTAGTCAATTCAGCTATTTTTACCCATCTGAAAGCCTGCAGCACGTCGCCCTCACCGTCAAAATCATAAGCGATGGTTTTGACAGGAAAATTTAATGGACTTGTATTTTTAACTTTATAATATACGCTGATGATCTGCGAGTTGTTAAACGCCGACCGTACAAAAAAATCAGTGGTATAAAAATGACTGATGATCTCTACTTCGGCCTCACACTCTTCTACAAATTCACGTTTTAACCCATCGATCAACCCCTCGCCTATTT
The DNA here is from genome assembly GCF_900103125.1 of Mucilaginibacter sp. OK268. Classification (GTDB taxonomy): domain Bacteria; phylum Bacteroidota; class Bacteroidia; order Sphingobacteriales; family Sphingobacteriaceae; genus Mucilaginibacter. The sequence continues at coordinate 982,222 of NZ_FNJV01000001.1, read as the reverse complement.
CCAATCCGCCACCCGGAAATTTGATGAAACGATGTCCGTATTCCTGTTCATCGCTAATCAGTATTTCGCTTTGCTCGTTGATCAGCAGGCCGTATACCCGTACGTTAAAATATTCATCTTTCATTATTCAAAATGCTTTTTATTGCGCACTACCTTATCCATTGTCCAGGCAATAACCTCCGTTTGTGGTTCAGACCGGATAGGACAATTGGGCATGCTGCAGTAGTGGCAGCAATCGGGCACGCAGGGATCTGAGTGGATAAACAATTCCGTTTTGATGCCTACCTCTTTATTGATCAGCTTATCAACCAATGAAACTTCGGCATGTGCCTTGTTCAGGTCAAAATAATTGGGCAGGGTCATGTGGCAATCGATATGCAGTTCGTTGCCATATTTCTGGGCGCGCAGGTTGTGTACATCAATCCAGGACTCACGGCGTTTTTCGCTCAGTACATTGATAATATCGGTTACCACCTGAAAATCGGCCTCATCCATTAAGCCGGCTACCGACTTACGGATCAACTTATAACTACTATATATAATGTACAATGCCACCAGGATAGATAAACCACTATCGAGCCATAAGATGCCAGTAAACCTGATCAGCAATAAACCCGCCACCAGTCCGATGCTGGTTACCATGTCGGCAATCAGGTGGCGGCCGTCGGCATCCAGTGTGATGGAGCGTAGTGCCTTGCCTTTTTGTATCATGTAGTAGCCCAGTGCCCCGTTTATAAGTCCTGTAGCGCCAATAATAGCAGCACCGGTAAGCAGGTCATGGATGGCATTAGGATATAGTAAACTGTAAGCAGATTTGATGATGATCATCACACCGGCTATACCGATCAATGAGCCTTCAATAAAAACGGAGAAGAACTCGACCTTGCCGTGTCCGTAGGGATGGTTCTCATCCCGGGGTTGTGACGACAGATAGATGCTGAAGAAGGCGAAAGCGCTGGCAATTACATTTACAATGCTTTCGGCGGCATCGGTCAATACAAAATTAGATGCTGTTAAAAAATATGCTCCAAACTTCGCCAGCATGAGCACAATACCTGTAATCAGCGAAATTAATATGATCCTTTTTTGTTCTTTCAAGCCAATCTTTATTAGGCGACAAATTTATAAATAACAAGCGTAAGTAGCAGTAAAGTTATTTTCTATATTTGCCGCGATAACATAATTTATATGAGCGCATTAAGTACCCGGATCAATAACTTGTCCGAATCTGCAACAATTAAGATGGCCAAATTAGGCCGTGAACTTGCCGCTAAAGGTGTCGACGTGATCAGCCTTAGCTTTGGCGAACCTGACTTTCATACCCCTGAGCACATCAAGGAGGCAGCGAAGCAGGCCATGGATAAAAACTTTACCTACTACACCCCTGTATCCGGTTATCCCGACCTGCGCAAGGCTGTAGTTGCCAAGCTGAAGAACGAGAACAACCTTGATTATGATTTCAGCCAGATTGTAGTATCAACCGGTGCCAAACAGGCTATTGCCAACGCTGTATTATGTTTGGTAAACCCGGGCGAAGAGGTGATCATCCCTACTCCTTACTGGGTATCTTATTCAGAAGTGGTAAAACTGGCCGAAGGTAAAAGCGTATTCATTAATACTACTGTTGAACAAAACTTTAAAATAAGCCCTGAGCAGTTAGAGGCAGCTATTACGCCAAATACCAAACTGTTCATGTTCTCCTCTCCCTGTAACCCTACCGGTAGCGTTTACAGCAAAGATGAGTTGGAAGGGCTGGCCAAAGTATTTGAAAAACATCCGCATGTATATATCCTGAGCGATGAGATCTATGAGCACATCAACTTTATTGATAAACATGAGTCGATAGCACAGTTTGATTATATTAAAGACCGTGTAGTGATCATCAACGGTTGGTCAAAAGCTTTTGCCATGACCGGCTGGAGAATTGGCTACACCGCTTCTAACTCCGAAATTGCCGCTGCCTGTGATAAAATGCAGGGCCAGATCACTTCGGGTACCTGTTCTATTACGCAACGCGCGGGTGTTGCCGCTTACGAGGGTGGATTAGAATCGGTACTGGAAATGCGTGCAGCCTTCAAAAAACGCCGTGATATTGTTTACAAGCTCTTAAGTGATGTAGAAGGCGTTAAAGTTAACCTGCCCGATGGTGCGTTTTACTTTTTCCCGAATGTGACCTCTTTCTTTGGCAAAAGCTACAACGGCCGAACCATAAAAGATGCAGACGAACTGAGCATTTACCTGCTTGAAGAAGGTCACGTGGCAACAGTAGGCGGTGATTCTTTTGGTGATCCATCATCTATCCGGATCTCCTACGCGGCTGCTGAGGATAAACTGATAGAAGCTGTGCGCAGGATCAAAGAAGCCTTGGGTAAATTGAAATAGTCAGAATCAGAATTTGCAGAATTTTAAAATTCACAGAATAATTAATGTCATTTTGTTAATCCTCAAATTCTGTAAATTCTGATTCAGACAACAAAAAAAGCCCCTCAGCAAATGCTGAGGGGCTTTTTTTTAAATGGTTTTTGTAAAATTACAAACCAAACCCGTAAGCTATACGTAAACCAAGGGTACCATAGTTATTACTTTGGCCCGAATAATTTTCGTAACGCACACCTACATCCCATGATTTAGATGCATAGCCTAAACCTGGGGCAAGAATAAGCTTGGTGTTCTTTGAACCATCGGCGTTTGCATAAAAATCTTTGGTTTCAAAACCGGCACCTACTTCTGCACCAAAATATAAATTATCGGTAAAGAAGGCTTTGATACCAGCTTTAACTGGCACCATACCCAATGATGGGTATTTTACATCTGTACCATCTCCGATCTTTTTACCAAAAAAGTTGTAGTAACCTGATGTAAGGGTTAATGCCAGGTTATTGGCTATTCCGTATTGTAAACGCGCTGTACCGCCAATACCTACATTGGAAATGTCATGCAGGTTACCTGTTGGCAATAAGCCTTCAACACCTATACCCAAACGCAACGCGTCTTTTGGTACTGTTTGAGCTTTTACATTTGTTCCGATAAATATAGCTAAGGCGGTAAACGCTCCGGCTATAATTTTTGTCATTGTTTTCATAACTGTGTTTTTTAGTACTAACTCTACAATATTCTTATTGTATTAACACCATCTTAACAAATACTTTGCCACTATCATCCGTTTTATGTGCCAGTGCCCTGCCCTTCATGATTACTTCATTATGGTCAACAGACTTCAACCGCCCTTAATAACTGACTATCAGACCATTTCAACTACAAACCAAAAATCAGTACTCTCGATTACAAATCTTAATTTCAGATTAAAAAATCATAAAACTAAGATCGCTGCCTGGATATTTAAGTGTAGGTAAACGCTGAATTTCTGTTTGGTTTTATTAAATACAGTCAAAAAAGGGTTGTCAGTCTGAGCTTGTCGAAGGCTCGTGCGCAGAGCCCCTCACCATGCTTCGACGGCGCTCAGCATGCCATCCAATTTATTTTAAAACAAAAAAGGAGAGGCAATGCCTCTCCTTTTTTGTTTTAATCCGAAAGTACTAAACCTCGGGTTCATGCCCTTTATGCGGGTCATAGTTTTTTTCCAGTTCGGCCAGTTTCTCTTTACCATAGGCAAACCTGGTGATAATAAAGAATAATACCGGTACGATAAATATAGCCAGGGAAGTTGCTGCAAGCATACCACCGAATACCGTCCAGCCGATGGTTTGACGGGCTACCGCACCTGCACCCGTTGCAAATAGCAGCGGCGCCACACCCAATATAAATGCCATGGAGGTCATGATGATTGGCCTTAACCTTAGTCGTACAGCATCTAATGTAGCTTTCTCCAGCTCCATACCACTATCCACGCGTTCTTTGGCAAACTCTACGATCAGGATGGCGTTTTTGGCAGCCAAACCGATCAGCGTAATCAAACCAATCTGCGCGTAAACGTTGTTATCCAAACTTGGGTTAAATGTCAGGAACAGGATAGCTCCAAATGCACCCAGCGGTACGGCCAGCAGTACCGAGAATGGCACCGACCAGCTCTCATACAGGGCAGCAAGGAACAGGAACACGAAACCTATGGACAACATAAAGATGTAAATGGTTTTTGATCCCGATAGTTTTTCCTCACGGCTCAGACCCGAAAACTCGTAGCCATAACCTTGCGGCAGTGTTTTAGCAGCCACCTCTTCCAGGGCGTTCAGCGCGTCGCCGCTACTGTAGCCCTGTGCGGGGTTACCATCAATCTCGGCAGAACGGAACAGGTTATAATGCGATATTAAGGGGGCGTTTTCAATTACTTTATAAGTAGTCAATGTGCTAAGCGGTACCATGGTACCGGCCTGGTTACGTACAAAATACTGCCCTATATTCTGGATATTAGTTCGATAGTTGGTATCGGCCTGGGCCAGCACACGGAAGGTACGGCCATAAAGTGTTAAATCGTTGATGTAGGAGCTACCCATGTAAGTTTGCAGGGCCGCGTTTACATCAGACAGCGCCACACCAAGTCTTTTGGTTTTTTCCCTGTCGATGGTAAGCTGATAAGCCGGCGTACGGGCGGTGAAGAACGAGAATGCTTTTGAAATTTCGCGGCGTTTACCTAATTCGGCTATAAAATTACGCATTACAGATTCAAAATACTTGATATCCCCTCCGGCTTGCTTCTCTTCCAGTATGAACGAGAAACCTGCGGTGTTACCTAAACCAGGTATAGCCGGCGGCGGAATTACAACCACGCTTGCTTCTTTAAACCGTGAAAGCTTTTTCTGCAGCATAGCCACTAAAGGGAATATGGTATGTTGCTTGCCTTTACGCTGATCCCAGGGTTTTAACTGCACAAATATGGTAGCACTGTTTGATTTGGTTGCGAAGGTTACCGCGTTCAAACCACCCAATGCCGCATAATGACCAATCTCAGGGACGCTATCCAACGTGCGCATCATTTCATGCAATACTTTTACGGTACGCTGTGTTGATGAGGCTTCGGGCAGATCATAGGTAATGTAAATACGACCATCATCCTCTGTCGGGATAAAACCGCTCGGTTTACCTCTGAACAGCAGGATGGTGCCTATAATGATACATACCAATATAATAATGATGAATTTGGAGTTTTTAATACTCTTATCAACTCCGTTACGATACCTGCCGGTTACCCGCTCAAACCATGCATTGAATTTAAAGAAGAACTTATCAAGTCCTTTCGACTGCTCATCCAGTTTACGAGGTTTCAATATCAGCGTACAAAGCGCGGGTGTTAATGAAAGTGCCACAAAGGCCGATATCAATACCGATATAGCGATAGTAATAGCGAACTGTTGGTACAACCGACCAACAATGCCCGGCACAAAACCTACCGGAACAAACACCGCCGCCAATATCAATGCTATGGCTATAACCGGTGCGGATATATCGCGCATGGCATGTATCGTAGCTTCTTTGGGCGACATCCCCTCCTCGTCCATATAGTGCTGCACCGATTCTACCACCACAATGGCGTCATCCACCACAATACCGATGGCCAGTACGAAACCGAACAGTGTAAGTGTATTAATGGTAAAACCCAGCGGGATAAAGAAGATGAATGTACCAATGATAGATACCGGGATAGCCAATACCGGGATAAGCGTAGTGCGCCAGCTTTGTAAAAACAGGAATACCACCACAATAACCAGCACCAGCGCGATGACCAGCGTTTCAATTACCTCGCTCACGGATACTTTTACTACCGTTACCGATTCAAAAGGTACTACATAGTCCACATCGGCAGGGAATGATTTTTTGAGCTGCTCCATGGTGGAGTACACATTATTTGCAGTCTCAATGGCATTACTGCCCGGTGCCTGATAAACCAGCAAATAGGAAGCACGTTTACCATCAACAAAGGAGTTACCGGCATAGTTAAACTTACCTAATTCCACGCGGGCCACATCTTTCAGGTGCACAATAGCACCGTTACCGGGCTGTGTACGTACAATAATATTTTCAAACTCGACCTGGCTGCTTAAACGCCCTTTAACCAAAACCGTATATTCAAATGGCTGCCCGTTCTCCTGCGGCGTTGAACCTACTGAACCTGCAGCTACCTGCGCATTTTGTTCGGCCAGGGCCGCGGTTACGTCGCCCGCTGTCATTCCTAAAGCGGCCATCTTATCAGGCTTAAGCCATATACGCATACTAAAGTCATCGGCACGTGTAAACACATCGCCCACACCTTTGGAGCGTAAAAGCGCGTCACGAACAAAAACGTTGGTATAGTTATCTAAAAAAGTAACATTATGTGAGCCTTTCGGGGCGTACATAGCCACCAGCATCAAAATACTGGGGTTACGTTTACGCACTGTTAAACCCAGGCGCTGTACCTCTTGTGGCAATGTTGGCGTGGCAATCCCCACACGGTTCTGCACATCAAGAGCGGCTATATTAATATCAGTACCCACCTCAAAGTTAACGGTCATGCTCATAGCGCCATTGCTGGTACTGTTACTTTGCAGGTAGGTCATGCCTGGTGTACCATTCACCTGCACTTCTACAGGGGTGGCAACCGTTTGTTCAACTGTGAGCGCATCGGCACCGGTATAAGTACCGGTGATGTTTACCGTTGGCGGTGTAATTTCCGGATACTGACCTATGGCCAGGCTACTTATTGCCAGGATACCAACAATTACTATCACTAAGGATATAACTATAGCGGTAACTGGTCTTCGTATAAAGGTATCTGCTATCATTCTGGTTGTGTTTTATAAAAATACCGGTTACTTGCTTCCTTGTTGTTTTCCCTGTGCTGGTGCTCCCTGCCCCGGGGCGGCTGTTTTAGACGGATCGCCCAGTACAATTTTGCCGCCATCGCGTAAACGCTGGAAACCTTCGGTAACTACTTTATCACCAGGTTCAACACCGCTCATGATAACTACATCGAAACCCACCCGCGGACCTAAAACAACTTTATGCTGTTTGGCAATAAGGGCCTCAACTTTTTCATTGTTTTTAGTGGTATCAACAAAAGTGGTATCCTTGCTCACAAACACAAAGAACTCGCCCATTTGCTCGGTAATGGCTTTATAAGGAATCTGTACCCTATCGCCAGATTGGTTATTAAGTACCTTGAGCACGCAGCTCATACCATCTTTTAATACACCATCCTCATTCGGGAACTGTATCCTTACTTTAATGGTACCGGTTTGGTTATTTACACCCCGGTCAATGGCTAAAACCTTACCGGGTTTGTTATAGGTAGTTATTCCGTCAGACATCTGCAGTTTAAAAGTAGTATCGCTGCTTGCCTGTTGTAATTTATAAAAACGTTGAATATCCTGCTCATTCACCACCACGTCAACCCCCATCGGGTGTTCGGCAGATATGGTATTCAATAAGGTAGTGCCTGCTGTTACCTGCGTACCCAGCCTTACTTGTGATATACCGATACGACCGGTAAACGGAGCAGTAATAGTAGCGTAAGAGAGATCGGTATGCGCCGACGCTAAAGCCGCCTTAGCTACCGCTACGTTGGCTTTGCCGGTTTCATAAGCAGCTGCGGCCTGATCAACCGTCTGGCGAGCGATCGCGTCATTCTTCAGCAGCATATTATAACGGTCAATATCTTTTTGGGCTTTAACCAGGTTGGCCTGCGCGCTCAACACGTTAGCTTCTGCCTGTTGATAAGCAGCCACGTATTTACGTTTATCAATTTCATATAATACTTTGCCCTTTTGCACAACTTCCCCCTCTTTAAATAATATACCGGTTACAAAGCCGGGCACCTGGCTCCTGAGCTCGGTGGTATTGATAGAAACAATCGTACCCTGGTACTGATCGTAATAGATGGCCTCGGCTTTTTTAGCTTCGACTAAGTTTACAGGAGTTGGTGGCAATGGCGCATTTTGTGCACTTTTACCTTTGCAAGAAGCTAATGCCAATAAGGCCGCAGGGGCTAACCAGTATATATATCTGTTTTTCATCTTAGTGATTATTCGTTGGTTCTTTGTTTTCTTAACGGTACTCATGAGTGCTCCGCAGTTATTCGTTGGTTCTTTGTTTTCTTAACGGTACTCATGAGTGCTCCGCAATTATTCGTTGGTTGTTTGTTTCTTTAGCGGTACTCATGAGTGCTGCGCAGTTATTCGTTTATTTAAGCGAGTTCAAGTGCTTTGCTATTTAAATTATTGATTAGTATCTACACCAAGCGTTCCCAAAGCTTTTTGCAGATCTATTTTGCTTGATAACAATTGGAACAATGCATTATAATAGTTCAACTCTGCGGTTCGCAGGTCTGATTGGGATACAATAACATCAAGATAAGTTTTAACACCTTCGCGATATTGCAAGCTCACCACTTTGTATACGTCTTTAGCCAGATCAACATTTTGCCTGATCAACTGGTAACTGGTGTAATTGCTTTTGTAACTAGCCAGCGCCTGCACATATTCGGTATTGATGGTGTTTTTGCTATTTTCCAGGTCGAGATCAGTACGCTCAACCTGTAATTTTGCCTTGCTTAAGTTTTGCAAGCGCTTTGTGCCCTGGAAAATAGGAAGGCTTAAAGTAAGTCCCGCATAACCTGTTGGATATGCCTGATTATACAGATCAGAAAAATCATGACTGAAATAAGCCCTGTTATAACTCCCTACTGCTGATAAGGATGGTAAAAATCCATATCTGTAATAATTCACATTAACGTTTTGCAATACTTTACTGGTTTGCAGCAAACGGTATTCAATACGGTTGTTTACATCCAACTGCTGATTGGTATCAATAACGGCGGCCTGTTCATAACGTGTTGAATCATAAGCCAGCGACAGGTCTTTTGATGCACTGATCCCCATGATCTGTTTTAAATAAGCCGTTTTACTTTTAATGGCTTCTTCGGTTTGTTTGCGTGTGGCCAGTGAATTGTTGAGCGATATGGTTGCTTGTTTATAGTCTGTTTTATCTGAGACCCCAGCCTGATACCTGTTATAGGCATCCTTCAAGCTTCTTTGCAAACGGGTGATATCTTCATTAGTGATGTTGAGTTGTTTTTGAGAAAGCAACACATCAAAAAATGCCTTGCTCACATCAGATACCACATTGATCTGGCTGCTCAGGGTGTTTTGCTTATAATACTGACGGGAGTATTTAGCTGTTTTGGCCGCCAGTAACACATCGTTATTATAAATAACCTGGCTGGCCTGCAAGCCAAGTGTAGAAAGGTTGCGTATCCCTGAACTGGCCGGAAAGTTAGCTCCGGATGCCCCGGCTTGCGGAGTGCCCTTAAAATAATAATTATATATACCTGATCCGGTGATCTGAGGCAGCCATGCTGAAAGCCCTATCCGGATATCCTTTTCATTAATCTGCTCATCAATAGAGGCCTGGCGCACCGCCGGCTGATTGCGCAGTGCAAACTCAACACACTGCTTTAATGAAACAGGGCCGTTAACGCTATCGGCAACCGTTTGTGACCAGGTTGTTGAATGTAAAGTTAATGTTAAGGCGATGGAAATGAAAAATACTAAATACTTATTTTTTTTCATAAGGTGGCTATAGGTGACGTTCATTGTCCGCAAAAAGAACAAAAAGTTAAGCTTATAGTTTTTGTTGATTTGCACAGGGGAAGTGCGAATATGTGATTAATATTACTAAATTAAAATCAAGAACAAAAATTTTACGTAAAATTTATAAAAACATGCCAAAATCACATGTTTTTGGCCTTTTTACAAAAAAATGAAAAATTGTGGTGCGAAATAAATAAAAAATTTAATTAATTTGCCGTGATAGAATATGGAATGTTTCTGGCCTTTTTGAGTTCAGGAGAAGCATTTTTTAAAAAAATTACATTTACCATATAGGTTATATGCTTATTCATGGTATTTTTACACAAAATTTAAGCAGGGTTAATACATGGTTAAAAAACTACATGGGAAAATCGCCGAGTTCCAGGTTGCAAATATGCTCCGGGAGAAGGGATTGTATCCTTATTTCAGGCCTATTGAGTCTGCTCAGGACACTGAAGTAATAATAGATAACAAAAGGGTGTTAATGTTTGGTTCCAATTCCTACTTAGGACTAACTAATCACCCAAAGATTAAAGAAGCTTCAAAGAAGGCAATTGACAAATACGGTACAGGTTGTGCCGGTTCACGTTTTTTGAATGGTACACTTGATATTCATATCGAGTTAGAGAACAGGCTTGCCAGCTATGTTGGCAAAGAAGCTACAGTTTTGCTCAGCACCGGTTACCAGGTTAACCTGGGTGTGCTTTCATGCATTACAGGCCGTAATGATTATCTTATATTAGATGAATATGATCACGCTTCTATCATTGACGGCAGCAGACTTTCATTTTCGAAAGTGATTAAATACGCCCATAATGACATGGCCGATCTTCAGCGCAAACTGAGCATACTACCTGAAGAGGCTGTGAAGGTTATCGCTGTTGATGGTATATTCAGCATGGAGGGTGATATTGTTAAATTGCCGGAGATAGTTAAACTGGCCGACGAGTTTGGTGCCAACATTATGGTTGACGACGCGCACAGTTTAGGTGTTATTGGTCATAAAGGTGCTGGTACCGCATCACACTTTAACCTTACCGATGATGTTGACCTGATCATGGGCACATTCAGTAAATCATTGGCATCATTAGGTGGTTTTATTGCTGCTGATAAGGATACTATTGATTATATCAAGCATCGTGCACGTTCATTAATGTTTAGTGCAAGTATGCCTCCTGGTTCGGTTGCGAGTGTAATTGCAGCATTAGATATTATTGAATCTGAGCCAGAGCGTATCCAGAAACTTTGGGATAATACCAACTACGCACAAAAACTGCTGTTGGATGAAGGTTTTGACCTTGGCCCTACAGAAAGCCCGATATTACCTATCTATGTACGTGATAATGAAAAAACCTTCCTGGTAACCAAATATCTGCAAGCTGCAGGTGTATTTGTTAACCCAGTGGTTTCGCCAGCCGTACCTTCAGATTCATCATTGCTGCGTTTTTCATTAATGGCTACCCACACCTTTGCTCAAATTGACGAAGCTGTTGAAAAACTTTCAAAAGCGTTTAAAGAAGTTGGTGTATCTACAGCTTCTGTTAAAGAAAATATCTAAATAAGCTTAAAGCAAAAAGCGGAAAGTTAAAAAGCAGCCAAATTTTTGGCTTTCTGCTTTAAGCTTTCCGCTTTTGGCTTAAACAAAACCACTCATGATAAAAATTGTAACTGTTAATTCGAAAAAAGAATTAGCTTCATTTATTGATTTTCCACATGATTTGTATCAGGACGATCCAAACTACGTCCCGGAATTGTTCATAGCTCAAAGAGACCTCTTAACCATACACCCATTTCATAAGCACAATACCGTGCAAACTTTTTTAGCATATGATGGTGATAAGATTGTTGGTCGCATTGCAGCAATACTCAATAATGCACACAACAAATTCAACAATACCAACGATGGTTTTTTTGGCTTTTTTGATTGCATTAATAATAAAGAGGTAGCAACAACGCTTTTCAACACGGTTACCGATTGGCTTAAGCAAAAGGGCGTAAATAAAAAACTGATCGGCCCGGTTAACTTTTCAACTAACGAACCTTGCGGTTTGTTGATAGAAGGTTTTGACAGTCCGCCCTTTTTAATGCAAACCTATAACGCCCCTTATTACGCCGACCTGATAGACGGATTTGGCTTTATTAAAAATGCCGATCTGATTGCCTGGCACTGGGACGATAAAAGTTATGATGATAAATCGGTACGCTTATTAACAGCATTGGAAGAGCGCTTAAAACGCAATAATATTGTTATCCGTACCATCAACCTCAAAAAATTCAAAGAAGAATCCATCAAACTCCGCGAAGTTTATAACTCGGCCTGGGATCATAACGAAGGATTTGTTCCTTTAACAGATGATGAATTTGATTACCTGGCCAAAGATCTGAAGTTAATACTTGATAAAGATTTTGTACTGGTTGCCGAACAGGAAGGTAAAATAGTGGCTTTTGGATTGGCCCTACCCAACTATAACGAGATCTTTAAGAAAATTAAGCGCGGGCGTTTATTGCCAACAGGTATTTTTAAATTGCTTTTCGGTCGTAAAAAAATACAAAGTCTGCGTATATATGCATTGGGTGTTATTGATGGCTATCGTAAAATGGGCATCGAAGCCTGTTTGTATGGTACCATTATTAAAGAATACAGGCGCAAAGGCATGAAACAGGCAGAAGCCGGCTGGACCCTGGAACACAACGATATGGTAAACCGTGCCATAGAGGCCATCAATGGCGATCCTTACAAAAAATACAGGTTATACGAAAAGGCCATATGAAACAACGGGTTTTAATAACCGGTGCGAGTGGCTTTGTTGGGTATCACTTAATTGAGGAAGCATTACAAAATGATCTGGATGTTTATGCTGCAGTACGCAAAAGCAGCAATATTGATCATCTAAAACACTTTGCTATCAATTACGTGCAACTTGATTATAAAGATCAACCAACGTTAAAACAACAGCTTGCCGATATTAAGCCCGATTACATCATTCATGCAGCAGGCATTACCTCAGCCCGCTCGCAAGCCGAATACAATCACATCAATGCTACCTATACACACAACCTGGCAACAGCAGCGGCTAACGCCTGTCCACATTTGCAAAAGTTTGTATTGATAGGTAGTTTAGCTGCTATAGGTCCGCTTAATACATTAACCGGTATTATAACCGAAGCCACCCCTCCGGCCCCGGTAACTGCTTATGGTCGCAGCAAACTTTTGGCTGAAGAACAGTTAAGAACGGTTGAAAACTTAAACTATACTATACTACGCCCTACCGCCGTTTATGGACCAAGAGATACCGGCATATTTATATTTTTTAAGCAGGTAGTAAAAGGCCTTGAACCATATATTGGCAGAGCTTCACAAAAACTAAGCTTTATATATGTAAAGGATGTAGCCAAAGCAGCTATAAAGGCCTTATACAGAGGCAATCATCAAACCTATAACCTGAGCGACGGAAACTTTTACAGCAAGTACGAGTTAGGCGATCTGACCAAAGAAATATTGGGTATCACCACCTTCAAATTTCATTTGCCTGTAAATTTTGTAAAAATAATAGCTGCTGTATCAGAAAAAGTAAGTTCTTTGAGAAATAAAGCCGCTGTAGTAAATATTGAAAAGATAGATGAGCTAATGGCAGCAAACTGGTACTGCGACAACGAAAGCGCAAAATCAGATCTGGGCTTTTATCCGGCTTATAACTTAAAAACGGGTTTAGCCGAAACACTAACCTGGTACAAGGCCAATAAATGGCTTTGATATCAACAATTAAATAATTTATTAATAATGAAATTAAAAGTTCCTTTGTTTTTATTCCATAACTTAAACGTTTAAGTTATTTTTTAACATGGAATTAACAAAATGCAAATCAGTGCCTTCTAGCATTACTTAAACGTTTAAGTAATACCGAAAAGAAGAATTAATAAACAAAACAGAGTAAAAACCACGGAGGAAGGCCAATAATGCCCTAACCCAATAATCAACAATAAATAAGTCAATGAAAATGAAAATTTCACCCGCCGAAGGCAAACTGGGTATCCTTATCCCAGGTTTAGGAGCTGTGGCCACTACACTGATTGCCGGTGTTGAAGCAGTTAAAAAAGGTATCTCACAACCCATAGGTTCACTCACCCAAATGGGGCATATCCGTTTAGGCAAAAGAACGGAGAACCGCAATCCTAAGATTCAAGATTTTGTGCCACTTGCTCATCTGGGAGACATAGTTTTTGGTGGATGGGATGTTTATGAAGATAACGTATATGAAGCAGCAGCCAATGCAAAAGTTTTGGAACCAGCATTATTAAACTCAGTTAAGGCTGAGCTGGAATCCATCAAACCAATGAAGGCTGCCTTTGATAAAAACTACGCCAAAAACCTGAATGGTACACACGTAAAACAGGGTACACGTTATGAGCTTGCCCAGCAAGTTATGGAGGATATCAAAAACTTCAAAGAGCAAAACGGATTAGACAGGGTTGTTTTAGTTTGGTGCGGTTCAACCGAGATCTATTATGAGGCATCAGCCATACACCAAACACTGGCCGCTTTTGAGCAGGCTTTGCTTGACGATGATAAATTAATAGCGCCGAGCATGATCTACGCTTACGCGGCTTTAAAATTAGGTGTACCTTTCGCTAATGGTGCCCCTAATCTAACTGTTGATATCCCGGCATTAATTGAGCTTTCAAAAGAAACCCAAAGCCCAATTGCCGGTAAAGATTTTAAAACAGGTCAAACTTTAATGAAAACCATCCTGGCCCCGGGTCTGGCTGCACGTTCATTAGGCGTACACGGTTGGTTCTCGACCAATATATTAGGTAACCGTGATGGTTTGGTACTGGATGATCCGGACAACTTTAAAACCAAAGAAGTATCCAAATTAGGTGTTCTGGAAGATATTTTTAAACCAGAAGAAAATCAGGAGCTTTACGGCGAGATCTATCACAAGATCCGGATCAACTACTACCCTCCTCATGGCGATAACAAAGAAAGCTGGGACAATATTGACATCTTTGGCTGGTTGGGCTACAAAATGCAGATCAAGATCAATTTCCTTTGCCGCGATTCTATCCTGGCCGCTCCTATCGCGCTTGACCTGGCTTTATTTTGCGATCTGGCCAAAAGGGCTAACATGAGCGGTATCCAGGAATGGTTGTCATTCTACCTGAAATCGCCTCAAACAGCCGAAGGCCTTCGCCCTGAGAATGATATATTTAAACAACTCATCAAATTAGAAAATACCTTACGTTACATGATGGGCGAAGATCTGATAACCCATCTGGGCTTAGACTATTATGAAGAGGCTTACGCCGAAGCATAAAATACCCTGAACTAATTTCATATAACCAGTTGTTTTACAGCCAAAGCGGTATACAACTGGTTATTTTTTTGCTTATAATTGCTCCCGGTTAGCTGATCGCTTATCTCTAATACGTAAAGCCCTGATTTATTGATTGTGTAAAATATTTGTTTTCAGGTTGTTAAACTTTGTTAAATCTGACAACAACTATTACTTGCCTGTTTCAAAGCAATCTAAGATTCAACACTTTACGTAAATTATAAAACAATACAGCTCATCAACAGCTCATAATATATAAGGCATAGCGCCGTTTTCAGTGTAATATAATTTAACGGTAATATTTAGCAGATAAACGTGGTTTAAACGCTTTCCATAGGGAATATTTGACTTTTTGACCACATTAGTCTGTAATAAATTTTTCTACCTTTGAAGCGCAATTACAAGCTAATGGGATAGCTACGCCAATGCAAAATAAGCGTTTGGTAAACTATTCCTGCCGTTACACAGGAGGTAAGGTAATATTGATTTAATTGATATTAGTTACAAAGATTTGTGCTTTAAATAATAATTAGCTGTCAAGTGATCATGATGAATGATACAGATAGTTTGCCACAGATGATAAGGGATTGGAGATAAAACAAAGAGTTTGTATTTGCATAATTGCATAAAGTACATGGATTTTAAAAATTTTTATAAAAGTTTATTTTTTTTAATACTCTTTTTTTCTGCATCATCATTATTTGCGCAAACCACTGTCATAACCGGTACAGTTACAGATGCCAGCAACAGACAAACCCTTCCTTATGTTGTTGTATCGTTTCCGGGTACTTCTACTGGTGTTGCTACCGATAATAATGGTAAATACCGACTTTCGACCACAAACGCTACACTTAAACAAATAAAAATTTCTTTTTTAGGTTATAAAGATGCTTTTTTAGCTGTGGAACCCGGTAAAGAACAAGTGATCAACGTAAAGCTTTTTCCTTCGGCCAAGCAATTGAACGAGGTAGTGGTAAAGTCGGGTAAAAAACCTAAATACCGCAATAAGGACAATCCGGCTGTTGAGCTGATACGCCAGGTTATCGAAAACAAACCTAAAAACCGTCCTGAAGCTTATGATTATGTAGAATACCGCGAATATGACAAAATGATGTTCGGGTTTATCAACGTATCAGCCGCGTTTTCAGACAGGAAATTCTTCAAAAAATATAAGTTCATCATCGATAATCGCGACAGTACCATTTTACCCGGAAAATCGATATTACCGGTTTATCTGGACGAAAAATTATCACAAAATTATTACCGCAAAAACCCCGAAAAGAAACGCGAGATTGTTTTGGGCCAGCGTGGTGTAAACTTCGGTCCGGCAGTTGACAATGAAGGTGTTAAACAATATTTTAAACACCTGTACAACAATGTGGATATTTATGATAATGATATATTTTTGATCACCAGTCAGTTTTTAAGCCCGATATCCAACAATTCTCCTAACTATTATAAATTCTTCATAACCGATACCATTACCGATGCCAAGAATCAAAAATTGGTTGAGTTAAGCTTTACACCCCGTAATAGTAACGATGTGCTTTTTGAGGGGATGATATATATTACCCTCGATGGTAATTATGCCGTACAAAAAGCGGTACTGAAAATCAATAAACACATTAACATCAACTTTATACGCTCGATGGAGGTTGATCTGGATTTTGAACAAAACCCGGATAATCGTTATCACCTGAGCCGCAGTAATACTATAGCCGAGTTTGGGGCTACCAAAAAGGAAGGTAAAAGCGGGCTGCTGGGTATGCGCACTATTACGTATAAAAACTACGTGGTGAATCACCCACTTGCGGATACTGCTTATACCAAACAATCGGAAGAATCAACAGATGAGGCCAAAACCAGGACTGCCGATTTCTGGGCGCATAACCGCCTGGATACCTTAACAACCGCCGAATCCAAAGTTTACAAAAATGTGGATAGCCTCCGCAACATGCCATCATACAAGCGTACTGTGGATATTGCCACACTGCTTCTTGCCGGCTATAAAGGTTTCGGTAAATTTGAAATAGGCCCGGCAAACACTTTTTACAGCTTTAACCCGGTTGAAGGCTTACGTTTGAGGCTTGGTGGGCGTACCACACCGGAGTTAAGCAAACGCTACTATTTTGAAACGTATGCCGCTTATGGTTTTAAAGACGAAAAGTGGAAATACTTTTTAAGTGCTACCTATTCGCTTAACAAAAAATCCATCTACAAATTCCCGCAAAATTATATCAGGGCAAGCTACCAGAAAGACACTAAAATACCGGGAGCAAACCTTCAGTTTGTGCAGGAGGATAACTTTTTGTTATCATTTAAACGTGGTACCAATGATAAATACCTGTACAATGATTTTTATCGCCTGGATTATGTACATGAGCTGGAGAGCCATTTATCCTTTGGAGCAGGGTTTAAAAATTGGAAACAAATGCCTGCCGGGTCGCTATATTTTAATAATGTGGTGGACGGACAGCCTAATGTGATACACTCTTTAACCACTACCGAACTAACGGGCAGCATACGCTGGTCGCCCCATGAAGAATTTTATCAGGGTAAGATCTATCGTATACCTATTCCTAATAAATATCCGACATTGGAGCTTGATTATGCTTCAGGCGTTAAAGGTTTGTTTAATGGCGAGTATAACTACCAGAAACTTGATTTCAGGATCGACAAACGTTTATACCTGTCGCAATTGGGATATTCAGACCTGAACATCTCGGCTGGTAAAATATTCGGACAAGTGCCGTTCCCGTTGTTAACCATACACCAGGCCAATCAAACGTATGCTTATGATATTGATTCTTATAACCTGATGAACTTTTTGGAATTTGCCAGCGATAAGTACGCGAGCTTCAGGATAGACCATCACTTCGGCGGTTTCTTTTTCAATAAAATACCTTTGTTGAAAAGATTAAAATGGCGCGAGACTTTTTCGGCAAAAGTATTGTATGGTGGTTTAAGTGATAAAAATAATCCAAACATCCATCCCTCATTATATCAGTTACCGATAGATGCTAATGGATTACCGATCACTTATGCCCTGGGCAAAACACCTTACGTAGAGGGTAGTGTTGGTGTCGAAAATATATTTAAATTTATACGGATTGATTACGTGAGACGATTTAATTATTTAGACCACCCGGATGTCCCGAGTTCAGGTATCCGTGTACGTGTCAAATTTGATTTTTAATTTTGTATAGCGAAATAATTACAAAAAAAATGGAACAGCAAACATCAATAAGAACAAACCTACAACTAGGTATTTACAAGGTTATTGATCCCTTTGTAAAAATTCTTATCAAAGTTGGGTTAACCCCAAATGCAGTTACTTCAATTGGTTTTGTGTTAAATGTAGGCGTAGCCGCCATATTTATATTAGGCGCCGAAGAGGGTAACCGCGGCGACCTGAGTTATGTGGGCTGGGCCGGTGGTTTAATTCTATTTGCGGGATTATTTGATATGCTCGACGGACAGGTGGCTCGCTTGGGCAACATGAAATCAACCTTTGGCGCTTTGTATGATTCGGTGCTTGACCGTTACAGCGAACTGATCATGTTCCTGGGGATCTGTTATTACCTGGTTGCCCATCATTATTTTGTAAGCTCAATAGCAGCTTTCATTGCGCTGATAGGTTCTATGATGGTTAGTTACGTAAGGGCACGTGCCGAGGGTTTAGGTGTTGAGGTTAAAGGTGGATTAATGCAAAGACCCGAGCGTGTAGTAACCATTGGCTTATGTGCTGCTTTAAGCGGCATAGTGGCCCAGTACATTGGCGGTAATTATAAATTATTTATACCCGGTATTAAGTTTCATGTGTTTGAAACCATATCTATATTCACAATTCCATTGGTGATACTGGCCGTGCTTACTAATATTACCGCGTTTAACAGGTTAAGAGAAGCTAAAAGAGCTTTAATTGAAGCAGAGAAAAGATAATTAGTTTTAAGTGGTGAAGTTTTGAGTGATGAGCTCTCAAAATCCAAAACTCAAAACTCGGTACTCAAAACCAAGCTAAATATCATATCTTCGTAACAATTTAATAAAGGTATTTACACATGAGTAAATCTTTATTAAAATTGAACCCAGTTAGGTTTTACTGACTTATATATTATTAAAAAGACAATAACAGGCAGAGAAATCATCAAAGTTTTAAAACCTGATATGCTATGAAAAAGAATTATGTCTCCAATTCTCAGGAGTCTGTGAGAATGTTTAAAAGCGACTTTTTAGAACTTTTATCAAAGGTACATTATACCGTACCCTTGTATATTTTTGTACCTGTTATTTTAGTATGTACTTACGAAGCTTTTTTTGAAGCGGGAATGAGCTTTTTGCTATATGCCGGTTTGTTTATAGCCGGTTTATTCATCTGGACCATTGTTGAGTACATTATGCACCGTTTTATTTTCCACTATCAACCAAACGAAAATTGGAAGTGGGCACAAAGGCTACACTTTATTATGCACGGTGTACACCATGATTACCCAAGCGATGCCAAACGTTTGGTATTGCCACCGTCATTAAGTATTCCGCTGGCTACAGGGTTTTACTTTTTGTTTAAAGCTTTGCTGCCTGTAAACTACATATTCGGTTTTTTCCCGGGTTTTATATTGGGCTACCTGTTCTATGATATATCGCACTATGCCATGCATCATTTTAACTTTAAAAGCGGCCTTTTCAAAAGAATAAAACAGCACCATATGCTACATCATTACCAGGATCCTGAAAAAGGTTACGGTGTGAGCTCTCCGCTGTGGGACAAAATATTCCGTTCAGGTTTTCTAAAAAAATAAGGGTGGATAGTACCGGGCATCATAGCGTAATGGTTAATACAAAAAGTATATTAACTGTTTCACTTCTTTCAATAGGTTATTTACTGATCTCCTACTTTCTTATTGGCTATAACTCATCAGAGTTGATACTCGTAGCCATATTTAATTCGCTATTTTACCTATCAGGAGTTACCCGTAAGTTCATATTAGGCTTTAGTATATTCATTGTATACTGGATCATATTCGACTATATGAAGGCATTCCCTAATTACCATTATACAGCCGTTCATATAGCCGATCTGTACAATTTTGAAAAGCATATTTTCGGGATACATGACAATGGTAAATTGCTAACCCCTAACGAATACTGGCGCATTCACGGCACAACGTTTATGGATGTAGTAACCGGCTTATTTTACTTATGCTGGATACCTGTGCCTTTAGGTTTTGCCGCCTTTTTATTCTTTAAAAACAAACGGCAGTTTTTATATTTCTCGTTCACCTTTGTACTGGTGAACTTATTGGGCTTTGTTATTTATTATACATTTCCGGCTGCACCGCCATGGTATGTTCAATACTATGGCTTTCATTTTACACCCTTAACCGCGGGTAATGTAGCTGGCCTAGCTAAGTTCGACGCGTATTTTCATGCAGGTATCTTTAAATCCATCTATACCAAAGGGTCTAATGTATTCGCGGCTATGCCTTCGCTTCATTCCTCCTACCCGGTTATTGTTTTGTATTACGGCATAAAGAATTGGTACAAGGTTGCCAGTATCTTCTTTGCTATTGTGATGCTGGGTATTTGGTTTACCGCTGTATACGCAAGTCATCATTATGTATTGGATGTACTGGCAGGTATTACCACAGCTATAATAGGCATATCATTATTCAACCTTTTAATAAACAAGGTAAAATGGCTGCAAGTGTCTATTAATAAGTACGAACAGGTTATCTGATAGATTACTGTACTATTTACTATACCATCCCTGTTTTACGAAATGAGAATCCCTTTTTCCCGAAAATATTTAGGCCCTAACTGTATTACGAAAATATCTTCTCAGTATAAAAATTTACAAATCGCTCAATATCATTAATATTTAGGTTGATATATTGGAAACAGGCACACTATTTGACGGGATATACTCAAATTAACTGTTGATACGATAACCCTTATATGAAGAAACTGCTTACCTGCCTTTTTATCCTCTTAGCCGGATTGCGATTATCAGCGCAGGCAGCAGGTGACCTGGATAGCCTTAAACAAAAACTACAAGTCACTAAAGATTCTTTAAAAGGCCCTATATATGTTGAGATAGCTAACCAGTATTTATTAAAGAATGATACCATCAGCAGCCGGCGGTTCAGATATTATAACCAGGTAGAAGCATTAAACTATACCATGCTGGCCCTGCATAACTTCTCTAACATCTCAGATACATTAGGTTTGCGTGCCTGCTATAATAATTTATCAAAAATTTACCGTCAGCAGTATAAATATATCCAGGCCAAGTGGTTCATCCTGCAATCAAACGCCATATCCCGCCAAAAGAAGGATGTGCCCAATATCATTACTTCTTTAATTGAGCTTTCGGCTATCAAAGCTGATATGAAAGATTATAAATGGGCCATGCGCGATCTGAATGAAGCCCTGACACTTTCAATAAAAAACAAAGATCCTAAAAACGAGTCGGCTGTACAGGTTGGCTTCGCTGGCTTATACCGGCAAATGAAGGATTTTGATAAAGCCTCGCTGGCCATAAAACGGCACGAGGAGATTGATGACAGCCTGCACCAGGCCGAAATTGACCGTTTAGCACGTATCAATACCCAGGACTCTGTTCAGATCAAAAAACGGGATTTAGTCATCGTCAAAAAAAAAGCGTCCACCTCCAACAAGAAAAAGCCCTCCAAAACAAGCTCCGTCAAACGCATAGCCTCATTATAGTACTTATTGTATCGCTTGCGCTGATCTCTATAGCCGTAATCATTTATTACAGGCATCGCAGGCACAGTAAATGGCGGTTACGCATAAGAAAACCACGGTCATAAACGTTGCTTATATCGTCCGGGTATTTAATTAAACCTTTGCCGGGAAAATTGTCATACTGTTAGATATGAGGAAATTGATTGTTAAAACCATTTTTATTTTTACCGCTCTACTTTCGTTTTGCACAGTTTATGGACAAAGCAGGCAATTTAAAAATGAGTTTTTATACCGTATAAACTTAACCAGGCAAAAAGGCTGTAATTGTGGTATAAAATATTATGCCCCTGCCCCACCTTTAACCTGGAACGATAAACTGCAAGATGCTGCCGAAGAGCACGCAAAAGACATGGCACGGCAAAATTATTTTGATCACACCAGTAAAGACGGCCGCAGTATGCAAGACCGTATCATTTCTGCTGGCTACAAATTTAAAGGCTATAAAAGCTTTGCCATTGGCGAAAATATAGCGGCCGGACAGCAGAGTATTGCCGAAGTAATGGATGGCTGGTTTAAAAGTGAAGGCCATTGCAAAAACCTGATGAACCCTGATTTTAAAGAAGTAGGCGTCGCTATGTACCGGAATTACTGGGTACAGGACTTTGGCGGGCGCGAGTCATTTTCGCCCGAGCAGCAAAGGCTTATCAAATCGGGTAAATACCGCATGGTGCAGCAACCTTCAATCAGCCATGATTAGATCGATGTGCGGATGTGCAAATTACAGATGTGCAGATTATTGAATAGCAATGTTGATTTATTCGGTATTACCGGCTTTTATCCTGCATTACATAACCTTCTGTGCAAAAGTACAGAAATACACCGCGCCGATCCACGGCAATCCTAAAGTCAGCTTTTCAAAATTCCCTAAATTCAAAGTGCATTTACACTTACTTTTGTTAATTTTGGAATTAATGCTACCCGCTACCAATCATACACTTGAAAAACTGGAACTGCTGCTTAAATCGGCCGGATACAGGGTGCGGTATGAAAAAGGTAATTTTAAAACAGGATCCTGCTTATTGCTCAACAGTCGTATGGTGATTGTTAACCGTTTCTCGAACCTGGAAAGCAAAATATTGGCCATTGTTGAATTGTTGCGTGAGCTTGAGGTAGATTACAAACTGCTTGACGAAAAACAGGTTGCGTTTTTGCAGGAGATCAAACAAACTAAACTGCAGCTGTGACCATAACATTTTTAGGAACCGGAACTTCACAGGGTGTGCCTGTTATTGCCTGCGGCTGCGAGGTATGTACATCAACTGATGCACGTGATAACCGATTGCGTACCTCTATTTTAATAGAGGCCGAAGATAAAACCATAGTAGTTGATTCGGGTCCCGATTTCAGATATCAAATGTTACGCGCAGGTGTAAAACACCTGGATGCCATTGTATTTACCCACGAACATAAAGACCATATTGCCGGGATGGATGATATCAGGGCGTTTAATTATAAACAAAACAGTCCAATTGATATTTATGCAGACCTAAGGGTACAAAAAGCCCTGGTACGCGAGTTTCCTTATGTTTTTGACGGAACGGGATACCCGGGCATTCCGCAGGTGATGATACATCCTATAGACCTGCGTCCTTTTCCAATTGGCGATGCCATTTTTACCCCCATCGAGGTTCTACATTATAAACTACCCATATTAGGCTTCAGAGTAAAGGATTTTACTTATATCACCGATGCTAAAACAATACCGGAAACAGAAAAAGAAAAGATAAAGGGGACAAAAACGCTGGTGATTAACGCGCTACAAAAACAAAGTCACATATCGCATTTCACGCTTGATGAAGCTATAGATTTTGCGAATGAAGTAGGTGCCGAGAAAACCTATCTTACCCATATCAGCCATCGCTTGGGTACTCATTTCGAAGTATCAAAAGAATTACCAGTGAATATTGAACTGGCTTATGACGGTCTGAAACTCATCATTTGATCCAGCCTAAGAACAACGCTGGTGTTTAACATTTTGCAATAAAATAAGTAGAAAATAAGACAATTTTCGCACAAAAAAAAACAATATTTGTAGGCATCCGTTTGGGTACATAATATGTACTTATTCGGATAGCAAGCCCCTATTAGATGGAATATATTGTTTACGTAAGCACGGCCAAAAGGCTGTTGACTGAAGACGAGCTTTTAGATTTATTGACTACTGCCCGCACCAAAAATAAAAAGTATAGTGTTACAGGCATGTTACTATATTGCCAGGGTACATTTATGCAGGTTCTGGAAGGCAAAAAAAGTTCTGTTGAACTAATTTACAAAGCTATTGAATTGGATACCAGGCACAAAAACATCATTAAACTGGCTTCCGGAATTATTGAAAAAAGAAACTTTCCGGATTGGTCAATGGGTTTTGCCTCGGTAAACTCAGAAACCCTACAGGAAATTGAAGGATTTCTCAGTTCACCTGATTTAAACTTAACCCGCAATTCTGAACATATCACTGTGAATATGCTTAAAACCTTTGTTGATTACAATAAATTATATATTTCTTTTTAACCTCCACTTTTATAATAAAGCCCTTTTATGATGTATTATTAACAATAAAACAATAACTATTAGCTAATGTTTTATTTAAACAGTACTTTTTTTAATTATAATTTAACAAACATCGCTTACAAATTTATAATTAGTTATTTAATTTATCAAGAATTAATAAAATTTACTGCCTGGTTATAATTTAATAAAGCTCACCTTTTCAATTGCGCCTTTGTATTTATTTAAATGCCCGGTATTACGCACATTAATTTTACCTTTTATAGTAATGAATCTCTTATTGATCTGGGTAAAAGTGCCATTGTTATATTGAAACAGCCCTACCCGGGTCCCCGTTAAATACAGTGGGCACTCCTGGCTAAAATCAACCCATAAGGCTTTTTTTAAGGAGTGATCGGCAAAAAGACTATCATTCAACAAAGCCGACTGCTCAACCCCTTCCACATACTTTCCGGTAACCTCTACGTACTGACCATTGTAGCTTTTAAGATGGCTTACCAATTCTGTAAATTCAATTTTTTTAAAAACTATCCCATCATTACAATTACTTTCAAAAACCTTAGGCTGTTTGCTGCATGACAACAACAATAACGGAATTATGGCAGGAAAGAACAACTTGCTTATTTTACCGGATACCATAACATCAAAAAAAATCAGTTTTATGAATATAACGAAAAGATCTTCAGTATAGTAGCAATATCTGCTAAGTAGCCTGATTATTACACAATAAATATGATTTGATGGGGATATGATCAATCTGTGCTAAATGCTTTTATAATATTATAATTAAGCGCTACATTTAGCTATCAATCATACCAATTATATGAAACTGAAATTAATGTTTATGGGCCTGTTGCTTTTTGTGACAGCAGCAAGAGCACAGCAAAAAATTATCCAATTGTACCCCGGTGCGGCTCCGGGTTCTGAAAAATGGAACTGGACCGAAGGTGTAGCCGAAAATAAGGTATATAACGTAAAGTTAGTGTATAATGTAGTGCATCCATCGATGGAAGTATTTTTGCCCGATCCGGCAATTGCCACAGGCACGGCCGTTGTTATCTGTCCCGGTGGTGGTTTCGAGGTACTCTCTATAAACAGCGAGGGTAATGAGGTAGCCAAATGGCTTAACCAGCATGGCGTAGCCGCTTTTGTATTAAAATACAGACTGACACAAAGCCTGACTGACGATCCGATGAAAGAGCTCGCCACAAACATGGCTAAAAAAGATTTTGAACAAAAAATAAGTAAAATAATCCCTTTATGTATTGCTGATGCAAGGCAAGCCATAAGTTATGTACGTGAACATGCTGCCGAATATGGCTTATCCCCATCGCGCATAGGCATTATGGGTTTCTCGGCTGGCGGTACTTTGGCGGCTGCGACAGCATATAAATACACACCAGCCAACCGGCCCGATTTTGTGGCTCCGATCTATCCTTATTTTCCTCCGGCATTACAATCTGCCATTCCGGAAGATGCACCACCCCTGTTCCTAACCGCGGCTACAGATGATGACCTGAACCTCGCCCCGCACAGTGTCGATCTGTATTCTAAATGGCTGGCCTCAAAACATAGCGCCGAACTGCATTTATATGCCAGGGGCAGCCATGGCTTTGGCATGCGTAAGCAAAATATCCCCACAGATACCTGGATAGAACGTTTTAACGACTGGCTGGGTTTGAAAGGCTTTTTAAAGCCGATAGATCCAAAGGCTAAATCGCCGCAGGAAAAACAAGAACAGGCAGAGGCCAATCATAAAAAATATGATGACCAGTTGCATAAAGATTGGGCCAACATTAAACGCTATGCCGCTGATAATGAAAAAGTAACCGCACAGGAAACCAACCCCAAAAGTGTGGTTTACATGGGCGATTCGATCACCGATTTCTGGATCAATAACGACCCGACATTTTTTGCAGGTAAGTCTTGGTATGACCGGGGCATCAGCGGGCAAACTACTACACAGATGTTGGTGCGTTTCCGTGATGATGTGATCAACTTAAAACCAGGCGTGGTAGTGATACTGGCGGGCATTAATGATATTGCCGAAAACAATGGACCCATCAAGCTGGAAGATGTTTTTGGTAATATACAATCCATGGCTCTGCTGGCTAAAGCAGCTGGTATTAAAGTAGTCTTATCGTCGGTATTGCCAGCATTTGATTTCCCATGGCGCCCGGGGATGGAGCCTGCCGAAAAAGTAGTACGACTGAATGCCATGATCAAAGATTTTGCCGACAAAAATCACATGGTATATCTTGATTATTTTTCGGCTATGGCCGATGAGCGGAAGGGTTTGCCCAAATCATTATCAGGTGATGGCGTACACCCCAACCTGGCCGGTTACAAAGCAATGGAACCGCTGGCAGAAAAAGCGATTGCCGATGCTTTAAAACGCAAATAAGAGGGATTAATCTACCTCCCTCCTGATTGTGAGGGAGGTAAATTAACCCAATCATATCAAAACGATAATGCTATTTATCTAAATTTGCGCATATCGTTACCTATGAAAAAAATCATCCTCTTTATTGCGGTCTTTTTACAAGCTATAATTGCATTTGGTCAGGCAGATACGGTTCAGAAAGTTACGCCCGACCGCAAAAACAGCGTCAAACAGCAAAATAAGCCTTACGTCATCCTTATTTCTGCCGATGGCTTTAGATATGATTACGCTAAAAAATATCAGGCTACCCATTTGCTTGCCTTAAGCAAGGGAGGTGTGAGTGCCGCATCTATGATTCCTTCCTACCCATCCGTTACTTTTCCTAACCATTATGCTTTGGTAAGCGGCTTGTACCCCTCGCATTCGGGCCTGGTCAATAACGCTTTTTATGACCGTAACCGTCATGATTCCTATTATATGGGCGCCAAAGCCAAAGTAGCAGAGGGTTCCTGGTATTATGGCTCGCCACTATGGGTATTGGCCGAGCAGCAGCGTATGCTTTCGGCCAGTTTTTACTGGGTGGCTTCGGAGGCGGCTATACAAAACATTCGCCCAACCTATTATTATACCTATAACGAAAAGATAGACATCCATGACCGCATCGATGCGGTGGTTAAATGGTTAAAACTACCGCCGGCCGAACGTCCGCATTTGATCACCTTCTACTTTCCGCAGGTTGATCATGCCGGGCACGTGTATGGCCCCGACGCGCCAGAAACCACCCGTGAAGTACATTTTGTGGATTCGGCAGTTAATGAGCTGAATAAAGCTGTAAAAACAACCGGGATTAAAGCCAATTTCATTTTTGTATCAGACCACGGCATGACTAATGTTGACAAAGAACACCCCATCGGCATCCCGGCAGCTATTGATACCTCTAAATTTGTGGTTTCGGGCGATGGTATCCTGGTTGAATTGTATGCGAAAAATAAAACCGATATTGATGCAGCCTACAAACAGTTAAAACAGGAAGCGGTTGATTACGAGGCATACCTTAAAACCAATATCCCCGCCAGGTTACACTACGGGCAGGCTGATGACTGGCACAACCGCATTGGCGACATACTACTGATCCCTCATTACCCTAAAGTGTTTAACTTATACAACAAGAAGATAAACAAGGGTTGGCACGGCTATGATCCGACCCTGGTTAAGGATATGCACGCCACCTTCCTGGCCTGGGGGCCCGCCTTTAAAAAACACGCTACCATTCCATCCTTCGAGAACGTAGCGGTTTTTAACCTGGTAAAAAGTATATTAGGACTAAAATATACCGGCAAGGTTGATGGTACAGATAAGCTGGCACATACCATCCTGATTAAAAAGAAGTAAAAATATCACCTGTTAGGCATGACCAATATTTATATACCCGAAGCTACCGAAAACCAAAGCAAGATCACTGCGGGTAATATCTCGTTTGTGCATTACCAGGAACAGGATAGCTTTAAAAATATCCGGGTGGTATTTAACTGTTATGCCATTAGCTTTGTGATCAACGGCGAAAAGGCTGTCTATCGTCCGGCTGATAATACGGTGGTACATACTGGCGAAGGCATTGTGTTACCCGAAGGTAACTCCATTATGGCCGAGCATACCCTTAACGAACATCAGTACAGTAGTATCCTGGTGTTTTTCCCGGCGAGTGTGGCTGTTGCTTTTTTAAATAAACACCGGCTGAACACCAAAGTTGCAGTCACACCTGATTATATTAAATTCAGGCAGACCAATTATTTGGCAGGCTATATTAAAAGCTTGCAGACTTTGATACATGAAGGCCAAAATTTACCTTATGAATTAGCCGTGAACAAGGTGGAAGAGCTATTGCTGGTTTTACTACAAAGTCATCGGTCGCAATTGATCGCATTGTTGCAAAGCAATGCCCCCTCACCTGCCATGCAATTAAAAAATGTAGTGGAGAACAATCTTTTCAATAACCTTACCCTCGAAGAGCTGGCTTTTCTGGCTCATAAAAGCCTGGCATCATTCAAGCGCGATTTTGAAAAAACGTACCACATCGCACCCGGCAAATACATCCGCGAACGCAAACTGGAAATAGCCCGGCAGGAACTATCGCAAGGAAAGAACGCCACATCCTTATACCTTGATCTGGGTTATGATAACCTGTCGAACTTTTCATCAGCCTTTAAAAAGAAATTCGGTGTAAGCCCTAAGCAATACCAGCTCGGCTCACAGTAAAGATATCATACAAGGAGACACATGTGATGTGTCTCTACAATGCAACCTTAAACGTAGAGACGCATTACATGCGTCTCTTTTTATGAGCCATTTTCAATAGTTTTTGAGCCTGCAACAATAACTGCGAAGCGCTAAACAGACGCAATTTTGGATAAATAAATATTATCCAAAAGATCATGAAAACATTCATCTTATTTGTGTTGGCTGTAAGCCTTGGCTCCATCGTAAATGCACAAACCTTTACCCTTAAAAGCAAAGACCTGGGTGGCCAGTTCACCAATGAGTTTATCGCTAATACCTTTGGCTGTAGCGGCAGCAACAAATCGCCGCAGCTGGAATGGCAGAACGCGCCGACAGGTACACAGAGCTTTGCGGTAACCATTTATGATCCGCAGGCACCTACCGGTAGTGGTTGGTGGCATTGGGTTATTTTTGATATCCCGGCCAGCGTACATGAGTTGAAACAGGGTGCAGGCAGCCCATCGGCAGGAATAGCACCAGCGGGCACCATACAGGGAATTACTGATTTTGGCGTTACCGGTTACGGAGGCCCATGTCCGCCGGAAAATGACGCGCCTCACGGCTATGTGATCACGGTTTATGCCCTAAAATCAGCAAAACTTGGGGTTGATAATAAAGTTTCGGCGGCCTTAACTGGTTTTATGCTTAATCAAAATGTGATAGCCAAAGCATCATTAGCGGTATATTATAAAAGATAAGGCTATCTCAGTTACATCCATCCGAAAAATTGGGGTGGATGTAACGTTGTACATACATATGGGCAATAATCGGGCTTGCTATTTTTAATTAGACAAATATTTTGTTATTTGTAATAGCTTTAAAATCCCACCGGTTATGCACAGAAGAAACTTCCTGAAAACAGGCTCATTAGCAGGTTTAACTTTATCAACTTTAGTGGCCGCGTCATGCAGCCAGCCATCGGCAGAAAAAAAGACCGATGATGCTGCCGACAACAAAGACGACCTGTTTGAGCTATCAGAAGTTACTATCTCCTACCTGCAGCAAAAAATGCAGGCTAAAGAGTATACCTCGCGCCTGATCACCGAACTTTACCTGAAGCGTATTGACAAAATAGACAAGAACGGACCAAAGCTCAACTCCGTCATTGAACTCAATAAGGATGCCCTGAACATGGCCGACGCTATGGATAAAGAACGCGCACAAGGCAAAGTGCGCGGCCCTTTGCATGGCATACCCGTGCTGATCAAAGACAATATCAATACCGCCGACAATATGCACACTACCGCCGGCGCGCTGGCACTGGCTGATAACTTTGCCAAGCAGGATGCCTTTATCGTACACAAACTGCGTGAAGCCGGCGCTGTAATCCTGGGCAAGACTAATTTAAGCGAATGGGCCAACTTCCGCTCCACACACTCTACCAGCGCCTGGAGCAGTCGCGGTGGGCAAACCAAATGCCCTTATATATTGGATCGTAATCCCAGTGGTTCAAGCGCCGGTTCAGGATCGGCAGCAGCGGCCAATTTGTGTACCGTGGCCATTGGCACCGAGACTGATGGGTCTATCGTATCCCCATCATCGGTAAATGGTCTGGTGGGCATTAAACCTACCGTAGGCTTGTGGAGCCGTACAGGTATCATCCCCATATCCAAAACGCAGGATACCGCCGGCCCCATGGCCCGCACCGTTAAGGATGCCGCCATTGTTTTAGGTGTACTGGCCGGTATCGATGCGCAGGACAGTTATACCCTTACCAGTAAAGGAAAAGCTACTGCAGATTATACTAAATTTTTAGATGCGAATGGGTTGAAAGGCAAACGCCTTGGAGTGGAGAAGTCGGCGCTGGAGGGAAATCCGGCGATGGTTGCTTTGGTGAAGGATGCCATCAACACACTGAAAGCCAAAGGTGCAACCATTGTGGAAGTAGAACTGAACAAAGCACTGAAAGACATTAGCAGGGGTGAGTTTACCGTACTGCTCTATGAGTTCAAAGATGGTGTCAATAAATACCTGAGCACGGCCAACAGCAAAGTAAAAACCCTTGCCGATGTGATAGCTTTTAACAAGCAGAACGAAGCCAAAGCCATGCCCTTTTTTAAACAGGAAACGCTGGAACTGGCTCAAAGTAAAGGCGACCTGAACACCAAAGAATATCTGGAAGCCCTGAAACAAACCAGTGAAGGCACTCGCAAAGCCATTGATAAAATACTGACCGACAATAAACTGGATGCCATCATCGGCCCAACCAACGGGCCAGCTATCTGTATCGACCTGGTCAACGGCGATTATGACAATGGTTTTTCATTTTCAGGACCGGCGGCTAAGGCCGGCTATCCGCATATCACCGTACCTATGGGTAAAGTACATGAGTTGCCGGTGGGCCTTTCGTTTTTTAGCACCGCTTATAAAGAAGCCGACATCATCACCCTGGCCTATGCCTACGAACAGGCCTCGAAAAAAAGGGCCGAGCCTGTTTTTAAGCCAGACCTGTTTGCGTAGCTTTGTTATTATGGCAACAACCCCTATACCTAAAAAGATACTGGCCAGGCAGCATGAAATAACCGGCGACTTTTTGAAAGCCCTTGATCAGCACCTGGACGATCTGTTGCAACACAAGGTTACGGATATGATGGAGATCCGCGATTTTGCCGATCAACTGCACATCCACCCTACACATTTAAGTAATACCATCAAGTTAACCACAGGCCATGCCCCCTGCTACTTTTTTGAAGAAAAGATCATGCGGATAGCTAAAGAGATGCTCCGGAATAGCGCTGTATCCGTTGCCGAAATTGCCGCTCAGCTTACTTTTGATCCATCCAACTTTACTAAATTTTTTAAGCGCTTTGAGGGGGTAACACCAAAACAATACCGTGAGGGGATATTGATCAAACAATATGAGCAGGTGCATTGAAAACATCAATGCGTCATCCTGAGTAGTACGGTTTCGCCGCAATCTGAAGGAGAAATATCTTTCTTAAAGACAAAACAGGGTGTCATGGTGAGCCCGTCGAACCATGGTAGGCAGGCCTCTACCCGCGAGTCTTCGACAAGCTCAGACTGACAGGCCTTTTTTATATATTCTTTATACCTTAGTATGACAACACAGCTAAACCACGAAATGAGCACCATTTAATCTGAAACAGTTACCATTTAAACTGAAGTAGTCACCATAATTACAACACTATTTAGCTGCAACTTTGTATCATAAACAATAAACAAAAATAAAATGAGTACAAATAAAATAGCTCTTGTTACCGGCGGCAGCCGTGGCTTAGGCAAAAACGCGGCCCAGCACCTGGCCAAAAAAGGAATTGATGTGATCATTACCTATCGCAGTAAAAAAGAGGAAGCTGAAGAAGTTGTTGCCTCCATTGAAAAAAACGGTCAAAAAGCCGCCGCACTACAATTGGATACCAGCATTGTTAAATCATTTGATGGGTTTATCAGTCAGCTTACCGCAGTATTGCAAGAAAAATGGGGGCGTAATACTTTTGATTTCCTGATCAACAACGCGGGTATTGATGCAGCCTCGAAATTTGCCGATACCACCGAAGAGGATTTTGATAACCTCGTGAACATTCATTTTAAGGGTGTTTACTTTTTAACCCAAAAAAGTCTGCCGGTTATTGCTGATGGCGGCCGTATCATCAATTTCTCAAGCGGGCTGGCCCGTTTCTCGACCCCGGGTTACGCTGCTTATGCTTCTGTGAAGGGCGCTATTGAGGTATTGACCAAGTACCTGGCCAAAGAGCTTGGCCCACGTGGTATTGCCGTCAATGTGGTTGCACCCGGCATCATTGAAACCGACTTTACCAAAGAGGCATTTTCGCATGAAGGCATGCATGATAGAATAGCCGGCATCACCGCTTTAGGTCGCCCGGGCATGCCGGATGACATTGGCGGTATTGTGGCCTTTTTATGTACCGAAGAAGCCCGCTGGATAAACGCCCAGCGTATTGAAGCTTCGGGCGGTATGTTCTTGTAATGGGGTATAAATAAATACCTCAATCCTTATTTAAGATGAGTTTGGGATAGGAACTAACCACCATAAATCAATAAAAAAATGTCATTTCGACGAGGAACGAGGAGAAATCTTCTGCTACATGCTTATCCATTATGATATATCGCAGAAGATTTCTCCTCACCCAACACTCAATCCCAACTCGCGTTCGTCGAAATGACATTTTTAAGTCGCTTTATCTTATCCTGTTTTCGAATCTTTTTTAAAGCTTTCGGGAGGTATCTCTTCTTTGTTCGTCCTGTCCTCTTGGTATCGCTTTCTGATCTTTGCTATCATCATTTCGGGTTTTTGGCCCTTTAAACCTGTCATGCATAAATGAGTAGGTTTGGCGTGGCTCTTTAAGCAGAGGCTCAATAATATCGTAAGGATAAACTCTTTCGGCGCTATCTGTTTTACTTGTGGGGTAGCGTGTTTCGCATTCCGCACGGATAGCAGGCTCTATTAAGCCATGCCCCTGCTCATAATAAACCAGGGTGATCTTTTTAACCAGGATGCTGGTAGCGCCTGTATTTTCGCTTAGGATGTGCTGTTCAATGGCTGCTTTCAAGGCGTCTGTTGCTACGATAGCGGTTGCCGATACCGGTTCAGCCTTAAACGAGGCCCAATGTTTGGTAAGCCCGGTCAATCTGCCTTTTTCGGCCATTTGAATCACAATGCGTGAATGTCCTTCAACCGGGATGTCACCAAATTTGCGATCAAGCCGTACGGTGGTGAATTTTTTATAAACGCTGGTATTACCCTTTTCATCATGAACACCTACGTTTAATCCGCCAACGTGCGATACCACGTAGTCATTAGGACTGCTACCCAAAAGCCCAAGCTTTCTTATATGAGTTAATGCCATGGTTGAGGCTGAATCTTTAGTTAAAAGATCCCGGGTAGATTCGTTTCCTGCATAAGCTTTCATGCCGGTATTTAAGCTGATATCGCCATTTTCCAAATTAATATTCAGCACTGCTGATGGATCGCTGGGGTTTTTGTACCAAAGCATTCCATTTTCTCTTACCGGTTCTTTCAAATTAAACTTATCGGCGGCACCGGCATAAGCAAGTGATTCTGTTATAATTTTTTGCGCGGCTACCAGGTCCAACTTTGTTTCACTAATTTGATAGGTATTTAAAGTTACTTTTTCATAATTCGGAAAAATGGCAGCCTGATCATAAGTAATCTTGTTTTTTTCAGTGCCCGGCCTGTCTTTTCTATGGCAGGCTGTTACTGCTAAAATAAGTATAGCCAACAGGAGCATTTTTGAAGTATTGAACTTTTTCATCGATCTGATTTGTTTTAAGGTGATGAAACTATTCCGGGCAGTAATGTGATAAAGGCTCATGATAGTTCCATAAAATTTAATATTTAATTACTAGTACTGATACCATATATGCAATCTTTGATCGCCAGGTGCTGGATCGGCAACGAACGAAGCATGTGTATCAAACTGACATGTTGGGTTCATAACACATGCACCCAATTCATCCCCTCTGCCTTCGTTGTTAATGGCATCAAACCAAGATTGCCAAACGCCGTAACCGGAATGTATGGCACTTCCGTAATAATCTGTAATATCCTGGTCAGTTGATTGCCACGATAAGGTCCGGAAACCGCATGCTTGATGCAGACCATCAAATACGGCCCCATCCTTAACCCAGTTGCTCCACCAGTCGGCTTGTTCCAGTGGACTTGGTACCACATCGCATGATTCAAAAGCAATAAACTCACAATTCCAGTCGCCATAACCTTTATTAGAGGTATTGCCCGCTGTGGCCAGGTTTACACCGCCCGAAGTTGTGCTGATAAACCATTGATTGCCATGACCGGCAAATATGGCAAAGTCCATAGCGTCAACCCGACTGTTGTTAATACTGGTAAATTGAAAATCATAGGCCCAGTAATATTGTTCATAGCTGAAGTGCTTTAAAAAATTGTACACTACTTCATCATGGCCCTGATCTTTGGTTCCGGCATACCCGCCTTCCATTCTATCAGCTCCTTTTGAATTGTAAGCTGCGATCATTACAATTGCAGACATTATTATAATCACCTTTTTCATTGATGTATATTTTTTGCCTATTCTTTTTATCCCGTTTTCGGCTTACCGGGGGCTTACTCTTTTATCAGGATTTTCGGCTTTATTCCTTTTAATGGATGATGATTCTTTTATAAATAACTCTTTTTCAATTTGTTATTAGTAAATCTAAAGACATATAAAAGGAATAAACCCAGTAGTTTTACTGTTTAGCGGTAGTACTTTTACGCTATTTATTTTAATAGAGATCAGGGGGCTGACATTAAATAATCTACCGGGCTTTTTAAATAAATCATACTTTTATAAAACTTAATCAACCTGATGATATGGAATTTGGCCGCGTTACCCCGCAAGAATTAGCTACTATAGATTTTACCCTTCCCCCAGACACTGCGCTTACTTTAAGCACTTTGGCGGCTGCAAAAAGCAAGGAGCCATTACAGGTTCGCGTGGGTTGTGCCAAATGGGGCCGTAAGGAATGGGTAGGCCAGATCTATCCGCTTAAAACCAAAGAGGCCAATTTTTTGGACGAATACGTAAAGCACTTTGACTGTATTGAGCTCAACGCCACATTCTACAATGTTTATGGACCCGACACTATTACCAAATGGAAAGCCAAAGCCGACAGCAATCCCGATTTTAAATTCTGCCCCAAATTTTCGCAAAGCATCAGTCATATCCGCAGACTAAAAAATGCCGAAGATATCACCACCAGCTATTACGAAGGTGTTATGGCCTTTGGCGATAAACTGGGACCTATGTTTTTGCAACTGAGCGATAACTATACCCCAAAAAGCTTCCCGGAGCTAAAAGCATACCTGGAGCAATTACCCAAAGATGTACCTGTTTTTGTAGAGCTGCGGCATAAGGAATGGTTTGCCCTGCCCGAGAACAGCGAAAAGGTTTTCAAGCTATTTCATGACCTCAACATCGGCGCGGTAATTACCGATGCTACCGGTAGGCGCGATGTGGTACACATGAACCTACCCACGCCGCATGCGTTTATCCGCTTTGTGGGTAATGGATTGGTGGGGGATAATTTTGATTCGGACAAGGCCCGTTTAGATGAGTGGATTGTCCGCATTAAACAATGGCAGCAACAGGGCTTAAGATCGGTATGGTTTTTTATGCACCAGCACGATGAACGCTACTCACCTATCCTGGCTGATTATGTGACTGACGAGCTAAACAAAGCATTAGGTACGCAATTGCTTCGCCCTAAATTCATCGAAGCACAAAGTACCTTGTTTTAGTTAGATACCAGGCCGGATATTACGTTAATACTTAAGGCTACTATAGCAGTATTAAAAGCAAATGAGATCATTCCATGGATCCAGGCCAGGCGACGGATCTGGCGGGAAGATATCTCCACGTCCGATACCTGGAAGGTCATGCCGATCACAAAGGAGAAATAAACAAAATCGAGATAATCCGGCTGTTTTTCATCACCCGGAAATTCAAGACCGCCCAGTGTTTTCTTTTTACCGTCGTCATCCACATCAGTGGTATAATACATATGCGCGTAACGTAGCGTAAATATGGTATGCACCAAAATCCAGGAAACAATAACTGATGCCATACCCAGCAAAACATGCTCGGTTACTGCTTCTGGCGACAAGTGTTTGGATGATTTAAGCAGAAAAAATATAGCCAGTGTGCTCACTATGGAAGCTACGATCACAAACAGGAATATCAACGTACGGCTGGAATCCTGGATCCGGGCTATTTTACGCACTTCCATGGGGTGAGAGGACAGGATGATTACCCAATCCATAATGATAATGGTCAATGCAAAGGCAATCCAGGTGACCAGTATTACCGCAGGCGTACTACAATGCCCCAGGGACAAAAGCAAAACGATGCCACTTATTACTAATGAAATAAGCACCCGGTAATGAGCATCCAACCGAAACCAAACCTTTGATTTTATTTTATTTGCAGGCATAAGAAAGTTTATACCGTAAATATGGTGATGAATTGTGTAGAATTAATGAATTACTTAAAAAGAGTCAAGAGTTTAGGTAATAGAGTCAAGAACCAAGAGTCAAGAATTAAGAAAAGATTGTTTTCTGTCTTGATTCTTGGTTCTTGACTCTATTCTTCTTCCACTATCCAGGCTACACGGCCAACCTGTCCGTCATCTAACTGCACTTTGATACCCCTAGAATGATAAGCCGAGCTGGTTAACAGTCTTTTTACAAAACCACGTGTAAGGGTACCTGTACGCTGATCTTTCTTTAGGATAATGTCAACCTCCAGGCCTGGGTATATATCGCTTCTGTTTTGTCCGTTCATTTGTTTAGTGATTACACTGATTACTTTATGATTTCACCGATTTGTACAATTGTCGTCATTGCGAGGTACGAAGCAATCTCTATACTATACAGAGCGAACCTGCTTATCGGGGATTGCTTCGTACCTCGCAATGACGTGTAGATATTTTTTTTATTTCACCAGTTCTTTTATCGCTTTATCAACCTTTTCAAAATCAAAATTGGTGAGCAATTTATCAAAGGCAGCCGTAATTTGTTCATTGCCCAGGTTGCCTATACTGCCTTCGTGGGTATGGTTTACGGTTTTGTCGGGGTTAAAATCGCCCTGTTCAATAGCCAGGCCTACCTGTTTGTAGGCATCACGGAAAGGTGTGCCGTTTAATACCATGCGGTTCACTTCCTCCACACTGAACAGGTAAGCATACTTGGGGTCTTTTAAAATATCGGCATTTACACTGATGTTTTGCAGCATAAAGGTAGCCATATGCAGGCAGCTTTTCAGGTCAGCAAAAGCCGGGAACAGTAATTCTTTCAGTAATTGAAGCTCGCGGTGATAACCCGATGGCAGGTTGGTGGTCATCATGGCTACATCGGTCGGCAATGCCTGCAGGCGATTACATTTGCCACGCATAATTTCCCAAACATCGGGATTCTTTTTATGCGGCATAATGCTGCTGCCTGTAGTTAAAGTATCCGGATAGCTTACAAAAGCAAAATTCTGGCTCAGGTATAGCGCCTGATCCATTGCCATTTTAGCCAGCGTGGCCGCTACAGACGATAAAGCCTGTGCGATGATCCGCTCAGTTTTACCGCGCCCCATCTGCGCATATACTACGTTGTAATTTAAACTATCAAAACCCAGCAACTGGGTGGTTAAAGTACGGTTTAACGGGAACGACGAGCCATAACCCGCTGCCGAACCCAGCGGATTTTTATTGGTGATGCGATAAGCTGCCAAAACAAGCTCCAGGTCATCGGCCAGGCTTTCGGCATAGGCGCCAAACCACAAACCAAATGACGATGGCATGGCTACCTGCAAATGCGTATAGCCAGGCAGTAAAACATCCTTATGCTTTTCGCTGAGGGTAATTAACTGGCGAAACAGCGTTTCCGTTTCTTCAACCACCTGTTGTAACTGGTGGCGGAAAAACAATTTCAGATCAACCAGCACCTGGTCGTTACGGGAGCGACCGCTATGGATTTTCTTGCCGGCATCGCCTATGCGTTGGGTAAGCAGCATCTCTACCTGCGAGTGTACATCCTCTACTCCATCCTCAATGATAAAACCGCCTTTTTCAATATCGGCGTATATGGCTTTTAACTCGCGCTGTACCAGGTCAAGATCGGCAGTATCCATCAATCCTATGCTTTGCAGCATACGGGTATGGGCCAATGATCCTAACACATCAAAGGCTGCCATTTGCTCGTCA
This sequence comes from Mucilaginibacter sp. OK268, assembly GCF_900103125.1. GTDB lineage: Bacteria > Bacteroidota > Bacteroidia > Sphingobacteriales > Sphingobacteriaceae > Mucilaginibacter. Next base: position 943,724 of record NZ_FNJV01000001.1, on the reverse strand, counting down.
AATTCCCTGTCGCGGCCAACAGTAAAGCTCTCTACCAGTTCATTTACGTTGGTAGTTTTTTGCCATAACTTACTCATGGTGCAAATATGTGAATTATTGTGTAATTACTATTTGGTTTGTTGGAATTAGCAAAGCTACTTTGCTACGTCATGCCGAACTTGTTTCGGCATCTCACCAGCAATGTGTACTATGCAAGGTTACCTGTCCTGTGGGATCCCGAAACAAGTTCGGGATGACCTATATTGAGGTTAAATTAATTTATTTAAAATATTCTACTAAATCTATAGGAATTATATAAATAGTTTTTATATTTGCAGGGTCAACAACGACAAATAGTTCTTTATGACGCTTATCAAGAAAGACTGAGGGAAAGGCCCAAAGACGTCTTAGCAACCTGTACATCCGCATAATGTAAAAGGTGCTAATTCCTGCTCCGTATAGGAGAAAGATAAACAAAGATCTTACCCTTCCATCTTCCATAAGTGATTTATAGTTTTTTTTTAAAAAGTCGCGTGACCGAGAGGATAGGTTAAGGTCTGCAAAACCTTCTACGGCAGTTCGAATCTGCCCGCGACGTCAAATTTTCCTTTTTTTCCTTAAAAAATTACACTATACCTGGTCGAAACCCTGAGGTAGGGATAGGTTTTGTCTACATCCGGATGATCCTTGTAATTACCCTCCAGCCTGAAATAACCCGGCTCAGCGCAAATAGAAAACCCCTTAATGAACATATAGCTCAGCTCGCTCGAAACCGCATGTAAAAAATAGTGCGAATTATTGCCGTTAACCGTTATCATCCATCCACCCCGGTAATTAATTCCGTAGAATATTTTATTAAAAATGCTGATGGTTCCCCCACCGTTGATAGCAAAACCTGGCCCGTAGTCATAATTACGACCTTTAAAAAGATAAGGATCTGGTATGGCGGCCAGCAATATGGGGCCTGCACCAAATGAAGTATTGATCTTGAGGTTTTTATTAAACCTGTACTCCGACAGCATATTAAACTTAACACTTTGCCCGCCATAAAAAAATGCCCGGTTATGGATATAATCGTAATTGGCCGATAGGATCAGCAGGTTCCTGATATTATCCTTAATGGAAATATCCCAGCCGGCAAGTGATCCGTACACACTGATCACATTAACATTGGTACTGTCATCCTGCCCAAATTCGGCGGTAACGGCTATATTGCTGAAAGGCGTTTTTAAATCTTCGGAAGGGTCGCCATACAACATCCGTGCCCGGCCGTACCAGCCAAAATGCCCGCCCGCGCGTAAACCTTTGCCGCTTTCATTTACATTACGCAGCCCCAAATCTAGCTCTGCGCTGATGCGTGTCGAGTCGCGATCCTTTGGGCTTCCGTACACCTTACCCCATTTACCATCCAACAGGCGATTAAGCCCGTTCATGGGATTTACTATAAACCCAAGCACCTCTCTCGCCTGTCTTTTAAAACCGCGTTGCCTGTTGTTCACGATCTTGTTGGAGAAGCGGTAGGTCATTTCGCCCAATACAATACCCCCGAAGCTGGTATTGATAAGATCATTTGGTGCCGGGGCCTGGTTTTCGGCAAAGGTTTCCCATAGGTAGCTGCCCACCACAGCTGCCGGGGCCGATTGCCAAAACGTATATCCATTGCTGCGAAATGCACTGTAAAACAAACTGCCGTGGTAAGGGTGACCAAACTGATTGGTTTGAAAAGGATCATTATCCCAGGTCCAGCTGCCGGGATTCAGGTTATGACCAACCGTTTTCCAGGAGATCCGGGCGTAGTCTTTTTGGGCCACGTAGCGGTCAAAGATCCAGGGCGTCAGTTCAGCTATCAGGAGTTCGCCTACAGCACGGCCAAATTTTTTCTTGATCAGTGTATCCTTAAAGCTATCCTGTGCCGAATGCCGAACAACAGGAAGCCTGTGAAAAGGCACCTGTGCAAAAAGCACACCGGTACTTATAATGAAGATATAAAGCAGTAGCAGCGGCCTTAAGTGAGTGAAACAGGTATGGGTATGCATCATCTAAAAACAGGTTATGACGATGATGTATCCCTCCGCCCGTATCCACAAATCGTTATCAGGACTGATATATCAGCATCTTGTTGATGTCAAAGAGTTGTATAAACTATAACTCAGAAGAAAATAAGCGGGACAATTGTTTTTGATCTCCCTTAATTAAATTTACCAAAATTTAACTTTGGATTAACAGACTAAGCGGATGCGCAGGGTCTGGCCTAAAAAATAGGACCGGAATAGCTATGCTTATAAGTACATCAGCCCTTTAAAACCACCCGTTTCATAATAAAACGGTTCAAAGTTTTCGGCCTCAGCCAGTTCGCAACTTACCTGCATGGTGGTAAAAGTTACATCTCCAAAAATATTGGCTATGGCGGTATCGGCAGCATCCCTGCCGGTGGCTATTTTGATCAGGCCGTTGAGCGGCACCAGTTTGGTAGCATCAAAAAGCACCCAGTTGCCACCCAGGTAGGCCTCAAAGCAGGCATGAAAATCGGCAGGTTTAAGGTGATAAGCATAGCCAGTAAAATAGCGCGCCGGTATGGTAAGCGCCCGGCACAGGGCTATGCCCAGGTGGGCAAAGTCCCGGCATACCCCTACCTGCTCGGTCACGGTATCAAAGGCTGATGTTTGCGCATTGCTATAACCGCTCAGGTATTGCACATTGTTATGGATCCAGTCGGTAAGGGTTACCACCTGCTCAAACGGATTATCGATATGCCCAAACAGGTTATGCGCCAGGCGGTATAACTTGTCCGACTGGCAATACCGGCTCGGGTTCAGATAAGGCAGCACGCTTACATCTAGCTGGGCAACCAAGGTTTCTTCCTGCCGACTATAATCAATTACCTCGTAGTAATTATCAACCAGAGCATTATAGGTAACTTTAATGGTTCCCGGTTCTGCCACTTCAAAACGGATCAGCCGGTTTTCGGCCTGTGTTGATACTAGCTCCTCTACCTTAATATAGGGTTCAACGGTAAATTCTTCGTTCAGCACGGCCTGGTGAGGCGTGCGCAGGGCATGTATATTTAATATCAATGTGCCGGGCGACTGTACCACATACTCCATTTGGGTAAACACATTGAACTTCATAATTATTGAATTATTGATTTAGTGACTTTTTTCTTGCTCCGGTGCCATTAACTTAAGAAGCTGGCCCCATCGGGGTCAAAGGTCGGTAGCAAACAATGGAACAAAAGTCCCGTGCCGTCAGGTACGATACCACCGCGTTGTATATCAGAGGAAGATGTAGCGTACCTAACGGTACGCGGGATACCCTCTTTCAATCTTCTACTACCGACCTTTAACACCTACGGTGTTTGCTTAAGTTAATGATATTACTTCAGAAATCCTTGTTCTAAAAATCTTTTCATCAACTCTTAGCTGTAATTTCGTTTAGTTTTTCAAATGCCGGATCCATCCAGGCTTCCGAAACATGGTTAAGGGCGTTCTTCAGCTCTTCGGCCCATTGTGCCGATATAAATTCCAGGTCCTTTTTCTCATACCGCTGCTCCACCACCTCAAAGCTGTCTTTCTTATAAAGTACCACATCAATCGGAAAATCCACGTTATTGGCACTTACCCGGGTTGAATCAAACGACAGAAAACCAGTCTTAAGAGCCAGTTTCAGGCTCGAATTTTCGGTAAGCGTACGGTTTAAAATAGCCTTGCCATGCGCCGCGTTGCCGATAACCACGTAGGGCGAACCCTCGCCCAGCTCCACCCAGTTACCTTCGGGATAAAGCAAAAACAACTTGTGTTCATCATCATCCTGAAGCTGTCCGCCAATAATGGTATTCAGATCAAACTTAAAACCCGCCTGCTCCAACGCCGCCTTGTCTTCCACGGCCGCCAGCTTCACCTTTTCACCAAAGGCATTTACAGCTTTGTACAGCTTGTTAAACTCCCTGGTTTCCAGCTGTTCGGTAAAGTAAGTAATGGCCTTATCCCGAACCGAGCGCAAACCGCTGGTCATGATAAAAAGCGAAAAATGATCTTTTTGTGCTATCGTGATCTTCTTTTTTACAGTAGTATCGGTTCCTGTAGTAATGCGGGTATCGGCAATAGCCAGCAACCCCTCTTTAACTTTAATTCCCAGACAATAGGTCATCTTAAAAAAACGTAACGCGTTAAAAATTCCGAAACCACCAAAGTAATTAAATAAAGGGAGATTATGTGTAGAATGAGCAAATTGGTTTTGGAAATCGCGTTTAAAAAAATGCATCTTGTCATGCCGAATTTATTTCGGCATCCCACAGGATATTCACTCTTGCCAGATCTGCGATTTGCCTGTTGCAGACTTATCCCGTGCTTACCTGCGAGTGGGATGCCGAAATAAATTCGGCATGACGTCCGCTTTTTAAATTCTTCTTCCAGCTTCAGCCAACGGTTTAAATTCAAGTACACAAAATGGCTTTAGCCTAAATTCTCCGCAGAGCATTCTGCATGCGATCCTATTCAATTTAAATTTTTGTTGGCTAAATCGTTATTATTCGGTATTCTTGAACTTTTGCGCATAACCCCGGCGCACCTGCTTTTACCTAATAAACAAAACATCAATGACCGAACACAAACTTAATCCTGAGGTACTAAAAACCAAACAACACTTTGAAATTCTGGACGGACTGCGGGGAGTAGCAGCTTTCGCCGTGGTGATCTTCCATTTTATGGAAATAGCTTATTCCGATTACAGTCAAAACTTTATCGGGCATGGTTTCCTGGCGGTCGACTTTTTCTTTTGCCTGTCGGGCTTTGTGATCGGGTATGCTTATGATGACCGTATTGGCAAAATGGGGATCATGGAGTTTTTTAAATCAAGGGTCATCAGGCTGCATCCCCTGGTTATTTTCGGTTCGGTGCTGGGCCTGTTAGCTTTCCTTTTTGATCCCTTTGGCGGTCACCCTGAGCTGTACAGCGCGGGCAGACTGATACTGCTATTTTTAATGTCTGTACTGCTTATTCCCTTCCCGGTAATGTCAGACCGCTATTTTAACCAGTTCGGTTTTAACGCGCCCGCATGGTCGCTGTTTTGGGAGTATATAGCCAATATTGTTTATGCTCTTGTGCTTTGCCGTGTTCATAAGCGTGTGCTGCTTGTGCTCACTATATTGGCGACACTGGGTATTTGTTTTGTGGCGCAGCACTCCGGCAACCTGATGGGTGGCTGGGGTAAGGGCAACTTTTGGGACGGCGGCGCCCGCATCAGTTATTCGTTTTTAGCCGGTTTGCTGGTATACCGCTTCAATTGGATCATCAAAAACAAGCTGGGCTTTTTAGGCCTGGCAGTGCTGCTGGCTTTAACCTTCCTGATGCCTTTCTCCAATAAATGGAACTGGCTTAGCGAAACGCTGGTGGTGATCTTTTACTTCCCGCTACTGATAGCCTTAGGTGCCGGAGCCGTGCTAACGCAAGGCATAAAGAAACTTTGCGTATTCTCCGGAAAAATATCATACCCGCTGTACATGACCCATTACGCGGTCATGTGGATGTTTGGCAACTACTACGCCGCCCACAAACCCGGCCCGGGTCAATTGGGGCTTATTATTTCGATATCGGCGATCCTGCTGGTTGGAATAGCTTACCTGGTAATGGTGATCTATGATATCCCGGTACGCAGATATCTGACAAGCAAAAGGAAACAAGGGTAAATATTGACCCTCTCCGTAATTTTTCGTATATTTATATCAAACGACAGCCCGGCCCTTTTTTCAAGGACGCCGGGCTGTTTGGTTAAGGCAACAGGAGAGCCAAAAACCAACCGTTCAGTAGCAATCAATTAACTATTAACTACTTATTATTTTTCAAACCGGTATTATAAAATATAGAACACTGCCTGTTTTTGTTGTTGGTTGTTGGTCACCATGTCCGTCACCTGGGGCATTTCGTCTTTTAGCATTTGTTTCAGGTCCTGCTCAATTTTCCGGCTGATGGCGGTGGTTGGTGTATCGGTCGGCATGTTCTCAAAAGGGTCCTGCAAGTGGATAGCCATTTTCTCGATCAGGAAAAATGCCGACGAAAGCGCAATTACCAGGGGCACCTGCAATATGCCAAAAAATTCCATCAGGCTAAAAGGCAGCAGCAGTACAAAAAACAGTACCAGCCAATGTATATACACACTATAAGTAGCCGGGAACACCGTATTTTTGATACGCTCACAACCACCCATAGAGTTGGTAAAACCGGTCAGGGTACCATCCATAGTTACCTGCTGGTATTCGTTAATCCAGCCTAATTTGTACAGGGTGCGCAGGTCATGGCCTTGTAATTCATTCAGCGCCAGCGGCACATGATCCATATCACGAATATTCCTGATATCGTCATCGCTCAAAAAGGCTTCCAGGTGCTGTTTAGCATCCTGTTTGCGCAAGTGGCGGCTCAGGCTGTAGCACCAGGCTATCTGCCGTTTTACTATCCGCTCTTTGAGGGCCCATTTTTCTTCGCCATCGTAACTACTATCGACAAAGGTGAGTACCTGACGGGTAAAAGTGCGGCAATCATTTACGATAGCTCCCCATAAAATACGGGCTTCCCACCAGCGGTCATACGCTTGGTTTGACCGGAAAGCCAACAGCAGGGATATGATAGTACCTAATATAGTAGGCACCGTTAAGGGGATAGATACCTCTTTAAAATTATAGTACTGGTGCATCAAATAAATAGCCGACGAATAAATGGCCACCAGGATGAGTTCTTTTTTTATTTTACCGAATACATAAGTAACCGGGATGTTTTCTTTTAGCAGCATGATGTTTTAATAATTAAGGGGTTAATTACTGTTGTTCAATTAATTCCGGCTCCTCGGTAACCATATCGGCCATAATGCCGGGTGTTTCGGCTACGGTAAGTACCCGTTTCCCGCATTTTTCAATCAGCACTTCGGGGTCGATGCTATTTTTGAAAAGCAATTTATAATTATCATGCGGCGGCACAATGGCATCTACCTCATGGGCATCCAGGTAGTTATTAAAAACAGCTACGGTACTTCCATAAAAAATATCGATGTGGATACGGTTGATCAGGTGGCTGAAATCTTTCTCCATGTCGCGGCAGCGGATATAAAAATTATCCGGGATCTGCCTGAACTCTGTCGAACGGCGCGAAAGCATCAGCAGTTCGCCTATATTGTCGGTAATTTTTAGCATGTGCACCAGCCTGATATCCACTTTTTGCGGATAGTATTGCTGGGCTATGTTCGGGATACTTTGAAGCGATTGGTAGGTAAAATCGGTGGGGATGAACAGCGTTTTCATAGTCGTAATTATTAATGGTTTAACTTGTACAATTTTGTTTGATACAAGTGTAGCCCCCAATAATTAAGATGATCTAAGAAAGTTATTAGAATTTGATTAGAGTTTTACGCCAATGCATCCACAGGCAAAAAAACCTTGATCTCGGTTCCTTTACCAACATCTGAGCGGATCCCTATGCTCCCCCTGTGCAAGCGTATAATATTGAGTGTTAAAGGCAGGCCTACGCCATGTCCTTCATAACTGTGCGTATTGGAAGCCCTGAAAAAAGGTTCAAAAATGTGTTGCAGTTCGCTTTCAGGGATACCGATGCCCTGGTCGGTGATGGAGATGATCACTTTATTGTTTTCGGCCAGCAGCCTTATTTTTACCAAACGGTTGTCCGAATATTTGCAGGCGTTGCTGATGATGTTGGTAATAGCCAGGCGCAGTAAATTACTGTTACCGCTTACATAAAGCAGGCGTTCGTCGGTTGGCATATCTTCCAGATCGATCTGGATATTACTGTCGGTATTGATTTTTTTAATGGATTCGGAAGCTGTCATCAGGAGCTCATCTATCCGGATGCTTTCCCAGCGCTGTTTTTTACCGTCAAAACCCGATTGGGCAAGGGTTAATAAACTATTTAGTATCTGGCCCAGCTTCTCAGCTTCCGAATAAATGGTGCCAAATACCTCGCGCTGCTCGGAGTTTGCATCAGTTTTGCTCAGCGCCAGCTCGGCTTCAGTGCTAATGATGGTTAAGGGTGTACGCAGCTCGTGCGAGGCATTGCTTACAAAGTTATTCTGTGTTTCAAAAGCTGTTTCCAGGCGGTTAAGCATATCATTGAAAGTATAGGATAGTTCGGCTACCTCATCCTTGCCGCTGAGCTCATCCAGCCTGAAATGCAGGTTATTGGCGGTTATATTTTTAACATTATTAATGATACGCCGTATAGGTTGAAAGGTATAAAAGGAGAATATTTTACCTACAAAATAAACCAATATCATAGCTGCCAGAAAGCCGTAGATCAATATCCTCTGCAGATCCTTCAACTCCTGGAAACCCGACGGATCCGACGCCGAAACGATAACAATGTATTTACTATTATCCTTCGTAAATACTCTGCCTGCATAAAAAATGTTATCCATCTTATAACGTGCAGTACTATCTTTTAGGATGCTTTTAATAAAGCTGCCTTTAACATTTACGCCGCCGGTTATATTAATTTTATTGACCGTATCGGTATTAAAAAAATATTCTTTTTCCGATTCCAGCTTCTCCAAATAGCGGTTCCTTACTTCCTGGTAGGCCCGGCTTTTGGCACCAGGGAACAGGTGCACCTGCGCAGATATATTTACGCGGGCCTCCAACCGTTTAAAAAAATCGTCGAAGCCAAACCGGTATACCAGGTAAAAGATAGTGATATTGAGCAATAACAATATTACACCAGAAAGTAACAGGAACAGCAGGGTTATTTTACTTTGTATTTTCATCGGGCGCTTCCTCTTTCATAATATATCCCATACCAAAAACCGTATGAATGAGCTTTGTACCACCACCCCTTTCCAGCTTTTTACGCAGATAGTTTACATACACATCAACCACGTTAGTCCCCATGTTAAAATCAATATCCCACACACTTTCCAGTATCTGGATCCGTGACAATACTTTTTTCTGATTCTTCACAAAATACTCCAGCAAACGGTACTCTGTAGCTGTAAGTTTTAAGGGGTCCTGATTACGGTAAGCTATTTTTGATTCGGCATTAAGCTCCAGATCGTTAATTGTAAAGGTATTATTTTTAGGCTGTTGCTCCCCGCTTTTACGGCGCAACAGGGTACGCAGGCGGGCAGCCAGTTCGGCAATTTTAAAGGGTTTTACCAGGTAATCATCGGCACCGCTATCCAGGCCGTTCACGATGTTTTCGGTAGAGTCAAGCGCGGTAAGCATAATAACAGGCATCGTTTGCTTGTGCTGCCTGATAAGTTTACACACTTGTATACCATCCATTACGGGTAGCATTACATCCAGTATCACCAGGTCAAAATCATGATCAAGCGCCATTTGCAGACCAGTTGCTCCATTAGCCGCTACACTCACTTCGTAGCCAAATTCTGCAAGCCCGCGTTTTATTACCGATACCACGTTAGGTTCATCCTCAACCAACAATATCCCCATAGTATTATTTGTATAAATTTTAATCGCAGAAAACTATAGCGTATTAACCGCGCCCTGAGATATAGTTAACGACAAGACCAATTATTTCTTTTATATAAGTGCTCCATTTATTCAGCGCATCGGCACTGGGCACTAACTCACCTATGCCAAAGTCGCCGGTTCCGGCAATATAATTACAAGGGTATGGTATTACATCAACACCCATTTTTTTAAAGATCCTTGCCGACCGGCGCATATGAAAAGCGGAGGTTACCAATAAATATGGCCCACGCTGTCCGTGTTTTTGAAGCAAGGCTTTGGTTAAAGACGCGTTTTCCAAAGTATTGCGCGACTGATCCTCTATCAGTATGCAGCTATCCGGCACCTGCGCAGCTTTCAGTTGGTATTTGGCCCAGGCCCCTTCCCTAAAAGCGGTCGGGTTTAAATTACCGTTACCTCCTGAAATTAAAATATATTTTACCCTGCCGGTCTTTTGCAACAAAACCCCTTGTATAAACCTGTCTGCAGATGGGCCAAACATGCCGTGACCATCACTATCATCTGACGCGAAACCGCCTAATACAATAGCCGCACTGTATGTTTTGTTTTTTTCCAGTTGAGCAGGCGCTACATCCCAGGCCCTGGCCAGGCGATTGATCAGAAATGAATTAGAAAAAAAGTAAAGCAGCCCAATGCCCCATAACAGGTATTGGCGTTTACGGTTTACATTTTTTGCAAAAAATGCCATCAGCAGTAAAACGAACACGTATGATAGCGGAAAAAGCAAGAACGCCAATATTTTTGACAGGATAAAAAACATATACCGGTATACTTTAGCCGTAAAAGTAATTAAAATTTAGAGTCAAGATAGTAGAATCAGGGGTCAAGAAAAAACGGGAAAATCATTTGTTTAAATTAGTACATAAAAAGTGGGTTTACATGGTTTACACTTTTATGGTTTACACTTATATAATTAATTCATAATCAAATAATTAAATAAAAAACTCATCATAAAGTGGGTTTACAGTGTAAACCATAAATAAAACATTTTGTCCCCTCCGGGTCCCTTTCAGGAGACCCGGAGGTTGCCCAAGACCAGTCTATAACTAAGGGTCCTCTGCGAGAGACCCTGAGTGGGCAAAACCGCTCAAAATAAATTCAGAGGCGTTTTCCCTGATCGGGTAATTAAACTATTTCCTGATTCCTGATTCTAACATCTTGACTCTTAACCCGTATATGTAACAAACTGGCATCATCATTGTCATACAAACAATAAAAAAATAAATTATGGGCTTACTAAAACTTCTTGTCGTTGGTGCAGCAGTTGCTTACGGCATAAACTATGTGACCAAAAAGGGACCAAATGGCAAGTCGATCATTGACGACCTGACCGAAAACGGGCCTGAATGGATGGATCGTGCAAAAAGATACGGCGAACTCACTTTAGATCAAATAGCTGTTCGCGCTCAAAACTTCAGAGATAACAACAGGTTCTAAAATAACCGTTGCAGCATTATTATGCAGCATATTCTTTTTTTGGCGATAGCCTTACGGCAGGTTATGGCCAAAAAATACCAAAACAGAATCGCCCCCGGCATTGGTACAGCACACAATAGACGCAGATAAATTGCCTTATCATGTAATTAATGGCGGTCTTAGCGGTGATACCTCGGCCGGGGGCCCCTGGAAAGTTTTTCCCCGCGCGTCATTGCGAGGTACGAAGCAATCCCCAATTAGCAGGGTCGCCCTGTATAGCATAGAGATTGCTTCGTACCTCGCAATGACGCGTTTTTAATTCAAGTAGGTCACCCTCTTTTCAGCGAAGCGCAGACGGGCTGAGTCTTCACCTTATACCTACCCAAACCCCTCAGGACAGTTAGGGTTGCGCAAGCAAAAATATCAGCTTAACATTGCTGTAAGACCCTTGAATTATCTTGCTTACCTTTATAAACCGCTTTATTGCATTATATGAAACCATTTCTATGTAGGCGCACGCTTTACATCGCTTTATTATTTAATTTTCTCATCGCTAACACAAGCTTCGCCGGCACACCCGGCAAAGCAGCGGGCTTACAATCCGAACACCTCGTTAATCCCATTGGTATCGATTCCCGGCACCCTCGTTTAAGTTGGTTAATGGCCGATGAAAGACAAGGCGCGGCCCAAACTGCTTATCAGCTTATTGTTGGCACCGATTCCATGAGCGTTATCAATGGGAAAGGCGATAGCTGGCAAACCAGGCAGGTGGCGTCCTCAGCAAACCTGGTTAATTACCAGGGCAAGCCGCTACAACCATTTACCAAATACTACTGGCGGGTACAACTATGGGGTCAGGCAGGTAAAAAACTCGTACCATCTGCCATAGCCAGTTTTGAAACCGGGATGATGGATATGCGTAACTGGAAAGGCTCCTGGATAAGTGACAATAAAGGTATCGCTGTAAATCCCGCCCCCTACTTTAGGCATACCTTTAAGGTAGCCCGGCAGGTCCGCTCGGCAAGGGCTTATATCGCGGTAGCTGGCCTTTACGAATTATATATCAACGGGCAAAAGATCGGCAATCACCGTCTCGACCCGATGTACACCCGGTTTGACAGGCGCACCCTGTATGTAGCTTACGATGTTACCGCGCAGCTGCAAAACGGCAAAAACGCCATTGGGGTATTGCTGGGCAATGGCTGGTATAATCACCAGAGTACCGCCGTGTGGTACTTTCACCAGGCGCCCTGGCGCGGTCGCCCAACCTTTTGTATGGATCTGCGGATTACTTATACCGATGGTTCTGTCGAAACCGTGTCGTCCAACACACAATGGAAAACGTCACTAAGTCCTATCGTTTTTAACAGCATTTACACTGCCGAACACTACGATGCCCGCAAAGAACAACCGGGTTGGAATACGCCCAATTTTATAGATACCGCCTGGAAACATGTGATCAACCGTTCGGCCCCATCGCAAAACATTGTGGCGCAAAGCCTACAGCCTATCCGCAATGTAGAAGAAATAGCTGCCAAAAGTATCACCAAAATTGATAATAACCTGTGGGTATTTGATATCGGCAGGAATATATCCGGCGTGAGTAAGATCACTATTAAAGGCGATTCTGGCACCGTGATCCGCTTAAAACATGCCGAACGGCTCAACAAGAATGGTCATGTAGACCAATCCAATATCGACCTGCACTACCGCCCTACGGATGATAAAGACCCTTTCCAGACCGACATTTTTATTTTGAGCGGCAAAGGCGAAGAAACCTTTATGCCTAAGTTTAACTATAAGGGTTTCCAGTATGTAGAAGTAAGCAGCAGCAAACCTATAGAGCTAACTAAAGAAAGCCTGAAAGCTTATTTTATGCACAGCGATGTGGCCCCCATAGGTACGGTAACATCGTCAAACAAAACTATCAACCAGATCTGGAGCGCTACCAATAACTCCTACCTCAGCAACTTGTTTGGTTATCCTACCGATTGTCCGCAACGCGAAAAAAACGGATGGACGGGCGACGCTCACATCGCTAGCGAAACCGGGCTGTATAATTTTGATGCCATTACCATTTACGAAAAATGGCTGGCCGACCATCGCGACGAACAGCAGCCTAATGGTGTGCTACCATCCATCATCCCAACCGGTGGCTGGGGTTACGAATGGGGTAACGGCCCCGACTGGACAAGCACCATCGCTATTATCCCCTGGAACATTTATTTGTTTTATGGCGATAGCAAACTACTGGCAGATAGTTATACCAGTATTGAAAAGTACGTAAATCATATTGATGAACTCTATCCAACGGGACTAACCACCTGGGGCCTGGGCGATTGGGTACCGGTGAAGTCCGTATCGCCGGTTGAGTTGACTTCATCAGTCTATTATTATGCCGATGCCAGTATCCTGGCTAAAGCCGCAAAAATATTAGGCAAACAAGCCGATTTTGTAAAATACTCGGCACTGGCCAATAAGATCAAAAATGCCATCAACGCCAAATACCTGAACACCGAAACCGGCATATATGGCAAAGGTCTGCAAACCGAACTAAGTGTACCGCTTTACTGGGATGTGGTACCGCAAAATCTGAAAAGCAAAGTAGCCGCTAACCTGGCACAGCGTGTAGCCGCCGATAATTACCACCTGGATGTGGGAATCCTGGGAGCCAAAGCCATTTTAAGTGCCTTGAGCGATAATGGCTATCCCGATGTGGCTTATAAAATAGCATCGCAGGAAACTTTTCCTTCCTGGGGTTGGTGGATGGTGAATGGGGCCACTACACTGTATGAAAACTGGAAGATCGATGCCAAATCTGATATCTCGCTAAATCATATCATGTTTGGGGAGATAGGCGCCTGGTTATACAAAGGTATAGCGGGGATCCATACAGATCAGGATCACCCTGGTTTTAAAAACATCCTGTTACAACCCCACTTTGTAGCCGGACTTAATGAATTTACCGCTACTCATGATGGCCCGTACGGCAAAATAATATCCTCATGGCAACGTACAGATCATGGTATAACTTACAGGGTTACTGTACCGGCCAATTCAACCGCTACCATAACCCTGCCAACCGGTAAAACTTACCTGGGCGGCAAACTGATCAATGGTTCAAGACCTTACCAGGCGGTTGCAGGAAGTTATGTTTTTGAGGTGAAATAATTGTCACTTCAATTGCCATAGATATTTCATATTTACATTTACTTAACACCAAATGACCTTTTACTGACAAGCCGGTTCACCAACCGGCTTGTTTTGTATATACTTTTGTTACATTATATCGGCTCTATATCATGTACAAAAAAGTCACTTTACTACTGCTGCTGCTTGCATTTTCGTTGATCAACATAGCCCGTGCCGAAGAGCCCTGGGCCTTAAGTACTAACAAAGAAGGTGTTAAGGTTTATACGAGGCATGTGCCTGATTCCAAAATAAAAGCCATTAAGGTAGAATGTGAATTTAATGCCTCTGCCGCTCAGCTGGTTGCTGTATTACTGGATATAAAAGGTAGTATAGATTGGGTATATCACACCAAGTCTGTTAACATGATCAAACAGGTATCACCTTCAGAACTATATTACTATTCCGAAGTATCTATACCCTGGCCCCTGCATAACCGCGATTTTATTGCCCATATCAAAGTTACCCAGGACCCTAAAACCAAAGTGGTTACGGTTGATGCCCCTTGTTTGGCAGATATGGTGCCACGTAAAGATGGTATTGTACGTATTGAGCACTCAGTAGGTAAATGGGTAATCACACCGATAGACAGCGACCATGTAAAAATTGAATATACCCTGCATTTGGATGCAGGCGGTAGCGTACCCGCCTGGTTACTCAACATGTTCATTACACAGGGGCCCACAGAAAGCTTCAAAAAGCTAAAAGTACAATTGCAAAAACCCACCTACAAAAATATCAAGCTCCCTTATATTACTGATTGATCATACGGGTTAACCAAACGGCATAGCGCCATTCTATCCCCATTACGCTAATTACCATTAATCATTTGCAAAAAAAGCTGATAACAGTTGCCTGCTATAAGCGTAATTTCGTTGCTTAGCTGTAATTGTCGATGCTGTTACCGTGATACTTGCAGATGCCTGATGACAGTTTTATAATTTATTACCGCTAATATTGCTTTAACCAATTAAAGTAAACACTATAAAATGAAGGTAGCTTTATTTGTGCCCTGCTATGTAGATCAATTTTATCCTAAAGCAGCTATTGCCACGTTGGAATTGCTCGAAAAATTAGGCGTTGAGGTGCATTATCCTAAAAATCAAACCTGCTGCGGACAGCCCATGGCTAATTCCGGATATGAACACCTTACTACCGGCTGTAATAATTTGTTTATTGATAACTTTTCGGGATATGATTATATCGTATGCCCATCGGGCAGTTGTACCCTGCATATCAAAGAGCATTTACATTCACCCGAGAAAGAAGAACAGGCTGTTGATATTCGCAAGCGTGTTTACGAGCTTACCGAATTTTTAGTTGATGTATTAAACGTAACTGAATTAAAAGCCAATTTTCCTTATAAAGTGGGTTTACACCAAAGCTGTCACGGTTTGCGCGGTTTGCGGATATCGCAAATGAGCGAGCTGGTTGCCCCGGTTTTCAGCAAACCCGCACAATTGTTAGATATGGTACAGGGATTGGAGCTGGTACCTTTAACCCGGCAGGATGATTGCTGCGGTTTTGGCGGCACGTTTTGTGTAGCCGAAGAAGCAGTATCCTCCAAAATGGGGAAAGACCGTGTAGACGACCATATCGAACACGGTGCCCAATACATTACCTCGGCCGATCTTTCATGCCTCATGCATATGGAAGGTATTTTACGCCGGCAAAAAAGCGATGTTAAAGTAATTCATGTGGCCGAAATTTTAAATCACTACAGCCATGAGTAATGTAGCAACAAAAAGCCACTCCGAGTTAGCCAGCGTCTTTAACCAGGATGAACCACGGGTTGACTGGCATGACGAAACCTTATGGTGGGTACGCCAAAAGCGCGATATACAGGCTCATAAGCTGCCGGAGTGGGAATTGTTAAGAGAAACCGCCTCGCAGATCAAGAACAACGTATTATCAAATCTGAGTGAATACCTTGAGCAATTTGAGGCTAACGCGATCAGCAACGGTATTATAGTACATTGGGCGGCTAATGCCGAAGAACATAACAAAATCGTACACCGCCTATTACAGGAGCGGGGCATCAACCGCATGGTTAAAAGTAAATCCATGCTTACCGAAGAGTGCCATCTGAATGAATATCTCAAAGAACAAGGTATTGATGTCATAGACTCCGATCTGGGCGAGCGCATTGTACAGCTGGCTGGTGAACCGCCAAGTCACATCGTGCTGCCTTGCATCCATAAAAAGAAAGAAGAGATAGGCGATATTTTTCATGAGCATTTAGGCTCAGCCAAAGGCGAATCGGATCCTAAGATCCTGACCGAAACCGCCCGACAGCATTTGCGTGAAGTATTTCTGACACGCCGCGCGGCGCTTACCGGCGTTAACTTTGCCATCGCCGAAACCGGAGAGTTTGTGATATGTACCAACGAGGGCAATGCCGATATGGGCGCTCACCTGGCCGAGATCCATATTGCATCGATGGGAATAGAAAAGATCATCCCGGAAAGGAAACATTTAGGCGTTTTTTTAAGGTTGCTCACCCGCAGCGCTACCGGTCAGCCTATTACCACCTATTCCAGTCATTTCAAAAAACCACAACAGGGTACGGAGATCCATATCGTTATAGTGGATAACGGCCGGAGTATACAATTGGGACGCGAAGATTTTCGCAATTCATTAAAATGCATCCGTTGCGGGGCCTGTATGAACACTTGCCCTGTATATCGTAAAAGCGGCGGTCACAGTTATCATACCGCCGTTGCGGGTCCTATAGGCTCCATACTGGCCCCTAATCTCGACATGAAAAAATATGCCGACCTGCCCTTTGCCTCCACCCTTTGCGGCTCCTGCAGCAACGTATGCCCCGTTAAAATTGACATCCATGACCAGCTTTATAAATGGCGCCAGGTTATTGTAAAAGAAGGCTACAGCCCCAAAGCAAAAACCATGGCTATGAAAGCGATGGCCTTTACCCTATCCTCTCCTGCTTTGTACAGGTCAGGGGGAAAAGTGGGCCGGCTGGTATTTAAATACGCTCCGTTTGCGGTTAACAATAGATTAAATCCCTGGTACAAACACCGCGAAATGCCCAAAGCACCGGAAGAATCATTTGGTGAATGGTACAGCAAAAGAAAGGAAGAAAAGAAATGAGCAGGGAAAAAATATTAGCCGCGGTTAAAAAAAATCAATTTACCCATGCCCCGCTACCTGATCTGGAGATACTAAGCACCTTAACAGCAACCGGAGATGACCTCGTGCAGCAATACACCAGTGTAGCCAGTGCCGGGGGCAGTTTTGTTTATGAGGTAAAAGATCTGGAAGCCATAAAAACCATACTACACAAAGAATTTAAACCCGGTGTAAAGATCATATCTGGCATCCAGGAGCTGGGTGAATATACTTATGCAGGCAATGTACTGGAGGAATCGTCACACAGTTTTGCCGATGCAGAGTTAACCATATTACAATCAAACCTGGGTGTTGCCGAAAATGGAGCACTATGGCTTACAGAAAGCCAGATGAATATACGGGTGCTGCCCTTCATTAGCCAGCACCTGGCTGTGGTGATCAGTAAAGATGCTCTTGTACCTACCATGGCGCAAGCCTATGCTCAAATAGGTAATGCGGATTATAGTTATGGCGCGTTCATTTCCGGGCCATCAAAAACAGCAGATATTGAGCAATCATTAGTGATTGGCGCGCATGGGCCAAGGAGTTTGTCGGTTTTTATATTGGTATAAATTATTGTATAGGTTTAATCTTTGCAATATATTTATCCATTATTAACCTAACCGTACCATGAAAAAACTCCTGCTGCTATTACTTTTATCAGGTTTTATAAGTACCTCCTTTGCCCAATCATTTCACTTAGGGATCAGGGCCGGATTAAATGAATCAAGGCTTTCCGAGATCAACTTCTTGAATAATGGCACTGCCGTAAAAGGTAATTCGTCATATATTTCAAGATTCCATGCCGGGTTATTTGCCGAAATACCTGCTGGTCGGTTTTCGATAGAACCCGGAGTATTCTATACAGAAAAAGGAGCCGAAAATAAATACCAGGCAACAACAGCCTCCAGTTCTCAAAGTTATTATCAAAAAACCACCTTAAACTACCTGGAGATACCGGTAAACATCCTGTATAATATTCCGGTGAGTGTGGGTAAAATATTCGTTGGCGGAGGGCCGTACGCTGCATTTGGTCTTTCGGGCCGTTACCGATCAAACTATTATATAAGCTCCGGGCAAAATACCCAGGGGGGCGAAATACAGGGAGATGTCCGGTTTGATAAAAGTGGCTATAGAAACCCGGATTATGGAATCAATACCTTATTAGGCCTCCGTCTTAAAAATAACATATCATTCAATGTGGGTTATGGCTTTGGCTTCACCAACCTTTATCGTTCGGGCGCAACCGCTAAAAACAAAGTACTCAGCATTTCTGTGGGGTACGAATTTTTATAGGCCTTATTTAGCTTAAAACCAGTGTCATTTACAATGATGACACAAGGATGAGTTTTGCCTATTGTAAAAATATACCAATTGGTATATTTTTGTCTTGTTGAAATTAATCATCAACATTAAAACAAAATGAAAACCTCACAGAACACTGTACTCATAACCGGCGGAAGCGCTGG
Organism: Mucilaginibacter sp. OK268; assembly: GCF_900103125.1. Lineage (GTDB taxonomy): Bacteria > Bacteroidota > Bacteroidia > Sphingobacteriales > Sphingobacteriaceae > Mucilaginibacter. Next base: position 925,061 of record NZ_FNJV01000001.1, on the reverse strand, counting down.
TATAGGCTTTGAAGTAGCCAAACAACTATCAGCCAAAAACAATCACGTTATTATTATTGGCCGTAACCCCGAGCGTTTGCAAAAAGCTGCCGCCCAATTACAAAATGTTACCGCTATCAGCGCTGATATATCAGACGCTGCCGATGTGGAATCGCTTGTTGCCAAATTATTCAGCGACTTTCCAAAGCTTAATATCGTGATCAATAATGCAGGTGCCGCGGCAGGTTTAAGTGATCTGCTTAACAATACAGATACTTTTGAAAGAGCAAGTGTTGAAATGCATACCAACTACTTGTCTGTTATCAGGCTTAACGAAAAATTATTGCCATTACTTAAAAAACAAGCAGAGGCAGCTATCGTAAACGTATCATCAATAGTAGCTTTTTTACCAGGTAAGGTAACCGCTACTTATTCTGCCAGTAAAGCCGCGTTGCACTCTTATACCCAGGCCTTAAGGGTTGCATTAGAAGACACAAGCGTTAAGGTGTTTGAATTGATGCCGCCATTAGTTGATACGGAATTCTCTACAGAAATTAACGGTCATCTGGGCATCAAACCATCGCAGGTTGCTGATGAGTTTTTAGCCGGGCTGGAAACCGACAACTATGAGATCAGGGTAGCCGGTACCGAGCAATTTTACCAACTATACCTGTCATCACCTGCCGAAGCATTAAAAGTATTACATGGCCGGGCCAGTTAATTCATAAAACTAAAAACGCGAGTCATTTTTACGGGGAACGAGGCGGATCTTCTGCTTCGTTCCTCTTTACAAACCTTAATAAAGCCCCCTTTACCTCATCATCATTCATCAAATTATAATATTAAAATACCAATTGGTACATTTGTGTAATGGAAACGGAATTATCAAAAGCTGCAAGAACACGCCAGTTTATTGTAGAAAAAACTGCGGGTATCTTTAATAAAAAAGGATATGCGGGTACTTCGTTATCGGACCTTACCGAAGCAACGGGGCTTACCAAGGGTAGTATATACGGTAATTTTAAAAACAAAGAAGAAGTTGCCGTAGCTGCATTTGAGTATAACACCGCAAAAGTACGCAAGCAAACCAGGCAGCTTATTGATCAGGCATCTACCTATCATGATAAGTTGATGGTATATGCCCAGGTTTACCATAGATTTAACGCCATCAGTTTCCCGGAAGGGGGTTGCCCTATCTTAAATACGGCTGTTGATGCCGACGATACCAATCCGGTGCTAAAGGAAAAAGCTGCCCAAGTGGTTATTAACTGGAAGAAAAGAATTGAAGATCTGATACAGGGAGGTATAGCCGCGGGAGAATTTAAACCAGGCATCGACATTGCCCAAACTGCCCTGTCCATTATCGCCCTGATCGAAGGGGGCATCATGATAGCTAAGGTAACCAATACCCCTGCCAGCCTGGATAAGATATTAAAAACAGTAGATGCTATCATCACGCAGCTTAAAACCAGCTTGTAACCTAATTATTACAGCAATAATTTGAGGGCTAAAAACAAAAGTTGTTAACTCAACGTTATAAAGAGTACCAATTTAATAATATGCCTAAAAAAATCTTAATCCTTGATGATAGCGAGGATGTACTTGACGTGATGAAAGAAGCGCTCGAGATGGAGGGCTACGAAGTTCAGGGAATTAACTTTACCGATGACATATGCAAGGCAGCTATCAGTTTCAATGCCGACATGGTTATCCTGGACTATATATTATTCGGAATAAACGGTGGTGAACTTTGCCACCTGCTTAAAACCACATCCGAAACATGCCATATACCCGTGATCATGGTGTCGGCCTATCCCAGGGTACTGGAGTCCTTAGGAAACTATGGTTCCGATGCTTTTATAGCCAAACCCTTCAATCTTTCCGATATAACGGATACCATCAAAACTTGTTTCCTTAAAGCCGGCAATGACGTAGAACATGCCGATTGCGATTTTTAGCCGATCAACTATATAATTTGTCACCCTGAGAGATAAATTCCACGAAACTCTACAGGAAAAATAATATCCTTAAGGATAAAACAGGGTGTCATGGTGAGCCCCGTCGAACCATGGTGGGCAGGCCTCTGCGCGCGAGTCTTCGACAAGCTCAGACTGACAGGCCGTTTTTATATACAGCTTCTGCAATACGTCATATCCCCGGGAACAAATAATCTATTGAATATCCAGGTCCTTACATCAAACTTCTTTGCTCTTGCCTCTTTTTTGAGCTTCACACCAAAGTAAAGTTGAGCTACTCAGCAAACCTGCGCCCCTGCTTTTACACCCATCTTTGTTTTGTAATTAACAGAGCAAAGAAAAATGAAAAAGATCATATTAATAACCGGTGCATCTGCCGGTATGGGTAAAGAAATGGCCAGGCACCTGGCACAGGATGGTCATATCGTATATGGCGCAGCCCGTCGTGTGGAGAAAATGGCCGACCTTAAACAGTTTGGCGTAAGGGTATTGGCCATGGATGTAACTGACGAAGTTTCTATGATTGCCGGTGTTGAAACTATAGTAAAAGCCGAAGGCGGTATTGACGTATTGATCAATAATGCCGGATTTGGTTCATATGGAGCTATTGAGGATGTACCCATTGCCGATGCACGTTACCAAATGGAAGTAAATGTTTTTGGCGCAGCACATTTAACCCAATTGGTATTACCGCACATGCGTAAACAGGGCTCTGGTACAATCATTAATATATCATCTGTTGGTGGTAAGTTTGCTATGGCACTTGGTGGGTGGTATCATGCCAGCAAATTCGCGCTCGAGGCCCTGAGCGATAGCCTGCGCAATGAAGTAAAGCGGTTTGGTATTGACGTGGTGGTAATTGAACCTGGCGGCGTAAAATCTGAATGGGGAAGCATCGCGATGGATAATCTGCTTAAAATTTCGGGAAATACACCCTATAGTCCTTTAGCCCAAAAATTTTCCGATAGCGTAATAAAAATTAGCGAAAAAAATGCTGAGCCGATAGTTATTGTTGACCTGGTGAGGAAAGCTATAGCCGCCAAACAGCCTAAAACCCGTTATCATGGCGGCTATATGGCTGGCCTGATATTATTCATGCGCAAAATACTATCCGACCGTACATTTGATAAAATACTACTGGCTCAGCTGAAGTAGTTGTATATTTAAATTGACCATGGAAAATAAAAGCCACGTATTGTTTAACAACCTGATGTACTCCTGCGTTGATAAAAAACAACGCAGCAACGAATCATTTGTACCCGAGCATGCTTTCGGGTACATCATATCGGGCGAAACGCACCAGAAAACCAACGAAGGCACGCGCATATTCAGCGCCGGCACTGTAGGGCTTGTCCGCCGGAATCAATTGGTAAAAACAGAAAAAATTCCTGGGTTGGATGGAGAATTTAAATCGATCAATATTTTTTTAGATCAGGCATTTTTACGCAGATACAGTGCCGCGCATAAACTTGCGCCCGCCAAACCTTACAGCGGCGAATCCATTCACCTCCTACAGCCAGATCCCTTCATTAAAGGCTATTTTGATTCTTTGATGCCCTATTTTGATCATCCGGAAAGAGCCACAGATAACATGGCCGAGCTAAAAACCAAAGAAGCGGTTGAATTGCTCCTGAATTTCAATCCGGATTTTTACGATTTCCTTTTTGATTTTACGGAGCCTTATAAGATAGACCTGGAAGCTTACATGAACCAGAATTACATGTTCAATGTACCTGCTGCCCAGTTTGCCAAACTCACAGGTCGCAGTCTGGCCAGCTTTAAGCGCGACTTTGAAAAAGTATTTCGCATGGCACCAGGACAATGGTTGCAACAAAAGCGATTGAATGAAGCCTATTACCTCATCAGGGAAAAGGGTCAGAAACCATCAGAGGTATATCTTGATGTTGGTTTTGAGAATCTCTCGCACTTTTCATACACTTTCAAAAAGGTATTTGGGATTGTGCCTTCACGAGTTTAGGTTTTCATGATCATTTGTTTTCTGCTTTTGTTTTAGATAGCTTTATAACAGCAGAATACTAAACCTGAAACCACATGAACTGGAACCTGATCTTTAAACTTTCGATGTTTGGCCTGGCCATGGGCCTGGCGACTGCATTTTTTATTCCGAGTAATGTTGAGGGAGCTCTCTGGCCGGTTATTTTTATTATCTGCGCTTACCTTATCGCCAAAAACTGTACACAAATGTATTTTACTAATGGCTTTTGCCTTAGCCTCGTGAACTGTGTATGGATCATCGCCGCGCATGCTATTTTCTATAAAAGCTATGAAGCCGGTCATGCGCAGGAAGCTGCCATGTATAATGGCAACCCATACCACATCCCACCACAGGTGGCCCTGGCTGTTATAGGTGTTGTAATTGGCATAGCATCGGGATTGGTGCAGGGTCTGTTTGCGTTTATCGCCTCAAAACTGGTTAAGAAAAAGTAATGGCCTTAACTCAGCTGGATAATTTTTACCTGCAAAAGGACGAACCCATCAGGGGTTGTTTACTGGCACTTAAAGATATCATCCTGAAACAAGACAAGAACATATCGGCCGAATGGAAATATGGGATGCCCTTTTTCTGCTACAAGGGCAAAATGTTCTGCTATCTGTGGGTGCACAAAAAATATCATCAACCCTACATCGGTATTGTTGAAGGGCAAAGATTTGATCACCCTAAGCTCATCATCGAAAAACGCTCGCGTATGAAGATCATGCTTTTTGAAGCAGATCTGGATCTGCCGGTAGAAACTATAGGTGATATTTTAAAGCAGGCCCTCGATCTGTACAGAACCGGGGTAATCAAGATCAGGTAAATCCGTACAATACCATTCCATCAGCTTAACAATGCACGAATCTATTTTTTGTATAATCCATCATGAATAAAACAATTGAATGTATATCTTTGCAGCAAATGCTCCCGTAGTTCAACGGATAGAATTATGGTTTCCGGTACCATCGATATGAGTTCGAATCTCGTCGGGAGCACAAAAAGCCGATAGCTGAAAAGTTATCGGCTTTGTCGTAATATTATATATTTGAATATTAGATTAAGTTAATATTTTATAATAAATTGCGGTAGGAATACCTAAATTAAATATCAGTTTTTGAAAAGAAGATCAATAGATAATGTCGATACATTTAAACAAGATTTAACAGCTCTTGATAGCGAAAAGATAGTTGAAAAATGGATAACTTCTGGAAAATGTGCTATGGTATCTGATAATGAATATGAAGAACTAAAAAAACAAGTTTCTAAACATTTCAATATTGATAAAAGTCAAGTCTTAATCGTTGGCTCAGCAAGATTAGGTTTTTCATTAGCTCCCAAAAAACTTTTTCGAAAATTTAGTAACAGTTCAGATATTGATGTAGCCATAGTGTCTTCAGTCCTGTTTGATAGTATTTGGAAAAATGTTTATCAATTAGATCAAGAAAAAATTATTTGGGAAACGTCCGATACATTTAAAGAATATCATTTTAACGGATGGATAAGACCTGATTTATTGCCACCGTCAAACCAATTTAACTTTAACCAATTATGGTGGGAGTTTTTTCGAAGATTAACATCTTCGGGCAAATTTGGCAATTATAAAATTACAGGAGCATTATATAAGGATTGGGAATTTTTTAAGGGTTACCACTTAAATAATATTAAAAAATTAAAACTAGATTATGAAAACTAGCGCAACTAACAGAAAGTTAAGGGTATTAATAAACGATATAAAAAACAATATATTAATACCTCGTCCTGAATTCCAAAGAAGGCTAGTTTGGACTAACGACGATAAATTAAGATTCCTTTCAACAGTACTTGAGGGTTATCCTTTTCCTGAGATATATATTGCTGCCGGAAAAGTTAACCCAGATACTGGTGAAGGAAGTGAAATGTTAGTTGACGGCCAACAACGTATTACTACATTATATCAATACTTTATAGCTTCGTCTGAAATAAAATTAAAGGATGTCATTGTTGCATATTCCGACTTATCAAATGATCAAAAGGTTGCTTTTCTAGAATACGAAGTTGTCACTCGCGATTTAGGACAAAAGACAATCGAGGAAATAAAGGAAATTTTTAAAAGAATTAATTCTACAAAATATTCTTTAAATGCAATGGAGACTCATAATGCTCGATTTGATGGCGTCTTCAAAAAATTTGCTGAGAAAATCTCACAAAACATCTTTTTTGAAAATCATAGAGTTTTTACAATCACAGAAATTAGGCGAATGTCTGATATGGTTTTTACTTTAGACGTAATAATAACAGTACTATCTACATATTTTAATAGGGATGAAGAAATTGAAAGTTACTTACTTAGATATAACGATGAATTTGAATATGAAGAGGAACTAACATATGAATTACAAGATATCTTCATTAAAATTGAAAAATTAGGATTAAGTGATAAATCTAGAGGCTGGAAAAAATCGGATTTATTCACTCTTATTATAGAATTATATAAAGCTGTTTATAAAAATAAGTTAGAATTAGATTTAAAAGCTATAGGCGAACAGCTTGAAAGTTTTTATTCATTAGTTGATACTAAGGATTACCTTCGAAATAAAACTGTAAATACTTATAGAAAGGCCACGTTGTCCTCCACTACTGATAGAGGATCAAGAATTGATAGGGGGAAAATAGTCGAAAATATTTTAAAGAGTAAAACTCAATATATTAGATTGCCTGAAACTCAAAAGCCCAAGCAAACTACAGCTGCTGGTCATCGCAACAAGAAAAAACTATCAACTAATTGATGATATAGAAAAAGTCGCCTGAATTTCCGACGGCTTTATTTAGCTTTTAAATAATCTCATTTTTTTCAATCAATTCGCCCCCAATCAATCGCTGCCGGATTCGAATCTCGTCGGGAGCACAAAAGCCTCTTAAAATTATTTTAAGAGGCTTTTTTATTCGCATTGCTCAATCATCGCAATGTGAAATATGGTTCATATTTAAAATGGCATCTACCTCCTGGAGAAAACGCTGATGTTCCATTTCTTCTACCTCGAGCTGCGTTAGGCCGCTATACTTTGCTTTGTTTTGGTGCCTGCTTCTAATGATGATCACAATAGGTATACATACCTGTATGATCATAAAGGCTACTGTGATCTGGAACATATAAGTAACTAATGTATCCATAATAGTAAGACAAATAAGGTATTAATTGGTGTTGTTAATTTAACGATTTTTACCTGGTTTTAGATGCGTATTCGCTATTTTTTCTACTTTCTTAACCAATTAAAGCGTTTTTAACATTTTGTACAATAAAACGCCTTTACAGCCTCAAAGCTTATATTTTTAGCCCCATTTATTGCTAATCTATTTACTTGTTTATTAGCCAAACAGTATCGTTTTGATCATTTTTAACGTAAGGGCTATTATAATTTTTTAATAATGCTTGCCTAAACAAAAGCCTTCCTTATATTTGTAACCAAAAGGTTTCATATTGATGGTTAAACATCTATTCCTTTTTATTCCATATAACCAATACACCTATGTTAGAGACAGTTCAACCCAAACCCCAAAGTAAAATAGCCTCTTTTTTTTCTGTTTTAAAGCAATCACTTAAAGGCGCCGAAGTTGACCTCACCTCCATCAGCATTAAAAGAGCCATTATTTTGTTAGCCATTCCCATGATGCTGGAAATGGCTATGGAGTCGGTATTCGCATTAGTCGATCTGTATTTTGTGGGGCATTTGAAAAACAGTAGCCTTGCCATTCAAACAGTTGGTTTAACAGAGTCGGTATTAACCGTTATATATTCCCTGGCTATTGGTTTGAGCATGGCGGCCACTGCCGTAGTGGCCCGTCGTATCGGCGAAAAAAATCCCGAGGCGGCATCAAAAGCCGGTATGCAAACCATTATCATCGCCGTAATTATTAACCTTACCATCAGCATTATAGGGTTAACACATGCCCGGGATATCCTGCTCATCATGGGTGCCTCTGCCGAAACTGCCGACCATGGAACCAATTTTGTTCGGATTATGATGGGCGGTAGTATTATTATTGTGATGCTATTCCTGATCAACGGTATTTTCAGAGGGGCGGGTAATGCCGCAGTCGCTATGCGCAGTTTATTGATAGCCAACATAGCAAACTGTTTCTTATGCCCACTTTTTATCAGAGGCCTGGGCCCTATCCCGGCTTTTGGTTTAACCGGTGCCGCTATTGCCACTACTATTGGCAGAGGGTTAGGGGTTAGCTACCAGGTTTATAACTTATTCAACGGAAAAAACATCTTGAAAATACGCTTAAGCTATTTTGTGCCCGACTGGCAGCAGATCAAAGCCATCATCAAGATCGCCGCACCAGGTATTTTACAATTTGTAGTAGCCAGTTGCAGCTGGATATTCCTGGCCGAACTGGTAGCTACCACCGGCGGCGAAGCCGGCTCAGCGGGCTATCAAACCTCCCTGCGGCTAATGATGTTCTTCCTGTTACCTGCCTGGGGTTTAAGCAACGCGGCGGCAACGCTGGTAGGGCAAAACCTGGGTGCAGGCCATGTAGACAGGGCCGAAAAGTCGGTATTTCAAACCATTAAATACACCATGGTGTTCCTGGGCATTGTAAGCATCTTGTTTTTAACCTGCGGACATTTATTCGCGTCGTTTTTTACCGAGGACAAAGCCGTTATAAAAGTAGCCACCCGCTCTTTGCAAATTTTAAGCGGGGGCTTTATTATTTATGGCGTGGGTATGGTTTTAACCAGCGCGTTTAACGGTGCCGGAGATACCTGGACACCCACCAAGATCAACGTTTTCACCTTCTGGGTGTTCCAGATCCCTTTTGCTTACTTGCTGGCCAAGTATTTTGAAATGGGGCCAACAGGTGTTTTTATTTCCATCCCCGTTGCCGAAGTCGGGCTTACCTTAGGGGCCTATATTCTATTTAAACGTGGTAAATGGAAAAAAACTATGGTTTAAGAGGGAAGTCGATAGTCCAGAGACCAGAAGTCTGTAAGATAGAAACATAAAGATCAAAAGAAAGTCCGAAAGCCTGGAGGGTTACACTCTCCAAACTTTCGGACTTTTTTACTTGCGGACTTCATGGACTATGGACCATCGACTATGGACTTGTCGACTTATTACGGCAATTTTACTGCCTGGCGGGCCAGCAATTCCCATTGCCCTTTATTTTTAATCCATACCAGCAATATACCCAGCTTTGCAATACCCGGGCCTTTACCTTTATCATTGGTAGCCGCCGTAAGTATATGCCTTACAATAGCCGTGTTACCTACCACATTAATATTTTGATCGGTCAGATTGATAGATACAAAATCTGAGGCGCCGGTAGCGAGATCACTTATAAATTCTTTTTTAATTTGCAGCTTACCGGTTGAGTGACCATAGCTAACTTCGCTTGATACTAATTTTTTAAGTGTAAGGGTATCCGCGTCGACCATTGCTTTACGCAATTGTTCGGTGGCTTGTGTTACCTCTGTGATCTGTTTTGAGCTTTGAGCAAAAGGTTTTTCCACATGAAGCACAAAAGTTACTACCAAACATAGCAGGGCTTTTAATAAAAAAGATCTTTTCATAGGGATTTTCAAATTAGGTTTTTAACAAATATAATGTTAAACGTTAAATCTGAAGTGCATAATATCGCCGTCTTGTACAATATAGGTTTTTCCTTCAATGGCCAGCTTTCCGTTTTCTTTTATCACTGCCTCTGAACCGTTAAATTTAACAAATTCATCATACTTGATCACCTCAGCACGGATAAATCCCTTCTCAAAATCGGTATGGATCACGCCTGCAGCCTGCGGCGCTGTAAAGCCCTGTGTAATTGTCCAGGCACGTACTTCCTGCACGCCAGCGGTAAAGTAAGTAGCCAGGTTAAGCAGTTTATAGGCCGCTTTGATCAGTTTGTTTACGCCCGATTCTGTCAATCCCAGATCATCCAGAAACATCTGGCGTTCTTCATAAGTTTCCAGCTGCGCTATTTCCGATTCTATCTGTGCAGATATCACCAACACCTCTGCATTCTCTTCCTTAACAGCCTCTTTTACCCTATCTACATAAGCATTGCCGGTATTTACCGAACCTTCATCCACGTTACAAACGTACATTACAGGTTTTGCGGTAAGTAACCACAGGTCCTCAACGTATTCTTTATCCTCTTCAGCAACCGGTGCGGTACGGGCCGATTTACCTGTTAGCAGGTGCTCTTTGTAAACGGTTAAAACATCAAAGGTCTTTTTCGCCTCTTTGTCGCCACCGGTTTTAGCCATTTTTTCAACTTTCTGGATCTTTTTCTCTATCGATTCCAAGTCCTTCAGTTGCAATTCGGTATCAATGATCTCTTTGTCGCGTATAGGGTCAACAGAACCGTCAACGTGTATCACATTGTCATTATCAAAGCAGCGCAGTACGTGTATAATGGCATTGGTAGCACGTATATTACCCAAAAACTGGTTACCCAGGCCCTCGCCTTTGCTGGCGCCTTTTACCAAACCTGCTATATCAACAATTTCAATAACGTTGGGTACAATGCTTTTGGGTTGTACTATTTCGGTAAGTTTGGTTAAGCGCTCATCTGGCACCGTAATTACGCCTACGTTTGGTTCAATAGTACAGAACGGAAAGTTAGCCGCCTGTGCTTTGGCATTTGATAAGCAATTAAAAAGTGTCGATTTACCTACGTTTGGTAAACCCACTATTCCACATTGTAAACCCATATTTTATTATAAAACAGTAAATTCTAAACTCTAAATTCTAAACCCCAAAAGTCAAATTCTGAAAATTCTTTAATTCCGAAAACTGCGAAGCTCTCTTGAACACCTTTGAAAACAAGCAACAGGTGAGAAATTCTGATTCAGACTACCGATAAAATTCGCGCAAAGATAACACAAAAATTTGCCTATAATTTGAAAAAATAAACGACTTTTGCCAACGTCAAAACAAGGCGAAACAGATTAATAATAAGATGTAAAACAACAGGGGGAACTTTATGAACGAAATGGTTGAACAAATAGAATTGTTGCTGGAGCAGGAAAACAATAAACAATTAAAGGAATATTTGAACAACCTAAACATATCAGACGTTGAAGAACTGATAGGTGAGCTACCCGAACATGGCCCCCGATTTATTGAAACCCTGTCGCTCAACCGCGCTGTTAACGTTTTCCGGATCCTGGATTCGCCTACCCAGGAACGTATCATCAAAAAGCTATCAGGACAAAAAGTAGCCGATCTGATCAACGCGCTGCCTCCCGATGACCGTACCGCCCTTTTTAGCGAATTACATGGTGATGCCGTTAAAACACTCATCCTGCACCTGTCGCCCGATGACCGCAAAGAGGCGCTCTCTTTATTAGGTTACGAAGAAGAAAGCGTTGGGCGTCTGATGACCCCCGACTATATTGCCGTTAAGAAAAACTGGGATGTTACCCGCGTATTATCCCACATCCGCCGCTACGGTAAAAACTCCGAAACCATTGATGTGATCTATGTAATTGATGAAAACGGCGTACTGCTTGATGATATCAGGATACGGGAAATATTATTAGTTAAACCCGAAACCAAAGTAAGCGACCTGATGGACGGGCGCCTGATATCCCTCAGCGCCAGTGATCCGCAGGAAGAAGCCATCAATATATTCAGGATGAACAACCGCGTGGCCCTGCCTGTGGTTGACAATGAGCATATATTGCTTGGTATTGTAACTGTCGATGATATTTTATGGATAGCCAACGAAGAGTATACCGAGGATATCCAGAAAATTGGTGGTACCGAAGCTTTGGACGAACCTTACCTGGATATTAACCTTTTCAGGCTGGTTAAAAAGCGGGTTGGCTGGCTTATTATTTTGTTCCTGGGCGAAATGCTGACCGCTACCGCCATGGGATTTTTTGAAAAATCAATTGAAAAAGCCGTGGTATTAGCCTTGTTTATCCCGCTTATTATATCAAGTGGCGGTAACAGCGGTTCGCAGGCTTCAACCCTAATTATACAGGCCATGGCCTTGGGCGAAGTTACGGTTACCGATTGGTGGCGGGTAATGCGCCGTGAGCTGTTGTCGGGCTTAATGCTGGGCCTAACGCTTGGATTAATAGGGTTTATGCGTATTTACATCTGGACCATGTTTTCGCCCATTTACGGACCACACTGGATATTGGTAGGCTTAACCGTAGGCTGCGCCCTGGTTGGTGTTGTATTGTGGGGATCATTGGCAGGCTCCATGCTACCACTCATCCTGAAAAAACTAGGCGCCGACCCTGCAACATCATCTGCCCCGTTTGTAGCTACCCTGGTGGACGTTACCGGACTCATCATTTACTTTAGCATCGCCGTGATGATCATGAAGGGTGTGATGCTGTAATGAGGGTATCTCGTTAGCTCAGCAGTCGCTCGGCTCCAGCCGAGTGACGATTATTAAGATTAACACGTCATTGCGAGGTACGAAGCAATGACGCGTAAGGTTGTTGTGCCGGGGGCATCCGCCTTAACATAATGCACACTCACCACTCACCACTCAACTCATATATGAACTCACATTGCTGTAATCAATATTAGTTACATTGCTGTAATCGGGCACAAAGCTATCCTCGTTACTGATGGCCATATCCAGTTCAAAGCTTGAAGGGTATGGTGTATTCAGCAAGCTGCCTTTAGGGATATAGGGGAACAGCTCCCCGTAGGTTTGTATCTGGCTGTGGTTAATACGGCGATAGATGAACATACGGTGCAGATCGCAAGGTTTTACCAGGCCGGCCGCACCTATCATTTGTATGGCACTGCTTACCGTTTGGTTATGAAAATTGGCCACACGCACCTTTTTATCGTCCACCACCAGGCCGCGCATCAGGCTTTTATCCTGTGTGGCTACGCCGGTTGGACAAGTGTTCATATTACATTCCAGCGCCTGTATACAGCCCAGGGCAAACATCATTCCGCGGGCGCTGTTGCACATATCGGCACCCAGGGCAAAATTCTTTACCAGGTCGAACCCGGTAGCCACCTTGCCCGATGCGATGATCTTGATATATTTTTTAATGTCGAAACCAGTTAAGGCATCATAAATAAAAGCCAGGGCTTCGCGCAGGGGCATACCTACCGAGTTCGAGAATTCCAGCGGGGCGGCTCCGGTACCACCCTCGCCCCCATCCACGGTAATAAAATCGGGATAGATACCTGTTTTCACCATAGCCTTGCATATCGCCAGGAACTCACTCTTATGACCGACACAAAGCTTAAAGCCGATAGGTTTGCCACCCGATAGCTCACGCAGCTTTTTGATAAATTGGGTTAAACCAATAGGATCACTAAACGCGGTATGGTATGGCGGCGATACTACATCCTGCCCCATCTCCACCAGCCTGATCCGCGCAATCTCCGGCGTAACCTTGGCGGCTGGCAATATTCCACCGTGACCAGGCTTGGCTCCCTGCGATAACTTTATTTCGATCATTTTTACCTGCGGCAATACGGCGCGCTGGGCAAAAGCATCATAATCAATAGTACCATCGGTATGGCGGCAGCTAAAATAGCCGGTGCCTATTTGCCAGATAATATCTCCGCCGGGTTTCAGGTGATAATCGCTCAGGCCGCCTTCGCCGGTATTATGCGCGAAGTTGCCCAATTTGGCGCCGCCGTTCAGGGCCAGAATCGCGTTCTCGCTCAGCGAACCAAAACTCATAGCCGATATATTATAAACACTGGCCATATAAGGCTGCTTACAATCGGGGCCACCAACTTTTACCCTTGGCGACAGATCAAGCTTATGATGATCAATCGCCGCTATGCTGTGGTTAAGCCATTCGTAGCCATCTTCATACACATCCAGTTCGGTACCAAAGGGCCGGGTATCATCAACCTTTTTAGCACGCTGATATATCACGCTGCGATTTTGGCGGTTAAAGGGCGTACCGTTGGTATCACTCTCAATAAAATACTGGTATATTTTGGGGCGAAGGTCTTCCATCAGAAAGCGCAGATGACCAAACACGGGATAATTGCGTACAATGCTGTGCTTTTTTTGAACCAGGTCGTAAAAGCCTACCGCATATATAGGCACCATGATCACGAACGACCAGGCAGCCGGTTTCCATAGTATTGTCCACCCAATGAGCGCGGCAAATATGATAATGAACGAGGTAATGAAAAGCTTCTTCATAAATAGATTATTTAATATAAAAATAACTCTTAAAGTTAAACATTAGCGCAATTGTATGGTTAAACTTGTACTTGATTGTCGGCGAATTGTAATGAAATAAAATTAGATGTTTAAACATCTAATTTGTTATTATCTTTGACTCAACAAAACAAATAAAAAAAATCATGGCAACAGAAACAGCAACAAAATGGGTTATCGACCCTATGCACTCAGAAGTACAATTTAAAGTAAAACATTTAGTTATATCAACCGTAAGCGGCTTTTTCAAAAGCTTTGAAGGCGAGATCATAACTGAAGGTGATGATTTTGACAATGCCGAAGTGGATTTTTCATTAGACATTAACAGCATCGATACCAACCAGACTCAGCGCGACGAGCACTTAAAAAGCGGCGAGTTTTTTGACGCGGAAAAATATCCAAAGATCATCTTTAAATCAACCTCATTAACCAAAACTGATGATGAGGAATATGAATTAAAAGGTAACCTGACTATAAAAGACGTTACCAAACCGGTAACCCTTAGCGCCGAATTTGGTGGCTCTGCAGCCGATTTTTACGGTAACACCAAAGCAGGTTTTGAAATTTCGGGTAAAGTAAACCGCAAAGAGTTTGGTTTAACCTGGGATGGCGTAACCGAAGCCGGATCAGTAGTGGTTGGCGAAGACATTAAATTGCTCATCAACCTACAGTTGACCAAACAAGCTTAATTGTTTTAATACTGTTGCTGTGTTTTAACATTTAAAAGCCGGCGTTGTTGCCCAGGTAACAACCCGGTTTATTAAAACACTCAACAGGTTGAAATAGATGATGATGATGAAAGTCATTTGCCTTTGGCAAATGACTTTTTTGTTTCCTACTGTGCTAGTTATTCTCTGACATCTCCGCAAAGAGTTTTTTAATTGATAACCCAAGAGACATGTCATTGCGTAGCGTGGCAATCTCGTCACTTGCATATTAAACGCGAGGAGATTGCTTCGTCGTTCCTTCTCGCAATGACATATTCTATATAGTAGTCATTTGACGATGCCCTTAAATTTTCGTATCTTTATACAAACAGCAGCCCGGTTCTCTTTTTATCAGAGGACCGGGCTGTTTAGTTAAGGACAAAACCAAGCCTAAAATCGATTATTTTCAATTCAATTAATTGAATAACAATATTTTAATACTTTTTAAAGTTTTAAAAACTGCTCAAAACTGTGTTAAAATTTGTTAAAAAGTGTTAAAATGAGGGTTTTCCGGGTGATTTTTGACCTGTTTTAAGTCGTTTTTGAGCAGAAAAGTGTTAAAATAAGAGGTTTAAAAAGTTTTTCTTATCCCCAAATGTTAAAATCCTCACGGCTGACAGCAGACAGTCACCAGATTTAAACCAAGTTATAGGTATATTTGTCTGTATATCATGCTTATTAAAATATATCCCGAAAATCCTAACCCTAAAGCTATAGAGCAGGTGGTTGAAGTATTACGCAAAGGTGGCCTCATCATATACCCTACCGATACCGTTTACGGCCTGGGTTGTGATATCACTAATCATAAAGCCATTGAAGCCATCTGCAAGATCAGGAACATTAAACCCGAAAAGGCTAATTTTTCCTTTATATGCTACGATCTGAGCCACATATCTGACTATATCAAACCGATTGACAATACTACCTTCAGAGTGCTCAAAAAGGCTTTGCCGGGACCGTTCACCTTTATATTCAATGCCAGCCATATGGTGCCCAAGCTGTTAAGCTCCAATAAAAAGACGGTGGGTATCCGGGTGCCTGCTAATGAGATAGCCCGCGAGATCGTGCGGGTTTTGGGTAACCCTATCCTATCCACATCTATTAAGGATGATGATGATATTATAGAGTATTCTACCGACCCGGAACTGATCTACGAGAAATATGAAGACCTGGTTGATATCGTGATCGATGGCGGTTATGGGGATAACATCGCCTCTACCGTAGTTGACTGTACCGAAGGCGATTTCGAGATCATCCGTGAAGGTAAAGGGGACCTGGAATTGTATTTGTAAGGAGGGTAAAACAACAAAAAATGGCGTCATTGCGAGCGCAGCGTGGCAATCCCCTAACTACGGAGTGAACCTGCCTATTAGGGATTGCTTCGTTCCTCGCAATGACGCGCGGAGAAATGCTTATGGCCTGATATCTCGCACAAAAACTGGTATCTTTTCCATATAACCCTCTTCGGCCAGCAGCTTTACAAACTTACTACCTACAATAGCGCCATTGGCATATTCGCAGGCTTTTTTGAAGGTTGCATTGTCTGATATACCAAAACCGATAATGGTTGGATTTTTAAGTTCCATAGCCTTAATGCGTTTGTAGTAATCTTCAATACTATTGGTAAGCTGCAGACTACCACCGGTTATAGACGATGACGACAGCAGGTAAATAAAACTATTGCTCAACTCATCAATTTTACGAATTCGATCTGGTGAAGTTTGTGGGGTCACCAGGAATATATTGCTCAGGTTATTATTGATAAAATGAGCCGAATACAAAGCCTCGTACTCATACATGGGCAAATCGGGTACAATAACGCCGTCTACACCCAGTTCAGCCGCTTTTTTGCAGAAACGCTCAACGCCGTATTGTGCAATAGGGTTAAAATAACCCATCAACAAAATCGGAATGGTAACCCGTTTACGCAGTTCGGTCAGCTCCTCAAACAGCTGGTTTAGGGTCATGCCGTTCTCCAGCGCCTGTTCTGAGCTATGTTGTATGGTTGGCCCATCAGCAACCGGGTCGGAATACGGGAAACCTACTTCCAGAAAATCGGCGCCGGCTTTTTCCAAAGCCTCGGCAATATCAACTGTAGTGTTCAAAGCAGGATAACCCGCGGTATAGTATATGGATAACAGGTTATTTTTCTTAGCTGCAAAAAGCTGGTTTAATCGGTTCATTGTGTTTTATAATTTGTCCATAGACGATAGTCCATTGTCCATGGCTTAAGTTTAGCTCTCAGGAATATAATTTTCAACTATGGTCTATGGACCATCGACTAACTAATAACCGAAATATTTGATAAACGTATCGAGATCTTTATCGCCACGGCCTGACAGGCAGATCACGACGTTATCTGTTGGATTAAATTTCATTTTTTCGAGCTGTGCAAGCGCATGTGACGACTCAATGGCTGGGATAATGCCTTCCATTTGCGAGCAAAGTAAACCTGCCCTCATTGCTTCATCGTCGGTAACACTCACATATAGAGCACGGTTTATTTTGTACAAATGCGCATGCTGCGGACCAATACCGGGATAATCCAAGCCCGCCGAAATAGAGTACGGTTCAACCACTTGTCCGTCGGGTGTTTGCATCAGTATGGTACGGCTGCCATGCAGAACGCCTTCGTGGCCCAGAAAGGTAGTAGCTGCGGAATGACCGCTATCGACACCTTTACCGGCGGCTTCCACAGCTACCAGCTTAACCTGCTCATCATCTAAAAAGTGATAAAACATCCCCATGGCATTACTGCCACCGCCCACACAGGCCAGTACATATTCAGGCAATTCTTTACCGGTATGTTCTACAAGTTGTTTTTTTGTTTCTTCGGATATGATAGATTGAAAACGGGCCACCATATCGGGATATGGGTACGGGCCAACCACCGAGCCGATGATATAGTGGGTATCAACCGGGTTGGCTATCCAATCGCGCAAAGCCTCATTGGTAGCATCTTTGAGTGTTTTACTACCCGATGAGGCCGGCCTCACGGTAGCGCCCAGCATTTTCATACGGGAAACATTGGGAGCCTGGCGTGCCATGTCAATTTCGCCCATGTATACCACACATTCAATACCCATCAGGGCACATACAGTAGCAGTTGCTACACCATGCTGACCGGCACCGGTTTCGGCAATGATACGTTTTTTACCCAGGCGTTTGGCCAGCAATATTTGCCCGATAGCGTTGTTGATCTTGTGCGAACCGGTATGGTTCAGATCCTCCCGCTTAAAAAATATGTTAGCGCCATATTTTTCAGAGTACCTTTTGGCGTGATACAAAGGCGATGGCCGGCCTACATAATTTTTCAGCAGATCATCAAACTCGGCCTTAAAATCCGGATCATTGATGATGGTAAGGTATTGCTGTCTTAGCTCTTCGACGTTTGGATACAGCATTTCGGGGATATAAGCGCCGCCAAAATCGCCATAGTAACCATGTTCGTTAACTCCGTATTTCATCTGTAATAGTGTGTTTTTTGATGATATCAAATGCTTTTCCTAGTTTCTGGATATTTTTCAAACCCGGTTCATCTTCAAACCGACTGTTCAAGTCAACCGCGTAAAATTGCGGATGTGTTATATTTTTAACTTCTTCTATATTATCCAGACTTATACCGCCGGATAAAAAGAAAGGAGTATCCAATGTATATTTATTCAAAATGTCCCAGTTAAATACTTTACCAGAACCGCCATAAATAGTGGTTTTGGTATCGAACATCAAATAATCAACTTTGTGGACGTAAGCAGTAAGTTTGCTGAAATCAAAGTCGTTATCAACACCAAAGGCTTTTATAACCGTCACCTTGCCTTTAAAAGCATCAGCAAATTCCGGGCTTTCGTCACCATGCAGTTGTATGGTATCAAAATCATACTGATCGATCAATGAGTTAATGGCTTCGGTGGTTTCATTTACAAAAACACCCGTTTTATGAATGTTTCCTGGTATTGCCTGTAGCGCCTCTGATGACAAAGTATCAATATAGCGTGGCGATGGTCCGTAGCAAATAAAGCCCATGTAATCCGGTTTTAAGGCGGCTACGGCTTTGATGTTTTCGGGTTGCTTTAGGCCACAAACTTTAATCCTCATGCTTAGTTCTGCAATAAAAGATTAAAACTATTCAACGCTTTTCCTTTTAATAGGGCTTCCTCTGCTTCATAATAGCAATCGGCAAAGCTTTTTTCAGGGCCGATGGTTTTGATAGCCAGCGCCGCGTTTGACAGCACCACATTATTCTGGGCAAATGTGCCCTGATTGTTAAGCACATCGGTAAATATTTTAGCTGATGCAGCTACGGTATCGCCTCCGGTTATTTGTTTGGGATCCAGTTTTTCAAAACCCAGCCCTTCAACCGTATTGATCTTTTCGCCTTCGGCAGAGAAGGTTTTGAAATCGCAGGTGAGCGAAATCTCGTCATAGCCTTCCAACGCATTTACTATGGTATATTTAGTGGTTGATTTCTGATATAGATAGGCGTAAACCCGCGCAAGCTCCAGGTTAAATACACCAACCAACTGATTCTCGGGCTTAGCCGGGTTAACCAGGGGACCTAACATATTAAAAAACGTTTTTACCCCTAATTCACGGCGTATAGGGGCTACCGTTTTCATGGCTGGGTGAAACAAGGGCGCGTGTAAAAAGCAGATGTTTGCTTTATCGATACTAGTCTTCAATTTATCGGCATCATTAGTAAACTGATAACCCAGGTATTCTATCACATTGGATGAACCACAACCCGATGATACCCCATAATTACCATGCTTAGCTACTTTATAGCCGGCACCTGCTACCACGAACGATGCCAGGGTTGATATATTGAAAGTATCCTTACCATCGCCGCCGGTTCCGCAAAGATCTATCAGCTGACCAGTTTCCAGATCAATAGGTAAACAAAGCTCCAACATCGCGTCACGGAAGCCTTCCAATTCTTCAACGGTGATACTGCGCATGCAATATGCCGTCATGAAAGCTGTCATTTGCGAGTTATTGTACTGCCCCTGCGCAATGTTTGTCAAAATATTTTTTGAAGCTTCCCGGGTAAAGGTTTTGTGTTCAAAAAGATGATTTAGTATCTGTTTCATAAGCCAATATCTCCTAAAGGGGAGATTTTTTATGATTAATTTTTATCCAACTTATCCCTCAAAAATTGAGGGCAACAAAAAAGGGTTACCTTATGGCAACCCTTCTGAATATTATGTTAAAAAACAAAAAACGGAATTGCCTTACGATTAATCGTTAAGCCACCACCAGTTATTGTTTAATACTATCATTTTCATTTGTGCCACAAATATGGAAATAGTTTTTCCTAAAAGCAAACAGAATGATAAATTTACGCAAAAGCCGAAAAGCTTACACTCCAAATGAACCATAATACACGAAAAGTAAACCCGGAAGACGATCTTGGCTTTGGCACACAGCCGGTTATAAAAAGCCAGCCGGTAATTAATAAAGACGGCTCTATCAACGTAAAACGTACAGGGCTCCCCTTTTTTAACCGGTTAAACAGCTATCAAACCCTCATCAACATGAGCTGGACAAAGTTTTGGCTGGTTGTTTTAAGTGGCTATATGGTGGCCAATATCATCTTTGCCTGTATATACGTTGCCCTCGGAACAGACAGTCTTGACGGCAAAAGCGGCACTACCCTTTTTGACCATTTTATGGATGCCTTCTTTTTTTCGGCACAAACCATATCTACTGTAGGTTACGGGCATATTAGTCCGCAGGGTATGGCCGCCAATTCAGTGGCGGCATTGGAATCAATGATGGGTTTGCTGGCCTTTGCTTTAGCCACAGGTTTACTTTACGGCCGTTTTTCAAAACCTACCGCTAAGATCAAATACAGCGAAAATATTCTTGTTGCCCCTTATAAAGGAGATAAAACCGGCCTCATGTTCAGGCTGGCCAATTCAAGGCATAACGTATTGATTGATTTGCATATAGAAGTAAATTTCTCCTATAATGAAGAGGTAAATGGCAAAACAGAACGTAAATTTTATCCACTGGTACTGGAGCGTAAAGCAGTAAGTATATTATCCATTAACTGGACTGTAGTACATCCTATTGATGATGATAGTCCGTTGAAAGATTTTACGCGGGAAGATTTTGAAAAAGCACAGGTAGTTTTCTCGGTATTATTAAGAATCTTTGACGATACTTTTTCGCAAACTATCCATTCCCGTACTACCTATACTTATAAAGACATGGTGTGGGATGCCAAATTCAGACCCACATTTGACCGCGACGAAGATGGAAGGATTGTATTGCACCTGGATAAGATCAATGATTTTGAAGTGCTTTCGCCAGTGAACCAATAACCTACTTCAGCAATGGATTTTTCTCTTTCGCGAAAACATTGTACACCATCTTATCCAAAAATGCCGGCAGAAACTTACTAATGGCTACAGTCAGTTTACCCTGCCTGGTCATGATGAGGGTACGGGAGCGGTTCTCGATACCATCCGCGATGATCCGGGCCACTTCTTCGCTGCTCATCATCTTATTTTCGTCCATGGAACTTTCTCCCTGCTGACTACCGTCTTTTGCCAAAGCAGTGTTGCGGATATTTGATGTGGTAAAACCCGGACAGGCCGTAAGCACATGAACGCCGGTTTTTAAATTCTCTACCCGCAATGAATCCAAAAAGCCGTTCATCGCGAATTTGGATGCCGAATAGCCTGTACGGCCTGGCAAACCTTTATATCCGGCTATGGATGATATGCCTACTACACTCCCTTTAGTTTTCAATATTTCTGGCAAGGCATATTTGGTACAGTATACCGTTCCCCAGAAATTAACATCCATCAGGCTCTTTAATACTTTCAGATCAGCATCCTGAAATAGCGCCCGCATGGAAATACCTGCATTGTTGATCAGTACATCTATTTTACCAAAGGTGGTCAATGCCTGTTTTATCAAGTGTTCGCAATCCTCCTCAATGGCTACATCGCACTGTACTGCAAGAGCTTTAATGTTGTATTGCTTTTCCAGATCCTGCGCTATTTCGCAAAGGGTAACGTACTGACGGGCAGCCAATACTACATTTGCGCCGCGTTTTGCACATTCAATAGCCAGTGATTTGCCAATGCCCGATGAGGCACCGGTGATGATAACGATTTTATTATTCAACTTCATACGATGGAGGGTAAAGCTGCGGTAAGCCCTCCACTTTTATTTCGGGCACCTTAAACAAGTATTTTGTGGCGAATATAATCATAGCACCATAAAATTCCCTGATATAAGCATAGCTAAATTTAGCTTTTCCCCTTGTGTTGAAGTTGATGATATATGTTTTTGGAAAATAGTAGTTTTTGAACCCGGTAAGCCTTACCCGGTATGACAGGTCGATATCATATCCATAAATATGGAAACGCTCATCCAGCAAACCGGCCAGATTAAGGGCCTCTTTCCGGTACAGCATAAAAGCGCCATTCAGCACATCGGTTTCGGAAGTTTGAAACTCCTCTACCCAGTCTTTACGTTGCACATCGGTAAGCCGCGATTTTGAAAAATATTTAGCTAGCCCGGTCAATTTAAAAAATATGCCCCATGGCCTGGTAAAGCCATGTTTCGACTCTTTCAGGAAACGCCCCTCAGGTGTGATCATCCGGACACCCAGCCCGCCGGAATCGGTATGCAGATCCATAAATTCCAGCGTTTTCTCTATGGTCTTTTTGCCTGTAATAGTATCCGCACTGACCATTAAAACATACTCTCCCGAAACCAGTTTCAGAGCCTGGTTATAGGCCCTGGCTATACCCTCATTTTTGGTATTAGCTATCACCCTCACCTCCGGAAACTCCTCCTGGATCATGGCCAACGACCGGTCAATTGAACCATTATCAACCACAAAAACCTCATTCGCGATGTCCTGGGCGGCTCTTACCACAGAGTTAAGCGCCAGCCGGAGCATGTTGCAGGTATTATAATTAACAATGATAACCGATAGTTTCATTTTTTACTTTGTCAGTGAGTTTTCATATGGAACACGTGTAGCGATAGATCGTCCTAAGGTAATCTCATCAACGTACTCCAACTCACCTCCAAAAGCTATGCCACGGGCAATGGTTGAGATAGTAATATTGAAACTTTTTACTCTTTTATGAAGATAGAATAAAGTTGTGTCGCCTTCCATGGTGGCGCTCAGGGCAAAAATGATCTCTTTGGTCTCATTAGCTTTCAGTCGTTCCACTAAAGTATCCACCTGCAGATCTGATGGCCCGATGCCGTCCATAGGCGATATCAGGCCGCCCAGTACATGGTAAATGCCATTGTATTGGTTGGTGTTTTCAATAGCCATAACGTCGCGGGTATCCTCCACCACGCATATCAGGCTATGGTCGCGTTTGTGCGACGAGCAGATCTCGCATACCGATTGGTCTGAGATGTTATGGCAAACGCTGCAAAACTGTATCTCGTTACGTAACTTACTGATAGCCTTGCTAAACTGCTCCACATCCTGCTTATCCTGATTCAGTAAATGCAGCACCAGGCGCAGGGCGGTTTTTTGTCCTACTCCCGGCAGTTTGGCAAACTCCGCTACGGCATTCTCCAGCAATTTGGACGAAAAATTCATAGCACGAAGTTAATGAATAACCCGCAATTCAGAAAAACCGGGCATACCCTCAATTTGGCTTTAAAGTGGTCATGAAAAACCGGTAGGCTATTTCGCTAACCTCCTGTAATTCAGCCGGACGCTCATGGGCCAATTGCGGCCTGGTATAATGTCCACGCTCACCGGGCAGAATGATCAACTTTTTAGCTGTGGGGATATTTTGGGTATAATATTCCGCATTTAGGTCCTTTGGAGCTATCAGGTCGGCATCACCGACTACAATTTGAACGGGCACGGTGATACTATGCAAACTCTCCTTACTGAAGGCATGCCCGATAGCCGGACCCAGCACGAAAACAGCTTTGATACGCCCATCCCGAAACGAATCTCCCTGGTGCTTAGTGGATTGTAGCATCACAGGATCGGTTTTAGACAGGGCTATGAGCCGGTTGATGGCCTCGCGGATCTGGGCAGGTGGTTCGGGCTCACTTTTGACCAGGCTGTCCAGGTTAAATATAGGGCCTGCCAACCAGATGGCCGTCGCACCGCCCAGCGAAAAACCGGCTACAGCGATCCGGCTGATATCTATCCTTGTTTTGAACTCCTTGTCGATCAGTATTTTATCCAGCACTACCGAGATATCCCGGGGACGTTCCCACATGCAGAAATCAGACAGGCTGCGGTCGTTTTCGGTTGCGCGGCGTTCTTCGGGGTTGGTGCCGTTATGGGCCACGATGACCGCTATAAAGCCCCTGGCAGCCAGGTAATAGCCCAGCCAGCGCATTTGTACCGGGTTGCCCTGCGCACCATGCGATATCATGATGAGCGGGTATTTACCCTTACCCGCTATGGCCGCATTACGATATACAGTCACAGGCGACGCAAACTGCTGTGGATCATCCACTTGCTCGGATACTCCCCCATTCCCGGCCGGATACCAGATCATGGTGCGGAGCGGCCGCGGACCGGTGCCCAGCCAGTTACTGCGACTGCTATCTGCGAAATCGCGGGTGGTGCTGCCCACTTTGGCGGGTTTCAGCGTGGCGGTTTGTGCATGGGTTATTTGGGCGCCTATCAGCATGCATAAAACAAGTAGTATATTCTTCATTGATCCTTACCGGAGAATTTTAATTTTTCCTTGTCCAAATATCCGGTGGCGAATTGGTGATCAGTTTGACAAAAGTCAATAAATCAAATTGGTTAAAACCGGTGCGAAAAAACTTTTTAAACCTTAAATTTTAACACTTTTTAACAAAAACAGGGGCAAAAACGTTCAAAAATTTATTCAAAACCATCGATTTTAACACTTTTTAACAAATTTCAACACGGTTTTGAGCAGTTTTAAAAGCTTTAAAAAGTATTAATTTATTGACTGTCAAATAATGACATACCAAACGGTCGGTTTTTGGCCTGGTTTTGTCCTTAACTAAACAGCCCGGTTACCTTTTTTGAAGGGTAACCGGGCTGGTGTTTGTATAAATATACGATTTTTTTGTGGGATGGGGAAATAGGTTAACTGCAAGCGAGAGGCTTGTGGTAGCGGAGAATCTTAGTCTTTTTTAATTTGTAGCGTTTAATACTATTTTAGTTGGCAGATCGGCTGGGGTTGGGAAAAGCCAAATATTTTCTACAACATCACTATCGCCAGGCATCAACTCATATTTCAAACCACCAAGTGAGCGGGCTATCTCTTTTCCGTTAGCATCGTAATAAATAGCATTCATTTGCAAGTATTTTAATCTCTTGTTGCCATTATGCTTTAACAAGGCATATACACGATGCTGACCGTTGCTGGCATCATAGCGGCAATCCAATCTCGAAAATGAAATATCTTTTAGCTGATTGTTTACTTCTATTATTGGTTTGTGTACTTCGCTTTCGCAACTAACTAAGATTACAAACAAAATGAATACTAATAATTTGCGCATACACAAATATAACCTTTCAGCTTTAATCTTTCAGCCTTCAGCTTAGGTGCTTAACATCGGATTTCCTTAGCGGTTCTGAAAGTAAATTGGTAATAAGTTGCTGCCCGAGTGCCATAAATCAATCAGGTATAAAGTTACCTAAGAATTTTAGCACATGCAAAAAGCAACCGCGCACATAGTAGTACTGACAGCGGTTTCTACACTTATTCCTATATTTGATATTAAACAAACCTTATTACAATGGCTGGCATAGAAATACCCAAACAGAAAGCAATAAAATTATTAAACGATTGCATCTTTGACTTAGACAATAGCTTTGATGAAAAGGTATGGAAGTCTAAAACAGAACATGAGGTTAAAGCCATTTTTGGAGTGCTGGATATGAGACATCTTGAAATAAGTCAATTAAGGTTTGGCAGCATTGTTGGCGTAAGCAGTATAGACCAAATTAATCGATCAAAAGAAACTGCAAAAAAACTTGTTCAAAGCTATATTAGTTTTATAGAGGAGCACATACCTGATCCCGTACAAGCCGCAATTGCTCAACCAACTTGGGAAACCAAATATAATAAATTGCAAACTCAGTATGCTCAAATACAAAATAGCAATAGCCAACTTGCAGAAAAAGTAAAAGCAAATAATTTGACCATCGCTCAACTGCAAACAGATTTAGCCGAAAAAGATGCAGAAATACAAAGATTAAAAGACAGCGTCTTTCAACTTGACGAGTTAACAATAAAAAAGCTCTTCGGAATTTTTACGCACCTACCCATAGGTACAGGAGTGGCTGTTATTGCCTTTTTGTTGACCCTTATAGGTTTCATCTTTTTTGCTGGTGTTTGGGCACATACTCACGGATTGGCGAGTTTATCATAAAAAAGCCCCTTTAGGGGGGCTGATTCTTTTTTGCTTTGGCCTCTTTTAGTAATAAAGTAAGAGCCTTCACTAAACGTGTCACTGCGCCAATACACGCAATAACAATGGGGAGATGATGTAGTACCTCCATATTAAAAAAACGCGCAGAGCTTTAATTAATATGATATTCTACTAAAAACATCGCAAGCGTTTTATAAAATTAATTTCATAAAAACATTCAAAATATTTTTAATTATCCTTATCTTTGATTTATTCAAGAACCAACGATAAGAAATTATCACATTGAGGGGCTAATTTCCGTTAGCCCCTTTTTCATGCGCTGGTACAAATATAACCAATAAAATATGTGGATTATTTTAAACCGGATGTAATGTTGAAAAATAGCACATATTAACAATATTTTTTGATTAAATGCCTATTTACGAGTCTCTTAAAAGAGTCGAATATCATTTTAAGACACTCCATTCAAAAATTCAATCAGCTTTTCATATTTTACTGGATCATCGTTTTTAATTTTCTCCAGGTAACCATCATCAATATCCGTCATTGGATATGGGTCAGATTTGAACTTATAGATAGGCAGTTCGGGCAATTTGTTAACCTGGCAAAACATATCAAATGAATTGGCAAAATGTTGTTTGGATTTTATTTTAAATATCATGGTATGAGCTAAGGTTATAGTAATTTGAACAACTTAATTAATGAGCTCAAAAATTACGAAATATAAAGCATAAAAAAAGCCCCTCTCAAGGGCTATCCAATTTCAGCACACGTAATACCATAATACGAGAATAGAACTAAAAAAAGAGGATAAAAATAAAATGTGATAGTACCCTTTAGATATTTATATTTATCCTTTTAATATAAGTATTCACCATGAACTTTTCACAAGCTTACAACATCGGTAAGGTTATTAATAACGCTTTTTCTTCTTTTAAAATAGAATCCCTAATTTATGAACTTATTGCCAAACTATCTTCGTTGACGAAAACCTTATCGGAAGCCAGAAATAATTTTAGTAGTCAAAATTTAGCATCCCCCAATATAACAAACTCATTAGCGAAAATTGAGCCTTTGCTTATTACTATCCAAAAGACTTTGCCAGCATTACAGGCTGAAGTTGTAGGTAATTTAACAATAGATGAAATAGATATATTAGATGTTAATATAAGCGAAATAAACGAACTTATCGGTAAGATCAAAAACGCTAACATAAACAACATTATTCTTATTTATGAACAACTTCTATCAAGCATAAATGAACTATACAACGCGTTTTCCAGGCTTCAACAATTTAGCCATTTTTTCAATTCAACTAAACCCCTTGAAATATCGGATATTGAGGAGGATTCAGATATTAAAAAAAGTACTCTATCTATAATTTTTGAAGATGACGCCCTGATAACTAAGCTTAACGAAATTTCCGCAGCTTCTAAGGAATGGAATTTTATCATAAATTGTTTTGCCAGGTTAGTATGTGAGACCGATACAGATGTTGAAATATCTTCAATTAAAAGAGGGTCATTAATTGTAACTGTATTTGTTGCTTCAACAATAATTGGGGCTCTTTGCAGATGTAGCAACAAAGTTTTAGAGACTTTTTTGAGGTTTTTAAATGCCAAGCAGAAAGTTTTGGAACTCCAAAAAACAGGCATTATGACAGAATTGGAAATTGCTAAACTGCTAAAGAAAACCGATATAAATGTGAACGAGCAAGCGCAGGAGATAACAGAAGAATTAATGGAGTATTATTTCCCGAATACAGAACATACGGACTACCATGAGATCAAAACGGCCGTTTTAATGGCAGTAAAAAACATTATAAAATTTGAAGGTAAAGGAGGTCGGATAGATGCGAAAATTTTGGAAAAAAATGAAGACTATAAACAGGCTATTTTAAATCTTAGAGAGAGAAATACTCAATTTAAACTTCAAAGAAATAACGTTGCCGCGTTAACGGAAGGAAGAAGCTTTTTACAATTAGAGGAGTCAACTGATAAAGATGGTGAGGATGATGAAAGCACACAATAAATTAAAGGAATAATTGAACCCCCGCTACCGCAGGCGTCCCGCTTGTGGTACGTATGAAGGTTATAAACTTAGCATGTTAGCCACAATGGGGACCCTTGCGGCAGCACAAACAAATAACCCAATGCCACAAGCATCACGCTTATAGGAGTGAGAGTTTCAATAACCCCACCAGCCAAATCCAGTCAACATTACTGACATTGTTAGCATTATTTCAACGATCCATTAGGTTGATTCAACGGACGGATTCTCCTTTCTGCCGTTTTTGCCTGTCCGAAACCGGGTATCCCTTATATTGCAGTGCTTATTATTTTAATTTCTTCTTCTCCAGTTAGGGGTTAATTAAGATTGCACAAGTTACGTTAGTCAAACATAAGCCTGAAACCGCGAGGGCGACAGGCTTATATTTTTTATCCTCCGCTACTGCACTCTCTCCTTCCCTCCAAAAAACTCATACCCGGGCAGTATATACGCTGCTACGCCAAACAAGATGATGGGAATAAGCAGATCGACAGAGGTAAACTCTTCCAAAACGTAATGCCCTACTTCCAGGGAAATAAAATAGATTATCCATACCACGATAAAAAAGCGGCGTTTGATGGACGTGAGCAGCGCTATGCCTATCCCCACTTCGATAAAAGGGATCAGGCCCAGGTAAACGTCAAACAGCGACGATGGCAGATTGATACGCAGATCGGGATTGGTGAACTGTTTGAGGTAGTATTTATGGAAATTTCCATGGCTGCAAAATTTGCTGATACCGGCAACCAGCAGGGTAATGCTCATGGGGATGCGCAACAGCAGTTCCGCGTTTTTTAATGTTTTTGTACTGATAGCGTTTTCCATGCTTTTTGTGATAATGGCTTTTTGTTTACATTGAATACTAACCGATTAAAACAAAGTTATTAGATTTTGCCAAATCGCCAACGCTGGAATTCACTCTTTCGAATACTCCAGCAGATCCCCGCTGACGCACGTGTGTCGCGTGTGTCTAATCATTCCCACATATGAGGAAGTACACACGGCATGCCTGCATTAGTATTTGAATCGGCCCCTTATCAATTCGACGACGATATCTCTTGATTGGCCAGGTATATATGCATCTCCGTCGAGTTTATAATTCATGATTTGTGGCAAATAGTATTTTCGTGATATTATTTAAACCAAACAATCATTTATCACTCATGAAAAAACTCTATTTTTTTCTTTTTATTACTTTATTTTGGTCATGTAAGCGCCAAAACGACATTTCACCCGCAAAAAACAATACGCCCGTAAATGACGGAAAACTTCAAATCCGGTCTGGTGGCGATGGTAAGTGGGATTTATTAGGCTACGGCTTAGATGTTACCGGCGATTTACTTAACGCTTCCAGCGTATCTGATGCCCCAATTTTTGACGTGGACAGGTTTGCGACTGCCTATCTGAGCAGAATTGATGTAAACACTACCACCGAAGGTACAGAGCAATATTACGGCGGTGCCACCGCCTATGATTACATGAAGGATGTTAGTTCAAAAAAATCATTCGATATTAATGGCAACAGCAATCCTAAAATTGAAGGCGCTACACCAGATGCCAGTAAATCTCTTTTTTCGGGGAGTTTGAGTGTAAACAGTACTGACGAAAACAAAACTTCCTACTCAAGCAGATACTCCTACGCAACTTACGAAGTATCGCAAAAGATAAAAAGGATAAGATTTACCGGTGATGTTACCACCGCTTTATTAACGCAATATTTAACCCCGGAATTCATTAACAATGTAGCCACGCTGAGTGCCGACGCTTTAGTAGCCAGATATGGCACCCACGTTATGCTGGATATTAGCATAGGGGGCCGTTTAAGATTTAATTATAGTGGTGCTACACTGGGCGAAACTGATTATACCAAAAAAACATCGGATGTAAAAGTAGGATTAGGTGTTAGTGTACTGAACGTAATTGGTGTTAATCTTAGTGCCGATAAGAGTAAAGAACAAGTAACCCAAATTACAACGGCCACCAGTCAGAAGGAATATACCGTAAAGTTTTACGGCGGAACAAACTCAGGCAGAACTATAGCAGTTGATAAAGATGGAAACACAAGCGAAACGGTGAATATTGGAAGCTGGCAAAGCAGTATCAGCGTTACTAACGCAGCATTGATTGATGTAGGAAACGCGCTTTATTTGTATGATTTTATAGCCGATCCTGCTAAAAAAGCACTGGTTAAGGCTGCTGTTGACAAACATATCAATGATAAACAGATTAAACTTGCTCCGCAGGAAGTTTATGATTTTTATACCAATCAACTGGGCAGGCATGCCAATAACTTAAATCCCAATATGTACGTTCAGTACTTAAGCGATGGCTGGCATCCAAACGGTCAGCCGTTTAAGGCATATTCCACTCCGTATAATAATGCTGTGCCTATTTATCAATATTATAACCCACAATTAAACGACCGTATACTTAATCCAAATCCAAACCCGGGATGGGGAGCATGGGCTCAAAATGGCATTATATTTTATGCCTACGCAACAAGTGTTGCAGGCACTGTGCCTATCTATTCATTCAGAATACAGGGCGGCTCCGGTAAAAACGCTTATGAGGATCATTATTTCAGTCCAAATAAAACGCCTTTTGATGGTACCTGGACAAATGATGGCGTTGCATTTTATGCTTTTGCAAATTAAATTAAGTTAGTTTAATCGCTATTTAGTAACTACTACCCGCGTCATTGCGAGGCTCTTGCTTCGCAATGACGCGTTTTTTTATACTTTACTCTTTCGAATACTCCAGCAGATCGCCCGGCTGACAGTCCAACGCCTGGCAAATAGCTTCGAGCGTACTGAAACGGATGGCTTTGGCCTTCCCGGTTTTGAGGATAGAAAGATTGGCCAACGTGAGATCTACCTTTTCCGAAAGTTCATTTAATGACATTTTCCGTTTAGCCATCATCACATCCAAATTTACAATGATCGGCATAGCTTATATGGTTAGTTCGTTTTCTGCCTGAATTTCGACACCTCTTTTAAAGATCTGCCCGATCACGAAAAGGGTAACACTCATAAACAGCCATACATCGGCACCGCCCAGGCGCAAATATTGTACATCGGGCATGGCTACCCCCTGCCCAACCAGCCAACCGGTATATTTTACGCCCCACCAGGAAAACAAACCGATCATGAAGGTAATGCAGGCTATATTAAAAATAAAACGCCTCACCTCCTTATTGAAAGGCTGAACCAAATTGAAATTTTTATCGTGCATAATTTTGATGATGAGGTAAAACAACCAGGCCTTCAGTACGGCTACAACGCTCATCAACAACATCTCGGCAAAAAAGTACCCGGTATTGTATTGTAAAAGAGCCGACAGATCGGTTTCGTGCCAAAGATGCTTCACAACAGCGGGGTTCACCAATGCAAAAAATGCATTTACTATAAAGCCACCGGCCTCAACACATACGCCAACAAATATTATCCACGAAAGGATGAGCAATACGTTTAGTGTTCGTTTGGTAGTAATTTCCATAAAATTTCAGTTTTAAAGAATGATAGTACAAACGTAATACTATTTATCGAAAAACAATAAATTTTTATTGAAAAAAAACTATAATGCTATCGCAAGCTGAAATTTAAAACAAAAAGCCCACCGATGCAGATCGGTGGGCCAATACCGGGTTAAAACAGTTTTTTAAGATCACTGCGTTTCAAAAACGGTATCCCCGAAAATATTTTTCTTGTAGGTGCCGATGGTCTTTCCGCTTTCATCTGTTACAACCGTATTACCGAAGATGTCTTTTTTATACGTCTTCTTTTTGCCCTGGGCGTCCGTCTCTTCAACATTGCCAAAAATATCCTTTTTACGGGTTGAGATAGTTGTTCCCCGTTCGTCCTTTACAACCGTATCGCCGAAGATGTTCTTTTCATAAACCCTTTTCGTTCCGTCGTTGTATTCCTCCACATTATTCCCAAAAATATCTTTCTTAACGGTTCCTATCGTTACCCCCCTGTCGTCCTTTATAACCGTATTGCCAGAGATATCTTTTCCATAAGCCTTTTTCCCGCCATCACCCTCGCTCACCGTTCCCAAAAAATCCTCCTTAACCGTTGTGATAACCCTTCCCCCTTCGTCTTCTACAACCGTATTACCCGATGCATCCTTTTTATAAACCCTTTTTTTTCCGTCTTCACCTTCTTCCACAGGGTTACCCCAATTATCTTTTTTAAGCTTAGTGATAACCCTTCCCCATCCATCTTCTACAACCGTATTGCCCCATACATCTGTTTTATAGATTCGCTTATTGCCGTGGCCGTCGTCCTGAACCATATTTCCGGAAGCGTCTTTGGTGTAGGTGATGTTCTGGCTGTGCCCTAAGTAGGAAACAAATATCAGCGAGGCAGCCAGCAACAGTTTTTTCATTTGAAGGTTTACGGTAGTCATATACTTGTGATTTAGTTTCTGTTTTTTGACATCTCCTTTACCCTATAGTTTATTGTGGTTTCAAATTTATTATTGGAGAAGGAACAGATCCCTTAATATCAAACAAAAAGCCCCCGCTATGCAGCGGGGGCCTCATCTAAATAATAAAGCTTACTGTATTTTTACCGACGACACCACATCATTAGCCGTTGGCGACAGATTAGGAAAATGCGGGGTATCAGCATTTAATTGCCATGCAGTACCCAGGAAATTATCATCGCTGTATAGGGTTACCGTCCATCCATCCGGGATACTTGCCGATGATGCCCAATTATCCACAAAGCCATACTTTTGCAGTTGCGCCAGGGTATAATTCCCTTTGGGGATAGGCTTGGTGGCGGTACCGCCATACATGGTATTGGCATAAAAGGTTACTCCCGGCGGAAACAGGCAAACATTTTTGGGAAACAGCTGCAAAAACGTTACCAGGCTGCTGGCTTCGTACGATTGTATGTAGCCGGTTGGGCAGGTTACGGCATAATTGCGGTAAGTAAGGTTGCGGGCCCTGTCGCGGTTTAACCAGCCAGTGGTGATATTGCCCTTGATCCAGTCCAGGTACTGGCTTTGCCCGCCTTCGTTAACCAATTGCATCATGTAATCGGCAAATATGGCTTTCATTACACCTTGCTCGTTAAAGTCGCCTTCGGCAGGCAGGATGCCATCGGTACACAAATTATTTTTTACATAGTCGGCATATCTTTTGGCGTCGGCCAGGTAGGTGGCGTTGTGTGATTGCTTGTACAACGCGTAAGCAGCACCAATAGCGGTACCGGCATTATAGGTATAAGCCTGACCACCGGGAGGATTAGCCCCTATTTTATTATCATAAACCTCGCCTGTGCTGGCATCTGTAAGGTTGGTTTTTGCCCAAGTATAAATAGATTGCGCCTTGGTTAAATAGGCTTTATCATGGGTTATATTATACAGGCGCATAGCCCCTATAACCGTTGGAAAGTTGATGCAGGAGTTTTTACCGCTATGGTTAAAATCCCAAAACATGCCACCATCAACCGGGTCATAAGAGCCTGCCCAAACCCGGTCGAACCCTGCCTGTGCTTTTTGTAGATAGGCAGCATTTCCCGTGAGTTGGTTAGCACGGGCCAGGGCCATTACCCACCACATCATATCGTCATATATAAACCAGGTGGTGGTATTGTTCCAGTTGTACCCATCATACTGATTAAAACCACCCTGGTATATGGCATTTACACGGGCCAGCTGGGCAGGTTTCCGGGAACGGTTATAAACATCCATAGCCATATCCCAGTAAATAGCCTGTGTCCAAATGGCAGCTATACCATCTTTGTTGGTGGTACTGTAATACAGGTTAGTATTGGGATTAAAACAGGCGGCATCAAAGGATGAATAAGCCAGATCGGCAATGGCATCATTTGAAGCGGATAAGTTTAGCACGCTGAGTTGCTGTTGCTTAGTCACTGCATCGGCATTAGCAGTATCTGGCGAGACATTCCTGGCTTTACTACAACTCAGCAAAGCGGTGCATGCACCCAAAACCACACAAACGAAAGTTTTTTGTACGCTCATAGATTTAAGTATTAAGGTTTAACTATTGGTTATTATTTATAACAATAATAAGGCGAACCAATATGTAAACAGAGGTTAAGCCTCATAAAAAAATCGTTAACCCTTTTATTAACCGGGGCATTAACCCCTTATTTAAGGATATTAAAAATTAGCATATCTTCCTGTCACACAATGTTTTTTTTGACGTCTTTTATACATATGAAGCACCTCATTACTACCCTTGTTTTTTGCCTGTTTGTTCTCCAAACAGCTTTTGCACAGAAAACCGATCCCAATTTTATTACTTCGGATATCGATAACTTCTGGAAAGCCTATGATAAGATCGTCACCACTAAAGACAGCGCGCAGCAATATGCCTACCTTAATCAGCTTTTTATTGAAAAAGGCACACCCGGGTTAAAAGCTATTATGCAGGCCCGGCAATACACCCCAAAATCATATATCGATGCTATTAATCAGTATCCGCTGTTCTGGAATTCTATCCGTGCAAATACATTAAAGGCGAGAGTATTTTCGAATGAGATAGCCGCTGATGTGCTGAAACTCAAAAAGCTTTATCCCGATTTAAAACCGGCACAGATCTACTTCACCATAGGCGCTTTCAGAACCGGCGGAACAACCCTGGGCAACATGATCCTGATTGGCAGTGAGATAGCCCTGACCGATAAAAATACGGTAAAACAGGAGTTTTCTAAAAACAAGAGTAGCTCAGAAACTTCTGCCAAAACTTACCCTATCGACCTGGTGGTTTTTACCAATGTACACGAATATGTACATACTCAACAAAAAACAAACGAAGGGGATTATTTATTGGCGCAATGTGTAATGGAAGGTGTAGCGGAGTTTGTAGCTGTAAAAGCTACCGGACAGGCCACTACCCTGCCTGCTCTATACTATGCCAAAGATCATTATGAACGGATAAGGGAGGTATTTTCTCAACAACTGTTTAACCCGGCCTACAGCTTTTGGTTATATAGCGATGCTCAAAATGAGTTTGGCGTACGCGACCTGGGCTACTATGTAGGTTATGTCATTTGCGAAAAGTATTACAATAAGGCAAAAGATAAAAAGCAAGCCATTAAAGATATGATTGAACTGGATTATAACAACGAAACAGCATTGAGCCGCTTTGTTGATGAGTCGGGCTATCTGACCAAACCGGTGCAAACGCTGAAAAGTGAATATGAGGAACATCGCCCCACAGTAACCGGGATTAAGGAATTCAAAAACAACGCCACAAATGTTGATACCGCGAATACACAGATCACCTTGTTGTTTTCTGAAGCGATGAATACACGCTACCGCAATTTTGAATTAGGACCTTTAGGCAAAAGTAACCTGTTAAAAATTAAGGAATTTAAAGGATTTTCGGAAGATGGCAGGTCGACAACTTTTATGGTAGAACTAAAACCCGGTCAGCATTATCAGATCGTGATTGGCGCCGGATTCAGGAACAAGGATGGTATCCCGCTGAAACCTTATCTCATTGATTTTAGTACGGCGGGTAAGTAATATCCAACTAAAAAAGCAAAAGCTTTAAACATACTGCCTGTCTTACCATTCTTCCCCCTAATAATAAATACACAAACCCAACCCAATAATTACCTTTTGTAAAAAAAGTTTCCGACTTTCGGAATAATCAAAGAATTGAACTTCCGGAATCCCGACTCGGTATCCGGACTAACTAAAACATATGTCGCCCGGAATACTGCTTTCTTTTATTATCGGTTACTTTTTGGTGCTCCTGGTTATATCATGGCTCACCTCCAAAAAATCATCAGATAATGATACCTTTTTTGTAGCCAACCGCAATTCCAAATGGTATTTGGTAGCCTTCGGGATGATCGGTACAGCACTCAGCGGAGTTACCTTTATTTCAGTACCGGGCAAAGTTGGCGCCCCTTCAGGCGATCAGTTCTCTTACTTTCAATTCGTATTGGGCAATGCCGCGGGCTTTATCATCATTGCTACGGTGCTATTACCGCTGTATTACCGGCTTAAACTCACCTCCATCTACAGCTATATTGAAGGCGCGCTGGGTACCTGGAGCTATAAAACTGCCGCGGGTATATTTTTGATCAGCAGGGTTATCGGCTCCGCTTTCAGACTTTACCTGGTGGTTATTGTGCTGCAAAAATTTATTTTCGATAGCTATCATATTCCTTTCGCCGTCACGGTGCTCATTTGTTTGCTATTAATTTGGTCGTACACATTTAAGGGTGGCTTAAAAACCATTATTATAACCGATAGTTTGCAAACCTTTTTCCTGGTGCTGTCGGTATTCCTGTCGATATATTTTATTTGCCAGAGCCTGCACATGAATATTTTTGAAGCCGCCAATGCCATTAAAGACAGCAGCTATTCCAAGATATTTTTCTTTAACGATTTCCTGAGCAGTAAGCTCCACTTTACCAAAGCCTTCCTGGGTGGTTTGTTTATTACCGTAGGTATGACCGGCCTTGACCAGGACCTGATGCAAAAAAATCTGAGCCTTAAAAACATCAAAGAAGCCCAGAAAAACATGTTCAGCTTTACCGGGGTGTTTGTGGTGATCAATATCTTCTTTTTAAGCGTTGGCGCTTTGCTTTGGATATATGCCAACAAATATGGCATCCATGTAGATAAAACCGACTACCTGTACCCTACCATCGCCCTTAAATACCTGGGCATAGTACCGGCCATGGTGTTTATGCTGGGACTAACAGCGGCCACCTTTGCCACTACGGATTCGGCCCTTACGGCACTCACGACCTCGTTCTGTGTCGACTTCCTGAACTTCAATAAAAAAGGCGATCTCAACAGTAAAAAAATGGTAAGCATCAGGCATGGCGTGCATATCGCGTTTTCGGGGCTGATGTTTTTAACCATTATCATATTTAATGCCATTAATAATGACGCGGTGGTAAGCGCCATATTTGCGGTAGCATCCTATACATACGGGCCATTGCTGGGTTTGTATTCCTTTGGCTTGTTTGTGGGCAACCGGCAGGTGCGTGACAAGCTAGTACCCTTTATTTGTTTGATATCTCCTGCGGTATGCTACTTTTTAAGCAGCGAATCGGCCAAAATTTTCGGCGGTTATGTTTTCAGTAACGAACTGATCATCGTAAACGGATTAATTACTTTTGTGGGTCTTTGGATCACCTCTTTTCGGAAGCCCGGAACCTGGGGAGACAGGAAGCCCGAAAGTTTTTAACTCAATTTATCCTGCAAAGCAAAACATAATTATATTTTTACGTTATTAATCTCCGGACTGACGGACTAATAAAAAATAATCTTCCGGACTGACGGACTAATAAAAAGAATAATGACAGGCGAAGAAAAGATAAGACAAGCGTTTGAGAACAAGAACTGGCAGGAAATCAAAGTGACCGACTCCTGGCAGATATTTAAAATAATGGCCGAATTTGTTGACGGCTTTGAAAAACTGGCTAAAATAGGTCCATGCGTATCCATATTTGGATCGGCACGTACCCATAACGATAATAAATACTACCAACTGGCCGAAGACACCGCCCGCCTGCTTACCGAGCATGGCTATGGCGTAATATCAGGCGGCGGACCTGGTATTATGGAAGCTGCCAATAAAGGTGCTTATGAAGCCGGTGGTAAATCGGTAGGTTTAAATATCGAGCTGCCGTTTGAGCAGTTTCATAATAAATACATCGACAGGGATAAAATATTGGAGTTTGATTACTTCTTTATCCGCAAGGTAATGTTCATGAAATATTCGCAGGGCTTTATTATCCTGCCAGGTGGTTTTGGCACTATGGATGAGTCGTTTGAGGCGATCACGCTGATACAAACCGGTAAAATTGCCCGTTTCCCCATCATTTTTGTTGGGGTAGAGT
The DNA here is from genome assembly GCF_900103125.1 of Mucilaginibacter sp. OK268. GTDB lineage: Bacteria > Bacteroidota > Bacteroidia > Sphingobacteriales > Sphingobacteriaceae > Mucilaginibacter. Next base: position 886,999 of record NZ_FNJV01000001.1, on the reverse strand, counting down.
ACTGGAAAGGCCTGTTTCACTGGGTAGAAGAAAAAATGCTGGCCGAACAGCACAACATCAACCCCGACGATCTGAACCTGTATCGCGTGGTTGATACCGCTGAAGAAGCCGTAGAGCACATTACCCGTTTCTACAACAAGTACGTATTGAAACCGAATTTTTAATATTGAAAAGCCCCGTCAAAAAATATCGCACGTTGTGCGGCATCTTTTGACGGGGCTTTCTTTATTTATGTTGGGTCTATAGAAAAGCACTTGGCTTGACCAGAAGAACACACAGTAGCAGCTGCTGCTGAACAACCATCAACAGTTACACAGCCATATCCTGTTGAAGTAGGTTCACCGTGATTAGTTAAACAATAACAATCCATTTGCAATACCCCTCCTCTAACTGCTTTCATTTGTTCTCTTGAAAGCTTGTTAGTATCAAATTTTTTCATAGTTGTAAAATTTTTAATAAATATTAAATGATTAAAAATGTAACAAGAAATAAAGTGTAGCATTCTAATTTAAAGATTTAGGAATAATATTTCCAAATATTATCCAATAATTAATACGGTTTTTTATTTATTAGCTATTTATTTATGGCTATGCACACGTTTAACCAAACAGGAATGAAAGTTATCCTGAGCTTTATTTTTGTTACCTTGTTGATAATATAATATGTTACTTTTTTATTTCAACAGACAGCGCTAAATATCAGGCAGATACATTTTATTCTTAAAACCATTTGTAACAAATGGTACATTAGTGAGTCTTTTTTATCTTAAGCCACTCCCATACTGTTTTTTCACCAGAAAGACTGCATTATGTCACGATGTGCCCCTAAATGTGTCGTAATAGCCCCTTTCAGGTTTGAATACGCGGAGGTAAATTTGACCTGTAAACAATTTGCAAACAACATATACTTATGAGCACTAAAGTTAAACCCCAGGCCGCCTTAGGATTTATTTTTGTTACCCTGCTGATAGATATTATTGGCTTTGGTATCATTATACCGGTACTGCCCAAGCTAATACAGCATCTTATTCATGGTAATTTGAGCGATGCTTCTCGTTATGGGGGCTGGCTGGCTTTTGCTTATGCCTTTATGCAGTTTATATGCGCCCCGTTGTTGGGAAATCTGAGCGATAAATATGGCAGGCGGCCAGTGCTGTTGGCATCCTTGCTGGGCTTTAGTATCGATTATACATTCCTGGCCTTTGCACCATCCATAGGCTGGTTGTTTGTGGGCAGGCTTATAGCGGGTGTTACCGGGGCCAGCTTCACCACAGCATCAGCTTACATTGCCGATATCAGCACACCCGAAAAACGCGCGCAGAACTTTGGGCTCATTGGTGCGGCCTTTGGTCTTGGTTTTATCATCGGCCCGGTATTAGGCGGCATACTTGGGCAATACAGCACCAAGTTGCCTTTTATCGCGGCAGCGGTATTGGCGCTTATTAATGCCTTGTATGGCTTTTTCATTCTACCAGAGTCCTTGTCGATGGATCACCGCCGTAAGTTTGAATGGAAAAGGGCAAACCCGGTGGGTTCGCTGATGCAATTAAAAAAATACCCGGCCATCAGTGGTCTGGTGGTATCATTGATCCTGATCTATATAGCCGCGCAGGCCGTACAAAGCACCTGGACCTTTTTCACCATGGAAAAATTTAGCTGGAACGAAGCCTGGGTAGGCTATTCGCTGGGTTTTGTGGGTATCATGTCGGCACTGGTACAGGGTTGGCTTATTCGTATCACTATCCCCAAATTGGGTCAGCAAAAAAGTATCTGGATTGGCTTATTATTTTACAGTGCGGGGCTTTTCCTGTTTGCATTTGCCACCAAAGGCTGGATGATGTTCGCTATTCTGGTTCCTTATTGCCTGGGTGGTATTGCGGGTCCGGCGTTGCAGGGCCTGATAAGCCAGGAGGTGCCACCCAATGAACAAGGCGAATTGCAGGGTGGCTTAACCAGTTTAATGAGTGCCACTACTATTATTGGCCCCCCACTCATGACCAGCCTGTTTGCTTACTTTACCAGCAAAAGCGCGCCGGTACAATTTGCCGGGGCACCTTTTATGATGGGCGGTGTATTGATGTTGCTGAGCACGATATTGGCCATACGAAGTTTCAGAACAGTTAAGAAGCAACACACTGTAGAGGAAGTAAAAGTAGAATCGTTACCATAAAATTGTCGATCTTGTCTCCTCCGGGTCTCCTGAAATGGCCCCGGAGGGGACAAAGTGGGTTTACATGGTTTACACAATTCATGGTTAACATTAATTTATTTTATTGACAGTCAACTAATTAAATGAATTTCTCTATAAAATAATGGGTTTACATGACAACTTTAGAGCTAAGTATTCCACGGCGTATATTTGATGTAAAAGTGCAAAATGAGTTATACCAAAACTTTTACCCACTTTAACCCTTTATACCCTTAATGACCTCCAAACCTAAAAAGAAACACTCGGCAGCGCTGGGATTTATATTTGTTACCTTATTTGTTGATGTGCTTGGCCTGGGGGTTATTATACCGGTAATGCCTAAATTACTGGAAACATTGGGCCATATTGATGTAAGTACCGCTACACAATACAGCGGCTATTTAACCTTTACCTATGCCTCCATGCAGTTCCTGTTTTCGTCGGTATTGGGTAATTTGAGCGACAGGTATGGCCGCCGCCCGGTATTGCTGAGTTCCTTACTTGGTTTTGGTATCGATTATATTTTTATGGCCTTTGCCCCTACCATAGGCTGGCTTTTTGTTGGACGCACCATTGCCGGCATCACCGGGGCCAGTAACTCCACCGCTACCGCTTATATTGCCGATATCAGTACCGGGAAAAACCGGGCTGCCAACTTCGGACTGGTTGGCGCGGCATCCGGTCTGGGTTTTATTATTGGTATAGGTTTGGGCGCCTATCTGGGCGATCTTAATGTTAAATTTCCCTTTATGGCTGCTGCCGCTTTTGCTCTAGTGAATGCGGCCTATGGCTATTTTGTATTACCCGAATCGTTAGCGCTTAAAAACCGTCGCCGTTTTGAGTGGAAAAAGTCAAACCCCATCAGTTCTTTACGCAACCTGGGCAAATATCCCGCGCTTATCGGACTGGTAGCTTCATTTTCCCTGGTTTATGTGGCCCAAAAATCAGTAGAGTATGTTTTATCCTTTTTCCTGATCGAAAAATTTAACTGGACGCTAAACAGCATCGGGACACTGGGTATTTTTATTGGTGTAGTGCTAGTGGCCATACAAGGCGGCCTCATCCGTTACACCATCCCCAAATTCGGGCAGGAAAAAAACATAGTGGCCGGTTTGCTTTTTTACACGATTGGTTTAACGCTGATAGCTTTTGCAAATCACGGCTGGCTCATGTACCTGTATATGATACCCTATTGCCTGGGTGGTATATCCGGACCGGCATTGCAGGGCTTGATAACAGGCACGGTATCGCCCAAAGAACAAGGCGAGTTGCAGGGATCTTTAACCAGTTTAACCAGCGTAACTGTTATCATCGGCCCCTTGTTAATGAGTTCTGTTTTTCACCTGTTCACGCACCGCAATACTACAACCTACTTCCCGGGAGCACCTTATATTCTTGGAGCTGTATTAATGCTGACCAGTGTATTTTTGGCCATCAGAAGCTTTAAAAGAGCCGAAAGCTTAAAGCAAAAAGCCGAAAGCGAAACCTTTAGCGGAAAGCAAAAAGCTTAAAGCCTAAAGCTAAAAAATCATTTTATACTGACGAAGTATTTGCTTGCAATTCAAAGCTTTTTGCTTTCAGCATTGAGCTTTAAGCTCTTAATGATCCAGGCCACTTACACCGCCTGATATAACGAACTTCATCATGTCGGCAGCGTTTTTGTCGAGGTGTTTTACTTTGGTGGCTGATATGATCACCACTTGTCCGGCGAAGGAGTAGGAATATGGAAAGTAGACTGCCACTTCACCCGGTAGGTCGAGCGAGCTCAGGTCTTTTTGTACGATGAACCCTATCTTCTTTAATCCAAATTCATTTACCTCTACAATAACAGGTTCGTTGAATTTCTTCTCCTCCCCTACAATCGCTTCGGTCAGATCTTTGATGGATGAATACAGGAATTTAATCAGCGGCAGGCGGTTGAGCCAGCGGTTAAACCAGCGTTTTATGGGGTCGGTAACTACATTGGTAACCAGTATGCCCGCTATCAGGATAACCACCAATACGTTAAGGATACCTAAACCGGGAATGTATACGTGCTTGCCTTCCTTATCAACCCAAAGTACATCACTTAAATTCAGCGCCTTATCAATGGTTGATACTGCCCAGTAAATTAAAAAGAATGCCGCGCCTATGGGTACTACCACCAATAACCCTTTTACAAAATACCTTAATAAAGCGCCCACTAACCTGTTCATATCTTTTTTAAATAGAGTCAAGAGATGAGAATCAAGAATTAAAACAGCCTTGTTTTATTTTCTTGATTCTTGACTCTTAATTCTTGATTCTGTTCACTTATTCATAAAAGTACACTCTTTTTACCCTTTGTGAAACATTAGTTAATATTTCATACGGAATAGTGCCTATTTGTTTGGCCAGCTCCTCAATGCGGTGCTTATCATCAAAGATGATCACCTCGTCGCCCTCGCTTACATCCAGCCCACTTACATCCAGCATACACATATCCATGGTAATGTTGCCTACGGTGGGCACTAGTGTGCCTTTTACCAGCATTTTGCCTACTCCATTACCAAATGCACGTAAATAGCCGTCGGCATAGCCAATACGTACTGTGGCTATTTTACCATCCTTTAACAGGCTGCCGCTGCGGCCATAGCTGATGGTATCGCCGGCTCCTATTTTTTTAACCTGGGCCACGCTGGTTTTTAATCGCGCTACAGGCTGCAAAGCCTGATCTGATGCCGGTACCGATGAATCGATGCCGTACAAACCAATGCCCAACCGTACCATATCATAATGAGCGCCCGGGAAACGGATAATGCCTGCTGTATTACAAATGTGCTTGATCACCTTATAGCCCAGCGTTCTTTCTATTTCTTTAAAAGCCTTTTCAAAACGCTTGATCTGCGTTTTGCTAAACTCATCGTGCTGGGGGGCCTCGCTGGCTACCAGGTGCGAAAATACCGACTCTACCCGGATATATCGGTTTTGCTCCAGCATATCGCACAGCATATCTATCTCAAAACCCTCAAAACCCAGGCGATGCATTCCCGTATCGATCTTCAAGTGCACGGGATAGGCCAATAAACCATGATCACGACTATAGGATACAAAATCATCTAATAAACCAAAACTATAAATTACGGGCTGCAGCTTGTACTCGGCCAGTTTATCAAAGGCCGAAGACTCTGGGTTAAGCACCACCAATGGCAAATTGATACCTGCCTGGCGCAGGGCCACCCCTTCATCAATATAGGCTACCGCCAGATAGTCGGCTTTATTATATTGCAGCATATTGGCTACCTCAAAAGTGCCGCTACCATACGAAAAAGCTTTGACCATAGCCATCACCTTTACCCCCGGTTTTAATTTGGAGCGATAAAAATTGAGGTTACCCAAGAGCGTATTCAGGTTGATCTCCAGGATGGTTTCATGGGCCTTTTGCGTTAATGCACTGCTGATGCGTTCAAACTCAAAACTGCGTGAACCTTTGATCAGGATGGTTTCTTCCTTAAAATTCAACGTCTTAAGCTGTTGCACCAATGCCGAAGTATCAGCAAAAAAATGCTGCTCGGGCAGGGCAAAGCAGGTTTGATTATTCATAAGAGCCGGACCTACCCCAATAAACCTGTCGATCTTTTGGGTACCAATAAGCGTAGCTACCTGGCAGTACAGCACATCCTGCTGCAGGCCCGATTGCAAAATATCCGACAGGATAAGCGTTTTTTTCTGGTGCTGATTTTGCTGCCCCAGGAAGTTAAGCGCTATCTCCAGCGACTGCAGATCGGAGTTATAAGTGTCATCAATAACCGAGCAATTGTTGATGCCGTTCTTCAGCTCCAGGCGCATGCTTACCGGGTTAAGACGTTCAATGCGCCGATCAGCCTCGGCCGGACTATAGCCAAGAGCCAGCATAATGGCCCAGCAGGTAATAGCATTTTCGATAGAGGCCTGGTCGGAAAATGGGATCAGGCATTCTATTTCCTTTTTTTGATAATATGCCCGCAGGTAATATTTTTTGGAGATCACCGTCTCGCTGAAAACATACAGATCGGCTACTTTAAACTTGCGGCTCCAGGTAAAAGTTTCTTTCACCGGAATGTCTTTCTGATAATCCAGCAGATCATCATAATGATAAATCAGTTTTTTACTCCTTTTAAACAGCAACAGCTTCTCCAGCACCTTTTGTCGCCTGTTGGTAAAACCCTCATCATGGGCCGAGCCGATGTGTGTCAATACACCTATCTGCGGCCTGATCATAGCCCAAAGTTTTTCCATTTCGTTTACAGTGGAGATACCTGCTTCAAAAATCCCCAAATCATTACGGCTGTTGATCTGCCATACAGACAGCGGCACCCCAATTTGTGAGTTGTAACTTTTAGGGTTACGCACAATATTTTTATCAGCGGCGAGCAATTGATACAACCACTCTTTCACAATGGTTTTTCCATTACTCCCTGTTATGCCAATCACCTGTAATTTAAACTGGCACCTGTGAACTGCAGCCAGCGTCTGTAAAGCAGCCAGGGGGTCATCAACCAGTAAAAAGTTAGCTCCGGGCAGGTTAAATTCAGGTCCGTGTTTCACCACAAAATTACGTACACCGGCGGCGTAGGCCCCGGCCACAAATTCATGCCCGTTGCGACGGGCACTCAATGCAAAAAACAACCCTTCGGCCGCGTTACTGATCCTGCGGCTATCGGTAAGCAGGGTGCTCACGATACTATCGCTCACAATGTTGCCTTCGGCATTAATGATCTGCTTAACTTCGGTGATGGTGTATTGATTGTTATGCATGCCACGAATTTGAGTATATTATCTAACAATAGAAGAATTTTTAACGAATTTTGACATTGATGGACGAGCCTAAAAAAATCAAGATAAGCAACCCGGAAGTAGCATTGACCAAGGCCGAACATTTTTGCGCCTACCAGGAACGTTCGCAGCAGGAAGTTCGGGATAAGCTATATGACTGGGGGCTTTGGCCCGACGCGGTGGAGCAAACCATCAGCAGGCTGATAGAGGGGAATTTTTTGAATGAGGACCGCTTTGCCAAAGCTTATGTGAAAGGTAAGTTTAACCAGAAAGCCTGGGGTAAGATCAAAATAAAACAGGGCCTGAAACTAAAACGCGTACCCGATGTACTGATCAAAAAAGCGCTGCTAACCATTGATCTTGACGACTATATGACCGCGCTCACCCGCCTGCTGGAGAAAAAAGCGGCATCCGTAATTGAAAAAAATGAGTTTAAACGTCGTTACAAACTACAGCAGTACGCCATGAGCCGCGGATACGAGGCCGACCTGATAGCTGAAGTTTTGAAAAACAGCGACTTATAAAAAACTTTAAAATATTTCATTTTTGTATTTGCAGAATATGGTTTTCTGTCTATATTTGCACTCCCAACGCGAAAGTAGCTCAGTTGGTAGAGCACGACCTTGCCAAGGTCGGGGTCGCGAGTTCGAATCTCGTCTTTCGCTCAAAGCCCTCCCTTCAAAAAGTTGGGCTTTATTTTTAAAAGGTTAACTTCCGATTTGAATCGGAATAAACGCTGCTCAGATGGTGGAACTGGTAGACACGCAGGACTTAAAATCCTGTTCCCGTAAACGGAGTGCGGGTTCGATTCCCGCTCTGAGTACAAATCCCTGATACATGCCCGTATCAGGGCTTTTGTTTTTATATCCTCTCTTCTTCATTTCTGTAGTCTGAAGACTACAAGCATAGTGTGTCTGAAGTCAGAGACTTCGGACAGCCGGGGATAAAATTAATTACCTTCATTTGGTCTGTCACTATCTGCCTCATTGTCTTTTTCTGTAGAGTAAGTAGATTGACGTGTACCAGTTTTAGACCCTGATGCATAAATTTTGTCAACATTGGGATTAGCAGGATTCCAGTTCCATTGATCACTTGGTAAAACTTGTTCTACAGACAAGCTTTCTAAATAGTTAGTTGAGAATACTTTCATAATTATTAACTTTTAAATTTAATTTATTTTTAAACCATTTTAATATAGCGTCAGATATTTTTAGATCTGTCAAATCCTCAATCCATAAGAATTGTCCCATTGAGTTTACCTCTAAGAAATACCAATCATTAAGAGTATCCACAACAAAATCCAAAGCCCCATATTCGATATTGAGCTCTTTCATGAAATAAGTAACCTTTTCTTTTATGTTGGCAGGAGGCTCTATTGCTGAATGTGGGGTATGGGGTATATCATACCTTCGCCAATCAATATTTGCAATACTGGAAGCTTGCGATTCAATTTTACAAACAAAATGATCTTCCCCTACAACAGTGTATCTTACTTCAAATGATTTTTCTATATATTTTTGTAATACAATCGGATTTTCATTACTGTTCCCAAATTTCTCCAAATCTTCTATTGTTATTTTATTTACATATATTCCTTTAAATTCGTTTTTATCGGTTTTATAAAAATCTTGATTCATTAATTTTAAAACTACTGGATTATAAAGGCTAACAAATGATTTTAATTCATTTATCTCGTTGCTAATCAATGTTTCAGGGATTCTAAAACCTAATTTGGTTGCAACTTCCATTTGTAAATATTTATTTTCAGCAATGTATGCAAGCCTCCAGGGGTTTAGCCAATCTACATTTTTTAAAGAATTATAAATCCCGGTTAAAGTCTTATTCCATTCATTTTTCCAAAGTTTAAAATCCATGTCCTGATCATAAGATTCTTCCAAAAGAAGTTCAACAAAATTTCGTCTGTTCCAAACGCATTTTACATCTGTTATATTCAAGACTCTTTTTGATTGATTAATTGAAATTTCACCATTCCGAAATGTGTAATATGTATCAAGCAGTGAGGCTACTTCAAGGTTGAATCTAAAATAAGGCAATTCTTCAACTTCAATTTTCTCAATTAAATGATTTGCATGGGCATCGTTACTGTCTGTAAGTACTAATATCATTCTAAATTGTATTTTTCTTTAATGTTCAAGAGTTCTTCATCTGCAAGCTCAATTAATGCAGCTAACCTAAATAACTTCCTATCCAATTTTTTTGGAAATTCTTTAGGCTTTTTATAGTGTAATTCATGAAAAATAGAAGCCCAAGAGTGTTGCATTACTGTCCTAACCTGAATTTCGGCTTTAAAATCTGAATAGGTCCTCCACTCTGGTAAATTAATTCGATTCTCACTTAGGCTAACTACAAAATGATGTGATAAATACCCAAATTGATTTGTTTCAAGTTCTGTTCCTTTATCCATTGAATTCTCTTCATCAATCACAAAGTTGGTTCTTATTAATGCCTTGACTTCATCAATATTTTCAATATAATAAACTATAATCCTAAGCCCACACATGTCAGTAATCTCATTGATAGGATTTGTATATTTTTTTCTACTTATCTTATCTTCAAAACTTAATAATGTCTTTGTTCTACTCTCAACTAATTGATAATTGAATTCAGACTCTTGAAAAAGAGTAATTAATAAATCCTCGCACTTATTGGTAAACTCCTCGTATTTACGAAGACTTTTTTTATATAACTCAATAGCTTCAGAACTCATAGAATGGATTCATTTAATAATATAGATACAAAATAGCCTATGATTAAAAATGACCTTTTTTATTGATTTTTAGGCAATTATGAAGGTTAGGTTCTTAAAGGTAACATTATTATTATAACTCATACTATCTTGAAATAATTTATCTTTTTTGTTAAGCCAATAACTGTAAAAGCCCTGATACCGGTGTATCAAGGCCTTTTGTTTTTGATGGTGCGGTGATAACACCGACCAGAAGCTAAAAATCACTTTAGATTTCGGCTATTCGCTCAGATGTTCCCTCCGCTGGCGCACGCGTGTCGCGTGTGCTTTCATCAACCAAATTATTCAATAGCATAGAGATCACACGCGACACGCGTGCGCCAGCAAAAAGCACAAAAGCCCTGATACATATCCGTATCAAGGCTTTTGTTTTATTACAACTTTTATTCCGGTAGTCCGTAACTCATTCACCCGCGTTGGGGAAAAATTACTTTTTCAGCGGTCCAACGTGGCGATAAGTGTTAACGAGTATACCGGTGGGTGTGCTCTTCGAATCAACAAAAACAAGTTCGCGGGCGTCAATACTGTCAGCCAATAAGCGTTTACCCCGGCCAAGCAAAACCGGGTAAGTGATGAGCACAACCTCGTCGGCCAGTCCCTGGTCAAGCAACACGGATGTTAGCGTCGAACTTCCTACAACGATCAGGTCGGGGCCCTCTGTTGATTTGAGATCACGAATCGCCTTTATAATGTCCTTGTCCAAATGCTGCACTGGTCCCCATTCCAGGCTGTCGGGCCTGTGGGTCGCGATGTGTTTGGTTGCAGCGTTTATAGCATTTGCCATTGGGAAATCTCCGGCAGTAGGCCAAAAGCCACTAAATATATCGTAGGTGTGGCGGCCAAGCAGCAGGTCAAAGTTCGGCCCGTATGCCTCTAAGAGCATTGCCGCCCCGGCAGGGCTTCTATAAGGTGTAGTCCACGCGCCATAGGTGTAGTCTCCGTCATGTTCTATCACGCCGTCCAGCGAGATGTGTTCGAAAATTCTGATCTTTCTCATTTTGTTTACTCTTAGTTTAATGTTAGTATAAAGTTAAAACGGACGAGGTACGCGCACAAGGGGCAATCATGACAATTTGAGGGGGCATTTTGCGACCATTTGTATTTGTCAAAAGAGAGGATAACAATCCAAGATCAAATTTTCGCTTTAATTCAAGGCCTCAGATCGAAAGGTTGAGGCTTTTTGCATTTATATATAAACATTTATACTTTTATATATCAGTAGTTGGATTATAACACCAACCACAAGCAAGCTAAAATTGTAATAAGCATCTTTTCGGAAGCATTTAAATAACGCCATCACCGGCAAATAATGAACTCGCTATAAGGTTTAACAAAATTGACCATTATTAAATTCAATTTGTAAAAGCTACTTTTATATTCAACTAAAACCTGAATGAACACAATTATAAAGAACCGGATAACATCTATTGATTTTCTTCGCGGCGCCATTATGATCATTATGGCCCTTGACCATGTAAGGGATTATTTATATGCCGGCTCATTTTTTTATGATCCGCTGGATCTGACAAAAACAAGTGGCATTTTATTTTTTACAAGATGGATCACTCATTTTTGTGCGCCCATATTTATGCTCTTAGCTGGAACTTCCGCATACCTCATCGGGCAAAAGAAAACTAAAAGTGAATTATCTGTATTCCTTGTAAAAAGGGGGCTGTGGCTCATCTTTCTCGAAATGATCGTGGTTAATTTTGGCTGGAATTTCAACATTACCTTCCCCATGTTTTTCTTTATTACCATATGGGCGCTGGGTGTAAGTATGATAGTTTTGGCCGCATTGATCCATCTGCCTAAAAAATTGATCCTTGGTATTTGTATTCTAATAGTTGCAGGTCATAATCTTTTAGATAATATTCATGTAGCAGGTAATTCACTGTCGGCCTTTGGCTGGTCTGTGCTTCATGACCAGCAGTTTTTTACCTGGCACAAGGAAATTCTTTTAGTCGGCTACCCCATTATTCCGCTGGTGGCTATAATGCCTTTAGGATATTGTCTTGGCTCATGGTATACTGCGGACTATAATATTCAAAAAAGACAAAGAAACTTATTGCTGCTTGGTTGTTTTTCCATTGCTGCGTTCATCGTGCTGCGTTACACGAACCTGTATGGCGACCCGGTAAAATGGAGTGTTCAAAAAAATGTTTTTTTTACGTTCCTGTCCTTTATTAAAGTAAATAAATACCCACCATCTCTATTGTACGTCTTGCTGACATTGGGCGGGGCATTTTTATTCCTTTCGTTTACTGAAAAACTAAAAGGAGCTGTTGTAAAAGTTGTTTCTGTATATGGCAGAGTGCCCATGTTCTATTATCTCATTCATATCTATGTGATCCATTTAATGGCAATCATTGCATCGACACTCACATCCGGTCAGGACTGGAAAAGATGGATCTTAACAAAACCCATCTGGTTTACCACAGATCTGAAAGGTTATGGATTTTCGTTACCTGTTGCTTACCTGATCTGGATAGGCTTAGTGATCGCTTTATATCCTTTATGCAAACGCTATGATGCTTACAAACAAGCCAACAAAGGAAAATGGTGGCTCAGTTATTTGTAAAGGCGCAAAAGATTTGATATGGGAGTTTTACGGTAGAGTAACTCATAAAGTACATACACCTACCGTGAAATAGTCAAGTATTGCGTAGATATTGTTAAGTCATACAGGTGTGGTATCCGGAACTTTGTATCAACAAAACGATACAAATCATGAAAAAAACCATAATCTGATCTGCAGCAGCGCTTTACCGGCAAAACCACGCAGGAGTACATCCATTTACAATTGGAGGATAAAGCCAAGTCGCTGTTATGGAGTACGCAAAAATCGGTGAGCGAGATAGCCTATACGCTGGGCTTCGACCATTCTTCGCATTTCACCAGGTTATTCAAAAGCAAAACCGGCTATGCGCCAAGTGACTACCGCCATTTGAATTGAATATCAACGATAAGCAAATGAAATTAAGAGATCTGCAGGCTGCAAGCTTGCGGATCTTGTTTTTTTATAAGCGCAAAAAAGCATCAAGGGAAATAATTACAATTCTTCGGGAAATCCTTGTATTCCCCAGCATTGACTTAGGCGGCATCTTTGTATTGTTAAATCATTCAAACAATATTAACTCACAAAACAATGAAAAACTCAAATGTAAAGAATGTAGTGCTGGTGCACGGAGCATTCGCCGACGGTTCAGGCTTTAAAGCGCTTTATAACGAATTAACAAAAAAAGGGTATAACGTATCAGTTGTACAGAACCCTTTAACTTCATTGGAAGATGATGTTTTGGCAACACATGTGGCGCTGGACAGGATCGGCGGCCCTGCAATTCTTGCTGGTCATTCATGGGGTGGTGCGGTGATCACCGAAGCTGGTAACCACCCAAATGTTGCTGCCCTGGTATACATAGCTGCATTTCAGCCTGACAATGGCGAATCAGCGTTGCAATGGCTGCAAACCGCCCCGCCAGCACCCGAAAACGGCGTATTGCCTCCTGATGAAAAAGGTATTGTATATTATGACAAAGACAAATACCATGCAGGCTTTTGTGCTGATATCGACGCGGATGAAGCAGCATTTATGTATGCCTCACAGGGAGCATTTTATGCTAAAGGATTTGTAAGCCCCATTACTGATGCAGCCTGGAGGCATAAACCAGCCTATGGTTTGGTCGCTACTGAAGATAAAAGCATTAACCCCGACATACAAAGAAATATGTATAGCCGGTCTAATACAAAAGTAACGGAAGTTAAAGGTAGTCACGTGATCTTTATGTCGCAGCCTGAGATTGTTGCAGGGGTAATTATACAAGCAGCTGAAGAAGCATCAGAAGCCTAATTAGCATTTGATATCGCTTTTATTTAATCCGCATACCTTTATTAGTATGCGGATTTTCTTTAGTTAGATTCCTGGCTTTATATAACAAGCCCGATACAGGGAGGTATCGGGTTTGCTGTTAGCTACGTGGCACGAATGATTCTTTGACAACCTGCCACCTTCCTGATAAATATTCCCAGATCAGTGTAATGAACTTTCTTCCTGACGGCCCATCCTGTTCCAGATCGCGGGTGATGATCACCATACCCATGTTTCCATCACAAACAGCGTAATGAAACTCAGCTTTGGTGGAAAGTGGCGCCGCATTTGCATCGCTATTTCCCTGAACAAATTCTAAAAGCTGTTCTTTGTTCATTGTATCTACTACGCCATTTTCATCAACTTTTACTATAAGCAAATTATCCGCATAAATTTGCTTTACGTACGGTACATTAAAATGCGTCGCCTCATAAATGAGCTCTTTAGTTAATTCGATTAATTGTTCGCTGGTCATCTTTTAATTTTTTAGAAATTGATACAAATAGTCTGAAAACAAAGTCCTGATACATAACTATATCAGGACTTTGTTTTTTGTTCTTACCTCTGGTTTTCAGGTATCGCGATCCAATCTGCATATTTTGTTTTGCCCAATGAAACCGCATTTTCCGGCACTATAGTATCAGCATCTAACGGTGCTCCTGAATACAAGGCATGAGTATCCGATGCTACCTCGTAGCTTTTATGGGTTGCCTGCAAATATTGCTTTACCCATACGACCATATCGAATTTTTCGGGGCCGCCTATTTCTAATATCTTGTTAACAGGCTGTTGTAATGCTGTTTGGGCCATAAAAGCCGCTACATCTTTACTGGCTATGGGTTGAATGTTGGCTGCCGGCAGTATTACTTTTCCGTCGACCATACTCATTTGAAGGATACCTCCTGCAAATTCAAAGAATTGTGTTGCATGAACAATAGTGTAAGGAATGCCCGATGCTTTGATCATTTCTTCCTGCACTTGTTTGGCACGGAAATAACCGCTGGCCTGTAGCTTTTGAGTCCCCACTACCGATAAGGCAATATGATGCTGCACGCCTGCTGCCTTTTCTGCTGGTAATAGATTTTCGTTAGCCGTTTTGAAAAAGTTCATTACAGCATTATCTTCAAAGGATGGGGAGTTGGATACATCCACTACTACCTGCGCGCCCTGCAGCACTTCTTTTAAACCTTCGCCGGTAAGTGTATTGACACCATTGTTGGGCGAAGCGGCGATCACTTCGTGGCCACTGTTTTGTAATTGAGTTACTGTTTGACTACCAATAAGGCCGGTACCGCCGATAACTACTATTTTCATGATCTGTATTATTTAAGGTTAATTATATAATACAAAGATGAACATAGCCCGTCCGGGAAAACTTAAGCTGGTTTAAGAAATATACAGGTCCTGGTAGGTCTTTAAAGCTTCCAATGAAACACCCATATAGCTCGCAAAAATAGGGTCTGGGATTCTTTGGATTAATTCGGGATAAGTATTTCTGAAATGGGAATAGAAATCTTTTTTAGATACAGTAGCAAATGTTTTTTGTTTAAATAAGGCCGCACCATATGCCCGCTCATGAATTTTATTGAAATATAATGCCATCAAGGGAAATTGTAACAGCAGTGTTTGGTAGTTTTTCCTGCTCATGCAGGTAATTTCCGAATCTTCCATCGCCGCGATTGAATAAACAGCAGGTTTACCATCCGGAAAAGTTTTATAGTCAGTTATCCACCAGTTTTCCAATGCAAAATGTATCACCTGCTTTTCTTCGTTCTGTTCATAAAACAAATACAGGCAACCTTTATTAACGAAGTAAATAGTATCACATATTTCCTTTTCGCTCAAAAGTAACTCCTCCTTTCTTATTGTTTTTGTTTGGAAGAAGGGCGCTATTTTTTCCTGGTCTACGATGAAATCAGGAATGAGTTTTTGAATGTGGCGGTATAATTGTTCGGTCATGAATTATTTTTTCGCTTTTACTTTCTTTTTTCGCAATTCGCTCAGATATTCTGGTGTAAAGCCTAAAAAGGAGGCTAGCACTTTTTGTGGGATCCGTTGAATAAATTCCGGGTATTTAGATTGAAACAGTTCATAAAACTCATCCTTCGGCATTCTGGAGATCATCCGGATACGAAGCAATGAAGCCGCATATGCCCGCTCGTATACTAATCGAAAATAATTTTCGATTACCGGGAATTTTGCCAGGAGTAATTCATAATTGGGGGCAGTAATGGTCAGCACCTCAGTAGCTTCCAGTGCCTGGATCGTATATGCTGACCGCTGCCCGGTCCGAAAAGCATTCAAATCTGTCATCCACCAGTTTTCTAATGCAAATTGCAGCGTTTGCTCCACGCCATTATAATCTGTAAAATACAACCGAAGACATCCTTTTACCACAAAAAAATATAACGAACAACGCTTATCTTCTTGCTGCAAAATATCCTTTTTCTTAAATGTCTTTGTCTCAAAAAACGATAATATAGCATCGCCCTCTATCTCGTGGTGGGAAGTAATTTTTTGAATGTGTTGTATGAGCGGATGCATTTTTGATAGAAACAATGCCCAAATATAAGAAATGGAGAAGAATGCCAAAGTTTGAGCGAAAACTGATCCTAAAGACACATAGTATGCTCACTCGGAAACTTTGTTGGTCTTATTGGGTTTGTATATCTTTATAGTAAGTGATGACATTGACCACAAAACGAATTAATTAAAGCATGAATTACCAGGTAATAGCACCTCCCCCGTCCCTAAAAAAACATGTTCGTTACTTTTGGACGTTGGAGAACCAAACTGATGATGTGTCGCAAAAAACGTTCACCGTAATGTCAAATGGTGAACCAGGACTTATTTTTCAGCAAGACCCAAGGATCTTCACCGGTTTTAAACGGGAACGGCTGCCACAATTATTTGTTTTCGGTCAGGCCACTAGGTATGGGCAGTTGCATGGTAGCGGCAGTTTTAGTACCATAGGTGTAAGCTTTCAGCCTACTGCGCTAAAGTCGATGTTTGGTTTAAACGCCAATGAGTTAACAGATCAAAGTACTTGTATAAGTCAGCTTGCTAAAACTTCTTTAACCGAACAATTACTCAGCTGTAGTTCCACCCAACAACAAGTTTCTTGCCTTAGCGTATTCCTACAGAAGCAGAAACAGCACGATGAAGGAGAAAACAAAAAACTGGGTTATGCCGTTAATGCATTGCAGCGAGGCAAAAAACTACCTCGGATATTGTACGATCTTAATTTATCTGAACGTTCGCTGGAGCGCCTTTTTCTTACGCATATCGGTATTACGCCAATTTTATACGCCCGCATCTGTCGTTTCCAAACATCCGTGGCACTTTTACGGAAAGGCGAGATTCGTTCGCTCACTGATATCGCATATACTTTGGGCTATTTCGATCAATCTCATTTTATACGTGATTTTAAAATATTCTCCGGCGTAAGCCCGAGCATCTATCTCCGTAAAGCTATTGAACGGATGCCTGGCTTTCCCGAATGGGAATCATAAAGGGGGTACTGTCGGTTTTTTACAATCTTCTAAAATCTGTGTAGGTTAATTTTGTCTCATTAATAAACTTCAAAATAAAAATGAGATGAAAAATGTAATTAGCTGGTTTGAAATCTATACTTCGGACTTTAACAGGGCGAAACAATTTTACACCGAGGTATTTAAATATAAACTAACAGATATTCCGATGAGTAGTGACCGGCATTCGCAAATGCAATATGCTACTTTTCCCGGCAATGAAAATATAAATGGGGCATTGGTTAAATTAGATGAAGTAAAGCCGGGAGGCGGTGGTTCCCTGATCTATTTTGCTTCGGAAGAGATCAATGCAGAACTAAGCCGGGTTGAGTCTGCAGGCGGAAAGATCCTTCGTTCCAAATTAAGTGTAGGTGATTTTGGTTTTATTGCTTTGATAGAAGATACCGAAGGAAATTTAATTGGTCTGCATTCATCAAAATAACTTCTTTAAATTTAATAAGAATTACCGTCAATAAAGATTTGGCGGTAATTTCAAAACTAAATGGATCAGAACAAAAAAACAGTAGAACCTGATAATACGGCTGTAAGAACAGCTTTATGGAGAGCAATGCATGTTCAAATAGATGCCTCTCCACACATACTTGAAGACGAGGTAGGGTTAAAATTGATTGCACCAAATGAGGAGTGGCAGCAACGCCCGGATATGCACCCGGAATTTACCAAACGTCTTCGGGCATCTATTGTGGCCCGTGCCCGTTTTATTGAGGATTTAATTATTGAACAAAGCACGCAAGGGATCAGTCAGTATGTTATTCTTGGTGCCGGACTTGACACATTTGCCCAGCGGAGAGCAGATATTGCATCCAAACTTCAGGTATTTGAAATTGATCAGCCCGATACACAAACCTGGAAACAACAAAGATTAATTGAACTAGGCCTCGGCGTTCCGGAATGGCTGCACTTTGTTTCTGTTGATTTTGAGATCTCTTCCTGGTGGGAGCAATTATTAAATGCAGGCTTTGACATCAACAAACCGGCTGTTGTAGCTTGCACCGGCGTTAGCTTATATCTTACAAGAGAAGCAATTCTGGCTACCTTACGTCAGCTTACAACCCTTGCACCAGGTTCAAAATTGGCGATGGCTTTTTATTTATCAATGGACCTGCTTAATGAAGAAGATAAATTTTTGCAACAAATAGCAGAGAAAGGCGCCCGTGAAGCCGGTACGCCATTTATTAGTTTTTTTACTCCTTACGAAGTATTGGCTTTAGCTCATGAGACGGGTTTTAAGAAAGCAAAAACGACCTCAGCAAAGGATATGGAACAACTCTATTTTATGAACCGGGCCGACAACCTTTTACCTGCAAGTGGGGAAATATTCCTGTTAGCAACAACATAACCTGAATTGCATATTGATTTTATTATTTACTGTCAGCCTTTGTTTTTTAATATTTCAACGTATAACTCAACCATCTATAGCCGGTATCGCGCCATTCTTCATTGTGCGAGACGTTACCGTAGCACTTTCCTTCTATCGGGAAAAGCTCGGTTTTAACATCGTTTTTCAAGAGCCCGATCAAGAGCCTTTTTTTGCCATTGTACAACGTGGTGGGGCAATGATCTTTGTCAAGTCTGTTGGCAAGGACCCGCTTCCCAACTATAAACAAGATCCGGCGGTCCGATGGGATGCTTATGTTAATGTCCCCCGTCCCTGATGCACTGGCGGAGGAATTCACATCGCAGGGTGTCATCTTTTCTGTACCCCTAAAAGATACTCATGATGGTTTGCGTGGATTCGAACTCAAAGACGCTGATGGCTATGTTTTGTTCTTTGGTCGCCCTCGTTAACATCAGTGAATTCAACATCAGTATTAACTCTTTTTGCCGTGCTTGAGCAAACTTAACTTTTAAATAATAAATCCTCTATTTGAGTACACAGAGAGGCTTTACTTTTATATACCTGGGGTATTAGTTTTATTTATTCAGACTAATCATGGCCGTGGCCTTTATCCTCGTGTTTCCTATCCTTCATCTCTTTTTTCATCTCTTTATCCTGCTCTTTGTACTCCTTTTTCATCCTCTTATCCTGCTGTTTATATTCTTTATCTTTTTGCTTATACCAGCCTTTGTGTTTACCATTATCCCAGTGATTACGATATTTTTCGTCCTTGCTATCCCTGATGATCAACTGATCATGCCGGCCTTTATAATTGGCATACCGGGTTCTGTAAATGTTATCCCTTAACCAGGGTTCTCTCTCATTAATAACAACTTTATAGCTCCGATATAAATCATAATTACGATAAGTGGCGGGTAAACTGACGGTTCTGATCCACCTGTTGTTTTGGTAATAAACATACTGATGGGTAGGGACGGAATAGTAAGTATTAATATCAGGCAGGTAATAATAATCGGCATGATCATAACCAACCGGTCCCCATGACGGCTGACTACCAATATTCACCCCTAAACTGACGTTGATCTGGGCGTTGCCTGCTTTAGTAAAGAAACAGCAAATCAGTATAACTGATGCGTAAATTAACTTTCTCATAATAAATGGTTTATAAAACTTAATTAACAACGTTCCTTGTTAAAAAAAGTTTAATAAAACAGAAGGAATATTTAAATAAAGAATGACAATTGGTATATATCAAAAAATGGAGAAGCCCAATGACCCTTAGTAATTTCCCATAACAATAGGAACTTCCTCAAAAATATTGCTCAACCTGGTTTTCCATGTCTCCACTTCGAGGGAAAGGCTCTCTGGCGATTGCCTTTCTGTTCCATAAATTACTTGGGGCCTCAGTACAGAAAATCCCGTAAATTCTAAAATACCTCTCTGCAATGGGTGCAGTATTACACTAAGGTCTCCATATCTATCCTTAATATAGTTAGCTTCCGGCCCTCCTGTAGTAATGGAGAGCAATGCTTTTTTATCACAAAAAACGCCGTTTTCGTAAATTCTACCATTTCCGTAAAAGCGTCCCATGGCAAATACGCGATCTACCCATCCTTTCAGAATTGCAGGTACACTAAACCACCAAAGCGGAAACTGCCAGATCATGAGGTCACACCATTCCACCTTTTGTTGTTCTTCTTCAATAAATGTTACAAAGCCATTCGCCTGGCTTGCATACTCCTCTTCTAATTGTTGTTTGAAAAAGATGGGGTCATTTATAGTCGTAAAGTTAGTCCTGTCAGAAACAGGGTTAAATTGCATCGCATACAAATCGGATACCTTTACTTCATGGCCTGCATTGATGAGCGTATCTATTGCCTCGGTAAACATGGCGCCATTCATACTCCGCGGTTCTGGATGTGCGTATATAATAAGAATTTTCATATAGATGATATTCGTGTTTTTAATAAACCTGGGGCAAAATTATTCCTTAATCAGTAAGTTTGTGGATGTGCCGCTAATTGTGTGAGGCACACAAAAATGTAAGTCATGAGCACTAGAAAAATTACATCCACCAATAATATCAACCGGGAAAAATTGATCGACTTTTGCGGGATGATGTACGCTGTTGATCTGTTGGGAGGGAGATGGAAATTGATAATTCTTTATAAACTGGGAAAAGGATCTCTACGTTTTAGTGAACTGAAAAAGATAATCCCGGGTATTACAGACCGTATGCTGACGCTACACCTGAAAGAACTTGAACAAAGCGGCTTAGTTGACAGAACTATTTATGCCGAAGTACCACCACGGGTTGATTATAGGCTCACCAACAGCGCCGAGCTATTGATACCCGTGTGGCAGCAATTGGAGCACTGGGGTCTGGCCCATAAGGAAAGTCGGAGCGAAAAAATAAATGTATAATTTGTTGTAAGCTTTAAATTAAAAATTATCCTTCTTGTAACATCCCCCGGATCTCAAAGTTCACCTGACAAACTTTAACCATCCCCAAAACTTCCGTTGTTTTAAATAGCCATTATCAGCTTCATGAGCGTATGCCTCACGTTCAAAAACAATATCCAGGTAAGCTTTTTCATGATCCCGGTATTTTACCATATTAACTAAATAATTAATGAGATAAAGTATGTAAAACGGCACGATCAATAATTCCAGTTCTTGCATTAAATGAATGGTTTCGTGCCTGATAAGCCGGGTATCATTTTTTAAATCCTGATTTTTTATCAGGATAAAAGGAAAAACAGCCATACCATTTACCCTAAGAAAAGGAAACACAATAACGATGGGAAATAAACCCGACTTACTCAATTGATGCATCACTAAATATAAATAAAATATTTACTGACGCCGGAGAAGCAGCTAATGAGACGTTCTCTCGTCACCCCAATATCAAATGTTTAGCGTTTCCATGCATCAACAGAAAATTCAATTATTTTCAGTTTTTGAACCTCACCATCAATAGAAAATGACCCAGGAAATAAATAAAACCGTTACCATTAGCAGCCCCGTATCAAGGGTGTGGGAAGTCTTGACAAATCCGGAATTAATAAAACGATGGATGCTGGACACAGAAATAAATGTGACCACAGACTGGCAAATTGGGAGTTCCATCATCTTTAAGGGAAGCTTGGAATGGACAGATTTTGAAAACAAAGGAACCATCCTGCAATTTGAACCAGAGAAAATTTTTCAATATAACTATTGGAGCACACTTTCCGGTCTGTCTGATATACCCGGAAACTATATCATAGTTGGTTTTGTGTTGAGGCCAATAGCAAAGCAAACTGCACTAACCTTAACCCTGAGTAATATCACGGATGAGATAACCTATAAACATCTTGATTTTTACTGGACGGTAACGCTTGATGTTTTCAAGAAGCTTTGTGAATCATAATTGATTGTTTTGATAACAGGCAAATCACTCTGTTTCATGATTATAAGCTAGCAGGGCAATCAGCTTTTTATTAAATCCAACAGTACCTTCACCCAAAGCCGAGAAAAATCTCCGGTCAAAATCTTCCACTACAATAACTGCCTGCTTGATCACCTGTTTACCAGTTTCGGTAAGGGCAACACTTTTGGCACGGGTGTCCCTAACATGTTCCTGCCGTTGCAACAGCCCCTTGGTTTGTAATGCACGCAACACCGTTGAGGTTGTCATCGGGTCGATCTTGGTATGTGTGGAGAGCAAAATCTGGGTTACATCCTGCTTTTGCAAGGTTAGCCAATGGGTACTTGCCAGCAATACAAATTGCGAATGAGTCAGGTCATATTGCACCAATGCTTTTTTAATTTCGCGCTGCCACAAATTGGTAACCTGCCACAATAAAAAGCCGCTGCTATCTTCGGCTTTGTCAACACTAAAGGTATTATCTGTCGATTCCATTTTTTATTATTTTTAGTTGAGTAGATTAAATCCACCTATTTATACGCTTACAGTATTTTAGCGGCAGCAATTTGCTTCTGCATATCGGCCGGGGTATCATCAACAATTTTTTGAGCCACCAGCTTCACCCAAATAAAGCTCAGCAACCCGGTTACCCAAATGGTATTGGTTATTTTTACACCATCGGGCGTATCTTCAAACAAATGCTCATCATACATTTTTGCCAGCGGAAAATTGGTTACATCAATGTACTTATTGTTCGCGATGGTTTCAAGCAATTTTATCTTTACATCAGGACCACCTTTTGGTCTTAATATAAAACTATTGCCAGCCTCAAACCGGCCATTTATTTTGGCATATTCAATATTGCTATCCCAATTGTGCCAATTATTTACATCTGCAAACAGTTTCCATAATTGTTCTTTGGTTACTTCTGTTGTTACGGTTGAATAGGTTCTTTTCCACATGATTGTTAAAATTTAATTTATCATATGTTCAAATATAATAAGTATACTTATTATATGCAAATTAAAATTCAATTATTACTCCAATCTTTTATAATCATATAATTCCAATTTTCTTTTTAATGATTTATTGCTATAATATAGAGTGATCAGCACCCTATAATTGTCGTAATTGCCCCCTTTCTTTTTAAACATGTTGCCCTACCTTTATTTCATCAAAACAAAACAGCAATTAAAAATGGAAACAGCAAATAACATCGCAATTACAGTTGAGACTATCGTAAACGCTCCTGTTGCAAAAGTTTGGGAATCATGGAACGAACCTGAACATATAACCAAATGGTGTCAGGCATCTGACGATTGGCACGCCCCTTATGCAGATAATGACCTGCGTGTTGACGGAACTTTTAAAACTACCATGGCCGCTAAAGACGGTAGTTTTAGCTTTGATTTTGGTGGTGTTTATACCACGGTAGAAAAACATCGGCTTATTGAATACACCATAGGTGATGGCCGAAAGGTGTCAATCGTTTTTGACGATCTTGGTAATGCTACTAAAGTGATTGAAACATTTGATCCGGAAGGCACAAACCCCATCGAAATGCAACGTGGGGGCTGGCAGGCCATTCTGGATAATTTCAAGAAGTATACTGAAACCACTGTTTAGTAAAACATACTACAATAAAGCCTGGCACGGATATGTGCCAGGCTTTATTGTTTAATTACTAATACTTTAACTGGCTCGGAGCCACTCCAAATTTCTTTTTAAAGGTTGTACTAAAATGCTGAATGGACGAATAGCCCAGTTCAAACGCGATCTCGGTAACCGATTTCCGGGCCTCCAACAGATCAATTTTAGCGAGCTCCAAGCGACTTTCAGCCAAATATCCAAATACGGTTATACCAAACATCTCTTTAAACCCCCGCTTTAATTTATACTCATTGATACCTGCCGCACGGGCCAGCTGGGTTAAGCTTGGCGGCACCTCCATATGTTGTATCAAATAATCTCGGGCATATACCAATCGTTCTTTATCATAGTCGGTTTTGGCATATATTTTTGTTGGGATAAGTAGTTGATTATAGGATTCGGCCTGTAAAACCAATATCTCGATGGCTTTGGAAAGCAGGAACATTTTTTTTAGCGGCCCAACAAATTTGCAGTTAACAACCACATTGATACAACTTTGAATAGCCAGATTAATATTTAAATTATCAGCAGATAGCGCTGCCGACTCCCCTTTCAATATTTTGTCGGCAAATCTTTTCAGCGTATCGTTACCATCGCGTGTAATGTTCAGGAAAGCATCTTCGGTAAACTGGATCATGAACGATCTCATTTTTAATTCCTCCACCTTCATCTTACCTTCTGCCTCACTTCCGTAAAAAAGATTGTGCTGATTGGTGTTCAACTCAAATTGTTTATTCAGGTGTTTATCTACCATCAACAGTTTGCCTTTCAAACTAAAGTACATGGTAACCATTCTCATATCGCCCCGCCAATCAAGCGTACCCTGCTCTCTGAAAACAGATTCAGAGTAACTCATACGGATACCATTAAATACCCAGATACGCGTTTGCATATTTCCAAAAGGCAAGTTCAAATTAACCAGCTCTGTTTTTAGTTCATCCGTATTAAACCCGGCCTCGTTAAGCGGATGGCTATACAGGATATCGTTACTGGCCGCATCTTTTAATTCAAATGGCATTACTCCGTATTATATAAATCATACTCCTTTTAATGTAACAAGCGACTACCGGGTTGCGGACACCTTTGTAATACAAAAACTGATCAAACCCTGGCAATCAATAGTAAGATACAGAAAAGTACTTCTTGTTACTGATCACCAGGCGATAGTAGTAATCAAAAAATGAATTTTAAAAAATTAAGACAAATGATTGAAATAAAAGGAAATGGAAACATAGTTTCCAAAGAAATACCTGTAAGCTCATTTATCAGACTACACCTGGCAGCAAAAGGACTGATAGAATTAATACCATCCGATGAAGAAAAAGTAGTAATAGAGACCGACGAAAACCTGCTTGATTATTTTGAAGCAATTAACTCCGGCCGCACCCTCTATATATCATCCGAGGCCAAATTCCGAAAACCATCTTTTACCCAGTGCAAGATCAAGGTTTATTTACGCCAGATTGATACCCTTTATATCCGTTGCGATGGAGGCGATGTAAACTGCAGCAAAGCGATCACGCTGGATAATCCGCTTGAAATAAAAATACAGAGCGTTGGCAATACCAACCTTAACATTTTTGCCCCTGCTATAAAAGTATTAAGTCAATGCTCCGGAAATGTTACCCTTAAAGGTAAATGCGGTACACTGACCATCAAAAATCAGAGCGAAGGAAATTTATTTGCCCTGGAAATGATTGCAGATGAATTAAGCATCAGAAATATGGCTGAGGGCAATGTAGAACTATATGCCGACAGAGCCATCAGCATTGCTCACTGGGGTCAGGGCGATGTGCATTACGCCGGCAACGCGGTACTAACAGATGTAAAACAATACGGAGACGGCATCATCAAACACGTTAAATAATATGGAAACTATCAATAAACCAATAATCATTATAGGAGCCGGCTATGCTGGCTTATCCCTGGCTTTGTTTTTGAAAAAGGCAGGTATACCTTCCACAGTTTTTGAGGCATATCCCGATGTAAAGAACATTGGTGGAGGTATAGGCCTGGCCCCAAATGGCATAAACATACTACAGCAGTTGGGACTAAATGAAAAAGTGATCAATACCGGAAAGGTCGTAGATTATAATAATTTCAGGAATTACAAAGGCAAGTTCCTGGCTCGCATAAAGCCCAATGCCATCAAAAAATTTGGACAACCATTTGTGATGATTTCCCGGGCAGTGCTACATCAGATACTTTATCAGGAAGCAATTGAACAGGGTATCGAAATAAAATTTCAAAAACGATTGAGCCACATACATGAAAGTGCTGGTGACATAACAGCTATTTTTGACGATGAAAGCAGCTTTGAAGGCCCCCTGATAATTGGCGCCGATGGTATCCATTCCACAACCCGAAAAATCATCTTTAACAACGCCTTCCCCGAACAATATACCGGATTTTATGGTGCCGGCGGATTTGTGCAAAGATCAACTGTTGAACAATACCTGGGGCTACACGACCACGATGCGCTTAACCTGTCGTTTGGTTTAAGCGGATTCTTTGGTTTTAGTTTCCAGACTGTGGATGAGCTCACGTGGTGGTGCAGCCTTGAACTATCTGAACAGGATGCAAAACAAACACTGACGAATTTCTCAGCCGGGACACTAAAAAACAAATTAGTAGCAGATTATAAAGATTTTTATCAACCTGTCCCGCAGCTGATCGCCAACTCAGGCCATATTATCAAAACCGTTATGTATGATATGCCCAGCCTACCCGAATGGTACAAAGGCAAAACAATTTTGATAGGCGATGCTGCCCATGCGGTTAGCCCTACCAGTGGCTTGGGTGCATCGTTAGCTTTGGAAGACGCCATGATATTAGCTAAACTACTTAGGAGGTATACTACCAATGAATATTCTAAAGCTTTTTTCGATTTTCAATCTGTCAGAAAACCACGAACAGAGAAAGTGCGTGCCGACGCTAACAAGCATAATATCGATAAAAAAATCCACTCGCCAATCTCCGCCTGGTTTAGGGACACCATGATGTCGCTTTTTCTCAAATTATTTGGATTAGGGGCCGTCGACTGGAAGTATAACTATAAAGTGGAATGGGGTGATTAACAACAGAACTCCCTGTATTAATACAGGGAGTTCTGTTGTTTTTATACATTTGGAAGAATTTAAATAGTTGCCACGATAAACAATCTCGGAAATGGCAGCAATACCGAACCATCAGCATATTGCGGATACTCTTTCGCTGTCCCTTCTTCATATTGTGCTAAAAAAGCCTTACGTTCGGCATCATCAAGCGGATCAATAAACGGGCGGAGACCAGTTCCCTTAAACCACTCTACAATTGCCGCAGGGCCACTCTGAAGTGGGTGATGATAAACGGTACGCCAGATATCCAGTGTAGCAACCTTATCGCGCAGGCTGCGATAATACCATTCGGCTCCTTCCCTTGTCATTCGTTTTGATGTCTGATTTAATTTGGTAGCCCAGGGCCCTTTGGCAGCGGTTTCGCGCATAAGGCGGTGTGCGGGCTCATCAAAATTATCGGGCATTTGCACAGCCAGGCAGCCTCCTTTAGCAAGCTTACTGATCAATGCCGGGAAAAGTGTTTGATGATCAGACACCCACTGCAAAGCAGCATTAGCGAGGATAACATCATAGGGCCCCGGATCCCGCCATGAAGAAATATCGTCGACCTCAAAATGCACATCGGGCATACGTTTTCGGGCGGCTTCAATCATATTTTCAGAACTATCCATGCCCGTGATTCTAGCATTTGGAAATTTAGCACGCAATAACTCCGTTGAATTACCCGGGCCGCATCCAATATCCGCAGCATAATTTACTTTAGTTATTGGAATATTAAAAAGCAGGTCCCTGATAGGGCGATTACGTTCATGCTCAAATTTTGAATATTGCTCTGACGACCAACTCATATATTTTTACGTTTAATATTTAACAAAATATAGATGAAAAAATTGTCCCCCCAGTGCTGTTCGTTATTACCTTAAGATAACTTCTGGCACCACTATTTCTGTTAATTTTGCCGGCTTACATCACAAATATTATGGAACATCTGCTTGATAACCCCATCTGGAATGCTTTGATATCCGGAAACAGCAACCTGGCTCATGGTAATAGCCAGGTTAAATGTTATGCCGAAAACGTAGCTCCTTTTGTTGGTTTTGAAGATTATTCAACAGCGAACTTTAATATACTTTATAAACTGGTAACCAATCAACGGGTTTTAGCTGTTGTTTCGGCCGAAGAAATCACCATTCCTAATAACTGGAAGGTGCTGAATAATATGAAAATATTACAATTAGTGTTTGATGACCCAATACCACAGGAGCCTGTAAACCAGGAATTAGTCACTTTAACAGACCAACACATACCGGCCATGCTTGCATTAACCAAAATGACCAATCCGGGGCCTTTTTCTGAGCGCACCATTGATTTTGGTAATTACAACGGTATTTTCAACAATGGTGAGTTAGCCGCTATGGCGGGATATCGTACGCAGCCGTCGCCTTACATTGAAATTAGCGCTGTATGTACACATCCAGACCATCTTGGTAAAGGTTACGCCGGTACATTAATTAATTACCATATACGGCAAATTGTTGCGGCATCGGGAATCCCCTATCTTCATTCGCGTATCGATAATGCGAATGCCATCAGACTTTATCAAAAACTGGGCTTTTCTATCAGGAAGGAAATGACTTTCAATATCATCCAAAAAAATTAACAAATAAGCCCGGCATAAAAATACCGGACCTATTTGTTTTATGGCATTGCCAGTTATAGCCGTTTCAGGATTTACCTTTGATAAGTCTCGAGATCCATACCAGCAACACAGCACCCAAAAAGGCTGTAATAAGATAACCGATACTCCCACCCCAATGAATACCGAGCCATCCTAAAATAGCACCGCCGACCCATCCGCCGACCAAACCCAACAGAATATCGATAATAATTCCATAACCATCACCCTTCATCGCTTTCCCTGCGAGCCAACCGGCAATACCGCCTAATAAAATCTGAAATAATAAGTGCATAATTATATGAGTTTAAGTTAAAAAATCAATAGAAAATACCCCGATAGCAAATTTGATGCTACTGGTTACGCTTTGGTATTTAGAGGATTGTTCACATAGTTTTCACAAGCACTAAAACGCCAGTTAAACTATTTTTAGGTTTATATAAAGATATTCATTATCCGCAATATTTGCAGAATACATTTACTTCATTTTCAAATAGTAATAAAAACAACAATTACGCCCAATTTATTAACAGGATGTAATTTATTATCGCATGCCTGGTGTTTATTGTCCGGCCTTTAGTGTTAATAAAGGGCTGGATACCCATCCTATGGTTTTAATACTCTTAACCTTACCGTTCACTTTTTCCAAAACTTCGCTTTGGCTGTTTACCAGGTAAACTTTACTCCAGTCGCTACTTGTACTGATCAGGCCAACTTCATAACCTTTGGATAGTTTCTTAATAGCCGCATCAGCGGTTGAGGGGCCGCTTCTGAAATTAGTGCCCTCGGTATTTACCAGGTAAATTTTACCGATGTTGTTAACGCTGCCATAAACATTTTTTTTGAACGCATCCCAGGAAAAAGCCGGTCCTGGGTCGGGTTTACGAGCCGGTGAACTATCATCATGCCCTATAGTAATATCAATGATAATTTTGAACCAATGCTTTACTAAGTTTATATAAAGCTTGTAACTGCGCGTCGGGGTATACCCCCCAATAATGATTGTCTTTATTAGTCCAGAATTTATGCTTGTGTTCAGCTTTCAAAAATTTAGCACTGTTAGCAGCAGGGTATGTTTTAAAGCCACCATCGGTACCTCTTCTGAAACTACCGTCGGCTAATTTTTCAACAAAACCCGGGTTGACGATCTCGATGCCGATGGAGTGATAATTTAAACTATCGGTACCATCCCTGGTACTTGGGCCAGCATGATTTTTAAATATATATGAAACAGTTAAGTAATACGCTATTTTTTATATTCACTTATTTTATAAATCAGATGTAAAAGAACAAATCCAGAAGCGTTTGTATCAAATACAGTGTTTCACATATTATTTTCTGTTATTTGTACCCCATTTGAATATCGGGGTGGACATGTTGAATTATGCAAAGCATACCAAATTCATTTTTGTGCTTGCAGAATATGGTTTTCTGTCTATATTTGCACTCCCAACGCGAAAGTAGCTCAGTTGGTAGAGCACGACCTTGCCAAGGTCGGGGTCGCGAGTTCGAATCTCGTCTTTCGCTCAAAGCCCTTCCTTCAAAAAGTTGGGCTTTATTTTTAAAAGGTTAACTTCCGATTTGAATCGGAATAAACGCTGCTCAGATGGTGGAACTGGTAGACACGCAGGACTTAAAATCCTGTTCCCGTAAACGGAGTGCGGGTTCGATTCCCGCTCTGAGTACAAAAACTCTGATACTGGCGTATCGGGGCTTTTGTTTTTATATGTACCGATCTAACTCATGTGGATGTCAATTTTATTGGGGCCGTATTGTTCTACCCTAATTCGCACGTACAGGCATCGTATAACTCAACGGTTTTTCATTGCGCAACATTTTGGCGGCTTCGCCGGTTAGCCATAAATAGTGGTCACTGGGTTTGCCATCCATATCAATGAATTTAGCGGTATTACTCACGGGCGGTTTATCGGTCACTTTAAAGATAGCGGTACCTTCATTAACCTCATCAAACATGGCCACATAAAGCATGGAAGCCCCGGCCTGTAAAGCCGTGGAGATCTGCTGCCAGTAAAATCGCCCGCCCTGCCGTGGTATAGATGCCACTGGTTTTACATCGTCCGGAAACTCATAGGTGCTAAGGTTATGCCAGCTAAAACCAGGATAAACACAAGGTGCATATTCCAGGTGATTGGCTTTACACCATTGCATATCGCCGATCATCAGGTCGCGATAGCGATCCACGTCATTATGCAGCAAAGGCGAAAAACGTTGCACAGTCCATGGCAATACAATATCTGCCTGTTTGATCACCTCATGTAAAAACGGATCATTCAAACAATCAGCATTCAAATCGCGCCAAAAAGTGGGCACACCCAGCATCACAGCACAACCACCATAAACCGGATCATGCTTTAAAAAGTCTATCAGTTTCAGGATGCCAATATTGCGGATGTTATACGGCCTGTCCGGAAAGCCAAGCCCCCAGATAGCTACCACAGGTTTGCCGTTATTATTAAGGTAAGTTTTATTACCAGGTTGATTTGTAACCTTTAATGAATCGACCAGGTATTTCCAGTCGGCTATAATGGCCGAGCAATCTTCGCCCGTAGCATTAAGGCCCGAAAGATCATACATGATAGCGATGGCCCTGTTATATTTTGAAGCAGCTTCCAGCGCGTTCTTAACCACTACACCTGTTTCCCGGCGTCCGCCTGCGCTTTTGGTGTAGCCCATAAAACGTTGCATAAAAACTCCGTCAACGCCATATTGCTGCATCCATTTAAAATGCAGATCAACCGTGCTTTTATCATGCGAGCTAAATAGCTTGGCCGGGCTTCCATCGGCCAGTTTAAACGGCGTAGCATAGGTGTTAGTGTATTCACTTACGTCAGGCCAGGCATCAATGCCGCAACGACTCTCGGAAGCAAAATAGTGACTAAAGGCTGATTTAGTACCATCCCCCTCGGCCCTGAACCAACCCTGGTAACCGGCCATTACCAGGCCATGATAAGTTGGGTACCGGGTAACTTTTGAATGTTTATTTTGCGCATAAGCAGCTACACTTAACATTAAAAAATACATGACTGCAAAGTGTATCTTTTTCATAATTGCATGTGGTTTTATTGAGGTTATTGGTTTTAAGTATTCAAAACGCCCGTCCAGGTTTTGGTATGGACAGGCATTTTGATAATCATGTTAGAATTTACTCATTTTAATAGCCTGGGTTTTGTGTCCAGGTGGAATTGATATACATATCGTTTTGCGGTATTGGAGCTAAATAGCGCTGGCTTATGTCACCTGTAAAGTTGATAGGGTTTTCATTGCTGGCACGCGCTGCAATAACCTGCGGCAGCAACTGTAATCGCACAATATCAAACCAGCGTATACCAAACTCACCTGCAAATTCATAGGCGCGCTCATTAACTACAGCTTTCTGAAAGTCGGCAGCAGATAATCCCGTTTGAAGATTGGGCAGACCGGCCCTTGTCCTGACCTGGTTAACCGCCGCATAGGTCGCCGCGGATGGCCCGCCTGATGACATGGCCTGAGCTTCGGCATAATCCAGTAACAC
Organism: Mucilaginibacter sp. OK268; assembly: GCF_900103125.1. GTDB lineage: Bacteria > Bacteroidota > Bacteroidia > Sphingobacteriales > Sphingobacteriaceae > Mucilaginibacter. The sequence goes on along the minus strand of NZ_FNJV01000001.1, from coordinate 855,195 downwards.
CAAAGGATACCTGATTATATCGGTAGTTTTATTGGTACTTGGATTGATGGACAGTATGGCAGTGGCCGTTTCACTTACCCCATCCCCCCCCAGCCCTGCCCTGAATTTTTTGTAATACGGATGGCCTGCATGGGTTTCGGATGAATTCCAAGGTACTAATTTGAAAGTTATGTTATTGCCCGACCCCTGCCTTAATTTTAGCGTAGTATAAAAAGTAGCATCGGTACGATCACATTTTGGCGCATTCAAAAAGAAGTTTATCTCCGGGTAATAATCATCCCAACCGCCTGACCCATCGACGGCTACTTCATCCAAAGGCACGCTTGATGATCCGTAAGTACGGTTGGGCGATCCTCCGCTGACATTAAACTGGATGCCAAATATAGATTCAGAATTATTGTTAGTTGTAAACACTGACGCATAACTACTCACCAGGTTATAGTTTCCGTTACGTATAACAGTATCAGCTTCGGCAGCGGCCAGGGCATAATTGGCCGTTTGTTTCAGCGGCCAGCCAGCCATGGTTAAATATACGTCTCCCAACATGGCTCTTGCCGCCATTTGATTGGCCCTGCCTATCTGTTTGGCATCGCCATAGCTAACCGGCAACCAGCTTTTGGCAATTTTAAGATCGCTGATGATCAAATTATAGATATCGCTTACGCTTGCACGTGGCGGCCGGTCATTCACCGATATTAACTTATCAACCAGCGGAACACCACCGAAAGTCCGCACCAGATTATAATAACCCCATGCGCGTAAAAAGTAGGCCTGCCCTACTGCCTTACGCTTTAAATCATCTGTGGAGTTTACCTGCGCGTAATTGGTAATAACATTATTAGCCTGGTAAATAGCAGTCCATGGACCGTTCCATTGAGCCTGCATACTGGCGTTGGTGCTGCTTCCGTTTAGCTGATCAAAGGCCCGCATATCGCCTTTATTAAGCCCGGGATCGGTAGTCAAATCGTCGGCGCCAAAATAGGAGGTACTTTTGTTGGTAAATGCATAAGCGCCATCAACAGCGTATTTGGCATAAATAGATGCCACAGCGGCATCCAGGTCCGCCTGTGTTTTGAGGTAATTAACCGGTGTAAGGTTACCTTTGGGATTTTCGGTAAGCTGTTTTTTGCAGCTGAATATGGATGCTGCCAAAAATAAAGCAACCGTTATTGAATATCTTGTTTTCATCTTTTTATAATTTATATAGAAAGCAATTGATTAATGTATTATAGCGTGGCTCTTAAACCCAATGTGTAAGTTTTAGGGTTGGGTATAACACCTGTTTCCAAACCTTGTGTAATAGCATTGGTTGCATTAGAGACCTCAGGATCATACCCTGGATATTTGGTGATCGTCCAGATATTTTGCCCGCTCACATAAACTTCAACGCTTTTAAAGCCTGCACAGCTTAAAACATGGGTTGGTATGGTGTAGCCCAATGACAGGTTTTTAAGCTTGATATAGCTTGCATTGTAAACAAAGCGGCTGCTATTGATAAAGTTCTGACTGGTGCTGCTGAATGTTGGGTTGTTGGTTTGATTTGTTGGTGTCCAGATATTCAGCGCCGTTGTCGACGTGGCATTTCGGGCATCACCCAAGCCACCTAAAGTATAAGGAGTGGTACCGCTATAGATCTGGTTGCCATGGGTTCCCTGAAACATAAAGCTTAAGGTGAAATTGCTATAGCTTACATCATTAATAAAGCCGAAACTGTATTTAGGCGTGCCATTACCAATAGGCATGAGGTCGGCACTGGTATATTTATGGTCACCGTTAACATCGGTGTATTTAGCGTCACCAGGTTTCATACCAAATGTGGCTGCCTGTGCGGCTTCATTTGTTTTCCAGGTACCTAAAAACTGATAACCGTAAAACTCACCTAAGGGCGTACCTACTTTTAATATAGACACACCGGTTTGTGCCGAACCAATATTGTTTACCACAATGTTATCGTCACCGCCTAAACTGGTTATCCGGTTTTTATTAAAGGATATGGTAAAATTGGTTGACCAGTGCAGCTTACCGGCTAATGGGTTTCCACCCAAAGCAAACTCAATACCTTTGTTATCCAGGCTGCCGATATTAGCCAGATAGGTACCGCCGCCATCATAAGCGGGTACCTGCTTGGCGTATAACAAATTGCTGATCTTTTTCTGGTAAGCATCAACCGTAAATGTTAAACGGCCTTTAAAAAACGACATATCTAAACCAGCATCAGTAGTGGTGGTGGTTTCCCACTTCAAAGTATTGGATACAGGCGTACCCAATGGGGTGGTGATAGATGCTGTTGTACCATCAAAATAATAAGCCGGGCCGCCGGCTGAGTACTGAGGTATGGTAGCGTAAGCAGCCACCGCCTGATTCCCGGTTTTACCCCAGCTTGCACGTAATTTCAAGTCGGAGAAAACATTCCATTTATCAATAAAACTTTCACGGGCAGCATTCCAGCCTAAGGCCACGGAAGGGAAGGTACTGTATTTTTGAACCAAATGCGACGATCCATCAGAACGTAAACTGGCTGTCAACAGGTACTTATCTTTGTAGGTATAGTTAACCCTGCCCATGAACGATTGCAAAGCATCCTGGTAATATCCCGATGTAGTGAGCTGTGTTGTACCCAATCCTAAGTTATAATAACCCAGTGCATAGGTTGACAGGTTTTTTGATTGTGCATTAATATTGGTGTTCTGGTGATTCTGAAACTCATACAACGCGGTAACCGTTAACGAATGATCACCCAACTTTTTCTTGTAGGTCAGGAAATCACTGGTCTGATAAGCACGGTATCTGCCTGTAGCTGCCGCGGCATAGTCACCACCTACCAAACCCAAACTGGTTTGTAAACCATACAGCGTTTGCGTTAGTTGCGACTGATTTTCATAGGTGTTATTTGATGTAAGGGTCAGATCGTTGGTAATGCGGTAGGTAAATATGCCGGTACCGGTTATATCGGTAGTACTTACATCAACCTGCTGGTTATTGGCCTGGGCCACCGGGTTTATCTGGTTCGAGGCATACTGAGACCTTAGGACATAGTTGCCACTGGCGTCACGCACGGGAGAAGTTGGGTCCCATTGTGTGGCTTGTGCAAACGGATCAGTAATGTCACCGGAATAACCTGTATTACGGCTTTGCGGCAGTAAGGCGGTCAGGTTTACTTTAAGATCCATCCTGTCGTTCAGTTTAATACCCAGGTTGGCACGTAGCGTGGTTCTTTTGTAGTACTGGTTAAGGATCAATCCGGGCTGGTCAAGATGATTGAATGATACCAGGTAATTCACATTATCACTCCCACCGGATATATCACCCTGGTAGCTCCTGATCCAGGGCTTTTGCTGCACGGCTTTTTGCCAGTCGGTACCCGGGTTATTTTTAAAATTAGCCAGATCAGCGTCAGAAAACGCCGGAGGATTCCCGGTTGTGGCAAATTGCGCGTTTAACGTACGGGCAAAATCATAGGCATTCATCAAATCAAGCTCTTTGGGTACGCTTGCCTTGCTGAACCAGGTGTTAATATTGATAACAGGCTTACCTGTTTTACCGCTTTTAGTAGTGATCAACACCACCCCATTGGCACCGCGCGATCCATAGATAGCCGTGGCAGATGCATCTTTCAATATTTCCAGTGATTGGATATCACTCGGACTTATCGATTCGATATTACCTCCGATATAGCCATCTATAACGTATAAAGGTTCTGTAGAACCGGTAATAGAGTTAGCTCCGCGTATTTTTACACTAAGCCCTGCACCTGGCTGGCCGCTGTTACTAGATACTGTTACACCTGCCGTGGTACCCTGTAAAGCCTGCTCCACCCTAACCAGTGGCCGTTTAGCTATCTCCTTAGCAGTAACCGTACTGGTAGCTCCTGTTACATCTCTTTTTTGTTGAATGCCGTAACCTACAGCTACCACTTCATTTAAACTGATGGTTTTTTCGGCCATGGTGATATCCAGGGTGGTTTGGCCGTTCAGTATAACTGTTTGGTCTTCAAAACCAACATAAGTGAATAATAGTGTAGCCCCTGCAGGAGCGTCTATTTGAAACACGCCATTGGCATTGGTAAGGGCTATTGTGTTACTTCCCTGTACCTTTACAGATACCCCGGGCAGCGGCACACCTTTGCTATCCTTAACCTTACCACTGATAGGCGCGGCGGCCAGGGCATATTTATCACCTTTTAAGTGTGTGGCCGTGGCATAACTGCTCCATGTAATGCAGCATACCAACAGCATACATAAAAATCTTTTCATGCTCTATTGAAAATTTGGGTTATAAAAAATTGGTTTATTTAATTAACTGGGAGTAAATAACCTCTCGGGCATTAATAAAATCTTAATAACAGATTAATATAGCGACAACAGAAAGCCACCGAATACAACACACTTAAATTCAAATATTTATATCAATAATAAATTCAGAATTTGATAAAAAAAGTTCCATATCCTTAGCTTAAAGGCGGGAGAAATACCTATAAATCATTTTGGTTTTTACGATTGATATAAACTTTCGGGTTGTGAAAACTGCACGTGGGTATCGTATGCTCCATAATAAAAAAACAATGTCCCCTTTCTCAAAACGTAAAAGGGGACATTATTATGAAATGCATATTAACTCAATTCGTACACTGGACGAAATGTAGAAATCCAATGGATGAGATGTAAAAAATGCCATTATTGGCTTAGCATACCAGTTTGAATTACTTTTTGTATTGATCCATCTTCATTGAAATATAACTTATCGACACAAATTGACCGCAAATTCCCGCGACCGGAAAGGACACTGTTATGATAAAAAGCATACCACTGGCCTTTATACTCCACTACTGAGCCATGACTGGTATCGCAACCTGTTGGGTCGAGATAAACGCCACCATAAGTCCAGGGGCCCAGGGGACTTTTGCTTGTGGCATAGTTTAGCCTGTTAGCCCCTTTACCATTTACGGTATGGTTATCTGCATAAGTCAGATAATAGATATTATTTCTCTTGAATATCCAGGTTGCCTCATGAAAGTCCTTTAATCCTTCCATTGTTTTTAGTGGCTCTGCTATTTCTGTCATGTCACTTTTTAATTTTGTACCAACACATCTGCCGCCACCGCCATAATAAAAATAGGCTTGTCCATCGTCATCAACAAACACACAAGGGTCAATCATAGACCTACTGTCATCGCCCAGATCAAGATATCCTTGGGCTATAAAGCCGCCAGCAGACTGTGTACTGGTAGCAATACCAACCTTCCAGGTTTTATTCCAATCGGTTCCAGTAGGATGCGGGAAGTAAAAATAATATTTACCGTTTTTATAGGCACAATCCGGTGCCCACATAAAACCACCCTCTTTCCGGCCCCAGGGCACGTCGCTTGCTTTAAGTATCTCGCCATGATCTTTCCAGTGTACCATATCGTCTGTAGAAAATACATGGTATTTATCCATCAGATCGCATCCCCGCGGAGGGTCAACATCATGAGATGGGTAAACATATAATCTTCCATCGCTCCAAACATGAGCAGATGGGTCGGCAGTGTAAATGTTTCGTATGATAGGGTTTTGTGCCTTACCCGCCAATGGAAAAAAGAGATAGATAAGCAGGAGTAGCCCTGCAAATGTTTGTGTGTTTATTTTCATATTGTATAGCATGTTATTCATGAGCAAATAACACGCTGACAATTAAAAAAATGTTAATATTCCCTTAATCTGAAAGATTATTATAAATAAGGTACAGGTTTTATCTGAGGCTGATGCTGCCACATTTACAACAACGAAAATAAAGCAGCTGACATTATTTTAGCCCCAGCCTACTGCGCAAAGCGTCGCGGTAGGTGCTGCCAATGGGGATTTTTTCACTGTTAATAATGAGTTGATGAACCTCGATCATGGTAATATGCTTAATGGCCACCACGTACGATTTGTGCACCCGTAAAAAATCCGCTGCCGGTACGAGGTCAAAAATATCGCCCATATTTTCGCGGATCAGAATATTTCTGTCTTTCAGGTGAATGGTGATGTAGTTACCATCTTTTTCCAGGTACAATATCTCGCCCACCTTAACCTGGTAGGTTTGTGGACCGCTTTTGATAAAAACAGTGGATTCATCCTCATTGCTTATACCGTTTTTTGAAGATAGCGTTCCCGCAGCAGCTTTATTTATTGCCGCAAGAAAGCGCTCGAAAGTAATGGGTTTCAGCAAGTAATCGAGGGCGTTCAGGTCATAACTTTCCACAGCATAGTGGCTGTAGGCGGTGGTGAAAATAATCATTGGTCTTGGCGACAAAGTTTGAACCAGCTGCATCCCGCTGATATCGGGCATATTAATGTCGAGAAAAATGAGATCCACCTTTTCGCGGTTCAGAAACTCGATCGCCTTCACCGGTTCGCGAAAAGTGGCTTTCAAATCAACCAGGTTGGTTTTGTGGCAATAGCGTTCTATCACTTCAAGCGCCTTCGGTTCATCATCAATGGCAATACAGGTTATCATTCCAGGTCAATTTCAAGTTTAACAATATATTTTCCATTATCTTCATTGATCTGCAGGTTATGCTTACCCGGGTATAACAGATCGAGCCGTCGCTTTACATTTTCGAGCCCGATGCCACTTTTTTCGTCCTCCATTTTTTTGATAGCACTATACTTTGTGTTTATACAGGTAAAGATCAATTTTTGATCTGAAACGATGATGGCAATATCGATCCCGGAAGTTTGACCAATAGAAACGCCATGTTTAAAGGCATTTTCTACAAAAGGGATAAACAACATCGGGGCGATGGTGGCGCTTCCGGTTTGTGGAGGGTAATCAAATATCACTTTTACCTCATCATCAGCATAACGCAGTTTATTCAGGGTGATACAATCTTCCAGGTAGGCTATCTCTTTATTTAGCGGTACGTTGGCTGCATTGCTGTCATAGATCATATAGCGCATCATGCCCGAGAGTTTTGAGATCCCGTCGGCAAGGTCATCATTCCCCTTTTCCTGGGCCATCGAAAACAGGTTATTGAGTGTATTGAACAGGAAGTGTGGGTTGATCTGCGATTTAAGGAATTTGATCTCGGTGCTCAATTGATAGGCTTCCAATTGGTTGCGCACCAGTTCATTCCGTGCCCATTCTTTCAAAAAGAAATAAGCTATTGAAAGCCCAACTGTAGTCAAAAAAATAAGCAACATGGTGAGCTGCATATGCACCCAGTTTCCTATTGCAAAAAACGCGGCAGGGCTCTGCATAAGATGGTCAGGACTGCTCTTGCCTGGATCAAAACCAGGAGGCAAAGGCCCTATGGGCTGGTTATGGTTTAATTTGGCCCCAACGAGAATATAGTTGGCCATGAAGATCAGGATAAACCAGCCGACAGCCATAGCGATGCCTGCAAGTAAGTTTTTATAACTAAGTACCTTTTTAAATATCCAAAATATATTGCCGTAAAACAGCACAGCCAGAAAAGCAAGCGTGATGCGCGAATAGGGAAAAATGGTATCCACCGCGCTCCTTTCCATGATCTTTCCGTTGTGGTTTACCCGCACCTTAATGGTTGAGCTGGTTAGCGAATCCAGCGTATAGTAAACACCTATCCAGAATGCCAGGTGGATCAGTATTTCGATGATATGTTTGGCTTTAATGCGGCGCATTTTATCAAAGGTATATCACCGCTCGGTTTATTCATAAACTATTGATGTCAATATAGCGATTTAGCTGGTAAACAGGTAATTTTTGAAATCCGGGCTCCTGGTTATCCGCAATTTGTTTTTGGCAAAACTCCAAATAACATATATCCATTTTACGCCGATATGAAAGCGGTGTTTGTACCAAAGTTTTCGACGGGTTGAAAGGGCGAAGTACTATTGCTTAAAAATATCAGAAATATGAAAAAGCAATTTCTATTGTGTACAGTCCTTTTATCAGGCACTGTTATCGCCTGGGCCCAAAAGCCCGATACCGCACAGGTATTGGTGCATTACAAGTTTTCCCATGTCAGAGATACTACCAATCGCGAGCACCCTTACACCGAGAACATGATTTTGATTGTGGGCAAAAACGCGGGCGCTTACAAAAGTTATGACAAGCGCTTGCAAGATGCATTATTCAAAAAACAGGTGCAGGAACAAGAGGCCAATTCGGTCGACGGACATGTAAACATCCAGCGGAGATCATCTGGTTCGGGTACGGAATATTACCAGTTTCCAAACGGGAAAAAAATGGTGAGGAAAGAACCGCTGTTGTTCAATAATTATCTCATAACAGATGCTTTGCCCGCCATCGACTGGAAAATAAGTAGCGATACAGCAACCTTTGGTGGCTTGCATTGCCAAAAGGCGACAACTCATTTTAAGGGAAGGGATTATACGGCCTGGTTCAGTCCTGATCTGCCGCTGCATATAGGCCCCTGGAAACTCAACGGACTGCCGGGTGTAATTGTGGAGGCTTATGACACCAAAAAAGAAGTCGATTTTAAGTTCGACGGGATTGAAAAAGCGATCATTTTCACAAAAAAAGGTGACCGACCAGCCAATCAAGCCTCGGATAGCCAAGGGCGAATGGCCGTCATGATCGGCATGGACGACGAGGATAGCGATCCTAATATCATCCAGCTCCCGACCAAGGCCATCAGAACTACCGAAAAGGAGTTTGTCAATTTGCAGGAGGCTATGCGCAAAGACCCTAATGCTTTTGCACAGTCGATGATAAATGCGCATTCGGCGAGCCAGGGAGATGGCAGGCCGGCGCCGAAAATCGATATAAAGATAGGTCCGCCGCAGGTGATCAATAACCAGATCGAATTACCCGAAAAGAAATGAGCCAGCTTGTAAGATATACCTGGTTGCTGGTTATAGCGTTACTATTTTCGACCTCGGGCTTTGGTCAAAGTATCAAGGGGATAGTGAAGGACAGCACCGGTAAAGCCGTGCCTTATGCCAGCATTAACCTGAAGAATAGCGCTACTAACAGCATTATAAGTTATACCATTTCTGATGTAAAAGGCATCTATACTTTGCCGCTCCCGGCCAATACGCCGGTGAGCGGCATGCTGATCGAGGTGCGCTGCATAGGCTATAAAAATCAGAGCAAAAACATTACAGATGCGCAGGCACCCGTTGATTTTATTCTATCTGTTTCCATTAATCAGTTGCAGGCGGTAGTGATCAAAAGCAGCCGGCCAATACTGCGGACGAGCGGCGATACACTGAGCTATAAGGTGTCTGATTTCAGCAGCGTACAGGACAGGGTTATTGGCGATGTGATCAAAAAATTACCAGGTATAACGGTTGCGGCCGACGGTAAGATCAGCTATAATAATAAACCGATCTCCAACCTGTACATCGGCGGCGATAACCTGCTGGATGATAAATATAATATTGCTACCACCACTATTCCGCAAGGCGCGGTTGACCAGGTACAGGTGATCGAAAATCATCAACCTATTAAAGCGCTTCAAAATAAAGTGGTCAGCGACGATGTTGCACTCAACCTCAGCTTCAAGAAAGGCGCTAAACTACAAATGGTAGGACAGGAAAGCATCGGCGCGGGATTACCAGGCAAGTATGACGTGGATTTGAACGCCATGATGTTTAAAGATAAATACAAGGCCATTAATTACCTCAAAGGCAATAACACGGGTAAAGATCTGCAGGAGGACCTGGTATCGCACAATTTTGCTGATTATATGCAGCGGATCGATAACGATGTGCCGGCCACTGTGTTGTCGCTGGGTTCTGTGAATAACCCGGCTTTATCGCGTAACCGGTATTTGTTCGATCAGTGGGGTATCCTCAACCTCAATAACCTGGTGAACTTTAAAAAGAATGTGCAGCTCAAGATCAATGCTTGGTATTTGCACGATACCCAACGACAGGATTACAGTCAAAACACCACCATTTTTTTGCCCGGAGACACTGTTCGCTATAACGAAACCCAGCACAACCGCTTCCGCCCGGATATCCTGCATACTCAATTTACCCTGAACATTAATCAGGATAAATATTACCTGAACAATATCCTGTTGATGGATAATAACCGGTCAATCAATTATTCGTATCTGAACACTAACGGCACTAAGGTAAATCAGGGATTCAAGGATAATGCGCTGAGTTTTTCTAATGAGTTTAACCTGATCAAATCATTAAAATCGAACAATATTATCCAGGCCTATTCTTATATCAGTCATTCGACCGAGCCGGAGAGCAGGACAATTGGGCCGGACTACAACAATGCAATATTTAATAACAACGTTCCTTACACCCAATTGGGGCAAAATGTGAATGTGCCTACCTGGTTCACCAATAACTATATTTCGTTCAAAATACCATCGAACCTCATCACACAAAGTTTCAGAACAGGGTTCAGCGTTCAATCACAACATTTGACCTCTGACCTGAACGTTGTGCAGGCTAATAACCAGACTAACCTGGCATCGGACAGTGCTATCAATCATTTGAACTGGACCAGGAAAAAACTCTATGCTGAAGCGGCTTACGATCTGCCGGGCAGTATCCTTAAAGTGAACCTGACCTTGCCGCTAAGCCTGCAGCAGATCAATTATTCGGATAGCCTGTATGCGCTGAGCAAGAGTTTGACAAGGTTGTATTTCAACCCGCAATTAAAGGTAAAATATCAAACCGGGATCGAGAACTACCTGACCTTCCTCTACAGTTACCGCAATGAGACAGGTACGATAGAAGACATGTACCAGGGTTATATCCTAAAGGATTACCGGACACTTTATGCCAACAATGCCAGCCTGACCGAACGGCAGAACCAACTGGCAGCCTTTGGGTTTAACTATCGAAAGGCGCTTACACTGTTTTTCGTCAGCCTGAACACCCTTTATAACCATATTGCTTCCAATAATATTGCTTCGCAAGTGATCACCAACAGTTTGCAGCGGCGTGTGGTGCTACCCTATCCAAACAATATCGATTCATGGACGGTGAATGGTACGGTTAGCAAATATTCCTTTGCGTTAAAAACCACTTTTAGCGGCAGCGTACAATGGCAAAGTAATAAGTCGGTACAGATACAAAATAATGCATTGCTGCCTTTCAATACCACCTCGAAGACCTTTAATGCAGGCGGGGATACCAAAGTAAACGAACAGGTAAACTTTAGCTATAAGGCGACCTTTACCCAAACAGACAGTCATTCGGCAGTGGGGACATCGGCTTATCACATCAACCAGCTACTTCAGCAAGCTTCGATCAATTATAGCCCTACATCCGGGTTGCAGTTCAAATTGTCGGGCGAGCATTATTTTACCCGCCAACAGGGCAATCCAGATCTGAAATACTTTTTTACGGACGCCTCGGCAAAATTCAGGATCGAAAAATGGAAAACCGACCTGGAGCTGAGCGCCGCCAACTTCCTGAACGTAAAAACATATAATGCGCTTTACTTATCGGCCAATACGTTAACGGCCAGTTCGTACACCCTTCCGGGAAGGATTATCCTGCTCAAAGTGCTGTTTAATATTTGATAAATCGTCGTGGTCGGTACGTATTAGTTTTTACGATGATATATTTTGATCATTTTGTATTGCCTGCACCAGCCAGTTCTTTGATATCCGCTATCTCCAATATCTGCTTAGAATAACCCTTGACCGTGGCGTTGATCATTGCCAGGCTAAGCTCTTGCAGGCTGACTATTTTTTTAGGGATCAAAAACTTCATGACCTTTACTATGAATTTGTACAATGGTTTTACATGCTGTTGCCCGGATACCGGCAACATGCCGCCCGGGCGAAAATTATATTCGTTTTGGAAAGGCAGCTTCATCAGCGCGTTTTCTGTTTTTCCTTTAACTCTTGCCCACATCACTTTTCCTTTTTCAGAACTATCCGTATGGCTTCCCGAAACAAAATTGAATACCATTGCGGGGTTTACCTTCAACAAGGTTTGGGCAAACTGCATGGTCATATCATAAGTGATACGGGTGTAGCTTTCTTCATTCATCCCAACAGAACTGATTCCGGCACAAAAGAAACAAGTATTATATCCGCCAAGATGCTCCTGAAAGCTTTCGATCTGGAAGAGGTCTGGGACGATCAACTCCTTCAGTTTGGCATGCTGTATTTTCTGGTGCCGGCGGTTAGTCATTAGTATTTCCTCAACAGCCGGATGAGCCAATGCTGCCAGCAATACGCCTTCACCCACAAAGCCAGAAGCCCCGGTGAGGATGACGCGTAGTTTTGAAACACTCGTATAATTACTTGGATACTGTTGCATACAAAGTTTATTTAAGGTTTTAAAAGTGGGTTTACATGGTTTACACTTTTTATGGTCAACATTGATATATTTAATTGATAATCAATTAAATAATTATATTTTTCTACTATATAATGGGTTTACATGTAAACCCAAATTATACCTCAGGATCATCTGCCAGAAGTTTTTGATAGCACAAAGTTACGCAGAAACAAAGGCTCGCTACTTTGTTAAAAAGGCATATTTTACTTTGTTGTAAGGTTTTTATTAAAGCGCCAATTGTAATCATCCTGTTTAACCTAAGAATCTGTCTAAAAACGAAGATTATTCATTGCCGTTGACTTTAGTCAACGGTAAAAGAAAGCACTAAGGTGGGCTTCAGCCCAATTATCCAAGCGGTATTTTGGCTAAAGCCCTTTGATTTTCATTTTATTATTCCGTTGACTAAAGTCAACGGCAATGATTTTATGTGATATATAGATAATTTATTATATAATTCCCTGTGTAGCAATACCTAAAAAAATTAACTTTATGAACAATCTTAAACCAAATGATAAAACTATTAACAGAACCTATCGGGAGCATCCCCCGTCCGGCCTACTTACAGCAAGCTATGATTGCCTTTGGAGCCGGACAAATTAAAGCTGAAGAATTAAACAGGTTATTTGATCTGGCTACACAAGAAACCATCAAAGAACTGGAAGCTACGGGTTCGCCGGTAATTTCTGATGGCGAGCAATCCAAACCAAGTTTTGTCACCTATCCCTTACAGGGTTTTCAAAGCTTTGCTCCGGATGGCGTGGTAATTCCTTTCGCCGATGGGCATACAAGGCAGTTACCCAAACTTACAGCGGGCCCCTTTCACTATACTACTTTTGCCAATTTATACCTGCAAAAAGCCAAACAATTTTCGTCACTTCCCATCAAACAGGCAGTTATTTCCTGTTCAGCCATAAGTTTGCTTTATCCGGCAGAGGGTATCGACGGCTATTCACGCGAACAATTTTTAACAGACCTGGTTAATGACGCCGTTTATGATATCAGAACCTGCTTGAACAACGGGGCATACAATGTACAAATTGATTTTACAGAAGCCCGGCTGGCCATCAAATTAGACCCGAGCAAGCAGTTACTTGCTGCATTTATTGATTTAAACAACCAGGTGTTGGACAAGTTTACAGCCGAAGAACAAAAGAGGATAGGCATTCATACTTGCCCTGGCGGCGACCATGATTCTACCCATAGCGCTGATATTCCTTACACAGAGCTGCTCCCGCTGTTGTTTAAACTGCATGCAGGTAACTTTTACCTGGAATATGCCGCCGAAAAGGACAAGAAAACGGTTCTTGAATCGATAAAAGCAAACCTGAAACCTAATCAGCATGTATTTTTAGGGGTTACCGATGTGCTTGATCCACGGGTAGAAACCGCAGAGCAGATCAGTGACCTGATCCTGGAAGCCGCGCAAATTATTCCTGTTCAACAATTGGGGACTACGGATGATTGTGGTTTTTCTCCTTTTGGTGATGATACTTCTACAGCCAGGGATATTGCGTTCTCCAAGATCCGCGCCCGGGTAGACGGAACCAGATTAGCCGAGAAAATACTTTCCAATTAAAATTGCCGGTAAAGTCTTCATTAAAAATTTTATTGAAACAATAAGAGCCCGGCAAGCCCGGGCTTTATTCTTATTAGAGATAATATGATTATTGTTGTACAGTGACTGTTGGATTCCAGTAGTAATAGCCAAACAACACGGGATCAGCAAAACCCTCCTTGCGAACATATAACGCGAATTGAACAGTATAGTATTCGGTTCCGGTATTGATCACATTGGCCTGGTTAAACCAAAAACTCTGCGCAGAAAAATCTACCGGTAACGTAGCACGATCAATGGGTAAAATACCTTGCCGGGTATAAACACTAAAAGTTAAATTATTAAATACTGTTGTACCTCCAAATTGGCTTAAGTTGTAAATGACTACTGCAGAGTCGAAATTGCTATTTTCAGAAACAGCATGCCAGCGAATTACATCCCCAACATTGGCCTTTATATTCAGGTTTGCCGTCCCCGACCCGGTAATAACATCACTCCTGGTGGCCACCAAGTACATGTAGTTATGTGGTAAACCGCTTGGATCGGCTGGATCTTTACTCGGATTAGGATAATCAGCTGTAATTGCGTCGGTATCAATAACTATCTGGATATTGATTATTTCCTGTGAGGAAGAAAGAAGCTCATTATAAATCGCCACAATGGTACGGTTAAAAATGCAGGTGTTTTTAAGCCTAACAGGGGAAAGAGCACGACTTCACGGTCTGTTTTTCTTATTCCCTATTACTGTACAAACCTGCCATTTTATACCCAACCGTCTAAGCGTATAAATACCCAATAAAAAAAATAAGTATTTATACGTTCAAAAACCTTTAAATGCCTTTGATTTATAAAGCACTTGCGCCGATACTTAATATTGAATAAACCCATTTGTCCGAAAGGCTGTCATGCTCCGTTGAAGCATGGTGGACAGGCCTCTGCGCTCTACTCTTCGACGGAGCTCAGGGTGACAGCCCCTTTTTAACATTATTTATTCCTCTTGTCTATTTATGGACTATTGCTCTGTTCTGGGATTATGCTTAAACCCACCTTTGTAAATACAATGCCATTGAATAAGGGAAATTTTCCATTAAAATTGCATATTTTCATGGCAGGTAAAATGTTAAGTATGAAAAGCAGGAAAGATGATATACCCAGGTATGATCTGGATCAGTTTAAGCATATACACCGCGAAGACACCCCTTCTACTTTTGGTTACAGCAACCTGGAAAAATTAGCCCGAATACCGGGTTTTGAAATGTATTCAAGCGAGGGACTGATCGGTGCTGTAGGTCCCCTGAAATCCGATTTTTACCGCGTTAGCGTAACTGTACAGGGCACCCTGGATATGCAGATCGGGCTTGATCATTACAAACACCAGCCCCGCACTATTTCACTAACTTATCCCAACCAGATCTTCGCCAAAAACAATATCAGTCCGGATGCTTTTGGTTATTATATGCTGTTTAGCAGCGACTTTTTAAACAGCATCATCCCCTCGGTTAAAATAGGCGAAGAGTTTCCCTTTTATGATGTTTCCGGTACACCCCTCTTCCGTTTAAGCGAATCTGAGATGGATAATATCATCCAGCTTCTTTTCAGGATCAATGACGAGCTAAGAAACCAGGATACAGGCCGGCAAAAAGCCATACAAATGTATCTGTACCTCATTTTGCTGGAGGCCAAAAGAAGCTATGAGCGGCAACAACTGCATATCGGTGCCGAACAACAGGATAGCTCTGCCATGGTTTCGCGCTTCCGGAAACTGGTGGGTATGCACTATCTCACCAAACGCCAGGTAACCGATTATGCCGAATTGCTGGCCGTAAGCCCAAACCATTTGAACCGGGTTGTAAAAACTGTAACCGCGAAAACTGCATCAGATACCATTAAGGATATGCTGCTTATCGAGGCCAAATCGTTGTTAAAATATACCGATCAAACCGTAGCCGAGATAGCCTACAAGCTTGACTTCAGCGATCCCGCCTCCTTCAATCGCTTTTTTAAAGCGGGAACCCAGGAAACCCCAATGCTGTATCGCACAAAGCATGATTAGATCAAGATAAAGCATAAAACGGTATATAGCGCCGACCTGATATGTCTGCAACTTTGTGTATACAAAAAGCAGATCTATGACAACTACATTTCAAAACAAAAAGATCATCGTAGCCGGCGGTTCATCAGGTATTGGCCTGGCCGCTGCAACACAATTCGCTAACCAACAAGCCCAGGTAACCGTAACCGGGCGTAATGCCGATAAATTAAACGAGGCCAAACAAGCTGGCTTACAGACTGCCGCGATAGACAGCACCAACCGTGAAGCATTAGACACTTTCTTTAAAAACCAGGGCCCGATTGATCACCTGGTGATATCCTTAAGCGGCAGCAAAGGCATAGGCAATTTTGCCGAACTATCATTACAGGTACTCCGTGAGGGATTTGAAGAAAAGTTTTTCACCAATCTGAATACTATCCAGGCGGCTTTGCCTTATATCAACGCGGGCGGCAGTATTACATTGGTTACCGCTATATCGGCAACAGCCCAAATGCCCGGCACATCGGGACTTGGAGCTATCAATGGTTCCCTGGAGATCATGGTTCCGGTTTTAGCCAAAGAGTTCGCCGGCATTCGCATCAACGCTGTATCACCCGGAGTGGTCGACACCTCCTGGTGGGATTTTTTACCCGAACAAAACAAACAGGAAACCTTTAAACAATATGCAACCAATATTCCTGTAGGGCGTGTAGGTAAACCTGATGAGGTAGCCAACGTAATCCTGTTTTTAGCAGGTAACGAATACATGACCGGCAAAGTAGTAGGCTGCGACGGCGGTATGGCTTAAATATAAACTACGCTATGTCGCGAAAGCACCTTTAAAAGTCGTGTTTACCCCCACCCTTGCATCAGTCACTTATTTAAATTTGTATTGTTAATTTAAATATTACAATATGAGCACTTTAAATAAACAATTCACAGCAACGCTGTTAAAAAGCCCCAACAAAGGCGGCTGGACCTATTTGATCTGGCCCGATTCGGTTAGCTTTTTTGGAACCCGCGGTCTGGTAAAAGTTAAAGCCACGGTCGACGGGCATCCTTTCCAAAGCTCCTTTATGGCCCTGGGCGATGGCACGCACAAATTACCCATCAAAGCCGACCTGCGTAAACTTATTGGCAAAGAAGTAGGCGATACCGTAGCTATTAACCTTCAGGAGCGCATTTAACAGGCTCCGATAATTCTCTTTGAAAACCCGGCAATTCATGCCGGGTTTTCTTTGTTAAATTGTTACCTATCAGTCTTTTCGCCAAAAAAGTAAAACACTGGTAATGATCATTACAAAAGCGGTACCACCATGTATCAACAGATGGGCGGTATCATGTATTCCGTTGGTTGTTAGAATGATGAGCGCATCGGTTGCGGGTACAATAATCGCAATGGTAAATACCCATGCGGTTATCCGGCGCATACGCATCCATAAAAAGGGTAACAATACCAGGCCTGAAAAAGTATCACGGATACCTTTAATTTTTCCGTAAACAGCATCGCTGGTATTTGAAAAAGAGATGCCAAAGCCTGTGGCACCTACCTGCGGTGCTATCATAAAACGGATGCCGATAAAAATAATACCCGCAGCCAGCAGTAAAGTGATCCACCAGGACACTGAGCGCAGGCCCCAGGGCGTAAAATCAATTTGTGTCTTCATTTTTATTTAAATTAATACCACAAATTTCGGCCGCCTAAAATTTCTGTTCATGCACCTGGGTTAATAAATGAGTTTCGACCGGGTCCAGGAACAAACGTTTGCGTGAAGATAAATGGCCTTTTACGCTCTTCGAACGTTCTACTTTTTCAATAAAACCCTGCTTAAATTGCCAGTTTAAAAGCATTTTACTAATTTTAATGATTACTAAAACTGATAATGACCGGAAAACCAGCCACCATAAAAGA
Organism: Mucilaginibacter sp. OK268; assembly: GCF_900103125.1. Lineage (GTDB taxonomy): Bacteria > Bacteroidota > Bacteroidia > Sphingobacteriales > Sphingobacteriaceae > Mucilaginibacter. The sequence goes on along the minus strand of NZ_FNJV01000001.1, from coordinate 837,466 downwards.
AATAGCCAAAATTCTTAATGTTTCTGTATCAACAGTTTCAAGGGCGTTGCACAAGCACCCTACTATTGGCATTACCACCCAATTGAAGGTACAGGCACTGGCCGAAAAACTGGGTTACGAACCCAACCAGAATGCCATATCTTTTCAAAAAGGGAAAACTTATACCATAGGTGTTATTATTCCGGAATTGTCCGAAGCGTTCTTTTCGGCTGCTATCAGCGCTATTGAGGATACGGCCTACAAAAGAAACTATACCGTTTTGATTGCCCAATCGCATGATAACGAAGAAAAGGAGATACAGCTGGTTGAAAAAATGAAAAACTCGCGTGTGGATGGTCTGCTGATATCTGTGGCCAAAACCACATCTTCATTTGCTCATTTCGACATGTTGAAGCGTTTTAATATTCCCGTTGTATTTTTTGACCGTATCCCCCCGCTTAAAAATATACATTATGTGGCCTGCAATATGGAAACCGGCAGTATTGAGGCCGTAAACTACCTGTTACAAAAAGGGCACCGCAGCATCGGTCTCATCAACGGACCTGCTACCCTGGCAGCCAGCGGCGAACGCAAGGAGGGTTACATTAAAGCCATGACCAAGAACAGGTTAAAGTTTGACCCTTCATTAATAGTAGGCTGCAATTTAACCGAAGAAGGTACCCGTGCCGCTTTGGATGGCCTGCTGGCCCATAAACGCCGGCCTTCGGCTATTGTTACTTTTAATGATTACGTGTCTTTATACGCCATAAAACATGCCCGCAACCTGGGCATCAACCTGGATAAAGACCTCCAATTTGTGAGTTATGCCAATTTACCCATCATCAACTATATGGATTATGCCCCGGTGGCATCGGTTGAGCAGTTCCCCTACCTCCAGGGACAAAAAGCTGCCGATATTTTATTAGATCTCCTGTCGCGTAAAGAACAGTCGCTGGATGAAGTGCAGGCCTATTACAATGTGATAGTAGAGTCGCAACTGATCGAAAATAAAACCAGGAACAGCTATTGAAATTGTGAATATTAAACTATTCCAATCAGGCGCCGGTTTTGAACTTATCTTAAAGGATTGTCAATTAAAAAAACAGGCAAACGTTTGCGTGAAAAGTTTAGCGGTTTATTAATTAGGTTTGGTTTAAGCATTCAAAAAACCTTAAAAAACTTAGTAAATGTTTGATGTTATTCTAAAATCCTTTGGCCTTATTGCACACGATTATCATATTGAAAAATTTGGCGAGGGGTTGATCAACCGAACCTGGAAAATAACCAGTTCTAAAAACGATAGTGAGTTTATATTGCAGCAGATCAATAAAAACGTTTTCAGAACACCAGAAAATATAGCCCAAAATACCAACAAGATAGATGACTACTTATCAAAGCGTTATCCCGATTATTTGTTCGTAGCATCGTTGCCTACTATCAGCGGTGATTACCTGGTAAAGTATACCGATAACGAATATTACCGCCTGTTTCCGTTTATCAAAAACTCCATCACCCTCAATACGGTACAAACCCGCGACGAAGCTTTTGAGGCCGCCCGCCAGTTTGCCAAATTCACCAATTTGCTGGCCGGTTTTAATGTTAGTGGACTGCATTATACTCTTGACGGCTTCCATGACCTGTCCGGCCGGTTTGAAACCTTTAAACGGGTTGTAAAAAACGCAGGCGCCGAACGATTGGCCGAAGCCAGCGATACCATCGATCAGGCTTTCCGGCACCGGGATATTGCCGATGTGCACCAATCCATTATGCACGACCAGCTGATACCTCTGCGGGTTGTTCACCACGATACCAAGATCAGCAATATTTTGTTTGATGCCGACCATAAAGGCCTGTGTGTCATCGACCTGGACACCGTGATGCCGGGCTATTACATCAGCGATGTGGGTGATATGATGCGTACCTACCTCTCCCCCGCCAACGAGGAAGAGCAGAACCTTTCCCTGATCAATGTGCGCGAAGATTTTTTCGCGGCTATTGTTGAGGGCTACCTTTCGGAAATGAACACCAGCCTTACCGAGGCTGAGCGCGAGCTGTTTGTGTATTCGGGCAAGTTTATGATCTATATGCAGGCCATCCGATTCCTGACCGATTACCTGAACAATGATATTTACTATGGCTCCAGCTATCCCGGGCATAACCTGCTGAGGGCCCGTAACCAGTTTACCCTGTTGGAAAAATACATAGCTTCCGAAGATAAATTTATGCAGATGGTGTCCTCGACTCAAAGTCAGCCCAAATGATGCCTGGAAAACTTTTTAAACCTTAAATTTTAACACTTTTCTGGCCAAAAACGGGTTAAAAACGCTTGAAAATTGATTCAAAACCATCGATTTTAACACTTTTTAACAAATTTTAACACGATTTTGATATGTTTTGAAAACTTTAAAAAGTATTAATTTATTGATTATCAAATAACTATATAAGAAACAGCCTATTTTTGTTCCCTTTTGGACCTTAACCAAACAGCCCGCTCCTCTGATAAAAGAGAAGCGGGCTGTTTGGCTTTCCGTAAATATACGAAAATTTTGCGGGATTATGGTAAGGTATGGGTCTTCTATTATATCACCAGCGACAAATGTTTGATCATATCGCCGGTCACGGCTTCCAGGTCAAATTGGGCTTGCCAGCCCCAGTCTTTTTGGGCCTCGCTGTCGTCAATTGACCGCGGCCAGCTGTCAGCTATTTGCTGGCGCGGGTCGTTTTCGAGGTAGCTGATGGTAAATCCGGGAATGTGCCCGCTGATCTCAGCTGCCAGTCCGCCGGGGGTACAGCTAAAACCAGCCAGGTTATACGAGCGGAATACTTTTAGTTTTTCCAGTGGGGTCTGCATCAATTCTATCGTACCACGGATGGCATCATCCATGTACATCATGGGCAGGCGCGTATCCGCCGAAAGGAAACATTGATAGCTTTCGGAGGATATGGCATCATGAAATATCTGCACGGCGTAATCGGTAGTGCCACCGCCGGGCGCGGCCTTCCAGCTGATGAGGCCCGGGTATCGGATGCTCCGTACATCCAGGCCATATTTTTCGCGGTAATAGTTGCACCAGTTTTCGCCGGCCAGCTTACTGAAGCCATAAACCGTTTGCGGATCCTTTTCACCAAACTGCGGGGTATCATCCTTGGGCGAACCCGGACCGAACACCGCGATAGAACTGGGCCAGAAAACTTTTTCGACCCGGTAAGCTACTGACAGGTCAAGCACGTTGAGTAAACCATTGATGTTGAGATCCCAGGCATAACGGGGTTTGGTTTCGCCCGTGGCGGATAACAATGCGGCCAGCAGGTATACCTGTTTGATACGATACCGCTCAAAAATGGTTTTAAGCCGCTCCATGTCATTAACATCGGCTTGTACAAACAAGTCGCCCTTTAACTGCTCACGTGGCCTTATATCGCAGCTAATGACCTGATACGCCGGCCAGGTTACCTTTAAGGCATCAATCAGTTCGGTACCTATCTGGCCGTTTGAGCCTATTACTAAAATACTATCCATATCCGGTTTAAAAACCGAAAATTAGGGATGATTAACCGAAAAAGAGGCCCAGCGGCTCTTCAATTTCTACACAAACGTTTGATAATTATAGGTTTTATTTCGATCGCCCTTAAACTCAAACGTGCGATCAAATGATTCGAGGCCATCCAGGGGATTTGGAATTTAAAACCCACTCATCAGAGTGGGTTTATGATTAGCTCATTTTAATCACAATTTTACCAAAAGCGCCTTTTGCAAGATGTTGATAGGCTTCAACTGCCTGTTCAAATGGATATACCTTTTCAATAACTGGCTTGATATTATACGCATCGAAAGCTTTATTCATCTCCTCAAATGCTGTAAGGTGACCAACAGCGATACCTTGTATTTTTGTTTGTTTGAAGATTACCCTCATCAGGTCGAGATTGGTTGTCTGTCCTGCTAAGAAACCGATTACTGCGATTTGTCCGGTAACTTTGGTCGCTTCAACAGAGTCATTCAAACCCTCACCACCTACTACTTCCAGTAATTGATCAGCGCCTTTGCCATTAGTTAAGTGCTGAACTTTTTTTGCCCAATCAGGTGTTGTAACGTAATTAATGATCTCATCAGCACCCAGTTCTCTTGCCTTTTGACCCTTCGCATCGCTGCTGGTTGTTACGATAACCCTTGCACCCAGCGCATGAGCGATCTGTAAACCAAATATGGATACACCACCTGTTCCCTGAATAACGACTGTTTCGCCCGCTTTTAAATTTCCATAGGTGACCAGAGAAAACCATGCGGTTAAAGCAGCAATAGGCAAAGTAGATGCTTCTTCATCGGTTATTGTTGAGGGAGCCAGTACCGCAGATTCGGCTTCAAGGATCATGTACTCGGCAAGGCCGCCTGGATAAGGAGCGCCAAGGCAATGAGCAGGCTCATCAGGTGCGGGAGCGCCTTCAATCCAATGAGAATATAAGTGCGATATGACACGGTCACCAACTTTGAATTTGGTAACATCAGCGCCAACGGCAACCACAGTGCCTGCCGCATCCGATACCGGAATCAATGGCTTTGGTATCATTTCAGGTTCGTATATACCATCAACGATAGCCTTATCTCTAAAGTTTAAGGAAACCGCGCCTACCTTAATTAAGATTTCATGTGCCTTTGGCTCCGATTTAGCAATGGTATCTAATGTTAAGTTATCTAATCCGAAAGCATGTAGCTGCCAGGCTTTCATTGTTTTATTTATATCTGACATAATCATTTTTTATTTAGGACAAAGATGAGGTAAATGCAATAACAAGAACAGGTGCAGATTGCATAAATAAAACGAGAACAGTTTTGCGTACCTTCGCTCACTATTGCTAATTGTACAATGATGACAGGTAAAAGCTTTCGTTATGAACAGATCGCAGAAAAAATTGAGGAAACCATCAAGGTTCTTCAACTAAAGGCAGGCGATAAGATACCTTCGGTACGCCAGATTGTGAAAGATCAGAAGGTAAGTATGAATACGGCTTTCCAGGCTTTTTCCCTATTGGAAGCAAAAGGCATTATAGTATCAAGACCAAGGTCGGGTTATATTATCAATTCAATGGGAACACTGAAGGTGCCCGAGACTAAATCAGGTCCGATGCTTCCTGCGAATGTAGAAATTACAGCAATGGCTGCTGCCATGATGAAAAACGCGAAAGAGAACGGCATAATCAATTTCTCTATCCTGGCACCTGTCAATGAGTTCTTACCAATTACAAGTTTGAACAAAGCGGTAAGGGCATCACTGACTGAAGCAGGGAATGACAATTTCCAGTATCCACTTGTTGATGGCCACCCTAAATTGCTCAAGCAAATTTCAAGATTATCATTAGACTGGCGAAACCCTATTTCATCCAATAAAATATTAGTCACTAATGGTGGTATGGAAGCTATCAATCTTTGTTTGGATGCAATTACTTCACCCGGCGACATCATAGCCATCGAATCCCCCACGTATCACGGTATTTTGCAAAGCTTGGAACGCCGGGGATTACAAGCGCTTGAAATAAACGTTGACCCACAGATTGGGCTTTCTTTAGACGAACTCGAAGTGGCGTTGAAGGAAAACAAGGTAACGGCCTGCGTTTTTATGCCGCGCTGTCATAATCCGACTGGATGTTCGATGCCTGAAGAAAATAAGATCAGACTAGTTGAACTATTAGGTAAGCGGAATATTCCACTGATCGAGGACGATTGCCTTGGGGAGTTATGCTTTGATGGTGCTAATGGCTTTCCAGCAAAAGCATATGACCAATATGATAATGTACTTTATTGCAGCTCTTTTTCTAAAACACTCGCACCGGGCTTTCGAATTGGCTGGGTATCATCAGGCAAACATCATCAAACTATAGAAAAGTTAAAATTTGGTTCTAATATCTCTACCAACGGAATATTTCAGGACGCTATTGCCAGATACCTTGAAAGTGGTTTTTATACCAAGCATATCAGAAAAATGCGAATTGAACTTCAGGGGCAAATGATTAAATATATCGGTGCCATTATTACTTATTTCCCGGAAGGAACCAAACTCGCCGTGCCGAAAGGAGGCTTAAGTATTTGGATTGAGCTTCCTGCCGGTCTTGACTCATTCAATTATCAAAAAACGGCACTCAGTAACGGAATAGGTATTTGCCCTGGCCATATCTTTTCTTCTTTAAATTATTATCATAATTATATCCGATTAAATTGCTGCCCACTATGGAATAGTAGAATTGAAAACGCCATCAAAATCCTTGCAAAGCACATTAAAAATTATTGACAGCTTTTGTAAACGAAGACAATCGATTTATCCAAGGGAGATTTAGTTAAGTCAAGCGCCTACAGTAAAATAAGCTAAAAATCGTTTAATATCTTTAATTGATCAACTATATGGTTCGAGCCCAGCTGGGGAACAAAAAATATTAAAGCTTTCAAAGTAATTGATTTTCCGGGATAGGTTTTCAGCTATTCCACCATCGGCAATACTTCTTCTTTAGCGGTAATGTTACCAATTCCCAGCTACCGCAAGCGTCCCGCTTGTGGTCCCCAGGATTAGTTATACACTCAAACCGTTCAATTGTATATGATCAAAAGCGGTACGCTTGAGGTAGCAATGGAGACAACATGCTTTTAGCTAAACTAAAAAGCAGAAGGCTTTAACCATACCACCCACGAGATACGCTATCACTAATCTCGCGGGAGCACTGCCCTTATTTCAATAATTCCTTTAACTCCAAATCCCCATCATCCAACAATTCAAAAGCTGTATTTCCATCACAATTGGGGATAGTTTTATCGGCGCCAGCCTGAACCAGGATCCTGACGCATTCCAAATAATTGGATGAACTGGTTGCCCCTCCATTTTTTAATCCATGAACTGCCCAAAAGAGCGGCGTGGCTTTAAAATCGATACATATCTTATTAATTTCTGCTCCTTGCTGTACCAATTTTTCAACTACTTTATCCCGGCCGCACCAGGCTGCCCAGTGTAATGCGGTACCGCCATGGCAGCCTGGGTGGTTTAAAATCGCCCCGTTTTCGATATACAAAAGCGCAACCTGATCGGCATGCAGACTTGCCGCGGCGGTAAGTGGCGTATCCTGTTTTTCTATCAGTCCGTTACCATTAACATTTGCTCCATGCGCTAAAAATATTCTGGCCATTTGAACACCTTCTGCATCGGTATATGTTCCGGAAAACACGCCGTCGCAGATGCGGTGCAGCGGGTGGGCCAGGGTGGTGTTCACGCTATCATATGGAATGCCTTCATTGGCCAAAGCCGGATCATGGATAAGTGCCTGCTCTATCCCCTGGTAATCTTTATTGTCAATAAGTGTTTTCATTTAGTATCAAGTAGATAGTATCAAGCACCACGACTTTTTACTTGTTGAATTTAACTATTTATTTATAAAAACAACAGCAAAAAAAAACGGGTGTCGGCATGACACCCGTTTGCTAAAACACGTAAAGACTTAAGAAGTTTTGAAAACTTTGTAAGTCTTACAATTCCCAAGTAGGAAAAAAGTCTTGATTCCTGATTCTAACTTCTTGATACTATCCCCTACTCCAAAGTAGTTTTACCGCTGATGGTTTTGGCTTCGTTCTGATGAAAATCAAACACCAAAACTTCGTTGGAACCTTTTTTGAGCCATGATGCCGGACAGTACAGCCTTTGCTGCGGACCGGTGTTCCAGTAGCGGCCCAGGTTATGACCATTCACATAAATGATGCCTTTTGCGTAATTACTCAGGTCGAAATAAGTGTCGCCGGTTGCTTTCAGATCAAACGTTCCTTTAAAGAACATGCCTTTGGCATCAGCTTCGGCTTTTGCCGGTTTTAGTGTTTTGATAAAAGCTTCGGTCATGGGTAAAGGATAGATCTGCCAGTCCATCAGGGTCATGCCATTGAGGGTTACGCGATCGGTAATACCTTTACGATCAATGATGTATTGAGCAAAGTTGATGTGGCCCATACCTTCTACCAAAATATCCAGTACCGGGTCTTTACTGCTGCTTTCGGGAATCTTCACGTTCCATTTGCCGCCATCGCGGTAAACGGTATCGATGAGTTTGCCATCTACAAATACCATGGCATAATCATGCGGTTCGGTAATGGTAAGCGTGCCTTTTTTATGGCCGATGAGTTTGGTGCGATAAAGCATCAGGCCCTGGTTTTGATCATAATATTCCATCGGCTGTGGCTGTGGCGACAGGAACGGCTTTGGCAGTTGCTGCCAGATACTGGTGAGTGGCGCTAAAGTGATAGCCGGTATGCTGATAGCTTTGGCAGCCTGCGGTACAGCCGGAATTTTATATTTTACATATTTGCTGATGAGGTTACGCAGCATATAGTATTTAGGCGTTGCCTGACCCTGCTCGTTGATGGGCGCATCGTAATCATAGCTGGTGAGATCGGGTTGGTATTGGGTAGCCGAAAAAGCATTGGCACCTGCTGTGAAGCCAAAGTTGGTACCACCGTGGATCACATACAGGTTAAATGATTTATGGTTCTCCAACAGGTAGGTAATTTCTTTCTTGAGACCACTGGTATCAGGTTTGGCAAATTTCTCTTTCCAGTGCGTTAACCAGCCGGGATAAGTTTCGCTGCTGAAAGATGGCACGTTGGGATTGCGTTTGCTTGCCTGGGCAAAATCCTCATCGCTGGTGCCACTATCCAGACCAATAGCCGCACCATCGATATTACCGGCTTCCAGCATATAAGGTGTAGCGCCATCGGCTGTATAGAAAGGTACGGTGATGCCGTTTTGTACCCATAGTTTACGCAGGGCCTCCAGGTAAGTTTTATCATTGGCATAGCTACCGTACTCATTCTCGATCTGCGACATGATGATAGGCCCTCCATTGGTACATTGCAGGGGTTTAACCTCGGCAGCCAGATGGGCCACGTAACGGCTTACAGCGCTCATGTAGCGGCTGTCCATACAGCGCACTTTTATATCAGGTATTTTCAACAGCCATGACGGCAATCCGCCAAAATCCCATTCGGCACACACATACGGACCAGGACGCAGCAGCACCCACATGCCTTCTTCCTTACAAATGCGGATAAATTCGGCGATATCATGGTTGCCTGTTTTGAAGTCGAAAACACCTGGCTTGGCCTCATGATAATTCCAAAATACATAAGCCGCAATGGTGTTACAGCCCATGGCTTTGGTCATGCGGATACGGTCGCGCCAGTATTCGCGGGGGATCCGGGCCGGGTGCATTTCGCCGCTGATGATCTGGAAAGGTTTGCCATCCAGCAGAAATTCGTTTTTACTCAGGCTAAAAACATGTTTGTCCTGCGCAAAACACAATACGGGTAACAAAAAGAGTAAGGGTAAAAGGTATTTTTTCACGGTTCTTGTTTTTATTTAGTATCGAGTAGCATATTTAGTATCAAGTAGCTAGTATCAAGTATCACGACTTTTTTCTTTTAACATGGAAGAAGCAAGGTATCTTGATACTTGATACTAGCTACTTGATACCACTTACGGTAATTTATTAAAATCAATTGTCGGGTGAGCCGCGCTTGATTGCTGGCGGCTAAGATCGGTTTTGAGTGTCGAAAAATCATTAAAAAATCCACAATTTCTGAGGTAAAAATGATCACCCTGTACACCACCGCCGTAATCCTTTCTGTATTTGATATTTGCGGTGGCATCGCCTGTAAAAAGGGCCTTGGTAAGCGGGTACCATTTGCCTGCTGTATCTACCAGCCAGCCATTGCCAAAGTTTACCCGGCGCTCGGTAGTACCCATTTCCGGATCAAAATTTTCCAGGAACGAATACAAGCCTTTTAAATAAAAACCCGACATTGGTCGTTTAAAGCTGGCCACCAGTTGCCAGGTGCCTTGATCAGCCGGTTTAAAATATGCGGTAAATATGGTGGTTTTAGCCGAGGCATCGGCCTGGGCATGGATCAAAAAAGCATAGGTTTTACCGGCCACCCAGGGAAAGTTCATATAACTTTGTCCTCCTGAACCTTCGCTGCCAAATTCGCCGGCATGTACACCAGTTCCTTTTTTCAGCAGGCGGATCTTTAAACTATCGGGGATACTTTTTGGATCATCGGTATTGAAAGGACTCCAGATAGAGAACAACACGTGGCGCTCGGTGGGTGAGTTTACCTGCATACCGAAGTATCCACCAGTAAAGCCATCGGCCATGAAGTACGAACCCAGCACATCGTTACCAACGGGTACGGTCACTTCATTATAGAACCATTCGGCGGTCGTTTTGGCTTCATCAGGTAAAGGATAGTTCAGGTGCACAGACGGGCCTCGCCTGCCCCAGTAAAAATAACTGCCATGGTTATCTTTAGTATACTCAGCGCCATTAGCCGTAGCTGCACCACTCAACAACAGATCACTTACCTGTGCGAATACTTTGCCGCTCTTTTTTAAACCCTGCAGCTTTATTTGCACATAGCCCGGAGCTTTGATATGCGCAGTACCAAAATCAACAATAGCAGATTCGTGGTTAGATACCGTTTTGGTTAACACAATTGACCCTGCCGATACTTTGATGGTACTGCTACCCTCAGGCACCTGCAATCGAAGGGCTATTTTCAAGTCTCCGGCGGCCTCCAGGCGCACGTATATGCTTACCACATCGGTATTGGCGCTCCAGTTACTCAGACCGGCACTGTCAATAACAGCCTGCCCGTTTTTGCTTACCCAGCTGTTGCCGCCCAGCGGTACTTTAAGCGCGGTATCTGCCGGGAGTGTAGCCGCCTGACTATTCAATTGCAGCAGTGCAAACGCAGCGCCCAATAAAGCAATTTTAGCAATCGTGGTTATTCTGTGTTTTTTCATATAGATGATTATTTCAGCGTCATGATTTGTTGCAGGATGCGCACGATGGTATCACTGGTATCAGCTTTTGGGGCCGACCCATTTTCGAAAACCTGCCGGCACCATTGTATGATATCATTATCCGGGTGCTGTTTAACCTGCGCATCCATCCATGTGGTGGCAGCGGCTTTTCCATCCAGCTTTTCCATAGCCCAGGCGGTTACCAGGCTATTGGCCGGTAAAAAGTTTTTGACGGTATTGTCGGTTTTTGGGGTAAATGCGATGATCTTTTGCAGGTACTTGCGCGCTTCCGCATCTTTGCCCTGTTTGGTATAACACAGGTAGGTCAGCCAGTCCTCTGCCCTTTCGTCAATGTTTTCGGGATAAGGTTTACCGGCGCCCAGGTTGAGCGGCCATAGTTTAGCATCGGCGGTTAAAGCAAGTGCAGCAGTATAATTGTTGCTCCTTAATTTTTCGATAGCCAGCATCAGCTTAGCTTCCCGGTACAAATCTCGACCAATAGTAGCGCCTTCAAAAGGCAATATATTGATACCTGAAAGCAACTTAGTACATTCTGCATAGCGTTTATCCAGCAGCAGCGTTTTGGCATACAGCATGCCGATAATATAATTTTCGGAGTGCTTGCGGTAAAAAGGTTCCACCGTAGCCAAAGCCTCCAGATACTGGTTATGAGCCACATAATATTCGCCCAGTAATTTGGAATAACGCCATTCGTTGGGCTGTAATTTCAGGGCTTTTTGCAGATCGGTCAGATCAGATGCTCCCATCAGCATGGCTGCACGGGCAGCATAAAACGGCGCAAAATCGGGCTGGTTACTGCATTGGGTAAACAGGGTTTTGCTTTCGTTGATACGGTTGCGATCTTTATACAGCAGGGCGAGGAAGTATTTGGGTTTCCAGCTATTACTTTGCTGCATGGCCCAGGTCAGCACCTCTTCATCATCAGCTCTGAAGGGGAATACAAAGGCAGGTGTGGTATTGTTGGCCTTATCCAATTGCTGTGCAAACGATTTGCCTGCTTGATGCTGTAAAAAGGCCAGCCAATAATTTACCAAAGCATTCGCTGGCGAAAGTTCAAGCACTTTGCGACACTCTTCTAAATACCCGTTCTGATAATAAACATTGGCCAGTTCCAGGTAGCTCTCAATCGGCTGTTCATTCCGGATAGCAGCAGTGAACTCAGTTTTGGTCGAAGCATCCCACAAATATTTTTCGAACCCGGCAAAATGATCAAGCGGATTAAATGCCAGGATCTGAGCCAATACTCGTTCCGCATTTTGCTGCTGATGCAGGTAGCGGTAAGCGATAACCTGAACCTGCAAAGCCGACAGATCATAACGGTTAAAGTCGAGCGCTTTGGCCGTATATTCCAGGGCTTTGTCGTAGTTTTTTTCCCGGAGATATATACCAGCCAGTCCGTTATAGGCTGCAGTCCGGTATTCCATGGATAAAGCTGCGATATCAAAACCATCTTTGGCATCGGCAATGTGGTTCAGTTTAGTATTGATGATGCCGTAATAATAGTTCGCCCCGCCATCATAGGTATCGATGCTTAAGGCATGTTTGGCCAGTTCCAGAGCTTCTGTATAGTCCAGGTTACGGTAATCCAGCTGGGCCATTTTTACCAGAGCCGGCACGTAGTTATGATCGAGTTTCAGCGCTGCCTGCAATTTTTCTTCGGCCTGCGGATAGGCTTTTTCGTCCATCAGTTCCTTGCCTTGTATATACAGGCCGTAGGCCGTATTCCAGTTAAAATCTTTGGGCGAATTAAGCGGGCGACTCAGATCACCTTCGTCAGGTTTTGAATTGTATATGATCTTATCGCGTCCCAGCGTAACCAGCACATCACCCTTGCCTGCATCCATTTGAACAGAGTCGGCAAAAGTTTGCAGCGGATCCAATTCCAGTTTTTTGCTGTAGATGATGGTTTCGCCTTGCTTCACAACCAGGCTATCGGCAATTTTTTGCACCGGGCTCAGCGCCAGTTTTAGCCAGCCATTTCCGGTCTTTACGTTTAATGCGCCGTAGTTATTGGCTTCCACAAAACCCTTGGTTTTGAGTACCGGGTACCAGTATTCCGTCCATACCGAAGCTTCGCCGGGTGCAAAGCCTTTGTGCTTAAACGGCGTAAATGTACTTTCGGGCGATGTTTGGTTAAACAACCTGCCCGACTGGATCTCGGAATACTGACCATCATTATCTGTCAGCAGTTTCTCCCAGATCATGCCCTGCTCCGACAATCCCCAGATCCAGATCTTTTTGCCGGCTTTGTCATCACGACCCGAATAGCGGGCCATACCCATTTCATCGTCATGCCAGTAAGCGCCAAAAAAATCGGTGTACTTGCCAAATACATGGTATGATTTGGAACCGCCAAAATCGTTGTTATTATAAAAGGAAACGTCCTTCCCGTTTTGCTTGTTGATGGGCCAGTCGCCATGCTCACCCTGGTGGCCCAGGAAACCGGTACCGGGGTACATGTATTGCAGGTTACCTTTGGTTTTTATCCCGATGTTCATCCAGTGGTAATAGGGCTCATCCAGCGTGTTGGCGTTATACCAGGTAGACCTGGTGGTGAAATACGCTTTATCCTTGAGCAGGTTGATCTCCATGGCCCAGGTGGTGCTGGTAAGCAGGTCAAGCACGCTGATGATGCAGCTTACGCTGCCATCATCATTATTGCGTACTATATAATCAACTGGAGTAACTGAATTGGGGGTATGGCCAATAATGCCATAATTGGGTTCGATACCGCCGCTTGTCCAGGGGCCGCGCATAGCAATGTCCCGGAACTTTACTACGTGGTTCTCATAAATGAACCCTTTGCCTGTCGACCGTTCCACAGCCGACCAGATCTTGCCGCCGATCTGCGGCAGCACGGTTAAGGTGATATACTTGTTTTGCAGTTCCACCACCTTCCACTCCTTCTGCACGGGTTTATCGGTAAAGCCATCGTACCTGAAGTAGGGGTAAATATTGGTGAACGCCGGTATCGGGTTAGGATCCGAGAACGGGTAGGTAGTGATCACTTTGTTATACTCCCTGAAACCCGCCTTTTCCTGGGCTTTAACCCAGCTGGCCGATAAACATATCCCTAAAGCAAGCAGTCCGATTTTTCGCATAGCTATAGACATTATTTAATGATCAGCAACCAGCCTTTGGCTTTTTCAACCGGAATCTTATCATTCAAACCAAATGTTTTGGCATGCTGAAATGTCCTGATCTCCGGTGCGGTGATCGTCGCTTTTGATGGGTCGATACCTAATTTTTTCCAGTCTATTTTCAGTTGGATCTCGGTATCCGTATCTTCCCAGCTGGCTATGGAAACCAGCACCGCGCCATCTTTTTTGTAAATGGTGGCCAGCACTTTATCATGGTCAGTTTTTACAGGATTATCATCAACCCAGTAGCCTATCATTTTGGTGCCTTTGATGCCAAAATCGTCCCACACTTTCCAAATGGGGCGTGGGTCGGCGCCATCGCTCCAGGGCATGCGGTTGGTCATACCATAAACCATACCACGCCATTTGTTGCCGCCGTCTTGCAGCATTTCGCCCATCAAACCAAATGGGATACCGCTCACTTCGGTCAGGAAAAAATCCGGACTGTTCTTTTCGTAATCAAAATACTCACCGAACCATAAGCGGTTCAGATATGGAAAATGCTCCATATACAGGTTGGCGCTGTTGTTAAAGCCATCGCTTTTGTTGTACTGGTTAGCCGAGTGCAGGTCGATAATGCCCGGGTGACCATCTTTGGTCAACACCCTTTTAACCCGTTTCATAGTTACGCGGTCAAAGGCCACATCGTCCAGGTAAATACCATCGATGCCTACGTTTTGGGTTAGCCAGTTCATGCCTTCCACATAGTAGTTGTGCCAGCGGTTCATACCACTGTTGATGATGGCGGCATCTTTAATTGCAGGTACAAACCAGGCGGCTATGTAATCGTCGCCCACGTGCTCCTGCAGCCAGCTAAAACCACCACCCTTACCCGACGAGTAGATCTCATGACCCAAACTACGTAAGGCAAAAGTTTCATAAGCATGGTTAGATAGCTCACGGATGGTATTGTAGATCTTCACTTTTAAACCAGCAGCATGTGCCGAATCATCATAAGCCTTCATAGATTTCCAGGCGATGAAAGGGTAATTGATATTAGGATTGATAGCCGTAGCATGGTGAATATTGATCACCGTAGCGCCGGCCTGTTTAATGGTATCGATAGGTTTATAGGAGTGATAAAAACGGGTAGCCCACTGAAAATCGGTATTGATGGTATGGAAAGGCGTAACGAGTAAGTTGAAGTTATAATACAACACATCGCCTTTACTTAGCTTGCGCTCGCCGCTGTAGTTGTTGGCTAATACGGCTTTACCATCGTCTTTTACATTGATACCGCCCTTGTCGCCATTACCCCATGATGATGGCAGGATGAGTGGCTTTTGCAGGTAAAAATTGGTATTCAGCGGACGAACATACTTTTCATCGCGCAACGAGTATTGCAAACCAGCGTTTACATTACCTATCCAGGCGCCATCCTGGTTTTTATGGGTAACGTCCCATTTCCACTCAAAATTCTCGGGGCGATAGCCGCCTTTCTGGCCCAGTCCCATCATGTATTTAGCCACATCTCTTTTAAAAGGGATATGCATAGTAATGTCTTTAAAGCTCACATCCTGCAGGGCTTTTACCTTTACGGTGTAAGCTATAAAACCGTCGAACTCTATTGAAGCGGTTACTTCCATTTGCAGACTGTCGTTCGCGCTGGTGGCTGTCCACTGCACGGTGCCCGGCTCCTGTTTGGTAAATTGCAGGCCCTGGCTTTTCAGCTTGATGTTTTTGCCCGCGGTGTTCAGGAAATGGAAATGGATGGCCTCTGTCAGCAGGTTATTAGGAGCATCGGCATATTCGGTCATTTCTGGCGTGAAGAAGGTCTGGATCTGTTTTGGGAAACCATCGCTGTTCACCTCCACTTTTCTGCCTAACAATTCTACGGTGTTATTTTTTATGACCAATGGCTTGTATGGCGCTATCACCGTGTTTTTTTGCGCCATGGTAGAGTTCAACCAGCCCAGGCGGGTCATTTTCCATGGCTCATCAACACCTCCATTTTTGGCAAGGGCGGCGTTAACTTTGATAGATAACTGGACCTCTTTAGAAGTTTTGCCATTGCTGATAGTAGCTTTACCAGTATAAACAGCGGCGGTAGCGCTTGCAGGCACATCTACACCGCACCATAAAGCCTGGATAGTGCCGGTTGCTACATTTACGGTTTTGGTCAGTGCAGAACCATCATAGGCCGTACCGCCCGTGTTGATACAGAACAAGGCCGAAGCCGGGATCTTTTTACCGGTTGTGCTTTTGAGATCACTGAAAGTAACTTTTACGTCGTCCAGGTTTTGCAGGGCATATACCCCTAACTGGAACGAGAAGTTTTCGCCTCGCAGGGTAGCGGAGGTATATTTACTTTGCGGACCAAACTCTATCCAGCGCTGTGGCAGGTCTTTCGTCATGCGGATAGAGTTCAGTCTATCCTCCGGGAATACTAAAAACGATTCATTTTTATGTTTGGCGATCAGCGCATCCGTCTCATTTTTGGTGGCGATCACTTCCATCGGATAAAAACTATTAAACGCATCTATCGACTGAAACTCTTTTACCGTAGCCGCAGGGATATTAGCGCCCAAACTGTTTAACCAGGCAGATGAAGCGGTGTTCTCCGGTTTCAGATAGATACCCCTCGGATAATTGGACCTGCCTTCGTTTTTATAAGGCATGTAATACACAAAGTAAGTGCCCTTGCCCGATGTAGGCTCAAAAACCACTTCGCCGCTTTCGCGGGTGATGGCGCCCAATTTTACATTGGTCACTTTTTGCTTTGTTTTGGCATCTTCTATGATCAACCGCTTGTTTTCCGGATCGTTATCCCTTCTTCTCCAGGGGATAATTACTTTGGCTGCTTTACCTGTACCGTTAAAAGTTAAAACCACCCGGTGGTTCCCCAATGAATCAGGTAGCCAGCAGTTTTTACAATTGGTATAAGGTATTTTTTGGGCTTGGGCCGCAAGGGCAGACAATAAGAGGATGAGCGCAAAGAGTTGTTTTTTCATGTTAATTGGTCAATATCAGTGGTATTCAAAATTTAGTAAGTGGGCTTTAATCCTTTACTCTCCCAGTAATCGGCAATTGGTTTGTATGGCCCGTATTTATGTTGTGTTTCGGAAAAAGGATCGTTAAAAGGCCCTTTATCATAATCAATAGCTTTTTCGTTGGCATGAGGGTATTGTACCTCGGTTACCCCTTTTGACGGTCGCGGATGTTTCTGATCATCATTGATAAAAGCGGCCAGGTCAAGCGCCTCGGCATCGGTCAAAAATGGTTTGTTGTGCGTTACTTTATCAAAAGGCATATTGGCTTTCAGCCATTGCGCCAATTTTACAACCCGGTGCATGCTTGATCCCTGGCGGTAGGCTTTTGGCCCCCACAACGGAGGGTAAGTGTAAGTTGCCTGGTCAAACTGCATTTGTCCTTCGCCGTTTGCCGCGTGGCAGCGTCCGCAGTGTTGTACATATAGTTTTTCACCATGATCTGAAGATGCTGCCCTATCGGGGAAACTGACCTCCATGTTCTTTAGTCCTTTGGTATGGCTGTTCACCCTGGCCGAATCGCTGAGCCATTTGAGGTATGACATGATCGAGATCATCTCCCGCCCGTCCAGCGGTAAAGGCCGGCCCAGGTTGGGGCGCATCACACAATTATTGATCCGCTCTGCCAGCGACAGAATCCTGCCTTCCCTGGCCCGGTACTGCGGATATTCCTTAAATGAATTGACCAGGTTAAATGCGAAGGGCCTTGTACCGGCATCGCGGTGGCAATTGGTACAGTTCATCTTGTTGCCGGTATAATGTCCATTTACACCATCGGGACCAATATAATAGGCAGTACGTAGCATCAATGCACGACCATATCGCACGGCCTCTCCAAATTTATCATGTGGTATCTTAAGCGTATCGATGGTCACCAGGTTATCATTAACGGCAGTAGCAGGGCTTTTTAAGGTCGCTGCCCGGTCTTCGTTGCAGGAACAGACTTGCGCCAGGTTCCACAGTACAAAGACTGCTGCAAGCCAAATGATGAAATATGGATACCTTTTGTTCATCAGTGTTTTAAATAAGGATTGAGCTCGCTGTTTTTTATAAAAATTGCCCGGTATGTAGGCACGGCAGTTTCCATCGTCCATAACAAAACACCTTTGCGGTCGCTGAGCACCAGGATATGCCTTTTGGAGCAGCAGCAAAGCACACTGGTATCATTGATCATATAGGCGCTGCCCATGCGGCCATTAAATACTTCTTTTGGCAGTTGAATATGCAGATCGATCTTAGATGTTTTTTGTTGTTCATCCAATTTCATGGCGAATACACCTGATTGGTGTTTTTCGACACCATTATCAAAAAACATCAGGTTACCCTCACTGTTGATATGCGCTGCATGGGCCTGAGTAAAATTACATTCGGCGGGCATGGCTATGTCGCCGCCCTTGCCAAACTTCCAGATCACCTTGCCGGTATGGGCATCAACCTTCCAGATCTGCCCGTTATTGTAAAAGGAGATCAGGTAGTTGCCATCCTTGTCATAATTCAGGCTGTTGGCGTGCATCCAATCCTTTTTGGTTTTAAGCAGTTTGGGATCTTTAAATGGATCCATCACATCAAACACACTCCATTTCCAGAGCTGCTTGCCGGTTTTATCCATCACCATAATACCATCGCCGTTCACCGTGTCCTTTTTACCGCCACCAACCATGCTCAGGTCCATGATCTTTTGATCGACAAACAGGGTTACTATCTGGTTGCTGGTATTCTTTAAAATTTCGTGGTGGATGGTTTGTTTAAAATCACCCTGACCTTTTTTGAGATGCAGCAGGGTATCGCCTTCCAGGTTTACTTCCAATATCTCGCTGCCATAGCTGGTAGGCTCGTCATTGCGACCGAGGATAGAAAGCAGAGTATGATCTTTAGTAAAATGGATCACCTTAAAGCCCAGGTTATCGATCATGTGGTACCATTTGATCTGCCCTTTGTAATCAACCAGGTAAGCTACGCCCGGCGCATATCGTTTATTGATAAGCATTAAGCCATTTTTAAAAGCTGCCGGGATATGATTTTCAGACGCGCTTTTTGCCGTGAATTGCTCCTGCAAAAACAAAGGCAACTCATGCGAACTAAAAGTGTATGTTTTACTTACCGTTTTAACCCCATTAGCTATGGTAACAATATGGTAGGCATAATTGGTTTTGGGGGTTATGTTGCATAGTACAAGCTTATGCTGAGCTGTATTTTTTGATAAGGGTGAAACCTGTTTCGTGGTGTCCGCGCCTTTATCAACCCAATATTCGGCATAGGCATCCACCGGCGAACCGGTGAGCACGTTGATCTCGATCTTTAGTTCATTATTATTATGCAGGCCTACCTTTATTTCTTTGATAGCAGTGCTGTTATTAGCACAGCCTGCAAAAACTGTTAAAAAAGCCAGTAAGGTTATCCCTTTAAAGAAATACTTCATCATACCATTTACAATGCTAAACAGGTTATGTACCATCTGTTTTAAATATAAAGAATATACAGCCTTTTCGGGCTGTATATTCTTTTTTCAGAACGGGATATCAATTACTGTTGCCTGCCCGCGTTATTTAAATTTGGATTAAGGGTAACCTGGTTTAAAGGATATGGGAAATACTGATCGCGCGGCATTTGAACGGTTTGGGTTTGGCCAGTGCGTTTCAGGTAGGCATTTACCACCTCGGCGTATTTACCAAAACGTATCAAATCGGCTCTGCGTTTTCCTTCATAATATAGCTCCCAACCCCGCTCTTGTAAAAGAGCATCGTTCAAACTTGTTTGTGTATAGTTACCCGCAACCAATAATTTAGCGTGCGAACGTGCCTTCACCTGGTTGATCAGAGAGATAGCCTCGGCTGTTGGGCCGCTTAATTGATTGATAGCCTCGGCCCTGCTTAATAATACATCGGCATAGCGTAAAATATCCACACTGTGACCGTCATAATAGGTGTTAGCACCGTGTGGATCGGCATACTTCATGGTGGCTACATCGGGCATATAAAAAACGCCTGCAGGAGGGGTAGCGCCTATGGTTGGCGCTTGCTGATGTATCAACTTGTCCACACCCAGGTATGATGCAAAAAACATTTTTTTACGGTCATCCTCGTCACCGTAGGTGCTGTAAAAATCCCAGGTTACGGCATAATATTGCCATCTATCAGTCAATACGGGGTGCTGTAACGGACCAAAGTGATTCAAAAGCTCGGTACCGTTTACGTTGGCATCACTCAATACAGAGAAGATGTTTTCAGAACACCATTTATTTGCTTCGGCGAATAAACCAGAGTAGCTTGGATATAGCTGATAAACATTCAGATCCATAACCTGCTTGGTTAAATCAACTACTTTTTGCCATTGTTTTTCGCGCAGGTAAAGTTTAGCGAGCAAAGTAAGTGCTGAACCTTTGGTTGCACGGCCAACATCGTTATTGGAATATATAGCATTGCTTTTATAGTCAACCGGTAATGTATTAATCGCATCGGTAAGATCGCTTATTAATAGTGCATCGATCTGCTCAACCGAAGTAACTGGTGGCTGAGCAGTATAATTGGGATTAGCCAAATCTTTTTCCGTGATCAATACAACCGGGCCCCAGGCATCAATTAGGTCCATATACGCCAGAGCGCGTAAAAATTTAATCTCTGCCAGAAACTGCTTTTTTTGCTCCGCTGTAAGAGCAGTCATTGGGCTGATGTTATATATCGCGTTATTGGCATTGGCTATCAGTTTGTATATCTGGCGCCAGTCTTCCGCTATCAGGCCGTTAGCCGAGTTCCATTGTACTAATGACAATTGCCCTGGATCACCCCCTAAAGAGCAATGGCCAACATCAGTGCTCAAATCGGTAAGGGCGAAGTGCCTTACTGTCCAATAATCAAAATTATCACCAACAGCAGGACCTTTTAAGCGTGCATAAACCGCGTTTACTGCTGCAATAGCATCAGATTTTGTACGGAACGCATTAACAGTAGTTAAACTGCTATATACTTTAGGATCGAGATTCTTATTACAGGAAAACTGTACAAAAACCATCATCACCATAAGAAGAATACTATATTTTTTCATCTCTTTTAATTTTATGTTGAACCTTAATAAAAGGTTTATGAGTAATTAGTGAATAGAAGCTCTTATACCAAAAGTTATAGTCCTGAATGCAGGGAATGAGCCAAAATCCAATCCACCGGCCAGGTTATTGATGGTACCTACGTTTTGTGTACTTGCAGAAACGGCGGCGGCGTGAACGTTAGCTTCCGGATCGGTACCCTTATAACTTGTAATGGTGAACAAATTCTGAGCCTCGGCATATATCCTTATACCCTGAAGTATTTTCATATTCTGGAATAATGATGATGGGAAACTATAACCTAATGAAACCGATTTTAGGCGGGCAAAAGAAGCATTCTCTACAAACCTTGAATTTACATAACCACCGTAGGTACTTAAAAAGTAACCTTCACGTGGTACTTGTGTATTTTCATTTTTACCGGCAACAAAGCGGTTTAAAGCATCAGCACCTGTTGTTGACTCTAATACCAACCTGTTCATATCAAACAGCGAATAACCAAATGATGCCTGGATAAAAATATTCAGATCAAATCCTTTATAATGAAAATCGTTACCTAAACCTGCGGTATAGTGCGGGTTTGAATTACCCAAATAGGTTTGATCATCGGGCGTAATTTTACCGTCGCCATTAACATCTTTATATTTAGGATCGCCCGGTTTTGAATTTGGCTGAGGAGCATAGTTTTCGCCGGTTTTTATTACACCTTCGTAAACATAGCCATAAAGCTCTCCTAACTCAACCCCTGGTACCAGCTTAGTAAATGGCCGACCAGAAACGGTACCGCTTGGATTAGCAGTGTTGGTAAGTATTTGTGCAACATTGTCGGCCAGCTTTAATGTTTTTTGCTTGTTATAGGCAATATTGAAGCTGGTATTCCATGAAAAATCTTTTGTTCTGATGTTATTTGAGCTTACAGATAATTCTATACCCTTATTTTCAACAGAGCCTGCATTTAGTAACTGGGTGCTGAAACCATAATACTGGCCAACAGGAACATTGAGGAGTAAATCGCTGGTTTTTTTCCGGTAAACATCGATAGTGGCATTGATCCTTCCATCTGCAAATCCCATATCTAAACCAACATCAAGCTGTGCGGTACTTTCCCACTTCAGGTTTGGATTTGGTAACAATGATGGTTCGATACCTACCTGCAAAGCGGAGCCATCAAGTGTAGTACTGTAATTACCAAATGTGGTCAAATACCTGTAGTTGGGGATACGGTCGTTACCGGTAATACCATAACTTACCCTAAGTTTTAAATTTGAAAACGTATTTAAATTCTTAATAAAGTCTTCTTCAGTAAGTTTATAAGCTATCGCTCCCGATGGGAAAATACCATGGCGAAAGTTAGGTCCAAACTTAGATGAAGCATCATCCCTTAAAGTAAACGTGGCTAAAATTTTATCTTTATACGCGTAATTAAGCCTTCCGTAGTAATCTGTAAGCGTTGCTTCTTCTTTATAGCTATTATAAGCGCTATAACCATTACTTGCGTATGCAGCAGACCCTGCACCTAAATTATAAAACAAGAAGGCATCAGTTGAAAAACCCCTTGCCCCAGCATTTAAAGACTGATAAACATCTTTTTGATTCGAATTACCTACTAATAGTGTAAAGGCATGATCTTTCAAATTATATTTATAAGTAAAATAGTTCTCAACCAACCACCTAAAGGTGCTATATGTTTGCTCACTTGCCAACCCTCCATTTTTAGCCCCCGCTACTAATGTTGTTGGCGTGTACTGACCGGCGATTGTCTGGTTATATTCACTACCAGCACCAAGATGATAGGTTAGATTTTTTAGGATCTGGTAATCTAAAGCGATGTTTCCGTTAATAAGTTTGTTACCGCTGGTATTGGTTGGTTCTAAAAGATTGGCCAGTGCATTGTTTTTCCCCTGGTAAACATAATAAGTGCCATCCGGATTATAAACCGGGATATTGGGTTGCGCTGTTAAAAGGCCAAATAACGGCGCCGTAATATCGCCTGAATAAGATTGTTGGTTCTGATTGGTACTTGCACCATAAAAGTTAGCGCTTAATTTGATGTTCTCATTAAGTGTTTTTTCGGCACCTATCCTTGCACTATATCTTTCCAGATCGGTATTTTTCAATACACCAACCTGCTTAATATAGTTACCTGATACATAAATTTTTGAATTTTTATCGCCACTGCTTATGCTTACAGTCCTGTTTTGAACGGTAGCATTACGGGTGGCAGCTTTTAACCAATTGGTATTAGCTACAGGAAACCCTGCAGGAAAAAGCGGAGGGTTTCCATCCTCAATAGCGGTGGCATTCTGAATATCTGTGTATTGTTGTCCCGTTAATAAAGCAGGTTTATATGTTAGGTATTGTGTACCGTTAGATATATCTGCATCAATAGATACTTTACCGGTTTTACCTTTTTTGGTAGTGATTAAAATTACGCCATTACCCCCACGTGAACCATAAATAGCAGTTGCCGAAGCATCTTTTAATATCTGAATATCATCAATATCATTCGGGTTTATCAAGTTTCCGTTGTCGGTAATAAATCCGTCAACAACATATAGTGGTGCATTACTTGTACTGATAGAGTTACCGCCACGTACAGTGATTGAAATAGCGCCTCCCGGGGCAAAGCTCGATTGTTGTACCTGCACACCGGCGGCTTTACCTTGTATAGCTTGCCCCAAATTTGAAGTTGTACCACCTAAAATCAGGTCATCACTTTTTACAGAACTTACAGAACCGGTGAGGTCGCTCTTCTTTACGGAACCGTAACCTACTACCACTACTTCGTTCAACTTATTTAAGTCCTCTTCCAGAACAACGGATACTTCATTTGATGAGCCTACCGTTACTTCCTGCGGCTTAAAACCTATATAGGTTACCGTTAAAACATTGGATTTACCTTTAAGGGTTAATTTGAATTTACCATTGACATCGGTTACAGTAGAGTTTTTGATTCCTTTTTCGGATACTGTAGCGCCAATCGCGGCTAAACCTTTGGTATCTTTTACGGTACCATTTATTACCGTTTGGGCACTGGCCCAGGTGGGTAACAATACAAACAGATAACAGCAGATCAGTTTCACAAAAGGACTGATGCCTGAGCGTCCTTTTGTGAAAATACCTTGCATGAAATCCGAGCTAAGTTGTGAGTAAATTTTAATCATACATTGTTGGTGTTAGTATTAATTAATCAAGAAATTTTTAGTCCGTTTTTTATGTTTTTTGGATATTGGAAATTAGAGATAAGGCCCTAACAAAGCAAAATTGAGGGCCCTCAAACACAACGCAAACGTTTGTTTTACAAAAACTTAAACAACGCAAACGTTTGATAACAAGCACAAAATGGCCTGTTCCGCAAATCAAAACGACTGTTAATGACGGACTTCGCGGTTTTTAGAATGAGAAATCGGATGATATTGATCAAAAGCTTCCTGTTTTGGGTAAAGCGGTAAAAATTTTTGATTTTTGATGTTGTAACAAACACATTTTTAAGGCGGTAGCTGAAACCAAGCTAACATGGCATGACCCTCTCATGTCATAGCGAGGACATAATGGAGGGCTGTCATCCTGAGCTTGTCGAAGGATCGTGCGTAGAGGCCCTGCCCACCATGCTTCGACAAGCTCAGGATGACAGCCCTCTTTGTTTGTTACCTTTTTAACAGCGGCGCTATATGCTGATACACCTTTTCCATGCTCTCTGCAGGGCTTTCGACGGCAGTATGGATGATCAATTCCGGATTGGCAGGAGCTTCAAATCCTGAGCTGATGCCTGTAAAGTGTGTTATTTGATTGGTTCGGGCCTTTTTATACAGGCCTTTTACATCGCGGGCCTGGCAAACATCCAGGGGGCATTCAATAAAGACCTCAGTATAAGATTCGCCGATGATACCGGCAGCCAAAGCTCTATGTTTTTGGAGTGGGGTGATAAAGGAACAGATGGTAATGATATTATTTTGCAGCATGAGCCGGGCAATTTCGGCAGCCCTGCGGATGTTTTCTTCCCGGTCGTCTTCGGTGAAAGTCAGGTCTTTATTAATACCCGAGCGCAGTTCATCACCATCCAAACAAACCGCGAAAAAACCATCATTTTCCAGCATCTGCTTTAATAACAAAGAAATGGTTGTTTTACCCGCCCCGGATAATCCGTACAGCCAAACAACCATTCCTTTCTGATCAGATATCCTGTTCATTTGATGCCCTTTTGCGAATCCAGTAGCGAATTACTTATTCAGGCAATTTAAAAATATTATTGCTACGATCAATATCCGGCAATTGCCTGTCGGGGTCGACGATAACCGAGGTTATTTTTGATGTGGTATTGCATTTCAATTTCCACTTAGCCCCTTTTTGCCATACTTCAACCGGAAGCTTGATTTGCTGCACCTTACCGTTTTGCTCGGTTACCTTTAAGGTTACAGGTAAGGCCATTTCCCCTAAATTCTCAATGGTGATGATGGCACCAGTAGCAGGGTCGTTTTTGTTATATTTTACGTCAGTAACCGCCTGATCAAGCTTCCAGGTGGTATAAAACCATTCTTTCCAGAACCAGTTTAGGTCTTCGCCCGCGGCATCATTCATGGTGCGGAAAAAATACTGCGGCAGTGGATGTTTGTAGGCCCAGCGTTTAATGTACATATTAAAGGCATAATCAAAACGATCTGCCCCTAAAACCACGTTGCGTAAGATATTCAGGGCCAGGGCCGTTTTGTAATAATATTGGCCGCCATCGTGCATTACTTCGGGCGCGGTCATCAGCGGGTCTTTCTCTCGCATCAAACTGCGGGTCATGCCTACAGCCATGCTGCTGGTATCGCCATATTCGCCGTGGTTAAACCAGTTCGAGGCGTAGCCGTTGATAAAAGTATTCATCCCTTCATCCATCCACATAAAGCGGCGCTCGTTGCTGCCCACGATCATCGGGAACCAGTTATGGCCCATTTCGTGTGTGATATCATGCCACAGATCATCCTTTTTAATCTGGTAACTACAGAACACGATACCTGGATACTCCATACCCAGCGCTACCCCGGCCACTACAAATGCCGAATGCCAGGGATACTCAAAATAGTTTTTGGAATAAAATTCGATGCTGTTTTTTAAATATTGTGCCGCACGACCATAACGATCATAGCCGCGACTTTCAACCGGGTAAACGGCATTGGCCATTCCCTTTTTACCACCCGACAGGTTAACCCGCGCCGCATCCCAGATGAAGGCTTTTGAAGCCGACCAGGATACATCCCGGGTGTTGTGCATTTTATAATGCCAGGTAAGCGTGCCTTCATGTTTTGGCCTGATGCCTGCTGTACCAACCTCAGTTTCAGTAATAATATGTACCGAACTGTCACTCTTAGCGGCGGCAGCCAGGCGCCTGTTTTGCTTCGCGGTTAATACCTGCTGTGAGTTTTGCAGATCGCCGGAACCAGCTATGATCATATCGGCAGGCGCGGTGATAAAGTAATCGTAATTGCCATATTCGCAGTAAAACTCGCCGGTGCCTATATAAGGCAAAGTATCCCAGCCATTCACATCATCATACACACACATGCGCGGGTACCATTGCGCCAGCTGATAGATCACACCTTGTTTAACACCCAGTCGGCCCATACGGTCGGCGCCATAATGGGGTACATAAAACGAATAGTTAACTTTTACATTGATCTGATCGCCGTGCGGTTTTACTACAAAAGGTAAGCGCAATTGCATGCGCGTATCAGTGATGGTAGGTTTGATCACATAGTTTTTGCCCATGTAGGTAACCGAAACCGCACCAATATCGTAACCGCCTTTGGTATAACCTTTGGCATCGAAACGGTCGCCGCTAACCGGGGTTGAGGCAGCACCTCTTGAATCGGGTTTAAACAGGTTCTGATCCAACTGCAGCCATAAGTAATTGAGCGTATCCTGGCTGTTATTAGTATAATTGATGCTTACATTGCCTTTGATCAGCGTATCCTTCTCTACCAGTTCGGCATTGATCACGTAGTCGGCTTTGTTTTGCCAGTATTTGGGGCCGGGTGCGCCGTTGGCGCTACGGAATTCGTTACCATTATAGGTAAAAAACGAATGGTCGAAAACCTGGAGTTCGTTATAGGCCGGTTTGGTTTGGGCAATGGCCAAAAGTGGCATCATGGTCACGCAAAAGAGCCACAAATTGATCTGTTTAAACTTCATATTATATTGGATGTATTTATTTGGTTTGCTTTAGCGAAAATGAAAGATAAGGCGCTAAAACAACCTTTACACGATATTATTCAACGCAAACGTTTGAGAGCCGAACCGTTTACTCCACCTTGCTTTTAATATCGGCCAGGATCTGTAATTGTAGTTCTCGGCGGTCAAGATCTGATTGCCGGGCATTGCTCAGTATCGCTTTTTTCAGCGCCTTGTTCTCGGCATCATAAACTTCGATAGCATCAGGTGTTAGGAGTTCGACATTGCTTAAAGCGGTCAATAAAGGATAATTCAGCCGGGTTAAAACCTGGTGACTCAGCAGTTCAAATACTTCAATTTCCTGTGATGTCAATTCCTTATGAAACTTGCCTTTATTGTTAGTCATGATAGGTTTTTCGAGGTTCTGCCACATCTCACCAGCAGCGGCGGTAGCCTTTGACTCGTTGGAATTATAAAAACTGAGCATATTATCGCTATAATCGATCTCCAGAAATGCGCAGAGCTTTCGGATCAGCATTTCGGGCTGGGTAATAAGCGTTTCGTAATTCAGAGCGAAGAAACGATCCTCACCAATACGTTCAGACAGATCGATACAGGCCTGCTGGTCGTGCGTCCATTGCTGGGCCAGATGATAGATATGCTTTTCGCCAACGATAGCTTTTTTAAACGATACAGCTACATCGCGGCCATCGCGGTACAGGTAAATGTATTTCAGGCCTGGGTTATGTTTTTCCAGCTCAGCCGCATAATGCACATTGGCCATACTTTTGCAGCACCAATACCGGGCATGTTTGGCTACAGCGGCCTGCTCATAAATAAGCCGGTTGATCTCGAAAAGGCTGTGTACAGTAGAGTTCTCGAAGATCCGATCCCGGTTCAAACTGATGCCTTCCCAAGGCACGGGATTGGCTTCTACATAATCAACTACATCGTTAATGAGTATCTTATAAGCGCTCTCATCCAGCGGACCGTAGAACTTTAATAAGGGTACAAAAGTAACCAGTATATGCGGCGGATGCGGGGATGCAATAGCTTCCGACTGATCCAGTATCACCCTTAATAAATTGGAGCCCGACCGCTGCGTGCCGATCATCTGAATGCCTTGTGGTTGGTAAAGTTTACTCATATGCCATAAAATTTTGCGATTACCCCAAGTGTTATGGAGCCTATAATTAAATAAACCGGGTTTATTTTATACTTAAAACTCAGCAGCAAGGACACTAATCCCACGGCTACAAAAAGCACCGATAAATGCTGCTGAAAGAAGATTTTAAATGCCGACGAAATAATCAGGCCGATAACCACCACCTTGATACCCGACACCATATCTTTAACCAGGCTGTGGTCTTTATTTTTTTTAAATAGTTTACTTACCACGATCATCAATACGGCAGAAGGCCCAAACATAGCCACCGTAGCCAATATCGCCCCGGCAATACCAGCCAGTTTATAACCGATAAAAGTGGCGCTCACCAGGATAGGCCCCGGCGTAGCCTGGCTAAAGGCTATCGTATCCACAAATTGCTGAGTGGTGACCCAGTGCAGGTCTTTTACAAATAATGATTGCATAATGGGGACCATCACATACCCACCACCAAACAAAGAAAGGCTTATCCCCGAAAAAACAATCCCCATTTTTAGTAAGATACTGTTGATGTTTTTGTAGATATTACTGATAAATACCCCTTCGTTAATCAACAGCAAACCAATCAATACAGAAGTCGGACTGAACTTAAACCTGCTTTTAAAAACAGTAAGTACAGCTATATTCTTATACTTATTGCCGCTCAGGAAAAGCCCGGCCACAGCCCCTGTTAAAATAAGTGTGATGGTAACCAAATAGCTATTGAACCAGGAAATAACCGCGATGGTAAACAGGCATAATAGCGCTTTCGGGTAGTTTTTAGCGATCTCCTTTTTAAACAATTGCATTCCTGCCGAAAGGATAATGGCGCTTACCGCAGCAGCCACGTATTGCATTATCTGCGCCCATTCAATTTTGTACGAATAGTTAAAGTATAGCCATGATAATAACAGTATCAAGGTACAAGCAGGCAGCAAAACGGCCAGCATGCTGATCACAGCCCCGGCTTTACCCTTTAAGTGATAACCTATATAGGCCACAATATTTACTGCAAGCGGACCAGGTAACAAACTAGCCACGGTAACGCTATCCAGGATGGTATCATTATCCAGAACCTCGTCCTGGTCGACCATTACTTTTTGAACCAGCGCAACCAGGGCCATATAGCCGCCAAAGCTTACGCAACCTATTTTCAAGAAGGTAAAAAACAGGTATTTTAAGCTAGCTTGAACCTTTTGCTCTTGTGTTATATTGATAGCTGCCCCATCCATTAATATGCCGCCGATTTAAATTATACTGATGAAGTTAATGATTAACTCACGCTGCGTTAATAATTAAGTCAACACAAACGTTTGTTATAATCCTAATTACTTTAAGATCAGTTAATTTTCAATAGCGATATTTCGCGGCTCCAGAGCAATACTTAAACCCCTATTTTACCTTACACAAAAAGCCTGAATTGAGCAGTGAAACCTTGTTATACAGAAAAGGCTCACCATTGGGCATGGTCATTTTTGCACCGCTAAACGTGGCGATGGCCTGCCCTGCGGCCGTATCCCACTCCATGGTTGGGCCATGGCGATAATAGATATGGGCCTGGCCTTCGGCTATCAGGCAAAATTTAAGTGAACTACCTGCCGAAATAGTCTCTTTTATAGAGTATTGACTTAATACCGCGGTTTCTTCGGGCGAGGCATGGGAGCGGCTGCCTGCGGCTGTCCAGTTGGTACTGTTTATATCCGCATGCAGATGGGTGGTGGTTCCATCCTGGGTCTCTTTCCAGCTCCCGATGTTTTGGCCACCGTAGTATAGTTCGCCGGTAACGGGTATATAGATAATGCCCAAAACCGGCGTATTTTGATGGATAAGCGCGATGTTCACGGTAAACTCGCCATTATGCTTGATGAACTCCTTGGTACCATCCAGCGGGTCGACGCACCAGAAATATGGCCAGTTTTTGCGGGTTTCGTAGGGGATATCTTTGCCTTCCTCAGAAATGATTGGGATATGCGGTGTTAAGGCGGTCAGGGCCTTCATGATCACCTCGTGCGATAACTTATCGGCAGCAGTAAGGGGTGATTGGTCGTCCTTCAGGCTGAGCCCAATATTTTCGGGCGACAGGTTATAAATGCTGAGTATGGCGGCCCCGGCTTCTTTGGCTATTTGGTTAATTTTAGTCAAATCGATTGGTTCCAGATCCTGGTAAGTAAAAATCATTTTGAGGGATATGCTATTTTAATGATCGGATAAATATGTAATAAATTGTGCTTCCAAAAACTTTTTAAACCTTTTATTTTAACAATTTCCGGGGCAAAAACGGGCAAAAAACGCTTGAAAATTGATCCAAAACCATCGATTTTAACACTTTTTAACAAATTTTAACACAGTTTTAACGTGTTTTTTAAACTTTAAAAAGTATTAATTAATTGATTGTCAAATAACTAAGTATAAAACCATCTATTTTTGTGCCCTTTTCCCCTTAACAAAACAGCCCGGTTTCTCTGATAAAAGAGAACCGGGCCGGTGCTTATTCAAATATACAAAAAATTGGAGGGATAAGCAAATGGGGTCGCCCTGTCTGCGCTTTGTCTTTTTTCCGCGCGTCATTGCGAGGTACGAAGCAATCTCTACATAAGCAGGTCAACTATTCATGTTTGCTCTGTACAGTATAGAGATTATTAATGTTGTGTTCGTTTTATTTTGTATTAATGAACTCCCTCCGGTCGGTTGTCTTCGTACCTCGCAATGACGTAATTTATTAATATTGCCCACCCTCTTTCCGCCGCAGGCGAAAAGAGGATGGGCGAGCGAAGTGATGACCGGGAGAGTAGGCTCAGGACTCTGAACTCAAAACTTCCGCCTCCGCATCGATCTTTTTCACATACAGCTCATCCACCAATATGATCACAATAGCCAGTAGCGGAACCGCCAGTATAATACCCAGTACACCTGACAGCGTCCCCATCAATACCTGCGACAATATGGTGAGCGCCGGCGGCAGGTTGATCATTTTTTTCTGGATCAGCGGGGTTACAATATTGCTAACAATGGTTTGCGAAACAATATAAATCAACGCTACGATGATGGCCGTATTGGTACCAATAGTGAGTGCCAGCAGTACACCGGGGATCATGGCGGCCAGGGAGCCAAAGTTGGGGATCAGTTTCAGCAAACCCGTCAGCAGCGCCAGTACCAGCGCTACCGGGATACTCATAATACTTAAGCCTACGCCTATCAAAATAAACACCAGCACCATTGAGAGCATCATTCCCTTCAACCAGCCTTTGAGTGCCATGCTGATGCGGTCAAAAACACACCGGGCCAGCTCTTTCCGGTCCTCAGGGATCAGTTTAATGATGCCATCTTTATATAAATTGGGATTGGCCGTAAAAAATATGGCCAGGAACATGATGATATAGATATTGCCCAAAACGCCAAAACTGGTATTGAAGAATTGTTTGGCGGTAGCAAACAGCTTGTCGGAATTATCATCCGAAAGGTACGTTAACACCTTATTGCCCAGCGGCGATTCGGACAATTTTGCTTTAACCGTGTTCACCGTTTTAGGCAGCGAATCGCTCAATACGGTTATCTGATGGGAGATCTTGCTCCCCATAAACCAAAATAAAACGGTGAGGATTATAAAGGTGCCCCCTACAGAAATGATCATACAGGCCCGCCTGCTCCATTTGGTTTTGCGTTGTATCATATCGCCCAGGCCATGAAAATAAACCGATACCAGCACACCGGCTAGCACCATCAGCAGTACATTGAAAGCTACCCGTGCTATCAGGATCACCACTACCAGCAGGGCCACAATAGCTACCGTGTGCCATACTTTCTGAATATAGGTAAGTTCTTTTTCGACGGTTTCTTTTGCAGGTTGTTTGTGATTTTGGGTCATATGATTTCCTAAAGGTTAATTCACATTTACATTACAATAATTAAACATAAAAGTTTTGTTGGCGGGTATCATACGCTTTTAGCGCAAGTCTTGTGTGGTTGCCAGCGAGTTGCTGACTTGTGCCTATTGAAGAGTCACAAGTCAGCCTTCATACACAACCCATCACGCAAGACTTGCGCCAATAAATGATATAGGTGAAGCCGGCCGGCTGAAATCTCTTTAAGATTGTTTGGCTGAAGCCCCCTTTTTTAACTATCTATCCGTCCCATAAATGGGACGGCAATGAATGCTGGTCTTATCTTATATGCAACTGAATGCTGATCTACATATAGCTGCATTTATTATTCATTGCCGTTTGGCTTCAGCCAACGGTTAAATAAAAATACCTAAATAGGCTTTAGCCAAACTTTTTTACAACTCAACACTGAAGAGTGATTCTCCTACTTACCGCTATGTTTTTAGTTATATTTGCCTGCCTTCATTTGAACATCTGCAATGAATTACACTGAACCACAACTCAGAACCATTAATGTGATACGCTACGTTACCCCCCTGCGCGAGGGCGGCTCGCTGCCGGCCATTGCCGAGGGTGACGACGAGTTTTTATATGTACTTAAATTTCGCGGCGCGGGCCAGGGCGTAAAAGCCCTCATAGCCGAGCTTATAGGCGGCGAAATTGCCCGCCTGCTGGGTTTACGCGTGCCTGAGCTGGTATTCGCCAACCTCGACCCGGCCTTTGGTCGCTCCGAAGCGGATGAGGAGATCCAGGACCTGCTTAAATTTAGCGTGGGCCTTAACCTGGCGCTGCATTACCTGCAGGGCGCTATTACGTTCGACCCGGTAGTGACCACGCTTGATGCCAAAACAGCTTCGCAAATTGTGTGGCTGGATTGCCTGTTGACCAATGTTGACCGTACCCCTCGTAATACCAATATGCTGATGTGGCATAAGGAGCTTTGGCTGATAGATCATGGTGCCTCGCTGTATTTTCATCACTCCTGGTATAACTGGGACGAGCAGGCCATCCGTCCATTTATGCCCGTGAAAGATCATGTGCTGTTGCCCCAGGCTTCGATGCTGGATGAGGTTGATGCCGAATTTTGTTCGATCCTGACGGATGAGCGCATCCTGGCCATTGTTAACCTGATCCCTGACGAATGGCTTACCGACGATTCGGAAAATGGCACACCAGCCGAACGCCGAGATGTTTACTACCGTTTTTTAACCACACGCGTAGCCGCGTCTGAAAATTTTGTAAAAGAAGCACAATATGCAAGAGCCATACTTATTTGAGTACGCCGTAGTACGCGTTGTGCCGAGGGTAGAGCGCGAGGAATTTATTAATGTGGGGGTGATCATTTACTGCCCGAAACAACAATTCCTGAAAGTTAGGTTTGTGTGGAACGAAGCCCGCATAAGCGCACTGGCCCCGGGCCTGGACCTGGATTGCCTGAAAGATAATATCAATTCCTTTGAAAGGATATGCCATGGCGATAAACAGGCAGGCCCTATAGCCAAATTGGACCTGGCTTCCCGTTTTCGCTGGCTTACGGCTACCCGCAGCACGGTGGTACAATCGTCAAAGGTACACCCGGGCTTGCTGTTGGATGCCGAAGCCACATTGAATAAGTTATTTGAGCAGTTGGTAGCGTAATGGGTTTACTGGCCATCTAAACATTCTATTACCAAACGTCATTGCGAGGAACGAAGCAATCTCTACAAAAGCAGGTCAATTATTCATGCTTGCTCTGTATAGCTTAGAGATTGCTTCGTTCATCGCAATGACGCACTTATTGATACTTAATTTACACCCATATCATGAGCGATTCAGAAAAACAACATTGGGAAAATGTATACGGCAGCAAAGCCGAAGATGATGTAAGCTGGTTTCAAACCTATCCTAAAACTTCGATGGATTTTGTGGGATCGCTGCCGGTAGATCTGTCGGCCAACATCATTGATATCGGTGGTGGCGACAGTCGGCTGGTGGATGCCTTGCTGGATAAAGGTTATCAGAATATATGGGTGCTGGATATTTCCGAGGCATCTATCGAAAAGGCCCAAAAAAGATTAGGTACAAATGCGGCCAAAGTGCATTGGATAGTATCAGACGTCACCGAATTCATCCCGCCCGTAAAGTACCACGTATGGCATGACCGGGCTGCTTTTCATTTTTTAACCACCGAAGATAAAATAGCCAGCTACGTATCCATTGCGGAGGATGCCATTCATCCGGGCGGTTACCTGGTACTGGGCACATTTTCAGAAAATGGCCCCACCAAATGTAGCGGCCTGGAGATCAAACAATATTCTGAAGCTTCGATGGCCACCCGGTTTGCAGATTCTTTTGAAAAACTGCGATGTATTACTGAAGATCATCAAACCCCATTTAATACCACACAGAATTTTACTTTTTGTAGTTTCAGAAGAAGAGACGGAGTTGAATGAGTCCCGAGGCGAGGAAAAAGGGTGTCATGCTGAGCCCGTCGAAGCATGGTGAGTAGGCCTCTGCGCACACCCTTCGACAAGCTCAGAGTGACGGCCTAAAAAAAGCCGAATGGCTTCCCTCCCTACGGGAGGGGTGCGGTAGGCATGAACGCAAAGGCAGGGAGGGGTTTATCCAGCGTTGAAACCCCTTCCTCCCCTTCCCAAGGGAAGGAATCACACGGACCACCGCTTTTAAGTTCTTCCTGTACCGAAATCCTTCCTTTAGGTTTTAAGTGTTTTTTGTTTATTAAGCAACATAATGAGCGCTTTATCGGCCCGTACCTTCCGGGTATCTTCCTGTTTGGCCGATCCTACCCAATCACAATAGCCTTGTTTATACGACCTGGAAAGGTTTTCAAAAAATTCATTGGCTTCCGCGTTCTGGTCGAGCAAGACCTGCAACTCGGCAGGTATGCCTTCAATATGTTCGCCTTTTTTGAGCATAATTGGTCTGTTTTAAGCTAATATAAATAAATTTTGCAGTCACAGCTGTATTTGAGTTCCCTCCCCACGGGAGGGGCGTGGCTGGCATGAGCGCAAAGGCAGGGAGGGGTTTAGCCAAGCGGTATAAATTTTCGAATTTCATAAAACCCCTTCCTCCCCTTCAATTGCACGGGCCCTCCACTTTTTAAAATATGTAAAAAATGGCGTCATTGCGAGGTACGAAGACAACCGACCGGAGGGAGTTCATTAATACAAAATAAAACGAACACAACATTAATAATCTCTATCCTATACAGAGCGACTCTGTAAATCGGGGATTGCTTCGTACCTCGCAATGACGTGTGGAGAGGATGGGTATCCCCCTTTCTAACTACATCGTAGCCGTGACGGCCTTTTTCTCTTTTATCTCTACCCAGGGATAACTGAAGGTATAATCGCCGGAGCCAACGCTGATGGTAACGCCGTCATCACCCGTATGCGCCGTGTCAGGAGCTATCGGTTTGCCGTCGAGTTTTACATCTTCGGCATGGGCCTGCGGCAGGGTTATATCGGCTGTGGTATTAGGGGGTATAGTCACGTGGATCTGCATAGTGCCGTTATTCACTTCCCATCCCGAAAACACCTGGCCATACATACTTTGGAATGTTACTTTGGCAAAGCTGAATTTGTGATGAGGTTCGGGTTTTATAATGATATGCTTGTAACCGGCCTTAC
Source organism: Mucilaginibacter sp. OK268 (assembly GCF_900103125.1). Classification (GTDB taxonomy): domain Bacteria; phylum Bacteroidota; class Bacteroidia; order Sphingobacteriales; family Sphingobacteriaceae; genus Mucilaginibacter. The sequence goes on along the minus strand of NZ_FNJV01000001.1, from coordinate 801,673 downwards.
CCAATTGTAAACCGGCCATTTGCTGGTACATCCAGTCGCCAACGGCACCGTAGGAGTAATGGTTAAAGGAGTTCATGCTTTTATCTTCAAAAGTACTGTCGGTTTTGATACCGTCCCAGCGCTCCCAGATAGTAGTGGCACCCATTTTTACAGGGTACAGCCATGAAGGATATGTTTTTTGCAGCACCAGGTCATAAGCCACACTGCTATAGCCGTTTTGCGACAGTACCTGGCATAAATAAGGCGTACCTAAAAAGCCTGTAGACAGGTGGTTATTGCGGCTGCGCACATCTTCAACCAGGTAAGCCGCAGCTTTGGCTTTCAGACTGTCGGGCACCAGGCCAAATTTCAGGCCCAGTACGTAGCCGGTTTGTGAGTCGGCAAAAATGCGTCCTGTTGGGGTCACGTAATTGCGTACAAAAGCTTTTTTAACTTGTTCAAATATATCGTTGTAGTACTTTTCATCCGCAGTGTTACCTAATACCCCTGCGGATTGGCTTAGCAGTTTAGCGGAGTAGGCATAAAAGGCAGTGGCGATCAGATCGGGGTTGGTATAGCCATTGGGTTCCGAAAAATCATAAATACCGGGACGATAAAACAGCCAGTCGCCAAAAACGCTGCCTCCGCGCCAGATATATTTATCCCCGGATTTTTTGATAATATAATCCACATAAGCTTTCATGCTGGCATATTGGTTTTGCAGGATACGTTTATCGGCATAAACCTGGTACATGGTCCAGGGCACAATAACCGACACATCACCCCAGCCTGCTGAAGTAGCGTGGTTGGTTTCAAAAACATTGGGTACAACAAATGGCACCCGCCCATCGGCCGACTGATCGGCAGCAACGTCTTTTATCCATTTGGCAAAAAATGGAGCTACCTGCATATTAAAGGCTGCCGTGCGCGAAAATACCTGCGCGTCGCCCGTCCAACCCAGGCGCTCATCGCGCTGCGGGCAATCGGTGGGGATATCCAGGAAATTGCCTTTTTGCCCCCACTGGATATTATGCTGGAGCTTGTTGATCATGGTGTCGGAACAGGCAAACTGCCCCGTGATTGGCATATCTGAATGTACCACTACCGCCGTAAAATTCTCCGGTTTCAGCTCGCCTGGGAAACCTTCTACCGCGATATAACGGAAACCCATAAAGGTAAAGTGCGGTTCAAACACCTCTACCCCGCTACCCTTAAGTGTATAGTTAAGTGTTGCCGTTGCCGAGCGCAGGTTGGCGGTATAAAACTCCCCAAATTTATCCAGCACTTCGGCATGGCGGATCTTTACGTTTTGCCCGGCATTACCGCTTACTTTTAAGCGTATCCAGCCGGTAAGATTCTGTCCGAAATCCACAATCTGCGTGCCTTTGGGACTTTTAAATATGGCAATAGGCTTGATCTCCTGTATTTTGTGTACGGGTACGCTTTGCACCCCTACCAGTATTTTATTATCAAAGGCCGCCACATCAACAGGCTCCCAGCCGGCATCGTTAAAACCTTTGCTGGCCCAGCCGGGTATCTCTTTGCGGGCATCGTAATTTTCGCCATCATAAATACCGTCGAGGCGTATAGGGCCCTCATTTGTGCCTTTCCAGGAGCCATCGGTATTAATGTGCTGCACCGTACCATCGGCATAGGTGATCTGTAGTTGGCATAGCAGGGCCAATTTTTTACCCCAGAACCCCCACTGATTGGTGTAACCCGTTGTTCCGCGGAACCAACCATCTCCTACCATAGCGCCTATTACATTATCGCCTTGTTGCAGCATGGCGGTAATATCATAAACCTGGTATTGCAGGCGTTTCTTATATTCCGTCCAGCCGGGGGTAAGCACCTGATCGCCTACTTTTTTTCCGTTGAGGTATAGCTCATATAAACCATGCGCTGTGGCGTATGCCCGGGCCGATACGATCTTTTTGGATACGCTGAATTGTTTGCGCAGCATGGCCGCGGGTATTTTACGTGCGGCGGAATCCTGCTTGGGTTGTACCCAACTGGCTGTCCAGTCGGCGGGCGAAAACATACCCGTTTCAAAATAAGCCGGTTTACTCCAGGCCGATGCGTGGTTATGGTTATCCCAAACCTTGACCTGCCAGTAATAGCGGGTAGCTGGTTTTAAGGAAGTGCCAGCGTACGTGATCAGGATAGAGGAATCTGTTGTTACTTTCCCTGTGTTCCAAACTGTTTTGGATGCTGAAAAAGACACATCTGTAGCCACCCTGATATTGTAAGCCTGCTGCATGGTATTGCGCTGGGTGGTATTGATCTTCCAGCTGAGGCGTGGGTTTACGATATCGATACCTACGGGATTGCTGAGGTATTCGCAGGTTAAGCCATCGGCTGCCGGGGTTTGCGCCATGCACACTACCGGGAAAAAGAGTAAAAGATAAAGCAGTATAGGTTTCATGTTCATAATTGGTAATTCAATGATATCAATTGCGTTTTAAAGCGGCAACCCTGTCCATCCCCTCTCTTAAATTGTATACTTCAACCTCGTCTTAGTGCTGGCGCAAATAGGTTATTTCATCTTTTTTTTCATTTATAAAAACCTGCTGACATAGGGCTGTCACCAGCTGTTTGTTACTTTGAATCATCAAACAAGAACAGTAAATATTTAAAACGATAATTTATGTCAACTATCACCGCATTACTAAAAGAAATGGAGCTGGAAGCTCAAACCACTCGCAAAATGCTGGCCATTATACCTAACGATAAATATGAATGGCAGCCGCACGAAAAGAGTATGACCGTACAACGCCTGGCCAATCACATTGCTGAAATACCGGGCTGGGTAACCATGGCTCTTACTACCGATGAGCTTGATCTGGCTCATAATCCCTATAAATTTGAACCTCATGATAATACAGAGGGCGTATTGGAATTTTTTGAAAAATCACTCGAAAGCGGAAAAACTCATTTAGCACAAACCAGTGATGAAGATCTGCAAAAAAACTGGACCCTGCGTTATGACGGTAAACTTATAAGTGTAAGAACCAAAGCCGAAGTAATCCGGATGGCTTATTCGCAAACCGTGCATCACCGGGCACAAATGGGCGTTTATCTGCGTTTGCTGAATGTGCCTATCCCCGGCAGCTACGGCCCAAGCGCAGACGAAGGCGGTTTTTAAAGAAATACCTACCTATGAAAAACAAAAAAGCCATTGTCCTGTAAAATGACAATGGCTTTTTGCATGAGGTATGATTAATACTAATGCCTGTGTTTTGATAAATTGCTTACGTTAATTTCTTCCAGGAAACCATCTTCGTTGATAGCATAGCGGGCATACTCGGTATTGGTATCAATCTTATAAACGGGCTTTGATCTTTTCCTGAACTTTTTACGCACAACCAGTAACGGAAGAATGATTACGGCAAGCAGGGCGGTAACTTCTAATAAAATAATATACATGACTTTTACTTAATAAATTTGTTTGAAGGCATTGGTTATCAACAACAAACAAAGCAATAGGCCTGCCCTGTCCCCGGTTCAACCACCGTCAAATAATTATACAGCTAATTATGTGCCATAATTCTTACTAACACAAAATATTACACTTTTATTATGACCTGAGTTATAAATAATTGGTAAAAGATGGTAATTAACCGCAGGGGGCTGGTTAACGATATAAGGTAGGTTAACGGTAAAACAGAAGTATTTCTGCACAAATCAGCTATACTTAACAGAAGATTACCGTGCTGCTGCCACAGTACATAGATACTTAATTTATTTTATTTAACAACAAAAAATTTCAAAATGATTCATCCTTATCATTTTGAAATTCAAGCTTATAAATTGTAGAATAGTGTAGCATTTTGGCCCCAGAATAATTCCTGTTCTGTTGCCGATAGACCTGAGCAATAGTTGTTTACCACCTGCATAGTACCTTCGTAGCCGCCGGCCAACAAGCATACGGGCCAATCAGACCCAAACATCACCCGGTTGATGCCAAAGGCGTTGAACACGACATCCAGGTAAGGCGTAAAATCTTCGGTTTTCCAGGAGTGCCAATCGGCTTCGGTCAACATGCCTGATACTTTGCAATGTACGTTGGGATACTTGGCTAAAGCACGGATATCTTTTTGCCAGTCGTGAATGTCTTGATCTTTAATATGTGGTTTGGCCAAATGATCAAGCACAAACCTTTGATCGGGGAAACCTCCTGCAAGCAATCCGGCATAAGGCAGGTGTTCCGGGTATATCAGTATATCATAAGTATAACCATACTTCTGTAAGCTGGCAATCCCTTTCTGAAAACGAGGCTGCAGCATATACTGCTTGTCGGGCTCTGATTGTAAAATATGACGAAAGCCTTTCAGCTTGTCAAACTGTTTAAAATATTCCAGTCGTTCCTCCAGGTTATCAGCCTTCAGATCAACCCAGCCTACTACGCCTTTTACAAAAGGATTAGCGGCTGCCATTTCCAGCAGAAATTGGGTTTCCTGTTCGGATTGATCGGCCTGTACGGCCACACAACCATCGATGCCGTTCTGTTGTAATACGGGCAGCAGATCGGTTGGTAAAAAGTCGCGTTTGATCACCAGCATTTCATCGTTGATCCAACTATCACGAACCGGGTCAAATATCCAGAAATGCTGGTGTGCATCAATTTTAGGCATAAGCTACCACGTTTTGTTTTGATTCGCCCAGGCCATCGATGCCCAATTCAACTACGTCGCCTGGTTTTAAATAAAACGGCGGTTTCATACCCAGACCAACACCGGCCGGTGTACCTGTTGAAATGATATCGCCAGGCAACAGCGTCATGAACTGACTTGTATATGAAATTAAATGGGGCAGGTTAAAAATAAAGTTAGAGGTGGTACCATCCTGTAAGATTTTACCGTTCACTTTAAGCCATAAACGCAGGTTATGCGGATCGGCAATTTCATCAGGCGTAGCCAGAAACGGGCCAAGCGGCGCAAAGGTATCGCAACCTTTTCCCTTGTCCCAGGTGCCGTTGCGCTCCAGCTGAAATTCGCGCTCGGATACGTCGTTGTGCAGTACATAACCGGCTACATAACTCATCGCATCGGCTTCATCAACATACGATGCTTTTTTGCCGATCACTACAGCCAGTTCCACTTCCCAATCGGTTTTTACCGAATTTTTCGGGATCACGATATTATCATTCGGGCCCACAATAGCGGTGGTGGCCTTCATAAATATAACCGGCTCGGGTGGCAGGGGAGCATTGGTTTCTCTAGCATGATCGGCATAATTTAAACCGATACACACAATTTTTGAAGGGCGCACTATCGGGCTACCTAAACGTACGCTATCGGCAACTTCGGGCAGTTGTTTATCTTTTATAAAAGCTGCGAGGCGGGCCACACCATCAGTTTCAAAAAACTGCTCGGTATAATCTTCGCCAAAGGCAGATACATCATATTTTTTATCGTTAAGGATCACTCCTGGCTTTTCCTGCCCAATTGCTCCAAATCGTATCAGCTTCATATTTTTATTTTTTTGTTTTACGTTATACGTCGTAAGTTTTACGTTTTTCTTTATTTGAGGTAGTAGTTGTTGCAGCGTATAACGTACAACCTAAAACGTCCTACGTCCTTAGTTATTCAAGGTGATAAATCCGCCATCGATAGGATAATCGGTACCAGTGATAAAGCCGGCTTCATCCGAGCAAAGATACAGGGCCAGAGCTGCTACTTCTTCCGACCGGCCCATCCTGCCGATAGGCTGACTTTTAGATAGCTTTTCAAATATCTCATCCTCTTTACCTGCATAGTTCTTGGCTATAAAGCCATCCACAAACGGTGTATGGATGCGTGCCGGCGAAATACAGTTACACCTGATATTGTCATGCAGGAAATCGCGCGCTACAGAAAGCGTCATGGCATGTATGGCACCTTTGCTCATGGAGTAGGCAAACCTATCTGTAATACCTACGCTTGCCGCTATAGAAGCCGTATTTAATATCACACCGCCACCATTGGCTTTTAACACCGGGATCACCGCGAAAAGACAGTTGTAAGCGCCTTTAACGTTCACGTTAAATACCCGTTCAAAATCTTCGGTACTGGTATTATCAGCCCTGCCGATGTGGGCAATACCAGCATTATTGATTAGTATATCGATCTTACCTATCTTGTTAAAAGTATCCACTACTTGCTGCTGACTGCTAACGTCGCAGGCATAACCGATAGCTTTTCCGCTGGCCGCTTCAATTTCGCTTACGGTTTCGGCCGCGGCTTTATCATTTAGTTCGATGATATGAACGGTAGCACCCTGCTGCGCAAACAATACCGACATGGCCTTACCTATGCCGCTGCCCCCGCCTGTGATCACTACCGATTTATTGGTTAGTTTAAACATGTTACTCTTTTTATATTTTTTACCGGTGAGTCGACTCACCCTGTCATCGCTTCGCTTGACATCCCTCTCTTCGCCTTCGGCGGAAAGAGGGAGCTTCCTTTGTCTTTAAAAGGGCCTGTCAGTCTGAGCTTGTCGAAGACTTGTGCGTAGAGGCCTATGCCCACCATGCTTCGACGGGCTCAGCATGACACCCTGTTTTATGCTCTTGTTTTACAACGATACCCCTCTTTTCCAGGGTATAAAATCATCCTGGCCCAGTTTTACCGATTTGGGTTCAACCTCGCCGCTGGCCAATTGGATCACATAATTTAATATACGCTCCCCGGCCTGCTGAATGGTTTCGTCGCCTTCGATGATCGTTCCGCAGTTAATATCGATAATATCCGGCATACGCTCAAACATAGCGGTATTGGTTGATAATTTCACTACCGGCGTAATGGGGTTACCTGTAGGTGTACCCAAACCAGTGGTAAACAATACAATGTTCGCTCCCGAACCTACTTCGGCAGTGGTGCTTTCCACATCGCTACCAGGTGTACATAACAGGTTTAAACCGGGTTTGGTTACCTTTTCCGGATAATCCAGTACAGCCGCCACCGGTGAGGTACCGCCTTTTTTTGCCGCTCCTGCCGATTTAATGGCATCGGTGATCAAACCATCGCGAATGTTTCCGGGTGATGGGTTGGCGTAAAAACCAGAACCATCTGCTTCGGCACGCGCGTTGTAAGTGGTCATCAGTTGCATAAAACGGTTGGCCGTTTCTTCATCAACACAACGATCGCTCAATTCCTGCTCCACACCGCAAAGTTCCGGGAATTCGGCCAATATCACCGAACCGCCCATGGTTACCAGCAGATCGGACACATAACCCAATGCTGGGTTTGCCGAAATACCCGAAAACCCATCAGAACCACCGCATTCCATACCGATACATAGTTTGGATAATGGCGCGGGCTGACGCTGATTTTGATTAGCCTGTACCAAACCGGCAAAGGTTTGTTTCAGCGCCTGTTTCAACAGCTCGCTTTCGGTACCTATTTTTTGTTGCTCCAGTACTACCATAGGTTTGCTGAAGTTGGGATCGCGTTTGGCTATCTCGGCTTGTAAAATACTTACCTGTGCATGTTGGCAGCCCAAACTTAAAACTGTTGCACCGGCCACGTTGGGATGCGTAATATAACCGGCTATCAGTCCGCAAAGCGCGTCTGAATCGTCCTTGGTACCGCCGCAGCCCATGCTGTGATTCAAGAACTTTATACCGTCGATGTTTTTGAACAGCCGTTTGGAATCTGCTTTTTCTGCTGATGCCTGGATATCGGCATTCAATATCTCCTCAACAGATTTGCCTGCCTGATAAAGCTCCATCAACTGCTCCACATCTCCGTCATAGCTTTTAGCCTTTTTGTAGCCCAGTTTATCAACCAGGGCTTCTTTTAATACGTTAATGTTGCGGTTTTCGCAAAATACCAGCGGCACCACAATCCAATAGTTGGCAGTACCTACAGAGCCATCAGCCCGGTGGTAACCATTAAAGGTTTTACTGTCAAAACTACGGGTATCGGGTTGGTGCCAACTTAATTTACGCTCGCCCAAACGGTAACCGTCAGAGGCATGGTGCACATTTTGCGTGCTCAGCAAGCCACCTTGCGGTATGGTACTGGTGGTTTTGCCCACCAGTACGCCATACATATAAATTTCCTGACCGGTTTTTAGTTCGTTAATGGCGAATTTATGCTTCGCGGCAATACGATCTGCCAAAGTAAAGGTGTTACCCTCAAAATTGATCGGTGTTCCCTGCTCCAGGTTTTGCAGGGCTACCAGCACATTATCATGCGGGTGTATCCTTAAAAATGTTTCTTTTTGTACTGACATTGTATCCTAAATTCTAAACTCTAAATCCGAAACGCTAAACTTTACGATTAGGGGGCTTATCCGAATTCTGTTACCTTAATTAACTAAGGTTAATTCAATTACAGGTATCTCGTAATTTGGTTTTTTAACAGGCAGGGTTAATTCTACGTTCTGCCCATCAGTTTTACTTAAAAGCTCTGAATGATCATTTAAAAACTGCGCATATTTAATTTTACCGTTATAGCCTGGCAGCGTTAATTTACCATCTTTAGGGTAATCAAACAAATGCACATATAAACGTCCGTTCACTTTATTATACGTAAGCTTGGTACCTTCTGGTATCTTATAGCTATCGGGTGCAAAAGTACAGTTATAAATTGACTGATTGTTGGCATGCATCCAGCGGCTTAGGCTATCCAGCGCATTTGTTGCACGGTAGTCAAATTCGCCGCGGGCGGTTGGGCCAACATTTAATATCAGGTTACCACCGTTACTGGTTGAAGTAATTAACAGATCAAGCAGCTGGCGATGTGTTTTCCAGGTATTTTCGTCGCGATAATAACCCCATGAGCCCGAAAAAGTTTGACAGGTTTCCCAGGTTTTACCACGATATTTTGCCAGCTCGGCTGTACTCACCTGCTCGGGAGTTTCAAAGTCGGCGCCATCTTTATATTCTTCCAGATTCAGGCGGTTATCTACAATGATGCCCGGTTGCAGTTTGCGGATCAGCTTTAAAAGCTCAACAGAACCCCATTCGTCCTTACCTTTTCCGTGACCATCTTTACGCGGGAAAGAAAAATCGAGCCAAAGGATATCAATTTTACCATATTTGGTTAACAGCTCGGTGATCTGGTTACGCATGTACTGGCGATATTTGGCTATGTCGCGGTTCTTGTTTAAAGCAGCGTAAGAGGCATCGCTTTTGTCTTTTGGCGATTGTGGATGGATCTCGTCAATAGTATAATCAGGATGATGCCAGTCGAGCAGGGAATAATAGAAACCTACTTTAAGGCCCTGCCCGCGGAAGGCGTTCACATACTCACGAACAAGATCACGTTTGGCTTTGGTATTAGGTGCCTTGTAATCAGTAAATTTAGAGTCGAACAGACAAAAACCTTCGTGGTGTTTGGTGGTCAGCACTGCGTATTTCATGCCTGCGGCTTTAGCTTGCCTGGCCCATTTTTGAGGGTCAAACAGATCGGGGTTAAACTGGTCGAAATATTTCTGGTAGCCCGCGTTATCAATCTTTTCATTATGCTTTACCCATTCGTGCCTGGCCGCGCCGGAGTACAGGCCCCAGTGGATGAACATCCCGAAACGGTCGTCCGTCCACCATTCCATACGTTTTTGTTTCTGGGCATCGGTTTCGGTGCCGATCATTTTTTGTGCAAACACCGGTGAGAAGGACAGGAGCACCAGCGCAAATAGCAATTGAGTTCTCTTAAACATAATTTATTGAGTTGAATTGGTTTACAAGGCAAATATTTTATTCATCAAAACCCACTTTTCACCCTTCAATGCTCCCTTTACCGGTTGCTGATATTTCCACATGAGGATTTCCCATTCCTGTACTTTTTCGTTGACTGCATCAACGGCCGCTTTCTTTTCAAAACTAAAGCTATCATCGGTCTCCATGATCATAAATAAACGCACATCAAAACGATAGATCTCCATGTTGGTGATGCCAGAATCAACGATGCTTTTACGGATCTCGGGCCAGATGGCCTCGTGATATTTTTCGTACCCGGCAATCAGGGCTTCGTCATCAACCAAATCAAGTGTTAAGCAATATCTGTGGGCCATAGCTGTTTTATAAAGCTGGTTACATTGGTAATACAAAGAAATAAGGTTTGGCTTTAAATAGTTATCCCGAAATCATCAAAGTGTTAAGCTTTTTTGGCATGGGAGTTATGGGAACAAAGATTTTGGGAGCAAGGATTAAGGACAAGGATAGTAACACTGATTGGTTCCCTCCCCACGGGAGGGGTGCGGCTGACATGCGCGCAAAAGCAGGGAGGGGTTTATTCGTGATTGCCTGTAGCATAAACCCCTCCCTACCCCCTCCCGCTGGGAGGGAATCGCACTGGCCAAAGCTTTTAAATGTTATAATGAGCCCCAATCCTCTTCCAATAAATCATAGTTGCGGTTAACCCGCCGTGTGGTTTCAGGGCATAATCGGGGATGATACCAGTTAAATTGAAACCCTGTTTTTCATATAATCCAGAAGCACCTTCGTCCTGTGCGGTATCAAGTACCAGGAGGCTACGCTTGTGTTCCACTGCCAAACGTTCGGCAGCCTGCAACAGGGCTTTGGCTATGCCTTTACCACGGTGGTTGATGCGGGTCATCATTTTAGCTATTTCGGCCCTGTGCGGCTGGTTGGGCGGAAGGCCAAGCAGCAGGGTTACCGTAGCCACCGGTTCATCACCGTCAAAAGCGCCCAGCACAATACGCTCGCCACTATCGGCGGCAGCCAGCGAGCCTGTCCAAAAGTTAATGGCTTCGACTGGACTTAAAGGATGCATAAAACCAACCGAACCGCCGTTGGCTACCACTTCAATTAACATAACGCTCAGCGCTATAATGGTTTCTGGCGTACCGTTTAAAGGTTTAATTTTTATTTCGGACATAGTGTTTAAAGCTACATTCAAACATATTTATTCATTCCTCAATGAGGACGTAGGGTTAGTGAGTGCCGCCCTGAACGTGAGATAAAACGTGGTGCCTATAGCTATAACCACCAGCGCGAATACAGGCAATGCAAACTGCCACCAGGTAAGCGCTACTTTAAATGCGTAGTGATTAAGCCATTGGTTGATAAAAATATAGGCTACCGGCAAAGCGAAAAGGCTTGATACCAGTATCAATTTTACCACATCCCAGGTAAGTAAGGAGATGATACTTTGTACCGATGCACCTAAAACTTTGCGCACCCCAATTTCCTTGGTACGGCGTGCGGCCGAGTAAGCGGTTAAACCAAACAGGCCGATACAGGCAATAAATATAGCAAGCGATGAAAACAGTGTAAACACATGACCAAACTGCGTTTCCTGATTATACTGGCGATTATAAAAATCATCCAGGAAAAAGAAATCGAATGACGATTCAGGGAAATTCTCGTTCCAGGTACTTTTAATATTATTTACCATTTGGGGCATGTTGTTCTGGCTCACTTTAACCGAAAAATAATCGGCCGGGATCCACGCCAGAGCCGGGTCCATAAACAATATGACCGGGGTATATTTTTGCTGTAGTGATTGCTGATGATAATCTTTGATGACACCGATCACTTCATCCGGGCGACTTTCAACCGTTTCGAGCCATACCTTTTTCCCAACAGCATCCTCCGGCGAACTAAAACCAAACTGCTTTACCGCCGATTCATTCAATACTACGCCTACGGAATCAGCCGGGCGGCTTTTATCAAAAGCCCGCCCCGCAATCAGCTGCATGCCGTAGGCCTGCATAAAATCATGGTCAACCTTGAGCATCTCGTATGTGCGTTCTTCAGATTTTGGGGCACCGAAACGCCTGTTGGCCAAAAACTCGCGCACTTCTCGGCCCGGCACAGCGCCCGAAAGCGTAACCGCCTTTACACCCGAAAAACCCAGTAATGTATTTTTAAAACTACTGACCTTTTGCGCGTAATTGCTGGTATTGACCGGTGTTTTGATCACTATGGTTTGGTTGATGTTTACGCCTGTGCTTTGGCTGCTCATGTAAACAATTTGCCTATAAACCGCAAAAGTGCCGGCAATAAGCAGTACCGATGCCATAAACTGAAAGGCCACCATTCCCCGGCGCAGCAGTATCCCGCTTTTTGAAAAGGCGAATCGCCCTTTTAGCACCGCTATAGGTTTTAACCGCGCCAGTACCATAGCCGGATAAATGCCCGATATTAAAATGCTGCCCAAAAACACAGCGCTTACTTTTAACAACAAGGCGCTGTTAAATAACAGGCCATAGGTGTTGCTGTCATACAAATAATGTAACAATCCGTATCGGGCGCCTAATACCAATATAATAGCCACAAAAAGAGCCACTATATTAATGATGAACGATTCTGTCAAAAACTGCAGGATAAGCTGTGAAGCATGCGCCCCGCTTACCTTGCGGATACCTACCTCACGGGCACGATCAACCGATTTGGTGGTGGCCAGGTTAATATAGTTAATACAGGCTATCATCAGGATAATGAAGGCTATTACATTTAAAAAATTAACCGCGAAACGATTGCCCTTTACCTCTATTTCATAAGGTTTGGCCGGGTTTAAATGAATATCGGTAAGTGGGATCAATTTTACCGCCCATTTCAATTCTTTTAATGACGGGCCTGTTTTATACTGCTCGGCCAGTGCTGGAAATTTAGCTTCTACAGCCTGAATGGTAGCGCCCGGGTTCAATTTTACAAAAGTGTAGCTTTCATGCTGGTACCAAAAATTCTGAATGAACTTAGATGAAGTTGCCCAGGACATCAGGAAATTAAACTGCATGGTTGAATTAGCCGGAACATCTTTAAACACACCGGTAACCATACAATGGTATTTATCGCCAAGTGTACTTACATCCAGAAATTTGCCTATAGCATCGGCATTACCAAAATATTTTTTTGCTGCCGATTGTGATATCACTATGGTATTTACCTCTTTAAGTACGGTTAATGGGTCGCCTTTTACCAGTGGATAGGCAAAAAAACTAAAGAAGTTGCTATCGGCAAAGCAAACATGCGCTTCCCGGTATTTGGTGTTATTATATTTCACCACCCTTTCTGAATTGGCCCAGCTGATTCGGGCATAGGAGGCTATCTCCGGGAAATTGGCTTTCATGGCCGGGGCATAGCCGTTAGTACTGGTTGGCCAACTGTCAGTAAGATCATGGCCCCGGTAAAACTGACTTTCCACGCGATAAATATGAGGTGCATCAGGATGTATGCGGTCAAAGCTTTTTTCAAAATTCACAAAAGCTGTAATGAGTATAAATGCCGCCATACCCAGCGCCAAACCCGTTACATTTATAAAAGTGTATATTTTGTTTTTTATCAGGTTGCGGTAAGTAACCAGTAGAATATTGCGAATCATAGTTTGAAAAGGTTGAAGGCTAAATATAAGGATAATTGCCTATTTATCAAGCCGTCACTACATCAAGTCAGTAGCAATTACCTGTGTAAATTGGGTTTACATGGTTTACACTTTTCATGGTTTACATTTATTTATATCATTGATAATCAATAAATTAAATAACAAAACTCATCATAAAGTGGGTTTACATGTAAACCCACTCAGTATCTCTTCCTGCCCCCTTACGGATTCTTGGTAAACTCCTTTTGATACATCAGCGGACTTTTCCCGGTTACCTGTTTAAAATGTTTATGAAAAGTTGAAAAATTATTGAAGCCGCTATCGTAGCATAATTGCTTGATGTTCATTTTGTTTTCTATCAACAGCTTACAGGCGTAACCCACCTTTATTTCAATAATAAACTGTGAATAGGTTTTACGGGTTTTTGATTTAAAATACCGGCAAAAAGAGTTGGAGCTTACCCCCGCTATTTCGGCTATCTCGTCCAGGTATATTTTTTTCCTGAAATTGCGTACCGAGTATTCATATATATTATTAAGCCTGTCGTTCTCTGATTCATTATGGTCATATTTAAAACCGATAGAAGTAAGATAGTTAACCGGGTTGCTCACAGCTACGGTATTGAGGGCTTTTAGCAGCATGATGATCCTTTCGGCACCATCGGTATCCAGCATATCTTCCAGCAATAAGGTTAATTTTTCTTTGGTGCTCCCGCTGACCTGCAAGCCCCTTTTTGATCGTTCCAGTAAAACTTTGATGAGCTTATTTTCGGGCAATTGCAAAAAATGGTCGCCCCAAAAGTTTTCACAAAAGTGCACAACTATTATCTCTACTTTTTCGTGCCCGTTATGATCAAAATAAACATCATCAAAACGCCAGTAATGCGGCAGGTTTGAGCCAACCAACGTCATATCACCAGCTTTAAACTGTTTAATACTATCGCCGATAAACTGGGTACCGCCACCTTTTTTAAAGTAAATAAGTTCAAGTTCCGGATGGCAATGCCAGCGGTTATTGATATCGGGCAACACATCGCGCCTTACACTAAATGAATGTGCGGGTCCCGAAGAAACTTTTAACAAAAGCGGTTTCATTCAAGCTAATTTACAATTGACAGGGTAAATGTAGACAAAAAATGTATAAATAGCTTAATTTTATAGCATCTACTCATATTAAGAATATTCTATAGATCATCAAAGGGGACACATTCGATAGAATCTTTAATCTGATCGACAAAACCGAAAACCAATGCTGGTACTTTTGCGTATAATAATAAGAAAGCGTTCCGGTATCTCACCTCCGGAACGCGCAGTTACTGATTAAATCAATAACATCAACTAAATCCAGATCAATCTCATGTTTGATCTTTCTTACCAACTTTCTCAGGGATGGTAAGGCCTTAAATGCTTTATCTCCCCAACAAGGTGGCGGCTTCTGGCTGCCACCGGGAAGTTGTTTGTATCTTCTAGAAATTTAAACTTTATTGAGGAGCAACAAATATGAATGCAATTTGTTTAAAAATAAAATTACAATAATCTTATTATCAATAATATACATATAAAAACACAAACCCTCTATACTTAAAATCGTCCTCTGATAATAGATTTCTCCTCTTAATGTAAATCGTTTGGGTTAAGTCATCCAATTTAAAAATCATACGTATTTTAGCAAAAGCAATTTTGCTGGGTTTAGTGCTGCGCAATATTGTGCTCATTAAACTGTTGAATAATAATAGCTAATTTTAATACATGCAAACGGTAACTGTATCCTGGTTAAAATCGCTCGAAGCATTTAATAACGTACCCGAAGACCAGCTGCAATGGCTGCTGGATAATAGTGTTGATAATATTTTTGAAGATGGTGAGCTTTTTATGGAACCCGGCGAACCCATGAGCGGCCCTCATATTACGGTTGATGGCAGCCTGCGTTTTTTTATGATGCAAGGCGGTTTCAGGCGTGAGTTTACGGTTGTTGGCCCGGGTAATATTAGCGGCTACCTTCCGTTTTCAAGAGGTAAAATATCCAAAGGATACGCACAGGCAGTTGGTAAACTGCATATACGCAGTTTTAATACCGACCTGATACCTGATATGATCAGGAACCATTATGAGCTTACGCAATCGCTGGTTAATATCATGACCACCCGCGTACGCGATTTTACGGCCCTGCAGCAGCAAAATGAAAAGATGATGGCCCTGGGTAAACTCTCCGCCGGTTTGGCGCATGAGCTTAACAACCCGGCATCGGCCATTGTACGCGATTCGCTCACATTAAAAAAACACCTGGAACAGGAACCCGAAAGTGTGAAGGCTATCTTTACCATGAAGCTTGAACCCGATCAGGTTACCGGCATCACCGATCTTCTGTTTCAGCAAATTTCGCAGCAAAATACAACCCGCCTAAGCCTTAAACAACGGACCCATCGCGAAGATGAAATAATGGAGTGGTTTGATGAGCATGAGATAGAGAATGGTTATGACATTGCTGAAAGTTTTGTTGATTTTAATTTCAGCACAGATATTCTTGAAAAATTCAATGCGATTGTCGCATCTGAAAACCTGTCGGATATATTGAACTGGATAAGTGATGTACTGATCTCCGAAAAAATGATCAGTGATATACAGGAATCTGCCAGGCGCATTGCCGAGCTGGTAAGTTCTGTTAAAACTTTTACCCACATGGATCGCGGGCAGGATAAACAATATGCCGACATACACATTGGTATACGCAACACCCTTACCATGCTGGGCTACAAGATCAGGAAAGGAAATATCAACGTTATTGAAGATTTTGACGAAACCCTACCCGAGGTAAAGGCACTGATAGGGGAACTTAACCAGGTATGGACTAACCTGATTGATAATGCCATTGATGCCATGGCCGCCAATGGTACGGGGACCTTAACTGTAAAAACCCGCCGCGACCGTGAGTTTGTGGAGGTATTTATAGTTGATGATGGCCCCGGTATACCGGACGAAATACAAAGCCTGATATTTGATCCTTTCTTTACAACCAAAGACATGGGCAAAGGCACAGGCATGGGGCTTGAAGTGGTGCAACGAATTGTAAAGCAACATCGTGGCTCCATCAAAGTAAAATCAGAACCGGGCAAAACTGTATTCAGCGTTTGTTTCCTGATTGATGGATAAGCTCTTTTATTATCAGGTAATTAGTATCAAGTATCAAGACAGCTTTGTTTTTATACACTTTCAAAAAGCTTGATACTTGATACTAACTACTTGATACTTATCTTAAAATATTAATAATTTTACCTTTAGAAAAACACCCCTATGAGCCGCCCTATAATATTCTCCATTGACGATGACCCGCAGGTACTGCGGTCCATAAGCCGCGACATGAGGTCGCAGTATGGTAAAGAGTACAAAATTTTGAGCACCACATCAGCAAATGAGGCCCTGGAAAGCCTTACCGAACTAAAAAACAGCTCGGACGTGGTCGCTTTGTTCCTATGCGACCAGCGCATGCCCGAGATGGAAGGAGTGAAATTTTTAGAGAAGGCAAAAAAAATATATCCCGATGCCAAACGTGTTTTGCTTACGGCCTACTCAGATACCGAGGCCGCGATAAAGGCCATTAACGACGTGCAGCTCGATTATTACCTGATGAAACCCTGGGATCCACCCGAAGAAAAGCTGTACCCGGTAATCAACGATCTGTTGGACGACTGGCAAAACAACTACGTACCCGAATTTGTAGGCATTAAGTTGGTAGGGTTTCAATTTTCACCGCAATCGCACCAGATCAAAGATTTTTTGGCAGGTAACCTGATACCTTACCGCTGGTTTGATATCGAAAAAAACATTGATGCCGCCGGTCTTTTAACCTTAAATAATTTAACCACCGACGATCTGCCCCTGGTAGTTTTTGAGGATGGCAGCCATATCGCCAAACCAACCATAAGGGCCATTGCCGAAAAACTGGATAAAAGTCCGCAGCAATTGACCGATGTTTATGACGTAGTGATCATCGGCGCTGGGCCTGCCGGACTGGCAGCAGCGGTTTACGGTGCATCGGAAGGGTTAAAAACCTTATTAATAGAGCGCAAAGCTCCCGGTGGCCAGGCAGGTACCAGTTCGCGTATTGAAAACTACCTGGGTTTCCCGGCAGGTTTAAGCGGAGCTGATTTGACCAGACGTGCCATAAGCCAGGCTATGCGTTTGGGTGCCGAATTTTTATCACCCCAATCTGTAAGTGATATCAAACAAAAAGATGGCTACAAAACCATTATTTTGGATGATGGCCCCGAAATTATCAGTCGTACGGTAGTAATTACTACAGGCGTTGATTACCGTAAACTGGAGGTTAAAGGTGTTGAAAATTACACCGGCGCTGGTATTTACTATGGCGCTGCCACTACCGAGGCTACAGCCTGCACAGGTAAAGAAGTATATGTAATTGGCGGTGGCAACTCTGCGGGACAGGCAGCTATGCACCTGTCCAAATTTGCTAAAAACGTATACATCATTATCCGCCGTGATGATCTGGTAGCAACCATGTCTGCCTATCTTATTACCCAGATCGCAGATACACCTAATATTCATTTGGTACCCAATACCGAGATTGCCGAAGCTGCCGGTACCAATTGCCTGGAGGAATTGACCCTGTTAAACTGTAAAACACAGGAGACAGAAAAAAAGGTGGCCAATGCCCTGTATATTTTTATCGGAGCAAAACCTTATACCGATTGGATCAAACTCGACATTATCAAAAACAATAAGGATTTTATTGAGACCGGGCGCGAGCTGCGCAGCTACGAAGGCTTTGGTAAGATATGGAAGCTTAAACGCGACCCCTTTTTATTGGAAACCAGCTGCTCTGGCATATTTGCCGCCGGCGATGTACGTGCCGGAGCCATGAACCGGGTAGCATCAGCCGTAGGCGAAGGTTCTATGGCCATTAGCTTTGTGCATAAATATCTGGCAGAAGTTTAATCAAATAAAGATAATGGAAGAGGAAACATGCCAGCATTTAGCTGCCGTTAAGGATATCAAACAACCCCAGGATTACATTTGCGAGGAGTGCGTGAAAACACATTCCTCGTGGATGCATTTGCGCACCTGCCAAACCTGCGGCGTTACACTTTGCTGTGATAGTTCGCCCAATACACACATGACCAGGCATTTTGAGCAAACCGGCCACCCGGTAGTGATCTCTGCCGAGCCAGGCGAACATTGGCTTTGGTGCTATGTAGACGAGTTAGCGACGGGGTATTAGGTTTTTGTCTGAACCTTGATTTATCAGATTAAAGGATTCGCAGGGTTTTTTCTTTAGCTTCTTGCACTCGTCTGTGACGAGTGCTTAAAATGGTTCGGCGATTGCATCGCCACAACTCTTTTTATATACGCATTGTAAATGCTTACCCACATTAAGCACTCGTCACAGACGAGCGCAAGGGTTAAGGTTTGTCAATTATGATTTCTCACTCAAATACTTATCTAAAGATATAGGTCCCGAACCCAGGATAGTGAAAAGCACCAGCAATATCAACGCTACAATGGATGGCCATGCCAGGGCGTTGATGGGTTCCTGGAAAATGCTTGTCAAAAACACAGCGCCTAAAACTATAGGTATTTGTATAATACAACCCAAACGGGTAAGTATGCCTACTGCTATCAACACACCGCCAACCATGTGTGCAAACGTTACATAATAAACCAGCGCCATCAATACAATAGGCGATAGATCCACCACATCCTGACTATCAATAAGACTTTTAAGGTAAGCGGTATTGTCCATAAAGGCTATACCTTTCAGCAGTAAAAATACACCAAGGGCAATACGTATCAAATCAAGGGCTTTAGGGTGATGAGTATCGCCCCAATTTTCAATTTTATGAACCAGGTTCATGACAGCCTCCTTTTTTTAAAGGTTAATTGGTATAAAAGGCAGCGGCTTTATGAGTTAAAGGGGCATACCTTATTTTACTAAATATAATAACAAACTTGTTATATATGCAAATTGTTTTATCGACACCAATACAGGTAAGTAATTGAAAACAAGGACAACTCATTAGTTATCTACCAATTTATCCTAAAGCATTATCTTTTAGCCATTCCCGCAATGTGGATAAGTCTTTTTGTACAGCTCTGGTAAATTGCTGTTTGCTGATAGTTAATTGTTTGGCGCCGTCCTGGGCACCACCCAGTTCATATTCGCAATGCAAGCTCAGCGGGCCACCGATACTGTGTTGTTTAATTACTTCAAAGTATTTTTTAAAATCAACCATACCCTCGCCCAACGGCACGCTTTTTACCTGCCATTTGCCTGCTTTTTTCTCCCAGTAAAAATCCTTGACGTTGGTAGTTTTAATATAAGGTACCAGGGGTTGTATGGAAGTAGCCCAGGTATCGGCCCCTTCGGTGGTGGCATGCCTGATATCGTACTGACAACCGATAGATGCCGGATCAAGATCTTTAAGCGCCAGCCAAAGGTCCCAAACAGACGCGCCAAACAAATCGCCCGAGTGGTTTTGATAAGCACCGTGCATATGATATTGTTTGTTTAAAGCAGCCAGACCGGCAAGCTGTTTACTGATAGCCTGCAAATTTGCAGGTATGGTGAGGGCTTTATCATAGTTAAACCAGGCCGTGCGGTAATATTTAATACCCAATGCCGAAGCCGCTTTTAAAATATCGACAGCGTATTTTTCATCGGGTTGTTTAATATTCGTAACGATGGAATACACTTTCAGCCCGGCTTTTTCAACCGCGGCAACCGCCTTTGGCAGATCGGCAGTAACATTTTCAGGCAACACATGACCATCAGGGCGTACAGTAAGATCAACTCCGTCAAAACCTATTTCGGCAGCCAGCGCAGCCATATCGGTATAATTAAGCCAGTGCAGGTGTTTTGAAAAGATGCTTACTTTGATCTTTTCGGCAGCTGGATCACCGACACCATGTTGATCTTTAAAAGCTAAAGGGACCGAAGATATTTTTCCGAGGGCATTTAATCCCAGGGGCATACCGGCTGCTGCCAGCGCGGCCGTAGTGAGAAACTTTTTGCGACTGATGGTTTTCATAGGCTTTATCAATTGGTTATGCAATATAATAAAGCTGTGTTGAATTTTGACCGGCAAAAACTCAATCGAAACCCAGGAATTCCTTCTGTTTTACTTCTATTGATCCGAATGTATTGTCGCGGTTAACATATACAGCTATGTGATAAAAACTATTATCAAAAAGGTAAATATTATTTGCAGCATCGGCACCCTGGATATTCATTTTTAGTCCGGCGCTTTTAGCCTGTGTTATTAAATTGAACAGATGCTGAGGGGTTTGCGATTTGTAAGTAACCGTACGCAACGAGGTTCCGTTACTGAGTTTATAGCCTTCACCAATGATCACCGTTTCCTGGGTTTTATTACCGGCAATCTTGCGCAGGTGTTCTACCGTGTGGCCATTAACCTCCTGCAGGTATTCATTTTTAAATCCTTTACCATTCACCAGGTAACTATGAGCGTCGTCATTGGCCAGATTAGAGATGTTGATCAAATCATTCAGCGTAATACTTTGGCCAAATACATGAACACTACAACATGCCATAAAGGCGATCAGGAGATATTTCTTCATTTTTTGATATCCAAATATATTTTTAACCCAATGGCTTAATCGCCCGGATGGTAGGTTTTCTGAGCGTGTTTAAGCACATCGCTCTTATAAAATAACACATCTTTGAACTTGCCATCAATAAACCCCTGTGCCTGGTCGGTAAAGTTTTTTGATGTGGCATCAAAAGACTGCCCGCCAGTCATAATACTTTTGGCCTTTATCCTGGGGCCAAACTCCACGGCCGCCACAAAACTGTTACCTGAATAACCATAACGTTTTTGCGTATTCATGGTCCGACTCTGGAACGATGGCAGCTGCCCAAAGCCCGATCCGGTTGCCCCCACAGGAATACTCGATAGTTTATCATCAAAGGTAGTGCCATCAACCGGGCGCTGGTACCGGTTCACCTCTCCCCACTGTATTTTCCATGTACCAAAGCGGCTTTGCAGGTTTTTTAAAACTACCGCTAAAAGTTCAAGCTGCTGGCTGCCATCCATCTGAGAAAGTTTTTTCACACGTTGGGTAATAAAAGTGCTCTGCTGATCGGTTTGGGGTGGCGGTAAATTTTTCATCATTGCTGTGCCCCATTCAATGGCAACGGTACTGGCTACAGAATTTGCAGCGCTGTACTTGTCCCATTGCCTTAGTAACTGCACGGGCTCACTAAGCAACTGTTTAACAGAATCTGGTGCATTGTCATAAGCTACGAACAAAGATGGCAGCAAATCGTCAAAGGCAGCCAGGTAATGGTTATAGCCCTTTGCAATTAGTTCATCGAGCGTGATATGATTGGCATCTTTAAGCAATTTAATAGCGGTTATAGCCCGGTAGTTTTCTCCATCAGGAGCCATATAAACCGGGTACCTACTCTTATCCGGGCTGTTGGTTCCGGAGGCTGTATACGGTGTTGAATTACAATTCTGGATCCAGCCGGTCGCCGGGTTTATATCGGTGATGATATCTTTCAGGTCATGTACACCCTGCCATTCGGTTGCCGGGGTACTACCGTCAACAGGCAGGCTCCAGTCAAACTTAGGATTACGTTTGGGGATATAGTTGCCATACCAGAACACGATATTACCCTTATCATCAGCATAAACGGTATTGTTGGATGCATTTGATACCAGGTCCATGGCTTTTTTATATTCTGCAAGGGTATTGGCCTTAGTAATTAGCCACGACTCTAATAGCGCATTGTAGGAGCGGTTATTGGCTTTCAACGCCAGCCATTTGCCACCGCGGCTGCCTAACACGGGGCCGTGGTGGGTATAATAACCCGTGATTGTTTTTTGTTCCAGCTTATCGCCATTCCTGATATTCAGTACCAGTTTCCGGGTAATAACCGGCTTAAGTGATCCGTTATATTCATAATACCATTTCCCGTCCTTCTTACTCATCTTTTCGGCATATAGATCACCCACATCGGCATAACTGCTGGTGTGCATCCAACCGCAATGCTGATTAAAACCCTGGTAAATAAAAAACTGTCCCCAGGTAACCGCGCCATAAGCATGCAGCCCCTCATCGCTCACCAGTTCAACCTCACTACGAAAGTAAAAAGGCACATGCGGGTTAATGTATAATAAAGCATGTCCCGATGCCGATTTAGAAGGCGCTATAGCAAAACCATTTGACCCGGTTTCGCGCTCATTCACCATATCATAAACGGGGCTTGGCCTTTTGTTCAGAACGCCAAGCTTTTCGCTTCCTCCATTATAAAATTCTTCTGTTTCGTTAAGATGAATCCCCCCGGTTTCGGTAGCGGCAACACTGCCATCGGTAAACATTAAAGCATACCAGGGCTCAAAACGTTTAAACACCTGTGGCTTTACTTCGGGGTGTTTGTACAAGTAATAATTGATACCATCGGCAAAGGCGTCCATGAGTTTCTTAAACCAGGGAGCACTGGCCTTATAATCTTTGATGGCTTCGGCGCTATCAGCAATCAACTGTAATTGTACATCGGTATATAGCTTGCTATTCCCGTCAACTTCTGTTTGCCGGCCCAACTGGTACAGGTAATTTCGCTCTATACCTTTAAAATTGTCTTCGCATTGAGTGTACATCAACCCAAAAACTACAGCAGCATCCGTTTTTCCATAAATGTGCGGAACTCCCCAATTATCACGTATAATGGTAACTGTTTTTGCCTGTTCTTTTGCCCGTTTTATTTCGTTTTGGTTAAATATCTGAGCAAAAGTTACTATCGGGAAAAATATTAAAACTATAGTTATATAAGGCTTCATGGTAACGATATTTTTACTGGCCAATTTGACTTTTTGATTATAAAGTTTAAAATGTTTTAATAATAATTAAAGTAGATTTGCCGTTCAAGCGTACAATGTTTATAACATAAAGGCGTTTTCATTCAATTATTCATAATTGAATACTAAACTGATCAATCTTACTGCTATAAAACAGCATACTTACAAAGTAATAAAGTTTTGTTTACCGAACGCTTTTTTGCAATGGTAAATTTATAAGAGCTTGGGTACTCATTAAGCATGATATCTGAGATTTAGTTGATACAATATCATTTGATGATATTGCAGTGCGTTCCGGGGGTGAGATACCGGAACGCTTTTTTTAACGACGGATCCAATTTTTACGTTCCTGGGCCATCACAAGCAGTACCATCCGGTTATAAGTTTCGAGCCCTTTAGGTTGATTATTCGCCTTTAAAAAACTATCATAAAAAATACTGCTGATAGCGTTGAGCTTATTTTCATAAGACAGCCAGTAACTACGTTCGATGGCATAATCACGGCGTGCGTCCTTTGATATGGTAGCTTTTAACGTTTTATAAGCAACACTATCACGCCTACCCAGTGAGTACATAAATTCGCTGACAGCCAGATGGTAGGCCGAATAGCGCAACAGCCTGTCGTTTGAGTGTACAGCAATTACAAAACCTGCAAAATCAGCCTCATCTTCGGCACCGTAGCCCATCTGGTGCGACATCTCGTGGCAAGCCACAAATGGCCGGTTAAAAACAGGCATCTGATAATTGATCTGTGCTTCGGAGGTAAAAGGGTTATAATATCCGGATGTACCCATAAAGTTGAGTAAAAACGTTAACATGGAGGGCTTAACACCCGGGTGCCATGTTCGAAAGCTAACCGAACCTGCTGATAATGACTTCAGCGCATGTTCGGCGGTTTGGTAAATAGTATTGTTGCTTTGTGCCATGTCGGTTGCGGTAACGCGCGCTCGTGTGGCATTTGCGCTATCTATAAGCAATTGGGTTACTACACGCAGATCGGCAGTTGTAAAAGAGGTATCCTGTAAATTAAGTCGTTCAGCTGCGGATGGCCGGAAATAATTCATCCCCCAAAAAAGATAAAATGCCAATATTCCTACCTGCACTCCAATCACCAATCCCAATAACATGATACCGGTTTCCTTAAACTTCTTTTTAAAAAGCAATTTAAAGAAACCGATAGTTTTATAAATGAGATAAAATATGATGGCTATATATATAACATCGCCTATACTAAAAGGAAACAGGTTAAAAATCGGATGCAGCACCCTGCAAATAAATATATAAAACCCTTCCGAATAATAATGCTCAACCCATTTGGGATGATCTGCCAGTTGCATCAGTACAAAAATGGCCAATGCCAGTAATAATATAACTGCTACCCTCTTTAACAAAGGTTTTTCGCGAAGATTATAACGCATCTGGGGTATAAGTATAAACTAATAGTAATTTGCTAATTTACTATTAAACAGTTATTCGGGGTTATTATGTCATAAAAAAAGCCCCTCGAAGGGGCTTTAATGTGATCAGGTTAATTCAAAAATCCTTATTTTATAGAAACAGGTACTTCGAATGTATCCCATTTCAGGCTGAAGCCTTTTTTGTTAATTGTATAAACAAGGCTTTCGGTTTTAGGAACGGTTTTGCCTTTAACTGTTACGCGTAAGGCATCATTACTTTCTTTGTAAGTATAAGCTCCCCATTGTTTAGGGTCTTTGTCGAAAATAATAGTCCATGTTCCGCTTTTAGATGGGATCATAAAAAAAGCATATCTTCCGGCAGGAAGCGTTTTACCTTCTACTTTTATAGCTTTGCTGGTTGTTATGCTGGTTGCTGAGTCCGCTCCGGCACGCCACACTTTATCAAACGGCACTAATTCGCCTAATACTTTGCGACCTTTTACATAGGGACTACCATATTTAATTTTGATAGTTGAACCAGCTACCACCGCTGTTGTACTGTCATGCGGGCTTGCCGGTTTTTTATCCTGAGCAAAGGCGACTGAAGTTAAAAGCACGAATGCAAAAAGCAATCCTGCTTTAAATTGTAATAATCTTCTCATAGTGTGTTTTATAGTTTTACTGGTAAATATAAGATGAAATTTGTTTGCTTTTCATTTACCATGCAAATAAGTTAGTTTAACACATTACCTGTAAAATATATGCAAACAGTTAAACTAATTGACAGTCAGTAACGTTATATATTCAGAATGCCACATTGCAGTTAGGAATTGATCTTAGGGTTTCATAGCCTTAAGATTAAACAATTGTTGTGGTTTTTAACCCTTGCCGCAAGGCAGGGGTTTTTTATATTATCTTTTCCATCATCAAGTGGGAAGCTTAAACGTTAACATCGTCTTTGAACTCTTCCCAGTAAACGGTTTCGAGGTATATTCTATTTTGAATGGCTACCCTGGTTTTTATCTCCTGCAATTCGGCCCTGATCTGTTCGGCGGTATGGTCGCTGCTTATGGAATGATAATAAATTACATAACCAGTTTTACTGTTTATAAATTTATAATGTTTATCAGCGGGTTTCATAAATAATGAACTTATATTAAATATAAGTAAGGCTGCGAGCATATTGTTTTACCTACCCTCAAATGTTACAAAGCCTTAGCTATCAATGACACTAAGCCTTCCTGAAACGTAATGCCATTTGCGACAGTTCATCGTCACTAATCGTAGTGGGATCTTCAAACTGCCTGAGCACAATATGGGTTGGGAAACTGATGCTCCCTCCCGAAGTTTTAACCATAACACCCGTATCAAACGCGCTATGGTTCCTGTAATCGCCTATCAAATAATTATGCTGCGATAGTCTTATCAACAACTCAACAATGGCATAAGTAGGTAAATGATGCTTGGGCATGTTATAAATATACGTTAATTAATAATATTAAATTAACATTACGTTAACAATAACATGACCTTTAAGCGCAAATTAATATCTACATTTAGGCGAAATATTATTGAGGACTTAAGCAAGTTAATCAACTAAAATACAACATTTTAGTTTAATGATATTAAATAAAGAATCATAAAGTTCAGTGTATGTCGATACTTCCAAATTCCAATAAGATTTTTTATGACCTGTTTAACAAAGCAGCAGCCAATGTAGCCGAAATGGCTAAATTGCTGGATATGGCTGTAAACTCAAAAGATGTTTTTGAGCAAAAATACAGTTTTACCCATATTGATAAATTAAAGATCAAAAGTTACGAGCTTACTCACCAGGTATTCTCAGAATCGGGCAAACAACTAGTATCGCCGTTTCAGCGTAAGGATATGTGTGACCTGGCAGCTGCTATTGACGATGTGGCCGATAGTATCGCGATGGCATCGCGCCGGATACATTTATATGATGTACCTAAAATAACATCCCCTATTTTAAGTCTGGCCAATTTAATACTGCAAACCAGTACAGAGCTTGAAAAAGCTATTAATGCCATGAATAACCTGGGCAATTCCGCACAGATATTTGAACTTTGCAGCAGTATCAAGAAACTGGAATACCAGGCCGATACCGTTTACAATAAAGCCTTTGCCGATCTACTGGCCAATGAAACGGATGCCATACAACTGATCAAATACACCGATGTATTTATGGCGATGGAAACCGCTACCGACAGCTGTGAGGATGCAACCCTGATTATTGAAAGCATCCTGATCAAGAATGGATAACAATATATAGCTCTTTTCTTAAAGCTGCTAAACAAAAAGCGATGTTGAAATAAGTTCAGCGTCGCTTTTTACTTTACTTACTTTTTCCGCCGCCGCCGTTATTATCCTTTGGTTTTTCTGTAGGAGGATTATCTGAATTGTTATTCATGTTGTCATCCTCTTTGTTGTCCCTGTTGTCTTTCTTAAATTCAAGCTTACCAAATTTGTAGCTCAGGCTGATGCCAAATGACTGCACGGGAACCAATCGCAGATTGGTTTGATAAAAGCCGTTTCCAAAAGTTGTTGAACTCTGACTAACATATTTGGCGAACGGATTTGATGCTGTAAGCCCGATGCTGGCCTTTTTGTTCATGAACATTTTGCGCATAGCCAGGTTATAGAACACAAATTTAGGGTTGGTGCCCTGTATCCCTTTCTGCGACGAATTGTAGTTACCAAAAAATTCCGCGCTCAGGTCATGCCCAAAGTTGTATTGAGCATTCAGGTTTAAGCGGTAAGCAAAAGCGCTTACGCTTGTAAAACCCGGGTTGTTACTTCTTCTGTCGCTAAAGATCATATTGGTACGCAAACTCAATTTACTGGTAATTGGTACCGAAGCATAAATGTTGATACCCGCACGGGTCTCAGATCCTAAATTGTATCGCTGGTTATAGGATACGTTGGTATAAGTAGTACCATTTACATCCAATGTAGAGTAAAAGGTTGTGAACGACTGTATATCATCTGTATTACGGCGATAAAAAGCGGCAATGTTAATATTAGCTCCTTTGTCAAAGCTTTTATTGTAACCCAGTTCAAAATTATCTCCCTTTTCAGGTTTTAGGTTCGGATTACCGGTGCTGATGTTATGCACATCGCTGATATTCAAGAATGGGTTCAGATCGCCATAGTCCGGGCGTTGTATCCTGCGGGTATAGCTCAACTTGACAGATTGTGTAGCATCCAGTTTATGGGAGAACACCAGCGATGGCGCCAGGATATTATAGTTCGGGATATTAACGCCCTGAAAATCTGCTGTGGTAACCGTATATTCATCCCTTAAACCACCCTTTACATCCAAAAAGTTATTAAATAACGATGCGGAAGCCGACAAATAGTACGCGTATATTTTGCGGTCATACGTAAAGCTATACGTTTGCCCCGGACTTGGCTCAAACACACCATCCGGCGATAATACGGAGGTAGCTACGCTGTTATTGATGTTGTTAAAATCGAGTTTGCCACCTGTTTCAACAGTAAAACTTTTACTCACCGGGTGCGTGTAATCAACAGAAACCGTGGTTTCATGATCCTTTCCCGGATTGGTATTTGATATGCCCGTTGAAGGTTTAACATTGTTAGCATAATCCTGCTGCTGAAAGGAACTGAAACTATTATTACCAAAACTGGAGGTATACAGCACATTAAGCTCCTGCCCTTCTTTATCAAACGTTTTTTTGTACCCTACACTCACATCAGTAGATGTACCGTTGAATTTACTGTTAGAGTGGCGGATATCGCTGGTATCTGACAGTAAATTACCACTGGGGTCTGTTTTACGAGAAAATTCATTGGTTAAGCCATCGGCATGATTACCAAAATGATTAAAGCCGATAGAAGCATTCAGATCGTCGTGCTTGGTAATGTTCCAGGTAAAATTCAGGCCCGATTGATAGCCGTTACGCTTAAAGTTATTACTACCCTGTTGAAACAGGTTGGTATTGTTATTCAGCGAATCTTTAGAATCACGGTTACGGGTGTTGGGTGAGTTACTATTGATCTGCGCGTTACCACTAAAAAAAGCGTTCACTCCAAAGTTACCTTTGCGTACATTCAGGTTAAACGACCCGTTTTCGCGACGTGTACCTGCCGACAGGTTAACGCTGCCATTCACACCCTCTACCTTGCTATCCTTTAAAATAATGTTTACGATACCACCCGTACCGGCAGCATCATATTTAGCACCCGGACTGGTGATCACCTCGATACTCTTGATCTGGCTGGCCGGAATACTGGCAAGCGCATCGGCCAAACTTGCCCCAAAAATACTGGAAGGTTTACCATTGATTAAAAACCGGATATTGGCATTACCCTGCAACTCAACATTACCATCAATATCAACCGTTATCTGTGGCACTTTTTTTAATATGTCAATAGCCACACCGCCCTGAGCACTCAGGTCATTTTGAGGATTGTACACCATTTTATCTATCCGGTTTTCAACCGTTGGCGTTTTGGCGGTTATGGTTACACCCTGAAGCTGGTGCGGCATCGGGCTTAGTTTTATTTCGCCTATGGATACATTACCATCCTTTACGATCACATGCTCAATAGTAGCCCGCTGATAACCTAAAAAGTCGGCGGTTACTTTATACTCCCCTGTAGGGATATGATCTACCGTAAAATTTCCTTTTGTATCGGTACTGATGCCGTTAAAAGGCGATGTGCTGCCTTGTTTATAAACGGATACAGTGGCATAGTCAACCGGCTGCTTGTTAGTGGCATCGGTAACTTTACCGCTTATTTTGCCTTTGGCAGCGGGATTAACCTGGGCCTGGGCATTCACAAAAAAAACAACAAACAAAAAGAGTATATAAACGGGCTTCATTATTGTGCTAAAAGGATTATTCAAGCCGCGAATTTGCCAAGAAAGATTGGATTAAAACTGAATTTTATGAATTGTTGTGTATTTGTTACAATATGATTAAGCCAAAGTAAAATACCTGTGATAAAACCTTAAAATATAAGCACTAAAGTACCGCCAATGATGAGCAGAGCGCCGGATGCGGTTTTCCAGGTAAGGGGTTCGCCTAAAAAAATTACCGATAAAACAATGGCAATAGCCACACTCAGTTTATCAACCGGCGCCACCTGCGATACCTTGCCCAATTGTAGCGCTTTAAAATAACAGATCCACGAAAGCCCGGTAGCGCAGCCCGAAAGCACCAGGAATGTCCAGTTAACTTTACTTAAACCACTGATACCCTGATTACCTCCTTTAAATAATACAATGGCCCAGGCCAGTATCAGTATCACCACGGTACGTATGGCAGTTGCCAGGTCGGTATCAACTCCCTTGATACCTATTTTAGCAAATATTGCGGTAAGGGCCGCAAACAAGGCCGAAAATAAAGCGTATATCCACCACATAATTTTTGAGTTTTGATTTCTACGTTTAGCGTTATGAGTTTAAGTATCTTTTTAACATATCGATAGCACCAGGCCTGCACAAAACTTTTTAAAGCTTTATTTTAACACTTTTTTAACAAAAAACCGGGTCAAAACGAGTCAAAAACAGCTCAAAAATCATTCAAAACCATCGATTTTAACACTTTTTAACAAATTTTTGATGGGTTTTGAAAGGTTTAAAAAGTATTAAATTACTGACAACCAATTAACTACATACCAAACAGCTTGTTTTTGGCTTGTATTTTCCTTTAACCAAACAGCCCGGTTTCCTTTTTATCAGGAAAACCGGGCTGCTGTATATACAAAAATACGCAATATTTTATTGAATACCTAAGCCCCTGTACACAAACCTCCGGACTAAAACTGTATTAAATCTGGTCAAAATACAAAATGTCTACAAATTGACTTTATAACTTGCGTATCAGTAAATGCTCAGGAATAAGGGTAAAAACTATTGTAAGTGTTGTAAATAAAAAATAACACCAATTAATCCAATATCATGAAAATTTTCAGCACTTTCGGGAACGCTTATGATAAGCCTTATCATAGATCTGATCATGGCAAAAGCACCAGTAAAATAATCCCTGCAGGTGTTCATGAAGCCATTCATAGCCTATTGAGCAAAGTAAACGTTAATGGGTACAACTCTTCAATCCGTTTAAACATATTACGCTTAAAGCACTGGTGTTCAGGTATCGGCAAAGTAAATTTTATATAAAATATTCGTGAAATGTTTATGAAGTTTTGCCATCTGACGATAATTTTTTACAAAAAAATGATAGTTTCAACACGTTATTGCTATATTTAACGTTTACATTTTATATGACTAAGAAAACTGATTTTGTTTATTCCCAGGAGTCTGAACCTCATCGTATCCGTACAAAAAAGATCTTAAAGCAATTTCCAGAACTACGTAAGCTGATTGGTAAAAACCCAAAAACCATATGGGCTATCATTGGTTTAGTAGCTTTCCAGGTAGTTTTAGCCTGGTTTTTACGCGACCAATCCTGGTGGCTTATTTTTGGTGCGGCTTATTTATTAGGCGCCTTTGCCGATCATGCTTTGTTTGTGATGATACACGAATGCACCCATCAACTGTTATTTAAAAACCGTAATGCCAATCGCTGGGCATCTATGTTTGCCAATTTGCCGCAAATACTGCCAAGCGCCATATCGTTCGAAAAATACCACATCAAACACCATTCATTCCAGGGTGTACATGAACTGGATGCCGATCTGCCCAACAAATGGGAAGCAAAACTGATCAGCAATTCATTTTTTGGCAAGGCACTGTGGCTGTTATTTTTCCCGGTTTTCCAACTTTTTCGCCTGTCAAGGCTAAGAGAAATACATCCTTTTGATGGCTGGATCCTGACTAACTTTGTATTGCAGGCAGTGTTTACTACCGCTATATGGTACTTTATGGGCTGGCCGGCGGTTGCCTTTTTATTGTTAAGCTTTTCTTTCTCGGTTGGCTTACATCCGCTGGGTGCCCGCTGGATACAGGAACATTATCTTACTCACAGCGTTGAGCAGGAAACATATAGCTATTATGGCAATTTTAATGTGGTAGCCTTTAACGTAGGTTTCCATAATGAGCACCATGACTTTCCGTCTATCCCATGGAATAAACTACCGGATATCAAGAAGACGGCTCCCGAGTATTATGATACCTTACATTACCATACTTCGTGGACAAAGTTATTTTTCCGATTCCTGTTCGACCGTGAAATATCCTTATTTAACCGCATCCTGCGTAAAGAACGCGGCAAGGTTGCATTAACCGATATATCAAAACCTGATACTGATTTAATCCGGGCCGAAACTGTGAAACCCGCGCTTGAACCAAGCCAGGTGTAAATATAAAAACATTATAAAAAGGCCCTCTTCGAGGGCCTTTTTTGTTGGTATCCTTGCAAACGGGCACAAGTAGAATTGTCATCCTGAGGAACGAAGGATCTTCTTCAAATGACAAGCCATCGATATACAAAGCGAAGAAGATCCTTCACTACGTTCAGGATGACAAGTATTGTTGGTATTGTGCCCTTCCATATCAATTCCTATGGGGATATCATCTTACATTCCCTCCCTACGGGAGGGGTGCGGTTGGCTCGTGCGCAAACGCAGGGAGGGGTTTATGCAACAGGCATCACGTATAAACCCCTCCCTACCCTCCCAAGGGAGGGAATCGCACTTCCCCATTGCTTTTTACCATCCACTTCTCATCAGGCACTATGCAAAAAAAACAGGCCGAAAAATGAACAAATGATGAAGACGTAAACATCCATTGTTAAAATCATGCTAAATTAATTTATCTTTAACTTCCTATTAATTTTAATCAATGGCAGAGCTGCGCTCATTTTTCTCACATCACGAAGATCTCACTCAGGTAATTTTATACGCAGGCATCATCACCAGTTTATGGTTTGCCGAAGTAATGGTTTCATCAGAAGGTGCCCTGAACAAGTGGAAACACTCCACTGTAAATGCTTTATTTATTTTTACAGCTTTACCCATACAGTTGCTATTAACCACCTTTGTTATCCTGATATCCAAATGGACTATCGCTCATCATTGGGGGCTTATTACCTTTATTCCGTACCATAACAACCCCTGGGTATACTATACCAGCCTATTTGTACTGCTTGACCTGTGCGAGTATATTTATCATGTCACCATGCATAAGGTTGAGGCTTTATGGAAATTTCACCTGGTACATCACAGCGATCTGAGCGTTGATGTATCCACCACCACCCGCGAACACCCGTTTGAAACCGGCATACGTACCTGTTTCCTGATGCTTTGGGTATTTATTTGCGGTCCGGCTATCGGTGTTTTAATTTTGCGTCAAACGTTTCAATCATTCTCCAATATCATCGCACACACGCAGTTCAGGTTACCCGAAAAAGTTAACCGGGTGGTAGGCCTGGTATTTATAACCCCCAACCTGCACCATGTGCATCACCATTACCAGCTACCTTATACCGATTGCAATTATGGCGATGTATTAAGCATCTGGGACAGGCTGTTTGGCACTTTTGGCAAACTGAGCAAAGAAGAAACCGTATTTGGTATTGATACGCACATGAGCGAGGAATTAAACGGAAGTTTTGTTGGCGCTGTTAAAATGCCCTTCCAGAAATTCGAACGGAAACCTCAGCAGTTGGATTAAAAGTCGGTAAAAAACAACTTTGATATATCGGCTTATAGCCACTAATTTATTGCGACCCAATGACTTGCTTATAAACCCAGGCGATTTAATTAATGCTATCTTCATAATATTTTGGTTAATTTGCGTTATTATTTGCAATAAATAAGATGACGAGATCAAAAAAATTAAAATTAATTACGCCTTTAGTCATCATTATTTTTGTGGGAGCCTTTGCCAAGCACAGGCTGTTTGACCGGGTTGCTCAATCTGGTACACTCAACAGTAAGCAAATGGACGAGATATCGGGCATAGCTGCCTCATCCATCAATCCTAACATTTATTATGTACATAACGATAGTGGTGATACCAGTCGTTTTTTTGCAATAACCCCCGATGGAAAATTAAAAACCACCATTTACTTTACGGGTGCTAAGGAGATACCCTTAGGCGTACGCGATTGTGAAGATATTGCCGTGGGCCCAGGTCCCGTCAAAGGCAAAAGCTACGTATATATAGGCGATATTGGCGATAATGGTGCCAGGTGGCCATACATTACCATTTACCGGATCCGCGAAAAAAGATCATGGGTAACCGACAGCCTGACCCACGCAGAAGCAGAACCCCTTTATTTGAAATACCCCGATGGGCCCAAAGATGCCGAAACCCTGATGCTTGACCCAGTTGAAAAATTATTGTGTATTGTAAGCAAAAGAAAAGACACCGTATCGGTTTATACTACTCCGTTAATATATACTGCTAAAGATACCGTAACCCTTACCAAACGTACCCAATTGTTTTTCCCGGGGTTTAAGCCCTTTAAATGGATCACCGCCGGTGATATATCAAAAGACGGAAAACAAATACTACTGAAAAGTTATGAAAAGGTTTACTACTGGAAACGCGAACCCAAAGAACACATCTGGGAAACCATGCTTAGGAAACCGGATGAGCTAAATTATAAAGTAGAAAAACAAGGCGAAGCCATAGGGTTTACTCCCGATGGAAAAGCATATTATACTACCAGTGAAGGGATTTTTGCACCTATTTATTATTACGAAATACCGGAGTAAGTTAAAGGCTGTCGTGCTGAGCTTGTCGAAGCATGGTGGGCTGGACTCTGCGCGCGCCCTTCGACGGGCTCAGGGTGACAGCCTTTTTGAAGGTTATAAATATATAATATGTCATTGCGAGCGATAGCGTGGATAACCGACCAGAGGGAGCTCATTAATACCTTGAAAAACAATTATCAACATTAATAATCTCCTCATTGTTTATAAACGCGATGAGATTGCTTCGTCGTTCCTCCTCGCAATGACATGGTGTTTAGTAGTATTGAAAGACTTACGAAGTTTTAAAAACTTCGTAAGTCTGACTATTTTTCCAATCTTATTTCTCTACCCTGATCAACATAACACCATGCGGCGCTACTTTGGCGCTGAAATCTTTACCGGTGGTAACCACATACTTTTGCTGCCATACATCCCTGAATTTGGCGTATCCTTTTAAAGCCGGGTCATTTTTATCCAGGCTGATGGTTTGGTATTTGTCCGACAGATTGAATAAGCCAATCGCTTTACCGCCGTCTTTAAGTTCTTTTACCCAGACCTGGTAATCGTCCTTTTTCAGGTACTGATTTGCTCCTTTGCCTAAAGCATCCTGATCAATAGCCAACACTTCGTCGTTAGTGAGCAAATTAAGCGTGAACCTGTCCAGGTGGCCCATATCGCAACCTATTAATAATGGCGATGATAGCAAGCTCCACAAGCTGATGTGGGTGTATTGCTCATCATAAGTGAGGCGGGTATTATGCAGACTTGGCCCCCAGCCTACTTTACCAACCACCAGCATATCGGGGTCGTTAAAATTACCCGGTTGTGAAAATGGTGCCGCTTTATCCTGGTTAAAACCAATTGACGATAAACTGCGCCAGGTGTCCTGGATATCGCCGGTTGTGCGCCAGCTGTTACCGCCTATTTCGGCACCCCATTCCCATACTTTACCCCAGCCATACTGGCAAAGGCTGTACATGATATCGCGGTTTATTTTATCCAAAGAGCTACGCATTACCTGGTAAGGTTTTTTCAATGCCGGCAGATCGGGATTTGCGGGAGTAACTTCCGAGTACGAACACCAGTCATATTTCAGGTAATCAATACCCCAGTCGCCATAAGTTTGTGCGTCCTGATCTTCATGCTGCCAACTACCCAAAAAATCACCACAGGTACGTGGCCCTGGCGACGAATAGATCCCCATACGCAAACCCAGGCTGTGTACATAGCCGGTAAGCCCTTTCATATCCGGAAATTTGCTGTTTGCGGTTATTTTGCCATCGGCCTGGCGCTGTTTAGCCTCCCAGCCGTCATCAATATTGATATAGGCCCAACCATGTGCGCTTAACCTGTCGGCCATGGCCTTTGCCGAGATACGTACTTTTTTATCATCCACGCTTAAACCCCAGGCGTTCCAGCTGTTCCAGCCCAGCGCCGGTGTCAAACCAATTTTATCGCCTATAATAATGGTGAAGGTCTTGGTTTTGCTGCCCAGTCTGTTGCTCACCGTAAACGTTACAGGATAAGAACCCTTTTGAGCTACCACACCGGTAATAATACCTGTAGCCGCATCCAGCTTTAAGCCATCAGGTAAACCTTGTACTTTATAAGTTAAAGGCTTTTGACCAGTTGCCGGTATCAGGTATAAGAAAGGATTACCCGGGCGGGCGCCAAAAACATCGGCACCATTTATTTTTGGTTTAGCCGATGGATATGGGGTAAGCAGGTAAGGTGTTGTTTCGGTATGGCTTACTTCCTTGCCCGATTTTTCGTCGGTAAAGGTGTAAACAATGGTGTATGATTTTTTCTCTAAACGGGCTATTACAAACGAATAGGTAAATGGCTTGCCCGCTGTAAACGCGGCATCATTTGTTTTTTCGTATAAAACGGCGTTGTTTTCAGGGTCGGTAACTTTAAAGGCCAGCTTACCTTTGTAATCATAATGATTAGTGGTGAGTAGTTTT
Organism: Mucilaginibacter sp. OK268; assembly: GCF_900103125.1. Classification (GTDB taxonomy): domain Bacteria; phylum Bacteroidota; class Bacteroidia; order Sphingobacteriales; family Sphingobacteriaceae; genus Mucilaginibacter. The sequence goes on along the minus strand of NZ_FNJV01000001.1, from coordinate 765,574 downwards.
ACTGATTTGCTCAGGCTGTTGCGCTCGCCATATTCAAAATCGCCTTCGGAATTTACAGTTACATGATCCATCACATCGGCCATACCTATGCTAAAGTTGGTGCCATAAATGCCACCATCGCCGCCGGTATCAAAAATACGAACGGCCAAAACATTTTCTTTATCCCACAAAATAGCCGGATTATTTGCCGCGATGGTATACGTACGCGGGCCATAAAAAGCACCGGTTTTAATATCGCCGGTTTTCCCACCGAACCTGCCGATCAATTTACCGTTCAGGTAAACTTCGTCATTGTCATCAACACTACCCAGGTTAATGCGCAGGCTATCTTTTAAAAATGCATTTTGTTTTAATGACGATGGGATAGCCACATGAATACGGTACCAGCCAAAGCCGTCATAACCGGGATGCCCTTCCTGCTCCCAGCTTTGGGCTACATTAACAGCCTTCCAATGCTGATCGTTATAGGTTGGCGAGGCCCATTGCGCCGAATCGCCAACGGCCAGTTTCCATCCCTTGGTAAGGGATAAATCCTGCGCACGGACGCTTGAAAAGCCCGCGGCAAGTAAAGCAAGTAAAAATAGTTTTCTCATTCAAAGTAATTTAACAGGTTAAACGGTTCTCTCTTTTTGAAAATTCAGGAGCGACTAAGATACATGATTAACCCATAAAATGTATGCTTAACAATTATTGTTTTAACAATTATATAGCATGGAATACATTGAAATTTAACCTGTTGTTCACCATGAGTTATAATTGGGATTTTACCTTTAAGTATTGAAAAACAACAATATGAAAAGGACAATTTTAACGACCGTCTTATTAATTTGCTGCTTTTTAGTCAGCTTTGCAGCTATCGCCGATTTTTCGGGCATGTGGACAGGCACCTTAAAAGTTGAAACCGGTGAGGTATATCCACTGCTTTACGATTTTAAAATTGATGGTGATAAATTAACCGGGACTGCCAAAACCCCCAAAGGTGACCTGCCTATTGATGACGGCAAAATAACCGGCAATGATTTTAAATTCACCGTAACACTGGGCGACATGGAAATAGCGCACACCGGTAAATTTTATGCTGATTCTATCGGGGTTGATATTGCTGTGGGTGATACCAAAGCGCATACAACGCTGTTGAGGAAGAAGTAAAACACCCCACCCAACCCTCCCCGAGGGGGAGGGCTTTGAGAAACAGGGGGTTCTTTATTATATATTAAAACCCTCCCCGAGGGGGAGGGCTTTGAGAAACAGGGGGTTCTTTATTATATATTAAAACCCTCCCCGAGGGGAGGGTTGGGTGGGGTTATTTCTCCGTTGTGTCCCTTTCAACCAAATCCATACCGCATTTGGAGCAAACACCGGGTTTGTCAAAACTCAGGTCGGGGTGCATGGTGCAGGTATATTTACTTTTCTTTTGATGGCTTTTAGTGGCTTTATTGCCATTGCTGCAAGCCGTGATGGCACCTAATGACCATATAGCTAAACACAAAATAATGATTGATCTTTTCATGATTACTTGTTTTTTATAAAAGCGGCAAAGCCAAACAGCGATGCTACCAGCACACCCAGCGCAGCCAACATACTCACTATATCGCGGATATCCTTACCGGCCCAGCTCATACCAAAATATTTATGCAGGAAGATGAAGGATAAACCCTCGGCCCTGTCGATACCGCCAACTTTGGTAGCCAGTTTTGAAGAGGTGGTTTCGATATACCAGTTATCGCCGTTGGGGTAACTCACCCGGGCAACCGGCAGGCGTTTGTTGATAAAGCCGTATTCGTTATTAAACTGCTTGATCACATCTACTTTTACCCTGCCTTTATATGTTTTTAAACCAGAGGCTTCTGTATGGTAATAGGTGCTTAAAAAACGGGCGTAATCCTCATCACCCAATTCCCGCTCTTTGCCGGTTTGGGTGTCAAAGTAAAGCACTTCTTTTTTACTGTCGACCACCTGGTAAAAGGTGTTGCCGCTAAAACTTATCAGGCCCGTTTGTTTGATGGTGCTATCGGCAATGGGTAAAGTAAGATTTGAAATACTTAATTGCTTGCGGCTTATTATCTGCCCGTAATCGGCTTTCACCGGTTCGTTATGATACAGCTTTACCACCAGGTGAAAGGCCCCGCTTACTACAAAAGTGAACATCACAAAAGATACGATCAGTCCTATCTGCCGGTGAAAGCGGTGAACAAAGCGTTTATCCTCGATGCCTTTGGCTTTGCGGTTTTGCTGTATGGTTTTAAACTTTTTCCAGAACAAACCGTAGATGGTTAACCCACTTATGAGCGAGAACAGCATCACACACATAATAGCCAGCAGGAACGCGTTGCGGAAAGTATCGCCGGCAATATCGGCCAGGAACTGCCAGGTATGGAACTGCTCAAACACCCACAAAAATGCTTTGCGGGTGTTGTTATTAAAAGTACCCATGCGGTTATGGCCTGTTTCAATATAAACATCCATCCCATCGGGACGGTTAAAGGAAACTTTCCAAACGGGCAACAGATGATTGATGGGTTGGTATTGCGCGTCGAAAGTGGTTTGCAGCAGGATGCTTTTCAGGGTAGATGTAGAGTCCTGTGTAAAAAAACGGGCGAGGTATTCGGCATACTGCACATCACCATTGGGCAGCAATATACCGTCGGTAGTCGAGTAGTATTGATAAACACTATCGCGGCCCAGCACCTGGTAAAAGGTGCCTTTGTTAAAATGGATGAGATTAAAATTCCGCAGCTCGTGCAGGTTGTTCTTATCCATTACTTGTTGCAGGGATAAAGCCGGCTGCATTTTGCTTTGCGACAAAGGTTTAAACACCTCCTTAGCGATAGTCGGCCTGAACCAGTTGGACATAAAAGGGTGCGACAGACCGCTCAATGTCCAAAAGATCACCGGTACCAGACCTATTAAGCCCAGTACACGATGCCATTTATAAAAACTACTTTTTATTGCTGATGATGCCATGATCAATATTTTGAAAAAGAGTAACTGATGCCCAAAGTGTAAGTACGCGGCGGCGCGGCATTATACGTATCGCCGTATTGGTTGCTGGTTACCGTGGTGGCATACAACTTATTGGTTAGGTTCAACACGTTAAACCAGATGCCCGCCCCTTTGATCACGCTGCTTTTGATATCATAGCCCAAACGTAGGTTATAAATATCGTAACCGCTGTAGGTTTTGGTATTGGCCGGATTGGTATAGTATTGGTTGATGTGCTGCCACTCGGTAGCTATCCTGAAACCTGGCAGATACTGCGGCTTATAGGTAAGCTCGGAGTTGGCTATCCAGGCCGGCGCATTATTCATGCGGTTACCATTATAGCTGATCACCGTACTGGTTCCGTTGCTGGTGCGTACCTCGCTATATTCTACATAAGTATGACGAGCGTTGGTGCCGCTAAACCTGAAGGTCAATTCTTTAACAGGAGCTACGGTTACGGAATACTCTACACCACGGTGACGGGTTGCGCCCGCGTTTTGGTTTTGCGTAGTATTATCGGGCAACAGCTGACTAATGATCTCGTTACGCCCTTCCATATCAAACAAACTCAATTCAAAGTATAGCTTTTTGTTGAACGCCGAAAACCATCCGCCTACTTCATAATTATCAAAAGTGGCTTGCTTCAATGGTGTTAACTGGCGCGAGCTGTACAGATCGCCGGTTTCTGGTGGTTGAAAACCTACGCTGTAGTTGGCATAGAAACCTTTGTTATGTCCCAGATCGTAAGTTAAACCCAGTTTTGGTGCTAGAATATTAAAGTTATTGGTTTCCTGTTCCTTATACTTGGTTTGGCCTGCCGGGATGCTGTTGGTAAAATCATAATGCACACGGTCGTAACGCAGCCCGCCTACAATGCGCAGAGCCTCTATCGGTTTTATTTCATACTGTAAGTAAGCAGCCGTATTGAATAGCTTGATGTTATAGTTATCGATGTACCTGCCCGTATTGGTAAAGCCGGTGTAGTAGTTATTCTGCACATCTTTATCAATGTTCAGATACTGGGCATAGTACGAGCTCGGACTATCATCCATATAAACACCGCCAATTAAACGCGAATGCAGAAAATCAATATCCACACGGTGCTGGGCCAGTAAACCGTAGCTCTGGAATTTCTGATCATTCACCTGTCCGTTCGAGCTTACATATTTGCCCGTATTGTCCCGTACATCGGAGATATAGTAGCTGGGCAGCTGTGCGGTAGAGTTATCGCGGAAAAACAAGGTTACAAAAGTGCTGTTCTTATCGTCCCACTGATGATCCAGACGGGTGCTTGCCCGGAAAGCTTTGACTCTACGATAAGTGAAACGCTGATTGGCGCTATACTTACGGCTGTAAAAACGGGTGCTATCCAAACTACCCGGTGTTTGGGTGTCGAGGTAATTATAAGCAGCAGCCGTGGTTAAGCGAGTTGTGGCATTAAAATCATACGTGGTTTTAAAATTAACCGAGTACTTGTCGAAGTCGGAGTAATCCTGCCAGCTGTTTTTCTGGTGAGCTACATAACCACCCACATACAAACCAAATTTACCCTGACTAAAACCACCATCGGCATCAACCCGGCGGTAGTGGTAATTATCGCCCTGAACAGAAACATTGCCGGCGTAACCTGTAGGCGGCCCCTGGGTAATAAAGTTAACCGCACCACCAATGGAGTTACTGCCATAAAGCGATGAAGCCGGACCCTTGATCACCTCGATATCCTTAACCCCCGACATATTGATCTCATACAGGGAATTATGGTTAAAGATCCCCGTAGGACGGATCGGCAAACCATCTTCCATGTACAAATACAACGCGTTATAGGTAATAGGTTGACGGATAGCCATGGTGTGCTGCTCGTTGCCCAGGTTCACCATATACACACCGGCAACCTTGTTCAATAGCTGATATAAGGCGGTGGCTTTGGCATCTTTTATTTGGGTAGAATTTATCTTGCTGATGGCGATAGGCGCATCCTGACGGGCCTGCCCTTCCCTGCTGGCGGTTACCACCACGGGCTGCAGATCTACGGTAGATGGTTCCAGGGCGATGTCCAGATCATGCCCTTTTAACGTGGTCACATCTACCATGCGTGCATTATAACCTACCATGGCAAACTTAAGTTTGGTAACGCCCTGCGCATTAATGGTAAAATGACCTTTTGCGTTGGTTGTTGCCAGCTTTACGCCTGTTGTGGCATCGGCTTTACATATGGATGCGCCCACCAGTGCTTCATGCGTATTGGCATCTGTAATGGTTCCTTGTAAAGTAGTTTGGCCGTATGACCGGGTATAAATTGATATAAAAAGTATAAATAGACTTAGATATTTTTTCATGAATAAACAATCAGGAGCCGAAGCCCCGGTATAAAATTTAGTATAGAATGATGAGTTTCCCGGGGGTGAATTGATGTTGTCTGAATCAGAATTTACAGAATTTTAGAATTAACAGGATTCTGGTTCAGATAAAATGTAGCGAAACAATTGGTATGCAAAAGCACACGCATAAGTTTCAAACTTATTTTGCTAATCCTAAAATTCTGTCAATTCTGATTCAGACAATACCACACGCGAAAGCGCATAGCAAAGCCATCAATCAAAAAGATCCGGGAAAATAAAATGGGAATTATCCTAACTGCGGAGGCTGGAAGATGGCACCGTCTGGTTTAACCGGAAGGGTGCAATCATAAGGGGTCACAATAACTTGCAACAAGCTGGAGTGAAATTTAATAACCGTTGAACTGGCTACATAAACTTCCTGAAAGAGGCTCTTTTGCGATTGCCTTTCATCGCTGGCCTGCTTTTCCTCTGCCTGTTTTATCTTTTTCGCGAAATAACATTTACCATCGCAATGCAACCAGGGTTTATTCCGGTTTTCGCAAAGCTTGGTGGCAATGTAGTTCCTGTTCAGTTCAAAACCCGCGTAAATAAAGAACCGCGAGAAATTAACCGTGATCAGCGAAACGATGAGTAAATAGGCTGTAAAACGTTGCAGCATGTTGCCGCAAAGGTAGTAGCTGTACGTTTAATAAGCAATGCCCAATAAAAAATAAGTTTTAATTGGGTAAGACTCAGACATATTTAATAACGTTTTGGGCTAAAGCCAATAGCCTCCCATTTGAGATCCGTTGGTTAAAACCAACGGCAATGAAAGGTAAATCATCTATTCATTGCCGTCCCATTTATGGGACGGATAATGGAAACATTTGCTGGCTTTAGCCAAAACAACCATTTCAATTACAAAGGCTACTCCCAAACTCAGGTACGCTCGCTTAGTTTAATTAGCCCGTTTGAGCACCGTGCTCAGATGCTCTCCTTTATAAACAATATGCATCTGGATAGAATCCGGGTAAATTTTGCCAGTATGCGGAGCATTGCCATCGGGCACTGGTACATTGAAGGAGAAATCGCTGCCGTTGATCATACCATCGGTAATTTGCACATCTCCTTCGGGCATATGTGCTGTACCGGTAAGCTTATCACTATCAACTTTAAAGGTGTAGTTTAATATAAATGTGGTATTGTTAGGCAACTTTAGTGTGCCTGTCCATTTTCCGTTAATATTCATCACCGCGGCAAAACAGATCACAAAACATACCAATAACATCGCCGTTACAACTATCTTTTTTTTCATGGGGGCGTTGCAGGCAGCATTATGTTCTTCCTGCTATGGATATACAAACTTTTGGTTAAATAGTTTAACCAAATAAAAAAACCTTACTTATTAGTAAGGTTTTGATAGTGAGGTTTAAGTATGAAAATACTTTAAGGCTCTGTTATTCCAGAGTTTGGAATGTGATTTATTTCTTTTCTTCGGGTCTTTTTAACACGGAGTGTACTTTTGCGCCATTGATCTCCAGGTCGATACCTGTTGAATCACCGTAGAATTTTCCAGTATGCGGAATATCCATGCCGCCGGTAGTAACACTGAATGAAAAAGTAGTACCATCTGTTTTACCGTTAGCTATTTGTACATCGCCATCTGGTGTTAAAGCTGTTCCGGTTAATTTGTCGCCATCAACTTTAAAATTGTATAGTAATGGGTATTCGGAACCATCACCCAAAACTAATTTTCCTGACCATTTTCCATTCAAATCAGCAATGGCTGCAAGGCAAACCATAAAGCAACCTACCAACATCGCGGTAGTAAAAAACTTTCTTTTCATAACGTATTTTTTATTTACCTAAGATAATGTGTTTTTTGTTAAAAATCAGTTAAGTACATATTATTTAAACCATACAAAAGTTAAGATAAAAATCGCTGTCAGCCTAACAAAACACACAGCTTGTTTAACTACAATTTGAAAAATATCTTTTTCTTATAAAGAAAGTAGCAGAGCAGCCATTCCAGTCCAAAAATGCAAATAGCAGCCACAATCACTTTAAGTAATTCACCGGCGTTGAGCCAGCTTAAAACACCATTACTGATACTGCTTATATAGCCATTGAACCAGCGGCCGCCAACAATTTCAAAAAACAGGTAAATAAAAATGGAGTTCATACTAACAATAGTAAAAAAGGTTAGGTATTTACGATGCCCCAATACATCAACCCACCAGTAACAGATGGCTAAAAACCACAGGCACCAGCCTAACGAGGTAATTGTAAATGAAGTTGTTGCTATGCGCTTAATTATGGGAGTTATGCTCAATGCGTCAAGGCCATAACCAATTACAAGGCAGGCGAGCCCCCAAAGCAGGAGTTGCCTTAATTTATGATTACCGTTTAACAGCAGCTTACCCACCAGTGCCCCTGCAATGGTATGTACAGCGGTTGGGATACAGTTTATAGCTACCCAGCCACCACTATTGATCTTATTCATGAGTAGCAGATCGATATAATTACCAAAATTATGCTGATCGGTAAATGGCTGGTCGAAACCAGGTATGTGGATAAACCGGTAGAGTGCTTCGGTAAGTAACAGCAAACCGATGCATACGCCAATTTGTGCCAGTGGGTTCCATCTTATGATCAGGAAAGCTATTAACGTAGTAAATGAAAGCTGGGTTAATACGTCCCACAGTTCAAAAGATAAGCCTTTCGGACGAACAGCATAATCCAGCACACCCCAAAAGAACAGCCAGCCGCAGCGGATCAAATTTTTTTTAAATGTTTGGTTCCATGTAACGCCATTACTCCATTGTTTATTTAACGAAAACGCCATAGCCACTCCAGCTATAAACATAAAAACGGGCTGTACCAGGTCCCAAAAATGAAGTCCATGCCATGGATGATGCGTAAATTGCTCTATGAAGCGCCCGTGTGTATGCTCGTACAAATAATCATATATCCCTGTTGACTCTATGGCAAGCAATACCATAATAAAGCCGCGAAGAAGATCAAGGGAGAGCAGACGTGTGGGGATTGGTTTAGAGACTTGGCTTACAGGCATAAATATGTTTCAATATCAATTGAACAATATACTTTTTAAAGGTAGATAAAAAGTAATTATTTAACCAGAATCACCATTTAAACCATATAAAAGTTAAGCTAAAACCCTTGGTTAAAAAATGTTTTGCCCTTTATTTTTACATATTAACTGAATGTTATTTAGCGGCACAAATAATTGTTTAATTTTGACCCGATGAAAAAGGTGGAAGTATTAAAGCTGATGGACTTGGTTGAAGACATCAAGAAACTTGATGAATTGATTGTTGCCAGTCGCAAAAAAAAGACCTCAGATTTCGTGCTGAACCAGTACGAGGCTAAAAAGATCAAGATGGTAGGTTCTATCATCAATGAGTTGGCCAATCCTCCTATTCAATCTATAGAAAGCTACCTCCTCATTAAAAAGATCCTGAACAAATACTACCCCAACATGCCCGAAGAAGAACTGATGAGCGATACCGACATTGGTAAAATTGTGGCAGTTATTGAAGGATAAGCTTAATAAATACCAGCCATTGGTTCTTCCATTTCGCCACCTTTCCAGAAAGTAGTGGCCGGGTGAAAATGTTTCCAGGAGCGCCAGTATTCCTGGTAAGCCTGTACTTTAGCAAGACGCTGCCCTTTTTGAGTCCCGAAGATACACAAGCCATCCCAATCCCAAACAGAAGCCGTTTCCAGGTCGGTCAGCAGACCATCATTGCCCAGGTTAAAATGCAGGGTTTTGCCATTTACGACAGTATTCCAGGCATGGTAAGTAAGACTATCATGCTCAATACCCAATAGCAACGAGTGGTGGTCAAACTCGTCATTAAGCAAGTGTTTATTATTTAAACGCCTCCAATCATATGCCCTGGCTTTCCCGTTGATAATTACACCCACCACCCAGCTTTTACGGATCAGGGAATCTTTATTTTTAAGGGTGCTATCGCGATCAATAGCTTGTATGCGGTCGTAATTTTTCAGATCGGCGTAATCGGAGGCATACAATTTATCAGGCTGCATGATCAATGAGGTTGGATGCTTTTGCAGCCATGCGCCCAGGGTTGATTGCTCGTAAGGCAATTCCTGTAACTGATGGCCTTTCAATTCACCCACTGCAGCATTACCTGTAGCCTGGTACCACCAGGTTTTGGTACTTTCGTCCTCAATAATGGCATTATAATGCCTCGCCCCTACCAGCCTGAAATTTTGCCGGGCACCGTTAATAACCGGATTGTATACCCTACCGGTACGACACATGGTACAATAGGTTACCAAAACAGGTTGTTGCCCAACCTGATCCTGTACTTTATGGTGATAGCCCAGGTAAACTACCGGATAAGCTTTGGCCACGCCATTATTCACAACCCCTATGATCACATAGTTGAGAGGTACTTTGTTGGTAAGACCGTTAGCAAATTTTATAGCATCAGTTTCCTTAAACATGGTTTCGGCCTTGTAGGCGATATCTGTAAAGTAAAAGCTGCCTAAACAAAGCAGTAGTAGTACTATTTTTACAATTTTACCTCTTACCGTGTTTTTCGCGTAATATTTAACCAGATACCAAACAATCAGTAAAGCACCTATAACACGCAAAGGGTTTACAATTTTTTCGAGATAATAACATATAGTAATAGCATTCAGATCCTGGCTTCCCGGGAAAGGCATCAGCAGGTAAGCATGTACCAGCCCTGGTACGATCAATAAGATGATACCAAGCCAAAATATCCGCGATCTGTTCTTATGCTTCATTACACTTCGGGATTTAAGGCAGCATAGCGATTTGGCGATGGCAAAGGTATGTATGGCATATCAATTTTAGGGCACCGGCTTGCGCCGGTCAGTAAGTTTCTAATAATCGGGTTTATAATTATTCCGAATTTATTAAAAATTACTTTTATAAAGAATAGCCATCACCATAATTATTTTTAGCCAAAAGCCTGTCCATTAAACAGGTACTACTGCTTTTTGCCGTTCTCTACGCTTTTGATCTCTTCTTTACGATCCTTCGCAAAATCGAAATGATCAAAATCGGAGGTTTGCGGCACATCCAGGGTAAAGCTACTTAGTGGGTCAATTTCAACCGTAATATCTTCGGCTATCAGATCAACCACATGCCCACCGAATGCTTTATCAGTCGACAAAAAGTGAAAGTGATAACCGGCAATATGCGGGCCTTCCATAAACTTGGGGATCCGGAAACCGATCAGGTCGCCGTTCATATTCGCATGGTCAAAAAAGTGTTGCCTGTCCAGCATCGAAGCCAGTGGCAAATACGGCTTTTCAACCGGCGGGAATGCCCTTGTTTTTACCAGCTTAAATTTACCACTGATGTGGATGGCATAAATACCATTCTGGTTGGTCAGCAAACTATCCAAATAACTGTAAAACGCGGCTTTGTTTAATGTTCCGTTATGCTTATACACTTTCGCAGCATTAAAAAAGCACACTACCGCATAAGGGGTTTTGCCGGTGTCGGGTATTTCGGTGGTTTTGCCGGTGGCCTGTGTTTGATAAAGATGTCCTTTAAAAATAAGTAATTCACCATCGAGCCGGGCCGGGGCGCCTAAACCAAAATTGCCGTGTTGTTTCAATTGTTTGTAAGGATAATACGAATCATACAAACCTCCAATAAACGCCGAAGCTAAACCAGCGCTGAATAAATTATTAGTATTATCAGGCTTCGCCTTTTGCTGTGCAGAAACCGTAAAGCTGCAACAAATCACAGCCATTAAGAGATAGATAGGGGTATTTTTCATAAATAAGTAATGTGTTGTAAATGTGGCAGCAAAACAATCGTTTTTTCGGCAATCCGGCAAATATTAAAGGATACATTATTCCATGGTATTACAAATTTTACTTTGCTTTTACTACCGGGTGATGTGTGTATGCTAACTTTGCACTTTCTAAAGAAAGAGAGAATATGAAAATAGAGATATGGTCTGATGTGATGTGCCCGTTTTGCTACATTGGCAAACGCAGGTTTGAAGATGCGCTGCAACAATCAGGGCACCAGGAGCAGGTAGAAATTGAGTGGAAAAGCTTTCAGCTTAACCCGGATATCAAAACCGACCCGTCCATCAATATTAACCAGTACCTGGCCGATGCAAAAGGCTGGACACTGGATTATGCTGCCCAACTGAACGATCATGTAACCCAAATGGCCGCAGAGGTAGGATTAACCTATAATATGGACCGCGCCGTAGTAGCCAATAGTTTCAATGCGCACCGTTTTACGCATCTTGCTAAAAAGCACGGTTTAGGCGATGCCGCTGAAGAAGCCCTGTTTAAAGCTTATTTTACCGAAGGCCTGAACATGGACGATAAAGACACCCTTATTAAGTTGGGAACCGGCATTGGTTTAGATGCCGCCGAAGTTAAACAGGTATTGGAAAGTGATGTTTATGCCGATGAGGTAAAATACGATATTGCCCAGGCGCAGCAATTAGGTATCCGCGGCGTTCCATTTTTTGTGATGAACAATAAATACGGCGTATCAGGTGCACAGGCTGTACCGGTATTCCTGGAAACTATCGAAAAATCATTTACTGAATGGCAACAGGAAAACAAGAAACTCTCATTGACCATTATTGAAGGTGAATCATGCTCACCCGATGGCGATTGCGGATAATTTGATGCCGCAGGTAAATATTTATGTATCAGGTAAATCAAAAAACGATTTAGCCTATTCAAGTTGTAACATATTTGTTATACCTTTGTATATAGGAATCTTAGTGTACTAAATACACTTACATAAATATAAATGATCGACGCGCCGGCTATACCAACTTCTGTATCAAAAAAAGCACTCCGCATTGCTGTTGGAGCCATGTTTTTTATGGCTGGATTGAGTTTTTCGAGCTGGGCATCGCGTATTGCTACAGTACAGCAAGACATGGGTCTTTCTGACGCGGCATTAGGGGCGGTATTATTTTCGCTCCCGGTAGGTTTAATGTGCTCGCTCCCTTTTTCTGGTTGGATCATCACCAAGATCGGTAGCCGAAAACTGCTTATCGGTGCTTTGTTGGTGTATTCTGTGGCTTTGGTTACACTGGGCCTGGCACAAAACCCTTTCCAGTTGATCATCTGCCTCATATGCTTCGGGTTCAGCAGCAATGCGGTAAATATTTCTGTGAACACCCAGGCCGTAGCAGCCGAAGAATTATATCAACGCCCCATCCTGGCTTCATTTCATGGTTTATGGAGCCTGGCTGGATTTGTAGGCGCGGGCGTTGGTACATTTATGATCGCCAATCATGTGACGCCTTATCTACATTTTTTATTGATGATGATAGTGATCATGATCGGTGTAATTATAGCTGCACGCTACCTTAAAGATGATAAAGTGGCTAATGCGGGTCCGGTTTTCGTGATGCCCGATAGTTCGCTGATCAAGCTGGGCGTTATTGCCTTTTGCTCCATGATATGTGAAGGCGCCATGTTTGATTGGAGCGTTATTTACTTTAAAAAAGTAGTACTTGCACCAACGGCTCTTGTAGGCGTGGGCTTTACCGCTTTCATGCTTACCATGGCTGCAGGCCGGTTCTTTGCCGATAAATTCGCGCATCGTTATGGCTTAAAACGTACCTTGCAGGTAAGCGGTACATTAACAGCTACTGGCTTGCTTTTCGCGGTGGTATTTCCTTATATATACACAGCCATAGCAGGTTTTTTACTGGTGGGTGTTGGCGTATCATCCGTTGTACCTATGGTTTTCAGTGCAGCCGGTAAGTCAAAAACCATGCAGCCGGGCGTTGCTCTGGCAGCGGTATCAACCATAGGCTTCCTGGGCTTTTTGGTAGGCCCCCCAATAATTGGTTTTATAGCAGGCTTAGCTACTTTAAGAGCCTCCTTTATCCTGATAGCCTGCATGGGTGTATCCGTTGTAGTGGTATCTACCAAAGCCAAGATCTGATTATTCCCGGTTCAGATCACCACCTGCCGAAATTCGGAATACAAAACTTTTAATTTCTTAATTTAGGAGCGATGAGGCAAAAAACCCCAATTGAAAAAATCACCGCGCCGGTAAACAAGTTCATCCACCAGGAACATACCAGTGGTATTGTGCTTTTTATCAGCGTGGTAGTGGCCATTATATGGGTCAATTCGCCGCTGGAGCATTTTTATCATTACCTGTGGGATCTTAAATTTTCCTTAGGTTTTGGCGGTCATGTACTTGATCATTCCCTGCACCTGTGGATCAATGACGGACTGATGGCCATATTCTTTTTTGTGATAGGCCTGGAGTTAAAGCGGGAGTTTATGGCTGGCGAGCTATCCTCCATCAAAAAAGCATCCTTACCCATGGTTGCCGCTTTGGGTGGTATGCTGGTACCGGCTCTTATTTACTTTTTCATTAATAAAGGTACCGCGTCTGAACATGGCTGGGGTATCCCCATGGCTACCGACATCGCCTTCGCACTGGCTTTGCTTTCTATCGCTGGTAAACATATCCCATCATCGGTAAAAGTATTCCTATCGGCCCTGGCCGTTGCCGACGACCTTGGTGCGGTGTTGGTGATCGCTATATTTTACAGCTCGCACATCGCCTTAATGCCTTTAACTATTGGAGTTTGGTTATTAGTGATCCTGCTTATCGGTAATAAAATGGGCATCCGGAACATTACTTTTTACCTGGTGATCGGTTTTGGTGTTTGGGTAGCCTTTTTACTTTCGGGCGTACATGCTACCATAGCCGGTGTATTGGTGGCCTTCACTATTCCGGCCCGTACCCGTATCAACGAAAAAAGCTATGCCGATAACCTTCGTCAGCTTTTGCTCGATTTTGAAAAGGCCATCCCCAATAACAGTACTTTAACCACACCCGAGCAGCATGACACTATCGAAAAAATAAAAGAGTTAAGTATGGATGCCGAAACGCCGCTGCAAAAAGTGGAGTTTATGCTGCATCCATGGGTGGCGTTTGTGGTAATGCCACTTTTTGCTTTGGCCAACGCGGGTATCGTGATTGGTGCTAACTTTTTTTCGTCGCTGGCTAACCCGGTGAGCCTGGGGGTAACCATTGGCTTACTGGCTGGTAAGTTTATTGGCGTGCTGCTGGCCACCTGGCTCATGGTAAAACTTGGTGCCCAACTGCCGGCCAAATCTACCTGGAAACAAATTGTTGGTGTAGCCCTGCTGGCAGGCGTGGGCTTTACCATGTCGTTGTTTATATCGGGACTTGCCTTTTCCCATCCGGAGATGGTTGATCAGGCTAAATATGGTATCTTGTTAGCTTCCCTATTGTCTGGTGTGCTTGGGGTACTGGTGCTGAGGAAGGCGTAGATAACCGGGTGAGTCGACTATAAATAGTTCAATAAACCCCTCCCTTCCATCGCACTGACAGCCGCCCCCCTCCCGTGGGGAGGGAATAAAAAAAAACAACCAACTACTCCCCTCCATTCGGCTTGCCATACACGCTCAGCGGTGTAAGCCTGTTCTGGAATATCACTTGCGAGCTATTATAAAATTTCACAAAATCATCAGCGCTTGCCTGTCCGGGATAGGGCACAAAATAATGACTGGAAGCACCATTTCGCCAGGCCAATACGTAGGATAGCCTATGTTTTGCTAATGTGGGCAGTAAAACTTTTGTCCACCAGTCGGCTTGTGGTATTTGCTCATAGCCGGTCTCTGGTAAGCAGGCTACTTTATGATGTTTAGCCGCTATGGCCTCTAATATAGTAAGACGTTTATCCAATTTGGTTTGGTAGTCGGCAATATTTATATAGCAGTAATTATCAAAGCCAACAAAATCGACATAGTCATCGCCGGGGTAACGCTCCAGGAACTCTTCTTCCGAGTCAAAATCGGCCGTTGAATATACGATGAGCAGGTTATGCAATTTTTTCTTTTTACGCAGATAATCCATAGTAAAACGCCATAAGGTTTTAAACTCATCGGGCGAACTGGTGTTTTTGCCCCACCAAAACCAATTGCCGGTAAGCTCATGAAAAGGTCTGAACAGGATAGGGATGGCTTCGCCTCCTGAGCCTTTCAAATCGGCCAGGTAAGCCGCCGATTTATCCAGCCAGGAAACATAAACATCATGGTATGCTCCACCCGGGACCAGATCTTTAATGGTATGTTGGGTAGTATCCCAGGCCGTTTTGCCATTGGTCGGGTTATCCATGTGCCAACAGAATGTATTGATACCCCCACGTTCATAGGCCTCCTTTACCAGTTGCTTTTGCAGTTTAAAAGAGATACCGTTAATATCACTGATACTATCGTGCTCAATTTTAGCCAGATCCCAACCATACACAGCCGGATAGGATCCCGTAACACTTTTTACATCTGAACCATTGGGCTCAAACTTCCAGTTAACACCATAGGCTGTATCGTCATGATGACCGAACATGATCCCCACACCCAGCAGGCGCTGCATACTGAAAAAGAGGGCGCTGGTTTCGGCAGTGACTCTTTTATCACTCGGGCTATATAATTGCGCGCTGGCAAACAAATTATAAAACAATAAAAATAAAGCCGTAATGCTTATATACCTCAAAACTACATGCATATGTTAACTGATCGGGCAAGCGACTAAATTAATATTATTAAAATTCTTGTGACTAACCTATTCGCTTAATAATTTCTATACAAGCGCGACTGTTGTGATAGGGACACTTCCATAACCCGGCTTTATCCTGTCCGGGCATAACGCTGCCATCGGTAGCTATTCCCCAAAGCCATTCACCGTTCTGCTTATCCAGTATCTTATCCTTAACAAAATTCCAGTTATCCATAGAAAAGTTAAGATATTTAGGATTGCCGCTTATTTGCCAGGCATTAAAAAAGCCAATCATAGCTTCGACCTGTACCCACCAGTGTTTTTCATTAATAAGGTGCCAGGCTGCGGGTTCGTACTCGTACCCTAAGCCGCCATCAGTGTCCAACCCTTCTGATGTGGCATCGGCAATTTGCAGGCAGATATTTTTTAGCTGCTTGCCACGGATCTGATCACCGATCACTTCGGCAGCTTCCAGCAATAACCAGCTGGCTTCAATATCGTGCCCATAGGATACCGTGTCAGACTTTCGATTCCAGTCCTCATCAAAAAACAGGATAAGATGATGGGTATCCGGGTCAATAAAATGTTCCAGGAAATTATCTATCAGGGTTTCTATCTGTTTTTTCAACCCATCATCGGGCCAAATCCGGTACAGGTTGGCATAAGCCTCCAGCACATGAAGATGCGTATTCATGGTCTTTTTTTCATTGGCATCCTTAGAGCTCAGGCGCAGATCATCAATAGGCTGCCAATCTCGTGTAAAGGCTTCCAGATATCCGGTTTTGTCCTGATCATAGCTTTTATCAACCAATAGCCGGTATAGTTCAATAGCCTGACGTTTAGCTGCCTCTATTCCTGAAGCCAGGTAATACTCACTGAATCCGTATATGGCAAACGCGTTGGCATAAACCTGTTTTTTGGGATCCAATTGATTGCCCTTTTCATCAACCGACCAATATACTCCGCCGAATTTCGGATCGACAAAATGGGTGGTTATGTATTCATAAGCCCGGTGAGCCATTTGCAAAACCGCATCATCGGGTCGATGGTTATAGGCTGCCGAAAAGCTCCACAAAATACGGGCATTCAATACCGAGCCTTTTGCCGCTCCTGGAATCACCTGGTTATTTTGATCAATTTTGCCCCAAAAGCCACCGTTCACTTCATCGTGTGTATTTTTAAGCCAATAATTCAGAATGTTACTTAACTCGGTGTTCAGCTCATTTTTATACTTAAGCAATTGCGGTTGAGTACTTTTGTGACTGATCATTTTTTTAAGAGCATTTGTATAATTGCAGGGTTTATAGTCGACTCATTTCTTTCTCATCCCACGTCATTGCGAGGTACGAAGCAATCTCTAAACTATACAGAGTGGCTCTGCTTATCGGGGATTGCTTCGTACCTCGCAATGACGTGTTTTTTATGAAGTTGTGCTCATCCACCGATACAATATCCCTTTACTTTGCTGTAAGTGCATTTTTATTACTGTTGATAATACCATAAACAGTATCAACCGAGGTTGAAGATCTTAGGCCATCTGCAGGGGTATTGGTCACATAATCTAATAACTTCTCCAAAGTAGTAGTGGCCACATGCATTCGTGTATCTGACGATGCGTAGTAAATATAAACTGTACCATCCTCATCGGCTATCCAACCGTTGCAAAATACTACGTTGGAAACATCTCCCACGCGCTCCTCCCCTTCCGGAGCTAAAAAATAACCACCGGGCTTGTGTATCACGTTGGTAAGCTCTTTCAGATCGGTCATAAACATGTACAATACATAACGTAGTCCCGCAGCGGTATTGCGCACCCCATGTGCCAGGTGCAACCATCCTTTTTTGGTTTTAAGCGGCGCTGGCCCCTGGCCATTCTTGGCTTCGTAAACCGTGTGGTAGCTTTTATTATCGATGATAGCTTCGTGATCAACAGAGGCATGCTCCATGGTATCACACAAACCAAAACCTATGCCACCACCAGTACCAGCACTGATAAAACCATCCTGTGGGCGGGTATATAAGGCATATTTACCATCAACAAATTCTGGATGTAATACCACGTTGCGTTGTTGGGGTGAATTGGTTTTAAGATCGGGCAACCGTTCCCAGGTTACCATATCTTTGGTGCGCGCTATACCACAAGCCGCTATCGCCATCGACTGATCATGCGCCGACGCGGCAGGGTCGCGCCTTTCGGTACAAAACAAGCCATAGATCCAGCCATCCTGATGACGGGTGAGGCGCATATCATACACATTGGTATCGGGCTCATGTGTTTCTGGCAGATGTATGGGATAATCCCAAAAAGTAAAATTTTTGACACCATCGGCACTTTCGGCAACAGCGAAAAACGATTTGCGATCAGTTCCTTCTACCCGGGCCACTACCAGGTACCTGCCATTAAATTTGATAGCTCCAGCATTAAAAACCGCGTTGATACCAAACCGTTCCATTAAATAAGGGTTGGTTTTGGCATCCAGATCGTAGCGCCAGTTAAGCGGGATATGTGCCGCTGTAAGCACCGGATATTTATAGCGATTAAATATGCCGTTACCGGTCCCGGCTATTTCATTTGGCCTGGCTATCAGTTGTTGCTGTTCTTCCTGTAACCGGGTTAAACGGTACTCAAATTCCTGTTTCATATAGATAGACTTAGGCGCTGATATTCAATAATCTTTTAATTTATTCCACCATGTTTTTTTCAATATCAATACGATCACTGCCAGTAAGGCTATAGTTACCAGCAAAGGCAGTTTCTGATGTAGTATGAGGTACATGGGTAAAATGGTAAGGCACAGTTGCGCTATAGTGCCTATCACCACGTTGAGCATATTCAGTTTAAAGTTCTTGTTAGGTATAAACGCGGCATCATCTGCCATCACCAATTGTTTTACGGGCTCCCAAAATCCCCAGGGACGTACCGTGCTGTAAAATGATTTTAGCACGGCCATATCAGTAGGTTCCGTAGCGTACGAACCAATAATTGAACCCGCCAATGATAGCAGGAACAGCAGCGGGAACCAGTATAATAGTTCGTTGGATGGTATCAAAACAGAAAATATCATTGAGGATAACATCCCGGCCAGCATCCCATAAAAAAAGCCATTGGCGTTAAAACGCCACCAATGCCATTTTAAAACATTGGATACCACATAGCCGCCATAAAGGGCCGATACGATCCATTGCAGGGCACTATTTACGTCTTTTATAAAAAATCCCAGTATTACACCTATTGCTACCACAACTATGCCTACCAAATAATTCATGGTGATGATCTTTTTATTTGATGCTGTTGGATTTACATATTTGAGATAAATATCATTAACGATGTAAGCCTGCGCCGCGTTCATGGTACCACTAAATGTGCTCATAAAAGCACCCAGCAAACCAGCCAGCAGTAAACCCACCAGGCCAACAGGTAAAAAATTATTGATCACCGCGGGCAAAATCCGTTCAAAGTCGATAGCACCGGTAGCATCCTTCAGGTTCATTTCATGATAATACAGCAAACCCAACACGGTAAGGCTCACAATAAGCGTGTAACGGATGGGCAACAGGATGATATTTACAAAGCCGCTCATTTTACTGGCCTCCTCGGGCGAGCGGGTTGACAGGATCTTTTGCATGTCATAATTGGGTGCGGGTCCGGCAAGCGCGGCAAAGAAACCTTTAAAGGTCATCATCATAAAAAACAACCCGAACAGCGAATAGCCATCATCCTTTATCTTTTGATTAACCTCCGTAATAATACCCGACCAGCTTAAACCTAACTGCTTGCCAAAAAAGGGGCTGTACCAACCGTTGGGTACGTTCAAATGCTGCCCCATGAGTTTATGAGCAGCTATAAAACCTATCCAGATACAGGCTACGGTCATGATGCCGTATTTAATCATATCGCCCAGTACAATGCTGTGCATACCTCCTAAAATAGAGTAAAACATAGCAAACAAGGTGAACACAATACCATACACGTGCGGCACATATTGCGGCGCAACCCGGAAGGGTATATAAACCTTAACCAACTCCCAGGGGACAAATATTTCGATGAATTTGCCCAGCCCGATAAAGCCATAGGCCAAGAAACCAAAGCAACTAAGCAGCGCAAAAGCGATCACGATCAGGTGCGAACTCCCCACACCCATACCGGTTTTACCAAAGCGGGTAGCCAGCCATTCGGCGCCAGTAGCGGCATTTGACCTGCGCAACCAGCGCGACAGGTACATCATCAAAAACACCTGGTTAAATACCGGCCAAAGCCAGGGTATCCAGATGCTTTTCATCCCGTATACAAAACACAGGCTCACCATCCACATGGTTCCGCTAATGTCAAACATATCGGAGGCATCGCTTAAACCCAGTTTATACCAGGGTAGCGATTTACTGCCAAGCATGTAGCTTTCTTTATTCTCGCGTGCTTTTTTACGATACCATAAGCCAATGAATATGGTGCTGAGCAGGTATAAAACGATAATGAAAACATCCAAAAAGTGAAGCTTCATTGGCCCAAAAATGTAAAAAGTATAAAATGGATGTCTATTAAACTGGTTATCAAAAATAGTCTTATTCAGGATTAATTTATAATACTATTTTAACCTAATTTTTACCCGATTGCTAAAAGCCTAAATAAAAACACGATTGCCAGTGTAGGTTTCCCGGAACTCTTTGGGGATGCAGAGCTTCTTTCTCTTAAATATACGATTAAAATTCGAGATATTGTTGAAGCCACATTTATACGCGATCTCGGCTATGGTGTTGGTACTGTCGATAAGCATGCGGGAGGCGTGGCCTAGTCTGATCTCGTTAAGGCTGTCTATGAAGGTTTTACCGGTGCGTTTTTTGATAAACCTGCTAAACGACGCTTCGGGCATATTGGCTATTTTAGCTACTTCGGCCAGGGTTACTTGCTTGTGATAATTGAGGTTCATATGTTCAAATACCTTTTCAATACGGCGGCTGTTGTAATAGAGCTTTTCGTTGCTAAAGCTGGCGTCTGATACGGTGCGCATATTGCGCGATATGGAAAGATCATGCAGAACAGACATCAGCTCCAATACCGAATCAAACCCACTCTTTTGAGTCAGACCAATGATACGGCCTTTGAGCGCCTGTATAGTTTCGGGCGAAAACACGATACCCCGCTGCGAGCGCTCCAGCATGCTTTTTAAAAAGCTTAACTGATTGCGTTTCAGAAACTTTTCGTCAAAAAGATCCTTATGGAACTGGATGGTAATTTCGGTGATCTCCTCGCTCTGGCATTGATGCGTAAACCAGGCATGGTACAAATTCGGACCGATCAGCGCCAGTTCCAGGTCCTCAATAACTTCAATATTACCGCCCACTACCCGCCGGGCGCCTTTGGCATTAACAATCAGGTTTAGTTCATACTCGTCATGATAATGAAGCGGGAAATCGAACTTCTTCTTAACCCTCGAAAAAATAGTAAAACAGTCGCTCGGAGTTAGCGGCGTTATTTCGCGCATTACGTTATTGATCATCGCAATTGGGTATATAAAAATTGGCTTTGGTTTTAATACGAATTTAACATAAATATAGTATATATTTAGTTTATCCTAATCAAAAATCTTACCTTCTTGCCTCAAATGACACTTTTTAAAGCTTTATTTTAACACTTTTTAACATAAAATGAGGGCAAAACAGCCTGTAAAAGCTTAAATCCTGGCACAAAATCCCTCATTTTAACACTTTTTAACAAATTTTAACACGGTTTTAGCAAGGTTTAAAAAGTATAGCGAATCAGTATCCTAAAAAGAGGGGTGTCACCTTGAGCTCCGTCGAAGGGTTGAGCGCAGAGGCCGGCCCACCATGGTTCGACGGAGCTCACCATGACATCCCTGTTTGGATGAAGCCTTTTAATGAATTATTAATCTTGTTTGAGCCTAGTCCGGCAGGCTTCATTCATCGTCACCCCTGGATAATAAAAGTACGTCAATGAAATTTTACACTCCATCAACCATATTTTTCCGGGCGAATTATTCAATATAAATTATAACTGTTAGGTTTGCAGGCAATTGCGGTTTTAACTTTTTACCCAAACGGTCAGAAACTTAAACTCAATTTAATATGTTATTAAATTCCGCCTCCTTAACTTACAGGAGTGCGGGCTCATGACTTTTAATTTGGCTTATTAATTGTATAATGAATTCGAATTTATCAGGCAAAAACATGAAATTGCCATATTATATATAGGTTCAAACAATTGCCATAAGTTATTGTAGAGTAACCATAATTAATTTGTACAAATACCTACTATATCATATTTAATGGATACAGCAGAAAGCGCAACAACGGTTAAAAAGAATTCGAAGTTTAAGCAAAGCCTCATCAACTTTTTTACCGACCTGTATAAGATCAACCAGTTTATTTTACGTTTTTTCAGGGAGGCATTTGTACCCCCGTTTGAACTTAAAGAAATTGTACGGCAGTGTTTTGAAGTAGGTGTGCGTTCGTTTACGCTCATATCGGTAACCGGCTTTATTGTTGGGGTGATATTCACCAAGCAATCACGCCCTTCGCTATCGGAGTTTGGGGCGCAATCATGGCTGCCATCACTAGTATCTATTGCTATTATGCGGGCATTGGCGCCTTTGGTAACCGCGCTTATCGCATCAGGCAAGGTAGGTTCAAGTATTGGCGCCGAGCTGGGCTCTATGCGGGTAACCGAGCAAATTGACGCGATGGAAGTGTCGGGCACCAAACCTTTTAAGTTTTTGGTGTGTACACGCGTACTGGCTACCACCCTCACCATCCCTATCCTATCAACCTATACCGGCTTAATAGCCATACTGGGCGGCTATTTAAACGTAAGCCAGAACGAGGGCACCAGCTGGAGTGCCTTTATACAGCAGGTGTTTGAGCCTTTAACTTTTGTTGATTTTGTGGCATCGTTAATCAAATCAATCGTGTTTGGTTTTACTATAGGTATTGTGGGTTGCTACCAGGGCTATAATTCAACCAAAGGAACCGAAGGTGTTGGCAAAGCGGCCAACGGCGCGGTGGTTACGGCCATGTTCCTGGTATTTATTGAAGAAATTATTATTGTGCAGATAACCAGCTGGTTCCGTTAATATGAAAAAGACACAAACACAGGCAGATCATAGCAACCCGGTTATCAGCATCAGGGGACTTAAAAAGTCCTTTCAGGATTATGCCGTGCTCCGCGGTATCGACCTTGATCTTTACCAGGGCGAAAACCTGGTGGTGCTTGGTCGTTCGGGTACGGGTAAATCTGTATTGATCAAGATCATTTCAGGCCTGCTGAAACCTGACGCGGGCGAAATAACCGTACTGGGCCATAACATGGAGCAAATAACTGAAAAAGAACTGCAGGACCTGCGGGTGAGGATCGGCTTTTCGTTCCAGAACAGTGCCTTGTATGATAGCATGACGGTACGCAAAAACCTGGAGTTTCCACTGGTACGCAATCGCAAGGGCATCACCCGCGCCGAGATCAATACCGCGGTTGAAACGGTACTGGATGCCGTTGGCCTGTCGCAAACCATTAACCAGATGCCCTCCGAGCTCTCGGGTGGTCAGCGCAAGCGTATCGGTATTGCCCGAACGTTGATCCTGAACCCGGAGGTGATGTTGTATGATGAGCCCACAGCCGGGCTTGATCCGATAACCTGTATCGAGATCAACGATCTGATCAACGAAGTGCAGCAGCGTTACAATACCTCATCTATCATCATTACACATGATTTAACCTGCGCCAAACAAACCGGCGATAGGATTGCCATGCTGCTCGACGGACAGTTTCAGCGTACCGGTACTTTTGACGAAGTGTTTGATACCGATGACAGCCGGGTTAAACCATTTTTTGACTATAACTTTATTCACTAAGAACAGATATTATACCATTATCATGGATGCAACAGAAAATAGAAAAGCAATTACAGTAGGCATATTTTTAGCGCTTGGCCTTATCGTATTTATACTGGGGGTATTCACGCTTGGGGGCCAGCAAAAAAGCTTTGTAAAAAACATAAAAATAAGCTCCGTTTTTAGTGACGTGGCTGGCTTAAAAAAAGGCAATAACGTGTGGTTTTCCGGGGTTAAAGTAGGTACCATCAGCAATGTTAAATTCATCGGACCATCACAGGTACAGGTGTTTATGAACATTGATGAGGCCTCCCAACAATATATACACCGTAACGCGGGCGCCAAAGTAAGCTCAGATGGATTGATAGGCAACAAGATCATTGTGATTGACGGAGGCAGCCCACAAGCTCCTGAAATTCAGGACGGCGATGTGCTGCAGGCCGAAAAAATGCTATCCACCGATGATATGCTCAAAACCCTGCAAGACAATAACCAGAACCTGCTGGCCATTACCACCGATTTTAAAGTCCTGAGTCATAAAATACTGGAAGGCAAAGGCACCGTTGGCGCCTTAATGGCCGATAGCACCATGGCCATGCAACTGCGTGCCGCCATGCGTAATTTGCAGGCTGCCACACAAAGCGCTGCAACCATGGCCGTGCAGCTCAACAGTTTCAGCGCTAAAATGAATACCAAGGGTGGCTTTGCCGATAAACTACTCACCGACACCGCTACTTTTAACAAAATAAGCCAGTCGGTTGGTCAACTGCAAAAAGCAGCTGCTAATGCCTCCACACTTACAGATAACCTCACCAAGGCCAGCAATAAACTGAACACTACCGATAACGCTATTGGTGTATTGCTGAATGACCCTAAAGGTGCCGCGCAGGTACAAACTACCCTAAACTACCTGCAACAAAGCTCCGTTAAACTTAATGACGACCTGGAAGCGGTACAGCACAATTTCCTGCTGCGCGGCTTTTTCAAGAAGAAAGCAAAAGCTAAGGCCGATAGTTTAAAAGCTCAATAAGCATTTAACGTATGATGCAAACGGGATGTGTGGTATTGGGAATTATTGAGGCTTGTGCAGCCATATTGCTCATATTTTTGGCGTACCTCATTAAATACAAAAAACAGGTTGGGATCATTGCCGGCTATGACGAGAGGACATGCAAAGATAAAGACGGCCTGGCCAACTGGATAGGCGGCAGCTTAATGATCACCGGGCTACTATGTCTTTTATTGGCCGTAGCGGCTACCCTGATGCCCAACCACAACGACCCCATGATGATAGCCTTTGGCATTATTGTACTCTTGTGGGTTGTTATTGTCAATGTAGGCGGGCGGAAATATAAGGGGTAAGCTCTGCCTGCACATTCCATAAAAGTTTGTCATCCTGAGGTACGAAGGATCTATTCGGACACCGAGCGAAGAAGATGCTTCACTTCGTTCAGCATGACAAAGGGAAGGGATTGTCCGAGCATAAAAGTTTGTCATCCTGAGGAACGAAGGATCTTCTTCAACATGCCTTCTGTACAATAAGTGCTTTTTATTCTTCTGAAGAGCCCATAAATAAAGGCGGCCATACCATAATCTCCTTATTCAAAAAATTCCAATTTGGGTTTTCCTCCTCAATTAGCTTCGCTTTTTTATCCCTTGTCCAGCCTTTTATCTCTTTTTCACGCTCAATCGCGTGATCGATATACTGATGCCTTTCGAACCAGACTAAATAATAGCATTTATATTTTGATGTAAAACTTTCTTTTTGATCAATACCAAAATAATGTTCATACAAACGTTGATTCAAGTCATTAGTAACACCGGTGTACAATACCTTTTTACTGTAATTGGTAAGGATGTAAGTAAAAAAATTATACTGGCGCATGATCAAATCTATAAAGAATACAGGTATGTTGATATAAAAAGTTTGTCATCCTGAGGTACGAAGGATGTATCTATGCACTGGGCGAAGAAGATGCTTCACTCCGTTCAGCATGACAAGTAGGGTTGACCAAACATTAAAAGTTTGTCATCCTGAGGAACGAAGGATCTTCTTCAATACGCCTATCGCATAACAGGTGCTTCAACCGTTCAGCATGGCAAAATTATTTTATGCCACCGTATCCGGGTGCAGGATCTTTCCCGGGAATTCATCCAGGTTTTTATAATATATATTGGGATCTGTGCCGCTTTGTTCTATGGCCCATACCGCCATGGTGTATAAAATGGGCTTTAATCGCGAGCCGGCGACGGTAAGGCTGTAAGTTACATACGGTGGCACTATGGGCTTGGCTTCTCTCGATACCAGTCCATCGGCTTCCAGTTGTTTCAGGTGCTGGATCAGCACTTTTTCGGTAATGGCCGGGATGGCCTTCTTGAGCTCGCTGTACCGTTTGCTGCCCGATAACAGGTGGAACAAAATGATCGGTTTCCAGTATCCGCCTATCTTTTCCATTACGTAAGTCACCGGGCATTCTTTAAATGCTGTCTGCTTATTTTCCTGTATGGTTGAACTTTCTTTGATTGCTGTCATGGATACATACTTTAGGGTAAGTACTTGTATAAAAGTAAGTACTAAGATAGCTTTGCTGGTAATAAAAACAAAATATAAATTTATGAAAATCACCATCACAGGCTCATTGGGCAATATCAGCAAACCACTGGCAAAACAATTAATAAAAGCAGGCCACCAATTAACCATCATCAGCAGTAATGCCGAAAAAGTAGCAGCTATTGAGGCCTTAGGGGCAACAGCCGCCATCGGTCTGGTTACCGACGTCGACTTTTTGACCGAAGCTTTTACAGGCGCGGATGTGGTATATACTATGGTTCCACCCAATTTTGGGGCAAGCAATTATAGGGAATATGTGGGCAGTATCGGCAAAAATTACGCAAAGGCTATAGAGCAGGCAGGCGTATCGCGCGTAGTGAATTTAAGCAGTATCGGCGCGCATCTTAACGAGGGCACAGGTCCAATAGCAGGAAATCATGATGTTGAGCTGGAGCTAAACAAACTGAGTAACGTAGCTGTAAAACACTTGCGTGCACCATTTTTTTACGTAAACTTTTTGAGTAATATCGATATGATCAGGCATATGGGTATCCTGGGTTCCAATTATCCGGCTACGGCCAGGCTGATTATGGTTCACCCGGAGGATATCGCTGCCGTTGCCGCGGAAGAACTACAGCAGGAGTTTACCGGAAAAAGCGTGCGTTACCTGGTAAGCGACGACCGTACCCTGGGCCCGATAGCTACCGTTTTGGGTACCGCCATTGGCAAACCCGAATTGCCCTGGGTTGAATTTACCGATGAACAGGCTTTGAACGGTATGCTGCAAAACGGCTTGCCACCAGAAATTGCCCGCAACTTTGTGGAAATGGGTACAGCCATACGCTCTGGCATATTATGGGGCGACTATGATCAAAATCAACCCAAGGTAAAGGGCAGCATTAATCTGGAAGCCTTTGCAGAGGAGTTTGCGGATAGGTTTCAGCAGGCATAATTGACTCACCATCTCTATTCAACTATGTCATTGCGAGGAGGTACGACGAAGCAATCTCGTAGCTATTCTTACCGATAGGAACGCGAGGAGATTGCCACGCTCCGCTCGCAATGACATGTTTTTAAGAGAGAAAGTGAGGTCTAAATAATAGCTTTCACCCCTGGTATCTTCACCAGTAAATTACCTAAGGCAAACGACCCGATCACGGCCAGCGGCGCTACAAACAGCAATTTGATAGCTGGATCGGCATTCAGTGGTCTGAACAGCATGGCCAGGGATATTAGTACCAGCGGATGAAAGATATATACCGCAAATGTAGCTCTCGACATACTTTTCATGAACGCTGACTGCAAGTTCCATTTTTGCCTGGCAATGCCCAGCAAAGCCACGATAATAAAGATGCCGATAAACTGCTCCCAGCAGGCATACATTAATGATTGCCAGTGCCCATCGCCATTAAAGGTTTCTATGGGACTGTTGGTTGTTACTTTCACGTAGTAAATTATCGGGAACACCACTACGATCATGACGCCAACCATCCAGGCAAAGCCTTTGCCCATTTTATAACTGACTATATTAAGCCATTTCCCACGCGAGGCTACTATACCCAAAGCAAATAAGGCTATATACTGTACAAAGTGCCCCAGCTGAAAACCTACCGGTTTGAGTACCCAGCCAACCGGAAATACCGACCTGACGAGGTAGCTGCCCAAAGCCAGCGTAAGCGCGAATAAAACCACGGTGAGGACCGATGGCATTTTGCCTGATGATGAGGGTTTGCTTTTAAACAGCATCATGATACACACATACAGTAAACTGAACAGCAGCAAGGCCGCCACAAACCATAATACCCCAAAATCTATCCAGGGATGAAAACCGCCCAGGAATTGAATATAGGTGATATCATGACCCAGCGCAAAACGGTAAACCAGGAAGCTTAATACCGGCGACAGGATAAAAGAGTAAAATATAAGGGGGATACCCAATCGCTTTAACCTATCGGCAATAAAACGTGCCGCGCCTTTTTTATGGTAGGACGATTCGGTGAAATAAGCCGAGATAAAAAAGAAAAAGCCCATAAAAAATGACTGATTGGTCGCCACAAACAAAGTCATGGGTATCAACGCGGCGGTGTGTGTGGTTTTTTCGGCATAATACCAGCCTCCGGGAGCGCCATAGGTAATAAAAGTATGATGCAACACCACCAGAACGGTGAGCAGTACTTTTAGATTATCGATATATACAATTTTTTCGGTTTGTGTATTACTGCCAGCGGTAACGGGTGATACAACGGTTTGAACTTGCATTGGTGTAGGTTAAGGGATGTTTTATAATTTGATACCTCTAAAGGATGCTTTTTTTTCAAATTAGTTACACCGCTTTGCAATTATTTGATCAATTGCCCTGCATTGCGTTTATCTGGTGGGAGTGCGAGGTAGCTTTTATAGCTGGCGCTTAAATAATTAGTGAGGTTAAATTCACTGGCTGTATAAACCTTAACAGATGGGATGTAAAGCAAGATAAAGTTATCCAACTCAGGACCTGTGAGTGGTACATATTTGGCTATATTATCTGCTGTAAATACTCTGGCTATCTCATCACGGGTCTTTTCGTTCTCTAAAAATTCAGCCTGTTTCTTTTTATCCTTTTCGTCTTTGTTCCAGTAATGCAAGCGGAGTATTACGCCACCCTTGGGATCTCCTTTGGGATTACCGGGACTGGGGGCATTACGCTGATAGATCATGGTTTGCCCATGAAATTCAGGATCGACATAACCACTTGCGGGCTTTTTGATCTCCACATTGGTTACCTTAACTTCTTTCAGTTCGTTTTGCTTGGCGGTTACAAACACGTCTCTTCCGCGCAGATCGGTTACCAGAACGGTATCTGGAAGATAGAAAGCACTTTTAAACAGGAGCAGGTCGCCAGGTTTTGCCGGGATGCTGAATTTACCGGCTTTATCGGTTGCAGTAACTCTACCATTAGTTGAATTTTCAACCCGCAGACCAGAGACTACGGTATGCGACTTGATTTCATAAACAGTACCTTTCTGCACACCCTGCCCATAGGCCAGTGCCGAAATAAAACAGGCGATCAAAATAAGCAGAAGCTGACGAGGCATGGAATAAAATTAAGCCAAAAAATCAAAACACAAATTTACAGATAAACTTTTTAACTTAATTTAACATATTGAGAATGGTGAGTGGTGAGTTTTGTCTGAACCTTGATTTTTAGGATTAAGGGATTAGCTTGATTTTCACTAAATTATCGGCCATTTTTACTCACCACTCACCACTCACCACTCACCACTCACCACTCACCACTCACCACTACTCTACTACTCTACACTTTTTCCCTCCTCATTTGCTTTCTGTAATTTTTTGAGCATTTCGGTGCCTATCAGGGCATCTATCATACCGTTACCGCCGCCGTCTTTACCGCTCACCAATATTTCAGGTACCAGTTTAATACCGTTGCTGGCCAAAGCTTCGGCTACACGCACAATGGCGTATTGTTCGGTACCCATGGCTTCGGTTTTTTGTTTGGTAACCTCGGCTTCGGCCAAACCTATGGCTTTGATCTTGGTACTTTCAGCAATACCATTCACCTCAGTGGCGTTAGCGTCGGCTTTGGCGTTCACTGTTTTAGCTTCGGCATCGGCTTTGGCTATGGTGATCCTTACTTCGGCATCAGCTTTAGCGTTAATGGTTTTGGCCTCGGCCTCACCATGTGACGCGGCAACTTTTGAAGCGGCCATCTGGGTGTTGATCTCAACCTGGCGGGTTGATTTTACCACCTCTGGCTGCATATCGGCACCGGCACGGGCGCTTTCAAATTCCTTACGTTCAATTTGCGCGTGGCGTTGTATCTCGTAAGTAACCTTTTCCTCTTCGGCCAGTTTACGGTCGGTGAGGGTTTTCATCAGGGCGGCTGGTGGCACGATGTCACCTATCAGGGTATCCACACCGATCACGTTATAGGTGGTTAATACAGCACCGATATGGTCGCGGGCATCACTTTGCCTTTGGATACGGTTAGCCAAAAAGCCGATCACATCACTCTTTTGTGCCGAGTTACGGAAATAGTTGGCGATGGTAGGTTCCAATACCTGCGATACCAGGTTTTTCATCTTACCAAAACGGGCTATTACCTTTGGTGCTTCGTTACGTGGCACGTGGATGATCTGTGACACATCCAGGTTGAATGTAAAACCATCTGATGATCTTACCGTAATAGTACACAGGTTTTTATCCAGTTCATGCGCTTCTGTGCGGCTATCGGCCCAATTCAGCACAATGTTGGTCGTTGGCACAATTTCAACCGCATGGGTATAGATGTTGATAGGGTGTTTACCCGGATCAAGCGGATCTTCCCAAACACCTTTCTGCCCTACGTGAACAATATTACCGTGTTTAAAGGCATCACCACTGGTATCCTTACCTTCGGGGCCCACAAAGGAGTTCACCACACCTACATAACCGATAGGTATATAGGTCATATCCACCTGCTCCACAATCACAAACCAGGGGTTCAGGTAATAGGTACCGGCCAGTATCACATCCTCCTGCAAACCTTTACGACCACCGGCGTTAATGAACGCGATAGGGTCCTGGTAGTTTTTATGCCCCGATACCGACTCACCGGCGATCTCGCCTTTGTCCAGCGGTTCACCATCCAACGTGGTTACGATACCTACTTTGTTTTCATGGATCTGGGTAATAGGCACCATCTCAATCTCAAACAAAAAAGTATTGATACGGTAACTACCCGGCGTAAGGAAAGCAGCTTGCGGACCTTTCTGACCATTATTGTCCAAAAAGGCAATAGCATCCTGAAATTTGTCGCAGTCAACCGGTTTACCCAGCACACGGCCGGTATCCAACGATGCACCGTCTTTTGCCTTTACCAGCCCAAGCTTGTTTTGCTCAATAACGGTAAACGCCTCCATGGTAATACCGTACTGCCATGGCCATAAGCCCCAGTACAAACCCGGCGCAAGCGCTTTGGCCTGCATACCGGCTTCGCCATGAATAGCAATGATCCGACCATCGGGCAAACGCGATTTGCCGGACAAGGTGAACTTTTTGACCACCAGGCCAATACGGCTATCCGGCACGATCACCATACCGAAAAACACGCGCAAAACAAATTTGTACATCACAAAAATCAGGATGACAGGCACAGCCCACCAAAGCATAACAATTAGATTGTTGTTCATTTTTTTTAAGATTTAATTTTTTGATTTTTTAACGGAACCCTTAAGGTGCGGGCCCTCACAATTACTTATAGCTTAAACTGGATTGGAGTACCTTGGCTATATAGTGTCATTAAGACAGTTGCAATTACAGGATGTTACAACTTTTTTTAAAATTATTTTTGACCGTTGATTTTTTTGATTTCGTTGATTGCGTTGAGACATGATTTACTGGATTAAGGGTTATAGGATTTTTACCTAAGTTGTTATTTTCCGGTAACAATTCATAATAAATAATTGTAAACAATTCGGTTAGCCGGGAGTTAAAACAATAGTATCTCATTTAATCTCCACGATCATGAATACTTCAGCATCAAAAAAAAGTACCGGCAAAAAAACTACTAGGACTAACACAACAAAGGAATTACAAACGGACTTGCCACTTAGCGAAAAGGACGAAGTAAAAAAAGCTGAGGAACGGACAAACAAGCATCAGAAACATAAACCTTGATTTTATACTTTAACCGTAATTGCATAGCTTAGATAAAACTAATGTGATCATGAAATTTTACGGCTTTATATTATTTGCACTGGTGTTAGGTTTTATGGCATCATGCAAACCCGCAGTTACCACCAAGGCGCTTATCGGCAAATGGAAATATGTTAAAATAGAGCACTCCAATGCCAGTCCGCCGGATACCATGAAAAAGGCCGAGCTGGATGAGGTTGTCCCTTACATACAATTTACTCCGGAGATGAAATACCTGATTGTTTGGGGCGGTAAATTCCTGTCGCACGGCACATTCACGCTTAACGGCAGCAATATGAATGTAAAAGAAGTACTGCCCGACGGCAAAACCCGCGATTTTGTTTTCTACGTATCGGAATTGACGGATGATAAGATCGTTTTTGAAAGCACCGGACCAGAAGGTTCAAAGGTTACGGCGCTGAGGGCGAGTAAGTTTTAGTATGTGCAGATAGGTCATGCCGAACTTGTTTCGGCATCCCACCTGCTTGGTGTTCAGCATGATTCCTACTTGTCCTGAGGGATCCTGAAACAAGTTCAGGATGACAGGTAGTCCCAAAAATCCTTACTCCAAAAATCTTTTATCCAATAAGGTGATATATCTGTTATAATTTACACATCGTAATAAACAGTAAACAATGGATGCAGTTAATTTAGAAGAGCAGGTTGCAGAACGGCAGCAGCTTTTCATCACATTATACCAGAAAGTTTTCCCGGCGGTGGCCCGGTATGTGAGCAAATGCGGCGGATCATTTGACGAAGCCAAAGATGTTTTCCAGGATGCCCTGCTCAGCTATTACGAAAAAAGCAGATCGACCGATGCTGATATCAAGAGCAGCGAAGGGGCCTACATTTATGGTACCGCCCGCTATCTGTGGATCAAACGGTACAAGGAAGGCCAGCAAACTACCCAGTTGGACGACAGCGCAGTCGCAGGTCTGGCTCTTGAAACCACCGTCCCACTCGCCGAAGATAAATTATTGCATTTTTTAGAAACTGCGGGCAAACGTTGTATGGAGCTGCTTCGCTCCTTTTATTACGATCAGTTACCGATGACCAAAGTGGCGCAGCTGTTCGGCTTTTCCGGGGTGCGCTCGGCAACTGTGCAAAAATATAAGTGCATTGAAAAAGTAAGGGAATCCGTTAAACAAAAAGCATTAACCTATGAGGACTTCCTTGAATAATATAGCACAAACCGAAGCCTATCTGCTTAAAAGAGCAAACCCAGCTAACGCGCTGTTATTCGAGGCCAAGACCTTGCTTGATCAGGAGTTACAAACCCGTGTTTCACAACAACAGCAGGTATATACCCTGGTGCAACAATATGGCCGCAAGCAGGTAAAGGCCGAGATAGAAGCCGTTCATCAGCAATTATTTAACCAGCCCGAACATCTGAGTTTCAGGCAAAAAATAGCACGCCTATTTAGATAAGAATCAAGAGCCAAGAATCAAGAGTTAAGACAAAAAATAATCACAATTTAAAACATCCTGAAAGTCAGCATATTAAACAAAAATTAGGTTCCCCATTTTTGTCTTGATTCTTGACTCTTGATTCTTGCCTCCCCTCTAAAAAAACACAAAAAATTATGAATATCGATAAACAGGAATTCCGCAAATATGCGGTCATGCACCATGCTATTGCCGGTACCCGGGTAGATAGTTTTATTTCGAAGGTTGAAAAAAGCGCCCTTCCCACAGCCATGACACCCTACATTACCGAAGAACGCGAAATGCGCGTAGCCCAGATGGACGTATTTTCGCGCTTGATGATGGACAGGATCATCTTCCTGGGCGAAGCCGTTGACGACCATGTGGCCAACATCATCCAGGCCCAGCTGCTCTTTCTGCAGTCAACCGATACCAAAAATGATATACAGATGTATATCAACTCGCCGGGCGGATCGGTTTATGCCGGTTTGGGTATTTATGATACCATGCATTTTATAGGACCCGACGTAGCTACCATTTGTACCGGCATGGCCCTCTCCATGGGATCGGTATTGTTATGTGCCGGTGCTGCCGGTAAGCGTGCCGCACTCAAACACTCCCGCATCATGTTGCACCAGCCATCGGGCGGGGCGCAGGGCATGGCATCAGACATCGAAATAGCCTCCGTCCAGATCAAAAAAATGAAACAGGAATTGTATGAGATCATCGCCCAACACAGCGGCCAGCCTTACCAAAAGGTTTATGATGTATCTGATCGTGATTACTGGATGATAGCCAGCGAAGCCAAAGAGTTTGGCATTATTGACGAGGTATTGGGGTAGGACCTCACCCTGCCCTCTCCAAAGGAGAGGGTTCTGAAATAGCCTTCAAAATATGGCCGATACCCTTTTTAGCGCAAGTCTTGTGCGGCTGTTGGTGGGTTGATGACTTGTGCTTGTTCGTCGGGTTTTGAAGTCACAAGTCAGCACTTTTTTTAGCGCAAGTCTTGTGCGGCTGTTAGTGGGTTGATGACTTGTGCTTGTTCGTCGGGTTTTGAAGTGCGCAAGTGGGTCCAATAGTCCTTAAGTCTTTTATCTTTTGTCCAAAAAATCCTCGTTTTAGCGCAAGTCTTATACCCAATATGTCATTGCGAGCGATAGCGTGGCAATCTCTTCACGTTCTCACAGATAAGAATAGTTACGAGATTGCTTCGTCGTTCCTTACAGCAATGACGTGTTGGATAAAACGGTCCTTAATGCGCTATCACACCCGCATCCGCCGATGCCTCAACTTTATGCTTAATAAACCGCTTGCCTATTAATAAAGTGAGCAGCGCCACCACAGCTGATGTCGCCATAACTCCTGCCATAGGCAAGGGACTGTGACTTTTGATCAGGGTAATACCTACCGATGCCAGCGAACCTATCCCCATTTGAAATGCACCCAAAAGTGCCGATGCTGATCCCGCGTTTTTGGTGAATGGCGCCAGCGATAAAGCCGCTGTGTTAGGGTAACTGATACCCACACCGCACAATACGCCAAATATCATGGCAATGGTGCCGCCAATATCAAACCAGTTATTAAACGACCCTATTAAAAACACCGCCGAAATAAACACCATCCAGATCAGCGAGGCGTTGACCAGCTGCTCGCTTTTGTACCTTTTCATCAGGATACTGTTCACCTGGCTCGAGCCGATGAACCCAACAGAAAGGCCGGCGAAGACCCACCCGAAACTTTTCTGACTCACTTTAAACACATCAATAAATACAATGGGCGACGAAGATACATAAGCAAACAAACCCGCGAACGCGAATGCGCCGCAAAGTGAATAAGTTAAAAATTGCTTATTTTTTAGTACCTGCAAAAAGTTGCCAATGATAGGTCCGGGTTTTAAAGAGTACGAAGGATCGGGCTGGTAGCTTTCGGGCAGTAAAAATATAACGGCCAACAATATTAGCACCGCAATAATGGTTAATATTAAAAATATCACCTGCCATTCAAACGCCGCGGTAATATAACTGCCAATAGTTGGCGCCAGCATGGGCGAAGCGCCCAGCACCAGTATCAGCAACGAAAATACTTTAGCGTTCTCTTCAACCGGGAAAAGATCACGCACCATGGCCATAGCCGCCACAGTAGCCGCGCAACTGCCTATCGCCTGGAAAAATCGCATCGCGATCAGCATCTCCAATGAATTGGAAAAGAAACAGCCGATGGAGGCAACGATATAAAGGCCCAATCCAAAATATAAAGGCCGTTTACGACCATACCTGTCCAGCAAAGGACCATACAGCAATTGCCCTACAGATATACCTATAAAATAGCTCGACAGGGACAGCGCCACTTTATCGGTAGTGGTATGTAAATATTTGGCGATGGCTGTAAAGCCAGGCAGGTACATATCTATAGAAAACGGGCCCAATGCGGTTAATGAACCCAGAATAAGTATCAGTAATACGTAACGTTTTTTTGTCATATGATTTTTGGCAGATGGTCAGTTTGACCAGGGTAAACAGAATAAATACAGGATATTACCGGCTAGGTACAGAAGGATCTTTTACTACGAATGGCCGGATAAAAACATACAGCGAAAATAAAATTTAAATTTCAAAACCCGTATCCTTATTTTGTCATTTTAGGAAAAAGAGATAATGTCTTGTTATAAAAACGCGTCATTGCGGGGTTTTTTATCCTATTGAAGATTCTATCCTATTACCCTAAAACGTTTCCCCCAGGTTAAGGTTTATCGATGAGAAGTTTTTGCTCACACCGTAATCTATAGCAATATTGGTTCCTGATTTTTTATTGAATTTGATACGCAGGCCCGTACCACCTGCGGGATGCCAGTAAACAAAATCATGGGTATTGGGCTCGGTAACCGAGTTTACATTGGCAAACAAAACAAAGCCCAACAAACCGTTGCGGGTAATATCGCGCCGGTACTCGGTTTCAAAATATGCCAGCCTGTCGCCCCGATATCTGTTTTGCACAAAGCCTCTGCCCGACCGCTGGTAAGGTTCCCAACCCAGGCTGGGCAGGTTTAAATATGGGGTGCCCGGCGTAAGTGATGTCCAGAAATAAGACCAGAACGCCAGTACATTTTTAGGGCCTGAGTTGGTTAAGGATATATACTTGCGCAAGTCAATATACAAAGAGCTCCAGTTGGTATTACTCCCCAGCATTTTTGAATTTACGCGGTAAATTATATTAGCATAGGCGCCTGGCAAGGGATTTATAGAGTTTTTGCGGGTATCGTATAGTAAATTGAAAGTTACTCCCGATGAAAAAACGTTCTGATCTTTGGTGGTGCCATATTTATAGCCTGTAAAACTTTGCAGGTTAACATCTCCGTCGCTATCAATATCCTGGTAATAATCCAGGTCATAGCCTAAGCCTGCATAAAAGTAAGGCTTTATTCTTTTCATTACAGTTTGATAAAAACGCCCGTAATTGTAATTCACTAAAAACCGGTTACCTTCGGGTTGTTTGCCTCCCAGACCCCAGGTATATTGCGGATATACCAATACACGGGTATCGCCAACTATATTCCACTGATTGTTGTTGAGCCAGATATTTGACCTGATGGGCAGGCCATACCTCCCTTTAAAGTTAAAATAAGGGGTAAATATAAAACTGGACAGGTTGGTTGTTGCAGGATCACCAAGGTATACTGCTAATGATGTTGATGTAAAAAGGGCTTTACCACCACTCCGGCCATCCGACGAAGAAATAGGTAAAATGGAGAAGTAAACCTTCTTTTTCTCTAATGCAGTTATCTTCCGCGGTTTTATTTTAAACAAGGATCTGGCAATGTCAATAAGATCTTTCTGAACAACTGTATCAACAGGAACTTTAGCGGTGTCGGTAACGGTAGCCGTGCTTTGGGCCATTGCAACAAAAGGAAACAAACAAAAAAGTAATGCCGAAAACGCTTTAACCATTATATATTAAACCAAATACTGAATGTTACTGTTTTGTAAAATGCCTGTTATATTAACGCTCTAACGCTCAAAACGGGGTTTAAATTTTCATTTCGGCTATAAAATCTCAAATTATCCGCACAGCGGTTGCTGTTTTATAATACGGAACTGGCATGCCCGAAATAACAATTGCCCTTAAAATAACATAAAAAGCCCGCGATTTAAATAAACCGCGGGCTTTTTAACTATAATTAACATTTAGTGTGTTGTGGTTTGGGTATAGTGGTGGTGATGTTTTGGATGCGCCCTGCGCCATGCGGCACGGCGTTTTTTCTCATCAGCACGGCGTTGTTCGTTACCTATAATATAACCGCCGCCGGCCCCGATGGCACCACCAATTAGGGCTCCCCCAACATTATGGCCTATAAGTCCACCCGCTACGGCACCGCCGGCACCGCCGATGATGGCACCTTTAGCCTGTTTGCTCATTTTCTTTTTAGTTTGCGCCTGCGCATTAACTGTCAGCGTTAGCAGAAACGCTACAAACAGACAGGCATATATCATTAGCTTTTTCATAAAATATGTATTGATAAGTGTTAATAAATTATCTCTGAACATACTCATGCAAATAGCAAGCCGTATATATAAAAAGGGCCTTTAAATAACCTAAGGATGACATTTTACTTTAGAAAAGCCAGCACAGCTGCCGAAAACTGTATAGTTCTGGATGCACTATTATGATCGCCGGGAACATAATTAAGCTTTGAACCGGGGATTAATTTGTTAAGGGCAGTTTCCGATCCGTTATCATGATCGTCGGTACCGCAAATGATCATAACGGGTATTTTTACTTTGGCCAATTCCTGCGGACTTGTTGAGGGTTGATATTTTTGCTGTAGGGCCAGGGCTGTAACATCAAATGCGGGATTACTGTGGATGTAGTTGATCATGCCATCCACGTCATGAAAGGTAGTATCGCCCATGAGGGCTTTGTAAGCGTGGATGCGCCTGGGCCATTCCGGATTGGTATAGGCATCGCCCATGCCGCCCATCACCAGTTTTTGTACCTGCTTATCCAGCACCAATAGCCGCGAAGCAATAATAGAGCCGCGCGAATAACCTACCACATCATATTTTTTAAACTTAAGGCTGCCGGCCAATCCCATAATATCCTTGACTTCGGCATCATTGGCGTAACCAGCATCGGTATGGGGTTTGTCTGAACGGCCGTTGCCCCGCAGATCTAAAATGACCACTTTATAACCGGCATTTAACAGATCGGTATAAAGCTGACCTTTTTTCCAGCCTTCACCCGTGCCAGAAAAACCGTGCACCAATATCACTGGGAAGCCAACACCTTTTACCTCGTAATATATTTTGGTACCATCAACAGCAGTATAATAACTACCGGTGGATTGTTGTGCATGACCATTATAAGCAGTCAATAATAACAACGCCAGGACATTTAGGATGATGATACTTTTTTTCATGACGATGAGATATACTATTTGACAAACTGGTTGATGATCAAAACACCTATTAAACCAATAACCGAAACCAGCGATTCCATCACCGACCATGATTTGATGGTGTCCTTGATGCTCAGGTTAAAATATTCTTTATACAGCCAAAAGCCAGAATCGTTCACATGCGAAAATGCCAGGCTGCCTGCCCCTATCGATAGTACCATTAAGTTGGGGTTCACATGGTTTTGTACCACCAGCGAAGCCACAATACCCGCGGCCGTTAAACCTGCCACAGTTGCCGAGCCCAAACTGATACGGATGATAGCCGCGATAACCCAGCCTAAAACAAGCGGCGGCAGGTTAAACTGCTGTAACTGGGCAGCTATCTGGCCGCTTACACCACTGGCGGTCAATACTTCTTTAAATGCTCCCGAACCGGCTATAATCAACAAAATCAAAGCAATATCTTTAATGGCATCGGTATAATTAACGGCCAGTTGGCTCATTGTTTTGCCCTGTTTTATGCCCAAAGTAAAGGTGGCCACAATAAGGGCAATCAGCATCACGATGGATGGATCGCCCAGGAAAGCTACCAGTTTTAACAAGCCTGGAT
This sequence comes from Mucilaginibacter sp. OK268, assembly GCF_900103125.1. GTDB lineage: Bacteria > Bacteroidota > Bacteroidia > Sphingobacteriales > Sphingobacteriaceae > Mucilaginibacter. The sequence goes on along the minus strand of NZ_FNJV01000001.1, from coordinate 726,223 downwards.
CTTTTATACCCAGGTACGGGAAAAACGCGGTAAGCATTAACAGCATCACCGGTAGCAGAGCGGTAAAAAAACTATTGAAGGCTCCCGGTAGTTTATCTTCGGGCAATTCTTCGGCCCGGAAGGTAGCCAGCGGCTCTGAGGGTATCTTTTTCAGGAAACGGGCAAATACAGGTCCGGCCAGTATAATGGCGGGGATGGCTATCATCAACCCATAAACAAAGGTGGTGGCCATGTTGGCATGGAACAATACCACCAACGCCGATGGTGATGGATGCGGCGGTAAAAAACCATGCGTTACCGATAGCGACGCCAGCATGGGCAAACCTATATATACCGCCGGTAATTTGTATTTGTACACTACCGAAAATATCAGTGGCACCATCAGCACAAAACCGATACCGTAAAACAGCGGGATACCTATAATAAAACCGGCAGTTACCAGGGCCCATTGTATGTATTTTTGGCCAACTGCATTCACCAGCACTTCGGCAATTTTTTGGGCGGCACCACTTACGGCTACCAGTTTACCCAGCATAGCGCCCAGGCAAATGATAATAAGCAACTGGCCCATAATATCGCCCATGCCCTTTTGTACCGATGCTGTAACCTTATTGATGGGGATGCCCAGCATCAAACCGGCGGCAATGGATACCAAAAGAAAAGCTATAAATGGATTAACCTTTGCCCAGCTCACCAGTAAAACAAGCAGGATAATACAGATCAGTATAGTTAGTAATGCCATGATTTAAAACCGTTATGTACAGGTAAGCAGCATGGTGAAGCCAGGCCGCATTGTTAGCTGCCTAAAGTAATAACAATATTTGAGTTTCGGATTTTTATAGACAAAACCGTTACAATTAACGGATCAGTTGCTACAAAAGCTGATCCCAATCAGCCTGTAAAGGCAGCAGGAAATAAAATTCGGCGCCTTTGCCCTCTTCGCTCTCTACAGCAATTTTACCCTGGTGCAGCCTGATGATCTCGGCCGATAAATAAAGACCAATGCCGAAGCCCGACAATCCACGGGTGCTCTCGTCCTCCACCCGGTAAAAACGCTGAAAAACATTTTGCTGATCCTGGGCTTTTAAACCCATGCCCTCGTCTTTTACACTTACCCTCACATTTTCACCAAGCTTTTGGGTTGTAATGGCTATAGCACCACCTTTAGGCGAATATTTTACGGCATTACTAATAAAATTACCAATTACCTGGCCTATCTTTTCTTTGTCGGCATTAGCCTGGATAGCTTGCTCACTTTTAAAAGACAAAACATGATCGGGGGCTATAAGCATTTTATCGGCTATCATTTCGGCAACCAATTCGTTCATATCAAAGGTTTGGGTATTGAGCTGTAGCTTACCCGACTCAATTTTTGACATATCCAGGAAACCATGAATAAGCCGGGTCATTTTGTTGACCTGTTTTTCTGATTTTTCAAGGGCATTTATAAAAAAATCATCGCCTGCTTTTTTAGCTTTTGATACCAGTAACTGCGTATAGGCTTTAAGCGAGGTGAGCGGGGTTTTTAATTCATGGCTGGCCATGGCTATAAAATCATTTTTCATGATCTCCTCCTGCTTGCGCTTGGTGATATCAATGGTAGTGCCCAGCATCCGCAAAGGTTTCTGATGTTCATCATATAAAACCTTACCTGTTGTTCTGATCCAATGGATTGACCCATTGGTCCAAACTATGCGGGTTTCAGACAAATAAATGCTGCTTTTCATCGCTTCTTCAAAAGCCTTGTCTACCGAATTTCTATCATCCGGGTGTATCGAGCCAAATAATTGCGGATAGGTTAACGTTTCATCGGGATCAAAACCAAATATTTCAGATAACCTTGGCGAAGCGATAACCTCATTGCTTAGCAGGTCCATATCCCAATTGGCTATGCCTGTGGCTTCAATGGCCAGGCGCAGGCGCTCTTCCGCATCCTCCAAAAGCTGCCTTGCTACTACCTGTTTGGTTACTTCGGTGGCCACAACCATCACCCCAACCGTATTATTGGTTCTATCCTTAACCGGCTTGTAAACAAAATCAAAATAAAATAAATTATGATGTCCGTTACGGTTAAGCCTTATTGGAGTTTCATAACCAAAATGAATGTGACCGCTTTTATAAACATCCTGTACCGGTTTTACATAAGGTAGCTGGTTGGATGGATCGAGGGCGAGGGCAAGCGGCCGACCAATAATATCGGCCTGTTTTCCCCATAGTTCCAGTATATTGGGATTAGCCGATTCAATAACAAGATTATTACCTTTTAAAAAACTGATGGCTACTGGAGCCTGTATGATCAGGTCATCAACACTTTGCCTTACAGCTATATTTTGATCTTTATTTTTCAAAACATTAATTAAAACAAAAAATAAATCAGGATCGGCCTTTTTTCTGACTCAATGATATAAAAAATAGTTAAGTTTGTATGTTATTTACCCGATAAAGTTTTTAGCCCAACCCATAGCTTTTTTGCTTTCTATATATTAGTTTTACATACATACTTGAGCACCTTTTCAGCCTTTTCACTTTTTAATATTTTTTATGTCAAAACGTATTTTAGTATTGGATGATAATCAGGACATATTAGATATTGTGCATGAAACCCTTACTTATGAACAGTTTGAGGTAAAAAGCACTTCCAACAGCCTTGAGGTATTGCCTTTAATGGAACAGTTTCTCCCAGATCTGGTTATACTGGATTACCGGGTTTCTGGTACCACTGGTGGTGAAATCTGCAAGAGTATCAAGCTACATAGCAAATTCAATAACATACCCGTCATCATATTTTCGGCCTATCTGAATAGCGACGATCACTTACTCAATTACGGTTGTGATGGTGTTATTAATAAACCTTTTGATCTTTCTGAACTGGTTGAAAAGGTTAATAACCTCATAAAAGCTGTTTAAATACGGGTATCCCATCTGCTTCATGGTTATGGTCTATCGCAAGCTGTGCTTCTATTTTTCCAATCAGCTATAAATCAGTTTTTTTATTCCATCCGGCAAACATTAGCATACAAATAAAAAACATTCTTCAAAATGCCATTTTATTGCCACATCTGTTAAAATATCCCCTTAAAAATCACATTTAACTAATAATCAAGCACTCGAGTTAAAATATTGATAATTATTATTAAATTTGTTAATAACAAGCGTTAAAGGATATTGATATACAACAAACCCCGGATCGTATATGGTTATTCCAGTAAACTCAATTGAATCTATAAGGTCGCAAGGTAAAAAAGTACCTTTGTGCCCTAAATGTAAGAATCAACTTGACAACCGCATACCAAGAGGCTTTTTCGTAAAAACTGTACTTTTCTTCCTACCCTTAAAACGTTACGTCTGCTACAGATGCCAGCGTAAACGTTATGTATTACGCTAATTAATCAAAACATTATTTTTTCTGTTTTTAATTAATTAATACATACGTAATAGTAAGTTTGCATTAATTAATACCCTATATTCATAGCGAGTGTTGTACTTTGCAAACTATTTTATTTATAGTGACCGACCTAAATTCAAGTACCCAGAAGAGAAAAAAGTATCACTGCTCTAAATGTGGTGAACCGTTCCATTTCCAGTTAAAGAGAAGCTGGTTCGTAAAAAAAGTATTGTACTTTTTACCCGTAAGAAAATATTTCTGCGCCAAATGCAAAAAAGCGTCTTATATTTTTGTTGATAAATCTCATGCTTAATCGCGGCAGGTGTTTATTTAAACGGGCATTAAAAACCTGTTTGTATTTCATTTAATACCTTTCACGAAAAAAAATCGCTTTATTATTAAGTATAAACAGCAATATTAAACTGTACTTTAGATACTTAACTATTACTTTGGTACAAGAATTGCTAAACTCAACACAGCTTGCTTTTTTACTATCTGAAAGCAATTTGTAGACGATACTTAAAGATAAAATATGAGACGGATATTAGCGGTTGATGACGACAGTGACATACTGGAGGTTTTACAATACATATTAGAAGATTCTGGCTATGAGGTAATAACTCTTGCAGACGGGCATTATCTTTTTGATAAAATAAAAGAAAGCCAGCCCGACCTCATATTATTAGACATTATGCTGGGCAATTTAGACGGCCGCGATCTTTGTAAAAGTGTTAAATCCCGTATAGAAACACATGATATACCGGTTATATTGATATCAGCAAGCCATGAGGTTTCCAAAACACTAAACCAAATTGGCGCCCCCGACGATTTTATAGCCAAGCCTTTTGACATTGACGTTTTGCTCAGGAGCATTAACCGGCAGCTGGATAGCGCTGCTTAAAATATAAAACAAAACGGGCTGCTTAATTAAGCAGCCCGTTTTGTTTTTAAGGTCCTTTTTAAACTCACCAAAGAGGTAATTTCTCAGGATCGATACCGATAGTTCCAGCCCTAGAAAACATCTCAATTATTTGAAAATCAGCCGATTTTAATTTTATCACGCAAAACTTAAAATTGTCATCAGTATTAATAGAAGATTTGAAAACAGATTTGGTAATATCCAAAAATAAATGGAAATTGCTCGAAGAGTTGTGTATAGAGAAACAGTTAATTGGCATTAATATTTTTTAATACATTAATGATCAATGCACCTCTTTTCTTCCATCTTTATATCAATTTTTAATCATACAACACGTTTAATATGAAAAAAGTAACGGGCATTGGCGGTGTATTTTTTAAATGCGATGATCCGAAAGGTATGAACGAATGGTACACCAAAAACCTTGGATTACCTAGCAGTGAATACGGAACAACGTTTGAGTGGCAACAAGCCGATGATCCGTCGAAAAAAGGCTCTACGTCCTGGTGCACGTTTCCGCAGGATACCAAATATTTTAATCCTTCAGCAAAGCCATTTATGATTAATTACCGGGTGGAAAATCTGGTTGCACTGGTAGATGAACTAAAAAAAGAAAACGTGACCATTGTTGATGAAATTGCGGAATATGATTATGGCAAATTCGTGCATGTACTCGATCCGGAGGGAAACATTATTGAGCTTTGGGAGCCAACAGATGAGTAGGATCAGCAAACCATAGTTCACGTATCGAATATAGCGATGGGGGTTATATTCAATAGGAGTGCCGCGAAGCGGTCCTGCCAGCTAACTTTATTTTTCCGGATCTGCTTTTTAATCACACAACACGTTACTTGAATATTTTAAATATCGATCCAAAAAACCAGTTCTCTTCGGCCTTCAGCATTGTGTCTAAAGTTTTGTTCACATTATTGGCCAGCCTGCTGATGTCGGTTACGGATGAATGGAATGCTTTAAAAGCAGGGTCTTTTTTATCCCCTTTCACCTCCGTCAGCTGACCTAATATTTTGATCACCGGGTCAAGCTCCCGTTTTTTGCGCTCTTCGGCCACCCGCCTGGCAATTATCCAGGTATCTTTTTCGGCATAAAAGTATTCTTTACGCTCGCCTGTTTTATGTTGCTTTTCAACCAGGCCCCAGTCTATCAGATCGCGCAGGGTCATATTGGCATTACCACGTGATATACTTAGCTCGGCCATTACTTCCTCGGTAGTTAAAGCCTCTGGCGAAACCAGCAGCAAGGCGTGTACCTGGGCCATGGTGCGGTTAATGCCCCACTCCGACCCCAGTTTACCCCAGGCCTCAATAAATTTCAGCTTTGCTTCTGCCAGTTCCATATACAAATATAAATAACTTTTTAAACTTTCAAAAATAAATGAAAGGTTATTTGGAAATTTAGGATATCGGATGTTCGATTTCGGATTTAGAAGGTTTGTCATGCTGAGCGCAGCGAAGTATCCATTGAACAACAGGCATATTGAAGAAGATCCTTGGTTTCGGTGCAAAACGCGAATCGACCAAAACGCGTCATTGCGAGGCGCAGGGATATTTTCTCCAACTCACCTCTCACTATTCACCACTTTTAGCTCCTTATCTATCTTTTTATTCCACTGCTCTTGTACGGCAACATTCATACCGTGGGCGGTTTCTGCATCGTACTGCTCCTGCATCACGTTCATTTCATGGTACGATTCCAGGTAATCTACATTAATGGGGCCATCATAATTATCTACCGGGAGTTTTTCCGCTTTCAGTTTTTGTTTAAACCGTTCTATGATGATCTTCACAATATCAAAATGCCGCTGTTCATGGTTCAGGCTGTAAGCATTTTTGCTATCATCTTTTACCCAGCAGGCGCTTTTGGGTACAAAGGCTTTCGTGCTCAGGTGCACGTGGATAATGCTTTTGCTTACCTCCACATCTTCATCATAACCAATGCTGGGTAAAACCTCGGCTCCAAAGCGGCTATTGCGGAGGGGCGTGGCCTTAAAATCATCCCACTGCAAGGGCCGCTTAGGCGAGTAATAAATAGTGTCCCCTTCAGTTTGTTCGGTGTAATCAGTAAAAGTGATCTTCACATCCCGGGCCAGTTTAATGTTGGTACCAGCCTCTTTATTTATCCAGGTGTTAAAAAATGTAAGGCTATACTCCAGCGCGTGGCGTAATACCATTTCGATATCAACCTCCTGGTTAATGTGCCGGTTATACCCCGCGCTGCCATTGTAATTGGTAAGATGTATATTTTGATCGTCTTTTTGCAGGTAAAAGGATAGCGACACTTTTACTTTGCCTTCTACATGATTACCCGGCAGGGCTGTTTCATCAAGCCTGAATTGTTCAATATGGATAATGATCGGTCTTAAGGTTTTGTCGGGAGGCAGGGCGGCAGTTACAAATTGCTTTATGGAGGCTAATGCTCCTCCTTTAAGGTCAACCGTATATTTTTCCGGGTTACCGGGACCGGGTGGCAATAACCATGCTACGGCGTTGCGGTCGGCACGGTTATCTGTTATACCGGCCACATAAAATTCTTTGGCTGTTATGGGCAAGCGCTCGTTATTTAAAACAAGCGGACCTATTACTTTCTGGGCCTTTAAAACCGGTGATGAAGCTAAAATAATGAATAACAACAGCTTAACCTGCAAGCCTGGCAGGCGCCAAAAGCAGGCCGCAAACAGTATAACCAATACAACACTACAGATCATACTATATAATGCATAATGTTCAAATAAATTGCCCGTAAGTGTAGTATTTGGTTACCTTTGGCCATCGATGCCAGTGCTATGGTTTTTGTTCAACAATTTTAAAGTTTTCCACACACATATTGTCTTTAGTATTACCTTCGTTAATTAAACGTGTTATCCACATTTGTTAATTACTTATGTTAATAGCTCTTTTTCGTTTCGCTAATTTAGCACCATCGTTAGTATGCGCTTTATGATCAAAATAAAATACATTTCCCTGTTAATCCCCGTATTTATTGTTTCAACGGCCAGCGCGCAGCAAAGTCCATCCTTCCAGGTATACCGCACTTATCATACCGCTATGGACCTGATGGACAAGGGCAAATTTGCCTCCGCTGCCGAGCAATTTCGCTCTGTTGAAGCATCACGCCTTAAAACAGCAACCCAGCCCCAGTTTGAATCGGAACTGTCGATGGTAAAAGAAAACAGCCAGTACTACGAGGCTTTTTGCGCCCTTAACCTGGGTAACGATGATGCCGAAAGCATGTTTTTACGCTTTATTAAGGAGCATCCCGAAAATCCGCTAACCAAGCTGGCTTATTTCCAGATCGGTAAATCGTATTTTAAACAAGGCAAGTATGAGGATGCTATCCGCTGGTTTGATAAAGTACAGGCCGGTGAACTTAACGGGCACGATAACACTGAGTATAAATTCCGTAAGGGCTATGCTTATTTCTCCCTTAAAGATTACAAGAATGCCCAGTTGCTTTTTGCCGAAGTAAAAAACAAACGGTCGGAGTATACGGAGGATGCCACCTACTATTTTGCGTACATAGCTTATCTGAATAAAGATTATCACCTGGCGCTGGCCAATTTTGAAAAACTCAAAAACTCCAAAAAGTACGAACGGAGCTACCCTTATTACATATCGGCGGTTTACTTTTTAGATAAACGCTATGATGATGTGATCAGTTACGCTGTGCCCATTGTAAATAGCACCCGCCAGGAGCATGAAACCGAAATGCTGCGCATTATTGCCGCATCATACTTTGCCAAGGCCGATTATGATAACGCGGTTAAATATTACGACCGTTTCCAGAATGGCGATCAGGGCAAAACCCAAAACACGCAGGATAGTTACCAAATTGGTTACACCTATTACAAGGTGGGCAACTACGCGAAATCCGCCGCTGAGCTGGAGCGTTTAATAGAACAGGGCGACGTGTACAGCCAAAGCGGTAACTATACGCTGGGCGATGTTTTCCTGAAAATGAATAACAAGCAAAGCGCACGTAACGCGTTTTTAGCTGCTTCCAAATTAACTTACGACAAGCAATTACAGGAAGACGCTTTGTACGAATATGCCAAACTATCTTACGAGCTTGATTTTAATACCGAAGCACTGGCGGCTACCCGTTTATATCTGAAGAATTATCCGCGCTCGCGTCGTAACGACGAGGTTAAGGTATTACTCGGTGAAGAATTGCTGAACTCCCGTAACTACAAAGAAGCAGTTGAGATACTGGAGCCGATACCTAACAAATCGGAAAGTGCACAGATAGCTTACCAAAAAGTGACCTACTACCGCGGTTTGGAATTTTACAATGAGCGTGCTTTTGAAAATGCCATTGGTATCTTTCTGCGTTCATTAAAAAACCCGGTGGATCCAAAAACCCAGGCTTTGACCACCTACTGGATGGCAGAGGCCATGTACGAGGTACGTAAATACGGTGAATCGGTAGAGAATTTTGAGGCGTTTTTAAGCATGCCTGAAGCTAAACAAACCGATCTGGGTAACTACGCCAACTATGCGCTGGCCTACGCTGCCTTTTATGGCGAGCAATATAAAAAAGCGGCCAACTACTTTGAAAAATTCTTGCGTGGCGATGTAAAAGATAAAAACACCGAGAACGACGCCATAACCAGGCTGGGTGACAGCTATTTTGTATTGAAAAGCTACAGCACCGCGCTTGATTATTATAACCGCATTATAGCCATGCACAACCAGGGCGAAGATTACGCCTTGTTTCAGCGCGGTATGATACAAGGATTACAAGGCTCACTGGATATCAAGATCGCTACGATGAATGATGTGCTGAACACATTCCCGAACTCGGATTATGCGGATGACGCCTCCTTCGAGATAGCTTATACCTATTTCCTGAAGAATGATGGCGATAAAGCCAAAACCGATCTGAATGCCATGATCCAGAAGTACCCGCACAGCAGCTATGTACCGCGGGCACTGGTTACCATTGGTTTGATCGACTACAATGCCAACCATGATGACCTGGCGATAGAATCATTCAAAAAAGTGGTTGCCGACTATTCCTCAACCGACGAAGCCAAACAATCGCTCAAACAAATTGAAAAAATATATACCGATAAAGGCGATGCCCAAACGTTTATCAATTACGCGGGTACCACTTCTATTGGTAACTATACTACTTCGCAACAGGAAGATCTGATGATCACCGCTGCCAACAACCTTTATTTAAAAGGCGATTGGCAGGGTGCTGTAGGCGCGGTTAACGCCTACCTGGATAAGTTCCCGAGCAAACAGATCTACGAAAAACAAGCTCGTTTTATACGTGCGCAAAGCTTGGTTAACCTGAACAGGTCGCAAGAGGCTGTTGTTGATTATAACATCATCCTGAACGATTGGACAAGCGCTTATACCGAGAAATCATTGATCAGCATGGCTAAGCTGTATATTTCACAGAAAAAATATAACGAAGCTATCGTGTTCCTGAAAAAACTGGAAACCAACGCCGAGTTTAAAGAGGATTACTCCTTCGCTATCAATAACCTGATGCTTTGCTACGCGCAGATGAACATGCCTGATGACGTGCTGAACTACGTAAAACAGATCAGGGGTAATGACAAGGCAGCCCAGGAAGATAAATTCCGTACCGGATTATATGCCGGCGAAGCTTACCTATTAAAAGGAGATACTACTGCCGCGGTTAAAGAGTTTGATTACACCGTAACCAACACCAAAACCGTAGCCGCCGCCGAAGCCAAATACAATATTGCCAATGTAGAATATTTAAAAGGCAGGTACAAAACATCCCAAAAAATGTGTTTCGACCTGGCTAAGGAAATGCCAAACTATGATTACTGGGTGGCTAAAACCTACATTTTGCTGGCCGATAACTATGTGAAGCTAAAAGATAACTTCCAGGCAAAAGCCACGCTGCAAAGTATCATTGAGAATTATAAGGGTAATGACGATATACTATCGACAGCTAAGCAAAAGCTGGGCGTATTAACGGGCAAACCTGTAAAAATAGAGGCCCCTGCACCAGATACAAGTGATAATAAACCGGCCCCGGCGGATACTACCAAAACCGGTCAAAACTAACAGGATGGCAAAGAATAATATAAAAAGACAAGCAATGAAATTAAAATACGTCTATACGCTGCTTACCTTAATAATAGCATTATACTTTGTCCCTGCACAAGCGCAAACAAAGAAACCGACAAAAAAGGCTACCACAAAAACCGCTGCGAAAAAGGCTCCGGCAAAAAAAGCTGCGGCAAAACCGGCAGCCAAAAAACCTGTTGCAAAAACCACCGCACCTAAAAAAGCAACGTCAAAAAACTTAGGTGATGCGGCGGCAAAATCTGCTGCTGATACTACCAAAAAAGGCGGTAATGGCAACAACGCTGATAATGGCGGCAGTCTTTCTGAAGAAATCGTGGTAACCACCGCTTACAAACCGGTACTAGCCGACGCGGTGAAAATACGCCGTAACCCCGACCTGGAAGATAAAGCTCCTTTTAAAGCCCCTTTGGTATACGCCCCGCTTGATAAAAGACAGGAGCAAAACTCCGAGATCAGGCAGTTGGAGGCTATGAAAAGGCCGCCTGAGCAGGACTCCGTTCTACTAAACAATTATGTTAAAGTAGGCGCCGGAAATATGAAATCTCTTTTTGGTGAAGCATATTTTTCCAACGGTCGCGATGAAGCTTTGCAGGTTGGCGGATACCTGAAACATTTTTCACAATCAGGGTCATTAGAAAAACAAAGCCAGAGCAAGGATGATGTTGGCGTATTTGGCAAAAGCATCCTGGGCGATAATAACATCAGCGGTCGCATTACTTATAACCGCTTAGGTACCAATTTTTACGGGTATGATCAATCTGTTCCCCCGGCCAGCACATTTGTACCCGGCAAGCAACATTTTAACACCATTGGCGCCGAAGCTGAACTGGCCAAGAACTATAAAGACGTAGAGAACGATTTTACCTACGCCCTGAAAATAAAAGGCTATGCCTTTAGCAATGCCTACCAGGCCAGGGAAAACAACATCGTGATCTCGGGCTTTCTTAACCAAACTGTAAAACAGTTTTACGCGGGTTTAAGCGGCTCTGTTGATCTGAACTCGCAAAAAGATAGTCTTTACAAACTCAGTAATAATATTTTACGCTTAAACCCTTATATCAAATTTCAGGGTACCAATTATAAAATTGACGCGGGTGTAAACATCGAGAAGGAATTTGGCGACTTTGGCAAGTTCTACATTTTCCCTGCCGCTAAATTAGAGGTACAGGTGATCCCGAAATATGTGCGTTTGTTTGTAGAAGCCAAAGGCGATATCAACCGGACATCTTTACATGACCTGGCTTACATCAACCCATTCCTTGGTCAAAATATCGACATCAAAAATTCGGTTGATCAGCTGGATATCAGCGCGGGCTTAAAAGGCACCCTTGCTCCCGGCTTAAGCTTTAAGGCCTCCGTGTTCCGCAACAGCATTAAAAACATGCCGTTACTGGTCAGCAATTTCGACGCCGAAGTAAACAAATTCAAGGTGATATATGACGACGGCAAAGCGCGCGTGAATGGCTTTAACGGCGAGCTTGATTTTAAAGCCAGTGATGATTTTAACATCTTTGGCCGTATAGAGATCAAAGATTACCAGATGGCATCAGAAGCACAGCCCTGGAACCTGCCTAAATTTTTGTTAACCGCTGGTACAGCTATCAATATTAACAACCAGGTAAGCATTACCGGTTCGTTATTGTTCCGCGGATCAACAAACGACAGGACATTTACAACTACAGGCGGTACATCAACTATGGTTCAAAAACCGATAGCCTCATTTGCCGACTTAAGCGGCGGCGTTCAATACAAGGCTACCCGCCAAATAACCGTATTTGTACAGGCTAATAATATTTTAAGCACCAGTTATCAAAACTGGTTATACTATCCTAACTACGGATTTAATATCTTTGGCGGCGTTGGGTATTCGTTTTAAACTATATGCCTAAAGGCCCTCCCCTTTGGGGAGGGTTGGGTGGGGCTCTTTTGATGTTTTATAATTAACCGTATTTTTAGCGAATGGATATAGCCAATTATTTAAGCGAACTGTTAGGCCGGCATGGCAAAGTAGGTGTGCCGGGTCTCGGTTTTTTTACACAGGAACGTGTAAATGGTTATTATAACAGCGCCGAAGGCAAGCTATATCCACCCGGTTACCAGGTACAATTCAGCTCCGAACCGTTTGATGATGATACGCTGGTGGAGCATATCGCCCAAAAGAAAAACATCTCGCTGGCATCATCCAAATACTTTACCGAAAAATATATTACGGGTCTAAAACAAGATGTGGTTTTTAAAGAAGTCCCTTTTGCTAACCTGGGCTGGTTTTATATGAACAACGGGGAGATAGCCTTTAAATCCGCCGAAAATCATAACGAAGGTCCTGAGTTTTATGGTCTTGCGCCTATAGCTATCAAAAAGTTTAACCAGGAGACCGGAAATCCGGAAGTCGGGACGTCCGAAAGTCAGGTTTCGGCACCGGTGCCTTTCACAGTAGCGCCACAGCCAATTACGCCTACCACCCCGCCTGCACCAACGGCCGACCAGCCCGAGGTATATGAGGAGGAAGAAACTGAAGAAAGAACGCGTTCGGCCAATCCATGGATTATCGCCCTTATTATTCTGGTAGTTATTGGGGTAGCGGCATTCGCGCTTTATAAATATAACCCGGCATTATTTAATTTCACCAAACAACAGGCAAAACCCGGTGCCGAACAAGCCCAAACACAACCCGCTGCCAAAACAGATAGCGTTGATAATGACAGCAATAAAACAGCTCCCCCGCTTTTAGATACAGCATCAAAGGCAATTTCTAAACCCGATACTGCGTTAAAGAAAACAGTGGCTGCTGCCGATACCACCGCCAAACCTGAATTTGTGATATTTGCCGGCTCATTTAAAACCCAGACTAAAAGTGATCTGGCTGTTAAAATTTACAAAAGCGTTGGGGTTGATGCCCGCGCATGGCATGGCCCCGGTTCTGGTAAGTATATTAAAATAATCATAGGCAGTTTTGCCACATCTGCAGAGGCAGAAGCCGAAAGACTTAAATTAATAAAAGAAAAAAAAATAAGCAAACTCTCATACAGCCAAGAAATTAACGAAAAGAAATGACATTATTATTGATACAGCAGATAGCAGATACCGCGAAACACCTGGCAGACACCGCAGGTCACATTACACAACCCATCACCACACAGCCCGAAGAGCTGCGCTTTGGCGATCTATTGATCAAGGGTGGCTGGGTAATGGTTCCCATAGGTATTTTGGCTGTTTTAGGCTTAGTGATATTTTTTGAACGTTATTTTACTATCCGTAAAGCCTCAAAGAACGAAGCCAACCTGATGTTACAGGTACGTGCCAGTATCCATTCGGGCAACCTCGAATCGGCCATAGCGCTTTGCCGCAATAATAATTCGCCGCTGGGCCGCATGCTGCAAAAAGGTTTGCTGCGTATCGGTCGCCCTATTAAAGATATCGAAGGCGCTATCGAAAACGTAGGTAAGCTGGAAGTATCCAAATTGGAAAAAAACATCGGTATCCTGGGTATCGTGGCAGGTATTGCCCCCATGTTTGGGTTCCTGGGTACTATTGCCGGGGTAATCAAAATCTTTTATGATATATCAAAAACAGATAACATCAGTATGGGTGTTATTTCTGGTGGTTTATATGTAAAAATGGTTACATCAGCCGCTGGTTTAATGGTAGGTATCGTAGCTTACGTATGTTACCATATTTTGAATATGATGGTTGATAAGGTAATTTTGAGCCTGGAAACTGATGCTATTGAATTTATTGACCTGTTAGAGGAGCCGAGCAAATGAATTTAAGAAAAAGACATAGAGGGGCATCGGCAGAGGTTCATACCTCGGCCATGAACGACATCATGTTCTTCCTGCTTTTGTTCTTCCTCATCGCCTCTACAGTTACCAACCCAAACGTGATCAAACTGGTGTTGCCCAAATCATCAAGCGGGCAATCGGTATCCAAAAAAACCATTACAGTATCGGTAACCAAAGATCTGAAGTACTACGTCGACAAAAAGGAAGTTCCGGTAGATGCCCTGCAAACTACCTTATCCGGATATAAAACCCTGGCAACAGAACTCACCATAGTTTTATATGTCGACAAAACCGTAGCCATACAGGATGTGGTACAGGTAATGGATATAGCACAAAAATTAAACATCAAACTGGTTCTGGCAACGGAACCGAAGTAGTATCAGTTGGCAGTTTGCGGTAGGCAGTTAGCAGTAAATTCATTTGCTATTGACTACCAAAAAACTAAACTGATAATTTTAAATAACATAACAAACAGACTGCAAACTGCCTACCGCAAACTGGCAACTGCAAACTAAAAAAATGGAATACAGGGAAGAAAATAACTATCCAAAGGCATTTGCGGCAACAGGCATTATTTTGGCTGTGCTTATTGCTGCCTGTTATTTTATCGTGTTTCAAAATCCGCCCAAACAGGAAGAAGGTACCGGCGGTATATTGGTAAATTACGGTACGGTTGATGAAGGTAAGGGTAATGATTATATGAGCACCGAAGAACCTTCGGTTGCCGAAAAGGCCAACAATACCAAACCGGATAAAGTTACCCAAGAAAAACCCACCGAGGATAAACCCACCCCGCAAACCAGCGACAAAACCGTAGTGACCCAGAATACCGAGGACGCCCCGGAAGTGGCCGCGCCAACAAAAAAACCGACCAATACCGTATCTACCCCGCAGCCTACCAAAACACCGGCCAAGCCTACCGTGAACCAAAATGCTTTATATAAAGGCAAGGCCACAACCGGTACCGGCGAAGGCGACGGAACCGGCAATGCCCCAGGCAACCAGGGCAAACCAACCGGAACAACCCTTACCAACAACTATAACGGAACAGGGTCTGGCAATGGCGGTAACCTCAATCTGCAATCACGCAACTTTGTGAGTAAGCCTAATGTTGATGATGGCAATCGCTTTACCGGCAAGGTAGTGATAGATATACAGGTAGATAAGGCAGGAAATGTAACTTATGCCAAGGCAGGCCGCGGAACCACCATATCAGATTATAACCTGATCCAAAAATGCGAGGATGCCGTAAAAAATTCCCGTATCAGTTCAGCAGATAACGCCCCCGATACCCAGAAAGGCGCAGTAGTATTTGTGTTTAAGGTAAATTAGGTTTGGTTCATAGATCATAGTTGATGGTTCATAGCTATATTTTACATTAACGGGGGGCTCAATTAAACACATCTGCATTAACTTTGTGCTCATTCATGGCTCATCTGGCACTACGATGAACTATGAACCATCAACCATGAACTATCAAGAAACCATCGAATACCTATACACCCAACTCCCCATGTTTACGCGTGATGGGGCATCGGCTTTTAAAAAGGACCTCACCAATACCATTGAGCTTTGTAAACGACTGGGCGATCCCCAACACGGGTTTAAAAGTGTCCACATAGCAGGCACCAATGGCAAAGGCTCCACATCGCACATGCTGGCGGCTATTCTGCAAACGGCGGGATACAAAACCGGCTTGTATACATCGCCCCACCTGAAAGATTTCAGGGAACGCATCCGGGTAAACGGGCAAATGATCAGTGAGCAAACCGTGATTGATTTTGTTGCCCGTCACCGTGCGGATTTTGGAGAGATAGCCCCCTCCTTTTTTGAAATGACCGTAGCCCTGGCCTTTGATGTTTTCGCCAAAGAAAAGGTAGATATAGCTATAGTTGAAGTGGGCCTGGGTGGCCGGTTGGATTCCACCAATATCATTACTCCGCTCCTATCTGTCATTACCAACATAGGTTGGGACCACATGAACATGCTGGGCGATACTCTGCAATTGATAGCCGGCGAAAAGGCAGGTATCATTAAACCCGGTATCCCGGTTGTTATCGGCGAAAACCAACCCGAAACCGCGCAGGTTTTTATCGATAAAGCCAAACAGGAAGGCAGCCCTATTCAATTTGCATCGGAAGTTTGGACTATTGAAGAAAAATCAAAAGTCAAAAGTCAAAAGTCAAAAAACCAAGCCCGAACTGAACTTCTGGATCTAATCATTACAAAAATCTCACCACTCACCAATCACCACTCACCATTGAGCATCGCGCTCGACCTCACAGGCTTTTACCAACTAAAAAATGTAAAAACGGTTTTGTCGGCTGTAGAGGAATTACGCAATCAGGGATTTACCATAACCGACGAGCACGTCGTTACCGCTTTGAAACAGGTGAAAACCCTCACCGGCTTGCATGGCCGCTGGGAAGTTTTAAATATGCAGCCGCTGACCATTTGTGATACAGGCCATAACCCGGACGGTATACAGGAAGTGGTTAAAAATATTGCCGCAGTTGATTACCAGCAGCTACATTTTGTAATAGGCATGGTGAATGATAAGGACATTACCAAGGTATTAGCCATGCTACCAACAAAAGCCATCTACTACTTCTGCAAACCAGATATCCCAAGAGGCCTTGAAGCCGAAAGCATGCAGCAACAAGCCTTAAACTTCGGTTTGCACGGCAATACCTATCCATCAGTAAAAGCGGCTTTATCAGCAGCCCAGGCCAACGCAACAGATAACGACCTGGTATTTGTAGGCGGCAGCACATTTGTTGTAGCCGAAGTGGTGTGAGTTAATTATGGAATTAGTGGTTTATTGAATCAGTCTACCCGTCTCCATTCCACTTCTCCGGTTACTGCAACACCAGTAGTTGGAGCGGGTACTGTATATTTAAAAACATTCCCTACCAATGTAAACGGTCGTTTTTGCTGTGTGCCTTCCCAGTTTGGAAACGATGCGTGGTCAATATGAAAAATAATGGTACCAGCCGCGTCGTCAACACTATAGGTCCCAAAATGCGCATTACTGCCTTTTACTGCATCCCTGTTCTCCTCATCAGTACCTTTGCTTTTGTCATTTGCCACAAATTTGGCCCGGCCCTCACTAAATATCTGTAGTGCATAACGACCACTTTTATTTAAAATAAGCAAGCCCTGCGGACTATCGCCATACAAATGCACCCTACTGCCATCCCCCAATATATTATCAACGGCAATTAACGAATATGTTCCTGCGAGGCTCACAGTTGCCGGGTTTGGTAGCAAGCTGTTCTTTTTTTGTGCCATAACAGGCAAACAGCAAAAAATAGAAAATATTAACATCAGGGTGCTTTTCATATATCAAAGTTAAATTTGCTGTGTACCTTTATCAAGTAGGCACAAAAAAGTAGCCTGCTTACAAATAAGTTACTATGCTGTAAATCAGCTATTTTATTTTCAATTAATGGAAAAAAAAATAAAAAGACAGGCACCCAAATGCGGAATTGACTACGCTTTTCAACGAATTGGAGGCAAATATAAAGGCCGTATCCTATGGCGCTTAAGAGTTGGCACATTACGCTATGGCGAACTGCGTAAAACAGTAATCGGAGTAACATCAAAAATGCTTACACAGGCTTTAAGAGAACTGGAAGACGATGGGCTGATTAGTCGCAAAGTGTATGTAGAAGTACCTCCCAGGGTTGAATATACCCTTACAGATACAGGTAAAGGGCTACTCCCTTTTTTATCCATATTAAGAGATTGGGCTAAAGAGCAAATGCTGATAAACCATATTGAAGCCATGCCTGGACGTTCTTAGACTTAACAAATAATTTACTTTCGTTGTCTGTATAAAATTCTATTTTTGCCTTTCTTAAAATCATCATAATGCTCATATTTATTCTATGACATATCTACCATCAGCAGACAGATACAAAAAAATGCAATATCGCCGCTGCGGCAATAGCGGCATCAAACTTCCGGCTATTTCGCTGGGTTTGTGGCACAATTTCGGACATGTGGATGTAACCGAAAATTACCGCAAAATTTTGCACCTGGCTTTTGACAGTGGTATTACCCATTTTGATCTGGCCAACAACTACGGCCCGCCTCCGGGTTCTGCCGAAGAAAATTTTGGCCGTATTTTAAAAGAGGATTTCCGTGGCTATCGCGATGAGATGATCATCTCCAGCAAAGCCGGTTATACCATGTGGGACGGCCCTTACGGCGACTGGGGTTCCAAAAAATACCTGGTAGCCAGTTTAGACCAAAGCCTGAAACGCATGGGTTTGAATTATGTGGATATATTTTATCATCACCGTCCGGATCCGGAAACACCACTGGAAGAAACTATGGCCGCGCTTGATCTCATCGTTCGCCAGGGCAAAGCCTTATATGCCGGTATTTCCAACTATCCGGCTGAAGAAGCCGCGAAAGCTATTGCGATATTGAAAGATCTGGGTACCCCGTGCCTGATCCACCAACCTAAATACTCCATGTTCGTGCGCGATCCGGAAGAAGGTTTATTGGACGTTCTTGGTAACACTGGTGTGGGTTGTATCCCTTTTTCGCCACTGGCGCAGGGCTTGCTGACCAATAAATACCTGCATGGCATTCCTGAAGATTCAAGGGCGGCAAAATCAACCGGTTTCCTGCAAAAGGACCAGGTAACCCCCGAAAGGATAGCACAGATAAAACAACTGAATGACCTGGCCCTGAAACGCGGTCAAACACTGGCACAAATGGCACTGGCCTGGTTGTTGAAAGATAACCGTGTAACTTCGGTGCTGATTGGAGCAAGCCGTGCCGAGCAACTGGCCGACTCGCTAAAAGCGTTGGATAATATCACATTCTCTGCCGACGAACTTAGCCAGATAGAAAAAATATTAGCCCCCTAACCCCCTGAAGGGGGAACTGACTTGCGTTCGTATATCAAGACAGTAAATCGATGAGTTAATCAGTTATAAATTAAATTTAAGATATTAAAAAGTCTCCCCCTTCAGGGGGATATTTAGAGAGGGCTTATATGAGCAATATCAACTGGGGTATCATTGGTTGCGGCGACGTAACCGAATTAAAAAGCGGCCCGGCATTTAAAAAAATAGCCGATAGTAACCTGTTAGCCGTGATGCGGCGTGATGCGGCCAAAGCCGCCGACTATGCGCAACGTCACCTGGTAGACCAATGGTACAGCGATGCCGAAAAGCTCATGGACGAGGCCGGGGTAAATGCCATTTACATCGCCACTCCCCCGTCTTCGCACCTGGAGTATGCCCTCAGTGCCCTAAAAAAGGGGTTGAACGTTTATGTCGAAAAACCGGTTACCCGCAACGCTGCCGAGGCTCGCGCCATGGCCGAAGCTGTAAAACTGGGCAATAGCAAGCTTACCGTTGCCCATTACCGTCGCGCCGTACCCATGTTTTTGGCAGTTAAGGATTTGATCGACACTAAAAAGATAGGAGATATCCGCACCGTGCAGATCAGGATGTGGCAAAGCCGCAAACCAGAGCTGATCGCTAAAACCAAGGACAACTGGAGGGTTAACCCCGAGTTATCCGGCGGCGGTTATTTTCATGACCTTGCCCCGCACCAGCTCGATCTCATGCTGTATTATTTTGGCGTGCCCGAAAAGTACCACGGATTCTCGCTCAATCAATCAGGTGCCTCACCTGCCGACGACCATGTGTGCGGGCAGATCTTATTTAAAAACAAAGTAGTAGTAAATGGGTCCTGGTGCTTCAATGTAGCCGAAAGCCTCACCACCGATACCTGCGAGATCATCGGCACCAAGGGCAAGATTACTTTCCCGTTTTTTGGCAATTACATCAGCTGGAAAACCGATACCGAGGATGAAACCATCACCTTTACGCATCCCCAACATATCCAACAACCTATGATCGAAAAGATAGTAACCTATTTTAAAAACGAAGGCCCTAACCCTTGCAGCATTGAAGAGGCCATTGTATTGATGGATATACTGGACGCTTTTACAGTCGGGGTGTAAAAGCGTTATTGCCTACAAAAACGCTTTTAACCTAAAAAAGTTAGCTTTTCTTTTTGGGCACTTTAGCGCCTTCTTTACGTGCCTCCGACAGGCCGATAGCAATAGCCTGCTTTTTGCTGGTTACCTTTTTACCGCTACCGCTTTTAAGCTTACCTTCTTTCATTTCGTGCATCGTTTTTTCAACTTTTTCACCTGCTTTTTCTGAATACTTTGCCATAATTTTAGTTTTTAAGTAGATAATTTAACTCGTGCAAAATATTTGCCAAAAATTATCCTGCTGAGCAGCTATTGCGGGCAAGCCAGGATCAACAACCCAATAAATTTCGAATTCACAAAAAATCAAAATGGTAAATTATTATCTGTAATTATTGCTTAACTTCAAACATCCGCTCGTCATATACGTTACCAACTGAAAATTACCAATATGTCCACCAAAAAGCTGATTGCACCATTTTACGAACGACTTGCATTAACATTAATCGGTTTTTTGGCACTCGGATACCTGATCATTATAGGTAAGGACCTGCTTGACCCTATGATATTCGGGTTCATTTTCGCGATACTACTGTTACCCATATCCAATTTTCTTGAAAAAAAATGCAGGTTGCCACGTAGCGCGTCATCCTTAATATCCATATTACTGCTTATCGGTTTTGTTTACGGCATATTATACCTGGTAGGCTCACAGATATCAAAAGTGGCCAGCGATTGGCCTATGCTTAAAAACCAGGTAGCCCAATCATTGCATGACCTGCAGGACTGGGTACAATCAGCTTTTCATATTAATGCCGAAAAACAAATGAACTATGTGCACAGCACCGCGGATAGGATCATGGCTTCGGGTAGCGATGTCTTGGGTACAACTTTCGGGGCTATTTCATCACTCATGCTCTTTTATGTATTTATCCTGATATTTACCTTTTTTATATTGCTTTACAGACGATTGCTATTACGTTTCATTATCTGGGTTTTCCGGGATGAAAACGAACATGTAGTGATGGATATCGTCGAGAACATTCAATCTATATTAAGACAGTACATTCTGGGCCTGCTTTTAGAAATGGTGATCGTAGCAGCTGTGGCTATTAGTGTATTTTTGATCATCGGTATCAAATATGCCGCGCTGCTGGGTATCATTGTAGGCCTGTTTAACATTATCCCGTATATAGGCATTTTTACGGCCTTGCTGTTAAGCGCGGTTATTACTTTCGCTACCGGCAGTATCAAGGATACCATATTTGTGATGGTTGGCGTGGTAAGTATTCACGCGGTTGATGCCAACTTCCTGCTGCCTACCATTGTGGGCTCAAAAGTAAGGCTTAACGCGCTGATATCATTTATTGGGATCATTTTAGGCGAAATGATCTGGGGCCTGTCGGGCATGTTTTTATCCATACCTGTTATTGCTATTTTCAAGATCATATTTGACCGCATAGAGAGCTTAAAACCATGGGGTTACCTGTTAGGTGGCGATTACGAATACAAAAAATCCGCCGCTGCCAAAATGAAAACAGAGTAGTGTCAATTTAACAGAAAAATAACACCCTTTTACGGATAGTCACTTTAGAATCCCGGCCTTTTATTTTAGGTTTGTTATTGTATTAATCCCCCCAACTAATGCAAATTATTAATGCCCCCCAGCGTCCTGTTTACAGGTGCAAAAAATGTAATGAAGTACTTGATCTACGTCGTAAAAGGAATCCATTCATCAAAACCTTCCTCTTTTGGCTTCCCTTAAAAAAGTTCTTTTGTACGCGCTGCCTTAAAGTACGTTATCTTTTTTAATTATCACTCCGCTTAATGCCGTGGGATCATTAATTTAGTGGCTTCGCAGTTGCAAGGTTTGCAATTGAAAAACTTACTAAACATGCGCTTTAAGCAAGCTTTATTGATCATCACTTATATTTTACTGCCTTTTATTACACTGGCACAATCCAAAAACAAACCTACCTTTCGGTTGGTACCTTTGGGAGTATTGGGTGGTATTGATGAAAGTAACTTATCGGCCTATATGCTGGCTGCTTCCGGTACCAATCAGTATATCTGCCTGGATGCAGGTACCTTGCATGATGGCATCCAAAAGGCAATAGTCAACAAAGCGTTCCAGGTACCTGGCAACAGGGTATTAAGACAGTATATCAAAGGATATTTTATATCGCATGCGCATCTTGATCATATAGCCGGGCTCATCATTAATTCGCCTGAAGACAGCAGTAAAAACATTTATGGTCTTCAGAGCACTATTGAAACTATCAAAACCCATTATTTTACCTGGGCAAGCTGGGCCAACTTTGCTGATCAGGGCGAAACACCCGCTTTAAAAAAATATCGATACCAGGTACTTAACCCGGGTATCGAAACCGATATCGAAAACACCCAGCTTAAAGTGCAGGCATTCCCGCTGAGTCATTCCAACCTTACCAGCACCGCCTTTCTGGTACAAAGTAATAATGATTACGTTTTATATCTGGGCGATACAGGATCAGATACTGTTGAGAAGAGCACGAACCTGCAAAACCTGTGGGAGGCTATTGCCCCGCTCATCAAAAACAAAAAATTAAAAGCTATCCTTATCGAGGTATCCTTCCCGAATGAGCAACCGGATAAAACACTTTTTGGCCATTTAACACCACATTGGTTCATGACCGAAATGGATAAGCTGGCCACACTAACAAGCCCGGCTGAATTAAAGGGATTAAACATTGTTGTTACGCATCTTAAACCACCGGCAAACAGCATCACCCGGATCAAAGCCCAGCTTAAAGCCGCCAATCAGTTACAGCTGAACCTGATATACCCTGTACAGGGCAAAGCGCTTAATTTTTAGATAGTATTTGGCTAACGCCAAAAATTACCTAAATTTCCATCAACCAAAACTAAACCGCCTATCTATGAATACCGTTCAGAAATGCCTGCTGCTTTGCTGCATATTATTATGGGCCAACGCCTCATTTGCGCAACCGCAGGGCAAAGTAATTGAGGAGCAAAGCGTTAAAAGCAGCATTTTAAAGCGTAACGTAAAATATACCATTTACCTGCCTGCAGATTATGAAACAGCCAATCGCAGTTATCCTGTTGTTTATTTGCTGCATGGTTATACTGATGATAATACCGGCTGGCTTCAGTTTGGCGAAATAAACCGTTATGCCGATAAAGCTATTGCCAATGGTACAATTCCACCAATGGTTATTGTGATGCCCAATGCCGACTCCAGCTGGTACATTAACTCCTATGATGGTAAAGAGAAATATGAGGACTTTTTTATCAAAGAGTTTATGCCCCAGATTGAAAAAATTTACCACATTAAAGCCAATAAAGAATACCGCGGTGTAGCCGGGTTATCCATGGGTGGGTATGGCACGCTTATTTATACTATTAAATACCCACAGCTTTTTGCAGCAGGCGCAGCGTTGAGCGCGGCGGTATTCCCCGACGATCAAATGATTGGTATGCCCGACGAGAACTGGGACCATGTATTTGCACAACTGTATGGTCGTGGGCTCAAAGGTAAAGACCGGCTGAACAAGGCCTGGCAGACAAATTCCGTTTTAAGTATGGTACAGGATAAAACCACCGAACAATTAAGCAGCGTACGCTATTGGATTGATTGTGGCGATGACGACTTTTTAACCAAAGGTAATTGCCTGCTGCATATCGCGCTGATGGAGAAAAAAGTGCCGCATGAGTTTAGGGTGCGCGATGGCGCCCATACCTGGACCTACTGGCGTACCGGCATAACAGATGCTCTGCAATTCATCGGCGATAGTTTCAGGCAGAAATAGCTTGTAGATATGCGGATGTGCAAATTACAGATGTGCAGATAATAGCCTGTGTATCTTATGTCCTGATACCTGATACTAGCTACTTGATACTAAATCGATACCAAAATTTATGAAAATATACCTTAAGCTCTCCTTGCTTTTATTATTTTTAAGCACTGGCACCGCATTTGCCCAGCATATTGGTAAAGTGATAGACGAACAAAACATAAAAAGCGACATTTTAAAGCATAATGTAAAATATGCTATTTACCTGCCTCCCGATTATGAAACATCAAACCGGACATACCCGGTGGTGTATCTGCTGCATGGTTATGGCGACGACCAAACCGGCTGGCTGCAGTTTGGCGAGGTGAACCGCTATGCCGATAAAGCTATCGCCGAAGGTAAAATCCCACCCATGATCATCGTGATGCCCGATGCGCAGGGCACCTTCTACATCAACTCTTACGACGGGAAACAGAATTACGAGGATTTCTTTTTCAAAGAATTTATCCCGGATATTGAAAGGGAATACCATATCAAAACCGAAAAAAAATACAGGGCTGTAGCCGGGTTATCCATGGGTGGTTTTGGTACATTGGTGTATAGTATCAAACACTCCGAAATGTTTTCGGCGGCGGCAGCCCTGAGCGCGGCTGTACGTAGTGATGAGGATTTAATGGCCATTCCTGATACCCGCTGGGCCGAAGTATACAGTAAAGTGATCGGTCCAGACCTGAAGGGCAAGGAGCGATTAAACGCTACCTGGCAAAACTATTCGATATTGGGCCTGGTGCAAGGCAAAAACACTGACGAACTGAAAAGCGTGCGTTACTGGATAGATTGCGGTGATGATGACCCCTTGAGCAAAGGCAACTCCCTGCTGCACATTGCCCTGATGGAGAAGAAAGTTCCGCATGAATTCAGGATCCGTGATGGTGGCCACAACTGGACCTACTGGCGTACCGGCATTACCGATGCCCTGGAATTTATAGGCGATAGTTTCAGACAGAAATAGCTTGTGGATGTGCAGATATGCAAATTACAGATGTGCAGATGATTTTAATATCTGCTTAGAGCGCGGATCATTTGCATATCTGCACATCCGCATATTTGCACATCTAGCCCCTTTAGGGGCTACTGGCTGCTCAGGATATCTTCGCAATTCTTTTTCAGTTGGGCAAGCCGGGCGGGTAGAGTATCAATGCTACGCTGATCTTTTATGTTTCGGTAAAGTAGTTTGATGAGGTTGAGCGTTTGATCGTCCGGGTCGCAGGCCTGGGCCTTTTCCAGGTGCGGCAAGGCCTTTTTTATTTTGTCGATATAAGCTGCATCCACAACCACCTCATTAGTTGGCTTGCCAGAGATATCCTTGATGTATAAATATCCCAACGCCCGGTGAGCTACATAATAATTGGGCTGAGCAGCGATTACCCTATTGTAGTACAAAATAGCATTCATACTTTGATGATCGCCTTCATAAACCTGTGCCATAAAATTATAGAAGCTGGTACGGGTGTTTGGTTTCAGTTTGGCTGTATCGGGTAGTATTTGTTCGCCAAGGGTCATGGCTTTTTCCATATTGGCATTCAGAAAAGCCTCGTTAAAATCAACATAGCGGTCATACACTTCGTCGGCGGTTTGCGCGTAAGTAGTTCTGCCAGCAATAAGGATACATATAATGAAGAGTATTTTCTTTAGCATGATGATAAGATTGGCTAAATGTACTTAGCCAATCTTATTAACGCAATAAGGCATGCTTTAATTATGTTGGGAATTCTTCCACCTCCGGTACTCCTGCACCATACAATGCCCACAAGGACGGTATCCCAGGCCAACTGCTTCTGCTTCCGAAGTAAAGAAAACACGGTTCTCCGGTTTCATTCGTTTGCCTGATTGACAATTTATCGTACCATAAATTTTAAGCCGGGCATTACCACCAAATCTGATCTGCTTAGTATCGAGTAGCTGTTTTAACTTTCTGCTGCGGGTAAAAGCGATATCGCCCAGTTCAATATGTTTGATCATTTGGCGTCATGAAAAATGATACCCATGCTACGACGCTTACCGGAGGTGATTTCGCCCACTCCATGTTTCATATTTACCCGGTGATAACCCGTGCTGCCTTTTGCCGGACGATAGCTGGTAGTAAATAACAGCATATCGCCTTTAGCGGGTTTCAGCACCATAGCGCGCGATTGTGCCCTTGGCTTTTGCTCCATCAGTATAAACTCGCCGCCTTCATAATCCCGACCAGGTTCATCCAGTATAAAAACCAGCTGCATCGGGAAAAATACTTCGCCATACAAATCCTGGTGCATAGCATTGTAGCCGCCCTGGATATATTGTAATATCAGGGGTGTTGGCCTCAACTGCTCATGTTCATGACAGTGCTGCAGCAACTCTTCCAATGTATCCGGGAAGCGTTGCTCTTTGTTCAAAAACTGCATCCAGCCATTGGCAATTGGGGCTAGCTTGGGGTAAACACTCTCCCGCAATTGCTGGATAAGTGCGGGCAGGGGGTATTTAAAATATTTATACTCCCCCAGCCCGTACTGATGATGCTCCATTACTATGGTTTTACGGTATAGCTGCTCGTTTGCATATTGAACCGTGAGACTATCACACTCATCAGCCTTCAATACATTTTTCACCAGCGCATAGCCTTTGCTATTCATCGACGAGGTGATATCCGTCCAGTTTAGACTGTCAATTCTTTCTTTAATGCTCATACCTGTACAATTAAGCCTGGTTGTTAACTAAAGCGGCTTCCCAGCCAATGATAGCCGATTTGCGGGTTGGCCCCCAATGATAACCACCAGATTCGCCTGTTGATTTGATAACCCGGTGACAAGGGATCAGGAAAGCAACCGGGTTGGCCCCTATCGCGCTACCCACGGCCCTGCTGGCATTGGGTTGATGTATCTGTTTGGAAATGCCTGAATAAGTGCTCAGATCGCCCATAGGTATTTTTAACAGCGTTTCCCATACTTTAAGCTGAAAACTGGTGCCTTTCAGGTGCAGCTTTATCTTGGACAATTCCGACCAGTCTTTTTTAAAGATATGCAGGGCATCTTGCTGGGCAACGTCCACCACCTGGGTGTATGAAGCATTCGGGAATTGCTCCTCGAGCTTACTAAAAGCATCCTCCCTATCATCGGCAAAAGCCATGTAGCAAATACCTTTGGGGGTTGACGCTACGATGATGTTACCAAAAGGACTTTCGGCAAAGCTGTAATTAATATCCAGCTCCTTGCCGCCATTCTTGTATTCGGCCGGGGTCATGCCTTCAATGTTGATAAACAGATCATGCAGGCGGCCTGTGCCTGACAGACCGGTTTCAAAAGCGGTATCAAACAAAGTGGCTTGTTTATCTTTCAACAGGTTTTTGGCATAATCCAGGCTCAGGTATTGCAAAAATTTCTTGGGACTGATACCTGCCCAGTCGGTAAATAAACGCTGAAAGTGGAAAGGGCTTAAATGCACCTTTTCGGCCACATCATCCAGGTTGGGTTGATTTTTAAAGTTCAGCTTTATATAGTTGATCGCCTCGGCGATACGGTCGTAATTGATTTTTTCTTGTGTGTTCATCTTCTTGTTTATTAATTATTGATAAACAAATTTACCCCGATATCAGCCCCTATAAAACCCGAAACTTGCGCTGTTTACCCGCTTATACAAGCCTTATACATCTTTATAATGGGCAGCACTTCGCCATCGGGCATAGGCTGTTCAATATGCTCCAGCGGACGATAGCCCATCACCTCGTAAAGCGGTACGCCAGGTAAAGTAGCCCCCAACTGAAAATTGGTAAAACCATTCTCTTTAGCCGCGTTTTCGCATACCTGCATAATATGTTTGCCAATACCTTTCCGGGCCCAATCGGGGTGTACAAAAAAGGCCCTGATACGTGCGGCATCCTGCGCCGGGTCAAGTAGTGGATCTTCTATCGCTTTATGCTGATCGCCGCCGTATAGCGTATTCCGTTTGCTCCAGCCACCGCAGCCCACTATAGTATCATCAACCTGGGCCACATAGTAAGTACCGTCGATGATCAACTGTGTATCGATACCAAAAATATATTTAATGGCACTTTCTATCTGGTTAGGGGTATTATAAGAAGTACTCAACCCACGTACGGAGGCACCTATCAATTGCTGTAAAAAAGGTATATCCTCGAAAGTGGCGAGGCGTGTAGTAATAGTCATTGGTATAGTATAATCTCTTTTATCAAATATCATTAAATTCCTGGCAATTGTTTGGCCCGGGTGCAATTCAAATTGTCGCAGAGCCGACTCACCCTGGCAACGCTACGCTCGCCGACCCTCTCTCCGGCTTTGCCGCAAAGAGGGAATTTTGAACAACAGAAAAAAACGTCATTGCGAGGAGGAACGACGTGGCAATCCCCGATATGCACAGCCACTCTGTATAGCTTAGAGATTGCTTCGTACCTCGCAATGACGCGTGGAGAGGGCTCCAAGCCCCCCGCAGTCGCTCGGCCCATTTTATTAAAATTGGGTTTACATGGTTTACACTTTTTATGGTTAACACAAATACAACTAATTGATAATAAACAAGTTGAATATATTTTACATAATATTCTGGGTTTATAGTGTAAACCATGATTTATCGCCCCCAAAGGGGCGAACTTCAAATTATTATTTTTGCTCCGCTCCCCCGATAGCTATCTGGATGGAGAGGGCAGGGTGAGGCTAAACATTATTAAATTCCTGGTTTGGGCTTGTTTCGTGCCGTTTGGTTACCAGCAAACCGAGGCTTAGTATAATACTTGTGCCTAATACTACTACAAATAATAAACTGGCACCGACCTGTGGGATGCGCAAATTGGCTGGCAGGTTATAATACAGCAGTACATTGATCAATCCGCGGGGTACAATAAAAAGCTCAGGCATCAGATCGGTTTTGGATACCAGTTTAATATACAGGAACCGTACAATATAAATAGACAGCAAAATAGCCCCGGCACTTAGCAAAATAGGCATATCATTCAATTCGCGGATATTCATGGTATAGCCAAAAACGATAAAAAAGAAGGTACGCATCAGGAACGCGCTCTCTGCCGAAAGCTGGTGCAGTTGTTTAATATCATGCTTAAAGGCTGGATAGATAAACGTTCTCCGGAACCAGGCAAAATTGATCTGGCTGGCATTGTTCAGGAACAATCCTAAGGCCAGTACGATGATCAGCGCGGACAAATGGTACGACTGACCGATGGAATAAACCAGGATGAGTAAGGATATGATCAGGAACGATTTGATATGATGTTTTAACCGCCCGATAACATATAATAAGGCCAGGCATGATAAAATAGCCACCAGGATAATACCTGTAAGCTCGCCGCCTAATTTGGCAAATGACCCGATGTCAATCTTGGGGTTTCTGACTATAAAATTAAACAGTATCACGGTGAGTATATCCGAGAACGAGGACTCATAAATGATAAATTCTTTTTTACTCTTGATCAGATTGGCCGCGGATGGTATGGCGATGGATGAACTCACTACACAATAAGGTATCGCATTTACAAAGCATTTATAAATACTCTCGCCGGTTAAATAGTAGATGATACCCGTGATGGCCACCGCGC
Source organism: Mucilaginibacter sp. OK268 (assembly GCF_900103125.1). Lineage (GTDB taxonomy): Bacteria > Bacteroidota > Bacteroidia > Sphingobacteriales > Sphingobacteriaceae > Mucilaginibacter. The sequence continues at coordinate 696,690 of NZ_FNJV01000001.1, read as the reverse complement.
TCAGTAACAATATACTCAATGCCGAAAAGAATGCCTTTTTGATAATGGCATTTTTATCACTGTTATAGCGCAGTTCCAATGCCCCCTCAAACACGATCAATATCAAACCCAATGTACCCAGTGTAGGCAGGATGAGCGAAAAATTAAGCATCGGGATATTAAAATACTCCACAATCTGTTTCAGCCCGATGCCCAGCAGCAGTAATAAAATAACCGAAGGGATTTTGGTTTTACCGGCCAGCAGATCAAACAGGTAGGAGAATATGACCAGTCCGCTGAGGATAATGAGGGTTGTGTATGTAGTCAAATCAGGTTGCTTTAATGTCCGTATGTAAATGAGCCTTAACAGTTGTAATTTAGTTATTGTTTGGTGAGTTGGCATATAACCAATCTTCGGGGTCACGGTTAGTAATACACCCACTCAAAAGCTTTCAGCCTTCGGCTTTAGGCTCTTAGCTTTCCCTATCAGGTATTTTACAAAACAGTGAAGGCTTTACCGCTGTTAGTTATCATATTTACCTAAAAATTTAAAATGGCTCATCTGTTTTCCCCTTTAAAAATAAAGAACATCGAATTAAAAAATCGTATCGCGGTATCACCCATGTGCGAGTATTCCAGCGAGGATGGTTTTGCTAACGACTGGCACTTCATCCACCTGGGTAGCAGGGCTGTTGGCGGTGCGGGACTCATCATTACCGAAGCCTGCGCAGTATCAGCCGAAGGCCGTATCACCTTTGCCGATCTGGGCATTTATCGCGATGAACACATCGAAAAGCTAAAGCACATTACCGATTTTATACAGGCGCATGGTGCCGTTGCCGGCGTGCAACTGGCCCATGCCGGGCGTAAAGCCAGCCATGTGGAACCCTGGAATGGCGGCAAACAAATACCATCAAACCAACCTAATGGGTGGAAAGCAGTAGCTCCAAGCGCCGTTCCATTTAAGGACGACGAGGAAGCACCGCTTGAACTGGATAAAGCAGGTATTGAAAAAGTAAAAGCCGATTTTAAAGCGGCTACCAAAAGGGCCATTGCTGCAGGTTTTCAAGTGATCGAACTGCACGGCGCCCACGGATACCTGCTGCACCAGTTTCTTTCACCCATCAGCAATAAACGAACTGATGAATATGGTGGAACATTTGATAACCGCATTCGTTTACTACTTGAGGTGGTGGAAGCCGTTAAAGAGGTTTGGCCAAAAGAAAACCTTTTGTTTATACGTTTATCCACAACCGAATGGACCGAAGGTGGCTGGACCGCCGATGATTCTGTGGCTTTGGCGAAGATCCTGAAAGATAAAGGCGTCGACCTGATCGACTGCTCAAGCGGTGGAAATGTGGTCAATGCTAAGATACCGTTAAAACCAGGTTATCAAGTTGAGTTTGCAGAGAAAATTAGAAAGGAAAGTGGTATACTTACAGGAGCGGTAGGCCTAATAACAACAGCCTACCAGGCCGATGAAATTATACAGGAAGGTGAGGCCGACCTGATATTCCTGGCCCGCGAAATGCTGCGCGATCCGCATTTCCCCTTACGTGCCGCGCATGAATTGGGGCACGAAGTAAAATGGCCTGTTCAATATGAACGTGCCAAATGGTAATAGTTCATAGCGGATGGTTCATAGATCATGGTTGAAAACTATAATCAGATACATGAGCCAAAAAACTATGAACAATGATCTATGAACAATGAACTAAATAAAAAATCAATAAACAAACCACTATGAAACGTACAGCAAACGCCCATTGGAACGGCACATTACAAGCAGGTCAGGGAGAGATCACTACCCAGAGCACTGTATTAAACAAAACCCAATATTCATTTAAAACCCGTTTTGCCGATGGCATCGGTACCAACCCCGAAGAATTGCTTGCTGCAGCGCATGCAGGTTGCTTTACCATGGCGGTTGGCGCTGCTTTAACCCAGGCTGGCTTCACTCCTAACGATTTAACCACCGATGCCATATTGGATCTGGACATGGTTGGCCTGGCGGTTACCGGTATTCTGCTGGACCTTAAAGGAGCACTTATTGACGGTGTTGACGAGGCTACTTTCAAACAAATTGCCGAAGGCGCCAAAGCCAATTGCATTATTTCAAAAGCACTAAGTGTGCCTATTACTTTAAACGTTACTTACGCTTAAAATTTTTCTATACATGTCATTGCGAGGAGGAACGACGAAGCAATCTCGTAGCTATTCTTATTCGAGAGAACGCCAGGAGATTGCCACGCTACGCTCGCAATGACATATTTACCTCTGAATTTTATTTCTGTATCAAAGCCAGCAAAGCCTGCGGCGTTTCGTAAGTAGCGCTTTTATAGGTAAGCACTTTTACGCCTACGCATAACGTATCTACGGTGTTATTAGGATGTGTAAGATAGATCTTGCCGCGCACATCAGGCTGAAAGCCATCATCCGTCCTTTTCATATCGGTTAACAACAGCATCACGCTATCAACAGCGGCTTTCTGCGTAAAATTTTTAACCTTGCCTTCGGGGAAATAATAATCAAACTTATCGCAGGTTATCCTGAACTGCGTTTGGCGGCCCAACTCGGTAAATTTAAATTGGATGCTTTTAACTTCATCAGCCGGGTTGTTTTTTGGTTTGCAGGCGAAGAAGGCACATACGATCAGAATGGCGATTATGCTTAGTTTTTTCATGGTTTATTATTGATATATAAACTTACAAAGTTTTATAAAGAAACCGCAAATCAAAAATCCCTTCTTCAGGACAATAAGCCCGTCGCTGAACTTTGTTCAAAAGGGTGTCATGCTGAGCTCCGTCGAAGCATGGTGGGCAGGCCTCTGCGCTCAACCCTTCGACGATGCTCAGGGTGACAGCCCCCATTCAAGACATTATTTATTTGTTATGTCTTTTCATGGGCTATTCCCCCTTCAGGGGGTTGGGGTTATTTCAGCACGTCCAGCACCCTAAACATTTTTTCCTTAATGCCGCGGCTTGAGCCGTTAAAGTTGTTCACCATAATGGAGAAACATAGCTCGCGACCATTATGGGTTTGATAACCGGCATAGCAAAGCACACTGTTGATGCTGCCGCTTTTCATTTTCATGTCGTTATAAACCGGCAGGCTCTCATACAGATCGGCAAACCAGCTTTCTTTTTTGGCCGATTGCAGTATTTTGGCCAGCGTTAAGGTAGTTACCCTATCGCCAGGCGAGAGGCCGCTGCCGTCGTAAGTATTGATGCTGTTAGGGTCGATACCACGCGCTTTCCAGAATTTCTGAACTTCTTCTACACCGTTTGCCGAGGTAGGTTTGCGGCCCTGTTTCCAGGCAATGGTTTTGAGCAATTGCTCGGCATATAGGTTAATGCTTTTTTGGTTAAGCCAATAAACGATGCGGCTCAATGGCGGCGATAATATAGTAGTTAAGTTTTTGCTGATGAGGGGCAACTTCAGATCTTTAGCAGCTAAAGTAGCCGCCGATTCCGGTCCGCCTGTTACCAAAACGCCTAACTTTTTGAGTGTGTCTGATAAACGCAGGGCGGCATCATAAGCAGCATCGGGTGTGGCTGCCGATATGCTTTTTTTATCCTTATCAATGGCATAACTACCGCGCAGATACATCACCGAACTGCCAACAGGCAAAAAGGCATAAGCGTTATCGCCACTACCAGCCTCTCCGTTTACCAACTCGCTTTTAAAAGTAAGGTATGGGATGGTGGGAACGGTACGGGATACGCCTATCGGGTTACCCACCACGCCAGTACGCAATTTAATATCAAACTGGTTCTCGCGCCAGCACAGGCCAGATGTACCCGCGCCATAATAGTTACCGATATCCTGCCAGATCCATCCTTCGGGGATAGACTGGGTGCCGAAAATGCTATCGTCGCCAATAATTCTACCGTTGATTTTTTTTATACCGGCTTTTTGCAAGGCATCAGTCATCAGGGCTAATACATGGGCCTCTTTGGTTTGCTCGTATCGCCAGCTGCCCAGGGTGGGGTCGCCGGCACCTTTGATGATCACATCGCCGTTCAGTGTACCATCAGCGGCAATTTCACCTGCATAACCCAATTGGGTTTGGTATTTAAAATCGGCCCCTAAAATATTAAAGGCCGTAATACTGGTGATGGTTTTGAGGGTTGATGCAGTTGCCAGCCCCATATTGGGGTTGGCGGCAAATACCTGTTCGCCGGTCTTAGCGTCCAGCACGGTTAACGATACCGATGCATAACTACATTGGCTATCGGCCTGCAACCTGCCAAAAGCATTAGCGAGTTTTTGCTGAAGATCCTGGGCATAAAGCTGCCCGCTTATCAAAAATAAACTAACTATCAATAACCGTTTCATCCTCATGCTTAACGTTCCGCTGCGATATAAAATATAACGGGATACCAATTAATACAATTACTAATCCGTATAAGGCATAATCTCTTTTATAAGCAAATAGTAAACCGCAAAAGGCCAGTCCCATCAAAATATAAATAGCTGGTAAAATAGGATATCCCACTGCTTTGTATGGTCGTTCTGCATCTGGTCGTTTTTTGCGTAAAATATAAATACCTACAATGGTTAATATATAAAATATAACTACCACAAAAGATATCATATCGAGCAAGTCGCCGTAACGGCCACTTAAACAAAGTAATGATGCCACAATACATTGTAACCATAAACCAAATTGCGGAACCGAGAATTTATTTAAAGTACCTGTTTGTTTAAAAAACAATCCGTCTTTAGCCATGGTATAATAAACCCTGGCACCTGATAATATCAACCCGTTATTACAGCCAAAGGTTGATATCATGATCATTAAAGCGATAATAATGGTGCCTATGTTGCCAAATATGATGTGTGAAGCCGCTACAGCGACGCGGTCTTTCTCGGCAGTAGCTATTTCATGCAATGGTAAAACACCAGTGTACACCACATTTGCCGATACGTAGATAATGGTAACTATCAGTGTGCCTAATCCCAGGCTTATCGCCACGTCTCGTTTAGGATTTTTCATTTCGCCGGCAATAAAGGTTACGCTGTTCCAGGCATCGCTGCTAAAAATAGAACCAACCATAGCTGCGGCAATAGCGCCTAAAGCTGCCCCTGTTGTTAAGGTGGTAATACTACCATCCTTATTTAAATTATGCAGATCCCAGGCATTTGTCCAGTTGGCATGCCATACATCGGGTTTCAACATGATAAAACCAAAAATAATCAGCCCAAATAAACTGATCAGCTTGGTTAGCGTGAAAGTGGTTTGAATTATCTTCCCACTTTTCACACCCCTGGTATTTACGAAGGTTAAAAAGATAATAAGTATGATGGATACAATTTGCGCCGCACTGATTGAAAAAAACTTGTCCTGTCCGGCAGCATCAACACCTGTTTTTAGCTTCCAGAGGATATTATCTTCACTAAAGGCAGGTATTAAGTAAGCGGTAAATTTAGAGAAAGCCACACCAACCGCAGCGATAGTTCCTGTTTGTATTACGGCAAATAAACTCCAGCCATATAAAAAAGCAATAAATTTATTATAAGCTTCTTTCAGATAAACATACTGGCCGCCGGCTTTGGGAAACATACCGCTTAGCTCGCCATAGCTTAAGGCTGCGGTAAGCGTCATGAAACCGGTTAGTACCCAAATAGCTATCAGCCAGCCTGCCGAGCCCACATTACGTATAATATCCGCGCTTACAATGAATATCCCAGAACCTATCATGGAACCTGCTACCAGCATGGTGCCGTCGAGCAGGCTCAGTTCGTGTTTCATTTTTGGTTGTCCGGAGTTGTTTGCCATAAGTGTTTTTAAAGGTTGAAGGCCCTAAACTATTCAAAAAACTTTATAATTGACAGGCCTTTATAAAGAAAATAAAATTACTATTTTGCATCCACCAATTAATAGAGACTAAGGATTAAGGATTTTTGGAGCAAAGATTTTTGAAATGGGGGGCGGGTATCGAATATCAAGATTTTAGATATACCGCAAAATGTCCGTTTTGAAGCTATCCTTGCTCTTTGTTCCAAAAATCCTTGCTCCTAACTACTACTTATAAACCAAATTTGTGAACATGGATTTTTTGAACAATTACTTGATCTACTTAATTCCGGTGATAGGCCTTATTGGCATCCTCGCCATGGCAGTTAAAGCTGCCTGGGTCACCAAACAAGATGCCGGCGACGGCGACATGGCCCAGCTGGCCGGGTACATTGCCGATGGGGCAATGGCTTTTTTACGTGCAGAATGGAAAGTATTAGGCTACTTTGTAGTAGTTGCAGGCGTTTTACTGGCCTGGTCTGGCACCACGGTGGCTACATCAAGCCCGGTAATCGCCATATCATTTTTAATTGGCGCGTTTTTATCAGCATTTGCAGGTTTCCTGGGAATGCGTATAGCTACTAAAGCTAATGTACGCACTACGCAGGCCGCGCGCAGCAGCCTGGCTAAAGCATTAAAAGTGTCCTTTACCGGTGGCACGGTGATGGGTTTAGGCGTTGCCGGTTTAGCCATTATAGGTTTGGGTTCGTTGTTTATTGTTTTTTATACCATATACGTTAAAAACGTTGCAGGCAGCACCGTAAATGGTGAGGATATGGCCAAAGCGCTTGATGTTTTGGCAGGCTTCTCTTTAGGTGCCGAATCTATAGCCCTGTTTGCCCGTGTTGGCGGCGGTATTTATACCAAAGCGGCCGACGTAGGTGCCGACCTTGTTGGTAAAGTGGAAGCCGGGATTCCTGAGGATGACGTACGTAACCCGGCTACTATTGCCGATAACGTGGGCGATAACGTAGGGGATGTTGCCGGTATGGGTGCCGATTTATTCGGATCATACGTGGCTACCATGCTGGCTACCATGGTGCTGGGCCGCGAGATTGTATCGCATGATGCTTTTGGTGGTATAGCCCCGATTTTGTTACCGATGGTGATAGCCGGCTTAGGCTTGATATTCTCTATTGTTGGCGCAGCTTTCGTAAAGATCAAAAATGAGACCGACAGCGTACAAAAAGCCCTGAACATGGGTAACTGGGCATCTATCATATTAACCGCCATTGCTACCTATTTTGTAGTACAGTGGATGTTACCGGCTGGAGAATTCCACATGGTACGTGATGAAGATGCCAATCATGTTATAAAAAGCGGGATCATCCCATTCACTAAAGACGGTGTTTTCATGTCGATAGTTGTCGGACTGATCGTTGGGACTTTAATGTCCATCATCACCGAATATTATACGGCTATGGGTAAACGCCCGGTATTGAGCATCATCCGTCAATCATCAACCGGTCATGCTACTAATATTATTGGCGGTTTGGCCGTGGGTATGGAATCAACCGTGCTGCCTATCCTGGTACTGGCATCAGGTATTTATGGTTCTTACCACTTCGCGGGTTTGTATGGTGTAGCTATCGCGGCAGCCGGTATGATGGCCACTACAGCCATGCAATTAGCTATCGACGCTTTTGGCCCTATAGCTGATAATGCGGGTGGTATTGCCGAAATGAGCCGCCTGCCCGAAGAAGTACGTCACCGTACAGACAACCTGGATGCTGTAGGTAACACTACCGCGGCTACCGGTAAGGGTTTCGCTATCGCTTCTGCAGCGTTAACCTCACTGGCCTTATTTGCGGCCTTTGTGGGTGTGGCTGGTATTGAGCATATTGATATTTACAAGGCCGATGTTTTGGCCGGTTTATTTGTGGGCGGGATGATCCCCTTCATCTTCTCGGCATTATGTATATCGGCCGTTGGTCGTGCGGCTATGGCCATGGTGGAGGAAGTAAGGCGCCAGTTCCGCGAGATCCCGGGCATTATGGAATACAAAGCCAAGCCTGAATACGAAAAATGCGTGGCTATATCAACCAAAGCTTCTATCCGCGAGATGGTTGCTCCCGGTCTGATAGCCCTCATCACCCCTATCATTATTGGTTTTGCCTTTGGCCCCGAAGTTTTGGGCGGCCTACTGGCCGGTGTTACTGTATCGGGCGTGCTGATGGGTATTTTCCAGAGCAATGCTGGTGGCGCATGGGATAATGCCAAAAAATCATTTGAGAAAGGCGTAGAGATCAATGGCGAGATCCATTACAAAAAATCAGAACCACACAAAGCGTCTGTAACCGGTGATACCGTAGGCGATCCGTTTAAAGATACATCAGGTCCATCGATGAACATCCTCATCAAATTGATGTCGATCGTTTCGCTGGTGATCGCGCCGCACCTGAATCATTTGGTTGATACCAGTCCGCGTATCCAACGGGAGATACACAGGCAATCATTGAACACGCACGTAGTGATCAAGACCGATAAAAAGCTTTAATTCGAATAAATAGTGTTGAGAAGAGCCGCCTGCAAGGGTGGCTCTTTTTTTATATTAGCTCATAATTATGAAACCTTTCCACAAGATCATTATCAAATACAGCCTTATCACTTTTGTAGCGTTCATAGCCACATGGTATGTAGTATTTGAATCTCCATTGAATATTCCTGAATATATACCCTTTACACCCATTAAGACAAACGGAGCTATATTATGTACCATCTTCATTACGGTACTCATCATTGCTCAAAAAAGACTTATAAAAGTGCAACATGATATAAGCATAATTCTTTTGATGCTTTATAGTACATGGATATTTTTTATTGCAGAGTGTCTTTTTCACGGAGTGATGCTGATCATTACCGTTGATTACACTTTGCACGAGTTTTTATCGGGCATTATTACAATCACTTTAGTTAATGCAGCACTTTCTTTCTTTGTCGCTTTTCAATTAAAAACAAGGCGAACGGGTCGATTGATTCTTTTTATTATAATACTCACAGTTTTGTTTAATCTACTTGCACACTTTTTTCCAAATCTTACCAGAAATAATTAAACCTAAATACCTTAGTGCAGATATTAGTAAATCAACAAAACTTTACAATTAAAATATCTTTTTAAGCAAAACAAGAATAAATCAGCCGAAAAAAGAAGGCTGCTCTGTTTAACTTTAAAAACATTTTTTGATCTTACCGGTGTTCATTTAACATTTATTTTTGCTCAAAATCCAAAGTGTTACTCAAACACTGCTTTTGCCCGCTCCCCTTACAAATGAGGCACTTATATAAGCACTTATAAAAATCCGATTACCTATAGATTTACTCGCTTTTACACACTTTTATTTGGAAATACCTCATTATTCCATTGTTACATTCCGCCCTTTAGGATTTCAATAAATTTAAGTACGTTTGGGGGAATGTGAATTTTTAAATTTTAAAACTGATCTTACAATTTTCAAATGAAGTTATTTATTAAGAAACCTATTCAGCAATTGATGGCTGCCTCTGTCGAGACGGAGAAATCGCTGAAAAGAACCTTAGGCGTTGGATCGCTTATAGCACTGGGTATTGGTGCTATTATTGGAGCCGGTATTTTTGTTCGTACAGCAGCGGCAGCCGGTGAACATGCGGGTCCTGCCGTTACCATTTCATTCCTTATCGCGGCCGCGGGTTGCGCCCTGGCTGGTTTATGCTACGCAGAATTTGCCAGTATGATACCTATAGCCGGTTCGGCTTATACCTACTCCTATGCCACCATGGGCGAATTTATAGCCTGGATCATAGGCTGGGATCTTGTACTGGAGTACGCGCTTGGTGCGGCTACCGTAGCCATTGGCTGGTCGCAGTACTTCAACGAGTTTTTAATAACATTTTTCAATTTCCATATCCCCTACCAGTGGACACACTCCTTCTTCGAAGTGTCAAACACCACCACTGGTATGTATGCCGCAGAACTGGGTACCCGGGGTATCGTTAACCTGCCGGCTATATTTATTATATTCCTGCTTACCTTATTGCTTATACGCGGTATGGCAGAGTCGGCTATAGTAAACAACATCATTGTAATTGTTAAAGTAGCCATTGTGCTCCTGATCATCGGTTTGGGATGGCACTATATCAATCCGGCATTTCATACACCTTATATGATCCCTGCTGATGCGGGTACTGTAAAAGTAAGTACAGGTGTTGTTGATTATGGCGATACCTTTAACCACGGATGGCTGGGTGTTTTACGCGGCGCCAGTGTAGTATTCTTCGCCTTTATTGGTTTTGATGCTGTTTCAACAGCGGCACAGGAAGCTAAGAACCCACAAAAAGATATGCCAAAAGGTATCCTGATATCATTGGTTTTCTGTACTGCTTTATATATCTTATTCTCACACGTGCTTACCGGTTTGGTATCTTACAAAGATTTCCTTATCCAGGGTAAAGAAGCTTCTGTGAGTTATGCTATTAAAACAGCGATGCCTGGTTATGGTTGGTTAGCTTCATTTGTAACGGTATCTATCCTGGCTGGTTTCTCTTCGGTGATCCTGGTGATGCTGATGGGCCAAACCCGCGTATTTTATACCATGAGCACCGATGGTTTGATCCCTAAAATATTCTCCAAACTGCACCCTAAACATCGCACACCATATAAATCACAATGGTTATTCTTTGTGTTTGTATCCATATTTGCCGGTTTTATCCCGGATAAATATGTGGGCGATATGGTGAGTATCGGTACCCTGTTCGCTTTCGTACTGGTTTGTATTGGTATATTCATCCTGCGCAGAACCGATCCAAACATTGTACGTCCGTTCCAGACGCCGATTTATATGGTCGTTTGTCCGCTGGGTGCATTGATCTGCTTGTGTATGATCGCCAGCGAAGGTTGGGAAAACTGGGCCCGTCTTATTGTTTGGTTACTGATCGGCTTTGTGATCTACTTTGGTTACAGCATCAAACGCTCCCATGTAAGACATGGTAAAGTTGAAGCTGCCAACGACCCTATCAACCCTAAATTTGTTGAATAAGGATATCATCTTATAAATATTATAAAAAAGGTCCTGATTAATCAGGACCTTTTTTTGTGCTTTGCTTTTACAAAGATTTGCCGCATAAATTTCGACACATCGTATTTTCTTTTTATCTTTCTTTATATTTTAATCGCACTTTTGCACCAGCATAAACCCTACAGCCATGCATCCATTAGTTTTCAGGGAAGTACTATCCGTTACCATGATCCTTTTCGCCATTATCGATATCCTGGGTGCCATACCCGTAATTATCCAGGTAAGGCAGCGCGTAGGGCATATCGAATCGGAAAAAGCCAGCATCGCGGTGTTGATCCTGATGGTGGTGTTTCTTTTTGTAGGTGATGAATTACTGGCCGTTATCGGCTTGGATGTTGCCTCCTTTGCCATTGCCGGTTCGCTGGTGATATTCATCATCGCGATGGAAATGGTGCTTGGCGTTGACTTTTTTAAAGAGGAAGTTCCGCTGTCGGCTTCGATAGTGCCTTTGGCTTTTCCGCTGATTGCCGGTGCCGGTACCATGACCACCCTGCTCTCGCTCAAATCGCAATATCAAACCCAGAATATTCTGGTGGGCATTGTATTAAATACCGTTGTAGTATACTTAGTGCTCAAAAATGTAAAATGGATCGAAAAGCTTTTAGGCCCGGTTGGCCTGAGCATTCTGCGAAAATCATTCGGGATCATTTTGCTGGCCATCGCTATTAAACTGTTCAGGAGTAATACGCATTTGTAGCCCCGACAGTCGTCAAAACAGGGTGTCATGGTGAGCTCTGTCGAACCATGGTGGGCAGGCCTCTGCGCTCGACCCTTCGACGGAGCTCAGGGTGACAGCCTTCTTTTGGATGTTACTCTCTCTAAAGTAAAAGCTTTTTGATTTGCACAAAGAAAAGGAGACCCTCCTTCCGGCAGCCTCCCTTTCTTTAATATGATAATAATAAATTTAAGCTTCTAATAGCTCGTCCAGGTTGTCCAATGCCATGGTATAGCCTGCTTCGAAGCCCATTACAACAATTTTTTCCAGATCCGCCTCGTTATCAAAAGTAAGCTCTGCTACTACCCGGGTAAGCTCGCCAACCGCCTGGAAAGTAACCAGCCAGTGCATCGCTGGAAAATCAGGGTTTACAACGCCATTTTCGTCGCAAAACAAGGCTGTAGTGGTAAAGCTTTGCTGTGGTACTATGGTTTTGAAGTTAACCCGGCACCAGGCTTCCTCCCCATTTGGCCCTGTCATACAATACAGCCAGAAACCGCCCTCACTAAAATCATATGATTTAGATACCGCTTTCCAGGGCTTGGGTGCCCACCATTGTTCCAGCAGACTAACATCTGTCCATGCTTTCCATACTTTTTCAAGGGGAGCGGCAAATTCCCGTGTAACGCGTATTTTTTTGTTAGCCAGATCTTTGGTGATCTCTGTTTTTGTACTCATATTGAATTTGTTTTATAGGTTTTTTAATAGATTATCTAACTGATCAAAACGATCGTCCCACAATTTGCGGAAACGCTCGAGCCATAAGTCAATTTCTTTCATCTTCTGCGGATTAAAGTGGTAATAAATTTCCCTGCCGGTTTGCTGTTGTTTGATCACTTCGCATTCCGTCAGGATCTGGATATGTTTGGATACCGCCTGCCGGGAACTATCAAAATGCTCGGCAACAGCGTTTGGTGTCATCGCCTGCAGCGCCAGTAAACCTAAAATTGCCCGCCTGGTAGGGTCGGCAATAGCTTGAAAAATGTCTCGTCTCATATTATTTGCAACCGATTGATTGCAAATATAAGCGCAACCGATCAATTGCACAAATTTATTTTCAATTTTTTCCCGGGAGCTGCTTAAACCCTGATCCCCTTTGATAAAGCATCTATACCCTCATCCCGGGTTGCTACAAAACTGATCCTGCCGGCTTTATTACTTTCGTAAATAAAATCGCGCAGGCTATTGCTGCTATACTTTGAAAAATCGCCTATGATGGCCAGTTTAACATTATAGTTGGAGAATTTTTGGAGTATGTCGCCCGCAAGCGTTGTTTTCAGGTCGAAGAAACTGTCAGTGATATTTTCCTGGTACATCACTATCCTCCGGGCATCCTGGTAGGCGCAATTGGCCAATATATCTAACGCGTCCTGCGCGTTGTTAATTTCGATGATATCGGTTACGATCTCGGCTATATAAAAATCGTTTACGCTGATCAGGTTGATGTCCATAGTATATTTTGTTTGCCTATACAGACGAGCAGATGCCTTGATTTGTTACAATGGTGGTGCAGTAAAAAACATGTCATTGCGAGCGATAGCGTGGACAACCGACCGGAGGGAGCTCATTAATACCTTAAGAAAGAATTAACAGCATTAATAATCTCCTCGCGTTCTCATCGACAAGAATAGCTACGAGATTGCTTCGTCGTTCCTCCTCGCAATGACATGGTTTTTATTTTCAGGCGGCCGGTGGGCTCAACCTAGCCACAAACATGGTGTCGGCCCGGCGTTCATAGCCTTTGAGTATTTTGCTTTCTTCGAGCTTTAAGCCAAGCTCTTTTACCAGGAAATCAACCACATCGTCGTTCTCCCCTTTAAAGGCCGAGCAGGTAATGTAAATAAGCGGCTTACCGGGCTTCAGGTATTTTACTACGTTTTGGGCGATGCTTTTTTGGAGTTTCTGGAAAAATTCGATCTTATGCTGATCAAACTGGGCTATCATTTCGGGTGTACGGCCCCAGGTACCTGAGCCGCTGCAGGGGGCATCCAGTATAATGCCGTCAAAAGCATAATCATGCAGGGTTTGATCGACATTGGTAGTAAGGTCGAGCGCTTTTTTCTGGTATTTGGTTAAACCGGCCAGGTGAAAACGCTCATCCAGATTGGCCAGTACCGATTCGCGGATATCCGATACCACCAGCTTAATGTTGGGCTCATCTTCATGCAGTAGTAATGATTTACCGCCTGATGCCGCGCAAGCATCCCACCAGCTGTCCCAGCGCTGCGGCCGGAAGAAATCGCCGGTTTGCTGCGACGAATAATCCTGCACCTCAAACCAGTGCTGTTTGGAAAATATGGTTTCGAGCCGGGTACCGTTGGGTAACGACAGGCAACCGTTCCCTTCGTCCTTAAATACGATCTGTGCTTTGGTCAGTTCGCCCTTAACCAAATGGTCATAACCATTGCGCACGCGGATAAAAAGATCGGGTTGTGAAAAGAATGATCTTAAAAAAGCATGACGATCAATACCCGGCGATAATTGCGCTACCCAGGGAAACACATCCTCCAGGTCAAAATCGGGATGTGCTGTTTTTACCAGGGCCAGTTTGTCGTCGATATGAAAACCGATACAAGCGGCCCAGTCGGGTTTAAAATTTTGTAAAAAAGAATTGGTTTGTGTGTTGCATAAAAACTCGGCTACAAACAAACGCTCATCGGCAGGTAAACTACGAAGGGTAAGCCCTATCCGGAAATAATTGTACATCAACCTGTTAGCAATACGCCTGTCGGTTGATCCCATTTGTTTATTTTGCCTGTAGAAGCCGGGTAAAAACTTACTTAGAGGCGTATCGGCAGGGTATTCACCCAATATTCGCTGAAACGTTTTAAGCTGGTTTATAGCCTTCATTCTACCTGTTTTAACTCAAAGTTACTATACATTAATATATTTACATGCGTGTTGACCCAACCCAAGCCAGGCTTTTTTACAAAATGGAAACCATTGTGTATGCCTGTAAAATCGGTTTTGTCAATCGCCGCCATATCTTTATTGCCCTCCAGCAGCTGCCTGCCAAAATACATCCCTTCATCAAAGCCTTTTATGGCATAATCTGTGGGTTCAACGTGATACACTTTACGATAGCTATGCAAAAAAGCAATTGTGCCTTCCTGTTTATAATTCACCTTATCGCTGGAAGTAATATGCGTTTTAAGCCGCTGCAATATATCGGTCTTTAAAAAGCTAAACTTCTCCCAACTGGGGTGACCAAACAGCACCACGGGATAGTTTTTGTTTAAAGTATCCAATGATCGCAGCGTAACACCCAAAAACGACTGATCGGTAGCCGGTATCACAAACACATTACGCTCTGTTTTTGACAGCTGCGGCAGCAAACCGCTCAATTTACCCCGTGTGATAATAACGCTTACAATTTTAACCTTTTTATTGCTTAAACTATCGGTTGCTTTTTTAAAGTTTACCACATAATCGTTCTCCTGGCTAAAGCCCGAACGCAGGATAAATATTTTTTTAGGTTTGAGTTTATCATTGATGTATTGCGCCGCACCTACAGCATGATATTCCAGCGGGGGGATAACGGTAATTAAGTTATTGTTTCTGATAGTAGCAGGCGACGCGGGTGATAATGGCGACAGGATAGCCGTACGGGTACCCATGGTGGAGGTAAACAATTTCATCCCGTCGGGATACACCGGACCAACCACCAGGTCGCTTGTTCTGATCTGTGGGTTGTAAGCCAGGCTATGCGCCGCTGAGGCATCATCTTTAGAATCAAAAAGCTGCAATTTGAAATTAGCGCCCTGGGCAGCCAACGAGTCCAGCGCCAGTTTAAAACCCTGGTAGTATTCAATACTCATATTGGCCTGGCTCAGTCCGGCGCCACTGTAGTTACGTGGCCGTACATGATCAAGCCCCATGGGCAATATCATGGATATAACAGAAACTTTTGCTGTGGGTTTTACCGGAGGTTTTTCTACAGGCTTGGGTTCGGGTTTTTCAACTTTTTTTACGGGCGTTGATACAGGCCGCACCTTTGGTGAGCATGCACCCAGTATCAGCGCCGCGCTAAAAAACAATAACCATTTATTCCCACTCAATGGTAGCAGGTGGTTTCGAACTGATATCATATACTACCCGGTTAATTCCTTTTACGTTATTGATGATCTCATTGGAGATCTTGGCCAGCAGGTCATAAGGTAAATGGCACCAATCGGCTGTCATCCCATCCAGTGATTCTACAGCACGCAGGCATATCACGTTCTCGTAAGTACGCTCATCACCCATTACCCCTACTGATTGTACCGGCAAAAATATAGCGCCGGCCTGCCAAACCTTATCGTAAACACCGTATGACCGCAAATTGTTGATATAAATCGCATCGGCCTCCTGCAATATAGCTACTTTTTCTGGTGTAACATCACCCAAGATCCTGATAGCCAGACCCGGTCCCGGGAAAGGGTGCCTGCCTAAAATATTCGGATCGATGTTTAAAGCCTTGCCTACACGCCTTACTTCGTCTTTGAATAAAGTATTCAAAGGCTCAACTACCTTCAGTTTCATAAAATCGGGCAAACCGCCAACGTTGTGGTGCGATTTGATGGTAGCAGACGGGCCTTTTACCGAAACAGATTCAATAACATCGGGATAGATAGTTCCCTGTCCTAACCATTTTACATCCTGAACCTCGTGCGCGGCATCGTCAAATACTTCAATAAACACGCGACCGATGGCTTTACGTTTCTTTTCGGGATCTTTAAGGCCGGTCAATGCATCGTAAAAACGTTGCTTGGCATCAATACCTTTTATGTTTAAGCCCATGTGCTTATAGGAGTCGAGCACTTGCTCATACTCGTCCTTGCGCAACAGGCCGTTATCAACAAATATGCAATGCAGGTTTTTACCGATAGCATGGTGCAATAAAACCGCCGCTACCGATGAATCCACACCGCCTGATAAACCTAGTACTACTTTATCATCACCCAGCTTTTCGCGCAGGGCTGCAATGGTAGTTTCGATGAACGAATCTGGTGTCCAGTCTTGTTGGCAACCGCAAATGTCGACCAAAAAATTCTCCAGCAATTGCTTGCCATCAATACTGTGGGTTACCTCCGGGTGAAACTGGATACCATAAGTTTGGGTACCGGTTACCTGGAAAGCCGCCACCTTTACGCTATCGGTACTGGCAATGATCTCAAAATTATCACCGATGCGGGCAATGGTATCACCATGGGACATCCATACCTGCGAGTTTTCGGGGATATTTTTAAACAGTGGATTTTCTTTGTTGATATAATCCAGATTGGCACGACCATATTCGCGGGTGCTCGAAGCTAATACTTCGCCGCCATGGAAATGGGCCACGTACTGTGCACCATAACAAACCCCCAGGATTGGACGGGTGGTATGGAACTGCGCGAAATCAAAATGAGGCGCATCTTCCTGCCTTACAGAATAAGGACTGCCGGAAAGGATGATTCCTTTTACAGTGCTGTCAATTTCGGGATAATGATTAAAGGGGTGGATCTCACAGTAAATATTGAGCTCCCTGACGCGGCGCGCGATGAGTTGGGTGAATTGCGAGCCAAAGTCAAGAATGAGGATTTTTTCTTGCATGGGCAAAGATAAAAATTTGATGTGAGATGTGAGATATGAGATTTGAGATTTTGGAATTCAGTGATTTGATTAATTAGTGAATTAATGATTTAGTGAATTAGTGATTTCTTTCCGTCAGCAGAACAGCTTTTGTCTGAACCATGATTTATAGGATTATGAGATTACCTAGATTTCTTTTATTGCTTTTTCCCGTCAGCAGAACAGCTTCGGACGAAAGCGAGCAGAACAATGGTGGCTTGTGTGGTTGGCGGGGCATTAGCGAATTTTGTCTGAAGCGGAGGGTAATGAGTGAACGCAGTAGCGGCAAAATTTAGCAGCCGTGGTTCTGCCCGCTTTGCAGGGCAAAGGCTAGGAGCGTATAGAAGCATTTCTGATGACTTGATTTTTTGGTTACTTTTGTATCAAGACAAAAGTAACAGCCTTAGCGGCAATTGAGCGCTCTACGACAGACATCTTCGCCCTGTACAGCATAGAGATTATTAATGTTGTGTTTGTTCTTATTGGTATTAATGAGCTCCCGCTGGTCGGTTGTCTTCGTACCTCGCAATGACGTATGTGTGATATTTACGGTGTAGTTACCGCAACAGGCAACACTTTCCCGTTAAAGAACTTATGCCCGGTAAGTGCGAAATCAGCCACATATTTACCCATTTCAAAAGCCATTACCGGCGATTGATAACCCGGGAAGGCTTTCTCCAGCATTTCCGTTTGCGCCGAACCCAGGGCCAGGCAGTTTACCTTGATATCCTGTTCTATCAGTTCCTGCGCCAGGCATTCAGTAAGGGTATGCAAAGCTGCCTTACTGGCCGAGTATGCCGATAATCCCGGGAATTTGGCACTTCCCTGGAAACCACCCATGCTGCCCACATTCAGGATGTGTGAGCCAGCCGGCATCAGCGGCAATAACGCCTGTATCATCCGCACATGACCAATAAAATTGCTTTGCAGCATTTCTACAAAATCGGTCTCGAGCAATTGTGTAAATGGTTTGTTGATGAGCATACCCGCATTGTTGATCAATACATCCACCTGGTTATCAAAATTGGAGGCTATAAATTGCTGCAGGCCCTCATAATCATCATGTACGATATCAAAATTAAGGGCAAATAGTTGGCAATCTGGATTAAGACCGTGGGCAATTTCCAGCAGGCGCTCCAGCTTGTCCTGCGAGCGGGCCAATGCAATTACCTTATTGTTACCCGAAAGTATCAGTTCAATTACTGCTTCAAATCCCACGCCGCTGCTGGCGCCTGTTATAATGATGTTCATAAGCCCGTTCTGTTATTTACCGTCATTGCGAGGAACGAAGCAATCTCTACACAGGCAGGTCCTTTAGATAAGTTTGCACTTAACGCTTTGCTCTGCATAGCATAGAGATTGCTTCGTTCCTCGCAATGACGCGTTTTATTATCGCATTTATCGTGACGCCTAAAATACCAATTTTTGTTCAACAGGATGCTCGATCAGATAAAAACCGTCGCTGATGAGTTTTTTTAGCTCAGGCTGATCTTTGGCTTTCTGTTGCAGGAACTTCCTGATCTCGGCTCTCAGTGCGGGTTCAACATCTTCATGCTCCAGCAATTCCAGTATTTCGAGGGCGCAAAGCCAGTCGTCATGATGATTTTTCTGCAGCATGAACCATACATTACCCAAAAAGCCAAAGTCGCCGCCTGTTTGCCTACGGTTGCGCACCTGCTGGTAAAGTTTATGCAGCTCCCTGGTTCGCAGATCATACTCCACGTGATGGGTAGCTGTTTGCGACTTATAAACGATCTCTTCATAAGCCGCTTTATCGGCAGCGCCGCAAAACACCGAAACAATCTTTTCGCCAACAGCCATATCGTATACGCCCCATGATGGGTCAAACAATACGTGACCTTTTTTATCGGTAACCGTACAATCAGTAAAAGTGATCAGCTGTGTTTTGCCCAGGAATGCTAATATACTTTTAACCGTTCCTTTAACTTGTATACCACTTTCAAAATCGAGCTCCACCGCTTTACCTTTAACTATGCCTATGTTCCCTAACTCTTCTTCTGTCAGATCCTCGAGCGGATTATGGACATTTTTCAGTTTCCCTACCGGCGAGCTAAAACCATCTTTATGATAGTTTTTACCGTGTCCAGGCAGTTGCTTGCCGTTTACTGCTAAAGCTGTTGGACCAGTAGTTTTGATAAAATACGGATTATCGCGCCCATCAACCTTAAATTCGGTAATGGTACCTGATACCTGTAAGCCCGAGCTGTAAACTGCGGTACAGGTATTTTTACTTTCAAAAGCTTTGGTCAGGCCATAGGCTCCACCCTTACGGAAAGACATGGTGTTAGCAAACTCTTCCAGTACATCTATCAGATTCTGGAAAGTTGGCGTTACAAACAGCTGCGGCTGTGGCTTGGTGATGTCGTAGCTATAATTCAGGGCATCAATGGTGTACCATAGTTTTTCAACCTCGGGTTTCATACAGCTGGAACTTTCGCCGATGGACGACAGCAGACCCGCGCCATAGATCTTGGGTTGCTCCAGCGTACCGATCAGGCCGTACTCTACCGTCCACCAGTGCAGACGACTCAATAAGGCCATTTCCGATGGTTCACCCATATTTCCCTGGCGATAGGCCACCAGTTCCTCAGCCTTTTTAATCTCGGCTTCGTCCGCATTGGGCATTTCTTTTAGGATGGATAACGCCCTGATAGCTTCATACAGCTCAAAATCCTGCGCCGAAAACATGGCTTTGGCCCCTATCGAACCAAAATAACTCAGGTATTCATGGTAATCCTTATCGGCAATAATAGGCGCGTGCCCGGCCGACTCATGGATAATATCCGGCGCCGGTGTATATTCAATATGGCGCGACTGGCGTATATCTGCCGCGATAACCAGCACCCGGTAGGCCTGGTATTCCATAAAGGCGGCTGGTGGTATAAAACCATCCACCGTAACGGCGCCCCAGCCTATTTTGGCCAGTGCATCATTCATCTCCTGCAGATCGGGAATACGTTCAATAGTAAGGCCCGCCTTGGTTAAACCGGGTATGTAAGGGTAGTAGGCAACATCCTTCAGATAGCTGTAATTTTGGCGCATTACATAGCGCCAAACGGCATGATCAATAGGTGTATAATGTTCGTAATGCTGGTCGACTATAAATTGTTTTAAATGACCGGGCAAGGCCGCAACCTGCGGATTGTTAAAATCATTAAAATGGCTCATTTACGTTGTAGTGGTTTATAATAGGAAACGCAAATTTAGAAAATTAGGTGTACTCACACACTTTATTTTCGCTATTCACCTCCTGGATCCACAGCTGTTTCAGCCACCTCTTCGTCATATTTTTTCAGGCCCTTATCCAGGCGGCTCGGGCGTATCACATAGTACAGGCCAAACAAGGCCACCAAAAGCGAGATGAGGTAAAATGACGAGGGCAGAAAAACCGAGAGCCCCTTATCCATCGGAAAATAATCGGATAGTTTGGTAAATATAGCCTCTCTCGCCCCTGCCCCACCCGCTGTAATAGGTATGATTGATGCCAGCGCAGAAATCAGGAACGATAACAAGTACGGTGAAAATTTACCACTGAAATCCTGCCCAAACATCACACAGATAATGGCCAGTAGCTGGAAACCCTGCAATACCAGGGCTTTTAAATGCGCCTCGAAAAAGTATTTGGTATACTCTTTGAAAAACATGTAGGCTACGAAATAGTAAACCGCCGAACCGCCCAGGAATATACTTACCGGCAGGGCTTTATGAATATCGATCTGCGGGATCAGAAATATCAGTCCAACGGTGATCAGGCCGATAGCCCAAAGACCACTGAGCCTATCGAACATAATAGCCCAGAACAATTTTTTGCCGGGAACTTTGTGTGCTTTGTTCAGAATGAAGATCTTGTAACCATCGCCACCGATACCACCAGGCAGCAATACGTTATAAAATAGTCCCAGGAAATAAAGTCGCAGATTATATTTAGGGTTCAGCTTTAAGCCTATCGACCTGAAGAAGCTCAACAAGCGCCATGACGACACCACCATCGAACAGAAATAACAAACAACCGCGGCGCCCATCCACCAGTAATTGGCGTGCAGCAAACGGTATTTGACCAGTTGGATAGGTACCTTGCTAAAAACCCAGATGAGCAGCGCTGTGGTAACAGCTATTTTTAACACAGTTTTTGTAACATTCCACAGTTGCTGTTTAAATGTTTTTGGCGCTGGTATTTCGTCTTCTGTCATTGGCTGCAAAGCTAATTATTTGATTGCACACATTAATTTTTTTTTAATAGCGGCAACTTTGCTCCAACAACGCAGTTTATATAGTTATGGTTTCACAATTGTGTAAAAACATTGATCATCAACCGTGTGTAATCATTAATTAATTGAGTGCAAATCATCATAGCAATTGTTATTTTTGCGCAAATTTTATGAGTATGAGTAAAGTAAAAGTTGGCCTGGTACAGATGAGCTGCACTGCTGATAAACAGCAGAACCTGCAAAAGGCTATTGTTAAAGTAAGGGAAGCCGCTGCAAAAGGCGCGCAAATAGTTTGTTTACAGGAACTTTTCACCTCGCTTTATTTTTGCGATGTGGAGGATTACGACAATTTTAAGCTGGCCGAAAGCATCCCTGGCCCATCAACAGACGAGCTGCAGAAAGTAGCCGCCGAACTGAACGTGGTGATCATTGCCTCCTTGTTTGAGAAACGTGCGCAGGGGCTTTACCATAATACTACTGCCGTGTTAGATGCCGATGGCACTTACCTTGGCAAATACCGTAAAATGCACATCCCTGACGATCCGGGCTTTTACGAAAAATTTTACTTCACTCCGGGCGATCTGGGTTACAAAGTGTTTAAAACCAAATATGGCAAATTGGGCGTACTTATTTGCTGGGATCAATGGTATCCCGAAGCTGCCCGCATTACCGCTTTAATGGGTGCCGATATCTTATTTTATCCAACCGCTATTGGCTGGGCCACTACCCAGGACGAAGCAACTAACGTGGAGCAATACAATGCATGGCAAACCATACAGCGCTCGCACGCGGTGGCCAATGGCATACACGTGGTAAGCGTAAACCGTGTAGGCGAAGAAGCCGGCGTAAAATTCTGGGGTGGATCGTTCTTTGCCAATCCGTTTGGCGCCATCATTCACCAAACCTCGCATGATCAGGAAGAAGTGGTGGTACAAGAGCTTGATCTGGATAAATCTGATTATTATCGCAGTCACTGGCCGTTCCTTCGTGATCGCAGGATCGACAGCTATCAACCAATTACCAAGAGACTACTTGACGAAGACTAATCCCCACGCGTCATTGCGAGGAACGAAGCAATCCCCGATAAGCAGAGCCGCTCTGTATAGCATAGAGATTGCTTCGTTCCTCGCAATGACGTAGTGGTATGTATATTTTGCCTTTAACCAATATGAGCCAAAACATTTCAACCATACAAACACCTGCTTCGCAGGGATTTTATTTCCCTGCTGAATGGGCCAAACACACAGCTACCTGGCTTTCGTGGCCGCATAAAGAAGCTTCGTGGCCGGGTAAGTTGGATACCATTTATCCTTCGTACATCGAGTTTATAAAAATCTTAACCCGTAACGAGCTGGTGCGCATCAACGTGGTCGACGAGGTAATGAAAGCCGCAGTGATCTTTCAGTTGCAGCATGCCGGTGTCGACATGAACCGGGTAGAACTTTTTGCTTTTGGCACTAATGATGCCTGGTGCCGCGACCACGGACCGGCATTTGTCATCAATCCCGACACCAAACACAAGGCCATTATCGACTGGGGTTACAATGCCTGGGGTGGTAAATACCCGCCGTTTGATCTTGACGATGTAATACCTACCAAAATTGGTGAGCATTTTGGCCTGCCCGTATTTAACCCGGGTATTGTGATGGAAGGTGGCTCTGTTGATTTTAACGGTAAAGGCACTATCCTTACCACTACCGCCTGTCTGCTCAACAAAAATCGTAACCCCCTGCTCAACCAGAACCAGATAGAAACCTACCTGCGCAGCTATTATGGCGCCGAACAGATCTTATGGCTGGGCGATGGCATTGTTGGCGACGATACCGACGGTCATATTGATGATATTACCCGTTTTGTGAACGAGGACACCGTGGTTACCGTGGTAGAGGAAGATAAGAACGACGAGAACTATCACCTGCTGCAGGAAAACCTCGAGACTTTAAAAACCATGCGCCTGCTCAATGGCAAACAGCTTAACATTGTGGAGCTGCCTATGCCTGAAGCCGTGATCTACGAAGATACCCGTTTGCCGGCATCATACGCTAACTTTTATATTGCCAACTCCGCGGTTATTGTACCTACATACCGCTCGGTAAATGATGATAAAGCCTGCGATATTTTACAGCAATGCTTTCCTGATCACGAAGTGATCGGCATCGATTCAACCGATATTATCTGGGGGCTGGGCAGTTTCCACTGCCTGAGTCAACAGGAACCAGAATAACCCCACCCTGCCCTCCCCACTGGGGAGGATTCTGAAAAATTTATTGATGAGTAGCATACAAATCAAAGTCCTCTCCTTTGGAGAGGATTTAGGAGAGGTCTCATTCACCGGATAAACCCATACTTTTACCGATTTCTTACACGCTGTTCACCTATATCACCTTGTCCTGCTTTGTATACCGCTGTACCTTTAGGGTATAATATTAATACTTAAAGCGATGAACAACGATATAGAAACTACCATTACCCCCAATAATAGCAAAACTGCTGCAGGGGTAATTTTACTGATCATTGGTGGTATACTATTGATCAGAGAATTTGATCTTTTCCTTTTCCCCGACTGGCTGTTTAGCTGGCCGATGTGGATAGTGGCCTGGGGTTTATACATGGGTGCCAAGTACAATTTCCGCAAAGCATCCTGGATCCTGATCACCCTGGTGGGTGTGGCCTTCCTGCTCGACGAGAACATAGCCGATGCCGACCGCATTGTTTGGCCGGTAGCCATTATGGGTTTTGGTGCCTGGGTAGCATTTAAGCCCCGTAAACACAAGGAAGAGCTTTACTTTGAAAAGCCTAAGGATACTTTTCATTTCGATAAAACAACCGGACCAGAAGTCTAATTTTTCATAATTTAATAGTTTTGTTTTCAATTCATGAGGGAGTACCGGTTTGCGGGCTCCCTTTTGTTGTGGAACCCCACCCTGCCCTCCCCATTGGGGAGGGTCCTGATCAGCTTACTAAAAAATAACATACAAATAAAGCTCTTCGTTTTCACAAGAGATTTATTAAAAAGTCCTCCCCTCTGGGGAGGGTTGGGTGGGGTGATCAACTTTTTCACCGACAAAACCTACCTCTCCACCGATTTCTTTAAATATATCGCCAGTTTTTGTTTGGCACATGTATAATGTTACCTTAGTTTTGGATATGATTTAATTTGCACACAAATGAACAACGATATAGAACATACAACCAACCCCAATAAAGGAAAAGCGATGGCTGGGGTTATACTACTTGCCGTAGGAGGAGTGCTGCTCCTAAGGCAATTTGCCGAGTTTTTAATTCCTGATTGGATATTCAGCTGGCCCATGGGGCTTATAGTGATAGGTCTTTATTTTGGCGCTAAACATAACTTCAGGAAAGCCACCTGGAGCATCATGATCATTTTAGGGATCATCTTTTTATTAAACGATAATATTGGCAACGCCGACCGTGTAGTATGGCCCATAGCCATTATTGCATTTGGTATATGGCTTATTTTAAGACGCGGCAGGCATAATGACTGGGAACGGAACATCAAGGATGGCAAATGGACTAAACAAGATGGCACGTGGAGTAAACAAGCAGCCAATTTTGATTTTGGTAAAAACGTTCCGGAAGCTGATTACGCGATAAAAGATGGTGACGATGTACCACCCAAGGATCCTAATACACCTCCGTTTGGCTACCATAACGGTGACGACTACCTGGATGCTGTTTCTATTTTTGGTGGGGTTAACAAAACCATACTATCCAAAAACTTTAAGGGCGGCGAAATAGTGAACATTTTTGGCGGTGCCGAACTTGACTTTACCCAGGCCGACATTAACGGCAGGGTTTATATAGACATTACCCAGGTATTCGGCGGCACCAAGATCATTGTACCATCCAACTGGCAGGTGGTATCAGACCTGGCCGCGGTTTTTGCCGGGGTTGACGATAAACGCATCCGCAGTACCGCATCATCCAATAACGATAAAATACTGGTACTTAAAGGAACCTCCATTTTTGCCGGGGTTGATATACGCAGCTATTAACTACTAGAGTCAAGATATTAGAATCAAGAGTCAAGTATTAAGAAAATACCTAATACGCAGGGGAACATAGCTAAAGAAATCAAAGACAGGCTTTTGTCTTGATTCCTGGCTCTTGATTCTTAACTCCAATTAACTATAAAACAAAGATAATGAACTGGTACGTAGCAAAATTAGTTTTCAGGGTGATCAGTGGTGCAGGCGATCACCAGGCGCAGTTTGATGAGCAGTTACGTTTAATCTGCGCAGATACTGAGTTGACAGCCTTTGAAAAAGCAAACAAAATTGGCCATGCCAATCAGGATAGCTTTAAAAATATCGAAAAACAAACCGTTAAATGGCAGTTTATTGATGTGGCCGAACTAAACCAGATAGGCGAGCTTACCGATGGCGCCGAGCTGTACTATAATATACATGAAACACCCGATGCCGACCTGTACATTGCCTGGGCGCACCACAAATCGGCATTATTGGGTGTAAGAAATTGAGTAAAAGAATCAAGAGATAAGAGTCAGGAATCAAGAGAAACACATTGAAAAATATGGTTAAAAGAGTTAATTCAGGAGTACAAAACGCACATCTTACACGTGACTTGTTCCTGTTTGCCTGTCTTAATTCTTGGTTCTTGATTCTTGACTCTCACATTAATAAAATATAAGTTTTGGCACTACCCTCTATATCAGCTTCAAGATTATACGGCGCATTTATTGTTTGCGGCCTGGTTTGGGCCGGCCTGCAAACTTATATTGTGCATAGTTTTGGCTTTTACTGGTTCGCTGCCTCAACCGATGGCTTCCTGAGCGCCATATTACTTTCGGGTGCCTGCTGGCTCATTAATAATAACCTGCGTTACTACCAGCCGGGTAAGGGCAGTTATATTAACCTGTTTATCTGGTGCGTAGCACTAGCCGGTATTTGTACCCTGGGTTGTCGCTATCTGCTGCCTCTTATCAATACCGATAAGGTGTTTATTAATTTCATACAGCAATCCATAACTATCCGCTTTTTTACCGACTTCCTGGCCATTGGCTGGATGGCCATGATCAGCTTGCTCTGGTATTCACAACTCGACCAGAAAGAAACGCAGAAACGCAAAACCGAGGCCGAGCAGCTGGCCCGTGATGCCGAGCTGTATAATCTGCGTCAGCAATTGCAACCACACTTTTTGTTCAACAGCCTTAACTCTATCAACGCGCTTATCGGCTTTAAACCCGATGAGGCCCGCAAGATGATCCACCAACTATCCGACTTTTTACGGGGTACCCTGAAAAAGGACGATCAGCAACAGGTACCCCTGAGCGAAGAACTGGCACACTTGAACCTGTACCTGGAGATTGAAAAAGTACGTTTCGGGCACCGCCTGCAAACCGAAATAAGCTGTGACGACAAATGTGGTAGTGCCGTGATGCCTTCCATGCTGTTACAGCCCCTGGTGGAGAACGCTATAAAATTCGGCTTGTATGATACCATCGGCGAAGTAACCGTAAGCATCCGCAGCGAAATGGAGGATAACTATTTAGTGCTGATGGTTCAAAACCCTTATGATCCGCAAACCTCGCGCCCGCAAAAAGGCACTGGTTTTGGCTTACGTGGGGTACAACGCCGCCTATATTTGCTTTTTGCCCGTAACGATTTGATGGAAACTCATGGAAATGATAATATATTTACAACCATTATAAAAATACCACAGTTATGAGGCGAGCCTTAATTATTGATGATGAACCTTTAGCACGAATGGTTGTAAAGGAATATCTGCAAAATTTTAGTGAAATTGAATTGATACAGGAGTGTAACGATGGCTTTGAAGGTTTAAAAGCCATACAGCAGCACCAACCTGATCTGATCTTTCTGGATGTGCAGATGCCCAAAATAAATGGTTTTGAAATGTTGGAGCTGGTGGAACAACCGCCTGCCGTTATATTCACTACCGCTTTTGATGAGTACGCTATAAAAGCTTTTGAAGCCCATGCTGTAGATTACCTGTTAAAACCTTTCAGCAAAGACCGATTTACCAAGGCCATCGAAAAATTCCTGGCAACAGCGCCCGAAAAACACGCACCCAAGCAAACCGAAGATCTGCTGGAAACCGCCGCCACACAATCGCCGGCACAAAATGAACGTATTGTGGTAAAAACAGGCACCAAAGTTAAAATTATCCCCGTGGCCGATGTGGAATACCTGCAAGCCGATGATGACTACGTAAGCGTGTTTACCAAAGAAGGATCGTACCTGAAAAACAAGACAATGAACTTTTTTGAAAAAACCCTGGATGCCCGCCAGTTTGTGCGTGTACACCGCTCCTACATCATCGCCATACAGCAAATTACCCGTATCGATCCTTACGAAAAAGACGCTCACCTGGCCATCCTCAAATCAGGCGCCAAAATACCCGTAAGCAAAACCGGCTACGTAAAGCTGAAACAAGTACTGGGCATATAAAACAGGATTTAAAATATTTTTTATATAGACGCATCACATGCGTCTTTTTTTTGTGCCCATTACCTAACAACCTTGTCATTGCGAGGAGGAACGACGTGGCAATCTCGTAGCTATTCTAATCAGTTAGAACGCGAGGAGATTGCTTCGTTCCTCGCAATGACATAGTGTAGAATTCTTAGGATAGTCCGATCATTTTTCGTATATTTATATCAACCATCAGCCCGGTTTCCTCTTTATCAGGAAACCGGGCTGTTTTGTTAAAGGAAAAACAAAGCCAAAAACAAACCAATTTCAACTTAGCTATTTGACAATCAATAAATTAATACTTTTTAAAGTTTCAAAAACTGCCCAAAACGACGTTAAAATTTGTTAAAAAGTGTTAAAATGAGGGTTTTTGAAACAGTTTTCGAGCGATTTTCATCCAATTTTGGCCAGAAAACTGTTAAAATTTAAGGTTTAAAAAGTTTTAGGGGCAGGGATGTGTTAAAATAACGTTGGAATTATTTCGTTAGAATTCCAGAACAACTACAAGTATAGTTATACAAAAACCGATCAACCTAAATGCCTAAATTATTACAATTGCTGTTGCTGTCATTCCTGGCAATAACAAGCTCAAAAACCGAGCTCCCCGATAGCAAACGTGCCAGCGACGTACGTACCATAGTATGGCCCCGGCTGCAAAAGGAGTTAAAAAGTAAAGGGTTCAAAGCAGGTTCTGCGGTTTATCTGCGCATATTCAAATATCAGGATGCGCTGGAGGTATGGCTAAAAACAGGCTCGAAATATAGCCTGTTCAAAACTTATGATATTTGCTATTATTCGGGCGGTGTAGGTACCAAAAACCGCTCGGGCGATGGCAAAAGCCCTGAAGGATTTTATACCATTGAGCCTAAGCAGCTTAACCCTGTGAGTAACTACCATTTGGCTATCAACATTGGCTATCCAAACAAGGTTGAACTGCTAAAGGGCTATACCGGCGACGCGGTAATGATACACGGGCACTGCGCCTCCATCGGCTGCTATGCCATGACCGACCAGCGGATCGAAGAAATTTATACGTTGATCTACAAGGCCTTTGAAGCTGGCCAGCAAAAGATCAACCTGGATATATACCCTTTCCGGATGACTAAAAACTATATGGATATTTTTGCTCAGCAACCCTATATGCCGTTCTGGAAAACCCTAAAACCCGGCTATGATCTGTTTGAAAAAAAACACATCCCGGCCGATTATCATATCGAGGGCAAGGATTACGCGTTTTAGGGGGAATAGAATCAAGAGGTAAGAGTCAAGAATCAAGATAAGGATAAAACTTTGCCGTCTTTCTTGACTCTTATCACTCTTTTTTTAATCCATCAGCAATACCATCAGCGCCTCTGCTACCCTATCCTCGTCCAGCAATTGTTTGGCTTTCAGGTGTAGCTGCAGTTCGCGGGTCTGGTTATCGCCTATGGTGGCGTCTAACAGTTCTTTTATAGCAGAGTCCTGCTTGTATAGCTCAATGGCATCATCGGCTGGCAGGGCCTCCAGGTTGCCTAGCTGCCCCAGGTTGTTGCCGGTAAGCACCCGGGAGTTGCGTATGGCATACGGTAGGCTATCAACGCCTATGCCTATTTTGGCATTGGGCTTGGCTACTTTAAACAGGTTATCCTGGGTTATACGGCAATACCAGTCGCCGCCAAGACGGGCCACCAGGTCCATTTTAGCCTGGTCAATTTTGCCATCGGTGTCTAAAACATGGTCTTTGATGTGGATGAGTTTTATTTCCGCTAAGATAAGGTTACCGGCGCCGGGAGTATCGCCAAGGGAAATCACCTGGGTCACCACACATTCCAACTGCACCGGGGCCTCGCCCACTCGGGGTGGTTTAACCAGCTCGGATGCTACGGGAGTTAAACCCGATTTTACAAACTCGTTCACTCCTTTTGGGTACATCACACTCGAGAGGGAAACCTGCTGCACCATATCATAATCAACAATATTGATCACGCATTCCGGAACCTCTAAAATGTTTTGTAACGTATGTTTAGTGATATTATCCCGCACACTGCGCGAGGGCGAAAACACACAAACGGGCGGATTGGTGCTGAATACGTTAAAAAAACTGAAAGGGCTCAAGTTAACATTATCGTCCTTATCTACCGTACTGGCCAGGCAAATAGGACGCGGCGCTATAGCATGGTTCAAATAGTTTTGTAACTGAAAAATAGAAAGCTCGCTGACTTTTAGTGATAGCATCGGTATTTAGCTTATTTCTTCAGTCCCAATATCGAAAAATCGCTGTTGGCTTTTGTGATGATATTGCCCAGCATGCCCAAGCCTGTGATCTCCATTTCAACCAGATCGCCGTCTTGCAGCCATTGAGGCTTATAGTTAGCATCATTCAGCAAGCCGGTACCGTTCAGTTCCAGGAAACAGCCTGTACCCACGGTGCCTGAGCCTATGACATCGCCAGGCAGCACATCGCAGCCGTAGGCGCAACGTTCAATGATCTCGGCAAAGGTCCAGTCCATATCAGCCATATTACCGGCTGATACCTGTTTACCGTTCACTACGCACTTCATTTGCAGGTTGTAGTTATTGCCGGTATGGCCAGGTTTGGCGGCCACCTTATAAGGTTCCAGCTCGTCGGGTGTTACCAACCATGGACCAATAACGGTCGAAAAATCCTTGCCTTTGGCAGGCCCAAGGTTCAGCAGCATCTCCTCCATTTGCAGGGTGCGGGCGCTCATATCGTTCATGATCATATATCCGGCAATAAAGCTATCCGCGTCGGCTGCTTTAATGTTACGGCCTTTTTTGTTGAGCACTACAGCCACTTCCAGCTCAAAATCGAGCTTGTTAAAATGGTCGGGCATGCATTCAATTTCGCCGGGGCCCTGTATGGCGTTATGGTTGGTGAAATAAAATATAGGGTATTGATCAAATTCGGGTATCATATCCACCTTGCGGTTGCGACGCGCGGCGGCCACATGCTGCCTGAAGGCATAACCATCGCGGCATGAGGCAGGGTGAGGCACGGGAGCTATCAGTTCAAAAAACAATTCCTCCTTAGCCTCCATTTTTCCCGAACTAATGGCCTCATGAACACGCCGGGCATGATCCATCAGCTCATCGCCACCCCACAAAAACTCGTTCATATTGTCGGGGATCAGCTTATCGCAGGAGTTTAGGTTATAAATATGCTTGTTTATAAAAATACCTAAATGCTCGCGGTCTTCGGTTTTATAGGATACTAATTTCATAGGGCGATGTGTTTATAATTGAATTTTAAATGGCTTTCGCCTGCCTGGTAAAATAATACTGAACAATATTATAAAAGCTAATAAAGCAATTAAGTCTAATAAAAAGTACAGGAAAAGAAATTTAACTGCAAACCCACTCCCAAGTGCAGATTTCCCGCTGGAGTACGCGTAAAAGTGCCATGGAAACCCAACTAAGGTAAATCCATCCGAGGCAGCATTAAATTTTGAAAATACTACGGTAATTATGATCCAGATGGCTATTCCTAACCATATAGCTTTCGTTTTTATCATAACCGGTAATTGGTTGGACCAAAACTAAACAATTTACCTTATGCACGGCAAAAATATTATGCTTGCATATTAAAAATATTACTTCTAATTTCGTACTGACCATGTTAAGCATACAAAAACATTTTCTGTTTTCACTGGGCCTCACCAGCATGAGCGATGCATCATCGTTCAGGGATGCTATGCTTGCCAAAATAGTACTGGCTCAATACTAAAAAGATTTTTGGAATAAAGACCATATGGGAGTAAGGATAAGTAAGGCTTGTTCCTGCTTTTCGCACAATCCAATAGTCTCCAAATCCTTATTCCTTGCTCTCAAGAAAACTATCCTGATATTTTAAACGTTTTATTGTTAACCAATTAAAACATCATGCCTTTATATCATACATTAGGAGCTATCCCGCATAAGCGGCATACGCAGTTCCGCAAACCCGATGGTTCGTTATACGCCGAAGAGCTGGTATCAACAGAAGGTTTTTCAAGCCTTTACTCGCTGGTATATCACGCCTATCCGCCTACTATTGTAAAAAACCTGGGCGAGCCATACAGCGTTGAGCCCAAAATAGCGCGCGAAAAGCACTTGAAACATACCAGTCTGATCGGTTTTAATGTAAAACCCGAGGATGATTACCTGCAAAGCCGCAAGCCGGTTCTGGTAAACAGTGATCTGCATATTTCATTGGCCGCACCGCGTAAATCCATGACGGATTATTTCTATAAAAACAGTCAGGCCGATGAGGTAGTATTCATACATGAGGGCTCCGGTACCCTGAAAACGGGCTTTGGCAATATCAAATTCGTATACGGCGATTACCTGGTGATACCCCGTGGTACTATTTACCAACTGGAGTTTGATACGCCCGATAACCGTCTGTTTATTGTAGAAAGTTTTAGTCCGATAAGGCCACCTAAGCGTTACCGTAACCAATACGGACAATTGATGGAACACTCTCCTTATTGTGAGCGTGATATCAAACGCCCTGCCGACCTGGAAACACATGATGAAAAAGGTGACTTTAAGATCCTGATCAAAAAACAGGGTCTGATCTATCCGTATATCTATGGCACCCACCCTTTTGATTTTATTGGTTGGGATGGTTTTCATTATCCATGGGCGCTGTCTATACATGATTTTGAGCCGATAACCGGTCGCCTGCACCAACCACCACCTGTGCACCAAACCTTTGAGGGCAACAACTTTGTGATATGCTCTTTTGTACCCCGCAAATTCGACTATCACCCGCTGTCGATCCCGGCGCCGTACAACCATAGTAATGTAGATAGTGATGAGGTTTTATACTATGTAGATGGCGATTTTATGAGCCGCAAAAGCGTGGTAAAAGGTCAGATCACCCTGCATCCCGGTGGCATACCGCACGGCCCTCATCCAGGTTCGGTCGAAAAATCAATCGGTAAAGAATCAACGGATGAACTGGCGGTAATGATAGATCCGTTCCGTCCGCTGATGCTGACCGAAGACGCTATAAAAATTGAAGACGAAAATTATTACAAGAGCTGGGCAGCCCCCTCCTAACCTCCCCTTTGGGGAGGGATTTAGGAACTGAACTGTTCAATTAAACCCAAAACACCTTGTTCTCTTACTAAACAGAGCAAGCACACAAATTAAAAAAACTATGGAAACAATAGATAAAAAAGTCTCCCCTATCGGGGGAGATTTAGAGGGGGTGACCGATTTTTTACCGCTTAACGGTACCGATCATGTGGAGTTTTACGTGGGTAATGCCAAACAGGCTGCCCATTATTATAAAACCGCTTTTGGTTTTCAAAACCTGGCCTACTCCGGACCCGAAACCGGTGTGCGCGACAGGGCATCATACGTATTACAGCAAGGCAAGATTAGGATAGTGTTAACTACCCCTCTGCATTCCGACCATCCTATTGCCGAGCATATTAAAAAACACGGCGATGGCGTAAAAGTGCTGGCCCTGTGGGTTGATGATGCTTATGACGCCTTTGAACAAACCACTAAGCGGGGCGCTGTGCCTTATCAGAAACCGCAAACACTTAAAGATGAGTACGGCGAGGTACGCACCAGCGGTATCAAACTTTATGGCGAAACTGTTCATATGTTTATCGAACGTAAAAACTATAATGGCTTGTTTTTACCCGGCTATCAAAAGCACGAGAACAATTATAATCCACCTTCCGCCGGCCTTTTATATATTGACCATTGCGTGGGCAACGTAGGCTGGCACAAGATGGACGAATGGGTGAATTTTTATGAAGAAATCATGGGTTTCAAAAACATTTTAACCTTTGACGATAAAATGATCAGTACCGAATATTCTGCTCTGATGAGCAAGGTAATGAGCAATGGCAATGGCTACGTAAAGTTCCCGATCAATGAGCCTGCCGAAGGTAAAAAGAAATCGCAGATTGAGGAATACCTGGAATTTTATGAGGATGAGGGCGTTCAACACCTTGCCCTGGCTACCGACAATATTGTGGCAACCGTAACCGACTTGCAAAGCCGCGGTGTGGAATTCCTGACCGTACCTACTACCTATTATGATGAATTAACTGATCGTGTGGGCCATATTGACGAAGATCTGGAGCCCTTGAAAAAGCTGGGTATCCTGGTTGACCGTGACGATGAAGGTTACTTGCTGCAAATTTTCACCAAGCCAATTGAAGACAGGCCTACCCTATTCTTCGAGATCATACAGCGTAAAGGTGCTAAATCATTTGGTGCCGGTAATTTTAAGGCCTTGTTTGAGGCTATTGAACGCGAACAGGAAATAAGAGGGAACCTTTAATTAAAGGTATTACCCATCTAAAATATTCTATTAACTATTAGCGATGTTTTAATTTGAGCCGGGCAAAATTGCCCGGCTTTTTTGCCTCGTGATTTTTTATATTTGATAGGACCTAAATTCAAAACACATGAAAAAGCTCATCATCCTCTTCGCAACAATTGCTTTTAGTATCAACTGTTTTGCACAGGATACCTCCAAACCTGCTTACGATGCCGCCCTTGCCAAAAAGCTGGGTGCCGATAAGTACGGCATGAAAAAATATGTGCTTGCCTTTTTAAAAGAAGGCCCTACTCAATTAAAAGATTCGGCAGCTCGGATGCAGTTGCAAATGGCCCATTTAAAAAACATTACCCGTTTAGCCGCCGAAGGTAAACTGGTAGTAGCAGGTCCGTTC
This sequence comes from Mucilaginibacter sp. OK268, assembly GCF_900103125.1. Classification (GTDB taxonomy): domain Bacteria; phylum Bacteroidota; class Bacteroidia; order Sphingobacteriales; family Sphingobacteriaceae; genus Mucilaginibacter. Next base: position 662,168 of record NZ_FNJV01000001.1, on the reverse strand, counting down.
CTGGATAATCAACCTATCCGGGGTATATTTATTTTTAATGTAGAAACGCTTGAGGAAGCCAAAAAACTAACCGAAACCGACCCGGCCATAAAAGCAGGTAGTTTAGTTATGGAACTACACCCTTTTTACTGCTCGGCCGCGCTGATGGAAGTGGTGGATATACACAGCAGGTTGCAAAGTAAAAGCATAACAGATTGACACATGGCTGTTCAGGAGATCATTGATTTTTTAAAATACAAGGCCGACGCCGGGTACCTGGCCGGCATGCAACGCTTCGGCATCGACAATACAAATGCTATTGGCGTTCGCCTTCCCGAATTGCGAAAGCTGGCCAAAACCATCAAAAAAGATCACCAACTGGCGCTTGATCTTTGGGATACAGGCGTACACGAAGCCCGCCTGCTGGCATCCTTAATTGACGACCCGGCCCTGGTTACCGAAGAACAGATCGATAACTGGACAAAGGATTTCAATTCATGGGATATATGTGACCAGGTATGCGGTAATTTGTTTGATCGTACTCCATTTGCTATGAAAAAGGCCATTGAATTTAGTGCTCATGAAGCAGAATTTATAAAACGGGCAGGTTTTGTGCTTATGGCCGAATACGCGGTACACAATAAAAAAGCTGGAAACGAATCATTTATAGCGTTAATGCCAATTATTGAACGGGAAGCCTGGGATAACCGGAACTTTGTAAAAAAAGCGGTGAACTGGGCACTCCGGCAGATCGGAAAAAGGAATGATGTTTTAAAGGCAATAGCTATACAAACAGCCCAAAATATTTTAAAACAAGACCATAAAGCAGCCAAATGGATAGCCTCAAATGCCCTTGCTGAATTAACAGCCAGATGATCATCATCTTCCGCAGGCATAAAACCGGATTAAAAACAGGACATTCTCTCTAAAAATATCACTTTTTTACTGTCTTTTTTCTTTTGTAGCGCAATTATCACCTCTTTTCAAAAAAAATTGCTGCTCAAATCATCATTGCAATATCCTTTTATAATCAAATGCAGACAAATTATATACAAACTATATCCAAATTAATTATTTTGAGTTATGAACCTACCCAAATGGCTATATTTTAATACAATAAATTTTATTTTGTAATCATCAGTATTAGAGTTGTTTATATAATTTCAAATATTATATTTGAAGTCTGGTGATTTAGATTTTAATACCGCAGATCAGAAAAAACATACACAACGTATGGTTGTAATTTCCGTGATTTTAAATTATGGCACATAATTTTCTTATAGAGAGCGTGTTGTTATCAAATAAATGAGTAGGTATTAATTTATATGAGTTTTTCTGAGGATAAGTTTTCTGATGACAGCAGGCTGCATCTTGCTCAAATAATTGATAACATTAATGCAGGTATCTGGGAATATAATATTAATACCAGGGCTATTAAATGGTCGGCAGGTTTTTACAGTATCCTGGGGTATGATACCAATGAAATTGAGTGCTCCAATCACATATTTTTTGAACATCTTTTATATCACCAGGACAAGGCTGTTTTTCTGCACGCTTTAAATGATCAAAATACAAGTCCTGCTAAACCGATTCAAATCAGGTTACTCACCAAATCATCCGGATACCATTGGTTTGAAAGCACTATCAAACGGCAGTATGATAAAAGCGGGCAGATCATTTATGGTTCTATTATCAATATTAACCAGTATAAACAAGCCGAACTACAGGCTAGCCGCAATGACCAACATTACGGCGATACTATCAGGATAGCTAAGTTAGGCAGCTGGGAAATTGATGCCGCCACCCTCAATTTAACATTATCCAAACAGATCTACGATATTTTTGAGTTACAAGCCGAAATAAAGCTCAGCATTGAAGAGACTGTAAGTTTTTTCGAACCACCTTATCGCCCCGTTATACAAAACGCCATTAACAACGCGCTGGAGTTTTGCCAGCCTTATGATCTGGAGCTGTTGTTCAGAACCGCTAAAAATCATGTGATCTGGGTACGGGCCAAAGGTGTACCCATTATTAACGAATATGGCCGGTGTGTTACCATACGGGGCATTTTACAGGATATTGACAGCAACAAACGCAAGGGGCTCAGCCTGGAATCGTCACTCAATTTACTGACCGATCAAAACAGGCGCCTGCAAAATTTTGCGTATATCGTATCACACAATCTGCGTTCGCATACCGGCAACCTGCAGTTCATGGTGAACTTATACGAAGAGACAGAATTGGCGGAAGATCGTACCGAGATCTTCGCGCATATTAAATCGATCAGCAGTAGCTTAAATGCCACTATTGAACACCTGAACGAAATTGTTAAAATACAGACTGAAATTACCAACGAACGGAGTATCATCAGTTTTGAAGCCATTTTCAACAATATCCAGTCTGCTATAAAAAGCAATATAGAAGCACTTAATGCCCGTATAGAATATGATTTTAGTCAGTGCCCGCAAATAAGCTATATACCAGCTTATATGGAGAGCATTTTACAAAACCTGCTTACTAATGCTCTGAAATACAGCCACCTGGACAGGCAGCCTCTCATCAGGTGTTATACCATGAAAGAGCGAAATCATATTTACCTGATATTTGAAGATAACGGGATAGGTATTGATCTTGATCGTTATGGCGACAAGGTATTTGGCATGTACAAAACATTTCATCAAAACCCCGATGCCAAAGGCATAGGCCTGTTTATTACCCGTAACCAGATAGAAGCGCTTGGTGGCACCATTAAAATTGAAAGCACTGTAAATATTGGCACTAAATTTACCATTAAACTGGTGTAATTTAAACTGATAAATGATCATACCCACCTCCGCTGTTAATACCTGTATTATTGATAACAACAAAATTTACGCTTACGGATTTAAAAAGCTCCTCAGCATAAAAGACCTAAGCAATCAGGTTACTCACTTTGATAATGGTAGTGAAGCAATTGCCCATTTAAGAGATCCTGATAATGCTCAGAATTTGCCTGATATTATATTTCTAGACCTCAGCATGCCCGTAATGGATGGTTGGGAATTTATGAAAGAATTTGAGGAAATAAAATCGCAACTGGGGAAAAAAATCTCCGTTTATATACTTAGCTCATCTATTGACTCACAAGATATTGACCGTGCGAAAAATATTCCTTCCATTTCTGATTATATTTTTAAACCAGTGGATGTTCAGCGTCTTCAGGAGATCTTCAAAGATCTGCAGGGAATAGCAAGACAATAGAAGAAATTAGTACAGGCCTTGCAATAGTACCTGCACTAATTAGTTATATTATTCAATATAGCTTTCCAATATTTTAAAGCCGCCGGTTGTTTCCAATTCAACCTGATTGATGCTTTTAGGTAGCAAGATACATTCACCCATTTTTACTGAGTATACTTCTCCGTTGCATTTTATAGAGTAAGCCCCCTCCACGCATACATGGATCACGAATGAATCAAGGGTTGAGTAATCCTTAGAAGTGTTATGCGTAAAATCGAGCAGGTTAGTTGTAAAATAAGGACAAGTAACCAGTTTTACTGTTTCATCTTTTTTAGGCTGATAATTGGTTTTATATTCCGGGTAATGTTTATAGTCGATAGCAGCAAGCGCCTCCTGGGTATGTAGCTCGCGTTTGTTACCTTTATCATCAACCCGGTCAAAATCATATATACGGTAAGTGATGTCAGATGTTTGCTGAATTTCGGCGATCAACAAACCTTTACCAATGGTGTGTACCCTGCCGGCTGGCAAAAAGAACACATCGCCCGCTGTTACATCTTCCTTATTCAAAATGTCGGTAAGATGCCCGCTGTTAAATTTATCCAGGTAGATCTGCTCGGTAAGTTCCTGGTTAAAGCCAGCTATCAGGGTTGAGCCCGGGTCGGCTTCAATTACATACCACATCTCGGTTTTTCCAAATGAATTATGGCGTTTTTTGGCCAGTTCATCATTCGGGTGCACCTGGATAGACAGATCCTCATTAGCATCAATAAATTTTACAAGCAAAGGAAATATATTGCCAAAGTGGGCATAAACCTTTTGGCCTACCAGCTCACTTTGATACTTCTCCAGCAAATCGGCCAGTGATTCACCAGCCAGTTCACCATCGGCAACTACAGATACATCAGATTTCACGCCTGATATTTCCCAGGTTTCGCCGCAGTTAGGCAAAGCACCAAAATCTTTATGTAAATAGGTTTTGATCTTTTGACCACCCCATATCTTGTCTTTATAAATAGTTTTAAATTTTAACGGATATAATGCTGACATCTGTTTTGTTTTTATAGCGCTAAGTTAGGAGTTAAAAAAAGAAACAGATAAACCGATTCAGCTTTTTTTACTAAAAACTTATCTTAAACAAAAAGCCCGGTTCAGTTAAGGAGGCTCCGCTGGAGCCAAACTTCCCAAATGGAATATGCTATAAACACGATGCTCCTATAGAGCGTTCTCAAATACTGTTGACAAGAGGCGGCTCCATCGGAGCCCCATGTTTATAGTTAAACGTACAATAATCCCCCTTGGCTCCGGAGGGGGCCTCCTATGATTAAGCTTCGATACCAAACAAAAAGCCCGGTTCAGGAAAATCCTGACCGGGCTTTTTTAATTAAATTATAGCTTATTTACCTAATTTCACTTTCAGGTTTTCGTCAATAGCAGCCAAGAACTCTTCGGTATACAGGTAATCTGTACCATGTTCAACTTTTGGTTTAATGGTGATGGCCAAATCCTTGGTCATTTTACCACTTTCTACAGTTTCGATACAAACCTGCTCTAAAGTTTTACAGAAGTTTACTAGCTCCTGGTTGTTATCCAGCAAACCACGGAACTCCAGTCCTCTTGTCCACGCAAAAATAGAAGCGATAGGGTTAGTTGAGGTTGGTTTACCGGCTTGATGGTCGCGGTAATGACGGGTAACGGTACCATGTGCAGCTTCGGCTTCCATAACAGTACCATCTGGGGTAACTAAAGTAGAGGTCATTAAACCTAATGAACCAAAACCTTGTGCCACCGTATCAGACTGTACGTCGCCATCATAATTTTTACAAGCCCATACAAAGTTACCGTTCCACTTTAATGCAGATGCAACCATGTCATCAATCAGGCGGTGCTCATAAGTAATGCCTGCTTCAGCAAACTTTTGTTTGTAATCCTGTTGATATATCGCTTCAAAAATATCTTTAAAACGACCGTCATATTTTTTCAGGATGGTGTTTTTGGTTGATAAATATAAAGGCCAGCCTTTCATTAATGCCTGATTAAAGCAGGCATGTGCAAATCCTTTTATTGATTCATCGGTATTATACATAGTTAAGGCTACACCATCGCCCTTAAAATTATACACTTCGTATGATTGCTCGGCGCTACCATCTTCGGGAGTAAAGGTTACTGTTAATTTACCTTTCCCTTTGGTTAAAAAATCGGTAGCACGGTACTGATCGCCAAAAGCATGACGGCCAATGCATATCGGAGCAGTCCAGTTAGGAACCAAACGTGGTACGTTGGCCATTACAATGGGTTCACGAAAAACAGTACCATCCAAAATGTTACGGATAGTTCCGTTTGGCGATTTCCACATTTGTTTTAAGCCAAACTCTTCTACACGGGCCTCATCAGGCGTAATGGTGGCACATTTAATACCTACGCCATATTTTAAGATAGCATTAGCGGCATCAATGGTCACCTGATCATTAGTTTCATCACGATACTCGATACCCAGATCATAATATTTGATATCAAGATCCAGATAAGGAATTATCAACCTGTCTTTGATAAATTTCCAGATAATTCGGGTCATTTCATCGCCATCCAGTTCAACTACCGGATTTTCTACTTTAATTTTTGACATACCTGATGTTGTTTTTTTATTTTAATGGCTTCAAATATATTAAATAGACTTTACCATTTTCATTAATAATAGATGAAATTTATTGATTTACCTGGGCCTGACTATTTATTGTGGCAAGTTTATTGTGTTTGCAGGGGCGAATACTATTTTTATAAAATTAAACGTTAGTTAAATAAATTAACAGATTGCCAATTAGTAGCCCCCTAATGTCTATCTATGACAAAACTGATATTAAGAACAGTCCTTACAATTATTCTATGCACCAGCGCATTTTTTGCGAAAGCCCAGTTAGGTTACGATTATGCTCAATACGATGTAGGCATCGGCCTTGGTCTTAACTATCCCATCAGCACAGATGTAACCAAAGCTTTAAAGTACACCCCTTCGGCTCAACTTAACTTCAATTATAACCATGGCCCATTTATTAACTATATTTTTGAAGGGCAATATGGCAGCCTTAAAGCGGGCGACGCAAGTTTGGGATACGGACGTACATTTGAAAACCATTTCTGGGCCTTTGCATTAAGGGTACAATTGCAAGCCGGCGAATTGATGGATTACTCTAATAGCCCAATGGCTAATGCATTTAAAGGCCTTTACCTTTCAACCGGCATCGGGTACCTGGTGAACCATGTAAAAAAGGGCGGAGAAAATGGTCTGCCGGCTGGTGTTCAACCTCCGGGTGATAACAACAGTCAGGTACCTTTTATACCCATAAGAATAGGTTATGAGATTAAGTTATTTAACCAATATAACGATCCCAGTATTAAAATAGACCTGGGTTATCAGTATAACAGGGTAATGGATGACAACCTTGACGGGTACAAGGCCGGGCTTCATAATGATATATTTACACAGTTTACCCTGGGCGTAAAAGTGGCCATTGGCGGTGTAACATCTTACCGCAAACAAATATATTATTAGAATCAAAAGTCAAGATATTAGAATCAAGAAGAAAATAAGAAAAACTGCTCGTTTACTATTGGTAGGACTAAACTTCCTCTAATTTGTAGGTTGTTATTCCATATTTGGCTGTTTTCTTGACTCTTGGTTCTTGACCCTTGATTCGCATTATTATTAATTGCCCCTGCTTTGGTTTTGGCAAGGTTTTTTGGTATATTTAATCAAAGCAAAAACCGATGAGCAATCAAAATATAAACCCCGGATTTGATGATGATTATGAAGACGATGACGCTTTAAATGATAACAGCGCCGATCGGGACAGAACATTAAAAGACGAATTAGGCGAAACCATTGACAAGGAGGATCTTAAATACAATCCTGATGACAACAGCTTTGAATATGATGTAAAAAGCGACGATCCGGATTATGATCACCCCGATCCCTATAACACTTCCGTTAAAAATGGCAACGACATGAATTCAACCTATGACGAAGCCAACCCATACGATAATACGGATGAAGAGTATGCAGGTAAAAGATCGCTTGAAACGGATGTTGATGATCTTGGCATGCACATTGACGAGGGCGAAATTGTAGAAGTTGACCCTGCAGATTCTGCATTAGCACACACTCCTGAAGATGATCGTGATGATCTTGACGATGAAGGCTACCCTAAAAATGACACGGAGTTTTTTAAATAAGTTTGTCTGTTTTGGGTAGAACCCAATAGTCATCCTGAACTTGTTTCAGGATCTCTCTGGACAATTAACCTGCATGCTGCAACTTTGTATGTGAGATGCCGAAACAAGTTCAGCATGACAATACTCGCTGGGTTTTATCAATCAAAATCAAGGTTAAAGCGGTTACGCAAATCAACCAACTGGGGGTTACGGGCGGCCAGGTACTGAAATTTTTCTATAGCCGTGTACGGTTTTCTTACCACTTCCTGTTCATCTACGCGTGCGTTTACTTCAATAGTAAAGTTTTTTAAGCGGCCCCGTAGGTAATTGTGCAAGGCAGGTCTTTCTTCTTTAAATAAGTTTTCCTGCAGTTTGGTACCCACCACTATCTCAAACTCGTAAGGTTTAATCATCCGCGGAGCATTGGCTATAAAAATAGTTACCAGGTTCTTTTTACCATCTGCCTTAATCTTGGTAGCAAAATCACTCCAGCATTGTAAAAAGTTGTCCATGGTAAAATCATCACGGTCATTTCCTTTTAAATAAGGGTCTTCCTCTTCTGCTGCTGCTTCTTCAGCTGTTTTACCAGTATCTGTAAGCGAAGGTATTTTTATGGATAAGGAACCCAGGCTTGGCGAGGGTATAAATATTTTAGGTTTTTCTGTAGGTGCTTGCTCTTTTACTTCTGTTACCTGTTTATTTTCAACAGTTTGCGATTTCGTTGTATTATAAGTTAGCGGTGTATCACTCAATACTGCTGCCTCATTATTGATCTTATTAGTTTGTACTGGCGCTGTTACTGTTGAGGTATCAGGTTTTTTTTTTAATGACCCGTCTGCGGCGGATGTTGCTGTAAGCGGTGAGGCTACCATATTAAATGCCGAGGGCAAGTGGCACATTTTAAGCAAGGCGAGCTCAACCTGAAGTCGTTGGTTTTTACTCAACTTATAATTGATATCACATTGATTGGCAATATTCATGGCTGAAAGTAAAAACGATACCGGGCTGCTTTGCGATTGCTGCAGGTATTTATTTTTAATTCCTTCACTTACCTCGAGTAATTTCAGGGTTGATTGATCTTTAGTGACTAACAGATTGCGGAAATGCTCGCACAGGCCGGCAATAAAGTGAGCTCCATCAAAACCCCGCGATAATATTTCGTCAAAAAACAACAGGACTTTGCCTGTATCTTCTTGTAACAGACTGTCTGTTATGTTAAAATAGTAATCGTAATCAAGTATGTTCAGGTTATCAATTACCGAGCGATAAGTAACCTTGCCGCCAGAAAAGCTAACGATCTGGTCAAACATAGACAAGGCATCTCTTAAACCACCATCGGCTTTTTGCGCTATAATATGCAATCCATCGGGTTCGTAGCTGATGTTTTCTTTACCTGCTATTGATGCCAGGTGGCCGGCCATATCATCAACCCTGATACGGTTAAAATCAAATATCTGGCAGCGCGAAAGTATGGTAGGCAGTATCTTATGCTTCTCGGTAGTGGCCAGTATAAATATGGCGTAGTGAGGTGGTTCTTCGAGCGTTTTCAGAAAGGCGTTAAAAGCCGCCTGCGACAGCATGTGCACCTCATCAATAATATAAACTTTATACCGTGCGGCCTGTGGCGGTATGCGTACCTGGTCTATCAGGCTCCTGATGTCGTCAACCGAATTGTTTGACGCCGCATCCAGCTCATGTACGTTAAAGGAATTACCATTCTCGAACGCTTTGCATGATGCACATTCACCACAAGCCTCGCCATTGGGCTGTAAATTGGTACAGTTGATGGTTTTGGCCAGAATACGTGCACAGGTAGTTTTACCCACACCGCGTGGCCCGCAGAATAAAAATGCCTGAGCCAGCTGATTATTTCTAATAGCGTTTTTAAGTGTGTTGGTTATATGTTGCTGACCAACAACAGTTTCAAAAGTAGCCGGGCGGTATTTACGAGCCGAAACAATAAAATTATCCACAGCTACGAAGTTAGCAAGAAAATGCCTGAAGTTAAAGTATCGATGAAATGATTATGTAATAAAACTACGCCACCCTATTCATCATCATCGTCGGGTTGTGGGTAATCATCCTCCGGGTCTGGTTCGTTCAGATCATCATCTACCTGAATTTCATGCAGATCGTCCAATTGATTGTCTAAATCATCGTCCTCATCGTTCCAATCGCTTTCAAACTCGTCATCTTCGTCACCGGGAGCCAGCATGACTGAGGTAGCGAAGGCATAAGGATTATCGCTTTCGTAACCAGTAAATTCCATCCTTGATTTTTTAGTGTTAACGGTTATTTTATTGATATGTTTTGGCAACAAATATTTTATTTACCGCACCTGCTTAATATGGCCTCTATGATAGATTGCTCCATCTTTGACTTCTGGCTTTTTTGCCTGATTATTGTATGGTTTTTGTCTTTAGTCACCGTTTTATCACCATTTTCAACCGAAATTTGATCACATATTTTCAAAGCTATTTCTAAATCACGTAATACAATAAGTTCATTCCTGAAAATACCGGCTTGTTTAATACTGATTTTATAAGTCATAATTAATAAAACAGCTGCTATTTGGGCCAATAATGCAATAATGCAATAATGAATGTACTAACATTACTTATACCAAGGGGGAAGGAGCAATTATTATAAATTATATTGGTTAGATTAAACTGAGCTGATATCGCCATAATGCCAAAACCAATTAATATCAAGCCTACGCCTAAGCCCAAACTAAGTAGCGCTGATTTTCCGATTTCAGTAATAAATTCGATCAATTGTTGTTGCCGAGCCTCTGTATTGATTTCCATATTAGTTGAGTTAATATCATTTATACTAAATAATTACAAATTATATCTATATAAAAATTATCACATTCCCAATAATTACCATGCGTAAAGCCAAATGTTCCCGCTTTAAACTGGCAATCAATATTTGTTAAGCCCGTATAATAGTCCAGGCCACCACTTACATAATCCTTATTATCGTAATAGTTTCGCCATTGTATTTTATCAAGTAATTTTTTCAGATCACTCGGAACTGGTAAATATGCCTTATTTGTTTTTTGGTTGTTATCAAAATCAAGCTTGCGTTGTTTAAAACCATGATAATTATCCATAATCTGCTGTCGCAAATAAGCTTCATCCGGCACATTTTCACGTAAAAAAAATACAATTTTATCCAGCGGACAGCCAAATGTTATAAAACCGCATAATTGTTCTTTAAGTGTATTGTGCTTATTAAACTTACACACCCCATTTTTATCATAATTGAGCACCCCCTCTTTATTTACAAGCAGGTTTAGCTTATTAATAGCATCATAAGAAACCTGCGACCCCAGGGAATGACCGGCGATAATTACACTTGGGTAGTATAACTCCTGATCCGAAAGCTTATTTGAAAGTTCCTGATTTAATTTTTCGGCTTGATCACCCTCCTTACGCAGTTTATCCTCTTTATATTTATCTGTGAGTGCCTTTATATCAAAACCATTTTCTACTGGACGTTCAATTAAATAGGTGATGGCTTTTACCGCCCCATCTAATATATTGCGTTTAACGGTGTAAAATTTTGACTTTGGGTCGACTACGTTATATACGGCTACATCTCCTAATATGTTAGTAAGATCATGGATCATAGTATCAGCATAGGATTGCAATAATGAGTCGGCCAGTTTTCCTAAAAAAGGTATAAGCGAAACAAGTCCGATCATCAGGCGCCACAAGAGATCAACTGATATAAAAACCTTTGATACAGCCGACATAAATAACCGGTAGGTCCCTACTTTAAACCTGCCTGTTTTAGTATCAAAAAATGGGCTCTTATCTTTGTATTGCTCTCCAATCTGGGCGTTCCTCTTATAAAATCTTTCGGCACCATTCACAACGCCCTGTAACCAGGTATTAAGGTCCTTCCAACTGGCTTTATCCTCTGTATAATCGGCCCAGTAATATTCGTAAATATCAATAAAGTGTTCGCTACCTTCCTTTTGCATACGCAAAACATTATCAAACCAGGTACCTCCATCTTTTTTTTTTGCTACAACCTCATGGCTTATCGTAAACTCCTCTTCAAAGACTTTGCGGTACTGACTTATAAGCCCCCGGCCAAACTGATCAAGTGTTTCAAGCGGTAGCTGGTTACCTATGCCATGTACTACCAGTATAGCCGTATTTTTTGTCACCCATTGCACATCACCAGGTGTTACAACCAGATCCAGAATTTGATGCCCATTCGGTTTGATATCCTTTTCCATAATGTAAAAAACAGGGTTTATTTAAATGGGGCTACCAATGGCTTAAGTAAGCCAGAAAGATCAAATTTTTTACTTAAGGCCAGTGTAATAACCGGTTTAGCTCCCTGAACGGTTATCCCCCTTACCTCACCACTAAAGGTGATACCATAAGCCACATCATTAAGCCTGAATTGAAAAAGGAAGAATCCGTTCCATGTTTTTTTAGGCCTCTTGATGTTTAATATCTGATCATATCCGAAAGCTGTATTATTTATGTCTAAATAAGTCCCTGGTTTAGCATGATCAAGGTTGTAATCAGAAATTATTGCAAAATCTTGTGTAGTAAGACCCAACACTGGATTTAAATATAAATTAAAGTCGTTTTCTTTAATATACAAAGGCAGCCCAACACCAAGATAATGTGACCGAAAATCAAAATCAAAAGATTGGTTTTTATATGGCAGGCCAGCTACCCTTATTTTTTCTGTGGCTCCCGTATCGGTAGTGATTATATATGTTTGCTTTGCTTTTGAATAGTCAATGGTAGAAGAAACTCTTTGCCAAAGCATTTCCAAATGAAGCGAAAAGAAAATATGAAGCCCATTTACTTCGGTTTTTTCATTGGTTAAACGAAAATGGGGCGAGAAGAAAAGACCTATTCGTTTAATTTTGGTGGTTGAATTTATTACTCCTGTATCACGATAAGTTTTATATGATTTAATATTGCCGGTTGTTGTATCTAAAATTGTCGAGCCTCCATCTTTATAATCAAAGAGGTTATTTGTTGACCTGCTACTTACCGATTGAGATTCATAAACACCTCCTGTAAAACTTACATTATTGCCATTATCTTTGCCCCATAGTCTGAATTTTGCTATGTCTTTATCAAACATGTACACGCCCGCATAAAAATTGTTCGTTTTTATATTGTCCAGCAAATCGAAGTTCATACCTATTTCTGCCCAAAATGGTTTATCCATAGTGTTTATTTTTATTCTTTGGCTGCCACGAAGAGCCTGATTCTGGCCTTTAATTATCAGATCCATACGTTGAATGTTCTTCAGGGAATCGCTGATAGCCACAGATCTTATATGAAGAGGGATATCAATCGAACCATCTCTTTCTATTATTTTCTTTTCGTTGGTTATCGGATTTGTTATTGTGTCTGTTGTTTTTTGAGATGCCTTCCATTCATTTTCGGTTATTTCAATAGGGTTTTCTAAAATTTGAAAATGTTTGGATAGTGTAGTATCTAAAAAGGCAAAAACCAATTGATTATGTTGGGAGCTGTACTCACCGTGCAGCTTTACTTTAACTATTATGGTATCAATTAAATTTACCGAAGAAGGAAAATCGCGGGTAATTGCAGATGTTCTATGCGCCACAATTTCTGCGCCCCCCGATTCAACCAGTTGTAGCAAATCATTTTTGCCTTTTGTTTTATAAGGCATAATTTTCACCACATGTTTGCCATTATCTTTAACTCCTTTTAAAGTTATTTTAAGGCCCTGCTCGCTTTTAACCAGTGCGGTTTGTTGTACCTGCAGGTCAATAGTTTTAACTACAGCTACATCTGTAGTATCATTCCAGTCGGCACTATCTATTTTCACCTTTAGTTTTTGATCACCATCCGGCAATTGCAAGTTTTGCAGAGGCTGATCAGACTTAATTGCAAGGTTTAGCACAGTATCCTTACCAACGGCTCTTTTACCCAGTTTTAAATATAACTTTACCGGGAACGAATTAATTACGTTTGGCCTTACTGTATCTAATGTAAATGTCGAAGTGCTATCTAAAAGAGTAACGGGTTTAGTACCTACCGCTTCATTTTTAGCTCGCGCGATTTTTATCGGTGACGAAGTTTTATTATTTGTAGCTGTAGTTTCAGATGGGCTATCAAAATTTATTCTATAATATTCATTTTCCTGATTCTCAATTTTTATATATGCATCCCCGCTCATTTCTGCTGGGTTATTGAACGTTATCCTTACTGGTATATAAATTGTTTTTGTGGTTCCGTTAAACTGATTTTTAAGTATCACTTCATTATCACTGGCTGATGGTCCTGTTTGGGTAAGAAACTGAGGACTCGCAGATGTATAGCTAATGATTTTTAGTTTTACCGGTATATTATTCTTAGGAACGCCGCCCGAAATAATAAAAGGGACATTAATTACACTGTACCATATTGAAGGCTTCCCTGTAGTAGGGATGTTTGTCAACGTTTGGAAAGCATTGATGTAGCCGCTGCCAATAATTATTTTATTATTAATGGCTGGTACTACTGCATTTGGCTTAGTTGCTTTTTTTTCTACAGGCGCTTTTACAGTTGTGGGTTGTTGAGCGAGAACAACACTTGTTGGCAAGGCAAATATCAAAAATAGACATACGAAATTGGCACTACGCCTTTGGAGTAATAGTTGAATCATGATAAGTGGTTTAGATTCCTTAAATATAAGCAATAAACAACTCAATACCAAAATGTTATAGTAATATATTTACAAGCTTTGTTTTTGCAAATATTCTCTATATATTTGCAGCCCCGTAATAGCGGGTAATTAATTAAAAATCAAAGTATAATAATGCAACAGTACGAAATCGTGATCGTTCTAACCCCGTTGTTATCAGAAGAAACAGCTAAAGAAGGCATTGCCAAATTTAGCAAGATCTTAACTGATGGCGGAGCCGAAATTGTCCAGGAGGATAATTGGGGTTTGAGAAAATTAGCGTACCCTATTCAGAAAAAGACTACAGGGTACTATCACTTAACTGAATTTAAGGCTCCAGGTGATTTAATTAACAAATTGGAGATAGAGTTAAGGCGCGATGAGCGTGTTTTGCGTTTCCTGACCATTGCTTTGGACAAACATGCCATTGCTTACAATGACAAAAAACGCAGCGGTGCTTTCAACAAAAAACCAGCAGCTAAAGTGGAGGACGCAAACTAATGGCTAACGAACAAATTAAATACGTTACCGCTCCAAAAGTGGAGGATAACCGTAAAAAATACTGCCGTTTCAAAAAGAATGGCATTAAGTATATCGATTACAAAGACGCAAACTTTTTATTAAAGTTCATTAACGATCAGGGTAAAGTATTGCCACGTCGTTTAACTGGTACTTCATTAAAATTCCAGCGTAAAGTGGCTCAAGCCGTTAAACGCGCACGCCACATTGGTTTATTACCTTACGTTACAGATTCATTAAAATAATAGGAGATTCAGAAAATGGAAGTTATTTTAAAACAAGATGTAAAAAACCTGGGTGATAAAGACGATGTTGTAAACGTTAAACCAGGTTATGGCCGTAACTACCTTTTACCAAAAGGCTACGCCATATTAGCTACAGAAAGCGCTCGCAAAGTTTTAGCTGAAAACTTGAAACAAGCTCAGTTTAAACAAGAAAAAATCCGCAAGGATGCCGACGCTATAGCTGCCCGTTTAGAAGGTGTTAAACTGAACATTGGCGCTAAAGCCGGTGAAAGCGGTAAAATTTTCGGTGCCATCAACACTATTCAAATTGCGGATGCATTGAAAAAAGAAGGCTTTGAAGTTGACCGCCGTCGTATTACTTTTGATCAGGAGCCTAAGTTTGTTGGTGATTACATCGCAAACATAAACCTGCACAAAGAAGTAAAAGTTCAGGTTCCTTTCTCAGTAGTAGCTGAGTAATTTATATTTCGGAATTCGGAGTTTTGATTTCGGATTTTGAACTTAATTGTAGAATTTTAGAGGGTGTTTTGCCAATGCAAAACACCCTCTTTGTTTTATAGAATTTATTATCAATTGTGAAACGCACCTCCGCCTCATCCTCAAAAAAAAGCTCCCAATCAAAGTCGTGGTTTTCAAAGCTTAAAAACAATGGAATTGCCCGGCTTTTATTCAGAGTTATAAAACTTGCCTTTTTACTTTTTGTAGGGTTGAGCCTTTTAGGTGTGCTCTTTTACCGTTTTGTAAACCCACCCTTTACCTGGCTCATGATCGAGCGCGGTTTTCAGCGCAAGGCTGCTGGTAAGGACTGGAAGATAGATAAGCAGTGGAAGGATTTTGATGAGATATCTGATAATATGAAACGGGCAGCCGTGGCAGCCGAAGATCAAAGCTTCCTGGAGCATCACGGTTTTGATTTCCGGGCCATTGAAAAGGCTATTGAAAAAAACGCGCATAGTAAAAAGCTTATCGGCGGTAGCACTATATCGCAACAGGTAGCCAAAAATGTTTTTTTATGGGATGGCCGTTCCTTATTACGTAAAGGCATTGAAGCTTATTTTACGGTATTGATCGAAACTTTCTGGAGTAAAAAACGCATCATGGAGGTTTACCTCAATGAGATTGAAATGGGTGACGGCATTTATGGCATAGAAGCCGCCTCACAAGCTTATTTTCATAAATCGGCAGCAGACTTAACCAAGCACGAAGCGGCTGCTATAGCGGTTATATTTCCAAGCCCGCTCAGATGGTCGGCCACCAACCCTACCCGTTACTTAAGGCACAGGCAATACCTCATCATGAAAAATATGCGTAGGTTAGGTCCGTTGGATTTTTAGCGCCTGTTTTTACGGACATGGCACGGAATACTTTGCGCTCTATGACGCTTTGTGTGAGTAAAGGTTTGGAATGCTTAAACCATCATATGTCATTCCTCCTTACAGCAATGACGCGCGTATTAAAAATCTTAGACTGTGAATCAACTATACTTTATGCTATCCCCTCGCTTCCGCGAGGTTAGCGTGGCATATCTCGTGGGTGACATGTGATACGCATAAAGTAAGACTCAATCATGGTTTACACTGTAAACCGTTTTTTTATGATAAAATATAAATAATTAATTGATTATCAGTTAATTAAAAAAGTGTAAACCATAAAAAGTGTAAACCATGTAAACCCAATTTTACCTTACTTATATTTCCAATTTCTTGATTTACCTTCGCTCATCCATTCCGCGGCTGTTTCGAGTCTTTTTTGGCGGGTAGCCTCTGTTTTGGCTTCGGTGATCCATTCCACATATTCCTTTTTGTTGGAATAACTAAAGTCATAAAACACCTGTACGGCTTTAGGATAAGCCGCTAAAAACTCTGTAAAATAATCTGGAATCACTAATTCAGCCTTCTCAGCAGGAGCTTTTTGGGGAGTAGCTTTTTTTATGCCTTTTTCGTTTAATTCGATCCCCTGCAATATGTAAGCGATTAATGTTTCCTTTGCAGGCAGATCAGCGATATCAGTAACGCGACCAAAGCTACCCGCGGCAGCATCACTGGTATCCTCTAAATCACCCTTCATCAACGACCATCTCCAGAAACCGAAAGCACAGTGCTGTTTAAAGGCAGCCATTTGACACACCGGCCCTTTATAGTCAAAAAAGGGCATCCCCCATTTTAGGGTTTCAGTGATGAGGGGTGATGCTTCGTGAACCACCTCCCGGATATATTCTAGTATCGGTTTTGCAAAATCAGCTGATTTAGCTATGTAAAGATCTACCCGGTTATCGTATTGTTCCATAAAATAAATTTATGCAAACAGCTTAACTTTAGCAACAGGACTATTGATTAACCAGATCTCGGAATAATTGTATATGCCAGCTATTTTTAAATGGCACTTCCCATTTACTTTCCAGCTCGCTTACATTTTGCACCATGTTATTATAAACAATGGTTTCGGTATTTATTTTCCCTTGCTTCAAAAGGTCTTCAAAAGCATGGCGAGGTAATGAAAGCACTTCTCCGCCTTCCCGGTAAGCCAGGTTAAACCTGTCGAACAAATTGATATGATAGTGCTGCTCCAGGTGCTTCATGAAATGAACAGATTTATCGATAGAGCAGCCGCTGGCCCCCGCCTGGCTTTCATCAACTATTAAAATCAAAAAACGGTTATACCTGATCTCGGCGCGGGCTTTTAACTGGTTGTTATGGGCTGTCCAGCCGATGGTAAAATCATCCAGTTCCTGCTGTATCTGTTTTACTTCCGGATCGGTCAATTTCTTATCGGATTGATATATCCAAACTCTTGAGTGTTGAGAAAATTCCATTTACAAAAATATCAATTTATTAACTTCGGGTTACATTTTGTTGTCATGAAAAAATCACTTCAGCCGCAAACAAAAAAGATTTTAGTATTTATCCTCATTTTGCTCGCCGGATGGCTAAATTATAGCTTCAGGCCAGAAACAGACGACCAGGAATGGCTCAGCTGGAGCAATAAATGCCTCACGGAATCATACAATCCGCCACCCGATGTTAAATTAAAAAAGTGGGAACTGACCCTTACCAACGACTATTTTCTGCGCCTCAGAAAAACTTATCAACATGGTCGGCAGGAGTATTTTTCGTTTAATTTACATCGCTTAAATGGGGTAAATTACCAGGGAGACGAGCAAACAGGCACCCTGGAATTAAGCACCAATGCCGATGACATTATTGTACAAACTTACGAGGATCC
Organism: Mucilaginibacter sp. OK268; assembly: GCF_900103125.1. Lineage (GTDB taxonomy): Bacteria > Bacteroidota > Bacteroidia > Sphingobacteriales > Sphingobacteriaceae > Mucilaginibacter. Next base: position 644,097 of record NZ_FNJV01000001.1, on the reverse strand, counting down.
GAAGGGAGATATTGACTCCATGTCGACGGTACTTGAACTGCCTGTTCGGAACATGAGTTCAGCCCGATTGGATAGTTTGAAAAATGCGTTGAACTATTTTAAGGCAAAAGCTTTATAAGCCATTTGCCCTAACGGTTATCTCGGCAATGTCCAACACCTGTATCTCCTGTTCTTTATCATGATGTTTTACCCCATCGGTAAGCATGGTCATGCAAAATGGGCAGGCTGCTGCCACAACCTGGGCCTTTGCTTCCAGGATATCTGTCATGCGCTCCATGTTGATCTCTTTTTTGCCAGGCTCTGGCTCTTTAAACATCTGGCCGCCCCCGGCACCACAGCATAAGCCATTTGACTTGCAGCGTTTCAATTCAACCAGTTCAGTATCTAAAATTTCAAGAGCCGCACGCGGGGCCTCATAAACGTTATTGCCACGACCCAAATAGCAAGGATCATGAAAGCTGATCCTTTTACCTTTGAAACTTTCACCGCCTTCTGCCCTCAGCTTTCCTTCATCAATCAATTGCTGAATAAGCTGTGAATGATGGATCACTTCGTAATCCCCCCCCAAACCAGGATATTCATTTTTGATAGTATTGAAACAGTGCGGACAACCAGTCACTATTTTTTTAATATTATAGCCATCAAGCACCTGTATGTTGGTCATGGCCAGCATCTGAAACAAAAACTCATTACCGGCACGTTTGGCAGGGTCACCTGTACAGCTTTCTTCGGTACCTAAAACGGCATAATTAATACCCACATGTTGTAATATTTTACAAATATCACGGGTTATCTTCTGCGCTCTTTCGTCAAAACTACCGGCACAGCCAACCCAGAACAAAATCTCAGGTTCTTGTCCTTGTGCAGCCATATCGGCCATGGTAGGTATTTTTTGATCCATTATTTATGATTTTCCTCAGTTAATCAAGTGATTCACTGATCTCTGTTATAAATTCGTTTATACTGTTATAATTTTTAAAAGTAATTGCTGAGTTAATGGCATTCAATTGTTCAAGAATATCAAGCGCCAGGTTTAAAGCAGCACTTTCCTTTCCGAGCATATTGGCATCCCAATTAATACCGGCTAAAACTTCATTATCAGCCATCTCTGTACACCAGCTTTCTAAAAATTCCGCTAACGGAATTTCAACGGGTAAGTAACCTTTCCAATCATCCCTGGCACAGATCTTAGCATAAGCTCTATCTGACCAAAATGGGATTACATCAATTTCTTCACTATTACTTGAATGAGAGTTAGCCCAGCCACTTTTGCTCTTTAATGCCCACACCAGTTTGCTTGCAGCAGTCTTTTCTATAAATAGTTTATACTTTGATTCAATTGTTGCTATATCTTGTAACATCCTTATTATCTATTATAAATCCCCAACTTAATCGCCCTCTGCCCAATTAAACCTATCTGCCTGGCTATATTTCCATGGGGCTCCGTTATTTTCTACATTACCAAACATATTGTTGAGGCTGGCCGGAGCTTGTGATTCTTCCATCACAATATAACGGCGCATTTCGGTAATGATCTCCAGCGGATTAATATTTACCGGGCAGGCATCAGTGCAGGCATTGCAGGTTGTACAGGCCCAAAGCTCCTCGCGGGTAATATAGTTATCCAATAAAGTTTTACCATCATCATGGTCTTTTCCGTGCTTATCCAGGTTATTACCCACTTCGGTAAGCCTGTCGCGCGTATCCATCATAATTTTCCGGGGCGATAACAACTTGCCGGTAATATTGGCCGGGCATACCGAAGTACATCTGCCACATTCCGTACAGGTATAAGCCTCCATCAGGTTTTTCCAACTCAAATCGGTAACATCTTTGGCCCCGAAACGTGCAGGTTCGCCAGTACTCTCTGGAACAAAAGAGGGATCAAGCATCGCCTTTACCTCGTTGGTAACCGATGCCATATTGGTAAATTTCCCTTTGTTATTTAAATTAGAGTAGTAAGTATTGGGGAAAGCCAGCAGAATATGAAAATGCTTGGAATAAGGCAAATAATTCAAAAATGCTAGTATCCCCATAATGTGAAACCACCAACATACCCGCTCAACAATAACGAGAGCGCCTGCTCCATCAGGCAATAGCGGCGCTATTAATGAACTCACCGGAAAACTGCCTGCTTTAACATAATGACTAAAATGCAATAATTGCAGTTTGTAATCAGCTGCGTTCATGGTTAAAAAAGCGCTCATCAGCAAAATTTCGGTAATGAGGATATAATTGGCATCAGACCGGGGCCATTTTGTCATCTCGGTGCCTGTAAAGCGTTTTAAATGGACAATGTTACGCCTGCCAAGGAAAACAACACAGGCTATAAGCACTAACACTGCCAGTACTTCAAAGCCACCTATCAAAAATCCGTACAAATTTCCCAATGGGTGTGAAAATATACGATGTGAACCGAATACCCCATCAATCATGATCTCCAGCACTTCCAGGTTAATGATCACAAACCCGATATAAATAAAAAAGTGCATAACTGCAGCCACCGGACGTTTTACCATCTTGGTTTGTCCAAGAGCCACTTTTGCCATTACTTTCCAGCGCTCAGCGGGCCGGTCAGATCGGTCAGTATCTTTCCCGAGCAAAATATTGCGCCTTATTTTAGCTGCATTTTTTGCAAAAAGGTAAACGGCAGCTCCTAAAATGATAATAAATATAACTTGTGCAATCATTATGCGTGCATAGTATTTTATTCAAAGTTAATTGAATTGTTGAAAGAGAAAAATGTTTTAGGATTGAAAAATATCTTTAAAGCTAAGTAACTGATTAACTGGCAAATTGTTTAATTTCAAAAATCGGCACATACTTTCCTCAGAATATTTTTAAACTTTTTTCAAAAAAAACTTTTCAAACATAAAAAAAAAGCTACATTTGCACTCCCCAAACGGAGGTATCATAGCTCAGTCGGTAGAGCAAAGGACTGAAAATCCTTGTGTCGCTGGTTCGATCCCAGCTGATACCACAAAAAAGAGTATCAACTCATATCAAAAACCTGTAAATCGTTGATTTACAGGTTTTTTTCGTTTAGCCCCAAACGCAAAACTACCCAAAACAACGCAGCATATCTGATACCTATTCCGTAACCTGTTTTTGATCTTTAGCTTTGAGGTATTGAAAAGCGATGTAATTAATTGTAATACAACTAATTATGCCACATCGAAATAGCATAAAATCTGGGTAATTTTGCGCCGTTTTTATACCTCAAATCTGTTCAAAATGTGCCATAAATTATCAATTAAACGCAAAGGATATGAGAACAGTAAACACTTTCGGCCTGCAATTCCTGATCAGACCGGACAAATTAAAAGACGGAAAGGCTCCCATTTACGCACGAATTACCGTAAACCGGGAGATCATTCACCTCGGACTGAAACAATACATTGAACCCCGTTCCTGGGATACCAGGCGTGGATTTGGCAAAGGCAGCAGGGACGAAGTACGCGCTCTGAACAATTATTTAGAAGATGTCCGAACTGAAATTGGCGAGTGCTACCGGGAATTGCAGCTTAAAAAGCTGCCCATAACCGCGGAGGCTATTAAAAACACTTTTTTACGTACGGAGGAAGTTGAGCATACCTTAAGTCACCTTTTTGCGTACCACAATAAGACCGCTGTCCACCAGCTTTCGCCAAATACACTCAGTCATTATGAAACGTCTCAAAAGTATTTAAGGTCGTTTATAAAAGACCAGTACCATAAAAACGATCTGCATATCAAGGACGTCAATTTTAAGTTCCTGACGGACTTTGAGGTCTATCTCCGGAGCTTAAAACCCAAAGACCATCAAAAACCAATTGGCAACACCGGCGCTATGACGCATCTGATCCGATTGAAAAAAATGGTCAACATGGCCATCAATATGGAATGGATCAGTACCAGCCCGTTCAAAAGTTACAAGATCAAGATTAAGCATGAGGAAAGGGCGCATCTCACTAAGGAGGAATTATTGAAAATCGAGAAAAAAGTTTTCGATCTGTATCGACTGGAATTTGTCAGGGACATTTTTGTGTTTTGCTGTTATACCGGCCTGGCTTACGTGGATGCGATGAACTTAACGCAAGAGCAGATAGCTAAAGGCATAGACGGAGAATGGTGGATCAAAACCTATCGTCAAAAAACTAAAACACCTGTCAATACTCCCCTACTCCCCAAAGCTTCGGCAATTATACTTAAATATCAAAGTGATCACAGAGCCATGTCCAACAATAAATTATTTCCGGTTATCTCCAACCAAAAAATGAATAGCTACCTGAAGGAAATCGCCTACTTATGTAAGATCAAAAAAAATTTAACCTTTCACATGGCCAGGCATACTTTCGCCACAACAGTCACTCTATCTAATGGAGTACCCATTGAAACCGTGAGTAAAATACTTGGGCATACGAAGATGGGAACAACTCAGATCTACGCACGTGTAATTGAACAGAAAATAAGTGAGGATATGGCAGTGTTAAAGAAAAGATTAACAACTATGAATACGGAAAGGTAAACAATACCATTTTATGGAATCGCATTTTGCGTTACCTCTAATAACTAATATCAGAAACTAAAATAATCATAAAAATGAAGAAGAATCAAATTAACCAGCTTTTCCAGTCTGTAAAAGAGCTGATCGAAAGATCCCAAAATCAGATTGTAAGAAATATTAATTCAACTATGGTCTTCACCTATTTCCAGATTGGAAAGATGATCGTTGAAGATGAACAGAATGGCAAAGAACGTGCGAATTATGCTAAGGAAACATTGAAGAAACTAAGTCAATCTTTGACAAAGGATTTTGGCAGAGGGTATTCAGTTGACAATCTGCAAAATATGCGCGCTTTTTTTATCGAATACAGAAATTACGAGACAGTGTCTAGTATTTCTGTATCTCCAGCTCCAAATTCCGAGACAGTATATCGAAATTTACCCATAACCTTTAATTTAAGCTGGTCGCATTATGTACAGCTCTTAAAGATCAAGGATAAAAGCGAGCGAGAATTCTACGAAATTGAAACCGCAAACGGCAATTGGTCAGTTCGGGAATTGCAACGACAATTTAGTACCTCATTATATGAACGACTGGCATTAAGCAGAAACAAAGAAGAAATCAAACAACTTGCCCAAAGGGGGCAGGTAATAGAAAAATCTACCGACACCTTAAAAAGCCCTCTCATTTTGGAGTTCCTTGGCTTACGCGAAGATAATCGCTATTCAGAAAATGACCTGGAGTCCGCGATCATCAACAAGTTAGAACATTTCATGCTGGAATTGGGAAAAGGTTTTTCGTTTGAAGGAAGACAGCGGCGTATCACATTAGAGGGGGATCATTTCTATGTTGATCTGGTCTTTTATAACAGGCTACTCAAATGTTTTGTATTATTCGATTTAAAAATTGGAAAATTAACTCACCAAGATATCGGACAAATGCAGATGTATGTTAACTATTATGACCGTAAAATAAAACTGCCTGACGAAAACCGAACTTTAGGAATAATTCTTTGTAAGCAGGATAATAAATCTGTCGTGGAATTTACCCTTCCATTAGATAATGATCAAATATTCAGCAAAGAATATAAGCTCTATCTGCCAAGTAAGGAGGATTTGAAAAAACAATTGGAATAGCCCGTTATCCCAATTCTAATTGTGCAAGTGCTACTTGCACAATTGCCGACAGACGATAAGTGCGGGTGACCTTGCAATGCTCCAATCCTGGAGAATAGTAGAAATGGATATGTTTTTTTATTGATCAATTGTAATAATGCAACAAAATTGCAATTATATTTACATTTTAACATTAATGTCAAGAAAGGCTCTATGCACTGATGATCGAAAACAGGCTCGCGGACTTCGCATCGGTTTTCGCATTTTCTATCTTGCTTCAAGTGAGATGGATTCATCCTTGCCATACCAACTAACTTTCGTTGAGAAAGATTTTTAGATTTCTGAAGCATTTCCATATTTCCATGAACAAATATATAAATTCATGGAATAATCTTTTTGTAATGGAGCGCCCCCGTATTTTCACCAAAGTACGAATAGCGAAGCGAAAATAGGGGGCGAAAGGGGCTCCGGCGCGCCGGAGCCCCTTGGGAGTTTTGAGGGATGGTGTTAATCCGCCTTAATATATTTAGTGCTGACTGACACCAGGAAACTCAAGCCACTTTCAGCGGTTGTGTCCTGAAATCTCTAAGGTTCAAAAAGAACCCCCTGTTAAACAACATTCCCTCCCGGAATAATTGCCATAACAACGATGCTCCCAAGTTTGCCAATGCAGAATTGATAAATAAATCCTGTTTGGTCAGGGCTTCGGCAAGCGAACAACTTGGCGTATTATCGCCAGCTTCTGATACAGACAAAAGTTCGCCAAATTCATCAGTTACCATTGGTAACATATCTGTCGTGCGGTATTGTTTAGATTCAGGCTGCTTGATTTTACCGATGGTGGATAAGATAACCTGCCCTGTTTCCCTGCTGTTGCCAAAATCCATATAGTACAGCGGTTGGCTACGGCTGTTTCCCATGCTTTTGTTCAGCTTCTTAAGAATCGCAGCTATCTCCAATCTGGCCTGTACAGTATCTACACAGCCTATGGTGATTGTCGCCCATGCGTTCTCTCCATTATATGACTTATCGTATTTTTCGGTCACAGCTTTCCAGTTCGAGCCGAAAAAACGGTTGATGCGGTTAATCAGGGCGACAGACTTATATAAGCCCAATTCAGCGGTGGTAAATAACTGCCTGCCTAAGTTCGCACGGGTTACCGTATCGTCATCAAACACCCTGACCATCAAGCCGGGATGGTTGAGCGATACTAAAGACTGGTTCATTCTTGCCAAAACGGTCAGTACCTGCCCACCAGTACCGCCTGCACCAATCAGGTTGACGGTAACGGGATTATAGGGCTGTAATATCTCATTGTTCACGATATGAACCGCAGTTCTTTTGTCTTTTTTGATTAGCTTTTTCATCTGATAATGTCTTTTAATGTTTTACCGCTTTTGATTAATTCATCCTGCGGGAAATCCCTGCCTGTGCCGATCTGTCCCTGCCATAACTGGATTAGATTGCCCTTAGAATGCCGATGATTGCCGAGCGTATGCGTGAAATAGCTGTTAAAGAAATAGCTCTCCCATTGGGTCATCAACTGCTCCAAATAGGTTTGCCGGTCAATCTGCACATTAACCGTACCCATGCAAACGCTACCGTTTTGAGACAGATTGAATAAGGGGGCATAATAAAGCGGAGTATCAGCATTAGGCTTGTTTTTACCTTTCAGGGCAAAGACCTCCAACCGCTCTTTCGCCGCCTTCCATAACAGGGCGGGTATTTTGGCTTTACCCGATGGAATACCTAAAGCATCGCTAAAAAACAGGTTGACTTCCTGTGGTGTCGTGTACCAAACCGCATAGCCATTGGTTTGACTGTTGACATAAATTAAGTTTGAAGGTATCACCCCCTTACATTGCAGATAATTATGTTGCCATTCCTGTGTCGATTGCAATAACTCGCTCAAGGTGCTCATTTCTTTCAGCGATAAAGGATGCGCATTAATGGGATTGCCGTGTTTACCGATGTCATAGCTTTCCACGTAAATCTCGGTTGGTTTATACTCATAGTTCTCACTTTCCTGTTCGGCTGACTGGTATATCAGCAGGGCTTTGACAGGCAGGTATTGTTCATTAAATTGCTGGCTCACATTGTTCATGATCGTAACGGTTTAACAGCCTGCTCAGGTCGTTTATGAGGTCAAACAGGCGGGTTTCAAAATCAAAATCAGCTGTTATACTTTCAGGCGGGTAATCGAATAAAGTTACATGTGCAGGTTCATCCATATAGGCAATTTCCTGAAAATGGTTATCAATCATCTCAAACAGGCAATCCTGAAAACAATCGTTTCCACTCCAGTAAAAGCTGATGTACTGGTCTGCGTAAATGCGATCTGCGTCCTGTGGATATAACAAGGCGGAATGGATATTATCGAATATGGAGCGTGCGGGGTACTGCCTGTAAAGCTGTAAAAAACCATCCGCTACCAACTTCCAATCCTGTTCCTTTTCACGGGGTTGAAAGTTCTGAACGACACTTTCAAATGTTATCAGCTTTTGCGGGTTAATAATTTGCGCATAGATTTTCAAGCCCGCATTGTGCATCGTGTACAACTCGTCCAGTTGTTTGTCCCGGCAGGCATCATCTTCCTGATCATCATTCACCCATTGTTCCAAGGTTTCGTACTGGCTTGCCAGATAACTGTCCTGTTCCGTATAAAACGGAACTCCAACCACCTGCTCCAAGTAAGCGAACATGCTGATTATCAATTCAGCCAAGCTTTGACTTTGACCGCATTGCATCCAATGCCATAAGGGACGCACGGGGATATAATATAAGGTCATGTTGGTATCGAACCGTTTAACGGTCGCCAATGTGGCCACATGCCTTTCGTCCTTTGCAATGATGCACAACAGCTTTTCATCGATGGCCTTTAGTTGCTGATAGATGCTTTGCTGTGTTTGGTAGATATTTTGCGGGAAGCTATCATTTACACAAGCGGGTATCTGCAAATCATAGTGTTGGCAAAGGATGGAAAGGGAATATAGAAACTCCCTTTCTGCCCTTTCCCTGCTTCCGCTATATTGCCAAAACGGTGTGAACCTGTGTCTTAAAAAACCATTTCGGTCAGCCCGGCGGGTGCGCTCCGCATAGGGTTGCGCTGAACCTCTCCGGCATCGGGCAAGCGGTTTAACTTGTCCACGAACGCCCCGAATTGCTGTTGTAGCTTCCATTCCCTGTTCTCCTTTTTTATCTTAACCACCCTTGTTTTTAGCTCTCTTATCATGGCTTATCCTTTAAACCCCATCGTACTCTCAAATCGGTACTGCATTTCATCATCCTTAATTTCAGGGCCGATGATTTTCGCATTGGTGAGTACGGGATAATTAGCGGAATAAAAATTCTGTACATCGTTTGCGGTAAATTCCGCTCCGGGGTCTGCCAAACGTACTTCCTGTCCGTTTTCCTTATGCAGAAACACCCTTTTTAATTGGTTAACTATCATGGTCGTATGATTAGCGTTAAACTTCGGTTTGTAAACTGGCGTAGAGTTTCTGCCGTTGCTGCAATTGCTCCCGCCTTTTGTTGATTTCGTTTGCCTTATCAGGGTATTCATCCACATCAGGCAATTGGGCAATAGCTTCCTTGTATTTCATGTCGGTGTTCAACCGGTTCACCCGTTGCATAGCCTCGTCATACAGGCGTGCTTTTTCCACTAAAGCTTCCGTTTCATCGTGCTGTTCCTCCAAATCATCATGCACATCATCCTCATGTTCCTCCGCAGGTTGATTAAACAGGCTGTTATCCACGGCTTTCGTATTATCGACCGTTGCCGTTTTACCGCCCGGTTTTTCGGGTTGTTTTTTGGCCTTGTCCAGTTCGGTCTGATAAGCTTCAAGATTGGCAAACAGCCGCACGGTTTGTTTCGTGGGTTCGCCTATTTCCGTAAAGAACTCTTCATCCAATTCCTGCGCAGTGGCTTTTAACAGCATCGGCGGGATGTTTTTACCCGAGGTGATTTTGGGGTTGTTATTCGCCAATAGCACCGATACGGTAAGCGTACCGCCCTCGTGTGGCTGGATATTGATTTGCAGCGTGCCATTGATTTGCAAACCTGCTATCTGTTCAAAAAAATTCGTTTTCATATCGTTAAAATTTAAAGTGGTTAAAGCCTGTGATGGCAAGGAAAAAAACGCCCGCCCAAAGGCAAATTGTCCCGATAAAATAAATGCCTCTCTCCACGATGACCGTTAAAATGAACCTGCCGTAAGTCGGGAATTGCTGCTGGCCACCGATGCCCCGGCGGTTAAACCTGCGCCTGCCGATGTTATACCGGGCAAATAACCCGATGATTATCAATAGCAAGCCGCACGTTAAGGTGTATGCACGATGCTTTTCCATTATCTCGTAATTTTTAATGAGAGGTGGCCGTTACCACCTCTGTTTTTTGGCAAAAGATTTGATTTCTGTTAAGGATACCTTATGGCAACCCACCCGGATGAATCTGCTGTTGATTTCGGTGATATTGTACCTGCCTAAAAAGGTTTCTCCACAATTTTCACAACCGCCTTTTTCAAGGGACGCCAAAACGAAACTGTAAAGCAGACGGCCTGCGGATAATGAAAATTCAACCCTTTGGGTGGTTTCGATTATTTGATTAGCCTTATGAAAGCGCAGGTAATCAAAACCGTCAGCAGTCCGCAGATAATGAACTTTGAATTTCCGCCAGTCCTTCAACCGTGTTTTCTGCAAACGCAGGGCCTCAGCTTGCGCTCTTTGTTCCTGTGTTTTTCGCAGTTCCCGCTCCTGTTGCAATAAATCATGGTATTGTTCACCACTTTGAATTTCACCCGCCTTTACCAACACTTCGGGCAGTTCATAGTCAAAGAAATCCGCATAGCGCCTGGCTTCGTCAAATACCCGCCCGATTTCCAGAATGTGCTTTTGTGGCTTACGGGCACCGGCAAGTGAATCAGCAATATTCCTGATGTCGCCATACCATTTTTCAAAAAGGTCTTCCTTTGACAAATCAGGATCAGGCACAGGCAGTTTATCCAAATGGCGGGAAGCATTCCGGACGATCGTTACATGCGCCGAAGTTGACCTGCTGTAAGTACGCCCAGTGAATAACACGGCCTGTTCTCCCCTTTGATTGGCCACATGTTTGGCTATCAGGAAATGACGCCCATAGGAATAGATGTTGTCATCCTCAAAAAACAAGTTGCTTGCCTTAGCGCTTTCCCCGATACGGTTCGCCCAATTGTGGGCTACCGTATAGATATCTCTAACTCTTTCCATCTCTCTCGCTTTGATTTCTGATAAACTGCCGTTCCTCAAGCTAATTTTTTTGCTGATGCGCCTAACAAGGTGATTTCATTAGTATAAAAGTTCAGGCTTGCCATTGGTTCACCGTCACGGCTCACCCAGGGCTGTGCGGTCATGTGTCCGTACAATTGGACCAATAGTCCTTTGGTCAGATAAGGCGCTATTTTAGCAGTACGCCAGTAAGCGCAATCCACATAAGTAGTTTCCTCTTTTTGTTCCCCGTTCGATGTGTACCTGTGGTTAATCGCCACCCGGAACCCGGTTACTTTTTTGTCGTTTTTTGTTGTTCTCACAGCAGCGTCTGCTACTACTCTTCCGATGATTTCCATTGCTTTTAATTTTAATTCTTAAAAAAATCTGTTTGTCAATGACCATTTCGGCAGAACCCTCATTTGGCCTTTGATAGAGGCAAAAAACTTGCGCGGGGGGCAAGCGGGGCAAGGCTGCCGCAAAAAATACGACCCGAGCGCAGCGAGGTGTGGAGATTTTTTAAAGCGGCACTCGCATGGCCTTGACCGCTGAAGAGGGGTAAATTTGCCTCCAGCAAAGGCTAAATAAAACAGGATTTCAAACTTGGCAGCAGTCCGGGAAAAGTTATGGAAAAGAAAGTTTGAGGTAATTAGGTCAGGATTTTATCCGGCTAAAAGGACAACTGCCCTTCCGGCTACCGTTGCCGGACGAGGCATCCGGAGGGCCCGGTTATCCTTTCCGACGGGTCTTTTGTGAGCGCACAAGGACTGTTTTGGTCATCATATAGGCATAAGCGTAATTAGCTCCGCCAAGATAATGTATAGAAATAGTAATAGATGCCGTTTCGTTTAAATAGGACCCGGCCTTCAGAATAACCAATTCTTTTGGTTGGAATAGAAATTTCCGGGCCTTCCATAGTTTTTCAGTCTTCACTTAGTTTGGCTGCTTTTCGACGGCACCAGAATACGGAGGCTTGCAAGCCTTATCCACAAAAGGATCCCCGTCTATGTCAGCCACAACAGGCTTTGTCTCTTCCCTTTCTTTTTTGGGCTGGTTAAAAAAAACACTCGTTCCATTGCTGAACATAAAGGGACCTTCCGGTCTGTTCGCCGTTAAATGATAAGTACCGAGCCTTGAATCAGGCTTAACAATGGTAGCATACAAATGATAAGGTGTACGTTTTTTTAATTACCATGCCAGGGGTCCCATATCTGAAATAGCGCTTTTTTTCCCTTCCGGGCCATAGGTATAATGTTTGTTCCAATCAATGCCCGGAAAAAAGCGTTCCTTTATAGCTCCAGTTAACAAGGTCCTTTGAGGTCCATACTACTGGCGGTCTCATTTCCTGCAAATCATGGTCAAGAGATGACCGGTTGAGGTAAAGGCCGGTTATTTTGCCGCGCTTTAGCTTCAAAACCGACAAATAAGAGCCCCAATAAACCTAAACTCTTAAAAAAACTATTGTTCATAAGCATTCTTTACTCAGATTTCCGCTGTCCAATCGCGATAGCCGATCGGCTGGTAATATCTTGATATTAACTGAATTCCAGCAGAAGTCTCGACTTTCGAATGTAGTTGTTTAAATAAGAAGATCCCAAGACCATTCATACTCCACCATCTGTAACATTTTTTTTATTCTCTGAATTTTATAGCTCATAACATCATGCTGCAATTCCCCCGACTATGTGTTTTGTATCATTTTCATATAAGCCTAACAATATCAATCAGCCGGCCATTTCCTTAACGAGGCATTCTTCACATATCAGCCGATAAAGACGCCTGCCATATCTGATGTTTTGTACCATCCCGGCATACCCGGCATTTTATCTGTTCTCAGTTTTCCATTAATGCGAAGATTTTCGAATACCACATTTTTGAACTTCCTGAGACCACTGTAGCCGGCGATTATTGACGTCATTGCTGTTGTTACTTGCCCCGCAATGCCTTTACTTATGGATCACTGGTCAATTTCTGCGGAATATCCAACTTTGATCACCGTATTAAGCCTAATTTCGGTATAATAAATTAAGGATTATAAATCTCTATTTTATCATCATTGAAGTTCAAAGGCAACCATAAATACCCGGACTTTTCCAGATTGGTTTTATCCCAAACATCACCCATAAAAATAAACGCTCCTGGCTTGTTAATAACAGGTTGTACAAATGCTCCCTGTGAGAAAAAGGTTACCTCTGCATTTGACCCTTTACATGGATTGCCCTGCTCTTTCCATGGCCCCATAACATGATCAGCAACCGCGTATGATGCCGCATTCGGCGACCAGCCCGAACAACCTGATGTAATTAAATAGTACTTCCCTTTATTTTTAAAGATAGCAGGGCTTTCCCTTCTCTTATTCTCAAATATTCTTACGTAAGTTGTTGTTGGTTTTAAATAATCATCACTCAACAGGCAAACATGCATGGTGTTATTATCCTCAGAAGAGTAAATCAGGTAAGCTATACCGTCTTCATCTTTATACAAAGTCATGTCCCTTAACATTTGGTCATTGGGTTTTATGCTGCCCTGGTATTGGTACGGCCCGGACGGACTATCACTTATGGCAACTCCGCCCCGTGAGTAGTTATAGTCATTCTTGTCTATGTGCATCCACATCACAAACTTCTTTGTACGTCCATTATAGATCACTTTAGGTCTTTCTATCACCCTGCCGGTATCCAGGTCATTACCCGGGTCATTAACAACCGATTTTAAGGCTATTCCCCGGTATTTCCAATGTTTCAGATCGACAGATGAATAACAAGATATCCCTCCTGCCGGAACCCGGTAATCTTCCCAGTTCTGGCCTGGAACAAGCCAGGTTTTCCCATTTTTTATTTCGCCAAAAAGGTAATAAACACCTTGATGATACATTACACCAGGTCCGTGGGCATTGATGGGCTTACCATCTGTATCAAGTAATACCCTACCATGTGCAGATGTATCGGCAATAGATTTGTTCGTATTTGCAAAGGCTAAACTTTTAATAACTATTAATAATGTAATAAGTGAGATGTGTTTCGTTTTCATTTAGGTTGACGTTATCAGGATATAAATTGACTGGAATCATTATCGGCGATTCCAGTCAAAATTGTTTAACTTTTTAATTATTTTCAATTCAGGCCCAATATGGAGCAGTGTTGCTGTTTAGTTTCCTAAGTTCGGATTTAATTGCAGATCGCCGGATGGAATAGGCAAATAGTATTGCGGCGTTCCAATTGGGGCATTTTCTGACGGATCTCTGTTAGCAATAACCTGGGTTAGCAGCTGTAAACGTACTATATCAAACCACCTGGTATATTCGCCCGCAAATTCCCATGCTCTTTCATTAATGATCGCTTTTATAAAATCTGCACTTGATAAACCACCCAAAGGAACTAAACCGGCACGTGAACGTACTGCATTAACACTGGCGTAAGCCTGGTCATTGGCAGCGCCGCTCCTGGCTTGTGCTTCGGCATATATCAATAAAACATGGGCATAGCGCATCATTTGAACGGTACCACTTGAACCGTCAGTACTGCCCTCAACGGGTGCCCTGAATTTCTCAAAATAAGGATGTTTTACAGCATCGCTCTGCCATGGTATGGTTGTACCATCAGACTTTTTAATGACGGTGTGGAAAGTGGCATCTTTTCTTGGCCCGGCCGGGAAATCATTGAAAAATTTGATTTCGGTAAAATAATCATCCCAGCCGTTTTCTTCTCCGGGCATTGCAGAAGAACCATAAAGTGCATTTGAATTAAACCAGTTACAGGTACCGCAATTATGAATGGCAAATACTTCTTCAGATGTTGTTGTTCCTACCCTTGTATTCTGCCATAATGTGCTCAGATCAGATACCAGATCAAAACCATAGGCAGCCTTATTGTCAATTACCTCTTTTGCCTTGGCAGCTGCCAAGGCATATTTTGTATTATCGTTAACGGGCCAACCGCCTTCTGTAAGGTAAACATCTGCAAGCAGTGCTGACGCGGCGCCTTTTGACGTACGACCGGCATCTAATTTTTTGTTCTGCATCAGTTTTTCAGCATTCAGCAGATCGCTTTCGATTAGTTTATATACTTCGGCAGGAGCAGATGTCCCCACCTTTAAAACATCCGGGTTATAAACTTCCGATGTGATTAGCGGGATCTTTCCCCATAGTCTGATAAGCCAGTAATAATCAAGCGCGCGCAGGTAATAAGCTTCGCCCAGGATTTGATTGATGGTGGCAGCATCGCCTGTGGTTGATTTATAATTGTTAATGATGTTGTTAGCACCCTGTATAGATTTGTAACAGCCGTTCCAGATATTGAGCATCCTTCCGTTAAGATTGGAAACATGGTATTGATCAAACTCCCGCAAATCGGCCTTGTTGCTGGCCGGATGTGTGGTCAGGTCATCGGAGCCCATTAACACAGCAACTACCGCTGCTGTAGTAAACCCGCTTACCCAGGTGGTTGACAATGGTTTATAAGCACCTACCAATGCTGCATTTAAACCGGCTACGGTACTTAATGCCTGCGTTCCTACTACCTGTCCTTTAGGGTCTTCTACCAGCGCCTTTTTACAGCCCATTACCGACAGGATCATTATTATAATTAATATCTTTTTCATAATTTATCTTTTCTATAAGTTTAAAACTTGAATATCGCGCCCACATTAAATGTCTTCGAGTTAGGATAAGAACCAAAGTCAATGCTTTGGGTAACATCCGAACCCGAACCCGCGTTAGTGGATTCCGGATCAAATCCTTTATACTTGGTTATGGTAAATAAATTGGTTGCACCTATAAATAGCTTAAGGTCCACATTTTTAATAGTTCCTTTTGGCAGGTGATAAGAAATATTCAAGTTCTTTAGCCTTACAAAGTTTCCGTTCTCCAAAAAACGGCTCGATTCAAAATAGTCTGTATTGGTTGAACTGAATGCAGGTATATTTGATGTTTCATTAACACCGGGTATATACCTGTTCAAAACCCCTACGTTGGTAGCTTGCTTGGCATCTGCATTAGCGGTTATGGAACTGGCATAAGTGTAATCAAGCTTACTAAAACCTAATAACGACTGTACAAATATATTTACTGAGAAATCACCATAAGTAAAGGTATTATTCCAACCCAGCGATTGTTTAGGCGTACCGTTTCCGATGATCTGAAAATCACTACCGTTTATCGCATTGTCCCCGTTCAGATCCTGATAGTGTGAATCACCCGGCTTATTGCCATATTTGGCAGCTTCGGCAGCCTCATTTGGTTTCCAGGTTCCCAAATATTTCAATCCCCAGTATGACCCAAGCGCATAACCGGGTTTAATAATAAATTCAGGTTGGGTTGACAGGCCCGCACCTGCGTTTGCAACACTTTTGTCTGAAAACACACTGGCTAATGTACCTAAGCTTTTAACAAGATTTTTTTGAAACGTTATATTAAATGAGCTCGACCAGGTAAACTTACCTGATTGTACAGGTGTACCACCAATGTTAAATTCAAGCCCGCTGTTTTTCATTTTCCCTACATTACTGATAATGTTCCCTCCACCGGCATAGGCAGGCAACGGAAGGGATAAAAGCAGGTCCCTGGTATTCTTAATATAGGCATCGGCTGTAAAACTCAATCTGTTGTTAAATAATGACAGGTCTAAGCCCACGTCTTCTGCTTGTGTTGTTTCCCATTTCAGAAAAGGATTGGCGGCATTACCCAGTACAATCCCTGAAGAAACCGACGTATTGTTAAAACTGTTGGCAGCAGAAAAGGCATCGCTAAGATAGGTTGAAAGCGTAGCATAAGGGTTAATGGCCTGGCTACCCGTTAAACCCCAACTGCCCCTGATTTTAAATGTATCAAAAAGATTCAATTTTTTAATAAAGGGCTCTTCAGAAAGCTTCCAGCCTAAAGCCACTGATGGAAAGGTACTTTCCTGGTTAGTGGGTTGAAACTTTGAAGATCCATCCCGCCTGACAGAAACGGTCAGCAAATATTTGTCTTTATAAGCATAATTTACCCGGCCTAAATAAGAGATTAAAGCTGATCCTGAATAAGCAGAACCTGCCGATTGTGTAGTAGATAAGGCAAGGTTATCATAGCCCAGGTTGGCAAACGTAAGGCTATTAGCATTGGCGCTAAATCCCGTTGAGGTATATTTTTGTTGCTCAAATACCGCGGTTACATTTAAGCTATGTACGTTGTTGAACAGGTGCGAATAGTTTAAGGTATTGGTATTTTGTAAATTGAACAATTCTGTAGATGTGCGGCTGGCGTTTGGAATGTTATTGGTGACAGATGGTCCGGAATAATTTTTTCCCTGAATATTTTGATAATCTACACCAAAACTTACGTCTAATGAAAGGTCCTTGAAAAAATGGTAATTCGCACCTCCGTTTAAAGTTACATTAGAGTTGTCGACGATATTTTCCACGTCGTTTGCCAAAGCAACCGGATTATAACGAATAGAGCCCAGCGGATCTACAATGGTATATGTTCCGGCGGCTGTCCTTACCGGTGTAGTGGGTGCCCATGCCAAAGCCTGGTTAACAGAGCCACCGGTACCCTGATTATTTGTATTCAGGGTTTCTCTTCGTATGGCTGAAATGTTAAGCCGGGTGGATAACTTATCAGAAAACTGTGAATTAATATTTGACCTTAGGGCATACCGTTTATAGTTTGAGTTGATAACTATACCATCCTGATTCAGATAATCTCCTGAAATAAAGAATTGGGTTTTGGCATTGCCACCTGAATAGCCTAATTTATATTCCTGTCCGGGCGCTGTCCTGAAAACTTCATCCTGCCAGTTAGTTCCGCCAGTAACCCTGAAATTATCTATCTGCGCCTGGGTAAAATAAGGTGATATACCAAGAGCCGTATTTCGGGCATTTACCGTGGTAGCAAAATCAGCCGCACTTAGCAGATCCATTTTCTTGATAACCCTTGATGAATAAAATATGGGTGTAAGGGTTATTTCCTGCTTTTCAGCATTTCCTTTTTTGGTGGTAATTAAAACTACGCCATTTGCTCCCCTGCTACCGTAAATTGCGGTGCTCGATGCATCTTTCAAAACTTCAATATTTGCAATATCATCAGGGTTCAGGTTGTTAAAATCGCCGCCTATGAAACCATCAATAACATACAGCGGATTGTTATCCCCAAGTATCGAATTGGAACCTCTCACCCTGATCTTAACATCACCACCGGGTGCTCCGGAATTGCTAACCACCTGCACCCCGGCAACCCTGCCTTGTAAAGCCTGGTCAACACGGGTAACCGGTTGATCCTTAAATTCTTTGGATGACAGGCTGGATAGGGAACCGGTTACATCAGATTTCTTTTGCGTGCCGTAACCGATAACAACCACTTCTGACAGGTTTTTACTATCTGGCAACAGCTTTACGTTAACCGTAGACCGACCGTTGATATCGACTTCTCGTTTTATATATCCGATGTACGAAAACACCAGCGTGGCATTTGCTGATGCCACATTAATTGAATAATGGCCGGCATTATCGGTGACCTGCCCCGTTGTAGTGCCTTTTACCCCTACGCTTACCCCGGGTAGCGTAATTCCTTTTTCATCTTTTACAATACCGGAAACGCTCGATGTTTGGGCACCGGCAATAAATGAATGGAACGCAAATAACAGGACAAATAAAGCTACCAGCTTTCCTCGCCGAAACACTTGCCCGGAATCAATATTCAGCGGTAATGTAATGGGTAAAGCCCCATTAATGGAATGTAAGTTTTTACTCATAATAAATAATTTTGTAAATAATTAGGTTATCGAACGTTACCATCCATGCCAGCTAAATCAGTCAACTCAAGGAGGCGGGATATAACAATTGGTTGATACAAATGAATAGAAAAAACAAGCAGGTGAGTGCGCTGTAACGTCCATATTATGCGCTCAAATAACCTAAAAAAGCCCCATAATGAGCATTATGAGGCTTTTTAGCTATTTAAAGTATTGACTAACCTGTTTTAACTTCTTTTATAAACTGAGATGGCGTTTTTCCAAACTCTTTTCGGAATGCTTTTTGAAAGTATGAAACACTCAGTATCCCGATACGTTCAATAAGCTCAATTTGGGTTACATCTTCGTGGGTCATGATATAAGCGGCTTTTTTCAATCTGATAGTTCTCACAAACTCATTGATAGACTGGTCTGAAATACTTTTTATTTTTTGATAAAGCTTGGAGCGGCTTGTAAACATGTGGCGGCAAATGAAATCTACGTCCAGTTCCGGTGTTTGAATATTAGTTTCAATCAGCTTAATTAATTTATCTAAAAATGCTTTGTCTTTAGCCGAATGTACCAATTCGGTAGCTTCTGCATAATAATCCTGCGTGTACTTTATTTTTAGCTTTTGCTTTTGCTCAAACAGGTTATGTATAGTTAACAACAGCAAATCGGTACTTAACGGCTTGGAAAAATAATAATCGGCGCCAGATTCCAGCCCTTCCAGCCTGGCTTCCAAAGCGTCCTTTGCTGATAATATCAAAAAAGGGATGTGGCTTGTTTCAAATTTCTCCTTTATCTGTTTACATAGCTCAACGCCATTCATAACCGGCATCATCACGTCGCTTATTATTAAATCCGGAACTATTTCAATAGCGAGGTCAAGTCCCTGTTTCCCGTCAACCGCTTCATATACCAAATAGTGCGGCTGTAACACATCCTTTAAAAAAGATCTGAGCTCATCATTATCTTCAACCAGCAAAATATGTTGCTTAGCAG
The DNA here is from genome assembly GCF_900103125.1 of Mucilaginibacter sp. OK268. Lineage (GTDB taxonomy): Bacteria > Bacteroidota > Bacteroidia > Sphingobacteriales > Sphingobacteriaceae > Mucilaginibacter. The sequence continues at coordinate 624,544 of NZ_FNJV01000001.1, read as the reverse complement.
CAGTTTTCATTTTGGTTTCCTGCACTGGTATCTCAGACTGAGCGGGCATAAGAATCTCTGTATGGTCAACTTTCTCCAGCATAGTTACTGCTTGACCTGCATTATGCGCATTTCTTTCAGCCTGTGAATAATTTACCGCGCCAAGCGGAAGCGCTATAATAATTTCAGTCCCTTTATAACGCTCACTGTAAACATAAATATCGCCTTTGTGCAATAATGTTAAGCTTTTCACCAGTGCAAGTCCCACACCTGAACCCAGGTGGTTATTACTGATCCGGTAATAACGGTCAAATATCTGACTAATTGATTCTTTTGAAATGCCAATACCTGTATCTGCCACTCTGAAGTATATATATGAGCCGGCACGATGTTCATTTAACAAACGGTATCCGGCATCATAAGCCGGTTTGAAATCATCAAAAGCAAAAAAAACATCAAGGGTAATACCACCTCCGGCGGGCGTATATTTAAATGAGTTGTTTAACAGGTTAAATAGTATTTTTTCAACAATTTGCTGGTCAAGCCAAATTGATGTGTGCTGCTCTGCAAGTTTTAAAGTATAGGCTATGTGTTTATTATCGGCCAGCTCCTCAAATTCATCAAACAGGGCGTTGATAAACCCACTGAGGCTTATCCGGGTTACCCGGAGCTTAACGGCGCTGTCTGCCACTTTGCGAAAATTCATCAACTCATTGATCAGGTTGATCAGCCTTTTAGCATTCCGGTACATGATCTGGTAGGTATGCTGATAAGCGGTATAGGTATTTTCTTTAATTAAACTTTCTAAAGGGCCAATTATCAAAGTTAACGGCGTCCTGAATTCGTGCGATATATTGGTAAAAAAATGCAATTGCTGTTGATAAAGCTCTTCTTTTTGCTGATGCATCTCTTCGCGTTTCTTTTCTTCCACATCACGTACGGCAAGCTCACTTTTTAGCCTGTACCACCGGGCCTGATAAACATAGATGCCAACCAATCCAGAAAGAGCTAGTATAAAATATATAATTTTGGCCATGGTTGATTTCCACCAGGGAGGAGTAACAATAATTGAGAGAATGGCTTTGTCTTTGCTCCAAACCCCATCATTGTTAGTTGCTTCTACTATTAAGGAATAATCTTCATAATCAAGATTGTTATATGCGGCTGTAGGATTATTGCCATTCGTAAATTTCCAATCTTTATCAAATCCTGTCAGTTTATACCGGTACCTGCACTTCTGCGGATTTGCATAATGCATAGCAGAAAAAGAGATTACAAAATTGTTTTGAAGGTAATTCAGATTAAGCCTGTTGCTATAACTTATTGATTTTTCCAATATAATTTCCGAAGTCCTCTCCTCACCTACTACCACTCTTTTACTATTGACGATGAGATCAGTAAATACAGGATGGGCTGCTATTTTGTTTGTTTTAATACTATCCGGAAAAAAATAATTGAGGCCGTTGATCCCTCCAAAATACAATCTTCCGTCTTTACCCTTATAGGATGCGCCTACTTTAAAACTATTTCCCTGTAAACCATCATTTTTATCAAACCTTACCAATTTGTTATTGCCAGCATCCAAACATTCCAACCCATTACCACCCATCCATACTCGGCCTTTATCATCCAGCTCAATGGTTTCCACATCATTAAATACACCATACCGGCTGCCGTACGTTTTTACCCGATAGGTGTTATCCTTTTTTAACACCAGATAGTCCAGACCGCCACCTATGGTACCCACCCAGTATGAACTGTCACTTTGTTTTTGTATAGGAAAAATATAGTTGGAGCTCAAAGAATTAGGCCGGCTATTTACCTGGTAGTGGAAAGTTTTGATAACATGGCCTGAGCTATCAATAACCAGCCGTGTAAGACCATGTATACTTGAAACAAGTAATTCAGGTTTGCTTTTGTCTGCCCATATCAGGTAACCCGAGCCCGAACCCCAATATTTAACCCGGTATAGGTTTTTTTTATCTTGGCTTATACAGCCAAACCCATTATAATAGCTGCCAAACCACATATTACCATAACAATCCTTTGTTAAACTGGCAATGGAATGGACCGGAAATTTTGCATAACCGGCAGGGTGCCACAAACTATTGCGTTTTTGGTTAACGATATCAATACCTTTATCAGTCCCTATCCATAAATTGTGGTCATTGTCTAATTCCAAAGCATCAATTTCATTGCTTTTCAGTTTTACCGCGCTGTTTTCAGCATTATAACGGGTGAATTTTCCAGTATGAAGATCATACTCATTCAAACCGCCGGCATTGGTACCTATCCAAACCTTTTGACCGGATTCCTCCACTATTGATCTGATGTGATTCCCTGACAAAGTATTAGGAACCTCTGGGTTATGCTGAAAGGTATAAAACAGTTTCGCATTCAGATCGCAAAAATCAACTCCACCGCCAAAAGTGCATACCCATAAACATTCAGAACGGTCAATAAATATTTTATCCAGGTAATTGGTATTCAAGCTTTTGACAAAACTCTGCGTGGTAATAGTTTGTTTTAAATTAAACGCCTTATCCAATAAAAATAGCCCGGCATCGGTACTAACCCAATAATTCAGCTTTTTGTCCTGTATAATATCATTGATAAATGAACAGCCCGGGATCAGAAAATGTTGAAAGGAGTGTATTTTTAAAGCCGGTGCACCTAGTGACGACAACAATTCCCGGCTGTTTTCCTTAGCTAAAACAATGGTTGTACCTTGCACAACCAACACCTGATTTTTGCGGTTAAGAAATACTTTACTTAAATTATTGAAGTAACGCCCTACACCATCAATAATATCAAAATGCCAGAAATGATACGAACGATCCAATACCCAGGCACCACGATTGCTTGATAACCAGATATTACCTGCGTTATCAAGGGTCATATCAGTATATCTGATGCCACGTGGATAGTTTAAGGAAATATCTACTAAAGTTTTACCGCTTATTTTAAATAACCTGAATTGATCTTCTGCAAGAGTGGCTAACAAATTACTTTTTAAAGCAAGCAATCGGGTGTAGGTTTTATTGCCGGTATTGTGCTGTACGTTATCAACATCCGTGTATTTCTCTGATTGGGGGTCAAAGAATTGAATACCATCTTCTGAACCTAACCAAATTCTGTCATTTTCATCAAGGCACATGCTTCTGATCCGGTTCTTGAAGGAATTACTCTTTGGGACACTGTTATTATAAAACCTTTTGATAGCATGTCCGTCATACCTATCCAATCCAAACAAGGTAGCAATCCAGATAAATCCAAGCCTATCCTGTTTAATCTCTTTAGCGTCCGTATGCGATAGTCCATCATCAACAGTCAGATAAGAAAACCTTAAAGGGTTTTGCTGGGCATTTACAGCCATCTTTCCGGAAAGAGTAAAAAAAAATATAATGCCTGCCCTCGCAAAGGTTTGAACGATTACTCTCCAGTTCATGATCATTATTAAACCATAAAGTTAACATTCCAGAGGAGTAATTGGTTAATTGAAGTAATCTGATAATTAAATCAATACACCTATCACGGTCAATCATATAGCACATACATCAGGCTGCAATTCTCCCGGCCATGTGTGTTTTGTATCACTTTTCATATAAGCGTAACAATATCAATCAGCCGGCTATTTCCTGAACGAGACATTCTCCACATGTTCGCCGATAAAGATGCCTGCCATATCTGATGTTTTGTACCATCCCGGCATACCCGGCATTTTATCAGTTATCAGTTTTCCATTAATGCGAAGATTTTCGAATACCACATTTTTGACATTCCTGAGATCATCGTAGCCGGCGATTATTGACGTCATTGCGTTGTTGCCATTGTAACTTAGGTTTTTGAACGTAACATTTTCTATGCCCCTTCCTGGTGATGTACAATATTTTTTATTAAAAAACACACGCAGATTAAGCAATTGCCCATGCCGAAAATCCTCAATCCGAATATTGTCGAAACTGACATTTCTGATCAGATTGCTATCGCCTGCGTTTAAACTCAGGCATCCCTGGTAATCTAATTGACCTTCCATATGATCCAATATATCCAGGTTTTGATAAGTCAGTTCTTCAAGAACTACAGGGTCTGTTGTGCTGCCGTGCGTACCGATCAGTATCGGATGGGCCACATCAGCCCAAAGTGTCGAATTTTTCATTATTACGTTTTTGCAGCCGCCTTTGAATTCTCCACGGGAACCATAGACCGTTGTACAATCATCCGAATTTCTATTAAATACCCCATCGAATACGACGTTTTTACTTGAAACAACATTCATCCCGTCTCCCCACCGCCAGTAGCTGATTGCTTTTACATTGTTGATCATGACATTTTTCGAACCTCCGGTGAAGCACTGACTGGAAATAATACCGTCTACCTCTACATTCTTAGACCAGGCAATTCTAACCCCTTTGCCGGCAGCCTGTTCGAGCATACCCCTTCCCTGTATCTTAACGTTACTAACCTTTTCGATTAATATCTGGCCGCTTACCACCGCCCCGCCGGCGATATATACGGTCTTTCCAGCAGGAACTTTTAACTTCCCTCCAGCTATCTGGTGATATCCCGGACCGAAGTAGATCACATTTGTATCGTTTGGCGCGGGTATATTTTCCTCTATTGGATTTGCAAAAAGCTGAAGGTTACCGAAAATATCGCCATTAACTTCTATTGATAGATTGGCCGGTTTTTTCAATTTGAAAAAAATCGTCCGGTTTTTCAAATCATGTTGAATACCATAAGAAAGCGGCCTGATTCTCGCGGTCTTGACCGGGCCTTTATTGAAGGTAACGGAAACCTCAACCTCACCAGAGAAATCGAAATAGGCCATTGATGAAGCCTGTTGCTGATGTTGAGTGCCGATGACCCTATCAACTTTAATGAGATATGCGGGCAGATCCTGCCATTTTCCGCCGGGAACTCTTACACGCACTGTAAAGGATTGATTTTGGGCGATACCAACAGGAGCCGGATAGGCTTTGAGCTTATTCTCAGCTCGTCCGCGGCTTACAAACACAAGCAGAAAGCATATAATACATAAAAATTGTCCGAATGTTCGATACGTTCTAATTTGTTTCATAAAATATTAGGAACAGCGCTTACTGCTTTTCGTGAAAGACAAGAAGAAACATTCGGGATACTCAAACAAGCAATTCTTACTTAACGAAGCTTTCAGCCCGTAAAACCAGGTCGTTATATTTCCAATTTATTTCAGTTACATTTTGAATCTTTCGATTTGAGGTACGCGTATGTTTTATTTTAAAGCGATTAGAATTTTACTTGTATTTTTTTGAGTATAAATATTTCGCGCTCTTATATTACCTAATGGCGGCCTGCCTGATCAGATCAAAATCGGCTCCAATTATAAAGCAGTGCATTTGAGTCTCGGGGTATACCCGGGTGTTTAAATATTCAAGATAAACGAAACCAGTATTCAGGATTTGTTGCAAAAAGTTGCATTCCGGCATGAGCAGCAGGGGCATTCAAAACACTTATTTTTTCTCCATTATAATCCCTATTATAAAAGTTGTATCGTCTAGCACTTTCCATTTAATTGAGGTTCGTTAAGTACTAAATTCAAAGCCCGTTAACTGCTTACTGACCAAGTGGCCCTGCCTTTAAACGATAGCCTGGTCAATGCTACCTGGTAATATCGAAGGGCCTTGGTGATTGTTGGAAAAGGCAGATCTGCATGTTTTTTCGATAAAAATTTTAATAATATGAGTATGACATTATTTAAATCATGTCCTTAGTTTAAAGAAACGCAATTCCGGCTTTTCACAATCATATTCCTGATAATTAAAACTTAAACAATGAGCCATTTAAAACCAAGAAGCCACCTGGTGCGGGTATCCGAGATTCTCACGACAAAAAAGTATCCGTTTAAAATACCAACTGGATGATTAAGTATGGTCATTGTGGGTAAGTCCTCACTGCCAAACCATGCGGAATTTAGTAGCGACGGCCTCCCATCCTCCGAAGAGCAGTTTTCAATAATTAGCACAACCAATTAATTAAACATTCAATAAATTATGAGAAAAGCAGTACTTAATTACAAAGCGTTTGCAGCGCTATTTACCATACTGCTGGCATTGGTAAGTTTTCGCGGCTTCGGCCAGTCGACAGTGTCGGGACAAATCACCGACGCAAAGACGCATGAAACAATTATCGGTGCCACAGTAAAGGTAAAGGGCACATCAACAGCAGTTGCGACAGATGTGAAAGGCAACTTCAAAATTGCCGCTTCACAGGGTGAGATCCTCCAAATCAGTTATTTGGGCTTCAGTCCTTTAGAAATTGAAGCGGATCCCAAAACGATTATGCATATCAGCCTTAGCGCTGTGCCGAATGACCTCAACGAGGTAATCGTAGTCGGCTACGGCACCAGGAAAAAAGAAACATTAACGGGTGCGATCTCCCAAGTCGGATCTGAAGTGTTCAAAGACAGACCGGTACCCAACGTGGCACTTGCGCTGCAGGGAGAGATTCCGGGTTTGGTAGTTACCAGAAACTCACCCAGGCCGGGCAATGAAAATTTGACCATCAGGCTACGCGGGGAATCGTCCACTTCGGCTGTTTCACCGCTGATCATTATTGACGGTGTGCCGACTGTAGCAGATTTTGAGATCAGCACTTTAAATCCTAATGACATTGAATCAGTCACCGCACTTAAAGATGCATCTGCTGCAATTTACGGTGCACGTGCGCAGGGAGGTGTATTATTGATCACAACCAAACGAGGCAAGGGAAAACCTCGGATTAATTACAATCCAAGTTATAGCATAAACACGGTTGCTAAAACAGTTCCCTGGGCCAATATGATGCAGTGGGCCAGCCTTTATCTTGAAACATCAATGCAGGACAGGGTCGATGCGTCTGGCACCCCAATCCAGTATCTTCCGCAATGGACACTTGCCAACCTGCAGAGAATGGCAAACGGAGAATCATTTGATTATACACAGCCAAGCGGATTGGTATCGCATTATGGTGATAATAACTGGCAAAGGGCACTTTACGGAAATTCAAATTCACAATTACAGAATCTCTCGCTCACGGGTTCAACAGATAATACAGGTTATGCAGCATCTTTGGGATATTCGAACAATAAGTCCGTTCTTAAAACAGCTTATGACGGCGAAGTAAAATATAATGCCCGCTTTAACTATGATTACCAGATCTCTAAAAAAGTAAAATGGCAATCAGGTATCGCGTACGATACAAGAACAGTAAAAAGCCCCAGAAATGGCGTCGGAGCAGGCTTTTTTGATGCCCCCATTTTTCCCGTCTACAACAGCGTTGGTAATTACTATGATGATTATGGTTACCGCAACCCGGTCGCGATGACGCAGGCAGGTGGTCGTATCAGGAATACGGACAACTTCTTTCGTTTCAACACCCGGCTCTCGGCAAATATCATTGACGGTTTAACAATAAGCGGAACAGCAGCAATCACCAAACGTGACGGCATGAAAAACGAATATAATCAAACTTATAATCTTTACAGCTGGACCGGAGACCGTGTAACTTCAACCATTTATAATCCAGCTTTCGTAGGGGAAACGATCACAAATACCATCTATAACAACTTCGGTGTCCTCGCAGATTACAATAAGACCTTCGCGCAAAAGCACAATGTGGCAGTTACATTAGGCAGTACTGCCGAGCTTCAGGAAGACAGGGTTTTGGGCGCTGGGCGCACAGGCCTGTTATACCCGGGCCTTTACGATTTGAATACCGCGACCCCGGTAAACGCGACCAATAACAGCTCAGACGTTAAGGTAGGGCTAACATCGTACCTTGGACGTTTTGACTACGATTATAATAAACGCTATCTTCTGGAACTGATTGGCCGTAGTGATGCCTCTTCCCGCTTCGATGCTGATCATCGTCGGCAAAACTTTTACGGCGTTTCGGCCGGGTGGGCCTTATCAGAAGAGAGTTTCATGAAGCCATTAAAGTTTGTGAACTACCTTAAGGTGCGTGCGGGCTATGGAGAAACCGGCGGACTCGGGGGCGGCACGAATGGCTTATCAAGCACAAATGGTGCAATTGGCGCTTTCAACTATGTATCCGGCATTGGCGCCGGAACCGCAATATTCGGTAGTACAGCCGCCGTACAGGGTACCAACTCAATCTCCAATATATACAATGTCGAGCTGACCTGGGAACGGATGCTGAACAAAAATATAGGAGTTGACTTCACCTTATTCAGCAACAAGCTTAGCGGATCCTTTGATGTATACGAACGTAAAAACACAGGGTTAATCCTCAGCTTGATTTATCCTGGCGTATTAGGTGCAAATGCGCCCCCAAGCAATGCAGGCAACCTCAGGGTACGCGGGTTTGAAGCAACGCTCAACTGGCGTGATAAAATTGGCGAGGTTTCCTACAATATCGGCCTGAATTTAAGCAACAACAAAAACCTTTTGGTGAAGCGAACCGGCGCAACTGCCATCGCACCCGGACAAAACCTTCCTTTACAAGGATATCCGCTCAATTCACTTTTCCTTTACAAAACGAATGGGGTATTCCCAACACAGGCTGCCGCAGATGCCTATACCGCGAAATACACCGCGAGCACCACTGGCAACCTTGGCTCCATGACCGGAAATAGTAAACTGCGTGCAGGCGACCTAAGCGTTGTTGATTTGAACGGTGACGGTGTTTTGAATACAAGTGACCTGTATTTTGCAGGTGATGCTGATCCCCACTATACATTCGGTACAAATCTTGGTATACGCTGGAAAAATTTCGACCTTTCCGCCTTCTTCCAGGGAGTACTTAAACAAAATTTATTGCGTGGCGGGAATGGCAGAGCTCCATTCTTTCGCAATTACTTAAATATCAATACGTATTATATTGGAAAAACATGGACACCGGATAACACCGATGCCCTGTACCCGAGGTTATCATTTGACAGTAACCGGAATAACTGGAACTGGGCAGTTAATGACGCAAACATGGAAACTCTCCGTTATGTTCGACTGAAAAATATGATCATCGGATATACCCTACCAAAACAATGGATGGACAAATTAGGCATAAAGCGGGTGCGGGCATACGTTTCCGGGAACGACTTGCTGACATTCTCATCTGTTAAGGACGGCTTTGATCCGGAAAGAGGAACCTCGTCTGACAGCAGCTATCCTTTCATCAGAACATATACATTCGGCCTGGAAGTTGGATTTTAAATATTGTGGATAAATGAAAAATTTAAACTATATAATAGCGCTATTCCTGATTATTTCAGCAAGCGCATGCAAAAAGACATTTTTGGATCTGAACCCGATCGACCAGCCTACGACAGCCTCGTTCTTTCAGAATGCGGCCCAGTTCAAATCATTTTCCAATGATTTTTACAATAAAATGATAGGCTTTCGTCCTGTAAAATCCGATGTTCAGGGTGCCGGAAATAGTAATATTTACGATTTCATGGACGCAGGCTCCGATTTGACAGAAGCAATCAGCACTTACGGTCAAGGTGCAGTATCGACACCGCAGACCGATATTTACTGGTTAAATACCTATGCCTATATCCGTGCCAATAATGTATTGATCGAAGCAGCGGATAATTACACCGGTGACAAGGCAGCGATCAAACAATATGTGGCGGCAGCTTATTTCTTTCGCGCCTGGCACCATTTTTTGCTTTTGAAGAGATTTGGCGGAATACCACTGGCGACCAAAGTACTGAATGTAAATTCAGCTGACCTTCAGGCACCGAGAAACACGCGCTACGAAGTAGCAAATCAGATTTTTAAGGACCTCGATGTTGCTATCGCAGGCTTGCCATTAGAGGCATCCATTGCAGCAGCAGATAAAGGACAAGTAAGTCAGCAAGCAGCCAAAGCTTTTAAAGCACGTGTGCTGCTTTATGAGGCGACCTGGGAGAAGTACGTTAGTACCTCTACTGACTGGGCTCAAAACCAGAAAAAGGCCGACAGTACAACAACATGGCTTACGCAGGCTGCTAACTTAGCCTCCCAGGTAATGACAGACAATACCTATTCGTTGTTCAATGGAGTAGACACATTGAGTTATTATTACATGTTCAACCTCGATGATGCCAATTCAAACCCGAAAGGATTGACCAAAACAGCTAATAAAGAATATCTCCTATCAAGCCACTATGACTATACGCTTTTACAAGGCAACGCTAACTTAACCCACACTTTAGTAGGTTGGGGACCTTCCAGGAAAATGATGGATATGTATCTTTGCACGGATGGGCTTCCTTTTACGGTGTCCCCACTGGCTAAAGGGTACGCAAAAATGACGGACGAATTTGAAAACCGTGAATGGAGATTACGCAGCCTAGTCGTTATACCTAAAAAGAAATATTGGGGATTTGGTTCAACGACCGGAGCAAATTATAATTTGGCTAATTATATTACGACATTTAATTTTCCGGCTATCATAAAGCCTTACTATCCGGACCTATATACGAATATAAACGGCGGTTACCCGAATCGTAAATTCTGTTCTGAAGAATCAACAAGGGCCGATTACCAGGAATCTTATGATTATCCCCAAATACGCCTTGCGGAAGTCTATCTGATTTACGCGGAAGCAAAATGTGAGTTGGGCGGAGGTTCTATTTCAGATGCAGATCTGAACATATCGATTAACAAAATCAGGGCACGTAACGCGGTTGCCCCGCTTACCAACGCCTTAATTGCCCCATACGCAAGTCTTACCATGCTGGGGGAGATCAGAAGGGAACGTGCACTTGAGCTTTACCTGGAAAACAGCCGCTTTGATGACCTGAAACGGTGGGGCATAGCCGAAACAGAATTGAATAAGCCAATCGAGGGTATGGTTGTGCAATACAACGGCCAACCGACTGAAACCGCGACCGGCACGAATCCCATTACCCAGAGCCCGATCTATAATCCGGCTAAATTTGTTTACGGTATCGATAATCAAACTGGCGCGGTCATACTGGACCCGGCCAGTAACCGGAATTTTAAACGGATGCATTATCTGCTGCCCATTCCAAATGATCAGCGTTCTCTAAATCCGAACATCGTGCAAAATCCAGGTTATTAAAAACAAAAGGCTGTATTATAACTGATACAGCCTTTTGTTATTTGATTTTATATCCATTATTCAGGATTTCAAGCCCATATAATCAAACACAGGCCCTTGCTACTCCATCTCCTCATCCAGCGAACCTGTTCGGATTATCAATGCAGTATTGAATTTATAAAGACTAAATATATTAAGGGCAGATTACCAATACGAACTTGCGCCATTGTTTGATCAACAAATACCAGAATATCAGTGATATATTGATGTTTTGACAAGATCGAATTTGAGACGTTTCCTCTTAGTCTTCCCATAGAATCAATGGACTCAGGTCAATCTCTGCAATGTTATTTGGGTATCGACATAGCTGCTCATTCAGATACCATAATTCCATTTATCATTGCGATTATAAATTACGGCTTTCGCTGCGATTTGAGTCGTATTCCTATTGTAACAGAACTTTCATGTGGGGCAGGGAAACCGGCACCGGCCAACATGAAAATTCTGCGATCAATTTTTCAACAAACGGATCTCGTATACAGGACCGGCGACCGACCCTTTTTCCGCCAGGAATTTAACGTTGATGGATAGATCACCAGCGTAATCCAAACCACCGGGGAGGTCATAAGCCAACGTAAAAAAGGAATCCTGTTTAGCATTGATATGATCGACTTTTTTCAGTTCCCTGTCGTTTACTAAAATGGACAACTTATGATTACGTTCTGTCCCGAAATCACGAGGTCTGTCGAGTGCAGAACGGGAAGGCCCGACATGGTATGCATGGTTGTCCGGTCAGGTAGTAATCATTACCAACCCTGATCATATCCGGATCGGAGAACTCCTCATAAAAAAAGGGATTTGTAAAAGTACCATTGCCATTGTCGGACACCCAGGTACCTGTTTCCCATAAAACATGGCTACGACCATTCTTGTTCTGTGCATACAGGTTTTTTCCCGCTACTGAAAGGAACAAAAGAACGACTGTTGCAATCTTAAATTGATAGGAATATTTCATAATTCTTTTGGGGGCCAGATTGGTTGTTCAAGTGATCCCGGCCATTGCTGTCTAAAGAACTAAAGGCGGAAAAATCCGCTGATCCGGGGCAGACCTTCCCTCGCAATCCAGCTATTTTTCAACAAGGGAGACTGTCTTACAGTTGGCTAACCGGTCCCATTTCAGTCATGGCCGGTTGTTTTTTCAGTTTTAAGCCGGATCACACTCAGGGAAAAAGGTGGTGCTACATAATTTTCAAGTTCGGACGATCCGATATCCTTTTTTACTGATCGCACCACGTCAGGACCACTGATGGAATTTTTATCTGAAGGCGCACCTTTCAATAACTCGAGGGTAGCATTTCTTTGTTGGATTTTCAACCCGGCAAGGTCTATTGTTGTATTCGCTTCCTTTCCCCCCGCATTTACAATCTTCAATATGATATCCCCTGTACCGCTGTCTTTTACACAAGAAGCCGCGAGCGTTGAATCTGTTTGGGCGGCAGGCAATCTAAATTTAATCACATCGGATAGATAAATGTCCCCCTGATTGGCAGAAAACATTTGCTGAACAAAATAATTGGCTGTCCGGAAAAGGGTTTTATTATTAAAATAAATCAGATCAGGGTTCCACGAGACATGCGAAAGATTGGCTAACAAAGGGGCGTATGACGCCATTTTAACAATGTCGCCATTCCTTTCAAGACCGGTCATGAATGCAGCCTCGGATAATGCATTGATCAGGTTGTTGCCCCATGAGGCATATTCTCCAATGTAAACTTTTGATTTTGGCCGCCGGAACCCATCGTAGCGGTTATTATTGTTCAGGAACCAGGCCGGCTTTTGATAAAAATGTTCGTCAACAACAGGAACGTTCAATTTGTCTGCAAATTTCCAGCCCAGGTCGTAATCTTCGCCCGAAGGAAAGGGGCCAACTGTACCAACTATTATAATTGCCGGATATTTTGCACGCACCACGTCATAAATAATTTTAAACCTGTCCCTGAAATCGGCGGTTTGTTTATCTTCATTGCCGATACCGATATATTGCAGGTTAAAGGGTTTAGGATGGCCCGCTGCAGCCCTTTTTGCGCCATATTTCGAAGTTACCGGCCCATTAGCGTATTCAATAAGATCGAGGACATCCTGGATATATGATTTCATATCCGCCGGTGGCAAGGCCTTCTGACCAGTTCCCCCTACCCCTCCCGAATTCTGACAACTCACGGCCGCCGCAACAACCGGCAAAGGTTTAGCACCAATATCTTCACAGAAGCGGAAATACTCAAAAAAACCAAGACCATAACTCTGGTGGTAATGCCAGATATTCCTTTGCTGGCTGCGGAGTTCTACAGGGCCTATGGTATTCTTCCAGCGGTACATATTGTCAAGGCCATCCCCATGAACAAGGCAGCCGCCCGGGAACCTCATGAATTTAGGTTTCAGGTCGGCGATTGCCTGCGCCAGGTCTGCACGCAGCCCATTCTTTTCACCCCTGAATGTATTCCTGGGAAAAAGGGAAACCTCGTCAATGGCAATTTTACTTTTGGCCAGTGCCAGAACTGTTAACTTCGCAGAATCAGCATCGGCAAGTGCTTTAATCGAACCGGTATATTTCGTCCATATTTTTCCGGCCGTTTTAAAGGAAAACTGGCCGTAGGAAATGCCATTTTTGCCACGAAGCTCCACCTTAACAGGTACCCGGCTCCCTGTAATCAGTTTGATATATACAGAAAAATCATAGTTTTCACCTGAATGCAGGGCGATCCCGTCGAAACCACTATTGGTGATGCCAACACCTTCTGTCCCGGGATCATCTATATCCAGAACAATATAATGAGGGTTAACCGAAGCAATGGGTTGTGCACTTTCGACAGTTATTTTTCCATAACCGTGACCTTCCGTCGTGTAATCCCAGAAACTTAGCGGATTCCATTTTTTGTTATCGCCCGGGCTGTATTCAAAAGACCGGTTTTGTATCAATTCCGCATATAAGCCCCCATCTGCCGAATAACTCAAATCTTCGAAGAAAACACCAAAGAGATCCTTGCTGATCGGCTTCACCGACTTTTGGCCAATATGGCTCTGCACGGATATGTGCTGTTGCGCCCGCCCGGTTACCGGCAGCAAGGTAGTTAATAAAAGAGGGTACAGTAAGTTTTTGTTAAAAAGGTTCATATAACGTTGGTTATGTCATCATATTTAAGTCCAAGTAATTGCGCATACTTGGTTTACTTGAATCCAAAAAAATTTGATAATCGGCGACACAAATTAATCATTTTTGCATTTCTGGCATAATTAATTGTTTTTTTAACAATTAATTTATATCTTTTCCAAAGCGATCATCACCGTAAAAAGCGAGCTCCGATTTAACCCGGGAACATATAGCACTAACTAAGTTTTTGAATTTCGCACATTGCTTGCTTTCCTGTTAAAATACCTGCGTATTTTTAACTGATTCGTTTCCGGGCATGTATCTGGAATGATATCCAGCAATAGATATTATCGACCGATCAGCCTCAAAGCCACATTTTTAGGTATTTCGATCACCGTACCATGAGCCATTTTCAGGTCGGTAACTTCCCGCTGCCAGGTTTTGAGATCGGCAGATACGAACATATAGGCGAAGTCGCTTTCAAATGGGTCTGTGAACAGGCAATAACGGTCACCGATCCGGACTACAGAGGGACCTTCATCCCCGGTTGAAGGAGTTACAGGTCCATGTTCGTTTCCCCACGGACCTTCAGGCGTTTCACCAGCCCTGAAATAAATGGTAGGAACCTTTGAGTTATCATCCTTTTTATAGAACAAAAGGAACCTGTGTTCTGTGTCCTTATAAATAAAAGCATCGATGGGCCCTTTATTTCCGGGCGCGCCTCCGGCCGGAAAGCCATTTCTGAACAAAACTTCAGGTTTACTGAACGTTTTAAAATCAGGGGTGGTCACATAATAGATCCTGCCCTCCCCGCCTTTTTTCCAAGGGCCGACGTTCGAGGACCAGTAAATCATATATCTCCTTCGCTCTGTGTCATAATAAATTTCCGGAGCCCAGCAGTTAGTGGTACTGTCGATTGCCGCGCCTACCGGTATTGCCTGTTCTTCACCCCAGTGTACAGGGTCTTTAGAGGCAGCATATCCTATGGTCTTACTTTTCCAACCGGTTGTCCAGACCATCCTGTAGACACCGTCCGGGCCAAGGTTGATACTCGGGTCTCTGACCAGCTTTTCGCCGACCCGTGCCGTCGCCACTACATTTCCCTTGTTAACGGGAACCCAGTTTATGCCATTGGTACTTACGGCAAGATTAACGCCGGCGTCCTGTTTAAGAAAGTAGGAAAAAAGGAAATACTGTTTTGCTGTTGTATCGATGGCTGGTTGGGCGTGTAAAAAGGACACACTTAATACCCGAAAGACACAAAACCCAAAAATGATTGTTTTCTTCATGTTTTTTATGAGCTTTATATAATCAGGCGGGTCATAACACCTGATTTAGTTTTAAAAATCTGCAGACCTGATAACCATAGTTAAAAAGCAACCGGGCATATCTATTCATGATATGAAGGTAACATCATACTCTTCACGGAACCGCTTCGTGAACGGGAGTCGAATCCCTGATCATATTGACAATTTTTACACTCATAGTGAATTAGGAGGACCTTAAAGAAGGAATATAAACTATCATTAAAAGAAGAGCGAATACAATTGTAATTTCAACAATTAAACCTGGTTAACGACACCGGCAGAACGAAAGTGCAGGTGAGCATTCTCTATTCATAACTGATCTTCAAATTGAACCGGGTAAAACATTTAGCTCAGCACGCCTTTAGGCATCCGAAACGCTACCTGTAGTCGCCCCATTCATTCGGACGTGGATACCAATAACGATGTCATTACTACCCCCGTCTATAATTTTTCCGCTGATTTTGCTTCTATGCACAGATCATAACAGAGAATGACCACCAGGAATAGGTTGGCAGACCAGTTCTTTCTTTGAGATGTAAAGCAGATTACTCATAATTTCACTTATTGATAATTAGGTAACTAGTTTCTTCCGCTTAATTAAGCCAGCGTAGTTGGATCACATCATAAGGTCATTATTACTTGGACATGAAAAGTGTTGCCGGATACTCTATTCCCGTTCATTTTTTTTCATTAATTTAAAGTCGGACCCGCACAAACAAAAAAGCATGAAATATCTCTTCCAGCTTTTACATTACCTATAAATCAAAAACACTGAAGTTTGTATCACCATATATTTTTGAACATTTTAAAAACCGGAAGATATTTACCCATTGGCTTATCCCAGGTTGATTTCCTATAACCGGTGTCTCAAATATGATGGCTTATGCCAATAAAAATGAACTGACAATCAATTATGGTTTCAACTCTACATAGGTAGGCAAATCACGATTACAAGACAGTTTCCCGTCGGCATACCTAAGTTCCACTACTTGGATACTGGATCGTTGCTTTTCGTAGCGGTTCACCTTTGCTCCGGTGTTTCCGGGGTGTAGAAAGTAAAACAGGTAAGCGCGACCGTTCGCACTTATCCGCACATCACAGTGCCCGCCCTTCACACCGTCATCCCGTCCCTTGCCTGGTTCGGTAAGCAAGTTGGCACCGGGCTGTCGGCTCCACAAAAGCAGATCGTCGGAGGAATAGACAGCCAACCCCTGCCAGACATCGGTGATCATCCAATACTTGTCCTTCCATTTAAAAACCTTGGGCCCTTCTCCCGGCTGGTCGTAAATTGCTTTCTTCCCGTCGGTCCAATGGTATAAATCAGGGCTGTTCGCAAAATAAATAGATTTATGGTCTTTCTCATTATTATACCACATACGCCAGGTACCGTCCGGAAGCCGCAGGACGCATGGGTCAATAACGCTATTATTGACCAAGTGTAATTTAGATTCATATTTCCAATCCAACAGATTTTTACTGGTGAGGTGGATGATGTTCCGCGGATGATGCCAGTCATTGAACACCCCGGGTACATAAGTAAGGTACATATGGTAAATACCTTTATAATCAATCACTTCCGGAGCCCAGTAAGTATAGCCTGAATCGGGCTTATAACTGATTTTAGCAATACCGTGATATTTCCAATCAGCGCCGTCGGTGGATTCTGCGATACCTATCTCCGTGCCATGCACCCAGGCCACGCCACCATCGGCGGTGTCGGTTGCACGCCGGTTGGTATAAAACATAAACCACTTTTTTTGGGCGGAATTCCAGATCAGGGTTGGATCGGCAGCACCATCATAAACCGGATCACGGAATAACGGTTTGGGAGCAGGTTTGCCTTCGCGGCTCTGCCCGGAAGCGCCGTAAAATGACAAAACACAAAGTACCAGTAATGAGATTCTTTTCATCCTTATATTATTTTGGTTAAAATTGGTTAGCGACAAAATATCGGCGTGCCGTTATAATGCAAATCAAAGTAAATTAAATCCGATTTGGCATGTTATGCCTAAAATCGTCAAATAAGGGGTACAAATTCGCCTTTAACCTCCTATTTCAGCGTTGCCTGTCCTTCTGCTATTCCATATTTGTTTAAAATGTTGCAACCGGCTTATTTAAGTTTAACACCATGGTTTTTTTCTGAATTTGAAGCTCTGTCTTTTGTTCCGGTATTCTTAATTTTAAACATTGAGTATACCGGTGATTTTTTTTTGTCTGATCATTGTAGCCAAGGGTCTGCTTATTAGTAATTAAACAGTATCCGAATGCTATAACGATAAGATAGCCGGGTTTACGTACGGCTGGTAAAGAAGGCATTCAAATAACCCACAAAATGATAAAACGAATAATTCTGATTCTACTTTGCACATCATCCATCTTTTCAATTCTAAAAGCACAGCAATATCCGAGGGTGATCATACCTGGTGATTATGCAGACCCTACCATTATGCGGGACGGCGACGACTATTATATGACCCATTCTCCTTTTTATTATGCACCAGGCTTTCTCATCTGGCATTCCCAGAACCTGATGAACTGGGAACCGGTAGTAAGGGTAATGCCCGAATATGAAGGCTCGGCTATGGCGCCAGACCTTTTGAAATATAAAGGCAGATTTTACATTTATTTCCCTTCCGCGGGGACGAATTGGGTGATATGGGCCGACCATATTAAAGGCCCCTGGAGTAAACCGGTTGACCTGAAAGTAAAAGGTATTGATCCTGGCCATATCGTTGGTGAGGATGGCAAAAGATACCTGTATGTAAACGAAGGTGAGGTCATACAACTTACCGATGACGGGTTGGCCACCATGGGCGAAAAGAAAAAAGTATATAAGGGTTGGCAATATCCTAAAAAATGGAATACGGAATGCATGTGCCTGGAATCCCCCAAGCTATTGTTTAAAGACGGATATTATTACCTGACATCGGCAGAAGGCGGCACGGCCGGCCCTGCAACGAGCCACATGGCGGTAGTTGCCCGGGCGAAAAGTGTAAATGGCCCATGGGAAAACTCTCCATATAATCCGCTGATCCATACTTATAGCGACACCGATAACTGGTGGTCGAAAGGGCATGGGACCCTTATTGACGATGTGAACGGTAATTGGTGGATTGTTTATCACGCTTATGCTAAGGGCTATCATACCTTAGGGCGGCAAACGCTGATTGAGCCTATTGAATGGACAAAGGACGGTTGGCCCAGGCCAAAGGCAACCACGACGCCTATTATACCAAAGAAAAATATACCTAACGGGATGCCGCTCTCCGACAATTTTGATCATAAAGAACTCGGCCTGCAATGGACATTCTGGAAAGAAAATGCGGCTAAAGCGGTTTCAATAGAAAATCAGAGCTTGTTGATATCCGCGAAGGGAACAAGCCCCGCAGATGGCCGGCTGTTACTAACAACGGCAACCGATAAAAACTATGAAACCCAGGTAGAGATAAAGCCGGGTAAAGGAAACACCGCGGGTTTGATCCTGTTTTACAATGAGAAGGCTTATGCCGGCGTATTATCTGACGGGAAGCAGATCACCGTTTATAAAAACGCAGAAGAAAAGATCGGGCTACCCGCTAAATTCAGCAACACCTTTTTCCTAAAAATTCAAAACCGCGGTAATAGCTGCACTTTCCTCGCCAGCAGGGATGGCAAAACATGGACAACATTAGCGGCAAACGTGGATGTATCTTCAATGAACCACAACAAATACCACGGGTTTTATGCTTTACGCATAGGGCTTATTTCGGCTGGTAAGGGTGTTGCCTCTTTTAAACAGTTCCGCTACAAAAACGCCATTCCTGCGGAGCACGATATGAGCGCGTACCTGATGGTTTACCATAAAGACGAAACACACGGACTTTATATGGCGCTAAGTGATGACGGTTATTCATTTACAGATGTCAATAAAGGTAAACCAGTTATTGCCGGCGACACGATTGCAGATCAAAAGGGAATTCGCGACCCGCATATTTACCGCGGGCCCGACGGGGCTTTTTATCTTGCCATGACCGACTTGCATGTTTTTGCAAAGCGTGACGGCCTGAGGGACACAGAATGGGAGCGAGATCCCAAAGTTTACGGATGGGGCAACAACCGCGGCCTTGTATTGATGAAATCATGGGACCTGATCAACTGGACACACACTAACTTGCGCCTGAACGAGGTTTCTGCACAGTTCAATGAAATAGGTTGCGCCTGGGCTCCTGAAACAATTTATGATGAAGTAAGAGGAAAACTGATGATTTATTTCACCATGCGTTATCGTAACGGGCCTAACCAGCTTTACTATGCCTATGTGAACGACGACTTCAACCGGCTCGAATCAACACCTGAATTGCTATTTCAGTATCCTGACGAAAAAATTGCCGCCATTGACGGGGATATCACTAAAATTGGCGACAGGTATCACTTATTTTACGTTTCCCATGATGGTACGCCGGGCATTAAACAGGCAGTTTCAGATAAAATCAACGGCGATTACTATTATGACCCACGCTGGTATGATCCGGAATCAAAAGCATGTGAAGCCCCTACGGTATGGAAGCGGATTGGTGAAGACAAATGGGTGCTGATGTACGATGTTTATGGGATAACACCCAGCAATTTTGGCTTTTCTGAAACTTCAGACTTTGTCAATATTAAAGATATCGGGCATTTTAATGAAGGTGTGATGAAAACAACCAACTTTACTTCACCCAAACACGGGGCGGTCGTCCATTTGACAAGCGAGGAGGCAGAAACCCTAAGGAATTATTGGGAACACCGCGAAAACAAAACGAAAACGAAGGCCAATAAAAATAATTAGCCTGATGGCATCCTACCGGCCAGAAAAGAAATTCCTCAACCCTGTAATTGGATTGAGGAATTTTTTTTTATTTGCAAATAACAGCGACCCCAGCAATGAACAATGGCACATTTAAGCCTATTCATGCAGAAAAGGTCGAAAGCATTCACACGACATCTGTATAGTTTGTGCTTATTCTATTTTCGTAAGCTTAACGATAGCCGATCATGGCACGATACGCCATTGCTGATTCAGACTACCATTATTACCATAGAACGTCATGGAACTACCATTTGCTGTACCTCCGCCGGTATCCAGGCATTTGCCATTAGTCCTGTTCACGATTTTATAGAACGAACCGATCTGAACAATTGTCCACTGCTGGTTCGTACTACCCCCGCTTGTCCATTGTGCAACGGTTGAAGCATCGGCAGAATGGTTATAACTATCCAAAGCTTTTCCACTGGATACGCAAACCAGCTTATAATAGCCACCACTATAGGTCAATGTCCATTTTTGATTATCACTGGAACCTGAAGCCCATTGTCCAACGTCAGCCCCGTCTGCAGTTGCACCGAGATTGTCGAGGTATTTTCCAGTTGCCCGGTTAACTAGGTGATAGGTCCCATTGGCAATCGGCTGTGTGCCGACAGTGCAGGTAAGCGTACCAAAGCCCAGCTGATCAAAACCGCCGCTGGTTGAGCCGTAGTTTCCACCACCACCTTCCGGCCTGACTTGAGTGGCAAATTGGCCGCTATAGGTCGCTGTTATACCCATGACGTTCTGATAATGATTATAAATCAGTTCCCAGCAGGGTCTGATGATACCACGGGAACCGTCTGAAATAATCGTTTGGTTTACATTATCGCAATTATTGTAGGTGTTGTAAGGTACGCTCATATTCAGATTATATTTTGCGGTATATTCAGCTAAAGCAAGTACCTTGTTGTTTTCATAAGCGAACAAATCCTGTCCCTGATTGTAGGCCATCTGGCAAAATGCACCGATTAGTGAGATATCCAGCGTTGCATGCCCCTGGTCACGGCCTGCTTCCTGGTTTTGTCCCAGGTTGCCGGGATGAACATAGAACACCGCTTTGTCGATATTGCCATTCCCGATGCCACTTTTAAAATAAGTTATGGCCTGGTTAAATTTGGCCTGATCGTCACATAGAATACCGATAGACAAAATAGTAGCCATATTGCACAAATCCCAGTTTGCCCAATAATGCGTATCGCAGGTGCCGTTGTGAACAGTAAGAAATCCGTTGGCTGCCGGATAGAAAACATTTAACATAAATGTTTTAAAATTGCTGAAATCAGCAGCAGCCCAGCCGCTATACGAGCGAAGAATCTCTGCAGCATTTGCAAGCTGGTATCCGTAAAGGCCAGAAGCCAGGGCATAGTTCGAATCCCCGCCTATCGCTTTACATGTGGTTGCCCAGGCGTTGAGGATACTCACGGCTTTATCGGCGTAGGCATTATTGCCCGAAATGTACCATTGTAACGCATCCTGGTAGGCTGCGGCTGCGTCCCGCATGAGATGTACATAATTGCCGCCCGTATTGGTTCTTGTAATGGTATCGTTCGGGCCGGCCATCGTGTAGTTTAGCTGCGCGTAGGAATTCGCAGTAAGTAAATTATAACTGTCTACCCAGGGAGCAGCATTGGCATTCACTTTGATTTGCATCCTGATCAGGTCAGCAGAGGTATGCAGCATACCCGGATGTATAAAACTGAACACCGCATTTGTTTTCAGCTTTGTGGCCCCGTTCAGATTGCTTTCCGAACTTAGGTTACCAGGCGAAATCGTCTTTTTACAGCCCAGAGCTGCAATGATGCAACAGGAGCCAAATAATACTAATAACTTTTTTCTCATATTTTTAATTGTTAAAGTACAGGCAGCACGTAGCCGCCGTTATTTACTGGGACCGTTTACAATTGGTTATAAAAAACGCTCCTTCTATTCCTAAAAAGCTGTATTTGATACTAGCGGCGGTCAATAAATCGCTCCGAAACAACAACTCTTAAGGAATTATAAATAAAACAAAATGGTGACGCTGCATTTTTCAGGGCTGCAACTTTCCCTTACCTGTTGATGAAGACAGGCTGCTTCACTGTTGGCCAAACAATATTTGATAACCGATGAGGTTAGACTCATAAAGAATAATCAGGGGATGAAAATAACGGTGTAGCATCGGCGACAGCGTATGATCTTTTACAAAGACGCGGATATTTTAGATTGATACTCAACGATAAAGTATTTTATGTGGCAGCAAGCAAAATAATTACTCGTTTAGTATCATATACACTTTCTTGCAACAGCAGTGTGCTGCTGTTGCAAGAAAAATTGCAATTTAATTCAAACCGCTTGAAAAACACGTGCACTTCCGGAGCGGTCATCCGTCAATAAAGTTGAGTGCGGTGCGTGTAAGCAAAATAAATACCGGGCAGCGGGTACTGCAACAGGCAGTGGAAGACCCAGGCCAACCAGTTTATGCGGCAATCCAGGGATGCCAAATCCACAAATCGGTAGCGGCGGAAACAGTCAAAGCTACTTCCTTTTCGGCCTGATAGTTAAAAGTTTATTGTGGGGTCTTTACCGCCGTACCACTCTTAACATCTATTTTAAAAGGTTCCGGCTGAGGTAACCAAAGCTTCCCATCGCCGATTTCAACAGGCATCCAAAGGTATCGTGAGTCCCACTGTGTTTTGGGTTTCCAGATATCGCCCAAAAACAGGATAGTGGTATCCCTTCTGCCTGTTACCTTCAGCAACAACGTTGACTGTGAGCCGTAGGTATTGGTTTCCTTTGGCGCAATATCCTTAAATTCCGACCACGGCCCCTCAAGAGATTTGGCAGTTGCATACTGGTTAGGATTAGCTTTCCAGCCTGTCAGCGCAGACCCTATAGCGTAATAAAGTCCCTTATAATGAACAATGGCACCGCCTTCCATGTGTTCAGGTATTAAGCATACCTCACTGTCAATATTACGGCAGTCTTCGGTCAGTCTGGCGATGTGAAAACCAAGTGGGCGATCCTCGAAGATAAGGTATGGTGTACCATCGTCATCCACAAACTGCCCGATATCCCGGCTCTCGTGCCCTAAAGGTCGAAAGCTTTTGAGATACTGAAAATCACCATCGGGTTTTTTGCTAACCGCGATGCCAACCCTGGCATACTTATAAGTGGCGTTGTCAAGATGAAAATACATGACGAACCGATGATCTTTTTTGCTGTAAAACACTTTGGGCCGTTCCAGTATCCAATGCCGGCCCAGGTTCTCCGGGTCTGTCATCTGAACAACATCTCCCCTGAATTTCCAATTCATCAGGTCCTTGGAGGTATAACAACTTACATAGCGTTTGTTGCTATCAAGGCCCTGTCTTCTTTCTTCGCCGTACCAGTAATAGGTATCTTTTACCTTGATTATACCACCACCATGGGCCTGTATATGTTCACCCTTATCGTCCGGCCATACTCCCCCGGGACTTACTTTAGTTAATTGCTGTGCTGAAATATGCATGCCAGAGATTAGCCCAAGGGAAAGAATAGCAGATTGTAATAAATATTTTATGATCGACATTTTGTTAAATAAATTATGGATAAAGGTGGTTTCTAAAAGTTATGATCAGGCGACAAGCTCCCTCGGGAAAGTTTTTTTATTTTCCGTTAGCTTGAGTCTAAGCTGACTAACACCGCGGTGTACGTGATTGACAACGGACTGATACTGCAAACCGGTCACTTCGGCGATCTGGTCATAGTTCCATTCATCAAAATACCGGAGAAAAATCATTTCTTTCTGACGTTTGGGCAATGTATTTAAAGCCATCGCAAGGATCTGCCGGGCTTCCCTGCCGACTTCAATATTAACAATCAGGTCTTCAGCGGAAAAAACAACATCTACCTGTTTATGATTTTCGGGATCAAGCGACTCCGGCCGGTAAGCCTTCAGGTAGTTAATTGCGAGGGACCGGGCCGACTTAAAAAAGTAATATTTGACATTATTTATCGGTCCAAACCTTTCTTTCCGCTCCCAAAATTTAATAAAAAGGTCCTGCAAAATATCCTGGGCGATATCTTCATCCTTAACGATCTTAAACAGATAGAAATACAAAGGAGAATACAATGTATCGTGGATACGACTAAAAGATTTCACATCTCCTACGAGGGTTTGCGCCCACCACTTCGTTAATTCGGTACCGTTCTTCATATTGGCTCCATGAGTTTTTTAATAGGCCGCGTCAGGCAAGCAGGCTCAACAACGATTTCCAAAATCGATTAAGGAGCTTTTATTCCCGGCTTAATAATTGGTTTATGAAAGCTAATATGAGAGGTTTTGATGATCAAGAAGGGACACAAATTAATCATTTTGGCGGTACAAATTCGACATTTTAAGAAAAACCTAAATGGATTAAGGCGCACCAATTTTAAGTATTAAAGTACTAAATATCAACTATCTACATTAAATCTCTTTTTAAAGATAGGTCTTTTTTGCTTCAGAAAGTCTGAGGGATTAGCACCAAATAATTTAAAAAACTGGCTCCGGAAGTATTTTATGCTATTAAACCCTGTTTCAATTGCCACCTCATTAACATTCAGATTAGACTGAATCAGCAGTTCCGCAGCCTTACGCAAGCGGATATATCGGATAAAGCTGTTGATCGTGTGCCCGGACAAGGATTTTACTTTACGGTACAGGTTTGAATGGCTCATCCCGATCTGCGCAGCCAGCACCTTAATGGAAAAGTCATCGTCGGTAATATTCTTTTCCACAATGTCAATACATTTTTCGAGGAACTGCCTGTATTCATCTGAGATGGTTATGTTGGCTTTTTTAAGCGTAATCGTATTATAGAAATACTGTTGTAAATTATCGCGATTCTGCAGGAGATTTGCTATACGGGCAATCAATACTTCTTTTTCAAACGGTTTTTGAATGTAATCATCCGCCCCGCTTTCAAGGCCTTTGATCTTGCTTTCGGGAGACGCACTTGCCGTCAGCAGGATCATCGGAATATAACTGAGCTGGGGATCGTTTTTTATCTCGCTACAAACTTCAATGCCACTTAACTCCGGCATCATCAGGTCACATATGATCATATCGGGCCGCTTGTCCCGGGCCATTGTTAAGCCGATCTGACCATTCTCAGCTTCATATACAATATAATAAGCTATTAGCAAAGACCGGATATAGCGCCGCAGTTCCGTATCATCGTCGATCACCAGGATAGTTTTTTTATCGCTGACAAGAGCTTTTGTTTCAAAAGTAATCTCATCGGTCTCCGCACTACCGCCTTCATCTGACAATTCATTCAGCAACGGCGAAATAAGATCTACCCTATCAGAGACGATAACCCCGGGAAAGTGACTTGTACCTTTCAAAAGCTCCAGGTTAAATGTCGTCCCGTTACCCGGGATACTCTCGAAATAGAGTTGTCCCTGATGCCGCAGCGTAAATTGTTGCGCCAGGTATAACCCAATTCCAAACCCGGCCTTTTGCCCCGTTTTGGCAGAGCGATAAAATCGCTCGAACACATGGCCACCAGCTTCCTTGGGTATTCCGGGGCCATTATCTATTACTTTTATAATGACTTCTTCCGGCGTGTCATTTAACCGGACCGTCACCGTCTTCCCGTTTGCAGAATATTTAATTGCATTGGAGATCAGGTTGAACAGGATAATCTCGATCTTTTCACGATCTCCGTAAATAATAATAGCGTCGCCGGGGGCGTCGAGTACCAGGTTAATCTCCGAGACCTTTGCCTGATGAAAGAAACAAAGATAAACCTCGCGACAAACGAGCACGATGTCCATCGGTGCGATGTGAAGCTCGTCGGCCACTGCATCAGCTTTACGAAAGAGTAACAACTGGTCAACAAGGCTCAGCAAACGCCTTGAATTACGGTAAACGATATTCAGATCCTGCCGTTCACTGGCGTTACTCCTGGCCAGCAAATCTTTTACAGGATTGATGATCAGTGAAAGTGGAGTGCGAAACTCATGGGCAACACCAGTGAAAAACTCAATGCGCCGTTCGTTCAGTTCTTTTTCTTTTTCCTGAAGATTACGTTGGTATTCGGCATCTGCACTTGCAAGCTTAATTTCATACTTCAGCTTGGTTTCCCTAAATTTATTGCGTACATACCAATAAATTATTCCGGCTATCAGTAATGCATAAGCAATAAATGCCCACACGGTGGCATACCAGGGCGGAAGAACCACAATGTTAAGGGTAAGTTGATTTTCGGTCCATTGTCCTTCCGGGTTCGTGCAATTGACTTTCAGAACGTAACTGCCCGGATCCAGCCGTGTATACAATGCGTTGCGCTGATGGCCGGCATCAATCCATTTTCTATCCCATCCCTGAAGAATATAACGGTACTTTATTCTTTCCTGCGCCGTAAACTCTATAGCGGCAAACCGAAAAGACAACGACGCGTTTTTATAAGGTACCGTCAGCGAAACAAGTTCGTTATGTTCATTAGCTTTGAAAAAGCCGGGATAAAAATCCAGTGGTTGAGCGTCGATCCTAATATCTGTAAACGCCATATCCGGCGCATTACGCAACGGAACGAGTTGTTCGGGGAAAAACAGGGTAAGCCCGCCTGTGCCACCAAATGCCAGCTGGCCATTCCTCAACCTGAGTGAAGCATTGAAATTGAACTCTTTACTTGCAAGCCCGTTACTTTGATAAAAATTAGTAAATGTATTTCGCCAAGGATCAAACCGGCAAAGCCCGTTATACGTGCTTAGCCAAAGCTGCTTAGAATTATCTTCTTCTATTGCCAATACATTATTGTTACTCAGGCCGGCCCGGGTCGTAAACTGCCGGGTGACTTTGCCGACGGATGTCTCGAAATACACCAGGCCGGCTTCTGTTCCGAGCCATAGGTCGCTGCCAGCGGATTGGTGGATAGACCGGACCGGTTTTCCGGTTGTGTAGAATTTAAATTTCTTTTGTTTGATATCGACTTTATAAAGTCCGTCGAAATTTCCGGCCCAAAGGTTTCCGGCCCGGTCTTCAGATAGCGACAAAATGTTTGACAATTTTGCGTCATACAA
The DNA here is from genome assembly GCF_900103125.1 of Mucilaginibacter sp. OK268. Classification (GTDB taxonomy): domain Bacteria; phylum Bacteroidota; class Bacteroidia; order Sphingobacteriales; family Sphingobacteriaceae; genus Mucilaginibacter. The sequence goes on along the minus strand of NZ_FNJV01000001.1, from coordinate 597,231 downwards.
TTTAAACTGGTCCGTCTTATGGTCATAAATGAACAAGCCATTCTGTAAACCGCTCGCCCAAAGGTTCCCTGCGTGGTCAACATAGAGGCACCAGAAGGTTATGCGGCTTTCTTTACCGTGCACATCGAGTCCACGGTAAACTTTGAATCGTTTTTGCTGGGTCTTGTAAAGATTAATCCCTCCGTCAAAAGTGGCGATCCATAAATTTTCCGCTGAATCCTGGATAATGCTGGTGACAAAATTTGAGCTTAATGACCCTGGCACCCCTGGCTCGTGCCTGAAGTTGGAAAAATGGCCGGTGCGCCGGTCCCAGATACTCAGCCCGCCACCATCTGTGCCAATATACAGCTTTCCGTCCCGGTCTTCAAAAAGTGATTTTACAAAATTGCTGATCAGGCTGTTGGTATTCAGCGGATCATGACGGACGTTTTGAAACCTGTCTTTAACCTCGTCGATCACATTTATTCCTCCCCTGAGCGTACCTATCCATTTTCGTCCATTCCTATCCAGCAGCAGTGAATACACGGCATTACTAGAAAGCCCCTGTTCGTCGTTTCCTTCCGCCAAATAAGAGATCTGCGTACGGCTCTTATTCAATATCTGGATTCCTCCCCCATCTGTTCCAACCCATAAACTACTATCCGGCATTGCCTGTAAACTGGTCACTCTGTTTGATCTGAATTCTCCCTCGGACTCATTTAAAAATCGGTCATAGGCGCCAGAGCGGGTGTTGAAATGGTATAGCCCCTTTGTGGTGCCCAGCCAAAGGTTACCGTTATCGGGGTAAATACAGGTAGCACTGCGCACCGTACTATTGAGCAAATGAAATTTATTCCCGGCTGCGTCATACTCGCATAAGCCCAGATCAGCGATCATTGCATAAATGCGGTTACCGGGCCGCACTAATAATGCCTCTACACTATAATTCCATTTAAGCTGCGCAATAATATCAAGAGGTATGGGCCTGCCTACACGGCTACCCTTGTTAAAGACAATCAAGCCGTTACCTTGAGAGGCTACGATTATATCTCCACTGTTGTCTACCTTGATATCCCGTATATAACTTTTAATAACAATCTTCCGGCCGCCGGGCAGTACCGCATAAACAGCAGAGAATTTATCCGTGAGCGGGTCCAGCATGCTGACCCCCTGCCTGGTACCTACCCATAAATTATTGCGTGCATCCTGGGCGATACAATTCACATAACTATGAATAATGGAAGAACTATCTTCCGGTTGGTTACGATATACTTTAAAGTCATAACCATCATAACGGTTCAGGCCATCATAAGTACCAAACCAGAGAAAACCGCGACGGTCTTGAAATATACACCTGACTTCGCTATTGGAAAGCCCCTCTTTCAGGCTTATACGATCTATATGTGACGCAGGAGCGACTACCGCGTCTGCATGGTTACAGGAGCAGAATAAGATGATCAGGGCCATTTTTAAAAGCAAATCAAAGTGCATTGATAGTCCTGCAAAAACACATGCCTTTTTCCTGATTGTACGCTTATCCAATTTTTGAAAATCTTTGTTCAAATCATCAATAGCCTAATCGCTCCTGACTATGCGGTTTAACGGTCCGGCTTTACCTTTTCAGGCAGCTTGCCCAGCTTTTTGGAAATCGATTCCCAACTATTTTTAATTTGCTGTTCGTCAATTTTCGGCTTTTTCAGTTTAAAAAGAGCCGGAATGTCCGCTTCTTTATAATTTTTTTTCATTGGTGATACCGATAGCATTCTGCACCTTATAAAATTTAACCCCAAACAAAAATATAACAAAATAGCATATAACCGGCAGGTAATATGCGTATGCAACATCATGATCAGCAATACGTTCCATGAGGAGCGGAAAAACAGCACCAGCGACTACACCCATAGCAACAAAAGAGGATGCCTGCTCAGTATGTTTTCCCAGATTTTTCAGAAACCGCTGCACCAGTCGCGCTCGTTCACGTAACTCCATTCTTTTGTTCCTGTCAAAATAGAACGCGGCAGGTTTTTAGTACCAGCGTGGACGTTTGCAAGCGTTTTTTTCGCCTGTTGTACGCAATAAGCGGGGGCATCCTGCGGGCTGGTCTGGGCCAACAAACGGCTTGATGATAAACATAAAAAAATGGTAACAATGAAGATTGGTTTCCCTTTCATATTAAAGATGATTTTAACAGTCATAACTCATTCGCGCAAAATTCCCGGCAAATACGGCTGATGTAATCCAGGCTTCGCCATACTTTTAAAAGCCAGTTATCAGCAAAAAAGCTTCTTTGCAAGAAGCCTTTTAACCAATTTTAACAACCGGACGGTCGAATACGAAGAGTTTGGTACAAAGACAGCAGAAAAAACTATCGATACTCCTTTTTTTTACATTTCGACGGATGATGATAAAGATTCATTACCGACACCTGCTTCATTTGAATTTAAATAACTCCTAAAGGCCGGATTGCAATAACGTCCCCACTCTATACATCAAAAAGACTTTCTGCAAATGTTCAGAAACCGGTGAGTTAATGTACAGCGGCAGTATTGTTAACAGCAAGAAATCGCTCTAATATTTAGGTTTAATCAAGCTTGCGCAGCGGGGCTGATGAATCCCGTATAATCAGTTTGGTTTTCAGCAAAATATTTTGCGAATCAATCATATGATCTTCCTGCAACTGATCCAGTAATATTTTTGTTACCTGCAACCCAATCTCCCGGATCGGCTGAGCAACAGCGGTGATGGCCGGGGTAAATAGCGAAAAATTGTTATTGTCGTCAAAAACAACTACACCGATGTCTTGTCCAACAATCATGTCCAGCTCTTTAATGGCCTCCAGCCCACTTAATGCCAGATAATTGGTAGAAAAAAACAGCGCATCAATATCAGGCTTTCCCTTCAGCAGGTTCTTGATACTTTGAACGGTTTTTTCTTTTGCTTCCCTGAACTCTATATCCTTGATCACCGCTGGTAAATCGTGAGCTTTCAAAGCTGCCAGGTAGCCATTTGCCCTTTCAGTCATTTGATCCTGAGGGGATGAAAGCGTAACAAAAGCGATGTTCCTGAAATCATTTTCGATCAGGTGGATGGTAGCGGATTCGCTGCCACGGAAGTTGTCTACGGCTACTTTTGAACATGGCAGGCCGGGCAACGTACGGTCAAATAATATAACAGGAGTTCCGGCTCTGATCAGGTCCCCTAATACCTCTTCCAGCGCGGGTGCGGGCGCCAGTATATAGCCGTCAACCTGGTAATTTTTGAAAGTTTGCAGCAAATCATTAGCGATCTCTGTTGAGTTTTCTGAACTTCCATAGATCAGCCTGTAACCATATTGGTAAATATGCTCTTCAACAACACGCGCTATGGCCGAAAAAAAGGGATCACTGATATCTTCGACGATCATACCGATGGTTTTACTTTTACCAGTACGCAAGCCAACTGCCAATCGGTTAGGCTGGTAACCTACCTTTTTTACAAAGCTGATGATTTTATCCTCGAGTTTTACACTTATACCGCTTTGCCTGGCCTTTCCATTTAAAACGATGGAAACTGAAGCTTCGGAAACGTTCAATGCCGACGCAATATCTTTGATGGCCAGTTTCTTTTTCATTTTAATTGATGTAAAAGCGTATATGTTAATATTCTCTCCTGGCAGTACCGCGCAAAAGGCGGAAACTAACGGTCGGGCGTGATAATGGCCGCCTGGCCGCTTTTACCACTAAGGTTCACCAGATATGTGTCGCTATATGTTACATTTATCGTTCTCGAGCGGATGCCGCCGGCTCCATCATCCTCATAAACAGTAGCGGCATAGCGCTTATTCTTATCAAGAAAATCAAGTCGAAATTTTCCTTTCCAGGGCTGCAGGCCCGCAGCGCTTCCAAGGTACCAGATACTTCCCTTGCGCCTCGCCACACTGATACCTTCGCCGATTTCCCCCGCCAGGTACCTGCTCTCGTCCCAAACCGTTGGCACATATCTGAAGAATTCTATTTCGGTATCGTTCTGGTAATCCTGCGAACGCCCATACCAGAATATGGCCTGTAGGGGATCAAAATAAATAACGGTCAGTGCCAGTTGCTGCGCTTTGCTCACTTTAACGTTCTTGCTGTAGGAATTAAATTTGTTCGGATAACAAAAAGTGAAATCCGCCGCGCCGGCAAGAAAGCGCGTAAATGGCAATACCGTGGTATGAAACGCGTCGGGGCTATTTTCGTCCCCACGGATACCTTCCGAACTCAGCACGAATGGATATCTCCGGCTCAGGCCTGTAGGTTTATAATGATCGTGTACATTGAGTACAAACCCGTTGTCGTTGACTTTCTTCATAGCGGTATCCAGCCATGCCAGGCCCTTTTGCGTGCCCCCGTCTACGAATCCGAATTTAAATCCACTCACCCCCCACTTTTTATAAAGGGATAACAAGGTGTCGATTTTAGACTTTAATCCCACATAGTTTACATATAATATCACGCCAATTCCTTTTTGACGCGCGTGGGCGATAATCCGGTCCAGTTCAAAACCGGGGATCGGCTTCGTTGGGTCGGATATCGTGCGAAATTCCGACCCGTACCATCCTGCATCAATCAGGATATACTGAAAATTCATTTTAGAAGCAAAATCCACCCCATCCAAGGCACCCTGTGTGTTAATAGGAACCCGGAAAACTTTTCCTGGTTTTATCCCAAGAGGTACTTTGTTATTAAGTGGTTTCACAAGCTTTAAGTTCAACTGGCTGAAATTATGCAGGCCAATGGCGGTTTTGCTGTAACTTACCGTCCGCCACGGCGTGACCAGACTATCCCTGAACATAATTATCGAATCCGTCCGGATCGAAACCTGCTGATTCCGATAAATCGTATCTATATAAAAATGAAACGCTAAACTCTTAGGACGGCGTCCGCGGACCAGCACGCACTTGGTATAATTGCGGTTGTCCGCCTCCCCAATACTAACATAACCCGGCACATCGGAAACCAGCGTAGATGGTAAATCGCTGATCCCCTTCAGCGAATCCACCGCTACCGGGCTAAAAACCGACTCTTCATGGTACTGGTATATCCGGTATCGGGCGGTCATGTTGAATTCCGTCAGTTCCGCTAAAAGCCGGACAGGACGTTGCGGCAACAGGTAACACGCATAACGAAAAGCCAGACTGCCATTGTAAACGCGGGTTAGGAGCTCAAATGTTCCGGTCTCGGTCCTGCAATGGAAGGTAATGCCGCGATAGCTGTTTTTTATGGTAGCATCTTCGCCAAGCGGCCATGAAAACTTTTCTTCTACCCTGTGTTGACTTAAAACGGAGACCGAAATGAGCGAATCGAGCGAGGGCCCATCAGTTTTAATTCCCAGGCGCGACCAGTCCAAAATCACCCGTTTATCGCAAGTTAACCTGTAACAGAGCTTCCCCTGTTTATCAAGCTTGAATTGAGCCTCGGTAAGCCGGTCGGGCGATTGAATTCTGAATACCACTTCCTGAGCGCCGGCAGCGGTTGCCAGGTAAATTAGAAAGGATATGCTGATCAGGAATCTATAAAATGAATTATTTCGCTGACTGGGGAAGAATATATTGGTTTGCATGTGTTGAAAAAGACAAATCAGAATGTTAAATATACTCATCTAAATTGTATCTATTTTTTTGCTACACATCCTGCCGCGGCAACTACCGTCTGTAATTCCCCGCTGTAAAAAATCAGAGGTTATGCCAGAGTGACTTTGGAAGTCATTTAGAGATGATCGCTAAATAAAAGTCAATTTTTTATGAGTATATAAAATTACGCTCCCTGTCTTTATTCAGATAAGTAAACTGTAATACTCTATGACTAAAATCTGCCTGTTCCTGACCCTAAGCCTGTTATTCTGTAAATATTCCGAAGCCGAAGTGCTTACCTACAAACAGCCGGATTGCACAATTATCAGCCACACTTATGAGGTCCAGGTGAGGGATAGTCATGGCAAATGGCAAAACACCGGGGTTTACAACGTAAATGTTGCCGCGAGATTCGATTCAAGACCTATAACTAAAAAAACATCATTTGCTTATTTTGATTGTTCAGATAGCGTAAGCGTCAGAGTAAAGGTAAATTACACACCGGTGTGGGATGCGAAAATCAGGTCTTCCGGCCATAGGATCACTCCACGAATCAATGGCAACATCATAGAATTTGCTATGAAATCTTCCGAATATCTTTCATTGGAGATCAATGCCGATGTTTTTGAAAACCTACAGCTTTTTGCCAATGCCATTGAAAAAGAACACCCTAACCCTAATGACCCCAATGTGATCTACTTTGGCCCGGGAGTCCATGATATCGGCAGGATGACCATACCGTCGAATAAGACCATCTATATAGCCGGCGGAGCTGTGGTAAGCGGAGCGTTAATAATTGACCACGTTAAAAACGTAAACATTTGTGGACGCGGCATCCTGACACAATTCCCCGTCCGGCAGCATAGTTTTGTGCCCAACCAAACGGTGCCGCCTCAGCAGTCGAGGGATGACCAGTTGCTCATTCAGTTCAGTGAAAACATAACAATCAGCGGGATTATTGAGATGTCAAAAGGGTATTCTGTGATGATAGGAGAGTCGAAAAGCGTACACATCAATGATTTTAAAGCCTTCAGTTCTACCGGAAATGCTGACGGTATCGATATCTTTTGCAGTAAAGATGTGGCGATCAACCATATATTTATGAGAAATTCAGACGATTGCATCGCTATTTACGGACATCGTTGGAACTATTACGGCAATACGACTGATATTACCATTGATAATGTGATACTTTGGGCGGATGTGGCCCATCCTTTATTGATCGGTACCCATGGCGATTCTGACCATCCGGATACGTTGCAGAACATTAGAGTTCGCAACATGACGGTACTCGACCATCATGAAAATCAGCTCGATTACCAGGGCTGCATTGCCTTAAACGCGGGAGACAGTAATCTGATCAGGAACATCGGCTTTGAAAATGTCAATATCGGGGATATCCGTAAAGGGCAGCTTTTCAATCTGCGGGTTATGTTTAACCGGAAATACAATACGTCACCTGGCCGCGGAATTGAAAACATCTTGTTTAAGAACGTTATCTACTCAGGATCACATGCGAATATGTCTGTTATCAGCGGATATGATGAGCAGCACGCCATCAAAAACATAACTTTCGAGAATCTCAAAATCAATGGCACTTTGATCTATGACGCAATGAAGGATAAACCAGCCTTTTATAAAACAGGGGATATGGCAAACATTTTTATCGGTGAACATGTGGACGGGATGAAATTCGTGACCAGTGAATGATCTGGAATTTGTATTTTGTTCCGGGTCTACGCGTGATCTTTCCTTTGAACTTATTGAAGAGGCCGTTCGTTCTACCCATTTATCGCCTGGGAGGATAAAAGGATTGAAGCCAAAGTTGGCATTTGATATTAAAATAAAATGATGAGAAGTCTAAAAAAAACTCTTTGTATAGTCTTATTTTCGGGCATTTATGGCAGTGCCCGCTCCCAGCAGTTTATCCATCCGGGCCTTTTGAGTAACGATAAAGATATAGCGAGAATAAAGATGGGGCTAACTACCGGTCAGCCGGACATTAAGGCAGGGTTTGAAGAACTCAGCCGACACCCTCAATCACAATTCACCTACCAGCTTCAAGGCCCGCTAACGATGGTAGGCAGGAATCCTACTGTGGGACAAGGTGCTTATGACAACGATGCAAACGCCGCTTTTCAGAATGCTTTGATGTGGGCTATTACAGGCGATATCCGTCATGCGAAGAAAGCTATAGAGATCGTTAACGCCTGGTCAAACACACTGACGGCTATCACCGGAAAAGATGCAGTGTTAATGGCTGGCCTGGGCCCGTTCAAAATGGTCAATGCAGCGGAGTTATTACGTTATACAAATTCCGGCTGGACCAAAAATGAGATCCTCCGTACAGAAAAACATTTCCGGGAAATAATTTACCCTGTCATTCAAAACTATGCTCCATTCGCAAACGGGAACTGGGATAGCGCAGCCCTGAAAACGGCTATGTCCATAGCTATTTTCTGCAATGATCATCAGATCTTTGAAAACACACTCGATTATTACCAGCGAGGAGCAGGAGACGGTAGCTTGACCAACTATATCATTAACGATTCTGGGCAGAGCCAGGAAAGCGGGCGGGACCAGAGCCATACACAGCTTGGAATTGCCCATCTTGCGGATTGCTGTGAAATGGCCTGGCACCAAGGTCTGGATCTGTATGGTTTACAAAACAACAGGTTACTGAAAGGATTTGAATATACTGCGAAGTATAACCTCGGTTACGATGTTCCATTTACACCGACCATAGACAGAACAGGCAAATACCGGCATTACCATATTTCCGGGGATACCAGGGGCAGGCTTAGAGCCGTTTATGAAGAGGTTTATAACCATTACGTCCGCCGGCGGGGCCAACAGGCCCCATTTTCCGCTGAAGCCGCTGCCCGGTTGCGGCCTGAATCACAAGGAGCGCCTGGGGCCGATCATACCGGCTTTGGTACACTTTTATATTCAAGGCTGTATCCGGACAGTATTACTGCGAGTGTCCCCTATCGTTCTGCCGGCGTTATCGTGACGAACTCCGGAGATGTTAATATCATTACCTGGCCCTCAATAAATAACGCTGGCTATTACAGGATCAGGAGGGCAACAAAGCCTGATGGACCTTATGAATTATTAGCGGGCAAAATTATGAGCGATCATTTTATTGACCGTAACCTCATAAAAGGCCGGTTATATTATTACGCGGTTGCTGCGGTAAATCCTAATGGCCAAAGCGCGTTTTCAACTTCAAAATCCATATGCGCGGGATTGCCGTTCCCATGGAAAATTGCCGATATCGGCATAGGTGGCGATCATGTTGAAGGAGATCCGGATACCTTATTCTCAACAGGTGGTAAGAAAAGTATGGCCTCGTATAATGGTGCTACTTTTGAACTGCATGGTATCGGCACAGGTACAGATAGCCAAGGCGATCATTGCACCATGCTTTACCAGCCACTGAAGCAATCGACCGGTATTATGATGAGATACGTACCACAGCTTAGTGCACAGGCAACCCAGCTTGGATTAACTATCCGCAATGGACAAGACGCGAATGCCGGGAGTGTATCGTTGTTGCTGCGCTCCGTGACCCAATCCAATCCAGAATCGCCGGGCTGGCGGATGCAGTTTCTGCGGCACCTTGAAAATGGCAGGACCGAGGTTATTGCCTCGAGTGATGAACTAAAATCCCCCGTTGTGACATCTGGGCGAATGACCGGGTCATTATGGTTTAAGATCAACAAGTCCGAAAATCACTTTATATCAAGTTATTCGGCAGATGGCAGACAGTGGACAACACTGGGAAAAGCTGATTTTAAGACGGCGACCCGTTCGGTTGTGGGCGTTCTTGTAGCCTCCGGATCAACACTTATCGATACACAAATCGCGATTGGTGAGTTAAAACTTTTGAAACCCTGATTGCAGATACTTTCAGGTTAATGTTCAGGATTTCACCTGAGCAAATCTCTGCTCGTAGGCCACCCTTAGTCGCCTTCCTGGCTCACATTTAAATGCTGAAAGCCAGGGATATTTTCCGGACCGCCAAATCCTGCCTTCAACAGGGTCTAACCACCGGCCCCCGCTTTTTTGATAAATGCATACTTTTTTTCTGATAAGCATCTGATGATGAGTATCCATTTCAAGTTTGCTTGTCTTCTCCCATATCCAGTTATAAAATATCTTGCTAAGTATCCTGTAAGGTCGTTGGACCAACCCAGGCACAACCGCAAACTACGATTCACCTAAATTATCAACTCTAATGGAAAGAATTTTTACGCTCAACAAATTAACATTATGCAAACGCTGCATGTGGCCCTTGATTTTTTACCTGGCAGCAATGCTGATCTCCATCGATGGAAATGCTCAAACATTTGTACATCCCGGTGTGGCCTTTAACCGGGCCGACATGGACCAGCTCAAAGCCAATATTATCAAGGAGCCCTGGCTTTCGGCTTACAATACATTTAAGAGTGATTACCGTTCCCAACTTAGCTACAGTCCCTCTACGCCGCAGCAAACCGTAACCCGTGCTCCGGATTTGAATAATGGTCAATGGAAGACCGATATGATTGCCATCCACAACCTGGCTTGGATGTGGTGGTTTACAGGAGACTCTACTTATGCCCGCAAAGCTACTAACATACTTGATGGTTGGGCGGTAACCAATACTACCTGGGGCGGTAATGAATCTATGCTGGATATTGGCGACTATGCCCAATACTGGGGCGTAGGTGCCGAAATCCTCCGCTCAACTTTTCCCGGCTGGACGGCAGCCAATACACAGCATGTAAAAAATTATTTTGCTAATGTATTATTTCCGACCTCCTGGGTGCCCGGTCCCTTACGCGATGCAAACAAAGGAGCTCTTCAGTTAAAAATAGCCCTTGCCGCATCGGTTTTTTGTGATGATGCGACCCGATTTAACCAGGCGGTGGATGTGTACAGGATGGATGCCGGAGGAGGGATGCGCAATTCACTGCCCGATGGCGAAATTGGGGATTCAGGTCGCGATGACCACTGGCGTGTACAAGCAACGGCTCTGGCCTGGGGCGCAGAAGTTGCCTACAAGCAGGGGGTAGATATGTTTGCTGAACTGGATAACCGGGTATTGGCAATCGGCGAACTTTATCATAAATACGCCTTTGATGGAGCTACGATGACCTATATCCCGTTGGGGGGGTATGCCAGTTATTGGACCAGTTGGGGGATTCAGCCCGGAGCAAGAACCGGCGACATGACCAACCTCATTTACAGCGCTTATGCTGTACGTAAGGGAATACCTACCCCTAATACCGACAGGATGAGGGCTGCATTGATGCAACCCGGGGCCACCAATTATTCTCCGGCCGGTGGTGATTTTTTATATCTGAAATCATCGGATACTTCTAACGCAGTTAAACTGCCGGCGGTGTATTATCCTGCTGATCATGTGCAAGCGGTGAGCAACCTCACCAATATAGATATCGGTAACACCGGATTGGCAGGCAACGCTTCGTTCAATAACGGAATTTGGACACTTAAAGGTGCGGGAACTTCCACCAGTAATGCCTTCAGCTTTACCTTTAAAAAAGTTAGCGGCGATGCAGGTCTGGTGGTAAAAGTTGAGAATATGTCGTTAAATACCGGTGGTTGCGGCGTCATGTTACGCGAGTCATTAGCGCCCGGTTCCGCATTTTATGATCTTTATCTTAACGCCACCGGCGGTGCCGGCAGGCATTGGCAACCCAAAGCTCCCTGGTGGCTAAAAATTGAGCGTGTTGGCACCCGCATATTTGTTTACCATACGCAGGATGGTGTAAACTGGACTAATGATGGTTGCTGGTATTCTGCAACAGGTTTCCCAACTAATTTGTACGCGGGATTTTATACCCTCTCCAATAATACTTCAGCATTGAATACCGCTACGTTTAGTAATGTGGCCTATAGTCAAACCGCGCCAGCCGGATCTCCCGACATCACCAGTGCAACCACCGCTACAGCTACCATTGGCACGCCGTTCAGTTATAGCATTATTGCCAGTGCTAATGCATCTTCTTATAGCGCCAGCGGCTTGCCCACAGGGCTTAGCATTAATACGGCGACCGGCGTCATTTCCGGTACACCTTCTACAACAGGACAAAGTGAAATTACCATAGCTGCCACCAATGCCAGCGGAACAGGCACAGCAACGCTTATGCTGAATGCGATCAATAACGAAACGCCACCTGCACCGACTTCGGCTGCGGCATCGATAGTTAACACACAAATTAATCTCACTTGGGTAGCTTCTGCAAACGCTACGAGTTATTCGGTAAAACGGTCGCTAACGCCGGGAGGAACTTATGCAACGATTCAGACGGGAATTACCGGTACTGGTTTTACAGATGTATCTCCTATACCAGAAGTGAATAATTATTATGTTATTACGGCCCTTACAGGTGATAAGGAAAGCGGTAATTCAAACGAAGTTTTCGCTGCCGTTCCTCCTACAGCACCGGCACAACCCTCTGCGGTTAATAAAAACAACGAAGTTGATCTGAGCTGGAACAGCGCTTCGGGAGCAGCTACCTATAATGTAAAACGGGCAACAGTAAGCGGCGGCCCTTATACTACCATAGTCAATGTATCGACTAATTCGTATGCCGATATCAATGTAAGCAATGGAAACCCTTATTATTATGTCGTTTCTTCTGTAGGCGCCACAAAGGAAAGTGCCAATTCGCCTGAAGCATTTGGCGTACCTGGTTCAAACTCATTTGTATGGAATCCAACGGCAATTACAGATTCATTGAACCTCGCAGGCAATTGGGTTGAAAATACAGTTCCGGTAAATCCAGCCATTATAACTTTTGGTGAAACGCGAGATAGTACATTAACCAATAATATTACTGGTTTGGCAGCCCCAAGAATTCAGTTTAGCCCAGACGCCAATGCAAATAATACCATTTCCGGTAATGCCCTGACATTGAAAAATGACCTGGTTAACAACTCAACAAAAACTCAGACCTTAAGCACACCCATACAGTTAACTGATCAGCTAAATGTGAATACCAAAGGTGATGTTGTTCTGAACGGCGGGATAAGCGGCTCGGGATCTTTAATGAAATCCGGGGCGGCTGCATTATATGTTAGAGGAGGCAATAATAGCTATACCGGAAATACCATTATTGTTGGCGGTACACTTGCGGCGGCTGGCCTAGGAACGGGAACGGCGAGCAATCCAACAGCGGGACCTTTAGGCACCGGTAAAATTCAAATGAGCGGGGGAGCGCTGCAAGCTACAGCCGGTGCCGATCTTTTATTGTATAACGACATACAAGTATTGCCCGGAACGAGTTATATGTATGAAGATGTTAATTCAATAACTCTTTACGGAAAGCTGTTAGGCTCTGGTACGCTGCAGCATGACGGAAACGATTATGCCGGCCTTAATCTCCTGGGCGACAATAGCCAATTTGCGGGTACTTTTATTTCAAAGCTGAGAAGTGGCAGGCAGAGAATACGTTTTGGAGTTCCTGAATCAGGAAGTGCAAATGCAACCTGGTTATTAGATGCGAATGCCGTTGATTGTCAAGGTATCGGTTTTTCAAATGGAACGCTAAACTTTGGTGCGCTTAACGGTCGTGGTTATATCCGTGCCGATGCAGGTGGTGCACCTGTTATCAGTATAGGCGCCCTTAATACTTATTCCAGTTATGGCGGAACCATTAACGCAAATGGCAGTGGCTTAACCGTTGTAAAGATAGGTACAGGAGTTTTAGAAATGTGGGGTAATCAGGCTTATGGAGGAACTACCACTGTAAAAGGAGGAAAGTTATTGATAAATAACAATCCAAGTAATGGCGTTTTTAGCAGCCCGGTAATAATAGAAGCAGGTTCACTGGGAGGCTTCGGCGTAAGTCAGTCCTCGGCCACTCTGGGAACCGGGTCAGGTGCGGGTACAATATTAGAACCCGGGTTTTTAAAGGTCGGTACTTTAAGTGTTGGAGCACTTATAATGAATTCGGATGCGACTTATACCTTAGAACTTGATTATGGAGCCATTACAGGCGACAGGGTTATTGTTACCTCAGCCAACCTGGTTAACCATCCTGCATTAGCAATAACGCCAATAGCAGGAACATTGCCTTCAGGTACTTCTTTTACCATAATTGATAACACTGGCAGCAACCCCATATCCGGTACTTTCAAGAATCTTCCGGAAATGGGCCTTGTCAATGGCGGGGCGTATAACTTCCGCATCACCTATAAAGGAGGTACAGGCAATGATGTAGTACTGCTTGATGACCGAACCCTGGGAGTAACCATTACCAGCGCATTAATTGATACTGTACTTGTAGGCCGGCCGATGACCTATACGGTGACCGGAATTAAGTCGCCAAACTATTTCTCGGCCAGCGGACTGCCGGCAGGTCTTCGGATAGACTCATTATCCGGCAAAATCTCCGGCACGCCAAGTGTAACGGGTGTTTTCAATGTTATGCTGACGGCGGGGAACGGCAATACTACCGGTACGGCCACATTGGTTTTAAATGTGCAAAGCAGAACAGTCGGTTCTCTGATAGTTGCAGCGGGCGATGCCAAAAACATTCTGGAATGGCAGCCTATCAATGGGTTCAGCTATAATTTGAAGCGCGCCTCGGTATCCGGCGGCCCTTACACCACCATTGGCACAACGGGCAGTCCGACCTATACCGACAGTAATGTAACGAACGGTAACACTTATTTTTACGTAGTCACCTCAGTTGACAGCACCGGCGAAAGTGACAACAGCCTTGAAATTGTAGCCAAACCTAATTTAGGACAGCAGGAATTTTATCAGGTTGATGAAACCGGGGGTTTGAAGGGTATTGATGCCTGGGGGGCTAATCACGCTGTACTGGCTGTCGCTGCAAGCCGCTCGGCAGGTAAATATGGACAGTCGCTGCTATTGAATGGATCGGCAACTGCCTATGCGACGCTGCCGGCCGGGATATTCAGCAACCTTAATGATTTTACGATCAGCGCATGGGTCAGAATGGATGCAATCAGCACCTGGATGCGCGTGTTTGATTTTGGGGCAAGCACTACGCAATATATGTTTCTTACCGTACAGGCTGGTGTTTCCAGTGGTAAGTCCATTATTCGGTATGGTACCAAGAACGGTTCAGCTGCAGAACAAAGCCTAAGCTATAACTATACCTTTCCCTTAAATACCTGGACTTATCTGGCGGTGACCCGGGCAGGGAATACGACAACCTTATATTTGAACGGCACTTCGGTAGCTTCATCGACGAACATTACGATCAAACCGTCTGCGCTCAGCAATACCTCGTTGAATTACCTGGGGAAATCACAGTTTTCTGACCCGATGTTCAAAGGTTCCATCGATAACTTCAAAATTTACGGGCGGGCGCTGAACAGCTCTGAAATAACAGCAGATATGTTAGGTGACCAAGCGATTAGTTTTGCAGCAATGCCTGTAAAAGTGCTTACTGATGCTGATTTTGTTCCGGTGGCTACAACAACCTCGGGTTTACCGCTAAGTTTTACCAGCTCCGATACAACGGTTGCAGTCATTCTCAATGGCAAGGTTCATGTAAAGTCAGCTGGCACAACGGTTATAAATGCATCACAACCAGGGAATACCAGTTACAAAGCGGCCACATCGCTGAACCAACCACTGACGGTACAAAAAGCATCCCAAACCATCACCTTCGCTGCTATCCCCGATAAAATACTGTCCGACACCGATTTTTCCGCCGGCGCGATATCCAGCTCGGGGCTGGCAGTTAGTTACGCCAGTTCCGATACCTCTGTGGTAAGGGTGATCAACAATAATTTACATATTGCAGGAGCAGGGAGGGCGACCGTCACGGCATCGCAGACCGGAAACGCGATTTACACGGCGGCTCCTCCCCTGAGTCAAAATGTGACGATTCATAAGTTGGAACAAACCATCAGCTTTACTGCCCTGCCCGCCGGAAGGCCTGGTGATCCTGATCTATTACTTAACGGTTCTGCAAGTTCGGGACTGCAGATCAACTACAGCAGTTCCAACACCGATGTAGCAATAATCCTTAATAATAAATTGCATATCCTCGGACCGGGTACTAGTATAATAACTGCCGGTCAGAACGGTAATACCCAGTATTCAGCGGCGGCACAAAGTCAGAATTTCACCGTTTTACCATATAATATCCATATGCAATCCTTAGACGGCGATAATGGCCAGCTAACCAATAATTTAATCAAGCCCTATCTTAAAATATCCAATCAGGATTCAGTCGCCGTTAAGTATAGCGAGTTGACCGCACGATATTGGTTTACAGCCGAAAACTACGCCGGCATAAATACCTATATTGACTACGCACAATTAGGTACAGGCAATATCACCGCAACGTACATACCATTACCAAATCCGCGTAGTAACGCATTTGGCTACGTCGAATATGCTTTTGCGGCCACAACCGGCAACTTAAATCCTGGGAGCACATCCGGTGCCATCCAATCCCGTTTCGGTAATAGTGACTGGTCAAATTTGTCAGAAGCGAATGATTACTCGTACCGTCAAGGTTCTGCCGTTTATGCGGATAACCCCAACATCACGCTTTATCGCAACGGTGTGCTTATCTGGGGTACCGAGCCTGTCTTAGTTGATAAAAACCGCCAGGTTAAGGTTTACACCGAGAATAAAACGTCATCAGGAAATACCATAAGTATTTACCTCAGTATCGATAACCAGGGAAATGTTCCACTCAATTACAAAGATCTGAGTATTCGTTATTTCTTTACGAATGACGGTTCTAAGCCGTTAAATTACTGGATCGATTACGCAAAGATCGGCATATCTAAAATTAACGGCCAGATCGGCCCCTTCTTGCCAGCAGACACGATGGCCGATACCTATTTCCAGCTCAGCGTAGATTCCTCCGCTGGTAAATTATATCCATTAAGCACCACCGGAAATATCCAATACAGGATCGCCAAGACCGACTGGTCAGCGTTTACCCAAACAAACGACTACTCCTACCAGTCAGGCACCAGCAGAGAAAACCCGCATATCTGCGTTTACTATCAAAATCAGCTTATTTACGGCACTGAGCCTTCTGGATCTGTTTTGAGTACGGCGGCTTTCCACAGCAAGATGACGGGGGTAAGCGATAACCCCAATAATGTTATCCCTGAAATCTCTATCGCCAAGGCGGTATCGCCTAACGGAGACGGCATTAACGATTTTCTGATTATTGAAGGGATAACCAGTTTTCCCAATAACAAGCTCACCGTTGTCAATCGTACCGGGTCATTGATGGCAGAAATCAGGAACTATAACAACGTTGATAAAGTCTTCAACGGGCGCAGTACCGGTGGTCAGCTGATTGCCGCCGGGACTTACTTGTACTTGCTCGAATATGTAGATAACTCAGGTAAAAAGGTCAGGAAAACCGGATATTTTCTACTGAAATATAACGATTAATTATAAGGAAAGAAGGATGAGCAATATTTCAAAATCTATTCAAACCAACGGCCGCCTATGGGTTGCCGTTGGTTATTTTCTATTAGCCCACGTATTTACCGCCAGCGGACAAAACTCGTTCACTTACAGCCAGTATATGAATAACCCGCTTCCGCTAAACCAGGCCTATTCCCTGCTGGACAAAAATGGTTCCATAACGGGGCTTTACCGCAGCCAATGGACGGGGATAGAAGGCGCCCCCAAAACATTCATGTTTAATACAGCCATCCCCCTGGAAAGCATGAACGGAGCGGCCGGACTAACCATTCTGAATGACCAGTTCGCTATTGAGCGGGTGTCTGAAGCCAATTTCTTTATAGCGAAAGGCGTCCGGCTGGGCAACGAAAGCTTCCTTGGGGTTTCTTTAAACGCCGGAGTCAGGCAGTATGTGGCCAATTATTCAACACTCACCACGTCCGATCCGTCGTTCCGTAATGATGTTCACCAAACGCGGCCTAATGTCGGCTTTTCAGTCATGCTATATGCAACAAATTATTATGTAGGATTTGCACTTCCGGAACTTACCGTAGCAGCCTTAGGCGGAGGATCTTTGGAAGATAACATCTATTTCAACAGCCATTTCAATTTTTCTGCAGCCTATCTGATCGACAATGGATCTGATTTCAAATTTAAGCCGGCATTTTTGGCATATTATACCAAAAACGAACCCCTGATTGCCGATTTTTCAACGACTTTGTATGTGAAGAACATCATCGGTCTAGGTGCCGACTACCGCACAGACAAACATATGTCCGGGATCATTAGTATCAATTCCAGTAACGTCCGTATCGGTTATAGCTACCAATTTGGTACAACCGGAAATAACCTGGGCGGAGTTAACAATGCTGTTCATGAAGTGATGCTGACCTATCGCTTTGGGAAACACCTGAATAACATATCCTTGTTATAATAAACTGATGAGTCAGGATTGATCATCAGTCGAAACCCATTTACCAGTTCCTGTCATCTCTTTGACAGGAACTTTTTTTACAGGCAAATGAAGGCTAATGCCTTGTAAATTGAAGGTAACATCCTTATTTCAGGAAACGCCTGCTTTCCGTGTTTCTGTTAAAATTTAAAGATATAAGCCAAGAGTTAAGCTTAACATCCAACTTCCTGCTTTTAATATTGGTATGGCTTGTTTAGCGAAACTCGGCAAAGGCATTGTCCGGAACAACCCGGACATCCTGCACGCACAACTCTTCGTTGACCGGTCGCAGACTCAAGGCGATCGTGTTGATCTTACCCGCACCAAAATGTAGCCAGGTTTCGGGTATGTAGAAATCACGCTGAGGTCCAACCTGCCAGTAACGGCCCAGGCATTGCCCGTTAACGTAAATAAAGCCATTTCCGGTAGCCTCCAGATGCAAATGCCAGGGCACCCATACACCCGGCTTTGGCGATGGCAATTCGAACTGCATCCGATACCAGGTCAGGAGTGCATGGGTGGCCGGCGCGGAACTTTGTTTTATTGTCACCTTCTTCCAACCATGGGCAATTTCCGTTTTCGCGTCTGAAAGGGCTTCGCCAACCGCATGTTCTTTGCCAAGCGATCCACCTTGAGCAAATTGAAGTGGCACGCTTTCATTTGCCCCTTTGACTGAAAGAAGGCCGTATGTACCGCCCGTTTCCATCCCTTTCGGACCATTGCGGTGGCCACGTTTATCATGAAGCACAATCAATTCCTTCGCATCCGGAGGCAGTGTGAAAGTAAAATATTTATGGTCTTCGCTGACAGCCACAGGTAGCATTTTTCCACCAGCACTTCCAATAATCCCGTCTTTTGGTTGTACTTCAATATCAATAGTCGCTCCGGAATTAGCGGTAATCCGATAATATACAAAGTGACTACCAAACACAGCGTGTGCTTCAATCAACTCATTGGATTGGAGCGGTGTCCAGACAAATGGCAACGGATCGCTAAGTTGTTCCAGTTTATCGATCTCCACCGTTGAAGGAAGATCGGTTGGACGTTTGATAACCGGCGCGGTCTTTGGCAGCCATTGACCTTTGCGGGTATCGGTCTCACCGGGAGGAAGGTAAAATACGACTGAACCAAACGCTTCAAGGTCGTATTCGAATGAAAATTCCGTGCCATCTTTCTCTTTCACCCGTGCCAGTCCGGCACGCCGGGTATGATAATCGTCGGTCCGAATAAAGAAATAACGGCTACCATCGAAGGCTCGACGCTCCGAGATCACCACGTCATTGGTGGTCGTTTTTGTGTCAATCTCTACCAATTGAGCGCGCACAAGTTTGCCTCCATGTTCGCGGATCATCTGACCAAGCGACCGAACACTCTGGTAACGCACATCAATACCACCGTGTTCTCGGATTGGCGCATCATAGTCGTATGTGGTGGTAATATTGTATCCGCCCCAGTCATCAAAATTGGTACCTCCAAACAACATGTAATAATTGGTGATCGTCTCGCCCATCTGCCAGGCATAAAGGGTAATGTTTTGGATTTGCGCGGCAGTGAGCCCATCCTGTTGGTCGCTCAATTTACCACCCACCACAGAAAGCCAGCCGCCTTGTAATTCGGTTGTGGCAAGGGGAGCTCCCGGCTGCTCCTGCCGTAATTTTAAAATCTGCGTTCCAAGTTCCCTTGAAACGTTCCAACGCGGATAGAAATTGCAACTATCAAAGACCTGCCGCAGCACTGGATCCTTAGAATCACGAACCTGTTTTGTCCAACAGGTAATGAACGGAACGTCAATGCCCCCGGCTCGTGCAAAGCGTGCAAGCGCCTTGATCTGATTGATTTTTATATCGTCAGTATACTTTGCAGAGTCATATTCATTTTCCAGTTGCAGTAATAAAACACCCGGCTTGCCCGGCTCCTTCCGCGTGATCTGATGTTTCGCGATAATTGGGCATACCGCATCAAACCAATGTTTTGTCCATGTCAAAAAAACCGGATCGTCTGAACGCATCCAGCCATCCTTGTGCAGGGGTTTAGTTGGCGTCTTCAACGCACTAAGCCATAAAGGTAAGCCGCCGTTATCCCATTCAGCACAAATGTAAGGGCCAGGCCTGACAATGATATTGAAGCCGAATTCCTCGGCCATCGTTAGCCATTCGTCAAGGTCTTGTAACTTATCGATTTTCGAAAAATCATCCGGAGAGTCCGGCATTGATCGCTCGTGCCAGTTCCACGGGATATAGGTTTCGACCGTATTAAAATCGGCTTCTTTAATTTTTTCAAAACGATCGCGCCAGAGTTCTTTTGGACAGCGGAAATAATGAAATGCGCCGCTGTAGATAAAGGTGTCTTTTCCATCGATAGTCAGGCATGCTGAATCAAAAAGAATGCGCTCTGATTGAGCCAACAACAACGACTCATTAGCGGGGATAGGATGCACCCCGTTGTCATTAAAACCATAAGCTCCAAATGAGCGAAAAGCAGCCAATCCAACGAAGGCAAGGCTTCCATTTTTCAAAAACACACGTCGGTTCGTGGCAAAAGACATATTAATTATAATTATTCAATATCAATATAAGACCGATTTTCAAGCCTTCTCATACTCTAATTATCTATAAATAGTTTTTATTTTTTGATTCTTATATCCTGGTATCGTTATACTATTTGCTGCAGACCAAAATTACTTGCCGGAATTGACTTGACCCGGCCTGGCCCGCACAGGGCCCCCAAAAGAAACGGCTCTTTAAATGCTTGCTGGTACTCTTGTTTTTTGCTTTTTTGTTTTTGCTGGCGTTTGGGTTTTTCCTTTTAATTCTTTCAGCTTTTTATCTGCCAACTTACTTTCCCCGAAGGCTTGCTTCAAATGCTGCGTCTGACATGGTTTGCTGTTTATCAATATTAGCTTTTGACTTTTTAATAAAGAATTCGGCACTGTTCGACTTAGCGCCGACATAATTCTTGCCACATCAGGGTAAAAGCCCCGTAGGATGAGGCTTGTATCTGTGTTACCGAATCAGGCTTAGTCATTCGGTTTCCATTTAATTATTATCCAAACATTTAATCGGAAAGCCAGCTGTAAATCTACCGTTTGAGGAATATTTGACAGTATACCTTAAATTCCAAATCGGTTCTCATCAATTATTTTCGACCATAGTTATATTGCCGGCAATTCCAGCACGTTAAACCATCGTTGTAAGTACCGCATGATCGCATTGTTCCTGTTCCATCTCCTGGTACGCAGATATCAAGGCTATGTATTTCTAAAAACCTTGATATTTTAAATACTGTTATTAATGATCAACAATCATTTTGATCATCGGCAGGCTATTAAGTTGTACCGAGTATACCCCTTTTTGGGGCGCTGAATTTAAATCGACTCTCAGAATACCGTCAGAAGAGTTTTGAAACCTCCTGTTCAGAATGACACTACCGGTTTTCATATCGAATATTCTGACGTTGATCAGCTGATCGTGCAGATCAGCGGTTGTCTTTACGTTAAAGGACGCACCGGCAACGGGATTGGGATAAATCATATTGGTTTCAATCTTTTTATCGCTTAACCGGTGTGTTGAAATTGAATTGGAATTGTGGCTTGTCATTAAATTGCTATCATAACTTGCCAAATCGGGTTCATTGCCAAAAATGATTGCTCCCTTGTAGTAAATGGTTATTTTGTTACTCAGTACGAAGGCGGAAGAACCGGAAAAGGAATAATCATTGCTTTGGACAAAGTTTGACCAATTGCCTTTAGAAATCCTATGCTGTATATTTCCAGTCGAACTTAGTGGGTATAATTGTCCTGCATTGCTGTTAAATTTAACTTCAAGATAAGTATCAGCCATATTTTTAACCGGGCTCAGAAGGGAAAATGCCCCGCTTAAATTACCATTACCAAGTTTGGCATAATCAAGCCAGTAGTTCAATGATGTATTACCGTCATTCGTAAACCAATATCGGAAAGACAAGTCACCATAATCAACAGGTATATTCCCGATGTTGCTAATCTTAATATAATTACTGATGGCATTCGTTATTGCCGCTGTGTTAACGGTCAGTATTGATGCTGTAAGCTGAAGATTCTGTGTCGCAGCAGCCGGTTCAATTCCCCAGATCAGAACGCCATTACGATAAATTGTGATATGGTTATTAGTGACCGGCGAACTGGTTTTTAAATAGGAATAGTCGTCCGTCTCATCCAGGTTCGACCAATCGATATTTGCTGCCCTTGATCTGATCGGGCCTGATTGGGCTTTTGGCGACAGTAAACCTGCAGAAGGTTTAAAGCTGTATTCCAGATAACCTAAAGCACCGGTTTTAGGAGACGATAAGGGTTTGTATAGCAGATTAACATTGCTGCTTCCAATCTGGGCATAATCTATCCAGGTATTAATGCCCGCATAATTTTCAGGTGTTAACCAATAACGTAGGGTGATTTCATTATAATTGATAGCATTGTTACCGTTATTAAGGATCTGTATTTCAGGCCGAACAGTGTTATCAGAAGTACTGTTGTCTTTATTGACATACTGAACAGCAAGATCTACCGGACTAACCGCGAGGTTTTGTCCAATACCGTCAGCCGCCAGGTATGTGCTGTCGCCGGGTTGCGAGGCGGTAATTACAGACTGACCAACACCAACGATATGAATTTGATTGCTCACCACTGTAGCTACCAATTCATTCGAACTTGTGACGGCGATGGGTAAATTAGATGTTGAAGTAGCTGCGATAGTAAAGTCAGTGTCGCCAAGTAATTTCGCCGGTATCGGTTCAAACGTAATTGTTTGTGCCTTTTTCGCACGGATCAAATTGATCGTGATGCTTTGTTCCTCACTCCAATTAGCGCCATCGTTTACCCTTAGCTTTAATGTATAAGAACTTACATGTTCAAAGTCGATCTGGGAAGCCGGTAAGACTTTGATGACACCAAGCGTATTGATGCCGAACAGTGCAGCACCGGTACCGCCTGTGATCTTCCAATTACCAAGCACGGTCCCGGCATCCGGATCAGAAGCGATCACCTTTCCGATGGCCAGGGAGGAATCTGCACCTTCGCTAACAGTGAAAATTTGTCCGCTTTTGATGATCGGCGGCCAGTTGGATCCAGCCAGGCTATCCAGCTCTAAAACAGTAAAACGCTGATCTGATGCACCAAACACAAACTTATCTATCTGCAAACCGTTTTCCCTGCTACCAATTTGAAAGGTTTGCGTTAATGCATTTTGCTGAACAGTAAATGTCACCGGTGTATCTCCGCCGTTGAATCCGGAAAGGTTGATCCATTTCCAGGTACTATTACCGGCTGTTCCATCCGCCTTAACTGTGTCTCCCTGTGCTATATAACCTTTACCGGCCAAATTGTTAGCTGTTATCCAGTCGGAATTATCCGCAAATGGATTTTTTATACCAAAGGATTGTCCGTAATAGAAACTATCGTCATTGGCAGCACCGGTTCCCACCCAAATTTTCGCATACAGGTCATAACTGCCGGGCTTATCAAAAGTTACCTGATAGGTTGCCACCTTTGAACTGTCTCCAGGATATGCTGAATTTAAAAGGTCTGTTTTTGAAGTAATATAGCTCACATCTGATGTAACTACAGACCAGTCGGTCCCCAGCTTTCCAGATTCTGCCTGTACCACGACGGCGGCTTTCTTCGATACTTTTGCAACGGCACTGTAAGTAATAACTCCTTTTTGATCAGTGGCTTTTACCTTATAATAGGTGAGGTTAGCAGACAGCGTATCAAGGTGAACATAATAACTATCCTCTGTGTTATTAGCATTAACTGTATAAATTGTACTGAAATTTACGCCGTCTGTACTTTTTTGCAATTCGTACTCCAGTAAATTCTCTTCAGCTGCCACCCTCCAGTCAACCTGAATCTGGGAGTTATTTTTTTGGACCGCATTAACGGAGACGAACGAAAAGGGCAATACCTGTTTGGTCAAGATTATTTTATCCATGTTGATGTTTGCACCTGCGGCGTTGGCTTTGAACATTATCGTATCGATCCCTGCTTTCAGTTTCACATTTTGCGTAAAGACGGTCCACGTGCTGTCTGTTGCCGTAGCGGCGAATACCGGCGTTCGTATCTTCGCACCGTTCACAAAAAGGTCGAGCTTAGTCACATTCCCCTTTGCCGCTGTATACCTGGTTTGCAGTTGATAAGTCGTGTCGGCAGGGATATTGAACACTTTAAACCCAACTGCAGATCCTGCTGTGCTGCTGCTTGAAAATGTAACATATCCCGTTCCGTGATAACCTTTTGAACTCTTGGCGGTGCTTGCTTCCGCAATGATGATACCACCCTCTGCTTCGTACTCTTTGTCGCCGGTGTATGGATCAGCCGCAGCAAGCGGGTCCATGGTCACCGGTAGAGGTGCGGTCAGTCTCCCCGTCGCCGCACCAGCACAGTCTACCGTGATATCAACCGGTCCGTTATGGGTGACCGTCAATGTATAAACTCCGTTTGTCCAGACAGCATTTGCCGTACTTGACTGATGGCTGCCCCTTTCAGTTATAATAAAACCCGGTTGCAGAGTGGCACCATAAATCTTGATGACGCTGGTCCGCAAAGTTCCGTCCCAGGGACTTACTGCAAATGCGGGAAGTATGGTATTTTGCAATACCCCCCAAGTAAAATCGTTCGGGTATTGTGACCATAACTGATTTTTATCCGTACGGTAATTGTTCAGATAAATTTTCAACTTGTTGTTGGATTCATTGATCACACCAAGTGTGTGTGCCGGGTAGGAAAGTACTACACTGTCGCAGGTATTGTATTTGAACGGAATAGATGCCATAGCCGACTTGTCAGTATTGATGTATGGATTGTAGGTATACAAGCTATTGTTCATTCTGGCAACAAACATGTCACCATTGGATTCTGTTGGATAAAGACTGTTAAATTCATTGATCTTGTTAACCTCATTTGTCCATCGTGTCTTGTATTCCGACTTCTTTACCAACGCTGCACCGGACAGCAAAGAAGTCTCATAAGAAGCGGAAGAATACAATTCCGGGATCGAGGCATAACGACCACTTTTTTTAAACCAGGTTCTGTTATTCTTTAACGCACCATCCATCGCGTATAAGCCAGCGAAAAGTGAATCGGTAGTATTATAATCCACATCGTTAACAAACGCTATTTTTGTTCTGCCAGCCACTTCATCCACCCCTGGTATCCGGATAGTCCCGTCCAACACTTTTCTGAAGACATCTGCCAGCATGTTATTGAACGCCGGAAGACGGTAATTGCCGATGACGGTAGTCATCCATGGGACTTCGGGGCCATCTATCACAGTCGCGCCTGTCAGCATCAGGTGTTCGACAATAGGTACCCCCATCACTGCTTCAGGGCATGCGAAAAGCCCCCGGTTACCGTCGGTATTTTGCCCGCCGACCACTTCTGGCCCGAAAACCTGTCCCCTTCCGGAGAATGGCCAGGAATATTGATCATACCGGATGGCATAATTTCCGGCATGGCCTGATAAAAATGCACCCAGGGCTCCGCTTTCATTGTCATAATACCCATAGGAATGGGTGAACTTGTCACCGTAAATCATATGATCTTTATAGACTTTGGTGGCATTGGCAAATTCGGTGCTCGTTTTTAATTTGGCGACCGTATTAAAACTAGCGTTGGAAACGGAAAAATTGTCGTTTATGTACAGATAACCTCCATATTTCTGACCCATTGCCAGGAGGTTCACAAAAAGGTTTAACCTGGACTGAAATGTATTAGCATCGAAACCCCATGCCTGTTCAGCAAAATTATAACCAATAAAATTCGGGTATTTTTTATACAGCGACTCATACAAAGTTAGCGCAGTGTCGGCCGCAAATGCATTTTGAATACCGCTGCTTACCTGAACCATCGCCCAGATGCCGTTTTGGGCGCAGGTATTTAACCAGGACTCTGCACAATTATAACCATTGTTCCCGAGTATAGAGGTAGACAAAGAAATATTTATAACAACATTAGCCCTCATATCCGCAGGGATAAGATCGATGACCTGTTGTGGTTGATGGGCCCAGACATCGGCATGCAGAAGATACATCGGTCTTGTGGGAGACAGTGATCTTCTCATTGCAGCCACGGGAAAACTGGGATTAGAGCTAATGGAAAAAGGAAACGGGGCGGAAACTGCGGTTTGATAGTTATCATCAGCGTTAACCGTCGCGATTACCTGATAGGTCCCTGCAACAACCGGCCGGTAAACGGACGGGCCGTAGGAAGTGGTGCCGGTACCACTGTAACTATAGCTGACGGTTCCTGTTGACCCCGTAACATTTGCCGTCTGCGGGCCTTGAGCTGAACCATTGTAGAGGTAGTTTGATGCGCCAGTCACGGTTATTGTAGAGCTTGCCTTCACCGACGCTTTAAAGGCAATGTCGTCGTAATAATATTGACCAACTGGGCTGGCAATTCCATAAACGAGCTGCGTAGCGCCTGATGAGTAAAGATTTGCGGCATCGGTATAGATCGCACCTGTTGTAAAATTCGTTCCATCCATAGAATAAGCAAACGTCAGTACATTACCGCTTATGGAAGCGCGAAACCAGCAGGCTTTATTTACCGCAAACCCCGGTATCGTTAAAGAAACGTTCTTTAGTTCAGCAAGGGCAGTAGAAGCGGATGAGTTTAAAATCCGAAAGGATACCGATCCTGTAGTGCCATTATTCTGCACCATGAAGTAATAACCCTTTTTTATGCCTGTGGCGTATCCGCCGGTACCGCTTCCGCGCAATAGAAATCCTTTTTTGTATGTCGTAGCACCCTGGGTAATATACTCTTTCCAACTTATGGCGTAATCAGTGCTAGTTACAAACGAAGTCAGATCAGACACTCCGGTTTGATTGAGTGTCCCAACACTCAGGGGATGCAGTAATTGCGTCGTATTGGCCACACCATTATCATTAGCATTAACGAGTGTAGATATCTCGAGCGATCCGGAAGCCTGGCTTATATCGCCCAGGCCATGGCCTGCATCGAAATCGTAAACTATTTGTGTTTGCGCCAATGTGTAGGTATTGCAAATCAGGGAGAGCGCACCTATTAAGCAAATGAGTAAATTTTTTTTCATAAACAATATTTAATTGGTTTTACTTATCCGACCTTAAGGGTCTCAACTGTTACGAATCAGTCCCTTATCATTCGCGGATTATAATGGACAGGCAAAAGGTATAGCGATTCGGCTCAATTGGTTTTCTAAACCAAATCTACCTGTAGCTGATGG
Source organism: Mucilaginibacter sp. OK268 (assembly GCF_900103125.1). GTDB lineage: Bacteria > Bacteroidota > Bacteroidia > Sphingobacteriales > Sphingobacteriaceae > Mucilaginibacter. The sequence goes on along the minus strand of NZ_FNJV01000001.1, from coordinate 570,040 downwards.
ATCAGAGAAAGAGGTTTGAATATATTAATAGCACAAATGTTTAGCAAAACGATTAGAAGATTCAGTTGGGATATCAGCTTGTCCCAATCAATCGCAATTGATTGGCCCTTCATTTACCATGAACCATGACAGAACTGCCATATGGTAACTATTATTAACTTAGGAAAATTATTTTTCAAATAATTTATGCAATCGATTGTATTTTCAGTTATAACTTCGTAAGTTGCTTTAAAAAGATATCTTGTGAGAAGGTCAGGGTATATCCGTAATGATATGCGTGCTTTAGATATCAGTTGTTAATTTACCAATTAGGGCAGCCTTTCAAAACGGGTTCTACATCGTTTACTACGATATTTTAACCGGACGGCTACGAAAACCAATAAGGACATAAAGGTGATGATATCAATAAATTTGAACGGCTATCGGCGGTTATTGCTGATTTGTTTTTTTTCGGCCTGTACATCTTCTTCTGCGCTTGCGCAGTATGATCTCAATTTTACTTCCCTAACCACAAAAAACGGGCTATCTTCCAACACCGTGTACACAATTTTAAAAGACAAGTCCGGCCTGTTATGGTTTGGAACTTCCGACGGACTGGATAAGTTTGACGGAAGCAATGTCACGGTTTATAACCATGACAGCACAAAGCCGGAAAGTATACCAGGAAATGAGATTACTTCTTGCCTTGAAGATAGCAAAGGCCGGATATGGGTGGGAACGAGCGGCGGCGGCATTGCTTATTACAACCGCAAAACAGATAATTTTGTGCGGTTCAATGGAAATGGCCTGTGGCCCTCTGTTAACAATATTTCCATAAGCGCAATTGGCGAAGATCATTTTGGCCATATCTGGATCGGATATTATTGGGGACTCAAAATAATTGATCCCTCCACCGGAAAAATCACTTCCCTGACTATCGATCCTAAAAGCAGTATCAACTCCAGGGCAATACTGAAGATATTTGAAGATCGTCAAAAAAGAATGTGGATCGGTACAAATAACGGCCTTTTTTTATACAATTGGAAACTGCATACCTTCCGCCATTTCCGCCGCGATACAGCGGATTTACATAGTTTGAGCGATAACCAGATACAGAGCATTTTACAGGACAGAGAGGGACAGATTTGGTTTGGCACCGGGAACGGACTGAATCGTTTATTACCTGATAGTCAAAGCTTTGAAGCAATTCTGCATGACTCGTCGCCGGGCTCGATCATCCATAACAAAATTTATGACCTTGCCCTCGATAAGGCCGGACGTTTGTGGGTAGGTACTGAGGGAGGCGTTAGCATTCTGGATATTCACCGGAAGACGGCAATCAATTATGTACCAAACCGCCGCAACAACTTTAGTCTTGTCAACAAATCGGTCCGGAGCGTATATGTCGATGACCAGGGCATTGCGTGGCTGGGCTGCTTCCAGGGCGGTATAAGCAAGTATGATCCCAATCTGGCACTATTTCACTATGTACAAAGTGATCCGTTTGATGCGCAAGGCCTTTCAGCGCCTATTGTAACGTCATTCGCAGAGTTACGGCCGAATCAATACTTCATCGGAACCGACGGTGGGGGACTAAATCTTTTTAACCGTAGAACAGATCTGTTTAAGCATATCAATATCCGCAGCAAAATCAATCCATCCAATCCCAACCTTACGGTTATGTGCCTCGAAATTGATCATTTGGGCAATCTTTGGATGGGCACCTATCAGAATGGTTTTTTTAAAATTAATACAAAAACCTTTACTTATGAACAGTTCCTCAATGGTCCAGGAATCGACAAACCCAATCATAACGAAATTTTCTGCATCAGGGAAGACAGCCGCGGATGGATTTGGATAGGCACGAACGGCGGCGGAGTAAATATTTATGACCCACGAACCGGGCATTTCAAAAGATACATAAAAAATCCGATTGTCGAGAATGACAGAAAGCTAACGGTAAACATGTTCATAAGGGACATTGACGAAGACCGCTATGGGAACATGTGGATCGGTACCAACGGGACTGGACTGGCTTATCTGAACGTTAAAAGCGATTCTATCATCGTATTTAATCGTACAAACAGTAATCTCTCAGATGATAATGTCCATTGCAGCTACATTGATCAAAAGGGAAATATCTGGGTAGGGACTGATGGTGGCGGATTAAATTTACTTTCCCATGGCGCAAATAGGTTCAAACACTACGCGGGGAGCGAAGGACTGGATAATGGTGTAATTTACAAAATATTACCTGATAGTAAAGGCTTACTTTGGCTGAGCACCAACAAAGGTATCAGCAGTTTTGACCCGGTAAAAAAGCTTTTCAAGAATTTTAACCACTACAATGGCGTCCAAGAAAGTCCATTTAAGTATGGTTCCGGAATCCGGGCATCAACCGGTGAACTGTATTTCGGCGGTGAAGATGGATTTAACTACTTCAACCCGCAATCCCTACCAACCAATGATAATCACCCTTCCGTATTGTTATCAGACTTCAAAGTATCGAACATTACGGTTGTACCCGGTGAGGACGCCCCTATTAAGGAAGCGATCGGGGTTGCGAAGGAAATAAAACTGGATTACGGGCAGAATTTTTCAATCAGTTTTGTAGCGCTAAATTATACCTCACCTCAGCAAAATCAATTTTCCTATAAATTGGTCGGGTTTGATAAGGACTGGATGGCCGTATCCCATTCCAAAACAGCTCACTATACCAATATTAGCCCTGGAACCTATACTTTCTATGTTCGAGCTACAAACAATGAGGGGGTTTGGAGCGACAAAGCAACGTGTATCCGAATCATTATTCTTCCCCCATTATGGCGCACGGTTTATGCTTACTGCTTTTATGTTTTAGTTGCATTCTCTATACTCTTATTTGTCAGACACAGAGGCATTAAGAAAATTGAGCGAAGATTTGAATTGGAGCAGGAAAAAGCCAGTTCCAGGCAGGAAGCAGAACGCGAAAAACGAGAGATTGAACGCTTGCATGAACTTGATCTGTTAAAAATTAAATTTCTAACCAATCTCAGCCATGAATTTCGAACACCCATTTCGCTCATTATGGCGCCTGCCGATGAACTTTCGATAGCAGTCAAAGATGTAAAATTGCAGCGTCAAACTGATATCATTAAACGCAATGCCCGTCGGCTGCTGAACCTGGTTAACCAATTGCTGGACTTCCGAAAAATGGAAGAACAAGAACTTCAACTGAACGCGGCACCTGGTGACTTTATCATTTTTATCAAAGAAGCGGCCGGGTCATTCCAGGACCTTTCAGAAAGAAAGCGGATCGATTTTTTTGTTAATACCGAATTGGAACACCTATCTGCCATATTCGATCACGACAAAATCGAACGGATTATTTTTAACCTGCTTTCTAACGCCTTCAAATTCACAAAACAAGACGGGTCTGTAAACTTGTCACTCAATCTGGCTCAAGCGCTAAATGACGGTTGTGACACTCTTATTATTACCATTATTGACACCGGCATAGGTATCCCTCTGGAGGAGCAGAAAAAAATATTTGAAAGCTTCTACCAGCATAACACGGCGGCAAGCATTTTGAATCAAGGCAGCGGTATAGGACTAGCGATCGTCAAAGAATTCGTTGCCCTTCATCGCGGGGAGATAGAGGTTCAAAGCAAACCTCAGGAAGGAACAACATTTATAGTAAAAATACCTGTTGTATATAATGAGACCACTCAACGCGAGAGTATTCAGGAAACCACTGGTCTGAAAAATGAAGGCCAAGCAAATTTGCCCTCAAAGCAAACGACGAACAACCCGTTGCCCAAACCTCTCATTTTGCTTATTGAAGATCACGAAGAACTTCGGGAATACCTCAAAGAAAAATTACTGGAACAATACGCCGTCATTGAAGCCGCTAATGGCAAGGAAGGCTGGCAGCGAGCGCTCGCCGCTCATCCGCACCTGATCATCAGTGACGTCAATATGCCTGAGATGAATGGCATCGAGCTTTGTAAAAAAATCAAAGCAGACAGGCGAACAAGCCATATCGGGGTAATTATGCTGACCGCAATGACAGCAGAGGAAGACCAGCTTCGGGGGCTTCAAATTGGGGCCAACGACTACCTTACCAAACCGTTTAATCTTGACATACTTAACGCCAAGATCCGCAACCTTTTAACCTACAATTTTTCTTTGAAAGACACCTATTCCCGCCAAATACAAGTAGTCGGAAACGAGATAGAAGTTCCATCACAGGATGTCAAGCTGATCAATAATATCGTAAAATATATCGAAGATAAACTGGCGACGCCGGAATTATCCGTCGAAGAACTCAGCCGGCATGTCTGCATGAGCAGGGGTGCTTTATATCACAAAGTACTGGACCTTACCGGCTTAACGCCTGTTGAGTATATTCGTGCCGTTAAGCTGGAGCGTGCGGCATCATTGCTGGCTAAAAGTGATCTGAATATTACTCAAATCGCTTATATGACCGGATTTGGAACACCCAGCTATTTTTCACGGCAGTTTAAACTAGGCTTTAAAATGCTTCCCTCCGACTATGTCGCCTTGCATCGTAAAGACGTTAAAATTAATCCGCCAAATATGGAACTATCCGTCGACCGTAGCTAATGAAGCATTACGCGCCAATTGGCAACATCAATTAACGTTTTGCAAAAACATTTCTGACATAAATATATCTAATATTGACCAAACCCACTGAACAAAAATCATGACATTTATATCATGCAAGCTACTGATCATAAGACTGGCCCGGCTATTAACCGGTTATCCTGCCTCAAAATCGGCTTGTGGTTAGCTATTTAAAATTCAAATTACCGCTATTCCAACTATGAAGTTGATCCAGATGTTAACGTTTATTATGCTTTCCGGTCAATCATTAATGGCCGAAGTGCGCCTTCAATTAATCAACACAACTGATAGTTAAAACATTTTTGCTATTTATATATTCAATCGTCCTGCTGAAATACAGACAAGTTACAGACTTTAGCCTGAAATCTAATGAATGGGCCAAGCACGAAATGCATTGCCATGAAAGGGCATACGCGTCAACTCGTTCCGCCAATTCTTATTTGCAAAAACCAGCAAAAGGATATGACTATACTTTCATTCAACAAACTTTTTTTTAAGGCGATATTACTGGCCGCGACCTGTATCTGCATTTGTTCGCAGGCAAAAGCTGCCTTTCCTGATTCGACGTTTGTCAGCAGGGCATCAAGCCGCAGCGGATTTCCATTGGCCGGAAACAACAGCGTTGCCCCGCTCTTCATCTCCACTGACGATTATCCGGGTGTGTTGAGAGCTGCCGCTGATCTTCAGCGGGACCTTACTTCCGTTACCGGCCTTACACCAACCCTATCCAGCAAAATACCCACTGGGAAACGGATAGTGATCATTGGTACGATTGGTAAATCGCGATTGATCAACGATCTGGTCACCAGCAAAAAGCTGAATGTGGCGGACATCATGGGACGATGGGAGACTTTTGTATTGCAAACCATTAACAAGCCGTTTCCGGGAGTTGACCAGGCGCTGGTCATCGCTGGAAGCGACAAACGGGGAACCATTTATGGAATTTATGAGCTCTCTAGGCAAATCGGTGTATCACCATGGTATTGGTGGGCAGACGTTCCTGTCAGACATTCCAGCACCCTGGTTGTATCTGCCGGCCGGCATTCCTTGGGTGAGCCGGAAGTAAAATACAGAGGCATTTTTATCAATGATGAAGCACCGGCATTTTCCAGTTGGGCCAGAGCCAAATTTGGCGGTGTTAACCATGAGCTATATAAACATGTGTTCGAGTTACTGTTAAGGCTGCGGGCAAACTACCTATGGCCTGCTATGTGGGGCAACGCGTTCAACGATGATGATCCGCTTAACCGAAAAACAGCCGACGAGTATGGGATCGTCATGGGTACCTCCCATCATGAACCCATGGACCGGGCACAACAGGAGTGGAAGCGTTATGGGCGAGGAGAATGGAACTATGTTCAAAACAGGGATACGCTTCGGGCATTTTGGCGAAAAGGAATTGAAAATATGGGAAAGGCTGAAACCGTCGTAACGATCGGCATGCGCGGCGACGGCGACAAAGCGATGGAGGATGGTACTAATATCTCGCTCCTGGAGAAAATTGTAGCTGACCAGCGCCAGATCATTGCCGATGTCACACATCAGCCCGCCGGGCAAACTCCCCAGCTTTGGGCGTTATACAAGGAAGTACAGGATTATTATGATAAGGGCATGCGGGTACCTGATGACGTTACGCTCTTGCTGTGTGATGACAACTGGGGCAATATCCGCAAACTTCCCCCAGCCGGCGAAAAACCCCGAAAAGGCGGATACGGCATTTATTATCATTTTGATTATGTGGGCGGACCCAGGAATTATAAATGGTTAAATACCAACCCAATCACCAAGGTATGGGAACAAATGCATTTGGCTTACGCTCATCATGCCCGGCAGCTTTGGGTTGTAAATGTTGGTGACCTCAAGCCGATGGAATTTCCCATTTCGTTTTTCCTGGACTATGCCTGGCGTCCCTCCGCTATTTCAGCAAGTGATCTGGAAAATTATACCAGACAATGGGCAAGCCAGCAATTCGGAGAAAAATATGCCAGACAGGCTGCTTCGATTATCCAGGTATACAGTAAGTTTAATGGTCGCCGGAAACCAGAACTACTGAATGAAAAGACGTACAGTCTGCTTAATTTCAGGGAGTTTGAAACGATGGTTTCGAATTATCGCGCATTGGAACGACGCGCGGATTCTCTTTACACTATGATGCCGGTTGATACCAAAAACGCTTTCTACGAGTTGGTTTTACATCCTGTTAAGGCCTGTGCTAACCTTAATGATCTTTATTACACTGTAGCGCTGAATCATTTTTATGCGGCACAGGGAAGATTAAGTGCCAATAAAATGGCGGAACGGGCGAAATCTCTTTTTAAAACCGATGCGGCAATAGCCTATTATTACAATAAGGAATTGGCGGGGGGCAAATGGGATCATATGATGGATCAAACCCACATTGGCTACACTTCCTGGCAAGAGCCGAAAGTCAATCTGATGCCTGATTTAAAAGAGGTTACACCTGCAAAGAGCGCTGCACTCGGCATTGCGATGGAGGGAGACAGCCTTGCGTGGCCGGTTAACAAAACGCTCCGGTTAACTGGCCTCAGGGAAACCGGAGATACGCGATTTTTAGAGTTATTCGTCCGTGGAAGTCTGCCGGTTAAGTTCAAAATTGATGCACCACCATTTTTAGAGCTGGACGTCCTTACTGGTACGGTTACCGATCAGCAACGAATTTATGTTATGCTGAACAGGAACAAACTATCCGGGCAGGTACGGGAGGGTATAATTAAAATATCAGCAGATGATGGTACCCATGCAGAAATAACTGTTCCCGTACCCGCTAAGGCGACTTTCGTGGCGAACACTTTTAAGCAAACTTCCAATTTTATATCAATTGAAGCAGCCCACTTCCAGCGGAATGTGGTTAAGGGCGGCGCGAGTTGGACAGTACTACCAGATTATGGAAAAACACTTTCTGCCATTACGCCTATGCCGGTTATAGCCGAAACCCAAAAGCCCGACAATAACAGCGCCCACGTGGAATACCGGATCGATATACAAACTCCCGGAGACTATGATGTCAGGACCTATCTCGCTCCCTCCATTGATTTTACGGCGGATAAATCGCTGAAGTATGCTGTTTCCATAGATGAAGAAAAACCACAGGTGATCAGCGTTAACGCGGAGGCGAATGGTCATTTGTGGAATATGGCGGTAGCCGATAATATCAATATTTACAAGAGCACACACCACATTGATCAGCCCGGAGTTCATACTTTAAAAATCTGGGTGGTTACCCCGGCCATTGTTCTGGAGAAAATCGTGATCAGTTCCGGAGCGTTGCCGTTCAGCTATCTCGGCCCTCCGGAGAGTACTTTCATACCGCCAGCTAAAGTCTTTAAGCAATGATCAAGCGCTCTATTAACGCATAACTAATTCGGACAAACGCCTGCATCAATCATCTTCGGGTTGACAGAACCATATTCTATCCCGGGTCAGTACCTATTATGAACCCATAAGGCGATTTCCCGGAACCGCTTTATGGGTCCTGTTGATTTAATCGGCAAGTAAGTTTCTTCTGATACCAAGTTCCAGGCCTCGTAACTCAGCCAAACCCTTCAGTCGACCAATTAAAGCATAACCCGGATAGGTGTCGTATTGTTCGTCGTCAGCCAGTTTATGTCCATGATCCGGGCGCATAGGAATTGCCAGGTCAATTCGGCCCTCCACAAACCGGCGTATCTGCTCCGCCACAACCGCTTTCATCACATCATACATATCTGTACTTCCCCCGAGATGATCCGCTTCATAGAAGCTGCCATCCGCCTCCCGCTTTACATTTCGTAAATGCAGGAAATGTATATGTTTACCCAATCGTTTAATGATGCCGGGGATATCGTTCTGCGGATCCACGCCGAGCGACCCGGTACAAAGTGTAAAACCATTTGCAGGTGAATGACAAGCATTCACTATTTCGGTCAGATCGGTTTCATTACAAGCGATCCGGGGTAAACCCAAAATAGATATGGGCGGATCGTCCGGGTGAATACACATTTTAATTCCCAAAGCTTCTGCTATTGGAACAACAGCACGGAGAAAATAATAAAGATGCTGCTTCAGTTCGGCACGACCGATACCCTTATAATTATCCAGCTGGCACTTGAATTCAGACAGTGAAAATACCTCATCCGTTCCGGGGAGTCCTGCCAGGATAGTTTTAGCTAGCCGGTTTCTTTCAAAATTGTCTGCATTATCATAATATATTTTAGCCGAATGTAGCTGACTTTCCGTATAACCCAGCTGTGCCTTATCCCGTCTAAGGATAAAAAGATCAAACGCAGCCAGTGCAATCGCATCAAAACGCAGGGCTATTGCACCATTGGGCAACCGGTAATCCAGCGACGTTCTCGTCCAATCTAATACTGGCATAAAATTATAGCAAACGGTTTTTACACCTGCCCGGCTAAGATTAGACAATGTTTTTATATACTTTTCGATGTAGCTATCGCGCTCCGGGCCGGCAGTTTTTATGGATTCATGAACGTTTACACTCTCGGCAACTGACCATATCAAGCCGGCTTCTTCGATCATCCTTTTACGGTACACTATGGCTTGGTCCGACCAAATTTCACCAGCCGGGATATCATGCAAAGCCGTCACTATCCCGGTTGCTCCGGTTTGGACTATCTTTTTTAAAGTTACCGGATCGTTCGGGCCGAACCATCGGAAAGTTTGTTTCAAATCAGGAACACGTGTCATAGTTCTACTATTGATGCAGGGAGGTCTTGTTCAAAGTACGGCAATCAGTTGGAGGTTTACAACGCCGGCAGACGAGTTTGTACATAAGTGGTACAAGTATCAACAAATGGGCAAGAGAATCCCTGTATGTCCCAACCCTCAAGCCGAATCCTTTGGGTTTCAACAGGAATCCACGGACTTATAAAACCCCTCACACTATTCGGCTATGAACATTTGTATTAAAAGTATAAAGAAAACGGCGGGGCAACTTCCGGTTCTATTCCCTAGTTTTAGGAGTTAATGAGAATTAAAAATTTCACTACATCATGAATAGGAAATATATTGAAGAGTTTTCGTTGGAAGGCAAGGTTATTGTAGTTACAGGCGGAACAGGGGTGCTTGGTCACGCTTTTATCAAAGGCATTGCCGCCGCAGGCGCCACTGTCGCCGTTCTAGGACGGAACGAACAGGCAGATCGCAGAGCAACGGGTAGCTGAATTAACCGATGCCGGCGGGAGCGCAACAGCATTAATTGCTGATGTCACCGTGGCGGAGGAACTGATTGGAGCGAGACAGCAATTAATGGAAACCTATGGCAGTATAGATGGCCTGGTTAACGGTGCAGGTGGCAATATGCCAACTGCCACTGTCCAACCGGCAGATGACTTGTTCAATCTGGATATGGCAGGTCTGAAACAGGTTATCGATCTCAATCTACATGGCACACTGCTTCCTACACAGGTCTTCGGCCAGGCCATGGTCAGGTCAGGAGGCGGTAGCATTGTAAATATCTCATCCATGGCCTCCCAGCGCGCGATTACCAAAGTCCTGGGGTATAGTTTGGCTTAGGCGGCAATTGATATCTATACGAAGTGGTTTTCGGTTGAAATGGCGAACCGTTATGGTGACAAACTTCGTATGAACGCTATCGCACCCGGTTTTTTCCTCACTGAACAGAACCGGACCCTGCTTACCCGTCCGGACGGCTCTTATACAGAACGAGGTAAGCTGGTGCTGAAACAAACGCCGTATCATCGGTTCGGGGATGCGGACGAGTTATGCGGAGCCTTGATCTGGCTGCTCAGCGACGCCTCTAAATTTGTTACCGGTACCGTTATTAACGTCGATGGTGGTTTCGCCGTGTTCAGTGGCGTATAATTTATTTCCACTAAATACTTCCCGTGCCGTGCCGGTATTCGTAACCGCAATAACAAACAATCTATTCACTTAAAACATATGTACTGAAAACATCATCATTTATAACAGAAAGGAGTCCCGGATCAAGGTATTTTTACCGTTATCACTGGCTCGTGCCTCGCACAGACATGAATTTACCTGGAAATTGCATGCAACCCGTACAAGGCAGGACTACACACCATCTATTATTCCCTACAAGGGCAAGTGGTATATTTTTTACCATGATACAGAGTTATTTGGCAAAACCTATCTACGCAATATCAAAGTGACCAAATTATATCATACTGCTGATGGTAAAATCAAGATGATCTATCCTTGATTCAGGCCATGGTATACTAAGAAGTTACAATTGTAGGGGTTAACCGCGCGTCTTCTATTACTCTACAGCGGATACTTTATCCGCTAATTATTGGCAAACAGGGGCGCCAATCCTTAAATGAAAATCCTAACTAAAACAGGCCGCCGGATATCCGGCGGCCTGTTTTAGTTAATCACGGGTAAATTTAAGATTTAATAACCATTGTTTTGCGGATACTTAGGCCCTGTAAGTACCGCGTCGATCAGACTCTGCGGTATCGGCCTCCGCATGTGATATTCCTGAACGTTCGGTCTGCCGTTCGCATTGTACATTTTTACACGGCGAACCAGCTGCCGGGTCCTCACCAGATCATACCAACGACGCGGATCACCAAACAATTCTCTTGAATACTCATCCAGGATCAGATCCATCCCACAGGGCGGCGAACCCGGCGTTAGGTTGTTGGGAATGGACAATTGCGCCTGTTGTGCCGGTGTCAATGCCATTGCGGCGACATTCGCCGCGTTGGCCGTTCCCTGAGTGGCAGCTGTCACCCTGAATTGTCCCTGGGGAATCGTATTTCCATCAGCAGGAACGCGGTAAGCGGCACGCTGGCGAATGACATTCAATGACACAGCAGCTTTATCAGCATTACCCAGCATATAGTTAGCCTCCGCGTTCATGAGGTACACTTCCGAAAAACGCATTAGAACGATGGGGCGGCTTGAAAAATCATTCATGCCGGTACGCAACGGATCGTCAAATTTCTTGACGGTTGGGAACACGTTATTATTGTATTGTTTCGGGGTGACGATCAAACCTTTAAAAGCATCCCTCCTGGCCATGGTAACCTCTGCTCCTGGCATCAATATAGCGGTGTCGCCATCAATAGGAATATTGTAAGCGGACTGTGAAAAATTTGACGTGGGTGTAAGGGCGCCTTTAGACCCGCCCGTACTGGTTACGCCGGCAGCCACCTTTTGATTACAAATCCAAAAAGTTTGAAAAGTAGCGTCCCAACGGCAATCATGCACCTGATCCAAAAAAACCTGATTAACATATGGTCCATTAGGCGCCACACGCACATAGGGACGGCCATTATAAACATCACGCTGCATTGGCTGTTTGTTGGTATTAATTTTTTGCGGGACAGCATCAATACCGGAGCCATTGTCAACACCGGCTTGCGTGATATAATTCCAGCGCCATACTACGGGTAACTGGTTCAAACCATAACCCCCACTTCCCTGTTGGGTATAACCAGAGTAACTCGGATCAGTCATGCCGTAATCAATAGTGAACATGTTCTCCTTGCCATAGTCATTAGCCGGTTTGTGTTCATCGTTGTAATCCTGAAACAGATCAAGTCCATAAGCAGATTTGTTGGCAATGAGATCACTGGTCAGATCTGCGGCTTTCTGATAATCGCCTGGCTGCGCCACTTCGTTGAGATAGCCCCTGGTCAAATACACCTTAGCCAGGTAAGCTTTTGCCACTGCAGCGGTGGCCGTTTTACCGATACCGCCGGCGGAAAATGGATTTGAAGAAGTGATCGTATTCGGCAATGCTGCTGCTGCATCCGTAAGGTCTTTAATAATCAGATTGTAAATATCTGCCAACGGAGCTGGCGCATCACTTGTATTGGCCGCAGTGATAAATGTGGTATGCAGTGGAATACCACTTTTTTGTGTGGCGGTTGTTCCGCCATAGGCCTGAACCAGGTGAAAATAGATCCACCCGCGTAAAAATTTGGCCTGCGCCACATATTGTACTTTGAGCTCGGGAGCAAGCGTGGTGGTTTCCGAATATTTAAGCACACCGTTTAAGGTATTGATATCTGACCAAAAGTTATTGAAGTAAATCGTATTGGACGAGTTAATGCCGTTATAGGTATCAAACGCAATCCCGCCAGAAGTGGAACTTGAACCGTAAATAGACTCATCTGTACCATTCCACCAGTAAACGCCCTCGCCCGAAAAAACGCCCCTCAGATCATTGTATACTCCTGTTATCCCTGCGGGGATGCCACCAGGTGTACCAAGGTAATCCGGATACAAGGATGCGCGCGGCTTTTCATCCAGTAACTTCTTACAACCTACACCCGAAAAAAACAACACGAAGACAGCTATGACGATACCTGTTTTATTTAAAATTTTCATGACTCCTTTAGTTAAATTAAAATCTTGCATTGATACCAAAAATAAAATCACGTGTCTGTTCTCCTGCGCTGATACCTACGCCACGATAAGAACTGGCATTGTTTCCGTCGAAACCGCCTACGTTACCGCTTGCATTCGCCGGCACAGGCCCGATGCCGCTGATCGACTCTGGATCAGGTACGGAAAAACCATGATTGCGAATAGGCGCGTAAATAATAAACGGATTTGTAACATTCGCATAAACACGTAATGAGGCCACGCCCAGGCGTTTTAGCACACTGGCTGGAATAGTGTAACCCAAGTTGATACTTTTTGCACGGATGAAAGAACCGTCGAAATACTGCAGCGTGGAGTAAAACTGGCTCTGGAACTGGTTGTTGGGCATAGGCCATTCACCATTAGGGTTAGTCGGGGTCCAATAATCAAGTACCGGCTGATTGTGGCGTCCCAGATTCAGAAACTGCCATCCCCACACGTTTGAATTTGACGAAGAAACATAGGGAACCGTTGTCATAAACTTCATGCGGCCTTGAATAACAATACTCAGATCGAAGTTTTTGTAATTAAAACGATTGGTGAACCCAAATGTATATTTCGGCTGCGGAGACCCCAGGATCTGATTGTCCTTGGCATCAATCTTACCATCGCCATTCAGGTCCTGCACCCGGATTTGTCCAGGATATTGCAAGGGGGAAGTTTGTCCATTTACCGGCAGATATACCGTACCACCGTCAGAAGCACTTTTTGCTGTATTAACGCCCTGCGAATCAGCTATCTGCCAGATGCCGATTTTACGAAGATCATAATAAACGGTGAGCGGAGAACCCACAAACTCACCCACGCCTATATTCTGTATACTGCCGTTTGGTAGTTTAACTATTTTTTCACGGCTGAACGCGATGTTGAAATCCGTAGACCAGTTGAACCCTGATGCGTTTCGGATGTTTACACTGCTCAATGATATTTCCAGACCTTTATTCGCGGATTCACCCAGGTTGCTGGTTTGCGACCCGGCTCCGCTCGTTGCGGGCAGAATATTGTTCAGGATGATACCGGTCGTCTTTTGATGGTACACTTCCACCGAACCTGTCAGGCGATTTTTAAAAAAGGCAAAATCCAAAGCCAGGTTCGTTTCAGCAGTACGCTGCCACGTTAAGCTGTTGTTTACTAATGATGTCACCAATACCCCGGAAGCATCGCCCGATGAGGCACCACCATACTGATATTTATTAGAGGTTAACTGGCCCAGGGTGTTATACGAAGAGGCACTGACGGTGTTGGACGTGATGCCATAACCGGCACGCAACTTCAGGTTATCGACAAAGTTATAAGCCTTCATGAACGATTCGTTACTGACTACCCATCCCAATCCAATGGAAGGATAGCTGGTCCATTTGTGACCGTCGGCTAAGGCTGAGGCTCCGTCCGAACGCATCGTCGCCGTCAGGTTATACCGGTTGGCATAGGTATAATTTATCCTCCCAACAAAAGACAGTAAGCCCGTCTCGTTCCAGCTGCCGCCGAAGCTGTTGAAGGTTCCGAGATTCAGGTTGGCGTTTTTTACCGCATCAGACGGAATACCGGTTGCACTCATATTGGAATTTTCGGTATGTGATTTTTCCGATGTAAAGCCGGCTACAAAATTGATGTGGTGATCATTAAAAAAGGTATTGTCATAGGTGAGCAGGTGTTCCTGATACAGGCGGTAAGCATAATTGTTGGTCGTACTCGCGCTGGTCTTGGCGATGGTCAGGATATCCACACCGTTTATACCGTTATAGACCCCCTGCAATGATTGCGAAAAGTTATAATTAGCGCTATAGCGGTAGGTCAGGTGGCTAAGCGGCTTTACCTCCAGATAGACAATATCATTGTTAAGAAAACCTCGCGTATAGTTATAAAACGTGTCGGGATTTTGACCTTTAAGAAGGGGGTTACGGGCAGACGCATCCAGTTGCCCTACCAGGGGGGTAGGATTAATAGAACCATCGGTATTATAAGGAGAGGCAAGCGGGCTAAACCATTGTGCGGTGCCGTATTCGTTTCCCCCCCCACTATTGATCAGCCTGATACTACCTAAAATACTTACACCAAATTTAATATAGTTGTTGATCTTGTGATCAATGTTCGCATTCAGCGTAATTCGCTTAACGGAATTATTCGGCTCCAGACCGGTG
Organism: Mucilaginibacter sp. OK268; assembly: GCF_900103125.1. Classification (GTDB taxonomy): domain Bacteria; phylum Bacteroidota; class Bacteroidia; order Sphingobacteriales; family Sphingobacteriaceae; genus Mucilaginibacter. The sequence goes on along the minus strand of NZ_FNJV01000001.1, from coordinate 554,921 downwards.
CTGTTCCGGTAAGCCAGACCAACGTTAAATTGTGTCTTTTCGGTGCCACCGGACACGCGCAGGCTCTGATCCCATACCTGCGCGGGTTTGGTCAATAAATCAACCCAGTTGGTATTAGTCCCATCCTTAAGCGCCTGTTGTTCGGTGGCCGTTAACGGGTAGGCTTGTGAAGGGCCATTACTTTGCATGATTGATCCCTGAAGTGCATCGGTTTTGAGTTGTGCATATTGTTGACCATTCAGCGTTTTAAGCTGGCCTTCCAGCGTGGTAATACCGTAATAGGTGTCATATGCTGTTTGTGTTTGACCAACTCTTCCACGATTGCTCGTGATCAGGATCACCCCCCCGGAGCCCCGCGACCCATAGATAGCTGTAGCGGACGCACCTTTCAGCACCTCCACGCTTTTAATATCATTCGGGTTGATATTTTCAATAAAATTATAATAAGGCACGCCATCTAAAATAATCAACGGGCCATCCGCACCCGGATTACCGATCGTGCGGTTACCCCTGATCGTTATCGCGGGGCCATTATTCACATTATTAACTACATCAAGACCAGCCACTCTACCTTTTAGCTGTTCGAAAACGTTGGCAGAAGGTACTTCCTGAAGTGTCTTGGCGCTTACAGACACAACGGTACCGGTTACATCCTGCCTTCGCAGCGCGCCATAACCCACGACAACCACCTCATTCAGGTCTTTATTATTTTTGGTTAGGGTCACTGTTGCCAAATTGGGTTTATCGGGATTGATGATTTTTACCGCATCCACATAACCAACAAAGGAAATAGTGACGCTGTTGGTACGGGCCGGAACATTCAATGTAAAATTACCGTTGAGGTCAGCTGTTGTTGCTGTGGTAGTTCCGGTGATCCGGATGGTAGCGCCCGTAAGCGGCTCCCCTTTCTCATCCACCACTTTTCCTTTAAGCCCGATTGTCTGCGCATGAGCAACAGTGGATATTCCATTTAACAATATAAAGGTAAGCAACAGTGTGGGGCATTTTAATTTAAAAAGTTGAAGTATTCTCATATAATTGGATTTATAATTAAAGTTCAGATTGTTTTCATCTGCTCGTCCTGGACGAGCAGGTTTACGGTATTATCTATGTCTCCATGGTCTTCTATTAAAATAAAGTAGTTAATTAATCCGCTTCCGCGGCTACGCAAAGGATGTCAATTACACTATGCAATCGATATCACAACATGGCTCAATAATTCCCCGTTTACAGAGGTTAAAAAAATGATTTACGGCTTATAATTATAAATTTTAGTGCAACGCACACGGTTGCGGCTGAATTGCTAAGTTCAGTGGTTTCGGCTTTCTCCTGTAGAACTTTTCGGCAAAATATTATGACAAATGTTCATTTCAAGCGCTTTAGACCGCTGTTATGACGAAAATGGCAGCCGTTCCCGCTATTCCGGAAAAATAACCTCCTCCTGCTACTTGCGGCCTTCTTTTCTTTAAGGAAATACGATTTAATCATTTGTTGCATATTTCAATTCAATCGTGACATTTCGTCACGGCGAATAAAAATATTTTTGTTCTATCAGTAGTCACTGACATTTACCAATTATTAACCAAAATCTAATCATCATGAGAAAAAACTTATGGCAACTGGCTTGCCTGGTCCTGCTGTTTGCTGGTTGTTCAAAAAACGAAAACACCAAACCGCGCACAACTGAACCTACGCCCGACCAAACACGGAAAGCACAAACCACGGCCACTACCGGCACAGCCGCGATAGATGCAGCAACGGAACAACAAACCATTCAGGGGTTTGGCGGTGCAAGCATCCTGACCTGGATAGCCGACCTTACTCCCACTCAGCGTACCGAAGCTTTTTCGCCAACCAGCGGCATTGGTATGAGTATACTTCGTGTAATGGTTCCTACAAGCAGCAGCAACTTTGCGGCTGAAAAACCGACCATTGATGTAGCCAAAAGTTATGGCGCCAAAGTAATCGCCACGGCTTGGAACGCTCCCTCAAGTATGATGACAGGTGTCAATCTGAATACCGCATCATACGCTGCTTACGCGGCTCACTTAAATTCGTACAACACCGCGGTGGGCGGCGTTTATGCGATTAGCCCGTTCAACGAACCCAATTTGTCGGGTACCGGCTGGATGGAGGCAACCGCCACGGAAGTAGCTAACTTTGTAGCAGCACAGGGAAGCAACTGCGGTGCACCAATTATGGCTCCGGAGCCCTTTAATATGGATCAGACATTTATTAACGCCTATTTAAGTAACGCAACTGCCAAATCAAAGACAAGCTTTGTTTGCGGACATATTTATGGCAAGACGCCTTACAGCTTAGGCAGCATTGGTAAATCAGTTTGGATGACGGAACACTTTACCAACTCCAGTGTGAGCGGTAATGACTGGTCCAATGCTATGAACGCTGCTAAAGAAATTCACGACTGTATGGCTGCCGGATATGCTGCCTATACCTGGTGGTATATTCGCCGAAGCTACGGCCCTATCGACGAAAGCAGCAATATTACCAAGCTTGGGTATGTCATGGCGCAGTATGCGCGCTATGTAAGGCCTAACTATATGAAGGTATCCTGTACAGCTAACCCATCCACCGGGGTTTACGTTACCGCGTACAAAAGCGGCAGCACGCTGGTACTTGTTATTGTCAATCAGAATACGGCAACAACAAACCAGGTATTTAGTTTGAGCGGCATTACGGTAAGCGGATTCAATCGTTATTACACCAACAGTTCCTCAAATCTGGCATCCAACAGTTTTAGCGTATCGGGCAGCAGTTTTAACATTAACCTCACTCCCTCAAGTATAACGACATTGGTCTCTAATTAATGACCGAACATTGAACGGCCTGAAAAATTTTCAGGCCGTTCAATGTTCCAGGATGCTTGCCCGCTGATGGTCTCCTTTTGCGGACATTTCATGACCAACAAGTATGCGAGCAAAACCTTAGCCGCCTGTTTTATCCGTTTCGATTGAAAAACAGTAGGCTGGTACCGTTTTGCTATCGGAACATCCATAATTTTATATTTTAGTTTTCGGTCGGTTAATTAGGATCGCAACAAATCATCTGCAGTGAATTGATCTTTTTGTCGAAGGACTATTTTCCATACTCAGGGTGATGCCGGTTTGTAACTCGTAATAACTTATGTACTTAAAGAAGATTGGTATACCCAGACATTATCGGGGAAGTGGCCCTAAAGTTGCTTTAGAAATTTAACGGGTGCCAGATCCTATCATCAATGAGTATTTGCATTTATCTACATTGCCATCATGAATTACCATTTTGCGCCGCATCTGCTTTTGCGAATGCCTGTTAAAACCCCAGTTGACTATATCGGGGAACAACAAAGCTTTCTGGATGATGAATTTTTTCGCACAGCGATAAAAGTCGCCACACCCGCCTTTTACGCTGTCCTCGATCACCATCAGTTTCAGGGTATAAGGCTATCGGAAAAAGAAACGATTACGGTACAAAAATACATCAACCGTTATTGTTTTCGTCCAACGCCATTCGGCCTTTTCTCTTCTGTATCATTGGTGAACTGGGTAGACAAGGCCGACAGCGATCATTCCCCGGCAAATTTCAGCGCTGACATCCGGACCGCCATGCCGTTGCAAAATATGCTGGGCAACTACCTGCTGGAATACGAATTGAAAGATCAGGCAAGGTTTGAAAGCAATCCGTCCATTTACCGGGTATTAAATGAATACCGTTTTCTTAGAGTGGGATTGGAAGAAGGAGGTAAACGGCGCGAATACCAGCTACAGTCCATTGCTTTCTCTAAGTTACTCAAGGACCTGCTCAACCAATGCGCCAGAGGATGTTCCCGGCAGGAAATCGTCAGCCGAATTGCAAGGTCCGCTGACTGCCTTCTTCATGATGCTGAAGATTATGCCGATTTTCTGATCGAAGCGCAATTACTTATCAACCAGGATCGCATGTCAATTAACGGTGCGGATTACCTAACGCGACTGGCCGGCAAGCTTAATGAAAGCCCGGTAAAACATGATCTTCTAAGTATCCTGGACCGGCAAAGCAACGAAAAAAACATTCTTAATCCTTCGTTAATCGAGCAATTGGAGCATGATCTTAACGCTCTACTCCCAGAAAAAGAAATGCCACAGGATAAACTAAGTGTTATTTTAAAACGCGAAGGTGCGACTGAACAAGTGGAAATGAGTTGCCGGAGCCAGCTTCAGAATGGCTTTAGTGCGCTGGAATTGCTTTCTCCAACCAGGCAGTCAACCAGGATGTCGCAGTTTATTACTTCTTTTCAACAGCATTTTGAAGGTCAGACATTACCCCTGTTGCAGGCGCTTGACCCTGAAGCCGGGGTTGGCTATCAGTACCCTGAAACCGAGAAAAACAACCCGCTCCTCGAAACGTTGCATATCTCTTACGGTAACCAGCCAAAACCGCACGGAACCTGGTCCCCAGTTCATAGTATGCTGATGGAATCCTGGCTTCGGGATAAATCAGCCGATCCGGTAATAAGGTTGCAGGATACCGACCTGGAACGCTTGACCGTCACCGATAAACCCGAGCCCATATTGGGCATGTCGGTTCTCTTTCGCATTGCGGAAAATAAGGTGTTCATCGAGAATGCGGGCGGCATTAATGCACCTGCTTTAATGGGCCGGTTCACGGTAGTCAATGAAAGAACCGCCTCGGCCGCGAAGCTGATGGCTCGTCAGCTGGAGGCACAAAATCCCGATCTTATTTTTGCCGAATTGTTGCACCTGGCCGATCCGCACATTGATAACGTGAATCGCAGAGCTCATATCTATCATTACGAAATACCAATCACAGCCGCATCTACCTTACCGGCAGAACAGCAACTTCAGCTTTCCGACCTGTATGTGCGGATTATTAATAACAAGGTGATGCTTTTTTCCGAGCAGCATCAAAAGCTCGTGATCCCCCGCCTGACCTCGGCCTACAATCACAGCCTGAATCAACTGCCCTTATTTCGTTTTCTAGCGGACCTGCCTTATCAATACGGGCGGTCAAACCTGGGACTGGACATGCGGCAGTTTTTTCCTGGCCTGAGCTTCTACCCGCGGGTTGAGTATAAGGATACCATCTTAAGCCTGGCAACGTGGATCATCAAAGTGCAGCACATAGCAGAGTTACAGGGTGACCTTAAGGACATCCGCAAAGCGTTTACCGCACTAAGTACACCTATCCGGCTACCACGTTATTTTTCGCTTGCGGAAGGCGACCAGGAATTGGTCTTTGACGGGCAAAGTGAGCGTGATATCGTTTTTTTCTGTAACTGCATCCGGCAAAAGAAAGAAGTGGTGTTAAAGGAGTTCTTGAAACAACCGGAAGTAAAGCAATATAACGCTTACCTGTTGCCGGCCGAACCGATTGTCCTGCCAAAACCAATTAATCTGCGCACATTTAAACCCAAGCAGCAGCGCAAATATATTCCGGGTTCCTCCTGGCTTTACCTGAAAGTATATGCACCAAAGATCGGTGCCAACCGACTGCTCCTGCGGCTGGCCCCTTTGCTCAATAGGCGCTATGGTGGGCACAAGATCGGTCAATGGTTCTTTATCCGTTACGAAGACCAGGCGCCACACATTCGCCTGCGGCTCAAAGTAAATCCTGATTCGATCAGCGAAATACTTCAGGCCTTTAAAACGAAACTGGAAGGCCCCATCCAGCAGCATGTAATCCGGGAATTCCAGATCGATGTCTACAACCGTGAACTGGAACGTTATGCTGCAGGCGGCATTGAAAATACCGAGCACTTTTTTTGGGCCAGCAGTGAGCTGGTGTTGCATTTCTTAAAACAGGCGAGGACAAAAACGGTTACCGGCACCCATATATTTGCGCTTTATTCAGTTGTCGTCATGATCAGGGCATTCATCGCCGATCCGGAGGAGCAGCTTGACTTCACGCTTATCAGCTTTCAACAATTCCTGACGGAGTTTACCGATAAACCCATTAAGGTTGATCTGGATAAAAAGTACCGTGAGCTTACACCCGGAATCATATCGGCATTCCAGGCTGCCGACCCGGGCATTCTCAGCGGTTCCCTGAAAGCAGGTATCAGTTTCAGTCAAAGCTTGCAGGTCATATCAAAATATTCGGGAAAAATACCGGATTTAGATTACCTGCGCAGCATTATTCACATGCATCTGAACCGGATTTTCACAGATGAATCCCGCAAACAGGAAATGATCTGCTACTACCTGCTGCATAAATACCTGCGTTCTGTAAAAGGCAGGCATAAACGATCCGTAATGGACCGGTTAACAGTTTGTTTTGACCAAGCGCTCATGTGGGCGAAACGCAAAAATAAAATCAAATAACACCGCGTTTCAGGAGACCCGATTCGTTTTAATTAAGCGGGCGTCCATAAAATCCAGAAATTTCTGTTTGTAGTGGTCTCCAAGGCCCAGAAACTCGCCATTGTCCAATCTAATCCGCGCTCGTTCGATCACTTTTACAAAATTAATATTAACGATAAAAGAGCGATGAATGCGGACAAATGTCTGCCTGGGCAGATGACGTTCGATTTCCTGTATCGTTAAGTAAGTGATATGCTTTTCCTTTAACGTATGAATCTGGATATAATTAACCGCCCCCTCTATGTAAACTACTTCGTCGAATCTAATTTTTACCATTCGGCCCTTAACTTCACTTTTTATATTGAAGAAATCTTCCATACCAATTTCTTCATAACCCGGTCTTTTTATTTTTCTTTTAGCTTTCTGTATACATTTAGCAAAACGTTCGTAATTGATCGGCTTTAACAGGAAGTCAAACGCCTCTTTCTCAAACGCCTGTAGGGCATATTCCGGGAAGGCTGTCGTAAATACCACTGTTGTGTACAGGTTGACCATCCCAGCCAGCTCCATCCCGGAGAGCTGACGCATATCGACATCAATAAAAGCAATATCCGGCGCGTTCCTGCTGGTCAGCTCGTCGAGGGCGATCAGCGGGTTTTGATTCGAACCGATCAGTTCCAAACCGGGTGTGAGTTCAATATATTCTTTTAAAAGGGTTATCGCGTCGGACTCATCATCGATGACATAACAGGTGAAATTCATAAGCTTAGGGTTAGTGTAACTGAAAACTCGTCACTTCTATCCAGGATATCCAGCTGAAACCGGTTCTGGTAGAAGTTAATCAGTCGTTTTTCAATATTTTTCAGACCAAGGCCCCCTTTTGGGTGGGGGCTTCCTGATCTTTTTTTATTCCTGGTTTCAAAAACAAGTAAATTATCCTTATGTTCCAGTCTGATCACGGCAGGTTTTCCAATCTCTCCGAGATCTCCGTGCTTCATCATATTTTCAACAAGCGTGATCAAGATCAGCGGCAGGATCCTGACACCGGAGAATTTTCCTTTCTTTCTGAATTTGAGAAAGAATTGTTCCTGAAACCTAAGGTGACTCAACTCGATAAGTCTATTGATTTGTTCTATTTCATTGTTTAACAAGACTGTCCGTTTGTCTTCACTTGAAACCAACGAATAGCGCATGATCTCCGCTAAGAGCATAACCCCTCTCCCTGCCCTGTCCGACAAATTATGGATGGAATTATAAATAAAATTCAAAGAATTAAACAGGAGGTGCGGGCTGATCTGATTTTGCAGGTAGGCATTTTCTGCCGTGATATATTTGTTCTCCAGTTCGAGTGCTGCTGCTTTTGTCTTCAACTGCTCGGTTTTCATCGCGTGGTTCTTTTCTTTAAACCTCATCATATAGAGCATAGACCAATAAGCGATGCTGAATCCTATAAAAAATATCTCCCGCCAGATATTTGTCAACCAAAGTTTTTCATTGACAAGATTGACCGTCAGGCTTAAATGCCTGGCTCCCGATAATATACGATCCAACTCCAGCTTGATAAAGAGATAGGTGATAATTTCTAAAAAAATTAAAACGCTTGATACCAGATAAGGTTTCCTGGTTTTAAAAAACGCAAAGTCAAGAATTACGTGGGCATTAAAATAAAACAGGCAAATATTCAGCAGATAGAAAATCAAGTAATGAAATGCAGATGGGTTTAAACCTACGGTAATTTGTATGAGAGACAGCTCATAACCAATATATAATACCCATGCCAAAAGGTGCCGGAAAATGATCACTCGCTTTTTCATTAGCTAACTGAATTGATCTATCATAATAATGTCAACTGGCGGTTTCTACATCGCGCAATCGGCTCTCTGCGTAATAAAGTTCTGCGCCTTTCTTTGTCAAAATAGCTTTGGTCAAAATATCAAAATCATGAAAAATATAAGACCAAAGAAGTTTAACAAAAGGATCAATACCATCTGTGATTTCAACAGCGAAAATTTAAGGGGTTCATTTTCCGATATAAATAATCCGACGGAGACCGATCCGACAACCGCCACAGTGACCATAGTCATCACTACCGCCAATGCGGGGATACCAGCCAAACATTAACGTAAAGTTAATTAATTATTAAAAACATCCCTACTTACGCCTAAAAATCGCTCATTAGAACCATTTTCCCTTATTTTTTAGGTTTTGATTAAATCGGAATTATATCATTTGGAAAAGCTTATCGGAGACCTACTTAAAGGAGCCGAGGAAACCGATAAAACCGGCTTTCACTTAAAACTCGCCGCTCAGCGAAGAAACATAAAATCCCTGTGCACAAACATGAAGGAAAAATGGGTACATGAGCTTTTCAGTTCCGCGAAAGACCTGGTTATCACCAGGTATGTACAATACCACCAGGCTGGTCTTACCCAGTTATCCAATCAAATCAGCAATATAATACCGGCTGCTGATACGTTTGCAAAAAAGAAGAAACCCACACCGCCATATGATGAGCAAATCCTCAACGAGTTAGAACAGCTTTTGGATTTTCTTCAACATCAATGCTATTCCTATTTCGACCCGGACTATAAAACGACGATTTACAACTGCCGCCAGCAGTGCGGAAAGTTGGCCGGGTACCGGCGGGATATCATTTCACATCCAGCGGCTGGGATTGAACCGGCGCTGATCGGCGTTATTGACATTTCGGTAGAGGAAATGATCGCTGATGCTTTGCAGTCCGGCCTCTCCTATCGCCAGGCCGAACACGCGCAGAACCTCTTAGGGACCGTTCAGCAGTTCATCCATGCGCCAGGGGGAACTACAACCGACCAACTGGCCCGGGTACTTTACCGGCAAAACCTGAACACTCTGCATCTTTTATACTGGTACCAGGACTATATCCAGTCCAATTTAAACCAGTTACCCGACAAAGCTGACCGGGAAACTTTCATTGTGCAGCAAATTAAAACACTATCAACCATTGCTGTTAACCCGGAGAAGGCATGGCAACCCGAGCTTTTATCCGTCGACCTGGCTTTGTTACCCTGGCTTTATGAAAAAACAGAAAACCAGGACCTCCGAAGCAGTTTATTAATCAAAACGAATGTTCCGGTTCGCTTGCCGCTCAATCTCTCCGTGCCGCAGTTTGCCATGTTTATTCGTATTTTCTCGCAGACAGGCTGTTTTCCGGATACCAATGTCTCCAAAATAACCCGTTTTTTTTCCCGGCACTTCAGCACGCGAAAGCAGGGTAATATTTCTCTAAAAAGCTTCTCCCGGGCATTTTACGGCCTTGATCAGACTTCCGCTGCCGTCGTACGGGATTACCTGCAAAAGATGATCAATTATGTTCATAAAACTTATTTCCCTGAATTAAAACAGAAAGGCTGAACTATGAAAAAATGATTACCTGTGCGGCTTTGTTTGTGATACCAGTTTCTGTTAACCGGTGACAAGGCCCTTTACCTAACGGTTAATTATGATGATAACTAAATTTAGCGAACGGCTTTATGCAGATCTGAACAGGGATCTGAATGCCCTGGTACTGGAAGAAGACCAAGTGATCAAACGACTGGAAAAATCCATACACGCCTGCTTAAAATACCTGCGAAAATTGAAAGATTACTGCAAGTTGAATAATCCGGGAACGCCGGCAGAAGAGATCGTGTTCTTCAAACATATCAAGCCCAAATTCAAGTCCCAGCTCATTTTCTACCAATCGTTGCTCCATATCGAGATCCGAAAGCCCATTGGTGACGGAAAGGTTGTGGCCGAGTATTACGCCAATGAAATCAGGGTCCTTTATCATTTCTTTGAGAGCAACCTCTCTTTTTATCAGTATGTCCGGACCCAGGCAACCTATCTGGATGAATATTACTTTGTCCGGGGAAATTACGACGTCCATCTCGACCCTGATCAATGCGTCATTGACTTTGACCCAACTTTCAGCACTACTCATGATCACAAACTGGCACAGGTTTTAGCCAGCGAGCTGATGCAGGAATACCTGGAACATTCCATACAAAAGATCAATCAAAAAGAAGCCATCGTGCAGATCGACTCCGAATTCAGGGATTTTAACTGGAAGCAAACCAAATGCGCCCTGATCGAGCTCATCTACAGTTGGCATGCAACAGAAGCCTTTGGCAAAAAAAACCTCAAAAGCATTGTCAAATTCATTGAGAAGAGTTTTAATATCTCGCTCGGGAACTTCTATGACACCTATGACTGGCTCTGCGGACGACCGAGCCCAACGGTTTATATCGACGAAATGAAGGAGGCTTTCCTACTCCGGGTACAGAAAAAATTCAAGTAAGAATCTATGGATCAAAGCGGCTAAACGCCGCTTTTTTTATATCAAATAAAAATAGTTGCACTCCGAGTCGGATAAACTCGGAGTGTTTCGGGGCGGGTGTTTCCAAATTTTGTCCTGTCGCCGGCAGTAATGGAACTGCCGCCAAAATCTCACATTATGCTACACCAAATTTCATGGTACACCTACGCGGTCAGCGTCCTTTTTATCATCGCGATTTATTACCTGTATGTCGGGCTGACCTTTTACCACGCCGAAATCCAGGGGTTCATGGACAAGCTGCTCGGCAGGCAACCCACATTAAAAAGTTCCGGCCGGGGAGACCTGGAATTCGCTGACTATGCGATCATCGGTAAAGCCCAGGCAGATGATATAACCTTTGTCGACCAGGAAGAGCTTTCCTTCGGGCCGCCGGACAGCCCGGACGAATGGCCAGACGAAGACCCCACGTCCGCCATCCTCCCGAGTGGAAATTCCAGCCGGTTGGTTGGTGATTTTTCTGAGATGGTCTCTGAAGTCAAAACACTGATCCGCGTCATCAACGAATCCGGTGAGAGCAAGGAGAACTTCGAGATGCTTTTCCGCCTGATCATACAAAAATACCCGTCCTTATCCGGAACAGACTATCAAAGGCAGATCAATGATTTCCTGCTGGATGAAGGCGCTGCCCAGTTTCCCTTTCCTCTATCGGATGCCGACTTAGCAAACTATTGGACAAACGAAGATTAAACCTGCTGTTATGAAAAAGCTGTTTTTAAAAAATAGAAATGAGCGACTGGTCGCAGCGATCAAAACATCCATCATACTCGCGTCGCTAATCGCCCTGAATTACCAGGCCGCGATGGCACAGGATGGCAACGCCGGGATCAACCAGGCAACCTCCGAGGTTAAAAGTTATTTTGATACGGGTACCAAACTCATGTACGCTATCGGAGCAATCAATGGCCTGGTCGGCGCTATCAAAGTTTATAAAAAAATGGGAGACGGAGATCATGATACGAGTAAGATCGCGTCCAGCTGGTTTGGGAGCATGATCTTCCTGGTGATCGTCGCCACGGTTATCAAAGCATTTTTAGGAATTTAACTCATCAACAGAAAGGATATCAACGTATGCCTGTCTATCAAATCAATAAAGGAATCAATAAACCGATCGAATTTAAGGGGCTTAAGGCTCAATATATCGGTTACCTGGCCGCCGGGTTAGTAGCGCTGCTGTTTTTTTTCGCCGTGTTATACATTTCAGGATTGCCCATAGTGATCTGTATTATCCTGATCGGGGCCCTGGGTGGCATCCTGTTTTTCCAGGTATTTAAGCTCAGCCATAAATACGGCCAGCACGGCCTGATGAAATATACCGCTAAACGATACCTGCCCGGTTACCTCAAATTTAATTCACGTCAAGTATTCACCCGATTAATCCGTTGATCATGGCCCTATTCACCCGTGCTGAACAAGTTTTTCCCGTTTATAAAGTCGAGCATGACTGCATGGTTTCGGTCCAGGGCGACCTGACCATTGCCTACCAGGTTTTTATGCCAGAGATCTTTACCCTCTCAGATGAGGATTATGAGACCTATCACCAGAGCTGGATCAGGGCGGTTAAAGTATTGCCCAAACACAGTATTGTCCACAAGCAGGATATATTTATGAGGAATAGCTATACCGGAACGCGGGGTATCCAGGCCGGCTTTCTCACTGCGGCCGCTGACCGTCATTTCAGCGGCAGGCCATTCCTCGACCATACCTGTTACCTGATGCTGACCCAAAAGGCCGATGACCGGAAACCAGCTACCAGTGGATTTTCAGGCATCCTGCGCAAAAGCGTTACACCGAAGCAAACCATTGACGACCGTTCGCTACCGGCCTTCCTGGAGAAAGCCGGACAATTCGAACGTATCCTTGGTGACAACGGATTTATCCAATTAAAAAGGCTGGACAATGAGGCCATAGCAGGCACCGAAAAAAAAGCGGGTATACTGGAGCAGTATTGTTTTCTGCTAAAGGCAGATGAACGACCTATGCTCAAAGACATTCACCTCAAAGACCGGCTACAGATTGGAGACCAGCATGCCCAGTTGTTCACCCTGGGTGATGCGGAGTACCTGCCATCCCTTTGCGGGAGCAGGATCAGCTATGACAAGTATAGTACCGACAAAACTAAATTCCCGATCGGATTTGCTACGCAGCTCAACCTCCTGCTGGACTGTAATCATCTCTATAATCAATACTTTTTTATTGGTGACACCGGAAAAACGCTCAAACAACTGGAAGCCAAAAAACTGCGGTTGCAATCCCTTTCCGCCTACAGCCGTGAAAACGCGATCGGCCGGGACGCGACCAATGATTTCCTGAATGAAGCCATTGGCCAGCAACGGCTGCCGGTTAAAGCCCATTTCAATGTCATCGCCTGGACAGACAATCGCGCCGATTTACAGGGCATCAAAAATCAGGTTGGTTCGGCCATGGCGCAGCTCGGTGCCAGCAGCAAACAGGAATCAGACGGGGCGGCGCAGATATGGTGGGCCGGTATACCTGGCAACGCGGCGGACTTTCCGGGGAACGACACTTTTGATACTTTCCTGGAGCAGGCCACCTGTTTTTTAAACCTCGAAAGCAACTACCGGTCCGATCCTCCTGCCGAGGGTATCCGGTTTTGCGACCGGCTAACCGGAAAGCCGGTTTTCGTCGACCTTTTTGACTCGCCTCGTAAAAAAGGGATCACCTCCAATTTAGGTATGCTGGTTTGCGGAACATCCGGCGGCGGCAAGTCTATGACCGTAAACCATATTCTCCGCACCCTGTACGACCAGGGCGCTCATTGCGTCACGGTAGATATCGGGGGCAGTTATAAAGGTTTATGTGAACTGGTGGGCGGTTATTACTTTACCTATGAGGAAAGCAACCCAATTAAATTCAACCCGTTTTACCTGCCCGATGGACAATCACTGGATACCGAAAAAAAAGAGAGCCTGAAGGCTTTGCTCATTACCCTCTGGAAACAGGAAAACGAGAGTTTTATGCGGAGCGAGTACGTGGCGCTCTCCAATGCTTTACAAGGCTATTATGAACACCTCACTGCGCATCAACAGCACTTGCCGGGTTTTAATTCCTTTTATGACTACCTGGAGAGTCATTATGTACAGGTCCTCAAAGCGCAGCGGGTCAAGGATAAGGATTTCGACATCGACAATTTCCTCTACGTATTGCGGCCCTATTACCGGGGAGGTGAATTTGATTACCTGCTGAACGCCCATGAAAACCTCAACCTGCTCGATCAGCGTTTTGTGGTCATCGAGCTGGACGCGATCAAAGACCATCCGATCCTCTTTCCGGTGGTAACGCTGATCATCATGGAACTGTTCCTTTCCAAAATGCGCAAATTGAAAGGTGTCCGGAAAGTACTCACCATTGACGAGGCCTGGAAAGCCATCGCCAATTCCGGCATGGCGGGATTCATACAATACGCGTTCAAAACCATGCGCAAGTTCAATGGCGTACCGAATGTTGTCAGCCAAGAACTGGATGACCTGGTCAGTTCGCCCATTGTCAAGGATGCGATCATCAATAACGCGTCCATTAAAATCCTGATGGATATGCGCAGCTACATGAACAAATTCGATAAACTTCAGGAAACGCTCGGGATGTCAGATAAAGGCAAACAACAGGTTTTATCGGTCAACAAGGATAACCGGGAGATCTATATCGACCTGGGCGGGCAGGTGATGAAGGTTTATAAAAACGAACTGTCACCCGAGGAATATTACGCCTATACCACCGAAGGGACCGAACGCGTCCTGGTCCAGGAATATGCCGCGAAATACGGCAGCATGGAAAAAGGCATCGCCGCGCTGGTCAGTGAAAGCATGAAAACAGTATAAATTAAAATCAATTCATATGAAAACGTTCAAACTTCTATTACTGTTCGTGTGTGCAATCACCATCATGGGTTGCAACAAGAGCGATTATTCTGTTTCCGGCGTATACGTCATGAGCTTCAAAAATGAGTATAGCATTGCCACGGATACGCTGGTTATACAATCCTATAACCTGGCTGCCGGCACTTATCAGGTGGAAAGACGAGATGGCTATCACCGTATACGCGATGGGAAGACCTTACCAAAAGAATACCGGCAAGAGCACTGGATGGCAACTTTTGATAAAGACAAACAGGTTCTCCAGGAGACTATCTACGGACGGCAAATCTATATTAAGGACGACGGTCGTTCCCTCTCTTTTGGCGGAATCTACCGTAAGATAGATTAAAGCATTATCAAAATTGGTTGTTCAAATTTACTTCTGTCATCTGGCGGGAGAAAGGGGGATTTTTATGAAAATTTTAAAGATCACATTACCGGTAAGCCTGGCCATTATACTGGTTTCCTTTGATGCGGGAAGAGCAAACGCACAGATTGTGGCCGCCGAGGTCATCAAGCTTACTGTAAGCCGGGTTATCAAAGCGATCGATCTGAAAGTTCAGCGAATGCAGAACCAGACGATCTGGTTACAGAATGCGCAAAAAGTACTGGAAAACCAACTGTCTAAATTAAGGCTCGCGGAAATTTCCGGTTGGTCCAGTCAGCAACAACAGCTTTACAGCAGCTATTATGACGAGCTCTGGAAAATTAAATCCATCATCACCTATTACCAGCGCATCAAGGACCTGACCGTCAAACAGGTGGCATTGGTGAAGGAATATAACCAGGCCTGGGGCATGCTCAAAAGGGACAAACATTTTAACCCTGCGGAGCTATCCGCGATGCAGGAGGTTTATGGCGGAATCCTGAATGCCAGTGTACAAAACCTGGATCAGATCCTGCTGATCGTGAAACGTGATAAAACCCAGATGACCGACGAGCAACGACTGGAACTGATCAATCACGCCGGGGATCAGCTTGATGAGAACTACAGCGACCTGTGCAGGTACAATACCCAAAACAAAATGCTCAGCCTTCAGCGCAGTAAAGATCTCGACGATACACAAACAACAAAAGCATTGTATGGAATCCATTAACCACATCAGCCGGCAGTCCGCCACGATCAGGCGGCGTGCCCGTACCTTACTGGTCTTTTCCCTGTTCACAGCGATCAGCACCGGGATGTCAGCTACAGGGAAAGCGCAAACATTCGCGGAATGGTTCAAACAGAAAAAGACGCAAAAGAAATACCTGGTACAACAGATCGGGGCCTTAGCGGTGTATGCTGACTACCTAAAAAAAGGATATCGTATCGCTACAAATGGACTGGGTTCCATAACCGGTTCCTTAAAAATGGAGAACGGCCAGCATACCGCCTATTATAACCGGCTAAAAACAGTCGATGGCGAAGTCAAGAACAACCCCATGGTGAATGATATCCTTACCTGGCAAAAGGACATATTGAAAAGACTGGCTGTGATCGGGCGGACAACTGGATTAACACGGGAAGAGCTAAGCTATCTCAGCGGGGTACGCGAAGCCGTTTTAAAAGATTGCGATAACCAGATCAACACCCTGCAAAATTTGCTCCATAACGGAAACTTGGAAATGAGTGATGCGGAACGGATCACACTGATCAATAAGGTGCATGCCTGTATGCAGGACAATTACCGGTTTACAGCTGGATTTACAGCACAGGTTCAAATATATGCAGGGCAACGGCGGCAGGAACAAGGTCAAGCCGCACTGACAAAGCGGCTTTACGGGATAAACAAATAATGAAGATGATGAAAAAGCACCTTTCGATATGGCTTACTACACTGCTTACCGGCATCGGCGTGCTTAGTGCCACTCCCGGCCAGGCACAGTCATCCGAAATGCAGCAATTGCTGCTGGATATTGAAAAGCTGACCCAAATGAAGGCGATACTATCGGATATGAAAACCGGCTACCAGATCTATCAACAGGGCTATGGAACCATCTCGTCCCTGTCCAAAGGAAACTTTGATCTCCATCACATGTATATTGACGGCTTGATGGCGATCAGCCCGGCAGTAAGGAATTATGGCCGCGTAGCCGAAATTCTGGCTATGGAAGCCAGTCTGATCAGCGAGTATAAACGAAAAAAAAGCCTGTTCCAGCAAAGCGGGACCTTTAGCGCCGCTGAACTCAGTTATATGAGTGAGGTATATGCCAACCTGGTTAACAGTACACTGGAAAACGTCGAGGAATTAACCACCATCATCACGGCCAACAAATTACGGATGTCCGATGCCGAGCGGATCAAAGCGATAGACCGTATTTATGCCCGGAGTTCCGATAAACTTCAATTCCTGCGGTACTTTAATATCCAGGGGGTCGCGCTATCCATTCAGCGTGTGAAGGATGCAGCGGATACGCGGACATTGAAACAGCTTTATGGCTTAAACAATTAATAGCACCATCATGAAAAAAACAATAGGAATAACCGCCTTATCAGCGGTAACAGGGATATTTTTTCCTTTATTTTCTCATGCCGAAGGGCTGGCCAGCGATGTCCAGGGATTGCAGGGAACCTTAAACGGCGTTTATAATGACATGCTGCCCATGTGCGGGCAGCTGATCAGTGTAGGCAAGGCCATAGCCGGCTTTGGTGCCCTATGCTATATCTCGGTGAGGGTCTGGCGACAGATCGCCAGCGCCGAGCCCATTGATTTTTTCCCGTTGCTTCGCCCCTTCTGTATTGGGCTCGCAGTCATCCTCTACACTGTACTGGTTATACCGGTATTCAACGGGGTAATGGCACCTACCGTGAGCGCTACTGCCGGCATGGTTCAAAACTCCGACGCGGCTATTGAGCGGCTACTCCGGGCCAAGGATGAAGCGGTAAAAAAAACGGATGCCTGGCAGGCCTATGTGGGCATTAATGGTAATGGTGATGAGGATCACTGGTACAAATACACGCACCCGAATGATAAAAGCGGAGCAGGCAATACCGGCATGCTGAACAGCATGAGTAACAGCATCAAGTTTGAGATGTCTAAGGCCTCCTATCAGTTTCGTAATTCGATCAAACAATGGATGTCGGAGGTTCTGCAGGTATGTTATGAAGCGGCTTCTTTATGCATCAATACCATCCGCACCTTTTATCTGATCGTACTGGCTATTCTTGGCCCGATCGTTTTGGGCTTATCTGTTTTTGATGGTTTTCAGCATAGTCTCACCTCCTGGCTGGCCAAGTATATTAATGTTTTCCTATGGTTACCTGTCTCCAATATTTTTGGTGCGATCATCGGTAAGGTACAAGAGAATATGCTGAAGCTGGATATTACACAGGTTCAAAATGCCGGAGATACCTTCTTCAGTTCGACGGACACCGCCTACCTCATTTTCCTGATCATCGGGATCATCGGTTATTTCACCGTGCCCAGCGTCGCTGGCTATATTGTTCATGCCGGTGGCGGTAACGGGCTGCTTCAAAAGGTCAATTCGATGGTCAGCCATGCTTCCAGTACAGCCATGCAGACAGGATCCGCAACAAGCGGCCGTATGCAACAGGGCGCAGCGAACCTGCTTAAGGCACCCGGTCATTTCATGGAAGGCTATAACGGGGCAGGCAGCAACAGTCAATCGGATAGATACCAGGAACAAAAGCTATCCGGTAAATAAATCATTCACCATTAAACTTCTCCATTATGTTTACACATCTCAAAAATATCGACACTGCCTTTAAGCATATCCGGCAATTCAGCTTTTTCCTGATCCTCGGGAATGTGGTCACCATGTGTTTCTGCATTTATAAAAGCAGTCAATTAATTCACCAAGCGGAAAGCCGAGTACATATCCTGTATAATGGTAAAGTACTGGAGGCGATCGCCACAGACCGGAAAAATAACCTACCAGTGGAACTCCGCGACCATATCAAAACATTTCATCAATATTTCTTCGATCTGAGCCCGGATGACAAAGCCATACAGGCCAATGTGTCCAAGGCATTGTACCTGGCGGACGAATCGGCTAAAAGGCAATATGATAATCTCCAGGAGTCAGGATATTATAATAACCTGATCTCCGCCAATATTTCGCAGGATATCAATATCGACAGCACGGAACTGCGGGGAAAACAATTCCCTTATACCTTCATCTGCTATGCTACGGAAAAGTTGGTTCGTTCCAGCGGAACCGTCTATCGCAAACTGGTCACCCAGGGTGAGGTCCGTGACCTGCAAAACCAGACTGATAACAACCCGCATGGCTTTCTCATCCAGCGCTGGCAAATTTTAGCGAACCGGGATACTACCATTCAAAATCAATAAACATGATCTTTTTCAAAAAGAAACCTGCATTGCCCATTGATCAACGGGATCACCTGGCTAAGATCATTGCCGATCGAATTATCGGGTGGCAAATTCTGCTGGCTACTACATTGAATGCCCGGGTCAACAAGTGCTCTAAAAAACGGCAGAAACGATTTTTCTGGGTCTGCTTCAGCGTCATCACAGGCGGACTGATCCTTAGTCTTGGATTGTCCTCCCGAAAAATTGGCACGATCACGCATGCCCCAAATGATCAGCCTGTACATATCGGTATGCCGTCAGACCCGCCGGTCAACAGACAAGTTCTACCAACAGATTCATTAACACTCAAAAAATAAATATGATGGAAAATCAACAGCAAGGCAGCGTAATGCCCAAACACTCTGAAGAATTTCTTAAAAAACGCAAATTCTACACAGCTATTCCGGTGCTTGCCCTGCCCTTTTTGACTATGGCCTTCGTGGCATTAGGTGGCGGGGAAGACGGTGGAAAAGCTAAAGCCGCCATTCCCGATCACGGGATCGATATGGTGCTGCCGTCGGCGCAGTTCAGGGATACCCGGGAAAAAGACAAAATGGATATCTACCGGTCTGCCGGGAAAGATGCGACCAAAACCAAAGATGGCGTGAACAAGAGTTTTATCGAAGCGATGGGATTTAATCATTCCGCTGAAGTCAGTCCGGATGCCGAAAAACCGGGTAAATCATTCACGACCATTCCTGCAAATACCACCGACCAGCAATCGGCCCGGATCGAAGCCCGGTTAACACAGATCAATCGCCAGATCAATCAACCCGAGCCAGCCTCCTATTCCCAACAGTCATCAGACCGCGAGATCCGCCGCCTGCACAAGCTCATGAAAACAATGAATTCCACCAATGCCAGTGATCCGGAAATGGAGCAGCTCGACCATATGCTGACCAAGATCCAGGCGATCCAGAATCCGGAATCGGTGAAAGTGCCGGTGGCACCAAAAAGAGAAAACGACAGTGCATTCCGGGCGATACCGGCAATTATTGACGGTAAACAAAAAGTAATGAACGGCGGTACCGTCAAATTGAAGCTAACCGATTCCGTAAACTTAAAAGGCATAACACTTCCCAAAGGTCAGCTGCTGTTTGGCGCATGCCAGGTAACCAACCAGCGTTTGTTGTTGAATATACAGAATATCAGGATCGGGAAAGATATCCTTCCCACGGCTCTTACCGTTTTCAGCCTGGACGGCATGCCCGGGATTCCTGCGCCCGAGGCGGAGTTGAGCGGGGCGGCTTCAGATGGTGCCGACAATGCCTTGCAAAGCATGCAATTTCTCAGTATGGACCAAACCATTTCCGCACAGGCAGCAGCAGGCGGGATCAACGCGGCTAAAGATCTGTTCAGCAAAAAGGTGAGAAAGATCAAAGTCAAGCTTCAGGACAAGTTCCCGGTATTGCTCAAAATCAATAAATAGAACGTTATGGCAGTTTTCGTTAACCGAGTCCTCCTGGCTTTCAGAACCTGGGAAGAACGCAAAAAGGAAATAGAACCCTTGCTCAAAGCAGGCGTGGCAGATACGAATACACTGTCGCGGCTGCAGCTTGACCACCTACGACAGGCCAGACATCGCCTGCGCCAAACCGCGCGTCCTGATGAAAAGCCTTTCGTGATCCTGCTGAATAAGCAAATCAGCAGGCTCGAAAAACAATTGTACCCGAACCGTTTCCTTAGGTTCTTCGCGCAAATGAAAGACCTGCTTTTTGAAGGCCCTGCCTACCTCAAGGAGCAACAACGGTTAAGGAACAATAATATCGAAAGCCTAAAAGTACAACTGAAGGAAGCCGGGCTTGGTTCTTTCGGTGGCCGATTGGAGCATCATCTGGATCCCGATCAAAAGCAAATCCGCCTGCCCCTGGATTGTAAGCTCGGTCCGGAAAAGCGGTTGAGCTTCGATCTGCATTTTGAAAAGGACGCCTATGGTAACTTTCAGCTGAACCGCATCAGTGGCTCCCTGCTTCAAAACGACCAGCTGGTCAGGACACATGAATTTGAGCTCAGGAATTGGCCGGATCTGAAGAGCAATCACATCTGGAGCCTATTGGAAGGACGGGCACTGAAGCAACGATACACAGACGCTTCTGGTCACGAAAATCATCGCTGGGTCGAACTTGGTCCCCAAACGCCCCATTATTATGCCCCGGATTACGCATTTGATATTAAAACCGCGTTGAACGCCATGCCGGCGATCACCAGGAACAAGGAAGAACTGATCCGTTACCTGGAAAACGGGCAGCAAGTATCGGCCCATTGGAGACAGGGCCGTCAATACCACCCTATTTATATACAAGCGGACCCAGCCAACCGGTGCATCAAATTGCTGGATGACAAATTGCGACTGGTTACTGCTGAAAAGCTGAACCAGAACATCGCGAAACAGGGGATCAAGATCAAAACACTCGGAGAACCTGTAAAAAAAATAAGAAAAGGGATTAAAAACGGACATCATCAATAAGCAAATACACCCTATACAGGCTTAGCGTTATCCAAACACAAAAGCGAAAAGACATGAATACCGGCATCAATTTTTATGAACTCAAAACCCAGCTGGCTGACCTTGGCTTCAACGAGCCGGTGGTAGTCGATCAACTACGCACGTTCATCCTTAGCAATGATTTGGGCTTACCGGACATTGAGCTGAGCAAACCAGCCGGTGATGATCTGGCTTTTTTCACCCTTTATTTTGGACGTGATACTGATGGGCGGTATGAGCTAATATGCACGGAATGTGCTATGGACAATTTGACCACGCCCGGTTGTCAACACTTGCAATATTTCCGGCAAGATGTCCCTGCCGAAGAAGCAATCACCCTGCTGCAACTGTACCAATGCCAGCCGAAGATGAACCGTGACGTTTTTATACCGCTAAACCGCACCGAAACACAACAGCATATTTATTTACTAAAAACAAATACAATTATGAACACGCAAAATTTAGAATTTCTAAAAAAAAGCCTTTTGAACCTCGGATTTGGGGAACAGGTGAACGAAGCATTAGAGAAAAACATCGACAAAAAAATGTTGGAATTTACGCTGCCGGCAAAGCATGAGTTTAACCAGCAAAAAGTGGATTACACCCTCCATTTCAAAAGCGGGGATAACCAGGAAATGTATTTCTTTAACAAGTTCGATGCCACGCTCGGTAAAGGGAAGGAGAAAGAACAAAACCAAACTTTTTACATCAACAAAGGCAATGGCATCACCGCCAAAGAAGCCTTTAACCTGATGGAAGGCCGCGCTGTACACAAACAACTGTTCAATAAGGAAGGTGAAAAGTATCATGCCTGGCTGCAACTGGACAATGATAACCTAGCCCAAAACGGCAGCAAAGAAATTAAACGTTTCAGTGAAAACTACGGTTTTGACGTTGAGCAGGTGATCTCGGGTAAGGGCATAAAAGAAATGGGCACCGCGGAAGGACAGGATAATCTGTTGCGCTCTTTAAAGAAAGGGAATGCCCAACAGATCACCGTGGAGCGACACGGCGAAGAAAAGAAATATTTTATCTCAGCAAGCCCACAATTCAAGACCGTTGACCTGTACGATCATCAAATGAAAAAGATCAAACGGGAAGAGCTATTACAACCGGAACAAAAGCAGACCAATAACCAAAAGCAAGATAAGCAGCAAAAGGAGGAGCTGCCCGCAAAAAAGCAAAGCAGTAAAAGGAAAATGCCTGTATAAAATAAGAGGCCGTCTCAAAAGCGAGGCGGCCCTTTTTATTTTTAAAAGGTTTGGCTATTTAAAGTTATAGGAGGGAAAGTAGTCTTTAAGCCATTTGACCCGGATAGCTGACACTGCTAGCATATAAATTGGAGAAGTTGTTACCGCTATTATCTTCAGATCAACTTCCTGAAGCGGTGGTAGCAGATGTGGGTTACTGCTCTGACGAAAACCACGTCATATTGCGGGGAAAGGGCATCGAAGCCTACATAAATACAATAAGGTTGATAAAGAACAAAAAGAAGACATCAAAGCATTCAGTAACGACAGCCTGTATTATAACGAGGCAGTGAAGTGCCTGGTCTGTCCGATGGGGCAGCGGTGGCATACAATAGGGATGGGCAAAGAATAAAAAATAATATCATCAGATTATATACAAATGATCAGCCGTTACCAGGCACAGAAAATTTTCATTGTCGGTTTTTGACCTGCAACCTCAAAATGTAAAAAAATCCATTTAAACGACTACCAACTTTAAATTCGAATTTCTTTAACTTACGACAATAAGGGGATTAAAAGATTCCCTTATTGTCGTTGATAAGATTAACTGTCCTTAATCAATCCTGAACACAATGGAAGTCGAGTACGGCATGTTCGATGGGCAGATGACAGACAGCCCTTCGGCTTCCTGTTTCCATTGCAGTTTACCGTTATAACCCAACAGTGTCACAGATTTAATTTCCTTGGTAAGATGCTTTGAATCTGTACCCAATGATCTTATCATTAAGCGTGTTCCGGATAAAGGTACGGTCATGCAAAAAGCATACAACGCTCCATTTTTGCCTCTGGTAAAACGAAAATCCCGGAGATCGAATTTAAATTCGGCCTGCCTGCGAGTCAATGCGCCCGGAGGCAGCATTTTCAGCTTGCCATTCACTTGTTCTCCTTCGCCAGCGATGACCCAAGCGTGGCTTCCATAAACGGCCTCGCCGTTGCGGCGCATCCAGACACCCACTTCCTTTAATAGCTGCTGGCTGCCCTTATCCAGTGATCCATCGGGCAAAATCGAGATACATACTGCCGCGTTTCCGTCGCGGGCTATGGCCTCTATAATATAACGGATCACCATACCCGAGTCATATGTAAATCCAGGTTCGTAAAACCAATCGCCTACCGGCGCTTCAGCTATCCAGGGTTGATCGGTTTTTATATTCGCCGGAATTCCGAATTCCTCGGTATTTACTGTGCCATTTGTTTTATCGCGGAATTTTACGATGCTAAATGTGTTTACCGCCCCTCGCTTTTTGAGCGTACGGTTATAATAATCTGCAATAACTGTTTGCATGGCATTGGCTTTTAACCCGGTGCCTGTTCCGTTACCTGTAAATGGCCCTTGAACCGTGCCGTCGGTGTAAATAAAATCAGGATCGTAATGTTTTACCACATCCATCATCCTTAACGCCCATCGAGTGGCATACCATTTGGCATAGTCCAAATGATTGTTAAAAATGCCGGCTGGCGGTGGGTTCCATGGAGAAGCCGCTTCCTTTTCAACGCCTTTATATTCGCGCAGGTCAATTCCGTAAAGTAAACGCGGATCATACCCTTGCCACCATTTGCCTTTACCATCGGCTAAGGTGAGGTTACCATCGTAAGGGATGCCCTTTTTTTCGCCAACTTTGTCGCTCCCAAACGCTGTTTGCCACCACCACCAGGTATATTCGTGATGGAAAGTTACTCCATAACGCATATCATTTGCCCGGCAAGCTTTAGCCCATTCGCCAATTATATCGCGCCTGGGACCAATATTAACAGAATTCCATGGCTGATAACGCGAATTCCACATATCGTAATTGTCATGATGTACACCCTGAATCATCAGGAACCGGGCCCCAGCATCTTTATATATCTTAGTCAATTTAGCAGGGTCAAGTTTGATAGGGTTCCAATCACGAAGCACTTCTTTGTATCCAGCTTCGGAAGGGTGACCATATTTCTTGAGGTGATTATTATAGGCTTTTGTCCCCGGCGTATAAAGCCTGCGCGCGTACCAATCGCCGCTCTCACCTGCCGCTTGCGGTCCAAAGTGGACCCATATACCAAACTTCGCCTGACGAAGCCATGCAGGCTCACCCGGATAATTCTTTTCTATTGATTCCCAGGTCGGCTTAAACGGGCCGTCAGCAATAGGGATATCCAATTTGACTTCAGGAAATGACTTCCAATCACCCATAAGCACACTATCAATAGGTAGCCGAACAGGAGTAGCTGGAAACGGGGAAAGCTGTGGAAACTGTGTTTTTGGTGTAATTTTTACTTTTTTGTTAATGTTTTGTGCACTTAGCTTAAATGACGCTATTGCGATAAAAAAAATAACGCTTAAAATTCTGCTCATGATTAATTACAGATTATTGTTTTTTAATTGACTTTGGTTTTAAAATTGCCTAAACTCACGTATAACTATTTGCTTAAATTAATTCAATCGTATCAAGTGGGAAGTAAATTTCTTTAGCTGTCCGGTAGTATGTTTTATTAAATTTCGGGCTAGGACTATCTTTCATTTTATTATTATCAAATGTTTGGTAATCTGATCAATCCGCCCTTCGAATCACATCATCAGGCAACGATAGATTTTAAATGCTGTTTAATTTAGAAAGCAAATGCGGCCTCAGTGCGGTAGATTTAATTTGCAAACAACCGGGAAGGACAATCGGTACGAACTACGCCCTATCCTTCCCGGATAAATGTTAAGATACTTTAATCGGAGATTGCAAGACTTAATAGCCTGGATTTTGAGTTAAATTTTTATTCAGATCGCGTTCCGATTGCGGTATCGGCCACAATTCATTCTTCCCGGTCACAAAGCTTCTTTTTTTGTAAATATAATAACCATCGGCATCAACGGGATATGCGGTGTAGGATGCCGGTGTATTGGTAAGCTTCATCCCGGTAAACTGGCGGTCGTTTTCTGAAGCAATAATTCCCCAGCGAAGACAATCATAATATCTCAATCCCTCGAAAGCAAATTCAATATGACGCTCGCGCCTGATTATTGTCCTTAGCGCGGTCGGATCTGTTGTGGTTACTGCGGGCATGTTAACCGCAGCCCTTCCCCTGACTTTGTTGATGGTCTGATCAAGCAGCGATTGATTGATTGAGGCGCCGGATTCAAGTTCAGATTCAAGGTAGCCTAAAAGTACTTCCGGGTAGCGGATCAACGGAAAATTGGTTCCGGAATTAAATGCTTGACCAACCGCCGGATCATCTTCCAGGAATTTATGAATGCAGTACCCACTCCAGATCCCGGGATACTCGTTAAGCCTGTCGGACAATGTTGTTCCCGGCTTGGAAGAAAACGTTGTTCCTCTGAAAACAGTCCGGTCCGAGATCATAATGGTCGCATCCAGCCGCGGATCACGATTATTGTATGGATTATTCTTGTCATATAAAGGAGATGCTTCAATACTTTTGCCATCTGTACATTCATAATCCTTCACTAACTCATTAAAAGGCGAAAATTGGTGCCAGCCTCCCCAGGTTTCGGGTGTAAGATATATGAAAAGCACGTTAGAGTAAACATCTTTAAGATACTGCGATGTCATGATAAACTCATGACTGAACTCGTTGGCCTGTTGAAATAGCTCACGAAATTTTGGATCAACAACGTAATAGTTGTAGTCCATGATTGTTTTGTAAGTGGTAGCGGCATCTGCCCATTTCTTTTCCGCCATTTGCAACCTACCCAATATCGCCAATGCAGCGGCAGAAGTAACACGGCCATTTTCTCCATCCGGCCTGGAATGTGGTAGCACCGGATAGCTGGCTTTCAGCTCCGATTCAACAAAAGCCCATATATCGGCCTTGGGAGTTCGGGTAACACTGTTGGCTTCTGCAATCGTCAGCACATGCTGGACCAACGGAACATCTCCAAAATATAAAGCGAGGTTAAAATATTCATAGGCCCGGAGCGTACGTACTTCAGCGATCATGGTCGCTTTTTGTGTTGCATCCATAGTTACTTTACCAATATGGTCCAGGAAGTTATTATCGGTGGCGATATGCTTATAAGCATTCTTCCAATATGCCCCGGTAACCCAATACGACGGCGTTAACGTTCCATCGGTTACATGATCCGGTATAGATTCTTTTTCCGAACCATCGCCGGCCATCATGTCAAGTATCAGCAGGGATTTCGGTGTCCAGAAATCCTCATCAGTCCAATTGGCGCCTGTATTGTAGCAACCGTTCAGGGCCAGGGTAGCGTCCGCAGAGGTTTTCCAGAAAGTTGCATCAGAAACCGAATCTAACGGTTCTTTATCTAAGAAATTCTTTTTACAGCTTGTGGTTAATGCCCCCAGCAATACCAAAACAATTCTTATTTTAAATATAATTGAGTTTAAATAGCTCTTTTTCATTTTAGTGATTTTATGGTTAAATCTAAAAAGATGTGTCACGTTAAAATTTAACATTTACGCCGAAGGTGTAAACGCTGGTGATAGGGTAAAAATTTGGTCCGTCCCCTGTTGCTTGATACATCTCCGGATCCCATCCAGGATAAAAATGGTTCCACGAAAACAGATTTTGACCGCCCATAAAAACCCTTAACCGGCTGATATGAAGTTTTTGTGTCACGCTGTTGGAAAACGAATAACCGAGCTGTAAGTTCTTTACACGGAGATAGGTGGCATTCCGGTTCCAGAAAGTAGAGGTTTGTACATTTTCACTTCCCTGGCTTAAATTAGTTATGGCCGGATAGGCGGCATTCGGATTCGGATTGGCGGCGGTCCATGCATTATCTGCCTGCCATCTTTGAATATTGCCCGAATTGTAATAAGCAAAAGCCTGATAGGACCCCATCTGTTTAGAATATCCTCCCAGGCCCTGCAACAAGGCTGTAAAATCAAACCCTTTATAGTTGGCTGTCAGTGTCGCGCCATAAGCATATTTAGGGGTGGTATTGCCGATCACAGTCCGATCGTAGGAATTCACTACTCCATCCGGGACTCCGTTTGGTCCGCTGATATCCTTAAAGCGGATAACACCAGGGCTACCGGCGATCGGCTGTGTTGGATAAGCAGCAACGTCGGCAGCATCTTTGAATATACCGTCGGCTACATAACCATATACCGGGTTAAGTGATTGACCCACAAAAAAACCTGCACCTATGTCTTGCTGAATATTTCCTGCAATTTTGGTAACCCTGCTGTTAACATAGGAGAAGTTAGGGGATAAACCGATATGGAAATTACCGATCGAAGTGTTATATTTAAGCATGATCTCAAAACCGGTATTTTTCATTGCACCTGCGTTAACTTCTGATGGTGTTAAGCCCAGCACCGAAGAAACAGGTACATTGTAAAGAATATCGGAGGTCGTTTTATCGAAGTAGTCTAAAGTCATACTCAGGCTTCCTTTAAAAACATCCAGATCAAGTCCCACATCAGTGATCCGCGTTGTTTCCCATTTAATGCCGGCATTGGATAATGTGGTTAATGCGGCGCCTGGTGCAAGAGCTCCACCAAAAGTATAATTTTGCCCTAAGCTGATGGCGTTTTGATACGGGTAATTGGAGATATTCTGGTTCCCTAACTCACCCCAGGAAGCACGAAGCTTAAGGTTATAGATCCAACTGATATTGTCTTTAATAAAGGACTCCTCAGAAATCCTCCAGCCGGTAGAAAATGAGGGGAAAAATCCCCATCGGTTATTTTTTGGAAAGCGCGAAGAACCATCGTAGCGTGCATTGGCTTCAAAGAGGTATTTACCGCCGAACGCATAATTTAAACGTCCGAAATAGGACCTCAACGCCCACTCCGATGCGGAACCCGATGACTGCATATTGGTAGCGGCGCCTGCGTTCAGTTCATATAACAGGTTGCTGGGAAAATTGTCTCTGGAAGCCCGGATCCAGTTATCCCGGTTTGATTCCTGCGAATAGCCTGCCAAAATGGTAAAACTATGTTTCTGAATTGTTCTGGTATATTGTAATAAGGACTGAAGGGTTGTTAACGTGCCGTCACCTTTATATACAGTTAAGTTGTTGGGGCCGATATGCGTGTTGGCATCAAACTGAACATCGGCAACATAATTGGTATTGGTAAGATCATAGTATTTATAGCCGCCTTTACCACTTAATGTCAGTCCCTTAATAATTTCCCAGGTAAGCTCAAGGCCACCCATCAAATATTTATTGCGGGTATCATTAAACGATGGGCTGGCCAGCCAGCCCTCCGGACTGAAAGCATCCTGATGTCCGTAAGTACCGTCGGATCTCAGCCCGGCAAAAGTATTGGGTTCACGAACGGCATATCCGATAATGCTTTGCATATCTCCGCTATTTTGCCGGGGTTCTGTGGTGTTAGCGGAATAACCATTCAAATTTACTTTTAACGTCAGATTGTCCTTGATTTTACTATCTACATTTAAAAGAAAATTGTATTTCTCATAATCATTTTTTGCCACAATACCATTTTGGTTAAGGTATCCAAGGGAAAGCAAATAGGTATTCTTTTGATCACCACCGGTGAAACTCACGTTGTGGTCCGTTTGAAAGCCGGAGCCGGAGTTCAGTAAATTTTTAAGGTGAAATACGTTCGGATAATTATCAGGATCGGTACCGCTTTTGTATTTGGCGACCACATCTGCCGATGCGCCAGTGAGTTGCGCGTACTCCCAGGAATTCACAAAATCAGGCAGAGAAGTTGCCTTTTGCCATCCTAAATAATTATTATAGGCAATTTGCATTTTACCGTTTTGTCCGCGTTTGGTTTCCACCAGGATCACCCCATTTGCTGCGCGGGTTCCATAAATAGATGCCGATGCGGCGTCCTTTAGTACAGATATGCTTTTTATATTATCCGGATCAATATCATTGAGTGACCCGGCCAATCCATCAATTAACACCAGCGCATCCCGGCCGGCGCCAAAAGAGCCTATTCCTCTTATAGTGATACCTGCTCCGTCATTTCCCGGACGGCCGCTCCCCTGGGAAACCTGCACACCCGCAGCCAGGCCCGCCAAAGCCTGCGATGCTTGTGTTATCGGCCTGTTATCCAAGTCATTTGAAGATATACTGGATACCGAACCGGTAAGATTGACCTTCTTTTGCGTTCCGTAACCGACAACGACAACTTCGCCTAAATCTTTACTTTCAGGCTCTAACTTCACGTTGATGTTTTTCTGGCCGTTAATCAATACTTCGCGACTGGCATAGCCGATAAAGGTGAAAACCAATGTTCCATTATAATCTGGTATATTAATGATATAAACACCTTGTTCGTTAGTACTTACCGCGGTAGCCGTACCCTTTAATCTCACAACTACGCCGGGGAGGCCCTGGCCGCTCTCGTCAGTAACTTTTCCACTAACGGAAACCACTTGCATTTCTTCGATACCTGATTTGGCGTCGGTAGCTGTTATGGAAAGCTCCTTGGTATTCTTACTTAGTACTATCCGGTCATTTACAATATCATAGCTAATGTTATAAGGCCTCAGTAGTTCAGTTAACAAATCTTTAAGCTTTTCCTGATGTACATCGATATTTATCTTTTTTGTGCTTTCGAGTATATTTTGAAAATAAATAAATTTGACGTTGGTCTTTTTTTCCAGCTTTTTTAAAAAGCTGCTCAAATCCATATTTTTAGCAGAGATATTTACCTGTTGTGATAATATCCCCTGGGCATGGCTGGGGCTGGCCAGGGAAACCCCTGTAAACGCAATTGCTATCAATAGCTGACTACATGTTATTTTCATGATTCTACACCAGTCAATGGATCTTTGTAAATTAATATTCATACATTAGAATGTTTTATTTGGTTAAAAAATGAGACAAAAATCCCCCTGCACCTTAACTAAGGTGTTCTTTTCCGAGACATGGGGGGAATCTAAAAGAAAGGGTGTCGCAAGCACTCTTTCTTTCATTTTAGGGATTAAGGGTAGTTACGATTTCTTCATATGAGGGATTTAAGGTTAATAATAATTGGTTATCTAGAGGTTTCCTTCTGCAACGTAAATTTTTTCCCATCCGTTACATAGGTTAGTTTTAATAGTTTTTTTAACATCTCCATAATGTCGGGCAAACTCTGATCCGTAAAGTCTGCCTGCAATATATATCCGTTTAACTCTTTATCCTGTAGCACGATTTCAACATTAAATTGCTTATTGAGCGTCTGAATAACATCACGTAAAGCGGTTTTCTCAAACGAAAGATTCGCTTTAGTCCACATATTTAACGAGGAAATTTCGGCTATCCGCCCGAGCTTCAGACCATGCCGGGTTTCTTCGTAAATTACTTTTTGCCGCGGCAACAACATTACGTTATTATCCCTCTGGTTTTTGACGTCAAATATTTGCTTATTTTTATTTGCAATTTCAACAGATACCTTACCGGTAACTACAGCCACTTCTGCAGTGGTTTCCCGTTCACTATCGTGCACACGGAAAGTGGTGCCCCATACTCTGGTAGTGATATGATTACTGTAAATCACAAATGGGTGCGCTGGGTCTTTGGTTACCTCAAAAAACGACTCTCCTGATAATGTAACTTCCCTTAAATCTTTTTTAAATACTTTATGATAACTTAGGTGCGCACCCGGGCTAAGCCAAACAATGCTTTTGTCAGGTAGGGTTTGCTTGTAGATAGTACCAGTATGATTGTTGATAACAATATCTTCATTCTGAAGATGAGCAGTCGATTGCGCTGCTTTTTGATCACCTAAAAAGCCTGGTATTTTTAGAAACAATAAAAGCGCAGCGGCAGCACCTAAGGAATAACCAATGTATTTTAAGAACTTCATTCTTACAGTTTTTCCGTTTTGATCAGCATTAAGGCCCGACTCGATATTCGCCAGCATCCTCAACCGTAATTCCTGCTGCTGTTGGATGCTTAACTGATCATATGGATCTGCTTTGCTTTCAAAAGAATTATACCATTCGAGTACCATGTTCTCTTCTTCAGGCGAACAGGCACCGTTGAGGTATTTCTGTATTAATTCAGGCGAAATAGGTTCCATTTAATCGGTTTTAAATTAGCGGCTATACAGATATGACAGTTCTCAAAGCCTCACCCCCTTATTTGCCATGAAATATTTAATTAAAACATATCACACCCACACAGCGGAGGTTCATTGGTACGTATATATTGTGCGGAAAGCGATAAAACTAAACGAGCAATCTATGGATAAGAATAAGTAAGAATTTACCTTTACTTAAAAAAAACAAAGGCGGCCAGGGATAAAAGAATATAATGAAGGCCGATACGTAAATATTTTAAGGCCCTTGTAATATGATTTTCAACCGTCTTTTCTGAAATACCTAATTGCTGAGCAATTTGTTTATTACTTTTATGATGCTTACGGCTGAGCTCAAATACGGAACGGCATTTTTCGGGCAGAAAACCGAGGTTTATATTTAATTGATGGCTTAAGTCGTTAGCCATCACTATTTCTTCCGTGGAATTATCATAATCAATGCTGTCATGAACAAACGATTCATAAACCCTCCTTCTGACAGTTTCTTTCTGAATTTGGTTCAGTATCAGATTCCGAACGGCGGTAAACAGATAGCCACTTAGAGAAGAATTAATTTTGATGGTTGCCCGGTTCCTCCATAGATTGATGTAAAGATCTTGTACAATTTCTTCAGCAACTTCGGTTGAAGAGCAACGTTTACAGGCTGCATTATACAATTGAACATAATAACGATTGTATATTTCAATAAACGCTGCGGTCTCGTCCTTTGTATTTAATTGAAGCAGGATATCTTCATCAGTCATCTCCATCAGACTTTTCATTTGCTAAAAAATATTTACTCGTTTAGATATAAGCATTCTAGCAAATAATCGATAGATGAACTTTCGTCCAGATCGGTTATTGCGTAAGTAATTGGTTTGAATTAAAAAATTTAGTGATTAGCGGACTAATATATAAATAAAATTTAAAAGTGTAAAAAACACAATTAATTCCCTTTGAAATTTTCAATCGGGACTTATATAAACAAAACCACAGGTTATTCGAGTGCATTCTAAACTTAAAGTATAAAGAATTAAGTCATAAATTCAGATGTTTATTTAATTGCTACGTCCTTAAAAGGCAGAGCAATGCCATGTATAAAAAAAGAGTCATCCAGCTACAAAAAACATTATAGAAGGCGCTGACCCTAATTTTCATGGTGGTATGGCTTACTTAGATTTCTTTTCCGGAAGACCATGCAAGGTTTCCTTTAAGAGTTCTACCTTTCCAGTGTGAATATCATAAACGGCGCCTACGATCAGTATCTCGCCTTTTGAATATTTTTTATGCAAGATAGGATCTAAATTCCTGAGGATATTCACCTGATCGATTACATTTTGTCTTACTGCATTATTTACAGGATCGCCCGGCATGTGTGCTACTTTGGCTACAGCAGGTTTAATTTCATTTATTAAAGTCACTATGTGGCCAGGAACATCTTCAGGTCTTTGCACTGCCGCCGCCACGGCGCCACACTCAGTATGTCCTAAAACAACAATTAACCTGGTGTACAATTTTAACACCGCATACTCTATGCTTCCATAAGAGGCCGCCGATGAAACTTGCCCTGCGGTTCTGATAATAAATAAATCACCTACACCCTGGTCGAATACGATTTCATTTGGCACGCGTGAATCAGAACAGCTTACAATGGTTGCAAAAGGTTTTTGACCCAAGCCTAATTTTTTAATGGTTTCCGCATCCTGTCTGGGGCGAATGGATTTATTTTCGACGAATCTCTTATTGCCTCCCATAAGCTTTTTTATGGCTACTCCCGGGTCGGTAAATGCCGAATCTCTATTTACAATATAGTGGTCGGCTCGCCATTTTAAGGAGCCGGAAGCTGATTGTTCGTGCTTTTTGATCACGGTTACTGGTTGTACATTCTGTGCATCAGCAAAATAACGGAGAGTAAACAATACAATAATTACAAGTGGTATTTTTTTCATATAGGTAGGTACTAAAGAGATTTAATTGTTTTTTTGTAATAGGTAGTAAGGAGAAGAAGTTTAT
Source organism: Mucilaginibacter sp. OK268 (assembly GCF_900103125.1). Taxonomy (GTDB): domain Bacteria; phylum Bacteroidota; class Bacteroidia; order Sphingobacteriales; family Sphingobacteriaceae; genus Mucilaginibacter. The sequence continues at coordinate 521,381 of NZ_FNJV01000001.1, read as the reverse complement.
GTTTATACCTTTTGATATTCATAAGTTGATCATTATCTAAATCTCAAAAAAGTTTTGGCAATAACTATTATTCGAATACTCTTCAATGGGGACAACCCTGAATTTGTATCGATAATTGTCATTGCCGTTACTATTCTAATAGGGGAAGCTCCCTTATGGACTGGAAATGATGGTACTTTGTTGTAATTAAATACCTTGAAGCTCTTTTTTAATTCGGATCCTTCGTCATTGAATCCCTGAAAAGAATTATTTACCCCAAAACTTGTCTTCGAGTTCCTGATCATCGGAAAATAGCCATACTCCTGTGATCTTTCCTTCATTTACTTCAAACAGGTCTACTCCGGTCATATCGATGTTTCGGTCGTCAATTGTGCCGCTAAAGCGAACTGGCAATGCGGCCATCTTGCCGTTGACCATTAAATTTCCGTATGGCTTCAATGCAAAACTTCCCCGGGTTGCTTCCATCATACCACCGAGCATTTTTCCGATTGCCTCGATTCCTGATTTTACTCCTGAAAATTTGTGGGATCCTGGTTGATGCCATTGTGCGTTGGGACTAAAGAATGAAAAGGCAAGGCCTACATCGCCTTTTCCTAAGGCTTCCAAATAGGCTGAAATTATTTCCTTTGGCATCATAATATTTGATTTTTTTAATGTTTACTTTGCAAAGTAATGTGATATCTTACTTTTGCACAAGTACTTACTTACCGGTAAGGTACTTACCTGTAGGTTAGATATATTGATAATCAAATGGAAGAAACTCCGAAAATAATCATGCAGTCGGATATAAACTGCCCGGTTAGAAAATCTTTAGTATTGTTGGGTGGCAAATGGACGTTGTTAATACTGTTCCAAATAAATGAAAGGACTATCAGGTACGGCGAGTTAAAAAGATGTATTCCCGGAATCAGTGAGAAGGTGCTAATGCACGAATTGAACGTCTTGGTGGCAAATGAATTTGTTGCTAAGAAATCATACGCAGAAATTCCCCCCAGAGTTGAATACCGACTAACGGACAAAGGATTAAATACTTTGCCAATCGTAGATCAACTTGCAGCTTTCGGACTCCATAACCTTTTCTGATATTTATTCTTAATAGCTATATATCAATTTCATCGCTTCGCAAATCTCTTCCTATCTAATTTTACCGATGTAAATTTAGAAGGGAAAAACAACGGTTACAGTTGGTTACCCGATATAATTTTAACTAAATCACGCAAACTGAACGCGACTATTACTTTGAAGCTAAGACTCGACGCCGGTTGACTGGTTTTTAAACGGTGTAATGATATTTAGGCCCTAAAATGACGTTTGGTTTTTCTATATACAAGGGCAGGTCTGTAAGTTACGGAAGTGCCCGGATCCGGAATGAAAAAACGGTGTCAAATTCAAATTCTATATTAGGTGAATCTTGCGGAGTATGCGCCAGAATGGGTTTGTTGGCCGCGGGAGCAGACCCTATCAGGGAACTTACACTAATCCAGGAAGTCCAAAGAGGATGCCAGTTATAGTTAAACCAAAACATAATATTTTGCAAACAATTATAAATAACTATTTTCGTCGAGTCAATTATAAACGAAACCAGTAAATTTCATTTTGATGATTTTAATGATTCGTTTCAGTACACTTGTGATGTATTGAACGCAATTAAGATCGTAGTAATTATTGCCAAACCGGAAATAGAAGGCGACCTCTTTTATTCACTTTATGTTTAAAACTTTATAAGACATGGCGTCCATTTACGGAGCTTTTGATGATCATCAACTTGCTGATCTTTTAACGTCAGATGATGAGGCTGCATTCGTTGAAATTTATGAACGCTATTGGAGTAAGCTTTATATATTGGCGCGAAACAGATTAAATGACTCCTGCGAAGCAGAAGAAGTCGTTCAAGATATATTTTACAGCCTTTGGCGGAATCGAAGGTCGTTCGAATTGATAAAGGGATTTGATAATTATTTTTCATCAGCAGTAAAGTTCGGCGTAATTAACAGGTTATCAAAAAAAGCCCGGCGAGTGACTTATTCTCAGGAGATTGCTGAAAGAGTATCAGAAATTGATGAAAGTACAACTCACCGGCTGGACTTACTTGACCTCCAACAACACATACAGGTATCTTTAAGCAGCTTACCGGACAAATGCAGGGAAATTTTCAACTTAAAGTACGTTCAGGGATATTCACAACGACAAATTGCCGAGGAACTGACAATTTCCGAAAAAACAGTAGAAGCTCATTTATCAAGGGCCCGTAAAAAGCTCAAGGGGACATTTTTTCATATCTCATTATTCCTTATCTCCATTTTTCTTTTGTTCTCGTAACGGTAATATTCAATACCTGCATGTAGGTCGCAATTTTTTTTTGCTGCATAGGGATTTGTGCCTTTGTTTTGTCTATATATAAAACGACATCTTTAATGGCTGCAAAGGAAAACCAGGAACGCATATGGGAACTTGCCAGGAAATGGCAGGATGATAGCATTACAGAAGACGAACGTAAGGAATTCAATGATTGGTATAAATCCTTTGATGACACCGGCATGCCCGATCTCCTGGGTGATAGCCCCGAGGCATTAAAGGAACGAATGCTTCGGTCTGTTATGAAAATGAAAAGCAATTCTGACCGGGCAGCTGCACAAACAACGTTTTTTTCTTATCGCGTTGCTGCCGCAGCAATTGTCCTTCTTTGCTTATCTGTCGGTGCATACTTATTTTTAAGGCCGTCAATAAAATACAGCGCGCACAAAATTGCTGTTATAAAAACCGATGCCAGTCCCGGTCGTAATAAAGCAATACTTACTTTATCAAACGGCGAAAAAATCGACCTTGATCAAGCCCAAAGCGGAATATTAGCCCGAGAAAAAAGCGCCATTGTCAAGAAGACAAAAGATGGGCGGCTAGCCTATAACAATACAGCTTTAGGAGCTGGCCCAAACAATGGCGAAATGCTATATAATACGGTAACTACGCCAAGGGCAGGACAATATCAAATTACTCTGTCGGACGGATCGGATGTGTGGCTTAATGCCTGTTCGTCGATTAGCTTTCCGCTCGCTTTTGGGGAAAATGAGCGGCAGGTAAAAATATCCGGAGAGGTTTATTTTGAAGTTAAAAAAAATAAACATTTACCATTCCGTGTAATCAGTAACAACCAAATAGTCGAGGTACTTGGCACACATTTCAACATTAACGCCTATGTGGACGAATCGGTAGTAACAACAACCTTACTGGAAGGATCGGTAAAGATATCTCAACTTAACCAGCCCAGTGCAAAGTTTCTTAAACCCGGGCAACAATCAATTATTCAACCCGGCAAGGCGCCTATTAACATACAACAAGTGGATACTGAAATTGCTGTTGCCTGGAAGAATGGTTATTTCCGCTTTGAACATGCTGACCTGCAGTCATTGATGCGGCAGTTTTCCAGATGGTATGATGTTGATGTAAGTTATGAGGGAGCAATAAGTGATGATTTTTTTGAAGGGCAGATACCGCGAAGCTCCAAATTATCTGAAGCATTAAAAATATTGGAATTGGGAGATGTCCACTTTAAAATAAAAGACAAAAAATTAATAGTGCTGCCTTAAATGACCTTTTTAATCAAACAATTGTTAAACCAAAAAAGCTCAATGATATGAAGAAATAGCTATACAATTACCCACATGCCTAAAAAGAGCCGAAAGTGCTTCCAACACTTTCGGCTAATTACGTCGGGCCAGTCAAAAAACGAATCCATTACTAACCCAAGCTTAACAAAAGTATGAAATTTAAACTATGTGGCAAATTAGCTGCCATTGGGTGGATTTTTCCATCTAAAATCATTCTGGTGATGAAACTCACTACACTCCTTTTAATTATTGCCTGTGTGCAAGTATCCGCCAAAGGATACGCGCAAATGGTTACGCTCTCAGAAAAAAACATCCAAATAGCTGAAGTGTTTACCAAGCTGCATAAGCAAACCGGTTACAGTTTTTTTTACAAATACAAGTTTGTCAAAGATATAAGGGTATCTGTTGAATTACAGGATGTAAATATTGAACAAGCCCTAAACGCGATTTTAAAGGACCAGCCGCTCACCTATTCTATTGTCAATAAGACTGTGGTTTTAAAAAGGAAGGAAGGAACTGATGCTACAAAAGACGTCGGTATTCCGCCTGTAACAATAAAAGGTAAAGTCCTCGATGAAAACGGAAAAACCTTACCAGGCGTCACAATTAAAGTCAAAGGATCAAATACTGGGGTCGTCACCGATTCAGAGGGTTCATTTACGTTCACGGTTCCGGAACATGCTACCATTGTTGTATCCTTTATCGGGTATGAGTCGCAGGAAATTGCGTTAAACGGAGAACTAAACTTGACCGTCAAACTTACGCCTTCCCTTAAATCCCTCGATCAGGTTATCGTGATTGGCTATGGTGCTCAAAAGAAATCGGACATTACCGGCTCAGTTGCACGTGCCGATTTGGAGTCATTCAGACAATCGCCCAATACTAATTTAGTACAGTTGTTGCAAGGAACGGTGCCCGGTTTAAATATCGGACAGGTATCATCTGCGGGCCAGTCGCCTACGATTCAAATCAGAGGACAATCTACAATTTCCGGATCCCAAAATGTTTTGATTGTTCTGGACGGAATTGTTTATAGTGGCGATATATCCAGCATTAATCCAAATGACATCGCTTCCATCGATATCTTAAAGGATGCAAGCAGTAAAGCCATTTACGGTGCATCAGCAGCAAACGGCGTATTGTTGATCAGCACAAAAAAAGGGAAAGCAGGCAGCAAGCCGGTTATTAACTTTTCATCTTCCTATGCTACACAGAACCCAGCTAGCCAGTTACATCCTTTAGACAGGAATGAGTTTATACAAAAAGTAAAAGATATCAATTGGCGACAAGCTTATTTAGCGCCTGATTACCTTACACCAAATCCGGCCTTCGATCTCCGCTCAAAATTAGATGCTACACAGGTATCGGGCTATGATAATGGAACCGATTACAATTGGTACAAAGCAGCCACTAATCCGGGCTTGTTGTATGACCAGCAGCTAAGTGTGAGTAACGCTACCGAAAAAACCAATTTTTTCATTTCTGGCGGCTATACCAAACAAAAAGGCTTTGTTATTAATGATCAGTTCAACAGGAAATCGGTAAGAATCAATCTGGAAACGAAAGTTTTCGATTGGCTTACTGTCGGAGCGCAGGCATTTACTTCACTTGCTGATTATTCCGGTAACCCTCCCGATTTACGAAGCATCATGCTTTACAGTCCTTTGAACACTCCATACAGCCCTGCCGGAGCCATCAATCTGACGCCTAATGCATCCATTAATAACCCCTTTTTAAGTACCTATGGAAGCGATTATAACCACAGAAATACTTTGTCAGGTAATTTTTACGGGATTTTCAATATTCCTCATGTCAAAGGACTTACCTATCGTTTGAACTATGGCAACGGATATTATTGGAATCAACATTATATGGCTAACCAATACTCCGCTAATTTTACAGGGGCGGTTTCAAAAGTTAATGATGCCACCTACGATTATACTTTGGACAACATTCTAAATTATAAACGAACTTTTGGTTCTGATCATGCAATTGACCTAACCATGGTTTATGGCGCAAGAGAGCGTAAGTATGAAACCACATCTGCTTCAGGCACGGGATACAACAATATATCGTTGGGTTATAATAGTTTACAGCAAGGACTTATCCAGCAAATATCATCCAACGCTTATAGCGAGACTTATAATTATCAAACTGCCAGGCTGAGTTATGGCTATAAAAGCAAATACCTGTTAACATCTACGATCAGAAGGGATGGCTTTTCCGGCTTTGCGAGTAATAAGAAATTTGGTGTTTTTCCATCAGTGGCAGCTGCATGGATAGCCAGTAATGAGTCCTTTCTTAAAATCAACTGGCTTGATAATTTAAAGTTACGGGTGGGTTATGGCTCCAATGGCAATTTAACCAACCGTTATGCTTCTTTGGCTACTGTGTCGCAGGGAGCTGCTTATGTTTTCGGGGATGCCGGCGGTACCTTATTTGGCCAGCAGGTAGCTACATTAGCCAACAACAACCTATCATGGGAAACCACAACCGGTATTAATATTGGTGTAGATTTTTCTTTACTCAATGGCCGGATAAGTGGAGCTGTGGATTACTACAATACCAGTACCAATAATTTGCTTTTTAGTGTTAACATCCCTACAATTACGGGATTCTCGTCTATCAATACCAATGTCGGGGAAATAAATAATTCGGGGGCCGAATTTACATTAAATACGATAAACGTTAAAGTAAAAGATTTTCAATGGAGCACCGTACTAAATTATGCAACCAATAAAAACAAGATCAAAAAGTTATTGGGCTCCGGTGACCTTGTATCCAGCAACCTGTTTATCGGACAACCTTTGGGTGCTATCTACAACTATAAAACCGATGGTATATGGCAAATTGGCGAAACACCCCCGAGCGGTTATTACACAGGCGGCAATAAGCTGGTGGATGTCAATGGGGATGGTAAAGTAACATCAGATGACCGGGTAATTTTAGGGCATACCGAACCCGCTTACAGGTTTAGTATAGGCAATACTTTTTCTTATCAACAGTTTTCTTTATTTGTATTTATCAACTCTGTACAGGGTGGAAAAAATGGCTATTTGGGCTACAATAATCCATGGAGCGATACTGGCATTCAGCAGGGAGATAATGCCATAAGAAATAACTGGTTTAAAGAAGTCAATTACTGGACACCTTCAAATCCAAATGCAGCTTACCGCATCACGGGTAGCGTGCCGGCTATCGACCCAGGCATCTATCAGGATAGAAGCTTCGTCAGGCTCCAAGAGGTTTCACTCAGCTATAATTTTAGTAGCGCACTGATCAACAAAGTGGGAATAAAAAATCTGCGTGTTTACCTGAGCGGTAAGAACCTTGCAACATGGACGAAGTGGAAAGGATGGGACCCTGAAACCATCCAGGGCTTTGCTTATGGAGCATCCCCGGTTATTAAAGCTTATTCCGCAGGATTAAATGTTACCTTTTAATTATTAAAAACATGAAAAATCTATATAAAATTTTGATGTGTACTGTATTACTGAGTACAATATCATGTAAGAAGACATTCCTCGATGAAAAACCACTCGATTTTGCAAGTACGGTCAATTCATTCAGCACTTTAAAGGATTTTAACGCTTCTGTTTATAACTTATATAATTTAGTTCGTACCGAATTTTATACTTACGATGAACAAAGTCCATTTGATTACATCTACGGATTGGACCTGGTATATGACGGCCAGCCAAGTGGCCCTCAAAGGTTCAGTGATTACGCAGTTTCAACCAATCCCAGTAACGGTTATTTAACAATCCATTGGACTAACCTCTATAAAATCATTTCAGAAGCGAACACTATTTTAAACAGGTTGCCATCCTCATCGGTAACTGGTGCAGATGCTAATCTTGTTCAGGCGAATGCCCGGTTTTTTCGAGGTTTTGCCTATCGGACACTAGCTTATTTATATGGTGGGGTTCCGTTAGTGTTGAACGAAGTGACTTCGCCTAAGACGGATTTCGTAAGGGCGAGTCAGGCGGATGTTTATAAGCAGGTAATTGACGACCTGATGTTTGCCGCTGCTAACCTGCCGGCAATTTCGGCGGTGCAAGATGGCCAAATATCCAAAACGGCAGCCCAGCATTTGTTAGCCGAAGTTTATTTAGCCGCAGGGCAGTTTAATAATGCGGTTACAACGGCCAATCTTGTAATCGATGACGGAAATATGGCTTTAATGAAAACCAGATTTGGGTCGCAAAGCGCAGATCCAGGAGATGTTTATTGGGATTTATTCAGGCCGAAGAACCAAAACCGTAGTTCAGGTAATAAAGAGGCTATCTGGGTAATTCAATTTGAAAACGATGTGCCGGGAGGCTCTTCTTCCGCCACCTCCATTAACGGCAGCTATCGTTTGGAAAGACAGCACGCCCCTTTAATAAGGGATCTCACATTAAGCGATGGCGCAAAACCGTTTTTATGGCCGGTATCTGATTATACCGGGGGAAGGGGTATTGGCTGGGCCATTTCCACAAGATATTTTACCAACTCCATCTGGACCAGTGATTTTAGTAATGACATGAGAAATTCAAACTATAATTTTGTCCGCACCTTCACCTACAACGATCCAGCTAAACCCGCGTATTTTGGTCAGACCGTTTCGACAGAAAATCCGCCACCGGGAGTTATCGTGCCAAGCAGGGCATTTTACGCCTATCAATCTAAATGCACAACTCCAGGAAAACACCCCGATGGATTATTCATCAATAAGTCTACGCTTCTACTGAGCTCTGCAGCAGGCGGTACATATTGTAATCAATATATGTTCCGTCTGGCCGAGACCTATTTAATACGTGCGGAAGCATACCTCGGTGCCGGATTGTTGGAAAACGCTGCAAAAGATATAAATGTTGTCAGAGCGAGGGCAAATGCCTCACCCATATTATCTTCTGCGGTCAATATTAATTACATATTAGATGAGCGGATGCGCGAATTAGGTGTTGAAGAAAAGCGACGGCTTACTCTGGCCCGGCTTAACCTGGTTTACGATAGGACCGTAAATGTAGCGCATAATCCAGTTGCTGCCAATATCAAACCAACCAACAATCTTTGGCCGATACCTCAAAGTGAAATAGAAAGAAACAAAGACGCCAAATTAATTCAAAATCCTGGCTATTAGTGTAATGCTAAAAAAACAAAGCTTATTTTAAATGGATAATTTTAAGATAAAAATTAAGTATCTGACACTAATTGCATGCCTGTCCATAATGATTGGACAGGCATTTGCACAGTCAGCGGTTCAACCACTTCCATACATTCTGGACATGGTGCATAATAACCCAGGAGAAGTACCTTATGTAACAAAGTATAATGATCCAGTTTACATGAAATCTCAGGGTTTTAATGGAATGGTAACTCATTGGTTTGTCAATTGCGCCATTACTTATGATAATTACGAAAAAGGCATTGTTCCTGAAAACAGTAAAGAGCGGGAATGGATAATGGCGAAAGCTGCGGAAATCGATAAAAAACTGAATGCCTGTAAAAAGGCTGGTATGTGTGTTTATCCATTTACCGACTTCATTGTTTTTCCAAAATCATTGTGGACAAGATATGGCAGCGAAATAACGGGGAAAGGCAAGGTAGCCGGGACTGGCGGCATGGACGAACGGTCAAGAAAGCCCGATATGCAAAGCAAAAGGACCCAGGATATGCTCCGTGCACAGATAGCCGGGATTTTTGAACGGTTTCCTCAACTGGACGGTTTGACACTTCGCTTTGGCGAAACATATTTACAGGATGCTCCTTATCATATGGGAGGTGGGCCTATACGTGATGGTAAGAGTGGTATAGAAGATCAAGTGACCTTGATAAACATTTTACGGGATGAGATTTGTGTAAAGCGCAATAAGAAGCTGTTTTATCGTACTTGGGATTTTGGATATAATTTCCATAACAACCCCGATTATTATCTGGCAGTTACCAATCGAATAAAACCGCATCCTAATTTAATTTTTGTCATTAAATATCAGCAGGACGATTTTCACCGCATGACACCGTTTAATCCTACGCTCGCCATCGGCAACCATGCACAGATAGTGGAGGCACAATCAAGGATGGAAGCTTACGGGAAAGGTGCGCATCCGTATTATACGGCCAAAGGCGTAATAGACGGCTGGCCGGAGACGAAATATGAAATCGTTTTTGGGCGACATGAATTCAATGGGAAGCTTAACGATCCAGACAATCCGCGGGGAATAAAAGATATTTTGGGTAAAGGATTATTAAAAGGAGTTATGACATGGTCAAATGGAGGCGGATGGGACGGCCCGTATATCACTAATGAGTTATGGGCAGATTTGAATACATACGTGCTTTCACAATGGGCGCAGCATCCCGAAAAGTCCGAAGAAGCCCTCTTTTATGAGTTCGCTAAAAGGCTTGGGTTAACTGGTTATGAAGCCGATCTGTTCAGACAGCTAAATCTATTGACCATAGAAGGTGTGCGGAAAGGACAATTGAACAGTTATACATCTAATGCCGTTTGGTGGAGTCGTGATCAATATTTTTCGGCGGTAGAAAACAAAAATATAGTCAATGAAATCATTAACAAAAAAAAAGAAAGAGAAATATTGGCTGAAAAAGCAGAGGCTTCAGCCATATGGAGGCAGATTGAAGCGTTGTCGAAACAAATCTATGTAAACAATGCTGCTGATCAGGAAGCTGTTGAAGTGTCATGTACCTATGGCCGGATAAAATATGAACTGGTCGAACAGATGTGGATATTGATGATAGAAAACGGCATCGCAAAACGGGGCGGCAGTTTCAATATAGGGGTAATTAAGCAGGCCATTAACCATTACGACCTCTTATGGTCGGAATGGAAGGCTCTAAAGTCATCCAGTAAATATTGCGCTACTCTTTATACCGATTTGGCTTTTAGAAATCAGCAAAACGGAAGTATAGGAGAGCTGGTTGACAGTTTAAGAAAGGTTTTATGACGATCGTTATGTTTATGCTTATTATATCAGTTTTAATAATACGGACATCGATTTCCGAAATAACGGAGCGTTCGTTTAACATGTAACAGCGACATAATTATGGGTATGGTCCTATGTTCAGTTTAAAGAGTATCACTGTTTTCTCATCGTTAGGGCTTTGGCATCAACAATAAAACGGGTTTGATTTGACCAGATAATGATTATGACAGCATCTTGATGGTAACTTTTAAAAACGGAAAAGCTTACATGGAAGTTGATAAGGAAAATGTCAACCCATCAGCATTGTGGATTTTAGCTTAAGGTGCGTGTATAATACTTAAGCTTTATCGTCTTCATAAGAATAAAGTTGCAATTTCGAGATTTACCTTTATCTGACGAGATTTACCTTTATCTGAGTTGGTCTATGAATGAATGCCCCAGATACTGTTTTAAGGGATATATAAGAGCTGATCGAGAAAAGAATATTAGAAAAAGAACCTGCAGGCCGTCAGAACATCACTTATAACTTAGTATCTCGGGAAATAACATATCAAGAGGGACCGGATACTTATAAGTTATGATTTGAGCTGTTCTTTTCTAACTTCGCGGCATGACTACGAATTTTAAGATCACGTTTGAAGGAACGGAATTTGAATTTATAACCATGAACAGGGTAAGGCTTCAGCTATTCCAGGTTTATGTGCTGTTTGAGCGGAAGAAAGTAAGGTTTCATATGCAGGTAAACGATAACGATGAACAGCGGTTCTACATTACTGACCGGTCTTCATGCCCTAAAATATATTTGCCGTTGGAGTCTCAATACAGTGAAGCGATCTTACAAAAAGGCCTTGCCTTACCAGCTATTTAACAGGCCATTTTAATTTTCCTATTGATTAAAGATCAGTGGCCCAGAGTCAGCCTAAGAAAAATTTAAGCATTGCTCAGTTTAGCCAGTTTCTCCGCAATTGTTTGAAGCAGATGAAGATTCATCGGAATCGGTGCCATGGGCTGCTCCGGATTGATCAAAGCCCGGTAGCTGCCTTCCTCATCAGGCTCAAAGGTAAAAGTCATTTCATCGATCAGCACGGCGATGCGATGGGTGTAACCCCACCGCTCAAAACGCGCTTTAAATTCGTACTCCTGTCCCTGGTAGGATACGGGTATGATAAACGGTTCATGCATAAATTAAAATTTGACCTTTGATGTATCCGTGATAATAATTTCCGGCTTTCCTTTATAGTCAATTACCTCCCCTTCCACCGTGATCATCTTATCGCTCAACTGATTTCCCAATTCTTTTGCTTTACCTTTTAGCGCGATCGTCAATAATTGATTGGGATAGGCTGCGCCTAAATTGACCAGTACCATACTGCCAATATCCTTACTGCTGTACACCTTGCCCTGCACACTCACGTTTCTCCCAATCGCATTCCTGATCTCCTCCAGCTTTACGGCACTTACACTTTGAGCACCAGCTGACGGCGAGGGCAATACGCTGTTCACCTTCACCTGCTCATTATTGAACAGTTTATTGAGTTCACCAGCCAAACGGATACCGGCCTGACCGATACGTTTATGGATAACGGTGATGTATTTCTGGTAATAAGTTTCATCTATTTCCTGACCGGGTTTGGCTTGTGCATAAAGTTCGCTGCTGACCTGATAACTTTCCCAGATCCATTCCATGGGGCTATCTGATTGCCATTGTTTGATCTGCGCGGTTGTCGCTACATCGTAAGACCTGACAATTTCCGCTTCGCTGAAACCTTCATGATCGATCAGTTTGCTATCCCAAAGACTGTGCAGGTTAGTGCCCTTATTGTCAAAACGTACTTGGATGGTGTTACCACCTTTATCTTCTTTACGACTGACGTGCATCGGCTGATGAGCGTCACCAACCAGATGGATCAGATATTTTAGCGCCTCGTTCTTCTGATCGGGTGTTAAACCTTTGTCCCGCAGGCTTGCTTCCGTCTTCAGGATCGCACTATAAACATTATTATCGCTTTCACTTACAAATTTGACAAACTGTTCGTGCGTTAAACCCAGGGGCAGGTTTAAAAAATGCCAGGGTGCGGTAGTCGGATTGCGGTTTTCATCTGCCCAGGTGGCTACTTCTGCCATGCTTTCACCTTTTAAGTAAGCTGAAACGACATAGGCGGTATTGCTGGTCAAATGTTTTTGCGCGATTGTCGCGATAGCCCGGTGTCCTTTAAAACCCCAGGAGATCAGTGTTGCCGGAAGGGCTATCAAACAAAAAATAAACAGTTTCTTCATGCTGCGAATATATATGGTGGATAGTTTAAAAATTAAATTCTTTGGTAAATATCAGATCACTACCCGGAAGGTCAGGTTAACACGCGCCTTCATAGGCTTAAGGGATTTGGCGATCCGGTGCTCCCAATGTTCCTGTAACCCGCTTTTCATCAGCAGGAAGGAACCGTGTTCCAGCCGAACTGAATATTTTTCGCTGTGGTCTGTTTTGTTGCGGATATCAAAACTACGGACCTGGCCAAAACTAACCGAAGCAATGACCGGATGTTTGCCCAAAATGCTTTCTTTGTCACTATGCCAGGCAACGGAATCATTGCCGTCACGGTAATAATTTAACAAAACACTATTGAATTGAGTACCCGCTAAGGGTTCTACGATTTGCTTAATCGCCAGTAATTCGGGCGTCCACGGGGTCGGGTTAGATATCCTTCCAGGGTGAGAATAATCAGTGCCGAGGTCACCATACCAGGCTGTTAGTCGTGGGGTGATCACTTCTTTATCATACATTTTTTGTACAGTTTGTTTCCATGGCGCTTCCGCTATCAACTTTTGCAGAAACCAATTACCTTCTTCCTCGCTGAATATACCGGGAAAGTATTCCAGGAAGTCGGTTGGCAGCCCTTTACTTTGTCCCGCATCAGGGAAAAAACACAATTGCTCCATCATCTTTTTCCTAAATCCCTGATCAATCTATCCATTTCTTTATGATTACCGTTAATAAATCCGGCCGCTTCTTCCTGCTCATCAACGGTCAATGACTCCCCGTCATATATCCAATTATCATCGGCATCAAAGAGGATGCAGCCGATAGAAACCTCCTGTAAGACGTCGTAAAGCAGATAGCCCTCTCCCGTATCCGGTATGATGCGCACCCATCTTTCTCCCCCTATTTTAGCCATCTTCGGCTTCTCCTGGAATAGCTTACTTCTCATCAAAACAAAAATCGAGAAAAAAGTGCAAAAAAGAATAATAAATACTAAATAAATTAGCATTTATTAGATGAGCAACTACCTAAAATTTCTTCCCTTATGAAAAGCCTCTCTGCTGTCAGGACCGGGCGCTGTCGTTTCATCTGCCCGTGCCAGGGTTAATAGTGGCAAATCATCGGGGTTGCCTATGGTCAAACCACGTAACAGGCTGTTCAGGTTAAAACAGCGTTTGGCAACCACATGGATCACTTCACCCTCGATCTGCAGTTTCCCTTCTACCATGAACAAGCGGGACTGGATGATCTCTTTGCGATAGGTATCAAACAGTTTCTCCCATACCACGATATTAGCCGCACCTGTTTCATCCTCCAGCGTCATGAACAGGATGCCCTTAGCGGTTCCCGGCCGTTGACGAACGGTGATCAAACCGGCAACTTTGATGGGGTCGCCATCTTTCCTGTTTTTAAGCTCAGCGATCGGTGTATTATGCAAGAGGTTCAGCTTTTCCCGCACTAAGGCCACCGGGTGATTTTTCAGGGATAAGCCCGTAGCTGAATAGTCCTGTACCACATGTTCGCCCTCGGTCATCAGCGGCAGCTGAACCTGTATTTCCTGCAGGCTTTCTGACGGCGTACCATCAAACAGTGCTATCGGCCGATCCCCCAAAGCCGATACCTCCCACAAAGCCTGGCGCCGGTCTGAACCTAAGGAGCGAAAAGCATCCGCATCCGACAGTTTTTCCAAAGCCGTTTCGGGTACACCTGCCCTTCGCAATTGATCAATATGGCCATAATGTTGGCCCCGGCCTGCTATCAATAAAGTCATATCCTCCTTCCGTAATCCTTTGACCTGCCGGAAACCCAAACGCACGGTCAGGTATGTTCCATCTTTTTCTTCCAGTGTATTATCCCAGCCAGAATGATTGACATCCACCGGCAAGACTTTAACGCCGTGATCCCTGGCATCGCGGACGATCTGCGCCGGCTGATAAAAGCCCATTGGCTGACTGTTCAATAGTGCCGCGCAAAATACATCCGGATAATAGTACTTCAGCCAGGAGGATATGTAAACCAGCAAGGCAAAGGAAGCTGCATGGCTTTCCGGGAACCCATACCCTTCAAAACCCTGCAATTGCTTAAAGACCCGTCTGGAAAATCCTTCCTCGTACCCCCTGGCCACCATGCCGTCCACCAGCTTCTTTTCATACATGCCTAATTTGCCATTAGCTTTAAAACTGGCCATGCTGCGGCGCAGCTCATCTGCTTCAGCAGGTGTAAAGCCTGCGGCAACAATAGCGATCTCCATCGCTTGTTCTTGAAATAGTGGTACCCCTAAAGTTCTTCCTAATATCGCTTCTAATTCTTTAGAAGGGTATTCCACCGGTTCTTCCCCGTTACGCCGACGTAAATAGGGGTGAACCATCTCCCCCTGTATAGGTCCCGGCCGTACGATGGCCACCTCGATCACCAAATCATAAAAACATTTGGGTTTGAGGCGCGGCAGCATGGACATCTGGGCCCGGCTTTCGATCTGGAACACGCCGATGGTATCGGCATGGCAGATCATCTCATAAACTTTGGGATCGTCCTGGGGAACATTGGCCAGTGTCAATTTTTTACCGTAATGCTGCGCTACCATATCAAATGCCTTACGGATCATGGTCAGCATGCCCAGCCCCAGAACGTCTACCTTCAGAATACCTAAAGCTTCCAGGTCATCCTTGTTCCATTCCAGCTGCGTACGGTTTTCCATCCGCGCATTCAGTACAGGACAGAGATCCGATAGCTTATTATCCGTAATAACAAAACCGCCGGTATGTTGTCCTAATTGCCTCGGGAAGCCCATCAGCAGCGAGGTTAGCTCTAATACTTTATGAATGAGCGGATCATGCGGGTTTAACCCTTGTTCACGCAATCGTTGCTCGTCAAAACCCTCCTCGCTAAAATCCCATATCGTAGCACCGACCCGTTTGATCGAATCCTCGGATAACCCCATCGCTTTTCCCACATCCCGGATGGCGCCACGGTGACGTTCCTGGGTAACTGTCGCCACGATCGCGGCATGTTCACGTCCGTAATCTTCATAAATATATTGGATGATCTCTTCCCGTCGCTCATGCTCAAAATCGACGTCGATATCCGGCCATTCTTCTCTTGCATCAGACATAAACCGGGAAAACAGCAAGCGGGATTTCATAGGATCTACCGCTGTAATGGATAAACAATAACAAACTGTGGAATTGGCCGCGGAACCACGTCCCTGGTGCAGGATGCCCAGTTCCTCTGCTTTTTGCGTGTATTTATACACTCGGAGAAAGTAAGGAGCCAGCTTTCGGCCATCAATAAAAGCAAGCTCAAATTTTAACTGATCCTGAACTTTTATGGGGATATGTTCCCCATACCGCTCATGTGCACCTGCCCAGGTATATTTGATCAGGCGTTCCTGTGGCGTCAGTCCATCCAGTATTTTTTCTTCCGGTTCGATGTATTTCAGGGTATCCAGGGAGAACTGGCATGCATCAGCAATCTTCAACGCGTTATCTAATGCGTCAGGATATCCCCTGAACAAGCGGTGCAGCTCTTCTATGGGTTTTATAAACCTTTCCGCATTGGCGTGTAATCGGAAACCCGCCGTATGTATCGTGCATTTTTCCCGGATGCAGGTCAGGATATCCTGTAACTCACGACGCTTAGGTTCGTGGTAATGCACATCGCCAACAGCCACCAGGGGAATACCCAATTGAGCAAGGCGGGCCAGTCTCTTGGCATCATCCCCGCTATAGGAACGGGTCGCCGCCATATATAATGCCAGGCCCAGGTTAGCCCGGTATTCCGCTACATTGCTTTTAAAATCATCGTCATAATCAAACCGGGCGTTTAACTCATCCGGCGGGATGATAATAAACTGAATACCTTCCTGATGCTGATAGACATCCGTTTTATATAAATGACATTCCCCCTTTTCAGCCCGCAGGTTCCCAACGGTTAATAATGCTGAAAGCCTGCCATAGGCGTCGCGGTCAGTTGGATAAGCCAGCAGGCTTGGCCCGTCTAACAGGTCCAGCCGGCAGGCCGGAATAAATTTGATAGCGAGTTTTTTTGCCGCGACGTGCGCACGCACGATACCCGCCAGGCTATTACGGTCAGTAATGGCGATAGCTTCATAACCAAGTGCTTCTGCCTGTTCCACCAGTTCGTCGGGATGCGACCCTCCCCGCAGGAAACTGAAATTGGATGTGGCTTGTAACTCGGCGTACCTCATAAGCTTATGCAAAAAAACCATGTAAATACCATTGCGGCGCGTCATCATAATGCCCCGAGCGAAAGAGCCAATAACGGTGCCCGGCCGTATCTTCTACCGCGTAATAATCCCGGTGTTCCCCCTGTTCCAGCCACCATTCCCGTTCAATGCGTTCTGGGCCATCAGCCTTCTCAACCACATGCCTCCGTCCTTTATAAGTAAATACTTTAGGCGGGTAATCGGGTAGAAGCGCCATCACTTCAATAGCTTCGGGCCGGCGTAATAGTCGTACGGGGCGCAGCCGATCAATCCTCCATTTGATGGCCGGGGTTTCCATTAAAGATGCAGCTTGTTTTATCGATCTTTCCGGCCAGTTATGTTCCGCGGGTAAATAGCGGTGAATAGCATTCGCGCCAATCTTGCCCGCCAATTTGTCCAGCAGTTCTGCCAGACTAGCATCCTGTAAACCGGGTTTCCCATCCCATAATTTTTCCTGTAGGGGTTCAATATCTTCTACTTTAGGAGCTTCCAACAAAAACAACTCGATACCCAAAGCAGGTTCTATTTTGCTGATCTGTAACTCAAACAGTTTTACTAAATGGGAAACACTATGCGAACCCCGGTTGGTGGAAATACCCGCCTGCACCATTTTACCGTCGATACGGTAACATTTCAGGATAGCTTTACGGATGCCTTTACCTTCGTTTTGTAAACGCATACATAACATTTCCAATAGTCTTTGAATAGCGATCTCAATGGCTTTTTTTGTTCTGACCGGTTCCAGGCAAGGTAAACGTTCTGTATAGGGCATCGGCGGAACCAATGGTATCAGGGTTTCCTCTTCCAGGCCCAAAGCTTGCGCTAATCTTAATAAAAAGCCTTCCCCAAAACGGCGACGTAATACCGTACGCGGGATCTGTATAAAACTCCGGATGGTACTGAAACCCAGCTTTTGCAGTTTTTCCAATATCAGCGGTTCGAGACGAAGCGCTACAGGCGGCAGGTCCAGCAAGGCTTGTGCCTGCATACCGGCTTCCACAAGGGGCGTCTTTTTTCCAAAGCGGGCAATCGCCCAGGCGGTACCGATGGTGTCTGCTATGGCTGCGCGGGCATCATAGCCTGATGTCCGCAGTTTATTGACAATCTCTTTCAAATAGGCACGTTCACCACCCCACAGGTGCGCGCAACCGGAAATATCGAGGATCAGGCCGTTTGGCAGATCGATCATTACTACAGGCGTATAACGGATACACCACAATCCCAATTGCCGTAATAATTTGGCTTCTTTTCCAGGGATATGGTCCAATATCCGCAGATCTGTTGTAATTGCTTTGGCATCCGCTGCCGCCATACCGCAATGAACACCCTGCGCTTCCGCTACCGGGTTGGCAGCGGTAATGACAATACGGTTACGGTCAAGTGTTGCAAAAACGAAAGGTATTTCCTTTAACTCCGGCTGTTTAAGGGTTAGCCAGTCTGTCATCAGGTGACGAAACCATATAGCCATAAAGCGCTTTTCCATAACTCATCCCGCCATTTGTTTTTGTTGTTCCGGCAGTTCTTTTTCAACCGGTCTGAATTTACCTTCCGACCATTCCATGATCCAGTTACCCGGCTGCCCATTACGTACCCGCAATAGTTCGACCTGCCAGCGTGGAAACCCCAGGCCTGGCAATCCATCAACAGGCTCACTGGGTAATGGCCTGATCTTCCAGCGGGCCGCGCAGGCGGTTGATCCCATTTTATCCGTACGATTGCGCAGAACAAAACCCGTCACCCGGCTTTGTTCAACAGCCAGCTGCAGACGCCGGGATTGCTTAAAATCAATTTCCCGCATTTCCCCGATAACCGCGGCCAGGCCAGCGCATTTTAATGCTTCTTCCATGACCCAAAGCACCTCTTTATCCCTGGTCAGATTGACAAAGATCACCCGGTCGGGTTCCATACCAAAAGCTTTTAAAGCTCCGGGAAATAAGTTCCCGGAAAGGCTGATCCATAAACAGGCACCGCCATTTTGCATGAGTATCGAAAGCACCCCGCTTACAAAGCCACCGCAAGCCGCGGCCTGTTCTGTATTTGCACAGACCAGCTCATGTACGGTCCCCAAAGGAAAAACACCATTTGGAAAAGCGGCTTCTACCGGGCCTAAACCAACCAATTTCCGTTTACCAGCAGGCGGCGGCCTGTAGCCTTCCCATTGCAAAATATCCTTTTGCAACTGGCTGATGATATCGTTTTTGGTGTTGGCCATCTAATTCAATTTGGGACTGTAAAGTTATACTAAAAATATTAGCAATTTATATAAAGAATTACAAAATATTTTCGACTTTTGTTTTACAATGAGGAGTAAGAGCCTGGGTAAAGCGCAAAAACGGCCCTGATGGGTCATGCGCATCCTATCAGATTCGGAAAGTAAGGATGCGGAAATCAGTTACCAGTTATCTACCGTCTACGGCGAAAAGCCAGATTACCAGAGCAGAGTATTGCTCGATGCGTAAGGTTTTTGGATATATCACGGTGACATACTCGCCGTTACCGAACAGGAATAAAATGACAGCTATTTAAAGGAAATAGCCGGTATGTGCAACATTACCAAACCGCTCACCTTTCCCAGACATCCCTATGCCTTAGATTTCTATTAGATTATTGGCACGATGATAACACCGATCAAAGGCCGAGGACCGGATATATCCATATCCATACTGTTGATGGTGATAACATTTTTAGTAGCCTTTAAATCGTGCTCGCCAGCTTTACAAGGCCCCTAATTTTCCACTGCTGTCAAAAAGAATTATTTTGCTGCGCAAATAGGCTGCGTAGCAATTTGCCAACTTTGTTATTTTAAGGTTATAATCAGCTATAAAAAATGCAAGAAAATACTGTAAAACAAATTCGCTCATTGCTTTAATTAATTTGCTCCTTAACTCATTAGCCAACAAGGATATTTAAGACTTTTTCCATAAGATGAATATTTTAAAAAGGCCCTTTAGATGAATTGTTGTTTTTTAGCTTTGAACAAATAAGAGAACTCCGATTTGTCTGCTTCCTTTTTATTATTAAAATAGGAAGAGGCAACACCTCCTGTAATGCCGATCAGCCCCGTAATAGCGCCAGCGATAGGATTTATGGGCGCGCTTATAACGCCTGCTGCCATCAGGGTCTGAAACATTTTCGGGCTCTCCACTTTAAAAAGGCTTTCAAAGGAGGAGAAAAATGTTTTGATGCCGCCATCCTTATATATCTTTTCAATATCTGCGGTGCCCTTTTTTATCGCTTCTGCGGTTTCAATAAGTATCTCCTTGGCTTCTTCTGGTGTGCCTGCATTGCGTATCTTATCTTGTATCCTGCTGATAAATTTGCGAAACTCAATGAGCTCTCCTTCATAATTCTTCTTAAACTTTATGATCGCTTTAATATCCGTTCCCGCCACCGGTACGGGTAATACCTTTTCTAAAATTAGATTGAATACAGGCGCCTTGTGTGCTCCCATACCAAAGGCAATTTCTTCATACCGTTTATCATCCGTAGATGGAATGATAAGATCATTTTTTTCAACTTTGGCAACATATTGTGCAAGTAGTCCCATATAATAAAGTGCTACTAATTCATCTACCAATACATTGCCATTTCCTTGTTTGAAAATAAATCCCCTTTCCTGCAAATGCCATCTGATTTCACCTGTCATCTTTTGTCCGTAAAGCAGCTCAAAATGCGCGCCCTGGATTTCCTTTTTCTTGTTGTTCTTACTTATAAACTCCGCTGAGCTGGTCGTAGCTATAAAAAGATCTTGAAATTCACGGAAGTCAGCCATGTAACGGCCTAATACCCGTTCAATGAAAACCGGTTTATATTGTCCACTATCTATCAGAAAAAGTAGATTGGCTGGTATCCTTGGATCTTCGATACCATAAAAAGGCAGAATAGAGGAAACACTGTCTGCATATAAAAGTCCAGATGCCAACCAATCAGCAGCAGGAATATCAATCGTTGGATAGTAAAGCAAAGTTCTTTCCATGGTTTAGATTGTTTTAGGTTGATTCGTTCTGATATACTCAGATAAATATAGTAATACTCCGCTTTTTTCATACGAATATTCCTATCTGATTGCAGTAAACATCAATCAATCTTTTTGCCCAAAAACGTCAAATACATTAAGTCGAAAAGCAAGCTAATAATTTGTGCCATCCCTGCATATTAGATGTAGAAAAGATCATCTTTATATTGAAATCCTTAAATCTTAATCATAGGAATGCATTTCTGATGTCATTGCCTGCGCTTTTGAATATTATTGGTTTTGTCATATACCTGATTACTGTCAATAATCTAGTAAAAAAGACATTGAAGCTCAAGTAAGTACTGTTTCAGACAATTGAGAAACATCAAACTAAAGATCATAGTTTATGGCGTAACGATAACAGGAGTGAAATTTCACCCCTGTTTTATAAATTCTGAGATTGCGGTGTGCTCAAAATATCTCTCCGAACCCAATCAGGTATTTTCCTTTTTGTTTTAGAATAATACCAGGCTATGACGTCTACAACTATTCGTTTTGCCTCACGGGCATTTTCAATGCACTGCACATCATGAGCAATTTCCATTAGCTCCTGAATTTTATAGTGAGTTAGTCTATTTCTCCACTCTTTTAACTTTTTCATATTCTGAAATGCCAAATCACCCTTTAAATTAGCATGGGGGTCTTTCATAAATAAGGCAACCCACCTAGACCATTTTTCGTCGAAATAGGTTCTTACCATTTCGCTTTCTAATGTTTGAATCTGTGAAGGATTTAATTCTCTTATTGTGTTTTTAAACTCCAGGCTTTCAAAGTATTCCCCATTAATAAATGCTTCAAGAAAAAGGAATGATGACAGTATGCAAAACCGAATATTTCTTTTATCAAAAACAGGAAGATTGGGCACTTTTATTTTTACCTCTTCATTATCCGGTATGGATTTAAGCGCTATTTTATAAAAGGAGTTTTGAACTGAATATATATCGTTAGATTTTTCAGCTTCCGATAGAAAATATTCCATATCATCCCAATAGTAAGTAATCAAATTATGTGGTTTTCTAATTATGCTCATGGCTGAATTCTTAAAAGCACGAAGTGCTGTGATTTAGGAAATGTAATTTAACATAAACAGGCTAATAGTAAAAATCATCACCCTGCTTTCATTGAAAAGAAAAGTAATTTAGAATAACCTATTTTGATTCGCCAACGGCATCGACTTTTATATAATCGGCAATAACCGGCATCCATCCCCTTGCATTACTATAGCCTCGTTCTTTCTGCTTGTCCTGAAGCTCTGTCAGGACCATTTTGAGCTGGCCTATATTTTCAACTCCGAGTACACCCTTTACTTTTTCAAAATGCCTTTTAGAAAGAAGTCTACTGAAAAAATCAAAGGAATGATTATAGGGGTTCCTGTAAATGTAGGTGATAGGAAACCAGTCATCACCATAAACCTGCCCCACATGGTATGACAATAAGTCGGCATTAACCAGTACATCTTTGCCCAAATACTCAGGAACAAATTTTATCAGTATGTCTGCGTGTACAGAGGTTATATTCTGTCCGTGTAAATCCTTATAATAAACATCCATAGAATCATAATAGTGATAAAAAGAGGCATAACTTTCCGGCTCAGGGCGGCTCCTGTCTCTTCCTTGCATAAAGTACCGGCCCTGAAAAATATTTTCAAGGAAATTATAGTTCTCATTCTTAAGCGCAATACCAACGGTATATAAAAACAATTCGTGGATGATAAATTTAAAATGTTCATAGCTCCTGTGATTCCAATTTAAGACCTGCTCATTTTGTGGAGCTAAGAGCAATGACAATCGTTCCAAGAAACGAAAAATGACATCGCCATCAAACTCCAAACCGCTTTTGATTAGGATATCTAAAAATTGTATATAGTCGTTACGCAGGGGTAAATATTGATGTAATATGTCAAAAATTTGTTTACCCAGGTCTTTAGGATTATTAGCAGGTTGAGTTATGATAAAAGTGGAGAGATCCTCCTGAAATACTTGCAGGAAATCCCTTGACAAGGAGTTTAACCGATGGGGATATTTATTCAATTGCGCTTCCAATCCCCGAACCATGGTAGTTGTTTTAAAAGACATTGGGGTATCTTCAAACAGATACGAAGGAGGTTTAGCCCCAAGTGCCGGTTTACTCAAAAGAGGGCGTTCAAAAATACTCCTGAGCAATTGCTCATAACTCCCTTCAAAGTCATCCTCTTTTGAAAAATCAATATAGATTCTGGAGCCGATATAGGTTGGCAGATAGGCTTTCCCATTTTCATCGGTCTGAGTAACCAATGGGACGAATTTTTTCTGCTCAGTGCTTTCATAAACCTTTGGTGTGATAATCAGCGTTTCTGCACCCACACCTCCAGTTCTTGCATCTGAACGCTCGGCATATTTCTTGTCACAAATGATGAGCACCTTATCGATGTCCGCTGCGGTAACCATAGACTCCATGAAGGTATACTTGTCCTGCCCCTCTTTGAGGTCCCATTTATCGAGCTTTACATCTACGGCATCATGTACCAGTCTTTGTGCCAATGACAGCACCCAATCTTCATGTTCCGGATTTGTCCAGCTATAGGAAATAAATACTTTTTTATTCATCTTTTACTTAAAATACACTTAGTGTAAATGTCATTTTCCTGTCCTAATGTTTTTTATGAACAACCGTTTCTTTATCGGACGAATGGAAAAATCATCTGTGTTACACTTTTTCTTCCCGCAATATGTAACCTTAAAAATAGTTTACCTTGCCCTTGTCTGATAACAAAATGATCTTCTTCATTAAATACTAAAACTCTGGTTTCGTGGGCTTCTATTTGTATCAGGCAACTTTGTTCCAGACTTGTTCGCACACTGAGAATTTGAGATGCATTTTTACGTTTTGCCCAATAGAGTTCAAAGCCATCAATGGTAATTGGATTTTTGTAACGGTTAGTGATACGGATTTCATTCTCATCGGGGCCATTGGGGTTGATAGCAAATTTTACGATAAGCCTGAATCTTTCTTCTTTACGTTCTCGCCACCTAATGTATGCCAGATAGCTTGAAAGTAAGGATGCATAAAGCGCAATAATAATGGTTATAAGGTCTTTTGTGGTCATTGTGCTGTTCAGAATAATTCAAATAAAGTTACGCCTATTCTAATACCGGCAATACAATATCTTTCATCCCTTTCGCAATTTTATCCCGCAATCTCTCCAATTCTTTTTTGGGTAGCTGCCCGTATACCTGGGTTTTCCTATACAATTTCCCATTGCCTAAATGGAGCTTTACAAAGCTATCCAATTTATGTGCATGTGGATTGGAGGGGAATGGGTCAGCATCATTTTTATGAATAATCCACACAGAACCATTCTCCCTGAATATGGCTTTTTCTAAAGCATTCAGATTCCTGCCGTCTTCCTCGTCCTCTATGTCAAAGACGACCGAGCCAATAGGTAAACCACTTGTCTTGAAAAACTCCTTGATATGGTAAACCATTTCATCCGAACTTAATTCCTTATGGATTATCTCGGTATAAACTTCCGTACAATCCAATTGGTAAATGAGTATTTGATAGATGCTGTCAAGCTCCAAAAAGGAGTAGCCATCGCCGCGAAGTTTGATTAATGCCGTGGCAGCATTTTTATGATATTTAAAAAGCTTCTGGGATTTATCGCTCATCACTTAGGGTTAGGGACCAATATATTTTGGCTGCCATGAATGTAGAAAAAAATCCGGGCATCCTAAGCCCCTTTTACTTACTCCTTTAGAATTTAATGGGCCATTCAATTTCGTATGGGTTGTTTAATTTCGTATCACAGAAGCTCACTATTGCAAGAAGATTTGTATGATGGAAAAGAAAATACACAGGCTAACATGTACTCAAATAAGGGACATAGATATGGTAGCTTATTTAGCAGCCCTTGTTCATCATCCTTGCCTGGTATTGTGATAAGGTTAAAGCCCCCAGCAGCGAGCGCTTAGCGGACCTTATTTTGATGTACATACGATGCCTGAATTGTAATTGAAGAAATTCTCTTATTCAAATTCCCTGAAGTAAGATAATTTGTACATTAAGAATATTTTATCACTTCTAATATTAATTTGATAACTAATGCGATTTGATTAATCAATTTGCCCGACTCAATTATTTTGCCTTTAGGATTACTTAAATCCTTAGAAATGAGATTTAATTTCTTTTTATTCGAGGTTAATAACAATCTGGGGCAAATTATATTAACTTAATGAATGATTATTTCCACAGCATGTACCTCTAGGCTTTTGTCATTAGGTTTAATTTATCAATAATATTAATTTTGATAATGAACTCAACCGCCTTATTCGCACAAATAAAGACACTGTTATTCCGGTTAGCTGATGATATAGAACGTGCAAATGCACTTCATCTGCATAACGATGCGATCCATGCTGAGAATTTTTTGTGTGAACTGTTGAATTTAGTTTTTTCGTGGAAGCTTGAGAACGGCAACCGTACTAAATTAAATCAGAAAAGCTTCGACCTGGTCGATAAAAGCAACGAGATTTTTGTTCAAATTACTTCTAATCAATCGCATCAGGCGAAATATAGTAAGGTGGTTAAAGATTTGAATAAACAAAATTCAAATTCAAAATATCGCAACTTTTATCTTTTCTATATTTCTCAAAAGGTTGATAAGGAGTTCCTTAAAACAAAGCTAATTGGCGGCACGAATTATGAGGGCTGGGACATGGCCAAACTCTCTGATTACATTTTTTATGAAAAAAAATCTGCATTAAAATTAAGGCCGGTGTTCGACCTTCTTCATCATGAGTTGAATGTTATACCAGCGAATAAGTCAAGTAAGGTTTCAGCCAAGATAATATCATTGCCACAGCAGTTGTTAAAACCAATCCATAAGGATAAATTCCTTGTCGACCGAAAAGCACTGATTATCGAACTCTTCAATTTTACTCAGGAAAATAACGGATTAATCACTGGAGGGCCGGGTTACGGCAAAAGTTTTACGATTACAGAACTCCAAAGATATTATCATCAAGCTGGCATCCCTTGTTTTGTAATCAGGATCAATGAACTTATAAAAGGGAAATCCGAAGAATTAAGTACGGAGTTAGGAACAACTTCCAAATGGCTTGATGCGCTAAAAGCAGTACCTGCAACTGCGGCTAAATCTCTACTGATATTCGATGCGTTTGATACCGCGAAGGACGAGTCCTTTAAAGCAAATATGCTGAGCCATATTAAAACCGCAATTAATCATCTGGACGTTAACTGGCATGTAATCGCCAGCACCCGTTCCTACGATGCTTTAAAATCGCACCAATTGGCAGAGCTATTTCCAAAAAGTTCAATCAAAAATGCCATCGGATGCCGGTATCTCGAAATTCCGAGCCTTTCCGAAAATGAAGTTCTAACGGCGATAAAACATCACATCGCTTTGAAGCATTCTTATGATCGTGCAAACCAATCCCTGAAGGACATGCTTCGCATTCCTTATTTTCTAAACCTTTTTGAACAAGTCGTGTTTGAAAAAGCACCTTTAAATGTCCATACGGAAGAACAGTTGCTCACCCTCTATTGGAATCAACGGGTAAACAGAGATACGGCTAAGGATCTGTTTTTGCGCAAGCTAACCACTATATTGAGCACGCAGGAAAACCTGAGTTGCAAAAAATCTGCTATTTTAACAGAGCAGAATATAGTGGCTTTTGAAACATTGCTTAGCGATGGTATCATTACGGAAACATCCTATACACTCGAAAATCTGGCTTTTGTCCATAATATTTTGCTTGAATATGCTTTATTTAAATATGCAATACCGGAAAGTACCGACGAGTTAATTTCTTACCTGAAGAAAAATGAACGGCAACCATTTCTATTCAGGTCAAGCTACATTTATTTTTACAGTACATTATGGAGTCATGAACGTCTGCAATTTTGGCAACATTATCTTGCGTTAAAAAAGATCTCAGAACCGCTGTTCCGCCTCATCCATCAAACCATATTAAATTACGTATTAGCCTACTACTTCAAAACCGTCGAAGACTTCGCACCACTTGAAGATATTACCGATGACGAAGAACGGTCAGCCGTTTTTCGAAAGATTCTGGAAGCTATACGATTCACCCGTCCTGATGATCTTCAAATAAAAGACGTTCGCTTCTTCTTTGCCGTTTCTGAAGATATTGCGCCCTTAACCATCTGGGAGTTGGGGAATTTGACGGAGAGAGCCATCAAGCAATTTTCAAAAGACAATAAAACGCTGAAACTGCTTGGACGAGTATGTTATAACTATCTGAATTATTACCTCGACGCCTTGGATAATGTTCCACTTAAACCGCGTATTGAGGGTAATGGACAATATTGGGCACTCCGTAATTACATCCAATGTTTGCATGTAATCAACAAGCCTAAGCCTTTACTCAATAAGCTTTTGAATTTCCTAAAAGTGCCAGATTTTAACATTCACCTATTTTTTATTCTGGCCGACGAAATCGATAGTATCGCTAGGTACGATCTGGCGTTCGCATTTGCTATCTATGAGACCGTCTATGCATATACAGAGATAAGTGATAAGGAAACTTCTATGGGCAATAGCGTCGTTATGCCGTTAAGAAGTAACCGAAAGCAAGATTTCAACAGTGTACATCACCGGTTAGAGGCTGAATTTGAAGGTTTACTATTATTAAATCCGCAACGATCTCTTGCTTTCGGATTGCAGATCGTTGATCAACAACTATTACATGACCAGTTGTACTGGAAAGTACGGCATCAGGAGTCAATTGTAATAAATGGCATTTCCGGGACCATTATCGAAGATGGCAGCATTTACGACTACAAAATCGAGAAAGATTACGGCCCGCTCTCCCACATCAAACGGATTATGACCTATTTTCACACATTAGTCGATGAGGGGAAATTAACCGTGCTTAACGGTTTACTGGATATTTACTCTCAACATGCCCGTTCAAGAACACTTTGGACACGTTTACTGAATTTTCTGCAAAAACGACCCGAAGTAAATCCGGAAATGTCAGCCGCTATATTGACTAATTCCGGCATTTATTCATCTTCCAAAACAAGACAAGAAGTATGTCTTCTAATTGAGAGATCATGGAGCCTGTTTTCGCTCGACCAAAAAAAGAAAATTGAATCAACTATTTATAATTTACCAAAATTCGAATACTATGATGAGCCTTTCATGAATCGCATAAAAGGTGTACTTTTTAGCTGCGTGCCGGAAGGCGAATTGGTATTGGAAGAAAGCGTTCGACACTTACATTCAACGGGTATCATCACCGGTGAAGAGATAAAAAGGATTGAAAGCTCCATATCATTTCAACGCACCGTAGCAGAAGATAAACAAAGGCTTGACATTCGTGATGAAATGACCTCCGAACATGAAGCCTATACCCTCATCAAACAGATTGAAGAATTTAATGACAGTCATGTTTTAATTCAAAACAGGCCTGAGCCTGTCCCTAAACACTATCGGCCATATTTGAAACCGGTAAAAGCTTTATACCGTTTGCGAACAAACAGCTACCCGGAAGAATTACTGGAGGCATGCGATGAGGCGATCAGTCAGTATCTAAGCACAATTTTGCAAAAACTCAAAAGCATTCCGGCCGATTTGAAGGCATGGGCGGAAGTCCTTGCATTCGAATTTTTAGATGACCCCAGGTACCATCACGAATACCAGGTGGGTGACCTGACCACACCATTTAGTAGTTATACACCCAGTCCGAGAATTTACGCCACAAGCGTTTTGATCAATTTGTTATATCAGGAGAAAAAACAGACTGTTGCAGATAAACTGCTTTTGTTAATGCTTGATAACACACAACATGTGCGCTTTCAGGCGTTACGGGAATTGTCGTATTTTTATAAAGCAGCGCCAGAATTGTACTGGTTTGTTATTGCTGAGCGAATGCGAAATGAGACAGACGGCGACTGTCTCCATGAAGTTATTCATGCGATGTATTACAAGGATGTCATTACTCAAAATACCGAAAAAGTAGTTGATTCGCTTTGGACGGTTAGTCCCAGAATCCATAACATCAAGGTAAAGAACGAACTTGAAAAAATGTACGTTTATTTATTGCTGGAAGTTATTTTGAACCATGAGAATTCATCAGCACTAGAATTAGTCAGGCACAATTCGGTCAATGAAGATTTTTGCAGGGAATTCATATGGCGCACCTTTGAAATCCTTGATTCTAAAAACAAAGAAAAGGAAGCACTATTAGGCAAAACAAGCGAGCGGGAGCTATATTCTCTGATCGAAGAATTTATACTTGGTCAGTTTGATTTGGTTAAGGGACTCGAACTCAATGATCCTGCCATAACCGCTCCGCTCCATACGATAGACTTATGTATTGATCAACTATTCTTTAAAGTTGATAAAGACGTGAAAAGTAAGTCGAAGCTAGCGATTTTGAAAGACAAAAAGGATTATCTTAAACAAGTAAAGCCATTGCTATCACTAATCCTGACCCAATCAAAAAATATAAAACAAGGTTTTATGGTCGCACATTCAGGTTATTACCTCATGCAGCTATTAAACTTTTTATTTCCTGCCGATCCTGTTTACATTCTTGAGTTAGCTTCGGATACTGTTGCCTGCGCTTCAGCGAATAGTTTTACCTACGACCAGACGACTATGCAGGAAACCATGAAACTGACGGAGAGAATACTTGCAGACCATAAAGGTATATTGAAAGATCAGGCAAACTTTAATCATTTACTTTCCATCCTGGACCACTTTGCAAACTCCGGATGGTTGGAGGCACTGGAGTTAATTTGGAAATTGAGGGAAATTTTTTAGCAACGAAATATTTAAACAGTTAAGGCATATCTGATATTTTGCATCGAGTTATTAGTAATCCGTTAGTATTTAAAATAAGATAATTAATACCTAAGTTTGATTGGTAACCTTTCAAACGACCTTTCACAAACCTCAGCAAATGATTACTAAAATTGATATAGGTCATTTTGGACTATTCAACAGTTATTCCTGGCAAACAGCAATAGGCCGTGATGATATATTCCAAAGATTAAATATTATTTACGGAAGGAACTACTCCGGTAAAACGACATTGGCTCGAATGTTTAAATGCATTGAAGACAACCTCATGCATAAGAACTACCTTGAGTGTAAGTTCCAAATTACGTTGGATAATGGCAAGGTTATATCCCAGGCAAATCTCCATGAGTTCGCTGCTCATCATAAGATCCGCGTTTATAATACCGATTTTGTAAGGGAAAACTTGGGGTGGTTGTACAATGATGACGGTACCATAGAACCATTTACCATACTCGGATCGAAAAATATAGAACTTGATAAAGAAATTACAGCAATTGATGAGGCTCTTGGAAAAGTTGATGATGGCAAAGGTCTTTTATTTGAAATAGACAAATTGCAAAAAGAGCTTGACCGGCTGGCGAAATTAAATGAGGACAGGACCAACACTCTGGATGAAAAATTGAAGAGGCGGGCCAGTGACAAAATCAAGATCGACAGTAATCTCTTCCTGGCCACTAATGCAAAAAAGGCTTATTCAATAACTGACATTAAGGCGGATATCACACTATTGGGAACAGATCTCAATAAACACTTCTTAAGCCCAGAGCAAACACAGGAAAAGGTCAAATTATTAAAGGAAGGTGCATTGGAAGATATTAACCCCTTGTCTGAATCCAAACCAAAATTCGCGGATTATTACAAAGACTGCAAGGAAATTCTTTTAAAGAAGATCAAGCCCAGTACACCAATAGCCGACTTGATCAGCGATAACCTTTTACAGGAATGGGTAAGGCAAGGGATAGATAAACACAAAGGCAAGCGTAAAACCTGCGGTTTCTGCGGCAATATCATCGACGATAAACTCTGGAGCAAATTGGATGAACACTTCAGCAAAGAGTCTGAGGATTTAAGAGCGTCAATAAAGAGCAAAATAGACCTTTTGGAGCAAGCAAAAAAAGGATTAAATGAGTTTTTAACCTTAAAAAAAGAAAGTTTTTACGTGACCCTACAACCCCAATTTGATGGTGCGCTAAAAACATGGAAATCCGCAAGCAAAACTTACAGCGAAAGTATAGATCAACTGATCACTGAGCTTCGGGCACGAGAAAAAGATATCTTTCGCGAGCGTGAACTCCCAGAGATTACTGATGTTTCAGAAAGCATTCTGAATGTATTCAGGCAATTTAATAATATCCTAACTGACCATAATAAAAAAACGAGTTCACTAGCTCTTGACCAATTACGGGCAAGGAAAGATTTACGATTTGCACACATCGCTGCCTATCTCATAGATATCGACTATCTGAAAGAATTGGAAACCATTGATACCAAAGATGCCGAACTACTTAAATTACACACCGACCTTACGCCTAAAAAAGCAGAAATCAAAAGGTTAGCTGAAGAAAAAAGAACTTTAGAAGCGCAGGCTAAAGATGAAAGCAAAGGTGCAGAACTTGTCAATCAGCACCTGACCCATTTTTTTGGGCATAACGAATTAAAGCTGGTCGCGGAAGGAGAATCGCCCAATATGAAATTTATTATCCAACGGGAAGGCATAAATGCTAACAATTTAAGTGAAGGAGAATGCAGCCTTATCTCCTTTTGTTATTTCATAGCAAAAATGGAGGATGAACTCAAAGATCAAGTCAATGGCCACAAACTGGTTATTTATATTGATGACCCAATATCGAGCCTGGATAGTAACCATATTTTTTTTATGTTCAGTCTGATCGAAAGTGTGATAGCTGGCCCAAAAAAATATGGACAACTGTTTATTTCGACCCACAACCTCGACTTCTTAAAATACCTAAAAAAACTAACAACGCCTTATTTTAAACCGCAGCCCGGCAGCAAAAACAAGGCAGATATCAAGCATTTTATCATTGAACGGAAAACAAAAGGTAACACTATCTTGAAACTGGCACCGGACTATCTCAAAAACTATATTACCGAATTTAATTATCTGTTCGATCAAATCTACCAGTGCTCTGTAGGTGACCGTGAAATCATCAACCATAATTATCAATATAGTTTTGGCAATAACATGCGCAAATTTCTGGAAGCTTACCTATTCTACAAG
Organism: Mucilaginibacter sp. OK268; assembly: GCF_900103125.1. Taxonomy (GTDB): domain Bacteria; phylum Bacteroidota; class Bacteroidia; order Sphingobacteriales; family Sphingobacteriaceae; genus Mucilaginibacter. The sequence continues at coordinate 489,284 of NZ_FNJV01000001.1, read as the reverse complement.
TACCCAAGTCATAAAATGACACCAGACGAGAAGCTGCGCAAATATTTTGCCGGGGATAGCATCACCATTAACCTCATCAATCGGGTTATAAATGAGTATTCTCATATCGGAGAGCATTTCGAAAGAGGCATGGAGCCTATAGATATGGACGAAATCCACCGGGTATCAAACGCAGTTATTAACCGGATAAAAACTACTGACGCAGATCAATATGAGGCACTCATGGACAGCATAAATCAATTGGCTTAGAGAAAAAGGAAAATGAGTAATGAGTACTTTCATTTTTTAGCACAGTTCTTCTAAAAATGGCTACCGAAGAGCGCTTAAATGGTTCACATAATTCTATGTTTTACGCATATTATCTGTTTGGATCAGACCAAATTGATTGCACTGTGTAGTTCGTATCGACTTACTGTATCCCAAATAACGATTGATCAAAGCATGTTGACTAAGAAGCAAAAAATAAATATTACCTTAACAAAAAATATTAAATGACACTTGTAGTTTCTTGGATCGGTATGGATTCCAGAAAAATTTCATCATTAAACATTGCAAGTGATAGCCGAATATCATGGGGAATAACCGCAACTTATGACTTTGGACGGAAAGTTTTTGGCTGTAAAAATCACCCTGTAATAATTGGTTATTGTGGAGACGTATTATTTCCGTCTATCGTAATTAACCAGTTGATTGATCTTTCTGATCAAGGCTTTTTATTCCCTGCTATTTCCACGAACGATGAAAAATTTGATGCCTTTTACCAAAAATTAAAAGAATTGTTCGCGGATTACCCATCACAGACAATCGGTATTGTCGACGACACTATTCAAATATTATTTGCTTGTAGGAGTGGAGAGATAGATTTCCTTTGTAAGAAAATAACCTGGAGGAAAGCTGGCGATTCATGGTCCGTTGGGAACCAAACATTTTCTGAACATTCGGATAAGCTATTTATTATTGGTTCCGGCAGAATTGAGTTTGAAGAACGGTTTAAGGAATTTCAAAAAAGCAATGAGGCCAAAACCAGCCGTGCCGTTTTCCAGTGCTTTTGCGAAACACTTGAGAATATTACCAATAACTATGTTGGAGGGCCTCCTCAGTTAGTTGGGCTTTATAATCGATTTAATGCTATGCAATTTGGCATTATTCATAAAAATAAGCGATATTTCCATGGAATTGAAGTTAATAATAGCGTTGACTATAACAGAGTCGAATGGCGAAATAAATTGTTCGAAATCTGTGATGGAGAAACAAAAAAAATTAGAATAAATGCGCAAAAGCAACCGCGCGCTAAACGGCATTAAAAAAGCGATTCCCTGGACGTCCACCATTATTAAAAGAAATTGGGCGTGCTAGTGCTGGGAATACCTGGTAGTTTCTGCTGGGTTTCCTACCGGGGTTTAATCCAGACGTTAAAATGTCCTTAATCTCCATTATTCAAGAAGAAAAGGAAAAAACTGGCAAGATATGAAAAACGATATCATGGAAACAGTTCTGAAAGGCTTATTAATCTATTTATTTCATTCAGTTTATAATAGGCCAATACCACCCTCTCCACATAATTATTGTACATAAACAAGGTTTAAACCGGACTAAAATTTATAGCGGCATACAATAAGGATCTCAATGCAGCATATCAATCATATTTAATACTTCCTGTTCATTTTCAAATGTTGTGGCCTTGATGTAATAATCGGTAACCAGGTCCTTTTCATACCATCGTAAATAAACTAGGTCGGGATTTTGCTTGGTGAGTTCCTCGATCATGGCTTCATAACACTGGAGAGAAAAAAGCATTAAATCGTAATGCTTTACAGCCAGTTGTCTGATTAATTGAGTGACGAACCGTTCGCTCAAATTTGGCCCATCTTGTCTATGTTTAAGCACCGATGGGCCAAGTATTTTGATACATCGCCTGATCATCTCTTTAGGATTGAAAGAACCTATGGCTTCGAAATCTTTGGCATCAATATCGGCGTAATCACTCCAGCTTTTATTACTGCTTAGGTATTTAAAGAAATTAGTTGCGGCTCTTGTTGACCCAAGTTTAAGAGATGCTTTAATTAAACGCCATTTCAAACGACTTTCGATCTGATGCTTATTAGCAGACCTCTCGGCAAGTTTGAGACAGGCGTGTTTATCCCATATATTTTTTCCGTTAAGGATTGCATTAAATACAGGTTTGAAAAGCCCCCATTGCCAATCCTCCGTAATAAACTTTACCTGCTTTAGTTCACTGGCTAATATTTCAGGACTGGCTCCGAGTGCCACCAAGGTTGTCACCAAGGAGTCTTTGACATCGTTAGGGGTGGATTTCTTTTGCAAATGATCAATCAGCAAAGGAATCGATTCAGTGATTTGCAAAACGATGCAGATACTACAATGGGTTTCCAGAACTCTGGTTTCAGGGAACCTTTTCGTTAGGTTCATCAATATCCTTTTTTTGAATAAACTGACGTCATCAACCTTTTCCAGGATCCTTTGGAAGAGGTATTCCCTATTAACCGGCATTGGGGTCAATTGTACAAAGCCGCTCGCATCGAATGAAACCATATCAAAAAGAACTACTTGCGGCAGCTGGATTAGACCTTGCATAAATAAGGAGCGAAGATGGCGTGCGCCGTAGGTGCCAACATACCTACCATCCGGCGTTTTTTTAAGCGACTTTTTAAAATCTACTTTCCTTAACATCACCTTGTTAACGTAAGACTGCAGCCAGTCTAGCCAATATTGGGGTAATTCTTTTTTCTGCTCAACACCGTAAGCTGTCATTTGTGTAAACACATAATAATCCCAGTTCCATTCGTTGATCCATTGCATAAACGTGTCAAACCCGTTCAGTTTTTGACTTTCGATCATTCGAAAAATGATATTATTAGTCACGATACTTTTGATCTCTGTTTTTTCGCTGCGTTCAAGCATAAACCAATCCTCGTCAAAATCATTTAACCGAGCTACTTCCTTATAAATTCTTTTCGCTTCATCAACGAATGTTTTCTTGCTTTTAAGGAGTTCGAAATCTCTTTCTGTGCGCTGTCGGTTTATTTCGACCCAATTAAACGCAGATTTGGTTACTGGCTGAAAGAAGTCAGGATAGGCTATCGCTATCTTTTCATCAAGATATTTAAAACAATCCCTTCGATCGAAATGATCAAGGAAAATACGTGTCATTCGCAGTGCATCCTTTTCAATCTGACCGCTCTGAACCTGCGCTATGAGTTGGTCAATTAGGTTATTGTCGACTAAATCTGCCCCAATTGAACTACGGTACAATACACTGTCTTCCCCCCGCAATAATGAAAACAAAGCGATTTCCCTGGTGTTCGTCTTAATGAAAAATAATGCTAGGTTACCCCACTTGTTGCCCTCTGAAAGATTAGCATGGATAGCAGCAATGAACGCCGTATATTCATTCAGGATCGTTTGATCTCCAGTCACTAAATATAGGTCGGCCAGCTTTTCATTAATTTTTTGAATAGTTTGGCGTTCTGACAGATCGTAAATGGAGTCCAAAATGATGCTCAGCTGTTCAATATTTTTTATTGCAAATTTCAGCCAAGTGACCGCTCTTTGGGGATTAATAAAAGCGAGAACAATTTCCAGAAAGTCATTTCCTAACACAGTTGAACTATTTGATTCCTTTGGAAATATTATCGAGGCACTCTCAAGGATATAGTTAAAATATTCTTCTGCCGCCGCAGTTTTGATCATCTTTAATGTGGCTTCCCGAACCATTTTATTATCTGCGTTTGGACATTTTCGTACGCAAAAACGGATATCGGCAAGATCCAAAAACAGATGCTTAGTCATGACATCAATTGCCATGTCGTGAATGGCCGGAGTTTCATCTGACTGTACGATATGCCGTAGCTCCTTCCGAAGTAGCTGCCGGTTACCGCCAGTTATGTTTTCGGTTTGAAAATTGAGTAAAATATCCAGTAAACATCTTTGATGAACAGGTGTGCAGTTAGCGTCCTGAAGTTCAGAGAACAGAAAGCTCAGAGCTTCAGGAGTGTGATCAACAAATGCCAAGAGATCCTGAACCTCGTAAGAACCACGCAAATAATATAACCCTTCTTTTTTTCCTTGAAAGATCAAATGTTTGAAAATTACTAGTCGGGTTTCTAACTCAATTTTATCTTTCTCAAACCTCAATAGTAATTCCGGATTATGCTCTTTAAGGGTATGAAAAAATCTTGAGTATTTGTCGTTCGTCTTTTCCATTATGGTGAAAAGGTAATTCGCAGTGTTCACCAGGCGCGGTTTTAGGATGAGAAATACAGGTTCATGAAACAGTAATCGCTGTAATCGGCCCCAATCGAGGCTATCCAGGTAACTGGCAGTCAAATATTCCTGGAAATTATTATGTTCAAAATAAATGGATAACGCCTTATCATTCTCTTCACAGCTTAATAGTGAGCAATAACGAATATCTCCTGCTCTCAGCATTGTTAATTCTTTGAGCTGTCCCTCGACGATTGAATTTCGGCCGGTGAGTGTCAGGTAAACCGCAAGCTTCTTCGCAAATAGCAGGTAGTCTGCTGTTGGCAACATAAATGGATATTTTATTTTGTCCTCCTCCAGCTTTAGTTCGATAATCTGACTGATGGCTTCTGCGCGGTCTTTCGGAAAAGATAACGAGGGATGTTCAAATAAATCCACCAGATTTTTTAGATAGAAAGGATTGTTCAGCAGATCCATCAACCGGGTCTTTTTACACAGATCGTCGAATTTTTTTATGCTGGCAACCGAAAGCCCCCGATCCTGATAATACTTGGCAATATCATATTGATCTAACGGTTTAAGGTATTGCGGTTTAAGACGGCTCATTTCATCTGCACCGTCTCCTATAGACTTTAATGAAAAGCTGCTTCGAGCAGTGGTAACGATATTGGCCGGAGCATAGTTTTGTAATAGAAAATTAAATTGTCCTATAAAATTCTCAAGGAGATTATTAGGAATTTCATCGAGACCATCGAATAACAGCAACAATCTTTGTTTGGGTACCTGTAGCCAAAATTCATAGAATGCGCTGATTAACTTGTCCAAGTCGCCTCGATATAATTTTAACCGGACAATAATAGGAAAAAGTCGGCTGGTCGTACTGTAATGAAAGGCTAGGTAATCCAGCTCTTTGCTCTTTCCCAACCCTGCATCCGAGCGAATAATTACTCTGGCGGGCCTATTTTCCGCATGACAATCACTGATGTGATCTGCTAATAGCTGTGAATCATAATAGGTATATCCATATTTTTTCGTTGGTCGTTCGGGATTAGTTAATTTTCTAGGAATATAGTCACGAACTTGGCCGTAAACTTTTTTTTCAGGCAATCTAATCAGGCTGGCGAAATATGGTTCATAAACTTCTCTTTTTACAAATGCTTTTACCCACAGCTCTCCAAAAAACTCATATATAATATCAACATCGTTTTTAATTTCCTCAGAAATCTCGTTGCTGCCTAATTTTGAAAGTTTTATTCCTTCTGCTTCCAGCAGTTTCCTTTGTTCTTCCAGCGTATCAACGAAGGAAGTATCAATGAGTTCATTAGAAGAAAACAAAACGAATTCGGCAGTCTTGGCAAACCATTTTTGCTGGCTTTTTACGTCGCTGAAAACGTTTATAGCTTTTATGAGGTCATCTCCTGTGAACTGTTCGACCCTTTTGCACTGATAAAGGATGTATTTTTCGTCATCGGTGCGCACCAAGATATCAAGCCCATACTGTTTTTGGCCAGGATATCCGTACAGAGTACATAGTTCCATTCCATAGTTTTTGTAACAATATTTTAAGCAAAGTTGTTCAAACCTGCGGGGAGACAGGTCACCAAAAGGTAAGCGATCAAAATTATATTTAGCGGGTGGCCTGATGCCAAAATCTTCGTAATCAGTTTGGTAATCTCTCTGGTTTAGTTCTTGATACTGATTTGGCATAATAATAAGGTTGAGTTCAATTACTTTAAACGACTAAGAATACGAGTAGGTAAGTCTCTCAGTAATAAAAGCTACAGATTAAAATAAATACTTAAAATAAGATTTTACATCCATATTAAATTTGAGATTATTCATTTACTAATAAGTTTAAAAATACGACCATAAATAATGCTATTATAAAACATTCAAGATTGAGTTGGTTATTGATCTAATCAAAGGTAGTAGAACAAACCCATCGAATAGGATTTCAAGCATGAGAAAGTTATAAATTCAGAGTCGATGCTATCTGATTTTTTTCACAATGCCTTAAATTTAATAAGCCTTTAACAACGAGTTAGGTATTGTAGTTAAGAGTTCACAAGCTTGTAATTCAAAAGCACAAACCAACAAATATTTATTTTGTTAAATATGCATATAACCTTTTGCCATGAAACAGCAACAAATCATCTCGTCAATTCTTGTTACAAACGCAGGTATGAAGGGTCTTGCCATATTTAAATATTGGATCGGCAGAAGAAGATTTTACAGGAGAAGCATTACAGGACTTGAAGGCTTTAAATCTTATGAGCAAATGAGACTCATCAGATTTATAGAATGGCTCGGGGTTATTTTTGCAAATCTCTTGATAATGGGTGGAATATTGCTGTTTCTGCTGTGCCTTATCCCTCCTTATGGCCACCATAAATAGCCTATATGACCATACTCGCGTTAAGGATTGCAGTAAAAAGCCCACAGCGAAGCGAGGACTTGTAACGAAAAGCCTGGGCCAAAGGCAACGCCAAAAAAATCAGGAAATTTTCTTAAAATTAAAAAGCTCCTGTACTTCGATGTCTAAACCAATAGCTATTTTTCTGAGCGTTTTAAGCCGTAAATCGACTCTTCCCTTTTCAATATTTATCAATTGGTGATGCTCGATTTCTGCAATTAACGCAAATTCACGAACGCCAAGATTCTTCGAAGACCTTAATTCTTCGATTTTCTCCCCTAAGCGTAATCGTAAATCATTTTCACTAATTGGCATCAGCGAAATATCATTCTACTTTGTAAAATAAATGGTACATAGTTATGTACCATTTGGAAAAAATTACTTACTTTAGTGTTTTAAGCATCGATTAGATGTGAATACTTTAATTATTTTTGCGATTCTTCATAGATAAATAGAAGCATTCGCACTTAAAACTCGCTCTGGGAAACTGGTAATTTAATGGAAACGAGTCGATAAGTGGAATGCCTACGCTATAGGCGTGGGCTCACTTATTTGTTTCCCGGTATACCAGTACCTCCAGAGCAATAAGTCGGGTTCCACGCCTTCTTTTGCTCCGGCAAAGCAGCAGAAACCCTTCTTTAACGATATACAGGGATGGACGCAAAACTCAAATCAATCAACCGGATCCAGTTACTCAGCGCTGAAGAAGCGTTAGAGCGGATCTTTGCCGGCATTGATTCTCCCGCGCTAAAAAGTGAGCTGTTCAAATGGTTTGCCTTCGGTACCACCGGCAGAGGCAAAGAACTGCACACCTTAACGCCGGAAGAGTTAGGCGACTTCATGGACAAGCTCCCCGACCTGGCCCTTGCCCTGTATAACTACCACAAAGAAATGCAGAAAGGAGCCGACAAATGACCACGATTCACATGAACCAATGGTTACTTGTCATTTGCCCGCCGGAATGACCAGTAACGATAACGGCAGTCCGATCAGTTAATAGTTAAGCTTCCGGCTGCCGTTATTGACCTATCCCATCCATGCCCGAACGGGCATTTCTTCCCGATTTTTTAAACAACCCCAAACACACATGAAAAAAACGATATTTTTTATGGTGCTGGCCACGCTTTGCCTTTTTTTTAAGCTGCCCGCACAGGAACTCAGCCCCCAGTTTTCCCAGACCCTGACCGGTAAAGTAACCGACGAACAGGGCAAGCCCCTGCCCGGCGCTACCGTGCTGCTACAGGGTACCCGGGTACCGGCCATTACCAGCGCCGATGGTACCTTTAAGCTGTTTGTAACCGTCAAGAGCGGAACACTTACTGTCAGTTTTATCGGCTTCCAAAAAGCCAGTATTCCCTTTGAGCATACCAGGACAGCACCCCTGTCCATACAACTGACACCAGACCTCAGCGCCCTCAATGAAGTGCAGGTCATCGGGTACGGAACAACCACGAAAAGATTCAATACGGGGAGCGTCGCGTCCATATCCGCCAAAGAGATCGAAAACCAGCCGGTCAGCAATCCATTAGCGGCATTACAAGGCCGTGCTTCCGGCGTCCTGGTACAAACGACGAACGGCTTGCCGGGAGGAGGCATCAAAGTACAAATCCGCGGCCAGGGCTCGCTGGCCTCCGGTACAGACCCGCTGTTCATCGTAGATGGTGTTCCATTCCTGTCAACCTCACCCTATGGAAGCGGAGCGCTGAATGGCGCTAACGGCATCATCAGCCCCCTAAGTATCATCAACCCCGACGATATCGAAAGCATCGATATTTTAAAAGACGCGGACGCTACGGCGATCTACGGATCAAGGGCCGCTAACGGCGTGGTGCTGATCACCACCAAAAAAGGAAAAAAAGGCGGGGACCGGGTCACGGTGGACCTCACCCATGGCATCAGCAAGATCAGCCGGATAAACCCTGTATTAGGATTGCCCTATTACCTGAAACTCCGGCGGGAGGCTTTTGCCAATGATGGCGTCATCCCAGATGTGAACACAGCGCCCGACCTGCTTAAATGGGATACGACGAAGTCAACCGACTGGCAGCGTTATTTTTATGGCAAAACCGCACAGGTTACCACGCTGCAGACCAGTATCGCCGGCGGTAACGAGAATAACCAATACCTGTTCAGCCTGAATTACCGGAATGAGGGGACCATCCTGCCCGGTGATGAAAACTATAAAAAGGGCGGCGGTTATTTCAATTTCAACCATAGCAGTAATGATCAGCGGTTCAACCTCACCCTGTCCGTCAACTATAATAAAGACAACAACCACACCCTTTATTCCGCCATCAACAGCGGCGCTTTTTCCATTCCCCCCAATTTCCTGGTCCGCAACCCGGACGGGAGCTATAACTGGGACATCAGTAACCCGGTAGCGGCGCTGGAACAAAAACAGCGCAGCAATACAGATTATATCAATGTCAGCACCTCGTTAGGCTACAAGCTGTTCCCGGGAATGGATGCCAAGATCAGCCTGGGTTATAACCGTTACGCATTAGACCAGGTGGCCACCCTGCCTCAGGATTCCCAGGACCCCTCCTTTGACCCCTTGCCTACCGCCTATTTCTCCAACAGTGTTTCCCAGCGTTATATCCTGGAACCACAACTCAATTACCGGAAAGAGATTTCCGGGGATGTGCTGACCGCCCTGATCGCCGGCACTTTCCAACATGTAGAGAATACCGGATACACCCTGGAGGGCGACGGGGTCAGCAACCCCGCCCTGCTGGGTAACCTCGGAGCCGCTAACACCATCGTCAACCAGATTAACACCTACTCCCTGTATAAATATGTTTCGGTCTTTGGGCGGGTAAATTATAACCGGAAAAAAAAATACCTGCTCGATCTCAACTTCCGGCGGGACGGCTCCAGCCGCTTTGGACCGGGTAAGCAATTCGGCAATTTTTACGCGATCGGTGGAGCCTGGATATTCACGGAAGAAAATGGGATCAAAAGAAGCCTCCCCTTTTTGAGCTACGGAAAACTCCGGGGCAGCTATGGTACGACCGGGAATGACCAGATCAGTGACTACCAGTATATATCCAGTTATAATGCCGGAACCGTTTACGGGGGCACGTCGACCCTGTCACCGGCCCGGGTCGCCAACCCGGATTACAGCTGGGAAACCACCCGCAAGCTCGAAGCAGCGCTGGAGCTGGGATTTATCCATGACCGGATCCTGTTCACTACGGCCTGGTACCGGCATAACAGCAGTAAACAGCTGATCGCTTATAAGATCCCCTATCTCGCAGGATTCGCGTCCTACCAGGCCAACTTCCCGGCAGTGATCCAAAATACCGGGTTGGAGCTCGACCTGAAAGTACAAGCCCTAAGCGGCAAGGGATTGAACTGGACCAGCACGATCAACCTGACCCTGCCCAAAAACAAGCTTCAAAGCTTTCCAAATATCGAAGGGTCCAGCTATGCCAACACCTATATCGTCGGCCAGGACCTGAGTGTCAAAAAAGGACTGAAGCTGTTAGGGGTCGATCCGCAAACCGGTATCGCGCAATTCGCCGACATTAATAACGACGGTAAGATCACCACACCCGCGGACCTCGTGGTATTAGGCAAGACCAGTCCGGATCTATTCGGTGGCTGGACCAATTCCTTTTCCTATAAAGGATTCGCGCTTGACGTAACCATGGAGTTCGTGAAAAGGCGTTACCTGGGTTATCAGCCACTGTTAGGAGCCTATCCCTATAACGACCCCTTGTTCGTGCTGAACAGGTGGCAAAAGCCCGGTGATGTCACCGATATCCCCCGCGCCTCCGTGAATATCGTTTCCTCCCAATACAACTCCACCCAGTTACCGGACGCCTCCTACGGCAGGCTAAAGAACCTGGCCATTTCCTATACACCCAAGGCCGCCCTGCTAAAACGCCTGGGCCTGAAAGACCTCCAATTATATATTAACGGCCAAAACCTCTGGGTGATCGCCAACAAACAGCGCTTTGATCCCGAGATCAGCGGAGGAAGCGGAGGCGTGGCTCCATTGAAAAGCATCATTTTCGGTCTAAAAACAACACTATGAAAAATATCCTGAAATACGGGCTGCTATTGCCCGCGCTGCTTATCTTCACCTGCACCGGGTGCAGGAAGATGGCCAGTACCGATCTTCCCCCTAACCAGCTGACGCCTGACAAAGTATTCGGCGACAGCAGTTCCGCGGTCGCGGCTACCGCCAACCTCTATACCCTGTTCGGTACGGTGGATGCCAACTTTATCCGGTATATCGGCACTTATACAGACGAATTGAAAACGACGACCGTCAGTTCCGTGTCCACCGAGTTTACCAATGGATCGCTAACCACCGGCAATACCGCGGTGCTGAGCATCTGGCAAAACCTGTATGCTACGATCTATAAAGCCAACGCTTTGCTTGAAGGCATTCAGCCGGTGAAAAGCCTGCCACCGACGCTGAAAAACACGTGCATGGGTGAGGCGAGATTTGTCCGGGCCTACTGTTATTACCAGCTGGTCAATATCTACGGGGATGTCCCGCTGGTACTGACCACCGCCGTCACCCAAAACGCCAAAGCCGCCCGGTCGCCCGCAAAAGCGGTGATGACCCGGGTCATCCTCGACCTGACCGAAGGTCAGCGATTATTGCCCGCCGCCTATCCTTTTGGCGGGGAAAAGATCCAGGCCAACCGATGGGCGGCCGCTGCCCTGCTGGCCAAGGCCTACCTGTTCAATAACGATTACGTCCATGCCGGAGCACAGGCGGACCAGGTCATTAGCTCGGGGCAATACAACCTGCTGAGCAACCTGAATCAGGTCTTCACCGCGAATAACGCCGAAGCTATTCTCCAATTATGGAATTCCACGGGAGCATCCACCTTAAACTCGGTCCCGTCATCGGGGATTCCCGTCTATCAGGTGTCGCCGCAGTTGCTGGCTTCCTTCGAAACAGGAGACAAACGCAGGACAAGCTGGGTCAATTCCGTAACCGTTTCCGGCCTACAGTATTATTATCCCTATACGTATAAACAACGTAACCCGACTACAGGCCCGCTGGCGGAATACAGCACCTATATCCGGCTGGCGGAGCTGTATTTGATCAGAGGAGAATCCAGGCTGCGACAACAGGACCTCTCCGGCGCCAGAGCAGACCTGAATACCATCCGGCAAAGAGCGGGTTTGCCCGCAACAACGGCGACTACCGCTGATGAGTTGCTGACCGCCATCCGGCAGGAACGGCAGGCCGAGCTTTTCAACGAAGGCGGCAACCGCTTCATTGACCTGAAAAGGTATCAAACCATCGATCAGGTCTTGTCACCAATTAAGCCCTTGTGGAAGCCATCATCGGCGCTCTTCCCTATACCGCAAGCCGAAATACTGAATGATCCAAATCTTACTCAAAATCCAGGATACTAATGAAAACCTTCTATTATTTAAAGATCACCCTGCTCTTGTTGTTAGCGGCAGGATCGTGCTCCGAAGTCCGGAGCCAGGAAAAAGGAACCCAGGAAATTCATATAGGGGAGCATGTACCCGACATTACCCTTCGCGGCTTTTACGGGGACACCCTGAAAAAAGTCAAGCTGAGCGAACTCTACCGGAACAAACTGTTGCTATTGGATTTCTGGGGCACCTGGTGTGCCGGCTGCCTGGAGGAAATGCCCCGGTTAATTGAGCTCAAAAAAGAGTTCGGGGACCAATTGCAGATCGTGGCCGTAGGTTATGAAAGTTACCAGAAGATCGACAGGCTATTCAAAAGACGACCCGACTTAAATTCCAAAGCTTACCTGACCCTGACCAGCGATTCGATCCTGACCCGGCGGCTGTTCCCGCACAAGCTTTTACCACATATCGTCTGGATCGACCAAACCGGGAAAGTGACCATGATCTCCGAGGGCACGGATGTCACCAGTTCCAATATCAGGAATGCGCTGAGTAACCGACCGATAGCGGCAAGTATCAAGCAGGACAAAATGAACCTGGGCACGTCCAGTATTACTGAACCATTCCATATCATGGACACCAGCTTCCAGAGCCGCTCCATATTTACCCGTGCAGTTAAAGGAATGCTATCTTTTGACGCTTTCCTGGGCAACGACGCGAAGGAACCCCGGAAATTTAACCGGATCTTTATGGGTAACCTGACGATCCGGGACCTTTACTGGAACGCTGTTATCGGTCACTGGTACAGCGCGCAAAATTACAGCCGGCTGATCTTCGAGGTTAAAGACTCTCTGAAATATATGCTCCCCCAGTTAGCTCCGATCAGTTTCCGAAACTCTTCCTATACGAGCTTCAGCGCCTGGGCTGATGCCAATTCTTATTGTTACGACCTGAAATTACCCTACCGGGTGGCAGACACCATTTTGCAAAAATACATGATAGCCGACCTCAACCGGTACCTGAATATAAACGGACGGTACGAGCGGCGAAACATGGACTGTTATGTACTTAAGCTGGCCAGGCAGCCAGCAAACCAAAGTTCACAAGGCCAGGCAAATACCTTACCTGACAACGCAAATAAATCAAGCAATTACCAGCCAATAAATATCCAGCAATTGACGGAGCTCTTAAATCACCGCATCGGCTACGGAACAATCATCAATGAGTCCGGGATATCTTTGAGCAAAATCTTCAACGTGAACGTCCAGATCAAAAAGGGACTTACACCAGAGCAGATCAACGCTGTGATTAATCCCCTTGGCTTTTCCCTGGAGGCAGGAAAACGGATTATTCCCGTTTTCGTGATATCAGAAAACGAATAACAAAAATTAAGGAAGCTGCGTCAGGCAGCTTCCTTTAGCACATTAATTATGCCTGATGTAAAGAGCCGATGGCGTAGGATCTACATCCTGAGCCGGAACCGTAGAGGCGCAGGTGGCAGCCAAACCGGCACACCCGTAATCAGCCTTGGCTTCGGCCAGTGAGCGGTTAGGGTCGTAAATACCTCCATCGGCTACCTTTACCTGGTTACCGCTGGCATCTACGGTCTGCCAGTTGAAGTTTACCAGTTTTCCTGCTTTCGCGTCCGAACTGTTCGCAAAAGCCGCAGCAACCCCAATGGTCAATGCGAGGGCGATTAAGCCCGATCTTACTTTTTTCATGGTTATTGTATTAAATCATTGATTACACCGTTAGTCACAGGCAACGGTACCACCTGCTTACGCGCGTGAAAGTTCTTATGACGTGGCCGTTCGTTTATTGTCTAAACGACCGGAGGATCTTCGAAGACAGGAAATAGCCATGAAACCGATCCCGATAAATACCGCGTTAAATACCAGGTGCTGGCCCCAGCTCATGCGGGATATGATGCCACCGCAGGTACAGGGCAATTCCAACCCGGACAATAACATCCCGGTAATATAGATCTCAAAACTGCACAACAGGATAACCGACGCATAAAGCGCCTTCAGCCGGTATACCGGGATCAGCAGTCCGAGCACGGTCAGGCTTTCCATGGCCGGCATTAGCCAGCCCAATACCGGGGCAAGGGATTTCATGAGCGGCAAGGGAGCCAGGCGCATCTGGAATACAAAACGATAATGATCTAAAAACTTACTGACCGCGGTATAGGTAAATAATAAGATCAGCAGGGCGACACCAATTTCTGACAAGACATCCTTTTTCATGGCTATGATTTGGTTATCCAAATTAACAACATAATCAAAGGGTAAAACAGGGAGAAAAGGGTTGTAACAAATCGGAAGTTAATTTTGGCTTAATACGGCTATTTCCTGTTCAACCAGATCTCGTTTAAACTGCGAAACACCCAAAAAGATGTAAAAAAACCTTATTTATATTACAACCCCTTATCCCCCCATGTTTTAAATTATTTACGCAAAACTACTTTCAGGACAGTTCCCGGCTGATGATCTGCTCAATATCTTTTTTGATCGCAAGGTAATTCGCGAAAATCATCTCGTTATCGATCCGTCTCACCCTGGGTAATGGTTTATAAGCTTTTTCCTCTTCCCTGATGGCCTCATGGTCGTTGATGATCTCGTTGTGAAAAACCTTCAAATTAATTTTATTGTCCGGGTCATCCGCTACCAACCCGACAAATTCCCCGGAAGACAGGGTCGCTATTTTCGATGCCGGCACCGCGAAATCCAATTGTGTTGATTTGCTGACGGAGGTATCCTGGCTATTAATCGTGACACTCTGACGTTCCTGCATGATTTTGCCAAAACGCTCACTGAGCTGCTTTGCCGTATCTCCTGTAACCTGTCCGGATATGATATTCCCTACAATGTTCATGATCACTTCCGCCTGTTCCCGGCCGTAGTCTTTTTTTAACTGGCTGTAATCCTGCAGGGCCAATGTGGTTGCCACTTTATTCGAACGGGCCGTAGCGATCACGCTGTCCATGTTATTAAAGTAAATCGTCGGAAACTCGTCCACGACCAGGTTGCATTTCAATTTGTTTTTTTGATTGACGACCTTAATGGTACGTGACATATACAAACTCAAAACCGCTCCGTACACCTGCTGCTTTAAGGGATTGTTACCCAAGCAAATAATTTTCGGATCATCGGGGTTATTCAGGTCCAGGGTAAAATCATTACCTGACAACACATAATACAGGGCCGGTGAGACTAACCGGGCCATGCTGATCTTCGCGCTGGCCACCTGGCCCTCCAACTGATCATAGGCCTCATTCTGCCAGGCGGAAATAAAGGGGTTGATCAGCACCTCTATTTCAGGCTCCATCTTTAATAGGGCAAAGAGATATTTATAATCCACCTGCGCCAGTTCTATCGCATGTGGCAAGGTGCAATACTTGCCATCCTGGTACTTTTTTAAAAACCAGATCAGCGCGGTCACAAAGTTGATCGGTGATTCCACAAAGAAATCTCCCTGTTTCCTGATCCATTCCCGGTTTAGCCCCAGCATAAATGTCCGCGAGGACTCCATCGCGTCGGTGATATCGCCCATGCTTGCAGGTTCCAGGGGATTACAGCGATGTTTGATATTGTCGAAATCGATAAACCAGATACTGGGTTTTACTTTATAATTACCCGCGTATTTTAACAGCGCATTATAAGCGATAACCGACAGGTCGTCGAACTTAAAATCATAGATCAGCATGCTGAATCCTTTTTTGATATGCTGCGTGATAATGTGACGGATAACAAAATAGGACTTGCCCGCGCCGGGGCTACCCATCACCAGGGTGCCCCGGAACGGATTGATGATATTGATCCAGCTGTTCCTGATTTTACCTTTAAAATTATACCGGGCCGGAAGATTGACAGCATATTCATTTTCGAGTTTTCGTTCCTCCTGCGGAAAAGTTTCATTTTCCCGATTGAAAATGTCCTCGTTCAAATTCACATGGAGTATCCGGAACAATATGCTTATGCCGGTTAAAAAAAGCAAAAATCCGGTTAGCGTCACCGAAATATAGAGCGCAGTTATCACTAAGTACGACACCCGGAGTTTAAATAAAATGCCGCTGGCATAGTACAAGGCCAAACCTAAGCCGGACCAGGTTAAGGCATTCAAAAGTTTAAAATTTTCCGCCTTCTTTCCTTTGGTGCCGATCAATGAAATGATCACAAAGCCGATGGCAACCGATTTAGCGAGCAGAGCGCTTTTAAAAACCGGCAAACGATAGAAGTGTGCCAATATCTGGTCGACAATAGGAAGCGATAGGTGTAATTCGTAAAACACGCCATAACAACTGAAATAGAAATGCAGGATCAATATCAGAATTCCGGTAAACCTGATCAGATCAATGATTTTTCTGAGCGCCTGTTCATTTTCTCCTGTTTGCATATGCGTAAGCTTAGAGATTTAATTTCCTGCGTTTTTTCTTCCTTTTTGTCAGCTCCAATTGATTCGGCTCCGATTGATTGGTTTCGTAGGGCATTAATAACTCATCCAGCAAACCCCGCCCGGCAGACCCGGTCCATATCGATGGATCGCCCGGCGATTCCATGTCAACCTTTTCGAAAACCCTGGCGGTAGCTACAAATCTGCTTTCAGCCGTTTTATAGGATAAAGCATTCATTACCCCCGCAGCGCTATAGGCCTTTCCAAGATCGCTCCCGTTAAATACCACTTTGTTCAACTGGTCGACATAGCTTAAGCCATATATCCTGCCCTCGCTGTTTTCCCTGATGACCAGGCTTATACCGGCCCTTTGGAGCTCACTTTCAAACTGCTTCAATGAGCTTGCGTGTGCTATCGCCTGATCAATCTTCGCCTTTAGTTTTTCTTTCAATGGCTTTCGTAAATATTCATTCAGCTTAAACCTGCCCTCCAATAATTTCAACGTGGGCTTTTGATAGATACTACTCGCTTTAATAGGTACGCCAACCTTTTTCCCCCTTGTATCGGTGATCCAGTAATTCAGTCCTCCATTTTTAAACATCACTGATTCTTTGGAACCCCTACCTGCAGTCACCTTATACAAATGCAGAATGGCGTTTAACTCGGACAAGCTGGTAAACCTATAAGACCTGACCACCTCATTCACGACGTTCGTGATCGATCGCTTCGTATCAGATTTACCATACTCCGCCGGCCTGACCGTTACATCACCCACGTGGTCAAGCACCCTTTTTTGATCACTTGCCTTAACTAAGCCAAACTCCATTTCAACCGCTTTCCTGGCCGGTTCAGATTTTAACAGCCCGATATTATTCAGATTGATGCGCTTGCCATCTGCCTGTATGTTGGTTGTCACCACATGTATGTGCGGGTGTCCCGCATCGTTATGTTTGTAGACCAGGTAAGGCTGGTATTCGAACCCGATCCGGGTCATATACGCATGAGCAATAGCCGCCAGCCTATCGTTTTCTATGCATTCGCCGGGATGGAAATTCAGGGACAGGTGCACCGTATTGGTTTTGGTCCGCAGGTTCCTGCCGGCCAGGTCGGTCAGCCT
Source organism: Mucilaginibacter sp. OK268 (assembly GCF_900103125.1). Classification (GTDB taxonomy): domain Bacteria; phylum Bacteroidota; class Bacteroidia; order Sphingobacteriales; family Sphingobacteriaceae; genus Mucilaginibacter. The sequence continues at coordinate 471,786 of NZ_FNJV01000001.1, read as the reverse complement.
AAAGAGCTTGTCATGAAAGGATAGCGCATTGTCGATTTTGGTATAGCCGTTAGTCCCTATCAATTCCGCCTTACCCGCTCTGACTTTGTGCTCATTATAGTTTAAAGCGCCCGTCAGGCTTTTTCCGCTTTTAATTTTTGCGACCATAGATCGGTGTATTTATTCATTCCTTCTTTGATCTCCGTGATCGATGGCTCCAGCTTTCCCTTGATAAGTGTTAAGAGATCCATCCATAACCTGGTATCCGGAAACCCATGCACACTGTTGATATTCCTGACCGCCTGGTTTAAATTATTACCTACAAAATTCAGTTCCCGCCGGAGCAAAGCCAGCTCCTCCAGTACATCATCCATCGATCTGTCCCGGTGGATAACCGTCACCGGATCACCCAGCAGCAAAGCCCGGTGATATTCGCTCATGGTTTGAAATGATGTCTTGCTGAACTTTTTTTCTAAGCCTTTATATTCATCCAATTTTAAGCGGATGTTCAGCCACCTGACCCGATTTTCTTCCTGCTTATTCATGATTCTAATTTCTAATCAAACCGACTTTGAAGCGTTTGATCATGTCCCCGGACTGACTCCGGAAGGGAGGGCAAGATTAGTTTGTGACACAAACTTACATCTTGCTAACCGCAAAAAGACAGCGGTTTGATCCCATCATCCATTACCACAAGCACCATCTATCATATTATTAATTTTGTCCATTATTTTTAAGGAAATCCTGCAAAGCTCGTATCGTAATACCCTTTTGCGTTATATCGTGTTGAACTCCGTATGCTTTTATTTTCCTTTTAAGATCTCTCGGGATCCAATTATTGAAACGGACCTCTGCCAAATCCGTAGTAGATGCTAGCATAGGCTTTACAGGCAGTACTTGCTGAATAGGTGTTTGAGGTGTTTCTTTTTTTATCTTTTCCGCAAGAGACCCTAATTTTCTTTTATAATCATCCATGGGAGTTACAATTAATGAACATTTGTAAAATGCTATAAATGCAGAAATGAACATTTGAACACTTCTCCATTTGGAGACACCGACAAATGAACATTTAAACAAATCAACATCGCGACAATTGAAGGTTTATTCAAATGAACAATTGAACAAATATTAGAAATTAGATTTATACACTGATCAAATCGACGATTTCTTCTGCAAGGGCGGTGATTTCTTGGATGGCCTTTTCATCGGTACTTTTTAGAATGCCGGACGTCATTGATGACCGTGCCAAACTCACCCTATCAAAAACGCGTGCTTTTAATAGCGGAGTACCCAGCGTACTCAATAACCCGACCACTTCTGTAGTTATCCCGGATCGCGGCTTGATCATATTCAGGACGATGCCAGCTTTTAGCTTTTGATTCTGTGCCTGGGAAAATCTAACCAATGCCAAAGTAGATTTAATAGCCATGACATCAAAAAAACCAGCTTTGGTCGGAACCAGAACATAATCAGAATGGGTAAATAATTCGTTTAAACGATTGGATAAATAAGGCGGCGTGTCTACTACGATCAGATCATAGTCCAGCTTCGAAAGCTCGCTTATTTTTTCCGGAGCCAGAATATCCAGTTCCGGAAAATCTTCTTTGAGATGATAAATGCTTCCCTGCAAATCCGAATCAATCAGGGCCACACTTAATTGATCTTTGAAGCATAATGCTAGGTTCAGTGCCAGCGTACTTTTGCCGACTCCTCCTTTTTGATGTGCCAATGTGATGATCTTTGCCATAATCTTTCATTTTGCTGCAAATGCACATTTGTTCAAATGCAGTTGTGAATATTTGTTCGACAAAGATGAGAAACGACAAGGGGCAATCGCTCCGAGATTATCCGAGTCGGATACGTATTTTTGTGCAAGCAACAATTACCAGATCCGTCGTACTGAGCGTCAAAGAACCCGAAGATCTGCAATGTTTCATCGTTGCTTTTAGCCTAAAAACCAAAAGCGCTACACGGACTTTTAACCTCATATACTTCCTGGTCCATCGGGCGTTCTAAAAGGAATGAGCCCGGTAAAATACCGAGCTCACCTTATGAATAATTAAATTAAGTTCGTCTAACTTTTGGAGTGCACTTCATTTTTACACAGCCCGCTTTCTTTTACAGATACAGCTCAATGATTACATTATACAAAGACGTATCAATCGCCGAAACCGATAACTATTGCTGTGCTAATCCATAGCCATTGGTTACCTTACCTTTGGATTTGCTGATCGTTTCAGATGGAATGGGCCAATAAACTCGTGGTGGGTCACCGGCTGATGTTATGCCCGAAAGAATGTTTCTTTGGTACACGGTAACAGCCTTGGCCAAATCAACTCCCCAGTTAGTTTTGGCATAACCATCAGCCTGTAAAGCAGCCGCTTCTGTACCGGCAGGATCAATATAGCGGAACAAGCCCTGTATGGCTACGTTGTGGGTTGTACCAACTACCTTACTGGCAACAGTGGCATTTGCACTATAATTGTACTGCCCTCTCCACGCCGGATAGGCAGCCGGGTTAGTCAGGGTATCTGTTGCCGCGCAATCATAAGTTAGCGGATTAGTTAATGCAACCCTCTTGATCCATATATAAGCCGGAAAATCATTGCCATTGGCAAAGTGATGGTATCCAAGGGTTTTTATATCGTTAATGGTAGCTGCCATTTCCTGTTGAACTGCAATGGCCCTTTCGGCATAAGTACCCGAACGGATCAGGTCCCAGCGGCGCGTCCCTTCGCCAAGCAGCTCAAGTTTACGCTCCTCCAATATGGCATCTTTTAATGCCTGACCAGCAAGATTAATGTTGTGCTGCGCATTGCCAAAAGCCCGCTGCCTTATCTGGTTAACCAAGGTAACAGCATCATTTTCCCCCAATTCAGCTTTAACTTCGGCCAGCATTAATATAACGTCGGCCATTCTTAAAATAGGCCAGTTTATACCCGATGCCCGCTGAGAGGCTACATTTGGAGTAGCCATACGGTTATCGTCCCATTTATTGGTGGCTATACCTCCCAGGCTTTTACTGCCCGGCGTGAAGGCTATCATCTTTTCATTTCCGTCACCATTGCTTGCAGTAACCGTGGCGCTGGCATCCCTGCGGTGATCTGCATTTTCATACTCACCATAATAAACAGTAGGAATAATACGCAGTGCACCGAAAGTTTTTGTGGGTGCACCTACAGATGATCCCCCATCAGACGGACGGCCAAAAGCATATGGGTATTCGCTGGTGGTTGTCAGCGTACCGCCTTGTATGTTGCCTATTTCAAATATTGATTCGGGGCTCACCGTTAAATCATTAAAATATTGGAAGTGGCGCTGGAACGGGTTGTTGACGTTAGCGCCCCTGCTGTCGGTAGTGATCAAACCAGCTGTGCCTTTGTTGTCAATAGCTTTCTGCAGGTAGGTTTTTGCTGTTTGATAATAGGTGAGGTAATCAGTACGGCGGGCGTATACGCATTTGTTGGCCTCGGTGCCTTTTTTGGTAAAGGTAACGCTTCCGTACAGTCCGCTTACATCAGTACGTATGGTTTGATATCCACCGGCAAAAAGCGCTATCTGACCAATCAAAGCATCGCAAAATGTGCGCGACATACGCTCCTGGTTGATATTGCCCTGACCTATGCTGTACATCAGCGGCTCTGCCTTTTTGAGGCCATCAATCAAGCTATCGTAAATATCAAAGCGTGAGGTTAATGAATAATCACTGACACTTGTATTTTCATAACCGTACGGCACATCGCCAAAATGCAGTGTTAATTGAAAATAACAGAACGCTCTCATGGTTATCGCTTCACCATATAGTTGTGTCCAATCGGTGGTTTTACCGGCGGCAACATCAGCTTTGTAAGCGTCTTTGCCGGCTATGACGTTGGCTAACCTGCTGGCCAGGGCAAGCGTTTGATAAAGTGAGTTAAACCCGGTTGCAACCGCGTCAACCCCTAACTGATCGGAACGGCCAATGGCATTCAGATTATTTGTTGATCCGTCTTCAGGGTAATATTCCGCGTCCGATCCAACGGGATCATTCCAGCGGTAAACGCCCATAATACAATTTTGACGGTAGTTGGAATAGCACCAGGAAAGTGATTTGAATGTTTCAGAAGTTGTTGTGGTAACGAAATTATCATCCACAGTGGATGGCGATGTTACATCCAGATAACTTTTTTTACACTGGGTAAAAGATAGACACAAGGAAACTGCGGCTATATATTTTATATATGTTTTCATGTTTTGCGTTTAAGTTGTTAGAAATTAAGGTTTACTCCTACAACAAATGACCGTGCACGGGGATAGGACCCAAAATCGTAGCCAGTGGTTGGATAAGGCGAACTATTGGCATTGTCATTAACGCCTACTTCCGGGTCGAGCCCGCTGTACCCGGTAATGGTAAGCAGGTTATAAACGCTGCCGTATACACGCAGGCTTCCAATGCCAACTTTTTTCAGCGCTGATTTAGGGACAGTATACCCTAAAGTAAGCGTGTTAAGGCGAAGGAAGGAACCTTTTTCAATGCCCAGTGTTGAGGTAACTCCCGTTTCGCTGTTAGCCAAAGGCAAATCGGCATTTGCGTTTGCCGCATTAAACTCCTCAGGCGTTTGTAACCGAACAAGCTGTCCGTTTACAACATTGTAAATTTTGTAAGCGTTAGCCATGATAGCCAGTTTGTTTTCGTAAACGCCTCCTTCTTTAGGGCCATATAACGACGCCAGTTTATTGGCATTATAAATATCGTTACCGACGCTGTAATTGAAGTTTAGCCCCAGGTCGATATTTTTATACGCGACACTAATATTGAAGCCGCCTGTAAACTTCGGAGTGGTATTGCCAATAACAGAAAGGTCTTTATCGTCTATTTTGCCGTCGTTATTCAAGTCTTTATACTTAGGCAGGCCTGGATAAGCGATTTGGCCGGTCGGACGATCTGTTCCGGTGGCAAGTCCGTGGGCTACGCCGCCCGAAACGCTTGTAAGATCGGGCACACCGGTTTTTAGCGTATACAAGCCATTGTTGTAGGTGAAATCATTTGGGGTGTAAAAGCCATCATAAGTTAAGCCGCGTACCAGACCAACAGGCCGGCCCACTACAAGCTGGTAATCAGATGCCGGGTAAGTTGCGCTGCCTGCCCAACTTGAACCGTAGAGCCCGGTCACGTTATCGGCAAGCTTGTCTACCTTGTTTTTATTGAAAGTAATGTTACCGCCTGCAGTAACCCTCCAATTTTGGTTTTTGAATACGGTACCTAAAAGCGACAGTTCTACGCCCCGGTTACTTATTTGCCCGATATTGGCATATGTGTAAGTAAAGCCCGTAACACCGGGTATGGTAGTTTGGGTAAGTACGTCTTTAGTGGTATTCCAATATACATCAACGGTACCCGATAACTTATCACCAAACAAACTAAAATCCGTTCCAATATCGCGGGTAATGGTAGTTTCCCATTTCAAATTTGGATTAGATAAAACGTTAGGGTTGCTTAATGAATACGCGGCAAGGGTAGTGTGGTTAATGTCGTACTGGTTTCTTGGATCAGTCACAGAACCCCATGATTGTGTGTTAAGTCCCGTAGGGATATTATTATTACCAACGGCACCGAAAGAAGCGCGAAGTTTCCAGTTATCCACCCAGTTAACATTTTTCATGAAGGGTTCCTGCGATATCCTCCATGCAAACGCGCCGCCCGGGAAATATCCCCAGCGGTTATTTCCCGCAAACCTGGAAGAACCGTCGGCACGGAATGTGAGTGTCAATAAATACTTGTCCATGAAGTTATACATGGCACGGGCAAAGTATGAATTAAGACGGTCGGGGGTATTTACGCTGGATGAAAATGCGAATGAGTTTTTTGTCCTGTCGTATTGGTTGATCTGGGCAAAAGCTGTTTGCTCGGTAAAGTTTGACGGAAAGTAATTTGCCTGTATAGAAATACCGGTACCTCCCGAATTGAAGAATTCCGTACCTGCCAATAAACTGATTTTATTATCCTTATTAATATTAAACTCATAGCCCAATGTGTTTGCCCAGCGCAGGCCCCAGCTGTCGTTTTTGCGATAGTCGGCATTACCGGCATACAATTTATTACCGGTTGCATCATCGATATAGCCATTATAAGTAGCGCCAGACCAGTATTTACGCTGTGTCCAGGTGCCGTTTCCGCTAAAATCGGTATGGTAGGTTAAGCCTTTAATGATCACCCAGTTCAATGACGCTATCCCCACAAAGTTTGAGGAAAGACTAAGTGGGTCGTAGTCACTGATACGTGCTACAGGACTATAGCTATCCCATAAAGCATTTTTACCGTATTGCGATATATTGTTGCTTGCTGTTAATGCAGACAAGCCGCCTAAAATATGGTTGGTGGCAATAGGGCGAAAGCGATAGGCAGAAGATAATATTGACCCGCTGCCGCTGGTAACACCTTCATCGCCAAGTGTTGGCGTATTGGCATAGCGGGTGTTAATGTCAAACGTAACATTATCAAATATTTTTTGGGTAAGTTTAAACGCTGCTGTTGCCCGGCGCTGATATGATTGCAGTTTCATACCCTCATCATCACTGTAAGTGGCGGAGAACAGTACTTTTGTTTTATCAGTGCCGCCTGTTATGGTAAGGGCATGGTTCCATGATACCGATTGTTTGTAAGCTTGTTTTTGGATATCATCTGTTGCAAGGTTCCGGTAACTCTCTATTCCACCGGAATTGCTGCCGGCATTTGCGCCCAGGCCGTATAATTGTTCAAAAGGTGTTTGATAAGCGCTTCCGTTTGCGGCCGCGTTAGCCCACACATATTGCAGGTAATCATAAGGGTTTAACGCCTGTAAATATTTGTTTGGCCTGTTAATTTTAACATAGCCATTATAGCTTACGTTGGTTTTGCCCGCTTTTGCCGATTTGGTTGTAACAAGTACTACGCCGTTAGCACCGCGTGAACCATAGATGGCTGCGGATGAGGCGTCTTTTAACACGTCAATACTTTCTACCTGGTCACCGGGGATATCATTTAAATTGCCGGGTACACCATCAATAAGTACCAGTGCCTGGTTACTTTGCGATATGGAGGTCCCGCCGCGTACACGGATGTTAACACCTGCACCCGGGCGGCCATCCTGCGAGGTAATGTTTACCCCCGGCAACTTACCCTGCATGGCCTGCGCTATGTTAGGAACCGGTGTGGCCGCGATGTCTTTTCCGCTAACCGAAGCCACCGCACCGGTTAAATCGCGCCTTTTAACCGTACCGTAGCCGATAACCACAATTTCATTCAGCTCTTTTTGGCTTCCGGCCAGCGATATGTTAATGGTTGTGCGGTTGTTGATGCTTTCTTCGATGGAGGCATAGCCGATAAAAGAAAAAATCAGTATGCCCTGGCCGGTTTTAACTTTTAAGTTGTAATGGCCATTCGCATCGGTAGTTGTGCCCGTTGGTGTACCTTTAAGGGTTATGTTTACACCGGGCAATGTCCGGTCATGTTCATCTTTAACGGTACCGCTCACTGTTTTGTCTGTCTGGCCAAACAGCTGGCAAGTCATCGCCAGCAAAAAAAAGATGCTGAGCACTAAGCTTCGGTTAAGAAGCCTGATCTTTTGCCGCCCGTACCCGGCATTGGATAGTAATTGTTCAGGTAAATTCATTATTAATTGGTTTGATAATTTGGTTTATAAATTAGAAGGACTGAATTAAACAATGCAGGCAAAGCGAACAACAATCTGCCTGTTTTTTATCAGTAAAGAGGCGCCGGTTACCTTTGCAATATGTTTACGCTGCAACGGCTGTATTTCTCGGTCTGCATTTTTAGCGGAACCAGAGGTTAGGTGGGTGTTGTGATTGCACATGAATAAAACACCGCGCAATAATTGTTGGAAAAAAAAGTAAAATTTTTCTCATAGCAAAAAAGTTAAGGCGCCGGCTATTGGTTGTTGCCGGGAAGTTTAAAATTGGTTATAATTATTGATCAGCTTCGATGCCCTGATAAACCAGGTGATCGGTAGTGTTAAAAACAAACCTATATAAATACCTCCCGCAACAGGGTTGAAATTTGGCCAAAAAGGTTTAAAATTAGTTCAACAAGGGCGTGTTTGTGCTTAAAGGGCAATTGGGTGCGTTTTTAGCCCTTGGTTTTCGCGTGGGTTTCAGCATATCTGGAACTGACAGGATGCCGTGGGGCTATCGAATGATCTCTTGAGATGGCTTTGGCATTTTTTGATAATCGGAGGGAGAGATATTGAACTTTGCTTTAAAACAGGTAGCAAAGTATTTAGGGCTGTTAAACCCTACGGCATACGCTATTTGGGAGATGTTATCGCTACCGGCATCCAGTAATTGCTGCGCCCGCAAAAGCCTGTGATCGCGAACAAATTCAACAGGGCTGAGCTGGGTAAGACTTTTCAGTTTGCGATAAAAGGTTTGTCTTGACATGTTGATCACTTCGGCAACCGACTCGATATTAAAATCAGGGTTATCCATCCCTGCGTCAATCAATTCTAACACCTTTTTTAAAAATATTTCATCTTTTGATGTTACTATAATATCCCCCGGATTTAAACTCACTACTGCCTTACCGGTCATCAGTTCATTAACCAGCCTCCTCCGCCGTTCTATAATATTTTTAAGGGTAGTTAACAAAAAGCTGGTATCAAAAGGCTTTGTAATGTAGTAATCGGCACCGTAACTTAAACCCGCTATCTGGCTTTCAACAGCTGTTTTAGCGGTAAGTAATACTACCGGGATGTGGCTGGTAGCAGCGTCATTCCTTATTTTACCCAATAGCTCTAATCCATCCATCCGCGGCATCATTACATCACTTAAAATCACATCGGGCTGTAGTTTTAATATTTTTTCCCAACCTTCAACGCCATTGGCAGCAGTTTCTATACGGTACTTGCCGCTTAACTGCATCCTGATCAATTCGCGCATATCCTGGTTATCTTCTACCAAAATTAGTAAAGGCTCATTGTGTACGATTTGTTCATTTTTAAGGTCTGCATGGGGTGGCTGTAACAATGCGGGCCTTGGTTTGCCTTCAGGCACTGAAGCATCAACCGGGGCTATGGTTTTAACCGCATTTACCGGCAAGGTTACCCGTACCCAACAGCCTCCCGGCTCACCGTTCTGCGCGCTGATGGTTCCCTGGTGAAGTTCAACCAATTCTTTCGATAAGGCCAGCCCAATGCCCGTGCCCTTTAAATGGCCGGTATTAGGGTGTGAGCCTTCGGTATAAAGATCAAATAAGCTATCGATCTCAGATGGCAGTACTCCGCACCCTTCATCGGTAATATCAATTATCATATCGCCGGTGTCCTTCATCTGCAAGTGCACTGTGATTTTTTTTCTTTCGGGGGTAAACTTATAGGCGTTGGCGATCAGGTTATATAATACGGTCTCTATTTTTTCGGGGTCAAGCCAAACCATGGCCGTATCTACATCTGTTTTAAAGGCAAATTCAATATTTTTCAGTTGCCGCATCTCTTCAAAATAACCGGCTACATCTGCAATAAGCTCTACCATATTGATAGCCGAAAGATTTAATTTTGCCTTGCCGCTTTGCACCTTCCTGAACTCCAGTAACTGGTTTACAAAACGGACCATACGGTTTGCGTTGCGCTGAATAATTGTCAGGTATTGACGATCGTCCCTGCTAAGGTAAGATCGTTGAACAAGCTCATTGATGGGATTGATAATAAGCGTAAGCGGAGTACGCAGCTCGTGCGAAATATTGGTAAAAAAACTCAGCTTTAACTCGGTCATTTTCTGCTCAACGGCCACCTTTTGCTTTAACTTCAGCACAGTTAAAGCGTTTTGTCTGATAGCAGCCAGGATTGCGCAAATGATGATGGCATAAATAATATATGCCCACCAGCTTGCCCAGGGCGCGGCAAGCACCGTAATGGCCAGGCTTTTATAAGGAACGTTTATAAACCTGTCGGGATCATTGCATTTTATCTCGAAAGTATAATTACCCGCGGGGAGGTTGGTATAAGTAACCCGTTGTTGGTCGCTGTCCTCATGCCATTCATTGTCGAACCCTTTTAAACGATAAGCGATGGTTAGGTGGTTACCCGAGCGATAATCCAAAACAGCATAGTCCAGGCTGAAAATATTTTGATCATGCTTTAATCTGACACCATCAGCGTAGTTGATATCGCGATCAAGGATCCGGGTGCTATCTTTGATGGCCACATCCCGGTTGTTCACCAGCAGGTTGGTTAGCACTAAATTTACTTTAATCGCATCGTTCTTGACCTGGCCCGGATCGAAAATCATATAGCCTCTTACCGCGCCGAATACCAGTTTGCCATCTTTTGCTGCCTGGCATGAACTTTCAGAAAACCCCTTTTTAGGAATGCCATCATACGAATTGAAATTCTTAAACTTACGGGTATTCAGATCAAACATGGATAAACCGGCCTTGGTAGCCAGCCATAAATGATGATATCCATCGCCGATACAGCTCATGACATAGTCATTGGCCAAACCTTGTTTTGAAGTGTATGCTTTAAACTTTTGCAAACCGGTTTGCGGATCGCTAACAGCCAGGTTTAACCCGCCGCCAGACGTTACAAGCCACATTTGGTTTTTGCTATCGCGATAAATATGCTGAATATCGTTGTTACCCAGGCTTTGAGGGTTGCCGGGTGTTTTTTTGTAAGTTTCGTATAAAAGTTTACCGTTTTTATAATTCAGGATCACCAGCCCGCCTGTGGCTGCTATCCATAAGCGCCCGTTTGCATCCATTGCCAAATGCCTTATTTTAAGACAGGTTTGCGGGTACCCGGTTCCGTTGTCAGAAAGCCTGGTAAATGAAACATTCCCATTGTTCCTGCTGAGCAAACATAGCCCATTATCAAACGTACCTATCCAGATGTGGCCTTCCTTGTCTTCTTTTATCGAATAAATTTCGTCGCTGTTAATGGATGCCGGGTTGGAGGGATCATAGCGGTAGTTTATCAGCCGGTAATGAAGTTCTGAAGGATCGGTAGGTATGGCCTGATATAAGCCTTTGGTTTTAGTACCCATCCAAATAACCCCGTTACGGTCCTGGGTAATACAATACACCCCGCCAATATTCTGCTCTACAAAATTGGCGAAAGTAACCGGTAGCTGTTTCCCGTTTTTGTAAACTAAAACCTGCCCGTTTTTTAATCCAAACCATAACCTGTTTTGTCGGTCGGCACAAATTCCTCTCACCTCATTATCCGATTGGAAATCGGCATGCTCATTTAGTAAACTGGTTTGAAAAACACTTGGCGGGAAAATTATTTTTTCAATGCCATGTTCATCTGTATGCAGCCAGAAGATACCGGCAGGGTCATAATATACGGTAGTTACAAGGTTTGAAAAACGACGGTTATTTGAACCTGGTTCATTATAAAAGTAGTTAAACTGTTTTGAAACGTTATCATAATAGCCAAACCCACCATCTCTGAGCACACACCAAACAACACCGTTTTTATCTTCTATCACCTTAAAGTGATTCGCAAAATTGTTTTTTTTGGCATCGTTCTTTTGAACAAATGTTGTGAATTTTTGAGTCAGTAGATCAAAGCGAATAACTCCTTTTATGCGCGGTTCAATCCAAAGCGCGCCCGAATTGTCTTCAAAAATCGTATGTAATGACTCGCCTGCTTGATAAACCGTGCGCGATAACAGGCCAATTCCTATAGTAAATGATAGCAGTTCGCCGTTGCCTGTTGTTAAATAAGCTTTTTTATGGCTGCGGTTAACCAGTATCGCGTTTATATCGGCAGTACTTATTCTCTGTTTCGAGAACTGTTTTTCCTGTTTATCATATAGGTACAAGGTGCCGCTTCTTGTGCCAAAAAATAATTGCGATTTGCTTTCGGCAACACAGGTAAATGCTTCTTCAGCATGTTTATCTAAATCGGCTATTTCATAGCTACCGTTTTTTTGCCGCTTTTCAAGGCATAGAAGACCGTGTTCTGTGCCTATCCATTTCTTTCCTTCACTATCCCCGTAAAAAAATTTATATTTTTTTGAAGGCTGCTCCGGGGCTGTTGTGGCGCTTTGACCATAACTCCTGTAGCTTATCCCCGCGGTATTGATCCCGCTAACGCAAAAAATTCCGTTGTTTATTGTGCTAACCCACAGGGCGTCCTGATCCAGTGATAAGATCTTATCAAAAATGATCTTCTCTTTGAGGTTGAGGATAACAGCGAGTGAAAGAAAACGGCCGGTTTTTTTATCGAAACGATAGATCTGGGAATCATAAGCTTTGATCCAAAGATGATCGTAATTGTCTTCAGTAATCTGATCGATGCGGTTATTATTGATTTGCGATGAATCGCCGGCTAATGATTTGAAGACTGTAAATTTACGTCCATCAAAGCGGTTAAGGCCATCCCAGGTGCCAAACCACATATATCCCTGCTTGTCTTTAAATATTGATGTAATAACGTCATGAGATAAGCCGTCTTCGGTTGAGTAATGTTCTGTTATGCAATGCATTTGGCCAAAAGCAGATCCGGTTAATAACCAAAGCAAAAACATGCATAAAAAACACCTGAGCTTCATATGATTTCTACCTCAAAAAATATTCACTTACAATTAGGCTATACCGGCGGATTGCCGCAACACCGTTAAATCTATAAATTTTATTTTGCTTATTATATCTCCGGGTGTTCACTGAAACATCAAACAATTTATTACCCGATAATTATTTGTCAATAGGCGTAACCCTAAACCAGTCAAAATCAGCATACCCCGAATCGTTGATCTGTGTATCGCGCATGCAGAATATGCCAACCTTAGCGCCTATCCATCGCCCAACTTCGGCGTGAAACGTTTCGCCAACATTGATGAACGTTTGCCCATCTGTACTGTAGCTAAAATCGCACTTAGCCCCGGCGCTTACTTTTACACGCAGCCATACCGTAGGCTTATCCAGTTTAGCAATGGTCTTCTCTTCTTCGGCGTTACCTTTATCGGCATCTTTGCAATGATCAAACACCAGGTATACGCCATCTTTTTTATTTTTAACCGCTATGCCGGCATAGCTGAAACCCATGATGGCTAAGCCGGCTTTTTCTTCCAATTTAACATTGGGAGTAAAGGTCATTTTGGTTGTAGCCGCAAATTCGTCGGCCATAAACTTCTGTAGCAGCACATTTCCGGCGCCCCAAAGGTTTTTAGCGCCCTCTGGCATCTTACCCGAATAAAGCCTTAGCGCGCCTTTGCCCGGGTTCATATAATACCAGCTGGCCTGCGCGTTAGCCATCCACTGCCATTGCAAGCCGAGGGTGGTTCCGTTAAACTCATCGCTTTCAACCGGTGTTTCGATAGGGTAGGTTTTACCAACATTTGGCTTTTTGTAAACCATTACGGGCTCGCCTTTACCATCGCCGTCTTTATCTGTACCTATTACCGGCCAGTTATTTTTCCAAACCATAGGCTGCAGGTGTACTACGCGGCCGTATTGTTCTTTATCCTGAAAGTGCAGGAACCAGTCTTCGCCGGTTTGGGTAGTTACCCAGGCACCCTGATGCGGGCCATTAACAGTTGTTTTACCCTGATCCATCACTACTTTACGCTCATAGGGGCCATAAATATTTTTTGACCTTAATACCAGCTGCCACCCGGCAGGCACCCCTCCAGCCGGTGCAAAAATGTAGTAATACCCATTCCGCTTGTAAAATTTAGGCCCCTCAATGGTTGGGTCGGTTTCGTGGCCATCATAAACTATTACGCCGGTATCAGTTACTTTGGTGCCATCCGCATTCAGCTTATTTACAGCGATAACACTTTTAATACCCGCACGGCTGCCGGCAAAGCCATGCACCAGGTACATCTGGCCGTCATCATCCATCAGCGGGCAGGGGTCAATCAAACCTTTGCCTGCGTAAACCATTACGGGGTTGCTCCAGGACCCGGCCGCGTTTTTGGCTTTTATAAGGTAAATGCCATAATCTGGATCTGGATAATACAGGTAAAACTCACCTTTGTAATAACGTAATGCGGGCGCCCAAACGCCATCCCCGTGACGCGGAATATCGAAATGATCAAACGGAGGCTGGCGTAACAGGGCGTGGCCAATGATACGCCAGTTTACCAGATCTTTTGAATACAATACGGGCAACCCCGGTATATCCTCAAAACTGGAAGAAACAAGATAAAAGTCATCGCCTACGCGTATCGCGTCCGGATCGGAATAATCGGCATTCAGCACCGGGTTTTTATAGGTGCCATTGCCCTGGTCGGCAACCCACACTTTAGATCTATAGTTACTTTTTGCAACAGGTTTTACCTGCGCGTTTGCAAAAGGTATAGCGGCGGCAAAAGCCAGTATGCAGATGGTGTTTTTCATAATTATTTAGCTTCCGGGTCCCAGTTATCACTGCCGCCAAGGATGTTTTTAATGGTATATTGTTTTGCCTCCCGGTCCGTTAGCTGGTGCGACCACTGTACCCGGCCTTTAGGGTTAGCGCCCGGTCCGGCATTTTTATATTCGGCATAATAGGCAGTCTTTTCCTTGTCAGGGAACATGCTGTCGCCTTTCCACGGGTCCCAGCCCTGGGGAACGATGTGTGCGCCCATTTCGGTATTCAGAAATACCGTTTTAGCGTATGATCTCCAGGGCCTGCCCAGGTATGCCTTATTTACCGATTCATCAGCGATCAGCTTACAGTTCATCAGCACATAACCATATTTTTGCAAAGAAGTGGTGGCCGCTGCCGTAATATAGGAGTTGACCAGGCTTTTAATAATGCAGCGCTGGAAAACAACGGTAGCTTCGCCAAACAGAAAATCTGTAGTGCCTTCAATATAACAATCCTGAAATAGCTCACGCGATGTAGCCGTAGCGGTATACAGCGTATCCTGGTTGCCCAGCAGCTTACAGTTATGCACAATGCAGCGGTCGCCTTCAATATGCAGCGCCACGGCTTGTCCTACCCGGCCGGCCGAATTGATGATGGTCAGGTTTTCTGCCATGAAATTATTGCCGGCAACCAGTACTGTGTAGGAGGTGTAAGTTGAAAATTTATCCCTGCCAAAGGCATCTTTACCGCCAGGTACGGGTTTGCCCGAATAGTCATCATTGGTGATAATGGTATTTTCCTTATTCTCACCAATAAGTGAGATATGTGTTTTCCACGATGGTATTACCAGCTTTTCGTGATAGATACCTTTTTTGATGTGGATAGGTACCTGTATAGCACCCAGATCACGAACAGCGTTTACCGCTTCCTGTATGGATTTAAAATCGCCGCTGCCATCCTGCGCCACAGTTATTTCTTTATAAACCTTAGTAACAGGCTGAGCATGGCAAACAGCAACTGCTGCCAGCAACAACAAGCCAAGTATGACCTTTTTCATATGATGTTATTTTGTCCCTTTCAACCATTCAATTTCTGTAGCGGCGAGTATAAAAGCGCCCACACCTTTGGCGTCATTGGTAATTACCTTTTCACTCAGGTAATAAGCGTAGCTGCCATCACGGTAAGGCTTTCCGCCCAGGCCACCCACCTGAACCGTGCCATCCAACGCCAAAAGGCCCTTGTCATCGGTACGGATAAATTTTTTAATAATACCTGCATACCCTTTTTGTGCTACAGGTATATAGTTTGCCGGCAGATATTTTTGACGCAGAGCCTTAGCCAGCGTATACACAAACATACATGATACAGACGCTTCCTGGTAATTACCTTTTTCAGTGCCTTTGTCCAGTACTTCGTACCAGAGCCCGGTAGGCTGATCCTGCCAGCGCTGCACTGCCGCGGCATAACGCTGCAAGATGGCCAGCAGTTCCTTACGCCTTGGATGATCAGCCGGAAATTGATCCAAAGCATCAACCAGCGCCATACCGTACCAGCCCATGGCCCGCCCCCAAAAGTTTGGCGAACGGCCGGTTTGCGGATCGGCCCAGCGCTCTTTCTTTGATGCGTCCCAGGCGTGGTACAGCAATCCTGTTTTTTCGTCCCGCGAATGTTTTTCCATTAATATAAACTGCCGGGCAATATCATTGAAAGCAGTATCCTCATGAAAAGTGGCCGCATATTCGGCGTAAAACGGCCCGGCCATATACAGCCCATCCAGCCACATTTGGTTCGGGTAACGTTTTTTATGCCAGAAACCACCATCAAATGTACGGGGCTGTGTACGCAATTGTTCGCGCAATATTTGTACCGCTTTCAGGTATTTATCCTCATGTGTTTGCCGGTAAAGCATCAGCACATTGCGGCCGCAAAGGATAAAATCGAGGTTATGATCGGCCAGGTTATAGGTACGGATACTGCCATCGGGCTGTACGAATTTATCCATACAGTGCTTTATAAAATCGAAATATTGCTTGTCGCCGGTTTGATGCCAGATATTTTCAAATCCCTTCAATATAACACCCTGGTCATAAGTCCACCTATTGCCTGTGGGCAGGCTGTCTTTCCAGATAGTCATCACCGTGTGGGCCATTTGCTGAGAATAGGGCCTGGCGGATTGTGCGCTGACCGCTTGAGCTGTTAACAATATAAAACCAAGTATTTGCAGGCGTAAAAAGCTTTTCATCATGGTGTTTATTTTAATATTTTAGTTAGAAACTGATCAATGTCGTTTACCATAGGGTTAAACCAGGGCTGATATAAACAGAAAGTATGCGGCGTATCTTTAAAATTATCAATCCGCACATATACGCCTTTTTTATCCATCATCTCTTTAAATACATCACGACCGGCATGCATTCTGTCAACCGCGCTATTCAGGAACAAAAAAGGCAGCTTATTACGTTCGGCATAAGTAAGCGGACTGGCCGCTGTCCAGATCTCAATGTTTTCGGTCCGTTTGTAGCCTATCCACATGGTTGAGGCTGCAACCGTTTGTTGATTTTGAGTTTCCCATGCATCAGGCGCCACAAATGTGAGCGTACCATCAATATCGATCACGGCCTGTACAGAACTTGAATAACCTTTATTTGAGTCCAGCACATCGAATTTATCTGAACCTGAAGTCATTCCTACCAATGCGGCCAATTGCCCGCCAGCCGAAAAGCCCAAAACGGCGATCTTATTTGTATTGATATTAAATCTTTTAGCATTAGCATGCAGCCATTGGATTGCCGATTTGATGTCATTCACCGCTGCCGGGTAAAGCGCTTCGGTAGACAGGCGATATTCTACCGTAAAGCTCGCATAACCCAGGGCTGCCAAATGCTGTGCCAGCGGAACATGCTGCGCACGGTTACCCGAACGCCAGCCACCGCCGTGTACGATAATTACCGCGGGGGTAGGCTTTTTCTTAGCTGCTGATGGCGTAAAGGCATCAATATGCAGCTCGCGGCTGCCTACTTTGCCATAAACCAGGTTTCGGGCTTCAGTTACTGCCGCTGAAGGGCTATCTGGGACGATCTTAATAAAGGGATATTTCTTTACATTGTTTTTAAAGTCGCGGGTGATGTTAAAGGAGGTATCCGGGGTAGCGGTTAGCCATTGTTGAGATTGTGCCGAAACTTTTGTAAATGCAAGCAGGCCTAAAGCTAAGCCCAATAGAAGGGTTTTGTTTTTCATGATGCTACCTGGTTAGTCCCCGATCAGATCCTATTACGCGGCTGTTAATTTCAGGCGACAGCCTGCGCAGGTCTGCCAATACAATCTCGGCCATTTTGCGGGCACCCAGTTCATTGAAATGGGTATCGTCTTTTTTCCCGTCAGGGTAATTGGGGTTTTCGCCGGGCTGCAGGTGATTGTACAGCAATTTAGACTGTTCAGGGCCAAAGCGTTGCACCAGCCCCGTACTTTCCTGGTCAAGATCTATCAATTGTACACGTTTTTCTGTGGCTACATCGCGTACAATCCGGGCGTAACGCGCATGGGTATCTGTTACTGTGCCTGTACTGTCAAAGCTGCGGCGTGTTACCGGGGTGATCAGTACAGGTATTGCGTTCCTGCTCCGCGTTTGATCAATATAAAAGATCAAGTTGTTTTTAAACTCCGTTTCTGTAGTAGCCGATTTTTTGGTAGGCACCTCATCGTTATGGCCAAATTGTATCAGCACATAATCTTCTGCATTCAAATTATCGGCAATCTGTTTCCAAAGGCCGTCGGTGATGAAAGTACGGGTGCTGCGGCCATTTTGGGCCTTGTTAACTACAACCACAGTTGAGTCGAAAAAATTCTTGAAACTCGTGCCCCAACCGGTTTCGGGATATGCACTTACCTTTTTATCAGCCATTGTTGAATCGCCTGCTAAAAAAATGGTTAACTTCTTTTTAGGCGGGATAAAGCTTAATGCTATGCCGCCCAGCATCATAATTGCCAGGCTAAACCGATAGATTTTACTTTGACGCGGTTTTTTCATGGTGATGTTATAGTTATTTGGTTGACAGTTTTTCGGGGATGATGTTCATTTCAATCAGCCACATTTCGCATAGTTTGGTCCACAACTCAGTCGACCCGGGATTATTGCGCAGCGCTATTGCATGTGCGCCTTGCGGAAATGCGTGAAAACTTACCGGCACGTTGTTTTGCAATAGTGCCTGGTAAAACATCAGACTGTTCATTGGGTTTACTGCTTTATCATTAACCGCATCGGCAATAAAGCATGGGGGAGTGGTGCTGCTTACGTTAAGCTGGGCCGAAAAATGCCGCTTCAGATCTTCAGTAGGGTTAGGCCCCAGTAAATTTTTAACACTACCCGCATGTGCATACGACGTACTGAGGTCGATCACCGGCGAAACCAGAATAGCAAAATTAGGACTGAATGAAACACGGTCAAGGCTATCCTTAATTGCACTTACGTCGGTGGTTTGGGTAGCTGTGGTAGCAGCAAGATGCCCACCTGACGATGTCCCCATGATGCCTATCTTATCTGGGTCGATGCCCCATTTTGCTGCATTGGCTCTGATGTGGCGAATGGCTCGCTGTGCATCCATCAACGGGCCGATTTCACGTTGCTTCAAGTCAGGAGAGTTAGGGAGGCGGTAATTAAGCACAAATGCCGAAACCCCCATGGTGTTGAACCATTTAGCCAGTTGCAACCCACTGATCACGTAGGCAAGCCGCTCATAGCCGCCGCCCGGACAAATAACCACTGCGGCGCCCTTGTTTTCCTGTTTCCCGGGAAAGAACGCGTACATTCCCGGCAGCATTACCCTATAGATGCGTTCATTTGCTACGCTGTCAGTAAGCCGCAGGTTTTTAGAGTTTGGGATATGACCATGCGGCCATATCTCCATAAAATTTTGGGCCTGTGTATGGGTTGAAAAGATCACTAATGCCAGTACCGTCAATTTGAAAAACAAATGGTTCATCATTTATCCTGTCGGCTTATTTTGTTGTTGTTAATGCAGATTTATCCGCGCCATATTTAAATTCTGCCACCTGGCTGGCCGAACTGGTGTCTGTATGCAATAAATCAACCTGCCCCATATGCTTGCCATTAATGCTCAACAGCAGATCAGGCTTTACTGCTGATGCAAGAGAGTCGACCCTGATTTTGTTACTGTTTTCTATATGAACCAACGGTCGGGTGGTTTTGCACTGCAGCGTTACTTTGGTCAGGCTAACGTCGCTGGCATCAATAATTTCGGCCCCCTGATCGGCCTTGATCGAAATATTTTCCAGGTGGATGCCCCTGATGCTCATTTCAGGCAGGCCACGGATGAGCATGGCCCGGTTGGCACCATCGCAAACTACATTATTAATATAAAAATTACGGAATTGAGGAGTTCCGGCGTCAACAGGCGGCTTTTCTTCGTCACCGCCGGTTTGGGCCAATGAAGGCGCCTTAGTAAAATAATACATATCAAACAGGATCGCATCGTGCACAATATCGCGCATGGAAATATTACGGATATAAATATTTTCAACCACGCCGCCACGTCCTCTTACAGTTTTAAAACGCAAGCCGTTGTCGGTGCCAAAAAAACTGC
Source organism: Mucilaginibacter sp. OK268 (assembly GCF_900103125.1). GTDB lineage: Bacteria > Bacteroidota > Bacteroidia > Sphingobacteriales > Sphingobacteriaceae > Mucilaginibacter. The sequence continues at coordinate 451,937 of NZ_FNJV01000001.1, read as the reverse complement.
AGTCTGAAACAAAAATATCATGTGCGCCCCCAGACATTTCACTGCCGATCACGAAACCACCGTGCGCGCTGTATACCACATTGTTTTGGATCAAAATGTTTTGACAGGGTTTGCCAACTTTTCGGCCTTCTTCATCTTTTCCCGATTTAATACAGATCCCGTCATCTCCGGCGTCAATAGTGCAATTAACCACCCGCACATTTGAACAGGATTCAATATCCATACCGTCCCCGTTCTGCGCATTTGACGCATTGCGGACATGCACGCCATCAAATGTCAGGTCTTCACATTGCAGCGTATGAAGGCACCATGCTGCGGAGTTTTGAAAGGTTGTACCCTGCAGCAGCACCTTTTTACAATTACTGAATACGATGAGGTTAGGGCGGAAAAAGTCTTTTATCTCCTGGTAATCGTCCAGTTTTTTACCGGTTTGTATATAGCCTGCATTACGGGTGCGGGCACCTTTAGCATAGCTGGCCGATGGGTACCAGGTACGGCCGTCATCGCTAAGCTCACCGCCCGAAGCAATGAGTATTTTCCAATCGCGGTCGATAATATTGTCTTTACCCATCGCGCGCCAAACCTCGCCGTGCCCGTCAATAATACCCTCGCCAGTAATGGCGATGTTTTGCAGGTCCTTACCTGAGATCGGAGACTGATTGCGGATGGACTTGTGCCCTTCAAAGTTTCCTTCAATGAGCGCGAAACTGCTTTTATCAGATGTAAACTGTAGTACTGCCGCCCGGCTGATATGAAGATTAACATTATTTTTCATTACAACAGGGCCGGTTAACCAAAATCCGGAAGGGATGAGTACAACGCCGCCACCATGCTCGCTGCACGCGTTGATAGCAGCGTTGATGCGTTGCGTATTTAGTGTGAACCCGCCCGCTTTGGCACCAAATTTTTCAATGTTGAAGGTGTCGGTTTTAAAGGATGGCAATTCGGCGGTGGGCAGATGTTGCCAGGAATAAACGGATGTTTTTTTTTGCCCGTTTGCTTCTACGCATAAGCAAAATAGCAAAATTGCTAATAAGTTCAGTTTTTTAAGATGCATGTTATATTAGGTATAAGTTCATCCGCAAATAGCCGGTCCATAAAATATCGGATAGAAAAAATCCTTTTCAGAGAAACAGGTCTATAGTTGGTTGAAACAAACATATTAACAGAACTCTATACAGAGGTTTAAAAATTGGTCTAAAATGTTCAATAATTGAACCCTCTTTGCAGCAAATCCAGTTTATTTTGTATTTGTTTGATCTATCCTGGATGGTTCACACTAAATGGCCAGCACAATCGGCTTTTCTAAAGCTGGATGAGTTGCTTGGAGCCGATATTAAAAACAGTGTCTTTTAGCGCATTTATTATTTAACCTGGTAGATTCAGCGACGCCTGCCTGTTCAACAATAAAGGCCATCGGGTTACATTCGTATACCAATCTTAGTTTTCCGTTTGGATACTGTTGGGGTAGTTGGATAGGTTCATCATTTTCTTCAGATGCTACAACACAGCACTCGCTGCCGATGCGCAAGGCCGAAATGAATTGCTCATTAGTATATGCCGTTCACCATGGGAGTTCCCGAGTCGGTTTCGCCGATGATATCAAATAAGTCAAGCCTTGCTGATTTCGCGATTTACAATTTTAGCGGCAATGCCTATTTCACGTAAAAACCGTGACAGCTCGCCTTTGACAAAAGGAAAACCTGCCGGTTTCTCTATAATAAATTGTCCTACTGTTTTTACTACTTTCATGGGCGTGTGTATTTATTGAGTTAACAGAAAATATTAAAAGTACCGTATCTGACCGGGTGAGTTATAATTATGCTATGGTGATTTGATTGATTTCGAATAAGAGCGACAGTAGCTATTCAGACAGCTAAAAATTTACCCTATTATCTCAAAATCACCTTTTTGCTAAGTTACCGGGCCTTTGTTATCGAACTGTCATGAGCCGTCTCCCTGCATTTCAGAGATCATTTATCACCATTGCTATCCATAAAAGCCAATTACAGGCATATCATATCATAATGACTTACGGGCAGATATACCTTTTGATAATATCGTACAATAATTGGATAACGGTTGGATAAAAATGGGGGGTGGCATTATCCATCTTTGTTTTATATCAAAACCAATTAAAAAGGCCCGCCATTATAATATAATAAGTATATGCCGCAAACTGAACATCCTTATCGCGACATCACTATCCGGTTTCCGGGCCAGATAATTGTTGGCAAAAAATCGCTTTTAAAATTAACTGATGAGATTATTAACAGCGGGTATAAATCGGCTTTGATCATTACCATCAGCCCGTTGTCAGGAAAACTTGAACCTGTTTTAGTTCAGCTTAAAGAAGCCAGGATTGCTGTTCACGTTGATACCTCAATAGTGAAAGAGCCTTCATTTAAAGACTTTGAAGATCTGCTTGCATCAGTAAAGCACACCGCGGCTGATGTAATCATAGGTATTGGCGGCGGCAGCGTCCTTGACATAGCCAAGCTCATAGCAGCGCAAATTAACAACGACCAAACGCTGGCAGGGATAACAGGCAATGGTCTGCTTAAAACCCGTACTAAAAAACTGATCTGCGTACCTACGACAGCAGGTACCGGCAGCGAAGCATCGCCAAATGCGATATTGATAGATAATGTAGATGATCAGAAAAAAGGCATTATCAGCCCTTACCTGGTTCCGGATGTTGTGATCATTGATCCGGATTTGATGGTCAGTCTCCCGGCAGAGGTTACCGCCGCGACAGGTCTTGATGCGCTAACGCATTGCCTTGAGGCTTATACAAATTTGTATGCACATCCTTTTATTGACATGTATGCGATTGAAGGGATCCGGCTTATAGCCGGCAATTTGGTTAAAGCAGTAAATGATGGTACCGATGAAGAAGCCCGCACACAATTGGCTATCGGCAGCTTGATGGGCGGCTTTTGTTTAGGTCCTGTTAATACGGCCGGTGTCCATGCCCTCTCTTATCCGCTGGGCAGTATGTACCATATTGCCCATGGCTTATCAAATGCTTTATTGCTTCCTTTTGTAATGGAGTATAACATTCCGGCAACCACGGAACGATATGCCGCTGTTGCCCGTGCATTGGGTTGCAATAGCGGTGTCAATGATTTTGAAACAGCTAAGGCCGGAGTAGAAAAGATCCGTCAGTTGATTAAAGACTGCGGCATCCCTGCAAGCTTAAAAGAAATAGACATAGATAAAAACACCATACCGCAAATGGCGGCCGACGCCATGAAAATTACGCGCTTGCTTAAAAACAACCCGCGACCGATAAACATAGATGACGCTGTTAACATTTACGAGGCTGCTTATTAAAACATACTAATGAAACTAAAAAAGAAATATAATGGCTTGGTAGTGCCATCAATTACACCACTTACTGACAATTATAAACTTGACCATGAAGCGGTTGAAAAGATATTCGATAATATTTTCAATTACGGCGGTGTACCTTTCATACTGGGTACCACCGGTGAATCTGCCTCATTGCCAAACGATGTTAAGCTCGATTTTATTAAACTGGCAACATCAGTAAGGCAGCCGGGGCGGTTGATTTATGCAGGTATTTCATCAAATTGCCTGGCCGATTCCATTGAACTGGCCAAGCGTTGTGCTGGTGAAGGGATTGATGTTGCGGTAGCGCACCTGCCTGCCTATTTCACACTAACTGAATATGAAATTAAAACATACTTTGAAACCCTAGCCAATGAAGTACCTATCCCCTTGATAGTTTACAACATCCCCGCCACCACCAATGTATCTATCAACTTAAACCTGCTCGATGAATTAAGCTATCATGATAATATCGTAGGCACCAAGGATTCGGAACGGAACTATGACCGCTTAAGAGATTCGCTCAAACTATGGATCGGCCGCGCCGATTTCAGTCATTTTTTGGGCTGGGGCGCACAATCTGCCCATGCATTATTTACCGGCAGCGATGGCCTGGTGCCAAGTACCGGAAACCTGTTCCCCGATATCTATTATAAAATGATTGTCGCGGCCGATAATGATGATGAGCCTGCTGCCCTGCAATTACAAAGGCATTCTAACTTAGTGGGTGATATCTACCAGGGCAAACGCCTGCTGGGCGAATCGCTGGCAGCACTGAAGTCCTTAATGCAAAGCGCCGGATTGTGTCGTCCGTACATGATGCCACCGCTATTGAAAGTTAGTGATGCCGAAGCTGCCGACCTGCAAAAGAAACTACAGAGCATGCTTAATATTGAAAATCTTAGCTTACCAATATACCAATGACAGCCGAGAAACCAATCATAGCGATAACCATGGGCGATCCGGCCAGTATTGGTCCCGAGATAGCGATTAAGGCCTTACTTACCGAAAGGCTGTTTGAGATTTGCCGCCCGGTAATTATTGGCGACACTGGCGTATTTTTTGACATCGTAAAAAGATTGAACTTAGATGCACATATCAACTCCATAAAAGATATCCGCAAAGCAAACTTTGAATTTGGAAAGCCTGATGTATTCGATCTCCATAATGTAGATCTGGAACAACTCAAGTTTGGGGAAATCTCGGCGATGGCTGGCAACGCCTCATTTGAAGCAGTAAAAAAAGCAATTGAACTGGCGCTTGACGGCGAAGTTGACGCTACTGTAACCGGGCCTATCAACAAAAAATCGATTAATGAGGCCGGGCACCATTTCGCAGGGCACACTGAGATATATGCCCATTACACCGGCACAAAAAAATATGCGATGCTTCTGGTAGAACATAATATGAAGGTGATCCATGTATCAACCCACGTGTCGTTAAGGCAGGCTTGCGATTTGGTAAAAAAAAACCGGATTGTTGAAGTTGTTGAACTTTTACAGGATGGCCTCATCTCTCTTGGAGAAAAAAACCTAAAGATCGGCATAGCCGGGCTTAACCCGCATGCCGGCGATTCGGGCTTGTTTGGTACCGAAGATGATTTGGAGATTCTGCCAGCTGTACAAGAGGCGCTAAAATTAGGTTATGATGTAGAAGGCCCGGTGCCTGCCGATACCTTGTTTTCCAAAGCATCAACCGGGTATTATGGTGGCGTAGTGGCCATGTACCACGACCAGGGACATATCCCCTTTAAACTCACCGGCTTTAAATGGAACGCCGAAAAACAGCAGATGGATAGTGTAAAAGGCGTTAACATTACTATGGGCTTGCCTATCATCCGTACTTCGGTTGATCACGGTACGGCTTTTGAAATTGCAGGTAAAGGCGTTGCCAGCAGTGATGCTATGATCCTGGCTATTGAGTCTGCCGTACAGTTGAGCAAAAACAGGATAAAAGTATAAGGATATGATCGCTGTAATTGCAGATGATTTAACAGGTGCGGCAGAGCTTGCCGGAATTGGCCTCAACCACGGGTTAAGAACTGAGGTTAGTACCATTGTTGATGAACGCTGCGATGCCGATCTGTTGATTATAGCTACTGACACCCGATCACTTCCTTTAGATAAGGCTAAGGCGATCATGCATGACCTTACGGTTCAACTGCTACAACTAAAGCCCCGGTTTATTTTCAAAAAAATAGACTCAGTTTTACGGGGGCACATTGTTGAGGAACTACAAAGCCAGCTGATAGCATCAGGATTAAAAAGGGCACTCATTGTGCCTGGCAATCCTTATCACTCAAAAAAACTCATTGGCGATACATTTTATTACAACGGTGTGCCTATCCATCTCAGTGATTTTGCCAACGATCCAACTTTCCCTGCCTTAAGCTCAAATATCATTGAATTATTGAGGGCTGATGAAAAGATTCGCCTTGTAAAAAAAGAAGAAAAACTGCCCCCAATGGGAATCCTTATGGGTGCAGCTAATGATGAGCAAGACCTTGGATATTGGATAAATAAAACAGATAGCGACACCCTGCTGGCAGGTTCGGCAAACTTGTTTACCTACCTACTTCAACACTTGCGTTCAGCTCAAAAGATTGAAACGCCTGATCCTGAAACCACCGGCAGGCGATTGTTTGTATTTGGCAGTACCTTTTACCAGGGCAAGCTAAACTTAAACAATGGCAAGCATAATAATATCCCGGTACATTACGTACCTGCGGCAACCATCTGTGCCGAAACCAGCGGCGATAATGTGCATGCCCTTTTTGCCAGCCACGTAGCTTCCAGTATCATCGCTGGTAATAATGCCATCATTGCTATAAACCCCGATTTTATTAAGAACATTAAAGTCGACCCGGTATTGCTGAGCCACAAAATGGCAGCTATTGTAAGACAGGTTATCGAGCACACCTCGCTTCATGAATTACTGATTGAGGGTGGCGCAACTGCCTGGGCTATACTTGAACGTTTAGACATCGAAAAATTATATCCCTCAAAACTAATAGCTCCCGGAGTTATTCATATGCGCGTAGCCGGCAATAACCAATTATGTTTAACTTTAAAACCAGGCAGCTACCCCTGGCCGGCTCCCGTTTGGGGAACCAATAACTATACCTGCATATGAAACATGAAACCCTGCACCTGGCAGACTATATCATCATAGCCCTGGCACTGGCCATTTCATTAACCATCGGTCTCAGATTTTCAAAAGGACAAAACTCCACTAAAAAATATTTCGTATCGCGCGGTTCAATCCCTGCATGGGCAATAGGTATGTCATTAATGGCTACGCTTATCAGCAGTGTAACCTTTCTGGCCTATCCCGGCGAAGGTTTTACATCCAACTGGATCTTGCTGGTGCAGGGCTTAATGGTACCCATAGTTTTGCTCCTGATGGTTTGGTTTATAGTGCCCCTTTATCGCGAGGTGATAGGCGTAAGTACTTATGAATACTTTGAAAAACGCTTTGGCTTATTTGCCCGGTTTTATAGTTCTGTAAGTTTCGTATTAACCCATTTTTCAAAAATGGGTACGGTATTTTTCCTGCTGGCGCTGGCGCTCGCTAACATGACCAACACCAATACATTTGTGATCATCTGGATAATTGGTGTTGTGATCATTGTAATTACGCTCATAGGGGGTATTGAGGCGGTGATCTGGGCTGATGTGGTACAGGGCTTTTTGCTGATAGCCGGCGGGATAGCATCATTCATTATCCTCATTTGCTCTATCAAAGGTGGCTTCCCCGAACTATGGCACATTGCCAGCGTGAACCATAAAAACAACTTCGGTCCTTATTCCTGGGATTTCAAAAAGCTCACCTTCATCGTAATGGCTATCAACGGTGTATTTTACGCCATTCAAAAATACGGCACCGATCAAACCATGGTTCAGCGTTATCTTACTGCCAAAACAGATAAAGCGGCCATCAGGGCATCCATATTAGGTATAACGCTTACCGTACCGCTTTGGGCACTATTTATGTTTATCGGTACGGCTTTGTTTGCCTTCTACCAGCAAAACCCTTTACCGGCAGGTATTAAGGCTGATGCTGTTTTCCCTTATTTTATCATGAGCAAACTACCTACAGGTGTTGTGGGATTAATATTGGCCGCATTGATCTCAGCGGCTATCTCCAGCCTGGGAGCCGATCTTAATTGCCTGTCGGCTATCGGTGTGGAGGATTATTATAAAAAATTCAAACCCAATAAATCAGATAAAGAATATTTGAAAGCCGGAAGATGGATAGTAATACTGGCAGGTTTAGGGGCAATGGGCATAGCTACCCTATACCTGCTTGCCGGTGATGAGGGCGCTTTAGGTATTGTGTTTACCCTGTACGCTATATTTTCGGGCGGCATAGCGGGCATTTTTTTACTGGGCTTATTCAACAACCGGGCTAACCGGCAGGGATTAAATATCGGGATCATAGCCTGTATCCTGTTTACGGCTTATGCCTTTTTAACCTCTACCAAAATAGGCTTGGATGCCGATAAACATATCCTGCTTGATCTGGGTAAATACAATTTTAATCAGCATAAGTACATGTTGGGCGTGTACAGCCATTTGGTGGTGATTATAATCGGATCCCTGGCCAGCCTGTTTTTCCCTAAACCCGACTTGAATAAAAACCTGCTTTTCAGCGGATGGCTTGAGACTAAGCGCGCGGGAAAGCTTACAAAATAATTTACTGCAATGAAAAAATTACTGGCATCAAGCCTGGGTTTATTCCTGTTTATATCCTCGCAGGCACAGGTAAAACTGGCATCCATTTTTACTGATAACATGGTGCTGCAACAGCAAAGCGAAGCCCCGATCTGGGGTTGGGACAAAGCCGCCTCAACCGTTATCATCAACGCCTCATGGAATAAGAAAAGCTATAAAGTCAAAGTAAATGCAAACGGCAAATGGCTAGCCAAAGTAAGCACCCCGGTTTACGGCGGCCCTTATACCGTAACCATCAGCGATGGTAATACCATCAAACTAAACAACGTAATGATTGGCGAAGTTTGGCTTTGCACCGGGCAATCAAACATGGAGATCCCTATGAAGGGTTATAAAAGCCAGCCGATAAACGGGTCCCTTGATGCGATACTAAAATCTGCTAATAACAACATCCATATTTATACTGTTCCCCGTTCATCAGTAACTGAAGTACAGGAAAATAGCAAACCTTCCGAATGGCATGTTGCTTCACCCGAATTTGTTGCCAACTTTAGTGCAACCGGTTATTATTTTGGCAGGTTGCTGAACGAAATGCTGCATGTGCCTATCGGCCTCATTAGCGATTGTTACGGTGGTTCGAGTGCAGAAGCATGGATGGATCCTGAGGGACTGAAAGACTTCCCGGAGATCAAGGTCCCGGCTAAAACAGATTCTATTAAAGCCGTATCACGCACACCTACTACTCTGTTCAATGGCATGCTGAACCCGGTGATTGACTACGGTATCAAAGGCTGTATCTGGTACCAGGGCGAATCAAATTATGACCGGCCCGGCCAATATGAAAAGCTTTTCCCGGCAATGGTGAAACGCTGGCGCGAGTTATGGCAACAAGGCGATTTTCCGTTTTATTATACGCAGATAGCACCTTATGATTATACCCAGCTACCACCATACAATGCTGGCGGCAAATACAATTCAGCTTACCTGCGCGACGCTCAGCGTAAATCGTTAAAAGTTATACCTAACAGTGGTATGGCCGTATTGCTTGATATTGGTGAGCAGGTGACTATTCACCCGCCAAGGAAAGAACCCGTAGGTACACGGTTGGCCTATCTCGCCTTAGCGCAAACTTATGGTATTAAAGGGTTCGATTATGCGAGCCCGCTGTATAAAGAAATGACGGTGGATGGCAACCGGGCTACCATCAGGTTTGAACATGCTGAGAACGGATTGACCTCCTTCAATAAACCAATCCAAAACTTTGAAATAGCGGGTAAGGACAAAATATTTTACCCGGCGCAAGCCATGATATCGGGCAGTGTAATTATTGTATCTTCAGCTTTGGTAAAAGAGCCTGTGGCTGTGCGTTACGCCTTCAGGGATTTTGTGGTGGGCGATCTGTTCGGCACTAACGGGCTCCCCGTTTCCTCATTCAGAACCGACGATTGGTAATATGAAAAAACTCTTGTTGCTGCTTTGCTTTCTGTACTGCAATATCGCGTTAGCCCAAAATAAAGGCATTGAACAATACAACGAAGTTTGGACAAGCCAGAGCCAAAACTCGGGCCAGTCCATGCCCTGCGGCGGCGGCGATATCGGGTTGAATGTATGGGTTGAAAAAGGCGAACTGCTCTTTTATATAGCCCGCAGCGGCACCTTTGATGAAAACAACGCCATGCTCAAACCCGGCCGCATAAGGATCAAACTATCGCCAAATCCTTTCGGTGGAAGTGATTTTAAACAGGAGCTAAAACTTCAAAATGGCTCTATTCTCATCCACGGAAAAAACGGCGATTTAAAAGCCGAAATAAAACTTTGGGTTGATGTTTACCGCCCGGTGATTCATGTTAATATCAGCAGCAATAAAGCCATTAAAACCGAAGCCACTTTTGAAAGCTGGCGCTACCGCGACAGGGAGGTTAAAGGCCTCGAAAAAAATGAAGGCTCCTGGAAATTTGCCCCTCGCAACGATATAAAAACGCTGAAGGATAATATTGCATTTAAAGGCGACGCCATCCAGTTCTACCATCACAACCTCGATTCTACCATATTTGACGTTACTGTAAAACAGCAGGGTATGGATGCGGTTAAAGATCAGATGTACAATCCGCTTAAGAACCTCACCTTCGGAGGGCTGATGCAAGGCAAAAATCTGAAACCTGCTGGTACTGTAAATGGGCAATATCTTAATACTGACTTTGAAGGCTGGAGGCTGGAGAGCATCAAACCCGCTGCCAAACAGGATCTTGAGATCTGCCTAAGCACTCAACAAACCACATCCATAAATGAATGGCAACAGGGATTACAGAAAGTAGTTAACGAAGCAGAATCCAACCACAAAACAGTATGGCAAAAAACAGCCGACTGGTGGAAGCAGTACTGGGGCCGGAGCTTTATCTATATCAATAACGATAAGCCTGCCAATGATACTTCAGCATGGCAAAACGGTAAAAATTACCAGTTATTCAGGTACATGCTGGGCTGTAATGCTTATGGACAAGCCCCCACTAAATTTAACGGTGGCCTTTTTACTTACGATCCCGTTTTTGTAAATCCGCAATATGCCTTTACACCCGATTTCCGTAATTGGGGCGGCGGTTTAATGACTGCCCAAAATCAACGGCTGGTATATTTTCCGATGTTGAAAAGCGGCGATATTGACATGATGAAACCGGAATTTGATTTCTATCTCCATTCCCTAAAAAACGCCGAGTTGCGCAGTCAGGTTTATTGGGGGCATAACGGGGCCTGCTTTACCGAACAAGTAGAGAATTTCGGTTTGCCGAATAGTGCCGAATATACCTGGAAACGCCCCGCCGATTTTGATAAGGGCATAGAATACAACGCCTGGCTTGAATATACCTGGGATACCGTTTTTGAGTTTTGCCTCATGATGCTGGAAACTGAGCGGTACAAAGGCGATGATATCCACCAATACATTCCTTTCATTGAAAGTTGCCTTACTTTCTTTGACGAGCATTACCAATACCTTTCCCACAAACGAAGCGCTAAAGCACTTAATGGGAATGGCCATTTGGTTTTATACCCCGGTTCATCCGCCGAAACTTTTAAGATGGCTTATAATTCCAACTCTACCATAGCAGCCCTGCAAACCATCACCAAACGAATGCTGGCCCTGCCAGATACCTATTTAACGGGCGACGAGCGCTTGAAATTGACCAGCTTACTGAAACGCATCCCCCCATTAACATTTGCAGAAATTGATGGTCGCAAAACCCTCACTCCTGCCAAATCATGGGAACGGGTTAGTAACGAAGAGAACACCCAGTTTTACCCGGTATTTCCATGGGGAATCTTCGGCTTAGGCAAACCGGGCTTAGATACCGCTTTGAACACATGGAAACTGGATACCCTCGTAGCCAAATTCAGGAGCGGCATAGGCTGGAAACAAGATAACATTTTTGCTGCCCGCTTAGGACTTACCAGTGAAGCTGCCAAACTGACCACCTTTAAACTCAAAAATTCAGGCAGGCGTTTCCCCGCATTCTGGGGACCGGGTTTCGACTGGGCACCCGACCATAATTGGGGTGGCTCGGGCATGATCGGTCTGCAGGAAATGCTGATGCAGGTGGATGATAAAAAGATCCTGCTTTTTCCTGCCTGGCCAAAGGATTGGGATGTGCATTTTTTACTTCACGCGCCTTACAACACCACTGTTGAAGCGAAGCTAAAGGATGGAAAAATAGTTGATATGAAAGTTTTTCCGGAAGAGAGAAGGAAAGATATTACAGTGATGCTAAGCCGATAAAACCCTCTTCTCAATTGTAACAAATCGGGTGTCCCAATTTTTTGATTCCGGAAAAAAACAATCGAAAAAGTCCCGGTATTCTTTTTTGTAAAAAGAGGGCCATTCCATTTTTTGAGCGTGAAAACGCGGAACACCTTAAAAACCTTTCGCCTTTAACCTTCCCTCTTAAAAATCCAGCGGCAACCAGGTTTCCATATCCACATGCCCACGGTTTCCCCATGCATAATATGGTATCAGCCTGATATCAGTAGCGTTTTGTTTTGGTGCGGATACTTCTTTATAAAGCCTGTTACTCCAATTGTTTTCATCCCGAACGTCGGCTTTTCCAACAAGGCTCATAATCTCGCTGTTATCTATCCTGATCATTTCCGGTTTGAGTACATTGCCAATTGACAGCGCTATATTGAAGATCTTTTGTCCCTCCGCCAGATCGGCCGATTCAAGGCAATACACCACCGGGCCACGTTTAACCGCTACCTGGTTGCGGGTTTCTTCAACCAGCGGATTAGCTTCCATCAGCGTTACCGGCATAGGCAGGTCAAGATCAATTGTCATTCCTTTTCGCCAAACGGCGTTCAACTGGGTATAAGCTCCCGGAGTGGCACCTAACTGTGGCACCGGCTGATCGGCCATTTTGATACTTGCACCTTTACACCAGCCCGGGATCCTCAAAAACACCGAGAAAGCTTTATTTCCCGGCACATCATCAAACCGGATGCGGACCTTTCCATCCCATGGATAGTTGGTAGTTTGGGTCATTTTTATTGGCGTTCCATCTTTCAGTTTAGCCGTTATGGTATTGCTGCCATACAAATTAAACCACAAACCTTTATCCGATACACTGTAAGCATAATCGCTCACCTCGGCAATGGTACGCACCACGTTTGGAGGACAGCAATTGGAGAGTTTGATATACCTAACCCTATCCTTCGACCAGCGCTGTTTAAACGGCAAACTATCTGAATAGGCCAGGGGATTAGTATATAAAAAATCGCGACCGCTTAAGCTGATGCCCGAAAGCACACTGTTATATAGTGCCAGTTCAATCACATCGGCATATTTTGCATCGCCTGTTATTTGCAGCATGCGCCAGTTCCATAAAACATTGCCAATATTGGCGCAGGTTTCATTATGAGCGGTAAAGCTGGGCAACTGGTAATCGCGCCCATAAGCCTGATGAATTTTTTGTACCTCGTTCGGATTATAGGAAGTCCCATCCGGCGAAACACCGTCATACAGCGATCCGCAGCCACCAGTGATATACATTTTACGGTTCACCACGTCGTTCCACATTAAATTTAAAGTATGCATCAGGGAGGTGTCGCCCGTTTCGGCAAACACATCGGCAGCACCGGCAAAAAGGTAATTGGCCCTCACTGCATGCCCCATGGCCTGAGTTTGCTGGCGGAAAGGCACCCTGTCCTGGTTATCATCAGTACCATCTTTCATCAGGCCGCGGATATCGATAAGGTTTTTGGCCAGCTCCAGATATTTAGGATCGCGGGTGGTGCGGTACATCTCTACTACGCCCATATAATGCGAAGGGCAAATGGCATTCCGGGCCAACTCTGGCGAAGCGGTTTTATAAAATTTGTAAAGATAGTCGGTTGCCCTGATAGCTACTTTCAGCAAAGTTGGTTTACCCGTAACGCGATAATGCACGCAGGCGGCGGTCATCAGGTGACCAAGATTATACGTTTCAAAGTTGAGGCGGTCACTAAGGGCCTTTTCTTTAATGCTGTTCTTGCGCTCCTCAATAATGGTTGGCGTGTGGATATAGCCGTCGGCCCGTTGCGCTTTAGCAATAACGGCTATGGTTTTATCCATCAAGCGGTCAAGTGCCGGATCATGCGTGGCTGCGTACATGCTCGCTACTGCTTCAAACAGCTTATAAAAATCCCCATCATGAAAGGGCGGCCCCTCGTGTGAGCCTGTGTCCAATCCGGCGGCTATTTCAAAATTACGGTAAGCGTGGCTGATCTTTGGGTCGGTATAAACCCGCCACAGGTTGGGGATCATGGTATCACGGCAAACTTTAAACCTGTCGGCCCAGAAACCACCCGTCCACTGTACCGAGCCCATATCAAGGCTACTTAACTTGGCGTAATTGCTTTTGCTGGTGTTAACCAATGCTTTGTTTTGTGCCGAAATCCTGCCGCCGGCAATTACCAATAATGTGATGATAAGATATTTATACAATGTTTTCATTTTAGCTTTTCGAGAGGAGGAGGGAACCTCAGGGTCCTCTGCGAGAGACCCAGAGGGGACGGCGAGATACTTATATGATGTTTTCATACTATTAAGGGATATAAGTGAGCAACCTAACCGGGCTGAGTAATCCAGCCGGCAAAAGCGGGCGGCTTTCCAACCTGTAAGGTGCATTTGTCCATGTAATTCGTTTATTTTCCGGCAGCACATGATCGCCCATGAGGCGGTTGGCCCAGGTATTGGTTACTTTAATTATTAGCTTATTTTCTCCAAATTTAACCGCCTTGCTGATGTTTACACGATAAGGGAATGTCCATGCAGTGCCGCAGTTGATCCCGTTTACGTATACTTCAGCAAGGTTGGCAACATTGCCCAGATCAAGGTATAGTTTGCTGTCCGGTTTCCCGGTAAACTGAAAAGTGCGGTTGTAAACAGCCGTTCCGGAGTAGTACTTTATGCTGTCATTATTACTAAGCGACCAGTCATCCGGTTTATCAAACGTAATCGGCTTTTCAGGTCCTCCGGATTTAGGATCAAACTGTATCTGCCAGCTTGTAAAAGTTTGTACCGTTTTAAAATGTACCGCTTTATCCAACTCAAGTTTTGTATCCGGGTGGCTGTTTCTGAAAACAATAAAAGCGGAACCATTTGCAACAAGGTTAAGACTCAGGTTTGTACGAGCCGATTCACTGGTACTATGCAAACGTTTCATATCCCCGGTTAAAGGATCCCATAATTCAGGAACACGGCATGATACCCTCAGCGATAAATTGACAGTGCGGTTTAAAGCCTGCTGATTGGAGATGAAATAGATATCAAGATTATCAGCCCTGCGATGTGTCCATGCCAGATCTTTTGCGGATTGATTTACCGAATCCATAACGATCAGATCGCGAGAAATGCCGATTTCATCAAAAGTATCTTTCTGGTAAGGGCCGATCAGCAGTTTAGTTTCCGATGTCTGCTTGACGCCACTTAAAGTAGCTTTCATCCGTTCGTCGCCCAACAAAACCGTAGCCCCCTCGTTCACCAATTGTTGAAGTTTTTTAATAACCTCTGCCGATAACTGCCATGGTTGCGGTGACATTTGACTTATCCCCGGAACAACCAGTATGGCATAACTGGCCCCCCCAGGCAAAATGATCCGGCCATTTCTTACGGTAACTAAACGCAGCAATGCGTCTTTGTTGAAAGAATCATAAGCATAACCGCGCAGGGGGTCGATCCAATTCTCAGGTAAAGCCATATTGGCTGAGTGGTTCGCATCTTCAACCGAATTGATGACAGGCACATCTTTATTAGCCAAACGTTCAGCTTCCTGTTTGACCCGTTCAGCACCGAAGATCCCCGGCAGGGTACTCACCAACCTGTCGGGCAAAATAGCACGGCGTGGGGTTTCCTCGCCAGTAAAAACAGCGATATCGGTAACCGGGTGGCCTTGCTGTAACATGGCCTGGCAACGGCCGATATAATCAAACCAGGCTTTTCCTGGCTGCCACCAGGTTTGATCGCGCTGAAAAAACAGTCCGATCCCGTCAAGCGTCATCCCGGGCTTACGATCGAGCCAGGGGTTATGTACATTCACATGGAAAACATAACGGTTAATGCCAAGGGCAAAATTACGATCGGCAGCAGTTTTGAGCATACCGGGATGTTCATCCCACAAAAGCCTTAATTCCGTAAAAGCCTCGGCCTGGATAATATTTTTTCCGTAGATGTGGCCGCCGGATATCGCATCAAGCATGTCATTGGGTTTATCATGCGTATGGCTTCTGAACCAAAACTCTCCCATCGGGATATCGGCCTTTTGATAATGCAGCATGCCGTCGCTCATCATGGTTGGGGCAACGCTTTCAGCAGTAAATGTGCAGCCTTTTTCGTGTGCCAGCTTAGCCATTGTGCCATAGAAATTATCTACCAGTAACTCGGCTATAGTTTGCCGCACATCGGCCAATACCTTTTCGGATTTTTTGGCGCTCTCCATCGGCACACCGGCCATTAATGGAAGATATGGCAACAGATCATACCCTCGCCGTTTTTTAAATTCACCGGCAAAAATCGGCGACCAGTTTTGACTGCCACATTCCCAGCTATCTACATGAAAAATCTTCAAAACCCGTTTGGCCAGTTCAGCCCCCCCCTGTTTGATAGCCTCACCAAACCAGTTCTCAAACTGCGTTTTGGCAGCTTCAGGGTTAAACTTATCACATTCCAGACCGATGCCGCCACCGCCTGTAGCGTTGGTATGCCCGGTGGAAGTATGACCAATACGAATGATAGTCCAGTTGCCCGCAGGTGCAATCCAGTTGAGTTTACCATCCGCGCTTAATTTATTAGTAAGGTTAATAACCTTGCTTTTATCGACACAAAGATTAGCCGGTAACTGGATTTCTGTAGTACACTTGCTTAAGCGCCACACCTCACCGTTTTTACTTTCATATTGATGGATGCGCGGCTCGCTTAACAACTCAATCCCCGAAAGCTTTAATGTAGGCTTCCATTTGGCAAAATCAAGATCTTCCGCCCCTGGTTCTGATCCATTTTTATCATAAGTAAACCTGAAATATTTTGCAGTTGTTGGTTCAATAGCATTGGTAATTTCGGCATCCCCATCCTGCCAGCCATGGCGCGGTGGCTCAAGTCGGCCTAATGAGCGAAAATTTTTACCATCATCACTTACTTCAAGCAGTAGCCGCTCCGACTGGTAATTGTTCCCAGCCGTATGGATAATGAGAGAACGGCAGGTAAATGGCTTTTCAAATTCCAACTGTAGCCAGCAAGACTCATTACTGGTAAAGCTTTTGGTATTCCTTTTTTCAGCAAGATATTGTACATCGGTATTCGGCAGATTGGTAGTTACCTTTGAATGCTCATCATAACTACTCTGACCCTCGCCGGGAAGCGATGGATAAGCCAATATTTCGATATCCTTATAATAATTTTTATAGTGCAAAGGTACAGGCAAAGTATCATGATAAGCTTTGCCGCCCTCAACCTCAGTTTTTGACCATACTACTTTTTGCATGGAAAGTTCAGGAGTTATCCAGGGGCCGCCTGCCAGCGCGAAACCATCGCTATCGTGCATGGCTAATTTTACACCTATTCTGTCGGCTTCCTGCATGGTAAATTTCACCATAGCCCACCATTCGGGGCTTAACTGCTTAATTGACGGCGTAAGATATGGCGGATTAGCCGGCCCTTTGATAGGCATTAAATAAGCCCCGGCAATACCGGCTTGCTTCATGGCCAGCAGGTCGGCAGTGATACCTTCCCTACTTACAGCGCCTTGCATCCAGTACCAGAACACCCAAGGCTTTGCCGATTCGGGCGGGTGTAGAAAAGCTTGTTTCAAAGCATCTTTTTGGGGTAACGGTTTGTGCTGCTGGGCCATCCCCTGAACAACCAGGAAGCACAGGCAAATACCGGTTATAAAAACGTGCTTCCTCATTGCGTTTTGTTAAATTTCATTTGATACGCCGCTTTTCCGGCAGCATCGGGTTTGCCCTGATAAGTCTTCAGATAAAAGCTGTAACCATAGTTTTTTGCCGGGATGTGGTACTGCTCCAAGGGCTCGGCTACTTCCGACCAGCTATCATTACCACCTACGCCCATTTGTACCAGATCGATATTAAGGGTTATAAAACCTGCATCCTGGAGTTTATTGGTGTGTTTTGCCTTTTGGATGTTTTCTTCGGTATAAAGCCAGGCGCTCATGCTGAGCAGGCTATCGGCAGTTACCACCAAGCCGCCGGTTTTATGGTGCAGCAGCATCCAGCGTACATCGGTGCGGTTACCGTTTTCCTGCGGTACCACATAAGGCTCCATGAATTGACTGATTGGTTGTGAATAGGTCCCCGCTTCCGAACCCGTACGCCTGTCAATATAGTTTTCATAAGGTCCCCGAGCGTAATAGCTAATATTACTGTCAGCCTGTGCTATCCCCATCTGCATACCAACTTTGGGCAGGTTTGGTAAACCCGTTTTAACATCAAGAAAATAAGAAACTTTTAACAACCCATCACCGCGAATGGTGTAGTTTATCTTTACCGAAGCGCTATCATTCAGCATAGAATAAATGCTGGTTATGATCACCGAACCGTCGCCGGGTTTAGAGACTGAAATCTTTTTCAATACAGGCACAGCATTAAACCACGCCTTTAGTTTTTTCTCCATTTTCCATCCCCGGTGGTCATTATCGGTAACCGGGCGGGTAAAATGAGGCAACAGCGGCGCAAATACCTGTTGCTGCCCTTTGCTGATATAGGAATTTAAAGCCCCGTTAACTTTACTGATGCCTATCTCAAAATCTTTACCACTGACGTGGTACACTTTGTCATCTTCTGAGATTTTCACTGCCGAATATTTTTTAGCATCAGGATGAACCGCTGAAAATTCGGGCTTAGTCAGCTGAAACTGATCGCTTGCTATTTCATAACCTTTAGCTGCCCATGGCTTATTTTCAGCAAGGGTAAAATGGATATCGACCAGGTATTCATGATTATGCTTTAAATTGGGCAGGTATCGTTTTATGCTGATGATGGTATCATGCCCGGCCGCAAGGTTAATGCGGGGGATTGGTTTATTAAGAATAACGTTACCATCTTCCCTAACCTGCAGGTCCACATCATAATCGGCCAGTGAAGCCACACTATGCCAATTTTTGATGCGGATGGTTCCTTTATCAGCGTCAAGCAGTTCGCAAACTGCGGGCTGAAAAACATGCTTGCACTCATATATCGCGGGCTTCGGCCTGCCGTCGGATGCTACAATGCCTTTGATGGTGAAATTATCAAAATAACGTTCGCCATAGTCACCGCCGTAGGCGTAGTAAGCCTTACCCGTTGAATCATGTTTTAGCAATCCCTGGTCTTTAAACTCCCAGATAGCCCCGCCAATTATCCGCTTAGTTGATCGCCATTGGTCCCAAAACTCTTTTAAATTTCCGTTGGAGTTACCCATCGCGTGCGAGTACTCCACAAAAAATATCGGGCGGTTATCGCCATTTTGTTGATTGGCCAGCAAGGGGGCGGTGTAAATTCCGGGATACATCCGGCTCACGATATCCACATAAGGCTGATCAATGGGGTTTTGCAGCCGATGCGAATGATCATTAGTTTTGGGATAGCGCGGATCGGTTGGATCGATATAGCCTTCGGCCTGCGGTGTGCCCTGTGCAGGCTCATAATGAACCGGCCGGGTAATATCAAAATCATGGATCCAACCGGCCATAGCCGCATGGTTTGGCCCGCGACCGGCCTCATTCCCTAAACTCCAGATGATCACGCTTGGATGATTTTTATCGCGCATCACCATCCGGGTTGCCCTATCGAGGTAAGCGCCGGTCCACATCGGGTCGTTACTTAGTTTTGAGCCAAGGCCATGTGTTTCGAGATTGGCTTCGTCTATGACCAGTATACCGTACTCATCGCACAGATCGTACAGGTACGGATCCATGGGGTAATGACTGGTGCGGATGCAATTAAAATTGAAGCGTTTGATGGTACGCACATCATTCAAAATGTCCTCACGGGATAGCGCTTTGCCTTTTACCGGGTCATGATCCGGCCGGTTTACGCCGTACAGGTAAGTCACTTTACCGTTGATGAGCAGCTTGCTATCCTCTTTGCTAAACTCAATACTCCTGATCCCAACCTTGCAGCTTTTAACCTCCAATGTTTGACCGGCACTGTCAACTAAAGATAAGGTAAGTGTGTACAGGTTCGGCTTTTCATCGCTCCATTTTTCCGGGTTTTTCATGGTGGTTTCCAGCAGACCGAACTTTACATTATCCAGCCGCGGATAGATCTCGTTGATGATGCTTTCCACACTCCGCTCCAGGGGTTGTTGAAGTACTTCTTTATTGTTCCTATCAAAAAGCCGGGCCTCAATTTTATAGCCGGGTACAGCTTTACCGGTCAGGTTTTCGATCCGTGGTCGAATACTGAAAACGGCGTCTTTATATTGTTTATCCAGTTTGGCCTGCCATTGAAAATCTGCAATCCGCAATTTGGGCTCGGCCAGCAACATCACCTCCCGGTGGATGCCGCTCATGCGCCATTGATCCTGGTCTTCCAGGAAATAACCATCACTCCAGCGGATCACCTGCACAGATACCACGTTTTCGCCTGCTTGCAGGTATGGGGTAATGTTAAACTCCGAAGGTAAAAAACTATCCTCCCCATAACCCAAAAACTTGCTATTCAACCAAACCTTAAAGCCTGAACTTACCCCGCCAAAATGCAGGGTGATGTTCATATCCTTCCAACCGGCAGGCAGGGTGAACGTACGCTGATAGCTGCCAACGCCATTATAATCTTGCGGTATATGCGGCGGGTTAACCGGGCGGAAAGGATAAACCGCGCTTTTATAAATAGGTTTATCGTAACCCTGCATCTCAATACTTGAGGGTACGACGATCTTTTTCCAGCCGCTTACCCTACTTTTATAAAAATCTTTTGGGGCATCGGCAGGTTTAGCTGCATAACTAAAATCCCAGTAGCCGTTTAAGGATAGCATCCTGCCTGATTTTTCCCTATCGCCCGCCAGCGCATCTTTAATGTTGCTGTATGAATACCCGGTAGCCCGTGCAGCATCCCGGTTGATACCATCAACCAAGGGGTTTTCCCATGGTTCGGCATCATAAACTGCAGGCACATTTGGGATAGGCGCGGGTGTTTTATCAACCAGCTGCGCGTAAAGCCCGGTTGACGAAAATGCCGTTAGAAACAGGATAAATAATCGCTTCTTCATCATTTCTTCGCGCTATAGCTTACAGTATACTGTTTTTGCTTTTGGATGGTAAGTTCATAGATGCCGTTTCCTTTTGCAGTTAATTCCCCCTCCTCACAAACCGGTTTCGATGTACTCGCAAACCGAAGCAGACCGGTTCCTGTGCCGCTGTTTACCTTGATTTGTTTGATGCTGCATGATACTTTAATATCGCCATTGGCGGTAGGCACACTGCCTTCCATCCATTGTAAACCACCCAAGTTAGGCTCGATAACATATTGCTGATAGCCCGGCGCCGTTGGTTTTACACCGAGATAATATTTTCCTAACAGGTATATCGGGCTTGCTCCCCAGGCATGGCACAGGCTTTTGCCAAACGGACGCCCGTACATGGCGTAATGCTCGGCACCGGTTTTAGTGGGGTTATACTCTTCCCAAAAAGAAGTTGCGCCGAGGTTCAGCATCCCTCCCCAGTAATCCTTCATTTCTTTCAGCACATAGCTTTGTTCGCCCATGGCGCAAAGGGCCTCGAGCTCGTAAAAGCGCATGTAGGGGGTGGTGATCTTCTGGATCTTATCGTTCAGTAATACATATTTTTTTACCTCCTGCTGCTGAGTGTCCGTCAGGTAATTGAAAAATATGGAGAACATATTAGTGTACCGGGTTACATTATCGCTTTGTTTACCATCAATTATGCTGTGCACAAAAGCATGTTTTTCTTTGTTCCAATACAGGTCAAAGATCTTTGATTTCAATCCGGTTGAGAGTTTTTGATATTGATCGTTGCCTGTTTTATCGTCCATGATATTGGCACATAAGGCCATGGTTTCGAGACTGCGGCAAAGCAGCAATTGTTCAAAGCTTACTTCTCCCTTTTTGCTCAGTTTATCGGCCCAGTCAATAAATACCCAGTCGCCGGGCAGGCCTTCCATCAGTCCGTTTTTGTCGCGGCGCTGCAGGCAGTAGCTCATCAGGCTTTGCATGCGCGGGTACATTTGTTTGATAAAACTTTTATCGCCGGTATACTGGTAATAATCATAAATACCCATGAACCAGTAAAAGGTATAATCCATAATGGTATTGATATGACTGGTTACCGGGTCTTTACCGCGTAGGGCATACAGCGTGCGCGTTACCGTTGGTGAGTCAAAGTACAGGTAATAATTCATGAGGTAGCTTTGATAAGCATCGCCCGACCAGATCCACCTGTCCCTCTTGATCCCATCGATAAAAAACTCCCTTGTATTCAGGTGCAGGGTATAAGCCGAAACATCCCAGATCTTATTGATCTGCTCATCCGAACATTTAAAACTCCCCCGCTGCTCAACCGGCGAATACTCATAAAACATGGAAACGCCATCGCCACTTACGTTGTCATCAAACAACACATTGATGTAACGGAAAGCGCGCGAGCCCTCCATAGTATAATCAGCTTTTTGAGGCTGATCTATGTGAATGCTATCCAGCAATTCGCAGGTTGCTGTAGCTAAAGCTTCTTCTTTGGACTCGCCGTAGCAGAGTTTAACGTTCCCTTTTCCTTTCAAGCCGATGAGTTTCGCATAACCGAAAGTTTCCTTACCAAAATCTACCAAAATGGAATGCTCTTTTCGCTCAGTCTTTTCCGGTTTGTGCTCCTCCGTAGGCAAACGGAATGCTGAAGGTAATTTATCTGCCGAATCAAAGTTCCAGTTGCCGGCGTTCACGTATTTGGTGGCCGATACATCAGAGGTTTTGCCCGATTCATCAATCCACTCCTTATCTTCATAGGTTACCAGCCAGGAGGTATCTGACATTAGCTGCTGCCCCTTAACAAATATGGCGGGTGCAGCAGCCTGGTTATAAACTTTGAGACTAAGCCTGTGCCTGCCAGCCGGCATATGAATGTTTTTTGGATAACCTGAAAAAGCCTTTCCATCAAGCTTTACATTGTATTGCCCTTCAACGGCAAACTCAACAGTTTCAGCATTTGCAAGCGTAAAATCCTTATGAAAATCAACCAGTACATAATGACTGTCCAGCTTCCAGAACGGCGGAAAGAAGGCCCCGCGCTCGGTGCGGCGGTTCTGCATCCGGTTACTCAGCCATACTTCATAATCGCCGGGATACCAGATCCAGGTTGCCTTTTGCGCTTTAGCTGTATCGGCAAAAAACATCAGGCTCAGCAGTATGACCAATACATATAGTTTGTTAAATTTTATATGGATAGATGTTTTGTACATAGTTTAATGTCCGTTGAAAATGAGGTATAAAGCAATCATCACTATTGTTAATAGTGCCCAGGCCACTTTTACGCGCCTGGTAGGCTTCGCGGTATTGTGTATTTCGGATAAGGTGGCCCTGTAAACTGTTGGTTCTTTATCGAGCAGCGAGATCAGGACCGCCGATATTGCCAGGAAGACAAAGATGAAGAACGACAGCATCAGGTAATGCGGCCAAAAACTGTACTTTGCGGATGGCAACACCCATAAATAAACCACACCGGTGCCAAGACTAAAAGCCGAACCCGCTGACAGGATGACATTTACAGCTTTACGGGTAGTACGTTTCCAATAAACCGTAAGCAGGAAAACCACGGCCAGCGGCGGCGCAATAAAGCCCAATACCGATTGAAATACATCGAACAGGTTGAGGCCTTTAATGCTGTCAATTGCCAGCGCCATGCCTATAGCAAACAGGCAGCCGGCAATTACGGTATAGCGCCCAACCCTGATGAGGTCTTTGTTAGTAGCGTTAGGATTGATCTTTTCAGCATAAATATCCATGGTGAATACCGTGCTCAATGAGTTAAGCGATGAACCGATGGTACCCACCAAAACAGCGATCAATACCACAATAACCAGCCCGTTCATACCCGGCGGGAAGAGATTGGTGACCATAGTCATATAGGCCAGTGCCGGATCGCTCAGATGTGGGTAGAGGATAAAGCACAGGATACCGGTGAGGATGAACAACGGCAGGGATAATATTTTGAGCCAGCCAATAAAGTTAACGCCGAGCTGTCCCTGTTCCAGGTTTTTAGCACCCAATACCGATTGTACCATGGCCTGATCTGTACAGAAAAAAGCTACTGCCGATACCGGGTAACCCAGCAAAATAGCATACCAGGGATATTTAACATCACTTGCCGGGTGAATCAAGTTCCAGTAATTATTGGGCGTTTGATGAAATACTGCTGATAACCCGCCTGCTTTGTTTACTCCCAGCACAGTTAAAATTAATGATACGCCAATGAGCAACAGCATCTGGAATACATTTGCTTTGGCGATAGCTTTTAAACCGCCGGTAAAGGCAAACAAACCGGCAAATGAAACCAGTACAATAACGGATTGCCACATGGGGATCCCGAGGATCTGCCTCACCAGAAATCCACCGGCAAACAGACCTAAGGATAGCCACGAGATGAGCATTTTGATCAAAGCGTACCAGGCCAGGATGTTACGGGTAGAATCGCCATAACGGTTGCCCATAAACTCGGGCATGGTTGATACTTTGGCAGCGATATATTTCGGCGCGAATACCAGCGCCAGCAGCATCAGGAACACAAAAGCATACCAATCAAAATTTACGGCTACGATGCCTGTACTGTAACCGATGCTTGCAAAAGCCAGCAGCATGGACGGCCCCACGTTGGTGCCCCACATATTAAAACCAATACTCGCCCATCCCAGCGATTTATTGGCCAGGAAAAGCGTTTCATCCGTTTTGTTTTTATTGCCGAAACTGGCGCGATAACCGATTACCATTAAAACAATTAGGTACACAGCCACAACGGAGTAATCTAACAGCGTGAGGCGCGATACGATATTGCTCATGCCCAATATCATGCGCTTAACTCATTTACGGTTAAATTAAATTCGGTGAGGATATCATCAACCTTTACGGGTTTACCGCTTTGTAAGGAGCGGTCCATAGCTTGCAGCAAAGCGATAGTACCGATGCCTTCTTTAATATCGGGATAAGCTGTATAGCCTTGGGTGATACTATCCGCAAAATATTCGAGGTAATTTTGATACTCGCCGGCGTGGTGGCTTTTGCCCTCAAACCTGAAATAATGTTTCAATTTATGTTCCCAGGTTAGGATGCGCTCTTCGCCGGTATTATCGGTGATGGCATAGCGCAGGTCCATATAATCACCCTGGCTACAGCCTTCGGTGCCGCGTAAAATGCAGCTCATCTCACTGTCGCGGGTAACGGGCTGCACCGGACCGGTATAACAACCGCTTACACGTGCTATCCTACCGTCCTTCGCTTTGAAAATAAAGTGCATCGTATCCGGGTTCTTGAGGCCTCCTTTTGCTCCGTTAGAGCTCAGCATGCCGTAACCCATCACCTCTTCAATATCGGGCAGGTACCAGCGGATAAAATCTACCGGGTGGCTTAAGCCCCCGTACAACCACTTAAAAGCCTGCTGTAACGACCATGGCTTCTCCAAAAACCACCGGTGATCTGCATGGTAATAAGCCTCTACCGTGATCAAATCCCCTATTAAACCGGCTTCATAATCTTTGCGTTGTTTTTTCATTGGCTCAAAAAAGCGGGAGCTTTGACCTACAAATACATTTTTGCCGCTTTGTGCAACCAGTTCAAGCAGTTCGGCGGCTTTGCTCAGATCATCAATAAAAGGTTTAGTGCACACCACATGTTTGCCATGCAATAAAGCCTGTTTAACATGTTCCGCATGCAGATGATCGGGCGTATAAATGGCAATGATATCTATTTCAGCATCATTGAGCAGGTCCTGGTAACTGGTAGTGTAGTTATGAAAGTTAAATTCTTCGGCGCGTTGTTTGCACAATTCAATATTCTTGTCGCACACCATTTTCAGTTCAAGCTTATCGCTTTTCAATACTGCCGACATGGTGCTGCGCCCTTCGCCTAATCCTAATATTCCTATTTTCATTTTATAATGATCGTTTAGTGTCGCTGTTGTCTGTTACCTGTTTAAAAAATACCCATATCTCGCCCTTTCGCGTGCCGGGCACACCTTCCTGGTATTTTTTCATCAACCTGTTCCAATCGTTTACCCGCGGGTTATTTTCGATGGTTTTAGGATTGAGGTCGTCAAGCTTTTTGCCTTTCGGGATACTGATCACCAGCATCAGCCGACGCCCGTTCCTGAATACCAGTAATTGCTGAAAACCGGCATTACAAAAGCCCTTAGCCACCTCGGGCCAATTTTTAAACTGGGTAATGTGGTAATCGATATATTCCTGCTGCAGGCGTTCATCATTAACCAGGTTCGCAGTGAGTATAATATTATCCCATTGCTTAGCAAGGCCACTCCCGCCGCAACGCTGTTCGCGGTTAAAATCATAAAACGGGCTGCTGTAAACCGTAACCTGGCATGATGGGTATACCGCCCGAGCGCTGTTTTGGATGGATGCCGTATTTAAATGCTTGCCATAAACAATGAGATGATTATCCCAACGGTAAACAGCCGAAGCCGGTAACCCCTGCTTACGGGCGATATTCAATAAGGCCGCATAATTGAGTTGCTTGCCTTGCGAACCCGTCACTTCGATAATGGCATAAGGGTTTGAAGCTGCTTTTACATCAGATGCCAGCAACAGTAAAACCGCCGTTAGCCAAACTATATATGCTTTTAATATTTTCATTCTGTTTTATGATTGATTGGCCGGTTGTCCCGATTTATTGATCTGTATTGGAACAGGTAGCGATAAGGCACTTCCAACCCGGCGGCATTTTTGATGACCACATCAACCTGCGGACCATTATTTTCCCAAACATTGCCGGGGCCGTTTGCATTCTTGAGGAATTTATCGGCCGGGCACCAGTTGTTTTTTAGCGTGATGTATGACGAGCCCTCGTCGGTATACAGGTAAAACCAATGCTGCGGGTCATGCGCGTAAGGGGCTTTGTAAATGCTGTCGACATAGTTATTGCTGATCACCGAACCGGGCTGGGCCGAGAGCGTATAGATGCCGGCCACATCATACATATTACGGGCATAATGATGAATTTTGTTGGCCATGATGCGGTTATCGCTCATGGCATTGATAGTCTTTGTCCAGCCCCAACCCATGCTGATGCCGGTGTAGTTTACATCACAGACCTCGTTATGCGTTATGCTGATGCCTTTTACATAACCCGCACCAATGCCAACGCATCCCCAATCTTCATTAGTGGCATCAATTATCAGGTTATTGGCGATGGTATCATTGGTGCAGATCTCCCGTTTATCAGTTGGATTATAAGGCAGGTGAACTTCCTGTGCCTCATCGGAATATATACCGTCGAGGACTGCCGTACCGCCGATATCTTTAAACAGACATCCCTTAACCACATCATTATGCATACCGCGTTTAAAATCCAGCCCAGTTGAGGCCATATGTTCAAAACCGCAACCATCAAAAGCGATGTGCGATGCATAAGCCACCTCGACAGCAGCTTTCGGTCGACCTACCCATGCCTGGTTTTCCAGCCCTTTTTTATCCGGCGTGCCGGGGACTTTTAACTTGTAAGCATCCAGCATATACATCCCGGCCTGGTGAGGTACTAAACCCTCTTTTGATGGCCGAAGCCAGCTGCTGTGCTCAAAACTGATATTTTTAAAGCCGAAATAATTTACCGGGCGGTCAAGAGTGCCTTCCATTTTTACTAATGTTTCCAGTTCCGGCACAGCCACAATAGCTGTTTGCAGATCCTCGCCTTTGCGTGGGATATAATAGATCTTATTGGCCACGCGATCATGATACCACTCACCCGGGTGGTTCAAAAAACCGATAGCATTGCTAAGATAAAATGCCGAATTGCCCGTTTTTTTGGAGATCCATGGTGCGGGCCATGGGTGCTCCGACTGGATGCGGCTTTCTGGCTGGTAAAACGATAAGCGGGCACTATCCCCCATTACTTTAACAGCCTTAACCCGCAAAATGGCAATTGCCCACCATTGGTGAATAAACATTTCCATGCCACTGATATGTGAGGCATCCAGCGAAGCCGCTGATGGAATAATACAGGTTTCGGTTTTGTGATCCCAGGAAAGAATGCGGTTCATTACCGGGGCATCGGTATCACGAGCGCGGATCGCCTTTACGTTATTTACCCAAAGCTGTCTGAATTGTAAAGGTTCATCGCCAATCATTGGCGCATCTACTTCCCAAACTTTGCCTTTAGCTTCGGCGGGCAAACCGGGAATCACTGTATTTACTTTACGCCATCCCGTTACAGTAACGCCGCCGCTTAAAACGGTTTTGCCTATACCTTCACCTTCAATAATGGTCGGGCTATCGGCTGTACCTGAATCTTCCGGGCGGACAAATAAAGGTTCAGCTAACTGGTAAACTCCCGCTAATACTTTAATATAGATGCCGCCTTTTATCGGTTCATCATTTAATCGCCTCAGTTCACGGGCTTTTCGGAGTGCCATAGCTACGGTTGCCAGCGGTTGCTGCTGGGTTCCGCTATTTTTATCGGAGCCTTTTGGCGATACCCAAATCTCGGCCGCAAAAACGCTACCGGTCAAAATAAAATTTGACAGGAGCATCAAAACAACTATGCGGCAGCGCTTCATTTATGGTTTAGTTAGTTTGAAATATTGACTTTACATATGTGGTATTGGCGCTGAAATTCCACTTTACATTGCGCGGGTCTTTGGCGTCGCGTGAGCGTTCGATAACCAGCCAGCCCGTCCAGCCCATTTTATCCAAAGTAGCCTTTACTTGCTCCATATTTATTTTTGGATCATTTTGCAGCCAAACACCATCATCATTAGTGCAATGGATCTGAACGATATTATTTTTGCCCAACACCTTAAGCTCGCTGCTCAAATCGCGACCGTTCCTGATAGCATTTTCAAAATTGAAATAGCTTTTAATAGCTAATGAGCCTACATCTTTGAGTAGCTGTAATTCGCCTTTGGCATCCAGCGCGGTTTCAATGCCTATTACAACACCCGCCTTTTCGGCTATTTTGCCGACCTCCTTTAAGCGGGCAACAATAGCGGGCCGCAATTCAGGAAATTTCACTAAATCGCCCTTTACGCCCATCGGCAAAAAGCCAACCTTAACGCCCATTTGTTTCATAGTGTTGATGCAATCAGTAACCGCCTTAATCGCTGTTGGCCGCTCGGCAAATGACTGAGCGAAAAAGCCGGTCATGCCCATGGAAGGGATCTCCAAATCCAGCTCTTTTGCCTTTTTCTGGAATACTTTTTTAATGGAATCATTGGCCAGTTGGTTATCAAAAGTTTCGCGGTCGCCAAGACCACCCATATCTACCTCAACGCCATCCGCACCGATATCTTTAACCAGCTGAAACGCCCCTAACTTTTGCCGTTTAAGGATCATCAGATCAACGACCGCTACTTTATAGCGTTGCTTTGATACCGTTTGTGCAACCGACGGTGGGCCAAAAGCACACATCATTAATCCTATCCACAACCCCGGGATCAATCTGTTTTTCATAGTTTATTTTTTTGTTGCCTGTCCAAATACTTTTTCCAATTGCTCAAATCCCTTTATAGCATTCGATGGGAGTTTTTCGCCTTTATCACCAAATACATACATAGCGGGTTCTTTTTCAATGGTGACCTTTCCATCATCGAAACCACCTTTACTATCTTTAATTTTATTAATGTCGAGATGAAAGTTTTTGGCTATAAAGGCGTACAACGCCGCTCTTTTTGAAGGACCAAAATCATGGCCTTCATTGGGCAGATGTACATTTTCTACTTTATTGGCAGCACCGTAATAGCCGTACATTTTTTGGAGGTAAGGAAAATCATGTTCGGGCATATTGGCTGTCCAGTCTTGCCCGTCGGAGATCAGTAATTGCGGGCGCGGTGCAGCCATGGCAGCTATTTCTACATTATCAGTCCCGTTGCCGCATTGGTGAATTGGCATCCCGCTTTCGCAAGGGCATCCCCCATAAAAATAAGATGATACCGATACAACAGGAGCACTTAGTTTGATCCGGTCATCCATGGCAGTCATTAACACGGTATGGCTTCCACCGCCCGAGCCTCCGCTAATTGCCACCCGTTCAGGATCGGTTTCCTTAAGCGATAGCACATAATCCAGGATCCGGATAGCGCCAAGTGCCTGGATAGTTTGTGCCAGGCTGCGACGATGATCTTCATCCTTAAATTGCAGCAGGGATTCGCCCCAGGCAAAAAGGTCATAGCTATAAGCCATAGCCCCCATCCGCGCCAGCGAGGCACAACGGATCTGGCAATCGGCGCGGTAACGCTGGTGTTCCCAATGCCCATCAGGACTTAAGATCACCGGGATCTTTCCTTTTATTTTGGATGGTTTATAAAGAGAGCCGTTGATGTACAACCCAGGCAAAATTTCGATAGCGATATTCTCAACCGTGTAACCGTCATAGATCCGTTTAGGTGTGATGATGGGTTTTGAAGCAGGTTTAGCAGGCAAGAGCGATAGTTCCAAAGCTTTATACAATTGGGGTTTCAGTATCGCTTTACGTTGTTCCCAGCTATCCCGGTCGTGGTATTGGGCGGCTATTCTGTCAAGCTCCTTCCAGCCATCGCTTACCGACCAGCGGAAGTATTCATATTCCTTCAGTTTGTACCTGCCTAGGGCTTCCTTATTCACTTTTAAATCGAGCGGAGTAAGGATATTGGCCAGCGTGGTATCTACATTGGCCCTGAAACGCCACTGGGCATAGTTAACCCATTTATCATTTACCTGCGCAGGGGTATATTTGATCTTTACGTGGTATTTTTCCTGTACCTCATTAAGCACATCTTTCAGGGTTTTCCTGTACATGGCGTCTGTTGTTTGCTGCGCATGGGCAGTGAAACACATTGTTGTGAGGCAGGTTAGTTGTATGTAGATTAGTTTTTTCATCGCTTTATTTTTTTTGTGTAGACGCATCACATGCGTCTCCTTTAGGACAAGTGGCTTTACAATTAATTTGCTCACGGGAGACGCATGTAATGCGTCTATACATTTAAACAATCAATCAAATAAAGTCCCGACTTACGATGTTTTAAAAACTTCGTAAGCCTTAGCCTGCCTGTCAGAGGGTCGCGCGTAAAGGTCTGCCCACCATGCTTCGAGGGCATCAGTATGATACCCCGTTCAACTTGCTGCCATTTTCTCCACCTTACAAATCCTTAGTTTCACCACTGGCCACCGGAAGTGTATAACCCTCCACCTTAGGCCAAATACCATCTTTTATTTCTTTCAGCTCCAACTTTGAAGGGTCAATAACCACATGCTTTATCTTTTGCCGGCGCCAGGTATAAACCACATGTACCATACCATCCGAAGTTTGGATAACCGATGGATAAGAATACTGGCTGATAGGCGAATCCTCCAAAATCAACGCCGCATACCACGTAACACCATCTTTGGAAACAGCCACATTAAGCGGTGTACGGGCACCTTTGGCCAGATTTCCCGGCGGCAAAACATGGTTGTAAACCAATAGCTGCCGACCGTCTTTTAATGTCACCGCATCTGTACCGGAGTTATTATTTGGCAATGAAGTTTTCTCCAAAGCAGACCATGTTTGTCCATTATCTTTAGACCATGTGCTGAGAATAGCCCTGTTCTGGCTGCGGCAAAGCGCCTGCAACCTGCCATCTTTATAAGTTAAAATACTCGGCTGTATGGCTTTCATGTCTTTACCGTCACTGATCGGGCCTATCATCGTCCAGTTTTTGCCGAAGTCTTTAGTGGCTTCAAAATGTACCTGCCATGCT
Source organism: Mucilaginibacter sp. OK268 (assembly GCF_900103125.1). Lineage (GTDB taxonomy): Bacteria > Bacteroidota > Bacteroidia > Sphingobacteriales > Sphingobacteriaceae > Mucilaginibacter. The sequence continues at coordinate 420,514 of NZ_FNJV01000001.1, read as the reverse complement.
TTACCTTCCGTGCTTACCGGGCTCAGCAATGTGCCATCTTTCAATAACACAGGTTTGTTTTTGATCGGCCCTAAAAAGCCTTCTGGCAAAGCTTTCTGCTCCGACCAGCTAATGCCGCCGTCTTTGGATGTTTTTATAAAACCCTTCCATTTTGCCGGACTTGGGCCTATTTTATAATAAAGCTGTAATTCACCTTTGGGTACCTGATATAGTACCGGGTTCCAGCAGGCATAGCGTAAGGTATCGTTTTGGATGCCGTTGGCAACATTAATACCTTCCGTCCATATGCCATTAACAAAACGGCTCACCCAGATACATACATCGGGGTTGCGCTCCTTAGTGCCTCCGAACCATGAGGCTACAAGGCCGTTTGGTGTTTCGGCGATGGTTGCCGCGTGGCATTCCGGGTAAGGTGCTTTCTCATAAATAAACTCATCTTTGATAATGCCCTTGCGCCATGGATTTTGGGCAAATGCATTAGCTATGAATAGGCAAGCCCCGATACTGATAAACAAGATCTTTTTTAGCATCGTATTATTATTTTTGAGTGACAGCTTTATCTTTTGCCGCTTTATCAGCAGCCTTTTTTGCAATGATGGCCTTGGTGTAATCGCCATATAGCTTGTGCCAGTTACGGCCGTTGCTGTTGAGGTATTGTTCGTTTTTGGTTTTGTAGATTTCGAATATGGCCGATACCTGTTTGATATTTTTAAAATCCACGGCCTGTTCGCGGGCCTGTTTCAGGTTAGCGAGAATGGTTGCCTCTTCAACAGTCGTCAGATCAGGTATTATGGATTTGTAGCCGGCCAAAGTAAAAGCCACCTTACCGATGGTATATTTATCAAGCACATTTTCCACCTGCTCTTCGGTTAAATCGGCACGTAAACCGGCCATCAGGTTTTCGTGAACAGATTTCGGCAGGGACGAATTGATGATGATCTGCCTGTCCATTGTGCTCAGCATCTTGCCCGTTGCAGGGTCAATACCTGCGGGAACCATTTCATATGAATGGTTGTTGTTCCAATCGCGGATTGCCTTAAGGTGGGTTGCTATTACATTTTTTACACGGATAGTCTTTGCTGTATCGGTAAGGGACAAGGAGGCAACCCAATCGGTAGCTTTTTTATCAACTTCGGCATCGGCTTTGGCCTGGGTCTCCGGCGTTGGAATTGATTTGGCCGCCTGCTGTTCCTGAGCATTAACAGTGCTTGAAAGCGAAAGCAATGCAATCAGCATAATACCCGCAATATTTAATTTTTTCATATCGATGTTTCTTTAATACTTAGCTTCAAAATCATAATCACCTGAACCTATGCTCAAAATGGCACGGCCATTTTCCATCTTCAGGGGCTTAATTTCTTTTATCCCTAATATTTTAGCCCCGCCCTCGGTTACTTCACTTATATTTTTTGCAGGCACATAAACCCGGGCCGAACTATTTGGCGGCACAGTGACATGCCAGTTAAAACTTTTTTTGGTGCTGGTATAATTACTGCGCACAAGGCCATAAGGCGTTTGGTACGAGGCATTAACACTATCCAATTCGCCAGTAATTGCGGGCTGCATAACCAATTGCTTAAAACCGGCATTAACTGTTTTTATACCGGCTATGTCCTGGTAAAACCAGGCAATCAGATCGCCCAGCAGCATAATGTGGTTACGGGAGTTCATAGCCGGGTTAGCGGTATCACCGTTCCACAATTCCCAAATAGTGGTTGCGCCCCTGTTGGCCATATAACCCCAGCTCGGGTAAGTTGTATTGGAGGCTATCCTCCAGGCCAGGTCAGGGCGACCAAATTCGGTAAGCCCCCGCATGAGCCATTGGGTGCCAATAACGCCCGTGCTGATATGGTCATGAGCGTCATTTATTTTTGCTACTATATTTTTAAATACAGCTTGTTTATTGGCAGTTGGAGTGATCCCGAAATACATCGGCAGCAGATTGGCCGTAACTGTATTATTGCTGTATTTTGACGTGGTTTTATCAAAGTATTTATCATTAAATGCTTTACCGATATTCTGTTTTATTGTGGCGAAAAACTGCGCATCAGCAGGTTTGTGCAGCATACGGGCAAACTTTTCCATCAGGCCCGAAAGATTGTAATAGTAAGCTGTCGCGATCAGTTGCCCATCGGTGTTAAGCGAAGAATCTTTGGCATGGATCAGCTCCGGAGATTCAGGAGGTACGCACCAGTCGCCATATTTATCTTTGGTGACAATGTTGTTTTTCATGTATTTAAACCGCATGTAATCCATCCACTTTTTCATGGAGGCATAGTTCTTTTCGATAGGCGCTTTATCCGCAAACTGCCGGTAAAGCATATCGGCCACCAAAATATAAGTGCCAGGCCAGGTCATGTTATCGCTGTAATAATTCCAGTAGGCCGGGGCTACGTCCGGTATAGCGCCGTCCGGCTTCTGCGATTGCGCGATATCATCCAGCCATTTGGCATAGAAATTATCGTTGGCGAACACAAAACTTTCGCCCAGCGAACCAACAGCACGGTCGCCCAGCCATGGCATCCGTTCGTTACGCTGCGGGCAATCAACCGGCATACCTTTATAGTTGCTCAATATTCCCCAATAAGCATTATGATAAATCTTGTTGACGATATCGTTGGATGTTTCGAAATGGCCGATGGTCGGCAAGGCATCGTAAACAACATGTCCCTCAAAATCATTTAATTCGGGCTTACCGGGATAACCGCTGATCTCCACATACCGGAATCCGTGATACACAAATACGGGGTGCCAGATCTCTTCTGCTCCACCTTTCAGCGTATACACATCGGTTACTTTGGCGTCGCGCAGATTGGCTACATAAAGCTCATTGTTAGGCTGCACGGTTTCGGCATATCGAAGGGTTACTTTATCGCCCCTGTTCCCTTTCACCCGCATTTGAAGCCAACCGGCCATGTTTTGCCCCAGATCCAGGATCCATACATCTTTTTTCAATTGATTGATGCCGATGGGTTTGATGGTATCCATTACCCTGATGGGCTCGTTCATCTGCGCATCAAGCTTGCCGCCGGGTGCCTGTACTAATTCGGCCTTAAGCCATTGGCTGTCATCAAAGCCTGGCTTGCTCCATCCCGGAAATTCTTTGGTGGCATCGTATTCCTCGCCATCATACTCGTTATTGGTACGGATAGGGCCATCGGCAGTGAATTTCCAGTTGTTATCGCTTATGATGGTTTGCTTTGTACCATCATTATATTCTACCTCCAGTTGCAGCAACATTTTTGGAAAACCAAACTCCTTGATCTTTTTAGGCTTGTATTTTGGGCGCATGGTAAAATAGCGGCCATTGCCCAATACCGTTCCGATGGCATTGTCACCTTTTTTCAAGTGATCTGTAACATCAAACGTGTTGTACTTGACAGATTGGGTATAATCCGTAGGGGCCTGGGCCAGGACCTGGTCACCAAGGAGTTGACCGTTCACATATAATTCGTAATGGCCAAGACCAACTATATAAGCCGTAGCTTTTTTAATGCCCGGCTTCAAATCAAACTGGCAACGGTAATACCGCGCCGAAAGACGGGAAAACTTCGATACGCTATCCCAGGCAAAACCGCGGTCGCAGCCTATCCATTTGGCTTTCCAGTCGGTGGGGTTTAAAAGGCCTACACTCCATTTTGCCGGTTTGCTCCAGGCCGTTGCACCATTGTTAGTCCACACCCTAACTTTCCAGTAACACGCTGCACGGCTATCTAACGCCTTACCCGAGTAGTTAACCATAACAGATGCATCAGAACTCACTTTATGCGAATCCCACAGGTCACCCCGCCCTGCTGTTAACTTTTCGGGAGTTGAAGCTACCAGGATTTGATAGGCTACCTGGTTTGTGTTACGAGCATCACTTGTGATCTGCCAGCTTAAGCGAGGCTTTATTGTGCCGATGCCTAAAGGATTGTTCAGCATTTCACAGCGCAGGTTTTGTAAACCGATGCGGCTATCCGCATAGCAATTGCCGGGGCAGTTTACAATAACCGCAGCAGCCAAAATGAGATATGTGAATATCCTTTTCATTTATTATTTACCCGAAAAATCAAAATACAGGTTGAGCGTGAGCGCATCTTCTATATTCCTATCGTAATTAAAATATTGGTTCTTTTGGCCCCCAGGCCCAAGTTTTTCAGGCTTTTGCGATTTGGTTCCTATCGGGGTTATACCGTGCATAAACGAGATATCGCCCGAAGGAAAAAGCGGGGCAGTGTTGTACACATTTTTAGGATTGGCTGGGTTAAACAACCTCATGAACACATCCCTGCTATTGCAAACAATGGTTACCGGCTGCCCGGTGGTTTGCAGTTTCATCCAGTAGAGGTTGGAGTAATAGCCTTTAAATTCGGGGTAAACGACCTTGCCTTGCCCGGTTATGGTATTGTTGTAAGTTTTATCCCAAACGCCCAGCGAAGTACCTTTCATCCGGTTTTTCCATACCCGGTAAGGGCCATCGCCCATATAAGTAACACCTTTGATCTCTTTTTCGGGGAAAGAAAAATTGACACCCATCAGGGTGGCTTCCTCGCCAATAGGCCAGTATTTAACAACAAGCTGCACCCAGCCCGATGGGTAGATCGTCCACTTTAATAAAGGCTCGGATTTTTTAGGTGGGAATACTGCTTCAACTATTAGGTTATCCCCATCGTAATGATAAGTGAGTTTTTGAAAACCTGTTTGATCCTGCCCTTCAACTAATATTGGCCCGTTGTTAAAAGGGATATCGCCTTTGGCATTTTTTACACTAACCAATATGCCCGAATTGCGGTTAAAAGCCAGCTCTATACCATTGCCGGTTCTCACATTATACAGCGAATCGGTTTCGCTGATCAGCGCTTTGTTTCCTCCTGTTTTGCTAATGATACGGTTGGTGATTTGATCATGACTGCTTATCGGAAAACTCCATGTAAACAGTTCATGCTTGTTTACATCAAATGCAGAGATATACAGTATATCAAAATTTTGCCAGCCTTTGGGTAGTTGTAATTGCAGGTTCCCATACTGCCGCGGTGCAACATCCGGCGAAGCGATGCTACCGGTTTTAGTTTTTGAACTGGCACCATTGGGCGTAGCCAGTTTATAACTGAATGTGCATTGTTTGAGGTTGGTGTAAGAATATCTGTTCTCTAAGCGAAGCGCGGCATTGAAAGCTGGCGTTATCTCCCGAGGTTCAAGATAAACTGGACTCCAGATCTCTTTGATGGCGTAGTAACTTCCCTCTTTTTCATGATACGGGCCGATGATTCCATCGGGGCCGTGATCGCCGTCGCTGTCGAGTTCGCCGTTCTTATCGGTGCGAACCACAGCTTCATCAGCAAAATCCCATATAAATCCACCTGCCGAAATTGGCGTATGCCACATCTGTTTCCAGAAATCATCTAAACCAGCACCAGCACCGCCGTCGTACAGGCCATGTAAAAATTCGGTTGGGAAAAATATGTCATGACCGTTGATGCCGGTATTGGTACCGTAGTCATAATTGATATAATGCTGTGTATTTGTTCCCCGGAAGATGCCCCATGGGTGGACCAGCGGCCGTTTCTGAATATCCAACTCATCAAACCAATGATCGAGGTTAAAGTTAAAACCGCCTTCGTTACCATTATCCCACACCACAATGGAAGGGTGATTAATATCTTTTTCGATAAGTTCCTTTGTCAACTTTGAACCAACTACGTCATCATAAGCGTGGTGCCAGCCAGTGAGTTCGTCTAACACAAAAAGGCCTAAAGAGTCGCACACATCCAGGAAATGATCATCGGGCGGATAATGCGACATGCGTACGGCGTTCATGTTCATATCCTTCATCAGCTGTACATCTTCAATGCTGATCTTTTTATTGAGCGCCCTGCCTGTTGTCGGCCAGAATGAATGGCGGTTTACGCCTTTAAATTTAATCTTCGCGTTGTTTACGTAAATGCCGTCGTGCGCCCTAAGTTCAACCGTACGGAAACCGATGCGCTGTTTTACTGTATGAACAGCTTTGCCATTCTCATTCAGCGTAAATACCACATTATACAGGTTAGGAAACTCCGGCGACCATAATTTAGGCGAAGCAAGATGCATACTGATATAAGCAACGGTGTCACCAGCATTAACCTTCACAGAAAACGGAGCGCCGAACTTTTGCCCTGCCTGTGTATAAACTTGCCCTGTTACCGAGCCCGATTTTACAGAAACCAGTCTGAGTTGCGCCTTTATATTACCATTAGCTTTAGCATCAACAGCATAGTAGCTGATGTGAGATTTTGGCGATGCTTCCAAAAATACCGGCCTGAAAATACCGCCAAAGATCCAGAAATCACCCTTGCGCTCGGCCGCGTTCACCGATGCGTTGGCAGAATGTTTAGATACCGTTACCTCCAGCAAGTTCGGTTTACCGTAATTGAGCAAAGCGCTTACATCATACTTAAAACGGTAAAATGCGCCCTGGTGAACTGGCCCTGCCGATTTGCCGTTTAATTTCACCTCAGTATCGGTCATAGAGCCATCAAAAACAATATTGATGGCTTTGCCCTGCCATGATGCAGGCACATTAAACCCGTATTTATAAAGGCCTTGCTCTTTACCCTTTACACTATCCTTCGCAAGTCCATAATTGTATTTGCCAAAGCCTTGAAACTCCCAATTTGATGGCACGGGGATGGTAGTCCATTTGCCGGCGTTATTGCCCCCGGTACAGTAAAACTGCCAGTTTACGGTATGATCGCTGCCGGTGCCCGACAGGAACAGCTTTTGTGTTTCCTGGGCACGGGCTGCTATCCCGCTTATCACAAACAGCAAAATAATCCATATTTTAAAACAGGCAGATCTCATTAGTATATTCAGTTAGCAGTTAAGGTAAACTTCAAAGGGTTATCCGTGCGGAAGGATGCAGCAGGCAAACCATCCTTATTATAAAAATTGGGCTGTGCAGATTCCGACCAGGCAAAACGCACGGCTACGGGTTTGGTAATCGATCCGGCAGATACTTCAACCGTATTGTCTTTTATTGTAGCGTTGGCCGCAACAAAATTTCCATCGGCACCGGCAATGGTAAAATCGGTAAGCGGTTTACCATCATGGCTTGTTAGTCCGGCACCTATGTGATCAAATTCCAGAATGATCTTGTTGCGGCTTATCTTCATGCTTTTATACACCGGCCCTGAAAAAACTACAGGGTGTTTATAGGTATTGGCCAATGCCTGTAATTCCAGCCTCCGGCCTACCTCCCATTTAAAAGGCGGGTGGATATTTTTAAGGTCATCGTTCAGGTCGGTAGTGATGATCATACCTGTATGCGGAACCTGCAAGGCGGCGGCCTGTGCTTCGCGAAATTCCGGCTCAGTGAACGGTGTATACGTTACCGGTCCCTTACCCTGGGTATAGTAATAGGGCGCTATCTGCACGTAGTAAAACGGCAGTGTTTTATCGCCCCATAATTTGCGCCAATTGTTGATGAGCGCTTCCATTTTGTAAGTATAGCTGATGGTTTCGCCTAAAAAGCAGTTGCTTTCGCCCTGGTACCATAAAAAACCTTTAAGTGCAAACGGGGCAAGCGGTTCAATCATTTTAGTATAGAATTTACCTGGATCGCCATCGATCTTAATATTGTTTGCTTTGAAATATGGGATAGCATCAAAACCCTCCCGCGATACCCATGGCTCTATCCGGCTTCCGCTCACTGCCGATGAAATAATACCCACCGGTACTTTCAAATCATACTGCAGGTTTTTAGCAAAGAAATACCCCGCCGCCGAAAACGCTCTCAAAGCCGAATCCTCGGCAACACTCCAACCAGAATGGATAGAATCAGGCTTAATCAAGTTTTTCTGCGTAGTGAGGAAAATCCTGATCTGCGGGTTATGCGCGCGTTCCAACTCATCAACCGGGGAATTTTCCGTACTGGTATCCGGCTTTTTCACTTTGCTGTTCTTGCGCATTTCGTACTGCATGTTAGATTGGCCGGAGCAAAGCCACACCTCTCCTACTAAAATATTTTCGAGTTTTATAGTGTTTATACCAGATATCGTTAATGTTGCTGGTTTGGCGGATGCTTGCATTGGATCAAGTTTCACTATCCATTTGCCAGATGCATCGGCTGTGGTTGTTTTGCTCTGTTTATTGAACTTTACAGTCACCTTTTCGCCGGGCGACGCGGTACCCCAAACGGGTACGGGGGCATTACGCTGCAATACCATATTGTTGCCCAATATTTTAGGCAAAACCACCTGCGCCCCGGCAATCCCGGAGCTGAGCAGGCAGATCGTCAACCAACAATATTTTATCAGGCGCGGCATTATTAGTAATTACTTGTTTTAAATGACTTGATATAGAAAACTGCTTGCTTCGCGGTTTCGCCGGCGTTTGGACGATCATAGTCCTGATCGGTAGGCGTATCGGCATCCGGAAACCTTCTGATATCCCCGGTACGGAATACAACCCGGTTTACGCTCAGCACCGGGGCAAAAAACAGCCCGGTAAGTACATCCTTACCATTTACATTCACAGTGTAAAAGCGGGTATCTGTATTCAGCTTTATCACTACATGGAACTGGGTATCTCCCTCATATTTCATGAAGTTTTTGTTACGGTACCCGGCCTTTGTCCTGAATTGCCCGGCAGAATCAAGCGTAAGCCTGATCGCAGCCGTGCCTTTCTCATCCTGAAATTCAATATCCAGCATACCGGTGTTGTTTTGCCCGGCTGTGATGGTGAAATCGGTCATTAATTTTTTTGAAACAGGTACTACCCGCTCGGCTTTGGCAAAATCAAAAGGGTCGCTGTCTTTTAATGTCAAAGCACGTTCTCCGTCTGGTGTTTTGTCGATATCCGCAGGTGCCCATTGCGGGCTATAGGTATTCCATTTTTCCAGTTCTTTGCCGGCCGGCAGTTGGTTAAAAACTTCATTGGCATGTGCATCCGCCTTTTCGGTGATCGGTACCGGGATCGATGATACCCAGATATCCTCCTTGTTCATGCTATAGGTTACCCAAAGCTTGCCATCGGGCGGGGTACCGTTCCCTTCCTCAATACCACGCACATATTGCGGACCGTATGATTTATAAGCCCCGCCATAACGCATGGTGGTGATCTCGCCGTTAACCAGCAAAAGGTTGGTATAATCCAATCCATCCTTACTAACCGATAATGCCAGCGGCCAACGGAATTCCGATGGATTGTACACGGTAACATATTTACCATCAGATGTGCGCTGCCCCCAGATCTTGGCGTTGGCATTTACAAAACGCGGCGCGCGGGAAGCGTTGGTAGGCCATGTTTTACCGTTATCGGTACTGATAGCAGTAAGGGCATATTTCCATAAGCCAACAACCCGGCCATCGGGCAGGTGATAAAAGTTAAATGCTTTATAATCTTTATGCAGCGGGATCAGAGGGTCTTTCTTATTCGTTTCTTCTACCCACTGCATCATCATCAGCGGATTGGCCATCAGCTCATCACAGGCCTGTACAAAACCTTTGTCCTTACTGGTTTTATAAAAAGGAAATGAGGTATTCTTTTCGTTCCATTTAGGGTTATAATGGATAAAATATATCGGCCCGAATTTGCCGTTCGGCAAAACTTCGCGCACCACGCGGCCTATGCCTAAGCCATCGTTCGGATCGTCATGACCGTCTAAACAAATACCATAAAAGCCCAACACCAACAAGCGTTTTGACTTGGAAGTATAATAGCCCATGCGCTGGTGCATCACCGAATACAGGTCTTTAGCCACTCCGGGATACCCTTCTTTAGTAGTACCATCAGGGATTTTATATTGAGGAAAAACCACCGTGGGTTTCGACCATGTTTCGCCATCCTTCGAGGTTATGAGCAGGGTTTGGCCTGGCGGCACGCTTTCGCCTACCTTATCGCTCAGGTATTCAACATAAAATGTATTATTCCAGTAAGCCAGCATGGGGGCATGGTTATAGGTAAAGCCATAACCGTCGGCCAGTTCAGGATGCTTCCGGTTGGCCCGGAAGATCTGCTTACTATGCACACCAATTACCGGCGTCAGTTGCCCATGATGATAATCGACATTGGCAACCGTATTACCGCTGTAATGCACGATATCCTGTGCCTTGGCAATCCCGGCCATCGATATAAAAAACAATATGATAATAAACTTATTCATGTTTAGCTTCCTTAGTTTGCCCGGCTGCCTGTAAAAGCTGCCCCAGCTGTTTTTTGGTGACTTTAAATATGGTACCATGCTTGTGCCCTACCGGTACGCTTACGCTATCGGCCAGATCTATAAAAGTTTTAAAGTCGGTTGTGCGCATAGCACCATATCTTTTTAAGCGGTACGAATCGTAATAAATAAGCCAACTGTTACCCGCCTTAGTCATGCTCGGGCCTTCGCTGTATGGTTCCGTAAATCTTGGTGTATAATTGCTGTAAGGCCCTAAAGGATTGTTGCTAAATGCTACCAAGATGTTACGATTGGGCCTTGTGTTATCCTTCATAACCAGCGCATAATCATCTTTTGCCCGCTTTACGATCTCCGCATCAATTACACTAAAGCCCGGATCAAGGAAAAGCTTTGAGGGACTAAACGTTTTAAAATCTTTGGTAGTAGCGTAGTAAAGGCGATGGTTATTATTCTCATCCTCCTGTCCTTTTGGAAACCTAAATGGAACAGTTGAGGCCCAAACAATAATGAAATATTTGTTCTCGTCATCATAAAACAACTCCGGTGCCCATGCATTCACCGCGGTAGGTTCATTGGCCATTACCTCAATATGTTGTTGTGCCGACCAGTGTATCAAATCCTTTGAACTGGCATAACCGATGCCTTTATCGTTTTTCCAGCCAGTCGTCCATACCAGATAATATGTACCATTGGGCCCCTGCACGATGGAAGGATCGCGCATGATCCTGGCATCGCCAACTTCAGGTTTAATAAAGATGTGGTCTATAGCGTTCCAGTGATAAGCGTCATAGCTATACAAAAAGCGCAAACCTTCATTGGCCGGCTCATGAAACGATGTAAAAAGGTACACGCTTTTACTTGCCCTGCATGAAAACATCAATGCAAGAGCTAATAATAAGCTGATATGTTTAATTGTCCTGTTCACTTATATCGCATCAATAATGAGCACCCAGTCGTTACCGTTTGATATTTTGCCGGGCGGTTTAAATTTGATTGTTTTGGCTTTCGCGAATGTGCCGATAGCTGTAATTTGTCCGTTACGGGGATTAAACCAGGAAGCTTTGAGCTTTGTACCTTCCAGTTTATCCGTATTTACATTGATTTCCCTGCCAGTATAGGTATATAAAAAGGCGTAGTTTGTGCCACGGGTAGCGATGAGCCTGTTATACTTTTCGCCGTTATTACCGGCAATTAATGACTGATCCGGTATACGATCAAGATACGGGCGCGAAAGCATCAACTTTTTCAGGTAATCCATCTGTTTTGCACCGGGATCGTTAACCGAATTATACCAATAGCCTTTCGAGCCATATGCGCTGCCTTTATCTGTTGGTTTGTGCATTTGCATCACGTCATTATCGCCATAAGTATAACCACAGGCCCCGGCAAAAACCGACCAGTAGCCATAGCGCCTTACATCCGCAGCCGTCCAGCGGGGTAGTTTGATATCATGTAATCCGTAAGGGATTTTTTCGTACGATGGCTCGGCATCAAGCGTTGGTTTTACGGGTGATAGATTGTAATCCGTTTCCACATAGCGCCAGTTGTCTTCACCGTATTTTAAATCTTTTTTTGAAGTATCCTGTACATAAGTACGATGGCCGGACTGAAAGCAATTGAAATCTAACCAGCTTTCGTTATGAAACCATTTTGATGATTGTGTTCGTCCCCGCGGGTGGTAGGTAATGAGATGCGAGCCGTCCAAATCATGCAAAGTATTACCAATAGAATTCCAGGTTTTCCCTGAATCTGAACCGGCAATATCACCGCCATTCATCCAGATCACATTTGATCGTTCACGGTATCTTTTGGCTAAAAATCCGGCATACACTTTCGCTTTTTCAGCACCAATGTGGTTCTCTTTTACAACCGATCCCCAAACGGGTACGAGCGCCACGTACAAACCTTTTTCGGCAGCCTTGGTAATGATCCAGTCGATATGGTCCCAGTAATCATACGCCCTTCCCTTACCGAAAGTGTTGCCGGGAGTTATTTTAGGTTGAGCTATATTTTTATTGTTCAGGGCCGAATCGCCATAGGCATTGGTTTCCTTGATGCTATGCACCACCATCACCTGGATCACATTAAAGCCCTGCTTGGCGCGAGTATCAAGGTATTGTTCGGCTTCTTCCCTTTTTAATTTAGAGAATAGCAGCCAGCCGGTATCGCCTAACCAGAAAAAAGGCTTATCGCCGGCCATAAAGTAGCGATGGTTGGTGGATATGCTTAAAGGCGGCATAGTTGTTTCATTGCTTTTAAATGCAAAAAACAAACAGGCAATGGCAATTAATATGGTGGCTTTTTTAAGCATAATATAGTAACGATAGCATTTTTTAAAGTTCTCCTCTTGAAGGGGGCGCGTTGGGTTGAGTGATGGCAGGGGTGTGTTTGATCCGCGGTTTATTATCGCTTTAATAAACACAACCCTCCGCCCCTCTCAAGAGGGGAATCGCACTGCCCTATGCCCGCTTTTTTATTCTTTTATGTATTTTTTCAAATCATTTAATTACGTCTCAGCCACAAAATAGCAACCCCGTTCCCCTGTCCGTTAATTTCTGTGTTAGCGGCACCTGTTATCGTTTCTTCACCACGCAAGAGTTCGCCGGTTTTTGGATCGATCCATTGTGCTTTGTAACTGATACCAGCTGATAGATCAAGATGGATCTCACCGCTATTGCTGTAAATAATATATCCTTTTGACGATGCCAGCCCCCATTGGTCTTTTGGCGAACCGGGCAACGCAATGGGTTTCATACCGCTTGCATCAGTTAGGAAAGCTTTATTGGTACCTGCAGGCAGCACGGGTAATGATCCCCCAGCCATAAATACCGCCCAGCCGAAACGGTCATAATCATCGGCAGAAAACAATACCGCTTTATCAGGATATTTAGTGCGATACTCATGTACCGCCCGGTAAACCTGTTCAAATGATGCAGCCTTGGGTTTAAAGATCCGGGCTTGCTGGCGTGGTGCCAGGCTTTGGCCACCAATGGGTGCATAAGCCGTTCCGTTGGCCTGGTAATACCAATAACGGATGTCGATCACGTTGATAACCGAAGCAGTTGCCGGATCGGCAAGGATGGCGTCCTGTACATCCTTGGTAGCGCTTAAGCCAATAAATTGTTTCTTTTTATGCGTTGCTTCCCATTGCTTAATAGTTTCAACCCAAAACTTCATAAAATGCAGCGGACCGGTAAATTCCGCCCCGATTTGCTGGATCACCCCGGTGTTACCGGCAAAGTTGTCCATACATTTATTGATGTACGCAATGTGAAGCTTGCGCCTTGATGGATCGTTTTCGTCATAAAACTGCTCGGCCATAAACTGGCGCTTGTCACCGGCGTAAGGTACAGGCTCGGGGAAACCGGTGCCGTTAATATTGTTTGCTGTGCGCCACGGAAAGTCGGTATAATGCGCGCCAGCCTCAATAATATTATGCTGAAAATAGTTTTGATGAACCAACACCAGGCCTTTCTGATCGGCGAGATCAGCAAATTGTTTCAAGCGGCTCCAGTACCAGGTATTATATTTTGTAAGGTCGTATTTGCTTAAGCCGTCGTAAGCCAGTTCCTTTCCGCTGCGCGCGAAGGGTAGTTCATAAAACGGGGCCCAAACATCGCCATCCATCCTGCGGATGCGCTCGTGATCATCGCGGCGGCGGTCATACCATAAACCGTAATTATGCTCAAAAACTACGACATTATCTTTCCGCATCCAATCAGTTACAGCGTTCAGGTCATCAGTTAAACCTGTACCGGTTTGGCCGGGTACCCAGCGGGTGATGGCCGGTTTGGCTTCCTTTTCGGTATAATCAGGATGAACGGTGCCGCTCCACCATGGGGTTTCAAAATGCCTGCCTGTTAATACCACATTACCACGGGTTAACCAGCCGTTGGTAACAACCATTTTGGGAGCTAACGCAGCAGTTGCAGCAGTTTTGTATCCTATTTCATCAATAATTTTTGCATTTGCAGATGAAGTATTAATCGAATTTCTTTTAGGTGCCTGATCTATCCAGTTGCTGATAGTTACCGCAGGTTTCCGGGCAGCGGCCATCAGCTCAGCAGCCTGTTCAACCGTCGGGCTGCTTGATGGTTCGGTAGCCGGATACAAGATCCCGGCCTGTTTAGTTACGTCTTTATTCAGTCGGTTAGCTAATTGCGTGTAGTAAAAACTTCTTGGGCTTATGGTGCTGTTTGATGTACTCCAGTATCCATCACCGGCAAATTGTGCCCAGGTGCCAAAAGCCCAGTTTTGAGCGGTTGGAGGTTGATAGCAATCAACACGGGCGGCAGTACAATTCCAAAACAAACTATTAGCGGCGCTCCATCCGGCGCCTTGTCCGTCCTGCCCCCGGTTCATATAACTTAACGGTTGCCCATCTATATTGGCAATATCAAATAAAACACCAGATGCCCAGCTATCGATACCTCCGCTAAAGCTTAGCGAGCCTGCCGACATACATTGTACAAAAGCATTTGGTCCCGGCGCACAATATCCGGTAGCAAAATCATGAAAGCCCTGCTCAGAATATAAGCGCTGAAAAAGGTTTTGCCCGCCCATGGTTAAAAACGTGTTGCGGCGCTGCCCACCTATTTCAGAAACCGGTGCAAGTGACTTACAATCCTCAACCGTGATGCGGTTACCTGTTGGTGCAACAAATACTGCCGAACCTGCAAAATGTTCAAATGTTACCTGGCGTACCCAGGCATCACTCACGTTTTCCATGGTGATGGCCACCCAACGGTGGGCCTCGTCTTTAGCATTAGCTGTATTATATGCCGACTGTAGTTTTATATTTTCGACACCAACTTGTGCAATCCTGCCAGGCCATTGATAAGAAGCTATTAAGCCGCCTCCATAAGCCGAATCTAAAGCTGTTGTTAAAGGAGCATCAAGGGTTACCGCGTTGCCATCAACCGCAACCACTTTCCTATCCCAGTAAATATCACGCTCGCCGGGTTTCCAGGCTAAAGCGGTCAAGTCACCTCCAAAATGGTCAGTTTTTATTGTATTGATCCATGCCTGCGTACTTGGGCGGTGGATCAAAACCATGTCGCCGGTTTTAATACCTGCGCCATCGGCAATGTGCAGGGTATTGGCATTTACCGGCACATAAGCGTCGGTAATTTTAATTTCTTTAGATGTTTGCCGGTCACTTTTTCCGGTAATATGAATAAAAGTTTCCCTGTCGGTTCCGGCTGCAAATAATACAGTACCATTGGCAGCCATCCCGCTTCCCCGTAAAACAACGCCCGAAGCCTTAATTTTTAGGTTGCCGTTTACCTGGTACACGCCTTTATTGAGCAATACTGCTCCGCGGAAACCATCTTTATCGGCAGGCAAACCGGCCACGTAGTCTAAGGCAGCCTGGATCCTCAATGTACCGTCACCGGCCTTTAGGGGCACTACAACTTTTACAGGCACAAATGGGACCGGTTTTTCGGAAGCCATATACCCACAGTACGAATAATCGGGAATGCGGTCGCCGTTGGGAGCGACTGTGTAAACCAGTTTGCCGTTTTTGTCGGCAGCTACAGGCGGTTGCGGTTTAGGAGCTTTCTTTTTATCCTGCGCAAATAAGGGGGTATGCAAAAGCATCCCCCCAGTCATTAAACCAACCAAAAAATAAATCCTTATAAACCTCAATCCCCGCATTATAGCAGTTTTTTAAAATGTCATTCATTGCCGTTGGTTTTAACCAACGGTAACAGAAGCTAAAAAATCCCGGCTTTAGCCTAAATATGCAAGCTGCATTTGGGCTAAAGCCCTCTTTGTTCCCATTTAATTATTCCGTTGGTTAAAACCAACGGCAATGATCTTCTACAATGGCAGCCTTTATTTCAAAGCAGCCAGTTTCTTTTCGCCTTTGGCAGCTACCGTATTTAAATATACTTCGATATTGGTATAACCGCCACCATTTTTTGCAGGCAGCGCCGAATCGTTTTCGTCTTTAGGGTTTAAACCATGTGCCAGTTCCCAGGCATCAGGCAAACCATCATTGTCCGAATCTTTATAGGGCGTACCTTTATATTCAGGGTAACCGCCAACCTGCCATGGGGCAGTGATAATGCCAAGTTTGTACGAGTCTTTAGGCAGTTTACGCACTTTAAACTGGTAAGCGGTATCGGTTTCCATTTCCTTATAAGTGATTTTACCCGTGCGTACCTGTTCAGTGATGCGCACATCCACCGGGTCGCGTTTTGGCAATGTCGCGCCGGCGTTTGCGATGACAAATTTAAAGGCATCCTTTGCCGACATGATAGTTAACGGCGGCATAGGGAAAGGCTCGTTGGCTTTCATATAATCCTTGTACGGGCCTGCATCAGGTAACTCCTTACCGCCAGGTCCTTCAACCTGGATACCGCCGTTCCATGCATTTTTAGTAACTTCAGGATAACCTTCCATGATATTGCCTGAGGCGTAAACACGACCGAATACTTTTTCTTTCAACTTGCTCCTGCCCGATTCCGGTTTCAGGATGCGGTGGCCAACGGGCTCGTTTTTAGGTGTAACCGGCCCTGGTTTAAAGTAGTTATTGATCACGTTATAATTGGTGGTGTAATCGCCGCCGTCCATTGAGCGATGGTGCCAGTTAAATACGACGTTGTTTACAAAGTTGTAAACACCATTCCAACCAACTGATGGGTTACGGCCGGTATTATCGGCCCAAAGGTTACGCATCAATGAGCTGTTTTCGCCGCCTGTTGTTGAACCGAAAGCATGGTTCCAGTAGTCAAGCGATTCGGAATAGATACAGTTTTGGATAGTGATGTTCACAGTACCCAGTTTCTCTTCTTTCGAGCCATCGCCCGGATCAAACATATGGCGGTACATGGAAAAATTTTCGTCCAAACCCCAGCTTGCAGATACGTGGTCGGCAATGATATTACCAACCGGGTTGCCGCCTAAAGCGTCATCACGGCGGCCAACATTGGTTTCGCCGCGGCGGAAACGCATATAGCGGATTACAACGTCATGCGTGTTCACCCAAAATGATTCGCCGGCAATACAAACACCGTCGCCCGGAGCAGTTTGCCCTTCAATACTGATATATGGCGCTCTTACAATGATCGGAGTTTTGATGCGGATGATACCCGCGACGTTAAATACTACGATGCGTGCGCCACCTTTTTCACAAGCCTCACGCAAAGTACCCGGGCCGCTATCCGCTAAACTGGTAACTACATATACCTTGCCGCCACGACCTCCAAAAGTAAATTTACCACCGCCTTCGGCACCTGGGAAAGCCGGGATCTTTGCCTGAGGCAGATCGGTTGGACGCGCGGCCCATGGTACATATACTTTTCCCCGGCGCTGATCGGCCTGTATTATAGGCAGGGCAACCGCCCATGCTGAATCTGAACGACGGGTAGCCTCTTTCATCAAAGCTTCACTTTCTGCTTTAACCTTCTCCGGTATCTCCGGGTATTGGGCAAAAGCCGGTTTAGCTAAACCCAATGCCGCTGCTACTAAAAATAAAGCTGTGTGTTTTTTCATATGCTATATAATGTATTCTCTTGTTAAAGTGGCGCACCCGCCGTTCAATTAATTGATTATTGAAGCGGATCAAACGGCCCGCCCCAGGTGTTGTTTTGCTGTAAATTGACATTGTTTAACAATGCAGCCGCGGGGATGCCGAAAAAGTAATCGCCCGCCTGAACCGCGATGGTATACGAATCCAAAGTTTTTGTTTTAACAGTGAACAATGTGCTGTACATATCATCTAAAGATGCCGCTGCGGAAGCATCACGTGTACCGGTGATATAATCTTTGCCGCTCGCGTTGTTGTTAAGCGTAACTGTAAGCCCCGTCCTCTTTTTACCATTCAACGTGCTTTCGAGCAGTTTACGGCGACGAAGGTCCCAGTAACGTTTACCTTCAAAAGCAAACTCAATTTTCCGCTCGTTCATGATAGCTGTAATCATCTGGTCAGGGCTCATACCTGCGTCTAAACCATACAGGTTATCGGTACCTGCCTCAATCCCTGCACGTTTCCTGATAGCGGCAATATTGGTATAACCGGTGGTTACATTACCCAATGCGGCGGCGCATTCTGCCTGGTTTAGTAAAACCTCGGCATAACGGATCTCCATCCAATCGGTACCTACATATGGTGCATTGGCTACACTAACGTTTGGATCGATAGCTTTACGCAGGTAAAATCCGGAATTTGTTGCTGATGCAGGTTCAGTAGTTTTAACGCCCGATCCATCTGCCTTATTGTAGTAAAAGTAGGTCCACAAACGGTATGAAGTGTTACTGTTTATAGGCCAGTTACAACCATTGTATGCTATAGTTTTGTTAAACCTTGGATCGCGGTTATCAAAAAACTTTGAATCGTCATAAGCATATTTTGCTGATGCTCCCGGAGCCTTACCGTCAAGCATTGGGTATGATTTTACAATATCCCAGGTAGGTTGGTTTGAACCACCTTTAGTACCTAAATAAGCCGGACGGGTTGCGTTATCATAAGTATTGTTATTTTGGTTTTGATCGCTTGTTGACGTGTTAAAACCGGTAACCAAAATAGCTTCAGGGTTGCTGCCACTTTCGGTAAACCACATGTTATCGTACGATGGGTTTAAACCGTAATTATTGGCGGTCAGGATCTGCATTGCCTTATCATTTGCATCAGCAGCGGTTTGCCAGCGTGCGGCATCATTGCTTGGATTAAACTGAGGACTTGCATAGGTCAACAACACTCTGCCTTTAAATGAGGCAGCAGCTGCCGATGTGATCCTGCCGTAATCACTTCCGTTCCATTTTGCGGGCAGGTATTTGATACAGCTGTCGAGGTCGCTCACAATTTGTTTAAAGCACTCAGAAGTTTTGTTACGAGGCAATAAGGCCGCGTTTTTGGCATCCTGGCCAATGGCATCCAGCGGTTTTAATACCAGCGGAACACCACCGTATAGCCTTACCAGATCGAAATACCGGAAGGCCCTCCAAAAATAAGCCTGTGCTTTATACCTGTTTTTGGTAGAAGCCGGTAAAGTACTGGCATCAAGGTCCTGCAGGGTTTGGTTAATGTTACGGATACGGCCGTAGTTATTGGTGATGTTTACCGATGTACCGATATCACCAACGGTTTCAATAGTAACAGTTCCTTTTACAAAAGCGTTATCACTGTAAAATTCGTCGCACTTATCACCGCCGCCGCCTATAGCTCCGCCGGTGTCGCCAAACCAACCCGGCTGATTAGCAGTGTACAGGTAATTGATGTTTAATATAGCAACCGTTGAGTCATTAAATACCTGGCTTGGGGTGCTATGGGTAAGATCCTCTTTATCGAGCACCTTTTTACAGTTTGTAAACAGGGCTGATACGATCAAAGCTGCAAATATGGTTTTAAATAATTTCATGTCTTTCAAAGTTTAGAAGCCTAAGTTTAAACCAAAAGATACTGTACGTAAGTTCGGATATGCACCAAATGGTGATGAAATGTCACGATAATGATCAGGGAACGGGTTTACAAAGTTGATTGGGTTTGTAGCTACCACATATGCCCTTATGCTTGACATGCCGAGCCTTTTGGTTAAACCAACAGGCAGGGTATAGCTTAAATTAGCGCTGGAAATATTCCAGGTAAAGGGACTAACAAACCAGAAATCACTTGTAGCACTCACATCGTCTGAATAATAAGGATCGGGATATTTAGCATTTGGGTTAGATGGGGTCCAGTGGTCGGTCCAAAATACCGGCCTGTTCTGGTTAGCTGTAGCCTGTTTAATGGCCGCGCTCTCAATTGACTGGTTACCACCCCAGCTCATGCCCATCACCACATTTAAGCTTAAAGTTTTGTATGTGCCGCCAAAGTTCAGACCAAGATTGTAGTGGTTTGATGCTTTATGACCTAAATAAAACTGATCATTAACATCATTTTGTTTGATGATACCATCGCCATTTTTATCAACATAGTTGATCATACCGGGAGACGGAGTATAACCGAAGATCTTAACGTTTTGCGCACCACCGGCGGCGGCAGCCCTTTGGGCAATGATAGCATCAGCATCGGCTTGTGTACGGATGATACCAAGCGATTTGTAACCCAGTGTACCGGGATCACCTGATTTACCAGTCAAATCCTGGATGGTACCAACCTGTGCGGCAGCGATATCATATTTGATATATTTATTATCGCTCCAGGCAAAGAACGGGCTGAAACTATAACTGAAGTTTGATCCTATCTTATCCTTCCAGCTTGCAGAGATCTCGTAACCGAAAGTATTGATGATGCCATAGTTTTCGGCAGATGGCGCTGCACCAATAGTTACCGGAACAGAGGTGTTTAATGAAGCAAGCATGTCATAGCGGTGCTCCCAGAAATAATCTGCAGAAACTGATAAGCGGTTATTCAGAAAAGCAGCATCCAAACCGTAGTTCGTTTTTAAGTCGTGGTCCCAGGTTAAATTAGCGTTAGGGATAGCGATATTTAACAGCGCACCCAAACCCCTGTCGCCATTGCCACCGAAAACCGCGCCGCCTTTGTTACCGGTACCAAACTGGTAGTTAACCGCGTATAAGTACGATGGTGTATTATCAGAACCCAGCAAACCAACCGATCCCCTGAATTTCAGCAGATCAACAAAGCTTACTGATTTAAAGAAATTTTCTTTTGAAAGCACCCAGCCTACTGAAGCGGACGGAAAATATCCCCATTGATGGCCCGGCGCAAAGTTGGTATTAGCATCCGCTCTCATGGCCAGTTCAACCAGGTATTTATCGGCATAAGCATAATTTACCCTGCCAGCAACAGCCTTACGGCCATATTCTTTTACCAAAGTAGCCTGGTTTGATGACTGATCGCCGGTGGTGAAGTTCTGGTTGTCTTTTCCGCCCACAATTACTCCGATGACCTCAGCTGCCACACCTTCGCTATATGATTCGTACTGCTCATATAATGCCAGCGCAGTAATTTCATGTGCACCAAACTTTTTGTGATAAGTGAGGTTCGCGTTGAACTGGTAATTATCGGCCAGTGACGGGGTAAGGCGAACCTTGTCACCATTTTTTATGGCTTTTACGCCTACTACAGTCCCTCCCGGAATATGGTTGTTATCCCCTTCGCCGGAATATTGATTGTAATAAAATGTTGAGCCATATTGCTTGTTGAAAGCATTATTTATGTTACGGTTATAGCTTACATTGGCCGTTAGCCCGCTAATACCCGGAATTTCATAACTCAAATTGGCTAAACCATTAAATATGGTATTATTATTACCTGTGTAGTTATTGGAGTTTTGAACAGCAAAAAAGTTAAGGTTATCGTTATTGCTGGTTCCTAAGTATACAGGGTGTCCGTCAATAAAATATTTTTGCCATGGTGGTGCCTGGTTAAGCGACAGAAAGTCGTTGTCCGGACTTTCACTGGTGCTTGAAAGCTTATACCAGTATATTTTGCTTTTGGCGAGATCTTCGCTCAATGACAATGACAGTTTTAAGCCTTTTGCCACCTTTGCATCAACACTCGCCCTAAACCCAAAGCGGTTGGTATTTACACCTTTAAAGTTAGAGTTTTGATTTACATAGTTAGCACCTGCAAAATAAGTCACCTTGTCGTTACCGCCTGTTATGCTAAGCGCGTTACGGGTTGTTACTGCCGGTTTAAATGCCTGCTCCAAAAAATTTTGATTATTAGCTTTGAAATAGTCAAGCTCATCAGGCGTGTAA
Source organism: Mucilaginibacter sp. OK268 (assembly GCF_900103125.1). GTDB lineage: Bacteria > Bacteroidota > Bacteroidia > Sphingobacteriales > Sphingobacteriaceae > Mucilaginibacter. The sequence continues at coordinate 398,700 of NZ_FNJV01000001.1, read as the reverse complement.
TATTTTAAATCTTTATTGCTTAAATCGCCGTTGATATAACCTTCGGGAGTGATGGTATGGTTATACCTTGTTTGCTCAACATCATTTAAATAGGTAGCCATCTGAAAGCCCGACATCATTTTAGGCAATTGAATGGCATCGGCCACACCAACAGAGGAGCTAAAGCTCACCTTTGGCCCGCCGGCCTGGCCACGTTTGGTTGTTACAACAATAACACCGTTCGCGCCCAAAATACCGTAAATGGCCGCTGCAGCATCCTTCAGTATCGAAATGTTCTCAACCTCGCTTTGATCAAGCAGGTTGAAATCTGATTCGGTACGCTGCACGCCATCAATGATATATAAGGGTGTAGTACTGCCGCCATTTTTTGCCAGGAAAACAGGGTTACGGATAGTGATTGTTCCGCTTTGGCCCGGCCTTGCAATACCTCCGGTTACACTAACCGCGGCATTTGTTCCGCGTAGCGCGGCCGCAAGGTTGGTAGTAGGGATATCCTGAATAGCTTTCATATCCACAGGCGCAACCGCACCCGTTAAGTGGATCTTCTTTTGGGTACCGTAACCTACTACTACCACCTCGTCAAGGGCATTTTGTGATGGCATCATTTTAAAATCGGCATTCATTTCGCCAATTTTCAATGATTTTTCCTGGTAATTGTACCCAAGAAACTTAGCTCCAACCACAATAGCTTGCAGGTTAGTAGCCTTAATTGAATATTTACCATCGGCATTGGTAATAGTGCCGGTGGTGCTGCCTTTTACCTGGATGGCAACTCCCGGCAAAGGAGCACCTTTTTCGTCCACAACAGTACCTGTTATGTTACGATCCTGGGCTTTTAGCGCACTGCCTATGCACAGCAACACCGAAAGTAAGAGGAAAAGTTTTCTCATAAACTTGATAATTTAATTTTCATGATCAGGTTAATTAATTGGTATAATTGGTTTGCCCGGCTAAAGCTTATATCATGATACCGGGAATATTAGGTTAGTTCAAATTATTGTTTTGCGGCTTGCCGCTCCTTGATCCTTTTTTGCCATTCTTCCCCCTCCTTTTTCATATCATAGCCTTGTGCAGACAGATAGTTATTAATGCGGCCCTTAAACTTGCCAAACCACGCATGTTTTTTTTCCGCCGATTCTGCATCTATCGCGTTCTCCCTTGCTTCCAGCAGCCACCCTTTTATCTTACCTTTTTGTTCTTCGGTAAGATTAGGGATTTCGTCCTGGTAGGCAGTGTAGGTAATGGGATAGATGCGATAGGTCATGCCGTCTTTTATCTTGTCAACCTCATCGGCACTTACCTCTTTGTTCAGCTTTTTGATATATGAAGCATGTAGTACTTTAACCTGCTTTACCGCATCGCTGTCAACAAGGGCAATTTTGGCGTTGGCCCCGGCTTTATCGTCACCCATTTGCGTTTTGATATCGTTCACTTTTGTTTTACGGGCATCATAAACGGCATTCAAACCGCTGTACTGCGCAACCACAATATCACGTACCTTTTTAAATTTCACCGAATCGGTAATGCCGGCCCCCGTAACAATTTTGTTTGCGCGTTCGGTAATCACCTTTATATAGTTATTATCGGTTGCTGTTTGTGCAAAAGCTACGTTGCCTGCAACTGATAATAACAATATTGCTATATATTTAAAGTGTTTCATGGTTGTTTCAATTGGTTAAATTCTTTATACAGCTTATCTAAAGCCTTCAAAAAGTTTATAATATACTGCCATTTTTTACTTAATTAATTGTTTACATTACAATTAATTAAGTATTAAAATCTTGTCAGTTCTAAAAGCCTGATAAAAAGTATAATTAATTTTATTGGTTTATTCCCTGGTATCTTGCAGCCTGATTTACAAGTTGCTTTAACAAATATCAATGGTTAGCCTTTGCGTTTCCTGTTTGTATTTATCCATTTATTATACAATCTTATCATAAGCTATTTTTCCTGTTCAGCTAAATTTTTGTCAAAAGAAAATTACATTGCTGCAAATTCGGTTTAATTAAAAATTGCTACTTTTAAAAATATAAACCGACGAGGCGCGCACCTAATTGCCGACCGGCCTGCTAACCTTTATTGATTTTTACAAAATGAAGCCCCATTTTCTCAAGGTTGCGGTAAAACCGCAAAATTCATTCAGTATCAGGCACGATATTTTGCCCACCTTCCGCGGCATCTGGCACTACCATCCTGAGCTTGAATTACACTTCGTAATCAAGGGCGAAGGGGTTAGGTTTATTGGTGATAATATCAGCAATTTTTCGCCTGGCGAAATTACATTGCTTGGTGAAGCCCTCCCGCACTGCTGGCGGTGCAAGGATGAATACTTTTTGCCCGAATCCGGATTGAATGTTGAGGTAATCGTAATCCATTTTTTGCCAGACTGTCTCGGTCGTTACCTGTTAAATTTACCCGAAGCATTCATGTTGCCCAAACTTTTTGAAAAGGCCAAAAGTGGTATGGTCATCAAGGGCGAGGCAAAAACCGAGTTGGCCAAACTGATGCGGCAAGCGGTTGAGGCTACTAATCTCGACAGGATCATTATCCTGCTTTCGATATTAAAAGTGCTGGCCGAAAATGAAGACTTTGAACCGATAACACTGTCGCACAGTGACTTTCACCAATCCAACGAATCAGATACCATCCGCCTCAATAAAGTATGTTCATATACACTGGCCAATTATAAACAGGAGATCAGCCTGGAAAAAATAGCCGCTATTGGCAACCTGAGCGTTACCTCCTTTTGTCGATATTTTAAGCTGATGACCAAGAAAACTTATTTTGATTTTTTAACCGAGATCAGGATCAGTCATGCCTGCAGGTTTTTGATAGAAGATAAATTGCCTACCGAGGTTTTGTGCTTTGAATGCGGCTATAATAATATTTCAAACTTTTACCGGCACTTTAAAAGGGTTACCGGCATGACCCCGCTTGAATATAAACGCCGGTATATTAAAGGACAAAAGCAGGCAATTTCTGCTTGATTTAGTGAAGTCTTAAGTTGTTAGTCAGAAGTCTGAAGTAAAAATAAAAAAGCATGACTTCTTACTTTCGACTTAAGACTAATAAATACCTATCTCGCTTTGCAGTGCGGTATAGTTACTGTACAGATCTTCTATTTTGTTACGGATAGCCTGCGAAAAATACCCAACATCGCGGCGCGTTATAGTAGTTATTTTTAAACCCCGTTTGGTAAGATAATATTTAGCAATAACCGGATAAACATTGTGCATTACGTCCATATTTTCGGTTAAAAACTCTTGTACCATGGCCACCTCGTGCTGGCGCGATGCATCGGCGTAATGATCACACAACCAAACAATAAGCTCCGGAAAAAAATTCCCCTGGATACAGGATAAACCTGCCGAACCAGCTTTCAGCGATTCAACCGCATGGACCATGTAGGCATCATACAAACCAAAAGCCGGATTAATTTTACTCGCCTCCAGTTTCTGTTTTACCATATCCAGGTTAAGGCAGGTATCTTTATGATATATTACCCTGCCGGTGACAGCAAAGTGATGAAGCTGTTCTGCCGATAATAACCTCTTGTATGGCACCGGACATTCGTAAAAACCCAAAGGGATTTTTTCGGTTTGATCGAACAGCTCAAATACGCGGTCGCTAAGTGTAGTATCCGGCTCATCAACATCGGCCAGTAAACTTGTAATGGCAATTACCGCCGAAGTGCCCGTATCATACACCCGTTTTATAAAGTCGGCTTGTTTTTCAATTGGGCCACCAAAAGTGCCGGTGGCTACAACCGGAACAGCGCCATCAACAGTTTCAACCACATGTTTGATTATTGCCAGGCGCTCTTCGCCGCTCAGTTCAAACATTTCACTCGACAGGCAATTGGCAAATACACCGGCAGCACCGGCATGCAGGTACATTTCGGTTAAACGGGTTAGCGCTGCATAATCAACCGCACCGTTATCTTTAAAAGGCGTTAACATTACCGGGATAAAACCCTTTTTTGATTGCTCCATTTGATGATTAAATTAAACTGTTAACTGCCTTGTTTTGGTTAAGAATATCCCTGTTAAAAATATGGCCAATGTGCCTGCAACAATGATCATATTGGTATTCAGCGTACTGCGCAGGGCAGCGTATTGTTCTGGAATGAGGGCCGGAAAAGTAAGCCAAAGAATCACCAAAACACCTATGATACTGGCAATAATAGCCTCGTGGTTACGGGTTTGTCTGCTGATAATCCCCAACAAAAACAAACCAAGCATGCCCGCCGCGAAAATCCCCGAAAGCTGCCACCATAATTCGAGGATGCTCTTTACCCCTATCATGGCTATGCCCGCCGCCATACCTGCAAACCCAAAAAGCACAGTACCGATATGCAATGCATTCAGCGTATCTTTTTCGTTGAGCTGTGGTTTAAAATATCTTTTGTAGATATCAATGGTAAATACGGTAGCCGATGAGTTCATGCCCGAACTGATGGTGCTCATGGCCGCCGACAAAATGGCGGCTACGATAATACCAACCAGGCCCGCAGGAATTTTGGTGACCATGAAATGCGGCATGATCTTATCACCATAATCGGCAGGCGTAAGTTTGCCCATAAATGCGGTAACCTCATTTGCCGTAGCAGTTGCAGGCAGGCGTTCAATAGCTACCTGATGTTTAAGGATTAAGATCAGATCCGGGTGCTGGCTGTAATACGCATATAAGCATGAGCCTATTACAAAAAACAGGAAAGATGCCGGCACATAAATACCAACACAAAGCCATACCGATTTTGCTGCCTGTTTGGTAGATGTAGCCGCATGATACCGCTGGATATAATTTTGATCCATCCCAAAGTTATTGAGATTGATAAAGAAACCGTAAAACAGGATCACCCAAAATGTTGGCTCGGTAAGGTTAAGCGAAAAACTGCCCAGGCTGAATTTATGATCGGCTTTGCCAATTTCTACAATCTTACCAAAACCGCCGGGAATGCTGTTTACCACCAGGTAAATGATCAGCAGGGCCCCCAAAGTTTTAATGATGGCTTGAACAACCTCTGTCCAGATCACGGCTTTGATGCCGCCGGATACCGTATACAGGACAATGGAGATCCCCATTACAATCATGATGGTTTTCATAGATAGGCCAGTAAGTGCCTGCAAACTCAGCGCGATGCCAAAAAACACAGAACCCATACGGGCGATCTGCGTAAGCAAAAAACAAATAACCGCGTAAACCCTTGCCCAGGGGCCAAAGCGTTTTTCAAAATGTGTATATGCTGATATGTTGCCGGTGTTACGATAAAATGGTATAAAATATTTAACCGCTATCCAGGCTGCAAAAGGCATGGATAAGCTAAATACAAAAGCGTTCCAGTTGCCGCCGTAGGCTTTGCCCGGTACTCCCAAAAAGGTGTTACTGCTTAAAAAAGTGGCATAAATAGATAAACCGATAGCCCAGCCCGGTATTAAACCGGATGCAACGGTAAACTGCTCTGCATTTTTATTTTTACGCGAAAAATAAAAACCCACCAGCACCATGGCAATAAGGTAAATACCTATAATGGTAAAATCTAACACGGGCAACACTTTCATGCGTTTATCGGGTGGTACAGTAAATTTAGTATTATGGTTTAAAATTGCATAACAAATGTAATCTACTAGTGTTAGTCTTTACTGTAATATTTTCGCCGGCTATTGTAGGATATTATCTTCAACGGAAAGGATATCAAACAGAAAATAAAAAAGCACGGTCGAGCGTCCACGCCCGAGTGTTGTCTTTTTTCGAGCGTCCATGCTCGCGTAATAATCAAAGAGGTAAGCGTGGACACTTACTTGAACCATAATTCAAGCGAAAGACGCTTGAACTTGCGATTATATATTAGAATGCAACAGTCCTGCTCTTACGAGAAGAATCGCACAAACCCGCACTTTTCCGTAAGGTAATGACTCATTAACGCGCGCTTTCAATAATTAAGCGGGCAGACTGTAGCCCATCGGCAGCAGCCTTAATAATAATTTCCCCTGCAACAGATTTAGATTGAATAATAGCCAGCCCCAAACCGTTAAATACACGATGCTGATTGGATACAAATGGTTCCAGATCTGTTTGCGAACCATTATCAACAGCTTTCAGGATTCCCCGCCCCGTTACTTTAAATTTAACCAATTGATTGGCATCGGGCACCGGAACGTTATTTTTATCCAAAACAGATACGGTAATGTATGACAGGTCTTTTCCATCGGCTTTAATTTTGCTTCTGTCGGCCTTTAACTGTATTTTATAAGGTGCGCCTGCTGTAACTACCTGCGTGGTCATAACTACTTCACCATTACGGCGGGATACCGCTTTCAATATTCCCGGCTCATATTTTACACGCCACATTACATGCAGGTCGTCACCGTTCTTTTTCTTAACCCCAATCGATTTCCCATTTAAAAAAGCCTCTACCTCATCAGCATTATTGTAATAGGCCCAAACGTCAATCAGCTGGCCAGGTTTCCAGTTCCAGTGCGGAAAAATATGTAAAACAGGTTTGCTTGTCCACTCGCTTTGATACATGTAATACACATCCTTGGGGAAGCCGGCCAAATCAACAATACCAAAGTATGAACTGCGGGCCGGCCACAGATATGGAGTTGGTTCGCCAATGTAGTCGAAGCCCGTCCACACAAAAAGTCCCGAAAGAAAATCATATTCCTTGATGATCTTCCAGGTTTCCTCGTGCGTTGAGCCCCAATAAGCCGATACATTATCGTAGGCCGATACAGTAAAATCGACATTGCCATCCTTCAAAGGCGTTTTACCATCCTTTGGCCAGCGCCTGATACTATCCGATGGCATATCATAATGCCCGCGCGTTGCCAGTGCCGACATATTTTCGGTACCGATAATTTTTTGACCAGGATAGTTTTTCTGAAAATCGGCATATACTTCCTGGTGGTAGTTTAGCCCAACCAGGTCGAGCGCACCCGACTGGTAAATGAAATTCCTTTTAGGATCAGCATCGCTTAATGCTGATGTAACGGGCCTTGTGCTATCCAGTTGCTTTACAATTTTTACCAGTTCGCGGCCTATGCTTACACCTGTGCTATCAAATTGCTCCCTGATCTCGTTGCCGATGCTCCAGGCAAAAATGGATGGGTGGTTCCGGTCGCGTAAAACCTGGTCTTGCAAGTCTTTTACGTGCCACTCTCCCCAATCCTCGTGGTAATCATGTTTGCTCTTTTTCTTCTTCCACATATCAAAGGCTTCATCCATTATCAGGAAACCCATTTTATCGCATAGGTCGAGCAATTCGGGTGCTGGTGGATTATGCGCGGTACGAATAGCATTACAGCCCATATCTTTTAAGATCTGCAATTGACGCTCAATGGCGCGTACGTTAACAGCCGTACCTAAAGCACCCTGATCATGATGCAGGCAAACGCCAAGAATTTTCATCGATACGCCGTTCAGACTAAAGCCTTTATCAGCATCAAAGCTAAAATAGCGAACACCTATAGTTGTGGTATAATCATCAATAACCTGATCAGCAGCTATCAATTGCAATTTCACTTTGTACAGGCACGGATGATTCACCGACCACAATTGAGGATTGTTTAACTGGATACCCTGCTGTATTACAGTATCTTTTACAGCGCTCACTGTAGCGCCGACAACCTCACCCTTAGCATCCAAAATAGAAGCTTTGAGTTTCAATTCGCGATTAACAGAACCAGGTAAAACCGTACGGATATTTATCGTCGCATTTTGCTGACCAACCTGCGGCGTAGTTATAAATGACGACCATTGCGGCAGATAGGTTTTATTCGTAGTAGTTAACCATACATTGCGGTAAATGCCCGAACCTGTATACCAGCGTGAATTAGGCTGATCGCTGTTATCTACCCTAACCGCGATCACATTTTGCCGCGCTCCAAACTTGAGATAAGGCGTTAAATCATACCTGAACGAAATATAACCATTGGGCCTTTTACCTAAATAATGCCCGTTGATCCAAACTTCGCTGTTGTGGTAAACGCCGTCAAAATCAATAAAAACGTTTTTGCTTTTTGACGATGCAGGGATCACAAAGTTTTTGCGGTACCAGCCTGTACCAGCAGGCAAACCGCCTTCGGCTTGGGTAGTTGGGTTTTTACCGTCGAATTTCCCTTCAATACTCCAATCATGCGGAAGATCAAGTTTACGCCAGCGACTGTCGTCATATTTTGCTTGTTTGGCAGTAGTATCATCGCCCAAGAAAAACTTCCAGCCGGTATTGAAATTTTCTGTTTTGCGTGCGTTTTGAGCAGATGCAAAATCAACCACGAAAAACATTAAAAACAGTGCATATAGATAACAGAGCCTCATTTTGATTTGCTTTTCTTAACAGGAGGGGCAACAAAGTTCAATTCGCTTTTACCCAGATCTTTTGAGGTAGCCACAGCTATGCCCCGCTGATCAGCTTTGTTTACGGCACAATAAAAATGGTAAACCACGCCTTTATACTTCACAACGCATGATTTATGGGCAAACATATTATCATAAGGTTCGGATGACTGAATAAGCTTTTCGCCTGTCCAATCTGTCCAGTGTACCAGATCATACGAGCAAGCAAAGCGGTTAAACACACCCGGGTCACCGGTTTTCCAAAAGGCACCGAAATAGAACATGACATACACATTTCCTATCTGCTGGATGTAGGGATCGCCGGTAATGCCATCGCCGTGGTTAAGCACCGGGTCTTTTCCAAAACGTTGCCAGTGCAGCATATCGTCAGATACAGCCATACCAATCCGCTCGGCACCACGCTTTTTATTTACGCTGTCGCCATTGGCATTATAATACATAATGAAAGGGTGACCGGTCAGCTTCTTTTTATCCCAAACCAAGGTTTGCTTATATTGGGTATGGTTATCCCACCAGCTTACATCTTTATCGATGCTTGACAGCACAGGATGATCTAATCCCCGCCATTCATGCACCGTACCCGGATTCTTATCAGTAGAAGCTACGCTTATTGACAATAAGCCTTTTTCATATCCCTTACTTTGCCCCCCGAAATACGATAACCAATATTTGCCGTTATATTGTTGCAGCTTATAACTTCCGCCCCATTTATAATCCTGCAGGCCTACATAGCCTGCTTTTTGGTTATTGTCCCACCGGGTGGTATCGTCAGAGAACGAGAGGATGCGGCCGCGGGTTTTCCAGTGCAGCAGGTCCTTACTATCGGCCAGCCAGGTTTCATAACCTCGGCCGTTAAAAATAATATAACTCATATACCAGCTATCGTCCTGACGAAAAACCGTAGGGCAGTCGGCTTTTTGACTATTATCTTCGGGCGCTATTACCAGGCCATATTTATGAGGTGTTTTTACCTGTTTGTAAATGCTTTTCATCACCTTTTCGGGCACCTCCTGTGCGTGTGCCTTCAGCAGTAAAAAAACGCAAATGAAAAGTGTAAAGGGTTTAAAAATGCTTTTCATGTTGATTTAATATTATTTGGCAATGAATGTATAATTACCCGAACCGGCTTTTATTTCCGCTTTTCCATCGTGATAACCGACGAACTTAAGATCGTGCCTTGCTTTGATATTTTGCCCATCCACCATAATTACAGCAGTATTTTTAGCAGGCAGATAAATGCTTGCCATAGTATTTGCGGGAATGCTCACCTCCAATTTAAACTGTCCTTTTTCCTTTTTCCAGCTGCTAATGATGCTGCCATACGGCGATTTGTAATTGGCCTTAGCCCAGGTAACATCACCCACAGTTTCGGGCCGGATCTCGATTTTATTAAATGCGATAGCATCATCCGCAGGTCGGATTCCGGCCAAACCACGGTAAAACCATTCCATCAAATGCCCTAACATAAAATGATTATTAGATACCGAAGTAAGTGCAGCCCATGATTCGGTTAAGGCTGTAGCACCATGGGCAAGCTGGTAACCATAGCCCGGCACATCGGCACGACTATTCATATCATAGATCACATCCGACCGGCCTTCATCATCCAACACACGCAGCAGGTAACGGTAACCAATATCACCGGCGGTAAGTGCATTGCCACGATCGCGGATGTCTTTTACAATGTTATTTACAACCGCCTTTTTGTATTGCGGTTCAACCAGTTCAGCATAAACAGACATAGCATTAGCAGCCTGACTGCCTGTGCCGTATTGTTTGGTGTCGGCATTAAAAAACTTTTGATTGTAAGTCTGTTTAACTTCGGCAGCCAGTTTTTTGTATGATGCGGCATCATCAGTTTTGCCGAGCAGGGTTGCTATTTTACCGGCGAGATCCAGATCATAATAATACAGCGAAGTAGCTGTAATACCCTGCGGCGTTAGCTGCGAAACGCCGGGAGGGTTCGGGCCGAGGTCATACCAATCGCCCAGGCCCTGGTACAGTAAATGTTTTTGAGATTTTTTATCCAGGTAGGCGAGGTACCGTTTGATCATGTCATAGTTTTGGGCAAGCACCTCTTTATCGCCATACCATTGATACACATACCAGGGCAGGATCACCGCGTTGCTCCCCCACTCCGGCGAATCGCGGAAAGGTTCGTCAAACATCACGTACTCGGGCGAGATCTCGGGGATCAGCCCGTCTTCGGTTTGCGAGATACGCATATCATTGATACACTTGCGCGCCAAACCTACTATGTCATAATTGTAATGCAGGGAACTGCCAACCAAATGCGCTTCTTCCAGCCAGCCCAGCTTTTCGCGGTGAGGGCAATCGGTAAATACGCTGGCCATATTGCTTTTCATGGCCCAGTCAATCAGCTTAAAAGTTTTATTGAACAGTTGGTTTGAGCAGGTGAAACTACCCACAGTTTCAGCGGCGTTACGGGTGTGCAAGCCTTTGATGCCAACAATTATGGGCAATTGCTGATTGTTAGCTTCATTTTGAGGAACAGCGCCCTGAACCTGAAAATACCGGAACCCATAATAGGTAAATAGCGGGTGCCACGTTTCAAGCCCATCGCCCTTTAAAACGTAGTTATAATAATGTGGACTGCCGGAGGCCTTTTGATTTACGCTGCCATCTTCATTCACGAGTTCAGCCGGGACAATCCTCACCGTATCGCCCTTTTTACCCCTAACGCTAATTTCAGGGATCCCCGAAAAATTTTGACCAAGATCGTAGATCCATGCACCGTTAGCGAGTTGCTTTTTATTTTGTGGCTTCAACTCCTGCATGATTTTCAAAGGTTCGGCCATTTGCGCGTTTAACTGCGGCACGCCATCTACCTTAACCACACTTCGCCATTTTGAATCGTCAAAATTATTGGTATCCCAATCGGGTTGTTCGAGGTTGGCATTATAATCCTCGCCCCCATAAATACTACTAAAAGTAACCGGTGAAGGAGCAGTTTTCCAGGAGCCATCACTTACCACATTGTCAACTTTACCATTATCATACTCCAGCATTAAACGGCAAATCATTTTAGGATAGCCGAAAGCACCGGTTAGCTTGCGGTAACGCCTGTCACGTGGGATATAATAAAACCCGTTGCCCAGCATTACGCCAAGGGTATTCTTACCGGCAATGAGTTGACTGGTTACATCAAAAGGCACATACAATGCCTGCTTATCATATTTTGTCCATCCGGGATCAAGAAAATGATCGCCCACTTTTTTACCGTTCAGGCTTAATTCAAAATGTCCTAATCCGCATAAATAAAGCGTGGCTTTTTTTAGCTTGCCTTCCACATTAAAGGCTTTGCGCATCAAAGGCAAAACATCATTAGCAGCACCCAGTTTTTTAGGTCCCTTGCCATGATAAAATGGCACAATGGCCGATGAATCGGGCAATTTATCATAGGCTATCCAATCTGCGCCATGCCAGTCGGCCTTTGTGAGCAAACCCATTTGCCAGCTGGCGGTACTGCTCCATGCAGATGCTTTGCCATGATTATCCCAAACCATTACCTTCCAGTAATAAGTTTTGGCAGCCTGCATTGGCTTACTATTGCAGGATATTTGCAACGAGGAACTTGAGGGCACTTTGCCCGAATCCCAAATATCGGCGTTGTCATTTGTAAGCTGAGTTGCGTCATCAGCTACCAAAACCCGGTAAGCCCTTTGCATTACATTGCGGGCATCGCTTTGCATTTGCCAACTGAGTTTTGGCTTGAGCGATTCAATACCCAGCGGGTTTGTTTTGTACTCGCATTGCAGGTTAAGCACCTTCGGGCTTTGAGCAAAAGCGCCGAAAGGAAGCAGCAGAAACAACAGGCAGATCTTTCTTTTCATTTTAATATTTATTGCATTTCGATGCCCGAAACAGCCAAACCATCAGCTTTAATGCCCGTGATTACCAGTTTATAATTACCCGCGTTGATACTTGTGCCCGTGTTAGTTGCAACCGTGCCCGATTTATTTTTAGCGACCGGTTTAAAACTTAGTTCTTCCTCCTTCATCAGCGTACCATCGGCAGCCAGTAACTGCATTTTTGCCGTGAAAATTTCGTTGGTTTGGTTATAATATTTGATGCGCAAAGCGTACAGATCGGCAACACCCGGGGTTATCGCGAATGCCACACTGCCACCTGCTCCGCTGCTAAATTTAACTACTTTTTTTCCGTTCAGGGTGTCGGGCCTTAAGCCGTCGCCCTTTAATTCAGCAGTCTCGGCCTTATAGCTCACGGTTTTGCGAAGGTCCGTTGCCGGTTGCAGCGAAGTAACAGGCAGTACCACTACAGTATACATGAACTTACCCTTATTTTCACCTAAAGTGACTACATCAGCTTTTTTGAAACGTTTCCTGTAAACAGGTAATGGATGCCCGCCATCAGCGTCAGTTTTTACAAATAAGCCGGTGTTTTCATAATCTGAGAGCCAGGCTGGTCTTTGAGATGCGGGTACATCCATCGCTACATAAACGTCCGCATTAGCATTTAAGGTAAAAGCCCCCTCTAAATCTCCCCCGGTAAGCGAGACTTTTAAAGCCCTCCCTTCCGGGAAGGGTTGGGTGGGGCTGATCCAATTGGCACCGTAAAATATGGGCGGCAAATCATTGAAGATTATCCCGGCATCGGTATACTGTTTTTGGCCGATATCCATCCAGCTTTTTACTGTCCATTTATTATTGCCCTGCAATTGACCAATTATTCCGGAACCCGCCTGGTGAGGTTTAATTTGTTTGTTTAAAGTACTGATAGCAATAGCAGAGATGATAGCTTCGCCGGCAGCGGCATTTGGAAAAGATAAAGTTAGCATCCTGCCAGTAACATGTGCGTTAATACTTTTTTTAAGCGCCTTCGCATACCCGGCTTCTTTCCAGATATCGAGATCATAAAGCATAGTTTTATCATTCACGGCTACATCAAACAAACGCCAGCCGGAGCAATCCATTCCACCACCCGTACCATACCAGGGCTCGGTAAAATACAGTTCGATGCGGTAATCTCCATCGGGTACCGGGAAATTGAATTTCAGCTTATCTAAACCATACCTGAACGTCTGGAACAGTTCACCATCTGCCGTTCCGCCAATCCTGTCAAAAGTGCGTTGCTGGCTGGCGAAGAAGGATGGCATACCGGGATAATCATCCGTCCATGATATGGAGCCGGGCTGTTGTTTATTGCCCTGATGCCTGTCGGCCGTCCATTTATTGCCGTAACTGTCGGTATAATCAGGGCCGCCGCAATTGAGCCGATATAAATAATTGTAACCGGCTTGTGGCTTCAGAATGGCAGGATCCTCCCTTGGTAAATGTGGCGCCGACGGCAAATGGTTCAGCATGATCTCATCATGCGTTACTGGTTTACCATTTATATATCCCACTGCATATAACACATTGTATTTAATATTCGCGTCATCCCATTGAAAGTGTGTGCCAATACCCTGGCGCTTTCTTTTACCTAAAGATTCATGGTTGAGATCATTAAAAAGCTCCACCTCATCGCAATTGGAATAAACGATAATGCTATCTTTTTTTCCCGGAGTTATCCAGCGGTTTGGCCAGGTATGCGATACGATGTATACCATTGGTTCCTTATCCTTTGGTGCATAATTTGCCCTGTACATGTAAAAAGCATCGGTGGGTTGCCCCCAGGGTGTAAACAGCCCTTTGTAATTGACAGGGCCAACCCTGTCGAGCTCACGCTGACCTTCGCCGCCCTGTGTACGGCCGGGATTTTCGTGTGAATACAGCAGCCATTGAAAATGCCCGGCAACCTGAGCTTTTACGGATTCGGCCAGGTGGACTTTGGTTTCCATGAGCTGGGTCATGCGATCTTCACTTAACGGGCCGTTTGCATTAAAAGGGCCTTCGGTGTGTAAGCCGAGGCTTCGCCAGGCGCCGTATTCGCCAACCAGGATCTGTTTTTTCAAGTCATCGCCATATGTTAGCGGATTACCACCGTAGGTGCCCGTCCAGTTTTGAGGCACATCCCAATCGGTACCTTCGCCGCCGTTACAGGTGGTTATTTTGCGTTGCGATGAAGCCGTAGGATCAAGTTTTCGGATGATCTCACTGCACTCGTGGGCAAAATCGGCGGGCAATTTACTTTCGTTTTGCAAGCCCCAAAGAATAACCGAGGGACTATTGCGGCGTTCCTTTACCCAATCAACCAGTAAAGCCTTGTAATTGGCCCTGAACGCGGGTGAATCATACCAGATATGTGCCGAATACTGCGGCCACCATAATATGCCAAGCTTATCCCAATATTGCTGATAAGCTAAATTATGGGGCTGATGTGCATCCCTGAAAGCGTTAAAACCGGCAGCTTTTACCTGCATTACCCGAGCCTTGATTTCCTGATCGCTAAAAGCATGGCTTTTCCCCATCAGGTGTTCATATTCGGCAATGCCATTGATAAAAACAGGTTTTCCGTTGAGGTAAAAACGATTATCGTTGTTCCTGCCAATAGGCCAGCTGATCCAGTGGATACCATAAGGCGTTTGCATTTTGTCGATCAATTTCCCATCGGCCCAAACCTCTGTAGTTACCTGATACAAATAAGGTTCTTCCAGCGACCATAAATGCACATTTTTAACATCGGCAAATTGTTGAGCTATTACATTAGTCTCTCCGGCGTTTAGTGTTTTAATTGTTTTAGCTTGCGTGATAGTTTTACCACCGGCGTTGACCAAACTATTTGTGACAACTATAGTAGATGGCTTGGCTCCATAGTTTTTAACTTCAGTTTCAAGATTAAGCGTTGCCAATTTTTCGCGAACGGTAGTATCATTCCAGATGTGTACGCCGAAAGGCTCAATCCTCACGTCCTTGGTAACTATCAAATGTACCGGCCTAAAAATCCCCATTGGCTGCGAGCCCTCTGAAAAACCAGGATCATCAGAACAACCGCCACAAACCCAAGGCAAATCTTTGATAAAAGAGGGATGATCTGCTTTAACACACAGCAGGTTTTGCTTGCCTGCTTTAACAGCATCCGTTACATCAAGAGTAAATGAAGTGCGGCCACCGGCATGATAGCCAACTTGCTTACCGTTAAGCCAAACTGTTGCATAAGAGCCGACGCCTTCAAACCACAGAAAATAGCGTTTATCATTTTGTTTTTTTTCAAGCGCGAATGTTTTACAATACCATGCGGTGCCGTGCCTGTTGCCATGTTTCAGCCGGCGATAGCCCTCATACGTATCCCAGTTATGGGGTACGTTTACTGCTTGCCATTTAGCATCGTTAAAACTTTGCTGTTCAAAACCGTTGTGCGCTTTGGAGTTATAATCATCAGCAATGCTTTTCCAATTAGCATTTAATGAGATTTCTCTGCGGATATTCTGCTGAGCGTTGACTGTAGATAAATTAAAGCCTAACAGTGTCATAAAAAACAAAAATGCCAACCGATAAATCAGCCTGCCATTTTGCTCATTAAATGTCTCTGTTACCCGCATTTTACAATTGCTTCAAATACGCATCAAAGCGATAAATCTTACCTTTTTGAGTATCGAGATTGACCGTTTTACCGGCATAATTTAAACGGCAGGGATTACCAAGTTTTGAAAGCACCTGCAGGTTTTCCAACCGTCCATTTTGCCATTCAAAATCCAGCACAAAACCACCTCTTGCACAGATACCTTTGATATTTCCCTTTGGCAACGCAGTTGGTAAAGCGGGCAGTAACTCAATAGCATCACCCTGACTTTGTAAAAGCATTTCAGCTAAACCAGCCGCGCCGCCAAAATTGCCATCGATCTGAAACGGCGGGTGCGCATCGAACAGGTTGTGGTAAACCCCGCCCTTCTCCTTCCCCGAACTTACATCTGCTGGCGACAATAATTTAGTCAGCATCAGGTAAGCGTGATCACCCTGGTGCATGCGCGCCCAGATATTTACCTTCCAGGCAATGCTCCAGCCTGTGCCTTCATCGCCCCGATATTTCATGGAATGTTCGGCAGCTTTCAGCAATTCAGGAGTTTTAAAGGTGATATCCGTACCGGGATAAACACCCCACATATGCGAAACATGCCGGTGGGTATCGGTAGTATCGTCCTTATCTTCCAGCCACTCCTGCAGCTGACCGTATTTGCCAATTTTATTGGGTGCTATCTGGCTGTATTTGAGTTTTAGCGTATCGGCAAAAGCTTTATCAATGTTTAATATTCTGGCGGCTTCAATACAGTTTTTAAACAGATCGCGAATGATCTGGTGATCCATTGTCGGCCCCGCGACCAAACCGCCATGCTCCGGCGAGTTGGATGGTGTGCTGATGAGGTAGCCTGTTTTAGGATCTTTCACTAAGAAGTGTACAAAAAATTCGGCAGCTCCTTTCATTTCGGGATATGCCCGATTTTGCAGAAAGCCCTTATCGCCGGTATACAAATAATGTTCCCATAACTGGTGGCAAAGCCAGGCCGCGCCGCTCACCCAGATGCCATGATTGGAAGCATTAACCGGCGCAGTCCCTCGCCATAAATCGGTGTTGTGGTGCAATACCCAACCCGGTGCACCGTAATGTTCAACAGCGGTTTCATGACCAGTTTTAACGAGATCATCAACTATGCTAAAAAACGGCTCGCTGCAAGCCGATAAATTAAGCAGTTCGGCAGGCCAGTAATTCATTTGGAGATTGATATTGGTGGTGAACTTGCTGCCCCACGGCGGCGTAATCAGGTTATTCCACAAACCCTGTAAATTCGCCGGGCCATTACCGGGTCTTGAAGACGAGATCAACAGATACCGGCCATACTGCATATATAAGCTGATAAAAGAAGGGTCAGGCAATTGTCCAAACTTCAGGATCCGCTCATCAGTTGGCAGATCAGCATTTTCTCCTTTACCTAAATCAACGGAAAACGTATTGAAATACCTTTGATAATCCTTGACATGGGCCGCTTTGATACCCCCATAATTCTTATGGGTTATAGTGGCGATCTGTTTTCTGCAGATAGCCTCCGGATTGCCCGAAACATCACGATAGTTTTTAAAATTAGTTGCCGCTGTAAGATAAAAAGTTGCTTCGTTAGCTCCTCTAACGGCTATATTTTTCGGGCCAACCACAACCTTACCGCCATTTGCCTGCACGTACAGATAGCTTACACCACGTAAAACGCCGCCTTTTACTTTCAACGACAGGGCAAGTGTATGATCATCAACTTTACGGGTGACATAGTTTTTATGCAAGCTGCCCAACAACGCATTCAGGGTAATTTTACCGGGTTTGTCCGCCGTCAGATGCACAGCCATAACCTGATCGGGTGCACTGCTTAAATATTCACGGGTGTAGGTAACGCCATCGGCTTTGTAGCTTACATGAGCCGTGGCATTGGTAAGATCGAGATCGCGTTTATAGTCCGTTACCTCCTGTTTTGGAAATTGCAGGTACAGATCGGCAAATGGCTGATAATCGGCGTTGTAACGGGGGTATGCAGGCGGGTTATCATCCTGTATAAAATATTTCCATTGACCTGCAAGACTAATCGCATCGCTTTCACGTCCTTCAGGATAAACTGATAAAGTTTTGGCGTTACTTGTAAAGCCACCCTTATCGTAAAAATTGATTACCTGTATGGCAAGTTTATTATCGCCAACAAATAATTTATTAGCAGGGATGATGTATTTTCTATAACCATTACCCGAAGTAGTGCCAATGTAATCTCCGTTAAGCCAGGTTCGGTCTATGTCACGTATCCTGCCTAAGCTAATTACTAAGTTTTTCCCCTTCCACCCGGCAGGAATATTAAAATGCTTAATGAACCAAACTGCACCATCTACACCCTCAAATCCGGGTTGAGCTTCCCAACCCTGTTCTGTAGGTAGTGTGATGGTTTTCCAGCTATCATCACGCATCATCTCATCCTGTGGACCATACATAGCAAACATCATACTAACCCACTTAGCCGAATCAGCGGCATAAGTGGCTTCATTGCTTTTCATCCCCATAAAATGCTGCTGCGCCAATGCCTCCGCTTCGACCTGTTTGCCTTCAGCAAGCAGCTTGCGGATAGGCTCCAAATATTTCACAGCACCTTTACGGTTGTAATCGCGGGGACCGCCTGTCCACAGGGTTTGTTCGTTGTATTGGATATGGTCTTCGGTAACGCCGCCGTAGATCATGCCTCCTATCCGGCCATTCCCGATGGGTAAGGCATCAGTCCACTTTTGGGCGGGCTGTTTATACCAAAGCTTCAGGGGCTGCGACTGGCTAAATGCCTGCACAACTCCAAACATGAATATCACAATAAATAAACTCTTCCTGCTGTTCACCATATCAATTAAAAAGCCAGCGTAAGTCTTTAATATTTCCTTCGTTGCTTAAGCCTGCATCGTAAACCGGTATATTGGCATCTGCATCAATAATCCCCAACACAAGCGCCGCACCCCTGCCTAAGGTAAGGGTGTTTGCCCCCGCTTTAAATGTATAAGTATGAATATTTACAGGCGGTAAGCCATCAACTTGAATAGCATTGGCAATCTTGATATCGGCCTGGCCGTAATCATTGGCGCTGGCATCTGTTTCCAGTTGCGGCTCGGACAGGTATTGGGGCATTTTGCTATTAAAAAAGCCAACCAGTACTTTTACTGGCTTATCGCTTTTAAAACTGATCGTCGTTCCGTTCTTCTGCTGATCCGCCCTGGATAACTTGATACCTTTTAAACCTGCCAATTCTTTGGCTATATTTTTTATCAGGGCAGATGTATCGGTGTAAATCGCTTCACCTACGTTTACCTGATAACTGCTACTACCACTGCCACTATTTTCAAATTGTACAGGCGCATCTTTCAAAACGGTAACCTCTTTTTGCTTTTGCTGGATTTGCGGCGATTTTAGCGAATCGATATTGCGTTTAAAATTGTCCAGTTCTTTTTGGTAAACCGGCAACAACTCAACCCAGGTTTTCATTTTTGCATCATTACCGCCAACCGGGATTTTGCGCTGTTTAGTTTGCATGCTGTTGGCGTACAGGTAAGTATTTTCGGTTAGTTTAACCAGTTGTTTATAGTAATCCAAACTGGTTTGCAGCTCGGGCAGTGCCTTTTCCAGGTCGGCAACGCTGTCCGAATATTTATAGCGCAGTACCCATAAGGCTGCCTTTGCCTTGTAAGCATAACTTTTGGCCATCGCGTTATAGCAGTATATATCGTTCTTTAAACGGGTAAATTCAGCTTTATCTTTACTTACCCGGGGAAAGGCTTTGTCGATAGCCTCGACCGCTTTTTGCCCTTGCTGTATTACACTATCGATAACCTTAACCGGTGTTTCGCCGGTGTGAGGTTGGTGTCTCCACTCCTTTTCGGCATACTCGCTCATCATTTCACCAACAGGGCCTTCCGAATTATACAGTAAAGAAAACAAGCCAAACTTTTCGGGATTGACCAACTGGCTCATCAGCATTCCTAAAGTCATGGTTTGGCGGTTACCGTCAGTAATACCGAAACGGCGCAACAATTCGGGCGAGATATTGCCCGATTGTTCATAAGCTTTTAAAATGGCCTCGCCGCCGGCTTGGTCACATCCATATTTATTGCCCAGTTGCCTTGCCCAGTAACGAATTTCCCCTGCCCTGTCCCTCTTGCTGTCCCAGGCATAGCGCGACCATGCCTTGTACCAGATCCAATCCCTATCTAACTGCAACAAACGCTTGCCTCCGGTATTATCAGCCGTGTAAGGCCAGTCCCAGTAGGATGCCTGCGGATATAAATGCAGGGCATTTGCGCCGTAAACTGTATGCATGGCCTGCACGCATTTCTGTATAAAATCGGCTGAGCCATATCGGAATGGCTCCAGGTTGGCGAGGATATGTACATTTTCTATCTGCACGGTACCGATATTACTCAAGGTGCGGTGCAGATCGGCCCATGGGCCATGTGGCTCATAGGTGGTGAGGGCTTCGCCGTTGTATTTGGCCATGGTATACAAATTGTGATACAAGGGTTTGGCATATTTCATTACCGCCGGCGCGTCACTGTCATGTGCGCGGAGTACAATCGGCGGTTCATCCGTGCGGCCTAAAGCTTTTAAGCCATCCTTCACTCCCGGAATAATAGTTTGCGTGAACCAATCAATATCATCCTGGCCAACGCCTTCCATGGCTTCGCCCAGCGTAACCAATAAACCTACATGTGGGTATTTTTGTACAAATGCAACGATAGATTTACGGGTATAATCGGCAATTACGGGTACGATGTGCCGGTTCCTGTCCTGCGTTTTCAGGTTATTTTTTTCGGCGAAGGGTTTGGATACAATGATATTATAAAAGCCCTGGATAAGCCAGATGCCCCGTTTATCAGCTTCATCCGCCAAAAAACTGTAGATCTCTTCGTTTTTTTTGAAGGTAGCATCATCAACCTCAACAGCGTAAGGATATTCTTTTACCCTCACTAATGATGCAAACGGGTGGCCATTCCACAGATACAATGAATTCATGCGGTTTTGGGCCAACGAATCCAGGTAGCGTATCCATAGGGCTTTATCATAAAACCAGGGAAAGTTTTGCGGTGTATAAGGATACTCATAAGTACCGCGACCGGGTAACAAGGCAGGCTTCTGTACGCCCACGCACGCACCCCGCAAAACCATTTCAGGCTGGTCATGCATATTAATATTTACAGGCAGCTTTCTATTCAGTGCGATCTGATCGGCCAGTTCAAGGCAGCCGTAAAGCGCGCCGGAATTATCGGCACCGCCTATCAGCAGTTTATTTTTAAGTCCCTGATCACTGATGATAAAGCCCTCTTTGCCGGGACGATTGACTGCAGAACCGATTAATTTCTCAATAGGTGCATCAGTAAGTAAACCGATAATGATTGCATTGCCTGAAGGGAGTGTGCCTTTATAGGATTGCTCTGCAACCAAATAGCCTGCGTGCTGCAAGGCAATCGTTAGTTTTTGCACACCATAACTTATCCTTGCGTGATGTTTAGGCAAGGTAATAATGGTGATTTTTTTTGAAGGTTTTTGCGCGTGTAAGCTTGAATGAAAAGAAAAGATCAGCGCGAATAACAGCAGGAGATAACGATTGGACATCTTCATTTTCATTCGTATTAAACAGGCTTACCAAAGCCCGTTTTTTTAAAACGAAGGCTTCAGTATCTCAAACGATACCTTTGGTTGTGAACTTAATTGGTCGTATAGTATTCAAAAATATCAGTACGCTGCTGTAATTTCATCTGATATTTTCTCTATCTACTATACGATATTATCATCATTTAAGCCAGCAAAGCCAATAAAAGAGAGAAAATGAGTCAGGATTAAGCCGGGAGCTTTACCAGTACATGTTTTAATTGTACACTCCTGGATATCACCTTACCGTCGGCATAAATGATGAACCCCTTGCCCTTGTGATATTTTGTGCCTGTTTTATCCCAAACCACGCTGATAGTGTGCCCGTGATAAAGTACATTATCCAATGCAAACCATTTCCATTGGTTTTGAGGAACCAGCGGGAAGATCTCCAAAATATTATCTTCGCGGGGTTTTAAACCCACAAGATCGCTGATAATCAAATCACAAAAGCCGGAATGATTATAATAGCTGCTCCTCGGGTTATCACCTTTAAGCCAATAGCCTGTTTTTTCGTCCTGGTATTCACCCAAATAAGGCTGTCCCCGCTTAATGTGTGAAAGGGCATATTTATGCAGTTCATTATAAAAAACACCCGGCGTCATAGTGCCTTTATTTTGATACGCGGTAAGCAGATTGGCCAGTCCTTTTAAGGTTTGCGTGGTGGCAAATGGCCACACCGCTCCATCCCATTCGCAACCATGCCCGGTACCGTGGGTGCGGAACAGTGGGTGCCTGCGTTCGGCAGTGGTAATGCCCCATGGCGCGTTGAAACTTTTGGGATTTATCAACTGATCCCATTGTTTGGCATATACCGGCTTATCATCGGGCAGGTTAAAATACCAGGGGATAAAGCCCAGTTCCTCACGAGCACCGGCAAAATGCCCGTCGGGTTTGCGCACTTCAAAGAAGGAAGCGCTATCGTTCCAGAGACTGTCCTGCACCAGCTTTTTCAGGTTGATAGCTTTTTGTGCATATTTTGTTTTCAGTGAATCATTGCCGGTTAACGCTGCCATTTTTGACAGGGCTACCGCATTACCATACATATAGCTGTTAATAGTAGGCCGGATGTTTTTGACCTTGCGTCCCCCGCTGATACTTTCCTCCATGGCATCGCGCACATCAAACTGCCAGAACAGTTTTGAAGGCAGCTGCTTTTCTGTTTCCCACACATGGTAATCGGCATTGAGCAAAGGCAACGCCTGCGCAATAAACTTTTTGTTAGGGTTTACGAGGTAGTAATTATAAACCGCGTCATCAATCCAGCTGCTGAAAGCGTGGAGGTGCGGTTTCTTTTGCTTAGGATCGATATAAAGCCAAAAGTTAATATACTGATCGATATATTGCAGATCATGCAGCCAGCGCCCCTCATAAACCTGGTGACCGAGAGCGCTGCTTGAACTATTATAAACGCCCGTAAAACTTACCGGGGTTATGAATTCGGTAAAAATAAAGCCGTCGGGCGTTTGTTTGAGGTGTTTCCTGAACGTCCACCAGCGGTAATAATAGATCTTCTGAATTGCCGAATCGGGACATTCAAACAAAGGAACATTTTTGACAAGCCATTCGTAGGCATGGTCATTGGTAATGTAATTCTTTACCGTTTCGGTATCTATTTTATTAAAACCGTTTACGTAGGTTTTTAGCTTTTCAAAACTCAGCACATGCTTTTGCTGTGCGAAAGCATTTACCACAATGCAAAAAAACAAGCCGATCAAAAACGCCCTTTTCATTATCACTTATACCTCCACAATTGCTTTTATAACTCCGTTGGCGGGGTTAAGCCAGCTTTCAAACTGATCTTTTACTTCATCGAAAGTCACCCGGTGGGTGATATACGTTTGCGGGTTTACCAGTCCGCTTTTCATGGAACGAATCACATGCTCAAAATCCTCGCGGGTGG
Organism: Mucilaginibacter sp. OK268; assembly: GCF_900103125.1. Taxonomy (GTDB): domain Bacteria; phylum Bacteroidota; class Bacteroidia; order Sphingobacteriales; family Sphingobacteriaceae; genus Mucilaginibacter. The sequence goes on along the minus strand of NZ_FNJV01000001.1, from coordinate 375,368 downwards.
CGTTACGGCTGCTCATTAAGGTAGATTCTCGCTTATGAAATTCGGGGTGACTTACAATGATCTCGTCGCGCTGCAAGCCAACCAGCACGTACCTGCCGCCATGCGCCAGGTACAGGAATGCCCCGTTTATAGCTCTTTGATTGCCGGTTGCATCGATAATCACCGTAGGCATCTCGCCATTGGTGATCTCTTTCAGGCGTTCGGCTACATCTTCGTTCTTTACGTTGATGGTATAATCGACTTTCAGGTTTTCACGGCAAAAGTTAAGGCGTTGTTCATTTACGTCGGCAGCTATGACCTTTGCACCGGCAATTCGGGCAAATTCGATAATACCTAAGCCTATTGGACCTGCACCGATAACCAATACGAACTCGGACGGTTTTACGTCGGCACGTCTCACGCCATGAGTGCCTATTGCCAGCGGTTCAACCAATGCCAGTTCATCAAAACTCAATCCCTCGCCATGAACCAGTAAATGCGATGGAACCTGCAGGTATTCGGCCATGCCACCATCGGTATGTACACCGCAAACCCGGATATTTACACAGCAGTTTGGTTTACCGGAGCGGCAGGCAATACAATGCCCACAATTGAAATACGGAATAAAAGTAACAGATTCACCCATTCCAAAACCTTGGGCATCGCCGGCTTCAACCAGCTCGGCTGCAAGCTCGTGGCCTAAAATTCGTGGGTAGCTAAAAAAAGGTTGTGTCCCTTCAAAAGCGTGCAAATCGGTACCGCAAATGCCTATGCGTTTTATTTTGAGCAACGAATAACCCGGTTTTAATTGCGGCATATCGGCATTGCCGTATTCCAGCTGACCGGGTGTGGTACAGGTTAGTATTTTCATCAGTTTTTCGTCATATTTCTCTCCTGTTTCCGTGTCCTCACGGAAACTTGGTGCTTTTTATTTTGGCTATTTCTTCCTTCTAACTCTCTTCATTCCACATACCCCTCAACACCTTTCTATGGGTGTTTGTGGGGACACGCACACGGGTGGAAAAAGTAAATATGCAATTTAAAGCGAAACTCCTCTTTTCCACGGGATAAAATCATCCTGTCCGTGACGTACCGCGTGGACTTCAATTTCTCCGCTCGCCACTTTTACAACATAGTCCAAAATGCGTTCTCCTGCTTGTTCAATGGTTTCATCACCCTCCACAATAGTACCGGTGTTGATGTCGATAATATCGTTCATACGGTTAAATAACGCGGTGTTGGTTGCAATTTTTACAACCGGCGCTATCGGGTTACCGGTAGGTGTCCCCAGGCCCGTGGTAAACAGTACGATGTTGGCACCTGAGCCAACTTCGGCGCTGGTTGATTCAACGTCATTGCCTGGTGTACACAGCAGGTTAAGACCCGGTTGTGTTACTTTTTCGGGATAATCTAACACATCGGCCACCGGCGATGTACCTCCTTTTTTAGCCGCCCCGGCAGATTTGATAGCATCGGTGATCAAACCATCTTTAATATTGCCCGGCGATGGGTTCATGTAAAAGCCTGAACCGGATTCCTCTGCGCGTTGACTATAAGTACGTACCAGGTCGGCAAAGCGTTCGGCCTTGGTTTTATCCAGGCAACGGTCAATAAGGTTTTGCTCCACGCCACATAGTTCCGGAAACTCGGCCAAAATAACGGAACCACCCAAAGCTACCAGTAGATCCGAAGTGTAACCGATAGCTGGGTTTGCCGAAATGCCCGAGAAGCCATCTGAACCGCCGCACTCCAACCCAATGGTCAGCTTACTTAAAGCAGCCGGTTTACGGGTATACTGATTGGCCTGCATCAAGCCAGCAAGTGTTTGCCTGATCGCCAGTTCCATCAAATCGGCCTCCTTGCCCGTTTTCTGTTGATCTAAAATATATAAGGGTTTGTCAAACTGTGGTGAGCGTTTGTTGATCTCTTCCTGCAAAGTTTTCACCTCGGCATTCTGACAGCCTAAGCTCAAAACCGTTGCTCCGGCTACATTCGGATGCGTAATGTAACCAGCCAGCAAACCGCAAAGCGCAGTCGAGTCCTGACGGGTACCGCCGCAACCACCTGTATGCGTTAAAAACTTAATGCCGTCAACGTTAGGGAAAACCTTGTTGCCTGCGCTTTGCGCGGTATCACTGCCTATTTCAGTATATAAAACCTCATCTATCTCTGCCCCCGCCTTTATTTTGCCAATCAACTCCTGTGCCTTGATCTCGTATGTTTTTTTTCGGCCATAGCCTAAAGGTTTAACCAAAGCTTCCTGCAATACTTCAATGTTACGATTTTCGCAAAACACCATCGGCACAACCAGCCAGTAATTTGCGGTGCCTACGCTGCCATCGCCCCGGTGATAGCCGTTAAATGTTTTGCCTTCCCATTTACTAATATCCGGCTTGTGCCAATCGGTATGGCTTTGGCCTGTTAAAAAGCTGTTTGCCGCGTGTTTTACATTGGCAGTACTAAGCAAACCGCCAACCGCTATCGGACTTTGAGCCTTACCTACCAATACCCCATACATGATGATCTCGCCCCCTTCAGGGATTTCCACAATGGCAAACTTATGTTTAGCCGGTACTGGTTCCTTTACTGTATAACTTTCACCTTTGTAAGTAACCTGCTCGCCGGCCTGTAGATCGGTCAATGCTACCAGTACATTATCGGCAGGATGTATTTTTAATATATTCTGTTTCATCTCTCTTCCTGTTTAAATAGCACTTATTTCCAGTTTTCCATGTTTGTTAATAAGCTTAAACTGCGCTGTCACCGCTTCCGTAAAGCCGGATAACGTTGTCAGATCGGCATCCCAAAGGCCTTTATTTTTAAGGATAGAGGCTATGGCTGTTTCGACATCGGCAGCGTTCCATGCTTTGCTTAAAGTGGGTGCCTGGTCATCAGTTACCGCATAATTCTCTGAATACGCTGTTCCGGTGTACTTACCATCGGCAATTTCGGTAATTTGCATAAAGCGGATAAAAGCCGCGAAACCAAGGGCCATCAATTGAGGTGCTCTATTATTTTGTTTGTAATAGTTTAATAATAACGGAATAACCCTCATTTTAATTTTAGTGGCGTACTGCACCGAAATGCTTAACCATTCGTGCCTGATGTTCGGATTGCGAAACCTGTCGAGCACCTTATTACCAAAATCGCGGGCTACATCTTCATCAATCTGATAAGGGATGGACGGCATGATCTCGGTAAACATGAGCTGGGTAATGAACTTTGTAAAATGGGCATCGTCCATTGCTTCCTTTACCGTTTTAAAACCTGAAAGATAAGCTACGGCACAGCTCAGTGTATGCGTACCGTTAAGCAACCGGAGTTTTAACTCCCTGAACAATTCAATATCAGGCGTGATTACCACGCCTTTATCTGCCTGGGCAAAAGATAATACTTCGGCAATTTTTTCATCGCCCTGGATAACCCAAAGACTATAAGTTTCAGACATGATACTAAGGTTATCGGTATAACCGCGCTCGGCTTCCATGGCGTCGCTCATTTGCTGATCTGGTCTGCCGGGCACTATCCTGTCCACCAGCGAATTGCAAAAACTATTGCTGCTTTCCAGCCAGTCCATAAAAGTGGGCTCCAGTTTATTCAAATGCGCAAGTTCCAGCACAATGGATTCCAGTTTTTTGCCGTTATCGATGATCAGCTCGGTTGGGATGATCACCAAACCGGTATCAGGCCTTCCGTCAAATGCCCTATAGCGCTCATACAATATAGCCAGCAATTTGCCGGGAAATGATGCCGGCGGATGTTTGCGCACATCTTCCTTCACCAGTTGGATACCCACTTCAGTTGTGTTAGAGATCACTACCTGTAAATCTTTACTGCGGGCTATTTCCAAAATCTCCTCCCACTCGCTTGAAGCAGAAAGCACGCGGCTGATTGCCGAACAGATCACCTGCTCATTAACCTCTTCGCCGTTTTCAATCCCCTTGGAGTAAATGGTGTACAAACCATCCTGCATATCAAAATCAGTAGTTGAGCCTTTATCGGTAGATTTAACAACCGCTACCCTGCCGTTGAAGATCCCGGCACGATTAGCTTTATCGATAAAGTAATCGGGAAGGCCTCGCAGTAATACCCCCGTTCCGAACTGCAGCACTTTTTCAGGCAGATCGAATACATTAGCAGGCGGTAATTCAGTTGCCGGTACAGTTGTTTTGTTTAGGTTATATCGTGATAATATCATGTGCTTATGGGTTGTAATGAAGTTGCTATTTTTTTGTTTGAGGGATTTGTTTAACCAACCAGCTTACTAAATCGTTGGCTGCTTTAAAATTGTCATATTCGGGAGGCAGTTTCCGGCCGTCTGTATATTCGTTATAAAACCAGGGATCGCCAACTGCAAACACGGTGCCCTTGCCATATTTGGCAGTAGCTACAATGATATCTTTACCATTGATTAATTGTGGAACAGCGGCATTAGTTAGCTGCAACGTACTCAACTCCTTGATGTAAACCTTGCGCGCCGTTTTAAAGATGGAATTGCCGGCGGAAATATTAATTGCCCCTTGTTCAAAGTTGCGCCCTACTACCCTGTTAACACTATTTAGGTTAAAACTAATACCAAATTTTGCCATCAGTTTGTTCAGGTGCACAAACTCGGCATTGCCCGTATCGTTGTTTAATACAACCAATACCCCGCCATTTTTCACCCAGTTGCTAATCGATTTAACATGCGGTTCTTCAATATATTTAGCATCAGGGTTTTCCTTTGGGATATCGGGATCAACAATAACATAGGCTGCTGCCTTTTTGAGGTTATTCGCATCCGGCGCTTCATTTAAAGTTTTGGTTTGCAGACCGTAATTGTTAAAGATCTGCCCTAAAAACGAAAAGCCATTGTTATCTTGCTCCTCCCATTTGTAATGGAACGGGATACTTTTGCCGGTAACATCATTGTGATGCTCATTATTAAAATAGCTGTCCAAAAGCACGGTTTTTCCTTTGCCTAAATTCAGGTTAGTTAGGCGCTCCATCTCCACACTTGCTAACATAAAAGCGCCTACACCTTTGGTTTCGTTAGTAACAGTTTTTACGCCGGTGTAGTATTCGTAACTACCGTCGCGGTATGGCTCACCACCAACACCAACAGCGCCTGCCGTGCCGTTAAAGTTTACCTGCCCATCAGCATCTATTTCGATGAAATTTTTGATAATGCCATCATATGATTTCCGGGCTGCCGGTAAATACTTTCGAGGCAAATAGCCTTCCCTTACACCTTTAGCCAGCGTATAAACAAACATACAAGATGCGGATGCTTCCAAATAATTACCTTTTTTGCCCCCCTTATCAAGCACCTGGTACCACAAACCCGAGTTTTTATCCTGGCTACCTTGTATCGCCACAACAAGGCGGTTCAAAATGGCGAGCAGCGCGGCACGTTTAGGGTGATTGGTCGGAAAATAGGGTAACACATCAACCAGTGCCATGGCATACCAACCATTGGCACGGGCCCATAAACTTGCCGACAGGCCAGTTTGAGGATTTGCCCAGCGCTCCTTTTTACTTTCATCCCAGGCATGATACAACAACCCTGTTTTGCTATCCCGCGCATGTTGCTCCATCCAGATAAACTGATCGGCTACCTGGTCAAAATCGACATCCTCATGGTAAACCGATGCGTATTCTGCATAAAAAGGTTCGGCCATATATAAGCCATCCAGCCACATTTGATTGGGATATCTTTTTTTATGCCAGAAGCCTCCTTCAGCTGTTTTGGGCTGCCCATTTAATTGCTTACGAAGTAGTGAAGCTGCTTTATAGTACTTTTCGGCACCTGATACCTGGTGCAGAAACAACAAACTTCGGCCCGAAAGGATATTATCCAAAGTATAATCATTGGCCTTATAAGTGCGGATGGTTCCGTCTGTGCCTACATACCTATCCATTGATTTTTGGATATAACTAAAATATTCGCCTTTTGCCGATTGCTGCCAAACGCTTTGCAGTCCCTGTAAAACGATCCCCTGATCATACGACCAATTAGTTCCCGGCAACGAATCTTTCCAAATACGAATAGCGGTGTTAGCCATCCGCTGCGACCATGGCTGTGTTTGTGCCCTGAGCCCAATTCCTGCAGGCAGGAAAGCACATAGCATCAATATTTTCTTCATCATATAGCTCATTTTATCAATGTTACATCCGGTTATCATTCCCGGCACAGGTGCTGTTCAATGTATTTTTTCAATCAGCCACAATCTTTGTTTCGCCATTCATTATTTTGAACTGGTTAGCGTGCTTTCTGCTGCGCCTGAAACAAACTCAACTTTGTTTTTTGCCTTTGAGGCATCCGTATCAAGCAATTTAATTTGCTGCGACTTTTTCCCGGCGATCCTGAACAGCAGCCTGGTATCGCCATAGGTAATATGGTTAAAAGTTACGCTGCTGCTGTTTTGAATATTGATGAGCGGACTGGTTTCTTTGCTTTTGAAGCAGATATTTTTTAAGAAAATATTCTGTGCCTCTATTACATCGGCACCTTTAACAGTTTTGAAAGTGCTGTTTTCGATGTGGATGTCTTTAATCCCCATTTCCGGCAATCCCCTGATCATGAGCGCTTTTTCGGCACCGTTACAAACCACATTGTCCACATAAAACTTGCGAAATGAGGGTGTAGCTTCTGTTACCGCCACAACGGTCTGATTGTTTACATCATCTGATTCGCCCGGCGATTTACCACTGTAGTACATATCAAAAAGAATGGCCTCATGGGCAATATCCCTCATGCTGATATTTTTGATGAAGATATTTTCAACCATACCTCCGCGGCCGCGCGTGGTTTTAAAACGCAAACCGATATCCGTACCAATGAATGTACAGTCAGACACGAAAATATTACGCGCCCCGCCCGACATTTCACTGCCTATTACAAAACCACCATGGGCGCGATAAATCACATTATCCCTTACGATTACATTTTCGGTTGGCCTGCCTCGTTTACGGCCCTCTTCGTCCCTGCCCGATTTGATGCAGATGCCATCATCGCCCGCATCAAAAGTGCTCCCTTCAATCAAAACATTCCGGCAGGATTCCACATCAATGCCATCACCATTCTGCGCGTTCCAGGGATTTCTAACCCTTACATTCTGTACAGTAAGGTCTTCGCATAATAAAGTGTGAATATCCCAGGCGGGCGAATTTTGTAAAGTAACACCCTGCAGCAATACTTTTTTACAGTTGGTAAGCACCAGCATATTAGGCCGGAAAAAGTCTTTAAAAGGTTCATTGTCCCTGAGGGTTTTTCCATTACCTATTACACCTGCTCCCGAAGTTTTGAGCCCTTTAACATAGCTTTGGGATGGATACCACGATCTGCCATTTTCGCTCACTATACCGCCCGATGCTACGAGCTTATTCCATTCGGCTGCGGTGAGCCTGTCTTTACTGACCGCCCGCCAGGCCTCGCCGTGCCCGTCAATGATCCCCTCACCGGTAATAGCAATATTTGTAAGATTAGTACCGGATACCGGCGATTCATTACGCACCGCGACATGGCCTTCATAATTGCCTTCAACCAGTTTATACTGGCTTTTATCGTTAGTAAACTGCAACAGCGCTGCACGGCTTACATGCAGGTTTACATTGCTTTTCATAACCAGCGGACCAGTTAACCACAAACCCTGCGGAATGAGCACCACACCGCCGCCCTTTGCACTACATGCGGCAATTGCTTTGTTGATGCTGGTTGTATTTAGCGTAAGGCCATCTGCCTTAGCTCCATATTTTAAAATATTGATGGTATCCTTTTTAAACACGGGCTTACCTGCCTGCGGCAAATGCTGCCAGGAATATTGCTGAACCTGCGCCCGCGATGTAAAGCAACCTGCCAAAAGCAAAACCGCTATCCCAAACCTTATTTTTATTACCGACATGTTTTTATTTTAACACAGCTATTTCTCGCCTTATAATTGGAAGGACCGTTAAATCCTAAACAAGATTAGTGGCTGACAGCAAAAAAAAAAAGGATTTGGCTAACTAAAAACGTGCAAACGTTCCCAGAAACGTTTGCGCAAATTTTGAGCGGTCTGAAAGCCGCACCGAGTTTCTATTTTAAATCAGGATTAAAATGACATATCGAGGAACAAAGCAGTCCAAGACGTGCAGGTAACTATCTTTGGTCAATGAACTTACTTCGTCGCGCTCTTGGCCGCGCGAGAGCCAGTTACTTTTTTTGCCAAAAATGTAACCAAAAAGGCTTGCAGCAGAAAGGCTTCTTTGCGCTCAAGCCTTTGCCTGCAAACCGGACTGAACCACGGGCTGCAATTATTTTGCCCCGCTTCGCCGCTCTTACCCCCACTTCTGCAAAAACTTGCTATGCCCTTTCCATTACACATACCCACCATCGTTCTGCCTGCTTTCGCCCGAAGCTGATCCGCTGCGAAAAAGCATTCTCTTTTAACTTGGGTATGGTTAGTATTGACACTTGACTTACTTACTACCTTATTAAATTATTCACCTTTGATTTTGATAATTTATCAAATTCCACCATACCTACCCGGGTGGCCCAGGCGCTGTACATTGCTTCGAGTTCAGCTACTTTTTGAGGATATTTGGCGCTCAAGTCATTTAATTTGGAGCGGTCAGTACTGATTCCATTTATTCTCAGGTCGTTGCGATACTAATTTCCAGTCACCCAATCTTACAGCGTGGCTACCTTCGTGCTCAAAAAACAATCCGTTATGCTCTTTCCAGCTTTGTCTGGATATTCTGGGAGGCTTGACCAGGCGATTCCGTGCAATGTGAAGCACCGATTTGTATTATCACTTTTAGAGAATTACAATTATTGATCAATGAATTAATATGATCAAAGTGTTGCAGAACAAATGGTTCGTTATTTCCATACATGGTGATCAAGGGCTTCGGAATGTCCACTCAGAGACTATCGTCATGTTAAACAGACTTCAGTTCGACAGCGTTCTCAAAAAATTCATTTTTATATGTCTCAGTTTTTAAACAATTCCAGTTTCGAAAAAAAATCGCCGAACATTAACCGGGTGTCGATATGCTGATATACCCTAATTTTTCTTCCGCTGGGATTTGATTGGTAAACACCTGAGCTCGTAATGATGGGGCAAGGATTGTTCATGTAATCACTTGATGACGGATCGGCCTCGAACGATGATTGAAGAGCGGTTAGCAAAACCAACGGGCTATCCCCCAGCACATAGGTTTCGCCGATATTAAACTTGTATTTTTGCAGTCTTCCTATCAAATTCTCAAGGGTGTTGAAAAGGTACTTGCCGATCTCTCCATTTGGTTTGATCCGCGTTGCCAATTCCGCATAAGATATTAATGCTTGCCGGTAAACATTTCGCGGCACCTGCCATAAATTTACCTGGCTGCGGTTAAATAAAGCTCTTGCGGCAAAAATATCGATATTCAGGTTATACTCTACTGCCGAACCATTGGGTGGAGGTAAGGCAAGACCGCTGTACTCAGCGCCGCCGATCCATATTAGTGTTAGCTTTTCAGCAATTTCCGGTTTGGTTAATGCCGCCGAAGCAATTTCGGTAAGCCCGGCGCCGCATAACACATATAATGGCAACTTGGTATCGGTGCGTAATGCTTCCTTTAGAATAAAATCAACGGCATCGCTTTTTACCGGCGTGCTGTCGTTTGGCATGCCGGTATTGGATCCGGCTATAAGCGGGATCTTCCCATCCATTTTCATCACCGACAATAATTCATGCGCTTTTTTTGCAGCGTTATCCGCCTGTGTTTTAGAAGGGTCGAAACCATCGCGGGCATTTAGGTGCGTACCGATAATAGCCCTTATCTCAACCGATGGCGACAACAGCAGGTGTGTTAATTGGAAAAGACCGTCCGGATCACCGCCAAAATCATTGTCTATGATTACACGCATACGCGGTGTTATCAGAGGGGCCATTTGGCAATTGGCGATTAAAGGAGATACGAAGATCAGCAGAAAAAAAATGGTCTGGAATATTCTCATGGCAATTATTGTTTGATTAAATCTATATAAGCCCTCTTTCATTGTCTTTGGAAAATCTGTGGTATAAACCGCGGGCTTTCGGGCTATACGTCCCTTTAAAGTATGAAGATTTATTAATAATTTTTCTTTTGTGATCATGCTCAGGATAGGTCTTTTATTTCCGCCGTCTTCATTAATGGCAAGCTCATTACTAACTAAATTGAATAGCCTAACAAAATTTCAATTGCTTTAAAAAAAAAGAATCTATTACACAGGTTTACCATTGGTATAACATCTTCGTTTCCCGATTTGAAGAAAAACATAGTTGTTTCAAAATTTATGTTGAATTCGTAATTCACCTTCTTTTGAATACATTTTTTTTATATCATTAAATTTGTAAGTAAACTCCCGTCCAGTTGGCTTAATAAATGTAATAAAACCGATAACTACTTTAATGTACTTTTGGAAAATGTTTTTTTCGTGAGAATAAAGTGAAAATAATATATGAGCATCTCTTTGCAAATCACTTTCTAACCTATCCGATAAATAAACAGTCCAATATTTTTCAATAGTTCTGTAGAAGTTCAACATCGCCCCTTGGGAGTTAATGTCTGAGGTTTTCTTAAAATCACCTTCCCTAACTAAAAACAGTTTTCCAGTTACTCGGCTTAGGCACACATACACATAATTGGTTTGTTGATATACATAATTTCTTTTAACTTCCGTATAATGGGAATAGAAATCAGTCATTTCATTGAAATTAACATCTAAGTCAATAGGCAAATTTTCGCGGTTATCCAGGAACGAAAACTGTGCAAAACCGTTTATACCTATGAACAAATTCGTGTGAGTGAAATCATTGTTTGCGGCAACTGCGAATATTGAACCGCTACTTAGACCGGCGATGAGCACGTTAACCAAAATCAAATACAATCTATTAAAAATCAGAAAGTTATAACAAGAGGCAATTAATCGGTTCGATGTACCCCCAAAAATTCACTTTCGAAGAATTGCAACATCGAACCGCTTTTACAAGTGAATTATACTCTTGTATCTACTTGATAACAGCGAAATAAAAGGTAAAAAAGAAGACCAAACGACCGTTTTTTGGTGCTTGCCCATTCTGGCTCCAGACTGGACATAATTCGAACCACTTGATTCACCAGCTAAAGTTATTGAACGAACTAAAAGTTGCTTAAGAGATTCGACAAGGATATTGCATTGCTTTTTGGATGACTTAAAACTATTGGCAATTAAGATTTTTTAGATGATAAACTGAGAAGTTTTTAATCCGGCGAATGACATGAGGCATGGAAAATGATATTAATACCTCATGTAAACATCATAAGCCGCCTAAGCCGAGCTGTAAAGAGCACAATAATAAATTGACTTCCGCTACAATCTTCATCGTTTTACATTAATAGCGGGTCTAATTGTTACAGGTCCGATTAGCCCTGCCGACATCACCTGGTCATCACTGGCTTTAAACTGCAGGTATCGTTGATCCCCGCTTTTTGCCTTTCCTATAAAGCTGTTTAACTGGCCGGTGGCCACACGTATCTCTATTTTGTTGCCGCCTTCCCCGGACTTTCCGTCCAAAGATAAAAATTTAAAAAAATGAAAGATCTGACACAAAGTAGCCGAATGCTGATTGATGAGAACACTGAACTCTTATTCTAAATTAATATTGATCGTATGATTTCTTTAAATCACTATTTTATTTTGTAGAGCGAAAAGCTCTAAAAGCGGAAGTCGCCGCTTTTAGGTTTGCTTTGATTTGTTAGTGCTGATTATTTCAGCGCATAATTTATAAAACCGCCGTCGGCAATCAGTTCGCATCCTGTAATAAAACTTGCATCTTCGGAAGCTAAGAATATAACTACTTTGGCAATTTCGTCAGCACTTCCCATTCTCTTTACGGCGGTGCTGGAAGCATAGTGCGCTTTAAATTGACCTACCGCTTCTTCAGGGAAACCAAGTTTAGAATAGTTAGGGGTATCTGTTGGCCCAGGGCTAACAATATTTACACGGTTGAAAGTAGATTATGAATTGACAGATTTTGGCAAATCTCTTATTCCTTTACTTAAATCCATCGCTGAATGGGGAAAAGAAACGGCAGAAAAAAACAAAAACATAAAATACACCCCTAACGAAGGTATGGATTGTTCAATCCAGAAATAGTTTCTTGCGCATCAAATCCTTAATCGCCTACACAGTTCTAAATGTTCAGCATAAGTTGCTTGACATCCAGGTTTGAATTTTATAATTTTGTGCATGAAAGATCAAACGCCTCGCGCAGTTTCGGAATTTAACAAGGAACTTAAACTAAAAGGCTTTAATATATTCAAAATTGAGGAAGACAGTAACGCCACACGCATTTACAGCCGGAAAGACTTTTATAAAATTTGCTTAACGACCGGCAAAAGTATTATTCATTATGCTGACAGAAGCTTTGAAGCCAATGACACGGTGTTGTTTTTTGGCAATCCCCATATTCCTTATTCCTGGGAGACGCTTTCAACCACTTATGTCGGTTATACATGTCTTTTTTCTGAAGATTTTTTAAAGCTTTCTGAGCGCTCCGAAAGCTTACAACAATCTCCGTTTTTTAAGATTGGTGGTACGCCGGTCTTAAAAATTAATCATCAGCAGCGGGATTTTTTAAATACCATCTTTCTGAAAATGATTGAAGAACAACGCACAGATTATGTTTACAAAGATGACCTGATCCGTAATTATATCAATCTTATCATACATGAGGCACTTAAATTACAGCCTTCAGAGAACTTTGATCAGCATAAAAATGCGGCGTCCCGCATCACATCGGTTTTTCTTGAATTGCTTGAACGTCAGTTTCCGATAGAAACGGCTGACCGTCCCCTGCAATTGAAGACCGCACAGGATTATGCCAGGAACCTAAATGTCCATGTCAACTATCTCAACCGGTCAGTTAATGAAATTACCGGGAAGTCAACGACAGCGCACATATCCGAACGGGTACTTCATGAGGCCAAGGCCATGCTGCAGCATACCGATTGGAACATTTCTGACATCGCCTATGCCCTCGGCTTTGATTATCCTTCTTACTTCAACAACTTCTTTAAAAAATTAGCAGGCACGAATCCCCGCAATTTCAGGGCGTCCGAGATTTGAAATTCTTAAGTATTGGTTTGAAATCTTTTAACTTGGGCGGCAGCACCTGCAGTACTTTTGCATCTGAAAAACAAATCAGATGCTATGAACATCGCAGGAAAGGAAAGTCCGGAATTAAAATTTGATACGTCTGTTGCAGATCTCCAACCATCCTGGAATGCAGTGTACGCTATTTCTCTGGGTGTAGCTTGTCTGATCATTTCGGAGTTCTTGCCAGTCAGTTTGCTGACCCCAATGGCTAAAAGCCTAAATATAAGCGAGGGAACAGCCGGTCAGGCAATATCGGTAACGGCAATAGTTGCCATGGCCTCAAGCCTGTTTACGGGCGTGTTAACTAAAAAAACGGACAGGCGATGGGTACTGTTAGCATTTTGCGTGTTGCAGGTCTTATCCAACCTCCTGGTAGCGCTCTCACCGAATTTTACATTTTTGCTGGCTGGCCGAATTTTATTAGGCATCGGGCTCGGCGGATTCTGGGGTATGGCCGCAGCGACAGCTATGCGCCTGGTACCACCTAAATTGGTTCCCGGAGCACTCTCCATCATATTTGGGGCAGTATCTGTTGCCACAGTAGCGGCGGCACCATTGGGAAGCTATTTGGGAACGCTGCTCGGTTGGCGAAACGTTTTTTTCATTGTATCAGGACTAAGTGTAGGTGCGCTGGTCTGGCAGGCGGCAACGCTGCCTTCGATGCCAACACAAAACCCGCCCGGTTTAGGTTCCGTGTTAAAACTGCTGAAGCGCCCCGCTGTCAAAGGAGGTATGCTGGGGACGTTCTTCATGTTCATCGGCTATGCATCGTTATTTACTTATCTCCGTCCGTTCCTGGAGAAAGTTACTGGGGTTGCTAATGACCAGCTTTCCGTTTTGCTCCTAGGGTTCGGTGTCGCGAATCTTATTGGAACAGTACTATCGAAATACCTTTTTGAGTGGAGCTTACAACGCTCTCTGATCCTTATGCCATTTTTAATGTGCGGCGTAGCTGTTCTTCTGCCAATATTCGGGAACATCATCCCGGTCGCTTTTTTATTGACTGCATTTTGGGGAATGTTTTTGGGAGTAATCCAGGTAGGCTGGACGGCGTGGCTGACACGTGCGGTACCGGATGAAACTGAAAGCGGCGGCGGCTTGCAAATCGCGATTATTCAACTTGCTATAACCACGGGTGCGGCATCAGGCGGAATCATGATGGATCACACCGGCGTTAAAGGCGTTTTCCTTGCCAGCGCTGTTTTTACGTTCGTCGCTGCCCTGGCCGCTATGCTGGCCTTTAAGAAAAGAGAAAACAAATAATATAAATAATTAAACACATAGACCAATGAAATACTTAGCAGGAATAGTGCTGTTCTCAATGATGATGACAGGACATATACAGGCACAAACACAAAAAAACAAATTGAAAATGGAACAGATCTCAGCAACAGGCTTTACTACCTTTAAGGTAAGCGATAAGGTAAATTTATACCGGGTTTCTTTTTTAAACCAGTATCAGATGGAGGTTATAGGCCACTTTTTTATTCCTAAAAATCTCGATCAGAAGCAAAAGCAACCCGCTATCATCGTAGGTCATCCAATGGGCGCTGTTAAAGAACAGGGTGCGGATGTGTACGCCTCTACACTGGCAGACCGTGGATTTATTACACTGGCCATAGATCTGTCCTTTTGGGGAGAAAGTGAGGGTAAACCGATTAATGCGGTCTTGCCGGATGTGTATGCCGAGGACTTCAGTGCTGCGGTCGACTTTTTGGGTACACGTTCATTTATTGACAAAGAGCGCATCGGCATTATCGGAATTTGCGGTAGCGGAAGTTTTGTGGTGAGTGCGGCTAAAATCGATCCGAGGCTGAAAGCAATTGCAACCGTGAGTATGTATGATATGGGTGCTGTTACCCGCAATGGGTTGAACAAGTCGCAAACACTTGAACAGCGCAGGCAATTCCTGGCTGCGGCTGCAGAGCACCGTTATGCTGATTTCTTGGGCGGGAAACCCAATTATATGAATTATCTGCCGGAAAAATTACCTGCGGACGCTGATACAATACGCAAGGAGTTCTTTGACTTTTACAGAACAAAGCGTGGTATTCATATCCCCAAGGGACATACCCTGATGGAAACAGAGAACCGGACCAATTCTGCGGAAGTAAAATTTATGAATTTTTATCCTTTTGATGATATTGAAACCATTTCGCCGCGCCCAATGCTTTTTATTACCGGTTCAAATGCCCATTCAAGGGAATTTAGTTTTGATGCATATAAAAGGGCTGCGGAGCCGAAGGAATTGGTTGTAATTCCAAATGCCGGACACGTTGACCTTTACGACCGGACAGATTTGATTCCTTTTGATAAGCTGGAAGCTTTCTTTAAAACCAATTTAAAATAAAACACCTGAAGACAGTCGGTGCCCTGCGATTAAGAAGCCGGATCGTATTAACAATTTTGAAACAAATAAAATGAAAAGAACAAGTTTAATCATCTGTTTCCTGCTAATCACAGCTACAGGTTTTGCCCAGAAGACATTTACGCTTTATAGTAAAGACCTGCAGGGGCAGGCTACCATGAAAGAAAGACTGAATGGAGCCGGCTGTACCGGTCAAAATCAATCTCCGCAGCTTTCATGGACAAACGCTCCGGCAGGTACTAAAAGCTTTGCTATTACGATGTACGATAGTGATGCGCCGACCGGAAGTGGTTGGTGGCATTGGATTATGTTCGATATTCCCGCTAACGTTAATGAGCTTGTTACAAATGCCGGAAAGATTTCGGCAAACCTGGCTCCAAAAGGTGCAATACAATCTCTCACCGACTTTGGTGTTGGCGGGTATGGTGGGCCTTGCCCGCCTGCTAATACAGGCATACACCAATATATTATAACGGTGTATGCACTTAAAACCGATAAACTGGGATTAAATGCAAGCACCCTTCCTCCTGGCGTCGGATTTACGATTTATAAAAATACCCTGGCGAAGGCAAGTTTGGTATTTTACGATCAATATTAAATGGGTAAGACTAAAAATTAGCATGGCAACTGTATTTGGCATTTAAACAGGATAGCAAGTATCTAAAGCATAACTACAGGGAGGGCACATGATGTGCCCTCCGGCTCTTTGACCAGTATTTCCCGCCAGGACCAGGGTTTAGCATCGGGCGGATAGCAATGCAATGTCCTCATTAAATTTCTTCCAGAAAATCAACTACTATAAAAAATCAAATAATTACCTGTAAAACAGTAAATTAAAATAAAAAAATCGTTAATATATTTGCCCACTGCCCGTAAGGAGAATGGGCTTGAACCAAAATGTGCCCCTATTTCACTTAAACGCAGGTTTAAAAATGGGATAAAATTAAAAATGGCTTTTACGATATCGTAAAAGCCATTTCGCTCCCCAGACTGGACATAACTCGAACCATTTGATTGAACAACTGATGATTTTGAACGGATTACAGATTGCTTAGGACAGTAGTCAATTCCGGTGTGACCTACGAAGATTCTTTGCGAAAGTTGAGCGGCTTTTTGTTTTCTTATAATTCGGTGAAAACATCGAGATCTAGCTGAACATAGATTATTTTCGTGATTTTTGTTCATAAAAACCCATTCACTATTCCAAAATAAAATCTTATTTCGTGGTGTAACATAGGGCAAAATCGGATATCTTACAAGCATACTTTATATTTATGAACTTTACAAATACTATCAAAATCCTTTTAGTTGCAGCTTTTCTCACACCAATTTCTTCGCAAGCACAAAACCTTACATCCGACAGCATTGATGTGTTTATTAAACAAAAGATGCATCAGAAACATATCCCTGCATTGCAACTTGCTATAATACACAATAACAAGATCATTAAAACAACAACATATGGTACAGCTAATCTTGAATATAATATTGCTGCTACCGATAAAAGTATCTTTTCTATAAACTCTATCACAAAAGCCTTCACAGGTGTGGCTATTATGCAATTGGCCGAGGAAGGAAAACTCAAAATCACAGACCCTATATCCATGTACCTGGATAGCTTGCCTGTTGCATGGCAAAAAATTACTTTACAACAGGTGTTGACGCATACTTCCGGATTGCCCGATATACTTGACGAAGATGAAATGGTACTTGGACATGGAATAGAAAAACTTGCATTGAAACAGGTAAAAGCCTTGCCAATGGAATTTAATAGAGGTGAAAAATTCAGTTATAACCAAACAGGTTATGTATTGCTTGGCCAAATCATCAATAAATTAAGCGGCATGCATTTCACTCAATTCATTGAAGAAAGACAATTCAAAGTGGCTGGCATGCCTTTAACCCGGTTCGGAGACTCTTATGACGTCATTCCAAATACTGCAGGTGCTTATAGGATGACCAAAATGGTTGATGGTCAATTTACGATGAACAAAACGCCTGGTACAGCATATATCCAATTTCCTTTGTTTTTTAGAACCGCAGCTGGTATATTGTCTACAGCTGGGGATATGGCTACTTGGATTATTGCATTAAAAGAGGGTAAGCTATTGAAGGACAAAGCAAGTATTGAAACCCTGTGGAAACCGGCGATCCTGAATAATGGAAAAATAGGCGGATTTAACGGACTAACCAATGGTTATGCTTTGGGATGGCCAACAGTTACCAGGGATGAGCATCCTGCTGTAGGCCCGGTAGGCGGCGGCAGGTCTGCACTGTTTGTTTACCTAAAAGATGATCTTTCCATTGTTGTATTGACCAATCTAATGGGTGGTAACCCTGATCAGTTCATCGACGAAATCGCCGGGTACTATATCCCCGATATGCATGAGGCAAATGGTTTTGGCTTAGCTCCGAACCTTAAAAAATTAAGAGCCCAATTATTAACAAAAGGTTTTGATAAGGCTGTTTCTGTTGCTTCTTATTTAAAAAAACGAGATACTTCTTTCCGGTTGGAAGAAAATTCACTTAACACCTGGGGATACCAGTTGTTGAATCAAAAGAAAACTTCCGAAGCACTTAATATCTTTAAATTGAATACGATCCTCTATCCGGGCAGTGCTAATGCCTATGATAGCTATGCAGAAGTATTGGAGATAGCCGGTAATAAACCCGAGGCACTCACCAATTATAAAAAATCAATCCAGCTAAATCCAAATAATAAAAATGCTGCAGAACAAATAAGGAAACTTACTTCAAATTAGATTTTCATCCCCAGACTGGACATAATTCGAACCATTTGGTGGAGCAACTGGTGTTATTGAACAAACTACAAGTTGCATAAAAAGGGCTCCATTTCTCTATTGACCACCTATAGCCTATATCATAAGCATGAAAAAAGCCTGCTTTTTCTTTAATTAATTGGGTTAGGTTGCAGAGATGATTTTCGTATAGACGATTAAAATGGCACTCCTAATTGAGCTTTATAAGTTGAGAATTGCTTTTTCTTTTATGTAAATAGCCGAAATGGGATATAAGTCTTTTTGTTTAAGGTAAATTCTTATTGCTGTGCTATTTCTATCGCGAAATTCATTTGGACATCCTGGTGTTGAATAATATCATTCATAGACTGTACGATCAAATAATCAGGAATAGTTCCCCTGTCTTTATGTTTGGTTTTTTTTACTGCCATGACATATTTAAATACGGGGATATTTACCTTGATTTGGGTGTTCGGCAGGAAGAATGTTATTTTATTTCCCGAGGTATTTCCGTAATAGCCGCCCCCGGTTTCCTCACCGACAAAAACACCCCGATTATTTGATCTGGCAATGGATGAAAATTCAGCTGCGCCGGAAAAGCTTTTACCACTGGTAAGGAAAACGACCTTTCCCTTATAATTACCCTTATGCGGTTGTTGTAATTCCACCAGGTCGGGATGGTCCTTTATGGCTTTCGTAGTTGAACTCAGGGAGGCATAATAGGCAAACGGGTGATCCGTCAGGTAACTGTAAAGCAAAGCCCCGTTGCTGTCGTCACCGCCGCCATTTTCCCGCAGGTCAATGATCAGGCTGCCAATCTTTTTATTCTCCAGCTCCTTAAATGATGCGGCTAAAAAGTCAGCGAGGTTTTCTTTGGTCTGAACCAGGTATTCATTAGCAAAGGTCCGGATGGTCATCACAGCAACATTACCTGGCTGATAAGCCAACTCCAGGTAACGATTGGGTATAACCCTCCCAGGAGGAGGGCATTCCATGTTTTTAAAATAATCCGCTGCAATGGTTTTTACCGCCGTGGCACCTCCGACTGTTTTATATTTTATTTCAAAATTTTCCTTAATTCCATAAACCACGTTATACAAATAGGCAAAGGGATCATGGCCGTCATTGACCTTGACATATTTTTCTGTCTGGATACGGCCATCGGATGATAAGTGTTCAAATAGCCGCTTCCTGATTGTGCCAATGCTTCGATGATCAATAGATATGATCTCTGTCCCTGCCGGTAACTCCCTGGTATTGCAGGGCACATAGGCGTTGTTGCCAATGAACCTGGGCTGGATCGGGAACAGCTTGACCTGAGTTATGAACTGGTTGATAAAGTCCTTTGGCAGAAAGCATTCGGTATGTCCGTCCTCTATCCCGCTGATCAGCTGGCTGATGATCGCGAAATAAGCCACTTCGTTCATCGGATGGTCCAGCTCTTTGAAATAGCGGTCAAACAGCCTGTCCATTTCCGCTTTGCTTTTATAGCGGTATAGCCCGGCATGTATTTTTTGCAGTGTGTCGCGCAACGCGGTGAAATCCTGTTGCAGCAATTCGGGCGCAATCTGTTTTGAAATATCATTTACAGATTGCGCAAAAGCAGTTCTAAAAAGGATAAATAATAGAAAAAGTATTAGTATTATTGGTTTTGACAGGAGTTTCATCGCATTCGTATTTAATGTAAATATCATTATTTGGCATCATTGATTTGCTGAATGGCATCCGCGGATGCTTTAGCACCGGCAGCATCGTTGAGCCGGGTACGCTGGTCTTTGATGCTGTCCAGCATCTTGATCATGAAAGGGGCCACGCCATCGCCCTTGTACCGGATAGCCACTTGTTTGAGTTCCTCAATACCTTGTAAAACGGCTTCCGGCCTGGTTAGGTGGCCTATCATCCCCGAAAATGCTTTAGACACGTGGATCTGGTTCTGTATTTCGGCTTCATGATAACGCTGGTAAACAAAGGGCCATTGAGCATCCCCGCCCTGATCCGCATACACGCTGATGATCGCCTGGCTCAGTTGCCCCTCGTTGTCGTTTTCAAATTGTTTGGCTAAACTCAAGCCCAATGCCGGATCTATGCGGATGATCCCGTTAAGAGCGGCTCCGGATACCGAATATGATGGACTGTTGAGCCTTTGCCTGAACAGGTTCAGGTAGGCCGGGTCCTTCAATACTGAGAGCGTATTGATCGCATCTGCCTGCACTAAATTGTTCGGGTCTGTCCGGGTAATATTTACCAGCAAAGGCAAAGCGGCATCCCGCAGCGTGGCGTTCATATTACGGATATCTTCCTTGTTTTGATTAAGTGCCCAGATCGCTTTGCGGCGCAAGCCTGAGAAAGGGTCTTTTAAAGCAGCTATCAGCACGCGCTGCGCCTCCGGGCCATCTGCGTTCTTTTCTGCAAGGTTCATGGCTTCATAGCGGTCCAGGTAAAGCGGCGCATGGAAATATTGGTAGACCAACTCTGCCAGGGTCTTATGATCGGTCTTCTCTGCAACCAGCATTTTATCCGCATCAACATTAACCAGGTCGGGTTTTGAGGACGTTTTAAACACTAAGGTATCTGAATGACTGCGGAGCCAGATCTTATGTCGTTCTTTTACGCCATTAACATACACATCCACTGCGATGGGTAAAGTAAAAGCGGTCCCATCCTGGGTTTGCTGCACGAAAACCTTTTGCGTTTTTGCCGCCTCGTCCCATTGGTAGCGGATATCCAGTACCGGATGGCCCGCGCCATAATACCATTGGTTAAAGAACCAGTTCAGGTCGAGGCCGCTGGCTTCTTCCAGCGCCATTCTCAATTGTGGTACTTCGGCGTTTTTAAAGGCGTAGGTGGCCAGGTAAAGGTGCAGGCCCTTATAAAATGCCGCATCGCCCAGGTAGTTGCGCAGCATATTTAAAATGCGCCCGCCTTTAGAATACGTAATGCCAAATGGGTCTTTGGGATTTGTATAATAAAAAGTGACCAGATTTTTGGTACGGGCATCCTGCCGGTCCACGTAGTTCTGCAACCCGTTTTGGAGATGTGCATCCGCTGCATCCTTGCCGTATTTGTGCTCCAGCCAGATCAGTTCCCCAAAATCAGCAAAGGATTCATTGAGGGTAATATTGCTCCAGCTTTCACAGGTCACATAGTCGCCAAACCACTGGTGGAACAGCTCATGTTCCATGCCCGAATTGTAATAACTATCGGCCAGTTCTCTTCTGGTAGAAACGTTACCGAATATAGCTGCAGTGGTGTTTTCCATCGCCCCGCCTACATAATCACGGACGGACACCTCTGCATATTTGTTCCAGGGAAAGTCCACCCCTAAAGTTTTGGCGAAAAAATCAATGGCTTCTGGTATAACTCCGAAATTATCTTTCGCGTAGGGGGCGTATTTCGGCTCCAGGTAGTAGCTAACTTCCTTTCCGTGCCAGCTATCCTTAATGATCTTAAAATCACCTACTGCCATCATGAAAAGGTAGGGTGAATGGGGCAGCTCCATCTTCCAGGTATCGGTACGGGTACCGTCAGCGTTATTCTTCTGCGATGCCAGGCGGCCGTTGGATAAGGTCACATATTTGCCGGGAACGGTCATGCTGATCTCTTGGGTGGTTTTTTGATTCGGCTTGTCGATCGTTGGGAACCAGCAAGAATTGTTTTCCGGTTCGCCCAGTGTCCAGACTTGCGTTGGCTTATCCTTTTCGGTACCGTCCGGGTTAACAAAATACAAGCCGTGTTCGTTATTTCGCCTTCCCTTCAATTCTTCGGGCTTCGCCGTATAAGCGATATACAGCGTGTAATTTTCGAATGGATCGTAAACCTTATCCAGTTTGATATTTAAGCTCAGACTGTCATAAGAAAAATGCAAGGGTATATTTTTACCATTTTTCAGGATCGCCAGCGTATGAATATCCATCCCTTTGGCATCCAGACGAAGGGTGTCGGTCGGATAAAAATGAGGATGCAGGGTAAGCCATTCCCTGCCGTATAAATAGCGCTTTTTATAGTCAAAACGCACGTTGAGTTTGGTATGCACCAGGTCATTGACTTTGGCAGCGGTTTCCCTGTAACCTTTTACCGGGAAGGCAGATTTGAGGTCCTGGGCCGAAACCCGGGAAAACAACCCGGTAAGGAGGATCAGGTAGCATACAGAAAGCAGTATGCAAATGGGTTTGATGGTATATCGTTTAATTGGTTTCATATACATTTAAGGTTAATTAAGGCAGTATTTTTCCAGGCCCGTTTTCAGGGCAGTATTTTTCAAAAAGATTGTTTCAATATTTTACGAACTACTTATGGTTTTTCCCGGCGGTTGATATAAAAATAATAGCCCAGGAAACTGGCTGCAAGGCTGAAGGACATGATCGCCAGGGAATGGATGCCTAAGGGCTGGTAATAATCTACAAAGGAGAGACCCGTACCTAAGCCCATTAACAGGGCAAACCACTTAATGGTTACATTTTTATTGTCGCTGGTAATAGGTTGTAAAAGCTGCGATACTACATGGTCCGGCGCGCCTTTTTCGATCAGCTTGCTTTTAAGCCGAAAGTCCAGCAGCCATCTGATAAAGGTGAGTATCATTACGCCAAATACTACAATGGTCAGAATGGTGCTGGACAGGTGAAGCGCATCATATTTGAAGGTATCTTCAGCAGCGTTTGAATTTTGGGCGGCGGCGGTGGTCCATGTTCCTGCCAGAGTGCCTATGGTGATGATGAGTTTTTTCATGTTGTTTTCTAATGCTGTTTATAGGGTATTAGAGCGGCAGCTACTTTTAAAGTTGCAGTTTATTTATAATTTAAGATATTTAGCTGTTTCTGGTACTTTCGGAATATTTCGATGCCCTGGAAAACGAGTATAAACAGGATGATCAGAACAACCAGGTACATAGCCTCCGGCAAAATACCCTTGAACATTTTAAAAAAGTACAGCCGGTAGACATAAACCGGGATGCCGATCGAAGCCAGTGCGGCAAAAATGAGCAGATAAAACCAGCGCTCATCCCCGGCAACGGTGGTTTCAGGCTGGGGCAGCTGCGCCAGTACAAGGCTTGCCACATCAAAGTCAAAAGCCGGCTGGGGCAACTCGTCCATTTCTGAGAAGATCAGCCGGTAATTGGCCGCTTTTGCTTCACAGGATACGCAGGAGCCGATATGTTCTATCGTATTTAAATTTCCCTTCCCCAGCGCGTATTGCTGAATTTCTTCCTCGCTCAAATGAACCTTATTCATAAGTCCTCCTTTTTGTAATTGGCCAATATATTTTCTTTTAATGTTTTCCGCGCACGGAACAGGTAGCTTTTTATTGTACCTTCGGGTAAGCCCGTGATCTGCACCATTTCCTCGTTGCTCAGTTCTTCCCGGTATAGGCTAAGTAACGTGCGATAAACCGGCGGGAGCTTATCGATCTCTTTCTCCAGAATATTGTTTAATTCCTTTTTGTTCAGCCTTGTTTCGATTTCATTTTCGAAAATGCTTAAATTGCGGCTGCTGAGCCCTTCCAAAGTCAGATTATCTGATTCTTCACGGTTACCGATTTGGTCCAATAGCAGCAGCTTTTTTTTCTCCAGATAATGCAAACAGGTATGGTAAGCGATCTGCCCGATCCAGGTGGATAGTTTGGACTTAAACCGGAAGCCGGGCAGCCCATGAAATGCTTTGAGGTAAATATCCTGTACCAGGTCCTTGCGGTCATCCCTGTTAGTGATCATTTTAAAAACAATCATCGCCACCAGCCCTTCGGTATTTTTGATGATCTTACCGAAAGCATAGCGGTTACCGGCCAATACCAGCTCAACCAGTTGTTTATCTGCCGCATGATTTTCCAAATGATGTTCCACTTTGATTAATTAGACCTGTACCCGATGATAAAGTTGCAATTAAAGTGACTGAATTCATTTAAATAGTAGTTCAGTTTAATAATGATGTGCTGTAAATTTAAATCATAAGGGCTTTGTCTAATTATGCCTTACTGAAGTACAAATTAGCTGTCTACTAAAGCCGCTGCTAATAATTAAGCTACCGGATCTACCCGGGTGCCCCCTTGAAACCACGAAATAAGTAGTTGATCGATTCCTTTTTGCTTTGCCACTCTTCCCATCGGACTATCAAATCTAACATAGCACTAGAGACTAAACCGCATAAATAATTTTTGAATTGTTTCGAAAACGTTCCCCAAACTGGACATAATTCGAACCATTTGGTCGAACAATTGAAGTTATTGAACGAATTAAAAATTTCATAAACGGGATTCGATTCCCCTACGGGCTACTAAAAACAATATCGAAAGATGCTAAAAACCTGCAAATCAAATGATTGCAGGTTTTTTTGTTTATATCAAAACACCATTTTATGCACCCAATTGCAACGAAAAAGACGCAAATTCGGTGCGTACCTAAATGGAAAATTGCTACGCACCGAATTGCTTATAATTAATTGATTATCAAGATGTTCAATCATTAAACATCTTGATAATAGCAGGCTACAAACTTACTTTTGTTTCACTTTTAAGCTTGTAATTATGAAAAGTAATTTCCACCTGCTTTTTTACCTGAGAAAGCAAAAGAACTACAAATGCGGCCCTATGGCCGTCTACATGCGCATTACCGTAAATGGTAAACGCGTAGAAATGTCTGCCGGACGTGAATGTGATCCGGCCAAATGGAACAGCCATGCGGGTCGGGCCATCGGCGCAAAAGAAGAGATCAAATCGCTTAATAATTATCTGGACAGCCTGCTAACCAAAGTTAGAAATGCGCACCAGGTGCTGATTGATGCAAACCAGCGCATCACCACTGAAAGCCTGCAGAACCAATTCACAGGAAAAACAGAAAAGAGCCGCTATCTGATGCAACTGTTTGCTGAACATAATGCTAAAGTAAAGGCATTGATTGGTAATGGGTTTGAAGCGAATACATTAAAAGGATATAATACCTCTGAAAAACACCTTACTGGCTTCCTGCAAAAAAAATATGGCAAAACAGATATAGAGATTAGCCAATTAAACTACGCCTTTATTACAGGATTTGAGTTTTACCTGAAAGCAGATTGTAAAATTACCGGGGTATCTGCCGCCAAATACATTAAGCATCTTAAAAAAATAGCTAATCACTGTATTGCTAATGGCTGGCTAAAGCAAAATCCATTCATCAATTTTAAATCCACTGCTAAGGCAAAAGAACGCACTTTTCTTACACAGCAGGAACTTGATAATATTACGACATCCCCAAAGATTACGATTGAGCGCCTGAAGCAAGTAAGAGATATTTTTGTTTTTTGCTGTTACACCGGTTTGTCTTATGCTGATGTAAAGAAGCTAAAACGCAGCGAGATCGGCATCGGCATGGATGGTGAGCAGTGGATATTTACCAGTCGCCAAAAAACGGACACATCTTCCCGCATACCACTGCTCCCTGTAGCCTTAACGATATTAAACCGTTATCAGGATCATCCCCAATGTGAAAATAAAGGACTGCTATTGCCTGTATTGAGCAATCAAAAAATGAATGCTTACCTTAAAGAAATAGCTGACCTATCGGATGTTCTTAAACATTTGACGTTCCACCTGGCGAGGCACACGTTTGCCACAACAGTTACCCTTTCCAATAGCGTACCGATAGAAACGGTCAGCAAAATGTTAGGGCATACCAATATCAAGACCACCCAGCACTATGCTAAAATCCTTGACTTAAAAGTGAGCCAGGATATGGCAGCTCTTAAACAGAAATATCTAACCGTTTAATAGTTACAGCTCTATAAGGTGGCAAAATAGCACCTTATAGAGCTTATTCTCATCTTATCCTTTCAATCTAAAAAAATGGAAAATCAATTTATTCCTGATGATTTCATCAGGAATAAAATCTATTATATCCGTGGGCATAAAACAATGCTGGCAAGCGATTTGGCGGAATTATACAATATTGAAACGCGTGTTTTAAATCAATCAGTAAATAGAAATCTAAAACGATTCCCGCCTGACTTCATGTTTCAGCTTTCGGAAAATGAATATTCATCTTTGACATCACAAATTGTGATGTCAAAGAAAGGGAGCGGAGGGCGAAGGGTATTACTCGAAATCAAAAAAATTAAATCCAAGGTCAACAGTCAAGATAAAAATATGGAAATAGTATTTCGTTATCTTGATGAACTAATTGACAAAAAGAGTGAACCACTACAACGAAGAAAGACTGGTTTTAAGCCCGATAAGATATGACCATCAAATATCGTGGATAAGAAAGTGAGCACATTAAAAACAGGCTGAGTTTGCTTATCAACCTGTCTGATCCCATTAGCTAGGTCTTCTTTTTTTTGTTGGGCAAATGCTTACTTTTAAAGACCTTATCCTTTTATAATGGAACCTTACAAAGATGACAAGCGTTTAGCGAAACTGGCCGAAGACTGCTTGCAGGACCCGGCCATCTCCAGGGGGATGGCGGAAGGCCAGCTCTCGCTGGGCGACATTCGCCGGGCGCTGCTAGATGCTGCGGACAAGATCTGGGAAACGGCTACAAGCGATCTGCTGGAGCTGGACAAACTAGAGCAGAGGATCGCCCAGTTCGAAACGGCCAATGACAAATATCTATGTGAACCGAAAGTGCGCTATGTGAAAGCCTACCGGCTAAAGCTGATCCCGCTTTTTATGTCTTTAGTAGTAACCTTCGTACTGTTCCCGATTATTGTTTGGCTAACCAGATATTTACCGGGCGGTGAGGATACCTTCCGCTGGGACTATTCTGCTCTTCGGAGCTGGTTTGCAGGTCTGATTTTATTTAGTGTCCTGGTCTTCTTCTACCGTGCTTTCCAATGGATGGTCTACCTAGTCATCAAACAGTGGAACGGACGTTTTTTACAGCGAATGACCGGGCCCGATGGATATAATGACTATTTGTCCTGGCAAACTAAGCATGCCGATCTGACTACGCTGGCGGATGCCAACCTGCGAGATAAGGGAGTCTTGGAAATGATTCGGGCAATGATAAATGAGCGGATTACGCCGTCTTATGCTTTATCGCTCGCCCATATCGAAGGTAAAGGTCTGGCCGAGGTGATCGATGTGAGTCAAACAATCGATTCCCAGGCGAAGCAAAAACTGGATTTCCTGTTTGACAATATGCCCGGAGGCAGTATAGGTATCGCGGGTCCACGCGGAGCGGGCAAGAGCACATTAATCCAGACTTATTGCGGGCCTAACCGGGCGGTTAGCCAGTTAAAGGAAAAAAAGGTACTGGCGACTATGGTGTTGGCGCCGGTAAAGTATGATCCGCGGGAGTTTATTCTGTACCTGTTCTCTGCAGTTTGTCTGAGTGTGCTGAAGGATACGGACCGGATGCCGGCGGACATCTTTGAGGATGAAATGCGGCGCAATCAGGAACAGCCTTTCCGTTCCTCACGACTTTGGATCTGGAGCTACCTGCCGGTTTTGTCTATCCTGACAGGACTACTCTTGCTGATCATGTCAGTAACCTTGTACAGATGGCACCAGGAGCTACATACCACCATCGGAAAACGGCAAGCGGCAATGGCCGACTCCGTGCTTAAATCGAAGGCACAGGTAAAAGGCAAAGCGGACAGTATACAGGTGAAACCTACGGTAGCGAATAATCTTAAAAAGCGGCTTGCGGGTAGTGATACAAATAAAGTTAAAATGAAAGCCGCAGTGGACACTGCATCTGTCGCGCGGCCGGATTCGACCACATCCTTTCTTGGTTTTTATACCTACCAGGTCAGCAAAAGCGATGCTGCGCCCGTCACTCTTTTTAATATAGCATTGCTGTTAATCGGCATGGGATTTATTTTTCTTGTTTTTGGTAAGCGTGACCGCAGCGGAATTATGGTTTTTTTCTCAGTCATCCGGGCGATGCTACGGACTGACCAGGTCAAGCGGAGGCGGGAGGCGCTACGAAATCGTTCCCCGGAACTGCCTGAATCTGCACTCCGCTGGCTCAAAAAGCTGAAATTTCAGCAAAGCTATACAACAGGCTGGTCGGGAAGCCTGAAATTGCCGGTGGCCTTAGAAGGCAGTCTATCGAGGGCTATGACCCTCGCAGAAAAGCAGCTGAGCAACCCGGAGATTATAGCGGCTTTTACGGAGTTCCTTGTACAGTGCACGGCAGACTATCAGGTAATCATCGGGATTGATGAGCTGGATAAAATGGCTTCTGAAGAGGATGCCAAATTATTCCTGAATGAGATCAAATCGGTCTTCGGTATCCCGCGGGTGTTTTACCTGATCTCGGTATCCGAAAATGCGATGAACAGTTTTGAGCGACGGGGTATGCCGTTCCGGGATGTGTTCGACAGTTCTTTTGACAGTATTGTTTACGTGGATTACCTGAACCTGACCGCTACACAATTATTACTTCAGCGCCGTATAGTGGGCAAGCCGATGCCATTCTTTTCGCTGGCTTTCTGCCTCGCGGGCGGTTTACCGCGGGATGTAATCCGTTATTTCCGGAATATCCTGGAACTGGCGGTAAACGACCGTCAGTTGCCGGTAATCGTGCAGAGGCTGGTGACAGATGAAGTGGATGCGAAGATCCGTGCGATGCTACAGGCTTTGCGTCAATTAAGACAGGTGCCGGGCGCGGAAGCGGTGCTGGCAGCCTTATACGGCATGAAGCCCGGCAACTATACAACAACTGAACTGGAAACGGCGGCAGGATTGCTGGGTAAGAAGCTGAAAAATCTGGCAAAAGCAGCAAACGCGGCGGACGCATCCGATGAAGCCCGCGCATTGCTGGCTTTGGCAAATGAAAGCTGGAGCTACCTGGCGTATGCAGCGACACTATTAGCGCTGTTCTCCCTGAATACAGAAGTAAAAATTAAGCAAATGGAAACGGACGGCCACTACCAGGAACTGGGGCGTGTCCGCCAGCTGTTAGCGGTAGATCATGGCCTGGCGCTGGACCTGGTAATAGGTTTGCGGAAAAAGACACGATTGAAAGCCCTTACGGGAAGTCGTGTAGCCGTTAGTGATAGCTAAAAATTAGAAAATTGTCGACAGCGTTTTAATCAACACTTTTTTTGGCTATCGGCTTTATTGAGAACTTATTTTTTATTTGATATTGACGCTGAGTGTAAAAAAGCCGTAGTGTGCTGAAAATATGGACTTTGATGTTTATTATATATATTTATAAAATATTCTAAAAAAGAGTATGCTTAATAAACCTTCTGTCACATATCGTAATACCAATGCTTCGGCCGTTTAAATCTGATTTAGTTCTTGAAGAAAAGATTTCTGACGCTACGCTTAAAGCGTACTATGTCGGTTTTGACCAAAACAAATTCCGTTTTGTGCCCTTAGTAGATGTCATCAGAAATGTCATTCCAGAATTTGCCTTGGGCTATCATTGCGGGGAACAAGTCCCCCTCACCGAAATCATAGAACGCCTTAAAGAGGCCGCGGAGACCGTTTATCTGACAGAAAAATACCAAACCAGAGGCGAATTTGGTGAACTGATCTTACACTTGCTGCTACGAGATTTTCATAATACCGTACCTTTAATATCTAAAATCTATTTTAAAGATTCTCACAATGTACCTGCGCATGGTTTTGACGGTGTTCAAATCAGCATCAATGGTGATGAAAAAAAGTTATGGCTGGGCGAATCTAAATTATATAAATCCGGGAGCGGTGGTATCAGAGATTTGGCTGGTGATATTACCAAACACGTAAACGGGGACTATTTACGTCGTGAGTTTAGTTTAATCTCAAAAAAGCTGCCTAATAACATTCCCGATATTGAGCATTGGCGGGCTTTGATGGATAAACACCAACGGCTTGATGTCATATTTTCCAGTATCGTTATACCAATGGTATGCACTTACAACAGCAGCGTATTTGATGGTCACAATGACAATACGCCGCAATGTATTTCTGATTTTATTACTGAGTGGAATCAGCTCAATAATGAATTTGTCAGGTTGAAAGGCTCCGTTAATGTTGAGATTGTTTTAATGCTTTTACCGGTACCTGACAAGGATGCGCTAAACACAGAATTGGACGCAAGGCTAAAATTAATGCAAAAGATATGACCTTTCAAACCACTCCTGAAGCCATTAAATTCATATCTGAATCGCAGTTTATTGATTACGACGATAGCTTCAGTCTTTCAAAATATTGCTCCCAATTATTAAGAAGCAAGGAACACGAAAGAGACGGCCGTGATATTGTCATCCGTGTACGGGATGCCTGGTCCAGGCTGCAGGAGAATACCAAACCCATTTGGAATGACCTGACGGAAGCGGCAGGTCTTTATCCTTATTTAGATACACAAAATTTGTCTACAAGTGCGCTGCTCCGATATGAGTATCATAAATCTCCTTTTATGGATGATATTTTTTTACACGAAGAGCAACAATATTTGTCGGTAGTACTTCAGAGTAAAAAATCGGTTGTGGTAAGTGCACCTACCAGTTTTGGCAAGAGCCTGTTGATTGAGGAAATTGTGGCCAGTCGGCTCTATAAGCAGATTGTGATCATTCAACCAACGCTGGCTCTGTTGGATGAAACGCGTAAAAAATTATTGAAATATCGGGAATTTTATAAGATTATCGTTTCTACCAACCAAAGCCCGGACGAGCAAAAAAACAATATTTTTCTGTTCACGGGCGAGCGGGTTGTTGAATACGAGCATTTTGAAACCGTGGATTTCTTTGTGATCGATGAGTTTTATAAATTAAGTCTGAACAGAGACGATGACAGGGCAATTGCGCTCAATCAGGCATTTAACAGGTTACTTAAATTCACAAACAAGTTTTACTTGCTTGGTCCAATGATCAAAATATTCCTGTTTCTTTTAAGGAGAAGTTTGATCTGACCTGGTTCCCAACGGAGTTTTCAACTGTCGCTGTAGATGAGAAAAGCCTGGAAATTACAGGTAAAGTTAAAGCGACTGAAAAAAAGCAGCAAAAAAAAGCAGGTTTATTCAATTTCTTGTCCGGATTAAATGATCAAACACTGATCTACTGTTCCTCACCTAATAAAGCGACAACCCTAGGAATTGAGTTTATAGCTATTCAGAAAGACAATCAGATTAATTTAGGGATTGATAACCCGGCGGAAACCCAGGACATCCTGGAATGGATCGCGCAAAATATCAATCCGAGGTGGTCTCTTATTGATGCTATTAAATCTCGTGTGGCATTTCACCATGGCGCCCTGCCACGGCACCTGGGAAGTTCCATTGTAGATGCTTTTAACAACGGCTCAATCAGATGGCTTTTCTGTACATCGACTCTAATTGAGGGGGTCAACACTTCAGCAAAAAATGTTGTTCTTTTCGATAAAGAAAAAGGGACAAAGCAGATCGATTTTTTCGACTATAAAAATATAGCGGGGCGTTCTGGGCGGATGAATAAACATTTTATCGGAAATGTAATCCGCTTTGAAAAACAGCCGGACCAAATGGAGTTATTTGTAGATATTCCGTTGTTTGACCAGGAAAATGCGCCGTTGGAGATATTGATTGCATTGGATGATGCAGACGTGGACAAAAATGTAAAACATAAATTGGATGCCTTTAATAATTTGGATGAAGATTTAAAAAAAGTATTAAGGAAAAATTCCAGTATTAATATTGATGGTCAGTTAAACATTATTGCACTGATCGAAGCCAATATCTACCAGTACCAGTATTTGTTAAACTGGACTGCCTATCCAACTTATGATCAAATTTTGGCTGTAATTGATTTGGCTTGGAATAATCTTCTAAAGCCAGGCGAAAACAAAGCTGATATTCGGAGTGCAGCACACTTAGCGGTTTTAACCATAAAATACAGTCAGCTAAAATCTGTTTCAGCATTGATAAACGACATCATCAATGCCCCCTTCTATATTGAACGCTACCCTGATCAGCAAACAAGGATCAACTCAATGGCCTTTTTTATACTGAACATTGTGAGGCATTGGTTTGATTACAAGTTACCAAAATGGATTTCCGTGATTTCCGATTTACAGGAATATGTTTTAAAAAAACATAATATACCTTTTGGAAATTATAGTTTTTTTGCCAGCTCATTAGAGCATACGTTTTTACCACCCAGCCTCGCAGCTTTGATGGAGTATGATATTCCTGTCTCTGCCATTAATAAGCTAAGGCGATTTCTCAACGAAGAGCTAAGTTCAGAAGTTCTTATCAATCAATGCAACAATTTGACGGACGAAGCTTTAAAAAGTCGCGGGCTTATTAATTATGAAATAAAGAAAATAAGGAATGCATTTTAGTGACAGCTGTGATATGCAGATTTAATTTAAAAACTATAACATAGTTTGGTTTTAGATATCCTGGCGAGCTATAGCAAATGAATAAGTCGATATGTGTATTTGATAATGTTCAGTTATCCTTTATTGATCGTATAATGCATAAAGTGGAACTATATTATGTCTAGGTTTTTATATGATTGAAGGTTACACCCATAAATTTGTTTCAAGCCTATCATGGAGGTAGGTAAACCTGGTGTTTGTGTACGTT
Organism: Mucilaginibacter sp. OK268; assembly: GCF_900103125.1. Lineage (GTDB taxonomy): Bacteria > Bacteroidota > Bacteroidia > Sphingobacteriales > Sphingobacteriaceae > Mucilaginibacter. The sequence continues at coordinate 342,669 of NZ_FNJV01000001.1, read as the reverse complement.
GATAGGAATACTTTTAAGCTTACCATTTTTTTCTTCCCCTTCACAACTAAAGGCCAGTTCGTTCCATTAGTGTTGTCCAAAAACTGCCTTATTTCAGTAAAATGGTACTTACATTAAATTTGTTCCATTTGTCCATGAAAATCGGCTTTTCGTATTTTGATATATTAAAATGGTATTATTGTATATGAATTATGCTGTCTTTAAAACAAATTTCTTTAATGGCAAAACCAATAAACGCTCCCTGATCGAGTCTTTGAAATTGTATGCTGGCGATTTTAGTTCTTTGATGAAGATTCTGGAAAGGTTCGAACGGGAGAACTCCCAGTTCAGAGGCCTGGTTAAGTTGGCCTTATTGGGTAGCAACTATGCGCCGAAGGCTTACAAGGAATTGAACGCTGACAGACCTTTATATAATTCAGATTCCCTGGAAAAGGAAATGAGCTGGGAGATTGCCGCTATCCTGCGTGCATCGGACCTGATCAATCTTTTTGTTGAATTGAAACAGGATTTTGAGCACAACCTGCTGTTGGGTAATTTTGAATCTGGCCGAAGCCTGCTGGACCGGATCGAGCGGGAAATCTGTATCTCTTACTGGTCTTTAGAACACCGCCTGATCCTCGATGAGTACCAGTTCGGTACTTCCAGGAACTGGGACACCCGTAATTTATACGTTGATGAGAAGAACGCCAATATGACCCAGATCATCGGTGACTTTTACAGCGTTAAAACGGAAGCGAAATATTCTTTTTTTCAGTTCAACGATTATTGCGACACCTGGGAGGATATGCAGGTCAAAAGCCAGTATGGGCTTTCTGAACGTTACCGGAATTACCTACGTTTCAAAGTAAATTACTTTTCACTGCGCAGATATAGTAATTACTCGGACATTCTATACACCGAAACAACGGCAAGCATAGTCGACCGTTATGTAATGGTGCTGCGCATTGCCCAGCATGTGCTGATGGCGAATAGTGATCATGACACATTTATCGCAGAGGCTTTTGCAAAGTTGGCTGCAAGCGTCAACGATGTGGTTATCCGCCAGGTGTTGTCGCTGCTGGGACATTCGGACCAGATGAATTTTGACGATGAAGTCCTGAGCATCATTGATGAATATACAATAGGAAATTACAGGGCTGCCAAGGATTTGGCAAGGGATTATTTATCCGGTAAACAAAGTAACGTGCTGGAGCTTTACGAGATCTATGCGAAATCCCTGGTGGAAGAGAACCTGGAATTGGTTCCTATAACGGAGCACGACAGTATCGCCAATATGGTTGCTAGGACCTATTATGATATTTATAGCAAGAATGACAATATCGATAACGGGCTGATCGATCTCATCAAGCTCTCTTATGTGTTTAATAATTCGCCTATCGGGCTTCATTTTTACGCCTTGATCGCCGAGCAGTTGGATTGGGCTACGGATATTGACTATAGCTTTTTAAAGCGCCTCAATTCAAAGTTTTTAAATCCTGGCCTATACAATAATCTACTGGGTCAGCCTTTACGGCTGCAGGGGTTTATGGAATTGCTGTCGAGGCAATATCGTGAAAGCGCAACTGTTCGGTTGTATGATCAGTTCTATCGCAATTATAACGCGAGGGAGGCGCATGAATTTACCAGTGTCCCTTACATTAAAAGTAAATTGTACGAATGCAGGAGCCTTTTGCAACTGAAGCGTTTTGAGGATGTCATTGCCATTTACGAAGATCTAAGCAAGAATCATCATTTATCGATCATTGCTTCTTACGAGGTATTGAGCAACTTGTTCTTTGCTTTTGTCAGTATTGATGATTACACCAACGCCCTGATCATTTTTGTTGAGGCCTACCTGATCAATCCTCATTGGGTGAAGCGTATGGACGTCAACAACTTGGTTATCCTGATTATCAAAGGGAAGTTTAAAAATATTCGCATCACGCAGAAGCTGATCGAATTACCTATATTTTTCAATGTCAATAGCAATGAAAAGATCCGGGTGAAGCAAGCTTACGAGCTGTTCCTGAAGGCCAATAACTGTACCTTGCCAAGTGAGTTTTTACAGATAGAGACGAATATTGAAAAAGATAAGTTAGTTTACTTTTTGCGTGATGTTTGTGTGCCGGATATCATGCAGCTGTCCAAATATATGGAGAGTTCTTATAAGGTCAACGAAGAGCGTATCCGTATCTGTCAGCGTTTGGCGCTGATCGATAGCGACAATATCGTCCGTTATAACCAGGAGATCGCTTTGATGACACAAAAAAATGCGATCAGTAAGGTTATCGGCCGGATTGATGAGGGCAAGGTCTACGTGAATGACGAAAAGATCAAGGCAAGTTTCCTACGGCCTGAGTTAAAGGCAGAAGTCACTAAACTAAATACGGCTACATCTGAGGCTTATTTAACCCGGGAATATTTCTATAGAACAGTTGACCTTCAAAAGTTCACCGAGCAGAAAGAGTATAAGCAGACAGCGAAAGTACTTTACGTCAATTATGATAGTAAAGGAAGGATCAAGTTCAACAATAATCCGGTCTATAATTCTTTCAGGACCATGTTTTTGGAGGTTAGAGATAACTTTGTCTCCAACAACGAATACGGGCTTGATGCATATTTGAGTACCAGAATCCGGCATGGAACTCTGCCAAACCATATCAGGAGCGTGTTTGAAAGGCTGAATCTAGTGACGGCGCAAACGGATGGTGAGTATGGGAACAACGACTACTGGCAGGAACGCCTGGGCCTGACTGGCGAACGTAACGAAAGAATTCAGGAACTACTGGCCGACTTTTCAAGAAAGGTAGACGAAATTTCGACCACGCTGAAAGAGGAATGGATACAGTCCCAAACCGAGCGGCGAATGGACAAGCCTTTTGCCCTTTTTGATTATTCCTACGAGGACGATACCGAATTGCTGGCGCTGTTTATTTCTAAGGTGGACCGTTACGAGGAATTCATTGATATGTGTTTTAACGAGCTTTGGGTCAAAACGGAAGATTGCCTGACCGTGATCAGGTATAAGATCGATCAGGAGATCAAACCGATATTTGTGAATTTGATCAGTGACCTGGATCAGGCGCTTGAGAACCTATCCCGTTTCAATGATCTGTACGAGCTAAAGAGCAACGTAACTTTTTCACAAACAGAGATCCTCACCTTGCTCAGCAATGTGATCAAATGGTTCAACCGTTCGGAAAGCAGTTATGACGGTGAATACGAGTTGCGGATGCTGGCAGAAACAAGCGTGGAAATTACTAGCAATATTAACCCGAGCTATAATTTCGTGATCGATTCAAATATACAAACCTCCATTGCCGTTAAGGGCGAATACCACCAGCATATCATCGATGTTATCCGTAATTTTCTGGAGAACATGATCAAGCGGTCTGATCTGAAAATAGAGGCCATGGCGCCGAGTATGTCAATATCGGAGGCGGATGAGAGATTGTATTTTGTTTTCGAAAATAATATTTCGGAATCCATAGATCAGCAGGAATTGTTGGAAAAACTCGAAAAGATCAAATCCAACTGGACGCTATCGGATGGCAATATCAGTAAGGAGGAAGGAACCGGTTTCTCCAAAATCAAGAAAATATTACGGTATGACCTGGACCGCAGACTCAGTAAGTTTGATTTCTCGCTGGATGGGCACCGGCTTAAATTTATGGTATCTTTTGAATGCCTGGGATTAAAATATGAAAATACTAATAGTTGAGGATGATGAGCTAAAATATCAGCACCTCGAAAATTTTTTGAATGGGCTAACACCGCGGGCCACGATCACCTGGAAAAAGTCTTACCAGACAGGACTGGTGGAGATCATGTCGGCGGCATATGATCTTATTCTTTTGGATATGAGCATGCATATTTACGAAAAAGTTGCCGGTGAATCCGGGGGCAGCTTCGAAACCTATGCGGGACGGCTGATCCTGAATGAGATGGATATGAATGATGTGGAAACAAAGGTAATCGTGATCACGGGCTACGACGTTTATGGAGATGGCAAAACATTGCAAACGCTAAAGCATGAACTGCGGGAAGAGTTCGGACCTTTCTACCTGGATACCGTATATTTTGTCAGCAAGGAGGAAAAGTGGCGGAAAGAACTATCGGATCTGATCAAAGCTAATTTTCCGACTGTATGAGCACTGCCATGGAACTGACGCTCACGATTTTGATCGTGGATGATGATGATATAAAAGTTGGCAAGATCAAAGACATGATCAATGGCGCTACACTTAACAGAACGGTCGTTGCTGCCGATCAAATTTCCGCGCAGAATTACCTTTTGCAGGAAAAATTCGATCTGCTGATCCTCGATATGTTGCTGCCGCTAAGAACTGGTGAAGGCGACCCTGATCCCGGGGGCGGCCAGAATATTTTGGAGGAGTTGGAAATCGATGACGATTATAAGCAGCCTGATGCCATCATTGCCCTAACGGAATATGATGACCTGCAGCTAAATGTCCGGGAGAGTTTTGCGGATATCGCTGCAATCAAATATGATGGTTCTTCGGCAGTTTGGGAAACTCATTTAAAACGGGTAATCCAGCGATTGAAAAAGTCAAAGGCCGAACATAAAAAGATCGTGTATTGCGAAGGATCCAACGCATTTCACTATAACCTGATGGCATTGTCCAATATAGAGTTTCGTGGCCTGGCGGATTCCAGGGCAGTTTACCTATCGGCAAAAAATGAGCAGGATAAATATGCGATACGGGACCGCGATTTTTTAACACATAAAGAGATATCTAGCTTACAAACGAAGTATCCCAATTATTTTATCCTGAATTACTACTGCTTTGAAAACTATCTGTACCACCCCGATAACATAGCCGAGGTGTTGGCGGGATTTGACAGGGAGGCGTATATCGCCGAGTTGGTCAGCCAGAAAAAAGCAAAGCTGATGACCATCGTTCAGGATTACAAAATATCTAGGAGCGCCTATTTTGATTTAAATGATGATAATAAGGCGGTGATGGACAAAAGGCCAGAGACTGAAATTATCAAAGCATTGGAAAGTGACGACTTAGAGGTTTTCTATCGCTATTTTGATATGGCGGGTAAAAAAGATAACGAGAATAAAAAGAGTTTTGATAAAACCTTTTTAGCTACATTCAATCTTGATAAGACAGCGCTAACTAAGTCGGCTTGGTTCAAAGGTAAAATGCTGGAGATCCTAAATAATCTTCGATAAACTTTCCATATTCACTGTCGATTGTCTATTAACTCGCTGAACCCATTCTTTTTAAAGTTGTAGATCAGGATGAGTAGGAATAACCTTCAAATCGCCTTTCCGGCTCTGCAATTGGAACGAGTTCGCAACAGAGCTCACGGCGTTCCGTTACACTTTGACCAAGCAATCTTTCTGAACTAGATAATTGAAGTTTGATATTCATTAACATGACTCGTTGGTCTAAAAAGCAGGAACAGTACGGTCAAGCATACCGGAACATCCATCTTTAGATCCTGTATAGCCGGTAGAATATTTGCCTAGTAGCCCAATCCGCAATCAATGAGGAGGAAAATCTTGTGCCGGGTCTTGTCAGCAGGATAAACAGAGACGAGTAAAGTATCGCCATAACTGGCGGGGATTAGATTAATTGTGATCACGAGGGAAATAAGGTTTAACGAATGCTGAAAAAATGCATATCGCAGTCTCAAACAAAGATAGTATTAAATCGATAGGAAGCTATCTACAGCATTCAGCTGCTGTTAAGCTGACCGCCGATATAGTGTGAGCTCAAAATACCCGATGATTTTTTCTGATCTAAAATTTTCGTGCACTTTTGGTGTATACACGATACTACTTTGAACTTCTTTTCAATAACCCTTGATTAGCTATTACCAGGCAAACTTTGTCCGCTGAAGATATTTTTTTCAGCAGGGAAAAAGGTCGGAGACCTCCATGAATCCATCGGCAAATTATGATCGCTTGCAATTCTTTATCTTTATATCCTATCATTAAAGCTTATATGAAAGTTAAGGGCGAAATCTCAGCTGTATTGCATATTGCCGATGACCGGCTGGCTGAATCTATCCGGGAAAATATTGAGGTATACGGAACTTTCACGAACGTTGTTCAATCCGCGCCTCAGAAGATAGCCAGTAAAGGGCTGGCCTTGCTTTGCCTGAATGTTGGGCGGTATGATGAACCGGTAACTTATTTGTGTATTCTGAAAAAGCAAGGCAGGGTTGCCACCGCCCAGGCAAGGGTAAAAGGATTGAAATGCCTTGCGCTCGAAAAGGTAATCCCGGCTGAACTTATTCAGTTCCTGCCTGAAAACCAAAAAACAAGGGCCGCCGCATACTTTAATGATAACTACCGGCAATTTTCGCCTAAGCTGGGTGAGCACCTTTACAGAGCCCTTAAATTGTTAATGCCGGAATTATCGAAGGCAATAGATGACCTATATGAGACGATGCACCGTCCGGTTCCGCGTCGGATTGCTAGCCGCGAACAGGATGCAGCCGTGGAGAAAGACGCACTTGGCTTGACGCTGGATATATTCGGTGTCGACCGTTCGGCTGTTTTCAGAAGCTGGTCACTGAACGGAGAAGGCCTGGGAAACTCTTTTTTAAGCGGCTTAAAGGAATTTGCCGTTTACGAAGATGATGTGATCAATTATGATCTGCGTTCATTTCCGGGATTTGATACGGTTTCAGGCGACCATATTACCGGACTGGTTGAATTCGAAAGCGAGGATGGCGAGAAACTGACAGTAATCAACGCAAACCGTAAACCGCTGGAAAAAGCCATGGGTATAGACCTGATCTATTTCCACCGCAAATATGAATCCTTTGTCATGGTACAGTATAAAATGATGGACCAGCGGAGCGAAGAACATACCGGCCTGTATTTTAACCCGAACCAGGGCTCGCACGACGAGGAATTGAAAAGATTGAAGTCGTTGAAAACAAATATAGCGGCCCAAACAAAAGGATCTGGGTTAACTGCTTACCGTTTTTCCGATTGTGCGCTTTTCTTCAAGCTTTGCAAAAAATTCGAGATGAAGTGGGACGATGACTCTGTTGCACCGGGTATGTATATTCCGCTCGACCAATGGGAGTTATTGCTTACTGACGATTCGACGCTTGGACGAGCTGGCGGCAGGCAGTTTGGCTATCATACGCTTGGAAAACGTTACCTCAGCAAAGAAACCTTTGTAGACCTGGTCCAGGCTGGCCTGATCGGAACCTGCGATGAGGCTTCTAAAAAGATTGCCGCATTTGTCGAAGATGCCATTGCACAGGGCCATTCTGTCATGTATGCGGTTGATGAACGCAAAGGCGACAGGTTATCCAGGAAACAGCAGATCAGGAAAAAAAGGAATATTGCCGACGATGTTTTAGGCGATGCGCGCGATTATTCAATCGATGATGAGCCACCTTTTTAGTTTATGTTAGTTATCTTCACTAACCCTGCAAATATTTGATGACTATTTCGTGTCCTAACCGGCTGAGTAAAGGCGCCAGCTCTTTCATCAATTCATCCATGCCTTTATTTGCCAGATTCTCGAAAACGATACCATAGACCTGCTGATACCACTTCTTTTTTCCGAGTACATATAAGTTCTTCAATTCGGCTATATCTGTTTTTAATGCGATCATGATTTCATGGAGCATCTGAATATCGTCATAGATGATATGATCGCCATTTTTAAGTTCGTCCAGTTTGAAACCGATTTCCCTGATCGTTTGATCGTTTTCAACGATCTCTGTGCTGGTGAACAGGTCGCCGGCTATCTTCAATCCGTTTTCTTCCAGTTTCCCGTACAGAAAATAAAGGAATACTTCACCATCGAGCCGGACCCGGCAATGTGCCTCGTGACAGGTCTTTTCATGTTCTTCGATCTTTTCCACCACATGATTGACCAGGTAACCCAGGAACTGGATGCGGTCGCCATCACTGTTAAGCCCCCAAAGTTCGCTTTGCACCTTATCGCCAAGATCATGGACGGTAAATAAGGGGCCGCGAAGGCGATGATCGGAAAACTGTTTGGCTTTGCGGTTGACCACATCGGCAAAAGCGAAAGGCGGCAGTGGTATGGTTTCGTAATTCCTCGGGTTCATACCGCAAGTTACGGATTAGAAAGTTCTTTTTACTGTCCGTTATTTAACAGTCGATAATTCTATCCACATATTTTGCACAAAATATCCAGGCAAAAAAATAGGGCATCCATCTTGCGCAATGCCCCTCAAAAACTTTCCATATACGGCAGTTTGGTGTATCTGGCGATTAACTGTTCATTACTACAGAGGGGGCTTGCGCCTACCTTTTCTTCCTTCTCTTAGCCTTGCGGCGCATTTTCCTCAATGTCAGGAAAATACATAACGCATAGTAAACTATGGTTACTAGAGCAACGATGGTTGCCATTGCCGCAAAACTAATATTTCCTGATGGTTTCGTGGCATTCTGCCAGCAATTTCGAATTAATTTCGGTTAGCCAGGAGCATTCGTCGCCCGCCGGTTTAATATCCTTATTGGTATATTAGCCTACTAAAACCGATGCCTTCCATGACCCTTGCACAGTTAGCCGACACATTAAACCGCAAAGCCCGCAGCGGCAACCATGCAATTGCCCGCCTGCCCGAACTCCGAAAGCAGTACCTGCATAAAAAGCAGTTGCCTGCGGACCTGTTCACGAGGACCACTATCTTCGATAAGGATGATAAATATTTCTTTCACCATGGCGGCAGGGATGAGATGCAGTTCAATGTTGGTGAGGAGTGGGTGAATAACCGGATAGTGACGCGTTACGGTCTTTGTTTCTCGCTGGAACCCAGCCGGAGCCTGACCAACCCCGTACACGATCTGAAACCATTTCAGCAAAGGTTTAACCAATGTCTAGCCGTTCATCCGGCATGGTTTAAAGGGTTCAAGCAATGGTATTATCGCCATGGCAATCGCTCCGTTAACCAGGCGGCGCAGCCGCTGAACGGCGACTGGTTCCTGCACGGTAATTTTATTTGTTTGGGTGGTATCATCAACAAGTCTTTAACGGCTTTAAACGACCAGGACCTGCAAAAGATCCTGGCGGCATTTGACCGCCTTTTGCCCATTTATGAATACGTGGTTCTGCAAAAAAAGCCCTTACCGGTGATCCGCATCTTCACCCGACTGACCTCCAATGAAAATAATTGGGAACTGCCCAGCCCGCACCGCTGGAAGAAAAGTAATCAGGGCAAGAAGAACATTCCCTTTGAGAATCAGTATGGATTCGGGCATGAGGAATGGCTGCTGAATAACCGGTACAATGTTGGGGGTTACCAGTATGGTTATATCCGTGGTATCCAGCATGCGAAGGCCGGAACGGATGCCTTTGCGGAAGTTCATTTCTATACGGTCAGGAAAGAGAAAACAGCTAACCTGGTTTATCATGTTGGTACGATACGCAACCTGGAAATTATCAAACATGATCCGGCTGCGCAGGAGATCATCAAACCGGTGATCGATCGTTTCCGGGCGGATATGATCGAGGAGATCTTGCAGATCAATGGGGACCGCAAGGGCATGGACGACCATCCTTTTACCGCGGTCGCCCGCTTTAAACTTCAGGATGTTGATTTTCCCGATGAACCGGTCTACCAGCCTGAATTTGACCTGAAAACTTTCAAGCGTTTCCAGCCCTATGAGTTCGAGGGCGATTTTGCGGATGTTTTTGAAGAAGAGCTGCCCGGTGATTCGACGGAATTTATTGCGGGGAAGGCCACTCAAACCTCGGTTTATAACAAAAAGAACCGCGATGCTTCGATCACGGTTGAGAAATTACATACAGAGATCGTTGAATGCCTGGAGCAGCACCTGTTGCCCGGCTACAGCGTGAGCAGGGATAACCTGTCCATCGAGATCATGCGTTTTCACGGTAATATCGCCGACGTTGTTACGTTGGATCGCAAAAAATCCATTAGTATCTACGAAATTAAAACTTCGGCATCGGGCCGCCGCAATATCCGTGATGCGATCGCCCAGCTGCTGGATTATGCAGCACATGCGGGCACCCTGAAGGTCAAGATACTGGTGGTGGTTTCGCCATCCTGGTTGAATGCTTTAGAACTTGCTTTTCTAAAGCACCTGCAAGATTCGCTGGCGTACAAGCTGGAATACTATTGTTATGACAAAAACCGGTCACCGAAATTCATTCTGCAGGGATAAACAGTTTGGATTAAGATTATCTTTATCACATGTCAGCACCAGAAAATCCCCATAGCATTAATGAATTCCTTTCCCGTTTTGATACGCGGGAGGCGCTCAGCGGGCAGCTGGGTCAGCAATGCGCCGCAGCAAGCCAAAGGTATTTAGGCGATGACCTTCTGCAGCCCATGAAGCTTTGCGATGCCACGATCGATTACCTGGCTGCTGCGATGGCCGAAGGCCACAAGTTCAAAGGAAAGCAGCCCGTTCTGAAAATGCAGCTTTTTGCTGTATACCGGCAGAGTGCTGATGTTTCCACCGCCCTTATCATGGAAGGGAGCTATATCAAGGCGGCAGCAACCCTCAAGCAGGATTATGAGATCATTGTCAGCCTGAACGAGATCAACAATGGGCGGTATAAGCACGGCAAAACGCCTCATGCGCAAAACGGGCCCCCATCTTTCAAAGAGATGAACGGCTACCTGAATGAAATTGCCCATATCTCTAAGGAAGATGTCCTATTTGACTTGCTGCAGCATACTGAAAAAGGCCTGTTCAAGGGCATTTCCTCAGTTAAAAGGCTCAACAAAAAAGCTGCAATCAAGCTGATGACCTACAATATTGCTATTAAAACAGAGCTGTGCAGGCAGGCACTTAACTTCTACCTGGAAATTGCCGGGCAGGATCAGAAACATGGCCAGGCTTGGCAGTATTACCAGCTGATCAACGAGCGTCTTGCGGCGATCGGCTTATTTGAATAAAAAAACAACGTATGGACACGATCGGCAAAACCTTTTGCAATACCCACTTCCGGCACCTGCGGCTGCTCTTTTTTGTTGATGCAGGTGTCAGCCCGTGTTTTCTTATTGACTTGCTGACGGATTATCCGACAGAGGCCCAAGATAATAAGTTGGTGAGCATTGGTGGTGTTGGCTCCGATAAATAAATAGCTTTTCCCGATAACTCAATGATGGATAACTATTTATTATCCTGCATCGGTACCCGTTATATATCAAGTTCGAACAACATCATTTGGTTCGTGATTTTTTCTTTGAAAATCTACAAAACCTTTCTTCGATAATTCGGCCAGGCACTTACCTGTCCAATCAATGTTGTAGACTTCAACTTCGGATAATGCAATTCTACATATTTCTTAAAAGACTTGATCGTTTCCATATTATCCCATTCCATAGCCGTAAGGCAAAGCATAGGCCATTTTTTGGTATCCATCATAAAGCTATATAATTGCAGATAAGGTGGTGCCTTTTCAAATGCTTGCTCGATAAGCTCATTATACAAAGCCTTTTTAAGCACTTTTTTAAAATCCATGATCAGATCATAAGTTACCAATTGAAGAGCACCCCATTTTATTAATTCCGCCATGTGTGGCATTTCCTTGTTATCAAAGAATAGGTACAGGAAAGTGATAAAATCGAATTCAGTCACATCACAAAGATCCTTGCTGAGATAAGCGTAGTTTTTTTTAAATGCCTCCAATGAAAATCCGTCCTTCATTTTACCAATTACAAAACGAATGACTTCGTTCTCCTTTTCGATGATCTGTTCCATATCAGGCCCTTTAACACTCCCATCAGGCAACTCCAGTCCATACCTGGATTTGGAGAACAGTTCGAAATAATAACTTTTAAAAAATATGGTCTTCCGCTCAAAAGTTACCTGCACATATAAAGGATATGTAAGCTGTCCGTGAAAGTCAACCTGCTTCAGACGGTCATTTAAGTAGGTTTTGTAACTGATTTTATTCACTTTTTTAACAAATATTTTTTGATGCTATTTGGCTGTTTTCGGTGTTCACTGCTTCTAACTAACCGATGATTATTTATCAAGCTTAATCAAAAATAAGCAAACCAAATGAAGGTGCTTTCTGATTGAACAGGTTAAAATTAATCATTTGTTTTGACATATTTTATTTTATCAAAACAATATTTTATATTTGATTTATGCGAAAGCGACTGCAATTCAATTAATTGCGGATTAGGGGTAGCCATTCCCATAAAGTAGCGAGTGGCGAGACATATGATTACTATTAATTTAATACAATGACATCAAATGAATTAATTACAAAAGGGGATCTGGAAGCATTCGAGAAAAGGCTCATTGAAAAAATAGAAATTATTCTTCAGCCGGGGAAAGGACAAAGCAAGCAATGGTTAAAAAGCAAAGATGTGAGAAAGCTATTGAACATCTCCCCCGGTACTTTACAAAACCTGCGTATCAACGGTACGCTTAGCTATACCAAGATTGGCGGCATGATGTATTACAAACTGGAAGATATTCATAAAGTACTGGAAGGGGGAAAACATTGAAACCCATCGTTAAAACAAAAGAAATGGCGGCTTATGCTGAGCGGGTAAGGCAAATGGGTGCGAATCCGCACCTGCTTGCTACCCACGTAAGCATGTATGCAGCTTTGTTTGTCTGCTGGCAACGGAATGAGTATTGTAATCCGTTTCCGGTTAGCCGACAGTTGCTAATGTCCTATAGCCGGATCGCATCTACCGCTACCTATCATAAATGTATAAAGGAACTGGAAACGTTTGGGTACATCCGTTATTACCCATCTTATCACCCAGTAAAAGGCAGCCTGGTTGATTGGCCAGAGGATAAGTATGATAATAGGTCTGCTGATCACTTGATTTAAGGATAGCAAGATCGTAAGATCAGTTGATCTAAAGATCGTTAGATGTGTTGATACCCAGATACGAAATGAACCCACACAACGAATACTTCGCTCCCAATAGCGAAAGACTATTTCCAAGAGACTTTAAAAACGGAGATGTCCCTAATGCAATAACCTGTATGCGCAAATCAAATAATTTTATGCAGAGTAATTGTTCAAGTCCGTTATTGAAGTTTAGCAGCATTAACTCTATCAACCCTCCTGTAGTAGCGATTTGCCGTATGCGACAGTCAAAACGTCCTTTTCTTCATGGAAGAAAAGGAGCAAGCGGAAGTTGGGCAGAGCCCTACTTTGCTTGCCATTTGCGCTGCAAATGGGGTTTTGCGTATCCTCCGGGGATACTTTACCGCGTTTTTGCCGGCAAAAAAGAAGAAAACAGGATACCCGGCGGTATCCTGTATAGGTATTTAAAGGCATATCCTGTTATACAGTCTAATGCCTCGTTAAAAATTAAACGATGGAAGATATTAATGTAAGATCAGTAAGATACCCGGTTTCCGTTGACCAGAAGTTTGAAAAGATCGCCCTTAAACTGGGCCGCACAAAGCGTTTGCTTTTTATTCAGATGGTGGATTACTTCTATAAAAGCAAGAAAGATCCTATAGACCTGAATGATGAACTCTTAAAAAATGCGCTGATGAAGAACCATCAGCAGTACATCGGTTTTATTAGGGCACAGGAAACTATGCTGCTTATTCCCATCAAAACAGAAATGGACAGGGTTTCCCGATCACAGGGAAAGATCATCGACCGCTTTAATTCTGAAGTGCTGAAGCATAATGTGGATGTGTTAAACAACCTGCAAAGCCACGCCAAAGCGTTCGGGGAAGTAGCCCGCGTAATGGATGCGATCTTGAAGGCTATGCAAAGTAAGGAAACCCTGAAAGAGCAGTTCCTGTTTATCCTGGATGGTTATATCAGATCCAGGGAGGCTTTCGGTATGATGACATCAGGCAGGGAAAAAGATGAACTGATCGCTATTACGAAAGAGCAGATCAGATTATTATAACGAATCGACATTATGTTTATCAATATTACCGACAGTAAAGAAGCGGCTAACAAGGGCAGCAGCAGCGGATTGGTTCATTACCTGGAAAAAGAGAACCGGATATATAATAATGATGAACCCGAGTATTGGTTCAATGGGCAGCAAGTCAGAATAGATCCATACGTGGCTATGCGGGCAATAGACAACAATATCGCCAAGCTGGGCAAGGATGACGCAAAATTCTTCCTGCTTAATATTAGCCCCAGCCAAAAAGAGATTGCCTTTTTAAAGGAGCAATACGGCGAGGGTGGTGCCAAAGACCAAATGAAAGGGTTTGCTGTCAGGGTTATGGATGCCTACGCACAGAATTTTAAACGGGAGAGCATTAACAGCCATGAAGATCTGATATGGTTTGGGAAGCTGGAAAACTACCGTTACTATACTCACAACGACCCAGACGTCAAGCAGGGTATTAAAAAACGGGGAGATCGCAAGGAGGGCGAGCAGATGCATGTACAGGTCATTGTCAGCAGGAAAGATGCGACAAACAAAATCAAGCTTAGCCCGATGAATACATCAAGGGGAAAGAATGAAGACCATTCTAAAAAGATGGGACAGTTTGATCGGGTGGCTTTTAAACAATGTGGAGAAACCCTGTTTGACGAATTATTTGAGTTTGACAGACAACTTAAAGATACAATGGCCTATGCCAATGCACAGAAAAACGGCAGCCTGGCTGAACGGATACAGATAGGGACATGGGCTCAGGAAGAGGAAGCCAAACATTCAGGCATCAGCCTTGCCGAAGATCAGCCCGATATGGAATTAGCCCTCCGCATTCATCCATATTCCCCCATCATAGATCAATCTTTTTACGACTTTATCGGCCCTATCCACGTCGACATCAAAGATGATGTGGATGATGAGGCTATACATGGGAGAAATCGTCATAGAAAAAGGCAAGCGAGGACCAATACAAGGTAATGCATTATTGGCTTAAAGAAGTTTTGATTCGACGAGAAAATTAAATATTACTCCTTGATTTAGCTTTTTTTTCCAACTCAGTTATCAATTTTTCTTGAGCTTTTATCAGTTTTTCTTTCTCATTTAGTAGGTCCTTCTTTAAAGAAAGGGCATAAGTTAAGTTGTCAATTTTAACTTGCCATTCGTGTGTTTCTGCATTTCGAAATCCAACTATCGGCTCTTTGTCATCATAATAGGAAAAAAGATTATAGTTCAATGCCTTACTAAGAGTTAACAATAGTTCTGAATCGATGGTATTACGCTTATAAATATCAGATATATTTTGTTTAGAAGTATTAATCCTCGCACCCAAATCTGACGGTTTTAGATTTTGGCTTTCGGCAATTTCCTTCACAAACTCACCAACTGTATTAGCTTTCTTCTGCATTCACAAATCTTTTCAAAAAAGAAACAAGTGCAATCATTAGCGTGAATAGTATTATTTGTCGATTCGGAAAATAAAATTTGACATTCTTAATTTACGTGTTTATATTTGTTTATGAAGAAATTCATATTTATATGAAATAAAGTATTATCCGCTTCTATTAGAAGTAACTAAAGAGTCTTGCAACTCCTATCTCAAGCCGTTGGCGCAAGGCAGCAGAAGTTACCCATATCTTATCTTGATATGCTACATTCGCATATCTAAAAATAAGAGTGGGTTCTGCTGTAAATCCGTGTCAACATAAGGCTTGAGAACTGAATGGAGTTGCGGTATGTAGAACCCACTTTTATTATTTTCTGCATCATTAAGGCTCATCTAAAATTTAATTTAAATGAAGGATGAAACCGCACAGAAATAAGCACTTTCATGAAAGCTGTAATCGCGCACATGTCGCCCTTGCTATCGGTAAAGCCATATCTTATTCTTTACAAAACCCGATAAAAAACATTATCTGCTGCCCAGAATGAATTGTCAGGACAAACGGCAATCTAAGATCAGCTTAATAGTTAATAGTCAATTTCGGGTTGCCGTTTTCCTTTTCATAGTCTTATCTGACTAATCTTTTTTAATCAACTCAACTAAAGAAATTTCATGAAAAAAACTATACTTTTTATAGTGCTGGCCGCGCTTTGCCTTTTTTTCAGGGCAGCAGGGCAAACCACAAACAAACCACCTGGTCAAACCATCAACGGAAAAATCACTGATGAGCAAGGCATTTCGCTTCCCGGTGCAACAGTCAAACTAAAGGGAAGCCCTATTGCCGTAAATACAGCCGTAGACGGAACCTTTACGATTGGACCTGTTTCTGCAAATGACATACTCGTAATTAGCTTTATAGGCTATCAACCAATAGAAATACGCTTATCCGAACTTCAGAAACAACAATTCATCATCCGTTTAAAGAACAATACTGGGGAATTGGATGAAGTACAAATCATTGCTTACGGAACTACAACGAAAAGACTAAGTACTGGTGATGTATCTTCTGTCAAAGCTGCCGACATTGAAAAACAACCTGTATCCAACCCCTTGGCCGCATTGGAAGGACGCGTACCCGGATTATCTGTCACGCAAAGCAGCGGGGTTAGCGGAGCTGGATTTAAGGTTCAGATTCGCGGACAAAGCTCCCTTTTACAAGGTTCAGAACCTTTTTACATTGTTGACGGTGTTCCCTTTGTAACCGGCAATTCTGCGTTAAACCAGATTTCATCTGCGGCTGGTTCTTCTTCAAGCGGCACTGGTATGAGCCCTTTCCAATTAATTAATCCATCTGATATAGAAAGTATCGAGGTATTAAAGGATGCCGATGCAACCGCTATCTACGGCAGCAGGGGCGCTAACGGAGTAATTTTAATAACCACAAAAAAAGGTAAGCCGGGATCTGTTAAAGTGAACCTCAACACCTATTCCGGTGTGAGCAAAGTGTCACGAACAATGGACGTGCTGAATACACAGCAGTATTTGCAAATGCGAAGGGAAGGATTCAAAAATAGCGGGCTTACTCCAACGACAACCAATGCGCCTGACCTGCTGCTTTGGGATACCAGCAGGTATACTGACTTTAAAAAACTATTGATCGGAGGTACTGCTCATACGACTGATGCACAGCTTTCCTTATCTGGAGGGAATGTTAATACACAATTTATTATCGGAGGGGGCTATCATCACGAAACAACCGTGTTCCCAACTGATTTAGGCGATACGCGAGGCTCTCTTCACTTGAGCCTAAATCATCACTCAACTGATAATAAATTGAACATTGCATTCACCGCAGGTTATGCCACCAATAAAAACAATCTCACAACGACTGACCTGAGCAGCTATATCAACTCGAACCCAATGCTGCAATTGTATACGCCTGACGGGAAGTTAAACTGGGCAGAAGGAGGCAAGGCTTATTCGAGCCTCGGTATCCTGAACCCCAATCCGCTTGCGTTTCAGTATCAGAATTACACAGGAAAGTTTAACAACCTGAATAGCAATTTAATGATCGGATATCATATCATACCTGATCTTCTCCTAAAAGTAAGCATGGGGTATAACTTGGTAAACAGTAATGAGGTCGCTACTTTTCCAAGCACATCTATTAATCCCTATTCGTTGCAACTACCTTATAGTAATTTTGCAAACCGGACATTCCAAAGCTGGATAATTGAACCACAAGCCCAGTACACAAAAACGCTCGGTATTGGAAAATTGGATGTCCTGATCGGGGGAACATGGCAAGATCAATCAAGCAACGGCCTGACCGTAGCCGCCACAAATTACAATAATGATCTGCTGTTAAATTCCATTGCAGCGGCAGGTACTACACAGAGTAACAATACTTATAGCCAGTACCGGTATGAAGGAGTCTATGGGAGAATCAATTTTAATTTACAGGATAAATATATCGTAAATATAAGTGGCAGAAGAGATGGTTCGAGCAGATTTGGTCCACAAAGCAGGTTCAGCAATTTTGCGGCGTTAGGAGCCGCCTGGATTTTTTCGGAAGAAAAATTTATAAAAAACAAGCTTAGTAACATCATCAGTTTCGGGAAACTCAGGGGAAGCTATGGCATCACAGGTAATGATCAGATCGGCGATTATCAATACCTGGATACCTGGACACCGGTGTCCGACACTTATCAAAACGTAAGCAGTTTAAACCCGACTTCGCTCTATAATCCGTCTTTTAAGTGGGAGAAAAATAAAAAGGCTGAGCTTGCATTGGATTTAGGTTTTTTAAATAACCGGATATTATTGTCTGCCGCTTATTTCAGATCGCTTTCAAAGAACCAGCTTGTTAACTATACTTTACCGACACAAACCGGTTTTACATCCATATTAGAGAATCTCAATGCCACTATTGTCAATAAAGGCTGGGAGTTTCAGTTAAGCAGTAAAAACATCAGTTCACACGCCTTTACCTGGAATAGTTCATTTAATTTAACCATGCCTAAAAATCAGCTACTTGCATTTCCTGGATTGGAAAGTTCAACCTATGCCGGTACCTATATTATTGGCCAGTCCGTATCGAGCAGGTTGGTTTATCACTATTTAGGAGTTGATCCGCAAACCGGCGTTTATCAGTTCCAGGACGTTAATAATGATGGAAAGTATAATCAGGCAGACAGGAACACTCTTGTTAACACCGACCCTAAATTTTATGGTGGATTTCAGAACAGTGTCAGTTATCAAAATTTCCAGCTGGATATATTTTTCGAGTTTAAAAAACAAAACGGCGTTAATTACCTGTCGAACCTTGCCGGAACCGTTCCGGGATATAAATATTATAATCAACCTGTAATCGTCTTATCCCGCTGGCAAAATCCCGGAGATATCGCCGACATACAAAAGTTTACCAGTGCAGGCGGCCCTGCATTAACAGCTTCCAATCTTTACCTGCGAAGTTCAAACGCTATTTATTCTGATGCCTCTTATATACGCCTTAAAAACGTGGCGCTGTCTTATAGCATTCCGCAACCCTTACTGAAAAAGCTTCATTTGGTTAATTGCAGGGTTTATTTCCAGGGACAGAATCTTTTAACGATGACCAATTACATCGGAGCCGACCCTGAAAACCAAAGCCTTTTTGTACTACCTCCATTAAGAACAATTACCGCAGGTATTCAACTAACCCTTTAAACATTACAACATGAAAATCCTATATAAAAAGCTGCTGCTCATTTTATTGCTGGGCATGAATATATCAGCCTGTAAAAAGTTTGTCGACATTGCTCCCTCAGCACAGCTAATTGCTACAGATGCAATTTTTTCAAATGACAATACTGCGCTCTCTGCAGTAAGTGGCGTTTATGTCCAGATGCGCTCCGGTAACCCATCTTTTGCCAATGGGGGAATCGGTATTTACACGGGGCTTACTGCCGATGAGATCTACAATACCTCATCAAGCTCGACTTACGATCCGTATTACAGTAATAACATCCTGTCAAACGATGGGAATATCAGTGATTTCTGGTCTACAGCCTATAACACCATATACCGCACTAATGCCATTCTGCAGGGACTGGACAAAAGCAACGGTCTTACTTCATCGGTTAACGATCAGTTAAAAGGGGAAATGAAAGTGGTCAGGGCGCTGATGTATTTTTATTTAGTTAACCTGTATGGCGATGTTCCATTGATTACCTCACCTGATTATGCGCAAAATGCTACTGCCGAAAGAGCGCCGACTTCACAGGTTTATCAGCAGATGATTATCGACCTGACCGATGCACAAGGGCTGCTTACTAATTCATATCCAAGCATAGGTAGGCTAAGGCCCAATAAACTAACGGCCACTGCATTACTGGCACGGATATATTTATTTAAAAAAGATTGGGCTAATGCGGAGGCGCAGTCTTCAGTTATCATCAATTCAAATACTTATAGTATTCTACCTGATCTAAATGCTGTTTTCCTGATCAACAGCGGGGAAACCATTTGGGAGATCGCACCGGCAAACAATGCCGCAAATTCGTCTGAAGCCAGCGCTTTTATCCCCGAATCATCTGATGTCGAGCCGACATTCGCAATAAATTCCTATTTACTCAATTTGTTTGATGCCAATGATAAGCGCAAAACAAATTGGCTGGGTAGTAACACCATTGGTGGTACAACTTATTATTACCCCAATAAATTTAAAAACAGCAGCACAACTTCTATTACAGAATACAATGTGGTTTTCAGGTTTGCTGAACAATATTTGATCCGGGCAGAAGCAAGGGCTCAGCAAAACACCAATTTACCGGGAGCGATCAATGACCTGAATATGATTCATACCAGGGCTGGTCTGTCCGCCTATCCTACTTCCATGTCACAGGCGAATTGCCTATTGGAGATACAAAAGGAAAGGCGTTTAGAGCTTTTTACCGAGTGGGGTAACCGCTGGTTTGATTTAAAAAGATGGGGAACCATCGATGGAGTCCTTGGGGCTGAAAAGCCTGACTGGAAGCCTTATGCTGCCTTATTACCCCTTCCTTTAGATCAGCTAACCTACAATGTTAAACTGGTACAAAACACCGGTTATTAATAGCATCTGCCAAAGTTCAACACCATGAGAAAGTCAATTGTCCTGTTACATTTGGTAACCCTGATCGTTTTATTAAATAGCACCCGTCTGAAAGCACAAAATAAACCGTTAACAGTAGGTGACGAAGTGCCCGATCTTACATTCAAAAACATATTTAACAGCAGCAATGCAGAAATCAAATTATCGGATTTGCGCGGTAAGCTGGTCATACTTGATTTTTGGGGCGTATTTTGTATTCCATGCATTGAGGAATTTCCAAAACTGGATTCTCTGCAGAAAATGTTCAGTAGTGAAATTCAGATAATTCCCGTTAATCCCTTAGACAGAGATTCTATCGGGCGGTTTTTCAAAAACCATCCAAAAGTTTACCTGCCTTCATTACCATTTATCACCGGCGATACCATACTGCAAAAGGTCTTCCCTCACCGGGGTAATCCTTACATAGTTTGGATAGGAAAAGATGGAAAGATGCTGTTGGATGATGTACCTGTTACACAGCCAAATATTGAGGCCGTCCTTTCCAATAAAACAATGAAAGTCCCTGAAGCTGTAAAGAATAATTACGTTGAATCCTTATTTGATAAACGCTGGAGCAATGATATGTTATATTCCTCCTACATTTATAGGGGCAAAGATTTAGGCGTTAAGTTAGGGGCATCCGAAATAGGTCAGAGTCTTTCAGATGGTGGAACCATCATATTTTTGTATCAAAGGGCGTGGGAAGGGTTAACAAATGGGAAGTATGGGTTTTTTAGGCCAGGCAGAACTGTTATTCAGACAAAAGATTCCACTAAATACTTTGAGCCTAAAAATCTAAACGATTATGATGAACAGGTATGGTTGAGAGATAATATTTATTGGTACCAATCTTCTGTTCCCAATGACAAACCGTATAATCTTTATGAATTAATGAAGGAGGATTTAAACCGCGCTTTTCACTTAAACGCCGGTATTGAAAAAAGACCGGTAAGATGCCATGTCCTGGTCAGGACAAGCAATACAGATAAAATAAAAACACGTGGGCATAAGCCCATCGATTCGTTTTTCCACGCAGACAGGATTGGTAAAGACTATGGCCCAACGCGTTCTTTAATCAATCAGCCGTTTACTAAATTCTCGAAAAGGCTGACGGGATTGATAGAATATGGAATTAAACAACCTTTTATAGATCAAACGGGATACACTGGCAATATCGATATTCAATTCAAAGCAGATGTATTAGACAGGATTGTTTTAGCAAATCTGCGTAATGCCTTAAAAGTTTATGACCTGGATCTGGTGGAAAAAGATGTTGATTTAACTGTTCTTTCTCTAAAAGAAAATTAAGACTTTGGTACAAAAAAAAGCGGAATCGGCAATAGGCCAACTCCGCTGTCTGTAAAAATATACCGGAAACTGTATCTTAATTCTTTTGCAGTATCCTGTTATCCGAAGCCGGCGATCCGACATTTGTTCCTACCGGCAATGAAGCGTTTGTAGATCCAAACAAACAAATAGGCTGATTGGCATTGTCCTTACAACTTTGGGCATTAATAACATTTGCTTTAGTGTCGTTGTAAGAGTAGGCCGCAGTCGTTTCATTGGTACTTGCATCTACGTGATACCAATACAGTCCTGCTATCTTTTTTGTATTAACCGGAATTGCTTTTTTTACGTCTGGTGTAAAAGCAAAAGCTACGCCTATAATTGCAACGAAAGCAAATGAAAGTATAGCTCCCAGCCATACTTTTTTATTTTTTAACGTGATTTTTTTCACAGGTATGAACTTTTTATAGTAGCAAAAAAGGGCTCCAAAAACTTTATATTTATAATGCGATTAATAAATGTTTGCCGGTAAGGTAAGCACCCCGAGAAAGACTCTTCTGCTACAGACGGGTCTTTTTCATTTAAAACTTCCTTGTTCGTTGCCAGGCGTGAATAAGGCAAACTTTCTGTGGTGAACAACTCGGGTTAGCAATCTCTTTCGGGCATGAGCACAGTTAAAAAGATTCAGCATCTTGATAAAATAGATATGGAAAGATGCCGACATTTTTGGCGTTACAAAACGGATGCATAGCAACGTCCTAATGACAAGGATTGCCTTGGAGGTCAGTGCCTCCACAGTGTTCCTGATTTTTGATGCATTTAATGTTTTCATAAGCCTTGCCTTTTTTCTGTCACTCCTGTTAACTGTACAACCTCGGCACACCCTGCCCATATAGCTCAATGCACTTATCGCCGTGCTGGCGTTCCTTGCATCTGACCCGGAGTTCACTTACCAATACCGCCGGTTTTTACACGAATGACAGCAAATCTCCTTGGGGGCTGTCACTTTAGTTCTTGATGCTTATCCGCCCGGAAAGGGCGCTATGAAACCGGTATTCCCCAGGCTCATCCAGCCAGCTGACACTACCACTATGCTATAAATCATAAAGCTGAAAGCAAATGGGTCAGCTGAATCTTCGCGGCTCTCCTTATGCCCAATCGTTAATCGGCTATTATAGCCTTTATTGATCTATAGGATTTGTATAACCGAAGCTATATCAAAAGGAAGATGCTCAGTGTCGGCTGCACAAAATCCGTGTGTCGGTTGAACGACAAAAAAATGTTGATTATACGACCATTAAATGTTGTCTTAGCGACGCCGGGGAGCGGTGTTTGATGGGAGAAAATATTAAATTAAATGGCGAGGTTGAAGTGGGAGCAGTTGAAGACGCAGGTAAATTTCGAGGACGTTAAGGGTAACTTTACCCTGTTATTTCCCATCTCTTGACGCCCGGTATTTGGCGTAAGAGGCGCTGAACGTACTTCTGTATAGATCAAGATGGCTGGCGATAAGTTCATTATTGATCCGGGTGGCTATCCCTGGATTGTCATCTAAAAAGATCTTTACCCTTTCGTCGGCAGTTGATCTTAAAAGCCGATGGTATGCTAAATGTTGTTTTTCCCTTTCTGCCTGGAAATGGACGATAACCGGGTACATCTCCGGGTACTGCGCTAAAAGTAATTTCAAGCTGGAATAAGGAATGGTGATCAGGTTGCCTGTTTCCAGCATTTGAATATTTTCCGCCCTGGGGGTTCCGTATAGGTATGCATTTATATCAATCACCACATCATCTTTCCTGGTGATCCTGGTAATAATATATTTATCCGCGATGGCATCATAATAATAACAACGGGCAATACCGCTTTCAAAATAGATCAGGTGCCCGTCTTCGGCCTCTCCGCTTTCCTCTATATACTGATCTTTGACCCCTTTGAAAATCCTGCTGTTTTCTATAAACGCAGTTTCGAAAGAATCTGGAAACGAGCCATTTACCTGGATAAGTATCGGGATGATCTTTCGGCGAAGTACATTCTTAATTTTCTCATACTTATCTGTTCCCATATTCCTATGTTCTTAGTCATTTATATTACCGCCCCCTGTCTTTGGAGTTCTGAGGCAAATACAAGTTATATTTCATCCACTTAAATATATGTCCATACTGGCATCCTATCAAGAGAATAAATCACTAAATGAGTGTGAGAATTTCACAAAATGATGTGATTTAAATCACCAAACGATGTGATAAAATCACACCCGAAAGGTATTTACCTTAACAATTAAGTTGATTTATATTACCAATCAGTTTTTATTAGCAAAAGGTCGATGGACAATATGCAACTGCATCATGCGATGATTATGTCATCGTACATGGCAAAGTAAAAAATTTATATATGCCAAAACAGTGGTAAAAGGGTAGTATACCCTTTTGGCTGGAAACTTCAAGTTTTTCGCTCTTTTTATTCCTATTATTGATGAAAATGCCTGTAAAAAGGCCGTATTTGCTATTTAATATAGCGTTTTGCGAAAAAATTGCCCGGAAAAGTACCACCCTAATATACCCCCTGATTCTTCAGAATATTTTAGTTCCTCAATCCTTCTTGTTTATACAATAAATTTCGAGGGCTTAGCCGGGATATACTAAAAGTATAACAAGTAATTTATAACTACAGCTTATAGGGTTTGTCACCGTGAATGGTGAAACCATACTTGTTTTAAGTGGGCACTACCGGAAAATCTGAATGGCGAAGATCCAAAGCAAAGCATCCGGCTTGTACTTTAATTCCCATATTCACCACTACCGCGAATATAGCCCGCCACCGGGTAAGATGTAAAGGCTATACAGAGCGGACCTTGTGTCTGTTATTCAGCGGCGGCCCGGCCTTGACATCTTACCCGGTTCGCGCTCTTGGTTGCTTAAGCAATGAATATGGACCGGTGTGTTCTTTGTTGGTAAAAAAGCTAAGCCGCAATTGCACATTTTATAGGTTATGCTCGATAATCACTTCAAATGATCCTGAAGGGCTCAATTGGTAATCCTGTTTCTTTATTCCAAGAGTAGTTTCAAAAGCGCAGTCTGAAACTTGCTGATCATGAATCAAGTTTTTGTGCCTCTTTAAACAATTATAATCTCAATTCGTAGTTTATATTAAATTGAATCGGCTGTAATATTCAAAATCCGTAACCTGAAGAAGTTCGGGCGATGATAGATCAGCTTCAATCCAAGGGTCGTATATATAGTTTCAATAACTCTTGTATTAACTTGTCCAAAACAAATGAACACGTATAGGTCTGACAGGCTTTTTAAGGATTGGGTAGTGTTTTTTCTGCTTATATACCTTTTTTACGTCTTAACCAATTTGTTTTTTATCCCTAATTACAACACTGCAACTGCTGCAATGCTGCCCGTACATGGAGTAAGAAGACAAACCATACAAGTTCATCACGACGCACTTGGTTTTATTAATATTGGCGAGAAATCTGTCATAGACGATGACTTGCTGAATTTTATCAAGTCAGTCCCAGTTTTTTTCCTCATCGCATTCTTCGGGTATCGCTTCTTTCGTATGGAAAAGCGATCCATAACGTCCTTCCGGTCCATATTAACCGACTCGCAGCACTCCTATCTTTCTTTTTGTATTTTGAGAATTTGATGCGGTATCAACATTGATTTTGAGCTGATGGCTTCTTTGCCGTCTGCCGCTGCTTTTTCCTGACCCAAGGTCAATGGAACCGGCATGTCTTTTACTGTAAACTCAAATCTTCATTACCAAAAGAAAAATCACTCATGAAATCTATAAAGTCAGGCTTCTTGCCCGTTCTCCTGTTGTTCGCAATAATTGCATTACAAGCATGTAAAGCGAAAAAGTTAGTTCAGAAACCCATACCGCCAACACAAACTGCAAGCACAGCTCCGGCCGCGCAGCCGAAACCAAAGCCGGTTGCGGAAGCGAAGCCTCCAGTGCCACCTGTAAAAAAAGCAGATCTTAATATAGATGCTGTTAAAATTCAGTTTGACTTTAATTCCAGTGTTTTACTCACTGGTTCTTACGCCACTCTGGATCAGGCAGCATCGGCCATAAAGGCGAATCCCACCGTTACCTATCAGTTGAACGGCTATGCCTCCATTGAAGGAACAGAAGAACACAATATGATATTGTCAAAAGACAGGGCGAACACCGTTAAAACCTACCTGGTTAACTCGGGTGTAAATCCGGCTAATTTAAAAGTCAAAGGATTTGGTACGCGCAATCCCGTGGCGGATAATAATACAGAGACCGGAAGGGAGCTGAATCGTCGCGTCGAAATCAAAACGAAATATTAAAAGATATTTTCGGCACGAAACCCGCTATTCGGCAGGTCATCAAAAACGGCTGAATAGCGGATTCCAACAGGTTATATCCGGGAGGATATTCTTAATTTTTTTAAAGCTAATGCTATGTTTAAATACTTGCAACAAATTTTCAGGCCAACTTATTCAGCAAAACACCTCGTTAATTTACCGGACCGCTGCTTTCCTTTTTTCTTGAAGAAGTTCAGCATCCCATCTACTATACTAGCAATTCCCTTCATTTGTTTTCCTGGGAGCTCCTTCGCCCACGGGTTTAAATTCAAGCTGAAGAATACATCAAAAACCGATGTTGCTGTATTTTATAAGATCAGTAAAAAATCAGGATCAGCTAAAATTAAAGCGCTGATGAATCTGAAACCAGGTGAGGAAAAACTGAAGGATATCAAGGTAGATAAGGAAGATACGGTGGCTTTTTATGGACAGGATGCTGAAAACAATACTTCAGTGATGATCAAAAAGGACTATAATTCCCTGGAGAAAAACAAAGACGGGGTTTGTTATGTCCCTATTATTGTCCCTCAGAAAGAAAGCTCTAATTTCGAGTCGCTGGATGGCCTTAGCGTAAAGCTGGAACATAATAAAGTTCTTAGTTTTCTGCTGAAAATGGATTCGACTTCTATGAGCAGCCTGTCGATGCTGGAAAATAACTTTCAGAATATTTATCCCCTGGGCACGTTTATTTTTGTAGATACGAAAACTAACCGGTTGTTGCTTCCACCCTTAGAGCCATCTTTCTGGAACAGTAATGAAACTTACCTGACGATCCAGGATAGCCTATACGCCATGGTCAATGCGGAACACAGGGGCATGGCCAATGCACAGGTCGCTTATTTCGTTGCAAAAATGTTTGATTCTTTACGGGTTAACAATACGGCTGAACTCGAATTCAAGGCCAGGCTTTCCCTGTTAAGATGGAAACCAACGCCCAGTGCCAATATCTACCAGGTATTTAACGATAAAGCCGTGCAGGGTTTTCTCCAGAATTGCTATGCCCAGATCGATAATCCTGACGTTGAATACCAGCGTTACCGGCTTTATTTTCTTTCGTCCTATGAACGGATAGATGACCTGGAAATATTCGGAAAACAGTATTATAACTTTGGCAATGAAACGGACTTGTCTTTGGGTAATATCGCCCAGGTATTCAGTACCAGCCTTGGTGTAATGTATACCAAGAACAAGACATTGAGTAATTATTATTCTGTCCAGGGAGCGGTTTTACGAACCAAGGCCTACGACTTCACTTCCCAATTGTTTAACGGCTTTAAAAACAACGTCAAGAGTAAGATCATTGCCAGTACCTATGCAAACCAGAACAAGGTCATCGCGGCAATCGTCGATGAATATAAAAGCCTGGTAGCCTACAACCCCGATCCTGTACGATTAAGTCTGCAGGCGATTGATCCAAAAGATGCGAATCCATCGCTGGTGCCGATACAAACGACGATCAGCAACCTCTCACCCTATACCTTACTGCCGGCTGATACCACCAAGCAGGCATCTGCAATAGCCAATAACTATAAGATCGATACCTATAACAACAAGGTCAAATTCTATAATTCGCATTTAAAACAGATCAACGACCTGTTTAAGCAACTGGATCAGACCAACAGTGATCTTGCCAGAATATCACAATCAAATCCGGACAAAGGGTTCAGCAGCTCTGTAAATGCGCCGGGCCTGATTAAAGAAATTGAAGTGAACAGCCAGATTGTGCGGAAAGAGTAGGCAGTCTTTTTCGGGCACACTTAATTAACAGACAAATTCATCATTAAATAAAATCATCATGAAAAACTTCAGTATCGTATTAGCAATAGCAAGCATGCTGCTATTTATAGTTCCTAATTTCTTTTATAGCAATACCGTTAATGCCGTTGACAGTGGAGGCTCTACTGAGATTGTCACCTATCCCGACGGCACCTGGACAAATAAGTTGCCGGTCTTTTTTGGGGCGGCAATTATGGGCATTGCCATTGTATTTTATGTAGCTTCCCGCCCGGTCATAAAAAAGAATGGGGCTTTGTTGTAGAAGAAGTGGAAATTGCGGATCGTTTAAGGAATCGCCTCGCTGTAGCTTCATAAAAAAGGGTAGGCGTTTATCACGCCTGCCCTTTTTTTGTTATTAGGAATTTTCATCAACTCATGAATTTTATTCATGAAATGTTACGAATACGCTTTCAGTAATTGCCGGTAGCGATTAAGAATTCCGGATTTGGAAATATATCCAACGAATCTGCCGTTTTCAACAACCGGCAAATTCCAGGTATTGGTCTCGTCGAATTTTTTGATAATTTCCCGCACCTCGTCGTTCAGGTCTATA
This sequence comes from Mucilaginibacter sp. OK268, assembly GCF_900103125.1. Lineage (GTDB taxonomy): Bacteria > Bacteroidota > Bacteroidia > Sphingobacteriales > Sphingobacteriaceae > Mucilaginibacter. The sequence goes on along the minus strand of NZ_FNJV01000001.1, from coordinate 314,404 downwards.
AGTACCGGCGGGGTAGTCATGACGCTTTGAATGCTCAGCTCATGGTAGCGATCCTTGTTAAACATCACCGGCCGGATATCGTCAAGCCTGACAATACCTTCCAGCAAATGATCTTTGTTGATCACTGCTATGAAATTCTTTTTGCCCGTGCGAACCAGCTCAATGAGTTCATGGAATGAAGCGTGGATATCGATCTCCTGAACATCCTTATCTATCAGATCAGCGGTGTGCAGCAGCAAAAGCAGGTTCTGGTCATGTTCTCTGGTAAATATTTTCCCATCTGCAGCCAACTGTTTCAGGTCGGGAGAAATTGCGGAAAAACGCTTTGCAATTAGAAAAGATATTACCGAAACGATCATTAAAGGAATGAAAAGATCATAACCCGTACTCGACTCCGCGATAAGGAATATGGCCGTTAGCGGCGCATATAAAACACCGCTCATCACCCCGGCCATTCCTACGATGACCAGGTTCGTGGTCGGTACGTTAGGAATACCCAATTGTGTACATAGCAGCGCCATAAAGTAACCAACTGTTCCCCCGGCAAATAATGCCGGTGCAAAATTACCGCCATTCCCGCCGCCATAAATAGTGATCGAGGTGGCGAATGCCTTCAAAAGGCAAACCAGTCCGAGGAACAATAAAATGAACCATTCGTGAAACGTGAAATATTTGAAAAAGCTAACAGCAACGATGGATTCGATTTGACCGGTTGCCAGTCCTTTAATTGTAGTATAACCTTCCCCGAACAGCGGCGGAAATAAGACGCACATTAACGAAAGAATGGCTCCTGCTATCATAGCCTTCTGGATCCTGCTCCTTTTCATATGTTTGAACTGGTGCTCTACCCATTGCGATACGACAACAAAATAGCGGGCATAGAGACCGCAAAGTATGCCCAATAATAAATAAAAGGGGATGTTTCGATAGTTAAATGCATGCCGCAGCTGGAATTGAAATAAAGCTTCCTCATTAAGAATGATCCTCGATATGAGGCTACCGCAAACCGCTGCCAGAACCAACGGAATAAAGTCGGTAAATACAACGCCGGTAAGCAGGATCTCAAAAGCGAACATCATCCCGGCTATAGGCGCGTTAAAAGCGGACGCGATACCTGCTGTAGCGCCAGCCGCCAGTAGCAATGTCCGGTCTTTATAATCCAGTTTGTAGGTTCTTGCAAAGTTCGATCCAATAGCTGATCCTGTTACTGCAATCGGGCTTTCCAGGCCCGCAGAACCGCCCAGCCCCACGGTTATCGCGCTCTGCACGATCTGGGAATACATTTTTACCGGCGAAACCATGCTGGAGTTTTGGGCGATCTCATATAAGATCGCCGGAATACCTTTGCGGTCATTTCCACGGTAAATATAAAGGACGACCAACGTCGTCAGCACGATCCCTAATAATGGGAATACCAGGTAAAAAAAGACCTGCTGCTCAAATTGGAATTTGGAGGTAATCAGGGTATGTATGTAACGCACCAGCATTTTTAAAATCACACCCGCCAAACCAGCGGTGCAGCCAACGAGAATACCCGATAAAATCAAAAAATGGCTGTGGGAAATGTAATTGCGGACCCAAAGCAAAATAATCTCATAGCTTTTGAACCTGCGAACGCTGGTTGCTTTAAAATCCCGCTGAAATTTTAAAAAATCGTGTAAATGTCTTAACCTGCTGTATTTACTCAAGGTGTGCCTCCGTTGCTTTTTCGATCATAGAGATTTGTCCTGACCTTTGATAAAAAGTCATGTATGTTAAATGGTTTACTAATATAATCATCTGCATAACAATATTTTGCTATGGATTCTATATCCGGTTCGGCTGAAATTAATATAACCGGCAGGCTTTTGGTATTCGCCTGGGTTTTGAGCTTTAAACAAATTTTCGCCCCAGCTTGTGCAGCACCATTCATCCGCAGGTCGAGCAATACCAAATCAGGTAAAATCTCGTGTAGCGAATCGGTTTCCTTACCATTGGTAGAGCTTACAACTTGATATCCCTCTGCTGCGAGGATGTAAGTTAACAGCTCCAGTATATCCGGGTCATCATCGACGATTAGTATTTTGTGGTCATGAGCAGGCATGTTGTTGGTTTTAAATGCAGCAGACCGGTTTATTTCGGACCTGCCGCAACAATAATGTAATCTATTTACTCTTACTATCAGAAGCCTCTTTTTTGGCTAAGTAGGCCTTGGCCTGTTTGTTATCAGGATAGATTTCGCTCGCCTTTTTGAAGTTCTCAGTAGCCTTATTGTCGTCTTTCTCTTTATAGGCGTAATAGGACCCTAAATAGGCATAAGCTTCGCCCAGGTTTTTCTTCGTCCTTTCGTCTGTTGGTGGGGTTACTGTTTCCAGCGTAATGTATTGCTCATATAAAGGTTTAGCAAGCCCCTCTATATTATTCCGGTCTTTTTCTTCCAGGTCTTTGATCCTTGCCCGGTACAGCAACACATCGCCTACGGGCTTTGCAACTGTTTTTTGCTGAATATAACTAAAGGCTGAATCGGCTTTGGCCAGTAAAGATGAATCTGGCTTTGTCCCGCCTTTATTATCAGCTGAATTGTAATACTGGTTGCTATACCCGTAATAATAGCTCATTCCCTCACGGAAATATTCAGTAAGCTTCACATGATGGCTATGTTCTATATATTTTTTATAGGCGTCGCCAGCTTCTACATATTTCTTTTTTGCGTATAAGGAACCCGCAATATCATTATAGGCTTCCTCAAATGTGCTATCCAGGGCTATCGCTTTATTTAAGTTTAGAATGCCCAATGAATCCTGGTTTGTTTTTAACTGTAGCCGCCCCAGGTATAAATAATCCCGCGGAATGATGCGTTTGGCGTCCGCTTCTTTGACGAACTTTTGGAGTGCATCCAGACCGGCCTGGTAATTTTTATTTTCGTACCCTGCGTACCCCAGGTATCTATAAATACGCAGATTTGATTTACTGGATTTAGCAAGGTCATTCGCTACCTGTTCCAGCGCTGTATAATCTCCGGCCTGGATCAGGAAATCGGCATAGCGCATTTCGGATTCCGCTGAACGATCCGTCAGGTCAAGATATTTTTTATAGTAATCGGCACCTTCTTTCACTTTTACCGATGCCATTTTGGGATCAGTAAGTGCCCACCTCAAATCAGTCTCTGCCAATTCCCTGTAGGCTGGTCCATAATTCGGATTGATTGCCAAAGCATCTTTAAATTTTTGTGTGGCATCATCAAAATTATTAGCCTGTTTCCACAGAGAGCCGATAACCACATTGGTCCTTGCCGATTTCGGGTCAAGTAACTGTGCCTGCGAGTAATTGGAATAGGCATTGTTGTTATCCAGTTTGGCGTGATAAATATCGCCCATCGTTAAAAAGTATTCGGGATCTTTTGCACCGGATTTAGCAGCTTTGGTTAGGGTGTTCAGCGCCAGATCAACTTTAGGATCCGGTTTTAACAGATATGCTTGGGCTATATAAACGTAGGGTTTGTCGTCTTTACCAGCCAATGTAGTAGCCTTTTCAAAATTAGTTAACATGCTGATGTCGTCTTTGTCTAATTTCGCTACGATGCCTAAACCAACATAATTCAACGCCGACTTAGGGTCTGCGGCAATACCCTTACTAAATACGGCCTTTGCCGAATCCGGGTAGTCCTGCAGTACATAAACCCAACCCAAATGAAAATAGTTTTCGTCCTTAGCGGGAGTAGTTATGATCAGCTGCTGCAATTGCGCTTTGGCTTTCTGGTATTGTTCCGCATCAATTGCTTTAAGGGCATCAGCCGTAGTTTGCGCTAAGACAGGAGTAATTATAGATAAACAGCCAAAAAGGCTTAAAATAGTTTTAAGTTTCATAATCAAAAATTCGTTAAATAGGTACATCCGTTGAACATGCCCGGATGTGACAATAGTAATTCAGATAAAACGGCAATGGTCATCATGAACCTCCCGAAAATGGATATTCGAAAAAAATGCCTGAAATAACAGTCGCGTTTGCAGGGATTAGCCGGGACGGATAACCCTGTTAAGAGATTTTAAAACTGAAGAGGTATGATCTAAATCCTGAAATTACAATTCGAGAGGTAAGCGTACTGAAGATTATAAAATATGGTAAATCGGGGCGGAATTATTTTGGATAAGGCCCGGGATGAATAGAAACTTGTAAAGATCAGGAACAGACAAACCGGCAGCAGGCGCTGCTTCAACTGTTCATTTTCCAGAGTGGACTTTTCTATTGCCCGAAAAGAATTATTCCTGTTTAGATGAAAATGCTGGACATGGCCTTTCTCCGCGGAATAGGAGCTGGCTCTCGGGCAGGAGTTTACCGGATTGTACCGGGGCATATTAAGCACATTAGCAATCGCGGCCAATACGTATACCAGCAAGAAGCACACAATAAGAGGTTTAAAAAAACGATACGATTTAAATCTTGTCATTAAAATCACACTTTGCTGGCATCCGGCTAAAAATAACCAGAATAATGTTTGTTGTCAACTAATTCTCGGTTTTTTCATTAAATCAAAATGGTAGCAATTCGGAACGGAGCAGTACAAGTTTCTGTAAAGCAATGGCTTGTGTATACGTTATTGTAAAGGGTTGGACATTTTATCTATGGATTGAAACAATTGAGTTATTTTATCTAATTTTTTATGTTTGGAAGGAACTGAAATATCATGGTTAACTCTCCCAAAAGTTTTAAGATTTTCCAAGGGAAAGGTACTGTGATTTAATGAGCTGCGTTAAATACCTGTTGTTCCACGCCAACCTTTGTTGGATCCTATATTATTAAAACACTGATGATTATTCCACTTTCAACTAAATATCTGATTTCAACAATTATCTTCTCCCTGTTCGTCATCTTTGCTGCAAACGCACAAGCTGTTCCTCCCAGGGAAAAAATTTGTGGACATTGGGAGTCTGCAAATAACACCCTGATCATTACCATTTCATTGGTGAAAAATGAGTACAAGGCAGTCATAGACTGGTTTAGCGATACTGAAGGTAAGCCGCTGGATTACTGGAAAGACAGGCACAACCCGGACCCGAAACTTCGTAATCGCAAAATACATGGTCTGAGTATTCTAAGAGGTTTAACTTATCACGCAGATACGAAATCATGGGAAGATGGTATGATCTATGATTCCAAGCACGGTAAAGAATGGAACGCATCGGCTTACATTGATGATCTGGGTCTTCTGCGGGTAAAAGGCTATTGGCATTTTAAATTTATTGGCCGTACCATGAAGTTCAGGCGAATATAAATTTGTCAAATTATCCCAGTTACATCTTTTCTTTTATCCCCCTTTTGATCAGCCACCAGTTCACAGGATAGGCGGTAACAAAACCCCAAAGCATACCAATCTGCATCATGAACCAAAATAACGGACTGGTAACCGGTATTTTGTATCCGAAAATCCCGTAAAAACATAAAGCCATCCAACCGTACATGCCGACCTGCCAGGCTATGAGGGAAAAGGTATCTGCCTTTAAAGCTGCCATCAACGCTGGTCTGACGGCTAAATTTTTCATTGGTTTAATGGCATAGTATTGAAAAATGATACCAAGACCAAATGCCAGTAAAAAATCAATTGTCCATGTCCCTGCCAGTTTGCTGCCGAAAATGGAAATCGGGACAAAAATCAAAAACGCTTCAGCAAGCAGATCACCGATCGTGCACCCGCTACCACAATGCAAGGCGCCAATGGCGACGCTTTGCCAAAATGGCTTGTTTTCTGGCAGCATCCGCGCTCCCGTCTTCTTTAAGACGCTCTTTTGCCCAATCGTATAATAAAAGAGTAGCGCCATAGGCCCGGCATATAATGCTGAAATCGGGTAAACAAAATTCATGATCATCATTTTTTGCTGGTTGCCTCTAAGTATATCTATCAGGATAATGGAGGTACAGGCGATTCCTGAAATCATTGAAAAAACAGATAGGGAATGTAATTGCGCGCTGGTCATCAATTCATTATTTTTATCTAAACCCTAATTAAACAATCAGACAGTGTCTTAGTTTGTACTTAGCAGAATCTGGACTGACATACTCCGCTTAATTTGATAATTTAGCGGAACAGAACAAAGCGCACAAAACAATATTGCTTACCCCTAAGTGGCTTTTAATTAACAGCTTATTACCAGAATCCGCTAAACGCTTACATGGGTTTATCGTGTTGAAATAAATATACCTGATGAATATCAACGAAATACTTACTATTACCATCGTACTGGCTGCCATATTTGCTTATATAAATCACCGGTGGATTAAATGGCCTCCTACTATCGGCATTATGATCCTGTCACTGGTTTCTTCCATACTCATGGTGGTCTTAGGCAGCTCTCATTACCTGCTGTCCAGGAAAGCCATTGAACTGGCCTCTTCTATCGATTTTCAGGACGTATTGATGAACTTTATGCTTAGTTTTTTATTGTTCGCGGGGGCGATTCACATTGATGCTGCCAAATTAAAGCAGGAACGCGTTCCGGTTATCGTGCTGGCTACTATTGGTATCCTAATCTCTACTTTTCTGGTTGGTGGCATGGTATGGTTCTTATTTGGGTTGTTCCATTTCCCAATTCCATTTATATACTGCCTGTTATTCGGTGCATTGATATCACCGACGGATCCAATTGCGGTTTTGGGGATATTAAAAGAAGCTAAAATACCGGCCTCGCTGGAGCTTAAGATCTCCGGGGAGTCCCTGTTTAATGACGGTGTTGCAGTAGTGATTTTTATCAGCATCGCTGAAGTAGCCAGATCAGGAGACTTTTCAGCGGTAGATGTCGGGAAGTTGTTTTTTCAGGAGGCTATCGGCGGCCTTTTATTTGGTGCGATTCTGGGTTATGCCGGTTTTAGGGCCCTGCGTTCTATCGACGATTATAAAGTTGAGACGCTGATCACGCTGGCAGTAGTAATGGGTGGTTATTTTATCGCTGGACATCTCCACGTATCAGGGCCGCTGGCGATGGTAGTGGCAGGTATGATCATCGGTAATAAAGCCAAAGAGGAAGGTGTTTCTGATATTACCAGAGATTATCTGGGAAAATTCTGGGAGTTGATCGATGAGATTCTTAACGCGGTGCTCTTCCTGTTTATAGGATTGGAAATGCTGATCATTAAAGTAAATGCCACAGTCTTGATCATAGCAGGATTTTCCATCCTTATTGTATTGCTGGCCCGATGGGTCTCTGTGATCATACCCGTTTTCTTTTTAAGGTATAAAATTAAATTCGAAAGGCATGCTGTTGCCATCCTTACCTGGGGCGGTTTGCGTGGAGGTATTTCTGTTGCCTTGGCGCTTTCACTGGGCAGCAATATGTACCGCGATCAATTTGTGCTGATTACTTATGTGATCGTGGTATTCTCCATATTAGTGCAAGGGCTAACCATAGGAAAAATGGCGAAAAAACTTCTTCGGCAGACTGCCAACTAAATAAAATTAATGATGAATACCTTAAAAAAAATCCGGCAATTTTTAAACTATCGCTTTAACCTGCAGGAAGATCGTGCGGATGAACAGGTGATCACCGGGGGAATACGCAAAAATGTCGATTTTAAAGGCGCTAATCTATGGGCTTTGATTTTTGCGATCTTTATTGCTTCAATCGGTCTAAATGTTAATTCAACTGCAGTTATCATCGGTGCGATGCTGATTTCCCCGATCATGGGACCTGTTATGGGAATAGGTCTCGGCATCGGGATAAACGATCTGGACCTGGTTAAAAAAGGGCTTAAAAATCTTCTTGTTGCGTCTGTTATCGGAATACTGGCCTCAACAGTATATTTCCTGATCACCCCGTTACATGATGCGCAGTCCGAACTTCTTGCCCGCACATCTCCTTCTATCTGGGATGTTTTTATTGCCTCTTTTGGTGGTATGGCAGGAATGGTTGCCGCTACGCGTAAAGAGAAAAGTAACGTTATCCCCGGGGTAGCTATCGCGACCGCGCTCATGCCACCATTGTGTACCGCAGGGTTCGGCATCGCTATGGGCAACTGGTATTTCTTCCTGGGTGCCATTTATCTTTATTTTATTAACAGCGTGTTTATAGCAATAGCCGCATTTGTTATAGCGCGTTATGTAAAGTTGAAAAGGCACCATTTTGAAGACATAGCAACGGAAAAAAAGGTGAACCGGTACATTATCGCTATTGTAATTATAACAGTTCTCCCAAGTATCTTCATGGCTTATCGTATCGTTGATAAAAGTATTTTTGAAACAAACGCCCGCAAGTTTGTTGCAGAACAGTTTAATTTCAATAATACACAGGTGGTATCAAAATCATTCGCATACAGTACTAAACAAAAATCTATCGAGGTATTATTAATAGGCGCTGAACTTGATAAGCACGTACTCGATACACTGAATAAAAAGCTGGAACGCTATAGTCTTAAAGGTGTCGTTCTACACGTCCGGCAGGGATTAAATGCCCAGCAGCATATTGATCTTTCCCAAATAAAAGCAAGCATCCTGGAAGACGTATTTAACCAGGCACCAAAAGAAGATACTGTTCAAACCGTCACATTAAAAACTTCCCTGGAGGACTCCACGGTATTGAAAGAAATGAAGGTACTGTATCCGCAGATCCGGTCTTATGGACTAAGTAAAATCGTTTTACAGCGTACAGATACCTTAAAAGCAGATACGCAGCGGATCGCGCTGATCCGGTTTCAGAAAAGGCCGTCCGAACCTGAAATAAAGAAGTTGCAGGAATGGCTTGAGGTAAGGTATAAACAAGGAGGCATTAAATTAATTACTGAGTAAATTGTTATGGAGTAATGGCGTTGATAACAACTTAAACCGCTTCTAATTTTCCTGTAAAGGGGAGAAAGATATATGGACCTGGTTGGTATTCTGATCAACGATGTTGTAGATGATGCGGGCTTTATGGTATTCAAGCACCCGCTTGACTATACTTAATCCAATACCGCTTCCCGCAATATTTCCAATATTGCTGCCCCGGTAAAAAGCAGTAAAAAGAGTTTTCGTATCGTCTATTTTCGGAACCTCCCCTGTATTGGTAATCAGTAGCTCAACTCCCTGGGCACCCTGCCTGATCAGGCACTCCAGTGCATGATTGTCGGAATAGATGTAGGCATTTTTAAGCAGATTCAATAGGGCGATTTTTAACAGCGTTTCGTCGCCGGCAATTTCAGGTTCTGTCGTAATCCCGGTATTGTTCTCAATTTCAAACTTTAATTTAAAGTCCGGAAAAACTTTTGACAGATCGGTCACAACGCTGAACACCAGTTCATCCAGCCTGATTCCGGTAAAAGAGAATTGATGTTCACTGCTGTTGATATCAGCTAATGCTACCAATGAACTGATAATTTCGGAAAGCTGAAATGTATCTTCGAAAATGCTGGTCAGATTTGTCCTTATAACGTTGTCCAGGTCAGGTCGCTGAATTAAATTCTCTACCTGTGCTGCAACACGGGCAACGGGTGTCCGTAATTCGTGGGAAGCATTGCCCGTAAACTCCTTTTGCCTGTTATAAGCGTTGTCGATCCGGTCCATCATCTGATTAAAGGAATGGGCCAATGCATTGATTTCATCTTCCCGCTTTGCTTCCGACAACCTGACCTTCAAATTGCTGTCCGTTATTTCCTGTATCCTTTTACGGAAGTTATCCAATGGCTGCAAAGCCTTTTTACTCAAACTGAAAGATAAGAGCCAGACAACGGCAGTACTTATGATAAAAGCGCCCAACAGGAGGTATTTTAAATAATTAAGCTTATTGTTGTCGTAAGTGTCTTCGGCCGAAACCACTATGTAATAATGTTTGCCGGCATAGTTATAATAAAGTCCGAGAATATCATACTGTTCGTCCTTTTTAAATATCCGACGCTTTTTTTTTATTTGGTCAAGATCGGTATGGGTTAAATTTACGGTTAGCGTATCATTACTGTTATAGATAAGTTTGTAGTCTTCGTTATAGATCTGCGTGTTTTCTTTGTAGAGTTTATTGATACTATTGCTGTCAATGATCTTCTGCATCTTATAGTCAATTTCTTTTACTTCAATAAGGAGTTTTGCCGTTGTTTGGGCTTTTTCGGCCATTAACGTGGAAAACTCATCTTGTCTGAAATGGGCAAAAAGCAGATAGACCGTTAAGGTAACAGTTGCTAAAAGCACTGAAAAGAGAGAGCTGAAAATAAATGAAAAGCGCTGTTTTAAATTCATTTGAGATAATAACCAAATCCTGCACGGGTATGAACCAGTGGCCTGTTGAAGCCTTTGTCGATCTTATTTCTTAAATAATTAATATATACTTCTATAGTATTTGTTCCCGTTTCAAAGTTGATATCCCATACCTTGGTTGCTATCGTTTGTTTGGAAACCGGTTTGCCTTCTGCTATCGCGAGTAATTCGATCAGCTTGTATTCCTTAGGAGTCAGGGCGATTTCCTTCCCTGCCCTGGTTACCTTCATTTCACCCGTATAAATAATAAGATCGTCAATAACAAGGATCTGTTTGTTGGCTTCATCTATATGATAACTCCTTCTCAGGAGTGCGTTAACGCGCGCAAATAATTCTTCCAGGTGAAAGGGCTTGACAAGATAGTCGTCTGCACCAGACTCAAATGCTATGATTTTGTTTTCCACATCACTATAAGCCGTTAACATCAGGATTGGCTTGGTCTTATCTGTTGCCCGGATTTTCTTACACACTTCGATGCCGTTAAGAGAAGGAACATTGACATCCAAAATATACAGTTCATAGTTTTCAATCAGGAGATGTTTGAAGAATAACTTACCGTCGTAAACAACATCGCAAAGCAGCCCCCGGCTGTTCAGAAAAATCTTAATCTCGTTGGACATTTTATAATCGTCTTCTAATAGCAGAATTTTGTAAATCATGTATAATGAAGAGATAAGTGTAAAATAAACATAATGTACGATGCCCCAATATACAGATAAAGCCCCGGTTGATTAGTCCGAAGCTTTAAGTGGTTTCCCTTATTTCCCTAATAAAGACCCAAAACAAGATATATAGTAAAATATAACTTATCCTAATTCTAGTTCCAGCTTGCCTTCGACTGTTGAAGGGGCTTGCTCTGTTTCACCTGCATGTTCAAATTTCATGTTGACGCTGATGATCATAAAATAAGCCATGCTGAATATTAATGACAATAGAACGCTGACTAATATGGCAACCTTAGCGATATCCTGAAAAGCTTCCGCTTTAAAAGCCAGCATGGTGGTAAATATAGACATCGTGAAACCGATGCCTGCAAGTGTTCCCATCCCGAAAACCTGCTTCCATTCCACATTACGCGGTAAACTGGCAACTTTGCAGGCCACCAGTACTCTGCTGAACAGAAAAATGCCGATGGGTTTGCCAATCACCAGGCCGAATATGATACCCAGACCAACGGTAGTACCTAACGAATTTATGATATGGTCCGGCAATAATATCGCCGTGTTTGCTAATGCAAACATCGGGATGATGAGGAAATTCACCCAGCGGTGTATAGCCTTTTCAATTTTAGGCAACTCGGCAACGGGTGTGGCGAAAGCGACCAAGACACCGACTATGCTTGACTCTATTCCCGAATTAAAAAATGCATACCAAAGCGCAAGGGAAAGTACAATTTGCACCGGTCCGAATTTTATTTTGGCATAATTGACAGCGAACAGTGCTGCATAGAGTAACGCACCGATTCCTAAAAACATCCAATTGATATGTCCGCCATAAAATAGCGCGATAACAACGATAGCCCCGAGATCATCGATAATGGCCAGCGCCATCAGCAGTATTTTTAAACCAACAGGTATTCGCTTACCCAGCAAGGAGGCTATACCAACAGAAAAAGCTATGTCGGTAGCGGTTGGTATCCCCCAGCCGTGCAAGTAGCTGGTATGCAGGTTAAAGGCGACGAATATCAATGCGGGTACGGCCATGCCACCGAGTGCGGCCCCAAAAGGGAGTACCGCCTTCTTGAAGGATGAAAGTTCACCGCTCACCAGTTCGCGTTTGATCTCCATTCCGGCCATTAAAAAGAAAAAAGCCATCAGAAAATTGTTGATCCAGCTTAAAAAGTTTTCCGGTAAGGGTATAGACGAAAGGGTTAACAGGTCACCATGCCAAAACTGTTTGTAGGCAGTGGCGAATCCCGAATTAGCCAGGCACATAGAAAATACGGTGCAGGCGATTAACATTAGGCCGGTAAAACGGCTGTCGTTAATCAGGATCCTTAATGGATTGATGGCTTTTAATAATATCCTTTTCATATAACGTTCCCTTTCCTTTTAATGAAATTACCTGCCTCTCGCAGGCAGGTAATTTTCAACTTTCAAACTTAATTAATCGACGTAGCCCAAAACACCCATTTCTGGTATGTCCAATCCGGCAACTTCGTCTTCCGCTTTAACCCTGATCGGGGTTATTTTATTTGATATCTTAAAGAAGATATACATCACCACAAAAGTGTAAACCATACAAGTAATGGTGCCGATAACCTGAGCGCCAAGTTGGCTTGCATCGCCATAAAACAGGCCTTTTACCGGGCCGGCAACACCATTCCAGCCATCGCCGTACGATCCGTCGGCAAATAAACCCAACGACAATACACCCCACGCTCCGTTGGCACCATGTACAGCGAACGCGCCAACAGGATCATCTATTTTAAATACATTATCCATTAAATGAATAACCAATACCACTAAGGCGCCGGCAATTGCCCCGATAATTACCGATGAAATGGAATTAACGAACGCGCAAGGGGCAGTTATAGCTACAAGTCCGGCTAGCATACCATTGGCAAGCATGCCCGGGTCTGGTTTCTTTTTTTGAATGTAAAGGATAACAAGAACAGCTAAGGTACCGGCCGTACCGGCCATCATGGTATTTACAGCGACAATAGCGATGCGGAAATCTGTACCGGCCAAGGTTGAACCGGGGTTAAAACCGAACCAGCCCAATGCCAGGATAAATGTACCGGCTAATGCCATTGGTATATTATGACCAGGGATTGTATTAGCAGTGCCGTCGGCATTGAACTTGCCGATACGCGGGCCAATAATAATGGCCCCAGCCAATGCAGCCATACCACCTACAAGGTGAACAACTGATGAGCCTGCAAAATCAACCATGCCATGGCCTAAATGGAAATTGGCACCTAATTGCGATAACCATCCGCCTCCCCAAACCCAGTTGCCATATATTGGATATACAAACATGGAGATGAATAAACCGAAGATAAGGAATGATTTAAACGACCATCTTTCGGCCATTGATCCTGTTGGTATAGTAGCGGTTGTATCCATAAACACCATTTGGAACAGGAATAAGGTAAATACACCTACATCATATACTTTGCTATTCAGGAAGAAGCCTACAGAGCCTATTAAGCCGAATGTATGACCAAATAATGTGACGGTATATTCACTTGGAATAACACCAGGCGCTCCCCCTAAAGTGGCTGCATTCAATCCGCCGCCAAACATAAAAGCAAAGCCACATACCCAAAAGCCGAACATTCCAAGCGCGTAAACCAAAAAATTCATGCCCATTGTGTGGGCGACGTTTTTCTTCTGTGTAAAACCTGTTTCAACCATCGCAAAACCAGCCTGCATAAACATTACGAGGAAACCTGCTATTAGGGTCCACACCATGTTGATGGCAATTTTGTTGTGACCAACGGCATCTCCTAATTCAGCGGAGGTTGGAGCGCCGGGTTTTGCGGCGGTAACATCGTTAATGGTGCCGGTTTTGGCACCCGTAGCATCCTGTGCAAAAGAGCGGACAGGCTCAATTAAAACAAAAGCAATAAGTAAAACCATACCTAAAACCAAGTATGAGGGGATTTTTTTTTGTAGAATTTTAATTTTCATTGTTAAGTGGTTTAGTTAGTTTGAATTTGAGTGGTTTTTTAAGCTTTTTTTAATATATAAAGTATTTTAATGGTTGGTAATTAATCTTTTTTACTTATTATTTGTGATTTATGCTAAAAGTACGCAATGAAATCAGATGAAAAGCTTAGAAAAACCTTAGAATTTCAATTAACATTCATTTTAAAATCAGCTATGGATAGTTTTATAAAAGATTTTCGGCTTTAATGTGTTTTTGATATAGTCTAAATGATGTAAAATGTCGTTAAAATTCAAAATTCACTGTTGTTTTAATGAAAAACATATAAAATCGACGACCATTTCAATAAAATTCCATAATTCAAACAAAAATGATAGCTACAATCGCTAAAATTGCGCTGTTTTTGTGCATAATTGCCTTGCCCCTATTGCCGACCCAGAAAAGAAGGCGGGTTAAGCTTTCCAAAAAGCAGGCAACGGAAGAACGATCAAAGTATGCCGTTAACGAGGATGGTTATATTGAGGTGAGTAAAGAAAAGGAGAAAGAGCTTTAGATAAGATTATGATTTATAGCTCAATAACTTCACATTTTAAGATAGACATAGCCAAGTGCCTGATAATGATTTGAAATAAGGTTCTTTTAGGCCTTTTTAAATTAAGATTTACGGAAACTTAAGCCGAGAAACAACATGTACCAATTTTGCTTACCCAGGGGCTGTTGTAGGGTTCTAAAACTTTGGTAAATTTGTGGCATGGCGAATCGTTTCATTTCCTGTACACCGGTTACACCGCCCTGAGTCTTTTATTTTTACAAAGTCTTGAATCAGCACATTTCCGCTGTTGTTTTCTATTGCTACAATCTTTAAACTTCTTAACTAACAAGGATGAAACCTTATTTACGGCTTTTTGACTTTTCGCAAGAAATTAATTATAAAAATGAAATATTAGCCGGTTTGACGGTCGCCATGACTATGATGCCCGAATCATTGTCTTTCGCTATTCTGGCTGGTTTCCCTCCATTGGTTGGCTTGTACGCCGCTTTTATTATGGGATTGGTTACTTCGGTATTTGGCGGCAGGCCCGGTTTAATTTCCGGCGGCGCGGGTGCAACCGTAGTTGTTTTGATCGCTCTCATGAAATCAAATGGCTTGGACTATGTCTTTGCGGCGGTTGCTCTGGCTGGCGTTATACAGATTTTGGTGGGCCTATTCAAGTTAGGAAAGTTTATCCGCCTGGTTCCGCAACCGGTGATGTATGGTTTTGTTAATGGTCTGGCAGTTATTATTTTCATGGCGCAAATAGAGCAGTTCAAAACAAATATCGGTGGCCATGAAACCTGGCTGACTGGTCAGCCATTGCTTATCATGGCAGGTCTGGTTTTGCTGACTATTGCTATTGTCCTTATATTACCACGAATAACAAAGGCAGTTCCGCCATCATTGATAGCCATTATTGTCGTATTCCTGATTGTACTTGTGTTTGGTATCCCTACTAAAACAGTAAAAGATATAGCTGCAGTAAGCGGAGGCTTTCCACCTTTTCATATCCCTGCAGTTCCTGTTAATATCGAAACTTTAAAAATCATTTTCCCTTATTCTCTTATAATGGCCGGCGTAGGATTAACAGAGGGGCTACTAACATTAAATTTAGTGGATGAAATGACGGCTACACGCGGTAGTGGAAACCGGGAATGTCTTGCTCAAGGTAGTGCCAATATATTAAATGGCTTTTTCTTTGGCATGGGGGGATGCCCGATGATAGCTCAAACCCTGGTAAATCTTTCTGCAGGAGCAAGGGCAAGGCTTTCGGGGATCATAGCAGCCTTAACTATCCTGGTCATTATTCTTTTTGGCGCACCCATTATTGAGCGGGTTCCCATGGCGGCACTTACTGGCGTAATGATTATGGTAGCAGTAGGAACATTTGAATGGATAAGTTTCAGGATCGTCAACAAAATGCCTACACAGGATGTATTTGTAGGTGTTTTAGTTGCTTTGGTCACTATTTGGCTACATAATCTGGCGCTTGCTGTATTAATTGGCATAATTATTTCCGCATTAGTTTTTGCATGGGAAAGTGCTAAACGTATAAGGGCCAGAAAATATTTAGATGCGAATGGCACCAAACACTATGAAATTTACGGGCCTTTATTTTTTGGATCGGTGACCGCGTTTAATGAAAAGTTTGACATATTGAATGACCCGGAAGTAGTGATAGTCGATTTTAAGGATAGCCGGGTTGCGGACATGTCAGGAATAGAAGCATTGAATAAATTAACCGAACGCTATCGAAAAGCCGGTAAAAAATTACACATAAGATATTTAAGTGAGGATTGTCGTTTGCTGCTTAAAAATGCGGCCGATGTTATAGAAGTGAATATTTTAGAAGATCCGGCTTATTATGTAGCTACGAGTGATTAGGCTTACTTTTTTTATTGCTAAAACGCTTTTCAATATTTTATACTTCGTATAGTAAGATTTGTAAATAATCTGCATCAAAAAAAATTGATTGATAATTCGGAGTGTAAAGAATTTAAACCAATGTACAGTATTGAAAATCAAATTATTATGATTTGAGATTGATGTCCTCCACTACGTATCGAGAAGGGTATAGCAATGTTTATTTAGGGTTGGCATTATCGGAGAATCCGAATGCCGGAATAACACCTCAAGGGTAATACAAGCGGGCCGTTTTGTCCGCTTTTCAGTGGCTGGCCCGCCCTTTACATGTTATCTGGCTCGCGCTTTTGGTGCTTACGTGGTGAATAAGGTGCGCTTGTTCGTTGGTGTTTAACCAAGTAGATACTTAATCAAATAAAACGGACTAACCCTGATTATGTGAGTTTTTTTGATCGGATAACAAAGTGAGGGTAAAAATTTTTAATTGTTGTGACTGAATGCATGGGCTAACCTGCAACTAGTTAAACAATGAACTAATTCGTAATAGTAATTTACTGGAAAATGTTCGCTGGTTTATTTTTATTCAAATACTGGTACTTAGAGAACCAGAATTGGATTTTTTTAAACTGACCGCTAATCCCGATAGGGTATAATTGTGATATTAATAGAGGATATAGTCCCGATAGGGTATAGTTAATAAATTAAAGTTATATTTGTACCCGAAGGGGTATAAATATGTTGTCTGAATATTTAAAGAAAAAAAGGAAATCACTAAATCTCACACAGGAAGACCTGGCATCTAAAGCGGGAGTCGGACTTAGGGTCGTTCGTGAGATGGAACAGGGAAAACCAACATTGCGGATGGATAAAGTGAATCAGGTGTTGATGTTATTTGGCGCAGAACTCGGAGTGGTATTAAAAGTAAAAAATGATGAGTAGGAAAGGTTTGGTGTATTTTCAGGACACGCTGGCTGGTGTACTAGCGGAAACTGATGATGGTTACGAATTTGCTTACCAGGCTGATTATTTAGCGAATAAAAACGCAAAACCGGTGAGCTTAACGCTGCCATTGTCAACCCGGAGATATGAAAGTAAAGTATTGTTTGCTTTTTTCGATGGCTTGATACCGGAAGGTTGGCTGCTGGATTTGGCAACAAAACACTGGAAGGTCAAAAGCAATGACCGGTTTGAATTATTACTATTAACATGCAGGGATGCAATCGGAGCTGTAACGGTTATTCCCGAAATAGATTAAGCTATGGCAAATTGTTGGTTTTGTTATCAGGATGCAGGTACATCGTCTTTTCATGAAAAATGTTCAAAGCGTTTTTTTGGTACGGCTAAGGTACCTGAGCTGGAATTGAATAATAAACTTTTGAAAACGTTGGGCGAACAGACCATCAACGAAAGGATCGCTGTGACCGGAGTTCAGCCCAAGCTTTCTGTTACCCTGAAAAAGACGAAGGAGCACAACCGTCTGACTATAGTAGGACTTTGGGGAGAATACATACTTAAACCACAACATCCTGGTTTTCCGGAAATGCCGCAATCAGAAGATCTGACTATGCATTTGGCAAGCCTGTTTAAAATGCCAACTTGCGATCATACTTTAATGGAGGCATCAGACGGCAGTTTGGTTTATCTTGCCCGTAGATTTGACCGGGTGAAAGGCCATAAGGTTCACATGGAAGATTTCTGCCAGCTTTCTGAATTTTTAACAGAAAATAAATACAAGGGATCTTATGAAAAGATCGGTAAGCTTATCCTGAAATACTGTACTCAAACTGGTTTTGATGCGCTGACTTATTTTGAAATGGTGTTATTTTCTTTTTTGACAGGCAACAATGATATGCACCTGAAGAACTTCTCTGTGCTGTACGGGGACGAAGGAGTAAGCCTAAGCCCTGCCTATGACCTTTTAAATGTAAATCTTGTTAATCCACAGGACGATGAAGAATTGGCCCTGACAATAAACGGCAAAAAGAAAAGAATTGGATTATCTGATTTTGACGTGTTGGCAAGAAGTATGAATATACCTGAAACCGCCGTTCGGAATACCTATAACAAATTTTCCTCCGGTAATAAGGAGGTTGGTAAGATGATTGAAGCATCATTCCTGAGCCCCGAAAAAAAGGCACTATACCTGGAAATTTGGAATAAAAAGCAACGGTTGTTTAATTGACAAGTCACAGTTATACATTGTGGATTTTCCTCCTGGTGAGAAAAAATAAAATCCTTATTCACCGCGGTCGCGAAGATAGCCCACGCCGGAATCAAAGGTCAAGGGTACACAAGCGGGCCGTTGTGTCCGCTTCCAGCGGTTGGCCCGCCCTTGACATTTGATCCGGCTAAGCGCTTTTGTTGCTTAAGCGTTGAATAAAGCTCGGTTGTTCACAAGCTTTCCTATTTCTTGTAATTACATTAAAAAGTGCATTAAACTACACTTTTTAATGTAAACCTTATACTTTGCAAAGAAGCCCAGCAAAAAGTGCAGTATATTGCTCTTTTATAACGTAGATTATCTACAGAAGCCTTTTTCATGTATATTGCAAATTAAAGCTATGTAAATTGAAAGTTTTCGCCATGTAAATTGTAAATTTGTCTGTTATTTTATAAGAGATGAGCAAATTTATACCAAGACAGATAGCACCTATTATTAAGGCCCAACAAACAAAATTTCCTGTTTTAGCTGTTACTGGTCCCCGCCAATCAGGTAAGACAACTTTGTTAAAAGAGCTTTTTAGTGATTACCGTTATGTAACATTGGAAAATCCAAATACACGTTCATTTGCTTTAGAAGATCCTGTTGCTTTTTTGAATCAATATGATCAGAAAGTTATTCTGGATGAGGTCCAACGAGCGCCAGCTTTGTTCTCTTATATACAGAGCAGGGTTGATGAATCAAAAATAATGGGACAATATATCCTATCTGGCTCACAAAACTTCCATTTATTAAACAGCATTACCCAAACCCTTGCAGGCAGAGTAGCCTTATTCAAATTACTCCCTTTGGATTTTACTGAATTAAAGCCTGGTGGCTTATTAGCAGATTCCTATACCCGAACCTGCGTTAAGGGTTTCTATCCGGCTATTTTCGACAGGGATATTGACCCTGTTATTTTTTATGCAAATTACATTCAAACCTATATAGAAAAAGATGTAACAGAATTAATGAATATCAGGGACTTGAAACTTTTTCGGACATTCTTAGGTTTGTGCGCAGGGCGTGCGGGGCAATTATTAAATTTCAGCGCCTTAGCTAATGAGTGCGATATTTCACATACAACCGCTAAAGCTTGGTTATCTATACTCGAAAGCAGTTATATTATATTCCTTTTGCAGCCTTATCATCAAAACTTCAATAAGCGCCTGGTCAAAAGCCCCAAGTTGTATTTTTACGATACCGGCTTGTTAAATCATTTGTTAGGAATAAGAACTGCTGAAGAATTGGAAGAGAACAGATTGAAAGGGCACATATTTGAGAATATGATACTGGCTGAATATCAAAAAAAGAACCATCACTTATATCTGCATCAGGATTATTATTTCTGGCAGGATAGTAATGCGCATGAGGTTGATCTGCTGATGACAAAAGGGCAAGGCTTTTCCATTTTTGAGATCAAGGCAACTCAAACCATTACCACCGGTTTATTCAAAGAAATGGATCGTTTTGAAGAAATTGCAGCTCCAGCCGAAGTAAATAAAACACTGATCTATGGCGGTTCTGAAAATGAAAAAAGAACAAAATATAATGTGCTAAGCTGGAAAAATGTTTCAGAATAACCGTGTACTTTAATTAAGATTTACGGTCAATCCCCCAAAATGGTTATACTTTTTACCATGATTTCAGAGAAAAATTGCCCGAAAAACCGAATGCCCTTGTGCCCTGTTATTTTTCAAAATATTTTATCCCTCAAATCTCATTATTCACATTCCAAATTTCGGGGACTTAACCTGAATATACTAAAGCATAAGGAGTAATTTACAACTACGGGTTATAGGGTTTGTTACAGCGATCTGTGTTGAAATCTTGATTTTGGCTGGCATTAAAGGAGAATCCGAATGGCGAGGATGCAAAGCAAAGTGTCCGGCCTCCGCTTTAATTCCCATATTCACCACGGCCGCGAATATAGCCCGCCACCGGGTAAAATGTAAAAGCTATGCAAAGCGGGCCTTGTGCTTGTTCTCCAGCGGTGGCCTTGACACTTGTATGGACCGAAGTTCACTGAATCATGGATCGCCAATGCCCAGTATCTCTATAAGAAAGGTTAATAAGGCGTTGTAGTTTGAGCGGGCAAATTTGGGGGTGATGATCTCAAACGCGCACTGGTCTGCCGGAAAGGGGTAATGCTAGGTGCAAGTAAATCAGGGCTTACCGAAACCCTTCATAAAATTGAAAAGATTTATGTAGAGCGAAATGTCTGGGTCAGCTGCATCGAAGATGAAATCCTAACCGTTCATGGTTTAATCCACAAATTAATCTTCTTATCAAGTTATGAGCTTCTTACCAGGAGGTAAAAAAATAAGAAAGGTTGCTTCGGATGGTATCAAACACTTTAGGTCCTAAACGTGTTTATTACAAGTTGATAAATCGTTTGTCTATGCAACAGAAAACTGATCCCCAGGATTTCGAGAAAAGATTTCGGGAATGCGACGATAAATTTAATACCATATTTAAACGTACCAGTGCAGCCAGCAAGATAATTGGGCGAGATCTGACCATTTTAAAGGTCAATGACGCACTGGCAGAATTAATGGGATACAGCGCAAGTGAAATTGAAGGAACCAAGATCCTGGAACATGCCTGTGAAGACTATCGCAAGCATTGGCATGAGTTACAAATGGAATTATGGTCAAATGAGGTTCCTTTTTTTAAACTCCAGGCCTGTCTTTATAAAAAAGACAAATCCCTTGTATGGGTAAACGTTACAACTATCCTTTTTGAGGATCAGGGCGAAACCTATGGATTCACCGTTCTCGATGACATTACCGCGCTGAAAGATTTCGAAGAAAGTCAAAAACGGTTGAACATGGCTTTGAAGTATTCAAAAATGGCAGTTTGGCAAATGTCATTAAAAAACAATGCGGTTCACCGTTCCGAAGGGCACGATGAACTATTTGGCTATGACAGTTTGCAGCCACAATGGACAATTGAAAGTTATCTGCCACTGATATTGGAAGAAGACCGCCCTAAGTTTTTGTCGGCAATCCGATCACTTCCCGACCATAAATCGATGGATCTTCAATTACGGCTTATAACAAAGGATGGATCGCTTAAATGGGTGAATTTTCAGGGCAAAATAGAAGATGATCCTTCCGGTAATGCCGACAAAGTATTGGGAACAATAGCAGATATCACAAGGGATAAACTGGCCGAGCGGCACAAAGACGATTTTATAAGTATCGCCAGTCATGAGCTCAAGACGCCGATTACCAGCTTGAAAACCTCCCTTCAGCTTCTCGCCAGGATGCAGGAGGGCTTACCAGATAGGCTAAAAGCATTAGTAGTCCAGTCCAATCGAAGTGTGGATAAAATTGTTGTCCTGGTTAATGATCTGTTAAATGCCAGTAAGACATACCAGGATCAACTTAACTTGAAAAAGACGACATTTAATCTGTACAAGGTTATCGAAGAATCCAGTGGACATTTGCGCCTCGAAGGTTCCCATGATGTAGACATTAGCGGCCCTTCAGACCTGATGGTTACTGCTGATGCCGAACGCATTGAAAGGGTCATTATTAATTTCCTGAGCAATGCCATTAAATATGCTCCAAACGCCAGGAAAGTTAATATCAACATCGAAAAGATCGGGGCGGAAGCAAAAGTATCGGTTACAGACTATGGGCCGGGGATACCGGAAGCTAAGCTTTCTCTTCTGTTTAATCGCCATTATCAGGCGGGTAAATTGGATACTCAATATACCGGGCTTGGGCTTGGACTATTTATCAGTTCTGAGATCATTAAGAAACATGGGGGAGCAATCGGGGTGGATAGCAAAGTAGGTTCCGGAAGTACCTTCTGGTTTACCATCCCACTTTAGGTGTGCCTTACGTCGCTTTATTCTTTTTCTGACTTGTTTATATATTTGTGAACTATAAGATATAAAAGGTCCAGGTCAAAAGGCTTCCTGATATAGGCGTCGAACCCGGCTTTATCGAAGTGCTCATGAATATTGCTGTTGCAACTCATCGCAATCACCGGAAGGTAAGGGAATCTGGATTTTATCGCCCGGCACATATCAATGCAGTTATCTCCGGAAAGTCTGTAGTCCAGCATTACGAGATGCGGCCGTGCCTGATCGATTAAATCAATATAGTCACTTTTGCAATTTTCAATGGGACAAATAATAAAATTTTCCAGTTCCAGTGCAACTGTTAAGGCACGCATCACGTCTGCGTCCGTTTCCTGAATAACTATGGTTTCATGCATCAAGAAGGCAAATTAGATGTAGTTTCGAATGGAAATAATTAAAGTTAAGAACTATTATCAGTAATTGCCAATTACTTTCTTGGTTACCCGTAATTTGGATCTCTGGTTATAGAAAGCTATCACAGCAAGGTAAGCGGCTTCTGTAGCGGCCAGACGTATTGACGTTCAGATCAGCCGCCGATTCCTTCGTACCTGGTACAGGAACGTCTCAGTTCCCGATGGTTCACCTTAAAGATCAGTTTTTAATTGTTTAAACAAATGTTGCAATAGTTCGTTAACTCATTGCCCCTGGCAGTCCGGGGTACGAATTTCGCTTTTTTAGAGTACGGTAAATGCTTTCACTCGGTCCAATATGGAAAACAAGTACGAATTATACTTTGAAGGCGGCGGCGAAATGGGCGCTTTGATCCGTTCTTACGATTGGGCATCCGGTGACCTGGGACATCCAAATACCTGGTCACTAAACCTGCTGAACACCATCAGCATTATGCTGAACTCCAGGTTCCCAATGTTCTTATGGTGGGGACCGCAATTGATTCAGTTCTATAACGACGCCTACAGGCCCAGCCTGGGAAATAGTGGTAAACATCCGAGAGCATTAGGCCAATGCGGTGCCGATTGCTGGAAAGAAACATGGCCTACGATCAAGCCATTGATCGACCAGATACTCATAGGAGACGGAAGTACCTGGAATGAAGATCAGCTTATACCTATTTATCGAAATGGCCGGTTGGAAGATGCTTACTGGACATTTAGCTACAGCCGGGTGCTGGACGCATGCGGCAAAACCGGCGGGGTCCTGGTGATCTGCACAGAAACAACCAAGAAAGTAAATGCCTTTAATGAACTGTTACAGGCTAAATCGGAGCTGGAGTTTGCAATAGCGGCTGCCGAATTGGGTACCTGGGACCTTAATCCTGCCACCAACCATTTTACCTGTAATGAACGACTGAAATCCTGGTTTGGGCTACCTGCAAATTCGGAGTTACCCCTATCGCGCGCAACAGAGGTGATAGCAGAAACGGACAGGCAAAGGGTAACCGATGCTATTAGTAGCGCGATGGCCTTTGAGTCAGGTGGACGATATGACATCGAATACACTATTCTTAATCCCGAACTGCAGGAATCACGTCTGGTTAAAGCAAAAGGTCAGGCGCTGTTTAACGAACAGCAGGAGGTAAAACGGTTCAGTGGTACACTTCAGGACGTCACTGGTGAGCGTAATGCTATGCAAGAGCTCAAAGACACTAACAGAAAACTTGAAATGGCACTTGAGCAATCCAGGCTGTCCAAGACGGCAGCGCAACTGGGGACCTTCGACCTGGATCTTGTTAATGGTACGATGGAATGGGATGAGCGCTGCCGCATGCTGTTTGGGATTACCCACCAGGATAGCGTATCCTATAGTCACGACTTTCTAACCGGACTGCATCCAGAAGACAGGGACAGGGTCAGCAAGGTGATTGAAAATCTTTATAACAAATCGGTTAGCAAAGGGGATTACGATATCGAGTATCGCACTATCGGTGCAGCGGATGGCAAATTGCGCTGGATAAGGGCCATTGGAAAAGTATTTTTCAACACCGAAGATGTTGCTGTACGGTTTATCGGCTCTGTGCTCGACATTACAGATAGAAAACTGGAAGAACTACGCAAGGATGACTTTATCAGTATCGTCAGCCATGAGCTGAAAACACCGCTGACGACCCTTAGTGCAATGATTCAACTGCTCAAGCTCAAACTTGAAAGTGATACTGAAGCGCTCATACCCGGAGGAATAGATAAAGCATACAGGCAGATCAAAAAAATGAACGTATTGATCAATAGTTTCCTTGATGTTGCACGTTTCCAATCCGGTAAGATGGATATGAATCGCAATCATTTTTACATCAGTGAACTGGTAAAAGAGATGGTAGACCAGGTAGTCTTCACCGCCAACGGCACACATTCGATAGACATTACCCTTTGCGAAGATATCCTGGTATATGCCGACAGAGAAAAGATTGGCTCTGTCCTGCTCAACATACTCAGTAATGCAACCAAATTTTCTACCCAAGGCAGCAGCATTGAAATCAGATGCTATAAGGAAGGCGACGAGGTAAAGATATCTGTACGGGATGAAGGTTATGGAATTTCGCCTGCGGACCAGGAGCGTCTTTTTGAAAAATTTTACCGCGTCCGTAATAAATTCACCACCAACACATCAGGTTTTGGTATTGGCCTGTACTTGTGCCGGCAGGTGATGGATGACCATAACGGCCGGATACAGGTAGAAAGCATTGAGGGTAAAGGATCAACGTTTTTGCTGGCGCTGCCAAAGGCGACTATCCCCACTATAAGCTATGGGGCGAATTGATCAAAAACCGATGCAGTAAGCAAGAATCCTCGACACAACAATTTATATTATATTTCAGCATTTGCATCCATGTTCCCGGATCACGAAGCCATCATATATTCATCAACTTTCGCCTTGAAAAGATTGATGTCAAAAGGCTTGCTGATAAATCCGTCGCTATGGGCATTTTCCTGCATTTCCCGCTTGCTCCGGTGTGCTGACATCAGCAGAACCGGAATATGGGTGGTTGCTGCATCCTCCTTCAGTTGCCGGCAGATTTCGACGCCGTCGCCGTCCGGCAGCATAATATCGAGTACAATTAAAGCCGGTAATTCCAGGGAAAGGCCTTTTTTAAGCGTGTTAACATCTGGAAACAGTTGTACCTGGTATAGGTCATCTTTTAGGATATAATCAATGAGTAACCTAATGTCCTCATCGTCTTCAACAACAAACACTTTTTTCGTGGACATAAAATTTCAGTTATACTTAATATACGTGTATAAGGCTGTTTTAGTTTGTAAAAGCTGGTAGAGAAAATGTAAATGTCGCTCCATGGCCCGGGGTGCTTTCTACCCAGATTCTCCCGCCGTGCCGGTCAATAATGTCCTTGGATATATAAAGCCCCAGGCCGAGCCCCGAGGTCTTTCGCTCCTGTTCTTTAACACGGTAAAACTGGCTAAAAATGTGCTGCTGGTTTTCAGGCAAAATACCGGGGCCCTGGTCCTTCACAGAGATTCGAATCTCATTCCCGGTCCTGATAGCAATCATGCTTACCTCCCTGGCGTCCGGCGCATACTTCACGGCATTACCCAGTAAATTGGTGAGCACCTGTTCCAGCCGCATCTTATCGCCCGAGACCAAAAGCTCTCCATCTGCCGCCATTTTCAAATTATAGTGGGGATGGGTCTGCTCAAACGTATCGGTTATTTCGTCCAAAAGATCCGAAAGATCAAAAGGTTCAAAATTCAACTGTAGTTTACCGGCCTGGATTTTAGATATATCAAACAGGTCATTGACTAACTCGTTGAGTTTGGCCAATTGCTTCAGTGCCTTTTCTGCAAAACTTTTGGCACTACCATCCGGAACCATTCTTTCTAATATCTGCAAAAAACCGCTCATCGAAGTCAGTGGCGTCTTAAGCTCATGGGAGGCCAAGGCGATAAATTCATCTTTTTTATTACTCAAATCCTTTACTTCCTCAAAGAGCCTGGAATTATCTATGGCAACGGCAGCCTGTGAGGCTACGGTAACAACCAGGTCTTCATGCTCTTCTTTAAAAACGCCAGCTTGTTTGTGGCCAAAAAAAAGCCCGCCGATAACTACGCCCGAATGAGTAATAACGGGAACCGCCAGGTAGCTCACAACCGGCAAATGGCCTTTGGGCATGCCAAAATATGGCGAATTTTTTCCATAACGCGGATCTTTTGTAATGTCATCAACCCGGACAACGTCTTCGCCGCTAAAGGTCGGATGGAAAACAGCCGTGTTGCGGGGCATGGGAAAGTTTTCAAAAGCAGCCCGTGGTGCCCCGGAAATGGTATAAAGCCAATAGGATTCACCGCCTTGGTCTACCCGGTTATAGAAGAAAGCGCCGAAATCCGCGCCGGTAAGCCTGGTCGTAGCATCGGTTACTCTTTGCAAAATGTGTTGCAGATCAAGGTCCTCGTTAATGCTTTTACTGATCGAATTAAGGATTTCCATACGCTCCATGCTTTTAGCGACGGACCGCTCTGCTTCTTTCTGCGCTGTAATGTTCCGGGCTATTTTGGAAGCCCCGATGATTTCGCCGGCTTTGTTGAGGATGGGAGACACCGACAGTGATATGTGCAACTGTTGTCCCCCTTTGGTCCTGCGGATAGTCTGGAAATGATCTACCTTTTTTCCGGCACGAATGTTTCCGATAATTATATCTTCTTCATTCAGACGCTCCGGCGGTATTAGTAATGAAATATGTTGACCAATAGCTTCCTGCTCCGTATAGCCAAACATTTTTTCTGCGCCGATATTCCAGCTGGTGATGATGCCCTGTAGGCTTTTACCAACAATGGCATCGTCCGAACTGGCGACAATGGCAGCCAGCCTGGCCTGCTTTTCTTCGGCAGCATTTTCTTCGATGATATTGCGGGCAATCTGTGACGATCCTGTAACTTGTCCCTCCTGGTCCCGGATAGGCGAAATGGTTATAGACACGGGGATTTCAACGCCTTCCCTGGTTCTGCGAATCGTTTTAAATTGCCCGATCCGTCTCCCCTCCATAATATCACGCATGATGTCCATTTTTTCCTGCTGCCTGTCCTCAGGGATCAGCAGGTAAACAGATTCATCGATTATTTCCTCATGGCTATAGCCGAATAGCTGTTCAGCTGCCGGATTCCAATGGGTGATCCGCATATCAAGGTCATGGCAAAATATCGCGTCGTCAATGCCTTCAAATATAGATTGCAGGGTTGATAATTCTTGTGAATGCTGGAGTCTGGCCATTACTATTCGGTGCGGCCAGAAAACGGCATTATCTGTTCAGTGGCTCTTTTGTTTGATTTAATCTAATAATAACCTTAAAAACACAGAAAGGTTTTAAGCCCTTAAAAGAGGCCAGGCCGATGAAAATCTGGCAGCGAAGCTGTAAATTTTTCAGATGCCCGCTGCAAAAATTTCAGTTTTAATTCCATTTCCGGCTTTGGCATCTCACTTGTAAGATTGCTGTCGAACAATCGTTCTTTAAGTTTAATAGATAATGGTTTGATCCTTTAAAACAATTAAAAGAAAAAATTATGACATTGGTTAAATTTAATCCCGACAAAAGAAATAGTTCACTATTACCAGGTTTTAGTGATGTTTTCGATTCTATTTTTAATGACACTTTTTTCAATGACCGTATGGTAACCCGCGTACCTGCCGTCAATATCAGCGAAACGGAAAACAACTATCATGTGGAACTGGCTGCGCCGGGTCTGAAGAAAGAAGATTTCAAACTGAACCTGGAACGTAACGTGCTGAACATTGCTGTTGAGCAAACCGCCAGTCAGGAAGACAATCAGAAAAATTACAGCAAGCGCGAATATAGCTACAACGCTTTCGTGCGTTCCTTTACGCTGCCGGAAAGCGCGGATGACAGCCAGATCAACGCGAGCTATACCGATGGTATCCTCCGCATCGATATTGCCAAACGTGAAGAAGCGAAAAGTGTACGCAGGCAGATCGAGATAAAATAATCGATTCCATCATATATCCGGAAAGGCCGCCGTCATGGCGGCCTTTTTCAGGATGTACCAAGAAGTCAGTTTAATTATAGTAGGACTTTAAATTTAAAGTTATTCGGTTAACCGCCTTTGCTGACGCCCAAACAGGCGGCAGGATGGCTGCTTTTAACAGGCAGCATCTGATATGCGCCGGCGTTAAAAAATACAGGTACTCCCCTTGCAATGGCTCTTTCATTTATAACTGCTATGAAAACACAATTCTATATTTTATTAAGCCTGAAGACGCCGCGCGGCTTTGTCGACTATGGACAGTACTTCTTCGGTGACGACCGCGGTACCGCCTATGAGTTATTCGGGCAGTTAAAAGGTCACCAAAATTTAAAAGATTCTTGCCTTTTACATATTGACCTGATGGAAACCGTCGATGAACTACAGGTAAAGGTCAAAACCATCTGCTGTACGCTGGATGAATTGGCTTACAATTGTAAATTGATCGCAAGAGAGGTTTTTCGCTTAAAGAACCTGGAGGAAATGGAATGATGAATAAGTTATTTTTACTTAGAACACTGATCATCTCCATGATGATCTGCATGTTGATCTTTGACGTGCTGCGGATAATGAGCCATTCGGCTGATGCCTTTCCCGAGCATAAAAAGCTATTACTGACCGGGATTTTATTATGGATCGTTTCAGTAATTACTAACCAGGGCAGTAATGACGACGATTGGGCAGGAGAGATTTAGGAAAATCTGGCCGATTAAAAAATTGCATAATGCGGCAAAGACTAATATTTGAATAAATCTGCGGCATCTCGAAGCAGCCGCCAACAGGTATTATGTCCATTTCCCTCTCAAAGCGTATAGTAGCTGAATGCTTCTACTTCTGTGAATGAGTCACATTTTCCAGTAATTCATTAATTTCAAAATCACTGCTCCGTCCCAAAAGGGTAAAGGTTTCAGGAATAATTTCCGTAGTGTAACGTTTGATACCTTCTTTATCTTCAAAAGAGCGGGTACGACATTTACCTTCTACATAGATCAGCTTTCCTTTACGGAGCGATCTATGACCAGCTTCCGCTAGCGAACGCCACATCACGATATTGTGCCATTCTGTATGTTCCGTTTTAACACCGTTTTTGATGATAAACTCTGACGTCGCAAGCGGAAAACTTAAAACTGCAGCGTTATCCGGCAAATACCTGAATTCCGGGTCTTTTCCTAAATGGCCGACCAGGATAACTTTATTAACTCCTGACATAGCTTTTAAATTTAAGGTTATTTCAATTTCCCCAATGTGATAACACCAGTTACCGCATTGGGTTTTAAACAATTAGCCTTCTTGATATTCTTTAAAGCTGAAATTGAAATCTCAGAGATCAGCTCGTCAGCCTCTATACTTCATTGAACACCTCTGTTCTAAATTAATGACACATATAGTTGATTTTAGTACAATTATTAAATTAAAAAGAAATAATTTTAAGTATAGATAGCTAAAATATAAAATATTTTTATCCATATATCCGCTACTGGAATAATATTGGAGGTGATTTATTCAGATTATTTTGCCGCTCCCGCCCGCTTTCAGCCGCCGCTAATTTTATTCATTTATCAAAGAATGAATCTGTATGATGCAAGCAGTAATTTTTCACAAATCAGGCAGCATTGCCGATAAAGAGAGTATGCAAATAGTTGATCTGCCATTCCGGGCTAAAATTGAAAAAGTAATTTGAAGGAAAAAACATTTGACCAATATGGAAACGAAAACAAAAAAGCCACAAAAACAAGATCGCCAGCCGGGTATTGAAGCAGAGATGGATCCGAAACCGGAATATATTAAGGACAGTTACAAGGCTGCCGGCAAACTCCAGGGCAAGATAGCCCTGATCACAGGTGGTGACAGCGGCATCGGCCGGGCTGTCAGCGTTCATTTCGCCGAAGAAGGTGCGGACATAGCCATCGTTTATCTCGATGAAGATAATGACGCCGAAACCACTAAAAATTTGGTGGAAGCCGCGGGCAGAAATTGCCTGCTTATCAAAGGAGATGTGAAGGACGCTGCCTTTTGCAAAAACGCGGTCGAAAGGACCGTTAAGGAATATGGAAAGCTGAATATCCTCGTCAATAATGCAGGAATGCAATTTCCACAAAAAGATGTCAAGGCGATTGACCCCGAGCAGCTGGACACCACTTTCCGCACCAATATATTTGCTTATTTCTACTTCGCTGAGGCAGCAGTGGTGCATATGCATGAAGGTGATAGTATTATCAATACCACCTCGGTAACCGCTTACCGTTCCTCTCCTTCGCTGATTGATTACTCTTCGACTAAAGGAGCTATTACAACCTTTACACGCTCACTCGCAACAAATCTCGTTGAAAAAAAGATCCGTGTAAATGCTGTTGCTCCCGGGCCGGTATGGACACCCCTGATCGTATCCACGTTTGATGAGGAAAAGATCAAAAGTTTTGGGAGTGAAACAGCCATGAAACGGGCTGGACAGCCTTCGGAACTTGGACCTGCCTATGTTTTTCTGGCTTCAGATGACGCTTCTTTTATAACGGGCCAGGTCATCCACGTAAACGGTGGTGAAGTAGTCAACGGATAAGGTTATATAATCAAAGGAATCGTTTATACTATGAATAACAATTAAATCAAAAAAATGGCAAAGTATTCAGAAAAGGCACAGGACAAGGTCCACAAAGCCTTACATGAGGAAAAAGAAGGAACACTAAAAAGCGGCAAAAGCGGTAAAAAAGTAACGTCCAGAAAACAAGCTGTGGCAATCGGATTGTCGGAAGCCCGCAAGGAAGGCGCTAAGGTTCCAAAAAAGAAATCGTAAAAAACACATCCTACACTACCATGAACGAAGAACATAAAATCACCCGGCGGCAAGCGGTCGCCGGGTTAGGTGCCACTTTAGCTGTCGCGGCAGTAACACCTGTCTTCGCAGCAGGCGGTAAAACAAACAGTATAATGGAAGCAAAAGCATTAGAGGATCCGATCACCAAATACCCCAAGCCGCCTTTTGAAGGCCAGTCACAGCCCTGGCCAGGCTTAGCCAGTAAAATGAACCCCAAACCGGATCATGGCGAAAAAAGCTATAAAGGTTCGGGACGGTTAGCTGGTCGCAAGGCGTTGATCACCGGTGGCGATTCGGGGATGGGACGAGCTGCGGCCATAGCCTACGCCCGTGAAGGCGCTGATGTGGCGATCAATTATTTCCCGACAGAGGAAGAAGATGCCAAAGAGGTGATCGCATTGATCAATGCTGAGGGCCGAAAAGCTATCGCAATTCCTGGCGACCTGCGTGATGAAGCTTTTTGCAAAAAACTCGTAGACGAGGCGGCTAAGGGTTTGGGCGGTTTGGATATTGTAGTAAATAATGCAGGCAGGCAGCAAAGCAACCAGTCTATTTTGGATATTTCTACAGAACAGTTTGACTGGACGATGAAAACCAATATCTATGCTCCGTTCTGGATCATTAAAGCGGCTCTGCCGCATTTACAGGCCGGCTCGGTTATCATCGGTACCACTTCTGAACAGGCTTACGATCCCTCACCCGATCTGTATGATTACGCGCAAACAAAGGCTGCGACAATGAATTATGTCAAGTCACTGGCAAAACAATTAGGGCCGAAAGGTATCCGTGTAAATGGTGTCGCACCCGGACCGATCTGGACACCGTTACAGGTTAGTGGCGGTGCCAGCCAGGAAAAGCTGAAGCAGTTCGGTGGACAAACACCATTGGGCAGACCCGGACAACCCGCAGAACTAGCCTCTATCTATGTACAATTGGCTGCCTCAGATGCCAGTTACGCAACCGGACAGATCTACGGTTCATCCGGCGGCTCAGGACAGCCTTAATACATAGCGGCTCGCCTGGCCATGATCCAGGCATCGAATCCAATTTAAAGAAATTACTAAATCATTTATCAAAAACAAATATCATGGAAACACAAACCGCACAGACTACCGATTCAAAACTCAGGGAGTTTTTTGTCGATCAATTAGAAGACTTGCTTTGGGCAGAAAAAAAACTGGTTAAAACCTTGCCGAAATTACAGGAAGCCGCTACATCCGCCGAACTGAAGGATGCCTTCGGTAATCACCTCGCACAAACTCAAAACCATGTTACCCGGTTGGAACAGGTCTTTGGTTTGATTGGCGAAGACGTGGACACCACCAAATGCGCGGCGATGGCCGGTATTGTTGACGAAGGCGAAGATATTATAGATGAAACCGAAGAAGGCACCGCGCAACGGGATGTAGGTTTGATCTTCGCCGGACAAAAGGCAGAACATTATGAGATCGCCACATACGGCGGCATGGTCACACTGGCTAAAACTTTAGGATATAATGATGCGGCCGACCTCCTGGTCCAGACCCTGGAGGAAGAAAAGGAAGCAGACAACCTGCTGACCCAGATCGCTGAAAATAATATCAATTACCAGGCAAGCACCGAACCCAAAGAAGACAAGGGATTTTTTTCCTGATCTTTTTACAGCGCCTGTCATCAGGCAGGCGCTGCTGAACGCAAATGGAAAACAAGGGTGAAATGAAAGCGTATTTAGGAAACATTTAAAAATTAGTTTATGCCATGGTATAACGGAAACTATCCGCCATCTTATAAGAACCAACCTAAGAAAATCAGGGAAAAGGCAACGGAGATCGCCAATGAAGTGTTGCGAACAACCGGCAATGAAGGGGAAGCAATAGCGACTGGTTTAAAGCAGGCGCGCGCTCATTTTGCAAAAGAAAAAAAGAAGAACAATGATAGCTGAACTACATCAGACTGTTATTTTTTCTAACTAATTATTAAAAAAAACTTCATGAAGGCTTTACTCATTAACTGTACGCTCAAACGCCAACCGGATTTTTCCAACACAGGCGCATTGGCTGACAAGGCGGCAAGCCAGCTTCGTGAGCAGGGGTTTGAAACGGAGATTATCCGTCTTAATGATTACCAGGTGCTTACCGGTAATTCTTCTGATGAAGGAGAGGGTGACCAATGGCCGCTTATCCTGGAAAAGATCAAATCCTGCCAGATTTTTATTATCGCCACGCCCATCTGGATGGGACACCTGGCCTCGACCGCTCAAAAAGTGATTGAACGGTTAGATGCTATTTTCCGGGACGAAGAACTGAGCAATCAAGAAAACGGACAATATATGCCCTATAATAAAGTAGGCGGCTGCCTGGTTACCGGCAACGAAGACGGTGCCCATAGCTGCGCGGCGCAAGTACTCTGGGCTTTGCAGGAAGTGGGCTTTACAATTCCACCAAATGTTAACGCCTATTGGGTTGGTATGGCCGGAGGAGAAAAAGATTATGTGGAAGCTGGCGGCGAACGGTATTTATATACCAATAAAACCTTGCGTTATATGACCGCAAACCTGGCCTGGTTTGCCAAACTATTAGCCGCTAACCCTATCGGTACCAATCTACTGGAAGAGGATAAAAAAGCGGAAGCAGAAAGCGACAAGCAGGAAGGCTAGTATCAACCGATACTAAAATCATTTACTGACTGATAAACTATACTTCTATGACTACGAAAACAAAAAAAACAGTAAACAAATGGTCTGCAGATGTTACAGAGCACAGCGATGCGATGGATCTGGAGAAAGATATTTTTAAATCCGGAGATCCGGATAAAATCGCGGCATCAGTAAAACATTCAGCGGAGACAAGCAAACGGCGAAAATCTTCGCCTTATCAAAGCGCAATGTCCATGCTGACCTTTTACGAGAACCGGGCCGGGAAGAACTTAAACGCAGACGAAAAAGACACGCTGGAAAAAGCAAAGGATAAGCTGAGGGAGTTATTCGGTAAGGACGATAAGTGATAAGCAGTAGTCGGTCTGTATCCGGAATTTATGATTGTTAGGAAAAGACCTGATGCTTGCGCCAAATGTCTGTATATCCAAACCATTTTCGGCGCCAGATCGTTTAGTATAAATGGCAGAAAGCAAGATCATCGTTTGCAGTAAACTGATAGCTCAACGAGGGCTGACTATCGCTTTTGCAGAAAGCGCGACAGCGGGCTGGCTCTGCTCCGAATTTGCGCTGACCGAAGAATCTGGTAAAGTGCTTAAAGGGGGTATTGCCTGTTATGATGCGAGTTTGAAAGTCAGTTTATTAGGCGTACCACAGGAACTCATTGATAAATACACGCCGGAATCGATGGAAGTGACCCGGGAGATGGCTTACCGCTTAAAAACAATAATCGATTCGGATATCCAGGTAACCGTTACCGGCCTGACCACTCCCGGCGGCAGCGAAACACCGGAGAAACCGGTCGGCACCATGTTCGTTTTTGCTTTGATCTGTGGTCGTGAGGCCAGCTTCCGTCAAGTGTTTTCCGGCTCCTGCGAGGATGTAATCCACCAGACCATTGAGGCGACCGCTGAACTTTTGATCGCGGCGCTAAGCAAAACTTAAATAAAAAAAGGGATACCTTCCGGTATCCCCTTAAAGATCACAATTTGCTTCTTTTATTCTACTTCAGCGGCAGCGGCTTCATTCACATAATTTTCGGCTACTTGGGTCAACAGGGTATCGGCATTTTTTTCTTCAGCTAAGGTTTCATCAAACAGGCTGTGCGCTTCACTATAGCCCAGGGTTCCGGCTAAGGTCCGCAGGGTACCATAAGATGCGATCTCGTAATGTTCTACCTTTTGAGCAGCAGAAATAATAGCTACATCCCTTACTTCTGTGCCTTTGTCCGTATCGGACAGTAGTTCAGTAGCTTCGTTTAGCAGGCCTTCCATGGCCAGGCATTTCTTAGCCACTGCTTTTTCACCGATCGAAGCGAAAGCGCTTTCCAGACGGGTCACATGGTTCTTGGTTTCTTCCAGGTGGTTGCTAATGGTTTGTTTAAGGTCTTCCGAGGTCGCTCCCTTGATCAGTTTCGGCAAAGCGGAGGCTAAATGTTTTTCCGCCCAGTAGATGTCCTTGATCTCATCAATAAATAATTCTTTCAGCGCACTTTCAGCTTCTGGTGTGCGGCTGGCTGCTGCTGCAGACTTTTTGTTGCTTTTTGTAGGCATGATTGTAGATTTTATTTTGGTTAAAACTATAGTGAACAACGCTGTTGTTAAAAAAACAAGAAGCGTTCCAAACTCCCTGAAAAATCAGAACAATTTTCATTTTTTCCGGATGGCGCTGATCTCGCCGTTTCTTTCCATATAAACTTTTTCGATCCCCTCCATATCTTCGGTTAGCGCTGACTTCCGGACACCCTGCATGATATCTTCTTCACAGACCAATCCTTTTTCCATATGGCTTTTAATGAACTTTCCCTGATCAAATAGCGGGATTTTATCGCCCTCCACAAAGCGGCCGAAT
This sequence comes from Mucilaginibacter sp. OK268, assembly GCF_900103125.1. Classification (GTDB taxonomy): domain Bacteria; phylum Bacteroidota; class Bacteroidia; order Sphingobacteriales; family Sphingobacteriaceae; genus Mucilaginibacter. Next base: position 278,897 of record NZ_FNJV01000001.1, on the reverse strand, counting down.
GCCTTATGATGAACGATCAGCCAGCCAAAGACCCGGTGCAGGAAAACAATCACAAAACAGCAGACGATTACCGGTACAAAAGCCGATGCACCCACCACCGCCCGGCTCATGATGGCTCCCAGTGAAATGGTAATAATGTTGTCGAGCGGCGTCCGCACGCCAAACGAGCGCCGGCCCGAGACGCGGATGAGCAGGAAGGCAATTATAAAAATGACTACGCCCCGGCTGCTCATCTGCAGGACATTGAGGTCTTTGCCTTCACCAAAAATTTTTAGCAGAAGTTCCATAGCAATTGATTTTAGTTCTTATTTAGTTTCTCTTGCCGCATATAGCTGCGGGCTTCTTTGACGCCGTTCCCGGCTTACGAGGCAGGCGGTAATTTACAGTGATGCCAGCATGGCCGGTATGAGCTGCTGCTTTTTTTCTTCAGTGACTTAATAATTTGGCGGCCTGCGGGGCGTTTAGCCTCGCGGTCACTTTAAATTTCTTGCCTGCCTGTTCGTTATAATTTTTGAAAAAGGCTTCGAGCTGATCAAGGAGAAGCTGTGGCAGCTCCTCCAGTGTATTGATGTTCGAGTATAACTGGGAAACATCCGGGATACCGATAAAACGGTCATTCCGTACCTTGTGCCCGTTCCTTTCGGTTTGCTCCGCCTTTAGTCCGCCAATGATCCGGCAATCTACCAGGCAGCCGGGGAAAGTGGAACCTTCAGAGATCACGATGATATCCAGCGGGTCGCCGTCCTCGCCTTTGGTTCCCGGGATCATCCCGAAATCAAAGGGAAAGACCAGTCCGGCAGGCAGGATCTTATTCAGTTTAAAACGTTTTTCCGCCGGATCATAGTCGAACTTCTGATTCGATCCCTTCGGACATTCGATCATCGCGGTGATTGTAGTCGGCTTATTCATGGCTCAGGTCTTTTTAATCGGCTTCCGTGTCTGTGATTTTCTTTTCTGGTTTTCTGCAGCAGCATCTATTGAATGCGTGCGGGTCAGATCATTTTCCTTTTCTGCCAGATCGGACAAGCGGATATAAAATTTATAAAGATGGTCCAGTTCTTCCTCGGTCAGGTCCTCGATATTCACCATGCGGTTACTGGTGCCCTCATGCGAGGCCAGCAATTCATTCAGCTTCAGGTGGACGGCCTTGGAATCTTTATTTTGCGATTTCTGGATCAGAAACACCATCAGAAAAGTTATGATCGTTGTGCCCGTATTAATGACCAGCTGCCATGTTTCCGAATAATGAAATAACGGTCCGGTAACTGCCCAGATGAGCACGGTTGATGTAGCGATGATAAATGCCGCGGAACTTCCGGTGGCAGCTGTCGCCCAGTTGCTGAAACGTTCGAACAAATTCGTCTTTTTTTTCATAAGGCTTTCCATTTGATATGAATTTCACTGTCACCGGGGATGGTAAACTCCAGGTGGCCTTCTTTTGTTTTTTTGCCTTTAGCAGGCTCTTTATCGTCGTTCAACATCACCGTAAATTCCGGCATTTTACCTTTATCCGTTTTAACCAGCATCAGGCGGCAATTAAGCCGTGCATCTCCCGCCAGCCTGAATCTGGCCGGACGGTGCTTTTTTGGCGAGAAGCCATAAGTGGGGTAATCAGTATAGATCATAAAGGGCTCATCTTCCACCTGCATATAATGGCGCGGGAGGATACCGAAAGCATTTCCCGCGCCGTACACTTCCTGCCCCACTTCGCCGGATTTCTCCCAGCCGTCATGCATATCCTCCAGCGCGATCCACAGATTCGGGTCGACTTCACCAGTCTTGACCTCATCTGACAACATCGCCTTCGGCAGCATCGTTGGATAGTAGTAAACCGCGCGTTCCACCAGGAACCGTATATATTCGGCCATCAGCAAACGCAGGGAAGGCAGAATATCGAGGCCTTCGGCATGCCGCAGGTAATCATGAAAGGCACAGAAGACTTCCTGCTCCTCGTAAACCGCCGTATAGGGCGCATCGTTCAACGGGAAGAGGGCAAAAAAAGATGGAAAATTTCGCCCGTAGCCATAATTGCAGTCCCAGAGTTTTACGTTCCTGAACACATTAGCCAGGCATAAATAACTGAGCTCTTTATATACTTCTTTTTGGGTGACCTTATAAAGCCGTAATAAGGCACCTGCCGAGAAGGAGGTATTATTCGCCTGGTAGAATAAGTCAAAACCTAAGCCTTGCAGTTTTAAAGCGCCTCTTTCAGCTTCGGCCAAATAACGTTTGTTGCCTGTCAGTTCCCAGGCCTGCAGCATCACATGTGCATACAAACCCGGCACATCCTTTTCGCCGCCTTTTCCAGGTTGTGTTTCCGCTTTGATCACCTCGAGCGTATCCATTTTATAAAACACCGGCCACCTGTAATTGAAATGACGGGCCACCTTTATTGCGAATTCCAGCGAATCCAGGAACAGCTTTTCGGCAACTTTATCCCCTTTGAGCGCTAAGCGTGACAAGTTCAGCAGCGGGTGGTGCAGATACCAGGAATCCATAACCATTGGCTTTTTGTGTTCTTCTTCTCCTTCCATCTTATCGGCCACTTTAGGGTGCCAGCGCATGATCGTGCCAAATTCCTCATTATAAAAAGCGGGCAGGCCTTCCTTGATCTTTTTCATCACTTCCAGCTGGCCATCGCTCCATTCTACATAATCCAGCAAAGGCAGGAGTACTGCCAGTTGTACCATGATCTCGGGTGGTGTTGCATAATCACAGACATAAGCATTCAGGTAATGATTCCCGTTCACCTGTGACCAGCAACCCGGGCTTTCAGTCAGGTCAGTTAAACCTTTTTGCAAAGTTTCCGGCCAGTTTTTATAAGTAGTAGCGGGTTTTGGCAATTCCAGATAAACTGCCGCTAATAAATCAAGATACTGGCGTACCATGGCTCCCTCATCTACAGGTACTTCTTCAGAAAAGACAATAAACGCGTCACTCAGGGCATACGTTTTCCCGGCTTCCAATGGTTTATTTTTCAAAGTAGGTGGCAGGGCAAATCCAATTTCCGGCCATTCGCCACCCACCGTATCCCCGGCCGAGGTCTCGGTCTGCTGGTTATAATCCGCCAGTGCGGTCAGATTCTGCAGGTAAAGCACAGAACCCGCCTTCGGCCGGGTCAGGCTAAAATAGAGCTGTCCGGAACGTGTGCCTACCTGGCTGACTTTGATCTTGCCTTCAGCCGGCTTATCGCTGCTTGCCGCGCCGAGCGGCACGATATCCCGCGGCCAGAAAGGGAACAAGATCGGCGCTGCCGCTCTCAGTGTTGTCGTCAGGCGCAGCACGGGGATTTCTCCAACCGGTAACCGGACAACAGCCTCGTATTCGCCCATCAGGGAGGCGATCCGAAAAGTAATGTTTTGATCTTTCTCCATGACTTTCCGGAGTTCCAGGTGATCGTTGGGTGAATAAGCAAGCCGGAAAGCGATCCGGCTGCCTTTCGGCCAGGCTACAACCATCCAGCAGGAGTCATCAATCAGATAAACTTTAAAGACATAACCTACTGCCTGCTGTTCATAAACAGCGGTCAGGCCGGGACTGTTCAATTTTGAATTAACAGCCAATAGCCAGGCTGAGGTTGCTTTCATGGTAAAAAAAATAATCTTTCAACAATTGGCTTAATTACGCTGCAAACGCTTGCGGAAAGCGCTTAAAAGGTAGTACAACAACTATTTTCAGTTAAATATTGTTTTTGTATTTCTTTATAAATTATTTAATTAATTAAAAACATAATATCAACTCCTGTAGTTTTATCATTATCCATTTACCTAAAACAAATAAGATTATGTTTCACCATGTAAAAGACCTTCAATTTAATGCCCGGGTATCTCGTCCCGATCCGCGTTTTGCGAACCTGTTATTGGAGCAATTCGGCGGCGAAAACGGTGAGCTGGCCGCTGCCATGCAATATTTCACCCAGGCCTTCGGCGCGAAAGTTCCGCACCCGGATAAATACGATATGCTGATGGACATCGCCACCGAAGAATTCAGTCACCTGGAGATCGTGGGCGCTACCATCCAGATGCTGCTGAAGGGTGTGAACGGCGAACTCAAAAACGCTGCCGATAGTTCCGAAATCATGCAGGTATTAAACGGCAAGGCCGCTAAAGAGGATATTATCCACGAAGCGGTATTTGCTAATCCGCAGTTTGGCATCATCACCGGAGGCGGCGTCACCCCGCGCAACAGCCAGGGCATTCCCTGGTGTGCTTCCTACATCCACTCCAACGGCGACCTGACCGTAGACCTGCGCAGCAATCTGGCTTCTGAATCACGGGCCAAGCTCGTTTACGAGCATTTGATGAAATTTACAGAGGATCCGTACATCCACGAAACCTTATCCTTCCTGATGACCCGGGAGGTTACACACTATAAAATGTTTGAGGCAGCTTTGAACAGCATTCAGCCTAATTTTCCGCCGGGAGTATTGGCTGCCGATCCCCGCTACCTGCAAAACGTTTACAACCTTTCCGACGGTACCGTTCGCGGGCCGTGGAATGAGGGTGAGATCAAAGGCATGGGCAAAGAATTTAATTACGTTGAAGCCCCCATTGCACAGGTACAGGAAACAGAAGGCCAAACGAAATTGCCGGATGATTTCAGCGCGGAGGTAAAAGAAAGCGAAAAACTCAATAAAGACATGAGCAAGATCAAAAGCGCTGAAGTAAAAAATGCAGAACCAAAAGGTGTCGATCAATGGAGTGCCTATGGCGCTGAAAAGGTACAAGTATAATGGATGAGCACCTATTTTTGAAAGGACAGCGTGTGATCACCCCTTCAGGTGAAGGTGAGGTCGTTGACGCTATTGGCGATAAGATCGTCGTCAGGCTGGATACCGGATCAACAGAAACTTATCCCTCGGGCGACATACAGGATAATAGCAGCGCAGGCTGAACCATAAAACATAACCATGAAAAAAATCATTTTGCCGGTGGCCATCCTCATGATGGCTGCCTTATTTACAAGCTGTACCGCCATTGCAGGTATTTTCAAAGCCGGCGCGGTGGTGGGCATTATAGCAGTCGTGATCGTGATCGCCATTATCATATGGATCATCTCGCTGTTCAGGGGGAAAAGCAACTAAGTAAAAAAATGAAAGAGCACTTACAACGTTTTAAAACTGCGCAGGACCGTGATTATGATACCGCGCTGGCGGAAATCAAAGACGGCCGCAAGCAAGGCCACTGGATGTGGTATATCTTCCCGCAGATCGCAGGTTTGGGCATGACCGAAATGTCACGCTTTTATGCCATAAAAGATATCAAGGAGGCGGGAGACCTGCTGATGGACCCGGAACTCGGGCTGCGGCTGACGACTATCTGTAAAGCGCTGCTGGAATTGGAAACAAATGACCCGCATGCTGTTTTCGGTAGCCCCGACGACCTCAAGCTGAAGTCGTCAATGACCCTATTTGATGCTGTGCCCGCGACCTTCCCGGTTTTTAGCCGTGTACTGGACAAGTTCTATCATGGCGAACGCGATGAAAGGACGCTGGAAATACTTGGTATAAAATAGCTTGACGATAAAAGAGATACAAATCAAAAAACACCCACCATGAAAAAGCTCATGTACATCAGCCTGATCGCAGGTGTCGCCTGTATGGTACAGGCCTGCAGCGGCAACAAGGACAGCAAAGCCAGCGCAGACAGCGCGAATACAGCAAAAGCTGATACGGCCAAAAAGGATTCATCCTCGTCAGCAGTCGACAAGGACGATGCGAAATTTGCCGTGGCGGCAGCTAATGGCGGCATGGCAGAAGTCGAGTTCGGCACGCTCGCCCAGCAAAAAGCTGCCAACCAAAAAGTTAAAGATTTCGGTGGCATGATGGTCAGTGACCATAGCAAAGCCAACGAGGAAATGAAGGCCCTTGCAAAATCCAAAGGGATCACCTTGCCAACAACGCTAGATAGTGACGAACAAAAGGTGAAAGATAATCTCTCTTCAAAATCAGGCGCGGACTTTGATAAAGCCTATGTTGATAATATGATCGAAGATCACAAAAACGACATTAAAGAATTTGAGGATGCCACTAAAAACCTGAAGGACCCGGATTTGAAAGCATTTGCGGTGAAGACATTACCAACCTTAAAAATGCACCTCGACGCGATCCAAAAGATCCATGACGGCATGAAATAAACTATAGCGGGCCGCCTTTGCCAGGGCGGCCTTTTTTATTTTCCTGCCGGAGTCCGATGGTTTGCAGCGTTGCTGAAGAACTTTCGATATGCTAATAAGAAACCAATTGTTCCAGTATTGCACTGATGGAAAAATGCGCGCCGCACACGAACTCATCTGCCGCGCCATAGTACATCGTCAAGCGGTCACCATCAATCAGGTGCCCGTTGGTAAAAACTACGTGCCCAAAAAAGCCGCTTAATTCATATGGTTCCGTAGGCACCATAATGGGTTCAACGGTACGTGAAATGATCTTCGAAGGATTATCCAAATCCATCAGGAAAGCGCCCAGGCAATACTGGTGCTCCGTATTTGCACCGTGATAAATCGCCAGCCAACCCCGCCCGGTACGGATCGGTGCCGCCCCGGCACCGACGCGTGCGCTGTCCCAAAGGCCGGGCCGGGTCTTGATCAGGCATTGATGGTTCCCCCATTGCCTGCCGTCGGAAGATTCGGCCAGCCAGATATAATTGCCGCCAATCTCTTTGCTGCTCGGCCGGTGCAGGCAATAATACTTACCGTTGATGGTTTCTTCAAAGATGGCACAGTCTTTATTATGCGGCGGCAGGATCATGCCAGCATTTTCAAAGTGTTGCCAATCTTTGGTTGTTTGCAAACCTACGCCAACACCACTATCAGAGACTGCGGTATAGGTCAGATAATAAGTGTCACCTATCTGGCTCACCCGGCAATCTTCGATGCCGAATCGTTCCAGGTAGCCCTGTCCCAATATGGGAGCATAGTCTCCTGGCTCGGTGAAATGCACACCATCATCACTGGATAATAAGCGTAAATGTGAGATTGTGGTCAGGTAATCCAGGCCTTTATAGCTGATTACCCGAGCATCGATGGCGATCAGGTCGGGATCGTTTAATGGTACTTCGATGATCTCGGTATTCCCAGTCGCGTTCAGGGCGGGGAAAAATAGTACGCCTTCCTTTTGCACAGCACCTTCTGCTACCCTGACCAGAATCCATATTTTCCCCCCGTAACGAAATACGCCCGGATTCAGCAGACTAATGATTTGTAAACCACCGGCGCTGGGCGCAAGGTCTTTAGGTAATAACAAAGGATTTTCCGGGAAACGTTGGGCCAGATCCGTCCTGCTTTTTTCCGACTCATTGATGATCTGTAACATGATTTGTTCTTTTTAAGATTTGATAACCGATCCCGGCGAAGACTGCAAAGACCAGATGAGCCGGAACGAGTTGCAGGTAATATTTATTAAAACTTAACGAAGGTGGCAGCGGGTGCATTTTAAATGTGGCTTTCCAGACCACGACCGCCAGCAAGCCACTTAAGCCACCCAGCCAAAGGTTTGTTTTCAGATCAGGTTTTAATTTTCCGCGCCGCCAAAGCTCCACATAGACTAGTGCAAAAAGCAGGCCTACCCCATAATGACCGAGCCAGCCTAAAGCCTGACTCTGCTGCTTGTCCAGTTTCGGAATGAGACGGCCAGCCAGTTGTCCGAGGCGCTCCGGTTCGCTGAAGTTTTCGCCATCGGCCAGCGAAATGAGGTAGCTGAACAGGGTCATGAAAGTTGTACCGGTAATTCCGCCGGCTAATATTTCCTTAGTTTTCATCGCTGCTGATCTTGGGTAGGTTTTTGGTTGCCGGTCCTGTCAATACATTTCCGTCAATATCATAACGTGCACCGTGGCAGGGGCAGTCCCAGCTTTTTTCTTCACCGTTCCAGTTCACGATACAGCCCGCGTGCGTACAAACCGGACTGAGCGCGTGGACGGCTCCTTTTTCATCCCGGTATGCCGCTATCTTCTCACCGTCTACTTCCAGCACCTTGCCGGTACCTCGCTGAAGCCGTTTTAATGAATCCGTTTCGTGGATATGAAACCTGTCTGCTATAAAGTGGTAAGCTACATCCGCATTTTCTTTAACAAATTCGCTGAAGCTATCCACTGGTTTGATCCGTGAAGGACTGAACAAGTCCCGGTATCTATTGGGCCGCCTCCTGACCAGGTCGCTGAGTATTTTGCCAGCGATACTGCCCAGCATCATCCCGTTACCGTTATAGCCGGTTGCGCAGTAAATACCGTCCGCCGCCAGCGGCATCTGTCCGATATAAGGAAGGCCATCCACAGGTACATAATATTGTGATGACCAGCGGTATTTAACCGACGACACGTTATAATATTTCCGGATGTATTTTTCCAGATCGGCAAAGGCTTTTTCCGGGTCGGCATGACCCGTTTTATGATCATTACCACCGGCGATCAAGAGTTTCTCCCCGTCAATTACCTGTGTCCGGAAATAATGATAAGGTTCCTGCATATCGTAAACCAGGGCATCCGGATAAGTATCCGTTTTTAATTTCAGGCCCAGTACATAACTGCGGTAAGGGGCGCACTCAAAATTGAACAAATTGATATTGGGCGGCATATGCGTAGCGTAAATCACCGTTTTAGCCCTGATAACACCTGTTGGCGAATGCGCGGTATGTACGCCATTATCAGTTTCGATACCGGTTACCAACGTATTTTCCAAAACTATACCACCTGCTTCCAGGTAAGCTTTTTGTAAACCCCGCAAATATTTTAACGGGTGAAACTGTGCCTGCCTATCGAAAACCAGGGCCTTTAAATATTCTACCGGTGTCGGCACTTCTTCCGTATAGTTTACAGGCACACCTACTTTTAAGGCGCCATTGTAGATCTCGTCGAGTTGTTTGGCCTCGTCCCCGGTTTCTGCATACAGGTGGCCAGGATTGATTTCGTAATCGCAATCAATCTGGTAAGTATCAATGTTGGATTTAATGGTCGTGAAACCTTCGTTGATCGCATCCGCGAAAAGTTGAGCTCCTTCTTCACCGAAAGCGTTCGCTGCTTCCGCATAAGTAGTATCCGCGAAGGTATTGATGTGGGCGCTGGTCCCGCCGGTAGTTCCAAATCCCGGATTATGCGCTTCGGCGATCACTACTTTTTTTCCTGCTTTCTGAAGAAACAGTGCCGTTGTGATACCGGTAATGCCAGCACCTACGATCAGCGCATCATAAACGGCGGTGGTATCAAATAAAGCTTTCGAAATTATAGTCGCTGCGCCATACTGCCAGGGAGCCCGCTGTGCTCCGTCGCGCGCCAATACGGTATTCGTTCTCTTTCCCATAATTCTATTACAAAAATCAACATCACTCTGTTTGGCAATAGTTTACCTATTTATCAAACAAATCCGCTCATATACCCGATCTTTTATAACCCGGCAACAATGGATTCAGGGCTTAATCGTCCAGGCTAATAGCTAATTGTTAAAAAATGTTAAAGCTGTTTGAAAATTTGAGGCGACTTTTTTTCTTTGGACCGTCTATTTTTAAATATTGAACCAATTATCGAAAAAAGCATTTTTTGAAAGCTATCATTAACCGTTTTAGTTGTTAGATCATGTTATCCCAAATCACTATCACCCGTTTCAGCGCAGCGCGCAGCTTTGCATTTCTTTTATTATTTCTGACATCCGCCTTCGCATCACAAGCGCAACAGCAGCCGGTCACCTGGCCGGTCGGCAAATCAGGCTTTATCGCCAAACTGATCAATATCGAGGCTGCGACCAGCGAAACCTTCCGTTATAGTACAACGCTGCATAACGGTTCGGCGAGCGCCCGCATCTACGAATTTAAAACCGATCTTCCGTTTGGCTGGACGATTGCCTACAAAGTAGACGGCAGCCAGGTTACTTCCATCAACATGGACGCCGGCAAAACACAGGACATCGCCATCGAGATCAATGCCACGGCCACCGCCTCCCCGAAAAAATACAAGGTTCCGATCAAAGCCGTATCCGGTTCGGACACCCTATCGTTGAACCTGGAAGCCGTAGTTAAAGGCTCCTACAGCCTGGCACTAACCACGCCTACCGGAAGATTAAGCGACGAAGTAACTTCGGGCAGCCAAAAAGAGTTGCAGCTTACCGTCAAAAACACCGGCACGCTGCCGTTGAATGACCTCCAGGTTACCGCACAGTTGCCCACCGGCTGGGAATCTACTTTTGAACCCGCGAATATTAAACAACTGGAAGTCGGGAAAACCATCGATGTTAAAGCTACTGTAAAAGTGCCGGACAAAACAATAGCCGGTGATTATGCTGCCAACTTTACGGCGACGAACAGCAATACCAACTCACAGATCGCTTTCCGTCTGGCGGTCAAAACATCCCTGCTTTCCGGCTGGATCGGCGTTTTGGTCATCCTGCTGGCCGTCGGCATCGTTTATTACCTCATTCGTAAATATGGCAGAAGATAAAACAGCCAATCGATTTTTTACCAATGAAAGATCCTATTATACAATTAAAGGGTTTAACCAAACAGTATGGCGCTGTTAAAGCGGTAGATGGTTTAAACCTTGACATAGACAAGGGCGAGATCTTCGGATTGCTGGGGCCTAATGGCGCTGGCAAAACTACCACCATATTGATGATGCTCGGGCTTACCGACCCGACGAGTGGTACCGCTTTTGTTTGCGGGCATAACGCGACCAACAGTCCGATACAGGTTAAGAAAAAAGTAGGCTACATGCCGGACAGTGTTGGCTTTTATGATAACATGACCGCGCTGGAAAATCTGGTGTATATCGGCAGACTGAACGGCATATCGGAAAATGAACTAAAAAAGCGTTCGGCCGAAGTGCTGGAGATTGTGGGCCTTGCCGCAGACCAACATAAAAAGACTTCGGCTTTTTCCCGTGGCATGAAACAGCGTCTTGGTCTGGCCGATGTGCTGATCAAGAACCCTGAGGTCATCATCCTGGATGAACCGACACTCGGCATCGACCCCACCGGGGTTAGAGATTTTCTGGCGCTCATCAAACAGTTGAGCCGGCAGCAGGGGCTCACCGTTTTACTCTCATCGCACCATTTACACCATGTTCAGCAGGTGTGCGACCGCGTAGGGATTTTCGTAAACGGACAATTGCTGGCACAGGGAGATATCGGTGCTTTGTCTGCCCAGTTATTCGGCACCGATAGCCATGTCACTTCTATCAGGGTAGTACAACCCGTTCCGCAGCCCTGGCAGCTGGAACCGGAACTCCAGGCATGGGAAGCCATTACCCGGATTAGCATCCTCGAAAATGAACTGGAATTTACCAGCAGGTGCGACATAACGGCCGCATTGGTTCGTTTCCTGGTTGAAAAAGGCTATGACGTGATTGGTGTCAATCAAAAAAATTATGGACTCGATGATATTTACCAGAAATATTTTGAATCAAATAGTACTAAAAAAACAAGCTATGAAAAGTCAATCTCCTGATCCGGGGCCTTTCGGCGTTATGGTTCACAAGGGAATAGCGGATCATATACGCAGCTGGCGCTTCAGCATACTGATTGCGCTTATTATTCTTACATTTATCGCCGCGATATATGTATCGCTGGCGAATATTAAATCAGCAATAGGAAATACCAAAGATCCGGATCATCTTTTTTTATATCTGAAGTTGTTAACCACAACCGATAATTCCATCCCGCCATTTCATGTGTTCCTGAGTTTTCTGGCACCGTTGCTGGGTATCAGCTTAGGATTTGACGCGGTTAATTCCGAACAGAACAGCGGTACCTTGACCCGCCTGATGGCGCAGCCCATCTACCGGGATAATTTGCTGCTGGCCAAATTTGTGAGCGCCCTGGTGATCGTCAGCGGTTTGTTTTTTGCATTGGCTTTGCTGATGATAGGCGGCGGATTAGTACTGACCGGTGTGCGTACGGAGCCGCAGGAACTGCTTCGCATACTGGGGTTTATTGTGATCACTATTGCTTATGTAGCTTTTTGGTTGAGTTTATCTATCATGCTTTCCATCATGTTTAAGCAAGCGGCAACTTCCGCGCTTACGGCTATCGGGATCTGGTTGTTCTTTACGATATTTTACCAGATTGTCATTAACCTTATTGTCAAGTCCTTTTTACCTGATCCGGCTTACCTTACCCAGGCCGAGATCATTAGTTATAATGATCTTATTTTGAATCTGCAACGCATCGCCCCGAATCAGCTTTACTCCGATGCAGTCACCACTTTGCTGATGCCGTCGGTTCGCAGCCTTGGTCCGGTAACCATGGAGCAAATGGCGGGCGCTATACCGGCTCCGCTGCCGTTTAAGGAAAGTGTCATGATCGTATGGCCGCAAGTAAGCGGTTTAATGGCATCAACAGTAGGATGTTTTGCATTTGCTTATTACTTTTTCATGCGGCGTGAGATACGTAGTTAATAAAACGATGACGCGCTATCTTTGGGCATCAGGAACAGATCGTAGCGACTACCGGCATAAAATCACATAAGTAATATGCGACCTGATATTAAAATTCGTGAATTTATTTATCGGAACGTGCGTTGATGGATTCCCAAACAGCCCAACATCTCAGAGCTTTCTGACCATAGTTAAAAAAGCTTCTTACTATCACAAACATCCACAATGGTTACTACTTTGTTTTTTTCGATCTATAATGTGATCTTGTTATAAGTGAAATTAAAAACTGTATAATGAATCATGGTACGGCCTTTTTTTGTGATGTTAAAATTGTTAGGGTTTTCAATATTTTGTATCTTCGTAAAGTAAGATTTGCAAATAAAAATAATCTGCATCAAAAAATGGTTGGTAATTCGGTGCGTAGCCAATTTTAAACCATATAAAATATTGTAAGCCAATTGGTTAAGAATCGTGTTCGATTCCCCTACGGACTATCATCTAAACTGGCAAGTGCAGAAGAACTATTCAACGAATTGCCGTTATAAAATTGCCCGTGGGATATGTTGAAACTCTGCTATTGACATCACCTGAACCCACAAAGAGATCGCTGAACGATTAGGGATTTCGGAATGGGCAATGAGTAAAAGCGAGCAACATATTATACTCTGTGTAATGTCAATACAGGTATGAAGATTAATAAACCAGACCAAGGCTTTGAACAAATTGGGACTCATGGTAAAGCATTAGGTCTTTTCGGCTCAGAAGGATTCCCTGTAAATCACCGAATTGATATTGATTTCGCATTTGATCGCTTAATAAAAAGCGTTCGGCATACTCTGGAAAATTAGGACTGTCAAACATATAGGAAAGATCACGATGTTTGGTTTGAACAACCTCGGCATCAGATTGATCCGGTGTATAGCTGATCATCGGTACGACGCCTTCGGGAATCTGGTGGTTTTCTAAGAGATAATAAATTTTGAGTTCATCCACATTTGCAGTATTTATCGGGGTGAAATCGTTACCCTTATTCAATAAAAATAATACTAATGCTTTTGCTCTTACGCTACCAAAATAGATGGTTTTGGGAAACTCAGAGACGATAAAAGGTGTTCCTGGTTTATCATTAAAAATCATATCAACATCAGGATCTGTAATAAACTCTTTAAACTGGTTAAACGCCAGTCTCTGTTTGCTTAAAGAATAGATTGTGAAATAACCAGAGTAAGTAGTTACCCAAAACCAATACTTTAATTTTTCTAATTGAAAATGTGTCGGCTGTGGCACTTCGTTAAAAAAATAGGTAAGAAAGATCAGCTGGCTGTTATAAGGCAATAGTTTACTGTCGATGACCAGTAATTCCTCAAACAGAAATGCAACTGCTCTTACAATGCTATTAAGTGTACGAATAGCTACAGGAATAAAATTTGATTTCTTTACTAAACCGGCAACCTTCTCATCAAAATAATATTTACCAAATGCGCTTTGGATACATTGTAAGACAAGCTCTCTTTTGATTTTCTCAAAATTGTACTCTTTTAACCGGAAAATCAATCTATCAATCTCGGTACCTAATCTAAAATTATGCTCCTGATTATAAGTTAGCGCGGACACCATCCAGTCCGGTGATATTTTTGCTCCTTTGGAGTTAATCCGTGAAAATATATCCACCGCGTCCTCAATGCTGCCACCGACAATTTCTATTGAAGGTAACTCATAATCCAAAATAGAGGAGGAAAGCGTCCTTGCCCGGTCAATAAGTTCGCTGGCCAACGCCCCTGTCTGTTAACGTGGATCTCAAACGCTCTCCGTAGTCCAAGAATGCATAAGTATCGATTAGTGTGTTAACCGGTATAAAAGTAATATCGGTTGTTGCACTTCGTGAAAACGTAAACTCCTCAGCCATCAGGTCATAATATATCGCAAATTCTTTAGCCCGCTCGACCTCGTTTCGTTGAAGCTCTGTATTGTCAGGATTGATAAGACAGCCAAACAGCGTGGACAAACGTTGAAAGCCATCAAGTATATATAAATATTGTTCGTTTTGAACCCTTGCTGGAACCCGGTAAGGGCCTATTTCTTCTTTGACAAAAAAAGTGTCCGTTGGTTTCCAGAACAACAAAGAGCCAATGGGATAACCCAGTTTTAAACTTTCAAAGAGTTCCAGTTTCTCCTTCTTTCCCCAAACAAAGTCACGCTGAAAAGTGGGAATCTGTAATTTACCCTCTTCGATATCCCTGATATAATTTATCAGTCGTGTTACTTTTGGCGTTACTTTTAGCATCCCTTATAATAGCTTTTTTATTTTGTCCAAAACTGTCTCGAGTTCGTCCGGGGTTGTTCCCTGATGTACAACCCTTTGCTGAAGGTTATCACGATTAACTTCATTCTTTAAAAACAGTTTTGGAAAATCCAGTTTAAAGTTATCCATTTTTATCCCACCTTTTCGGAAAATTTTCATGTCTGCCTCGCTGACATCGCCAAAAAGATCCTGGATTTGCTGATCATAGTGCTCTAAGGGATGAACAAATCCGTTTTCCAGATCAAAATAGTCCCGTTGTATAGGATTCAGTCTCAGGTAAGCCGCAATGATATCGTCGTTGTTGTCAATTAATGCAAATCCTTCATCCGGCATATAATTCTCCATCTCCCTTTTTACCAGTATATGGAAATCGATATCAAGACCGGCTAATAAAGTTTTTAACTCAGCCAGCTCGTTTGATTCATGCCCCGGGTATTTGCTATCGCTGTCTACAAGCACAAAACATCTGAGATAAAACTTTGGCGGTTTGGGACGATTTTCAAAGGTCGCCAGCTGTTCGTTGATCACGTGCTTAATATTTCCCCGGCCACCACCATTAACAATATTGATCCATCTGTGCTCCAGATAACGACTTATCTTTTTGCTTCTTTTTTTGAAATTCTTGACTAGTGATTCTAAAAAAGGCTTGTCATTCAGACTGTTTTCAAGGATGATAGAAAGCGGCTGATTAAAATACATGATACCCTCAACCAAACTTAAAATGTCATCATCTGGTTCTATGGAAACAAAATAATCAGGTGCAGCGCTTTGTGTGATAAAGTGGTTATAATAATCCTCTAATGTTTCCTTGTCATTTTTGCTCAAGCTGATATATAGCGCAGATTCGCGTATCACACTCAAATCCACAAAGATATCATAGCGATGATCGATAGCGCTTAAATGCAATAACAAACAAAACTGGTTATGATTGGCCTCAGATTCAAAGATAGCCGGGTCAAATTCAATGATCATCTTTCTTATCGGCTGATGCGGTGCGAGTGGCAAGTTGAGCAGTTCGGATAGCCAGCGTTTCATCCAAAGTTTCACTAAAGATATTTTCAGGCCAAAAATCAACCTCTCCGGATGCGTTTACATTGATCTTTTTTAAAGAACTGGAGTTTGTTTCTCCGTCGTAGTCGACCCAATACATACGAAGATCCTCCGGATTAAGCTTCCCTTCTGCAATCATTCGTCTCAGTCTCAGCACAAAGTTTTGCGAATGGGTCTCGATCAGGTAACGTTTATTCAATTTTTGGGTGGCTTCTGCAAAAAGCTGTGCCAGGTTGCCATGCGCAGCAGGGTGTAGATGCAACTCGGGTTGTTCGATGATCGTGAGATAATCATTTCCCGGCAAATGCGCATTAACCACCAATGGCAAAGCCTGGCTCATACCCTGACCGGCATCAGCAATATTGACATTAAATCTTTTATCTTCTCTGGTAAGTTCAATCTTACAAAATGACTGAAGGTTATTATTTACGGTCAATCCCCAGCCGTCAAAATTGGATTTATACCAATCACTAACCGCCCTAACCAGCTTACCTTCTGATTTCAGAGAATCGATACCAAGAATATAATAGGCGTCGGTACCATCTACGCCAACCTTATCTATCGCCCGGAATGTCCGCAATTGGAATGTCCGCATGCTATTTGCATATACACGAAAAGGTCCGATATAATCGGTTCTCATCCGGATATCGTTTAGCCATAAATGCCGGTCTGTTTTGGAGATTCCGCTCAAACTGACCACCTGATTCCGATTTAAAGTGACCAGGGTATTCCGGACCAAAGTGACCACCTAATTCCGGATCAAACTGACCACCCCCTTTTTTGTTTTATGCTTTAGATACCACAGCGATCCTGTTTAAATGCCAGATGCCGTTTCCGGAGGGACGAGTTGACCGGGAGCCTCATTATGTATGCGAAGGCGCCCTGGAATGCCTCTATTAAAGCGATGAACGGCCATCACCAGAAGGACATACCTGGTAACTTACCCAGGTATTTAAGCTTCGAAAAAAATAAAGATGTTATAGCTTGAGCGGCGGCAGGCTAAATGGAAATCGGTAAATAATTATCTTTGTTTATGCTACTAAAGCATGGGCTGCATTTCTTTGCCAGCAAACAGGTGGTCAGTTTTGCCACGGAATAGGGTGTAACATATCTCCGAAACGCCCACACGCAACAAGTTTATGAAAAAGCCGCGGAAATGGGTTTAAAGTGTAAACGGAACAACTTTTATGTGGCGGTGCGCAATCCTGTTTATTGCGGAAAGATACTAATCGTTAAATATAAGGACGAAGCTGCACACACTGTTAAGGGTTTGCATGATGGCATTATCTCTGAATCCTTGTTTTACGACGTTCAGGACATTTTAAGCGGGAAAAAGAGAGAGGAGAAAACAAAGGTTCATTCGCCGGATATGTTGCCTCTAAGGGGCTTTATTAAATGCTCAAGATGCAGCCGAATCTTATGCGGGAGCGCATCTAAAGGCCGCAATGGATATTACTACTACTATCATTGTTCTTCAGCTTGTGGCTGCAGATATAAGGCCGAAGAGGTAAATAAAGTATTCGACCAGGTAATAGAGGAATTTACTATCCAGGAGGAATATGCAGATCTCTTTACTGAAGTTATCAGGGATACGTACAAAAACCAAAACACGACAACTTTGGCATCCCGTTCTGAATTGCTAAAGGAAATCAATGAGCTGAATAATCGCACCAGTAAAGCAAGGGAACTTCTTTTAAACGGAGACATTGACGGTGCCGATTATAAGACCATCAAATCAGAAAATGAATACAAGGTAAATGTATTAGAAGCGAAGTTATCGGAAGCGGCAGCGGCTAATTCCAAGACTGCGAACATTGAACCGCTACTTAGACCGGCTATTAGCAAATTAACGAGATTAAATACAATTTATTCAAAATCAGATAGTTCCAATAAACGAGAACTAATTGGTTCGATGTACCCCCAAAAATTCACTTTCGAGGAATTGCAACATCGAACCGCTTTGACAAGTGAATTGTACTCTTGTATTTACTTGATTAACAGCGAAATAAAAGGCAAAAAAGAAGGGCAAGCGACCGATTTCTCGTGCTTGCCCATTCTGGCTCCTGAGCCTGGGCTCGAACCAGCGATGTTCTTATTGATAGTCAAATCTAAAATATCACAAAAAACTCAATATAAACAATAGTCACAACTAATTAAAAACCGAGCGCTTGCTTCTGTCCACATCATTCAAAATTTTCAGAATATCATCATACTTATAGTAAAGTATACCACCTATTTTAGAAAAAGGGAGTGTACCATTATCTCTTAACGTTTGCAAGGTGTTTGTTGAAATTTTAAGCAGATTTTTAACCTGGTAACTCTTTAACCATTTTCGAGGTTCTTCGGTTGATTTGCCTACGATTGAAATAATTTTATTAATTAAACGCTCTTCGAACTCCTGCAAGTCCTCCTTCGTAATAATCTCTGCTGCCATAATCGTTATTTATTATTTGGTGATTAAACTGACCCAATTTCACTATTTCCCAAAACGATCTTATCCGATTTACTCCGACTCGGAGTAACAATTTTTAATTTATATATCAATCTACTGTTAAAATTTTTTATTTATTTTTGCAAAGCAGAACGTTAATAGCGTGCAGATTGCTGATTAAATTTCGATTTTAAAGTCAATACCTAATCGGTAACCTTTAAAATTACATACTTTTTAAGCATTTAAAAATCAATAGATTACGACTAAAGGTTCGATCCCAGCTGATACCACAAACGTTCGCAAGTTGCTAAACACTTGCGAACGTTTTTATTTTATAATATTATAAACTTCAATTCTTAAATATTAAAATGGCTTTTTCCCCTCAAAACCATGCGAAAAAGCGGTTTTTATTGCATCGGGACTTTAAGCAAAACACATATTCCTCTTACTTTACTAACCGAAATTCTTTCTCCTAAGTGTTTGGTTAACTTTCGTGTTGTACTCTGCCAATTTTAGCTTCTATCTTACCATATTTTCCAGTGTAAAAATCCCGATATGCATCTACAATTTCGGCAGGTGTATTCATCACAAATGGCCCTTCTGCTACAACAGGTTCCGTGTAGGGTGCTCCGCCAAAGAGTAATACATCAATGTCGTCGTTTGACTCGTTGCTGATTTCAATTGTTCCAGATTCTCTATCAAATTCGACAAATTCACCTGATTGAAATAAAGCGTCATTGATGACCACCTTCTGCGAAAGTAGAAGTGCTGCAACTTCCACTTCATTTTCCATCTTAATAGAAAATGTTTTGCCTGGCTGCAAATGAATATGGTATAAGAACTGGGGTAGGTAATTAGGAATATTGGCATTCAAATCTTCATAATTCCCGAGGATTACCTTTATCCATCCGCTACTATCAGGTAATGCTTTTTGTGGGACTTCACTGCCTTCAACGGCCAGATAATCGGGCTTTTCAGCTTTTATTTTTGCGGGCAGGTTTATCCAAAATTGAAATCCATGTGTTAATTTACTATCAGTATTTGAATCGTAATTCATTAATTCATCGTGAAGGATGCCATTACCCGCTTTCATCCATTGTATTCCACCCGAATGAACGGTTTTACGGTTCCCAGCACTATCAAAATGCTCTACCTCACCATGAATAATATAGGTTAAGGTTGCGATGCCACGATGTGGATGCACTCCTGTGCCACCGCTATTCCGTGTTTTTTGAAGGGTGGGAGTAGCATGGTCAAGAAAAACAAATGATCCCACCTTTTGAGCATACGTGTTAGGTAGCATTCTATGAATTATCATTGGCCCAACATCAGCCTGCCGCCCTTGAGCTGAAAAACTTATTTTCTTTTTCATGCCTGGTTATAATTTTGAATTTTATTTTTATAAATGTATGAAGCAGCCAAAATCCCTAAAAATATCAAAGGCATGATTGGTGTAGGTAACGGATCGTCACTGGCATAGTGGCCTATAAATGCAGAAATGAATGTAAGCGCAAAACCAAAATAAGCAAACTCCTTCAGTTTTTTTGGAACCATAGGAAGTATCAGGGCCAATGCACCTAAAATTTTCATTACACCTAATTCAATTCTGAAATAGTTTGGAAAACCTAAGTGTACAAATGCACCTTTCATTTCCTGGTTTGTAAAATATCCGTAAGCACTGAATACCATCATTGCCGCAACAATACCCGTTGTTACCCAGTATATAATTTTATCTTTTTTCATTTTTGCTTTCTTTTTAGTTAATTCTTATCAATAAGTTATTATTTGTTGCTTGGGAGATGCTGCTATATGATTCATTTTTCCATACCTGAAATCCCGGTAAAGTTTTTGGATTTGGTCAGCTTTATCAGCTATAAAGGGGCCTTGGGAAACAATGGGCTCATCCTGGGGTTTTCCTGCGTATAAAATTAAGCGGACATCTTCTTTTCCTGCATTAAGTTGCAGCTCACTTACTGAATCTTCATCAGAATGGTTTAGCCAGCCTACCTGCTCAGCAGTTAACAGTTGTTTTTCTTCGCCTATTTCTACATTTCCGTTTATTACCACTATAAAAGCATTGAAATTTGCTGGTAAATCTAAGGTTGTAGATTTACCAGCACCTAAATTGATCTCTGCTACTATCAAGGGAACATAATTCAAAACTGGGGAGCTGATGCCTGCGAGGGAACCACTGTACAATCTTATGCCCACTCCGTCTTTTTCTGATACGGGTACTTTGTCAGCATTAAGGATTTGCAATCTGGGTTCAGCCCAGCGGTTCTCTTTCGGCAATGTTAGCCATAATTGGAATAACCTGCCTTTGGTAGGCTTGTCTATAGTTTCTGTATGAACGATGCCACTTCCTGCTGTCATAATCTGGAAATCGCCCTTTTCCATAGATTCTGTCTGTTCCACGATTTTGCCATCTACAAGCAGTGAAACTGTTTCAAAACCTGCGTGCGGATGTGGGCCTCCAACCGGAATGTAGTCTGTTTTATCAATATTGTCGTCCATCAAATAAATAAATGGATCAGATAGTTTAAAATCTCTCCCTACTAAGGTGCGGGCAATATGACCTTGCCCTAAGAAACCTTGTTCCTTTTGAGGTAGATAGCTATCTGCCAATTTTCTTTTAAATGCCATATCGTAATAAGTTTTCAATGTTTTTTTGAAATTGAATTGAGCATAATATGCAGCTTTACACTGCATATTATGCTCAATTCAAAAGGGTATTATTTTGCTGGCGGAGTAGCCAAAAGCTGAAATTCCCAGGCTAAGGCAACACCACTGGCACCACCGTGTTCCATAATAACTTCACCTATACCCATAACTGTTTCTTCTCTGGCCCAATCACGCTGCCATTCGGCCAGTACAGCAAACCAATTAATTGGCACCGCACCTGCCTGTATCATACGCTGCATGGCCAGTTCGTGCGCTTCCAGCGATACTGCGCCACACGCATCTGCAACAACAAATACATCATAGCCTTCGCCCAAAGCCTGGATTGTTGGAAACGCTACACAGATTTCTGTAAAAAGCCCGGCTATAATAAGCTGCTTACGGCCGCTTGCTTTAACAAGATCCGTTACTCTGGGATCTTCCCAGGTATTAAGCGTAGTGCGATTGATTGGTTTTTGATCGGGATATACATCCTGAAGCCCTTTAATAATGTAACCGCCACGTTCTTCCACTACCGTAGTAAGAATTGTTGGAACGTTAAATACTTTAGCTGCTTTTGCCAGGCCAACAACGTTGTTGATAATCATTGTAGGCTCGTGGCTGTTTAAATTGGTAAACTGGTAAGGCTGGTGATCAATTAACACCACGATACTGTCTTCAGGACGAAGCAAAGCTTCCAGTCCTACTTTTGCATTTTTTGCCATTTCGTTAAATTTTTTAATGAATCAAAATTGCAAGTAGAATAACCTTTCAAACGATATCAAATGGCAAAAAAAGATGTTGTCATTTGACAACATCTTCGTAAATACACAACCCTATATGAAGGAAGTGATTTTAAAAGCGCTATTTTGGTAAGATACTATGCGCTGGACGCAGCATTGCTACTAAACAGTTTTTTTTAAAGAAAGTCTACGGATACGACTTAGGCTACTTTTGGTAATGCCTAAAAATGAGGCGATCAGGTGTTGTGGAAAACGCCTCACAAATTCAGGATGGCACCTTTCAAATTCTTCATAGCGTTTATCAGCTGTGTCGCTGATACTGGAATTTAATCTTCTTTGATTTGCGATAAAATTTCTTTGATCCATCGTTCGGATCATCAATGCTATTGCAGGTATTTTGTCAATAATAAAAAAGAAGTCGGCTTTTGTAATTGTGAGCAGATCAGTTTCCTCCCATGCCTCTATATTATAAACAGATGGCGTAAGTGCCGTATAACTTTCACGGTCGCCGACCCACCAATTCTCAACACTCAAATGTATAATATGCTCTGTGCCCTTATCATCAACACTAAATTGTCGCATTGCCCCTTTAACAATAAATGCATAATATTTGCATACATCTCCTTTTTGCAGAAAATATTGTTTTTTTTTAAATTTTTTTGGTTTAAATACAGACTCAATCAAAATGACTTCTTCGCTTGAAAGTACCGAAGATGTATGTCCATTGATATATTTTAAAAGACTAGTATGCATAAACTTTGTCTAATTTAAATCGATGTAATGCAAATTTACAAATTTAAGTTGTGGAGTTTAATAGTTCTTGTGTTCTGCTAACTAATCTCCGTAGAAATATGTGTTTACGCCAATATTTCAGTAGATTAGTTCATTTACTTGAATTTCGTGAAACTGCAATGAATAGTACTGGAGGAGTAGTTAAAGCTATAGAAGCTCAGTTAAATGAAAGCACGCAGCTATGCGTTATTTGAGTTAACCATGCCTTGTCAAATTAAGCCGAATAATTTATAATTCTAAATCAACGATTAAACGCAAATCAGACAGGAAAAAGTTCGAGATTTGTACAGTAGCCACCACAGAATAAAAAAAGCCATTTAGTGATAAACTAAGTGGCTTTTTTGTGTTTAAAGTAACCTTCAAATGTTATTGACATATTTCTTCGCCGGCCATTCAGCGCTCTCGAAACAGCCGATAGAGAAATCCCTAGTTCACCTGCCATATTTTTTTATGCTTATAGCTTCGAATTAAGTACTGCTATCAAGGGGTTTCATGGTCAAACTTAGCTACATTTGGAATCTTATTAACTGCTTCTTGTTGGTTCATCCTGCCATCGATTGTTTCCAAGAGCACAGAGCTTCCTGGAATATGATGTCGGTAGCTTTTGCCTGACAGGGTTATAGCCAAATCATCATAATTGAACGCGGAACTTATTTTGCTGTTGATGAGGATCATTTCGAGAATTTCAGAATTCAGGTATCCAGATATTTCCTTCCCGCTTATGGTCATAAAACTATTGCTGTTTAGCTCATAAAGGAACTGTATAATTGTACTACGGTTACCAGCTTAGAAACTGTTTGGTACCCACTCTTGCAAGGCGGCACCAAACAGCCTGCTCTCCTCAATCAAAGATCATTAATTTGCGGCGCAAATCATTGGGGCTTGCTTAATACCCGGGATTTTGCGTGAGTTCGGGCGCATTTCTGTCAATTTCCGGTTGTGGAATAGGCCAGAAATCATAGTTGTCAGCATATTTAGTTTTTACAGTAGGGAATAAAGGATTTTGGGCGAAACCGTTTAATTTCTGCGTTGCGATGCCCCATCTCCTCAGGTCAAAATAGCGTATTCCCTCCAAGGCAAATTCGACGCGCCGCTCATGCCGGATTCTTTCCCTTAGCTGCGCTTGTGACAAACCAGCAGATAAACCAGGCATATTAACCCGGGCCCGGACAAGGTTTATTGCATTATAAACACTTGCGTCCGGCCCGGACGCTTCATTTTGTGCTTCTGCATACATCAGTAAAATATCCGCGTAACGGAGTAAAACAAAATCATTATCACCTTTTACGCCGTAATCAGGGTCTACCAAGGCGGGGTCAAGCCACTTCCTGACCGGATAGTAGCCGACAATCCACGAATCTTTTCCTGGAGTAGCCACTGCATAAGATCCGGTGAACGGCCATCCCAGGGCTTTGGTATCGCCTGGAAAGAACAGGGTCATACGCATACGAGGGTCTCTGTTGTCATAAGGTTTCCCTTGAACATACACCCCGGAACTGGTCGTGTCTTTGCCATCTGCGGCTTCATATTCGTTTACGAGGTCCTGTGTGGCCAGTTCACCTTTCCAGCGCTGTAGGGGAACACTGATCCCATTATCCTGATGAGACAAGTTCGGAAGCTGATATTTTACCGAAAACATAATTTCAGGACTGCTGTTTTGAGCAGGCTTATAGAAGTTTGCGGGATAGGAAGTATTCAATGAGAACTTTCCTCCGGTTATTATTTCATTGGCCAGGGCGGCGGCCTCTGTATACTTTTTCTCAAATAACAACGCTCTGACTTTATAACCTTGTGCTGCTCCTTTAACCGCATGTCCGCTGCTGTAGGCAACATCCGGCAAGCCGGCGATCGCCAGATCCAGATCCGCTTCAACCTGCTTTAAAACATCTGCCCTGGTTGATTTGGTCATGTGTTTGGTATAGTCAAGGGTATATGGGTCTGCTGTTGTTATAATGACATTGCCGTACAAAACAGCAAGCCAGTAATAATTAAAGGCACGCAGAAAATAAGCTTCAGCTTTGTATTGCTTCAGTTTATCACCGGTGAGCACTTTATCCACATTGGCCAGGAAATAATTAATAGAGGCTATCGCTTTATAATTATTCACGTAATAAGATGATTGGAAAAGATTATAGGTGTCAAAAACGCCGGCAGAAAGACCGGAAGATAATGCGCTTGTTCCACCTCCGTAGTTATATTGCCCGTAAGAATTATCACTAAAATTATCCCAGGCCACCACCTCGTATTGCGAAGTCGAATAGCCTCCTCCTGAGGCATATAAAAAGTTATAACACCCTGTTAATGCAAGATCTGCATCGCTTTCTGATTTCCAGAAATTTTGCGTAGATAGTTGATCAGGCGGATTAAGGTTCAATGAACTTTTCCTGCAGGATGCCAGCATGACTGATAACATGATCAGCATGAATATATATTTATTGTAAAGATTCATAATCGTTTGCTTTGATTGGGTTAAAGTTTAATGGATGCACCAAAGGTTATTGTCCTGTTCTGAGGATAGGTAACATAGTTACCGTCTCCAACACGTTCAGGGTCCAAACCTGGATATTTACTAATGGTGAACACGTTGTCAGCAGCTACAAAAATCCGAAGGCTTTTTACCGAGATCCTGTTCAGCATAGATATAGGAAAACTATAGCCGAGTTGCAGGCTTTTGAGCCGGATGAAGGAAGCGTCTTTTAAGAAATAAGTAGAAGGATAATTTTGTACAGGTGCATAGCCATCTGCCACGTATATCTTAGGCATAGTGTTGGTATGATTGGTTGGTGTCCAACGGTTCAGCCAGTCTGTTGTTGGAATAGAGCCCTGTCTGAAAGGTTCTATCCCCCAGCCGTTAACATATGTCTTCTGACCTTGCGAACCATAAATCTGCGCACTAAAGTCGAACCCCTTGTATCCGGCTCCCAAATTAGCTGAATATTGATAAGACGGAAATTTACCGCCTACATAGGTTCTGTCATTTGCATCTATTTTCCCGTCACCATTTATATCTTTTATTTTCAAATCGCCCGGTGTTGGGGTAACCGGTTGTTTCGGAGAATTATCTATCTCGGCCTGACTTTGAAATATACCATCCCAAACATACATATAGTAAGCATCGAGCTCATGCCCTTCCTCTCTGATGGTATGGTCGCTGATGTCCTTTGATCCGTATTGCTCAAGCTTGTTTTTGTAGGTTTGAAGGTTTAACCCCACGGTATACGTAAAATCTTTGCCAATCCTGTCATTGTATTGAACTGCAAACTCGAAGCCTTTATTCCTCAGGGCTCCGTTATTTATGGTAGGTGCATTAAGGCCGACGTAGTAAGGAACCTGGGATCCCCTTAAGATATCGAAGGTATATTTATTAAAATAATCTGCCGAGAAAACCAGTTTATTATTAAATGCAGTCATATCAAGACCTACATCAGCTACCCGGGTAGTTTCCCAGGTAAGATTTGGGTCAACCAATGTATTGGAAACAAAGCCAGATGTAACCGTACCGCCAAAAGCATAATTAGCGCCCGATAATGTAGACTGATAAGGATATGTTCCAATATTCTGGTTACCCAATTGTCCCCAGGAACCACGGATCTTCAAATCATTTAACCAGGAAACATCTTTCAGGAAATTTTCCTTCGAAATTCTCCATCCGCCTGAAAATGAGTAAAATGTTCCATAACGGGTATCAGAGGGCAACCTGGATGTTCCATCATACCTGATGCTGGCGCCGAGCAAATATTTATCTTCATAATCGTAATTAGCACTACCATATAAAGAACTGATCGCCCAGGAAGAGGATGTACCGCCGTTTGTCTGTCCGTCAGAGGGTCCCGCATCCAGTTCTCTCAGGAAATTTGTTACATATTGTGTCCTGGATGCATTGATATTACTACCCGTGTTCCTCTCCTGCTGCAAGCCGGCAAACGCCGAAAAATTATGCCCTCCAAAACTCTTTTTATAGGTCAGCTGGCTGTAATAAACGGTGTATAAGTTGTCCGAATTGCCTACATTCAGGCCGGGGGATCCGTCATCGAGATTACCCGCTGGGCTCATATCACTATAATAATAGGTGGGTATAATGGGTCTGAAATCATTGAATTTATAAATCCCATAATTGAATCCCGCTTTATTCTCCCATCTCAGCCCCCTGAAAAGATCAATATCCAGTGACAGGTTACCTTGAATGTATTTGTCATCTCCCCGGGTCCTGATGTCTTCATCCACGATGGCCACCGGATTTTTATTGCCCAGTTCATTTGAATAGGCTTTCTTTATCCATTTTCCATCCACCTGCGCCGGATACAAAGGAGATTGCGCCAGTGCGGAAAGAAACTGGTCACTTGCTCCGTTTTCAGGCGTGAGCTTTTTGCCGTAACGCATCTGTATGTCACTTCCAAAGGTTATTCTCTTGTTAAGCTTCGAATTCAGACCCAGCGAGAGCGTATACTTTGAGTAGTCAAATCCCCGCATAACTCCAGGCTGGTTAGTAATACCGATACCCACACTGTAGGTTGTGCTATCTTTACCTCCGCTCATGTTCAGGTAATGATTTTGTGTGTAAGCGGTGCGAAAGATATCGTCCAGCCAGTTATGGTTAGGGTATTTCACCTTGTCCGTCGCATTTTGATACAAATCGATCTGAGCTTGCGTATATAATGGGGCCAATGAAGAATTGGTGCGCGCTTCATTCGATAATTGCATATAGGTAGCGGAATTAGTTACCAGATCCGGAAGCTTCGTCGCATTGGAAATCCCGAAATTGTAGGTGTATTGAACTGTAAGGCTGCCAGCTTTGCCCCGCTTGGTTTTTACCACAATCACACCGTTCGCCCCGCGTGATCCATAAATCGCGGCAGATGACGCATCCTTCAATACGGAAATCGACTCTATATCATTCGCATTCAGCACATCCAGGCTGCCGGGAAGGCCGTCAACGATCACTAATGGATTTGACCCTGCACCGCTGAAGGTACCGGTACCCCTGATCGTAAGCTGGACATTTTCGGCTCCTGGCTCACCTGAACCCTGAACAACCTGTAAACCGGGAAGTTTTCCCTGTAGTAAAGTGGAAGGAGAGGTGGCCACCCTTTTGTTTAGTTCGTCGCCGGAAACGGTGACTACGGCGCTGGTGAGCTTGTGTCTGCTTTGTGTAGTGTAGCCGACAACAACCATTTCATTTAACGCACTGGTGAGCGCGGTCATGCTGACTTCAATTTTCGATTGTGCACCAATTACAATCTCCCTGGTTTGAAATCCTACGAAAGAAATGACAAGTACATCACCCGGTTTGGCATCGATCGAAAACTGCCCCGCAGCATTAGTGACCGTACCCTTTTGCACATCTTTTAACATAACGGACGCACCGGGCAATGGTGCCCCTTTGTCATCTGTAACTGTTCCGCTGATCCGTTGAACAGTAATAACCGATTTTTCGATTTGTGACTGCTCCGTTTCTTTTAAGGCAATAGTCTTTTTAAATATTTTATAACTAACCGGTATCCCATTGAGACACTGGTCAAGCACATTGCCGATAGTTTGCTTTTCGACACTGATATTTAAGGTTCTGGATCTAAGAACATCAAGATTATCATCATATATAAAATGATACCCGCTCTGTTTTTCTATCAGTAATAAAACTTTTTCTATGGATACATTCTTTTCATGAAGGGTTATTAGCTGAGCATAGCTTTTCGCACTTACTTGTGCAAGTCCTGCAATCAATAAGACGATCGTTAGTTTCATCATTAGAAAAATTTTGGACATAGTGCGCCATGACGCTTCCGCGCACTTTAAATTAATTTTCATAATTTTGGTTAGTTTGGGGTTAAACGTTAGATTTAAATTGGTTACTTCTGATGATTGAATACCCGGATATTAGCCGGGAAAGTGTTAGAGCACTTCCCGGTCTTTTAATTTACAGATGGATTGAAGGGATACGGGTAGGCTCTACTTGTATCCTATCTACCAGCTTTAAAAAGGTACCCGTTTTTTAGGTGGTCTTTCGTATTTATTTCTCCATAAATTAGTATTAAAGTGAATAATTGGTTGTTGATTATCAGCCTGCTGCCTGAGACATTGAATAGGTTGGCCTTCTCATGAGCCTGCCTTTGCCTTAGTCGGTAACAGTAATATTTTTTCCTTCTATCCGGAATTTGATCCCTTCAAATTGCAATACTTCCAATAACTCAGCAATGTCTACGTTGCGTGGCATTCTTCCGGTAAGCTTTGTGGTAGGGATCTTTCCTTCGTAGGTAACCTTAATGCCATACCAGCGTGATACCTGGGCCATAATTTGCTCAATACCGGCTTTTTTGAAATCAAATAGCCCGTTCTTCCAGGCGATCTCCATTTCTGCATCTATTTCTTTATTAACCGTTAGCTGTCCCCTATCATTTAAAACAGCTTGTTCGCCAGGTTTCAGCATAGCAGCCGATAGCTTACTTTTTATTCTTACCGCACCTTCAAGCAGGGTTGTTCTGGTATCCTGGTCATCATCATACGCAGAAACATTGAAATGTGTCCCCAATACCTGCACTTCGGTTTTGGCCGTTTTTACGATAAAGGGTACCGCTGCATTATGACTCACTTCAAAATAACCTTGTCCGGTCAATTCTACTTTGCGTTCATTTCCGTTAAAAGCTACGGGGTATTTCAGCGAGGAGGCGGCATCCAACCAAACATGGGAACCATCGGGAAGAATTACCTGGAATTGTTCGCTTTCTTTTGTCGTTAAGGTGTTATATTGCAGTGCCTGATGGTCGCTATCCTTATCCGACGCAACGGTGTAAACAATCTGGCCTTGCTTTGTTTTACTGATTATAATCCCGGCCTCGCTGGCCAATTGACCTTGCAGGGAATCAGTAAGGATCAGTTTTTTACCATTTGCAAGGGTCAGTGTGGCTTTGTTGATGCCTGGTTTGATATTATGGGCATAAGTATTTTCATGCTGCCCTTGATCTTTATTCCGCAGAAAAAACCATCCTACGCCGAATGCAAAAAATAGCAAAGCCGCTACACCGGTTAACCAACGATAAGGAATTAAGCGCCTTTTATCGGTGTTTCTTAACTCAGTATCTTCCTGCTGGTTGATCTTGAAACTGACGGCGTTTAAAACGGATTGCCTAGCCCCTTCATCTACCTCTGCAAAAGCTGGTTCCTGGAATGCATTTTTAAGCAAATCATCGAATAATGCCCGATAGCGGTCATCCTGAATAGCTGCCTGTAATTCCGAAAGATCTTCGGGAGGAAGGCTATCATGGAGATATTGTTCAAATAATACTTTAAATCTTTCCTGGTGCATCTTATTGGTATAGGACGTACCCCTTGCGACATGCATTAATCAGGGCCTACTGATACTAAAGACGTAAAAGAGCGATAGGGTAAGACAAAAAATATTTATTTATTTTGATATGCTGTACAAAATAGCCCCGGCGGCAAAAATGATGGCAGGATTATCTGTGTGTAAAGCCATGAATTTACGGATGTCCTGTAGTGCTCTCACTATATAGGTTTTAGAGGATACTACAGATATACTTAGTTGATGGGCAATCTGTTCATGGGTAAGACCATCCACCCTGCTCAGCATAAATACATCTTTTACTTTTCCCGGTAACTGATCGATAGCGGATTTAAGGATATTTTCCAATTCATTATATTCCAGCTTCTCCTGCGCTGTAATGGTGCTGTCTTCAAAGTAATCAATCAAGGCTTCAATATTTTCGGTATCGAAAACCTTTTTTCGCAGAAAATCAAAAATAACATTGCGCGATAATATATAGATATAGGCATCTTCTTCCTTTATTTCGATGAGCTTATGCCGGTTTTCCCAGAGCTTAATAAAAATATCCTGCGCAAGGTCCTGGGCCTTTTCTGGCGATTTAGTTAGCCTTAAACCCGTGCTATAAACCTGTGGCCAATGGTAGTTAAAAAATAAGGCAAAAGCCTGCTGGTCTCCAAGGGCTATCCTGGCGCGTATATGTTGCTGATCATACAATGACTTTATCTGCAAAGTATCAGTTGTTTAAATAATCGGTCGTTAAATTTATGCAATAACAAACAAAATTTGTAAATTATTTCACTTGTAACCTTATAACAGGTTAGTTTATTTCTTTTCAGATCCTTTTGTAATAACACCAAATTCTTGCT
The DNA here is from genome assembly GCF_900103125.1 of Mucilaginibacter sp. OK268. Lineage (GTDB taxonomy): Bacteria > Bacteroidota > Bacteroidia > Sphingobacteriales > Sphingobacteriaceae > Mucilaginibacter. The sequence continues at coordinate 248,420 of NZ_FNJV01000001.1, read as the reverse complement.
CCCGCGAACTTGTAACCCGTGGTTAGGCTCAACTCAATTTCCAACACTCTTTCGAGGTAATTGATCATCGGCTGCATGTAGGTATATTAACGAATTCATTCAGATAATCACAGTCGGAAGTAAAACAAAAATTTATAAATCCCAATCGACGATTAAACGCAAATCAGACAGGAAATAGTTCGAAATTTGTAAAGTAGCCACCACAGAAAAGCAAAGACCTCGATTCCGAACTGGAATCGAGGTTTTTGCTTTTTTATATTTTCCGTATTCTGAAAAAACAATCTTTTAGTTGAAAAAACGTCTTTTTAGAGTTGGATGTCCACTTAAGTTACATTATTTAGCCACTTTTATTTTACATCCCGCTTGCGGTAGCGGGGATCAATCGCTCCTGGACAAAGTACTATCTATCCAACAACTCCCTAATGAGGACAGAGAACACATCATATATGCTATAGATGGCCTTATCCAGCATGCTAAAACAAGGTTAGCTTATAACAAGTAAAGCCCAACGCTTGGTTGGGCTTTACTTGTTAATGATTACCTTTTAAATAGCTCCTTATCTGTGGTGTAATATGAAACAAGTGATCCTTTCTCTCTTCACCCCACAAAGCCCAGTAGTTTAACACATCGTCGTACAGAGGATCGTGATTTAATAGTTTAACGATATCAGGCCAAGTATCTTGACCATTCTGATTGCTACCAAGATAATCGTCATATGAACTCAATATAAGAGAAACTACTGCATATCTCTCTTCAATGGATAATTGATTTGTCATAGCTATGTTGATAAACTCTGGCAGTCTACTTTGATCGGCGAACTCAATTGACCAATCTTGTTCATGACCTTACATTTAATGTTAGAACAGGCTCAAAATGTTGCTGATTGCATTGAAGGACTTTCCGGAATACGATGATCAGTGCAGCCAGCATGTATATTTTGTTTCCCATTTCAGAACAATAATTTTAAAATCCTATTTGTTCACAAATGTGGTTAACAGTATCTGATAATTAAATGCTGTTGGTTTTGCATATACCAAATAAGGTTCCAGCGGTTTTGGCCCACAGCCCCAGGAGCCAACACCCAACGTTTTATGACTGATACAAAGTACGGTGCCTTTACTTTTGGGCAGATCTATTTTGTATTCTACATTTTCCATTTCCTCGTCGCTGTAAGGAAGTGCAGCCACCTGTAATAAGGAATCAAGCTGTTTGATTTTTATTCCCGATCCCTTTGCCGCTTTAACATTAGCCCAGCGCACATCTTCATGATTACCGCATTCCATAGGTTTTTCATATGGAGTCATCTGCTTAACTACGCTGCTGGAATAATGCCCCACATCAAAACCACTTTTACGGTCGCCATAGTTTTCCATTGGTCCACGACCCAAGTAATCAAACTGATCAAGGTTCTTGTTGAGGAACATACGCACACCTATACGAGCCAGTATTAGTTTAGGATCGCTGAAGCTAACATTATTAACAACGTTGATCTCACCTTTGCCGTTAATGGTATAAACCGCCTGGTGATGAACAACAAAATCATGTTTACCGGTTCCAGTCAGGTTCACTTTAATCTCTACTACATTTGCGGCCAACTGTGTACTTTTCACCTCATCAGCTACCCAGTTAATATCCTTTAATCCATTTTTCTGCCAGTCGCTATAAGCCCACATATCATCTTTACGATGCGGCGCGCGCCATAGGTGCAGCATTGGCCCCCCATTTTTCTGCAGGATACTTTCACCGGCTTTCTCCATTTTCGAGAAAGTGCCTTTCACTTTGTCAAATTCAAGACTGAAATCAGATCCCTTTACTTTGATCTCTTCTTTTGAATCATTTAAAGTTAATGCGCTTCCCTGTGATCTGTCAGCAAGCGCCGGAATACCAATCGGCAGGTCAAACTGCTGTTCGGCAACTTCGTAGCCTTTTTTTGCCCACAATTTATCAGAAGCAAGGTCAAATGAAACTCTTAGAAAATATTCGGCTCCAGGCTTTGGAGTTAATTTAAATGGGATCTTGATATCTTTTTCTCCTCCAGGATTAACCAAACCAACGATTAAGTTACCCGAGGATATAGCATTGCCGTTTTCACTCAAGTCCCACTTTGCCATAAGTCCGTTAAGGTTGATAAACTGGTAGCGGTTCTTAATAGTAACCAATCCGTTCTTAAGATCTTTTGCACGGATAGTGATCCATTGATAAGCATGTTTAAGCTCTGGATAATGCGGTTTCAACGACCTGTCAGAGAATACCACACCTTTGTGGATGAAATATTGGTCGTTTGGATATTCACCAAAGCCGCCCCCAAAAGCCGTAATGGGATGTTTAGGATCACGGTTATTGTATACGCCCTGATCTTGCCATTCCCAAATAGCGCCACCCAGTAACTGCGGATATTTATCAAACAGATCATTATAAATATCTACCGAACCCATGGAATTGAACATGGCATGAGCATACTCGCACAGATAAAATGGCTTGGTAAGCTTTTTATCGTTCGCATGTTTTTCCAGGTTCTGAACATCGGTGTACATCTCACTATCCATATCGGCAGGATTATTATCGCCTATACCAAAGCCCTGGTAATGTGTTGGGCGACTGGTATCAATCCCCTTTATAGTTTTCAATATGGCCCTGAAATTCGAACCGCCGCTGCCGCATTCGTTACCTAATGACCAGATGATCACTGAAGGGTGGTTTTTAAAATTCTCCACATTAGCTACATTGCGTTCAATAAGCGCCGCCTTGATCCTCGGCTCTTCATTAAATTCATCCCAGGCGCCATGGCTTTCCAGGTTGGCTTCGGCAACAAGGTAGATGCCGTATTCATCACACAGCTCGTACCAGCGGGGATCATCAGAATAATGGCAGGTACGTACATGATTACAGTTGGCCTGTTTAATAAGGACGATATCCCTGATCATTTGTTCTTCGGTAACCGCATGACCGTCATTTGGCCAGTTCTCGTGGCGGTTTACACCCTTTAATTTGATCGGAACTCCGTTTACGGTGAACAGGCGGCCTTTGATCTCTATACTGCGGAAACCGGTACGCGAAGACAACGTTTCTATACTGCGGCCGCCTTCATTAAGCGTAATCACGGAGGTATAAAGTTTAGGCGTTTCGGCCGTCCACTTTTGCGGATTATTTACTCTGAACTTTACATCAACCGTTACCTCTTCACCTGGCTTTAACGAAGGAATTACTTTTTTGCCGATAGCCCCGGGCACGGGTACGATACCATTGTACAGAGAAACATTAACTTCACGTGCCTTAGTTACTGTAGCGCTGTAATTTTTTACTTTGGCGCTTACAACAAGCTCTGCATTTTTGTATTGTTTATCGAGGTTTGTTTTTATAAAGAAGTCGCGAATATGTTCCTCCGGGCTGCTCCATAAAGTAACATTTCTGAATATGCCGCTGAGGCGCCACATATCCTGATCTTCAAGATAACTTCCGCTGGTAAACCGATAAACTTCAACAGCCAAAGTATTTTTGCCAGGCTGCAGATATTTAGTCAGATCGAACTCAGCGGCATTCCTGCTGTTAACACTGTAACCAACCTTGCGGCCGTTGACCCAGATGAAGAAACCGGCATCCACACCATCAAAGGTGATAAATACACGGCGGCCTTTCCATTCGGCAGGGACAGTAAATTCACGGCGATAACTGCCAACCGGATTACGCTCTTTGTAGGCAGTATATTTTTCGGGCGGTGTGCTCATCACCCTTGGAAAATCTTTTTGAAAGATATAAGTAAAATTGCTGTAATAAGGGGTGCCATAACCTTCGATCTGCCAGTTGGAGGGCACCTTGATATCCTTCCATGCGGATACATCATAACCGGGCTTATAAAAGTCAACCGAACGTTTTTGAGGCCAGTCGACCCAGTTGAATTTCCATGGGCCATTCAGGCTGCGGCTAAATGAGGAGGCATGGCGGTTAGCAGCCAGGGCCTCTTTTAAAGTAGCGTACGGCATTAGGGTAGCATGATTGGCTTCTTTGTTTATACCAATATTTTCGGGGTCCTCAATTTCTTTTGGCACAAAGGCAGTATCTGATTGAGACAGTCCCGTACTTTTTTGCTGTTGAAATCCGAGACTTATTTTATAACTAAAAATAAAAAGAGAGATCAATAAAAGTTTAACAAATTGCTTTCTGAAAAAAGTGTTATTCATAAGTATTGATGTTAATTGAAATTGGTTTTACAGAATGAACGTTAGGTTATAGTAAAGAATTATACCTTTTTTAAAGGTTGTTTTTTCATGTAGTGCAGGGTGAAAACCCAATAGGTTGAACCATCAACCTATTGGGAGCGATTTTAAAAGGCGTTTAACTCAGCTATTTGCGTATAAGTAGCATTGTATGCGGAATTGATGATCACCTTAAAATATCGTGCGCTTTTAAACCCTCCGGGTAGAAACTGTTTCTGCAGATCCTTATTGTTTTGCAGATTAAAAGCACCGGCATCGGTCCAGGTAACATTATCCAGGCTGGTTTGTACGCTGACATCGTTTGGTTTCCCGCCGCCATCAGATTGCCTGCCTACAAATGAAAGGCCGTGCAGTGTTTTTACTTCGCCCATATCAATAGTCAGATAATGAGGTGGTCCGGGAGAAGCGCCAGACCATTGGGTGTGCCAGAAGGTGGAGGTGCTACCATCAAGCGCAAATATGGCGCGGCCATTATCCGTCCCTTCACCGTTAGCTTCCTGAGAAGAAAAACCGATCACCTGCCAGTTGGATCTGTCATAAACGGGATAGTCATTAAAATCCGGTTGGGCAGTCACCAGATAGAAAGTTGTACGCAGTGTAGGGTTTAACTTTACTGTAACACTTGTTATACTAACCGCTAACAAATAGGTTTTGAGGGCATCCATAGCACCTGCTCCATTTGTTTTAATACTGATGGTTAAGGGAGAGGTGCTTAGTCGACCTTTGGGAATTACAGAACTGGGAGCCGACAATGTGTAGCTGCCATCCGGCAACACAGGATAATTGGTTTTATTGGCGACATTGAAGCTATCCGCAGCAGCTTTGTTAATGGTAAAGGAAACCGGTATATCGGCTCCAGGATACCCTTGACCGCCAAAATTGGCGCCATATATTAAGGTTTGCACACTGTCGGTTATTTTCAATGTTTTGCTGATCGGGTTGTTTACTGCCTGCGGCATATAAACGCGGTTATAGCTATCCACAGGCTGGTTGGGTAATTCCAATTTATCTTTGCAGCCAGATAACCATGAGCTACAGCTCAGGCAGAGGAGAAATAATATGTTCCTGGAAATATGTTGAGTTGACATCATTATAATTTTAAGTGATCTGATTAAAAATTACCACCCGGGGTTTTGAACCATTAATTTTTCCCTGTCGAGATCGTACTGGCTCACCGGGAACCAATAAGATGCAGGTGAACGGAATAGGTGATTACTCGCCACAACCCTTTTATAAAAGCTGTTATCATCTTTGCTGATATCCATTCCATGCACATCACCCATAACCTGTGACGCGATCTTCCAGCGCCTGATATCGAACCAGCGAATTTCTTCAAAGGCAAGCTCGACCCTACGTTCCTGCCATATGCGGGTACGCATATCTAACTGCGCCGAAGGAACGGATAAGGCGTTGGTGCCATTACCATATTGGGGAATACCCGCCCGGTCTCTGATCAGGTTGAGGTATTTAACAATGTCGGGATTGCCGGGGGCGTACTCATTTAGTGCTTCTGCATAATCCAAATAAATCTCTCCCAGTCTGAACAAAATCTCGGGACGCTGCTGCTGGGCACCGGTACCACCAGAACCCGCATTGGTTTGGGGGGCAACATTCTTTCTTACCAGATAACCCGTTTTTGTCCAGTCGGTCGGATGTCCGTTCTTCCCGTTAGGCCCACTTGCGAAAAAAGAGATCGGTGCAGGAGCCTGCATGGTGCCGCCTTGAAAAACGCTGTTATTATAGGTTACTGAGGCATAAAAACGAGGCTCCCTGTTGATATACATGTTGTAGATCTGGACACCGTTGACACTAGTAAAACCGGTCTCTGAATAAAGCGAAGACTCTTTGATCGGCCTGCCATCAGTCATGAAATAGGCATCTACCTGTTCCTGGGTTACGCCAATCCCATTCCATCCGCCCGCCTGCCTTGGCATAGCATTCACATCAAAATTGGGCAAACCGTTAGATTTTCTGACGAAGATCTGTTCGGTGTTCCAGGGCTGCAGAAAGATGCCTTGATATGATTTGATGGGGTCTCCGCTTGGATCTTTATATAATGAATACAGCCCCATATCAATAACCGCTTTTGCTGCATCGGCTGCTTTCTTCCATTTTTGTATATCATAAGACTGGTTGATCAGTAGCTTTCCATCGAGGGTTTTAAAGCCAGAAAAATCTGCATTTCCATTATATAGCGGACTTGCTGCGTACAACAACAGCCGGGCCTTAAGGGCCAGCGCCATTCCTACTGTGGCCCGCCCGTATTGAGCATCACTTGGCTGGCCATTGTTAGAAGGTATGCGGGGTAGTACCGCGGCGGCTTTATCCAACTCAGTGCTCACATAGTTTACACAATCATCGTATGGGCTGCGCGGCAGTTGCATAGCATCCGCGGTGGCATCAGCCGGAATCTCCTTTTCGCCCATAAGCACAACAGGTCCATACTGACGCATCAGTAAAAAATAATAGTAAGCACGCAGAAACCTGGCCTCCGCTTTGTACTGATCGATCAGTTGCTGACCATTGAGTGCAAGGATCTCCGCATTGCCATCAATATGATTCAGGAAATAGGTAGCAGAGCGAATGCCTTTGTAGTAATATCCCCAGGTATCGAAAAGAGCGTTCCCGGCACTGATATTACCAATGTTTAGTGCATATATAGTATACTTTGACCAGGTAACGTCCGCTTCGTCAGCGTTTCCCAGCCAGGGATTGGAGTTCCATTGGTCAGCCTCATCATCTATGTAACTGTAAACATTGGCAAGGTACTGTTCTGATGGGCCCTTTTTTTTAAACACCTGTTCGATAGTTTCCCGGTCATTAGGTACCTGATCCAGGTATTTTTTACAGCCTGTATTAAAAACTAATGCAATGGTCAGCAAGGCTGCGCTGTATTTTAAGATCGTAGTTTTCATATCTGTTCTTTTCATAAAAGCCATTATTAAAATGTGCATTTAACTCCCATATTGTAGGTTTTTAACAGTGGATACTGTGCCCCTCTGCCATCTCCCAGTTCCACATCCCACAATTTAAAGCCACTCACCGTCCACAGGTTATAGCCGATAAAATAGATACTAAGGTGCGACATGCCTGTGTGTGTCAGCCATTTTGCGCCAGCAAAATCATAGCTTAGCTGCAGTGTTTGCAAGCGCATAAATGCGCCATTCTTCACCCACCAACTGCTGTTTTCATAATTCATATTATCGTTACCGTAGGTAAGGCGCGGATACAGCGGATGCGGATTAGGGTTGGTCGGTGTCCAGCGGTCTGTGATCTGCGCCAGCAAATTACCTCTTTCGCCGCCCTGGCTGAAAGGCTGAAGCCCATCACCATTCAGAGATATATCTACATTGCTGATACCCTTGAACCATCCGGCAATAGCAAAGCCTTTCCAACTGATGGTGGGACCAAAGCCATAAACAATTTCGGGAATACTTCCATAGCCAATCGGACCCTGATCATAGGAGTTTATTTTACCGTCACCATTCAGGTCCTTGTATTTAATATCGCCCGCCTTATTAGTGCCTGTCTGGTACGGGCTGTTGGCCACATCAGCATCGCTGGTAAATAAGCCTAATGCAGTGTAACCAAACCGCTGTCCAAATTTGCGGCCGATCCGCTGCTGCCATGGATATGGCCAGGGTGCATTGGCGTCATTGATCACAATGGCCCGGTTCCAGGTGAAATTCCCTCTTAAACCTAACTGCCAATCTGCACCTATTTTTTTATTCAATTCCAGGGTTGCATCAAGCCCGCGGTTATGGATCTCTCCAAGATTGGCGTAAGGCAAAGTACCTATCCCCACATAGTTTGGCACATCTCCACGCTGACGATAGATACCGGTCCGGTTCTCCTGAAATACATCTGCTGTTAATGAGATGAGGTTATCCAGCATCTTGATCTCCAGCCCCAGATTTTGTTTTTTCGCCTTTTCCCAGGTTACGCTGACCGCATAGTCACCAATATCGAGTCCGTTGATGCTTTGATCCACACCATTCTGACCATAAGAATAGTTACCGTTACCCCCACCTACTGTAGAAATGTAAGCAAAGCGGCGGCCGCCGATATTACTGTTCCCAACAACGCCGTACGAATATCTTAATTTGACGAACTGAAAGGTTTTAGCGAGTGGTTTAAAGAAAGGCTCTTCGGATAACACCCAGCCACCACCGAATGACGGAAAGAATCCGAATCGATGATTTGGTGCAAATGTTTCGGAACCATTGTAGCCGAAATTAGCCTCTGCCAGATAGCGGTTGTTGTATGCATAAGTAACACGACCGGCCAGGCCCATATAGCGGTAAGGTATGGAACTGATAAAGTCATTAGCAAACGCGTCTTCCTTATCAGATTGATTAAAGAGGATCAGCCCGCTTACACTGTTCTTGCCGAATGAATTGGCGTAGTTAATAGCCGCCTCGGTGTAAAACTGACGTGTGCCTCCATTTGATCTGCTGTAACCCAAAAAGCTGGTTCCGATAGCTGTCTTATCCAGAATTAAATTACCCTTGGTATCACGGCCAGATGCCAGATAACCATCAACACTTTTGGTTCGGCTAATGATGTGAGCGTTGTAGTTGTCAAAAGAGAACATACCCGTTGCGGAAAGCCCTTTCAATATAGCACCAAGGTCCTGAGTAACACGGATATTGCTCCAAAGCTGACTTTTAAACTCACTTACATAACCACTTTGGGTTAACAAGTTATAAGGGTTGTTTATATCTCCGGTCCTGATTTGGGAATGTAAGCCATTGGAATACACCGGAGGGATCACAATTGGCGGGAGGAGGTAAGCCGAACTCCAGATCGCATCAACCGAGTTCCCCGGGTAATTACCATTGCTGATCCATCCGGCAGCGCCAAACTCAACCTTGGTGGTTTTGGTCACCTTTAAAGTGAGGTTGGAGGTAAAATTATACCGGTTAAATTTGATAGCAGAGTTATAGCTCGCCAATTGGTCTGTTTTATACAGGCCGTTCTCATCATAATACCCAACTGAAAGATAGTATTGCGCATTCTCTGATCCTCCATTGGCATTGACTCTTGCTCTACGGTTTTGTCCAAACTTATTGAACAGAACTTTAAACCAGTCCACATTAGGATAAAGATCGGGATCAACACCGCTGGCTGTTTTCTGTATCCTATCCTGGGAATATTTCGGATTAGGGTCATTGGGATTACTATTATGGTAGGCTTCATTTGCCATCTGCATATAAGTTATCCCATTAGCAAACTCTGGGATCTTAGTGAACTGGGTGATCCCCTGGTCGTACTGGGCATTGATAGTCGGTTTCCCTACCCTACCTTTTTTGGTTTGGATCAAAATAACGCCATTAGCTCCGCGCACTCCGTAAACCGCGGTCGCTGACGCATCTTTCAGGATACTGAAACTGGCAATATCCTCGGGGTCCACATTGGAAAAATCCCGCTCAATTCCATCTACGAGCACGAGAGGTCCACTGTTGGTAAAAGTAGAAATACCCCGGATATATATTTCGGCACCATCGTAGCCTGGCTGCCCGCTTCGCTGTACCCCAATAACACCCGCCACGCGCCCTGCTATAACATCGGTTAAATTGGCAACCGGCTGTTTCAGTTCTTCAGCATTTACGGTGCTTATGGCACCGATCAGGCTCACTTTTTTCTGCTGACCGTACCCCACCACCACAACATCATTCAGGCCGGTGGCTACCTCTTTCATGATGACATTGATCTCTTTATTATTATTTACAGGCACTTCTTCGGTACTATACCCAATAAAGCTAAATACCAGGATACCATTTCCGTCGGGCAGTTTGATGGAATAGGTCCCATCCTTCCGGGTAGAGACACTGATGTTTCCATCCTTTAACTTTACGGTTACCCCGGGTATTGACAGACCAGTCTGATCTGTAACCTTACCACTTACAACGATAGGCAGTATCTGGATAGGAACAGGATCCGGTGGGTTTTCTTTAATTACTTTTCTTTTGATCAGAATCATGTTTTGAACGATCTCATAACTTATCGGCTGCTGGGCAAAACAAAGGTCAAGCACTTTGGATAGTGGCTGGTTTACCACGTTGATACTTACCGGATTTGACTCGTTTAGAATTTTGTTATCATACACGAACTCCACGCCGCTCTGCTTATGCAGCTGTTTAAAAATACTTAACAGAGAAGCATCTTTGACCTTCAGACTGACGTTTTGCGCATAACTTGCAGCGCTTACCTGGAGTAACCCAGCCAGCAAAAAAACAAATGTGAGTTTCATTATCGACAAAATTTTTGATAGGACAAGGGAATCCCTTTTGCACGGGAATGCAATAGAAAATTTATACATTTGGTTAAGGTTAGTAAATAATTGGTTTACGAATAATCGGTTATTAATCCTTAATGCCGTAAGGCAAAGACCCGGAGCACTTCGACCTGCTCCTGGTCTTATTTAGAACTAAGAAAATTGAAGTGAAGTAGGTGTTAAGCCATGACGATCACCCTCCTTCCCTGAATTTTAAAATGAGCTGCACCTGTGGATTCAAGTGCCTTCAATACGGTATTGATATCCTTGTATCTGGAAATGGTACCGCCAAGCTTGCTTTGTCCTGGCTTATCCTGATACACCACCTCTACATTATACCATCTGGCAATCTTGGGCATAATGCTTTGTATGCTTTCATTGTCAAACACAAAAAAGCCTTCCTTCCAGGAAACAGCATCCTCCGTATTAACCTTATTGATGGTAAAATCAATACGTTGTTGACTGAATACACCTTGTTCACCAGGAACCAGTAAGGCCTTTCCCTTTGCGGATTGCAGTTTGACAGATCCTTCAAGCAGCGTAGTTTTTATCTCCGTTTCATCGGCATAACCCAGTACATTGAAATGAGTTCCCAGTACCTGTACATCTACGCCGTTAACAGACACTTTAAAAGGCATGTTTTTATTTTTGGCTACCTCAAAGTAGGCTTCACCAGAAAGGACTACACGCCGCTCTTTACCAGCGAAGGTAACCGGATATTTCAACGAGGATGCCGAATTAAGCCATACCTTAGTCCCATCGGATAATATAGTTTGGAAGATTCCACCTTTGGGAATGACAAGTGAGTTGCTATCTGCCGTAGTGGCGGGATTACCATTAGCGCGCTGGTTAGCAGAATAAGTTATTATACTATCACTGACCTTACTTATCTTTACAGTTGCTGAATTGGAAATTTCACCGTTCTTTAACCCTCGAAGCATGATAGATACACCGCTGGCTAATTTCAGATAGGCCTGGTTGCTTCCGGGATGAATATCGTTGCGGCGTATATTGGCTTTAGCGGTCTGATCCGCTTGTTGTTTTTCTGAAAAATAATACCAGGAAATCAGACCTGCTGCTACCACCAACAGAATGGACGCAGCGTATCCCAACCAGCCATACCTCCGGTGATTTGTTTTGATTAAAGGCTTCTGATGACCCGTGGCGGATTGTATCCTGGAAACGATCACCTCCCTGATCTCGTCTTCGTTACCCAATGAATTTTCCCACTGGTTATCCATCAGTTTTATTTCGGTATAGTAAGTCTCTAAAAGCTTCTTTTCTTCGTCGGAACATTTTCCGGAAAGGAACTTTTCATAAAGTGAAATAAAATCTTGCTTAGACATGTATTGGTTTATATAACTATAGTACTCGGTTCTTTAAAAAACACACATACTTTTTTTATTTATTTTAAATGCCCTGAAAGTTAACCATAGACCCTATACCTGAAGCCCTTGATTTTGTCGAAAGTTTATGGAGTTTTTTTAATTTAGTTTGGTATTGATTATTTTAAAATGTTTCTTTATCTCATTATTTCCAACCAATTATAATGCTGAACTCCCCTAAATCAGATATTCAACTGTGGCAGGCGGTGCGTATGGATGACCATACGGCATTTAATTCCCTGTTTGAGCGATATTGGAAGAGTCTTTATAAGACAGCTCATTATTACCTGGATGATACAGAAGCCTGCGCCGAGGTGGTCAACGATATTTTTGTAAGCATCTGGAACCGGCGCAAAGAACTGGAGATCGTTTCTTTTTATAGTTTTATGCAGACCTCTGTTCGTTTTCAGATCTATAAACGCCGTAAAGCTGTAAAACTGGAGATCATTTTCCGTGAGCATCTTACTGCTGACAACCTGCATGAACCCAACCTCGGGGACATTCGTATCCAACAAGAGGAAATCGATAAGGTGTTCAGCGGGTATCTTGACAAATTACCAAAAAGATGCCAGCAAATCTTTGAGCTGAGCCGCTTTGACCGCCTTTCTAACCAGGAGATCGCCGAACAGTTGCATATCTCTAAACGGACCGTTGAAAACCAGTTAACGGTGGCGGTAAGGCATTTAAAGGTTTGCTTTAAACATAGTTATCTGATCCTGCTTATTTTCCTAAGGTGATACACCAAATCCTTATCTGGAAAACAGCTGATACAGTACGCAATAAAATTGTTCGTAAATATAATTGGTGCTGGTCTTGTACATTTTTATACTCACCAATAAAAAATGTCCTCAAGCACTCTATTAATACTAAATTTAACATTTTCATAATACTAATTTCCGACTTTTGTTTGATTAAGATACCCCAAAATGCAGGCCGAAGAAAAAAGGCAATTTATTGAGAAAGTATACGGCAGATTTTGGAAAGAACTGTATGTGGTTGCCTATCGCCGCCTACAGTCGGAACAGGATGTTGAAGATATTTTACAAGACATTTTTTTATCGCTTTTAACAGGTGATGTCATATTGGATAATGATGAATCAGTTCGTGCATTTCTGCATCGCCGACTAAAAAGCCGGGTCATTAATTTTTTCCGCAAGCAATTGTTGACCGAACTTTATGAAGAACAGGAACTAACGGTCAGCGGGTTATCTGATACAGATAGCGAAACCCGCCTCATGAGCCAGGAGCTGGAGGCTGTTGTGCAGGAAGAAATTGACCGTATGCCCGAAAAAATGAAACAGATATTCCTGCTGAGCCGTAATGAATTTTTAACCAGCGAAGAAATTGCAACCCGACTTAATCTCTCCAACCAAACTGTACGCAACCAGATCAGCTCAGCCATCAAAAGGATCAGGGCTACGGTTAAAATATATAACCGGGTCGAGCTATCTGCAACAAGCCTTAATATCCTGATAACAATCAGTCTTTTAATGTTAAGTAATTATAAATAAATACATATTAAAACATTAAATTTTACTTTCACATAGTACAAGTGCTTTTTTCAATTGGTTATGTTGTAGATGACCAAAAAAGACAAGGCCAGCTTAAGGCAACTATTTATAAAAGAAGCACAGGGAACCCTTACCTCAGCCGAAGAGCAATTGCTTGACGAGTGGTACAACTCGTTTGACAAGACCCAGCGGGAAATGGTCGTATTTAAAAATGCAGACCATGAATTGCAGGTCAGACAAAAGCTCCTGAATCGGATCATCGAAGCTGGTTTCCCGGAAGAAACACCAGTTAGATCAATAAACTACCGCAAAAGGCTGCGATGGTTTTCGGCCGCGGCTATATTCCTGATGTTTGTTACCGGGGCTCTGGTTTGGAAATATGCTGGTAATTCGCATCTCCAGGCAGAAACCTTGCTGAGCACAGCAACTGGTGAAGGCAAAATCCAAAAAATCATATTAACCGATGGTACCGAGATATGGCTAAATGCCGGGAGTAAACTACGTTATCCGCAGCAATTTTCGGCGCAGCATCGCGATGTATATCTGGAGGGCGAAGCTTTTTTTGATGTAGCTCATGACCCATCAAGACCATTTTCGGTACATACTAAAGGTTTAATTACCCATGTATTAGGCACAGCTTTCTCGGTGACGGCTTATAAAAATATGCCAACAGAAGCTGTAACTGTTATGCGGGGTAAGGTAAGCGTCATGCATAACCGCCGCGTATTATGTTTTATTACGCCCGATAAACATATAGAATATAATACCCAAAGCGGCAAAAGCACACTATCAGACATGTCTTCATCATCGGCCATTTCCTGGAAGGATGGCAAGCTTCAGTTCGAAAATCAAAACATGCAGGATATTGCCGGTAGATTGGGCCGGTGGTATGGTTACGCTTTCAGGTTTGAACATAAAAACATCCAAAACTGCCACTATACCGCCAGCTTTAACAACCAGATACCATTGAAACAACTGCTTAAGGTAATGAAGGCGATAAGCCTGGTAAACTATAAAATAGATACTACACAAAAGACCGTTACCTTCTTAGGAACAGGATGTAACGAATAATCAAATCAATTTTAAACATTAAAAATGAACAAAAGTATACCTGAGTAAATCTACAGAAAACAATAAAACCGCTTTGTGGTCAAGACAAAACGGTTTTTAAACGACTCTAAATCATTAGCAACTAACATTTAAAATCAAACGAATTTATGAAATTTCTTTTGGAACAAAAGAAACAGGAACTGCTTTGCCCACATGGCAGTGAAACGGCTTCAATCTGCATTAAAAAAAGTATCAAACAAATCATGAGAATTTCGGCAGTTCTAATTTTCCTGACCAGTATCAGCACTTTTACTTTACTGGCCGATACCGGAAAAGCACAGGAACTTGATAAAATCAACATCAGTATTACCGTAAAAAACGAGGCCCTGTCCAATGTGCTGCACCGTATAGAAGGTTTAACCTCGTTGCACTTTGTGTATCCGAGCGCGAAGATAGGTGGTCAAAAAGTGAACTCATTTACAGCGAACAACCTCAGCATTACCCAATCTTTAAACCTCCTTTTAACACCCCGACATTTAACTTATAAACAAATCGGGGATAATATACTGATCGATGCCATCAGGACAAAGGTTTCTGATCAGGTGATGTCTGCTATCATTAAAATTGAGGGTAAAGTAACTGATGAAACCGGCCAACCGCTGCCGGGGGTAACGGTAAAAGCAAAAGAAGGCGGTAAGGTGATATCCACAGATACCCAGGGTATTTATCACATCAGTGCAGATGAAAAAGATGCTTTGATATTTACATTCATTGGTTATACACCACAGGAACATCTCATAAATAGCCAGACCATTATCAACGTTTCATTAAAACCCTCATCAAGCCAGCTTAATGATGTAGTAGTTATCGGCTATGGTAATCAATCCAGGGGGAAACTGACCAGCGCTATATCCAAAATTAAATCAGCCGATCTGAACCGTTATTCCGGGAGCAACTTTGCACAACAGATTGCCGGGAAGGCTGCCGGCGTGGTTATTAACGATGCTTCTGCACAACCGGGAACTGACCCGCAAATCGTCATTCGCGGAATAGGAACTTTAACGGCAGGTCGGTCGCCGCTGATTGTGGTTGATGGTTTTCCACTATCAGAAGGCAGTAGTCTTAATTCGATCAATCCTCAGGATATCGAATCTATTGATGTACTTAAGGATGCCGCGGCCGGTGCAATCTACGGTTCAAGGGCAGCCAATGGCGTGATACTGATCACAACAAAAAAAGGCAACTCCGACAAAGTAAAAGTTTCTTTAGATGTATACACCGGTTTCCAGGAGCGTAATGATAATATGAAGTATGTGAATGCCTATGATGCAGCAGTATATTTTACAGAAGCAAGGGATAATGCCTACATATCAAAAAATCCAGCGAACAGAAGCATTACTGATGACCGTGCCACCAGGGTATCCAAAGGTGCCAATCTGCGGGAACTGCGGCTTAATTACTTGCAACCGTACCTGGATAAGCAGCCGGGATTAACCAACACTAACTGGCTGAATGAAGTATTCCGGAAAGCGCCCATGAGCAGCTATGATTTCTCCGTTTCAGGAGGATCAGGAAAAACCAATTATTATATCTCGGCCAATTACTTTAAGCAGGATGGCATCGTAATCAATAATGGCCTCGAAAGGTTTAGCGGTACTGTTAAGGTAGAGTCGAAATTATCCAAAATGTTTACCTATGGCGTTTCGGTTAACCCCTCTTATACCAAGGATAAATATTTTAATAACAATGCCGATAATTCGGGTGATGTGGTCAGCGACATCACGATCAGCTATCCTTTTTTTAGGGCTTATAATCCGGATGGATCCATTGCCGTAAGCCAGCAGATCAAAGGCAACACACCGGAGGATGGCGCTCTGGGCGAAAGCCCGGTGGCCTTAGCTAAACTGATCAAGAATAACCGAAATGATTTCCGGACCTTTGGAAATACCTATTTAGCCTTTGAACCCCTGGCCGGGTTAAAATTTAAAACACTGGTTGGTGCCGATGTCAGGACCAATTTTTATGATTATTACAATCCATCAACCGTTGGCGCTTACCGGCAAGCAGCGCCCAAGCCTGCGATAGCCATAGAAAATGATGGCAATATCTATAACTATATTACAGAGAATACCATCAATTATACCAAAAGCATAGGCCACCATGACCTGGATATATTGGCCGGTTATACCTTCCAATCTGAAAATGGCAATGCAACAGCAATTACAGGCTCGGGTATATCCGACGATAATATCAACAATATAGCCGGGGCGAGCATTTACACCGCGGTACCTGTAAGGTATAAGTGGACGCAGATCTCTTACCTGGCTCGTATCCAATATGCGTACTTTGATAAATATTTACTTTCGGCGACCTTGCGCCGTGACGGTTCCTCCCGCTTTGGCGATAATAATAAATGGGGAAATTTTCCATCTGTTACAGCCGGGTATGTACTGAGTAAAGAATCGTTCTTTCCGCAGAATAATGTAGTGACTTTTGCAAAAGTGCGGGCAAGCTGGGGTTCGGCTGGTAACAACCAAATCGGTTCCTACAGTTCAAAAGCATTGGTCGGGTCCGCATCAGCTAATGGGGCCAATGATTATAATTTTAATTATGTTTTTGGCAATATTCTTTCTCCGGGTTTTGCGGCAACTACTACAGCCAATAACAACCTGACTTGGGAAACCAAAAACTCTACCGATATCGGCATTGATCTGGGCTTGTTTCAAAACTTTAACCTGGTGGCTGATTATTACAATTCCACCACCAAAAACCTACTGCTGAATGTACCTATTCCCGAACAGTCGGGTTTTGTATCATCTATACAAAACATTGGCAAAGTAAGCAACCAGGGTTTTGAGTTCGAGCTTTCCGGAAATAATTTTAATGTAGGTGCATTTAAGCTGGGCTTTAATGCCAATATAGCTACTAACCGAAATAAAGTATTGGCACTTGCCCCTGGGCAAACGCAGATCATACAGGGTGCTGAAAGTAATTTTATCACCAAAGTGGGAGGACCGGTTGCAGAATTATATGGTTATAATATAACCGGCGTATATAAAAGTCAGGATCTGATCAACAGCACCCCGCACCTGGCAGGTACATTGGTAGGCGATTATATGGTAGAGGACGTGAATCATGACGGTGTCATTGACAGCCGGGATCAAAAAGCCTTTGGTACCTATAATCCTAAATTCACCTACGGTTTTGGTGGTAATATAGGCTATAATAGATTTGAACTTAGTTTCTCCTTTAATGGTGTATCGGGCCGAAAAATATTTGACCGAGGTTTAGCCACTTTGGATGACTCCGGCGAAGGGTTTTCTATGCCAAGTCAGTATTATTTTGATCACCGTTATGATCCTGTAGCCAATCCGGGAGGAACTTACGCTGCACCAAACCTGGGAAACCTTTCCTCGGCACGCAGGCTGACACGTGCATCCAGTATTTTTTATTATGATGGCAGCTATTTAAGGCTTCGCAATGTCCAACTGGCGTATAATTTGCCTGAAGCATGGACATCAAAAATAAAAATAAGCCATATACGCCTTTATGCAACAGCCAATAACCTGTTCACCTGGACAAAATACAGGGGTTACAATCCCGATGCGACCAGCAGTAATGTACTTACCGACGGGTTGGCCAATTCCAACTATCCTGTGGCCCGTTCATTCATATTTGGCGCAAATGTTACATTTTAATTGATATAACGAACATGAAAACAAAATTCATCATCATACTGACAACCATAAGTTTTATGGCGTCATCTTGCAAAAAAGAGCTGTATCAGAACCCCATAACCTCTAAAGATATCAGCAAATTTTTCACCAACCAGACCGAGGCTGAGGAATATATCAATGCCGTTTACGGCAACTTACAATCCACCGGCTTATATGGTTTGTATTTGCCGGCATTTACCGAAATTCCATCAGATAATACTTTTGATCAGGTCCCCTCCAATGATAATGGTAATTACGGTCAGCTGGATCAATTCACTACTATTGCTTCCAATGATATTATCGAAACTAGCTGGAGAGATTCTTACCAGGCCATTCAGAAATCCAATGTGGTGCTCAACCGGATCGACAATATAACCTATACAGATCCGGCACAGAAACAGTCACGTAAGGGCGAAATGTTGTTTATCCGTTCCTTACTTTACTTTAACCTGGTAAGGCTTTATGGCGATGTACCCCTTGTAACAAGTGAAACTACAGATCCTAATAAACTATTCGGCCTGGGGCGGCAGCCGTCTGCTAAGGTTTATGACCAGATCAAAGCCGATCTGACAGCAGCTATTGGATTTTTACCCGATGCACCGGCACAACCGGGAAGGGTGATCAAAACCGCTGCGGAAGCGTTATTGGGAAAAGTTTATCTCACACTTAAGGATTATCCTAATGCAAAAACCCAGTTGTTAACTGTAGTAACTTCAGGTAAACATACGTTGTTGGGGAAGGTTCAGGATGTTTTTGCGGTGGGTAATGAAAACAACAAGGAAATTATTTTTGCGGTGCAGTTTGCATCGGGTGTTAACGGAAACTCCGAAGGCAGTATCATGTTTCAGCAATTTAGTCCCTCGGCTACCGTGAGCGGGGCCAAAGGCCACAACCTGCCCACATTAAGCCTCTATAATTTGTACACCGCCAATGACCAGCGAAAAAACGTATATGTTACGTTAGCATCAACCGGAGCCCCCTTCAATAGCAAACTGAGTGCCCCTCCGGGCAATGTAATAACTGACGGACCAAGCGATTTTGTGGTTTTACGTTATGCAGATGTGATTCTGATGCTGGCCGAGATTGAAAATGAATTGGGCAATGCAGCACCGGCCGCCGGTTATTTAAATACGATCAGAAACAGGGCTGGGTTAACCAATACCGCCGCGGCAAGTCAGGCAGACCTGCGTGATGCTATCGCGCTGGAAAGAAGATTGGAACTAGTTGGTGAAGGTCACCGCTGGTTTGATCTGCTGCGCACCGGAACTGCCGTTACGGTAATGAATCAGTGGTTTAAAGATAACAACATATTGATCACGATTGATCAGCATAATTTGCTGGCGCCGGTTCCGCAATCGCAGGTAAATACTGATCCTGCCATTAAACAAAATCCAGGGTATTAATTTTTAAGTGGGTTATCCTGAATGGGTAACCCGTTTTGATTTAACATGAACAAAACCATAAAATTACAATTGTTACTCTTCTTTACTTTAGGCGTACTAACAGCGTATGGGCAAGATAAATCCGATATAAAACGGCTGCAACCATGGACGAATGGCATGCTAGATATCCATTTTATTAATACCGGAAGGGGTAACGCCAGCTTCATGGTATTTCCTGACGGTACTACCATGCTTATAGATGCCGGGGATATGAATGCGGCCGAATCGGAAAAAGCCAATTTTCCGTTAAAGATCTCACCTGCCCTACCGAATGCCTCTCTAAGGCCCGGTCAGTGGATTGCGGCCTATATTAAGCAGGTAATGCCCCGGGAACGTGAACCCACTATTGATTATGCTTTGATCACCCATTTCCATAGTGATCATTATGGCAATATCGAAAACGGTAGCCCTTTATCATCCAATGGAGCCTACCGGTTATCCGGCTTGACAGATGTAGGTGATCAGGTACCCATTAAAAATATGCTTGACCGCGGATATCCGGATTATAACTATCCTCTTGATCTGAAAAAGTATTATCAAAACAATTTAACTTTTACAAACTACCTGGCTTTTGTAACGTACCAGCAAACAAAAAATGGAATGAAAGCTGCCAGATTAGTTGCAGGGAGTGATCAGCAGATCAAATTAAAGTTTAACCAGCAACTATACCCAAATTTCGCTGTCCGTAATATCAAATCCAATAATATGATTTGGTTTGGTAAAGGTGAAAAAGTGCATAGCTGTTTTACTAAAGAACAATTGCTCGAAAATGGAAAGTTCAACGAAAATCCATTAAGTAACGCTATCAAAATAACATACGGCCCGTTTACTTATTATACAGGAGGGGATAACACTGGTTATGAGGGTGACCGATATCCGGGAAGAAAGGATGTGGAAACCCCTATGGCAAAAGTTATAGGTAAAATTGAAGCTATGACCCTGGACCATCACGGGAACAGGGATGCTACCAATAATGCTTTTTTAAAAATGCTGTCGCCCAGAACCGTTGTTGAACAAAGCTGGTGCTCTGATCAGCCTGGGCAGGAACTGGCTTTCCGGCTAACAGATAAAAACTCCTCAGGTGATAGTATCCAGGTATTCAATACTTATATGCAACCTGAAACTAAAGCCTATCTGGGTTTTTGGATAGCCCAATCGTTCAAAAGTCTGGAAGGGCACATACTGATCCGTGTAATGAACGGCGGTAAAACCTACTGGGTGTATCTGCTTAACGACCGGAGCGCTACCATCAAAGTACTTAAAATATTTGGACCATACATCGTAAATAAAACTATTAAAAATTAACAATGAGAAGCTATCAATATCTTACTATCGCCTTACTTTTAACGCAGTTTACTCAAACGGTAAGCGCGCAAAAAACAACTAAAATAGACAGCCTGGTTAATCAGCTGCACAATCCGTCAGATAAACAAGTAATGGTTACTGCACACCGCGGTGATTGGCGCAATGCGCCGGAAAATTCCCTACAAGCATTTAAATATGCGATGGCTATGGGTGTGGATATTATTGAACTTGATTTGAACAAAACCAAAGATGGTGTTATTGTAATCATGCACGATCCTACCATTGATAGAACAACGGACGGGAAAGGTAAACCCGGCGACTATACCTTAGCTGAATTAAAGCAATTTCATTTAAAGAATGGATTAGGCAGGGTTACCGACTTTACAATACCAACATTGCAGGAAGTAATGTTATTGGTAAAAGATAAAGTGTTGATTAATCTGGATAAAAGTTATCCGTATTACAATGAGGCATACCGTATATTAAAAAATACCGGCACATTAAAGCAGGCTATATTTAAAACAGATGCCGTTTATGATGATGTAAAAAGTAAATACCCTGAAATTTTAGATAGCATCACTTTTATGGCGGTAGTTGATCTGGATAAAGCCGGTGCCAAAAAAATTATTAAAGATTACCAGCAGCGTATGAAACCGGTGGCATTTGAGCTTAACTTTAAAACGGACACCTCATCTGTTTTATCTGATAACCATTTTATTAATCACCATGGATCAAAAATATGGATCAACTCCTTATGGGCAAGCCTTAATGCCGGACATGACGATGATACAGCTGTAGACAAAGAAAACACCAAAGACAGCTGGGACTGGCTGATAGCACATGGTGCAACCATAATACAAACCGACAGACCTAAAGAACTTTTAGCTTACTTGCGCAAAAGATCGCTACATATTTAAACCAATCATCACTTTATTTCCCAAGGGTATCCTTAAAGGGATACCCTTTGTTGCAGAAAATAATTAGTTTGGAAAAGGTCATTAATAACCCAAGGTTTGTTGCGGATGCGTACCGATGCGTTGTTGATCAGTATATTAAGTTCTGAAATGGCTATATGATTTAATTATTTTGTAATAATCTCAATGCTGCCACCAGTAGTAAACAAACTATTTTTTACGAAATAGCCTTTATTTTCCTTTCCGTTTACTTTTATGGATGTTAAAGTTCGCCCCTTTCCGGATTTTATTATGGTTAACATTTTACCTGTGTTTGTTTTCCATTTTATTTCGTCAAAAAGCGGAACTGTTACCAGATACTCTGGGTCGGTAGCTGAAAATGGATAAAGGCCCAATGCACTGAATACATACCAGGACGACATTTCACCCGCATCATCCATTCCGCTAAGCTCTAACCCTCTGCTACCTATGCCATATAAATTATTTAATATATGATCAATGATCTTCTGCGATTTCCATGGTTTGCCAACAAAATAGTAGGCAAAAGGCGCCTCATGATCTGGCTGGTTACCCTGACAATATTGCCCCACCATAGTTTCTACATTTCTGGCAATGTACTTAGGGTTCCATGGCACGGTAAAAAACGAATCAAGCTTTGCTTCAAAATTCTTTGATCCACCGTATAGTTTAATCAATCCGGGCATATCATGGGGTGCAAAAAAAGATACTTGCCAGGCATTTGCCTCCCTGTACATATATTCATAGTAAGGATATTGAGGGTTAAAGTTTTTTACCCATTCCCCATTTTCTAACCTGCCTCTCATAAATTTTGTAGACGGATCAAATACATTTTTATAGTTTTT
The DNA here is from genome assembly GCF_900103125.1 of Mucilaginibacter sp. OK268. Taxonomy (GTDB): domain Bacteria; phylum Bacteroidota; class Bacteroidia; order Sphingobacteriales; family Sphingobacteriaceae; genus Mucilaginibacter. Next base: position 225,743 of record NZ_FNJV01000001.1, on the reverse strand, counting down.
GGATCTTGCCATCAAGATTCTGTAATTGGCTGTATCTCCTAATTTTTTAGCGATCTGGGCAACAGAATAATCATCATAGGAATATTCTAAGGTTTTTGATACTCCTGCTTTGCCTTTGGTTTCTACATTGGGGTTCTCAACATCGGGGTCAGCTATATATCCTTTTTCGATGTATTCAGCTATAAATGGGCGTGTCCCTCCTTCTTCATTGGCATTTTTTAACAGCAACTGATAGGTGCTTTTAATATCGAAGTTGTCGATACCCCTCAGATAAGCCCCCGCAATAGATGATGCAGCGTGATCCCCATGAAAAAAAGTGGGTATAAAGCCTGTTTTATCGCCCTTATCTTTCATTGATTTAATAACGTTCAGCGTAACACCAGGACTGATAAGACCTAAAAGTACATCCTTATTACGATAGGTATCCCACAACGAGGGTTCTGTATAATAAGTGATACCAGTTTTTACCACATTTTTCTTGATATCTGTAAACTCTCCATTTACATCACTGCGCAATGCCGGCCATAGAAATGATCTGTACAGGCACGAATAAAACATTTGCTTTTGTTTATAGGTTCCACCTTTTACCTGGATAGATGACAATAGGGTTTCCCACTTTTGGTTTGCCTCTTTGCGAATTACGTCAAATGTTTTACTGCCTATTTCTTTTTCCAGGTTTTGTTTCGCGTTTTCTACACTCACAAATGACAACCCTATTTTAAGTTCAATGGGTCCTGTACTACCATTAGCTAAATGAACTATAGCAAAGCCTGTATGCTGTCCTTCATCTTTCTTTTCTAATTTTTCAATTTTGGTATTCAGTACAGCATAAAAATAAACGTTTTCACCACCCTGGAAGCCCTGTAAAGCAAAGTCCCCAGCCCGTTCAATCTTCCAGGTTGATACGCGGCTAAGCGCTTTTGACAAGTCAAAAAGTATTTGCCTGTCTGCATTGTTTTTATATTCGTATTGATGATAGCCACATCTTAACGTAGATGTCAAACTTACGTTAACATGGTAATCATCCAGGTATACCTGGTAAAAACCAGGTGAAGCGTTTTCTTTTTTATGCGTAAATCTTGAACCAAATTGAGCGCCCGGATTCGAAAGAGGCAGGATAGGGATATTACCAAAATTCCAATGGCCTTTATTGGTATGTGTGAAACCCACAATAACCGAATCCTCATATTCATATCCGGCACCGGCAGGCTGAAATTTTGTCATCGGACTTAATTGCACCATGGCATTAGGTAAAGAACAACCAGGAAAGGTAAGTCCCGACCACGCCCTCCAGCCTTTCGGCAAGTCATAACCCAATATCTTTGGGTCAGTAACTCCCTCTGAACCAATAAAGGTGTTTACATACTTTGTATAAGCCGTGGTTGTTTGACTTTTACCCACTGTTACTGCAAGCAAAACAATCAATACTATATTTAAAATGCTTTTAGCTGAGTTTCTCATTCTTTAAAAATAGTTGATTATATCTGTTGATCAAAAAATGTAACTATTCTGATTTTTTGAATAGGCGATCTATATACATTTATTGAATTTTCCCCCGATCTTTAGTTTTGCAGCAGCTTCCTCTTTCTTATCAGTTAACTTTGGGTCAACAGGAAACTCCCCGACAAAGCCAATGCGATTCCTTCTTCATTATAATGGGCCTTACCAGAACTCTTCACCCATTTTGGTTCGCTGCCATCCAATGGATTGATCTTGTAATTTTTTACGTAGCGTGTGCCATTTTTTATGGTCTCTTCAATGGCATCAATAACTTCACTTTGATTCTCCTTATCGATCATTCTTAACCCATCTGCCAGCGTTAATTTTGCTCCCTTTGGGACTCCATATATGACCTTCCCATTTTCAGAAAGTGAAAACTCCTGTGTTTGTAGGTTTACCGACCAATATCCAGTACTGGCAAGTTCTATTTTTGTGCTAAAGCAGTCCAGCGCTTCTAATAACATATTGTTGGATCTGTCCGTATTGACATAGGAAAGCTCTAACTCTTCACCTGTATACATCAACTCTTGTTTTAAAGCGATCAGATCCGCTTTTAGGGTATCGACGTTTTGCTTTAGGGCTTCATGTTTCAGATAATTTTGTGTGACATTAGTAACCGTATGAATGAGATAAAGCGTTTTACCTGTTTGATCCTTTATCGTCCTGTACTCAACATCAAAATACCCTGTTTGCTGTTCCCCGTTTATCTCAAGCATATAAGGTGTATCCCTATTTTTCAAATTCTCACCTGTTGCCCAAACGGATTTAAGAACACTCAAAAAAGACGGAGCTTTTAACCCAGTAAGTTCTTCCTCCATAGGTTTACCGGTCACATTGTGATTTTTACCCCAAATACGCATCATTTCATCATTAGCAAATTCAAGGATAATATCTTCGGTTGAATAGACCGCAATGGCAGTTTCATTGACTGACGAAGATAATATTTGAAGAAGTTCATTGGCACTCAAACGCGACGGTAAAGCTGCTTTTTTGTTAGAAACACTCTTCTTCTTAATGAAATAAAGATTAATAATTATCAGCGTAGTGATCATGGAATAAAAGAGTAGGTTTTGGAGCCAGTTACCTACACTAAACTGATCATATAACATCTCGCGAGAATGGTGTAAAGTATTCATATAAAGTTTAAGGTTGTATACTGTTAAATATACAATTAATAATAAATTAAAAATTAACTTCTATTTGCCTAAAAGGAAACAAAACTATTTAACTGTTTAAAACACAATAAAATATACAAATACAGCATTTAAAAAAAAATATAGTTAATTATCGAGTCGCTAATTTTGTTTGTGTAAATACACCCGCAGTGAAGAATACTTATCAAAAAACTTAATAAAGTATCTTAATATGAAACCATCACACAAACGTTTGTGTGATGGTTCCTTCCGTATAATTACCCTTTATTAAAAATCCACACGCAAATAACTCTGTTTTAATGAGTTTACTGACTAATAGTTTCAATTCCTAACAGCTATGACTAAATTTTACTGATACCGACTTCAACTATTTTTTCATTAGTCATTAATTTACGCAAACGTTTGTGTAACATTAAAAATACAAGATCACATCTTTTTGATTTACATTCACTTATGTGTTAAATAGGTTATAACACTGTTATTACGCAAAAATACCAGCCCCCTAAAGACTGGTAATTAAAAATTTGGCTGTTATCCGGAGTGAGACCTGGGTATAGTTGATTAAGTGGTTAGTATAAGGACCCTTTTCAGGAAGGGTTCTTTTTTTTGACCTTTTTAAAACATCGGTATAAATCTTTTGCGATAAGCATAAACATCTTCTGAAAGCTACTAAGGATAACCAAACAAGTTTGGAACAAGCCCAAAGAAATCTCCGGGCTTGTTTTTTGTATAAAGTTTAGGTTGTATTTATTTCTTATTGCAAACGTTTTTTAAACCATGACCAAAGGATGCAGTGACCTTTGCTTAAATCGTTCTGTTGCTCCTTTATTTGTAAATTGTTTAAAATGTACCAGGTTTTCAATATCATTTAATCGCTGGCTCATGATTATGTTGGTATTTAATTTACGTAATACCTGGAAATCATCCCGTAAAAGATCGTTTTTTTGAAGCATCCCCTGGGCCAGGGCGTCTTTAATAAGTTCGGCCAGTTTCAGGTTGGCGTATACATGCTCCGGCTTTTTAAAGTAAGCTTCATTTAAACGCCGAAACTGATTTTTGATCCAATCACCTGCCGTTTCAGACCTCACCACCATACAACCATCCTGAATGGTGAGCTCTTTGATAAAATTCCTGATCTCGGTTAGTCCTATAAAATCAGCCTGATATAAATCTCTCAGGGTATAATCTACCCGGTCGGCACAAAGGGCAGGAAGTGGTTGCTCCAGAATAGTATGAGCCTGCTTAAATAAGCTAGTACTGTTAAACCCGTATTTTTTAAGGATGAGAGGAATTTCTGAGCGGTTGATCACCTCGTCGAATATGGTTTCATGATAATCTTCATTGATATTTTCAAACACATAATCAGCCACATGCGAAAAAGCGGTATGCGAAACATCATGCAGTAAGGCAGCTATTTGCTCTTCGATACCTCCGCCAAAATATTTTACCAGGTAAAGTACACCAACAGAATGTGCATAGCGGGTTTGGTTTAAAGCCGGGTTTACCAGAAATATCGCTCCACCCTGGTGAATGTTTTTCAACCGCTGCACCGGTGCCGACAAGATCAATTCTTCCAGCACCGGTCCTACCTCAAAACTACCGTATATCTTATCTTCAATTTTCATATCATGCTTTTTTGATCATCAGAAAAGCTAAATACTGGCTGCAATTCCGTGATACAAACCTATATTAAATTTTAATAAAATACTAATATTTTTAGTAATTTATTGCAGATTTAAACGCTTATCCGTGGTATTTATAAAACAAAAAGGCCGCCCTGAAGCTTTTCAGGACGACCTTTTATTATTGGTAATTAGCCTTGAGATCAGTTACTTGCCCGTTGCTTTCACTTTCAACTCTTTGCCCGCAATATCTTCCCAGCGATAGTAGTGGAAAGTTTTATCATTACACATTACCACAAAAATGCCGTGTTTAAAAGTAGCATTAAGCGGTGTGGCCACAACATCAGAACCATCGCTTTGCTGGGCAGCAACATTGGCAATTTTTACCAACTTATGTTCAAAGGGCTTAGCTTTAGTTCCTTCCCGACTAAAGATCTGGAAACGATTTGCTCCCTGATCAGACACCAGGATATAGCCTGTTTTATCTGTTAGTTTATAAATAGAGATGCCTTCATGATCGGCCTCAAAACCTGATGTACCAAATATGGCCAGCTCTTTATCACCCTTCTCCGGATCGGCATAATACTGACGCACGCCTACCTGTTCGTCTGAATAGTAAATATAACCCAGCTCATTATCTACCGCTATTGCTTCGATCTCTTTTTTACCACTGTATTTACCAAACTTGCGCACCAAAGTTGCTTTAACATTTCCGGTGCCATCGTCTTCCAATAAATATTGCCACAGATAACCACCATCTTTCGGGCCATTTTTGCGACCAACAACGGCATACATCTTACCTGTTTTTGCGGTATAAATAGATATGCCCATCAGGTCGCGGTATTCAAAACCGGTTTCGCCTACAAATACATCAATACCGCCGTTATCCACTGGTTTCATATCCGGCAGGGAAAATATCCGCAACTTATGGGTCATACGTTCGGTAGTAATAGCAATATCGGTAGGCTTGCCTCCCAGCTTTAAACCATAAGCCAGATCCACATTGTTTGGTCGTTTTAAGCCGCGTACAACTTTATCTTTCACAATTTTCCCTTGCAGATCAAATATATACAATGCCCCTTCGCTGTTTTTATCCGTACCGATGATCAAGCTTTGAGCCGGATCTGCAGGATTCACCCATATTGCCGGATCGTCAGTATCAAACAATACAGGTTCAGTAATAATAACAGGTTTAATAGCCTGCGATGAAATTGCAGGCATCATATTTCCTTTGTGATCACGTACCTGGCTCTGACCACAGGCTGTGTTAAACAGCATGATGCCCAGTGATGCCAATAAAAGAGTGTTTAATTTATTCATTAATCATATTTAAAAATGCCCTGCATAAGCAGGGCCGTAGATTTTCTTGTTTATTTATTTTGTTCCAAAAGCGCCGATGTAAGTTGCCGGATCTGGCGAAACATAGGTTACCCCATTTACCGTAATACCTGCAGCATGGTGACGGGTAAAGTCGGTTTTACCATGATTTAAGGCTGGTGAGCCGCTTTGCAAATGAAAATCCCAGGCGGTATTAAATACCGCGTTCAGTACCGGGGTTGATTCCGGGTAGTTCACAAACTTAGGGTCGTTATCACCGGCTTTGGTGCTAATGATATCGTTTACCCCTGCAACAATATCTTTTGATGGCTGGAACTGATTTACCGTGGTTTGATCATAACCATAATAAAGGTTATTGCTGATCACCGTACGTTTATCTTCAGTTGATTTTGTATCCCTTTTGATACCAAAACGGGTATTGGCAAACAGGTTATTGTAAATATCGGCGTGCACATTGTTTTCCAGCCAGATAGAACCGCCCTTGGCAGATGGCCTGCGCCAGCCAGTATTGATCATGGTATTGTTATAGGCTATAATATATGCCTGCGGATTACGGTCGCCGGAGTTTGATAATTTAAGGGCGTTAGTATTGGCGCTATACACAAGGTTAAAGCCCACATCGGCCAAACAACCCGATTTAAAGTTCATCGCCTCGCCACCGGTTACACCAGTTGTATAGAAAATGTTGTTGGCAAAAATGATCTTTCCGCCTTCAATATAGGTACAATCTTCCTGAAAGTTACGGACGATGGAGTTGACCACGATAAGCTTACCATTCACATTTGAGAACCATAAGGCTGGTAAGTTTTCGCCGGCAACGGCTTTATATAAACCTTGTTTTACTGAAGTTGAGGCATCCGACGTAGTATTACCGCCGTACTCCAAAATGGTATGATCAAGCACCAATTCCGCACAAGTTGGGGCCGCGAGTATACCGCCCCACATTTTTCCGAATTTTTTAGCGTCGGTACGATATTGTTCAGCTACGGTAATTCTAACCGGGTTCTCGGCCGTACCCATCGAGTACAGGTTACCTTTTACAATGAATTCTGGCTTGGCAACGGTATCCATTAACACAGTGACGCCTTCTTCAATGGTGAGCGATTTACCTGCGGGGATAACAATATCACCCTTGATGATCTGGGTGCTGCCTTTGGCCCAAACGCCTGATACTTCGCCACTGGCCGATCCGTTGCCGGAGCTGGTATCTACATCCAGATTGGCTTTTCTGCAGCCGCTAATGGCTATCGCTGATAACAGTAATGCTGTAAATATTGGTTTTAAGTTCATCTTATTTTTGATTAAAATAATTGACATTTTTTAAAGTTTATAGCGCACACCAATCAGGTATGTCTGTTTGTAATAGTCGCTGCGGATCAAAGTATGTCCGTTCGATTCAATGTTGTCATCCTTCAGTGCTGCATTGGTAGGATTAGTTCCTTTGATGAACAGTTTGCTTGGTGTGTTGAGCAGGTTACCGCCTTTTACAAATACACTCAACCCATTTTTGAAGCGTTTTTCGGCCGAGGCATCCATCTGGATAAAGCCTTGTTGCCATAAGTCGTTATTCAGGAACTGCGATACCGTGTTGATACGTGGACCTGTGTAGGCACCTGAAACCTGTACGTCCCAGCCTTTTTTGGTATCCTTATACAGCAGGGAGATATTAGCGATATGTTCCGATTGACCATACAGCGGGCGTGACTGGTTCACCGATATTTTACGGGTATCGCCATTAGCATCGGTTATATAAGTATCCTTTGGTGTAGTGATACGGGAATGGGTGTAAGTATAATTGGCCTTTACACCAAACTTGTTGAAGAACTTAATGAAATCGAGCTCCAAACCATAGTTACGTGCTGTACCAAAATTACCCGGTGTGTAATAGGTATCCTGGCCACGTGTGGCATCAGCCTGGAAAATATACTCGATAGGATTTTTGATGTTTTTGAAAAACGCGCCTGCCAGCAATTGCGTACCCGCGTCAGGGAAAAGCTCATATCTTAAATCGTAGTTATCGGCAATGGCCCGTTTCAAATCGGGGTTGCCACGTTCCTGGTATTCCTCATTAACTACCTTGCTCGGTACTATCTCATAAAATCCAGGGCGGTTAATCGATCTGAAATAAGAAGCATGTAACTGTTGCTTGTCTGTTAAAAAGTACTTGATGGTTAAGCTTGGCAATACATCCGTATATATTTGGTTGCCCGAGGGACGGGTTTCGCCAGCCGGGAAAAGCATGCGGTAACCCTGATCGGTATGTTCTACACGTGCACCACCCACAACCTGTACTGCCTTAGTGGTGAATTTGAACATTCCATATCCCGCTCCTATTTTTTCAGAAGCATCGTAAGTTAAAGGGTTATTTACTGCACCACCCGGGTTGGTTACTGTGAAAGACAGATCAGTATAATTCTGAAAATCGGTACCATATACGGCTCCGGGGTTAACCGGCGTAAGCGCATAGTTATTATAGAAACTGCTGCGTTCTTTATCGCGATATAAACCACCGGCAGAAAAGTCAACGTTTACACCTGCAACCGGCGCGGTATAGGTCAAGTCGAGATAACCAGCCTTATCCTCATCGGTATTACGCTCCCAGCGATGGGTAAGCGGTGTACCGTTGGTAAGCAATGTGCGCCTGTCTACAAAATTTTCGCGTACACCATTCAGGCTGATGGTGGTATTACCAGGCACCTCGTTTTCGGCCGATGAGTAAACCGCCGACCACTGTACTTTTAATTTATCATCAAACAGCTTATGATCGCCCCTTAGCATACCATTGTAAATTTGCTGCTTGGTTAAACGGCTACGGGTTGAATAACCCAACTGCGCATTACCTTTATCAGGGTCATAGTCAGTCGAGAAATTGGTTGAAACTTCATCCCTAACCTGGATGTTGGTCAAATTAACATAAGTGTTGAACAAGCTCAATTTATTACGGTTATCGATCACATAATCAACTTTAGAAAATAGGCCATAACGTTTTTGTTGTTCCGAATACTCCCTGTCGCTCTTGCTCGTAACGGCAGCGTATTCGGCTGTAGGAACAACTTTTGAACTATAGAATACACTATTGCTACCCCGGTAAGTATTTTGATAGCTACCGGCAACAAGCACACCTAATTTATTATCGAAAAAGCGCTGTCCTAAGGTTAAACTTCCCACCACATTCGGGGCCGGATGTTTTAAAGCATAGCTTAAAGTACCTTTTGAAAAATCATTTTGGGTGGCCTGGTAAGATTTGCCATTTATTTCCGAAGGCGATTTGTAGTTGATACCGGAGTAATCATAACTCATAAATTTACGATCAAAAAACAACTGGCTATAACCTCCGGCTATATTGGCGTTCACCGTAAGGCGGTCCGGAGCATCTTTCATCACCATATTAACGGCACCACCAACCGCGTCGCCCTCCATATTGGGGGTCAGGGTTTTGTACACCTCCAGGCGGTCAAGCAGATCAGATGGGAAAATATCAAGCGGAACGTAACGGTATTTATTATCAGGGCTCGGGATCTTCACACCGTTAACCAGGGTATAGTTATAGCGTTTGTCCATACCCCTTAAAATGGCGTACTGCCCGTCGCCGTTGCTATTCCGTTCAACCGATACACCGGATACACGGGCAATCACATTAGCTACCGTTAAATCGGGTGAAATTTCAATAGCCTTGCCCGATACTACATTCATCACCTGGGTCGACTGTTGTTCCAACCTCCTGGCGGTATTTTCAGAGGCGGCATTCTTTTTGGCAGATATGGTTACCTCCTGCAAGGCCTTACCAGCCTCTTCCAGGTAAATTTTCAGCTGTAAATTATCTCCTTTTTCGATATCCACTTCCTGTATCACCGTTTGATACATAACATAGGAAATCCGGAGATTAAATATCCCTTTTGGTACCTCTTTTAATTCGAATGAACCATCCAGGCCGGTGGTGGTTGCTTTACTGGTTTTATCCAAACTAACGGTAGCCCCTACCATAGGTTCGCCGGTTTTACGGTCGTAAACATGGCCCTTTAGTTTTGTAGCGTTAGCTGCGGTAACGCATAACAGCAGGAATAATAAGGTTTGTAAATATTTATTCATTTTGTAAACGATTGATACAATTGTGTTTGATTTTTTTGACGGGACAAAGGTGTTTAAACCATCTATATGCTTATTAATATTTGCCGTTACAAAAAGGAAACACCGTTACAAGCAACGTATACGGAAGGGCAACAAAAAATTACAAACAACTCATTATCAATTATATACTAAATAACAAAACCTCCATTATCATTAGTTTACCGTTACATTAAGCCAATGTTAAGAGGTGCAAGGATCGGGGTGCGGGAGCGAGATCAGGATAAGGTTACTTGTTTACAAACTCGATCTGGATTCTCGCTCTCGCTCCACGAACCCCGCACCCAAAACAACTAAAGCGCTTGTATAAAGGTGGAAAGGTTATCACCCTGCTCCAGGTTGAGTTTTTTACGCAGACGATAACGGGCAACACGCAGGCTATCATTGGAGATACCCAATAAGCCTGCAATATCTTTGGAATCCATATTTACCTTAAGCAATGCGATCAGCCTCATATCTGTTGATGTAAGATCATTGCTGTGCAGTTTCAGTTTATCAAAAAACCGCTGGTGTACCTGTTCAAAGGCAAGGGTAAATTCTTTCCATTGCTGCTCGTGGTTAAAACTCTGGTTTATTTGCTGGATGATCTGCTGCATTTGTTTCTTCTGATCGCGCTTATCTTCCTTCACCATGTCCTGCAATGTATTCCGCATATTTTCCAGCAACTGGTTATTTTTGATCAGGTTTAAAGTATGGGTAGATAGCTCCTGGCTTTTAAGCTCTAATTGCTGTTTCAGGCTTTCTTCTTCCAATTGTTTGTTTTTCAATTCAAGCTGCATCAATTCATGCTGAGCCTCAAATATCGATTTGTTCTGTTCGGCCAAAGCACGCTGATCCCTGATCTTTAACCGCTGGCGGCTAAACGTTACCAATCCCAGAACAATCAGCAACAGTACAATGGTAATTATTGCTATGGTAACTATCTGGTTGATTTTACGGATATTATTGAGCCTTGTAATTTCATCGCTCTTTTTGTCCATATCATACAATACTTGCAAAAAGGAAGTTTGCTTGAGGCTCTCCCTGGAATATACTTCAAGCGAATACTTCCGGCTCAGTTCCAGGTAATGATAGGCGCTATCCATTTGATGAAGCAATTGATAACCCTTACCCAGATCGCGGCAAGCAGCAGCAAGCTGATACAGGTTATCGTTTTTTACCGACAAGGCATAAGCCAGGCGCGATTGTTCAATTCCCTGCGCATACTTGCCCGTTTTACGCAAAATATCACCTATGTTATTGATCACTTCAATACTGGCAACTTCATCATGATGTTGCTGGTATATTTTCAGCGATTCCTTAAAACAGGAGTAAGATGAATCGTAATTGGCCAGGTCTTCGTGGATACTGCCCAGGTTTTCATATATTTTTGCCTGTCCATAGTTATCCCCTATCTGGTTATAGGTACGCAAGGCTAAATGCTGATAATAAAAAGAACTATCGTACCGGTGATGTTTTTCATACAGATGCCCTATAGCACCAAATATTTCGGCCTGCCCCTTTTTATTACCGGTAGACCGGTAAAGAGCCAGGGCCTTGTTATACAGCTGAAATGCCTTATCCGATTGTTTATTATAATAATACAGGATGCCCATTTTACCCATATTCCCGGCCAACAGATCCTTGTTATTTTCCTGCGCGAATACCTTATCGGCATGTAAATAAAAATCAAGGGCCTGTGCATAATGGCCCTGGTTAAAACAAATTTGCCCCATTTGCTGCAAAATCCTGCCAGCTGCCAGGTTATCATTATCCTGAACGGCTTTAGCATGCGCCTTTTTTAGCTCAATAAGTGCTGAATCTGGATGCGGTTGCCCCAATGATTGTAGTTGCTGAAATTGCGCGTTTTTTTCGGTTTGGGCACCGGCGGTTATGCTTAAACATAAAAAGGCCCAAAGCAGTACCCATATGAGTTGCGAGGGCCGGGCATAAATGCTAACCATACATTAAAATTGAATGGGTGATCATAGTATTAAACAGGGCATTAACTCGCTATCAAGCATAGCAAACAAAGAAAACATTTTAATGTAACCTTAATGTTAACAAATAGGCAGATTACATTAAGGAAACATTGAAATAACAATTATTGCCAAGAAGCTGTTGAAATTGGTTTAGATTATTTATGATGTAAAATCATTGCCGTTGACTAAAGTCAACGGCAATGAATAATCTTTGTTTTTAGACAGCTTCTAAGAGAGCATTAATTCCGGAGGATCCGGATGCCGCTCAGGCGTTGGGTTTATTCTCGTTATGTTTTTCGGGCCTGATCTCGGAACGGTTCATTTCCTTCTCTATCTTTTTCTTATCCTTTTGATTTTTCCAGGCCAGTAAACCAATAACTCCCAGCGCCAATAAAATGATCAATGCGATTACAGGGTAATTCATAGCTGGTTAAATAAAATTGGGATCAGACGTAGAGGAAGGATTCGAACCTTCAGCATGCTGCCATCCAGCGCTCTACTATTACTATAAATAAAATTACAGTTTCTTTTTAATTCAGCGGCAAAGCTAAGCAGGTAATACTATCAGGGGGTTAATCATATATTAATTAATCTTCGCGAGGCTCTTTTATTTTTTTAACGATGAAATAGCCACATCGGCAATATCCCGGAGCGTTTGCTCATCGGCACCTGTCCTGGCGGCTACCTTTATCCCGGTGATATTGGCAAAAACAAACCGGGCCAGTGTACGGGCTGTTTTTTGAGTCGAAAACTGGCCTTGTTGCTGTCCGCTCTCTATCAGTTTGGTTAAGGCATCTTCCACGCTCAGGTTATTGTTATTTACCATATCGCCTATTTCTTTATCCTGCCCAGCCAGTTCAACAGCAGTATTTACCATGAAACAGCCTTTTAAAAGCCGGTCTTCCACACTCTCTTTGATCAAACCGTCAAAAATTTGTTTAACGGTAGCTTCGGGGTTTGTGGCTTTGGCCAGCATACTCAACATGGCCCCGGTTTGCTGGGTTTGATATAGCGACAAGGATTTTTTAAACAGCGTTCTTTTATCAGTATAGGTATTGTACAAACTCGACCGGTTAATGTTCAAACAGTCGACCAAATCCTGCGCCGATGTGCCATTATACCCCTTTCTCCAAAAAAGTTCTGCCGCTTTCCCAAGCAGTTCATCCTCATCAAAATCTTTCTTACGTGCCATGATCAACAATTTTAAATACCTATGCCGATGCTGTTTATCCGGGGATCAGGGTAATAGCCTATAAGTAGACATTTCTAAAAAAAGGGTGTCATGCTGAGCTCCGTCGAAGCATGGTGGGCAGGCCTCTACGCTCGCCCCTTCGACGGAGCTCAGGGTGACAGCCCCCTCTTGCATATTATTTGTTTGTTATGTCTATTCGTGGCCTATTACTCAGATTAGCAATACCAGGCAATAAGGCAAAGTTAATAAATTTAACCTATTTGAAACAATCGTTTCAATTGCGTGCAAATTTTTTTAGTACATAATCGCGTTCACTGTTAAGCCGCCATCAACAGTAATTTCGGTACCGGTAATAAATGAAGCATCGTCTGAAGCCAGGAACCGTACCACATTGGCAATTTCTTCTGGTTGTGCAAAGCGGTTAAGTAATATTTTTTGACTTAAAGCCGCGCCGAACCCATCAACCTGCTCCTGCTCTAAGCCTAATTTATCATACAACGGGGTTGCAACCGGGCCGGGAGAAATAGCGTTTACCCTGATTTTACGTGATGCCAATTCACGGGCCAATACTTTGTTAAATGACAATACAGCGGCTTTGCTGGCAGCATAAACACTACTATCGGCCACACCTAAAACGGCATTTACAGAAGTATTGAATATAACGGAAGCACCATCATTGAGTAAAGGGATAAATTTTTGAACAGTAAAATAAACGCCTTTTACATTCAGGTTCATGATGCTATCGTAATGTTCTTCCGTAGCGGTTTCAACCGGACTAAAAGCGGCAATACCTGCGTTCAGGAACAGGATATCAACTTTACCAAACTGATCTTTAACGGCCTGTGCTAAATTATCTATCTGGTCAATTTTGCTTTGGTCAGATACTATACCTGTAGCGCCCAATTCTTCTGCTGCTTTTTCAACAGATGCCCGGTTACGACCGGTAATAACTACAGTTACACCTTGTGCTATCAGTTCTTTTGCGGCTGCATATCCAATACCGCTGTTACCACCTGTAACTACGGCAACTTTGTTTGTTAGATTATTCATTTTTTTAATGTTTAAGATTCTTGTTTTGAAATGTTGAATCAAAGATAAGTATTTTGAAACGATCATTTCAAAATAAAAATCAATATTTCTATATTGCTTACAATGGCCTGACATTTAGGGAATAAAATGGTTAGTTTTGCCGTATTCAAATACCTTGAAAAAAATTCTGTCACTATTTAGCAGAATTGCGATCTAACCTAAGAAGCTTTTTAAATTTGATTTTAAAAAAATTATGTAGAGACGCATAATTGCGTCTCCCTCAGGACAAGCCGCTTTTCAAAACATTTAACCGCCTTTGTAAGCGGGAGACGCAATTATGCGTCTCTACATTTAAGAACAATTAAATTTTAAATAGCTTCTAAAATAATTTAAAAACAGTGTAAGGGTAAAAACCCTTGAACGTGTTATACTATGCGCCATGCTTTATGTTGCCCTACCCCGGCTCATGAAACAGGTGTATGATAACACACAAAGCATCTATAAATTAATGACCATTAACCAAAAACTAATCACCCGCGGCCTGGCGCTTTTTATACCCGCGCTTTTTTGCACCCAACTTTATGCGCAAAACAACCTGATGAAAGAGATCTCGATAGGTGAGATCAAGCAGCAGCGTATGGGCAGCGTTCTGGATAAAATTGCCAGTAAAGGCAATTTTTATTTTGCCTACAACAACAAAACCATCCCGGCCGATAGCATGGTATCTGTTGCGGGCTACCGCGGAACACTTTTTAGCCTGCTGGATAAATTACTGGGCGATAGCTACGAGTTTAAAGAAGTACCCGGATACATTGTGTTAAGGCATGCGCCCGGTAAACTATATATCACCGCCGAAGTTGATAAGGAGCTGGCGATAGTTAAAGGTTATATAAATGATGTTTCGGGGCAAAAAGGGATACCACAGGCCAGCGTTTATGAAAAGAATCAACTGGTAGCAACCTTAACTAACGACAGAGGCTATTTTGAACTCCGGCTTAAAAACCCGGGTGGCCCGCTCTCCTTAAGTGTAAGCAAGGAGGAATACCGCGACACCGCCCTTTATATATTGCCGGTAGTTAACGTAGATTCTAAACATAATAACCAAAATTATAAATATTACCCCGACGAAGGTTCGGGAAACGGTGTGGAGCATAGTCGTTTTGCGCGGTTCTTTATCAGCTCAAAACAACTGGTGCAAGGCATGAACCTGGGCAACTTTTTTGCCACAAGCCCTTACCAGGTTTCGCTGGTACCTGGCCTAAGTACACATGGCATGTATAACAGCCAGATCATCGACAAAGTTTCCTATAATCTCCTGGGCGGCTATACTGCCGGTATTAACGGGGTTGAAGCAGCCGGTATATTTAATATCAATCGCAAAGATGTGAACGGTTTTCAGATGGCCGGGATATTTAACGTGGTAGGCGGCAGCTTAAGCGGTTTTGAAATAGCCGGGATTTACAACAATGTGCTCAACAACTCAAGCGGCATGCAGGTGGCCGGTATAGGCAACAGAACCAATAATTTTAAAGGCGCGCAGGTGGCCGGTATAGCCAACCTGGATCAGGAGGCAAAGGGCTTTCAAATGGCAGGGCTGTTTAATAACGTAAAGAATTTTACCGGTGGTGTACAGGTAGCGGGCTTGTTCAATACCGGTAAGCAAGCAAGTGGTGTGCAGTTTGCCGGGCTTTTCAACTGGTCGACCGGGCAAACGGGCTCACAAATGGCAAGTCTTTTCAACGTAGCAAAAAAGGTAAAGGGCTTTCAGCTTGGGTTTTTATTTAACGTAGCCGATAGCAGCGACTATCCCATCGGCATCATCAACTTTATCAAAAACGGCGAAAAAAGCCTGGCCATCAGTACGGATGAAAACCTGTTCACCCATCTTGATTTCCGCTCGGGCGGCAGGGTCATGTATGGCCTGATAGGTGCTGGCTATAAATTTGGCGATGCGTGGTCCAAATACGCGCTCGACCTGGGTTTTGGCGCGCATATCATCAACCATTCCAAATTCTCCTTAAACGGTGAGTATGTGGTCGAATTGATTACTGATACCAAAAAGAAATTTTATCAAACCCAATCCTTTAAACTATTACCGGGCTATAAGCTGAACAAGCTGCTACGTTTATTTGCTGGCCCAACTTTCGATATCACCGGCTCCGACCCAAATGACGATGCCCAAATACACGGATGGGAACTGAGCAAACATATCGGCACAGATAATAACATCACTACTTTAAGTATCGGTGTAACCGGCGGCTTACAGTTTGTTTGGTAATAAAAAAGAGACGCATGTGATGCGTCTCTACGGTTAAAAGAATAGGGGTAAAAGAGGCTACGGCATCAATCAAATTGACCGTTTTTTGGGCTAAAGCCAGTAGTTGATCATGCTGAAATCCGTTGGTTAAAACCAACGGCAATGAAAGGTAAATCACTTCGTCTTCTATTCATTGCCGTCCCATTTATGGGACGGATAATGGAATCATTTGCTGGCTTTAGCCGAACCAACGACCTTCCGAACACTTATAATATAAAAACATACACCGACGTCGTTGCGCTCGTCACTCCTCTCTACGCTTCGCGCATAGAGGGGATTTTCATTTCTTTTTTCTCAACCCTCTTTGGTCCAGCGAAGCGTAGACCGGGTGAGTCGACTATGCGTCTTGCCAATCCAGGTGTCCACGCCTGGATATTATTTTAGGTAAGCGTCCACGCTTACTTAAGTATGGGTTCAAGCGTGGACGCTTGAACCGGCGGAGGGGTTTCTACGCGCGATGATTAGCTTATTTCATAAACTCCTTCCTCTCCTTCCCGAGGGAAGGAATCGCACAGGGCTTTGGCTTTTTTAGTCGGCTGTCATGCTACCCGTCGAAGCATAGTGGGCAGGTCTCTGCGCTCTACCCTTCGACGGGGCTCAGGGTGACACCCTTTTTTATATTTTCAGTCTATTCAGGCGTGACCACTTGAACCGACGAAGTATAAAGTTGGGTTTACACTGTAAACCCATTAAATGATTAAAAAAATACATAACACTTTGCTTTACAATTAGTTAAAATAATGCAAACCATAAAAAGTGTAAACCATGTAAACCCAATTTATAACACCGGATATCTGAATAGATCAAAGAAAAAGAGGCCGGTCATGATTGATGATACAGCCTCTTTTATTATCTGATAATGACATTATTTCCTACTTCTATGATATTCATAGCAGGGGTTGTGCCTTTTATAGCCTCCAATACGTTGCTCAACGGATCGGTCCATTTGATGGGGATAGTGATAGGGATATTACGCAGAGCCGTATTCTCAATTCTGATATTCACGCTGTAAGCTTCGTTCAATACCTCAACCAAACGCGATAGTGGTACATGAACGGCGTTAAATACGGGTTCTCTATAGTAGCCATACAGATCGTCGGTGCTTTTTTCAACCTTCAGCTGTTTATCATCGGAATTGATGCTTACCATTTCGTTTCGGCTTAATCTTACCGCGTTATTGCTCCGGCTTACCTGTACAATTCCGCTCTCTACAATAATCTCGGTGTTGCGCTGCTTGCTTTTTACGTTAAAGGCCGTACCTATATCTTTTATGGTAACATCATTCACGTGCACGGTAAAGGGGGCTGCCTCATTGTGCTTCACATCAAAAAATGCCTCGCCGGCAAGGGTAATCTCACGTTTTGATTTAAAAGTACCCACATAGCTGATACCCGAGTTTTTGTTCAAATGCACCACCGAGCCATCGGGCAAGGTATCAACCCTCACCTGGTTATTGGCCTGAATGTTCACCACCTGGGTAGCGGCGTTTTGCTGGTACAGGTAATAACCTATCCATCCGCCGCCTATTACCAATATCGCGGCCGCGGCTATGCGCAGCCAGTTAGTGTCAGTACTCCTGTTTATCGAAACTACTTTGGCGGGCTCCTGTCTGGCGGTCGCTCTTTTTTCCTTAAATTTTTCCCAGGCCTCGGCCTCACTCAGCGGACTAACCTCTGCCAGCTGCTTACCGGTTTCCAGGATAATTTTTACCTCCTCAAATTTTTTGGCATTAGCGTGATTAGCGCTCTTCCAGGTCTCAATTTCCTGCCCTTCATGGGTGCTTGCCTCTCCCAAAATATATTTGATCAGTATATCTTCGCTCATATCCTGTTTCATGATCTAAACATATTAAATAACATTAATGCAATAAGTGGTAAAAATTCTTTCATTTCTTTTCTTAATATCCGCAGCGCTTTGCCCATGTGGGTTTCTACAGTTTTTATAGAGATATCTAACTGGGTGGCTATTTCCTGGTATTTTAATTCCTGGAACCGGCTCAGCTGAAATATGGCCCGGCATTTTTCGGGCAGTTTACCCAGGGCTCTGTTTAAATGCTGCTCCAGTTCGCCCATTTTTAGTTTGCCTGCCGCATCATCTGTATCGTTCTTCATGGCATACGCTGTTGAGGTTTGATATTTTAATTGAACTTTCTGTCGCCTGATATAGTTCAGACTCTCATGGTATACCGATTTGTACAGGTACGATTTAATGGATGTTTGTATATGCGACCAGTCGTTTTTTTCCCAGAGTTTAAGGAACAGCGATTGCACAATCTCTTCCGCCACATCCCAGTCCTTCAATAACGAGAAAGAATATGCATGGAGTTCCCTAAAATGTTTTTTGAACAGCTGCTCAAAAACGGCCTCATTTTCGTTGACCAGATCGGCTGTCATCTCCTTATTATCCATTATGGTATTTATCAAGAACCAAGAGTCAAGAATCAAGAGTCAAGATAAACAATAATAGCAAATTGCTTTTGGCTTATCCTGACTCTTGATTCTTAACTCCTGACTCTAATTATGTTATTGAAATTTAAAGCCAACTCCCAGGCTAAAGATATTGGCCTTTTGGCCAAGCTCCTTATTCACCTTGCTTAAACCTAAACTGTAGCGGGCGTCAAAAGTTAAGCTGCCTATATCAACACCTGCATCAAGAACACCCCCGGCGCTAACTTTTTTGTATTTAAAGCCTTCCGGAGCAATTGGTGTTTTAAGGTTATAATACAGATCCGGACCGGCTGATACCCTGAAATTCAGATCGGCAGTATTCACAATCTTGTAGCCTACCATTAAAGGTACGTTCAATTGCCTGAACTTAGCTTCGTACGAGTTTGAATTAAAACGGTATTTATCGCTGAAGGTTACATAGTTTAGCTCCGGTTGAAAGTACAAGGTTTGTCCGGCCCTGGCAAATATACCGGCGTTAAAACCTATTTTCCCCGATTTATCATTAATAGCACTCAGGCCCGTTTTTAAGGTAGAAAAGTTAACACCTGCCTTGATACCAAATTCAAGATCTGGCGACGACTGTGCTTTTGCCGAACCTATCCCTAAAGTAACCAGGATAGCTGCGGTTGCAAATAATTTAACTGCTTTCATTTTTTGGTTTTTGTTTGTGATCATTTTTATTGAATTATTATCTGTTATTTGGTAGTATGACACGCCCGGTAAACTTTACCCTGACTGTGTTTTGAAAAAATTTGTTTTATACTAAAAACAGGGTGTCATGCTGAGCTCCGTCGAAGCATGGTGGGCAGGCCTCTGCGCTCTACCCTTCGACGGAGCTCAGGGTGACACCCCTCTTTGTGTAACATCTACAATGCCACCTGTACACCTGCGGTATAACCGACATAAAATCCGTGCAGGTCGCGGCCGTCATGGCGTGTCCAGCTGTTGATATATTTGGTGGTCATCTTACGCCCTTCTTCGGTGTTGGTATTCACATAATTGATAGATGGCCCGGCGAAGATCTCCACCTTGTTCGCTATCCGGAATGATGGCATCAGCCTGAATGTTGATTTCCAATACTCGTCGCCCTTAAAGCTTTCCAGTCCACCGTTCACCAGTTCTGTATTCAGACTAAACGACTGGATGGTTAACACATGCGCGCCAAAACCGGCCTCGTAGGCATACTTTTGCTTTTTATTCTTGAAATTGTAACCAATACCCACAATACCGTAAAACACTTTACCACCAGAGCGGAAGGTTAACAGTGCAGTTTGATTTTCGTCGATAGTGGCCCCCAGGCTTTTTTCGCCGTTTTTGGCGATGTTGATGATACCTATTTGTGTACCGGCGCTATCGGCAATGTTGATAAAGCCTATTTGGGTACCTTTGGATTTTTTAGCTACGTTCATAAAACCGGCTATCTGCGTGCCTTTATTGTCGCGGGCTATATTCATAAAGCCGGCCAGCTGCAGGGTTGAAACATTACCACCCTTGTTCAGGAAACCGGCTATCTGGGCACCGCTGCTGTTAGCCGCTATATTGGCAAAACCGGCAATCGCCACTCCGTGCCCACCGCCATATGTGTTTAGAAAACCGGCTACCATGGTACCATCGGCATTTTTCCCTACGTGATTTGAAAACCCGGCTATCTGGAAACCACGCGCGTCATTGTGAATAATATTGGAGAAACCTGCGATGGTAACCCCACGCTCGGCAGCTGATACCCCGGCGATCAGGTTTAGCGAAAAACTATTGGTATCACGGGCTGCATTTGTCCAGTTGCTGCTGAGCGGATAAACCAAACCAACGTTAGTGCGGGCACGGTCGTGATCCTGGGCCTGGGCATTGGTGCCTACAAATACTATTAAAAAAAATGTCCATATTTTTAAAATAGTTAATAAGAGGCTGTCATTGTAAGAGTAAAAGTTCATGTCTATAATATTTATCGTGTATTTGGAGCTATGACACGCCCCATGAACTTTACCCTGACTCTGGTTTAGAAAAAAATCGGGAACGAGAAACAAGAACCAAGAGTCAAGAATCAAGACAAGGAAAAAACTGATAGATTTATACAGGGGTATTACCCTGAGAATTAAAATCCATGGGCTTTGAAGATACAATGACGTATTACGTAAGATATGAACCCCATTATTTACAAAGAGTATGTCATTGCGAGCGCAGTGCGGCAATCTCCTCACTTGCATATTGAACGCGATGAGATTGCGTCGTCGTTCCTCCTCGCAATGACATGAGGGTGGGTGTCACCCTGAGCCCGTCGAAGGGTCGAGCGCAGAGGCCTGCCCACCATGCTTCGACGGAGCATGACACCCTCTTTAGAAAAAAATGGCAAAAACTGTAACATTTCGCTCCCCTGTGCGAATAATTGGTAAAACACAATCAGCGTAGATATTCGATGAGTAATCAACAAGAGGAAATATTCTTAACCGTAATTGAGCAGAACAAGGGGATCATTTACAAGATCGCTAATTCGTTCAAGAAGGATGAGAATGATAAAAAGGATCTGGTGCAGGAAATCATTTTCCAGCTTTGGCGGGCCTTTCCCAGTTTTGATGACCGCAGCAAATTATCTACCTGGATGTACCGTGTGGCACTCAATGTGGCCATCAGCTCCTATCGGAAAGAAAAAAAGAAGAACGATGTGATCGTCCCGCTGTCTGAAAGTATGATGGATTTTAGCGAAGAAACAGAGTCATCGCCAGAAGCACAAATCAACCTCCTGCAACAGTTTATTAACGAGCTGAAAGAACTGGACAGGGCCCTGATGCTGCTTTACCTGGAGGAAAAGAGCGGCAAAGAAATAGCCGAAATACTGGGTTTGTCTGAAGCCAACGTGCGCACGAAGACTAACCGCATTAAAGAACAATTAAAACAAAAATTTTCAAAAATTAACGCTTAATACCATGGAAGAGTCAATGATAAAACAAATGTGGCGCGATTACGATCAGAAGCTGGAAAGATCCCTGCAGCTCAATTATAAGATCATCAGGGAAATGCAAACCAAAAAAATCGAGGACCATATCAACTCGTTTCGCCGTAACCAGGTTTTTGGGGTGGTGGTTGGTATATTATTCACCGTTTTTCTGGGCTTTCTGGTGATCAACAGTTTAAACAATATCTATTTCGCTATCTCCATCGGTCTTATCGCCCTGTTCAATATTTTTGCTGTGGCCGCTTATATCAGGCATCTGGCTATGTTAGAGCGTGTGAGCATTACTGATACCATCACCCGCACACAGGAAAAACTGGCCGCTATACAAAGCTCATTGAATATGGTAGGCCGGATAATGATACTGCAAACCCCTTTTTGGTGCACATTTTGGTATAGTCAGCAATTGGTTGATCACGGCGGAACAACATTCTGGGCTATCAACCTCACTGTAGTTACTTTATTTACTATACTGTCTGTCTATTTATTCAATACTTTAACTTATAAAAACATCCATCGTAAATGGGTCAAAAAGTTTATTGAAAGTTTTGGCGGCAAAAAGATCATCAAAGCTATGGAGTTTTTGAAGGAGATAGAGGAATATAAAACGGAAGAGTAAGAGAGAGAGTCGAGAATCAAGAGTTAAGAATCAAGAGTTGAGAATCAAGAGTTAAGAATCAAGAAAAAAGGAATATGATTATTTAGGACCAAATATTTCCTAAATTGTTGGATATTTTCTTAACTCTTGATTCTTGTCTCTTGATTCTCAACTTAAAACGAATATACAACCCAGCCGACAAAGCAGATGGCCTGCGCATACTGGTCGACCGCCTGTGGCCCCGAGGTGTAACCAAAGAGCGGGCACAAATTGACCGCTGGATGAAGGATATAGCCCCATCAACCGAATTACGCAAACAATATCACGCCAACCCGCAAAACTGGGCCGAATTTCAGCACAACTACATCGCCGAACTGCGACAATCAAAAGAAGCGATTAACGAATTGGTTGAACTGATAAAAACGCACGACACGGTTACCCTGCTCTACTCCGTTCATGACGAACAGCAAAATCATGCGGTGGTGTTACGGGAGTTTTTGTTGACGATACACCCCCTCTAAATCTCCCCCGAGGGGGAGACTTTAAGAAAAGTTCTTAAAGCCCTCTCCTTTGGAGAGGGCTGGGTGAGGTTTTTCTCCCTTTCACCAGCATTTTCATCCGTTGCCGCTTCAGAGATATTTTCACATAGGGCTGCTGCGTTTTATCGGCTTCTATTTTAAAGGCCGAGATGATATCCCGGTAGGATAATATGCCGGTAACCTGCTGATCGCCGGGTGATAGTACCGGTAACACTTCCACATCAGTTTTTGACATCATTTCCATGGCATATCGCAGTGTATCGGTACTTTTAACAGAAACCCAGGCCTCCTTTTTAAGAAGATCCCGTAATGGCGAAGTTGGGTCAAGATCACGGCTGTAAATGTCCGTTAGCTTTAACGTACCGTTAAATTCGCCATCGTTATTCACTACAATGAGGTAATTATCGTGGATATTATTGGTGCTTGCCCAGGCACGTACATCAGCAATGTTATTGTTAAGATTGATGACCGTTGCTTCATCACTGATCACCTGCGAAACCACCATTTTTTGCAGCAGATCGGGTTCAAAAGAATCTGGCGTAAAAATACCACGACGGGCTATCTTTTCGGTCATGATGGTGTTTTCCATCAGGAAAAACGAAACCATGTAGGCCGCGGTACATGCGCCCAGCAAAGGCAACAGCGCGTGTGATTGCATAGTGGCCTCCAACGCGAAGGTGATACTGGTTAAATAGGCCCTTGAAGCTCCCGCGAACATGGCCGACATACCGATCAGCGCGGCCATAGGGATACTGATGCCCGAGTTAGGGAACATCAATAAAATAAGCGTACCTATAAGCGCACCGGCCGCACCGCCCATGGTGAGTAAAGGTGCCAGGGTACCGCCAGATGTACCGCTACCCAGCGCGATGGCCCAGGATAAAAATTTGAGGAACAATAGGTTGCAGATAATGATCAGCGGCCATTTGCCCGATAGCAAACCGGTGATGTTATCATAACCCACACCCAGCGTATGCGGCGCAAAGAAACCAATGATGCCTACAGCCAGACCGCCAATGGCCGGCCACCAGATCCAGTGAATAGGTAGCTTTTCAAAATTATCTTCAATAACATATACTATTTTGGTGATACCCAATGATAAAAAGCCTATGACGATACCCATAAAGCTGTAAATAGCCAAGGCCGGGTTTGACGGCGTTGGCAGATCGGGCATGGGAAATACAGGACCCGATTCAAACAGCAAATGGTGGCCCGCCGCACCGGTGATACAGGCTAAAGCCACGGGCAGTATAGCCTTCGGCGAAAACTCAAACAGCAACAACTCAATAGCCAAAAAAACTGCCGCTATGGGCGTACCAAATATAGCCGACATGCCAGCCGTAGCCCCTGCCGCCAAAATAATTTTACGTTCATTGGCAGTTATCCGGAAGAGTTGACCCAGGGTCGAGCCTAAGGCGCCACCCGTGGCTATAATAGGTCCTTCTGCGCCAAACGGTCCGCCGGTACCTATGGCAATAGCCGATGATATGGGTTTTAAAAAAGTAATAGCCGGGTTGATATTACTTTCGTTAACCAATATTTGCTCCATAGCCTCGGGGATCCCATGCCCCCGAATAGCCTTTGAACCATAAAAAGCCATAATACCCACCAATATACCGCCAATAGCCGGTATAACAATAACCCATGGCCCCAGATGGTTACCCGCCGGTGAGTGAAAACCTAAACTGAACGATCCATAAAAAGAAATATTGGTAACCAGGTTAATCAAATAGATCAACACTTTGGCGATAAGACTGATAGCTACTGCCACCGCTACCGATAAGCACGAAATAAACAGCAGTCGTTTTTTTTGGATAATACCGTTTGCGGAATTGGATGAGTTCTCGATATAATTTAATGCGGGCGATATGGGTATCCCGGCTTTGCTTGCAGCTTTTTTTAATGGTTCCATTTTATGATGCCGGCTGTGGATTGTTAAGACCAGCTTTTCGGGGTACAAAATTAAGGTTTTAGTTTGTAATATTGTATAAACAATATAAATAAAACATTAATTTAAATTTTTATATAATTTATATTATTTTAACAATAAACAACAGTCATTAATACCAAATTACAGAATCCACGTCATTGCGAGGAACGAAGCAATCTCTATGCTATACAGAGCGGCTCTGCAAGTCGGGGATTGCTTCGTTCCTCGCAATGACGTGTTTGTGTCGACTGCGGGTGGTGAGGCTAACAATTAAATATTTATTATTGCATACGCAACATTTATGACAAAAGCCCCCTATACCTGCGATCTGAATACCTGTTTTTTGTGCCGCAACAGCCTTAAAGACTGGCTACCTGCCATTGGTGCCCACAAACAGAATATCACCCTAAAAAAAGGGCAGCAGCTTTTTAAGGAGGGCGATGACGTAACCGGCATCTACTTTATGTATAAAGGCGTAGTAAAAGTTCATAAACAATGGGACCAGGAAAAGGACCTGATCCTTCGCTTTGCCAAACAGGGGGATATACTGGGGCATTTAGGTTTGGGTGATACATCAACCTATCCCATATCGGCAACGGCCGTTGTACCAGGGATTGTGTGTTACGTTAACATGGATTTCTTTGAGTCGTCATTAAATGTAAACAGTCAGCTTACGTACAAACTCATGAAGTTTTTTGCCAATGAGCTGCAGGAGTCGGAAAAGCGGATGCGCAACCTGGCACATATGCCGGTCAAGGAACGCATCGCGCAGGCTTTGTTATCCCTTCGTAACCAGTTTGGCTTAAATGAAAACGGATACGTAGATATCGAACTCACCCGGCAGGATATCTCCTCCTACGCCAGCGTGGTGTATGAGACCTTTTTTAAGGTAACGCAGGAGTTTATACAAAACAAACTCATCAAGCTTGACGGCAAAAGCTTCAAACTCCTCAATGAGGACACTTTGAAAGAAATGACTTTGGGACGGAAGAAGTAGCGGGTTCTGTCATCCTGAACTTGTTTCAGGATCCCTCAGGACAGGTTAACCGCCATGTTGTACACCTTGCTCATGGGATGCCGAAACAAGTTCGGCATGGCGTAGATCGGGGAATTCTTCACAATTTTTTCGTATATTTACATATACAGCAGCCCGGTTTTCCCACGAAAAGGAAAACCGGGCTGTTTTGTTAAGCCCTCAAACAGGTCAAAAACAGACCATTTTACATCTAGTTATTTGACAATCAATAGATTAATACTTTTTAAAGTTTTAAAAACTGCTCAAAACCGTGTTAAAATTTGTTAAAAAGTGTTAAAATGGGGGTTTTTCGAGCAGTTTCCGGGCGATTTTCATCCCATTTCGGCCAAAAAAGTGTTAAAATTTAAGGTTTAAAAAGTTTTTGAGCAACGTACCTGGCGGACAGATTTTCCAGATTCGAATATCTTAACACCCGCTCCAAATTTATACCTAAATTGCAGCCGGGAGGTTTTCATTGAGTAAGTACAGTAAATTAAGGCGGTTTCATAACTTTTTTAAGTTTCAGCGCGATTTCAGGGCCAACAGTGTTCAAAAGGTCAGGAGTTATGAGATCATATTGCTTTGGGTTCGCAACAATCTTTCGCACAGTCATTTCCTGATCCTATCGGGTATATTGGTGGGTTGTACAGCGGGTTTGGCGGGGGTAGTTTTAAAAATGCTGGTGCATTATATCCACTACCTCATCACTTCCAAATTTCAGTTTGAGCAGCAGATCGTTTTTTATGTGGTATTTCCCCTGCTGGGTATTGTACTTACCACCCTAGTGGTACTATACATTTACCGGGGCAACGACAGGAAAGGCATTCCGGCCATACTATATGAAATTGCCCAGAACTCCAGCCTGGTATCACCGGTAAAAATGTACTCCCAGATAGTGCAAAGCGCCATTACCGTAGGTTTGGGTGGTTCTGCAGGCCTGGAAAGCCCTATCGCGGTAACGGGTTCGGCCATTGGTTCCAACTTTGCCAAAACCTACAAGCTGGACTATAAAGACCGTACCTTACTACTAGCCGCTGGCGCTACAGCGGGTATAGCCTCGGCCTTCAACGCCCCCATAGCTGGTATGATGTTCGCCTTTGAAATATTGCTTACCGGTGTGGTTTTTACCGATTTTATACCCCTGGTTGTGGCAGCCGTTTGTGGCAGTTTGGTATCCAGAATCATTTTAAACGAGGAGGCCTTATTTCAGTTTACATCGAGACAGGCTTTTAACTATAAAAACATACCGTTCTATATTGTACTGGGTATAGCCTGCGGTTTGTATGCCCGCTACTTTGTGGTGATATCGCAATGGGTGGAGCATCAATTTAAACATTTAAAAAGGAGCAGACTGCAAAAAGCCATCATAGCCGGGGTACTGCTTTCGGTACTCTGTGTACTGTTTCCGCCCCTCTTTGGAGAAGGTTATTCGACCATTAAAGTGCTGGCCACGGGGAAGATAGAGTCGGTAGTGGCGGTTAGCTTTTTTAAATATTTCACTTTTCATGAGTGGTTTATTTTGCTGTTCCTGGGCTTTATTTGCCTGCTCAAGGCCTTTGCCACCTCTATTACTATTTATGGCGGCGGCAACGGCGGTAATTTCGCACCATCGTTATTCGCAGGGGGCACTTTGGGCTATTTTGTCGCGGTGGTATGCACCCAGATGGGGATCCCGAATGTACCCGTAACCAATATGGTTATTGTGGGAATGGCGGGGGTAATGAGCGGGGTACTGTATGCGCCATTGACAGCTATATTCCTGATAGCGGAATCGAGCTCGGGATATGATCTTTTTCTGCCGCTGATGATCGTTTCGGTGGTGTCGTTCCTGATCGCCAAACGTTTCTCTGCTATATCGCCCGACTTAAAACAACTAGCCGAGGAGGGCAAGATATTTACCCGAGAGCACGATCAAAACCTGCTCCTGCTGCTGCATACGCCCGACCTGATCGACCATGACGTACAGGAGATCAGCATCTACGCGTCATTCACAGAATTGATTGAGCTTATTAGTGTGGGTAAGAAAAACTTTATCGCCGTAACTAACGATGATCACGTACTGGAAGGTATCATTCTGCTGGACGATATCAGACCGGTCATGTTCAATAAGGATCTGTATGACGAACTGAACGTACAAAAAGTAATGGTTACCCCTCCCGCTATTATCGACGCCGGGGACGATGTGCGGGAAATTGTCAAAAAATTTGATGAAACCAATAGCTGGAACCTACCGGTAGTTGATCAGCACAAATTTGTTGGTTTTATATCCAAATCAAGCGTACTGAACCGTTACCGGCAGTTGCTAAAAGAATACTCCAGTTAAATAATTGATAGCCATGAATAAACTAAATGCCGCCTTTGAGCAATTTGATGCCTATAATCAAAAAGACCCCAACACTTTTACCTGGGAAAATATAAGCTATCCGCAGGAGTATTTTTTGGCCATTGAACTGTACAACTGGGTGAATAAACTAGATCCTAATGCCAGCGAAGAATTGTTACTTGCCTCCCGGAGTCAGCATATCGGTCGTTGGGAAATACCGCGCAATACCTATCCCGAAGGCCGGGAAGCCTATTTAAAATGGCGTAAGGATCTGGCCCAATACCACGCCGAAAAAACGGCTGCTATTATGGAAAATGTTGGTTATGATCCTGAGCAAATTGCCAGGGTGCGGCAGATATTGCTCAAGCAAAAAATCAAGGTTGACCACGATGTACAAACTATGGAAAATGCCCTTTGCCTGGTTTTTCTGCAATTTCAGTACGAGGATTTTCATCCTAAATACGAGGCCGAAAAGGTGATCAATATCCTTAAAAAATCATTATTAAAAATGGATGCGCAGGGACACCAGTTTGCATTAACTCTACCCTATTCCGACCAGGGCTTTCATTACATACAGGAGGCTTTGAAGCTGATCAACAGTAAATAATTATTTTGCCTGCTTTTTCCGGTTACCAAATGAAACGGACGAGTTAACAAAGTTGATGGTCATGCTGGTAAACTGCGCAAACATATCCTGCCCCATGTTGCCGTAATAATATTTGTCGCTCACCTGTGTTTCTTCAACGTTTACCTGCGTGTTATTAAACAGCACTTGTTTATGATCAACAGTAAAAATTAACTGCGGTACTTTGAGTGTTTTCATTCGCCTCGAGCCACCAGCGCCCCCCATGTGCAGACTATCTTTTTTGGCGATGCTATCCAAATGGGGCTTGAATTGTTTATAAAAATTATCGCTAAATAAAGTTACCTGCGCGCCTGTATCAAAAGTAAAAGGCAGTGATTTACCCTGGTACTCCATATAAATTACAGGCTGCAGCAGATCGAGTGCCAGGTTATGCGGGATAGTTTTTCTATCTACTATCAAAGGTATTTGCATGGCATCTTTACCAATCGTTATTTCCTCAAGCGCTTTAATAATGGGTAAGCCGATAATACCATTTATTTTGTAAGCCCCGCCCGCAAAACTTAATGCGCTATCCGGGAATATCAGGAATAAGGCATTATTGATCTGCACATTACCCATGTTGAGCTGCGTGGCTATACCAAGATTCACTTTGGTGCTTACGCCATTCATACCGCCCTCGATGCTCACCTGGGAGTTTTTAACCACATCCAGATGCAGTTTCTGGGCATAGCTGGCACTTATGGTTGATATATTGGCGCCTGTATCAAAAACAAACAGATAACTGCTACCCTGCTGTTGCACCGGGATATTCCACAAACCGGCCATATCTTTTTTTATCGGGATGACTGATGACGCCTGTTTGTGCGCCTGTTGAGCAGGGGCAGTGGCAAGTGCGGCCCATATTTTGTTTTCCTCCTGCTGATCAGTTAGTTCGCTTGCGCTAAACCAAGCGCTGTAATATTTAACCAATTGTTCAGAGGCCATGTGGGCGGCCTTGTAATTATTCAATTTAACATAGTTGTCATAAGCAATACGATGCAAATAAAACTGTAGTTTACTATCACCTGCCGCTATTTTACCAGCAAATATTTTTTTAAGGAGCAAATTGGAAGCTTCGGGTTGATTAAACGCGTTGGTTAAAAACGCTTTATAAAGTATCTTGTCATTCGTCGATATATGTGTTGTAGCTAAAGCCCGCTCTAATAATGTATATTGTTTGGTGTATACCAATTCATTGAGCTGTTTTATCTGGGCAGAGGTTGGCAATTCAAAAATAAGTACAATTGCTATAACGGTTAAAAGGTGTCGTATTTTCATTTAGCTGCGTATCCTGTTAAGATATTTCAGCCTAAATTTTGTTACAAGCTATTTGGTAAGCTTTGTAAAAAAGAGCAGACATTTCACAACCAGTAGCTTTATAAACAAACAATTAGGTTATTTAACCCTTTATTGATAAATTAACAAATATGCCTCATTGGGTTAAAACAACATTAAAAGTATTGAGCGGTATTGTAGCATTAGTTATAGTGGCCTTTATAGCTATTACTATTTATGTTGTTTACAATAAGCAAAAAGTGCTCAACCTCATTACTACCGAGCTTAACAAAAACCTGAACGGTACCCTTACCATAGGTGGGCTCGATCCTACTTTTTTTAAGGGCTTCCCGGGTGTATCGTTAGCGTTAAAGAATGTTACCCTAAAGGATAAACTTTGGGCCAATCATCACCATACCTTGCTGAGCGCGAAAGACATTTATGTTTCTGTAGATGCCAGCGCTTTACTTAAAGGCACAGTTAATATTAATAAAATAGAGATCAGCAATGCCAATATCGATCTATTTACGGATAGCACCGGCTATAGCAATACGGCTGTTTTTAAAAGCAAACACCAGGAAAGCAAACTAACTAAAGAAAAAAGCAGTTCATCAACCCAGATAAAACGCTTTGCATTAAACAACGTTAATTTTGTTGTGGACGACCGCAAGGCATCTAAATTATTTCAGTTCGAGGTGCAGGATATTGATGGCAAAATGGATTACCCCACTACTGGTTGGAAAGCTAATTTGCAATTAAAAACACTGGTAAAAAGCTTCTCGTTCAACACTAAAAAAGGAAGCTTTATAAAAGATAAACTGCTTAACGGACCTTTTGATATTAGCTATGATAACAAAAACAAGTTGATCACCGTGGCGCCTAACAAATTGGGAATTGGCGATGATACCTTTACCATTGGCGGTCAGTTTAACTTAGCCAAAGCCCCGGTTAACTTTACACTAAACATTGCCGACGACCATATCCTTTGGAAAAGCGCGTCAAATCTGCTGGCAGCTAATATCACCAAAAGTCTCCGGATGTTTGATCTGGATGCCCCCATTACTGTAACCGCCGACCTGAAAGGCAGTTTTGGCGCCGGTGATCCGTTGATCTTTGTTACCTGTAAAGTAAAGGATAATACATTAACAACCCCTGGTGGTCGTATTAATAACTGTAGTTTCAATGGGGTGTTCAGCAACAATTATATCAATGGTAAAGGCTTAAATGATGAAAATTCTATTATCAAATTGTATCATTTTAATGGCGATTATAAAGGCTTGCCCTTTACCGTTGATACCGCCTTTATCAATAACCTGAGTACGCCGGTTGCTACGGGTGTGTTCAGATCAAAATTTGAAGTGGAAAAGCTTAACCCTGTTATTGGCGAACAGAGCCTTAAGTTTACAAAAGGTACTGCTGATATTACCATGGTTTACAAAGCCGACCTGGTAAATTACGAGTTAAACAAGCCTTTGCTGGATGGTGTAGTTAACATCAAAAATGCCGACGTAAGTTATTTACCGCGTAACCTTCATTTTAAAAATACGGGTATTGCACTAAGATTTTATAAGAACGATTTGTATATGAATAATATCCGCTTGCAAACTGGTAATAGTGTGGTAAATATGCAAGGAAAGGTGAGTAATTTTTTAAATCTGTACTACACCGCCCCTGAGAAAATACTGATCGTATGGCAAATAACAAGTCCGCAGCTACATATAGCAGAATTTTTAGGCTTTTTAAATGCCCGGCAAAGTGAGGCACCTGCTAAAACAAAAAATACCAAAGTAAATTTAAATAACAAACTAAACACAGCCTTTGATAAAGGCCGGGCCGAATTGCATCTGCGCGTTGCCAAAGTTTATTATAAAAAGTTTTTAGCTACCGATGCCACTGCCGATCTGTTACTGGCTGATAATACGATAAAAGTTCAGAATGTAAGCGTTAAACATGCAGGCGGATCATTAAAACTGGCCGGTAATATCGTTCAAAATGGTAAGGTGAACAACTTCTTGCTCAATACCCAGGTTGATAATGTAAATGTGAGTAATTTCTTTTATTCGTTTAATGATTTTGGCTTGCAGAGTTTTTCGTCAAAAAACTTAAGGGGGTTTTTATCGGCACAAGCGCATATCACTGGTAGTATCAATAATGAAGGCAACATCGTACCCCGCTCTATAAACGGCACGGCAACCATTGACCTGCAAAAAGGGGCACTGATTAACTTTAGCCCGATAACAAGTGTAGGGAAATTCGCGTTCCCGTTTCGCGATCTGAAGAACATCACTTTTTCAAACCTGAAAGGCAAATTTGACATCAACGGCGATAAAATTACCATAAGCCCTATGCAAATTAACTCAAGCGTATTAAATATGGATGTGGCCGGCGTGTATTCTTTATCAAGAGGTACTAACATAGCGCTTGATATACCACTCCGTAATCCTAAAAAGGATTCGACTATAGTTGATCAAACTGAACGAAATAAAAAACGCATGCGTGGCATTGTTTTACATATATTAGCTACAGACGGTGATGATGGCAAGATTAAGATAAAGTGGAACAAGAACCGGGCGAAAAAAGAGGAGACAAACGCCGAAATAACCAACTAAATTAAAAAAAGAACATAATAAACCGTTATTACATCCTTGCGTCATGTAATTTTGACACAATAATAGCATTTAATTGAGTATCTTTGTGCATCCATTTAAGAGATCATACATTTGATTAAACATTTATTGGTTACTAACACCACGCTTCGTACTGCAATAACAGCATTAGCCAACCCTCGTAACTATCCCGGGTATAGTAAAATTTACAGAAGCAAAGTTTAATTTAATTTATTTTTTAATATCGGCTGGTTAAGTTTAACCAGACAAAATCTTATCGGACTGTTTATTAGCTTGAAAAAAATCTATTCAAAAAAATGAGACAACTTAAAATATCCCAATCCATTACCAACCGCGAGTCTCAGTCGCTTGAAAAGTATCTGCATGAAATAGGCAAGGTAGATTTAATTAGTGCACAGGAAGAAGTGATCCTGGCGCAGAAGATCCGTGAGGGCGACCAGGCTGCATTAGAAAGGTTAACAAAAACTAACCTTCGCTTTGTAGTATCAGTGGCAAAACAGTACCAAAATCAGGGCCTTACCTTAGGCGACCTTATAAACGAAGGAAACTTAGGTTTAATTAAAGCGGCTAAACGTTTTGACGAAACCAAGGGCTTTAAATTTATTTCATACGCTGTGTGGTGGATCCGTCAGTCTATATTATCGGCTGTTGCGGAGCAATCACGCATTGTGCGCTTACCTTTAAACCAAATTGGTTCATTAAGTAAGATTCATAAAGCGGCTTCGAAATTAGAGCAAGAATTTGAAAGGCAGCCAACACCTGAGGAACTGGCTGAAGACCTGGAAGTATCTGTTGATAAAATTGCCGACTCACTGAGTAATGCTGGCCGTCAGATATCTATGGATGCTCCGTTTATTCAAGGTGAAGAAAACACCCTGCTTGACGTATTGCAAAGCACTGATGCCGCGACTGATACCGAACTGATGATGGATTCTCTTTCACAAGAGATCAAACGTTCATTAAGCATACTTGCCGAGCGCGACCGTGAGGTTATTATTTTATTCTTTGGTTTGGGTGGCTATGCCCCTCACTCGTTAGAAGAAATAGGTGAGAAATTTAATCTTACCCGCGAACGGGTACGCCAGTTAAAAGATAAAGCTTTGATGCGTTTGCGTCATAACTCCAAATCAAATCTTTTACAATCGTATTTGAACTAAGTAATTACCGGGCATTAGCCCACGAATAAGAAAGCGGATAGCCAAAACTATCCGCTTTTTTTTGTTGATACCAATTATAGGGCACAAAAAAAAGCATCCACACAATGTGCAGATGCTTGTACGATTATAATAATAGTTATTTAACCTACTTTTACATTTACCGCATTTAAGCCTTTTTTACCTTGTTCTACATCGTAGGTAACACTGTCGTTTTCACGGATAGTGTCAATAAGGCCTGAGGCATGTACAAAAACTTCGGCACCACCATTACTTGGTGTAATAAATCCAAAACCTTTGCTTTCATTGAAAAATTTTACTGTTCCTTGCATTATATTTTTATTTAATTAAGTAAAGATACGGTTAATAATCAACAATTAACTATAAATAAGGCAATTAAGTTTTTTTACTGGTTTGAGGTTTAAAAAACAACCACTCCAAACTGCTTTATAACGCCCCCATGTATCCTTACCTTAAGCGTTTTAAGCAGGCGCTTAGTGTGTTAATTACACCAATTGTGCCCTTTGATAAATTACGAATAAAATTACCATCTCAATGCAAACGTTAATAATCTGTTTAACGCCAAATATTTTACCCACCGTATCAACATGTATCCCGGTCCCGGAATTTTACCTGCCGATGGACACACATTTAATGTTGGGCTTGGCATGAGGTTATAACCCATAAAAACGGCCTTTCAAAACATGTTGAAAGGCCGTTCATTATTACTATCTTAATTCTTGATTCTTTATAGGTCTATCTGGATGTGGTTCTTTACCACCTCAATCAATTCAGTGAGATCAAATGGTTTTTTGATGTAGCCATCGGCTTCCCCGGCTTTAGCAATTTCCTTTAAATTATTTACAGCCGAGATAAGGATCACCGGGATATGGTTAGTAGCAGGATCATTTTTTAATGCCTTGCTCAACTGTTGCCCGCTTAAATCACTCATCCAATCGGTTAACCAGTTATCAAGCAGTATCAGATCAGGTTTCAGGTCCTGCACTTTTTTCAGGATCCTGGCATTATCTGAAGCTATCACTTCATAACCCTCCTCTTCCAGCACGTACACAATGGTATCTCTGATGTCTTTATCGTCTTCGATCACTAAGATTTTTTTTGCCATAAAACCCTTAACTTAAGAATGAATGCAATACCATGCTTTAATTATAATTAAAAAAATTAATTATAAACACACTATGCTTTACCAAAGCATTAACACATGGCATGCTACCTTTTGTTTTGAAAAAGAGGGTTTTATACAAAAAAAATATTTCTGCGTTAGCTATGGTAGCAAATACGGCAGCGGGGTTCATAGCTTTCTTGTTCACCCAGGAGTATCCTGGCTTCGTCTGGTACCAAACGATAAGAATAAAGCGCCGGGTTTCCACACCTTACACATACGGCGTGCAATTTGGTAACTGACTCGGCAATGGCCATAATAGCTGGCATCGGGCCAAACGGGCGGCCCTTAAAATCCATATCCAGACCTGCAACTATTACACGTATACCTTTGTTGGCTAATATATTGCAAACCTCGGGCAGTTCATCATCAAAAAACTGGGCCTCGTCCACACCAACAACATGAACATCGCTGCTCAGTAATAATATAGCCGAAGCACTGTCAACCGGCGTAGAGGGAATGGAATTGGCATTGTGAGATACCAGAGCATCTTCAACAAAACGCGTATCAGCTTTTGGGCTAAATATCTCTATTTTCAGCTTCGCGATACGGGCACGGTTAAGCCTCCTGATCAGTTCTTCGGTTTTGCCCGAGAACATCGATCCGCAGATCACTTCAATACTGCCGCCTAATTCACTTTTACGTTTAAAAATTTCCTCGTTAAATACCATTCTGACTATTAGTGGAGGGCAAATATCAGAATTTAATCCTATTTTTGGTAAGCATTTTTCTAAGATTGAAGCCATGAAGCAACTGGATGTATTTAAAAAGATAGGTGGTATTTTAAAAGAGCTTAATGACCAATATAATTACCTTGAAGCAGAAAGCAGTGAACTGAACGAGCTCGAACTGGAGCTGTTTGTTGCCAACGCCCATTTTTTAAAAGATCATGCCGAGATATTACGCCGGCTGCATGAACGTGCCAACCCGGCCACACCAGCGCTCATTACCGAAAAGCCGGAACCGGTAATAGAAATAAGTAAGCCTATTGCGTTACCCCCACCGGCGCCCATTGAAAAAAAAACGGAGCCTATACATGAGCAACGCTATTTTGAACCTGTTGTACAACAAAAGCCTGCTGCCGAAAGCAAGCTGGAGCTAACCCAAGCCGCTATTCCACCCGTTCAACCACCTTATAACCCGGTTAAGACAGAACCGGAACCAGAGATCATACCTGCACAGGAGGAGCAGCCTGTTCCGCAAATTGAACTAAAGACCGAAGATACAGGCGACACCTATTCGCTTGAGCGACATGAACCAGAACCTGTAAAAGAAGAACTGGAGATTGATCATACTGCTGAATGGGAAGATGAAGAAGATCATTTTGAACAGGAAGAACTCACTGAACAATTACCACCTGTAGCCGCGGATGATCAACCTAGTCCTGAGGCTATTGATCATCCCGATGACGGTAAAGTGGCGACCGACGATAAAGTACTTACTATTAATCAAAAAATATCGGCATTAAAAGCCGAAAAAGATAAAGGAGCTGTTGCCGCGTCACCAGCGACTGTTTTGCCTATTACCGATCTGAAATCGGCTATCAACCTGAATGATAAACTGCTTTATATTAAAGATCTGTTTAATGGTTACAGTCTGGCCTACAGCGAAGCTGTTGAAATAGTGAATCGCTTTAATACGTTTGATGAAGCAGAACGCTTTTTGAAAACCAACTACGTTGTAAAAAACAATTGGGAAAGCAAGCCCGCTACCGCCGAAAAATTTTATGCTTTACTAAAGCGCAGATATCCGGGAGGATAAGGGCTAAACAACAAAAGCGAGGCATACCTCGCTTTTGTTGTTTTATAGAAAACGCGTCATTGCGAGGTACGAAGCAATCCCCGATTAGCAGAGTCACTCTGTATAGCATATAGATTGCTTCGTACCTCGCAATGACGCGTCTTTTCAGCATTAAGCTTTTCGCTTTAAGCCTTCGGCTTTTAGCTCAAACTGTAATTTAATTTTTTATGGCTGCCTTGCTCCACAACTACGCCTTTATCCAATACAATAATATTATCTGCATTATTTAAAGTGCTTGAACGATGTGTAATAACGATGACTGTTTTTTGATCCTCTTTTAGCATTTCGATCATCTTTTGCACATATTTTTCAGACACAGAATCAAGTGAAGACGTAGCTTCGTCCAATATCAGGATCTCGGGATTGCGATATAATGCCCTTGCGATGGCGATGCGTTGCCTTTGCCCACCAGACAGTGAAGTTCCGTTCTCGCCCAGGTAGGTTTGGAAGCCTTTAGGTAACGATTCTATAAAGCCGGTTATACCCAATTTAGCCGATATGTCGATGATCTTTTTCATGTCCGGCTCATTATCGCCAACGGCTATGTTATCAATAACATTGCCGGCAAACAAGTCGATTTGTTGCGGAACCACCGATATCATTTGTCGAAGAGATGAGTTTTTGATGTATTTAAGATCATACTCCCCTATCCGTACATTGCCACTTTGTATAGGATATATATTTTGCAATATCGACATGAGTGTTGATTTGCCCGAACCGCTTTCGCCCACGATAGCAGTAAATTTACCTTTAGGGATGATTAGGTTCAGGTCATCAAAAACAGCCACCCTTGTTCCGTAACGGAAGGAAACATTTTCAAAACGAATATCACCAATTTTATCAGGACTCAACTCTATCTGGTTTTCATCGCTTTCGCGCTCCAGATCCATGATCTCAAACAACCTATCAGCAGCAATTACAGCATCCTGTACGGTTCTGTTCATCCCGATCAATGATGATACCGGTCCGGTAAAGTAACCTATCAAAGTATAAAATGATAAAAGTTCACCCGGGGTTATGTTATTATCCATCACATAACCGGCACCCACCCAAAGTAAGGCAATGGTTAATAAACGGGATATCAACTCAGACGAAGTGCCTGAAAAAACAGCGTTCAGGTTCGACTTCATGCCCACCTTCAGCAGTTTAACAAAACGTACTTCTGTTTTCTCATCTGCATGATCTTCCAGACCAAAGCGTTTAATGGTACCAACCGAGTTTAAGCTTTCTACCAGTTGTGATTCCAGCTCCGCGGCATCCTCCATCAGTTTACGCTGTGCCTTTTTATTGAGTTTATCCGTTACATAATAAATAAGCAGATATAATGGGATAACACTAAGCATGATGAGTGCCAGTTTCCAGTAATAGGTAAACATCATGATGAACGAGAACACCACGATAAATATGTTTACCAAAAAGTTAATGCTCACATCATTTAAAAACGTACGGATCTTTACCGCGTCATTGATACGTGAAATGATCTCGCCCACACGCATGGTATCAAAAAACTGCTGTGGTAGCCTCAGCAAATGTTTGTAATACCCCAATATGAGCTTGGCATCAATCATTTGCCCGGTTTTTAGGGTAAATATAGTTTTGGCTGTACCTATAAAAAGCTGCAATGCCAAAATGATCACCATACCAATACCCATAATATTGAGCAGGTTTCGATTGCCGTCAACCAATACAAAGTCAACCAGTTTTTGTACAAAAACCGAGGTTGATAAGCCTAAAATGGTATAAATAATAGCGCCAAACAGGGCCTGTATTAAAATGCTTTTGTGCGGTTTGATCAGCGTCCAGAAACGGCCGTTTACCGATTTCTTTTCGTTACCGGTTTCAAATTCTTCAGATGGCAACAATAGTATCAGCGTTCCTGACCATTCTTTTTTAAATTCATCATGGCTTCTACGGCTCAACTGCCCATCAATCGGGTCCATTACCTCAATAAATTTATCAGTAACCTTATATATCACTACATAGTGGT
Source organism: Mucilaginibacter sp. OK268 (assembly GCF_900103125.1). Lineage (GTDB taxonomy): Bacteria > Bacteroidota > Bacteroidia > Sphingobacteriales > Sphingobacteriaceae > Mucilaginibacter. Next base: position 187,055 of record NZ_FNJV01000001.1, on the reverse strand, counting down.
GCAAAATTTCTTTTACCACCAGGTGGGCAATAGCAGGCTTGGGTATTTTGAACAGGCTTTCAAAAGGTCCTTTTACTCCCTTGGCTTCAAATCCTAATTTCTGAGCGGCCTCAACCATACCCAATACATTGGTTCCTTTTTTATCAGTACCTGCAAGCTGCCTGATACGGGCAACCGCAAGATCAAGCTTATAGTGTGATGCTACAGAAGCTAAACAAGCTGCCCCGCAATCCGTTATATCCCGCTGTTTTATTTTAATGCTCATTGCTATCTGGATTAACTGCCTATATTAGGATTTACCCAATCATCTACCTTATCATACAATAATTGATACAAGCTCCGCTTGGTTACACTAAAACGGGCTGTAAAATTCATTCCTTTTTTTAAATACCCTTTATAACCGTTCTTTAACGTGAGATAATTTTTATCAAGGGTACATTTTACTTTAAATACAGGTTGGTTTTGGTTTACAATGATGATATCATCAGAAATATCGACCACTTTACCGGTTACCAGGCCCCATTGATTATAATTAAAGGCATCTACCTGGAAACGCACCTGCTGTCCCTTTTTAATCAATCCGATATCTGAGGGTTTGATATAACAAAAGGCAGTTAAATTAGCATCGGGCGATATTTCTCCGATCTTTTGATTCGCAAACACATACGCGCCGTTTTGTACGCCTGATATATTTTGGACTGAGCCGCTTATGGGAGCCCTCAGCATATATTGTCTTTTTTGTTCGTTTAGCTCAGCTTCCTGCCCGTTTAGCTGTCGTAGTTCATTCCTGAATCCATTGGCTTCGGTTTGCCATTGTGTCTTATATTTAGCCAATATCATTAAATAGGCAGATTTGGCCTGGTCATACTCAAATTTATACTTCTCGTACTCAGATTCGGTGAGTACTTTATTTTTATACAATTCGTTATAGCGGTTAAATGTGCTTGCCGCCTGTTGTTTGGCAATGGCCGAATTTTGCAGCTCCTGCGCAAATTGTTGCCATGAGGCATTGTATTGCCCGGTTTGTAAATTAGGAGTACGTGTTCTTTCGTTATTCACACCGGCCAATAGCTCGTTGATATCTCCTAAAAACTGACCTATCTGTCTTTTACGATTATCGGCCAGAGCGCCTTGCTGTTTCTGAACTGAGGCGTCTATCACTAAAATGGTATCGCCCCGGGTAATTTTTTGATTGTCGGTAAGTTTAAGTCTTGTGAGTCGCCCATTAACCGGAATGGTTAATTCTGCTTTTTCGATAGAGGATTGTAAAAGCCCGTTGCCTTTTATGCTGATAGGGGTTTTAATGAATGGAAGCAGTGCAAAAGTTACTAATATCGCTATCACCGTAACCACATAGATAAGCTGGGTTCGCCTGCTGATCTGTGAACGGTAAACGATAGATGTTTCAGCAATTGTTTCTGTAGAATAGTTAAATAATGCCATGCTTGTGTTAACATAATAAAATAGTCGTTATCCTGAACATTCACGACAACGACTATTCTATGTTTTTATAAACCTTGAACCAATTTAACAACAGCATCTAAAATAGAGCCTAAAGCTGTAAAAACGGCGCCAAGCAAATCACCTAAGCCATAACCTCCGTTAACATTGATCATTTCGTTAGCATCCATTTCCTGAACACCAAGTTCTTTTAATTCTAAATTTTTCATAATTGTGAGTGTTTATTTGATTTTTACGCAAATGGGCCAAATTAAGTTGACCCTTTTAAATTGAAAAACGAATAGCCGACATCCCTAAAAGAAGGAATAAAGGCTACTTTAATATTGCTTTTAAAGCCTCTATAACCGAATTTAAAATAGGAACAAGTCCTAAAAGCAAAGGGCCAAGCAAACTATCTAAAAGGCCACCATCGCCACCGTTAACATTAATCATTTCGTTAGTATCCATTTCCTGAACACCAAGCTCTTTTAATTTTAAATTTTTCATAATTGTGGGTGTTTATTTTGATTTTACACAATTGAGTCGGTTAAGCAGGCCCTTTTTTTAAACAAATAGCCGGCATCCTCAAAAATCAGGAATAACGGCTATTGCATATTTTTCTTACAAGCCACCTTGAAGTAACTGGAACAGAGAGCCCAACGTTTTAGTAAGGAGTGTACCGGTATCAGTTAATACACCTGCTAAAAATTTCAAAACAGGCTCAAGGTTAAGGCTGATTGAGATGTCGCCTAAGCCGCCACCGTTAACTTTGGTCATTTCAGCAGTATTCATTTCCTGAACACCAAGCTCTTTTAACTCTAAATTTTTCATAATTGAATTTTTAATCATTTTCCTTACTCTGTTAAAGGCTTTTCAGGGTACGCCATGTATATAAAGTTTTGGGAATAATCTTTAGTTTAAATATAATGTGGGCAAATAACCGTTTAGCTCAATTTAAGCAAGGGTTATCCGTGTAGCAAACCTTTAAGAGTAGTAAAAAAGGTTTTAAAGTCCTGAATGATCCCATCCAGGTTTACATTTGCCTGAAGACCATCTACAAGTGCTTGAACCGCATTGATGATACCTCCAATTACACTGCCTCCATTTACATTGGTCATTTCAGCAGCATTCATTTCCTGAACTCCAAGTTCTTTTAACTCTAAATTTTTCATAAGGGTAGTTTTAAAAAAATTTCCCTACTCTGTTCATGGCTTTTCGGGATCCGCCATTTATGTGAATTTGAGGAATAGGATTTGTAACGTGCGATAGGAATAAATAGCCGTTAACCCAACCTGGGCAACGGCTATTTAAAAGATTTTTATTATAACGCTCCAAGAATAGCGCCAACGATCTTAACTTGAGTAGTAACAAATGACACAACTTCAGTTAATGTTTTGTTAAGTTGAGCGAAAAGTGGGCCCAGGTCAATGCTGATACCTAATAAACCACCATTAACGTTAGTCATTTCAGTAGCATTCATTTCTTGAACGCCAAGTTCTTTTAATTCTAAATTTTTCATAATAGTATTTTTTGTTCAATAACCCCTTACTCTGTTAAGGCTTTTCAGGATTCGCCCGTCTGGCCGGCCAATAATGGCAATGCCATAAATTAATTAGAATCGCAATCAGTGAGATAAGCTGTGTTAACCACCTTATCGGAACAGGGATCGCGAAATTGTTTTTGGGAAATAGTTAAATAAAACTAATTAGCTTTTAATGAAGCTTAAAAGCGAATTTACAGTGTAACCAACAAAGCTCACTGTGTTGTTTACCAAAATGCTTACACCACCCAAAGCCACAAATAAAGTGTTAACCAGTATGTCGCTTAATGGACCACCACCGTTAACGTTAGTCATTTCATTAGCGTTCATTTCTTGAACACCAAGTTCTTTTAATTCTAAATTTTTCATAATAGTGTTACTTATTGTTTTGTCCCCTTACTCTATTATAGGCTTTTCAGGATACGCCTCCGTTTGGCCAAACGCTTAAAACAAATATAATATATAACAATAAATACTTAAATGGGCCCCGGTTTGCCGGCACCGCTTTGGAAAGAAAAAAAGGCTCAAAAACAGGTTAAAACACTATAAAAATCTACTTTTTAGACCCAAAACAGGCTTTTATGTGGTCATATTCAATTCATTCATTTTACTATACAGCAATTTCCGGATCAATTTCGGGGCCTATTTAATAAATAAATTGTTAAAATATGGGTTTGATGAAGAATTTTCAAGAAAAGTAATCTATAATTAACACAATTGTTAACAACTCAATAATTTAATTAAAAGATTAATAATTTAATTATTAACTACACAAATATTTAACCATTCTGTAACTAATATTCACCATACTAGTATTAAATAAATTAATATTAATATAACAATGTATTAATAAGTTAAATCATACATGATACATAATCAGGGTATTAGCGTTTAATGTTTAGAAGAAATTAAACAATCCCCATCCGGTTGGAATCAAGCTTAACGAGGATGAAAAGCAGTATAGTAAAGCTAAGCAAAGAAGACCCGCCATAACTAATAAATGGTAATGGTATGCCAATTACCGGCACTACTCCTATGGTCATGCCGATATTGATGACCACGTGAAAAAACAGTACTGATGCCACCCCATAACCGTATATACGTGAAAATGGCGATCGTTGTCTTTCGGCGAGGTATATCACCCGTAATATTAAAAACAGGTAAAGCCCTATAACTACAACCGATCCGGCAAAGCCCCACTCCTCACCTACGGTACAAAAAATAAAGTCGGTACTTTGCTCTGGTACAAAAGCGTATTTAGTTTGTGTACCATGTAAATAACCCTTACCCCACAACTTGCCCGAGCCAATAGCTATTTTTGACTGATTTACGTTATACCCCTTACCTTTTAAGTCGGTAGTGATGCCCAGCAATATATTGATACGCTCGGTTTGATGAGGCTTTAAAACGTGCGAGTAAATAAACTTAACACTAAAAATAAAAGCGACTGATATGGCCAGCCCTACCAGCACGGTAAAAATAAGTTTGCGCTGCCTCTTGAATAAAAATATGATCAGCGCAGTTAATACCACCAATACCAGGATAACATATAATGGATTATACAAAAGTGAAACCACAAAAAGCACAATAAGCAAACCACTAATCACCAAAAAGTACGGCGACAAACCTTCCCGGTAAAGCACAAAAATAAGAGAGCAAAAAACCAGGGTCGATCCGGTATCTGGCTGCAGCATGATCAGCAACATCGGGAAACCGATAATAGCCGCGGCTATCAGGAAAGATTTCAGTTCGGTAACTTTTATATTAACCGAACTCAGATAACGGGCCAGCAGCAAACACGTTGAAAATTTGGCAAATTCCGATGGTTGCAGCCGGAACCCGCCACCCATATTTATCCAGGCCTGGTTACCACCCACGTTTCGGCCTACAACCAATACCAATATCAACAGCAGTACCGTTATACCATAAAATGCAGGTGCAAGCGCGGTTAAAAAACGGCTCTCCAGCAACAGTATAACAATGGCCACTACAATGGATACGTTGATATAGATGAACTGCTTACCATAGTTGGTTGACGCATCAATAAGACTCGAATGCTTTTCATCAAATACAGCAGCATGAATATTAAACCAGCCAATGGTGCAAAGTAACAGGTAAAGAAATACGGTTACCCAATCAACATTAAAAAAGAAACTACGCTGGTTGTGGCTATTGTTCATGCTACTTACCTGTACCCCTTCCTGCAAAAAGATTGCCCCAGCTACCTGGTTTATTATTTTTTGCTGATTTAAGCTGAGCCGCCTTTTTCATTGAATCGGCCTTGAACTTTTTAATGGAGTCGGCTTTTACAGCCCGGATGCTATCCCTTCTCCGCTCCCTTTGCAAATCATGCTGGTAAAGGGCCAGGTCGGGCAGCAGGTTCATGTTGGCAAACTCATTAACCGTAATACCCGATTCGCGCTGGGTAATTACCCCTTTCAAATACTTCTCTACAATAAAGCTGGCAATCGGCGCGGCATAGTTACCGCCATCACCAGAGTTTTCAACTACTACGGCAATAGCTATCTTTGGGTTTTCCCTTGGGGCGTAGGCTACAAAAAGCGAGTGGTTTTTACCATGCGGATTTTGCGCCGTACCTGTTTTACCGCACATGATAATACCTGGTATCCGCGAACGACGGGCGGTTGCATAACCATTATTACCTTCAACCACGTTCTGCATCCCATTAATAACAGGTTCAAAATATTGCGGGTCGATACCCACATAATTCTTTTGCGTGTACTCGCTTTTTATTACATCCTTATCACCAATGCCCTTTATTAAATGTGGTTTGTAAAAGAAACCATGATTGGCAATTGTACATTCAATATTGGCTAATTGCATGGGAGTAGCTTCTAACTCACCCTGCCCGATAGCCAGCGATATAATGGTGCTTGAGCGCCACCTGCCAGGATGATAGATATTATCGTAGTGCAAAGCGGTAGGTACGTTGCCGCGACCTTCATTTGGTATATCAACACCAAGCTTTGCGCCCAGGCCAAATTTGTTTACCTTATTACGCCAGTCAACAAATGATGGAGTTGTGTTCCGGGGGCCCCTGACATTCATTAGTTTTTCAAAAACCATATCAAAAAATCCATTACATGAACCCGCAATAGCGTTACTTAAATTTACCACGCCATGTACGTGTGTACACTTTACCCTTACGTTACCGGCCATATAATAGCCAGGACAGTTATAAGTAGTTTGCGGTGTTATCAAACCCTCCTGCAAAGCAACCAAAGCACTCAATGGTTTAAACGATGACCCCGGCGGATAATAGGCTTGTATTGGCCTGATAAAAAATGGCTTGTAAGGATCGTTATATAATTTGGAGGCATTGTTACCACGTTCACGGCCAACCATCAGGTTTGGGTCATAGGTAGGACTGCTCACATAACAAAGTATTTCGCCTGTTGACGGTTCAATGGCTACAATACTGCCCAACTTGTTTTCCATGAGTTTTTCGCCCAGCTTTTGCAGGTTGATATCGAGTGATGAAGTAAGCCGGTCGCCGGCGCGGGCCAACGTATCAAAAGCACCATTGGCAAAAGAGCCTTTTGGAATGCCGCGCGAATCAACCATCTGGATCTTTACCCCACGCTGGCCCCGTAAAACCCCCTCATAGGACTTTTCGACACCGGTAACACCAATATAATCACCCTGGCGATAATAGCCGTTAGACCGCTTAATATCGCGATCCTGCACCTCGCCAATAAAACCTAAAAATTGTGCGGCGGTCGAGTCGGGATAAGTCCGTACGGTACGCGGCTGTACGTAAAAACCTGGAAATTCGTTCAATTTTTCCTGGAAAGATGCATATAACTCAAAAGGAAGCTGTTTTTCAAATATCGATTCTTTATTGGGCGAGTACTTGATGGCTTTGAGCAGGCGTTTGTCAAAACCTTCCTTATCAATCCCTACTAATTTGCAAAATTTCAGTGTGTCAAAAGGCTTTACCTCTTTGGGATTAACGGTGATATCGTAAATAGGTACATTCTGAACCAGGATCTTACCATTACGGTCAAGGATAGGGCCGCGCGAAGGATACTGTATCTGCGTACGCCTTACATTACTGTTGGCGTATAGTGTATAACGGTCATCAACTATCTGGATATAGTAAAGCCTACCCAAAAGCGTGATCATAATTACCAGAAAAATACCTGTTATAACGTAGCGACGCTCAAAAAACTTGTTCATTTACGTTCTTTCCTTCTGAAAAATAGTAATCCTGAAATAAGCATTAAAAATACAGTAAATATTGAACTCAATACAACACGACTTAGTGTGTATTGGATTTCAGAAAAACTAAAAACCTCTAAATTCAGCAGAAAGAAATGATGAAAGAGGGTAAGCACCAGGGCATAGGTAAAAAACCACCGGAAGCCCATAATACTCAAGGTTGGTTCGGGTTCATTATCAAACCCATCTTTTTGTACGGTGATACTGATAAACAGGATACGCACCAGCGCCAGCACTACACACGCGGCCGCGTGAAGACCAGGCGTATCATAAAAAGCATCAATAGTTAATCCTAATAAAAACGATAGTACGAACAGCAGTATATTAGGCACCTCAAACGGAAGCAGCAAAATAAACAAGATATAAAAGTACGGGGTCGACAGGTTATAGAACGTAATATTTTTTAGCAAAAAAACCTGCATAAAAACCAGCACCAAAAACCGTATGGCATTAACTAAAATAGCTCTACTCATTTTTTTTCTGTCCGGCCTCCAGTCCCGTTTGCTCCTGCGCAAATTTGTTATTTACCACGTATACATATTCCAACTTGCTAAAATCAACGGCAAGGGTTACATCTACATTAAGCAGTAACCCGCCGCCTTTGGCATGCAGGTTTGTTATTTTACCAAATGGGATACCTGTAGGAAAAAGCGAGTAACCGGAAGTAACTACCTGCTCGCCCAATTTTGGTTGTGCATCGTTCTGAATATCTGTTAACAATCCCTTTTTAGGGTCAAGATCAGCGCCCCATATAAATGAGCCGATCTCTTTATTATTGGCAAGCATAGCACTAAAGCGGGTATTTTTGTTTAAAACCGACTGTACAATAGCCAAATGTTCCGATACATCAACTACCATCCCGACTACGCCTGAGCTGCAAATAACCCCCATATCTTTGGCTATACCTTCTTTAGTACCCCTGTTTATGGTGATATAGTTGCTCCGTTTGTTAGTAGAATTATTGATGACCCTGGCTACGATATAGGTGTATTGTTGTTTGTAGCTGGTATCAACTACTTTACGCTTATCAACCGTATCTACATAGTAGGCCGATTTAAGCTGTCCACGAAGACTGGCATTTTCACGTGCAAGGCTATCATTCACTTCTTTTAAAGACAGGTACCCATAAAACTGGCTAACCTGAGTGTACAGCGAACCCGTAACCTTATTGGTTGAGTTAATGAAAGTAGCTTTTTGAAAAGAATTGTATTTGATATAAATAAGCAGCGAGCTTATCTCAAAAATCAGGAATAAAAAAAACGCGTTATACTTAGTGATAAATATCAAGAGGTTACGCATTGGATTGAATTAGATTTGAGATATGAGACATGAGATTTGAGATTAAAACACCGAATGTCTCACATCTCAAATCTAATATCTCACGTCTAAATTATTGCATTAAAAATTTAAAATTTCCTATGTTTTTAAGGGCGGTTCCTGTTCCGCGAACTACGGCACGTAGCGGATCTTCGGCAACGTGAACCGGTAGTTTTGTTTTTGCTGCTACACGTTTATCCAAACCACGCAGCAAAGCACCACCACCTGTTAAATAAATACCTGTTTGATAAATATCGGCTGATAGCTCAGGTGGGGTAATTTCCAATGCTTTCAATATCGCTTCCTCTATCTTGGAGATCGATTTATCCAGGCAGTGTGCAATTTCGGTATAGGATACCATAATCTGCTTTGGAACACCGGTCATCAGATCGCGGCCCTGAACAGCAAAATCACTTGGTGGATCGGCCAGTTCCGGCAATGCGGCACCAACTTCAATTTTTATTTTCTCGGCAGTACGATCACCGATCATGATGTTATGCTGACGGCGGATATATTGTACAATGTCTGAGTCAAAGTTATCACCCGCTACGCGGATAGACTGGTCGCAAACGATACCTGACAAGGCGATAACCGCGATCTCGGTAGTACCACCACCGATATCAATGATCATGTTACCCATAGGCTCTTCCACGTCGATACCGATACCTACGGCAGCCGCCATAGGTTCATGAATCAGGTAAACCTCTTTGGCACCGGCAATCTCAGCAGAGTCACGCACGGCGCGCTTCTCCACCTCGGTAATACCCGATGGGATGCAGATCACCATACGCAGTGAAGGGAAGAACCAGCCCTTACCCTGGTTGATCATTTTGATCATACCGCGTATCATGTGCTCGGCGGCGTTAAAATCGGCAATTACACCATCCTTCAGCGGGCGTACCGTGCGGATGTTATCATGCGTTTTACCTTCCATTTGCATCGCCTGCCTGCCAATGGCAATTACTTTATTAGTTGTTCTGTCGAACGCCACGATAGAAGGTTCGTCAACAACAACTTTGTCGTTATGTATAATGAGGGTATTTGCAGTACCCAAATCGATAGCTATTTCTTGTGTAAAAAAGTTAAATAAACCCATCTGTTGCTTCTTTCAAATAATCTGTAAAGTTTATAAAAATACGCTTAATAAAATCACATAGTTGCAATTAAAAGCGTATAAATTTCATATTTATTGTTTGGACAGGTCGGTTATGTTAAATTATGTTAATCGGGCTTTCGGGGTTATAAAATCGCTCCTTATTTCCAATCCTCCACACTTCATCAAACCCAGTAAACCCGGTCAAATAAAATTTTAATGTTTAAAATGACGAACACCTGTAGTCACCATCGAAATGTTTTTTTCATTACACATTTCAACAGAAAGCTTGTCATTTATTGATCCGCCTGGTTGCAATATAGCTGTTATACCTGCTTCGGCAGCCAGTTCGGCACAATCCGGGAACGGGAAAAAAGCATCAGATGCCATTACCGCGCCATGCAGATCAAATCCAAAGCTATGCGCTTTAATAACTGCCTGCCTTAAAGAATCAACCCTTGATGTTTGCCCCACACCACTGGCCATTAACTGACCATTTTTAGCAAATACAATGGTATTTGATTTGGTGTGCTTTACCACCTTGTTGGCGAAGAACAGATCATGCAGTTCGTGCTCGGTCGGTTTTCTGTTGGTAACCGGAGTCATTTGGGTTGGGCCCTCAATAACCGCGTCCTTATCCTGCTCAATAACGCCGTTCAATAAAGTTTTGAACTGTTTGGTTGGCAGGGCAACTGGTTGGCGAACCAAAATAATGCGGTTCTTTTTGCTCTGTAATATCTGTACAGCCTCATCGGTATAAGCCGGGGCTATCAGTACTTCGTAAAATATCTTGCTGATCTCAGTAGCGGTATCTGCGTCGATCTCGTCATTAGCGATGATGACACCACCAAAAGCCGAAACCGGGTCGCAAGCCAGCGCATCGATCCAGGCTTCTTTAATAAAAGAACGTGAGGCGATACCGCAAGCATTAGTATGTTTCAATATAGCTACGGTTGGCTCGGTAAACTCGTCGATAAGGGCAACAGCGGCATCTACGTCAACCAGGTTGTTGTAGGATAGCTCCTTACCGTGCAGTTTGGTGAACATAGCGTCCAGGTTGCCGTAAAATACGCCGCCCTGATGAGGGTTTTCGCCGTAACGTAAAACCTGGCTGTTTTGTATGCTTTGTTTAAATACCGGCAGCGGCTCTTCCTGGTTAAAATATTGAAAAATAGCGGTATCGTAATGTGATGATATATTGAATGCTTTTTGCGCGAATGAACGGCGTTGATCAAGTGTGGTTGCGCCGCCCTGTGTTTTCAGGATATTCTCCAGCGTACCGTAATCATTTTTGGAAGCTACGATCACTACATCTTTAAAGTTTTTAGCTGCCGCGCGGATCAGTGAAATACCACCAATATCGATTTTCTCGATCACATCTTCTTCGGCTGCACCTGATCTTACGGTTTCTTCAAAAGGGTAAAGATCAACAATTACCAGGTCAATCTCCGGTATCTCGTACTGGGCCAGTTGCTGTCCGTCGCCATCAAAGCTCCTGCGGGCAAGAATACCACCAAACACTTTGGGATGCAGGGTTTTAACACGTCCGCCTAAAATAGATGGGTATGATGTAAGGTCCTCCACAGGCACCACATTAACACCCAGATTACGGATAAAAGTTTCGGTACCACCGGTGGAATAAATCTCGACACCAAGGCGGTTTAACTCCAGGATAATGGGCTCTAAATTATCTTTGTAGTAAACAGAAATTAAAGCGTTTTTTATTTGAACAGACTGGCTCATGCACACGTAATTTTTTGAGCCGCAAAGGTAGTGATATTTAGTTAATTGATTAATTTTTTCTGAAGGAAAAACAGTTCATAGTTAATGGTTCATAGATCATAGCTAAGGACATTATCATTCAATTGGTTCAAATTCCCTCTGTGAACTATCCTCTATGATCTATGAACCATTAACTATGAACCAAAATAAAAAACCACTAACTTCACCGCCCGAAATCATATATTCAATTTATGAAATTATTAGAAGGAAAAACAGCGCTTATTACCGGCGCGTCAAAAGGTATAGGGCGTAAAATAGCCGAGAAATTTGCCGAGCACGGTGCCAACGTGGCATTCACCTATTTATCATCGGTTGAAAAAGGCCAGGCGCTGGAGCAGGAGCTGCAAAGTTTTGGTATCCAGGTAAAAGGTTACCGCTCCGATGCTTCCAAATTTGAAGAAGCCGAAAAACTCATCAATGATATTGTAGCCGATTTTGGCACCCTGCATATAGTGGTTAACAACGCCGGTATCACCAAAGATGGCCTGCTGATGCGCATGACCGAAGAGAATTGGGACGAGGTGCTGAACGTAAACCTGAAATCGATATTTAACGTGACCAAAGCCGCCTCCAAGATCATGATGAAAAACCGTAATGGTGTGTTCATCAATATGAGCTCGGTTGTAGGTGTACAGGGTAATGCCGGTCAGGCCAATTACGCGGCTTCCAAAGCGGGCATCATTGGGTTCTCCAAATCGGTAGCTAAGGAGTTAGGTTCACGTAACATCCGGACCAATGTTGTGGCGCCAGGCTTTATCAAAACCGAAATGACCGACGTGCTTGATCCTAAAGTGGTTGAAGGCTGGGAAGCTGATATCCCGCTGAAACGTGCCGGCCAGCCCGAAGATGTGGCCAATGCCTGTGTTTTCCTGGCATCAGATATGGCTACCTACATTACCGGCCAGGTGATCCCGGTTGACGGCGGAATGTTGTAGTTGAAAGTTCTGAATTTTAGAAAGCTCAAATCATAATGCGTCATTGCGAGTTACGAAGCAATCTCTACATAAGCAGGTCAACTATTCAAGTTTGCGCTGTATAGCCTAGAGATTGCTTCGTAACTCGCAATGACGCTTTTTTTATTCCCCGCATTTCACAATAATTTCGCATTTTGCAGCTGAGCGTAAAACGTATTGCGTTATACATTACAACCTATAAAAAATGTTTTCAATAACCTGGGGGTCAGTTTCCGGATGGTGGGTGCCGGTTTGTTTAATACTGGGTATACTATATGCCTGGCTATTATACCGGCAACCCGTTAATCTGGGCAAAAATTTCAGGTTGTGGTTATCCGTTCTCCGTGCGCTGGTAGTGTTTGTTATCGCCATGCTGCTGGTTTCGCCACTGGTGAAAACTATTAAATACGATCCGCAGAAACCTCTGGTACTCATCGCGCAGGACAATTCATCCTCCATCAATACGTTTAAACCCGCCGGTTTTAATTCCGCTCAATTTGTAAACGACCTGTCCAAACTCAAACAGCAGCTGGGCGATAAATATGATGTGCAGGAGTTTAATTTTAGTAAAGACCTGGCTAATGGCCTGTCTGATAAATTCAGCGGTAAGCAAACCGATATCGCAGGGGCCTTGCAGCAACTCAATAACCGCTTTGTAAACCAAAACATTGGCGCGTTGGTTTTAGCCACCGACGGTTTGTACAACCAGGGTAACGATCCGCAATATGAAGCCAAAAACATCAAAACCAGCATTTATACCATTGCCCTGGGCGATACCATTGCTAAACGCGACCTGCTCATAGGCAACGTTAATTACAACAAGACTGCCTTTTTGGGTAACGATTTTGAAATAGAGGTTTTGGGTGTTGCCTACCAAAGCAAAGGCGAAAACATGCACCTAACTGTTACCGAAGACGGCAGGCAGGTATTCACCCAAACTATTCCCGTTACTTCGGCCGATTTTAAAAAGACAGTCCCCATCAAGTTAACTGCCGATAAAAAAGGCTTGCGTAAATACAACATCAGCATTGCCCCAATAAAAAACGAACTCTCCACACAAAACAATACCGAAACCATTTATGTAGATATGCTGGATGCCCGGCAAAAGGTATTGGTGGTATACCGCAGTCCGCACCCGGATATTACGGTTATTAAACAAGCCATCGAAACCAATAAAAACTTCGAGGTAAAAACCGCGCTGCTCGCGGATATTGCCGGTATTAAACTGGCCGATTACAGCTTGGTGATCCTTTACCAAATCCCGGCGGGAGAATACGCGCCGCTAAAAAACTTTATAGCCAAAAGCAAGATCCCGGTTTGGTATATGCTGGGTTCACAGACCGATCTGCAGGCCTTTAATGCCGAGCAAAACAGTGTCAAGATCAGCGCGGGTCGCTCCGAATCACAAGAAGTACTTGCCCTGCCCGAAACCGGCTTTTCAGCCTTTACCCTGTCCGATTCATCCCGCAAAAAAATAGCGATAATGCCTCCGCTCTTGGCGCCTTTTGGCAGTTATGGCACAGCTGCCAATACCGCCGTGCTGTTAAAACAAAAAATTGGCGCGGTAGCTACCACCTATCCACTACTGGCTTTTGCCGATGATGCCGGGCACCGTACCGCCATACTCACCGGCGAGGGCCTGTGGCGCTGGCAACTGGCCGAATATCAGAATTATGGTAACCGTAATGCTACCGATGAACTGTTGAGCCAAACCGTACAATATTTAACCGCCAACGCCAACCGTCAGCGATTCAGGGTATACCCCGCCCGTAATGTTTTCGATGAAGGTGAAAATGTGATCCTGAATGCCGAACTATATAACGACGCCCTGGAACTGATCAACACACCCGATGTGAGGATCGAACTGAAGAACCAGGCGGGTAAAAATTACAGTTTCTTATTCAGCCGCAGCGGGCAAAGTTACCAGCTGGATGCAGGCACATTACCTATAGGCGAATACAGCTACAGTGCCACTACTCAGAACGGCACCCAACGCTTTAGCGCCAACGGACAGTTGACCGTAAAGCCGCTTAACCTGGAAACCCGTCAAAGCGCCTCCAACCATCAACTGCTAAACACCATAGCCAAACAAAGCGGCGGCCAAATGCTATATCCCAATCAGCTCAACCAGCTTGCCGACCTCATCCGCAAAAATGACAACATCAAAACCGTTGTTTACGAAGACAAACACTACAGCGATGTCATCGATGTAAAATGGATATTCATACTGATACTCCTGTTACTATCCGGTGAATGGTTTTTACGGAAACGTGAGGGTGAAGTTTAAAGGAGAGGCAAGAGATTAGAATCAAGAAATAAGATTGTTTATGATGTTTGTGATCGATGTTTGGAAGAATGACTTTTACAAAAACGATGTCATTTCGATAGAGCATGGGCGGGTATGAGCGTGGTGCGAAAGAGAAATCTTCTGCTATGTACAAAGTCCCAATTGCATGTCGAAGAAGATTTCTCCTCGTACCTCGTTCGAAATGACAAACTTTTTTATTAGAAATAAGATAATATCCCCTATTAGTTATCTTATTTATTTCGATAAATTACGGCATAAATTCCCCCGATCAAATTTCATGTCAGACACAACCACAGCCAACATATCCGATAAGCATAAATTATTGGGCTTAGATCATTTACGGGCATTAGCCATTACCTATGTTTTGCTGTTTCATTACCAGCTTTTTGAGCACCCGGAATGGGTAAATAAGGTAGGTGGCTTTGGCTGGACTGGCGTCGACCTATTTTTTGTTCTTAGCGGATTTTTGATAGCCGGGCAGCTTTTTAATACCATCAAAAAAGGTAAGGCAATTGATATGCGCGAGTTTTTCGCCAAACGTTTCTTCCGGATAATTCCGCCTTACCTGATGGTGTTGCTATTATATACCGCTATTCCTTTGCTGCGCGAGCGGGAGCACATGGCCCCGCTCTGGAAATACCTCAGCTTTACCCTCAATTTTGGTTTGGATCTGAAAACCACCGGTACCTTTACCCATGCCTGGTCGTTATGTGTGGAGGAACAGTTTTATTTAATACTGCCTTTAACCTTTTGGCTGCTCAATCATTTTAAGGCAGGTAAAACAGCTATCTACATCCTCGCGGGATTGTTTGTCGCCGGTTTTATGATCAGATATGCCGGCTGGCACTATTTTTTAGCGCCCCATATCGCCGAAGATGATTTTGGGGCGACATGGCACCGGATCATTTACTACCCTACTTACAACCGCTTAGACGGGTTACTTATTGGCGTGAGCATTGCAGGTGCCTATACCTTTTATCCGCGCGTAAAAGAAATAGTGAACAGGTATAATCATCTCCTGATGTTGCTGGGCCTGGTAATTTTAGTAGCTGCTTACTTTGTTTGCACGCCCGAAGATAGTTTAGCAGCCACCATCTGGGGGTTCCCCTTGGTTTCGTTAGGATACGGATTGATTTTAGCGGCAATCGTTTGTCCTTCCAATTTCCTGTATCGTCGCCAGTCGGCCATTACCACGCAATTGGCTACTTTATCCTACAGCATCTATCTTTCGCACAAACTGGTGATCCACCTTACCCAAAACCTGCTCCAAAAAACCGGCATCGACAAAAACAGCAACCTCATGATGCTTTGCTGCCTGCTCAGCACCATTGCTTGCGCGCTGATATTAAGATATGCCATCGAAATACCATCCCTGAGAGTTAGGGATAAACTATTGAACCGCTGGAGATATAGTAAAAAACATGTGGCTGTGGAGATTGCATAATTAGAAAGAAAAAGCAGAGCCCCTCCGCCATTTCCTCCAACGAAGAAACAAAAACGCGTCATTGCGAGGCACGAAGCAATCTCTACATAAGCAGGTCGGTTATGAATCCCCTTTGCTCTGTATAGCATAGAGATTGCTTCGTGCCTCGCAATGACGCGGTTCAAAACCTCATTCTTCCAAGAAGAATACAGGTATATCTTTTCTTAACCACAAAAAAAGCGATAAGTAAACCCATCGCTTTTTATATCCTGATTCTTATCTCTTGGTTCTAAGAATCTTACTTTTCCTTTTTCTCGTGCACGATCACATAAACATCCTCATTGTCTTTTTTCATGAGATATTTTTCGCGCGCAAATTTTTCGAGTTTCTGAGGGTTCGAGGTTAGCTCGTCCAGCTCTTTGTTTACCTGGTCGGTCTCTTTTTTATAAAAGTCGCGTTCTTCCTTTAGCTTATTTACCTGGCGGCGATATTCGTACTGTGAAAACAGATCGTTTTTGTCGAAGAATATCATCCACACTAAAAAAGCCATGGTAACCAGAAAAAACTTATTCTTTACCAGGTTAATGAGGCGTTTCATGGATATGGGCTCTATAAATTTCATTTAAAGCTATTTAAAAAAATGTAGAGGTACAAATATGCTTATTAACTTATCAACAACCTCACCCCGACCCTCTCCAAAGGAGAGGGAGGCAGGTTTTGTTTTATTTTTGTATATTTCTTTAAAGCCCTCTCCTTTGGAGAGGGTTGGGAGAGGTTTAATGCCTGTTTCCGCCTGATGAGCGACTGGCCCCACTCATGCCGCTTCCGCCGCCTGGTTTACTACCACCGCGGCTGTTACCACCACCAGAACGATTGCCACCGCCGCCATTGCCACCACGACGTTTATTGTTACCACCACCGCTACGACCACCTGATGAGCCGTTACGTAAATTGGCGTTAGCCGTTCCTTTTTTGGCGCCCATACCAGCAGCAATAGCTACCGGACTAAGCGGATAAGGATGCGCTTCTTCCACAGGTATCTCTTTAGCTATCAGCTTATGGATATCCTTTAAAAATTCTATTTCATCCTCATCGCAAAAAGAAAGCGCAATACCACTTGCTCCCGCGCGACCGGTACGGCCAATACGGTGTACATAGGTTTCGGGGATGTTAGGGATCTCGTAATTAATCACGTGGGTCAACTCGTCAATATCAATACCACGGGCAGCAATGTCAGTAGCTATCAGTACACGTGTTGTGCGATTTTTGAAATTGCTAAGGGCCCGTTGACGCGCGTTTTGTGATTTATTACCGTGAATAGCCTCGGCGGTAATACCGGCACGTACCAGGTCTTTCACCACCTTATCGGCACCATGCTTGGTACGGGTAAATACCAGGGCCGTTTTTATATTTTTATCCTTCAGGATGTGGATCAGCAATGATTTTTTATCGTTTTTATCTACATAAAAAAGCGACTGCTGTATAGTATCGGCAGTTGACGATACCGGGGTAACTTCTATTCTTTCAGGATCAGACAGGATGCTGTCGGCCAATTGCTGAATCTCTTTAGGCATGGTAGCCGAAAAGAACAGGGTTTGTCTTTTAGCAGGTATTTTGGTGATGATCTTTTTAACATCATGTACAAAGCCCATGTCCAGCATACGGTCGGCCTCATCCAGGATCAGCATTTTCACATGCTCCAGGTGTACATAACGCTGATTAACTAGGTCGAGCAAACGACCAGGAGTGGCTATCAGGATATCCACACCGCGCCTTAAAGCGTCAACCTGTGGGTTTTGTGATACGCCGCCAAAAATAACCAGGTTTTTTAAGCCGGTATGTTTACCATAAGCGGTAAAGCTTTCGGCAATTTGGATGGCCAGCTCACGGGTTGGTGTAAGAATAAGCGCCTTAATGGTCTTTTGTTCCTTATGCTGTATTCTGTCTTCATGCAACAATTGCAAAATTGGCAGCGCGAAGGCAGCGGTTTTACCGGTACCGGTTTGGGCGCAACCTAAAAGGTCGCGTCGTTGTAATACAATAGGTATGGCTTGCGCCTGTATAGGGGTTGGTGAGGTATATCCCTCTGTTTTTAAAGCCTTTAATAAGGGCTCAATTAAATTTAAATTTTCGAATGACATGTAATGATTGTAATGTGTATGTGCTATCGCCAAAGCATAAGCGGGTCTGAAGAGTTTCGGTGATCAAAACCGTAAGCGATTATGTAATCTTTTTTGCAAAGATACGCTTTTTATTGCAGATGTGCAGCTATGCCAATTTCAACCCTATTTGTAGTCGTTGATTTTAATGCTACCTGTTATTTTCGTATATTTGTATACATATCAGCCCGGGTTTCTGAAAAAAGGAAATTCGGGCTGTTTGGTTAAGGTACAAAAGGGCTCAAAAATCGACTATTTTGTACTTAGTTATTTGAATATCAGCTATTTAATACTTTTTAAACCTTTCAAAACACATCAAAAATTTGTTAAAAAGTGTTAAAATGGCGTTAAAATTTAGTTAAAATGGGCAATAACGAGGCCTTTTTATGCTGTTTTCGACTAAAAAAGTGTTAAAATTTAAGGTTTAAAAAGTTTTTAGGTAGCCTGCGGGTTACAACATTCACAAAATGCTACCAGAGGATGATTTTTTTAAGATATTTTCCCCAGCATTCCGATTCCTGATTATCTTTATCGAAACTATTCCTTATCATGAAATATGCCCTCTACACGATCGCAATAAGTTCGTTGCTCATGTTCTCTTGTAAAAAGGAGCAACAAACAGTTTATAATATCATTCCGGTAAGCCATACGTCAGGCACATTTACTTTGCAGATTGATAAAACCATCAATGATTCAACATTAGTCTTAAAATGGAGCCGGTTCCCGGGTAAGGGTTTTAAGCAGTATACCTTAAACCGTGCAGCCGAGGTCTTCAAAAACGGGGAATTTACCTCCATTGGCGAACAGCTTAAAACTTTTACCAATCCCGACTCGCTTACTTACCTGGATAAAAGTATGCCGTTTGCAAGCGACATCCAATATACAATCACAGCTGTTGCCGATTCGATAAAAGACTATACTGTAGCTTATTATACATACAGAAGACCCAATACTTACCCAAGATTAAGGGTGTCCGATGCTTTGATCGATAGACAGCAAAAGGTAACCTATTTAATTAACAGGGACAGCGGACTGGTGGTATCCTACAACTACGCCACTGCCAAAGTATTAAAAACCACAAACCTGAAAAGACAAGTAGGTTATAGCGCTTTGGGAAGCTTTGCCGGGGGAGTAAATAACGAGCTGTATATGCCAACTACGGATGGATGGCTTTATATTTTGGATGCAACAACATTAACTGTAAAGGATAAAATTTATGTCGAGGGTGATGCAGTGGGTTCGGTAGTGGCGTCGAACGAAAAACTGTTTGTTTCCTCATCAGATCAGTCATTTGGTTCATTTTATAATAACTCGCTTAAAATTTACGACAGAAAAACAAAAATGGTTACCGGGCGCACAGGTGAATGGAATAATACCCGCCTTGTTTTGCTCCCCGGAAACAACGTAAACTTTGAACTGGTAGATATACCATTTAATCTTACTCCTTATGATTTAAATTACTACACGATATCCCCTTTGGGCGTACCACTTAGCATGGTGGATGATCCTTATCATGGCGACTATCCACTTGACCCCAATATTATACAAGCTTTTCCGGATGGAAGCAGAATTATTTCATCATCATCAGGATCCGTATATACAACAAAGGGGTTATTATTTGAAAAAAGCCTGTCGCCCTATGGCAACTTCCGCGATTTTGCCTTTAACAGTTCCAGCTCGGTCATTTATTGTATAACAGCAAATGAAAAAAAGATTACAGCAATAAGTTATCCTTCGGCTACTGTGCAACGAACATTTACAACACAACTGCTCCCGGTTAAAATTTTCACCGATGGTAATCAATTGATCTGCATTACAATGAGCAATAATTCCTATTATAATAACAACCCTGTATTCTTTGTCGAAAAATTTAATTTATAGTACTATGCCTGCTAATTTCAAAATAAAAACAATATCTCTATTGTTAATAACAACAGCAGCATATATAGGCTGTAAAAAAGTTGAACAAGTAACCGTTGATATTAAAAGCCCTAAAAGCTCATTTAAGGTAACTGTCACAAGCGGCTATCCGAGGTTTCAATTACCATCAAATACTAATTATTTAGATTCTGTCTTCTACTTTCAGAATTCATCCGAAACAGGTGCAGACATCACTTATAAATGGGACTTTGGTGATGGCAGCAGCTCCGATCAAAAAAATCCGCCCCATGCTTATACTGCATGCGGAAAGTATAAAGTAATACTCACAACCAGTCGTAGTAATAAAGCCAATGATACAAGCAGTGTTATTCTTTCGGTTATTTTAGGGCAACGGGAATTGGTATTGGCACAAAACATAAACACCTCGGCCATAAATATTGTGGAAAACAGCGATAACAGTTACCTGTTACTCGGAACAAGTTACGATGCTAAAGTATACCCATATATTTACACCACGTTTTTAATGAAGCTTGATGATAATTTAAAACAAAAATCATTAAAAGCGCTAACCAGTAACATTCAATTGAATTCCATCATCGGCAGTAACGATGGTAATTATATTTTTACCGGCACAACTTCGGGCAAAAGCACATCCAATGAGCTCATTAAAATGACCGGTGACGGCAACTTATTGTGGTCAAAAACAATAGGCACCGATAACTTCACCAGCGCGCAGCAAACACCCGATAATGGCTTTATACTGACAGGTACCCGTATCATAAAAGATCAATACAATAATGAATATCCCAAATCACTTATTGTTAAAACAGACGAGAACGGTAGTACGCAATGGGAAAGGTTTTTTGGACAAGATCTTGTTTTGGAGTCGGTTTCCAATATAATTATACAAAACGATGGCTACTTTATGGCCGGTGTTAAACGGAAAGACCAGGGACAGTCGCCAGGGTGTTCTTATTGCGATTCGGTTTGCCTGGTTAAATTAAATACCCAGGGCAATATTCAACAAAAAAGCACAACCGACTGGGGACTGAACACTTCTGGTTTTGGCCAGGTGCGGGTTTCTAAAATGGTTAATGGTAATTATAGTGTTATTGCCGGTAATACAAGGGGGCTGTATATTTTTTCGCCGGCGGGTATTCTTATTGACAGAAAGTTACTAAACTACACCGCCGCATATAGTACCTCAACAAGTGATGGGGATATTGTGCTTTTAGGAACCGAATACGGAAACGGATTTAGATCGATACTAACAAGCTATACACAAAACGGAGACTATAAATGGAAGGTTGGTATTGATGGCAGTACGCCCGTATCAGGTGGTACCGCGTGCTGTGCCGATAGCTGGCCGGTAACTGTTAACCCACTCAGAAACGGGGGAGCTATATTTTTATCAAACAAGGTGGCTTTGGTAGATTACCATTACATTACCACCATTATTAAAGTGGATAAAAACGGGCAGCTTCTATAGTTCTTATTTTGATATAACTTGTTGATTGTCGACAATTTTCTTTGTTTTCCTATCGCTAATGAACGACTGGACCAGCAATAGGCCCACCCCTATCATGATGGATACATCGGCCACATTGAAAACTCCGGTTTTAAACCAGGGGTATTTAATGAGCATAAAATCGGTCACACTGCCATAAACCCAACGGTCATAAAGGTTACCCATACCACCTGCCAGTACCAGGATAATACCCAGCACGGTTAGTTTATGCAGGTTGGTTTTTATAATGATATAAGCGAGGCCAAATAACAGCACAGCCGCAGGCATCAGCGTAAGCAACATAAACCGCCAGGGGTTACCCAGCGAATCGCCCAGGCTTAAAAAGGCTCCGCTATTTTCAACCCGGGTAATAAGGTAATGAAGATTATTCTTGAAGGGTAATATCTCTTCGTAATAACGAAAATTATGGCGTATATAATTTTTGGAAATCCTGTCTAAACCGATATCAGCAATCAGGATCAATAGTATTACCAGGCCCCTCAAAACCCATTTCTTCTTCATTAATATAATTTATATGTGTGTATGGTAATTAACGTGGCTGGTATGGTTAAATTATTCGGGGCTTATTGCTTCGGCAGCGGGTACTGGCCCATAAAACCTTTGTCGCGTTTGGTTTGCTCCCAGTTATTAGTGTAGGCTGCCAGCCAGTAATCATACTTTTCAAAATCAAATTCCAGGGTGATGTATGGTTTCAAAAAAGTAGCGTCGACAGGCTCTAATTGATAGGTGTCAAATATGGGATCGTCGGCATCAGCCTCAAAATAGTTTTGCAGGATAGACAGTTCGATAGGTGCAAGCTCAGCTTCGCCGGCTAAGGATTCGTCGGCCTTATTAAAGTACTGTATTTCCCGTTTTAACCATTCCGGCTGTTTGTTCTTTCCCATCTATACCAATTAAAAAGAGCCACCTGTTTTTAGGCAGATGGCTCTTTTATGAGTTGAATTATTTTTTGTAGAATTTGAAATTCTTACCGATGAATTTTGCATTGCTGCCTAATTCTTCTTCAATACGTAACAACTGGTTGTATTTAGCGATCCTGTCTGAACGTGAAGCTGAACCGGTTTTGATCTGACCGCAATTTAAAGCTACAGCAAGATCAGCAATGGTTGCATCTTCAGTTTCGCCAGAACGGTGGCTCATTACAGAAGTGTAGCCATTAGTTTGAGCTAAACTTACCGCGTTGATAGTTTCAGTTAATGAACCTATCTGGTTTACTTTTACCAGGATAGAGTTAGCAATACCTTCGGTGATACCTCTTTGTAAACGGGTTGTGTTGGTTACAAACAAATCGTCACCAACCAATTGTACTTTAGCGCCCAATTTTTCGGTTAATAATTTCCAGCCAGCCCAATCATCTTCGTGCATACCATCTTCAATGGAGATTACAGGATATTTAGATGCTAATTCGGCCAAATATTCTACCTGCTCGGCGCTGGTACGGATGGCACCTTTTTCGCCTTCAAATTTGGTGTAATCGTATTTACCATCTTTGTAAAACTCAGATGCGGCGCAGTCAAATGCAAGGAAAATGTCTTCGCCTGGTTTATAACCTGCTTTTTCAATAGCTTTTAAAACGGTTTCAACAGCATCTTCGGTGCTATCAAAAGTTGGTGCGAAACCACCTTCGTCACCTACAGCAGTAGAAAGGCCACGGTCATGCAGGATCTTTTTCAGGTTATGGAATACTTCGGTACCCCAACGCAATGCTTCAGAAAAAGATGGAGCGCCAACCGGCATGATCATAAATTCCTGGAACGCGATAGGCGCATCAGAGTGAGAACCTCCATTGATGATATTCATCATCGGGATAGGTAAAGTATTAGCGTTTACACCGCCGATATAACGATATAAAGGCTGACGGCTTTCCTGAGCTGCAGCTTTGGCAACGGCTAAAGAAACACCTAAAATGGCATTGGCGCCCAATTTGCCTTTGTTTTCGGTACCGTCGATCTCGATCATGATCGCGTCGATAGCATTTTGTTCAAAAACATCAATGCCTTTTAATTCAGGCGCGATGATGTCATTTACGTTGGCAACGGCTTTTAAAACACCTTTACCCATGTATTTTGATTTATCGTTATCGCGAAGTTCAACAGCTTCGTGGGCACCGGTTGATGCACCTGATGGTACAGCAGCACGACCTAAAGCGCCGTTCTCGGTTAAAACTTCTACCTCCACAGTGGGGTTACCGCGCGAATCTAAGATCTGGCGGGCGTGTACGTCAATTATTAAGCTCATAGTTTATTGTCAGATATTTGTAATTTGTAAACCGCGGGCTAAGTTAACAGCAAATTCAGGAAATCGCAAAAAAGAGTTAAGATATTAAGTGCAAGAATCAAGAAGTTAGAATCAAGAGTCAAGATGAGAAAAAAATTAATTATTAGACGAGGCTTTTCTTGACTCTTGATTCTAACTTCTTGATTCTAACTCCCTAGCTCTTAATTAATCGGTTGTTGTAGGTACATGCTCTTGCTGACCAGCCCCCTTGCGACTGATACGGTACATCAGCATGAGCATAATATTATTTTTACCGCTGCTTTGTGTAGCCGTATAATTACGCTGATTGATCCAGCCGGCCTGTGCTATCCATTTTTTATCAAACTGATAACCTAAGGCTGCCGATATGCGGTTACGTTCAAAGTTGGGTGCTTTATTATTAAAGAACACCTCGTCAAAAACAGACAGGAACCAGGTTTTAGCGACGATTTTGGTATTATTCAATGGGATGAACATGTTTAAACGGTACCGGAAACGGTTACGGTAATCGCCGTTAACCCAGCGCTGTTCTATACGGTAACGGTGTTCAAATTTAAGGCGGTATAAGAACTGGTTAACCGTCATTTGCTCCCATAACCTGAATTCGTTGGTATTGGGACCGCTGCCCAGATCGGCATAGTCATAAGTATGATAGGTGCCCGTACCCAATAACGCTGTAAAATCTTTGTTGATGTCATAGCTTACACCGGCCTTAGCTTCGTAATACTGAAACTGGCTGAATGGCCCATTGGTACGTATCTGCAATTCGGAGTAGCCACCCCATTTATGGCTGCTGTCGCCAGGGAGTACTACTGTGGCAATCCCCCATGTTCCCACTTTGGAATCCTGGGCATTGGCACGAAATGAGCATGCTGTTAACAGCACAAAAACTACGACTATAACAATAGGGGCTTTTAACATCTTATGCAGGTTTTATACCGCAAAGATATTTCCACAATATTACCTCAATGTTAATTTTAACATTGTTAATGTTATGATAATGTTAAGCGATATCTTTCACCGCTCCCGAATCTTCATTTGCCGCGGGTAGGTCTTGTTTGGCTTCATCAGCCGTTACAGGATACCCGAACAAATGCCTTTCTTTGATTATCGTGGCGACCTCTGCCGGCACATATTCTTCCCAGCCGGTTGCTCCCTGCTTAATGAGCTGTAATACATTATCAGTCTCAACATTCAGGTTATTTTCGTTATAGTGTCTGATATCTTCAATTTTATTATTGGCTATCAGGTATCTAAACAGGTCGATCAGATGTGGAGGCAGCGAAAATTTCAGGCAATTCCAGATTATTCCATCACGTAAAGTAGGGTAAATAAATAGCTTTACTTTACGACTAAACAAGGTGGCAAATGACTCGAGGATACCCCCTGGCAGATCCTGGTAGTGTTCTTCCGAGAAAATATATTCCAGGTTTGGATAGCCTAATACCACGCCCATTTTTAACTTGGTGATCTTGGATAAATAAGCTACCAACTTATAATACTCATGAAAGTTGGAGATCAATACCGTTTGACCCAGCGAGCAAAGGATATCTACCCGGTCAAGAAAATCTTTTTCGTCGATCTCGGCATTAAGGTCGGCATCCCTTTCCTTTAATGATTGCAGGGTAAGTTCGGTAACAACGATCACATTACTTTTATCTACATCAGGTTCCTGCAGAAATTGCTTAACACCCTGAGTTAGCATATCGATGTGCACATTGATAACCGGACGGAAACGACCGCGTATCACTACAGCGTGTTTTTTATATAATGCCTCTGTAGGTTGCAGATTTTTACCATCAGGGCCAAATACAGCAGCGTCAGAAAATCCAAACTTAACCAGGTGCAGACTCATCAAGCGGTTATCTACCTTTGTAAAATCGGGCCCTTCAAAGCTGATCATATCAATCTGGATACGATCTCTTGACAGGTTATCTATCAGTGAAAGCAAAAACACCGGGGCTATTTCATGATAGTAGAAACAGGCGTAGATCAGGTTAACTCCCAATATACCCGCGGCTTGCTGTTGCAGGATATTATCATTATCCAATAGTTTTACGTGGATCACCACATCATTAAACTCGCCATTCGGCTCTGTTTGGAAGCGAACCCCCATCCAACCGTGACCTTCGTTTGTTTTATGATAATTGAGAGCCGCGAAAGTATCTGAAAAAGCAAAAAAGGTTGTAGTATCGCCACGCAATGCCGCCAAACGCTCAATCAGCAGGCCATACTCATGGTCGAGCATAGATATTAAACGAGACTCACTTACATAGCGGCGTGTTTGCTGAACTCCGTAAATAGCATCAGAAAAAATCATGTCATAAGCCGACATAGTTTTGGCGATTGTGCCAGATGAAGCACCGGCCTTGAAAAAATTGGCAGCTACCTCCTGCCCTGCGCCAATTTCGGCAAATGAACCATAAATTGCGGGGTCGAGGTTAATGGCAAGCGCTTTTTGTTTTGTCCCAATATCCTTATTATGAACGATATTCATAAGCTACAATTATTTATAGTTTACTGCTGCCAGTATCATGAACTGAAATACAGCTCAAAAATACGATTTTTTAAAGAATACAGCAGAAAACTTATGAACAAAGCAAGAAATCGACTCGCATTTTTCGCTTTTGGGATTTTACATTAAGGAAGGGTTATCAGTATGTTAACGAGCGCTTTTCAAACACAGAAACCATCATTTAAAGTTCCGGGATTTAAACTATTCCCATTTAAAGGTTTTAACGGCAACGGCGTATATAATTACAAACCAGATCAATAATATAAACAGTTGGTGGGTTACATCGCCTAAACCGGCGCCCTCAAAGGCAACCTTACGCATGGCATTGTTCAGGTGAGTTAGCGGCAGCGCATTACTGATCCCCTGCAGCCATTTAGGGAAAGCTGAGACCGAAAAGAATGTACCCGACAATAAGAATTGCGGCAAGGTTATAATATTAGACAATGGAGGCACGGTACTTTCGTTTTTGGCGATGCCTGATATGGTGAAGCCAAAACCCATAAAAATAATGAGCCCTATGGCCGAGAGTACTAGCATATTGAGCACCGTAGTTATACCATGTACCAAGGTAAAACCAAACATATAGTGGCCAACCAGGATAATGAACAGGGAGCCCAACAACGAGAACGTCATCCTGGCCAAAGCTTCACCCAGCACAATACTGTATCGTTTAACCGGTGTAGCAAAAAAACGCTTGATCACCAGGGTCAGACGCAGGCTCAGGAATACGAACGCGGTACCAAAAACACCGCTGCTCAATAGGGAGAAACCTAATTGTCCGGGTAGTATAAAATCTATGTATTTATACTCGCGGCCCTGTATGGTGGTTTCCCTGATCTCGGCTACCGGTGGGGTATTGATCTGCGCATTGTTGTTGATATTGTAGTAAATATTGCTGAGCACCGACCGCAGGATATTCCCTTTTTCGGCCGATGCTTTGGTATATTCCACATTAACCGTAAATGGTGGCCTGGTATTGTTTTTTTGTATATTGATGATCGCGTCAATACTCCCTTTTGAAAGGTTCATGTTCATCTCTTCGGTCGACTGATCCTTTACCAGATGAACAACCTTTACATTTTTCAATGCCTGGTAAACCGGACTAATGGTATCGCAGGTTTTAGCCACGCCTACATCAACCGTAACGCCACCACCACCAATATTGGCAAATACGATAATAAATATCAGAGGAAATGCTAGTGTAAACACCACTGCCGAAGGACTGCGCAGTATCGACCTGAAACTGGCTTTGGCTATGGCCAGTGTTGCTTTTGTATTGCTGTATGGTTTTGGGTTCATTTCAATTTAGTCATTAGGTCATTCGCCGATAGCGTCATTAGGTCATTTGGAATTATCATTAAGTCATTTGCCTGTGGCGTCTCTGAGTCATTTTTTTAACTGCAAACTCAAAACCGCCAACTGTAAACTGGGCTCCTACCCCTCTCGCCATTCTTTACCGGTAAGGTTAATAAACACATCTTCCAGGTTGGCCAATTTCACTTGTTTTTTGCGTTCAAAACCAGATGCTACAAGTTGATCAATAAAATGATCGGGGGTATCAATGCCGATGATGTATCCACCATCAACAAAAGCCACACGATCACATAATACTTCGGCTTCATCCATATAGTGGGTGGTAATAACAACGGTGGTACCCTGGTCACGGATCTCACGGATCAGGTCCCATAAATTACGACGGGCCTGTGGGTCGAGGCCGGTTGTTGGCTCGTCCAAAAAAATGATTCTCGGGTTATTGATAAGCGTGGTAGCGATAGAAAATCGCTGTTTTTGCCCGCCCGACAGATCCTTATACTTGGCTTTTGCTTTATCAGTCAACGCTACTTTCTCCAGCATTTCCATGGGGCTTTTATCAATACCATATAGCCCTGAAAACAACGTGATCAATTCCGACAGATTCAAATTGGGATAATAGCCTGCGGCCTGCAATTGTACACCGATGCGTTTTTTGATGCTATCGGTATCGGTTTCAATATCAAAGCCATCAACTGTGATATGGCCAGATGTTTTTTGGCGCAGGGTTTCAATGATCTCGAGGGTGGTGGTTTTACCGGCACCGTTTGGGCCAAGCAAACCAAAAATTTCGCCCTCATATACTTCAAAACTAATGCCTTTTACGGCTGCAAAATCGCCATAGTTTTTTACCAGGTCATTTACAGTGATGATGGGTTGTTTTGTCATAGGGTAAAAATGCATTACTATAATGAAATAACCATGAGTTTTATTTATATCCCGAAAATTTTACAGCTTGGGTGACTATTGTACTCCGTTGTGCTTAAGGTATATTACTTTATCAGGTGACCAATGGAGTGCCACAATGCTTCGGCATGTTGGGCGGCTTTCATAACCAGGTGAATAATTTGTATAGCGAGTAGAGTTTTCATGATATGATGATTTTATGGTTCAAATGTGCTAACAGAATATGTTTTTGAGTAGTGCTTTTAGGTAAAGACGGCCAAACTTCCGGTAAACGGCGGAAAATTACCGATGAATGAACCTGCCTTAGCCGCTTAGTTGGCAAGCATCCCCAGGTACTTTTTCTCAGGTAAATAAATTAGCCATCAGCTGTGTAAACAGGGGCGAATGTTCCTGTAGATATACTATTAATGATATAATGGGAGTAGATAAAGTTTTCATAGCAATATTGTTTTTTCTTCAAAATTGCTGTGTGGGAGCTATAGTAGCCAAAGCTTTTTGACCAGCTGCGGGAAAATTTCGGTGAACGGCAGAAAATTGCTGGTGAGGATTTTCGCCGATAATCAAAAAGCCGGGCTAACCCGGCTTTTTGATGCGTTAGCATATGTTATTACTTACAGGTTTTGTCGCAAGTACCTGAGGTTTTGCAAACCTTACTGCAATAGTCCATGCAATTGGTTTTATCGCAGGTTTTTGAACATTTAGTGCAATGGTTCATTTTACTGTTGCAGCATGGGGTATTAGCGTTAGCGATTGATGTAGTGCCCAAAGATGATACCATCACCATGGCAATGAAAAGAAACTTTTTCATGATTTTAATTTTAAATTGTTTAATAATAGAAATTTGACCTAAACGGATGAGGTAAAGGCAGACTGGATCATATTATTAAACTTTTGGAGGGCGCCAGGATGACGATGAATAAGCAGACAAACTCCCCGAAAGGTAAGGCGTAACTGACCGTTCTTTCAAAACCGGAACAATCGGCTTTACAGTTACCTGTTCCACAAACAAAAAGCCGCAGGTGTTACAGGATAACATGGTGTTACACATCCCCTGTCCGCAGTCGTCTTTTTGCTGATGTTCACAGGATTGGCTTTTGGTTGTTTTATGGCAGCATTTTTCAAACATGCTGCTACCCTTAGCCTTTACTGCAAAAACAGAAACAAAGACCATACAGATAACCAAAAAGAGCGCTGTTGCTTTCACTATTTCAAAGAACGGTAGTTTTTTGATTAAATTACAAACACATTTATCAGGTAAGTGTCATATCAACATATTGGTATCCTGAACCTAAAACCGTATCATTGAATAATGAAACGCTTTTTATCAAACCTCACCGTCCAGGTACTTATTGCTATTGCTTTGGGCATTATTGTAGGCCTGAATTTTAAACAATTCGGTCCAACGGCCGAGATGATCAGCAAAATGTTCATCAGCCTGATCACGATGTTGATAGCCCCGATCATATTTTTCACCATCGTGCTTGGTATAGCCGGCATGAGCGATATGAAAAAAGTAGGCCGGGTAGGCGGCAAGGCTTTACTATATTTTGAAATAGTGACCACCTTTGCCCTGGTTATCGGCGTTACCGTAGCCAACCTCCTTAAACCGGGCGCGGGTTTTGTAAATAATACAGCTGTTGATACCAGCAAGATAGCGGTATATGAAAAGGCCGCTTCCGAAATGCACTGGGGCGATTTCTTCGCCCATATTATACCATCCAACGCTTTTGAAGCTTTTGCAAAGGGCGATATTTTGCAGATCCTGTTTTTTGCCGTACTGTTTGGCTATGGCTTAAGTTTGATGGGCGAAAGCGGACAGCCCGTAATCCAACTATTTGATAAGCTGTCAAAAGTATTCTTCAATGTGATGAAGATCGTGATGAAAGTAGCCCCCATCGGCGCTTTTGGTGGTATGGCTTTTACCATCAGTAAGTATGGCTTAAAAACACTGAAGCCTTTGGCTTTACTCATGGGTTCAGTTTATTTGACCATGTTCCTGTTTATTTTTGTGGTGCTTAACCTCATTTGTTACCTGTTCAAATTCAGCCTGTGGAAATACCTAAAACATATTAAGGAAGAGATCCTGATTGTGCTGGGGACTTCCTCCTCAGAATCGGCCCTGCCGGGGATGATGAACAAGATGGAAACTTTCGGCTGTTCCAAATCGGTTGTGGGCTTGGTGATTCCTACAGGTTACTCCTTTAACCTGGATGGTACTACCATATACCTTTCTATGTGTGTCATTTTCCTGGCGCAGGTTTTCAAAATCCCCTTATCCTTATTCCAGGAACTCACCATTATCGGCATCCTGATGGTTACCTCCAAAGGCGCGGCAGGCGTTACCGGCAGCGGTTTTATAGTATTGACAAGCACCCTGGCTGCTATCAAA
Organism: Mucilaginibacter sp. OK268; assembly: GCF_900103125.1. Classification (GTDB taxonomy): domain Bacteria; phylum Bacteroidota; class Bacteroidia; order Sphingobacteriales; family Sphingobacteriaceae; genus Mucilaginibacter. The sequence goes on along the minus strand of NZ_FNJV01000001.1, from coordinate 156,012 downwards.
GTAATCCCGGTTGAGGGGGTGGCGATCTTACTCGGGGTAGACAGGTTTATGTCCGAAGCGCGGGCCATCACCAATGTGATCGGCAATGGAGTAGCCACTATTGTGATCGCCAAGAGCGAGAAAGAATTTACCCCTCCGCCCCATAAGGATAACGACGATGATGATGGTACCACCGATTTTATAAAAGGAGCGGCAAAGTTTTTGACTACCTTCCGAGGGGGTAGTTAAAACGGATAATGACCGAAATAAACTTTTTAAACCTTAAATTTTAACACTTTTCTGCCCAAAAACGGTGTAAAATCGCTCAAAAACTGCCCAAAAAACCCTCATTTTAACACTTTTTAACAAATTTTAACACAATTTTGAGCAGTTTTTAAAACTTTAAAAAGTATTAAATATCTGATATTCAAATAACTATATAAAAATCAGTCAATTTTTGGCCTGCTTTGGTCTTAACTAAAACGGCCCGTCACTCCAAATCAGGAGCAACGGGCCGTGGTATTTTTAAAGATACGAAAATTTTGCCGTAGTATCAAAAATACTAATTACAAATCACCTTCAGTTTCCTCGTCCTGTCAGGGTTTAGTGGCTCATTAGTTTGGGCTAGGCGCTGCGCACCAACGTTGGCCGGGCAGGCTATGCCATTAGGGCCGTCGTATATCAGTCCGGGCTTGGTATCGATCAACTCTTTTGGCACGTAGATCTGTACAGTAGTTTGTGAGTAGCCGTGCGGAATAAACCGGATATAATAACCATCGGGATGTAATGACCAGATCCCCGACGGAACTTCCGGATCGGGCTGCGGGGCCAGGCCGGCAATCATGGCATATTTCTCCATTTCCTCGTACGAGGCGTTGCCCGATGCCGCCAGCTGACGGATATTGTTTTCGGCCTCAAAAACACTTTGAGCCGCAGGAGGCAGTTGATCCTTGGCTTTGGCCATTACACTGGCAGGCAATACACCCAGAGCGCCCCCTTCCAGCATCAGCAGTTCGTTGGGCGATAGCAGCCTGGTAGCGGTCAATTTAATATCCGTACCAAAATCGGCAAATTTGGTGCGGGCAATTATCGCCCATAGCAATATCTGGATGCTGTGCTGATTAACTTCCGGATGCGTTTCGGCGTGTTTCAGTATCAGGATCACCACATCGCGCTTAGGGCCGAGCACCGGTGCAAGCATATAACCGTCGCCGCTGCTGGGGCCGCGTGTACCGGCATGCAGGCAATAGCTTTTGTTGGTCATTTCGTAAAAGCCGGCGCAAAGTTTATAAGCGCCTGTGGGTGTTTTGGGTAAAAGATACAAAGGCTCGGGCGTTTGCCCCTCCATAAACGATGGCGGTTTCGAACCCGTTTTGTTTACATCTTTAAAACTGGTAGTAATGGCCTGTGGCTGTTTCAGGATCTTGTTAAGACCACCGCCGGATGCCATTTCGGTGCCTTTATCCAGTAATTTTTTTCCTAAGCCGCCAAATTGTGCCTGCGCGGCGGTTGTACAAAAAAAGCATGCTATAAGCAGAGTGATTAGGTTTTTGTTTATTTTCTTCATAGTGTTAAGGGGTAATGTGGGGCTAAATTAATTAAAAATGTTGCAAAACAGATAGCTGACAAAGATGATCTGCTTCTTCGCGCGTCATTGCTGTGAGGCACGAAGACAACCGACCGGAGGGAGCTCATTAATACCTATAAAAACAAACATGATATTAATAATCTCTACATAGGTAGGTCAAATATGCATAGCTACTCTGTACAGTATAGAGATTGCTTCGTGCCTCGCAATGACGTTAACGAATCTTAAAACAAGCTCTTTCTGATAACCCAAAAGTCAACTTTATGTTAACAAATAAAATTGTTACCGCATTAGCGCTTTGTGCGGCTAAATTTAATTTGACTTTATTGTCAATAACTTTAGCTTTGCCGTACTAAACGAAAAAAGCCAATGAGTGTTCTCGTAAATAAAAATTCTAAAGTTATTGTACAGGGTTTCACAGGTAAAGAAGGTACTTACCATGCGGAGCAAATGATTGCTTATGGTACCCAACTTGTTGGGGGTGTTACACCGGGTAAAGGCGGTCAGCAACATTTAGACAGGCCGGTTTTTAATACTGTTAAAGACGCGGTTACTGCTACAGGCGCCGATGTATCTATCATTTTTGTACCTCCGGCTTTTGGTGCGGATGCCATTATGGAAGCCGCCGAAGCTGGTATTAAAGTTATTGTTTGTATCACCGAAGGTATCCCTACAAAGGATATGATCGAGGTAAAAGAATATTTAAGCGATAAGGATTCACGCCTTATTGGCCCTAACTGCCCGGGCATCATCACCGCCGATGAAAGCAAAATTGGTATTATGCCAGGCTTTATTTTCAAAAAAGGTCATGTGGGCGTAGTGTCTAAATCAGGAACTTTAACTTACGAAGCAGTTGACCAGGTGGTTAAAGCCGGTTTAGGTATCACTACCGCTATTGGTATTGGTGGCGACCCAATCATTGGTACACCTACCAAAGAAGCTGTTGAATTGTTGATGAACGATCCGGATACACACGGTATCATCATGATAGGCGAAATTGGCGGAGGCATGGAAGCTGAAGCTGCCCGCTGGATCAAAGCTAACGGTACCAAACCTGTAGTAGGTTTCATCGCCGGCCAAACAGCGCCTCCGGGACGCCGTATGGGTCACGCCGGTGCTATTGTTGGTGGTGCAGATGATACTGCTGCCGCTAAAATGAAGATCATGGCCGAGTGCGGTATCCGCGTAGTGGCATCTCCCGCCGAAATTGGCGCTGCCATGGCAGAGGAACTGGCTAAATTAGCTTAAGCCCCCTACCCCCCTGAAGGGGGAACTGGAAAATCATATTTAAAATCCCGGTCAGGTTTGGCCGGGATTTTTTTTGTGGGTGAAATTACCCACGCGTCATTGCGAGGAGGAACGACGTGGCAATCCCCGATATACAGAGCGCCTCTGTATATCGGGGATTGCCACGCTACGCTCGCAATGACGTTATTTTTTATACCTTCTTTTCCCCTCTTTCCGGCGAAGCCGGAGAGGGTGATCCAGCGAAGCGCAGATCGGGTGAGTCCACTTACATTTTACTATTTGTTTTTCTTATTTTTACTTTATGGATGATAAAGGAATGGCTGCGCTTTGCGATGCCCACGCGGTTGATTTAAAGCTTAAAGGTTTTAAGGTATACGAAATAGAAACCGGCGCAAGCCGTGTGCCGGCTTACCGGCGCAAAGATTTTTATAAGGTATGTATCCTGAATGCTAAAAGTACTATACATTATGCCGACAGGAGCATTAACCTGGAAGGCTCCTCCTTATTCTTTGCCAATCCGCACATCCCTTATGCTGCCGAACTGCACTCCGAAAAACAAACCGGGTATGCCTGTTTATTTACAGAAACGTTTCTGAAAGCCAATGAGCGCTCGCAAAGTCTGCAGGAATCGCCCTTGTTTAAAATTGGCGGTAACCCTGCATTTTCATTAAATACGGAGCAGGCTGCATTTGCCAATACCATCTTTAAAAAGATGCTGGAGGAACAAAGCACGGACTATCTGTACAAGAACGACCTGATCCGCAATTACATCAATCTGCTTATCCACGAGGCGATGAAGATGCAGCCTGCCGATAATTTTATCAAGCACAAAAACGCGTCGTCCCGTACCACCTCTTTGTTTTTGGAACTATTGGAAAGGCAATTTCCTATTGAAAGCGCCGACCGGCCGCTGAAGTTAAAAACTGCGCAGGACTTTGCACAAAACCTGTCGGTACACGTTAATCACCTCAATCGCTCGGTAAGGGAAATTACGGGCAAGCCTACCACCGCCCATATCGCCGACCGTATCATCAGCGAAGCCAAAGCTCTGTTGCAGCATACCGACTGGAGTACGGCCGAAATTGCTTATGCTTTAGGGTTTGAATACCCCACCTATTTTAACAACTATTTTAAAAGAATTACCGGAACCATCCCCAAAGCGTTAAGGGCTAAAGCTGTTTGATTTTCTTACTCTTCTATTTGATATTCATTAACCGCCTACCTGTTTGCTGTGGTATCTTTGTGCTACCTAAAACACTAATGGATAAATTAGTGTAGTAAAAGTATCAAACAGATCATCTTATGGAAATTAAACGCATCGGGTCGCAGCCTTCGGGTAAAGGTCCCGCAGAATATTTTACCGGAACAGTACGTATCGACCCGCTTTTTAACCCGCCAGACCCATCGCGCGTGGCTATGGCGCTGGTTACTTTTGAGCCGGGCGCCCGTACGGCATGGCATACCCATCCGCTTGGTCAAACCCTTATTATTACCGCCGGCAGCGGCTGGGTGCAACGTGAAGGTGGGCCGATAGAAAATGTTCACCCGGGAGATGTGGTGTGGTTTGCCCCTAGCGAAAAACATTGGCATGGCGCTACAACTACTACGGCCCTGAGCCATATCGCTATCCAGGAAAAACACAATGGCTCGCCCGTTGACTGGCTGGAGCACGTTACAGACGAGCAATACAATAATCAATAATAGTGTCTGAAAGGGGCTGTCACCCTGAGCTCCGTCGAAGGGTAAAGCGCAGAGGCCAATTCACCATGCTTCGACGGCGCTCAGCATGACACCCGTTCGGACATAGTAATTAAAAACTAAACAAAATGGAAAAACGAAAATTAGGAAATAGCGGCCTCGAAGTCTCTGCATTGGGACTGGGCTGCATGGGCCTGAGCTTTGGTTATGGCCCGGCTACTGATATACAGGATGCTATTAAACTCATCCGCACCGCCTTTGAGAGCGGTGTTACCTTTTTTGATAGCGCCGAAGCTTATGGCCCTTTTAAAAATGAGGAATTATTGGGCGAAGCCCTGGCCCCTTTCCGGGATGAGGTGGTGATCGCTACCAAATTTGGCTTTAAGAATGGAAACGTTCAGGAAGGTGTTAATAGCCGTCCGGAAAATATCAGGCAGGTTACAGAAGCCTCGCTCAAGCGCTTAAAAACAGACCGTATAGATCTGCTTTACCAGCACCGCGTTGACCCCAATGTACCTATGGAAGATGTGGCAGGTACGGTGAAAGAGCTTATTGCCGAAGGTAAAGTAAAACACTTTGGCATGTCAGAAGCTGGTGTGCAAAACATCCGTAAAGCCCATGCTGTGCAGCCGGTTGCCGCCTTGCAAAGCGAATACTCACTATGGTGGCGCGAGCCGGAGCAGGAAATTCTGCCTGCGCTGGAAGAACTGGGCATTGGCTTTGTGCCATTCAGTCCGTTGGGTAAAGGTTTTCTGACCGGCGCTATCAATGAGAACACTACGTTTGACAGTACCGATTTCCGCAACATTGTACCCCGTTTTACACCCGAAGCCCGTAAAGCCAACCAGGCATTGGTTGATCTGCTGGGCAAGATAGCCACGCAAAAGGAAGCTACACCGGCCCAAATAGCCCTGGCCTGGCTGCTGGCCCAAAAGCCCTGGATAGTACCGATACCCGGAACAACTAAACTGCATCGCCTGGAAGAAAACCTTGGTGCGACAAAAATAACGCTTACCGCTGATGACTTACGCGAAATTGCAGCAGCCGCGGACAGTATTACCATTGAAGGCGCCCGGTATCCGCAGCATTTGCAGCAACGGGTTGACCGCTGATAGACTGTTATAAAAACTCTCCCTCCTGTCATCTCGAACGATAGTGAGCGGTCTTTTGCAAGCGATAAGTCCCGGCGTAAAAGATCTCTCCTCGTACCTCGTTCGAGATGACATTTTTGTTTATTTCTATTTTGTCAAGCTGAACGTTTGAAGTATCTGTTATCCGACAGGCATACTGAAGAAGATCCTTCGCTACGCTCAGGATGACAACTTTTATATTAGTGCATCCCTCATCTACACATCTAAAACCCCATGTCAAATCAGTGTAAACACTCCTCTTAGAAGCCATCCATCCGGGCAAAATTCCGTATCTTTAAGTAAGTAAAAAAGGTGAAATATCGTAATCACTAATTCGCTAACTCAATAATTCACTAATTAAATAACATGGAATATAATCAGTTAACACCCGATGAAGAATGGGTGATATTGCATAAAGGAACCGAAAGACCGTTTACCGGGGCTTTGCTGGACAATAAGGCCGAGGGCCTGTATGTTTGCAAACGCTGCGATACGCCGCTATACACATCCGCATCAAAATTCGAGTCGCACTGCGGCTGGCCAAGTTTTGACGATGAAATACCCGGAGCTGTAAAACGGGTACCAGATGCCGACGGACGCCGTGTAGAGATTGTATGTGCCAATTGCGGAGCCCATTTGGGTCATGTGTTTGAGGGGGAATACCTTACACCAAAAAATATCCGCCATTGTGTTAATTCGGTATCGATGAAATTTGTATCGGCCGACGATATAAAAAATAATTAAAACTTTTAGGAATATCCCGGCGGGTGATTAGCCTGTTGGGATATTTCGTTTTCCACAATTGCAAAATCAGCCCATTTTTTCGGTCAATTTCAAAGTTGTAATTGGTGCTTAGCAAAGCCGTTATACAATTCGCAATAATTGTCGGTGTTAAGTCAACTAATTCTTAATGTTAAATTATCGTTTTTAGCAAATATTTTGAGGGCAAAATCAGCCTACATTTTTTAACCGACTGTAATCAAGTTCATTAATTTTTTCTTTTATCAGATAAGGGCATTAAAGTGTTAATAACTCGGGGGTTTGTGTAAAACTATCATTAAAAACTTGGGGTTTCAAACATTAACTTTGTTGAACAAGGTTCGCAAAAAGTATTCAAAAGACAGCCGGATGTATTCCCCATCCAAAACACAAGAACTTAGCTGCCAGTACGTTACATAATAAAACCTGTGATTGGTCAGACCCAACGCAAATATCCAAACTCCCTAATTGAAAAACTGGGGTGGCTTTCGTGTCTGATTGCTTGAAGTAATAAAAAGGAACAATAAAAAAGGTATCATATGAAACAGGAAGATGAAATATTACTCAAAGAAAACAAGGACAGGTTTGTAATTCTGCCGATTAAATATCCTGCTATTTGGGAAATGTACAAAAAGGCCGAAGCCAGTTTTTGGACGGCCGAGGAGATCGACCTTTCGGACGATATGAAACACTGGGAAAACCTGAACGATGGTGAGCGACATTTTATTTCACACATCCTGGCTTTCTTCGCGGCAAGTGATGGCATCGTGAACGAGAACCTGGCTGTAAACTTTATGAGCGAGGTGCAATTGCCCGAAGCCCGTTGTTTCTACGGTTTCCAGATCATGATGGAGAACATCCACTCCGAAACCTATGCCCTGCTTATTGATACTTATATAAAAGACCCGGCCGAAAAAGACCGCCTGTTTCATGCCATTGATACCGTGCCATGTGTAGGTAAAAAAGCCGAATGGGCGCTGCGTTGGATAAACGACGGCAATTTTGCTGAACGCCTGGTAGCCTTTGCCGCGGTAGAAGGTATTTTCTTTTCGGGCAGCTTTTGCTCTATATTCTGGCTTAAAAAACGTGGCCTGATGCCGGGACTAACCTTCAGCAACGAACTGATATCGCGCGATGAAGGTTCGCATTGTGAATTTGCCTGCCTGTTATACAAAATGTTGCAAAACAGGTTACCTGCCGAGCAGGTTATCAAAATCATTACCGACGCGGTAGAGATAGAAAAAGAATTTGTGACCGATGCCCTGCCGGTTAACCTGATTGGCATGAACGCCAAAATGATGAGCCAGTATATCGAGTTTGTGGCCGACAGATGGTTGGGCGAACTGGGTTACGAAAAACATTACGGCGCTACCAATCCGTTTGATTTCATGGAAATGATTTCCCTGCAAGGAAAAACCAATTTCTTTGAAAAACGCGTAGGCGACTATCAGAAAAGCGGCGTAATGAACAATGCCGAAAGCAAGGCATTTTCATTGGACGAGGATTTTTAGAGGCAGTATCAAGTAGTTAGTATCAAGTATCATGACAAAAGCAATCCTGACACCTCCTACTAATTACCAGATACTAAATAACAACAGTTGGTACAAAGTCTTGATACTTGATACTAACTACTCGATACTAAAATTAATTAACACACTATATACACAAGTTGGTATAGGGCTTGCTACCTGACACCAGCTTCTAAATACTCGAAAACATGCTTGTAGTAAAAAGAGACGGTAGAAAAGAGTCGGTAAAATTCGACAAGATCACAGCACGTATAGAAAAACTGTGCTATGGGTTTAACCTGGTTGACCCCATTGATGTGGCCAAAAAAGTAATTGAAGGTTTGTTTGACGGGGTTACTACCTCCGAGCTGGATAACCTGGCTGCAGAAACGGCGGCATCGTTAACCACCAAGCATCCCGATTATGCTTTGCTGGCATCGCGTATAGCGGTATCCAACCTGCATAAAAACACCATCAAGTCGTTCTCTGAAACCATGCGTTTACTGCATGAATATATTGATCCAAAAACCGGCAAAGACGCGTCTCTTATTGCTGATGACGTTTGGGAAGTAATTGAAGCTAACGCCGAATTGCTGGACAGTACCATTATTTACGACCGCGACTTTGGTTTTGACTACTTCGGTTTTAAAACCCTGGAGAAATCATACCTGTTAAAGATCAACGGTAAAATAGCCGAGCGTCCGCAGCACCTGTTTATGCGTGTATCGGTTGGTATCCACAAAGCCGATATTGAAAGCGCCATTAAAACTTATCACTTAATGAGCGAGCGCTGGTTTACCCACGCTACCCCTACTCTTTTCAACGCAGGTACACCAAAACCACAAATGTCGTCATGCTTCCTGTTAACCATGAAAGATGACAGCATTGATGGTATATATGATACTTTAAAACAAACCGCCAAAATTTCGCAAAGCGCCGGTGGTATCGGTTTAAGCATCCACAATGTAAGGGCTACAGGCTCATACATCAGCGGCACCAACGGTACCAGCAACGGTATCATCCCGATGCTACGTGTGTTTAATGATACCGCCCGTTATGTTGACCAGGGTGGTGGCAAACGTAAAGGCGCCTTCGCTATTTATTTAGAGCCTTGGCATGCCGATATATTTGAATTCCTTGACCTGCGTAAAAACCATGGTAAAGAAGAAATGCGTGCCCGCGATTTGTTCTACGCCCTTTGGGTATCTGACCTGTTCATGGAGCGTGTAGAAGCCAATGAGGATTGGAGCTTGTTCTGCCCGCATGAAGCACCAGGTTTGGCCGATTGCTTTGGTGCTGAATTTGTTGCACTGTATACCAAATACGAAAAAGAAGGCCGTGCCCGTAAAGTGATCAAAGCGCAGGATCTGTGGTTTGCCGTACTGGATGCCCAGGTTGAAACCGGTACACCGTACCTGTTATATAAAGATGCTGCCAATTCAAAATCAAACCAGCAAAATTTAGGTACTATCAAAAGCTCAAACCTTTGTACCGAAATTATGGAATACACTGATGCCAATGAGATAGCCGTTTGTAACCTGGCTTCATTAGCATTGCCACGGTACGTTATTGAGGGCGCTTTTGATCATCAGAAATTATATGATGTAACTTACCAGGCAACCATCAACCTTAACCGTATTATTGATGGTAACTACTACCCTGTTGCCGAAGCAGAATACTCAAACCTGCGTCACCGCCCTATTGGCTTAGGTGTGCAAGGTTTGGCCGATACTTTTATACAGCTGCGCATGCCGTTTGAAAGCGACGAAGCAAAACAACTGAATAAAGAGATCTTCGAAACCATTTACTATGCAGCTATGACAGCTTCAAAAGATCTGGCCATTGCCGAAGGTCCGTATCAAACTTTCCAGGGTTCGCCATTGTCAAAAGGTAAATTCCAGTTTGATCTGTGGAATGTATCACCTGCCAGCACCCGTTGGGATTGGAAAACCCTGCGCAAGGATGTGATGAAGCATGGTGTTCGTAACTCTTTGTTAGTTGCACCTATGCCAACCGCGTCTACTTCACAAATATTAGGTAACAACGAGTGTTTTGAGCCATATACCTCAAACATTTACACCCGCAGAGTATTAAGCGGAGAGTTCATTGTGGTGAACAAATACTTACTGCGTGATCTGGTTAACCTTGGCTTATGGACCCCGGCTATGAAAGATAAGATCATCAGCGCCAACGGATCTATACAGGATATTGCCGAAATACCTGCCGATGTTAAAGAACTATACAAAACTGTTTGGGAGATCAAGATGCGTAACATCATTGATATGGCTGCCGATAGGGGTGCTTATGTTTGTCAATCGCAATCATTAAACCTGTTCATCAACTCGCCAAACGCTTCGAAATTAACTTCAATGCACTTCTACGCATGGAAAAAAGGCTTAAAAACCGGTATGTACTACCTGCGTACTCAAGCGGCATCACAAGCTGTTAAGTTCACCGTTGAAAACCAAGGCGGTTCAAACATGGAGCCTGTAATACCAGAAGTGGTTGAACAATTAGCCGACAACGTACCAGAAGGCCCAAGCTGCTCTATGGAAGAAGGTTGCGTTACCTGTTCTGCATAATTCTTTTGGATAAAGGATTTATAGACAAAAGATAAAGGACTATAATCAAACGTCCGTGAACTAAAGTTCATGGACGTTTTTATTTAATGACATTGATATTTTATTATTTATCTCTACTTTATTTACTTTCGTTGAACATAACCATGGTCTATGGACCATCGACTATGGACTAAAAAACAAATGACCAAACACGAGATCATCCGTTGCGAACGCTGTGAAGCACCTTTTGAATGTAAAGCCAATTCATTCAGCAAGTGCCAGTGCAGTACCGTGCAGCTTAGCCTCAACGAGGTGCAGTACGTAAGTGAGCTGTATGATGGATGCCTGTGCGCCAGCTGCCTGCTCGTTATTCAGCAAGAATACCGGGTGAGCATGGGCTTGGTGTAGGTTACCCACCTCCCGCCGTCATCCCGAATTTATTTCGGGATCCCACAGGACAGATATACATCGGATTCCATTTTGAACTAAATCTGAGATCCTGAAACAAGTTCAGGATGACCGCCCCCTTACATCTCTTACTCACCCCATTTCATTACCATACAGAATTATATGATATTTGGTCATGTTCAAAAAGGAAAACCAAATTGAAAGCATTGTACTGTTAAGGGGTGTAGCGGCTTTGGGAGTATGTTTTGTACATTTTTATTTAACAAACCAGGTTCAGTATGGTCAGTTCATGACGCAACTGTTTTTCAGCGGACAATTGGGAGTCGCTATGTTTTTTGTTATTTCCGGCTTTGTTCTGCCCTACTCGCTAAGTCAAAAGAATTATACCATAAAGGCATTCCCAAATTTTCTTTTAAAAAGAAGCATCCGGATAGATCCGCCTTATTGGGCAACCATAGCGCTATTATTTTTGCTTGGACGGGTATATTCCCAACACTTTGATCTCAGCCGTTTGGTTTTACATATTTTTTACCTGATCCCTTTATTCAAAGGTTACGACTGGTACACCGGTATCTTCTGGACGTTATGCATCGAGTTTCAATATTACATCTTGTTAGGATTATTCCTCCCGCTGCTGATGCGACTTAAGCCCATCGTATCCATCATGGTATTTCTATTGATAAGTTTAGTATGCATGCTACTCAAAGTAAACATACGCGAACTGATATTTACCTATTTATATGATTTTGCGGTCGGTTATATCGTATTCCAATACTTTATTAAAAAGATAAGTCTGAAAACTGCGATGATCTGCTTAATCGCATTTTGTATCGTCGTCGCTTTTAAGGTATCGATATTAACGGGTTTCATTCCTGCTGTTACAGGTTTAACTATCCTTTTGCTGAATAAAAAAGTACCCTCTTTATTTTTATTCTTAGGTAACATATCGTATTCGCTGTATTTAACCCATACCATCGTGATGCCTTTTTATTTGAGGTTTATAAAAACTTATGTATCCAACCAGGCATTTTTATGCGTAACCGCTATACTGATCAGCATTGCTTTCGCATACGTCTTTTATATCGTGATAGAAAAACCGGCATTGAAATTCTCCAAAAAAATCAAGGTCAGTTAGCCCTTTTCATCCTCCATTAATCCTTTTCATTTTTATCCAGTCATATAGTTATACATCTTTAATTAGATGGGCAAAACTTTAAATACAATCATCATGAAAAAGAGATTTTTTGCATATATGTTTTTATTAGCAGCAGTTGTATCAGTAACATCAGGTTGCGTGGTACGTGAAGGAGGATATGGATATCATCACAGATATCATAACGGCTATTATAACCATGACCGTGGTTATTAATTGAGTAGAGTTTAAGTGAGTTAGTTTTGATAAATGATGAAAGAGCGGTACGTGAGTGTTCCGCTCTTTTTTTGTTGGTAGTTGGCTGTGGCAGCTACCTGAAAGATTGTTGTTTTGGCTAAAGCCTGCAAATGTTTTCATTATCCGTCCCATAAATGGGACGGCAATGAAAAGAATAATAATTCTCTCCTTCATTGCCGTTGGTTTTAACCAACGGATTATAAATAAAATATCTATGGCTTTAGCCAAACTTCTTTGAATAGCTATAGTAAACAACCGTTGCCGCAACTCCAATACTGCAACAGCCTTAATATGTCATACCAATACCATTCCTTCCAAACCATAAACCCTTACCTATTAATCCTTTTCATTTTAATCAAGTCAAACCTGTACAACGCCTGTTAGTTAGACGGCCACATTAATGATTATCATCATGAAAAAGAAATTGTTTGCATATATGTTATTATTAACAGCCATAGTATCAGTAACCTCGGGTTGCATGGTACGTGAAGGATACGGAAACCGCAGGAACCATCATGACCGGTACCATAACAACGGTTATAACAATGGTTATAACCGCGGCGACCACTATCATGACAGTACCCACGACCGTGGTTATTAAGAATTAAGTTTTGTTGAGTTTTTGATAAATGATGAAAAAGGGCGGTGTTGATTCACCGCTCTTTTTTGTTTTAATTACTGCTGCAACACCGTAATGCCATCCATGTTTTGCATACGGGCAACAATACCCCAGCCATAAAAATAGTTGGATACCCCAATAATCAATTCATTATCGCCGGCTTTAAGCGGGATATCAAAGGCGGAATTGGCAATATCCAACCGGCCATCGGGATATTTGCGAATGGGTTGTGGATATTGGTTCTTATCTACATAAAGCAATCCACGGTTTATAAACACATATACTTCGTCGCTAAAGCCCAGCTGAATTTTGGCGATCTGCTCTTTGGTAGAGTGTATGGTGGTTTTAAGCCATACGTAACGATTTTTTTCCTGCACGCCGCCATAGCGGTTTTCTACCCCACCAAACATGCGGGTAAGATTGATCAGTCCCCTCCGCTCGGCTAAAATAGGTTTCCATTTGGTGGTATCTGTTGGCAGATCTTTAATGATGAGCTCCCTCCCGTTTTCCAGGAATTGAGAGGCCGATACATCCCAGCGGCGGATATAATTGATATCATGATTGGTCAGATCAACGCCTTCTTCTGGCGATAATCCTTCTGTTTCATTAGGCTTTACGGTGAGGTTGGCAAAGTAGGCTGGCCCGTCAAAAGCGATGGTACCGGCATGACTTTCCCCTTCCAGGCGCGGAATTTGCAGCACTGGTCGTTCCATGTTATTGAGATATACTTTCATTTGCAGGCCCGATATCACCAGTTTAAAATGGTTCCAGTCGTCGTTATGAATAGGCGCGGATGCCTGGAACTGGCCATATATGTCCCACATATTTATACCGTGCAATATGGGTGCATATTGAATAGCATCATTACGTTGCTGGCTTTCATCGGGCCGGGTACGCAAATAAACAATTTCGCTTTCAGTAGGATTTTGTTGCCGGAAGTATACGCTCATAAACGAAGGTTTACTACCATCCACGGGCTGCGTATCAAACTCGATTGTGCCATTAGTAAAATTGAAGTCCTTTAATATCACCTGGTTATTACCGTTTTTGCCCCGCACTATTTTCATGGCTTTTACATTTTTATAGGTGATAAATTCCGCATGTTGCTTAGAGGTATCCCAACGGCTTGCTTCAAAGGGAATGGATATGGCTTTGCCCTTACCTGTTTTTACCTGGGCCATACCTGCGGTACTGAAAAGGAACAGGCATAGCATACTTGTAATTAATGGTTTAATTTTGTGTTGGTTAAGTCTATTTTTCATCTTTATGAGTATTTTAGCTAAAGGTGAAATTGTATTGGCGTAAAGCCATATTCAACTACATTCAATCACGTTCACGGTCATAAACCATGCAGGAAGAGGCTCCCTATATCAATACCTGGTGCAAAACGGTAGAAAAATCACTGGATTGGGGCGAAAGCTCGTCCTGGAGCGACCATGATTTTGAAAAACTGGTTGAGCTTATATTTCAGAAAACCGGCACCCTCTTGAGCATCACCACCCTTAAACGTATCTGGGGACGGGTTAAATACAACAGCTCACCCACCACAGCCACCTTAAATACCATGGCCCGCTTTGCCGGATCTGAGGACTGGCGTACCTATAAAAAGACTACAAAAACCGATCAAAAATGCGATAGCCAGCCCCTTACCCCAATTGGCGCCAAACAAAAAAAGTATATCATAGCTACGCTTGCCGCGGCTTTGGTAATTGTGGTATTGGGTGTGCTGGCAGCCTGGAATGCCAACCCTAAAAAGGCAGACAAAGCAACTTTAAATAGTGTGGTTAAATTCTCGAGCAGAAAGGTAACCGATGGTCTGCCCAATTCTGTTGTGTTTGATTATGACGCATCGGCCTTAAATATAGATAGCGTAACCCTACAGCAAACCTGGGATCCATCGCGGGTAGAAAGGCTGGCTACCAGCGGACGGCAGCATACCTCTATATATTACTACCCTGGTTATTTTACCGCAAAGCTGATAGCCAACGGCCAGGTAAAAAAAGAGAACGCGGTATATATTAAAACTAAGGGATGGATGGGCATTATCAGACGGAATAACAACCCGGTTTACCTGGCCGATAAGGATATTCACCTGCTCGGTGGTATGGGCCTCGATAATAAAACATTGGCCTTAAAACTATCATCACGGGTATTTAATGGTCAATGGCTCAGCTTTTATAACGTACGGGAATTTGACGGCCTGGAGGGTGGTAACTTTACTTTGGAGACCACGCTGCGCAATACATCCCGATCTGACGAATCATCCTGCCGTAAAACCATCCTGTATATTTTAGGTAAACGCGACGCCATCATTATCCCCCTGGCCGATAAAGGTTGTATTTCGGACTTGAGCATATTTACCTCATCTGACTGGGTATCGGGTAAAGACAACGACCTGAGCGCTTTTGGTTGCGATTTCAGCAATTTTCAGAAGCTCAAATGCGAGGTAAAGGGTATGAAGTTAAGCGTGTATTTAAACAACAATCTCATATTTACTAAGCCCATCACCCAAACCATTACCCAAATTGCGGGTATCTGTATCGCCTTTGAGGGGGCAGGCGAAATAAAGGATGTGAAACTGGGTAATCAAGATAAAGTAGTATTGGATGATAGGTTTGGGAGGTGATGTGCGATTTAAGTTTAATGTCACAAATCCGCTGGTAATTCATAATCTACAGGCAGGAGCTCAGCTATCCGCTTAACACCCCAATAACCCTCAATTAAGCAACTTTCTGGTGTAAACACCACGCCATTACTATCAAAATAGGCATATGGCTCGTTAAAGGTTATAAAAGTAGTATGTTCATTTGAGCCATTACTCCTATGCTGGTAATTGATCATCAGCCAATCAGTATATCCAAATCCGTAAATACCTTTTTGCTTGGTTAATGTGATATATTCATCAATTTTTAACACCCTATCGGCTACAGTTTGGTCATATCTTGGCTGCTTAGCCATTTTTGACCAGTATTTTATCGAATCGTTTGCCATAGATGCTACCCCAGATGTAATGGCAAAAGTCTTAAGCTTTACATTGATCAAACTATCCGGGGGGCGGCCAACAGTTGGCGTCCTAACCACTTTACGTACGGTAAATCCCTCTTCTGGCACCTGATAGGCCATACAGGCACGCAAGAAGTGCATTTCTGAACCCTTATAAGCAGCAACGCGTTTTTTTTGCCACGTGATTTCCTGTTCTGACGTGCCTGTCATCACTTCAAATAAAGATGAACCGGTAAAAGCAACAATCCCATTTCTCGGATCGGCTAAAAAAGACACCAGCAGATATTTAATACGATACCCTAATGCCTTGTTCTCAATGATCAAAAAATCAGATGATGTTGCCTTGAGTTTATCACTCTTCTCATCATAATCAAAATCAAGCTGCTCAGGGTTTAGTATGGTGCATTCAGAAGCATTTTTAGTATGGCCAAAAAATTCACTTGTAAAAATACGGAGGAACCGGTTGCGCCTGTGGGCAGGTTCGGGTTTCGTCACCTTTATTTTTACTTCGCTCAACTCATTGACATTTGTAACGAGTGCTATCTCAGACATCACGATATTATTATTGCTAACCGTGACGTCCTGGTGATAGGTTTTGTAACCTACGCAGGAAACAACCAAATCATACTTCCCGTTTTTTACATTAAAAAGCCTGAATGACCCATCATTTAATGTTTTGTTGCCTATTACCGAATTGTTCAAAAACACGCTGGCATCTGCAACCGGATTTTTATCGGCTGTATTTACTACCCTACCTGTGATGGTAACCTGTGCAGACAGCGAAACCGGAATTAAAAACAACAATAACACGATTTTGTACATATCAACTCTAAAATATATCATAGTAGTGGTTATTACAATACTCTATATATTTTCTTTTAATTAAGTCAACCTTATATATACCTCATCATCGCTATTTTTTATTTTAGTAGCAGCCGGCAACAGTTTTAGCATAACATTCCAAGTTATTGAATAATAAACCACAGCTATTAAAAACAGCTGCCTATGTATTGAAAAAGATTCTTTTATAAAAAATTAATAGCAAGCTTTATGATAACAAGCTATTCCTTTTATGAAAAGAATTTTACCTGTTAAAGACGGCTCTATTGCCAACCCTTTTTCCCAAATCGCAGTCACTCGTTATTTATTCCTGATTTCCTTATGTGTTATATACTCTTCCAGTTATGGGCAAACTAATTTGATAGATACAGGCATCATGCCCCAGGTTTTTGCGCCCGGGATAATATCAACCCCTTATTCAGAATGGTCAACATCCTTTACCCCCGACGGCCAGACTGTTTACTCCAGCCAGGGGAGCATTTACTGGACCATCATCTTTTCGAAACAGCAGAACGGGAAATGGATGAAACCGCAGGTCGCTTCATTTTCGGGTAAATTCAGGGATACCGACCCCTTTGTAACACCTGATGGGAAAAAGATCTTTTTTATCTCAAACCGTCCGCTCAAAGGTAAGCCACAGGACAAATCACAGGGAGTAGAACATATCTGGTATGCAGACCACTTAACAGGTGATGATTGGAGTGCACCGCAATGGCTCGATTCGACCATAAACTTAAGCGGGGTTGGCAACTACGCCCCTTCGGTAAGCGCAAAGGGCACGCTTTTTTATTGCTCGCGCCGTAAAGAGCTCACCGGCATGCAAAGTTTTTATACCAAATGGCTGGGCAATCATTATGATAAACCCCAGCAGCTTATTATTCCGGGCGTGAGTGAGATACAAGACCCCTTTATTGCTCCGGATGAAAGCTATCTTGTTTTTTTAAGCGGTAACGATATTTACATCAGTTTTAAACAAAACAACAATTGGGGCCAGGCTCAAAAGTTAGGCGCGGCTGTTAATAACGGCGATGGTAATTCCTCGCCCTATGTTTCGGCTGATGGAAAAACCTTGTATTATAGCTCCAATCGTATACAGGGATTTTATAAGCGCGACCTAAAAAAACCGGCCCTTAATTATGATGAACTGATCAAAGAAAACAACAGTCTTTTTAATAGTCAGGGCAATATTTTAATGATCCCTATCCACTTACCACCCCAATAGCCTTCATTTAAGCCATTTTCGTATACACCACGCCATTCCCATTAAAAACACGCATCGCTAAAGGCTACAAAAGCAGTGTGTTCAATATGATTATACCATTTATACGGTCGCGGCTATTAATTAAGCCGAACCAGAGGCAAGAAAAAAATAAGTTTTTTATATGCATCAAAATATTTAGCCTCAACAAACACCTTAATCCCCATCATTACAAAAGCCCCATCCCTAACTTCTTTAAAGAAGTTAGGGATGGGGCTTTTGTATCATCAATAAAATTTTCATTAGTGTATTTTATACACAGAAATTATTTAGCACATAAATAAATGCCAAAAAAATCAGAGAAATTTATATAATTATTAATTTTTAAATTATTAATAATTAATATCCTTCAAAATAACATTCAATTTATAAAATCTGGTCAAAAATTTTAAATAATAGCAATAATTATTCAATTATAATTTCATAAAATTATAGTTAAATAAAATAACGACCAATATTTTACAAATAAAACAATAAAAATATCTAAAATTTTGACTAAAAAGCAAAAATAAAGCCACATTATTAAAATAATAGTAATAAATAAAAATATAATTGTATTTTAAACAATTAATTAACATAATTATTAACTATTAACGAAAAACCCATGAATGTACGTCTACATTTATTTTTGCTGGCACTATTTATTTTATTTTGCTCTCCTCTTTTCGCACAAAACCTAACAGGTACTGTAACCAGCGCGGGCAAACCCATACAGGGCAGCAGCGTATCAGCTTCGCCATCGGGCACAGGCGCCTCAACCGACATTGATGGCAACTATCGCCTTACCCTAAAACCCGGTATTTACAAGATTAGTTTTTCGGCTATTGGTTTTGAAAAGAAAACATTAAGCATACAGCTTAATGCAGGCGAAAGCAAAGTATTAAATGCCGAGTTGACACCTTCTGCCGAAGCTTTGAAAGAAGTTGTAGTAGTAGGTAGCCGCGGTGCCGGTCGTACAAAAATTGAGTCCCCTGTACCGGTAGATGTGATCAATGTTAATCAAGTTGGCCAAACTACCGCAAAACCCGACCTGATGAGCCAGTTAAACCAGGCCGTACCTTCCTTTAACTACAACAAGCAGAGTGGTGGCGACGGATCAGATGCCATTGATTTTGCCAGCTTGCGTGGCTTAGGATTCGATCAAACACTGGTGCTGGTTAACGGCAAACGCCGTCACCTGTCGGCCTTTGTAAACGAAGTAGGTACCCGTGGGCGTGGCAATAGCGGTACCGATTTAAACGCTATACCCGAAGCAGCCATTGACCATGTAGAAATATTACGTGATGGCGCTTCGGCACAATATGGCTCTGATGCCATTGCAGGTGTTATCAATATCGTTTTGAAAAAAGATATTAATCACCTTAACATCAATGCCGGATTTAGCGGCTACAATGACCAGAAATACAATACATTAAACAATGTAGATCCATCTGCTTATTATACAGGTAAAAAATTCGATGGCCAAACATTTACACTGAACGCCAACTATGGCTTGGCAATAGGAAAAAATGGTGGCTTTATTAATATTGGCGCTAATTACCAAAACCAGGGTAAAACCTTTAGAGCAGTACAAGATACTAACTGGCGAACAAACCCGGAGGCATTGGGAATTAGCCGGGCACGCCGGGCTTTTGGAGATGGATCTGTAATATCTGGTGGTGGAATGTACAACCTGGAAATACCATTAAATGGCACCAAAACAACCTTCTACTCTTTTGGTGGGTATAATTATAAGCACTCCAATGTTTACGCCTATACCAGAAGCTGGAACTACAATAATGGGCTTCGTCAAAACCCTACAAAATTCCCGACAGATGCAAACGGCAATCTGATTTTTGTACCAGGTATTATGAAAGTGCATGGTTATCCTGATGGATCAATCGGGCCAAATAACGTGTACTACAATCCCCAGGAGGATGTTTACATCAAAGACGCGTCGGCTGCTTTTGGTTTCAAAGGCACTACCCCCGGCGATTGGGATTGGGATATCAGCAATAATTTGGGCAGAAATGATTTCCATTATTGGGGCGAAAAAACTTTTAATGCTTCATTACCTTATATTCCGGGCCAACCTATACAAACCCGGTTTGATGATGGCGGCTTTAACTTTTTGCAAAACACAGCGAATGCCGATATAACAAAGCATTTTAGTAATGTGGCACAAGGATTACAGCTCTCTTTTGGTGGCGAATTCAGGTACGAAAGATACCAGCTTTACCCCGGCGAAGTTAATTCGTATTTACAGGGTACCGCTACATTACCCGGGGTGAGCCCCACTACCGGCAAGGATACTTCCTATACCAAAGCATCAGGATCACAGGGCTACCCAGGCTATCAGCCAAGCGATGCAACAACAGCTCATAGAACCGCCGAAGCTGCTTATGCCGAAGCTACTTTAGATATAACCAAAGCGTGGTTGATAGATGGAGCTGCCCGTTTTGAACATTACTCAGACTTTGGATCTGTAAGTACCTTTAAGTTTGCAACACGTTATAAACTTACCGATAACTTTAATCTGCGTGGTTCTGCAAGTACAGGCTTTCGTGCCCCAACCCTTCAACAAATAAATTTCAGCAATACCAACACGTCAATAATTGGCGGCAACCTGGTGTATACAAAATTGGTTCCCAACTATTCGGCCATCGCCAAAACTGCAGGAATACCTAAATTAACCCAGGAAACATCTCATAATTACAGTTTAGGATTTACCTGGCAACCTGTACATAACCTAACCTTAACCGTTGATGGCTACCAAATAGCTATCAAAAACAGGATAGTTATATCAGGCCTGTATGCGCAAGGCGATCCAACACTCGGCGCTCCTTTAAATAACTTGTTAGCAAGTCAGGGTGTTGGCCTGGCGCAGTTTTTTGCCAATGCCGTTAATACAACCAACAGGGGTATAGATATTGTTGTTGATTACAAAAAACGCTGGGGTAAAAACCATTTCACCGCTTTATTAGCTGGTAACATTCAAAACTTAACCATTAATAAGATCAATATACCTTTTACCTTCAAGAACTCACCTTCAGATAGCGCTACTTTCTTCAATGACAGAGAGCAATACTTTCTGAAAGCAAGCGCCCCAAAAGCAAAATTTTCTTTAAATCTTGAGTATGGTGCAAACAGATTTGCTTTTGGCACCCACCTTACCTATTTTGGCGACGTTAAGGAATTAGGATTTGGCGAAGCCGATGCTCCTGCCAATGCTCCCGACAAGTTTTTTCCATACGTAGCTTTAGATAACGGAAGCGGTGTGGTACCCGAAATATTTGAATTCAAACCTAAAATAACCACAGACCTGTATGTATCTTATAAAATCAATAGCACCGTATCATGGACAGCCGGCGTAGACAACTTGTTTAATGTACATCCGGATAAAGCTATTGTACAGGGTTCAATTAACCCAACCACGAACAGCTCTTTTGGTGACAGCGAATCTGGCGGACCTTTTGAGGCCGTACAAATGGGCTTTAATGGGATGAGAATATTTACCAAACTGGCGTTTCATTTTTAATAGCATTTCATTATCAGACAAAAGGATATTATTTTGAAAGTATCCTTTGCAAAAAAGCCGTTAGCTAACTTTATTTAGCAGCAGCATACAAACAAGAAAGCCCGATATTTCATTTGAGTATCGGGCTTTTCTACAGTGCAGCAAAAAATTTATTGGTTGTTAAGGGCTTCAATCAATAGCGTAAAATGCACGTGTGATATATACAAAACCTACCTCTTAATTATGATGAACTGATCAAAGAAAACAACAGCCTTTTTAATAGCCAGGGCAATATTTTAATGATCCCTATTCACTTACCGCAGCATACTGGTAATAAATAATTTAGCCCTTTATCCTCCAGCAAAACCCTCTTATAAGTTGGGGTATCAGTCCATTACAAAAACTTTTTTACTCAAGCCCTTGAAAATCAAAAAATAGTAGCTACCTTTGCAGTCCTTAAAATAAGGATAAAACTGTAAATACAAAAAAGGAAAAATGCCTACTATTCAGCAATTAGTTAGAAAAGGTAGAGTAGCTCTGGTTGACAAGAGTAAGTCACCAGCGTTGGACAGCTGTCCACAGCGAAGAGGCGTATGCACCCGTGTGTATACCACTACCCCTAAGAAACCAAACTCAGCAATGCGTAAAGTTGCCCGTGTGCGCTTAACCAACGGAAAAGAAGTAAATGCTTACATCCCAGGTGAAGGTCACAACTTGCAGGAGCACTCAATCGTGTTGATCCGCGGTGGTCGTGTTAAGGATTTACCAGGTGTACGTTACCACATCATCCGTGGTGCATTAGATACATCAGGTGTAGCCGGTCGTAACCAACGTCGTTCTAAATATGGTACTAAACGCCCTAAACCAGGACAAGCTGCTGCTGCCCCTGCAAAAGGTAAAAAGAAATAATTAAGGAGGATAGATAGCAATGAGAAAGTCAAAACCAAAAAAGAGAATTATCCTTCCTGATCCAAGGTTCAATGATACCCTGGTAACAAGGTTTGTAAATAACATGATGTATGATGGTAAAAAATCTACCGCATACTCTATATTCTACAACGCAGTTGATATTGTTGAGAAAAAAACCAGCGAAAACGGTTTAGAGACCTGGAAAAAGGCTTTAAACAATGTAATGCCTGCTGTTGAAGTAAAAAGCCGCCGTGTAGGTGGTGCTAACTTCCAGGTTCCTACAGAGGTTCGTCCTGAGCGTAAAATAGCTTTAGGTATGAAATGGCTGATCAGCTATGCCCGTCGTCGTGGTGAAAAAACCATGATGGAGAAATTAGCCGGTGAGATCATCTCAGCAGCTAAAGGTGAAGGTGCAGCAGTGAAGAAAAAAGAAGATACGCATAAAATGGCTGAGGCTAACAAAGCGTTCTCACACTTCAGATTCTAATTATAAAAGATTACACCGATATAGAAAGGATTACACCGATTATATATTGAGATTACACCGGTTTTGTATGATTGCACTTTATATAAGTAAAATCAAAACAAATCGGTGTAATTATTAAAAAAAATCAGTGAAATCACAAAGTAAATAAAATGTCAAGAGATCTAAGATATACAAGAAATATAGGTATTGCCGCTCACATTGATGCCGGTAAAACTACTACTACCGAGCGTATCCTTTATTACTCGGGCGTAAGCCACAAAATTGGTGAAGTGCACGAAGGTGCTGCAACCATGGACTGGATGGCGCAAGAGCAGGAACGCGGTATTACTATCACATCTGCAGCTACAACTGTAGATTGGAATTACAGAGGCCACAAATATCATATCAACATTATTGACACTCCGGGTCACGTGGATTTTACCGTTGAGGTAAACCGCTCCCTGCGTGTATTAGATGGTTTAGTATTCCTTTTTAGTGCGGTTGATGGTGTTGAGCCACAATCAGAAACTAACTGGAGATTGGCCAACAACTATAATGTTGCCCGTATAGGGTTCGTTAATAAAATGGACCGCTCTGGTGCCGACTTTTTAAATGTTGTAAAACAGGTAAAAAGCATGTTAGGCAGCAACGCTGTTCCTTTGCAGTTACCAATTGGTGCTGAAGAGAAATTTACAGGTGTTGTTGACTTAATTAACTGGAGAGGTATTGTTTGGAATGAGCATGATAAAGGTATGACCTTTACTGAAGTGCCTATCCCTGAGGATATGATTGAGGAAGCAACTGAGTGGAGAGAGAAATTATTGGAATCAGTAGCTGAGTATGACGAAAGCCTGATGGAGAAATTTTTTGATGCTCCTGAAACCATCACTGAACGCGAAGTGCTTGACGCTTTACGTAAAGCGGTTTTAGATGCCAAAATTGTTCCTATGGTTTGCGGTTCATCATTCAAAAACAAGGGTGTACAAACCATGCTTGATTACGTGATGGAATTATTGCCATCGCCAATGGATGTTGAAGGTATTATAGGTCATCATCCTGATACAGGTGTAGAAATTTTACGTAAACCATCAGAAAAAGAGCCGTTCGCAGCATTAGCGTTTAAAATTGCAACCGATCCTTTCGTAGGTCGTTTGTGCTTTATCCGCGTATACTCAGGTAATTTAGAGGCTGGTTCATATGTACACAATATGCGCTCTGACAACAAAGAGCGTATCTCCCGTATATTCCAGATGCATGCTAACAAGCAAAACCCAATCCCTAACGTAGGTGCTGGTGATATTGCCGCGGTAGTAGGCTTTAAGGATATTAAAACAGGTGATACCCTTTGTGATGAGAAACACCCGATCATTCTGGAGTCGATGAATTTCCCTGAGCCGGTTATCGGTTTAGCTATTGAGCCTAAAACACAGGCCGATGTAGATAAATTAGGTATAGCTTTAGGTAAATTATCTGAAGAAGATCCTACCTTCCACGTAAAATCAGACGAAGAAACCGGTCAAACTGTAATTTCAGGCATGGGCGAGCTTCACCTGGATATCATCATGGACCGCTTAAAACGTGAGTTTAAAGTAGAGGTTAACCAGGGTGCGCCACAAGTAGCCTATAAAGAATCAATCACAGGTACTATCCAACACCGCGAAACATACAAGAAACAAACCGGTGGTCGTGGTAAATTTGCCGATATACAGGTTATCCTTTCTCCAAATGACGAAGGTAAAGAAGGTTTACAGTTTGTGAACGAAATTAGCGGTGGTTCAATCCCTCGTGAGTTTATCCCATCTGTTGAAAAAGGCTTTAAAGCTTCGATGGATAACGGTGTATTGGCCGGCTTCCCATTAACCAGCTTAAAAGTAAGGTTAATTGATGGTTCGTTCCACGCGGTCGATTCAGATGCTTTATCATTTGAATTAGCTGCTAAAATGGCTTACCGTGAGGCATTGCCAAAATGTAAACCAGTATTGCTTGAGCCGATCATGAAAATCGAGATCCTTACCCCTGAAGAAAACATGGGTGATGTTATCGGTGACATGAACCGTCGTCGTGGCCAGCTTTTGGGTATGGATTCACGTGCAGGTGCACAGGTAATTAAAGCTACTGTACCACTTTCTGAAATGTTTGGTTATGTAACTCAATTACGTACCATCACTTCAGGCCGTGCTACTTCAACCATGGAGTTTGATCACTATGCTGAAGCGCCACGTAACGTACAGGAAGAAGTAGTTGCCAAAGTAAAAGGCAAAAAAGCTGCTGCAAACGCGTAAATAGTATTTGGTTGATTGGGTTGGATTAAGTGAGTGGTTTTACTCTTACTTATTTAACTCAATCAACCTAATAAACATAATCAACCAATCACTTATAATTAATAGCTCTTATAAGTGGTTAAAATTTAATTAACATGAGCCAAAGAATCAGGATCAAATTAAAATCTTACGATTACAACCTGGTAGACAAATCTGCCGAGAAGATCGTAAAAACAGTAAAGCCAACAGGCGCTGTAGTTAGCGGACCACTTCCGTTACCAACCGAAAAGAAAATTTTCACCGTATTACGTTCACCACACGTAAACAAAAAAGCACGTGAGCAATTTCAATTATGCTCATACAAGCGCTTATTAGACATTTACAGCTCTAATTCAAAAACTGTAGATGCTTTGATGAAGCTTGAATTGCCAAGCGGTGTTGAAGTTGAGATCAAAGTTTGATAGACGACCGGCCCACTGAAAGGTGTGGGACAACATAAAAAAACACCATCCATAACCGGATGGTGTTTTTTTGTTTGGATCTTCTTGACCTACTTATATATCACTAAAGAAAGCCCCAAGACAAACATTATCATTATAGCCTTAAAAAGAAAAAGCCATGCAAACCGATGCATGGCCTTTCCTCTATTGAAATTTAATTCTGTTAATAACTATTATTGATTGATATATCCTATTATACCTTCGTAAATAAACCCACTGTTACCTCCGGCATTGCCCAATTCATTAAAGTTGATGGTATAAAAGTGTGCGCCACCTTTAGTAGAATTATAACGGTAAATAGGTATAGTTCCTGTTACCTGGGTGGTGTTAAGGTAGCCTTTAATACCTTCAAGGACAGCATGACTTGAGCCATTTCCCAATTCATTAAAATTGGTGGTAAAGAAGTGTTCATGACCATCTAACAAGTATCTGTACAACGGTTTTGTTCCTGGCATTGATGAATCTGTATATATGGAACCAAGCTTCGATTCGACATGCCAGTCAGACATCCCAGCTAATTCGTCAGTAGTAGTAGTCATTAAACGATCAAAATTCTTGCTATTAAGACACCTGTAAAGAGCTGCAGTTTCATGAAATAGTGTGATGATATTATGACTTGCCAAATATTGGGTAATATAATTTGTTACTGCTTGTTTTTTTGCAGCATCATCAATCAGATCTGAAAGCTGGATAAGAGTACCGGCTGCGTTACCTATTTGTATGAAAGCGGCATTGTCACGTGTACAACTGCTTTGCCATGGCGCTATATCTATTTTAGGACTTGTATTATCTAAACTTAGCTGACCAAATATGCCTTTAGTTCCGTCGCCGCCCACGGTGCTGTAGTACATGGTTTGATCATAGTTTGAATTTACAGAGGAATCTGCATGAGTCACGTCTGATTTAAATCCAAATGTATGGAACAGTCCGTGAACGTCTAAACCAGCTCTTACAGATTCGCCCTTGTTAGAGCTTGAGGTTTGTGAGCGATAAAAAACATTTAGCTTAGCACCTAAAATGACATCTGTTAAAACATGAGTACCATATTTGGTCACCAATTGCTGAGCCGACATGCTGCTAACATCCGATTTAAACACCGAGGTTAAGTAGGTGCTTTTGATCAGATCAATCGGCGCATTAAATTTTAACCTCTTTTGTTTGATGATAATCGAGGCACTCGCATACGAGTATTTTGATGAAACTTTACTTGTTTCATCAAAGTTTACGGTAAGTGTTGCCCCCCAAAAAGCACTGACTCCTGCCGGGGCTAATGTGGCAGTAGTATTTGTTGTTAAACTATGCAAATAATCCGAAGCATTTCCACCGGCGGCATATTCTCCATATTGGGTAACATTATTGTCCGGCACAAAACGTCCGGGTTCGTTTTGTACCAGCTTGTCAATATCGATCACCGGATAGGTTGCAGAACTTGAGCTGGCATACTCGCCAGTTACGTCATAACCAAAACCAAGCAGATCATACTTATTATCCCCGGCGGATTGTGTATTCAATTTTGAAGGTGTATTATCCACTCCGGATGTGCGAACAATGTCCTTTTTACAACTCGAAACAATGGACGCTAGTATAATAACAGTCCCTGTAGTGAAAGTTTTCAGGTTTAGATTTTTCATTATAATTTATTTGACAAAGGCTGGCTTTTATACCAGCCTTTGTTGCTATATAAAATTTAAAAAGAATATTTTTTTATTATTTAAAACTTCCTTGTCTTGGGCTCATTCTACCCCCATCTGTAGCGGTTGAATATTCCAGCGAGTACTGACCACCATCTAATCCATTGTAGTATAAGGCTACGTTACCATCATTTTGCACTAACATGTAGGCTCTGCGTGCATTTTCTAATCCAGCAGTTCCGGCACGGGCTTCGGTATATGAAGCCCAGATATCTGCTTCAGCACCTGTACTGGAAACTTTCTTCAGTATTATATTTCCATCAGCTGCATAGTATAATCTGTATGTCCATCCGGTAGCGGTAGTATTAGTTTTGCTGTTCCATAAACCTGTGCCTGCCGAATTATATAAAACCAGGTTACCATCACCCTGTAAAACAAATTTATAGGCATGGTTTTGAGAGTATAAAGTATTAGCTCCATCTGATGATAAGATGGGAATGGCGCCTGTATGTATAGCATCGGCTGGCATACCTGATGATATGAATTTAGCCCTGGAAACCCAGTCGGCCGGCAATCCGCTGCCATGTATAGGCTCTTGTACTACTTTCACCTGGTGATCAATCAAATATTGGGTTATATAAGCCTGAACAGCTTGTTTTTTAGCAGCATCGTCTATCAGGTCATATAGTGCAATTAATCCATCTTTGCTACCTATTTGAATAAACGCGGCATTATCGCGGGTACAGCTACTTTGCCAGTTGCCTATATTTATTTTAGGTGCCGTGTTATCCAGGCTAATTTCCCCAAATAATCCTTTTGAACCATCACCACCTACTGTGCTATAGTATAAATTTTGATTATAGTTTGAATTGACATCAGAGGTTGTATAATTAATATCAGCAGAAAGACTAAATATTTTAAATAAACCATTGGCTTTCATGCCCGCTGTTACTGCCTGAGTTTTATTTGAGCTACTAGTTTCAGACCTGTAAAAAACATTCAGCTTGGCCCCTAAAACAATATCAGTTAGTACATGCGTGCCATATTTGGCCACTAACTGTTGTGCTGTAAGGCTATTAACGTCTGATTTAAATAAGGCGGTTAGATAACCGGACTTGATCAGATCAAGAGGGGCGCTAAACTTTAACCGTTTCTGCCTGATGATCTGTGAAGCGCTTGCATAAGAGTATTTTGATGATATAGCGCTGGTTTCCTTAAATGATCCTGAAAGAGTTGCACCAAAAACTTTTAGTCCAATAGTCGCACTATAATTTTGAGATAAAGCGCTTGAATAATCCTCAGCGTTTCCGCCTGCGTTATACTCCGCATACTGGCTAACATTTACATCTGTTACATACCTGTCCGGTGCATCCAGCACCAACTTATCAATATCGATCACTTTGTAGGTAGATGAATTTGAACTGGCGTATTCGCCGGTTACATCGTAACCAAAACCCAGCAGGTCATACTTATTATCCCCGGCAGATTGTGTGTTTAGTTTTGAAGATGGATCGCCTGTTCCGGGTGCACGGGTAATATCTTTTTTACAACTCGAAACAATGGACGTTAATACAATAACGGTCCCTGTGGCTAAAACTTTAAGGTTTAGATTTTTTAACATAATTTACTAATAATATTTTTGAATAAGATTTATTCTCGAAATATACTATTAATAAGTTATTAAATATTCTATAGAATTTTAACATACCTTAAAAAAGATGCAATTAATAAATAAATCCATTAATAAATATTACAAATACCTGATTATTAGAAGTATAAAATAAAAAATATAAATAATATATTTTATTTACAGGATATAAAAAAAGCCATCCTTTAAAGAATGGCTTTTCGTACTTTTTTATCATCTTACATTTGCTCCGGGATACTGCTCATATCCATATAGGCAAATTCCCACAGGTGGCCGTCAAGGTCCTGGAAACCGTGACCATACATCCAACCGTAATCCTGCTTTTCGTTGGGTACTGTGGCGCCGCCTGCTACAGCTTTACGCACCATCTCATCAACCGCTTCGCGGCTATCTACCGAAATACAATTGATGGTTTCGGCTACTTTGGTAGCATCAGCGATATCTTTTTTAATGAACGATTTAAAGAAAGGCTCGGTTAGCAGCATAAAAAATATATTATCGCTGATAACTAATGATGCACCTTGTTCATTGGTGAACTGCGGATTAAAGCTATAGCCTAAGCTGGTAAAAAACTCGATTGATTTGTTAAGGTCTTTAACAGGTAGATTTACAAAAATTTGAGTTGCCATGATGTTTTTGTTTTGATTTATAATACAAACATACGGGCATTAGCATAATCGAAACGGGGGCGAAAACGACAAATTAAGGGTAAATTATGACAACAGATTAATTACCCTGTATTTTCGCTTTAATCTCATCCCTTACCTTATTTAAGGTATCCCCTATCCGTTGCTCGATATTATTTATTTCACCATGGGCAACCAGATTACGGATTTTGTTCATCTCACTAAGCTCGCGTAATGATTCCATGTTGATGGCCCCTCTTTCGTATAAAGACCGAATAATTTGCCCAAGCGGCATAAAGTCCCGGAAACGGCCAAATGACTCTAATCGATATTTCTTCCCTAAATCTCTTAATAGCTTCTCCAACTCGCTAAAACTCTCCAAAAAATTCGCCCGGGTTAAAGAAACTCCCTGGGTGGGTTCAAAAACACTTTCGTCTTCTTTGATCAATTTTTCGACAGTCTTTTTAACCTTATCAGGATCAATAATAAAAATAACAAAAGTAATTGCCCATATAACGGTTATTACATTTACCACCCCTACAATTACTGCTATGATGATATTGTACGTGCCAAAATCATAGCCATTCATAAAAACCACAATCAAGCTTAATATGATGGAAAGGCCGGTAAGAATAAATAATGCTTTTAATCTTTTAAAGTATTGGTTTTTTATATCAACATAAATTACTTCAAGAGTTTCGTCCTTTTCAACCTGTTTATCCATCAAATCATAAGCAAAGAAGAAACCGGCCGCCAGAAACCCAATGAAAGCCGCAATTGCCTGAGCCGAAGAACTAAATAACCAGTATACATTGTCGGCTCCCTTATAACCACTCATGATATTAAACTATTTATAAACATCAATACTTAAAAAACCAATCTTCCTTCCAATGTTGATGATTCAATGAGTTGTTGGGGTCAGCTGTCCGTGCTTGCTTTGTACAGCATAGAGATTGCTTCGTACCTCGCAATGACGTCTTTTTTAACATCTAACTGATCCTTTATCTTTTGTCCTTCCATCCTTTGTCCTCAAATTCCCCTCTTACAAGGGCATATTTCCATGTTTTTTCCGGGGATTGTTCACCACTTTATTTTCGAGCATTTTAAAGGCCTGTATCAGCTTAAAGCGAGTTTCGGCAGGTTCTATCACTTCGTCAATAAAGCCACGTTCAGCGGCCCGGTAAGGGTTGGCAAAGGTATCTGAGTACAGTTGTTCCATCTCCCGCCATTTAACTTCTTTATCTTCTGCGGTACTAATCTCCCGCTTAAAAATAATTTCGGCTGCACCTTTGGCGCCCATCACAGCGATCTCTGCCGATGGCCATGCAAAATTCATATCGGCACCAATATGTTTGGAGTTCATCACATCGTAAGCGCCACCATAGGCCTTGCGGGTGATCACGGTGATGCGTGGCACAGTGGCCTCGCAAAAGGCATACAGTAATTTAGCGCCATTGGTGATAATAGCGTTCCATTCCTGATCCGTACCTGGTAAAAATCCGGGAACATCCTCAAACACCAGCAACGGTATATTAAAGCTATCACAGAAACGAACGAAGCGCGCAGCCTTAATAGAAGAATGTATATCAAGCACCCCGGCCAAAAAAGCAGGCTGATTGGCCACAATACCTATGCTTCTGCCAGCAAGCCGGGCAAAGCCAACTACAATATTTTCGGCAAAGTCTTTATGCACCTCCAGGAACGAACCTTCGTCTATAACATGATCAATGATCTCCCTGATATCATAAGGTGTCGAATTATTTTCGGGGAGCAGGGTATTAAGTTCCGGCCGCAATTCGTTCTGTGTTTCGTAGGGTAATGCAGGCGCTTTGTCTTCACAGTTCTGTGGCATGTAACTTAACAATGCTTTGATATTTTGAATAGCGGCTATTTCATTGGCGCAGGCAAAATGAGTAACACCCGACTTCGTGGCGTGGGTAGTAGCGCCGCCCAATTCTTCGGAGGTTACCACCTCGTGCGTAACCGTTTTTACCACGTTGGGCCCGGTCACAAACATATAAGAGGTATTCTCAACCATTAAAATAAAATCGGTTATGGCCGGTGAGTATACCGCTCCGCCCGCGCAGGGGCCCATAATGGCCGATATTTGTGGAATTACTCCCGATGCAAGCGTATTGCGATAAAAGATATCGGCATAGCCGCCCAGGGATACAACACCTTCCTGTATACGTGCGCCACCCGAATCATTAAGCCCTACAACCGGCGCACCGTTTTTGACGGCCAGATCCATGATCTTACAGATCTTTTCGGCATGGGTTTCAGACAGTGATCCGCCGAAAACGGTAAAATCCTGCGAAAAAACATAAACCAATCGCCCGTTTATCGTACCATATCCGGTTACTACACCATCGCCTGGATACTTTTCTTTCTCCATTCCGAAGTCGGTAGAGCGATGTGCCACCAGCATCCCGATCTCCTGGAATGAGCCTTCGTCCATTAAAAAATGCAGGCGTTCCCGCGCTGTTAGTTTTCCTTTTTTATGCTGACTTTCAATACGTAACGCGCCGCCGCCTTCAAACGCTTTTTGGCGTTTATCCCTTAATAATCCGAGCTTTTTATTCACAATTCAGGTTGATTAAAAAGAATCAAGAAGTGAGAGTCAAGAATTAAGACAAAACAGCGGCTACCCATAAGCACTTCGGGCGAGTAACCTTATCTTTATTAAAGTAAAGTAATTGTTGTTGTCTTGACTCTTGATTCTAATATCTTGATTCACGATCCAATAGGTTAAAAATAGTAATTAAATTGTAAGATTAGACTAAAACCATATTCCCCACGTTTTAACAGCTGTATTTTTGTATATTTGTAATAATGAAGATCAGGAATTTTAAAACGCTGATAGTGGTAATGTTTATGGGTGTCTTTATGATAAAGATGGCCATATCATTAGCTCCTGCGTTTTTATATCTTGATAATAAAACTGTAAGAGCGGTTATACTACAGCTTGAACAGGAATCCAAAACCGAAAAGGAAAATCCGGATAAGGATGCTTTTAAGGAGAAAAAGGTTTTTGATGAGTACTATCTGCACAGTGTAGCCTATATTACATTTGTTGCGGAAAACAAGATACTCCACAACCAGGAAGATCATTTGTATAAACAGGCATATCACCCTGTTGTCCCCACACCCCCACCCAACGTTTAAATGATTAACCGGATACTTCCCTATCCGGATGTTACCGCTTTACAATTCATTTAAATTTTATCAAAATAATTTATTAACGGTGATGAAGCTATCATCCTGATCATGTCAGGACGAGGATTTCATTCAAATTATCGATCTTATGCAAGATAAGCAAGGTGGCTTTGCTGTGGGCAATCTTAACCTGAAAAAATATTTCTTACCCAAAAACTTAAAAAAAGACCTTCCGTCTAGTATTGTTGTATTCCTGGTAGCGCTGCCCTTATGTTTAGGCATAGCGCTGGCATCCGGCGCCCCTTTGTTCGCCGGTGTATTAACAGGTATTATCGGCGGTATTGTAGTAGGTACATTAAGTGGGTCGCAACTGAGCGTGGCCGGACCTGCCGCCGGTTTAACCGTTATTGTGTTAAACGCCATAACAGGACTTGGATCATACGAAACATTTTTATTGGCCCTGGTATTAGCGGGTGTTTTCCAGATGTTGTTGGGTATATTAAAAGCAGGTACTATAGCCAACTATTTTCCCTCATCGGTAATTGAAGGTATGCTTGCCGCTATTGGTATCATCCTTATCATGAAGCAATTTCCTCATGCCGTAGGTTACGATGCCGATTACGAAGGTGACGAAGGGTTTAGCCAAACCGATGAACATAATACCTTCTCGGGTATATTGCGAGCGGTGTCCAGGATCAATTACGGAGCGGTGATCATCACGGGAGTTTCCTTACTATTGCTTATCTATTGGCCAAAGTTCAAAAAACTAGCCGTAGTACCTGCTCCTTTGCTGGTGGTATTGGCTGGTATTGGCCTGAGCGCGGTGTTCGCCAATACAGGGTTAGCCTTGTTGGACAAGCAGTTTGTACGCATACCTATTGTGAACAGCAGCGCGGAATTTTTCGGCTTGTTCAAATCGCCAAACTTTAGCGACATCGGTAACAAACAGGTTTGGATAACGGCATTTACCATAGCCGTGGTAGCCAGTCTGGAAACCTTGCTTAGCCTGGAAGCCGTTGATAAGATCGACCCGATAAAGCGTATATCACCCACCAACCGCGAGTTGGTGGCCCAGGGAATTGGTAACATAACCAGCGGTTTATTAGGCGGTTTGCCTATGACAGCCGTAATTGTACGATCATCGGCCAACGTAAATGCAGGTGCACGTACCAAAATGAGCAGTGTAATACATGGCGTAATGCTATTGATAGCACTGCTTTGTATCCCGTTCCTGATCAACTTGATCCCGCTATCGTGCCTGGCAGCAATACTGCTCATGACCGGTTATAAACTAACCCGCATCAGCCTGTTTAAGCATATGTGGCATTTAGGGCTGAACCAGTTTATACCCTTTGTGGTCACCATTGTAGCGGTAGTATTAACCGACCTGCTGATAGGTGTAGGTATAGGCATGCTGGTGGGTATATTCTACATCCTGCGTACCAATTTACGCAACCCCTACTTCTACCAGATCGATCGTAACGGCGATAAGAAAATAATCAGGATAAAGCTTGCCGAGGAAGTATCCTTTTTAAACAAAGCTGCCATACAGGTAACCTTAACCAGTTTACCCAAAGGCACTGATGTGATTATCGATGGCTCCAACTCCAGGTATATCGACCCTGATGTTATCGAGATCATCCTCAATTACAAGCACAATGCTTACACTAAAGGCATTATTGTGCAATTACATGAAATAAAGGACAAGTACGATGTACCGCCTTTAAAAGAATTAATGTATAACCCCACTAACTAAAAAAATCATGACCCCAATAGATAATAATTTCAAACTGGTTAACGACGAAAGTTATAATGCGCTAATACACGGCAACAGTAAATGGGTTGACCTGAAACTGCAGGAAGACTCTGACTATTTTAAAAAACTGGCCAAAGGCCAAAGTCCGGAAGTGTTATGGATAGGTTGCGCCGACAGTCGCGTACCTGCCAATGAAGTAACTGGCACCAAGCCCGGTGAAGTATTTGTGCACCGCAACATTGCCAACGTGGTAGTACATACCGATATGAATATGCTAAGTGTATTGGATTACGCTGTTAACGTGCTTAAAGTAAAACATGTTATTGTAGCAGGCCATTACGGTTGTGGTGGTGTAGCCGCAGCCATGAGCAACAAACAATTTGGTGTTATTGACAACTGGTTACGCCATATAAAAGACGTTTACCGTTTACATGCCAAAGAATTGGATGCCATTGAAGATCAGCAGGAACGCACCAATCGCCTGGTTGAGCTTAACGTAAGCGAACAGGTATACAACGTGTGCAAAACCACCATTATACAAAATGCATGGCAGGAACGTCATGACCTGGAAGTTCATGGCTGGGTGATTGACCTGGGTACAGGCCTCATCAAGGATCTTAAAGTCTCTAGTAGCAGTCCGCATAACCTGGGTTATGTGTACGAGTTTGACAGCACGCTTGCTGTTGCTCAGCATTAATTAAGGCTGCTGCCCTTAAGCCTTCAAGAATTCTCCCCGCTACCTGCTAAGGGAGAGGTTTATGTTTGGTTTGCCCCGGTTCATGGAAATGGCCGGGGTTCTTTTTTGGGGTAAATAATGATTGGCACTTTTTAATAAGGTTATGCAGTTTTGTAGATATATTTATAGCATGAAAATATTTATACCATTGATATTTCTTATTACTCCGGCATTATTTTGTAGCGCACAAAGTAGCGACGTTAAACAAGTACCTGTTGATACTTCTGCTAATACCATTTATTCTTCCGTAGAGAAGATGGCTCAATTTCCAGGCGGAATACTTGAGTTTTTTAAATTTATAGACAAAAACCTGAAATATCCTGAAAAAGATAGGAAAGCAGGACTTGAAGGTACGGTAGTTGTAACTTTTGTTGTTGAGCGGGATGGTAGCCTTACCAATATCATTATAGCTAAAAGTCCGACACCCGAAATGGCTAAAGAGACTTTACGCCTAATAAAGTTATCTCCCAAATGGGAACCCGCAAGTCAAAACGGTCGAAATGTAAGAGTGCATTTTCCTGTAGCCGTTAAATTTAAGTTACCAAAACCTTAGCTCGCCTTTTTGTCCACTCAGGTCTCTCGCAGAGCCCCCTGAGTTATAGATTGGCCATATGCAACCTCCGGGTAAATTTCAGGTAACCCCGAGTGGGTTTACATGTAAACCCACTATACGACGATAGAATATACTTAATAAATTGATTATCAATTAAATAAATCAACATTAACCATGAATTGTGTAAACCATATAAACCCACTTTTGTAACAAAATGGCCGTCTGTTCAAGGATTATGCTTAAACCCATCTTTACTTACCTACATGTGGGATCCCGAAATAAATTCGGGATGACTTAGATCTCACTATTATTTTTTCTCCTCATCAAATTTCAAACTTCATACACATCCTCATTAATTTTATCCTATTTTTATCCTGAAGCAACAAGCAAGGATATTTATGCTGAGGCAATCAAAAGAAACGCGTACTTTAAAACAGAATTTATTGCTGGCATCGTCAACCGCTTTTGTATCGGGTGTAACCAATGTGGCTGGTATGATTGCCTTTCTGGCTTTCACTTCCAATATCACCGGGCATGTGGCTAACCTGGCCAAACATATTGTGGAGCAAAACTGGAGCGAGATCGTGGTATTTGTTGTTTGGTTGCTGATGTTTTTTGCAGGCGCCTTTATATCCAACTTTATTGTACACTCGCTGGAGCATAAGAGCCGCTACCGTGCGCACTCTATTCCTATCGTTATCGAAATTATACTGTTGTTATTTGTGGCCATTTACGGTCACAATTTTTACCGCGAAACCCAAACCGAACGCGAAGTAGTGATTGGGGTGATCATTTTTTGCATGGGTTTACAAAACAGCCTGGTATCCACCATATCCGGAGGGCTCATCAAATCAACCCATTTAACCGGTTTGTTTACCGACCTGGGCGGCGATGTATCCGAATGGCTGCATCCCAACACCGCTAAAACCGAAACCACCCGGAACAAGATCTATGTACGGCTTACCGTGTTGAGCTTTTATTTTTTCGGCGGCATCATGGGCGGCTTCTTTTTTAATTTGTATGATTTTGCGATATTTTATTTCATTCCGCTAATTTTGCTTACCATTTTATATTACGATCTTTCGCCGGTGGCCTTGCATAAAATAAGCCGGATATTCCGGACAGATAAAAGCAGGCCGGCTTAGATCATTAACTTTTTAACATTTACACCTATGTGCGCCCAAACAAGCATTCACGACACCAGCCATATTACTTACGAAGGTTTGCTGGAAGGTAACAAACAGTTTATTGCAAACGCCTTAGATTCCGATCCGGATTTTTTTAACAAACTGGCCAGCGGCCAAAATCCACCGGTGCTGTGGATAGGCTGTGCTGATAGCCGCGTGCCGGCCAACCAGATCACCAATACCGCGCCCGGCGAAATATTTGTACACCGCAATATCGCTAACATGGTTATCCACTCCGATATGAACATGTTGAGCGTGCTGGATTATGCCGTGAACGTTTTAAAAGTAAAGCATGTGATTGTAACCGGTCATTACGGTTGCGGCGGTGTGCTTGCCGCCATGAGCAACAAGGCATTCGGACTTATTGATAATTGGTTACGTCATATTAAAGACGTATACCGCCTGCATGCTGATGAGCTTGATGCCATTACCGATGATACCGAGCGCGGAAATCGCCTGGTAGAATTTAACGTGATTGAAAACGTATACAATCTTTGCAAAACCACTATTGTGCAGAATGCCTGGAAAAATGGTCAGGAACTGGGCGTACACGGCTGGGTTTACAGCCTGAGCACCGGCAAAATCGGCGACATGAACGTGAGTACCTACAACAACGATAATATGGAGGATGTTTTTAGGTTTAAATAGCCTCCTCTAAATCTCCTCCAAAGGAGGAGACTTGAAAAACATATGTAATAAAAAAAAGCGATGATTCGAGTCATCGCTTTTTTTATTAAAGCCCTCTCCTTTGGAGAGGGTTTGGGTGAGGTCTATACTTCTTTACTCAAAAACGGATACCTGTAATCCTTTGGTGGGTCAAAGGTTTCTTTGATTGTACGTGGCGATACCCAACGCAAAAGGTTGATCATAGAACCAGCCTTATCGTTAGTGCCGGAACCTCTGGCACCGCCAAATGGCTGCTGACCAACAACGGCTCCTGTAGGTTTGTCATTGATATAGAAATTACCTGCAGCGTTGCGCAAATGATAGGTAGCCTTTTCAATAGCATACCTGTCCTGCGATATAATAGAGCCTGTTAGCGCGTAGATAGATGTTTTGTCGACAATGTTAAGCACCTCATCAAATTTGGCGTCCTCGTACA
The DNA here is from genome assembly GCF_900103125.1 of Mucilaginibacter sp. OK268. GTDB lineage: Bacteria > Bacteroidota > Bacteroidia > Sphingobacteriales > Sphingobacteriaceae > Mucilaginibacter. Next base: position 117,996 of record NZ_FNJV01000001.1, on the reverse strand, counting down.
CGTAAATGGTCAATACAGGGCCAAATAACTCCTCGCACATGGTTACGTAGTACGGATCATCTACTTTTAATACGGTAGGCTCTATAAACCAGCCTTTGGTTTTATCATAGTTACCACCGGCAATTACTTCAACACCTTTATCAGCTTTAGCCGCATCAATATATTTAGCCAGCTTATCAAATGATACTTCGGAGATCACAGCATTAATGAAGTTTTCAAAATCCTCAACCGGGCCTATTTTAAACGAAGTGATATCGCGCTGCATATTAGCTTTTACCGCAGGCCATAACGAGGCCGGGATATAAGCTCTGGAAGCGGCAGAACATTTTTGTCCCTGGTACTCAAAAGCACCGCGAACCAATGCTGTACTTACCACATCGGCATTGGCGCTCGGGTGGGCCAGCACAAAATCCTTACCACCGGTTTCGCCCACAATGCGCGGGTAGGTTTTGTATTTATGAATGTTGGTACCAATAGTTTGCCAAATGTTCTGGAACACCTTGGTTGATCCGGTAAAGTGGATACCGGCAAAATCAGGATGGTTAAATATCACCTCGCCTGCAACCGGGCCATCAACATAAATAAGGTTAATAACACCGGCTGGTACGCCTGCTTCTTTAAACACCTTCATGATCACGTTGGCAGCATATATCTGAGTATAGGCCGGTTTCCATACCACCACATTACCCATCATGGCTGCCGATGCAGGTAAATTACCCGCAATAGCCGTAAAGTTGAATGGCGTTAAGGCAAACACAAAACCTTCCAGCGGACGTTGCTCCACACGGTTCCAAACACCTTTGCCCGATACCGGGGGTTGTTGTTTATAGATCTCGGTCATATACTCTACGTTAAAACGCAGAAAATCGATCAGCTCACAGGCAGAGTCAATTTCGGCCTGGTATGCATTTTTGGATTGACCAAGCATAGTGGCCGCGTTAATTTCGGCACGGTAAGGACCGGCTAACAGTTCGGCAGCTTTTAAAAATGTGGCGGCGCGCTGCTCCCAGGCTAAATTTTCCCAGTTGGCTTTGGCTGCCAGGGCAGCGTTAATAGCAGCGGTAACGTGACTGGCATCACCTTCAGAAAAAGTGGCCAGTAAGTGTTTATGATCATGCGGCGGACGGATCTCGAGCTTAGTGCCCGTACGTACTTCTTTGTCGCCGATGTACATAGGTATATCCAGTTGTTGAGCGCGGGCCTCCTCTAAGGCGGCTTTAAGCGCTACACGTTCCAAACTGCGCGGGCCGTAGTTTAAAACAGGCTCGTTTTGCGGTGGTGGAACATTAAAAAATCCTTTAAGCATAGATGGGTTATTTATGTTGCCGCAAAGATAAGAATTTTGAAGTGATGGGTGAATTGAGGCAATGTCAAAAAGCCATAGATACAACACAAACGTTTGAGAAAATTAAACTGAGTATGTAGTGACCCCTTTTTTAGAAAGAACCACTCCCGTACTTATAAAAATCGCCTATAATATTCTAACTTTATCTCAACACTTTATCCCGATGTTTTCAATTTTTAAACGAAAAAGCAATAAACCTGAAGTGCCGGAATGGGCTTCGTTTTTCACCCCGGAAGAGTATGATGCATTTATCAAATCCATCCAAAGCTATTTTTCCGAAAAGAATATAACCTACGAACTTGGGAGTGATGGTACCCTGCAAACCGGCCCAAACGATTTTGGTTTCAAAACCTTAGGACTGATGAATGCGGCTCAAACATGCAAACAGGATGAGCTATCCCATTATCACGAGATAGTTAGCAGCTATTTTGATGCTATTAGTAAAACCTTTGCTTTTGAAAAAGAATTTCAAAAAATAGTTACTGATTATGAAAAGGTTGAACAATATATCTGCGTCAAAATTTATCCGTATGAATACTTTGCCCCAATCGGAAAGAAATTTACCATTAGCCAAAATATAGTTGATGATCTGTTTGCCTTATTGATGTTTGATCTGCCCGATACCGTAGTAAACATTAAACCAGAACAGGCCGCTCATTGGAATAAAACAAACGAGGAGCTGTTTGAGAAAGCCAAAGAAAACTCCCGAAATAACTACCAATTTCATCTCTCCAAAGAAAAATTAGGAAATACCGATATCTGGTTTATAGGGGGCGGACATAATTTTGTGCCCAACATTTTATTTGAATTACCACATTATCCCCAACTAATGGGATCTAAAGGTGCACTCATTGGCATACCGCATAGAGAGTGTGCCATTTTTTATATGATAGACAGTCTGGAGGTTACCACAGCTATTAATAGCCTTATCCCTACTATTTATGGTATGGACAGGGAAGGCCCGGGTTCCATCAGCAATAAACTACTTTGGTACAGGGATGGTAAATTTGAAAACCAACCCTATAAAATTATTGATAATACAATAGAGTTTTATCCAACCGAAAACTTTTTGGAGATGCTTAACAGCATGGAAGAATAATTTGCCATTGGCACCTGATACCGGTTATTTTTTACTTTTGCGCTAATGATCCACATAGAACAAATACGCCCTGAACTAACATGGCGCCTACGACAAAGAATTTTATATCCCGAACAAAAGCTGTATGAGATGGAGATGGAAGAGGATAATAACGGGCTTCATTTTGCCGCTTTTAAGGATAACGACATTGTATCGGTGGTATCTCTGTTTGCCAAAGGCGATGATTACCAGTTCCGCAAGTTCGCGGTGGATGATAGTTTGCAAAATATGGGGATCGGCAGGCAAATGCTGGAGCATATTACCCAATTCGCTAAAACAAACGGCGCTAAAAGGTTATGGTGCAATGCCCGGGTTTCGGCCATCGGGTTTTACCTTAAAGCGGGTTTTGAACATACCTGGCAGCTGTTTAGCCGCCATGGCTTTGACTACGAGATACTCGAAAAAGATCTTACTCTTTGATCAGCGCTGCAATGAGGTTACTGGCAAACACATTGTCTTGCTTTTGATTGGATTGTCGTGCGAGTTCAAGCGCTGCCTCAATGTCGCCCTGCGCCTCATACACAACAGCCAGGTTATAAGCCGCCTTGCTGGCCAGCTGAACATCGGTACTATCAATAAGCGGGTTGAGTATTTTATACGCCATATCAAACCGTTCGGCTTGTATTTGCTTAACCGCCGATTGCAGTTCATCACCCTCATTGTATAGTGGCCTGTTATTGGTAACAGCGTATGGGAGGTAATCTTTCAGTGCGTCTAAAACGGCATTGTGGGCAGCGCCGTTCACGGCAAATTTATTCCCCTTTATACCTGGGGCAAAAAGCAGTTCGCCCAGAAAGCCTCCGTACGCCCCTTCAGATTGCGGGTCGTTAGCCAGACCTTTCAGCTTTTTAAAATACAGGCCATTGCTTTCGTACAAAGTAAAATTAACCTCAGCCTTGGTATTGTAATAGGCAGTACGCTCATCACTAGAGCCATCTATCTGATCCAAGACGATATCAGCTGTAAAATTATCAAGCGCCAGTATATAGGCTGCATGATGGCTGGCGGCCAGTTGTTTGATGGAATCGGTATTGGCAGCAAATGGTATCGAATCAACCAGATTAGTCACCCGGATACCCTTGAGCTGTTTTAATTCATTTTCGGCCGCCATGGTAGCGCTATAAGCCCCTCCCCGTAGTACAGCCAGTTTCTTTTTATTGGTGATTTTAGTGGAATCGTAAACCAGCCTGTTGATGATCAGGATATGCGTTGAATCCTGGGTTAGGGTCAGCTTAGCCGAATAGTTAACAGATACGGGTACGGTTGCATATTTTGCCGTGCCACATGAGGTTAACCCAACAATAAATAACAGGCATAATAATTTAAATGCATTCACAGGATTATTGAGATAAGGAACTCCTCAATAACTGATATGTCAGCGCATTTATTGCAGCATGTAGGTAAAATTTATCACTCTTTGATCAGCGCCGCGATAAGCGTTGTGGCATAATCATTTTGCTGTTTCTGATTGGATAGTTTGGCCAGTTCAAGGGCCTCATCAATATCACCTTGCGCCTCGTAAACCACAGCTAAGTTATAAGCCGCTCTACTGGCTTGTTTGGGGTCGGGGCCATCAATGATCGGGTTGAGTATTTTAAACGCGATATCAAACCGGCCAGCCAGTATTTGCCGTACAGATAATGCCAACGGATCGCTTTGATTATAAAGCGGTCGGTAATTGGTAATGGTATAGGGTAAATAATCTTTCAGTGCATCAAGCGCAGCATTGCGGGCTGCGCCATCAATAGAATAGCCAAACCTACCATCCTGCGGCTCTGTAGCTAAGCCCTTGAGCTTTTTAAAAAAGATGCCATTACTTTCATGTAAAGTAAAAGCCACACTGGCTTTGGTGCTATAATAAGCTATCTGGGCATTACCATCATACTGTACATTATCAAGCACAAGTCCTGCGTTAAAACTATCAAGCGTTAAAACGTAATTGGCTTTGTATTTGGCTGCCAGATGCTTTACGGAATCTTTATTGGCACTAAATGATACGGAATCTACAAGACTGGAAATTTTAACACCAGGCAGCAATTTCAGCTCTTTTTCGGCTCCGGTTATAGCGCTATAGGCCGCGGCTTTAAGGGCCATGATCTTGCGCTTATTTATACGGGTTGAATCAAAAGTAACCCGGTTAACCACCAGGATGCGGGCGGTATCGGTTTTAAATACCAGTTTGGGGGCATAGTCAACAGGCACGGTGGCGTATTGTACCACATTACATGAGGTTAGCCCAACTATAAATAATATGCAGATTAGCTTAAACAGTTTCACGGTGTGAGGTAAATTATAGATGGATGTAAAATTAAGAAACTACAATGAATTTGAAATGAATATTAATGTGGCATTAATGTAAATTCTACAGTTAATCACAACTAATTAATCAAGTGCCGTAAATTTTACATATTTCAAAAAAAAACGCTAATGCTGTAACATTAGTATTAAATTAATAATAAAAACGTGTTTTTATTTCCAATATGACAGGTTATTTTAGGGCTTTAACATCAACTTTGTTATATTTGCTTATTACTAAAAAATAGTTTGCTAAAAAATATGGCTAAAAAAAAATCTGATGCCTCAACGCATACTCCCATCGTAAACGAAACTTCTCTTTCATTTTTTGAAAAATATATAAACAATCCTTCCCCTACCGGTTTTGAATGGAAAGGCCAGGAATTATGGCTCGACTATCTGAAACCTTACATCGATACCCATTATGTAGATAATTACGGTACCGCTGTAGGTGTTATCAATCCAAAGGCCGATTACAAAGTAGTTATTGAGGCCCATGCCGATGAGATATCATGGTTTGTAAATTACATTACCAATGACGGCTTAATATATGTGATCCGTAACGGTGGTTCAGACCACCAGATAGCCCCTTCAAAAAGGGTGAACATACATACCGATAATGGCGTGGTAAAAGCGGTTTTCGGCTGGCCGGCTATTCATACCCGCCTGGGTGGCGACAAAGAAGAAGCCCCAACTTTAAAAAATATTTTCCTGGATTGCGGTTGTACTTCAAAAGAAGAGGTAGAGAAACTGGGCATCCATGTAGGTTGCGTAATTACCTATGAGGATGAATTCATGATCCTGAACGACCGTTATTATGTTGGCCGCGCATTGGATAACCGTGCTGGTGGCTTTATGATAGCCGAGGTTGCCCGTTTATTAAAAGAGAATAAAGTAAAGTTACCTTTCGGCTTGTATATTGTAAACGCGGTACAGGAAGAAATAGGCTTGCGTGGCGCCGAAATGATAGCCCACAAAATAAAGCCTAACGTAGCTATTGTAACCGATGTTACGCATGATACACAAACACCTATGATCAACAAAATAACCCAGGGCGATCTGGCTTGTGGTAAAGGTCCGGTGGTATCATATGCGCCTGCGGTTCAAAATAATCTGAACAAATTGCTTATCGAAACGGCTCAGAAAGCCAATATCCCTTTTCAGCGCCAGGCATCATCGCGCTCAACCGGTACCGATACCGACGCATTTGCTTATTCAAATGATGGCGTACCATCGGCACTGATCTCTTTACCACTACGGTATATGCATACTACGGTTGAGATGATCCACAAAGAGGACGTGGACAATGTGATACGTCTTATTTATGAGTCGTTATTGAATATCAAAGCCGGTCAGGATTTCAGATATATCAAATAATTACTCATTTTTTTAAAACAATTTGAGTAATAGATTGATTTCACTATAAAAATTTATGCAAGGGCATATAGTTATTTCAAAATACCCCAACGTATATCTATGAAACCAACACTCCTTATTTTGGCCGCAGGAATGGCCAGCCGTTATGGCAGTATGAAACAAGTTGATGGCTTTGGCCCCAACGGAGAAACTATTATTGACTATTCCATTTACGATGCTATCAAAGCGGGTTTTGGCAAAGTTAGTTTTATTATCCGCGAAGAATTTGCCGATAATTTCAAAGCTATTTTTGAACCTAAGCTTAAGGGTCGTATTGAAACTGATTATGTCTTTCAAAGTTTTGACCTAACTCCTTTTGGTATTGATAAAACGATTGAACGCGCTAAACCATGGGGTACTGCTCACGCGGTACTTGCTGCCCGTAATCAGATCAATGAGCCTTTTTGCGTGATCAACGCCGATGACTTTTATGGTTATGACTCCTTTGAGAAAATGGCCAAATTTTTAACCTCCGAAGTAGCTGACGATACCTACTCACTGATCGGTTACCAGATTGACAGGACCTTGTCTGACTATGGTTCCGTGTCGCGTGGGGTTTGTAAAGTTAACGACGAAGGTAACATGGTGGAGATTAACGAGCGCACCGAAGTTTATTTTAAAGAAGACGGCAGCGTAGCTTATAAAGATGCTACCGGCGAGCACGCTTTATCAAACGACACCCGCGTATCGATGAACTTTTGGGGCTTTACTCCCGCCGTATTCGCACAAAGTGAAGATATGTTCAAAGAATTTGTGGCAGCGAATGAAAATAACCCAAAATCAGAGTTCTTTATTCCATTGGTTGCCGATGAGCTGATCAAAGCGGGCACTGCTTCATTCAAAGTTATCCCTACCGGCTCAAAATGGTTTGGCGTAACTTATAAAGAGGATAAACCTATTGTACAAAAAAGCATATCGGAACTGGTGAACAACGGCACTTATCCTTCAAAACTTTGGGATTAATTTAATCCTTTCCAATATTTAAAATCCCGCCTCGAGTGGGATTTTTTGTTATTATTCTATGCTGAATATCGAAGGAAACAAACTAATTTTAAGTTTCTTAAAACAGTATGGCCAATACCTTTTCCCAGATTTATCTGCAATTTGTTTTTGCTGTTAAAGGCAGACAAAATCTCATATCAAAGGATAATAAAGAAGAATTACATAAATATATAAGTGCCCTTATTCAAAACCGAAAGGTTAAGTTGTTGGCTATAAATTGTATGCCTGATCATATCCATATTTTCGTAGGATTTAAACCCAATATCCTAATTTCAGATTTTATTAAAGAAATTAAGGTTGAAAGTAACGATTTTATCAATAGTAAAAATTGGATAAAAGGTAAATTCAACTGGCAGGAAGGCTATGGGGTATTCTCCTATTCGCATTCACATATTGATGCAGTGATAAGATATGTGCTTAACCAGGAAACTCATCATCAGAAAAAAACATTCAAACAAGAATATTTAGAATTATTGAAAAAGTTTGAAATCTCGTTTGAAGATAAATATCTATTTGATTTTATTGAATAGTGGAATTAAGGGGGCTCCGCTGGAGCCAAACTCGTCGAATGAAAATATACTATAAACACGATGCTCCTCCGGAGCGTTTTCAGAATTCTGTTTACAAGAGATTATTTATATGAAAATATACTATAAACACGATGCTCCTCCGGAGCGTTTTCAGAATTCTGTTTACAAGAGATTATTTATATGAAAATATACTATAAACACGATGCTCCTCCGGAGCGTTTTCAGAATTCTGTTTACAAGAGATTATTTATATGAAAATATACTATAAACACGATGCTCCTCCGGAGCGTTTTCAGAATTCTGTTTACAAGAGATTATTTATATGAAAATATACTATAAACACGATGCTCCTCCGGAGCGTTTTCAAAATTCTGTTTACAGGAGATTATTTATATGAAAATATACTATAAACACGATGCTCCTTCGGAGCGCCTTCAAAATTCTGTTTACAGAAGATTATTAATATGGAAATATACTGTAAACATGATGCTCTCGGAGCGTCTTCAAAATTCTGTTTACAGGAGATTATTCATATGGAAATATTCTGTAAACATGATGCTCTCGGAGCGTCTTCAAAATTCTGTTTACAGGAGATTATTCATAAGGACACTGTGTCTATAACGAAGAGGAATATGTTTGAAAACGCTCCGGAGGAGCATCGTGTTTATAGCCAAAACCCAAAAAAGCTTTTGGGCTCCATAGGAGCCTCCTATAATTAATCTTCTACATCAAACAAAAAAGCCCGGTTCAGGAAAATCCTGACCGGGCTTTTTATTATTCAACAACACTTAAATTATTTTGTATCGTCTTTTACTTCTTCAAAGTCAACATCGGTTACGGTGTCACCATGATCCTGCGGACCTGCGCCCGGAGCACCTTCGGCACCTGGCTGACCTGCTTCGGCAGAGGCTTTGTACATCTCTTCAGATGCGGTAGCCCATGCAGCGTTCAGTTCGGTTTGAGCAGCTTCGATAGCGTCAAGGTTTTTAGAGGCATAAGCTTCTTTCAACTTGGTTAAACCTGCTTCGATAGGACCTTTTTTGTCGGCCGAAATTTTGTCACCGTACTCTTTCAATTGTTTTTCTGTCGAGAAGATCAGGGCATCAGCAGAATTCAATTTTTCAACTTCTTCTTTTGCTTTTTTGTCAGCATCAGCGTTAGCTTCAGCTTCGTCCTTCATCTTTTTGATCTCAGCATCAGTTAAACCTGAAGAAGCTTCGATACGGATCTTTTGCTCTTTACCGGTTGCTTTATCTTTAGCAGATACATGTAATATGCCGTTTGCGTCAATATCAAAGGTTACTTCAACCTGAGGCACACCGCGAGGTGCTGGTGGTATACCATCCAGGTGGAAACGACCTATAGTACGGTTACCCGCAGCCATTGGGCGCTCACCTTGTAATATGTGGATCTCAACAGATGGCTGGCTATCAGACGCGGTTGAGAAAGTTTCAGATTTTTTGGTTGGGATAGTTGTGTTTGACTCAATCAGTTTGGTCATTACACCACCCATAGTTTCGATACCTAATGAAAGTGGGGTAACATCTAACAGCAACACATCTTTAACTTCGCCGGTTAATACACCACCTTGAATAGCAGCACCAATAGCTACAACTTCATCAGGGTTAACACCTTTTGAAGGCGCTTTACCAAAGAATTTCTCAACAGCTTCCTGTATAGCAGGGATACGGGTTGAACCACCTACCAGGATAACTTCGTCGATATCTGATGTGCTTAAGCCAGCGTTTTTCAAAGCTGATTTACATGGATCAATAGTACGTTTGATCAGGCTATCTGCCAGTTGCTCAAATTTAGCACGGGTTAAAGTTTTAACCAAGTGCTTTGGCATACCATCAACAGCAGTGATGTATGGTAAGTTAATTTCTGTTTGTGCAGAGCTTGATAACTCAATTTTAGCTTTCTCTGCAGACTCTTTTAAACGTTGTAAAGCCATTGGATCTTTACGCAGATCTATACCTTCGTCGCTTTTAAATTCGTCGGCTAACCAGTCAATAATTACCTGGTCAAAGTCGTCACCACCTAAGTGAGTATCACCATCGGTTGATTTTACTTCAAATACACCGTCACCCAATTCCAGGATAGATACGTCATGTGTACCACCACCGCAGTCAAATACCGCGATCTTCATATCCTTGTGCGCTTTATCAAAGCCATAAGCTAAGGCAGCAGCAGTAGGTTCGTTAATGATACGACGTACTTTTAAACCTGCAATTTCGCCGGCTTCTTTAGTAGCCTGGCGCTGAGCATCGTTAAAGTAAGCTGGTACGGTAATAACCGCTTCAGTTACTTCGGTACCCAAAAAGTCTTCAGCAGTTTTCTTCATTTTCTGAAGGATCATGGCCGAGATCTCTTGCGGAGTGTATTTACGATCGCCAATTTCAACACGCGGAGTGTTGTTATCGCCTTTTACTACCTTGTAAGGCACACGGGCAGCTTCGTTTGTAACTTCGTTAAACTGGTTACCCATAAAGCGTTTGATTGACGATATGGTTTTTGTAGGATTGGTGATGGCCTGACGTTTTGCAGGGTCGCCAACTTTACGCTCGCCGTTGTCAATAAAAGCTACTACGGACGGCGTAGTACGTTTTCCCTCGCTGTTAGCAATAACTACAGGCTCATTACCTTCCATTACAGCTACGCAGGAGTTTGTTGTTCCTAAGTCGATTCCAATTATTTTAGACATATGATTGTTTTACTTGATTTAATATTTTACTAACTACAGCTATTTATCAACGTTTGTGCCAATAGCTATTTGGCAGTGTATATAGTCAGGATGACAATTATTGCGTCAGAAATGCTATACACATTGGTGACAGGTTGGCAGAAAATTGTCTAAAAATTCTGATTCAGACATAAACAAAAACGCCCTACTCAAGTGAGCAAGGCGTTTTCTTAATATCTCAAAAGAGAAATTATTCTCCTTTTTCAGCGTTTTCTTCTGCTTCTGGAGTTGCAGGAGCTTCAGCAGCCGGAGTTTCAGTAGCTTCAGCAACTGGTGCTGCTTTAACTTCTTCTTCTTCAACTTTTGCTTCTTCAACAGGAGCTGCAGTTTCTTTAGTAGCTGGCGCTGCTGTTTTAGCTTTTGCTGTAGAACCACCACGACGACGGGTTGATTTTTTAGCTGCAGCTGCAGTGTCAACACCGTAAACAGTGTTATAGTCTACTAATTCGATGATAGCCATTTCAGCATTATCGCCTAAACGGTTCTCTAACTTCACAATACGGGTGTAACCGCCTGGACGGGTAGCAATTTTCTCGGCAATTTCGCGGAACAGAATAGTAACCGCGTCTTTGTCTTGTAAATAGCTAAACACTGTACGACGAGAGTGAGTAGTATCGTTTTTTGATTTTGTTAAAAGTGGCTCAACATAACCGCGTAAAACTTTTGCTTTTGCTAATGTTGTAGTGATACGCTTGTGTAAAATAAGCGAAGTTGCCATGTTAGCCAGCATCGCTTTGCGGTGGCTGGTAGTACGGCCTAAGTGATTGTTTTTGTTTCCGTGTCTCATTGTTATTAAATTATTTCACGTGCATACCGTCCGGCGATAAAATCAAGCCTTCGGAATTATGCCTTCGCTAATTAGATTATAGTACAGAGATGTGAGATTTGAGATTGTCTCTCGGCTTACATCTTTTAATTATATTTAAAAGTCAGATATGAAATTTGTCTCAAATCTCATATCTAACATCTCAAATCTTATTCTTCGTCTAACTTAAATTTAGACAGGTTCATACCAAAAGATAAGCCTTTTGATTTAACCAGGTCCTGAATTTCAGTTAATGACTTTTTACCAAAGTTTCTGAATTTTAACATATCAGCAACATCGTATGATACTAAATCGGCCAGGCTGCGGATGTCGGCAGCTTTCAGGCAGTTTAATGCGCGTACAGAAAGGTCAAGATCAACCAGTTCAGTTTTAAGGATCTTGCGCATATGCAGGATCTCTTCGTCAACCTCTTTAGTTTCTTCTTTAGCTTGTGCTTCCAACATCATGTTTTCATCGCTGAACAGCATAAAGTGCTGGATCAGGATCTTGGCTGCTTCTTTTAACGCATCTTCCGGATGAATTGATCCATCGGTAGCAATATCCAGAACTAATTTTTCATAGTCAGTTTTTTGCTCAACACGATAGTTTTCAATAGTATATTTTACGTTTTTAATTGGCGTAAAGATAGAATCGATAGCTATTACACCAACGTTTGCATCCGGATTTTTATTTTCTTCGCTTGCTACGTAACCACGGCCTTTACCTACAGTAAGCTCAATTTCAAGCGTTACTGATGAGTCCATGTTACAGATAACCAGGTCAGGGTTTAAAACAGTAAAGTTATTAGAGAATTTAGTAACATCTCCGGCTTTAAAAGCGTCCTGGCCATTTATGATAACGAATACCTTTTCAGTATCACCAGACTCGCCTGTTTTTTTGAACCGAACTTGCTTCAGGTTCAGAATGATCTCGGTTACGTCTTCAACAACACCTTTGATGGTTGAAAATTCATGCGTAACTCCTGAAAAACGAACAGAAGTGATGGCAAAACCTTCGAGTGATGAAAGTAAGATACGACGCAGAGCATTACCAATGGTCACACCGAAGCCTGGTTCTAACGGACGAAACTCAAACGTACCATCGAAATCATTTGCTTTCTGCATGATAACCTTGTCTGGTTTTTGAAATGCTAAAATTGCCATTTATATCCTTTATTTATTGTTTACTAATTGAATTGATTTAAACCACGAAAATGATTGACATAAAATGCCAACCATCCCATGGATAATTATCGTTATTATTTTGAGTACAACTCGACGATTAGGTTTTCTTTGATGTTCTCAGGTATCTCGTCGCGGTTAGGATAGTTTAGGAATTTACCTGTTAAGGCGTTAGCATCCCATTCTAACCAGCTGTATTTATTGATTCTTCTTCCGGCTACTGATGTAGTGATGGCTTCTAATGATTTAGATTTTTCACGTACAGAAATCACATCACCCGCTTTTAAAGCGTATGAAGCGATGTTTACCACAGCACCATTAACATTAATGTGTTTGTGATTAACCAACTGACGGGCTGCAGAACGTGTAGGAGCAATACCTAAACGGTAAACAGCATTATCTAAACGAGCTTCTAAGAATTTCAACAGGTTTTCGCCTGTGATACCCTCTTTAGCTGATGCGCGGTGAAACAAGTTCTCGAACTGACGCTCTAATACACCATAAGTGTATTTTACTTTTTGTTTCTCCTGTAACTGAGTTGAATACTCAGATTGTTTTCCTCTTCTTTTTGAGGCACCGTGCATTCCCGGTGGATAGTTCTTACGCTCTAACGCTTTATCCGGGCCGAAGATCGGCTCACGGAAACGACGTGCAATTTTGGATTTTGGTCCTGTATATCTAGCCATTTTTGTGTGTTCTTAAAGTATCAAGCAGCCTGTTGCTGCCGAATCTTAGCTTTAAAAATAATTGTTAATTAAACTCTTCTTCTTTTTGAAGGACGACAACCGTTGTGCGGAAGCGGTGTGATATCTTTGATGGTTGTAACCTCAATACCTGCAGTTTGCAAAGTACGGATAGCTGACTCACGGCCTGCACCCGGACCTTTTACAAATACTTCAACTTTACGTAAGCCCAGGTCATAAGCTACTTTGCCACAATCAGCAGCAGCTTGTCCGGCAGCATAAGGGGTGTTCTTTTTTGAACCTTTAAAACCCATTTTACCTGCAGATGACCATGATACAGCCTGACCGGTTTTGTTGGTAAGGGTGATGATGATATTGTTAAAAGTAGCATTGATGTGTGCTTCGCCTACAGGCTCAACAATTACAACGCGCTTTTTGGTTACTTTTTTGCTCTTAGCCATTTTTTTAATTTTTGAATTAATGAATTACTGAATTATCAAATAACCCGGACCCATTAATTATATTTTCAAATGAGGTAATCCTAATGAATTGTTAAGCGATAAAACTCACCGCTCTTCAATCACTATTCAATATTATTTAGTAGCTTTTTTCTTGTTAGCAACTGTTTTACGTTTTCCTTTACGGGTACGTGAGTTATTTTTAGTACGCTGACCACGTAATGGTAAACCTTTACGGTGACGTGTACCGCGGTAACAACCTATATCCATCAAACGTTTGATGTTAAGCTGCACTTCTGAACGAAGTGAACCTTCCACTTTGATCTGATCGTTGATAATTCCACGAATTGAGGCTAATTGCTCATCGGTCCAGTCTTGTACTTTTGTATCAAAATCAATACCTGCCTCAGTCAAAATCTTTTGAGCTGTTGAGCGGCCTATACCGAAAATGTAAGTAAGTCCGATTTCTCCTCTTTTGTTTTTCGGTAAATCTATACCTGAAATCCTTGCCATATTTATTGTTTGTTTTTTAAATGATAACCGAACGGCGGGCCACCGTTGTACGAATTATCACAGTTTTTTTTAATTATCCCTGACGCTGTTTGTATTTAGGATTCTTTTTGTTAATTACATAAAGTTTCCCGTTACGGCGAATGATCTTGCAATCAGCGCTGCGTTTTTTAATGGATGCTCTAACTTTCATCTCTTTGTTATTTATATCTATAGGTTATTCTACCTTTTGTTAAATCATACGGGCTCATTTCCAATTTTACTCTGTCGCCAGGTAAAATTTTAATGTAGTGCATACGCATTTTGCCGGAAATATGTGCAATAATCTCATGACCATTTTCCAGTTCAACCCTGAACATTGCATTTGACAATGCTTCCCTAATTGTACCGTCTTGCTCAATCGAAGATTGTTTAGCCATATTTTGTTGATTATTACTTAATTATCCGCCCTAAAACCGGGATGCAAAATTAATAAAAATTTATTTAATTATTATTCTTTTCTTTCAAAACATTTTCAACATATTCAAACGTTGATAAAATGTCAGGTTTACCTTTACCAATAGCTACGGTATGCTCATAATGGGCCGATGGCTTTTTGTCGACAGTTGAAACCGTCCATCCGTCATCCCAAAACTTAACACCCGCACGGCCCGCGTTGATCATGGGCTCAATAGCGATCACCATTCCTTCTTCCAGTTTGATGCCCGCTCCGCGCTTACCATAATTAGGTACTTCGGGTTTTTCGTGCAGCTTAACGCCTACACCATGCCCCACAAGCTCCTTTACTACGCCAAAGCCATTCTTCTCTGCATGTTCCTGTATCGCATAACCGATATCGCCTATGCGCATACCAACAACTGCTTTCGCAACTCCTAAGTCAAGACACTCTTTGGTTACCCTCATGAGTTTCTTAACGGTATCGCTTACTTCACCGATGGCGAAGGTATAAGCCGAATCGCCTACAAAGCCATTTAAAGTAGCTCCGCAGTCAACAGATACCAGATCTCCTTCAACCAGGGTATAGTTTCCGGGGAAACCATGTACTACCTGGTCATTCAGCGATATGCAAAGAGAATAAGGAAAGCCGCCGTAGTTTAAAAAAGTAGGTACTCCGCCGTTGTCGCGTATAAAGGTTTCAGCAAGTCTGTCGAGTTCAATAGTTGTAACACCAGGTCCGATCACTTTGGCAACCTCCGCGTGTGTGCGGGATACCAGTTGGGCGCTTTCTCTGATGAGTTCTATTTCTTCGGCAGACTTGTAAAGAATTTTTGACATGCTTTAAATTAGATAGCTGTCGGACTTGTTCCGGCAGCAGCAGGCATTGCTGTACGACCTTTAATTCGTCCGGTTTTCATTAAACCATCATAATGACGCATCAACAGGTGACTTTCAATTTGTTGCAGGGTATCCAAAACTACACCTACCAGGATGATCAGTGATGTACCACCAAAGAATCTTGCGAAGATCGCAGATACGCCAACCAAGCTGGCAATGGCCGGGATAATGGCTATAATAGCCAGGAATATTGATCCCGGTAAAGTTATTTTTGATATTACACCGTCAATAAAATCGGCAGTTGATTTACCTGGTTTAATGCCCGGTATAAAACCACCGTTCTTTTTCATATCATCAGCCATCTGGTTAGGGTTAACCGTAATAGCGGTATAGAAATAAGTGAACAGGATGATCAGGATACCAAACAACAGGTTATGTTGCCATGAGTTATAGTTTGACAATGCGATCAGGATACCGTTTGATGCCGCGTTCGGGAAAAACTGCTGTACAGTTTGCGGAATGAACATCAGGGCCTGGGCAAATATGATAGGCATTACACCTGCAGCATTTACCTTTAAAGGTATATACTGACGTACACCACCATATTGCTTGTTACCTACTATACGTTTAGCATATTGTACCGCAATTTTGCGTGTACCCTGTACTATCAATATAGTGAACATTACCACACCTATCAATGCAACAATTTCAACAATGAAAGTTACCAAGCCACCTGTACCACTGGTACGGGAGCTAAACTCTGTTATAAACGCGCCTGGCAATTGGGCAATAATACCCACCATGATAATTAACGATATACCGTTACCGATACCTTTATCCGTAATTTTTTCACCCAGCCACATTACAAATAATGTACCTGCGGTTAAAACTACTGTAGTTAATAAGGTAAAGATCGGATCGCCGATTAAACGTGCATCAGGACCAATTTGTGAACGTACATAACCGATAGCCTGCAAAGCAGTAATACCGATGGTTAGGTAGCGTGTCCACTGGTTAAGCTTGTTACGCCCGCTTTCACCTTCTTTTTGAAGTTTGGTGAAATAAGGCACAGCAATACCCAGCAGTTGCACCACAATTGACGCCGAAATGTAAGGCATTACGCCTAACGCGAAAATAGAGGCACGTGAAAACGAACCTCCTGCAAACATATTCAACAATCCTACTAATCCTTCTGCTTTTTGGTTTGCGAATGACGCACCGTTCACGCCAGGCAACACTACGAATGAGCCTACGCGATATATTAAAAGAAATAAGAGTGTGTTTATAATACGCACTCTCAGATCTTCGATTTTCCAGATATTGGATAATGTGGTGAAAAATTTCTTCATTGAAACTTACAACTTAACTATGGTACCACCAGCTGCTTCGATCGCTTTTTGCGCCGTTGCAGTAAATGCATGTGCTTTAACTTCCAATTTGGCTTTCAGTTCGCCACGGCCCAGGATCTTAACCAGGTCGTTACGAGAAACCAAACCATGTTCTTTCAGGGTATCGAAATCAACTGCCGCCAGTGAGAATTTCTCAACTAAGCCTTGCAATACATCCAAATTAACACCTGTGTATTCAACACGGTTAGGGTTTTTGAAACCAACCTTAGGTACACGACGTTGTAAAGGCATTTGACCGCCTTCAAAACCTACCTTAGTGCTGGTACCTGAACGTGAACCGGCGCCTTTGTGGCCACGGGTTGACGTGCCGCCACGGCCAGAACCTGTACCACGGCCAATTCTTTTTCTATTTTTAGTAGAACCTTCTGCAGGTTTTAGATTACTTAAATTCATGATATTAAATGTTTTCTACCGCTACCAGGTGATTAACTTTTCTAACCATCCCAATTATAGCAGGTGTAGCCTCTACTTCCACACTGTGGTTAATTTTACGTAAGCCTAAAGCTTCGACTGTCTTTTTTTGGCGTTCACTTCTGTCGATCACGCTCTTAATCTGAGTTATTTTGATTTTGGCCATGACTGATTATCCGTTAAATACTTTACCTAAACTAACGCCACGTTGCTGAGCTACAGTATGTGCATCGCGTAATTGCGCTAATGCTGATACAGTTGCTTTTACCACGTTGTGCGGATTTGATGAACCTTTTGATTTTGCCAGTACGTTGTGGATACCTGCCGACTCTAATACGGCACGCATTGCACCACCCGCAATAACACCGGTACCATTTGCTGCTGGTTTAATGAAAACAAAACCGCCAGAAAATTTACCAATTTGCTCGTGAGGTATAGTTCCGTTTAAGATAGGAACTTTTACCAGGTTCTTTTTAGCATCATCAATGCCTTTTGCAATAGCTTCGGTAACCTCTTTGGCTTTACCTAAGCCGTAACCTACAACACCGTTCTCGTCACCTACTACCACAATGGCAGAGAAACTGAATGTACGGCCACCTTTGGTTACTTTGGCAACGCGTTGTATGCTTACCAAGCGGTCTTTTAATTCGATCTCGCTTGTTTTTACTCTTTTTATGTTGATTGTTGACATTTCTCTTTTCGATTAAAAGTTTAAACCACCTTCACGTGCACCTTCGGCCAGTGATTTAACACGACCATGGTACAAATAACCGTTCCTGTCGAAAACCACATCTTTAATACCTGCTGCAATAGCTTTCTGAGCTACCAGTTTGCCTACGGCTACTGATTGTTCTGATTTAGTGCCATCTGCTGCAAAATCTTTTGATAAAGATGAAGCCGATACGATAGTTTTACCGGTTAAATCGTCAATGATCTGCGCGTAAATTCCTTTGTTACTTCTGTAAACTGACAGGCGAGGACGCTCTGTTGATCCTGAAAGGCGTTTTCTGATGCCTTTTTTAATCCTGTCTCTTCTTGATAATTTAGCTCCCATGACGATTATTTTTTAGATGCTGATTTACCTGCTTTTCTTCTCAATACTTCGCCAACAAACTTGATACCTTTACCTTTGTATGGTTCTGGTGCACGTAACGAACGTATTTTTGCCGCTACCTGACCAATCAATTGCTTGTCGATAGATTCCAGGATGATGGTAGGGTTTTTACCCTTCTCAGCAGTGGTTGTAACTTTAATTTCTTTTGGTAATTCAAATACATAGTGGTGAGAGTAACCCAACACTAAATCTAAAGTATTACCTGTATTGGTAGCACGGTAACCTACACCTACTAATTCCTGCTCCACTTTGTAACCAGTGGTTACACCTACTACCATGTTATTTAAAAGCGCACGGTATAAACCATGTAATGCTTTATGACGTTTTTGTTCAGACGGGCGTTGAACTAACAATTGGCCGTCTTCCTGTGCAATGGTGATATCGCTATCAACCGCTTGCTGCAACTCACCTTTAGGGCCTTTTACAGTAACAACATTCTCTGCTGATACGGTAACGGCAACTCCCTGAGGTAGTGCTATCGGTGCTTTTCCTACTCTTGACATTGCTTAATTTCTCCTATTAATAAACGTAGCATAATACTTCGCCACCTACATTTTGCTGACGAGCTTCTTTATCGGTCATTACACCTTTTGAAGTTGACAGGATAGCGATTCCTAAACCATTTAAAACTCTTGGCAGGTTATCAGTACCTGCGTATTTCCTCAAACCTGGTTTACTGATGCGCTGAATGCTACGGATAGCAGAAATTTTAGTTATCGGGTGGTATTTTAAAGCAACTTTAATGCTGCCTTGCGGACCAACTTCCTCAAACTTGTAATTGGCAATGTAACCTTTGTCGAAAAGCACTTTCGTGATTTCCTTTTTCAGATTTGATGCAGGAATTTCAACAACCCTATGGTTGGCTTTAATAGCATTCCTTACTCTTGTAAGATAATCTGCGATTGGATCTGTATTCATTTTATTGTGTTATGATAGTGGTTTCCTTCCGGTAACATCCCGGGCGACCTTCCATCGGTTAATTCATTTTTTGTGCTTAACGCTAAAAGCACAAAGCCTAAAGCTTCATGAGCCTTACGCTTTATGCCTTAAGCTTTCAGCTTAATATTACCAGCTTGCTTTCTTTACTCCCGGTATTTTGCCAGCTAATGCCATATCACGGAATGTTACACGTGAAATGCCAAACTGACGCATATAACCACGAGGGCGGCCGGTTAATTTACAACGGTTGTGTAATTTTACCGGTGACGAAGCTTTAGGCAATTTATCTAAGGCTGCATAATCGCCGGCCTCTTTAAGGGCTGCTCTTTTCTCTGCGTATTTAGCAACCAATTTAGCACGTTTTACTTCACGTGCTTTTACACCTTCTTTAGCCATTGTTATTTTGATTTTTAAATGGTAATCCAAATTGTTTCAACAACTCCAATGCTTCAACATCGTTTGTTGCGGAGGTTACAAAGGTAATATCCATACCTTGAATTTTATTGATTTTGTCAATATTTATCTCAGGGAATATAATTTGCTCTGTAATACCTAATGTATAGTTACCTCTTCCGTCAAAACCTTTGTCGTTGATACCTTTAAAGTCACGGATACGTGGCAGGGCAACAGCGATTAAACGATCCAAAAACTCATACATTGTGTTGTCACGCAGGGTAACACGTACGCCAACCGGCATATTTTTACGCAATTTAAAGTTTGAGATATCTTTTTTAGATTTTGAAGCAACTGCCTGCTGACCGGTAATGGTAGTTAACTCAGTGATGGTGTTTTCGATCAATTTCTTGTCGGTTGTGGCAGCGCCAACACCCTGGTTAATGGCAATTTTTTCCAGTTTAGGAACCTGCATTACGCTTTTATACTGAAATTTATCTTTCAGAGCGGTACGGATTTCCTCTTTGTATTTTGTTTTGAGTCTTGGTATGTAAGTCATTACTTAATTTCCTCCCCTGATTTTTTTGCTACCCTTACTAATTTGCCGGCATCGTTTTTCTTACGGCCAACACGGGTTGGGTTACCTGTTTTAGGATCAACCAGCATTAGGTTTGAAATATGTATAGCAGCTTCCTGTTTAACAATACCACCGTTTGGATTGGCAGCATTAGGTTTGGTATGTTTTGATACCATATTGGCACCTTCAACAATAGCCCTGCCTTTTTCTAATATTACCTCAACAATTTTGCCTTGTGTTCCTTTTGAATCACCGGCTATAACTTTAACCAGGTCACCCTTACGGATCTTTAATTTAGCTGGTTGCTCGTGTTTTTTCTTTTCCATGTTACAATACCTCCGGTGCTAATGATACAATTTTCATAAATTGTTTCTCACGCAGTTCCCTTGCAACAGGGCCAAAGATACGGGTACCTCTCGGCTCGTCCTGGTTATTTAACAATACAGCTGCGTTATCGTCGAAACGGATGTATGAACCATCTTTTCTGCGGATCTCTTTTTTGGTGCGTACTACTACGGCTTTTGATACAGTACCCTTTTTCACGTTACCTGATGGTAAAGCGCTTTTTACAGTTACTACTATCTTATCGCCGATTGATGCGTACCTTTTACCAGTACCGCCCAATACACGGATCACTAAAACTTCTTTAGCTCCGCTGTTATCGGCTACGTTTAATCTTGATTCCTGTTGTACCATCTTATTTAGCCCTTTCTATAATTTGAACTAATCTCCAGTTTTTGCTTTTGCTCAACGGACGTGTTTCCATAATCAATACGGTATCACCAATACCACAGGTATTTGTCTCATCGTGAGCCATGAATTTGGTAGTTTTCTTTACGAATTTACCGTAGATAGGGTGTTTCACTTTACGTTCCACTGCTACTACGATTGATTTTTGCATTTTATTGCTAACTACCAAACCGGTACGTGTTTTTCTTAAATTTCTTTCCATTTTTCTGAACGCTTAATTAATTGTTTTCAGAAGTTGACGCAGCTTTACGCTTTGTTAATTCAGTATTTAACCGAGCGATGTCCTTGCGTACTTTTGTTATACGTGTTGGATTCTCAATAGCTGATACTGCATGGGCAAATTTAAGTTTGGTAAGGTTTGTTCTCTCCTCTCCTACTCTTGCAACCAATTCTTCAGTTGATAGCTCCAAAATTTCTGAGTTCTTCATTTTCTTTTGTTATTTGTTGTTGTTGTTCGCAGTTTCAACGCTGTATTGTTTTTTTGATGGGTGAATGTTCGGCATCTAACTTCACAACATGAAAACTTTACAACTTTTCAACTAACTTTCCGTTTATGCTTCTACGTAATCTCTACGTACTATAAATCTGGTTTGTACCGGAAGTTTTTGAGCTGCAAGGCGTAAGGCCTCTTTAGCAACGTCCAATGGTACACCTTCGGCTTCAAAAATGATCCTTCCGGGGCGTACTACCGCAACCCAGTATTCTGGAGCACCTTTACCTTTACCCATACGTACCTCTGCTGGTTTTTTGGTTACAGGCTTGTCAGGGAATATCCTGATCCATACCTGGCCTTCACGTTTCATAAAACGTGTTACAGCGATACGTGCAGCCTCGATCTGGCGGCTGGTAATCCAGGCCGCTTCGAGTGATTTTATACCGAAAGATCCGAATGAAAGTTCTGCACCACGGGTGGCTAAACCTTTCATCCTGCCTTTTTGCATCTTTCTGAACTTCGTTCTTTTTGGCTGTAGCATTTTCTTAAGTATTGAGATATGAGATATGAGATGTGAGATTTTACTTTTTCAGTCTCTCTTATCAAATATCTTTTATCTTATTAATTGTTATCTATATGCTGCGATCAAGGGATGATTGTATGATTTCTCATATCTAACATCTCAAATCTCACATCTGTTATTATTATCTCTTTCCTGGACCACCCGGGCGATTGCCGCCTTGGCCACCTGGACGGTTGCCACCTTGACCACCACCACGGTTGTTGTTTCCACCACCACGGCGGTCACCACCTGGTTTCCTGTCGCCTCTGCGCTCGCCGCCACGTTCGCCACCGCGTTGGTTGTCACGTCCGCCGAATGCCGGAGCACCGTCTGGACGACCACCTTTACCGCTGCTGCTGCTTGTGCCGCCGATATTTGGAGACAAGTCACGCTTTCCGTAAACTTCGCCTTTGCAGATCCACACTTTAACACCTATTTTACCATAAGTAGTTAAGGCTTCTGCCAGTGCGTAGTCAATATCAGCACGGAATGTGTGCAAAGGAATTCTTCCTTCTTTATATTGTTCGCTACGTGCCATCTCGGCACCGCCTAACCGGCCTGATGTCATGATCTTGATTCCTTCAGCACCCATTCTCATGGTTGAAGCAATTGTAGTTTTCATGGCACGGCGGAAAGAGATACGTGCTTCCAGTTGTTTTGCGATACCTTCTGCCACTAATTGTGCATCAAGCTCAGGGCGTTTGATCTCGAATATGTTGATCTGAACTTCCTTTTTGGTAAGTTTTTTCAACTCTTCTTTGATCTTGTCAACTTCCTGACCACCTTTACCGATCACGATACCCGGACGGGCAGTGTGAATAGTTACAGTGATGCGTTTTAATGTGCGTTCGATAACTACTTTTGATACCCCACCTTTAGCAATACGAGCTGAAAGGTATTTGCGGATCTTTTCGTCTTCAACTAATTTGTCAGAGTAGTTGTTACCTCCGAACCAATTAGAATCCCATCCTCTGATGATTCCTAACCTGTTACCTATTGGATGTGCTTTCTGTCCCATTTCAAATTAATTATTATCGTTTTTACTATCCACAATAAGGGTTACATGGTTTGAGCGTTTGCGTATACGGTATCCCCTTCCTTGCGGAGCAGGGCGTAACCTTTTTAGCTGACGGCCGCCACCTACTGAAACTTCTTTAACAAATAAAGCGCTGTCTTCAACACGTTTGCCTTCGTTTTTTGCTTCCCAGTTTTTGATGGCTGATAACAAAAGTTTCTCTACACGAATAGCAGCTTCTTTGTTAGTATATTTTAATATGTACAACGCTTTTTCAACGTTCACGCCACGGATAAGATCAACCACCAAACGCATTTTGCGTGGTGAAGTTGGACAGTCCTGTAGTTTAGCAACTGAAGCACCGCCAACCTGGGCTTTTGCTGCTTCTTTTTGTTGCCTGATCAATACAGACTTTTTGATTTTTGTTGTTGCTTCCATTGCCTGTTATTTTTTCTTTTCTGCGTGACCGCGGAATGTACGGGTTGGAGCAAATTCTCCCAACTTGTGACCAACCATGTTTTCTGTTACATACACAGGTATAAATTTGTTACCGTTGTGTACTGCGAATGTATGACCAACGAAATCAGGAGAGATCATGGAACGACGTGACCATGTTTTTACAACTGATTTTTTGCTTGATTCATTCAAGGTAAGAACTTTTCTTTCCAGGTTATGATCAATATAAGGTCCTTTTTTAATTGAACGTGCCATTATTTTTTCCTTCTTTCAATGATATAACGATCCGACCCTTTTTTCTTGTCACGAGTTTTGTAGCCTTTAGCTAACAAACCTTTACGTGAACGTGGATGACCACCTGAGGCTCTACCCTCACCACCACCCATAGGGTGATCTACCGGGTTCATGGCTACACCACGAACACGCGGCCTGCGGCCTAACCAACGTTTGCGACCTGCTTTACCTAACACCGCGTTTGCTTTTTCGCCATTTGAAACGGTACCGATAGTTGCCAAACAAGTTGACAGTATCATACGGGTTTCGCCTGAAGGCAATTTGATGATAGCATATTTACCATCGCGTGCTGAAAGCTGAGCATAAGTACCTGCACTGCGTGCAATGATACCGCCCTGGCCTGGGTTTAACTCAATATTGTGGATGATAGAACCTAACGGGATGTTTTTCAAAGGCATGGTATTACCAACCTCTGGAGCAGCACTCTCGCCAGATACAACTACCGTACCAACTGTTAAGCCTTCCGGAGCTATCATGTATCGTTTTTCACCATCAACAAAGTGTAACAGTGCTATACGTGCAGAACGGTTAGGATCATACTCAATAGTTGCAACTTTTGCCGGGATATCAAACTTATTACGTTTGAAATCAATTAACCTATATGCTTGTTTATGACCACCACCCATGTAGCGCATAGTCATTTTACCGCTGTTGTTACGACCGCCCGATCTTGTGTTGGCTGATACAACCAACGATTTTTCAGGAACGTTTGTTGTAATATCTGAGTTAGATACATCAACTCGGAAGCGGGTACCCGGAGTAACCGGTTTAAATCTCTTTACTGCCATGTCTTAATTATATATTGCTGTAAAAATCAATTGTTTCACCGTCCTTCAACGTAATGATCGCTTTTTTGTAAGTTGCAGCACGGCCTGAAACGGCGCCTGCCTTAGTGTTGCGAGTTTTAAGTTTGCCGACGTATTTCATGGTGTTTACCGCCTTAACGTTTACACCATACATTGCCTCAATGGCGCCTTTAATCTGAATTTTGTTTGCTCTGTGATCAACTTTGAAAGCATAACGGTTAAGTTTCTCGGTTAATTGAGTTACTTTTTCAGTAAGTAGGGGTTTCTTTAAAATTTCCATAATTACTTAGCTAATGCTTCCTCCAAAGTTTTAACAGCACCTGTAGTTAATAACAGTTTGCCAGCATTTAACACATCATAAGTGTTTAACTGCTCAACTGAAATAACTTTTGTTTTTTTCAGATTTCTGCTTGATAAATACACATTGTTATTTTCAGCGCCTGCTACTACTAATAATGTTTTATCATTAGTAACATTCAGGTCAGCTTCCATTTTAATGTAGTTTTTAGTTTTGATGCTATCGAAACTAAAATCTTCCAATACTAAAATGTTGTTATCTTTTGCTTTGTATGATAAAGCTGATTTACGTGCCAGTGATTTCAGTTTCTTGTTTAACTTGAAGCTGTAATCGCGTGGTTGCGGACCGAAAACGCGGCCACCACCGTTAAACAACGGAGATTTTACGCTACCTGCACGGGCACCACCTGTACCTTTTTGTTTATATAATTTGCGGGTTGAACCTGCAATTTCGTTACGCTGTTTTGCTTTGTGTGTACCCTGACGCTGGTTAGCTAAATACTGCTTTACATCAAGATAGATCGCGTGATCGTTGGGTTCAATGCCGAATACCGACTCAGGAAGCTGCACCTTGGCACCTGTTTCTTTACCTGATACGTTTAATACGTTAACTTCCATCTTATTTATCAACTATTACGAATGAACCCTTAGCTCCTGGGATGGAACCTTTAACAACTAACAGATTCTGCTCCGCATAAACTTTCACAACTTGTAAGTTCTGAACTTTAACACGGCCGTTTCCGGTTTGACCCGCCATACGCATACCTTTAAATACGCGAGATGGCCATGATGACGCACCCAAAGAACCCGGCGCACGTAAACGATTGTGCTGACCGTGAGTTTGCATACCCACACCACCAAAACCGTGACGCTTTACCACACCCTGAAAGCCTTTACCTTTTGAGGTACCAACCACATCCACAAAATCTCCCGCAGCAAAAATCTCTACAGTAACAGTGTCACCTAAGTTTTTTTCGTCTTCGAAAGTTTTGAATTCAACAAGTTTACGCTTTGGAGCAGTACCTGCTTTTTGGAAGTGACCTTTTAATGGGCCTGAGGTGTTTTTTTCCTTTTTGTCGCCATATGCCAGCTGTACAGCAGCATACCCGTCTGTATCAACAGACCTAACTTGTGTTACCACGCAAGGGCCAGCTTCGATTACTGTGCAGGGAATATTCTTCCCTGTTTCGTCGAAAATGCTGGTCATTCCTACTTTTTTACCAATAATTCCTGACATTTCTTTAATTTGTTTGTGCCCATCGAAGCAGTAGGGCTTCGTTCAAGGCATATTATTTCCCCCTTAAGGGACGGCAAAGATAGGAATTTTGTATTAACTCTCAAATAGTTAGTGAATTATTTTTTAATATTTTTCCACAAACGTTTTTAACAAGAGCTTTGCAGGTATTTCACTGGCGTCTAAGGTATTTAATACGCGCCGCGAAATTATGATTTTTAGCCCTTATACAGAAATGATAAAAAACATATCGGTAAAGATTCCTGAAATCGGAATCTCCCTATTTTAATTTTTCAAAATCTGGTTTTATAACAACTCAGCGTAAAGCTCATATTAACTGTAAATGCACTACGTTTATTTGATCAGGGTTAATATCTGGCAGAATTAAACTTTTGACCACCTAAGGTCCTGCAATTCAATATTCTTTTATTAAATTGAGCTTTCCTTAAAAACTATTACTGATCATGAAAGCCACTACCCTAACCATTGCTATCGCGCTCACCTGCTCTCTCCTTTTTAGCTGTAAACCCGAAACCAAACCACATGACCGTATGGGCAAGGCCAGCCGGACCGATAAAAACGGCTGGGTATACCTGCATATAGAAGGTTCACCGGCCGACATGGGCTATCAGCACGGATACCTATTATATAAGGAGATAGATACTCTGCTTAAAGTGATGGCCTATTACCTGCCCTACAGCAGTAAAAAGGACTGGGCCTTTTACCGCAGCGCGTCGGCCAGGTTTTTATGGAAAAAGATTGACAAGGAATACCAGGATGAAATACGCGGGATAGCCGAGGGCCTGCAAGCTCACGGACTTAAATATGATACGCTTGACATTACCGCCCTGAATGCCAACATTGAGCTGGCACAATATTATGTGCCCGGCCTCATGAATAAAATAAAACCCGGCAGCGGCGATAACAAAGCTCCCGGCAATTGCAGCGCCTTTATAGCTACGGGCCGCTATACCAAAGATGGCAAGATCGTGATAGGTCATAATAACTGGACAGACTATATTATAGGTGAACGCTGGAATGTGATAGCCGATGTGGTACCTGAAAAAGGCAACCATATATTAATGGACTGCGCGCCGGGCTTTATCCACAGCGGGGATGATTTTGTGATCACCAACAATGGCATATTGATTACCGAAACCACCATTACCGGTTTTAAGGGTTTTGATACCACCCGCACCCCCGAATTTGTGCGTGCCCGCAAAGCCGCGCAATACAGCAAAAGTATCGACGATGTGATCAGGATCATGAGTGCAGATAATAATGGTGGTTATGCCAACGACTGGCTTATTGGCGATACCAAAACCAACGAGGTGGCCAAACTCGAGCTCGGCTTAAAAACTGTAAAAGTATGGCGATCAAAAGATACGGCTATGATAGGCTCCAACTTTCCGAGCGACCCGGCGCTGATCAAAACAGAAACCACTTTTGATGTGAACGACAAAACCAATTCGCCCAATGCCCGCAAGCTCCGCATGGAAAAACTGGTGTGTCTGGATTATAAAGGCAAACTGGATGCCGAAAACGGAAAGATCATTGAGGGCGATACTTTTGACGCCTTGCAGGGCAAAAATGCCTTTAACCGCTGCATTATCGACGGTCATATTGACCAGGACCCCAAAGGCTGTCCCGAATGGAGCGAAGGACCTTACTTTCCGATGGGTGCCGTACAGGGTAAAGTAACCAGCACAGCACTGGCCAGCAAAATGCAGCTATGGGCACACATGGGTCACCCCGGCGGAACGGATTTTCTGGCCGCTCCCTTCTTTAAGCAACACCCGGAATATAATTACCAGGCCAAATACCTGCGGGATATGAAAGCTTATCCGTGGACCTTGTTTTCGGCGAAGTAAAAGCTATGCCCCTTAGACATATTGATCATAAGACTTACGAAGTTTTGAAAACTTCGTAAGTCTGAAAAACTCCTCTCCGGGGAAGGGATCACATGCGCCTCAACTCCTTTGGACTCTCACCCCCCCTTTCTGGAAACCCCAAGGGTCGGAAATGTTTATATTTAGAAAATTTTTGATTATGACCACGAATCCAGTAAAAATAAACCGGAACATCATATTGATCACGGTAATCGCTTTGCTCATTTTTACTGGTGGGTTGTGTATTCTTCATACTGTACCGGCAACCATTAAAGATAAAGTGGCCAATGGTTTACTGGCCGATTTTATCATTACTTTCCCGGTATTCTATTATTTTATCGTTATCAGACCCTTTAAAAAATCGGCAAAAAACCTGCTTATTGTGATAAGCCTGTGTTCGGTTATAGCTTATCTGGTGCTGCCTGCACATCAACAACAATATATTTTGCAGGTGCGAAAACTAACAGCACTGGCTGAATTGCTTTTTCTTATTTATGCCATTACCAAAATAAAAGGGCTAATAACTTTTTACAAGGTTCACCAGGCTACCATGGCTGATCCTATTTATAATTTACGGTCGGCTATGGCCGATGCGTTGGGCGACTCTTTAGGGGTAAAAATCATAGCATCTGAATTAGCTATTTTAAGATACGGCTTATTATGCTGGCGCAAAGAAAGATCAGGCCTGCAGGAGAGCGTTTCTTTTAGCATACATAAAGAAGCTGGTTACATTGCCATCTGGTGTATATTGGTTGTTGCCATAATTGTTGAGGTAACAGCCATTCATTTACTGCTACTCAAATGGAACCATATTGCAGCTACAGTTGTTACTATGCTTTCATTATATGGCGTTGTTTTCATTGTTGCCGATCTATCGGCCATTCTAAAACGAAAAGTACAGATAAGCGATGAGCATTTACTTTTACAAACAGGATTACGCTGGCGGGCCAAAACCCAATTAAGCAATATCAACTCCATCAAAAAAATCACCAACGATTATCAGTCAGAAAGCCTTTATTTTAAAGGAGGCATAATTAAAACAAGCGGTAACCTGCTTATTAGCTTTAAAACACCCGTGCAAATTGATCAGCTTTATGGTTCGGGTAAGCAATTTGATACCATATTAATGAACATTGATGATTACGATGCTTTTGCCAATACGCTTCGTGATAAGCAGATAATTTTGAATGATGGAATAAACTAAGCATGATGGGCAGGCTTCTGCGCTCTACCCTTCGACAGAGCTCAGAGTGACAGGCCTATCTTTAAAAAGTTTTCGCTAATTATACACAGGGCCCTGCTTTCTTCCGGACACATAACCGCCTGAAATACAATTTCAAACGTTTGTGTTGTGGTTTATGACTGTAAGTGCTGTTTCATAAAACATGATCGATAAAATCATTTAGAAAGATACCTCCTAAGTATTTGAGAACTATTAAATTACACACTTCCATTCCACCCGATATCCCCACAGCTTACTAAAAACACGTTTTAGCAAGGCATTGGTCAGCATTGCTATTTTCAAAAGATGATTTTGCTAATATCTCGCGAAAGCACATAAAATTATCCTTAGGTTAAATTTTTAGCAAACGTTTGCGTAGCCTTTAACTACCTGATTAAATACCCATTTCATAATTTAAGTTAAAATTAACCGACAAAATTTTAACAAACCTTTACATTATGAAAAAGAACCAATTACACTACCTGGTGTGCCTGATGATGCTTGCATTATTTTCTTGTAAAAAGGATGCTCAAAAGAGTTTAGCCACTAACAGTACTCCCGATGCCAAAACACAATCGCTCGGCGGCTCATCCCTTAGGGTTTCAATGGGCGGTAATGCATTTGTAACCACCCTGGCCTCGGGCGGTGTGGAAACCGTAACCTCTACCACACTGGCCAACTGGACCAACCCTAACAGTATTTTCTCGGCCTATTTCCGCTTAGGCAACACCGGTTCCTTAACCGTAAAAGTAAAAGCCAAGGTTGCATCCGGCAACAGCGTGATTAAGCTTACCGTTAACGGCGTGGCATTCAACGTATCCATGACGGGCTCTGCCTTCACCACCTATAATGTAGGTACGGTGAATGTTACCAGTCCGGGATATGTGCGGGTAGATTTTAAGGGGGTAAGCAAAACCGGCGGATATTATGCCGATGTATCTGACCTCATCATCAGCGGCCCGGTAGTGGCGTCCAATGTGCAGTATGCTAATGACTCCACCAATTTTTACTGGTCGCGCAGGGGGCCTTCGGTTCACCTGGGTTATACCGCACCGGCCAATTCCCAATGGTTTTACAATGAAGTTACTGTACCTGTAGGCCAGGATCCTGTAGGTTCCTATTTTATGGCCAATGGCTTTAGTCAGGGATATTTTGGGATGCAGGTGAATTCCTCAAGCGAACGCCGCATCCTGTTTTCGGTATGGAACCCAACCGGCGGTACCACAACCAGCACACGGGCAGGTGCTGGTGTTGTTGTACAAACATTTAGCGGCGAAGGCGAAGGCGGCCAGGCTTACCTGGATTACAACTGGGTAGCCGGCACTACCTATAAGTTTTTGACCGAAGCCGTGCCCGATGCCTCTGGCAATACTACCTTTTCATCATGGTTTTATGCTCCCGAAGTTGGTTCCTGGAAATTTATCACCTCCTGGTTAAGACCATCTACCAATACCTATTTAACAGGATTGTATTCATTTGTAGAGAATTTCACGGATACCAACGGCTACCTGGGCCGTAAAGGAAATTTTGGTAATCAGTGGGTAAAGAGTTCAACCGGTACCTGGACCGAGCTAACCAGCGCCTATTTTGACGGCGACGCTACAGCCAATAATGAGCAAAGGATGGATTATGGCGGAGGTATTTCGGACAGCAACTTCTATTTACAAAACGGAGGGTTCTTTGCCAATTACGTAACCCTCAACCAAACATTTACCCGTACAGCAACCGGTACCCCGCCAAGCATCAATTTTACAACATTGCCTTAGAAGCTGTCTAAATTTGATTCAGATTATTTATGTATCATGTAAAAATCATTGCCGTTGACTTTAGTCAACGAAATAATGAGTAAAGGGCAAAGGGCTTTAGCCAAAATACCGCTTGGATAATTGGGCTGAAGCCCTCCTTAATACTTTCTTTTACCGTTGACTTTAGTCAACGGTAATGAATAATCTTCGTTTTTAGACAGCTTCTGAGTATATATAAGGTTTTGGATATATAAAATAAAGACCGTGCTGCAAAACAGCGCAGTCTTTATTTATTTCATTATAAAATCAGCTTTACGTCTTCCGCTTTAGGCTTTCAGCTAAACTTCCTCATCACTGGTATTCCAGGCTGTTAAATCATTTACCGGTTGGGGCAAGCGGCCAAAGAGCCAATCTTTCATATCGTCGGGTGTAAAATCAGCATCCTCGGTTTCAATTATCCATGAAAGGAAATCACCAGGCCCACCGTTCATATATGGTGGCGGCGAAACAGGGTAAAACACAGTGGGCAGCCGCTCCTCAAGCGATACATAGTTAACCACATGGCCAATTTCCTGTACCACCTGCCAGGCGTACTGATGTTTGATATCGATACTAAACTTAACCCACCACAAGCCATTTTCAAATATCCCGCTGCCAAAAACATCAACAGCTGGAACCTCCTGCAGATAGTTCACCAAACCCGAAAATTGTTCGCCACCCATCCGCTTTATTTTTTGATAATGATAACGTTACTGTATGAATAGGCAATAGGCGCGTTCTTGTTCACCTGTACCTTATTTAAAGAATACGAGGTACTGCATTCAGTTTTGGTTACTGCGATGGTGCTGATCACGGTATCAACTTTCAGACTTTTTATTTTAATATAACAGGTATCCAGGATCCTGGTATAGGGAATTGGGTATACAAAATGCGAGCCGGTGGGCAGTTCTTCTTTCAGGGGCGGAGAAACAGAATCTAATTTATTGGAGCTGTTCCGGAATACAATTTTAATATCGGCTAAAGCATAACGAGGAGTTGCCGAAAAGAAGAGATCCTGCCCGCTGGCTTTATCAACCACCTGAAACTTAATAGCCTGCAATATTAATGCAAGCGGCACAGGCGGACAGATCTTGGTTTGATTTTTATTTTTTGAACAGGATACAGCGGTTAACAGAAGAAACAGGCAAGCGATATATCGGTTTAAGTTTTTCATAAGCTAATTGGTTACAATTGAGGTATTGGGTATCAGTATTATATACATTACGTACCCAACCTGCCTATATGCTACAGGGGTAGCCTATTTTATAATAGATGCAGAAGATTAGATTTTTGCGGTAGTGGTATTGCGACCGATATTGCGTATATTTGTATACCAGGCAGCCCGGTTTTTCTGATATAAAAGGAAAACCGGGCTGTTTAATTAAGGGAAAAAGAGCCCAAAAACAGACCCTTTTTAATTCAGTTCATTAAATATCAATAACTTAACACTTTTTAAACCTTTCAAAACGCGTCAAAATCGTGTTAAAATTTGTTAAAAAGTGTTAAAATCGATGGTTTTGAATGAATTTTGAGCTGTTTTTACGCTGTTTTCGACCTGAAATTTGTTAAAATTTAAGGTTTAAAAAGTTTAATTGCTTATTCCATCATCAATCTTCTGATGAGTTCGGCGCTTTGTTTTTTGCCTTCTTCCAGCCGGTCACCAAAAAAGGCCTGTACCTCATTAAAGTGTTTTTTATAGCCTTCCATATCTCCATAACCAATAATAGACGACCATTCCCGTACCGCCGAGTGAAATTCCAGATCGTCGCCCCGGATGGCCTTATCATATAAAGCCGTCTCGATGGATTCTTCCAACAGGTCTTCGTTTTTGAACAGATATTCGGCAATACCCAAACGCAGGCGGAAAGGTGGAGTTTGGCAAATAAGGTTATCATAGGGGTTTACACCCAAATGGTACCAGGCATCAACCATACTCAGTATGCTTAAATGTGAGTTTGGTTTCTGCTGCCCGGGCTTCTGCGACAGGGAAAACTCGCGCATTACGGCATCGTTCAGCATAATGGGTTTGCGGCTTTCGTGAAAAACAAAATCGCGGCCACGGTACAACCGTTCCCTGAAGGTTTTGGCTTCTTCCTTGATCATGAGTTTAAACAACTCCGATTCCGATTCGGCATAGCGCTTAACCTGCTGTTTGGCATAAGGATTTAAAATAGCCAAACCTGCATATACGTGCGCTTTATAGCTAAATATACGCAGCATGGTCAATATCTTCACGTTGTCGATACCGCCCACATAGGAATCATTTTCCCAGGGAAAAAAACCTGCCGATTTCCACCCGGTGCCCATACTTTCAAAACCCACATGAGTTACAGCCTGGGTATCGGCTACAATTTTATCATGCTCATGGTAATCGGCAATTTCTACAATATTACTGCCAATGGCGATAAACAGATCATACATACGCTGATAGGCATCCGGGGTAGTGCGGTGTGGTACCAGTATCAACGTTTGCCCTTCGGGTTCAAATCCGGGGCCATGCATGCCATGAAAGGTAACTATTTGCACATCGGCAGGCAGGTATTTTTCAAAAAGGGCTATTTCAGGATGCTTTACAGATGTTTGGCCTGCCACAATAGCACCATATTTGGTCAGGGGACCGCATTCAGCCACAACCTGTTCCATTTTATCCGCCTCTACCGAGTAGATGATCAGGTCATTGGTGCGGGCAACATCTTTACCGCTATCCATTATGTTTATTTTGTAAGGTGCCAGTTCTGCCTCAAGCCGGTCCCGGTTTTCGGGTAAATCGCATCCACAAACTGTATAACCTGCTTTTGCAAAAGCTTTGGCATACAAGCGTCCCATGTCGCCTAAACCAATAATACCTATATTCATGCCGCTAATATAACCATGAGTAGCAAAATTACGTATGAAACCTTACATTAGCCCCTACAAACCCTCAGGATATTACAATAAAAGCAATAAATATCCTGTTTTGT
This sequence comes from Mucilaginibacter sp. OK268, assembly GCF_900103125.1. Taxonomy (GTDB): domain Bacteria; phylum Bacteroidota; class Bacteroidia; order Sphingobacteriales; family Sphingobacteriaceae; genus Mucilaginibacter. The sequence continues at coordinate 84,070 of NZ_FNJV01000001.1, read as the reverse complement.
AATATAGGATACCTAATTTTACATCTAATGAACAAGCATTTTTTATTCAGTATCTGCGTTTTAATTATCGTTTTTTTAGGCAGTATTAACCCGGCACTTGCCCAGGACACTGTTAAAAAAACTGGCGTGGTAAAGCCCCCTGTCCAGAAACCAACTACTGTAAAACCTGCTGCTGTAAAACCAGCCGTAACCGTAAATCCTTCGACCTACAGATATACACAGCCCAAAGCAACATCGGCCGATTCGGCATTAAAAAACGATAAATCGCTTAATGGTCAGTATAAATACCTGGTCAGTAAGCTATATCATTACCAGGAGCCCCTGGCCTCAGCGCTTTGGAAAAACATGCGTGATACCCTGAACATAGAAAGACGTAAACTGGCCGAAGCGCAATCAAAGCTTACGGCACAAACTAAAGATATCAATAGCCTTAAAACTGATGTAACTACGAAGGACCAAACGCTTTCTGAATCGAACGCTAAACGCGATGAAATAAACCTCCTGGGTATCTCGCTCACTAAATCCTCCTATAATTTATTAATGTGGGGACTGGTTATTGCTTTTGGTGCTATCGCGGCTATTGTTATCGCGCGTTCTGGTGCACATACCCGGGAGGCTAAATACCGAACAAAGCTATATGAAGAGCTTGACGAAGAATACAAAACCTACAAATCAAAAGCCAACGAAAAAGAAAAGAAACTGGCCCGCGAGTTGCAAACAGAGCGTAATAAGCTCGATGAACTGTTAGGCCGGGGATAGGTTTACAAGCGCTGTCATGCTGAACGCGTTTCAGCATCCCATAGGTAGAGTTATACCTTGTATATTATACAACTGAGGGATCCCGAAATAAATTCGGGATGACAATCATTTTTTGTACTCTTTGCTTATTATGAATAACAGCTCTCTTTTAACCCTTATTACCCAATTAAGATCCGTTGCTGATATAGGCTTACTTTACGCCAAAAACGAATATGATGTAGAGCGTTATACCGAACTGCGACACATCAGCACCCAGATGTTGGATGAGGTTTCCGGCTATGGGGGCGAAACCATCAACATACTTTTCCCGCAGGCTGCGGATTATCCTACAGCTAAAGTTGATGTGAGAGGCATTCTGCTATCTCCCGATAACAAAATACTACTGGCCCGCGAAAGCACCGACGGCAAATGGTCGTTACCTGGTGGTTGGGGCGACATTGGATATAGCCCCAAAGAAGTGATCATTAAAGAATTTCAGGAAGAAACCGGATTGGATATTATACCCGAAAGGTTGTTGGCCGTATTTGATAAAAAAATGCACCCACACCCAGCCCAACCATTCTATGTATATAAAATGGTTTTCTATTGCAAGGCCTTGTCCTTTACTCTTAATAAGGGATTTGATGTGCTTGATGTGCAATATTTTGATATTGACCAATTGCCTGAACTATCGGAAGACCGTATACTCAAAAGCCAGATAGAATTGTTATATCAAAATATCCTATCCGGCAACATGGCCGTTTACGTAGATTGATATTACTATACTCAACTGCTAAGCAAACTGCAAACCGGCAACTGCCTACTGCAATGTTTTACCGGTATTGGGTAAACTTGGTAATGTGCGTTTATCTGCCGGTAAGGCCATGAATTTCTTATAAGAGTCGTTTATATATACTGTAAGTGACTCGCCATTATTGTTTTTCAGAAATGCGTAAGTTGGGCGGTAAAGGGTCATAAAATTTTCAAGATCCTGACCACGCAATGGTACCAGGCTTTCTACGTAGGTAACATTAAATACCTCGTCCACATGTCTTTCCTCCTCCTCGTGTTTAAAGTATTTTTTCAGACGGCGGGCATCCCGGGCATCCTTACTGAACCATGATGATGGCGACAGTGGATAAACCTTGCTCCGGGTATAAACCTCCGGATACTCTTTATGCGCATCAAATGATTGCCTGGTTGAGGTGATATTAACCTGGCGCAGAGCGATGGTTTTGGTTACCATCTCTATTCTTTTTGGGGCATGATTGGTTACATACAAGGTATCAGATATATAGCCGGGAGAATCAAATATCAGGGTATGACCGGTCTCGGTATTTATTGCAAAATTACCTTTATCGTCGGTAATGGTTATTTGTCTTTTATTATTATCGTCCCTTATAAAAACGTTAGGCATACGGTTGTTTTTACCGGCTTCATAAACGGTGCCCTTCAAAACACTTTGAGCGTTCGCAGTACCCGCTATAAAAAGCGCGAAAAATATTATAAAGTATTTAGGTTTCATACATAGATCAATTAAGCTGTAAATTAAACCTATTTTTTGCAATAATGGTTTTGAATTTAACACTTTCAGGCATGTTTTAACAATTAATGACAAAAGAGTGAAGTCATGCTTGCCAAAACAGGTGTCCCATCATCATTTAGGAAGCTTGACAAAATATTTCGGCAGACATCTCTTTGAAATAAAAACTGCCACGGTATAGGGCAGCATTAATATACCGGTTTTGTCATCCTGAACGGAGTGAAGGATCTATTAACAGACTGTGCATATTGGTAAATATATTTTTCACTCCGTTCAAGAGAAAGTTCTTCGTTCCTCAGAATGACAATTTTATGGAGATTTAAACCCTGAGTTAATGACACCCTAAGTGGGTTTACAGTGTAAACCCACTTTTTGATGAAAAACAAACACAACATTTTGAATATCAATTATATATAAAAATGTAAAGCATAAAATATGTAAACCATGTAAACCCACTTTTAGGATCATAAAAAAGCCACCTCATGATGCTCATGAAGCGGCTTGTAAAATTATTATAGATATACGTCCCGGTATCGTTTGGGGTAAATTAATACCTGTTTACTTTAAAGTCAGATACACCACCTGTCATGTGGATGTATATTTTGTTTTTAGCGGCATCAAAACCGGCAGTTTCATATCGGTTATCATCCTTTTTATCAAACCCGTCAAAATTATTTGACGACAGGCCCGAGTTGGTACGGATGCTGCAGGCAGCGCCTTTCGGCACACTGATACTTACTTCAGACACCCCGGTTGATACCTCAACATTGGTGGTCGCCAAAGGGTTGCCCAGCTTTACATCAAACGATGCCGCGCCTCCCTTTAAAGTTAAGTTTTTTATTTTGAATTTACTAAGATCAAAATTAAGTTTTGTGGCGCCGGTTTCTACATTAATTTCCCACACCGGGTTAGGGTTTAGTTTAATGTCGGCCCTGTTGGCTTTGTCCTTATCCTCGTCGCTATCAATATGCCAACCTTTATTATTTCGCAGGTGCAGGTTAACCACGTACATGGAATCGTCTTTGCTCGAGGTAAACTCATACTTGCTGCCGTAAAATTCTTTAGTCTCGGCTTTAAAAAGCTGATTGGTGGTATCATTTAAAGTATAGGTAGTACCGCCCCCGCTGATATTAAGGCGTGCAAGTTTGGCGTCGGCGGTATAGTCTTTATTAAAAACACTGCTTCCCTGTACTTTAACCACGCCATGACCTACGCCGGTACTGTCGCTGTCATCATCGTCGTCGTCATTATTACTGCTGTCGTTATTATTACTATCATCATTATAATGAAAATTATAACGTCCGGGCCAAAAGCTATACCGCTCAAAATGGCCGAATATTAATAGCCCAAAACCCAGTATAACCACGCCTAATTTTAAAATGGTGGCCCAGGCTGTGCGGTTACCTGCAAAAACCAGGTTAACACCACCCATGATTAAAAAGATGGGCCAAAGGTGGAGGATATTCATCCAATGAAAATCTATATACCCAAAGTTGTTAAGCAGGAATATGGCTCCTATGCAAACCAGGATAGCGCCCGGAACTAATCTATCGTTTCTCATTTCAATATTCTTTTATATTTATGAAGCTGCTATAACCTACATTGACTTTGTCGATCATAGCAGTTTAATAACATCAGATGTTATACAGTTGGTGGATTATCTTTTAAATTATCATTTTCGGGATTAGGATGATCTTCTTTATTCAAAGTATCATCTTTTACCTCTTCTTTAGCATCAGAGGCATCGGTACTGCCTGGGTTATAATCTTCCCAGGGTTTCTTTTTGTTGCCTGTTGCCATTAATGCAAGACCCGCCCCTACTAAAACCACCGGCCACAATTTACCAAAATGCCAGAATCTGAACAGATGTAATTCATGCAGCAAGAATGATGCACCTATAAATATCAATATGACACCTATGATAAGTCCAGGAGTTGATGATCCGGATTTTTTTGGTGGTACACCAAACGGTACCTCCTGTTGCGGGGGTACGCCAGCGGCAAAAGGATTATAAGGCTCCTGCGGCGGTACACGATAATCAACCCCAGGATCAAAGTATTGCTGATATTTTTTAGGTAGCACTATCCATAAAACTATGTAAACCATTAAACCGGTACCCATGAATATAAAGGTGAGCAGGAACAAAGCCCGTACTATAGCTATATCGATATCAAAGTATTCTGCCAAACCCGCGCAAACACCCCCTATGGTTTTTCGGCGTTCATCGCGATAAAGTTTCTTTTCCATAATTTATTAATAATAGTGATTTTATAATTCAAATGTGCTAACAACAAATGTTTTACAGTAATACTATTAGGTGAAAGTGACCAAACTCTCGGTAAAGCACCTGAAAATACCGATGAAAGTTGATGGTTAATAGTTGATGGTTCATAGATCATAGTTCATGATTTTTGTTTGCATGTAGATAAACCCAGGCTGTTTTTCCACAACCTCTTATCCATGATCTATGAACCATCAACCATGAACTAACCAAATTTATATCTGACCTGGTGCAGGTTTAATGATCATTTCGTCAACATTAGCGCCTTGGCTCATCCTGTATATATTGATGATAGCTGATGCTATATCTTCGGGTAGTACCATGGTATCTTTATCAACCACCGCGTCTTTCCAAGAATCCGTTAATGTTGATCCGGGGATTATCGCGGTTACTTTTACGCCATGTTCCTGCATTTCAAGCCGCATTACCTTTGTAAGGCCTAATAACGCATATTTTGTTACTCCATAGGTACCAGCCTGCGGAAAAGGATTTAACGATGCTACCGAGCAAATATTAAAGAAGTGCCCTTTGCGTGCAGCAATCATGGTTTTACCGAAGTGACGGTACAGCTCATAAGTGGGCATCAGGTTGGTATGCAATTGTTTTTCAAAGTCGCCTTCACTTTCGTCAAGTATACTGCCGGGGGCAAACATGCCCAGGCTATTTACCACCACATCAATAAATCCCAGCTCTTGTTGTGCACCTGCTGCAAATTGGAGCAATTGGGCTTTATTACTGCCATCAGCAACCTGTGCAAAAACTTTTATTGATGGGTTAATGGAGTGCAGTTCATCCTTAAATTTTAATAATTCTTGCTCATTGCGCGAACAAATTGCCACGTTCAATCCTTCATTAGCAAATGAAATAGAAATAGAGCGGCCCATGCCTTTTGTTGAACCGGTGATAAGAGCGTTCTTCATGCTGATAATAATGTGTTTAAATAATTGTTCTTTTTAAAACAGCCCCAAAGTATACAAGGCTGATTTTTTTTGCTTAGGGTTGAAGCTTTATGGGTCGAATTTACGTAAGCAATAATTGATAGCTCATAAAATTGCATATTTAAATTAATTCAATGGGCACAAGCGATAAAGCTTAATGGTAAAAAACGTATTTTTAACCGATTTTTATAAAAACAAATGTTCCAAAGTTTAGGAAAATACATTCTTCTGCTGCGATTAAGTTTCAGGAAGCCCGAAAAGTTTAGTGTTTATTGGAGCGAGGTGATGCGTGAAATGGTTTCGGTGGGTATAGGCTCACTGGGTATCATCGCCATCATTTCGGTATTTATTGGCGCTGTGGCTACTATACAGACCGCATTTCAGCTGGTAAGCGACTTTATCCCAAAAACAATTGTTGGCGGTATCACCCGCGACTCTACCATCCTGGAGTTTAGTCCAACCATATCGGCACTGGTATTGGCTGGGCGTGTAGGCTCCAGTATGGCATCCCAAATTGGCACTATGCGGGTAACCGAGCAGATAGACGCACTGGAGATCATGGGTGTAAACGCGCCGGGCTATTTAATATCACCCAAGATCATAGCCGGGGTATCCATGATTCCCTTATTGGTTATTGTATCGGTAATTTTGGGTTTAACTGGTGGTTATATTGCCTGTGCCGCCTCAAAAGATGTATCGACAGCCGATTATATAACCGGCTTAACCGATGGTTTTAACCCGCTTATTGTTACTGTTTGCGCCGTTAAATCTATATTCTTTGGATTCATCATCACTTCTATTTGCTCCTACCAGGGTTTTTATACTGATGGCGGTTCGCTTGAGGTTGGTCAGTCGGCCACACGCGGAGTTGTTTGGAGCTGTATCATGATATTATTTGTGGATCTTATTATTTCACGCCTCCTACTATGATCGAAATTAAAGATATCTACAAAACATTTGGCGATAACGAAGTACTAAAAGGTATAACCGCGACTTTTAAACCAGGTAAAAACAATCTTATCATTGGTGGCTCCGGATCAGGAAAAACTACCCTGTTAAAATGTATTGTTGGCTTGCATGATCCTACCAAAGGCGACGTGATATTTGACGGCGAGAACTTTACCGACATGGATTTTGAGCAACGTGTGCCTATCCGTACCAAAATAGGGATGCTTTTTCAAAATTCGGCTCTGTTTGACTCCATGACGGTTGAAGAAAATATCATGTTTCCGCTTAACCTGTTTACTAATCAAACAAAAGCAGAGAAACTCGATCGCGCCAATTTTTGCCTGGAAAGAGTTAATCTTACCGGCAAGAATAAACTATTCCCATCAGAGCTTTCGGGCGGGATGAAGAAACGTGTAGGTATTGCGCGCGCTATATCCATGCAACCCAAATACCTGTTTGTAGACGAACCCAACTCGGGCCTCGACCCTAAAACATCCATCCTGATAGATGAACTGATCAATGAGCTTACCGAAGAATATGAAATAACAACAGTGATTGTTACGCACGATATGAACTCGGTAATGGGTATAGGCGACCATATTATATTTTTACACCAAGGTAAAAAATGGTGGGAAGGCAGTAATAAAGAGATAGCCCATACCGACAACCAGGAACTGAACGACTTTGTATTTGCCAGTAAATTTATGCAGGCAGCAAAAGCGAAATTGTAGTTTACAGTTCACAGTTAGCAGTCGCTTTTATCAGAATGATTATATTTGCACCTATTAAAATGGCGTAGTAGGTAACTATCTACTGCAAACTGCCCACTGTAAACTGCAAACTAAAAGAATGATCCAACTATTAACCCCAACGCACTGGAAAGATTACGAGCTGATTGATTGCGGCGATTTTGAAAAGCTGGAACGCTTTGGGAATATTGTACTGATACGCCCCGAACCGCAAGCGGTTTGGAGCAAACAATTGCCCGCTTCTGAGTGGCAGCGCTTACACCACATCAAGTTTAAGGGTCGCTCGGCAACCGCGGGCGACTGGGTAAAGAAAGACCCCAAAACACCCGACCGCTGGCATATTGAATATAAAAACAAGGATGCGGCCATCAAATTCCGTTTGGGTTTAACCTCATTTAAACACCTGGGTATTTTCCCCGAGCAGGCTGTAAACTGGGATTACATCACCCAAAATATCAAAAAGTTTAAAACACCACAGCCCAAGGTACTTAACCTGTTTGCCTATACCGGTGGCGCATCGTTAATTGCACAGGCAGCCGGCGCCGATACCACACACGTGGATTCCATAAAACAAGTAGTGACCTGGGCCAATGAAAACCAGGAGATCTCGGGTCTCAACAATATCAGGTGGGTTGTTGAAGACGCCTTGAAATTTGTAAAACGTGAGTTAAAACGCGGTAAAAAATATAACGGTATCATTCTTGATCCTCCGGCGTACGGCAATGGCCCCAACGGCGAAAAATGGAAACTGGAAGACAACATCAACGAGATGATGGCAGATGTGATACAGCTGCTTGATCCTGAAGAACACTTCCTCATCCTGAATACCTACTCGTTAGGCTTTTCATCGGTAATTATCGAGAATCTGATCAAAAGCGCTTTCCCGAAAGTACAAAACCTGGAGATCGGCGAACTTTATCTGCAGGCCACCGCGGGTTCAAAACTACCACTTGGCGTTTTTGGAAAATTCTTTAAAACACGTTCGTAGCCTACGATGATCAAAAAACAGCTGTATACGATATGTCTGATATTGATATCCACTGGTTGTTTTGCACAGCAACATTTTGACATCATCCTAAAAAACGGAAAAATAATTGACGGTGCCGGCAATCCCTGGTTTTATGGGGATGTGGGTATTGTTAAAGATAAGATCGTGAATATCGGCGATCTGTCCAAAAGTAAGGCCGATAAAACCATCGATGCCACAGGCCTCATCATCGCTCCAGGCTTTATTGATGTACATACTCATATTGAAGGAGACGAAAAGAAAACCCCTACTGCCGATAATTTTATTTACGATGGCGTAACCACCGTGATCACGGGAAACTGCGGCACTTCCAATATTAACATCGCCAAATATTTTAAATTTTTAGATAGTTTGAAACTGTCTGTAAATGTAGCAACCCTGATTGGTCATAACGATGTTCGCGATGCTGTTTTAGGCAAGGCAGCCATAACACCCAATGATGCGCAGCTACAAAAAATGCAGGCCATTGTGGAACAAGCCATGCGCGATGGGGCCGTTGGTTTTTCTACAGGTTTAATTTATACACCGGGTTTATATTCCAAAACACCCGAGGTTGTGGCCCTGGCAAAAGCGGCAGCCAAGTATCACGGTATATACACCTCACATATGCGCAATGAATCGGATAAGATATTTGATGCCATTGCCGAAGCTATTGATATAGGCCGACAAGCCAATATGCCGGTAGAGATCTCCCATTTTAAAGTGGGCCTGCCCAACTGGAACCGTTCGACAGAGATGATCGCCATGGTCGAAAAAGCACGCCAGGAGGGTTTGGATGTAACGGTTGATCAATATCCATACACTGCCAGCAGTACAACGCTGAATGTATTGCTACCTGACTGGCTGCAGGATGGCGGGCATGATTCGGTATTAAAACGGTTGAATAATCCGTTGATCCATCAAAAGATAGTGGCGGAAATGATAGTAGACATGAAAAGGCGCACCCGTGAGCATTTTGATTATGCTGTGGTTGCCCATTGCGATGGAGATCCATCCCTCAATGGGAAAAATATCATGCAGATCAATATCGCCAAAGGCCGGCCTTCAACTATCCCTGATGAAATTGAAACCATTTTAGATATTACCAAAATAGGCAGTGCCTCGATGGTATTTCACGGCTTGAATGAAGCCGATGTTGAAAATATACTCCGCTATCCGCTAACTATGGTAGCATCAGATTCGGGCATCCGTTTGTTTGGCTCGGGTGTGCCGCATCCACGTGGTTATGGCAGCAATGCCCGGGTGCTGGCCTATTATGTACGCGAAAAAAATGTGATCCGCCTGGAAGATGCCATACGTAAAATGACCTCCTTACCTGCGCAAAAATTTCATTTAACCAATCGCGGATTATTGCAGCCTGCTATGTTTGCAGATATTGTTATCTTTGACGCCGGTACGGTCAAAGACCAATCAACGTTTGAACATCCCCACGCCTATTCAACTGGTTTTAAGTATGTTTTAGTAAATGGAAACATAACTGTTGATAATTTTAAACACATTGGCACCAGAAAAGGTGTTATTTTGTACGGTCCCGGATATCAACAGAAATAATTAGTAATTAACCAGTTAAAAAGAGTTTAAAAACCGGCACATCAAATACGCAAAAATCTCACCTTTATAAATAATGAAACATTTTTTCCTTTACGCCTCGGCGCTTCTATTAACAATTACCCTGCTAACCAATTGCAAACAAAGCGGCAATACCAGCAAGCCGGGCGCTAAACAATCAACCAAGGCAGACTCGGCCAAAGGCGAAACGGAAGACACGCTGAGCGTGGTAAAATCAAGCTATCCTCCATTGGATAAAAAGTTATATGATTCCCTGTTAAAGTTCAATGCCCATGGTGATACCACCGGCAGATGGCCGGTTAAAAACACGCCATATCCACTAAACGGCGCTATTTTACCGTTTAAACGTGTGGTTGCTTTTTATGGTAACCTTTACTCTAAAAAAATGGGGATCCTTGGCGAATTACCGCCTAATGAAATGCTGGCCAAACTAAAAGGCGAAGTAAAACATTGGGAAAAGGCCGATCCAAAAACCCCGGTTCAGCCAGCCCTGCATTATATTGCTGTAGTAGCCCAGGGCGATGGCGGTAAAGACGGCAAATTCCGTTACCGCATGCCATTTAAACAAATCGACAGCGTTTTGGTACTGGCAAAAAAAGCACACGCCATTGTATTTTTAGATGTACAGGTAGCATTAAGTAATATTCAAGCTGAATTACCATTGTTTGAAAAATATTTAGCCATGCCGCAGGTTCATTTTGGTATGGACCCTGAATTTTCCATGAAAGACGGCACCCATCCAGGTAAAAAAATTGGCACCTATGATGCTGCGGATATCAACTATGTTTCTGGTTACTTGGCGGGCATCGTTAAAAAGAACAACCTGCCTCCAAAAATCCTGGTAGTACACCGTTTTACCAAAAAAATGGTAACCAATTATAAAAACATTAAACTACACAAAGAAGTTCAATTGGTAATGGATATGGACGGATGGGGCGAACCCGATCTTAAAACCGGCACTTACCGTTACTTTATTAACCAGGAGCCGGTACAGTTTACGGGCTTTAAATTGTTCTACAAAAACGATATCAAAAAAGCTCCTCACCATATGTTAACACCCGAGGAAGTTTTATCAAGATACAAACCATACCCTATTTACATCCAGTACCAATAGGTTTAAGTTGTAAGTCTTGAGTTCGAAGTCTTAAGTCAATTGATATTATATTTTTTGACTTAAGGCTTTTTTATTTAAACAAGATTTTCAACTTTAGGCTTTTGATTTATGACTATGACAAAATGGGGAATAATAGGTTGCGGGCGTATTGCCCATCGGTTTATGCAAGGCCTTCAGGTATTGCCCGATACTCAACTAGTGGCCTCATGGTCAAGAAGACCTTCAACTGTTAATGCCTTTGTAGAACAATACGGTGGCATGGCCTGCGCCAGTGTTGATGAGTTGTTGGCCTCCGATATCGATGCCGTGTATATTGCCACACTCCCAGATAGCCATGCTGCTTATAGCATTGCCGCATTAAAGGCCGGCAAACATGTACTTTGCGAAAAACCGGTTACCGTTAACCTTGTCGAACTGGAACAGGTTCTTGCCGTAGCAAAAGAGTACAACTTAATTTTTATGGAAGGTATGAAACCAGCCTTCTATCCTTTATACCTGCGTTTAAAAGAACATCTTACCCAGGATCCAATCGGCCCGGCAGGTTATGTCCGCGCAGGATCCTCGGTCGCGGATCTTTCTATCGCCCATCCTAATTTCAGTCTGGAACTTGCTGGCGGCGGCTTGACGCAGATAGGTATATATGAAGCTTTTTTGGCGATTGACTGGCTTGGCGACCTGCAGGATGTACAAGCGATGGGGCGCTTTGGCAGCACCGGGGTGGATATGTTCACCATATTTCAAACACAACATGCCGGCGGATACTCCCAATTATATGCCGGATTTGATCTGCATGGCAAAGGCGATGCGCTGATTGCCGGGCCGCTGGGCCATATCACCATACATAAAAATTGGTGGAACCCCGCCCGTGCTACTATTGATTACCTCGACGGCCGGGTTGTTGAATTGCATGAACCGTTTGTTGCCGGCGGTCTTAATTATGAGATAGCTCACTTTTGTGACCTGATCGAGGCGGGTAAAACAGAAAGCCCTGTTATCAGCCACCAAATGTCAAAACAAATGATCGACCTGATTGACAAGGCCCGCGCGCAGATAGGGCTAAAATTCCCATCTGAGAAATAATCTTATTCGGAGACGCATGTGATGCGTCTTTACATTTCATTTTCGTAGAGACACATTACATGTGTCTCCCTATTTATAATTTATTGGAATTCAAAACCGGGTTTTGACTGGCATTTACCTGGTAAGTGTAGATAGCGTTTTGATCATCAATCTCTACTATGCGGTATCCTTTATAATCGGTACCCCAGTTACCGCCAATGTGCGAATCAAAAAAATGCGGGAACTTATCGCCGGTATAACGTATCCCATCAAGCAAATGATCATGCCCGTGAAAAGTAGCCTTTACATTCGGATAACCATGCAGCAGTTCCATAGTTTCGGGACAATCCACAAAAAAATCATCTTTTTGCCATTTGAACGGGGCAATATGCAGTATCACAAACACAATCTTCTTGTCTTTGAATTTCTCTAATGACGCTTTGATAAAAACATTATCCGGGCAAACATAGGTCCCTTTTGTATCGGCAGTATTGGCCAGTACAAAGGCTATGTCACCAAACTCTACGGTATACTTATCTTCATAACCAAAGTTCTTTTGCCACAGAGCAGCATCAGCAAAATCATGGTTACCCGGAATGGTATGGTATGGCATATTGAATTTATCAAGGTATTGAGTTTTTATCTCTGGCAATAGATCGGGGCGGTTGTGCACCAGATCGCCATTCACGATCACCATATCCAGGTGGTTTTTAGCATGATCGGCATTGATCCATTTAACCATATTGCCGGTGTTCAGCGCATAATCGGTATCCGGCTGTCCGTAATGAATATCAGATGCCAAGGCAAAACGCAGTTTAAGCCTGCCTTTATTTTGGCGGTTATACTCGTTATTAACGTTTGCAAAAGTATTAACAGCAGGCAGTAAGATTAAGGCTGCTATACCGGCCAGTCCGGTACCAATAAAGTCTCTGCGGGTGCTCATGTTTATTTTTTTAGTAAAAATACGGTACAGGTGTTAAGTTAGAATTAAGGATTGGAGTGTGAATAGAAATAAATATGCCAACAAAAAAAGCGTCATTGCGAGGCACGAAGCAATCTCTATGCTGTACAGAGCCCCTCTGTAAGTCGGGGATTGCTTCGTACCTCGCAATGACGTGTTTTAAATTACCTCAAGCCTTTACTCTTTAAATATTTCACCAGTGCGGCAGGGTGATCGGTTTGCAGGCCAGATAACCCAATGGCCAGCGCCTTATCCCAATCTGCAGCACCTTCGCCGGCACTTTGAATATCGGGCCAAACGGGGATGTGTTTCTCCTCGGCCAGTTTTACCATCTCTGAGCTATACTGTTTATAGCTGCCATCCAATATATCAGGCTGATATTTAGTGATAAAATCTCCCATCCCTGCAACTGTTTTAACGCTATCGGGCAAACTCAGCATCAGGGGCATTTTGGGGGCAGCTTTACGCCAACCGCTAAACTGCGGAGCGCTGTTGATGTAAACCAACACCTGTTTCTCCATACCATATTGTTTGATCATTTGATAGGCAATGGCCGGGTCGGCAGCTTTAAAATCAAGATAGATATTGATCTTATTTTTGCACAATTGCAAGATCTGCTTAAATGTTGGGATACGGAAAACCGCCGTTGATGTAGTATCCTTATTTTTCACTGTCAGTGATTCAAGCTCAGCCAGGGTCAAATCTTTAACCTGTCCCTGGCCATTGGTCATCCGGTTTACACTGCCATCGTGCATGCTTACCAGTTCGCCGTCTTTGGTTGTCCTCAGATCGATCTCTACATAATCCGCCTCGTTTTTGATGGCTTCCTTGTATGCGGCCAATGTATTTTCCGGATAGATCACATGATCGCCACGGTGTGCGGCAATTATGAATTTGTGTTTTGATGCCGGTGCCTGATTTGGTTGCCAGTTATCACTTGCTGCTAATAAAAAGAATATTGATGTTATTAAAAGTAATTTCATTCTGATAGATTACATACTTATTAATGAGTAGCCTGCTTAGTTTTTATCAGCTACTTTTGCCGGTCTTTTTTGTTTGTAATGATCTTCCCTTTCGCGATCCTCATCGTCCATTTCGGGGCCTTTTTCAATTTTACGCCAATCTATCGTTTTGTTATACCTGCTCATGGCCTTTTGCGGATCAAACACCCGGGTATCGCTCTTTACAAAGGTATACGGGCTAAAATCGGGCTTGTCTGTAAAAAAATCTTGTAATAATGTAGCCGTAACATCGTATTGGTTTACATACGGCACATCCAGTATATTGTAAATAGTTTTTAATATCGATCCAAAGTTGGCATGAGTATGACTTACATACCCCTTTTTAACATAAGGTCCGGCCAGCATTAATATAGAACGGTGAGCATCAATATGGTCAACACCGCCCTGGGGGTCATCTTCAGTAATAATTACCAGCATATTTTTCCAGTATTTGGTACGAGATAAAAAGTGCAGAATGCGACCAACTGCAAGGTCATTATCCGCCATGTACGATTGCCTGTAAGGATATCCGTCATCAGGCCTTATATCGGCCCCATGATCATTTGGTACCTGCATCGTTATGAGCGATGGCATCTTCTTTTTTCCCTTGATCCACATTTTAATAAACTCGCCCTCAAACTGCTCCATCCTAAACTGGTCGGGAATGTTGGTATTAAAGCCGGCATAGTTATGACTTGTTCTGGTAAACAACGCTTTTTGCATAGGAACCATTACCAGATGGGCAGCCCCCGTGGTGGTATCCTGCCACTCTTCGCGCACATGGGCTGTTTCATTGGCTTCACCAAAGTTATAAAATCCCACATGCTTTCTCTCCAATGCTTCCCAAAGGCCACCTGTTTCGGCAAAGTCCTCGGGATCCATACTACCTGTTGAACCAGGAAAGCGGCGCCCCGGGGCTTTTGAAAATAATTTTGCCGTTTTGCTTACATTAGAATTTGCCTCTACCCACTCGTTGGGGATAACCCCCATCATCCAATGGTGACCATGTATGGAGGCATCACTATCGCAATAATAATTATCTGAAAAAGCAAATTGTTGTGCAGCTTTAATGTGATTAGGTGATACTTTTAATCCCGGAAATTTTACCCGTAAAGCATCGGGCAAAGTATATTCACAGTTTACACCAAAACGCGAAAGCGTACTATCCCCCTTTGCATTTTTTAACTGCCCCAGCACTTCATCATAAGTGCGATTCTCCTTAGTAATGTAAACAATATATTTAATAGGTGTAGGCGATGAGCCCGGCAATACCGGTAATGGATTTTTAGTGGTAACCGGGATATTTTTACTGATAAATGTATTATCAATAACCTGCCTGGTATAAGTTGCCAGCTGGGTCGGGCCGGGTAAAGGAACTTTTTGAAATGTACCTAACTGAATATCGCCGATATAAGTACCCTGGGGTGGCGAAACAAAACCATAGCCGCCATTTGGGCCTGCACCGTAACCCCGGCATGAAGTAATATACATTTCCTTTTCATCTGCCGACAATTTTACCCGCGAAGTTCCCCAACCAGTTGGGATTAACCCTTTTGTGGTTTTGGTTGGCACATCAATTACAGCAACGGCATTAAAACCCAATAAGGCAACATATAAGGTTTGCTCATCCTTACTCAAACAAATACCAAATGGCAGCAGTCCCCGGTATTTATCAATTCGACTGTCAACTTTAATAGGAATATCCCCTAACAGTTTATGGTTCTTGTAATCAATAATGGTAATATTATCATTGGTAGCATTTGTTACATAGGCATAACTGCCGCCCACGGTAATAGAGTTAGGGCTTGCGCCGCCTGTGACCTCTGCATCCTCCAGCATCTGCCCTATTTGGTGACCGGTTTTAAACTTATCGATCACTTTGTTGGTGGTCAAATCAATTGTGAATACACTCATGGCCTCAGGTGCCAATGGATCACCAACACCTGGTATCTTTCGCCCCTCAATTACTGTTCCTTCGCGCGATTCTTTGGTATTATCGCCATAAGGATGTTGAGATATCCGAATGGAATCGGCATTTTGAGGGGTGGCTCCTGTAATTAATGGATACGAATACATCCCCACATTGGCCACAAAAGCTGTTTTTTTATCCGGACTTAAAGCCAGACCGAAGGGCTGACGCCCAACATTAATTGAGGAGGTTATTTTTTTTGTGTTCAGATCTAATCTAACCAAGCGAAAATTTCCGCGGTCAAGCACCAATAATTCATTGTTTGCCGTGTTAAGCTGTAGATCCGAAGTAAAACTATCCTCGTAGTCCATATCGCCAACTTTACCATTTAAAGACAAAGAATCTATCCGTTCAAATTTTTCAGCATCGTAAATAATAACCGCTCCGTCATCACCCCCACTCAGATACAAAGTTTTAGAATCTGGCGAGAAAGCCACACCCAGGAATGAACCCTTTGATAAAGGTGATTTTATTTTCTTGTCGTAACTGGGCACTCTTAGAGCGCTCATTGAAGGAAGATCGATAATTTCAATAACCCCATTATGTAATGTTACCGCCTTTTTACCATCGGGTGATATAGATAAACCAAAAGGGTCATGTGTAATCCGTATAGCATTGCCTGCAGGCGTTATAAACCTGCCACTTGGTAAAACAGAAATACCGCCCTGGTTAATTTTACAGAACTGGTTGGCAGCGGGAACCTGCAAAATACTGATTTGCTTTTGCGCAAATGAAACCATGCAGGTACTTAAACAAAAAGCAAGAGATACAAGGATTTTATTATGCATAAGTTTCTATTTATTTAAAATAATAAAGACCCCCTAATTAAAGAGGGTCCTTATCAATATAAAAATACAACGAATTGTTATTTCAGTATCCACATTGTAGCGTTAATATCATCGCTGCCGCCATATTGGCTGCTTAATGCTTTATTATAATTTACTGCATTAACGGTTCTTTCTGAAGTTGGATATTCAAAACGCAGTGGTATACGCGTACCATTACCAGTACCCGGGCCGGTGGTAAAAGTAGGCACCCCAGTACGACGATAAGTAAAATATGATTCCAAACCTGAGTGGCGGAACAAGGCCAGATATTTTTGCTGCAATATTTGTTTAAGACCTGTTGCTCCGCCTGCGTATTTAACCGCGGCTTGAGCGTAATAATTAGTCCAGTTTACCGTAATGGGGTAAGTATCATAACTCGACTGATCTGCAGGGCCCTTTGTAGCACCCGGACGATAAAAATAAGCGGTAAATATACCTGTACCTGTTGGAATGGCATAATACTGGAATGACGCCTGTATACCGTTAACATAATACGTTTCGGCATTGCCCGATGCCCAACCCAGGTTAATACCTTCGGCAATATTAAACATCAGTTCCGGGTAACCTATCTGTATACTCGGTTCGCCGGTATAAGTTGAATAAAAGTGCTTACGGTTTATAAATGAGTAACGCTGCAATGTAGCGTTATTATACATCACACCAAGGTCAAGACCCGGATCGGCGCCAATAAATGCGGCAAAATCAGTCGGGCTTTTTTTCAGGGTATCTACACTATAGCGCGAAGGCTCGGCAGTTACAAATACCCTCGGGTCGTTAAATTGGGTAAGTAAGCCAACATAAGTTGCAGACATATTTTGTCTTGACCCGTTTTGTCCAAAATTATCTGGATTTTGAGGATAGTAGTTGCTTGGCGCTACAAATTTGTATTGCAGGTTATCATCATTGCTGGTCATTAAAGGATACTGCGTTGGATTAGCAATGATATTAGCAAACTGAGTTTTAACATCAATATCCACAGTTTTTTTGCTTAAAGCAAGCAGCAACCTTATCCTAAAAGTGTTAACCGTTTTTTGCCATTTAGTCAAATCGTTACCCAAATAAATATCATTTGAAAGCGTTGCACCAACACCTGTGCCACCTACTGTTGGATCTTTGATCAACTGGGCCAAATCGGTGTTAGCACTCTCTAACCAGGCCAGTGCCTGAGTCATTACAGCTTTTTGAGTGTCATAAGTTGGCGTAAGGTTATCCAGCCCTTTTAACGCGTCGGTCATTGGGATATCGCCTTCTTCCAAACTCATTTTGCTAAAGAAATAGGCCCTGAAAAACTTCCCTAATGCTTCATATGGGTTAACCGCGGCACCACCAGAAGCGGCAGCTTGTTTCTCCATAACTAACACGTTTTTTAAGGAATTATAGTAGTTATCACCGCCGCTGGCAAAGCCATCATACCGGTTATTGCCATAATAATCGTAGTTATAGATGTAATACTGGCAATATATCTCGTTACTGCTTTGCGGCAGATCGGCCATTTTATTTAATATACCGTTAAATAACAGCGATGCAGGCACGGTGCTGGGCACGTTGTTATTCTTGGTCAGATCTTCAAAGCTCTTTTTACAGCCCGTTACCGCCAATACCATAAATACCGGCAGTAAGTAATTGATAAATATCTTTTTCATCATTATTCAATTTTTAAATTAGAATGATACATTTAAGTTGACACCATAGCTACGTACGGTTGGCGACTGTAAAACAGTGCTTGAGGTAGCATAGTTGTATTGATCTAAATCCACATCCTTAAAGCGTTTGTCACCATAGAAATACAATAAGTTACGGCCATATACCGATAGGGATGCTTTTCTGATGAACGATTTATCAAGCCATGCTTTCGGGAAATCATAACCCAGTGTTACTTCGCGCAGTTTGGAGAATGTTTTGCTCATGAGGTTTGACTCATCAACATTGTAATACTTACTCACATAATCCTGTACCAAAGCGGTTTGTTTGTTAGGTGAGTATTGCAATGCGGCGTAGTTTATTATTTTACCTGTTACTGGATCGTAATTGATAGATGTTCCGTTTGATACGGTTACACCTTCGCCCACGTAGCTGCCATTGTAACCTGCTTTACCAAAGTTTTGCCAGTCTTTATAACGGGCATCACCAAGGGCGCCTGTAGCTGTTTCAATATTGGCACCACCACGCATGGTTTTATTGTGCATGTAATCAATAATTACACCACCAACAGATCCGTCAAACTGGAAACCCAGGTTAAAGTTTTTATAATGGAATTTGTTGGCAACACTCCATTGGTATTTAGCATTTTCGTTACCCAGGTACTGGGCAACAGGTAACACCAAAGGTTTACCGGCAGCGTCATTAATGATCTGCCCTTGTGGAGTTCTTGCAAAGGCAGTACCATATAACTTATCGGTACGGTCGCCTTGTTTAAAGAACTGATTGTAAGTATTCTGATATCCGGTGGGACTGGTTTTATCCGGTGGCAATTGCTCGTATACATCTTTAAAGGTTGATACGTTAACCAGAACATTCCAGCTAAAGCCGCCTAAGTTTTTGATCGGTGTACCTTCTATGGAAGCTTCATAACCAGTTTTTCTGGTTTTTAAAGCATTCAGGTATAAAGTGGTGTAACCGGTAGCGGTTGAAATGCTGTTAGCTAATATCTGCGGACCATCAATGTATTGGAAAGCCGTAGCAGAAAGACCTAAACGGTTTTGTAAGAATTTAATATCAAAACCTTCTTCGTAGTTAACACGGGTTGATGTTTTGATACCGTTCTGGTATAGGAAGTCGGAGGCTGAAGCTGCCGGCTGGCTGTTGTATGGTTTGCTGGTTAAGTAAAACGGATTAAGCTGATAGCTTGGGCCGTTGTATGGCGAGTTATAAGTACTGCCATAACCCAGCGGATTCAGGAATAAGGGATTAGCGTTAGGGTTGCTGGTAGTTGTTGAACCACCATATACCGAAATAGCATTAAAAGGAGCAGGACCGATGGTTGGGCTCGAAGCATCAGCCTTAACTGTTGAATATGATGCCCTTGCTTTTAAGAAGGAAACAACTTCAGGCAGTTTAATGTAATCAGAGATCACCGTGGCTGCCGATAAGCTTGGATAATAATAAGTAGTTACGTTTTGGAAAGCTGATGATTTATCAACACGACCGGTGCTTGATAAAGTAGCATATTTACCAAAAGTAGCATCTAAAGAGTAATAACCACTCAATACACGCTCTTGTGAACTAAAGCTGGTTGACTGTATCGCGTTTTTTGAGTTGCTGAAGGAATAAACCTCAGGTACATTCAAATAATCGGTTGATGTCCAGCTGGAGTTATAATTAAAACTACGCAAGTTTGAACCTACCACACCCGATAAATTCAGGAATTTTTGAATGGTGTAGTTATAGTTTAACATTAACTCTGTGTTGTTATCAAACAGGTTACGGCGATCTTCGCGGTAATCGCCCTGGTTACCTTCACGGCCATAAGGGTGAGCAGAGAAAGGCAGATCCTCTGTACGTAAGATGTTATAGGTATCAATCTGTGAACGTAAAGTAGCATTCAGGTTATCATTGATCTTAAAGTTACCGGATACATACCCATAAACATCATTTTTATAATGTCCCCTTGTCCATTTTTCAGTTAACAAATAAGGGTTATGGTAACGGGTATACTCGGCAAATACCGATTGAACACCTTCTTTACCCGGTTGCCAGATAGCTTTGATATCAGGTGCGTTAATATTCCAGTCGGCACCGGTCCATACAGCTATATTGTAAATAATACTGTTCGGACCGTATTGTACGTCAGGGAAATTATCAGTTGACTGTCTGTTGAAATCAACGTTAGCTTCAAATTTCCAACGGCTGGTTGGTGTAAATGATGCGTAAAAGTTAGCATTGGCTATATCCAGGTATTGTGCAGGAATATAGCTGGTTTGATGCTGTTGTGAAACCGAAAAACGGGTAACATAAGTATCACCAACCGCACCCAATGAAATATTGTTATTGGTTTGATATCCTGTTTTCAAGAAGTTTTTCAGGTTATCTTTACCACGTGCAACCCATGGAGTCCCCTGGCGTACGCCGTTAACAACAGGGCTGTCATATTGTGGTATTAACTGACCTGCAAAATAAGGACCCCAAACGTCATAATCACTATCCACACCACCTGGTGCGCCACCTTTACCATCAACAAAGGTATAAAAAGTGTTTTCGCCCGGACCAAATGAGCTTTGTGTACGTGGGAATGCCAGGAAACCGGTATTCATCACGGTACTGCTGTTAATATCAACTGTTAATCCTTTTTTGTTCTTTTCACCTTTTTTAGTGGTGATCAGGATAGCGCCATTTTGTGCGCGGCTACCATATAACGCGGCTGCAGCAGGGCCTTTCAATACAGTATAGGTTTCAATATCATCAGGACTGATATTATAAGTATCTGTATTGATCGGGAAACCGTCAACCACATACAGGGTTACCGAGTTACCCCTTATTAATACCGAAGGGTTACCCAATAACTCCGCCGATGGACCTACCGATAAACCCGCCACTTTACCTGTTAAACCGGTAATAGGGTTAGGGTCACGTGCGGTAGTTACATCGGCACCGTTAACTGCCTGCAGGGCATAACCAATACGACGGGTTTCCTTTTTAACACCTAGAGCGGTTACAACAACCTCATTAAGGGTTCGGCTATTACCGTTCATGCTTACATTGATAATGGCCTTGTCGCTCACTACTACAGATTGCGGGGTATAGCCAATAAATGTAAAAATGAGTGTTTGCCCATTGGAGGCTGTCAGAAAGTAATGACCATCCACATCGGTAACAGTACCTTTGGTTTGATCTTTAATTCTCACACTTACTCCCGGAAGCGGCAAATGGTTTTCGTCGGTAACTGTACCGCTTATTTTGGTTTGTCCAAATAAAATAGATGGCGTTATACAAAATAATAAAACCGTGATAAGGTTTTTTAGTCTCTGGTAAAACTTGTTCATCTGCTAAAATTTAAAGGTGAAAGGATTGATTTTTTCATGCAGCAATACTAAACTTTGTTTATTATTAGTAAACCAACTTAGTATTAAGCTATACTTAATCTTATGTTCACCCTGTGTTAAGCAGGCAGTTTTTGTAACAGCGTAATTACATATATCTTACAAAAACTTAATATGGGAATATCAACTGTTTACCAGTTGCAAATGGGTTAGCGCTATAGATTTTAAATAATCGAGGTTATTTACGGGTTGGTTCATCTCTTTGGCCATGTCATCCCAGTAGCGAAGCCGTATAATCAGCTCAGCATCAGGGTTCGACTCAAAATCCGTAGCCTCTTCTTCGGTCATCACACCTCCCTGAAATTCCAGCGTAGCCTTGCTCGCGTCAGACAACCGGTTGTAATATTCCGGATATTTATAAGTCAGGTAACGCTTCGCTATCACGTGGCCCTGCACCAGGTTGGCCACCCTTTCAGAAAAACCACGCTCCAATAAATAATCGGCACCCAGTTTTTCATGATCAACGTTACCCATGCCATCCATGCTTCCTGCCTCCTCTGCATCAGCACATAAATGACCTATATCATGGAAAAAAGCGGCCAGTACCACCTCGTCATCAAAACCTTCGGCCTGGGCCAAAGCAGCGGCTTGCGACATGTGTTCCAGTTGCGAAACCGGTTCGCCTATATAATCTTCGTCACCGAATTTCACATAAAGTGAAAACACTTCATTTACAACAGCCTGCGGATCATATTGAGAAAAAGCCATGGTTAGTTTATTTTCTGCAAATAAAGGGTATCCACATTATGAAAATATTAAATGTTTGTAAAATATCGTTTATACTTAATATTAATAGTTGTTTAAACGTTATTAAGTCATTACTATCATTATTAGGTATTTAAGTAACTGTATGAGCTTTTTCCGGAAGTCAATTTTGGTGCGGCCATAATTTATCGGCGGCTTTTGAGTTTTGACTTTTGGATTTTGAAAACTACTTTGCACCCGCTAACTGGAAACTAACCAATGGAAGAAGACATACTGATACAGATCAGTAACCGGATAAAAGAACGCCGCCGCGAAAAAAACATCACCGTACAGGAACTAGCCATACGGGCCAATGTAAGTAAGGGATTAATATCACAGATTGAGAACAGCCGTACCATACCATCACTCATGGTACTCATTGAGATCATTAAAGCCCTGGAAATTGACCTGAATGAATTTTTCAAAGATATCCGCTCAAAAAGTGACCATTTGCCTGTATTGATAAAACGCAAACATGAGTATGATCATTTTGAAAAAGAGCATGCCATCGGCTTCCATTACCAGCGCATTTTTACCCAATCCATAACACAATCAACTGTTGATATTGTCATATTGGAGCTTGAACCCGGTGCCCTGCGCCCACTGGTGGAAACCGATGCCTTCGAGTACAAATATATTTTACAGGGTGATGTAGAATATCAGTTCAATGACGACCGAATAATCATAAACCAGGGCGATTCCATGTTATTTGATGGCCGCATCCCTCATACCCCAAAAAACCTGGGCAAAACCACAGCCATTATGCTCGCGGTTTATTTTTTTGAAGAAAAAAAATAACGACTGTTTTATTATTAAATTAATTGCAGCACGAACCCTTGACCTGTATAGGTGGACATTTATAAGTACCATAGCTGCAAAAAACGCAGCAATCCCCTTCTTTGGGCTTCAATAAAGCCCTGCAGTTATCGCATTGGTAAAAATACTGGCAGGCATTCTCAGGCATTTCCTCCTGCTTTTTAAAGCCGCAGACCGGACAGGTAATTTCCGAAACGAGTATTACTTCCATATTTAAATTTAGTTTTATTTTTCAATATTATAACTTGTATAGAGGCGCTTATTTACTTCGTCAACAAGGGCTTATTCTGCAATATAGGATATGGCTCCTACGGAAATTTCTTGCCCCTTAACTATATCTTAACACAAATTTAGTTTGGTATTAATAAACAAAGTTTACTATTGCTAAACAATATTTATCAACATTATGGCCATTAAATTAGTAGTATTTGACATTGCCGGCACTACGGTTAAAGACGATCAGGAAGTAAGCAAAGCCTTTCAGGCGGCTTTAAAAAAATATAATTATAACATCGAACTTAACCGGATCGACCCTTTAATGGGCTATGAAAAAACACTGGCCATCAAACAAATATTGTTATTGATTGAAAACGATACCGATAAAATTACTCCCGAACTGATCAGCGATATCCATAAAGAATTTGTTCAGCAGATGATCCGTTTTTACCAATACGAACCAGGTATTGAGCCCCTGCCCCATGCAGAAGAAACACTGGCAGCCCTACGCGCGGCCGGTGTAAAAGTAGGTATCAACACCGGCTTTTCACGCGATATTGCCGATACCATAGTAACCCGCCTGCAATGGCGCGAAAAAGGGTTAATTGATTACGTAGTTGGATCTGACGAAGTAGAGCTTGGTCGTCCGCATCCTTATATGATCCAAAAGATGATGCTGGAGGCGGGTATTACCGATCCGCTACAGGTTGTTAAAGTTGGCGATACTGAAGTTGACGTACGCGAAGGTCAAAACGTAGGTTGCAAATATGTTATTGCCGTAACTACCGGAGCATTTACCCGTGAGCAGTTAGAGCCTTATAACCCCAGCCACATTATTGATGATATAGCACAGGTAATTGACATCATAAATCAATAAAAATGCTAAAACTGATGGACCACCTCAGGGTAAAAGTAGCCAGATGGCCTTATTCCCTGTTATCAATAATGGCGGCTGTGGCCTCATTCGGTTTGTATACTTCCATGTATGCATTTCGTAAAGCTTTTGCGGCAGGCACTTTTACCGGTCAGCAATATCTGCATATTGATTACAAGGTATGGCTGGTGATAGCCCAGGTGGTAGGCTATACTTTCAGCAAGTTTTATGGTATCCGCTTTATAGCCGAGGTAAACAGCAAAAACAGGGCCCGCTATATTTTAACACTAATAGGCATTGCCTGGATGGCATTGCTTGCCTTTGCTGTTGTACCAGCTCCCTTCAATATCATTTTCCTGTTCATCAACGGCTTTCCGCTGGGACTGATATGGGGTTTGGTATTTGGTTACCTGGAAGGTCGTCGCTCTACCGAATTTATGGCCGCGGTATTATCCATCAGCTTAATATTTGCCTCGGGTTTTGTAAAAACCGTTGGCCGCACCCTGCTCAGCGTTTTTCATGTAAACGAATACCATATGCCCTTTTTAACAGGCGCCATATTTGTATTACCACTTTTGCTGTTTGTATTTTGTATGGAGCTGATGCCAGCCCCTACGGCCGAAGACCAAAAGCTGCGTACCAAACGCAGCCCCATGAACGCCGCCGAACGTAAACAATTCCTGATGCGGTTTTTACCGGGCATCATCCTTACCATTATCATTTATGTACTACTCACTATTATGCGTGATGTGCGCGATAATTTTGAGGTGGAGATCTGGGCCGATCTGGGTGTGAAAAGCAACAGCATTTATACCAATATCGACTCCATCATATCCATCATTGTACTGGTTGCTATGAGTTTGCTTATCCTGGTTAAAAAGAACTTAAAGGCTTTCAGTATCATTCACCTGCTTATCATCGGTGGCTGCCTATTGGTGGGGATATCAACCATGCTGTTTACCATGAAACTGATCAGTCCGATAAGCTGGATGACCATGGCCGGACTTGGTCTATACCTGGGTTATGTGCCTTACAATGCCATATTTTTTGAGCGGATGATAGCCACTTTTAACTATAAAAGCAACGTAGGTTTTATCATGTATGTAGCCGACTCCATGGGCTATCTGGGCAGTGTAAGCATCCTGCTGGTAAAAGAACTTGGCCATCCAAACATTAGCTGGGGCCACTTTTTCCAGGAAGGTGTTATGATTGTTGGTCTTGTTGGCGGCATCTGTGGTGTGCTATCGCTCATTTACTTTTTGCAGAGCGCCAGGCCAAGTCAAAATTCAAAAGTTAAAAGTCAAAAAAAACTTGATTTAACTGGTGATGATCTGATAACCATATCAAACTAAAAAAATGAATACAAACCCATCAGAAAACTCCCCCTTTAGGGGGCGGGGGGGCTCCGCAATCATCATAGGAGCGGGTATTGTTGGTTTAGCCACAGCTCGCGCCTTAGCCATGCGTGGCTATAAGGTAACCGTATTTGAGCGTAACGAACGTGCCATTGGCGCATCCATTCGTAATTTTGGCATGGTATGGCCAATCGGGCAGGCAACCGGACCGATGTTTGATCGCGCTATGCTGTCGCGCAGTATCTGGAAAACCATTTGTACCGAAGCTGGTATATGGCATAATGAAGTAGGCTCATTGCACCTGGCTTATCATGATGATGAGTTGCAGGCGATTAAAGAATATGTAGAGGTTAATCACCAATTCAGGGATTGTGCCTTATTAACCCCGGCTCAAACCTTTGCCAAATCCTTGGCGGTTAATCCGGAGGGATTAAAAGGCGCGTTATGGAGTGGCGAAGATATGATCGTAGAATCGCGCGAGGCTGTTGGGCAGGTAGCCAAATACCTGGCCGAAAAATATGGTGTGGAATTTCACTGGAACACTGCCATTAGTCGTATCGAGCACCCTAAAGTAATATCAGGCAGCCAAAGCTGGCAGGCCGATGAAATATTTGTATGCAGCGGTGCCGAGTTTGAAACGCTATATCCTGAGTTGTTTGCTCAAACCCCCATCACTAAATGTAAACTGCAAATGATGCGCCTGGTTACCCAGCCTGATGAATGGCGTATAGGCCCGTCATTATGTGGTGGTTTATCCATGATCCATTACCCTGGTTTTCAGTCGGCAGTTTCGCTACCGGCTTTGCGCAAACGTTATGAAGAACAGTATGCTACGCATTTGAAATGGGGCATCCACGTAATGGTTTCGCAAAATGGCAG
The DNA here is from genome assembly GCF_900103125.1 of Mucilaginibacter sp. OK268. Taxonomy (GTDB): domain Bacteria; phylum Bacteroidota; class Bacteroidia; order Sphingobacteriales; family Sphingobacteriaceae; genus Mucilaginibacter. The sequence continues at coordinate 57,426 of NZ_FNJV01000001.1, read as the reverse complement.
TGGTGAACTCACCATCGGCGATTCGCATGAATATGGCCTGGTACACGATCCTTTTGACAAGGCATTTATTAATAATTTAATAATAGAGTACTTACATACTTTTGCCACCTTTAAGGACTGGAAACTCCTGCAGTCATGGCATGGTATTTACCCCAAAATGACTAACGGGGCAACCGAGCTGGTGGTCGAGATCGAACCTGGTGTAACCATTATCAACGGAATGGGCGGTAACGGTATGACGCTTTCATTTGGCTTGTGCGAGGAAGTAATAGCAGCAAGAGGTTAGTCCATGGACCATGGTCGATAGCCCCATAGGTTAATTTAAAATTTAGAAACACAGACACGGATAATAGATTTTAAAATTTCTTAATATTGACAAACTAATCATGGTCTATGGACCATCGACTATGGACCAAAACAACAACCATGGTCTATGGACTATCGACCATGGACCAATAAATAAATACTAATGTTTGATACCCGCAGAGACTTTTTAAAGAAAGCAGCATTATTGACCGGTGCGGCTGGCATGGCCAGTATTTTGCCCGAATCTATTCAAAAAGCGATGGCCATTAACCCGGCCGCCGGCAGTACCTACCTGGATGCCGAGCATATCGTGATCCTGATGCAGGAAAACCGCTCTTTTGACCATACCTATGGTACGCTTAAAGGCGTGCGCGGATATAACGATCCGCGGGCAATTGATCTGCCTAATAAAAATAAAGTATGGCTGCAATCCAACAAAGCCGGTGAAACTTATGCTCCTTTTCGCCTGGATATCAAAGGTACCAAAGCTACCTGGATGTCATCGTTACCACATTCCTGGGCCAACCAGGTAAATGCCCGTAACGATGGCAAGTATGATGAGTGGCTCAATGTAAAACAAAACGGTATTAAAGAGTATAAGCACATGCCGCTTACCATGGGTTATTATAACCGGGAGGATCTGCCCTTTTATTATGCCCTGGCCGATGCCTTTACCGTGTGCGACCAGAATTTTTGCTCGGCATTAACCGGCACCAACCCTAACAGGTTATATTTCTGGAGCGGTACCATACGCGCCGAGCAGCATGAAGATTCGCTGGCCCACGTATGGAACGATGATATGGATTATGGCACGCTCAACTGGGCTACTTTTCCGGAACGCTTAGAAGATCATGGCATCTCCTGGAAGCATTACCAGAACGAGGTGGCTATTGACAGCGGTTTTGAAGGTGAGGAAGATTCATGGCTATCAAACTTCCAGGATAACCCTTTGGAATTTTTTGGCCAGTACAACATCAAGCTGCATGATAACCATATTACCTATCTGCAAAAAAGATTTACGCTTTTGCCCGATGAGATAAGCGCGCTTGAGAAACAAATAGCCGCTTTGCCTGCCGGCGATGCGCATATCGATCACCTGCAAAAACAGCTGAAACAGAAAAAACGCGACCTGGATAATATCAAAAAGGATATGGCCAGTCTTGATCCAGGCAAATTCGTTACTTTATCGCAACGCGAAAAAAACCTGCACCAGAAAGGTTTTGTCACCAATACCAATGATCCGCATTATCGCGAACTGGTAAACCTGAAATATGATGATAACGGCACCGAACGCGAACTGCTGGTACCCAAAGGTGATGTGTTACATCAATTCAGGCAAGATGTAAAAACGGGGCAATTACCAACCGTATCCTGGATCTCGGCTCCTGAAAACTTCTCGGACCATCCCAGCGCCGCCTGGTTTGGTGCCTGGTACGTGTCCGAAGTAATGGATATCCTGACCCAGAATCCCGAGGTTTGGAAGAAAACTATTTTCATATTAGCCTACGACGAAAACGATGGTTACTTTGATCACGTTCCGCCATTTGTAGTGCCGCATTCTAAAAAACCGGGTACGGGTTTAACTTCGAAAGGCATTGATACCAGTGTTGATTTTGTGACCCTTGCACAGGAAAAAGCCCGCAATAATTTCCCCCAGATGTTTGACAGGGAATGCTCTATAGGCCTGGGTTTCCGCGTGCCTTTGGTTATCGCTTCCCCATGGTCAAGGGGCGGCTGGGTGAACTCCGAGGTGTTTGACCATACCTCTACCCTGCAATTCCTGGAGAACTTTTTAAGTAAAAAAACAGGTAAAAAAGTTACCGAGCCTAACATCAGCAGCTGGCGCCGTACCATCTGCGGCGATTTGACCAGCGTTTTCAGACCCTATAATGGTGAAAAGATAGCCAACCCAGAGTTTGTAGCCAAAGATGCTTTTTTAGAGAGTATACACCAGGCCAAATTTAAAAAGCTGCCTACCTATAAACTGCTTACTGCCGATGAGATTGCGCAGATTAACAAAGATCCGCACTCATCGCCATACATGCCGCAACAGGAAAAAGGTATCAAACCATCGTGCGCTCTGCCCTACCAGCTATATGCCGATGGTAAGCTGAGTGCCGATAAAAAATCGTTCGAAATAAAATTCACTGCCGATAACAAGGTATTTGGCGATAAAGCTACCGGAGCCCCCTTTAATGTTTATGCGCCGGGTAAATACGTTAGTTTTAATGATCCGCAGCAGATGGAAGCGTTGCGTACCTGGGCTTATGCGCTTACCGCAGGCGATAGCCTTACTGATAACTGGCCGGTACATGAATTTGAGAATGGTGAGTACTATCTGCGTGTTTACGGCCCTAACGGTTTCTTCCGGGAGTACAAAGGCAACGCCAACGATCCACACCTGGATGTAACCTGCGATTACGAACATACAGGCAATAAGCTTACTGGTAACGTGGCCGTAAAACTGGCCAACGCTGATGGCAAAGCCCACACCATCGAGATCACGGACCATGCTTATAAAACCAACAACCTTAAAAAGGTATTAGCAGCTAAAGGGCAAAGTACACTGATACTTAACCTGGCCAAAAGCCATGGCTGGTATGATTTCAGCGTAAAAGTCGCTGGCAGCCAATTATTTGAGAAAAGGTATGCTGGTCGTGTAGAAACCGGGCAACACAGCTTTAGTGATCCGCTAATGGGGAAAGTAGTTTAGGTTAATCCTCCATAATAAAAAAGGCCGGGCATCAATGCCCGGCCTTTTTGTTGCTCTTAACTCTAAACACACGTCATTGCGAGGTACGAAGCAATCCCCTACTTACAGAGTCGTTCTGTATAGCTTAGAGATTGCTTCGTACCTCGCAATGACGCGTGCATATGTGCTTTATCTTGATTCCTGATTCTTATCTCTTGACTCAATCCCCCTACTTCTTCTCCTCCAAAACTACCTACCTATTCACCGTATTAAATTGCCCTTCAATACAAACCTTATAAAATTTGGATGATGTGTTTTTAAAATCCAGTAAAGCATGTTCGCTGGTTACAGGTACTTCCGCCAGTAGAATAAAGGCAGCGGGGTTCGGGTTAAAACCATGTTTACTATATTTGCGTACACGATACCCACAAGATGAGCTCCCGATATACGCAACACGAACCAGGAACCCCAAGTCCCAATACCGCTCATCAAACCAAATGGCTATACCTGTTCATCGGCATGGCAGTGATCATCAATTTTAGCGGTTTGTTCACCACCATTATGGGGCCTGATGCCAACCTGTATGCCACCATAGCCAAAAACATGGTACAGCGTAACAACTATGCCGACCTGTTTGCCTGGGGAAGCGACTGGCTCGATAAACCGCATTTTCCGTTTTGGGTTACCGCGTTGTTTTTTAAATGCTTTGGCTTTACTACCTGGGCTTACAAACTACCGGGCATCCTGTTTATGATGATGGGAGTTGCGTATACCTATCATTTTGCCAAAGATCTGTATAATAAACAAACCGCTCTTTGGGCCGTCTTGATATTGCTTACCGCCCAGCATATCATCCTCTCCAATACCGATGTACGTGCCGAGCCTTATTTAACCGGGCTGATTATTGCTTCGGTTTATCATTTTTATAAAGCGCACACCCGCAACAGTTTTGGGCAATTGGTGCTGGCCTGTCTGTTCACCGCTTGTGCCATTATGACTAAAGGCATGTTTGCGTTGATCACTATCGGCGGCGCTGTGGTTGGACATTTGATCATCACCCGTCAATGGAAACAGCTTTTTCACTGGCGATGGTTAGTGGCTATCGTACTGGTGCTGCTGTTCATCATGCCCGAGGTATGGTGCCTGTACAAACAGTTTGACCTCCACCCCGAAAAGGTGGTGTTCGGGCACACCGGTGTATCCGGTATCAAATTCTTTTTCTGGGATAGCCAGTTCGGGCGTTTTTTTAATACCGGCCCCATCAAAGGTCATGGCGACCCTACCTTTTTTATACATACCACGCTTTGGGCTTTTCTGCCCTGGTCGCTGTTATTGTTTGTGGCGATATTTCAGTTCATTAAAAAAGGCATCAAAAATGTACAGGCGCAGGAGTGGTATTGCATCTGCGGATCGCTCCTTACATTTCTGCTGTTCTCGGCATCCAAATTTCAGTTGCCACATTATTTAAATATCGTATTCCCATTTTTTTCTATCATCACGGCTCAATATCTCAGCGGGCTTAGTTCCGAAAAAAGTATCAAAGCGATACGTGTCACCCAAAATGTGGTTATTGTACTCATGCTACTGGTTACGGTTACGCTGTGGTATTTTTATCGCCCCGAAACATTTGGCTGGCTTACCGCATCCATCATCGTTATATTCCTGCTGTTGCTGATATTTTTACCCGGCAAAGTTTCTACAGGCATGCAGCGGACCATTTTCAGCACCTTACTGGCCTCCTTTGTCGTAAACCTGTTTCTTAACCTGTGTTTTTATCCCTCGCTGCTGCATTACCAATCGGGCAGTGAAGCCGCTCTATGGATCAACCAGAACAACCCGCAAAAGCTCCCGGTTTATATTAATGATGGTATGTTTCATGACGATTTTAACTTTTACCTGGATGCCCCCTTCACAGAAGTTACCGGTTCTTCCACAATAAAGGGCAAGGGTTTGCTCTACGCCAATACCGGTGTACTGCATGACCTGGAAGCAAAAGGCTGGAAATTCACGGTTATCAAAACCTTTAAACACTATTCGGTAACTCGTCTTAAACCCACATTTCTGAACCGCAACACGCGCGAAAAAGAATTATCAGAGGTGCAGGTGGTATTGCTCAATCCATAGGCAATATCCACAAAATCCTTTTGTCATCCTGAGTTTTAAAAACCGACGGTCTATGAAGGGGAGATGACGTATTACATTAAAGCACTAACTCTATTATTTATAAAAAGTATGTCATTGCGTAGCGAAGCGTGGACAACCGACCGCAGGGAGCTCATTAATACCTTAGAAAAAGAAAACAATTAGCAACATTAATAATCTCCTCGCTTGTATATTGAACGCGATGAGATTGCTTCGTCGTTCCTCCTCGCAATGACATGAGGATGGGACGTAGTGGGTAGGAACGACGGATCTATTTCGCAAACTTTGTATGTCGTTTAATAGATGCTTCACTCTCGTTCAGCATGACAAGCTGTAGTTTTTTGGGAGTTCCCTCTTTCCACCGCAGGTGAAGAGAGGGATGCCGAGCGTAGCGATGACAGGGTGAGTCAAAACCACTTGCTAATCAACGCCCGCATTTTGACTTTTTATTTTTGAATTTTGACTTATTCAATGCAGCACCTTTGGTCTTTCCCTTTTTACTGGTGTTAAATAGTTATTATCCATTAGCCAGTCGGCCATGCGCTGCGGCCAGGTGTTGATGGACTGCAGTTTGGACCGGTTGCCCATGTTAAAACCATGACTACCCTGGGTATACAGATGCACCTCTACCGGTATTTTGGCTGTCCGGTACGCGTTCAACAGTTTCACTATCGGGAGCGAGCAGCAAGGATCATCATTGGCAGCCAGCAAAAAGGCTGGCGGAGCATCGGCAGGCAGCACATCGGGTACATACAGCGGCCCGGGATATATCTGGATCACAAAGTTTGGCCGGGCATTCAGCCGGTCTACAGGATCAGGCGCATTGGCATCGCCTTTACCCGGACCATAAGCCACCATATCCACCACTTCGCCACCGGCCGAAAAACCCATCATCCCTATGCGGTTGGTATCCAAACCATACTCAGCGGCTTTACTGCGCACCAGGCGCATAGCACGGTAACCATCCTGCTTGGCATGTACATCAATTTTATAAGGCGACAGCGTATCCCTGCCCAAACGGTATTTCAGTACAAAAACGGTTATGCCCAGGTTGCTCAGGTATTTACCCGGCTCTATCCCTTCTGCGGTATAAACCAGCAAACGGTGACCGCCGCCCGGACACACCACAATAGCCGCACCGTTGGCTTTACCTGCCGGCGGTGCAAAAACTGTAAGCGATGGATTGTGGATATTTTTCACCCAGTAATCTTTAGCCTGCTCCGGCTCATTACGACGGTTCTCGAAACCAGGCGCGCCTTTTGGCCAAAGCGGTATTACAGTTGGTTTATCCTGCGCCATCATGGCCATAGGCAAGGTCAGTAGCAGGTACAAGCAGATGGTTAGTTTGGTTTGCATGCTTAAATTTAGGTATTTTAAACTCAATATTTTTGTCATTCAGCGTATACTCTCCCTTCTTTTCTTCTTCGTCAACAGACAAGCTTCGGACGGTTTTTAATTAATGATTTAGTGATTTCTTTTTCCCCGTCAGCAGAACAGCTTCGGGCGAAAGCGGGCAGAACGATGGTGGGCGGGTGCGGTTGCAAGGGTATAGCGAACCTTATCTGAAGTGGGGATAATGAGCGAACGAAGTGGAGGTAAGGTTTAGCAGCCGTGGTTCTGACTGCTTTGCAGGGTAATGGCTATGAGCACAAAGAAGCATTTCTGGTGACTTGATTTTTGGTTACTTTTCATCAAGGAAAAGTGACTGGCCCTCCCGCGGCCAAGAGCGGGTATACGCCATACAAACCGACGAGTAGATCCTTCGTTCCTCAGGATGACAAACCGAAAGAGATTGCTTCGTACCTCGCAATGACGTATTTCTTAATATTCAGCCCGCTCCTCCTTCATAACCCAAAAGTCATAATATACCATATACCTTTAAATACCCTAAACTTTTACGAAATTAGAGTGTTCATATCATGTGGACTATGAACTTTCACCCTTGAACTAATTTAATACGCTATGGCTAACTTCCAGGAAATTATAGCATCTGAAACCCCTGTACTGGTCGATTTTTCGGCCGAGTGGTGCGGCCCCTGTAAAATGATGCCGCCGATATTGCAGGATGTAAAACACGCCCTTGGCGACAAGGTAAAAATCCTAAAAATAGATATCGACAAAAACCCCTCGGCAGCCAACGCTTATAAAATACAAAGCGTACCTACCCTTATGATATTTCAAAAAGGGCAAACCAAATGGCGGCAAAGTGGGGTGATACAGGCCCGGCAATTACAACAGGCGGTTGAGCAGTTTATATAAAGCCTCACCCCGGCCCTCTCCAAAGGAGAGGGAGTTAAAAACTAAGATGTGCTAAGTAAAGTCCTCTCCTTTGGAGAGGATTTAGGAGAGGTTTATTAAAGCAATTTAGATTATGGCAACTATCGAAAGCATCCAAAACGCGTATATTGATTATGTACTGACCGAAGGCGCACAACCTAAATCGGTTTACATTTTTGCCAAACAAAACGAAATGACCGAGGCTGAGTTTTATCAGTTCTTTGGTTCATTTGAGGCGGTTGAACAAAACATTTGGGCCGAATTTGCCCGCAAAACTTTAACCGAGATCCGTGGACAGGAAGTTTGGGCTGGTTACAGCGCCCGCGAAAAAGCCCTATCCTTCTTTTATGGTTTCTTCGAACTGATTAAAAACAGCCGCAGTTTTGCCATTTACACTATCAACAAACAACCCAAAGGGTTTACTACGCCCCGTGTGTTTGAACAACTGAAGGACATTTACGAAAATTTTGCCGATGAGATACTGAAAGAAGGTCTGGAATCATCAGAACTGAGCGACCGTAAATTTTTCAGCAAGCGTTATAAAGACGCCCTGTGGGTACAATTTGTGTTTGTACTTAACTTTTGGGTGAATGATAATTCGGCCGGGTTCGAGAAAACTGATGAAGCCATTGAAAAAGGCGTTAACGTAACGTTCGACCTGTTCCAGCGCTCACCTATCGACAACCTGTTTGAGTATGGTAAGTTCCTGGTTAAAAACGGCGGTATAAAGGATAAGATGGGATTTTAACATTACCTATGGTAGATGAAAATGATAAAGTCGCCCCTGGCGGGGGAGATTTAAAAGGAGATGGGGGCACTCCCGAACAAAACAGCATGCCCACCACCAAAGTACAGCGTTCGGCCAAGTTTGTTACTACAGGCATTAAAATCGGCGGTAATTATATCAAGCATTATTCTAAAAAGTTGTTCAACCCGGATATGGACAAGTCCGAACTGAACGAGGATAATGCCGCAGACATTTATAAATCATTAAGCGAGCTCAAAGGCAGCGCCCTCAAAGTGGCGCAAATGCTCAGCATGGATAAAAACCTGCTGCCGCAGGCTTATGTAGATAAATTCACCCAATCGCAATACAATGCGCCTCCGCTTTCGGGGCCGCTGATCGTGCAAACCTTTAAAAAATACTTCGGCAAAAACCCCGATCAGATCTTTGATAAATTCAATATCCGCTCTACTAATGCTGCCTCTATCGGTCAGGTTCACCAGGCCGAACTCGATGGTAAAAAACTGGCTATCAAGATCCAGTATCCCGGCGTGGGCGATTCTATATCATCCGATCTGAAGCTGGTGAAACCCTTCGCCTTCAGGATGCTGGGCATGAGCGAGCGCGAACTGGATATTTATATGCGTGAGGTAGAAGAACGCCTGCTGGAAGAAACTGATTACGAGCTGGAAGTGCGGCGCTCCATCGAATTTTCGACCGCCTGCGCCAACCTCGATAACATTGTATTCCCGAAATATTATCCCGAACTAAGCAGCAAACGCATCATCACCATGGACTGGCTTGAGGGTAAACACCTTCGCGAGTTTCTGGCCACCAATCCATCGCAGGAGCTGCGTAACCAGATAGGACAGGCCCTATGGGATTTTTACAATTTTCAGCAGCATGAGCTACGTGCCGTACATGCCGACCCGCATCCGGGCAATTTCATGATCACTCCCGAAGGTAAACTGGGTGTTATTGACTTTGGCTGTATTAAAGAGATGCCGGAAGATTTTTATTATCCTTTCTTCTCGCTTACCTCCACCAATTTGCTGGATAATAAAACAGAAACCATCAAGGCTTTCCGTCAGTTGGATATGATCCACAAGGATGATACCCCGGCGCAGATCGAGTTTTTTTATACCCAGTTCCGCGAAATGATAGAGCTGTTTGCCATGCCTTACATCCATGATCATTTTGATTTTAGTCAGACAGCTTTTTTCGACCAACTGTACCGCTTTGGTGAACGCTTATCCAAACTACCCGAGTTTAAGCAAGCCCGCGGGGTAAAGCACTTTATCTACGTAAACCGCACCAACTTTGGTCTGTACAATATTTTGCACGAGCTCAAAGCCGAGGTTAAAACCGATACTTTTAAGCCGCATGTAGTGTTGGAGTATTAATTTTCCGAGTTGGTAGTTTTCAGTTGGCGGATAGCAGTAAAATTAATATCATCACACAATAAAAGCAGGGGATAGTGCGACTCATTCTATAGGGAAGGGAATTGATTGGGCAATTTTTAATCTCTTATCACATCCGTATCAACCGGGGTATAACCCAATTGCCTGCTCATATTGGCTAATTGCCCCTTATGATGAAATTCATGGGTGATTACGTGGGTAAACAGCTCCAGAGGTGTTAAGATTTGTGCCGTTTCGCCCTCCCTTGGCAAGGTAAGCGGCACGTTAATATCATCCTTATATTGCTGCAAAAAGTCGTTAACCACCACGTTCACCTGATCAAACATACTGCGAATAGCCTGCAGGTTTTTGTGGTTGTCTTTGGTAAAGTAGGGTCGTTGCTCCTGTTGCAAAAAATTGAGCAGCCAGCCTAAATAAGTATTAGCCACATGCCTCATTAAACTGCCCATACTATCATTATTGTACGATGGGATTGGCTCGGCCAAATGTTCCGGGAAGATGGTTTCACAATAGTCCAGCAATGCCCCGCGGGATGATAAAACCAATTGATATTGATGTAATAGGGTTGCATACATATGCATTTAGCGCTCAATAATCAAACCAAATTTCGCGTTCGGCAAATGCGCCCAGCGTATTTGCAATATGACTTGCCCCTCCCCATAAATTTTAGTATATTTATATATCTAACAGCCCGCTTGTCTTTTTATCAGACAGACGGGCTGTGTTGTTAAGGGTAAAACAAGGGCCAAAACTGGTCATTTTACAATTAATAATTTAACAATCAACAAGTTAATACTTTTTAAAGCTTTCAAAACGCATCAAAATCGTGTTAAAATTTGTTAAAAAGTGTTAAAATTGATGTTTTTTGAGTGATTTCTGACTGCTTTTCAACCGTTTTTGAGTAGAAAAGTGTTAAAATTAAAGGTTTAAAAAGTTTTTCCATATCAGACTCGTCCGGAGTTGTAACATTGTTTTCAATAATTTAGTTTAGCATTCAAATTAATCAAACGCACATGCCATTACTTCAAAATACCTTTGTTCATCACGTACATTTTTGGCTTAAAAATAAAGCCGATAAAGACAAACTGATAGAGGGCTTAAATCTGCTGAAACCCATTCCTCATATCCGCGATATCCATATCGGTGTACCTGCCGATACCAATCGCGATGTGATCGACCGTTCATACGATGTCTCCTTGTTGCTCCTGTTTAATACACCTGAGGCCCAGGCCGCCTACCAGATAGATCCTACCCATATTATTTTTGCCGAACAATATGCTAAGCCACTGTGTGCCAAAGTAGTTGTATCTGATAGTGTAAACATATAGCCGTTTGTTCAAACATATTATGGTACAGCGTGCGTAATTTTAAAACACCAAACCTTTTTTATTGTTGCCCATTAATGAAGGTTTTACTTGCTGGTGCTAATGGTTACGTAGGTATGAGGCTGATCCCCATTTTATTGGAGAAAGGCCATGAAGTTGTTTGCCTGGTAAGTGATAAAAAGCGTTTTCAGGAACGTACCAACTTTGGCCATCGCGTTACCCTTATTACCGGCGATCTGTTACGGGAGCAAAGTATAGAAGCCTTTCCGGCAGATATTGAGGTGGCCTATTACCTGGTACATTCCATTAATCAATCACAAGGTTTTGCCGCGCTGGAGGCCCTGTCGGCATATAATTTTGTACACGCGCTTGATCAGACAAGTTGCCGCCAAACCATATTTTTAAGTGGCATCAGTAACGGTAAAAGCCAGTCCAAGCATCTCGAATCGCACAAGCATGTAGAGGATGTACTGAAAGAGGGTAAATCAGCTTTAACTATTTTACGGGCAGCTATCATCATTGGCTCGGGCAGCGTGTCGTTCGAGATTATCCGTGATCTTACTGAAAAACTACCGGTGATGACCGTACCCAATTGGGTAAATTCCCGCTGCCAGCCCATAGCTATACGCGACGTACTAACCTACCTGGAAAGCGTGATGCTGAATGAGAAAACATTTAACCGGAGCTTTGACATCGGCGGACCTGATATTTTAACTTTTAAAGAAATGATCTTAGGCTATGCCCAAATACGTCAACTCAAAAGACATATCATCACCATCCCGTTCCTGCCTTCCGGAATATTATCATACTGGCTTAGTCGCACCAATTCCTTTGATTACGCTGCTACCCGTAACCTGGGCAGCAGTCTGAAGGGCGAAATCATTATGCATGATCATTCTATCCAGGATCTTGTACCCAGCCAATGTTTAACTTATAAAGAATCGTTACTTTTAGCTATAAACCACATACAGGCAGAAAACAATGAGTAAGAACATTCTGATCACAGGCGCGTCGGGTTCGGTGGGCAGGCGACTTACGGGTTTACTGCTTGATAAGGGTTACCAGGTAAGTGCCCTGAGTCGCACTCCGGGGCATAACCCCGCTGTTAAAACCTTTATATGGGATGTTAATCGGGGTATTATTGATGAACACTGTATTGAGGGGATAGATACCATAATACACCTTGCCGGAGCAGGCATAGCCGAAAAACGATGGACGGATGCGCGTAAGAAGGAGCTGATCGATAGCCGTACCAAGTCGATCGATCTGATCTATGATCTGCTCAAAACCAGGGAACATCAGGTAAGCTCGGTGATCTCTGCAGCCGCCATAGGCTATTACAGTGACCGCGGCGATGAATTGATGACAGAAGATAGCACACCCAATACCGACTTTATGGCCCATTGCTGCATTGAATGGGAAAATGCTGTTGATGAAGGCCAAAAGCTGGGTTTACGTATCGTAAAATTCCGTACAGGGGTGGTGTTGGATAAAGATGGCGGCGCGCTGCCTACATTGGCCAAACCTATAAAGTTGTATATAGGCTCACCTATAGGTAATGGCCGGCAATGGATCCCCTGGATACACTGGCAGGATGTGGTGGATATGTACGTATATGGTATTGAAAATACCGCTGTTACCGGCGTTTACAATATGGTAGCCCCCAACCCGGCTACCAACGCACAACTAACCCAGGCCGTAGCCAAACAATTAAACAAACCACTTTGGGCGCCAAACGTACCTGCTTTTGTATTGAAACTGATGCTTGGCGAAATGAGCACCATTGTTTTAGGGAGTACCAAAGTTTCGGCACAAAAGATCCAGGACGCCGGGTTTAGGTTTAAATTCACGGAAGTATCTACGGCGCTAAAAGAAATCTATGGATAAAAAAAATCCGGTAACCATTTTCTGGTTTCGCCGCGACCTGCGCCTACATGACAATGCAGGCTTATATCATGCCTTAAAAAGCGGTACCCCGGTACTCCCCCTCTTTATTTTTGATAAAGAGATACTGGACGACCTCGAAGATAAGCGTGATGCCCGTGTAACCTTTATTCATCAAACCATTGAGCAACTGGATAAAGAACTGCATCAATTGGGCAGCAGTGTAAAGGTGATATATGACAAAGCCACACAGGCTTGGGACAATATCATTCAAGCGTATAATATTACCGCCGTTTATACCAATCATGATTATGAGCCCTATGCCCTAAAGCGCGATAATACTATAAAAGAAAAGCTAAAAAAACATGGCATCGAACTAAAGACCTTTAAGGACCAGGTTATATTTGAAAAGGACGAAGTTATTAAAGATGATGGCAAACCTTATACGGTTTACACACCCTACCAGCGCAAATGGTATAACTTGCTGAAACCATTTTACTTAAAACCTTATCCTACCGAAAAATACCTGAAAAATCTGGCTAAAACTAAAGCCCTGCCTATCCCCTCCCTGAAAGAAATGGGATTTGAGAAAAATACCGTTCCTTTCCCAAATCAGGAATATAAAAATGTGATCAGTGATTATAAGGCGAAAAGGGATTTTCCAGCTATTAAAGGCACATCCCGTATCAGTTTGCATTTGCGCTTTGGTACAGTAAGCATCCGGGAGTTAGCAAAAACAGCTTATGCTAATCCAGATAAAACCTGGCTGAATGAGTTGATATGGCGGGAGTTTTATATGATGATCCTGTACCATTTCCCGCACACGATGGATCATGCTTTCAGGCCGGAATATGACCGGATTAAATGGCTGAACGATGAAACACAATTTAAGGCCTGGTGCGATGGGCAAACGGGCTATCCCATTGTAGATGCTGGTATGCGGGAGTTAAATACCACGGGCTTTATGCATAACCGTTTACGCATGATCGTGGCTAGTTTTTTAAGTAAGCACTTGTTGATAGACTGGCGATGGGGCGAGCACTATTTTGCCCGAAAACTGCTTGACTATGAAATGGCCAGCAATGTAGGTGGCTGGCAATGGGCCGCCGGCTCGGGTACGGATGCCGCCCCATATTTTCGCATATTTAGCCCTGATGCGCAAACCAAAAAATTCGACCCACAATTACAATACATTAAAAAATGGGTTCCGGAATATGCCGATTTTAGCAAATATCCGAAACCCATTGTTGATCACGCTTTTGCACGTGAACGTTGTTTAAAAGTTTTTAAAGTGGCGCTGGCTAAATAAATTAAGGATTAGTTATCGTACCAATTGTAAATTCATAATATAAGCATACGTTGGATCCTGTACCGGTAGTACCTGTTTTACCATAAGCTAATCGTGAAGGTATAAGCATAGCAACCGTAGAACCAACTTTTTGCCCGGTAAGTGCTTCTTGTACACCTACAATAAGTGAACCAAGACTATCAAATGAAGTTAAAGTAGTTGTACCTGCAGTTCCTACATCTATAGCAGTACCTGCAAATGTAGCGCCATTTAACCATTTACCAATATAGGTTGCCGTAAATGCTGACGCATCACTCAATATATCAGTACCTGTACCCGGGGTGGTTATTTTATAATATAGCCCTCTTCCACGACCAGATGTAACATGAGTGTAAGTGGATATTGGTATATTATTCCGCTTCGCATAGTCATTGATCACATAATCATCATAACCGGGAGTTTTATTATCAATATAATCAAGATTTGAAACTACGTTTACATAATAATCAAGGCACTGGTTACCAGCAACACGCGAATTGGTATTGCTTGAGCTACCTGAACCAACGCCATTAACACCATAAGCTACACGTGACGGAACAAGGATCCTTGCTCTTGTACCTTTGTATTTAACCAGATTGTAGATGGCATATTGTAAACCTTTAGTAAAACCAATAATGTTACCACCTAGCGATACATGCCCCAGCAAACCAGAAAAATGCGCTAAATTAAGGGTATCTGTGTTGATATACTTACCATCAAATGATTTTACCGATAGCACAAAGCTAACGCTATCAGAATACTGCATAGGTGTACTGGTTGCCCCTTGTGAAAGTATCTGATAATATATACCGCTGGTATCGCCATTAGATTCATCCCTTTTCATACCAGTAAGCCCGTTTGCACTGATATAGTTTTGTATCTGGGTTTGGTCGTATTGTGTGATATTGGGAGAGTTTGTTGTTTTGCGACAGGATATTAAACCTATTGAGGTAATTAATAAGAGCGTAAAAAGTGTTTGTTTCATTTAAATTTGTTTGTTTTTTTTAACTGCTAAATAAAACCCGTAAAATGCCGGTTTCATTTAGGTTATTTATTTTTTTGGCTCAATGGCAGTTTTATCCGCTATCCTTCCTTAATTCTTTTTATTTTTAATTGATCACGTTATACAACTGTATATCAAAATCAAGCACCGAATTCGCCGGCAAATGTAACGAATCCTGTGGATACGGTCCATAAGCATATCTTGATGGTATAAATAACCTTATTTTACCATTTTTCTTGATCTTTGGTATACCTAACTGCCATCCCCTGATCACATCACTCAAACGATATGAGGGATGAAAATCATTAGTTTGGGCAATTACCACCTGCGATGTCAAAATTCGTCCTGTATATCCAACAGTCACTTGTGTTGAGCTGGTGAACAAATCATTACCACTCCCCTCCTCACCTGCTTTAATACTGTAAAAAACACCCGAAGTATCAATGCGTTTAGCATTTAAGCCCGGATTAGCTGCCAGATAATCTGCTATGATCTTATCATCAATAGCTTTCTGCGCATTGTATTGAATCAAAGGATCGGTCGTTTTTTTGCACGCACCAAAACCAATAACAATCACGAATAAAGCTAACAGCGTCCTGTTCATTTTCAAAAGGCAAATTTATTCTTTTATAATAGAAAAACGGCAGCTTAACACTTTTTAACAATTAATAGCCCCATAAGCACACCATCACCCTATACTTAGGGCTTAATTTTTTGAATAAAACGTACAATTTAAGGTAAAAGTGTGGGCGCGATCATGGTTTATAGTTCAGCGTAAGCTTGTTGATCTTCTTAAGCATTTCGGTAAGATATTGCTTGTCGGCCTCGCTGATGTGTGAATCGAGGTAATTATTGAATTGCTTTACCACCGCACGGGCCTGATGACGTTTTTCTTTTCCCAGTTCGGTCAGATATATTTTAACCGAACGCTTATCACCCTGGTTCGATTCGCGGTATATCAGTCCTGTTTTTTCCAGCTGACTAAGCATCCTGGATAAACTGGTTGATTTGAGGCCCAGCAAAGCGGCAGCCTGCGAAACGGTAGTGCCTTCTTTTTCGTCAATATTGATCAATAAATAGCCAATGGACTGGGTAATGCCAAATTCGGTAACCAACTGGTTATACCGGTTAGCAACAGTTTGCCATACTATCTTTAAAAAATAGTCAATCGTTTCCTGATGTTTAATGCTGTTTTGCATGCATACCAAACGTAAGAAATGCATGTTGATTACGCAAATTTTAGTTGGCAGTTTTAAGTTAGCAGTAAGCAGTATTTATAATGCATGCAAACTGCCTACTACGAACTGCAAACTCAATAGCCCATCTTCGTATCATCCCCACGTGGATCTGCCCCACCCTGATAGCCTTGCGGGGTTTTCAAAATAGCATCAACTCTGCCAATACCGCCCCTGCTATTTATTTTATAGCCTTTGCTTTGCAATTTTATTATTGTTGTACTATCTAATGCGCCTTTTTCGATCGCTATTGCATCGGGTAGCCACTGGTGATGGAAACGCTTGGATGCTACCGCCTGCTGCATATCCTGATCAAACTCGATCACATTAATAATGGTCTGAAAAACCGACGTTATAATGGTTGATCCTCCGGGTGTACCCACTACCATCAATAATTTACCGTTTTTTTCAACAATAGTAGGTGTCATTGACGATAACATACGTTTGCCGGGTTGTATACTGTTGGCTTTCCCACCTACCAGTCCATACATGTTAGGCACGCCGGGTTTAGAGCTAAAATCGTCCATTTCATTGTTCAGCAAAAACCCCGCGCCTTTTACAAATATCTTTGAACCATAACTATCATTTAAAGTTGTTGTGATAGATACCGCGTTACCCTCATGGTCAACAATGGAATAATGGGTGGTTTGATCGCTTTCGTAGCCAGCAAAGGTACCAGGCTGTATGCTGCTGCTTGGCGTGGCTGCATCCCAGCTAAAGTTGCTCATGCGCGATGTGATATAAGCGGGTTTCAGTAAACTATCCACTGGTACCTTGTAAAAATCAGGGTCGCCCATATATTTGGAACGATCGGCATATACCCGGCGTTCGGCCTCAACGATCAATCTCACGGTAGAATCCTGGTTATATCCCCATTTCTTTAAAGGATATTTCTCAACCGACTGGAGCAGCTGTAATAATGCAATTCCTCCGCTTGACGGTGGCGGCATGGTAATAATTTTATACCCTTTATAGTTTCCGGTGACTGCCTTGCGCCAAACCGAATGGTAATTTTGTAGGTCGGCTTTGGATATCAGACCGTCACCTGCCTTCATTTCAGCAACTATCTGGTCGGCAACTATGCCACCATAAAATCCTTCGCGACCTTTATCGCGAATTTGCTCCAGAGTTTTGGCCAGATCTTCCTGTACCAGGATATCGCCCTCATGCCATTCAGTATCTTTTATTAAATAAGCCTTGCCAGGATTTAATTTTTCAACCTGAGCCTTTATATGGTTTAATTCGGATGCAAAACGCTGTGTTACCTTAAAGCCGTTACGCGCCAGGTTGATAGCAGGTTGTAGCAAATCGGCCCATTTGAGTTTGCCATACTTTTGATGAGCTTGTACCATGCCATCAACAGACCCGGGTACCCCGGATGCCTTATGGGTGTAAAGACTCATATTGGGTATCATGTTTCCAACCGAATCAAGATACATATTGGCACTGGCACCGGCCGGGCCCTTTTCTCTAAAGTCGAGTGTATTGGTTTCGCCGGTTTTTGAACGGTATACCATAAAACCGCCTCCACCTATATTGCCGGCATCGGGATAGCTCACTGCCAGAGCAAACTGCACGGCAACTGCCGCGTCAACAGCGTTACCGCCTTTTTTTAGTATATCAAGCCCAACCTTCGCGGCATCGGGATAGGCACATACCACCATACCGTTATAGTATGGGCCATTAGTATTGGTTACCAGGCGTTTTTGCACACATCCTAAGGGCACAAAAAATAGCGCCAACAAAACCATCCCCAAATACCCGTTTCTCTTTAGGTTGAAGTTATTCATTTTATCACAGTAAGATTATTTTACTAAAATAACCTATTTGCCCCTATAATACCATGCTTAAAAGCTCAATATTTAGCACTGATTTTCAGCCTGATAAAATTTTCCGGGCATTGTTTTTTAATTAAAATGCCATAAAATTTCAAATCTGCCGTTTATTTGCAGGATATGTGCGAGTTGAAACATTTAACCAAACGTGAGGTTTTACATGCACAGTAACAAAATTCATTAACTTAAAATCACTACATGAAAAAATTAGCTTACATTTTATTTTTCTCGGTTTCGTTCTTATTAATAGGTAAACGTTCGCAGGCACAGGATTACAAAACAGCAGTTGGATTAAAATTTGGCGCTTACGAAGTAGGCCCTTCTATAAAATACTTTATGGATAATAGTGCTGCTTTGGAAGGCATCATTGGCATACGCGATCATGGTGTGGTAATAACCGGGTTATATGAAATACACCAGCAGGCCTTTGGTGTTGATAAGCTGAATTTTTACTATGGTTTTGGTGGTCACCTGGGATCGGTAGGCAGCGGTTATTACAAACGCATAGGCGGCGATGATGAATACTATAGCGGTAAACACATCCTGATTGGTGCTGACGCAACGCTTGGTCTTGAATATAAGATACCAACTGCCCCTATAGCCATCAGCCTTGACCTTAACCCGCGCCTTGAACTGGCTCGGGGCCCATTCTTTGACATAGCACCGGGTCTGGGATTAAAATATACTTTTTAATATAGCCAAAAGCTGAAGGCTTAAAGCAGAAAGCTTCGATTTGCATAATGCAGAGCTTACTCAATCTGCGCTTCGCTCGATCACCCTCCTCATCGTCTGTAGCGGGAATAGGGCTTAAAACAAAGGGCCTCCTTGTCATCTTCAAGGAAGCCTTTTGTTTTAAGCCCCCCCTCCTTTGGAGAGGGGTTGGAGTGAGGCTCTTTTACCTGCTGATCACTATTTTACGGGCATAGATCTTTTGCCCCAGCAATATTTTTACCACATAAATACCCGGTATCTGCGTGGAAACATCAATTACCTTACTAAAATTCCCCTGTGGTACAGATTGCGTATCCAGATATACCATTTGCCCGGCCGGATTGATCAATGATAATTTAAGATCGGCAGCGGCTTTTGTCGCGAAGATCACATTAAGCTGGCTGCTTGCCGGAACCGGAAATACAGATAAACCAATCTCTGTTGCATTATCTGGTTTTTCAACCGTACGTGCATAGGTGTAAATATCAGACATTGCTACACATCCACTGGATAAAGTATCCGCTACCTGGTAATCACCGCTTTGCAATGGGTCATAAGTTTTTCCTATAGCACCGGATATTGCCTTACCATTTAAAAACCATTGATTACCTGTTGCAAAATTTGAACCTAAAGTATTATTGGTTTGGGTAATAACCGGTTTGGAGAAAGTAACTGGTTGCCGTGCTGCCGATGCGCAACCTAAGCTTTGCACCTTAATATCGTAAAAATAATAATAGAAGTTTTTATAGTAAGTGGTATCCGGCGGGCCATCAGGCGTGGCATTATTACCGGTAATACTGAATATATTACCTATGCTGAACGGATAACCTTTTACCCCGCCATTACTCCGATAGATGGTAGCCGCAGCATCAAATGCCGCTGATATGGTATAGTTACCTGCAGCAGGCAATTCCAGGTTCAGATCATATACCTTCCCCTGGTCATTAGGATCATCCGCTTGTTCGCCGGGTTGTGGGTTGGTTCGGGTAGCCTGAGCATCAATAGTTGTGGTTGATACTGTTTGCCCGTTACTGTTGTTTACATTAAAAGTTATTTTTCCCGAATTACCAATATATAAACGGGCGCTTTGAATAACCATGGGTACCTTGGTGCTCACAGTCATTCCCGGGGTAAACTGGTTATAGCCACCTGCCGTAAAAACGCTTTTAGTTGCAGGCCCTACAGATCCCTTAAAATCATTTATACCTGCATAATAAGTATTATTTACCGGTGGTTGCGCGGTAATAGCCGCCGAACCGTACGCTATCGGAATTGCATCATTAATATTCTGATACCAGAGTAACGTACCATCGCCTGAACCTGATAGCAAATATTGTTTACTATCAATACAATAATAAGCACTCAGATTGCCAATTAAAGCTGGAGTATTGATCACCACAGTTGCTGTTACCGTATTATTAGCAACAACCGGATCGCTAGCCAGGTTACTGGTAGCCGTAATAGTATAAGTGGCACCTGCTACAGCATTAAACTGCTGGCTAAAAGTAAAGTTATCCTCAACCAGAGGTTGTAATGTACCGGCATAGGTTTCGGTGTAGGTGGTTTTGGTATTATCGGGCGCGGTAATGGTAACTGTAACCGGTATATTGGTAATAGCCGCGCTTCCAAAGTTTTTAAGCCTGATAGTAACCGGCGTACTGGCAGAGCATGAACCGCTTGAGCCGGGGTTAACAATAGCTACTACACCGGCATCAATACTGGTTTGTAAAAACTGTACCCGGTAATCCTGTGTTTCGCCCTTGGCATAGCTGCCACAGGCTTTTATGGTCGCGGTATCACTTGTTTCAGTCAGTACTACACGCATCAGGCTGTAATTACCTGGTATTACAGATCCGGGCACCTTGATATTGGCATTCAACGTTCCGGTACCGTTAATCACAGTGGTAGTAGCCGCCAGTTCATCATTATTAAAAACACCATTGCCATTCCAATCCACAAATACTTTAGCAGCTTTATTAAAATTACCGCCACAGGTACCTAAGGTGATACTCAGAGGGTAGGTTTTAGCCTGCTCCAACTGAACGGTTAAATTGGTATAATCCGAATAACTTTTGCAACCGGCAGCGGGGGTATTGTTGATGTTTGATAACGTCAGATTATTAATGCGTGAATCGGCATTGGAAAGCGGCGCCGAAGCACAATAGGCAGTTCCGCCGGCACCGGTAACAATAAGCGAATACGCCTGCGGCCCTTGCTTCAGGGTACCTTTGTGCGATACGGTAATGGTATAGCTTTTACCAGGTATGGTATTGGGGATATAAACCTGTTCAATATTATCCCGGATATTATCTCCCGTAGTAGCAGACGTGGAAGGCGCATCCGGGTTTAAAACCCAGGCATTGTAGGTTGTTGTACCATCGCTGATCTTGATATCAAGGTCGTTGATCAGTTTGGGTGTACGGCTGTTGATCGTTCCATCAGCATTGGGTGTCCCTTCAGGGTCTGTCCATGATATAGTTGCAGCCAGCACATCGCTGCCTGAGGCCACGATATTAAAGGTTTGTTTTTGGCCTTGTTGCAGAGAGTTTTCACTAATAAGGCTTTTTGTCCCATTATCGGTTATGGCCTGGGCCGCTTTTTTCATATCCAGCAAACCCCATCCGTAAATATAATCGGGGCCAACATTGCCGGCATCGAAAGCGGTTTGACATACTAAACCTTTTAACGTAGCCGCCCGCATAAAGGCACCGTTATTCTTTTGAGCATAATACTCCTGCAGCAAATACAATGAACCGGTAATATTTGGCGCAGCCATCGATGTACCTGAAAGCGTAAGATATGCGGTAGGATTAGCTACTCCAACAGATAATACATTTACCCCGTTGCCCACAATATCGGGCTTGATACGACCGTCATCTGTAGGCCCCCAACTGCTAAAAAAGGCACTGCTGATACCCTGCCGGGTACTTGGCCCATACGGTAATGGATTGATGGCGCCAACGGTAAGTATATTTTTGGCATTGCCAGTAGTACTGATAATATCATAACCCTTATTATCACTGATACCGGCCGGTCTCAGGCCTTTGTCAACCAGCGTTTGATCGGTTTTACTTTTGTAGCCATAATAGTCGGCCCCTACAGCCGGGCCATTGCTTGACCGGGCGTTACCTGCCGACTCCACAATGAGGTAATAAGGTGCGTTATAGGCTATTTTGTCCCATGATTGGGCACGAGTATCATAAAAACCAAAAGTATAATCAACCGAATCGCCAGGCAGGCCATACCACTCCCAGCGGTTATCGCTATCGTTGAAATTCCAACCCGCCTCATCTCCATAGGAATGGTTGGATAATAACAGACCCGATGCCGCAGCACTCATTTCGGCCACGTCATTATTAAAATCATATGATTGCAGGGTGGCTGTGTTAAAGGCCATTCCCCTGGCCGGCGCATATATTCCCCGGGCTATCATGGTACCGGCCACATGCGTGGTATGATCAAGCACCGAAGCACCGTCTTTAATGGTGATAGTTTTACCGGCAAACTCCTGGTGGGCCGTATATACCGAGCCGCCATCCCAGATGGCCAGCTTATTATTCAAAAATGTACTGGAGCCTGATAGGTTAAGACCAAGCGAACCACCCGGCTGTACGGCATTGGTACCGGTTGTAGCTGCCGATGTAGTATTATTATGGGTGATGAGATAAACAGGAAAACCTAAAGCGTTAACGCCCTGTAGCGATACCAGGTTACCGTTTCTGGTATGGCGTTGCACCCTCCAACCACGGCTGGCAGCCAATGATAAGGCCTGCTTACGACTGGCATCATAATTACTGCGTAACTGGGTTGAAAAGCGTGTTAATTCCGCACGTTTAGCATCGGTTACCAGCGCTTGTTGGGCAAAAACGCGGGCTGTTGCACACAGCAATAAAAAACATATACAAATTGCTGCGTAAGATTTATTCATAGATCTGAGATATAGGCATTTTTACAGCCCTAAATCTATAAATATTCCATTAGTTATTAAAGCCCAACCATTAAAGAGTATTAAATATGTGTATATAACAGAATTTTATTTAAGAGAAATCATATCGAATAATGGATTTTTGAATTTCCGGCATCGAAAATTATTATTTCACATGTGGTGCCCAATACTTAATACGCCATAGGACTTTGCTTACAACATGGGATACTTAATTTTATGGTTGTCACTGTAAACCCACTTTATTGGGGTAATAAATATTAAATATTTGATTATCAATAAATTAAATAAATGTAAACCATAAAAAGTGTAAACCATGTAAACCCACTTTCTAATAAAAAAATTCACTGATAATTGACCGGTGAATATTCGCGGTATACCGGCTTTTGGCAAACTTATTTTAAAAACCTTACTTATGACAGGTACTTTCCTACAATTGGCATTCTGCGCCCCATGCCAAATGCCTTTGGCGACACCCGGAGGATAGGTGGGGTTTGATAACGTTTGTGTTCGGCCAGGTTGGTCAGCCTGATCACCCGGCGGACAATTGCTTCATCATAACCCATTTTAATGATATCGGTTGATGAACGGCGATTCTCGATGTACTCAGCCAGGATCTTGTCCAGGATATCGTATTCAGGTAATGAGTCGGTATCCTTTTGATCTGGTCTGAGCTCTGCTGATGGCGGTTTTACAATAGAATTGATGGGAATGATCTCCTTGTCACGATTGATGTAACGGGCCAGTTCAAAAACCTGCGTTTTATAAACATCGCCTATTACAGATATACCACCGCACATATCACCATATAAAGTGCCATAGCCCACAGCTGCTTCACTTTTATTGCTGGTGTTTAATAAGATGTAGCCAAACTTATTGCACATCGCCATCAGCAATACGGCACGGCTGCGCGATTGTATATTTTCCTCAGCTATATTAAATGGCAGGTTATTGAATTGCGGATGCAAGGCTGTTTCAATAGCTTCGGTAATATTTTTGATCGGTACCAATTCGCTTTTACAACCCAGATTGTTCACCAGGTCTTCGGCATCTTTTAACGAATGATCAGTCGAGAAGCGCGATGGCAGTAATACAGCCATCACATTTTGAGCTCCCAAAGCTTCGGCTGCCAGGGCGCACACTACGGCTGAGTCGATACCACCAGACAAACCAAGGATAGCCTGCTTAAAGCCCGATTTATAAAAATAATCACGGATACCCAATATAATAGCCTGGTGTATCTGTTCAATATCGGCAGGGCGTTCGGCTTTCAGGGTTGAAGGGTGATCGAAGCTTAAAGAAGCATCATCATTTAAAGTGTAGTACGCCAGGTTCTCTTCAAAATATGGCAACTCATCTATTAATTTCCCTGTATTATCAAAAACCAATGATCCACCGTCAAATATCAATTCCGTTTGTGCCCCAATCTGGTTTACATATAGCAACGGTAAATGATAACGGCTGGCGTTATCACTCAAAATGGTTATGCGCTCCTCATCATGGTTATACGCAAATGGCGACGCAGCTATATTGATCATCACATCGGGCTGCTGATGGATCAGGCTATCCATTGGCCGGGTAATATATAATGGGTTTTCGATGGTATTCCAAAGATCCTCGCAAATGGTCAACGCTATCTTTTTGCCTTTAAACTCAATACAGTTAAAGTCTGTTGAAGGCTCAAAATAACGATACTCGTCAAATACATCATAGTTGGGCAGCAGCGCTTTGTTTACCACAGCTTTTACCTGACCGTTTTCCATAAAGTAGGCCGAGTTGTTCAGATCTTTTCCCTCGTCTTTATGATTATACGTCGGCAAGCCGATGATACAGGCAATATCGGTACAAACAGCAGCTATCTTTTTGGCTGAATCCTCGCACAGGTCAATAAATTCATCAAACTCCAAAAAATCACGTGAGGGGTAGCCCGAAACGCATAACTCGGCAAACACCACCAGGTCGGCGCCGTTTTGTTTGGCCTTTTGTATATGGTCGATAATTTTGGCGGTATTTGATTCGAAATTACCTATATGATAGTTAAGCTGGGCTAATGCGATTTTCATCAATTATGTTTGTTTTTTTAAGGCGATGAAGCTATCGTGAGTTATGTTATTTTTTGTTGGTAACTCACGATGGATTCATAGACAGTAGTGTAACGTATTAATGCAAATAAAAATTATTTTTGCTCAAAGGATAAAGATGATAAACCCCCGGCTCAAAGCAAAGCAAATTTACTTAATTTTTTCCATCGCCCTGATATTCGCGTCATGCGGGCGCAACAAAAAGGTTGATGTCAGTAATATAAATATTGAAGTTAAGGTTGAACGCTTTGATCACGACTTTGATGCGATGCGTACCAGGTCTATGGCTACACAAGCTGTATACCTACAGCAAAAATATGGCTCGTTTTACCAGGATTTTATCAGTCGGATGCTACAGGCGGGCACCACTAATGATACGGCTTATTTTAAGACCCTTCACGAGGTTTTTAAGGGCAAAGCTTACATAGACCTGAAACATGATGTAGACGCCGCCTACCCCAACATGGATGCGCAGAATGCCTCCCTTACCCAGGCTTTTAAATACATTAAATATTACTATCCGCAAAAAAGGCTACCCAAAGTTTATGCTTATTTTTCGGGTTTCCAGGCACAAACTTCCATTGGAGATGGCTATTTTGCTATAGGGCTTGATCTGTTTCTAGGTGCCGATTCGCGGTTCTACCCTGCCCTCACAAACGCATTCCCGCATTATTTGTCCAGGCATTTTACCCCCGAAAACATAACCCCGCGTGTGGTTGAAGGGATAGCCCGCGAGGATATGTTCCCGGAGGATGATAACAATAAATCGATGCTGGAAAAAATGGTATACAACGGCAAGATCATGTATTTTATGGATCAAATACTACCTGATGTTGGTGATACTACCAAAATTGGATATACCACTGCCCAGCTTAAATGGTGCGAAGATTTTAAAGCAAAAATATGGGCTTATTTTTTAGACGAAAATTTGCTTTACGAAACAGATTACCCTAAAATTCAAAAGTATTTTACCGAGGCCCCCTTCACCCCTGGCCTGGGCGAAAAAAATGAGTCGGCACCCAAACTGGCAGTCTGGACGGGTTGGCAGATTGTGCGGGAATATATGGAGAAACACCCCGAAGTTACGTTACCACAATTAATGGCAGAGAAAGATGCTCAGAAGATACTGAATCAGTCCAAATACCGACCTAAGTAGATGTGCAGATTTTAGATATGCAAATGATTGATAGGTCTGTAACCAGGCAATAAAAAAACAGCCTCTCTGAAATTCAGAGAGGCTGTTTTTTTATTTGAAATTCATATGCACATCTGCATATCTTATCTTATTTGATAATCTTGAAAACAGTTCTTAAACCTATTGCCACACCTACAATGAGTAATAAGTTAGCTATCCATGAAAAATAGGTTGAATTTTCATCACCTGCAAAACGAATGAAAACACCTGTTATGCCAATAGCGATAGCTAAAACCAATATTTTATAATGTTGTTCTGAATTAGCGTTTTGTGTAGACTCCATGGTACTTTGTTTAATGTTGGGCAAAAATAGAAATGTTTACGGAATTTACCACCAATTTTTTAGGATTTTATCGTGTCGGGTAATATTGAATATTTTCTTCTATAAAAACGGATCAATAGCAAGATACTTATACCTGCCAGGATAAATACCCAAAGATTAGCGATCACTAAAATCGCTTCCATAAAAAGGTGCCAGCCATTGGCAAATGACCCTGCTAACCGGCTAAAGAAAGGCAAATTATAAGCCGAGGGATCATCATTAGCAATATGCTCCTGAAGAATGGTATTACTTTGGTAAAAGCTCAATGTAATAATGCTGTATTTTACCGCATCATCAATTTCAAGGTTACCTATCTGTCCATCAACCATATCGTCTTTCAACAATAAAACATTCACCGGATTCTTGATCGTAACTTTTCCTTTTTTCTGTTGGTCTACCAACTCCTTCCGACTATTCAGTTTCAGCTTCGCAGATAAAAAGTCGAGGGATTTATCTTCAATATCCATTTTGCGCATAGTAACATACATGCCCATATGTGCTACTTCGGTCATAAACTCTTCCAGGTGTTCGGAAGGTATTTTAACAGTCATATCAGCAGTTGTATTAAAAGAGGATACCCGGTTAACAGAATCGCCGGTGATCCTGAAATCCTTGCTGTCCCTTACTGTCGATTCCATTTGATGGTGCATCACCATGCCATTATTTTTGACTGTCGATGCTGTTATCTTCTCGGCTGTTTGTTGTACGTTTTTTACCTTGAAACGCATATCTGCAGTTTTCACCAGTTTTGGAGAAGCCGTTGAATCCATTGTAGCTGAGGCAACCGTGTCGGCCGCTCTATTGTTAATTGCCTCATAGTGTGAGCCAGAACCCTTACAAGCGCCCAGCAGCAAGACGGCCGCCAATGGCAGCATTAAAATTTTTGTTTTCATGTTGTTGTTAATTTTTTTTGGTTACTATTGATACCAAAAAAGGGATTTAGGTAACCCTTGGCAAAGAGAATCAAGAGGTTAGAGTCAAGAATTAAGACCAACTAACAAAAAATATTATTGCAAGTGGTAATGATAGCAGGAGATAAAAACAAAAAAGCCCGGATAGCCCGGGCTTTTTAAATATGATTAAGGGGAATAATTATACTCCTAATAATAACCTTGCAGGGTCTTCCAGTAATTGTTTTACACGTACAAGGAAGCTTACCGATTCACGGCCATCGATGATACGGTGATCATAAGATAAGGCCAGGTACATCATTGGGCGGATAACTACTTGTCCGTTTACGGCAACCGGGCGCTCAATAATGTTGTGCATACCCAATATAGCCGATTGTGGCGAGTTTAATATCGGGGTTGACATCATTGAACCAAATACACCACCATTAGTGATGGTGAACGTACCGCCTGTCATTTCAGGAATGGTTAGTTTATTTTCACGGGCTTTACCGGCTAATACCACAATTTCCTTTTCGATTTCGGCCAGGCTCATACTATCAGCATTACGGATCACCGGAACTACCAGGCCTTTAGGGGCCGATACAGCGATAGAGATATCGGCAAAATTGCTGTATACCACTTCTTCGCCTTCAATACGGGCACCAACAGCAGGCCAGTCTTTCAACGCTTCGGTAACTGCTTTGGTAAAGAACGACATGAAGCCTAAGCCCACACCATGTTTCTCTTTAAATTTATCTTTGTATTTGCCACGCAGTTCCATGATCGGCTGCATATCCACCTCGTTAAAGGTAGTTAACATAGCCGTTTCATTTTTAACAGCCACCAAACGTTTGGCAACTGTTTTACGCAACGAGGTCATTTTTTCGCGTTTTTCACTTCTTTCGCCTGCTGGTACAGCTGGTGCTACAACAGGAGCTGAGGCTGCCGGTTGTCCGGCAGGCTTAGCTGGAGCAGTTTGTGCGTTCAGGGCATCACCTTTAGTGATACGACCATCAACACCGCTTCCGTTTACACCTTTAGGATCAACACCTTTTTCGGCCAGTATTTTGGCAGCTGCGGGTGATGGAGTACCGGATGCATAAGTTACCGCGCCAGCAGCTGTGGTAGGTGCTCCGCCGCGTGGCGACTCATCCGTAGCGCTTACAACAGCAGGTGTTACAGGTATAGCCTGTACAGCAGCACCTGAACCTTCAATAGTACAAACCACCGCGCCAATAGGCAATACGTCACCTTCTTTAGCTATAGTTTTTAACACACCGGCTTTTTCGGCAGTTAATTCAAAGGTTGCTTTGTCCGATTCCAGTTCGGCAAGAGGCTCATCCATCTCAACGGCATCGCCGTCCTTTTTGATCCAGCGCGATAAAGTAACTTCGGTTATAGATTCGCCTACAGCAGGCACTTTAATTTCTATTGAACCGCCACCTGTTGCGGGAGCTGCGGCAATCGGGGCCGGAGCAGGTGCATTAGCTACAACTTCGGGCTGTGGTTGAGCTGCAGGAGCACTTTCCTTTGCAGGAGCAGCAGCGCCGGCGCCTTCTTCAATATTGGCAACAACGGCGCCAATAGCTAATGTATCGCCTTCTTTGGCAACTGTTTTTAAGGTACCTGCTTTTTCGGCAGTCAATTCAAAAGTGGCTTTGTCCGATTCTAATTCGGCAATAACCTCATCCATTTCCACGTGATCGCCATCTTTTTTCTTCCAGCTTGATAGGGTTACTTCTGTTATTGATTCGCCTACCGGCGGAACTTTGATCGCTAAACTCATATTTTAGTAATTGTATATTTTAAAGGTGATACGTTAGACGTTTTAAGTTACACGTTTTGTTGGATTACGTATTAACGTACCCCGTAAAACGTACTACGTAATTTAATCCGCTCCGGCATCAGCCATTTTTTTTGTTGTCTTTTTTATTGCTTCTTTTACCACTTTACCGGCAGGTGCTTCAAATGCTTTGGAAACAATATACGCTTGCTGAGCGGCATGTTGTTTAGCAAAACCAGTAGCTGTACTGCTGCCCTCGATGCGTGAAATTACATTAAGGTTGATGACCTTATCATTATGGAACTTACGACATATATATGGCCATGCACCCATATTTTCGGGTTCTTCCTGTACCCAGATAAACTCGGTGGCTTTATCGTATTTGGCCTTAATTTTTAATATCTGAACAACCGGTGTAGGGTATAACTGTTCAATACGAACAATGGCTACATCCTTGCGTTTATCTGTCAGTTGTTTCTCCTGTAGGTCGTAATATACTTTACCGGTACAAAGCAATACACGTTTTACTTTTTTAACATCAGCATAGGTATCATCTATCAGCTCATGGAACTTACCATTGGTAAATTCATCAATTGGCGATACACATTTAGGACTACGCAGCAAGCTTTTTGGTGTAAAGATGATCAATGGCTTGCGGAAATCGCGGTGCATTTGCCTGCGCAGGATATGGAAGAAGTTAGCAGGTGTAGTACAATTAGCCACCTGGATATTATCATCGGCACAAAGCTCCATAAAACGCTCTACACGTGCAGATGAGTGCTCAGGACCTTGTCCTTCATAACCATGAGGTAACAGCATTACCAGGCCATTACCACGCTGCCATTTAGTTTCGGCGCTGGCGATGTACTGGTCAACAATGATCTGTGCACCGTTAAAGAAGTCACCAAACTGGGCTTCCCATATTGTTAAGGCATTAGGGTTTGCCAGGGCGTAACCATATTCAAAACCTAATACTCCGTACTCTGATAATAAAGAGTTATAAATGCTTAGTTTAGCTTCGGTATCAATAGTAGCCAGCGGGGTGTACTCATCTTCAGAATCAACCAGGGTTAATACTGCATGGCGATGAGAGAACGTACCACGTTTAACATCCTCACCGCTTAACCTTACCGGGAAACCATCTTTTAACAGTGTACCATAAGCCAGTAACTCAGCCATAGCCCAGTCAAATACCTGGGTATTGTTAACCATAGCCCGGCGGTCTTCAAATAATTTTTCGATCTTTTTGAAGAAACCTTTATTTGCTGGCAGGGAGGTTATTTTGTTACCGATCTCGATGATTTCTTCTTTAGGTACGGATGTATCAATAGCCGATACCAGTTCTTTATGGCTGGCTAAGTGCAATCCGCTCCAGGCGCCCTCAAACATGGCGATGGTTTCGGTAAATCTTTCCTCGGCTTTTGACTCATCCAGCTTTTGCTGTAATTCATCACGGAAAGTTTTTTCCATTGATTTCAGCAAGCTGGCGTCAATGCTCCCTTCGGCCACTAATTTATCATTATAAATGATCAGCGGATTTGGGTGCGCCTCAATAGCTTTGTATAATAATGGCTGTGTGAATTTGGGTTCATCAGCCTCATTATGACCATAACGACGGTAGCATAAGATATCGATAAACACATCCTCGTTAAATACCTGGCGGTATTCCATAGCCAGATTAACTACATAAGCCAGCGCTTCTACGTCATCTCCGTTTACGTGGAAAACCGGCGAAAGCACCGTTTTGGCCACATCGGTACAATAAGTACTTGAACGGGCGTCTTTATAATTTGTGGTAAAACCTATCTGGTTGTTAATCACCAGGTGAATGGTACCACCTGTGCGGTAGCCATCCAGTTTTTCCATTTGTAAAACTTCGTAAACAATACCCTGGCCTGCAACAGATGCGTCACCATGGATCAGTATCGGGGCTATTTTGGAATGATCGCCACCGTATTTAAAATCGATCTTTGAACGGGTGATTCCTTCTACAACAGGGTCAACTGCTTCCAGATGCGACGGGTTTGGACAAAGACTCAGGTGAACTTTTTTACCGTTGGATGTAGTTACGTCGGTCGAAAAACCCAGGTGATATTTAACGTCGCCACCAAAAGGTGATTCAGAATCAAAGTTTTTACCCTCAAACTCAGAGAATACCTCTTTGTAGGTTTTCTCCATAATGTTGGTCAGCACGTTTAACCTGCCACGGTGAGCCATACCAATGATGAACTCTTCGATACCCAGATCAGCACCCTTTTTTATGACTGAATCCAGTGACGGGATTAGCGCTTCGGCACCTTCCAGTGAAAAACGTTTCTGACCCAAAAACTTGGTTCCCAAAAAGTTTTCGAAAGTTACTGCCTCGTTGAGCTTATCCAGCATCAATTTCTTTTCGTCAACAGTAAATGAAGGCGTGTTGCGGTTGCTCTCCATCCTGTCTTCAAACCATTTTAGTTTTATAGGGTTACGGATGTACCTGTATTCGGCACCAATGGCGCGGCAATAGGTATCTTCAAGCAACTGGCGGATATCGCGCAGGGTGGCAGCACCCAAACCAACTTCGACACCGGCATTAAACACGGTATCCATATCGGCTTCGCTCAGACCAAAAGTCTCCAGCTCTTTACCGGGGAAATAATGACGGCGCTCACGTACCGGGTTTGTTTTGGCAAACAGGTGACCGCGTGAACGGTATCCGTGAATCATATTGAGTACATTGATCTCTTTTAAAAAGTGATCGGGGGTCTTGTCACCGACATTTGGCGCGGTTGTTCCGACAGGGGCTTGCGTATCCTTGCCGAAATCAAAACCTTCAAAAAATTTTTGCCATCCATAATCCACCGATTCGGGATCCTGTTTGTAGCTGTCGTATAGGGTATTAATGTAGTCTGCGTTGCCGCTATTGATATAATTGAGACGATCCATGAGAAACTGATCTTTAAAACGGTACAAAAGTAAGCATATAGGCTTATATACTTCATAATTAATTGTAAAGAAATTTTACATCTGCCTAATATCTGTGTCATAACACGCAAAACCGGGCAAAGTGCTATTATGAGATATCGAATTGAGGTAATAGTTTAACCGGGATAGTGAATATTTGGTCAGGCCCCTACCAGGTCGCCAGCCTCATCAATGGTGGAGTGTTGCCAGGTGGTTACAAAATCGCTCTCGGCATCTTTAGCTTGCATGGCGGCTATGGTATATTTACTTTCTTTGGCATCATTCACCCCGGCAATAAAAGCCCAGTTTCCCCAGTTACTGGCAGGAGAATAGTCGATCAGCTTTTCTTCGAAATAAACAGCGCCCAGAGTCCAGTCGGCTTTGAGCTCATGCACCAGGTAGGTAGCTACTATTTGCCGGCATTGATTACAGATGTAGCCGGTAGCATTAAGCTCGTGCATACAGGCATCAATAAACGGGACGCCCGTTTCGCCATGTGCCCATTTATTAAACTCCAGTTCATTAACGGCTATGTCGGCCTCATCGCTTTCCGCGTTTTTGGCTTTGATGAATTTTTGCCCGTGTTTTTTAAACATAAACCTGAAATAGTCGCGCCAGAGCAGTTCAAGTTTCAGCATGCTGGCATTTTGCGCGTAGCTGTCGCCACTATGCTTAAATATTTCCCAGTAAACCTGCCTTGGCGATATACAACCTACAGACAGCCATGGAGATAATTTTGAAGAGTTAGTAGCACCTCCCCGGGAGCCTTTAGGTTTAACCGCCTGTTCACTTTGCGAAAAATATTTGTGCAACTGTACCAAAGCCGCGGTTTCGCCCCCCTGAAAATAGTTGGTAGCACGCGAATCATCAATAGGTTCATCCAAGCCTAATTGTTGCAGGGTAGGTAATTCCCCAGCATCTGTTATTTCGGGGACGATAATATGTTCAGGTGTTGGTACACATGGGCGTACATTACTATCACGCTCCACCTTTTTCTTAAATATGGCAAAGCTATCCGGGATATCCTTAATCGGGAAGGGAAGGTCTTCCTTATGATATAATGTATGACCTATAAAATGCTTCAGATTAAGCCTTAGTTTCCATAAAGCCGCCTCTACCTGCTCAGATATACCGGTTTCCTCATAAGCTACTTCCCGGTGATGATACACCTCGTTTACCTGGTATTGCTCGGCCAGTTGCGGTAATACTTCGGCTGGGTTGCCTGTTCGGATGATCAGTTCGGCGCCATAGCCCTGTAAGTTTTTACGAAGATCGGCCACAGCTTCGATCAGGAAACGCGCCCGAAAATTGCCGGTTTTGGAAGTCCCTGATGCAGTTTGCTGGAAATAATAAGGATCAAAACAATATACGGGCAGCACTTTATCAGCCTTACGAACAGCCTCTAACAAGATCTCGTTATCGTGTATCCGCAAGTCATTTCTGAACCAAACCAATATCGTCTTTTCACTCATCGTTAAACAGGGAGTTAACTGAATTAATGCAGACCACAAATTTGCAATTTATTTGTGTCATAAACACACTTTGTTGCAATATTTGACACCGTTTCAACATTTTTTCTGTTTTGCAGACAGTTCTAAATGCTGTTTTTCTAAAAATTCCGAACTACTTATTAGGGATAAATATAAGTTATATCTCTAATAATACAATAGCT
The DNA here is from genome assembly GCF_900103125.1 of Mucilaginibacter sp. OK268. Lineage (GTDB taxonomy): Bacteria > Bacteroidota > Bacteroidia > Sphingobacteriales > Sphingobacteriaceae > Mucilaginibacter. The sequence goes on along the minus strand of NZ_FNJV01000001.1, from coordinate 23,715 downwards.
TGGTGCCCCCTGTAAAAACTTTTTAAACCTTTTATTTTAACACTTTTTTAGTCAAAACAGGCTAAAAAGACCCGGTAATTACCCATTTTAACAAAGTTTTAACGCCATTTTAACACTTTTTAACAAATTTTTGATGGGTTTTGAAAGGTTTAAAAAGTATTAAATTACTGATATTCAAATAACTATATGAAAAATGGTTGTTTTTTGGCCTTGTTTTTCACTTAACTAAACAGCCCGGTTCTCCTTTTTGATCAGGAAAACCGGGCTGTTCAGTTGTATAAATATACCGAAAATTTGTGAAATAAACAAACATCCATTCTTCAGCACGGCCTACGGCATCCGAATTTGTGCTATATAAAACTCAACTATTATCAGCTTGTTTAATGTAGCCCCTTATCAAAACACACAGCGCAGTGATAACGCCACACGAACTGGACTGAAAGCTATTTATCCTTATCTTATCGGCTGTATTTTCCAATTCATCTACTTACTCTGACCGAACGACGATTACATCTGGCGATACAAGGAACAGTTTCTACCTTCGATATAATTTAAATCATGATGAAAACTCAACCAACATGGTCACGACGGGAATTTCTTACGGCCATCACCGTAGCCGGGGCGGGTACTGTGATGATGATGAATCCCCTGGCAACATGGGCTATCGACGAGGTGGACCCGCGAGTGGCTAAGATCGTTGCCGATACGATCGGTATCGACACGCATAATCATATCGACGTCCCCCTCACCCTGACCGAAGTACCTGGTCCAAACATCGACCTGGCCGGCGAGATGAAACAATCAGGCTTATCGGCCATTTGCATGACATTCGCCCTCGACTATCAAAAATTACAAAAACCCGGAGAGGCTTATGAGCGGTTCCTGAACGGCTTAGCATCAATGGATCAGCAGTTGGAGCGCAATGGCATGAAGCGCTCCCTGAACCTGGCTGACATCCAGGCTGCCCATAATCAGCGCCAACCGACCGTCATTCAATCAGTTGAAGGCGGTCACTTTCTTGAAGGACAACTGGATCGACTCGGGGAGGCCTACCACCGGGGCTTGCGACATCTCGGACTGCTGCATGACAGTGATGCGTCGGTGCCGCTAGGCGATGTTTATACAAATCCCGCACGTTTTGGAGGACTGACTGCCTTTGGAGCTGACATCATCAAGGAATGCAACCGGCTGGGCATTCTCGTCGACCTGGCGCACGCCAATGCGGATACTGTGGCAGCCGCGCTCAAATTGGCAACCCATCCGGTGATCATCTCTCATACCGGCCTCGATACCCAGTTAGGGCAGAACCAGCTCATGGCCCGTATGATGCGGCCAAGACTCATCAGCAAGGAGCAGGCTAAAATTGTTGCCGATGCTGGTGGCGTGATTGGCGTTTGGACACACCTGGCCGACACGCCGTTGGAGTATGCCCAAAATATCCGGGCTTTGGTTGATGTTATTGGAATTGACCACGTTTGCATCGGCACCGATACCAAGTTGCCCCCGGCTTATAGAGCAGCCGGCAACTTTGGCCCTAAACCTGGTGAACCCACCCCACAATCTGGTGGCGATCCTGGCCATCATCCGGAAGGCCTCCCTATGGACAAACTCGGCGGTGGTCAAAATGGCGGCAGGATTGGCGAACGCACCAACCAGGCCTGGCAGTACCAGAAATCCGGATTTTATTATGCAGTTGTCGATGCGATGTTAAAGACTGGCTTTACTCCGGATGAAATCGTCAAGCTAGGCGGTGGCAACTTCTGCTGCGTGTTTGATGCCGCCACTGCTGGTCACCATTGACATTTAACTATTGGCGCGTTAAGTGGTGCGGTAATAACACCGACCACAGATTGAAGATTAGTCTTGATCGTTCGTACAAGCATAAAAATTCTTAAATTTACCATTATACAGAATGTCATCGAAGCAAAAACCTAAACACTATGCTCAACTCCTACATCATTACTATTCCAATAGAAAGTGGAGACTGCGAAATCTTTGTTAGCCCGTTCTTATTACAATCCAAAGAGCCACCTAATATCAAGTCAGGTAAGATTGAAATTTTATACTTTTATGGTCAACTGAGAGATGATGCTTATAAAGCAAGGCTTGAGCAGGAAGTTTTGCCAGAGAAATTCAAATCAGATACCTACATTATAAATTATGGGCAGGATTTCGAGAAGTATTACCTGGGAAGCTTACATGTAGACTTTGACACTAAACATTACTGGCAGTGGGAAGCAAAATCAAGTAAACTGAGCGAGCAGGATGTAAAAGTTTTAGCCGAATCCCTATTCGATCCTCAGTTACCACACTCAAAACCGGTCACACTATTCACACCAACAAGGGCATCTGATATTAATTTAGGTTTAATATGAAAAGAATACCCTGTGATGTGGTGATAACAGCGGCCATGGGCTGAATTGTGTTATTATAGCCTAAAGGTTAAATGCCTTAATAATTAATTGATAAAACGATCAAAAGACTGCCAGTATTTATCTTTATAAATGTCATAGTCAAGGGCAACACCATACTTTTGCTGTATGCGGTATAAAACCGCAGATGGTTTCCTGAAATCCTTACAGGCAAAATAGATTTCCCTGATACCGTCGGCAGTTTGGCGGCCAATATTCAGATAGCCATCATAATCTTTAAGATCAGCCATGATTTCGTCTTCAATGATGCTAAGCAGCTGATAGGTACGCTCATCTGGCATACCGTTTCTGCGACTGCCATCGTATTTGATCTCAATATTCAATATCCATGGATGAGAGGCTTTACTTTCCCATTTCAACAAATCCATATTGATGATAGCCAGCAATTTATTACCGCTCTTCAGTTCAGCTTCCATTGCTGAATAGCTATCCTGCTCGGTATCATGCCGTACGCCTTCGTATTTTTCTACAAATTCTTTTTCGCGCCATATCAGATAATCATTTAGCTTTTCAATAGGCACCCGTTCCGCTTCCACATCATCATTACCAACAACATTCAGGTTATCAATAGTGGTCACAAAATTCAACTCCCCTAAAAAATTATCCAGGAAAATGTATACCCCATTGGTGATATCGTTTCTGTTATTTTCATTCAGATCAGGATGTATTATAGTTACATCGATCTCATCAGGATGCCACTCATTATTGTTAGGATAAAACCAGATATTATCGCTACTGAACTTGTAGCCGGCCATTTCAATATAAGTATCCTGTATGTTGGAAGGCGGTTTTAATGCCGTGAGTTTCCAGCCGTTGATTTCAGGAGCAGCAGCCACCAGTTCTTCCACAAAGTTTATATTTTTAATATTGCCATCCGCGGTCAGTATAAGTTCTGCGGTGTTATCATTCATCATGCCAGTGAGAAAGAAGAAACCACTTTTAAGCTCATTGAGTTTGGGCGATAATTTGCTAAAAAATTCTTTCTCAATATCCCCTTGCTGTTTAATCACATTAAAAAACGACTTCTCATTGCTCCGAAACCAGCTCCAGAAATCATCATATGTTTTTATGGGCGTCTCTTTCTTTTTAAATATGCTTTTCAATAAACTCATTTGTTTGGGATATAGGTTGGTAACTAAAATACCAAAAGCAGGCAAATATTACAAGTTTAGGTTTAAAATCAATCTACAGCTAAGGTCTGCCATGTTATCCAACCAGGATTGATTAATCTTTTTATACTTTTCTGCTTGTGGTCGGTGTTATCACCACAGGCTAAATAATACAGACCTTGGACTGAATTTGATTAAACGATACAAGTATTTGCGGATCGGATTTTATCCTTAGCTTTATAATAAATGAGGGATTCATAGTATTTTTGAACAACCAATAAACCAATACCAAATCATCATGAAAAAAGTATCATTCCTGTTATTAATGTTAACCTTTGCTTGCACTACAGCATTCGCACAGTTGACTAAAGATCAACTTGTTGCCGAATGGACACGCGCCAAGGCATACACCAAAGCCTATCTGGATGCCATGCCTGCCGATGGTTATACTTTTAAAGCCACACCGGAGGTTCGCTCTTTTGCCGGCCAGATGCTGCATTTAGCCGATGACAACTACTTTTTTTTAAGCAAGGTAAGTGGCAAACCAAGTCCGCTGGCCAAGGGGGTATCGTTAGAGAAAACCGTAGAGCAAAACAAAGAAGCTACCACCAAAGCGGTTTTAGACAGCTATGACTACGCTATCGGCGCCCTACAAGGCATGACCGACGCACAATTTGCCGAAGAGGTAGATCTGGGCAAGCTGAAATCGACCCGTGGCCTGTTATTGTCAAAAGGATTTGAGCATCAAACTCACCACCGCGGGCAAGCCACCGTTTACCTGCGCTTAAAAGGTGTAACTCCTCCGCCCGAAATGTTATTCTAACCAAAACAAGAAAGCGTCGGGATGCAGTATATCTCCGACGCTTTTTTTTATCAATAGCATCCGAACATTTAACCGTTCATCCGAAATACCTTTTTTGACTTTTTAATTTTGACTTTTGACTTATCTTTCCCCTTACCTGTCCGCTTTCACCTTAGCCCGGATCACAGAATCTTTTTGCGCTGGGTTCAGCTTGTAATTATACTGGAACAGCGCGCCTTCAAAATCGCCGTATGATGGATTCGGGATCACAATATAGCGGCTGCCAAATTCTTTTTGCAGTTTCTGGGTTATCGCCATACGGTTTTCTTCTGTAGGATGATTATCATACAACATATCAAAATCGGGCAGGTTATCGCCGCAAAGCAGCAGGATCTCATGTGTTTTTAATACTTCCTGTCGGCGTTCTTCTTTACTGGAGTTGCCATTCTTTAAAAACAAGTGCTCATCATTGGCATTGGGCATGGCATATTTCTGCAGGTTGTACAGCGTAGCACCGCGCTCGTTTTCGTTGCGGTTGGTAATATAGTAAATAGTGATGCCTTTAGATGCCGCGTATTTAAAAAATGCAGGTGCGCCGGGCACGGTATCGGCTACAGCCTTATCAGTCCACTGTTTCCAGGTTTTATCGCTGTAGTCCTGATTTTTTAAACCCTGAGCCGCATCATACGGACTATTATCCAACAAAGTTTCGTCAATATCGGTCACAATAGCCAGCGGTTTGGTACTTACCTTTTTTACGCCTTCGTCCACACGCTGTTTAGCTATGTTGTAAGCCTGAAAACACAGAGCCCTGTATTCGGCGGCCCTTTGCTGCCATAAAGAGGCCCATATTTTACCATCATTGGTAATGGAGCTATTGCCATTAACAACAGATGCCGTATTGGTTGCGGAGGTAGTTGATGTTGTAGTTACTTTTTTTGAGGCGCAGGCGCCGAGCACTAAAAGTGCTGGTATTAGATAGCTATAGCTTTTTTTCATTTTTTTAGCATAAACCAATAGCTGTCATGCTGAACTTGTTTCAGCATCTCACATACAAGGTGTACAATATGCTGGCTACCTGTCCTGTGAGATCCCGAAATAAATTCGGGATGACCAACATATTAGACTTTTATAATAGTTCGGGCTTAATTTTATCCTTGAACTCCTTGGCAAATTTATTCAGTTTTGGCTGGATCACAAACGCGCAGTACGATTTATTGGGATTATCATTAAAATAGTTCTGGTGATAATCTTCGGCCGGGTAAAACTCATTGGCCGGGGTAATTTCAGTAACTATCGGATCATCAAACACATGCTCATTACTGAGCGTTTTGATCATGGCTTCTGATGCCTGTTTTTGCTCGTCGGTATAATAAAATATAGCCGAGCGGTATTGGGTACCCACATCGTTACCCTGACGGTTGAGCGTAGTTGGGTTATGCGTTTTGAAAAACACCAGCAGCAATTCGTCAAGCGAAATGATGTCGGCATCATACTCCAGGTGTATCACCTCCGCATGGCCGCTGGCACCGGTACAAACCTGCTCATAAGTGGGGTTTAAAATCTTGCCGCCCATGTAACCTGATGTTACTGAAGTTACACCTTTAAGGGATTGAAATACAGCTTCGGTGCACCAAAAGCAACCGTTGCCAAATGTTATTTTTTGAATGTTCATGCTATTTATAAACGAAGTTAATACTTGTTTGGCTTGGGCAGGTAATGTACCTTTTGAAAATGTCATTTAAATTACTAAATTAGTGTTTAACCTTATATTAAACTTTTAAATCCATGAAGATTGCTGTATTAATTGCCCGCATTTTGTTGGGGCTTCTTTTTGTAGTATTTGGAATTAATTTCTTTTATCCCTTTTTACACATGGCACAGCCTCCAATGTCGGCCAAGGCGCAGGCCTTTAGCGGCGGCTTATGGGGCTCGGGCTATTTTTTCCAGTATATGAAAGTGATAGAAATTGTGAGCGGACTGGCCATATTGGTTAACCGTTACACCGCTTTCTTTTTACTGATCCTGTTCCCCATATCGGTCAATATTTTCCTGTTCCATACCATACTGGCACCGGCAGGAGCTCCGATGGGTATAGGTATTATCGTGATCCATTTATTTCTAGGCATCGCCTATCGTAAGTATTACGCCGGTATATTTACGGCAAAACCTACTATATAAAAGTTGTCAAGATCGGGATTCTTAGATTGTAGAGACGCATATTTGCGTCTCCCGCCAAGCGCAACCGGCGATCATAATTAAATGACAAGGAGACGCAAATATGCGTCTCTACAGATAAAAAGCCTGCCGATATATATCGGCAGGCTTTTTATGTTTATTGGCCCTTTTTAGCTTCCTGCATGGGGTTTGGCCCGGCAGTGGCGCCACGTGGCAGGGTTTGCTGTTTAAACAGTTCAAACCTTGATGGCTGGTATTCGCGCGGCCAGCTGTTATTACTTTCGTCAATGTCGGCGGTTTCGCGGTATGGGTCGAGTTTAATACCTTTTACTTCTTTGGTTTTGGCAAAAACCTTGCTGATCTTATTTTCATTTTTACGCCAGATATAAGCCGATATTTTTTCAACCTCCTTAGTGCCGTCGGCATAAGTCCATTCAATAATTAAAGGGGTAACCAGGCCGCCCCTGTTGCTAAAGCTTACCTCGTAGAAGTAGTTCTTACTATCGTACAGTTTCTTTTCGGCAGGACTGGCTGCGTTGTACATAGCCTGGTAACTTTGCGAGGTGGCCGGTGTTGCCGCAAAACGATCCCATTTGCTGTAAAAATCCCGTAAGGAAGTATCGGCTTCAACCGCGAAACGGGTGCCCGCTTCTTTATTACGGGTGGTGCTGATATTTTCGAGGTTGCGGTCATACTGTGCACGGTCGGCAGTGCCTTCCACAGCTGGATTTTTGGTATTGAGGCGATAGTATTTCACGCTATCAATAGATACATCAACAGGTTCAGTTCCATAGAACCATCCGCGCCAGAACCAGTCCAGGTCAACCGCCGAGGCATCTTCCATCGTGCGGAAAAAATCGGCAGGGGTTGGGTGTTTAAAGGCCCAGCGGTGCGCGTATGTTTTAAAAGCGTAGTCAAACAGCTCACGCCCCATCACAGTTTCGCGCAGTACGTTTAGCGCCGTTGCCGGTTTGGCGTAAGCGTTAGGGCCAAACATCACAATGTTCTCCGAGTTGGTCATGATGGGCTCTAACTGATCTTTCGGCAACTTCATGTAGTCAACAATCTTATAGGCCGGACCGCGTTGCGACGGATAGCGGCTATCCCACTCCTGCTCAGCCATATATTGACAAAAGGTATTCAAACCCTCGTCCATCCAGGTCCACTGACGTTCATCGGAGTTCACGATCATCGGGAAAAAGTTATGCCCTACTTCATGAATAATTACACCGATCATGCCGTTTTTGGTGGCCTCGCTGTAAGTTCCGTCCTTTTCAGCACGACCATAGTTAAAGCAGATCATCGGATATTCCATACCGTTGGAGGCTTCTACAGAAATGGCCACCGGGTACGGATAAGGGAACGTATGTTTGGAATACGTTTTCAAGGTGTGCGCCACAACCTTAGTGGAGTACTTGCGATAAAGCGGATAAGCCTCCGGGCCGTAGTACGACATAGCCATTACTTTTTTGCCGCCATCAATCTGGGTGCTCATGGCATCCCAAACTATACGACGTGATGATACCCAGGCAAAGTCGCGTACGTTTTCGGCATGAAAGGTCCAGGTTTTGCGTGCCGAAGCATGGTTTTTCATAGCCTGCTTTACCTCATCCAGCGTAACTATTTCCTGCGGAGCAGTTGCAGATTGCGCAGCGTTCCAGCGTTTAAGTTGCGCCGCGGTAAGCGTTTGCGCATAGTTGGAACATTGGCCTGTACCGCCAACGATATGATCGGCCGGTACGTTCATGCTTACCTTAAAATCGCCAAAGGTTAAAGCAAACTCACCACGACCGGTGAACTGTTTGTTTTGCCAGCCCTGAAAATCGCTGTAAACAGCCATACGCGGATACCATTGGGCCATGGTATACAGGTAATTACCATCCTCCGGAAAGTATTCGTAACCGCCACGACCACCAATAGTTAAACGGTCAGATATGTTATACCACCAGTTAATTTTAAAGCGGAATTTCTGTCCCGGCTGTAAAGTAACAGGTAGCTCAATACGCATCATGGTTTGGTTAATGGTATAGGTTAGTGTGTTGCCGTTGGCATCCTTTACACTCACAATATGGTTACCCAAATCAAGATCATGCCCCATAATGCCCTGTAATTGACGGATGGTCATTTTGCTTTGCATTTTGCTCTCGTCGAACTTAGCGCTTTCGGCATCCTTTTTATGCTCATTCTCGTCCAGCTGCAGCCACAGATAAGTGAGTGGATCGGGCGAATTGTTGGTATATGTGATGGTTTCGTTACCGTCTAAACGCTGCTTGTCATCGTTAAGCGTAGCGCTGATCTCGTAATCGGCCTTTTGCTGCCAGTATTTTGGACCGGGAGCGCCAGAGGCCGAACGGTACTCATTTGGCGTAGAGATCATGGTGCCTAACTGCTCAAAACGGTTACCGTGGTTTGAGCCAGGGTTGTTATCATACTGCGCCCAGGCAGCTGATGTTAATAGTGTACAGGAAAATAATGCGAAGTAAAATTTATTCATCTGAATTTTATGAGTAAAAAGCGTTCAATGCACATGATAAAAGCAATTCCAAATATAGCCGACGAAAGGAACATTGTCCACTCCCGTTGCGGTGTTTTAGCAAATTTGATTAATAAATAAGAGATAAGTAACGCAGATATTACAATTAACACCTGCCCAAACTCCAATCCCAGGTTAAAAGCAAACAGCTGCGCGGTAATATTACTGCTGTTGCCCAACAAACTTTTGAGGTAATTAGAAAACCCCATGCCATGTATCAGCCCGAAAAATAGCGCCAATGTATAATTGAGGCGCATGGTGGTTACCGTACGCTTTTTGTTGAATACATTTACCAGACTGGTAAAAACAATGGTTACGGGTATCAGGAACTCAATAAGCGAGGTATTGATATGAATGATATTTAAAACACTTAATGCCAACGTAATAGAATGCCCGATAGTAAACGCGGTAACCAGTACCAGTACTTTGCGCCAGTCGGCCAGTAAATAAGTTCCGCACAGTACGGTTACAAACAAAATATGGTCGTACCCGGCCCAATTACAGATGTGTTGCCATCCCAGCTCAAAGTATAAAGAAAAATCAGTCATGTAGTCAAATTCGCAATTGCCAATAAAATTAACGTTTTTTGTGAAAAGCAAAACTATTTAACGCAATTATGTTGCAATTAATAATCATCAGCTGGCTCAGCTTCTTCCACCCTTTTTATGTGAGCGTTACCGAAATTAACCATAATGCCCACACACAGGCGGTTGAGGTAAGTTGCCGCATATTTTATGACGATCTGGAACGTACGCTGGAAAAACAATACCACACCCATGTAGATATCGTAAAGCCTGCCGATAAAAGCAAAATGAATCAGTTGTTGAATGATTACATTAAAAAGCATCTGATCATTAAAGCCGATGGCAAAGTGCTCGCGTTAAGTTATGTAGGTTATGAAATTCAGGAAGATGCCGCCTGGACCTATTTTGAGGTAAAGGGCATTAGTAAAGTAAAGAAATTTGAGGTACATGACGATCTGCTGTTCACCGAGCATCCCGAGCAGATCAATATGTTGCATGTAACCGTAGGCGGCCAGCGCAAAAGCACCAAACTGAGCAATCCGGAAAGCGAGGCGGCATTTGAGTTTTAAACCTCACCCCGGCCCTCTCCAAAGGAGAGGGGGCTAAAAACATCTTCCTCGTCAAACGATAAAATAATTACCCGATTTCACTATTCCATAATTATTTATAATTTAGTGTCAAAAACACAATTAAAATCTAAATAAATAATTATGCCTCCTTTAAAACTGTCTTTACTAAAGCATGGTCTGCTTTGTATGGTGATGCTGACCTGCTTAAATTCTTTTGCCCAACAGAGCCGGCAAACCGTCGATTTTGATAAAGGCTGGCGATTTAATTTAGGTGTTGTTACCGATGGACAGCTATCCGGCTTTAACGATGCCGGCTGGCGCTCATTGAACCTGCCGCATGACTGGAGTATTGAAGGGAAATTTAGTAAAGACAATCCGGCCACGCCCGAAGGCGGCGCCCTGCCGGGTGGCATAGGCTGGTACCGCAAAACATTTACCGTTCCTGCGGCATCAAAAAACAAGCTGGTTTATATTGATTTTGATGGCGTTTATCAAAAAAGCGACGTTTGGATCAACGGGCATCACCTGGGTTTCAGGCCTAATGGCTATATCTCCTTCAGGTATGAGCTTACACCCTATTTAAACTTCGGTGGTAAAAACGTGATCGCGGTTAAGGTTGATAACTCAGTACAACCCAACTCACGCTGGTACTCCGGCTCGGGTATTTACCGGAATGTATGGCTGATAACTACCAATAAAGTAGCTATTGATCATTGGGGAACTTATATCACTACACCAGAAGTAAGCAGTGCATCAGCAAGTATAAACTTAAAGGCCAAAGTGAAAAACAGAGCCGGTAAAAAGGAAGTTTTTACAATCAAAACATCTGTTTATGACGAAACAGGTAAAGTCGTATCGACAGGTGGTTCCATCCCTTCAAAAACTGATTTACAGGATACGGTATTTGAAAACTCCATTAATCTTACCGTTAAAAACCCTCATTTATGGTCGGTTAACCAACCTTACTTATACAAGGTAGTAACACAGGTGATCAGCGGAAAAACAATAGTTGATACCTACTCCACACCTTTAGGTATCCGCTATTTTAATTTCGACGTGGACAAAGGTTTTAGTCTGAATGGTAAATCCATGAAGATCCTGGGTGTATGTGATCACCACGACCTCGGTTCATTAGGGGCTGCCATCAATACCCGTGCCCTGGAACGCCAGCTGCAAATTTTAAAAGCGATGGGTTGTAATGGCATCCGTACTTCGCACAATCCACCTGCGCCTGAACTGCTTGACCTTTGTGATAAAATGGGTTTTATTGTAATGGACGAAGCTTTTGACTGCTGGGACTGGAAAAAAGAGAAATATGATTATCACCTGTTTTTTAAGGAATGGCACAAACGCGACCTGGAAGATCAGATCCTGCGCGACCGCAACCACCCCAGTGTGATGATCTGGAGCATCGGTAACGAGATCCCGCAGCAGCATGATACTTCGGCCCTACGGATCGCGCCCGAGCTGACCCGAATAGTGCACAGTCTTGATAAAACCCGGCCTATTACCGCTGCCAATAATAACCCCGATACCAGTAATAAGATCATCAAATCTGGCGCTATTGACCTGGTGGGTTACAACTATCATGAAGGTGAATACGCCAAATTTCATGACCGATATCCAGGCAAAAAATTCATCGCTACAGAAACAACTTCAGGCCTGGAAACCCGTGGATATTATGAAATGCCATCAGACAGTATCCGGATATGGCCTGAGCGTTGGGACAAACCATTTGTACGGGAGGGCAACAATGTTTCGGCCTATGATAATGTACGACCACCATGGGGTTCGACCCACGAGGCTACCTGGAAGGTGATGAAAAAATATGACTTCCTTTCGGGCATGTTCATCTGGACAGGCTTTGATTACCTGGGCGAACCTACGCCTTACAGCTGGCCATCGCGCAGTTCCTACTTTGGTATAGTTGACCTGGCGGGCTTCCCGAAGGATGTTTATTATATGTATCAGAGCGAATGGACGGATAAACCGGTACTTCATATTTTTCCGCACTGGAACTGGGAGCCTGGAAAAACGGTTGATGTTTGGGCCTATTATAACCATGCCGATGAGGTAGAACTTTTTCTGAACGGAAAATCATTAGGTATTAAAAAGAAAACCGGCGACGATCTGCATATCATGTGGAGGGTAAAGTTTGAGCCCGGCATATTGAAGGCCGTATCGCGCAAGGATGGTAAAGTTGTTTTAACCCGCGAGATCCATACCGCGGGTGTACCGGCAAAAATTGAATTATCTGCCGATCGTAAACTGATTGCTGCCGACGGAAAAGACCTGTCGTTCATCACCGTAAAAATTCTGGATAAAGATGGCAACGTTGTACCTGATGCCAACAACCTGATTAACTTTAAAATTAACGGTGAGGCATTTATAGCCAGCGTTGATAACGGCGACCCGGTTAGTCACGATTCTTTTAAAGTAAATTACCGTAAGGCATTCCATGGACTGGCACTGGCTATTGTACAGGCCAAAGAAAAGGCCGGCGTTATTAACTTTACGGCAACCTCCAATGGTTTGCAAAGCGCGTCGATAGTATTAACGAGTAAGTAAAAAACGAAAGAAGTCATCCTGAATTTATTTCAGAATCTCTCAGGACAGTTAGTTATACAACCTTACATGTGGGATGCCGAAACAAGTTCGGCATGACTTGATACTTAATAGAAATGAGCGCCCGATTATACCGGGCGCTCATTTCTATTTTATCACTCTTCCTTTTTCAAAATGCCCTTTTCAGCCAGTTCATCAATCAGCGATTTGCCAAAATCCCAGAGGGTTTGCGAGCCGTACTGAATAATACTATTCTTTTGTACCACTTTATCGTAACTAATGTTGTGCTCCCGCCAGACAACGCCATTGTTAGAAACATCCTGAAGTAGCGGTTCCAGCCTGTCCATGGCACGTGCAAATTTGGCTTCGGGAGTTTCGCCGGCCTCAAACTCTTCCCATATGGCCGTAAATTCTTCGGTTTGTTCTGGTGGCAGCAGGCCAAAGATCCTTTCGGCGGCTTTACGCTCGGCTTCGGTATTGGTGTGGTTAATTACCGTATCGTACAAAAATACATCACCAGCATCAATCTCCACCACATCATGTATCAGCAGCATCTTGATCACTTTAAGCGTGTCTACCGACTCGTTGGCATGTCTGGCCAAAACCATGGCCATTACTGCTAAATGCCAGCTATGCTCGGCGTCGTTTTCACGTCTGTCGCTGTTAAAAAGGCGGGATTTACGCTGGATGTATTTTACCTTGTCTATTTCGTGGATGAAAGCCACTTGTTGAAGGAGATGCTCAAAATTCATAGGTTATGTTTAAGCATTGCAAATATAACTCATATTTAAGTTTACTCAATGGTTTAATGAAAAAGAAACAGGATAGGTTTTGCTTTGTTAAGTAAACAATAGTCTAAAAATTACGCATTTTTTGTACTATCTGGCACATCCTAATTCACAAAAATTGCTGTAACTTGCTTGCATATTAGTTAATTTTCTAAAAATAATTGCCGTTGACGTATGACCGTATTAGAAAACGAGTTTCTCAAAGTAGCCATTGATTTGAAAGGCGCGCAGCTCAGTTCATTTTATAACAAAGAAACCGGTATTGAGCACCTTTGGCAGGCCGATCCTGATATTTGGCCCTGGCATTCGCCTAATCTTTTCCCGATTGTGGGCGGCCTCATCAACAACCAGTTACTAGTTGAGGGACAGGCATACGATATGGCAAGACATGGCATTGCAAGGCAATCAGAATTTATTTTGCTGGAATCTGATGAGGTGTCGGCCAGTTTCTCGCTCCCTTACTGCGAAAAAACACTACTGGTATATCCATTCAAATTTGATTACCAGGTTTTGTATATGCTGATCGATAATTCGTTGAGGGTAACCCACAAGGTGATCAACCTGGATAAAAAAACCATCTATTTTTCGGTTGGTGCGCACCCTGCTTTTAACATACCGTTTTTTAAAGGTGAAAACTACGAGGATTATTACCTTGAATTTGAAACCGACGAACATCTGGAAGCCAACATGCTATCGGCTGATGGATTTTTTACCGGCGAAACCCACCCGGTAGCAACCCCAGGTAATAAACTCTACTTAACCCGCCATTTGTTTGATGCCGACGCACTTGTTTTTAAACAGCTCAACTCCCGGATGGTTACTATTAAAAGTAAAAAGCATGATCAATCTGTTTCGGTAGAATTTCCACACTATAATTACTTAGGCGTATGGGCCAAGCCCGGCGCCGATTTTGTGTGTATTGAACCCTGGCTGGGCTGCGCTGATACGCAGGATCACCACGTAAACATCAACAAAAAAGAAGCCATACAAACCCTGCATGCAGGCCATGTTTTTGAAGCCCCCTATTTTATTAGTCTTTAGGCAGGATTTTTGCTATAAAAAAATAAGGGAAGCAGTAAAACATTTTTGCTGCTTTTTTATTTTACAATAATTAAACACAACACGCTATTAAAACTAATTAACATGAAAAAGAAAATTTATCTTATCGCCCTTACGATGCTGCTTTCTGTTGCGGCATTTAACAGTTATGCATCTACCGCTACAGACGGTGCTTTAACTATATTGAGTAAGGAACAAATTGCCAGTATGACCACTGAGCAAAAACAAGCCCGTGTTGAAGAGATCAAAGCCCGGGTGAATGAAATTAAGGCTATGGATAAGTCTGAACTTACCAGGCAAGATAAAAAAGAGTTACGTACAGAACTTAAAGGTTTAAAACATGAAGCCAATGCATTAGGTGGCGGTGGTGTTTACTTATCAGTAGGTGCTATTATCATCATCATTTTAGTATTGATCCTGATCCTTTAATCGGCATTATAAAATAAAGAAGGCCTCCTGATGTATTTGGGAGGCCTTTTTATTTATACCGTTTTTTGAACCGACAGTTTCTTGAGCTCATCTTTTGCTTTGGCAAACCAAATCCGGTTGCTTTTCCGTTCCATTGGACTTAGGTGGGGTTGCTCTTCCAGCATATCTGCAAAAACCTGGTAAGCGTCGTTATCCCGACCAGCCCTTGTTAAAAACAAACCATATTCATAGCGTGGTTCAAAATAAGAATACCGCCCTTTCATAGCTTTAAATTCGTTTTCGGCCAATGTCATTTCCCCGGTACGTTCCAACGATTGCGCATACAAAATATGCGCCTTTGAACGAGTAAACTGAGGCAGGTTATAAAGCTTCTTTGCAATGGGGATCACTTCATTATACCGTTGCTGTTCAAAATAAGCAATGATGAGTTGGGCAAGTACGTGTTCGTTTTCTGAGAAGGCCCCGGTGAGGCTTGCTGTATATAGTTCAACCGCTTTATCGGTATATCCTGCGGCCAGGTAGGCATCGGCCAGTTTTACCTTATTGGCAAAGGTGTCGGTAAAGCGCAACTCATCTTCCAGCTTTTTGATCTTGCCGCCCGGGTTCAGTACAGCGCCTACATCTATTT
Organism: Mucilaginibacter sp. OK268; assembly: GCF_900103125.1. Classification (GTDB taxonomy): domain Bacteria; phylum Bacteroidota; class Bacteroidia; order Sphingobacteriales; family Sphingobacteriaceae; genus Mucilaginibacter. The sequence goes on along the minus strand of NZ_FNJV01000001.1, from coordinate 8,099 downwards.
TGGGTGCCCTGATGATATTCCTGTTCGAAATCATTTCGCTATAGATATATACGATACAGCCTATAACAGGTATAAATACAATGAGCCAAATCCATCTGCTAAGCGTACCCCGGCGGGCGCTATGAATAGCACACAGGATCTGCAAACCAATAATAATATAATAATAGGAACCGCCGCCGCCAAAAAACATATTCATTGTAAAAGATAAAGGTGATTTGTATGATCAAAAATAAAAAAACGAAGCGGTAAGCAAATATACTTTCATCAGAAAATCAATATTTTATCCGTCTATGTCATGTTTTGGTCTTAAAGCAACAAAGCCACCGGTATTTACTCGCGGTGGCTTTGCTATTTTATTTAAAAGAGTCCCAACTGCCCTTTGTCATCCAACTGGATGTCATCCGGGTTGGTGATCTCAAAATCTACTTTTTTGTGTACTTCTTTGGGTTGATCGTCTGATGGTTCCGGTTCTTTGGCTTCAGGCGCTTTCGGTTCCTGTTTTGAAGCAGCAGGTGGTTTCGGCGGTTTCTGTGCTCCCACTTTAGGCTGCTCTACTTCCGTTTCCTGTTCTGTCAGTTCAGGTTCTTCGTCCGGCAACTGATCAACAGGTTCATCTGAACCTGTTTCTTCATCCAGTACGGTTTCCGGTTCTTCTGTATCAAGGGGTTCATCCGCGCTTTCGCTATCGGCTATCAGTTCAACTGATCTTACCGGAAATTGCGACAAGCGGTTACCCATGGCCTTCATGCCTTTTACATCAATCAGTTCGGCCAGATTTATTTCAATTGTTTCGGGGGCTTGTTCTTTACCTTTCAGCTGCACCACACTCACCAGCGGCGACTCCTTGGCCATCAATATCAGTTTTGATCCGGCTTCCTCACTAATAATACTAACCTGCTTGCCTAAAGCTATATGCTCAAATGAGAAACGCTTGACCATATAGTTTTTCGATTTGCCATCCAGGTGTATCACCGAATAAACTTTTTTAGGATCATATTTTTCGATCAGGATCATCTTATCATCAAAATGATTATTCAGATCGAAGCTGGTCAGTTCGTATACACCGTTACTCAGCACATTTAATATACGGTCGTCGCCATCAAATTCGCCCAGGTATTTACCGCGGCTATCGGCATTCAAGCGTTTCAGGATATCATCATACCAGATCTTACGACCGGCCAATGTTGATACACCTTTACTTTTCAAGATGATCTTTTTAACCGGGTATTTGGTAATGATGTTACCCATAGAGCCACGGCCTTTGATAGCCAGGACAGCAAAATCTTCATCAAACTGCAACTTTTTGAGTTTGGAATGAGGTTTTAGCTGAACGTTCACCACTTCGGCTTCGCCATTAGGGTTAGCGCTAAAATAAAGCACCCTGGTGCCCTTGGTGCCTTTGGTGAGGTCATACTCCTTATCGCGGGTTACACCTACTACCGAGAAACGTTTAATATAGCTGATACCGCTAGTACCATCCTTATAGATCATGTTATACACGGTACGCTCATCATTCTTTTTAAATACAGCAACATGTATGATCTCCTTACCCACAAATACCTTGTCCTGCACTTTGGTAATGATGCAACGCCCATCGGCACGGAAAACAATGATCTCGTCAATATCCGAGCAATCGCCCACCAGTTCATCCTTTTTAAGACCCGAACCGATAAAGCCATCCTCACGGTTAACATATAGTTTTACATTGGCCAGTGCCACCTGGGCGGCTTCTACCCTATCAAAGGTGCGCAGCTCTGTTTTACGTTCACGATCCTTACCATATTTTTCCTTGAGTTTCTCGAACCAGGCAATGGTATAATCGGTGAGGTGTTTCAGATGGTGTTTCACCTGCTTGATCTCGTTCTCCAGTGTCTTCATCAATTCATCCGCTTTTTTAACGTCAAAGCGGGTGATGCTGCTCATGGGTTTATCGATCAGTTTTTTATAATCCTCAGGTAAGATCTCCCGGTAAAACTGCGGGAAGAAAGGTTCAAACAAACGATTCAATACCTCTAATACGGCTTCAAAATTGCCTGAGTTTTCATATTCGGGGTGTTTGTACATCCCCTCCTGTATAAATATTTTGAGTAATGAACTAAAGAAGATACGTTCCATTAGCTCTTTCAGCCTAATCTCCAGTTCCTGCTTCAGCAAATCTTTGGTAAAAAAGGTGCTTTCGCTGAGCATATCATTTACGCTCATGAACCTTGGCTTATCATTCTGGATAACGCAGGTATTGGGCGATATGGATACCTCACAATCGGTAAATGCATACAGCGCGTCGATAGTTACATCGGGCGAAATACCGGGTGCCAGGTGTATCATGATCTCGACATGCTGAGCAGTATTATCTTCGATCTTTTTGATCTTGATCTTACCCTTATCATTGGCCGATATCACGCTATCGATCAAACTGCCGGTCGTGGTCGAGAAGGGAATCTCGGTAATGGCCAGTGTTTTTTTATCGCGCTCTACAATTTTAGCACGCACACGAATCTTACCGCCACGTTGTCCTTCGTTATATAAAGAAGCATCGGCCATACCACCTGTAGGAAAATCGGGTAGCAGGTTTGGCCGCTCCCCTTTCAATACAGCGATAGATGCATCTATCAGTTCAATAAAATTATGCGGTAATATTTTGGTAGCCAAACCTACAGCGATACCTTCGGCACCCTGTGCCAGCAGCAAAGGAAACTTTACAGGAAGTGTAATCGGCTCTTTGTTACGCCCGTCATAACTAGCCTGCCAAACGGTGGTATCGGCATTAAAAACAACATCAAGCGCGAATTTGGACAAGCGCGCCTCAATATAACGTGGCGCCGCGGCCGAGTCGCCGGTTACCGGGTCGCCCCAGTTTCCCTGGCAATCTATCAGCAGGTTCTTTTGCCCAATCTGCACCATGGCATCACCAATAGAGGCATCCCCGTGCGGGTGATACTTCATGGTATTACCTATTACGTTGGCTGCTTTATTAAATCGCCCGTCGTCCATCTCCTTTAGCGAGTGCAGGATACGGCGCTGTACAGGTTTTAGTCCATCATTGATATGCGGAACAGCACGGTCGAGAATTACGTAAGAGGCATAATCCAGAAACCAGTTTTCGTATAACCCGTCGAGTGAGGTAACATTATGTAATTTTTGTTCATTGCCTGCGGGTATATCGTTTTGATTCAGATCTTCACTCATTATATGCTAAAAAACTTTTGGATGGGTAAAGATAAAAAATTATGCGCGATTACTCATAGTCAATAGTCCATAGTCCATAGACCATGGTCCATAGTTAAAGGCTTAATAGCTATGGACTACTCTTCACAACTTACTTGCGCTCGTTTGCAACGAGTGCTTATTGTGGAACGGCGATTGCATCGCCCTTGCGTTTTAAACGCAAACCCATGTTAAGCACTCGTTGCAAACGAGCGCAAGGCTAGTGGACGGAAGCAGGATCATTAAACAGGCAGGCCATTTTGTTAAAAGTGGGTTTACATGGTTTACACTTTTCATGGTTTACATTGATTTATTTTATTGACAATCAGATAATTACATACTTACCTTCATAAAAATATGTAAACCATGTTTTTATAAGCGCGTAACTACCCATACTATTTTATTTGTCTTGATTCTTGACTCTAACCTCTTGATTCTCTCTCAATAAATCATTACAGATAAACAAATTATAGTTATTGTCTGTATTCAGCACCTTGCCTTCCAGTACACTTTGCCCGGCACTGGCTGGGTTATTACCCCGCCCCAAGGGCCAGCTGCCATTAGTATATAAAATGCTGATACCCGCTGTACTTGCCAGGCTCAATCCAAAATCGGTACAATTATTTCTGTTGAGGTTGTAATTTTTCTGATCGAACTGCTTAATCACTTTGAGAATCCTCTTAAATCTCCGCTCTGATATAAATTTACCAACGGTCTCGTCCCAACCATGCAGCTCATCATTTTTAAAAACGGATCCTGTTGTCGGGAATAATGGCGTGGCCGATAAAAAGTGGTCTTTTTTGGGATAAAACCCGAACGACCTGGATACCGATGTAGAATCGGCGTTATACTTGATGAGTGTTATAAAGGTATGCCCTACCTTACTTAATTTCACAAATATTCTCCTTTTACCCGATACCGGTTGTGAGATATGGATCAACAGGGCATAGGCCGAAGCTTTTTTACCATCATCAAAAGGATCAATGATATTGACCAGCTGCGTGGGCGGTGATTTTATTTCCCTGTCAGGGTAATCATAGTTACCAGAATCAGCAGCCAGCATTTGCTCATCTGCTTTGTTTATAGCCAATAAACCGGCAATTGATGCATTATCCTGTAAATTTATCTGTGTAAAAGTGGGTTTGTTATCAGCTGTATAAGAACTATCCACAGCCACCGAATCTGTTAAACGCGTGCCAATCCGTTCATCCTCTACCTGCAGGGTTTTAAAATAACATTTCATCGCCAGCGAATACATCCGGAGCCTGGCAAATATGTTGGCCATGTGGTAGTAAAACTTGTGGCTTCGTTTTTTATCGCTGGTTACCGCTTTTACCTGGTCGGCTTTTAGGAGCTTGGCAATAGGCCGGGCATCATGCTTTTTGCCATATACATCCAGACTGGCTACTTTTTGCAGATAGCTTTCTTCATCAAAATCGGCCGCGCTCAGGGTGTTATCCGCGGTAACATCGGGCTTTTTAAAGGCAGTGGCCGAAATGACCCTATTATGCACAGCACCAGAATCGACCCGTAACTGCGCATATCTAACAACCGGGGCATTCTGTGCATAAAGAGGTACTTGCAGTGATAGTAATATAATGGCACTATATCCTATCCATCGTAATAATGCTTTCATTTCATTGCGGTTTGGTTGAACAAAACGGTTATTAAAAACAAAAGCCTTTCATAAAACTGAAAGGCCCAACAACAAATATTGATCTGTATTTTATGCCGCCCCTCTACAATAACCTGATACTACAACACTTAACGTTGCATATAGTGTTAATCATATGTGTGGCGTTTGTAATCATATAGATACAAACATACAAATAGTCTACAAATTTAGTAGTCATTTTGTAAAAGAAATTTGTACACTTGTTTATCAATAGCATTTTAGGGTCTTATAACATGAATACTTACGCTTTAATTACGGGGGCCAGCAAAGGCATAGGCCGGGCTTTAGCCCTGCAACTGGCAAAAAAAGGATACCCTGTTTTACTGGTAGCCCGTTCCAAAGACGAACTGCAAGCACTGGCAACCGAAATAATAACCACCTATCAGGTACAGGCCCGGTGGCTGGCTATCGACCTATCTGATAGCCAGGCTTCGGAAAAAGTTGTTAAATGGTGTACCGATAATTCATACCCCGTATCTGTGCTCATCAATAACGCGGGTTATGGCTTATGGGGCAGTTTTGAAAATGTAACTATCGACGGGCAGCTCAACATGATCAGCCTAAATATCAATGCGCTGGTGAAATTGACACACGCGTTTATACCTATATTAAAGCAACAATCGCAAGCTTATATTTTAAATGTGGGCAGTACCGCGGCCTATCAGGCAGTACCCACACTGGCTATTTACTCGGCAACAAAAGCTTTCGTATTGTCGTTTACCAGGGCCCTGAGATATGAGCTTAAAGATTCTGTTATATCCGTGAGTTGCCTTAGTCCCGGTCCTACCGATACGGGGTTCGCCCATCGCGCAGGTCTTGATGCCTTTGCCAATCTGGCGGCTAAGTTCAATATGCAGCCTGAAGAGGTTGCAGCAATTGGGTTAAAAGGCCTATTTAATAAAAAGGTAGAGATTGTGCCCGGTTTACTGAACAAACTTTCGGTGACTGGGGCCCGGCATTTGCCTAAGGCACTAATTGAAAAAATTGGGGGTGATTTGTATAAGAGTAAATAAAATCGTGAAGATATATTTTAGAGGGATTCTCTCCTCGCGTCATTGTGAGGTACGAAGCAATCTCTATGCTTACAGAGCGGCCTTGCTTATCGGGGATTGCTTCGTACCTCGCAATGACGTATGGAGCGGAAGTACCGAAGGCGGAGGGATGTCGAGCGCAGCGATGATAAGGTGAGCCGACACCGTACGGCAGCTTGAACTACACCCAATTAGCCTATTTCAAAAAATATTTTCATAATTATTTGTTTTTTCCAGATCACTTGCTACATTTGCAATGTCTATTAAATCTATAGACATTATATATTAAATAATTGACAACACAAAATTCACATATAACCAATGCATGTTACATGCGAATGCCTTTCCCCAAGAAGGTAATGGTTTGTTGTTGTTGATCTTTTTCACCTCGCTGCATACTACAATACAATTACCTGCTATCACATAGCCGGGGTTTCTACATCATTTTTTACTATTTATAATTTCAACATGAGTACCGTATATAAAAAATTTCTTTTAGGCGATAAGCTTACCACCGAACAACACACCTTTTTTAATGAGCATGGTTTTATTCATTTCAAAAATTTCATTAACCCCGAAACCGTGCAGCTCATCACCAGGGCATCTGAGCAGGTGCAGGAGCAATGGATAAAAAACGAAGTAGCCAAAGTTAATGGTGTACCTATAAAATATGGTAAGGATCTGAATGGTGATACCATTGTACAGCGTTTCGCTTTCATCAACCAGCACCACCCTGTGTTTTCAGAATTTATACAGGATCCCCGTTTTAATACTTTACTTGATATTATTGGCCCCGATGCCAGGTTTGGGACTGATGAAAAAGATGGGATGGTATTGAATCATTACGTAAACAGCGAGCAAAGCAGCTTTACCAAAATGGGCTGGCATACGGATGGCCTGCGCGATATTTTCCATGGACAAAAGTTAAACCCCATGCTAAATGTAGGCATCCACCTGAGTACCCTGAAACCAGAAAATGGCGGATTAAGGATATTGCCCGGAACTCATAAACAAGGACTTTATCAAATGCTTTTTAAAAAGAAATATTTCCTGGATCACGATGCCGACGAGAATGAGCTGGCCATTACACCAGAAGCCGGAGACCTCACCATCCATGACGGCCGGTTATGGCACCGGGTAGCGCAATCATCAGTCATTGGCGAAGCCAGCCGCCGCCGTGTGATCTATGTACCTATTATTGCAGGTAAATATGCGCCGAAAGATGCCAACAGCCCTACTGTGTTTTATCAGAAATTTGCCGGCCTAGTTAAATAATCAGATGCTTATACTTTTATTATTCGGTTATTTAGCACGCACAGGTAAGCTTGCCCCGGCGCAAAACGCATTAATAAAATTTAAATATTATTATAAAGGCAGGCGCGCTGCCTTTGTACGTGTATTAAGTTAATGCGAAATATTATAAATGAAAAATAATTACAATTTAATCTACTAAATACATAGATTTAATAGATTAAATATTATATTTGCAACAGAAGGTTTATAAATGGTGGTTCATTTCATATAACTCAAAAGCAGGTGCTGGTTCGGCAGCAAACGGATGGGTTCGACTCCCTCCCCTGCATCTCTCTTCTCTCATATTTATGTTTTATAATTGGTTAATTAGAGTTCCTGCCCATCAGGAGCTCTTTTTTATTTTACCCCCTAAAGGCTGCTTAAATTCCATTGTTTTTAAATGTAGAGACGCATACTTGCGTCTCCCGCATGCACATTAATTAAGTCGGTTAAACGTTTTGCAAAGCGGCTTGTCTTGTGGGAGACGCAAGTATGCCTCTCTACATCAAAATATTTTTAAACCAAACTTAAGCCCCGCAGACGATTATTTAATAATTTGATAAAATGAATTTTACTTATTAAAAAAATTTAAAAAGTGTTTGAAATTAAAAATTAGTTTTATTAAGTTTGTAACAATAATGTACAGCATGTTATTCAACGGAATTTACTTTAGCCTCATGTCGGTGAGGTTTAAAAGGTTTTGTTAATTGGTTTGATAAAAATCCTCGTTTCGGCGGGGGTTTTTTGTATAGTGACTTTTTTTATTCATCATATAACTATAACACAGGTTCTTAGAAAATTATGGCCCGATTAAATTTATTGGAAGAGACCCGGTACGAGAAGCTGCCGGTAAGCGTTTATGGTACCCAGCAACAAGCCTCGGTAGCGGTGGCTGC
>NZ_FNJV01000011.1 GCF_900103125.1 Mucilaginibacter sp. OK268 | reverse complement strand
GGAGCGAAGCTTAGTTTACCCTGCTTCTTGCTCAATCAAATAGTCCAATATAATAATTATGCTAATCTAAAGGAGCGTAGCGTGGCAATCTCCTCATTTAGTCGTAGAGCGCTCAATTGCCGCTAAGGCTGTTACTTTTGTCTTGATACAAAAGTAACCAAAAGATCAAGTCACCAGAAATGCTTCTTTGCGCTCCCGGCCATTACCCTGCAAAGCAGCCAGAACCACGGGCTGCTAAACCTTACCTCCACTTCGTTCGCTCAATTTCTCACGCTTCGGCAAGGTTTGCTAATGCCCTTACAGCCGCACAGGCCACCATTGTTCTGCCCGCTTTCATCCGAAGCTGTTCTGCTGACGGGGAAAGGGAAAATAAAAGAAATCTTGGTGATCCTAAAAATCAAGGTTCAAACAATATACGTTCTTCCCCAGCTTACCTTTTGAGAAAAATCAATAATTCACTAAATCATTAATTAAAAAGCTTAGTAACTCAGTTCATAATCAAAAATGAAAGGCCGATTAGGTGTAGGTACGGTTGTTAAATGAACATGGCCGACCCTGGTTTCGGTGACAGTAAAAACATACTCCCAGCCCGCGTGGTAAACGCTATCGTTGCTATAATACAGCCGCATTGATATGGGCAGCCTGCCCAATTGTGCCAGCACGAGGGGGTGCATATTAAAGTCGAGAAAATAAGAAAGCGCCTGGGCGTTGAAATCAATCTTATCTGTAAATTTTGTGAACAATACGTAGGTGTAGTTTGAAGTATCCTGACTGCTGGAAATAACTGATTTTGCCGGTAATCCCTGCGCATCATACTCATATGTGGTTTTATAATGGGTATTTATGGGCGGTAGGTAATACTTGTCTATAAGGGTGATTCTGCCGTTGACGTCATAGGTAAAGGTATCCGTATGCTCAATTTCGGTATTGGGTACTTTGGTGCCAACGGGCAAGTAGGCGTATTTGTTGATATGGTCAATGTAAGTTACCTGCCCCTGCGCGTTGTAATGATAGTTTTCGGTATACTGGTAATTTTGGCCGTCGTCAAACACTTCAGCAATGATATGATTGCCATTATAAGTGAAATCAACGTTTGTTTGGGCTGGGAACTGGTAAGCGGTATGGCTAATGTGAGTGAGTTTGTTTTGGGCATCATAAGTGTAAAATATCGAATCGCTTTTGTACCCCTCGGCAAGGTTGGTTTGGTAAACCTTTTTCAGGTTGAAGACTTTTGGGGTAACAGGAGTCACAGGTGTAACAGGGGGATCGGGCGTTTTAACCGGCTTGTCCTTCTTACATGTGGTAAAAACCAGGGCAAACATTAGGATCGTAAAACAGGCGTAGGTAGATTTCATCTACCTAAATATAAGGATGTTATGTTTTGTATTTGTTATTCGTTTTAGTCATTTACGGGTGTGCAGGGAAACCGCGGTTATCTGTTCGCATTGACCGCGTTAGGGATAGCAGCGGATACCGGCCCCACGCCTAATGCCTGCAGGCGTATGAGCGGATAGCCCGGGCCGAAGGCAACGCCCGATAATGTTTAATGTCTTTATACCCATATTTACTAAGCCCTTGACAGCTTATCTTTTGAAAAAAAACACTAATTCACTAAGTCATTAATTCAATAATTAACAATTATTAGTCAGCCTACTTTCATAACATGAATTAATGTTAAATTCATGCCTATAAAAAATTAAATTTGCACCGTAAAAAATCATTCTTTTGGACAGAACACTGATAATAGGAACCCGCGGCAGTGAATTGGCACTATGGCAGGCTAATTTTGTAAAAGACAGCCTTGCAGCCATTAACGTAAATGCCGAACTGAAGATCATAAAAACCCAGGGCGACCGTATACTAAACCTGAGCTTTGATAAGTTAGAAGGAAAAGGATTTTTCACCAAGGAATTAGAAGAAGAATTATTGGCCGGTACCATTGATATCGCGGTACACTCGCACAAGGACCTGCCAACCGAAAACCCTCCGGGACTCATCATCGCAGCAGTTTCAGAAAGGGAAGACCCCTCTGAGCTGTTGTTGATCTTGAAAGATTGTGTGGATGTGCATCAAAAGCTATCGGTAAAATACGGCGCTATTGTGGGTACATCATCCAACAGGCGCAAAGCACAGCTGTTGGCACATCGCCCCGACCTGGAGATAGAAGATCTGCGCGGTAACGTGCCTACCCGAATAGGCAAACTGCGCGATGAAAAATACGATGCTATTATGATAGCCAAAGCAGGGGTAGTGCGTTTAGGTTTAGACCTGAGCGAGTTTCACGTAGAGGAAATTACCCCGGTGGAGCTGATACCCGCTCCGGCACAGGGAGCACTGGCTATCCAGATCCGCGAAAGCAACCAGGAAGTTTTTGATATACTGCAAACCCTGCACCACCCCGATGTGGCCGAAGAACTGGCTGTGGAACGTACTGTACTGAAAATGTTTGGCGGTGGCTGTCACCTGCCATTAGGCTGTTATTGCAGGCGCGATGAAGGGATGTTCCAGGTATTTACCTCTAAAGCTGATGAAGGGGATGAATTTCCAGACAGATTATTTTTGGAGTCGCCCACTACTGAAGGCCTGGCCGCAAAGGTTGTGGCTAAATTTGCTAAAGACCGCAAACACCCATCGAAGGTATTTATATCCCGCGAACTGACTGAGCATAGCTACTTTAAGAAAGCGATGGAACATTTAGGTATCGAGGTAGAAGCGCGTTCGCTTATCCGTACTGTACCGGTGATAACCAAGTTTGATTCCTATATATTAAAAAATATCGACTGGGTATTTTTCTCCAGTAAAAACGCGGTGGATTACTTTTTCCAGCTAAACCCGTTGTTTCCTAAAAAGGTAAAGTTTGGCGTAATGGGCAGCGGCAGCGAAGAGATGCTGCGCCGCAAAGGGTACTTTACCGATTATGTGGGCGAAGGTACCGATACCGCCGAAGTAGCCGAAGAATTTGCCAAGCTGGCAAACGGCAAGATCGTGTTGTTCCCTGGTGCCGAAAGTCCGATGAGGAGCATACAGCAGGGATTATCTGCCGATACCAAGATTATTGATCTGCCGGTATATGAAACCGTACTGGAAGAAGAAGTAGAAACCAGCGGCGCTAATGTGATGGTGTTTACCAGTCCATCCAACGTAGAGGCTTATTTTGCCGATAACCTGTTGGATCCATACCAAAAGGTGGTAGCCATTGGTAAATCAACCGGGAAAAAATTTGATGAAATGGGTGTAAAATATACCCTGCCGTACTCACCCGACGAAGTCGGGCTGGCCGAGGCTGTGTTTGGACTTTAACAAGTCCATAGTCGATGGTCGATAGTCCATAGACTTTAAATGATGATGAAAAGAGCCATGGACTATCGACTATGGTCCATGGACTGAAAATATGTTACAAAGACCACGTAGAAACCGGAAAAGTGAAGTGATACGCCAAATGGTGCAGGAAACACACGTTAGCGCGGCTAACCTGATATTCCCACTGTTTATTGTGGATGGTACGTTTCAAAAAACAGAGGTAGCTTCCATGCCCGGCATTTATCGCTACTCTGTTGATAATTTACTGCGCGAAATTGAAAGCTGCCTGAAATTGGGATTAAACTCTTTTGATCTGTTCCCCAATATCGAGGACTCTTTAAAAGACCCTCTGGCTACTGAAAGCTATCGTGATGATAGTTTGTACCTGCGGGCCATACGTGAAGTTAAAAAGAACTTCCCGGAGGCTTGTGTGGTTACCGATGTAGCGATGGATCCCTACAGCAGCGATGGCCACGATGGTATTGTAAAAGATGGTGTGATCCTGAATGACGAAACGCTGGATGTATTGGGCAAAATGGCCCTGGCCCACGCCCAATGCGGTGCTGATATCATCGCCCCGTCTGACATGATGGACGGTCGCGTAGGATATATTCGTAATGTATTGGACGAAAACGGCTTTACAAACGTTTCTATCATGTCATACTCAGCCAAGTATGCCAGCGCTTTTTATGGCCCGTTCAGGGATGCCTTAAATTCGGCTCCCAAGTTTGGCGATAAAAAAACATACCAGATGAACCCGGCCAACCAACGAGAAGCGTTGATAGAGGCTAATTTGGACGAACTGGAAGGCGCCGACTTTTTAATGGTAAAACCGGCATTGCCTTACCTGGATGTGATTAAACTGATAAAAGATAATACCGAATTGCCGGTAGCGGCCTACAACGTAAGCGGCGAATACGCGATGATCAAAGCGGCCATACAAAAAGGCTGGTTGAATGAGCAGCGCGCCATTACCGAGGTGCTTACCAGCATCCGCAGGGCAGGCGCTACCGCGATACTAACCTATCACGCCAAAGAGGTTTTGGAGAATAAATGGCTTTAGAAAAGAAATTCTAAACTCTAATTTCTAAATCCTAAAAAAATTAATTAGAGTTTATCAATAATGGATCTTTGAGTTTTAGAATTTAAAGATTAGCATTTAGAGATTAAAAGAAACATGTTAGATTCAATAAAGAAAATGTTTTCGGGTGAGGCTAATGAGCCTTTAAATACTACAGGCAAGCCTGATATCAGCAGGGAAAAGTCTGCGGAGTTATACGCGAAAGCGAAAACCTATTTTCCGGGTGGTGTAAATTCACCGGTAAGGGCGTTCAAATCTGTTTATGGTACGCCTTTGTTTATACAAAAAGGCGATGGCAGCCATATCTGGGATGCCGATGGTAACGAATTTGTGGATTTTTGCTGCTCATGGGGCCCGCTCATTTTAGGACATAACAACACGAAGGTTAGGGAAAAAGTGACCGAAGTAATGCAAAATGGCATGTCGTTCGGAGCGCCAACCGCTTTGGAAAATGAACTGGCTGAGCTGATCCTGAAAAATAATAAACTGATTGAAAAACTGCGTTTTGTAAGCTCCGGTACTGAGGCCGTTATGTCGGCTATTCGCCTGGCCCGCGGTTATACCAAACGCGACAAAATATTGAAGTTCGAAGGCTGTTATCATGGTCACGTAGATGCCTTGCTGGTAAAAGCGGGTTCGGGACTGGTAACTTTTGGCGAAACCTCATCAGCAGGTGTTCCCAAAGCTTTTGCCGACGAAACCATCGTTGTATCCCTGAACGATAAGGAAGCTTTAACCAAAGCTTTTGAAGATTTTAAAGACCAGATTGCCGCCATTATTATTGAGCCTATACCGGCCAACAATGGTTTGCTGCTACAGGAAAAAGAATACCTGCAGTTTTTGCGTGATATATGTACCCAAAACGGAACCCTGCTGATATTTGATGAAGTAATATCAGGCTTCAGGATCGGGTTTGAAGGTGCATCTGGTCATTATGGTATTAAGCCGGATATCATTACCTATGGTAAGATCATCGGTGGGGGTATGCCTGTTGGCGCTTACGGATCATCAGCAGCTATCATGGCTAATATATCGCCCGAAGGGCCGGTCTATCAGGCTGGTACATTATCAGGCAACCCGGTGGCTATGGCCGCAGGTATTGCCCAATTGAGCGAATTGTTGAAAATGGGTTTCTATCGCGATTTGAACAACAAGACAGAGGAGTTCCGCGATGCGGTACAACGCTTTGCCACAGCACGTAACTATAAGTTTAAGGTGTTTGGCATCGGCTCCATATTCTGGTTTGCTTTTACAGATAAAGAGTATATTCGTAAAGCCGAAGATATTGATGCCTCCAGTATGGAAAAATTCAAGAAATTCCACCGCGAACTGATTAACCGGGGTATTTACCTGGGGCCATCAGGTTATGAAGTGGGCTTTATATCATCGGCACATACAAAAATAGACCTGGAGAAAGCTAAACGTGCTATCTTTGATAGTCTTGACCTGGTATTTAACGGAAAATAGCACCCCACCCAAACCCTCCCAAAGGAGAGGGCTTTAAAGAAAGGTGTCATTTAGTATTAAAAAATAAAATAAAGTCTCCCCTTTCGGGGGAGATTTAGAGGGGGTTATAACAATGAAGAAGCCATTTATTATTTTCTATGCGCTCATCATATACGCCGTTTCCGAACTGGTTTGGTGGGGGTATATGCTGATGAAATTACAGCCGCAACGCATCGGGATGATCCTGGGCGAAGGCTCGATGTTCATATTGATATTAGTGGTAGGGGCTTATAGCCTGCACGCGTCGATCAACAAAGAGCGTAAGCTGCAAGAGCAGAAAAGGAATTTTTTGCTTTCGGTTACGCATGAGCTTAAATCGCCTTTAGCCTCTATTAAAATATTGCTGCAAACCATTCAGAAGCGCTCTTTAACCAAAGAACAGCTGCTTGATTTTGTGAGCAAATCATTACTGGATGTGGAACGCTTGGATGATATGGTAGAGAATATGCTGCTGGCATCAAAAATCGATAACCGGTCATACACCTTCCCCAAAAACAGTTTTAACCTTTCGGTTTTGGTGGATAGTATTGTGAACCGTTTGCAGATCACCAAATGCGATTGCAATCAGCAGATCATTGATGCCGAAATAGAACCCAAGATAGAGATCACCGGCGATAAGTTCGCGCTGACATCGGTGGTAACTAACCTTATCGAGAACGCGGTTAAATATTCCAGTCCCTGCTCGGCAGTGGCGGTAAAATTGTTTTCTAAAGACGATAAGGTTTACCTGGAAGTGGCCGACCAGGGCATTGGTATAGCCGATAACGAAAAAACACGTATTTTCGATAAGTTTTACCGTGTAGGCAGCGAGGATACCCGTAATACCAAGGGTACCGGACTGGGGCTTTATATTGTAAAAGAAGTGCTTGATAAACACCAGGCCAGCATTAAAGTACGGGATAACCGTCCGGCGGGCAGTGTTTTTGAAGTAGTATTTGGATTAACCTAAATTTAAAAAAATAACATGCCTAACAAGAAAAGAATTTTATTAGCTGAAGACGAAGAACATTTGTTGGAAGCCATCAAACTTAACCTTGAGCTGGAAGGATATAAAGTTTCTACAGCTAAAAATGGTAAAAAGGCTTTACAGTTGTTTAAGGAAGAGCGTTTTAACCTGGTGATATTAGACGTAATGATGCCCGAGATTGACGGCTTTGTTGTAGCCGAAACTATCAGGCTTGAAAATACTGAAGTGCCTATTATGTTTTTAACCGCTAAAAACACTAATGAGGACAAAATAGCGGGTCTTAAAAAAGGCGCCGATGATTATCTGACTAAACCATTTAACCTGGAAGAGCTGATTTTAAGGGTGAACAACCTGGTAAAACGCAGCCTGAAAGGTGAGGATCTGAAAGAGTTTAACAGCTATAAAATTGGTGATAAAACCATCCATTTTAACTCTTTTGAACTAGTAAATGCCGATGGCTCGATCACCGCGCTTACCAAAAAAGAAACCATGCTGCTTAAACTGCTTATTGAACGCAGAAATGATGCTGTATCGCGCGAACAGATTCTGGAAACGGTTTGGAACTATGATGTATATCCATCCACCCGTACCATTGATAACTTTATCCTAACCTTCCGTAAGTATTTTGAACCAGATCCTAAAAACCCGGTTTATTTTCACTCTATCCGTGGTGTAGGTTATAAGTTTACCGATAATCAGCATTAATGTTCAGTAACAGGGTACGTTTATTTATAGCATTTATTTTCCTGTTATCGTTAGGCCTGTTACTGTACCTGCGCATTTATGAACTGGCAGCAGTAGCGGTAATGATGATCTTGCTGCTCATTTGGGATTACTTTAAACAAGGTACCCTGGTAGTAGCGGCCAAGTATTTTCATGCCAAGGACTATGTAAAAACCGAAGCATCGTTAAAAGAGATCAGTAACCCCAAATGGTTAAGCAAAAAGCGCCGTGGGTTTTATGAATACATATACGGTGGTGTTTGTATCCAGCGGCAGGAATTTGAAGCCGCTGAACAGCATTATGAGCTGGCCGCACAATACCCGCTGCATACGCTGAATGATCACGTGGCTGCGTTGGTTACCGTAGCTAATCTCAACATCAGGTTTGGTAATTTTGATAAAGCCAAAGCTTATTTAGGATTAGCCGAAAAACATACAGATAAAATGACAGCCAAAATGAAGGAGGTAATTAACCGCCTTCATCAGGAATTGAAAAAACACTAATACAGAGGCAAGAGATAAGAATCAAGACATAAGACAAAATACAAAGCAACAAAATCTTGATTCTTGACTCTTATTTCTTGCCTCTTCCAAAAATATGATAGATTCGTTATTAATAAAAGCAGCTTTTTCCGAAAAAACAGAACGCCCGCCGGTGTGGATGATGCGCCAGGCTGGTCGTTTCATGAAAGAATACTGGGATATCAAAAACAAGTATTCGTTCCTGGAAATGTGCAAAACCCCAGAACTGGCTGCTGATGTTACCATGTTACCGGTTGATCTGTTGGGTATTGATGGAGCCATCCTGTTTTCGGACATATTGGTTACCGGCGAAGCCATGGGTGGCGATCTGAGCTTTACCAATGGCGTTGGACCCAAGTTTGCCAACCCGGTACGTACACGGGCCGATGTGGATAACCTGCAAACCGATGTAACGCATAAACTGCAATATGTTGCCGATGCTATTAAAGTGATACAACAGCGTTTAAACGGCCGTATCCCGCTTATTGGTTTTGCCGGCGCCCCGTTTACCGTAATGAGCTACCTGGTAGAAGGCGGATCGACCAAAGATTTTAAACTCACCAAACTGATGCTGCATAATGAGCCCGAACTGGCTCATCAGCTGTTATCAAAAATAGCTACCGTTACCGCCGATTACCTGAACATGCAGATAGCTGCCGGTGTAAATGCTGTGCAGATATTTGACAGCTGGGCACAAGCGCTGGCTTGGGATGATTATAAAGAATTTAGTCACCGTTATATTGCCGAGATCATCAGCAAGCTGAACCGTAAGGATATCCCGGTGATATCTTTCTGCAAAGGCAGTTCGGTATTTGCGCCGTTGATGGCCGAAGCCAAACCGGATGTGATCTCGATTGACTGGAACGTTGATCTGCTGGATATCAAAAAACGTTTACCTGCAGGTATTGCCGTACAGGGTAACCTCGATCCGCATATTTTATATGCCGATAAAAAGGTGATCAAAGAACGGATTTACCGCCTGTTCGATAGGATGAAGGACGAGAATGGTTTCATCTTTAACCTTGGTCATGGTATTATGCCCGATATCCCGTTTGATAACGTGAAGTACGCGGTAGAGGTGATTAAGGAGTACAGGAACTAACAGTAATAGGCGAATATCACCTATTTGCTTAATGGATAAATGGAATCAGGGAAATTTTAATAATTCCCCTTAAGTTCGTGTTTGTTAATCCGTAATTAAATATAACTACCTATGTACAATTACGTTAAAGCCATACACATCATTTTTGTGGTTTGTTATATGGCCGGGCTATTTTATATAGTGCGCCTGTTTATTTACCATACCGAGGCCCAGGAAAAACCGGAGCCTGATCGTAAGATATTATCAGATCAGTTTACCATTATGGAGCGTAAGCTGTGGAATATCATTACCATTCCTTCCATGATCCTTACTGTGGCCGCTGGTATTACCATGTTAATAATGCAACCCGGCTGGCTTCATTTTGGCTGGATGCACCTGAAGCTTACTTTTGTGGTGGTATTGGGTGTATATCACCATATGTGCCAGAATAAGATCAAGCAGATGGCCAATGGCGTATTTAAGTGGACATCGACTCAGTTACGCTTGTGGAATGAACTGGCCACTTTATTGCTGTTTGCCATCGTTTTCCTGGTAGTGCTTAAAAGTGCTCTCAACTGGATCTTTGGCGTAGTAGGCCTTGTTGCCTTAGCCATGATCCTGATGATCGCCGTGAAAATATACAAGCGCTACAGGATGAAGAAGCAATAAAATCCCCCTCGTCATGCTGAACTTGTTTCAGCATCCCACAGGACATTTAACCAGTACGTTGTAAACCTTGCTTGTGGGATGCCGAAATAAATTCGGCATGACCTTGATTGAGATCATTCCTTCACTACAATCCCATCCTTCATCACCAGTTTTACCTGTTTTAAAACCTTCATATCCTCAACCGGGTTACCGGTTACCGCAACCATATCGGCTAAGTAGCCCGCTTTAATATTACCCAGGTTGCTCAATTTAAAAACCGAAGCATTTACAGAAGTAGCAGAACGCAAAACGTCGATCGGTTTCATGCCGTACTCCGCCATCAGTATCATTTCGCGGGAATTATCACCATGCGGGAACACGCCTACATCGCCGCCCATACAAATGATTACACCGGCTTTCATAGCCTCGGTAAATATGTAATGTTTTTGCTTGATGCCGGTCGTTTGCGGATCAATATCTTTTCTCCAGCCTTTATAACTGGCTATAGCCTCGGTAGCAGCCAATGTTGGGCATAACGCTATGCCTTTCTCTTTCATTAATTTAAATAGCTCCGGTGTACCGCCGTCGCCATGCTCAATAGTGGTAACGCTAGCGGCGATGGCCCGGCGCATCCCTTCTTCTGTACCTGAGTGTACGGCAACCATACGTCCGCTGCTTTTAGCAACCTGTACGGCTACTTTCAATTCATCTTCGGTAAAAGTAGGTGCGGGTGTTTCATTCGGTCCCCAGCGATAATCTACATATATTTTAACCAGATCGGCACCATGCCCAATTTGTGACCGCACCGCATGGGTAATACCATCCACTCCGTCGGATTCCTCAGCCCCTTTGGTAATCATATTTTCGGGTACCTCATTTTTAGGACCGTAGCTGCCTGTAGCCACAATGGCACGGGTAGCCACCAACATGCGCGGGCCGGATATCACATGCTTATTGATGGCTGTTTTTAAACCTACATCATCATAGGCAGCGCCTTCAGTACCCAGGTCGCGTACAGTGGTAAAACCTGCTATGAGGGTTTCCCAGGCGTTTACGGTTGCCCGGGCTATGCGTTCGGCCCTGCTTTCGGTGAGTACCTGCTCGTTCCAGCTGGTTTCGTTATAGGGATGCAGGAAAAGGTGCGAATGTCCTTCGATCAGACCGGGCATCAGGGTAGTGCCCTTCAACTCGATGATACGGGCACCTTCCGGAGCTTTTATCTGCGAAGCATCACCCACCGCTTCAATATGATTGCCTTTTACCAGCACCCACCAGCCCGGGTGCATCTGTTCGCCGTCGAAAACGCGGTCGGGTTTAAGCAGGGTATAATATTCGGCAGGTTGGGCAAGCAATTGAAGGCAGCATATAATAAATGCTAATGTGATAAGTGATCTTTTC
Organism: Mucilaginibacter sp. OK268; assembly: GCF_900103125.1. Classification (GTDB taxonomy): domain Bacteria; phylum Bacteroidota; class Bacteroidia; order Sphingobacteriales; family Sphingobacteriaceae; genus Mucilaginibacter. Next base: position 223,773 of record NZ_FNJV01000011.1, on the reverse strand, counting down.
ATTATAAATTAAAGATAGTTTAAAGGAGGTTAAAAAATATACTATAAATATATTTTCGATACCATGCAACCAATTACCAAGGCATTACATCTTAATGCTATAAATGATGTTTTTGGAACCCCAATTTACCATTCAACAATTGATAGACCGCTGCAAAGCGGGCGAACGCAAAGCACAGGAGTTGTTATATAAACAATTCGCGGCCAAAATGCTGGCGGTGTGCATGCGTTATGCTACCGACAGGATGGAAGCCGAGGATATGCTGCAGAACGGATTTATCAGGGTGTTTCAAAAAGCAGCAGACTTTCGGGGCGACGGTTCATTTGAAGGCTGGGTAAGGTGCATTATGGTGCACAGCTCTATTGAATATTATCGTAAACATCATAAAATGCTGCAGGTGCTTAATACGGATGATGTGGGAAATGAGCTATCGGTAAACCCACTGGCAGCATCAAATTTAGATGCACAGGTATTGTTGGGCCTGATACAGCAGCTGGCGCCGGGCTATCGCATGGTATTTAACCTTTATGCGCTGGAAGGCTATTCGCACAAAGAAATAGCGGAGATGATGGGTATCAGCGAAGGGGCTTCCAAATCACAACTATCAAGAGCGCGGACTATATTAAAAGAACAAATTGCAAAAATGGAGGGTAAAAGTTATGGATATGCAGGGTAATGAATTAGATGAACTGTTCCGGTCGTCGCTTGATGAATTGGAAATGCAGCCATCGGCCCATGTATGGACAGGCATAGCCGCTGAGCTGGATGCCGGCAAACGCAAAAGATCGCTGGTGTCTTTTTGGAGTATCGCGGCAGGTATTGTTTTAGCGCTTACTATAGGTGTGCTGTTTATGCCAAAACAGGTTAGGGTAAACAAGCAGGATCCATTAGCTAACAGGATAGTTAAACAAACATCTCCGGTCACTAAAACAATTCCTGTTGTATTAGCTGACCAACAGCAAAACAAAAAAGTAACCAAGGCAGTTATAGCCCCAACTAACCATCTGGCGGCTGTGAAGCTTGAAAGGCTGAACAATAAGGCAGATAAGACTAAAAAATTAAGAGTACAGCAAGAAGGATTGGCAAAGATAAATAATGAGCCACAAGCTGTTTTAACATCCCGTGGAGATGATTTGGCCAGCGCGGTTATACCTGATCATACGGGAGACGAAATATCAGTAAAACCAGCGATACATGACCTGAGTTTGTTGGAGAGCAAATCGCAGCTGGCAGCTTTGACTATAAAACCAGTTAAAGCCCCGGTTAAAAAACATCGTATCCGTAGTATGGGCGATGTGTTTAACGTGGTGATAGCAGCAGTGGATAAGCGCAAGGACAAATTTATTGAATTTTCCAATACCGACGAGGATGACGCTACTATTACCGGCATTAACCTGGGTATTATTAAAGTGAAGAAAGAAAAATAATATATTTACCATTATATATGAAACGCTTAATTTTTACCATCATCATATGCATTGTAGTAAGCACAAGCTTTGCGCAAACCACTTCCGATTCAACTCATACTTCCGTTGATAGCGTTCATAGGAAACGAGTGCGGGTAAAATTAGGTGTGGGGGATGACGCGCCGGCTGTTTCGGTCAACCAACCGGATACCGCCTATCATGTGCACAAGGCGCCGGGCTTTTCGTTCGGGGTAACGTTTTCCCGTATCGATTTGGGTTTGGCTACGCTGATTGATCATGGTAGCTTTACCTTATCACCCAATAACCAGTTTTTGAGTTACCGTCAATGGAAAACCAGCAATTTTGGGTTCGATGTGGTACAGTTTGGCTATCGTTTTAACAGTGCCTTTAAAATATACGTTTCGGGTGGGTTCGACTGGACATTGATCCGCTTACGCAGGGATATCACCATACAACGGAACACCCCGGTTTTAACTTATACCGAGGATGATATCCATTATAGCAAGAACCGCTTTTCGTCAAGTTATTTGCGGATTCCGCTGTCGTTTTACTACCGTAGCCATGAGGATGAAAGAGGCAATTACTTCCGTGTAGTTGCCGGCCCCGAAATTGGCGTATTGCTGAATGGCCGTGTAAAACAAATAAGCGAAGAGAACGGCAAACAGAAATTTAATGACGACTATCATTTTACCAAATTGCGCAAAGGTGCCTTTGTACGTGTAGGTTATGGCCTGATGGGTATTTATGCCAAATATTACTTTAGCGATATGTTTGAGAACAGCCCTGCACAAAACGGATTGAGGAATTTCTCGTTTGGGTTAACATTGGGTTTTTAGTCTGAACCATGATTCATCTGATTTAGGGATTACCTTGATAAGATCATGTCAAAAAAATCATGTTAATCCGTTAATCCGGTAAATCATGGTTCGGACAGAAACTGTGATTCAGACAATTTTGTATCTTTGCCTTTCATGTCAGATACTCCTTTTTTGCAGGCTATTGCGGTAAGTAAAATATATCCTGGTAAACAACTTTCGGGTGTAAAACCAACCAACATGGTGGTGCAGCCCGGTAAAATAACGGCTATTATTGGTGAAAGCGGCAGCGGGAAAAGTACTTTACTGAAACTGCTTTATGGCTTATTATCACCTGATACCGGGGAGGTACAATTTAAAGGCGACCGTATTTGGGGGCCCGAAGAAAAACTGATCCCAGGGCATGATGCCATGAAAATGGTTACCCAGCATACCGACGATCTGAATCTGTTTGCCAAAGTGTGGGATAACGTAGCCGCTATGCTGCCTGCAACCGACCTGGCCGCCAAACAACAAAAAACAGAGCAGGTACTCAAGCAATTGAACATGTTACACATGGCCGAAAGGCGTGTGGCTGATCTGAGCGGTGGTGAAAAGCAGCGTGTAGCCATTGCACGGGCTATTATTACCCGTCCGCAGGTTTTGTTGCTGGATGAACCATTTAACCAGGTAGATACTTCATTCCGGGAAGGCTTGCAGCGCGATATCAGGCAGATAGTAAAAGAAACCGGACTTACAGTGATCATGGTATCGCATGACCCGGCCGAAGTGCTCTCTATGGCTGATGAATTGATCGTGCTGCAAAATGGAGAGATCATCGAGCATGGACATCCTAAAACTTTATACCAGTCGCCAAAGAATCTGTATACCGCGCAATTACTGAGCAATTGCAATGTACTTACAGCCCCCGAAGCCAAACTTTGTGGAGTGGATATTAAAAAAGAACACGCTGTTATATATCCGGAATGGATCAAAACAAAGGTGATCACACCCAATAAAGGCTGGACTGTAAAACAGGTGCTTTTTAAAGGTTTTTATGAAGACCTGATACTGGAACAGAAGGGTGTTTCATTACGCATAGTGAATGAAGAGCCTGGGAAATATGCTGAGGGCGATAAAGTTGCGGTAAGGGTAGGGAAGTGGTTGGAGTATTAAAACCAACCATAAATAGGGCTAATTTGCCATTTTTTATAAAAAATATGTCATTGCGAGGCACGAAGCAATCTCCTCGCGTTCTTATTGGTAAAAAATAGCTATGAGATTGCCACGCTATCGCTCGCAATGACATGATAGAGGGGGCGTTCCTAAGTGTTAAATCCGGGGACTCTGAAGTTGAATGACATTCTTCGGTTTCTTTATTATTCAGCTGCTACAAATGGCGTGAAATACAAGCGTAAATAGCCGTTTTCTAATTTTTTCTGTTCCTCTGTAAATCCATCCACTACAACTGCACTGAACTTGGCTTCAAGGTTGTAGCCGCCGGATGTAACCCGGGTAAAACTGATGATCTCAAATGTGGAATTTTTTTGAAACCCAGGTTTGAGTTGGGTTGGTCTGCTCAAATCAAAAGGAGAATAAGATGCATAACTTCTGCCATTGGCCGAAATAACCATGGCTATACCATTCTCTGAGTTTTCCCGCTCAAAATCTTCTGCATATGGATATTTGCCGATGGTAAATTGCGTAAGCAGGTCTTTTAATGCCGGGAAGTAAATTATACCATCGTTTTTATGCCATTTAGGGTATTTTTTTAAAAAGAGTACCTGAAGGCTCGCACCATCAGATGAAATCGTATTTCGCTGGAAATATAATACAGAATCGGGATTACCAACCAATTCATAATTGGATAAGTTCTTGCTGTCAGGAAAAATAACTTTTTGATTAACCTGTTCGGTGCCTGAACTGTAAGCACTATAAGAATTAGCCATGTATGTTTTACCATCAACCGTATACGAAACCGAATCGTGCACAGCAGCAATTACAGGAGGCTTGTTTCCGGTAGTATCTACTTTAACGGGATGGTCTTTTTGACAAGAGGTAAATGCGGATAAAAGGAGAAGGGAATAAAGAAATGTAGATTTTTTCATGTAGAAATTTGGTGCGAAAATAAGATAATAAGGTTGCTTTTATTATTATAATACAAGTAATATCTAGCGTAAGACCTTAATATTATACAAAGGTTTATTGGAGGAAATAAAAAAGCCCTGGCTTTCAGTGAAGCCAGGGCTGATATTTTGTAAATGGATATTTTTTTACACCAGGTACTCAAACAAGGTACGATCCTTATTGAGCTCGATAACATTAAAGCGATGGGTTAACATGCGTTTTAACAAAGCTGGATAATCTTCAGCTGATTGAAGCTCGATACCTACCAGGGCAGGGCCATTCTCTTTATCGTTTTTCTTGATGAATTCAAAACGGGTAATATCATCATGCGGACCTAATACGTTAGTCACAAACAACTTTAAAGCACCCGGACGCTGCGGAAAGCGTACAATGAAGTAATGTTTAAGACCTTCATACAGTAAGGATTTCTCTTTGATCTCCTGCATACGGGCGATATCATTATTGCCACCGCTCACTATACAAACTACCTTTTTGCCTTTTATTTTGTCCTTGCAAGCATCAAGCACTGCAACAGATAAAGCACCTGCGGGTTCAACCACAATGGCATCTTCGTTATATAGTTTGAGTATGGTGGTACAAACTTTTCCTTCGGGTACCAACAGCATTTCGTCCAGTAACTCGCGGCAAATCTCATAGGTTAAAGTACCTACACGTTTTACCGCTGCACCATCAACAAAACGATCTATCTCCGGTAGTGTGATCGGTTCACCATGTTCAAAAGCTTTCAGCATAGATGGTGCACCTTCCGGCTCAACCCCTATCAGGTAAACTCCAGGAACGTGCTGCCTTAAATAGCTGCTTGTACCAGCTGCCATACCGCCACCACCGATGGGCATAATTACGGCTTCCAGATCTGGCAGATCTTCCAGTATTTCTAAACCTACAGTTCCCTGGCCCTCAATAATGCGATAATGATCAAATGGTGGGATGAAGGTCATCTGATTGGCTTCTGTATAGATTAATGCTTCGCGCAGGCAATCGTCAAAAGTATCGCCTGTTAAAACGATCTCGATGTTGCCGTGCCCATGCATTTCTGTTTGGGTAATTTTTTGTTTTGGGGTTATCTCAGGCATAAAAATTACACCCTTAGTTCCTAAGGCATTGCAGCTGAATGCCACACCCTGCGCATGGTTACCCGCACTGGCGCAAACTACACCACGACTCAACTCTTCGGCGCTTAGCTGACTGATCATGTTGTACGCGCCACGCAATTTGTAAGAGCGCACAACTTGTAAGTCTTCACGTTTGAGGTAAACCTCACATTCGTATTTTGCCGAAAGGCCGGCATTATATTCCAGCGGAGTGCGCTTAACTACGCCTTTCAGGCGTTCATGCGCGGCTTCAAAATCCAGCTGGTTCTTCGTATCAGTTTCCATTATTAGTTTTTTACCAGCTTGTGCGCTACCAGGCTCAACAGATCATTATCGTTGATGTCTAATTTAGCATCTGCAAGGGTTAAAAAGTTGTTATAAGCTTCGGCCAGTTCTTCTTTGCTTAGGTTGATGCCCAGGCGCTCCAGATGGAACTTAAGTGCGTGCCTGCCGCTGCGAGCGGTTAGTACGATACTTGCGCTTGGGAAACCTACATCCTCCGGGCGAATGATCTCATAATTTTCGCGCATTTTCAAAAAGCCATCCTGGTGTATACCAGAACTGTGCGCGAACGCGTTGGCGCCTACAATAGCTTTATTAGGTTGTACCGGCATACGCATTTGTGTACGGATCATTTGGCTAAGCTCATAAAATCTTTTAGAGTCTATCTGTGTATGTAAACCCAGCACCTGATGTGTTTTCAGAATCATGACGACTTCCTCAATAGAAGTATTACCTGCACGCTCGCCAATGCCGTTGATGGTACCTTCTATCTGGCGTGCACCATTCTGCAAACCGGCGATAGAGTTAGCTGTGGCCAAACCCAGGTCGTTATGGCAATGCACCGAAATAATGGCTTTGTCGATATTTTTAACATTCTCTTTCAGGAACTTGATTTTGGCGCCATATTGATCAGGCAGGCAGTAACCGTTGGTATCCGGAATGTTCACTACGGTAGCACCTGCGGCAATTACAGCCTCAACCATTTTGGCCAGGTATTCTACATCGGCCCTGCCGGCATCTTCGGCGTAAAACTCAATATCTTCTACGGCACGTTTGGCATATTTTACAGCTTCCACAGCACGCTCCAGAATTTCTTCGCGGGTACTGTTGAATTTATGCTTGATATGCATATCAGACGAACCAATACCCGTGTGGATACGCGGCCGTTTGGCGTATTTTAACGATTCGATAGCAGCGTCAATATCGCCTTTGTTGGCGCGGGTTAAGGCGCAAACAGTAGGTTCTTTTACAGCTTTTGAAATTTCAACAACACTGTTGAAATCGCCCGGACTTGAAACCGGGAAACCTGCTTCAATAATATCCACGCCCAGCAGCTCCAGTTCTTTTGCTATCTCAATTTTTTCGGGGGTTGTTAACTGGCAACCCGGTACCTGCTCGCCATCGCGAAGCGTAGTATCAAAAACATAAACGCGGTTGGGATCGTGTAACATATCTTTTTTAGATTTGAGATGTTAGATATGAGATTTGAGACTCGTACCTATCATCGGTTAATTCTTTATTTATTTACTTGTTGTGTGTAATTTGAAAGATGAAAAGTCTCAAATCTCACGTCTCATATCTATTCCTTTATCGCCACAAACCGCAGCCTTTTATAATCGGCATACCATTGGCCGTTTTCGTTGTAGTAGGGTTCCAGTTTGTGGGTGATTTCTTTTAATATCTCCGCTTTCTCCTCTTCAGGGATATTCTCCAGGTATTGCGCGCCAAACATGGTAACCCATTTTGCTACACCTTCATCGCCATCCTGTAGCGGTGTTTTACGGTCGTAATGAACCGCGTAGGTTACCCTGAAGCCATGTTCTTCCAGCTTAGTAGCATATTCGCCTACGGATGGAAAATACCAGATCTTAGTATCGGCCTGTACATGGTAGCCATGGTTTTGTAGTACCAGTTGAGTTGCCTCAATTAAGCGGGCCACATTACCTTTACCGCCCATTTCTGCTACAAAACGACCGCCATGTTTTAAACTGTTATACACACTGCGGGCAGCACCATTGGCATCAAGCACCCAGTGCAGGGCCGCGTTTGAAAATACGGCGTCATATTTTTCGTCCGTAAAAAAGTCAGCAGCGTTCTCTACCGCGAAATCAACTTCCGGGTACTTTGCCCTTGCCTGCTCAATCATCTCCGGCGAGAAGTCTGTGCCTTTTACACGGGCTCCTTTATCTTTAATTTGCTGTGTTAAATGGCCGGTGCCGCAACCCAGATCCAGTATATATTCGCCGGGTTTAACATCCAGTAACTCCAGCACATCCTCACCGTATTGAAATACAAAGGCGTGCTTTTGGTCGTACAAATCAGCGTTCCATTTCATATTTAACCCCCTCTAAATCTCCCCCGAGGGGGGAGACTTTTTATTTTAAAAGTTATAACTCCACTACTATAAGCCCTCTCCTTTGGGGAGGGTTGGGTGGGGTCTATAAGTATTCCAACACTTTTTGGCCCATGGCCTTAGTGCCTAAAATTTTGCTTTTGTCGGTATTGGCATCGGCAATGTCGCCGGTGCGGTAACCTTGTTTAAGCGCTTTATCGATAGCCGATGTGATCAGTTTTGCTTCTTCTTTTAATCCGAAGCTGATCTCCAGCATTAGGGCTACTGATAATATAGAAGCCAGCGGATTGGCTTTGTCCTGCCCGGCAATATCATGTGCCGAACCGTGGATAGGCTCAAAGAAACCTGTTCCATCACCAATAGATGCCGATGCCAGCATACCCATCGAACCCGCTATTTGCGATGCCTCATCGGTTAAAATATCACCAAAAAGATTGGCGGTTAATACCACATCAAACTTTTTAGGATTTTTAACCAGCTGCATGGCTGCATTATCAATGAACATGTGCTCGGTTTCAACATCAGGGTATTGCTTGGCTATCTCCTGAACAACCTCGCGCCATAGGCGTGAAGACTCCAATACATTGGCCTTATCAACAGAGCATAATCTTTTGCCACGAACACGGGCTGCTTCATAAGCTTTGATGGCAATACGCTCTACTTCATAGCGTGAATAGATCATCAGATCCGACGCGGTATTACGGTCTTCACTGCGTTTTTTCTCGCCGAAATAAACATCACCGGTCAGTTCCCGGAAGAAAAGGATGTCAGTCCCTTTCAATATTTCGGGTTTCAGGCTCGATGCATCCAGCAGTTCATCAAATAGCATGATAGGACGCAGGTTAGCATATAACCCAAGCTCTTTACGTATTTTCAATAAACCTTGTTCAGGACGTACTTTGGCCGAAGGGTCATTATCATATTTAATGTGACCAATAGCACCAAATAAAATGGCGTCGCTGGCTTTTGCTTTAGCTAAAGTTTCGTCGGGCAGTGGATTGCCGGTTGCTTCAATACCCGCGTGACCCATCAGGGCTTCGTCGAAGGTAAATTCATGGCCAAATTTTTGACCAATTGCTTCCAGTACAGCTTTACCCCAGGTTGTTACTTCGGTACCGATACCATCACCGGGTATTACTAATATATGTTTTTTAAGTGCCATTTAGTTCTTTTTATGTATGTCATGCCGAACTTGTTTCGGCATCTCATTTGAAATAACAGGCTGCTAAGCATGCCGGCATGTCCTGAGGGATCCTGAAACAAGTTCAGGATGACTTCTAGTTATTTAGATTCTTCAAACTCCTTTATCAGTTCCTTCTTACTCAGGATGTAGTCAATATCATCATAGCCGTTGGTCATACATGCTTTTTTGTAGGGATTAACCTCAAATGTTTCCTGTTCGCCTGTGGCTACAATTTTAATGAACTGATCAACCAGGTCAATTTCCACTACAGCATGCTCATCGGCATAAACGGCCTCGAAGATCTTCTTTAAAAAATCGTCGCTTACCTGTACCGGGAGCAGACCATTGTTTAAGGCGTTGCCTTTAAATATATCGGCAAAAAAGCTGCTTACTACGGCGTCAAAGCCATAATCGGCAATGGCCCAGGCAGCATGCTCGCGACTACTGCCGCAGCCGAAATTTTTGCCTGCAACCAGTATTTTACCACTGAAGTTTGGGTTGTTGAGCACAAAATCCGGTTTCGGATTATCATCGCCGTCAAAACGCCAGTCGCGGAATAAGTTGTTGCCAAATCCTTCGCGGGTGGTGGCTTTCAAAAACCTGGCGGGGATGATCTGATCCGTATCGATATTTTCGATAGGCAGAGGCACCACGCTGGTTTGTATATGTTTAAATATTTTAGTTGCCATACTTTTAGATATGAGATGTTAGATGTGAGATATGAGACTGTTTTGTCTATAACTCAATATCTTTATAATGTTCAACAACCGGAAAAGGATCATAAAAATGATGTAATAACCTCCTCCATTCCTGGTATTCTTTTGATTGCCTGAAGCCCTCGGTATGATCAGCTAATGTTTTCCATTCAACCAGTAATATATAGCGGCTTGAATGCTCAATACAGCCCTTTAACTGATGACTAATATAACCTGCCATTTTGGATATGATATTTTGGGCCTGGGAGAAAGCTTTTTCAAAAGCATTTTCCTCACCAGGGATCACATTTAATATAGCGACTTCAAGTATCATTTATTTCTTTTTATGTCATTGCGAGCGATAGCGTGGCAATCTCGTCGGTTGCAGATTGAACGCGATGAGATTGCTTCGTCGTTCCTCCTCGCAATGACATGGTTTTTATAGTTAACCTACCAATTCTTTTTCTTTCAAAAACTCCCGTATATCCGTTACCACACCCGTAATGGCCGATGCCGCTGCGGTTAGCGGGCTGGCCAGGAAGGTGCGGGAATTTGGCCCCTGTCTGCCTTCGAAATTACGGTTGGAGGTAGATACGCAATATTTGCCTGCCGGTATTTTATCTTCGTTCATGCCCAGGCACGCGCTGCATCCCGGTTCGCGAAGTGGGAAACCAGCCGCGTCAAATATTTTATCCAGTCCCTCGCGGATGGCTTGTTCCTGTACCTGTTTTGATCCGGGAACTACCCATACGGTAACATTATCTGCCTTGTGTTTACCTTTTACAAACTCGGCTACCTGGCGCAGGTCTTCAATGCGTGAGTTGGTACAGCTGCCGATGAACACATAGTCGATAGGTTTGCCCAATAACTGCTCATCGTCATGCAGACCCATGTATTCCAGGGCTTTTTTGTATGATCCCTGCTCTTTGGCTTCAAACGAAGCAGTTTCAGGAACGTGTTGTGTAACGCCAATGCCCATACCGGGGTTTGTTCCGTAGGTGATCATTGGCTCAATGTCTTCGGCTTTAAAGGATAATACTTCATCAAAAGATGCATCAGCATCAGAGTATAAAGTTTTCCAGTAAGCTACTGCTTTATCCCACTCTTCGCCTTTAGGGGCAAATTCGCGGCCTTTTACGTATTCAATAGTTGTTTCGTCGGGAGCTATCAGTCCACAACGTGCACCCATTTCAATACTCATATTGCAGATGGTCATACGACCTTCCATACTTAATGAGCGGATGGTATCGCCGGCGTATTCTACCGCATAACCTGTTCCGCCTGCGGCAGAGATCTGTGCAATGATGTACAGGATAATATCTTTAGCACCAACACCATTTTGCAGCTTGCCGTTCACTTCAATCTTCATCCTTTTAGGGCGCGATTGCAGCAAACATTGTGTTGCCATTACCTGCTCCACCTGTGAGGTGCCTATACCGAACGCTATGGCACCAAAGGCGCCATGTGTTGATGTATGACTATCGCCGCAAACATAAGTGCCACCCGGACGTGTAATGCCCAGCTCGGGCCCTATCACGTGTACTATACCCTGGAAAGGGTGACCTAAGCCGTACAGCTCAATGCCAAATTCCTTACAGTTTTTGGTGAGCATATCAACCTGGTAGCGAGAAAGTTCTTCTTTAATGGGAAGGTGCTGATCAATTGTAGGAACGTTATGATCGGCAGTGGCCACAGTTTGTTTGGGCCTGAAAACCGGTAAGCCTCTGGTACGCAAGCCATCAAATGCCTGCGGACTGGTTACTTCGTGTATGAAATGTGTATCGATGTATAAAATATCAGGAAAGCCCTCGTTGCTACTGACGACGTGTGCATCCCAAATCTTATCAAATAATGTTTGTCCCATGGTAGTATTAATTTATTAAAATATGTCATTGCGAGGAACGAAGCAATCGCGAACCTTACAATTGGTTATGCATAGTTCGCGATTGCCGCGCTACGCTCGCAATGACATGGGGCTTTTACCTTTCGGCTTTCACCTTATTCCTTACGCTTCTACAACCTGGTTTTCAGGGCGTAAGCTGCGTACAGTTTTACCTGCTTGCCATATTTCGCTTTCGCGTAATTCTTTTAATTCTGCATCCAATTTTTCACGGTAATCAGGCTGGCTGTTTAAGTCGATTGAACGTTGTGACTCTTTACCTGTTGCAACGCTTTTGTACAATTCTTCAAATACTGGTTTAGTAGCATCACGGAATTTTTTCCACCAATCCAAAGCGCCACGTTGTGCTGTAGTTGAGCAATTGGCATACATCCAATCCATACCGTTTTCTGCAACTAATGGCATTAATGATTGAGTTAACTCTTCAACAGTTTCGTTAAAGGCTTCAGATGGTGAGTGACCATTGGCGCGCAATACATCGTACTGAGCTGCAAAGATACCCTGGATACAACCCATCAGCGTACCACGCTCGCCGGTTAAATCGCTATATACTTCTTTTTTGAAGTTGGTTTCAAATAAGTAACCGCTACCTACGGCAATACCCAATGCAATTACACGATCAAATGCTTTACCAGTTGCATCCTGGAAAATAGCGTAGCTTGAGTTTAAGCCACGGCCTTGTAAGAACATGCGGCGTAATGAAGTGCCTGATCCTTTAGGGGCAACCAAAAATACGTCAACATCAGCAGGAGGGATGATGCCTGTTTGCTCGTTAAAAGTAATACCAAAACCATGAGAAAAGTATAATGCTTTACCAGGAGTTAAGTGTTTTTTAACAGTTGGCCAAAGAGCGATCTGAGCTGCATCACTTAATAAATAGCAAATTACAGTTCCTCTTTCCAGAGCTTCTTCAATTTCAAAAAGTGTTTCGCCGGGTACAAAGCCATCGCTTACAGCTTTATCCCATGTTTTAGTGCCTTTACGCTGACCAACAATTACATTGATGCCATTGTCTTTTTGGTTTAATGCCTGACCAGGACCTTGAACGCCATAGCCAATTACTGCTACAACTTCGTCTTTTAATACGTCCTGCGCTTTTGATAAAGGAAACTCTTCGCGGGTTACTACGTTTTCTTCAGTACCGCCGAAATTTAATTTTGCCATTGTTTTGTTTTTATTTTAATGATTTTGATGACCTCACCGATTGTAAGTGATTTCACCGGTTATTCTATTTTAAGTTTATTTGTTCTGATTTCACCGATTTTATACGAAAATCAGTCATTTTAGTTGTTAGCTTTCAGCTTTAACCTTTCGGCTTTCAGCTTACATCGTAAATACTTTTTCACCCTGGTTAAGGTATTCGTTTTCTATCACCTCTTCGCCTGGTTCCAGTCTTTCAAATTCGCGTAGTTTACGGTTGAAGCCATCACTGTCTTTAATGATAGCAACCCGGGCGCTACGTACAAATTCAATTAAGCCAAAGGGCTGCAATATACTGATCAAATTGTCAGTTTCCTCACGGTGACCAGTGGTCTCAAATACGGTATAATCTTTACGCAGTACAACTACGCGTGCACCGTTTTCGCGCAGCAGGCGTTCAACGCTTACCTTTTCAGCAATAACATCAGTTGATACCTTATATAACGCTAATTCCTGCCAAATTACATCGGCGTTGGTATGATAATAGGCTTTCAATACCTCCACCTGTTTTTCTATCTGGCGAACAAGCTTGTGTACCACTTCTTCAGATTCGGTGATCACAATGTTAAAGCGGTGAATTTTATCTATCTCAGATGGAGATGTGTTCAAACTTTCGATATTGATCTTGCGGCGCGAAAATATGATGGCTATGCGTGTTAGCAAGCCTATCTGATTTTCGGTGTATACCGTGATGTTAAATTCTTGTTTCTCTGTATCTTGATTACTCATGATTGCTATTTTTAAGGTTATAGGCTGTAATTATTTCAACCTGATCTCGGCTACACTGCATCCTTGCGGTACCATCGGGAACACGTTGTTCTCTTTAGTTACCATCACTTCTAAAAGGAATGATCCTTTCGTGCTCAGCATTTCATTTAATGCAGCAGGCAAATCTTTACGATCATCGATCATTTTACCGGCAATTCTGTATGCAGCAGCAACAGCAACAAAATCAGGACTTTGGATATCTACAAATGAATAACGGCGCTCATTAAATAACTCCTGCCATTGCCTAACCATTCCCAGGAAACGATTGTTCAGGATGATGATCTTTACATCGATGCCGGTTTGCATAATAGTGCCTAATTCCTGTAAGGTCATCTGGAAACCGCCATCACCAATAATAGCCACAACGGTGCGGTCCTGGGCGCCGAATTTAGCACCGATAGCAGCAGGCAGGGCAAAGCCCATAGTGCCTAAACCACCACTGGTAACGTTGCTGCGTGTTTTATTGAATCGGGCATAACGACAAGCCACCATCTGGTGCTGACCTACGTCGGTTACGATAATAGCTTCACCTTTTGTAATTTCATTGAGTTGTTTGATCACCTCACCCATGGTCATTTCCGGGGTAGTTGGGTTCAATTCGTCATGAATTACTGCTTCAATTTCTTTTCGGGTGTATTCGTTAAAAGTATTCAGCCATTCGGTATGTTTCTTTTCTTCAATCAGCTTGGTCAGCATAGGCAGGGTTTCTTTACAGTCGCCCCATACCGGTACAGTTGATTTTACATTTTTGTCGATCTCAGCCGGATCAATATCCAGGTGTACTACCTTGGCTTGTTTGGCATATTTATCTAAACGACCGGTTACACGGTCGTCAAAGCGCATACCAATAGCAATCAGCACATCACATTCGTTAGTTAATACGTTAGGGCCATAATTACCATGCATGCCCAACATACCTACGTTTAAAGGATGTTCTGTAGGGATAGCGCCGGCACCTAAAACAGTCCAAGCTGCAGGGATACCACTTTTTTCAACAAAAGCTTTAAATTCCTGCTCGGCACTGCCCAGGATTACACCCTGGCCCCAAATGATAAATGGCTTTTTAGCCTGGTTGATCAGCGCGGCAGCTTCTTGAACGTATTGCGTACGCACAATAGGTTTTGGCCTGTAGCTACGGATATGGTTACATTTGGTATAACCTTGAAAATTGAATTTTTGTATCTGGGCGTTTTTGGTAATGTCGATCAATACCGGTCCGGGACGGCCGCTTTTGGCTATATAGAAGGCCTTGGCAATAACCTCGGGGATCTCGTTAGCATCAGTTACCTGGTAATTCCATTTGGTTACCGGGGTGGTGATGTTGATCACGTCGGTTTCCTGGAAGGCATCGGTACCTAACAAATGAGCAAATACCTGACCGGTGATACATACCACAGGGGTACTATCTATCTGTGCATCGGCTAAGCCGGTTACCAGGTTGGTTGCGCCGGGACCGCTGGTTGCGAATACAACACCCACTTTACCTGAAGTACGGGCATAACCCTGACCAGCATGGATACCACCCTGTTCGTGACGGACCAGGATGTGGTTCAGTTTATCATTATAATCAAATAGAGCATCGTAGATGGGCATGATAGCGCCACCTGGATAGCCAAAGATGGTATCAACACCTTCAACAATTAATGCCTCCAATAATGCTACTGATCCTGAAACTTCTACCGCTGTTGTTGGAGCGGGTGTAGTTAGTGTTTCCTGTGCAACTTCCATAGTGTTGGGTATTATGTTGTATGTTTATTGTTGTTTTACGTAGTACGTTTTACGTGATACGTTTTTATTTATTCGATTTTAATTGCGTACAACGTAAAACGTTATACGTATAATTTTACGGCATTTCGTCAGTTACGCAACCTTCGGCAGCGGTACTTACTGTTTTGGCGTAACGGTATAATAAGCCTTTGCTTACTTTTAAAGCAGGTTGTTTCCAGGCTGCTTTGCGGGCGGCAAATTCTTCGTCGCTGATGATCACGTTGATGGTGCGGTTAACGGCATCAATAAATATCCGGTCTTCGTCTTTTACAAAAGCGATACCGCCGCCATCATAAGCTTCTGGTGTAATGTGACCAACTACAAAGCCGTGTGTTCCGCCCGAAAAACGGCCATCAGTAATTAATGCTACGGAACTACCCAGGCCAGCGCCAAATATGGCGGAAGTAGGCTTTAGCATCTCTGGCATGCCCGGAGCTCCTTTAGGACCTACGTTACGAATAACTACTACATCTCCAGCCTTAACACGTCCGCTTTGTATGCCATGGATTAATTCAAATTCGCCATCAAATACACGGGCCGGGCCTTCAAAGCTGGTACCTTCTTTACCGGTGATCTTTGCTACGCTGCCACCTTCGGCAAGATTTCCGTATAATATCTGTAAGTGGCCTGTTGCTTTAATTGGTTTTTCGGCCGGGCGGATTATAGTTTGTGTTTCGAAATTGATCTCTGGAACATCTGCTAAATTCTCAGCAATGGTTTTACCGGTAACAGTAAGGCAATCTCCATTCAACCATCCCTGGCTCAGGCAATATTTCATTACTGCAGGTACACCGCCAACCTTGTGCAGATCTTCCATCATGTATTTACCGCTTGGCTTCATATCGGCTAATACCGGGATGCGGTTACTTACCGTCTGGAAATCATCCTGAGTTACTTTAACATCAACGCTCTTGGCCATGGCAATTAAATGCAATACTGCGTTGGTTGAGCCACCCAATACCATGATCACTACCATGGCATTTTCAAATGCCTCGCGGGTCATGATGTCTGATGGTTTAATATCTTTTTCGAGCAATATCTTGATCGCTTTACCGGCGGCAAGGCACTCTGCTTTTTTATCTTCGCTTAATGCCGGGTTCGATGACGAGTAGGGCAAGCTCATACCTAATGCCTCAATAGCGGCGGCCATAGTATTAGCTGTATAAATGCCACCGCAGGCGCCCGCGCTTGGACAAGCGTTTTTAATTACGCCCATAAAATCAACATCATCTATCTGGCCGGCAATCTTTTTTCCCAAAGCCTCAAATGCCGATACAATGTTCAGGTCTTCACCTTTCCAGTGACCGGGTTTAATAGTACCACCATATACCATGATCGATGGACGGTTTAACCTGCCCATAGCCATAATAGAGCCCGGCATGTTTTTATCACAGCCCGGCAGGGTAATTAAGCCATCATAATACTGTGCACCGGTAACTGCTTCAATAGAGTCGGCAATGATATCGCGGCTCATTAATGAATAGCGCATACCTTCGGTACCGTTGCTCATACCGTCGCTTACACCAATGGTATGAAATATCAGGCCTACCATATCCTCATCCCAGATACCTTGTTTAACCAGCTTGGCCAGATCGTTCAGGTGCATGTTGCAAGTGTTACCATCGTAACCCATGCTGGCTACCCCAACCTGTGCTTTTTCCATGTCGTCGTCAGTTAAACCTATGCCGTATAACATGGCCTTGGCAGCAGGTTGTGTTTCGTCCTGCGTAAAGGTTTTGCTGTACTTATTCAATTCTATAGCCGCTGTAGTATCTGATGATGAACTCATTTTTATTTGGTATGATAGACTAATTTGTAAATAATTCTGCCTGTTGATCCTGTTTTATTCGCACAGTACGAATCTGTATTTGTAAGGTAGATATAGCAATAAAGAATAGCAATAGCTGCGAATTTTTTTTTTAAAAAAGTATTTTATGCTGTTTTTATTATAAATATGAAATTTAATTCTGTTTAAAATAAAAATATAGCAATAATGTATGTTATAAAATATACCAAAGTTCAAAACGGTATTCGGTACATTTTTTATGCATGCATAGTAAGTTGTCGATTTTCTTCCTGAAATGGCTAAAGCTGATGCAGAAGTTGTAAAAATCGGATTGCTTTGCATAGTGTAATTACTGCTTAATGATGTTGCTTTATCTTTATATAATTTGCCTGAAAATTTACTTCCCTTAATTTAAACAACTTTTAAATATGGGCCGATAAAAAAAGGATTCAGTTTGTTCAGTGCCCGTTAATGTGTTGTCGCCTATGAATTAATGTTTAGCCAGTAGTATTATCCTAAGAACATGGTTTACACTGTAAACCGTTTTTTTATAGTGAAATAAAATTAATTTATTGACTATCAATTAATTAAATAAGTGTAAACCATAAAAAGTGTAAACCATGTAAACCAACTTTTTGTTGATTGAATTACTCCCTAACTCAAAAGGGTGCGCTAATTTGTGGTTGGTGTAATTTGTTAAATCCCCCTGTCGAAAAAAATGCCATAAAAAAACGCCCGGGTGTTATACCCGGGCGTTTTTTGTAAATGTAGGTATAAGGGTTACTTGTGCTGAATGCCTTCAGCAAGAATAATGACCTTATTGTTTAATACTTCAACCACGCCGCCTTTAATAAAAAAAACTTCTTCTTTAGCAGCGCTGCCACCGCGCACAGTTAGCTTACCATCCTGTAAAGTAGAGATGATAGGCGCATGGTGGTTTAATATTTCAAATAATCCCAAAGTACCTGGAACGGTTACCGATGTGGCTTCGCCCTCGTACACTTTTTTATCGGGAGTAAGAATTTCTAATGTCATTTCTGTTGAGATTCAAGAGTCAAGAATCAAGAGTTAAGACTTTTCTTTTCTCTTGGTTCTTGATTCTTATGTCTTGATTCTATTAGTTATTAGCTTCTGCTAATAGTTTTTTACCTTTTTCAATAGCGTCTTCGATGCTGCCTACTAAGTTGAAAGCTGCTTCCGGGTATTCATCAACTTCGCCGTCCATGATCATGTTGAAACCTTTGATAGTTTCTTTGATATCAACCAATACACCTTTTAAGCCAGTAAATTGCTCGGCCACGTGGAATGGTTGTGACAGGAAACGCTGAACACGACGAGCACGGGATACAACCAGCTTATCTTCTTCAGATAACTCGTCCATACCCAGGATCGCGATAATATCCTGTAACTCTTTGTAACGTTGTAAAGTTTCTTTAACGCGTTGAGCAGTATTGTAATGCTCATCGCCTAAAACAGCAGGGCTAAGGATACGTGATGTAGAATCCAATGGATCCACAGCAGGGTAGATACCTAACTCGGCAATTTTACGTGAAAGTACAGTAGTAGCATCTAAGTGAGCGAAGGTTGTTGCCGGCGCAGGGTCGGTCAAGTCATCCGCAGGTACGTAAACTGCCTGTACTGAGGTAATTGAACCTCTTTTGGTTGAGGTGATACGCTCTTGCATGGTACCCATTTCGGTAGCCAGTGTTGGTTGGTAACCTACCGCTGATGGCATACGGCCTAACAGCGCCGATACTTCAGAACCTGCTTGTGTAAAGCGGAAAATGTTATCGATAAAGAACAGGATATCACGACCTTTACCATCTTCTTCACCATCACGGAAATACTCGGCAATGGTTAAGCCTGATAAAGCCACACGAGCACGCGCACCTGGAGGCTCGTTCATTTGTCCGAAAACGAATGTTGCTTTCGACTCTTTTAAAGCTTCGGTATCAACTTTAGATAAGTCCCAACCGCCTTCTTCCATCGAGTGCATAAAGCCATCGCCATATTTAATAATGCCTGATTCAAGCATCTCACGTAAAAGGTCATTACCTTCACGGGTACGCTCACCTACACCGGCAAATACTGATAAACCAGAATAAGCCTTGGCAATATTGTTGATCAATTCCTGAATTAATACGGTTTTACCTACACCGGCACCACCAAACAATCCAATTTTACCACCTTTAGCGTAAGGTTCTAACAGGTCAATAACTTTGATACCTGTGAACAATACTTCAGTTTCGGTAGATAGATCTTCGAAACGTGGAGGTACATTGTGGATAGGGCGGCCATTAGATTTATCCAAGTTAGCGATACCGTCAATAGCATCACCAACTACGTTGAACACGCGACCTTTAATGTTTTCGCCAACCGGCATTTTGATAGCGGCTTCGGTATCCAACACTTTCATGCCACGTAGCAATCCGTCTGTCGAATCCATCGCGATCGCACGTACGCGATCTTCACCCAAATGCTGTTGAACTTCTAAAATTACTTTTTGGCCATTATCTTTCGTGATCTCTAACGCATCATAAATCTTGGGAAGATGAGCATCATCAGCGAAACTTACGTCAACTACCGGACCAATGATCCGTGATATTTTTCCAATGTTTGGCATATATAACCTGGTGTTTTAAAGAATTTTTCTGCGAAATAGTTGTTACTGTTAAAATATAAGATGCTATTTCAGAGGCGCAAAGTTAAGATTTCTATCCAAATATTTAAATAGCAATGTCAACATTTTTGCATATATTTTCTGCACACCCGTTTTGGCCTTTTTAATGCGCGAAATTCAACACAATTTTTCCTGTGTGCGCGCTGCTTTCCATCAGCTCATGGGCCTGAGCGGCCTCTTCGGCTTTGAAAACTTTGTAGATAACCGGTTTTATTTGCCCTGATGCCAGCAGGGGCCAGATGTTTTCTTGCAGCTTTTGTGCGATAGCGGCTTTAAAGGCTATATCCCGGGCCCGCAAGGTGGAGCCGGTGATCACCAGTCTTTTCATCATTACCTGAGCCAGGTCGACCAGGGCATCCTTGCCTTTCATGGTATTGATCATCACCAGGCGCCCCTCAACAGCCAGCGACTGGATATTGCCCGGTGTATAATCACCGCCTATCATGTCCAGTATCACATCAACTCCTTTGTCGTTGGTTAGTTGTTTGATGATATCGGTAAAACTTTCGGTTTTATAGTTGATGGCTTTGGCAGCGCCTAATTGTTCACAAAAGCGGCATTTTTCGTCGGAGCCGGCGGTAACATAAACCGGGTGGCCCAATGCTTTGGCCATTTGTATGGCCGTAACCCCAATACCGCTCGAGCCGCCATGAACCAGCAAGGTTTCATTGCCTTTTAAGTTAGCCCGATCAAACACATTGCTCCAAACAGTGAAAAACGTTTCGGGCAGCGAGGCGGCTTCTATAAAGGAAAGTCCCTCAGGAACAGGCAGACATTGGCCTTCGGGAGCGTTGCAGTATTCGGCATAACCGCCTCCGGCTACCAGGGCGCAAACTTTGTCGCCAATTTTCCATTGGGTAACCGCCGCGCCGGTTTCAACTATGGTGCCTGCTATTTCCAGGCCGGGGATATCCTGTACTACACCAGCGGGTGGGGGATATTTGCCCTCGCGCTGTTTTACATCCGGGCGGTTAACCCCGGCAGCCATCACTTTTACTAACACCTCGTTTAGGGCGTAGGCAGGTTTCGGTTTTTCTGCGATCTGCAAAACGGATGGGGCGCCGGGCTGGCTTATAACAACTGCCTTCATATTTAATTACTGAATTATTGATTTAGTAAATTATTGATTTTTATGCCTTCAGAACCTCATCTGCATATTTGTACATTTGAAATCTGCACATCTATTTTCAAAAACTTTTTAAACCTTAAATTTTAACACTTTTCTGCTCAAAAACAGCGTAAAAACGCCCCAAAAACGTTTGAAAAACCTCGATTTTAACACTTTTTAACAAATTTTAACGCGGTTTTAACGTGTTTTAAAAACTTTAAAAAGTATTAAATAATTGATTGTCAAATAACTGTGTTGGAATTGGCCGATTTGGGGACTCTTTTACCCTTTAACTAAACAGCCCGTTTCTCTTTTTATGGAAGAGAAACGGGCTGCTATACCGGCAAATATACGCAATATTAGGGAGAGTATATATGCAACTCTTAAATCAATTATCTACTTTGTAAACATTATATTCTGTAATAAATTATCTGATAATAAGGCCCCCTTATCGATGTCGGCTTTATCAAATTGCAAACGACAGTTTAAAGAACGGGTGCCTGTACTATTAATAGATAAAAACCTATAAATGCCAAAACTTTTTGTCATATAGTGACATACCAATATCTGATTATTGTTAACTGTTTTGATTTGTGAGGTATAACCTGCGGTTTTTTTGAACAGCCCATCTAATCCTTTTTTTTCATTTAACAGATAGTCACCACCAAACGGTCCGCCTGCTGTTCCAGGAATGAATGATACCAGTATATCATTGATCAGATATACATGTTCCGGATTTGTTTTTAAAATGTTTGATGCAGCTACATCACTGCCAAACTTATTGTTTATAAAAGCCATCGCTTGTTCGTTGTTCAATTTTTTTGCTCCTACAGGAAGTTGAATACTCACCATTTCATTTAAAGAAGTTTGTTGAGCTACAGAAGACAGGCTATAAATAATACTGATTAATAAGAAAATTACCTTTTTCATTTTTTTGTGATTATAATTGGTTATTTATTGAGGGCATGGTTTGGGGATCACTGTATGATTTGCATCAGTAGGATCGACAGTTAATGGTGAATAAGGTGTTGATGGATATGGTGACTGATAAATATTAATAGCATCGCCAAAGATGCTCATCAGGGAGTAAACACCGGCAAGGCCAAGGCCTAAGTAGGTGTGATCTGCAAGATATGCATCCCTATTGTTAACATAATTATCATCAAATCCACCACTATCGTCTTTAAATCGGTCAAAGAGTGTTTGTAATTTACCCCAGTCTTTAACGGTTACCACGTAATTTCCTGTTTTAGTAACAATGGTCATCGATACATTATCGCGATAAAATTTTATAGATTGGCTACCAGCGGCAATAAGATCCGGGTTAGTTAGATTGTCTATCATTACAAAAATATCATCAGGTGACGCCGAGTTTCCTCCCGGGTGCCCATGTGACCATCCAACGGTATACCCGTCTGTGCTGTTCCATGTAAAACCAGGTGTAAAAGCCCCTGTTGAACCATCAGTTGTAACGGGCGTATTGACATAAGTATTGCCCAATAAGCTGGTTAATTTTTGATTAGTTCCATATTCATTGGTAGTTGATTTGGATAATATTTCTGCATTTTGTGCTGCTATTGTGGTGTTTGCATTATTTCTGTTGATAATGCCTTTTTCTATGCAGGGATCTTTTTTATCTATAACCGCATCGGGTGGCAAATTATCATTATTATCACCGCCACTCCCCTCATCATCGCCAACACCGCCATCATCATCATTTCCATCGCCCTCACATTCAATACCTAAATAAGTCACGCTTAGGGTCGCACGGTGGAGATCCGCAAGCGTTAAGAGGAGTTATTAAAATAGGGTGTCACCCTAAGCCCGTCGAACGGTGGAGCGTATAGACGCCCACCATGTTTCGACGGAGCTCAACATGACATCCGTTGTGAGTGTTATCCTTTTCACTCCCCGAAATAGGTTCCCTGTTCCAGGTCGGTAATAAGGGTGATGCCGTTTGGTTGCCAGCCCAGCTGTTCGCGGGTTTGGGCGCTGGAAGCCGGGTTATCCATGGCCGCGAAATGCGCGAACCAGCCAAAATGATCGGCGGCTTCTTCGGGAGTCTTGCTCACAACCGGTATACCCAGATGGCGCCCGATCACACCGGCGATGTCACGGAATAACACACCTTCTTCGGCAACACCATGATACCGGGCTCCTGCTGAACCGTCCTCCAGCGCAAGCCTGTACAAACGAGCGGCATCCAATCGGTGCACGGTGGGCCAGCGGTTGAGTCCTTCGCCTATATATGCCGAAGCGCCTTTCTCCCGGGCCATGCGGATAAGCGCCGGAACAAAGCCATGGTCACCATCGTCATGCACGGATGGTGGCAGACGAACTACCGCTGTACGTACGCCTTGCGCCGCTATGGCTATCGCTGCCTCTTCCGAAGCTACACGGGGAATAGGTGAGGCGCTGAAGTCGGGTACAATATCTTCGGTAGCCAGCGGTCTTCCTGCCAGCAGCCCGGTACCGGAAGTAATGATCAGCGGACGATCGGAACCGATGAGCGCAGAACCCAACACTCCGATAATCTGCCGGTCTGCTTCACAACTGGCTTTAAATTTGGTAAAATCGTGGTTAAAAGCGGTGTGGATAACGCCATCGGCCATGGCTGCTCCTAACCGCAGGCTTTCGAGATCTTCCAGATCGCCGCGGTGCACTTCGGCGCCGGCGGCAATAAGCGATTTCGCACCCTCATCTGAACGCGCGAGACCAAGCACCTGGTGCCCCGCGCTTATTAATTCCTGAACAATGGCTAAGCCTACAAAGCCCGTAGCGCCTGTTACAAATACACGCATGTTTTTTTGATTAGATAAATAAAAATTTGAATCGTTTTTTAACAATACAAAATTGGCCAATGCCGCACGGGGAAAAGAGGACATTTGACGCTGTTTTCATTTATCTAAAGAGGATGTCATACTGAGCACAGTCGAAGTATGGTGGGTAGGCCTCTGCGCTCTATCCTTCGACGGAGCTCAGGGTGACACCCCTTCTTTGAGAAAATTCATTATCTATCGTTTGAGCTGGGCATGCCGCACGCGACTAAGGGTTTTGAGCGAAAGCCCGAGGTATGACGCGATCATGTGCAGGGGCACACGTGCAAAAACGCTGGGATAGGTTTGTACAAATTCATCGTATTTTTCTTCGGGTGTTGCGCTGATAGCGCTAAAGATCCGATCGCGGCCTAAAGTGACATTGCGGGAGATGAGCCGCTCCGTAAAATATTTTAAGCGGGGGATCTGTACAAACAGGGTATCAAAATCACTTTTGGTCCAAAAGATAAGTTCGCTGTCTTCCACAGCATCGATATAATAACGGGAAGGGGTATGATTATGTAAACTTTCGGGCTCGGTAACCCACAAATTCTCTGGCGAAAACTGGACAATATGTTCGGTGCCATCTTCACGGGTACGGTAGGTGCGCAATATACCTTTGCAAACAAATATCTTGAAGCGGCATATCTCGCCTTCCTGCAGCAGCACCTGTTTTCTGCGTACCTTTTTTTCAACAGCAAAGGAGTGAATTAGTCTGAGCTCATCGTCAGACAGCTGCATATTATCCCGGAGGTAAGTTTCAAATTCAGCGTACATATGATCAAAAATAAGGAAAATATAGAAGAGGGGTATAATGCTGTAAGGAAATCACTTTGGGATGATATGTTGTAAAAAGGGTAGATTAAAGACCTTTTTTATATTTTTTATTTAACCGTTGGCTAAAGCCAAACGGCAATTAATAGCAAAAACAGTTATAAGTAAAATCAAAATTCATTGCCGTCCCATTTATGGGGCGGGTAGGGGCATTTGAAAAACGGCTTTAGCCAAACAAATTTTTAAAGCGATTTATCTGCGCACGCTACGGAGGGTTGTTAAAAAAAGTTAAGGTTTGTTTAGGCTTTTCTTTTTGGATTATCTTAGAGAGCTGATTGATAATTATAACCCACATAGCATGATTTACCTTATCAGAAGACTTATGAAGCCATTTATCTGCCTCGCATTTGTTTTGTTTGGTGCAAGCGTGAACGCGCAGGTAGTTTCAGTTCGACAAATTATGGATAAAATGGAAAGCTATAAAAACTTTAGCTACCGGTCTGTCAATAGAATGAAGGAAATATTTACCAATGATACGGTAACACAACAAAATCATGCTGTTTTTGAAAAAGCATCCGGTGATAAAAACTGGGGTTATCTGCTTAACATAGAAACCAAAAAGGAAAATGATCAATTTACTTCTGCAGATTTGTACAATGGGCAACAGCTGATACATACAGATCCTAATGACAGTACTTATCAAATACAAAGCCCGCAGATGACGGGCTACACGCTACAGAGTACATTGCCAGGGCGTTTAAAATGGATACAGGGCCGCCTGGAAAAAGGACTGTCAAAAGTTGTAAAAACCAGCGATACTACCATCAATGCAGTTGATAACTATCATTTAATTGTTAATATAAAAGACACGCTCATTAATAAAGAACACGACTATTCCTATGTGCATTTGTATATCGACAAGTTATCAGGTATGCCCGATTGTATCATCATCAGATCAAGAGATATGAGTTTTGGTAATGGTGCTACCATGTATTATTCCGAAACCCGTTATTCTGATTATAAATTTAATGAGGATAATATTGATATAGCTTCGATAACAATCCCTAAGGGCTTTCATCCACCCAAAGAGCAGCCTGCTTTACCCAAAGAGCAAACTGATCTGTTAGCCTTAGGGAGTGTTGCACCCGGCTGGACTTTGTATACTGCCGATGGTAAGAAAACGTCCTTAACACGATTGAAAGGTAAAGTTGTATTGATGGATTTTTATTTTATTGGTTGTGCTGGTTGTATGCTTTCTTTAAAACCATTAAATAATCTTTTTGAAAAATATAAAGGCAAAAACTTTATAATAGCAAGCCTAACGGAGCGAGATAGTAAGCAATCTGTTTTGGACTTTGAAAAAAATTACCGTTTAAAATACCCGGGCTACGTTAATGCGGCCGATGTAGTCAAATCATATCATGTAAAAGCTTTTCCTACTTTTTATTACATTGACAAAAAAGGAAAAATAGCCAATGTACATGTTGGTTATGGTGATGATTTTGAAAAGAACGCGACCGCGATAATTGATGATTTGTTAAAGAAATAGGAAATATAGCATCGTCAGGAAAAAGGAAGGTTACTCCGTAGGAGTAATAAAGCCCTCTTAAATAAATAATTATTTCTGTCTCGCTATGTCTATAGTATGGTTCAGCATCAGGGTATCGCCCTGCCATCCCTGGTGACCTGGAATAAGATATTTGATATCCCTGAAACGATTTTTAACCCGGTTTACGCTTAGGGGCCATTCGGCAATATTGCCATCGGCTGTGTAACCCTTTTCGTTGGTATCCATGCTTTTGATGAGGCAGCCGCCAAATAATACTTTGGTTTGGGGCAGCCATATTACAATGTTGTCTCTGGTATGGCCCTCGCCCGGGAAATAGGTTTGCACCTTTACGCCGCCAATGTTAAAAACGGTGTCTTTAGTAAAGGTAAACTCGGGTTGTTTATCGTTGTGTTGTTTGGCCAGCTGTTTGGTTAATACGCTGGTGTAGGTTTTGGTGCCATTCTTTTTTAACACATCGAGCCCCGCGGTACGGTCGGTGTGGAAGTGGGTGGATATGCAAAGCGCTATTTTTTGATGATAACGTTGTTTGATGGTATCTATCAATTGCCGGGTCTGATCCTCGTCCCAGGGGGTATCAATCAATACAATGCCGGCCGGTGTTACAATATAGAGGCCGTTGGCTGGGAATGGTGTTTTATCATCGGGCAGGCCATAAGAAATATATACATATACATTGCCCGTTAAATGCTGCGTACTGATGCGGAATGGCCTGGTTTGCGCTTTGGTGAAAGTAGATGATAGCAGGAATAAAGCAAACAATAGATATTTCATGACTCAAAATTATATTAAACGCAATTAATTACCCGCTGATTACTAATAAAGCCAGTAATTTTTTTTTATTTGTAATAAAAACATTAACTATGACATTACAAGCAGGCCAGGCGGCACCTCAATTCTCACTATTATCAACCGATATCAAGTCGGTATCATTAGCCGATTTTAAAGGCAAAAAAGTAGTTGTACATTTCTTCCCTTTAGCGTTTACCGGTGTTTGTACCACACAGCTGTGTACCATGCGCGATAGCTTTGGGTACTATGACGGATTGAATGCTGTGATATTAGGTATATCCGTCGACTCGCCTTTTACATTGGCCAAATTCAAGGCTGAGAACAATTATCAGTTTGATCTGCTGTCTGACTTTAACAAAGAAGTATCGGCCGCTTACGGCGCTTTGTATGAAGAATTTGTACTGGGCCTGAAAGGCGTTTCCAAACGTTCGGCCTTTGTAATTGACGAAGAGCAGAATATTATCTATGCTGAAGTGCTGGAAGACGCAGGTCAACTGCCCGATTTTGCAGCTATAGCCGAGATAGTAAAGTAGTTTTGAGCTGATGCAAGGCTGCCGGTTGAAAAAGAGAAACGGCTTAGTAAGCATCAAATCAGCTATTTGGCTATTCAGAAAAAATAAATCAGAAAGTTATTTTAAAAAAGTTTGCAACGGACGGTGAAAAATTCTATTTTTGCATTCCGTTTCAAAAAGCACTTGTAGCTCAATTGGATAGAGCACCTGACTACGGATCAGGAGGTTAGGGGTTCGACTCCCTTCAAGTGCACCATAACGTTAAGCCTTTCTGTGTTGTACCGAAAGGCTTTTAATTTGTATAGAGCATGCTAAATCTGGTATTGTTTGGCCCTCCCGGAGCAGGGAAAGGGACTCAGTCGCAAAAGCTTATTGAAAAACACGGTTTAATACACCTTTCAACAGGCGACCTTTTACGCGGCGAAATTGCACAAGGAACAAAGCTTGGTTTAGAGGCGAAAAAACTGATGGATGAGGGGATGCTGGTTCCGGATGAGGTAGTTATAGGCATGATCAGCAATAAGCTGGATGCTAATAAAGATGCCGAAGGGTTTATATTTGATGGCTTTCCGCGCACCGTGGCACAAGCCGAAGCATTAGACCAGCTACTGAAATCAAAAGAGTCGGCCATATCTGGCATGATAGCCCTGGAGGTAAATGACGACGAACTGGAGCACCGCCTTTTATTGCGTGGTAAAGATTCAGGTCGTGCAGATGATGCCAACCCGGAAGTTATCCGCAAACGTATTAAAGAGTACAATGATAAAACAGCGCCGGTTGCTAATTTTTATAAAAACCAGCATAAGTTTACCAGCATAAACGGTATTGGCTCAATTGACCAGATATATGGCGCAATTGATACGGTTATCGAAAATTATTAAGTAAAAAGACAGTCCGCAAGTCGGGTAAGTCAGTAAAGTCCGGAAGTTGAGAAAATCAAAATTCTTAACCTTTCGGACTTTACTGACTTTCGGGCTTTTGGACAAATTAAAATAAAAAATACAATGTCGCAGGGTTCCAATTTTGTTGATTATGTGAAGATCTGTTGCCGCTCTGGCCACGGAGGGGCGGGCTCTGCTCATTTACACCGTGATATATTAACATCCAAAGGTGGCCCGGATGGTGGAGATGGCGGCCGCGGTGGTCATGTGATCATCAAAGGCAATGCCCAGCTCTGGACCATGCTTCATTTGAAATACCGTAAACACGTAATTGCCGGCGACGGTGATTCGGGCGGTAGCTCCTTAAGAAGCGGAAAAACCGGAAGAGATGAGATATTGGAAGTACCCCTGGGTACAACGGTAAAAAATGCCGAAACGGGAGAGATCATCTTCGAGATAACCCAGGATGGCGAAACAAAAATATTAACACCTGGTGGTCGCGGTGGCTTAGGCAACTGGCACTTTAAAACCCCTACCCAGCAAACCCCCCGCTTTGCCCAACCCGGCGAAGATGGCAAGGAAGACTGGAATATACTGGAGCTGAAAATATTGGCCGATGTGGGTTTGGTAGGTTTCCCGAACGCGGGCAAATCAACCCTGCTTTCGGTAGTATCAGCTGCTAAGCCGGAAATTGCCGACTATGCCTTTACTACCTTGGTGCCAAACCTGGGCATTGTATCGTATCGTAATAACCGCTCATTTGTGATGGCCGATATTCCCGGAATTATTGAAGGGGCATCACAAGGCAAGGGTTTAGGTTTCAGGTTTCTGAGGCACATTGAACGTAACTCGGTACTATTATTTATGGTACCTGCCGACACTAACCGTACCATTAAAGAAGAATACGAGATATTACTGAACGAGCTGGAGCAATACAATGCCGAACTGATGCACAAGCCCCGCGTTTTAGCAGTTACCAAGATGGATATGCTTGATGATGAGCTTCAGGCCGAAATGAAAAAAGAACTCCCTGAGGGCGTTCCTTCTTTATTCATATCCTCCGTAGCGCAAAAGAATCTGACGGAATTGAAAGATCTTCTTTGGACCGAGATCAATAAAGGATCTTAGAATTAAGAGTCAAGAGACAAGAATCAAGAATGCGCTGTCCGATTCTCTGACTTCGGACTATTATGTTAGTAGTCTTTAGACTACCTGGAGCGATGTGTTTTATCCTGATTCTTGACTCTAATATCTTGCCTCTGCTTCACTTCGCTGAATACAGTACGTAATTATTGCTCAGCATATCCATTTTAAAGCCCGTGTAGCCCGGGAAGCACTTGCGTATAATGTTTGACTTGGGACCCATATAACTTGCGGGTAACAGGATAAATATAGGTCCGGCGTGCCCGTAGTGTGCGTAAGTGTCGTAATCAATTTTAATATCCGAGTCGATTGGATCTATCGTAATAAAACGATTATGGTTGATCTCCAATCCCAGATCCGGACTGGTAAATACAAAAAGGGCATTGTTGTTCTTTCTGTCGAGGTCCATGATGTAGTTTAGCGATGGCTGGTCGATAAACATTTGGGCTAAACCAGAGGTGCCCCTGGCATTCACATTTTTATTTTGCAGATAGCCCGGCATAAAATAGCGAAAGCTAAAAAAAGCGATTACCATACAAATAAAGCCAAACGCGGTTTTGTAAAATATGCCGCTCTGGCCTACTAAATACACCACACCCGGTATAACTAATAAGCCAATTAAGCGCAGGTGCCTGGCTTCGTAGGAAATATAGGCTTGCTTTAAAAAGTTATATCCAAAGAACAATATGGCCACAGAATAAAAAACGATGAGCAGCCGCGCGTACTTTTTATCCGGCGCCTTACGCACTATCCTGCTTACCAGTAAAACACTTAATATCGCCGCTAATACAACGGTTACTATCGACCAGAAATGGTTTAACATCGGCGCATCGTCATGATATATTAAGCCATTCATCATATCATCAACCGAAAATCCCGCCAATATAGGTGATGCCATTGGGAAGCTAAAAGTTTCCCAGGCCAGTTTGATGCCCCCTGCTCCGGAGGCAGGTGTGGTGCCTTTGGATAGATACAATTTGTATATCGCTGCCAATGATATTACAGCAGGCACACCTATCCAGAATCCTTTTTTTATCCATCCCCATATACTGGTTTGGCCTGTTGATAAGGTTATCCATAAATAAACGCAACCAGCGCCATATACCCACAAAAAGGATGATTTACAACAAAAACCTATCCAGCCTGAAATGATCAAAAAAGCTACGATCTTCCACCCGGGTTTATCGATGCTTGCACAGCCATACAGGAACCATCCGGCGAAGCCGAAAAGTAAAACCTCGCCACCGTTGTAAAAAACATAAGGAACAATAAACGCCTGTTGACAGGCAATAACCAATACACTGATAGCGGCAACAAGTGGCGTAAAGCCTACCTTTTTGAAAAGCAGGTAAAACCCGGCTAAGCCAGATAAAGTAAACAAGGTAACCGTGACCGCCGCCGCTTTACCGGTATTGATACCCAATACCAATTTAAAAACATAAGGGAACAGGTATTGTCCCGGTGACCACCAGGTTAAAAACTCTGCTGAGTTTTTAGCGATATCGGCAGCATCAGGCTTGATGGCCATATTAAAACCTCCGCCCATTTGCATAGCGCGCAACACCTGGAAACCCCAGCATGAATCGGGGAAAATGGAGGTAGGGTACAGGTATATCATGGTACCCAAAATAAGTACAAGGATACCCAGAGCGGCTAAAATAATTTGATGGATGTGAGACTTTTGCGTTGACATAAATGAGCTTAGGTTTGATGTGTAATAATACGGTCGCGGATCCTGATGGCAGGGTTACCTTGATACACACTGTACGCTTCCAGGTTTTTTGTGGCAACAGAGCCACTGGTGAGTACTGCGTGGCTGGCAACTGTAATGCCCAGGTTTGCGATGGCACCGGCACCTATCCAGGCGCCATCTTCTATAATAAGTGGTTTGGTTATGAGGTTAAAACTTGTTTTTTTATAATCGTGACTACCGGTGAGTAATACTGCACCCTGCGAAAGGCATACATGGGCGCCGATTCTGATGGTAACCAGGCTGTCGATCCACACGTTTTCACCTATCCAGCTTTCATTACCGATGCTCAGATGCCAGGGATATTTGATATTGACACAAGGTTTGATGGTTACATTTTTGCCAATCTTTGCGCCAAATACCCGGAGCAGAAACACCTTAAACGCGCTGATGGGCACCAGGCTGGTTTTGAAGAACAAAGCATTCACATAAAACCATAATAACCTTTTTACAGCATTACCTCCCGGATGAAAAGGGTAATTATTATAGGTAGATAGGTCGGTTTTATGCATGCGTGTTGATAAAGAGAAGCAAGATACAAGAGTCAAGAATCAAGAAAAAATAACTTGCTCTTGTTTGTAATTTCAATAAAGAAATAAATTTTTTATAAATCATTTGTTTTTGCCCTTATCCTGATTCTTGACTCCTGGTTCTCTTTTTACCCAAAAATAAAGACTGAACATGATCAATATATAGATAATGATATTAAAAATGGTATGATGATCAATTACCGGATTTGTTTTTTTACTCCAAAACAAAGCTAACAGCACAAACCTGATAATGTTTAAAAATTGGATGCCCAATAAGCCCGAGATCAGAAATAAGATTTTTGATCTGAATTGTTTAGGATATGCGATCACAAATGCCGAGAAAAAACTCATGACCCCCAGGCCCAGGCAATCATAGGCTAACCGGATAGTACCTTTACCGGCAACCAACAGATCAATATGATTGTAAATTACATCAAAACCGAGTGCGCTAAGTATGAAGGCACTGCCCGATAGTAAAAGAGTCCGTAAGCCTTGTATATAATTCAAATAAGTGGCTAAAAAAGCATTGTAATGATTTCCGTGGCTGGTCATGCCTAAAAACAAGATATTGAAGTAATAAAATAACAGGAACAGCACGATGAACTTAAAAGCGAATTTTAGGGGGGAGTTTTGGATATGGGCAGCTCGTTTTGGAGTGGCGTTGAGTATCTCATCAATTTTTACATCAACAATAAGCCTGAACCAGAAACCCTGTAAAAAATGGAATATGATACCCGTGCGCCCGTCCAATATCCCTAACTGAAATGTCATGCGGTAGCCAAAGTACAGCCAAGGCCGTAAATACCTTGGTAATTGCCACCATAGCCGCTTAAGCCAGGCAGTACGTTCATCGGGCGAACCTAATAAGCTTGGTTTTAGCGTTTGGTGCCTGAGGTTTTGCATCCGTTCCACCTCTTCCCGTGCCACCAGGTCGCTGTAACGGTTATGCTTATCTATCCAAAAACTGATGTTGTTCTCTTTTAAATTCTCCTCTAAAATGTGCCCCTGTTTCCATACGATGGTTTTACCCGGAACAATAAAGCGGTGATCCATTCCTTCATTCAGGTCAGAATGCCCGGCCTTATACCTGAACATTTTGAGCAGATAGATGGGGTAATAGCCCCCATGTTTGATCCACTGGCCCTTAAAGAAGTTTTTCCGGTTAAAGTATATGCCGTTAACGTCCCGATAATCCGCGTCATTAAAATTAAGCAGCAGTTCTTTTAACTCCGGGGTAACTATCTGGTCGGCATCAAAGCAAATAACCCAGGGAGTTTGTATATCAAAAATCTTTAATGCATGGTCCCATTGCCTGGGATGATTTTCAAACGGGTGTTGCTGTACAACTGCCCCCGCTTGCTCTGCTATTTGGATGGTTTGATCGGTACTGCCCGAATCCAGTATAAAAATGGGTGCCTTTAGCGCCGCTATCGACTCCAGCAAACGGGGCAAATGCTGCTCTTCGTTATAAGTAAGTATGATGACTGAATAAGGAACCATCAATTAAGTTTAGCTTTTATCAACATTGATTTCCATAAATAAGGCCAGCGCCCGTTACCTTTAAACGAAGTAACTGTAAAACCGGCATTTGACAATGCCTTACTTAATGTTTTTTTTGACCATAATTTAATATGCCCGCCAAGCCAAAGTGGGTCCATATGGCTGTCCCATTTGTTAAAAATGCTGAGCACCAGGTTTTTTAAATAGCCATGATAAGGGGTTGATATCACTAATTCGCCACCTTTTTTAAGTTGTTTTTTGCAAAACAGGATAAACGCTTCGGGGTTGTATAAATGTTCAATAACTTCGGTAGTGATGATAATATCGAAGGCTATATTTTGTAATTGTTCGGGTAAATTATCAGACGACAGGTCCTGAACAAAAAAGCGATCGGGATTTTTTTGTCGGGCTATGTTGATGCCTTCTTCAGACGCGTCGGTTCCGTAGGCGTTGTAGCCATGTTCAATTAAATAATTCACCAGGTAGCCATTACCGCATCCCAGATCAAGTATATAATGATGCCGCGATTTATTAAGCAAGCAGAGCAGGTCATGAAGCTGATAGCCTAAGTTGCACGTAGGTTGATCATCATGATAACCATAATCGTTATAATCAGCCATTGTTAATGATATGAGTATACATAGTTGTGTACTGGTTCAGGAGTTTGCTTTTATCAAAGTCAGACTCAATTATCGCTGGGGCGGTGGTACGGATACGGGTTAACTGAGCCTGCTGACCGCTTATTAAATTCAACTGGTTTGCTAAGGAGCGACTGTCCGGTTCGCACTGCCAACCCAATTTTTTTTGAACCACATAGGCCGATAGACCTACAAATTCGCTTAACAATACTGCTGTTCCCTGGCTTAAGCTTTCGATAACCACGTTACCAAAATTTTCATCGTAGGATGGTAACACCAGCAGATCATGCCCGTTTAAGAGCTCAAATTTGTTTTCGTTTTGGAAGCCAAGCCAGTTGACGTTTTGTTCGTGGCCATGGGTTTTTACCAGTTCCTTCAATCCATCTACATAGTTACTATCGCCGTCGCCAGCTATGGTCAATGTAAAGGGAAACGTTAAATAAGGTAACGCATTGATCAGTATATCCAAGCCTTTTTTTTCTTCGATCCGCGAAAGAAAGATTAATTTAAATACCGAGCCTCCGTTGTTACCTGCAGTGTAATTTGCCAATGGTAGTTTAACCAGGTTAGCTATATTGAAAATACTTTTAGGATGAACCAGGCTAAGCATGGCCTCTTTTTCCCTTTCGGTAGTTACATGGCAATGCGACCGTTTGAATAAAGGTTTGGTTAGCAGATGATGAATGATCTTTTTAATGCCCTTGTTTTTGTTTTGGAAAGAATAAGGACTCAGTGTACCCCGGGCCGAGATCACAACAGGTACCTTGCGCCAAACCGCTATGAGGCAGGATAAAACCGAAACCAGGTTCCACCAGGCCTGGATGTGCACCAAATCATAATTTTTAACATTTTGCCAAACCGACTTTAACAAGGTTGGTGAAAAGTGGGTATGATCCTTAGTGATCCGTTTAAAATAGATAACGGCAACACCATCAATATTGGCAGCTTCATTTGGAGTTACCGAAAGTTCTTTTGATCCGTTGGCGGTTGTGGTATATACCATGATCTCACAACCTGCATTCGCCAATTGTTCGCAGAGCATAGCTACCGACATAATGGGGCCGCCATAAATAACCGCTGGTTTGTAAGAAGCTGAGATCTGTAAAATTTTCAAACTTTTTGAAGGATATTGGTCGCCGTAAGTATTTTATGAATGACCAGCATGGTAATATAACTCCAGAACAAGCTGTTAACTAAGAATTCGAAACTAAGTCCGCGCCAAAAAAATTGAAATAATCCACTAAAGATCAGCGCTGTGCCCAGGACATAACCCCCAAAAAGTTTCTCGGCCTGCAGAGCGATCAGTTGAGCGATAGCGCCATAGGCAAATAAACACAAAAGTATACCTAGGGCTCCTCCCGAAAGATAGGCATCAACAATAAACGCGGGTTTAGCCGATACATTGGAGAAACGATTAATAACCCCGGCATTGTAAACCCGTTCCATGATCATTTCTTCGGTAATGGGTTTGGATCGCCAGAATATGCGGGGGATAATGGCTGTTCCGGATTGTTTAAGCAGCGTAAAACCGTAATAATTTACCTGCTTTGGGGTTGATTGTACAAAGTGGGTAAACATATCTATTTCGCTTAGCCGGTTCACCAAAAACGACCAATTGGAATCATCGTCCTCTACATCATTGTTTAAGGTAGCATCCAATGCCAGCTGACTGGCTTCGCTGGCATTACTGTTACCAGCCCACGCATTTTGCCTAAAAACACGATTGTAGGTCGGTAAAAAAACAAATAACAATAGCAGTAAGGGGATAAAGGTAAGAGTGACCGCTTTTTTATAACTGGGATACAGAAATATACCCAATACCATTACACTTACAATAATGGGCTCTTTAAACCCGGAGATGAGCGACTGGTAAAAATTAAAACAGTAAAAGCCAATACATACCAGCGTGTTACCTACTTTTTTGAGTGGTATAGCAAATGCCAAAGCCAAAGTACCCGCAATAAAACTAAGGGAGTTTAATTGATTATAAAATTGTGACAGCCCCGGTATTTTTAAAAACAAAATAGATACAGGAAAACTAACCATAGCAAATAACATCAGCAGACGGGTAAGTTTTTCAGTATCTACATGATAAATCTTTTTAACAGGATAATCCATAAAGATCAATATCCCCAAAACTAAAGAAGCATGCCCCAGACAGTAATAACGCTGACATTGCGCGGTGAGCAGGAGTTTTTCATGATCTACTAAAATATAGCCTTGTTTTACAAAATTCTCATAGCCCATTACATCCATGAAATAAAAAATGGAGGTGCAGGCCATGTATCCGGCAAAAATTATCTGAACCAAAAAAATAGGGCGCATTAACTGGCCCGCAATGCTCCTGTCGGCGGGTATAGGTTTCACCCAGCCGCTTAATGTAAGCCAGAAGATCAAAAACGAACCCAGCCAGGCGATAAAATAGGAGAGCACCGGGTCGCCTTTTAATAAAAAGGAGAGCCCCCAGGGTAAAAATAATATGAAAAACCGCTCCAAGGGAGCCTGATTAGTTCGCATAGTTATGCTTTACTGTATTTAAAATGGCAGCCACTTGTTTGTCAAAACTCCAATCGACTATTTTACATTGGGCATTGGCCCCTAAAGCCTTCAACCTGGATCTGTCTTTCAAAAGATCGCCAAGCTTTTCGGTAATATCTGATAAATTTTCCGAATCAAAAATATCTCCTGTAAAACCGGGTATCACCAGATCGGCCGCGCAACCCACTTTGTTGGATATCAGTACCGGTGTTCCGGCAGCCATGGCTTCATTGACTGCAAGCCCCCAGGTTTCGCCGGGACCTTTGGAGGGCAGGCAGAAAAGATCAGCGGCCTGGTATACCACCGGCATGAATGATTGATTTTGAAAATCCATAAAATGGATACGCTTATTAATGCTGGCCCTTGTTTTTAAAGGGATCTCTAAAATGCCACCTCCTACCAGTAATAAATGAACAGCCGGTTTATTTAAGGCCAAAAAAGCGTCGATCAATAATTGCGGTGATTTTTTGTCCTCGAATTTACCCGCGAAAAGTACCAGTGTATCATTATCGGTAATGCCCAGGCTTTGCCGTAATTTTAGAGCTTCCTCATATCTGTCGGCGCTAAATCTCTCATTATCTATAGCGTGCGGGGCAAAAGTTAGCTGCTTGTCCTTAAGCCCATATTTTTTAAAATAGGTTTTATTATTGGTGCCCACGTAAAAAGCATGATCAATATGCCGGTAAACCCATTTTAAGAAAACAGATCTTAAAAACGCGCGGATACCAGGTTTTACATCGATCAGGGTAGAGTCGCCTCTGAAATATATAGGTAGTTTATGATGATAATGGCGAATAGCTTTTAAGTGACTGTGATAGGCCCAGCCAAATACCAATAAAGCGTTTGGCTGCCATTGGTTCATCTGATCGATCAATCCCGGGTTAATAATCCCATTGCGGTGGTGTGAGCCTGGATCTGATGCCGTGTTGCTTACCCATTCAAAATCATAGTCCTGTAATAAGGGGATATCCCAGTCGACTTTTTGCCCGAAACCGGGATCGAACTTTTCTATAGCTTTTTCGCCCCAGGTATAAAATACCCTGATCTCCATGTCCGGGCTTTCAGCCAGCAGTTTAAAAACAGGGGCGTAATATTGTACCGGATGGGTGGCTATAATGGCTAAGCGCATAAGTGCCAATTAAGAGTCAAGATATCAGAATCAGGAATCAAGAGAAAAAAATAAAGAAACGTTCACCCCATGAGTAAACAAGGTGTCATGCTGAGCTCCGTCGAAGCATGGTGGGCAGGCCTCTACGCTCGACCCTTCGACGGAGCTCAGGGTGACAGCCCCTTTTTTGAATATTACCTGTTTGTTATGTCTACTCATGGGCTATTATTCTAAAGAGGCCGCCATTTTGTTAAAAGTGGGTTTACATGGTTTACACTTTTTATGGTTAGCATTGACTTATTTAATTGAAAATCAATAGATTGAATGTTAATCATCGTCATTATGTGTAAACCATAATATACATGGTTTACATTTGGTTATCTGGTTGAAAATTATGTAGTTATATGTTTTGCCATTAATCAGCTTAGTACAAGGTATATTATCCTTTTTCCTGACTCTCAACTCTTGATTCTTGACTCCAGGTTTAAAACCTGGTTAAAAAGCAGGCACTGGTTCACCGTCATTTGTTGTGCCGAATATTTGTTGATCGCTTCCTGGTCATATACCGGTTCGGAATCACCGTTATTCAGTTCTGAAAAGAAATCATTGATATTGGTTTCCCTTACATTTTCATAATCATAAACGTGTCTTACGCCATACTCCCGGAGTATTGGTATCGCCGAACTTTTACCATTAAAAATAGCCAGCAATGGTTTTTGAGTAAGCAGGTACGGGTAAATTTTTGAGGCCGTATATTGCGGATCGTCTGATCCCGGAATAAAAAGAGCGCTGGCCTGTAGCAAGGTGAGCAGGGTATGATAATAACTGATGCGATCGGTTATTTCAACAACATGATCTGCTATCCCGTACTGTTGGGCAAGGGGCAGTATCGTTGGCTTACCCTGACCAGCCGGGGCATAACTGGTACCGATAAAATAAAACTTCAAGCGCCTGTAAAATGCATTTTCCTTATCCGACAGGCCTTTTTTAAATGCTTCAAATACGGGAGTTATGGCTTGGTGCATATCGACACCACCGCGACCGGTATAAACAATATTGATAAACCGGGGATCTAATAAGCTCACAAATTTTGTTTGGTTTTCACGGGCGATGGACAGATCCGGTTCAAACGCGCCAAAAGTGATCACCGCCGATGGTCTATTTTTTATCGAGGGGTACCTGTTTTTTAGGTCATCGATATAAGCTTCAGAAACACTGATCAGCCCATCTGCATTTTTTATGGCGATGGGTTCCAGGTATTTATTTAAACGGTACGAAAACCAGTATTTTGGGGGTTGCTGCGCCCTGGGTTTGTTTTGGTAATAATCAGAATGCCAGGGATCCTGCATGTCTATAACATAGGGAACCCCAAACTTCTTTTTCCAATAAGCGCCTAAAATACAAACCGGGAATTGCGTGGTTGAAAAATAGATCAGGTCGAATTTACCATTCTTTAAAAGGCGGTTCACTTGATGCCGATAAAACCAAGACGACCGTAAAGCAATACTCCCCAGGCCCAGTTTGGATGTCCACCGTTTATTCAGCGCTTTAACTTTGTGAATCTTGATATCGTTGGGGATACTTTCCAGTAACAGGGGATCGATCTGAATATCCGTATAATTTTCATCTACCATCACTACTTCCACATTCCAGCCATTGCTGGCGAAATAAGGTAAACTCATGCGTACCCGTTGCATATCGGCCGCGTTTCCCGGCGGGAAGTAGGGTGATATGATGAGGAGGTTTTTCAATTTGATAGTGGGACTTTAGAATCAAGAAAGCTTCTATAATTAATCAACTTTTTTTCCTGTCTTGATTCTTGATTCTAACTTCTTGACTCTCTATTATGCGCTGGAATATCTGGCTTTCATTTTCCCAGTTCAGTTCCGTTTGTCCCAATTGATAGTTCATTTGCTTTGTTTGTGTTAAGCTTTCCGGGTTTTCGATATATCCCATTATACAATTGGCCAGGGAGCTGATATCATCTTTTTGATACAGACTCCCGGTGGCAGGATATTGCTCCATAAAAAGGCGCTGGGCCTGGGTATCGCTGGCGATAATGGCGAGGCCGGCCTGTATATAAGTGAAAATTTTATTGGTGAGGCAAATATCCCTATTCAGGTTCGGCGCTGTTTCTGTGGCCATGCCGATATCAAACCAGGCCGCGAATTTGAACAGCTCATCCGGGGCAATGGGTTTGTGAAAATGAATTTGACCGGGTGCAAGACGATTGTATTTTGCCAGCTCTACGATGGCCAGCTCATCCTGGGCAGAACAATTTCCCAGCAAGTGCAACTCTGTTGGTTTGGCAATAAGCGCCATCGCTCCAATGATGTTTTCGATCCCCCGTTCGGCCCCAATGGTTTGCGAAAACCAGAAAAGTTTTAAGGGCCGTGCCGCATCGGTATTTGTGATGGTCGGGAGATCTGTTTTTGGAAAAACGTTATTGATCAGTACAGGATTCAGGTAGGGATAAACCTGTTTGTAATTTTGAGCAATCAGTGGACTTGCCGCCGTAAAATAATCTGTTTGAGGGAAGTATTTTTCTTCCATAAATCTATTCAGCAGATAGCCTTTTTCGGTCTTGGTCTTGAACTGTCCCGAATGCATATCTTCGGCATCATATCCTACTTTGGCGCCGTTGAATTTTGCTGCCAGAACCGCTGCCGATAAAGCCCCCAAATTATGAGCGATATACAGATCGGTTTTTATGGA
This sequence comes from Mucilaginibacter sp. OK268, assembly GCF_900103125.1. GTDB lineage: Bacteria > Bacteroidota > Bacteroidia > Sphingobacteriales > Sphingobacteriaceae > Mucilaginibacter. The sequence continues at coordinate 183,606 of NZ_FNJV01000011.1, read as the reverse complement.
TCTGGCGATAGACAAAGCCTCTGCATGCGTGCGGGATATGGCATTTTCCGGAACGCCAAAAGCTTTGGTATAATTAAAAAGATGCAGAGCTGTTTTTTGCCGCAAACGTGTTTTATAATAGTTTAGTTTCTCATTCACTGGGTTGCCGCCACAGTAAATGTATACACTTGGGTTTCTATTGATGATCTCCTGATCAAACTCCTGCGCCCAGCCTTGATAAAAGCAGTAAATCACCTTAACCCGGTACCCCAGTTTAATTAAGGTTTCGGCTTCCTTAACCAGCCTTGGATTGGTGCTTGGTTGTCCGGTGGTAATGAAGGTGATGTTTTTCACGTTGTGCTAAGAGTCAAGAACCAAGAGTCAAGAATCAAGACGGAAGTAAATTCAATAAGCATTGTTTTTTCCTGACTCTTGATTCTTGGCTCTTGACTCTATTTTTTTATACAATTGTTCATACTGTTTAGCCATTACAATGGAGCTGAATTTTTCCTCAGCCGCCTCACGGCATTTCGATCTGCTTAGAGCATGTATATTATTCACCGCTTCCACCATTTCGTTGATGTTACTGCATACAAAACCGGTTGATCCGTTGGTTACCACTTCGGGTACCGCGCCCCTGTTAAATCCAATTACTGGTGTACCGCAGGCCAGGGCCTCGGCCATTACAATACCAAAGGGTTCGTCCCAGGTTACCGGCATCAACAAGGCGCTGGCGTTGCGTAATAACTCGTTTTTTTGACTATTATTAACCGGCCCGATGTATTTGATCTGGTCCTGCTCAATAAAAGGCTTCACCTGCTCGTTAAAGTACTGCTGATGGATTTGCTCATTGGGTACATTACCCGCAATGATGAGTTTTTTATTTGTTTTAAGCGCTATTTCAATAGCTATAGCGGTTCCTTTTTCCTGCTGGATCCTTCCTAAAAATACCAGTGGCGCGTCTGCATCAACTTCGGCGTTAAAATGATAGTCATCCATATCCACGCTGTTGTAAATAGTAGTAACATGACCGATATGATTGATCTGCCCGGCAATAAAATTGCTGCAAGCCGTAAAATAAAGCGAATTTTTGGCAGCAATTTTTACCGCTTTTTTTACCTGTAATATAGTAGGCGGTAATTGGTACGAAACTACTTTAGGCTGTTTAAAAGGCATGAGCGATGCTATATTACTCATCCGGCCAAAGGTGTGTACCACATCAAAATTTTTAAAAAGGAGTGAAGAAGTTAGCAGGTTGATCTTTACAAAATCCTTTAATCCATAATTTTCAGATTCGCGGTAGCCTATGAGCTTGCAACCTGGTTGCGAAGCGGGATTGGCATACAGCCTTACATCATGACCCATTTTTATCAACTCGCGGATCAGTACATACACCACGCGTTCTATACCGCCATATTGTTCGGGCGGTACAGGTATTAAAGGATTTACAATAAGGGCTATCTTCAATGTACGTTTTGTTTTGACTCCTGGAATCGTAACCGGGTATGTTTTAGTAAAAAACTGTAGGTTGTTTTTTGTTGCGATGCCAGGTAGGTTTTAATATAGTTTAGTTTATGCCCGTTTCTGATGAGCCATTTGCCAATCACCATCCAATCGGATAAGTTGAAGTACTTATACAGCGAGCCCTTTTTCAGCAGAAAAAGATCGGCCAAAAAGAAATTGGCAATAGGGCTGGGTTTTAACCGGCGATGATAGGCCAGTGCTTCCTGTATGATTTCAGTTTGATTATCGGATGCTTCTATATAACTGGCCAGCAGCATTACTTGCGAGGCAATCCAGGGATAAGGATCGGCAGAACGGTTGGTGCTTATGGTGATGGCGAAATTAGCCAGTGGCTTGTGATTTAAAATGATGGGATGTTCAAAGCTTCGCTCGCGAACCAGTTCAATAGCATTTAACAGGGTTTCATGAGGTGCTATATAATGATGGGCAATTTTTCCTCTGTACAACATGGCCCCGGTTGAATGAAGGGCGCCAATAACTTGTTGTTGTACCGGCCACGAAAAGGTTGTTGTTTGCGCACCAGCGGGCCAAATAGGGTTACCTGTATTTAGCCATTCATTACCGGGTTTTTCCTGCCACAAGTTCATGTTGCTCCAGGCGATATTAACAGTTGGATTATTTTCCATCAGCGCAATCATTTCTTCCAGGAAAGTAGACTCCCACCAATTGTCATCTTCCAGGATACTGGCATAATCTTCGGTACAGCCCGCAAAAGCAAGGTTAAAACTGGCAACAGCACCCATATTAACCGCATGGCTTTTCATGATAAACCGGGGGTCATTTAATGATTGGATGTAAGCTGCCGGAAATGGATCATCCGGGCAATCATTGTGTACTTCGCAAACCCAGTTTTGAAAAGTTTGATTGATAAGACTTTCAACAGCCCTGGGCAGCAGGTGGTTCCTTTTATAAGTAAATAAATAGACCCTGCAACTAAGCACGTTTTTTAAATATAAATTTGAGATACTGGGTAGCTTTCCATCCTAATACCGACGCCAATATTTTTGTATAGCCACCTGCCGGGAAAGCAATGGATGAACCACCCAACTCCTTTACTTTTAATTCTGCTTTTTGAACAATGACTGGATGTTGAGGGTAAAAAGTATAAACCAATCGTTGAAAACAATCGGCAGCTATTTTTTTTACCCTGTCGCTGGCTTCATAGTTTAAAAGATGCTGCGTGCCCAGGTCTACTGAGTTATAGGCTGATTCAGCACCTCTTGCTGAAGTGGTGGCAGACAGGGATTGGGCTAGTCCACTGCGGTAATATAAAATAGCATCGTTTGTAAACCGGAGCTCATGGGCGCATAACAATACCCGGATAAAAAATTCAAAATCATTGATCAGCGAAAGCGTTTCGTTCCATAAGCCGGAAGCTTCTAATAGCTTACGGGGGATAAGCCACAGGGCACATTGCAGCATCACCTGTTTACCGATCATAGAGGCGATGAGCCATTCGGCAGGTTTCATGGAGGTTTTTAAAAAGTCATCATCCAGCTGAAAGCTTGCTAAGGAGTTGTTATAAAACCTTCCCCAGGCCGCAAAAGCAATTACACCATCATCACCATTGATCGCCGATACCTGGTTTTGAATATAGTTGGGGGATAACAGATCATCAGCATCCATAAACTTGATCAGCTCACCATTTGATAGTTGGAATGCCCAATTGGCCGCTGCGCATTGCCCTTTATTTTCCTGGTGAAATACTTTGATCCGGGTATCTGTTAATTGGTTAAGGATAGCCGCTGTATCATCTGTTGACCCATCATTCACAATAATGAGCTCCCAGTTGGTATACGATTGACCGGAAATTGATTTTACCGTATCAGCAATGTATTCACCTGCATTGTAAGCCGGCATGCAAACAGAAACTAAGGGCGTATTTTTTTCCATTCAGAAGTAAAGTACGGTAGTTTGGCTTTGTATATATAATGACGTACAATTTGTGAATCATTCAGTTCAATTTTACTGTCGTAAAATATAGGGTATCGGTGTTTATCCAATGGCGTAGCATTTTGATTACATAACAAATAGCTCAGTAAGGTTTGTTCGGCCCGGCCCGGTCCTCTATGATGATAATGGTCCAGTAAAGTTTTTGCTTTTTCTTCCAGGTCGGTGTAATCTATATCGCCGTTATAGGCAATGATACCTCCGTTTACATGGCTTATGCAATTGATGCCATGTTTGTCTTTTAAGTTTTTGTCATCATCAACAAAATAGGAATTATCCAAAAGCTCTTCCATATAAATGGCTGCTTTGTTTTGATATGCGTCTATAATCTGTTGCGGGCGATCAAAAAAAAGCATATCACTATCCAAATGTATGGCCCATGTTGGGGTAACATGAATATCTATTAGCCGCTTGTAAACTGGGTGCCATTTTCTCAAATAATGCAAGGTAGGAAATTGAGCAGCCGGAAGAAATTGATCAAGATGCTCATCAATAGTTTTTTCTGCAACAATGTTGACGCCGGGAATAGCTCGTGCAATAAAAGCTTCCTGTGTTGGACTTAATGTTCCGTCGGAATATATGTTTATTTTAACAGCTCCATGTAAAATTTTGGCAAGCGATTGGGCGCAAAAAATGGTTTGATGCCAGTATTTGTTGCCAGTTAAATAGCACACCTCTAATATATAATCATCAGTTAAGGCGATAGAGGTAATGTTCATGGCTGCTTTTTTCATTTGCTGCTCGCCTTTGTGCAACTTATACCAACCCATTATGCCAAAATGAGTAATATGGTACCTGATAGGTAACGTTGGTTTAAAAAATACTTTGTAGACTAGTTTTCCGATACCCATTTAATAATTGATTAGTTTTTTCCAGGCCTGTGTGTAATAATATTTTTTGGAAAGGTCCACGTAATGGTGAAGAACAGGTGGTTTAGCATCGCCCAGGGAGGGGTTTACTTTATATTGATCCTTATCCAAAATAGTTGATTGTTGCTCACCGATAAGCATGGCTGTTAAGGCTTGTTCCAGGTAATAACAGGCGCCCTCTTTTTCTTCCAAAACATGCACCCAATTATCCAGTGCCGACCAATTGATTTCGGTACTGTTTAAGCCGATAGCTCCCACATTAAGCAGGGAGGGAATAGGGTGACCGCTCAGTTTTTCCATAAGCTGTTTGGAATAACCATAGCTTTCTACACAATCTACCATATGTATAGGCTGCTCCGGTTTTTTTAGCCATTGAATGATCTCCTGAGGTGTATCCCAAAACAACATATCAGAATCCAATACCAGTTTCCAATCAGAGCCGGTAAGGGTATGGATATCCGTTAGCTTTTTTAAATGGGGATATACTTTTCGCTTTTGATATAGATGGGGGTACTGTTGCGGTGGTAAAAGTTGCTGCAAATTTTTATCTACTTCATCCTGCATAACAATGGTACAACCCGGAAGTTGTTTTTGAATTTGGGCAACAAGTGTACTATCAAAGCTGCCGTCATCAACCAGTATAAACTGAAACTCTTCGTTGCTGAATTTTACCAATGATCGGATACAAAATAAAGTTTGATAGAGGTAGTTTTTACCAGTTAAAAAATAAACGGGCAGACCGTGAGCGTAGCAATGAACGGGTGGCAACTGTGAAGATGCCTCCATCATTTGCCGGCTGCCACGCATCATGGCACGATAGCTAAAATATCCCCCGAAGCGCCTATACCTTTTTAGTTGGGATAAAGGATGCCGGTAGAGTACATTAATAATTTGCTGTAACATTATGGTTTTACCCTTCCTTCCAGCATGCCGCAGGCTCCCTGCCATTTAATAAAATGAACCTCGTTTTTCCAGGCCTTATAAGTGAGGTACGCTTTTATTTTCCGGAGTAACAGCGTTTGTTTACTGATAGTTTTCCATGGGTTGATGTGGTGTTTGTCCAGCAATTGTACCCAGGATCTGTTGGTATCCCGGAGCAACCTGGCCAGGTATTTTATCTGCATCCTTTCTTTTGGAATAATATGCTGAAGAACCAGTTCGGGAAAATATCCGATCTCCCAACCCGATTTTAAAATCTGGATATTGATCTCATTGTCTCCTCCTGATGTTAGGGAGGTATCGGTCCGGTCGGTTATAATACTTTTATCAGTAGTCACGGCATCGATGTATGATTGCAGCGCAAGCTTTCTGATGGCCATACCAGCGCCGATAGGAGCGACATTAGGATAACTGCTTTCCCATTTTTTAATGATGGTATCATTGCCCAGATCTCGCAGTGCCAGGTTGCCGTAAAACTCGGTTAACCAGGCTGGTGTCTCGCATTCAAATTCCGGCAGCGATTTACCCCCTGCCGAACCTATTTGGGGATGATCTTTAAATATATTTAAGGTTGTTTCCAGATAATCGCTTTGAAGGATATTGTCATCATCAACCATAATAATGATCGCTCCTTTAGCCTCGTCAAATCCTTTAAGCCGGGCATAAGTAAGGCCTTGCCGCTGTTCTTTGACAATACTGGAATTTGGAAAAGAACTGAGATCAAGATGAGTATCAAATTCGTTGGAAGAATTATTATCTACAATGATGAGTTCCCATGACAAAGCATCCAATGATTGCTTTCGCAAGGATGAAAGCGTTTGATCAAGCCTTTTTAAATGGGGATTATAAGTACAAATAATAACCGAGATTTCCATCAAATTAATTTGTTGATCACCTCCTGGTAATAGGCTATTGAATTAGAGGCCAGTTCTTCATCTGAGAATTTATCCTCAACCGTTTTTCGGGCATTTGTGCCCAATTCTTTTCTCAGCTCATGATTTTCTACGAGACTGGACAGTTGATGAACAAGGCTTTGTACATTCTCCGGTTCGGCTAATAAACCATTGTAGTTATCTTTGATAATATCCATTGCCCCACCCGCTTTTAAGCCGATAACAGGTTTTCCATAACTCATGGCCTCAATATATATCAGCCCGAACGACTCGTATCGCGAGGGGGCTACAAAAATATCACAACCGGCATAAGCCCTTTTTATATCCTCAGAACTCGTTAAACCATAAAACATAATTTTATCTAAATAACCAGGGTATTGATTACGAAAAGTGTTTTCGTAAAAATTATCCTTATCGGTACCGATCAGTTTAAAAACTACCTTTTTATATTTTTCCAATACATAAGGTATTGCTGCTAATAATAAATCGATGCCTTTTCTGTATTCAAAACGACCCACAAACAATATTTCAATTTGATCGCTATTTTTAGTTGGAGCCGGCGACAAAACAGGTAGCGGAATGCCATGTGGAATGATATGGAAGCTAGCGGTACTAATACCATACAACCTTTCCATTTCAGCCGCGTGATGATGGGTATGGGTAACCAGATATTTACTTTTTTTTAGCATCGCTATTTCCATTCGCCCCAGCTTTTTTTGAAGGCGCGACTTAAACGGATAGTACTCCTCCATTATTTGCAAGAACGTTGTGCTCACCCGTACAACAACAGGTACTTGAGGTTTTTTTGTTAACAGATTAAAATAGCACAGCGAATAATAATTGGTTGTTTCAATAATATCAAGCTGATATTCTTTGATGATGCTGTTCAGGTTTTTAAAGGTGGTCAGCATGCACCGTAGCTTGAGTAGAAAATCGAGCACGGCCCATTTGTTTTTGAAAAGTTTATGGAAATAAGCCGGTAATGTTATAGGATAAGTTAATACTGTTATTAAAGGGGTAACCTGTTGACTTCGGATGTTATCGTTATCTCCATAAGAAGGCCTTACATGCAAAACAACCACACGATGACCCTGCTGCGCCAGGGTATTAGCCAGAATGGAAAAATGATTAGCTATACCACTGTTATAAGTTTGTTTATCCGGGTAATAAGGTGTAACTAAACCAATGGTCATCCCAAGTAATTATTGAATTAGTGATTTCTTTCATCATCGCTTTTTAAAGTTTTATTTACCTGCTCTACCCAGGTATCAAAGCCCAATGGATTCCAATGCGCGTCGCTTAAAAAGTATAGATTATATTTATCAGTCTTAAATGTTTTATAGATGCTGATGAGGGGCAGGTCTGTTTGTTGCTCTACCCGTTCCAGCAGATGATTATACGGCATGCGGTTTTCGTCATAAACCGACACCGGATTAGGGACGATGCTTAAAAATACTTTTTTAAACCCGATACCCTCGTAGTAATTTTGAGCTTCTTTAAGGTTTGTCGTTATGCTATCAATTTGCCGGGCGGTTTTATATCTGAATGCCGAATGGGTATCATTGGTATCAACGGTGATGTTTAATAATAACCTTTTTTTGTCGGTACTCACCGCAACTTCTTTTGCTACCCGGCCAAATAAATTGTAGTTGAGCGAAGCTTTTAATTCCTTTATCGACGTAAATAATTTATCGTCAAATAGTAAGAGTTCCAGGTTACGGCTCAGGTCTTTGTTAAAAATGATGTTTCCTAATCTGTTCATCAAAGAAAGTGGCGCAGGGGTATCGGCTTTTATTGCGTTGGTTTTGTCAATATTATAGCTGTTAAGATTACGTTCCGCAAATTCCATGATCAGGAAATTTTGCTGGGTGCTGTCTAATTGGATAGGGCCGAAGTGGAACCTCCTGTCTACGAAAATAACATTGTCGAAGCCATCAAATGCTCCGGCCAAAGTTTTATCAGCCAGGAAACTATCGCCAATAATATAAAGGATCCGATTTTGAGAGTTTCTGCTGTTTCTGGGATTATATTTTTTAAAAGCCTCCAGCTTAAACCGGTATTGGGGTAAATAGCATAAACCATAAAGATCGCCATATGCCCAGCGGTCTGATCTTACAAAAATGCGTTGATATAATGATCTGGTGGTGTGTGCATTATTTAAATGATCAAAATATCTATCCTGTTTAATGCGGTTGATGAACGACTGGTTCATGGCTGCCAATAGTACGAGTGTACTACAAGCCAATACCAATATGCTAGTGATCTTCTTCATCAAAACTGAAAATATATGAACTGGGCCTCATTAAATATACCCAGGAAATAACAGGCAATACATAAAATGGCCGTTGTAAACAACATGCCCCGGTTTGACCACAGCGCTTTACGCTGCAGGTACCACTCGCCCGCTAACAGAGCCAGTATAATGAATATGCAATAGAAAAGCTCGTTCCATGGCATAATATGCGCAGCAGTATAATGGAAGGCAGTTAAAGTGAAGATCTTATTTAGAATGAAAAAGCCTTCGGTAACCGTATTGGCCCTGAAAAATATCCATGCCAGGCAAACCAGGTTAAAGGTGAGTATCCATTTGAGATAGCTAAGCCCCTTTATATTAATTTTCAGCTTTTTTAATAGCTGGTAGCCTATAAGCAACAAGCCATGTATTAAACCCCATACCAGGTATTTCCAGTTGGCGCCATGCCACAAACCGCTGATAATAAATACAATGAGTATATTGATGCAGGTGACCATGAAAGTTACGCGGCTACCACCAAGCGGAATATAAACATAATCGCGAAACCAGGTTGATAAGGAGATATGCCAGCGCTGCCAAAACTCCGCAATGTTTTTGGCGAGATAGGGCATGTTAAAGTTCCGCATCAGTTCGATACCTAAAGTTAGTGCAGCACCCACGGCAATGTCTGAGTATCCGCTAAAATCACAATAGATCTGGAACGCGAAAAAGTAAACGGCCACGAGCAGATCAAATGCAGAATGACCGTGCGGGTTGTTAAACACCGGATCAACATATAAGCCCAAACGATCGGCGATCACCATTTTTTTAAACAGGCCTATCGTTATTAAAAATATACCGGTGATAAAGCCCGTAGTATTGAACTTATTTACGCGATGCAGCTGGGGTAAAATATGTTGCGGTCTTTCAATTGGCCCGGCAACCATCTGCGGATAAAAAAGCACGTATAGCGCGTAAATACCAAAATGCTTCTCAGCTTTCTGATTTCCCCGGTAAACCTCAATGGTATAGCTCATGGCCTGGAAAGTATGAAAGGACAAGCCTATGGGTAACAAGATATGAAGCAAGGGTATCTGCGGGCCGCTAAAACTATGGCTCAGGAAATTGAAGTTACCTGCGAAAAAATCGAAATACTTAAATACAGCCAATACGCCTACGTTAGCTATTATACTTGCCAGCAAAAAAAACTTTCTAGTATGACCTTGTGCCTTTTCAATTAATAAACCTGCTATGTAATCAACTACAATGGTAAACAGTATGATTAAAATATATACCGGTTTAAAATACATGTAAAAGTAGCAGCTGGCCATTAAAAGCCATGCCCAGCGTAATTTGGGCGTGAGCAGATAATACGCGCTGGTTACTACCAGGAAAAAGATCAGGAACAGAAGCGAGTTAAATAACATAGGGGGGAAGGAAGCAAGATATAAGAGTCAAGAATTAAGACCTAAGCAAAAAAGATTAAAGAAAAAATCAACATACTATTTTTTTCTTGATTCTTGATTCTTGACTCTTATATCTTGCTTCTTTTCTCTCATATCTTGATTCCTCTTTTAAATGATCTTCAATAATTTATATAATTTTAGCCTGATGCGGTTCAGGAAAACTATTCGTTTCCATTCTGGTACTGGTCCATGCCCTTCGGCCGACCACATTTTTAGATGATCTTCATGCCATTTAATTTTGATAGCATCATCATGGGTCTTGGCATCATCATGAACATTAGCAACGGCCAGCGGCTGCCTGATGCGTTTGCGTTTATTGCCTTTCACAAGCCTTATCCACAGCTCATAATCAAGCGCGCAATACATCTCTTCCCAAACGGGTTGATGGATGCCTGAACTCCAAAAACAAGCTGGTTGTGGTAATGAGGGGATCTTTATAAAGTAATCATATAGCGGTGGCACAGTCACCAATTCCAACTTGCTGTCCTTTTTATTAAAGGCATACCCGTAAACAAAATCTGTTTGGGATTTTAAAAATGTGTTAATGACCAGCTGAAACACATTTTGCAGATAATAATCATCACTGTTTATCCAGGCGTAGTAGTCGCCGCTCGCCAGGCTAAACCCTAAGTTAATAGCGTTTGATTGCCCCTTGTCTTTTTTACTTTGCCAATAACTTATCCAGGGTGAGTATTTTTCCAGTATAGCATGACTGCTATCTGTACTGCCCCCGTCAATCACTATAAATTCCAGGTTAGGATAGTTTTGCAAGAGTACTGACCGGATGGTTTCTTCTAAGAAGTGACCCTGATTAAAAGAAGGTGTAACGATGGTGAGTTTTGGCCATGCTGCCCTTTCATCATATTGAGCAGGAGGAACTTCCTCGGCCCAGGGCCAGTCTGTTTGATCAGTTTTCGGTTTGGGTAAAATACTTAACAAACCCTGTTTTGTAAACGGTACGGTTTGCAAGGGAAACGCCGCTCCATTTTTCTCTAATTCGGTACGGTATTGAAGCAGGTCAGGCAGAAGCATTTATCGTTTTATTTTCAAGAGAGAAGCATCTTTGATCAAAATGATTTAAAAATGCCCGGTCCCTATCTCTTAAGGTCAGGTCGGTATTTATTTCACCAATAAAGCCGGCATTTATATCCACGGGCACAACTATAGGGTCTTCATCAGGAAATCTCGGGAAGCTATCATGCACCATGGCATCATGCTTAACCAACGGATATATGATCTTATTTAAAAAAGCCATATCCATTCCGTATTGGTTTGTCATCAATAGTTTTTTGGTTTCTTTTTTGATGTCAATGTCTATCAACCCTTTTTTTATGCCCCAAATACCTCCCATAATTCTACCGGTATGGTTCACATGATCCCGGATGATGTGAAATTTCTTCTCGGAATTTAACCACTCCTCTATCATTAATTTTTCCCGGTAAGTACAAAATGAATCAACATCCCGGATAATAACGGCGTCCTTGGTTTTATCCTCCATGGCTAAAAAACGCCAGTTCATATACCGGGCATCAATTCCCCCCATTTTCATAACAATCACCTCACATTGTTTATCCAGAAGCAGTTGGATGGTCTTGTCATTTACATCGCTGCCAATGTATAACCGGCATTGCCAATCGGGCAGCCATTCATGATAGGAGGCCAGGGTTTGATCCAGGTTTTCAATATACCTTGGTTCGTTGCCGTAAAGCGTAAAGGCGATGGTTTTAGTTTTTAAGGCTTTTGCCGGGATGGTTTTTAAAACCTGGTATAGGTCTTTATCAAAAAGAAGCTGCTTTAAATGTTTAATGCTGAGATAGGCTGTCTTAACCGGTTTTTTTAATGACTGGATAAAGAAAGTTTTATGATCAGAGCCTGCTTCAACAAACGCGATAAGGGTTTTTAGCTTAGCCAGATTGGGGTTTAAAGGCCTTACACTGTGGGCATCAATATATCTGTTATTAAATAATCCTAATTTGGAATACTGCCACCTACCCCTGTCTATCCTTTTTCTGGCATAGGGAGCCCATCCGCCTCTTTTTAAAAATATGGTTTTTTTTAGCAATGGTGATTCATGTAATTGTTTCGCGAAAAACAGTTCGTCGGTCTCCCAGTTCAAACCTAAGGCATACAGGGACTCTATAAATTCCTTTATTGTTGGCCAGCTGGTATCTTTCAACCCAATAATTTCTTGAAAAAATTTACCCTTGGCGGCTATATAGCACATCGGGTACCTGACTTGATCTTTATAAGCATCCGCCGAAAAAATGATGACGCTATCATCATTATACTGCGACACTTGTTGAGTAAAGTATGTTTTATCTAAGGGGATCATGTCGATGTCGCCTATAACAGATACTTCATGCGGAAACAGACAAGGTATAATAAAGCGGATAACCTGGGCTATAAAACCCGAGGGCACATTATCAATAAACGGTACCTTGATCACCAGGCCATGCTCATAATTAAGATTAAGATTTCCTATAACGGCTACAGTGGGTGTTATTTTAAAATTAGCCCATGCTTTTGCAGTTAATGGCCAAAAATCATAATAGAGTGGGTTGGCGTCTGTGGAGACTATTGCTCGTTGGATGATCAAGGAATTATCAGTTGAATTTTTTCTTAAGTTTTAAAAAGCGGCTCTCAAACAAATAGTATGACAAATAAGAAACGATAAACAGAACAGGCACATTAAACCATGCCGAATCAGCATACCGGAAATAATGTCCCCAGGGTTGGTATTGGGTAAACAATTGCTGCCATATATAAATGCTGTATGATAAGGTCCCGATTTGCATCAAGACCTTGTTTTTTAAGATTTTAGACAATAAAGTACTTTCGTCAAAACACAGATATATTACGGTGGCTATCAGCAAATCAAAGATCAATGTGGTTATAAATTCATTTTCGATGAGCTGACTGTTTCTGAAAATAATGGCAGCAACAAAAAGGACAAGGGTAAAAAGGAAACCGCTTTTTACTTTATCTGTAGGCAGTATTCCCTTAAAAAGCAGGGTTGAAAGTATAGTGCCGATTAATATAGATATCGTATCATTCCCGAATAAAAGAACTACCAGGAGCGACAGGTTGTGAATAATTTTAACAGAGAAAAACCAGCCGACATTATTGTAAACCAGAAAGCCCAGCACCTTGATCGAGACGATGATGAGGCATACAATTTTTATATAGTGCTTAAAACAGAAAACGATGATCACCGGAAAAATCAGATAGAATTGCTCCTCGACGGCCAGGGTATAAAAATGCCCGTTATACCAATCGGCATTATTGGTATGAATAGGCAGGTTTCTTAAATAAAGAAAAGAAGTGAGGAATGAAACGTTTGAAATGGAAAGCTTTAGAAGAACGTTTAAAATAAGCAATACGATCAGGAATAAATAAGATACGGGCAAGATCCGCAGCGCTCTCCTGATGTAAAAATTTTTAAACGAAACCCTGCCATTTAAAATATTCTCCTTGTGCAATAAGGTGGTGATCAAAAACCCACTTAGTACATAAAATATGCCCACCCCAGCATTGCCTTTAAAATAATTGCCAAATGGAGTGCCGATGGTTAGGTGACCAATTACCACGATTAAAATAGCTACCCCGCGAAGCCCGTTTAAAGTTGGATAATAAGGTTGGTTAAGTACCGGGGGGATAGTTTTTATTTCCAATTTGATTGGTAATGACCAGCGGTTAACTATTGTTGAAACTAAGCTTTATAATTAAAAAGTTTTTCAAAAAAGCCTGTCTTAGGAATTGCGATACCCTTTGCCTCAGCAGAAATTAGCTTTTGCCAGTATTGAAAATCGAGTAATTCCAGTCTTACAACTTTTTCTTTAGCCTTATTGACCAGGTCCTGTAGTTTTTCGATATCGGCTAGCTCGTTTGCATCTTGTAGAATAACTATCGGAAGATGATCGTAAATGTCGGTATAGATGGGATAGTCGCTGCTTTTAATGATTACGGGGATCCTGTTGCAGTATAATACCTCATATATCCTGTGTGTATCTATACCATTACCCGTTGGGCAAATGGTCGCCTCATGCGCTAAAACCCTATCGATGTAGGTTGCATAATCCAGGTCTGGTTCATCAAGCGTAATAAATTCGGCCCGGGTACAAATTTCCTTTATTAAGGAGCGGTGTTTGAAATTGGTTTGGATATTGAAATTGGCGTATAAAAGTTTTGATATGCCTTGTTGCCCTGCTTTAATTAAAACCTCATTTAATAATTCTATCTTTTGTTTGGCATGTTGCCATGCTACGCCATGTCCTTTTCTTTTGTTAGGAAATGTGTTTTCTAAACCAATAGGTATGGATCTTAATTTATCATGATACACCAGGTTATTTTGACAATACCAGGTGGTAATATTATCAGGCATCAACGGAATAAAGCTGGGATCGATATTAATATCGCTATTGCCCGAGATCAGGATCACTTCATTTTTAAGCTTTTGAATAACCTTAAATTCCGTTTTCAGGAAATCAGTTTTACAAAAGAAAATATTTTGGTTGTTATGTAAGTTGCCAAACTTATTGAGTTGCAGCAAGTCCATAATGAGGTGTTAAATTGATGATCATTTAGATTTCCACGACAATATCGGCGCGTAAGAGCCATGGCGTGCCTGGGTCCAGTAGGTAGAATTGCTCAGGTTGCCATCTACTTTGAACCGTATGCGCGGCGCGTTACCAGATTCGGAGTAAAGCACTTCAGTGCGGTATAAATAAGCTTCCACAACTAAAATAAATTCGCCGTGGTTCAATGTGTTTTTGGGAACTACAACCGATAAGTGATTATCCCCGATTTTTATAGAGGGCCAGTTTTCCTGTATATCATCAGTCGACTGTGTTATGAAAACAGTATTGCCCGTCGAATCCTTTATAATGATAGCGATCTCCAACCGTGGATCTTTGGTATTGATGGCAACATTTAAGTTAAAGGAGATATCATCTTCCCTGTTTACTACGGAAGTAGTAGGAGCAGCTGACTGACTTATAAATACCGAATGGATAAATAAATAGTCTGAACGTTTTTTATTAGCACCATCGTGTACCCAGCTCAATGTGTTTTGTTCATGCTCGGTATTGGCATAGTTGTCAAGTACTTCATTGATTTTGTCTGAGCTAAAATTAATCAGTCCGTTTTTCAAAACGATGCCTGAATTGCAGATGGCCCTTACTGATTGTAAATTATGACTCACAAACAAAACAGTCCTGCCTTCGCTTTTGCTTATGTCGCCCATTTTGCCCAGGCATTTTTTCTGAAACTCGGCATCGCCCACGGCTAATACTTCGTCTACTATTAGTATCTCCGATTCCAGGTGGGCAGCCACCGCAAATGCCAGGCGCACGTACATACCCGATGAATATCTTTTTACCGGTGTATCTATGTAACGCTCAACCCCCGAAAAGTCTACGATCTCATCAAATTTTCGTTTGATCTCGGCCTTACGCATCCCCAGGATAGCGCCGTTTAAAAAAATATTTTCCTTCCCGGTTAATTCCGGGTGAAAGCCGGTTCCTACTTCCAGCAAACTGGCTATGCGGCCTTTTACCTTTACTGAACCGGTGGTAGGCGAGGTAACCCGGCTTAATATTTTAAGCAAGGTGCTTTTGCCTGCACCATTACGACCAATAATGCCTACGGCATCACCTTGTTCAATATCAAAATTAATATCGCGTAAGCTCCAAACCACATCACTTTCGCCTTTTGTTGTGCGATCATTGGTTTCACCAATTTTTAAAAAGGGATCTTCTTTACCACGTATCCTGGCCCAGTAACGTTCCAGGTCGCGGGAGATGGTACCTGTACCAAAATCGCCCAGTTGGTAGGCTTTCGACAGGTTTTCAACTTTAATTACGGTGCTCATTTATACGGTATCGACAAACGTTTTTTCAACCCTGTTAAATATAATAGTGCCCAGCAACAGAATAACAACAGTGGTTACCAGGCTGTAACCCATCAGTTCCCAGCTAAAACTCCCGCGACCTAGAAAGCCATATCTGAAAGCTTCAATGATAGCCGTTATCGGGTTGAATTTTACCAGCCAGCTATAAGCCGGGTACTTGGCTTCGGCTACTGACAGCGGAAAAATTACCGTAGTGGTGTACATTAATAGAGGTACCCCAAATGATACGATAAAGGCCAGATCGCGGTATTTAGTAGTTACTGCTGATATGATCATCCCAAGCCCTAAACCTAAAGCCGCTATCATGATAATGAGTAAGGGTAATAGCAATAAAAAAGCATTCGGAAGAATAACGGTCCCCTTAAACAGGTAGACCACATAAAGGATCATAAAAAGTAAAAACTGTACCCCAAACCTGATCAGGTTGGATAATACAATGCTCAAAGGCATGATTAACCGGGGGAAATAAACTTTCCCTAAAAGGGCCGAGTTATCCCTGAAAACGGTAGATGTTTTGGTAAGGCATTCGGCAAAATAATTCCATATGATTGTCCCTGCTAAATAGAACAAGGGCTTGGGCAGACCATCAACCGGTATACCAGCCAGATTACCAAAAACCAGCGTATAAAACATAATAGTAATAACCGGTTGGATAAAAAACCAGATGGGCCCCAGGATGGTCTGTTTATAAAATGAAACAAAATCGCGTCTTACCAATAACAACAACAGATCGCGGTATTGCCATACATCCTTAAGCTTTAAGTCGAAAATGTTGTTTTGCGCGGTTATTTTAATATCCCAGTCTTCGTTTTCCAACATGCTTATTCAGTTAATAGTTGCTGCAGTTTATGTGCATAATCAATTTGATTAAAGTAGTGTAAACTGTGCTTTTGTAATTGTTCCCGGTCAATAGGTGTTAGCGGTTGCGCTAATGATTCGTTAATGCAGTTATATAATTCTGTAACATCGTCTGTGTTAACGGATCGGCCTAATTCGCCATTACGTATAGCGTCAATGCTTCCATCGGCATTACCACAAATAACGGGCAGGCCACAAGCCAAAGCTTCGATAAACACAATGCCGAAACCTTCTTTTTTACTCGGTAAAACAAACAGATCGGCCAGTAAAAAATGATCGGTGAGTTCGGCTTCCTCAATAAACCCGGTTAAGATGATCTGATCGCTCACATCATGATCGGTTATCAGTTTATTGATCCTGACACCCTCCAGTTCATCGTATTTTCCGGACAATATGTATTTAATGCCGGGATATTCATTCTTCAATTTTCCGATAGCTTCGATCACCAGTTCATGACCCTTGTACTTTTCTGTTGAGGCCATACGGGTTAAGGTGAATACAACCGGATAGCTATTGTTAAGCTCATAACGATCGAGCAAATTTGCGGGCTTTGAAAATGTAAGGGGTAATGGCATCAAAGGGTCAATGGCATTATTCAGCACTATACACCTGTCTTTATCAATATGATGCCGGTCGAGCATTTGTTGCCTGGTATAATTGCTTACACAAATTACTTTGTCGCAGTTTTTCAGGAAACGTTTTTTAATGAATGAAAATGGTCTCCATACCTCAATGCCATGGGCCACTAACCAAACCTGGCATTTGGGGTTCATGATCTTGACGATCAAACCGATTACAGCCAGGTTAATATGACTCAGTATAATAACATCCCTGGAATTGAACTTTTTAATTACAGCCTTTAAAGCGAAACTTAATTTGTTAATGCCAAATGCCTTAAAATTTGATGCCGGCAGGTACTCCGGCATCAGATCCCCGGTATGATCATATGCCGACCATAATTCAAAGTCCCAGTTATTAGCCTGGGCTATCTGGTTTAAAGTATAGCCTAAGGTACGGGTCATTTTTTGGATGCCGCCCGTTGTGCTAAACGTTTGCAAGGTAAGCAGCAGCACTTTTTTAGACATGGGCTTGTACCTGATAAAGTGCAAACGCTTTTGACCAGTGCATGCCCTTATTTTTAAATGTTTGAATCATTTTTTTGGCTTCAGGTCCTTTGTAAAATTGACTGTTACTTATTTGGGGATGGGCCATCATCCATTGCTGCAGCGGAAAGGAAAAGCCCATTTTGGGTCTGTTCCATATTTGTGATGGCAGCAGATCCCCAAAGCTATCGATCAGTAGTTTTTTTGGCTGATTGTTGTCAAACCGGATGGCTGGAGCAATACGGTTTATGGTATTTGTAAAGTCCTCATCTAAAAAAGGCACCCTAACTTCCAGCCCATGATTCATACTCATCACATCGGTATCCCTGAGTAACTGATTTTGCATATACAAATTAGTTTCGAGCCAGGATGCATGTTCCTTATCGTAATTGTTTGGGTAGGAGGCATGGCTGGTATCAAAGAGTATGGTCCTGATCTGCTCACTGTCGGTATCCAGAAATTTAGCGATCTCGGTGGGGGAGAAGAACCCTCTTAGCAAAAGGTAATCTGCCAAATGATGGTCATTGGCTAAAAAGGTGAGCTTTTTATACTGATCTGGTAAAAAGCCGGTGATAGCCGAAAATAATGATGGACTAACTTTTCGGAGATACTTCAAATACTTTATCCGCCCGAAGGAGGGATAACCACCAAAAAGCTCATCGGCGCCAATGCCCGATAGTACTGCCTTTAAACCATCTTCATGGGCATATTTACTAATAAACCAACTATTGATGCCATCGGTTGTAGGCATATCCATGGCATCAAGAATCTGAGGCAGAAAGGTATCAAAGTCATGCTGTTGCACCAGGTGCGAAAAGCTTTGACCCTGGAGCTTATCTAAAATTACGCGCTGGTAGTTCTGTTCGTTATAATTCTGCTCATTAAAATAAAGAGATACTGTTTTAAGCTGTTGCTCTTTTTTAAGGTTGGCCAGCAGGGTGAGCAAGCTGGAGTCAATACCCCCGCTTAAAAAAACGCCGATAGTGGCATCGGCTATCAGTTGCCGGTTTACGCTTTTTATCAGCGTGTCTTTGATCAGTAAGCGAGCCTCATTTACATCGGTGATCTGTTCCTGTACCGGCGTTTCATGATACGGGTTGATGGTATATGCCGATGACGCAGTATCCCAGCGTAAAAAATGACCTTTGGGTAAACTGAAAACATTTTTTAGAGTAGTATATGGCTCGGGGATATGGCCAAAGGCTAAAAACCTTACCGGCCAGCTCGGGTCTTTTTCTGTAGTGATATTTGCCTCGGTAAAAGCCCTTATTTCTGATGCAAAGCTTAAAGCCCCATGCTGCGCGTAATAATATATGGGTTTTATGCCGGCGCTATCACGTACCAGGTAAACAAGGTTATTAACGGTGTCATATAAAGCGAATGCAAACATGCCACGAAACTTGGCAAAGGCAGCGGTTCCCCATTGCAGGTATGATAATAAGATCACCTCGGTATCGGTCGCCGATTTGAATTGTGCGCCCAGCGTTAACAGTTCTGCCTTTAGCTCCAGGTAATTATAAAGTTCGCCGTTAAAAGTTATCCAGACTTTTTGCCCGGCATCGGCCATGGGTTGATGCCCGTTGCTGCTCAGGTCAATGATCGATAAACGGCGATGCCCAAACCCGATGTGATTTTTGTCGTCAAAAAATAAGCCCTCATCATCTGGGCCGCCATGCTGTAATATCTGGCACATGGCTTTTACCTTTTGATGGATCTCATCAGGCTGTAAGCTTTTATCAATTATTCCTGCTATCCTGCACATGGTTGGTATATCTTCACAGCTTCGCCCCGTAAGTCACAGTTTTGTTTTGTAACTTATTATTTTACAGTTTTTTAAGAGAATAAAGAGCCAAGAGTCAAGAAGCAAGAAAATAACTATTCTTTCTTGCTTCCTGACTCTTATTTTCTTGATTCTTGATTTGTCGTATTTTCTTTATTGTTAAAAATAATAATTCTGATTAAATGCGCTCTATATATGAAGCGGCAACATGCACTATAATGGAGCATCCTATGCTTTCAAGCCTTAATATCAATTGCTTTTGCGACCGGTATATAACTACCTCGCCGGTCATTCCTTTTAAGGGTCCCGCTTTTATAATAATTTTTTCCCCGGGCTGCAGATCCTCTTCTGTAATTTCCAAATCAAGTGAACTTGTCATTAATAGTTTCAGTTCGTTGATCTGGCGGTCGGGCATGGTGGCCGGTTTGCCCGAAAAATATAAAAAGCGGGATATTCCTTTTGTCATCAATACCTCTGCCTGCGCATGTTCGGCGATGTTAACAAATACGTATGATTTGATAAAGGGTTCCTCGACCCACTTTTTACGGTCACTCCATTGTTTAAGTTGCCGGTGCAGTGGCAGGTAGGCTACAATTCCTTTATTGATTAGTGCTTCGTATGCTTTTTTTTCGGCCCGTGCATGCGTATAAACCGGATACCATTTGTTTTTCGCCTCACTTGTTAGCAGGTTCATTGTATTAAAAGCTTACTTAAACCATCTTCTGATATTCCACCATTTGGTTTTGTTATCATCCATATAGTACCCCGAACCTTCATAACCATTGTAGTCGGCATAATAATAATAGTGCACCCCGGAGCTATCACCGGTAAATTTGGTGGTGTAATACCTGGAGTGCAGCGGTTCTTCCTCAAATGCATTCAGTACTATTACCGTGTTATTAAGCTGATACTCCAGCGCTACGCGCTGAGGTACGGTAGCGGCGTAAAATTTTGACCTTCCTGATCGGATCACAAAAACATTGATATCACTCAGTCGGATAAGCGGGATAGCATCAGACACCAGGCCGATAGGCGCGGTATCAATCATCACAATATCATACCTGGTTTTTAGCTGGGCTATTAAACTAGTCATCCGTTCACTATGCAGTAATTCGGAAGGGTTGGGTGGTACAGGCCCGGAAATTATAAAATCAAGATTTTCCTGTTCGGAATGAAAAATGATGTCATCCAGTTCGCTTTGATGCGCCAGGTAATTGCTTAATCCCAGGTCGTTGGCCACATTAAATATCTTATGTATCTTGGAACGGCGAAGATCGGCTCCGATCAGGATAACTTTTTTATCGATCAATGAGAGTGTACTTGACAAGTTAACGGCAACAAATGATTTTCCCTCGCCGGCTACTTCAGATGTAATACAAATAACCTTGTTTTGCTTATCAGATGCCAGAAAACTTAAATTGGTACGTACAGAACGCACCGACTCCGCAAATATGGACTTGGGTTTAACAAGCGCTAAAATTTGTCCGTTATTTTCGTCAATTGGCTCCGGGAATTTGCGGATGATACCCAATATAGGTACAGAGGTAAGGCTTTCGATAGTTTCTTTATCATAGATGTAAGGATTCATTATCCGAACAACGATAATAAGACCCAGGCCAATAACTAAACCCAGAATAATAGCCGAACGATGTATATTATGCTCATCTGGTGATACCTGGTTAAAATTAGGCTGAGCAGGATCAATAATGGTTGCCCCCGGCAATATACCCGCCCTGCTTATTTGGGCCTCCAGTTTTTTTTCTGATAAAAACGAATACACTTTATCATTGATCTCAAAATCCCGTTGCAGGCTCACCAGGTCGCGCTGGGCGGCGGGCAATGTCATGATGGTTTGATTAACCTGCGAAAGCTGACTATCTAAAAAAGCAATGTTCTTTTCAATCCCAGAACGTAAAACCCTGATATTATTGAGGGCATTCAGTTTTATTTGCAATACCTGCTGATTAATATCGCGGATAGGTTGCGAATCGCTATTATAAGTTTTTAACAGCGCGTTCCGCTCCTGTATCAAGGCATCCAGTTTTTCAACCATGCCCTGTAATACGTGATTGTCTGAAGCCGCGGTAGTAAAGTTTAAATTGACATTATCTTTTTCCCTGGTGATCTGGTCTTTGAGCTGATCAAGGGCCATCAGCTGGATTTTTAATAAAGACTTGTTTGATTCAATGTCGGCCGCTTTAGCAACTGATGTGGTTGAAGCTGAACTTACATCCAGTATCTTTGATTTTTGCTTGTATTTTTCAATGGAGCTCTCCGAGCCCTTAACTTCGGTTGACAGAAAGGCCAGCTGACTATCAATAAAATCAATCATTTGCGAAGCCGATTGTGCCTTTTGATTACGATCAAATGCAACATACTCATTCATGATGCTATTGATAATATCGGCGGCAAACTGAGGGTTGGAGTCAATTTCCTGTAGGCCGATGATATTGGAGTTTTTTGAAGTTTCGCCGGTTGATAAACCCGCTTTTACCCGATCCACATAATCTTCAGGAATATTGAACTTAAACAGGTAAACGGTATTTTTGCTTAGCCCGCCCGGATACTTTATGGTGAAACTGGTAGGACCTATATTGACAGGTGTATCATAATTAAAGGTATTCTGAGCTTCTTTACCTCCAATTTTGTATGATAGTTCAAATGACTTGTCATTAATCGGTTTAAAACCTATTTGATTATGGTAAAAATTCAAACTATCAAACCTGATCAGTTCAATATTCAATGGTTTTGAGGGATAGATCTCAGAAGTACGTACCCGCCCCATGATATAAAAACTTATCCTGTAATCCAGATCTTTTACAGCGCTGAGGATAAGGTTGCGACTTTGCAATACAGAAGTAATGCTTTGTATTTTTGATGGCCCACGTTCAGGAACGGCCATCACGGTTACCAGGTCAGCTATCTCCGTTTTTTTTTCTTCGATTTTTAATGTTCCTGATGATGAATATGTTTTGGGCGTATACCAGAGGTAAGTATAGGAGATAAGCACAACTATCCCCACAGACGCGGCTATCCAATACCAGCGGCTCAATAATATTTTGCCGATCTTAAAATAGTCGATCTCCTGGTTGGGTAGTTTTCGCTGAATTTTTTCTGTTTCTTCCATTAGCGACGGGAAAGCGTGAAGATAATTAAGGCTGTGTTTAACAAAAGTAATATCGGTTGACTGATCACTGATAGATTCTGAAGGTTGTCATTCCGGACAGCACGTTTGTTCTGGGCAATATAAATAATATCTCCATTTTGAAGAATAGCGCGCGGATCATTAATGGATTGAATATCCCGGAGATTAATGACCGTTACCTGCGGATTTACCTGATCGCCTCGTATAATATGAATATTTGTTTCATTAGCCTTGTCGGTAAGTCCACCTGCCGCCCCTATCATTTCAACCAGGGTGGTTCTGTCTTTGATTAGGGGATAATTTCCCTGTCCTTTTATTTCACCCAGTAACGTAACCTTCAGGTTCACTATTTTTAGTTCGATGATGGGGTCTTTGAGCAGGCTTTTACGGTAAAGGCCCTCTATGAGTTTTGCTGCCTCAGAGCGGGTAAGCCCCACCACGGCCACATGGCCAATAACCGGCAGGGCCACAGTACCATCATCCTCAACCTGGAAAGTTTGGCCTGTACCTGTATTGGAGCCTCCACCCGAAGTAGTACTGCTGGTTACAGGAACTTCGTCAACTATGTACTTTACGTTTTGCAGGTTTCGGATCTGTAGTACATCCTGAGGTTGTATACGATAGGCGGCCAGGGTTACAGCGGTTTTTTGCGCTGAACTGGTATCCGGACTACCGGCTTTTTGTTCAAAAAGCGATTGGTATTGTTTGCTGGAACAGGATGTTAAAACAAAAATTATCCCGAAAAATAAAAGAGTAAGGGTATAAATACGCATACAGACGAGTAGAAAGCTAAATAACTATATAATTAGGGAATGATTTCAAAAATACATAATTTGCGGGTATATATATTGGTAATTCTTTTCCCATTTGTACGTTTTGAAGCTTTCCCTGGTTACAGTAGTTTATAATGCTCAGGATACCATCAGGCAATGTATCCAATCTGTTATCAGCCAAAATTATCCTTACCTGGAATATATTATTATTGACGGTGGTTCAACAGATAACACACTTCAAATCATCCATGAGTATCGCGAATATATCCAGGTTTTAGTTTCGGAACCGGATAAGGGTATATATGATGCCATGAATAAAGGTATCCGGCTGGCTACGGGCGATATAGTGGGTATGTTAAATGCCGACGATCATTTTGCCGATGACCATATTTTACAATCAGTAGCCAGGATATTTACACAACAGGATATCGGGGCATTATATGGCGATCTGGATATTATTGATCAGCACCATCGCGTTATCCGTAAATGGCGTTCCGGTAAATGTAACCGCGGTTCCTTTAGGCTGGGGTTTATGCCTCCACATCCCACCTTTTATTGCAGGCGCGGTTTATTTGAGCAATTTGGCTTTTACAGTCTTGATCATGGATCGGCGGCTGACTACGAGCTGATGCTCCGGTTGATGTTCCGGCACCAGATCAAAAGCTTTCATCTGAAAAAGGTGATGGTTAACATGCTTGCTGGCGGCATAAGCAGCAAAAATTTAAAGAACAGGATCAAGGCCTGGCAATTTGATTTGCTGGCTATGCGTCAAAATAAACTCCCGTTTCCTACCCTGGCCCTGGTGCTAAAACCCCTCCGAAAAATAATTCAATTTATTTAACCTCAGATTTAAACCTAAAATTTTTCATACTCGTATAAGGAGTGTAAATAATTACATAACTGTTTTTATGAGATAGCCCCCGCTAACATTATAAAAACATTACATGATAGAACTTTTGCATTCATACAACTTTGGGTATCAGGTTTTAATACTTGTAGTATCAACGCTTATAACCTGGTTAGCTATACCATCCATTTTGCATGTGGCGCGTGCCCGTCATTTGTATGATGATGTTGGCCATTTCCGCAAACAGCATGATCATGGCATCCCGCGTTTGGGTGGTGTGGCCATATTTGTCAGCTTTATTATCACCACGCTGCTATTCAGTATTATAGACAAAGCCCTGCCCATCAGTTATTTGCTGATAGCCTGTATCATCTTATTTGCCATGGGTTTAAAGGATGATCTTTCGGGGGTAAACTCCAGTACCAAATTCCTGATCCAGTTCATCGTAGCCGCCATACTGGTTTTGCTGGGCGATATCCGGATCACCAGTATGTATGGTATATGGGGTATTTTTAGCTTACCCTATGTGCCCAGCGCTATCTTCTCCATCCTGCTGATCATGTTGATCGTAAATTCCTTTAATTTGATAGACGGGATAGATGGCCTGGCCGCCACCACCGGGCTGATCGTTAATGGTACGCTTGCTTTGATGTTCCTATCGGTAAAACAGTACGAGTTGGCTGCTATTTGCCTGGCGATGGTAGGGGCAGTAGCCGGGTTTTTACGCTATAATATCACCCCGGCCAAGATATTTATGGGCGATACGGGGGCTTTACTGATCGGTTTGGTGTCAGCGGTAATGGCTATTAAGTACACCGAGATCAGTAAGATCAGTGTAGCAGGAGTACCACATTTGTTTACCGCGCCCGCGCTTACGGTAGCTATACTAATAGGCCCTGTTTTTGATACCCTGCGGGTGTTTACGCTCCGGATATTAAAAGGGGTATCGCCATTTGATGCCGACCGGAACCATATGCACCACCGGATGCTGAAACTGGGTCTGAACCATTTACAGGCCACGCTTTGCCTGGCAGGTATTAACCTGGGTGCTATTGGTTTTGTACTGTTTTTTAGTGATCTGAGTAATACTTTTTTGATTTCAATCATCCTGTTGATCCCCATTATTTTTAATTGGATGGTCACTTTTTGTATCCGCTCCAAAGAGCGCGAACAGGTAGCTTTACGAAACTTATTTGTTTAAAGCTGTTTTGTAATGCTGGCGTAGTATTCACGGCGCTAAATTTCAGATATCGTAATTTCCCGTACATCTTCATTAACTTTGGCTGTTTTTAAAAAACAGATGATGAAGATCGCTATAAATGGATTTGGCCGGATTGGCCGCATTTTTTTAAGAAATATTTTAGCTAAACCAGGTATTGAGGTGATAGCTATAAATGACCTCACGGATACCCAAACGCTTGCTCATTTATTTAAATATGATTCGGTTCACCGTGGATTTAAAGGCACGGTTGATCATGATGCCAGTAATCTTTATATCAATGGCCACCAGATAAAAGTATTTGCTGAGCGCGACCCATTGGCCTTGCCCTGGGGTACGCTGGATATCGACCTGGTGATAGAATCAACAGGGAAATTCACTTCCAGGCAGGGTGCCGAATTGCATTTGACCGCCGGTGCCAAACAAGTGATCATCTCGGCCCCATCAACTGATAAAAATGTTCCAACTGTTGTATTAGGTGTGAATGATGGCCTAGTCGATCTGCATTCACCGGTATTATCCAACGCCTCCTGCACCACCAATAATGTGGCGGCTATGGTGAAGATATTGGACGAGAACTGGGGAATTATTGATGGCTATATCACTACCGTTCACTCCATGACCGGCGATCAAAACCTGCATGATGCCCCACATAAAGACCTGCGCCGGGCAAGGGCGGCTTCGGCTTCTATCATACCTACCAGTACGGGTGCCGCGAAAGCTATTACCGCCATATTTCCACATCTGGAAGGGCGTTTGGGTGGTGCCGGGATCCGTGTGCCGGTGCTCAATGGTTCATTAACTGATTTTACCTGTAGCCTTAAAAAACAGCCCACTATTCATGAAATTAACCTGGCATTTAAACAGGCTGCCGATGGCCCTATGAAAAATGTACTGGAATATACCGAAGATCCTATTGTATCAACCGATATATTGGACAATCCACACAGTTGTATTTTTGATGCGCAATTAACCTCTATTGTAGGGGGACTGGTAAAAGTGGTTGGCTGGTACGATAACGAAATGGGCTACAGCAGCCGACTGGCTGACCTGGTGGAGGAAATAGCTGCGTTAGAACCAAGAGTTAAGAATCAAGAGTCAAGAGTGGGAAGTAATCACTGATAAACGAATGCTTTTTCTTGATTCTTAACTCTTGATTCCTGACTCTAATAAGAAACTATGATCAAATTTATAACTGTAGAAGGGTTATTGCCCATCCGCAACGAAGTGCTGCGTGAAGGGAAACTCAGTTTAGAAGAATGTATTTTCCCGACTGATAAGATAGAGGGTGCATTTCATTTAGGCTATTACCAGGGAGAAGAACTGGCTTGTATAGCATCGTTCCATCCCCAAAATTATGAAGGTTTTCCGGGCAAGGCCTATCAGCTGCGGGGTATGGCTACTATCGAAAAATATAGAGGTAAAGGACTGGGGAATCTGCTAGTTAATTTTGCCCTGGTTTATCTTCGCGGGCAAAAGGCCAATTACGTTTGGTGCAACGCGCGTAAAAAGGCGGTCGCTTTTTATCACAATGCTGGTTTCGAGATCATTTCGCCGGAGTTTGAAGTGCCCGGAATTGGGCCGCATTACGTGATGTATGTTAAAATAACATGAAGTTTGGGCCATTTTCAAACACCTTTTTTACTTTTTCGTTAAGAATTAAGAATAAAATGTTGAATTTGCGCGCCTTACAGTAAATGACCCATATAATTAATATGAAAACAGTAGATCAAATAAGTTTTGCAGGCAAAAGAGCCCTGATCAGGGTTGATTTTAATGTGCCTTTGGATAAGGATTACAACATTACTGATGATAACCGGATGACGGCTGCTTTGCCAACTATAAAAAAGATTTTAAAAGATGGCGGTAAGGTTATCCTGATGTCGCACCTGGGCCGACCAAAAGATGGTCCGAATGAAAAGGATTCCCTGAAACATGTTGTTGCGCATTTATCTGATCTGCTGGGTCAGCAGGTACAATTTGCTGATGACTGCATTGGCGCCGATGCTCTTGAAAAATCACAAAAACTTGGAAAAGGCGAGGTGCTTTTATTAGAGAACCTGCGTTTTTATAAAGAAGAAGAAAAAGGCGATGTGGCTTTTGCCGAAAAGCTTTCCAAATTAGGTGATATATATGTGAACGATGCCTTTGGTACCGCTCACCGCGCGCATGCTTCTACAGCAGTTATCGCGCAGTTTTTCCCGGATGCCAAATATTTTGGTTACCTGATGGCTGCTGAATTAAACAATGCCGAAAAAATCTTGAATGGCGCTGCTAAACCTTTCACCGCAATTATGGGCGGCTCTAAAGTTTCTGATAAAATTGAACTGATCGAAAAATTGCTGGATAAAGTTGATAACCTGATCATTGGCGGTGGTATGGCTTATACCTTTGCTAAAGCAGATGGTGGTAATATTGGCACTTCACTGGTTGAAGCCGATAAGCTTGACCTGGCTATCAGCCTGAAACAAAAAGCTAAAGATAAAGGCGTGAAACTTTACTTACCGGTTGATAACGTAATTGCTGATGCTTTTGCCAACGATGCCAAAACCGGCGTTGCTAAAACCGGCGAAATTCCTGACAACTGGATGGGCCTGGATATCGGTCCTGAAACCGTTGCTATATTCAGCAAAGTGGTCGAAGAATCGAAAACCATTTTATGGAACGGCCCAATGGGTGTTTTTGAAATGGAATCATTTTTAGTAGGTACTAAAGCTATTGCCGAAGCGGTAGTTAAAGCAACCGAAAATGGCGCTTTCTCCCTGATTGGTGGTGGTGATTCGGCTGCTGCGGTTGCCAAATTTAACCTAACTCACGAGGTAAGTTACGTATCAACCGGTGGCGGTGCTTTACTGGAATACATGGAAGGTAAAGAGTTACCAGGCGTAAAAGCTATTAACGACTAAGAGAATATCTTATTTAAATAAAAAAGCCTCCTGATATTATCGGGAGGCTTTTTTTGTGGGTAATCAGTCATACAAAAACGCGTCATTGCGAGGTACGAAGTAAATACCTCACCCAAACCCTCTCCAAAGGAGAGGGCTTTAAAGCGTTTTTTTGAAGTCTCCCCCTTTGGGGGAGATTTAGAGGGGGTTACTGAATCTTAACCGACGACACCACATCATTGGCACTTGGCGACAGGGCGCCGAACCAGCTGTTATTGGCTGTCAATGTCCATGATGTACCGCTAAAATTATCATTCGAATACATGATCACCGTCCAGCCGGAGGGTATTTGTGCCGAAGAAGCCCAGTCGTTCACAAAGCCTTTGGCCTGTAATTGTGCTAAGGTGTAATTACCCTTGGCTATTTTTTGGGTAGCCGTACCGGCATAGTTGGAGTTTTGATAAAAAACTACGCCTGTAGTAGTACCGCCACCACCGGTTGGGTTCATGATCTTGATCAGGTCCTTGGTCACTTTGTAATCCGGAACGCGAAGGGTATTATCATGCATAGAGGTAAGCGGTGCATCGCGGTCAATAGCATAGCCAAATACGCCGCCTTTTTTGCCTGAAGTTGGCTCCCAGCGGGCATAATCATAAGCACGACCTGTGCCGTTTTCCGGATAAGTAACATCATCCCAGTAATTGCTTGGGTAACCGTTTTCTTCATAAAATGAAAATCCTGGTACAAATTTATCCGAAGTGATGTAAGAAGAGAAGGTGTTCCATGTGCCCTGCAAAGTAGAAGAACCACGGCCATAAGCCTGTAACCAAACATAATCAATCATGGTATATACGTTCCTGAAAAGACTGTTAGTACCGGTTTGATTGGTATCAAAAGTAAGTAGTTTGCCGGTACCTGATTTTGGACCCAGGTAAGCCGAAAGTGCGGTATAAACGCCGGTCATATCAGTTAATGTTGTACCCGATGGATTGCTTTCCACATCAATATCATAACCATCTAAACCATATTTATTAACCACGCTATCCATGATCAGTTTGGCTGTGGTCTGATATCCTGCGGTGGTATGCGGTACGCCCGAAGGAATATCCAGGTTGCCGGTGATGATAACTTTGGTGCCTTTGGCGTGTAGCGCGCTTACCCATGCCGGTACACTACTGGCAATAGGCGAGGTTTTGTCAAAACAAAACAGGATAAGCACATCAAGGCTATCCGGTACCAGCGAAAAATTAGAACCATTAACACCGGCTCCATAACAAGGGCCCTGTACACGGTAAAAACCCGCGGTAATTTCGTGCTTTGTTTTTTTGTAGGCAACCAACGCGCTGTCTGAAGCTGCCGACATGGTGGTGAGGTTGTTTTTGGAAACACCTGCTGCCTGTAATTTTGAAGCAGCGTTTCCGCTATCCTTTTTGCAGGATTGGGTGTAGGCCAGGGCGGCCAGACCAAGCATAAAGAGGCCGGCTTTAAGAGAGAACAGATTTTTTTTCATAATGGAGGTTTTTAAAGGGTTTATAATTTATTGTTTGATTTTCTTGAAAAAATGGCAATAGACTCTCCATGAACCCTCCCAAAAGAGGGTTTTGAAGCAGGTTAACTGACCATACCCGGTTTCTTATACCGGGTATGATCAGTTAGTATTTATTGAATTTTAACAGAGGTTACTTTGTCATTGGCATTTGGCGATAAGGTGGTAAAATCAGGCGTGTTGGCCGTACGTGTCCATGAGGTACCGCCAAAGTTATTGTTGGTATACATGATCACCGTCCAGCCCGACGGTACTTTTACTGATGATGCCCAGTTGTCTACAAAACCATAAGCCTGTAATTGGGCCAGGGTATAAGTGCCTTTAGGTATAAGGCTGGTAACCGTACCGCTGTAATTGGTATTCTGATAAAAAGTTACACCGGTGGTTGTAGTACCGCCTCCTGTACCGTTCATGAGCTGAATGGCGTTTCTGGAAACTATAAATGGAGGGGTGTGGTTATAATCGCGGCTCATGCGGTAAGCGCCTACACCGGTTCCATTATTAGCTTTAACCCAGTTGGCATAGCTGTACAGATCTGACGTTGCTTTGGCGTCGCCACCCGATTGATCCTCGGTGCCGTCGGCATGTTTAAAGCTGTCTCCGTTAACCAGGAAAATGAGCTTATCCAATCCGTACGCGGTAACCAGCGGACTAAAACTCTGTGTTCCGCTGCCACTCCAGAAATGGCTTCCGGTAGTATAGGACTGGAATAATATATAGTCATAATTGCTTTTGGTGCCGGTTAAACTGTTGTTATCCAGGGAGCCATCGGTATCATAAAAAAACACTGGTTTTTTACCCATACTTAATGTAACCGCCGAGGTGGAGTTTGGTCCGAACCATTTAGCCACTGATTTCAATAAATTCGGATAGCTGCTGCTGGTTACATTTTTGTTGTCGATGGTACCGGACTCGATATCCAGATCTATACCATCCAAAGAATCGGCTACAATGTGCTGGTTATACATGACCTGCGACCAATGATCATAAGTGCTGGTTGCTGTTGCAACGGTGGCGGTTGAAGTTGGCGTAGCAGGATCCTTGGATGAACCATCAAAATAGGCATCGCCCAGAAAATGACATACCACGATCCTGGTTCCCTTGGCCTGGGCAGCGCGCCAATGTGACCTGGTGGCATCATTTCCTGCAAAAAACTCCAGGAAATCGGTACTGTCTGGCGCATTGGCTGGATTATAACTGGCAGCCGGGTCGGCACCATCCCCTACCAGAAAGCCTACAAATATTTTATGTACACTATTTTTGTAAGCGATCAGGTCGGCATTTGAAGTGGTCGACATCGTTGTTAAACCATTTTTGGACGCAGCTGCGGCTTGTAATTTTTCGGCAGCGCTTCCATTATCCTTTTTACAGGATTGAGTGAGGGCCAGAGCCGACATGCTTAACATAAGCAGACCGGTTTTAAGAGAGAGCAATCTTTTTTTCATAATGGGGGTTTTTATAAATAGGTAATAGAGAGAGTCAGGAATCAAGCGTTTGGAAAAATGATTCCTGGAGGATTTTGTTCCTGTCTTGATTCCTGATTCTCGATTCTTGACTCTTATTTTGTTATTGAATTTTAACAGAACTTACTACATCGTTCGCGTTGGGCGAAAGGGTGGTGAAATTGGTAGTGTTGGAGGTTAGCGTCCAGGAAGTACCGGTAAAATTATCATCTCCGTACATGGTTACAGTCCATCCCGTAGGTATTTTTACCGACGATGCCCAGTCGTTCACAAAACCCAGGGCCTGCAACTGCGATAAGGTATAGTTACCCTTGGGTATGGTACTGGTGGCGGTGCCAACATAATTGATATCCTGGTAAAAAGTAACACCGGAGGTAGTACCGCCGCCGCTGCCAAATACCGTTGCTTTACCATACAACGCGTTGGAAACACTGCTCAGGTAAGTGTGTGAGTCGGCATTAGGCAGGTTGTAGTACAGATATATGCCATAATTGTTATTGACGGTTTGGGTGGCCAGGGATGCCGCTGTTGATGCGCTGGTGCTTTGGATATCAATAGCAGCAGGGCCGAGGTTGCTGGCCGCTAATCCCGGTACGTTTGGTACAGAATAGCTGCCGTAAATGGCATTCCAGCTGTAATCAACTTTTGAGCCTACGGTTACCCCGTTAAAGCTCAAGCGGGAAGCCGCCGGGCCATAAAAATAAAAAGAAATGATCTTGGTTGGCATCAACTGGCGTAAGGCGGTTACCAGGTAAACAAATGAGCTTGAATTTGGCTGACCGGTTCCGTTGGTTCCATAGTCGGCATACTCATCATCAAAGTCGATACCGTCAAGTCCGTAGGTGGTTACCGCATTGGCTAACAATTGCGCAAAATCCTGCGCAGCTTGCTGGCTTGGGAAATTGGTGATGCCCGCTCCCTGGTGATTACCCAGTATAGAGAGCAGCACTTTTATACCCTTGGCCTGTAAAGGCTGTATCTTGGTGGCTGCATTGTTTAACACCGTAGTTACCTGAGGATTAAAAAATAATTCGGCCTTTTGGGTAGTGGTGTTGTAATTAATATTGGCCGCGAATATGATACCGATATCAAAAAGCTGTTCCCCGGTTGATAAGGTATAATTGCCCAAGTTTAGAATGTCGTTATTATTCACCTCCACATAACAAACGCCTTTGGGACCGCTAACGCCAATAGCGTTAGTACCTAATTTTGATGAAGCATTGTTTGTTTGCTGGGTGGGGGCCAGGTCTTTTTTACAGGCAGCCGTGAACATTAGCGCGGAGCCTAGTATGACCATAGTTATCCTGTTAAAGGATAAATTCATAGATGTTTTCATGTCGGTTTTTTATTGGTTTTTTAGGGTAAATGTTAGGGCAATTTCACGGTAGCCTTACCATAAAGCTTATTAGATACGCTTGTTAAGTAAGTATGTGCATCTGTATTGGGCAGGTTATAATACAGGTAGATACCATAGCTATTGTTTACGGTTTGTGTTGCCAGTGAAGCAGCGGTTGATGAGCTGGTGCTCTGGATATCAATAGCGGCAGGCCCCAGGTTACTTTTAGCTAAGCCCGGAACATTTGGTACCGAGTACGAACCATAAATGGCATTCCAGCTGTAATTAACTTTTGAACCAACGGTTACCCCGTTAAAGCTTAAACGAGATGCAGCAGGGCCATAAAAATAAAAGGAAATCAATTTGGTAGGCATCAGTTGACGTAAGGCGGTTACCAGGTAAACAAATGAGCTGGAGTTGGGTTGCCCGGTTCCGTTGGTGCCATAATCGGCATATTCATCGTCAAAGTCAATACCGTCAAGTCCGTAAGCGGTTACCGCATTGGCTAACAATTGCGCAAAATCCTGCGCAGCTTGCTGGCTTGGGAAATTGGTGATGCCCGCTCCCTGGTGATTACCCAATATAGAAAGCATTACCTTAATACCTTTGGCCTGCAAAGGTTGGATATAAGTAGCTTTGTTGCTCAGTACATTAGTTACCTGCGGATTGAAAAATAATTCGGCCTTTTGGGTGGTGGTGTTGTAATTAATATTGGCCGCGAATATAATACCGATATCAAACAATTGCTGCCCGGTTGATAAGGTGTATTTGCCTACGTTACGGATGTCGTTGCTGTTTACTTCCACATAGCAAACGCCTTTTGGGCCGCTAACACCAATGGCATCGGTGCTTAATTTTGATGAGGCATTGTCTGCCTGCGGAGTGGGAGCCAAATCCTTTTTACAGGCTGCTGTAAACAGCAGCGAAAAGCCTAATACGGCCACTGAGGCTTTGGTCAATAATAAATTAGATGTTTTTCTCATTGTCGGTTTTTTAAATTGGTTTTTTTATAAGTTTTTAATTGGTATTAAGAGCGGTGTTTATCCATAGGCGTATCGGCTTTTATTGATGGCAACGAAGGGATAATTGGGGTAAATTAATAGGGAGGGTTGGGTGTTAAACGATTTAGCATTATAATATGTTTAGTTAAATAACTAATAAATGTTAGGTATTTTTTACTATCCGGTAATGTAATGGGCATATATTAATGGGTTTATATGCGTAATGATTTAATTGGTTTACAGGTATATAGACAAACAATAAATAACAATTGCCTACAAGTAATTAAAATTTAATTATATTAATATACATATTATGGCTATATATGGTTTAATAACATCGTTTGCCGCTATAGCCGATAGTATGCCACCAGGAAAAAAACTACATTTGCCATGGCTTTAGGGGTATTCTGTAAAGAATTGAGAGAA
The DNA here is from genome assembly GCF_900103125.1 of Mucilaginibacter sp. OK268. Taxonomy (GTDB): domain Bacteria; phylum Bacteroidota; class Bacteroidia; order Sphingobacteriales; family Sphingobacteriaceae; genus Mucilaginibacter. The sequence continues at coordinate 149,463 of NZ_FNJV01000011.1, read as the reverse complement.
ACCCTTTGAACCTGATCCGGCTGATACCGGCGTAGGGAAAAGTCGGGACATACCTGCCTGTAGCGCTTAGTTCTGCGCCCCGAAGCCATGTTTTTATGAAATTGTAAACCATGAATAAGAAGATATCTAGTTATCCATCCGTTTTAACGATTGCGGGATTCGATGGCAGCGGAGGCGCAGGTATCCAGGGCGATATCAAAACCATCTCGGCGTTGGGATGCTACGCTACTTCGGTGCTCGCCGCGCTCCCGGTGCAAAATACCTGTGGGGTAAGGTCCATTCACTCTATCCCTGCCGAAGTGGTGGGAGCACAACTGCAAGCCATATTGGATGATATTTTCCCGGATGCTATTAAGATAGGTATGGTGCATACAACTGAGGTGCTTGAGGTCATTGTAAATACCCTGCAACAGTACCCGGAGGTTCTGGTGGTATTTGATCCGGTTATGGTATCAACCAGCGGGCACCGGCTTTTGGAGGATAGTACGATAGAAGCAATTGTTAAAAAACTGTTCCCGCTGGCGGCTGTTATTACCCCTAATTTAGATGAAGCCGCTGTTTTAACCGGGATGCCTGTACATACCATAGATGATATGCGGATAGCCGGTAAAAAGCTCATGGAGCTGGGAGCACGCTCCGTATTATTAAAAGGCGGTCATCTGGATGCTGCGCAATTAACCTCCTTATATTTTACAAACGATGGCAAGGTACAGGAATACAGTTTTGAAAAAATAGATACCCAAAATACCCGCGGCACAGGATGCGCCCTGTCATCGGCCATAGCTGCTTACATCGCACAAGGAAGATCACTGCCCGATGCGATAGCCCTTGCACAGGAATACGTGCACCAGGCCATACTGACTGGAAAAGATGTACAAACTGGTAAAGGCAATGGTCCGCTGAATCACTTTTTTGATCCGCAAAAACTAATCATAAACAAATAGGTGGGTAGCTTTTTTGTCCACTCGGGGTCTCCTGAAAGTTTAAGTTAACCCATAAATCACTGCTCCTAACTCAAGACCAAACACCAGTTGCCTCTTTTATTTTATTCAGGTACATTTAGGGCTTGATTAACTAATTAAATGAAAAAAACTTTATTTACCTATTTGTGGCTGACGATAACGGCTATCAGCGTATATGCCCAGCCCCAGGCACCTGATGCGGAATACATTAAGGCCAATTATCAGAAATACGAATACCAGATACCCATGCGCGATGGTAAAAAGCTGTTTACCTCGGTATACGTACCCAAAGACCAGTCGAAAAAGTATCCCATCATGATGGACCGCACGCCCTACAGCGTTGCACCCTATGGGACCGATTTGTATAAAGGGGGCCTGGGGCCATCATCCTTATTTGTGCATGATGGTTTTATTTTTGTTTACCAGGATGTGCGTGGCCGCTGGATGAGTGAAGGTGTTTTTGAAGAAATGACGCCCGAAAAAGAGGTGCACAAAACCAAAAACGATGTTGATGAAGGCACCGATACTTATGATACCATCAACTGGCTGCTTAAAAATCTGCCTAACAACAATGGTAAAGTAGGGGTGTGGGGTATTTCGTACCCCGGTTTTTATACCACAGCATCATTGCTGAGTCGCCATCCGGCGCTGGTAGCCGCATCACCGCAGGCTCCCATGGCCGATCTGTACCGAGATGATGCTTTTCATAACGGTGCCTTTATGTTGGTAGCTAACTTTGGATTTTATCCGTTTTTCACCAATCGTCAGGATGATAAGCCTACGCAACGCCGTGCACCCGGACTTAATGCAGGAACAGAAGATGGTTATGATTTTTTCATGCGGATGGGTTCGGTAAAAAACACGAACGATAAATTTTATAAAGATACCATCCGCCTGTGGAACGAGATGCTGGATCATCCCGATTATGATCAGCATTGGAAAGATCGTAACGTGTTAACCCACCTGCACGATATTAAAACCGCGGTGCTGGTTACCGGTGGCTGGTATGATGCCGAAGATCTGTACGGCGCTATCAATACCTACAAAACATTGGTAAAAGAAAACCCTAAAACACCCGTTTACTTTACCATGGGGCCCTGGGTGCATGGCGGCTGGGCCCGCGGCGATGGCGACCATTTAGGCGATGTAGATTTTGGCGGGCCAACCGGACCTTTTTATCGCGAAAAGATAGAGTTCGCCTTTTTTAGTCACTACCTCAAAGGTACTGAACTAAGCCTGGCACCGGTATCCGCATTTGAAACCGGCACCAATCAATGGAAAACCTATAATGCCTGGCCATCAAAAGAAGCTGCAGAAAAGAACCTGTACCTGTTACCCGGCGGTAAATTGTCTTTTGATGCGCCGGCAACTACAGCTGGCAGCTTTGATGAGTTTGTATCTGATCCAAACAAACCGGTGCCTTTTACAAACGATATTACCATGGATATGAAGCGGGAGTACATGACCGGCGATCAGCGTTTTGCCGCCCGCAGGCCCGATGTACTAACTTATGCAACCGATGTGCTGGATAAGGACGTAACATTGGCCGGTAACATCTGGGCCAATCTGAAAGTATCAACCACAGGTACCGATGCCGACTGGGTGGTTAAGGTAATTGATGTATATCCCGATTCAACCAAAAACAATAAGCGGACAGGCAAGGATGTGTACCTGTCGTGCTACCAGCAAATGGTACGCAGCGAGGCTATTCGTGGTAAATACCGCAATGATTTTGGTAAACCTGAGCCATTTGTACCAGGCCAGGTAACGCCGGTTAATTTTGAGCTGCAGGATGTGCTGCACACCTTTAAAAAAGGGCACCGCTTAATGGTGCAGGTGCAAAGTACCTGGTTCCCACTTATTGACAGGAATACCCAGCAGTTCCAGGATATCATGAAAGCAAAAGATACCGACTTTAAAAAGGCCACCCACCGCGTTTATACCTCAAAAGATAGCCCAAGTTTTTTGAAAGTAAGGGTGATAGAATAGGGCAATAAATATCGAACACCGGATGCTGAATGTTGAAGGCTGAATCATTCAGCATCCGTTATAGCAAAAGTTAAAAAAGCAAAGGATGGTGCGATTCCTTCCCTGGGGAAGGGTAGGAAGGGGTTTATGGAATAGAACGGTAGCGTTGTCACTTGCATAAATTGCTCCCTGTGATTGTTATCTGTATCTGCAATAGCCATTTGCCGGATCGCTATTGAAACTTTGTATAATTTGATTTTATATGGAACCTTTACAACTAACTGTTATCGATACAAAGGTGATTTCGGCAGAACACCCGGAGGATTATTTCAATACCATCCTGAGTAGCGTAAACGATCATATCGTACGGATCGGGATCATGACCGAAGCCTATTTCTGGCACCTTCACCCCAATTCCGACGAAACCTTCCTGGTACTGGAAGGCACCCTGCTGATCGATCTGGAAACCGGCACCCTCGAATTGCAGCCCGGGCAATTGTTAACCATTCCCCAAAATACACGTCACCGTACCCGACCCGGAGGGGAAAGGTCTGTAAACCTCACCATCGAGCATAAAAACACGGAGACGGTAATGGGCTAAGCAGGTATGCTGCGATCAAGGAAATCGAGTTGAAAAATGCAGCATGTCATGCCGAATTTATTTCGGCATCCCACAGGATATTCAGGCTTGCCGGATCTGCGATTTGCCTGTTGCAGACCTATCCTGTGCTTACCTGCAAGTGGGATGCCGAAATAAATTCGGCATGACCTCTACTTGTTGCCCCATCATCTTGTATGATCGGCCAATATTTCGTATATTAGTACAAACAGCCCGGTTTTCTATTTTTTTAGAAAACCGGGCTGTTTAGTTAAGAGAAAAACAAGCCCAAAAATCAATTGTTTTTTGTTTAGTTATTTGATAGTCAGTAATTTAATACTTTTTAAACCTATCAAAACCATGTTAAAATTTGTTAAAAAGTGTTAAAATGAGGGGTTTTGAATAAGTTTTGAGCAGTTTTCGACACGTTTTGACCCTATTTTTAGTTAAAAAAGTGTTAAAATAAAGCTTTAAAAAGTTTTTGTCGCCCGTAGATCAATGAAAATTCGGTATAAAAATAACGGTTGTGGTATAATGCAGGATTTGCACTAAACTATAGTTTTGGAGTTGAAACCTGAAGATCCAAACTTATCAGTGAAAAACGCATGAAAAATTTACTGTTTATTTTATTGCTGTTCATTATAACCGGTGCCTATGGTCAACAAACCAAGGTGGAAAATAATGTGGTGTATAAATCGGTACCATTATCTAAAAACGACGCGGGTTTTTTGGCCTTAAAACGTACAGCTCAGAAATACTTGCCCCAGTTTATAGATAGCCTGCAAAAGCACGGAGGCGATAGTCAGGGCTACCGTTTTGTGGTAAAATCCGACTTTGCAGAGGGCGACACCCATGAACATATGTGGTCGGAAGTGGTTGGCTATAGCAATGGGGTTTTTAAAGCCATATTTATCGATTCGCCTTTTACGCTTAAAGATATTAAGCTGGGCGATAAGATCAGCATTAAACAAGCAGACGTGGAGGATTGGGCTGTTCATAACCTGAGAACCAAGAAAATAACAGGCGAATTTTCAGAGAAATACCTGAACAGCAAGCAGTAGTTTTTGTAGCATTTATAACTTTCCTGTCGTAATAGGTATAAAACCCTGATTATGATAAAGAAAGTACCTTTCCTGCTATTATTAATTGTTGGCTTTGCTGCCTGCAAAGGAAACAAACAAGAAAACGGCTGTGGCGTACAAACCTGTACCCTGGAGTATACTTACCTGGGAATTGTCATCACCGATAAGCAAAATACCTACCCGGCGATCACTGGTTTTTCGGCCATTAACCTGCGTACCAACAAGGCATTGTCACCAGTAAAGTACCCCCCTAATATTGATTTTGTGCAAGGCTTCACACTATTAGCTACAGACGATAATATCAAAGATTTTTCGACAGAGGGGGACGATGTAAAAATAACTGCCACTAACGCGGCAACCCATCAAACGCTAAGTTCAACCATCAAAATATCCGGAGGCTGCAATTGCCATATCAAAAAGGTCTCAGGTCCGGATAAGATAGTATTTGACTGATCAGATAGCCGACAAGTTCACCGGAGAAACATTAGGGTAGGCCTGGTATATTACATAGGAGCCATTGCTATCGGCAATTACTTTAAGCGATTGTTTTTTACTGCCCTGTACCTCGCTTACGTTTTTCCAGCCGGCCGGCACATGGGTTTTAAGTGTAAGCGGAATGTTGTAAAAAACTTTACTAAGCGGGTGGCTGATAGTAACGGTTATTTTACTGCCTTTTAAACTGCTTTGTACTTTGGCGCTTTGCCTTTCGCGCATGTATTTGGTTACATCGCCAAATGTGGCCACCCAAAGTTTGTCCTGGTGATCTTTAATATAGGTAAAATATTCGTCCAGCTCCTGGTGGGGTAGGGCTTCCCAGCCTATACCGTCAACGCCGTGATGGGTAAGTACCAGCCAGGTATCTTTTCTGGTCATGGTGGTATCTACCCAGGCTTTCATCATGGGTAATGGGGTTTTGGTTGTTGCACCACGCTGGTATTGTACATATTCCTTATTGGTATTGCCAGGGGTATCCTTGTTACCGCGGCTTATTTCTTTGAGCCAGGGTTCGGGCATACGGTTGCGCAGGGCAGGATAAACCTTGGCCAGGTAAGCTACGGCACGCTCATTCTCGGTTCCAAACGGTCCTTCGGCACTGAAGGTGTATGCGAGGCCTAAATGATTTAAAACATCCAGCCGGCTTTTTTCGGCTTCGTACATTAAATTGGTTTCGTCCAGTGCTGCCAGGCGGGGGTGGGTTACCATATGGCTGGCAAATTCATGCCCCTGCGCGGCATAAGCTTTGATCTGTGCCCAAGTAGTGCCGTGAGCGTCTTTATATTCGTCGTTATGCTGTACGCCGGGTTTAAATTCGCCATTGCGCACTTTAGCATAGCACTCATCAATGGCTTTATAGGCAGCTTCGGTTTTACCGGTATCTACCAGTGATCCGGCTTTATAATGATAATCCAGCGGACCGATCAAGCCCAGATATCCGGCTGCTGAAGCCCGCTCGAAAAAGTTGTCCTTATTGGTTGGTATGGTAGCTGTTTCCTTGATAATATCTTTTACCGGGCGGCCAATGAATTTGCCATGATATTGTGAACCCGGTATTTGCCCGGTAATGATAAAAAACGTAGCCGGTAATTGCAGCCTGTTGAGTATGGGTAATGCTACTTTGAACTGATTGATAGAGCCATCGTCCCAGGTAATGGATACCGCTCCGTTGCGGCCATACTGCCATTTGGTTATTTGGGTTTTACCTGGTTGGGCCTTTACCAATGGACTTAAAGACAATGTAGCGATAACCAGCAGAAGCAGTTTTTTCATCATAAAAAGGTTTATGTAGCTAATATAACATACTTACACAATGATGCTTTGTATTAATGCTTTTGTAACAAAATAGTTAATTATGCGATGATCATGTTTTTATTAATTTAAACTAATTCTAAATAATGTTTGCAAATCAGGATTGCGTTGTTATTTTTGCGCTTAATTAGACTCAATCTAAATTAAATGGCAAAATACTTACACAATACCCTGCAAAAATTTTCTTTCCTCCTTTTAGTTCTATTCATAACTATTTTAACAGCAAAAGCCGATGATGAAGGCGTTAACGGAAAGATATCCGGATTTGTTAAAACAAGCGACGGTTTACCGGCAGCATTTGTTAATGTATCTATAAAAGGTTTAAATAAAAGTACCATGACCATTGGCGATGGTTCCTTCATCTTTAACAACATAAAACCCGGAACTTATTTATTAACAACATCATATATCGGTACTAAAAGTGAAGAGAAAACGGTAGAGGTACAAGCCAAACAAACTACTACTGTTAGTTTTATACTGAGTGAAAGTTCGGCGCAACTTAATGAGGTGGTTATATCATCTACAAAAACCATCAATAGTAAAAAGTTGAGTGTAGGTAAAATAAATGTATCGCCTATGGATCTGCCTCAAAGTGTTACCGTTATAGGGCGCGATGTGCTTGATCAGCAACAATCATTACGGTTAAGTGATGTAACTAAAAATATCAACGGTGTTTATTTATACAGTGCCCGTGGCAATACCCAGGAAACCTTTGGCGCGCGTGGGTATAATTTTTCAAGCACCAATATGTTTAAGAATGGTTTCCGTATAAACTCAGGTGTAATGCCTGAGATCAGCTCGCTTGAACAGGTGGAGGTTTTAAAAGGCAGTGCCGCTTTGCTTTATGGCAACGTTGCACCAGGCGGTATACTGAACCTGGTTACCAAAAAACCAAAATTTGAACAAGGTGGCCAGGTATCCATGACTTATGGTAGTTACGATCTGTATAAGCCGGTTTTTGATGTTTATGGTCCTATATCATCTAAATTGGCATACCGCGTAAACGGAACCTATGAAAATGCTAAAAGCTTTCGCGATAACGTAAAATCAGAACGTGAATACATCAATCCCTCGTTCTTGTACAAGATCAGTGATAAAACCCAAATCATTGTTGAAGGTGATTATCTGAACTATGATTTTACACCTGATTTTGGAACCGGGCAAATCAATAATGTAATTGCCAAAGTACCGCGTAACCGTTACCTGGGTGCATCATGGTCAACCGGTAACACCAAGCAAACAACGGCTACAGCTACTATTAATCACCAGATCAATAGTTTATGGCAGTTAAGTGGTGGGCTTTCCTATCAGCATTTTGATCGTCAGTATCAAACTACCGAACGTGTGCTGCCCGATACGCTTACCGGCGACTGGGCGCGTACCTTAAATCGTGCTAAAACACTGGAAGATTATTATACCGCTCAGTTTAATATAACCGGGCAGTTCAATACAGGCTCTATCAAACATAATATTTTAGTAGGTGTTGATGCCGACTGGTATAGAAACACCAACTACACCTATGTGGCTACTGTAAATAAAGTATCAAGTTATCTTGATCAGAATAATGCACTTCAAAATGCAGTTTATGATAAGATCAACATTCTTGACCTTACTAAATATACCCAGCGTACGGATAAGCCAACCATGAACCCTTTTTATAACGTTTTAACGCTTACAAACCGTTTTGGCGCTTATTTTAATGATTTGATCAGCTTATCGGATAAAGTAAAGGTGCTTGCTGGTTTGCGTTGGTCATATCAATATATATCGCCTACTACGGTTAGTACTTATTATAACACAAGCCCTGCTTTAGCACAACCCGCAGCCGGTAAAGAGGATAAAGCATTTTCGCCAAGGGTTGGCATAGTTTACAAACCATTAACCAATACTGCTTTATTTGCCAGCTACTCAAATTCGTTTGTTGTAAATACAGGTACCGATGTTAATAACAATCCACTTGATCCTTCGCTGCTTGATCAATATGAATTTGGTGTTAAAAACGATTTCCTGAATGGTAATCTGTCGGTAAATGTAACGGCTTACCGGATACTGAATAATAACCTGGCTCAAACGGCAGTTTTCCAGGCCGATGGGGTTACACCTAATACCAATACCAACATTAAAACATTAACAGGGCAAACCAAAAGTGATGGTGTTGAACTGGATATTGCGGGCCATCCGGTAAAGGGGCTTGATATATTAGCAGGTTATAGCTATACCAATGCCAGGTATACCAAAACACCAACAGCGGTAGGCAGCAATATAGCTGGTCAGCCATTGGTGAATGTACCGAAGCATACCGCAAATACCAGCTTATTCTATACTTTTTATAATGGTGATCTGAAAGGGTTTAAAGTTGGGGCTTCTGTTTATTACCTGGGCGATCGCACTGCCGGTAATGCCAATACCGTTGGACAAACACCAACTTCAACACAACCCAGAACAAGACTGGTTAATGTTCCGGGGTTTACCACGGTTGACGCATCGGTAGGATACAGTTATAAAAAATTATCCATCATCGGCAAAATATCAAACATAGGTAATGTGCTTAATTACAATGTGCACGAAAACTACAGCATAAATCCAATACCACCGCGACAGTTTTTAACCACATTGGCTTATAAGTTTTAAGATTTTTAAACCACAATATAAAATATTAAACCGGTTATGCTTTGCGTACCGGTTTTTGCAGATACAGCAGCTATGAAGATTTTTTTTCGCACGATACATCTTTACCTGAGCCTCGCGGCTGGTATTATCATTTTTTGCTCGTGTTTTACGGGTACCATGCTGGTTTTTGAAAAGGAGATACAGCATGCGCTTCATCCGCAGCGTTACTCTATAAAACCACAGGAGACAAGGATGACTTTGGCGAACCTGGTACCCGAGGCTTTAAAGCAGGTGCCCCGGGCTAAACTCTCGTCGGTTATGGTGTATAATGATCCAGTGCGCGCCACCGAAATAGCGGTAATAATTCCTGAAAAGAAGAATAAAAAAGACGCAGAGCAACCAGCTCTAAAAACAGAAAAAAGCAAAAAAGGTAATGGCCATGACCATAAAGACAAGAAACTAAAGGCGGATGAAAAGCCTAATCTAACCCTTTTTGTAAACCCCTATACAGGTCAGGTGATCGAACAGTTTAACCGTCGCCAAACTTTTCTGTATAAGGTGGAGATGTTTCACCGCTTTTTACTAGGAGCCAAGAATAGTTTTGGCGATTGGGTAGTATCGTTATCTACGCTTATTTTTCTGTTTATATTGATCACAGGGGTGATATTATGGTGGCCCAAGACAAAAGCGATCATGCGGCAACGTCTTAAAATTAAGTGGGATGGCAGTGTCAAAAGGTTAACGCATGACCTGCATATAGTTACCGGCTTTTATACTTCGGTGTTTTTGATCGTGGTGGTATTAACCGGGTTGATCATGACCTTTAAATGGGCCAATGTTACCTTGTTCGCTATTCTGGGGTCAAAGCCACCTGTTAAAGAGCAACCCAAAGCACCGCTGTCTGTATACAAACCCAACACCGCAGCTTTATCTGCCGACGCGGTTTTAGCTGGTATGGGTAAAACAATCGCCACAGCCGAATATTATAGCGTTCGCCTCCCGCGCGATTCATCGGCCACCTATACAGTAAATGTTTGGCCAAAAGGAGCTTTGGAAACCACCGCGGATATCTATTATATTGATCAGTACAGCGGCAGCCTGGCAGGATCTCAAACGTTTGCCTCTAAAAGTTTGGGTCAACGGGTAAGGGCATTTGTAAAACCGGTTCATACAGGAGCTGTATACGGTTTGCCTACCCAGATAATCAGTTTTGTGGTTTGTGCCTTGTCGCTCATATTCCCGGTAACAGGGGTAATGATGTGGTTAAACCGCATCAAGAAAAAGAAGAAGCCCTTGGCAAAGAAGGTTGTAGTTGCTGCTTAAAGCTATTGAATGAGTAAAAAACTAAATTTTTAATAAGGCCTCTGCATTCTGGTATGCGACCCTGTGTCTTTCGGTTTCATTGACTGGAAGCGCCATTAGAAAATCCCTGGCATTGGCCATTGAGGCCCAGGGATAGTCGGCAGAAAACAGAATCCGTTCAGCACCTACCTCGAGCAATAAATTCCGGAATGGTGCTTCATAATTAAAGCCTCCGATGGTGTAATGGATATTTTCTTTTAGATAGGCACTTATAGAACGTTCCAGGCCTGTACGTTCGGGAGAGAACATCCTGTTCATCCGCTGCTGCATAAACGGCAGTGATTCACCTAAATGCCCGATAATTATTTGCAGATCAGGGAAACGGTCAAACACCCCACCCAGTATCAATCGCATTACATGAATGCCTGTTTCAATGTGCCAGCCATAGCCCCCTCCCGCAAAAAACTCTTCAATCACGGGTGAAAAACCACTGTAATAAATATCGCTGATGGCTTTGGGCGGTTTGGTAGGATGCAGATAGATCGGTACGCCCAGTGACTGCACACTTTCAAATATGGGCCAAAAATATTGATCATCCAGGTAACGCCCGTTAACATGACCGTTAATAACAGCTCCCTTGAATCCTAATGATCCAGTTGCCCGGTCTAATTCTGCAACTGCTGCCTTAGGATCGGCAGTCGGAATAGCGGCCAACCCGGAAAAACGATCCGGAAAGTTGGCGATGGCCTGGGCCAGGGTGTCGTTGATGTCTTGAGCTAAAGTAATGGCTTCAGCGCCCGTGCTTTGCTCTACACCCGGCGGCGTGATAGACAGCACCTGCATATCAATGCCGGCGCTATCCATTTCGGCAATCCTTTTTTCGCCCAGATCGAGCAGTTTTTCAGCAGTTTCCGGATATCCGTTTATACTGCTACCTGCTCCCGCAAGAAAAAGAGGCGTAGCAAAATGTTCTTCTATAGTGATGGTGCGCATATGATACAAACGCTAATGATGAGCAGCTAAATTAAGTTTTTAAAACCTGTAACCGAAAGGCATATAGTGGATTCCCTAAATCCCTTTCTCAAAAGGCATCAAGAACCAAATTTAGTTCTGGAAAATATATGAGCGTTGTTTTTTATGGATATAGCACAATACCCACCAAAAATGTTGAAAACTTTTTGGTGGTAAAAAGTGGTAGAAAGTGGTAAAAGTACCTTACTTTTACTCATTATATTATGCCATAGTCTTAAAATGTCCTATTTAACCGGTGAATTTGAATGTAAGCTGGATCCTAAATCAAGGATGATGATACCTGCTGGGCTCAAAAAAAAGCTTCCTGAAGCTGAAACTGAGGGCCTGGTGATCAATCGCGGATTCAAAAATTACCTGGTTATTTATACTAAAACAGAATGGGACAAAAAATTGGACGAACTGAGCAAACTTAACGAATACGAGGAGGATAACATAGAGTTTATCAGATATTTCACCCGTGGCGCAACTGAGCTTTCGCTTGATGCTGCCGGCAGGGTGTTGTTGCCAAAGTTTTTGCTGGATTACGCGGGTATAAAAAATGATGTAGTGCTGGCCTGCCAGTTAAATAAAATTGAGGTATGGGATGCGGAGGCGCATAAAGCAGCGTTCTCCAATGAACCGCAGAACTTTAGCGCACTGGCGCAGCGGGTTATGGGTAATAAAGCAAGGAGGGGTGATGAGTGAGTATCATGTACCGGTAATGCTCAATGAATGTATTGAGGGACTTGCCATTAAAAAGGACGGCACTTATGTGGATGTTACTTTTGGTGGTGGTGGTCACTCGCGTGAGATATTAAAACATTTGGGGCCCGAGGGTACTTTGCTGGCTTTTGACCAGGATGCCGATGCGCAGCAGAATTTGATTGAGGATGAACGTTTTGTATTTGTTGATCAAAACTTCCGTTATCTCAAAAACTTTTGCCGTTTGCATGGCGCTATTCCGGTTGATGGTATACTGGCCGATCTGGGTGTTTCGTCATATCAGTTTGATCAGGCCGAACGGGGTTTTTCGATCCGGTTTGATGCCGAGTTGGATATGCGCATGAATCAACTGGGTGAGCTTACTGCTAAGGATGTAGTTAATAATTACACCGTTGCCGAGCTGCACCGCATTTTTGGTATTTACGGTGAGATACAGAACGCGAAATCGCTGGCCGAAACCATCGCGACAGCGCGTTTAAATGCGCCGATAGTAACCATTGCCGATCTGAAAAACGCGATCAGTAACCGGATTCCACGTGGTAAGGAAAATAAATACCTGGCACAGGTGTTCCAGGCATTGCGCATTGAGGTTAACCAGGAGTTGGAAGCATTGAAAGAGTTTCTGGTTCAATCGGCAGAAGTATTGGCGGTTGGCGGCAGACTGGTGGTGATGTCATATCATTCGCTGGAAGACAGGCTGGTGAAAAACTTCATCGCCAAAGGCAAATTCAGCGGCGAGGTGGAGAAGGATTTTTACGGTAATAACAATAAACCATTGGATGCGGTAAGCCGTGGAGCTATAACAGCATCGGATGAGGAAATAAAGAATAATAACAGAGCACGGAGCGCTAAATTAAGGATAGCTGTAAAAAAATGACTAATCGTTTACGTACAGAAATTCAGGACGAAGAAGAATTGGAGCAGGATATCATCGTGGAGGAAAAACCTGTGCGCGAAATTCAGGACAATCTTTTTACTCAGTTTTTTGCCAAAGGCTTTATTACAAAAGAAACAGCTACCGGTGCTTTACCCTTCATCATGTATATAGCCTTCCTGGGGATGATATACATTGGTAATATGCACCTGGCCGAAAAAACGATACGTGACATAGATGATATTACAAAAGAGGTAAAGGAGCGTGGTTGGGATTACAAAACAGCCAAAGCCGATATGGCCTTTAAAAGTACATTAACCGAGGTTGCTAAGCGCGCCGATACCCTGGGGGTAAGGCAGTCTGTTGAGCCGCCGCAAAAGATAACAGTAAAGGAGGATCAGGATGGGAATTAGAACCAACATTCTGCTGCGGGTGTATATCGCTTTCGGGCTGATATTGCTGTTTGCTTTTGCTGTAGTGGTGCAGTTATGCCGGGTGCAATTTGTGCAGGGCAAAAAATGGAAAGATATGGCGGCCAGTCTATCGGCCCAGTATCAAACCGTTGAAGCTGCCCGTGGTAATATTTTTTCTGTAGATGGTAGTCTTTTAGCTACCTCTGTTCCGGAGTATGAGTTGCACATGGATATGCTGGCCGGTGGTATTGCCGAGGATAGCGTGTTTAATGACAATGTTGATCAGCTGGCTATGAATTTGTCAAAAATGTATAACGACAGACCGGCCCGCGAATACTCCAGGATATTTCGTGAAGCCCGAAAAGATGGTTCGCGTTATCAACTGTTAAGACGGAGGGTAAGCTATCAGGAATTAAAAAAGATCAAGGACTTCCCGATCTTCAAAAAAAGGAAGACCAGGAATTGCCTTATCGTGTTGCAGCAGAATAAGCGCATACTGCCGTTTCATTCGCTGGCAGCCCGTACTATTGGTTATAAGAATGAGAATGTAAAAAACGCGGTAGGCCTGGAAGGGGCCTATTCGGCTTATATCAATGGCGAGAATGGACGCAGGTTAATGCAGCGCATTCCCGGTGGAACCTGGATGCCTGTTGATGACGACGAAGAGATAGCGGCTAAAGATGGTGCCGATATCATATCTACCATCGACGTGAATTTTCAGGATGTGGCGCAGGATGCTTTGATGAAACAGTTGATCAAAAGCGAGGCCGATCATGGTTGTGTGGTATTAATGGAAGTAGCTACCGGCGAGGTGCGGGCTATAGCCAATTTTACCCGTACCAAGGAAGGTGATTATAAAGAAAAGATGAACTATGCTATCAGTAACGCTATCGATCCGGGTTCAACCTTTAAGTTGGCTTCGTACATGACCTTGCTTGATCAGCATAAGATAGATACCAGTACCATTGTTAATGCCGAAGGTGGTAAATATAAATTCCCAAAGGGGCCAACCATCACCGACACCGAGCATGATAATTATGAGATGAGCGTTAAACGCGCTTTCGAAGAATCATCAAACGTGGCGGCAGCTAAATTGGTCACCAGATACTATAGTGGTAATCCCTGGGAATATATCAATAAGCTGTACAGCTATCATTTAAATGAGAAGTTGCAGTTGCAAATACGGGGTGAAGGTCAACCGGTGATCAAAAATCCTTCAAATCGCAGCTGGAATAAAAACTATACGCTGCCCGAAATGGCCTATGGGTATGAAATGAATTTAACACCCTTGCAAATGTTGGCTTACTATAATTCGGTAGCCAACAATGGTAAGCTTATAGCCCCCATTTTTGTACGCGAGATACGCCGTCTGGGTAATCCTATTGAGCAGTTTCAGGCCCGGGTTATTAATGAACATGTTTGTTCTGATGCTACGCTGGGTAAGATAAGGGGTATGTTGGAAGGTGTGGTGCTTAACGGTACTGGTAAAAACGTTATTAAAAACAAGCTTTACAGTGTGGCTGGTAAAACCGGTACAGCACAGGTAGCTAATGGAACTTTGGGTTATAAAGACAAAAAATATCAGGCTTCATTTTGCGGTTATTTCCCTGCCGATCATCCTAAATATTCCATGATCGTGGTGATTAATAACCCAACAAAAGGTAATTACCTGGCGGCCCTGGTTGCAGGTCCGGTTTTCAGGGAAGTGGCAGACAGGGTTTATGCCAACGATATGGAGATAAACCAAAGCCCGGCTACGCACCTGGTGGGTAATACCAGTATGCCAAAAGTAAAGCAAGGTAATTTAAAAGCATTAAAACAGGTGTATACCAAACTGGGTGTAAAACCGCTGTATGCTTCGGCAAATGCTGATGCGGGCGGGGTTGATACCAGCAACGGGATCCCTTTTGAAGAAGTAAGGTATAAGAACGGCACCGTTCCGGCAGTCACCGGTATGGGCCTTAGTGATGCCCTGTATGTTTTGGGCAATGCGGGTTATAAAGTAACGGTACGCGGCAGCGGTGTAGTAACCACACAATCGGTTACCGGCGGCAGCCTCATACCAAAAGGATCACGAATAACAATTGAATTACAATGATGTATTTAAGTGATATATTGGATGGATTGGCTTTTACTGAATTACAGGGAAGCGCTGATGTGGAAATTACGTCTGTAACCTTTGATTCGCGCAAAGTTCAGCCGGGTTCATTGTTTGTTGCCGTAAAAGGCACGCTGGTTGATGGCCATGATTATATTGATCAGGCTATTAAAAGCGGCGCCATAGCGGTTATTTGTGAAGATCTGCCCGCACATACCGTAGCTGAGGTCGACTTTTTGATGGTGGCCGATTCTGGTAAAGCATTAAGCATTGTTGCCGCCAACTTTTATGGCAAGCCATCTGAGCAGCTTAAGCTGGTTGGTGTTACCGGCACCAATGGTAAAACTACCGTTGCTACTTTGTTGTACCAACTGTTTCGCGATCTGGGATATAAATGCGGTTTATTATCAACAGTCGAAAATCAGATCAATGATACAGTGATCCCATCAACCCATACCACTCCTGATCCTATTGAGCTGAATAGCTTACTGGCAGACATGGTGGCGCAAGGCTGTGATTACTGCTTTATGGAAGTAAGTTCACATGCCATAGCCCAGCACCGTATTGCCAATCTGGTATTTTCTGGTGGGATATTTACCAATTTAACGCATGATCATTTAGATTATCATAAAACGTTCGACAGCTATCTGAAAGCCAAAAAGGCATTTTTTGATGGTTTGCCAAAAACAGCCTTCGCGCTTACCAACAGTGATGATAAAAATGGCGGTGTGATGTTGCAAAACACAGAGGCGCATAAAAAAACTTACGGATTAAAATCTATGGCCGATTATAAGGCCCGCATACTGGAAAATCAGTTTGATGGTTTGCTGCTGCACATTGATAGCGAAGAAGTTTGGTTTAAAATGGTAGGTACGTTTAATGCTTACAACCTGTTGGCGGTTTACGCCACAGCTATGCTGCTTGATCAGGATAAAGCTAAAGTACTAACCAGCCTGAGTAAGCTGACCGGAGCCGAAGGCCGCTTTGAATATATAGTAGCGCCCAACAAGGTAATAGGTATAGTTGATTATGCCCACACACCTGATGCTGTGCAAAATGTATTGAGCACCATTCACGATATACGCAAGGGGAACGAGAAAGTGATCACAGTGATTGGTTGTGGTGGCGACAGGGATAAAACCAAACGCCCAATTATGGCACGTGTGGCCAGTGAATGGAGCGATAAGGTAATATTAACCGCTGATAATCCACGGTCGGAAGATCCGGGACAGATCATCAAAGATATGGAGGAAGGGGTTGACCCGGCTTTCAAAAGACATACAGTGAGTATTGTAGATCGTCACGAAGCAATTAAAACAGCATGCATGCTGGCCAATCCGGGCGATATTATACTGGTAGCCGGTAAGGGGCATGAAAAATATCAGGAAATAAACGGAGTGAAAAATCACTTCGATGATATGGAAGAACTGGAAGCACAGTTTAAATTAATGAATTAGCTGTCTGAATCAGAATTTACAGAATTAAAGAATTGACAGAATCATATAATCCTTTAATCCCATAATCAAGGTTCAGACAAAACATCAACCAATTAATATAAACTAACAAGTAACGATAAGAAATAATCAAAACATAAAACCGCAAGTCTGCACATCTAAAATCTGCAAATACATCATTTGCACATTTGAAATCTGCACATCTGCACATCAAGAGTAAAGATGTTATATTATTTATTTACATATCTAAGTAAAAACTACAGTATTCCGGGAGCGGGGGTATTTCAGTATATCACCTTCCGTACGGCTTTGGCTGTAATAACATCATTGCTCATCACTACCGTATATGGCCGTCGGTTGATCGATTACCTGCGTTTTAAACAAGTTGGTGAAACGGTACGGAACCTGGGCCTGGAAGGACAAATGCAAAAATCTGGTACGCCTACTATGGGTGGTATCATCATTTTATTAGGTATCCTGATCCCTACGCTGCTGTTTGCCAAATTGGGTAACGTATACATCATCCTGATGCTGATCACTACGGTATGGCTGGGAGCTATCGGCTTTCTGGATGATTATATCAAAGTTTTCAGAAAGAATAAAGAGGGCCTGGCAGGCAGGTTTAAGATCATTGGTCAGGTAGGGCTTTCGCTCATCATCGGCTGGACAATGTATTTCAATACCGATATCGTGATCAGGCAGGAAGTGAAGCTACCCGTAAAGGTTGATGCCCCGGTTGAGTTCCACATGAAAAGAGATGTGCCGGTTTATACACAGGATGTGCGGTCGACAAAAACCACCATGCCTTTTTATAAAAACAATGAGTTTGACTATGCCAAGGTATTAAAATTCCTGGGACCTGGTTATGAGCAATACGGTTTGGTCGTGTTCCTGTTCTTTGTCATATTGATCATCACTTTTATATCAAACGGAGCAAACATTACCGATGGTATCGACGGATTGGCTACCGGTACCTCGGCCATTATAGGGATTACACTGGCGCTACTGGCTTACGTATCCGGTAACATTGCCATGGCCGATTACCTGAACATCATGTTTTTACCCAACTCGGGCGAACTGGTAATATTTGCCGGTGCGTTTGTGGGTGCTTGTGTAGGCTTTTTATGGTACAACTCCTATCCGGCGCAGGTGTTTATGGGTGATACCGGTAGTTTGGCCATTGGTGGTATCATTGCTGTTTTTGCTATTGTGATACGTAAAGAGTTATTGCTCCCGGTACTATGCGGTGTATTCCTGATCGAGAATATATCGGTTATTATGCAGGTAGGCTGGTTCAAATACACCAAAAAAAGATCGGGCGAAGGCAAGCGGATATTTTTAATGGCACCGCTGCATCATCATTACCAGAAAAAAGGGTTCCATGAAGCCAAGATCGTAACACGCTTCTGGATCATTGGTATCCTGCTGGCCATTATAACGATCATAACATTGAAGCTGAGATAGGTAATAGAATCAAGAGATAAGAATCAAGATACAAGACAAAGAAAATAAGTGCAATAAAGTAATGAACCAACAAGAACACACAACACGTAACACACAACACGCAACCCAAAGGTTAGCCATTCTCGGCGCTGGCGAAAGCGGTGTGGGTACGGCATACCTTGCCCAACAGCAAGGGTATGATGTTTTTGTTTCGGATTTTGGAGCCATTGCCGATAACTATAAAAAACAACTGCAGGACTGGAATATCCGTTTTGAGGAGAGCCAGCATACCGAGGCAGAAATATTGAACGCGGTTGAAGTGATCAAAAGTCCGGGTATACCAGACAAAGCCCCGATCGTTAAAAAGCTGAAAGAAAAAGGTGTTCCTGTAGTATCCGAGATAGAGTTTGCTGGCAGGTATTGCGATGCAAAGATCATAGGTATCACCGGCTCAAACGGAAAAACCACTACCACCAGCTTAACTTACCACATCCTTAAAAACGCGGGATTAAATGTGGGTTTGGCGGGTAATATTGGTAAAAGCTTTGCCTACCAGGTGGCTACTGAAAAATTTGAATATTATGTGTTGGAGCTAAGCAGCTTTATGCTGGATGATATGTACCGGTTTAAGGTTGATATTGCTGTTTTGCTCAATATTACGCCTGATCATTTAGACAGGTACGATTACAAGCTGGAAAACTACGCAGCATCAAAATTCCGTGTTACACAGAATCAAACAGCGGCCGATTATTTTATTTATTGTGCCGATGATCCGGAAACCATCAAAGGGATGGCCGGGCGTACGTTTGAAGCACAGCAATTACCCTTTTCAATTGAAACCAAGATTAAACCGGGAGCATATCTCGAAAACGACAATATTGTCATCAACACACAACAAGAACATTTTCAAATGTCAATTAAAGAATTAGCCCTGCAGGGCAAGCACAACATTTACAACTCCATGGCATCAGGTATTGTATCAAAGGTGCTGGAGCTGCGCAACGAAACGATGAGAGAGAGCATGGGCAACTTTAAAAACATCGAGCACAGGCTGGAGTCGGTTGGTAAAATTTCGGGCATTAGTTTTATTAATGACTCTAAAGCTACCAACGTCAACTCAACCTGGTACGCGTTGGAAAGCATGACTACAGATGTGGTATTGATCCTGGGTGGTGTTGACAAAGGGAACGACTACAGTATGTTGAAGCAGCTGGTAAAGCAAAAGGTAAAAGCCATTGTGTGTTTAGGCAAGGATAATAAACGTATTCATGATGCCTTTGAAGATGATGTGGAAGTGATCGTGAATACAGGTTCGGCACAGGAAGCCGCGCAAGTGGCGTTTCACCTGGCCGAGAAGGGCGATACCGTATTGTTGTCGCCAGCCTGCGCCAGTTTTGATCTGTTTAAAAATTATGAAGATCGTGGCAATCAGTTTAAAGCCGCGGTAAGGGAATTATAATCAGATGTGAAGATGTGCGAATATGCAGATGTGCAAATGAAAAAAATGAGTATTAATGAATGAAAAGCCGAATTTGATTGTTGATTTAACCTTCAATTTTTCTTTAAAGATTATAGCATTTACAGAAGTGCTTGAATCACAAAAAAGATTTAATCTGGCTAATCAACTGTTTAGAAGCGGTACATCAATAGGAGCCAATATTAAAGAGGCACAGGGGGCAGAAAGTAAAACTGATTTTAGGCACAAATGTAAAATAGCATACAAAGAAGCACAGGAAACAGAATATTGGTTAATGCTATGCAAGCATGCAGAAAATTATCCATTTGAAGAGGAACTGTACGATTATATAAAATCAATAATAAAAGTATTAGGAAAAATAATTTCGTCAACACATTAAAAAACATTTGCAGATCTGCACATTAGCATATCTGCAAATACATTAATCATATGCACAGGATACTCAGTAATACAAAAGGCGACCGCTGGATATGGCTTATAGTCATA
Organism: Mucilaginibacter sp. OK268; assembly: GCF_900103125.1. Lineage (GTDB taxonomy): Bacteria > Bacteroidota > Bacteroidia > Sphingobacteriales > Sphingobacteriaceae > Mucilaginibacter. Next base: position 129,156 of record NZ_FNJV01000011.1, on the reverse strand, counting down.
TTGCTTTCTGTTATATCCCTGTTGGCGGTATACAGTTCAACCGGTACGCTGGCTTATAAGCGTGGTGTTGGGGTCGAATCGATCCTGATGAAACACCTGGCTATGGTGGTAGGTGGTATTGCGCTGATGTATATATCGCACAAGCTCGATTATCGTTACTACGCAGGTATCTCCAAGATCATGATGATCGTGACTATACCACTGTTGTTATACACATTGGTGTTTGGTAGCCACATCAATAACGCCAGCCGCTGGATCAATATCCCGGTAATAGGTCTGAGTTTCCAGACATCCGATTTGGCTAAGCTGGCTTTGATCACTTACCTGGCACGTACACTATCGCGCAAGCAGGAAAATATTAAGGATGTTAAAGAATCCTTCCTGCCTATTATGGGTTCTGTTTGCCTGGTGTTTATACTCATAGCGCTGGCTAACTTGTCGACCGCGCTGATGCTGTTTGGGGTAAGTGTTTTACTGTTGATTATCGGTCGTATCAGCATTAAACAGATAGCGGTGGTTTGCGCGGCAGGTTTTATATTGTTAATGGGGGTTTTGTTCTTGGGGCCACGTCGGCATATGTATGCTACCCGCGTAAGCACGTTCCTGCATCCTGAACAGGCTAAGCCAGATAAGTCGTTCCAGTCTGATCATGCCAAGATAGCTATTGCCAGCGGCGGATTATTTGGCAAAGGTCCGGGTAACAGTACCGAAAGAAATTATCTGCCAGAGTCCTACTCCGACGAAATATACGCCATTATTATTGAGGAGTATGGACTTGTAGGCGGGTTTGCCTTAATAGGCATTTACCTGTTTTTACTCTACAGGTGTATAAAAATTGTGACGAAGGCTCCAAAGGCGTTTGGGGCGTTACTGGCCTGCGGTTTAAGTTTTAGCTTAACCATACAGGCATTTGCCAATATGGCGGTGGCAGTAGGTTTGGGTCCGGTAACCGGGGTGCCTTTACCTTTTGTGAGCATGGGTGGTACATCGATATTATTTACCAGTGTGGCGTTTGGTATCATATTATCGGTTAGCCGTGATATTGAAGAGCCAAAGAAAGTAGTGGTAGGAGAGATCAGGACGGCCTGAGATTAATTAGTGAATTATTGATTTAGTGAATTAGTGAGTTGGGGTTTTAGAATTTAGTTTTAGAGTTTATAAAAAAATGGCAAAGAGAATAATCATCAGTGGTGGCGGAACAGGAGGACATATCTTCCCGGCTATTGCTATTGCCAATGCTTTAAAAAATATTGATCCAACTATCGAGATATTGTTTGTTGGCGCTAATGGGCGCATGGAGATGGAAAAAGTTCCGGCTGCCGGTTACAAGATCATTGGTCTGGATATTCAGGGGATACAACGTAAATCGGTTTGGAAAAACGTAATGTTCCCCATTAAGCTGATGAACAGTGTGCGCCGGGCACTTAAAATTATTAAAGATTTTAAACCCGATGCCGCGGTGGGTGTTGGGGGCTATGCTTCGGGGCCATTGTTGTATGCAGCATCGCTGAAAAATATTCCTTACCTCATACAGGAGCAAAACTCCTATGCAGGTATCACCAATAAATGGCTGGGTAAAAACGCTCAGAAAATATGTGTGGCTTTTGATGGGATGGATAAGTTTTTCCCTGCTGACAAGATCATCAAAACAGGTAATCCCATCCGCCGCGATTCGGTTAATGTGGCAGGCAAGCACATGCAGGCGCTGGAGTTGTTTAAGCTTTCGGCATTTAAAAAAACAGTATTAATAACCGGTGGGAGCCTTGGAGCACTTACATTAAACAACAGCATATCCGCCGGTTTAGATAAATTAATTGCCGCCGATGTACAGGTAATATGGCAAACCGGTAAGTATTATTATAAACAGATCATCGCGAAATTGGGTGAAGATCACCATCCGGACGTGAAGATCAGGGAGTTTTTAACTCGTATGGATCTGGCCTATGCCGCTGCCGATATCATTATATCACGCGCCGGGGCAGGTACCATTGCCGAGTTGTGCATGGTTAAAAAACCGGTGATCCTGGTGCCTTCGCCAAATGTAGCCGAAGATCATCAAACTAAAAATGCACTGGCACTGGTAGAGGAAGACGCTGCTATTTTTCTGGCCGACAGGGATGCCGAAGAAAAGCTGGTTGATAAAGCAATTGAATTATTAAACGACAGGAATTTACAAAAGAAATTGGGTACTAATATTGGTAAACTGGCTATGCCAGATGCCGACGAAGTTATTGCACGTGAATTATTAAAAATAACAATAAACAACAACAATTAAAATTATGGTCCTCCTTCTCCCCAAAAAGAGGAGGGCCTTTTTTAAAATTAAAACAATGGAATTACATAACATCAAAAGGGTTTACCTTATAGGTATAGGCGGCATCGGGATGAGCGGCCTGGCTCGTTATTTCCATCACTTAGGTTGTATTGTTTGTGGTTATGATAAAACCTCGACAGATCTCACCAATGATCTGCACAATGAGGGCATACAAACTATTTTTGATGACCGGGCCGATTGGATCCCGATGAGTTTCCAGCAGCTCAGCGATGATACCCTGGTTATTTACACACCGGCTATTCCTAAGGATTCGGTTATATTAAACTATTTTAAAAACAAAGGGTTTGAGTTGTTCAAACGGTCGCAGGTTTTGGGTCTGATCAGTAAAAGCTCCTTTACCATAGCAGTTGCTGGTACGCATGGCAAAACCACCACTTCAACCATGGTGGCACATATCCTGAAAGATTCTGGTAACGATTGCTCGGCATTTTTGGGTGGTATATCATCCAATTACCAAAGCAATGTGTTGTATGGTAAAAGTAACGTGATGGTGGTAGAGGCAGATGAGTATGACCGCTCATTCCTTACCTTGTTTCCGGATGTGGCTATCATCACATCGATGGATGCTGATCACCTGGATATTTATGGAGATCACGCTCATTTAACCGAGTCGTTCCAACTGTTTGCTTCGCAGATAAAAAGCGGCGGTACGCTGGTGCATAAAAAAGGCTTGCCTTTGGATACCGGCTATACTTACGCGCTTACGGATGCTACCGCCGATGCGCATGCGGCTAACGTACGTATTGAAAACGGTGATTTTTATTTCGATTTCATCAATGCCGATGTTACTATTCCTGATATCAGAATGGGTATAGCGGGCACGCATAATGTGGAGAACGCGGTTGCAGCTATTGAGGCAGTGTTGCGGTTGGATATCAATACCGATGCTATTAAAAGCGCATTGGGATCGTTCAAGGGGGTTAAACGCCGGTTTGAATATATTGTAAAAACACCACAGCATATTTATATTGATGATTATGCGCATCACCCTGAGGAATTAAGGGCATGCATATCCTCAGTAAAAAAATTGTATCCAAACAAAAAGCTGACTACCATTTTTCAGCCCCATTTATATACCCGCACACGTGATTTTGCCGAAGGCTTTGCCGAAGTGTTGGATATGGTTGATGAATTGATCATGCTGGATATTTATCCGGCACGTGAATTGCCTATAGAGGGCGTTAATTCAGAAATGCTGCTGAACAGAATGGAGCTGCAAAATAAACGGAAACTGAGCAAACAGGAGGCACTGGATGCGGTAGCCAATGAAAAACCTGAATTGTTACTGACCGTGGGGGCTGGTGATATTGATACTTTGGTTCACTCTTTAAAAGAAATGTTAAGTAATGGATAGGAAACTCATCTGGAGGCGTGTGTTGATCATATCTGCCTGGGTAATTTGCCTGGGTGGCCTTATCACGCTTATGAGTTTTATTCAAATAAAAAAGGCCGGTGTTCTTTGCACCGCTGTAAAAGTTAATATACCCGGCAGTCAGTATTTTATTGACAAGCAGGAGGTCGACCAGATCTTGCAAACCAACAGTCATACACTGATAGGGCGCAAACTGGAAGGGATCGATATACAGGACCTGGAAAACAAACTCAGGGCGAATCCATTTATTGAATTTGCCAAGGTTTACACCGAAATGGATGGTGTTTTAAGGGTCGAGGTAAGTCAGCGTCAGCCTATACTGCGTATCATGAACCATTATGATATGGACTTTTATGTTGATCAGCATGGTTTAAAGATACCGCTGTCGCCAAACTTTACCGCCAGGGTACTGGTGGCCAATGGTTTTATAGACGAGTTGTTTACCAATCATGTAGATTCATTGCATACCAAATTGGCCAAGGACCTGTTCCTAACCGCCGATTTTATCCGCAAAGACTCTTTATGGGACGCGCAGATAGCACAACTATATGTAAATAAAGACCATGAAATTGAACTGATCCCGCGGGTAGGAAGTCAAAGGATCCTGATCGGTAATGCCGATTCATTGCAGGTAAAATTTGCTAACCTGATAGCGTTTTATAAACAGGTATTGCCAAAAGTGGGCTGGGATAAATACAGCACTATAAACATAAAATACTCCGGCCAGGTGGTTGGTATTAAAAATGAAAATATGAAAGCAGATTCGATCAAGGCAAGCAAGGCCAAAAACCTTAAGCCCGATTCTGTAAAAATGGAAAAGGATACATCTCAAATAAATTAGGAATATGGACAAAAGCTCAACTCAAGACAAAAGTTCGCCAATTGTAGTAGGATTGGATATCGGAACGACTAAAATATGCGCCATTGTTGGGCGCAGGAGCAAGAACGGGAAGATTGAGGTATTAGGAATTGGCAAGGCCGAATCTGCGGGTGTTACCCGTGGTATGGTATCAAATATTGATAAAACAGTACAAGGGATCTCCCAGGCGGTTGATGTGGCCGGGGCGCAATCCAATGTAGATATTAAGGTTGTGTTTGTGGGCATAGCAGGTCAGCATATCAAAAGTTTGCAACACCGCGGCTTGATAACCCGTCGTGACCTGCAATCAGAAATTGGTCGTAAGGATATTGATAAACTCATTGAGGATATGTACAACCTGGTGATGCCTCCGGGCGAGGAGATCATCCATGTATTGCCGCAGGAATTTACGGTAGATAATGAGCCGGGTATCAAAGACCCGATCGGTATGGCCGGCGTGCGCCTGGAAGCAAACTTCCACATCATATCGGGCCAGGTAACGGCTATTAAAAATATTGTAAAATGCGTTAATAAGGCCAGCCTGGATAGCCAGGATCTGATCCTGGAGCCATTGGCTTCTTCTGAATCGGTATTGAGCGAAGAGGAAAAAGAAGCGGGTGTGGTGCTGGTGGATATTGGTGGTGGTACTACCGACGTGGCCATATTCCACGAAGGTATAATCCGTCATACAGCAGTGATTCCATTTGGTGGTAACAGCGTAACCGAAGATATCCGTGAGGGTTGTTCAGTAATGCGTAACATAGCCGAGCAGTTAAAAGTAAGGTTTGGATCGGCCCTGGCTGATGAAAATAAAGAGAACGAAATTGTTTGTGTACCCGGTTTACGTGGCCGCGAACCCAAAGAGATCTCGGTAAAAAACCTGGCTTATGTAATACAGGCCCGTATGGAAGAAATTGTAGAACATGTGTACTACGAGATCAAATCATCAGGTTACGAGAAAAAACTGATAGCCGGCATTGTAATAACCGGTGGTGGCGCTCAATTGAAACACCTGCGCCAACTGGTGGAGTTTGTTACCGGCTTGGATTGCCGTGTAGGTTACCCTACAGAGCACCTGGCCAAAAACGAAGTGTTGCCGAAAAATATTTATGAGGAGCTGCAGAGCCCAACCTTTGCAACAGGTATTGGCTTGCTGATAAAAGGTATCCAGAAAACGGAGTATATGACCGCGGCGCCTGCAACAGATACAAGAACAGAAAAACCAAAATACGAGCCCAAAAAAGAAGGCGGTTTGTTTGACAGGTTGCTGAAAAAAAGCATCACATTTATAAAAGATGATATAAATGATGAGGACTTTTTGAAATAGTTTTTTAGTATCAAGTAGTTAGTATCAAGTATAACGACAGCCCTTTTTTAGGGAGAATTCAAAATCTTGATACTTGATACGAGCTACTTGATACCAAAGTTTTACACATAAAGCAACTTTTCCACATTATTGACAATTGTGGAAAACCTTTGTGGAAAAAGTACTATTATTACGATGGTAAAATCTAAATATTGGTTGAATCACATATAGCTGAAAACGAAGATTATGCAGTTTGAGATGTTAAAAGAAAAATCGTCAATCATCAAAGTAATTGGTGTTGGCGGTGGCGGCGGTAACGCGGTGAACCATATGTACAGGCAGGGAATTACCGGTGTTGACTTTATAATTTGCAACACTGATGCCCAGGCGCTGGAGTTAAGTCCTATACCAAACAAGGTACAGTTGGGCGCAAGTCTTACTGAAGGGATGGGTGCCGGTTCAATACCCGAGGTGGGCAAAAACTCAGCTATTGAGAATATCGACGATATTAAGCAGATGCTGGGTGTTAATACCAAAATGTTGTTTATTACAGCTGGTATGGGTGGTGGTACAGGTACAGGCGCAAGCCCGATCATTGCCAAAGCAGCCCGCGAAATGGATATATTAACGGTAGGTATCATTACTACCCCGTTTTCATTTGAAGGTAAACGCCGTAAAATGCAGGCCGATGCCGGTTTGGAAGAGCTGAAAAAATATGTCGATTCGTTCCTGGTGATATCAAATGACAGATTACGCCAGATCTTCGGCAACTTAACCATGAGCTCAGCCTTTGCACAGGCCGATAATATATTAACAACAGCCGCTAAAGGCATAGCCGAGATCATTACCTTACCGGGTTATATCAACGTTGACTTTAAGGATGTGCGCACCGTAATGAAAGATAGCGGTGTATCCATCATGGGCAGTTGCTCTGCCGAAGGCGAAAATCGTGCTTTAAAAGCGGTTGAAGGTGCGCTGGCATCACCGTTGTTAAAAGATAATGAAATTGAAGGCGCACGATATATATTGCTGAACATCAGCTCTGGTATACATGAAGTAACCATGGATGAGGTAAGCATCATTACCGATTACATACAGGAAGAAGCTGGTTTAGCTGCCGACCTGATATGGGGTAATTGCGTGGATGATAACCTGGGCGACCAACTATCGGTTACCATTATCGCTACCGGTTTCCAAACCAAGGATGAGCGCGAAAAAGAGAACAGCAATAAAAAGATCATCTCTATGCTGGAGCCTGAGGCTAAACCTTTGGTAAAACCGGTAAATGAATTTATCAACCCGGTTAAAGCTACCGCTACTGCCGAGCCTTATATTAAACCAAAGGATGAGCCAAAACAAACCGGCTTGTTTGATATGTTTGCCGCCCGCTCTGAAGAAAAAGAGGAAGTGGTGATGAGGTATAACCTGGATGAAGAGGAAGCTGAAGAAGAGCACGAACCGGATACCGCGGGTTTCACCTTTAAAATGAGTGAGCCTGAATCATACTTGCCTGTTAAGGAAGAAAGAATGCCTGAGCCACCAGCTCCCGCTCCTGAACCGGAGCCTGTAGTAGGTGCCGATGATCATAAAACAAATGAATCTATCGAGGAGCAACTGAAAAAATCGCGCGAGCGTATCATGAGGTTGAAAGACCTGAGCATGAAACTGCGCAGCGGTAACATACAGGAACTGGAAAATGTACCAGCCTACAAACGCAAGGAAATAGCGCTGCAGGAAACCCCGCAGTCTGACGAAAGCCAGATCTCCAGGTTTAGCCTGATGCCGGATAACGAAGGTAATACCGAGATCCGCAAGAACAACTCTTTCCTACATGATAATGCGGATTAATATTGTGGAGCAAGGATAAAAAGATAAAGGAACAAGGACTGAAAACCACAGCCATAAAGACAGGAAAGTTATCACAAGAAGAAATCTTCAGATAATTTTCCTGTTCTTGTTTAAAGAAAATGCGATTCTTCTGTCCTTATTCCTTGCTCCAATAATCTTTGCTCCTTCCAACCAAGTTATAACCTATTCTAAAAAGTTATAGCTATTGCTGCGAGCCGAATAAACGGCTATATTTGTATTTTAAAATACTATCTACAAAAGCGTACTATTTTGGATCTATTTGATAAAATAACGAAAAGTTTGGGCGGCCCTATCGGTCAGCACCAAAAATGGTCACATGGTTATTTTTCATTCCCTAAACTGGAAGGAGAGATCGGCCCGCATATGCAATTTAACGGCAAAGAACATTTGGTTTGGAGTCTGAACAATTACCTGGGTTTGGCCAATCACCCCGAAGTAAGGGAAGCCGACGCGAAAGCCGCTGCCGATTATGGTATGGCTTACCCTATGGGTGCGCGTATGATGTCTGGTAACTCCATCCATCATGAAGAGTTGGAAAACAACCTGGCATCTTTTGTAGGTAAAGAAGCCGCTTTTTTATTGAACTACGGTTACCAGGGCATGGTATCCATTATAGATGCACTGGTTGACAGGAACGACGTTATTGTTTATGATGCCGAATCACACGCCTGTATCATTGATGGTGTGCGCCTGCATATAGGTAAACGTTTTGTTTATCAGCATAACGATGTAGAAAGCTGCGAAAAGCAACTGGAGCGTGCTACCCGCCTCGCCGAGCAAACTGGTGGCGGTATCTTGCTGATCACCGAAGGTGTATTTGGCATGTCTGGTGTTCAGGGCAAGCTGAAAGAAATTATAGAACTTAAAAAGAAATACGATTTTCGTTTACTGGTTGATGATGCGCATGGTTTTGGTACCATGGGTAAAACCGGTGCCGGTACGCATGAAGAGCAAGGCTGTATTGATGGTGTTGACGTTTACTTTGCGACTTTCGCTAAATCAATGGCAGGCATTGGCGCTTTTGTAGCTGCCGATGAGCAGATCATTCACTTCCTGCGTTATAATATGCGTTCGCAAACATTTGCCAAAGCGCTGCCTATGCCTATGGTAATGGGTTTGAAGAAACGTTTCGAAATGCTGAAATCTCAGCCTGAGCTGCGTGAAAAACTTTGGCTGATCGCTTCTACCTTGCAAAAAGGTTTAAAAGAGCGTGGTTTTGACCTGGGCGCCAGCAACACCATGGTTACCCCTGTATTTTTAAAGGGCGACCTGTTTGAGGCTACCAGTCTTACCCGCGACCTGCGTGAGAACTACGGTATCTTTTGTTCCATTGTGATCTATCCGGTTATCCCTAAAGGATTGATCGTACTGCGTATTATACCAACCGCTGCCCATTCATTAGAGGACGTACAACGCACGCTTGACGCCTACAGCGAAATGGCCGAAAAACTAAAATCAGGTTACTACAAAGAGGATAAGCTGGAAATAGCTTAAGACTTCATGATATAATAGAAAAGCCCTGGTTTACCGGGGCTTTTCTCATTTTAGAATGATTGGATGGTGATTTCGTTAATTAAAAAAAGTATGTCATTTCGAACGAAGAGAGAAATCTTTTGCGCTGGATGTATCCCATGCAAAAGATTTCTCCTCGTACCTCGTTCGAAATGACATGCTTTTTGTTGACATAAGGTCCTTATTTCTTATCCCGAATGTATTTATCTATTGCCCCAAAGACTGGATTGTCTGATAGCCAAATTCGTTTTTAATATTTCTTTTATATATCCGCCCCCTGGTTCAGTGACTTGCTTTAAGAAAATATTGCCGGCTGCGACACCAATCTCAAACGCAGGCTGAGCAACAGTTGTTAATGGAGGATCAATAACCGTAGCGGTAGGATCGTCATTAAAACCAACAACCGCGATGTTATGGGGGACGTTGATGCCCTTTTGCTTTAAAGTGAGCATTACGCCAATAGCCACCGGATCACAAACCGCGAATATGGCATCGATGGAGGCTTTATCAGCAAGCAGTTTTTCTGTAGTGGCTATTCCCTGGGCTCTTTCAAAACCGCATTCGTATATCAATTCGTTATTTATGGGGATGTTGTGCTTCCATAAAGCATCTTTATAACCCTGCAACCTGTTTTGTGCGAGTGTAATGTTCAACGGCCCGGTAAAGTGGGCAATCTTTTTACAGCCCTGCTCAATCAGGTGTTCCACTATTTTAAAGGCGCCCTCATAATCATCAACCGATACACTGTTACTTTGGATACCGGAGGGCAATCGGTCGAAGAAAACCAAGGGGATGTTCTTGTTCAAAAACGACTGGAAATGATCCATATTAACGGTTTCTTTTGAAACGGATACGATCAATCCATCCACCTTGGCCGATAATAATGTTTTTGATACGATCATCTCCCTCTCATACAACTCGTGCGACTGGCAAATGATCACTTTATACCCGGCTTTGTAAGCTACTTCCTCTATCCCGGCTATTACCGTCGAAAAAAAGTAATGGGATAGGATGGGGACAATAACGCCTATTGTTTTGGTTGATTTTTTAAATAAGCTGGAGGCAATGGCATTGGGCTGATAATTATATTTCTCGGCCAGTTCCAATACTGCTTTCTTGGTGGCGGCACCAATAGAGTGATGGTTCTGCAGCGCCCGTGATACGGTGCTTTTAGAAACATTTAACTCCCTCGCTATATCAATTAAAGTAATTTCTTTATTGGATCGATAACTATCCTCTATACTCATACTTACTTAATTTTATCATTTATGCTGATACCGGGTAAAGATAATCATCCGGATAGCCTAACGATATATAAAAAATATCAGCAAAAGCTTTTTAATTATTATTTTTATATATTTACGCAACCGGTTGCGTAAATATATAATTTACCATTATAAACTAAAAGAAGAACATGAGAAAAATTCAACTAATGGCAACTGCCTTGGGGGCAGGTTGCGTAATGCTGCTATCGCAGTGCACAAAAGAAGCAAAGACCAATCCTGTAAACAATGGGGGCAACGCTTCACAAACCGCGGGAACTCTAAAAACATTCTCGGTACTATTTAATGGTGATGCCTCCCTGGGCTCAAGTAATGTGTGGAAAGATGTAAACATTGAAGGCTCGGGTGCCATGACCACCGTTACGGACGAAACCGGCACTCTTTGCTGGCAATTTACCAAACCGGCAGGCAGTCATCGCACAGAAGGCCATGGCGCCAAAAACTACCAGGCATTAAATGGGTCCGAGTTTTACATCGGGTGGACAGACAAGCTGTATATGCCTACCTCTTTAAAAACGGATGCTGTATTTCAGTGGAAATCCTATCCAACCAGCACTACAGCCAACCATCCACTAATGCTGCGCACCAATAACGGCAATCTGGAACTGCAATATTTTGATATTAATCATGTGGCCAGTGTGCCATGGTCAATTCCGCTTGCTGTGAGTGTCTGGCAATCATTTGTCTTACGTATCAAATTATCAGATAGCGCCACCGACGGCTATATTGAACTATGGTATAACGGGGTAAAACAAACTTTTACTAATAGTAGTCAACGATATTACTGCCGCACTTTCGACAGCGACTCCTGCGATCCCAAATGGGGTGTATATGGCGGCGATGCTTCACAAGCAACCCATATTGTTAAAAAGATACGGATTGGTACAAGTTATGCAGATGTAGCTCAGTAACAAATAAAAGAAAGCCCCGGTTTACCGGGGCTTTCTCTTGTATAAAAAAACGCGTCATTGCGAGGTACGAAGCAATCTCTATGCTTTACAGAGTGAACTTTTATGGTTGACCTGCTTGTGTAGAGATTGCTTCGTACCTCGCAATGACGCTTAAGGGAATTTCCCCTCCACAAAATATTTTATTGTTCAATTGCACGCACACATTTTATTACCATATTTGTTATCAAACTGATTTTAACAAATTATCCATTAATAAAGGTACACATGCAAGAATTAGACCCCTCCGTACTACAAAAAGTAAATACATGGCTTCAAGGCAGCTACGATGCTGATGTTAAACAACAGATACAAAAATTACTGGATGATAAGGCATATACAGAATTAACAGATTCATTTTATAAAGACCTGGAATTCGGAACAGGTGGTCTTCGCGGTATTATGGGCCCGGGCTCAAACCGTGTTAATAAGTACACCATCGGTACTGCCACTCAGGGACTGGCCAACTATCTTAAAAAAACTTATCCTGGCGAAAAAATTAAAGTAGCCATCGCGCATGATAGTCGTAACAATGCCGATCTTTTGGCTTCTACCACAGCTGAGGTTTTTTCGGCAAATGGTATTCACGTGTATTATTTTGAGGCCTTACGCCCAACGCCAGAGCTTTCCTTTGCGGTACGCCACCTGGGTTGCAAAAGCGGGGTAATGCTTACCGCATCACACAATCCAAAAGAATATAACGGTTATAAAGCGTATGGTGATGATGGCGGACAGTTGGTTGCCCCGCATGATAAAGCCGTGATGGACGAAGTAGCGGCTATAAAAAGTATTGATGAGGTTAAATTTAACCGCGTTGAAGAAAATATAGAAACAATAGGTAAGGACATTGATGATCTGTACCTGTCGGAAATTGTGAAGCTTTCTGTATCGCCCGAAGCTATCAAAAGACAAAAGGATCTTAAAATTGTGTATTCGCCAATTCATGGTACGGGTATCACTTTAACCCCTAAAGCCCTGGCGCTTTTTGGTTTTGAAAATGTGATATTGGTTGATGAACAAACCACGCCCGATGGTAATTTCCCAACCGTAGTATATCCAAACCCCGAGGAAAAAGAAGCCTTAACCCTGGCCCTTAAAAAAGCCAAAGAAACAGACGCCGACCTGGTGCTGGCAACCGATCCGGATGCCGACCGTGTAGGTATCGCCGTTAAAAATGATCAGAACGAATTTATACTGCTTAACGGTAACCAAACCGGCAGTTTGCTCATTAATTACCTGTTGACCGCATGGCAGGATAAAGGCAAACTAACCGGCAAGGAGTACATCGTTAAAACCATTGTAACAACTAACCTGATCGAGGCGATAGCCAAGGCTAAAAACGTTACCTTTTATAATACGCTTACCGGCTTTAAATATATCGGCGAGTTAATGACCAAGCTACAAGGCAAGCAAACCTTTATTGGCGGCGGTGAAGAAAGCTATGGCTACCTGATAGGTGAGCTGGTGCGCGATAAAGATGCCATTGTATCCAGCGCTTTTATTGCCGAAATGACGGCCTATTATAAAGATAAAGGCAGCAGCTTGTTTGAGGCCCTTATTGATACTTATGTACAATATGGTTTCTATAAAGAAAAGCTGATCTCGATCACTAAAAAGGGTAAAACCGGTGCCGAAGAGATCATAGCGATGATGGATAAATTCAGGAATAATCCGCCGGCTACCTTAGGCGGATCAAAGGTGATCACGCTGAAAGATTATGAAAAAGGTGTAGAAACCGATCTGAACAGCAATACCACTAAAGCACTGGAATTGCCAAAATCAGATGTACTCCAATTCATTACCGCCGACGGAAGCATCATATCTGCCCGCCCTTCAGGTACCGAACCTAAGATCAAGTTTTATTGCAGCGTAAATGGTAAACTGGCCAGCAAAGCCGCTTACCACGAAACCGATCACCAACTGGAAGCGAAAATTGATACCATTATGAAGGATTTGGGGGTTTAATCCTGGTAAAAACATATGAAACAGCAAAGGCGCCGACAGGCGCCTTTGCTGTTTCATAAAGGGCTGTGTCATGCTGAGCCTGTCGAAGCATGGTGGGTGGGCCTCTGCGCGCGATCCTTCGACGGGCTCAGGATGACAGCCCTCCCATTGTTGCTAAAACCTTTTAAAATAAAACCCTAATATCTTTCGGATAACCAAAGGCTTTTATATTTTTACGGCTACCATTAAAAAATCTTTATGCTCACCAGAAGACATTTCATTAAACTGAACGGGGTAGCCGCCGCAGGCCTTACCCTGGGTGTTACGCCGTCATTATTTGCCAGCACTTTGCCTGCGTTTGAAAGTAAACGCCCTAAACTGGCCGATCGTAAATTTACCAGTAAGGCGGTTGAGGCCATTATTCAAAAGGTGAAAAAAGATATTAAAGATCCGGAGCTGGCCTGGCTGTTTGAAAACTGCTATCCCAATACGTTGGATACTACCGTAAATTATTCCGAAGCTGGCGGTAAGCCTGATACATTTGTTATAACCGGTGATATTAACGCCATGTGGATGCGCGATTCATCCGCACAAGTTTGGCCATACCTGCCGTTGATCAAAACTGATCCGGCGCTTAAAAAGTTGATACAAGGTGTGTTGAGCCGCCAGGCTAAGTGTATACAGATAGACCCATATGCCAATGCCTTTAACCAGGGCCCAACCGGCAGCGAGTGGGATACCGACCGCACCGATATGAAGCCCGAGCTGCACGAGCGCAAATGGGAGATCGATTCCCTTTGTTACCCTGTAAGACTGGCGTACAACTACTGGAAGATCAGCGGTGACAGCAGCTTTTTTGATGAAAGCTGGCAAAAATCAGGTAAGATCATCCTGAAAACTTTCAAGGAGCAGCAGCGTAAAGACGATAAAGGTCCTTACCATTTCCAACGAAAAACCGAAGTAGCCAGTGATACCGCACCTAACAGGGGCTACGGTAACCCGGTTAAGCCCGTAGGTTTGATCTGCTCTATCTTCCGTCCTTCAGATGATGCTACCATTTATCCATTCCTGATTCCGTCAAACTATTTCGCGGTTACCAGCTTAAACCAAATGGCCGAAATGTATGCCACTATCGGTAACGACAGCGGAACATCAGCTGGCTGCCGTGCCCTTGCTGCCGAGGTTGAAGCCGCATTAAAAAAATACGCGGTAGCGCAACACCCGGAATATGGCAAAATATTAGCTTTTGAGGTTGATGGTTACGGAAATCAATTATTCATGGATGATTCAAACGTGCCCAGTTTACTGGCATTGCCTTACCTGGATTCGCTGCCGGTTACCGATCTGCTGTACCAAAACACCCGTAAATTTGTGCTGAGCGAAAACAATCCCTACTTCTTTAAAGGCAAAGTAGCCGAAGGTATTGGCGGCCCGCACGTGGGTATCGGTTATATATGGCCAATGGCTATTATTATGCGTGGTTTAACCTCTACCCATAAAGACGAGATCACCGAATGTTTGCGGTTATTAAAAACCACACATGCCGGTACAGGCTTTATGCATGAGTCGTTCAATAAGGATAATGCCGATGATTTTACCCGTAAATGGTTTGCCTGGGCCAACACTTTATTTGGCGAATTGATTATCAAAACACACCAACATTATCCGGATATATTGCAGAAAATCATTTAATACTGATTTTAATATATGAATCGTATTAAAATATGGTTTTTTCTAACTAAAATTATATAAAATACTATTATTTAAATTTATGTTTTGTATTTAATATCTATAAGTAAATTATTATCAAAAATATTTTATTGTTGTTTGTTTTTAATATAATATATATCCGCTTAAATATTCATTAATCGCTTAAAATGTGGAAAAAAACCACTTTTAAGGCAGTATTTTTTCGTCTTAAAAATTTTTAATTAAAAAAAAACATTATAGATTAGCTTTAGTTAAAACAATAAACCTCAATAATTTTAAAAGGAGTAATTAAATGAAAAAATTTACTGAAGTAAAAGAGCTTGTAGCTTCATTGGAGGCCGACGCCGACAAATTCTACAACAAAGGAAACAGCGCTGCCGGAACACGTGTTCGTAAAGGCATGCAAGATCTTAAAAACCTGGCACAGGCTATCCGTCTGGAAGTACAGGAAGCTAAAAATAAAGAAGCTTAGTAAGATTTTTCTTATTCCAATAAAAAACCCGGTTATATGATAACCGGGTTTTTTTGTTGAAGATATTTTGTTTTTAAGAAAGCTTATCTGTTTCAAGTTTAATAGCCTCGGCTACTTTGCTGCTTACAGGTACCAGTGGGAGGCGCAGATACTCATCGCAAACACCCAAATGTTTCAGGGCGTTTTTGGCACCGGCCGGGTTGCCTTCCACAAACATTAGCCGGGTAAACTCTACCAGGCTGGCGTTTATTTTTTGCGCGGCTTTATAATCGTTGTTAAGCAACTGGTTAATCATAGCCGATAATGGTTTTGGCACAGCATTGCCAATAACAGATATCACACCAACGGCTCCCATAGCCATCATAGGCAGGGTAACCGGATCATCGCCAGATATCACTAAAAACTCCTCCGGTTTATCGCGCATCAAGTGGTTAAACAGGTCGAAATTGCCCGAAGCCTCTTTAATACCGATGATGTTTTTAAAATCGCGGGCCAGGCGTACGGTTGTTTCCGCTGCAATAGTGCTGCCGGTACGGCTGGGTACGTTATATAAAATTACCGGAAGCGGTGTTGCCTGCGCTATAGCTTTATAGTGCTGGTATATACCCTCCTGGGTAGGTTTGTTATAATGTGGGCTTGATGATAGTATGGCATCGTAACCGGTAACATCAAACTCTTTGACTTGCTCAACTACTTCATGAGTATTATTACCGCCTATACCGGCAACCAGATTTACGCGCTTCTTGACAACTTCCGCGGTAAATGCCCAAACCTGCTTTCGCTCGGCGGCATTCAATGTGGCGCTTTCGCCGGTTGTACCTAATGATACCAGGTATTGCACCCCGCCATCAATCAAATGTTCAATAAGGTTTCTTAAACCCTTGTAGTCAACTTGACCATCCGCCTGAAAAGGGGTCACCATGGCTACCCCTGTTCCGTAAAATATATTCATGAGTAAAATTAAAGGACGCTAATATAGCAATTGTGCCGGGAGTTTAGGGTATTAAGTGATGAGTTTTGAGTAATGAATAATAAGCATACGAGGTTTAAACACAGTTTTTGGCATTGTGCCCATCCTGATTGTCATCTCGAACGAGGTACGAGGAGAGATCTTATACATGCGATATGCAGAGCGTATAAGATTTCTCCCTCCGGTCGAAATGACAGCAAGTGAGGAAGGTAACTCATTAAAAAGAAACCCCCAGCCTGATAGCCGAATTGGTGTTGCTGCCGCTGTTGAATGATTTGCCATACATCAGCCTGATATTTAAATATTGCAGGCCGAAACCCAGCTCGGTATAATTTTTAAGGGTAGGGGTATACAGGTAGTTTACATCTACAATTTCCTGCAGCTTCAGTTTGCGGATGAGGGGGATCTTGTTGGTGATAAAACCCATGAAATTGTGTTCCAGATGACCTTCGGCATATTTATCGGGCGTGCTGAAGTTGTAATAATCTAACAACAGGAACCGGTTGATGCCGGGCGTATAGGCCAATAGCTGGTTACCGTAAAAATGTTTATAATCCGGGAAGTATAATTTATTAGCATTTAGAAATTTGCCAGCACCTATAAAAAAGGAGGTTTTGCCATAAAAACCCATATCAATATTTGATTTGGATATGTCGGCGCTTAGCAGGTCGTAATCCACATCAGATCCCAGTATATTTTTTATCCCCTTGGTATAGTTTATCCCGATGGTAGGGTATTTTGATGGCAGATACCTGCGACCCGATGGATAGGTTTCATACTGATCGCTAAAATTATAACTGGTGCGTAAAGCTATTTTGAACGATTGATTTTCCGGGAACAAAGGGACATCCAGTGCCGGATTCAAAGGATTGTTGGAGGTGAACTCATGATTTTGCGGACTAAAAAAGCTATAGGTGGTGCTATTGGCCAGTGATTTACGGTTGGCCCACTCGACTGTGGCACTGGCCAGCCATCCACCCACAACGCGACCAGATAAGGATGCTGATACAAATTGCTTTTGATACAGCTTCTGGTAGTTTTGCCGCTCAAACAAACTGTAGAGGGAGTTAACCAGCGTGGATACCGGCTGCTGGTTGTTCAGGTCGGTAATGTCGGATCCGCCACGAACGCCAAGTGTAAACCGCTGGCCTACAGGTATACTCGAACCAAGGGTGCCATTCAGTAAATGATTGGAAAAGCCGTAACGCACATGGCCATCCAGCATCAGCGAACGGTTATTAAGCGTATCGATCACCTTACTGTATGACACGCCATAGTTGATCGCGAAACCCTCTACCGTGTTGTAAAGCGCTGAACCCAACAAGCCATCATAATGAAAATTTTCCTTTTTATAACGGTTGCGGACATCCACCCCGGTAAGTAATATACCCATCGGTTTTACCTCGTTATTAGCCTTATCCAACGAATCGAGGTACTGTTTCGACTCGCGTTTGCGAGCCAGCTTGTCCTTATTGATATAGTCGGTTTTTTCTTCGCCGGTTAAGGGGATGGGGCGCTGCTCATTCCAATAGGTCGAATCTTTATGGGTTCCTTTATCTATCCGTAAAACTTCGGCAAAATTAGTTTTGGCAAAGCTAGGCTCCAGGTCGTAATTTTTATATATCGAAATATAATAACCCCCAACTTTAAAACCCAGTAAGCCCCCGGTAAATTCAAATTTAATACTGGCCGGCATCCAGGCTGTATTATTATTTACCGGGTAAAACTGCTGGTTTACTTTAAGGGTATCAACCAAATTGATATTGGCCTTTTTGGTGATGAACAGTTGCAGAGCCGATAACCGCCAGCTATCATCCAGTATATAAATATAGCCCTCAAAGCAAGGGTCATGCGCGCGTTTAGGCGTTACCTGTATCTTGTTGATGGTTTCGCCGTTCTCTACAGTGAGACCCATCCATTTATAATTGTAATAGAACAGGGCATTATCGGCAATGGGCGATACCAGCGGACGATTGCTCAGGCCATCCCAGGTTTCAAAGTTCTCATAAAAATTAACTGCCATATCCGATGCGCGGTTAAAGCTGAAGGCCCGGTTTTGCCCCGATACCTTAGAGGATACCTGCACCTCATGTACCTTGTTGGGTCGTATAAAGCTATATTTTGATTCGGATTCTGATAAATAAACGATCCCCGTACGGTTGGAGTCGAGACCAGCCTCGCTGGTAGCTTTTTGTACATCAAAACCCAGGAACCTTTTGGGTGCAGCCAATAACTTTTGCAAACCTTTGATATAAATATCGCAGGTGTAGGCTTTAACCTCGTTCAGGTAAGTTTTGCGCTTTTTAATGGCTTTGCGGATGATGGCATAGGCGGGGTCTTCGCCGCCGGCGTGAATGGCTACCGATTTAAGCTGGTAGATTTCTGTTGAGAGCGAGATGTTGATCACCTGGTTACCGGTAAGATTTATCTGGCGGCTTCGCTGCCCATAACCTACCGCTTTGTATTGCAACTCATAGTTACCGACGCTTAATTGCAGCTGATACACTCCTTCGCTATTGGCCGAGGTTCCTTTGGATGTATTTTTAACGTAGATGGATGCAAAGGGAACGGGTTGGTTATGCTCGTCGGTTATTTTGCCGCTGATGTTAAGCTGTTGCGAAAAAACACTGGCGCCCGATATTAAAAATAAAGCAAATAATAAGATTGATCTCATTTAGCAGGTAGTTTATGCTAAGATGTAGCTTAATTACTAAATGTTACAACACAGTTTTGTTAAATAATGTGAAATCTGATATTAAATAATATCAGGGCGGGGAGGAACAATTATAAATCAGGAAGCTTTCTGCGGATTTTTTACATTCCCCAGTGGCGGGTATGTTTTATTTTTCAGGTTCCAGTCGTCAATATTAATTAAGCCTGGTTTTGTTTTATAGTGAGTTTTGTCATTGGGGCAACGCACCGAAAAATTGCCTTTTATTTGCTCAATAACCGGTCTGGCGCCACAGTCTTTGCAGGGTTCGCAAAAAATATTTTCCTGTATAGGAATGATAGTTGCCATAATGACTGGTTTAAATTGGTAATTGGTTAGTGAAAGTACGAAAAATATATATAATCAGATCTTACTCTGTTGAATAAAAGATGATTACAATAGGTGTCTTCTCTTTGAAACCAATAATTATGGGTAAAGTTTTAATAAAATTAGCCAAGCATCGCCAATAATTCCTCATCGCTGATGATAGGGATATTTAGCTTTTGCGCTTTTTCCAGTTTAGCCGGACCCATGTTGTCGCCGGCAACCAGGTAGTTAAGCTTGGCCGATATGCTGCTCAATATTTTACCACCGTTTTGCTCTATCAGGTCCTTCAATTCATCGCGTGAAAATTTCTCAAATACGCCCGATATGATGAAACTCTGTCCGCTTAGTTTTTCACTGGCCAGTTTTACTTCTTTTATGTCGGCAATAAATTGTAAACCGAGCTCTTTTAATTTTTCAATTTCTTCCCGGTGTTTTTCATCCGCGAAATAATCAATAAGGCTTTGGGCAATGCGCTCGCCAATCTCATCGGCAGTTACCAGCTCTTCCTGGGTAGCGGCCATCAGTCCGTCGATCGATTTAAAATGGATAGCGAGTTTTTTGGCAACTGTTTCGCCAATGTAGCGGATGCCCAGGCCAAACAGCACCTTTTCAAACGGCATTTGTTTCGACTTTTCGATACCATCCAGCATGTTGGTGATGGATTTGTCGCCAAAGCGGTCCATTTGCTTTAATTCATCGGCGTGTTCATGCAGCTTATAAATATCGCTGATATGGCTGATGAATCCCTTTGAATACAGGGTTTCGATGGTCTCGTCGCCCAGGCCGTCAATATCCATAGCCTTGCGACCGATAAAATGCTGCATTTTACCCACAATTTGTGGCGGGCAGCCTTCGTCGTTAGGGCAATAAAAAGCGGCTTCGCCTTCTTTCCGTTCCAGCGGGGTATCGCAGGCAGGGCAGGTGGTACGGTATACTACGGGTACGGCGTTCTGCGCCCTTTTTTCGGGATTTACGCTGATGATCTTCGGGATGATCTCGCCGCCTTTCTCCACAAAAACGGTATCACCTTCGTGCAGGTCCAGGCGGATGATCTCGTTGGCATTATGCAGGGTGGCCCGTTTAACGGTGGTGCCGGCCAGTAGTACCGGCTTTAAATTAGCTACCGGGGTAACAGCCCCTGTACGACCAACCTGGTAGCTTACACTCAAAAGTTCGGTCTGTACCCGTTCGGCTTTAAATTTATAGGCTATGGCCCAGCGCGGTGATTTGGCGGTGAAGCCAAGCTCCTGCTGCTGCGAATAGTTATTTACCTTGATCACGATGCCGTCAATATCATAGCTCAGGCCAAACCGGTCCTTATCCCATTTGGCTATAAATTCAAATACCTCATCAATGTTACCACAAAGGCGGCTATGCTCGTTGGTATGGAAGCCCCAGCTTTTAACAGCCTGCAGGCTTTCCCAATGGGTTTTATATACAGGTTTTTCGGTGTACAGAAAATACAGGAAGCAATCCAGCGGGCGTTTAGCTACCTCGGCCGAATCCTGCATTTTAATGGTGCCAGAGGCAAAGTTGCGCGGGTTGGCATACGCAACCTCACCGCTCTCCAAACGTTCGTTATTGAGGCGCTCAAAGGCTTTGCGATGCATGAAAACTTCACCGCGTATGTCAAAGTAGGCGGGGTAATCGCTGTCTTCGTGCAGGCGTTTAGGTATAGTATTAATGGTGCGTACGTTGGTGGTTACTTCATCGCCCTGAACACCGTCGCCACGGGTTACTGCGCGTACCAGCTTGCCATCCTCATAAGTTAAACTCATAGACAGGCCATCAAACTTCAGCTCGCACACATATTCAAAATTATCGCCGATGGCCTTGCGGATGCGCTGGTCAAAATCAAGCAGTTCCTGCTCATTGTAGGTATTGCCTAATGACAGCATAGGCCAGCGGTGCCTGTAGGTCACAAACTCCTTGGTAATATCGCCGCCAACTTTTTGCGTCGGCGAATCCGGATCAGCAAACTCCGGAAATTCTTTTTCCAGCTTGTTCAGCTGCTCTAATTTCTTATCGAAATCAAAATCGGCAATGGTAGGCATGGCCAACACATAGTAGTTGTAGTTGTGCTGTTTTAACTCGGTTGTTAAGGCCTTGATCTGGTTTTTGGCTTCCGCTGGTGACATAGATGCGAAGGTAAGAAATTACTTTATTTCATACTTTACAAAGTATAAAACTGGTGCAATTCACGCGGTAGACTCACCCCGTCTGCGCTTCGCTGGGCGCCCCTCTCTTTGCCTGCGGCGGAAAGAGGAGGCAACAAAATATCAAAAAGTAACGTCATTGCGAGGTACGAATCAATCTCTATGCTATACAGAGTGGCTCTGCCAATCGGGGATTGCTTCGTACCTCGCAATGACGTGTGGGTAAGTAACCCTCTTTGCCGCAAAGCGGTTGAGAGGGTCGCCCAGCGAAGCGCAGACGGGGTGAGTCGAATATAAAATGAATGAAAAGTTTAATTATTGCTTAATATTAAATACTTAATTTCGTTATGTGTAATATTTATGGCATATTTAATTATTAGTCAACTTAAACCAAAACAAAAATGAAACAAATTAGACTACTGCTATTGGCAGTTTTGCTGATGCCTTTCTTTGCACAGGCACAGGTATCCAAAAAACATCACCCGCATCATGCTAAAGGTCACCAAAACAATGGCCTGGTAAGAGGCATTGCCTATGCCGACTTTGTAAAATCGGTATCGGACTTTGCTGATAGCACCAAGAAACCTTTGGCCGACACTGCCTGGAGACTCTGGAAACAAGAAAAATGGGCCCAACTGGAGCAGTTCTTTACCGCTAACAACCTGAACGGCGGCTGGCCGCCAAACCGCGGCGCGGTAGATCTGAAAATAGTAACCTTGCCGGCTGGGACAGAAATTGATCGTTACGGCGGTTATTTTGATGCCGACAGCGTGTTCCAGGACCGTGGTACCTTTGTATCCAAAACCGGCGTGCCTTTTCCGCAGCGTGCTTTACCCGATAAAACACTAAATTCGCCTTACCGTGTTTATAAAATCCTGAAACCTATACCCAATGTAAGGCAGGGCACCATTATTCCCTGGTTTGGTAAACCGGGTTTAGGTATCCAGTACGAAACGCCGTATATTATTAACGACCTTAAAAAAGAAGGTTATATAGCAGAAGAGAAAAAAACTAAATAACAAAAGCCATGATCACAAAATATGAGAAGATAGGATCACTGATCTTTGACGGGAACGAACAGGATGTTGTATCCCGCTCCTTTCAACCGGATACCCAAACAGACCTTGGAGGCGCTATTGAATTTGATGATGCTGTCAAACATGATTTTGAGGATCTGCGCGGAGTTATTGGCGATGATGATTTTGAATCCATCATCAAAACCGGTGAGTTTACCCCCGATGGCGGCTTTTTGCATCAATATCGCGGCAACGATAACCTGAAGCTGTATTATTTAAAAAGAGGTAAAACGGTTGTCGTTTTTGCCTACGGCGAATTTCAGCCAACACGGTATAAGCTGTACCTGGAAGGGGTGTGGGTTGTTAAATAAGGCCGCTTATCGATCTTTTTTCTGTAGAGACGCATATTTGCGTCTCTCATTATACAGAGAAAACAGATCGGAAATAACAGTGATACTTTGCAATCTGGAGACGCAAATATGCGTCTCTACTTCGCCATCGCCCGATTATTGAGATTATATATAACCAAATATAACAAACGCGTCATTGCGAGGTACGAAGCAATCTCTACACAGGCAGGTAAACCATAAAGGTTCGCTCTGTATAGCATAGAGATTGCTTCGTACCTCGCAATGACGCGTTTTTTTTACTGCCCGCCGTGTTGTGTTATACAGATATGCCTATTACTTATCCGTAGTTACCGATTCATTCACCACGCTCATCGGGAAGCTAACGCCGCCGGGTACTTTGGGGTTGTCTTTGATATCAACCGTACCGCTGATCACCTGTTTGCTTTTGGATTCGCTGATCCAGCCGGTCACTTTATCGGCCTTGATCTCGGCGGTCATGGTGCCGGTCATATTATATTTCATAGGCATTTCGCCTACCTTTTTAAAATCATCGGCAGCGTTAGTAGCCAGCGTGCCTTCACCATGGATCACATAACTGGTCGGGCTGATATCGGTTAACTGGTAAACGGTGCTTACCTTTGCCGACATGGCGCTTTCCAGGCGGGTGTTAATTGTCCACTTGTCGTTTTTGGATACTGGTGTTTCGGGGAAAACTGCTGTAGCCAGTTCTATACTTCCTTTGATGGCCTTGGCACCGAATGATTGCAGGAACTGATTTTTGATCTGCTCTTTCTGTGGCCCCTGTACCTGCGGGAAGCTGTCCAATACCGCGGAGATCATGTTCTCTACATTCTCAACCGACTTCACTTTGCCGCTTTTGGTAAAGGTTGCCGTAAAAGGTTTGTTCACCAGGCCACCCAGGATGCTCGACATAAAATCGTTCGGGTCCTTCTTTTGCGAATCATAGTTCACAGGGCCGTTGGGGAGTTGCATTTTTAAGGACAGGCTTTTATAATTAACTTCCATGTAATACAACGAATCGTCGGCATTCAATACCTTGAATGAGGTGGTACCGCTAATGGTGATCTCGATATGGTTATCCACCCCGTTAACAGTTTGCTTAATGGCCGATGTAGTATTGGTAACCATGTTGTAGGTGTTGCCCTTGGTGAGGTGCAGGGCCAATTTTATTTTTTGCGCTTGAGCCGACAGGCTGATGCCGGATATTAAAAGCAGGCTAAAAAGATATTTCATAGTGTATTTGTTGCGGGTTAAAGTTATTACAAAAATCTGCATCAAAAAATGCAGTAAAACATAACAATTATTTAAAAGTAATTTCGTTAACTTTATAGTAATCAATGCTCTTTATATTTCATTAGTATATTTTTAACAACGGAAAGGGGGTTTTTATGTTACAGCAAATAGCATTTATACCGCAGCACCAGTTTCATGTGTTGATCAATTTTAAGGATGATGAACGCATTGTAGCCGTTTTACCAAATGAAGCAGGACGATTCCGCGTGGTTGATCAGGGTAAAGTTATTGCAGAAGTTGATCTGGATAATAGCAAACATAGCGTGGTTTGCTGCCAGGGCAAGCTGGAAGATAACGTATTAGCCCAGCTGAAGCATCAGATAATACATCATTACGAAAATCATTACGCATAGTAAGGCATACAAGAATTTGATAGTTCATGGGTGATGGCTTATGGTTCATAGTCCATGAGTTTTTATTATTCATGGGCTATCTCTTTTTTTAGGAGCCTATTATAAACACACCACCCGAAATACACCACGCGTCATTGCGAGCGATAGCGTGGACAACGACCAGAGGGAGTTCATTAATATCAAATAAAAACAAGACATAATATTAATAATCCCCTATTTACAGGGCGACTCTGCATATCGGGGATTGCCACGTCGTTCCTCCTCGCAATGACGGGGGAGGTAATAAGCATCAATTCTTACTCGCCGCTGGTTTGGCCAGCATGGCCTCTTTGATAAATTTAACCGGGGCGCTGCCATAGCTCAGGAATTTTTCGTTAAAATCCTTCAGTTTATATTTGTCGCCCATTTTTGTCTTGTAGGCATCGCGCAGGTCAATGATCTCTTTGTAACCAGTATAGTAGCTGGTGAGCTGCACACTGCTCACGCTAACTCTTTTCCATTTACCTTCGGCTTCGGCCTGTTGCTGAAAAGCTTCGGCAGTCAGTAATTTGATCGCCTGTTCTTTGGTCATGTCGCCGCTGTGCACGCTGTAATCCAGTATGGTGTTACAAACCGAGCGCAGGTGCCATTTATACCACATCAGTCTCATTTCGGGCTCGTTGTTGCCATAGCCGTTGTCCAGCATCATTTCTTCGGAGTATACCGCCCAACCCTCGTTCATGGCGCCATTACCAAATACCGATTTGATGATGCTTGGTGCCTTGTTGGCATAAACACCCTGTACATAATGCCCCGGTACAGCCTCGTGGATGCTCAGTATCTGGATGATGTACTGGTTGTACTCGCGCAGGTAGCTTTCTGCTTTCTCCGGGCTCCAGCCAGCCAAACTGCCTACGTTGTAATAGGAGTTACCGTTTTTATCATACGGACCGGGGCCGCTCATGGACGCACCAGCCACCCCGGCCATATAACCGGGTTCTTTACGGATGATGAGCGGTTTGGTAGGATCAAGCGTAACCAGATCTTTGGTTTTTACAAAATCTTTTAGCTTGGGGATCAACTGCACAATGGCCGACTGAAAATCATCAGGCTTCACGTGTTTAGACGAAAGCGTATCAATCATGGCCCTGATGAGCGTTAACGTATCACCGGGCATAGCTTTGCTGCCAAAATATTTTGGCCACAGATCGCGGCTTATTTTGGCCATCTGGCCGTGCAGATATTTTTTACGCTGCATGGCCGCATTATAGGTTTGCTGCCCGTTGCTGGCAGCCACGTTTTCGTACTTAAATTTATCTTCATACAGATCTTTCCCCAGGCGAAAGCTACGTGGATGATCGTTTTTTAAAGCCTTGAGCCAATCGGTATAGCCTTTGATGGCCTGCACCGCAAGCGCGGCACGATCGGTCATCAGTTTCTTTTCGGCCTTGGGTATATCGGTTTTTTTGAGCGAGTCGGCAAAATCCTTATCGATCACATCCAGTCCGCCCAGGTTTTGTTCAATGGCTAGCGAAGTAAGTTCGGTAACCGGGTTTTTAATTTGTTTCTGCGCCTCTTTGTAATAAGCGGGTACACCAGCCAGGCGCTGATAAAAGTTGCGCATGCGCTTAGTGAGGGGGGCATAATGCTCATTGAGCATATAGGCGAAGGTACTGATAACGTTATATGACGATGGATCCCACTCGTATGATTTGAGGCGTTCAATTTGCCATTGGGTATAATCCAGCTGGTTTTGCATTATTTTATAATCAACCCGGTTGCTTTCGTTAAGCGTATTCACCTCAAAACGACTTAAGGAGTCGATCTGGAATTTGACAAACTCCAGCATTTTGCTCCGGCTTTGTTCGCTGGGGATGTACAATAGGCTATCATATTTATGATAGCCTACCGAAGTAGCCCAGTCGGGATTCAGTTTCCATAAATGCTCCAGGAAGGAGTTTTCATAAGTGACAAAAGCCGCGTCGTCCTTACCCAATAGCGCGCCGCTGCCGCCACCGCCCATGTCTTTTTTACAGCCGGTAAAAGCAATTAGGAAAATAATAACAGCCAAAGCCAACCTTACGAATATATTTTTTATGATCACGGGACAAAAAGATTTAATAATGCACGATAAACTTAAAACATTTAAGGCATATAAATCAAACCATAGATTAATTTGTTACTTTTCTTGGAACAAAGATATTTGGAGCAAAGACTTTTGGAACAAGGACTGAAGGAGCAAAGAACAAAGACTACAGGATTAAGAAATCCTTGCTCCTTGTTCCAAAAATCTTTGCTCTAAAAAAACTAATTAGGATGAAAGAACACCAGATATTGATTGATGAACTGCTGCATCTGCTGAATGGGGGCAATGCTCATGCTGATTTGAAACGTGCGCTGAAAGGCTTACCTACCGATTTGCGCGGAGCGAAGCCCGATAAGTTGCCTTACAGTATTTGGCAATTGGTTGAGCATATCCGTATTGCCCAGTGGGATATGCTGGAGTTTAGTAAGGATGGCAGTCACGAGTCGCCGAATTGGCCCGATGATTACTGGCCCAAAGAAACCGCTCCTGAAAGTGATGAGGCCTGGAACAAATCGGTAAACCAAATAGAACTTGACCGTGATGAACTGGCCGGCTTAATAAAAACCAGCAATCTGTATAGTAAAATACCGCATGGCGATGGGCAAACCATCCTGCGCGAGGCTTTGCAGGTTGCTGATCATAACGCTTATCATGTGGCCGAAATTATTGTGATCAGAAGGCTGATGGGCGCGTGGTGAGCCCCCTTGCCCCCTGAAGGGGGAATTTTAATATTGAACATGGAATGTTGAATATCGAATGATGAAGGGGAAAACTTTTAAAGTGAGGGAATGTGCGATTCCCTCCCAACGGGAGGGGGAGGAAGGGGTTTATTCATGAGGCTCACCGGATAAACCCCTCCCTTCACACAGTCCTTGCGCCCCTCCCGTCGGGAGGGAAGTTCATCTGCCGAATAGCTTTAAGTAAGCTAACGGGGTTGAGGGGTGTCACCCTGAGCTCCGTCGAAGGGGCGAGCGCAGAGGCCTGCCCACCATGCTTCGACGGAGCTCAGCAGGACACCCCCTTTTTGGAAATTCTACCCGAGGGGTATTATTCTGAAAGGAGACTGAAGTTGATTTAATATCGAACATTAAAGTTTTTGTAGCGTATCAGATCAAAGCATCGTATTGGCTAGTATAATCTTAATCATTAACCATGCCTTATGAACTTAAATTTATCAAAACAGACACTTTTGCTTTTCTTTTTACTAACCTGTGCTGTGCTGACCGGGTGTAAAAAAGATGCCATCATTGTGAAGGAAAATAAAACGTTTAGGGAGATCAATGTGCCACCACCTACAGACCCCAGGTTTAGTAACACTATGGTGGTAACATTAACACCCAACGGAACCGGTGGAATTTCCCTGGGCGGAGATGCCATTTATCCGGCAACATATGATATTAGCGGTTCAACGTTAAAAATCACTGATAATAGCACGCTGGAAAAATACAAGTTAAAAATTGTATCCGAAACGGAGCTAAACTATAACGGTAGGATTTTACGGTTAGAAAAATAACCAGATTCCGGGTCTGAAATATTTTTCGTATATTTATATAAATCGACAGCCCGGTTCTCTTTTATCAGAGGACCGGGCTGTTTGATTAAGGACAAAACAGGGGCAAAAAACGACTGTTTTGTATGTAGTTATTTGAATACCAGTTATTTAATAGTTTTTAAAGTTTTTAAAACACATCAAAACCGTATTAAAATTTGTTAAAAAGTGTTAAAATCGATGGTTTTGGATCAAATTTCAAGCGTTTTTGGCCCGTTTTTGAGCAGAAAAGTGTTAAAATTTAAGGTTTAAAAAGTTTTCGTGAGGCCTCATTTAGCATTTTACTTCTGCTTATTTAAAAAGCTGATCAGGGCTTTTACAAATTCGGGTTTTAGCGGTAGTTCGGGTTCGTTGTAGGTGGCTATATTTTTATCCTTATCGGCAGGGGCATCTTTCAGGATGTGGTTCATCCCCGGGATAATGTCCAGTACCGCGTCTGATTTGGCTTTCTTTAGTTTTTCGGCATCGGCTACAGTTACCTGCAAATCAGTTGTGCCCTGAACGATCAGGATAGGTATTTTTATCCTTTTGATCTCGCGGATAGGGTTATACCTGAACCACGACATCAGGTATTTTTGTATGCTTGGCCTGGCGTACGGGTAAAGGGAAGGGTCGATATTATCGGTGGTTTTGCCTTTCTTCAAACTATCCAGCATGCGGTTAAAACCATCGGATATCAAGGCGCCCTTTGATTTCATCTGTTCGGTCATGATTTTATCGGCCGAGTCGCCTGCTCCGGCTACGGAAATGAACGCCTTGATAGGCTGACCATTAGCGGCCATCATGCCCACCAATGATCCTTCGCTGTGACCCAGGATAAGGATCTTTGAAAAACGCTGGTCATCATTCAACATGTTAATGAGTCCTACGGCATCGTCAACATAATCCTCAAAGCGCAGTTCGTTCTCTTTGGTCGAACTTACGCTTTGGCCAACCAGGCGCTTATCATAACGCAGGGAGGCAAAACCGTTTTTGCCCAATTCGTTGGCAATCATTTTATAGGTATTGCCGTTTAAACCAAGTTTAGGACTATTGCCGTCGCGGTCTGTTGGGCCCGAGCCGGCTATAATAAGCACAACCGGTATTTTATCGGTAGCGTTTTTAGGCATAGCTAAAGTGCCCGAAATTGATCCCGAAAAGGTTTTTAAGGTAATCGGCGATTCGGTAACAGAAGGGTCGGTAGGTAAAGTTGAAGCACTCGTAACCTTAGTAGCCTCAGTTGCAGGGGCCTGATAAGGTTTTAAAAGCAAACCAGTAAACTGGGTTTGTGAGTTAACCGACAGGTTCAACAAAAAGGTGCCTTTTTGGAATGTAGCTTTATAGTAGGCCAACGGCGCTTCATACTTTACAAAATCAGCATCGGTAAGGTCGCCGAGCTGTGATCTTAACTGTACAGTAGTAGTCTTGAACTGGTCGGCAGGTAAGGCAGCTTTCATTTCGGAGCTAAACATATTAAATATGCTATCAGGCTGACCGGCATTGTATAGTCGTTTAAACTTGCTTAAGGCAACTGCATAATTAGCCGGTGCCGGTTGTGCCGCTGCTATAATGCTGGTTGTAAAACAACAAATGGTCAGGATAAAAAAGCTTACTTTCTTCATGTTTATGGTAATCAAAACAGTATGGTGGTCTGTTGGGCCGAAATTAAATAAAAATTGATTGTTTTTAGCTTATTGGGTACAGATGTTCACTTAAAAAAAGATAACGTTTGCAGGTTGTCACTAAATTATAAAAATTAAAATACCGGCAACATTTATTATTTAAGTATCGTAGAATTACCAATATCTGATTTATACGGTTTAATATATTGTTACTATATTGCGGTACAATAGCAGATCGGGATTATAGGAAATTTCTACACTACTTATTAATGAAGGTTTTATTTGGGGGCTTATTCTCGGCGTTTTTGGTCGGGATGTGTTTTTTTTCTTTCGCGCAAACAAAACCTTCCGCAATACAGGGTAAAGTTCTGATGGAAAACAAGGAGGCTGCCGAGGCTGCTACGGTTGTTTTATTGAAAGCTGCCGACTCATCGGTAGTACGGTCGGGTCTGGCAAGTGCGGCTGGGAACTTTGAGTTCGCCAATATCGCTCCGGGTGCATACCTCCTTTTAGCCACCAGCATAGGCTGTAACAAAGTTTATTCAAATCCATACAAAGTTTTAGAAGGGCAAACTATACTAGCCGAAAATATAGTGCTGAAGCGCATGAGCAACCAGCTGCAGGAGGTTAAGGTGGTTGCTAAGCGGCCATATATTGAGGTAAAGCCCGGGAAGATAGTACTTAATATACAGAATAGCTTAACCGCCGAAGGGAACTCCGCTTATGATATCCTCCGACAATCACCTGGTGTACATGTAAACAGCGCCAATGAAACCCTGATGATCAGTGGGAGGCAACCTGCCCTGATCACCATTGATGGCAAACCGACCAACTTAACCGGCGATGACCTGGTGAACCTGTTACGCAGCATGCAAAGCAGTACTATTGACCAGATAGAAATGATCACCAGCGCATCGGCAAAATATGACGCATCGGGAGGGGGGATCATCAATATTATTTCAAAAAAAGGAACTAATATTGGTACCAATGGTACTATTACTTTGGGTGGCGGCTATGGTAAATATTACAAAAGCAGGGCGGGCATCACCTTTAACAACCGTACGGCTAAGCTTAATATTTTTGGTAATTATACATTTGATGATAATAAGACCAATAGGTACATCAACACTAACAGGAATATTATTTATAAAGATGTTTTAAGTAATTATAACGTTGATTATAATAATATTCAAAAAACCTATAATCACAATTTTAAACTCGGGGCTGATTATTCGATATCGCCCAAACAAACCATTGGTGTGCTGGTGAGTGGTATTGTGCGGGAGGATAATTTTTTGAAGAATAATGATTTAAAAATATCCAATCAAAAGCAGCTCGATTCGGTGATCATTGCCAAATCAAAGCTTGACAGGGGGAGCAGTTTCTTTAATTACAATATCAACTATAACGGTACGCTGGATAAAAGCGGCAAAAATCTATCGGCTGATGTGAATTATTCAACGTATCACCGCCACTCGAATGAGTATATAACCAATAATTTTTATACACCGGCAGGCGCAAAATACCGTGATTCACTACAGTTGGAAAATCTCTCTCCATCAGATATCCGCATATGGACATCGAAGATAGATTATGTGAACCCCTTTTCAAAAACCTCCAGACTGGAAGCCGGTGTGAAATATAATCATGTTCAAAGTGATAATAATCTGGTATTTGGCCCTTTGGTAAATAACACCTATCAGCCCGATCCTAAGTATACCAATCGTTTTATATATACCGAAATTGTAAGCGCGGCTTATTTAAATTATGTAAACAAGATAGGCCAATTGAACATCACCGCCGGGCTGCGGGCCGAAAAAACAAACACTAAGGGTAATTCATTAGGGATTGACCAAGCTAACCGGGTAAGTAATGAGAATAATTATTTCAACCTCTTTCCGCAGGTACAATTCAATTATGAGGTGGATAAGAAAAATGTGCTGAACCTGAGCTATAATCGCGGTATTCAACGGCCCGATTATCAGGCTATCAATCCGTTTTTATCTTATACCGATCTATACGATTATGTTGCAGGGAACCCTAACTTAAAACCGGAATATACTAATTCCATACAACTATCACATACCTATAACGACAAATTTATAACCACTTTGTATTATAATGTGACCAATGATGCGTATGATTTTCCAGTATATGAGCAAAATGACTCATCAAAGGTTAATATAACAATACGGAGGAATTTTGGGCGGATATTCGTTTACGGAGCCACATTTTATGCCCCGGTTCAATTTAATAACTGGTGGAATGCCAGCTTTAACCTGGATGCTTCCTATCAGCGTTATACCGCTTATGCCATATATGGTAATTTTAACCGGGGCATGCAGGATATTATTTTTAATACCACGCAGAATTTTACGTTAAGCAACACGGTAAGCGCCGAATTATCCGGGAAATATGAATCGCCAACATTGTATGGTGTAAATGAGCTTAAACAAAGCTACACCGTAAATGCGGGCATAGGCAAGCAGATGTTTAACAAACGCGGTAATTTAAAACTGAGCGTTATTGATATTTTTAATAGCGACCGTGACCGTTATCATATACTGTATCAAAATGTAGATCTTACAGGTTTAAATAAAAGGGAAACCCGCAGGGTTATGGTCAACTTTACCTACCGTTTTGGTAAAACCTCTGTTAAATCTGCCAGTAAGCATAATACCGGTAGCGATGATGAACAACGGCGCACAGGTAACTAAATAATTTATTATCTGAGGCGAAGTTCGGGATATTTACCTTTGATTTTAGTGGCAAAGTAATTGCCCAGGGAGTCAGAATTGATGAATTTTTGATAAGCGGTCACCGAAAATCCAAAATACTGCCATACATCGCCGCTATCCCTGAACTCAACTTCTAAAATTTTGGCTGAGGGATCGTAGCCAAGGCTATTTAATGCTGATGATTCAACTACATGCCGCTGCATATATGTTGTAATATATGTTGACGGGAAAAAGTTTTAAATAATTAATTTATAATTAATTATTGCTTAGGGATTTAACCGGCATGACCACTAAGCATACTAGCCGTAATAATGAGTAAAACCAGCAAGGTAATAGCAATGTACAGGTAATCCTTTTCGAGTATAAAACCGATGGCCGAAAATATTACCCTTATAATGGGGGTAGCAATGAGCAAAATAATACCTGCTTGTATAATGGCCCTGCCCCTGAAAGTAATGATGCCATTGAGTATGCCCCTGGTGTTATGCACAAAATCAGGAACGCCTTTAAACGTATGGTAATCAGCAATAACCTGGCCGTGTCTGTAAAGATATATGATGCCGCCAATGAAAATAATACTCATCGAGAGCAGCACGCCAAGTCGTAATATCCAGCCGATAACGGCCTGCATGTCGGTATCTCTAAATGTTTTTTGACTCATTGGTTGCTTGTTCATTTAGTTTTATATTTTCCCGATGAACCCGTTATAGATCATTTGTACTGCCAAAAAGCTTACTACCACCGCGAACACCCAGCGTAACCAGCCCGATGAGTTGGCATGTACCAATATTTTTGATCCGCTTAAAGCACCCAGCAACACACCAATCGCCACAGGCATGGACAAACCCGGATCAATGTATCCTCGTTGCAGGTAAACAACGGCACTTGCGGCGGCTGTAACGCCTATCATAAAATTACTGGTAGTGGTTGATACTTTAAAGGGTATCCGCATAATAGTATCCATAGCCAATACTTTTAATGCACCGGAACCTATACCCAGTAAACCAGATATTATCCCGGCAAAACCCATCATAAAAAAGCCGCCGCCCACATTTTTTACACTGTAGTTCACCGGGCCGTTAGGTGTTGGGAAGCTGCTGTTCAGCTTTAATTTTTCTGCCAATGGGCTTTTTTCCTGGTTTATCAATTCGGCTTTTTTGCGTAAGGACATGATAGCCGATGTGATGAGGATAATACCGAACAGGATAGCGATGAAATTTGTAGGGATATAAACCGCTATTAACGCGCCAACCATAGCGCCGGCTGTAGTGGCTATTTCCAGGAACATGCCCAGCCTGATGTTGGTGATACCCTCTTTTACATAAGCCGCGGCCGAACCTGATGAAGTGGCGATCACCGATACCAGCGAAGCCCCGATAGCGTAATGGATATCAACATGCAGCACCAGGGTAAGCAGCGGAATAATAACAAACCCGCCACCTAAACCGGTTAGTGAGCCCAATAAACCCGCAAAGTACGAGCCGATAAAAAGGATAAGCGTTAATACAATTACCGACATCATTTGCAGCCAAAATTGAACTGCGAAAGTAGTAAAATTTGGTCATTTAAGTCATTGAATCATAAAGACATCAGGTATTAAAAATGTCTATATGATCTACAGATAAAATAACTAACCACTTAATGTCCTGACCATTAAATACATGTCCTGAAAGTAAAAATGACTGAAGTGCAAATGTCACAATCACTAAATTTACTACTTTCGTGGCATGGGTTACAAAAGTTTACAGGCCTGTATTGCCGATCTGGAGAAAAATGGTCACCTGGTGCGCATTAAAGAGGAGGTTGATCCGTATTTGCAGATGGCGGCTATTCATTTACGCGTATTCGAAAATCAGGGGCCGGCTATCTTGTTTGAAAAGGTAAAAGGCAGTAAGTTCCCGGCAGTGTCAAACTTATTTGGTACCCTGGAGCGCTCTAAATTTATATTCAAGGATACGCTTGATAAGATCAAAACCCTGGTTGAGCTCAAGAACGACCCTTTAAAAGCTATTAAACATCCTTTTCAATATACTAATGTAGCCCTCACCGCTTTATCGGCCCTGCCCATGAAAAAACGCGCCGGGGCACCTGTTAATTTCGGTCGCTGTAAAATAAGCGACATACCGCAGATAGTGAACTGGCCTATGGACGGCGGCCCCTTTGTAACCATGCCGCAGGTATATACCGAAGACCCGGACAAACCAGGGATCATGAATGCCAACTTGGGTATGTATCGCATACAGTTGGCCGGTAACGATTATATCCTGAACAAGGAGATCGGTTTGCATTACCAGATCCATCGGGGCATAGGTGTGCATCAAACCAAAGCAAACGCCAAAGGACAGCCTTTAAAGGTAAGTATATTTATAGGTGGCCCGCCGTCGCACCCGGTAGCCGCGGTGATGCCGCTGCCAGAGGGATTATCAGAAATGACCTTCGCCGGAGCTTTGGGCAATCGCCGGTTCCGTTATTTTTATGACGATGAAGGCTTCTGTATTTCGTCGGATGCTGATTTTGTGGTCACTGGAACAGTAATGCCTCATGATAATAAGCCTGAGGGGCCTTTTGGGGATCACCTGGGCTATTACAGCCTGGTACATCCATTTCCATTACTTAAAGTTCACAACGTATACCATCGTAAGGACGCGGTATGGTCGTTTACGGTGGTAGGTCGCCCTCCACAGGAAGATACCAGTTTTGGGGCGCTGATACACGAGATCAGCGGTGCAGCTATACCAAAAGAAATACCCGGTCTGCACGCCGTTAATGCCGTTGATGCTGCCGGTGTGCACCCGCTGTTGTTTGCTATTGGTAGTGAGCGTTATACGCCGTATATCAAAGAGCGTAAACCACAGGAGATATTAACCATAGCCAATCATATACTGGGCAAAAGCCAACTGAGTTTAGCCAAATACCTGCTGATAGCCGCTAAAGAAGATGATCCCGCATTGGATGTAAATAATATCGAGGCGTTTTTAAATCATATACTGCAACGGATCGATCTGAGCCGCGATCTGCATTTTTATACCCATACCACCATCGATACCCTGGATTATAGTGGAAGCGGACTAAACTCGGGCAGTAAAGTAGCTATCACCGTAGCTGGGGATATCAAACGTAATCTGTGGACTGAGCTGCCCTCATGGTTTGATCTGCCAAGGCCCATCAACAAATATAAAATGGCCATGCCTGGTGTATTGATGGTCGAAGTACCCAAACATGTAAATCATCAAGATATTGATAACATAGTAAGTATCATCGAATACAGGTTAAAAGAGGAAGAAGAAGAGCTGGATGGCCTACCGCTGATCGTGCTTTGTGATGATGCCGCTTTTGCTGCCGAAAATATAAACAATTTTGTATGGGTAACTTTTACCCGCAGTAACCCTTCGCATGATATTTATGGCGTTGGTAGTTTCACCGAACATAAACACTGGGGCTGTACAGGTCCGCTGATCATAGATGCCCGTATCAAGCCGCATCATGCCCCTGTGCTCGAGAAAGACCCCGAAATTGAAAAGCTCGTCGATAAAATGGGCGAAAAAGGCGGAGCGCTTTATGGTATTATTTAGGATTTTTGGAGCAAGGATTTTTGGAGCAAAGAGCAAGTACTAAAGAAAAAAAATCAGCAGTTGATAATCATGAAATTCTTTAATCCCTCAAATCATGGTTCAGAAAAAAATCAACGCGATCAACGAAATCCCAAAAATCAACGGTTAACTTTGCCCCATATGAAAAATACCCTGCTTTGCTTAATAATCGTTTTGGCTGCTTTTGGCTGTAAAAAAAGAGATGTACCACATTTTACTATATTCAGAGTAGTTAAAAGCGATACGGCCAGTAAACTTACTGTTAATATTGGAGGGCGTTTAAGCCAGGCCGATCTGCTCAATATTGCTGCTAAAATTAAAGCGGATAGTTCGGCATTAAACAATTTGCAGCTTTGCTATATACTGCCCGGGCATAATGATAAAAATACTGGCCCCGATAATTTTTATGCTATCGCCAAATACCCCGGCGCTTCTGTAACCACCATGCAGGATACCCTGAAAGATCCGGATGGTACCGTGATTCGCTTAAATATCAAAGGTTTATCCGCCCAGGAAGCCAAACATTTACTGGAGCTTGACCCCAAAGAGATCCAGGGTAAAAATATCCTGGGAAAGTTTATCGACGATAATAATCAAACACTCATAGTCCCTTTTACCGAGGTGAATGATCCCAAAAAAGAAGTGTACATTATTGAATTTGATCATACCGGGAAGGTGGTATCAGCAACGGTACCTATGCGCGAAAATAAGGATGGTGTCGAAAAGCTCATCGTAACCCACCGTGGCGATTATTGTACTTTAAAAGACAGCGTACTCACCCAATATTCCATAGACGATCTGGGTTTGCCATACAATAGTATCAAGTCGGGTATTTAATATTCTCCCGGAAAGCAGATGAACTGCGAAATAGATGTGCGAAAATCACCTTAAGATTAAGGGCTTAGTTAAAATGATGGGTTAAATATTAGAAACCCTTACTTTTTATAGAATATACTAATATATTTATAGAGCATAAAATATTTATAGTATATGACCCGAAACTTTACCAAAATTTTAGCACTAATTGTTGCTGGGGTTTTTAGCGTTTGCTGCGCGATTGCGCAACCCCGATTACCGGAAGGTTATTTCTGGAAAAAGCTTCCAAACGGATTGGAAGTAGTAGTTATTGAAAACAGCAAGGTGCCACTGGCCACCATTGAAATTGCTGTAAAAAACGGAGCTTACACCGAAGGGCCCGAATTTAGCGGTTTATCGCACCTTTTTGAGCACATGTTTTTTAAGGCCAACAAGGATTATCCAAATCAGGAAGCTTTCTTAAAACGTACGCAGGAACTGGGCGCCATCTGGAATGGTACTACGGATGTGGAACGGGTTAATTACTTCTTTACATTTGACCGCGATAGCCTTAAAGCCGGTTTGAAATTCATGAATGCAGCTATTCGTTTCCCGATATACCGCGAAGAGGATATGAAAAAAGAACGTCCTGTTGTTGACGGCGAATTTCAGCGGGCCGAGAGCGATCCGGGTTTCCAGCTTTGGTTTGGTATTCAGCAAAAGCTTTGGGGCGATCTGATCACCCGTAAAAATCCTATCGGTATCCACGAAGTGATCAATACTGCCACGCCAGAGAAGATGATGGTGATCAAAGACAAATATTACTTCCCCAATAACAGCCTGGTGACCATTTGTGGCGATGTAAAACATGACGCCGCGTTTGCCCTGGCCGAAAGTATATTTGGCGATTGGGCCAGCAGTGGCTTTAATCCGCATGAAAAATATCCTATCCCTCCATTTAAACCATTAACCAAAAGCGAGTATTTTATTAAAGAAAGTACTATCGCGCAAACACCTTATATGCAACTTTCATGGCAGGGGCCGGCTTACTTAACCGATTCTGCTTCAACAGTTGCTGCCGATGTGTTTTCGACAATTGTTGGTTTAAACTCATCCAAATTTCAACAATCGCTGATCGATAAAGGGCTGGCCAGTTCAGCTTCTTTGGGTTATACTACCAGCCGCTTTGTGGGCCCTATTGATATTTTTGTGGTGCCCAATCCTGGTAAATTAAAAGAGTGCTATGATGAACTGCTTAACCAGGTTAACCAGTGGGTAAAATCAGATTATTTTACCGACGAGCAGTTAAATGATGCCAAAGCCATTTTATTGAGAAACAGCGTTCACCGGAAGGAAAAACCATCTACGCTGCCGAGTCAGCTAAGTTACCAGTGGTGTAGCACCTCGCTTGCTTATTATACCGATCTGGACAACAATTACCAGAAAGTGAGCCGTGCCGATATACAAAAATATGTGAGCACCTATATATCGGGTAAGCCATACGCAGCCGGTATTATCATAGCACCAGAGTTAAGTAAACAACAAAATGT
The DNA here is from genome assembly GCF_900103125.1 of Mucilaginibacter sp. OK268. Taxonomy (GTDB): domain Bacteria; phylum Bacteroidota; class Bacteroidia; order Sphingobacteriales; family Sphingobacteriaceae; genus Mucilaginibacter. The sequence goes on along the minus strand of NZ_FNJV01000011.1, from coordinate 90,463 downwards.
AGCTTCATTTTTTGTAGCTAAGTAAAATTAAATCTTATCATGATGAAGAAATATGTGTTCACCCTGCTGATTGCAGCGGCGATAGGAAATATAAAAACAGTACAGGCACAAAATAAAGCTTACGAAACCACGGTTGATGGTGTAAAGGTGATTGTGCAGCCAAGCGGTAACGATATTGTAGAGATACAAACGATTATAAAAGGTGGCGTACAGAATTACAAAGCCGATAAGATGGGTATTGAAGCCATGGCCATGTCTGCGCTTACAGAATGCGGAACCGTAAAGCACGATAAAAATGCTTTTAAAGATCAGTTGGATAAAGTGAGCGCTACGGTTGATGGTAGTAGTAACAAAAACTACTCAATCATGCGGATGAACTGCATCAAGACTGATTTTGATATAGTTTGGCCTTTGTATGTTGAAGCGTTAACACAACCTCGTTTTGATGCCAAAGAGTTTGCGCGCATCAAACAGGATGCGATCAACAACATTAAACAGGCCGACTCGCAGCCTGATAACGCGATCGATAAATTAGCCAATAAAACGGCATTTGCTAATCGTGATTATGCCAAAGATCCTAATGGTACAGTAGATATCGTATCTAAATTAACTCCCGAAGAAACCAAGACTTATTATCAGTCGATACTGACCCGGTCGCGCCTGGTTATTGTGGTTGTAGCCGACCTGGATAAGGCCGTTATTGAATCAAAAGTGAAGGCCATGCTTAACGGTATAAAACAAGGCACTCCGTTTGAATTCAAAAAATCATTCTTCCGTGTTTACAAAAACTCATTTAACGCTGAATCACGCGATCTGGCAACCAACTATGTAGAAGGTATTACCAGCGGTCCGCAGCCCGGTACTCCTGATTTTGATGCGTTTAATGTGGCCATGAGGATATTTGCTAATCGTCATTTTTTAGATGTGCGTACCAACAATGGTTTATCATACGCGCCACAGGCCTGGTTTAGCGTTGGGCAAACATCTACCGCCAGGTTCTCCGTATCAACAACTCAGCCTGATAAATACATAGCCGTGTTTGATAAACTGGTTGATAAAATAAAAACAGAAGGTTTTAAACCAGAAGAAGTTGCTAACATGAAAGTAACCTATTTAACCGGTTTTTATTATAAAAACGAAACCAACAGCGCGCAGGCGTTTTCTATGGCTTCTAACGAAGTACTGTTCAACAACTGGAAACGCTCGTTAACCCTGGTTGATGATGTTAAAAAATTAACCCCAGAAGAGGTAAGCGATGCTTTCCGCAAATACATCAATAACATTGTTTGGGTTTACCAGGGCGATCCTAAAAAAGTGAACCAGGTATTATATATCAATGGTACCTTAAATAAAGGTGATAATCCGGTAAGTCACTAACCGATATACACAAAATAAAAAAAGCCAGGCATATCCGCCTGGCTTTTTTTATAAGAAGCTGTCTAAATTTGATTTAGGTTATTTATGTATGATGTAAAAATCATTGCCGTTGACTTTAGTCAACGGAATAATGGCTGAAAAACAAGGGGCTTTAGCCAAAATACCGCTTAGATAATTGGGCTGAAGACCGCCTTAATACTTTCTTTTACCGTTGACTTTAGTCAACGGTAATGAATAATCTTCGGTTTTAAACAGCTTCTAAAGATGTTTGAAGCTTATTTCACGTCTCTTTTTACTTTGTTCAGGGTACTTTGACCTGGCAAATAGATCTGGAAACCAAAATTTAAGGTTAAGCTATGTTGATAAGCAGAACTTCCGAAACCAACAACACCATTATATTTTAATAAAGTTTCTAAGCCAATGCTTGGTGTAATAAAGTAGGCGAAACCCGGGCCAAAGCCCAATTCTAAACCATTTGTTGATCCACCGGGACCGCGCAGGTTCTGACCACCGAGACCAACATTGGCCTCACCGAAAATACGACCATGTTTTAACACCTCAACATCCGAACCGGTATAATAACGGCCCAGTGCACCTATGCCATAACGGACATCGCTACCCGTTCCTTTTTCTGTTGAGATGCCAAAACGACCGTAAGCACCCAATGCCACATTGTCCTTAATAAACCAGGCAGCTTTGGGGGTAATGTCTGCTGTGAAAGTGCTGGGACTGTTTAAACCTAATGATAGGTTGCCAATATCGCCACCCATTAAAACGTTGCCTTTCTGTATTTGCGCGCTTGCTGTGAAGGCGAATCCGATAAATGCCAATATGGCTAAAAATGTAAACTTTTTCATAGTGTGTTTTTTTAAATTTTTAACTTCAGGTTTATTTTAATAAGAAATTATTAACAATAGCTGTGCCATTGGAAATATTGAAACGTGAAAATACCCTATGTAAAATTGAAATATATTGATAATAAAGCGGTTATACGGTGATCTTAGGTCTTTAATACTGAAATGTCTTTAATTTAATATGTATATTAATAAGCATCGGGATGTATATTAATAGGTATAGAATTATTAAATAAACAAGGAGTATGATTATCGTAACTAACTCTATGGAAGAATGAAGGATCGGGGCTGGTTTGTAATACATAACAGCGCTTTATTAAAACCAACAAAGGCCGCTTAGAGGGCGGCCTTTGTTGCGTATTTTGATAAAATAAATTATCTTATTTTAATAAGTTTCTCCAGCTAACCCGATCGCCGATGATCTTATCGAGCTGGTCAGCAGGTACGCGTTCTTGTTCCATACTGTCGCGGTGGCGGATGGTAACGGTGTTGTCTTCCAGGGTTTGATGGTCAACCGTAATACAGAAAGGAGTACCAATAGCGTCCTGGCGACGATAACGTTTGCCAATGGCGTCTTTTTCCTCGTATTGTATGTTGAAGTCGATCTTTAGTTTATCCATGATCTCGCGGGCTTTTTCCGGCAGACCATCTTTCTTGGTCAGTGGGAAAATGGCGGCTTTAACCGGGGCAAGGCAAGGGTGCAGGTGCAGTACGGTACGGCTATCCTGTTTTTCTTCGGTGCTCAGATCTTCTTCTTCGTAAGCGTTGATCATTGTAAGCAAGAACATCCTGTCTAAACCAATAGAGGTTTCAATTACATAAGGCACATAGTTACCATACGGTTTACCGGTCTCCGGATCAAGCTCAGGATCAAAATACTGCATCTTTTTACCGGAGAACTTTTCATGTTGGCTCAGGTCAAAGTTGGTACGGCTATGGATTCCTTCCACTTCTTTAAAGCCAAATGGGAATTCAAACTCAATATCATAAGCCGCATCGGCGTAGTGCGCTAATTTGGTATGTTCATGGTAACGGTATTTAGCGGCATCGGTACCCAGGGCAAGGTGCCATTTCAGACGGGCTTCTTTCCACTGGTTAAACCATTCTTTTTGAGTACCAGGACGTACAAAGTATTGCATTTCCATTTGCTCAAACTCGCGCATACGGATAATGAACTGACGGGCGATCACCTCGTTACGGAAAGCTTTACCAATTTGAGCTATACCAAAAGGGATCTTCATTCTGCCTGATTTTTGTACGTTCAGGTAGTTTACAAATATACCCTGAGCGGTTTCCGGACGCAGATAAACCACATCGGCATCATCAGCAACGGCACCCATCTGGGTACTGAACATCAGGTTAAACTGACGAACATCGGTCCAGTTGCGGGTACCACTTACAGGGCAGGCAATTTCGTGCTCAATGATCAGCTCTTTCAGGCGTGGCAGGTCTTCATTTTTAAGAGCCTCATCCATATCATGCTGTAATTGTTCAGCTTTGTCGGTTTTGCCATCCTTATCGTAACGGTCTATTTTATCTTCCAGCAGCTGATCTGCACGGTAGCGTTTTTTTGAATCTTTATTGTCGATCATCGGGTCGCTGAAACCATCAACGTGCCCGCTGGCTTTCCATATTTTAGGGTGCATAAATATGGCCGAATCAATACCCACAATGTTATCATGCATCTGCACCATAGCTTTCCACCAGTAGGTTTTGATGTTGTTCTTCAATTCGGCGCCAAACTGCCCGTAATCGTAAACAGCGCTCAGGCCATCATAAATCTCACTTGAAGGAAAAACAAAGCCATATTCTTTGGCGTGCGATATAACATTTTTAAAAAGTTCGTCGGTTGATTTGCTCATAATAGCTGCAAAGATACAATTTAGGCAGAAAGCTGAAAGCGAAAGGTAAAAAGCTTCGGGGAAATCGCTTATAAATCAAGTGGTGGATAGGAGGCACCTGCCGGAGCCTTTGAAATAATTTTTTCTGCCTATAAACATGTTACTCCTCCGGAGTTGTGTTTGTGCTATTCCTTAAACTCCGGAGGAGTAACATGTTTGTAGATAAAATATAGAAAGAGTGTTGGCTCCGTAGGAGCCACCTATTTAAAAGCGAAAGGTAAAATGCTTAAGCATATAAAAATCAAGGTTTAAATTGCTTCAACTAAAACCAAAGCACCTTTAATTTCATTATACTAAAACCAGTTAATTTACCGCAGCTATGGAACAAATTGTGAGAATATTGGATATCCATAACGTTACCCACAACGTTAAACAGTTTATTGTAGAAAAGCCCGAAGGTTTTACGTTTACACCCGGGCAGGCAACCGAACTATCCATCAATCAACCGGCCTGGGAGGATCAGAAAAACCCGTTCACATTTACCTGTCTTACCGATGAGCATTATCTGGAGTTCACCATCAAAATATACAGCGATCATCCCGGCGTTACCAATCACCTCGGTGAGCTGGAAGTGGGTGATGAACTGATATTGCGCGAGGCCTGGGGTGCTATTGAATATAAAGGCCCGGGGTATTTTATTGCCGGCGGCGCTGGTATTACGCCATTTATAGCCATATTGAGGCAGCTTCATCAACAAGGTGCCATAGGTGATAATAAACTTTTTTTCTCTAATAAAACAGATCAGGATATTATCCTGGCCGATGAACTAAAAAGCATACTGGGCGAAAATGCCCTGTTCACAATAACTAATCAAAAAGATAGCGCACATGATCAACGCCGTATTGATGAGGCCTTTTTAAAAGCCGAAGTGCAGGATTTTACCAAACACTTTTATGTTTGCGGCCCTGACCCTATGGTGCAGGAAATAACCGGCATACTAACTAAACTGGGTGCTAACGCCGATGCTGTAGTGTTTGAGAAGTAGATAGGTCAGAAGCAAGAGTCAAGAAACAAGAATCAGGACAAGAAACCAAAATCTCGAATCTCCTGTCTCAAATCTCACATCTAAAATCTATTTTTACCGCATGAGTATCCGGGTTGAGTCGTTGTCAAAAGTTTACGGAACGCAAAAAGCGGTTGATAGTATCAGCTTTACTGCGGAGCCGGGTGTACTGGGTTTTTTGGGCCCGAATGGAGCTGGCAAATCCACCACCATGAAAATCCTCACTTGCTTTATTCCGCAAACTTCAGGTACGGCATCGGTATGCGGGTTTGATGTAATAGCTCAACCCCTGGAGGTGCGCAAGCATATCGGCTACCTGCCCGAAAGTAACCCGCTGTACCTGGATATGTATGTCAAAGAATCACTGGGTTTTATTGCCGGTATCCACCAACTGCATGAGCCCGAAAAACGCATAGCCACTATTATCGAACAAACAGGCCTGGGACCTGAGCAGCATAAGAAAATAGGTCAGCTGTCAAAAGGGTACCGTCAAAGGGTGGGGCTGGCGCAAGCTATACTGCATAACCCCGATGTACTGATACTGGACGAGCCTACCTCCGGGCTCGACCCTAACCAACTGATCGGGATCCGCCAATTGATACTCGAGCTGGGGAAAACCAAAACCATCATCCTCTCCACCCATATTATGCAGGAAGTAGAGGCGGTATGCAACCAGGTGATCATTATTAACCAGGGTAAAATTGTGGCTAATGACACCTTGCAGGGCCTCCGTAGTAAAAATAATGATAGCACACTGGAGCAGATCTTTATATCACTTACCGCTAATAACAATTAGTTATTATTTGTTGAAAGCCAAAGAAAAAATAAGGTGTTTATAAATTTACTGCCCTCACCGTAATTTTTTAACACTTGCATCCGCAAAAACTTTTTAAAGCTTTTATTTTAACACTTTTCTGCTCAAAAACGGGCAAAAAACGCTTGAAATTTGATCCAAAACCATCGATTTTAACACTTTTTAACAAATTTTAACACGATTTTGATGTGTTTTTAAAACTTTAAAAAGTTTTAAATGGTTGATTGTTAGATATGTATGTTAAAAATGGTTTGTTTTTGACCTGTTTTGTCCTTAATAAAACAGCCCGGTTTTCTTCGGAAAAAAGAAAGCCGGGCTGTTATCTATACAAAGATACCCAAATAAGGGGAGATATAAAAATGCTTTACGATGTATTTTTAATAAGTGTTTAAAATACGCTTATCATATTCGCTACGACTCATAAATGGTAGTTTTTGATGATACAGATCATGAAAAATGGTGGCCCAGGACGTATTATCTGTAACTATTTTAAAATATTTTGAAACATTTTGTAATAACATGCGTCTATATGACTTAAACCGCAGCAAAACAAGCATGTGCTTGCGGAGCTGTATTAAAAATTCACATCAATCTAAAAATTATGAAAAAAGTTTTATTAGCCTTAGCTATTATTGCTGGCACAGCATTCACAACCTTCGCTCAAACCAAGTCTGGCGACAGCGGCAAATTCAATATTGGCGTTGAAGCAGGTTTACCTGTAGGCGATGCCCATCAGGTATTTAATTCAGTATTTGGCGCCTCTATTAAATATGAATTGCCTATAGCACCAAGTACTTATTTTACCGTTTCTGCAGGATATAACGCGTTCTTGTACAAAAGCGAAGTTAAAGATGCATTTAAAGCACTTGGTCAGGATAGGTCTGTAGAAGGTTTTGTTCCTGTAAAAGTGGGTGTTAAGTATTATATTGAGCAAGGCTTTTTTGCTGAAGGACAATTAGGTGCCGCATTTGGTACCAGAAGCGGAAGAGGTACTGCATTTGATTACGCTCCAGGTATTGGTTACACCTTTGACGGTGGTTTTGAAGCCGGCGTTCGTTATGAGGCCTTTTCAAAAAATGGTACTATCAGCCAGGTTGGTTTGCGTTTGGCTTACCGTTTCTAACCGAAAAATCAACAATCAAAATTTAAGGAAAGCCCGGGGATATTATCTCCGGGCTTTATTATTAAAAATATTTTTTAGGGTATTAAACGTTGAACGGTTGCCTGCGTCAAACAAACCGACAGCGGTAAAAAAACAAGTCCGCATTAATCTTATTACAAAATTATTTTATGAAAAAAATCCTATTAGCCTTAGCATTTATTGCCGGCACGGCATGTACAACCTTCGCGCAAACCCATTCTGGCGGTGGCGGTAAATTCAGTATTGGTTTAGAAGGCGGACTGCCTGTGGGCGATGCCCACAACTACTCTGATTATATTATCGGCGGTTCGCTCAAATATGAGTATCCTGTAGCCGATAATTTATTTATTACCGCATCGGCTGGATACAGCAGCTTGCACGTTAAAAGTTTTGATATTTCTTATAATGACCCGAATTTTAGTTATCAATTTCATAGTGATGGTGGTACTGCAGGTATAATACCTGTAAAAGTGGGCGCCAAATATTACTTTGATGGGCACTTTTTTGGTGAAGCACAATTGGGCGCTGCATTTGGTACCAACAGTGGCAGCAGTACCTTATTTGTTTATTCGCCAGGTATAGGTTATACCTTCGCTGGTGGGTTTGAAGCTGGCGTTCGTTATGAGGCCTGGTCAAACAATGGTACTATCGGTCAGGCAGCATTGCGTTTAGCCTATCGTTTCTAACAAAAAAATAATAATTAAAATTTACGAAAGCCCGGGTATTAGCCCGGGCTTTTTTAATGCGGCAGCGCTAAAGAATATGAGCTTTGTTTGGAACATTATGGCAGGTAGTAATACGACTATTTAACATAGGGCAAACAATATGTTTACATGACTGTATTGATAGAAACCATACAATCCTACAATCATGAAAAAAATTCTATTAACCTTATTCATTATTGGAGTTATCGCAATGCAAAGCTTTGCGCAATCCAGGGGCCGGAGCGACGGAAAATTCAGCATCGGCTTTGAAGCCGGTTTGCCAACCGGCGACGCCCATCATCTTTTTGGTTCGGTATTAGGAGGTTCACTTAAATACGAGCTTCCGCTTGAGCAAAGTACCTGGTTTACCATATCGGCAGGTTATAATTCTTTCCAGCCAAAAGGGGTATATAACGATATCGGCGGACCTGCCATCAATGCCATCCCGCTAAAAGTGGGTATTAAATACTACTTTGACAGGAGCTTTTTTGCTGAAGGCCAAATAGGTGCCGCGTTTTTTACCGGAGCAGCCGATGGTACAGCATTTGCCTATTCACCGGGCATTGGTTATACCTTTAGTGAGGGTTTTGAGTTGGGCATCCGTTATGAAGGCTGGTCAAAAGATGGCACGCTTGGTCAGGCCGGTTTGCGTTTGGCTTACCGTTTCTAAGAATCTGTCTAAAAATGATAATTATTCATTGCCGTTGACTTTAGTCAACGGTAAAAGAAAATATCATTGCGGGCTTCAGCCCAATTATTCAAGCGGTTTTTGGCTAAAGCCTCTTGTTTTCATTCATTACCCCGTTGACTAAAGTCAACGGCAATGATTTTTATATGATACCTAGAATTATCTAAGTCAAATTTAGAGAGTTTCTAATCCAAAAATTAACAATTAAATTAAAAATCCCGCGAGCATTGCCGCGGGCTTTTGTTTTTCAAGATTTTTTTGTCATCCTGAGGAACGAAGGATCTTCTTCAGCGAGCATATCCTACAATATATGCTTCGTTCCTCAGCATGACAAACGCTGTTTTTTCTCTTACTGTCTCTTCTGCCGGCCCACGCGTGTAACAATGATGGTTTACACATATAGCATGATATTAAGACATTGATAAATTTAATCAATTGATTATCAATAAAATAAATTAATGTTAACCGAAAAAAGTGTAAACCATGTAAACCCAATTTTAAAGAAAATGACCCATAGGCCCTTTGCTTGCGCAGGTGTGCCAGCAAAGGGGAAGCAGATATTAATTGTCGTAAAACACCCTGATAATGTCATTTTGGCCCCCGTTGCTCTTGTTATATAAGGGATAACTTTGGTATAACAAAATCAAACTATCATGACAACTAAAGAAATTGTGCTACAGGTTATCGACGCTTTTGATAACAACGACGTAGATAAAATATTAAAGCTTTTTGCCGACGACGTAATATGGACGATGAAAGGCTCAAGCCTGACGATCATCAACGGGAAAGATGAAGTAGAAAAGTTTTTGGGCGGAATGGAAGAGATAAAAATTGTTTCATCAACTCACGACCATATCATTGTTGATGGTAATAAAGCAGCCGTCGACGGCTTTATACAATGCAAAGGCAAAAGCGGAGAGGAAATAAACATGCATTACGCCGATTTTTATGAACTGGAAAATGATGAGGTGAAAATAGTTACATCATACATAGTTGATAAAAAGGATTAAGTTAAAGTTGTCTGAATCAGAATTTACAGAATTAAAGAATTTACAGAATGGACATTGTTTGTCCTGAGCCGGGATTAATGAATTTTATTTTGCTAATCCTTTAATTCTGTAAATTCTGATTCAGATATATTGCTTAACTACTCCTTTGCTTTAGCCTAATAATATTGTAATTTCGGCGCTTAACCCCCGATCAAAAGTGCTTAGTATCCTTAAAAAAGAAATCGTTTCGTACCTCAGCTCATTGGTGGCTTATGTAACCATTGGTGTATTTTTATTGGTGCTGGGGCTGTTTTTATGGGTGTTCCCCGATTCGAGCATTTTAGAATATGGCTATGCCGGGCTCGAAAGCTTGTTTAGCACCGCGCCATACCTGTTCATGTTCCTGATACCGGCCATCACCATGCGATCATTGGCCGAGGAGCGCAAGGAGGGTACTTTTGAGCTGTTATTCACCCGCCCGCTTACCGACTGGCAAATTGTATTAGGAAAATACCTGGCCAGCGTATTGCTTGTGCTTTTTGCTTTGCTGCCTACGCTGGTTTATTATTTTTCGGTCAGTACACTGGGCACGCCGCAGGGCAATATTGATACCGGGGCGGTTATCGGCTCTTACATCGGTTTGTTTTTATTGGGGGCAGTATTTGCGGCTATCGGTCTTTTTGCCTCGTCCATCACCAAAAACCAGATCATCGCTTTTACGGTAGCGGTTTTCCTGTGTTTCTTTTTTTACAGCGGCTTCGATTCACTGAGCCAGTTGCTGTCCTTGCAAGATCTTGGTCTGCAAAACCTGGGTATTACGGAGCATTACCAATCCGTAAGCCGCGGTGTGCTGGACACGCGCGACCTGGCTTATTTTATTATAGTAACAGGTATATTTATCTGGCTTACGCTGTTTGTGATCATCCGTCAGCGTAAAAAGAAACTGCTTTCGGCTACCATGATAGGATACGTAGCGACGCTGCTGCTTGTGGCTGTTATCGGCAATATCACTTTTACCCGTTTCGATTTTACTACCGAAAAACGATATACGCTTTCGCCCATCAGCAGGCAGATCATGGATGGTTTGCAGCAACCGGTAAAAGTTACCGTGTATTTGGATGGGAGCGGATTTCCGGGTGGAATGAAGCGTTTGCAGGTTGCAACAAAAGATATGCTTAATGATTTGAAAGCATATAGCCATAAAAAGATCGATTTTGAATTTATTGACCCTCTTAATTTTTTAAAAGGTCTTTCGCAGGATCAACAAAAGCAGCAATTTGAAGAATGGGATACGAAAGGTATAAAAGCGCAAAATCTCAGTGTTAAAACCGATGACGGTGTATCTCAGAAAATGATATTTCCTGAAGCTCTTGTTGCGGCTAACGGAAAAGAGATTGTGGTTAATCTTTTGCAAACAAGGATTGGACTTTCGGATGCGGAACAATTAAATAATTCTATCCAAAATCTTGAATACGCTTTTGTATCAGCTATAAAAAAAGCTGGCAGTGGAGGCAAGCCTCGGATTGGGTTTACAACAGGTCATAACGAACTTACTGACTTGCAATTAAATGGCGCCATCAACACTTTATCTGATGGGTATTTGATTGGTAGAGTAGATTTGAATCTTATACCGTTTGACAGTCTTAAGAAAATAAAACTGCTGGTGATACCCAAACCCGATAAAAAATTTACCGAATTGGAAAAATTTAAGCTCGACCAATATATTATGCATGGCGGTCGGGTATTGTGGACGATAGACCAGGTGAGCGCCGAGTTGGACAGCCTGCGCGGCCACGGTGGCGAGCAGTTGGCTTTTGCCAAACAACTGAACCTGGACGATCAGCTTTTCAGGTACGGCGTCAGGATCAATTACGACCTGATTGCTGATATGAACTGCTCGCAGATACCGGTTAGTACCGGCAGCGTGGGTGGGCAGGCGCAGATACAAATGCTGCCCTGGTTGTTTTATCCCATATTTATCCCGCTATCCAAACACCCGGTAGTGAAAAACCTGGATGGCATCAGCAGCGAATTTGCCAGCACTATTGATCTGCTGGATACCAAAGATGTAAAAAAAACTATCCTGCTTACCTCGTCGCCCTATAACAAAAAGATGAGCGCGCCGCATATGCTGTCGTTACAGGCATTGGAGCAGGAACCCAATCCTAAAGATTTTCAGAGCACGCCCAAAACGGTAGGCGTATTACTGGAAGGTAAATTTGTATCCGACTGGCGCAATCGCCCGCTGCCCGAAGGCATTACCGGACAAGTAGCTATAAAGGCCGAAAGCGAGTCCACAAAAATGATCGTGATCAGTGACGGGGATATTTTGAAAAACCAGGTAGGCAGCGATGGTTCGCCGTACCCGCTGGGCTATGATCATTATACCCAGCAAACCTACGGCAATAAAAACCTGTTGCTGAACATAGCCGATTATATGACCGACGATTCGGGCCTGATAGCGCTGCGTACCAAGGAGATCAAGATACGCCTGCTTAACCGCGCCCGTATCCGCAACGAAAAAATGTACTGGCAGCTGGTAAATACGGTTGGGCCATTGCTTTTAGTGTTAATATGTGCTATTTTTCAACATTACATCCGTAAACGAAAGTATGCGCATTAAATTTTATATTTTTGATTGATTAAATACACCCATATGAGATTTATTGTTTCTACATCAACATTACTCAAACAACTGCAGGCTGTAAGCGGGGCTTTAAGCAATAGCACTGTTTTGCCTATACTGGAAAACTTTTTGTTCGAGATAAAGGATGGAAACTTAACCATTTCTGCAACCGACCTGCAAACCAGCATGACCACATCCTTAGCTGTTGAGGCTAAAGAGAATGGCCGCATTGCCATACCATCGCGTATATTGTTAGAGACCTTAAAGTCGTTACCGGAGCAACCGGTAGCTTTTTCTGTAGATGATAACACGTTTGCTATTGAAATAAACGCGGGCGACGGAAAGTACAAACTGAGCGGCGAGAATGGCGAGGATTTCCCGAAAATACCGGTAGTGGAGAACGCGTCGTCGGTAAATTTACCGGCCTCGGTTTTAGCCGAAGCTATTAACAAAACCATTTTCGCGGTAAGTAACGACGAGTTGCGCCCTGCCATGACCGGTGTATACTGCCAGTTAAGCACCCAGCACCTTACCTTTGTAGCTACCGATGCGCACAAGCTGGTACGTTACCGCCGTAAGGATGCCAAAGCCGCAAGCACTACCTCATTCATATTGCCAAAAAAAGCGTTAACGCTTTTAAAATCATCATTACCAACTGATGATGTGAATGTATCAGTAGAGTATAACTCTACCAGCGCGTTCTTTAAATTTGGTAATATTAACCTGGTATGCCGTTTAATTGACGAGCGCTATCCGGATTATGAGGCGGTTATACCTCAGGTAAATCCAAATAAATTAAGTATCGACAGGCTTACCTTCCTGGGTTCGTTGAGCCGCGTAGCTATTTACGCTAACAAAACCACCCACCAGGTAAGGCTTAAAATAAGCGGCAGCGAACTCAATATATCATCAGAAGATATTGACTTTGCCAACGAAGCGCATGAGCGTTTAAGCTGCCAGTACGAGGGCGAAGACATAGAAATTGGCTTCAATGCACGTTTTTTAATAGAAATGTTGAAGAATTTAAGTTGCGAAGAAGTATCTTTGGAGATGTCGACACCAAACCGTGCCGGGTTATTGTTACCTCAGGGTGGCGATGAAAATGAAGATGTGCTGATGCTGGTTATGCCGGTGATGCTCAATAGTTATGCTTAAGTGTAAACTTAAATTATAAATCCAAAACTAAGTCCGGCTTTAAAAACCGGACTTTTTTGTTCGCCGCAGATAACAAAAATCGCGGGAAGCAGTTATATAGATTAATTTTGAATTAGTGATTTAGTGAATTAACGATTTTAAATATCATTCACTAATTCGCTAACTCAATAATTCAATAATTATTCCGAATGAATATCAGGATCAAAGCTTTTACTTGTATTGTAGCCGCGGCATGCTGGGCATCCTGTAAAAAAAATAATGATGCGCCTACGGTTCAGCTTACTACAAGCCTTAATGTGGTCAACGCGTCAAATAATGTTATTAATTTTTACCAGAATGGTACCAGGATCAATAATACGTCAAGTTATTATCCAGGTGGTTCGTTAGGGTACGTTACGGTGAAAGCAGGCTTGCAAAACTTCCAGGTTAAACTGGCCAGTCCCTCAACCCCCAATATTTTATTTAGTAAGCCGATCACACTGGATACAGGCAAAGTGTATTCTTTATATATAAGCGGGCAAACGCTAGAGAGCGTTTTTTTTGCTGAGGATGTGCTCAAAGCCGATGCGGATGGTAATGCGTTGGTAAGATTTGTCAATGCGTCGCCTGATGCTGGTCCTTTGATGCTGGCATTTGAAGGGGGAAGCTTGCCAGACCATGTTTTAGATACAGTTAAATTTAGTAATGTGGCCTATAAGGCAACAGATGTAGCCTTTATAAAAGTTAAAGGGGGATTTGTTCATAATGTTGCTGTTTACCAGGCATCATCACCTTCAAGTCCTAAACGAGATACTACGATAGTTCTTAACGCAGGACAAATTTATACCCTGGTTAGTTATGGTACAGTAGGTTCAAATGGTAACCAGGGGCTTAGTACCCGATTAATAATTAATCAGTAAATTAAAAATTAATGGCCAAACCAAATAAAAGCAGCTTCCTGGTTTCTTTACTTTTAGTTACCGTTGGTACTTTGCTGCTGCCCTTTATATCATCATGCGGTAAAGGCGCCAATGCTAATCCTACGGGATTGAATACGCAACTGCAAATTGTTAATTTAAGTCCGGATATACTGCCGGTAAATTTATACCTTAATTTTATTAAGGAAAATTCAACCAATTATACATATCCTACTAATTCGGGTTATTTTTATATATCCACGCTACAACCGCCAATGCAGTTACGTACGGCAACATTGGCCCCGATAAACCTGGTTACTATTGACAGCACGCTGAAAGCTAACTCCAAATACACCTTGTTTATTACCGGTTTCAGGAGCGATAGTTCTATAAAAAACTCACTCTTGTTATTGGATACAGCCACTGTTCCGCCATTAGGCCGGGGTCTGGTGCGGTTTATACACTGCTCACCAACCTCTCCTCCGCTTGATCTGAAAGCAAATGGCACCGGATCAACACAGTGGATGGCTATAGCTTTCAATAAAGTATCAAAATATGTTCAGTTGCCTGTGGGGAATTATAACTTTACCATTAACTTAAGCACTTCGCCAGATAATGTTCAGTTCCAATTATCCAACGTTACCATACAGGACGGTCGTGCCTATACTATTTATACACAAGGAATAGTAGGGCGCACAGATACAGTTGCATTTGGTGCTGCTATACTTACCAATAATTTACTGCTTAAAACCACTCGATAAGGTAGAGATATTAGAGTCAAGAGCCAAGAATCAAGAGCCTGGATATTAAAGCGAAGAGCCTCGAAATACAATCGCAACTTATTTTTTATTCTTGATTCTTGGCTCTTGATTCTAATGTCTTCTCATTTATATTCCTATTTTTGGCCAAAATTTAAAATACCGTGGAAGTAATAAAAAGCATTATCGACTTTATACTGCATATTGATGTGCATCTGAGCCAGATCACCAGTGATTACAAAGGCTGGACCTATCTCATACTGTTCGCGATCATTTTTGCCGAAACCGGTTTTGTGGTTACTCCCTTTTTACCCGGCGACTCGCTGCTGTTTGCCGCAGGTGCACTTATTGCTAATGGTAAAACGGGCTTAGATATAGCCTTGCTTGCTATTATATTGGTGATAGCCGCTTTTGCAGGTAATACGGTTAATTACTTACTGGGTAATTATTTAGGCCCCAAGGTTTTTAAAGAAAATAACAAAATATTAAAGCTGGAGTATTACCTCACTACCAAAGCTTTTTTTGATAAACACGGTGGCAAGGCAGTTATATTCAGCCGTTTTTTACCTATCATCAGGACCATTGCCCCTTTTGTGGCCGGCGTAGGGCGTATGCCTTTTTTACGCTATAGTCTGTATAATATTGTAGGTGGTGCTTCATGGGTACTGAGCTTTCTATTTATCGGTTTCTTTTTTGGTAATATCCCGGTGATCAAGCAAAACTTTACACTGGTGGTGATGGCTATTATATTGATATCCGTAATTCCGCCAATTTACGCGGCTATAAAAAGCAGGGGTAGCAAAAAAGCTTCTGTATAATAAGTTCCTGAGCTTATTTAGTTGTTTGATAAATACATTTGCCGGCTTTGTACATGGCTTCTTCGTGCTGTAAATTAATACGCTCCTGGGCGCTTAACGGCTGTGCTATCAGTTTGTTCAGATCGGGCTGCCCGGCATCAACCCAGGCCGAGTACCAGAAACTTCCAACCGAAAGTATGGATGCCCGCATTTGCCGTTCCACCATACCTTTCAGCATTTTTTGATAAGCATGGCTGTAGGCCACGGAATAATCATTAAGCTTTCTTTTACCCCGCATAACCAGGCTGTATTTTTTATCTGACGGAAAGTTTTTATTGACTATTCGCTCAAATCGTAATACCGAGTCGACGCTTTTGAAGGATACCTGGCAAATTTTAAATGCCTCAGTCAGTGGGTTATCAATATAACGGGCACGACCAGCAAAAAGATGATATTGTTTAATAAACAGCTCCGGCAGGCGAGTTTCCCACAGGCCATGTATGCCCATCTGATCGGTAAGTTGTCCATCATAGTTTAGCGTAAGGTGAAGGGGGACATGAGCGTCGGCAACATAGTGACCCAAATTAGCGGAGGTGTTGAGTATAGCCGTGGTATCATGCGCCTTAAACGCTCGTACCAGTTTATAATATTGATACTGGATGGTCCAGGGAACGGTACCGTATTTGTCCAGTGTATCGGCAGAGTATTTGGCAGCAGCGTCGGCCCATCGCCGGGGGATAGCGGCAAAAGGCTTCTTGCCATAATGGTCGGCATCAAAAAAATGATGAGGGATCTCGGTAGAGTCTACATAGCGGCGCTTGTCGGCGCTCACGGCATGTTCTGTAATATAACCGATGTTGGCCTTGTAAAAACCTGCCATGCTCTTAGGTAGCGTAAAAACTGCCAGTCTGTTGATGCGGTAATGTGCAAAGAAACCCCATGATGAACACAGCAGCATTAAACCAATGCCCGATAAGCTTAAAATAATACGCCGCTTCATGAAGGTAAATATGGCGTTTAGTTTTTAAGTTTTGAGTAGTAAGTTTTGAGTTTTGTCAGCTATTGCAATCTCCCTACATAAACCTTGGTATCGTAATGAATAGCTATCATGCCATCTTGTTGATAACGATTAAAAAGCACCTTTAGATCATTGATCATAGGCTCATATCCAGCGTCATCTTTCGTAGGCATGTAGGATGAGGAAAGCAGGCGACCTTTTAATCCGTCAAAGTCAAAAACCTGTTTGTTTTCAAACACCCGTAACTCAAAAGGTTCAGGATCATAAAAAGCGCCGATGTGGTCATAGTTGATATTACGGTGCCCAACTTTTACATAATCCTGTCCGTGTGTGATGATCAGCTGGTCGTAGTCCTTTTCAAATGCAGAGCTTGTTTTCCGTTCATTCCAGATCAACGCCACGATGCCACCGGGTTTCAGGATGCGTTTAAATTCTGCACGGGCATTTTGCGCGTTAAACCAATGGAAAGCTTGCCCGGCAATAACGGCATCAACGCTTTTGTCGGCCAAGCCCGTGTTTTCCGCGGTTCCATCGGCGACGGTAAAACCCGGGTATGTGCTCAACAGCTCCGTGGCTTTATCCCGCATTTCGGCATTGGGCTCCACGGCGATGGCCCGGTAACCGGCATCCAGAAACAATTGGGTTGATATCCCCGTACCTGCGCCAATATCGGCTATCAGCTTATCGGTGCTCAGTTGATAACTATCCTGTAAAAAGGTAACAATGGCGGTAGGGTAGTGGGGGCGGTATTTTACATAATCGGCCACGCGGTTGCTGAATCTTTTAGTACTGTCCATGGTTTGAAGTAAACTTCTGCTAAATTAAGGCTTGCGCTGTAGATTAGTTGTTTTATGAAGCATAATGTTCAATCACGGGAGCTTAAATAAATTCAGTGAGTACAATGGGCTAAATAAAGCTTTAAAACTTTAATAAAAAAGCACTTGCATATTTAAATTTATCGGCATATATTTGCAGTCCTTAAAATAATAGAAAAAAGAATAACAAAGCTATACAATGGCAAATCATAAATCGTCTTTAAAAAGAATCAGATCAAACGCTGCGAAGCGTCTGCGCAACAGGTACCAGGCTAAAACAACCAGGAACGCTATTAAGAAATTAAGAAACACAACTACTAAAGCTGATGCAAGCGCACTGTTAGGTAAAGTGATCTCTATGTTAGACCGTTTAGCTAAAAAGAATGTTATTCACAAAAACAAAGCTTCGAACAATAAATCAAAGCTTACTAAATTTGTTAATGGCTTAAGTTAATCGCTTAACTAAAAATATATAAAAAGGGTTGTACTGAACAGTACAACCCTTTTTTGTTTGGTGTAAATCGACTCACCCCGTCTGCGCTTCGTTGGACGACCCTCTCTGTTGCTTCGGAAGAATATAAAAAAAACAAAAATTATGTCATTGCGAGCGTAGCGTGGCAATCTCCTCGCGTTCTCATCAGTAGGAATAGCTACGAGATTGCTTCGTCGTTCCTCCTCGCAATGACATAGTTTGCTGTTTCTTCGCTACAGGCAAAGAGGGGGCCGGCGACAATTTGAGCTGTACCTTTTTTGTTTGGTAGTTTTTTTCCATACATTAATACCGTGGAAAACTACAACGAAAAGATCAGCATTAAATCATGGGCGGAAGAAGACCGTCCGCGGGAAAAGCTGAGCACCCAGGGTCGCCGCGCGCTGACCGATGCTGAACTGATCGCCATCCTTATTGGATCGGGCAGTCGTACCGAAACCGCTGTTGAGTTAAGCAAGCGCATCCTGCATCATTATGAAAACGACTTGAACAAGCTGGGTAAAGCTTCCATCAGTGAACTTTCCAAATTTAAAGGGATAGGAGAGGCCAAAGCCATATCCATTATTGCCGCGTTAGAGATCGGTCGCCGCCGCAACGATACCGAAACCAAAGCTATTGAATACATCAACAGCAGTCGTGATGCCTATAATATTATGCGCCGTCACCTGATGGACCTGAACCATGAAGAATTCTGGATACTATTGGTTGGTCGCTCACAAAAAGTGCTGGCTAAAGAGCTGGTGAGCAAAGGAGGATTATCGGCCACCGTAGCCGATCCCAAGATCATTTTTTATATGGCCCTGCAACAACAGGCCAGTGGTATTATACTGGTTCATAACCACCCCTCAGGGAATCTAAAGCCCAGTCACCAGGATATCGATCTCACCAAAAAAATAAGCGCTGCCGGTCGACTGTTGGATATCAATGTACTTGATCACCTCATTATAACCGATAATGGCTATTACAGCTTTGGCGATGAGGGAATAATTTAGATGTGCAGATGTGCGAATTTTAGATGTGCAGATGATTTTTTGAATTTGCTGATTGATCCGTTTATCGATCTTATCTATCACCTACACATTTATTATTTGCACATCTGCATATCTGCACATTTGTAATCTGCACAGCTTTCACCTTTCAGCCTAAATCGTATCTTTGCCGATTATCATTTCTGAATAATGAAAATATCATATAATTGGCTTAAAGAATTTATAGATACAGATAAAACCCCACAGGAAATCTCCATTATCCTTACCGGTACCGGTTTGGAAGTAGAGAGCCTGGAAAAAGTGCAAGCTATTCCCGGCGGACTGGAAGGCCTGGTAATTGGTTATGTAAAGGAATGTACCGATCATGCCAACTCCGACCACCTGCACGTAACTAAAGTTGATGTAGGCGGCCCGGAAGATCTGCAGATTGTTTGCGGCGCTGCTAACGTGGCTGCCGGGCAAAAAGTAGTAGTAGCTGTGGTTGGTACTACCGTATACCCGGTTACCGGTGAGCCATTCGCCATCAAGAAATCAAAAATACGCGGTGAAGCGTCCGAAGGGATGATCTGCGCCGAGGATGAAATAGGATTAGGCACCAGTCACGATGGTATTATGGTATTGGATGCTGATGCCCCGGTTGGCACTTTAGCTAAAGACTATTTTAAGGTGAACGACGATTATATGTACGAAATAGGTTTAACACCGAATCGTGCCGATGCCGCCTCGCACCTGGGTACCGCCCGTGATATTGCCGCTTTTTTAAAGATCGCTGTTACCCGGCCGGATGTAAGCGCGTTCAAAATTGCCAATACCAACAGAACGGTTGAGGTTGTGGTAGAGAACGAGCAGGCAAGTCCGCGTTATTCTGGTTTAACCATGACCGGTTTGGAGGTAAAAGAATCACCGAAATGGTTAAAAGAACGGTTGGCTGTTATCGGCATCCGCTCTATCAATAATATTGTGGATGTAACCAACTATGTATTGCACGAATTGGGACAACCGCTGCATGCTTTTGATGCCGACGAAATAAAGGGCAACAAAGTGCTAGTGAAAAACTATCCGGAAGGAACGCTTTTTAAAACCCTGGATGATGTAGATCGTAAGTTATCGGAAAACGACTTGATGATAGGCAATGCCGAAGAACCTATGTGTATTGCCGGCGTGTTTGGCGGTATCACTTCGGGCGTTAAGGCATCAACCACAAGCATCTTTTTGGAGAGCGCTTATTTCAATTCGGTATCGGTACGTAAAACGGCTAAAAGACATGGCCTAAAAACCGATGCATCTTTCAGGTTTGAGCGTGGCACCGATCCGGATATGACCGTTTTCGCCTTGAAACGCGCCGCCTTGCTGATACAGCAAGTAGCCGGCGGCGAGGTGTCGTCAGAAATTTTTGATCATTATCCAGCACCCGTTGCACCATTTGCTTTTGATGTAAGTTATAAAAATATCCACAGGCTGATAGGTAAAGCCATTCCGCATGCCGAGATCAAGGCTATCATTGAAGCATTGGATATTAAGGTGGTTAATGAAACGGAAGATACACTTTCGTTACAGGTACCGCCGTACCGTGTTGATGTTACCCGCGAGGTGGATGTGGTAGAGGAGATACTGCGTATTTACGGATACAACAATATCGAGATCCCTACCCAGATCAGGGCATCATTAAATAACTCACAACGGGCCGAAAAAGACACGGTGCAAAACCAACTGTCGGACTTGCTTACTGCCAATGGTTTTAACGAGATACTATCAAACTCATTAACCAAATCGGCTTATTCAGATAACCTGGATGCCGCGGTAAAAATATTGAACCCGCTAAGCAGCGATCTGGATGTAATGCGCCAAACCATGCTGTACTCCGGACTGGAAGCTATTACTTACAACCAGAACCGCCGTGCTGCCGACTTGAAGTTTTATGAGTTTGGTAAGGTTTACAGCGTAAAGGATGATAAGTATACTGAGGTACAACGCTTCTCGGTGTTTTTAACCGGGGCAACTACAGCCGAGCAATGGAACCAAAAGCCAAAACCGGTATCGTTCTACAATCTGAAAGCTATTGTTGACAGCATTTTAGAACGCTTGAATATCACAGGTTACGCAGTGGAGGACGCTACTTGCAAGAAAATGGCTTACGGGCTGCAATATATGCTGAACGGTAAACAACTGGTTAAGTTTGGCGCGGTTGCCGGCGAGGCTTTGAAAAAGGTAGATGTAGACAAAGAAGTATTTTATGCCGACTTTAATTTCGATTTGATTTTATCTGCGGTGCGCAAAAACAAGATCGTTTACCAGGAGGTTTCTAAATTCCCTGCGGTAAGGCGCGACCTGTCGATGCTGATAGATAAAGCGGTTACTTTTGGTCAGTTAAAACAAATTGCCCAGAGAACCGAACGCAAGCTGCTGAAAGAAGTTAGTGTATTTGATGTTTACGAAGGAGATAAACTGCCGGTCGGTAAAAAATCGTACGCCTTAAGTTTTATCATCCAGGATATCGATAAAACACTTACCGATAAAGCGATTGATGCCATTATGCAAAAATTAATTTATAACTTAGGTAAAGAAGCCGGAGCGGAGATTCGTAAATAGGGAATCCTAAGCCCTAAATTCTAAACTCTAGATCCTAAAAACAAGGTTTGTATAAAGGATTTAAAGAAATGAGTGACGTATTTTTATTTAGAGTTTAGAAATTAGGATTTAGAAATTTTATTTAGGATTTAGAAATTAGGATTTAGAGTTTAACAGATACATGGCCTCAGTAGCAGAACAGTTAAATAAAATTGTAGATAAAACCGAACGGTTAATTGAGCTTTGCGCTGCCTTACAGGAGGAAAATGATCTGTTAAAACTGGAAAGTGAGGCTTTAACCGTAGCTTTGGATGCCAGCAAAAACAAGACAAAAGAGCTGGAAGAAAAGCTTCGTGTATTGAAGCTGGCAAAATCATTTTCAGAAACAAATGAGAAAAGTCTTGACATAAAGCAAAAAATTAACGACTTTGTGCAGGAAATAGATAAGTGTATTGTATTATTGAAGAAATAATACAAAAAGTGAAAAGCTCAATGGGAGAAATCTCAATAAAAATAAATATTGCTGACAGAGTTTACCCATTAAAGGTAAACATGGAGGAGGAAGAAATAATACGCAGGGCGGCTAAACTGATCAATGACCGGATAAAGGAATATCAGGAAAACTACGCGGTAAGAGATAAGCAGGATCTGCTTTCGATGGCGGTGTTGCATTATGCTACATCATCATTAAAAGCCGAGAAGAAGGTTACCGTTGAAGATACCGATATTGCCGAAAAGGTTTATCAATTAGATCATTTGCTGTCTGAATTTTTCTCGAAGTAATTAACGTTCTTACATACATACAGAGCACAATTAAGATTTAACCGCAGTTAAATTTTAGGTTTCACTATTAAAAACTTAACGCTTCAATATTAAGCGGATCAAAGAGGCATGCGTTGCTATTTATACTAACGTAACCATGGTCCCAATATCCGAAATGAAGTTTTTAAATACATGATACTTAAGAGTTAGTTGCGGTTTTTTTATTTATATAACCTTACACCCTAAAAGAAGATGGACGTATTATTATACATTATTATCGGGCTGCTTGTTGGTGCCATTGTCGGCATCGTCATTGGCCGCTTCCTGTTACGGAAGCTTTTTAAAGACCAGGAAACATCGGCGCAGAACAAAGTGAAAAAGATACTGAAGGATGCAGAAAACAATGCCGAGATCCTGAAGAAAAATAAACTGCTGGAAGCCAAAGAGAAGTTTTTACAAATGAAGGCTGAGCATGAGCAGGAAGTAAATACTAAAAATAACAATATCAACCAGCGCGAAAACGGTGTTAAACAAAAAGAACAGTCGTTAAACCAGCGCCTGGAAAACATGAACCGCAAGGAAAGCGAACTGGATAACACCCGTAAAAACCTGGAGAAACAAACAGAAATTGTTGTTAAAAAACAGGAAGAAGTGGAAGTGCTGAAAAACTCGCACGTACAACAACTGGAAACCATAGCTGGCTTATCTGCCGATGATGCCCGTAACCAGTTAGTGGATACTCTGCGTGAAGAGGCCCGTACCAAAGCCATGATCCAGATTAAGGACATTGTTGACGAGGCTAAACTGACCGCTACCAAAGAAGCTAAAAAGATAGTTATCCAAACTATACAGCGTACCGCTACCGAAAGCGCTATTGAAAATACGGTTTCGATATTTAACATCGAAAATGACGAGATCAAAGGTCGTATCATCGGTCGTGAGGGTAGGAATATCCGTGCGCTGGAAGCAGCAACCGGTATCGAGATCATTGTTGATGATACTCCGGAGGCCATCATACTTTCGGGCTTTGACCCGGTAAGGCGCGAGATTGCCCGTTTGGCCATGCATCGCCTGGTAACGGATGGTCGTATACACCCGGCCCGTATTGAAGAGGTGGTTGCCAAAACCAAAAAACAAATTGAAGAAGAAATAGTAGAAATAGGCGAACGCACGGTGATCGACCTGGGTATTCATGGTTTGCATCCGGAGCTGATCCGTATGGTTGGCCGTATGCGTTACCGTTCATCATACGGGCAAAACCTGTTACAGCACTCACGTGAGGTAGCTAACTTCTGCGCTACGATGGCTGCAGAATTGGGCCTGAATGTTAAAATGGCTAAACGAGCTGGTCTGTTACATGATATTGGTAAAGTACCTGATGATAACCCGGAACTGCCACACGCTATTTTGGGTATGCAACTGGCCGAAAAATATAAAGAACATCCTGAAGTTTGTAACGCCATAGGTGCTCACCACGATGAAATTGAGATGACCTCGATGTTATCGCCTATCATCCAGGCTTGTGATGCTATATCCGGCGCACGTCCGGGAGCACGCCGAGAGGTGGTTGAAAGCTACATCAAACGTTTAAAAGAGCTGGAAGAATTAGCCCTTTCATACCCTGGTGTCGAAAAAACATTCGCTATTCAGGCCGGTCGCGAGCTGCGTGTAGTGGTGGAAAGCGAAAAGATAAGCGATGCGCAGTCTGAAGTACTGGCAGCAGATATCTCCAACCGTATCCAAACCGAAATGACCTATCCGGGTCAGATCAAAGTTACCGTGATCAGGGAAACCCGCTCGGTAGCGTTTGCTAAGTAGGCAAAGAGAGAGTCAAGAATTAAGAGTCAGGATCCAAAGGGTTCTGACTCTTTTTTTTCTCCAGTCTTGATTCTTGTTTCTTGACTCTTGCTTCTTTTTTATTCCTGGTCTTGGCTCTTGATTCTTGACTCTTGATTCTTTTCTCCATATATTAGATTAAATTATGGCCTCCAATAATATATCAAATACACCACAACATAGTGCCGGCGATGCTAATCCTATCCGCCCGGTTGATGTTTATTTTGCCAAATACGCCGAAAGTCATCATAATAAAACCAACGAGGCTATCCATTTTATCTGTATCCCGCTTATTGTGTTCAGCTTGCTGGGATTGGTTTGGTCTATCCCTTTTCCATACTTAAAATTCCTGGGTACTTATAATGGTGTGTTTAACTGGGCTTCTTTTTTAATTGCCTTTAGTATTTACTATTATCTTAAACTTTCGCCGGTGTTGTCATACATTATGCTGCTGATATTATTTGGCTTTAGTTATGGCATTATTCAGCTGGAGCATTGGCACCAGGCCGGTGGACCTGCTTTATGGCTGGTTTCACTAATCATCTTCTTTATATCCTGGATTGGGCAATTTATCGGGCATAAAATTGAAGGTAAAAAGCCATCATTTTTAGATGATATTAAATTTTTGCTCATCGGTCCTATCTACCTGCTTCATCTGGTGCTTAAAAAGTTATCTGTTAAGTATTGATAAACAACTTTTACTTAATGTTAACAAAAAGGATTAAATATAATCCTCTGTTAACATGTTGTTAATATTGTAGCTGAACCTTTGTGTTTTAAAAACACACAAATGAAAAAGCTTTACTTTATCCTTTTATCAGTGCTGATTATAGGGGTTGCTAATGTTGCCAAGGCGCAAATTACAACCTCTGTAATAAGCGGAAAAGTTACCGACCAAAAGGGCGTTACCCTGCCTGGCGTAACTGTAACTGTACTAAACACCGGTACAGGAACACGTTACGGCGCCCAGACTAACTCTGATGGTCGTTTCACTATCACTAACGTAAACCCGGGTGGCCCCTATACTATATCGGCCTCTTTTGTCGGGTTTAAAAAAGATGAAAGAACAGATATTACCCTGAGTTTGGGTAGTACTAACTTTAATTTTGCCCTTGCCGACGAAACAACAACTCTAAAAGAAGTAAAAGTTAGAGCTACTGCAGGTGGTACCAAAACCGGTGCAAGTACCCGCATCAACCAAAATCAAATCCGTACTGCGCCTTCTATCAACCGCAGCTTGCAGGATTTGACCAGGAACACACCTCAAAGTAATAATAACTCATTCCAGGGTACCAACTACCGTTACAATAACGTAACGCTGGATGGTGCTATCAACAACGACGCGATTGGTTTTAGCCCATCATTAGGTGGTCAGAACAACGCATCAGGACAAGTAGGTAGCAGTACCCGTACCAGCCCGGTATCATTAGATGCGATACAGGATATTCAGGTATTGGTTGCTCCTTATGATATTAAAATTGGTAACGTACTGGGTGGTAGTATCAACGCCGTAACCCGCAGCGGTACCAATGATTTTACTGGTTCGGTATATGGATTTGGTCGTGGCTCATTTATGGTTGGCCCAAACAATGCTAAAGCCGCTTCTGGTGGTGATGGTTCAAAACTATCTGATTTTCATGATTATCAAGCAGGTATCCGTTTAGGTTTCCCGATCATCAAAAACAAATTGTTCTTCTTTACCAACGAAGAGATTGCCCGCAGACAGGATCCTGTGATCGCAGCTGCAGGTACCGCTGGGTCATCTAAAATTCTGAGTAGGACTGACGCACAAAAACTCGATAGTGCCTTCAGAAAGTATTATGGTGTAGGTCCAGGAACAGCTGATAATACTACTATCTTCTCCAACTCAAATAAGTTCTTTAACCGTTTGGACTGGAATATCGATGATCATAACCAGTTAACCATCCGTAACAATACCATTATTTCAAAAGCAACCAACTTAGAGCGCGATCAGCAAAACTTCCGTTTTAGCGGTATCGATTATACCTCACATAATAACTCCACCTCAACAGTTGCCGAGTTAAAATCAAGGTTCTCTAACAGTTTGAGCAATAGCTTGGTATTAGGTTATTCAAACGTACATGATTACCGTGATCCTAATTCAGATCCGTCATTACCACAGATTGAAATTACTGGCCGTACTCCGGGTACCACCATTTTCATGGGTACCGACCGTGAGGCCGCTATTTTTGATATGCACCAGAAAACTGCTGAGTTTACGGATAACTTAACTTGGACTAAAGGTAAACACACTTTCACTTTTGGTACCCACAATGAGTTTTATAATATCACTTATAACTTCGTAAACTCATGGAATGGTCGTACAGCTTATAGCAGTATTGATAATTTCCTTGCTCAGCAGCCAAGCCGTGTACGTTATAACGGTAATTATACCAATAACAGTCGTGATTATATTTTAGCTAATCCATCAGCTCAGTTTAAAGTTAACCTGTTGAGTTTATATGGCCAGGACGAAATTCAGTTAACTGATAATTTCAAATTGACCATAGCCTTACGTGCTGACTATGCAGATGTACCAAACAAACAACCATTGAGCGATAAAACAACAAACGCTCCGGTTGACCCGAACTATGGTACTACCTTTACTTATACCAAACCTAAGGATATCAAACAAAACTACCTGGGTAATATAGAGTGGAACCCACGCGTAGCATTTAATTATGATGCACTTGGCGATCAAAGCGTTATTGTACGTGGTGGTAGCGGCTTCTTTACCGGTCGTGTTCCGTTTGCATGGTTTGGTTACTCATTTTACAATAATGGTAACACTTATGGTGCTTATGATAACAAATCTCCTGCTGTAGGTGTACCTAAAGTGCCAAGCTTTACTCCGAGTGCTTCTACACAAGTGGATTTGATTGATAATAACTTTAAAATGCCACAGGTTTGGAGAAGCAGCCTGGCTGTTGACTATACTACTGATGATCAGTGGAAATTTACCGGCGAAGGTATTTATACCAAAGTTATTCATGATTTAAAGTTCCAACAGGTAAATACTACCGATCAGGTTACTTATTATCCGTATGATACCCAACACCTACAGCCAATATTTATAAATAAAGGTATTAACCCTTTATATACTAATGCTTACTTACTATCAAACACCAGCCAGGGCTACCGTTACAGCTTAACTGCACAGGCATCTAAATTCACTCAATTTGATCCAAAGAATGCTTTAAATGTTTCGGTTGCTTATACCTACGGTCATTCAAAAGATGTTACCAACGGTATCCGTAACTCCATGGAGTCAAACTGGCAGTTAAATCAGGCTTTAAATCCTAACAACCCCGGCCTGGCAAACTCAAACTTTGATATCCGTAACCGTATCGTATCAAACCTAAACTTCAAGCACGATTGGGATGCAGGTCACAACTATACAGCCAACTTTACCTTCTTCTTTAGCGCGCAAAGCGGTAACCCATATACTTATGATACCTACCCGAGTGCTATCGACGGAACAGGTCAGCAATTAAGTTTAGCTTACATCCCTAACAAAGGCGAAACGTCTAAGTTTATTGTTGATCAGGTAAAAAATGGTGTAGTGGTAAAAACCGCCGCACAACAAGTAGCCGAATTTGATGCGTTTATTGATGCTGATAAATACTTAAGTTCACGCCGTGGTCAGTTTACTGAGCGTAATGCTGCATTTACTCCATGGAATAATCAATTAGACTTCCGTTTTACGCAGGACTTTAAATTTGGTAACGGTAAACACAAACAGATGATCACATTTACTTATGACATCATCAACCTGACCAACTTACTGAATAAAAAATGGGGCCAGTATTATTTCTCAGCCAATACATTCAACTCTTCAGCAAGTGTGGGTTTAACGCCGGTGAGCAAATTACCGGGAGCAGCTGGTGGCCCTACTTTTGTTAAAGATGGTAATGTTGCCTCATACCCAACTTACAATTTTAGCAATCCAGGAGTACCGTATTCTGTTGATTTGTTTGCATCACGCTGGCAAATGCAGTTTGGTATCCGTTATAGCTGGTAATACCGAACAAAACTCAACTAAAACAATAAATAAACACCCTGCCGGTAAAATGGCAGGGTGTTTTGTTTTTATGGCTGTCTGAATCAGAATTTACAGAATTAAAGAATTCGCAAAATAAAAGTTCAACTTAATTCTGAAAATCCTTTAATTCTGTAAATTCTGATTCAGACTAACTTCTTCTTAAAATACAAATAAAACGGTGCGCCGCTTAAAATGAGCAGCAGGCCCATCATGGATGCCAGTGGTTGTGTGATAATGGTATTGATGGTAAGCGCGATACAAAATAATATAATAATAACGGGGATCACCGGGTAACCGATAACTTTTGATTTGATGACGCCTTTTATTTTCATCCGGATCAAACCCCAGGTTGCCAGGGCGAAAAAAGCGTAGGAAGCAAAAATAACCAGGTTGGTGATCTGGTCGAAGGTGCCGCTACATACCAGTATGATGCTCCAGATGGCGGAGTAAAGCAGGGAGATGTGCGGGGTGCGGTAATCAGGATGTATAAGAGCCGCTTTTTTAAAGAAGACCTTTTCCTGCGCCATCCGAAAATAAACCCGGGGGTAGGAGATAATGCAGCCATTTAATGCGCCAAAGGTGCAGGTCATGATCAATACAGCGATAATGATAACACCCGGCTTACCCATGATGATACCCGCTATTTCGGCCGCCGCTATTTTATTACTGCCCAGTAGGGCCAGCTGCGATACAGGCAAAACTTTCATGTAGGCATAATTGAGCAATACATATAAAGTCATGGCGATGCCTACACCGCCAACAATGGCCAGTGGAATGTTTCGTTTGGGATTTTTGATCTCGCCGGTTACAAAGGTGATATTCGCCCATCCATCGTAGGCCCACAACGCGCTGAGCATGGCGCCAAACAAACCGCTGAATAAAGCGGCCCCGGTAGGAGGTTGAACCGCTTCGGCGCCTTTAACAACAACCGGGTGACCACTGTACAGGAAGCCCGCAATAATAAGTAGCAGGATTCCCAGTATTTTGGCCGAGGTGACTATGTTATTTAAAGCCCCGGCCTTACTTACACCTTTATAATTTACCCAGGTTAACACGATAATAGTAAGTACCGCCAGTAGTTTGATGCCCGAGTCGGCAAAGGGAAAAATAGAATCGCCGATACTTATATTTTTAAAGGATGATAAAAACTCGGGCAAGGGCAGCAGGGTATTGACAGATTGCGCAAATACAAAGGAGAGTGCCGCCACAGCACCGCTGCCAACAATGGTAAAGATGGTCCAGCCGAAAAGGAAGGCGATAAAATCACCATAGATCAACCGCAGGTATTCATATACGCCGCCTGTTTGCGTGGTCATGGTGGCCAGTCCCGCATAGGTAAAAGCGCCAAACATGGTGATAACGCCCCCAATGATCCAGGCCAGTAAAATATAAGTTTCGCTATGCAGTGCCTGCGACATCGGCACGATCTTCTTGAATACGCCCGAACCGATCATGATACCGGCTACCAATAAAATTCCGGTAGGCAGACTCAGTACCTGTTTTAGCTGGGGAGTTTCGGTGTGCTTGCCGGCCTGGTTTTCATTCATGGTGCAGGATTGAGGTTGTTACTTGCAATATATTCAATTTCAAACAAAAAGCCCCTGCGGAGAAGCGAACCCGGTAAATTCCAATTCAGCCAAATATTTCGTATCTTTATATCAGCAAACAGCCCGGCCCCTAAATAAAGGAGAGCCGGGCTGTTTGGTTAAAGAACAAAAGAAGCCAAAAAACGACTATTTTGTGTTTAGTTATTTGATAATCAAATATTTAATACTTTTTAAACCTTTCAAAACCCATCAAAAATTTGTTAAAAAGTGTTAAAACGGCGTTAAAACTTTGTTAAAATGGCTAAAAAGCAAGCGTTTTTACCCTGTTTTTGACTAAAAAAGTGTTAAAATTTAAGGTTTAAAAAGGTTTGAGCTGTCATTAAGCCATTGGTTGACTACAGATTTTTACCCAGTTTTTCCAAAATATCCTGGGGTACTTTCTCCAGGTCGAGCACCAGGAAACCATCCAGGCAATCGGCAAATTTCGGGTCGATATTAAAACTGATGATTTTGGCATTAAGCGCGATGTATTGACGCAGCAACACCGGAACTTTCATATTGCGGGTTTCCACCTCCGATATCAGGTTGTCAAGCCCTTTGAAGGTATCTTCGCCGGCCATCAGCAGGTCGGTATCTATTTTGGCAAAGTCGACTTTGAATTTCTTGCGTGGTTTTACATACTGCGCCATTTCATGATCAAAATGGTTGCGGTTAATGTAATCAACAATAAGCGATTTGGAGAATTTGGAGAATGAATTACTGATACTTACCGGTCCGATAAGGTAACGGTATCTTGGGTTATCGATGAGGAATTTGAGAATGCCTTTCCACAGTAAAAATAGGGGAAGAGGTTTGGTCTGATACTCCTTACGGATCCAGGAGCGGCCCAGTTCCAGGCTCTTGCGAAGCACTGGGGTAAACTGGGTTTTAAGTTTAAACAGCTCGGTAATATAAAAACCATTTTTACCAACGCTGTAAAAGATCTCGTCGCCTAAACCTATCCGGTAAGCGCCTACGATCATTTTGGCTTCAAAGTCCCAGATAAAGAGGTGGTGATAGTAAATATCATATTCATCAAGGTCAATGGCCTTGTTGGTGCCTTCACCCACCTCTCGGAAAGTGATCTCGCGCAGGCGGCCAACCTCGCGTATAACATTTGGGATAACAGAAGTAGGGGCTATAAATACCTCGTAGTTCTTCTCTGTCCATACCTTGTAATTTTCGCGCAGGGGCTCTATTTCTTTATCCAGTATAGCCGAATCTATTTCGGGGGCCACAGCTTCGGGCAAGCGCTTTATTTTAAACAGGTTACGCGGGCTGAATAACTTTTTCTCTTCCTCCAGTCCGGTGCCGAGGGCGTAGGTACGGGCACGTAAAAAGTTAAGCAATTTGGCGCTGTTGTTATGATCGGGAATATCCTCTACATTAATAGGCTTACCTATACGCAGTTTAATCGTATGACCATGTTTGTTAAATAATTCAGACGGCAATTTGGCTGTACGAAGCGCAGGATGTATCAGGCTAAGCAAATTAAACAGCAGGCCGTTATTGCCATGAAAATAAATGGGTACTACAGGCACTTTCGCTTTGGCTATGATTTTACCTACAACCGGGTGCCACAGACGATCGGTTACCTGCTTTTGTTCAACTTTAAAGGTAGACACTTCGCCTGCCGGAAAAATACCGATAGGGGTACCATTATTTAAGAGTTCAAGTGTGTTTTTTAAGCCGCTGATGCTGGATGAATGTTCTACATTTTCAAACGGGTTAACCGCTATAAAATAATCACTTAGGTTGGGGATCTTTTTGAGCAGGAAGTTGGCCATCAATTTAGCATCGGGCCTTACCATGCATAATATTTTTAAAAGTACCATACCTTCAATGCCACCGTAGGGGTGATTGGCAATGGCAACAAAGGCACCGGTTTTAGGTATGTTTCGTAACTCGCGTTCGTCAAATTCAATATCAATTCCGCAACCCTCTAAAATGGCGTCAACAAATTCGGGACCTTCTTTTGGTTGGGCCTGCGCAAAAAGTTCATTGACCTGGTTAATTTTCATGAGCTCCATCAATAAAGCGGCCAGGCCCGGCATTTTCAACTTATCCAGTTTGGTGGCTTTGGCAAACTCTTCGGTGGTTATTACTTTCATTTTTTATAAAAAGGGGTGTTTTAATTAACTTATAAATATCCTGAAAATTTATTTATTTTAACAATCGATAAACGCTGTAAATGAAGGCATATTTTAAAAACTACCTGTCTGTAACCAAAAAAGAATGGAACGGAATGGTAGTGCTTATTATTTTAATAGCATTGGTTTTAGCAGCGCCTTATGCTTATCAAATGTTCCGCAAAGATAATATAATAAATTTTAATGAGTTTGATAAGGCCGTTGCCCTGCTTAGTAAAGGTAAAAAGGTAAGCCTGGCGGGTAACTCCTGGGCCAATGAGTCGAAAGTAGCTAATGCCAAATTATTTACCTTCAACCCGAATGAATTATCAGATGCCGGCTGGCAAAAACTAGGCTTAAGCGAGCGTCAGATCAAAGTGATTAAAAATTATGAGGCCAAAGGCGGTCGGTTTTATACCAAGGCCGATGTGAAAAAGATATATTCTATTACCGATGCCGACTATCAGCGTCTGGAACCTTATATCAATATCCCGGAGATCTATCATCATACCGAAAAAGCTGCACCAGGCGAAGTAATTGAAGTAAATAGCGCTGATTCAGCCAAGTTAACCCGTATCAGGGGTATAGGGCCTGCGTTTGCCATACGCATTATCAGGTACCGGGAACGTGTGGGTGGTTTTTATAATAAAGAGCAATTAAAAGAAGTGTTCGGTATTGATGAAGCTAAATACACCGAAATAAAAAGCGGCGTCACAGTAGATAATAAACATATTACCAAAATGAACGTGAACGCGGCCTCTTTGAATGAACTCAGGCGATTTCCATATTTGAGCTTTAAACAGGCCAACGCCATATTGGAATACCACAACCAGCATGGCGATTATACCTCAATTGAGGATATGAAAAATATTGCCATACTTGATGACGGAATTTTACGTAAAATTGAGCCATATTTAACTTTCAAATGATAACCCAGCAAATAAAATCTGCCATTCGTGATATTCCTGATTTTCCCAAGCCGGGAATCATTTTTAAAGATATAACCCCTATACTAAAAGATCCTGTTTTGTGCGATAACATTGTTACCGCCTTTGTTGAACAATTAAAAGGGAAACGGATAGATGTGGTAGCTGGAATTGAAAGTCGGGGATTCTTATTCGGACTCACGCTGGCCACTAAACTGGGGGTACCTTTTGTGCCGATACGCAAGGCAGGCAAGCTGCCATTTACCATTAAACAGAAGGCCTATAAGCTGGAGTATGGCACTGCTATAATCGAATGTCATATAGATGCTTTTGAAGCCGGACAGCACGTATTGATCCATGATGACTTGCTGGCAACCGGTGGTACTGTTACAGCCGCGAGCGAACTGATCAAAGAAATGGGCTGCGAAATAGCCGGTTTCTCTTTTGTAGTAGAGCTTGGCTTTTTAAAAGGTCGCGAGCGTATAATACCGATTAGCGACACGTTAGTAGTATTAGCCGAGTATTAGGAATTGGAAGACGGTTATTAATCTTTAAATGAAATAACAAACATTGTTCCTTCATTTACTTTATATAACCGCCTAAACTGATAACATGGTTATGAACCAGGTACAAGCCAATGCCTTTACTATCTGAATGCTCGTGAAATTTTTGAGTAAGTCTAAATATTTTGTCTTTTACTTTATCTATATCAAAACCCAAACCCTCGTCCTTGGATATTAACTGATTAACGCCGTTTACTTGTTTCGAATATATGGTGATAACAGGAATACAACCCGTTTTTACGTATTTGGTGATCAGGTTGAGTAATATGTTTTCTAAGTAGGCTCTGTTAAATTTGACCTTTTTTATTTCAGAAAGATCAGCATTAATAATTGTTTTGGAGTTAGATATTAATGTGCTTAACGATCGTTTTACTATCTGGAAGCAATCATTTAAATCAAGTTCTTCTATGTGGACACTTAATATGTCTTTTTGAGTCAAATCGTCCACATACCTGTTTAAAGTATCCTTCAGATTTTCTGTGGCCGATTTCAGCAAGCCTATAAATTCAAGTGTTTCCTCATCCTCAATTTTATATACATCCAACAAATGAAAAACCGATATTAAGTTACTGACCGGCCATCTGAGGTGGTATCCGTTAATTGTTTAAGATCCCTGTTGATCTTTGTTAAATTGGCAAGCAAGGTATTTCTGTCCTCCTCAAGTTTCTTCTTATGGATAACGTTTTTCACGATAGCAAACACTATTTGCCTGCTATCAACGGGCATCGAGATTCAGGAAAGCCAAACTATTTCACCTTCTTTGGATACATACCCGTTTTCGAAATTTAAAAGAGAGATGTTTTTTTAAATATTTTCGCGGTAATATCCGTATCTGCCGGATGAATAAATGAACTAATCGACCTGGAGTACAATTTTGCATTGGTGTACCCCAATGTTAGAAACTATTTGGTTGATCTTTTTAAAATACCCGTCATACTCTGGTTACGCAAAACAGGTTGGGAGACAAGTCAAAAAAGAGTTCTAAATTGAAAGCTTCGCCTCGTTTTAGGATTGTAACCGTTCTTTTGAATCCCTTCATTTATAAATTGTTCATTTTGGTCGCGTTGATTATATTAAACTATAAAGAATAAAATTATTACTTAAATCATAATGAAATGGAGCTGTAACAATCCTGTTTACATTTTTTGTTGTTTTAAAATCATTCGCTAAGGATATTGGGCGGCTTTAGTTACTATGCTAAATCCCCCAATTATCAATATTCGTGATGTGCGTCATTTTATAGTCGCGATCATTACTTTACTTTTAACCGGTTTATGTGAAACGAGATAGGTTGAAGGAGATATAAAAAGCTATATAAATTACCTTTACTTTATTAGTATGTTGTTTAATTCAATAAGCTTTGCGCTTTTTTTGCCGGTGGTTTTTATACTGTACTGGTTTGTTACTAATAGGAGTTTAAAGGCCCAAAATATACTCTTGCTTGTTGCAAGCTATTTTTTTTATGCCAGCTGGGACTACAGGTTTTTATTCCTGCTGATCTTTTCAACATTACTTGATTACTTTACCGGGATAAAAATAGCCGAAGCCCTCAATATTAAATATAAAATAATGTGGCTCTGGATCAGTATATCCCTAAATCTTGGTTTTCTGGCTTTCTTTAAGTATTACAATTTTTTCTCGGTCTCTTTTGCCGAAGCTGCCGCCCAGTTTGGTTTTAAGGTAGATCCCTGGATAATTAAAGTGATCCTGCCGATAGGCATTTCCTTTTACACCTTCCATGGTTTATCATACGTGATAGATATTTATAAAGGGCGCATTAAACCCGAAAAAAGTTTTATTGACTACTCTGTGTTTGTTAGTTTTTTTCCGCTGCTGGTAGCGGGCCCAATCGAACGTGCTACCCATCTTTTACCCCAGATTAAAAAGAAACGTTTTTTTGACTACACCAAAGCAATTGATGGGTTAAGGCAAATTTTATGGGGATTATTTAAAAAGATAGTTATTGCCGATCAGTGTTCGCATTATGTAAATTTGATATTTAACAATTCTTCGCATTTTTCGGGTAGTGATCATATTATAGGGGCTGTTTTCTTCGCCTTTCAAATCTATTGCGATTTTTCTGGCTATTCAGACATTGCCCTGGGGGTAGCCCGGCTGTTTGGCATTGAGCTTTTAAGAAACTTTGCCTTCCCTTATTTTTCGCGTGATATAGCAGAGTTTTGGCGACGCTGGCATATTTCACTTTCATCATGGTTTAAAGATTATTTGTATATCCCCTTGGGCGGCAGTAAAGGAGGGATATGGATGAAGGTCAGGAACACATTTATCATATTCCTGGTGAGTGGTTTCTGGCATGGCGCAAATTGGACCTATATTATATGGGGCGGTTTAAATGCGATTTATTTTTTGCCCCTGCTTATCTTAAATAAAAATAGGACTAACCTTGAAATTGTAGCGAAGGGAAAACTGTTATCCAGCGCCAGGGATTTTGCAGGGATATTAATCACCTTTAGTCTTACGGTTTTTGCCTGGATATTTTTCAGGGCTGTAAGCGTAGGGGATGCTATTAAATACATTACCGAAATGTTTTCAAGCCCCTTTTTTACCTATCCAAGCCAGTTAAACAACCCGTTTATACTACTTATTTGTCTCTTTTTAATGGTTGAATGGATAGGCCGCGAACATCAATATGCTTTAGGGAGTCCTAAAATTGCTTTTCCAAAATTTGTGAGGTGGTCATTTTATTACGCCCTTGTATTTGGCATATGGTATTTTGCGGGTTCAGAGCAGCAGTTCATTTATTTTCAATTTTAACTATGAAAAAGTTTATCACCTATGTGCTGATGTTTTTATCTCCCATAGTTATATCGGCTGTTTTAATGGAAGTGCTCTTGAGAAAAATACCGAATGATTATCAGTATAAATGCAATTACCTTGATAAAAATTCAAATAACATCAATGTACTCGTCTTAGGGTCTTCGCATGCTTACTACGGTATTGATCCACAGCTTATGAGCCATAAAAGCTTTAACGCAGCCTATGTGGCCCAATCCTTATTTTACGATTGGCAAATAATAAAGAAATACGATAAAAACTGGCAGAATTTGAAATTTATCATACTGCCTGTTGATTACTTTTCTTTATACGGAAAACTTGAAAATGGTATAGAAAGCTGGCGTGTTAAGGATTATAATATTTACTACGGCATAAGCAGCCATAACTATACAGATAATAGTGAAGTGTTGAACAATAAATTGCTTCTGGATATGGTAAGGATCAAGTCTGCCTATTTAAATCATGAGCATGCCGTACTTTGTTCAAGGTTGGGTTGGGGAACTGATTATTTGTCGCGTAAAAAGAAGGATCTGCTTAAAACCGGGAAATTAGCTGCAAAAAGACATTTTGTTATAAAGGAAGGCTATTTTAATGAAAATGTGAAGGTTTTAAGATCCATTATTGAGTACGCAAATAAAAATAATGTTAAAGTTTTGTTGTATACCTCGCCCGCTTATAAAACCTACGTGCAAAATTTAAATCCTGAACAACTTAATAGTACTATAAATATGCTTTACACAATAAGTAAAAAATATGATAATGTTTTTTACATTAATTTACTTAACAACGGTTCATTTAAGGCAGGTGATTTTTATGACGCCGACCATTTAGATGACCTGGGAGCAAAGAAGCTCACTTATAAAATTGATAGCTTACTATTAACGATAGAAAAGAGTAAGAGCAAGAATTTTCCACCCTTGATCACTAATAAAACACTAGTAAGCAGAATTATAAAAAATAAATTTTAAATTCATTTGTCACTAATTAGCAGCTTTAAATTAACTAAACCGGATAATTATACCAGATACCAATTGGTACTTCTTTTTACATGCCATTAAGGTAAAACTATCTTGATAATTAATCCGTTACTTTGCTAATAACCAATTACAAAACATGGATTCTTTATTAACAGACAGCCCTGTAGGGTTTGATTTTTCTATTAACGATAACCAACGCATGGTGGGCCAGATGGCCAAGGATTTTGCCGAAAAAAATATCAGACCACACGTAATGGAATGGGATGAGGCGCAGCATTTTCCGCTTGAATTATTTAAACAAATGGGCGAACTGGGTATGATGGGTGTAGTTGTACCTGAACAGTACGGCGGCTCGGGTTTTGGGTATGCCGAATATGTAACCGTCATATCAGAAATTGCCCGGGTATGCGGTTCGATAGGTTTGTCGCTGGCAGCACATAATTCTTTATGCACCGGCCATATACTGGCTTTTGGTAACGAAGAACAAAAACTCAAATGGCTGCCTAAACTAGCTACAGCGGAATGGTTGGGAGCCTGGGGACTTACCGAGTCGAACACCGGATCTGACGCGATGGGTATGGCTACTACAGCTGTATTGGATGGCGATCATTATATAGTAAATGGTTCAAAAAACTTTATTACCCATGGTAAATCGGGTAATGTGGCGGTAGTGATGGTGCGGACAGGGGAAAAAGGCGATTCGAAAGGGATATCGGCCTTAGTTATTGAAAAAGGTACACCTGGTTTTACCCATGGCAAAAAGGAAAATAAGATGGGTATGCGGGCCTCAGAAACTACCGAGCTTATATTTGATAATTGCCGGGTACCGAAAGAAAACCTACTGGGTATGCAGGGCGAAGGCTTTAAACAGGCTATGACTGTATTGGATGGTGGTCGTATTTCTATAGCTGCTTTATCATTAGGCATTGCAAAGGGCGCGTTTGAAGCCGCGGTGGCTTACTCCAAAGAGCGTAAGCAATTTGGACAATCGATCAGCAATTTCCAGGGGATATCTTTTAAGCTGGCTGATATGGCTACAGAGATCGAGGCCGCTGAACTTTTGGTGATGCAGGCTGCCGACCTGAAAACCAGGCATCTGCCGGTAACCAAGCAATCGGCCATGGCTAAGTATTATGCATCTGAGGTAGCGGTACGTACCGCTAACGAAGCTGTACAGATATTTGGCGGATATGGTTATACCAAGGATTTCCCGGTTGAAAAATACTACCGCGACGCTAAGTTGTGTACCATAGGCGAGGGGACATCAGAAATACAAAAGATCGTGATTAGCAGGGAAGTATTGAGAGGATAGAGATCATATCAACATATTGCTAATAACTTACTTGCTGTTAAGACCCAATTTACCTGGGGTTTAACCCCTTTCATTTGCTATTTTTAAATGTCTGTTTGTCAGTAAGTTGTGCTTTGTCATGCTTGCTGACAAATTGACAATATTTACACGCTGATGACTAACTGAAAAAGAATCTATATGATTCCCTGATTTAGTTTGACGAAAAATTGAAAAACTGACCATTGCTTAATGGCCGATGGAGTTAAACTGCAAAACCATTTTTTTGCTTTTTATTTTTAAGGGGTTTTAGGTATTCTGTCAGATTTATCTGGCATAAACACCTGTGTTTTTTAATAAATCAGGATTTATTACTCTTGAAAATCGGTTTTTTATCATCACTTATCGAAAATCAGCCTTAAAATTTAATAATCTATTTGTTTTTCCATTGATTTTTAAATTTCAACAAAATCAAAAATTACCCAATTTTCTGATAAAAATAACTTTTCAGTGATGGCATGTTTTTAGCGGCAACCCATGCGGAAAAGAATTAAATATTAATCAAAAAAATTAAAGTTATGTTAGTTGTATTAGAAGTTGTTGCGTTTTTAGCTGTTATTATATTACCCTTGATCCCAGCTAAAAAAGTTGCCAAATAATTAACGGTATTATCCCGATAGAACAAAAAAAGGATGGGCATTTGCCCATCCTTTTTTTGTTCTAAAATAAATGCGATTTGGTAACGGGGTATTTTGTTATTATTAACCTATGTAACTGATAGTTACAGAAAAGCAAACAGGGAAAATACCTCGCGTATTTTCCCTGTTTTTAATTAACTAAATTAACTGTCTTATTATTAACTGAATGGATCAGTAATTGAAATATAACGAGGCTAAAAGCGATTTGTTTTAGTTGATTAGAAAAAAATCAAACTGTATAGTTAAATAATTGTTTGTAAAAGAAATGTTACAAACTTTATTTGGTTTTTTTTGTGGGGGCTGAGTAGCTTTACCCGCTTAACTATTAACTAATTTCTTTTCTATGGAAAAAAGAATACTCCTTGTTTTGTGCTTTTTATTATTGGCTGTTACACAGCTCTTTGCGCAAAGCCAAACCATTACCGGTACAGTAACGGCTAAAGAAGATGGGTTACCCTTGCCTGGTGTAACCGTAAAAGTAAAAGGAACAACTACCGGTACCCAAACTGGTATCAACGGTAAGTTTTCCTTAAATGTTCCCGCTAATGCAATTTTATCATTTAGTTTTATTGGTTATACCACCCAGGATGTTCCTGTAGGTGGAAATAGTCAACTAAATGTTGTTCTGATATCATCAAGCAAGGGCCTAAATGAAGTAATTGTAACAGCTCTGGGCATTTCGCGCCAACAAAAATCACTGGGCTATGCCGCCCAGGCAGTTAAAGGCGATGATCTTACACTTACCAAGCAAACCGATCTTAATACAGCATTAGCTGGTAAGGTTTCGGGTGTACAGGTATTAGGTGGATCGGGTGCTAAATTCGGAACTTCAACTATTCGTATCCGCGGTATCAATTCATTATCCGGCGGGAGTCCAATTTACGTTGTAAATGGGGTGGTTACGGATCCTAATGCTATCAACAATGATGATATCGAGTCGGCAACTGTGTTGAAAGGCCCTGCGGCTACTGCATTGTACGGGCAAAGAGCATCTGAGGGAGCTATTGTTGTAACCCTTAAAAAAGGATCAAACAAAGGTATTGGTGTTTCCTTTAATCAGTCAACTTCTTTTGAAACAGTAACTACGCTGCCTAAATACCAAAATGAATACGGTGGTGGCGACGATCAGAATTGGTTAACTTATACCTACAACCCGGCTGAAGGTGCTCCTGCCTCCAACGCTAATTTTACCGGAGTAAAATACTACAACTATAGTGTTGACGAAAGCTGGGGACCTAAACTGGATGGTACATTATATGCTCCCTGGTATTTCTGGGATCCCTCAAACCCAGGCTATGGCAAATTAAAGCCATTTGTTGCCCAACCCAACAACGTACGTGATTTTTACCGCACAGGAGCTACAGCCAACACCAATGTAGCTTTCTCTAAGGCTTCGGATGATTACAACTTTAGGGTTTCTTATACCAATGTTAGTCGCTCTGGTATATCTCCAAACACGAGCCAGCAACGTAATAACGTTGGGTTAGACGGCGAGATTAAATTAACCAAGAAATTCTCGGTTAGTGCCAACATTAACTTTTTCCAGGAGAACCTGAATAATATTCCGCAGGAAGGTTATGGCCAGCAAACCATAGGCTCATTTAGCCAGTGGTTTCATCGCGATAATGAGATCGATGCGCTAAGGAATTATCAAAGACCAGATGGTACTTACACAACCTGGAACATTACCGGGCCTAATGACCTAACACCTAAATATTGGGATAACCCATTTACAGAAGCTTATGTAAATACATCAGAATCACATAATAAGCGTGTATATGGCAATATCACGGCTGCCTATAAATTCACGAATGATTTGACCTTATCAGTTATTGCCCGTGAAGACCTTTTGAACCGGGATGATAACAATCGTGTAGGTACAGGAACTATAAATCCTGATTCTTATACACAAAGTACCTATCAATACCGCGAAACCAATGCATTAGCCACTTTGGGATACAATCATATTTTCGGAGATCTTTCTGTAAAGGCGGCTGTATATGCTGAAGTTCGGGAAGATCGCCAGCTTTATACCGCCGGAAATACTAATGGTGGTTTAGCTATCCCAGATCTGTATACTATCCAAAATTCGCTTGACGCACCAACAGCTACCAGCCTTAAATTTTTGAACCGTGTAAATAGTTATTATGGCTATACTTCATTTGGATACAAAGATTTCTTGTACCTGGATTTTAACGTGCGTAATGACATTTCCTCAACGCTGCCTGTGAATAATAATTCATACTGGTATGGGGGGCTTTCGGGTTCATTCGTATTTACCGAGCTTTTACCTAAAAACGATATTTTAAACTTTGGTAAAATAAGATTATCAGCCGCGAGATTAGGATCTGATACAAATCCTTATCAGATATATCAAACCTATAATTTAAGTACTACTCCCCACGGTACTGATCCGATACAGTTTGTACCTAATACCCTGCCAAATGCCAATTTAAGACCAACATTGTCAACTGCATATGAAGCTGGTACAGAATTGCATTTCTTACGTGATCGTATACGTTTTGATTTCAACTATTATACACGTAATGCAAAGGATCAGATCTTGTCATTGCCAGTTAATGGTGCATCTGGTTATTCAACGGCTGTAGTGAACGCCGGTTCTATCAAAAATCACGGTATTGAAATATCTCTGGGTGGTACTCCGGTCAAATCAAAAGAGTTTACCTGGAACACAGATTTTAACATATCATTTAACCGTAACAAGATTATTTCCTTATACCCTGGTGTTACCAACTTAAAAGTAGCACCTGATGGCACAGGAGGCGCGGGTATTTCAGGGTATACCTTTCCGGCAGGTACTGCAACCGCACCTGGTGGTGTAACAGGATTTGCCTACGTAGGTACATCTGGTTTTAATGTGAATGGGTTAGTGGGCAGTTCATACGGCGAATTAATAGGAGCTGGATATGTGCGCGATAAAAGCGGTAATATCATAGTTGATGCTGATGGTGTTCCAGAAATCCAGGATAATGTTCATTTAGGTAGTATGTTGCCAAGTTA
Source organism: Mucilaginibacter sp. OK268 (assembly GCF_900103125.1). Classification (GTDB taxonomy): domain Bacteria; phylum Bacteroidota; class Bacteroidia; order Sphingobacteriales; family Sphingobacteriaceae; genus Mucilaginibacter. The sequence goes on along the minus strand of NZ_FNJV01000011.1, from coordinate 48,235 downwards.
TACGGGAGGTTTTACCAATACCTTTAATTATAAAGGCGTAACCCTGGGTATATCTATTGATTTTCAGAAAGGCGGCAAATTTGTTTCTATTACCCAGGCTAATATGAATGGGTCTGGTCTTGGTGCAGAAACTGCAGGCTTGAATGACAAGGGTAAACCAAAACGTGATCCTGTAGCAGATGGTGGCGGAACCTTAGTAAAAGGCGTGCATGAAGATGGCTCAGTAAATACCACTTATACAGATACCCGTTATCTTTATGAATCTGTGTATAGTCAGCTATGGGAAAAATGGACATTTGATGCTACATATATTAAACTGAGAGAGGTGAGCTTGGGCTATAATTTCCCTAAGAACTTACTAAAGAAAACGCCATTCCAAACTGCTTATTTTGCAATTACTACGCAAAACCCATGGTTAATATATGCCAAAACCAAAGACAGGGGGATTGACCCATCACAACTGGAATCATCGTTTTTTGAAGGCGGTCAGCTTCCGGCAACAAAGAACATCGGGTTTAATCTTAAACTAACCTTCTAAAGCATCTTAAATCATGAAAAGAATATTCTTTATAAATAAATTTACATACATTATTGGGGCCGGCGTAATTATACTGGCTTCATGTAAGGTTGGCGGCGATGTTAATGTTAATCCCAACCAGGCAACTACGGTACAAACCGGTTTTATGTTTAATAGTGCCGTGCAGGCTTTGGGTGGCATAAACGGAGCGGGAGCAACAACAAACCTGAACTCTTACGCAGGCGAGCTGTATTCGCAATATCTTTCCGAAACACAGTATACTAATGAGTCGTTGTTTTCACTACGTCAGTATGACTACCAGACTTATTATACCGGACCTTTAAAAGATCTGCAAACTATTATTGATCTTAATCAGGATCCCGTTAAAGGAAAATTACAGGACGTTGTTAAATATGGTTCAAATAATAACCAGTTAGCGGCTGCGCGTATACTTAAAGCCTTTATTTATTTAACAATAACAGACAGGTGGGGCGATATTCCATATAGCCAGGCATTAAAAGGTGCGTCGGGTTTTACACCGGCCTTTGATGCTCAAAAGGATATTTATACCGATCTGATGAAAGAGCTTGATGAGGCGCAGGCACAATTTGATAATAATGGTGCATTAACTCAGGATATCTTGTTTCAGGGCGATAACAATAAATGGAAACACTGGGCTAACTCCCTGCACGCTATAATGGCTTTACGATTATCAAAAATTGATCCGGCAACGGGTAGAACAGAATTCGCAAAAGCTTTTGCCGCCGGATTAATGAGTTCAAATGAAGAAAACGCTGTTTACACTTATCTGGCAGCACAAACTAACGAAAATCCATATTTTACTAATTATCGCAGCCGCTATGATTATGCGGTAAGCAGCATTTTTGTAAATACTTTGAAAGGATTCAATGACCCACGTTTGTCTGTTTTAGTAGCACCAACATCCAGTGGCGATTATGTGGGCCTGCAGTACGGTACCAATGGTGCAGCATTGAGCGCTTTCAAGATCGGAACAAGAAAATTGCCCGGTAATATTTCACAGATCGGCATAGCCGTTTCCGATCAGGGATCCCCATCGGTATGGACATCTTATGCACAAGTATTATTTACGGAAGCAGAGGCAGCTCATTTGGGTTGGATATCAGGAGGCGACGCGACAGCTGAAAATTATTATAACCAGGGCGTTACTGCATCATTAGCGCAATATGGAATTACTACGGCATCAGCTTATCTGGCACAAAGCTCGGTTAAGTTCTCCGCTGCAACGGCAGTAAACCAGATCATAACACAAAAATGGATAGCCGGATTTTTAGGTGATGGCTGGGAATCATGGGCTGAGTATCGCAGAACAGGTTTTCCAAAATTACTTGATCCTGTGCCGGGAGCGTTGAGCCCAGGCGGAAATATTCCGCGCAGGCAACAATATCCTCAAACAGAGATTGACCTGAACAAGACTAACTATAACGCTGTAGTTGCCCGTCAAGGCCCGGATGCGCTTAATACCAGGGTATACTGGGATAGACAATAACATACCGAACAATAAACAACAAAGGCTGCCATTGGCGGCCTTTGTTGTTTATGTAAGCATTATATAATTGATGTAGGTATAAAAAATTACACATCCTATTTGATTTTCAAATATTTGTGCTTACCTTTGACCCTCCTTGAAAGGAGGTATTTTAGGAATTATGATCATTATCAACGTAAAAGAAGGCGAATCATTAGATAAAGCATTGAAACGCTTCAAGAAAAAATTTGAGAAAACAGGTGTGTTGAGAGAACTTCGCAGCCGTCAGGCATTCGAGAAAAAATCTGTAACTCGTCGTCATGTTGTTAAACATGCAATCTACAAGCAAAATATGAATCAGGAAACTGTTTAATTCTTGTAAAAGAATTTTTCAAATTTCTTAACACTATATTAAAACTATTTGTACATTCAATCTCTGGATGTTCAAATAGTTTTTATGTTTTTAGAGCGTTTTATCCAATACATTAAGTTCGAAAAGCGATACTCTCCCCACACGGTGTCGGCTTATAGATCAGACTTGGATCAGTTCATGCGCTTTTTGAACAATACAGGAGGGGTAAATGACGCCTCTGAATCAAGTATTACCCATCCCGGCCAGATAAGCTATCAGGACATTCGTAACTGGATGGTGGAGCTTATGGGGCAAAAAATTATAGCCCGTTCCGTAAACCGCAAAATGGCCACGCTGCGTAAGTACTTTAAATTTTTATTGCAGGAAGGTGTTATTACCGATAATCCAACATCCAAAATACGGTCGCAAAAAATACCCAAGAATCTTCCGGCAGTTGTTGAGGACGCCCGGTTGACCCAGATGCTGGATGATAACGAAATATTTACAAATGATTTTATAGGTCAGCGCGACAAGCTGGTGGTTGAAATGTTGTTTGGTACCGGTATGCGCCTTGCCGAGCTCCTGGGTCTTAAGGATCAGGATATTAACAATTATGAGGGTACCCTAAAGGTGTTGGGTAAACGAAACAAAGAACGCATTATACCGGTGAACACCGAACTGCATACCTTGCTGGGTAAATACCTGGAGTTAAAGAAAAATCAAAATTTTGATAACAATTCACTAACATTAATCGTTACAAATAAGGGCGCAGATGCTTACCCCAAACTAATATATTTAATAGTGCATAAATACCTCTCCAACATATCAACCCAGGATAAAAAGAGCCCCCACGTACTCCGGCACACGTTTGCAACAAGTTTGCTCAACAACGGAGCCGATTTAAATTCAATAAAAGAACTTTTGGGCCATGCTAATTTAAGCGCAACCCAAATTTATACACACAATTCAGTTGAAAGATTAAAGTCTATTTACAAACAAGCCCATCCAAAGGCGTAATTCAAGGAGGAAACATGAAAATTACAGTGCAATCAATTCATTTTACCGCAGACAGGAAATTATTAGATTTTATTCAGAAAAAGGCTGATAAGCTGGATACGTTTTATGATCAGATAATTAGCGGGGAAGTTTATTTAAAACTGGAAAATGTAGAAGATGAGGCAAATAAAATAACGGAGATAAAATTGTTGCTTCCGGGTAACCAGATTTTTGCAAAAGAGAAATGCAAAAGCTTTGAAGAAGCTACCGATCTGGCCATTGAAAGTCTCCGCAAGCAGATAGAAAAGCATAAACAGAAGAAAACCATTGCCGACACCGCAGCCAAAAAGGCTATATTGATGGCGGCCGAGGACGATTTATAGTATAAAAAAGCCCTTTTTTAGGCAAAAATCGACGAGTTTTCCACTCGTCGATTTTTTTTGATAAAAAATTTTGTACAGGTTTAATTTTTTGTAGATTTGCAATCCCTTTCAGAGAGGTGCTAAGCACTGAAAAAAAAGTTGGGATTGTTCTTTAAAATATAAAAAAGCTTATTAGTTTTGCCGCTCTCAATTTTGAAACCTCTTTAGGGTTATAAAATAAGAAAAGCTAAATAAATATAAGCCTCCTTAGCTCAGCTGGTAGAGCGACTGACTTGTAATCAGTAGGTCATTGGTTCGATCCCGATAGGAGGCTCAGTTTTTTTCGGATTGAAGTGTTTAGCTTCAACTTTGGACATTTTAAATCCGAAACTAACTAATGGGGGGATACCAGAGCGGTCAAATGGGACGGACTGTAAATCCGTTGCTTCGGCTACGAAGGTTCGAATCCTTCTCCCCCCACTGGAAATTCCAGAACAAGCTAAATTCTAAATTCTAATTCACATTAGAGTTTAGAGTTTAGTTTTTGGAATTTAAAAAAAGCGGAAGTAGCTCAGTTGGTAGAGCGATAGCCTTCCAAGCTATAGGTCGCGAGTTCGAACCTCGTCTTCCGCTCGGTTACAGTAGGCAGTTAGCCGTGGGCAGTAAGCAGTTTGATTGAGGCAGGTAACTGTAAATGAAAACGAGCACTGCAAACTGAGAACTAATAACTGCAAACTAAAGAATAATAAGCCGACGTAGCTCAGGGGTAGAGCACTTCCTTGGTAAGGAAGAGGTCATGGGTTCAAATCCCATTGTTGGCTCAATAAAATAAAGAGTAAAATAAGAATACATTTTTAAGTATAAATTAACCTACAAAATAATTATAAATCATGGCAAAAGAAAAGTTTGACCGCAGTAAACCGCACTTAAACATCGGTACAATCGGTCACGTTGACCACGGCAAAACAACCCTTACTGCAGCTATCACTAAAGTATTAGCTGATGCAGGTTTATCAGAAGCTCGTTCATTTGATTCAATTGACTCAGCTCCTGAAGAAAAAGAGCGTGGTATCACCATCAATACAGCACACGTTGAGTATTCAACAGCTAACCGTCACTATGCACACGTTGACTGTCCAGGTCACGCGGATTATGTGAAAAACATGGTTACTGGTGCTGCTCAGATGGATGGTGCAATCATTGTTGTTGCTGCTACTGACGGTCCGATGCCACAAACCCGCGAACACATCCTGTTAGCACGTCAGGTAGGTGTACCTGCACTTGTTGTATTTATGAACAAGGTTGACATGGTTGATGATCCGGAATTATTAGAATTAGTAGAAATGGAAATTCGTGAATTATTATCATTCTACGAATATCCAGGTGATGATATCCCAGTTATCCAGGGTTCTGCATTAGGTGGTCTTAACGGCGATCCTACCTGGGTTGGCAAAATCATGGAGTTGATGGATGCTGTAGATAACTACATCCCTATCCCTCCACGTTTAACTGAGCTTCCTTTCCTGATGCCGGTTGAAGACGTATTCTCAATCACTGGTCGTGGTACTGTTGCTACCGGTCGTATTGAGCGTGGTGTAATCAACTCAGGTGAAGCAGTTGATATCCTAGGTATGGGTGCTGAGAACTTGAAATCAACCGTAACTGGTGTTGAGATGTTCCGTAAGATCCTTGACCGTGGTGAAGCTGGTGACAACGTAGGTTTATTGTTACGTGGTATTGAAAAAACTGATATCCGTCGTGGTATGGTTATTTGCAAACCAGGTTCAGTAACTCCACACACCGACTTCAAAGCAGAAGTTTACGTATTATCAAAAGCAGAAGGTGGCCGTCACACTCCATTCTTCAACAAATACCGCCCGCAATTCTATTTCCGTACAACTGACGTAACTGGTGAGATTTCACTGGCTGAAGGTGTAGAAATGGTTATGCCAGGTGATAACGTTACCATCACTGTAAAATTGATCAACGCTATCGCTATGGAAAAAGGCTTACGTTTCGCTATCCGTGAAGGTGGCAGAACAGTAGGTGCTGGCCAGGTAACTGAAATTTTAAAATAAGAATTTCAAAAAAGGTTAATTGGAAACATAAGTTTGACTGTAAAAAGCAAACTTATGTTTTCTTATTATAAAATATACACGGGAATAGTTCAACGGTAGAATAGAGGTCTCCAAAACCTTTGATCAGGGTTCGAATCCTTGTTCCCGTGCATAAGCAAACAATAAAAAATGGCAGGCGTAGCTGAATATATTAAAGAATCATACATCGAGTTAACTCAAAAAGTAACTTGGCCAACCTGGCGCGAATTGCAAAGTAGTGCTATTTTGGTACTGGTTGCTGCAATTATTATCGCTTTGGTTATTGTAGGTATGGACCAGATTATTAATTATTTGCTTGGTATATTTTATCATTCACTAACATAATATCAGAAGACAACGATGAGTGATCAATTGAAGTGGTATGTAGTTAGAGCCATCAGTGGTAAGGAAAAGAAGGTAAAGCAATATATAGATGCCGAAATTAGTCGTTTGGGCATTACGCATTTGGTACCTCAGGTATTAATACCAACTGAAAAGTATTACCAGATGCGCGACGGAAAGAAGATCGCTAAAGAGCGTAATTATTTTCCGGGTTATGTGCTGATGGAAGCTGTGCTTGACGGTGAAACCGAACACATCATCAAAAATATAAACAGTGTGATAGGTTTTTTAGGCGATAAAGCCGGAAACGCCATCCCACTGCGCCAGGCCGAAGTTAACCGTATTTTAGGTAAGGTTGACGAAATGAGCGCGCAAGGCGAAACAATGAATGTGCCTTATTATATAGGCGAAAACGTGAAAGTTATGGACGGACCGTTCAATGGCTTTAGCGGCGTGATAGAAGAGGTTAACGAAGAGAAAAAGAAACTAAAGGTAATGGTAAAGATATTCGGGCGCCGTACGCCGCTTGAATTGAATTACATGCAGGTAGAGAAAGAGTAGTAAGTTTTTAGTCACGGGTTCTGAGTTGGAAAGGCAGAACTTTACGTGATAAACTTACTCAATGAATATTAAAAGAAAGAAGTTTAGGTATTAAGTTAGGGTTAAAAATTCCAAACTCACCACCGAAAACTTACAACTATAAAAATCTTAAATGTTACTTAGCTTCCACTTACTAACATTGAGTTATAATTAAAGTAAATTAAAATGGCAAAAGAAATCGGTGCGATGGTAAAGCTGCAGGTAAAAGGCGGCGCTGCAAACCCATCACCTCCAATTGGACCTGCTTTAGGTGCAAAGGGTGTGAATATCATGGAGTTTTGCAAGCAGTTTAATGCACGTACCCAGGATAAGCCTGGTAAAGTGTTGCCTGTTTTGATTACTGTTTACGTTGATAAATCTTTCGATTTTATCATTAAAACCCCTCCGGTTGCAATCCAATTATTGGAAGTAACAGGATTAAAAAGTGGTTCAGCAGAGCCCAACCGTAAAAAAGTTGCCAATGTAAATTGGGAACAGGTTGAAACTATTGCTAAAGATAAAATGGTGGATCTAAACGCATTCACAGTTGAATCAGCCATGAAAATGGTGGCAGGTACTGCCCGTAGTATGGGAATAACCGTATCAGGTACGGCTCCCTGGAATTAATTAATTTATATTAAAATCAGTTTAAGACAGTGGCTAGATTAACAAAAAATCAAAAAGTGGCACTCTCCAAAATTGAGGCAAACAAATCGTATTCATTAGAAGCTGCATCAGCTTTGGTAAAGGAATTAACCCTTACTAAATTTGATTCATCAGTTGATATAGATGTTCGTTTAGGTGTTGACCCGCGTAAAGCCAATCAAATGGTACGTGGTATTGCAACATTGCCTCATGGAACCGGTAAAACTGTACGTGTACTGGTGCTTTGTACTCCTGATAAGGAACAAGAAGCAAAAGACGCAGGTGCTGATTACGTAGGTTTGGATGATTATATTGCCAAGATTGAAGGTGGATGGACTGATGTTGATATTATCATCACTATGCCAAGTGTTATGGCTAAAGTAGGTCGTTTGGGTCGTATATTAGGCCCACGTAACCTTATGCCTAACCCTAAATCAGGAACAGTAACTCCAGAAGTTGGAAAAGCTGTAACTGATGTAAAAGGTGGTAAGATCGACTTCAAAGTTGATAAAACAGGTATTATCCATGCCTCAATAGGAAAAGCATCTTTCTCTGCAGATAAAATTTATGAGAATGCATTAGAAGTATTGCAAACTATCTCAAAATTAAAACCATCTGCAGCTAAAGGAACATATTTCAAGAGTATTCATATCTCTTCAACTATGTCGCCAGGAATTGCAATTGAAACTAAAACAGTAGCGGGGATTTAATCATGAATAAAGAAGAAAAACACGATCTTGTTCTTGCCCTTACTGAGCAGATGAATGAGTTTGGTAATTTTTATATTACTGATACCTCAGATTTGACGGTTGCAAAGATCAATGACATCCGTCGTAAATGTTTCGAAAGCGACATTACGATGAAGGTAGCAAAAAATAGCTTAATTAGAAAAGCTATGGAAGCTGCGGGTGGTGATTACACTCCAATATTTGATGTGTTAAAAGGTTCATCATCAATACTTTTCTCAAAATCAGCAACTGCTCCGGCAAAGCTGATCAAACAATTGAGAAAAGCAGGTGCTAAACCAGTTTTAAAAGCAGCTTATATTGATTCGGCGATATTTATCGGTGATGACCAGATCGATACTTTGATCAAACTAAAATCAAAGGAACAACTGATCGGCGAGATAATCGGATTACTACAATCACCTGCCAAAAACGTTATTTCTGCATTACAATCAGGCGGAAATACAATTGCAGGCCTTGTAAAAACATTACAGGAAAGAGGTTAACGAACACCTTATTAAAGTTCGATATTAAGAAACAAAAAGCATTAAAAGTAAAATTTAAATAAAATGGCGGATTTAAAAGCGTTTGCTGAACAGTTGGTAAACTTAACAGTAAAAGAAGTAAACGAATTAGCTCAGATCTTAAAAGATGAGTATGGTATTGAGCCTGCTGCTGCAGCTGTAGCTGTTGCTGCTGCTCCTGCTGGTGGCGATGATGCCCCTGCTGCTGCTGCAGAACAAACTGCATTTGACGTTATCCTGAAAGAAGCAGGTGGTTCAAAATTAGCAGTTGTTAAATTAGTAAAAGACTTAACTGGCTTAGGTTTAAAAGAAGCTAAAGATCTTGTTGACGGCGCACCAAAAGAATTAAAAACTGGTGTAACTAAAGAAGAAGCTCAATCTTTGAAAACTCAATTAGAAGAAGCTGGAGCAGTAGTTGAGGTTAAATAAGTTAACCCAATAAAAATATAGCATCAGACTCCGACCTATTTTGGTCGGGGTCTATTGCTGTTTATATACAATAGACTTGAGATATTAGATTTGGGATTTGAGATCTTTTGCAGGATATAGCCTGAGAAATTTTTTAATCTCAATACTTACATCTCATATCTCACTTCTCAATACAGGTTTATTAATAAACTAAAATTATAATACCTTGGCAAACAACAATAATCAAAGAGTAAACTTTGCAACCAGCAGAAAGGTACTTGATTACCCTGATTTCCTGGATGTTCAGTTACAATCTTTCCAGGAATTTTTTCAATTGGAAACCACCTCAGACAACCGTTATAAAGAAGGTTTGTTTAAAGTGTTTGCTGAAAATTTTCCGATATCGGATTCAAGAAACATCTTTGTTTTAGAGTTTCTTGATTACTTTATTGATCCGCCACGTTACGATATACAAGAGTGTATAGAGCGCGGATTAACTTACAGTGTGCCTTTAAAAGCCAAGCTTCGCCTTTCATGTAATGATGAGGAGCACGAAGATTTTGAAACTATTGTACAGGATGTGTACCTGGGAACTATCCCATACATGACCCCTAAAGGTACATTTGTTATAAATGGTGCCGAGCGCGTAATTGTTTCGCAGTTACACCGTTCACCTGGTGTGTTCTTTGGCCAAAGCCGCCACACCAACGGTACAAAATTATACTCTGCCCGTGTTATCCCTTTTAAAGGTTCATGGATTGAGTTTGCTACTGACGTTAACAACGTGATGTATGCTTACATTGACCGTAAAAAGAAATTCCCGGTTACTACACTGCTTCGTGCCATTGGTTATGACTCTGATAAAGATATATTAGAGCTGTTTGAACTGGCTGACGAAGTAAAAGTAAGCAAATCTGGTCTGAAGAAATTCATTGGCCGTAAGCTTGCTGCAAGGGTGCTTAAAAAATGGGTTGAAGATTTCGTGGATGAAGATACCGGTGAAGTGGTTTCTATCGACCGTAATGAGATCATCCTTGAGCGTGAAACCGTATTGGAAGACGATCATATTGATATGATCATTGATGCCGGTGTTAAAACCATCATCCTGAACAAGGAAGATGCTGCCACCAGCGGTGATTATACTATTATATATAATACCTTACAAAAAGATACTTCGAACTCGGAGAAAGAAGCGGTTGAGCACATCTACCGTCAATTACGTAACGCTGAACCACCTGATGAAGAAACAGCCCGTGGTATCATCGATCGTTTATTCTTCTCTGATAAAAGATATGATTTGGGTGATGTGGGCCGCTACCGCATCAACCGTAAGTTGAAATTGAATACCTCTGATGAAACAAAGGTATTAACCAAGCAGGATATTATTGCCATTGTGAAGTACCTGATCAAACTGATCAACTCTAAAGCTGAGGTGGATGATATTGACCACTTGTCAAACCGTCGTGTTCGTACAGTGGGTGAGCAGTTATATGCTCAGTTTGGTGTTGGTTTGGCACGTATGGCACGTACGATACGTGAGCGTATGAACATCCGTGATAACGAGGTGTTTACTCCAACCGACCTGATCAACGCACGTACATTATCATCAGTGATCAACTCGTTCTTCGGAACAAACCAGTTATCACAGTTTATGGACCAAACCAATCCACTGGCAGAGATCACGCACAAGCGTCGTCTGTCAGCCCTTGGGCCCGGTGGTCTGTCACGTGAGCGTGCTGGTTTCGAGGTTCGTGACGTACACTACACCCACTACGGTAGGTTATGTACCATTGAAACTCCGGAAGGACCGAACATTGGTTTGATATCATCACTTTGCGTACACGCCAAGATCAACAACTTAGGCTTTATCGAAACACCGTACAAACGTGTGGTTGAAGGTAAAGTACAGGTTGATGAGCCGGTTATCTATTTATCTGCAGAAGATGAAGACGGTAAAACAATTGGTCAGGCTAATGCCCATTATGATGATAAAGGTGTGTTTGCATTGCCAAAAGTAAAAGCACGTTTTGAAGGTGACTTCCCGATCATTGATCCGGAGAAACTTGATTTAATGGACATCGCTCCAAACCAGATCACTTCTATCGCGGCTTCGTTGATTCCGTTCCTGGAACATGATGATGCTAACCGTGCATTGATGGGATCAAACATGCAACGCCAGGCTGTACCATTGTTACGCCCTGAAGCGCCAATTGTTGGAACCGGACTGGAAGGACGTGTGGCAAAAGATTCACGTACACTGATCAACGCCGAAGGCGATGGTGTAGTGGAGTATGTTGATGCCAACGAGATCCGTATTAAATATGACCGTGATGAGCTTGACCGTTTGGTTTCATTTGATGGTGATTCAAAAAGCTATCGTTTAACCAAATTCAAGAAAACCAACCAAAGCACCACCATGAACCTGAAGCCGATTGTTAAAAAAGGCCAAAGAGTATCAAAAGGTGAAGTTCTTTGCGAAGGTTATGCTACTCAGAATGGCGAGCTTGCATTAGGCCGTAACTTAAAAGTGGCGTTCATGCCTTGGCAGGGATATAACTTTGAGGATGCGATCGTAATATCTGAGCGTGTGGTTTCACAGGATATTTTCACTTCACTTCACGTTGAAGAGTTTGAATTGGAAGTACGTGATACCAAACGTGGTGAAGAGGAATTGACACCAGATATCCCTAACGTATCAGAAGAAGCTACCAAAGATCTTGACGAAGACGGTATTATCCGTGTAGGCGCCGAGGTTAAAGAAGGCGACATCCTGATCGGTAAGATCACTCCAAAAGGTGAATCAGACCCATCACCGGAAGAAAAACTGTTACGTGCCATATTTGGTGATAAAGCAGGTGACGTTAAAGATGCGTCATTGAAAACTCCACCATCTATTGCAGGTGTTGTTATTGATACCAAATTGTTCAGCCGTGCTAAAAAGACCTCTAAGGCCGAAGAAAAAGCACAGTTGGAGAAACTGGATATTAAACACGAAAGAGCTGTAAAAGAACTTAAAAATACTTTGATCGAAAAGTTATTTGAGATCGTGAATGGTAAAACATCACAAGGTGTTTACAACATTTACAAAGAGCTTTTAGTACCAAAAGGTGTAAAATTCACCCAGAAAATTTTAGTTGAGCTTAGTTACGAAAACATTAACCCAACTAAATGGACAACTGATGATGATAAAAACGATCAGATCAAGCTTTTGCTTCATAACTACAACATCAAAGTTAATGAGGAATTAGGTGCTTATCGTCGTGATAAATTCGCTATCAGTGTAGGTGATGAGCTGCCATCAGGTATCGTACAAATGGCTAAAGTTTACATCGCTAAAAAGCGTAAGCTTAAAGTAGGTGATAAAATGGCCGGTCGTCACGGTAACAAAGGTATCGTTGCACGTATTGTACGTGACGAGGATATGCCTTTCCTTGAGGATGGAACACCGGTTGATATTGTGTTGAACCCACTGGGTGTACCTTCACGTATGAACTTAGGTCAGATCTATGAAACCGTATTAGGCTGGGCCGGTAAAGAGCTTGGTATTAAATTCGCTACCCCGATTTTTGATGGTGCAAGCCATGAAGAAGTGGAAGAGTGGGTTAAAAAGGCAAACTTACCAGAATCAGGCCGTACCTATTTATACAATGGCTTAACAGGCGACCGTTTTGACCAGCAAACTACAGTAGGTATTATATACATGCTGAAATTAGGTCACATGGTTGATGATAAGATGCACGCACGTTCTATCGGGCCATACTCATTAATTACACAACAACCATTGGGTGGTAAAGCTCAGTTTGGTGGTCAGCGTTTTGGTGAGATGGAAGTTTGGGCACTCGAAGCATTCGGTGCATCAAACATACTGCAGGAAATATTAACCGTTAAATCGGATGATGTTATCGGCCGTGCCAAAACTTACGAGGCTATTGTTAAAGGTGAAAACCTGCCAACTCCATCAGTTCCTGAATCATTCAACGTATTGGTTCATGAGTTAAGAGGTTTAGGTTTAGATATCACATTAGAATAAGGTTAAAGCTTAAAGGCTAAAGGTGAAAGGTTTAAGGACGCAAGTCAAATACCTTTTGCCTTTCACCTTTTCCCTTTTACCTCAACTTAAAAAAACAAGGAGACTATGTCTTACAAAAAGGATAATAAAATCAAAAGTAATTTCACCACAATTACGATCAGCCTGGCCTCTCCTGAGTCCATCCTGGAACGTTCAAGCGGTGAGGTTTTAAAACCAGAAACCATCAACTACAGGACCTATAAACCTGAGCGCGATGGTTTATTCTGCGAACGTATTTTTGGTCCGGTTAAAGATTATGAGTGCCATTGCGGTAAATACAAACGTATCCGTTACAAAGGTATCGTGTGCGACCGTTGCGGTGTTGAAGTAACCGAAAAGAAAGTACGCCGTGAGCGCATGGGCCACATTAACCTTGTAGTTCCTGTTGCTCATATCTGGTACTTCCGTTCATTACCAAACAAAATTGGTTACCTTTTAGGCTTACCAACAAAAAGGCTCGACCTGATCATATACTACGAGCGTTATGTAGTTATCCAACCGGGTATCAAAGAAGCTGATGGTATCAATAAAATGGATTTTCTTACTGAAGAGGAATATCTTGACGTGTTAGATACGCTTCCAAAAGAAAACCAGTACCTTGATGACAAGGATCCACAAAAATTTGTGGCTAAAATGGGTGCAGAGGCTCTTGAAGAGTTATTAAAACGCCTTGACCTGGATGAATTATCATTCAGCCTGCGTCATCAGGCAGCAAACGAAACTTCACAACAACGTAAAAACGAAGCTTTAAAACGTTTACAGGTTGTTGAGGCTTTCCGTGATGCTAAAACTCGTATCGAGAATAATCCTGAGTGGATGATCGTTAAGATCGTTCCGGTTATCCCGCCTGAATTGCGTCCGTTGGTACCACTGGAAGGTGGCCGTTTCGCTACTTCGGATTTGAATGACCTTTACCGTCGTGTAATTATCCGTAACAACCGTTTAAAACGTTTGATCGAGATCAAAGCACCGGAAGTTATATTACGTAACGAAAAACGTATGTTACAGGAAGCTGTTGACTCGTTATTCGATAACTCACGTAAAGTAAATGCGGTAAAAACCGAAGGTAACCGTGCCCTGAAATCACTTTCAGACATCCTGAAAGGTAAACAAGGCCGTTTCCGTCAAAACTTATTAGGTAAACGTGTGGATTATTCCGCCCGTTCGGTAATTGTTGTAGGTCCAAACCTTAAATTACACGAATGCGGTTTACCAAAAGATATGGCTGCCGAGCTGTTTAAACCATTTATCATCCGCAAAATGATTGAGCGTGGTGTGGTTAAAACAGTAAAATCTGCCAAAAAGATAGTTGACCGTAAAGACCCATTAGTTTGGGATATTCTGGAAAACGTATTGAAAGGACACCCTGTATTACTAAACCGTGCGCCTACGCTGCACAGATTAGGTATCCAGTCGTTCCAACCAAAACTGGTTGAAGGTAAAGCGATCCAATTGCACCCATTAACCTGTACGGCCTTCAACGCGGATTTTGACGGTGACCAGATGGCCGTTCACGTACCACTAGGTAACGCGGCAATTTTGGAAGCCCAAATTTTGATGCTTGCATCACACAACATTCTTAACCCTGCTAACGGTACACCTATTACTGTACCATCACAGGACATGGTGCTTGGTTTGTACTACATAACCAAAGGCCGTAAAACTGATGCAGGCCGTGTTGTAAAAGGCGAAGGCTTAACTTTCTATTCTTCTGAAGAAGTAATTATTGCTTACAACGAGCGAATGATCGATCTGCATGCCTTTATCAAGGTTAAAGGTTTGATCAAAGAAAAAGATGGCAGCATTGTAAGCAAGATTATTGATACTACTGTAGGCCGTGTGTTATTTAATGAGCACGTACCGGTTGAAGTAGGTTATATTAATGAACTGCTTACCAAAAAATCACTGCGTGATATTATTGGCGAGGTGGTAAAAATTACCGGTATGGCCCGTGCAGCTCAGTTCCTTGATGATATTAAGGAGTTAGGTTTCAAAATGGCATTCCAAGGTGGCTTATCATTTAACCTGAAGGATATTAATATTCCTGCTGAAAAAGTTACACTGATCGAAACAGCTTCTAAACAAGTTGAAGAGGTTATGGGTAACTACAACATGGGTTTCATTACCAACAACGAGCGTTACAATCAGATCATCGATATCTGGACACGTATCAACAACCGCTTAACAGCGAATGTAATGGACATCCTGAGCAACGATAATCAAGGCTTTAACTCGGTGTACATGATGCTTGATTCAGGTGCCCGTGGTTCAAAAGAGCAGATCCGTCAGCTTGCAGGTATGCGTGGTTTGATGGCTAAGCCTCAAAAATCAGGTTCAGGTGGTGAGATCATTGAAAACCCGATCCTTTCGAACTTTAAAGAAGGTTTATCAGTATTGGAGTACTTTATCTCCACTCACGGTGCCCGTAAAGGTTTGGCGGATACGGCGTTGAAAACAGCCGATGCGGGTTACTTAACCCGTAGGTTGCATGACGTTGCCCAGGATATGATCGTTGGTGAAGTTGATTGCGGTACTTTAAGAGGTATCTACACAACCGCGCTGAAAGATAACGAGGATATTGTTGAGCCATTGTATGACCGTATCTTAGGCCGTACTACTTTACATGATGTACATGACCCTATCACCAACGAACTGTTGGCATTAGCTGGTCAGGACATTACTGAAGAAGTAGGTAAAAAGATTGAAAACTCTCCATTAGAGGGTATCGAAATACGCTCGGTGTTAACCTGCGAAAGCAAGCGTGGTGTTTGTGCATTATGCTATGGTCGTAACCTTGCCAGCGGTAAACGCGTGCAAAAAGGTGAGGCTGTTGGTGTAATTGCAGCACAGTCAATCGGTGAGCCGGGTACACAGTTAACATTACGTACATTCCACGTGGGTGGTACCGCCTCAAACATTGCTGCTGAATCACAGATCAACGCAAGGTTTGATGGTATCATTGAATTTGAAAACGTACGTACCGTTCAATACAAAACCGAAGAGGGCGATGTAGATGTGGTATTAGGCCGTTCTGGTGAGTTCCGCATTGTTGAAGAAGGAAGCAACAAGGTAATTGTTACCAATAACATTCCATACGGTTCATACCTGTATGTAAAAGATGGCAGCAAAATTACCCGTGGCGACCGTATCTGTTCATGGGATCCGTATAACGCGGTGATTATATCTGAATTTGCAGGTTTAACTCAATTTGAAGCTGTATTGGATGGTATCACTTTCCGTGAAGAATCTGATGAGCAAACAGGTCACCGTGAAAAGGTAATTATCGATACCAGGGATAAGACAAAAAACCCTGTTATTCAGATTACTGATACAAAAGGTAACGTAATAAAAGGATATAACATTCCTGTAGGTGCACACATTGCTGTTGAAGAAGGCGAAAAACTACAAACAGGACAGGTTATTGCTAAAATTCCTCGTTCAACTGGTAAAACCCGCGACATCACCGGTGGTTTACCACGTGTAACTGAGTTATTTGAAGCACGTAACCCATCAAATCCTGCTGTAGTAACAGAGATTGACGGTGTGGTAACCTTAGGTGGCGTTAAACGCGGTAATCGTGAGATCACTATCGAATCAAAAGACGGCCAGGTTAAAAAATACCTTGTTCCATTGTCAAAACACATCCTTGTACAGGATAACGACTTTGTGAAAGCCGGTATGCCATTATCTGATGGTTCTATATCTCCTGCTGATATCCTGGCTATTAAAGGCCCGGCTGCGGTACAGGAATACCTGGTAAATGGTATACAAGAGGTTTACCGTTTGCAGGGTGTGAAGATCAACGATAAGCACTTTGAGGTTATTGTTCACCAGATGATGCAGAAAGTACAGATTGAAGATGCCGGTGACACCCGCTTCCTGGAACGCGAAGCTGTTGATAGCTGGGATTTCATGACCGAGAACGATGAGATATTTGACAAAAAGGTTGTTGTTGAGCCAGGTGATTCAACTACATTAAAAGCTGGTCAGATAGTTTCATTAAGAAAGCTGCGTGATGAGAACTCTGTTCTAAAACGTAGGGATCTGAGGTTGGTTGAAGTTCGTGATGCTATCCCTGCAACTTCAAGTCCGATACTGCAAGGTATTACCAGGGCATCATTAGGCACCAAGTCGTTTATCTCAGCTGCATCATTCCAAGAAACTACCAAGGTTCTGAATGAAGCTGCTATAGCAGGTAAAAAAGACTTAATGCTTGGCTTGAAAGAAAACGTTATTGTTGGTCACTTGATTCCTTCTGGTACAGGCTTACGCGAATACGAAAATATCCGTGTAGGTTCACAGGAAGAATTTGATCGCTTAATGGCTTCAAAAGCCGAAGAAATAGAAGCGTAATTTATCTGCGATATTTATCAAAGCCCTCCGTAAACCGGGGGGCTTTTTTGTTTTATGACCAAAAAAATAACCGGATGATAGAAATTTTTTTTAAAAAAGGTAAAACAAAACATAAACAGGATGGTTTTAGAGTTTCGTTGCTTACGATGAAGCATTTATACATAAGGTTGAACAATATTTGTTATTATTGGAAAGCCTTTTGACAAATGAATGGCTTTATTATTTTAGTGAAATGGAAGAACAAAATGAAAATCAACTGAATATTGAACTTTCCGAAGAAATAGCGGAAGGAATTTATTCAAATCTGGCGATAATTACGCACTCAAGCTCAGAGTTTGTACTTGATTTTATCAGAGTAATGCCCGGAATACCTAAAGCAAAGGTAAAATCACGGGTTATTTTAACCCCGGAACATGCTAAACGTTTGTTAACCGCGTTGGAAGACAATCTGGAAAAATTTGAATCGATTAATGGACGTATTAAGGTTCAGCAAGAACCTTCTGGATTTCCAATGAATTTTGGCGGAACTATGGGGCAAGCATAAAATGTACAAAACAAATACTTAACAAAAAAGTAGTATTTTGGGTCAAAAATTTTATGAAAAAATTAATACCCCTAAACTTTACTCTTTTGGTTTTGTCATTAATCATTTTTTCTTGCAAAAAGGAAGAAAAAATACCTGATAACGTTTATGAAGTCACTGTGCCTAACCATGTTAATTTGCCTGATTCAACCGGTACCAATCCTGTTATTGCGGTTAATCTTAAATTATATGGAGATATTATTAGTCCGGTAGTACCCGATGACTTTTTAGGCTTTAGTTTTGAAAAATTGATATTAACAGATACAACTTACTTTAACACGTCAAACACTTCTTTTATTAATCTTTATAAAAACCTGGGAGGTGGATTAATCAGAATTGGAGGGGCTACGGTTGACAAAATTTTTTGGTCAAAAAATAGAAGAAATTCATCTAATCGAGACACTGTTTACTCCAATGATGTTGATCGGGTTCTTGCATTCAATAAAATGGTTGGCTGGAAAACTATTTGGGGACTTAATTTAGGTAAATTGGATCCAACGAGTGATGTACAAGAAGCAAACTATGTATTAAGTAAATCAGGTAATCTGATACATAGTTTTGCAATAGGAAATGAACCTGAATATTTTAGTTTAAATAACTTAAGAAAGGCCAGTTATAGTTACAATGTTTTTCAAGGTGAGTTCACAGACTTTTCAAATAGTTTAAGAAACTCAGTGCCTGGCATAGTAATTTCAGGTCCAGAAGCTAATGACGGAAACTGGTGCAAGCAATTTTTAAATAATACAAATAATAACATAAATCTATTTTCATTCCATTATTATAGAATGGGGCCGGCAGGTAGCACAAGTGTTACCATGAATAAATTGATGACCTTTGACCAGTTTTTACATGATATAATCGCATATCTTAAACCAGCTGTAAATGTCCATAATAAAGTGTTATTTCGCTTTTCTGAATGCAACTCAGTTTATCATGGGGGGCAACCCGGAATTAGCAATGCTTTTGGATCTTCATTGTGGGGGTCTGAATTTTTGTTTTATTTAGCGCAGCAGGGAATTGCAGGGGTTAATTTCCATACCGGAGCAGAAAAAGCAGTATATGTCTATTCGCCCATAAATACAGTTGATAAAAAGAACGTTGCCAGACCTCTGTATTATGCGATGCTATTGTTTCATCAAGCCGCAGTTAAGCAATTTTTAAAGACAGATTTGCAAAGTACAAATGCAAATATTGATGCTTTTTCCTTTACAAGAAAAGATGGAAAAAATGGAATATTGATAGTTAATAAAGATGATAAAAATGATGTTTCGCTTACCATAAATAATAAGGACGTTATAAATTCTACAACAATCTATCAGCTAAATGGCCCCTCGTTGTCAAGTACTTCGGGTACCAATATTAATGGAGCATTTGTAGATGATAATGGCGTATTTAAATCAGATGGTTACGTAACTAATCTTAGTGCACCAAGTAGTTTTATTAAAATCAAAACAAAGGCTGCCACAGCGCTGTTAGTAGTTTTTAACTAATGATTATTTAATATATGCAAACAAAACTTTCTTATTTTATAAAAATAATCTATGTTTGTTGAAATAATTGTAAAATTATAACATTAATTATCGCTTTCAAATTGCATACGTTTAATTTTTTCAAAACTTTAATCATGATCTCTATAACCCAATTTCAAATAAATGTTCAACATGTATAAAATATTTTTAGGGCCATTTTTAATTTTAGGTCTCTTGACAATGTTTTCATGCTCATCTAAAAAGCAAATTAAGTATTTCGATGATCTTTCAGATACTGCCAAAACGGTTAATATAGCTAAAGTTAACTATGTAGAACCATTGATTCAGATTGATGATATTCTTAATGTAACTATCCTGACATTAGACCCCAATGCTACTCAAATAATTAATGCAGGTAATCTTGCGCTTGCCGGTAGTACTCCGGTTGGTGGGGGTAATAACGCAGCTACTCAGACCTCAAACGGGTATTTGGTAAATAAAGAAGGTATTATAGATTTACCGATACTTGGTAAAATAAAAGTGGTGGGGTTAACTACCTCCCAGGCGAGGGAATTGATCGAAGAGAAATCAAAAACATTTTTTAAAGATCCTTCGGTATCGTTGAGAATCACAAATTTTAAGATAACAATAGCTGGAGAAGTTACCAAACCATCAACGTACATTGTCCCTAACGAAAAAGTAACCATACTTGACGCTTTGGGTATGGCAGGTGACTTAACGATATATGGAAAGCGTGAAAATGTTTTATTGATAAGAATGAACCAGGACGGGTCCAAAGAAGCGCATCGCTTGGATTTATCAAAGAGCGCTGTGTTGAAATCCCCTTATTACTACCTTAAACAAAATGACTACCTATATGTTGAACCAGCTAAAACAAAGATAGCCGCCGCCGATGCCGCGTCATTAAGAACTATAACAATTATAGGTTCGTTCCTTTCTTTCATTGCTATCATAATTACCCGGATTAAGTAATAAATATGAATCAAGCTTCTAGTAACCAAAATTTATCTTCAAAAGAAGGCGTTGATCTAAAATCAATAATAGCCAAAGTTAGACGTAGGTGGTATTTGTTTTTAATAAGTATAGTGCTCTGTTTATTTGCTGCTTTTTTTTATCTAAAGTACACAGCCCCATCCTATAAAATATTTAGTAAAGTTCTTGTTGAAGACAACAAAACCAATTCACTTTCTTCTTCGAGCGGTTCAAATGGAATGGTTGATCTGTCCTCATTGCTTGACACAAAGAGTAATGCCGATAATGAGATACAGATTTTACAATCCCGAAGCTTGATGAAGCAAGTTGTCGATCAACTAAAGCTGGATCAAATTATTTACAAACAGGGAACATTAAGCAAGAAAGAACTGTTTGATGAGGCCCCATTTGATCTAACCGTTGTTGACAAAAAAGATACTATCATAAGCAGGGAATTTGAGCTTGTTATTCTTAACAATAGCAAGTTTAGAATAACAAACAGTGCAGAGGATATTGATATGAATGACGTATCATTTGGTACCGTTATAAAACTCAGTCAATATGACTTAGTGTTTAATCAAAATAAAAATAAACTTATACCCGGAGCTAAGTATAAAGTAAACATAGTTTCTAAAGACTCAAAAATTGAAAATTTATCTAAAAATTTCAAAGCTGAATTATCAGATAAAAAAGTTACAACAATAGATTTATCGTTAAAGTACCCTAATCCTAAGAAAGGAGAGGTTATACTTCAAACATTAATGAATCTGTATTTAAAAGAAAACTTGGAAAATAAGATAAGCATTGCGGATAGTACATTAGTTTTTATAAATGACAGGCTTAATATTGTTGGAAAAGAATTAGGCGGAGTTGAAGGTCAATTGGAGAAGTTTAAAATAAACAATAACATTGCCGATATTGATGGACAATCACAAGCTCTGATATCAAGCTCTGTAGATTATTTCGACAAACTGAATACTGTAAATGCTCAATTAGGGGTTTTAGACCAGGTTGAAACGTATATTAAAAGCTCGGATTTAAAGAAAAGCTTACCAAGCTCATTGAGTATTCAAGATCCGGTTTTTGCTTACTCACTCCAAGCTTATAACACTCTTCTTGTTGAGCGGGATAAACAGAGTTTATCATATACTAATGATAACCCATATATAAAGAACTTAGACCTGCAGATTGATAATGCCAGAGCGAATCTTTTAAAAAGCTTCTATACTTATAAAAGAGGCCTGGAGCTCAATAAACAGCAATTGGTAGCTCAGAATAATAATTTCAAAGGACAGATCAAAACTGTTCCGGGAAAAGAACGGATTTTTCTGGATTATTCAAGACAACAAACAGTTAAGCAACAATTATACTTGTACTTGTTACAAAAAAGAGAAGAAACCGCTATCTCTAAAACATCAACAATTTCAACAACAAGGATAATTGATAATGCTAAAAGTGAGTTTGCCCCGTCTGAGCCTAATAGAAATAATATATATATTATAGGAATTGTGATTGGTATACTTATACCATTCTTAATCATCAGTATTCAAGAACTGTTAAATGTTAAAATAATTTCGAAGGCCGATATTTTAAAGGAAAGTGATATTTCAATTTTAGCCGAAATTAGCCATAATACCTCAGGCGATTCCATTGTTGTAGCTACTAGCTCCAGATCGATAATTTCAGAACAATTCCGGAGTTTGCGTACAAACCTGCAGTTTTTATTAACTCCAAATAAATCTAACGTAATTATTATAACCTCCAGCATGAGTGGCGAAGGCAAATCATTCATTAGTTTGAATCTTGGTTTATCATTGGCATTAATGGGGAAAAAGATCTTATTTATGGAGTTGGATCTGAGAAAGCCAAAACTATCAAGTAGTGTTGGTATGGATAATCAATTAGGTTTTACCAATTACATTATAGGAGAGCAATCGGATATTAGCAGTATAATTAAACCTCTTTGGATGCATGAAAATTGTTATCTAATATCTTCAGGTCCTATTCCGCCAAACCCTTCTGAGTTACTTCTTAATGAAAAGGTAGATGTAATGATGGCTGAATTGAAGCAGCAATTTGATTATATAATCATGGATACGGCACCTATCGGATTAGTTTCAGATGCCCTGATCGTTGAGAAGTATGCAGACTCTGTAATGTATATCGTTAGACAGAATTACACATTTAAATCGCAACTGGGTATTGTAAACGAGTTAAAGAGCACCGGTAAAATTAGAAAACCATATTTAGTTGTAAATGATATTAAGGCTAATGATGGTGGTTATCAGGGTTATGGGTATGGTTATGGCTACGGTTATGGTTACGGCAGCTATAGTGAGGAAGTGGAAACCAGCTGGTTTTCTAAGTTATTCAAAAAATGAAAAGTGAAATAAATTAAAATTATTTCATTAAAATCATTTTTTTGCGAACAAATTTTCAGTGAATTTGTATAATTATTAGGATTATTTTAATTATAATTGTGAATACTGTGACTGTAGTGAATAGAATTTTAACAATATTTTAGGTTTAATTATGATTACTTATACATTAAAAGTTGTAGAAGTCAGAAAAGAAACAATTGATACTGTTACTATTTGTTTTAAACAACCTGGCCTAAAGAAAATTAAATATCTTTCCGGGCAATATTTAACATTAATTTTTAGAATAAATAGCCGTAGGTATATACGCCCCTATTCTTTTTCTTCGGCTCCCGGCATTGACCCTAACATTGAAGTTACAATAAAGCGGGTACCCGGAGGGATAATTTCAAACCATATTAATGACCGGGTAGCTGTTGGTGACATTGTAGAGGTAATGGAACCATTAGGTGATTTTACTTTAAGTAAAATACCAGCTTTGCCCGAAGCGCATTTAGTACTATGGGGTGCCGGAAGTGGTATAACGCCACTTTTATCAATAGCTAAATTTGCATTGCACAATGAAGTTTGTGATCATATTACATTGGTATACGGAAACAAAAATTCTGAAAGCGTTATTTTTTCTGACCAGATCGAACTACTCCAGTCAAAATTTAAAAATTTCTCAGTATTTCACTTTCATTCGCAACTTTTTATAAGCGCTAATAATCCCGGGGTTATTGAAGGAAGGATAAATCCAAAAAAGGTTTTATCAATCATGAAACAGGAGAAACCAAAGGATAAAACAATACATTACATATGTGGCCCTGTTGGGCTTAAAGAATCTGTAAAGAACCAGTTGTCTGTTTTGGAAATACCGGAAGAGAATATTTACACTGAAGATTTTGAAACTGTAAAGGATCCTAAGGAATTTGAATCAATAACAACACAAAATGTAGAAGTTGTTTTTGATAATACTACTTATAACGTCGAAGTTGTAAAAGGCAAAAGTATTCTTGAAGCAGGCCTTGATTCTTTATTAGATCTTACTTATTCCTGCCAAACCGGGAATTGCCTGGTATGTAAAGCTAAATTACTATCCGGAGCGGCAAAGATGATCGGTGTATCGAAAAAAGATGAATTATCGGAAGACGAATATTTGCTTTGTTGCAGCTATCCAATAAGTAATAACGTAAAAGTTTTGGTAACAAATTAAACAAATAAAAATCGATACATGAAAGTTGTATTATTAGCCGGTGGCTTAGGCACCAGATTATCCGAAGAAACAGTATTAAAACCTAAACCCATGGTGGAAATAGGAGGAATGCCAATTTTATGGCATATTATGAAAATCTATTCGAGTTATGGCTTTAATGAATTTATAGTATGTCTTGGTTACAAAGGATATGTTATTAAGGAATACTTCGCAAATTATTTCCTGCACAAATCTGATGTTACTATTGATTTATCTGATAATTCAATTAAAATACATGATTCACAGGCAGAACCATGGAAAATTACCCTGGTTGATACCGGTAATGAATCAATGACAGGCGGCCGGATCAAAAGGGTACAAAAGCACGTTGGTAACGAGACATTCATGTTAACTTATGGTGATGGAGTAGGAGATGTTAATATAACTCAATTGCTTGAAGCCCATAAAAAAGCAAATAAGTTTTGTACAGTTACCTCAGTGCAACCATCAGGTAGATTTGGAGCATTAAATATCTCTGAAGATAATTCTGTGACCTCTTTTATGGAAAAACCTAAAGGTGATGGTTCCTGGATAAACGGTGGCTTTTTTGTTTGCGAGCCCGATGTATTTAATTATATAGATAACGACAGTACAATATGGGAACGTGATCCGATGGAAAAAATAGCTTCTGATGGCCAAATGTTGGCCTATAAACATCAGGGCTTTTGGAAGCCAATGGATACATTGAGAGATAAACATGAATTAGAAGAAGATTGGCAGCTTGGTAAAGCAAGGTGGAAAACCTGGTAAGCAGGTTTAATCAGGAATAATTTTAAGATTTAATATAATCCATAATGAGTTTTTGGAATTGCTATAAAGGAAAAAAAGTATTATTAACGGGCCATACCGGATTTAAAGGGTCATGGTTAGCCATATGGCTTAAGGAATTAGGTGCAGATGTTTATGGGTATGCACTTGATCCATATTCTTCCATGGATAATTTTGTAACCTGTGGTTTGGAAAATGAAATTAATCACAAAGTTGGAGATGTAAGAGATGGCGAAAAACTGTTGTCTTATTTTGCAGAAATTCAGCCCGATATAGCATTTCATTTAGCTGCCCAACCCCTGGTTCTACTTTCTTATGATGACCCTGCAGGTACGTTTGAAACTAATTTAATGGGTACAGTGAATTTTTTTGAAGCAGTAAGAAAAACGCCTTCTGTTAAAGTTGCGGTTAATGTTACCAGTGATAAATGTTACGATAACAGAGAGTGGATTTGGGGATACCGGGAGAATGACCCGATGGGTGGTAAGGATCCCTATAGTGCATCAAAAGGTTGCTCAGAATTAATAACATCGTCTTATTTAAATTCATTTTTTAAAACAGAAGGCTCTTGTTTAATAGCATCGGCTCGGGCCGGAAACGTTATAGGCGGCGGCGATTGGGCAGAGAACAGAATAGTGCCGGATTATTTCAGGGCAGTAAAAAAAGGCGAGAAACTACTTGTACGTAATCCTTATGCAACAAGACCATGGCAACATGTGCTAGAACCGTTGAGCGGATATCTAAATTTAGGTGCCGCTTTATACTTAAAGGGTGCCACGTATGTTGGTGGCTGGAATTTTGGACCTGAAGATACAGCCAATTACGCGGTAAAAGAGTTGATTGATCAAATGTTGCTTATTGATAGCATTGGAGGGTATATAATACCTGATTTGGATGTTAAACCACACGAGGCAACGTTGTTAAAATTGGATATATCTAAGGCTGTGAATCGTCTTCAATGGAAACCAGTGCTTTCTTTTGCAGAAACTGTAGCTTTTACGGTTTTAGGTTATAAGGACGATCTTGAAGGATTAAATATGTTAGAGAAAAGAACTAATCAAATAATCCAATATTCAAAGAAAGCTGTAGAAAAACAAATAGCATGGTCGGTATAAACAATATCTTGATAACAGGGGCAACTGGTTACCTTGGCAGTAGCCTAGTTAATGCTCTTATTAGTAAGGGTTATAAAATTATTATACTAAAAAGGGAATCATCAGACTTAAAACGCATCAAACATCTGTTAAACGAAGTATTGGTTTTTGATATTGAAAATATTGACTACAAAAGTGTTTTCGAGGGTAATGATATTAGTTGCGTAATTCATACAGCGACCTCTTATGGCCGTAAAGGAGAAACTTTGAGCAGCATATATGACGCAAATCTTTTCTTTCCTGTTAAGTTGCTTGAAAATTGTATTAAATATGGAGTTAAATATTTTTTTAACGCCAGTACAGCTTTACCAGCCGATTTAAATGTATATGCATTATCAAAAAAGCAATTTTCTGATGTTTTGAAATTAAACCATGGTCTATTTAAAGTTATAGATCTTGAACTTCAATATTTTTATGGACCAGGTGATGATACATCCAAATTTGTATCTTTTGTAATATCTAAAATTTTGAATGGAGATGAATCAATTGACCTATCACCAGGTACTCAGATCAGGGATTTTATATATATCGAAGATGTTATATCAGCTTATCTTACGTTGATAAATAAAATTAATGATCTACCCAATTATATTCGAGTTCCTTTAGGTTCAGGAGAAGGATTTTCATTAAGGAGTTTGACGCAACAAATAAGAGAGCTTATAGGCGATAATGATACCGCATTGAATTTTGATGCTATGCCTTTAAGAGCCGGTGAAATTATGTACTCAGTCGCTGATATTAGCCTGTTACACAGTCTTGGGTGGAGGCCACAGTATAACTTAAAAGAAGGATTAATAGAAACAATAAATAGAGAAAAATCATTGCATTATGATTACAATAAATAATAAAGAATTCGAACTTAAAACCTTCAAGAAAAGCATTCCTGGAACAAATTATATACCGGTAACAGGTAAAATAATCGAGGAAGATGATTTGCTGTTATGTATGGAATCTGTTGCTGATGGATGGCTTACAGCTGGACGCTTTGCTAACAAATTCGAATATGATTTTGCCCAATATTTTGGTGCAAGCAAAGCACTTTTGGTCAATTCAGGTTCATCTGCTAACCTGGTTGCATTCTATACACTTACATCCCCCAAATTGGGTGATAGGGCCATTAAACCCGGAGATGAGGTAATAACGGTAGCTGCGGGCTTCCCTACAACCGTAAATCCTATAGTACAATTTGGCGCAATTCCTGTTTTTGTTGATGTTGATGTGGCTACTCATAACGTACAGGCCGATTTAATTGAGGCTGCGGTGTCACCTAAAACCAAAGCAATCATGATTGCCCATTCCTTGGGTAATCCTTTTAATCTTGATGAGGTAATGCGTGTTGCAAAAAAATATAGCCTTTGGGTTGTTGAGGATGATTGCGATTCATTAGGAGCAACTTATAAGGATAAAAAAACCGGTACATACGGTGATATTTCAACTTTTTCATTTTATCCGGCCCACCATATCACCATGGGCGAAGGGGGTGCCGTTATCGTCAACAACCCAGAGTTAAGTAAAATCGCGGAAAGCTTCAGGGATTGGGGGCGTGA
The DNA here is from genome assembly GCF_900103125.1 of Mucilaginibacter sp. OK268. Taxonomy (GTDB): domain Bacteria; phylum Bacteroidota; class Bacteroidia; order Sphingobacteriales; family Sphingobacteriaceae; genus Mucilaginibacter. Next base: position 20,634 of record NZ_FNJV01000011.1, on the reverse strand, counting down.
TTGCTATTGCGAACCAGGGAAAGACAATACATGCGGTTGTAGATTCTCTCAGCAATTAGGATCATTACCATATGGGTATGATCATAAATATACCTATTCCCACATAGGGTTTAACTTGAAAGTAACTGATATGCAGGCAGCCTTAGGTGTTTCTCAATTTGCTAAAATAGAGCGCTTTGTTGAAAAACGAAGGCAAAACTATCAGTTGTTGTACGATAGGATGAAAGAATTTGAAGAGATTTTTATACTCCCCGAACCTACCCCCAACAGTAACCCATCATGGTTCGGTTTTTTGATGACATTAAGGGAAGGAGATGCTGCTGATAGGCATATGCTTGTTCAGCATTTGGAAGAAAATAAAATAGGCACACGATTATTATTTGCCGGTAACTTGTTGAGACAGCCTGCTTATACCGGGGTACAGCACCGTGTAGTTGGCGATTTAACCAATACCGATATTATCATGAACCAATCATTCTGGTTAGGAGTTTGGCCTGGACTTGATGCGGAGCACTACGATTATATGGCTGATGTGATTAGAAAATATATAAATTCATAACATGATCACAATTTTAGGGGCTGGCTTATCGGGTTTAAGTTCATCGTATCATATTGGACACAACCAATGTGTTATTTATGAAAAGAACAATCACGCTACCGGACATGTTCATTCTGAATATATAAATGGTTTTACCTGGGATGAGGGCCCCCATGTATCTTTTACGGATAATGAATATGTAAAAACGCTTTTTAAGGAAAGTGTGAAAGGAAATGTGTTGGAGTACCCGGTTAAAACAATAAACTATTACAAGGGAAGCTGGATTCCACATCCTGCACAAAGCAATTTGTATGCGGTGCCGCAACCCCTGCGTGATAAATGTTTGGAAGCTTTCTTAAGTGCACGCGCTTTTTATACGGATGATTTTATTCCAAAAAATTACCAGGAATGGCTTGAGTATTCTTTTGGAAATACATTTGCCGATACCTTTCCTGCAGCCTATACCAGAAAATATTGGACTACTGAACCTCAGCAATTAAGTACCCAATGGGTAGGTAAGCGTGTTTTTTTTCCAGAGATTGATCAAGTTAAAGAAGGTTACTTAGGCCCGTTAAAAGAGGAAACACATTATGTTAAAAAAGTGAGGTATCCTGCAACTGGTGGATATATGTCCTTTGCGGATAAGCTTTTACAGGGCTCCAACATAAAGCTTAATTATGAACTTTCTCATATAAATTTTGATACAAAACAGCTATCATTCCAAAATGGCGAAAATGTTGAATATGATAAATTGATAAATACGATTCCCTTGCCTGTTCTGATACAGAAAAGTAATGCTCCGGACTATGTAAAACAAGCAGCTGAGGCTTTAAATTGCTCATCAGTACTTTTGGTAAATGTTGTAGCGAATCATGAAACAGCGCGTCCTGAAAATTGGATATACGTTTACGATGAAGATAAGTATAGCACGCGTATAAACTGTACTGAGCTGCTTTCGCCGAATAATGCGCCGAAAGGAAAAACAGGAATTCAGGTTGAGGTTTATTTTTCAAATTATAATCAGAAAAATATAAGTGACGAGGAAATTGCAGAAGCTGTTTTAAAGGAGTTACTTGAAATGGGGCTGATACTTGACCGTAATTATATTGAAACCTATCATACAAAATGGGTGCAATGGGCAAATGTAATTTTTGATCATCAACAGGTAAAAAATCAGGATATAGTGTTGGGGTGGCTTGAACAATATGGCTTGACTCGCGAAAATGATGACCTTATGCCTATGACTAACTGGGCGGAGGGAGATAATACGAAATACGGAGATCTGATTTTGGCTGGTAGATTTGGCCAATGGAAGTATTATTGGACTGATGATTGCGTTTTACGTGGATTAAGGGTTTCACAAGGGTTAAAAAATACCATATGAAATTTACAATAGCTATTCCTGTTTACAACGGAGAGAAATCAATTCTTAAAACGATTGAATGCGCATTAAATCAGGATTTCCCATTTCCTTACGAGGTTTTAATCAGTAATAACGGATCAAAAGATGGGACGGCCGCAATTATTGAACCTTATTCATCGAGAGTAAAAATAATTTCAAGGGCGGATACAGTGCCAATGTATGAAAATCATAACATTTGTTTACGAGAAGCTCAGGGAAATTATGTGATTTATTGCCATGCAGATGATGTCTTGTTTGAAGATTCATTGTCTAAATATTACGATATTCTGCAAAAAAGAAACTTTCCTGAAAAATATGTACTATGGGGGCGCAGCATGTTTCGTGATTTCTATTCAAACTGGAAAGAAGGAGGCATTGGTTTAAATAATGTATTGGCAGGACAAAAAGCTGTGATTCCGTTTTTATTAGGCGGATTGGCACCTTCTGGTGTTTGCTATAGCCGTAAATCACTTTTGCAGTTAGGTGGCTTTTGCAGTGCTAATTTAAGGCTTACACCGTTTGATATGACAACCATGTTAAAGATGGCTATTGAAAATTTTGAATTTGAAATGTCCGACAGGATTTTTTTTAATCGTCGATTTGCTACTACCGCGGTTGCATTAAATTTTAAACTCGTTAAAGAAAGTGTTTATGATGGATTTTCTTGCCTAAAAAAAGAGTTAACTGAAGATCAATATCGGTTCTTGATAAGTACAATCGTTAATTGTAAAATTTATGATCCCTTTTTGTATAATTTTCTTTTAAAAGAAAAGTTGGTAAAGAAATCAGCCACAAGAAAACACATTATCAAAAAAGCCCTGAAAGCACCGTCGTTATTATTTAATCTTGATTTTTACACAGAGATTAAATCTTGCATGTAGATTGCTCGATAAGCATTAGTTTGTTATGAGCATAAAAATTCCGGATAATTCGAATTCCCTGTTTGCTATTTTTAGTAAGGTAATTATAATAATATTCACATTTTATAATTAACTGACTAATAAAATAAACGTTATTAAATTTTATAAGTGCCAAGTTTTAAAAGATCATTATTTAAAAATATTCTAATCTCCGGTGGGTATACATATCTAGCCCAGGGGATCAGCTTTCTTTCATCTATTGTTGTTTCCCGGATTTTATCGCCTGAAGATTATGGAATAATTGGATTGATTACTGTATTTACTGGATTCATAATTGTCTTTTCCGATGGAGGGCTCTCATTTGCTTTAATTCGTAGCGATTATGGAAGAACTTATCAACGCGTTTTAACCAATTTATCTTGGTTGCTGGGGATGGCTTTATTCCTCATTACTTTACTGATGGCATATCCCATTACAATTTTTTATAAGAATCCTTCATTACTATATCCTACAATTGTATTATCAATTACATTTTTGATCCGTGGTTTAAGTTTAGCACAAGGTGCATTGTTAGCTAAACAACTTAAGTTCGGCTTTTTAGGTAAGGTGACACTCATTTGTATGGTTGTTACTGTATTAACTACGATTGTTATGGCCTATTTAGGAGCCAAATATTGGTCTTTAGTGATCCCTCAAATTTTTACGGCCATAATCACAGCCATAATGTATGAAAAAGAGGTGAGATTAGGTTTTAAAATATTTCCAATGGCTTATATTAAAGTAGGTTTTAAACACACTAAAAAACTTGTTTTTAGTGTGTTAGGATTTAATGCCATTAATTATTGGTCACGAAACGCAGACAACATGGTTGTTGGTAAACTTTATGGTGCTTCTGAACTTGGTATTTATAACAGAGCTTATTCATTATTGTTATTACCGCTTAGTTTAATTACCGGCCTGTTTAGTACAGTGCTTTTTCCGAGTATGAAGAAATTAAAGGCCGAAGGCGGTGATATTGAATTAGAGTACTATTTTGTTTTACGTATAATAGGATTTTTAAGTTATCCCTTAGTTATCCTATTTATTCTTCTCCCCGAGCATTTAGTAATGCTGTTATGGGGGCGTAGTTGGTTACAGGTAGCCACTTTGCTGCCTTATTTTGGTTTGCTAATTTTTACACAAACATTATTATCAACTGCGGGATCAATACTTATTTTAAAAGAAAAGGAGCGTGAATTTATGATTTCGGGGTGGGTAACTGCTTTTTTTTTAGTGACAGCAATAGTTATGGGTGGATTTATTTCATTAAAGGCAATAGCGCAATTTTATTCGTTTTCATTTATTGTATTTGTATTAATATTTCAAGTTTTTTACACATTTATTAATAGTCTTGAGTTTAATAAAAATAAGGTATTTGTTTTTTGGATACCAAAAATTGTAATATCCTTATTAATATGGATTTCCTTATATTTTAATATCTTACTTGCCAAAAATTTATTATTAATTGTTTTTACGGTTTATATGCTCTTTGATGGAAGAAGGGAAATAGGTAAAGTTATATCTTTAATAAAAAGTAAGTTATGAATTTAGCTCCTATCGTATTATTTGTTTATAACAGGCCGCTACATACACAGAAAACGCTTGAAGCTTTGTCAAATAATGAATTGGCAGATGAAAGCACCTTATACATATATGCAGACGGTCCCAAAGCAGATGCCACAGATGCTCAGCTAAAAAAAATTGAAGAAACAAGAAATGTAATCCGCACAAAGGAGTGGTGTAAAGAGGTAATTATAATAGAATCTCCAAGTAATAATGGTTTGGCTAATTCAATAGTTAAAGGAGTTACCGACATTGTTAATAAGCACGGAAAAATTATCGTTTTAGAGGATGATCTTATCACTTCTGTAGGCTTTCTGAAGTACATGAATGATGCTTTGACACTTTATGAACCCGAGAGCAAAGTAATGCATGTTAGTGGGTATATATATCCCGTGAAAACGAAAGATCAGAGTGATCAAACCTTTTTTCTGAATATTTTATCTTGCTGGGGCTGGGGAACCTGGGCCAGAGCCTGGAAACATTACGATCATGATACCAATGTGCATTTAGAACATCTGAATTCAAAAAAGAAGATCAACGATTTTAATATACAGGGCCATGCCGATTATTATTACCAACTGATTTTGAATAGGGATGGTAAATTATATACCTGGGCGGTGAAGTGGTACGCATCATGGTTATTTGCGGGGGGATATTCATTATTTCCGTATAAGTCATTAACCCTGAATAACGGATTTGATGACACCGGTACTAATTCAAAGAGTGAATCAGGGTTCTATTCAGCACCAACCGATTATATCGAAGTAACAAAAACAGACCTTAAAGAAGATTTATATTATAGAAAACAAGTAGATAGCTTTTACGCTAAAACAATTCCTCACTTTAAAATTAAATTCATTCTGCTTTTAAAAAAATACAATATTTACTCAACTTTAAAAAAACTTGTTAAATGATAGTTAACAGAATTAAGAAGCTGCTTTCATTTTTTTTAAATATCCCTTATTATGCAAATAGTAAGGTAAATACCCGTGTTGGTAAATCTGTAAAACTGTATTCAATTTATAAATTATATAATGTTAAGGTAGGCGATTATACCTACATCGCCCCTAATTCCAATATAACTGATACTACTATTGGCAAGTTTTGCTCTATTGGCCCCAATTTAGTTTGTGGTTTGGGTATTCACCCTACAAATGGCATCTCAACAGCGCCAATGTTCTATTCAAATTATAAACAGAACGGGATAACCCTATGTAAAGAAGATAAGATTACAGAAAACTTACCGGTAAGCATAGGTCATGACGTATTTATAGGAGCAAATGTCACCATATTAGGAGGAGTTACGATAGGAGATGGCGCTGTGATTGGAGCTGGTGCCGTAGTAAGCAAAAATATTCCACCCTATGCAATTGCGGTTGGAACGCCTATAAAAATTGTTAAGTATCGGTTTGATGAGGATAAGGTAAAGGAATTATTGAAAATTAAGTGGTGGGACTGGGAAGAAGATAAATTACCTTTGGTTGAAAAATACATTTTTAATACTGATGATTTTTTAAAACTATATAACTAATTACATAAGTGAATAAGCTTTTATATTATATAGCATACATCTGGAATTATTTGATTCTTAATTTAATTAAAGCAGAATATACAAGTTTTCCAACCATTGTTGGGTTTATTGGTGTAAAGGGTTTTAAGGGCAAAATATACTTTGGTAAAAATGTCTTAATTAATTCAAATAAATGGAGCAATCCTGTTGGATTATCATCGAGTACTTACCTATGTGTAAATCGGGATGCAGTAATCGAGATAGGCAATAATGTGGGTATCTCTAACGCTTTGCTTTATGCACGTGAAAAGATCACCATTGAGGATGATGTTATCATAGGTGGGGGATGCCAGATACTGGATAATGATTTTCATAGCCTTGATTATGCTATTAGAAGAACACACCTGGACCAGGAAAATGTGGTTTCGGCAAAAATAATTATTAGGAAGGGAGTCTTTATTGGAACCGGATCAATTGTATTAAAAGGCGTTAAAATTGGAGAGCAGAGTATAATTGCAGCTGGTTCCGTAGTTACAAAAAATATACCTTCGTTTGAAATTTGGGGTGGTAATCCTGCAAAATTTATAAGAAGTATCAGCAACCCTAATATAAAATCTGATAGTTTATGATAGAGTTTTCAATTATAATAGCTACGTATAACTCTAAAGATGTAATCGGGCATTGTTTACAAAGTCTTGTGGATCAAACATACCAAAATTATGAAATAATCATAGTAGACGGTAATTCTAAAGATTCGACGCTAGGGGAGGCTGATAAATTTTCTTCACATATTGCTCATATAGTTTCTGAACCTGATAAGGGAGTATATGATGCGTGGAATAAAGGATTAAAATTAGCTTCGGGAAACTGGATTATGTTTGTGGGTTCTGATGATCAGTTATTCCCCGATTGTTTACAGTCATATCATGAATTTATTATTCAGCATAAATTAGAAACAATTGATTTTATTTCATCAAGAAATGTTTTGCTGAATAATAAAGGTGAAAATTTAAAAACTTTAGGTGGCGAGTGGACCTGGAATGTTTTTAAAAAATATATGAATTTGGCACATGTTGGTGCCCTGCATCATAAATTGTATTTTGAAAAATACGGCATTTTTAATGACAGTTATAAAATAGCGGGTGATTACGAGCTGCTTTTACGAGCAAAGCATAACTTGAAAGCTAAATTCTTTGATAAAGTAAACGCAAAAATGGGATATGGTGGTATTAGTACAGCAAGTACAAGGGTCTTTAAAGAAACTTTTAAAGCAAAAAATACATCAGGAGGGGTGAGCTTTTTAAATTGTTTTATTGACGATTTGATAGCCAGGTTAAAGTATTTTTATCGAAAAACTATCCGTAATTATGAATAAATACTTATTGCATAGTACGCTTTTATGTGTTTTTAGCGAGGCTTTGGCATTATACGGCAGGGGTAATGGTGTCGACCTTAAACTATTCTATTTTATTTTGCCAATAAATTTTGCCCTGCTTATTTTTAAACAAGGTAATTTAAAGTTCCCTCAATACTTTGGCTATATTTTTGGTTTTCTTTTTCTATCGTGCTTGTTCTCGATAGTGTTTCTATATAACAGTCCAACAAAAGGATATTTTCAGCTTATAGGTATAACTTTTGTTTCATTGTATTTTTACAATCTTATCAGGTACTTTTCACAAAACGGCTGGTTTTTATTAGTAATTAAAACCTATTTGCAATATGCCTATTGGGTTAGTATACTGGGGATAGTATTGTTTGTTGTAATTTTTGGATTATTAGGAGAGCGAACATACAGGTTGCATAGCATTATGGCCGAACCGGCCCACTTTGCGGGTATAGTGCTCCCTGCATTCTTTATATTAATGAAGAATAAGAAGGTTAATTCCATTAAATTTTACGTTATACTCTTTTCGTTGATCCTTACCTTCTCTTCTGTTGGTTACCTTGGTATATTTATTTCCTTATTTTTATACCAGGAAAATAAATTCGCCTTTCGTAATTTATTTATTTTTCTGATCATATACCTATCGGTAACGCTTGCCTATGTATTTGTTGATGATTTTAGATTAAGAGTTGATGATACTACGCAATCCTATGTTTCTAATGATGTTGAGGGGGCCAATTTAAGCACATACGCCTTAATATCTAATATGTTTGTTACTGAGCAGGTTTTTCAAAATAATCCTGTTTTGGGAGCTGGTTTGGGCTCGCACCCCGAGAGCCATAAATTGTACATTTCAAAGCTTCCCGGTCAGGAAACTTTTATTGATAAAGGAAGTAACTTAGCCAATCTTAACGCTGACGATGCTAACTCTTTATTTTTAAGGATTTTGTCAGAGCTTGGCCTAACCGGAATCTTTTTCGTGGTGCTTTTCCTGATCAAGGATTATTCAAATAAAAATTTATATAGCAGTATCATATCAAGGGCCCTGCTTATTTATTTTATATATAAATTGTTTAGAGAAGGAAATTACTTTTCACCCGAAATGTACTTCTTTGTTTTTCTATATTATTTTAACAGGATCGTCAATTATTCTGTTGATGATTTCAATCAAATAGTTACATCATGGATTTCGAAGAAAACGCTCAACATCAGGTTAAGTTAAAGGAGTTTAATTCGGGTGTCGGATATGTTAGGGGAGCCGGTGTTTTAAAAGAATCAGCGTGGTATATCATCAAGATGATATTTTTTTTAAGCGCGCTTCCATATCCGTATCGTTTTAAAAGATTCTTGCTAAAGTTATTTGGCGCAAAAATGGGGGAGAATATAGTTATAAAACCCCGAGTCAATATTCACATGCCATGGCATCTGTCCATAGGCAATGATGTTTGGATTGGAGAAGAAGTTTATTTATTAAACCTGGTTCCAATTACTATCGGTAATGACGTATGCATATCTCAACGTGCTTTTTTGTGCACCGGGAACCACGATTATCGAAAACCAAGCATGGATTACCGCAACCAGCCTATTATTTTAAATGACGGATGTTGGGTAGGAGCATCCGTATTTGTTGGGCCTGGTGTCACTGTTGGTAAAAATACCGTAATTGCCGCAGGTGGTGTAGTAACAAGCACAACCGAAGCAAATGTTATTTATAAAGGCAATCCGGCTTTAATAAAAGGGAACAGATGGAGAGTGTAATTAAAAAAAATATTATTGTAAATGCTGTATCCCTTAAAAATGGAGGTGCACGTACTATACTTTTACAGTTTTTTAATCAATTGATTCTTAAACAGAACGATTTTAGAGACTTTGATTTTTATTTATTTATATGCGATGGGGTTGAGTTAGATGCCAGGGATATACCAATATCATTACAGATTGTGCATTTACCTGTCAATAACATTGTTGAACGAGTAAATTGGGAGGTATTTGGTTTACGAAAATGGATCAAAGAGAAGGACCTAAACGTTTCGCTTTTTGTTTCCCTGCAGAGCATTGGGTTTTTCTTCAACGATAAAAATCAATTAATATATTATCATAATCCAATTCCTGTTTATCCCAAACGATGGAATATCTGGAAAAAGAACGAGACAAAATTGTGGATATATAAAACCATTTTTAAAAAAATAATGAGATGGTCATATAATGATAATTCGGTATTCATAGCGCAGGTTAAATGGGTAGAACAGGCGCTAAAAGATACTTTTTATATCAATGGTGATCAGATTCATATTATCAAGCCTGATATCTCCTCATTCCAAAATCGGATTCATTTTTTGAATGATAACGGTGCTCATCAGTCCGATCCGAATTATATATATTTTCCGGCTACTGAATATCCTTATAAAAATCATTTGTTTATTGTAAATATTTTAAGTAGGCTTTTACAGACTGCCCCTAATGAGGAACCATTACTTAGTACCTGGAAAATTATTTTCACCCTTGATGTAAATACAAGCAGTATATACCAAATAATTAAACAAAGAGGGCTTGAAAAGTATTTCCTGTTCACAGGGCATGTCTCTTACAACGAGGCGATGAAATATTATCAAAAGTCAAAATTGATTTTATTCCCAAGCTATATAGAAACCTTTGGCTTACCTTTGATTGAAGCCGCGTTTTTTGGAAAAAAGATACTGGCGTCTGACCTTTCTTTTGTATCTGAAGTTTTGCCAGATTATGATGGTCTGCAGATGATACCACTTACAGATGAAGACGCCTGGGTTAAAGCATTATTAGATAATATAAATCATGCCGCAAGTTTTGATTCATACCTGCCTAATTATGAAACCGGGTGGGATGATTTCTTTGGTTTGATAAAGCGATATTCTTAATTACGGGTAATGGCATTTACCTCAAACTGATGATATAATATTTAAAACCAAAGATACCCCGGCATTTAACACTATTTATATTTACCTCGTAGAATCAATTAGCAGGAACAGATTCTGGTTTTTTAACCTGGTAACGGTTCTTAAGTTTTAAAATTGGCTGTTCAATATATTTGAAGGGTAAAGCTGCCAAAGAAAAAAATGAAGGAAAAATGAAAATCAAATTTTCAAAATTCCCCCATAAACAGAAGTAAGGAAACGCTTTTGCAGCGCTTTTGATTATTGATAACCTACTTTGGTTGTGTCAATTTGTTTGAAATTATTTGAAGCCCGGTCAATGTTTAAAGATGACATATTGACCTTGGATGAAACCTGCTCACGTTTTGAATGCAAATCTTTATCAGTACTTATGGCACCTGAAGTAGCTGCCGTAGCTGTCCGGCTAAGCTTGTTTAATTGATTGCCTGGTTTGTTTTGAGTTAAATAGGCGTTGTAATCACTCTGAATAAAAGTGGAATTCCAGTTTATATTTGTTGGATTGTTGTTTTCCTGATAGAGAACATTATTAGCAAATTTTAAAGAGATATTGTCTTTAAAATTTCCAAATTGAACCTGCCCCCCCGTGTTATTTGCAAATATATTATTGGTCACCGTTATGTTCTGACATCTGTTTTGCATATAACCGGCCGATTGGCAATGGTCAACAATGTTGTTGGTAACGGTAATGTTTTTCGATCCCTGATCAATGTATATACCCCAGGAGCCATAGCTATTAAATTTAAGGTTTCTTACAATGTTATTGGATATAACAACATTTTCCATCATTCCTAAAGTATATATACCGCCCAGGTCATCTAATAAACCGGTTCCAATATTTTCAATCCTGTTTTTACTTATAGTTACATTGCTCAGGATATTTGGGATTGTGCCATATCCCCAGCCTATTCCAATAGCAGAGTATTCTGCTTTATTAATGCTATTGTTGCTGATGCTGATGTTATTACCATTAACAACAAAAATTGGGTTGGCAGCAGGGACAACGAGGCCGCTGTTGGTAATTTTGTTATTATCAATATTGACTTTATTATTCAATATTTTTGTATCATTTTCAGAGCCCGGGCTGCCAACTTTAACAGATCCGGCCCCCATATTGTTAAAAGTGCAATTAGTAACCGACACATTACTGTTAGACTTATAATACCAGATCGCACTTTTAGCTATTCCTTTAAACGTACATTTATTAAAAACAACGTTGTCCGTAAAGTTTATCATTATAGCTCCATTTTCAGTAAAAGCAGAAGGATTGGGATCTATGCTTTGGTCTGTATATCTGTAACCAAAATGTTCAAAGGTTATATTTTCAAAACGGATATTTTTTATTTTATTCAGGGCAGAACCTGCTATATCAAATATCCGATCGTTAACTGGAATATATATCGGGCCATTGTTAGGCGATACGTTAAAGTATTGTGAAAGTACAGATGCATCAGCGTTTGCTATAGAAGCGGATGAAAGACTAACTAGCTTAAACCTTACCCCTTTTTTCCAGGGAGAGTAATCGCTATTATTGAGCCCGGTGGTATATAATACATGTGTTTTGAAATTGATGCTATCTATTTTCCTGTAGCAATATGTCCAGTTAGCATAAATAATTATTCCAAAATGTCCGCTTTTTAAATCAGAAAGCCCTATTGCTTTGTTTACTTGTTCTGGGTCGTAATAAAATAGCTGCTTGTTGTTATATAAGCCTGTACCGGTTTTTTTAGTCTCAAAGTTTGTTAAGGTAAAAAAGGATGTTTTGGGACTGCGAACATAATTTTTAAGGGAGTTATCAGTAAAAACTTCATCAAATTTTATATTATTTAGTGGAAGCTTTGATGAGCTTATATCATTAAATGCAATGGAGCCGGTAAACGTTACTGTTGGAATTTTATATGGCTTAATAGTTAATGTATGTATGAAAAAAGATTGATTTACGGCGCTTAACTTAACAGGACTTGCAATTAGATATTTGCTATCCATGATGAATATATTAATAGCCTCTCCATTAGCTAATTGGGGATCGCTTTTAATTGCAATAAAAAAAGCCCGTTGTAAAGTTGCTAATGGACCGGCATTGTTATTATGAATGGCAGTTTTTCCGTCCCAGGCATCATTGCCGGTACTGCTTACATAAATATCAAGAGCCCTTACGGGTAGCCAACAAAACTGAATTAATATAACCAGTACAAACAGAGCCCTGCAGTTTAATAACTTTTTCATAGTGTACACAATGTAAATTACGATCGACAAATAGTTTAGTTTTTTAGCATAACAAATATTTATTTATTATGTTCTTCATTTGTCTTGAAGCAGGCAAGATAAATTGATGTTGTTATTACTCGGCAGGTGACAGATTATATTTTAAACGATTATTTTGTTAAAATGTTTTGCCCAATATTTCTATTAATTTTTGTGTCCTTATTTCTCTTCCTTGTTTATTCAGGTGATATTCTGAATTGAAATAAAGACTATCGTTATAAACAAAAGTATCAGGCGTATTTATAATAGGGCATTTTAAGTTTTTATGAAATAGGGTGGCAAAATCAGTAACGACTTTTTTATTTAATGTAAAAGTAGATTGTTGATAAGTAGGGAATAGGTAGTATACAGTTGCACCTTTTTTCTTTACTGCATCAATAAAAGTGTTTATTAATTGCAGATCATCTGTGTAGTCTATTTCCTTTAACCTTGGAGAAACAAGGGGCACATTTTTTTTATTTAAATGAGAAACAAGATCTCCTTCAACTGTAAAGCCGTTTCTTATGTAAATATTATCGGAAAATTGTTTCCCTATCACTTTTACAGAGCTTGTTACACATCTTTGTAAATCGCTAATATAAAAAGGTATCAGTTCTTCGGGCTTAAGCGTGATATATTTTTTGGCATTTGGATTGGCATCCATTAATTGAGTAAGCAATTTTAATTCTGGTTTATCAAGGTAATACTCTGTTGATAAAAGTACAATGTCTGATTTCTTGACCCCATCTAACGCTTCGTTAAGCATAAACGATAGGCCTAAGCCCCCATGTAGGCTCATATTAACCACCGGATAATTGAATTCTTTGCTAATGGCACTACTGTTTATACCAAATGCTAAGTTTGATCCTCCTACAAAAATAATCTTTGGGGAAGGGAGGGAATGAAGCCTGCTTTCTTTGTCAATTGTTGCTGCTACGTAATCATTCTTACCCCGTACTAAGGGGCTAACTAATACTACAATTGCAACAAGAGATACTATGATCAACAAGCTAAAAAGAATAGCTCTAATGAGAAATTTTTTCATAATCTAAAACTGGAAATAAATAAATTGCTGGTTACCCTCAAATTTTCCGAGTAAAAATATGATCAGTACAAGGCCATAGTAAAATCCCCATCGGATAGCCGGAGATTTCTTATTTACAAAATCAACAAAAGATTGATTTTTCTGTAAATGTTCAACTCCAAACAGGATGAATAAAGCAATCAGTGCAAAAAGAATATCCATCATGTTTTTTGCTGATAGATATAAAGCGGTGGTTCCATGAACAGAGGTAATAAAATGACTTACTATATACCAGCCATCCTGAACGCTTCTTGCTCTGAAAAACACCCAGGTTGTACAAATGAGAAGAAAAGTAACCAGTTGGCACAGGATCGAATAAGCTGGTTTAAACCCTGATGATATGATACTTTCTATTTTACCTCTTGCTTTTTTTGTTGAAATATCAATGATCTGATAAACACCATTTAACCCCCCCCAAACAATATACGTCCAGTTGGCCCCATGCCATAAACCGCTAATTAAAAAAGTAATTAACAAATTAAGGTAGCGTCGGCTCATTTTTACTCTGCTGCCGCCCAATGGAATATAAAGGTAATCTCTGAACCAGGTAGAAAGCGAGATATGCCATCTTTGCCAGAATTCAACTATTGACTTTGCCGAATAAGGTTTATTGAAGTTTCTCATTAAATCAAATCCCATCACCCTTGCCGCGCCTATCGCTATATCTGAATACCCTGAAAAGTCGCAATATATTTGAAAAGCAAAAAAGATAGTTGATAAAATAAGCGGAAAGCCCTGGTAACGATGAGGGTCGCTGTATGCCTGGTTAACCAGGTCGGCCAGACGATCACTAATAACAATTTTTTTAAAAAATCCCCAGGTCATGAGTTTTAAGCCATTAGTTACATTATCATAACTGAATTTGTGCTTTTCATAAAACTGGTGTAATATGTTTTGGGGTCTTTCTATAGGCCCGGCTACTAACTGCGGGTAAAACATTACATACAATGCGTAAATACCAAAGTTTCTTTCAGCTTTCTGGTTACCACGATAAACTTCAATCGTGTAACTCATTGCCTGGAATGTATGAAATGAAAGGCCTATTGGTAATAAAATTGAAAGATTTGGGATGCGATTTGCATAGCCCAGATCATTTAGCAGTAACGATAGGTTGTCATTTAAAAAGTTATAGTACTTAAAAATACATAACACGCCTATATTGGCTATCAAACTACATATCAGGAATAATTTTCTTTTCCTTCCGGATGATAATTCAATGTAGATACCGGCAAAGTAGTCTATAACAATCGTGAACCCTAATATTAAGATGTAAATAGGTAAAAATGCCATGTAAAAATAGCAGCTGGCTATCAGAAGCAAAAACCATCTTAATTTATGGGGGATTATGAAGTATAATGTTGTTACAACTATGAAAAAGTATACAAAATGTAAGGAGTTGAATAGCATAATTAAATTTATCTACAGGGGCTTAGAGTTAAATTATTTGTGTTATTTATTTGAGTTGATAATAGCGTTAAGCTGTAACCTCAACAAATTATAATTTTTCATAAGAACGGATTATCCATAAGGATTTTTTTCTTGAAGAAAGAAGTTTAGTGCTGAATTAATAGGCGTTAAAGTTTTAAACATTTACAAAAATTAAGTCAATTAAATTTCTTTTTTTTATGGTGTAAAAATGCATCTAAAATGTTTATTTTGTAAAATAAAAATCATTTTTTTTTTAAAATTTTTATCAAAAGTGGTTATGAATTGAAAAAAATAATGCTTTTAGCCATATTATTTAATAATTAACATGCAGGTTTTACACAGATTAAATTAGCTAAAATCATAATAAATGCTTATGTTTTTTAATTGTTTAAAAACAACTTACAATCATTATTCTAACCATAAAAATTAATTACTCACTATAAATAACAGCCCCCTTACTACATCGGCTTTGTTAATTTTATATACTGTTTCAAAATAACATATGGATAAAAAAAACATTCTTCTCATTAGTCATAATTTTTCCCCTGAACCTACTGGTATTGGAAGATACAATGGTGAAATGATGGATTGGTTAGCCCGGGAAGGTTATAATTGTACTGTCGTAACCACCTTCCCATATTATCCATATTGGAAGGTTCAACCACCTTATAAAAATGTCTGGTATAAAAAAGAAGTTGTTACTTATCCGGAAAGTAATTCTACTTTAACTATTTATCGTTGTCCCTCTTATGTGCCTGCTGATCCAACAGGTAAAAAAAGGATCATTCAGGATTTCTCTTTCTGGAGTTCGATGCTATGGAAGGTTTTTCAACTCATTTTAACCAGAAAAAAATACGATCTTATTATCACCATAGCTCCTCCTTTCCATTTAGCCTATTTGGGTTTATGGCTTAGGAAATTTAACGGGGGTAAACTATTGTACCACATTCAGGACCTCCAGATAGAAGCCGCCCAGGATCTTAATATGATTTCAAGTAAAAGGTTATTTAACTGGATATTTAAGATCGAAAAAAAGATTTTGCTAAAAGCCGACTATGTAAGCAGTATTTCTGAAGGTATGCTCAATAAAATTAGGGCCAAAATAGATAAAGATGTTTTGTTTTTTCCGAATTGGGTAGATACCTCGTTATTTTACCCTTTACCATCAAGACATTTACTTAAAAAGAAATGGGGATACCAGGAAAACGATACAGTTTGCCTGTACTCTGGAGCCATAGGTGAAAAACAAGGGCTTGAAATTATACTAAACGTTGCCGGGCTATTGCAAAACTCTCCGGATATCAAATTCATTATTTGCGGATCAGGGCCATACAAAGAAAAACTTGTTCAGATGGCTAAGCATAATAATCTAACAAATATTCAGTTTTTACCAGTACAGGAGAAAGAAGTATTTAATGAATTCCTGAATATGGCAGATGTGCATCTGATATTACAAAAGAGCGAAGCAAGCGATCTTGTAATGCCGTCAAAACTTACAACCATATTAGCCGTTGGAGGGGTGAGTTTAATCACCTCTGCCCGCGGTACATCATTGTACAACCTTGTTAATAATTATGAGGTAGGATATGTTGTTGAGCCGGGAAATGACGAGCTTTTGGCAGAAGCCATTCAGAAAATAAATGAGGAAAGTGATATAGAGATAAAAAGGAACAATGCCAGAGATTACGCTTTAAAATATTTGAATATTAACAATGTAATGAATAGCCTTACAAAACAACTAAATTGCCTGGAATTGTAAATATTTCAATAAAATAGTAAATTTGTTGTTATATTGCAGTGTTTTTGTTGGTAAATATATTAATTGTAAAATTTAAAAACTTTTCAATATAAATGCTGTTAACGCTTACAAATTAAGCCACTGCTATATTAACTATGAAGAAAATTGCACTTATTACAGGTATAACCGGACAGGACGGTGCCTATTTAACAGAATTGCTTCTATCAAAAGGATATGAGGTTCATGGTATTAAACGACGCAGCTCATTGTTTAATACTGACAGAATTGACCATTTATACCAGGATCCGCACGATTCTGAACTTAAATTGATTCTGCATTATGGTGATTTAAGTGATTCAACCAATCTGATACGTATTATTCAGCAGGTACAACCTGATGAAATTTACAATTTAGGTGCCATGTCGCATGTTAAGGTGAGCTTTGATACACCTGAATATACAGCCAATGCTGATGGTATAGGTACCTTACGTTTATTGGAGGCTATCCGTATTTTAGGTCTGGAAAAGAAAACTAAAATATACCAGGCATCTACATCAGAACTGTATGGTTTGGTACAAGCGGTTCCGCAATCAGAAACCACTCCGTTTTACCCGCGTTCGCCATACGCTGTTGCTAAAATGTATGCTTACTGGATCACTGTAAACTATCGTGAAGCCTACGGTATTTATGCATGTAATGGTATCTTGTTTAACCATGAAAGCCCGCTGCGTGGCGAAACTTTTGTAACGCGTAAAATTACACGTGCAACAGCTAAAATAGCCATGGGATTGCAGGATAAATTATTCCTGGGTAACCTTGATGCGCAAAGGGATTGGGGACACGCTAAAGATTACGTCGAAGCTATGTATCTGATCCTGCAACAGGATACCCCCGAAGATTATGTTATAGCTACCGGCGTAACTACCCGTGTACGTGAATTTGTTAGATTGGCATTTGCCGAAGTGGGCATTGTTGTTGAATTTAAGGGAGAAGGAGCAGACGAAAAAGGATATGTAGTAAGTTGTGCCAATCCCGATTTTCAAATTGAAATTGGTAAAGAAGTAGTTGCCGTTGATGCGAAATATTTCAGACCTACCGAGGTAGATCTGCTTATAGGCGATCCAACTAAATCAAAAACAAAATTGGGATGGAAACCTAAATATGATCTGCAAGGCTTAGTAAAAGAGATGGTTGCTTCAGATGTGGAGCTTTTCCAAAGAGAAAAATTACTCAAAGATTCAGGTTATGTTATTAAAAACCAATTTGAATAATTGTAATGGATAAATCCTCCAAAATATATATTGCCGGCCATAAGGGGATGGTAGGATCAGCCATACATCGTAAATTAGTCAAAGAAGGTTTTACCAATATTATCACCCGCAACTCTGCTGATCTTGATCTGCGGAGTCAACAGGCGGTTTCTGATTTTTTTGCAAATGAACAACCTGATTATGTGTTTTTAGCTGCCGCCAAAGTTGGTGGCATTGTAGCTAATAATACCTACCGGGCCGATTTTCTGTATGAAAACCTGCAAATCCAGAATAACGTTATTCATAGCGCGTACTTGAATAAAGTAAAAAAACTCATGTTTCTTGGGTCAAGCTGTATTTATCCTAAACTCGCTCCCCAGCCGTTAAAGGAAGAATATTTGCTTACCGGTTTACTTGAGCCAACTAATGAGCCTTATGCTATAGCCAAAATTGCAGGTATAAAAATGTGCGATGCGTACAGAGATCAGTATGGATGCAATTTTATATCAGTAATGCCTACAAATCTTTACGGATATAATGATAATTACCATCCGCAAAATTCACATGTATTGCCGGCTCTTATACGTAGGTTTGATGAGGCCAAAAAGCAACAGTTACCCGAGGTTGTTATCTGGGGAACCGGTTCACCTAAGCGTGAGTTCTTATTTGCAGACGACTTGGCAGAAGCTTGCTTTTACCTGATGCAGAATTACGATGAGCAGGGCCTGGTGAATATTGGTACAGGTGAGGATCTTTCCATAAAAGATTTAGCATTGCTTATCAAAAAAATTGTAGGTTATGAAGGAAATATAACTTTTGACACCTCAAAACCGGATGGAACCCCCCGTAAGCTGATGGATGTAACAAAATTACACAGCAAAGGCTGGAAACATAAAATTGAATTAGAAGAAGGAATAGCTTTAGCTTATAAAGACTATTTGACAAAAAATAATTAATGTATTTTGTTATTTATTTGAGTTAGTATTGCTATTACAATCAAATAAAAATCAATACTTATAATTTCGTAAATATATGACTGAGGTAACCAAGATTTGTTGCATTGGCGCCGGGTATGTTGGCGGTCCTACAATGGCCGTAATTGCAAAAAAATGCCCTCATATTCAAGTTACAGTAGTAGATCTTAATGAGGCCCGGATAGCTGCCTGGAATGATAAGGATACAAATAATATCCCTATTTATGAACCAGGTTTAAGTGATGTTGTAGCTGAAGCGAGAGGTCGCAATTTGTTTTTTTCTACCGAGGTAGATAAAGCCATTCATGAGGCGCAGATGATATTTATATCAGTTAATACGCCAACTAAAACTTACGGAGCGGGCAAAGGACAAGCCGCGGATCTGAAATGGATTGAACTTTGTGCCAGGCAAATTGCCAGTGTAGCAAAGGATAACAAGATCATTGTTGAAAAATCTACCCTGCCTGTAAGAACCGCAAGCGCCATAAAAGATATTCTGACTCATACAGGCAATAATGTTCAGTTTCAAATATTGTCAAACCCGGAATTTCTTGCCGAGGGAACAGCTATAGAAGATCTGGATGCTCCTGATCGTGTATTAATAGGCGGCGACAGCACCCCCGAAGGCAAAATGGCTGTACAGGCATTGGTTGATGTGTATGCCAACTGGATACCAAGAGAGCGTATATTAACCACCAACGTTTGGTCGTCAGAACTGTCAAAACTAACTGCTAACGCATTTTTGGCGCAACGCGTATCATCCATTAATTCACTTACCGAAATTTGCGAACAAACAGAAGCGGATATTAATGAAGTTGCAAGAGCAATTGGAACTGATAGCAGAATTGGGCCTAAGTTTTTAAAAGCTTCGGTAGGTTTTGGCGGTTCTTGTTTTCAAAAAGATATTCTAAACCTTGTTTATATAGCTCGAAGCTATGGTTTACAGGAAGTAGCTGATTATTGGGAGCAGGTAATTATTATGAATGATCATCAGAAAAGGCGGTTTGCAAACCAGATCATCAAAAACCTGTATAATACAGTTAACGGCAAAAAAATAACATTTTTAGGTTGGGCGTTTAAAAAAGATACAAACGATACCCGCGAATCCGCAGCTATTTATGTGGCCGATCATTTATTATATGAACAGGCCGATATTGCTGTTTATGATCCAAAAGTTCCTGAAAGCCAGGTGTATGCCGATCTGGATTATTTGCGTACCCGGGAGCAGGAGGAGAATAAAAAAGGAGTTAGTGTTTTCAAAGATCCCTATGAGGCCTGCAAAGGTTCGCATGCCATTGCTGTTTTAACAGAATGGGATGAATTTAAAGGTTACGACTGGCAAAGGATCTATGACAATATGTTAAAGCCCGCTAAAATATTTGACGGAAGGAATTTACTTGACGCTGATAAATTAAGGGCTATAGGATTCCAGGTACGATCAATAGGTACTAATGTTTTAGAAAAGTGATCTATTGCACCTGAAGAAGTTTAAGTTTACCAGCAGTTACGAAATTCGTAACTGCTTTTTTATTCTGTATTTTTAGCCCTGATATTTGTATTCAACATATATTACATGTTATTAACCCCTCTTACTACCGATGAATAAAAACAACTATGCGATCATCATGGCAGGCGGCATCGGGAGCCGTTTCTGGCCCATAAGCCGGTCATCGCATCCCAAACAATTTATAGA
>NZ_FNJV01000012.1 GCF_900103125.1 Mucilaginibacter sp. OK268 | reverse complement strand
AATGTGAGTCACTAACTCGGAGCGAAGCTTAGTTTACCCTGCTTCTTGCTCAATCAAATAGTCCAATATAATAATTATGCTAATCTAAAGGAGCGGAGCGTGGCAATCTCGTCGCGTTCATCTTACATGCTACGAGATTGCTTCGTCGTTCCTCCTCGCAATGACATGGTTTTGATTTGTTTTCCAGCGAAGCTGAAGCGCAATGACGCGTGCAGAGAAATTCATAATTTTTTTAACTTGCGGCATGAAACCATTTAAACATATCATTACATTTTTATTAATCATATCTTATATGAGTCCATCTATCAGTGAAGCGCAAACTACGGCCAATATATCCTACACAGTGTCTTTTCCGGAGGCACAGGCGCATTATGCTGATATTGAAATGCATATCTCGGGCTTAAAACAAAACACGCTCGATCTTAAAATGCCTGTATGGACACCCGGCTCATACCTGGTGCGGGAGTTTGCCAAAAACATAGAAGCTTTTAGTGCCGATGCCGGCGGAAAAACGGTTGCATCGCCCAAGATCAATAAAAACACCTGGCGTATTGCTACCAAAGGTGTATCCACAGTAAATATTAAATACCGGGTTTATGCCAACGAGATCTCGGTACGTACCAGTTATATCGATGCCTCGCATGGCTTCCTGTCAAGCTCGGGGATCTTTATTTACCCGGCCAATATGCTGCACCAGCCGTCAACTATCCACATTAAACCTTATAAAGACTGGGCTAAGGTTTCAACCAGTCTGGAAATGGTGAATGGCGATCCTTTTACCCGCGTATCCCCCAATTATGATATCCTTTTTGATTCGCCCATTGAAGTGGGTAACCAGGATGTTTTCGGTTTCGATGCATCAGGCGTAAAATATGAGGTGTGTATGTACGGCGGTGGAAATTATGATAAAGAACGCCTGAAAAAAGATCTGCACAGCATTGTGGAACAGGAAGCAGCCATTTTTGGCGAAAACCCAAACAAGCATTACGTTTTTATTGTGCATAACCATTTACGTGGCGGCGGTGGTCTGGAGCATTTAAGCTCTACGGTTTTAGGCGCTTCGCGCGATAACTATGCGACAGAAAAGGGATACCAGAACTTTTTGGGCCTGGCGGCGCATGAACACTTCCATTTATGGAATGTAAAACGTCTTCGTCCGATTGTATTAGGGCCCTTTGATTATGATAACGAAAACTATACCACCAATTTGTGGATAGCCGAAGGGTTTACGGAATACTACCAGGAAATAGCGGTTCGCCGTACTAACCTGTATCCGCCAGAAAATTATTTAGACGTATTGGTAGGGGAGTTTAACATCCTGGAAAACCTGCCGGGCAAAAATGTGCAGACTGTTGCCGAATCGAGCTTCGACGCCTGGATAAAAGCATACCGTCCGAACGAGAATTCCAACAATACCACGATATCTTACTATAACAAAGGCGCTATTGTCGGAATGATGCTCGACCTGGAGATCATTAACAGCAGTAAGGGGAAATACTCTTTGGATGATGTGATGAAGTATATGTATACCGAATATTACAAAACCAAAAAACGCGGCTATACCGACGCGGAGTTTAAACAAGGGTTTGAAAAATTTGCCGGTAAAAAACTGGATGATTTTTATAAAAAATATATCAATGGTCTAACTCCTGTGGACTATAACAAATACCTTGGCTATGCCGGCTATAAAATAAGCGATGAACTGGCGGATAATAATGATCCGGCATTCGGCGTGGTTACGGCTACTACGGCCAATAAAAAAGTAATTGTGACCAGCGTTACCCGCGGAACATCGGCCTATATCGACGGCATTAACGTTAATGATGAGCTGGCTACTATTGACAACGAACCTGTTACCGACGCGGCAACCATGCTGAACGGTAAAAAAGTTGGCGATAAAATAAATGTGGGCATCATCCGCGATGGGCTGCAACTTACCCTGCCGGTTACCCTGCTGAAAAACGCGCGGGTTAAATATAAAATTGTACCGGTAGATAATGCAACCGCACAGCAACAGCTGGTGCGTAAAAAATGGCTGAGTTTGCAATAGTCTACGTCTGAATCAGAATTCACAGAATTTGAGGATTCTCAGAATATAAAATCTCATTCTGTTAATTTAAAAAATGGCTGAATCAGAATTTACAGAATTTAAGGATTCTCAGAATATAAAATCCCATTCTGTAAATTCTGATTCAGACAATCTCGAAATAATTTCGTATATTTAAGTATATAAACCCATGGCCCTGCTTACTTGAAAAACGTAAGCAGGGCCATTTGCTTAAAGGGGCAAAAAGGGTAAAAAGTAAACTGTTTTTTACTTAGTTATTTGAAAATCAATCCTATAAATCTTTTTAAAGTTTTCAAAACCCATCAAAAATTTGTTAAAAAGTGTTAAAATGGATGGTTTTGAATCAGTTTCGAAAGGTTTTTGACCCGTTTTTACCTGCTTTTCGCTCCGAAAAGTGTTAAAATCAAGCTTTAAAAAGTATTTTAAAAATGTACGTTGTTTGATTTTTGTAATAAAGGCTAAATTGTATTTTTATAACTTATGCCATCAGCCGCAGCCTTAAAAAAAATCAGACCGATACAGCTTGTCGCTGTTATTTTCTTTACCGTTTCTGGTGGGCCATATGGTCTGGAACCGCTGCTGAGTTATGCCGGCGATCATGGTGCAATTTTGATCCTGTTAATAACCCCATTGCTTTGGGACGTTCCAGCCATATTCACCGTACTGGAACTGAACAGCATGATGCCCATCACCGGTGGCTATTACAAATGGGTTAAATACGCCCTGGGCACCCGCTGGGGCTTCTATGAGGGCTGGTGGACCTGGCTCTATACTTTTGTCGATCTGGCTATATACCCTGTGCTGTTTGTACAATATGCGTCGTTCTTTTTCCCGGTTTTGCTGCAGTACCAGGTGCCGGTATGCCTGCTCATTATCTGGGCATCGGCGGGCTTAAATATACTGGGGATAGTGCCTGTGGGTAAAGTATCGCTGTTTTTAAGCGCGGCAGTACTGGCACCGGTTATTATTTTAATTGTTTTGGCTATTCATAAGCATAGCGGCAGTTTGAGCATTCCCTCGCCATCATTAAAAGGAATTACTTTCCCCTCGTTTGGGATGGCACTATATACCGTGATGTGGAACTGCCTGGGCTGGGACAATATCACCACCTATGCCGAGGAGGTTGAAAAACCGGTACGGTCATACCTGGTATCCATGATCATAGCTTTTATACTGGTGATGGTGGTTTACTTTTTTATCACCTGGATAGCCCAGCAATCGGGCATAAATCATGACAAGTTAACCAATGACGGCTTCCCGGCATTGGGGGTATTGGTGGCAGGTAGATGGCTGGGTGTTGTTATAGCGGCGGGCGGCATGGCCAGTACGCTGGGTATTTACGCGGCTGTATTGTTATCGGTATCTCGGGTACCACAAGTAATGTCCGAAGATCATTTGCTGCCGGCTGGTTTGAACAAGCTGCACCGCCGCTTTAAAACGCCCTATATATCCATCATCATTTGCTCCTTAGTGGTGAGCTTTATGGTACTATGGACCTTTGCCGATCTTTTGATCATTGATGTAACAGTTTACGGCGCAGGGTTATCGCTGGAGTATATAGCACTGGTAAAGCTGAGGTTAAAAGAACCGCTTAAGGCCCGGCCGTTCAGGATTCCCTTAAATATCACGAGCCTTTGCCTGGTATTGATTTTTCCTTTTATGGTTTACGCGGTGGCTTTGGCTGGGGCATTGTCATCAACACCCGAAGCATTGAAAGCTGCGGTGTTTGCAGTAGTTGCACTACTAAGCGCCGAAGCGGTATGGCGCATTATTTTGATCAGCAAGCCTCATTTAAAAGCGAGTTGATTGGAACGATTTAGTTAGAAGCTTTAGCAAGGAGATTGTTAATAGGGGCATCAAAAATTCCGGATAAAACACCTGCGATATTTTTGCCCTCAGCTGGTTTTTTGAAATCCTCGGGATAAAAGATATGATCAACCCCAAGCACTTTTAACAGACTATCGGTTTTAGTGTGGGCTTTGGTTTTATAACAATATACTTTTATTTTACTGTAAGCAGGATTGCTGCCTATGCGGCGTAGTATTTTTTCGATGTCCTTAATCAGGTGATCATAATCAAATATGACTATGTTGGGTTTAGTTTCGTGTATGGTAGGGAAAATACTACTTACCGTAGAAACATGCCTGAACATTTTATTGTCAGACAGTAATTCAACCGAAAAATTATCGGCAGCAACCAATAACACGTTTTTAGATCTTATGCGGATCATAACCAATTAATTAAGGGGGCTCATAAAATTAAATTTTAAATATCATTCCTCCAAAATATTATTGCCAATTGTAATAATATTGATACAAAAAACAGACATTAAAGACATAAAAACTTGCCTGAAAATCAATGAACTTCTTTTTTTGAAATTAATTTTCGCTAAAGTAAATTCAGGTGCCTGTTCAGTTGCCATATCCCGCTGTATCACAGCGAGATATTATTGGAGCTTTATTACGATAGATAGTTTGTATTTGTTACCTCGTTTTTAGGTATTTAGATATATTTAAGTTTATTAATTTATTGATGCAATTCATCCTTGTATACTTCGCCGCCTTTCATTACAAAAGGGATGTTCTCCAGGCTGGTAATATCAGTTAGGGGATCGGTTTTTACAGCGATGAGGTCGGCATATTTGCCTTTGGAGATTGAGCCCACTTTGCCCTGCCAGCCTAACAGATCGGCAGCGTTATAAGTGGCCGATTGTATAGCCTGCATAGGGTTTAAGCCAAACTTTACCATGTATTTGAACTGCTTGCCGTTCCAACCATGGGGATAAACCCCGGCATCGGTACCAAAGGCTATCTTAACCCCGGCTTTTACCGCTTTTTGAAAACTTAGGCGTTGTGTTTTGCCAACCAGGCGTTCTTTATTAATGATTTTTTCGGGGGTACCATGTTTGGCATAATCGCTCAGGATATAATCGTCGTTATAGATATCGGCAACCAGGTAAGTGCCGTGTTGTTTCATGAGAGCTATAGCTTCGTCGTCAAGGAAACTACCATGCTCAATAGAGGCCACGCCCGCCTTTACAGCCATCTTTATGGCTACAGTTCCGTGAGCATGGGCGCAGGCTTTAAGACCCCAAAGATGGGCTTCATCAACAATGGCGTTCATCTCTTCCTGGGTAAATTGCGGCGCGCCTACGCTTTCCTCTTCGGAGAGCACACCAGCGCTTGCCCCAAATTTGATTACTTCTGCGCCGTATTTAATATTATAACGCACTTGTTTACGTAGCTCATCAACACCATTGGCAACACCACTCATTTGCTTGGGGCCAACCCAATCCAGATATGGCGAAAAGCCGTTCAGGTCACCATGACTGCCGGTACTGCCAATAAACAGCGTAGCGCAAAGCATACGCGGGCCGGGAATATCGCCATGATTGATGGCGTTGCGAAGGGCTATATCAATAAAAGCGGCAGCGCCCACATCCCGGCAGGTAGTAAAACCGGCAAGCAGGGTCCGTTTGGCATAATTGGGAGCTATTACTGCGTAATCAACCGGCGATTTACGGAAAATATCATCATAATAATTATCACCGGGTTGTTGGCTCAAATGGGTGTGGCAATCAATTAAGCCAGGCAAAACTGTGGCATAGCTGAGGTCAATCATCTTTGCGCCTGCCGGTATGCTAATATTATCGCCAACCGCTTTAATGGTATCATGGTCAACCACAATGATCTGGTTGGTAAGTACCCTGCCTTTTTCGGTATCAATAAACCGGCCGGCTTTGATATATTTAACAGAATCGGTCTGCTGTGCAAAGGCGCTTATAACGCAAAAAAGCATCAGTATGCTGCTGATGCTTTTAAAGTAAATTTTATTCATGTGGTGGGATTATGTTGTTATCCCAATAATACGGCTTTTTTACTTGCCATTCTACAGCTAAGCTTTAAGCGGTAAACGCTTCCAAAGCTTTGGCTATCCTGCTGATAGTTTCCTGCCTGCCCAGCAGTGCGGCTATGTCAAATACATGAGGGCCAAATTTGCCCCCAACCAGCATAATACGGAAAGGCAACATGACATCGCCTGCTTTTAAGGCTTTCTCGTCCATGAGGGCTTTAAAAGCCTCCTCAAAGCTGTGGGCTTCTAAAGCGGTTTGGTCGCTGTTTAATAAAGCAGTAAGCGCGTTAAAAAAATCGGTTTTAGCATCGGTCCATTTTGGTTTTACCGCGTTGAGGTCATATTCTTTGGGTTGTTCAAAAAAGTATCCTGCCTGCTGATAAAAATCGGCCAGTAAAACGCAGCGATCTTTTATTAAATTGATTACGGTTAAAAGGTAATCGTCATTATTGATTGTAATTCCTTTTTCTTCTAAAACTGCTTTTACTTTAGGCTTTAGGCTTTCAGCATTAAGCTTTTTGATCCATTCGGCATTGAACCATTTGGCTTTTTCAAAATCAAATTTAGCGCCGGCTTTGCTCACCCTGTCCAATGAGAATTTTTCGATCAGTTCGGCCAGCGTAAATAATTCCTGGTCGGTACCATCGTTCCAACCCAGGGTAGCCAGCAGGTTTAAAAATGCTTCGGGTAAAAAACCCAGCTCGCGGAAACCCGGGGTGAGTTCGCCGGTTTTGGCATCAAACCAGGTCATAGCATATACCGGGAAACCCAAGCGGGCGCCGTCGCGTTTGCTGAGCTTGCCATGGCCATCGGGTTTTAATATTAAGGGAAGGTGCGCCCATTGCGGCATATCGGCTTTCCAACCCAGGTAATCCCATAACAGCAAATGTACGGGTGCCGATGGCAGCCATTCTTCGCCGCGGAAAGCATGCGAAATCTTCATCAGGTAATCATCCACAACCACAGCTAAATGGTAGGTAGGCATACCGTCGGCTTTGAGCAATACTTTATCATCAACCTGGTTGGTTTCAAAACTTACGTGCCCACGGATCATATCATTAAAGCTGATGGTTTCGTCGGCAGGCATTTTTATGCGGATCACATGTGGTGTACCGGCATCAAGCAAGGCATCCACCTCATGCTGTGGTAGTGAAATTGAATTGCGCAAGCTATCGCGATAGGCCTGGCCGTATTGAAAATTGGGGATCTCTTTACGGTTCTTGTCCAGTTCTTCGGCGGTGTCAAACGCGTAATAGGCGTGGCCCTGCATCACCAGGCGTTCGGCATATTCGCGGTAAAGCGCTTTACGCTCACTTTGACGGTATGGGGCATAAGGGCCGCCAACCACCGGACTTTCATCTGGTTGCAAGCCGCACCATTTCAAACAATCTAAAATATATTCTTCGGCACCTTCAACATAGCGGGTCTGATCGGTGTCCTCAATCCTTAAAATAAAATCGCCATGGTGTTTTTTGGCGAATAAATAGTTAAATAATACGGTGCGTACGCCACCCAGGTGCAAACCACCAGTTGGACTTGGCGCAAAACGAACTCTTACTTTTTTATCGGTCATGATGGGGCAAAGATAAGTTTTTTACCATGTGCAGATATGCAGATTTTAGATGTGCAGATGAAAAATGACGGGCAATCGATTATCTGCATATCTGCACATTTGAAATCTGCACATCTGTAACCATCACATTTGAAATAATTTTACGTTATTTGGAGTGTGCCCAGTATGAACCCATACCAACAGAAAAAGCGCTGGAAATATTTTCTGCTCGCGTTTGCCGTAGTTATTGCCTTTGGCTCTCTATTTTATACCCGTTATTTAGTAAAAAACATAGCCATCTCCGAGCGTACACGCGCTCAAGTTTGGGCACTGAGCATGAAACAGGTACTTAACTCAGACGATAACGACTTTTTAAATTATGTTTTTGCTGTACGCGACAGTCTTACCGTACCGGCTATTGTTACGGATGCTAAAGGCGATATTGTTATACAGCGCGGCCTGGATACCACCAAAACCAATATAAAACTGGAGGCCGAAGGGAAGAAGACAAAAAAATATGATCCTGAATATTTTAAGTCGGAGCTGGATTATATGAAAAAACAGCATGCGCCTATTAAATTATTAGTTTTGGGCGAACAATGGTTTGTTTATTATAAAGACTCGGCCTTGCTACAGCAGTTGCGTTTGTTTCCATATATCCAGTTAACGGTGATCGCTATATTTCTGTTGATGGCTTATACAGCATTCAGCTCATCCCGAAAGTCGGAGCAGGATCAGGTATGGGTTGGTTTGGCCAAAGAAACAGCCCATCAGTTGGGTACACCCATATCATCATTAATGGCCTGGATTGAACTGATGAAGGAAAAGTTTAACGCCGAAGGAGACACCCTGATAGCGGAAATGGAGAACGATGTGCAGCGCCTGGAGATAGTGGCCGACCGTTTTTCAAAAATAGGATCGAAGCCCGTACTGGAAGAGCATGCCGTTTATGCCGTGGTTAAAGATTTTGTTGATTATTTTAAAGTTAGGGTAAGCAAAAATATCAGCTTTGAAATGACCGGCAACCCACACCTCAAAGCCGGACTTAATATTCCTTTGTTTGACTGGGTATTGGAGAATTTGCTGAAAAACGCGGTGAACGCTATTGAAGGCAAGGGAGGGATTCACATAGAAATAGGGGGTAATAAGTTAAAAAATCAGGTTTTTATTGATGTGACAGATACCGGTAAGGGCATACAACGATCTAAGTTTGATACCGTTTTTCAGCCGGGTTATACTACACGAAAACGGGGCTGGGGTTTGGGCTTGTCGTTAACCAAGCGTATGATAGAGAATTATCATAACGGACAGATATTTGTAAAAGACTCCGAAATAGGTAAAGGGACAACATTTAGGATCATATTAAAAAACATACGCCATGATAAGCAAGCCATCTCCTGAAGAATATTCGCCATTTGCAAGCGGGTATGTGAACCTGGTTCCGGATAATCATGTTATTGAACTATTGGAACGTTTAATGGAATCGAGCTATCAGTTGTTCAGCAAATTGACAGATGAGCAGGCTGCCTATGCCTACGCGCCCGGTAAGTGGACAGTTAAACAAGTGCTTGGCCATATGATAGATACCGAACGGACCTTTGCTTACCGGGCTCTTGTTTTTTCACGAAACTATATTGAACTGCCGGGTTTTGATCAGGACATATACGTAAATAACACTGATTTTAACGCCCAAAGTATACAGGATCTGGCAGCGGAATTTAAAGCCACACGGTTATCCAATATTTATATGATCCGGGGATTTAGCGAAGAGCAATTGCTGCGTACCGGTATTGCCAGTGATCACCTGTTTTCAGTAAGGGCTTTTGTTTATATGATGGCTGGGCACGAATTATACCATCTACAATCCTTTAAAGAGAAATATCATATTTCGAACTAAATATCCGGCTACACTAAACGCCGAAAAGCCTCTGTTAAAACAGACGCTTTAAGTCGACGGAATTTATTTTTCTGATTATTTCTGTAGCGTAAGATCATCTTTATCCAGTACTTCCTTTTTTTCTATCCGGTAGGAGAGGATCAGTCCAGCTCCGCCGAAGATGGCAATCAGGGCAACGTAAAGGAAAAATGCTTCATCGTCCATATAACGGAACACAGAATGATCTAAAATAAAGGCCAGGAACAAACCGATGCCAGAGCCGATAAGCAGTAATCCCCATTTTAAGTTTTGATAAGGCGCTGATTGTGGTTTGTAACTACGCGGATCCATACCACGTTCAATCATTGATAATTTTTCGCGCTTGTTCAGGTAAACGATCCCGAAGATCATGGCGAAGAAGCCGAGGGGTACTAATATTCCAGCTAATACACCCAGTTGAGCAGTTTCCATACTATTTAAGTTTTAATAAGTTAATTAAATTTTTTCTTGTTTCTAAATCACCAATGCGATGTATTTGTAGGTTATGACTACACTGTTTTTAAACAGGTTACACCCTTTGTAAAAAAAAATTACGCCCCCCAGCCCCCTGAAGGGGGAGCTTTTTGATTAGCATAGAGTTTTTAGAAACAAAAAAGCCTTTCTCATAGCGAGAAAGGCTTTACAAATGAATTTCAAAACTCCCCCTTCAGGGGGCTGGGGGGGCTTACTTTATTTCAAATGTAGCTTGTATCTGGAAGCTCAGTTTTATCTTTTTAAAGTCGATGTCTGACTCGGCAGGGCCGGCAGCATCCGCGGCAGCTGATTTAAACATCATCATGGCACGTGGCTGTGGAAAGCTGCTGTTGTCGCTTTCGGTAATGCTCAATGCAGAACCTAATTTGTCGCCCAATCCATTTACCAGGAATGCTGCTTTATCGCGGGCTGATAGTAATGCTTTTAATTTCAGCGTATTTTTCAGTTCGTTGATCTTGGAATAATCGTAGCTCTGAATATCGGTTGATTGGATACCTTTTGCATCAACCTTGGCCAATATCTGGTTGAATTTATTCAGGTCGGTAACTTTAACCAGGTATTGTTTGCTGGCCAAAAAATCGGGGGCCTTTTTCTTTTGATAAGTGTTATTCCAGGCCGAAACATTGTTTATAGTAAAGTCTTCGCGGGCAATTCCGGCGTCTTTTACACCTTTTTCCAATTGGTTTTCCAAAACATCAATAGTAACCCGGTTTTTACCGTTCATATATTCCTGTAAAGAAATGGAAACATATATAATGTCGGGGG
This sequence comes from Mucilaginibacter sp. OK268, assembly GCF_900103125.1. Taxonomy (GTDB): domain Bacteria; phylum Bacteroidota; class Bacteroidia; order Sphingobacteriales; family Sphingobacteriaceae; genus Mucilaginibacter. Next base: position 191,059 of record NZ_FNJV01000012.1, on the reverse strand, counting down.
TAACTTCCTGTTCGGCAATGCCTGTAACTTCAATTTTGCGACGCAGGTCAACCGTTTGTGCAAACGCACCATAAGTAGTTGTAAGTAATGCTGCAAGGATAAATAGCTTTTTCATGGGGTAAATTTGTTTTTTAGATTGTGAAACGGTGATGAACTGTATTTGTGTTTGTTTAGCAGTTCATGGGTGGTTTCATGTGATAGTTATTTTATAAATATTATATGTTATGTGACTATGATAACGTACTAAAAGTTTAATATGTAACAGATGTTATAATTTATTTATGCGGAGGCTTAGTTTATTATGGTGGTATAAAGCTACAGCTTTGTTTTGAATTTTAAGGGGATAGATGACGGGTGTTTGGGCCAAATTTTCATTAAATTTACATAAACCCTGTAACCTAATTTAAAACCGCGTCGTCAGAGAGGTTGTAACACATGCAGAGCAAGCTTTCAGATATCGAACTCATAGAACAAACCCTGGCGGGTAACCAATCGGCCTATGCCGACCTGGTTAAACGGCACCAGCGTTTTGTATTTACCCTGGCCATGCGTTTTGCCAAGGGACGTGAAGATGCCGAAGAAATTGCCCAGGACTGTTTTATAAAAGCGTACCGCTCACTGGCATCGTTCCAGGGGCAGTCAAAATTTAGTACGTGGCTGTACAGTATAGTTTATACTACAGCGATGACATTTTTAAGAAAAAAGAGGGTAGCAACAGATTCCATTGATGATGAAAATACCTTTATACAGGTTGAAAGCCGGGAATCGGGCTATGATACCAATAATATAGAAAATAAATCAAGGTCGTTTTACCTTAACCAGGCCATTGCGCAATTACTGCCCGATGACGCTACCATCATCACCCTGTTTTATAAAGGGGAACAATCACTGGAAGAAATTGCCCAGGCATTAGGGATGGAAACAAACACGGTTAAGGTTAAACTATTTAGAGCACGCCAGCGTTTGAAAGAAAAGCTGGAGCACAATTTAAAACAAGAGGTGAAAGAACTGATATGAACACGATTGAGGAAAAACTCTGGAATTATATTGATGGCACCTGCAGTCCGGCTGAGCAGGAAGCCATAGCCAGGCTTATTGAGCAGGATGAGGCATATGCTCAAAAGTATCAGGAGCTGCTGGCGCTTAACCAGGAATTTGCCAAAATGGAGCTGGACGAGCCACCGATGGCTTTTACATATAATGTAATGGAATCCATTCGCACAGAGAATGCTATGCAGCCACTAAAAGCAAATATTGATAAGCGCATCATTCTGGGCATCGCTATTTTCTTTGCTGTCACTATACTGGCTTTACTCACATTTACATTTGCCAATATTCATATTTCAGGAATTAATATCAGCGCTGCGGATATCAAACTACCAGCTGGCGTAAAATTACCCAGTACCAACAGCCTTTTTAACGGACCGGTGTTAAAGTGGTTTTTGATATTTGATGTAGTGCTTGCATTATTTTTAACGGATGCTTATCTGCGTAGAAAAAAGACCGCCAGGCAGTTATAAAACTGTTGTATAATGTGTCTGCCAAAACCGACAAGTGACCATACAATTAGTCAGTTGTGTAATCTGTGTATCAGATTTTGAACATTGTTGAAGTATCTGAATTACATAATTATAAAATTTACAACCAATGCAATTTTTGGTATAGTAATTGTGTTACCTAACATGAACTGGTAAACTTACCGGTTTAATTGTGATAAGGTTTAGGTTGAAAGTCCCCCGGAGCAAGTCTAGGGGGCTTTTATTTTTTGCCCCCCGAGGGGGAACTTTTAATTCAGATACCTTAAGAGTAAGGGGATTAAAGAAAGCCCCGCTACATCAATAACAGAGCTTCAAGATCGCAATTCAAAACGCTCCTTTTAGCGAAATACCCCATGAAAAGGCTACACGAATAAATAATGAGTAAAAAAAGGTGTCACCCTGAGCTCCGTCGAAGGGTCGAGCGCAGAGGCCCGCCCACCATGCTTCGACGGAGCTCAGCATGACAGCGTACCACATGATGGGTTGTTACTCCCCCTTTAGGGGGTTGGGGGGCTCACTTCGCCACTAAATACCTGCACAGCGGGACCCTCTAAAAAGATATCGGTAAATACTCTGCCGTCGTAGTTAAAGCGGATATTGAGATCGCCGCCTAAAACTTTAATGGGCGTGGTAATGTGCCCGGTTTTTTGGTTATGGCTCGCCATGGCCAGGGCTACGGCGGTAACACCTGTTCCACAGGCAAAGGTTTCGTCTTCCACACCGCGTTCAAAGGTGCGTACAAAATATCCATCGCTGGTAGGTTCAACAAAATTTACGTTGATACCTTTTTCGCGGTAGGTAGCATTATTGCGGATAGCTTTACCTTCCTGGTAAACGTTACGATGTTCCAGGTCTTCTACCTGTTTTACATAATGGGGTGACCCGGTATTGAGTACATAGGCATCTTTATCAGTATTGATCTGATCAACATTGATCATTTGCAGGCTTACCCAATCACCGCCATCTGAAATTTTGGCATGATGCGGGCCATCAACCGCCAAAAATTCAGTCTCGGAGTCGATGATCCCCAGAAACTTAGCGAAAGCAACAATACAACGACCGCCATTGCCGCACATGCTGCTGGGGGCTCCGTCGGCATTATAATAAACCATTTCAAAATCAAAGCCCTCTTTATTTTGCAGAAACATCATACCATCGCCACCAATCCCAAAACGGCGGTCGCACAGGCTTGATATCAGCTTGGGGTTGGTATGATCTATCTGGTTTTCACGGTTGTCGACCAGTATAAAATCATTGCCGGCGCCCTGGTATTTATAAAATCGTATATTCACAATAATGTCATTTAATATCAGCTACTTAAAGCTGTTCAAACTTAGGGCCATAATTAAAATAGCCCGGATAATTAATTTAACAAAATTTAACAAAAAATGCGCTAACTAATCGTTGACTATGTAGTCTATATGGTATTAAATTTGAGTTGTTAAATTATATAAACAAAATAAAGAAAGGCAAATATAAATGAAAAAGATAGGTTTAACACTATTAACCGCTTTTGTAGGAGGTGCACTTGCTTTAGGCGCGTATAAGGTTATCGAGAACAAATACTCGGATAACATGAGCTTTGAAGAAAAGCAAAAGGTGTATTTTACGAGTAACAAATCAGCCCCTGTAGTATCATCAACCGGATCGCTTGATTTTACTGAAGCTGCAGCAGCAGCAACCCCGGCGGTAGTGTATATCCGTACTACTTATAGTAGTCAGTCGGGTGGTGGCCAGGATCAATTGGAACAAATGTTTGGCGATATGTTTGGCCAGCGTGCACCGCAACGCGGACCGCAAATGGCATCTGGTTCAGGTGTGATTATTTCGCCCGATGGCTATATTGTTACCAACAACCACGTGGTTGAAAAGGCCGATAAAATTACCGTTGCTACCAATGACCACCGTACCTTCCAGGCTAAAGTGATCGGTACAGACCCAAGCACCGATCTTGCCCTGATCAAGATCAGCGCGAACGACCTGCCTATTATCAAATTGGGTAACTCAGACGAAACCCGGGTAGGCGAGTGGGTGCTGGCCGTGGGTAACCCTTTTAACTTAACATCAACTGTAACGGCTGGTATTATAAGCGCTAAAGGCCGTAACATAGGCATTATTGGCAGCGAGGATAATGGCGACGATAACCCCTTCGGTCGTACCCGCAATCAGCAGAGCGCTCCAAAGCTGAACAAAGCTATTGAGTCATTCATTCAAACAGATGCCGCCATTAATCCTGGTAACAGCGGTGGGGCCCTGGTAAATACCAAAGGCGAGCTAGTGGGTATCAACGCGGCTATCGCATCGCATACCGGTTCATATGAAGGCTATGGTTTTGCCATCCCGGTTAACCTGGCCAAAAAGGTGTTGAATGATATTAAAAAATACGGTTCTGTAAAACGGGGCTTTGTGGGCGTGAGCTTTACCGAGCTTAACCCGGATGTTGCCCAGAAATTGAACATCACCAATACCAATGGTTTATATGTTAATGATGTGGTAGAAGGCGGCGGTGCCGAACAGGCCGGTATCAAAAAAGGCGATATCATAGCCAAAGTTGAAGGAACACCGGTTTACGAATCATCCGACCTGCAAGAGCATGTTGGCCGTATGCAGCCAGGTGATAAATTGAACGTAACCGTGTTGCGTGAGGGCAAAGAGAAAACATTTGCCGTAACACTTAAAGCAGATGCTACACCAACTAATCGTACCGCAGTAGTTTCTAAATCGGCTGAGGAACTGTTTAACAGATTGGGTGCAAGCTTCCAGCCATTAAGTGGTGCAGAAAAAGCCAAGTTCCATGTAAATTCTGGTGTGAAGGTAACCCAGGTGCGCCAGGGTAGGTTATTTGATAACTTTGAGATCCCGGTAGGTTCTGTGATCACCAGCATCAATAAACAACCCATCAACAGTGTGGCCGATATTGATAAAGCCATCACCAATCTGCGTAACGGTAACCTGGTTATTTCAGGCTACTATCCAGATGGAACAAACTTTAACAATATGTTCCAGGTGCAATAAGTAAAATTTAAATAATTGATTGTGTAAAAAGCTCCGGCCATTATAGCCGGGGCTTTTTTGTTTTTAAGTTATGGTTTACACTGTAAACCGTTTTTTTTTGATAGAAATAAATTAATCAATTGATTATCAGTTAAATAAATAGGTGTCAACCCGAAAAAGTGTAAACCATGTAAACCCACTTTTAACAAAAAAACCAGCCTGTTTAGGGTAATATCTCATGTTTGAAAGGCTGTCATGCTGAGCTCGTCGAAGCATGGTGGGCAGGCCTCTGCGCTCTACCCTTCGACGGAGCTCAGGGTGACAGCCTCCTTTTAGAAGGGTTTTTCGATATCATTTAAACCCATCAAAAGAAACTCACACCCACTGTCCAGCCAACCCAGCCGGTCCAGCTGTTGCTATTGTTGATAAAGCTATGGTGCAGGCCCCTAACGTAAGAATATCCGTTAACCGGGTTGCGCTGGTCAGAGTAAAAGAGGTTGAGTGATGGGCCGGCATTAATAGAAAATGCTTTGGCAACATGATAGGTTAAGGAAGCATCAAGCCTGCCCAGCAGATTGGTGCGTGCCCAATTTCCCTGGTAAACATATTGTTCGCTTATTTCGGGATTGAAGGCCAGGTGTTTGCCCATGCCCAGTTCGCGACCAAACCCAAACCCGAAGGCATATAATTTACTATTGTCATTTACCCTGAGGCCACCCATCCACATGGTGTAAAGATTTTTACTGCCTGTTTTAAGAGCGATATTGGCATTCAGGGTTTCGTTGGATGACAGGGCCAGTTTATGATAGCCATAACGTACAATGTTGATGAGCCCGATGCTGTAACCCGATGAAGTATCGGCCACATTGATCAAGCCCAATTGTATGCCACGCAGATTGCGGGCATAGTTAAAAAGTCCGGCCACTTGCACACCACTATATTTTTGCCCTGCAATATTTCCCAATGCGGCCAGTTGAATCCCCCTTACCGAACCTCGCGTATGATTATATAAACCGGCCACTTGTATCCCGCTCATATCCCGTTTTACGCTGTTATGCAGCAGGGAAAGCTGTATACCCCGGACGCTGCCCAGTACATTATTATACAAACCACCAACCTGTATGCCGTTCACATTGCCACCCACCACGTTGAATATGCCGGCTATTTGGACGGCTCCTACATCGCCCTTATCCAGATTAAAAATAAGGCCCAGCTCAAAGCCATCAACCCCAGCGTTATAGCCGCCTACCGCGTTTAGGGAAACCGCGTTAACCACTTGGCCGCTAAACTCGGCATGGGTACTCACTCCCGGTATGGCCGATGCCTGGAATGGTGCCTGCGCAATAAGACCATGCAGATTGGCCGCCCGTATCTTTTGCCGGGCCGAAGTGAAAAGCCCCCCCAGGGTGGTACCTTCAATACCATCGCCATCGTTATTGACCATATAGCCATCATCATCCAATTGCGATTGGTTGGGGTTTACGGTGACACCGGAGAGAAAGGTGACCGTGGTATCCCGATAATATTCCTTACTTACGGTGAGCATTACAGGTTTGCCGTTGTTTTTAAGGCGAAGCTCAAAGCGGCCATCTTTACCGGTAAGGGTTGATTGCAGCAGCGTACGGTCATATACACTGGCATTCTCCAGCTTTTTACCGCTGCGGTCGTCGGTCACAAAACCGCTGATGCTGTACTCGTCGTTTTCGGCAATGGCTTTTTCGGTAGTTAAGGATAGTTGTAAGGGAGCGTAGCGCAGGATCACAAAGCTGCGTGTTTCCTTATATTCAAAACGATTCAGGAGCATACGGTCAAGCACTTCCTTAATGGTCCAATTATCCGCATCGAGGCTTACCAGGCTATCTGTTTTTACGATATTGCTGTTGTATGAAAAAGTGAAATTTCCCTTTTGCTCAATGGTTTTTAACACCATGCCTAAACGCATGTTGCTGACATGGACGGATATGTTTTTGGCGAGGATAGATTCACCTTCGGTTGCCCGGCTAACTAGCGGGAGGGCTAAAATGACCAGGAAGAAAAGGATATATCTATACATGAAAGTAATTTCGGATTTCGGATGTTCGATTTCGGATTTTCCCGAACCCCGTGCGTTTTTAATTAATTTATTTTATCCTTTCTCTTTCTTCGCTATTTCAATCTAAATCCGAAATCGAACATCCGAATTCCGAAATCAAAAAATATTATTTAAAAAGGATCTGCTGGTTTTTACGAACCACCGTGATCTTAAATGTGCCGCTAATAACGTCCAGTACTTCATCAAGCGACTGGCCTTTGAATGTAGTAGTGATTGGTAAACTCTCCAACGACTTATTGGCGATCACAATATGAGCATTGTATGCCTCGTTAAGCGCTTGCACCACCTCTCTTAGCGGGGTTTTGTCACATACCAGTTGCCCGGTGAGGTAATAGTTATACAGTTTACCCTTGCTCTGTTGTTTGGCCCATAAACCTTGCTCTTTGGTCACTGTTACCTGTTCGCCGGGGTTCAGGTCGACACTATTTTGCTTTTTGCTTACCTGTACAATACCTGTCTCTACAATCACTTCGGTTTTACCATCACGACTCTTGACATTGAATGACGTTCCAACTACCCGAACCGTTACATCATTCACCCTAATTATAAATGGCTTTGTTTTATCTGGACTTACCTTAAAGAAGGCCTCTCCTCTTAAACTCACCGGGCGGATGTTACCGGTAAACCTGCCCGGGTACACAATGGTTGAGCGGGTATTTAGGGTGATCACCGATCCATCGGGGAGCGATTGAGTATGTACTTTATCTTTACTGTCTATCCGCACAAAGGAAACCGAACCATTATCGTAAATATGATTAAAGGTTAGCCACAGCACGGTGCACACTAAAACTACCGAAGCGGCAACACCTATCCATTGTTTGCGGCTCAGTTTTTTGATCATGACCTGGCGGGGTGCCGGGGCATTGCTGTTGATGCGGTTTTGCAGACGGATAAAAGCATCATCCTTATTTACACCCCGTTCCGTTACAGGGCTTTGATCCCAGATCAGTTTAAAATCGGCAAAAAGTTTTTTGTTGGTATCGCTGGCTGCCATCCAATCCTCTATCTGTTGGCGCTCGGCAGGCGTAGCTTCGCCTGCCAGGTATTTCACCAGCATATCATCATCCATATGTATATTGGCATTACTCATTGTGCAGCCATCGGGTTAATAAAAATAAAATAATCGGTAAAAACTCCGCCAGTTTCTGGCGCATGATCCGTAGTGCCTTACCCATCTGGTTCTCCACTGTTTTAATGGAAAGCCCCATGTGCTCGGCTATCTGCTGATACTTGAGCTGCTCAAAGCGGCTAAGCTGAAAAATAGTACGGCATTGCTGCGGTAGTTCGCTCATGGCCGTTTCGATGCGCTTTTGCAGCTCGGCGGTCATTACTTTGGTTGATGCCTGTTCTTCCTCGTCCTGCTGCAGCTGTCCAGCATAATATACGCCGAAGCTGGTCTTTACCTTTTGGTGTTTTATATAGTTCAAACTTTCGTTATGCACAGCCCGGTACAGGTATGATTTGAGCGAACCATCGGTTTTAAGATTATCGCGTTTTTCCCAGATCCGGCAGAATACATTTTGTACAATTTCTTCGGCCATTTCATCATCCTTTAAAAAGGTATACGCATAGGCATGCAGGCTTTTAAAGTGTTCTTTAAATAACCATTCAAAGGCCTTTTGACTGCCCTGCTTAAGTAAAGTAATGACCGAGCTATCGCTATATTCCACTTTAAAAGGGTGAAAGTTTGCGTTAAAGATAGCTTGTTTGGCGGTCAAATTCACGGGCGAAGGGCGTAATTGTAAAATTTCAGGCCAGTTGTATTTGAATGGTGTACAGCGAGTGGTGAATATCAACCTTACTGCATACACCATTAGTGTACGAGTAAAAATTATAGTTACCATCGGGCAGATCAATGCGGTACACATGTGGAGATACTTGCTTTATTTGCAAAAACTGCTGAAAATTGTCGCAATAGATCTGCGTGTTGTTATCAGGCTCGCGGCAATACAGCAGCATTAAATTCTGACTGATCTGTTTTTGACTCAATTGTCCACCCTTGCCATCGTTTAGGGTCTGGTAGCAATCGCCGCAGGCTTTGGTTTGGCGATTGGCTTTCTCTTTACCATTTACCTTGCGGCAAATGCTGGAGCTGATAAGTTTACCCTTCTGAAAAACAGATTCCTCATGAATATCTACCTGGATGCTCATGATGAAGCGCATTTTTACCTGCGATATCATTTTTAATGACAGATCATCGCCCTCGCGTTTTTGGTACAGATCCATATGACCCACCACTTTGCCGCTGTGCAGCACATTGTATTTAACAATTTGCTCCTGGGCCATCAGGCCCGACGAAAAGTAAAGTAACGCCAGCAGGGTCGCCGCTTTTTTTAAGGGCATGAGCAAAGTTAAGGGGGTAATATGTTTATCCTTTAAGGCCGGAGCCAGGTATTTTTTGAAGAGCCAGATGAGTAGGGCAGGTATCATGGTGGTAAAATTTTAATAGAAATGAAACAACTGTTAGCGATGTTAACTACAGCTATTACAACATATTAAAGATTTACCCCTACTTGATTTCATAATATTTTACGAATATATAAAAAGACTATCAATTTAGTAGTTTTTATTTTTCTATTTCAAACTGACGGTAGGACTGAGTCCATTTGATAATTCATTATCCCTTGCAAACAATCCGCAAAACATTTAAGTTTACTATACACTTTAATCACAACAATATGCAATGGTTTGGCAGGCGCGAAAGCGATAATGTAGAAGACGACCGCGGGAGTGGCGGCGGGGGCGGACGCTTTGCATTGGGTGGCGGCATAGTAAGCATTATTGCCCTGGCTATTTATTATTTTACGGGTGTTGATACCTCGCAGCTGCTTAACCAGGTGGCTACCAACAGTCAGCCGCAAACCGAGCAGCGGGTTACTGACCCTAACGCGCCCGAAGACAAACAAAAGCAATTTGTACGTGTGGTGCTGGCCGATACCGAAGATATCTGGACAAAACTCTTCAGGGATATCGGTAAAACCTATGAAAAACCGCGGTTGAAGTTGTTTACCGATGCTACCGTTTCCGGTTGCGGTAATGCCAGTTCGGCTAGTGGGCCGTTCTACTGTCCGGCAGATGCCAAGGTTTATATTGACCTTTCTTTTTACGACGAGTTACAGAACCGCTTCGGCGCAGCAGGCGACTTTGCCCAGGCCTACGTGATAGCGCATGAGGTGGGTCACCACGTGCAGAACCTGCTGGGCATCTCGGCCAAGATGGACGAAGCCCGAAATCGCCTCAGCGAAACGGCATACAATAAACTATCCGTAAAGCTGGAACTACAGGCCGATTTTTACGCCGGCGTATGGGCTCACTATGAGCATAGCCTTAAAAATGTCCTCGACCCCGGCGACATTGAAGAGGCCCTCAACGCCGCCAACGCCATCGGCGACGACCGCCTGCAAAAACAAGCCACCGGTCATGTAGAACCCGACAGCTTTACCCACGGCACCAGCGCCCAGCGCATGTACTGGTTTAAAAAAGGCTACGAAACGGGGGATGTTAGTCAGGGGGATACTTTTGGGAATGGGGATTTGGAGTAGGGGGATTGTAACTGAATAATTGGTTGATTTATCAGAATAGCTGTGTCTATTTTGGAATAGCTTGATTTTCAATATAAGCAACGCCATTTTGGTTTTCGATAATTTTTACGGCATTGGTATTAGAGAAAGTGTGCATATATAAATGATGAGTGGTAAGTACAGCTTCTTGAAAGACTTGATCATCTTCTAAGCTTGATATATTAACCCCAACCTCTAAACATATTCCTTTAGATATATGTCGAGCATGAGAATATTGTTCCTTATGATTAGAAAATGCATTCATGATTTTGTCAACCCTTTCTTGATTCCCTTCACACATATTAAAGGCTAACCAAGCGGAGACCATTTTTTCTGACCATTGTATGGCTTGTTTACAAGCACCTAAAAATGTAGGATGGTACTTGCCTATTATCACTTGCCACAAAGCGACTGACTGAGGCACAGCTTTGATGCTTTCAATAGCTTCCTCAAATTCATTTACAACAGCTTGGCATGCTACCCCGTTAAATTGAGGATCAATAGGTCCTAAATTGGAATGATTGCCCATTATGATTTCTTTTGAACTTAAAGCAATCATAGTTCCAGCGGACATTGATATTTGAGGAACGATAACGCGAATGTCCTTGCCAAATATTGAATATAAATAATCGACTAAGGACTCTGTTGCAGCAAGATCGCCGCCGGGAGTATGTAAAATTAAATCTAAGCCTTGGGTTTTGTCTAACTTATGGATAGCAAGCATAAAGCCTGATTTATCTTTATCGTTTATGGCCGCGTCCGGTGCTCCTGGTTTTTGAAGCCAGCCTGAATAATAAGCAATTATATTTCGACCAGTAACCTCGTTTATCTTTTTAAGATATTTTCTTCTTACTATGTCAAATGGATTTTGACCTGGATTTTCATCAGCAGTTTGTTGAATCTCTAATAGAGCTTCACCCCAATTTGGCATATATAAGTTTAAGCTTTAGTTACTAGTGTGCTGCCTGATGCTATAACAGGAGTTTTATCATTATACAAAGTGAAAATTTCGAAGCAGTCGCCCGCTTTTGTCCATTGTTGATTAATCAAAAAGGTATCAGCATGTTGCATGATGAGATTGTAATCCTTTTCAAATCCTTTTGAAAATTCTTCAGCTTGTTTTTTGTTTTCAGTAGGCATAGCTTTAGGATTGATTATTAATTGCAAGTTAGGTTTGTTACTAATGTACTAATTAATAGTGAATTAATAACAAAATATTTTTAAAAAAAAGGTTGGCAAAGATAGTGATTTTTATTAATATTTGATTCTTGATTTTCTAACATATAAACATAAATTATTTCATAATATTTTACCAATGTTAATAATTAATAATGAAATATTATAGGTGAAAAGATAATGTTAATTTTTCTTTCAAATGTGCTTAGATAATTAAGAATAAGCTAGGTAGAAACAAAAGAAACAAATTAATCACTTTGATTTGGTGACATCGTTTTGTCAGTATTAATGGGGGGTTTCTATAATTCATTGAATGACTTAGCTTTATTGAATATTCGTCTCATAATTAATGAACCGACCATTTGCATCTCTATGATACAATAGTCAATTATGAAATAAGATCAAACACTCGAACAATCCTCCTCCAACGTAACAATTCCCTGACTCTCCCCCACATCACCTAAAACGCTTTTCCGCCTCATGTGTTAATTGCTTACATTAGCAACACGCATGAAAAACTACCATTACGCCATATTTTCCATAGTCGCATTGGCGGCTTTGAGTTCCTGCTCGCCGAAGGGGCCTTATGCCTTAACCAATAAAGTGTATACCAGCAAAACCGATTCGGTGGTGAGGGTGATCGAGCAAACACAGCCTGCTATGCTGGTGGATAGCGCGGGTGCCAATATTCCCGGCGAGTGGGTGGGGACTGTGAACTTTAACCTGCGCAAACCCAATTATGTGATCATTCATTTTACCGCGCAGGATTCTATACAGCAAACGCTTAAAACGTTCACCCTGGTAAAACCACAGGTAAGCGCCCATTACGTGGTGGCTAAAGACGGCAAGGTATACCACATGCTGAACGATTACCTGCGCGCCTGGCATGCGGGCGTTAGCCGCTGGGGTAGCATCAGCGATATGAACAGTTGCTCCATTGGTATCGAGATCGACAATAATGGTCATAAGCCTTTTAATGATACACAGGTGAAAAGCTTGCTGGCCTTGCTAACGCAGTTGAAAAAGGCTTATGGCATCCCGACAAGTAACTTTATTGGTCACCAGGATATAGCCCCGCTGCGTAAGCCCGACCCGGGGCCATTCTTTCCCTGGCAATTGCTGGCCGAAAAAGGTTTCGGTTACTGGCGCGATTACCTGCTGGAGGTTCCGCCCGATAATTTCGACTATGCAACCGCCCTCAAACTCATCGGCTATGATACCCGCGACCTGACCGCTGCCATCGTAGCCTTCAAACGTCACTTCGTTCAAACCGACGAAACCCCAACCATGACCCAATTCGATCTGAATATTCTGTATAACGTGTATAAGAAATATTAGTCTGCAGTTTGCAGTAGGCGGTTTGCAGTTAGAAAAAATATTATAAAGCAAAAAGCAGTTTGCATTTGGTTATAAACCATACAAACTGCTTTTTTAAAAATGCTGTGTACTGCTTACTGCAATCTATTTCTTCACCCATCCATCCTTCAAGGTCACCGTGCGGTTAAACACCAGGTGATTCGGAGTGGAGTATTTATCTAAAGTAAAATAGCCTTTACGCATAAACTGTATGGCTTTGCCCGGTATGGCATTGGCTAGGTCGGGTTCGATATAAGCCTTTGGCAATATTTGCAGGCTGTTCGGGTTCAGGTAATCTTTAAAGTCGCCGTCCTCGTTGGATGGATCTTCTACCTGGAACAGGCGATCATACAACCGTACTTCAGCAGTTTTAGCATGTGGTACGCTTACCCAATGTATGGTGCCTTTTACGTTAATGCCGCTGGTATCATTACCCGATTTTGACTCGGGCAGATAGGTGCAGTGGATCTCGGTTACGTTGCCATCGGCATCTTTTACAAAGCTGTCGCAGCGGATGATATAGGCATTTTTTAAACGAACCATCAGGCCAACACCCAAACGGAAGAATTTCTTTGGTGGTTCTTCCATAAAGTCTTCACGCTCTATCCACAATTCGCGGCTAAACGGAAACTCACGACTGCCATCGCCACCTTCAACCTCAGGATTGTTTTCGCCGTGCATAATTTCTGTTTCACCTTCCGGATAATTGGTCAGGACGCATTTGATCGGGTCAAGCACAGCCATACGGCGCCAGGCGGTTTTGTTCAGATCCTCGCGGATACAAAACTCCAGCAAACCTACGTCAATCATGTTTTCGCGTTTGGCTACGCCGATGCGATCACAAAACTCGCGGATACTGGCAGGCGTATAACCACGACGGCGCAAACCGCTAATAGTAGGCATCCGCGGATCGTCCCAGCCTTCCACATGTTTATCCTCCACCAATTGCAGCAGCTTGCGCTTGCTCATCACAGTATAGTTGAGGTTTAAACGGGCAAACTCGTATTGTTTTGACGGGAAAAGATTGAGCTTTTCAATAAACCAGTCATATAACGGGCGGTGTGGTACAAACTCCAGCGTACAAACAGAGTGGGTGATCTTTTCGATAGCGTCTGATTCGCCATGGGCAAAATCATACATCGGATAAATACACCACTTATCGCCGGTACGATGATGATGCGCATGTTTAATACGGTACATCAATGGATCGCGCAAGTGCATGTTTGGCGATGCCAGATCGACCTTTGCCCGCAATACTTTAGCGCCATCCGGATATTTACCGGCCTTCATATCGGCAAACAGCTGCAGGTTTTCTTCAACCGAGCGGCTGCGGTACTGGTTAGGCGTACCGGGTTCAGTTGGTGTCCCTTTTTGTTTAGCTATCTCCTCGGCGGTGCTGTCATCAACATAAGCCAAATCGTTTTTGATCAGGGTTACGGCAAATTCATATAGTTGGTCGAAATAATCAGACGCGTACAATTCCTCAGCCCATTCAAAACCAAGCCATTTGATATCTTCCTTAATGCTGTCAACATACTCGGTTTCTTCTTTGGTAGGGTTGGTATCGTCAAAACGCAGATTGGTTTTGCCGTTATATTTTTGCGCCAGTCCAAAGTTCAAACAAATGGATTTGGAGTGCCCGATGTGCAGATAGCCATTTGGCTCAGGCGGAAAACGAGTTAATACCCTGCCGTCGTTTTTACCGGCAGCTATATCTTCTTCAACAATTTCTTCTAAAAAGTTCAGTGATCTCTCTTCGCTCATAAATAAAATAGCAATAGCTACAAAAGTAACAAAAATTTTGCCCCTTAGAGGGATAAAGGACAAAAGGATAAAAGAGCAAGGATTTTCTTTTTATAGCTGAAATTAATGGTATTCATAGGTCCTTTATCTTCTTGTCTTTGCTTTTTTGTCGAGATCTCAGGGGGCAGGGGGACTCGAAATGATATTATGGCTTGCCAGTATCCGCATGAGCACATCAACAGAAACATCGCGGGTAATATCAATGCAGAGGTTTAACCGTCCCCGGATCTTTACCTGGCAAAAGTTGTAATGAAATTCCAGGATTAGTCCGCGCAGGCTGCCCGAATTAACAATGATGATCTCATCGTCAATTACCTCACAGGTATTGCTGGTGCGGTTAAAATAGCTGCGCAAATTTTTGATAAGCCTGTATATAGGTAACGATAGGATCATATTTAATTCAGGATACTAAAATAGTGTTTAATCTTCGTTTGATGATATTATCTTTTATATATGCCGGCAACAAACTGTTCAATAAAACCAGCAGGCGGTTAACCACTCCTGGGATGATTTCTTTTTTGCCCTTCAGCAATCCGTCAATAGCTATGCGGGCTACCTGTTCGGGTTCCAATATGGTAGCTTTGGATATCCCTTTCAAGGTATTGTTCATCACCAGAAGTTCGGGTTTGGTATTGATGCCTCCGGGACTCAGTAGGCTGAGTTTTACATTTGAGCCATATAGCTCCAACTGCAAGCATTTGGTAAAGTAACGGATAAATGATTTGGTGGCGCCATACACCTGCTTTTTAGGTACCAAAAAGAGGCCGCCTAAGCTACCCACATTTAAAATGTAGGAGGTAACGGATGCATCGGCCTGGGCCAGGAACAATCGGGTAAGCAGCACAGGTGTGATCACGTTGAGCTCTATCTGCATCTTGTAAAAAGCGATATTTTTATCCTCAAACCACGACCAATTGCCTAGCCCTGCATTGTTAATAAGCAGATGAGTAGTGATGCGCTGCTCCTTTAACCAGGTAAAAATTTCAGCATAGCTTTCGGAGTGGGTTAGGTCAATTTCCCAATGGTGAACGGTCACCATGAAGTTTTTGCGAATAAAGGATGCCAGTTCGGGCAACCCAGATCCGGGTAAAGCCACCAGTACCAGATTAATGTCCCGACCTGCTAATTCAATGGCAAATGATTTTCCGAGGCCTTCACTGGCGCCGGTTACAATGGCGGTTAATTGCTGCATAATTGCGCTGATTGATGATTATTTAAATTGTCGTTCAAAAGGCTTTCGTTGTTCTCATTCTCCTTACTCTTCGATCCTCTTAAATGGTTAACCGTTTTGGCTAAACCTTTAGCAAAGGGAGTTATATTATAACCCAGCTGGATTACGGCTTTATTGCTGCTATATTTCTGATCGTATTTAAGCCGTTCGGCAAATTCAGGTAAAAACACAGGAGGAATACCGGTGATCCTGGTTTTGAGCCATTCCAGCTGGCTGTAAAATTGAATAAGCTTTAGCGGTATCCGGATCATGTTCAATTGCTTACCTGATACGTCGTGCAGGGTTTTAAAAAAATCATTAAAGCTGATGTCATGACCTCCTAAAATGTAACGCTCCCCGGGAATGCCCTTGCACATAGCGGCGATATGCCCGGCTACCACGTCATCCAAAAAAGCGTAATTAGCCACCTGTTCGCCATTACCGGGGATAAAACGCCAGCTCCCCTTTAAATAGCCCGATACCATTTTGCCAACGGTATTGCTATCTGTTATAGGGCCTTCGCCATATACCCGCGAGGGGTTCACAATTACTGCAGGCAGTCCTTGTTTTACAAAATCCTGTACTTCGAGCTCGGCAAGATATTTGGTGCGTTCATAGGCTATGGGAAAGCCAGTTATACGCGGATCGGTTTCTGTCATGGGGTGTTTAATGGTTGGTCCCCAGACCCCGCAGGTGGAGGTGTATACGAGTTTTTGCACGCCAATTTTCGTGGCAGTTTCCAATACATTACGGGTACCGATAACATTGGTTTCATGGTAGTCGTCGGGGTTGCGGCACCACAGTTTTGCCACGGCCGCGGTATGGTAAACCTGTTCGCAGCCTTCCATGGCTCTGGCCAATGTTTGTTTATATAGAATATTGCCTAACACCGGTTCGATGTTCGGATGTCTGATAAGGTAGGGGTGATCAGTATTGCGGCATAAGGCTTTTACTTCATAGCCCACATTGGCTAATACCAGTGTAAGTTGCCTGCCAATAAAGCCCGTTGCTCCGGTAACTAATACTTTCATGCAGGTATTACACCCGGACAATCATTTACCCCTACGTCTTAAAACAAATTTTTATCTATTTTGAAAAAGTGACCTTCAGGTTGGCAAATGCGCCGTCGGAACCGTTTCCTACCCATAGCCCGAGTTTTCCGCCTTTACTGTCATTAAGCTGTTTAACGCTTAAACAGGGCGTTTTTCGGCCATTGATAAAAACGGTTACTTGGGGATACTTTATCTCTATACGAACGTGGAACCACTGATTGGGGTCTGGAGGCGAAATAATCTCTTTTTCATATTGCGCGTTAAATTTATCGCGTAATACAAACCATGGATATTGGGGATGAGATATATACTGTACCATGTGTATACGATGAACGGAATCTGCCGACAGAAAATTAAAAGGACGGAAATATACAGCATCGAGGGTTTTGGCATCAACCACATGGAAAGCTACACCTAAAAAGCTCAGCTGGGCTACATTTTTCCCGCGGATATCCAGTTCAATAATTCCATTTGTAAAAGTAACCCCATTGATCCACGCTACGCCGTCGTCGTCTTTGGCAGATAACATGATTCCCTTTTTTGCATGACCGGGTAATACTGAAGCTTCCCGGTTACTGATGCTGAGCTGGTGGGCCGAAAGCAACTGTGGCAGATCATAACTAACCGTATGTTGTTGGGAAAAGGCATTTGCCGATCCCAATAAGAGCATTGCAATGATTGCACTTAAGAATGTTTTGCTTTTCATACTAATGGTTCATTTCGATTAATAATCTTTTAGCATCGGCATTTTCAGGGTCCATCTTTAGCGACGTCATGTCCGCAGTTCTCGCTTTATCCATATCTCCTAATCCAGCATAAGCTTTGGCTTGCAGGTACCAGGTATAGGATGATGATGGGTACTTACTGATCACTGTTTTACACAAAGTTATACTTTCCTGTAAACGGTTCAGGTCGATAAGCATACTGATAGCATTATTCCAGTCAATAACCGTAAATTGTTTTATCGGGTATAAGGAGCTGATCGCCCGATCATGATACAGGCAATAAAAAGCCGAAACATTTTCCCGCCATCTGGGTTCGGCCAGTACCGCTGCTTTGATAAGTTTATGGCATTTTGATCCTGCCCAAGCAGCAAATAGGTTTTAGCGATCTTAGGATAAATGCCATACCAGCCCATAGTTTGTTTGACAGCCCGTTTTAATAGATCTTCACCTCGTTTCTTATTGCCCATACCAATAGCATAGTTAGCATGATTGATCAGGATACGGCCATAATGGTAATTTAGCAGTTTCTGAAGATCAGCAAAGAGATCCCTGGAATGATCAACCCGCAGATCAATTTGATTGAACCATTCATTGCGGCTGCCTTTTACCAATAACGCGGCTGATTGTTTCCCGCTGATCTGCCCGCCAGCATTTTCCCCGGCAGTGAGCGCTTTTAACAGGCGCACTGCGAGCGGGCCTTCTGTCTGTTCAAAAGTATTGGCCATATCATGCAATACGTTTGGTGCAAGCTGATTGCCCATAACGACGTAGTATTTCCCGGTGAGATGGGTTGACTTTCCCTTCCAGTATTTTAATGATGAACCGGTAAAGGCATAAACATTCCCCTTAGCGTCGATGCCCGAAACTTGCCGGTAGTCTGCAAGTGTGTCCCTGAGGCGGGTGTATTGTATGGCCTGTTCAATAGTTTTACCATCTTTCAGTTGCTCAAAACCGTTGTAGGCATATATAGGCTCTGTTTCGGCGATCACCGAGAAGGCGCCAATTCCAGGCTGGATGTAACAGGTTGAATTGCCAACATAAATATTATTGGTTGCTACCGCTATTCCCCATTCCTGCGCTTGCGGATCAAAAGCAATAATACTAAAAGTTGAATTGATATTTCTGTTTAGGATCAGGCTTGGTAAATTCTGTGCCCGGCTGCAAACCGACAAGCTCAAAATCCAGAATAAGCAGATTAATGATTTAGTTGGCATGGCAATGAGGCGTTACAATACAGACGCTTGTGATTTGCCAAACGTTGCACAAGCCGAATTATAAAGATCGGTTTAGTGATTTCAATATCTATTGGAGTAAATTACTATGCATTCCTATAGGTTTATAGCATAAAATATTTATTTTTGAAAAAGCACTCAGCACAAACCTTAATAACATGAACATACACCAGGATCCCTACATGAACTTTGCCGATATGGGCCCCGAAGAAATGGGTTTCTTGCAGCAAGCCACCGGGGAACTTAGCGAAGACCAAAAAAGGTATTTTTATATGGTTTACAGCAGTAAACGTAAAAATGCCAATGAAATACTCATTTTTACGTTATTGGGCTTCGCGGGTGTGGCCGGTATACACCGGTTTGTTTTAGGGCAGATAGGTATGGGTATCCTTTATTTTTTAACAGGGGGCCTTTGCGTAGTAGGCACTATTGTTGACCTGGTAAACAATAAATCCCTTACTTTAAAGTATAATAAGGAAATGGCTTATGAAAGCCATCGGATGGCCATTCTGAGTAATCAGAAGTAAAATATACACAGGCCACACTTATAGCAACCGTTCATGAAATTAGCTGTACTTACCGCATATTTAGAAAGCCTGGCGCCGTTGGTGTACCAGGAAGATTATGATAATGCCGGCCTTATTGTTGGCAATCCCGAACAGGAAATTACCCAGGCCCTGCTATCTTTAGATTGTACCGAGGCTGTGGTTGACGAAGCCATTGCCACAGGCTGTCAGGTGATCATATCGCACCACCCCATAGTTTTTAAAGGACTTAAAAAATTTAACAGTAAAACCTACGTGGAAAGGGTGGTGGAGAAGGCTATTCGCAGCCGTATTGCTATTTATGCTATACATACCAACCTGGATAATATTATGGGAGGCGTAAACCAACGTATATGCGATACGCTGGGCTTGAAAAACTGCCGCATATTAGTACCTAAACATAACCTGCTTAAAAAGCTGGTGACTTTTGTACCTGGTAGCCATGCCGATGCTGTTCGCGATGCTTTATTTGCAGCAGGAGCAGGAAATATTGGCAATTACAGCGAAACCAGTTTTAATACAGAAGGTACAGGTTCTTTTAAGGGTAACGAGAATACCAATCCTTATGTTGGCGAGCCCGGCACACGCCACCTTGAAAATGAGGTGCGAATTGAAACCGTTTACCCGGCCAACCTGGAGAGTAAAATACTGATGGCGCTGGTTCTGGCCCATCCATATGAGGAGGTTGCCTATGATCTGTTTGCCTTAACTAACCAGCATCAGCAGGTTGGGGCGGGTATGATCGGTGAATTAGAGATACCGCAAAATGAAGAATCGTTCCTTTTTCATGTAAAGGATAAGATGCGTACACACGTGATCAGGCATACGACCTTAACCGGTAAACACGTGAAAAGAGTAGCTGTTTGCGGAGGCGCCGGAGGCTTTTTATTAAAGCATGCCATATCGGCAGGAGCCGATGTTTTTATCACAGCCGATTACAAGTATCATGAGTTTTTTGATGCCGAAGGAAAGATAGTGATCGCGGATATCGGACACTTTGAGAGTGAACAATTTACGGCGCAATTATTGTATGAAATAATACGAAAAAAATTTCCTATCTTTGCCGTCCGTTTAACAGAAGTAAATACAAACCCCGTCAAATATTTTATTTAATGGAACAAACCGTAGAACAAAAGCTTAAAGCTTTATACGAACTACAAACCATCCACACCAAAATTGATAGAATTCGCCAGGTAAGAGGTGAGCTGCCAATGGAAGTTGCCGATCTGGAAGATGATGTTGCTGGTCTTGAAACCCGCATTCAAAAGATCAAAGCCGAACTGGATGATGTAGAAGATGAGATTGTAACCCGCAAAAACCTGATCAAGGAAGCTCAGGCCAATATCAAAAAATACGAAACGCAACTTAACGAAGTTAAGAACAACCGTGAGTATGATGCTATATCAAAAGAAATTGAGATACAAGGATTAGATATTCAGGTAAGCGAGAAAAAAATACGTGAATATGGTTTCGAGATTACTTCAAAAACCCAAATCTACGAAAAAGCCCTGGCTGATCTGGATGCACGCAAGAGCGATCTTGATGCTAAAAAAGAAGAATTAGGTACTATTACTGCCGAAACTGAAAAAGAAGAGACCGAATTGGTTGCGCAATCAGAAAAAGCTACTGGAAATATCGAAGAACGTTTATTAACCGCTTATAACCGTTTGCGCCAAAATGCAAAAAATGGTTTAGCTGTAGTAACTATCCAACGCGATTCATGTTCAGGTTGCTTTAACCAGATCCCGCCTCAACGCCAATCTGATATCCGTCAGCGTAAAAAGATCATCGTTTGCGAGCATTGCGGACGTATCCTTGTTGATGAGCAAATGGCTCTTGAAGCAGAAGAAGCATAAGCAAAACATTAAAAATATATAAAAAGGCGCCCTCAAAGCGCCTTTTTTGTTGCCTTAATAATTGATTATCTTGCCATCGGCAATAAACAAATACCAATGTTAATATCAATATTAAAAAAGCTATATCTACGCGATCTCGAAAAGCTTAAAACGGAATTGGAACTATACCGTGACGAACAAAATATTTGGCTTGTTGATAAGCAGATCACGAACACGGCTGGTAATCTTTGCCTGCATCTCATTGGCAACCTGAACGCTTATATTGGCGCGGAACTGGGTAAAACAGGTTATATCCGAAACAGGCCACTGGAGTTTTCATCCGGACCCGTTCCAAGGGCTGAACTATTGAAAGGGATAGATGGCACCGCTCAAATGATAACCGCAACGTTTGATCAGCTTACGGAGGCACAATTGGCCGATGAGTATCCGCAGCTAGTAATGGACGGCAAAGTAAGCACAGGATATTTTTTAACCCATCTGGCCACCCATTTGTCTTACCACCTGGGGCAGATCAATTATCACCGGCGGCTGCTGGATAATTAATGAACAGGTTAAGGATCACATATGGCTGTCTTATTGTTATCACCATTATCTCAGGCCTGCTGTCCCGTCAGTTTTCTTTTATCCCACTATTTATAGGCGATATCCTTTGGGCCTTGATGGTTTATTTCATCGTGAGGTTTCTGTTTGTGGATAAACCGATAAAATTTCTTGTTATAGTAAGCCTGTTGTTTTGTTATGCTGTAGAGCTTAGTCAGCTATATAAAGCGCCTTGGATAAATGATTTAAGGCATACGCTGTTTGGTCGCCTGGTTTTAGGAGATGGTTTTTTATGGAGCGATCTGTTATGTTATACCATTGGAGTGGCTCTGGGTGTTTGGGTGGATAAAATAGTCAGCAAAAACCTCAGGCCATTTAAATCAACGATCTAAAACATGCTCGTCTGTTTCCCTTTCCTGGGCACAAATAAGGTATAATCATATTCGGGCATCTCACGGTCCGCCATAAAGCGATTACAGGCCATTCGGAACACCTGGTGTATTGATTGTGCTATTTTACCTTCGCCGCTCATACGGCGGCCGAAATTGCTGTCATTTAGCTTTCCATCATGACAGGATCGTATCATGTTCAGCACCTTTTCGGCACGGTCTGGAAAAGCTTTGTATATCCAGTCGCTAAATATCTCGGCAATGCTGCCATTGAGCCGTACTATAGTAAACCCGGCCGCCAATGCTCCCCGGTCGGCAGCAGCTTTGATGATGTTAGGAACCTCGTTACTGTTAAGCCCCGGAATGATGGGCGCGGCCATCACTCTTACTGGGATACCTTTTTCGGATAGTTTCTGTACCACGGCCAGCCTGCCGCTCGCGGTTACAGTCCTCGGCTCCAGCTTTTGGCGCAGCTGCTCGTTCAACGATGTAATGGAAACATTTACATGCACCAGGTTCATGGAAGCCAACTCAGTAAGAATATCCATGTCGCGCAGGATCACATTGTTTTTGGTGATGATGCTCACCGGGTTTTTATACTTTAAAAAAACCTCCAACAAATGCCGGGTGATTTTGAGTCTCCGTTCTACCGGCTGGTAGCAATCCGTATTGCCCGATAGCATGATACATACCGGCTGGTAGTTTTTTTTATTAAAATACTGTTCCAAAAGCTCAGGAGCATTGGGTTTGATGATGATCTTGCGTTCAAAATCAAGTCCGGCACTAAAGCCATAATATTCATGGCTGTTGCGTGCATAGCAATAAATACAGCCGTGTTCACAGCCCTGGTAAGGGTTTATGGAATACATGTGGCTCAGATCGGGGCTGTTTGATTCACTTACTATCTTTTTGGGTGTTTCCTCAAAAAGCTGCGTGGCGGTATTTTCCAGCAAAGGTTCATCAATACCCTCGATGTGCTCGGCAACATACTTATTCTTTAAAAATTTGTTGTGGGTGTTTAACTGCGCTCCCCGGCCTTTAAAAAAGCCAGGATTATCTTCCTGTTCCATTCAACAAATTTGCTAATATTTTTAGCAAATTACAAGTCGATCAGTTTGTTTTTTATGCTGTATAATACCAGACCTACGCGGCTCTTGATGCCCAGTTTTTCAAAAAGCTGATCGCGATAGCTGTCAACAGTACGTACGCTGATGCACATGGTATCGGCAATTTCCTTGTAGGTAAGTTCGGTTCCGGTTAAACGTAAAAACTCAATTTCGCGTGGATTTAGTTTTACAACGGTCGTTTTATCGTTATTAAAATTGTTTAATAAATGTTTGGTTACAAAATCCGGGTAGTAAAGATCTCCTTCTGTTACTTTAAGCAAGGCGGCCTCAAATTCATTTGGTTCGGCATCTTTTAGCAGATAGCCTTTTACCCCCATTTTAACCATGGTAAGTACCTTTTCGGCATCCTCAAACATAGACAGGATAATGGTACGGATAGATGGTTGGAACTTTTTAAGCCATTGTGCGGTTGAAATACCATCCATTACAGGCATGTTGATATCCAAAATAACAATATCAGGCATGAGGCCTGAGGTTATTTTATCAACCATCTCCTTGCCATGAGCGGCTTCAAACAGTACATTGTAGCGGTTAAAGCTCTCTACCATTGAAGCAATGCCGCTTCTGAAAAGGCGATGGTCATCAACCAGGGCTATTTGAATAGGTTCCGTTAACATAAGTTTCTTGTACGAGCGGGTTGAGTGAAAGGTTAATACTGCAGCCGTTGCCTGGCGAACTGTTTATGATTGCCGAGGCACCAATTAAAGCTGCCCTGTTCACGATGTTACGCAAACCCGAGCCTCCTTTATCTTTAAGCAGCTCAGGCTCAAAACCAACACCATCATCTTCGATGGTTAAATTAAACATTTGTGCTTTATAATACAAACTCATTTTAAAGTTATTGGCCTGTGCATACTTTAAAGCATTGTTTAAAGCCTCCTGGAATATCCTGAATAATACCAGCTCTCGTTGTTCGCCAAGGGCATACCGATCGCCCTCAACAGATAACGAAAGGTTAATAATACCACTTCTGTTCACGCGCTCAACTTCTATTTCCAGGGTTTTTACCAGGCCCATAACACTGATATGCTCAAAACTAAGGCTCTTTGACAAGTTACGCAGGTCGCTGATGGATTGGGCAATAAGCTCACGGTTGTCATTTACCCTTATCTTTTCCTGCTCGCCGAGGTTTCTGCCCAATACGCCAAGGTTAAGTTTAACAAATGACAGTACCTGGGTAATATTATCATGCAGCTCGCGACTAATGTGGTTAAGGGTTTCCTCTTGGATTTCCATCCTTGTTTTCAACAATTCGTGTTGAAAGGAAGATTTTAGTTGCTCTTTCTCCAGTGCGTTTTTATTTTGCTTTTTTTGATAGACTAATAAAAAGCTAATAATAAAAACCCCCAACAACATTACTATTGCGGTGCCGGCAATTACCAATAAAATAATTTCTTCATCCTTAAACAACATATCTTAATGGGCTGATCATATTAATGATTATGATTTAGAATTAAAAGAACAAATGTTACGATGTTTTTATGATATCAATGGAATTTGCTTTTTTATACTGATATATAAACGCAATAGATAGTAACGAATATAAAATAAGACAAGCAATATTCGGTATTACACGAGCCAGTATAAAAAAGTGATAGTTTTGTTTATAAACCATATAGCTGAAGGCTACATGATAAAACATAAACGCAAGTGCATAGAATAATATCCCTGCGGTAGCCCAAAATGGCGGATAGCGCATAATATCCAGGTTCTCATCAACATTATTGATTAAGTTAAAATAATAGAAACATACAAGTACGGTAAGCATGCTGTATTGAAATACCATAGCAATAGTGTTCATCATGAAAAAGCCTTGAATAAAGATCATGTCAATGAAAGAAAAGAGCACTATTATAAAAAGCACGAGACGGACATTTTTTCTGTATTGTTTTCTTTTATCGAGCGAGCTTATAAAACGGGTGTAAATAATTATTTCGATAATTGATTCAAGGTTATTGCACCATGCATTGGTATTGTGCCATAGCATCCAATTTTTAAGGTTGGCAAACTCATAGATTACGATGAACGTCAAAAATGGGAGAAAGACCTTAAAATTGCGATCAAGCTTTTTGTAGGTGAATAGACAAACAAAAAACGAAAAAAGCTCAAAATAAAAATATATATAATCAAGCATAGGATCAATTAAGGCAAATACTAAATTAAATACTTTAATTGAAGCATTTGCCTTTTGATGAATATTGCTTTACAAAATGTTTAAGGATTGGTTAACTGCATATTGGTGGACATGCTCTGCCTTGGTTAAAAGGTCCCATAGGATCTTCAGTACTTAATAATGCGCTGCCGGTTTCCATTGCATCGGTATGTTGCGTATCATTTTCAACTGTCCCCATCAATATAGCTGTAGTTTGATTAGGATAGTGTTCGTTTTCATGATCATAAGCGGCAAAATGAATTCTTACACCTGTGGCATTTTCCGGCAGGTTGTTGATAAAGGATTTTAATTTATCAAGCGATATCCAGATAGACTGGGTGTCGTTGATATTGTGTTCCTTGTCAATCAGTTTTTTTCTGGTGGTGTTGTAGTGGTCCACCATTTTTTTGGCGATGGATAAATCGATAGGTTCCATTATTTGTGGTTTTTATTCAATTAAGCTGTTGATTCCAGGATAAAATACAGCCAATGTTGTCAGGGGTAGATATATCAGCAGGAAATTACCAGCTTATGTTGGTTGGTGAAAAAACGTAAATGAGATCAGTGCAAAACCCGTAAATAATACAAGTTACTCAAAAATAGGTTTTTTTTAGAAACTATCCTTATCAGGAGGCAAAAATCAAATTGAGTTTAAAACGGCAATCAGCTTAGTTAGACTTAAGAATCCTTTATTAAAACTACAAGTTGACAGGAAATAAATTAATTGCAGGTTGAGGGAAATTGCTATCGGGTGTCAGGATAACTTTTGACTCTTGCAAAGCATATAAAAGCAATGCTCAGGAATGTATATATGTATAGGCAACTAATTTCGCAGATTAAATGGGCTATTATGAAAAACTGGTGATTGTTTTTAGCCAATAGGTTATCAAAGGATGCGTAATAAAAATAACTGGTTAATGAATACAAGAACAACCCGGTCGCGACTAAAAATGGAGGAAAGCTAAGCAAATAGGGGTATTCGTCTGCATGATTAAGTAAGTTATATAAATAAACAAATGACATGGTAGCCAATATAATGTTTTGTGCTACAATAGCCATGGTAGCTAAAGTCCAGAAACTATGTATAAAAAAAATGTCAATAAGGGTTATGGCTATACCAATAGTAACAGCCATGTACATTCTCGTTTTATACTGTTTTCTTTCATCTAAGGAGGCCATAAATTGTCCATATACTACCAGTTCGATAAGGCCTTCCAGGTTGTTGCACCATGCATTTGAATGGTGTAATAAAACCAGCTTTATAAAGTACATGTTGATAAACTCATAAATAACAACAAATGCCAGAAAGGGGAGGAATATTTTAAAGTTGCTTTCCAGTTTTTTATAAGCATGCGCACAGGTTATAAGCGCAAATAATTCAAAAACGAAATATAAATAAAACATGAATATTATCAATGATAGTAAAGATAAATACTATCATTGATATTTAATAAACACTTGTCCGACTAAATATAAGCGTCAAACGGTTGCTCTTAAATGAATCCCTTGAGAGTGGACTGGTGCTTTAAGTAAGCCCTGGTTCATATATCCAATCAGAGATTAAGAGCATACTTTGCCCATAGTCCAAGGAGCCATTGTTTTGTCGGCTGAGAGGAACGCGCCATCTTTATCTATTATATCCACAGTCTGATAACCTTGTTCAAGGGTCCCGGTCCAGATAACGGTTGTTTGATTAGGATAATGTTGTTCACTTTGGTTATATACTGTAAGGTGTACCCTCACCCCATTGGCATTTTTCGGTAAATTATTAATAAAGCTCTTTAATTCATCAAGCGAAACCCAAATTGACCTGGTGTCATTAATACCAAAGGTTTCATCAATCAATGTTTTCCTGGTGCTGTTATAGTTGGCTATGATTTCTTTAGCCATTGATAACTCAATAGGAATCATTGTTTTTTCAACAAATGAGTCCATGAAAAAGCCACAGACAGGAGGGCATGGTTTGCCCTGGTTGAAAGGACCTAATACTCCGAGGTCAATATCAAATAATACATTGGTTTCCATAGCATCAGTATCCTTTCCGTCTTTTTCAGCTGTTCCTATAAAAATAACGGTAGTTTGGTTGGGATAATGCTCGTTATCCTGAGTATATGCCGCAAGGTGTATCCTTACTCCGCTGGCATCTACGGGTAAATTATTAATAAAATTCCTTATTCCATCAATAGAAAACCAAATTGACCGCGTGTCATTAATACCAAAGCTTTCATCAATCAATGTTTTCCTTGTGGCCTGGTAACGGGCTACCATTTCATTAGCGACAGATACCTTAAGAGGCACCATTGTTTTTTCAACAGATAGTTCAATATTTTCCATTTTTTGTTGGGTTTTGTTATTAAACTAATAGCTCCCAATAAAAATACATCATGCATTACATGTGATGGATTCTGAAATCTTTTTAGCTTAATAGTTGATAAAATAAAAAGTTAATAGCAACATAAACTTTACGGCGACCTGTAAGAACTTAAAGATATAACACTTATTTTTAAGATAAGTTGCTGTCATCCAGCAAAAAAACGAAGAGTTCTTTGGGGCCGTGGGCGCCCAGCACAAGGGTTTTTTCGATATCGGCGGTGCGGCTTGGCCCGGTAACATTACTGATCATGGAGGGCAGCTGGTTATCATATTTCTTTTTGATGATCTTAAAGCCATCTTTAAGATCAAGCACCATTTGTGAGGTATAGGCTAACACAATATGCACAGGTGGGTATATGCTTAAGCGTCTGCCTGCCATGTTTCCGTTTGACAGAAGTATGCTACCATTGCGGGCTATCAAGGCCTCGCAAAAGGTAAAACCAACATCAGCCTGTTCAAAATCCTTGTCGGTTTCATAAAAAGGGTATTCAAAGCGGTTGAGTATTTCCTGCAATCCGGGTTCCCAGCAATATATTTTACGCCAGTTGCGCTCCTCGGCCAGGGTAAGCAGGGTTTCAATAAATTGCACTTCATCCTCACAAAAAACAAACTGCCCGTTAACGGCAGTAAACTGTTCGGCAAATATTACCTCTGGGATTTCCTCATCAGATGCGTAAAGCGGCAAGTCTTCCAGTTGGGGATAGGGGTTATCCCTTTTTTCGAGGAGCGCCTTGCGGATCTTTTTAAGCAGCTTTTCTTTTGATGTGGTAATATCCCTCATAGTAAAAATAGCAAAGCCATCAGCTGGGCTGATGGCTTTATATTAATGATGTATATTAAAGTTTCGGATCTTCGCCATCAATTCTTGAAAGCTCCGGGTTAGTTAAACTATCCGGAATGGCATTATTATCAACATCGGGGTTTAAAGCAGCCTCGCCGTTCACAAATTTATCATAAGTGGTACGCTCGTCAAATGGCCGTTTGCCCAATATCTCTTCCAGATCTGATTGAAACAGTACTTCTTTCTCTAATAATTTCTGAGCTATTTTTTCAAGCCCTTCACGTTTTTCGTTCAGTAATACTTTGGTTTTCTGATAAACATCATCAACCAGTTTACGTACTTCATTGTCGATCATTTCGGCAGTAGTATCAGAATAAGGTTTGTTAAACTGATATTCACCCTGCGGATCGTAGAATGATACATTACCAACGTTTCCGTTCATACCGTAGATCTTGGTCATGGCATAAGCTAGTTTGGTGATGCGTTCCAAATCACTCAGGGCGCCGGTTGATATCCGGCCAAAAACAATGTCTTCAGCAACACGACCGCCCATCGAAACACTCATTTCATCAAGCAATTGTTCGGTGGTATACAAAAACTGCTCTTTTGGCAGATATTGAGCATAACCCAGGGCTGCCACACCACGCGGAACGATTGATACCTTAACCAAAGGATCGGCATGTTCCAGGAACCAGCCTGCAATAGCATGACCAGCTTCGTGGTAAGCAACGATGCGTTTTTCTTCGGGAGATATGATCTTGTTTTTCTTTTCCAGACCACCAATAACACGGTCAATCGCATCCTGGAAATCGGTCATATCAACCGATTCTTTGTTTTTACGGGCGGCTATCAAAGCAGCTTCGTTACAAACGTTAGCTATTTCTGCACCAGCAAAACCAGGGGTTTGTGCTGATAGTTTTTTCGCGTCAACACCGTCTGACAGCTTGATAGGTTTCAAGTGCACTTTGAAGATCTGCTCACGACCAATTAAATCTGGTTTATCAATAGATACCTGTCTGTCAAAGCGGCCAGGGCGTAATAAAGCCGAATCCAGTACGTCAGGACGGTTTGTTGCCGCCAGGATAATAATACCTGAATCGGTACCGAAACCATCCATCTCCACCAATAATTGGTTCAAGGTGTTTTCGCGCTCATCATTACCACCTACAATATTGTTTTTACCACGGGCACGACCAATGGCATCAATCTCGTCAATAAATATGATACATGGAGCCTTGTCTTTTGCCTGGCGGAACAAATCACGTACACGTGATGCGCCTACACCTACAAACATCTCCACGAAGTCGGATCCTGACAGCGAGAAGA
Source organism: Mucilaginibacter sp. OK268 (assembly GCF_900103125.1). GTDB lineage: Bacteria > Bacteroidota > Bacteroidia > Sphingobacteriales > Sphingobacteriaceae > Mucilaginibacter. The sequence goes on along the minus strand of NZ_FNJV01000012.1, from coordinate 161,232 downwards.
ATGGTACCTGAGCCTCACCGGCTACGGCTTTGGCCAATAATGTTTTACCTGTACCTGGCGAACCCACAAGCAGGGCGCCTTTAGGTATTTTACCACCCAGGTTAGTATATTTTTTAGGGTTCTTAAGGAAATCTACAATTTCCATCACCTCTTGTTTGGCTTCTTCCAAACCTGCAACATCGTTAAATGTTACGGATACCTGGGCCTCTTTATCAAAAAGGGTAGCTTTTGATTTACCGATATTAAATATCTGGCCACCCGGGCCGCCACCTGAACCGCCTGACATGCGTCGCATAATAAATATCCATACACCAGCAAACAGGATAACCATGATAACACCCTGTACCAACCAGTTTGATAAAAAGCTTTCATGCCCCTGCTCGTACTGAATGTTTACTTTTTGATCCTCCGGCATATCTTTTTCTGCATTCGCTACAGATTGCTTCAGGCTCTCATATGATGCATCGGTAAAAGTGTATTGAGGGCCGTTGTTTGCGGTATTAAACAAACGCTGGTCTTTGCCGGCTTTGGCATATTGGGGTTTGTTTAAACTCTCTTTTTTGATGTAAACTTCGGCCACCACCAGGTCGCCGCTTTTGTAGGCTACCAGTTTTTCAACATCATTTTGTTTAAGCATCCCTTCCACATCCTTAAAGGTGGTAGGTGTACCCGAGCCGCCACTTAAGAGGGTAGGCACCAGTAAAAATGCTAAAATAACAATGCCGTAAAGCCACATGATATTAAACTTGGGTGGTTTAGGCGGTGTTTTTTTATTAAGTATTTTCCTGATAGGTTTCGGACTTTCTGATTTATTATCTTTAATATCTTTCATTTCTTTGTTACGAGCTCAAACTTACAATCTATAATTTAAAAATTTACAAAGGTTTAGTACCATGACTCCACCTGGAGGGTAATTGTGACGAAAGTTTAAGCACTTTTGTAATATTTAATCTCGGCATCACCCCACAGATCTTCTACGCCGTAAAACTCACGTTTGTCAGTTCTGAAAATGTGAACCACAACGTCCACGTAATCAAGTAGTATCCACTCTGCATATTCAAGTCCCTCCTTGCGCCAGGGTTCCTGTTGCGTAGCTTTAAAAATTTCTTCTTCAATACTATTGGCAATAGCTTTTACCTGTGTTGATGAATCGGCATGGCAGATTACAAAATAATCTGATACCGAACCCAATATATTCCGGAGGTCTAACCTTATAATATCATTCCCCTTTTTTTCCTGTATGCCATGTATGGCCAGTTCAGAAATATAGGCCGATTGATTTAACACTTTGTTTTTTACCATCAAAAAGAATTAGTTTTGAACGTTCTTGGGTTAAAAATTATTATACTTTGCAAAATAACATATTTTCGGGATTATTTGTTGGTCAAAATTTAGTAACAATTCAACAAGTTGACTCAACCAACACATTCCTCAAAACATTACTGTCAAATTCCAAGCCATTGCCCGAAGGTACGGTCATTATGGCAGAAAGCCAATATGCAGGCAGGGGCCAGCAGCAAAATAAATGGCATAGTGAGCCCGGAAAAAACCTTACTTTCAGTATTTTACTGACACCGTTGTTCTTGGCTGTAAGCGATCAATTTGATTTGAACCGGGTAATAAGCCTGGGTGTTTATGATGCTTTGTACCCATATCTGGGCGAAAAACTTAAAATAAAATGGCCCAATGATATTTATTACGACGACCGGAAATTGGGCGGGATCCTGATAGAAACGCATATACAGGGTATTTATATCAAAGATGCCATTATTGGTATAGGTCTTAATATTAACCAGGAGAATTTTGAACCCGGGGCAGGCAATGCTATATCCCTTAAACAAATCTTACACAGGGATTATGATTTAAAAACAATATTGTCAGAAATTTGCGGTCATATTGAAGCATATTACCTTAATTTAAGGGCGGGTAAATTTTTGTTTGTAAGGAATACCTATTTAGCCCGACTATATTGGTTAAACCAGGTAAGGCGTTTCAAGTCAAATGACCAGGTTTTTGATGGCGTTATAAAAAACGTAAAAGAGAATGGAATGCTGGTTGTTGAAAATGATAACGGGCAGCAAGAGTTTAGTTTAAAGCAAATTGAATTTTTAAATAAATAATTAAATGAAGAAAGTACTGTTGATAATTGTTGCATTAGTGATATGCGCAGGGGCTTATGCCCAAATAGAAACGCCGGTAAGATGGTCATACGCGGCAAAAAAATTGAATGATAAAGAAGCCATCGTGTTTTTGAAGGCTACCATTCAACCCAGCTGGCATATTTATTCGCTTAACGTTAAGGATGGCGGCCCAATAAAAACTTCATTTGAATTTACTCCTTCAAAATTATACGCTCCGGTTGGCAAACCTACTGAGCCAACCCCGGTAACCAAATATGAGAAAGCTTTTAGTATGAATGTAAGCTACTTTGAAAAAGAAGTAGTTTTTCAGCAAAAGATAAGCCTTAAATCGGCTTCGGCAACCAGCGTAACCGGCAAGCTCACGTACATGACCTGTAACGACAAAAAATGTCTCCCCCCAGAAGATGTTGATTTCACTATTCCTTTAGGCAAATAATTTTACCTTAGGGAACGTAACAATGAAACTATTAAAAAAGGGCGTTTATTTACGCGTTGTATTGGCTACCTTAATGGTGTTAGCTGTTTTTTGCTCCGTTGGTGTCACACCGGCATTGGCCATACAAAAAAACAAAGCGGATACCGCGTCAACCGCAGGTGTCCAGTTTACTGATATCCCAACTGCTGCTGATAGCATAGCGATCAGGAAAAAGGCAGCTGATTCTGTAGCGAAAGCTCAGGCAGCGGCAAAGCAAAAGGCTCAACAACAAAAAGCCCCTCCAGCCGAAAAACCCAAAACGCTTTGGCAGATATTTATATTTGGACTGTTGGGCGGGTTTACTGCCGTGATATTGCCTTGTATATATCCATTATTGCCACTAACAGTAAGCTTTTTTACCAAAAAGAGTGGCAGCCGTCGTAAGGCTATAGGTCAATCGCTTATTTATGGGGTGTCTATTATCATTATCTATGTAACCCTGGGCCTGCTGATCTCCATTATTTTTGGCTCAGATGCCCTTAATCAATTGGCTACAAACGGTATATTCAATATATTTTTCTTTCTGTTGCTCATTGTTTTTGGTATCTCGTTCCTGGGCGCCTTTGAAATTACGCTACCAAGCTCATTGGCTAACAAACTTGACGAAAATGCAGATAAAGGAGGCCTTGCTGGCATATTTTTTATGGCATCAACCCTGGTAGTGGTGTCTTTTTCATGCACCGGACCAATTATTGGTACTCTCCTGGTTGACGCGGCTTCAAAAGGCGACAGATTAGGCCCTGCTATAGGCATGTTTGGTTTCTCATTAGCATTGGCCCTACCGTTTACCATATTCGCACTATTCCCTTCTGCATTAAAAAGTCTTCCAAAATCTGGTGGTTGGTTAAATAGTGTAAAGGTTGTTTTGGGTTTCCTGGAATTGGCTTTTGCACTTAAGTTTTTATCAAATGTCGACCTGGCTTATCACTGGAACTGGTTCGACAGAGAAATATTCCTATCGCTTTGGATAGCTATTGGTTTATTGATGGGGCTTTACCTTATCGGTAAGATCAAGTTTTCACATGATAGCGATGTATCTCATCTTTCTATCCCACGTACTTTTTTAGCCATTATCGTATTTGCGTTTGTGATTTATATGATCCCCGGTTTATGGGGCGCTCCTTTAAAATCAATCAGTGCATTTTTACCGCCGGAGGCAACACAGGATTTTAACTTATCAAGCATACCGGGCGGTGCAGTCGCTCCATCGTCAGCCCCCGCGGCCGTTGTACCGGCGAGTATTGGCGAAAAGAAATATGCCGGCAACTATACCCGCATAAAAACCCGTGGACTTGATTCGTGGTATGATTATGACCAGGCTTTACAGGTTTCAAAGGCTACACACAAACCTATCCTGATTGACTTTACCGGGTTTAACTGTGTAAACTGCCGTAAAATGGAAGCCAACGTTTGGTCGGACCCGGAGGTATTCAAACGATTGCGTGATGATTTTGTGCTGCTTCAGTTGGTTGTTGACGATAAGGCAAGTTTGGATCCGAAAGAGCAGTTTGTATCAACCTACAGCGGTAAAAAAATAACTACCCTGGGAGGCAAGTGGAGTGATCTGGAGGCCAGTCGTTTTAACTCCAATTCACAACCTCTATACGTAATGCTGGATAGTGAAGGCAACTTTTTAAAGGATACCACCGGCAAGGATATTCCAACTTCTCCGGCCGATTATGATATAGCCAGTTACATCAAATTTTTGGATAGCGGCATCGCGGCTTTCAAAAAGTAGGCACTCCGTTAAAAAAATAAAACGTAAATTCGCGGCAAGTTTTAAAGCTTAGCCGCGTTTTTATTTATAAGGCTACTTTAAAAGCACTTAATTTAAATTATTCAATTTTTTAAGGTAGGGCCCCTAATGCCCATATCAGGATAAAAAATGACGCAGATTAAAAATATCGGACTTTTTACTTCAGGTGGCGACGCGCCGGGAATGAACGCTGCCATCAGGGCAGTTGTGCGGACAGCTATATACTATGATATTGCAGTTACCGGCATCCGCCGCGGTTATGACGGGATGACCAAAGGCGACTTTATACCTATGAACCGTAAATCGGTTTCTAATATTATACAACGCGGGGGCACTATTTTAAAAACAGCCCGCTGCGATAACTTCAGAACAATTGAGGGACGTAAACAAGCATACGATCAGTTACAAAAACACAATATTGATGCCTTGGTAGCTATTGGCGGCGACGGTACTTTTACTGGTGCAAAGGTATTTGGCAGTGAGTATGACATTCCTGTAATTGGCCTGCCCGGTACAATCGATAATGATTTGATGGGTACCGATTTTACCATAGGTTATGATACTGCCATCAATACGGTTGTTGAGGCTGTGGATAAGATCAGGGATACGGCCGAATCGCACGATAGGTTATTTATTGTTGAAGTAATGGGCCGTGACTCAGGCCTGATTGCTTTGCGCACAGGTATTGCTGCTGGTGCCGAAGCCATATTGATACCCGAAAGTAAAGGTGGTATGGAAGGTTTATTTAACCGGCTTGAACATGGCCGTAAAGATAAAACCTCCAGAATTGTCATCGTTGCGGAAGGTGAGGAAGCTGGTGGCGCTTTTGAAGTTGGCCGCTTGGTTCAGGAAAAATTCCCTCATTATGATACCCGCATTTCGATATTAGGGCACATACAACGCGGCGGAGCACCAAGCTGTATGGATAGAGTATTGGCAAGCCGTGTAGGTGCCGCAGCTGTTGAGGCTTTAAGAGATGGCCACCGTAATGAAATGATCGGTATTATTCATAACGAGATCGCTTATACCCCGTTTGAGCACGCCATTAAGCATCACATCGAGATCAATCCCAACCTGTTAAAACTGGTTGAAATATTGTCTATGTAAGTTTATAATCTCCGTGGTTATTTTCCGGTGAAGGTGTGATCAACAATGAGGCGTATCACATCGTCAATTTCGGTGCTTACAATTTGCAGATAATCGATAATTTGTTTGTTTTCGGGATTATTGGGGTTTTCCCTGTCCATAATATTGATAAGGCCCAGCATGCTGGCAACGGGCCTTCTTAATTCATGTGAGCTTAGTGAAGCAATATTGCGCATGCGTTTGTTTTGGCTCAGCAGTTCCTGCTCGGTTTTAAGTCTTGCTGAAATATCATGGGCAAAACAACCAACCCCTTTGATCTCTCCACTGGATGCAAAAATGGGGTTAAATCTTACTTCATAAAACGCAGGATTTTTGGCTTCGTCATCAAGGCTTTCTAAAATAACCGTATAATTTTCGCCATTTAACGCCCGCTGATAATAGGCACTCCATTCGTCAATAACTTCCTGGGGGAGGCCCATGTCCTTGTAAGAATACTCTCCTTTTTGCGGAGCTACGCCGGTCATAGCTTTTATTTGCGCTATATATGCATTGTTCATATAAACATAGCGGTTATCCGTATCCACCGACCATATTTTATCATTGGTGTTGTTAATTAGTGCCTCCAGGTTGTTTTTGGTCCATAATGCATCTTCCTGCGCGCGCATCTCATAAGTAACATTCTTGGCAAATACGGTTATACCTTCGGTAGATGGGTAAACCGCTGTGCGGAACCACTTATTCAATGGGGCAAAATAAACCATGAATTTTACGCTTTCCTGTTTGGTTTGCGCATCGCGATACGCGGTTTCAAAAGGTGTATCAATAAGTAAGGGGAATAGATCCCAGATTACTTTGCCCAGTAATTCCGCGCGGGGTTTCCCCCATACTTTTTCAAACGCGGCATTTACGCGTACAAACCGCCAATCGTTATCAATAATAAAAAACGAATCGGTTATGCTTTCAATAAAAGTATCCAGCTTTTGGGCAGTGTCTCTGATCTCAGCCTCTATTTTGATCTTCGTGGTTACGTCATGACCAATGCCTTGGATCTCGCAAACCTTGCCGTTCTCGTTAACTATGGATATCAGTTCCCACTCGGTATCATGGAGGTTGCCATGCACATCGGGCTTTTTGTGTAGCAACGTAACAACTTTGCCCGGGTTGTTCAGGCATTCTATAAAAGCGTTTTCGCAAAGATGAGCTTCTTCTGGTAAGCTTGTTACCGAAAAGTGTTTGCCTAAAACGTCCTTATCTTTATATCCCAGTGTTTTTAAATATTGCCTGTTAACAAAAGTATAGTTCCCGTTGGTGTCTATACGGATTAAAAAACTGGTTTGCGAATCAATAAGCGAGTTTAAAAACTGCTGACTATGCCCTGCATCTGTTGGGGTGATGCAGTTGGTTTTAGCCAATGTTTCTTTAATGGTGCTTAGCAATATCTTATGCCCGGTGGTTTCATCAGTAATAAGGCTTTTTTTATCGCTAATGTTTTTAACGACTTTTTGAGGGGTGGTTATCTGGTAATTTGTTTCGACCGTGCTATTTTCGGGGAGGTTTTTAACGAGAGATCTCAGGTTGGTAAGGCACTTTTTTTCGATCAGGTTATCCCATACCTCACTATTTTGATAAAGTTCCTGAGCAGTTATACCCAAAATGGGATAAATACCAGGCCCTATAAACAAATACTTTTGCTCATGAATATCATAAGCAAGCACGCAATCAATGGCGTCAATGGTTGTATGGTTTAACATACTTTAATTTAATGATAGGGGGGCTACCATTTAAATATAGGATATTTATTTCAAAATTTGTTCATCTTATTCAGGTAATAATTTAGTTGCCACTTCGTTCCAGTTATTAACACGCTCAAAATCATTGATCAAAAGATTATGTGGGGAAGTAAACAATAGTTTACGGCCTTTAAATGTTACAAAGTTTTTGATCCTGTCGTCAATCATCACGTCAACATCCAGTATCTTGTGCCCACAAAAAATAATATTGGTCCAGGATATAAAAGGAAAGTGTTCGTTAAGCCAATCCAGTTTATCTTCTAAGGAGTACTTGAACTCCATTGCGGCCGAAGCGATATACACGTCATACTTTTCATGCAGCGCTTTTACCACTTCCTGGCAGCCCGGCATCACCGGCAGATCACGAAAAAAGCCCCTTTCATTGATATACTCTCTGAGGGTGGCACTCAGGTGAGGGGGGAGTATTTCCCGGAACTCTTTACCATGCATATCGCCCAGCGATATTTTGGTTTGGTGTCGTTCGTCATACATGGTAATAAATTTGGCAATGGTATCGGCCATTACCTCGTCCATATCAATAGCTATGCGTAATTTTCTGTTTAAACTCATGGCCCTGAAATTGCGATTTTTTTCAATTAACCCATAGCGCGTTTAGATTAAATAAATAATTAATTACATGGGTTTTAAATTATTACAAATAATTTATACCTTTGCATCCCCGCAGAAAGTACTCCGGGGACATGTTGAATACATAAAAAGAAAAAATGGCAACTAAGATCAGACTGCAAAGACACGGTAAAAAAGGAAAACCTTTTTACTACATCGTAGTAGCAGATGCCCGCGCTCCACGCGACGGTCGTTTCATTGAGCGTTTAGGTTCATACAACCCAAACACCAATCCTGCAACTATCGACATTAACTTCGACAAAACTTTAGAGTGGGTTAACACTGGTGCCCAGCCTACTGATACTTGTCGCGCTATCCTTTCATACAAAGGTGTGCTTTACAAAAAACACTTAGAAGGTGGTGTTAAAAAAGGTGCTTTAACCGAAGAACAAGCTGCAGCTAAATTTGCAGAGTGGACTGAGCAAAAAGACGGTAAGATCACTGGCAAAAAAACCAGCTTACTATCGGCAAAAGACGAAGCGCGTAAAGCTGCTTTGGCTGCTGAAGCTAAAAAGAAAGAAGAAAAAGCTGCTGCAATTGCTGCTAAAAATGCTCCTGTTGCTGAAGACGTTGCAGAAGAGGAAGCTCCGGCCGAAGAAGCTGCTGCTGAAACAGACGCTGCTGAAAGCGCAGAATAATTTTTTTGAAGAAGTAAGAGATAGAAACTCTAACTTCTTAACTCTCATCAAAGGCGAAGCAAAACAGCTTCGCCTTTGTTTTTAAAAGCTGTTTTTTATGAAAACTGAAGATTGTTTCAGAGTAGGTAGTATATTAAAAACCAAGGGCCTTAAAGGCGAGATGCAGATATATGTTGATTTTGATGGTCTGGACGCCATTAAGTTCGACGCTTTATTTATTGATATGGCCGGCAAATTGATCCCTTATTTTGTGGCTTCCATCAAATACCTGCAAAAAAACAATGCCTATTTGTACCTGGAGGATGTAGATGCCATTGAAAAAGCAGCCCTGCTGGTAAAAAAGGACATCTACCTGCCTAATAAACTAAAACCCAAAAAGAAAAAGAGCGAATTTACGCTGAACGATGTAAAAGGCTTTATTGCTGTTGATGAAACCCACGGCGAACTGGGCGAGATCCTGGAAGTGCAGGAATACCCGCAACAGCTGATAGCCATTGTTCAATACCAAAATAAAGAAGTGATGTTTCCGCTTAACCTGGATATTATAAAAGGTATCGATGTAGAAGGCGGCGAGATCTATGTTGACCTGCCCGAAGGTTTGCTGGATGTTTATTTGTCTGAATAATTATTGGAGCAAGGATTATTGGAGTAAAGATAAAGGACTATCCTATCCCTGATTCAGAATAAATAATTATAGTCATGCCGAACTTGTTTCGGCATCCCAAATGCTCATACCGATGCCTGTGTCCTCACGGGCATTTCGCGTTTAAATGGGGCAAAAATAAAATGTCAAATATATTTGACATTTGTAAAGTTTGTTTTACATTTGGTAAACTAAACTTTACAAATATGAAATCGCGCTTCTTATTCCCTTATTGGTGCAGGTATTTAGGCCTGGTGCTTATTTTGGTACATATCCCTATTGTGATGTTTAAAAAAGATCTTGGTTTTGATCTTCATGAGACGCAGCCAAGCTCCAACCTTTTTAATAGTCACCATCTTTTTTTTATGACCACCACTTTATTAATGGCCATTGGTTTGTTCCTGATAGCTTTTGCGAAGGAAAAGATTGAAGACGAGCAAATATTACAACTGCGCCTTGATTCGTTGCAATGGGCCATCTATGTCAATTATATAGTTTTGGTGATTAGTTTGATATTTACAAATGATACCGAACACATATTGTTTTTAAACTTATTGATACCGCTCGTGTTTTTTATCATCCGCTTCAGGTGGAAGATCTTCCAGAATAATCGTTTAATAAAAGAATAATTACGGGCATGAAAAACAATATACGTGTGGAGCGCGCCATCAAAAATATTACCCAGGCCGATCTGGCCGACCAGGTAGGGGTATCGCGCCAAACCATCAACACCATCGAAAGTAATAAATACGTGCCCTCAACGGTGCTGGCCTTAAAAATTGCCCGGGTGTTTGGAAAACCCGTGGAAGAAGTGTTTATATTAGAGGAAGAAGATTAAAAATCAGCTAATTATGCAAAGCAAGCCAACTTTCGCTCCGCAATTAGTTATCCCTAACGGCGTAACCGATATCAGTTTTTATATCAAAGCTTTTGGTGCTGTTGAGCTGCGGCGTTTTAGCAATGATGACGGCACTATTCATGTATCGGAATTAAGTATAGTCGGATCATTGTTTCATCTGCATGAGCAAACGCTGCACTCATCGGCTGTTAGTCCGGATAAATATCATGCTACTACCGTAACCATTGGGCTATTTGTGGAAGATGTACACGTAGTGATGGCGCAGGCCGAAGCAGCTGGAGCCAGCGTAAGATCGCCCGTGCAGGATTATGATTATGGTTACCGGCAAGGAGAAGTGATAGACCCATTTGGGCACCACTGGCTGATTGAAAAAGCTATTTGATTTTGGATAAAGGATGGAAGGATTAAGGGGAAAAGATCAAAAGGGACGCTACTTCTTGGTTCTTGATTCTTTTCTCTTGTTTCTATCCACTCATCTGCACATCTGAAATCCGCACATTGATTTACTATCTTTGCACATGCGTTTTGATATTATATCCGTTTTGCCCGATCTGCTGTTAAGTCCGTTTGCACACTCCATTTTACAGCGTGCCCAAAAAAAAGGCATTGCCGAAATATATGTGCATAACCTGCGGGAATATGCCACCAATAAGCAAAAAAGTGTAGATGATTACCCTTACGGCGGTGGCAGCGGCATGGTAATGACCATCCCCCCCTTTGCTGCCTGTATCGAAAAGCTGAAAGCCGAGCGGGAGTATGATGAGATCATATTCATGTCGCCGGATGGTGAACGGCTGAACCAGGCTATCGCCAATCAGCTTTCTATCAAAGGCAACATCATTATTTTATGCGGACATTATAAAGGGATCGATCAGCGCATCCGTGATATTTACGTTACCCGCGAAATCTCCATTGGTGATTATGTATTATCGGGCGGCGAGTTGCCTGCGGCTGTTTTAGTAGATGCCGTAGTGCGCCTGATACCCGGTGTACTGAGCGATGAAACATCGGCCCTAAGCGACTCCTTCCAGGACGATATGCTCGATGCCCCGGTATATACCCGTCCCGCCGACTGGAATGGCTACAGGGTTCCTGATATCCTGTTGAGCGGCAATACCCCCGAAATTGAAAAATGGCGTTTTGAGCAAGCCCTCGAACGAACCAAAACCCGCCGGCCAGATTTGTTGGAGTAGAAGAATCATATAATAACGTCATTGCGAGGTACGAAGCAATCTCTATGCTATACAGAGCGGATAGCTAAGTGATGAACTTGTATTATTGACCTGCCTATGTAGAGATTGCTTCGTGCCTCGCAATGACGCATTTCTTAATTGGAAAGTTAATTACTTCAATTTATGCTCAGCAAAGTAAAGCATGCTGTTACGCATAAATGCTGCAAAATCAGGGTCGGTTTGGCCTTCGGTTGTTGTATATCTTTCATCGGCAAGGTATAGTTCTGTCAGGCCTTTATAAGTTTCGGTCCGGAGATCGGTTGGATCGCTTATACCCCAAAAGCTACGGATATTGGCATAATGACGGGCTATTTGTTCCTGTACCCCTTCACTTTCAGGTTTGTGATTACGCAGTAGCTGAAGCTGATGGGCGATATCCTTTTGATCGGCCTTTAAACGGTCGAGGTCGAGCTTGTCTATTTCGCGCAACGCATTTTCCGAACGCAGCACGGTATCCTCGCCCCATTTATCCATAGCCTCTTTGCGCCATGCGGCGACTTGTTCTTTGGGCATGCCTTCATATAATTCTTCCAGGTTGTTCATGCTTTTGTTTTTTAAGTTAATAATGGTTTTGTCAATGGTTTTCAGCAATGTGTTTAAACGGTTACGCCTGGCTAACAGGGCGGTCTTGTGGCCTGCAAGGGCCTGCACCAGGTCAAAGTCCGGATCGTTTAAAATTTCGGCAATCTCTTTTAAAGGAAGATCGAGCTCCCTGTAAAAAAGTATCTGCTGTAGTCTTAGTAACTTATCCTGGTTATATTGCCGGTAACCCGCACGCGTACGTACGGCGGGCTTTAATAAACCCATCTGGTCATAAAGGTGCAGGGTGCGCACACTCACCCCGGCCAGCCTGGCAATTTGTTTAACCGAATAATTTAATTTCATATACCTGAACCCGTTGGTTTTATTACAAAGCTATGGTATCACGTAGGGTAAGAGTCAAGAACTTTTTGAAAAAAGTTTTTACTCCGATGGCTTTACCGCTATATTTGTTAACTTTTGCGTGCTCAAAAAGTCCGTTGCGGCTTATAAAAACAGGCCCTGTCTTGTTTGCATTTTGTTAGTAAAATACAAAATGTGGAAATTTTTAAAATACACTTTTATATATTAAAAAAAATCCCTATAATTGCAATCCGATTTTTACGGGCTAAAAATCGCTTTAAGAGCTAAAAATCATGGATTTAGTAAAATTTGTTGAAGAGCAATCAGTAGAAAAAAAGCAGTTTCCTTCCTTTAAGGCTGGTGATACTGTAAGTGTACATTATAAAATCAGAGAAGGAAATAAAGAACGTGTTCAGCTTTATCAAGGTGTTGTTATTCAACGTAACAGTACCGGAAATAATGAAACATTTACCGTTCGTAAAGTTTCAAACGGCATAGGCGTAGAGCGTATCTTCCCTATCAACTCTCCAAACATTGATAAAATTGAAGTGAACAGCGTAGGTAAAGTACGTCGTTCTAAACTTTACTACCTGCGTGCCCTTACTGGTAAAGCAGCTCGTATCAAATCAAAAAGAGTTTAATTCCCCTTCTCCGTTTATAGCGGAAAAGTATTTGATATTGCAAAAGGCCTTTCTGGATTTTTATTCGGGAAGGCCTTTTTTATGGGGAAAATCTCGCCCTGTTACTTGCCAACGATTTGTATATCTCCGCACGCGTCATTGCGAGGCAATCTCTATGCTGTACAGAGCGTAATGATAAGCTTAAACTAAAAGCAAATGGACCTGCTTTCGTAGAGATTGCTTCGTACCTCGCAATGACGTGGAGATGTAAAGGTTACAATAGGAGGAGCCAAATACAAAAAAAAGCCGGTCATTGACCGGCTTTTTTTTGTATCGCAATAGAATAAACAATTACTCTTTTTTGCCTTTTGTCGCTTTAGCGGCAGCCGGTTTTTTAGGTGCGGCTTTCTTTACAGGCTTTTTAGGCTCTTCGGCTTTAGGATGATCTATAACCAACGGCAATTCGCCCTGGCGTGCCTCATTTTCAATTACTGTTGGTTCTTCTTCTGCTACCTGTTCTGCAACTGGCGCAGAAGCCGTCAATGATTCCATAGAAACCGGTTTGATGGTGGCTTGTTCTTCAGTAGTGGTAACGGCGGTTAACGCGCTTGGTAGCTCGGCCAATACGGTACGGCCACCTTTAACCACATCGCCAATGTTTACCAGTATTTTGGAGCCAAGGGGTAAAAATACATCCACCCTTGAACCAAACTTAATAAAGCCAAATTGCTGACCTTGTTCAACAATATCTCCTTCTTTTACGTACCACACGATACGGCGCGCCAGCGCGCCGGCTATTTGCCTGAACAATACTGATACACCTTCGCTGTTCTGTACAACAACGGTAGTCCGCTCGTTTTCGGTTGATGATTTAGGGTGCCAGGCTACCAGGTATTTGCCCTTGTGGTATTTAAAATAACTTACCACACCTGCTATAGGGTTGCGGTTTACGTGCACATTTACCGGCGACATAAAAACCGACAGTTGGATACGCTTGTCTTTCAGGTATTCGGTTTCATCAGCTTCCTCAATCACCACCACCTTGCCATCGGCAGGACAAAGCACCGTAGTTTCGTCTGTGCTGATATCAAAAAACGGACTGCGGAAAAACTGCACGATCACGGCCAGAAACAGGAACGAGAAAATATAAATTATCCACTTTAAGGTATGCGCCTGCGGCATATAAAATTGGATAACAGCGTTTAAAACCAGCAAAAATAATATGGTTAGCGCCAGTGAGGTATATCCTTCTTTATGAAAAGTCATAGTATGGGGTTATTTATTACAAAACTACTAATTTGAAATGAAGTACAGGTACGCGTAAACAATTGGGGCGGCTAATAAGAGCCCGTCGAACCTGTCGAGCAAGCCACCGTGCCCTGGTAATATCCCACCGCTGTCCTTCACGTTGATGCTCCGTTTAAACATGGATTCCACCAGGTCGCCCATGGTGCCGAAGCATGATATTAAAACGGCTATGCTCACCCATTGTTTCCAGGAAAGCTCCACATAAAAATGGCTCATGATCAAAGCCGCTACGGCGCTGATCAGTACGCCGCCAAAAAATCCCTCCCAGGTTTTCTTGGGCGAATGGCGCTCAAACAGTTTGGTACGTCCAAACGCACGACCGGCCAGGTAAGCCCCGGTATCGTTGCTCCATAACATAATTAAAAAGCCCATAGGCAGGTGGAAGTTGAAACTCCCGCTGATAAAGGCCATGGCATGAAAAAACAAAAAGGGCACAACCGCCAAAAGGATCCCCAAAAAGGTAAAGCCCAAATTGCTGAATGGCGCCGGCGATTTTTTATACAGCTCCTGTATATAAACCGCGCTTAAAGTTACCGGCAAAAAAAAGATGAACTTCCAGGCCGGCAAATAACATTGGGCCGCGAAAAAAAGAAATACCAGGAAGCCATTGATCAGTCCGCTTTCGCGACTGGGCTTAAAACCACCTTCGCGCACCAGTTTGTAAAATTCAAACAGGCAAAATGAGGTAAGTATCAGGTAAAATGCACTGAATACATAAGAGCCCAACAAAACGGAGCCCAACATCACTATAACAAAAAAGAAGCCGGTAATGGCGCGTACTTTCATAAATTAATTTGATTGAGGATCATGATCTCGATGGCTTTGCTAAAATCCTCCTGGTGAATGTATACTTCGATATTGCCAAAGGCCTTGTGTGATGAATCTTGCTTGTTGATCAAAACCGTATCAATGTGATGGCCGGTAAGTACCTGTTTAACAATTTCTGATTGATAAAAATTGGACGAAGTAAAAATTTTGATCCAGCCTTTTTCCATTAAAAATCCAACATGGGCTTTTTGAGCGCTATATTCCTGTATATGTAAAGCAAAATTAAAATAAATATTAAGCTAAATACATAGACGCCATAATTAAATACATGCTGATCGTTGGGGTTGAGCTTAATAAGTTTGTGCTGATACAGATAAGTGATCAACACCGCCGAACCATTATTTAAAAAATGCGCCCATACACTTGTCCACACACTACCGCTCCAGGCTACAAAATACCCAAAAAATACCCCCAACGCCACACGTGGCAAAAACGAAAAAAACTCCATGTGAAAGGCGCTGAATGCGATGGCGGTGATCCAGATAGCGGCGTGGATATTTCCGGTCCATTTAACAAATATGGTTTGGATGCATCCCCTGAATAAAAATTCTTCGGCAATGGCCGTTAATAAACCAACAACTAGTATCGCAAAAAACAGGTCGCCGATGTTTTTCATGTTCAACATGGCATCGGTAGCTTTTTGGGCCTGCTGCTCCATAGTTCGCATCAGGTCCTCAATGGCTTTAAGCGGGGCGGGTAAGGTTAGTTTCTGATTGAGATTCACCAGCACTTCCATCACCGGGGATGAAAACAGCATAATGGAGAATACCAGTACAAATAAAACCGGCGGGAAATTAAAGGTTGGTTTTAAATAAGTTGATGTATCACGGACAATGAAACGCGCGAAAAGTACAGGGATAGCAAACAGCGGAATGGTGGTGCTTACGATCTGCAGGATCCATAAGCCGTTTTTTACCTGCGGATTTGCAATGTTAAAGGAGCCCACATCGGTCCAGGTTTGTGCCCCATACAACAAGGTGATAATACCCTTGGCTATAAAAAAACCGATCCCGGGAACAAAGATCAGGAAGAAGAAAAGGAGCAATAATTGTAATAGCGGATGTATATCAGTCTGATAAGGTTTTATATCCTTAATGGGGGCTTTTATCATTTGGTGTAAAATTCGTATTTTTGCAACGCTAAAGATAAGCATGTCTGTACAAATAGGAAATATTGATTTAGGAGAGTTCCCGCTGTTGCTGGCGCCGATGGAAGATGTGAGTGATCCTCCCTTCCGTTACGTGTGCAAACAAAACGGTGCGGATATGATGTACACCGAGTTTATCTCGTCTGAAGGATTGATCCGTGATGCTGCCAAAAGCCGCCAAAAACTGGATATATTTGAATATGAACGCCCTATAGGCATCCAGATATTTGGCAGCGATATTGACCACATGCGCGAAGCTACCGAAATAGCATCGCTTGCCGGGCCTGATCTGATGGATATCAACTATGGCTGCCCGGTAAAACAGGTAGCCTGCCGCGGTGCCGGTGCCAGTTTATTACAGGATATTGACAAAATGGTAGCCATGACCAAGGCCGTGGTTGAAGCCACGCATCTACCTGTAACCGTAAAAACGCGCCTGGGCTGGGATGATAATACCAAAAATGTGTACGAAGTTGCCGAACGCCTGCAGGATGTGGGGATAAAAGCTCTCACCATTCATGGCCGTACGCGCTCACAAATGTACAAAGGCCAGGCTGATTGGTCGTTGATACGTGATATCAAGAAAAATCCGCGCATCAGAATCCCGATATTTGGCAATGGCGATATTGATTCGCCGGAGAAAGCGGCCAACTGGCGCATGGAGTTCGGTGTTGATGGCATGATGATAGGTCGCGCTGCCATTGGTTATCCCTGGATTTTTCGTGAGATCAAGCATTTTTTTGCGACCGGTGAGCACCTGGATAAACCAACCATTACCGAGCGTATAGCCGCCTGTACCACGCATTTGCAAAAATCAATTGAGTGGAAAGGCCCTAAAACAGGTGTTTTTGAGATGCGTAGGCATTATTCCAACTATTTTAAAGGCATCGAAAACTTTAAAGAATATCGTATGAAACTGGTAACCGCCGGTACTTTAGAGGAGCTCTACGAAATTTTAGCAGAAATTGACGAAAAATATGCTGTTGAGATGGCGTAATATTTGTTTAGATGTTTATATTTGAAACTAAACAGAATTAATTCACATGGTTACCACTATTACTGAGGGTGTTAAGGTTTCCATCGAAACCGTATATCAGCCCGAATATTCAAATCCGGCTAATGACCACTTTATGTTTGCCTACAAGGTGAATATCGAAAACATGAGTAACTATGCCATACAGCTCATCAGCAGGCATTGGTATATTTTTGATTCAAACGGTGCAAAACGCGAAGTGGAAGGCGAAGGTGTAGTGGGTCAGCAACCCGTTATTGAACCCGGGCATGCGCATGAATACGTATCGGGCTGTAACCTCAAAACCGATATGGGCAGCATGAAAGGCGAATACCAGATGAACCGTTTGATGGATAACGCTTCTTTTAACGTGCAAATACCCGAATTTTATCTGATCGCTCCGTACAGGATGAATTAGGATTCAGAGTCAAGAGATTAGAATCAAGAATTAAGACATATGAAAAGCCCGGTTGATTTATTAACCGGGCTTTTGCGTATATATGGTATTGAATTTGGGGAAAACGATTATCTGTGTTTTTCGTGCTCCTGGGGTCTTGGATTTGCATGTGGTCTTCCGGCTGCAGGGTGCCTCACCAGTTGTCTTGGTGCACGGGCCATAGCCGACTGCTGGTTTTGAGCTGGTTGCCGCGTATTACCCGCGTTGGGATTACCTGTCTGCCATTGGTGTGGCGGCCTTGCAGCCTGGCCGGTAGGTGAAGCGTTTTTATTCGCGTTATCCTGATTGGCTGCGGTATGGTTATCGGCATTGTTGTTGGCTTGCGCACGATTACTTCTGTCGGCATTGTTATTTGTTCCATCCGGTGTTGAAACCCTGGCCCTGCGGCCTTCGGTATTAAAACGGTTTCCATCCACCTTATTCATCGCTGCTGTAGCCGGGCGACCGTTATTGGCCGATGCAAACTGGCTGCGATCTTTACCAGCTATCTGCTGATGATTGATCTGATCACTGGTTGGCTGCACATGCTGTTCGCGGGCTGCGGCCTGCTCTTCTGGTCGAGCCTGTGCAGTAACACCGCCAGGTCCATTAAAACTGGTATGGTTGTTATTTACAGTTACGTTGTTGTTAATAACCGTTTTATTGATATAGGTATTATGTACCACAGTATTATTTACATTAACCACAGCCGTGTTATACTGGAAAGAGTTACCAGCCCATCTGCCGCCCATATAACCTGCACCACCATAGCCATAACCATAATTTACGCCGCCGTAAAAACCAATGTGCCTGCCCCAGTAGCCCTGGTGAAAAACATAAATGGCACCATCATAGCCCCAGTAACCGGGGGTCCATAAAAAACCAACACGGGGAGGAGCTACCCAAACGCCAGGTACCCAGTAATATCCGCCATCATCGGTATATGCCCAATAACCGGGAGTCCATAAATAGCCATCAACAGGGCATGGGGGTTGGGTATAAACCGGTAACGCAGGTGGCGCTATCCGTACCGATAGGCCTATGCTTACCTGCGCGTAGGTTTTGACTGTTGCTAATGTGGTAACCAAAAGCACCATTAGTATCTTAACTGTTTTTTTCATGTCGATAAATTTTAACCAAACCTATCGGGGTAACATGAATATTACATTAAGATTTGCCGAGGGCGTTAATCCTCTTCATAAAAGCTTCATGAAGCGTAAGCTATTGATAAATAGGCAGGTATGCCTAATAGGGCGCCGAACTGAGCCAGTAGCCAGACTTACGAGGTTTTTAAAACTTTGTAAGTCTTTTAAATGTACATGTAACATGTAAGAGATACAAAGCGTATTTTTATTTTAGCAAATGTGCTTTGCGCCACGCAAAGTAACATCACCAATAATATGATAAACCGTTATGGACAATTACCATTATGATGCCATTGTTGTAGGCTCGGGAATTTCAGGGGGATGGGCGGCAAAAGAGCTCAGCGAACAAGGGTTAAAAGTATTGATGCTGGAACGGGGGCAAAAAATTGAGCATATAAAAGGTTACACCAACGCCACTAAGGCCCCATGGGAGTTGCCGCATCGCGATGTTCCGCCGCAATCAAAAGTAAAAGATTATCCTGTGCAGGATAAAGCGCATGGACTTATTGAAGCCAATATGGATTATTGGGTAAATGAGCGGGAAAACCCCTATACCCAGGTTAAGCCTTATAATTGGAGGAGAGGATATCACGTAGGAGGACGCTCCTTAATGTGGGGCAGGCAAAGTTACCGTTGGAGCGATTTTGATTTTGGAGCCAATGCCAAAGAAGGCATAGCTATCGACTGGCCGGTGAGGTACAAAGATATAGCGCCCTGGTATGACCATGTAGAGCGTTTTGCCGGTATCAGCGGTTCTATAGAAAACCTGCCGCATTTACCCGATGGGCAGTTTCAGCCGGCTATGGAGCTGAATTGTGTAGAAAAAGAAGTATCGGCCCGTATAAAAAAGCAATACAACGGTCAGCGTTATATGATCATCGGTCGCACGGCCAATATTACGAAGCCATTACCGGGGCGTACCAATTGCCAGTACCGCAATAAGTGCGCGTTGGGTTGCCCGTTCGGTGGCTATTTCAGCACGCAATCATCCACCTTGCCCGCGGCAATGGCCACCGGAAATCTTACAGTTCGCCCATGGTCGATAGTTACCCGCGTATTGTATAACAAGGATACCCAAAAGGCAACAGGCGTGGAGGTGCTGGATGCGGAAAATAATAAAACATATACCTATACCGCGAAGATCATTTTTTTAAACGCCTCTACTTTTAACAGCGCCTGGATCCTGATGAACTCGGCCACGGATATATGGCCAGATGGATTGGGCAGTAGTAGCGGCGAGCTGGGGCATAACGTGATGGATCATCATGTAGGCGGCGCGGCCAGTGGTATTATGGAAGGTTTTGAGGATAAATACTATTTTGGCCGCAGGGCCAATGGCATATACATACCACGCTATCGCAATCTGTTTGGCGATAAACGCGATTATCTGCGGGGTTTTGGTTACCAGGGTTCGGCTGGTCGTGAAGGGTGGAGCAGGGAAATTGCCGAGCTGAGTATTGGAGCTGATTTTAAGGATGCGCTGACGGAGCCGGGAAACTGGGCCATGTCTATGGCGAGCTTTGGTGAAGTATTGCCCTATCATGAAAATAAGCTGAGCCTTAACAAGCAGGTTAAAGATAAATGGGGACTCAATACCTTATCTGTCGACATAGAACTCAAAGAAAATGAGCGTAAGATGGAGATCGATTCGTTAAATGATGCGGTAGAAATGTTCGAAAAAGCCGGGCTGAAAAATGTGAAAGGTTTTGTAGCTCGGAAAAATATAGGTGCTATTCATGAAATGGGCGCGGCTCGTATGGGGAATGATCCCAAAACATCAGTGCTCAATAAATGGAACCAGGTTTGGGATGCCAAAAATGTGTTTGTTACCGATGGATCGTTCATGGTATCCTCATCCTGCGTAAATCCATCCCTATCTTACATGGCCTTTACAGCCCGGGCTGCGCATTTTGCTGTGAATGAGTTAAAGTTGGGAAATTTATAAGCTGTCAGGAAAAAATCCTAAGTAAACCATGTCATTGCGAGCGCAGCGTGGCAATCTCCTCGCGTTCTCATCACAAGTAGTAGATGCACGCGAGGAGATTGCTTCGTCGTTCCTCCTCGCAATGACATAGGATTTATGATCTGCTCGCAAAAATTAAATCAGAAGTCTTATCTCTTGATTCTTGTCTCTTGCCTCTCCTTCCTTAATTTCGCCTGTTAAACAAAAACGAGGCATAATAAACCAGCGTAGCCAAGGCGCTCAGTGCGGCAACTACATAGGTCATGGCAGCCCACCAAAGGGCATCTTTGGCTTGCTCATGTTCCTGCGCGGTTTGCATGATGCTGTAATTATTATCCAGCCAGGCCAATGCCCGCCTGCTGGCATCAAATTCAACAGGGAGTGTTATAAAGCTGAAAAAGGTAACCAATGCCAACGCCGCAACACCCACCGCCAATACATAGGGGCTATGGGCGAAAAATAACAGCATAATACCAATAAACAAAGTCCACTGGGTTAAGGTTGATGCCACATTAATAATAGGTACCATAGCCGAGCGGAAACTTAACCATCCATAAGCCTGCGCATGCTGAACGGCGTGCCCACACTCGTGTGCTGCTACTGCGGCGGCGGCAATGCTGCGACTGTAAAAAACATCCTGGCTTAAATTCACCGTTTTTGTTTCGGGATTATAATGATCGGTCAACTGCCCTTCAACAGATATTACCTGCACATCAAATATGCCATGGGCGCGCAGCATTTTTACGGCCACTTCCTGACCCGAAAGACCAGACAGTAATGCCACCTCAGAGTATTGTTTAAACTTACTCCTGAACCGCCACTGTACTATAAAGCTTATCAGGGCGATCGCGATCATCAGGAACCAGGCCGAATTATAGCCGCTATATCCTATAATTATTGATAAGTGATTCATTTTTTTAGTCAAAAGTTAAAATTAAAAAGTCAAAACGTTTGTTAATTTGGTAATCAAAAACTATTCCGGTTTAAGTTCGAGGAACGAATTAAACCTTATTTTTACTGACTAAACTTTATCAGAATGAAAGCTTTATTATCTGCAGTGACCATGTTGCATCCAACGAAAATTGATACGCTACAAACGCAGATATCCCATCTAACCCAAACAATTGACAGCTTGAAACAAGCTACGATAGTAAACACTATAGCGACTGGTTACTTCCACGATATCCTTAACAGTTTGACCATGATTTTTATCTTGATCGTTACGGTGATAGTGAGTTTTGCTGGCGTGATATCGTGGAGAACTATAACTAATAGATTTGTGCAGGAGCGCCGAGCTTTAGAAGAGACTTTCACAAATAGAATAAATGAAGGTGAAGAAAACGTTCGTGCATTTATAAACAGTTATACAACTGACAGCCAAAATCAATCTAGGCATACTTTAAACGTAGAAAATCAAGTTCAACGAAGCATTTTTACAATGATGGCGGTAAACAACCAGCCTGAGTATGGTGTAAGGTGGGGCCTTTTATCTGTGCAAAGTTATCTAACATTGCAAAATGAAGAGCGAGCCTCTGACATGATGGACCTTGTTATTAAAGCCTGCGAAAAAGCACCCATCAACGCAGATAAACTTGGAGATGACGGTATTAAAGCCACAAGGGACTTACTTGACGACTTAAAAAAAGTAATGAAGGGCGAACTTTTAACTAAGGTTGAGGGGTTTGAAAAAAAGTTTTTAATAGATGTTTTACATGCCTAACTAAAATAAGGCCGTGTTAAGTTTTGAATTTTTACTTTTGACTTAATTTGGAACCTTCATTTTCATACTGGGAGCGCACCGCGTTCATTGATCAGGCCGATGTGATCATCATTGGCAGTGGCCTGGTTGGCTTGAGCGCTGCGCTACATTTAAAAAAACAGCAGCCCAGTTTAAAAGTGCTGGTTTTGGAGCGGGGCTTTTTACCATCAGGAGCCAGTACTAAAAACGCTGGTTTTGCCTGTTTTGGTACAGTTTCCGAACAAATTTCTGTCATTAATCAATCGTCCGAAGAAGAGGCCATGCGTTTGGTGGCCTATAAATGGCGGGGTCTGCAACGTTTACGGGAAAACCTGGGCGATGCCAATATGGATTATTATCAGCATGGCGGTCATGAACTTTTTATGAGCTATGAAAAAGATGCCGCCCAAAACTGTATAGAACAGATCGGCCATCTGAATAAATTATTACAACAGGCCATTGGCCAATCTGACATTTATGCAGTGGCTAATGCTAAAATTGCAGATTTTGGCTTCAGCAATGTTAGTCATATCATATACAACCCCTTTGAAGGACAGCTGCATACCGGTAAAATGATGCGTACCTTATTATATAAGGGATATAACTTAGGCGTGCTGGTATTAAACAATTGCGAAATAACAGCTATCAACCATGAAGACAAGCATATCAGTCTCGCTACTTCACAGGGCAATTTTAAGGCTGATAAAGTGATCCTGGCTACCAATGCCTTTGCCAGTCAGCTTTACCCGGAACTCAATGTTATCCCGGGCAGGGGACAGGTGCTGGTTACCAAACCTATATCTGATTTAAAACTAAAAGGGACTTATCACTTTAACGAAGGCTATTACTATTTCCGCAATATTGATAACCGGATCCTGTTTGGCGGCGGTCGTAACCTGGACTACAAGACCGAAGAAACCTGGGATTTTGGACATACCGATACCGTAAAAGAAAAACTGATCAGCTATCTGCACGAAGTGATATTGCCCAATCAGGATATTGAAGTTGATTACTGGTGGAGCGGCATCATGGGTTTTGGGGATGAAATTACCCCGATAGTAAAACAAATACAACCCAATATATTTTGCGCAGTACGGTGCAATGGTATGGGGGTGGCTATGGGGAGTTTGGTAGGGGAAGAAGTAGCGGAGCTGGCTCTGAAAGGGTAAATTATTTCATCTTTGCGTCATTGCGAGGTACGAAGCAATCTCTATACTTTACAGAGCGGTTTTGAATATCGTAGAGCGCTCAATTGCCGCTTGGGCTGTTACTTTGTCTTGATACAAAGTAACCAAAGATCAAGTCACCAGAAATGCTTCTTTTCGCACAGTGCCTTTACCCTGCAAATCGGACAGAACCACGGGCTGCTAAACCTTACCTCCAATCGTTCGCTCATGTCCCACGCTTCGGCAAGGTTTGCTAATGCCCCTACAGCCGCACATCCCACCATGTTCTGCCCGTTTTCACCCGAAGCTTATCTGCTGACGGGGAAAGAAAAAAGGCCATCGCCATGCATCTACAGAGCCCCTGAACTTAAGACTTCAGATTTAGAACTCAAGACTCACAACCCCACAGCCACAACTTCCGGCTCCGGACTTACAACCCTATTCGGCCTGTTGGCATCACCCCAATTAGATAAGCAGCAAAGCACAGGTTTCAGGCTCAGGCCCAAAACGGTTAGGCGGTATTCAACTTTTGGCGGTACTTCGGGATAAACCCGCCTGCTGATAAGTCTGTCCTGCTCCAATTCGCGCAGTTGCAATATCAGTATCCGTTCAGAAACATTGGGCATGGAGTTTTTGAGTTGACTATAGCGCATACACCCCTGCAATAACAATCGCCATAGAATTTGAGGCTTCCAACGACCGCCTATCAGGTCGAGCGTATAGGAGGTGCCGCAACCGGCGAGGATCAGCTTTTCATTTTCCAGATTGGTGGAGGTTTCTTTTCTCATACTTACATTTATGTTAGTACTATACAAATTTATCAGTATATGCAAATGTAGGGGTTTGGGTATAGCTTTGCAACCAAATAAAATACAGCAATGCAAAAATTAAAAGATAAAATAGCCCTCGTTACCGGCGGCAGCCGGGGTATGGGCGCGGCAATAGTAAGACAACTGGCTCAGGATGGCGCCACCGTGGTTTTTACCTATGTAAACGGAAAAGAAAAAGCACAGACCCTGGTGGATAAATTAACCATTGAAGGATTAAAAGTATCGGCGATTAAGGCAGATAATGCGGTAGAAGGCGAAATAACATCTGCCCTAACTCAAACAGTACAAAAATTTGGCAAGTTAGATATCCTGGTCAACAACGCCGGGGTTTATGCTGGTAAACCAATGGAAGAACATACACTGGATGATTACCGCTTTACCATGGATGTGAATGTAAAAGCCGTTTTTGAAGCTGCCATTTTCGCAGCGCAAAAACTGGAAAAATCGGGCAGGTTTATTACCATAGGCAGTAATATGGCAGATAGGGTTGTTGCCGCGCAGGGTACACTGTATTCGATGAGTAAATCGGCATTGAGCGGCCTTACCCGTGGCCTGGCCCGCGACCTAGGGCCGAAAGGTATCACCGTAAACCTGGTACAACCCGGCCCGGTGAATACCGACATGAACCCGGCTGATGGGAGCCATGCGGACAATGCCCGCAGCTTAATGGCCATCCCCAAATACGGTGATCCACAGCAGATAGCCGAGGTGGTATCTTATCTGGCCAGCCCATCGGCGAGCTTTACCACAGGATCCATCATGACTATTGATGGCGGGTTTAATTGCTGATGAAGCATGGGATAAATATTCAATCATGTCATTGCGAGCGTAGCGTGGCAATCTCATCGTGTTTATACATGCGAGGAGATTGCTTCGTCGTTCCTCCTCGCAATGACATATTTGAGTGGTTTTTATCTCAAAACAACTCCACCAATCTTTCCAAAGCCATACCCCGTGAACCTTTGATCAGAATGGTGGAGTTTTTTATAGGATGAGCTTTCAATCCGGCAATGGCATCCTCGGCCGTTAGATAGAAGGTAACTGCCTGGTTTTGATTTTTGACTTTTGATTTTTGACTTTCAAAGTCCTTGCCGATGAATATCCTTTCATCTACGGGTGTGTCTAACGCTTTTTGGAGAACGGTAAGGTGTTCGGTCGGCGATTCATCGCCCAGTTCAAACATATCACCCAGGATCAATACCTTGCGTTTCGCGCTGATCTTATCCATATTTTCAATAGCTACGGTCATGCTGCTTGGGTTGGCATTATAGTAATCGCAAATGAGGGTATTGGTAGCCGTTTGTACAATTTGCGAACGGTTGTTTTTGGGTTGATAACCTTCAATACCCGCGTTTATTTCCTGAGCCGGGAGCTTAAAATAAGTACCAATGCTGATGGCCGCTAAAATATTGTTCAGATTATAAGCCCCGGTGAGTTGTGTTTTAACCGTATAAGTTTGGCCGGTTGTATTGTTAGTCCATTGAACGGTAAGCAATGGGGAGTTCTCAGTGATCTCGCCACTGATGAGGTTGTCAATATCTTGTGTCCCGTAATAAACCACATGGTTTAAATGCCGTGCTTCGGCCATTTCCATTAAAACAGCATCATCACTATTGATAAAAGCAATGCGGCTTGCTCCCCCTTTAGGGGGCTGGGGGGCTAAATAATCATACAATTCCCCTTTGCCTTTTTTTACGCCTTCAACACCGCCGAAGCCTTCCAGGTGCGCCTTGCCCACATTGGTGATCATTCCGTGCGATGGTTGCGAAATGCTGCAAAGCAGTTCGATCTCTTTCTGGTGATTGGCGCCCATTTCAATTACGGCAGCCTCATGCGTGGCATCAATAGTTAGTATGGTAAGTGGCACGCCGATATGGTTGTTCAGGTTGCCCTGCGTAGCCTGGGTTTTAAAATGCTGGGACAATACCGCGTTAATGAGCTCTTTGGTGGTAGTTTTACCGTTGGTACCCGTCAATCCAACAACAGGTATCTGTAAAGTCTGGCGATGATGCCTGGCCAGGTTCTGCAGAGCGGTTAACACATCTTCAACCAATAAATACCGCTCACCTAATTGATACTCCGGATTATCTATAATAGCATAGGCTGCCCCTGCTTCTATAGCTTGCTGAGCAAAGGTGTTGGCGTCGAACTTATCACCTTTAAGGGCAAAAAATAAACTGCCGCTGCCAATTTTCCGGGTATCGGTACTGATTACAGGGTGTTGCAGGTATATCTGGTAAAGTTGTTCGGTAGTGATCATATTTTAGTATCAAGTAGCGAGTATCAAGTATCAAGACTTTTTCTTGCACATTGAAACTTTTTGCTGGTGTATTAAAACGCCTTAAAATTATACATTTTTTTGTCTTGATACTTGATACTCGCTACTGAATAACTAACTTTTGTTCATCCAGCTTATTACAGCTTTAATTTCACCATAGGAGTAGGCGTCACCTAAAATTTCTTTGAGGGGAGCTAAACGTTCCGCTCCGTAATTTTCTACGGCTTCTATGATTACGGGCAGCTTACTTTCGGCAACCAGTTCTTTAACATCCAGATCGCCGGTTTGTACAAAATGGCTTAAATGGCTCTCGATCGTTACCTGCGAAAGTCCCCTTGCTGCCGCTATTTCCGTAGCGTTTTTACCCTGACGATATAAGTTAAATGTTTCGGTACGGGTGTCTGTTCCGCTGCGTGGAGTACGGGCCGGGCGTTCTGTTTTGGTTTTGCGCTCCCGCTTGGGCGATTTGTACGCAATCTTTGATTCCAGGCCTTTGGTTTTACAATAGTCCTTAACCGGTTGTAAAAGTTCACGACCATAACGGGCCAGTTTAACATCGCCAAAGCCTGATATCAGTCTCAATTCATCTAAGCTTTGTGGCAAATAAGTAGCCATTTCCAGCAGGGTGGCATCAGATACAATGATATAAGCCGGCACATTTTCCAGCTCGGCGATATCGCGGCGGGTATTTTTTAACCGGCTCAGTAATTCTGCCTCATGTGGTGGGGCGGCTTCGGTATGGTGCTCTTCGGTGGTTTGTGTTTCAATAAATTCAACCTTTTGTATGCCTTTGAGCACCAGCGAGCTTTGATTGGTTAATTTCAATACCGGGTAGCCATCATCGGTTACCTGTAAATATTCCAGGGTGATCAGCTCCCTGATATAACGTTGCCAGTCGACCTTGCTGATATCAGCTCCAATACCATAGGTTTTAAGCTGCTTATGCTCCTCGCGGATCTTCTCATTCTTTGAGCCCCGTAAAAAGTCGATCACATAGTTAACCCCGAACCGTTCATTCAGCCGGGATACAGCCGACAGCGCTTTTTGGGCGATCAGTGTACCATCAAAACGTTTAAACTCGGTCAAACAAACATCGCAGGAACCGCAATTGGGTGGAAAAGCCTCATCGAAATAATTCATGAGGTATTGCCTGCGGCATGATTGTAGCTGGCAGTACTTCACCATATCGTTCAGTTTGTTGAGCATAATACGGCTTTGCTCTTCATTGCCTTCAATACGGGCAAAGTGCTGGAGCTTACCGGCATCACCCGGCGAATAGAGCAGCAGGGCCTCCGATGCTAAACCATCCCTGCCGGCGCGCCCGGTTTCCTGGTAATAGCCTTCAATGTTCTTAGGCAGATCTATATGCACCACGTAGCGCACGTTTGATTTATTGATGCCCATACCAAAAGCGATGGTAGCTACAATGATCTTGACATCATCGCGCAAAAAAGCTTCCTGATTTTTGGCTTTAACCTCGTTGTTCAATCCAGCGTGGTAGGCTTCGGCGGCGAAGCCTTCGTCTTTCAGATCGGCCGCGAGGTCTTCTGTTGATTTGCGCGAAAGACAATAGATAATACCCGACTCATCCGGGCGTTCCTTTAAAAAACTGATGAGTTGTTTAAAGCTGCTCTTTTTCGGGATAACGCGGTAGGTGATATTAGCCCGGTTAAATGACGATACAAATACCGCAGGCCGGTGCAGGTTCAGTTTTTCGAGAATGTCTTTTTGAGTAAGCTTATCCGCGGTAGCCGTTAGGGCTATGACCGGCACATTCGGGAACTCATTTTTTAACTGCGCCAACATCAGGTACTCGGGCCTGAAATCATGCCCCCATTGGGATATACAGTGTGCCTCGTCAATAGCTATCTGTACTACGTTGAGTGTTTTTAAAAAGGGCACCAGTTTGTTTTCGGTACCAAATAAGCGCTCCGGTGCCAGGTATAGCAGTTTGATCTGGTTGTGTTTTAATTTTTCGACCAACTGGCGCTGTTCCTCAGGTGTTTGTGCTGAGTTGAGGAATGCCGCCGGGATACCGCTTACATTCAGACTGTCGACCTGGTCTTTCATTAAAGCTATCAGGGGCGATATCACAATGGTAAGCCCCTTTAGCAATACCGCGGGCAGCTGATAACATAAGGACTTGCCGCCGCCGGTTGGCATCAGTGCCATCACATCCTGCCCACTTAAAACATGCTCAATAATAGCCTCCTGATGATGCCTGAAATTGCTGTAACCGAAATATTTTTGAAGGGCTTCCTGAGGGGTCATATTATTTGATGTGCAGATGTTTTTAGATGTGCGGATGTGCAGATATGCAAATGTGCAAATTTTGGATGATGTCTGAATCAGGATTTACTGAATTTTAGAATTAACAGAATATACTTGTTGGAGCTTCATCCGCACACCAGCACATAGGGTTTTCATCTGCACATCTGAAATTTGCACATCCGCACATTCGTTTTCATCTGCACATCAATTAATTTCTGCATATTAGCGTATCTCTTAACCGTTTCTTTACTATGATAAAAAAGCTACTCCTTATTTTAATAGCTGTTGTTTCCGCATCGGCTGCTTTTGCACAAAAAATACAATCACCCGACGAATTTTTAGGTTATAAATTGGGCGACCAGTTTACACCGCATTATCGCATTGTTGATTACTTTAAATACATTGCCCAGGTATCAAAAAATGTAAAGCTGCAACAGTTTGGCAGCACCAATGAAGGGCGTCCGCTGCTGGCGATGTTCATTGCTTCTGATGAGAATATTGGCCGCCTGGAAGAGATTCGACATAACAACCTGCGCCTGGCCGGTATAGAGACTGGTAGCGCTATGGCTAACGCCCCTGTAATTACCTGGCTGAGCTATAATGTGCATGGTAACGAACCGGCATCAAGCGAAGCCGCCATGTGGACCTTGTATGATCTTGTAGACCCAGCCAATACCGCTACCAAAGCCTGGCTTAAAAATTCGCTGGTAGTTATCGATCCATGTCTGAATCCCGATGGGCGCGACCGCTATGTACATTTCTATAACTCGGTACGGGGTGGCGTACCCGACGCCAGTCCGACAGCTCGCGAACACGTAGAGCCATGGCCCGGCGGACGTATCAATCATTATTATTTCGACCTGAACCGCGACTGGGCCTGGCAGGCACAAAAAGAAACACAGGCACGTGTGGGCCTGTTTAATCAATGGCTGCCCGAGGTTCATGTAGATTATCATGAGCAGGGATACAACGCTCCCTATTATTTTGCACCGGCTGCTGAGCCTTATCATAAGGATATCACCAAATGGCAGCGCGATTTCCAGGTAACCATTGGTAAAAACAACGCCAAATATTTTGACCAGAATGGCTGGATGTATTTTACCAAACAAGAGTTCGATCTGCTTTATCCATCGTATGGCGATACCTATCCTTTATATAATGGCTCCATCGGCATGACCTATGAGCAGGGGGGTATCAGCGGTGGTTTGGCTGTACTTACCCGCAGCGGCGATACACTTACATTTGCCCAGCGTATAGCTCACCACCATGCAACCGGTTTAAGTACGGTGGAAATAGCATCAGCCAATGCACAAAAGCTGCTGGATGAGTTTAAAAAATTCTATGATAATAACCGCGCCAACCCTCCGGGCGAGTATAAAACCTATGTTATTAAAAATGATAATAACAATAACATTAATACCCTGGCCAAAATGCTGGGCCGTAATGGTATCCAGTATGGCTTTGGCTTAGGCAATAAAACTGTTATCGGGTATGATTATTTTACCGGTAAAACCGAGCAATATAAAGTAGGACCTAATGATATGGTGATCAACGCGCATCAGCCAAAGGCGATATTGCTGCATGTATTGCTGGAGCCTAAAACCTTTATTGCCGACTCTAACACGTATGATATTACCGCCTGGGCGCTCCCTTATGCTTATGGCTTAAAAACGTATGGTGTAAAAGAGTCGCTGAAACCAGCCAGTACAAGCTCGGGGATTATTGAGCCGCAGCCGCTGGCTAATACCCATGCGTATGCTTACGTGGCCAACTGGCAATCGGTTAATGATGTGCGGTTTTTAGCGGCATTACTTAAAAAACATATCAAGGTACGCTACTCCGAAAAACCTTTTGAGGCGGCTGGTAAAAAATTCATGGCGGGCTCATTACTCATCACCCGGGCCAGTAACGACCGGACCGATTTTGACCAGGTAGTTACCCAAACGGCCGCGGCACTAAATGAAGGCCTAACGCCTTTGGCTTCGGGATTTGTGGATAAAGGATCCGATCTGGGATCGGATGCCGTACGATATATCCGCCAGCCACGGGTAATGCTGATATCGGGCGAAGGCGTAAATGCCGAAGCCATGGGCGAGGTTTGGCATTTGTTTGAGCAGCAACTGGGCTATCCTATTACTTTAATAAACTATCAAAGCCTTAACCGTACCCGGCTTGCTGATTTTGATGTGGCTATTTTCCCTGATGGTAATTATGACGATTTCCCTTCAGAAAAACTGCAAGGCTGGATCCGTGAAGGTGGTAAATTGATTGCTATTGATAATGCGGTAGCACAGCTGGCCGATAAAAAAGGTTTCACCCTGAAAAAGAAAGAAGAGAAGAAGGATGAAAAAGCAGAGGCCAAAGAAAAGGAAAACATTAAAATATATGGCGACCGCGACCGTGATGCCATTCGCTCGATGATCCCCGGCGCTATATTTAAACTAACACTGGATAATACGCATCCGCTTGGTTTTGGTTTGCCCAACTATTATTACTCGCTAAAACTGAATGATGATATCTACGATTTTTTAGGCGAGGATAGCTGGAATGTAGGTACAGTGAAAAAGAATAGCTATGTATCGGGTTTTGTGGGCGTACAATCAAAACAAAAGATCGTTAATGGTATGCTGCTGGGTGTACAATCGCTGGGTCGTGGCTCGGTGATCTATATGGTTGATGATCCTTTATTCCGCAGCTTCTGGGAAAACGGCAAACTGCTATTCAGTAACGCGGTATTTATGGTGGGACAGTAAAAGATGTGCAGATGTGCGGATTTCAGATGTGCAGATGAAAATCACATAAACAAAAAGGCCTTCCTGTAATTCAGGAAGGCCTTTTTCATTTGCTTCAAAATAATTGCATTATTCCATCATTCGCATATCTGCACATCTGAAATCTGCACATCGGCTCTTAATTCGCTCCTTTCACTCTGCCTTTTTCATCATCGGCACCGCTTCTGTGTTCGCGGGCTTTTATTTTGTTATTACCAAAGTTGTAGGTAAAGGTTAGGCGGCCAACGCGTGAGTCGTAGTTTTGGCGGATATCGAAATCGTTACCCAGCGTGCGGCTGCTTAGGTTGTTGCGGCGCATGTAAAAAATATCGTCAAGGGCCAGTTTAATATTAGCTTTTTTATTGGCAAATGAGTGACTTACACCGGCGTCGATGCCATAACGTGGTCTTATTTTGTAAATACCATAAGTAAGCGGTGATTGGTAATCGCCTCTGATCTCAAAACGGTAGCTGCCAAATGTTAATGTTTGTGTGGCTTTTACCTGTACGGTTACCTGGCCCGAGCTTAGTTTTCCGGTTCCAACCGAATCTGATTTAAAGCCCAGGTAAAAGCTGTTTACGTCAACATTACCAGTCCACCATTTGGTAATGGTATATGGTGCGTTGATGTTAAGGCTGTATGAGTTTTGGGTTTGCAGGTTCAGATTGGTCTGGAATGATTTTTTGCCTTCTGTTAATATGATCTCGGTGATCACATCAGTAGTACGGCTGTAGTTTAAGCTTACGTTAATGCTTTTGTTATAGGTATAGTTAAATTCAAAATTGTTGGTGTACTGTGGTTTCAGGAAGGCGTTGCCTTTTGAAAAGGTATACGGATCAAGATAATATATAAAAGGGTTCAGGTCATCATAGCCGGGCCGATCGATACGGCGGCTGTAAGTGAAACTAACCTCGTTTTTGTCATTTAAGGTACGGTTGATGAATACGCTTGGGAAAATGTTAAAATAGCTGCGATCAACCGGTGTGCTGCCCAAAAGGTTACCATTTGATTGAGTGTACTCACCACGTAAGCCTAATTGTATCGATGTTTTTTTAAATTGTTTATTCAGGTTAAGATAGCCGGCGGTTATTTTCTCGGTATAAATAAAACGGTTGGTACGGGTAGTATCGTTAATATAGCTATTGCCGTTAAATATCTGGGCCTGTAAGTCGTTATCTGTTTTAACACTGCTGAATTTTGCACCCGTTTCAAGTTTTACGGTTTTTGATAGTGGTTTGGCATAATCAACTTTACCGGTATATATGGTGATATTTGATGGTGTTTGGTTGCGTAATAGTTGAGGCGCATGTTGCTGGCTGCCATCAGACAGGAAATAATTGGTATTATATTCGGCTATAGAGTTGTTTTTAAATTTTGAGTAATCAAGGTCCACGCTTAATTCCTGGCCGCTGGTATCAATCTTGAACCTGTCGTTCAGGTTAGCTGCAAAGTTTTTATAAGTTTGGTCGATGGTTGATACGGTAGTAAGAGATGAGTCAGCACCGTTTGGCGCCGAGCCAATTTTAGTGTTGCCATCGTTATTGTCAACTTCAGAGTTGGAGTAGCCGCTTACCACAAAGCCAATGGTGTTTTTGGAGCTTACATCATAATCGGCTCCTACGCGGTAGTTGTTATAATGATAAACATGCGGCATCCGGGTAAACTGGGTAAAATAGGTAGGATTGCCTATTACTTTGCCAGTACTATCTCTCTCTCTGGTAACACGGTCAATATATATATCGCGGGTATTCTTGTTATCGCCACGGCTAAAGGTGCCAAATACGTTCAGGTTACCTTGTTTGTGGTTTAAGTTTAAGCTGCTGTTATCCCTCCAAAAGGCACCACGGGCGACACCAACAGTAATGCTGCCGTTTGTGCCTGATTGACTGTTTTTCTTTAGCTTGATATTGATGATACCTGAGTTACCGGCAGCATCATATTTGGCAGATGGGTTGGTAATGATCTCGATGGATTTGATGGTATTACCATCTGTAGAGCGTAACAGGGTAGCCAGTTGCGCGGCACTTAGATAAGTAAGCTTATCATTGATCATCACGGTTACACCCTGTTTGCCTTTCAGGCTGATGTTGTCATCTTTATCGACAGTAACACCAGGAGCTTTCTCCAGTATCTCCAATGCTGTATTGCCTGCTGCCAGTACGCTGTTTTCCACATTCATTACAGTACGATCTATCTTGCGCTCGATGAGTGGTTTACTGGCGGTGATAGTTACCCCTTTCAATTCGGTGCTGCCTGCCCGCATACTTAGCGCCGGTGCGGTAACAGTTGTGGCGCTTTCCGGAACGGTGAAAGGGGTGGTCACCGCTTTTTGGTAACCCACAACAGAAGCTTTAATCAAGTATTTGCCTGAGCGGATGTTATCAAAGGTGTAAACACCGTTATCGTTACTCAATGCGCCTTTAACAACGGTTGAGTCGGTAGCCCTGATGAGGCTTACGGTGGCGTAATCCATTGGTTTGCCCTGTTCGTTCAGTAAGGAGCCGGATACTTTGGCACCTCCTGATTTACCTCCCTGGGCAAAAGAGGTACTCCAGCTGATAGCTACAAGCAGGAGGGTGCAAAATATGTTGTTTGTAAGAGTTTTCATGTTTTTGGTGTTGAAATGATTAGGCAATAGTGAGCCATCAAAGAATATGCTTCTTTTTAAATTTTGATGAATAAGTTTTAGTTGATCCGCTTGATAAGCGGTTTAGTTTTAGTATGTTATTTTATATAGGCGATTTTCTTCATGATGTTTGTTTTTATAGTTCAAATGTGCTAACAGATTATGTTTTTTAGTAATGCTTTTAGGCGAAAACGGCTAAACTTCCGGTAAACGACCTGAAAACACCGATGAACATTTACAACTCTTTTAATTTATGTTATCCAACCCGGTTAAAGCCATGCTTTGTGTGGATCTTACATTAAGATGCTAAAAGTGGAAAGAAGGTTACAGTTAATTTAAAATTTTAATACCGGGAAGATGTTTTTAACCACATTGTTTATAAACACAAAGCCAGGGGTGTGGTTCTTAGACAGAATACTTGTTGCTGATATCTGTTTTGAATGTAATGGAACTGCCTTTTGGATATTTAGATGATAATAAAAGGGAACAATAAGCCCGCTAAATAATAGCAGGCTTATATATTTTATCAGGGCTCTCATTATATGATATATAAATGATAGGTTTAGGAGTTTACTGATCCTCGGTTTTTGCCGTATCGGGCACCAAATGGTTTTTTATACTATCAGCTTTTGCCGCGGCAGCTATTGCGGCAGTATCAATTTTACACTGGAGTCCATCATTGGTCATTAGAAACACAGAACCCGCCGGATTCTTTGGCGTATTGGCTTGCCCGCAATCGTATAAATTAAAGCCCATGTTATGGTCAAGCTTTCCGTCAATAACCAGTTTGGCGTTCAAGGGAACTTTTAAGGTTATGTGCAGCTCTTGCCCGCGCCACATGTTACGTCCGAGTCTTTCCAGGTGACGGTCGAACTTTAATACCGAGTCTTTTTGTATAAAGCGATAGCTGATGTTGCGGGCGTTGATCAACGCGTCTTCATCTGTACGACCCCTTGCTGTAAATGATTCAACAAGGATGGGCTGGGGCACATCGCTTTTTTCTATATCAATGCTTACGCGGTCCTGATGATCAAAATCATCGCCATTAAAATCATCATCAAGGATGATCATGCCGTTAAATCTTTCTTTGATGCGCAGGCGGGTACTATCCTCGTTGGTCAAATACTTGGCATCATTGAGCTGTAAATAATAGGTATTGTTGGGCGTTGCCTTGATGTTGATGGTTTTGCTCAGCTTAGCGCCTTCTTTAAAATCGGCCGATGCCCTAGCTCCATAATATACAACCGCTCCCAGCGAAGCCAGCCATACACATAATAGGGTAGTGCCTATTGAGCGGTTAAAGGTGGCGTTTTTGAATAAAAAGCCAATGGTAACCAATATCAGCGTTAATAAAGGGATAGCTAACAGCAGGAAACCACCGCAGAGGAATATCAGGTTGGTATCCTCGTTAACAATGTTGAAAGGGAATATATGGTATATATCCGTTTTGCCAAAAGCAACGAAACCCACAAACACTATAATAAGGGCAATGGCCAGCCCAAAGCAGGTAAGTAATATAATAAGGCCTATGAGTTTACCCAAAAAACTTCCGGTACCTCTTAAAAATGTACCCAGGTGGGCAAAAAAGTCACCCAAGAAGTCGCGCACTTTATAAACAAAGGGGCGTGCTTCCTGGCGAAAATTGGAAAGGTTTTCTTTTACCATGCTCATCTCATCCTCAAAGTTCTTTTTAAAACCTTTCAGGTCCTGTTTTTCGCCTTTCATGGCCATGCGGTCGGCCCGTGAGGTGGCTTTGGGTATAACTATCCATAATACAATGTATAATATAAGCCCGCTGCCTGCAAAAATTAACGACAGGGCAAAGGCCAACCTGATCCATACGGCAGGTATGTCAAAATAATTGGCAATACCCGCGGCCACACCGCTCACCAGGTGATCATCCGGGTCGCGGAAAAGCCTGCGACGTTCGGTATTATAACCAAACGTACTGCCGCCTGCTGGTTTAGCGTCGTTTTCGACAGATTCGAAATCTTCCACCGAACCCATTTGTTCAATAACCAATTTAACATCGGCTTCTACAACTACCTGTTTGTTTTGATTGGCCAATGTTTCGTTAAACATTTCGGCTATGCGGTTTTCAATGTCGGTTGTGATCTCCAGGCTGTCGGCCGACGACGAAAAATGACGTTTTACGTCGGTCATATAAGCTTTAAGTACCTCGTAAGCATCCTCTTCTATATGAAATACGATGCCATTTATATTTATGATGATAGTTTTATTCATGATCTGTGATTTTTTTATAGGTTTTTATTTTCTCTCGCCAATGGCGGTTTGCACGGCATAAACCAATTCCTGCCAGGTTTTATCCAGCTGTTCCAATACAATTTTTCCTTCTTCTGATAGCACATAATACTTTCGCGGCGGCCCCGAAATTGACTCCACCCAGTTGTAAGTGAGCAGGCCATTGTTTTTTAAACGGGTTAGCAGAGGGTACAGAGTTCCCTCAACTACAAGTAGTTGGGCTTTTTTAAGTTCAGCAATAATGTCTGATGCATATATTTCGCCCTTGGCTATGATGGAAAGAATGCAATACTCCAGTATGCCTTTCCTCATTTGGGTTTGTGTGTTTTCTACAATCATAATACAAAGATATATGTTTTAGATTGTATTATGCAATACATAGTACTATAATTATCAATATTGCTACTAAAATTTAAGTTTTTTAAAAAAAAGTCATGCTTTTATCAGATTTAACTTGACTTTTTGATAATGTAACATTACTTTTATGATTAATTAACTATTAACTGATCTTATTATTAACGAAATGAAAAAACTTCTACTAGCAAGTTTGTGCTTTCTGTTGTTGTCCATTACACAGGTATTTGCACAAAACCGTACAGTTACTGGTACGGTTACGGCCAAAGACGACGGCCTACCCCTTCCGGGAGTTTCAGTAAAGGTAAAAGGGACCACGAGAGGTACCCAAACCGGAGCCTCGGGAAAATTTACACTATCTGTTCCCGCTAATGCAACACTCACATTTTCCTTTATTGGTTATGCATCACAGGATGTTGCTGTTGGCAGCAAAAGCACCTTCAATGTAACATTGGAATCTGCGGCTAAAAGCCTTGGTGAGGTTCAGGTTACAGGTGCGTTAGGTGTAAAGCGCCAGGCTAAAGAGCTTGGTTATGCCGCTACCAACATCTCCAACAAGCAACTTACCGAAGCCCGCCCAACCAACTTTACTAACGGTTTGACTGCTAAGGTTGCAGGTTTGGTTGTTAGTACGGTAAACAACGGTCTTAACCCCGATACCCGTTTTACACTGCGTGGTAACCGTCACATTACTGGTAATAACAATGCGTTGGTGGTATTAAACGGTACGCCGATATCTCCAAACGAGGTTACTACCATTAATCCTGATGATATTGAAAGCGTGAACGTGCTGAATGGTGCAGGTGCAGCGGCCCTTTATGGTTCTGAGGCATCAAATGGCGCTTTGGTGATCACTACCAAACACGGAAGCGGAAGCGGGCAGCCAACCATCACCTACGCCAATACGTATTTGCGTGAGTCAATTTCTTACATGCCGGCTTTGCAAAATAAATTTGGCGGTTATGGTGGCGAAGGTACTCCTTACCAGGATGCTGTAACCGGTTTTATTACTACTACAGTACCTTATGAAAACCAGTCATACGGCCCTGCTTATGATGGTCATATGCAAGCGCTGGGTATCCCGCTTGAGGATGGTACCATACAGTCATATCCATATCAGTCTCCATCAGGAAAAAGCTATGCACGCCGTTTCTTCGTATCTGGTAACCAGGATCAACATAGCCTTTCATACGCCGCCGGCGATGCCAATAACTCCTTCAACCTGACCGCTTTTCGCATGGATCAAACAGGTACTGTACCGGACGATAAATATAACAAAACACAGGTTCGGATCTCTGGAACCAAAACGGCTGGCATTTTTAGAGCCGAAGGAACAGCCAGTTTTTCACAGGGAAATACCGATACTTACGGCGGCTATGGTGACATATTGAGCACCATATTCAATACCCCAAGCTGGGTGCCGCTTCAAAACTTTAAGGACCCAACTAAGCCATTTGCTGATCCAAGCACTTATTTTAACTCTTATGGTATTAACCCATACTGGAGTATCAAAAACTCAAGATCTGTAAAACGTACTGACGTATTGAATGGTAGTTTCTCGGGTACCTTAACCCCAACCAAATGGTTTGATGCTACTTATCGCTTAAGTTACAATGGCGGCTCTTATCAGCAAACAGACACCCGCGCGGAAATTGACTATACTCCATACGCATTGAGCGACCCTACGCACGGTGGTAGTACCGTTGCCTCAAGCTATGGCGCGGCGATCAACCCCGGAACTGTAAATAATATTAAAGTTTTTGGCGATGGTAGTCTTCCAACTAATAGTCTTTTTGCCGGTCCGCAAGGATATAACCGCTTGCAACAAGACATCTTAACCAACTTTCATAAATCATTCCTGAATGATCAGTTGAAAGCCAATTTATTAGTAGGTAATACCATTTGGCAAGAGTATGCCAGCTTTGTTCAAAACGGAACAAACAACCTGCTGGTAAAAGATTTTTATAACGTTAGTTCCCTTTTAGGGGTACCAAGCGCTACAGCCGGAACATTCAAGATCCGCCAGGTAGCCTACTTTGCCGACCTTTCATTAGGTTGGAGAGATTTCGCGTTTTTGGAAGGTACCTTGCGTAACGACCATGATTCAAGACTTTCTGCAGCTAACCGCTCTATCTGGTATCCATCAGTAAAAGGATCGTTTGTGTTTACATCAGCTTTTGATGCTTTAAAAAACAACAAGATCATCAGTTATGGTAAATTAAGGGGTGGTTATAGCCAGGTGGGTGATGTAAACATTGGTCCGTATAGCCTGCTCAACACATTTACATCAACAACCGGTTTCCCTTATGGTAACCTTGGTGCATTGAACCTGAGCACACAGCTAAATAATCAGAACCTGAAACCTGAATTAACATCAGAGTTAGAAGTTGGTACCGATCTGGGCTTTTTTGATGGCCGTATTAACCTGAGTGCCACCTACTACAATACGCACACTAAAAACCAAACATTACCAATCACTGTTTCCCCAACAACGGGTTATCAAACTTCCATTCTTAATATTGGCGAAACACAAAATACCGGTTACGAGTTTAAACTGGACGTAACCCCGCTGCAAAAAACAGCAAACGGCGTTGGTGTTAATTTAATCGGTAACTTAGCTATTCAAAACTCAAAAGTGTTATCGTTATTTGGCGATACCAAGCAACTGCCTTTAGGTGGTTATGTCAATGCTACTACCAGTGCAGTAGTAGGCCAGCCCTATAGCGTTATATATGTAACTGACCTTAACCGCGATCCACAAGGACGTGCTATTGTTGACCCGGTTACCGGCTATCCTTCATTGAACAATAACCTGGTAAATGCCGGCCAAACCACACCGAAATACGTATTAGGTTTAACACAAACCATCAGCTATAAATTTATCACCTTAGCTGTAACGGAAGAATACCGCGCAGGTAACGTTATCTACAACTCAAGCTTACGGTCGGCTACGGCGGCTGGTGTATCCCAGTTCTCTGTATCTTCAGATCGTCAGCGTTTTATTTTCCCAAATTCAGTGATCAACACCGGTACTGCGGCTAACCCCGTTTATACGCCTAATACTACTGTAAGTGTTCAGGACGGTGCCCTGAATTTCTGGGACGGCGGCGCGTATTATAACGCAGGGAGTACTTATATAACCAGCGGCGCATTCTGGAAATTACGTGAAGCGAACCTTTCATTCGATCTTTCCAGATGGATCAAAAAAACCGGATTTATCAAACGTGCTAATTTTGCTTTTATTGGTCGTAACTTGTTGATGTGGAGGCCTAAAACTAACAACTGGGTGGACCCTGAGTTTGCTAACAGTGCTACTAACGGCGATATTGGTGTTAACAGTACCCAGCAAATGCCGGCAAGCCGTTTTTACGGAGCTAACTTAACAGTGACATTTTAACTTACAAAACGATGAAAAAGTATTTATCTATAATATTTGCAACGCTTGCTTTAACGGCTGGCAGTTGCAAAAAGGATTACCTGGAGTTATCAACTAACCCCAACCAGCCCGTAACAACAACCCCCAACCTGGCATTAACCGGCGCTTTAAAGATCACTGCCGATATTACCAACAACGTTGGCCAGGGTGGGCCACAAGTAACGTCTTACGTTAATTATGCCTGCTGGATGGGCTACCTGAGCTGGAGCACAGGCTTCCAGCCTAACGCAGCCCTACTGTCATACCAGGTAACTTCAGCTACTTATGATTATTGGACCCCACTGTATTTGAATGTAGCTAATTATAACGCTTTAAAAGCTTCAACTACAAATCCATATTTTCTGGCCATCGCCGATATTATGATCGCGTTTGATTTTCAGGCCCTGGTTGATAACTATAATAACGTCCCTTATACCGACGCTTTAAAAGGAACAGCATTGCTGAACCCTAAATACGATAAAGGATCAGCGATATATGACGATTTGTTGAAACGTGTAGATGCGGCTATAACATCCATACAAGCCACGCAAAAATTAGCTGTACCACCGGCCACTCCCGGTACTGCAGATATCATGTACAAGGGCGATATGACTAAATGGTTAAAATTTGCTAATACGTTAAAATTGCGTTTGGCATTGCGCCAAAGCAATGTGAGCTCAAAAACCGCCGCGCTTAAAGCGGCTGTTGCGGCAACACAAAGCATCGGTTATATTGATGCTACCATGCCCGGCACTGTAAACCCGGGTTACCTGAATAGTGATGCGGTTAATGGTCAGCAAAGCCCGCTTTGGAGAAATTACGGTACAACTCAAAATGGTGGTGCGCAAGCCAATAAAAACCAGTACCAGGCCAATAGCTACGGGGCTACCGTGCTTACTGCTAATAGCGATGTTCGCGGTTTTGTGGTTTATACCACAACATCAACCGGTACCATTATCTCAACTGCTTTGGGTATAACACAGCCGCCAACAACAGCCCCAAGTAAAGTTGGAACAGGATTGTTGAAATCTGCTACCATGGACGCGGTGATCATGTCGGGCTCCGAAGCTTTATTTTTACAGGCCGAAGGTGTTAAAAGCGGATATATTACCAGTGGGAGTGCCGCGACACTATACAATGCCGGTATCAATGCTTCTTATGCCGAAATGGGTTTAACCGACACGCAGGCAGCTACTTATCTGGCAGCTAATCCGTACCCAACAGCAGGTACAGATGCCACACAGGAGCAAGCTATCATTACCGAAAAATGGAAAGCCCTGGCTATCTATGGCGCATTTGAAGCATTTAACGAATTCCGCAGAACAGGCTATCCTAATAATATCCCGCTTTCTGTATACCCGGGCGCTAACCCTCCAAACCAGGTTACCCGTGTGCCATATCCTGCTATTGAATATCAAACCAATGCGGCTAACGTAGCCGCAGAGGGTAATATCTCTGTATTTACCTCTAAAATATTCTGGGCTAAATAATATTTAAACGAAAAGAAAAATGAAAACGAAATTATATATTAAAACAGCTTTTGTCGCTTTGGTGTCTATCGCGGGTTTAAGCTCGTGCCTGAAGGATAACCAGCATTATGTGGATTTTGCGGCAGCAAAACCGTTGGTGGAATTACCTGCTGCTACAGGAGTCGGAGCGAATGGCGGCTTATTTGAAGCAGTTGCTCTTGATATTTCTGATACCCCTATTCCGATTAATTTAATGGTTAACGTGGCTGCGCCTAAACCTTTATCGACACCCTTAACGGTAAAAATCTCTGTTGATCAGGCTGCCTTAACTAAATATAACGCGGATAATAGCACGAGTTATGTACTCTTGCCAGCTGATTATTACACCAGTACCTTTACAACTACAATTCCAGCTAATCAAAATTCGTCTAACATAGTTATCAATATTAAATCAAGTTTAATATCACCCACTAATACAAGCTATGTATTACCATTAACAATAACGGATGGTGGCGGACAACAGATCAGCAATTATAAAACGGTTTTGTACAATGTTCAGGTTAAGAACAAGTATGATGGTACTTATACCGCTTCTGGTTCAAGGATTCATCCAACTGCTGGTACTTTCACATTTAATTATGATGTAGCTATGGGAACAGCTGGCGCCACATCAGTTTCAGGAAGCGCTTTAGCCGATTTAAAAACGGATCTGAAGATTACTGTAAATGCTGATAATTCAGTTACATTATCAAGTGTTTCTCAACCATCAGTTGCCTTACAGCCAGGAACGGTTAATAAATATGATCCGGCGACCAAAACGTTCACACTAAATTACTATTACAACTCAGCGGCTCCCCGTTTGATTTCTGAAACGTTAGTAAAAAAGTAATTAATAAAAAAAACGATTAATATAAGGTGCTTCAATTATTGGAGCACCTTTTGTATTATATCGCAACTATTTAAATGAAGATTAGAGGGAATTGAAAAAAAATATATAACTTTTGAAGCATTATATTAAAGTCTATTGCTTCCAATGAAAAAAATAATTCTTTTAGCGTTAACTATATTATGTAAAATAAGTTTCGCCCAAACGATATCTGTAAACGGAACCGTAACAGACCAAACAGGTAAACCTGTCGCTTTTGCTTTTGTGAGCGATTCGCAGCATCCTTATGCCACTTATTCAGATCAGAGCGGGGCGTTCAGTCTTCAGGCCGATCCTGCCTCTAACCTCATCGTAACCGCCAATTTTCATAACGAAGCGCGGATTAAGCTGGATAACCCCTCCAATGTTAAAGTGGTGATGACTGCCGGGGAAGCCCCCAAACAAGAGGTACTGGCTAAAACAAGCGTTGCCAATTTTTTTAAACCCGATGAAAACCTGGTTGATCATAACGTATCTATTAACCGCATAGGCACCGGGCAGGAAGGCCTGCACGGCAGCCGCTTTTTGTTTAATGATTGGGTACATGGTTTTGCCATAACCCCCCAGGATTCGCTTAAACAAAGCGATGTATACTTATTTAACTATGATAAAGTAGGAGGTAACCTCATATTTACCCGTAATAAAACCACCGCCATGCTGGTGGTAAAGCAAGAAATAAAAGGCTTCACCTTGTTTGATGAAAACGCCGTGCCTTATGTTTTTGAGGACGTGCCTGCTATAAATGCCAAACGCTATGTGGAGGTATTATCTACCGGAAAAAAATACAAAATATACAAAGACCTGGGGACAACTTTTATAAAAGCTAATTTTGTAACCAACGGCATCACCTCAAGCGGTAATAATTATGATGAATACAAAGACGAAAGTGTTTATTACGTGGTACAACTGCCAGGCGGAAAGCCTCAAAAAATAGAGCTTAAAGCAAAGGCCATTAAACAGGCATTTGTTGCCGACGCTGATAAAGTGAAAAAATTCTTTTCGGATAATGAGGGCGATATCGACGACAACTACCTGAAAGCACTGGGCGATTATTTGAACCAGTAATAGCTATTAAAACAAAAGAGGCCGGCTTATTTTGATAAGTCGGCCTCTTTTATTTAAGAGTTTGCTCGGGCGAGCAGTTTTTTATTCGTGATGCCGTCTCTTTTCATTAATAAGAATCGCTGGTGTCTCCTGTGAAAGTAAAGGTAACAGGCGTATTGGCGGTGGGGGTACCCGTTACATTTAGGCCGGTTATATGATAATGGGTAGTGCCGGCAATGGGTGTCCATGTTCCTCCGCTATTGTAATGTGCTGGGAAGTTTTGATAGGTTACTATATTTAATCCGCCAATTGAAGTAATTACACCGTTAGTAACATTCACATCATACTCATAGTTTGAGCCAGCAGGGTATATGAATGACATTGTATAGGTGGTTGGCGGTGGAGGAGTAATTACCGGTGCCGGAGTTGGATAACCCACAGTAGTGAAAGCAAAGTGAGAAGTACCACTAGTGATCCGGATTAGTTTGCCTGTAACCGCTACGTAGCCTGCACCGCTATTACCGTAAGTTACTTTAACAAAATCAGAAGCCACGGGCATGGTTATGATTGGTGAGTCTGGTAGCATATTTATAATAGCGCTAGCCAAACTACCTACATTTGAAGTAAAATCTAGCACATAGGCATCAAATGAAGCGGTTGCCACGTATACTATAAAAAAGTCTTGTCCGCCTGCATTTGAAGTCGTAATCATATTTTGATCTCCCACGGTATACCCATAGCCCATACACGGAACGCCATTAACCAGGTTGGGGTATTTGGCGTGGTCCCAAACCGGGGTGCCCTGCATTTTAACACTTACACCGCCCCAGTTACCCAGGTAGGTGTCAAAGTTTTCTCCGGGTTGGCGGGGCGCTAGTGTTAACTCATTTACGAATCCCGGGTCAACTACATTCACCTTTTGTTTGGCCTTATCCGGTGTTGTACCCGGTGTTTTCACCAGGTCCTTTTTGCAGGCGCTAAAG
The DNA here is from genome assembly GCF_900103125.1 of Mucilaginibacter sp. OK268. Taxonomy (GTDB): domain Bacteria; phylum Bacteroidota; class Bacteroidia; order Sphingobacteriales; family Sphingobacteriaceae; genus Mucilaginibacter. The sequence goes on along the minus strand of NZ_FNJV01000012.1, from coordinate 116,512 downwards.
CCCACCATCATGGCCATGAGGCCCAACAGTATTTGTTTTTTCATGTTAATATATTTTTATAAAAAATACATTAATAATAGGGCAGCTACAATAGGTGTTTACACGGTATTTATGGAGCTTAACCAGCGTTTATTATTTTTTACCTACGCTGTATTTGCCCTGGGCCAACAAATAAAAGGCCGCCGATACACGACATCCGAAATAGTCTGCATGCCCTGCCCGAGTGTCCATTTTACACAAAAACACAAGAGGCTGGTCACCGTCAATATTGCCCACAAAACATCTTAAATAAAATATATATCAGGTAGACATTATAGATAATATATGCAATAAATAGAAGCTAATAATTTGAAAAATAATCGATATTGTATAATATTTTACGTAATATAGGCCCGGCTTTATGTTATAATTCTGCAAAATATATTATAATATAAGCGAGATAATTCATTGAGTATTAACTATTAACAGATCTTATCACAAAAAATGAAAAAACTTCTACTAGTAAGTTTGTGTTTCCTGCTGTTATCAATTACACAAACATTTGCACAAAATCGTGCAGTTACCGGTACGGTTACAGGCCTGGAAGACGGCCTGCCTATCCCGGGAGTAACCATCAGGGTTAAAGGAACAACAACCGGTACCCAAACCAGTGTCAACGGAAAATACACGTTAAGTGTTCCGGAGGGTTCAACACTAATCATTAGCTTTATTGGCTATGCATCACAAGAAGTACAGGTAAGGGGCCCTGTTGTAAACGTACGGCTTGCCATGTCGAGCAAGCAACTTGGCGAAGTTGTTGTAACCGGCGCTTTAGGCTTAAACAGAACCCGTAACCAACAGGCCTATGCGGCCCAGCAGGTTGGCGGCGATGAAGTTAGCAAACAACGTAGCGGAAACTTTGTAAGCGGCCTTTCAGGCAAAGTTGCTGGTTTAGAGATCAGGCAAAACAACGCGTTAGGGGGGTCAACCAACGTGGTTTTAAGGGGTACAAAATCATTATTAGGTAATAACCAGGCATTATTTGTTGTTGATGGTGTACCGATGAATAATGGTGGCCCAGGTTCGGGGAACGCCGGAACCAACAATGCTGGTGCTAATACCGGAACAAATGCGGGTACTGTTGAATCGGGCAGGGGCGGTTATGATTACGGATCGCCAATTGCTGATATTAACCCCGATGATATTGAGTCTATTACCACACTTAAAGGTGCTGCAGGTAGCGCATTGTATGGTTCCATCGGCGCCAATGGTGTAATCATGATCACTACAAAAAAACCAGGCAAGGGTTTGGGTATTACCTTTAATAGCAGTGTTGGTATTGGCTCGGTTGATAAATCAACACTGCCAACTTATCAGCATGAGTATGGTGCTGGTTATGGCCCTATTTATAATGATAAAACCGGCATTGACCCAAGCGGCTATTTCCTGATAAGGGATATTAATGGCGACGGCAAGAATGACCTGGTTACTCCTTTACAGGAAGATGCATCTTATGGTCATAAATTTGATCCAAACCTGATGGTTTATCAATGGGATGCTTTTGCCCCGTCTTCTCCAAACTATGGAAAAGCAACACCATGGGTGGCAGGAGCAAATGATCCGCTTTCTTTCTTTGTTCACCCGGTAACCAATAACCAAAGTTTATTTATTACCAATGGCGGCGAAAACGGTACTTTTAAATTAGGTTATACCCGTAATAACCAAACCGGCTTTTTGCCAAATAGTAATGAATTGCGTAATAGCGTTGATTTTGCAAGTACTTATAAAATTACCAGCAAATTAACCGCAGGCGCAAGCGTTAATTACACCAGGACCGATGGTATTGGCCGTTATGGCAGCGGTTACCAGGCCGAAAACGTTGTGCGCAACTTTAGGCAATGGTGGCAAATGAATACTGATGTCAAGGAATTAAAGGACCAGTACTTTGCATCGGGCGGTAAAAACGTAACCTGGAACTGGGCAAGCCCAACCAATCTGGTTCCTATTTACCAGGATAACCCATATTGGACCCGTTATCAAAATTATGAAACAGACAGGCGTCACCACTATTTTGGTAATGTGAATTTGAATTACAGGGTTAACGACTGGTTGAATTTATTGGGTCGTGTAACGGTTGATAATTACACCATGTTACAGGAAGAAAGACGTGCTTTTGGTTCAGTAGGTGTATCTTCTTATACCAGGAGGAATATCAATTTCAACGAAACCAATTTAGATTTCCTGGCAACGGTTGATAAAAACATCAACAACGATTTGAATTTTAAAGGTTTGGCTGGTGTTAACATTCGCAAAAACCAGTATGAGTTAATTTCAGCAGTAACTAACGGCGGTTTAATCATTCCTAATGTTTATGCTTTAGCGAATTCTAAAAACGCGCCGGCTGCCCCTACCGAAAACGATATCAGGCAAGAGGTAGATGGTTTATTTGCAGGTGCTACATTTACCTGGAAAAAAATGCTGGTTTTAGACGCAACATTACGTCGTGACGTTAACTCAGCTTTGCCATCATACAGCAATAAGTATTACTATCCATCGGTTAACTTAGGCTTTACTTTCTCTGAACTGCTTAAACAATACAGCTGGTTATCATATGGTAAAGTAAGGGTTAACTATGCCGAAGTAGGTAATGGCGGGCAACCTCAAAACACCAAAAACTTCTATTCATTTGGTACGCCGTTTGGTTCAAACCCTCAATCTTTTATTGGGCTTACTCAAAATAATGCGGCTTTAAAGCCAGAGCGTACAAAATCAAAAGAAGCTGGTTTAGAGATGCAGTTTTTTAACAGCCGTTTAGGTTTTGATTTTACTTATTATGATGCCAAAACAGTTGATGGGTTGTTACCTGTTGCCTTATCAACAGCTACCGGTTATAACGCAACATACATTAACTCCGGCACTTTACGCAACCGGGGTGTTGAAGTTGTATTAAACGGTACGCCTGTAAGCAGTAAGCTGGTAACCTGGAAGTTAGGGGTTAACTTTACCAAGAACAGCAATAAGGTTTTGGCGCTATATACCGATCCATCAGGTCAGCAATCAACAAATCTTTTGCTGTCATCTTTCCAGGGTGGGGTATCGCTTAATGCCGCATTGGGTCGTCCATATGGTGATATACGTGGTACTGCTTTTACAGATATCAACGGAAATCCTTATACCAAGAAGGACGATGGCCGTGTTGTTGACGCTACCGGATACTACAAACAATCGCCAAGCACCAGCACAATAGGTAATATTAATCCCGACTGGATAGGTGGTATTACCAACTCTGTGCGTGTTAAAGATTTTACTTTAACCTTCCTGATCGATATACGTAAAGGCGGCAGTGTATTCTCGTTAGATACTTATTATGGCATGGATACGGGTTTATATCCCGAAACAGTTGGTAACAACGATCTGGGTAATCCATCAAGAAACACACTTGCTGCCGGCGGTGGTGTAATTGTACCGGGTATTACTGCAAGTGGCGCTAAGAACACTGTTCGGGTTCGTAATGATGCTACCGGTTTGTATGGTTATGAGCATAACCCTGCAGCTAATTTTGTTTATGATGCAGGCTATGTGAAACTGCGCGAAGCGGCATTGTCTTACGCATTCCCGCAAACTTTAGTGTCAAAATGGGGGGCCATTAAGGGTGTTGATCTGGCAGTAAGCGGCAGGAACTTATGGATCATCCACAAGAATGTTCCATATTCTGATCCCGAAGAAACCTTAGGTGCCGGTAACCTGCAGGGTTATCAAAGCGGTGCTTTCCCAACTGTAAGAATGTTTACCCTAAACTTAAAAGTAAGATTTTAACCAATATGAAAAAATATATATGGGCATTGCTTCCGCTTGTTATGCTGGGAGCGTGCAAAAAAGATTTTGAAAACCTCAATACTAACCCTAAACTTTTCCCTACGGTACCTGCGCCAACCTTAATTACACAGGCCGAGCGGGTGCTTTCAAATACCGTTACATCAGCCAACGTAAACAATAACGTTTTCAGATTGGTGGAACAGCAATGGCAGGAGACTACTTATAATGACGAAAGTTTGTATAATTTTGACACGCGTAACATCAATAGACAGATGTGGAATTTCCTGTTTCGTGATGTTTTAAACAATTTAAAGTTAGCTAAAGACATCATTCCAAACGACCCCACTATAGTAGGCGACGCTGTAAAAAAGAATGATTTAGCTATTGCAGATCTGTTACAGGTATATGGTTTTTATTACCTGGTTAGCACCTTTGGTGATGTCCCTTATTCACAGGCTTTTGATTCTGCAAACAACTTTCCAAAATACGATGATGCAGCAACAATTTATAAAGACCTGCTGAAGCGTGTAGACGCTGATATAGCAGCGCTAACAGTTGCAAGCGCAAGTTATGGTACTGCCGACATCATTTATGGAGGAAGTGTGGCTAAATGGAAAAAGTTTGCCTACTCACTGAAATTGAAAATGGGTATGACCATTGCTGATTACGACGCAGCTTTGGCTAAAACAACAGTTCAGGATGCAGTAACAGGGGGGGTATTTACCGCAAATACAGATAATGCTACATTAGTATACCAGGCAGCAACACCAAACACGAATCCTATTTGGGTTGACCTGGTACAAAGCGGCAGGTTTGATTTTGTGGCCTGCAGCACTTTAGCCAATCAGTTGAATAATAATAATGGTCTTATTGACCCCCGTGCATCAAAATATTTTAAAGCATTGGATGCAGGTGGCAAGGTTTTGGGAGCCGATCCTGGTGTAAAAGCAAATTATGATAGCTTTTCGCATGCTGGTGATATTATGATTGCAGCTACAGCCCCTGGTTTGCTGCTTGATTACGCAGAGATTGCATTTTATCAGGCCGAAGCCGTTGCAAAAGGCTTTATTGCCGGTGATGCAAGTACTTATTATGCAAAAGGTGTTCAGGCTTCATTTGATTATTGGACTGCCGGAGATGCTACTGCTTTTATTGCTGCTAACCCGTACAGTACCAATAACCTGGCTATCCAAAAATGGGTTGCTAATTATAACCGTGGCTGGGATGCATGGATTGAAACCCGCAGGCTGGATTTTCCGGTACTTTATAAACCTGCAACGGGTGCCTTTAGCGACTTCCCGGTTCGTTTCAAATATCCGGTTGATGAGGCTAACGTAAACCCTGCTAATTATAAAGCAGCATCAGCGGCAATTGGCGGCGATGTGGTAACAACCAGGCTGTTTTTTGATAAAAATGTTATGCCTAAATAATTAGCCGTAACACTTAAATAATAAAAAAGGGATTTGCTATTATGGCAAATCCCTTTTTTATTGCAGATCAAAATCGAACGACTTATTTCTTATCCACACTGTATTTGCCCGGACCAACAAATAAAAGGCCTGCAAATATCAGGGCATCTTCAATGGCATGAATAGCTCCCTTAAATCCCTCGCCCTCGCCTAAATGAGTGGCTGCGGCTACAATAAGCGTCAATATCATCAATATACATACCGGGCGAAAGGCAAAGCCTATCAGGAGCAGAAAGCCGCCAAAAGCCTCGGTGGCCGCTGCCAGGAATCCCCATACTACCGGCCAAAAATGTATGCCGATGTGCCTGGTAGAATGGCCAAGCTCTCTCCAGCCGCTTACGCCGCCCATCAGCATAGGATAGCCATAAAAAATAAAGGTAATGCCCAGACCCAGGCGGATGACCAGAAGGCCCAAATTTTTGTAATTGCTTAAGTTGCTCAGTACTGCCATAATTTATAATGGTGAAAGTGTTAATATGGTTGAATTTTGGTTTTAATATATAAAAATTCCTTTCAGAAAGGAAAAATCAAACATGACGAATAAATAATGTACCCAAGGAGGGCTGTCACCCTGAGCTCCGTCGAAGGGTTGAGCAGAGGCCTGACCACCATTAAAAGCCCTGGCCCCGTGCGATTCCTTCCCTCGGGAAGGGGAGGAAGGGGTTTCTGCATCAATGTAGGTTTGTGGGAGATGTATATTATAGAAAAAAGAAAAGTCATGCTGGGCGTGTTTCAGCACCTCACCAACAAATGCCGGAGTGTGTTAATTATTCTAAAATGCTGATTTTTAAGATTTCTTTGCAATCCAAATCAGTATGATCCACACTATATTAATCGATATAGCAACCATCGCAATAACACTAAGGGGGAATAAAAGGGCCATTAATTTATCGCTCCCGGTAATAAACACCAGTACAAGCAATAACATGATGATTAACAACTGCATCATTGATATAAAAACAAGGCGAAATGATACACCTAGTTTTTTGTAGAGCAATAATAGATAAGGGCCACCAATCGCTATTAATAGCCAAAGTGTTATTTCCATTCCTGTAATTTTTTATGTACCCTGGTGCTTTTTGTGTTATGGAGTTTTCAATACTTGTAAATATCCAAAACCAATCTATATTCATCATTCGATATTGGAAATCCGGTGTTCGATATTAAAAAAACGTTCTCCTGATTCAACTAAACCGCAAACTTACTTCTTGCCCTTGTACAGATAGCTGCGCTTCTTTGCCGAATATTAAACTGCAATTATCGGGGATGTGCCCGGCCGGGAAATCAAAACATACGGGATAATCATACTCCTGTACAATGTCCATGATAATTTCCGGTACGGTTTGGCCAAAGGGGATATCGTTATCCTTCATGTCCGTAAAGCCGCCTACTACCAGGCCCGCGAGTTGGGCAAATTTGCCCGCCCGTTTCAGGCTGCGCAGCATACGATCGACAGAATAAAGATATTCGCCCACATCTTCTATAAATAATATTTTGCCGCCATAGTCGATATCAGATACCGAGCCGGATACGGCTAGCAGTAGGGATAAATTACCGCCCACCAATATTCCTGAGCCTTCGCCGCTGCGGTTTAAAGCGTGGGCGTGGTAGTTATAACTTAAAGCTTCGCCAAACAGGGCCATGCGGAGTGTATCCAGGGAATGTTTGGACGCATCGGGAATATTAACCGGCATTTGCCCGTGGATGGTTTGAGCCCCGTAGTTGGCAAAAAGATGGGTATGCAACACGGTAATATCGCTGAAGCCGATGAGCCATTTGGGGTTTTGAGCAAAACGGCTAAAATCAACCTTATCAATCATCCGGATGGTGCCATAGCCGCCACGCGCCGCTATAATGGCTTTGATGGTATCATCGTCAATAAAGCGCTGCAAGTCATGGGCGCGCAGGTCGTCATCCCCCGCAAACTGGTGGTAGGAGGCGGTCACAGTATCGCCCAAAACTACTTCCAATCCCCATGATAGTAATAAGGCTACGGCATCATCCATAGGCCTGGGCAGCTTTTTAGCCGGGCAGGTGATCGCTATCTTATCACCCTTTTTTAAATAGGGTGGAAGGAGGCCGGAAGAAGCGGTATTGGCTGGTTTATCCATAAGCAATTATAGTAAAAGTTTTCTTTGCTTGTTGCGGGGCTGGTAGAAATCAAAGCCGCGGAGCCGACTCATCCTACCCTCACCAAGTACAGTTTCCTATATGTCATTGCGAGAAGGAACGACGAAGCAATCTCGTCGAGTTCAATATACAAGCGAGGAGATTGCCACGCTGCGCTCGCAATGACATGGTTTTATTTGCAATTTCACCCCCTCTTTGCGCCACAGGCGAAGAGGATGGCGAGCGAAGCAACGCCAGGATGAGTTGGTTCTGCGCAATCCAACCCGCATCCCTCTTGCACAAGCCAATCATTTTTCGTATCTTTAAGTAAACCAACCCAACGGCCCTGATTGCTTGAAAAGTGCAATCGGGGCCGTTTGCATAAAGGGACAAAAAGGATAAAAATCTGATCTTTTTGTATATAGTTATTTGAATTTCAGATATTTAATACTTTTTAAACTTTTAAAAACTCATCAAAAAATTGTTAAAAAGTGTTAAAATGGGTGGTTTTGAATAAGTTTTAAGCAGTTTTTGATGTGTTTTTGCCCCGATTTTGAGCCGAAAAGTGTTAAAATTAAGGTTTAAAAAGTTTTGGGTTGTTTGAATTTCATAATCGGGCCGATGAGGTAATCCTCAAAGTTTGATAAAAGATTTTAGGACAAAGAAATCCGCAGCTCCGGACTTTCCGACTTAAATGAATTATCTTTGCCGCTTATTTACATTGCCGCATATTTCATGTCACAACTCAACAAATACAAACGATTCACTATAACATCCGCCTTGCCTTATGCTAATGGTCCGCTGCATATTGGTCACCTGGCCGGGGCATATATCCCGGGCGATATTTTTGTACGCCATTTAAGGCTCAAAAAAAAGGATGTAGTATACGTTTGCGGGTCTGACGAGCATGGCGCCGCCATTACCATCAAGGCTAAAAAGGAAGGCACTACGCCACAGGCTATTATAGATAAATACCATCAGCAGATAAAAGATAGTTTTGAGCAGTTTGGGATAGCTTTTGACATTTATCATCGTACCTCATCGCCTATACATCATGAGCTGTCGCAGGAGTTTTTCCTGAACCTGTATGAAAAAGATGAGTTTATTGAAAAAGTAAGCGAGCAGTATTACGACGAGGATTTTGACCAGTTTTTGGCCGATAGATATATTATAGGTACCTGCCCTAATTGCCATAATGAGAATGCCTACGGCGATCAGTGCGAAAAATGCGGTACCTCACTAAGTCCAACCGACCTGATCAACCCGGTATCAACCCTGAGCGGAAAACCGCCGGTTTTAAAACCAACCAAACACTGGTACCTGCCACTGGATAAATATCAGCCCTGGCTGGAGCAGTGGATAGATACTAAAGAGGGTAGCTGGAAGGTAAATGTATTTGGCCAATGCAAATCATGGCTTAAACAGGGTCTGCAACCGCGCTCCATGACCCGAGATCTGGACTGGGGTATCGACGTGCCGCTGGCAGATGCCAAAGGCAAAAAGCTTTACGTTTGGATGGATGCGCCTATCGGCTACATATCGGCTACCAAACAATGGGCTATTGATAACAACAAAGACTGGAAATTATACTGGAAAAAGCAGGCTGATGAGCAGGATAATGCCTGTTTGATCCATTTTATAGGTAAGGATAATATTGTGTTCCATTGTATCACCTTCCCATCCATACTGCATGCGCACGGCGAATATATTTTACCGCAAAATGTGCCTGCCAACGAGTTCCTGAACCTGGAAGGGGATAAGCTATCCACCTCGCGCAACCATGCCGTTTGGCTGCACGAATACCTGGAAGAGCTGCCAAACAAGCAGGACGAATTGCGCTACGTGCTAACCTCGATATTACCCGAAACCAGCGACAGTGAGTTTACCTGGAAAGATTACCAGGCACGTATCAATAACGAACTGGTGGCCATATTAGGCAACTTTGTGAACCGGGTAATGATACTGATGCACAAGTTTTACGAGGGTAAGGTAGAAGCCACAACCGACCGCATTGAACTAACCGACACTGTGCTGAATGCCGAGTTGGGTGGATATTATGACGAGATAGAGAAGAACCTGGAGGCTTACCGCTATCGCCAGGCCCTGCAGGCCGTGATGGATATAGCACGCCTGGGTAACCGTTACCTGACCGAAAAAGAGCCCTGGAAAACCATTAAAACAGATCCTGAAGGGGCTAAGCAGGCCCTGCACAATTGCTTGCTGCTGATAGGGCATCTGGCAACCTGCGCGCAGCCATTTTTGCCAACCACCGCTAAAAAGATCCTCGGTATGCTGAACTGGCCAAATGAGGTGATCCATTATGATCAGGAGGTCTATTTTAACAACGGGCACCAGTTAAACCCTCCGGCCTTGTTATTTGAAAAGATAGAGGATGAGGTAATAACATATCAACTGGACAAACTACAGGCAAAAAAGGATGCCGCCGCGCCGCCAAAATCGGTAGAGGTACAGCCGGCTAAAGAAAGCGTTAGTTACGAAACATTTGCCACCATGGATATCCGCACAGGTACCATACAGGCAGCTGAAAAGATAGCTAAAACCAAAAAGCTGCTCAAGCTGACCATTGATACTGGCATTGATGTGCGTACCGTAGTGTCGGGCATTGCCGAATATTATGAACCCGAAGCTATTATTGGCCAAAGGGTGAGTATACTGGTAAACCTGGAGCCACGCGAAATAAAAGGTATCTTTTCGCAGGGCATGATCCTGATGGCCGAGGATAGTGAAGGCAAGCTCAGCTTTGTATTGCCTGCAGATGATTTTCATAACGGATCTGTTATCAGGTAGATAGATGTGCAGATGTACAAGTTTCAAATGTACAGATGCATAAATAAGCTATAAGCAAATTTTGTGTATAGGGGTGTGATTTTTCAATGAAAAATTGCACCTTTGCAAACTGTTTACGGATTTGCATCCGATAAACTATAACGGTCCCGTAGTTCAACGGATAGAATAGGAGTTTCCTAAACTCTAGATATGAGTTCGATTCTCGTCGGGACCACTTCACGGGAAAGGAGCGACAACCTCGCATCTTTCCCGTTTATATTTCCCGTAACTCATTGTTAATGTGACTTATTAGACAAGCGGATTCGTTCAGTCTTGTAGTTCGATATTTTTTCTCCTAGACAAAAATCACAGTTTAATTATACGTTTCTATCAAATTCCTGTTTCTTCAAGAGCAGAGATTTTTATTACTTCAAATAACCTACTAAAGAGATTAGTCTTTTATCGGGCAGCTTGATTAAATTGTGAATGATTATATATTTGTACAATGTCCAATTTTGAAGCGTTTTTCGATTACATTCAAAAAATATCCGGCAAAGTGCTTTCAGAGGATGATAAGCATTTATTGACAGCACATTTCAAACCCAAAAAACTTCGGAAACGGCAATATTTTTTACAGGAAGGAGATGTATGCAAATATATCGGGTTTATAGTAAAAGGGTCCGCCAGGACGTTTACAGTAGATGAAAAAGGGCATGAACATATTCTGAAATTATCTTTGGAAAACTGGTGGCTGGCCGATTTTGAAAGCTTTTACCTCTTAACGCCAAGCCGCTTTAATATTGAAGCGCTGGAGGACCTGGAGATACTGCAATCAACAAATGCTCAAATTGAGGAATTTCTTAAGCTTATACCTGCCTTTTCAGCGATGGCAAACGTGATCAGTCAAAATTACACCATTGCAAACCAGAAAAGAATGCAGGCCGCAATGAGCTATTCGGCGGAGGAGCGTTACGAGGATCTGGTCAATAACTATCCACAATTTCTACAGCGGTTCCCGCAAAACATGATCGCTTCATATCTGGGTTTATCTCCGGAAACTTTGAGCAGGCTAAAGAAAAACTCTTTTAAATAGTGCTAACCAATATAATGATTTAGGTCATTACCTTGAGTTGACCTATGTCAAGCCTATTTAATGATTCAGGTCAAAAGCCAGTTTATTACAGCAACGCATCTTTGTATATGAAAAAATTAGAAAACAAAGTAGCGGTAGTAACCGGTGCATCAAAAGGAATAGGTGCATCTATCGCCAAACACTTTGCTGCAGAAGGCGTAAAGGTTGTAATAAATTATGCTTCTAGCAAAGAAGGCGCAGACAAAGTGGTGAAAGCCATAACCGATAATGGCGGCACAGCCATTGCAGTACAGGCCGATGTATCGAACGAAGCCGATGTGATCAGGTTGTTTAAAGAAACTGAGAATGCTTTCGGAACGTTGGACATTTTAGTAAATAATGCAGTATCTCAAGGATATGCGCCTATTGAACAGATTTCGATAGAAGATTTCCACCAGAGTTTCAACGTCAATGTGTTAGGATCTATATTGACTATCCAGTCAGCTCTGAAACTTTTCGGCAATAAGGGCGGGAACATTATCAATATCAGTTCAGGTGCAAGCAAATATCCTCTTCAAAATGCCTCGTTGTACTCCGCAACAAAAGCGGCACTAGATGCTTTCACAATTGCTTTATCTAAGGAGTTGGGTGTAAAAAACGTTCGTATCAATTCCATTTTGCCGGGCGCTACAGAAACAGAAGGTGCAACCAGTGCAGGCGTCACTGCCGGAAGTGAGTATGAAAAAATGTTTGTGGAGAAAACACCGCTTGGCCGCAGAGGCCAGCCAGCAGATATTGCGAAAGCTGTAGTATTTCTTGCTTCCGATGATGCAGCATGGATCACGGGAGAGCAAATTTCCGTTTCGGGTGGTATGTATGGTTTTTAAATTCATAAAATCGAAAAAATGAAAGATAAAGGGACGGAACTATTGGTTGAGGGTGGTTTCACCAAAACGCAAAAAATCATTCAGCCTATGGTCGGTGTTATCACCGTACCATATTGTCCCTCCAAACCCACCGCACAATCCCAATCGCCCATAAAAGAATTCGAGTTTTGTTTCTAAAGACCACTTAGAACGCTCTTTTCAAGTAAGAAAAGAGCGTTTTTTCGTAAACCGGACTTAGATCGTTACCGGGTAGCTTTTTAATTTATCCCTATCTATTGCGAAGCTAATTTTATCGATATACGAAAACAAAAGAATGACCAGCGCCGGCATAGCGGGTAAAATTAGGCGGGGATATTCGGAATATCCGCCGATAATAGCTACTGCCACCTGTGCAAAAATTAGCAGCCACAGTAACAGGCTAAACCAGGGTATTTGTTTCTTTTTGAACCATCCGGTAATCATCATCACTAAGGTAACCACGATAAAAATATAGAGGAGATTAAACGTCACACAAAATAATAGGTACTCGATATTATTCACCCGAAAGGCCAGATAACTGAATTTATGTTCGGCGTAATCGGTGAATATATTGAGTGTTTGTAAATCGATTAGTTTGCCACCGATAGAAAGAGCAAAAGCAGCAGGCTGATTTTTTATACACGTCACGATGAACTGATGCACCCGCTCGGGTTCAAATTTCAGCATCACATTCTCGCCCTTCGCGGGCTTCCCTGTGGTTTTTTGCTGCAGGTCAAGATTCGCTTTTATGGCTGCGGTAATTTCGGGGTCATTACCATATTGATAAATATTAGCGATGACGATGACCGCCATTTCGTTGTTATTACTTACAACAGAAATACCGTTAAAATTGTGGTTCTTTTGGTTTAGATGAGCATAACCTATTATTAACAATATAACAACTACCGAAGCAGCCAGCCCGGAAAGGCACATTTTCCAGTCTTTGCGGAAGAAAAGTAACCTCGAAATCCAAAACACAACGATCAAGGGTAATAAATAAACAAATGATGGCCGCAGCATGATGCAAACAAAAGCAAACAAGGTGAACGCCCATGCCCTGCTGCTGCCTGGCCGTTGCAGGTATTTAACCCCCATATAGATAACCAGCAGGCTACAGTTGATTGAAAGAGACTCGGTGAGTACCAGCTTATCAAAATTGATGACGGGTAGCAGTACCCCATATAATAATGTTGCAGCAAATGCTACACCGCTTTGCTTGAAACAAATCTTCACCACATTATAAAACAAGATGATTGCGAGATATGAAATAATGATTTGTGCCACAACCACATGATCCATCAAATTTTGCTCACCAAACAGCTTCAGCAGTTTAATAAAATACGGGTACACCGGCGTACGCAGACCATCCGTTTCGCCTTTTAAAATATTAATGGGGTAGTTAATATAAGTTGCTGTATCAACTGCAGGAGTGGTTAATAAAACCGAATAATAAATTGCCCGCACAATACCACTGACAAGTAAAATCAAAAACAATGGGGCAGTAATAATTTTTACCAGGGTATTGTTCCACTTTCCCTTTTGGGCAAAGGCGTTCAGCTTTAAATGTAGGTCGGTTTTTAGGCTCATCTTTTACTAATGGGTGACATTAGTTGTATTCGTAACCGCAGAGCAAAAGGTTGCTTTGAAGTTCAGGAAGACACCAGTAATGACCATGATTAATTATTAGCCTTTTTGCGTCAGAAGGAAACTATAGAGGGGTGATTCGAAGTAATGTAGGGTGAATCAGCCGTTTATCAAAAACTCTTTTATTCTTATATCAAATTAAATCGCTGTATTTTTAGATAACCTAATTTTTACTAGCCTCTGGTAAAGCTTTCCGGAAGGCAAACCAATTTATTAAAACTGATAATTATTAAAAAAATGGAACAACAACCTAACCAACCATCACCCGAAAACATTATGAAAATTGGCACCGGCTTTTGGGCCTCAAAAATTCTTTTAACTGCAGTGAATTTTCAATTATTCACCAGGCTTGCCGAAAAGAAAACGATGAAGGCCAAAGATGTCAAAGACATGTTTGAGCTTAAATGCACAGACAGAAATGTTTATGATTTTTTAGATGCCTTAACCGTGTTTGGTTTTTTAAAGCGGGAGGGCATTTTGGATACAGCTATTTATTCAAACACCGTGGATACAGATACATTCTTAGATAAAAACAAACCATCATATATTGGAGGGATCCTTGAAATGATGAACAATCGTTTATATGGATTTTGGGGTAACCTGGGCGAGGGACTGCTTACCGGGCTTCCGCAAAACGAAGCGAAAAGGAGCGAGGATTTTTTCGGTTTGATATACCAGGACCCTGAAAAATTAAAAGAATTTACCAATGCAATGAGTGGTATCCAAATGGGTAATTTTATGGCTTTTGCCCAAAAATTTGATTTTACAAAGCATAAAACGCTGATTGATGTAGGCGGTTCGGCAGGGTTGCTTTCATTGATGGTTGCAAAGCACAATCCTCATATGCATTGTACAAGTTTTGACCTGCCGCCGGTTGAGCCTATTGCAAATGCTACCATACAGCAATTCGGGCTAACAGATCGGGTAAAAGCGGCTAGTGGCGACTTCTTTACTATGCCAATACCCCATGCGGATATTGTTGTAATGGGAAATATCCTGCATGATTGGAACGAAGAAAATAAAATATCATTAATGCGAAAAGCCTATGACGCAATCCCTGTGGGTGGGGCATTTGTAGCTATTGAAGGCATAATAGATGATGAGAGAAAACAAAACGTTTTTGGTATGATGATGAGTTTGAATATGCTTATTGAAACAGGAACAGGATTTGATTACACATTTGCCGACTTTAATAGGTGGGCAAATATTGTCGGGTTTAAGTCAACCTCACTCCTTCCCTTAGCAGGGCCATCAAGCGCGGCAATAGCATACAAATAAAATCGCGTTAGTCTAAGAACTTCGCTTTAAGTCAAAAGCCTTCGGATGAAAGTCAGAAGGCTTTTTGCTGGATTGATTTTCTGATTAAACGGTACGGTGATAATACCGACCACGAGATGAAAGAGTTTAAAGATGGGGACTAAAGCTAAGTTTAACACCGTATGGCGAAACCGCTGGATGATCAAGGTAATTGAACCTTTTGATCACATCTATTCTTATAAATTTGAAAATATTTCCGATACCGGCACCTCCTTCCATATACGGTGTATCGCCTAACGGAAAGGTGCCGTTTGATCCGTTTGAAGCTACCGGGAATTGATACAGGTCTTTTGAAAATAAGGGGTTGTTTTCGTTCCGTAAACCACCATATAATACTTTAAAGGATAGATATTCTCTCCATTTCAAATGCCGGATCAACGGTATCTTGTTAAGGATAAATCCATTAAAGCTGTGTGTAATGTTAAGGCCAGCATAGTGATCGCTAACAAATTCCAGGTAGTTCATCCTGTTGTACGCATCGGGGTCATAGGCGATGGATTGGTTGGCCCGCAAAATGCTCAATAACGGAAATGGCACTTTTCCTGTTGTAACACTCCCTAATAAGGTAATATCCGAGTAGCCTAACTGCGAAAGGTAAAAGCGTTTGTAAATATTGGCGGTAATATTGTTATAGGTATAGGAGCCGTTAAGTACATCTTTAAACGCGTGACTCAGCTGCAGGTTCAGGATGGGGTACCGGCTATGAATGGTATGCCGTACCTGCGTACCCTGTATTATTTGCTCATGCGGCGCATATCTCAGGTTCAGCTCAACCTCGCTGGTAGTTAAGTCATGTATAAGATGATTATCAGCGTTATTTGACCTGAACTCCAGGGTGCCTGCCGGTTGCTGGTTCCAGTTTCTGAGCGCAATGTTAAAGGAAAAATGATTTTCAAAATCCCTTACGTAAGCAACCGTATAAGTTTTGTTATATAACCAGTAGTCTGTTTTTCCTGTACTAAAGGATGTAAGCGCGGCCTGCTCCGGAATAACGGTTTGGCTTTGCCCCGGAAGGTCGGCATCGTAGCGGTAGCTTACCTTAAAATAGTTGCTGGGGTACCGGAATGGAGATACCTTGTTTAAAGAAAAATAGGTGTTAAGGTTATATTTTACCTGTTTATCCCTAAAGCCATAAGCGATATGATCTTCCAGATAAATGGTCTTGTTAAACTGGGGTGTTGTTCTTCCGCCTACCTGGAGCCGGGGGCCTTCCTGTGAGTCATAAGAGAAAGTAGATCCAAGGGGCCCCAACTGCACCGGCCCGAAATTGCCATAGCCGCCGGTAAGTACCGAAGCTATCCAGGTGGTTCTTTTAAACGAGGGCATATTCTCCAGCCGGGTAACATGCGCGTATACCGTAGCCTGCTGACGGGTCAATGTATCCGGGCGATGCCTGGCCCAATAACCGGTGTCGGTTTGGTTGGAATTTGCAGCAACCTGCTCACTTTTCCCATCATAAAAGGTATCAGGCTGCGGTGTATTTAATTTATAATTAGAAAATACGGCGGTGCGTTCACCCAATACCGCCATCCCTTTATCCTTCAAAATGCCAAAATCAGCCTTAACATTACTTTTTATCAGGAAATAACGACCCGAGTCCTGCTTAAAATCCTGCTGGACCCTGAGGCTGCGCATAAAATTGACATTGATCTCTTTATTTACATTCAGTTCGCAGGATTTAACGGCATAATTCCCATCCATCGTAACATATAACTTGCCTTCAAACAAAAGGTCGCCCTTGTTGCGTGGGGTAAAACTGATCTCTATTAATTTTTCGGTGCTTGTTTTAACGGTATCGGTGATAAAAAACTTATAGAAATCTGGTGCGTGATTGGAGATCGGGCTCAGGAACTGGTGATTGACAATAAAGATGTTATTGGAATAGATATCGATATTATTACCGTAAAGACGATTAAGATAAATATCGAGCCCCGCAGTGTCGATAAATTTAAGGATGTTGGTTTGTTTTTGAGCGTTAAGGACCTGGATAGACTTTGATGGGTCTTTGCGATAATAGTTCTGAAACATTTTTTCGCTAAAAAAAACAGGTAGCGAAGTTTGCGTACGTCCGTTTATTTTGGAGCTTGTATCCAGCATAAACTTGTACTTGCTGAAAAAGCGCCCGTTCAGGAATTTATTGGAAAGGTTGAAAACGGAAAGCCCGATACGCTCATACAGATCGTACTGCAGGTAGGTTGAGCTTTGCATCCGGTTCCTTTCTTTGTGATCAATAACCTGTTGAATAAGTTCAACCGCTGGATTGCCTTTATTACGGTATCGGCTTTTTTTGCCCGATGTTATTTTGACTTCTTTTAGCTGGTTTTCGGCGTACCTGAGTTTAACAGATACGTTATTGATCTGCCCTGGATTAATTTTCCTGCTTTCCGGCATATACCCCATAGATGAAAAGGATACCTGGTTAAAAGAGCCGGGAGCGCTTAATAAGTAATTACCCTGATTATCGGAGCTTGTGCCGTAAGAACTGCCGGTAAAACTGATACGGATAAATGGAAGTGGAGCCCCGGATAATGCATCGGTAATACGCCCGCTTACCTGTGTCACCCCGGTATTATTGGGTTGCTGTGCTGCTACGCTTAGCGAAATGAAAATAAAGTATAAAAAACTTAGTCTCTTAAATTTGTAAACGCTTTGCGACGGGATTATCGCCCAAATGGCCGAAGCCAATCGTGTACGTGGGTTCCAAAAAACAAATGCCAACTGAATAAATAATTTATTAATAAAAAATAAAATGGGTATTTATACAGTCATTCAATGATGTTAGGGCGTTTAAATTTTAGCTCTAATTTAGGGTTTTAATCTGTATTTAGCCTTATGCTTTAACATATTTAACAAATTGCACTGTTTCAATCGGGTTCTGTCGCGCAGGTTTTAATGCGAAAAAGAGCCCGGAGTTGATCGAGTAAGAATTACCAAAAAAGCTTTTGACGGAAAGCAGGAGGCTTTTTTATTGGATATCTTTTTAAGTGCTGCGGTGAAAACACCGACCGCGTGCTGAATCATTTTTAGTTTGGGTTCTTTCTAATTAAGTAATGATGCGGTGATAACACCGACCACAAACTGAATATTAAGTATAGTTAATAAAATGGGTTTCTATTTATTAATCAAAATCATACTCAACATTTGAAAAGATGCCTTTATATTTTCCGGTTATCATTTGCATTTCAAGAGGATAACTACAAATTCCCGATTGGGTTAACGTTTCTCGTATTGCTACAGGCAACCCTGGGTCTATCCTGATGATATCCCGGTTAAACTCTTTCAATTTATGAACATAGTATCTGAGTTTATTGGCATAAGCGCTTTTAACAAATATGTGCGTACTGTTAGTCTGCATATCATATCTTATTGCATCTCTAACTATCATTCGTATTTTCCAGTGAGAGCCATAATAGTCCGCTCCCGGGTCCATAAAGCCAACTAAGTATCCAACGGGTGTACTTATACTTCCCCCGGAATTATTCCTGACAACGAAAAACAACTCTCCAATGAATTCCGAATTGGATTTAGCTATCCAATGAATCGAGTAGTTTAAAATATTGGTGATGTCTTTCATCGTATATGTTCGATGGCTTATGGGATTTCTAAATACACTTAAAACTATAAATTATTCTCTAAACTGATCGCACAATCCCAATTACCCCAGAAAATTCAGCCTATGGCCGGTGTTATCACCGCACCATCTCCCGTCTCTGTTTTAACTAAAAAATTTTAGCTAACAGAAAGCGGTCGAAACAGTTACTTTTGCGGTATAGATGGATTTCGGCAGGAAATTAATGATTGCTGCCGGGTACCTGACCCTTGTATACATGATGCAAACACTTGAACAACTACAAAACGGAGAACTTAAAGGCACGGTTTCATTAAAGCTTGCCGAAGGACTTTCGCACTTCCCGCAGGAGATATTTGAACTGGCAGATACACTGGAGAAACTTGATCTTTCGGGTAATAACTTAAGTGAATTACCCGCGGATTTTGGTCGGTTAAAAAAGCTGAGGATCTTATTTTGCTCAGAAAATTTGTTTACCGTTTTGCCCGAAGTATTGGCTGATTGCCCCTTGCTGGATATTGTAGGTTTTAAATCAAACAGGATAGAAAAAATACCCGCTAAAGCGCTTAATCCTCACATTCGCTGGCTGATACTGACAAACAACAGGGTAGCAGAACTACCCGCTCAAATAGGTAATTGCGCGCGTATGCAAAAGCTGATGCTTGCCGGTAACAGGTTAAAGGAGTTGCCTGTCGAGTTGGGCAATTGCAGCCATTTATCGCTTTTACGTATCTCTGCCAATCGGTTAAGTTGGCTTCCGCAATGGCTGTTAAGCATGCCTAAACTTTCCTGGCTGGCATTTTCCGGCAATTTATTTAACATAAAGCCCGCGATAGCCGCCATCCCCTTTATTGATCATCGGGAATTGGAGGTGAGTCACCGGCTTGGCGAAGGCGCATCGGGCATTATATCCAAAGCCAGGTGGCGGAGCAATGATGAAGAAAGGGAAGTGGCTGTCAAGATATTTAAAGGCGCGGTTACCAGTGATGGGCTCCCTGAAGACGAAATGCTCACTTATATTGCCGCAGGCGGTCACTACGGACTTGTAAAACTACTCGGACAGATATTGGCACATCCCGAAGGAAAAGAGGGTTTAGTGATGGAGCTGATACCGGAACGTTTTGTTAATTTGGGTAACCCGCCCAGCCTGGCTAGTTGTACCCGTGATGTTTTTAAAGGGGGCATGAGCCTTTCTGCACAACAGGTAATAAAAATTGCCTCAACCATAGCATCTGTAGCAGCGCAATTGCATAGTAATGGGGTTATGCATGGCGACCTGTATGCTCATAATACATTAATAGATGAGGAGGGAAACACTCTGTTTGGTGATTTTGGCGCGGCCGGTTTTTATGACAAGTCTGATACCGGAGTGGCCGATGCACTGGAACGGATTGAAGTAAGCGCCTATGGCCATTTACTGGATGACCTGCTACGTTTATGTAAAGAGGCCAATACAGATGAGGCTTTATTGAAATTAGCAGCCTTAAGAGACCGCTGTACAAGTCAGCTTGTATCTGCCCGCCCGGGCTTTCAGTATTTAGTGGACGAATTGGTTTAAGTCATTTGATGGAATTTATACGGATCTGAATATCTCTGTATTTATGACAACGTGTATATTTAGCGCTCATTTACCCGTATATGCCTGTACAAAAACGTAAGATAGTAGCATTATTAACCGGCTTGGTATGCCTGAGTTTTGGGGTGTTTGCTCAAAAAGTAATTCAGCCTGCAAACACCAATCCCGACTGGTCAAGGCCCTATCCTCCGTTTCAAATCGCAGGTAATCTTTATTATGTGGGTACTTATGATCTGGCTTGCTACTTTATTGCCACGCCCCAAGGCAATATACTCATCAATACAGGATTGGCAGAGTCGGCACCCCTCATCAAAACCAATATGGAAACATTGGGTTTTAAGTTTAAGGATATCAAGATCCTTTTAACCACCCAGGCACATTTTGATCATATGGGGGCAATGGCAGCAATAAAAAAAATGACCGGCGCTAAAATGATGGTGGATGCTGGCGATGTAGGAGTAGTAACAGATGGCGGCCGTTCGGATTACTCAGTAGGGGGCAACACAAGTACTTATGCACCGGTACAAATTGACCGGATATTACACAACGGCGATATCATAAAGTTAGGTGGCATGCGCTTGACTATGCTTCATCACCCGGGGCATACTAAAGGCTCTTGCAGCTTTTTATTTGATGTAAAAGATCAAAAACGATCTTACCGGGTATTGATAGCTAACATGCCTACCATAGTTACAGATAAAAGCTTCTCGGATATCCCAGCCTATCCTAATATTGCCCGGGATTACGCTTATACGTTAGCTGCCATGAAAAAATTATCTTTTGATATTTGGCTGACATCACATGCCAGTCAGTTTGAGCTCCAGCGCAAACACAAGCCCGGATCTGGTTATAACCCCGACGCCTTTATAGACAAGAAAGGATACGACGCGCAAATCAACGATCTGCAGGATCAGTTTTTGAAGAAAATAAAAGGCAAATAACATTAAGAGGAATAATATCGAATAATGAATTTTGAATTTCCAACATCGAAATCATTATTCAGAGTTTCTTCTCACACTTCCACTTTGTCCCTTGCTGTTCGTTTAAAATGACATGGAGGGGGCCTAAACTTGACAAAATAGTGGGTTTACATTATTTTACGGTAATTTAATATAATTATCTGAATATCAATTAAATAGGACAATGTTAACCATGAAAAGTGTAAACCATGTAAACCCACTTTTATAACAAAATAGCCCGCCTGTTCTGGGGGGCTATTGATATTAGTTGATCATTCGCCCGCTTAATCCAATAGAGTCCAGGTGCGTTTGGACTGTACCGTTTGTATCACTTGCTGTTCGGCTACTACAATGTTCTCTTTACGCTGCCCAATGTATTCCAGGGAGCTTAATTTATTCCATAAGGCCACTATTACGCGCAGGAACTCATCAACAGTTACCATAGATGAACTGATATCATGATGATTGTAAACAATCTCTATGAGGCGGGCAAGCAGCTCCTCAAAGTTGCCGGGAGTAACATCCTTCCATTCATAAAAATATTTAAGCAGCTCTTCGCGTTCGGCGCCAGGTATGCTTTTTACGGTACTGAAAAATATATGCGCCATTTCCGAAAAGCAAGACACCATGTATATCGGTGGCTGCTGGTGCACCATGTTACGGTAAGAGAAATAGATACGGGCAATATACTCCAGCATCTTTTCGCACAATATTTTTACGTTTTTACCAATGGTTGAAACAGATTCCTTAGAAGTTATCTTATCCAGGATACGGAACGAGAGCAGTTGCAGATTATTCAGCTGATTACTGAAGCCTTCATAATATTTAACCAGTTCCGGGTGGCTCAGTACCGAGGTGCAGGGAGGTATGAAACTGATATCTGTTTGCAGGTTATTACCATTTTTAATGAATTTGCCTACCTCCAGAAAATGGGAGCTTCGGGTGTTTATCTGCGATGCTGGTATTATAGTGATATTGTATTGTTTATCAACCTCGGGATATCTTAAAGGGATCTCCTCCGGGTCAGGATTGCCAATAGCCACGCGCTCAAACGGATTAACGGTAAGCAGCACATAGTATGTTTCTGAATTTTCTGTTGCGTTATCCTGGCCAAAGTAATGGGTAAACAATAGCTCAGGACCAGTTCGGGATATATCAATGCGATGACCTTCGGCTGTAACCGCATTGCAATGATTTATTTTGATCTGTACCTGGTTCGAAGCCCTTTCTGTGATCTGTATGTCCAGTGCTACAGATTCGTTGACAACAGGGGGCAATAAACCAAAGTTATGATTATTGAGACGCAGGGAATTAGAATCCCTCACTATATCATGTATAAAATTATCTGTACTGATAAAATGATCGCTGGAAATTTTCATTCCATCTATCCAGTTCACGGGCTTGTTTTTTAACGGACTAAGCATATCATGTTTTTAGTATGTAGATGTTATTATAATATTACAAGTAAACCGCCTGATCGCCGGTGCGTTCGGGCTCGCTTACAATTTCAGAAACACGTTTAGCATATATTGTGTTTGCTTCAGTGATCTTATTCTCCACAATATTGAGGTCGGGATCAATAAATCGCCGCTGTTTCCAAAAGGATGGTTTAACATAAAATATCCATTTATAGCTGTCGGTTTTATTGCTTTTGTAGCCCACAGGCGCATTCGGGAATTTTAAATTATAATCATCAATAAATTTCTGGAACCATTGACCAAAGTTCATATTTGGTGGCGCCTTGGCCTTAACCTTCAAGGGTTCGGGATCATCCGTATTTTTGTACAGATCAAGCTCCAGCACCATCAGTTTATCAAAATTGAGATGCTCCATACTGATATCCTCGGGAGTACGGGGATACTGCCATACTTTGTATATCTCCAGTGGGATGCTCATAAACGCAATATATGCCCACCAGAAAATAGGTGGCAGCAAAAATATGAACACACTGGTGGCAGCCCACAAACCATATTGCAGGTCGTTTAGCCAATCAAAACCCAGTTTAAAAAGGTATATACCTAACAAGCAGGATATCAGCGTGCAAAAAATAAAGAAGCCCTTTTTGTGCAATAGCTCATTTTCGTGATATTTACCCGCTAGCCATACATAAACAGAGCCCAAGGCTAAGTAAGTGAGCTGGCAAAACAGGTAACCCCAGGGCATAAACTGCAGATCGAGAAAGCCCAGCAAGCCAGGTATCCCTAAAATCACAGCAGTTAGCAGAATAATAACAATAAGGCGTTTGTTGCTTAAGAGCTTATTCTTTTTGTTGATTATTGTCATGATTGCCGCAGCAATCACGAAAATGAGCGGGAAGATAAGATAACGTATAAAAAATGATTTAACGTCCATGATATAATTGTATGTTCAGGTCAGTAACAGACTCAAAAAATAAATTTGATATAAGTCTAATCAATTACCAATAATTGTGGTTATTGTTTTAAATATTATTGGTAAAAATATTGAAAATGAAGATCAAAAACCCTAATCTTATTGATACAGATTTCAAAGCAACGGTTATTGCTGCAGAAATTGTTGAGAATGAATTGGTTGCCGCCGATGATATTGTGATATTGCCGGTAGGCCCTCAGCAGCGCGCATTTGCAAAAGAAATTGCCGGCATTGCCGAGAGTCAAACCGATATCACTAACAAAAAGATACTCCAGGTTCAGGTAAACCGCGATGGCTTGTATGACATGTTGCCCGAAGGGTTGTTTCATAAACCCCCGGCTTCGAGTTTGATGATCACCGAGGAGGAGATGATTAAGGATATTGTTGACAGGAGGGACGAGGAGAAACAAACACGTCGCTTTTTCGCGCCATTTGAAGCGGAGGTCAATCACCTGAAAATGATCCTGGAGCTTTATGAGAACCGCCTCGACAAGAAAAATGAATATGACGATCTGATCAACATATTTTTAAAGGAATGGAAAGAGTTTAGTTGCTTCACCAATAAGCAAATGCTTATTTTAATACATGTTTTACCAGTTATACATGAGCAGCGCAATAACCTTGCTTTTATAGGCAAAATATTAACCATGCTGTTTAAAACGCCCATGTCGCTCAGTTATAAACTTACTGGCAGGCCAGGCAAAAAGGATCTGGCAGGTATGCAGACTTCACTAGGCGCCGCAGCTCTGGGAATAGATTTTATAGCGGGGCAATTAATTGAGCCCGAGGAAGAACTCCATGTTGCCATTGGGCCGCTGAATGCTTCAAAAATGATTGATTTTTTACCCGGGGAACGATCCGCCATTTGTATTGATGTGTTATTATCATACTTTATACCGATGCAAACCGGGGTGAAGATTAATTTGCTGGCTGCGCCTGCTTCCAAAAAAATAATAATCGGAATACAACAGGATAATGCGAGGCTTGGTTACACCACTTATCTGGGTAATTAGCGCTGATCCTAATTTTCAATAAAAAGCCGGTAATTATAATTGATGATACTCCGCGATTCCAGTTTTGACTGAAGCAGACTAAGCAAGGTATCCCATTCGTTTGTTGATAGCTTACTTTCTTCATGGGGTTTAAGGTAAATATCCATGGTTTTCTTAAAGCCTTCTTTTGGATTAGGAGAAATACTCACGCCTTTACTGATGCGGATACTTTTTAATTTGGCGCCCAGTTCATATTGGCAAAAACTGGTCAAATCGGCCTGGGTAACAATTCTGTCCTTGGTGGTAAGGCCGTATTTGTAAGCCTGAATGCGTTCGGCAGCGCCGAGGCTATTCCGGCCACCTATAGAGGTGGTCATCAGGCGTAAATTATCTGCTTTTAGCTTCGTCGTTTCAAACTGCTGTAATCGGGAGCCCTTTCTGATATTATTGGCGGTATCTGCAAGGGTGGTCCAAAACTGGAGATATAGCATACTGGCCTTATTAGCCGGTTTTAAAATAAGGTAATTGATCAACTCGTGATTGTCTTTTGCCTGGTTAGATTTTTTTTCAATGAGCGAAATATTTTGCTCGAGTGTTTTTAATGTTGAGTTTAAAAAGTCGTTTCCGTAGGCGGCAAAGGCAGCCTTTTCATCCCTGAGCAGCTCAAAAAGATACTCGATGATCTGCTGCGCATTCCGGGAGTCAAAACGTTCGGCTCCACCGTTCCTGACAGAGTAGCTTCCTTCGAAATTTTGATCAGCCTGGCTGTAAGGGATCTCATTATAGTGAATGTCCAGATCGTCATGCAGGTCTTGAACAGATAAAAAATGATCATAGGCTGAAGGCTTGATGGGGATAATGTTATTCATCTCCTTTATCCTGAATTTCTGTTCATGCAGCTTACGGCTCATCACCGGGAAACAGTTGAGGTGTAGTTGTAGCTCGCTGATCACATCGGGCCTGATCACTGCCGGGAAAACCATTTTTATCCATACACAAGGCTTAAGCCGTTTCAAATCGGTAGGCTCAAACCAGGTTTCAAACGATAAAGGGTAGCTTTTCTTAAGTGGGTCAAGATCATTTAAGCTATCATCTGTAAGCGATATAAAACGATTTTGGTAGTATGACTTTACATCCCGGGTAATTAAGTTGATAATGTTTTGATCATAAAATACCGGTTTGTTTTCATTCGCTTCTTCCTCTTCATATATTAATCCACTTGTTGTATGCAGCTCCTGCTCATCAGTATAGAAACGGGTAACAGACAATAGATTATAAAAATCGTTATTGGTAGTATAGCCTGGCCATTCAAAATACAGCCCGGCATCCTGGAGCGTGTTAAGCTTAGGGTCAGTTTCAATGCCCACCCACAAGGTATTGTTTTCGATAAAAGTTTGTGGCAATATGCTGGAAATTAGGTTTTTTTGCATGTCTGCAGTGTGCTCCCAAAGCTGCCTGCCATTAAACGAATATTTAATTTCAGCTTTAAAAACTTTGTTCTCGCCAATAGGCGTAAAAAAAATATCTAAAGGCTCCGGCGCTGTTTTGCCAACGTCGGGCGAAGCCGCTTTTTTATAAAAAAAATGATTTTTGATACTCAAGGTCTCCCTGGTTTCAACCGGGATACCTTTGAGCAGGGCATGGGCCGGGAGCGGAGCCGTGAGATAATCAGAAGCGAGTATCCGGGATATTTTATTTAATACCCGGTTTTCCAGGTTTTTAACATCATTGGAAAGATTGAACAATTCGGAGCTGAGGGCTTCGATCAGTAATTTAACCAGCGGATCAATGTCATTAACATTCGTAGTGTTCCAGAAATCCATCGCGTTCCGGAGCATCCTGCCCTTTATTTCTTCTTTCGATGTGAAAAATAATTTGCTCATGTTTAGGTTTTTATGCGGATAAAGGACTCAAAAACAATGATGTGGTAAAAGTGTAATGCTCGCCGGTTTTATTGAGCTTCCCTTTTATAATGATCTCCACCCGTTTCTTTATTTCACTTACATTTCTTAGGGGATAAAATTTATTGATCTCGCTGATGTGCACATCTATATCAATATCATAGATCCTTTTTTCGAACTTTTTGATGGATCGGAGGAGCGATTGCCGGAGTTTTTCTTCCCAGATAGTTTCACTCTGAATAAGCTCAAAATCCATATCCCATATCTCGCAGCCAAACTCGGGATTATAACGATGTTCGCCATATCTGGTAAAGATGATCAACTCTATATATTGTGAAATGGAACCTCCCAGATCCTGCGTTTGCATATCTCGTCCCAGACCAATGTCTTCGAATCTTAACGGCTTGAAATATAGAGGATTGGGCATATTAAATATTTAATTTATAAGTAAGCGGTAAAAAAAGTCATTTTTTCATAAACATTTCTTTTGTAAAATAGTTGTAGAAATGTTTTAAAGGTTAACAATATATTCATTACGCCCTTTATTTTGAGTAATTTATATTGATAATTAATCATTTTAATTTTAAATTATTATAGCCGCTTAACAATAATATTACAAATATTTAATGAAGCCCGTAAATATAAACGACCTAAATCGCGCCTACAGGATTTTTATCATATACCTGGCCGGGCTTCTGGCATTTTCTGTTGTAACGGTTTATTTCTTTTTTTTAACCTCAAGCCGCGAAATGGTACTGTTGAATGCCAAAGTGAAAGAAACAGATCAGTTAGTAGCTATTCGTAATGATATCAACAATAGTTTCGAGCTCATCCTGATGCGGATGCAACAACTATCGCAATATTCAAAAATGAATTCTGAGGAGCTGAACAATCAAAATATCCTGCTTAATGATATTCAGGAGGGTAATCAACATATTCTTGATAAGCTCCAGAGCAATCCTTATCCGCTAAAAAGTTTCGATTTGTACAAAAAATTAAGCAACCATATTGCCACTATAGCCAATGTTAAAGATTCATTATTTACCACCCGTTTCCAGATAGAAAGTCTTCGTACGCAATTGGAGTCGTGTAATAAAGTAAATAAATCAGCCGTCAGCAAGCTTAGTGGCCGGTTTTCACATTACTAAATGATATGCTAAAGTTCAATTTAAAAGAGCGAAGAGAAAAGTTCCTTTTGTTTTTAGGAATGTTTCTGATAACATCATCCATACTGTGTACCGCCATATTTTATAATTATGACGATGGTGCAACCATATCCAAAGATGAGTTCTCCAAACGGATAGCTGACGAGGAGGAGTTTGAAACTCTGGTTACACAGGCTATACCCACTGTTGATACCACCTACACTCATATTGTAAAGTTTAACCCTAATGTACAGGCACTTTTTCTGGAGAACGATATCAGAAATTCCATCGGTGCTATACGTTCGTATTATAACCGCCGCCCTTATGACAGCCGGTATAAATGTTTTATTCATGCGTCAAAACTGTTCGAAAACCTGTTTTATGATAAGCGCGAACTCACCGGCAATTACAGCGACATAAACCGGCTCAGTAAACTGTTGGATGATTGTAAACTATCAACCCGGCAATTGCAGCAAAGCCTTGGCTCCAGCCGATAAATGCAAAACATCACATCACTATAAAAAACATAAACCTCTAAACCAATGAAAGACGATTACAACAGCGGCAGACCCGTGGATACCAACAGGCAAACCTATGCCTTTTTGTATATTATGGTTGGTATACTCATTATTGCCGCACTGATCTTTTTATTTAAAAGTTCATTATTTGATAAAAGAACCGTTAATGCCAAGTTGTTAAAAGACGAGATATTTTTGAACGAAAACCTGGTGTATTCTGATAATACCACTAATGCCAAAAGTTGGGTATGGGAGTTCGGTAATGGCGATAAATCAAACGTTCAAAACGGGAGCTATAAATTTAAACGCCCGGGCGATTACATTGTGCGGATTACTGTTGATGGAGCCTTAAAGCAGCAGTTTCCGGTAAGTGTTAAAGATACCATCGCGCAAGCTGTTGATACCCTGATGACTATTAATGGCCCTACCCAAGGTATAGTTAATGAGCAGATCAGGCTGGAAGCACAAGGCAATGCCCGGATATACGAATGGTCATTCGGCGAAACCGGCAGGGTTGACGTTAAGGGAGCTACCGCTTTATACACCTATCATAACCCCGGAACCTATTTTATAAAACTCAGTACCGATAAAAGCAAGCACCCTATTTATCACCGCATGCTGATATCAAACCCCGATTCAACAGTTAATGCTATTGTAACACCCGGCGAGGGCGAACGCAAAGTGGTTGACGATATCAGGGCTCATTTACAAGCCATAGCCAACGGCGCCGATTTTAATACCAATTACTATTACCTCGTCAACAAATATTTCTGCGGCGATGAAAAGGTGACCGTTAACCTGGAAACCAATGGCGATAGTAAACAAACCGACTTTTACTCGTATTGCATGCGCCTTACTTTTGGCGGAGGTATCAATATTGACGAAGCCCAGGTAACCTTGAAAGCCAAATCAAGCTGCTCCAGCATGCTTACTGTCAAACAGCATTCATCTACCTCGAATGCAGCTCCAAGACGGGCCAAATAATTAACCATTATCAATGAACCTAATATATGCACATACCAAAATGAAAAATATTCTAATAATGTTACTGCTGTTTTCCTGTTTTTCAGTGAACGCGCAGTCGCCGGTTTCCATCAGTAAGAAAGTAGTGACGCTGCCCGCTGCATTTGAAAAACCGAATGAAAATACCAATGTCTATAACAGTGATGATAAAACCAGTTTACCATGGATAGTTTTCTCTGATCGAGACGAGAATTATACCTATACCTCGCCAGGAGGTACCCTGGTCATGAAAAAATTAAAGTTCATGGATCCTTTTTATGTAAGCGAAGAACGGAACGGTTATATAAAATTGATCAAATATCAGCCAGGAATGGTACAGGGCCGCAAGCTCACCAATAAAAAATCGAGCCAGAGCTATGGCTGGATCAGTAAATCAAAAGTTTTACTGTGGCAGTCGGCATTCATTAATCAGGGTAGCTATCCAAGTAAATACATAGCGGTTATCAGCGGTAAGAACCCAATGTTGATGCCCGACTTTTATTATGATAAAACAGATTCATTATATGTATTCACCTCACCAGAGCTGGAGCGTAAAAAAACAAAGCTTGCGTTAAATAACATCGTATATGTATTTAAAAAATCGGATGATGGTAAAAAAATGCTAGTGGGGTCTGAAGGACAATTGGTAGCTGACAGCGCTGCCCGTAGTGTTTATGGATGGGTAGCAGCCGATGCCTTACACAACTGGGGTAACCGTTTATACATTGGCTCAGCTAAAAATACTATGGATGGCGACGATTCAGCCGCGACAGCTATTAATCAGGCCATATTGGTATCAGCTCCGCCAGCCACAAGCACCTACTTTAAATTTGATCCGCTGATAAGCCAGGATGAGCCTGTATTGCGAAGCATACCGGTAATTACAGGGAATGCACTAAGCGCTAATGATAAGTTAGGAATAGGGCTGGCAACGGATGTGTATGATAAATCAAACAATAGTATTCTAAATGTTAAAGGCGGTCATCTTAAATACCTGGATTATCTGAGCATACGTAAAAACATCCATCACATTAATGTTGTTTTTGTGGTTGATGGTGGCAGCACTATGCGTAGTTACTTCTCGGGAATAACCAGCACTATACAATCATTTGAAAACATATTTAATGCCCATGCAAAAGGCAATCAAATGATGTACGGAGGCGTAGTATACCGGAACGCGCAGGATTGCCCATCCGGTGGTATCAATAAAATGAACTTTTCGGCAGATTATCGGGAGCTTGTAAAATATTTTGATAAACAGGCATCTGTAACAAATGCTTGTGGAACTACCCTGCAAAATCAGCCCGTATTTGAAGGAATAAATACGGCCCTGACGCTATTTAAAGGCCATACCAACGAAACTAACCTGATAGTACTGATAGGCACCACCGGATCGGCCGATTATAATGCTGATGATATAGCCAATGAAGCTGACCAGGTAGCTGCTGCTGATGCCCGCTTACTGGCCATACAGGTATTCAGTGATTATAATCCTATCTATAATGACTTTGTGATACAGGCAAGGCGAATTGTTTCGCAATCAGCTGTAAAACTGGCCGATCTTAAAAAACAACGCATGATCACGGGCGAAGGTTTGAGCAACATACAGCAGTTCAATACTTCACTTTCAGATTCGATTTCGTTTTATCTGGATTACCCCAAAAACAGTATGATACAGGGCGCTGTGGTTTTCCCGCCAAAGGGTGTTGTAAAAACCAACCAGGCCATGCGCTTATCAGTCGACCGTTTGATGCGGGAGACAGATTATGACATTAATACCCAGGTGCATGCGTTGGATAGTGCTTTCAGGCTCACCGGGCGAGAAAATCGTTATGTGCAACCAGGGGTAATTGCACAGGTAAGCCCGGTAGCTAATGATCTGGGCAATAACATGCCTCATAATGCCTTTAAGTATTTTATTAATGCGCAGCTACCGGCAAATGTGGTGAGCCAACATCCGGGGCAATTGCAATACCTGTTGATATTAAACGAACAGGAGTATAACCAGCTAACCGATATTCTGTCATTAATGATAGGTGAAAACCTGCAGCAGGATGCTTCTGATTATCGTAAAAAATTGTTCAGAAACTACGTTGATATCCTCCGGAAACGATTAAATCAAAAGATATCAAGAGGTGACGTTAAAAGTATGTCATTGGGTACCTACTTTAAAACGGTTACCGGTTTGCCTTTGCCGGGTAAAAATGCTTTCCAGAATACCAAAGTGGGCGATTTAAGAGGTGACATGCCTCAGGCACAGTTTGAGGGATACATTAAATTTTTAGTGCATAGCAGCGAACAGGTTAAGCGTTCGGTGTTGGTTAACCAGCATTTTACGTCAAACGGCAAAACTTATTTTTATATAACCCAGGCCAACCTGCAATAGGATGAATGTAGTTAATCTCAGCGAATCAGTAAAAACAGCCATTAGGGTGGCGCAATCTCTTGCGAAAGAGTATCATCATAAGGAGTTTGGCCCGGCACACCTGTTAAAAGGTATAATGCACCAGGAGGTGGGCTTGCGCGGAATGCTGCAATCTTTGGGTAAAGATGCTGCTTACGTGCAGGATTGGGCCGATGTGCGGATAGAAGAATATGCGCCGGCTATTACTGTACCCGACGAAATGCTGGGAAATAATGCCGTTAGGCAGGTATTTGAAGAGGCCGATAACGTGCGTATTAAGCTTGGGGTTGATCTGATAACCCCGGTTTGTGTGCTTATTGCATTGGTTAAACCAAATGTGGGTTTTGATGTAAATCAGCTTAAATCGTTCCCGGTAAAAGAAAAGGAACTGTTGGATATTTACCTGAGCAATGAGGAAATACAGCAAGCGGTGCAAACAAGCGGGAATGATGACAGCGGCGGGCATACGCCAAAAAAGTCAAACAGTGCTTTGCTGAAATATTGTATCGACCGTACCGAGCTGGCCCGTCGTGATAAGATTGACCCCATTATTGGCCGAGAGCGGGAAACCCGTATGGTAATGGAAATATTAAGCCGCCGTACAAAACCCAATGTGATGATAACCGGTGATGCCGGGGTGGGTAAAACGGCCCTGGTGGATGGTTTTGCTTTGGATATTGTAAATAACCAGGTACCCGATTCATTAAAGAATGTACAGTTGTATGAGTTGGATCTGGGCTCATTAATAGCCGGGGCCTCTTATAAAGGCGAGATCGAGGATAGGCTCAAAAATATTCTGCGGGAGTTAAAGCAGTTGGACAAAGCTATCCTGTTTATTGACGAGATACATACACTATTAGACAATAAAGGGCCGATAGGTGGAGGCGTAGGCAATTTGCTGAAGCCTGAATTGGCCCGTGGCGAAATAACCGTAATAGGCGCTACTACCATTGACGAGTACCGGAAGGTTATTGAGCCCGAACAAGCTTTTAGTCGCCGGTTTGAGGTGTTGCAGGTAAATGAGCCGGATACGGCCACAGCTATAAAAATGCTGAAAAAACTGGTGCCCCGTTATGAGGCGCATCATAACCTGAAAGTTGATGATAATGCTGCTGAAGAATGTGTGCGCCTGGCACAGCGTTATCTGAAAGACAGGCGCTTGCCCGATGCCGCTTTTGATCTGCTTGACCGTACCATGGCCGCCATCCGCTTAATGAACGATACTTCGGTTACCTCCCTGGCCGAGCTGCGTACCCGTTTTGGGGAGCTTAAAAACAGCCAGGATGATCCCGAGCTGATAGCGTCCTACAAATGGTTATACTCCTTGCTTCGTAATAAGATCAGCGCCGTGTTACTGGGGCAACTGGAAGACGAAACACAGGTGGAAAGCCTGGAAACCCCAGAAGAATACAATGCTTATTTCGAACGGAATATAGGTCAGCTGGAAACTTTGGCCGGCAATAAAACCGAAATTGTGGATAAGCAGGATATCGCGGCCATTATATCCTATAAAACAGGGATCCCTTTAGGTAAGATACAAGCGCAGGAAAAAGAAAGGCTTTTAAACATGGAAGGCTTTTTAAAGAAACGCGTAGTAGGGCAGGATCAGGCGTTGAAAGCAGTATCGGATGCTATCCTGGAATCGCGGAGTGGTTTAAATAAAAAGGGGCAACCCATCGGTTCGTTCTTTTTATTGGGCCCAACCGGTACGGGTAAAACCGAACTGGCTAAATCAATTGCGGAGTTCCTGTTCAATGATGAAAAAGCCATGATCCGGTTTGATATGTCGGAGTTTAAGGAAGAGCATTCTGCAGCACTATTATACGGAGCGCCCCCGGGATACGTAGGGTACGAAGAAGGTGGCCTTCTGGTGAATAAGATCCGCCAGCAGCCTTACTCGGTAGTATTATTTGATGAGATCGAGAAAGCGCACCCCTCAGTGTTCGACATTTTTTTACAGATACTGGACGAAGGTCATATGCATGACAGGTTGGGAAAAGAAGGTGATTTTTCAAACGCGCTGATCCTGTTTACTTCTAACATTGGCAGCGAATGGGTTGCAGGTGAGATACAAAAAGGAAATATGCCCACATCATCACAATTAATGGAAGTGATGGGTAAAAATTTCCGTCCGGAGTTTCTGGCCCGCCTATCTGAAATTGTACCATTTGCGCCAATATCCGAAGAAAATGTAGTGCGGATATTCGACATTCAACTTAAAAGCCTGGTTCAGGCACTCGAAAAAATGGGCATTGGTATGCAGATCAGTGACGAAGCCAAGAGCATGTTGGCTTTGAAAGGTTTTACACCTAAATATGGCGCAAGGCAATTATCGGGCGTAATCCGTAATCAGCTCCGGAGGCCTATATCGCGATATATTATTTCCGGAGAGTTAAAAAAGGGAAATAGCGTGATCATAAGCAAAAATACAGGCACCGATGAGCTGTTATGGGATATTAAGTAACTCTTTTTGAAAGAATTAAGGCACAGCGAAAACAATTTACAAATAATTACATTATTAATATTTACAATTCTATACTTATCATTTAATTAAGAAACTATGTTTAACTACGAAATAGGAGGAAACGAGAAGAAAGTCGATACCTCAGAAGCATTTAATGATATAGCCCCTAATAAAACATTATTTATCCAAAAACTAACAGATAATGAACCGCTTAGACCCGAAAAGGTTGAAGGGTTGAAAAATGTGGAAGAGGTATTTGGACACTACAAACCCAAAGTTAATGTAGCGTTTGATAAAATAGACGGATCAAACATCAACGAAACCTTTCATTTTGACAACCTGGGCGATTTTGCTCCGAAAAGACTGGTTCAGCAAAGTAATTATCTGCGTAAGCTCAATATTCAGCGCGAAATGTATCAGAATATCATTAAGCAGTTAAAAACAAACAAAACATTAAAAACAACTCTTGATAATGCCGAAACCAAACAGGCTTTTATTGACGCGCTGAAGGGTATAGTTAAAGAGTTGGAGCAATAATACCTAAACAAATAAAAACACGATCATGGCAACACCCAACGAGCAGATACTTAATGATCAGTCATCTGGTCAGGCTTATAAACCAAAAGAAAAAGAGGAGCTATCGCTATCATCAAGTCTTGATAAACTTTCACGTGTAGGTGGTTTCGACCTGCTGGAAGCTACAATTGAAGGTTTACAGAACCTTAATCCCGAACGCAAAGCCCGCAAACAGATATTTTTAACCGACGATGAAAAGAAAACAGAGCGCGAAGAGTTAAAATTAAAGCTTAACCAGTGGATTGATGCTTTAGAAAACGGAGATTCGGTAAGTAGTATCGTCGAAAAAAGTACCGAAAACCTCAAAAGCACCGAAGAGAATTTAAATCACAATTTACTAAATACCCTGCAAGCCACACGTGAGCTTGAGCAGGCTTATCGCTCGGTTCATTTGTTTTATAAAAATACCGAGGCTGATAAATTGAAAAATGTGGTGGTGATGAATGCCTCGCTTGATCAGTTGAAAGAGCTGGACAATCCAAGGTTCATTGAATTTACCGCCAACGAGTTAAAACAAAATTACGATCGTTTGGATCTGCGTCAAAACTATTCCATACTGGTTATCCCGGGTTACCTGGGTTCCAATAAAGTAGTGGAGCGCTGGTCAAAAATAGCTTATGATAACAAGGTGATGTTAGTTACCGATTTTGCCGATCTGGAACAACCCGATGATGTGGTAGACTTATTTACCGCGGCTAATTTAACAGGCGGCGATGCCTTTAAATCAAACACCATCATGACTTGTAATTGGCTGGTAGGCCGTGGTAAGGTATCGGAAGCCGGAGAAGTGGATGATCTGTATATACCAGGCTCGGCGGCATTAGCCGGTAAAATGTACTATACATTAATGTCGCAGGTTACCGCCGGTAAAAAACACGGTGCTGTAAATGAGGTTGACGGTGTACGGTTTGATTTGAAGAAAAGCGAAATATCACACCTGGAGCGCGTAGGACTGGTGCCTATGGTTAATGAGTACGGTAAGGTAATGGCATTTTCGGCCAAAACATTATTCAATGGCGATAATATAGGTTTACAAACCTACTCTGTAGTTCGCGTATTTGATTATATCACTAAAGTATTGTTCGACTTTTTGAACCGTCGCGCTTTTGAAAACTGGAACTCCAAAACTGAGCAGGATCTTCGTTCGCAGATCGTAAAATTCCTGGATAATATTCAGGGTCCTGACAGGTTGATTGAACGTTTTAAGATAGTACGTTTTGAACGCGATGAGCAGCAGAAAGACCGCATCCATCTGGATATTAATATTACTCCATACTTCCCGGCCAAAAGCTTCGTAGTGAAGTTAGACGGCCAGAAGGGTGAGGATGCCAGCACAACCTGGGATACCGAATATAAGCAACAATAACAAACGCAAATGAGCCATTTAACACCCGTTAAATGGCTCATTTGTTT
Source organism: Mucilaginibacter sp. OK268 (assembly GCF_900103125.1). Lineage (GTDB taxonomy): Bacteria > Bacteroidota > Bacteroidia > Sphingobacteriales > Sphingobacteriaceae > Mucilaginibacter. Next base: position 80,505 of record NZ_FNJV01000012.1, on the reverse strand, counting down.
TATGTTAATTTAAGTTCGCCCTCAGCTTTATTTATTGTTAAATACTGGCTATGTTTGTAGCCAATGAGGCAGCTATTGATCATTAATGCAGACATTAATAAAGGCGAGAACACGGCCGCATTAATCGGCGCTTATAAAGATGGGGCAGAAGCCGCCCAGTGTGTCGTAAAAGAGTTGGTTATTGCCGATCTGAAGTTTAATCCCAATAAACAGTTTGCCCTGCCCAATACCGATACGGAGCCCGATCTGCTGCAATCTATCAACATGTTAAAATGGGCCACGCATATCGCTATTTTTTGCCCTGTTTATAAAGACTCCATCAATACCCGCATCAAAGGCTTTTTTGACCGCATATTTATGCCCGATCAGGTATTTATAAGTTCTGCCGGGCGTATGGATATTAACTTTAGTGGAAAAACTGCCAGAATAATATCTATACTGGATGAAGCCGCCTGGGACGACTGGCAAAAAAATCAACATCCTACCTATCTGGCTATAAAAAAAGGCATCCTCGAAAAACGCCAGATAAAGCCTGTACATACCAGCACCATAGGGCATTTATACTCCCTGCAAAACGAATACAGCAAAAAATGGCTGCAAAAATTATATTCGTTTGGGTTAAAGCTTATTTGATAAAAAAATAATATTTCCCGAAACAATAATAATTCTTATTTGTAGTTATTAAGAATACAGAAAAACTGTATTCTTTTAAATTATTAACCTTTAAAATTTATCGTTATGGCTTTCAAAGCAAGATTAAATTTTTCGGGCAAGGATTACGATGTACTTACTTGCTCGTATGCGCTTAACCGCGATGTTGATTCAAAAGGACGCCCTTCCTCTGGCGTTTATGGTGGTACGATCGATATCGAGATCGAATCAACCGAAGACACTTCCATCATCGAGTCGATGGTAAACAACCAGTACAAACCTATTGCAGGTACTTTGCTGATCAAAAAATCTGAAGAAGATGCTAAAATGAAAGAGCTTTCTTTTGAGGATGGTTACATCGTGAAGTATTCTGAGGGGATTGACATTACTGGATCCACTCCAATGAGCCTAAAGTTTGTGATCTCTGCACGCAAGCTTAAATTAGGTAGTGCCGAGCATGTAAATGACTGGCCGGGCAAAAATTAAACTAATTAATTTTTTTGACCAAATTGTGCTGGTGCTTTAGGCACCCTGTTATTTTTTTAATTTAAAATTTTTAGAACCATGGCTTTCAAAGCAAGAATTAATCTCGGATCAAAGGAATTTGATGTGCTGCAGTGCAGCTTTTCATTAAACAGGGATGTGGACGCAAAAGGCCGTCCGTCATCTGGTGTTTACGGTGGTACCATACAAGTTGAGGTTGAATCAACTGAGGATACATCGGTTATCGAATCAATGGTTAATAATCAATACAAACCGATTAACGGAACTATTACCTTTAAAAAATCAGACGAAGACGCCAAAATGAAGGAGTTGAACTTTGAAGAAGGTTACATTATCCAGTATAACGAAGGTATATCTATCATTGGAAACAATCCAATGTCATTAAGCTTTGTTATATCGGCACGCAAACTAAAAATGGGCAATGCCCAGCACGAAAACGATTGGCCTAAATAAGCCGTTGTTTTATATGAACTGAAAATACGGAGAAAGTAAGTAAAAGTATTTTCTCCGTATTTTTTTAGTTTGTTCTTATTTATTTCTTTGATACACCTATGAAAAAGAAGAAAAGAATAACGCGTGCCCCTGTACCTACCACAAAAAAAAAGGTAAAAAAGTCATCCATCCCAACGGCTATGGAATACCTGTTGCTTTTTAATACCTGTGTAATTGCCAAAGAAAAAATTGCCCAGGTTGATAAAGTGATTGATGAAAATGTAACCGTAAACCGTAACCGGTACGAAAACATATCAAGCCTGGTTCGTTTAGGCAATGGCATGTTGTTTCCGCCGACAAACAGAAACCTGTTTGCTTCCAGCTATACTTCTTATTTTGACAGGTTTAGCGCGGGTTCGCTCAGTTTGCCAACAATTGGCGCGGCACAACCCAACAGCCTGTTGAATGTGGGTGCGCAACCGCAAACCAATACTATTTTTGGCAATAACTTTTTTAACAGTACCAGTTTGTTGGGTGGCGATGTTTATTCACCGGTTAATTTTTTTGGTGGCGGCTCTTCTATCCCCTGGTATTTTATAGCCTGCGTACATTACCTGGAATGTTCTTTCAGTTTTAAAAAACATTTACATAACGGCGATCCTTTAACTGGTTACACAGTACAGGTACCTGCGCACCGGCCGAAGGTTGGGCATGGTCCGCCATTTACTTTTGAAGAGAGCGCTGTCGATGCGCTTAAACTCATGAAATACGATAAGGTGAACAACTGGAGCCTGCCTTTCATATTACAAAAACTGGAGGGTTACAATGGTTTTGGTTATGCCGGCAAAGGATTACACAGTCCATATCTCTGGAGTTTCTGTAACCATTATACCAAAGGTAAATATGTTAAGGATCGTGTTTTTGATGCCAACGCGGTATCGCAGCAACTGGGTGCCGCGGTCATATTAAAAAGAATGGAAGATAGGGCCATTATCAGCATACCAAGAAGTTGATCATGATAAAAAAGATCACATATATTTTAGCTTGCCAGTTTATCTTATTGGCTTGTACAACCATGGGTTGCAAGGGTAATACACCTGTACAAAACCAAATAACGGATAGTGCGGCTAACATACAGCAGGCTGATAAGATTGTTAAAACCAGTATTTCCGCTAAAAATAATGACGAACAACAGTTTAGGGAATTTCTTAAAAAGTTTAAAGCCGCGGTAAAAAAAGGTGATAAAACACAACTAAAAACAATGTTTTACTTCCCCCTGCAAACGCTGCCGCAATGGACGGCCGAGGATTTGAAGGCGACAACCATAAATCCCGCAGAAGGACTGGTGAGTGTTGCTGAGTATCCGAAATACGAAGGAACTATTTTTAGTAAAGATGCCTTGCGGCTGATACCCCAAAGCAGGGAGGAGGATTTGTCTGAAATTGATAAAGCGATAACAGAAAATTACTACAACACCTTAAAAAAGGCCACTGACAAAGGCAGTACCTTATATGAGCTGCAACAGCAGTACGAACAAAAAAATGGTAAAGAAACTTCATACGGTTTTGTGTTTGGGAAGATAAAGGGCCAGTATAAAGTTATAAGCTACTTCTGCCCTTGGCCGCTTAAAGACTAAGGGATCATTTACCGAATTATGGAAAAGAAATTAATAGTTGATATCAACATAGAAGGAACAGCGATAACGCACTTTTCAACATTTAACCTTGATCAGCGTTTTAACGAGCACCACACCTTTCAGTTACGATTTAACCACGATCAGGTGGAAGAGTATAACCAGGTAACCCTGCAAAACTCCAAAGACTTTATCGGGAAAAACATAACAGTACAATTTGGTGTAGCCAGCGGGAGCGAAAACATATTTAGCGGTATCATAACTAAGGTAGAGCTATCGCAAAGCCACGGTTTTCATGGCGATATCCTGATCAGCGGTTTTAGTCCGGGGATACTGATAGACCGCGGACCCGACCTGGGCTCATACCTGAACAAGGATCTGAAAACGATCATTCAACTGGCCACGCAGGATGCCCCCCAAAACGATCTGAAATTTAACATCAAGCCCACCAATACGGCACCAGTTGATTATATCATCCAATACCGCGAAAGCGATTACGATTTTATCAACCGGCTTTCGGCGGAGTATTATGAGTGGTTTTATTACGACGGTCAAAAACTGAATTTCGGCAAACCGGATAAACTGGACGAAGTAAAGCTGATTTATGGCCGCGATTTGCACAGTCTGCAATACTCCATGCAGATAGCCCCGCTTAAACAAAACAAGTTTGCCTATAACCCCAAACAGGATGAGCTACTTAAAGCCGAACCACAAGGTGGTGCAGGAGGCAACCCGGATGTATCACATGCGATAGATGCCTCGAACAAAGTGTTCAGTAAGGTTTTCAATGGACCGATGGAAGTGCGGGTAAACTCGCAGAAAGAGATCAGTGATTTTGTAAACAATGAGCAAAAGGCACAGATAGCCGAACTGGTGAATATTGTAGGCAATGGCGATAATCCGCAGGTGGGCTTAGGCAAAATATTAAATGTGAGCACAAGCATGCGCGGAGCCACTAGCTTTGAGCTGCAGGATTTTGGCAAGTTCCTGGTTACGGCAGTTTATCACCAGGTAGATGGGGTAGGCCATTACCAGAATACATTTGAAGGTGTAACTGCCAATAGCGAACGTCTGTCGGTGAATGAAGCCATCAAGCCTAACCCGGATATGCAATTGGCCGATGTAATTGATAATGACGATCCGGATAAACAGGGGCGTATCAAAGTAAAGTTTAAATGGCAATGCCAGTCGAACGATGATACCGAATGGCTGAGGGTAGTTAGCCCGAACGCAGGTAGCGGCGATACCGGCAAAAATAGGGGTTTTTTAGTGGTCCCCGAAAAAGGCGATCAGGTTATTGTAGCTTTTGAAGAAGGAAACATTGCCCGGCCTGTAGTGATGGGAAGCGTTTATCATAGCAATAATGTAAACAGCGGCGGCTTTACCAACAGCAATATTAAGGGAATGACATCAAGGCGTGGTAGTAACTTAACTTTTGATGATGGCGTGCATTCACTTGCCCTGGCTACTTCTGAAGCCAACATGTTTCATGTGCATGAACAGCAAGGTGCGGTACAAACCCAGGCGGCCAAAGTGATCACTCAAAAAACAGGCACCAATTTTATTGAAGTAAAAAATGATGACGGGTCGATTACGTTACTATCTGATAAAACGGTTACTATAAAAACCGGCCAAAGTTCGCTCACATTGAATAAGGATGGCACCATTGACCTAAAAGGAGTTGTTATAAACATAAACGGAACAACAAGTGTTGGTACTACCAGTAAAGCCATCACCACATCGGCAACTGAAACTGTTGCTATTGATGCAAAAAGTAGTATTTCATCGGTTACCAAAGGCTTGCATACCATACATGGCGGCGAGGTAGATATTAATTAATTATGACGAACAGCAGGTTTAGTTTTTTTGATAAAGATGGAAGTTTGGTAAGTGAAAACCCCCAAACTTTACAGCATCAGGCAGCGAAAGGTCAGGATGACGAAAACCAGCAGCCCGATCAGCTAAGATACAGGTGTAATCAGTTGAATGTGACCCGGGTGGAGGATAAGGTAATTTCCCATGCTACCACTAAAAAAGAATATCTGTTTAAAAGAAAACCCGATCAGCCTGCGATAGTTGGGGTTACTTTAACCGATTATTTTTATGAAATGCAGCCTGCTGAGTTTACGGTTGCCCTTGATGCCATGAAGGATCTGGAATACATTAAGGAAGATGTGCAATTCAGACTTAATAACAGGAATGAAATAGCAGAAGTACTTAACGTAGAAGAAATTCATAACAAATGGGAGGTTTTTAAAGACAAACTAACGCGTACCCAATTTTATAACGATATAAAAGCAAAAAGCGAGAAGGGCGCATCCGACCTGATCAATGCAGGCAATATTGAATTTAAGGATCAGGAGAATTTGAAGCAAACCTATGATAAAGTCATGTTCTATCATATTTTATTCAATGATTTTCGGAACGTTAGTGATGATCCCAGTCAGATACTCCAATTTAATTCGCAAATTTTTGTAAAAATACCGGTTACCGTGGAGCTTACACATAACCTGGTGTCTGAAGATGATAATCAGATCATCATTCATACACATGGCGAATTGGTGAAGGATGGTTTGGATGAAAATGAAATGGAAAATCAGTACGATTTCTATTACAAACCCTTTGTTAAATATGGCTATACCCAATATTTCTATGCCTATGATATTACCAGGAAAATAGACAAACAAACGGGTGCGATAACTGAAGCTAAGGCGCTGTTAACGGAAGGGGTTAAAAATAACTACGAAACAACTACCGAATGTAGTTTAAAACAAGTTAAGTTATGAGCAAGTCGTTTATACCAAATATGGTTAATACTGTTTGCACTTTTCAAACAAGCAGCGGACCATCAATGCTTATTATTACGCGTTCAAAGGTAACTACCATATACGATAAAAGCGGTAATGCCCGCCCATTAATGACCATAGAGGACAAGAACGTTCAAGTTCAGTTTACCTGTAAGGCCGAGAAACACTCTTTTTTTAGTTTCGTTGCTTTGGGTGCCGGGTTAATTTTAGGCGCGGCCTTAATATTGTCGGGGCCGATTGGCTGGGCGGTTATGGCGGCAGGTGCTATTGCTATTGGGATAGGGATATACCACGCCACCCAAATGAAAAATAAATGTACACCTGGTTTAAGCGCAGGCGATTGGCATATCGGCCACCCAACCGTGAAAATAGACGGGGCTCAGGCTATTACCCAAAAATCGATATTGAAATGCGAAAAAGGGGGAATGCTAACACCCGTATTTGATCTCGCGACAGCACAAAAAATTGCCGGAGAAATATCATCAAACAACAATAAAGAGGTTTATCTGGATGCTGCTGTTTCATTTTTTGCAGGCCTTGGCAGCGTTTACGGCTTTACGGAGCTTGGGTTTTTAAAAATGGCCGCGTGGATGGTTGGCGGCACCGCCGCCGTTGTAGGGGGTACTTATGGTGAAAGAGCGGTGATCCGGAATAACTCCATGAAGGATAATGAATCGTACAAATCCGTCAATGAAACTGACGAAAATGAACTGATTCCTGAGTTTGTCAAACATCCGCAAAATACATTACCAGATGATCCGGCCAATTTAGGCGACCTTTTAACGTACAGTCCCTCAGGATATGTTACCGGTATAAAAGACAATTACAACAACTATCAATTAAGCAAAAGTTTATCCGGCGATCTGGAATCACTGAAGGGCGTTAACCAGCGCGATCTTTGGAAAAATCCCAAGGCAATTGAAATTGTATCAAATATACGTGATGGAAAATATCCCGATAGCATGATCAAAGGATCGGTTGACGGAAATAAAGTGGTACGCCCGCGTGATCTGGGGAAAATGGTTGAAGATGTGCAGGAGGTTAAAACAGAAAGCGTTAACGAAGCAATTTCTGGTTCGGTAAAAACAGGAAGTTTTATTGTTTTCTTTTTCCCATTTATAGCAACCTATTTTTCAGAAGATTCAAGAAAGGAACTGGCCAAAGCAATGGAAGATCCGGGTAAAGGAATAAGTGTTATGGCTGCAACGCAATAAAATTTACATGAATAACGAGTTTGTATTTGAAAAAGTTGTTTTAATTAAACCCTACGTTTTTATAATAATAGGCCTTTTAATAGTCGGACCGGTTATTATTGGAATAGCTACGGTATTTACACAGCTGGGCATAGCCGGTGGTAAGCTTATTGGGCTTGTGGTAGGCTTTGGTTTGATGCTTTTTATATTTTCAAGATTAAGTAAACGGGTTGTTATATCATTTAGCAACGATCATATAGATTTTAAGGTAAATGATAAGCTATACCATTATCTGAAAACAGATCTGGAGGGCTTTTATAGCTTTAATTATTTGCAAACAAAAAATTGTACCGTGTCTATGAGTTTTCATTTCCGGGACGGCAAGAAGATGGATCTGTCGAATTATAACTTCGATTCCGGAAAGTTCGATCCGGCAAAACATGAGATACTGGTCAGTTTTTTAAAGGCCAGCGAACAGGAACTGAATTTTAAACCTTTAACAACTAATAAAAGCCGCTCGATAGGTAAGATAGGCGATGTGTGGTTTTCGCGGGGCTAAAGCATCCTAATTTATGACGTGAAAAATGAATAGAACAACTTTGATCAAAACATTGTAAAACAAATAAAAAATGATAACTAAATCTTAAACAAACTTGCTTTAAAAAAACAAAAAGCAATCATACATTATTTCCGCCTTTGGCTAATTAAATTATAAGTCTTGGGCTTACATACCTGAATTTATGGAAAAGAAATTAATAGTTGATATCAACATAGAAGGCACTGCGATAACGCACTTTTCAACATTTAACCTTGATCAGCGTTTTAACGAGCACCACACCTTTCAGTTACGATTTAACCACGACCAGGTTGAGGAGTATAACCAGGTAACGCTGCAAAACTCCAAAGACTTTATCGGGAAAAACATAACAGTACAATTTGGTGTAGCCAGCGGGAGCGAAAACATATTTAGCGGCATCATAACTAAGGTAGAGCTATCGCAAAGCCACGGTTTTCATGGCGATATCCTGATCAGCGGTTTTAGTCCGGGGATACTGATAGACCGCGGGCCCGACCTGGGATCGTACCTGAACAAAGATCTGAAAACGATCATTCAACTGGCCACGCAGGATGCACCCCAAAACGACCTGAAATTTAACATCAAGCCCACCAATACGGCACCAGTTGATTATATCATCCAATACCGCGAAAGCGATTACGATTTTATCAACCGGCTTTCGGCGGAGTATTATGAGTGGTTTTATTACGACGGTCAAAAACTGAATTTCGGCAAACCGGATAAACTGGAAGAAGTAAAGCTGATCTACGGCCGCGATTTGCACAGTCTGCAATACTCCATGCAGATAGCCCCGCTTAAACAAAACAAGTTTGCCTATAACCCCAAACAGGATGAGCTACTTAAAGCCGAACCACAAGGTGGTGCAGGAGGCAACCCGGACGTATCGCATGCGATAGATGCCTCGAACAAAGTGTTCAGCAAAGTTTTCAATGGACCGATGGAAGTACGGGTAAACTCCCAAAAGGAGATCAGTGATTTTGTGAACAATGAGCAAAAGGCACAAATAGCCGAACTGGTGAATATTGTAGGCAATGGCGATAACCCGCAGGTAGGCTTAGGCAAGATATTGAATGTAAGCACCAGCATGCGCGGAGCCACTAGTTTTGAGCTGCAGGATTTTGGCAAGTTCCTGGTTACGGCAGTTTATCACCAGGTAGATGGTGTGGGCCATTACCAGAATACATTTGAAGGTGTAACTGCCGATACAGAACGCCTACCGGTGAATGAGGCCGTCAAACCCAACCCGGATATGCAATTGGCTAATGTAATTGACAATGCCGATCCCGACGGTACAGGTCGCATTAAAGTTCAGTTTAAATGGCAATGCCAATCCAACGATGTGACCGAATGGCTGCGGGTGATGACACCTGATGCCGGAAGCTCTGGTCAGGTTAGCAAAAACCGCGGATTTGTATTTATACCCGAAAAAGGCGACCAGGTAGTGGTGGCCTTTGAAGAAGGAAACATCGCCCGCCCGTTTGTGATGGGTAGTGTTTTTCATGGTAAAAACAGCAGTGGGGGTAGCGCCAGCAATAACAGTAAAAGTCTTACCTCCAAAAGCGGGCATACTATTTCGTTGGATGACGGCGGAGGTATCCTCGTGAAAGATAAAACCGGGCTAAACCACGTATTCATTGATGGTAATAACGCTATAACAGCCACTGCCGACAATAACGTAAAGCTGCAAACCGGTAATGTGATGATCATTATGGATAAGGCGAAGGATCAGATCATTATACAAGCCAAGAACATTGAGATCCGAGCCGCTGAGGATTTTAAATTAACCGGCGATGGTGCTCCAAGTAAAAATGGGAGCATGGAATTTGAAACCAAATTATCCATCTCTTCAAAAAATGAAATGTCTATCGTTGGCGAAACATCGGCTAAGTTCAATGGGAAAGATGTAAACATAACCGGTGCAACGACCGAGATTAACGGCAAGCCTGTTCGGGTTAATTCTTAATTCATGGAAAAAGTATTTGAAAATAAATATCAGCTCACGGTTCGTGGTAATGTAAAAATGCTCAGTATGATGGATAGTTTCACTACCGTCGGAACCTATGTTCTTTCGGGCTATGGCCAGCATGCACCCAAGCCCGAACTACAGGAATACGTGCTGGAAGAGCATGATGTTAAACTAACGGAATATTACGATCCGAACACCTATCAGTTGATTGAATACGTAAATAAACTGGCTTATATATATAGCAGGCAGCACCTGTGTATTAATAGCGGCGGAGCAATTAAGGGCTTGCTTAATTTGCCCGAGATCAGGTCGAAATGGGATAAATTGAAAAAGGAGCTGATGCAAATCAATCCCATCGCGGCGTTTGAAATTATCCGGAATAAGGATCGCGAACTATCAAACCCTCCGGAATTGATCGAAAATTTGTCCAATACCCATTTCATGCATCTTTTTTTATATGCTTTTAATGCCCGGCCAGATAACGTAACCTACGAACAGCAACGGCAGGAACGCGACCGTATGGGCATTGGTTTTATGGTTCCGTTGAAGCAAACTTATACTACCGAGAAGCTGGATAGCGGTTATGTGGTTAATACAGAATCATCTTTAGATGATAAAGGCCGCATTGATAAAAATATGCTCTCTAAGGTAACCGGACAAACCGAATTCGATATTAAGCATTACACCCAAGCCAGTTTCACCAGGGATAATGATAACAACCTGCTAACTGCCGAGATGAAGGTTTTTGAGCAACTGAATAATGATTATAAATCAGATTTATACTTAAATCTTGAAAGCGTTTAAAGTTATGGCTGAGGATCTACAGTGGTTAACAGAAAAGCATTACCTGGTATGCCCTAAAGGCGCCATGTTTAAGCAGATGAAAGTGGACAAAAGTAGAACTGCCATTTTCAGCGGTAATTTGGTAGCCAATACCAGGGATACCATGAAGGATAATGTTTTCGTATGTTTAGGAAGCATGGCCTTTATGGCCGGCGCTATTGCCGGTTTGTTGGTGGCTGCGTTGGCATTAATGGCTGTGCCTGTTGCTGGCTGGGCACTGGCCGCGATTATAGGAGGGGCTTTACTGCTGGCCATTGGCATAGGTTACATGAAATGCAAAAGCAATGCCGGCTCCAGGCAATGGGTAAACCCATCACCCAATTTGATCGTTGATGGTCATGAAGGTTTGGTAGTAAAACAAAGTCAGCTTTGTTGTACTGCCGAAAATGTGATGATCGACATTAAAGAAACCTTTTGGGAGGCCATGATGAGCACTACCATGCATGATGTGGGGCATATCGCCAATTTCGCTTTTGGTTTCCTGGCTGGGCGCGGCATGGGTAGCATGGCTGGTACCGCGGCAACAAGTGGCCTCCGGGCTGCCGGTGCGGAGTTTTTAAATGTCGCCAAAGCCGAAATGGGGAATATGTTTAACCCGGCCACTTTATTTGGCAAAATGAGCTGGCTTTGCCGGGGTTTACGTGGTTTGGGCATGTTTGGCGCTTATAAAGGGCAATATGATATCTGGACTAATCCAGAAATGAGCACTACCGATAAGCTGCTGGCCAGTGGGCAGGAATTGGTACTGGCTATTTTTGCCGCCAAGGGAGCTTCGCTGGTTTGTTTCCCCGCAGGAACACAGGTGCATACCAGTAACGGCCTGGTCGGTATCGAAACCATTGCCATTGGCTCGGTGGTATGGACAATGAATGAAGCTACCGGGCAACGCGAATTGAAACCGGTTACCCAGATACACCGCCGTACCACTCTCAGCATGATTGTGCTGGAGCTGGACAACGGCACCATATTTCAGGTTACACCAGAGCATCGGTTTTTAGTTAATGGCGAATGGCGCGAAATACAAAACATCAGCGCGGCCGAAGAACTGGAGCTCATAGACGGTAGAAAAGTAACCATAAAAAACATCGGTCTTATCAGTAAAGTGTCTACAGTTTATAACTTTGACGTAGCAGATAACGAGAATTACTTTGTTACTGAGGATGGGGTACTGGTACATAATGGGTATACAAACAAAGCGCAGGTTAAAAACGTTACGGGAGAAGCCCATACTGTTGAAGTATCTATTAGCAAAAGCGATTATCCTGAAACGGCCAAACACATTGAAGATGCAATAGCTTCAGGAAAGCCAAATGTTGTTACAATTGAAAGGGACGGGGCTAAGGCAAATAGAGCTACCTCATTGAGAGGCGTTAAAACAAAGCCCAATTTAGATAGGGATGAATGGCCAATGGCTATGTTTAAAGAAGGCGGAAAAGGAGCAAGTGTAAGGCACATCAATCCTGGTGATAACAGGGGGGCAGGAAGCGCAATAGGTAATGCATTGTCTGACTATCCTGACGGTACAGTTGTGAAGATTATTATAACAGATTAAAACCTAATATGATTAACATTAACACCTTAGTATCTAACAATCAAATAGTAGTTAGATCGATAAAGAAAGATTTGGAATTGGAACAATGGGGCGATGAAAATGTAGAGTTTGGAATGCTATGGACTAAAAACTACATCGTACTCGACCCTTTGGTTGATGGTAGCTTCGGGAGCTACTTTTTAATTGACAGTTCTACAACGGTGGTTCAGGATGAGAATGCTCAACGTTCTGCTTTAATTCCTTTTGAGATAACCGATGTAAATGAATTTTGCATAAGTACTGTGGCAGAATCCATCTTTTTGTATGAAAACCCAGAGGTTAACTTAGAAGAAGAACAAAAGAAAGGCAAATATTATCCGCTAAACACAGATCATACTTTTAAAGTTGAGTCCGGGAGTTATGTGCTCCATTTTCAGGTTTGTGTGGGCACTCCAGAAGAGGTTGATACAGATAAAGAGGAAGTATATTATCGTTTTAACTTTATTAAAAAAGATAATGCGGAATTTGAGGTATTAATAGAGGATGACTATGGCTGGGATCTATCTACTGAACTTCTGGTAGGGAAAAAATAGTTAGGTAGTCATTCTTTCAGTTTTGATGATGATATTGAAAATGCCAACTACAAATGATTTTGAGGAGTGGTTGTTTTTAATGTCGGATAAATTAGATGTTTTTGAGGCGTTCTTTAAAAAGGAAACCGGGAAAGATCTTGATTATTCTGTGCAATCCATTAATGAGATAGAAGCCTGGCTGCTCACAAAATTTGAATCGACTGATGACATTCTTAAACAGGAAAATAAAGACTTATTAGATCTGGTTACGCGCTATGTAGGTGACACATTCCGCAAAAACTTAAAAGCGAAATGGACAATCGACCTGGAAAATGAAAAAAATGCCTATTACCAGCTGCCCGTAATAACAGCTGAAAAGCTATCATCGCCTATCGCGCCTCACACCCTGGTTACTGCCAGTTTAGATCGGCGGCGGGGCACCTTTATATCTACCGTATTGAATAACGCGATCAAAGAGGTAAATAAATTATGATCATCGGTTGATCAATCCGGATAGCCAACTTATTTATTGTCAGTTTTAAAATAAAGCAGATGCTGATTTGGAATACTTCAAATCAGCATCTGCTTTATTGTTTATGGACTAAGCTGAATTACCCCGCCTAACGGTGTTTCCCACGAACGCTTAGGCCCTTACAGTGATATTATTCCATCAAAAACTTAAGGGAAAAACGCCATTTGTCATGCCAGCATAATATTGCGATCAAAACGGAACGTTTGTTCCGATATGATATATATTTGCGGAACGATTATTCCAAATAAGAAAATTAATCATTCCTAAAATGAAAAAATTAGAAAATAAAGTAGCGGTTATAACAGGGGCATCAAAAGGTATTGGTGCAGGTATAGCCAAAAGTCTGGCAGCAGCAGGAGCATCTGTTGTAGTTAATTATGCTTCGGCAAAAGCTGGTGCCGATAAAGTGGTAGAAGAAATTGTGAGTAACGGCGGTAAAGCTATAGCTGTTCAGGGCGATGTTTCAAAAGCAGCTGATATCAGCCGTTTGTTTGAGGAAACTACCAAAGCTTTTGGCGCGGTTGATATCCTGGTAAACAATGCAGGCGTTTATAAATTCGGTGCTATTGAAGAAATTAGTGCCGAAGATTTTCACAATCAGTTTGACACTAACGTACTGGGCTTATTGCTTACCACACAAGGCGCATTGAAAAGCTTTAATGCAGACGGTGGCAGCATCATCAATATTGGTTCGGTAGTGAGCAGCATAGCTCCGATAGGCAGCTCTATTTATACAGCTACCAAAGGCGCGGTTGATGCCATTACCCATGTATTGTCAAAAGAATTAGGTCCTAAAAAGATCCGTGTTAACTCCATTAATCCAGGTATGGTAGAAACCGAAGGCACACATACCGCGGGCTTCATCGGTAGTGATTTTCAGGCCGAAACAGAACGCACAGCACCCCTGGGCCGTATTGGTCAACCAGAAGATATAGCGCTGGTAGCCGTATTCCTGGCTTCGGAAGAGTCTCGCTGGTTAACCGGCGAAACCCTGCTGGCCGGTGGCGGTGTACGGTAAGGCTTAGAGTCAAGATATTAGAATCAAGAGTCAAGAATCATTTTCTGAAGGGCTTTTTCAAGGTAAAGCAAGTTTTTTCTCGGTTCTTGTCTCTTGTTTCTTGATTCCTGACGTTCAAGTTAATAGCTTTTTAATAGCTTTGCTTAATTATTAGGCAAAGCTATTCGCGATTATGGCAAGGACTAAAGAGTTTGATGAAAATGAGGTGCTGAACAAGGCTGTTGACCTTTTCTGGTTAAAGGGGTACAATGGTACGTCTATGCAGGATCTTGTTGACGGGCTCGGTATCAGCCGGTCGAGCCTGTATGATACTTATGGCGACAAGCACACCCTGTTTATTAAAGCCCTGGAATGTTATCAATGCACAGCATCTGCTAAAATATCCCAGATTGCAGGCAGCGACCTGCCTGCCAAAGAAATCATCAAACAGATATTGGAATTTATTGCTGATGAACTTCTGGGCGACTATAGCCGAAAAGGCTGTTTCATGGTGAATGCCGAAGTGGAGGTTGCCCCGCATGATGAGGTAGTGAAACAAATGATCTGCCGGAATGATCAACAGGTAGAAGATATCTTTTACCGGGTTATTAAAAAAGGGCAGGAAAATGGAGAGATCAGTAAAGCGCAGGATACCAGGGCAATTGCCCGATCCATCTCCAACACGGTAAAGGGAATGCAGGTAACCGCAAAATCAACTACCGAAAAAGCTGTTTTTGATGATATCATCAGGCTAACGCTGATGATGTTAGGTTAAATTTAAATGCAGTTCAATAATAGATTAGAATAGTATTATTTGCAATACCTGCTGATGGCATCGGTGATCATGGCTTTATGGTCGCCCAATTGATAACCAAGGTTCAGATCCGCACAAATTTTATCCTGATCCTCCTTGGGTATGGGTACTTTATCTTTAGCGGCAAGGATGGTTACTTCCTTTGTTTTGCTGATTGTGCGGCTGTCTTTGAATTCATATTTCCGCAACCTGGCAAAGGCCCGGTTACTGATGGCTTCCATGTATAGGGGTTCAATTTCAATGGCCTTATCTAAATCGGCTATGGAGTTATCAAAATCAAAGTTGTCTAATTTGGCCGTTCCCCGGTAAAAATACAGATCGGCATAACCCGGATTTAATTTTGCCGCGTCATCCAGCTTTTTAATCGCGCCAGCATAATCCTCCTCTTTCATTAAGACTAAAGCTTTATCTAAAAGGACATAAAATTTTGTATCTTCTTTGGGTACTTCCTGTTTGTTATTTACAAAAGTTGATTGTCTTTTTAATTTGCCGGTTGAATAAAAATCCTGCCACAGGCCAATTTCTTTTTCATTGACAAAGGTGCCTTTTTGCTTGAGTTTGCCAGTTATAAAATATTCCTCCGAGTCGCCATTTTCGTGTCCCTTTGTATAGGTATAAAAATATCGTTTGTTGCCATTAGGATAATAAACGGTTCTTACCCCTTCAACAAGGCCATCTTTCAGGGTACCCTCGCCTTGTTTACGGCCATTCATAAAATAATCAATAAAAGGGCCTGAATATGGGGTTGCGGCATCTTTTAAGTGCCACGCCCCATTTTTTCTGACCATTGCTTTGGTTGATACAATCAATTTTTCCTGGGGTGTACGCGTGAGATATGCTTTGGTAGTCACATAAATGATCTTGTTTGCTTTACCTGCATAACCAGCTGTTTTTATTTTTGATATATCGGTAACCACCTCAAGTTTATCAACATCACTGTTAAGCATTTGATCATCGTCACTTGGGGTTTCAATAACCGGATTGCCGTCAACAATATATATAATGCTATCCTGGCTGGTTTGCGCAAATGATATGGATAGGCCCGAACAAAAGAGCAGCAGGAAACAGAAAAGGATTTTATTCATGAGTGAAAATAAAAAACTTATCTCATGTTTTCATGAAAAATCATCAGGCCAGAGCGTTTACTGTTGAATCAACCCGCAGATTAATTCATGATCTGTTTCCTGAATTGAACAGGACTGATGCCCACTTCTTTTTTAAATAAACGCGAAAAATAGGGCAGGTTATCAAAGCCCAGGGTATAAGCCGTTTCGGCAATATTATGATCTGATCCTTTGAGCAGGTTTTTGGCTTCGGATATGAGGTAAATGTGAATCAGCTCCATAGCCGTTTTGCCGGTTTCCTGTTTCAGGAGATCGCTCAGGTAGCTTGGCGAAAGGTTAAGTTCGGCAGCCATTGATTTAACAGTAGGCAAGCCTTTTTCCAGCAAATAACCTTTTTCAAAATATACAGAAAGCGCGTCATTGAACCTGGAAGCCATTTTGCCGGTTACCTCGATGCGGTTGATGAATTGCCTTTTATAAAAACGCTGTGAATATTTCAGGATAGATTCTATATGCCCAAGGATAATATCGCGACTGTACTCGTCCTGGTTGTTGTTGTATTCAGTTTCAATTTCATTGAACAAGCCCCAGATGATCTGTTCTTCCTTTGGCGAAAGGTACAGGGCCTCATTGGTTTCATATTCAAAATAATTATACTTTTTGATTTCGTTATGGAGTGGATGCCCGTTCAGGTAGTCTTCATGTATCAATATTAGGAAACCATCTTCCTCAAACTTCAGGTGTTTAAACTCGATGATCTGACGGGGCTTTACAAATGAGAGCGTGCCATTATCATGATCATATTTGGTTCGGCCGTAGGCAAATGTACCCGACAGCAATCTTTTAAATCCTATCTGGTAAAAATCGCTGGTAAATTCCTGTTCCTCCATATTGCAGGTTTTATTGCAGTGTATGAGGTTAAGTAGCGGATTTTCTGGCTGCGGAAAGCCGTTATCATAGCTTAATTGGGCCAGGCTTTTATAATGTTTCATGATCAGAAATAATTAAAGCATAATTCACACTAATAAAAGTATGAATTATGCCGGGGTATTTAGTATGATAAAAGTAAAATTAGCAACGCTTAGTTACCGTGTGCTGCTACGGCTACATCCTGCCATGCTTCCCAGGTTGCTATACGATCTGCATAAACCTGTTTAACATAAGGTAAAGCTATTTTGCCCAGGAAAAGGCGCAATGGCGGGTTTTCGGCATCAACCAGTTTAAGCACTGCTGCTGATGTTGCTTCGGGATCACCAAAAAAGCCGGGAGCAGACGAGCCTTCGGCAAAAGCTGCTTTGAGGGCATCATACTCTGGCATTGATTGGGTATGTATGGCCGAGGCGCTGCTCCAGTCTGTTGTAAAACCGTTTGGCTCAATTAACGACACGTTGATACCAAATCCTTTTACTTCGGTAGCCAGGGTTTCGCTTAGACCCTCAACTGCGAATTTGGATGCGTTATACAGTCCTAAAACAGGGAATGTAACTTGACCCAAAAAGCTTGATACCTGTATAATATGGCCATGGCCTTGTGCACGCATTACTGGTATAGCAGCCTGGGTAAGCCATAATAAGCCGAATACGTTGGTTTCTATCTGTTCGCGGGCTTCCTGCTCGCTGGTTTCTTCAATGGCGCCAAACAGGCCGTAACCGGCATTGTTGATCAGCACATCGATAGTGCCAAAATGTTGTTTAGCCTGTTTAATGGCTGCAAAGTCGGCTTCGCGGTTATTTACATCCAATTGTATAGGTAATATGGCGTCGCCATAAGTGCTTACCAGGTCGGCAAGGGTGTCCAGGTTACGTGCGGTGGCTACTACTTTATCGCCACGTTTTAAAAATGCTTCGGCCCAAAGTTTTCCAAATCCACGGGAAGCTCCGGTTATAAAAATTGTCTTTGACATTGCTTTTGTTTTTTGAATTAATTTATACAACAAAGGTATTGGGGCCCGCCCGGGATAATTTATACAGAACCGGGTAATACTGATACAGATTAAGGAAAAGGGGGGTAATAGATTGTGGAAAGGTTTTTCCGAACGTCATTGCGAGGTACGAAGCAATCTCTATACTACACAGAGCAAATAGAACAGTTTAAACCTTGAATGACCGACCTGCCTCTGTAGGGATTGCTTCGTACCTCGCAATGACGCGTTTTTAATCAGCATCCCCATTTCATTAAAAAGCAATATTCCTGAAATATCAACATTTGTAAACGTTTTTTGTCGTGCCTTTGGCTGACCTTTGCGCCCACGACAAAACACTATGGAAAAGCTAAGGGGGATATTATTGGTGGCGCTGGGCGCGGCAAGTTATGGGGTATTGGCCACCTTTGTAAAAGTGGCGCACGGCGAGGGTTACCATACCGGTGAGATCACCTTTTCGCAATTTTTTATTGGCTTTGTGGTTTTGCTGATCATGGGCCTGTTTGGCAAAAAACAAAAGGAAGCAACACCGGCGGGCGACAAAAATCCGCAACTGAAAATGCTGCTGGCCGGTACATCGCTGGGGCTCACCAGCACTTTTTATTATTTGTCGGTACAGTACCTGCCGGTATCTGTTTGTATTATTTTATTGATGCAAACTGTTTGGATGGGCATTATCCTGGAGTGGGTGCTTACCCGGCAGGCACCCGAAGGTAGAAAGATCATCGCCGCGCTTATTGTGATAGCCGGAACTTTACTGGCAACCAATATTTTTGATACCCGGGTAGCGTTTAATGTGCGGGGCCTGATATTCGGTCTTTTATCGGCCATGAGCTATACGGTGGCCATGTATTCGTCAAATAAAGTAGCGCTGCATTTACCGGGTGTAAAGCGGAGCATGTACCTGGTGCTGGGCGGATTGATAGCCATCGCCATTTTCTGGAACGTGGAGCTGATACAGCACTTTAACTTTTCGGTGATCTGGAAATGGGGGGCTTTTCTGGCCCTGTTTGGTACCATACTACCTCCGCTGCTGTTTACCAAAGGTTTGCCCAAAACCGGCATAGGGCTGGGTAGTATTGTTTCCTCGGTCGAGATCCCGGTATCTATCTTATTTGCTCACTTTATCCTTAACGAAAGCGTACTACCTATACAATGGGCTGGCGTAGCGCTTATTATTATGGCCATTGCCGCCATGAACCTGCGCTTTAAAATTCGTGCTCCGGATCAATAAAAGGACCGGCAATGGCTTTAATCTTACCTTTGCTTTCGTCCGGATCAAAGTTGTCAAAATAGATGATCCTGGCGCGACCTATTGAGCGTAATTTGCCCATCTCCTGGTCGGCATCAAGATGCCCATACCAGGTAATGCGGGTGCTGTCGATGGATTTAAGTTTACCCCGGTTATCATCACCGTCAAACCTGTCGTAATAGGTAAACAGGGTATTGCCAATGGATTTGATCTTACCGGCTTTGCTGCGACCATCCGGTGCGTCATAATAAGTTACCGGCATATCGCCTACCGATTTAAGTTTACCCAAAAGTTCTGTGCGGTCAAACCTGTCGTACCAGGTTATTTTAACACCACCCACGGTTTTAAGCTTGCCTTTATTCTCTTCCCAGTCAAAGCGGTCATAATAAGTGATCTGTGTTTTACCGATAGATTTGATCTTACCAAAATTCTCCTCCCAGTCAAAGCGGTCGTAATACGTAAAAACAGTATTGCCGATGGATTTTAATTTACCGGTATTGTCAAAGCCGTCAAACTGATCGCGGTAGAGCGCTTTGCCGTTTAAATTATTCTCAACAGAAATATTGCCGTTGAGTAAAAGGAACAGGATGATCTGCTCGTTATTAATGTCGATAGGTTTTACACTCAATTCCCGGCCGCCGCTAAATATCTGGGCTTTGCAAAACAGGGTAGTACTTAGTAAGAGAAGTAACAAAAACAGGGGTTTAAGTTTCATAGTGCAGGATCTGGGTATATAAAGAATGGATGCCAGTAACACATCCATTATATCACATATGATAATAAATCGCGAAGATAGTTTAACCTGTTTGAATTTATTCTTTGAAAGCAATTCTAACGTTGCGCGTAAGAGCAATCGCAGAGTAGACTCACCCGGTCTGCGCTTCGCTGGACCACCCTCTCTTCGCTTGCGGCGGAAAGAGGGTAAAGAAAAAGAAAGAAAGCCCCTCTATGCGCGAAGCGGATAGAGGGGTGACGAGCGCAGCGACGTCGGAGTGAGTCGATACTCGTCTGACTTCCGTCGCTTAATTCAGATAGGTACCTATTTGCGCTATCACCTTATCCCAATGGGCTTTCATTTCATCGCGTTGCTTGCTGCCCTGGAGTTTTTCCTGGTGAAAGCTTACGGTTGCCTTGCCTTTGGCATTGATCACCCGGAGCTGGAGAGTTGATGTATTGTCCCAATTCCTTTTTCGCCAGGTTAACCGGGTGTGCGAGTACGGTTTAAAAATGGTTAGTTTTCCTTCTGTGCCTTCCTCCGTTTTGTAGTTTTGGTTGATGTCAAACGCATCGGGCTTTATCCCACCGAGCCAGATAGAAAATCCCTGGTCCGAAAACAGAAAATCCCAGGCCTGTTCAACAGAAACCGGGAACGTTTTTCTGACACCGACCTCAAAGCCGGCGTCCTTGGTTTGTCCAATTACTTTTGTTGTTTCCATAGGTGTAGTGTTGATATAAATATATAAATAATTGTGTTTGATAAATTGAGGATAGCGATCATGGTTTGTTTATAAACCGCGCAACATAACTGATTCTCCCGGATGGCATAATTAACTATTAGTTACTAATGTTTATTCAATTTGTGCATTTTTAAATACGTGTAATAAAAATGGTTATGTTTATTGCTCTATAAGCAATTGTTCATTTACCATAACGAATTATTATTTACCGACTAAAAATGAAAAACAAATCATTACTAAATCAAAAAACGATCATCCTTGCGCTCTTATTAACGATCACGGTGGCCCTTGGCTGTAAAAAGAGTAGTACCCCCGTCGAGCCACAGGTTGCCAACACAGCACTTACCCAGGACGAGCAGTTAAGTATTGCTAAAGCCGGATTTTCGCCGGTTAATGCGGTGCGGGTTAAAGATGGCTTTATTGTGGAAGGCGACATTTTACTGAAACAGGCCGATCTCGATTTTCAGAGCCAGCATGTGAGCGAGATCGTATTCAAGAAACCTGTAACGGAGCAATACCGCACCTTGTTTATTGTTACCGGCTTAACCAATGCCATTAAGGTGAAGGTGAGCGCGGGCGCGTCGCAGCAGGTATTTACCACGGCGGCTAAGAACGCCATAAAACGGTATAACGATCTGGGTTTAACATTGACGTTTACGCTATTGGATTCGGCCTCAACCACTCAGGAGGATATATTGATCACCGGGCAGCAGTTTGGCGATCCGAATATCCTGGGCCAGTCGTCAGGCTTTCCGGGGATGGATGGCAGACCGGCAACGCCTATTGCGCTTAACAGTTCCAGATACACGAAGAGTTTTCAGGATAAAGGCGAGCTGACTACCGTTATTGCTCATGAAATTGGGCACGCTATTGGTTTCAGGCATACCGATTACCAAAACAGGGCATTTAGCTGTGGTTATGATACTTCTTCATGGATAGGGATATTGCAGGCATTCTTTAAAGCGCCAATTGACGAAGGCGGCCTTGCTTTTTATATCCCAGGAACCCCCATAGGAGGCGAACCCGGATCATGGATGCTGGCCTGCAGCGATGGCACCGATCGGCCGTTTACAGCAAGTGATGTGGTGGCTATCGAATCGCTTTACCCGGTAAAAAAATAGTACCCATGCAGCGGATATGAAACTTACGAAGTTTTTAAAATTTCGTAAGTTTTTAAATTATAAGATATGTCATTGCGAGGTACGAAGCAATCTCCTCGTGTTCTCATGGATAGGAATAGCTACGAGATTGCCTCGTCGTTCCTCCTCGCAATGACATGAGGGGACATGTCATGCTGAGCCCCGTCGAAGCATGGCGGGTAGGCCTCTGCGCTCGCCCCTTCGACAAGCTCAGGGTGACACCCTGTTTTGAATAGAGTTACGCGGTTACTTGCCATGCTCCGGCGGCAATGGCCTTGCGGATATATTCCGAAAAATCTGTGGGCTTACGGCCCAGGGCTCGCTGCACACCATCGGTGAGGCTGGCATTACGACCATCCAGTACCTCCGTGAACAGGTAGCTGATCAGCCATATATAATCATCAGGTATCTGGTACTCCTGCATCATGGCCTTATAATCATCCATCGAAATTTGTTGATATTGAACCGGACGGTTAAGGGCTGCCGCTATCTCCTGTATGGCCTCGCGGAATGTCA
Source organism: Mucilaginibacter sp. OK268 (assembly GCF_900103125.1). Classification (GTDB taxonomy): domain Bacteria; phylum Bacteroidota; class Bacteroidia; order Sphingobacteriales; family Sphingobacteriaceae; genus Mucilaginibacter. The sequence goes on along the minus strand of NZ_FNJV01000012.1, from coordinate 58,104 downwards.
GCAGGCGAGGACCGGTTAACTCATACAATTGCCCGGCATGGCCATCCTGGGTTAATGCCGCCACGGCTACATCGGCAATATCATCCACATCAACAAAAGGCTCGGGTACATCGCCCACGGGTAAGTCAACCTGTCCATACAGAATCGGGTCAAGCAAGTAGCCCTCGTTAAAATTCTGGTTAAACCAGCTGGCGCGTAAAATGGTCCAGTTGGTGCCGGCATTCATCACGATCTTTTCGCAGGCCTGCGCTTCTTCCTCGCCCCGGCCCGATAGCAGCACCAGGTGGGTAACCCCTTTTGCTATAGCTAAGTTGGCCAGCTCGCGGATAGTGTCTGTTGCCCCGGGAACGGCCAGATCGGGTTGGTAAGAGATATAAACGGAATCGATGCCCTGCAATGCGGCTGGCCAGGTGCCTTGATCGTTCCAATCGAAAGGTATGGTTGCATTACGGCTGCCAATACGTACAGGCCAGTCCATTTGCTGCAGTTTGCTCACAACGCGGCTGCCGGTTTTTCCGGTACCACCCAGTACCAATATTTGTTTTTTAGTGTTTCCCTGATTTTTCATGGTGTTTAATTTTTTATCAAAATTATAAGGTCATGGAATGGGAAAATAGAACAAAACCGACAGGGGGGATTGCTGCGTTAATTATTATGTCATTGCGAGGAGGAACGACGAAGCAATCGCATGCTATACAGGGAGAATAAGCCTATCGTAGAGCGCTCAATTGCCGCTAAGGCTGTTACTTTTGTCTTGATACAAAAGTAACCAAAAGATCAAGTCACCAGAAATGCTTCTTTGCGCACAAGGCCTTTACCCTGCAAAACAGTCAGAACCACGGGCTGCTAAACCTTATCCCAACTCCGTTCGCTCAATTCCATACTTCGGCAAGGTTTGCTAATGCCCCTGCCAGTACACAATCCACCATGTTCTGCCTGCTTTCATCCGAAGCTGTTCTGCTGACAAAGAAGAAATATCGATTGAAAGTTTTTACCCTCTTTGCAGCGCAGCCGGAGGGTGGTCCAGCGAAGCGCAGACGGGGTGAGTCGATGGCGGGCTATTACTTACATCGGGAGGATGGATCAGCTCACCGATATAACCATCAATCCAATAAACATACCCGCGATGCCGGTAACCACCAGGTTGCCGAACTCATGATAGTTTAATCCGCATACTAACCTAATGGCCGTTACAACAAGGGCGATTGCAGCCACCTTCGCCCAGTAAGCAGAAATGTTTGTAACCTGCGTGTTTATGCCTTTTGATATACTCATTAATGCCCATAAAATAGCTATCCCACCCAATAACGTGCTGGCATGCTGCGCTAACTTATATACGTAAAACTGGTGCCCCCCGATATGGGTCATATGTGTTAGAGTCGGGATGGTGGTAACAAAATAGCCAGTAGGATGGGTAAAGCCATCCCATAATAAATGAGAGGCACTGCCAGCGAAGATCGAAAGCACAGTTATTGCGATATATGCCGGGGAAGATAAGCTTTCCGGGTTGCCTTTAAATTGAGAAAGCCGTTGGTTAAGCTGAACAGGCAGATGATCGATCAGCTTGTCTTTTACTATTTTATTGTAGATCAAAACCAGTAATATCCCGACAGGCAAATCAAACCAAAACAAACCGGGCGGGGTATGGCTATAAATACTTCGTACCCGCATCCTGAAAAAGTATTCAAAATCGGGCGTCATGCTTCCGATCACCAGGCCGGTCATGGATATCCACCTCTTCGGGAGATACTTCAATGGCAAAACCAGGGCTGGGTGTGCAAATGTAAAAGGCATGATTTTTTAACTAAAAATGGTTTTTGAAGCTAATTATAAGCCTGCTGAAACCTATCTGTTGATTTCTTAAAGATAAAATAAAACCACATGTCATTGCGAGGAGGAACGACGAAGCAATCTCCTCGCGTTCAATATGCAAGCGAAGAGATTGCCGCGCTATCGCTCGCAATGACATGATTGGCTAGGCTGATATAATTTGATAAGTCATCCTGTCCGCCGTTTGGCGGATCAGGATCTCTCAAGAGAGGTTACCATCATGTTCCACGCCTTGCTGATGGGGTGCCAAAACAAGTTCGGCATGACTTAAGTTGATAAATACTTTTTAAAGCATTCAAAACGCATCAAAACCGCGTTGGAATTTGTTAAAAGTGCTAAACTGAATGTTTTTCAATTGATTTTCGACCCATTTTCTCCCGATTTTAAGCGGAAAATTGTTAAAATTTAAGGTTTAAAAAGTCTTTCCGGACCTGTTATAACTGAGCTACAAAATCGCGCATGGCCTGGGCCGGGTCGGCCTGTTTCATAAAAGTTTCACCGATCAGGAACCCATTGAAGCCAGCCAGTTTCAAATGACGGATAGTTTCCGGATCGCTGATGGCGCTCTCGGATATTTTCATAAACTCTGCCGGGATATGTTTGGCCAGTTGGTATGAAGTTTCTACGGATACGGTAAAATCGGCCAGATTGCGGTTATTTACGCCAATAGCATCCAGTTTGGGGTGGATGCTGCGTTCCAGTTCTTCCAGGTTATGTACCTCCAGCAGTACGTTTAAACCTATGCTTTTGGCCAGTGTGGCCATAGTATCAATTTCGGCAGGGGTCAGTATGGCGGCTATCAGCAAAATAATATCGGCGCCTAATGATTTAGCCTCGATCACCTGGTACTCGTCTATCATAAAATCCTTACGCAGGATAGGGATATTGTTGACCGAACGGGCCTTTACCAGGTCGGCTTTGCGGCCCATAAAAAAGTTGCGGTCGGTTAAAACAGACAGGGCCGAGGCGCCCGCGCTAGCATAACCATTGGTAACGGCGCTAACTCTTACCTTATCATTAATAATACCTTTAGAGGGCGATTTGCGCTTAAATTCGGCAATAATACCGCTGCGTTCCGGATCCAGTAAAAACTCTTTGAAGGAGTAAGTATCGCGATGAAAATATTCCGACTCTTCCAGTTCAACATAGGAAACGCGTTTTTTAGCAGATGCTACTTCCTTTTTTTTATTGGCAACTATTTTATCAAGTATGTTCATGAGGTAAAAGCAATGGCTGTCATGCTGAGCCTGTCGAAGCATGGTGGGTTGGCCCTACGCGCGCTCCTTCGACAAGCTCAGGATGACATCCTTTTTATTTGTGTTAACGCAAAGTTATCATTTTTGCCGGTTGTATTAACTCAACCAGTTATGCATCATTTCCTTGCCGTACTCGGTGAGTATGGATTCCGGGTGAAATTGTACTCCCCGTACATCATATTCGCGGTGGGCCAGTGCCATAATGGAGTTATCCTCCTCGTCAATAGCGGTTATTTGCAGCGTCTGTGGCAGATCTTTGTTGCTCACCACCCATGAATGATAGCGCCCAACCTTAAAGCTGTCTGGCAGGCCTTTAAAAAGCTCCTCCTGCCTGTCGGTTACCTTAATAGGTGTGGCTATCCCGTGCATCGGCTGACTCAGGTTGTATAAGCTGCCGCCAAATACCTCGGCAATGGCCTGTTGGCCCAGGCAAACGCCGAAGATGCTTTTGGTAGGGGCGTATTTTTCGATCACCTCCAGCAGCAAGCCGGCTTCTGATGGTATCCCCGGTCCCGGCGAAAGGATGATCTTATCAAAAGCGTCCACATCGCCAATGGCAAATTTATCGTTCCTCCAAACCTCGCATTGCAGGCCAAGTTCATTAACCAAATGCACCAGGTTATAGGTAAAGGAATCGTAATTGTCAATTATTAATATCTTGTTCATTTTCTTAAATTCTAAATTCTAAACACGAAATCCGAAACTGCGAAGCTCTCTTGAACACTATTGAATATAAACAAATGTGAAAAATCGAAAGTCCGAATTCCGAAATGAGTTACAGTTCCTCCGCCAGTTCTACAGCCCTTCTTAGTGCCGATATTTTGGTATCTACTTCCCTCAGCTCACTTTCGGCTATTGATCCTGCTACAATGCCCGCGCCGGCCTGGTAATGCAGCGTATTGTTTTTGCTGAGGAACGAACGGATCATAATGGCATGATTAAAATCGCCGTTGAAACCCAGGTAGCCGATGGCGCCGCTGTAAAAGCTGCGTTTGGCTTTTTCGTTCTCGTCGATGATTTTCATGGCCCGGTATTTTGGCGCGCCGCTCAGTGTTCCGGCAGGGTAGGTATCGCCCACAATCTTAAACGATGACACGCCCGGCAGCAATTTGCCGCTTACGTGCGATACCAGGTGGATCAGGTGCGAATAGTATTGCACCTCCTTGAAAGCTTTAACATGTACCTGTTCGCAATGGCGACTCAGATCGTTACGGGCCAAATCAACCAGCATCACATGCTCGGCCGACTCTTTGGGGTCGTTCTCGAGGTTGCGGGCTATTTCGGCATCTTTTATATCATCGCCGCTGCGTTTAAAGGTACCCGCGATAGGGAATATACTGGCCACATTGTCCTTGATGGTGATCTGCGCCTCGGGCGATGAACCAAAAATGCGGAAGTCGCCAAAGTCAAAATAAAACAGGTAAGGTGAGGGATTGATAGAGCGCAGAGCACGGTAAACATTAAACTCATCGCCCTGGAAAGTGCGGGAAAAAGCTCTTGATGGTACGATCTGGAAAACATCGCCCCGGTAAATATGCTGCTTCATCTTCTCCACAATGGCAATAAATTCCTCGTTGGTGAGGTTTGATTGCTCGGCATCTGTGCTCTTGAAGTTATACTCGGGGAAGTTTTTGTTTTTGATGAGGTATTCCAGTTTTTCGATACCGCCGTTGGTAGGGCCACCTTCGGCCTGGTTATGGAAAATGTAGAGTTCGTTCTTAAAATGGTCAATCGCGATGATGTAGCGGTACACATGGTACTGCATCACCGGGATCTGCCGGGCGGTATCGTTGCTTTGTTTAAGCTTGATGGTTTCAAAATGTTCCACCGCCTCGTGGGTAAAATAACCAAATAAGCCGTTTGATATGATCTTACCCGGATTGGCATCAGTATCAAAACTGGCTATAAACTGGTTGATCTGATCGATGAGGTCAAAAGACCCTGCTTCCTGGGTTTCCTGGCTGCCATCGGGATATGTTTTTTTGAGGATGCCGTTGTTTAATACCAGGCCGGCAATAGGCTCACAGCAAATATAGCTTAAGCTGTTTTCGCGGCTGTGATAATCGGAGCTCTCCAACAGCAGCGAATTGGGGAAAACATCGCGCAGGCGCAGGTAAATGCTTACAGGCGTGGTGGTATCGGCAAGTAGCTTTTTATGGGTAGTGGTTATTTTAAATTTGTTCATGTTATTTTCAAAAAGTGTATTAAACAAAAAAACCCGGCGAATTGGGGTCGCCGGGTTTCCTATTTAGGTTTACAATTGATTAGTTATCTCTGACTAAAAACGCAACCGGCTGCCAAATTTAATTGGTGCCACCAGCTGTTTTTATGAGTGCTTTTAATCATCGTGGTCACAAATTTAGAAAGAAATTTGAATTGTCAAATTTTTTCTGAAATTATTTATTTGCTAAATCCTATTAGCCACGTGGAATTAATAGAATACCGCTCGAAATAATGATCAAACCGAGTATATAGAATACAAAAATGGCTTTGTGCTTTTCTTCGGGAGTAGTTGCTTTTTTTGATTTGCTATGACCTATAGTGATCAGTACAATAGCAATAATCATCATAACCCAGTGCTCAACAGTAAAATAACGGGTAGCCGGGTTTTTCATGGTATCTTTAGTAAACTGTACAAACGGGCTTACAAAATACAGCACAATACCGATGAGCAACTGCGTATGCACCGAGATCAGGGCAAACAGGTTAAGCTTGCGGTTCCCTTCGGTATAAGGTTTTTTACCGGTAAGGCCAAGAAGTGCCAACAAGGCTGCCACAATAACAAGCACTACTACAATGTACCTGAACCCGGAATGAAGATGCTGAAGAAAGCTATAAAGCGTCATAACGTAAATTTTTGTGTGAATATACAATAAAAGCAAAAAGTGTAAAAGGAAGGTGGTTATTTGACAATAGGTTAACGGATTTATTGTTATTCGCCCGTGATTGCGGGGTAAAAATAAATAGCAAGCCGAGGGAGGGGTGTCGCCCTGAGCTCTGTCGAAGGGTAGAGCGCAGATGCCTGTCCACCATGCTTCGACGGGCTCGGGAAGGGGAGGAAGGAGTTTATGGAACAGACTAATCATCGCGCGTAGAAACCCCTCCCTGCCATTACACCCGCCCATCGCGCCCCTAATAGCCCATGATTAGACATTGTAAGTCGATAACATCACAAAAAGCGGGGCTGTCACCCTGAGCTCCGTCGAAGGGTCGAGCGTAGAGGCTTGCCCACCATGCTTCGACGGGCTCAGCATGACACCCTTTTGAACAAATGTCTAATGATGGGCAATCACCCTCCCGTGGGGAGGGAATTAAAAGTGACACTTTTTTATCCTAAAAATATGGCTTACACTGTAAACCGTTTTTTATGACAAAATAAAAAGTAATGAATTGATTATCAATTCATTAAATAAATGTATACTGTAAAAAGTGTAAACCATGTAAACCCACTTTTGGAAGGAACTATTGTCGCAAATCACCCTGAATTTGTCTTTATTGCCACCTACGTATCCGGGCTAATGTGTCGAACTTTGAACTATCAAAGAACATCATCAGGAAAGAAAAAATCATGGAACAACAAAAAAATGCTTTGGTACAACCCTTGCCGGTCCTGATAGGATCTGTAGCACAGGCGCAGTTGAATTTATTTGAACCCGTTAAACAAAGTGAAGTTAACCGCATCCCTTTTGAGGGTAGCTGGACAGCCGCTGAATTGATAGAGCATATGATATTATCCATCTCGAGCAGTGTAGAGGTATTGAGTGGCCCTGTCCGCGATACCGACAGGGTGCCTGATAGATATGTGCAAAATGTGAAAGACATGTTTTTAGATTTCGACCTTAAGTTTAAATCGGCACCTTCGATCACGCCGGCGACTAAACTTTATGACAGGGATATATTGATCAAAAAACTCAGAACAGTATATAACAGCCTGATCTACCTGGTGGAAACAAAAGACCTGACAGATACTTGTTTACTCTGGGAGTTTCCTACCATTGGTTACTTAACCCGCCTGGAGTGGGCTTACCAGGCCGTTTATCATGCGCAAAGGCATACGCAACAACTTCGGAATATTATAGGGCATCTGGGGATTTAAAAAAAGGTCAGGAACACGCGTCATTTTGAAAAGATGCTCCTATGTTCTTGTTGACTTTTGCAATCTCTCTGTACAGCATAGAAATTATTAATGCTGTGTTTGTTTTAGTAGGTATTAATGAGCTCCCTTCGGTCGGTTGTCTTCATACCTCGCAATGACGCGCTTTCTTGTAAAACAAAAAAAGCGCCGGGTTAACCCAGCGCTTTTTTTGTTCTTATGCTAAATTCCGAAATCCGAATTATATTAACAATCTTACTGGTTCTTCTAGTAATGATTTTAGGGTTTGCAGGAACGCGGCACCTGTTGCGCCATCAACCACGCGGTGGTCACAGCTTAAGGTAACTTTCATTACGTTGCCTGGTACTACCGCGCCGTTTTTAACAACCGGAACCTGTTGAATGCCGCTAACAGCAAGGATACAAGCATTTGGTGTATTAATAATGGCAGTAAACTCGTCAACACCAAACATACCTAAGTTTGATATGGTGAAGGTTGAGCCTTCCATTTCTGCAGGTTGTAGTTTTTTAGCTTTTGCTTTACCGGCAAACTCTTTTACTTCAACAGAGATGTGGCTTAATGATTTACCATCGGCAAATTTAACCACCGGTACCAGCAAACCTTCGTCAACCGCAACGGCTACACCGATGTGTACGTGCTCATTGGTACGGATCTTATCGCCCAGGAATGAAGAGTTAATAGCAGGGTGTTGTTTTAAGGCAACAGCAACAGCTTTAACTACAAAATCATTAAAGGATATTTTAACCGGGGCAATATCATTGATGCGGGTACGGGCGGCAATCGCCTGATCCATATCAATGCTCATGGTTACATAAAAATGCGGAGCGGTAAACAGGCTTTCGCTTAAGCGGCGGCTGATAGCTTTACGCATTTGTGTAACTGCCCTTTCGGTAAATTTCTCTTCGCCGGTATAAGTTGGCAAAGTGATAGGCGCTTTGGCCGGAGCAGCAGAAGCAGCGGCTTCGGTGCTGGCTAGAGCTGGGGCGGCTGTTTTAGCCGGAGCTACAAATCCTTCCACATCTTTCCTGATAATGCGGCCGCCTTCTGCGCTGCCTTTTACATCATTCAGGTTGATGCCTTTATCTTTTGCTATTTTACGGGCAAGTGGTGATGCTTTAACGCGGCTGTCATCAGCAGATGAAGCAACGGCAGCTTCCTGCGCGGCAGGTGCTGAAGTTTGAGCTTCAGGAGCAGCAGCTTCTGCGGCTGGTGCAGCAGCGGGTGCGCTTGCAGCATCCTGTAATAAAGGTGTAATATCGGTGCCTTCTTTACCAACAATGGCTATAATGCCATTAACCGGTGCGGCTTCGCCTTCTTTAGGGCCTATATATAAAAGCGTACCTGCTTCATAACCCACAACTTCCATAGTAGCCTTATCGGTTGCTACGTCGGCCAGTGAGTCGTCAGATTTTACTTTATCGCCAACTTTAAAGTTCCATTTTTCAATAACACCCTCGGTCATGGTATCACTAAGGGCAGGCATACGTATTACTGTAGCCGGTATGCTCGACAGATCAACCTTTGGTGCAGCAGCTGCAACCGGTGCTGGTTGTTTGTCTTCAGCTTTTGCGGGGGCAGCAGCTTCAGCGGGTTTTTCTTCTTTCTTTTCAGCACCACCATCCTGAGCAAGTACGGCTTTGTAATCTTCGCCTTCTTTACCTAAAACGGCAATAACAGCATCAACCGGAACAGCGCTGCCTTCCTCAACACCTATATATAAAAGGGTGCCGTCCTGGTACGATTCAAAATCCATGGTAGCTTTATCGGTTTCAATCTCGGCCAATACATCGCCGGATTTTACCTTATCGCCAACTTTTTTATGCCATTTCGCCAATACCCCTTCGGTCATGGTATCGCTCATTTTAGGCATTTTAACTACTTCGGCCATATACTATTTAATAGAATAAGTTTAATATAAATATAGGATTAGTCTCTGATGTATGGATAATCAGCCTGAACATAAACATCGGTGTATAGCTCAGAAGCTTCCGGCCATGGTGATTCTTCAGAAAACTTAACTGATTCGTCAACCAGGTCTTTTATCTTGGCATCGATCTCTTCAAACCATTTCTCATCAGCATAACCTTTCTCAACTATAATTTGTTTAGTTGTTTCGATAGGGTCTTTGGCCTTGTAGCTTTCCAATTCTTCTTTAGTACGGTATTTTTGAGGATCAGACATGGAGTGACCTTTATAGCGATAGGTACGCATTTCCAAAAAGGTTGGTCCTTCACCACGACGGGCACGCTGAACGGCTTCGTCCATAGCTACGTGTACCGCAGCTGGGTCCATGCCGTCAACAGCTGATGATGGTATACCGTAAGGTAAGCCTAATTTATAAATATCTGTTTGGATAGTAGTACGTTCAACAGAAGTACCCATGGCGTAACCGTTGTTTTCGCAAACAAAAATTACCGGTAATTGCCATAAAGCAGCCATGTTAAAGGTTTCGGTTAATGCACCCTGGCGTACAGCACCATCGCCCATATAGGCAATGTTCACAAACTCGGTACCTTTATATTTTTCGGCGAAAGCAATGCCCGCACCCAGAGGTACCTGGCCGCCTACGATACCGTGGCCGCCATAAAAGTGCTTTTCCTTGTCAAACATGTGCATAGAACCACCTTTGCCTTTTGAGCATCCGGTAGCTTTGCCATATAACTCGGCCATTACCGCATTAGGGGTTACACCTTTGGCAAGCGCATGTGCGTGGTCGCGGTAAGCGGTGATCATGCTGTCTTCCTGTTTAATTACAGACATAGCTCCGGCTAATACAGCCTCCTGCCCAATATACAGGTGGCAAAAGCCCCTGATTTTCTGTTGTCCGTATAACTGTCCTGCTTTTTCTTCGAACTTACGCATTAACAGCATTTGTTCGTACCACATCAGGTAAGTGTCTTTATTAATTTCGATTGAACTCATGTAATTAAAACAATCAATAATCTTGGAGTAAAGCGCAAATCTAAATATATCCGTGAAAATATCGAAACTGCAATGAATTTGTTGTGATGTTTTATCTTTTATTTTAAGAAAGGGCTATAAATGAGCAGCCTTGACCGCGTTTTATGAGTTTAACCAAACATTATATGGCGATATGGTGATATTGCCGAAGCCTTTTTGACACGATAATGCGGTTTAACAGTGTTTTTAAGCATTTTTAGGTTGTTTGTGGTATATAATTTTTACAAAAAAGAAAAAAAACGCGCAAAAAAGATAACCTTAAAAGTATCATAAGCGTAATACTGATGGGCTTTGGTTGATAAGACTTTTAGTATAGATAATTTATTTATATTTTTTGAAAAAAAAGTGCCATTTATTTGCAATTTTAAAAAATATAGATAGTTTTGTAGCCACTGGTGGACATAAGTGTCTGATTTAATAAACAATTTGTTGACCCTAACAACAAACTAACGCGTTAAATGAAGAAAATTACTCTTGCTATAGTACTACTTTTCAGCGTTTTGGCTTCACAAGCTCAAACCGCAAGTACTCCGAACACCACTGCCGACAAGGCTCCTGATGAGCAGGAAAGTTTAGCTAAAACTTATTTATCACAGATCATGGGTGTCGCGTTATCCGCCACCTCAAACATGAAACTTTTTCACTTTGTTTACGATTGGATAGGTACCCCTTACCATTTCGGAGGTGAATCAAGAAGAGGGATCGATTGCTCCGCATTCACTAAAGAATTATACAGCGAGGTTTTTAACCTGGATATTAAAAGAAGCTCACGCGATATTTTCAGCATGGTAAACCCTGTTGGCCGCGATGATCTGAAAGAGGGCGACCTGGTGTTTTTTAAGATCCACAGCCGCCGTATATCACATGTAGGTATTTATTTGGGTAACAACAAATTTGCTCATGCTTCGTCAAGAGGGGTAGCCATCAGCAGCCTGGATGACAATTATTACAGCCGTTATTTTTACAAAGGCGGTCGTTTGCTGGCTTCGTTCAAAAATGAATTTACCGGATCGGCTACCGAAACCGACGACGATAAGAATAATTAAAGAAATTTAATTAAATAACTAATTTAGTCCCTTCATGAACATGATGGGATTTTTTTTTGCTATAAGGTTACAGATCTTGCTTTTAACAGCTTGCTTATTATTGTTTTTGCAGGCCTGCGAAAGCCCGGCCCAAAACAGGCAGCCGGTTGTTAAGCACAAAAAACATCATCCCGCCAAAGTTTTACCACCCCAGATAACACCCGTACAGCGCGACTCCCTTTGTATTGCCGCCGTAGGCGATATCATGCTGGGAACCTCATACCCGGATAGTACCACCTTGCCTCCTGATAGCGGCCGCAACAGTTTTAGAGCCGCTGTCGCCGAATTAAAAAATACAGATGTGGTATTTGGTAACCTGGAGGGCGCACTGGTTGATACCGGCGGCCCCGCGCATTTCAAACTTCATCAAAAAAGCAAAGCTTATTTGTTCCGGATGCCTACACAGTATGCATCGGTTTTAAAAAATGCCGGTTTTAATTTATTGAGCCTGGCCAATAACCACATCAATGATTTTGACGCTCACGGGCGTAAAAGCACTACAAAAACATTGGACAGCCTTGGTATAAACTATGCCGGTTTGCTGATTAAACCTTCAACAGTGTTTGAAGTGAATGGTGTACGCTATGGTTTTTGCTCCTTTGCCCCTAATGCCAATACAGTGTCCATACATGACCTGAAAGGAGCTGCGCGCATTATCAGCGACTTAAAGCAGCGCAGTGATATTGTTATCGTATCATTTCATGGTGGCGGTGAGGGTGTTGATTTTGAACACGTGCCTTTCGCGGTAGAATCTTTCATCGGCGAAAAACGTGGCGATGTACATGCCTTTGCCCACAATGCCATTGACGCCGGCGCCGACCTGATATTTGGTAACGGCCCCCACGTGAGCCGGGCTATGGAAATGTATAAGAACCGTTTGATAGCCTACAGTCTTGGAAATTTTTGTACCTATAAATGTGTAAGTGTAAGTGGTATTTGTGGTATGGCCCCCCTGCTTAAAGTTTACGTAAATAAAAAAGGCGAATTTTTAAGCGGTCGCATTATTTCATTTAAACAGGCGCATGATAAAGGTTTAGTGAGGGATACCTTGAACCAGGCCATGCGCCGTATTCGGATGCTGACGGAAACCGACTTCCCTGATGCCGGTTTGAGTATTGCGGATAGCGGGGAGATAACCGCTGTTTCCCGGTTTGATAATTCACTCACAAAAGTTACAGCGCCAAACCAATAGCTTCAGTAAAAAGCATTAATTTGCATCCTGATTTAAAATTAATCCTGTTCAACAGCGTATGAATAAATATTTATTATCAGTAACCGCTATGGCATTTGTTTGGACAGCAAATGCACAGCAAAGCAACACTTTAACCGATAAGGATTATGCCCATGCCGAAAGTTTCCTGAGCTATAATACCGAGCAATTGGTTGATCACGGCAGGGTAAGCCCCAACTGGCTACCTGGCGATAAGTTCTGGTACCGGGTATTAACACCCCAGGGGAGTGAATTTATTTTGGTTGATCCTGTTAAAAAAACACGTGGTCAAGCCTTTGACCAGCAGAAACTGGCAGTCGCTATATCAACGGCCACCGGCAAAACCTACGAAGCTAACAAGTTACCGTTTCGTACCTTCAGTTTTTCGGACGATCTGAGATCGATCTCCATTAGCGCCGATGGGAAATCATGGAAATGTGATCTGCAAAGCTATCAGTGCACACCGGATAATGCTATGGTTGGCCAAAGCGCCGCGCATTCCCGCAGACGAGGCGGCGGTGATGAAGTGGCTTCGCCGGATGGCAGCCTGGTGGCTTACATCAAGGATTACAATCTTTGGGTGCGTAATATTAAAACCGGGAAGGAAACCCAATTAACAGCTGATGGGATAAAAGATTTCGGTTACGCTACCGATAATGCTGGCTGGAAATCATCAGACGGGCCTATCGTACGGTGGTCGCCCGACTCTAAAAAGATAGCCACCTTTAAGCAGGATCAGCGTAATGTAGGTGATATGTATTTGGTGAGTACCAATGTTGGTCATCCTACACTAAAATCCTGGAAATACCCGCTGCCGGGCGATAAGGAAATCGCAATGATAACCCGGGTGATCATTAATGTAGATGAACCCAAAGTGATCAATATACAGGTCGCTCCCGATCCGCACCGCGCTACCCTGAGCGATGATATTGCCAGCAGCGGTACTTTTGACGATGTGGACTGGACTACCGATGCCTCTAAACTGGCTTTTGTATCTACCTCACGCGATCACAAACAAGAGAAATTCCGTATTGCCGATGCTGCTACGGGTACCGTAAAAGAGGTTTTTGAAGAAACCGTAGCTACGCAATATGAGTCGGGCCAGGGGACTATTAATTGGCGATACCTGGCTAAAACCAATGAGATCATCTGGTTTTCGGAACGTGATAACTGGGGACATTTGTATTTATATGACGCCCTCACAGGCAAGGTTAAAAACCAGATCACCAAAGGTGATTGGGCGGTGACCGAACTGCTGAAAGTAGACGAGAAAAACCGTCTGATCTATTTCCTGGCCGATGGCCGTGAGCCGGGCAACCCCTATTTTAGCCATCTGTACAAAGTAGGCTTTAATGGAAAGGGACTTACCTTGTTAAGCCCGGGAGAAGGCAACCACCAAATTACCCTGTCGCCGGGAGAGAATTATTTTATAGATAGCTATTCAAAAGCCGATGTGCCGCCGGTAACTGTGCTGCGTGATCTGAACGGCAAGCTGATCAGCACGCTGGAAAAAACAGATATCAGCAGATTGCAGGCTTCGGGTTGGAAAGCTCCGATCCCGGTAACACTTAAGGCGCATGACGGCCAAACCGATATTTACGGTTTAATGTATGTGCCAACACAGCTTGATCCTAATAAGAAATATCCGATTATCAATAATATCTATCCAGGTCCGCAAGGTGGTAGCGTGGGTAGCTGGTCATTTGCGTCGGCCCATGGCGATTGCCAGGCGCTGGCCGAGCTGGGCTTTGTAGTAGTACAGATAGAAGGCACCAGTAACCCGCTGCGTTCAAAAAGCTATCATGATATGAACTATGGCCACATGTCTGAAAATACCCTGCCCGATCAGGTTACCGCCATGCAGCAATTGGCACAGAAATATCCTTATATCGATATCAATAAAGCAGGTATCTGGGGACACTCGGGTGGTGGTTTCGCGACTGCCGCGGCCATGTTCCGTTTTCCTGACTTTTTCAAGGTGGGTATATCCGAGTCGGGCAACCATGATAACCGTAACTATGAGGACGATTGGGGCGAACGTTATATTGGTTTGTTAATCCCACAGGCTGATGGTGTATCCAACTACGAAGCCCAGGCCAACCAAAACTATGCTAAAAACCTGAAAGGTAAGCTCATGCTTGCCCATGGTTTGATGGACGATAACGTGCCTCCATACAATACCTTGCTGGTAATTGAAGCTTTAGAAAAAGCCAACAAAGATTATGACCTGGTGGTATTCCCGAACAACGCTCACGGTTATGGTCAAAACTCATACTACATGATGCGCCGCCGCTGGGATTATTTTGTAAAGAACCTGGCAGGTGCCGAAACACCAAAGGAATATATATTAAAAAGCAAGACCGATCCGCGTAATAGTGCGCAGTAAGGAGGCCAAGATAGCAAAGGGGAGGGTGTCACCCTGAGCTTGTCGAAGGGGCGTGCGTAGATGCCCCATTCCACCATGCTTCGACGAGCTCAGCATGACAGCCATTTAAGTCCTATTTCTTAACAAAAAAGGCGGATCAATTGATCCGCCTTTTTTGTTGGCTATATCTAAAAAGTGGGTTTACATGGTTTACACTTTTTGGGGTTAGTATTTTTATATTTAATTGATAATCAAGTAATTAATAATTACTTATGTCATTTTATGGGTTTAAACTGTAAACCATGTTTTAGGGCCTCCGCAAGAAACGTTGAGTAATAATCCATGATTAGGCATAGTGTATTAATAATATTACAAAATATGGCTGTCACCCTGAGCTCCGTCGAAGGGTTGAGCGCAGAGGCCTTCCTCCTATGCTTCGACGGAGCTCAGCATGACACCCATCAAAAGAGCCAAGGCCCGGTGCGATTCCTTCCCTCCGGAAGGGGAGGAAGGGGTTTATGGAATGGGCTAATCCCCGCGCGTAGAAACCCCTCCCTGCCATTACACCTGCCCAACACATCCCTCCCGTGGTTAGGGAATAAAAAGTGACTTTCTAAAAAAAAAATGAAATAAAATTTGCGTCGTCATTTGGCGTTACATATATTTGTCGTCAAATGGCGACAAGATGATATTACGACGAGACATTTTTCAGGCAATAGCCGATCCTACCAGAAGGGCCATCCTGGCACTTTTGGCTTCACAAACCATTACTGCCGGCGCGATAGCCGATAATTTTGATGGCGCCAGGTCCACCATTTCCAAGCATATTCAAATCCTAACAGAATGTGGTCTTGTAGAATCAAACCAAAAGGGCCGGGAGATCTATTACCAGATCAAGATGGATAAAATGACGGAGATTGATCTTTGGCTGGATCAAATCCGCCTGATCTGGGAGGACCGCTTTGACAGCCTTGATCAATATGTAACAAAAATTAAAAACGATAGAAACCATGGAAAAAACAGCGAACCGCGAGATGCGGATAACCAGAACATTTAAGGCCCCCATTGAACTGCTGTGGGAAGTATGGACCGATCCTGAACATATTATAAACTGGTGGGGACCAAACGGATTTACTTCTACCATCCATAAAATGGACTTCAAAGAAGAGGGGGAATGGAATCTGACTTTGCACGGGCCCGATGGTACCGATTATCCAAACAAAAGCATTTACAAGGAAATTATCCCATTCAAGAAAATCGTGTTTGAACACTTCAATCCACATTTTTTTACCACGGTTCTTTTTGAATCCAAAGGCGAAGAAACAGAAATGAACTGGACGATGGTATTCGATACCGCGGAAATACGTGAAACCGTAGTTAAAGTACACAAAGCGGATGAAGGACTAAAACAAAACGTTGAAAAACTGGACGAATATCTTTCAAGGCTATAAAGTGAATTGGAAGGCTAAACTTCTATAAAAAACTTGTCATTTCGAACGAGCCCGTAGGGGGCAAGTGAGGGGAGCGAGGAGAAATCTTTTACGATCTGCAATGCTCCCGCCTGTGTATAGCAGAAGATTTCTCCTCGTACCTCGTTCGAAATGACACTCGGTTTTTTCTAAACTAAAAAAAGCAGAATTTAAAGACGAAGCATCAAGCTTCGTCTTTTGTATTACGTACCAAACTGATCCCCGTAAAGAAAAATAGCAGGGTTATAATACCTACAACAATCAATGTTGTGGTCTGGCTGCTGTGGTTGATGACACCCAGCCCGGTATAAATTAAGCCAATGATACCGAGTACGGTTAATATGGCTCCAAAAGTTCGTTTTAGGTTCATGGTTTTATTGCTGTTTTATAAAGCATTTTTATAAAAACAAATAACACACCAATAATTAATACTACATTTATTTACTAAATATTATCAACCATGACAGCCGAAATTACTTTTGGAATAATTGTACTCATTCTTCTTATTATTTTATCAACCTCGTTTGTGTCTGTAAAACAGGGCACTATAGTGGTAATTACGATATTCGGAAAATACCGGCGGATACTTACACCGGGCCTAAATTTTAAACTGCCATTTATCGAAAACGTATACTCCAAGATCTCTATTCAGAACCGTTCGGTTGAGCTGGAGTTCCAGGCAGTAACGTTTGACCAGGCCAATGTTTATTTTAAGGCCATGCTGCTGTACTCGGTGCTTGATCAGCAGGAAGAAACCATTAAAAATGTGGCCTTTAAATTTGTTGATGAGCGTAACCTGATGCAGGCGCTTATTCGTACGGTTGAAGGCTCTATCCGCGCTTTTGTAGCCACCAAGCGCCAGAGCGAGGTGCTGATATTAAGACGTGATATTGTAGAGCACGTAAAAGAACAGCTTGATCAGATACTGGAGAGCTGGGGATACCATTTACAAGATCTGCAATTGAACGATATTACGTTTGACGATGTGATCATGAAATCCATGAGCCAGGTAGTAGCTTCCAACAACCTGAAAGCAGCCGCCGAAAATGAAGGCCAGGCATTGCTGATCACCAAAACAAAAGCGGCTGAGGCTGAAGGTAACGCCATCAAGATCTCCGCACAGGCCGAACGTGAGGCCGCTCAGCTACGTGGCCAGGGTATTGCCCTGTTCCGTGAGGAAGTGGCCCGTGGTATGACTGTAGCTGCTAAAGAAATGGCCGAGGCTAATATGGACACCTCGGTGATCATGTTTACCATGTGGACAGAATCAATCAAGCACTTCGCCGAAAACTCGCAAGGCAACGTGATATTCCTGGATGGATCAACCGATCAGATGCAGCATACTTTAAAAGAAATGATGGGCTTAAACCTTTTACAGAATGACAAAGTCAAAAAGTAAAAGTTTAACCTGCGTATTTCATGAATGTAAGATGGCTTAAAGAGGCGCTCATAACAGCCCTGTTTTTAATAACGATAACCGGGGCACAGGCCCAACAACAATTCCATCAACTAGCCATTAACGATTTTGGCGGCGCGCCGCGTGCAAACGCACGTGGCGTTGTTGCGTATACCAACTGCACCATTGATTTTAAGTATCAGGCCAACCGTGTAAATGGCGGCTTTATGCTCAATGCGTTTGTAAAGCTGGTACTGAATACCGAAAGATCCTGGCTCGACAGGAGCCGGATAACATCCAACCAGGCGCTGTCCGAAATATTAAAGCACGAACAAGGGCATTATACCATTGCCTATCTCGAACAACAGGAATTACTGCGCGAAATTGGTAAAACCCGTTTCAGTCGCAATTATCAATACGAGGCCATGAACCTGTTTAATCGTATCGATAACAAATACAAGCAGATGAATACCGACTATGACGATGACACCCAGCACATGACCGACCGCGTGCAACAGCATAGCTGGGATGTGTATTTTCAAAAACAATTACAGTTTATGCCGGTGGAAAGCAGGGATGGCCGATAAACCCAACCAACGCGTCATTGCGAGGTACGAAGCAATCTCTATGCTGTACAGAGCAAATAACCAGGTCATTAACTTGAATGGTTAACCTGCCTCCGTAGAGATTGCTTCGTGCCTCGCAATGACGCACGTTTTTAGTTGACGCTAATTAAAGGCTGCATTTTAGCTATTCATTTTAGCAAAGCCTCTCCGTATCTTTGTCCTAATGCCAAACGAACCCACTCAGATCATTCGTAAAATTATCCATATTGATATGGATGCTTTTTACGCGTCTGTTGAACAGCGCGACTTTCCGGAGTACCGGGGCAAAGCGCTGGTGGTGGGTGGTTCGCCGCAAGGCAGGGGTGGCGTAGTAGCCACCGCCAGTTATGAAGCACGAAAATTCGGCGTTCGCTCGGCTATGTCATCAAAAAGGGCGATACAACTTTGCCCTGATGCTATATTTGTACGACCACGGTTCGCGGAGTATGGCGAAGTATCACAAAAGATCAGGGAAATATTTAGCCGATACACCGACCTGATTGAGCCACTGTCGTTAGATGAAGCTTACCTGGATGTTACCCATGATAAACTGGGCATAGGGTCGGCCATTGAAATAGCCCAGCAGATCAAGCAGGCCATTAAAGACGAATTGCAGCTCACCGCTTCGGCAGGTGTATCCATCAATAAGTTTGTAGCCAAAATAGCATCGGATATCAATAAACCCGATGGCTTAAAGTTCATCGGTCCTTCCAGCATCGAAGATTTTATGGAGCAATTACCCGTTGAAAAGTTTTTTGGTGTGGGTAAGGTGACGGCTCAAAAAATGAAACAAATGGGTCTGCACACCGGTGCCGATCTGAAAAAGCTGACAGAAGATGAGTTGGTGAGGCATTTTGGAAAAACCGGCAGGTTTTACTACCAGATAGTAAGGGGTGTGGATAACCGGGAGGTGCAGCCCCATCGCGAAACCAAATCATTAGGTGCCGAGGATACTTTCGCGTACGATCTCACCACGCTGGAAGAAATGGATGCCGAGCTCGACAAGATAGCGCTCACGGTTTATAACCGCCTGCTTAAATATGATCTGAAAGGCCGTACACTCACCCTCAAAGTAAAATACAGCGATTTTAAGCAGATCACCCGTAACCAATCGTTCCCGGAGGCATTTAATGACCTGGAAACCATCAGCCAAACGGCTAAACAGATCATGGCTGCTAATTATACAGAGGATGCCAAAGTGAGGCTGTTGGGTATATCTCTATCAAACTTTGGTGACGTAGTGATTAAATCCAAACAGGAAAAAGAAGCCGGTCCGGGCGATCAGCTGGCACTGGAATTTTAGCCCCTACCCCCTAAAGGGGGAACTAAAATCAACTTTTAATCAAATAGAAACCCGTGTTAACAATTATTTAACAGAAAACACTTTCAAATAAAGTAAATTCTCATTACGTTTGAATTTTTTGTTGATGTAGCTTCTATTAATTTTTTATTAAAAGTTAATGTTACGCGTCGACAGTACCAAACCATGCCAGATCATTTATGCCATTGCCCGGCATGAGTATTTGTCGTACGTTATTGAGCCACACATCGTTCAGCTTAATCCCAACGGCGAATTTTCACTAACCCACCAGCGTTTATTCTCCAATACGGCCAAAGAATTTATCCATTGCCTGGACGATACCGATATCAAATTGATCAGGATATTGGAGGAAATGGAACAGGGTAACGTGATTAAACGTTATTATAAAAAGCCGATCCGCCCTTTTGAGTTTTTCTCCAAGGTATTTAACGAGCAGCTTTTTGATACCATCCGCCCCAAAATGGAAAAGCGTATGGCCGAAGCATTGGCTTTGCTATGCAGTAAACAGGTATACCAAATGAGCAAAGAGGGTTATCCTGCCGAGCGCAAGCTGCAGTTAGCCACCGAAGCTGCGTCGGTACTGTTCCACTTCAGGCGTAATGAGGAGGAGATCAGGTATTTCCCGACCATCAAATACCAGGGCATGCGCATTGAGTTCATGTTCAAAAACGCCGAGATCATTTGCAATCACCCGGCCTGGATGCTGCTGGACGATACCCTGTATTATTTTGATAAGGAGATAGAGGGTAAAAAACTGCAACCATTCCTCAGTAAACGATATATCGCCATCCCGCGGTCGTCAGAGCAATCTTACTTTGAAAAGTTTGTGGCTCCGTTGATCGAAAAGCATAATGTTTACGCCGAAGGTTTTGTCATCAATACCGAAAAGTACGATGCCCAGGCGGCGTTGAAACCTATTTATATAGAAGGCGGCACCTCGCAGTTGCAATTGTATTTTAAATATGCCGGCTATATTTTCCCTTACGGGGATGGCAGGCATGTATCGGTACGGATGGAGAAAAATGGCGACGAGTATATCTTCCACCGCATCAAACGTTCCATCACCTGGGAAAAAAATAAGATGCAGCAGCTGGAGCAAATGGGACTTAAAACAGCGTCGAGCTTGTTCCAGAACCTGGAAGTGGATAATCATGACGAGGATGCCGATCATTCTTTCTCGGTTTTTGAATGGCTTAACCAGCATCATGACGAGTTGATTGAACAGGGTTTTGAACTGGAGCAGCCCGAGGGCCAGAAACGCTATGTGTTTGGCAACAGCAAAATTGACCTGGAGGTAAAAGAAAATAACGACTGGTTTGATATTCACGCCATTGTATGGTTTGGCCCTTACAGCATACCCTTCATCCAGCTTAAAAATCATATTCTTAACCGTAAAAAGGAATTTATACTGCCATCGGGCGAGATAGCGGTGATCCCCGAAAAATGGTTTTCGCAATACGGTAATCTGCTTCATTTTTCTGAGGGGGGTAATGACCTGAAACTGCGCCGCCATCACATAGGCCTGGTAAATGACCTGGCCGAAGGCGAAATGGCCAATGTGACCATGACCCGTAAGCTGCAAAAACTAACCGACTTTGAAGAGCTGGAAGAGGTGGAGATGCCGCAACACTTTGCAGGTAATTTAAGGCCCTATCAAAAAGCCGGGTATAACTGGTTCCACTTTTTAAAGAACTATCATTTTGGCGGCTGCCTGGCTGATGATATGGGTTTGGGTAAAACCATACAGACCCTGGCCCTGCTGCAAAAACATAAAGAAGATACCGAGGCGGCTGATAGCAAAGCTACATCACTGGTGATCATGCCTACCTCGCTCATTTATAACTGGCTTAACGAGGCTAAAAAGTTTGCACCGCAGCTTAAATTGATGGTACATACCGGCACCATGCGTTACCGATCGGCCGATGTGTTTGCCAATTACGATGTGGTGATCACCACTTATGGCATCAGCCGGATTGATATCGGCATGTTCAAAGAGTACTTTTTTGATTATGTGATACTGGACGAAAGCCAGAATATAAAAAACCCGTCGTCTAAATCATTCCAGGCGGTTAAGCAGCTTAAATCGCGATTTAAGTTGATATTGAGCGGTACGCCGGTTGAAAACTCGGTGAACGACCTGTGGACGCAGATGTCCTTCATTAACCCGGGCCTGCTGGGTGGTCAGCAGTTTTTCCAGAACGAGTTTGTAACACCTATCGAGAAAAAGAAAGACGAAGACAAAGCCCGCAAGCTGCAGGCATTAATAAAACCCTTTGTTTTACGGCGTACCAAGGAGCAGGTAGCTACCGAGCTGCCGCCAAAAACCGAAAACCTTTTCTACTGCCAAATGAGCGAAGAACAGGCATCGGTATATGAAAAAGTAAAATCAGAATACCGTAACGAACTGCTCAAGAGCCTGGAGGACGGCACCTTTGCCAAAACCCAGATACAGGTATTGCAAGGTCTTATCAAACTGCGGCAGATAGCCAATCACCCGGTTATGATAGATAGTGATTATGAAGGCGACAGTGGTAAATTTGAAAACGTGGTACATACCCTCACCAATGTATTGGATGGCGGGCATAAGGTGCTCATATTTTCGCAGTTTGTAAAACAACTGAGTATTTATCGCGAACATTTTGAGCGCGAGGGTATACCTTATGTGTACCTGGATGGCAGTACCCAAAACCGCGGCGATGTAGTAAAACAATTTCAGGAAGATCAGAAAACACGCGTGTTCCTGATCTCTATAAAAGCAGGTGGGGTTGGACTAAACCTTACCGAGGCCGATTATGTGTTTATACTCGACCCCTGGTGGAACCCGGCGGTGGAGCAACAGGCCATTGACCGCACACACCGCATCGGCCAAACCAAAAATGTGTTCATCTACAAGTTCATCACCAAGGATACGGTGGAAGAAAAGATCCTGGCCCTGCAGCAACGCAAACTAAGTCTGAGCCGCGCGCTTATCACCACCGAAGAAAGCTTTATCAAATCGCTTACCGCGGATGATATCAGGGAGATTTTGGGATAATCTTCCCTCTACACGCGTCATTGCGAGGTACGAAGCAATGACGCGTGTGTTGTTTTAATGATTACTTTTACAAATACTCCCTCAAAACATCTTCTAAAATCTCTACCAGCTCGGGATCATTAAATTGATAATTATCTTCAATATCCAATACAATCAACAGCTTATCGGTGATATCAAAACGTTGCTTTAACAATTGCTGATGTTTACGCTCCATCACAAAAATAACATCGGCTCGGTCAATCATTTTCTGACTGATGCGGATACGCGCCTTATCACTTGTGCCAGCAGAGTATGCCTGGTGCACCGGATGGTTCTTAAATAAAAGCTCGGCTGTTGGGCTTCGCCATTGATTTTTACTACAGATGAAAAGGAGGGTAGACAATGGCTGTTATTTTTATATCAATTCAAGAAAAAGCCGGGAAAATCTTATACCCAATGGCTAGCGCCAACATCACCAGTCCGAAATAAAATATTCGTTTGCCCTGTTTTCGGTCATTTTCATTATAGCCGTATACCCGCTCGCCATCGGGTAGGGTTTTTTTGAATGACGATAGGTGCCAGCCAATAAAAAGGCCCAATAAGCCACCTGCAAGAGCAAATATATATCCTATAACAATCCAGATAGTTTGTGGTGGTTCCGGTTCTTTAAGGGCTTCTATCCGGCTTTTGTGCAAGCCAGACAATTCCTGATCATTGATTTCAACTCCCCGTTCGGTGAGTATCTTACGGGCCAGCTGGTAATCGAAAGGGCTCCATTCATCGGCTTTGGCCAAAACATCTATGAGTTCGTCGTTACTGAAACCAAACAGATAATGATCCGGGGCTGCCTGATCAATATTGGTACGCTCGCTGTCATTCAGTAAGCGGTTTACCAGTTCAAAATCCACGGCCCGTATTTTTACTGCGTAATCTTTGGATAGCTCACTGTTAACAAATGCCGGATTAAAGGAGAGCTGACTTTCTTCTACTTCATGCGGAATATGATGTTGTTCCAGCAGCGCGGTAAGTTCACTGGCTAAAGCCGGGTCATTAAAGGTTTGAAAGGTAATAAGATCAGGTTGCATATTGGTGGAGCTAAGGAATTATAGATCAAAGTCCGCTTTTGGGTACCCAGGCCTGGCTTTTGATGAGCCATTTGTCGCTGACAAGACGGAGCACAAATGAAAAGGCACCCTCCTCGTCAAACGGATCACCACTGATGGTACCGGTATATTCAACGGGAACTACCAGGTAAGCTATTTCTTCGGTCTGCTGAAAAACCTTAATCCGTTTTACATTAACCTTAAAATCTTTTATTTTAAAATCTTTTACCGCCTTCTGAACCGAGTTTATCCATTGTACACCCGCCAGTGGCCCGGCCCAGGAATAGGGCGGCTGCTCATCGCTTATTACAGCATTAGGGGTATAAAATTCAGATACTTTTTCGATATTAAAAGTATAAGAAGCTTTTAAAACCGTATTCACAATTTCCAAAACCTCGGGCTTTATTGTTTTTATGATTTTTGCAGTATCCACACCGTTGATGTCTGCAGCATATGTTTTGTACGTAACCGAAAAGGTTAAGAGCAAAGTGGCACATGCTATAGTGAATATGTTTTTCATTTTGAGAAGACGTTAATATGATCTGTACTATTTACCATAGCTATTCATATAATCCAAAGTTAAGTTACAAAGGGCTTTAACTCCTAATGTAAATCCGCTTTCGTCAATAAAAAAATCAGGTGTGTGGTGTGATGGTGCTTTGAGCGGATCCTGGCCTTTGGGCATCCCGCCTAAAAAGAAGAAAAGTCCGGGTACTTTTTCCTGGTAAAAGCTAAAGTCTTCGGCACCGGTAACGGGTGGGCGCAGCAACACATTTTCAGTTCCGGCGGTATGCTGCAAACTCGGCAGCATTTTTTCGGTTAGCTTAACATCATTAAAAGTAACCGGGTAATGGTTGCTGTATGGAATCTTCACTTCGGCAGTGGCGCCTTGTGCCTCGGCGGTTTTGGTGGCTATTTGTTTAACCCGCTCTATCAGCAATTTCTCATCAGCAAGAGTAAAGGACCGCAAGGTACCCAGCATCTCCGCCGATTCGGGGATAATGTTGGAGCGATTACCCGCTTTGATAGCGCCAATGGTAACTACCGCGGGGTTTTGCGTTACATCGATATTGCGGCTTACAATGGTTTGCAGGTTGTTGATGATCTCGGCTGAAACCACGATCGGGTCAATGCTCGACCATGGATAGGCTCCGTGTGCAGATCGCCCTTTTACGATGATCTGCATGTCATTTACCCCAGCCATGGTTCCGCCCGGGCGATAGGTGATCTTGCCCACCTCAGTTTGTGAGTTGATATGCAGGCCAAATATAGCGTCGACCTTTGGGTTTTCCAGTACGCCTTCTTTCACCATTTCTTCGGCGCCGCCTTTCTGACCGGGTTCAACCCCTTCTTCCGCGGGTTGAAAAATGAATTTTACGGTACCATGGAGCTCGCTTTTCATGGTTGATAGTATTTGCGCCACGGCCATCAAAATAGCCATGTGCGAATCATGCCCACAGGCATGCATTACGCCAACTTCCTGCCCGTTATAAGTGGTTTTTACTTTTGATGCAAAAGGTACTGGGGTACGTTCAATTACCGGCAATCCATCCATATCTGCCCGTAAGGCCACAACCGGGCCTGGTTTATCACCTTTTATAATACCTACAACACCGGTGGTAGCAATACCGGTTTGCACCTGTATACCTAACGACTGCAGGTGTTTAGCAATAATGCCCGATGTACGTACTTCATGGTTTCCTAATTCCGGGTGCTCATGAAAATCTCTTCGCCAGGCAACTATCTTGCTTTGCAAAGCATCGGCTTTTGTACTTACCTGTGCAGTTACCGCGTCGTTATTTTGAGCGAATGCAGAAAAGGAGAATAACGAGAAGATTAAAATGTAACCTTTTTTCATACTGGGATGTTGAGTGCGCTAATAGTTTTGAACGAGTTAATATAAGAACAATACTTTAAAAATGATAATGGCACCGGGGGATAAGCTATTTTATCGACGGGAAAGATGATGATAAACAAAGCAGGCCCGGAATTTTCCGGGCCTGTTGATAAAATTATTGGTAACGATGATCATTGAAAACTCTTCAGGTCGATGGTGAAAACCAACACAGAATTTGCCGGAACCTGACCGTAATCCTGGCTGCCATAACCATACCTGGATGGTATAAGCAGTATAATACGACCACCTGCTTTTACCCAGGGCACACCAATTATCCAGCCTGGTATAAGCGTGGATAGTTGTGCGGTAAAGCCGGCGCTGGTATCAAACGGGATGTCATTAAGCAGTTTGCCGGTATAGGCAACAGTAACGGTGGAAGCCGGTGTTGGGTTTGGGCCTGTTCCTGGAGTTACGATCTGATAATATATACCCGAAGTATCTTTGGTAGCAACAATATCTGTATGCCCGGCCAGGTATGTTTTTATAGCGGCATCATCCGTGGCGGCCTGCACCACCGGGTCAACCACAACGGGTGGTTTCTGTTGCTCTGTTTTTAAGCAGGATGATAAGGTGATGATCGCCAGGCTCAGTAGTAAAAAGTATCTTTTCATGTTCATAATCGCTAATGATTTGAGTGCATCTAATATAAATTTAACTCTTGATTAAAGTGAAATAGTAATGAATAAAATACAATTTCGAAACAGGATCGGGACTAATTATTGAAAAGAGGTTTTGACAGATAAATCTTTAAAATCGAGTTTATAGGCAACACTATCTGAAACCGGTTAAATCAATAGTGAACAACAATACCGAATTAGCAGGGATACTACCAGTGGCCTGACTGCCATAAGCTAAGCCCGATGGTATGATCAATAAAATTCGACCCCCTGCTTTAACTAAGGGGATCCCAATTTTCCAGCCGGTAATAAGACTGCTTAATGAGCTTGTAAACGCGGTGCCTGTATCAAATGTGGTTCCGTTAAGTAATTTACCGGTATAATTCACGGTAACAGTTGAAGTTGCTGTTGGATTGGCACCAGTACCAGGGGTTATGATCTGGTAGTATAAACCAGATGCGTCTTTGGTGGCTGTAATTTCGGGGTGGGCGGTAAGATAGGCTTTGATGGTTACATCATCTGCCGCGGCTTGTTTAGCCGGATCAACATTGGCATCATCTTTCTTTGAACAGGCCGATAAAATTAAAAGGGGAGCGAATAATAATAGGAGAATTTTTTTCATGTATATAAATTTCTGTTTACGTATAAAGCCATACGTATTGATCTCTTAAACGATACAATTGAGTGTTTGATATTTTGGCCCGATTTTTTATTGAACACTGATAAGATCGATATCAAATGTCAGTACTGCGTTTTCGGGGATGGGGCCGGCACCGCCTGCGCCATAGGCCAGGTGCGATGGCACGTACATAACGATGTTGCCTCCGGGTTTTAGGTATGGTACCGCTATTTGCCAGGCCTTAACCAGGCTCGATAAGGGTCTCGAGAAATTGCTGCCTTTATCATACAGCTGCCCACCCATGAGGGAACAGGTATAATTAACGGTTACGGTTGAACCCTCGGTAGGGGCAACACCTGTACCCGGTTTTATGATCTGGTAATATATGCCCGATGGGTCTTTCACCGCTTTGATCTGCGGATTGGCTTTCAAGTATACCCGGATCAGGGAATCATCAACTTTAGCCTGCTGCGCCATCTGGCCCGACATGGAACCACCGCATGAGGTCAGAAAGATCACAAAAGCGCTTAACAGTAAAATGTATTTGGTCATAGTGTTTTTAATCAAAAAAGCTCCCTCCAAATATCAGCTAAAGAGCGGAATTTGAAGAGAGCTTCTGGTATTTTATTGTTTTTATTGATTTAATAGCAGCCATATAGTCTTGGCGCAATTAATTTGAATTGTCGAATACCATTGGGGAAAAATCAGCAGGGGATTCCTGTGGTATTTCATAGGTCGTGGTACCTATTTGTTTTTGCAGGGTGACAAGCATCACTAATTTACCCCTCAAATCAATAGGCGTTGTTCTGGGCTCATACTTACGATACATCATTCCGTGTAGATGCAGCGCGTAAACTTCCATTGGTCTACCCTTTTCAAATTCTTTTTTTATAGCGGCGTCATTGTAGTTTTTGGTGGTATCCGGTTCGTCATCGTAAGTTGTGATAAAACCGGTTATGGATGGTATAACTCTGCCAAGTATAATGTCGTTATCAAGCCTTATATGGTGTTTGCCATTATTCCTTTTAACTATAACTGTGAATTTCTGCTCAGGGTACCAGCCACCCATATAAAGATAGATATAGTCCCTTCTCACATCAAAATCAAGTACCGGCATAAGCAATGTTACCTTCCTGTTAATATAAGCAGGTAGTTCTTTATCCGATATGGTTGTATCCTGTGCAGCTGCTTTGAAACTTACTGCACAGCAAAATAAGACTACGATGAAAAGAACTTTCATAATTGACCGATTAATGTTGACATAAAGGCTTGCTAACAAAGTTCTACTCTGGTAAAATAATTCATTTTCGAAAGCTCCGGTAAAAGCTTCTTGAAAAAGTAAGGGTCGGTTGATCCCAGTAGTTTTTTAAGCATAGGTTTAGGTATAGAAAAACGATTCCTGTATTTTGATTAATGAGCCTAATATGTAGTGAATATTTTATCGTCGCAATAGGTGAAAACACGGAATTTATAAGCTATAGCATAACGTAGCGGAGGACTGAGGGAAAGTCGGAACACTAGCCGGGGAGGCTTTAATCAAAAAAGCTCCCTCCAAATATCAGCTAAAGAGCAGAATTTGAAGAGAGCTTTGGGTATTTTATTGTTTTTATTTAAACTGTTGTTTTGATCTTGAGTTCGGTCATCTGCGCATCGGCGATGGTTGATGGTGAGTCGATCATCACGTCGCGGCCCGAGTTGTTTTTTGGGAAAGCGATCACGTCGCGGATAGAATCCAGACCGGCAAATATAGATACCAAACGGTCAAACCCAAGCGCTAAGCCACCATGCGGAGGCGCGCCATATTCAAAGGCGTCCATCAAAAAGCCAAATTGTTTTTGCGCTTCTTCCGGCGAAAAACCAAGGTGTTTGAACATCAGCGATTGCATACCGCGGTCGTGGATCCGGATAGAACCGCCACCAACTTCGGTCCCGTTGATCACCAGGTCATATGCGTTGGCGCGTACCGCTCCGGGATCGGTATCCAGCAGGGCAATATCCTCTGGTTTTGGTGAGGTGAAGGGGTGGTGCATAGCATGGTAACGACTGGTTTCTTCGTCCCACTCCAATAGCGGGAAATCCAGTACCCATAGCGGTGCGAATTTATTTTTATCGCGCAGACCTAAACGGCTGCCCATCTCTAAACGAAGCTCGTTCAGTTGCTTGCGTACTTTATCGGTATTGCCGGCCAGTACCAGCATCAAGTCACCTTTTTCGGCGTTGAAAGCGGCCGCCCAGTTGGTGAGCTCGTCTTCGCTGTAAAATTTATCAACCGATGATTTCAGTGTGCTATCTTCGTTATAACGGCAATAGATCATGCCGGTAACACCAATTTGCGGGCGTTTTAACCATTCGGTAAGCTCGTCAATTTGTTTACGGGTGTAGCTGGCGCAACCTTTGGCGTTGATGCCTACTACCAGTTCGGCATTATCAAAAATGCCAAAGCCTTTACCCTTTACAATATCATTCAACTCCACAAATTCCATCCCGAAACGAACATCGGGCTTGTCTGATCCATACAAACGCATGGCATCAGCATATTGCATACGCGGAAAGTCGCCCAGGTCAATACCTTTTACGGTAGTGAACAAGTGACGGGTTAATCCCTCAAAAATGTTTAATATATCTTCCTGGGTGATGAACGAAAGCTCACAATCAATCTGTGTAAATTCCGGCTGACGGTCGGCACGCAGATCCTCATCACGGAAACATTTCACGATCTGGAAATAACGGTCGAAACCGCTCACCATCAATAATTGCTTAAATGTTTGCGGCGATTGCGGCAGGGCGTAAAACTCGCCCGGGTTCATGCGACTTGGCACCACAAAATCACGCGCACCTTCGGGGGTTGATTTGATCAATACCGGGGTTTCCACCTCGATAAAGTCCAGCTTGTCAAGATATTTGCGGATCTCCTGTGCCATTTTGTGGCGCAAAACCAGGTTATTACGGATAGGTGCACGGCGCAGATCCAGGTAACGGTATTTGGCACGAAGCTCTTCGCCGCCGTCGGTTTCATCCTCAATTAAAAACGGAGGTAATTTGGCCGCGTTCAGTATTTCAATATCCTCAACGGTGATCTCAATTTCGCCTGTAGGTATTTTGGTATTCTTATTAGAACGCTCAAGCACCTTGCCGGTTACTTTTATTACAAACTCCCTCCCCAGCTCCCGGCTTTTTTCACGCAAGGTAGCATCAGAATCGGTATTGAATACCAATTGGGTTAAACCATAACGGTCGCGCACATCAATAAATGTGGTGCCGCCCAAGTCGCGCGATTTTTGTACCCATCCGCATAAAGTAACCGATTGGCCTAAGTTGCTGATATTTAATTCGCCGCAGGTATGAGTTCTAAGCATAATAGCAATAGTTTTATAAAAGTCTGCAAAAGTAAGTTTTTGATTTCGGATTTCGAATGTTGGATTTCGGAATTTGAATTTTAGAAGTAACTTTAAATTGGTTAAGGGTGTGGCTGAGTGGAGAAGGCTATTGCTGAATAAGCGGTATACTTGTAAAAGAGTTCGAGGGTTCGAATCTCTCCACTTTTAACTTTATATTGATCTACTCGTTCCGAGATAATCAGGAAATCCGAAATCGAAAATCCCAAATCCGAAATCAAAATGATATCTTTGCCTTATAATTTTCTCAAGGGGGTGCCTTGCTTTGAGCAATCAAACTGAAAGACAGGCTGAGATCAAACCCATTGTTTTGGAAGTCAAAATTCAAAAGTAAAAAGTCAAAAACTGTCAAGCGACTTAAGACTCAATACTTAGAACTGAAAACTTAAGAAACATGCACCTGATCCGGATAATGCCGGCGTAGGGATAGGTAACAAGTTAAGTGTACTGCGTATTTACCCTGATGGGCAGATGGTTTAACTATTTTTAGTTTATTAGTTATTTTGAAAAATTTGTTTGCAGCTATCGCTGCTTTGCTGCTGCCTGTCCTGGCATCGGCCCAGCTTTCCATCAGCGGGAAGGTCACCAATGCATCCGGCGAGGTTTTGCCCGGCGCTACCATCGCCATTAACAATCCTGCATTGAGCACCGTTGCCAATGCTTCCGGTAACTATCATTTTAATGATCTGAAACCGGGTAACTATACCCTGAAAGTAAGCTACATCGGTTATCTGCAGGTTACTAAAAACGTGGCTTTAGGGGCTAATGAAATTGTCAACATCAGCCTAAACAAGGGCACGCTTACCGCCGAAGAGGTGACTGTAAGCTCAACCCGGGCCAGTAAAAATTCGCCAACAGCATATACCAACCTGAGTAAAAGAGATCTGGCCAAAAACAATTTCGGGCAAGACTTGCCGTATATGCTTAACCAAACCCCATCGGTAGTGGTTAGCTCTGATGCCGGGGCTGGTATTGGTTACACGGGTATCCGCATCCGTGGGTCGGATGCTACCCGTATCAATGTTACCATCAATGGTATCCCGTATAACGATTCGGAAAGCCAGGGATCATACTTTGTCGATCTGCCGGATATTACTTCATCTATCGATAACATCCAGATCCAGCGTGGGGTGGGTACTTCAACCAACGGCGCGGGTGCTTTTGGCGGCAGTATCAACATACAAACCACCACCCGCCGCGATACCGCTTATGCCGATATCAACGCCTCGGCGGGCTCTTATGGATCCATTAAAACCACGGTTAGCGCCGGTACGGGTTTGTTGGGCGGGCATTTTAGCCTGGATGGCCGTGTATCGCGCATCCATTCCGATGGTTATATCGACAGAGCATCATCAAACCTTAAATCGTTTTTTGTAAGCGGTGCCTGGTATGGTAAAAACAGTACTTTAAGGGCCAATGTATTTTCGGGTTACGAAACTACTTACCAGGCCTGGAACGGTATTGCCGATTATGTGATCGGCGATAATACCCGCTCTGATAATCGTACCTATAACGAACTGGGATATATAGACGCGACCAACTCGTTCTACAAAAACCAGGTAGACCATTACACCCAAAATCATTACCAGTTACTGTACGATAAAAAAATATCAGACAAGTTATCCTTCAGCGGGGCCCTGCATTATACCAAAGGCAAGGGCTATTATGAAGAGTACCGCAATGCCGATTCGTTGAAAAATTATGGGATAGCTCCCGTTGTGGTTGGTCCTAATACCATCAGCGCTACCGATCTGGTGCGCAGGCTTTGGCTTAATAACGATTTTTATGGCGTAACCTATGCCCTCAAATATCAGCCCCAAACCAATCTGAATATGACCCTGGGCGGCGCTTATAACCAGTATAAGGGCGCACACTACGGCGATGTGATCGATGTCTTTTCGCCTATCGGTCTGCCATCCAACTATGAGTACTATCGCGACAACGCCAAGAAGAACGATTTTAACATATTTGCCCGTGCTGAGTGGCATTTGGATAAAATATTGCTGTATGCCGATATGCAGTACCGCCATATTTATTACTCCTTTTACGGGATCGACAAAAACCTGAACAACGCCCAGCAAACCGCTGAACTCAACTTTTTTAATCCCAAGGCAGGTATCACTTACCAGTTCAGCGAGCATAGCAACGTATACGCCTCGTTCGCGGTAGGTAACCATGAACCCAACCGCGATGATTATGTCGACTCACCGCCGCAAAACCGACCTAAATCAGAGAACCTGAAAGATTTTGAAGCCGGCTACCGCATCAGTGGCCCGGTGTTTACAGGCGGTATCAACGGCTTTTATATGCTGTACAAAAATCAGCTGGTATTAACCGGGGCACTGAATGATGTAGGCAGCCCGGTGCGTACCAACGTTAAGGACAGCTACCGTGCCGGTTTGGAATTTGATGGCAAAGTGAAAATTACCAATCAGCTCAATTGGGGACTAACCGCTACCTGGAGCGCTAACAAGATCAAAAATTATCAACAGTTTTTTGCCGATGAAGATGGCGGCCCTTTAGTGGGCGAAAGTTTTAAGAAAACAGATATCGCTTTCTCTCCATCGTTAACGGGTTCAAGTGTGATCAGCTACAGCCCGGTAAAAGGCGGCGAAATTGCTTTTATCAGCAAATATGTAAGTCAGCAGTATATTGATAATACCTCCAACCAAAATCCGCAGGGCTATACCATAGCGCCGGAAAACCTGGATAATACCTATGCGGCTAATCGCCTGCTGAAAAGTTATTTTGTGAACGATGTAAGAATAAGGTATAACTTTAAGGTGAAGGGCATTAAAAGCATCGGATTGGGTCTACAGGTGAACAATATTTTCAGCGAAAAATATGAGGCCAATGGCGCCACGTATGCCGATGTTAAAGGAAATAATATCCTGAATTATAACTACTTTTTTCCGCAGGCACCGCGTAATTTTATGGCCTCGGTAAGTTTGAGTTTTTGATGGACACGAATTTCACGAATAAAAAAGCATAAGGGTGTCACCCTGAGCTCCGTCGAAGGGTAGAGCGCAGAGGCCCGCCCACCATGCTTCGACGGAGCTCAGCATGACACCCTTTTTGTTAAGGGTTCAAGAGGGGATTTGATGAATTAAGAAAAATTGACAATGCATAGCCTCATTAATCTATTCGTAGAGCAGATCAAAGAAACCACCTGGGTGCAATGGCTTGCCGTGGCCCTGGGTGTTGCCGAAGTACTGCTGGCGCGGGTTAATAACATCTGGCTTTACCCCGCGGGGATACTGGGCACCGCCTTATCCATACTATTATTGATGGAAGCGCAGCTGTACGCCGAATCGATGCTCAATGTGTATTACATTGTAATGAGTGTTTACGGCTGGATATACTGGGTGAAAAAACGCGATCAGCCGCCGGTCAGGGTCACATACTCCACAAAAACAGAGTGGATCATCAGCTTATCTATATCATTAGGTGGCTGGGCAGTGCTGTATTTTTTGCTCCGTTACTTTACCCCGTCAAACGTGCCGCTATGGGATGCCTTTGTATCGTCAACCGCCTGGGCAGGCATGTGGCTGCTGGCCCGAAGAAAAATAGAGAACTGGATATTTTTAAATGTATCCAACCTGTTTGCTGTTCCGTTGTTATTTTATAAAAAACTACCCATGTTTGCCGTGCTCACCATATTTTTATTTATAGTGGCCTGTTTTGGCTATTTTGACTGGAGAAAGAAAGCAGTGAAAAAAGATATGAGATTTGAGACATGAGATTTGAGATCGGCCGATCGATTTCCAGGCCGCATCTTTTAATTATCAAACTATTATTTTTTTGTCTCACATCTCACATCTAAAATCTCATATCTAATGAGTCATCCATCAACCCACCTCAAACCCGAATGGGTGAATATCATCAGAGAAGCAGTACCCGCGGCCGAAAAGGCAGGCGTACTGCAGCACGCGCAATTGGAGCTGGTACATGAGCAGGGCTGGTTTAAGTTTTTGGTGCCTCAGGTTTATGGCGGTTTACAATTGCCGCTGCCCGATATGGTGCGACTGGAAGAGAGTCTGGCCTGGGCCAATGGTAGCCTGGGCTGGGTAGTTACGCTTTGCGCCGGGGCTGGCTGGTTTGGCGGATTTTTATCGCCGGATGTGGCCCCTGTGATCTTTGCAGATCCTCAATTATGCCTGGCTGGTAGTGGTGCCGCAACAGGTACGGCGACCATAACCGATGGCGGTTACCTGATCAACGGTCGTTGGAAATATGCCAGCGGAGTACATCATGCCACGCATTTAACTGCCAATTGTGTGATCAAACAAAACGGAGAAACCGTGCTGAACGATGACGGCACGTCACTGATATTGCCATTTATTTTCGACCGTAAAGATGTCACCCTGATATCAGCCTGGAAATTTATGGGTATGATGGGTACCGGCAGCGATGCCTATGAAGTGCGCGATCTTTTTGTGGAAAGCAACCGCTGCTTTAAAATTGACCCTGACAATGCAGTAATTGACGGACCTTTATATCAATACCCTTTTATACAACTGGCCGAGGCTACGTTGGCAGCCAATATATCGGGCATGGCGGTTCATTTTATAGATCTGTGCGCTACTATTTTTGATGAAAGGCCCGAAAATAAACATCTGACTGCCAACAGGCGGACGGTCATCAAACAACTGCACGAAAAACTTACCAGCCGGTTAAATGCGGTACGCCTGGAGTTTTACGGAGCTGTTGATGCCTCATGGCAAGGTGCGCTGATGGGTAAAGCCACCCAACTGGAGCAAATTGGCAAAAGCAGCCGCAGACTGGCCCGTACCGCCCGGGAATGTGTAGACGAGCTATATCCCTACTGTGGTCTGCAAGCTGCCAACCCGGATATCGAGATCAACCAGGTATGGCGCGATCTGCATACCGCCAGTCAGCATTCGTTGCTGGTTTTTGAAGGGTGATTCAATAGCCTATCCTCAATTAAAATTTAAAGCGCCGGCCCGGAGCGATTCCCTCCCAACGGGAGGGGGGAGGGAGGGGTTTATTCGTGACGCACGTCGTATAAACCCCTCCCAGCCACAACACAAACCACCGCGCCCCTCCCGTGGGGAGGGAACTAAAAATAATAAGCGCACATCACTGCCCAGTTTTTCTTAGCCTGTGGTCGGTGTTATCACCGCACCACTACCCAATATTCTTCCCTGTCAGCAGATAAGCTTCAGGCGAAAGCGGGCAGAACATAGTGGCCTGTGCGGTTGCAGGGGCATTAGCAAACCTCGCCGAAGCATAGGGAATGAGCGAACGAAGTGGCGGTGAGGTTTAGCAGCCCGTGGTTCTGCCTGATTTGCGGGGTAAAGGCATAGTGTGGCAAAGAAGCATTTCTGGTGACTTGATTTTTGGTTACTTTTCATCAAGGAAAAGTGACTGGCCCTCCCGCGGCCAAGAGCGGGTATGCGATATGCAAAACCGCCCTGTATTACAACGAGATTGCCACGCTATCGCTCGTGATGACATGTGAGGTAGCCAGGTTAGTTAGTTTATAACAGAAAGTTATAATTAATAAAAAAACTATAGCGCATTTTAAAAGCATTGTTGATATTTGGGCTTCTCCAAAACAATGAAAAATGAAGCTTAAACATCTAGTCCTTGTTCCTTTATGCATTGCTGCCATTTCGGTATCAGCACAAAAAAAGAAAATCAGCGCGACCCCGGCTGCCAGCTCGTTACCCCGCCCAAAATTGGTTGTAGGTTTGGTGGTTGACCAGATGCGCTGGGATTACCTGTACCGGTATTACGACCGCTATCAGGCAGGAGGTTTTAAGCGTTTACTCAACGAAGGTTTCACTTGCGAAAATACCAACATCGACTATATACCAACCGTTACCGCAGCTGGTCATACTTGTATTTACACCGGTTCGGTACCGGCCCTGCATGGCATAGCGGGCAATGATTTTATTATACAGGCTACCGGTAAATCCATGTACTGTACAGATGACAGCACCGTACGGGCAGTTGGCAGTACCTCAAAAGCCGGTGAGATGTCACCCCGCAATTTACTGGTGACCACCGTAACCGACGAATTAAGATTAGCTACCAACTTCCGCTCCAAAGTTATCGGCATAGCGCTGAAAGACAGGGGCGGTATCCTGCCTGCCGGACATACCGCCAATGCCGCTTATTGGTTTGATGATGCCAATGGCAGCTGGATAAGCAGTACCTATTATATGACCGACCTGCCTGCCTGGGTTAAAAAATTCAATGATCAGAAAATAGCCGAAAAGTACCTGAAACAGGATTGGAACACACTGTACCCTGTCAACACTTACTTACAAAGCGCGCCTGATAACAGCCCCCGTTATGAAGGCAAATTTGGCGGAGCAGAAACACCAACCTTCCCCATTAAAACATCCGAATTATATAAAGGTAAAGTGGGTTTGATTCGTTCAACGCCGTTTGGAAATACCCTAACGCTCGACCTTGCCCGCGCCGCGGTTGAGGGTGAGCAATTAGGAAAAAACATCGTGACCGACTTTTTAGCGGTAAGTTTATCTTCTACAGATTATGTTGGTCACCAATTCGGGCCGAACTCTGTTGAAGCGGAGGATACCTATTTAAGATTGGATAAAGATCTGGCTTCCTTTTTCAGCTACCTGGATGCCACGGTGGGCAAAGGCAATTACTCCGTTTTTTTAACTGCCGATCATGGCGCCGCGCATAACCCTACTTTTTTAACCGATCATAATATACCGGCCGGTTTCTGGGATGACGGAAAAGCCGTTGTAGATATGGAAAAGCTGATGGAAGATAAATTCAAGGTGAAAAACCTCATCCGCAGTATGGCCAATTACCAGGTAACTTTTAACAATAGCATCATTAAAAAAGAAGGTTTAAATATCGACGCACTGAAACAAATCTGTATCGATTACCTGCAAACACAACCGGCCATTGCATTTGCCGTTGATATGCAAAGGGCGCAAACAGCTAACATTCCTGAGGATCTGCGCAGCCGCATCATCAACGGGTACAATGTGGAGCATAGCGGTGTGATACAAATTATCCTGAAGCCTGGATATTTTACAGGGCACGGTAGTACAGGTACCACACACGGTTCCTGGAACCCTTATGATACCCACATTCCGCTGGTATTTATGGGCTGGGGTATTAAGCATGGCAGCCTTACCCGCCAAACACACATGACGGATATTGCACCTACCGTAGCTTCGTTATTACACATACAGGCGCCAAGCGGCAATATTGGCAAAACCATCAGCGAGGCCCTGACACAGGAGAAATTGTAATGAGTCGGAAAGCCCGGAAGTTTGGAACAGGTATCTTTACCAACATTCTTCCGGACTTTACCGATTTTCGGACTAATAAACCATGAAAAAATACATCTCCAAATTTCATTACCTCACACAAGACCTGCCAGGCCGCAGTCATGTACAGCAGGTACAAATAGCCTGCGAAGCGGGCGCCAACTGGGTACAATACCGCTGCATGACCAAGGCCGAGGATGAGCTGATTGATGAACTCAACGAAATAGCTGGCATCTGCGACGATTGGGGCGCAACCCTCATTATCACCAATCATTATCATTTGCTGGATAAGGTAGATGCTCAGGGCGTGCACATCGAAGATCCCCTGGCCGACCTGGCTGCCATAAGGGCGGTAGTAACAGAAGAAAAAACATTAGGCGCATCGGCCAGCAACCCGGATGCTCTGTTAAAAATACAAAACCTGGGCGTTGCAGATTATTGTGGCTATGGCCCCTTCGCGCATACCCATACCAAACATAATGATTACCCGCTGCTGGGTTTTGATGGCTATCGTCAATTAGAAAAATTACCTATCGATATCCCGGTGATAGCCGTAGGCGGTGTACAACTAAACGACGTAGAGCACCTGCTGCAAACAGGTATTTATGGCATAGCCGTGTCCGGAGCCGTCAACCTCGCGCCCAACCCCGGGGCGGCGCTAAAAGAGTTTTACAGGAAGGTTTATTAAGTTCAGAGTCTTGAGCCCGAAGTCTTGTGGTGTCATAGTTAAAGCTTACAGCTTTAATTCAGCTGAAAGCCGAAGCCATGGTTACCGCGGACTGGATGCACGATAGCAGATTAACGTTTGATTTATCTTAAGTTTTGATTAGCGTAATATATGGCTGTCAAATGACGTTCCTATTAAAGATTTTATGGATCTTTGTTATCCATTTCCAGAAGCAAGAATGGATAAGTATCCTATAGGTCGAGAAGTCAATAATGTTGCCAATATTTAACCGGATTAACAACAATTAACACCCCTATTCGACATTAAAGTCCTGTTATACATTGATAATAAATAATTTTTATAGATTTGTTTCACTAAATCTTTTCCTCTGCGTATGATTTTAACAGTCCCAGATAATAATTACAGTATTCAAAGCTGCACTTACGTTGTTATTTGGAAGAAACCATTGACAACTATTCCCCCATTAAGTACCGATTTTTTTAAAAGACTTTTTCAGGTCGAAGAACTTGAGTATGGATTTTCTCAGCAAGGTCTCACTGTGGTTTTGCCTCAACCAAATACTTTACACTATCAAGG
Organism: Mucilaginibacter sp. OK268; assembly: GCF_900103125.1. GTDB lineage: Bacteria > Bacteroidota > Bacteroidia > Sphingobacteriales > Sphingobacteriaceae > Mucilaginibacter. The sequence continues at coordinate 19,304 of NZ_FNJV01000012.1, read as the reverse complement.
AGATGCTCCAAATGAGACAATTTTTCAAATACGGCCAGCCCCTACGCTATTAATTGGATATCAACAGATGACATTTTTTCATTTAGATGTAAATAAGCTATTTTCTGCATACGAGGGATTGGTAAACGAGCTGAAGAACAAATACAATGCATTTTACATGAGCATGCTATCTGGGAAAATAGGCATAAATATCGAATACTTTATAAAACTTGTTGATGGGGAAAGCACTCAGAAATTCTTTAAAGAGAGATTTCTGTGTAATAATGACAGCTCGTTGGAAGCATTTGGATTTATTGATACTGCATTTCAGGAGGTCAACATTCAATTGATAGAACCTGGAAATGACAAGTTGATGCAAATTAAAATACAGCCCTTAGCGGGGCGAACAAATGAATTGTATATATTGAGTAATGATCATTATGGTATTTCTCCAAGTGAGAATATTTTTACGATTGATCAATTAAAATCCTATATTGATAAATCAATTGGTAAAATGAAAACGCAGGTTATACCATATTTAACCAATAATTAAATGAACCCGGCAATAAATACATTAACAACAGTAGCATTTGCAATTGGGTCTTTATCCAACCCAAGTACTACTTCACCCTATGCAGTCGCATTTACACCTGCGACCACCGCAACTTTGTTTGAGCCAGCATTTATTAGGAGAAAAGAAAGCCGAATCGTAATGCATGTAATTGAATATGCCAAGCCGAACCATACCGATACGGAATCAACGATAAGTGCAGTTAAAGGGTTGCATGGGATTGATAGTAATTATAATGACGATACTTATATGAGTAATTTGAGTAGCCTTATTGATTCATTTGATCACGATTTAGGTAAGACTCAAAATAGCATTTCTGTCAATTATGATCAGTTATATAACGGGTTCTATGAACTCGCATTCAAGCTGGCTGATCTCAATTTTAAAAAGTCACTGGTAGAATTATTACCTGATGATGCAGTAAAAGTATCGATGAAATTTAATAACGAGCAGCTTCTACTTGTCACAAAATCGCTTAAAAGTGTCGATGATTTAAAAGAAAATGAAATCGTTATAAGTCTATTTAAAAATAAAAAAAGAATAGTATCGGATGTCTTTGAAGTTGATTCATTTGTTGAAGGGTTTCAAAAATTTCTTGCTGTGTAAGTATTATACCCTCACGGGTAAACTATCATATCCAGATACAATTATACCTAAACCCAAGTTTATAAACCCCATTAATTTAGACACTCTTGTGCGTGAGAATAACTTTATTCTGACCAGGCGAGTTGATAAGCCAATTCATGACATTTATGATCAGGAAATGGATTTGCTAAGATCTTCGACGTTTAACAACAGTGACGTTCCTGGAATGTCACTAAACATGCTGGGTGGTAAGTTTATTCCAGAATATAATAAATTTAAGACAAAAGCCAAAGGTTCTGAATATTGGACAAGCCAATATGTTTGGCTATGCGAGTACATTAAGGATTATGAAATTATAGAACATTCCTTTACGAATATATATTTTCAAAGCGAAGATTTACATAAATTAGATATTCCATTTACTCGTGAAATTAATAGGGATTCAAAAAGATTATACGTGTCCTTGAACATTGATCCAACAACGGTAGGTGACAAATACAAAGACAATGGGCAATTATTTTTGAAGCACTGCCCTACAAATCTTAATTACTGGCACGCGGAAATAGCATTAACAGATATCGACGAAAAGGAGCTTAATAGGAATAAACTTAATAATTCTCAAAAAACTGCCACGACATATGTTATTGATCATATACTAAGTGTTTGTTGTTCGATTTCTGAAACTCAAAATATAAATCAAATCGAAGTAACTCATTATAAATTTAATTAAGACAGCCATTAGATTGATAATGAGAAAGGGTTTATAATGCGAGAACGTTAGCTATTACTAATTTTTTCTCAATTCGAACTGAAGCAATACCCTACTTAAAACTTCGGACTAGAATATGCCCGATATTTCGTATCTTTATATAAACCACGGCCCGGCCTTCTTTTTATAGAAAGCCGGGCTGTTTTGTTAAGGGATAAAAGGACCCCAAAAAACGATAGTTTAGCATGTAGTTGTTTGATTATAAATAAATTAATTCTTTTTAAACCTTTCAGAATGCATCAAAAGCGGATTGAAATTTGTTAAAAAGTGTTAAAATGGATGTTTTTCGGGCAGTTTTTGAACAGTTTTGACCTGTTTTCGACCTGAAATTTGTTAAAATTAAAGGGTTAAAAAGTTTTTGTACAACGAGTGGGTATGTGTTGTAAATTTTACACTGATCAGCTCAGCACATTCATTAAATATTCATTTATTCTATCTACTTTTAATCGATGTCTTCTCACCATATTGTAAGGGAAAAACAGGAACCGGCATTACTGGTGTTGGGGCTTGATCATTTCCCGGAAGAGTTACTGGGGCAGTTGCTTGAATGGAGCCCAACGGTTATAACCACCCCGCATACCGCCGAAAAGCTCAATATGCGGGGTATCAAGGTAGATTGGGTGATTAGCAAGGGCGAAGAGGGCATCGTACAATCGGATGTAAAACTGATGCCTCCTGGCGATAATACATGGGCAGCAACGGCATTAAATTACCTGATAGCCAACCATTATCCGGCTGTAAACGTAATAACAGATGAACCTGCATTTGATGATCTGTTAAACTACACTGGTAAAATTGACCTGGTGATATTTCAGGGGCATCAAAAAATTTATGCCGTAAGTTCTGGTTTTAGCAAATGGAAACCGGCAGGAGATGAAATACGGGTACTAAACAGTACAAAAGGGTTAAATTATACGGGCCTGGAACAAACAGACCCCGACAGTTTTAAAACCACGCATGATGGTTTTTTTACCCTGAGCTTTGAACAAGCCTTTTTATGGCTTGCAGAAGGGCTGGATTAGTCAGAAAAGTGTATAATTGGGCTGTTTTTACAGCAAATTACTATATTGGTGTACTTTTTGTTAAATATAATTAAATACGCGTTAAACCGTTTAATCATTTATTAGTCTATACCCTTATATCAGCAAAGAATATCTGGCTGATTGGTTAAAAAATTTTCATCATGAAACGCACATATAAAAATTTATTCACACTTGCTTTAGGAACTCTGTTGAGTTTGCCTTTAGCTTTTACCGCCAATGCACAACACAGAACTGGCGGTGGTGGTGGTGGCGGCGGTGGCTCAAGATCATCCGGTGGTGGCGGCGGTGGAGGAGGAAGTGTTTCCCGTTCATCTGGAGGGAATGCCAGCTTTTCACGTCCGTCGTTCAGTAATGGTGGTGCGCAACGTTCGGCAGTAGCTGCACCTCAGCGTACATACGGAAGCAGCGGTTTTGCTTCGCGTACTAATGTTACCGCAGCCCCGCAACGTACTTATGGTACAGGAACGCGTACTAATGGCAATATCGCTGTAGCTCCTGGTGGCACACGTAGTGTTGGAACAGCTACACGTAATTATGGTTACGGAACCCGCGGATATGCCAGTGTGAACAGGAATGCTTATAGTGGTGGTCGTGGTACTTATTACAGAAGCAGTGGCAATGGCTACGGAAGCCGTGTATATTCCAACTATCGTTACGGCGGTCGTGGCGGTTACTTCGGCAACCATTACTGGTATCCATACCGTAACTACTACAACTCATACTATTTGCCAAGATTAGGCTTTAGCATAGGATTTTTACCTTATGGTTACTATCCATTTTTCTGGGGCGATTACCAATACTATTACAGTGATGGTTTGTACTATCAGCAGGTTAATGATCAATATACTGTAGTTGAGCCACCTGTGGGTGCTGAGATCAAGAATCTCCCTAAAGACGCTCAGTCAATCATGATCAATGGTGAACAGTATTATGAGTCAAACGGTGTTTACTATCAACCAATTACTAAAGATGACGGAACCGCCACTTATGTAATTGCAGGTAAAGACGGTGAATTGAATACTGATCAGGGTGGTGGTAATGGTGATGTTCAGCAAGCACCCCAAATAGGTGATTTAGTTGGGCAGTTGCCACAAGACAGCAGGAAGATAAAGATCAATGGTGAAAAATTGTACGTATCTCCCGATGGTTATTACTACCAGGAAACTACCGACAATAATGGCAATAAAGCTTATAAAATTGTAGGTACACCATCTGATGATCCTGCAGATCAGAATCAGCAATAAGGAATATAATTACCTTAAAAAGCATATAATGGGCTACCTCTTAATTGGGGTAGCCCGTTTTTTTTATAAATTCATGGAACACTGACGCGGTAAAAATGTTATAGGAGTATTTGGGCCGGTATCCGGAATGGCTAATTTTACGCTACACTATTAACCTGATATGATAAAATATATAGCTGGTTTATTTTTTACCATACTGCTGCAGCTATCCTATAACACTAATGCGGCTATCCCTAAAGAGGTCTTGAAACTATACAAGGCCAATAATACCAACATACAATACGTAGGGCGTATTGATTTTGCAAACCCGCTAAGACCCAGGATGTGGTCGCCGGGGGTTTATATCAAACTTCGGTTTGAAGGCAAAAAATGCGAACTGCTGATCAATGATGAGGTGCTGTATGGCAAAAGCCACAATTACCTGGAAATAGCGGTTGATAATAATACACCCTATCGCATACAAACTACGGGTAAAACCAATGTGATCACCGTGGCTGATGGGCTTACGGAGGGTGAGCATACAGTTGTTATTTGCAAAGACACCGAATCGCAGATCGGCTATATTGATTTTGTGGGTGTCAGGTGCGCTAAACTTTTATCGCCACCCGCTCAGCCAACACGTAAAATTGAATATATCGGCGATTCTATTACCAGCGGGGCCGGTATGGATCAGTCGGCCACTCCATGCGGTAAAGGCGAATGGTACGATCAGCATAATGCTTATATGAGTTATGGGCCGCGCACCTCACGTAGCCTAAACGCGCAATGGCAGCTTACTTCGGTTGCCGGCATTGGCATGGTACACAGCTGCTGTAATATGGAGATCACTATGCCCCTGGTGTTTGATAAAGTTTTTCTGCGCAATGATTCCATCGCCTGGAATTTTAAACGTTATCAGCCCGATGTAGTGACCATTTGCCTGGGTCAAAATGATGGCGTTGGCGATTCTATCCGCTACTGTGATATCTATACCAAGTTTATTAAAACGGTAAGGCAAAAGTACCCAACGGCTGATATTGTATGCTTAAGCAGCCCCATGGCCGACGAAAAGCTATCAGCCGCATTACAAAATTACCTTACCACTATTACTGCCGAGGTCAATAACGGCGGCGATAAAAAAGTATATAAATATTTCTTTTCCAGGCGGTATTATCAGGGCTGCGGCGCACACCCAGATATGAAAGAGCATGAATTTATAGCGGATGAACTAACAGCTTATCTCAAGCAACTTAAAGGTTGGTGAACGCTTCATTGGCAATCGGGTAAATTTTTAATCCTTTTTTACGAAGACACCATTCTCGTCAAAAATCAGATCGCCACCTTTGATCTCGGCCTCGTAGAAGGTTTTTCCAGCTGCATCGGTAACTTTACCGGCTTCTTTGATCTTTGCTCCTTTATAATGCGAACTTACATAAGGCGCTACGCTTTTGGGTAAACTTGCAAGGGGTATAGCATTTACAATTTCAACAAAAGCACCTGTTGGCGTAAAAACAGCCGAATTGTCTTCGCCAGATTTGCCTCCCCAGTTAGCTTCGTAGTTCCCTTTTTCTTTTTCCCAGTTTACTTTGTTTGCCGAAGGATACTTTGATGCTAATGCCGATTTAACAGGAGCCGGTACATCCTTTGGTTTCAGGTTTTGAGCCAATGTGGCATTGGCTATAAAACCAAAACCGATCAGCAGTGATAGTGTCTTTTTCATGATATTTTTGTTTACACAAGTATAAAATATCAAGCTGTAGAAAAACTGACGGTTTTTTGTAGAAAATCTGTATGGGAATATTTATACAAGGTTACTCATAGCTGTGCCGCTCAAAATCATAATCGGATTGTGAAGTGATGATCTTCTTTCGCCGTTCAATATCGGTACCTACCGAGTGATCGTAAATATTGTCGGTCACGGTCATATCCCGCTCCTTATCCCGTTCAGCGAAATGGATATTGGCCTCTGACGTTTTGGCTATGGCTACGTCATATGGCCCTTTTGGCGACATCAGCTTTACAAACACCGGTAAACACTCAAACAGGATAAACAGGTAGCCTATAAAAGATATGGCCAGATAAGTATCCAGATCGCGGGTGCCGTTCTCGTTATATGTTAATTGGCCCAGGGCCCAGTTGCGGTCGCTAAAGCCGGCTATATTGGTGAGGCTATCCAGTTGGTGTTCAGAGAAAAGGCGGGTACTGTTCAGTCCTTCGTAATCCTTTCGCGCAGCCAGGTATTGATCCATCTGCCCTAAATTCTGGGTTACTTCCTTCAGGCGGCTCTCTTTTTCTTCCAGTACGGACTGTTTTTGTTTGGCATAGGTACCATAACCGGTTATGCCCGATGTTTGGTTGGTTTTGTCGCCAAAAACCTCCTGGTTAAGCTGGTAGCGGGAACGGTTAATATCCTTTTCCAGCGAATCCTTTTCCTTCTTAAGATCGCCGTTTTTACCCATTTCCATCGCGTATTTTTGCTGATAGGTTTTTTCGAGGGTGTCAATCTTGCGGTGCTGACCTTTCAGATAAGCGGTTTTTAACTTCTGACGGATCTCCTTATCAAATATCTTAAGCTCCAGCGGGCGCGAAATAACCACACCTATCATAATGGCCAGCAAAATACGCGGCGAAGCCTGTAATATCTGTTGATTGGTGCTGCCATCCTTATTAATGCTCGATACAATGTACCTGTCCATGTTAAAAATGGCGGTACCCCAAATCAGCCCGAATAAAATGGCAAAGCCAACTGCAAAGGCGTCTCCGTTAAAAACAAAGTACATAGCATACCCGCCCGATAGCGATGCGAATAAGGCGGTAAAAAATATGGTGGCACCAATGCCCACATATTTATTATGTTCAATAGGATATTTTTTTAGGGTATCAATATGCGCTCCTGAACAAAACCAGAAAAAGCGTGTAACTTTTTTCATCTATATGATCCATTTTATGGACGATCGTGTTGGGTTAATGTAAACCTTTTCAGCGTTCATCCTTTTTTTCATTGCACGTAAACGTAACAAAACACAAATATTGTGCAATATTATACATAAAACGCACTTAAGCATTGATTGTTACAAAAATCGGGCTTAATTATTTGATATAGAAAAAAAGCTACCTTTGGATTATAATTTTATTAACATGAATGAGATAACCGTACAGGAACTAAAAGAAAAACTGGACAAAGGCGAAGATTTTCAACTGATTGACGTAAGGGAAGAGTTTGAATATGAAACATCAAACCTGGGCGGACAATTAATACCGCTTGGCGGCATTTTAATTGAAGCCGATAAAGTAAGTAAAGACAAACCCGTAGTGGTAATGTGCCGCAGTGGCAAACGCAGCGCCGCAGCCATTATGCAATTGCAGCAATTAGGCTATAGCAACCTGACCAATTTACAGGGTGGCATTTTGGCCTGGGCGGCAGAAATTGACCCCTCACTTAATGTATATTAATTATGGGTTTTAAGTTAGTGCTTAACGTACTGTACACTATAGGTATTGTATTATGCCTGTTTGTGGCGTACCAGGCCAATACGGCAAAAAATTATACCCTTTTGGGTGCCGCCATACTGGTTGCCGGGGTAGTTATTGTATTAAAAATAAGACTGTTAAAAGACGTAAGGAACTCGCAAAAAAAGCTGTAACTTCATTGCATGTTTATAGCAATTTTAGGAGTTATTGTGCTCGTTGTGGGTATAGTGCTCAAACGCTCACCTGAACCTGCCGGCCGCTTCAGCGGTACGGCAACCGTTGTTGGATTAGTCATAGTAGCCGTTGGCCTGTTGCTATCCATATTTAAAGTAATTGACCCTGGTAAAGTGGGTGTGCAAACCCTTTTTGGTAAGGTACAGGATAATGTACTCGAGAGTGGTTTGCACATCATTAACCCATTGGTTGATATTACCACTTTTGATATACAAACCCAAACTTACACCATGAGCGCCGTGAATAACGAGGGCCAGAAGGAAGGTGATGACGCTATCCGGGTACTATCAAGCGACGGATTGGAGGTTACCATCGATCTTTCGGTGCTGTATAAAGTGAACCCGGAGAAAGCTCCATACATTATGCAGAATATTGGCGAAACGTATATCGATAAGATCGTTCGTCCGGTAGCACGCACTGCCATACGTGATAATGCCGTTAATTATACCGCTGTTGATCTGTACTCCACCAAACGACAGGAATTTCAGGATAAGATAAACCGTACCATTACTACCAGTTTTTCTAAACGCGGACTGGAGCTGCAACAGATCCTGGTGCGCAATATTACCCTGCCCGCCTCGGTAAGGGCCAGTATCGAATCAAAGATCAATGCCGAGCAGGATGCCCAGAAAATGCAGTTCGTGCTGCAAAAGGAACGCCAGGAAGCCGAACGGAAACGCGTAGAAGCCCAGGGTATAGCCGATTATCAAAAGATCCTCTCAACCGGTCTTTCAGACAAGCAATTGCAATATGAAGCCATTAAAGCTCAGAAAGAGATTGCCTTGTCGCCCAATGCCAAGGTGATCATCATTGGCGGTAAGGGTAATCCTATTATGCTGAGTGATAAGTAATACCCGAACAGACGGGACATTTTTGGTGCAAATTGGGTTTACATGGTACATAATTTATGGTTTACACTGTAACCGTGATATTTGATCATTTTTAATTATAATAAACTGATTAATAGCCAATTGTAAAAGTGTAAACCATGAAAAGTGTAAACCATGTAAACCGTTCAGCGCAAAGTGTTCAATGTTATTTTCCTCAGTATATTGCTGTGATTTTATAATATCTTCGGGCATGAAATTATCAGTATCAGACCAGAACACCGGCGGCGATCTGTTGCTGCATCATAACGAACCGCAGCTCGACCGTTTGTTTTACACGCGTGATTACGACTATAAATATTTTACCATTGCCTGGAACCGGGGTGACAAACAAACCGTAACCATTGATGGCTCGGCCTATGATTTTATGCCGAATACCGTATTGCCACTCATGTTTAACCAGTCGTTTTATTTTGAGTACCCAGGCGATGTGGTGGCCTGGCAATTTAACCGTGAATTTTATTGTATTGTTGACCACGATACCGAAGTAAGCTGCGTTGGTTTTTTGTTTGGGATGAATGATAATGTGTTCATTGATCTGGATCCGGATACGCAACGAAAATTGAAAGTGCTGCTGGATGTATTTATTGAAGAATTGAATACTAAGGATGATATCCAGACCGATTTGCTCATCATGTTGCTGAAACGGCTCATTATTATGATCACCCGGCTGGCGCGGGCCGGCACTTTCCCTGATGTAAAATTGAACGATGACCGTTTCCACATTCTGCGTAAATTTAATTTACTGGTAGAGATGAACTTCCGCTCGCAGCACAGTGTAAGCTATTATGCGGGGAGGTTAAATAAATCGCCCAAGACCTTATCCAACCTGTTTGCGCTGTATAATCATAAAACACCCATCCAAATCATCCAGGAAAGGATCCTGATAGAGGCCAAGCGCCTGTTGTTTTATACTGATAAATCGGCCAAGCAAATTACCTATGAGCTGGGTTTTGATGACGCGGCCTACTTCAGCAATTTCTTTAAAAAACATACCGCTTTATCACCCTCTGAGTTTAGAAATAATAAGAAAATGGTAGCCTAGGGAAAAAATTACAAGTTGTCGGGAAGTATCAGCATTCCGCAGCTGCAATAGTTGCTGCACCTTTGTATCGTTGATTCAAACAAACATCAACATACACGACAATGAAAACTCAAACTCTGAAAAACACATTCAAAACAGGCTTAGCAGCCTCTGCTATTATTTTATCAACTATTATTGGTTCAGCTCCTAAAGCACAAGCTCAGGCACCGGTAAAAAATATAGTACTGGTGCATGGCGCCTTTGCCGATGGTTCTGGCTATAAAGGTGTTTACGATATCCTGACTAAAAAAGGCTACAATGTAACCGTTGTCCAAAACCCTTTAACATCTCTTAAAGACGACGTGGATGCCACCAACCGCGTTATCGACAAACAAGACGGACCGGTGATTTTGGTAGGCCACTCATGGGGTGGTACTGTAATTACCGAAGCAGGTACAAACCCTAAAGTAAAAGCATTGGTTTATATAGCAGCTTTTGCACCCGATAATGGCGAAACTACTTTAAAACTGGTTCAATCATTACCTGCAGCTCCAGAAAACGGCATATTGCCTCCGGACGAAAAAGGCTTTGTTTATTTTAGCAAAGAAAAATTCCACGCCGGTTTTGCTGCCGACTTGAGCAAAGAATTAGCCGACTTTATGTATGCTTCACAAGGCCCAATAGCTGTACAAGGTTTTGTAGCCCCTATAACCGAGGCCGCCTGGAAAACCAAACCCAGCTATGGTATAGTAGCTACCGAAGACAAAGCCATTAACCCCGACATTGAACGTAACATGTACAAACGTGCCGGCGCCAAAGTAACCGAAATAAAAGCAAGCCACGTGGTATTCATCTCACACCCTGATGCCGTTGCCAAAGTAATTATCGATGCAGCAAATAATGCTGCTGCAACAAAATAATCCGCAGTATTATTAATTAAAAAGTCCGGATGCCTGTAAAGGTATCCGGGCTTTTTTGTTGAAAATAGCTATTACCAATCTCGGTCTCCCCCACACGTCATTGCGAGGAACAAAGCAATCTCTATGCTATACAGAGCGAATACGCCTATCGCAGAGCGCTCAATTGCCGCTAAGGCTGTTACTTTGTCTTGATACAAAGTAACCAAGACCGAGCGTAGCGAGATAATGAGTACCAATAAAAACAAATAACAACGAATAAATCAAGGCAGCAGAAATGCTTCTTTACGCTCAGGGCCTTTACCCTGCAAAGCAGGCAGAACCACGGGCTGCTAAACCTTGCCTCCACTTCGTTCGCTCATTATCCCCGCTTCAGGTAAGGTTTGCTAATGCCCCTACAGCCGGACAGGCCACCATCGTTCTGCCCGCTTTCGGCCGAAGCTTATCTGCTGACGAGGAAGAACGATGGTAATGTTTGGGTTATTTAAGTAGGCTGTCATGGTTCGACAAGCTCAGGAGGACAGGCCATTCGTGAAATTCGCAATAATTAGAAAAAAATCGTGCTTATAACCTTATCCCTAAACCCGCATCATTATTCAATATATACTTACCATCAGCAAAATCAGGCATCTGGTAGGGGTTATTGCTGACCAAAAAAGGACCGTCCAAATCCACCCAATCGGTTTGTGGGGCCAGGGCCAGACCGGCCAGGGCGGCGCAGCTGGTTTCGGTCATACAGCCTATCATGATCTTTAAGTCAAGTTCCCGGGCTCTTTTGATCATCCGGCTTGCTTCATAAAGGCCAGCCGATTTCATCAATTTGATATTGATGCCGGTGTAAACGCCTTTGGCCTTATCCACATCCTCAAAACGCTGTACGGCTTCATCGCCAATAATAGGGATGGGGCTGCGTTCGGTGAGCCAGGCATTGCTGTCTGGGTCGGTTTTGAGCATGGGTTGTTCTATGAGTTGTACCCCTTGTTCCTGCAGCCAGTAGGTCATGTCGAGGCTTTGTTGCAGGTCGGTCCAGCCCTGGTTGGCATCTACATAAAGGGGCACATCGGTAACGGAACGAATGGTAGTGATGAGTTCTTTGTCGTTATCCTTGCCCAGCTTTACTTTGATCACCTTAAAACCTTCGGCCTCTTTTACCTTTTTGATGATCATTTCGGGGGTATCAATACCTATGGTAAAACTGGTCACGGGCATTTTTGCAGGATCGCTGCCCAGCAATTGCCAGCAGGGCTGTTGTTTAATCTTTCCATCCAGGTCATGCAGGGCAATGTCAATGGCTGCTTTGATGGCGGGATTGCCTGGTGCAATGCTATCGAAGTAATTGATCACCGCATCAAAATCAATCGGGTAGTTGATCTGGCTGATATCAACCTTGCTCAGAAAAGCGGTAGCACTTTCATGGCTTTCGCCCATGTAGGGCACCATAGATGCTTCGCCATAACCGGTATAGCCTTCATGCTTAATTTGCACCAGCATAACAGGGGTAGAGGTGCGCGAAAACTTAGCTATAGTAAAAGCGTGTTTTAATTGCAGTTCAAAGGGTTGATATGTCAGTTCCATGTATTTTAGATGTGCGGATGTGCAAATATGCAGATGTGCAGATAAAAAATGATGTGCGGATGTGCAAATTTTAGATGTGCAGATAAAAAATGATGTGCGGATGTGCAAATATGCAGATGTGCAGATGAAAAATGATGTGCGGATGTGCAAATTTTAGATATGCAGATGAAAAATGATGTGCAAGTTATGTCAAAAAATCCGCACATCTGCATATTTGCACATCCGCACATCTGTTTCATCCTTATCTTTGCGCCCATGTCGGCACAAATTTATTCACCGTTCGAGCGTTTTAATTTCAGTAATAATAAGTGTTTCCTGAGCGGGCAACCCTTAAATTCTGAAGAAGAAAAGATACAGGTTTTTCCGCAATGGCTCATGAGCCGCTATAGCCTGGAAGATAAACCTTTTAAACTGCTCGACGAAAGCATGGCCACTTATAAAGACCTGAAACTGCCCTGCACCGCCGCCATCAACGAACAATTCCTGGAACCCCTGGAAGCCGAAATAGCCGCCGCCTTTGACTCGGGTTACGAGGCTGTAAAGCAGTTGGACGAACTGAAACTATTTCAATGGGCCGGCAAACTGTTGTATGGTATTATCTTTAATGAGATACAATCAGGTATTAAGCTACAGCATTCACAAGGCGAAGAGTTCAATATGTCGCAGGCTATTATCCATAAATTCAGCCACCTGCACCTGATGCTGCAAAGTCTCAACCTGCCTATCGAGCTGGATGGTTTTAAACCTTTTAGCCTGGTTCTGTTTAAAGTGGATAACTCAGAGGATATTTTTGGCTACCGCGATGAGATCAATACGCTGACATTTTCGCTGCGGATCAAAGATTTTGGCTTGATCATTTGTTTGCAGGACAATGGTGCCAATGCCAGCTATCATCAAGCTGCTTTGGACAAAATAAAAGGCCAAACCCTGCATCCCATACAATTTGAAGAGGTTAACGCGCGTTTTTTCTACTCGGCATACCTGTTTAACCGTTTGCCCGAGTATAATATATTACCCGTTGAAGGTATCATTTACATAGAAGCCATGCCGCTGCGCGGCACCAGCACCAAACCTTTGTTTGACGACTGGGTACCCAAAGTTTACGGCCAGGTGTTGGAGAACTTCTGGAAAAACTGGGGCTTCCTGCTATTCGAGATCATCAAGAATCCGGAGGAACCCATGAGTTTTCTGTTTGATGCCGATGGCAATACCATTAGTGCATCATCGATTGAACTCGCTCGGTAATTTGCTGAAAAAAGCCGGGCAAAATACCGGGATGAAAAATAATGGTGATCATCAGTCCGCTAAGCGCACCATATAAGTGGGCATCGTGGTTAATATTGTCGCGGGAGTATTTGGAGGCATAGCTGCAATAAACCAGGTATAATATGCCAAATATTACCGCAGGTATGGGTATGGGAAGCGGCAGTATCATCATTTGGCCTAATGGATTGTATAATATGGCGCTAAAAACAACCGCGCTCACAGCCCCCGACGCACCAAGACTGTAATAATTATAATTTTCCCTGTGCTTCATTACCGATGGCATGTCGCTTAAAATCAAACTGGCTATGTATAGTACTGCAAATTGCCAGTGCCCCAAAAGAGGCTCCAGTTGAAATGCAAAAAAGTAGAAAGACAGCATATTAAAAAACAGGTGCATCCAGTCTTTATGGATAAGCCCGCTGGTAATAACGGTATAAACATAACGGCCGCGCGAAACGTTATATGGATGTAATATCAGTTTGCCATACAGGTTTTCGTTGGAGAAAGCCATCAACGAAGTGATGATGGTAATAACAAATATAACGCAGGCAACGGGAGCAGTAAGCAAGTTTTCCATTTATTTAAGATCGAGTTTTGTATCGGTTAGCAGCCTGCCCACGGGGTAGCGCATAAAAGTTTTTTCAAAATAGGGAGAATTGCGGTAAACAAAGAATAATTGTGCCTGGGCGCTGCCGACCAGTTTAGGATCTTTACTTTTCGCGTCATCGAGTTTCTTTTTTAGTTCGGGGTCTTTTTTCAATAAGTTGGCAGCGATGTCTTCAAATACATAATCCGAAAAATATTCTTTTTCGCCCAGCATCGAATCAAAAAAGTTCCAGGCAAAAAACGAATCGACACCCTGCGGCTCCAATGTTTCCACAATATAACGGTTAATAGGCTGGTTAGTATACACCACATAATCGCCGGCATAAAATTTAACCCGCGTATCCACCGGGTTTAATTTAACGGCCGAATGCAGGTAATGCCCTTCGTAGGGTTTTTGCGGAGTTTTATAATCTTCAATATAATACATCTGTAAACCCAGGGTGGTATCGTGAGCCAGCTGCTGCATTTTAACCCCGTTCAGTTTAAACAGGTCGATCACCTTGCCCCAGGCTTGTGGTATTACATAGGCCAAAGGTTTATCAGCAGTTGCTGTAACTTTATAGGTGTTCCAGTAGTTGATGGTTTTAGTGTAGGGTTTATTCCGGTCATAATACAGGCGGTTTAATCCGCTTACTTCGCTGGTTTTATAATCTGCCTTATAGCCTTTAAAGGTAATGGTATCTATAGCTTGCCGGTCGACGGTCCAGTTGAGCGCGAAAGTTTTTTGTTGAGCCACCTGTTCATCAGCCTGTTGTTTGAGTTCTCCTATCAGTTTGGCATCGCGCTGATTGATCTGAATAAGAAATTGCATAAACAAGTAAGTAGCATATACCCGTTTGTCAAAAGCCTTCAGCATATGCGTTTCAGTTATATAGCTGATGATATTATGCTGAGCGGCAAAACCTGTCGCAAAACGCGGTGTTTCCAAAAAGCTTACAATACCCGAGTCGGGTAAACCTTCTTCGCCTGCTCCATATGGGATCATCTCAAAGCGAGCTCTTTTCATGCTATTATACATATAAGGCGTAAGCGTTTTGGTAGTATAGTTGGCCAGGAGAGGGTTTTGTTTATCCTTTTGAGTCTCTATCAGGGTCATTACGTACTGGTAGTCGGCACCATCGCTGGTGTGGTTATCCAGGAAGATCTCCGGTTTCCAGGCAGTCAGTATTTGCGTAAATGCCAGGGCGTTGCGGCTGTCGGCTTTGATAAAATCGCGGTTCAGATCCAGGTTGCGATAATTCCCCCTAAAACCATAAGCCACCGGCCCGTTCTGACTCACCCGGCTCAAACCGCGGTTCAGGTTGCCATCAATATTATATAAAGCGATGAGGCAGATCACCACGTCTTTGGGTAGCTGGTCCTTTTTTAACAGATCGCGCACCAGCATCATGCTGGCATCAATACCTTCGGGCTCACCAGGATGTATGCCATTGTTAATGAGCAATACCCGTTTGTTTTGTTTTTTGATCAATGCCGGATCAAACACCTTATCGCGCGACAGTACAACAAGCGTAAGGGGTTTGCCCACGTCGGTAGTGCCGTAATTGATCAGCTTCATTTGTTGTGGGTACAGCTTATTCAGGTTTTTATAATAAGCAATCACTTCGGCATAAGTAGCGGTATAGTTATGATCTTTGCTTTGCTCAAATGGAGTTATCTGAGCTTGTGCAGTAGTAATAGCAACAAAACAGATCAACAAGGCGGATAGAATTCTCTTCATCAGGATGTATTATTGCCCAAATATAATATTTGAGAGCCAAGAGATCAGATGCAAGAGCCAAGAAAGCCTCAAATACTTTTATAATTTAGTCTTGACTCTTGTATCTAACCTCTTGTTTGTAGTTCAGCCTTTACTTTTTTGGGTAAACCAAGAATTACCTGGTCATAAGAATGATCTATCATTTCGCAAAGTTGCTTACGGGTTAGTGAACCATCCATGTAAACGGTGTTCCACATTTTTTTGTTCATATGGTAGCCGGGTTGTACTTCGGTATAGCGTTCGCGCAGATCAACGGCAAGCTCAGGCTCACACTTCACATTAAACCGGTTGCCGCTTTCCAGTCCGATCAGTAAAAACAATTTGCCGCTAACTTTAAAAACGAGGGTGTCTTCCCCAAAAGGAAAACCTTCTGTTACTCCTGGCTTTTGCAGGCAATAATCACGTAGTTCTTCTATATTCAAAATCCGAAATCTCTTACCAGTTTATTATAGGATACTGTGTTACCAAAATTGTACCGAAAACCTATGGTGAAGTGGGCATACTGGTCGGGGGCGTTGTTTTTAAACTGTGCTGGCGGGTCATTGTAGCCATCCAATCCTTCGCCAAAAGCATAACTATGTTCGTAGCCGAGAGTAATGGTATAACCTACCTGTTCATAAGAATCATAAATCTTAAACTCATAACCAAAGCGCAGCGGCAACACCACGTTGGTGCTTTTGTCTTTCCCCTGGAAGCCATTGGTACTGCCCACCGGGCCGTTTTGAATATATGCGGGTAAGTTGGTACGCTGTATATCTTTCATGTTGTTGGAGATAGCACCAATACCCGTGCCCACATAAAAGTTCTTGATCACATTTAAAAAGCCATTGTTGGAGTAGTCGATAAAACTACCCAGCTGCACATCGGCATGAATCACTAAAGCTTTATAAGCGTTTTTATAAATCCGGCCGGAAGCATCTTTATCAGGAGTACGGCCACCGCCAGAAAGCGTGCCAAACTGGTACTCCAGCGCGATAGGTACGTAGGGATTAAAATTATAGGCTATGTTAAAGTTGTAAATAGGATGATAGTCCTGTTTTTTGGTATCGGCATAAGCCCTGCCATAGCCAATACCGCCCCCAACACCCCATTCGTAATAGTTGTATCCGTCCTGCGCCTTTGCGGTAAACCCGGCAAAGCCTAAAACAAAAAACAGAATAAATTTTTTCAAAGCTAAATTTTAATCAATATTTACAAATGGAACATGCCGGAATCGGTTGCCGGTAAAACTTTACTAATATAGAGCTTTATGAATTTTAATTCATTACTAAACTTCACCGTAACCGAACGCTTCTTACGTTACGTTACCATTGATACGCAATCAGACCCCTCTTCTGTTTCATTTCCGTCAACAGAAAAGCAAAAAGATCTGGCCCGGCTGCTGGTTGATGAGCTTTTGGCCATAGGCGTTGCCGATGCCCATATGGATGAATATGGCTATGTATACGCTACTATACCTTCAAATACAAGCAAACAGGTACCTGTAATTTGTTTTTGCTCGCATATGGATACCGCGCCCGATTGCAGCGGAAAAAATGTAAAGCCTATTGTTCATCAAAATTACCAGGGACAGGATATTATATTACCTGATGATGCCCTACAAATTATAAAGCAGGCAGAGCATCCCGATCTGAAAAATCAGCTAGGTAATGATGTGATAACCGCCAGTGGTACCACCTTATTAGGGGCAGATAATAAAGCCGGTGTTGCCGAGATCATGGATGCCTGTTATCAATTGATAAACCATCCCGAAATAAAACACGGGGATATCCGCATATTGTTTACCCCTGACGAAGAGGTAGGTCATGGCGTTGACCATGTGGATATTGCCAAACTGGGCGCCTATGCCGGCTATACGATGGATGGTGAAAGTGCGGGCAACATGGAGAACGAAACTTTCTCTGCCGATGGTGCAAGATTGACTATCAACGGAGTAAGCTCCCACCCTGGTTTTGCAAAAGGGAAAATGGAAAGCGCCATTAAAATTGCCGGCGAGATCATCGCGGCTTTGTCTGGTGACCTGTCGCCTGAGCATACCGAAGGGATGGAGGGGTTTATACACCCCGTAGCTATTGAAGGGCATGTAGAAACCGCGGGTATTGATTTTATCATCCGTGATTTTGACGCGAAGAAGCTAAGCGATCATGCAGATGTGATCCGTAAAACAGCAGATGGAGTATTGAAAAAATATCCCGCATCAACTTATAGTTTAACGGTAAGTGAGCAATACCGCAATATGAAAAATGTGTTGGACGAGCATCCGGAGATTGTGGAGTATGCCATGGAGGCCATTAATCGTACGGGCCTTACCGCTAAGCTTTGCAGTATCAGAGGTGGTACCGACGGATCCAGGTTATCATTCATGGGTTTGCCTTGCCCTAATATATTTGCCGGTGAGCATGCTTTTCACAGTAAACAGGAATGGGTTTCGGTACAGGATATGCAAAAAGCCGTAGAAACCATATTGCACCTGTGTACAATATGGGAAGAAAGAAGCTAATAAATTGAATATGTATACTATAAGAACAGCGACCGTAAATGATGTAGAAACTATCAGAGAGATAGCCGACCAAACCTGGTGGGTTACTTACGGTCCTTTATTAGAAAAAGAACAGATCACATTTATGCTGAATGAGATCTATGCGGCAGATAAGATCAGGAAACAGATTGAAACCGGTGCGCAAACTTTTATCATGTTATTGGAAGATGAAGAGCCGGTTGCATTTGCCGCCTATTCGCCACGTGAAGAGAATGCCGATATTTATAAACTGCATAAACTATACTGTCTGCCCAAAACTCAGGGCAAAGGCTATGGTAAAGTGCTGATCAACGAGGTGGTTCAAAGAACTACAGATGCAGGCAAAAAAGTGCTGGAATTGAATGTAAACCGCTACAACAACGCCAAAACCTTTTATGAAAAAATGGGCTTCGCCGTTGCTTCTGAAGAAGATATAGCCATTGGCCCATATTGGATGAATGATTATGTGATGCGGAAAGAGTTGTAGACGGCTTAGGGTAACAAAGAAGACTTGAACTCGAAGTCATGCCGAACTCGTTTCGGCAACCCATCAGCAGGGTTTACAATCTGATGAATAACTGTCCTGAGGGTTCCTGAAACAAGTTCAGGATGACATTCTCTATAATAATATAAAAACGCATCATTGCGATTTCTATGAAGAAGTCAAATAGTTTTGGTAAGGCCTTTCGTTTTTGATGACGGCAAAGATTCGATGAATGATTTTGTTTCTAACAGCATTTAAAACACTCATCTTATTTTTTCCTTGGGCAACTTTTCTCAGGAAGTATTCTCCCAGATCATTTTTTAAGCGTATTGCACTCATAGCAGCCAGATGCAATACGCTTTTAATCGCTTTATCGGCATATACAGACACCTT
>NZ_FNJV01000016.1 GCF_900103125.1 Mucilaginibacter sp. OK268 | reverse complement strand
TCCGAACAGAGAAGTCAAGCCCGCCAGAGCCGATGGTACTGCGGTAAAACGTGGGAGAGTAGGTCGGTGCCCAATCTTAAATCAAGCCCTTGCTGAGTGATCAGTCAAGGGCTTTTTTGTGCCTTGAAATTTTTGTGAAGATCTATTAAATTTGGTTATATATAAGCTAACTTATAGTTTATATATATATCAACAAGTATCCTTAATTATCAGCTCTTTTATTTCATCCTTAACGGGACTCAGCATCAAAACTATTCGCGATATTACCTGTAGCAAAAAGTACTAAAAATATGAAGGCAGAAGTATCTCCATCCACTATCGAAGCTGTTGTTCAAAGGCAACTCGATGCCTATAACAATAAAGACATTGACGCCTTTATGGAAAATTGGGCCGACGATGCTCAATACTTTGAACATCCCGCAACCTTATTAGCCAGTGGTGCTGCCGCCATACGCGAGCGTCATCTGATCAGGTTTAAAGAGCCGAATCTGTTTGGGAAATTGGTTAGTAGAATAGTATTGAACAATAAAGTGGTTGATACTGAAATTGTTTCCCGCACCTTTCCGGAAGGGCTGGGGCATATCGATGCCGTTTGTATATATGAGGTAACGGATAATAAGATTACGAAAGCCTGGTTTGTTATGGGTAAACCTATTCTGAATGAAGAACAATAGGCAATGGGATCACTTCAGCCATAAATATTCTAACAGAAAACCCGCCATTACCAGCGGGTTTTTCTTTTGTTAGGATATGATAAGATATAGAAAATTCTATTGTGTGGAAACAATTCGGTAAAGGATCCAGTTGTCGGTTTCGTATACTCTTTGGTAATTTACGCCGCTGTTCACTATCTTAATGAGCGGGATGTACCGGTTATTCAACTGGGTATAGCCGGTAAAAGGGTTTTTAGCTGTCGCTATCAGGATATAATCGTTGTAGCGGTATGGTGTTTCTATAGCGCTCAAAAACAGGTCCTGGTAAGGTAGGGTCAATTGTTTGATGTCGTGCGTAAATGCCGCGATAGGGTAGGATACGGCATCATCCATCAGTACCCGTGAAGTTTTGGGTAAACTATTGATCACATCGGCCAGTTCCATGCTTTCTTCCTGATCTGTATTCGGTTTGCGCGTGGTAAGCGTGGTTATAAATCTTTTTTCGTCGGTTATTAAGGAGTCGCTCAGGAAAATATACCCGGTATACAGCTGGATCAATACTACAAAAAACAATATCACCTTAAATACCATTTGCCGCTTTACCGTTTGCGCCTTAAATACCAGGCACAGTAATGACAGGATCAGAAAAATGAGGTAATACTCGTAAGTCAAAAATATCTTATCGTATTTAATGTGCAGAAACTCTATAAAAGCAAAGGGTGTTAAAATGGTTAAGGCCTGATAAGTGCTTTCCCTGAAAAGATAAATAGCTACCAATATCAGCGGACAAAAATAGATCACCCTTACCGATACCATGATGGATAGCTCCGGCAGCTGGTAGTTGGCGCTGGTAGTAGCAATATCAAAGTTAAGCTTATCAACCAGTACGTTCCAGGTGGCATAAGGGCTCTCGATAAAGTAGTTCAGATCATTGGCATGCGTTAAATTGAGCAGCTTATAACAGATCACCGATGCTACGGGTAAAATAAACAGGATGATATAAATAGCAAAGGTTTTATTGATAAGCTTACGACGCAGCGAAGGACTATTAAAACTCAAAAACAAACGGAAAATGGATTCCTTTTCGCCCAGGTTTAAGCTTTGAACCGTGATAGCCAATACCAGCGGAACAAAGAACAGCGTGAGCCAGATAAATTTGTAATCGCAAAAAATCAGGATCACCAAACAAATACTGGCCAGCGAAACGTGAAACGTGGTATTGGAACGATAAAACTTGAGCAGGTTAAAAAAGAACAGGAAAAAGAAGATGAGTACCATATAAATGGATTTTCCCGAACAGGCTGTGTATAACAAACCCGGGTGCAGAAAAAACAACAATAACAGCACGTACAAATAAAAATCGTCTTCGATGCGCTTGGTTAATGTACCGGCAATAACGTAAAATAAAACAGCCGTACCAATGGCCGATGCTATTACCGGAGCCAGGTAGGAGTCGAGCCAGCTAAAAATAAAGGTGTTGTAAAATGGCAGTAAGGGCGATGTAAGGCCCATAACCTTGATACGGTTACCCCATCCCTCAAAAACTATTTTGGTTTTTTCGATGTAAAAAATGCTTTCCTGGTTATAATAACCCAGGTGATTTAAATAAATACCGATCACCAGGTAGTATGCGCCAAGTATCAGGGTTAAAATAAAGAGATATTGATTTTTTGAAATCTTCATTACAACAATCTTATTTAATAACGTTTGTTGGGTTATTAACTTTACTTAATCCGTGATTGGTTTTTTCCCAGTAAAAAGGATTCACTATTAACTGGTACAAGCCCATATATGCCGCTGCCGAGTGCATCAACCAGTAAACCGGGTTGGCAATAGCAAATAATATCAACTCAAAATACCTGCGTTTAAATACCGCCATCATGTTGATATAGATCATGAGGATGTTGCCCACCATCAGGTTAAATATCGCCATAAATAATACCCAATCAGGGAACAGGGTGCGCATGGTCGAAAAATCAAATATCAGGTAACTGATAAATATGCCCAGTAAAAGCGGATAAGCCAAAAACGTAGCCGATGTGCCGCCTATAAAGAAATTAAATCCCCAGAAACCCCGCCAGCCAATTTTTTTAACCAGTTTCGCCGGGTTACGCATGTGTACCAGGTAGGTTTGCATATAACCCTTGATCCAGCGCGAACGCTGGCGTATCCAGTTAATAGGCTCGTTGTTGGCCTCCTCGTAGGTGGTGGAGTTAATGATGGCTATTTTATAACCTTTGGCGTAAGCGCGCACACCCAGGTCGGCATCTTCGGTCACGTTAAACGGATCCCAGGCGCCTAACTCTATCAGGGCGTCCATTTTAAAATGGTTGCTGGTACCTCCCAGCGGAATGGGGATATCCAAAGTATCCAATCCCGGCAGCATATAATCAAACCAGTAGGAGTATTCCAGCGTAAACATACGTGTCAGGAAGTTCTCGTTCCGGTTAAAGTAGTTCAACGCACTTTGTACACAGATATAATTTTGCGGCAGTTTGGCAAAAAGAGATACTACCTTTTTTAATTGATCGGTATCGGGAATATCCTCGGCATCATAAATAGTGAGGTATTTGCCCTTTGAAAAATGCAAACCATAATTACAGGCCTTAGGCTTGGTTTTAGGCATGTGAAAAGGCACTACGATCACTTCAAAAACACCCGGGAAATCCAGATTTTGAACCGCCTGTAATGTTTTATCATCATCTTCCTCAATCAGCAGTTTAATATCCAGTTGTTCGCGGGGATAATCCAGACTCTGTAAATTCCAGATCAGCTTTTTGATCAGCTTATCTTCTTTATAAACCGGCAACAATATGGTGTAAACCGGCAGACTGCTTTCTACAATATCCCGCACATCGGTTTTGGTTACCGCCTGATGCAATTCAAAGCGCGAACCCACCAGGGCCAGGAACAGCTTAAAAATAATAGCGATCAGGAAAAATGTACTGATGATAACATTGATAATGATAGATGTATTTTTAAAATTCAGCACCAACCCGATAACGGTGATACTGATGATAATAAAAATAGTGATGAGCTGCGGACTGGTAAAGGTGGTGGATGCTGAGCTATCAGGATCGCGTCTTAAAAGCTCAAACACGGAGGCTTTAACATATTTTTCGCCCAGTAGTTTATGGCTTAACCAGGTAATGTCCAGGTCGCTGGCTACAATGATGTGGGGCTCCAGATCATAAGTGAACCTGATAAATTCAATAAACAGCTGGTTGCTCGGGTCGCTCATTAAGGTCACTACCTTATTGTTTTCGATGCGGAGCGGTAAGGCGATATGATCGTTAGCAAATTTGAGATCGATCTTTTTGAGTATTTCGGTATCAAAGGCCTCTTCCCTTACCGGTGCAAAGGTAAAACCCGCGTTGCTTAAAGAGCGCTCGTAATTTTTACGGGAGATATAACCAAAGTTCAAAGCGATCTTGGTATATGAGATGCCCGACCGTTCTGAAAAATGTTTGATTTTTTCCTGATCGCCTGGTGTGATGAACCCGTCGTTAACCAAAAGTTCAGGAATAGAAATACTCATATTTAAATATAAATGTTAAAATAAAGCCAGAATCAAGAGTCAAGAACCAAGAGTCAAGAAAAATCCGAAATCATTTATTTTTTGTCCTGATTCCTGCTTCTTGACTCTTGTTTCTCCGTTCGGATTAATCGTTAAACAACTCCTGTGATTTTTGAACTTTTGAACGAACGTACAGGAATGACAATAATATCAGGATCAGTAAACCCAACAGTATGTACAGGTTATAGTTGTCCCAGAAACGGGTTAAACCGGTTTTAGTATCAACATACTCCAAGTTTTCGCTTGATTTATTGATGTTGAACAAGTATTTGTTGGAGTTAACATCAGATATACAAACGTTGCTCGATAGCGTTGAAAGCTGTTCGGTAATAGACTTGGATACCGCTAAAAATGCCTCAGATATATGCTTGCCGGTGGCCGTAAGTACCAGTGTTGCATTATTGCTATGTCCGTAAAATATCTGGGCCAAACCGTTTGATACCGTATCTGACAGGGAATAAACAGGATCATGGTTGTCGGTATTATACAGCCGGAACTCGCGGTCGAACTGTATTGGTGCTTCCGAAAACTCTTTCAGCAGTTTATCATCTTTTGAAAGTAGCGCTATGATGTTGTACTTTTTAAGTTCATCTGGCTGTATCCCGTCCGAATAAACAAACTCAGGGAAGTTATTAGCGTTGATGTTGTTATTCAGCTCATAAATAATTTCTCCCAGGGCGGCAGCGGCATATTTTGCATAGTCCCTGCTTATTAATACACGTGTGGTACCGGTATTGAAGGCTTCCGGATATTGATAAAAGCTCAGGTTGCTGGTGATGAATGGATTTTTTGATTCCAGGTATGATTTATCAACGTCAACCTCGGCAAAGAAATTGATGAAGCTGTCTTTACAATGGCCGCTGGTTGGGAAAAACCTGAATTCAGCTTCCAGCGTATTGTATTTATGGTGCTGATAACGGTTGATGGTGATAGAAGTATTTAACTTTCCTGAGGCGTCCAATTTCTCACTGCTGATGAGCAGGCCATTCAGGTAAATGTTAAAGAAACCACGGTCGCCGGGACTTAAACCACTGTAATTGGCCACAAAGTGGATCTCTACCTCTTTTGGTGTAAAGCTAAAGTCGCTGTTTTTAAAGGAGTAAGCACTTTTCAGTGAACCAATGCCCGATAAAAAGTCGCTGATTCCACCAATTTGTTTCAGGGATAATTTGGAGCGGTTTTCGTCGATGCTTTTAAAGAAAGTATTTTGTGCTTTTTCGATCAGCAGGTAATCGCCATAGGTGGAGTTCAGGATATTCATGTTACCCAAAGCGGTAATAGCTTTTTCGTAACCATTATCATCGCCACCGGTAATAAATAATATTTCTTTAGATACGTTTTCCTGGCTGATGGTTTTAACTGGTGTAAGGGTACCGTTTGGCGCTGCAACCATGCGGGTGTTGGTATCGGTAACCATGCCTACCGATTTGTGCAGGTAAAATAAACCCTGATCACTTTGCGGGGTTACTTTTATCAGTTCGCGTTGAGCTGCAGGTAAGCTTGCTATGTTACCAACCTCTATATAGTTACGTACGCTATCAGGTAATTTACCTTCCTCAAATACCTGGATGTTGCGGGTTTGTGTCTTTTTTAACCTGGCGTAGGCCCATGCCACCGCCTTCAAGTCATGCAGGCTTGGGTTTGCAGGATAAACAATGGCCCGTTTGGAGTCGAAGCAATTGCTGATGTTTACGTTATCAAAAAAGCTTTTATTGCTTTTTAGTAATGCCAGGTATGAATAATTTTTAATCTTTAACCACATAGCCGGGTTATCCAGATCCTTACACTCATCATCGCTGATGGTTAACAGGGTTTTTACCTGGATCTTCAGGAACTTGTCTGCCGACAGATCCGCGCGGGTCAGGTTAAGGGTAAGCTTCTGTATGGAGTCCCTGGTTAACCGGCCGCTATACGCGGGTTTGTTGTTAATAACCACGTTAATGTACGAGCGCTCTTTGATCAAAGCCTGTGATGGCTCAAAATACAATACCAGCTTGCTGCCATTCATTTCGGTAAGCGGGGTTATCTTCACATAAAATGAATTAGCTCCGCTCATTCCGTACAGCACATCGTCTTCATGCCCAAGCGATTTAAAAGTTACTATACTTTGTGCTTGCGTCGATGTATTAACTAAAAATACAAAGGCTAAAAGGGCTAAAAATTTATTCATCTGGTTGTAAATATTAATTTATAACGTAAAACTCAACTCTAAAATAATTACCGTTATCGTCACTGCGATAGCTTAGTTCGCCGCCCATTTCCTGGGTCATTAGTTTGGCAATGGAAAGCCCCAAACCAAGGCGACTTTCATTAACGCCTGATGTATCATTAAGCGTTTTTAATTTATTAAACATCATGTCCAATTCCTTCTGGCCTATGGCTATGCCTTCGTCAATGATCTCAAAAACAAAGCGCTGGCGCTGCAGGCTGGTTACCACCCGGATATCGTTATTGGTTTGCGAAAACTTGATGGCGTTCGACAGTAAGTTCTGAAATACCTGACCGGCAAATACCCGATCGAGCTTAACATTGAGGGGCAGTTTCAGGATGTTATCCGTCAAATGGATGTTTTTCATCTGCGCGGTTTCGTATAAGCCCCTGAAAACGTGCGCAACTTCTGTATTGGCATCAAATATCTCCAGGTTAAACTGCATCTCCGGCGATTCGATCTCTTTCACGTCCATCAGCCTGTTCAGCAGATATTGCATCTTTTCGGCCGACTCCGATATATAGCCCACATACTCTTTTTGATCGGTGCTCAGGCGATAATCTTCTTCCTTGATCATGTTATTGCTCATCACCACCGAGCCAATAAGGTTTTTAAGATCGTGCCCGGCTATATTAATAAAGCTGTTCTTTTGCCCGTCAATTTTGCGTAACTGTTCATATTGCGCGTCGATCAGGTTGTTTTTGGCATTAATGTCGGCATTTTGCTGCTTAAGTTGTTCGTTTGATTTTTCGATCAGTATCTGCGAGCGTACATCCCTCCGCATTACCTTGTAACGGGTGCCGGGGATAATACATGAAATAATAGCGGTTATAAAAAAGAACTGACCGCCATTACTGATCACGATATCGAGGTTATATTCGCTGAATAAATTGAAAAATATAGCCAGTAGCAATAAGGCTACCAGTACCTCTATAAAGGAGTTAAAAGGCTCCCAAAATACCTGCAGGTTAAAGAACAATACGATGGTTGCAAAAACCAGGTAGTAAATATTAAGGTTCTGGATCTTTACAATATTGCATAAAAGCGCCGATGTTACTGATAGCATAAAGAAACTGATATGCAGCAACAAACGGTAATCATATCCTTTAGCAGTAAAAAGCCCGTGCAAGCCAAATATCAAAGCGCTGGTGATCAACCTTACAATAAAAAACTGTATCCAAATTTCTGGTGCATATACGTAATCAACAATACTGAAAACCGGGTAAAGCAAAATAATGGGCCAAATAATATTATTGGTTTGGAACCATGCTTTTTTCGAGGTCTCTTTTATTAATTCGTCTTTTGCAATTTGAACAAACATTATTCGTTATCTTAAATTATAATTAAAATCAACTCCTGTTTTTTTATGGGTTTTTATCATTTAAGGTTTAAGAGATGAGGGGCAGAGTAATTCTTTTAACGCAAATCTTAAACTATTTGTTAATACTCATAGTATCAACTGCTGGCGCTCTTGCAAAAAGCAGTCCAAAAATGCCGCAAGCCCGTTCGCTGGCTTTTAAACGGGCGCAAAGTCTGGATAATGGCATCAGCATTTCATGGCTGGAACAAACATGGGTTAAACAAACGTTTGCGGAAGAAGGTTTAAAAAAAAACGATCTGGAGTTATTGAAAAAACTGGGCTTTAAAAGTATCAGGTTACCCGTAGCTTTTAGCTGGTTTCAGGAGCAGCACATACCCGATGAAGAGGTATACAAGCGGATTGACCAGGTAGTAAAACAATGCCACGATTATGGATTTAAACTGGTGATTGATTACCATTACGGCAAGTTAAATGATACCAATTATTTGGTGGAAACACCTATAATTATTAATCAGTGGTTAAAAATAGTAAAACGGTATACTCATACCAGCGCCGATGATGTCTTTTTTGAGCTTTATAACGAACCGCCCAGAATTGACCCCAAAGTGTGGAAAGACGCGGCCTATAATATAGTAACCGCTATCCGGAAAGTTGATAAACGACATACCCTCATCATCGGCGCATCCAATTATAATAGCATTTATGAACTGAGCCGCTTTGTACGCCTGGCCGACGAGAACATCATTTATACGTTTCATTTTTATGAACCGTTTTTTTTTACCCATCAGGGCGCAGCCTGGGTGGGCGACCAGGTGGCAACAACCGGGGTATCATTTCCTTATAATGCGGAAAATTTTCCAGCCCTTAACCCAAAAGCCAAAGGAACCGATGGCGAACTCAATTATAACAAGTACAATAAAGATGGTAACGAGCGTTCCATTAATGATAAGCTACAGATAGCTAAGGACTGGGCCAATAAGTATAATGTGCCCATACTTTGTGGCGAATATGGTGTTTATAATAAATACGCCGATCTCGACAGCCGCTGTCGTTATATTAAAGTTATGCGGGTGGCCCTTAAACGGCTAAACATTCCGGGTATGCTTTGGGATTATAGCGGATCGTTCTCTTTGTTTACCGGTAAACCTGCCCTAAATACGTTGCCGGTTTGTATGAAGGAGGCTATTGGGTTTGTGCGGTAGACGTGTGAGGTAGTGCTGATTTATTGCGCAGTAGACTCACCCGACCAAGCGCCTCTTCTCTCCACCCGTCATTGCGGGCGTAGCGTGGACAACCGACCAGAGGGAGCTCATTAATTCCTTTAAAAGACAACTAACAACATTAATAATCCCCGACTTACAGAGACGCTCTGCATATCGGGGATTGCCACGTCGTTCCTCCTCGCAATGACGTGAAGGAGTAGGGGAAACTCGTCTGCGACATGCCCTTATGGATTATGAACAAAGAGCAAGGATTTTTAGAATAAGGAACGAAGAATAAGGCGCAAAGGAAAAGTCTTTGTTCCTTGCTCCAAAAATCCTTGCTCCAAAAAAGATCCATTTACCGCATGCTATAAAATCATTTAACATAATTATTCATTTATTGATTACCTTTGTTGGGTAATATACTGTTATGGAATTTTTTGAAGAAAAACGTCGGGAGGTTATGGAGCATATTGAAAAATTTATGCTCGAAAAGATGTTTGAATATTTAAAACCTGTTGATACCATTTGGCAACCATCTGATTTTTTACCCGACTCTACAAGAGATTCCTTTTTTAGTGAAATAAAAGAACTGCAGGAAAGCGCCCAGGGTTTAAGCTATGATCTGATAGCTGTGCTAATTGGTGATACTATTACCGAAGAAGCCCTGCCTACTTACGAATCATGGTTAACCATGGTTGAAGGTGTAAATAAAAACGAGGAAGGTGGCTGGATGAAATGGACCCGCCACTGGACCAGTGAAGAAAACCGCCATGGCGATTTGCTCAACAAATACCTTTACTTATCTGGCCGTGTTAACATGCGCATGATGGAGGTGTCCACCCAGTACCTGATAGCCGATGGTTTTGATATCGGTACCGGAACCGATCCGTACCGCAACTTTATATATACTTCGTTCCAGGAACTGGCTACCAATGTATCGCACAGACGTGTGGCCTCACAGGCTAAAAAAGATGGCGATACGCTGTTATCAAAAATGTGCGGTGTTATTGCCGGTGATGAAGCCCGTCATGCTAAAGCTTATAAATATTTTATTGAGAAGATATTTGAGGTTGATCCGAGCGAAGCGATGATCGCTTTTGAGGATATGATGCGCAAAAAGATTGTGATGCCTGCTCACTTTTTACGTGAAGTAGGTTTGAAAATTGGCCAAACTTTCGGTCACTTTACCGATGCCGCCCAGCGCCTGGGTATATACACTGCTGTTGATTATGTGGATATACTAAAAGAGCTGATTGAAGACTGGCATATTGAAAGCACTACAGATTTAAACGAAGCCGGCGAAAAAGCCCGCGATTATATCATGAACCTGCCATCGCGCCTGCTGCGCGTGGCCGAACGTATGAAAAACCCCATGCTGGAATACAAATTCAGCTGGATAAACGGATAGATTTCCTTATCTGAAAATATTAAAAAAGGCGCCCGATTGGGTGCCTTTTTGTTTGATGGTATATCCCAACGCGTCATTGCGAGGTACGAAGCAATCTCTACATAGGCAGGTCAATTATGTATGTTTACTCTGTACAGTTTAGAGATTGCTTCGTGCCTCGCAATGACGCTTGTTTATTCTTCTGCGATAAATAATAAACAAGCGAGGTCATCCTGAACTTGTTTCAGGATCCCTCAGGACAAGCTAATCGCCATGTCGTACATCTTACTTATGGGGTGCCGAAATAAATTCGGCATGACTGGGGATTTATTTCTCCACCTTAAACCCAGGCTTACTATACCCTTCCGGCACATAACCATCCGGGATCTGGATGTGGTTGCCATCGCGCAGCGCAAAATAATTCGGCGACATGATCTCGACCCCGGCTTCGTTAAATTTGTCCTGTATGTTCTGGTGCAGCCGGGAGTAGATCACCGCCATTTGGTTTGATAGTTCTGTATAAGCATTCAGCTGATAGGCTACATTAAAATCATTCAGTCCGGTTTGCAGTACAAAAGGTTTATGATCGGTAAGCAGGATGCCTTCGGTAGCTTCGGCTGCGCTGATGAGCAAGTTATGTACCGTTTGCCAGGGTACATCATAGCCAATAGTTATGGTGGTATTTAATATCAGTCCCATGGTTTTGGCCACGGTGCTGTAATTGGTGGTATGCCCGCTTAGTATGGTGGCGTTGGGTATGGTGATATCTTCGTTTTTGATGGTGCGCAAGCGGGTTACCAGCAGGTTTTTCTCCACCACATCCCCCATTACATCGCCCACCTTAATACGGTCGCCAATTTTGTAGGGGCGCATATAGGTTAGCACAATGCCCGATACCATATTGGATATGGCCGACGATGAACCCAGCGAAAACAGGATCCCCAGAAACACCGTTACGCCCTGGAATACTTTAGAGTCGGAGCCCGGTAAATACGGAAATATCACCACAAACATAAAAGCGAACAGCAATACCCGGATAATATTGTAGGTAGGCATGGCCCACTCCGGGTAAAAACCATTGATGGTGATGGCACCCTGCGCAATTTCGCTGGCAATAAATTTTACCAGCTTGACAATATACCGGGTCACGATATAAATTACGGCAATAGTAAGCAGGTTAGGAATGTAATGCACAATGGCCAACAGGATACTTTTAAAGGGATTAACAATATAGCTTAATAGCTGTACCGCGATAGGTTTTGATGATGGGAAAATAAAGAACAGCACGGGCAATGCCAGGTAAACCAGCAAAATGATGAGTATAAACCGCCCGATGCGTAGCAAACCGGTAACCAGAGGCAGCAGGCGTTTGGCATAAGCAACGGGTGCACCCTGGGCTGCCAGCTTATCCATGCGGTTTTCCCAGGCTTTGAGCGTTTTAAGCTTTAACCAGCGGGAGCCTTTGTTGAGCGTCCAGATGAGCGCTATGAGCAGTATCACCACAGCAACAGCTTCCAGAATATTAATAACTATCTGTTTGGTACTGCTATCGCTAAAGTAATTGCCCAGCTTCTTTTTCAGAATAGCCAGGTAACTGGCTGCCAGCTGCGGACGATTAAGTTCAGTAAAAGTTGCATCCTTATTGTTAACCGCCAGTATAATTTGCGAATTATAGGAGATCACCGAAACCGTAGTGTCGTTTTTTAGCGTGAGCGAATCGGGGTTAAAATCAATGCGATTAACCAGCGCCTCGATGCGTTTGGTTACCACTTCGGCCCGTTCGGCAGGTTGAAACAAGCCCTGCCCGGTGTAAAATGTAAAAAGCGTATCCCGACTGATAATGACCGGATAGCCTTTGGCTTCAACCGGTTTTTGTGCCCGCGCAATAAAGGCGGCAAATAAAAATACGATGAACAGGTAATAACTTTTAGGCATAACAGGTAGATTTTCTGTTAAAGCTAAAAATTATATTTTAATTCTTTTTAGCCTTCCTGTACGGGGAAGGGTAATATGGTTTATTGTGATATTAAACCGATATTTAAAGCGCAGAAGTGTACTAATGAAACTACATCGTTATTTTGTTTATATAGTTGCCAATAAGGTAAACACCGTATTTTATATTGGTGTTACCAGCAATTTAGAACAGCGGATATGGGAACACAAACAAAAAGTCTACAAAGGATTTACAGCAAGATACGATTGCGATAAGTTGGTATACTACGAAGAATACCAATGGATAGATGATGCCATTGCGCGAGAAAAACAATTGAAGGCCGGTTCACGGAAAAAGAAAATTGATTTGATAGTTGCTGATAATCCTTCATGGAGTGATTTAAGCTTTGAATGGTATAAATAAAAAATAAATCAATATGTCATTGCGAGCGCAGCCTGGCAATCTCCTCGCGTTCTCATCGGCGAGAATAGCTACGGGATTGCTTCGTCCTACCTCCTCGCAATGACATGTGGGGGATGTACGGAGAAACATGAGGTGTAACTAAAAACAAAACAAACAAACTATGTCATTGCGAGCGCAGCGTGGCAATCTCCTCGCGTTCTCATCGGCGAGAATAGCTACGAGATTGCTTCGTCGTACCTCCTCGCAATGACATGGTGTGATAATAAAAACGAATAAAAACACATACCATGAATTACAAATTACTGGGCCGCTCGGGCCTTAAAGTTTCAGAATTATGTTTAGGCACCATGGGCTTTGGCACCGAAGCCGGATGGGGAGCCGATAAGGATACCAGCTTTGCCATTATGGATGCCTACGCCAATGCCGGCGGCAACTTTTTGGATACGGCTAATATTTACAAACTGGGTACCAGCGAAAAGATTATCGGCGATTATATGAGTAATCACGACCGTGATTATTTTGTACTGGCCACCAAGTACACGCTTAAGGATAATACCACCAATCCCAACGCATCTGGCAATAGCCGCAAAAATATGATGCGCAGCGTAGAGGAAAGCCTGAAGCGCTTAAAAACTGATTTTATCGACGTGCTGTACCTGCACATCTGGGATGATATTACCCCCATAGATGAGGTGCTGCGCGGCATGGACGATTTGATAAAACAAGGCAAAATAAACTACGCCGCTATCAGCGATACACCTGCCTGGGTAGTGGCCAAAGGCAATACCCTGGCCGAATTGATGGGCTGGAGCCAGTTTATCGCTTTACAGGTAGAGTACAGCCTGCTGGCCCGCACTGCCGAACGCGAACTGATACCGATGGCCAAACATTTTGGCATGACGGTAACGCCATGGGCTCCCTTAGCCGGCGGGGCCTTAACGGGCAAATACCTAAAAGGCGATAAGGGTCGCATCAAACCCGAGAGCAAACGTTTGGACAGCCGCAGCGAAGCGATCACCAAAGTGGTAATGGAAATAGCTGCCGAACTGGGCGTATCAGAGAGCCATGTGGCCCTGAACTGGACCCGTCAGCAGGGTTTTTCGTGTATCCCGATAGTAGGTGCCACCAAAGTCGATCAGCTGCTGGATAACCTGAAAACGGTAGAGGTTGCCCTGAGCGATGATCAGCTAAAAAGACTAAACGATGCCAGCGCCATTGAACTCGGTTTCCCCGGCGATTTTTTTAAGGAAGAAGCTGTAAGGGTAAATTCCTTTGGCGGATTTTATGATAGGGTGGAGAAGAGGTAAACACCTCATCCCGACCCTCTCCAAAGGAGAGGGAGTTAAAAGTTGCTATGTAAAGCCCTCTCCTTTGGAGAGGGTTGGGTGAGGTGTTCTTTGATCTCTCTCCAAATTTTCGTATATTTATATGAATCGGCACAGCCCGGCTTTCCAACCAGAAAGCCGGGCTGTTTAGTTAAGGGAAAAACAAGGTCAAAAATCACTCGTTTGGTATGTAGTTATTTGATAATCAGCAATTTAATACTTTTTAAAGTTTTCAAAACAGGTTAAAACCGTGTTAAAATTTGTTAAAAAGTGTTAAAATGAGGTTTTTTCAAACGTTTTTGAGCTGTTTTTAGCCTGTTTTTAGCAGAAAAGTGTTAAAATTTAAGGTTTAAAAAGTTTTTGACAATGAAGATCAATCAAAGCGTTTCAAATATGCTTTGCTGATGAGCTCGCCATAAGGGATGTTGCTTTTCTTGTCGAGACTGAACCAGGGATCGCCATTGTCCTTGAGTACCTGGATATTTTGGGCGGGCATAAAACTTTGAGCCAGCAGGAATTTTTTATGGTGGCGGGTATCTTCTACCACATCCAACACAATAAAACAGTGCCCCGGTGAACCACCCCTGATAAATACATCCCCGGTTTTAAGCTGATTGGGATCGCTTACTTTTTTGAGCTCTTTTTGTAATGATAAAGTGCCCGCATAGCTGAAAACCAGGTTCATATAGCGGAGGAAGTTGGGATAGCTGTAGTCCTTTTTGGCTTTTAGCATCCAGTGGTCGTTACTGTAGCGGTAACCATTGGCATAATGAACAAAATCGCACTTAAACCCGCTGGTAAAATTAAAGGAGATGGCTTTATAGTTCTTTTGCTGATATAAATACTCGCTGCGCAGACGTATCACGGCATCGGCACATTGTTGTAAGTCCTGCGTGCCTATGCTCATATCTACAATGGCCGCGGTGTACAGATTGGTGCGGGTAATATCGCCTTTATAGGTGCGGGCGGGTGTACCCACTGGCTTAAGCGGTAAGGCTTGCAACCAGGCTCCAAAACTACCGGATGACGCCGTTCCCTGCTGAAAGCCTGCCGGGATTTTAAACCGGTTTGTAACGTTATCTGGTTTGATAATAGGTATAAGCAGAAATGTTAGCAGCAGGATGAAGGCTTTCATAAGGTTTTAGCTTTTTTCAACTGTAAATAAGGGTTATAGGGTACAGGTAGATCATCCACCAACTTAAACGCCGAAAAATGCAAATGTGTAGGCGAGCGTTTTTTGTAGGCATTATAGCCTGTACGACCAACCACGGCAATTTTCTGACCTTGTTTTACTTCGTCACCGGGTTTTACAAAAATGGCCTGGTTGTGCGCATAATAAGTAAAAATGTTTTGTGCGGGGTGATATATCCAGATGAATTTGCCGCCACGCAGGTTGCTTACTGGTTCCCATTCATTGGCGCAGGCTATCACAATACCGTCGTCAACCGCCAGTACGTCAACGGGTTGATGGGTGCGGTCATCAAGACAATCTTGATTGCGGTCATTGATAAAAATATCATGAGCAGGGTGGGCCGCGTGCTTGTTACCATCAAGAAAATTGTAGCCTTTGTCAGAGTATCCGTTGCCATTGGTGCCTCCTATGGCGCTGCTTTTATAACCTTTAAGCGGGAACAGCCAACCGGATGGCTGTGTTTTATCGCCCGTTTTTTTAAGTTGTTCTATTAAAGTTTTGAACTGCACAGCAGCATCCCGCCTTTTTATCGAGCCATTTAAAATAGCCGTATTTAAGTTATTGATGTTGTTGCAGGTAGTTTTAACGTCCTGTGCTTTTGAAACAACAGATATACATAAAACACCAAGCAGCAGGATAATCTTTTTCATGAGGTTATAACCAATTAAATTTAGAGAAATTGTAACTGCCCCGGGAATTATTCACAAGGCTCTTACATTTACAAATGTATTTTTCTTAACCACAAACAATATGGCACTTTAATTTATTTATAATATTTAAAACAAAAACCTTAACATGTATTCATCATCTTCAGACTTTCTCCTTCTCCTTTTCATTATAGCCATCCCTATTTTGTTGCTTCTTTTACTGGGCCTGATATTCTCTATTGTGATTTTGGTGAGGCAAAGAAAAAGCCGCGGTTTGGAGATCACCGCCTGGATATTTAATTCCTTATGGTTTGTTTTTGACATGTTTATGGTAGGAGCAGGGGTTTTCAAAAAGGCAGACTATCCGAATTTGTTTATTTTCCCCACGTTGTTAACCTTCTTTTTATTGTGTCAATACCGGGCTAACATCAGCTCTGGTAACAGCCTCAAAACATGGTATATAGCTAAAACAAGTGTTATCCTGATTGCGTTCTATCAGCTTAATTCCCAAACCGTCAATTTGATATATCAGCAGTTTTATGGTACCCTGCAAAAAATGAATCTGGTAATGGTGATACCTTTAATTAACCTGGTAATTGTGCTGCTCATAAGTTCTATTACCGCGTTTCAATACCTGAAAAGAACCAGGCAGTCATTGGTTACTACCGAGGTTCTGAAAAACACAGCCATCTTTTTGATCTGTGTTTATGTATGTTCTTTCCTGGTTGGAAGGATAATTGGTTTTATTGATATATGGGGATTAGGAGATATCAGGGATATGTATATCAGTAAGATATACTTTAATGTCATGAATATTTTAATAACAATAGGTTACTCCTTATTATGTACCATATTAGGCACTTTAATAGCAGGTTACACTTATCTGCATTATGCAAAAAAAGATAAAGTGGAATTACCGGTCTAATCAGCCTTCTATTCTGATATCGTACTTGCCTAATAAGCCTGGCAATCCGTGCAAAGAGAACTGCGCTTTTTTGATCATGTTATCGTCCGGGTCGATCATAAAATTATAAGAGCTGCGCAGGTCGGCGCCTTTTAATATAGTGCGACTAAAAAATGCCCTGTTCAGGTTACAATTAATAAATTTGGCATCGGTCAAATCACATTCGGTGAGGTCGGTTTCTACCATAGAGCATTCGCTGAACCTTGCTTTTTTATTTTTCTTTTGGTAAAAAACGGCATTATCCAGGATGCAATGCTCAAAATGTACTTCGAACAAAAAGTCGCGGGCTTTGCCAAAATTCACGCCACTTATTTTGCAGTGTTTAAAGGTAATGTTTTGAAAACCGGTGTTGCTTACATCGGCTAACGACAGGTTGCAGTCTTGAAATGTGCAGTCGATAAAAACCATGCTGTACAGGTTGGCATAAGCAAAATCACAGTTCATAAACCTGCAATTTTCATAAGTACGGTCGCGCCCGATTAACTGGTCGGCAGGTGTTTTTGTAAAAGTTTGATCTTCCTGGTGGTTGGCTTGCATGGGTGCAAATTTAAGTTTCTTGCGCTATGTTTTGTCACCGTGCATTCGATTTAAAAATGGAAATACTTTTTTATGGATCAGATATTAATTATTATATATAATAATTATATTTGATATATATCCTTGAGTTTTAACCACTAAAAAACTATTCTTATGAAAAATTTACAACTAAAAGCAAAGGCTTTAGAACTTGGTGCAACAGGAATGCTTTCGAGAAGCCAAATGGGGAAAATCATGGGCGGCGGACCTATTATTGGCCATTTACCAGTGTGTGATGGATGCTGTCCAACTCATCCTTGTGTGTTTCCTCCAGACATGCTGTGTCCTGCGGTGGTGTGCCCACAAACTACGTAGTATTTATTACTCGAAGTTTTAATAGGCTAATAATACGGGCTTATCCAATTACATATTCCTCCGATATTGTCCGCCAACTTCGTACAGCGCATGGCTGATCTGCCCCAGTGAACAATATTTGCAGGCCTCCATCAGGCTTTCAAAAATGTTGTCGCCGGCAATGGCTGCATGTTGCAAAGTCTTGAGCAGTTCGGGGATACGTTCCTGGTTGCGTTGCTGAAATGCCTGCAGCGTTTGGATCTGGTATTGTTTTTCATCCTCGGTAGCCCTGATCACTTCAGAGGGTACTATAGTTGGGGAGCCTTTTTTATTCAGGAAGGTATTGACACCGATGATGGGGTATTCACCGTTATGTTTGAGGGTTTCGTAGTATAATGATTCTTCCTGGATCTTGCCGCGCTGGTACATAGTTTCCATAGCACCTAATACGCCACCGCGATCATTAATGGCCTTAAATTCGGTTAATACAGCCTGTTCTACCAGGTCAGTGAGCTCATCGATGATGAAAGCGCCTTGAATAGGGTTCTCATTTTTGGCAAGGCCCAACTCCCGGTTAATGATGAGCTGTATGGCCATCGCCCGCCTAACAGATTCTTCGGTAGGAGTGGTAACAGCTTCGTCATAAGCATTGGTATGTAGCGAATTGCAGTTATCATAAATGGCATAAAGCGCCTGTAACGTAGTACGGATATCATTAAAATCGATCTCCTGGGCATGCAATGATCGCCCGCTGGTCTGGATATGATATTTGAGTTTTTGTGAACGATCGTTCCCTTTGTATTTATTTTTGATGGCCTTGGCCCAGATGCGCCGTGCTACACGACCGATCACCGAATATTCCGGATCGATACCATTACTGAAAAAGAATGACAGGTTGGGCGCGAAATCGTCGATATGCATACCCCGGCTCAGGTAATATTCTACGTAAGTAAACCCGTTGGATAGAGTAAAAGCCAGCTGGGTGATAGGATTGGCCCCGGCCTCGGCAATGTGATATCCGGATATAGACACGGAATAAAAGTTACGTACTTTCTCCCTGATAAAATATTGCTGCATATCGCCCATCATGCGGAGCGCAAATTCGGTTGAGAAAATGCAGGTATTCTGCGCCTGATCTTCCTTCAAAATATCAGCCTGCACTGTACCGCGAACAGTAGATATCGCGTAGGCCTTTATTTTTTCATAAACATCAGCGGGAAGCACCTGATCACCGGTAAGGCCAAGAAGCATAAGGCCTAGGCCACTGTTGCCGGCGGGAAGAATCCCTCCTAAACTGCGAAGCACCTCACGAGCACCCACAGCATCTGATTGCGAGTAATCCTCCCCGAGAGGGAGGACTTTCTTTTCACGCTGATTTTTTGCTCCTCCCCCTTGGGGAGGCTGGGAGGGGTTATATTGGGGTCTCCCCAGCCCCTTATCATCATACAGCTCCTTAAATTTGGTTTCTACCAGATGCTCTAAACCATGTTCTTTGATATATTTTTCGCATTGCTGATCAATAGCCGTATTCATGAAGAAGCCGAGCAGCATGGGAGCTGGTCCGTTGATGGTCATGGATACGGAGGTAGACGCGGCACAGAGGTCAAACCCCGAGTATAGTTTTTTGGCATCATCCAATGTGGCAATGCTCACACCTGAATTACCAATTTTGCCGTAGATATCAGGTCGTACGTGCGGATCCTCCCCATACAGGGTAACCGAATCAAACGCGGTGGATAACCGGTGTGCCGGCTGACCAAGCGATACATAATGGAAACGTTTGTTGGTGCGTTCGGGGCCGCCTTCGCCGGCAAACATGCGGGTTGGGTCTTCACCCTCACGTTTCAGCGGAAACACACCCGCCGCGTAAGGGAACTCGCCAGGCACGTTCTCGGTAAGCAACCAGCGCAGCACATCGCCCCAGGCTTCGTACCGGGGTAAAGCGATCTTTGGGATCTGCAATTGAGAGAGCGAAGTATAATACAAAGGCTGTTTGATCTCTTTATCACGTACCTTATAAATAAAGTTCTCCGCCTTATATTTCTTAACTGTTTCGGGCCATTCTTTAAGCAGGCGTTTACATTCGGGGTGAAGTTGAGCTTCCAAATGAGCATATACCTCACCTAAACTGCGAAGCACCTCATGAGCACCCGAAATAACTGATTGCGAATAACCCTCTCCAAAAGAGGGGCCTTTGCCTTGCTGATTTTTGTCCTTGCTCCTTGTTCCTTGCTCCAGCATCTCACCAAGCTCCATCACCCCTTTTACCTGGAACAACTGCTGGGCGATTTTACATTGTTCATTTACCCAATCGTCATAGGCCTTGCTGCTTTCGGCAATTTCGGCCAGGTAGCGGTTACGATCTGGCGGGATAATGTAAACCTTTTCGGATTCTTCCCCTAAACCGGGTAACTGGCTCCCCGCACCGGCTAACAGATCGGTCCCGGTTTTCGCCTTGATGGTCTTCATGATAGCGGCGAACAGCGTGTTCATCCCTGGGTCATTAAACTGTGAGGCCATGGTGCCATATACAGGCAGGTCATCATCCTTGGCGTTGAAGAGTTGATGGTTGCGTTTATATTGCTTGCGTACATCGCGGATGGCATCGAGGGCGCCGCGTTTATCATATTTGTTAAGGGCTACCAGGTCGGCAAAATCCAGCATATCGATCTTTTCCAGCTGGGTGGCTGCGCCAAATTCTGGGGTCATTACATATAAAGACACATCGCAATAATCGGTGATCATGGTGTCTGACTGACCAATACCCGAGGTTTCCACAATGATCAGATCGAAACCTGCCGCCTTGCAGATATCTATACTCTCCTGCACGTGTTTAGATAGCGCCAGGTTGGCCTGTCGCGTAGCCAACGAGCGCATGTATACCCGCGGGTTGTTAATAGCATTCATGCGGATCCTATCGCCCAAAAGGGCACCGCCTGTTTTACGTTTAGATGGATCAACCGAAATAATGGCCAGTGTTTTATCCGTAGCCATCAAAAAACGGCGCACAATTTCATCTACCAATGACGATTTGCCCGAGCCACCGGTGCCGGTGATGCCGAGGACAACCCCCTCTAAATCTCCCCCGAGGGGGGAGACTTTTTGTCCTCCTTGCTTTTCAAAAGCCCTCCCTTCCGGGGAGGGTTTGGGTGGGATATTCTCCGCCATACTGATCAGCCTGGCAATAGCGCCCGCGTCTTTTTCTGGCAGGTGGTCCATTTCGCCATTGAGATGGGTAACCGTAGGGAAATCGCATTGCTGCAGCATATCATTGATCATGCCCTGCAAACCCATGGTACGACCATCATCGGGTGAGTAGATACGGCTGATACCGTAAGCTTGTAGTTCTTCGATCTCCTGTGGTAGGAACACACCCCCACCCCCGCCAAATATTTTGATATGACCCGCGCCGCGTTCGGCCAGCAGATCATGCATGTATTTAAAATATTCCAGGTGACCACCCTGATAGCTGGTAAGCGCGATGCCCTGTACATCCTCCTGTATGGCACAGTTCACTACTTCATCAACCGAGCGGTTATGGCCCAGGTGTATTACCTCGGCACCGCTGCTTTGTAGTATCCGGCGCATGATGTTGATAGTAGCATCATGTCCGTCAAACAGCGAAGCCGCTGTTACAAAACGGATCTTGTACCGGGATTGATATGGGGCAATGCTTTCCATGAAGATAGATGATTGGTCAACACAAATTTAGTAATTGTTTCCAAGTGGATGTTATGCATGCATAATAAATTAAGGACTATCAGATGTGGGATCTGAGGACTGGTACCGCAACTGGCTGGATGAGAACGGGTTTTTGAGGGGGACGGGTTTGAAATAGTTAAGAAATAAAGAAGTACAAATCAATTCTTTTAATGTTTGTAAAATAAAGTAAAATCCTGCTGACATAGGGTTGTCAGTAGCTGGTTTTAACTTTGGTTATTAATAAATCAATAACCAACAAAATGGCCGCAAAACATACATTACCAACACTCGCCAACATCTGCTTTTTAGCAGATGACATGGCAGCGTCGAAATGTTATGCGGAGCTGCTGGGTATCGACGCTTACTTCACTTCTCTACCTGCCGGAAAAACGGATTATATAGAATTTTGTATTAGCGATAATGGCGAAGAAAGCTCATCTGTATATAAAATGAGCGAGGCTGCATAATTGCCAGGAATTTGTTGCCAGGTAATATGCGTAAAACATCTTTTTTCAAGCAAAAGCGAATAAACCAGGCTCTTGCCATAGCGTTGCCGTTTGCTTTTTTAGCTTTGGTTATTATTAACCTTAAAACACATTAAATGACTGCAACACAAACATTAAGGGGGCTTGCTACCACCTGCTTTTTTGCTGACGACCTGACCGCCGCGAAAAAATGGTATGCCGAGCTCCTGGGTATCGATGCCTATTTTGCTTTTCCGCCCACGGGTAACCCAGCATACATTGAGTTTCGCATTGGTGATTATGAGCATGAATTGGGTTTTATCGATCGTAAATACGCACCCAAAGTAGCTGCTACTGGTCCTGGCGGCGCCATTGCCTTTTGGCATGTTGATGATATTGAGGCTGTATTTAAAAAGCTAATAATTATGGGTGCCAAAGAGTACGAACCGATCACTAAGCGCGGGGACGCCGGTTTTGTTACCGCCTCGGTAGTTGATCCGTTTGGCAATGTTTTGGGTATCATGTATAATCCGCATTACCTGGAGATTCTGGGTGCTATTAATAAAGCATAACTCCAAATGGCAAAGGAAGTAAACACAATTTCGCCCGAAAGCCGGCAGCAATGGCGGAAATGGCTGCATGAAAATCATGATAGCGGCGAAACCATATGGGTGATATGCTCAAAAAAGAGCGCTGGAGGCAAGGGCATCAATCATGACGAGGCGGTTGAGGAAGCGCTTTGCTATGGTTGGATCGATAGCCTGGCCCGATCATTTGATGAGGAAAGTTATATGCAGTCGTTCAGCAAACGAAAACCTAAAAGTGTTTGGAGCAAGATCAATAAAGAAAAAGTAGAAAGGTTTATTAAGGAGGGACTGATGGCCAAAGCTGGTTTTGATAGTATTGAAGCTGCCAAAAACAATGGCTATTGGTCGATTTTGGATGAAGTGGAAGAGCTGATCATTCCGCCTGATCTGGAAAAAGAATTTGATAAGAAACCTGTTGCTAAAGTCTACTTTTTAGGATTGAGCCGCTCTGATAAAAAGCGGATCCTGCAGTGGCTGGTGCTGGCGAAGCGCCCGGAGACCAGGAAGTTAAGGCTCCATCAGGTTGTTGAATCCGCGGCCCAAAATAAAAAGCCAAAACAATTAAGCTAATCAAAATAAAAAGGGTCACAAGCAATACGCCTGTGGCCCTTTTTTATAATTATCAGGTAAGATATTATTCAAAAACAGGAGCCTCTACGGGTTCTGCAATTTCTGCTGTTACATTTTCGGTAGCCTTTTCTTTTTCGTTTTGTTTAATAAAAGTCAAGCCAAGGGATAGTATTAACAGGGGAATGGTCATCCAGATCACCTGGTGGATGCCATAATGGGCAATAACAAAGCCTCCCAGCAAAGTGCCTACTGTAATACCTGCATTAAAAAAAGAGGGCAGCAGGCTGTTGATGAAATCAAGCGCGGTGCCGTGTATACCATCGATAACCAGTAAATTGGCTACTAAGAAGCCCCCGGTATGTACCAAACCCCATACGGATAAAATGATCACCATTGGGATAAACAATCCACCAAACTGGTAAGCCAGCGCATGCATTACGACCAATGCTAATAAAAATAAGCGACTGGTAACCATTATATTCTTACTGAGCGCAATACCTGTAAGCCAGTTACCAATGATACCTGTACCACCAAATACCAGTAACATCATACTAATTTGCATACCGTTCATGTGCGAAACCTTGTTGAGGTATTCGGCCAGGTAACCGTAGGTGGCAAACATACCGGCCAATATAATGGTCGCGGTTAAGAGTTTTACCCATATATGTAATTTGCCCAAAAGTTGTACCTGACTTTTAGGACTTGCATCAGCTTCGTTAACCGGCATAGATGGCACAAATAAGGCCAGCGCGCCAAAGGCTAACAGGTTAATTAAGGCGGATAAAACAAATGAAGCCCTCCAGCTAAACAGATCGGCTATATAGGTAGTTAAGGGTACACCCAATACGGTAGCTACGCTTAAGCCGGCCATTACTATGGCGATAGCCTTTGGCGCATCTTTTGGTCCGGCCTGTTTGGAGGCAGCCGTCATAGATACAGCCCAGAACACCGGGTGCAAGAAGGCCGGTAAAATACGCGCTATCATCAGCACCGTAAAATTCGGCGCTATTGCCGAAAGCAGGTTGGATATCACAAAAATCCCCAGTACCAGGCACATGATGGTTTTGCGGTTCATTTTTGCGGTAAGCATATTGGTAAATGGTCCGGCCAGGGCAACGGTCAAGGCAAAAGCGCTTAACAACCAACCTGCCGTATCAATGGAGATATGAAACTCCTTTACCAGCATAGGCAGTATGCCGATAACCCCAAATTCGGTGGTAATGATGCCGAATGCCCCAAGGGCCATGATATAGATAGATTTTTTCATAGATTTTAGTATTTAAATATTCAAATATTTCGATGTATAAGGTCAAAATAAACCTCTTCTTTTTGGGAAGAGGGGGTTAATCTTTCAATTCGGTCAGGCAGGCTATATACTCGTCCAAGACCTGCTGATTCAGTACGTATTTCAAGTTGCGGCCTTCTTTTTGGGGCAACAATAATTCAGCATCAACCAGTTGTTTCAGGTGATGGGAAACAGAAGGCTGGGTAAGATCCAGCAGATCATTTACCTCGGCGCAATACAGGCAGTCCTTCTTCTTTTTAAATTGTTGTAAAATAGCTATCCGGTTAGCATCGCTCAATGCCCTGGATATTTTTTCTATTTTTTTATTGTCCATTATTTCCGGTCGATCATATTCGTTAACCTATGATCTTTGTACGATACAAAGGTAAATAAAAAATATTAATACATAGAAATGTTTCTATGTATTAATTATGTCATTTAAGTAACAGCAAGCTAATTATGGTTTACACTGTAAACCCACATTTTGATGGTAAAATAAATTAATTATTTGATTATCAATTGTATACGAAAATGTTAACCATGAAAAGTGTAAACC
Source organism: Mucilaginibacter sp. OK268 (assembly GCF_900103125.1). Classification (GTDB taxonomy): domain Bacteria; phylum Bacteroidota; class Bacteroidia; order Sphingobacteriales; family Sphingobacteriaceae; genus Mucilaginibacter. Next base: position 46,116 of record NZ_FNJV01000016.1, on the reverse strand, counting down.
ATGTAAACCCACTTTATAAGTAAAATGGCCCCGTTTGGTCGGCATAGTGGTCCATGATTGGACATCGTTCAAAAGGATGTCATGCTGAGCTCCGTCGAAGCATGGTGGGCGGGCTTCTGCGCTCTCCCCTTCGACGGAGCTCAGGGTGACACCCTGTTTTTAAATAAATTTAGTATCCGCCAACTTATTTAACCAAAGGCAGCAGGTCGCGCAATTTACTATTGGTCAGGTAAGCGCCTGCCCAAACCAGTATGCCAAATACTACTGAAAAGTAAAATGGTAACCCAACGCGCACCATGGTAGCGGTAGCTCCACCAAGATAAGCGGTAAGCAGAATTGCTCCTAATATTTTGGTCTTTGGAATGGTGTACAGTATGGTGGAGATCAATAAAGTAATTCCCATCCCCGGTAAGGTGGTCTCGACCCAGCCTAATTTAGCGGAGGCGCTAACGGCGTGCTTTTCGAGTACTATTTTGCCTATCGCGTCAAATAGCAGGAATAATATACAAAGTACACTGATAACGGTACCGGTAATAAATGATGCTTTACTGTTTTTTGTAGTTGCAGGTTGTGATTGAGTAGTTTCCATGAGTTATTGTTTTTTTAGTAAAGGTAGGTTGGATTTAAACCGCGCGTGATGCGCATAAATGACAATTACAGGGGGGAATTACGACAAATTGCTTAGGTCTTAGTCGTCTTTTACGAGGAGAGATCCACTAAAGGGTTCTAATATCCACACATCAATCCAATTACGTATCTTTGCGGCAAATGCAGGTAACAGAGTCAACAACAGCGGTATGGGAAAAGGGCTATAATAATTATGGTCCGTGGTTGCGCGATAAATATAAAGGGCAGCGGGTGTTCAAGGTAATTGTCGATGGTGGTTTTACCTGCCCTAACCGTGATGGTTCCAAAGGCTATGGCGGATGTACCTATTGCAATGTTGATTCCTTTACCCCATCAGTAAGCCGCAACGCCCCTACCATACGCCAGCAGGTAATAGAAGGGATGGAGCGTGCCCGTAAAGGCAATAAGGCTGATAAATTTATTATCTATTTTCAACCGAATACCAATACTTACGCTCCGGCGCATTATCTGAAAATGATGTATGACGAGGCCTTGAGCTACGGTACCGAAGATATTGTAGGCCTGAGTGTAGGCACCCGTCCGGATTGTATCGATATGGAAAAGATAGCCCTGCTCGAGAGCTATACCGACCGTTTTGATGTGGATCTGGAAATGGGTATGGAATCCATTTATAATGATACGCTGTCACAGATCAACCGTGGCTGTAATCACGAAGAATTGGTGAAAGCCTTGAAGCTGGTCGAGAACAGCAAGCTGGATATTTGCGTGCACACCATATTCGGTTTCCCCTGGGAAACGCATGATATGATGTTGAAATATGCCGACGAGATCAATCGTTTTCCGCAAATTAAATTCGTAAAATTCCATCACCTTCATATTGTAGAAGGCTCGGTTATGGGTGTAAAATACAAGCGCGAACCTTTTAAGGTTTTCAGCATTGATGAGTACGCCGATTTCCTGTGTGAACTACTTCCACGTGTACGTCCTGATATTGTGATACAACGCCTGTTTGGTCTGAGCGACCGCGAATTACTGATAGCACCCAACTGGGGCCTCAAAAAATCAGAGATCCAGTATTATATTGACCAAAGGATCCTGAGCCGCGGTGTAGTACAGGGTTCGGCTTTGTAATGTATTGAGATTAGCTTACCATTCTTCCAAAGGATTCAACAAACTCCCATTTACCATTAACTTTCCTGTATAATCTAACAGCAGATTCTGCGCACAGATTACCACAGTAATAGCTGTAAAGCAATAAACAATAATCTCTCTTTTTTGAAAAATATGGTTTGGAAAGCCTGATATATGAGGGTGTATGAATAAACGGATCTGGTTTAGATAACGAGTCAATAAGTTTCATATCCACAACCTTTAAACTATCAAAAACAGACTGTTGCCATTTAATATAAATATGTGATGCCACTTGGGCTTTAATGTATTGAATATCGTCTTTCATCAGACTTTCTTTACAGATCCTTAATATAAATTGGTCGTTATAAATAACACTATCTATAACAAGAAACTTTCTCTTATAGGGAAGCATGTCTCTTTTAAGAATGCTTATCTGATTAAATAATAATTTGGTTTCTTTTGTGTCGAGGTCTACGGGTTTAACACATGATGATAAAATCATTGAAGCAAATACAAGGAAATATAGTTTCATTTTGACGATTTAGGTGATAAGCTAATATACCGATTAAATAGTGGTATCAGATTTGTAAACCTTTAGTTATAAAATAATGGTTTATTAGTTAAATTTATACCTGATTTGTCACAACGAGCGCAACCCAACTACATTCCTGCTTTAACCGGTGTACGTGCAATGGCCGCTTACCTGGTTTTCATATCGCACTTTGCCTATGTTTTTGATGAAAGTTTTCCTCACATTGTGCAACGCTTTTTGGGCGAGTTCCACATTGGTGTAAGCATTTTCTTTGTGCTTTCGGGCTTCTTGATCACTTTCAGGTATTACCAAAACTTTGATGGTTTAAGTAAATCCTGGTTTATGCAGTACCTCAAAAACCGGGTAGCCCGCATTTACCCCATGTATTTTTTACTTACCGTAGCTGCCTTTGTTTACTACTTCATTACTAAAGACGAAACCATAACCAAAGGATATGATTATCCTGTAGCACTCATGCTGATGAACATTACGTTTGTCCGCGGCTTTTTTTATCAGTTTTGGGATACAGGTATAGCCCAGGGCTGGTCGTTAACGGTTGAGGAGTGTTTTTACTTTTCGGCACCGGTTATATTTTTGATCGCCAAGCGTTTTGGTAAGTTCTACATACAGCCGGTTGTGCTTACTTTAACCGGTATTTTATTATACTTTATATCCAGTCATATTAACTGGCATGGTTTCTTTGGCAACTTTACCTTTGTCATGTTATTCACTTTCCTGGGGCGTTGCTTTGAATTTTTTGTGGGGATACAACTGGCCCGCTATGTGCTAAAAAAGGGCTTTACCCGTACCAATAAAGTAAACTATACTTATACCGGTTTCCTGCTCATATTTGTTTGCGTGTTTGTAATGGCACTGCAACCTATCCCCAAAGGCTGGGCCGCAGGTGTAGAGAGCCCTATCGGTATTATTGTTAATAATTACTTTTTATGCATAGCCGTAGCCCTGTTCTTCTACGGTATATTGACCGAAACAACCTTGTTCAAAAAATTCCTGGCATTGCCCTTTATTGAGCTGCTGGGTAAGAGTTCCTATATATTTTACCTGATACACCTGGGTTGGATATATAACTTGATGCATACCTGGTTTGATCATTTAAACGATAAGGTTTTTGAGCTATATGATCAATGGGGCGTAACCTGGCATTCACCTTTTCAGTATGATAGCCTGAACTTGTTATATGCCTTTATCGTACTAAATGCACTGTCCGTAACCTTGTTTAAACTGATCGAGGAGCCGCTAAACCACTATATCCGCCGGTCGAATTTTTTGGTTAAGTATAAACCGAGTCATACCAAATCAATCGTTTAAATAAATAATTAATTAAGAGTTCCCTGAACCAAAGATGAAAAAACTGATACTATCTTGCTTATGTATACTGGTTTTTATAGGCATAAATCCCTATAGATCATTTGCCAGCTGGCCCATAGGTAAATACCGGGATATTGTGATCCCATCCATGTTTCTGTATCATCAAACCGACAGATTTGACCGCGATGGGCACCGTATCAAAGGCGATCCGGGTACCGGGTTTACTTCTTACTCGGCCAATCTTTATGTAGGCTATGGCATTTCACGCAGGCTGGATCTTATTGCCAGCGTGCCTTATGTATACACACAAAACAAATTTGCTAATGGCGATAAGATAACCAATCAGGGTTTGGGTGATCTGTATATGGGCCTGAGCTATAACCTGGTTAATTTTAATTATGTGCGTTATCTATCGGTGCAGGTATCTGGTATAGCCCCGCTCTATAATCGTAGCCTGGAGCTGGGCCTGGGTAATTATGGTGCCGAACTGAAGCTGATGTATTGCGGTAACCTGCCCAAATCTATCGCCAGCAAAGGTTATTTTAATACGGAAGTGGCTTACCGAAGGTATTTTGATGTACAGGGGCCAGATCAGCTGAGCTTTAGTGGTACGGTGGGTTATCCCATCAGTCATCATGATCAATTGAGTTTGGAGTTGTTGTTGTTCCGTTCGTTCAGCTCTAACAAAGCTTTCAATCCTAATATTAACAACGCCCGGGATTATGCGTTTTTTAAACCATCACTCAACTATGGACATCAATTTACCCGCAGGTTCTCTACGTTCATTGGCGGTTATTATACACCCTTTGGTAAAAATACGGGAGTAGGTTATGGTGGTTCTGTTTTGGCAATTATAAAAATATAACATTAGCGATGCGTAACATCAATACATATTTAAAGGGGACTCTGTTTATGCTACTGACCGTGGTCATCCCGGTAGCTAAAGCCCATGCTTTGTATCTGCAAAAGAATAATGAAGGTGAAGTGATACTGGATGCTAAGCCGGCTAACAAAAACGCGCTGTTTAAAGAGGGCGAAGAGATCAGCTATAAGCTAAGCATAAAAAACACTTACAATGAAAAGCAGGAGGGTAAATTCTCCTACATCGTTACATCTGATGATGGTAAAAAGATCTTCGAGAACACTGCCGATTTTTCTGTTGGGGCCGGTAGCTCTAAACGCCTCAACGTAAAAGTAGCGCCTAAAGGGGCAGGCTTTTACCATATCAACTTTATGTTCAACCTGTCGACTTATGACGATACGGTGCGCAAGGTTTTTGGGGTGAACCCTGAGGCTATTACCTCCGAGCTGCATAAACCTGATGATTTTGATCAGTTTTGGCAGGAAACCCGCCAGCAGTTGTCAAAAGTATCGCCGCAGTATAAAGTGATATTGCGTCCGGATCTGTCAACCAAATACAAAAAGGTTTACTCGGTAGAAATGAAATCATATGAAAACCTGCTGATCCGTGGTTGGCTGGTGATCCCTACCGATGGCAGTAAATTTCCGGTGCATTACCGTGTGCCCGGTTATGTGGTAGAGCTTAAACCCAATATGGATAACGACGACTATATAGCGTTTGATATCAACGTTCGTGGTAATGGCAATAGTAAAGATGTGGTGCATATCAACACCGATAATTATAGCACAACCAACATTCAGGATAAAGACAAATACATTTATCGCGGCGTTTATATGGACTGCCTGCGCGGGCTCGATTTTTTGTACTCGCATGCCAATCTCGGTATTGATACCTCCAAAATATTTGTAGAAGGTGGCAGCCAGGGTGGCGCACTGGCTGTAGTTACCACCGGCCTCGATAAAAGGGTTAAGGTACTCACCATGCAGGTACCATTGTATGCAGACATCCGCGATAATTACAGCATATCGGCATCATATAAAGAGCAGGTGGTTCCGTTTAAAATGTTCAGGCAATATAAAAACCGGCACCCTGAATTTAGCTGGGAGCAGTTTTATGCCACGTTTGATTATTATGATCCGCAAAATTTTGCACCGATGGTAAAATGCCCGGTATTGATGGGCATCGGTTTGCTGGATCAGTTTTGCCCGCCGCGTTGCAGCATGGCACTATTTAATCATCTGAGCAGTACCAATAAGGAATTTGTGTGTGTACCAAATTCCACACATGAGGTAGATTTTAACTATTTCATGTTCCAAAACCTTTGGGTTCGCGAAAAATTCCGCATACCCTGATTACGGCACGGTATTAGACTACCCTATGGCGTGTAAGGATTTGAGGGAGTTATTTATAGCAATAAAAATAACGAAATGGTATTTGCGTGGAACGAGGCAATCTCCTAAAGATGGGAACGATGCGACTATATGAAGAAGGAGTTGCTTCAAGCCCGCAAATTAAAATCAAGCACCTTGTAAATATGATCTTTAAAACTACTTTATATAAATTTTTACTAATGGCTGTTGTGCTGCTCATCGTAGTGCAAAGTAAAAGCTATGCGGGCGGTGGTTTCCCGGTTAGGCCAGGAAGGCTTACTTTATCTCCATCGGTAAGTTACTTTTTTGCCGATAAGCAATGGGATTCGCACAGTAATAAAGGTCCTTTTGCGGATAATGGTAAATTTTCTTCATTGAGCACATCATTATACGCTGAGTATGGCCTCAGCAGGCGTTTTACCCTGTCGGCCTTAATACCCTATGCGGCTAATACTTATAAGGATAACACGGCAACCTATAAAAATTCCGGATTTGGTGATGCGGAAGTTGGCATACGGTATTACCTGGCCAATATCAACTATAAATACTATTTCAGTTTACAGGCTACAGCCATTATACCTATGTATACCAATCTTAACCTGGGTTATAACCAAAAAGGCGGCGAATTAAGACTTGCCTTTGCGGGCAGCGGGCACCTGTTTGGTAAAAATAGCTACTTTATACTGGAGAACGGCGTGCGCGAATACTTTGGCTATGAGTCGGTTTTTCAGGATAGGTATAATGCTACTTATGGCTTAACTCTGGATAAAAAATTCAGGGAGCAGATATCAGTAAGCTTTGGCGGATTTTATGCGAGCAGCGATAACAAATCGTTTTCACCAAACCCCAATACCAGTAAAAACTTTGCCTTTAATCAGGTATCAGTAAGTTACGGGCATTCGTTCAGCAAAAAAGTCGCCCTGTTTATAAGCGGTGGAACTTTTGTAACCGGCAGAAATACCGGCGCGGGCAGTAATATTTCGGCATCGTTAAATTATCATATTGATACTAAGTAAATAGCCAGATGGTAAAAACGTTGAATAAACTTAAATATATATTTAGCCTGTTTATCAGTTCTTGCATGCTCTGTATAGGTTTTGCAGGCAACGCTAAACCCGCATCAAAAGCTGATGAAGAGGTGGTAACCAAACTGGTAGCCCACAGCGACGATGGTATTTTTAATTCAAACGCCAGTTATACTTTCGAGGTAAAAAACACCTATCATACAGATCAAACTGGGCGCGTGGCTTACGTGGTTACCACGCCGGCAGGTAAACCCTTGCTGCGGGATTCTATCAGCGTTAAGATCTCCAAAAACAGCAGTAACAGCTATAACTTTACCATACCGGCCATGAAACCGGGTTTTTATAAGATCAATTTCATAATCAATGTATCTGATTATGACGATACCACCAAACGTGTTTTTGGCATAAGAGCAAAAGAGATCAGGTCAAGCCATCCGCGTCCGGCTGATTTTGATAGCTTTTGGCAAACGGCAAAATCGCAACTGGCAGCTGTTAAACCTAATTATAAAGTAACCGAAAAGCCAGAGCTGGAAAAAGATAATCGCCGTGTTTTCCTGTTCGAGATGAAATCATTGGATGATATTACGGTACGTGGTTGGTTAACTATACCTAAAGGCAGTAGCAAGAACCGCCGGTTTCCGGTATTTGTAGGCTTGCCTGGCTACCAGGTTGATTTGAAACCTATGCTGGGTGAGGACGAAGATCTGGCCATCATCACCATCAACGTACGCGGCCAGGGTAACAGTCGTGATGTGATACACCCTAAACGCCCCGATTACATTACCCTCAATATCGAAGACAGGAATAAATATGTGCTGCGCGGCGCCATTATGGATTGTATACGTACCATTGATTTTATCTGTTCGCGACCAGATCTGGACTCTACCCGTATCGAAATATCGGGTGGCAGTATGGGGGGCTTCCTGGCGGTGGCATTGGCAGGTTTAGATAACCGCATCAAACTGGTATCGGCCCAAAACCCTATTCTCGGTGATATCCGCGACCTGGCAGGTGTAGCTGAATGGCCTATTAATGATATTAAAGAATACGTTGCCAACAGACCAGCCCTAAGCTATAACAAGATGATGGATAACCTGGATTATTATGATATCAAGAATTTTGCGCCAAACATCAAATCATCTATACTGGTGGGTGTAGGCTTGCTTGACCACTTGGCACCACCGACAAATTCATTTATTTTTTACAATAGCATTCCTTCTAAGTACGCTACCATCCGTATCTACAAAGATCTGGGGCATGAGGTACCCAAATCATTTTTGGACGAGGATGGGCATAAAATGCGGGATGTTTTTGGGTTGTTTTAAAGGACATACCTTTTCCACGCGTCATTGCGAGGTACGAAGCAATCCCCTTTATACAGGGTGAATAATGCAAATCGTAGAGCGCTCAATTGCCGCTAAGGCTGTTACTTTGTCTTGATACAAAGTAACCAAAAATCAAGTCACTAGAAATGCTTCTTTGCGCTCTTGGCCTTTGCCCTGCAAAGCAGCCAGAATCACGGGCTGCTAAACCTTACCTCCACTTCGTTCACTCATACCCTTGCTTCAGCAAGGTTTGCTAATGCCCCCTGCTACCCCACAGTCCATCATATTCTGCCTGCTTCCGCCCGAAGCTGTTCTGCTGACGGGAAAAGAAGAAAGACAGGCGCCAGAGCATTTTCTTTGGCCCTTGTCTCTAAGAACCCGGCATCTTTCCAAATATCTTTTCAACTGCCTTTTCCCTAAAAGCAAAGATCTCCTTTACCTTATTGGCTACAAAAAGGGTATTGCTTAATCTGCCGAAAATGCCGTAGGGGATGGCGTAATGTAAAATATCGTTCATCAATACGCCTCCATCGATTTCTTTAAAATGGTGTTGGTGATGCCACATGGCGTAAGGGCCAAAGCGTTGCTCGTCTGCAAAATATTGTTTGTCGGCTACATGGGTTATTTCGGTCATCCAGTTCATGTAGATGCCCAGTAGCGGCGCTATTTTATAGGTAATGATCATGCCCGGATATATTTTGGTATCAGCAGTATAATCAGATGTTACCACGAAGTGCACATCGGGTGGAGTGATCTTAGCCAGGTTTAATGGTGACGAGAAAAAATCCCAGGCCATATCTAAACTAATGGGTATGGCCTGTTCTGTTTTTAATACGTATGATTTCATCAAAAGGCTGACAATCCGTGAACACTAATTGTTTGAATCGGCAATAATTTACCGGTGGGTTGTACCAATAGGCAGATCCCTGCGCGACCACTCGCTCCAGGAGCCTACGTACAATTTTGGTCCGATGATTCCAGCGTAAGCCATGCCCAACAGGGTATGACATGCCGTAACACCCGATCCGCAATGTACAATTACCTGGCTGTGATCTACGTTTTCAATAGCATCATTATAAAGCTGTCGCAGCGTTTCTGCCGGGAGATATTTACCATCAGTATCCAGGTTATAAACATAGGGTAAGTTAAGCGCGCCCGGGATATGGCCGGCTATCAGGTCAATCGGTTCAGTCTGACCCAGGTAACGTGGCGTTTCACGAACATCTATCACCATGCGGCTTTCATCATACGCTGCGCTGCCGGTTTCTTCAATATCAACGGTGCCTTCAAATTCACCACGTACAGGGTAAGGGGATACTGGCGTTGGTGTATACTCCTCAGTGCTTAATTCAATGCCGGCTTTTATCGCGGCATTCAGGCCGCCATTCAGTACCTGTACATGGGTGTGACCAATAGCGTTCAGCATCCACCAGAAACGGGCACCGCCAAAGGCGCCTGCCTTGTCGTCATAAACTACTACATGGCTTTCAGGAGTTATACCCAGTTTACCAAGCAAAGCTGCAAAATCATGTATATCGGGCAATGGGTGCCTTCCGCCCTGGGAGGCATCGGTAACTTTAGCAGCAAGATCTTTGTCGAGGTCAACAAAAGCCGCGGTTTTCAGATGGCCGGCAAGGTAGCGTTGGTGTGCATCCTGCCCGGCACGGGCGTCGATAAGAATGGTATTCGCGCCGGACAAAGCCGGGTCGTTGATTTCTATTAGTGGCGACATAGGTATGTTCGATTTGTATAAAAATCAAATATAAATACGTCGCGGCTACTTTTGCGCTTTTACTGCACTATTTTATTGGCACAGTAGGAGCTGGCAAAAGCTTCGGGTTTGGCCTTAAACACAAAGCCCATGCTTAAAATATAACCCATAGCCTCATGCAGGGCCTGGTTCGATTTAAACATCGGGTTGGTGTTGATATCGGCATGTACTTCCAGGTCAACATCATACAAGTCAAGCAGGTCGCAAAGCTTGTAAGCAATGTCGATCGACTTTTGTACTTCGCTCAGCATCCTTTCTTTGATGCTCATTTTTTGCGAGGTACGCTCCTGGTGAATGAACATGAAACCGCCGCGTTGCTCCCGTAAAAAAACAATAACGGTTGCAAAATCGGTTACAGCCCCTTTCACCTGTGAGTCGGTGCCGATACATACTTTGAGTTTGTTGCCGAGGGCGGCCTCCCTTTCAATTGCTCTTTCAACCTCCTCTAAAATGGACGATTGGATAACCTCGCCACTGAATTTTCTCCAGGTCATAAAATTTGTATTAGGTAAATTTTTGCCGACCTTTTTTATGGGTCTATAAAAATAAGCGATAAGGTTTCATATTAACGTAAACACTACGTCATTTATTTGTTAACATTTAACTGATTATTAACACGTTGGAAATTTGGATGCGGCTTTTACCCCGACCTGAGATTATGGCCTGGTACATGTACGGGGAGCGTACTAATAAAAAGAGACGCAAATATGCGTCTCTACAACAAGTGAAAAAAATGTAGAGACGCATATTTGCGTCTCTTATATTATCGGATTTGGGAGGATAGCGCTTCTTTAATGCGGTTTTCGGCTTCCAGTACCAGGTCTTCCATGGGTGCGTTGCCGGGTTCAATGGGGACAAGCACTTCCCAGGTCATAGGTGTAAAAGTATTAAGCGGATAATATCCATAACGGATCATTTTCCAGGAATCCTTGATAGCAATAGGCACCAGCAGCGCCTCAGGACATTTTTTTAATATGGTAGCAATACCACCCACCTGAAAGCTTTTTACGTCGCCATTTTTGGAGCGCGTACCTTCTGGAAATATCACTGCCGACCACTTATTCTCTTTCATACGCAGAGCCAGCTTAACAATTTCGGCAATGGATTGACGGGAATCTTTACGGTCGATATTGGCGCCGCCACCATGTTTCAGGTTATAAGAGATGGAAGGAATACCTTTAGTCAACTCAATTTTTGAGATAAATTTTGCATGATACTTACGCAGGTGCCAAATAAGTGGTGGTATATCAAACAAGCTTTGATGATTGGCTAAAAATATAATAGGGCGACCGGTTGGCAGGTTTTGTTTATTGATAAAAGTAACCGTGTTGCCCAGCAGGTAAGCGGTACTCAGCAAACAAAGGTTTAAAGCGTCGACTGAGCGTTTATGGGCGGCGTATCCAAACAAACGGAAGCTCACCCATTGTATGGGGTGAAAGATAAGGAGTGCCAAAAAAAATGCTACAGTAGCAAAGGGGGATAAAATATAGCCTAAAAACTTTTTCATCGACCAACAAATTTAGTTCTTTTTGTACAAATGAGTTGTTTTATAAGCGATTTTCTGCCAAAAGCAACTGTACTTTTAGTACAGCGGCTACGGTCATGGAGTCGGTGATCAGCCCGTCGCAAACCATTTGATACATTTGGGCAAAGGGGATCTTATGGATGGTCAGCTGTTCGGTATCCTCAGGCTCGGCCTCAAACTGGGTAAGTTCCCGTGCCAGGTAAATAATGCTTAGTTCGTCGCTTACAGAATTGCTCAGGTGCATACGCTGAATTTCCGTCCATTGGCTGGCTTTCAGGCCTGTTTCTTCCAATAATTCACGTTTAGCCGATTCGAGCGGATCCGTACCCTCGGGGCCGCCACCTTCGGGCATTTCCCAACTATATTGGTTCAGCGGAAAACGGAATTGCCCCACCAGGTAAGTATTCAGCTCGTCATCAAGCGGTAGTACACCAATAGCTATGTTTTTGAAATGAACTTTGCCATAAATACCCGGGTTTCCCGAAGGGTTGATGACCTGGTATTCGGTAACGTTTATCCAGGGGTTATCATAAACGTTTTTTTCTGATGTTATTTTCCAGGGGTTTTCTTCAGGATGGTGCATAGCGTTAAAAATAGTAAAAGCCCGTCTAAACTGCGAAGCATTCATTAACACAATAAAAAAAAGAAATAATCGTGAATAATCGCTCCGTCAGGAAAGATTTTTTAATCAGTTTAGTTTTTGTTACGAAAATTCCCTTTGGGCACGTCGGTATACTTAATGTTTAAAAAACGACAGATAGACCTGTTTTACGATATGGTACCCTGCAAAAGCAAAGAACAGGATAGCAATACCCGTATTGATGAAACGTGTACTCAACGCAAACTTATCCTGGATGTATTTAGCAAATTTGGCATAAAGAAACAGACAAAGGAACGCACCCGCAGCCGATCCAATGCTGAAGATGATCAAGGCGATCCTGCCATCCAGAATCCACTCATGGGTAATGAGGTAGGTGCCTGTCACCATCCAGAAAGGTACCTGCATGGGGTTCAAAAATCCCAGGAGTATACCGTATTTGATACTGGCATGTTCAGAGTAATGGGTTTCGGGTGGTTTATTACGGTTTACCCAGGTAATAGTACCCAAAACACCAAACAGGATCACCATTATCCAGTCGATAATAACGGTTAATTTTAACTCGCCCGATAGCCAGCGGGCGGCATGCATGATGAAGTAAGTAAAGAAAAACTCAACGCAGGAAAAAGCGATAATAAAACGTAGGGCCTCTTTCATCCCACGGTTCATGGTGATCTGTATCAGGGTTAGATTTATGTTTCCGGGGGGGATATAACCAATAAAATTGGCAATGATCCCGATAAAAAAGGTTAGGAATATCATTGCCGCAAAGATAAGTCGCAAATGTGCAAATTTCAAATGTGCAGATTATAGATGTGCAGATTTTTGCCCGCACCATGATAAGCACATTTAATCTATCATTTGCACATCAAATAAATCATCCGCACATTTACAACATGTCAACTGATAAAATAGTTTCCTTACTACCATCCGCTACCGAAATCATCTGTGCCCTGGGGCTAGAAGATAGTCTGGTAGGCCGCTCACATGAGTGCGATTATCCCGCATCCCTAAAACAATTGCCGGTTTGTACCGAAGCTAATTTTCCGGATAATTTAAGTAGCAATGAGATCGATGTAAAGGTAAAAGAGATCCTGGCCGATGCGCTATCGGTATATACGGTAAAACGCGAACAGATCAAAGAATTAGCGCCTGATGTAGTGATCACACAGGATCAATGCGAAGTTTGCGCTGTTTCCCTGGCCGACGTAGAGCTGGCGCTGGATGATTACCTGGAAAAAAAAGCCCGTATCATTTCGTTGCGGCCCAACAGCCTGGAAGATATCATGAATGATATTATTACTATAGCTAAAGCGTTGAATGTTCCTGAAGCTGGTGCTGAACTGGTAGAGAATTTGGTTGAACGTATAGATATCATCAAACATAAATTAAAATTCAGCGAAAGCCGGCCCACGGTAGCCTGCATTGAATGGCTCGACCCCATGATGATATCCGGCAACTGGGTACCCGGCCTGGTGAAAATTGCCGGAGGAACGCCTATATTGGTAGGGGAGGATGGCAAACATTCGTCCTATGTACAATGGGATGATATCCGCCTGCAGGATCCGGAATTTTTAGTGGTGATGCCCTGCGGTTTTTCTATTGAAAGAACCCTTAAAGAGATTGATATTTTAATGAGCCTGCCCGGTTTTACGGAACTTAAGGCTATCAAGAATAACCAGCTTTTTATCGTCGACGGTAACCAATACTTTAACCGCCCCGGTCCGCGTATTGTTGATTCTATCGAGATATTGGCCGAGATACTTCGCCCCAAGCAGTTTGCCTTTGGTTATGAAGGCGAAGGCTGGATCAGGTTTGGAGTATGATTTTTGGAGTAAGGATTTTGGGAACAAAGAGCAAGGACTTTTTCTTTTTTTGCTCTAAAAATCTTTGCTCCTTGCTCTCCTCGTCCTTGCTCTCAAAGTGCCTTCTTAAATTTTTTTAAAAAGTATAGCTAAAATTGAAATGTTAAATTATATTTACCATTCAATCTATTATCAATCACGGTTATACTATGCGCAAAATTATTACAACAATGCTGGTTGCTGCGTTTTTCATGAGCACAGCCTTTACCCTTCATCATGATATCAAGTTTAACGTTGCCGATCTGCGCATTACCTGGCAGGTGGTTGATAATAATTACCAGAACAAGAACCAGGCGCTTACTGCCTTGATCATCACCAACAGCGGGCACGAGGTATTGCCCGCTGCTGGCTGGAAGTTCTACTTTAACTCCGGTCGTGGTTTTGTAGAGCATACGGTAAGTAACAACGCCAAAATAAACCAGGTAAATGGCGACCTGTACAGCATCACCCCAACAGAAGGTTTTAAGGAACTGCAACCCGGTGCATCAACGCGGATTGAATATATTAATGACGACCCGGTAGTGAACGCCACCGATGCGCCCGAAGGTATTTACCTGGTTTGGGACGCGCAACCCGAAAAAGGATACTCCATCACCTCGTTTACCGTTGAGCCATACAAACCTACTTACCAGGGTTTGATCACTCCAGAAATTGTTTTCGGTCGAAATAAAAATATTGCCGATATCCCGGCCGACCAATTGCCAAAAGTTTTTCCTACACCCGCAAGCTACCAGGAAACAGGAGGTGCATTTACCCTGGATGATAAGATAAGTATTGTTGCCGATAAAGAGTTTGCAAAAGAAGCCGGTCAATTAAAGGCAGGCTTCAACCAATTGTTAGTCAGCCCGATTGTTGGTACATCCAAAACCTCGGTTATCAGTTTAACCAAAGTAAACGGACTGGCTCCGGAGGCTTATGAATTAAAGGTAACACCGCAGGGTATCACCATTAATGCTTCAACAAGTACCGGCGCTTTTTACGGTGTTCAGTCTTTAAGGTCGCTAATACCGGCTGTGGCATTTGCCAAAAAACAAAAATCGGTACAGATACCCGGGGTTGATGTAAAGGATGCTCCCCGTTTTGCCTATCGTGCCGTGATGCTGGATGTAGCCCGTAATTTTCAGCCTAAAAAACAGGTGTTAAAATTGCTGGAGGCCATGAGCCTGTATAAACTGAACGCCCTGCACCTGCATTTAACCGATGATGAAGGCTGGCGGTTGGAACTGCCATCGCTCCCTGAGCTAACTTCGGTTGGCGCTAAGCGTGGCCACACACTGGATAGTAAACATTTTTTACCCGCCTCGCATGGCTCTGGTCCGGATGTGAATAATACGGTGGGTACAGGATTTTACAGTCGTGCCGATTATATCGAAATATTAAGATACGCCACTGATCACCACATTGCAGTGATCCCCGAAATTGAAACACCCGGTCACGCCCGCGCGCCTATCAAAGCGATGGATGCCCGGTATGATCGCCTGATGGCCGAGGGCAAAAAAGCCGATGCTGAAAAATACCTGCTGCGCGATCTGAATGATAAATCAGAATACCGCTCGGTACAGTATTGGAACGATAACGTGATCGATGTATCATTGCCATCAACCTATAATTTTGTGTCAACAGTAGTGGATGACGTTGCTGCTTTATACAAAGAAGCTGGCGCACCGCTGCAAACTATCCATTTTGGTGGTGATGAAGTGCCTGCACACGTATGGGAAAAATCGCCTGCTTACCTGGCTTTAAAGGCAAGTCACCCGGAGATACAAAGTACCAATGATCTGTGGTATTACTTTTATGGCCGCGTGAACGATATACTAAAAGCCAAAGGTCTGTTGCTTTCCGGTTGGGAAGAAATGGCGCTGCGCAAAACCACGCTCGATGGCCGTCCGGCTTATGTACCCAATCCTGATTTTACCAAAGAGCACCTGCAAGCCGATGTATGGAACAACGTACTGGGTGGTGGACAAGAAGACCTGGCTTACCGTTTGGCTAATGCCGGTTATAAAGTAGTGCTTACATGCGTTACCAACCTGTACTTTGATATGGCCAACTATAAATCATTTGATGAACCGGGTTATTACTGGGGCGCGTTTTTAGGCATCGATAAATTTTACTCGTTTATCCCTTTTGACTATTTCAAAAATGCCGATGTGGATAAAAACGGTAACCCTATCCCTCAGTCGTTATTTATAGGCAAACAACGCCTAACAGATTATGGTAAAGGCAATATAGTAGGACTGCAAGGCGCGCTATGGGCCGAAACCGTAAAAAGTACCGAGCGTATGGATTATATGATATTCCCACGTTTATTGGCATTGGCCGAACGTGCTTGGGCCCCCGACCCACAATGGGCAACTGAAACCGATCCGGTTAAGGCAAAACAGAAATACGAAACGGCATGGTCGGGCTTTTTGAATGTTTTGGGTAAAAGAGAACTGCCACGTTTAAGTTATTACGAAGGCGGTTACAATTACCGTATCCCCAAACCAGGTATCAGTCTGCAGGATGGCAAATACCTGAGTAATATTGATTATCCAGGCTTAACCATCCGATATACTACTAACGGCAAAGATCCGGATGAGAAAAGCAAACCATATACCGGTCCGGTAAATTACACCGGTGGCGTGATCAAGTTCCGGGCCTTTGATGTGAAGGGCCGTGGCGGTAATGTAGCCGAAGGGGGTAACAATAGCTTGAATCCGTAAGGTTTTTTTGGGTCCATGGACGATGGTCCATAGTCCATAGTTTGCTTAAAGAGAAAAATTTGAATAATGAGAGACACATGTAATGTGTCTCTACAAAAAATGAAACGTAGAGACGCATCACATGCGTCTCTTTTTATTATGTAAGAAATACCATGGTCCATAGACTAAAACACTACCCCCATACCTACGGTATAATTCCGCAATGGCGATGCGTTATAGTAGCGGTTGCCTACGGCGTTCAGGTCGTTACCCAGGCTGTATTTTTCGTTCAGGATATTATCGGCACCGGCATAAATTTCCAGGTGTGTTTTATGGCCAATGGTAGGCTGCCAGCTTACTTTGGCCTGTAACAGGTTATAGCTTCCCGCATAAACGGTGTTGCCGTCATTCAGCGGGATTTTGGAAGTATAATTGTGCTGGGCAAATATTGATAGGTTGTACGGTACCCGCAATTGCAAGCTGCTCACAAAAACATTTTGCGGCACACCCGTAAGATTATTGCCCGAGTAACTGGCGCTGGTTACCGCATCTACATAACTCCTGAAAGTAAACTTACTATAGGTGTATGATTCATTAAACTGTAATCCGCGTACAAAGTGAGTATTGTTTGGCCGGATGAGCCAATCGGTAAATGATAGCTCAACACCAGGCTGATTGGTACCACCTGCATTGATGTAATGCTCGGTTTCGTTGGCATTTACACGGCGCACAATGGCATTGCTGATGCGATAGTAAAACGCAGCTACATCCAGGAACATCGTTTCGTCCTGATTGCGCAGGCGGAAACCGGTTTCGTAATTCCAGCCGGTTTGGGCTTGCAATGAGGTATTCACAATATTGTCGGTAGGGCGAACCTCGGCAGTGGTAGGGGTAGAGTAGCCCCGGCTTACGGATGCGCGCCAAATAAAATTATTGGTTACTTGATAACTCAAGGCAAGCCTCGGCATCAGCTGCGGACTAAAATTGCGATTGGTAAAATTGGTTTGGGCCAGCGGATAGATGTTCTTAAAATCATAGCCATACCAGTTCAGGCTCAGCGCAGCTTCCAAATGCAGGCGTTTATAAATATCCGCCGAGTAACGGGCAAATATAAAATGCTGGTTGGTGTGGATATAATCGCTGGTTTGGATGGTGTCTTTCACGCCCCTTTTATTGCCATAATTGCTAATCACAGAGTTGGTTTGCTGCCATTCCATCCCCAGGTTAACCTTCCAGTTAATATTTTCATGGGGTAAACCGGCCAGCTCAAAATAGGTGCGGAAACCAAAGGTGTTTTCGCCGCGCTGCTCATAGTTGGTGATAAATGGGTTGGCGAAATCAACATGATTGCCAAAAACCGACAATACGTTACGGATCCGATCGCTGAAATGATATTCATTCACCAAGCCGGTCAGGTACATAGTAGTACTGATACCGATATGTTGCTGTAGAGCCCCCGGGATGGTTGGTGTAGGTAGTCTGGCCTGGCGCGGGTCGGCAGTAAACTGGGCAAGGTTCAGTCCGCCGGGTGTTTGGTACGTAAGATCGGAGTATAAGCCTAAAAACCGTAACTCATTTTTACCGCTATAGTTCCATTTGTCTGCCACTTGTATATAATTGCGACTCATGTTACTGTTTTGCCGATAGCCCTGGTAGGCCTGGTAGCTTTGGTTAATGCTCAACAGGTTTTTACCAAATTGCTGCTGTATATTGGCTTTCTCATGAAAAAGTCCGTATGACCCTGTATTGATACCGATGGATCTGTAACTCGTATCGGCATAACGATTTACCGGGCTTAACAAAACCACACCACCAGAGTTGGCGCCAAACAAGCTGCCATCGGGGCCTTTCAATATTTCTATGCCGGGTACACTGGCAATATCTACCGAGTTTAAATAGGTGTTGCCGCCGGCATCGGTAAGCGGAATCTCATCAAAATAAATTTTTACATCCCGCACCCCAAATGGCGACCGCAGTAAACTACCCCTGATCGACAAACGATAACTACCCGGTGAACGCTCTTCCGCCCGAACACCTGGTACGGTATTTAATGCGCTCACAAAAGAGTTATCAGGTTGTAGCTTTAACTGTGCCGCTCCAAGCACGCTTACCGAAGCGGGTACACTCAGTACTGGCTGCTCGCTCAGGTAACCTTTAACCGTAACGGCTTGCAGGTGTGTGGTATCCCTTTTTGATGCGGTTTTTGAAGTTTGTGCAATGGCATTTGCCGCGACAATAAAACTGAAAAATAAGGTGGTATAAGTTTTTAACATAGATAAACAGGTAGAACCCAAAAATATGTGTTTTAACCTGTAAAACCATGTAACAGAATTAAAACAATATACAATAATTAAACATGTCATTGCGTAGCGTGGCAATCTCCTCACGTTCTCATGAATAGGAATAGCTACGAGATTGCTTCGTCGTTCCTCCTCGCAATGACATGAAATAAGTTTCGAATCTCGCTATTCCCCCCGCAGTCGCTCGGCTCCAGCCGAGTGACCATTATTACCCGGCCTCTGGCCGATGTGAAAAACAGTGTTAATATTCGAATCGCAGGCCAGAGGCCTGCAAATAGTCGTCACTCGGCGGGAGCCGAGCGACTGCGAAAGCACTTGGGGCCTGTCAGTCTGAGCTTGTCGAAGACTTGCGAGCAGAGGCCTATCCACCATGCTTCGACGGCGCTCAGCATGACATCCGTTTTTGCCGATGGTCTACAAATTACACCAATACGTCCATTTCACAACCAACTGCCGGTTCTTGACCATAAAGGGCGAAGGCGTGTTGTTATCGCCGTAAACAATAAAAAAGTCGGATGCCGGTTTGTAGCGCCATTGCATGCGGATGTTGGTGTTGATATTACGGATCTGTCCGTTGTATTGTATGTAAGTGGTAAAATAAAGCTTGTTGCTTACCGTAATATCTGTACGCGGACCGATGAGCCAGAAACTGGTATTGCCATAAGGCTGTTCCATCCGCAGATCGTTAAAAGAGCTGTTAACCGCGATGTTCACATAAGGCTGAAAACGGTAACCAAGCTGCATGGTGATGGTAGTTTTATGACCGTTTTGATAATAGCCGCCATAAGCAGTTTCGGCCAGGTAAGTGAACAGTGCTTGCGGTTTGGATACAAATTGTGCGTCGATGGTGTTCCAATGGTTTTCTGTGCCTATGGGCAACAGCGGCTTGCCGGTGTTGGTAGGATCGAAAGGTACCAGCAGCTTGATATAATCATTAATGGCGGATAGCGTAAAGGTACTGCGATTGCGCAGGGTGATGAGATAGGAGAGCGTGCTTTCATTATCGGTGCGTTTAAAATGCTCATCGAAATAATAGTTAGATACCAACTGTACACCATGACTCAATATCCCACCTGCTTTTGGAAAGAAATTACGTAGCAACAGGGGACTGATCTTGTTATAGCCCGTCCGTGGTACATAACCCACACCGGCGGTGTAGTTTTTACCCACATATTCATCCTGTAGATAAGCCGTCCAGTATTTACTCAGATATTGGAGGTGACCGGCGGCTACGATATCATGACCTTTCAGCCCCGGTGTAAATGATTTGATGCCCAATAGTTTGCCCGTCAGTAAATTATTGGACGATGCCAGGTTAAATTCCATACCCACGTTGCGGTTGTATTGCGTGCCCGGTGTGGCTGTGCCTGTAGCATCCTTATTGATAAACATAAAACCGATGTTGGAGCGGGCGAATACACGGCGCTGCAGGGTAAGTACGCCATAATTTTGAGCGGGTGAAGCTGCTGCATCTGCCTCGCCGGTTTGTATATCCATGAGGCCCACGCGCCAGTCTTTATCAATTTTGCCGGTGAGCCTGGTACCAAAGCGGATGGGCGCATTAAGCCCGATACGGCGCGAAAAAAATGGTCGTATATCAGCGTATCCAAAGTTGGCGAAGAGATCGCCGTTCTCTAAAAAGAATTGCCGTTTTTCTGGAAAGAACAGCTCATAGCGGTTCAGGTTAACTACCTGCTGGTCCACATCCACCTGCGAAAAATCGGGATTTACGGTCAGGTCCAGGTTAAGGGATGAGGTAAGACCTATCTTGGCATCACCGCCTATCTCTTTTTTCCAGGTGGTACCAGTTTTGGCCTGATAATCTTTAGATACACCAGCCAGGGCGTAAGGGATAAGGGAAATATTAGTACCAGCCTCGGGTGGAGGCTCGTCCCAAACCAATGACCCGGTATAGGCCAGCGAAGCGGTCGGGAACTGCCGCGGCACAGGTGCCCAGCTTGATTTTTCGGTGGTTTTAAGGTCGTTACGACTAAAATTGATACCCCAAACATCTACACCCTTTTTATACCGGATGCTTTTGAAAGGGATGGATGCTTCAAACACCCAACGATCAGGATAGTTTTTTACAACAGATACCCATTTATTATCCCAACTCAGGTCGACCTTGCCGCCTTCGTACATGCTGCCGTCCCATTGGGCTCCGGCAGCATTAGATCCAAAACTGAAGCCATCGGTGCGGGCATCAAAAGGGTCAAGGAAGAATATAAAATTGTCGTTTTTGAGAAAGGCAAAATCCCGCTTCATTGATTCCACCATGTATTGTCCCGTTCCCCGGGTATAACAGGTGGCAATAATGTAAATGTAGTTATTGTCATAGGTCATCCGTACCTGGGTTTGTAAGGTGGCTTTGCTGGTATCCATGGGCAGCACCATAAAAAAGCTGCTGGTGGAGTCGGCCTTGTACCAGGCATCATCCATCATCCCGTCAATAACTATCGGCCCGGTTGCCTTACGGATGTGGTATTGATAGGCGGCATTCTTTTTTTGTGCCGATGCCGTAAAAGCAAACAGGCAAAATACCATCAGCATTAATGTTTTTCCTGGTGATAAAGGACGGATAAAATTCAAAATTAATGCTTTGTATAGGTTTTATTAAATCGATTTACTTAGATGCGGTAAGTTAGCGATTTACGGTGTTTTGAAAAAATTAATTAACAGGTTACCCGAATTTATTTCTGGATCCCACATGCATGGCTCCGGTCGGTTGTCTTCGTACCTCGCAATGACGCGCAAAAAGTAATCCCCTCTTTCCGCTGAAGGCGAAGAGAGAGGATCCAGTGAAGCGCAGATCGGGTGAGTCGGTTCTGCGGTCGATGTTTACAGGTAGGAATAACTTTATTTATCTAAATATGTCTTCATTACAAATTCACCACCAATGCTTTCCCTGCATATTTAACCATCTTATCGGCTTTGTCGGTTACCTCCACATTGGCTCCGTGGCTGCCTTTCACCAGCACAATATTAAAGGTGCGGCTTTTTAACATTCCGGGGAATTTGCCCTTGGTATCGGATATCGTGAGTTTGCGGGTTTTGTCGTTCCAGTTGAGGTTGAAAGTTGTGTATTGGCCTTTCTCGTAATTGTAGTTATCGTTCTCGTCCTCATAAAATTTAAACGAGCCATCGGCGCCGGGGTAAATGCGCAGTTCGATATGATCGGCCGGTTTTTCGGTGGCGTATTCCATATGCGGCCCCATTGGGATGATGGAACCTGCTTTTACATAAAGCGGCAGTATATCAATCGGCGCGGCCGCGCTGATGGTTTGTCCGCCGTCTAGCAGTTCGCCAGTCCAGAAATCGTACCATTTACTGGCGGCAGGCAAATATACCTGGCGGGCCTTGGCTTTTCTGTCGGCATCAGCCGATGTATAAAGCTGCTCGGTAACCGGGTTCACCATAAATGCCGGACCGAACATATACTGATCGGGTATGCCATAAACCTTACTATCGTCTCTGAAATCAAAAGCCAGGGAACGCATGATGGTATAATTATCGGTAGTAACGCGACCAGCAAGCGAGTAGATATAAGGCAGCAGGCGGTAACGCAACTTATCAAAGTTCAGCAGGATAGCTTTGGTTTTATCATCCCAGTTTTTGCTGAACAATGCTCGTTCGCCTTTACCATGTACACGGAAGATAGGGCAAAATGTACCAAACTGGAACCAGCGGGTAAACAGCTCGCGCTTATCGGGTTGCGACCAATCAGCAGCTTTCCAGTGAAAATGATAACCACCAATGTCTGATGTCCAGTAAGGGATGCCCGATACGCCGGTGTTGATACCCTGAGGCACCTGGTTCTTAAAGTCCTTAAAAGTACACTCAATATCACCTGACCATAAGGTTGAAGCATTACGCTGTTCCCCGGCAAAGGATTGCCTTACCAGGAAGAAAGCGCGTTTGCCCGGAATATCCCTGCGCCAGCCTTCGTAAACCCCCTTGGTATGCTGTAAGGAGTAAGTATTAAAATAATCGATCCCTTTACCAATACTAAAATTGCTTTGGCGGCGGGCATCCTGCAAAGCGCCATTATCCGGCTCGCACTGGTCTATCCACCAGGCATCCCAACCATAGCGTTTGATGAGGCTGTCGCGGGCCTGGTCCCAGTATAGCTCACGGGCTTTGGGGTTGTGGGCATCGTAATAGGTATCAAAAGTGTGGGTGACTACGTTGTCCCAGGTAATATCGGTCAATCCCCCCATTTTTTGCAGGGCATCATAATTAGGTGTGCCTTTGCCAAATACCGGCCATATGGAGATCATGGCATGCAGATTGGCCTTGTGCAACTCATCGATCAGTTGCTGCGGATGCGGGTAACGCTCCGGTTTCATCACGTGCGAACCAATAGGCAGCGGATCCCAGTAATACCAGTCCTGTACCAGTACATCAACCGGGATATGGTTGTTTCGGTAATTATCTTTAACGCTGATAATCTCGTCCTCGCTCATGTACCTGTCCTGCGACTGGAACAAGCCGAAAGCCCATTTACCAAACATGGGCGCCTTGCCCGTAGCGGTACGGTAAGCATCGATAATATGATCAAAGCCCGGGCCGTAGAAAAAGTAATAATCAACCTGTTTACCACTTTCGGATACGTATTTGAATTTGGTATTATCGGCCTCGGCGCCATAAAAGTTTGATGCAGAGTAGTTATCCCACATCAGGCCATAACCTTTGGTTGATAGCAGTACGGGAATAGCGCCGGTAAGATATTTGATAAGCAGATCCTGGTTGCGGCCCTTGTAATTGATAGATAAGGAATCCAACGGATGGCAGCCCAGCCCAAACAAGCCCTCGTTTTGTGGTGAAACAAACTGGGTACTGATGGTATTGGTACTGATGCCAGCGACAGTTGCCGGGGTAATGGTTTTGTTTTCGCTGTCTTCGGCGGTAATGATATTGCCTTTCAGGTCGGTATAGGTGATAGCATTGGTGGCCTTGTTTACCCTGATTTTTAATTTAGCGGTGGTAATAGTTACTTCAATTTTATTTTCCGCCACCTGGTAAAGGGTAGGGGTTTTCCAGCTATTGTTGACCACCAGGGATGGTTTGGTTTCAAAAGCATTGAATATGGTGTACTTGATCTCAATAATATCAGCCCGGCGCACCAGCACTTTCAGCAGACCTTTATCCAGGGAAAAAGTAACGCCATCCGCGGCTTTTTTGTACGATTTAACAACTGCCAAAGCAGATGTTGTAACGCCGCAGAGAGCGAGTGATATTATTATCGCAATCGATTGTATTTTTTTAGCAAGGGAATGATGTAAGGGTTTAAGCATATTGAACATCAGTTTATTGGTTTATAATGAGTGTGAGAGTAACACTTGTTTTGATGTTGTGAATATAGAATAGTTTTTTGAAATTAAAAAAGGAAATATTTTCAATGCTGCACCGTTTTGCCAAACAGTTTTTCTCCCGCTTCAACGGCTATAGTCAGGCGGTTGCCATCTGGTGGTTTGGGACAAGAATATCCGGCGCTGAAGGCACAGTAGGGGTTATAAGCTTTATTAAAATCGATCATGACACTGCCATCTTTAAAATCACCTGTGCGCAGGTCAATATAGCGGCCGCCACCGTAGGTAGTAGTGCCATTGGTATCATCAATAAAAGGCAGAAACAGGTAATCACTGTACCCGGGAACATTGGCTAGCCTGGTGTTTTTGTATACTGTCAACTCCAAAGGTTTACCCTTGAGCGTAAATTTTAATATGGCGTATGGAGTGTATTCGCTACCCGTACCGCTGAATACCGGCATAATAAAAGCCTGCGCGTTCACCTGTACTGTGGCCTGCGCGGTAACGCGGTAAGTACTGTCGGCATCATAGAAACGTAAGAACTGGAGATCATCCTTTTTTAGGGGCGAGTGGGCGTCTTTTAGAAAATCGTCCATATAACCTTTACGGTAATCGGCTATCTGCTTTTTAAAATCCTGGCCGAAAGAGTTTAGACCGGTTAGCATCAGCAGGATAAGGAAGTACTTTGTCATGACGGGTAAAGTTTGAGCCAATATATGTAAAAAAATAAAGCGGAGTATTGACTCGGTCATAGCCTTAACCCTTTCCCTTCACGCGTCATTGCGAGGCACGAAGCAATCCCTGACTTTACAGGGGCGCTCTGTATAGCATAGAGATTGCTTCGTGCCTCGCAATGACGCGCGGAGAAAATTTCCCCACCCTCTTTTCCGCGACGCCGAAGAGAGAGCCGCACAGTGAAGGAGTCGAAATAAATTTATTTTATCTCTACCTAAAACGATTTACAGAAATTTATATTTGCTTATTGAACCCTCAATATACCAATTATACTTATGGACAATAAACCGCTAAGAAGCAGAGGCTGGTTTGGCAAAACAGGCAAGGACGGATTTATTTACCGGGCCTGGATGAAAAATCAGGGTATCCCGGCACATCAGCTGCAGGGTAAGCCGGTTATCGGCATTTGCAATACCTGGTCGGAGCTTACACCTTGTAACGCCCATTTTCGTGAACTGGCCGAATCTGTAAAAAATGGTATTTATGAAGCGGGCGGCTACCCGGTGGAGTTCCCGGTAATGTCATTGGGCGAAACGCTCATCAAGCCCACGGCCATGCTGTACCGCAATCTGGTGAGTATGGATGTGGAAGAATCTATTCGCGCTAATCCGCTTGATGGCGTGGTGCTGCTTTGCGGTTGCGATAAAACTACGCCCGCGCTCATTATGGGCGCCTGTAGTGTGGATATCCCTACTATTGTGGTATCGGGCGGTGCTATGCTGACCGGTAAATACCGCGGGCACGACATCGGTACCTCAGATATCTGGCGTTTTTCCGAAGATCATCGTGCCGGTCATATGAGCGATGAGGAGCTGTATACCGCCGAAGCCTGTATGGCCCGCAGTCGTGGCCATTGTGCGGTGATGGGTACGGCCTCAACCATGGCTTGTATGGTGGAGTCGCTAGGTTTGTCACTGGCAGAGAACGCCGCCATTCCGGCAGCTGATTCGCGCAGAAAAGTACTGGCCCACTTATCGGGTAACCGTATTGTGGAGATGGTTCGGGAAGATCTGAAACTATCAGATATACTCACCCGCCCGGCTTTTGAAAATGCCATCAGCGTAAACGCGGCCATCGGCGGTTCAACCAATTTTATTATCCATTTGCTGGCCATAGCGGCACGCATTGGGGTTGAGCTCAATATGGACGATTTTAATACTACCGCCAAACGTATCCCACTGCTGGCCAACCTGCAGCCATCGGGCAAATATTTTATGGAGGATTTTTATTATGCCGGCGGATTGCCTGCCCTCATGAAAGAACTGCATGAAGTATTGCACGGCGATACCATAACCGTAACCGGCAAACCCATCAAGGATAACTATGAACACAGCGAATGTTTTAACCGCGAGCTGATAGCCAGCTGGAAAAAACCATTTAACGAAGTAGCAGGCATCGTAGTGCTGAAGGGCAACTTGTGCGAAAACGGCGCGGTCATGAAACCATCGGCGGCAAGTACCGAGTTGATGATCCATACGGGCAGGGCTATCGTGTTTGAAGATATTGAGGACTACAAAAATAAAATCAACGATCCCAACCTCGAGGTTGATGAAACCAACGTGCTGGTGCTCAAAAATGTAGGCCCCAAAGGCTATCCCGGTATGCCCGAGGTAGGCAATATGGCCATCCCCAAAAAACTGCTGGATAAAGGTGTGCGTGACATGGTACGGATCTCGGACGGGCGCATGAGCGGTACCGGCTTCGGCACGGTAGTGCTGCACGTATCGCCCGAAGCCGCTGTAGGCGGCACACTCGCCATTGTACAGGATGGCGATATCATTAGCCTGGATGTTTATGCAGGCACATTACATCTGGACGTAAGCGACCAGGAAATTGCCGCCCGTAAAGAGCGGCTGGTATTGCATACCAACATCGCTAAACGGGGTTATGTACATCTGTACCAAACCCATGTGGAGCAGGCTCATCTCGGTGCCGACTTTGACTTTTTAAAAGGCGGATCAGGCAGCGAGGTAGTGAGGGACTCTCATTGATTAATTAGTGAATTATTGATTGGGTGAGGAAATAAATAAAAAGGGTAGGGTAAGTGCGAATCCCCTCCTGAGAGGGGGGAGGGGGCAAGTCGCAGAACACACCCCTGCAACAACGCTTCCCCTCTCAAGAGGGGAATTGGAAATAAGAATTGATTATGAACCCAAATATGACATCAAATAATTTTACCGGGCAGGTAGCCATTGTAACGGGAGCAGGGCAGGGCATTGGTTTTGAAATTGCCAAGCAAATATCCCTGCAGGGTGCGGCAGTATTGATCAATGATGTGAGCCCGGAACTGGCCGCCAACGCTGCGGAGACCATCAACAGACTTGGCGGTAACTGTATTGATCTGGCCGGCGATGCTGCTGATATTGATTTTATACAGCAAATGGTTGATACCGCCATAACGCAGTTTGGCAAATTGACCATAGCCATAGCCAACGCGGGCATCACCCTGTTTGGCAGTTTCCTGGATTACCCGGCACAATCATTGCAAAGTGTCATGAACCTGAATTTGCAGGGCAGTTTTTTCCTGGCGCAGCGTACTGCTAAACAGATCATCAAACAAAAAAGCGGAGGGAGTATCCTGTTTATGTCGTCGGTAACGGGACACCAGGCGCATCAGGATCTGGCTGCTTACGGCATGACCAAAGCCGGACTCGAGATGCTGGCCAAAAGTTTGGTCGTGGAATTGTCGCCTTATCATATTACCGTAAATACCGTAGCCCCCGGCGCCACCTTAACCGAGCGCACCATGGAGGATGTCAGCTATAAAGATACCTGGTCGCGCATTACACCTATGGGCCGGCCGGGCACCGTGCAGGATGTAGCTAATGCCGTACTATTCCTGGTATCGCCGCAGGCCACACAGATCACCGGGCAAAATATTGTAGTTGATGGTGGCTGGTCGGCGGTTAGCGCATCACCTTATTAATTGGTGAGTGGTGAATAGGGAGTGGTGAGTAGTTATTTATATGTTAAGATTTTGATCATTAATATGATGGTCTGTTGGTGACGAATTATCATTCGTAAATCAACCACTCTCTATTCACTACTCTCCACTCACAATTCATTCGAACACTGCTCTTAGTTTGGTCCATTCGGGGTGGCGTTTCAGGTAGGCCTGTATGTAAGCGCATAAGGGTACCATTTTCAGGTTATGCTGCTCCAGGTATACAAAGGCTTTTTCAACCAGTGCCGCGGCAATACCCTGGCCTTCCATTTCCTCGGGCACTTCGGTGTGTATCAGGTATACCACATCACCTCGTAGCTTATAATCAATAAAAGAGCTGGTGCCATCAACCGTGAGTTCAAAATGATGTATGGCCTCGTTATTTATTAATGGAATATCTTCGTACTTCATGTTTATTGAGTATTATTTAAATAATTTAAATACATCGTCTGTTTTGGTAACATAAATATCCTTATTTCATCTAAGTTAATTTACGAACAAGCTTTGATACCGTAATAATAAACAACTTTAATGAATAATATTTTATGCGCCATTCAATAAACGGGCCGGGAATACGTTTGGTACAGGGACTATACAGGAAAACTAAAAGGAGTTAGCAAGTTGTTCATTTCTTTAAAAATTTAATTAGTTTTGATTTGTATTTATATATTTATAACAATACCTTAAAGCGATTTGGACCTTCCCAGAAAATGAAAGCCATTGTGAAACAAAATAAGCACATATTACTACAGCTTGCGCTTTTGTTTTTTGTTACAGGCGGCTGGGCGCAGGTAAGTCATCCGCATACTAAAACTAAGGTTAAAAAGAAACCAATACCCACATTGGTTAAGCCTGCAGTACAGGGAAGCCAGCAATTTAAAGAGTTTTTGCAGCTATTGGCACAGGCCAGCGCCACGTTCACGTTCCCAAAAGGTTTTAAAGAAATACCAGCTACCAACAACGAGGATTTTTCTTTTGATTATGCTATGGAAATGCCCGGGAAGGGCTTTGAAGTATGGTTCCAGGTAAAATCACAAAAAGAAAACTGGGCCAGTTATGAACGGTCGCAGAATGATAAAGGCCGTCAGTTGGCCAATCCCGATTCCTTGTACGTAGAGATGGGCAAGGCACATGCTATAGCCTTTACCGGCGATAATAATTATTTTATACGTAACATGCCGCAAAATGTGCTCGACCGTTACAATGCCGATGCCGGTAAATCATACTTGCTTAATCTGCTCGACCTGCCTGCCACCAAACATTATAAATACGCGCTGCTCATTACCCTGCAGCGCAACCATACCGGCATCATTTTAATGGTTTGCTTTGCTAACGAAAAAGATCCCGAGTTTTTTAAGAATATCGATAAAGCCGGTAACAGCCTGAAGTTTAAAATGTAAAGGAATAGTCCCGGAAGTATTGTCATTTCGAACGAGGTACGAGGAGAAATCTTCTTCGATATATAGTTGAAACTTTTTACGCTGCAGAAGATTTCTCTTTCGCTCCTGCGCTCAATCCCATCCAGCTCTATCGAAATGACATATGTACATAAAACCAAACCCTCTTTGCGGCGGAGCCGAAGCGATGTCGGGTGAGTTAAAACCACCACAAATGTTAATAAGTTGACAGTTTTGAATCCTAAGTTCGGGACTTAAACCATATTTTTGCAGCTAAGTGCATTTTTTGCACTGGTTTAAAAAATCTACTTTATAAATGGCAGACGCAGTTAATTATAGTGAAGATAGTATCCGCTCGCTGGATTGGAAAGAACACATCCGTTTACGCCCTGGTATGTACATCGGTAAACTGGGCGATGGCTCGGCTTATGACGATGGTGTGTACGTATTGCTCAAAGAGATCATCGATAACTCGATTGATGAGTTTGTGATGGGATCGGGCAAAACCATTGAGGTAAGCATGAGCGATCATAAAGTATCCGTACGTGATTATGGCAGGGGTATACCCCTGGGCAAGGTGATCGATTGCGTATCCAAGATCAATACCGGTGGTAAATACGATAGCAAAGCCTTCCAGAAATCGGTAGGTTTAAATGGTGTAGGTACCAAGGCGGTTAACGCGCTATCCAATGTATTCATTGTACAATCATACCGCGATGGCCGCACCAAACAGGCCGAGTTTGCCAAAGGCGAACTGATCCGTGATGAGGCTGAAAAGGAAACTACCCAGCGCAACGGTACCGCCATTAATTTTACACCCGACGATACCATTTTCCGTCATTACCGCTTTATACCGGAGTTTGTGGAAAGCATGATCTGGAATTACGTGTTCCTCAACTCGGGCTTAACGCTCAATTTTAACGGTCAAAAATATTTTTCGGAACGCGGACTGTATGATCTGCTTACCCGCAATACCGATGTGGAAACACTGCGCTATCCCATCATTCACCTTAAAGGCGAAGACATTGAGATAGCCATGACCCACGGCCAGGCCTACGGTGAAGAATATTACTCCTTTGTGAACGGACAAAATACCACACAGGGCGGTACGCACCAGGCAGCTTTTCGCGAGGCCGTAGTAAAAACCGTACGCGAGTTTTACAAAAAGGAATTTGACGCTGCGGATATCCGGGCTTCTATCGTAGCGGCTATCGCCATCAAAGTACAGGAGCCGGTGTTTGAATCGCAGACCAAAACCAAACTGGGTTCGCAAAATATTGGTCCCGAAGGGCCATCTGTGCGTGGATTTATCAATGATTTCCTGAAAAAGGAACTGGATAATTACCTGCATAAAAACCCTGCCGCGGCCGATTCATTGCTGAAACGTATCCTGCAATCGGAACGTGAGCGTAAGGATATTGCCGGTATCAAAAAACTGGCCAATGAACGCGCCAAAAAAGCATCCTTACATAACCGTAAACTGCGCGATTGTAAGCTTCATTTTGAAGATACGCACGAACGCCGCCAGGATACCACGCTGTTTATCACCGAAGGTGACTCGGCCAGCGGATCCAT
The DNA here is from genome assembly GCF_900103125.1 of Mucilaginibacter sp. OK268. Taxonomy (GTDB): domain Bacteria; phylum Bacteroidota; class Bacteroidia; order Sphingobacteriales; family Sphingobacteriaceae; genus Mucilaginibacter. The sequence goes on along the minus strand of NZ_FNJV01000016.1, from coordinate 15,251 downwards.
CACCAAATCGCGCGATGTACAAACCCAGGCCGTATTCAGCTTAAAAGGTAAGCCGCTAAACTGTTACGGACTAACCAAAAAGGTGGTTTACGAAAATGAAGAATTTAACCTGCTGCAGCACGCCCTGAACATTGAGGACGGTATCGACGGCCTGCGTTATAACAATATTGTGATAGCTACCGATGCCGATGTGGATGGTATGCACATCCGCCTGCTGCTGATGACCTTCTTTTTGCAATTTTTCCCCGACCTGGTGAAGGCCGGTCACGTATCCATACTGCAAACGCCATTGTTTAGGGTGCGCAACAAAAAGGAAACTATTTATTGCTACAGCGACGAGGAACGCCGCAACGCCATTGCCAAACTGGGCAACAAACCCGAGATAACCCGCTTTAAAGGTTTGGGTGAAATATCGCCCGAGGAATTTGGTTTGTTCATTGGCAAGGATATCCGCCTTGACCCGGTGATCCTGAAAGATGCCAACATCAAAGGCTTGCTGGAATATTTTATGGGTAAAAATACGCCGACCCGTCAGCTGCACATCGTTAACAACCTGCGTGTTGAAAAGGACGACGAAAGTATCAACCCGCTGGTAGCAGAAGAAGCCGAAACCCTGGCCCTGCCAGTAGCCGTGTAAACTTAGCCGAACGATATAATTTTGTAAGAGACGCATGTAATGCGTCTCTTTTGCTTGTCATGCGGATGGTTGAAGCATCTTCTTGGATAAGCATGGAGATAGATCCTTCGCTCCGCTCAGGACGACAAACATTTGCGGGCGATATTGACATAATCAGCTATGTCATCCTGAACTTGTTTCAGGATCCCTCAGGACATTTAACCACCCCGTTGTACACAGACCTATGGGATGCCGAAACAAGTTCGGCATGACCTGAAATATTCTCCCCGATTTTTCGTATCTTTATATAAACACCAGCCCGGCTTCTTTTTTAAGAAAGCCGGGCTGTTTTGTTAAGACCAAAACAAGGTCAAAAACAGAGTATTTGATGTGTAGTTATTTGATAATCAATATTTTAATACTTTTTAAAGCTTTCAAAACTGCTCAAAACTGTGTTAAAATTTGTTAAAAAGTGTTAAAATGAGGGTTTTTTGAACGATTTTGAGTCCATTTTACCCTGTTTTTGATCAGAAATTTGTTAAAATTAAAGGTTTAAAAAGTTTTTGGAGGATAGGTTAGGTAAGCGGGATCTAATAAATCCTGTCAAATTTTTTAATCCTGTTAAAAAATCCTTATCTTGTTTCCCCCGCTTTTTATGCGGATGAATATTTATGACCAACCATGAAATAAAAATAGCTTTTGATGAATATGATTCGTTAAAAGAACTGCCCACCGCCGACCGCGAGTTGTGCCTGGAGGCAACCGAAGCATTAAAAAATTCACATTCACCATATTCAAAGTTCCGGGTAGGGGCAGCCCTGCGTTTACAAAGTGGTAAAATTATTTATGGCAGCAACCAGGAAAACGTAGCCTATCCTTCGGGCCTGTGTGCTGAGCGGGTGGCCCTGTTTTACTGGGGTGCCAATCACCCGAATGACCCGGTTGTGGCCATGGCGGTTACCGCCCAAACAGATGAATTTATGCTCACCAAGCCCGTAACCTCCTGTGGATCATGCCTGCAGGTACTGGCCGAAGTTGAAAAAAAACAGAACAAAGCCATCAAAATTTTATTGTTTGTGGAGGGTGGCCCGGTATGGGTAATAAAAGGTATCGAGAACCAACTACCATTTTTATTTTTTGAAGAACGACTAATATCAAGTCAATAGTCTGAAGTATTAAGTCTAAAGTGAAAGACAAAAACAGACTTTTGACTTTAGACTCAAGACTTATCTTAGCACCATGAAACTGAAATTGTTTTTGTTTTTAGCTGCCTGTACTTTTATAGGCAAAGTATCTGCACAACAGGGTTTTCCGTTTGATAACGAGATCCGGGCTTTTAAACACCAGGATAGTTTAAGCTTCCCTAAACCGGGCGGGATACTGTTCATCGGCAGTTCATCCATCCGCTTATGGAGCGATCTGGAACAGCGTTTTCCTGCTGAGCCTATCATTAAGCGGGGTGTAGGCGGTTCAACATTGGAGCAATTGGTTGATTATTATACCCCATATATCCTTTTCCCATATCAGCCACGCAAAATATTTATTTACGCCGGCGAAAATGACATTGCCGAGGGTAAATCTGCTCCGTTTGTGGCAAAGGAGTTTGCTAAATTATGGCCCCTGCTGCACCAAAAATTACCTAAAACCGAGATCTACTACCTGTCCATAAAACCAAGCCCGGTTCGGGCCAAATATTATGCAACAGTGGCACAGGCCAATGAGTTGATAAAAACGTATCTTACAAATAAGCCCAATAGCCATTTTGTTGACCTGGTTAACGTAATTTATAAACCGGGCACCACCACACCCGATTCCAGTTTATTCAAAAGTGATTACCTGCATTTAAATAATAAGGGATATGATAAATGGCAGTCGGTTTTACAGCCTATGGTGAAATAAAAAAGCCCCGACTGGCGGGGCTCTCATCTACTTGAACTATTACACTAAACCAAGTTCTATTTAAATACACTGTACACGTTGGTGATTTTCCAGCCTTTGCCGGTATTGGCAATGGTTACATAATTGCTGCGTACAAACTTTTCATACTGCATATCAACTTTTACAACGGTTATATCGGAGTTGCTTTGAATAATGGTGGTGCTGGTAGTACAATCCTGTTCCACATTTTTGTTGAGTCTTATGGATTGAAATATTTCGTCGCGGGTAAAGGTTACGATCTTTTTACCGCTTAACAGGCTGAATTTGGCATTTTGATCTACCACATCGTTCAGCCCCTGTAATTTACCGCGGGTCATGGCATCAACATAGGTGTTGATGGCAAAGGTTCTGGTTAAATTGTCGCCGTCACCATAAGGGATGGCTTTGGCGGCGCTGCCTACCACCAGTAGTGCAAAGCCGAGTATTATTGATTTTAAGGTTTTCATATTGTTGTTGTTGTTTGATCAATGATTAAATTATATCTATAAGACAACACTTATTTTCAATACGTTACAAGAAAAATCAATAAATACCAATAAAAATAAAAAGCCCCGCTGGGCGGGGCTCTCTACTTACATATTAACACTAAACTAAAACTAAACTCTTATTTAAAAACGCTGTACACGTTAGTGATTTTCCAGCCTTTGCCAGTATTTGATACGGTTACAAAGTTGCTGCGGGTAAAGCCTTCATATTGCATATCAACTTTGATAACGGCAATAGCTTCGTTGCTTTCAACTACTGATGTAGTAGTGGTGCAGGTTTGCTCGGTACCTTTAGAGGCGTTTAATGATTGGATCATCTCATCTTTGCTAAAGTTCAAAACGGTTTTACCGCGTAACATGCTGAATTTAGCATCCTGATCAATCACTTCACTAAGGCCTTTTAATTTACCATGGGTCATGGCGTCGATGTATGTGCTGATAGCATAATTTTTTGTTAAATTTTCACCTTCGGTATAGGTGGTTGCTTTGGCAACAGTGGCTACTACTAATAAAGTTAAGCCTAATAATATTGATTTTAAAGTTTTCATTGTATTGCTATTTAAGGTTGTTTATTATTATTAATTAATTTTTATACTCATAAGACATCAGCAATATGCCTTACGTTACAGATTATGTTAAAAATTTTGTTGATTTAACATAAATTTAATATATTACTGGTTTCTTTAGATTCTTAGCAATGGAAGCCGCCTTAAACTCCGCTATGATTGATTTTAACACCATTATTTTGCAATTTGCAGAACAAGGAGAAAAAACCGGCTGGACCTATATTGAAATTCCTGCCGATCTGGCCCAGCAAATGAAGCCCGGTAATAAAAAATCATTCAGGGTAAAGGGTAAACTGGACGAGATGCCCATTGCCGGTATGGCCCTGATGCCCATGGGCGAAGGCAACTTTATTATGGCCCTAAAACGGGAAATATGTAAAGGCTTACACAAACACAGGGGTGCTATGTTGCGGGTACGTTTGGAGCCTGATAATGATTATAAGGTTGAGGTTCCGGCCGATCTGCAGGAGTGTTTTGATTTTGAACCCGAGGCCAATGATTTCTTTTTTACCCTGCCACAAGGCCATCGCGACTATTTTATTAAATGGATCAATAGCGCCAAAACCGAAAATACGCGTGCTAACCGCATAGCCAATACCATAGAGGCTATGCTACGTCACCAGGGTTATTCCGAAATGCTAAGGGCCTTGAAAAAGGCAAGGGAATAGCTCCTTCAGAAGTATCGGATGTTTAAAGCACCCTATTGGCCCGTTGCAGCAAGTGTTAATAATGATTTGAAATTAGCCAATTCTTTACTGGTATTTTTGCCGGGGTTTAGGCCAGCAATTCTAACAGCAGCATCCTGTCCTTGTTTAATTTGCTGCTTATTCCAAACTTTGGCATTGGTACGGTTTAAATAGTATAGTCCGTTAATAATACCATCGGGCGAAAGCGTTGTTATATTATCCGGGTTGTATAAATTTAGCACCATAGTTATGGCAGGTGAGGATGAAGCATATTTATTTTCAAGTTCGCCTACAGCTTTTATCCTGTCGGCAGAGCTTGAAGTGTCGATCTTTGATACCAGGGCAGTTATATCTTCATTGCCTATTGCTTTTAAAGCTTTGAGCCCGCTTTGGCCTACGCTCTGCAATACAGTATCGCTGGAGGTTTGGAGGGCCGAAAACAGTTTTTTTGATTCCACATCAGTTAACGCGAGTGTTATTAAGCCAACGGTGAAGTTTTTTTTTCGCTTATCAACATCATTCAGGTCGTTATAAAGACTGTAAACCCATTTATAGCGCTCAACCCGTTCCTTTGATTCTTCCACCTTTGTGGAGCGGTCTTTAAAGTCGGTTTCGAGCTGATCTAAGCGAACTTTGTTCGAAGTAGTGTAAATGGTCAATATAATAGTGATCACCGAGGTAATTACTCCTATCCAGGCACTTACAGTATTGGAAAAAAGTGGTTTGTTGGTTTGTCCGGTACCGTTGTCCGTATCTTTTGTTTCATCTTTTGGCATAAGATCAGGATTTAATAAAAGTTGAAATAATTTACTTATTAAAATTTGACCCAGTTACAATCATTTCTTATATTATTTCTCACCATAAATTACCAGCGCACTGGAATCCATCACCACATCTCCTGCGGGATATCTTTGATCTATAGCATGATAAACCTCTGTTTTTATTTTTTCTTTTGTTGCCTCATCTGCTTTGCTTAATGCAGCAACAATTGGGGCAGCTATCTCGGTCATCATAATCCAGTAGGTATCGGTTGTTTGGCAATTAAGTTTTCCGGTAATCTCTTTCTGGGTAATATTTTTTAATCCAGCCTGGGAAAACAGATCAGCAATAAGACCATCCTTGGCACAGCGAAACATGCCTGGTGCGCCGGGCGGAGGAGCGGGCAGTTCCATGTTTTTATTGATGGTGCCCATAGTGGCGGTAATCCAGAAATTTTTTTCGGGAACATTCCAAACCGAGGTGGCAATTTTGCCGCCGGGCTTAAGTACCCGAGCCATTTCTTTGGCTGCCAGCAACATATCAGGGAAAAACATAAACCCAAATCGACAACTTATAGCATCAAATGTATTATCTGCAAATGGAAGCTCGCAAACATCACAGGCCTTAAATTCAACATTTTTAATATTTTTTTGATCAGCGTTTTCGCGGGCTATATCCAGCATATCCTGTGACAGATCGGTGATGATCACTTTTCCACCATTCAGCATACCTGCAATAGTCAATCCAGGTTCTCCGGTTCCTCCGGCCACATCCAAAATTACCTGACCATTTTCGGGGCTGATCGATCGGATAATTTCAGCACCCACGGGCTTTAAAAAATCCATTGTAAGATCGTCCCATTTTTTCCAGCCTGATGAAAATTTATTCCATGACTCTTTTTGCTGTTCGCGTATTTGTTCAAGTTGTTTTTCCATCTGTTTTTTTCTGTGGTTCAGGTAAGTTTGTATGGCAGTATTTATGGTTTCTTCTTCTCCTTCCAATTTTTTGGAAAGGGGATATCGATCATTTTGATGGGTTTAAAGCCCGGTATCTGATAATCGGTGCCTGATGTATTGTACAGGAAAAACGGATCAGTTTTAAAATGTTCATAATTCGCAGTCATTTGGGCTTTGAGTTTAAGCAGGCGGTTTTCGTATTTATCATCATAGGGAGTACCGGTGTTTTTATCCAGCAGCCGGTCTATATATTCCAGCAGATTATAGCAGGTGGTAAACTGTCCGCAGGCTACCAGGCAGGCCTCCGTATGTTGTTGTTCGGCCGATTTTTTATCGAACCATAATGTGGTGCCCATATTATAGGCGGTTTGAGCTACTATCTGCATATCGGTACTGGGGGCGAGTGATGATGGTGTGGTCATGTATTGACTATTCCCCTGGTTGCGGTTAATATCATTGGAGAAAGAAAGGTCATAAACGTGGTTGCCTTTACCACGGTTATTCCACTGGGTGCTCCCATAAAACTTATCATAAAGCAATTGCCTGATGCGTTTTAAAAATATACTGGTGTTAAGCATCAGTACAGATTGCGCCCGGGTATTGAGCATATGTATAATAAGGCTGATGGATGTTTTGGAAAAAAAACTGACCAGTATATGGATGATCTGTTCGGTAAAGTTGCGTTTTAAGTCCATTCCAGCCGACGCTTTTGACACACTAAATAACTGGTGCCTTACATATAATACGCCGGATACCCATATAAAGGGAATAGGTATAAATAAAGCACCGGCGATTACCCAGGATGTGCTGTGATGGCTTATTCCATACCAAACTCCGGTTAAAGCAGCGAGTAAAATGGCGGCGGTAATATAAAATACACCCCAGAGGTTCAGCTCAAAGCCTTTGCTTATCTTAGGTAATACATATGGGTGTATATAATGACTGCCCACATCGTTCACCAGCATCAGTTCAAAATACGGGAAGCTGGTTTTTTTGTCAAGCCGGCGGCCATCGGCTTCCATCATACTTTGCAGACCCTGGTTATCTGTAATACCACCGTCCATTAGGCCAAATTGTTTGTGTTGTATAAATTCAGCCTCTTCCTTGTCGCCGGTTTGTGGCACCAGCGACAGCGCGTTTTTCAGGTCGTGGATATTTAAATGCTGATGCGTATAGTCGTTAGGATAAATGATGGGCTCAAACCCGGCCGGGAAACAAGATGACGCGGCCAGCACATCGCCCAGTTTTATTTTACCGGCAACTAAGCTATCCACATAAATAACTTCGTTGCCATATTTAAATCGTTCATCTGTACCCTTATCTGGAACCAGTTTGATATTTTGCCGGAACGATTGTCCGGTATAAAATTCAGTAGCGTTGAAACAAACCTCCTGGAGGTGGGCTGTTGGCGATGCCCCGTGACAAAGTGCTTCCAGTGTTGATCCGTCAAACAGATATTGGTCATACGCAAGCGCGAAGGAATTGATAATGTTTCGGGTTTTTTGCGGTCTGTTTTTCCAGTGCTTTTTATCAGATAATATTTCTAATGATTGCCTCAGCAGATCGTCGCCGTTAAGTCCGGCAGATAATTTAGTATAAAATTGCCCAAAGGTTTTACCCTGCGCATTGTACAGGGCATACAAAGTAGTGGTAATAGTGCCGCCCGATGCCGATGATAGATAGCTTACCTGCTGCAAAAGCGTCTGGCCGTGAAGCCCGTCAGTATCGTCGTCAAATGTTACTTTATTCAGGTATGATAATACGCCTAACGCGAAGGAGGCCGCGCGGAAGCCACCGCCAGAAAATGCCAGTGCTATGTTTTCAAACGGTTTAATACAATCAACCTCGAGTTTGTTTTCGGCTAACTTATCGGGTGGGGTATTTGCCATAAGGTAATGGGTTTGGTTAAGGTAAAATTAGGCAATAAAAAACATTTCAGTATACGTAAAAATACCCTATTTACAGGGGTATTATCACGGTATTGACCTCACCCAACCCTCTCCAAAGGAGAGGGCTTTGCTTTGCATATTGTTTTTAGCTCCCTCTCCTTTTGGAGAGGGCCGGGGTGAGGCTTTGAAAATAAAATTTGCAATTATATAAGCACTTATATAAATTGCACAATGAATTTATATCAAAGCCTGGGGTACCTGGTTTTGGGCAGCCGTTTACGCCGCCTGAGCGAAGCTTTTCTGGCCGAAATTAACCGTGCCTATCAAAATGAAGGTATTGATTTTGATGCCAGCTGGTTTCCTGTTTTTTATTTGTTATCTAAAAACGAAGCGCTATCGATCAAAGAATTGAGCGAGCAGATCGAGGTTTCGCACCCGGCTGCAAGTCAGCTGATCACCAATTTAAAAAACCGCAAATTGGTTACTTCGGCTACCTGTACCGACGATGGCCGCAGGCAACTGGTAACGCTTACCGATAGTGGCCGCGAGCTATTGACGCAAATATTACCCATGTGGGATGCGATCAGTGCCGCCATGACTGAGCTGGTTGAAAGCGATGAGCTGGCTAAACAATTATTACCTGCCATAACTGGACTGGAAACTGCCTTTCGCCAGGCTAACCTGGCCGAAGTAATCAGTCAGAAATTAATTACCGATCTAAAAACAACCGACCATGAATAGTATATTTAATTATGGTACCGATCATTTAACTATAGGCATTTGCCTGGATATAGCCGCCGGCAAAACCAAAGGTATTATTAACGCTGATGCCGATAAAGCCATCCGTGCTTCATGGCGCGAGGTAGAAAAAATTGTACATGCCCAGCATCCGGTTTATGGTATCAATACCGGCTTTGGTCCGCTGTGCGATACCCGCATATCCGAAGCCGATACCAGCCTGCTGCAATGCAATATCCTGAAAAGTCACAGCGTAGGAGTAGGTAACCCTATCCCGCAGGAAATTGCCAAGCTTATGCTGATCACCAAGGTGCAGGCATTGGCGCAGGGCTACTCTGGTGTTGCACCCGAAACATTACAGCGCATCATCTGGCATATTGATCATGATATTATCCCGGTAGTTCCCGAAAAAGGATCGGTTGGCGCCTCTGGCGATCTAGCCCCCTTATCGCACCTGTTTTTGCCATTGATAGGTTTGGGCGAGGTATATGAAAATAACGAACGCATACCAGCCGGGCAATTACTAAAAAAGTACAACCTGCAACCCCTAATATTGGGCCCTAAAGAAGGGCTTGCACTCATCAACGGTACACAATTTATACTGGCCTTCGCCGTAAAAGCAGTGCAGCGCCTGGATGATGCCCTGAATCGTGCCGATCTGATCGGAGCCCTGTCATTAGAAGGCTTGATGGGTTCGGCACGACCGTTTGATGCGCGTTTGCATGCCATCCGTCCGTTTAAAGGCACAAAGATGGTAGCAGATAGATTATTTACTTTATTAACCGGGTCTGAGATCAATTCATCACATGTGAATTGCGACAGGGTACAGGATCCGTATTCTTTACGGTGTATGCCGCAGGTGCATGGCGCATCGCGCAATGCCTGGCTGCATCTGAAAGAGTTGACCGAGATAGAGCTCAATTCGGTAACGGATAACCCCGTTATTTTTAATGCCGATGATACCATTAGCGGAGGCAATTTCCACGGACAGCCATTGGCTTTGCCGCTGGATTATGCCACCGTTGCCGCTGCCGAACTGGGCAATATTGCCGACCGTCGCTGCTACCTCATGAGTGAGGGCCGTTATGGCCTGCCCAAACTGCTTACGCAGGATGCCGGGCTAAATTCCGGTTTAATGATCCCTCAATATACCACTGCGGCGCTTGTCACCGAAAATAAAACCCTGTGTTTTCCGGCCAGTGCCGACAGTGTGCCTACCTCTTTAGGTCAGGAAGATCATGTATCCATGGGTTCTATCAGCGGGCGCAAACTGCACCAGGTAATTGATAACCTGGAATATATACAGGCCATTGAATTGCTGTACGCCGCGCAGGCAGTTGATTTCAGGCGGCCATTAAAATCAACCCCGGTTATTGAGGCCATTCATGCCAAGGTAAGGGAGCATGTGCCCCATATACAGGACGATCGTGTTTTTGCAGACGATATCAATAACTTACATCAACTGATCACTAAGGGCTCTTTGCTGGCCATTGCCAACGAAACAGCTATTCATCACCAAATCAATCTCAGCCATGACGAGTTCGGAATTTATTAAAACCTACGCCAACCACCCGGTGTACAAAGCACCACGCGGTATGCAACTGCATGCTAAAAGCTGGCAAACAGAAGCGCCATTACGCATGCTGCTCAACAACCTGGATGGTCAGGTGGCCGAAAACCCAGAGGAGCTGGTGGTTTACGGCGGAATCGGTCAGGCAGCACGTAATCCGGAATCGCTCCGGAAAATTATTGAGTTATTACTGGAGTTGGATGAATACCATTCACTGCTGATCCAATCGGGTAAACCGGTAGGCATTGTACGTAGCCACCCCGAAGCACCACGTGTATTGATAGCTAATAGTAACCTGGTGCCTGCCTGGGCCAATTGGGAGCATTTTAATGAACTGCGTGCCAAAGGTTTGATGATGTACGGCCAGATGACCGCTGGTAGCTGGATCTATATTGGTACACAAGGTATTTTACAAGGTACGTACGAAACCTTTGTAGAATGCGGCAATCAGCATTTTAACGGCGACCTGACCGGTAAACTCATCGTAAGCGCGGGTTTAGGCGGCATGGGGGGCGCTCAGCCATTAGCCGCTACTATGGCCGGCGGTGTTTTTTTAGGTGCCGATGTTGATGCCACGCGTATCCAAAAACGGGTAGATACACAATACATCGACAGAATAACCCACTCGTATGAGGAGGCTATTGCCTGGGTAAAGGAAGCTATCGCCAAAAAAGAAACCCTTTCGGTAGGCTTGGTAAGGGACGCCGGCGATCTGTTGGAGCATTTACTAAAAGACAATATTATCCCTGATATTTTAACCGATCAAACATCGGCACATGACCCCTTGAACGGTTATATCCCTAATGGATTATCGCTGGTAGAAGCTGCCACCTTGCGAAAAAGTGATGCGGTGGAATACAAACGGCTATCGCTGAAAAGCATGGCCCGTCATGTAAGCCTGATGCTGCAATTGCAGAATAAAGGTGCTATTACCTTTGACTATGGTAACAACCTGCGTGAGTTTGCTAAACAAGGAGGTGAACCTGATTCATTTAACTTCCCCGGATTTACCCCGGCCTATATCCGTCCGCTGTTTTGCGAGGGGAAAGGGCCTTTCCGCTGGGTAGCCTTATCGGGTGATCCGGAAGATATTTTTACTACGGATAGGGCACTGATGGAATTATTCCCCGAAGATAAACCACTGATCAAATGGCTCAAAAATGCACAGGAAAAGATCTCCTTCCAGGGCCTGCCGGCACGTATTTGCTGGCTGGGCATGGGCGACAGGGAAAAGGCAGGCTTATTATTTAATGAACTGGTAAAAACGGGTAAGGTAAAAGGTCCGATAGTCATCGGTCGTGATCACTTGGATTGCGGCTCGGTTGCGTCGCCAAACCGCGAAACAGAATCCATGAAAGATGGATCAGATGCGGTATCCGACTGGCCGCTGCTTAACCTGATGGCTAATGCATCAGGCGGGGCAACCTGGATCTCGTTCCATCATGGTGGCGGAGTAGGTATGGGCTACTCCCAGCATGCAGGTATGGTTGTTTTGGCCGACGGTACGGATCGCGCCGCCACTTGCCTTAAACGTGTTTTGCACAATGACCCTGCGATGGGTATTTTCCGCCATGCCGATGCCGGTTATGATAAAGCGCAGGAATGGGCGGATAAGTTTGGATTGAAGGTGTGGTAAAAAAGTCCAAAGTTTTGAGTGATGAGTTTTAAATTAGCCTGAGCCCGGAGTAAGCAGCTCAGGTTATTTAAAGGCTACCTGAATACTTTGCTTAAAGCTGATCAATGTAAACTCCATTATTTATGGTTTACACTGTAAACCGTTTTTTTTGATATGAAACAAATTAATCAATTGATTATCAATAATATAAAAAAATGTAAACCATAAAAAGTGTAAACCATGTAAACCCAATTTTAACATAGCAGACATCGGGATCAGGTTTGCATTTCTTATCCCGAACTCACGTTAAGTTAGGGAACTCATTACTCAAAGCTTAAAAAATGAAACTAATAGGTCCATTTACTCAAATACTACCATTGGGGGGGCTTCCTTTAAAAGGTGCTTTAAAGGATGAGCAATTGCAGATCATTTCGCAGGGGGGCGTGCTGGTTGATGATGGGCTGATTATGGCTGTTGACGATTTTGAGCAATTACGAGTCACTAACCCATCAGTACAAATTGAAGAAATTACCGGTGATCAGGTATTGTTGCCGGGCTTTGTGGATTGCCATACGCACATCTGTTTTGCAGGCAGCCGGGCAAAGGATTATGCGCTGCGTACAGCGGGTAAAACCTACCTGGAAATAGCCAAAGCAGGTGGCGGTATCTGGGATTCGGTTACCCAAACCCGTGCAGCTGATGAGGCCACTTTAACTAATCTGCTTTTAAATCGGGTACAACGGCATCTGGTAGAAGGGGTTACCACTATCGAAGTAAAAAGCGGCTACGGTTTAGGTATTGATGCCGAATTAAAACAGTTAAGAACCATCAAATCAGCTGCCGATAAAACCCGAGCGAGCCTGGTGTCAACTTGTCTCGCTGCACATATGCTGCCCAAAGATTTTGATGGAACCCATTCCGAATACCTCAACCATGTTTTGCAAAATCTGTTACCGGTTATTAAACAACAGCGCCTGGCAAACCGTGTTGATATATTTATTGAAGAGAGCGCTTTTAATATCAGCGATGCGCTGAACTACCTGGCCAAAGCCAAGCAAATGGGCTTTGAAGTAACTGTTCATGCTGATCAGTTTACTACCGGCGGCAGTGAAGTTTCTGTTAAAGCAAGGGCGGTTTCGGCGGATCATCTGGAAGCCAGTACAGATCGGGAAATAAATATGCTGGCGCAATCTGATACCGTAGCCGTAACTTTGCCGGGTGCATCTTTGGGATTGGGAATGGCCTATGCGCCTGCCCGTAAACTACTGGATGCCGGGGCCTGCCTGGCTATTGCCAGCGACTGGAACCCCGGCTCGGCCCCGATGGGCGATCTGCTGATGCAAGCTGCCGTAATGGGCGCTGCCGAAAAATTGTGCGCAGCTGAAGTATTTGCAGGGTTGACTTTCCGGGCGGCATCAGCATTAAAATTAAACGACCGCGGTATATTGATCAAAAATAAGCTGGCCGATATGCAAGCTTATCCATGCGATGATTACCGCGAGATATTATATCACCAGGGGAAATTAAAACCGGATCAAGTGTGGACGGCTGGTGAACAAATGAACGATATCAACCAATGGACAAATAAAATACTAAACCAATGAGCCAGAAACTAATTGAATGCGTTCCGAATTTTAGTGAAGGTGTAAACCTTGATATTATCAAACAGATCACTAATGAAGTAGAGTCTGTAGAAGGCGTGCGTCTGCTGAATGTTGATCCCGGTAAGGCTACTAACCGGACCGTGGTAACTTTTGTAGGCGAACCAGAGAAGGTGATACAGGCAGCTTTCCTTGCTTTAAAAAAGGCCGGTGAACTGATCGATATGAGCAAACAAAAAGGCGAACATCCACGGATGGGGGCAACTGATGTTTGTCCGCTGATACCCATCAGTAATATCAGCATGGAAGAAACTGCGGAGTACGCGCGCCAGTTGGCTAAACGTGTTGGCGAAGAATTACAGATCCCGGTTTATTTGTACGAGCAGGCGCAGCCCAATAAAAGCCGCAGCAATTTGTCGGTGATCAGGGCTGGCGAGTATGAAGGCTTTTTCAAGAAGATCAAACTGCCGGAATGGGCTCCCGATTTTGGTCCGGCAGAGAATGATGTAAAACGGGGGGCTACGGTAATTGGTGCGCGCGATTTCCTGGTGGCTTATAATGTGAATTTGAACACCACATCAACCCGCAGGGCAAATGCCATTGCTTTTGATGTGCGCGAAGCGGGTCGTACGGTAAACGACGAGGCTGGCAAACCCAAAAACATCCCCGGTTCATTGAAAGCGGTAAAAGCTATCGGTTGGTATATTGAAGAGTACGGCATTGCCCAGATTTCGATGAATTTGACCAATATCGAAATAACACCCGTACATAAAGCCTTTGATGAAGTTTGTGATAAGGCCAATGCGCGCGGCATCCGGGTTACCGGTAGCGAATTGGTGGGATTGATACCGCTGAAAGCCATGCTGGATGCTGGTAAATACTTTCTGCAGAAACAAAAACGCTCGGTGGGCGTGAGTGAAAAAGAACTGATTCGGATTGCCATTAAATCCATGGGACTGGATGAACTTGGACCTTTTATCCCCGAGGAACGTATTATTGAATATCTGTTGAAAGATAAAGCTGCCAGCAAATTGGTAAGCATGAGCCTAGTGGAGTTTGCCGATGAAACAGCCAGTGAAAGCCCTGCTCCGGGTGGTGGTTCTATCTCTGCTTATGTTGGTTCTTTAGGAGCTTCGTTGGCGGGGATGGTGGCTAACCTCAGCTCGCATAAAAAAGGCTGGGATGATCGCTGGGAGGAATTTAGTAACTGGGCCGAAAAAGCACAGGTTTATAAAGATGAACTCATTCGCCTCGTTGATCTGGATACAACCGCGTTTAACCGCATCATGGAATCATTTGGTTTACCAAAATCGACATCAGAGGAAAAAGCCGCAAGAAATAAAGCTATACAGGATGCTACCAAATACGCTATTGAAGTACCGTTTAAAGTGATGCAGGTTGCATTGAACAGTATGGAAGTGATCAAGGCTATGGCAGAGATCGGTAACCCCAATTCGGTAACTGACGCCGGTGTTGCTGCCCTTTGTGCCCGTACTGCCGTTCTAGGGGCTTTTATGAACGTAAAGATCAATGCTTCCGGCTATAAGGATAAAGATTTTGTGACTGATATAATTGCAAAAGGCAATGATATTGAACGTAAGTCGATTGCGCTGGAAGCAGAAGTTATTGAACTGGTGAACGGGAAGATAGGAGTGTAAATAAAAATATGTCATTGCGAGGAGGAACGACGAAGCAATCTCCTCGCGCACCTCTACCTGGGATGAGATTGCCACGCTCCGCTCCTTTAGATTAGCATAATTATTATATTGGACTATTTGATTGAGCAAGAAGCAGGGTAAACTAAGCTTCGCTCCGAGTTAGTGACTCACATT
>NZ_FNJV01000017.1 GCF_900103125.1 Mucilaginibacter sp. OK268 | reverse complement strand
TAAGAAATAAAATCATCCATCGAATCTTCGCTGTTATTAAAAACCAAGTACCTTACCAAAAGCATTTGTTTGTATCATAGAAATCGCAATGACATGATTTTAATTTGTTATACTTTATAGCGATGCCGGGATGAGTCGGCTGCACCCCGCTCGGTAAGTAGGCTCCTATCACATTAGATAACCTAAAATTAACCTTGTAAAATGGTTGATACATACAACTATTTATGCTGTCTACTGATTAAGTTTGTGCCACCTTATAATGTCGCTAATAGAACCCATATCCCGCAAACTGATACGTCTTGGTAAATTGTACCAAAGCCTGCTCGCTAAAAGTACAAAACACCTGGACGTAGACCGCTATCATTATGTGTTATCGCTGATTTACTATCATGATGGGCAATTATCACAAAAAGCGCTGGCCGAAATACTAGGCAAGGATAAATCGGCCATTGTAAGCATCATTAATCTACTCTCTACCAAAGGATTTGTTTACCGGGAAAACAACCCGAACGACCGCCGCGAACAATTGTTGAAAGTTACCGAAAAAGCAAAGCTCGCGGTTCCGCATATTGTGGCCACCTTTAAAAACATTAATACCGATATTACTAAGGGGATATCTGAGGCGGATATGAAAATATTTGAAAGTGTATTACTCCGAATGCAAAACAACATAAAACCCTTAACAACAACCTGATCAAAAACTAAATCACAAAAATGATCCATTTAATATGAGAACAAGGTATATCATTTACACCGCGCTGGCTTTGCTGGTTGCATACTTAATTTACAACAAGTTCTTTAGCAAAAGCGCCAAGGAATCTGCTGCTGCTATAGCTGCCGGAGGCAAAGGCGGCAAAAAGAAGAACGGTCCCGTTTCCGTTAATATTATGATTGTAAAGGATACTACTATAAACAATATAATAGATGTAACCGGCTCAATTGATGCCAACGAAAAGGTAAACCTGGTAAGCCAAACCGCCGGCAATATCACCGGCATATATTTTACCGAGGGCAGCAAAGTGCAAAAAGGGCAATTGCTGGTTAAAGTTTATAACCAGGACCTGGAAGCATCGCTTAAACAAGTGAGCTACCAGGTAGCGTTAGCCAAACAAAATGAATACCGCAACAAAGTATTGTTGGAAAAAGAAGCCATCAGTCAACAGGAATATGATACTTCTTTAACTTCCTTAAACTCATTAAGGGCACAGGGCGATATGATCAAGGCGCAAATAACACGCACCGAGATCAGGGCGCCGTTTTCGGGCACTATCGGCTTAAGGAATGTGAGCCCGGGTGGTTACCTGTCGCCTCAAACGTCCATCGCGCAGCTGGTTAATATCGATCCGGCAAAGGTTACTTTTTCTGTTCCGGAAAGATACCTTTCTATCATTGGTCCGGGCAGCAAGATCAGGTTCACTACCGAAAGCTCCAGGGAAAACTTTACGGCTACGGTGTATGCTATTGACCCTGCTATTGATGTTAACTCGCGCACCCTTACTGTACGGGCCAAAGCGCCAAATCCCAAAGGTTTATTGACAGCCGGCAGCTTTGCTAAAATTAACTTAACACTTGATCAGATAGCTAAAACTATTTTACTGCCAACCCAGGCCGTTATCCCCGACCTGAAAAGCAACCTGGTTTATGTTTATCAAAATGGCTTTGCGGTGAGCAAACCGGTAAAAACCGATATGCGCACCGATACCAAAATACAGATCATTGATGGTCTGAAACCGGGCGACAGCGTGGTCGTATCGGGCATTATACAAATGCGGCCAAAGGTTCCTTTAAAAATTGCTAAAGTCATTAAATAGAATCAAGAACCGAGAGCCAAGAATCAGGAATTGAAATAATAATTTAAATAGAATCAAGAACCAAGAGTCAAGAATCAAGAGCCGTAATAAGAACAAATGCTTATTTACAACAAAGACAGGTCTGCTTTTTTTTCTTGATTCTTGACTCTTGGTTCTTAAATCTTAAACCATATGAGTTTATCCTCAGTCAGTATAAAGCGGCCGGTATTGGCAACAGTAATGTCAGTAGTTATTGTTGTGTTTGGTATCATCGGCTATAAATTTTTAGGGGTGCGGGATTTCCCTTCTGTCGATCCGCCCATCATTTCGGTATCCACCAGTTACGCGGGCGCCAATGCCGATGTAATTGAATCGCAGATCACAGAGCCCCTGGAAAAAGCCATCAACGGTGTTCCGGGTATCCGTAACCTGTCATCAACCAGTTCGGTGGGTTCCAGTAACATCACTGTAGAGTTTGACCTGGATGCCGATCTGGAAACCGCCGCGAACGACGTGCGCGACAAAGTTGGCCAGGCACAACGGCAATTGCCACAAGATATTGACGCGCCGCCGGTAGTTACCAAAGCCGATGCCAGCGCCGACCAGATCATCACCCTGGAGGTACAGAGTGATACCCGTAACATTAATCAGCTGGATGACTATGCCGAAAACGTATTACAGGAAGGCCTGCAAACCATCCCTGGCGTAAGTACCATTAACATACAGGGACAACGCCAGTACGCCATGCGTTTATGGATCGATCCAAATAAATTAACCGCGCAGGGTGTTACCGCAACCGATATTGGCGCAGCCTTAACTAAAGAGAACGTGGAGCTGCCTGCCGGTAAAATTGAGGGTAATAATACCGAGGTTACCATCAGGGCCCTGGGTAAATTATCTACCGAAAAAGATTTTAACGACCTTATTATCCGATCAGACAGTAACCGTGTGGTGCGTTTGCGCGATGTGGGCTATGCCGTTTTAGGATCGGCCAATGAGGAAACCATTTTTAAGGAATCGGGTGTGCCGATGATCGGTTTGGCCATTGTGCCGCAGCCGGGCGCCAACTATGTACAGATAGCCAAGGATTTTTACAAACGTCTGGACCAGATCAAAAAAGATCTTCCTCCGGATATTAAGGTAAATGTGGCGCTGGATAATACACGGTTTATCAACCAGTCGATATCCGAAGTACAGGAAACGCTGATCGTATCATTTGTGCTTGTGGTGATCATTATTTACCTCTTCTTCCGCGATTGGCTTATCGCCTTCCGCCCATTGATCGATATTCCGGTGTCATTAATCGGCGCGTTTTTCATCATGTATATTTTTGGTTTCTCCATTAATATATTAACCCTGCTGGGCATTGTACTGGCAACGGGCCTGGTGGTGGATGACGGTATTGTGGTAACCGAGAACATCTATAAAAAGGTGGAGGCCGGCATGGCCATTCGCAAGGCTGCCTTTGAAGGTTCTGCCGAGATCTTTTTCGCGGTTGTATCCACCTCGGTTACGCTGGCGGCGGTGTTTTTACCTATTGTGTTTTTACAGGGCTTTACCGGCCGTTTGTTCCGCGAGTTCGCGGTAGTGGTGGCTGGCGCGGTATTGATATCGGCGTTTGTGTCCCTGTCGTTAACACCGATGCTGAACGTAAAGCTGATCCGCAAGAGCAACAAAAAATCGAAGTTTTACGAGCGTACCGAGCCTTTCTTTGTGAACATGACCAATTCCTATACCGAAACACTGGTTAAGTTTATGAAGGTAAAGTGGGTATCTTTCGTGATCCTGGGGGTTTCACTTATTATCATTGGCGTTTTGGTACAGGTTATCCCGTCTGAGCTGGCTCCGCTTGATGACCGCAGCTTATTGCGTTACAGCGTTACCGGATCTGAAGGCGCTACCTATGAGTACATGACCAAATACATGGATAAGGTATCGCAACTGGTTGATGATTCCATTCCAGAGGCTAAAGTTAATTTCGAGATCGTTTCGCCATCCTTCGGTGGTGGTTCGGCCAACTCGGGTTTTGGTCGTATCGGCTTGGTAGCTCCCGACGAACGTGGCCGCACCCAGCAACAACTGGCCGACTGGCTCAGTAAAAAGCTAAGCCGTATGCCCGATGCCCGCGCCAATGTAATACAAGAGCAAACCATTAGCGGCGGCGGTAGCGGTGCCCGGACTTCGCTACCCATACAATATGTAATTCAGAACCAGGATTTCGAAAAAATACGCAAGGCCTTGCCTAAGTTTTTCTCCGAAGTATCCAAAAGTCCGGTATTTCAGGGAACCGACGTCAACCTCAAATTCACCAAGCCCGAGTTAAGGGTAGTTACCGACAGGGACCGGGCACGGGACCTGGGGGTGTCTGTTGATGATATCGCTCAAACCCTGCAATTGTATTATAGTGCCGGCCGCCTGGATTATTTCCTGATCAACGGTAAACAATACCAGGTAATTGCCCAGGTGGATCGCGCCAACCGCGATCAGCCGCTCGATCTGAAATCCGTTTACCTCCGCAGCACTAAGGGCGGCCTGGTACAGCTGGATAACGTGGTAAAAGTGACCGAAGGTGCAACACCTCCGGCTATTTATCACTTTAACCGTTATAAATCGGCTACGGTATCTGCGGGATTAGCACCCGGTCGTACCGTTGGTGATGGTATCAAAGAGATGGACCGCATATCCAAAGAAATATTGGACGATACCTTCAGCACCGCCCTAAGCGGCCCTTCACGGGATTATGCCGAGGGTTCATCAAACATCTTATTCGCCTTTGGTTTTGCACTGTTGCTGATATACCTGGTTTTGGCGGCCCAGTTCGAGAGCTTTATGGATCCATTTATTGTGATGCTCACCGTACCGCTGGCCATTTCGGGTGCGTTTTTATCCCTATGGCTGTTTAACCAAACGCTCAATATTTTCAGCGAGATCGGTATCATTACCCTGGTGGGCTTGGTAACCAAAAACGGTATCCTCATTGTGGAATTTGCCAATCAGCGCATGGAACACGGCGTTGCTAAATATGAAGCCGCAATTGAGGCCGCTACCGCTCGTTTACGCCCGATATTAATGACCAGTTTGGCCGTGGTGCTGGGCTCTGTGCCTATCGCGTTTGCATTGGGCGCGGGTGCCAAAAGCCGTGTATCATTAGGTATAGTAATTATGGGTGGGATGCTGTTCTCACTGGTGCTTACCCTTTATATTATCCCGCTGATGTATGTGATCTTCGCCTCCAAAACCCGTCGTGATCCCGAGCATGAACCGGAAGACACGGAAGCAAACGAGACTAAAACACCTCTATTGATTGAAAACCTTTGAAAGCTAAAAGCAGAAGGCACAAAGCCAAAAGCGAATGATTGAAAACAAACAAAAGATAAATCCGAATTCGAAAATCCGAACTCCGAAATAAAAAAAATATGATCATCAAAAAAATAGTTTTCTTTATTTTTTGCAGCCTGGTTTTTAGCATAACGGCCTGGGCGCAGGATGCCCCTTTGCTTACGCTGAAAGAGGCTGTTGAAATCGCGCTTAAAAACAACTATAATATCAAGCTGTCGCAAAATAACTCTACCATAGCGGCAAATAATGTTACCCTGGGTAACGCGGGTGTTTTACCGCAGCTTACCGGCAATTTTGCCACCAACAACAGTCGGCAAAACACCAAGCAAACACGTAACGATGGTACTGTGAATAATATCAATGCCCATAACTCCAATAATAGTTATGGCGTAAACCTTAACTGGACCATTTTTGACGGCTTTAACATGTTTGCCACCTATGATCAGTTAAAAACCGTTGATACCTTAGGCGCTATACGGTTAAAGGATACCATCCAAACCACCGTTGCCAGTGTGATCACTACCTATTATGACCTCATCAACCAAAACGAGCAGATCAAAGCGCTCAAAGGGGCTATAGATATTTCGCGCACGCAATTGCGTTATGCTAACGACAAGTACAAGGTTGGTCGCGCCTCGGGACTTGATGTATTGAACGCGCAGGTTAACCTCAATACCGATACGGCTAATCTGGTTACGCAATACCAGCAGTTCAAGGCTATCAAAATACAGCTTAACCAGCTATTGATCCGAGATCTGCAAACCGATTTCACGGTAGCCGATACCATTTTGATTGATGATAAGTTAACCCTTGCCGAGATCATCAACAGCGCCCAGTTACAAAACCCGGCCATTTTATCGGCACAGATCAATAAACGCCTGGCCGAGATCAACCTGAAACAGGTGCGCTCAACCCGGTACCCGCAGGTGGGTTTAACATCGGGCTATACTTTTTCTAATAGCAAAACACCGGCTGGCTTTACCTTGTCGCAAAATGTACATGGCTTAAATTATGGGTTGACCGCCTCTATTAATATTTTTGATGGCTTTAACCAAAACCGACGCGAAAAGAACGCGAAAATACAGATCGACAATGCCAATATCAGCGCCAAACAAACCCGACTGAACGTAGAAGCACAGATCAATAACTTTTTTGTGAGTTATTTATCTGGTTTGGATCTGATTAAACTGGGGCAGGCCAACGTTACCATCGCTAAAAAGAACCTGGATATATCATTAGAAAAATATAAGCTGGGTAATATTACGCCCTTAGAAATACGGGAAGCCCAGCGTAATTACCTGGATGCGCAATCCAAGTTCTTTGCGGCTCAGTATCAGTCAAAACTTGCAGAAGTAACTTTAAAACAGATCACCAGCAGTATTAATATTAATTAAGTACTAATAAGTATTTATTTATGGGGTATGTTTCTTAAATTGCTTTAAAAAGCTATTTTTGAAACAATGTTAATCCCCTACAAAACCTGCCTGTTGATTGATGATAATTACATCGACAACTTTGTTACGCGCAGGATTTTGGAAAACAGTAACTTCGCAGAGCAGATCATTGTAAGACAATCGCCTGCCGAAGCTATAAATTCGCTCCGGGAGGGTACTATAAAACCCGATGTTATCTTTTTAGATGTCCGTATGCCCCAGATGAGTGGTTTTGAGTTTTTAGAGGAATACGATACGCTTTTGATCGATAAAAAAAATATTAAAATATTTATGCTTTCTTCTTCCCTTGACCCAACAGATAGGAAAGAGTCGGTAGGAAACAAGTATATTACACAGTTTATACATAAGCCATTAACAGTTAAAGCGCTCGAAGAAATTTGTCCATGATCTTAGTTGCCGATAGCGGATCTTCAAAAACAGACTGGTTGCTCAGTATCCCACAACAAGAGCCAGTATCATTCAAAACCGCCGGATTAAACCCATACTTTTTAACAGAAAAAGAAATAGCCAAAATAATACAGGACCAGGCGCCTGATATGGTGGCATATGCGAATGATATTTCCGAAATATATTTTTTTGGGGCCGGCTGCTCCAGTCCGGACAGGCACGAGATCGTTTCAAACGCTATCAGCCAGTTGTTCAGCAAAGCTTTTATCAGTGTAGACAGTGACCTTTTAGGTTGCGCCTATGCCACCTGCGGGCACGAAAAAGGCATTTGTTGTGTAATGGGCACGGGGTCAAACATCTCCTATTTTGATGGCGAAAACATCCACGACGGCCAGCATGGCCTGGGCTTTGTTTTAGGCGACGAAGGCTCCGGCACCTGGTTTGGCAAGGCCTTGATCACCGATTTCCTGTATGGCAATATGCCCGCCGATATCAACGAGGCATTTGATAAAGCATACGGGTTGAATAAAGAGATAGTGATCAAGAATGTGTATCAGCGGCCCAATGCCAACACTTACCTGGCCTCGTTCTCGCGTTTTGTAAGCGAAATAAAAACCACGCCCTACGGGCAGGAATTGCTGGAAAGGGGCTTATTGGAGTTTATTGACAGCAATATCAAATCGTACCCCGAATACCACCGTTACAAATGTCATTTTGTGGGCTCCATCGCCTACTTTTTTGCCGAGGAGTTAACTACGCTTTGCCATCAACAGGGTGTAAAAACCGGCAAAGTGATCAAGCAGCCGATCAATGATCTGATGGCATTTATTCTGAAGAGGAACGAGGAATAATTGAATCTGCCCGTCATCCTGAGCCTCAAAACCAGAGGACTCTAAAGGTCCGTTTACATTAAGATAAAAACTCGATCATTTACAAAGAATATGTCATTGCGAGGAGGAACGACGAAGCAATCTCGTCGTATGTAGATGAACGCGATGAGATTGCCACGCTACGCTCGCAATGACATGAGGAATATACGGGTAAAGAAAAAATCAGGCAACCGCCACCCTCTTCCTAAACCTCCCCCTTACCCCAATAAACCCAATCAGCAAAACAGCAATAAAGCTACCTGCTTTAGGCAGATAATCACCATGCTCTACATAAAAGGTAAGCTCGGAGTTCAAGTTGATATCCTGTTTAATGGCAGCCTGTGTCCACCATTTGGTTTGCTGTACGATGTCGCCACGCTGGTTGATAAAAGCCGAGATACCCGTATTGGCCGAGCGCGCCACCCAGCGACGGGTTTCAATAGCCCTCAGCTTGGCATAATCCAAGTGCTGGTCTTTACCCGATGTATTTTCCCACCAGCCATCGTTGGTAATAATGGCGATGAACTGCGCGCCTTTCCGCACTGAACGCGCTACATATTCGCCCCAGATAGATTCAAAACAGATCACCGGATCGGCACCGATACCGCTTTGTGAGTAAAACACATCCGCATCTGCTTGAGGGCCATAAGCCCCCGTGGCACCACCCAAATGCTCAAATACTGGTTTCAGGAAGGATAAGGTGTTGCCAAAAGGCAGCGATTCAGCACCCGGCACCAGTCGCGATTTATGGTAGATCTGCACATTGCCGCTATTTTCGATACCGATAGCCGAACTAAAATTATCTGCGAATACACCGGGCTGTTGTGTTGCACTGGCAGTTGGTGTTGCCCTGTTATTATAAAACCGGTAAGTTTCGCCCCCGGTTATCAAAGTACTGTTTTTGTATTTGCGTAAAAAGTATTGCGCCTGTTTAAAGTAAATATTGTTGTTGATACCATCCTCGTTCATATACTCCGGAATGGCGGTCTCGGGCCACAAAAAAAACTCGGTATTGGGCTGGGCCACACTCCGCGACAGGTGGATCATGATATCGATCTGCAGATTTGCGGGGATGTCGTTCTCTTTTGCATAAGGATCGATATTGGGCTGAACCGCCACCACGTTCGATGGGTTTTTTTGCTCGGTATAGTTGTAGTAAGTAAATAACGAAAAGCTGAGCGGTAGCAAAATTGTCAGTACAAACGCGGTAATTAGCTTTAGTCGCAGCTTTTTATCCTGGGCTTCGCGTAATCCTATATAAATTAAAAAAGCCAGTATGTTTACAGCCCATACCCAAATGGTACCGCCATAAACACCGGTATACTCGTACCATTGTATCCACTGGTGGCTCACCGCGAACCCATTGCCCAGGGTCATCCAGGGGAAGTTGAGGTCCCAGCTCTGGTGCAGGTATTCGTAGCCTATCCATAAGCAAACCAGGCCGGCTAAACTCCAGCCCCTGCCGGTTACCAATCGTAAGCGGTAATACAGCCAGCAAGCCAAAGCCATGAGCAATGGCCCCAGCGAATACGGGATCAGCGAAATTGGGATAGCCACCAGGTCGCCCACTATTTTTAGCGCGTTGTACACCCAGTAAACAGAGCCCACATTCCAGATAAAAAAGCCAATAAAGCTTAGGGTGAATATTTTTTTTCCCTTTTTAGCCAATGTGGATTGGATGATGTTTTCCATCGCCAGCAGCATGGGCACAAAACCAATAAACAGCAAAAAAGTAGTATAAGGCGTAGGTGGCCATGCTATCCACAACACCAATCCGGAAAGTATGGCTAAAGGAAGATTTTTTTTCATTTGTTATTTATCCTATTGATCGGGAGAAAAACCAGTATGTCATTGCGAGCGCAGCGTGGCAATCTCCTCGCGTTTTCATTAATAAGAATAGCTACGAGATTGCTTCGTCGTTCCTCCTCGCAATGACATATTTTTTATTTTTTTAAAGCATGGTGGGCAGGCTTCTGCGCGCGTCCTTCGACAAGCTCAGGGTGACAGGCCCTCTTTTTACTCCTCTTCGTCGTCTTTATATTTATTCTTCGATGTTTTGGCTTCGGCCCCAGCCACACAAATCACGAATTCCCCTTTTGCGGGATGTGTTTCATAATATAATTTCACCTCGGCTACCGTACCCCGAACAGTTTCCTCGAACATTTTGGTCAGCTCTCGCGATACGGATAGCTGGCGTTCGGCACCAAAATAAGTCGCCATTTCGTCCAGTGTTTTCAGTAAACGGTGCGGCGATTCATAAAGTATAATCGTGCGTTCCTCCCCGGCCAAAAATTTATACCGTGTCTGGCGGCCTTTTTTCAGCGGTAAAAAACCTTCAAAACAAAACTTATCCGTAGGAAACCCGGAATTCACCAGCGCGGGTACAAAAGCCGTAGCTCCGGGCAGACATTCTACCGCGATATCAAATTTCAGGGCCTCGCGCACCAGGTAAAAACCCGGATCGGATATGGCAGGCGTTCCCGCGTCAGATATCAGCGCGATGTTTTTCCCTTCCAGCAAAAACTTTACTATTTCGTTGGATGATTGGTGCTCATTATGCTGATGGTGCGAAAACACTTTCTGATGGATATCAAAATGTTTCAGCAATGGCGCCGATGTACGTGTGTCCTCAGCCAGTATCAGATCGGCCTCCTTCAAAACACGTATGGCCCTCAAGGTAATATCCTCCAGGTTGCCTATTGGGGTGGGTACTAAGTATAGTTTACCTTTTTCGTTCATGGTTATATTTTGTCCATAGACGATGGTCCATAGTCCATAGATTTTATCTGCATGCCCGATTTCCATCAACTATCGTCCATGGACCATGGTCTATCGACCACATCTTAAAATCTATTGACTATAGTCTATGGACTATCGACTTATTTATATCTTTGCCTAAAAATAAAATAATGCTGCAAGTTAGTTATATCCGCGATAACCGGGAACAGGTTTTAGAACGTTTGGCTGTAAAAAATTTTAAACAGACCGAACTGGTTGATGAAATAATTCAGTTAGACGATAAACGCCGTCAAACTCAAACCAGTATGGATAACGTTTCGGCCGAAGCCAATGCAGCCGCCAAACAAATTGGCGACCTGATGCGCGCGGGTAAAAAAGACGAAGCAGAAACCATCAAAGCCAAAACAGGTGCCTGGAAAGAAGACATCAAAAAACTGGGCGATCAGCTGGCCACTATTGAAGAAGACCTATACCAGAAGCTGGTTTTATTACCCAACCTGCCCCATAGCTCTGTACCCAAAGGTTTAACTCCCGAGGAGAACGAAGTAGTATTGGAAAATGGTTCAAAACCCAACCTACCTGCCGATGCCCTGCCGCATTGGGAGCTGGCCGCAAAATATAACCTGATTGACTTTGAACTGGGTGTTAAAATAACCGGTGCCGGTTTCCCCGTATATAAAAATAAGGGCGCTAAGCTACAGCGTGCCCTCATCAACTTTTTTATTGACGAAGCCGAAAAAGCGGGCTATAGCGAAGTAAGCGTACCCCTGATGGTGAACGAAGCATCTGGCTTTGGCACATCACAATTACCGGATAAGGAAGGACAGATGTATCATGTTGGTATTGATAATTTATACCTGATACCAACAGCCGAAGTGCCCATCACCAACATGTACCGCGATGTGATACTAAAAGGTGAAGACCTGCCGGTAAAAAACTGCGGACATACGCCATGTTTCCGTCGCGAAGCCGGTTCTTATGGCGCGCATGTACGTGGCCTAAACCGTTTGCACCAGTTTGATAAAGTAGAAATTGTACAAGTAGTACAACCCGACCGCTCCTACGAAGTTTTGGAACAGATGAGCGCCCATGTGCAGGGCCTGCTGCAAAAATTAGGCTTGCCTTACCGTGTATTACGCCTTTGCGGCGGCGATATGGGTTTTGGCTCTGCTTTAACCTATGATATGGAAACCTGGAGCGCCGCACAGCAACGCTGGCTGGAGGTTTCATCCGTATCCAACTTTGAAACCTTCCAGAGTAATCGCCTTAAACTGCGTTTCCGTAATACCGAAGGTAAAACCCAGCTGGCCCACACCCTCAACGGCAGCGCCCTGGCCCTGCCCCGCATTGTGGCCACCCTGCTGGAAAACAACCAAACCGAAAAAGGCATCCGGGTACCGGAGGCATTGGTACCGTATACCAAATTTGAGTGGATTGATTAAATAATCCTCATAAAAATTCTTCAACCACGTCATTGCGAGGTACGAAGCAATCTCTACACAGGCAGGTCAACCATAAAAGTTCGCTCTGTACAGCATAGAGATTGCTTCGTACCTCGCAATGACGCATTTTTATTTGTTCTAAAGCCCTCTCCTTTGGAGAGGGTTGGGAGAGGTCTACAAATAACGCTGAAACTCTTTCCTTACCGCCAAGGGCTTTTTCCCCGTAATCGCCTTAAAATGCCGGTTAAAATTGGAGAGGTTAGAGAAACCCGATTCGTAACTGATAATCACAATGCTGTAGTCCGTTTCTTTCAGCAGCTTGCAGGCATGGTTCACGCGCACTTCCAGCAAAAAATCAAAATAGCTTTTGTGCACCCGCGATTTAAAATACCGGCAAAAGGCATTGGGCACCATATAAATAACTGCCGCTATTTCCTTCAGGGTAATAACGCGGTGAAAATTATTAAGGGTATACAGATAAACTTTGGTGAGCCGGGTTTCGTCGCCCGCGTTAAAAGTCTGTTGCTGTATCTGCGGGTTTAAAGATCGATATTCTTTCTCGCTGGCAATGGATGCCAGTAATTGCATCAGTAAAGGGATCCGTTCGCTGGCAGCAGCCTGAAGCAATTGGTTTAACAAAACAATTAAGCGAATACGCAAACTGCCCTGAAACGCGAGTACGTTCCCGGCCCGACGTATCGCGGTACGCAGGTATTCATTTTCGGGCAAATTGATAAACTGTCCGCCAAATATATCGGGGTTAAAATGTAATGTGAGCAATTGTACCGGCAGCTTTATCCGGCCTTGCTTTTGCAAAGGGTATTCAAAAGTATGGCTATCAAACCGGAATAAATGAGGCAGGTTTCCGCCAATCAGCAGCAGATCGCCGGCGGCAACAGGTTCTATTTTATCGCCCACCAACAGTACCCCATGCCCTTCCATAATGTAAATGAGCTCAATTTCGGGGTGATAATGTAATTCGTTATAAGAATGATAATGCGCGGTAAGCTGCAGGCTGAACGACTGGTTAGCCGGGGTACTGAGCTTTTTTAACCTTGCCTTCATTTTTAATTATTGATTTAGTGAATTAGTGATTATAAAATTCTTTGTTCCTGGTTCCGAAAACCTTTACTCCATTTTAGAAATTATATTATTATCACTTATATAATTCAAAAATAGATAAAAATGGTTAATATAGTATTATTTATGGTATATAAACTCTCGTTTCCGAACGTTTTATCCGATAGTTTTGTTGAAGAAAAGCAGATGAAGTAGTCTTGGTTTTAACACGCACCAGGTATGTAAAAATCGCTAATTCACTAAATCAATAATTCAAAATTATTTAAGGATGGAAACAACAAACTATATTTTGCAGCTAAACGAGGCCGGCATCAACGATATTGATCGTGTTGGCGGCAAAAACGCCTCTCTTGGCGAAATGCTTCAAAATTTGAAGCTATTAGGTATCGACATCCCTTTTGGATTTATTGTTGTTGCCGATGCTTATTACAGTTTTATAAAATACAACCAACTCGACGTGCTGATCAGTACCCTCATCAGCGCAACAGATGTGGATGACCTGGCGCAGCTTAAACAATGCGGCGGAACAATCCGCAGGCTTATCCGCGATGGAGAATTCCCTGAAGAGATCAAAATGCAGGTTGCCGATGCTTATGATGCTTTGTGTGCCTATTACCAGAAAATGGATGTTGATGTGGCTGTACGTTCATCCGCTACTGCCGAAGACCTGCCCGATGCTTCTTTTGCCGGGCAACAGGATACTTATTTAAATATTGCCGGCACCAACGAACTGCTGGATGCCATACGCAATTGCTTTGCATCACTGTTTACCGATCGCGCCATTAGCTACCGCAAAAGTTTTGGCTATGATCATTTCCAGATTGGGCTTTCGGTATGTGTGCAAAAAATGGTGCGCTCCGATATTGGAGCTTCTGGTGTTGCATTTTCGCTCGATACAGAAAGTGGTTTTAAAGATGTGGTGGTGATCAACGGCGCTTTTGGCCTGGGCGAAATGGTTGTTCAGGGAGCCGTAAAGCCCGATGAATTTACCATATTTAAACCCCTGCTCGGAAAACCGAATCTCCGCCCTTTGATTGAAAAAAAATTAGGCACCAAGGATAGTAAAATGGTTTACGGCGAAGCCAACGAGCCGCGTGTAAAAGTGGTACCCACCACCGAAGCAGAAAGAGAGCGTTTTTGCCTTACGGATGATATGGCTTTGCAACTGGCCGCCTGGGTGGTGGCCATCGAAAACTATTACACCGCCCTTAAAGGTAAATGGTGCCCTATGGATGTGGAATGGGCGGTTGATGGTGAAACCCAGCAGCTTTATATTGTACAGGCCCGGCCAGAAACCATCCACTCTCGCAAAGCACAGCAGACCCTGCAGATCTTCACCATGGATGCCAAGGCTAAAAGCACGCAGTTACTGTTGCAGGGTATTGCCGTTGGCGATAAAATTGCTACCGGACGGGTGCATCTGCTGGAGAACGCGGATACCATTTCCCTGGCGCAACTGAATTTTAAGGCCGGCGATGTGCTGGTAACCGACATGACCGACCCTGATTGGGAACCTTTGATGAAAAAGGCGGCGGCTATTGTCACCAATAAAGGCGGGCGTACTTGCCATGCCGCCATTGTGGCACGAGAGTTAGGCGTACCGGCCATTGTAGGCTGCGGTAATGCTACGGAGTTATTAAGCACCGGTCAGCAGGTAACGGTATCCTGTGCCGAGGGCGAAAACGGCTACATCTATGCCGGGGAGATTCCGTTTAAAATACAGGAGTATGATCTGAGCACGCTGCCCGCGGTTGATACCCCCATCATGATGAACGTGGCCTCCCCCGATATCGCTTTTAAACTGGCTGGTTATCCGCATTGCGGGGTGGGCCTGGCGCGCGAAGAATTTATCATCAGCAATTATATTAAAATACACCCGCAGGCCCTGCTGCAACACCGCGAGTTGAAAGACGAAGCCTTAACCTCGCTGATTGAAGATACCATTAAAGGCTATGCCGATGAGCAAACATATTTTATAGACAAGCTCTCCTTCGGGATTGGTAAAATAGCTTCAGCCTTTTATCCGCATAAGGTGATTGTACGGTTCTCTGATTTTAAAACCAACGAATATGCCAGTATGCCTGGCGGTAGTTACTTTGAACCATCAGAAGAAAACCCAATGATCGGGTGGCGGGGGGCTTCGCGCTATTACTCCGCTGCTTATAAAGAGGCCTTTGGTATGGAATGCCGCGCCATAAAAAAAGTGCGCGAAACCATGGGGCTAAAAAATGTGGTGGTGATGATCCCTTTTTGCCGTACCATTAATGAGCTGTTGCGGGTTTATGAAACCATGAAGGAATATGGACTGGTTCGCGGTGAAAACGGATTGGAGGTATACCTGATGGCCGAGGTCCCATCCAACGTGATACTGGCCGATCAGTTTGCCCGGTATATTGATGGTTTCTCTATCGGATCAAACGATCTGACCCAACTGGTGCTCGGGCTCGATCGCGACTCAGCCCTGGTGGCTGACATTTATAACGAACGCAATGAGGCTGTAAAAATGATGATATCGCAGCTGATCAAGGCGGCAAAAAAAGCCGGCATCAAGGTGGGGATCTGCGGTCAGGGCCCATCAGATTATCCCGACTTTGCCCAGTTCCTGGTTGAAGAGGGCATCGACAGCATCTCCATAACCCCCGATTCGTTCCTGAAAACAGTTGAAGCGATCAAAAAAATTGAAGACCAGGCTGCTTACCAACAGCGGCAGATAGCCTAACCAAGTTTCATAGTACCGACAAAAACAAATAACAAAACAAAAGCGGCTTTTAGGGGGCCGCTTTTTGTTGTTGTCACGGCGCGTCATTGTCACTCTCGTTTGCACTAAGCATTTCCTTTAAGTACATTTGGGATAAACACATTAATTATCCCTAATGAAAAACAAATACCATTACCTATTGGCCATAGGCGGCATTGCCCTGCTGGCCGGATGCAGCCAGAATAAAAAAGAGGATCAGGAAACGGCTAAAGCTATAACTCCAGAGGAGATCAAATCACACATCGCCATACTGGCCAATGATTCGCTCCTGGGTCGCAAGCCTTTTACTCCCGGCGAAAACAAAGCCATCGCCTATATCTCATCCGAGTTTAAAAAAGCCGGTTTGGAGCCTGGCAATAACGGAAGCTATTTACAGGATGTACCTATGGTGGAGATTACCAGTCAGCCTTCAGAAATCATGGAGATCGGCGGCGGCAAATCGCCTATGAGCTTGCATAAATTGACCGATTTTGTAACCTTTAGTCGCCGCGAGGTTGATTCTGTACAGCTTAAAAACTCTCCCCTTGTTTTTGCGGGTTACGGCATTGTTGCCCCCGAATTTCACTGGAATGATTATGCCGGTCTGGACGTAAAAGGCAAAACGGTGGTAGTATTGGTAAATGATCCCGGCTTTAAAAGCGGCGACCCAACCATATTTAAAGGCGATACCATGACCTATTATGGCCGTTGGACCTACAAATTTGAAGAAGCAGCTCGCCAGGGCGCTGCTGGTGTTATTATTGTGCATCAAACAGAACCAGCCAGCTATGGATGGGAAGTAGTATCCAACAGTAATTCGGGTGCTAAACTTTATCTTACCCAGGCAGACAAACACATGTCGCGTTGTAAGGTGGAAGGCTGGATCACCGAAGACGCCGCCAAGAAACTATTCGCAGATGCAGGTATTACCGGCGATCTGCGCGCCATTGCCCGCAGCAAAAGTTTCAAGGCTGTGCCTCTTAATAGGTCGGTTTCTTTAACTATCAACAACAAGCTTAAATATTCTACATCGCATAATGTTATCGGTACTATCAAAGGCAGCACATCGCCTAACGAATACATTTTGTATACCGCCCACTGGGACCACCTGGGTATCGGAAAACCTGATGCCAAAGGCGACAGTATTTATAACGGCGCTGTGGATAATGCCAGTGGTGTAGCCGCTATCATCAGCGTAGCCAAAGCATTTCAGCAGGCTAAAGATAAACCCAAACGTTCCATCGTATTTTTAGCGGTAACCGCCGAGGAGCAGGGCTTGCTGGGTTCTGAATATTATGCCACCCACCCTGTTTATCCACTCAACAAAACCATTGCCGACCTGAACATGGACGCCCTGGGCAGCTATGGCGAAACCAAAGACATAGCCATAACCGGTAAGGGCCAAAACGACCTGGAAGATTATGTGGCCGATATAGCCAAACAGGATGGCCTCACCACCGTAGGCGACCGTCACCCAGGTGCGGGCAGCTATTACCGGTCTGATCATTTTAACTTTGCCAAGCTGGGTGTTCCGGCCCTTGACATTAACAATGGCAGCGTAAGCAAAACACAGGGCGCATCCTATGGTGAAGACAAGCAAAAGGAATACAACGAGCAGCGCTACCATCAGCCGGCCGATAATTACAGTGCGGACATGGACGCTACCGGTATGGCACAGATAGCTGATATCCTTTACCGGATAGGCACCAAGCTTAGCAACGAAACTACCTTCCCCGGCTGGAAACCTCATTCGGAATTTAAGGCTGTAAGGGATAAGGCGTTGGCGAAATAATATTTCTCCGGGTCATGCCGAACTTGTTTCGGCATCTCATTAGCATGGTTGCGTTATAATGGCCAATTGTCCTGTGGGATGCTGAAACAAGTTCAGCATGACCATTCTTCTTTTACAAACTAAAAAATCCACCCCGTAACAGAAGGTGGATTTTTTTATTGTATATATATAGTGAAACTATCACCCACAAAGGGCTTATTTAGTTGCTCATTTTAGCGATGTTGAAGCTTTCGAAAGCCATTTGTTTGTTGTAATCGGTAGCGATGTTTTTGTAGTTGATCAGGTCGACAATGGTTCCTATAAAACAAAAGCCGGCAGTAAAAAAGTACACCAAGCCCATGCCTATCTGGTCGGTCATGAAACGTTGTACTCCGGATACACCTACAAAACCAAGTAAAGTAGCCAGCATAATATCCTGCGGATTTCTTCTTTTACCGCCGTAAATATTTATAAAATACCGCTGTTGATTTTCTGTTAATGATGCTGTTGCCTGTTGTAAAAAGGAAAACTCTTCGGGTGTCATTCCGTCGAACATCATATATGGGTTTGGGTAAGTGTTCATTTTAGTAGCTTTTAAGGTTATCGTTTGTTTGATGATATAAAGGTATTGCGATAAGCAAAACAAGCCTATGGAAAACTGGTTAGCAGCGGGAACAAGTCGGTGAGTGGGGAAATTTTAACGGTGAAAGATTCTTTTAATGTTCGCCTTTTGTCGCACTCACCACGCGTCATTGCGATTTCTATGATACAAACAAATGCTTTTGGTAAGGTACTTGGTTTTTAATAACAGCGAAGATTCGATGGATGATTTTATTTCTTACT
>NZ_FNJV01000018.1 GCF_900103125.1 Mucilaginibacter sp. OK268 | reverse complement strand
CAGCAAGGGCTTGATTTAAGATTGGGCACCGACCTACTCTCCCACGTTTTACCGCAGTACCATCGGCTCTGGCGGGCTTGACTTCTCTGTTCGGAATGGGAAGAGGTAGACACCGCCGATATAGGCACCTGAATATTTTATTAGATTTGAGTATTGAGATTTGAGTATTGAGACTGACTTGCGTCCTGATCTCATATCTCACATCTAATATCTCATATCTATTGACATATTATTGAAAGAAGTGATTGATGAAGAGAAAACAACAGACATTGTTGTTTTTGTTTTGGTGGGGTACAGTATTGCTACCGTACCCACACTTTTTCTATCTGAAGAAAGCTTCGGGCAATTAGTATTACTCGGCTATGATGTCACCACCTTTAGACCTGTAACCTATCAACGTAGTAGTCTCCTACGACCCTCAATGGAAGTCTCATCTTGTGGCTAGTTTCGCACTTAGATGCTTTCAGCGCTTATCTATTCCCAACGTAGCTACTCTGCAATACAGCTGGCGCCATAACAGATTCACCAGAGGTTAGTCCAACCCGGTCCTCTCGTACTAAGGTCAGCCCCACTCAAACTTCCTACGCCCACAACAGATAGGGACCGAACTGTCTCGCGACGTTCTGAACCCAGCTCGCGTGCCACTTTAATGAGCGAACAGCTCAACCCTTGGGACCTTCTCCAGCCCCAGGATGTGACGAGCCGACATCGAGGTGCCAAACCTCCCCGTCGATATGAGCTCTTGGGGGAGATCAGCCTGTTATCCCCAGCGTACCTTTTATCCTTTGAGCGATGGCCCTTCCATGCAGAACCACCGGATCACTATATCCGTCTTTCGACCCAGCTCGACTTGTCTGTCTCACTGTCAAGCAAGCTTATGCTATTGCACTCCACGTACGGTTACCAAGCGTACTGAGCTTACCTTTGAAAGCCTCCGTTACCTTTTTGGAGGCGACCACCCCAGTCAAACTACCCGCCAAACAATGTCCCCCGTCTTACAGGGTTAGACACCAAATACAGAAAGGGTGGTATTTCAACGTTGACTAACCAACTCCTAGCGAAGCTGGATCACAGTCTCCCACCTATCCTACACATCCTGTATCCGATATCAATGTTAAGTTGTAGTGAAGGTGCATGGGGTCTTTCCGTCCCGTTGCGGGTAACCGGCGTCTTCACCGATACCACAATTTCACCGAGCTCATGGCTGAGACAGCGCCCAGATCGTTACACCATTCGTGCAGGTCGGAACTTACCCGACAAGGAATTTCGCTACCTTAGGACCGTTATAGTTACGGCCGCCGTTTACCGGGGCTTCGATTCAATGCTTCGCCTTGCGACTAACATCCCCTCTTAACCTTCCGGCACCGGGCAGGTGTCAGGCCATATACGTCATCTTTCGATTTTGCATAGCCATGTGTTTTTGTTAAACAGTCGCCTGGGCCTTTTCACTGCGGCTGACATTGCTGCCAGCGCCCCTTCTCCCGAAGTTACAGGGCCATTTTGCCGAGTTCCTTAGCCATGATTCACTCGAGCACCTTAGGATTCTCTCCTCGACTACCTGTGTCGGTTTACGGTACGGGTTTTTATAACCTGAAGCTTAGCGGGTTTTCTTGGAAGTCTGATTACCTGAACTATCTCGTCCCCCGAAGGTTTCAAGTACTATCAGCTTTCAGCATGGTCTGCGTACTTAACTACAGTCCATATACCTACGGCCTTTAACGAACTATTCCGTCAGTTCGCGTCAGTGTCACTACTCCGTCACCGCATCGCAGTTATAAAAAGTACTGGAATATTAACCAGTTGTCCATCGGCTACGCCCTTCGGCTTCACCTTAGGCCCCGACTAACCCTGATCCGATTAGCGTTGATCAGGAAACCTTAGTCTTTCGGTGGGCGGGTTTCTCTCCCGCCTTATCGTTACTTATGCCTACATTTGCTTTTCTATAACCTCCACAGTCAGTTGTCCTTCCTGCTTCGCCGGCATATAGAATGCTCCCCTACCAGATGCATTGCTGCAAATCCATAGCTTCGGTATACTGCTTGATGCCCGTTTATTATCCATGCCCGATCGCTCGACTAGTGAGCTGTTACGCACTCTTTAAATGAATGGCTGCTTCCAAGCCAACATCCTAGCTGTCTGTGCAATCGGACCTCGTTAGTTCAACTTAGCAGTAATTTGGGGACCTTAGCTGATGGTCTGGGTTCTTTCCCTCTCGGCCCTGGACCTTAGCACCCAGAGCCTCACTCCAGCGTATATTAATAAGCATTCGGAGTTTATCTGGATTTGGTAGGATTTGACTCCCCCGCACCCAATTAGTAGCTCTACCTCTTATTAACTCAACCGCCAGGCTGTTCCTAAAAACATTTCGGGGAGTACGAGCTATTTCCCAGTTTGATTAGCCTTTCACCCCTACCCACAAATCATCCGGAAACTTTTCAACGTTTATCGGTTCGGTCCTCCAGTACCTGTTACGGCACCTTCAACCTGTCCATGGGTAGATCACAAGGTTTCGCGTCTACCTCCCCTGACTATACGCCCTATTCAGACTCGCTTTCGCTTCGGATCCGTGTCTTAAACACTTAACCTTGCCAGGGAAGAGTAACTCGTAGGCTCATTATGCAAAAGGCACGCCGTCACAGATTGCTCTGCTCCGACCGCTTGTAAGTACACGGTTTCAGGTTCTATTTCACTCCCCTGTTCGGGGTTCTTTTCACCTTTCCCTCACGGTACTGGTTCACTATCGGTCTCTCAGGAGTATTTAGCCTTACCGGATGGTGCCGGCAGATTCCCACAAGGCGTCTCCGACCTCGCGGTACTCAGGATACCACTATCCTATCATTACTTACCCGTACGCAGCTCTCATGCTCTATGGCTGGGTTTCCCACCCCATTCCGGTTCATTTTGATATTCATATTGTGGTCCTACAACCCCAGTTATGCCGTAACATAACTGGTTTGGGCTTCTTCCCTTTCGCTCGCCACTACTCAGGAAATCATTATTATTTTCTCTTCCTCTGCTTACTTAGATGTTTCAGTTCAGCAGGTTCGCGCATTTATGCAACTAGTCTTCAACTAGCTAGGTTTCCCCATTCGGAAATCCGCGGATTAATTCATATTTGCTAATCCCCGCGGCTTATCGCAGCTTATCACGTCCTTCATCGCCTCTGAGAGCCAAGGCATCCCCCGTGTACCCTTTCTTACTTTCTTCTACTCATACGCCTTTTGCGCCGTATGGTATGTTTTTATTTAGTTAGTTGTTCATAGAGTCAGGAGCCAAGATTCAGGAATCAAGACCGAAGTCTATCCTCTTGTTTCTTTTTTCTTGATTCTAGTCAAACAACGTCCCTATTCTGTTGTTTTCTCTTGTTTCAATTACTTCTTCCAATATGTCAAAGAACTTTACCCCATACTAATTAAATAGTATCTTGCAGAATATCCTATCCTTTTCAGGAAACGGAGGGTGTGTGGAGAATAACGGATTCGAACCGATAAACCTCCCGTCAAATCGGGATGTTCCAGCCCCTATGGCTGATTTCCTATACTACATTAAGTATAATCATTTGCTTCGCGCAAATGTCGTGGAGAATAACGGATTCGAACCGTTGACCCCCTGCGTGCAAGGCAGGTGCTCTAGCCAGCTGAGCTAATCCCCCTTAGATGTTACTTGTAGTCCCGAGCAGATTTGAACTGCTGACCCCTACATTATCAGTGTAGTGCTCTAACCAAGCTGAGCTACAGGACTTTTTTGATTTCGGATGTCGGATGTTCGATTTCGGATTCTTCTCGTCAATTCGGCAATCGTCTATCGTAATCGCTTACAATCCAGCCTCTCAGATGATTAAAACCACTGAATGGTTTCATCTTTTGGGTTTCTTTTTGTTTTTTAATTTAAGAAATAATCATGTAGGTAACACCTGTTACATTACTTACTGTGGAAACTGCTCCAGAAAGGAGGTATTCCAGCCACACCTTCCGGTACGGCTACCTTGTTACGACTTAGCCCCAGTTACCGACTTTACCCTAGGACGCTCCTTACGGTTACGCACTTCAGGCACTTCCAGCTTCCATGGCTTGACGGGCGGTGTGTACAAGGCCCGGGAACGTATTCACCGCGTCATTGCTGATACGCGATTACTAGCGAATCCAACTTCACGGGGTCGAGTTGCAGACCCCGATCCGAACTGTGAACAGCTTTATGAGATTGGCATCCTGTTGCCAGGTAGCTGCCCTCTGTACTGCCCATTGTAGCACGTGTGTAGCCCCGGACGTAAGGGCCATGATGACTTGACGTCGTCCCCTCCTTCCTCTCTATTTGCATAGGCAGTCTGTTTAGAGTCCCCACCTTGACGTGCTGGCAACTAAACATAGGGGTTGCGCTCGTTGCGGGACTTAACCCAACACCTCACGGCACGAGCTGACGACAGCCATGCAGCACCTAGTTTCGTGTCCCGAAGGACTAAAGCGTCTCTGCTTTATTCACTAACTTTCAAGCCCGGGTAAGGTTCCTCGCGTATCATCGAATTAAACCACATGCTCCTCCGCTTGTGCGGGCCCCCGTCAATTCCTTTGAGTTTCACCCTTGCGGGCGTACTCCCCAGGTGGAATACTTAACGCTTTCGCTTAGACGCTGACCGTATATCGCCAACATCGAGTATTCATCGTTTAGGGCGTGGACTACCAGGGTATCTAATCCTGTTTGATCCCCACGCTTTCGTGCCTCAGTGTCAATACCACCATAGTAAGCTGCCTTCGCAATTGGTGTTCTGTGACATATCTATGCATTTCACCGCTACTTGTCACATTCCGCCTACCTCTAGTGGATTCAAGTTCTTCAGTATCAAAGGCACTGCGACAGTTAAGCTGCCGTCTTTCACCCCTGACTTAAAGAACCACCTACGCACCCTTTAAACCCAATAAATCCGGATAACGCTTGGATCCTCCGTATTACCGCGGCTGCTGGCACGGAGTTAGCCGATCCTTATTCTTACAGTACATTCAGCTTGATACACGTATCAAGGTTTATTCCCGTATAAAAGCAGTTTACAACCCATAGGGCCGTCTTCCTGCACGCGGCATGGCTGGTTCAGGCTTGCGCCCATTGACCAATATTCCTTACTGCTGCCTCCCGTAGGAGTCTGGTCCGTGTCTCAGTACCAGTGTGGGGGGTCATCCTCTCAGATCCCCTAAACATCGTAGCCTTGGTAAGCCGTTACCTTACCAACTAGCTAATGTTCCGCATGCCCATCTTGTTCCTATAAATATTTGATTGCTTTGTGATGCCACATTGCAATGTTATGCGGTCTTAATCTCTCTTTCGAGAGGCTATCCCCCTGAACAAGGTAGGTTACATACGTGTTACGCACCCGTGCGCCACTCTCATGGAAAGCAAGCTCTCCAATCCCGTCCGACTTGCATGTATTAGGCCTGCCGCTAGCGTTCATCCTGAGCCAGGATCAAACTCTCCATTGTAAAATGTTTTGTTTGTCTCTGACCCTATTATTAATAATAGAATCTGTATTTGATGAGCTAGCTTTATGAACTTGCGTTCTTTATTGCTACTCAATCGTGTATCTTTATACAGCTTCCCGCTTTCTTATAACTTACCGGAAGGGTTTAGTTTCCGATCGTTACGCTACATGATTTTCTATTTCTTAAAAGAACTTTGCGCTTCCCCGTCCCGGTTCCGCTTATATTTTTTCACTTCTTGCGTCGTGATCAAACTTTCATTTTTTGTCCGCCTGAATCGCTCTGGCTTCTCTTTTGTTACTCGCTCACTTTCGTTCGCTTTCTCTTTTTTGTTACTCGCTAACCTTCGTTAACTTTCTCTTTGTTTTCCCTGCTTTCTCTCTCAGCGTTTCCGCTTTTTTCTTTCCTTCGTTTCGGGAGTGCAAAGGTAGAAACCTTTTTCTATTTTCCAAAACTTTTTTTTCTTTTTTTTATTCTAAGTTTTGAACCCCGCTTTCTCCCTTTTCTCTTCCTCCTCAGCGGGCTGCAAAGGT
>NZ_FNJV01000019.1 GCF_900103125.1 Mucilaginibacter sp. OK268 | reverse complement strand
TATTTGATTGAGCAAGAAGCAGGGTAAACTAAGCTTCGCTCCGAGTTAGTGACTCACATTGCGATTAAGACCCTGCTTCCTTTTCATCAACCTTAAACTCAGATAGAAATTCGGGCTAAAGACCCATTATTAAGGAGTTGAGCAATGTTGATGACCTCAATCGTTAACTTTCATTACAAAATTATGCAAAATCAAACAATTGTTGGTATTGACATTAGTGATCTTACCTTGGATATCTGTATCCGAAAAGACAACCAGAATCAAGCCTTTATTATTAAAAATGAGGTAAAACCTATTCTTCAGTTCTTTCGGTCTTACCAAAAAGCAGAGCTGCTGATAGCTATGGAAAATACAGGCCGCTATAATTGGCCCTTGTATGAGGCTTTAGCTCAGCTACACCACCGGGTATTCGTGGTGCCTGCCTTGCATATTAAAAAAAGCATTGGTTTAGTCCGGGGTAAGAGCGATAAGGCGGATGCACTGCGTATTGCCCTTTTTATTGAAAAACATCATTATGATCTGCCTCAATGGAAACCGTCATCGGTTGCCATTGAAAAAATGAAGGTATTGTTAACAGAAAGAACTTATCGAATGAAAGTAAAACGTCAATTGCTTAGTCAAAAGGCTGATTATCCAAAGATGAAAAAACTTGGTCTGGACAAATCACTATTGGCAATGAATAAAAAAATGGCAGACTTAGCCAATGAGCAGATAAAGCAGATCGAGCACGCTATTCAGGATCTTATTCGTAATGATGAACAATTAGCTAAGCAAGCGACTTTAATACGCTCTGTCCCTGGTGTAGGGAAGGTACTATGCTGGATGATGTTGGCTAAAACAGCGGGCTTTACAACAATTACAGAGCCTCGCAAAATGGCCTGTTACAGCGGCGTAGTTCCATTTGATCACCAATCCGGTACTTCCATAAGGGGTAAAAGCAAGGTGTCTGTATATGCCGACAAAGCCATTAAAAGCGTATTGCATCTGGCTGCCATGAGTGCAATACGCTTAAAAAATGATCTGGGAGAATACTT